>NZ_CM147924.1:0-5910000 GCF_055809755.1 Cyclobacterium sp. 10D3-21
CTTTGCTGCCTGGCAGGCCTGCGCATAATCCACCGGCTGACTAAGCTTGTCCATGACTGTTTTAACTTCCCTTTCATCCTCAACTGTAAATCCGCAACCACTTTGAATGCTAATATCCGCCTCTGGAAACTTCGAAACCTTCTTTAATGGCCCAAATAACACTGGAATTCCAAAAGCCAGAGGTTCCAATATATTGTGTAGTCCTTTACCCATCGCCCCTCCAATATACGCCCAATGCGCGAACTGGTACAAGGAAGAAAGCATGCCAATATTGTCAATGATCAAAATATTCCAAGCTGTGGGTTGCCCCAGTTTGCTAAATTCAGAATATTTTTTGGAAGGCAAGGTAATGGCCTTCTGCCAATTTTCAATCATTCCTGCATTAATATCATGAGGAGCAATAATAAATTGTAGGCCCTTTGACTCATTAATAAATGGAATGAGGTTGTCCATGTCTTCCTGCCAAACGCTACCCAGCACCATCACTTTCTGAGTGATACCCTGCGCTATTTCTGGAAACAGCTTAGGTTGAAGACTGGTCTTGTATACATTGTCGAATCGAGGATCTCCTGTTAAACTTATGTTTTTAAGCCCAGCTTTTTCAAGCAATTCCATTGATGCCTCATTCTGTACAAAAACATGATCAAAACAAAAGAGGAGTTGCTTAAAGAATCCTCCATACCCGGAAAAATAAACCTGTTCTGCTCTGAAAGAAGCCGCTACCAAATAAAGTGGTATTTTTCTCCTTTTGACGGCAAATATATGGTTTGCCCACAGATCATATTTAATGAAAAAAGCCATATTTGGTGACAGTAAATCCACAAAACGATTGGCATTTTTTGGACTATCTATGGGGATATAGCAAATAAAATCTACCCAATCTTGTTTCTTTTTGATGACTTGCTCATATCCTGATGGGCTAAAAAAGGAAACCGCAACTACCCAGTGGGGATGCTCTTTTTTAAATGCTGCAATAACCGGTTTTGCTTGTAAGTATTCGCCTAGGGAAGCGACATGAAACCAGACCAACTTACCCGACTGTGTTTTCCTGAAGGATTTAATTGATTCAAAGGTCTTTTTCCTTCCATCAACTGCCAGTTTGAGCTTGTCTGATCGTTTACTGCCAATTCTCATCAGCCAATCGAGCAAAATCATTCCCAGGTTATACAAAATCCTCATGAGGCAAAATTACATCAAAAATATTTCTTTGAGCAATTCTGGGTCCAAATCATGACCTCCACTATAGTTAAGTTCCTTGAAGTTGACAAAATCTGCCTCATAAATAAGATGCCGCTGACGGATATAAATTTCTGATTGCAAAAAAGGATCATCGTCTCCCAGTGCTAAAATGACCTGACTGTCTTTAAACCTTTCGACCATATTGGAGGATTCCAGATCATGCGCGGGAGCCCCACCCCAAAAAACCACTTTCTTCGGATTTAGATTGGATTGGCAAACCCATCGACTCATCGTGGCCACTCCCTGGGAAAAGCCCAAAACATTTACCTGAGGAATTTGATCAAACGAAGGGAGCAGTTCTTCCATTATCCCATTAAGGTAATTGTTGCTGTTGGCGATGTCTATATCGCGTTCATGCTTGGTCATCCAATTAGCGCCTACCCTTCCCGAAAATCCTTTAAGGTAATAGTGGTTAAGCCCCTCTGGCGCAACAATAAGGCATTCCTCCTGAAACAAGTGAGTAAATTTTCTAAGGAAATACTGCGCCAACTGCCCATAGCCATGAAAGACAATCCATATACTTTTTTCTTTTCCGGTGGGCGCATGGCTAAGAGAAAAGGTATGTCTGGCCTGAAAATTTAGCTCTTTTTGAATCATTACACGTTTAGGTCTTCGAATTTATAAGGAAGCAGTTGGTCAATCCCTTCCGCTTTTAATACACTCCCATCTGAGCGGAGCATCAGTACCTCAATTGGGCTTTCAAATTTCATTTCATATTCACTAATGGTCTGTCTGCACATCCCACAAGGAGTAACTGTAGCCAACCCGGTATTGTCTGATTTTTTTGCTACTACAGCTATTGATAGGGGTTTAAGCGTTGGGAAATTGGCATGTGTATAACTTAAAAGAACCCTCTCCGCACAAATCCCGGCAGGATAGCATATATTTTCCTGGTTATTGGCCCAGAACGTTTGTCCATCTGCTAACATTACGGCAGCACCTACCCGAAAGTTTGAATAAGGTGCATAGGCATTGTCACTAGCTTTGATAGCCAGATCAATTAAATTTGCCTGCATTTCATTCAAATTTACAGCAGGGATCAATTCCATTGTATTGATATTGCTGACTTTTTTATTCTCTTTCATATTCAAATATATCAATTTTCTTAAGAGTGAGATTAGGTATTGGATTTAGAAGGGCAATCAAATAACAAAATCCTGGATGGGCCATAATCAACTACCAGGGCTGAAAACCTGTGGTAAATAAAAATTTCAGCCGGCTGATTTTAGCCCTATTGTCACCTGCAACAATACAGCCAAAATCCACTTATTAGAACCTTGTTGTGAAACGGATTGATCAAGATTAAATTAAAAAGATTCTTGACCCATCTCGTAAATGTTCTAAGCGCAAAAGAATCGGATCGATTGGGTATCGCACAACTATCGTAAAATCAACAAATACTTTTTTCTCCATTTAGATTAATCCCATTCATAATGGATTGTCCACTACCTATTTTAGGTTTAATTTTTCGATAATTATTTTGGCTTTTTCGGAGGTTTTGAAATTTTTATAACTAACTTAAATGGTAATTCATTATTTCAAATTAACCCTAAACAACAGCTAAAGAGTAAAAACAATGTCATAGGGTAGAAAAAACAGGCAAACCCTACTAATTCCTACCTGAAATGAGACTTTTTGGCTAAAAGTTTAAGCTTATTTGAATTGTTAATTTATCGTCAATTAATCGGTTAAAGTTTATGAAGAAAAATTTTACTTATTGTTTATTGACGTTGCTACTTCTGCAATTTAATGGGGCACTTATCGCCCAGCAAAGTACGGTCAACGGAAAAGTGACGTCCGCAGAGGATCAAGAAGGTCTTCCAGGTGTCAGTATTGTCGCAGAGGGTACCGGAACAGGTACGGTCACCGATCTTGATGGTAATTTTACCCTCAATATATCGGGAAGTAACACGGTTTTGGTTTTTTCTTATATAGGATTTTCAACTCAGTCCATCACAGTGGGCAACCAACAGACCTTAAATGTGGTCATGGAACCGGAAGCAAAAGGGCTGGATGAATTTATTGTGACGGCTTTTGGCATTTCTCAGGAGAAAAAATCACTGGGATATGCCGCACAAAATATAGATGCCGAAGCCATCACCAAAACAAAGCAACCTAACATTGTCAATTCCCTCCAGGGTCAGGCTGCAGGTGTTCAGGTGACCAACTCAGGTGGAGCCCCTGGACAATCGGCAAGGATCATCATCAGGGGAATCAACTCCTTAGATCCGGGTGCTAACAACCAACCGCTCTTTGTCGTGGATGGTGTGCCTGTGGATAACTCCACCATCGAGTCTACTGGTACGCCAAGGGGTCTATCAAACAGAATGGCCGATCTTAATCCAAATGATGTGGCTTCCATTTCTGTACTGAAAGGTGCAGCAGCAACCGCTCTTTACGGGGTAAGGGCTGCCAATGGTGCAGTAATTGTCACCACCAAAAAAGGCAAGGCAGGAGAAGTCAGGGTTAATTACAATGGCTCAGTAGGATTTGAAACCCTTAATCAATTGCCTAAGTTACAGGACAAATACGGTCAGGGCTTTAGTGGAGAATACCAACCCAGCAGTTTCTGGCCTTCCTGGGGAGCGCCTATAGCAGAAGTACAACAAACCGTTCCCGATCACAAATACCAGGACAATTGGAACCGGGTTTTTAATACCGGCATACAGCTTGACAATAACCTGAGCATTTCTGGCGGTAATGAAAAGGCTACTTTCTATGGTTCCTTTGGCAATCTACAACAGGAAGGTATCATCCCTTTTTCTAGTTGGGACAGAACCACCGCCAAATTTTCGGGAAATGTAAAGGTATCCGAAAAGTTTGATTTCTCGGGGTCTGTTAATTACAGTAATTCTGGTGGCAATAGGGTTCCACATGACCGCTTTATGGAGCGCATGATGTACTGGTCTGAAACCACAGATGTTAGGGATTATATCAATGATGATGGGACAATGAGAACCTATTCGAATACCAACCCAATCTATGATGCACGTTTTGCCACTTATAAAGATGATGTCAATCGGGTGATAGGGAATATCAATTTTAACTATACGCCTACAGACTGGCTTGCCTTTTCCTACCGCCTTGGAAATGATTTCTACAGCGATCAACGAACGGAAAATACTCCTGGGCCTAAAGGAATAGACGGAGAAGTACCGTTAAGTTCAACAGGCTTTCTGGAGGAAACCAGAATCAATAGTCGGGACCTTACCTCGAATTTCTTCATTACCTTAAAAAAGCAATTTAGTCCAGACTTAAATACCAACTTAAGACTAGGCAACGATATATTTGAGCGAAAATATGACCGGGTTACCGCACGAGGTGAAAATTTTGTCATTCCAGAGTTTTATCATCTAAGTGTAGCTTCACAGATTTTTGCGAATCAACGCAAAAGCATTAGGAGGTTGGTCGGTTATTACGGGGATTTGATGGTAGATTATAAAAATTACCTCTTCTTAAACATCACCGGACGGAATGATATTTCTTCCACCTTACCCAAAAACAACAACTCTTTTTTCTATTCTTCTTTTAATTTGGGTTATGCGTTTAGTGAGAATATAGAGCTTCCTTCTTGGGTAACTTTTGGTAAATTAAGGGCATCCTGGGCGCAGGTTGGTAAGGACACCGAACCACATATTTTGGGTGCAACTTATGTGGCCCCCACTATTTTTCCACTGAATGGTCAAGTGGGCTTTACAAGAAACTCGGTCTACGGAGATCTCGGGCTAAAGCCTGAGCAAACAACTTCGGTAGAGTTTGGTTTACAGACAGCCTTTTTAAATAACCGTGCAAATTTTGATGTAACTTATTATAAATCAAATGCAAAAGATCAAATTATTCCTGTACCAGTTTCTGATGCTACGGGTTTTTCTTCTTATATCACCAATGCCGGAGAAATTCAAAATAGTGGTTTCGAGTTTATTTTGGGTGGTAGTCCTATAGAAAACAGTGATTTTTCTTGGAACATTACAGCCAATTTATCCATTAACAATAATGAGATAAAAGCCATAAAGGAAGGGGTCGAAGAAATTGAGGTTGGAAAGCAATCTGGTTATGCAGGGTCAACGGTTACCATGAAGCTGCTGGAAGGCGAGGCCTATGGAAATATCTTTGGGAGTACTTACCAGAGGCTAGGCACCGATCCTGACAATTTGTTTCTGGATCGGAGTCTTCCGGTAATTATAGGTGCCAATGGCTTTCCAGTAAGGACCGGCACCCAATTGATTTTAGGCAATGCAGTGCCCAAATGGATTGGTGGAATTCGAAATGATTTCAGCTACAAAGATTTCGAATTATCCTTCCTTATCGACTTCAGGACAGGTTTGGAACAATACAACCAGTATGCGAATTTCCTATCTGCATTTGGCAAAAATGAATTTACAGAAGCAAGAGAAGATTTTCGAGTCTTTGAAGGTGTATTGGCAGATGGGTCTACCAATACAAAAGAAGTTTGGCTGGGTCAGGGAGAGGGGCCTGATGGAGTCGATTATGGCGCTGGGTATTGGAGAAACTACTACCGAACCACGAGTGAAAATTTCGTCAGTGATGCCAGTTTCATAAAGCTACGCAACATCACCATTGGGTATAATATAAACCCTGATTTGCTGGCGCGAACTCCTTTTAGAACAGTTAGGATGTCCATCGCAGCCAATAATATTATCCTTTATACTCCCTGGGACGGATTTGATCCAGAATCTTTTTCTGCCGGAGCTGGTGGCAATGCCGTTGGTTTAACAGGCTTGGGCTATCCCGGCGTACAGAGCTTTTTCATTAACCTGAACCTTGGACTTTAAAAACTGCAACTATGAAAGCGATATATACTATACTCGGCATGATGCTTTTTTTAGCGTTAAGCTCATGTGAAGATTTTCTGGATGTCAATGAAAATCCCAATAACCCTCAGAATGCTCCCATTTCCGGGCTTATGACCAATGCTACCTACGAAACTTCACTCAATGTGCAGGCAATTGGTAGTATCACTTCCCATTATGTGCAATACCTGGCCTCCCCTAATCCAGCGGGTGCTTCAGATATCATGGATGCGAGCAATTATAGTGGCCTGTGGTTTGATTTGTTCAATGTGATGACGGACCTAACGGATTTAATGCAAAAAGCTGAAGAAGAAAATGCTGGGCACTATTTGGGAGCCGGTCAAATCCTGATGGCACTTAACTTGGGAATGACTGTTGATGTTTTTGGAGACGTTCCTTATTCAGAAGGTTTCGATTTTACTGCCATCACCCCCGTTTATGATGATGATCGGGCTTTGTATTCCGAGGTATTTAGCCTACTCGATCAAGGGATCCAAAATCTCTCAGGAAATACGGCTCTTTCCCTTGGAGATGACGATTTTATCTTTAACGGAGAGGTATCTTCCTGGATAAAATTTGGAAATATGCTAAAGGCCAGGTTTATGTTGCACACTAAAGGAACCGATGCTTACAATGCGCAGACCATTTTGGCCGCACTAGAAAATGGAATGATGAGCAATGAAGATGATGCCACTGTGGTGTTTTTTGAACAACGATTCAATCCTTGGGCCCAAGATGCAATAAACAATGAAAACCTACTTTTAGGAGGATGGATATCAACCCAATTTATAGAAGCATTGGATGGAACGTCCTATACCACAATGGATCCGAGGATGTCCTTGATGATTGGCGCCACGGATGATGGAGAATATATAGGTGTAACCAATGGGGCAGGCAGAGGCAATGCACCTGAACAGGGTGCAAGATCTACCTTGATTCCCGGGCAATATTATACCTCAGAACTATCTCCATTATTGATTGCCACCTATGCTGAGCAGAAATTCATAGAGGCAGAAGTAGCCTTACAATTGGACCCCGACAGGGCTTATGCAGCCTACCTTGAAGGGATTGAGGCGCATATGGACATGCTGGATGTTAGTGAGAGTGATAAAATGGCTTATCTCAATAATCCAGAAATAAGCATGGGGGCAGCGTCCCTTACGATCGCTGACATCATGAAGGAAAAATGGGTCGCTCTTTTCCTCCACCCGGAAACCTGGAATGATGCCAGAAGGTTTGATTATGGATACAAAGACATGACCTTGCCCGAAAACCTAAATGGCAATCTCAATGGACAATACATCAGAAGGCTGGCCTATCCAGACAATGAGGTGAGTAGAAACGGGCAAAATGTCCCTGATGTCACCCTTTTGGACCGGATTTGGTGGAACGAGTAATGTTTCCAAAGCCCCTCTTTATACCAAAAAGAGGGGCTTTTTCTTAAAATTAGCGGTAACGAACCTACCAGCCTAGAAAGGATGGCGTATTTGTAGGCATGGACTACGCCCATGGTAAATTGTATAACCGACTCCGGATTTTGGCAGTATTTTCCCTTTTTTTCTGCAACAATGCTGACAAAATCAACTGACGTAAACCTTGCTGTGAAACTGAGTGATCAACAATTAAGGCGGGTTTTTAGCCAGTAATTGCTAAAATCACTTCCCCAATTGGCCGGAAAATGTTACTTTTCCTATGGCTTAATGGCCAGGTTAAAATGGATTCCTTAGAGACCTTTCCTATGAAACAATGTAAATGGTTGTGCTTGTTGTTTTTCTTTTCTTGTACGGTCCAAAAAATCAACAAGACCGTACGTACTTCCGATGTTTTTGAAAAGGGCCATATGGGATTTGTTCTCTATGATCCGGTAAAGGACAAAACCCTGGTGAAATTAAATGAAGCCAAGTATTTTATCCCCGCCTCCAATACCAAAATATTCACTTTCTATACCAGTTATAAAGCCCTGGGGGATGGATATATCAATGGTCTGAATTATAGCTATAAGGGCGATTCGCTAATTTTTTGGGGAACAGGAGACCCTTCATTGCTACATCCAGACTTTAAAGACAGCACGGTTGTAAACTTTCTAAGAAAAGAGACCAAAGACCTTTACCTGGTAGACAATTTTGAGCAACTTTCCAGCTATGGACCCGGTTGGTCATGGAACTGGTTTCCCTATTATTTTGCTGCCGAAAGATCCCCGCTGCCCATCTATGGAAATGTCTTGCGCTTTTCTAAATTGGCAAATGATCAAGAAGCAAAGGCCTATCCAAAATCTGTCCTTTTACCTCTCATGCCATCAAATCAAGCGCCTCCTAACAATTATTTTATCCAACGGGATTTCAAAAATAACACCTATGAATATGCCTTAAACAGGGAAAAGGAAAACCTGGCTTTTGCCACAGACAAACCATTTATCACCTCTGCCAACTTGGCCAGAAACCTGTTACAAGAAGCTGTAGGAAAGAAAATCACCCTTCTTGAAGACAATGGCTTTACCCAAAGCGTTCATGAGCAATTGCCTACCGTAAAGGCAGATTCATTGTACGCTCAGATGATGAAAATAAGCGACAACTTCTTGGCCGAACAACTGATGGTACTTGTCTCGGATGCCCTATTGGATTCCATCAATATCAGTGGAGGCATCGCCTACGCAAAAAAGAACTGGCTGGCAGACCTTCCCGATGAGCCCCAATGGGTAGATGGTTCAGGCCTTTCGCCACAAAATATGTTTACCCCTCGCTCGGTATTAAAGCTGCTGCAAAAAATCCATACCGAAATCCCCATGGAAAAAATCAAAGCCTACTTCCCTGAAGGTGGAGAATCCGGCACTATCCGCAACTGGTACCCGGCAGACCCCGGCCAGCCCGCATACATTTACGCCAAAACTGGCACCCTTGCTATGAGCACCGCACTAAGTGGTTATTTATTCACCAAAAGCGGAAAAGTACTCCTCTTCAGCACCTTCTTTAACAATTACACCGGCAGCTCCAGCGTGCAAAAAACGGAAATGCAGAAACTGTTGTATTTTATTCATGATAAATATTAATGGATAATTGTTAATGGTTGATGGCTAATTATTAATGGATAATTGTTAATGGTTTGGAATTTTGGGGTGAAATTTAGGCTTCGGGCGGATAATATCAATTTAAAAATATAGAAACCAGTGACCTATAAGGAAACTATCGAACTTCTTTACGCGCTTCAAAATTCTGAAAAGGTCGTTTTTAAGGAAAAGAAATTTGGGATTGTTTCCAATAACTCTTTGGGGATATATCATTCAGAACTAAAGAAGATCGCTAAAGAGATTGGAAAGGACAATGAACTTGCCTTGCAGCTTTTTGACAGTGGCATTTACGAAGCCCGCATTTTATGCAGTAAAATATTCAAGCCCAAAGATGTTACCGTTGACTTGATGGACAAATGGGTCAAAACTTTTGAGAATTGGGAGGTTTGTGATAGTTTTTCTATGGGGCTCTTTGCTAAAAGTGATTTCGCCCTTGAAAAGATCTTGGAATGGACAAAAAGGAAACCTGAATTTGAAAAAAGAGCAGGCTTTACAATTATGGCTTCCTACTGTATGGCAGATAAATTATCAGACAATTCAATATTTGAACCCTTCTTTCCCATCATTAAGCGAGAAGCAAATGATGAAAGAATCTATGTCAAAAAAGCGGTGAATTGGGCATTGCGCAACATAGGAAAAAGGAACCCTGACCTCAATAAAAAAGCCATCTTAGTAGCCCAGGAAATTCTGGATACTGAAAGCCCTACAGCAAAATGGATTGCAAAAAATGCATTGAATGAGTTAGAAAAAGACAATATCAGAATGTCAGATTATCCAAGGGCTATCTATAGGAGATAGGTGGAAGGTAATTAGTTATAAACTACCTATAATAAGATGGACAAATACCAAAATAAATACCGCAAATCATCCCGAATTGGGCTCCTTTGAAAGGATACAACATTACATTGGGACTAATCCATTGAATTGGAAGAAGGATAATTTTCTGTTTAGCCAAAAAATCATAATTTGATTTGACCCAATGAGCGTTAAATCAATTTAAGCCCCATTAGAATTTTACCTATTGGATCCTTAGGCGTAAATTACATGACATTATTAATTGTAATTGGTGAGGCCAAAAATCAATATGGAATCAATAAGCATTTTTGAAATTATAAAAGTTGGTGTTGGACCATCCAGTTCACATACCATGGGACCCTGGAGGGCAGCCCTGTCTTTTTTAAATCACCTGAATAAAAACAAGCAACTCAAGGAAGTCACAGAAATTAAAACTTATTTGTATGGCTCTCTGGCAAAAACAGGCTTAGGACACGGTACGGACAAAGCCGTGATGTTGGGGCTCTCCAATGAGGATTTTACAACCATAGATACGGATAAAATAGACGAGAAAATTGACAACATAAAAAAAAGCGCTTGCATCAATATTTCAGAAAGCCACTCCATTCCTTTTAATTACAAGCAACACATCCTTTTTGAGTTCAACAAAAGTCTGGATTATCATCCTAATGGGATGCGGTTTGAGGCGACTTTAAAAGATGGTACTATAATTTCCCGGGAATATTTTTCTGTAGGTGGTGGCTTTGTGGTCACACAAGCTTCTGACCAAGTGGCACAACACCCAATTAAAACAGAATACCCCTGCCATTCTCAAAAAGACCTTTTAAATAACTGTAACAAACTTAACCTGACCATTTCTGAGCTGGTAATGCTTAACGAAACAGCCTGGCAAAGTGAAGCCGAAACCAGAAAACAAGCCCTTTACATTTGGAACGAAATAAAAAATTGTATTTTTAGAGGTATAAATAAATCAGGGCTATTACCCGGAGGACTTAAGGTAAGGCGAAGGGCTTACGATTTGAACAAGAAGTTTTTGCAGGGACAAAAATTTAACAATGTAGCGGATTGGATCAAGGCCATTAAAAAAGGTCCGAAAGATTTTAACACCGTAAACAAATGGATAAGTGTTTTTGCCTTGGCAGTAAACGAAGAAAACGCTTCTTTTGGTCGAATCATTACTGCACCTACCAATGGCGCCTCAGGCGTAATCCCTGCAGTACTGATGTATGCTTACTGTTTTACGCCAAATTTTGATGAGGATGAAATCGTGAAATTCATACTCACCGCAGGAGAGATAGGTACCCTCTATAAAAAAGGGGCCACTATTTCTGCTGCCATGGGGGGATGCCAGGCTGAAATTGGGGTTTCAAGTTCTATGGCAGCAGGAGCACTAACAGAGGCACTGGGCGGCAGAAAAGAACAGGTATGTCAGGCAGCAGAAATTGCCATGGAGCACCACTTGGGCATGACATGCGATCCCATTGGTGGTTTGGTACAAATTCCTTGTATTGAAAGAAATAGCATGGGAGCCATTAAGGCCATCACGGCTTCTAACATGGCTCTGGAAAGCGACTCCTCTGCAGCCCGCTTAAGTTTAGACAATGTCATCCAGGTAATGTGGGAAACCGCTTTGGATATGAAATCAAAATACAAAGAAACATCTGAAGGAGGCCTGGCAAAAATCCCGGTAAACATTTCAGAATGCTAAACCATTTCAGTTTAAATTTTTAAAAGATAAAGTTTTAATAGTGTCTTCTAAACTAATTGGAACCATTGGTCAAATATTGTATATTCCAATTTTAGTACAATTATATATAGGTAAAAATACCTTCGTGATGAAGAAAATGATCAAAATATTTGGACTCCTATTGCTCCAATTTTCAATTTTCACTATCAGTGGGTCTGCACAAGAGGGGAAAAAATTATATGAAACATACTGCGCAGGTTGTCATGGAGCTAATTTGGAAGGTAATTCAGCCAGTCCCCTAATCAAAACAGAGTGGAAATACGGTAGAAGCGGGAGCTTGATGACCAGGAATATCACTTTTGGGATACCCGAAACAGAAATGATTGCCTGGAACCAGGTTTTGAATAAGGATCAGATCAAGTCCCTGGTCGATTATATTTCCACAGCCCAGAAAATTCAACCGAATATAAAACGTGTCATTCCTGAGCGCATTGAAACTGAAAAATACAATTTGAAAATTGAAGAATGGGTAGTAGATGCTATCCAAACCCCATGGGCCATTGAATTTATATCCAAGGACAGTGCATTGGTGTCTGAAAGACGAGGGCTTCTCCGCTGGATTATAGATGGTAATCCTTCTGGGGCGCCGATCCAAGGAACTCCCCAATCCCAGGAATTTAGGACTGGTGGATACATGGATATTGCCATTGATCCCGATTATCAAAATAATAGGTGGGTCTATCTGGCTTTTAGCTATGCTCCAAAGCATATTACCGATGACGCTGCTCCAGCCATGACCAAGATTGTAAGGGGGAGAATTAACAAAAACCAATGGATAGACGAACAAGCCCTGTTTGAAGTACCAAATGAACTTCTGGTGACAAAAGGAAATCGTTGGGGGTGCAGGTTTTTATTTGACAAAGCCGGGTACCTGTATTTTTCGATTGGTGATATGGGTTATGCCGAAAACGCTCAGGATTTCAGGAAGCCAGTAGCAAAAATCTACCGAATCAACCCGGATGGCAGTATTCCCAATGACAATCCATTTATTAATCAACCTGATGCTTTGCCGCAATTGTTTACAATAGGTAACAGAAATGTGCAGGGAATTACTCAACATCCCGATTCTGGTGAAATCTGGTTTACCGAACATGGCCCTATGGGAGGTGATGAACTAAACATTTTACAAAAAGGGGGCAATTATGGCTGGCCTGATATTACCTATGGAATAGACTATGACGGGACTGTTGTTTCCGACCAAACAAAACAGGAAGGGATGTTGCAGCCCATTGTCTACTGGAACCCCTCCATTGCTGTTTCACCAGCTGAGTTTTGTGACAGCCCATTATTTCCGCAATGGAAAAATAATTTGTTCATAGGAGCACTTGCCTTTGAGGAAGTCAGAAGGCTACCTATCGAGGGCCACAAGGTAGTGCAACAGGAAATGATTCTTAAAGGATATGGTCGTGTAAGGGACCTTAAATTCGGTCCTGATGGCGCATTATATGTGGTGCTCAATCAACCAGACAAAATTTTAAGGATCACACCGCAATAAACTGGAGATCTGATAAATGTATAAGGTAAGATAATCCACAATGAATTATTAATTGAAAAGCTGCCATTGATCATGCCCTTTAGCTATTTTTGACCGGCAATAAATTCAATCCTAAATAACAAAAGAACACATGACTAAAAAGCGAATCTTTTTTACCGGAGGATCCGGAAAAGCAGGAAAGCACGTGATCCCCTACCTTCTTGCCCAGGGACACCGGGTAGTGAACATTGACTTGAAGCCTTTGAATTACCCAGGGGTAGACAATTTGATCGCTGACATTACGGATTCCGGGCAAATGTTCAATGCCATGAGTTCGTACGCTGCATTGGATGAGCTGGAACCTGGCATTGGTGTACCAAAATTTGATGCGGTGGTGCATTTTGCTGCCGTTCCCAGAATTCTGATCAACCCTGACAATGAAACTTTTCGTGTCAATACCATGGGTACCTACAATGTGATTGAAGCGGCGGTTAAACTAGGCATTAAGAAGATCGTCATTGCTTCCTCAGAAACCACCTACGGCATCTGCTTTTCAGATGGGCCAACTGATCCCAATTCCTTGCCTTTGGAGGAGAACTATGATGTGGATCCCATGGATAGCTACGGTTTATCGAAGGTGGTGAATGAGAAAACGGCTCGCAGCTTTCAACGAAGATCAGGCTTTGATATTTATGCCTTGCGTATTGGCAATGTGATTGAACCCCATGAATATGCGGAACTCTTTCCCCATTATTTCAAAAATCCGGAAGTGCGTCGCCGGAATGCCTTCTGTTATATTGACGCACGTGATTTGGGGCAGATTGTAGATTTGTGTTTGAAAAAAGATGCGTTGGGTTACCAGGTATTCAATGCTGGAAACGACCACAATGGTGCAATTATTCCCAGCAAAGAATTGGCGGAAAAGTTCTTCCCCGGTGTGCCCATAACTCGGGAATTGGAAGAACACGAAGCTTTGTTTTCAAATAAAAAAATACGTGAAGTACTTGGCTTCAAAGAACAACACAACTGGCAGAAGTATGTAAAATGGGAATGATTGCTGAAAAATTAAAAAGTAAACTTCGAAATTTTATCTTCTATTGCCTTACAGAAAATATTCTTATCAATAAACCTTACCTTTTAAATGAAAAATATTTTTAGATCTCTTGGGATTTTGGTTTTAGCGCTTGTGTTTCAATCCTGCATGAGCGCCAATGATGTTCATGTAAGTAGCCCTAATGGAAAATTTAGGTTTGAATTGCTGACTGAAGATTCACAGCTATATTATCGCGCATTTTTTGATGATAAAGAGATCGTAGGAAAGTCTATACTTGGATTTGAGCTTTCTGACACAAGCAATATCACCCAAAGCCTTGAAATAAATGAGGTTAAAGAAAGTAAAGTAGCAACAGATTGGAAGCCTGTTTATGGTGAAAGAAACCTTTATCCAGAGCAATACCATCAAGCCATTGTTACCTTTAGTCCAAAGGACCAAAAAACGCCTCTCTTCCAACTCAACATAAGGGCATACAATGAGGGACTTGCCTTTCAATATGCATTTGAAAATTCAGGACAGCTT
Organism: Cyclobacterium sp. 10D3-21; assembly: GCF_055809755.1. Lineage (NCBI taxonomy): Bacteria > Pseudomonadati > Bacteroidota > Cytophagia > Cytophagales > Cyclobacteriaceae > Cyclobacterium > Cyclobacterium sp. 10D3-21. Next base: position 14,707 of record NZ_CM147924.1, read on the forward strand.
ACCATTGATGCTGAACTAACCGAATTCACCTTACCTGTCAACTCAGAAGTATGGGTTTCGGAACAGGCACAGGGGGCAATTAACAAGACAAAGTTAGCGGAAATAAGCAACAAGATTGTTGAACGCCCATTATTGGCAGAGTTGAGCGATTCCTTATTTGTAGCCCTTGGAGAAGCTGCTTTGGTTGATTTTTCCAGAATGAAATTTTCATTGGCCAATGAAAAACCCACTACCCTGGTTGCCAGTCTTGACAGCAAAGTGGTTTTTGATCGGCCATTTACAAGCCCTTGGAGAACAATTATGGCAGGAAATTCAGTAGGTGAATTACTGGAAAACAATTACCTACTATTGAACCTCAATGCTCCAAATGCCATAAAAAACTCAGATTGGATAAAACCCGGAAAGGTTATTCGTGAAGTTACGCTCACCACAGATGGGGGGATTGCCTGTGTAGACTTTGCTGTGAAACACAATTTACAATACATTGAATTTGATGCCGGATGGTATGGAAATGAATACGATGATTCCTCAGATGCCACTACGGTTACAGTCGATCCCAAGCGTTCCAAAGGTCCTCTTGAATTAGAACGGGTAATCAAATACGCAGAAAGCAAAGGAATTGGCGTGCTCTTGTATGTCAATAGAAGGTCCTTAGAAAAACAAATCGATGAAGTATTGCCCATGGCCAAATCATGGGGCGTAAAAGGCCTTAAGTATGGATTCGTAAATGTCGGCCCCCAGGAATGGACAAGTTGGTTGCATGAGGCTGTAAGAAAGGCTGCTGACCATGAGCTGATGGTTGACATCCACGATGAATACCGCCCCACGGGTTATTCACGTACCTACCCAAACCTGATGACACAAGAAGGTATTCGTGGCGATGAAGAATCTCCTGACAATACCACCGTTTTAAAAACCTTGTTTACCCGTATGCTGGCAGGAGCAGGTGACCATACCAATTGCTATTTTGCAGAGCGGGTAGACAATAAAATGGGCTCGCACGCTTCGCAACTGGCAAAGGCAGTTATGATCTACAGCCCCTGGCAATTTCTTTATTGGTACGACCGACCTGAAAATTCTCCGGGAGCACATAAAGGAGCTGGAAACAGTACCAATTTTATCTTGGAAGTGCCTGAATTGACATTTTTCGACCAAATGCCTACCGTTTGGGATGACACTAAGGTGCTATCTGGCTACCCAGGAGAACATGCGGTTGTCGCCAGAAGAAGTGGAGACACTTGGTTTGTCGGCGCACTTAATGGGATGCAGGAAAGGGACAATAAAATCTCATTTGATTTCTTAGACCCAAACCAGGAGTACACCGCTACAATTTTCACGGATGATGAAGAAGTGAAAACCCACAGCAGGGTAGCTTTAGAGACAAGAAACCTAACGTCAAAGGATGTGATGAATTTCAAATTGGGAAAACACAAGGGCATGGCCATGGTCATAAAAATGGCACAATAGAAAACTGGGTAGATAAAGGCTTGTTATTACCCAGAATCGAAGAAATTTTTAACTAACGAAAGGCCACCAATTGGCACCGTGATTTTATCAGTAATGTTGTAGAAAAAAAACAGCACTACTGATAAAATCATGTTGTATTATTTATTTTATCCAATGGTTCATGCCATTGGCTGCAAAACCCCATAGTCTTCATCAACATAAAATATAAATGTTGGATAATATAGTCCTCCCCCATTACACCTAAAATTTCTGTTAAAAAATTATAAAGTTTACAGCCTCACAATTTCAATTACAAAAATAGTTGTATTTTAGAAGTGTAGTAATTAAACACTTACAACACATCCAGGCCTTCAACATTGCTGATTTAGTATTGTGCTTTAGGTACCAATACTAAAATGGATAGGTTAAAAAAAAATGAGCTATGAAAAACTTGATTGTATTCCTTTTTTTAATGGCAGCATTTAGATGTCAAACTCAAAAAGATGATAAATTCATCAATGATAAATTCAATTTTGGCTTTGAAAATCAGAAAGATAAATCCAGCCTTTCAGACGGCTGGTTTAAATGGGGCGATTATAATTTAACTATCGACAGCCTGGCCTATTCAGGGATAAATGCTGTGAAAATCACGGCTACTGATGCTGGAAAATTTGGATGTATCGCCTATCCTATTCCTGCAATTTATTCCGGAAAAACCTTAAGGCTTGAAGGGTATATGAAAATCAAAAATGTCACAAATGGATTTGCTGGGCTCTTGCTGCGAATCGATGGCAAAGAAGGCATTTTAGCATTTGCCAATATGGATGACCAGAAAATAGAGGGAACTAAAGATTGGCAGAAATACAGCATCACAGTCAATTACCCTCAAAAATCAGAGACTATATATGTAGCAGGTATTCTTAGTGGAAAAGGTGAAGCCTGGTTTGATGATTTTTATTTAACCCTCGATGGAGAAAATATTGAAACGTTAACGGAAGCCGAAATTGAAGAGCCTAAGGCAATACTTGATACAGCCTTTGACAAAGGCTCCTTATTGGATTTATCTGTATTGACGGCCGAAAAAACCGATGACCTTGAATTATTGGGTCGGGTTTGGGGATTTCTCAAATACCACCATCCTGAAATTGCCAAAGGGAATTACAATTGGGACTATGAATTATTTAGATTCTTACCTTCTTATATCGAGGCTAAAAATGAAGCTGACAGAAACAAACTTATTATCGATTGGATTGATTCACTGAATCCATTGACAAACTGTACAGAATGCAAAGCAACTGATGGAAATGCGAAACTCAAGCCAGATCTAAACTGGATTCAAAACCAAGATTCGGCGCTAAAAGATAAGTTACTCTCTGTTTACAATAACCGTTCACAGGGCCAACACTATTATATACAAATGACTCCCAGTGTAGGTAACCCGGATTTTATAAATGAAAATTCTTACGAAAACATGCCCTATCCTGACGATGGATTTAGACTATTGTCTCTTTTCAGGTATTGGAACATGATCAATTATTTTTTCCCTTACAAACACTTAATGGATGCGGATTGGAATATAAAGCTTAAAGAATATATTCCCGTTTTCTTAGATGCAAAAAACGAATTGGAATATGAGCTGGCTGCACTTCAACTCATCGGCGATATTCAGGATACCCATGCAAACATTTGGGATGGAGGTGATAAAATTGACGCGTGGAAAGGGTCAAACTTTCCTCCCATAAACCTTAGATTTATAGAAAATAAATTAGTAGTCGCAGATTTTTATAATGAAGAACATAAAGAAAATACTGGTTTAAAAATTGGTGATATAATTACTAAAATAAATGGAAAACCTATAAAAGAAATCGTAAAAGAAAAATCGAAATATTATCCTGCATCAAATGAGGCTGCAAAATTAAGAAATATTTCAATCGATATTTTACGTTCAAATGACAAGGAAATAAAAATTGATTTCATTTCTGAAGGCGCTAAAGAAAAAGCGACAAGTCTTAAACTCTACCCAAAAGATAGTCTTGATTATTTTACCTGGTTCAGAAAAAACAATGACAAGTCTTATCGGGAACTAGATAACAACATTGGCTATGTTACACTTGCTTCCATAAAACAAGAAGACATCGAAAATATCAAGAAAGATTTTAAGAACAGCAAGGGTATAATCATTGACATTCGCAATTACCCAACCGCTTTCGTGCCTTTTAGTCTAGGCTCCTTTTTTGTTTCTTCTGCCAAACCGTTTGTAAGGTTCACAGAAGGAAATGTTGGTAACCCTGGTGAGTTCACATTCAAAAAATTATTGAAAATACCAAGCCAGGGGAAGACATACAAAGGGAAATTGGTGGTGCTGATTAACGAGTTTTCCCAAAGCCAGGCAGAATATACTGCAATGGCTTTCAGGGCTGGAGACAATACAACAGTTATTGGAAGTACTACAGCAGGAGCAGATGGAAATGTATCTTCATTATTTTTGCCCGGTGGACTTAAAACAATGATTTCTGGTATTGGAGTATATTATCCAAATAGAGAAGAAACACAACGTATCGGAATTGTGCCGGACATTGAGGTAAAACCAACCATTGAAGGCATTAAAGCAGGTCGAGACGAATTGCTGGAAAGAGCCATAGAAATTATTAGCAAGGATTAAACCCGAAATCTGCAATTAAAAATGCAGCATATAGTCTTTCAACAAATCAATGTATTCAGGGGTATAGGCATTGGAGGGATCTTTTATGAGCAATGTGTTTTCCACGGTTTGCGAAGGCTTTTTTCTGGTTAAAGAAACGATCACTCGGTGGACTTTACTGGTTTGTCGGTCCTGCAATAAGGTTTGACTGACTGGGTAAAAACCTTTCTCCGCACCAATGACGATAAAAGCTTCCATCTCATTGGGTGGCAGAATTAACCATAATACACCCTCTTCAGTTAATAGTCGATCAATACCTGCCCACAAATCGGTGAAGTTGAGGCCCTGTTCATGCCTGGCCAAATTGATGTTTTGTTTGCTGCTTTGCAGTTGACCACTGTAATAAGGGGGATTTGTGATGATCAGGTCGTACTGTTGGGTTTCAGTTGCGGCAAAATCCTGAAAGGCTTGATGCTTCACAGTGATGTTAGTCCCCAGCTTATTGGACGCAAAGTTTTTTGTTGCCTGCTCAAAGGCGTCCACGTCTATTTCCACGGCATCAATGCTGGCCTGCGGGTACTTTTGCGCCATCATCAATGCCAGCACCCCTGTACCAGTGCCTATATCCAGAATAGTATCAGGAATGGTCTTGGCCTTGACTAGTGAACCAAGCACTACCGCATCGGTACTCACCTTCATGGCACATCTGTCCTGCTCTATTCTAAACTGCTTGAACTGGAAATAGGTGTTTGGGCTGCGTTTCATTTTGCGTTTTGCTCAGCTTCATAGCCTTGGTCAGCAGGTAAATTGTATCCCATAGCCGCTGTTACTGCCAATTCATCGCACCTTTCATTCAACGGATTCCCGGCATGGCCTTTCACCCACTGAAATTGAGGCTTGAATTTAGTATGGAGGGGAATGTATTTTTTCCAAAGATCCACATTCTTTTTGTCCTTAAAGCCTTTCTTTTGCCAGCTCCAAATCCATCCTTTTTGCACGGAATCCACTACATATTTACTATCCGAATAAATGGTAATTGGCAATCCTTCTACCTTCAAGGCCTCCAAACCCCGAATCACGGCCAGCAATTCCATCCGATTATTGGTGGTCAGGCGGAATCCTTCAGAAAGCTCTTTTCTCATGTTCTTATAGAGCAATATCACCCCATAGCCTCCATTTCCTGGATTGCCCTTACTGGCACCGTCGGTATATATTTTTATCATGTCCTATTCAAATTTGGATCAAAAATAGGGTAAATATCGCAAACCGTCCAAAAAGCCAGCGTAGACTTTAAAGGATTCCCAAACCGCATGATTTAGCCTTCTCAGAAGAATGATATATTCGTAATATAACGTTTATGTAAGTGCTTTAGCGCCTTTACCTTGACATCACAAGCTTTGTAAGCACAAAGAAAATTATTACCCAGGAATAATTTGGAAAAATGCCCATTTATTTCGTTTTTAAGAAATAATTGGGGCCTAAAATTAGAACAATTAGGCCAAAAAGTGGGCTGAAACAAATTATTAGCAATGATTGAAACATGAAGAAATACATTTTAAACAAAGCTGAAGAAATAATTTCACAAACTGAGGAACCTGAATACGAATCCATATCAGTCCACGATTTTCTTATGGAATTTGACTATGCTACAAAGTATTTGCCCAGATTCCTGAAAGTACGCTCTTTTGCACTCTATATGCTGTTTTTTAAAAGAGCTTACTACTCGATAGGAGATAGAAAAATTAAGCTTAAAATATCAGCTTTGGGTCAAAACATGCTTTCCAATTTTGGCAATCCAATGTCAAAAGATGTAGTGAAGCGGGGAATCAATGACTTGGTAAAATTCGGTATAGTAGAAAAATTACACCGTCCAGGAAAAATCAATGAATACATTGTCAAATTGCCCTCAGAAATAAAGGCCATAAAAAAGCTTATCAAAATAGAAGACAGTATTGAAGAAAGTATTTATGGGGATTCGGATGACGATATCCTTTCAGATACAAGCAAAAGAAATGAGATTTTAAAAAGGGACAATAACAAATGTTTTTACTGCCTTTGCGAACTAAAGGCACCAGATTTCTACCTCAATCATATCCATTCCAAAGCCAATGGTGGCTATGACTGGAAATCAAACTTGGTTTCGTCCTGCAGGACATGTAATACGGTGAAAAACGCAGAAAATGTAGATACTATCTTATTGAGTAATCTCCGTAAAGGTTTGATTATAAATTCAGAATATTTGGAGCAAAAATCTAAGTTGGATAAATTGAAGGCCGAATACCAAAAAATAATGGAAAACATTGGTAATATTCCCTAGGCAACCGTTGATCGCTATTCTGCCATCCATTCAAACTCGCCAAGATAAGTTATCCATCTTTAATTCGGCCTAGTAGAGCAAATAGTTAACTATTCGATTCTCTTATTTAAAACACTCAGAATCCGCCGATTTCCAGATCACCTTCTTATCCTCTAAGTCCTCAAGCGTATAATTTCCCTCAATCCTATTTCCAGAACAGTCCTGAATTATTAATGCCCAGTTACATAAAGGGCAACAGCTGGCGAAGTAAAATACCGTCTCATCATTGTAGGTAGCTTGTCCAATATAATTATACTCAGACATTTCACCAGATTCATACGATTGCTGTATGGTATTTAACCAAGGCAAATCATTTATAGGATCACTTACACTACAGGTGTTTGCAGGACCATCAAAAATATCACATGAATAACAGATTGAAAAACTGAACAAAATTAGATAGGTAAATTTTTTCATGAGGTAGAATAAATATATAGAAAATTGGTTTGTAACCAGTACGACACTAAGTTACTATTCGCTACAATTATAAATTTATATTTCTACAATTCAGTAATCAACATGCATCTACTACCAAGAATGGCAACCGAAGAACAAGCCATAATTAACGTAGCATGCAATCAGCCTGGGGATTATTTGGCAGGAACAGATGGGATATTTACCAGGCATTAAGCCAATCAAATGGTGGTTTCTATTTAAAAAGTACTGGCATCCAGCTTGAAGATTGTGAATTAAGTTTTAAATTAAGTGCTCTAATTCATACTTTCCAAAGCCCATGAAAAATCGTTTCAACATCCTTATTCCATTTTCTTTAATTCTTTTTTTGGTTGGCTCATTCAATAGCCCCTTGTTTTCACAGGAAATGGATTTTGAATCCTACAATCCCCAATCTACCCTTGTGGTCCCGGAAAACCCCGTCACAAGAGCAAAATACCCATTTGTAGACATTCACAGTCACCAATCCAATGTGAACGAAGAGCTGGTAGCTAAATTAATCAAGGAAATGGATGAAATGAACATGGCCACCATGGTAAACTTAAGCGGTAAGCGGTTTTCCAGAAACAGTGATGCCAATGGCGCTCAGGAATACATGAAAGACATGATCCGACAATTCAATGGTCAGGCACCAGGAAGGTTTATTGTTTTCACCAATTTATCATTCAACGGCTTCGGAAACAAAGAATGGAATGAAAAGGCTGTTGCTGAACTGGAAGCAGATGTGAAAAATGGTGCCAATGGTTTGAAAATCTACAAGAGCCTGGGCCTAAATGTAAAAGATGTCAATGGAAAAAGAGTACCTATCAACCATCCTGATCTGGATGCCATTTGGTCCAAATGTGGTGAACTGGGTATTCCTGTGTTGATCCACGCTGCCGATCCTGCTCCTTTTTGGGAACCCATGGATGGCAACAACGAACGCTGGCTGGAACTAAAATTACGTCCCAACAGGAAAAGAGCTGCTGATAATCCAGCGCCATTCGAGCAGATCATTGCAGAACAGCATGCCATCTTTAAAAAGCATAGCAATACCACTTTTATCAATGCCCACATGGGTTGGATGGCCAATGACCTGGCAAAGGCCGCAAAGCACCTGGATGAGTATCCAAATGTAAACTTTGGGATAGCAGCTGTTATAGCTGAATTTGGTCGCCAGCCAAGGGCAGCAAAAAAGTTTTTTATCGATTACCAGGACAGAATCCTCTTTGGGAAGGATGCTTACAATCAGGAGGAGTTTTACACCTATTTTAGGGTCTTGGAAACCGAAGATGAATATTTCCCTTACTACAAGAAATACCATGCCTATTGGCGCATGTATGGCTTAGGGCTACCGGATGAAGTACTCAAGAAGGTCTATTATAAAAATGCGCTCCGAATTGTTCCCAATATGGACAAAAGCCTTTTCCCGGATTGACCCTTGGATTGTTATCGCCCAAAAACACTTAGTGAGCCTAATACAAATTTGTTATCTCGTTCTATTGAAACATTTTAATCGATAATAACTTATCTAAATTGTTCGTTAATTTTAATTAACTTTTACTTAGTCAAAAATTCAGGTGCTTCATTTTTTAAAATTCTATTTAATCCATGGACAATTTCCGTTTCTCCACCCTATTAGCTGGGGTATTAATGCTTTTTTTCGGCGTTTCTTGCAAAAAAGACCCTTTACCTAATATCAATCCAATTGCAGCTATCACTTTGGCCATTGACCTTGAAGGATGCACTAAATCCAGCCTTTCCGCAGGTGGAATAAACGAAATTGAATCAATTTGGGTCTCGATTGAAAATGACAATGGAACAATTGAAGGGTATCCCAAAAAGTTTCAGGATTTTTCTCTAGAGGAATATACCATTCACTTAGCAGTTAACAACCTACCTGTAGGGAATTACAAGCTTGGAAAATTATTACTTATGGATGAAAATGGTGAGGTGACTTATGCTACACCTCTAAAAGACGCTCCATTTTCAAACAGAATACCAAAACCAGTCCCCTTCCAATTTGAAACACTAGAAACCCAAGAGAACCTTATTACTGCAATAGCTTTATCGACAAGATGCTATACACCAGAAGACTTTGGTTTAAATGCAGAAGAAATTATTTTTAGGAAAGAAATGGCTTTTGTGGGTGGGACATTTGAGGGAGATATTCATATGCCAAATCAGAAAAGCATTGATGATTTTGGCGCGCGCTGCTATTCAAATATAATAGGTACGGTGAGGATAATGCACAGTGAAGAAGAACTGGATTTATCTCCGCTTCAATCCATTCAGGAAGTTGAAAATCTCTTTATTTCGCAGAACCCTCACCTAACTAGTATCAAAGGTTTACACAGCCTTAGCATTGTGCAGTTTCTACATATTGTCGATAACCCTATCCTTGAATCTTTAGAAGGATTATCAAATCTCAGGGAAATTCATAACCAGGCTTTTATTTCTTCAAATTCGAAAATAACTAATCTTAAAGGTCTAGAAAATCTTGTCTATATCACAAAATCGTTAGGAATCGGAGGAAATAACAATCTAACTAGTTTAGAAGGATTGAATAATCTACGAAATTGTGCGGCGATTAGCATTGAGAATAATCTAAACCTGCGGTCTATTGGGGATTTGGAACAGTTAACCGCTTTAAATTCATTTAGTGCAAGTAGAAACCCAAAGTTGGAACCCTTTTGGGAAATTTTTAGCCAATTAAAAGAAATCAATACCCTAAACCTTTCTTTTATAGAAATAGATAATTTCACAAACAAATTTCCCAAAGATTTTAAAATCACAGGTTCATTAATCTTAAATGAAATCAGCGGTTTAGAAAGCTTAAAAGACCTTCCAGTAAAAGAAGAATTGCAGGGACACCTTTCCATTAGGAAGCTATTAAAATTAGACAACCTGGAAGGTTTGGAAAGCTTAGAGTCCATCAAGGGAAGGGTATTAATAGATTTTAACCCCAACCTTAAAACCCTAAAGGGTTTGGACAATTTATCTGCTGTGGAAGACACATTTATTATTCGGTACAATGAAAAATTAGTAGACCTATGTGCTTTAAACAAATTATTTAATACTAATCCACCCTATAACCCGGACATATCCAAAAATGAGTACAATCCAAAATTTAGCGATTTCATGAATGGGGATTGTAGTAACTAAAGTACGATCTCTCCTTTAAGCTTATTGTTGTCCTTATTGCTATCCTTGGTGGCAATGATCAAGCGGTATTTTAATTTTTTACCAGGTTGGTTGGCACGAAATTTTTCTCCTGAGGTATACACCAGCGTTTGATCGGCTTTTATAGTAGAAGTTTGAGTGTCAAAGCTAGTCATCCTGCCATTTACTTTTAAAAACACACTATAGCTTCCAGCAGGAGCCGCCTCTGGCCCATTGTTTTTAATGGCATATTTAAAAGAACGGTAACCATTTACTTCTCCATCCAGCATTACCTCCGCAGCTTCTAAATCAAATGAGGCTTCTTCCTGAGCCATTAAGGGAGAGCAGGCAAAAAAACAGACAATCAAAAGTTTCCAATACATAAGGGTTTATATTTAGTGAGTCCAAAAATAAAAAAAGCCCGGTCACTTTAAGCAACCGGGCATAAAATATTTTAAAATAGGCAATTAATTAGCGCCTGGTCCTGCTGGAGGAGTAGCTGGTGCTTCAACACCTAATTTTGCCAATACAAGATCTGTAAAAGGATCGTTGTCTTTTGTATACAAAAGCACTGGTGCCTGGCCAGCAGATTCAGATAAGATATGCGTATAGTTATTTTCCGCAGCTACTGCATTGATCGCATTGTACACTTTCGTTTGTACAGGCTCCAATAGCTCCTGAAGTTTTCTTTGGTAAGAAGACTGCGCATCTTGTTCAAATTTTTGAATCTCTGCCTGTAAACCTCGCAATTCTTGTTCCTTAGAATTTCTTGCGTCCTCAGTCATATTAGGCGCAGCTTGTTGAAATGCTGCTGCTTGCTTTTGAAAATCTGCTCCCTTGGTTTGGATTTGTTGACCTAACTGGTTGCTATAATCTTTGATATCAGCGTCTATTTGCTCCATCTCTGGCATCAGGCTCATGATATATTCCACATTGGTATACCCGATCTTGACGTCTTGTGCATTTGCTACAAATCCAAAGCAAAAGAGGGCAATTGCTGATAGGAAAATTCTTGCTTTCATAATTGTTAAACTTGGTTAATTTTTAATTGTTTTCTTCTAATCCTAATTCTTCTATAATAAAATCTGAGTAATCATGTCTTGGGTCTGTATAAATTATAGACGTTGGACTTGATGCCTTATCAAATAAAATGGCAATACCATTGCGTTTGGAGACCCTATCAATCGCGTCATAGATGGTTGATTGCAATGGCTGTAGCAATTCTGCTTGTTTCTGATACAGTTGCCCATTGTCACCAAATATCCGATTATTGAAAGCTCTGGCCTCTTTTTGTTTCTCTCTTATTAGTGCCAGTCTTTCCTGATACATCTCTTCAGTAAGCAAAACCTGCTCTCCCTGGAGGTCACTGTACATTTGTTGTATTCCTTCCTCCAAATTTTGTGCCTCTTTTTTCCACTCTGTACTTAAGGCTTCCATTTCCCCCTGAATCTTTTTGTAATCCGGATGTTTGTTGAGAATATATTCTGTATCAACATAGCCTAATTTCTGTCCCATAAGCACAATGGGCAAAAACGTAAGCAAAAATAACAATTTCAGGGACTTTTCCATAATTATCTGAATTGTTGACCAATAGTAAAGTGGAACATTCCTCCGCTTGGTCCCGGATTTGGATCGCCTGATGTAGCTACACCGTCAAATCCGTAACCCCAGTCAATGCCTAGCAGGCCAAATGCTGGCATAAATATTCTCGCACCAAAACCAGCCGATTTCTTTAAGTCATACGGGTTATAGTCTTGATAATTTCCCCAGTTATTTCCAGCCTCTGCAAAACCAAGTAAGAATATGGTCGCTGAGGGATTAGGAGAAACAAGGAAACGAAGTTCCATCACATGTTTGTTGTACACTACCCCACCATAAGGTACCGGGGCGTTGGGCTGATTTCTATACTCTTTACCTGGTGTGATGGATTGGTTTTCATAACCTCTAAGACCAATAATTTCCTGCCCCAATGAAAAGTTCATCATGTTCATACCATCTCCACCCAATACAAAGCGTTCAAGAGGAATAATGCCTGTTTTGGTACCATAAGACCCTAAGAAACCAAGGTGCGTACGTGCACTTAACACAAGCTTGGTAGATCCCAATACCGGTGTGTAAAAAGACCCATCAAACATCCATTTGTGGTATTCCAAAAATTGGTATTTTTCCTGATCAGATGATTCACTTGTCAGACTATTGTTCATAGCAGCATAAGGCGGAGTAAGTGAAGCACTCAAAGTTATATTGGACCCAAACCTTGGATAGATAGGGTTGTCAATATTATTTCTTGAAATGGTTGTGTTCAAAGCAATACTTTTTGCATTACCCGTATTGAAACTCAAACCAAAATAATTTCCATATTCGTCGAAATTATAATTTTGGAATTGCAAGCTGTTGCTGATCTGGAAATAATCATCCGGCCAGGTTACCCTTTTGGCAAGACCTATAGAAGCTCCTGTAATCTTAAAGGAACCTAGCTCTTGGCCAAAGTTGGTTTGACTATAGAAGTCAATTTGCCTTTGAATGGAATGATTGAAACTAACGCTAAGGGCATTAGGTTTCTTACCGCCAAACCATGGTTCAGTAAATGACAAACTATAGTTCTGGAAACTTTTACCATTGGCTTGAACCCTTAATGAAAGTTTCTGGCCATCACCAACAGGAAGCGGTCTCCACTTAGAGAAGTCCTTGATATTTTTTATGGAGAAGTTATTGAAAGTAAGTCCTACAGTACCTACAAAACCAAATAGTCCACCCCAACCGCCGGAAAGTTCGATCTGATCATTGGGCCGCTCCTCTAGTTGGAAAGTAATGTCTACAGTAGCATCCTCAAAGTTGGGACGCATATCGGGTTCTATATTCTCAGGATTGAAATAACCGATCTGGGAAAGTTCACGAATCGTTCTTACCAGTGCACTTCTATCAAACTTTTGTCCAGGGAGAATACGAATTTCCCGCATGACCACATGATCACTTGTACGCTCATTCCCTTCTATGGATACACTATTTACCGTTACCTGTGGTCCTTCAAATATCCGCAATTCTATGTCTATGGAATCGGCCTGTATATTAACCTCCACTGGGTCTATGTTAAAAAACAGATAGCCGTTGTCTTGGTACAAAGAACTGACATCATCTCCCTTTTGCGGGTCATAATTCAACCTTTTGTCCAGCTTTTCCTTATTATAAATGTCGCCATCAAAAATCCCCAACTTGGCTTGAAGCTCTTCGGTGGTATGGATATAGTTTCCTGAAAAAGTAATGTTGCGGTAATAATATTGCCTACCTTCTTCTATTTCTATGTCAATATTGATCCGGCTGTCATCAAACTTGAAAATGCTATCTGATAAAATCTCGGCATCCCTGTACCCTCGATTGTTATAAAATGCCACAAGTGCATTTTTGTCATCACGGTAGTCGCTTTTGACAAATTTAGACCCATTAAAGAAGTTGAGCTTAAAATTCTTATTGATATAGGCCTTAACATCTTCATCCGTCACAGGATTTCTCTTGGCCACTGCCGTGCCTATATTTTTAGGATTGGCATTCAGCAAACGAGACAAAACATCTTTGAAAAAATACACCCGAGCATGCTCATGAGTGCCTTTCATTTTTTTCTTTAAACGATTGTCTGCAATATTTTCATTGCCTTCAAAGCTTATTTCATTGATACGGACCTTGCTCTTCTTCTCTACGTCAAAACGGAGTTTCACACTATTCGGAAGGGTGGTATCTCTTTCCTGGACCACTTTTACTTCAGTATTCAGAAAGCCTTTTCCTACAAAATAATCCTTGATATTTCGTTGAGCAGTGTTGAGTACATCGTCTCTAACCACACGTCCGGTGATATTAACCTTGTCCTTTAGTTCTCCCTCTTGGGTTTTGTTAATCCCAGTAAAGTCAAACCGGCTAAACCGAGGTCTCTCTGTAAGGTCCAACAAAAGATAAATGTCATCTCCTTCTATTTTGGTCACCAGGATTTTTACATCACCAATGATCCCTTGGGCCCAAAGCTTTTTAAGCGCACCGGAAATAGCATCTCCAGGAACACTGATTTGATCATCTACCCGAAGGCCTGCCAGTGAAATAATGGCTGTTTCATCAAGTGTACTTAAGCCTACTGCCTCTATCTCAGCTATCCGATACTTCTTAGGGCTGGCATAACTAAGGTCTATAATATTTACCGGCTCCTGATTGGAATACCGGCTTTGTCCCAATCTGATTTGGGCCTCTGCCACTCCGGTCAATAGCAGCAAGTAAATAATTAATAAATTCTTTCTCATTTCAAACTATAAAATTTAACCCCGGTTTTAGTTATTCCAAGGCAGCAATAATTCTGAAACTAACTTCTTTCAGAACAAGTATTGTCAATTAGAGGTCTTTGTCTGAGCTCCCGTTTTTCCAAACCTTCTTTCTCTTTTTTGAAAGGCAAGTATGGCTTCATGTAAGTCCTTTTTCCGAAAATCCGGCCAAAGCACTTCTGTAAAATATAACTCTGTATAGGCCAATTGCCATAACATAAAGTTGCTGATCCTAATTTCACCACTGGTTCTTATCAACAGTTCCGGATCTGGTATACTGGCAGTGTTCAAATGGGCTCCAATCATTTCTTGATTGATAGCCTCCGCTGATAACTCACCGCTAACTACTTTTTTGACAATTTCCTGAACAGCCTTGGCTATTTCCCAACGACCGCTATAACTCAATGCCAGCACTACAGTCATGCCGGTATTGTTTTTTGTTTTGGCTTTTCCCATTTTCAGGTGCTTTATGCACGCATCTGGAAGGCTATCAATATCACCAATTGTTTCCAATCTGATGTTATTTTTCATCATGGTAGGTACCTCATCAGTAATTGCCTCCACCAATATTCCCATTAAGGCGTCTACCTCTTCTTTGGGTCTGGACCAGTTTTCTGTAGAAAAGGCATACAAGGTAATGTAATCTACACCCAATTCTGCTGATCCTTCAATGGCATCCCTTACTGCAGTCATAGCATTTCTATGGCCAAATATTCGCATGGCTCCTTTCTTTTGAGCCCAACGCCCATTGCCATCCATTATAATTGCAATATGTCGGGGAATATTGCCCTTGTCAATCACTTCCTTCATTCCAATATTCTCTGTTGGTTTAATTGATTTACAAAAATGACACTTCTTTTTTAAAAAATCTATCCTGTGGTCAATTATTGTACTAGTAGCACTTGACCTGATGGAAGGAATAGCTGATGGTAAAACCTAAAAAGTAATACCAATCACGGTCAGATGGATTGCCATAATTAATGCTTGTGGGGTCTAACACCTGATTTCCTGTGCCAGGGTCAGTTCTGTACCGGGGTAAATAAATTGACTCATTACCGATTTTATCTAGATTATCAGTAAAGGTAGCTTTTGCTCCTCCTTCAAGAGAAATCAAAATACGATCCTTAAGCTTGTACTTTATGCCTGCCCCAAAGGGGACAATTACAGTGCCTACGGTATAGTCGCCCGGCTGGGGATCTGCCTCATACGTTTGTCCCTGACCGAAAAACATCCCATATCCAAGACCAAAAAAGCCAAAAGGAGAATACCTGGTGGTAGACTTATGGCTCATATAATCGAGAAAATGGAATTCCATCGTTGCCGACACCTCGGCCATTGTACCTTTAAAAAAGGCATTTCTGGTCATCGCCACCTGATCTATAGGGCTTATGCTATCTGCCCCATTCAAACGGGACACGGTAATCCCTGCTCTTAAGCTCCAAGCATTGTCAAAATTTCGTCTGCCAAATAACGTTCCCTGAATACCAAGTTGGTTCGGGTCTATGCTCCGAAGAATGTCTCCGGTATAGGATCCCGCTCCTAATCCTAATCCTATCTCATGCTGTTGGGCCTTCGCCGTTTGGACGAATCCCAAACTAAGAAGGACCAAGACAACTGATAGTGCTAATGTGTAAAACCTGGATTTATTCAAGTCGTTGCAATTTATAAACTACCCAACGAATAAAAAACCCTACTAAGTATAGTGTGGGTTAAATATTGTTAAAACTAGTTTCTCATGTCATATCCCCAATTCAATTTTTGTCTCAGGGTGTCAAAGAAGCTGTAATTGTGAAACTTAACAAGCTTCGCTACAAATGTCTCTTTTTTGATTTTAAGTTCCACTGACGCATCTATAGGCGCAGATCTGGAGTCTAAAGATACAAGGAATTTTTCACTCCTTCCTTCTATTTTGAAGGAGATTTCGCTATCGTCAGAAACCACAATCGGCCTTACATTCAGGTTATGTGGACTTACAGGGGTAATCACAAAGTTTTTGGCAAGGGGTGATATCAATGGGCCTCCACAACTCAACGAGTAGCCTGTGGACCCTGTAGGTGTGGACACGATGAGCCCATCTGCCCAGTAACTGTTGAGGTAATCTCCGTCTATATAGGTATGCACCGTGATCATCGAGGAGGTGTCTCTTTTGTGAATGGTGAACTCATTCAGGCCAAAATTCAAACCTTTAAATAGCGGGACACTAGACTCGAGTTTTACCAAGCTTCTGTCTTCCAATGAATAGCGGTTTTCCAAAAGGTCTTTAACTGCAGCATCTATGTCTTCCTTGGCAATAGTTGCCAGAAAGCCCATTCTGCCCGTATTTATTCCCAATACAGGTGTTTCGTAAGCCCCAATAAGCGAAATGGTATCCAAAAGAGTACCATCTCCTCCAATGGAAATGACCACATCTATATCCGCTAGTTCTTCCTTTGCACCAAGCATTGTTACCCTTGGGCTGAGGCCTCCTTTCTTTCGGATAGAATTAAATAGATTTTTTGTTAACTGTACCTTTGATCCGCTTTTTTCAAATGCTTGAATCAATTGGTGAATACAGGTTTGAAACTGAGAGGATATATTGATACCGTGAAGTAATATGTTCATGTAGGATCAGATATCTAAAAATCGCATCAAGTTACCTAGTCGATCCTGATCGCTACTGATACCGTCTTCCTCTTGGTATTGGTCGATAATCCTGTACCCGAAACGTTCCAACGTAGCTTTGATATGTCGAAGTTCTACTTGATCAATTTTTAGTGTTACTTTGATTTTACTGTCATCAAGCGGGTCATCGGAAATAAAGCTGCTAAGAATTTTTGCATTTTCGGACTCTACTACCCTTGCAATATCATACAAGCTATAATCTGTCATAAACATAGATAAAATCAGCACACCCCCTTGTGACTGGATCGAAATGCTTTCAGTAAAGGCAGAAATAGCCCCTTCCTGTGTGACAACACCCAGGTACTTTAGCTCCTTGTCCAAAACGGCAACCATGCTGACTTGGTTTTCTGAAGATACTCTTAAGACTTCATAAATATGCCGGTCCTCTTGCACGATACAAGCACTTCCCACCAAATCTATAAATTCTATGGTAAGCTCCGGATCATTGAGTTCATAAATGATTTCATCTGTGACAAAACCCTTAAATGCACCTTTGTCTACCACAGGTAATATGTCCGTCCTGATCTCTTCCATCCAGGAAAGCCCTAACTTTACTTTGTCCGTAAATTTTAGGGGGGGAATAAGGTTGTTTATAAATTCTATTGCCCGCATGTAGCTAAAGGTATTAAAAGGATTCGAAAAATAAAACGAGTTCTAGCCTTCCTTGGTTCAATTACCTAAATTTCTTGCCATTTTTGGCTCCCCAATTACCCTAATGGGCATATAAAAAAGATGGCTTCAAAAGTATTAATATTGAATTTGAGGTATTTTTAACTCGTTTATTAGATTTACCCAGTTTTGTATAAGCTGCTCTCCATATTCTGTAAGGTGCGCTTCCGGATGAAACTGAAACCCTAAAATAGGTAAATCCCTATGAGAGAGCATCATAATTTCTCCTTTTTCTCCTTCGAGAATAAGCGATAAACAATCCGGAAGACTTTCTAATTCCAGCGAATGATAACGCGTGACATTAAATTGCTCAGGCAAATCCTTTAACACTTCATGCTGCTTTTTTCGGAAAACAGTAGAAATTTTACCATGCATAGGCCAAGAGCTTCTAACCAACTGGGCACCGAAAAAAGTGCCTATTGCCTGATGCCCAAGACAAATCCCCAATACAGGTACTTTGTCATAATAATGGGCGAGGATTTCCATTAGATTGCCTGCTTTCTCAGGGGTTTCTGGTCCTGGGGAAATAACCAAGGCTGAAAAATGATGTCGATTTATCTCTTCCAGGCTTACATTGTTCCGCAAAACAGTAACCTGTTCGCCTGTTCTCCTGAAATAATCTGCCAGGATATGGGAAAAGGAATCAAAGTTATCAATTAACAAGATCACTGGAAGAGCTATTTACGAGTTCTTTGATTGTGGCTATCGCCGTATCTATAATAGGCGTATAATCATCCAAAACGGAGACCATCGTTGGCGCCACAGGCACAATAATCGGATAGATCACCGCATTTTTTTTCATTTCGGGCGGCACCTGAAACTCAAAAGAGTTGGCCACCCAAATCAAAAGGCTGATCATAATGCTCCATTTAAAGATCCCCAAAATTGCTCCTGCAAAGCTGTCAAATGTGCCCAATATGGTCAGGTCTAGTGCTTTTTTGACAACAAATGCCAATATTCTGATGGTAATCGTTACGGCCAGGAAAATCAATACGAAAGCCACAAACGGCAACATAAAGGTCAGGCTTTCTACTTTATCGGTAAGGAGTTCTGCTCCCCAATTCATAAAACGAAAAGCCAGAACAATGCCAATAAAAAAAGCAAGGATAGACAAAATCCCAATAAAGAGCCCCTGCCGGTAGCCACTAAAGGCCCCAACAGCCAGCATGCCCAATATGATTATGTCTATCGTACTCAAAATATTTTTACGGGTTTAATAAGGCTTTTACCTTTTGAGAAATGGCTTTTCCATCCGCAATTCCTGCCAGTTTTTTCGTCGCCATACCCATTACTTTTCCCATGTCTTTAGGACTTGATGCCCCTGTTTGGCTAATGATGGCTTCTAGCTCAGCCGTCAATTCTTCATCACTAAGCTGCTTGGGAAGAAATTCATTGATCACTTCCAGCTCGGTAGCCTCCAACTGAGCAAGGTCCTTCCTATTTTGTTTTTCAAAAATTTCTATGGAGTCTTTCCTTTGTTTGGCTGCTTTGATTAAAATTTGTAATTCTTCAGCATCAGAAAGGCCATTTTCATTTCCACCTTTGGTTTCTTCAAGCATGATCATAGACTTGATAGCGCGCAATCCACGCAACCTGTCTTTGTCTTTGGCCAGCATTGCTTGTTTGATTTCTTTCTCTATGTTGGTTTTTAAGCTCATGACTTATGTTTATTTGACTTGTTTAGTTTAAAACTGATCCTATCCTTTTAACGGACATAAAAATTAAAAACGTCTTATTCTCATCGGTATTTTCGATGTTCACGCAATATATTTAATTTAGCGCAAAATTAGCTGATATTTAGAACATGACGAAATTAAGTGTAAACATAAATAAAATTGCCACCCTAAGAAATGCCCGCGGCCATAATAATCCCGATCTGGTCCAGGTAGCATTGGATGCAGAGCGATTTGGTGCCCAGGGAATAACGGTACACCCAAGACCTGACGAAAGGCATATCAGGTATAACGATGTATTTGCACTAAAAGATCAAGTCACTACAGAATTTAATATTGAAGGCTATCCTGACAAAAGGTACATGGAGATCATCCGACTGGCCAAACCAGCTCAGGCCACACTCGTACCGGATCCCCCGGAGGCCATTACTTCCAACACCGGTTGGGACACCATCAAGCACAAGGACATGCTCAAAGACCTTATTTCAGAACTTCACAGCTATGGGGTAAGGACTTCTATTTTCATCAATCCGGAAACCAAATACTTTGAACCTGCTAAAGAAACAGGAACTGACAGGGTGGAGCTGTATACCGAACCTTATGCCAGTACTTATCACAAGGACAAAATAAAGGCCGTCGCCCCTTATTTAGAGGTAGCGGTCATTGCCAGAGAACTAGGCTTGGGTTTGAATGCCGGCCATGACCTGGATTTACACAATTTGAAATTTTTAAAAGAGCAAATCCCCTACCTCGATGAGGTATCCATAGGACATGCCCTTATTTGTGATGCCCTGTATTATGGTCTTGAAAACACCATACAAATGTACCGCAGACAATTGGAAGAATAAAACCAAACCAACATGAAATTAAACTTTAGAAAAACCGGTACAGGAAAACCTTTGGTGATCCTACACGGCCTTTTTGGTTCTGCAGACAACTGGATGAGTATCGCCAAAGGACTGGAGGAAAATTTTACCCTCTACCTATTGGACCAGCGCAACCATGGCGATTCCCCACACAGTGACACCTGGAATTACAAAGCCATGGCAGAAGACTTGAAGGAATTCATGGAAGCAGAAGGTTTGCAAAAAGCCAGTTTTCTAGGGCATTCTATGGGAGGTAAAACGGTAATGAAGTTTGCCCTGACTTATCCTGAAATGGTGGACAAACTTGTGGTGGCAGATATTGCTCCCCGCCCTTATCCTGTGCACCACCAGACCATATTGGAAGCACTTAATGCAGTGGATATAAAATCCCTCTCCTCCCGAAAAGAGGCCGAAGAAAAACTGGCTGAATATATTCCTGAGCGGGGTATTCGCCAATTTCTACTGAAAAACCTGACCAGAAAAGAAGGTGCTTTTGCCTGGAAAGTCAACCTACCAGTCATTACCAAGCAAATCGAAAATGTTGGTGAGAAAATAACTTCTGACAAGCCTTTTTCCGGTCCTGCACTTTTTATGGGAGGAGCCAACTCAGACTATATCAAAAGCAGTGACAAGGAAGAAATAGCAGCGCTTTTTCCTGACAATCACATCATTCACATCAAAAACACCGGCCATTGGCTACATGCCGAGCAGCCCGAATCGGTGATCGCTACCCTAAAAACTTTTCTAGGAACCTGATACAGTACACTTCAATTCTCATAGAATAATTGTCCCTAAAATTAATTATTAGGGAGCTTGTACACTGATTTTTCAACCTAGGTATTGGCTCCCTTTTTTTGTTCAACCCATTTGGGTTGAGAATAAAGATGATCCGTCCTGTCCACGGGTTTTCACCCGTGGTTATTGTTGGTGAAGCCCTTCAGGCTTCTTTGTGTTACTCCTTAATTACCTTTGCAGAATCAAACTTAACAGAAAGCAGGAAATATAGCTTTACCCTTTCCCAGGCCTAAAGGCCTGAACAACAATAACCGTGAGTTTTACTAACGGACAGGTAACTACCACCATATACCTCAATCCCGGACGGGGTTGAACATCAACAGGGAAAATTTACTATTACTATTCATTAAAATAAAGTTTGGCCTATACCTGAAACTACAAAAAATTTACTTAGCGGTAATGTTCAACCCGCTACGGGGTTGAGAAAAAAACTAATCCTCCCTGTCCACGGGTTTCACCCGTGGCTATTGTTGGTGAAGCCCTTCAGGCTTCTTTCGGTTACTCCTTAATTACCAATACCGCATCAACCTTGAAACAAAGGGGAAAGAAAACATTGTCGTGATCCAGGCCTGAAGGGCCTGAACAATAATAGCCGAGGGTGGAAACCCACGGACAGGTAACCTTCCTCTAGAGTCTCAACCCCGGATGGGGTTGAACATCAGCATTCTATTCGAAAAGATATCGCTCATCAAACTTAATTCCGTTTTCTTTGAGCAAACGCTTGTATTCATCCACGAAGGACTCCTTTTGGTGATGGCGTTTTTGGTTTTTGATGTAGGAGATTATTTGGTCCTTTTCTCCAAAAGAGCAAGTGAACGATCCATATCCTTTTCCCCAAGATTCCCATAATGGAAAGTTTTTCTGTTGTTTCATCCACATGCTGCTGGCAACTTTAACACTTTTGATAAAATTTGACAAGGATAATGTGGGGTTTAAATCAGTCAACAAGTGTATATGGTTTCCTATCCCATTTATCTGATAAAGCGTACAGTCATTATTCTTTACAACTCCCCAAATATATTTATAGAGGGCTTCGCAATGGTCGTCTGATATGGTTAGTTTTTTATCCTTTGTGCTAATTACCGAATGGTAAAGAATTTGCCTATAACTGCTCATCAAAATAAGGTTTTGGCTCTACTTAAAGATACAAAATGTTTCATAAAAAGTAGATATTCAACCTACGCTGGGGTTGCTAAAAAAAACTGATTTATCCTGTCCACGGGTTTTCACCCGTGGTTATTGTTGGTGAAGCCCTTCAGGCTTCCTACGATTCATTCATATTTCTTTCCTTAGATCAAGCTTAACAGAAAGTAGAAAATAAAGCTTTGCCTTTTCCAAGCATAAAGGGCCTGAACAACAATAACCGTGAGTTTTACTCACAGACAGGTAACAACCAATCTTATATCCCAACCCTGGATAAGGTTGAACATTAGCAAGATAATTTAACTATTTCTATGCATTTAAATAAGGTTTGGCCTATTCCTGAAACTACAGAAAAAATTCATTAGTGGTAATGTTCAACCCGCTACGGGGTTGAGAAAAAAACTAATCCTCCCTGTCCACGGGTTTCACCCGTGGCTATTGTTGGTGAAGCCCTTCAGGCTTCTTTCGGTTACTCCTTAATTACCAATACCGCATCAACCTTGAAACAAAGGGGAAAGAAAACATTGTCGTGACCCAGGCCTGAAGGGCCTGAACAATAATAACCGTGAGTTTTACTCCATAGCCGTCAGGCTAAGTGTATAAACGTTTGATTTTGAGATAGGTTATCTTTTTTCTTTTCAAGAATAAATTCCATGGGGGCTATTTTCAACACCCTAATAAGGATTTTTTCCATCTGAACGGGATCTTTCAGTGCCATTCTGAGTCTTTGAGCAATCCGGGTTGCATATTTGTAAAACTTCCAGACACTGCAGAGTATTCTTTCCCTTTTGTAGATCTCATTTCCCATCCATTTAAAGATCCTCCAGTTTAGGAGCAGCCAGATCAGTTTGCTATACAATTGACACTCAAAACGTTCTATTTTCATTTCCTTGATCTGGTCTATTTTCGCCTGAGATTTCCAGACCTTGAAGAGGAGTTCCAGCTGCCATCTTAGTGTATAAACTTCCCGTACTTTTTCTGTATCCAGGTCCTTTTTGTCCACATTGGTGATGAAGAAATTGAGCCTACTCTTTGCCCTGTACTCTTGGGACACCTTGTACTTGTAGTGCTTACCCTTTTCTGTTGCCTTTCTTATCCTCTTTTCATAGGTTGCATTATCGACAGGCATGATGACAAGCCGGCAGGGAAGTTTGGCTTTTTTACCCACCAACACGTTCAGTTCCATGTGTGATAAATTGCGTTTTTTCATTATCGCATATAAATTCTTGAAATCCATTTGTTCGCACCCGTCTTCGGCGGTATATACTACAGTCTTGGCGGGAAGTCTGTTGAGGAAAAAGGCCCCTCCCTCGGCAATTTTTTCTAGGTAAGGGAGGCTACAATAGCCAAGATCCCTGATGAAAAGGTCGTTCTCGCGGATGTCATTAGTAAAATCTCTGGAACCCGACAGGTCGTTTTTAAGCCCGTCGGTCAGCCTGAGATCCATTGTTTCTCCGCTGAGCATGTCATATTCGTACTGGACGCTGATCAGGGACTCGCAATTGTCGGACTTGCCCCCGTTGCCACCGCCCCCGTGTCCCTTGTATTTATGGGTAAAGGCTTTTGGAAGAGGAAACTTCGTTGAATCTTTTATCCTCACCCTGTTGAAACGGGAAAGCAACCCCCCAAAATCTTTACAAGTATTAAATTCGGCGGAAAGTAGCCGGTCTAGTATCCGGCGGAAGAAAAGTACGGCTCGGTCATTGAACCTGTCATCAATTGCCTGTTTTGTGATCCCCAGCTCGTATTCCTCCATAAGATCCGAACACACATCCATAAGGCTGAAAGATTTTCCTAAATGATGGGAAAACATCAGGCTCTCGAAAAACAGGTGGGGCTTAAGTTTGGATTTTCTTTTGGAAAAACCTGTTTCCTTGGCAAGACAGTCAATAATATCCGGGTTGAAAGATAAATTAAATTTTTCCGCTAAAGCTCTAAATTTTACTGGTAATTTTCTTTGATTTTTGGTCTTTTAGATGGAAATTATATGTATATTTAACTAGGAAAAACAGAGGGGTCAGTGGGGATTGCATTTTTCTGAATTAATAAAAAAAATACCAATTGATATGAAAAAAAGGAACAAAGATCCCAAGGGGGATCTACGTTTTTATTTAATTAACTCATTGTCAATGATTTAAACCGTTAACTTGACGGCTATGGAGTTTTACTCACGGACACGTCAACTCACGCTCACACGCAACCCCGGATGGGGTTGAACAATACAATACCGTACTACCCTAAAAGATATCGCTCATCAAACTTAATTCCGTTTTCTTTGAGCAAACGCTTGTATTCATCCAGGAAGGACTCCTTTTGGTGATGGCGTTTTTGGTTTTTGATATAGGAGATTATTTGGTCCTTTTCTCCAAAAGAGCAAGTGAACGATCCATATCCTTTTCCCCAAGATTCCCATAATGGAAAGTTTTTCTGTTGTTTCATCCACATGCTGCTGGCAACTTTAACACTTTTGATAAAATTTGACAAGGATATTGTGGGGTTTAAATCAGTCAACAAGTGTATATGGTTTCCTATCCCATTTATCTGATAAAGCGTACAGTCATTATTCTTTACAACTCCCCATATATATTTATAGAGGGCTTCGCAATGGTCGTCTGATATGGTTAGTTTTTTATCCTTTGTGCTAATTACCGAATGGTAAAGAATTTGCCTATAACTGCTCATCAAAATAAGGTTTTGGGTCTACTTAAAGATACAAAATGTTTCATAAAAAGTAGATATTCAACCTACGCTGGGGTTGCTAAAAAAAACTGATTTATCCTGTCCACGGGTTTTCACCCGTGGTTATTGTTGGTGAAGCCCTTCAGGCTTCCTACGATTCATTCATATTTCTTTCCTTAGATCAAGCTTAACAGAAAGTAGAAAATAAAGCTTTGCCTTTTCCAAGCATAAAGGGCCTGAACAACAATAACCGTGAGTTTTACTCACAGACAGGTAACAACCAATCTTATATCCCAACCTTGGATAGGGTTGAACATTAGCAAGATAATTTAAATATTACTATTCATTAAAATAAGGTTTGGCCTATTCCTGAAACTACAGAAAAAATTCATTAGTGGTAATGTTCAACCCACTACGGGGTTGAGAAAAAAACTAATCCGGACTGTCCACGGGTTCTCACCCGTGGTTATTGTTGGTGAAGCCCTTCAGGCTTCCTACGATTCATTCATATTTCTTTCCTTAGATCAAGCTTAACAGAAAGTAGAAAATAAAGCTTTGCCTTTTCCAGGCATAAAGGGCCTGAACAATAATAACCGTGAGTTTTACTCACAGACAGGTAACAACCAATCTTATATCCCAACCCTGGATAGGGTTGAACATTAGCAAGATAATTTAAATATTACTATTCATTAAAATAAGGTTTGGCCTATTCCTGAAACTACAGAAAAAATTCATTAGTGGTAATGTTCAACCCACTACGGGGTTGAGAAAAAAACTAACCCGGCCTGTCCACGGGTTTCACCCGTGGCTATTGTTGGTGAAGCCCTGCAGGCTTCTTTCGGTTACTCCTTAATTACCAATACCGCATCAACCTGACAGAAAGTGGAAAGGAAAACATTGTCGTGACCCAGGCCTAAAGGGCCTGAACAATAATAGCCGTGGGTTTTACTCACGGACACGTCAACTCACGCTCACACGCAACCCCGGATGGGGTTGAACAATACAATACCGTACTACCCTAAAAGATATCGCTCATCAAACTTAATTCCGTTTTCTTTGAGCAAACGCTTGTATTCATCCACGAAGGACTCCTTTTGGTGATGGCGTTTTTGGTTTTTGATGTAGGAGATTATTTGGTCCTTTTCTCCAAAAGAGCTAGTGAACGATCCATATCCTTTTCCCCAAGATTCCCATAATGGAAAGTTTTTCTGTTGTTTCATCCACATGCTGCTGGCAACTTTAACACTTTTGATAAAATTTGACAAGGATATTGTGGGGTTTAAATCAGTCAACAAGTGTATATGGTTTCCTATCCCATTTATCTGATAAAGCGTACAGTCATTATTCTTTACAACTCCCCATATATATTTATAGAGGGCTTCGCAATGGTCGTCTGATATGGTTAGTTTTTTATCCTTTGTGCTAATTACCGAATGGTAAAGAATTTGCCTATAACTGCTCATCAAAATAAGGTTTTGGGTCTACTTAAAGATACAAAATGTTTCATAAAAAGTAGATATTCAACCCACGCTGGGGTTGCTAAAAAAAACTGATTTATCCTGTCCACGGGTTTTCACCCGTGGTTATTGTTGGTGAAGCCCTTCAGGCTTCTTTGGGTTACTCAATAATTACCATTTCCAATCAAGCTTAACAGAAAGTAGAAAATAAAGCTTTTCCTTTTCCAAGCATAAAGGGCCTGAACAACAATAACCGTGAGTTTTACTCACAGACAGGTAACAACCAATCTTATATCCCAACCCTGGATAGGGTTGAACATTAGCAAGATAATTTAAATATTACTATTCATTAAAAAAAGGTTTGGCCTATTCCTGAAACTACAGAAAAAATTCATTAGTGGTAATGTTCAACCCACTACGGGGTTGAGAAAAAAACTAACCCGGCCTGTCCACGGGTTCTCACCCGTGGTTATTGTTGGTGAAGCCCTGCAGGCTTCTTTCGGTTACTCCTTAAATACCTATGTTGCATCAACCTCAACAGAAAGCAGAAAATATAGTTTTACCAATTCCCAGGCCTGAAGGGCCTGAACAATAATAGCCGTGAGTTTTACTCACGGACACGTAACTACCACCATGTACGCCAACCCCGGATGGGGTTGAACAATACCCAAGTTGGCTAGCGAAAAATGATAATAGGAGTAAAATTTATCCATAAACACTTTCAATAAAAACGATCCTTTATAGCTTTATCACTAACCTCCCAAACACCTTAACCCCCAAATTTCCTCCATAAATACAGCAGTAGGGTAAACAACAAGCTCAAGAGTATGCTGGTACCCAAAGGAAAATAAAAGGTAAAATTTTCTTTTTTAAACACCATATCTCCGGGTAAACCTTTAAAACCTGGAAATTTAGGCAGGAACCAGAGCAGCAATCCCGCGATCAGTAACAGCAGTCCGATAAAAATAAGTACTTTTGCTAAAGAAGGCATTCCATTTTCCATAATCCAAAAATAATGAAAGCTAAGGGAATATTATACCTGATACCTAATGTATTGGTACTTGAAACAGGCCAGGACATCATGGCACCCGTGGTCAAAAACGTAATTGCAGCTACCTCCCATTACCTGGTGGAAGATTTTAGGACAGCTCGCAGGTATATCAGTAGCCTAAAACTAGGGGTCAACCTAGAAGAGGTGCACCTGGAAAAACTGGATAAGAAAACGCCAGAAATACAGTTAAAAAAATTGCTTGCTCCTTTATTAAAGGGACACGATGTGGGCATCCTATCTGAAGCAGGCTGCCCTGGAATAGCTGACCCTGGCGCCAACGCAGTAGCATTGGCTCATAAATTAGGAATTAAAGTAGTTCCACTACCAGGACCTTCCTCCATGTTTATGGCTTTGATGGGCTCCGGTTTTAATGGGCAGTCCTTTACTTTCAATGGCTACTTGCCCATAGACCGAAAAGACAGGGTACAAGCAATCAAAGAGCTGGAAGCCAAATCGATCCGGGAAAACACCACTCAAATGTTTATGGAAACGCCTTTCAGAAACAACCGGATGATCGAAGATTTATTGGCCAATCTAAGTAGCAATACCTTGCTATGTATTGCAAGCAATATTACGGGGGCTGATGAAATGATCCTAACCAAAAAAGTTGTAGACTGGCGCAAAAAACATCCGGACCTTCATAAAATTCCAGCCGTTTTTCTGATCCATCATTCTTAAAGAAACCGATAATTTAGCTCTGTCAGGATGGATTCATAAAAAAGGCAGCATCAGCTCGAAAATTTCATTTGTTCAAAACCCGGTGTCTCAACATGGGGTTTTGAATTTTTAGGCTAAGCCAAAATCTTTTTCTCAAAATAGGCACAAGTTTAAATCATAAGCTTGTGATCTAGATTAGGAGATACTTACGCTCTTTCTACTCTCCCTTTATCCTGTATTTGACTATAATAGGATTTCCAGCATCCAAATATTCGGTATTCACCTTGGGACTTTGTTTTATAAGGTCATCCCGATGCTCTTCTGAAAGTTTGCTCCAGTCTTCATAGTTTATATAACCAAAAAACCAATCCCCAGACCCATAGAGGGGACCTTGCAAATTCAAATTTCCCTGCCAATTTTCTACCAGTGGAAAATGAAATAGTGCCCCAGTGCTTTTCTTAAAATAAGAGACATAAGTTTGATCTTCAGAATTGGCATAGCCGGCTTTACTTCTGGTCCATTGAAAGCTCAGGTATTCCTCATTTTCAACAAGATTTGCAGCATTAAAAACATATGGATTCTCCATTACGTACTTCCGCATGTCCATTAGAGGAAGTTTCTTGACCTTTTTGTCCATGCGGTCTGCACCAAAATTCAAGATAAATTCAGCCTCAATTCCTTTTTCTGAGATTTTGTAAATGGTGTCCGTCCAGGCATGGAGAAACCTAACATTGCCATCATGTTGAGAAAATTCTATTGGGACTTGATAGGCATCTGTACTTCCTATATCCGACACCCCCTGAATGGAAATGGTAGCATCTCTTTTGTCAGAAACCCTGATAAAGTTTGTTTCTTCCGACCCAAAAGACCTGCCATCCATATGGTAAGCTGTAAGGTCTTGATTGATTGGGAAAAAATTGACCACCTGATCCTCAAACGGGACTGGTTTTTCTTGCGTAAAGTTGCCTTCCAAATCGATTAAAAGGATTTTCTTTTGGATTATATCCAAAATCTGAAGCGATTCATTGAACAAGTTTAAGTCAAATGGTTTGGAGAATTCTCCCTCCCCTTCACCAATATTGTTTATTTTAAACAGGAATTTTCCGGAAGTAGAAAAACAAAAAACACTTTTTGTAATCTCCTTGTCAAGTAGGAATATTTTATCCTTTTCCACAATTATTTTGTCAATGGCTCCTACCAATGACAAATCATTTGATTCCAGGGGTATAAGCTCAGATTTTCTAAAATCATAAGCCGGTTGTATGTCTTCCATTGCAATTGTCAGCTCCGCTGGAGCTGAAACAAATTCTGTCTTAACCGACTCTTTACAGGAAACGACTAAAAGTAGGGCGCTAAAAGCAATGTATAATCTCCTTTTCATAAACGCTCTTTTAATGCTACATGCAATATAACGGGATAATCAAAATTTCCTTCCGGCAAACCTTCTAATGAGAATGTTTCAGGAAATTCCTGGACATGCTTTTCTAAAATAGACCGGTAGGTCAGAAAGAGCACTTGTTTTTCTTTATTAATACCGATAGGGTAAAAGAATACCATATCATCGTCCCTATCTGCTTTTAGCTTGTAGATATCTTTGTCCTTTTTGAACAAAATGTGTTTGGACATGGACATTTCTTTTTGGGCTACGATGTCTATTACCATCAAATTTCCTTGTTGGAAAACACCCTTAAAAGTGGCATAACCATTTTTATTGATCTCCCCGAAACTATCCATAAGATCCACATCCCAAAAATTGGATGGTAAATCATAGGTACCAAAGTCGGCATGGAGTACTTGGGTAAGACTATCGGTCTGAAACAAGTATAAATTTGGGTTGAATATTTCCAGCATAAAAACCCCCTTATCAGATGGGAAAAAATTACGTTCCATCATGGGCAGCATCACATTCTCATAATCGTTTTCCAAATACCGGTGCTGAATATTCCCTTCAGCATCTGTTTGAATCACCCTATGCGTTACAAATGGCAGATTATATCCTCCTTGAAATAGAAAACCTCCCTCCTCTAATCTAATGAAAGAATTCGCACTATAAGCCAATTCAAATGCTTCACTTAAATTTCCATCCTTTGAAATTTTGTATACATTGGCTTTGTCTGCAATAGGAGAAAGCAACAACATCTCCCCATCTTTGCCAAACTCAAAGTCCCTTAGAGATCGGATGGTTCCAGGACCTTCACCTACCTCGGCAATAGCACTAAGATAATTTCCTTTCCGGTCAAATAAGTGAAGCTTATTCGTTTTGTTTTCATCCATTACCGCTATGAGATTTTCAGAAAATTTTACCCGCAGGTCCATACCCATAAGGTTGTCTTCAGTTGTTTCCAGCCGAATCATTTCCTGTACCGTAAAATCCTGAAAAGATAGCGTGGGATAATCGTCAGGTGCAATTGAAATATTCAATATGTTTTCTTCGGAAGCAGGTTCTGAACAAGCCATGAAGGAAAAAATGAGGACTATTTGAATTGACAATAAATTTAGATTGGGTTTTTTCATGTGCTTGGGTTTTATGTTGACATATGGAAACAATTATCCTGACCTACCCATTATTCAAAACCCCTCAAATTATTAAAAATTATTGCCTACTTCGGATAAATCATAAACGATTGATCACCCTAAATGCATTGAAATTGAGAAAGTCAGGACTAAATATATATAATTAAAAAAATAGTTACAAATACATGACTGTATTTATCGTTTATGATTTATTTTCGACAAGAAATCTGCAAAGGAAAGTATGTGTCCAATCAATGGTGGCCAAAAGTTAATTTGACGCGGATTCATAGCCATTGAAAAATATAAAGCAATGAAGTTATCTTGAGAGATTTTGTCGGTATTGTTGGAGCTAAAAGGAAATAATAGCGCCAAATTCTTTGGTGTGTATTCACCCAACCTTACTACACCCATTGGTATGATATTTCACAGAAAGGGGAATGCTAAATTTGGATTAGTTTGAACTGTTGTGAATACAAATATAAAATGAGAAAGTCGAAATTTTTAAAAAGTAATTTCATTTACAGCTAGTTACAGCATGCCTATATACTTTTAGAGAATTAAAAGTTGAGTATTTTCTATAATTATTTGTGCGTGTAATTTTAATGTATTCCTGAATAACATTTTAAGGATACTCAAATTTTACTTAAACGCCACTATTAATTGCCTTGGCTATTTGCTTTCCTGGCTTGAGCCTTGGCGCCGAAATAAAGGCCCAAAATTAAAGAAATAATGGAATTAAGAAAGACTTTTGTGTACTCCCAGACTTCAACAATTCCTTCGTTTTTATAAACCTTTGATCCATTTTCAACTACTTCGTAGCCCGGATAATAAATTCTAATCAGCCCAAAAGAAATATAAACCAAAGCAGAAATGGCCAATATCCAGTTGGCCAATCTAAAAATATCGTATTCATTTACGATTTCTTTTGTGGTTTTAAGGATAGAACTGGATGACTCAAAAGAAGTAGACTCACCACCCCAATCCTCAATATTTTCATCTTTGGGCTCCATGACAATTAGATTCCATCAATATTAAGCAATTCCTTTGTTCCATCTTTTTTCTCAATATAAATCTTTGCCCCAGAATGAATATAAGCTGATAAGGCTTCAGTTATCTCTATAGCATTGGAAACCAACTGACTGCGGTTATCAATTCCTGAATTTTTTCTTAGTTTCTCAACCCTTTCAATAGTTGAGGGCTTTAAACTCATTTTTACCAATACGTTTTTTTCTTCAACTTCCGTTTTCA
The DNA here is from genome assembly GCF_055809755.1 of Cyclobacterium sp. 10D3-21. Taxonomy (NCBI): domain Bacteria; kingdom Pseudomonadati; phylum Bacteroidota; class Cytophagia; order Cytophagales; family Cyclobacteriaceae; genus Cyclobacterium; species Cyclobacterium sp. 10D3-21. The sequence goes on from NZ_CM147924.1 coordinate 46,458, forward strand.
TATCACATGAATATTTATAAGGTAATTTAAAATAATTACGTCAGGAGTACCAATAATGTTGGAAATAATTTCCCTTGTTGAATTTATATATCAAGACAATTGGTTAAAAAAGCGTAATCATCTCGTTATTAACTATAAATAAATAGAAATCTATTCTAAATGGACCTATAATGACACTGTATTTAACAGGCTAAAGGAAAGAAAAATTTCTTCTCTTCAGCACAGTGCAGGATGGAAGTGGAAGGATTACTAAGTAAGTTTATTGTTAAATGTAAGTTTAGGTTCGCCTCAATATCGTTGAAGACTTGTCTTTCAACAGGCAGAATTTAGCATTGGTTTGAAAAAATTAATAGGATGTCCCTGCCATATTTCGGCTTGAACCAATGGGACTAAACCTTTAGATGCTTATATTTAGAAAATGGAGCCAATAAAGGCTCCTTGTATTTTGTTAATTATCCAAGAATAACCGCATTGATGAAAGTTGGATTATTTATACCTTGTTACGTAGAGCAATTTTACCCTCAAGTAGCCATTGCCAGCCTTGAGCTTCTAGAAAGCGCAGGTGTAGACGTGGATTATCCCCTTAAGCAAACCTGTTGTGGCCAACCCATGGCCAATTCGGGTTACCAGGAATATGGAGAGGGCCCCGCTGCTTTGTTTCGAAAAAACTTTAGCGAATTTGATTATGTGGTTTGCCCCTCGGGCAGCTGTACCCTACATACCAAAGACCATATTTATTCGGGCGAAGAAAATGAACCAAAGGTCTATGAACTTTGTGAGTTTCTTACCGATGTATTGAAAATAAAGGAACTGACAGCAGATTTTCCTTTTAAGGTAGGCATTCATGCGAGTTGTCATGGACTTAGGGGTCTTAATTTAGCCAAACCTTCAGAGCTAATGGGTGTTGAATTTAATAAACCCAAGCAATTACTGGAAATGGTCAAAGGCATTGAGCTCATAGAACTTACCAGAAAAGATGAGTGCTGTGGTTTTGGTGGCACATTTGCCGTACTTGAAGAGGCCGTATCCGTAGGTATGGGCAAAGACCGTATCAAAGACCATGAGGAACACGGTGTTCAGGTGATCACCGGGGCAGATATGTCCTGTTTGATGCATTTGGAGGGAATCCTTCGGCGTGACAAAAGTCCAGTGAAGGTCATGCACATCGCAGAGATCCTGAATGCAAAGGTATCAAAAACCCAAAACCAGTAGAAAATGAAAGCGACACCAACCCATGCGGCTGCGGCCGAAGAATTTCTAAAGGACGAGGAACGTAGCCATTGGCATGATGATACCCTTTGGCATGTCCGTAGCAAAAGAGATGTAGCGGCGCAAAAAATCCCTGAATGGGAAAATTTGCGAACCATTGCTTCTCAGATCAAGGACAACGTCCTTTCCAATCTGGATCAATTGCTACTTCAGTTTGAAAAAAATGCCATAGAAAATGGAATAGAAGTACTCTGGGCAAAAGATGCGGATGAACACAACCAGCATGTGTTGCGCATACTGGAGGAAAATCAGGTCAAAAACCTTGTCAAAAGTAAATCCATACTTACAGAGGAATGTGGCCTCAATCATTTTCTGGAAGACAAAGGCTATGATGTAGTAGACACAGACCTGGGAGAAAGAATCATACAATTCAACAAGCAGGTTCCAAGCCATATTGTGATGCCTGCCATTCACCTTAAGAAAAAGGAAATTGGCGACATTTTTCACGAACATCTGGGAACAGATGAAGGGGCAGATGATCCGGCCTACCTCACTGAAGCAGCCCGCCAGCATTTAAGACAAAAATTTATTCAAGCCAAAGCAGCCATTACCGGCGTGAACTTCGGAATTGCTGAGACTGGAGGATTTGTTGTTTGCACCAATGAGGGCAATGCGGATATGGGCACCCACCTCGCAGATTTGCACATAGCTTGTATGGGTATAGAAAAACTCATTCCTCGCGCAGCAGATCTAGGTGTATTTCTTCGGCTCCTGGCCAGAAGTGCAACCGGCCAAAGCATTACAAACTATACCTCTCATTTCCACCGACCAAGAGAAGGAAAGAAAATGTACTTGATCCTGGTGGACAATGGCAGAACCAATCAATTGGGTAGAGAGGATTTCAGAAACTCCCTTAAATGCATCCGTTGCGGGGCATGTATGAATACCTGCCCTATTTACCGTAGAAGCAGTGGGTTTAGCTATGGTTCCACGGTTCCTGGACCTATCGGTTCCATCCTCTCTCCCGGAATGGATCTGAAAAAACACAGTACCTTACCTTTTGCCTCCACCCTTTGCGGCTCATGTACAGATGTATGTCCTGTAAAAATTAATATTCATGAGCAACTGTACAAATGGCGACAGGTAATTACCAAAGAGGGACCCTCCCAACCTTCTAAGAAGTGGGCCATGCGATTTGGTGGCAATGTAATGTCCAAGCCAAAGCTTTTTGACATGATGGGCAAACTGGCCAGAAAATCGCTAACGATTAGCCCACGTGGCTTTGTCTACAATAGCTTTAATGCATGGGGTAAACACAGAGAATTACCAGAAATACCCAAGGAAAGTTTCAAGGAATGGTACCGAAAAAACAGGAAGCAATGAACAGCAGTAAAGAAGCCATTATAGCGGCCATAAAAAAGAACAAACCCGATTTGCTACCTCTACCGGAGCAGCCGGAATTTCCTTATAAAGACAACCTGATCGAACAGTTTCAGGCCAGCATAAAATTAAATGGAGGAACTGCCAGAACTGGAGAAGGAAAAGCAGCCATTCAAACTTATCTGGAAGAAAATTTCACTGAAGACAAACAAGTATTGTCATTGGTGGAAGGAATTACTGGGAATTTTGATATCAAGAATGTCCAGGATCCCCATGAACTAGAACATATAGAAGTGGCCATCCTTGAGGGTGATTGGGGAGTAGTGGAAAATGCAGCAATTTGGCTTCCCGAGGACAAAATTGCTCATCGCGCTTTGCCATTTATTGCCCAGCACTTGATTGTTTTGCTGAAAATTGACCGTTTATTGGGAAACATGCATGAAGTCTATCAAAAGATAAATGTAGCCGAGCCTGGCTACGGTGTATTTGTGGCCGGCCCTTCCAAAACTGCTGATATTGAACAATCATTGATTATTGGTGCCCATGGGCCAAGAAGTATGGTGGTTTTCTTGATGGAGTAATTTTGTCTCTGATCTAAAAATAATAAGCACATTCGCCATTAGAATTTCTCAGCCCTGTTGCCTTTAAATGCATCAGGGCTGCTTTTGTTTTTATACCAACCAAAAATTCACGGTTAAGGGAGGTCTTTGCCGGATGCCACTGGGGTAGATTCATAGCTCATCGCCAATTCATTGACTTTCTCCGGCATGGTATCAGCTAAATTTACGAGTTCAGAAGGGTCTTTTTTGATGTGGTACAATTCCCATTCTCCTCCATTCATTCGGACAATTTTATAATCCCCACTTCTGAACATCCTGAATTTATCCATTCCTGAAATAAAGAATTCCGGTTCTTTGCGTTGCTCTCCCATGAAAACCGGCAATAATGAACTGCCATGCAACGGTAAGGTGGCATGGCCCTGGATCGAATCTGGGTATTGGATATTTAGCAAGTCCAAAAATGTTGGTGCAATGTCCACCACATGCCCCACTTGGTCAGTAATGGTATTGGGCGCAATCTTACCCGGCCAATAAGCGATAAATGGCGTATGGCTACCCCCTTCAAGACCTGATTGTTTGTGTTGGCGGAATGGTGTATTGCCCAACATTGCCCAATTGGTACGCAAACTCCAGTAGGAATCCGCAGGGCCTGGCTGCCTATCGGGAATTTTATTGGTATAAAACGGGCAAGAGCCATTGTCATTGAGGTACATGATAATGGTGTTTTCCAGCTTCCCATTGTCTTCCAGCTTTTTCAAAACCCGACCAATATTCTGGTCCATCCGATCAATAATAGCTGCATAAACAGCCATTTCCAGGTCTAGTGAGTCTTTTTTAGCTTCTGTAAGGCTGTCCCATGCATAATAATCGGTATAGTCTGGTAAAAATGGCCCACGTGAAGTATTCAGATTGTTTTCAGGGGGGCTGAGTGTCGCACCTTTGGGCAGTACAACTATTTCCTGCATTTTTTCAAAGCGTTCTTTCCTAAGCACATCCCAGCCTATAAGGTATTTCCCACGGTATTTACCAATGTCCTCAGGTCGGGCCTGAAGTGGATAGTGGGCAGCATGGTAGGGTAAATAGAGAAAGAAAGGATCTTCTTTTGTAAAAGTTTCGTCCAACCATTTCAATGCATAGTCCGTAATAAAATCGGTTTTGTACATTGGACTTATTTCATGTTCAATTTCATCCGCTTTTATTTCTTTTCCTTCCAGGTAAAAAGGTCTTTGAAATTCGCCTGATGGAGGAAGAAAGTACTCTGTCGTGGCCCAGAAATAAAAGGAATGATCAAATACATTTTCTGCTTTGCAGTATTCCGGCACCCATGGGTCAAAGTGTTCCTTCCCACTCATAATATTGGAATAGCCTGCTTGTTTGGTCAGGTTGCCAATATGTACCGCCCCTTTACCACCAGCATATAAACCGGTCAACATGGTAGACCTTGTCGGGTTGCATTTGGCCATATTGTAAAAAGTGGTAAACCTTAAGCCCCCATCAGCCAGGCGATTAATATTAGGCGTTTCAATTTCTCCACCATAGGCTCCAAGGTCCGAAAAGCCAATATCATCTCCCATTATCAATACTATATTAGGTAAAGGGGCTTCCTTTTCAGCACAAGAGTAGAAAATTGCTGTGAATAGTAAATAAATCAAGCTCTTTTGGGTCATGGTTTTTCAATTAAAATTCTCTTTCAATTAGGGAAAACAGCCTTCAGCTATTGCGAAAATATTCAAGGGATATTGAGCACTAAAAATCGTATAAAAAAGTGATTCAACAAAATTAATTGGTAGTTATCCAGTGAGATTATTATATATTCTACTCATATAATCCAGATAATACAAAATTTATTTTACTATAAGGCTGTTTTTTTACCGGATTGTAGGACAATTGGCCCTACCTAAGCAAGCTGAGGGCAGAGTTGACAAAAAACCTGAGTTCGACCTAATTTCCTAAAAACAACTATTATCAGAAAATTAGAGGGACTTTCATTGAAGATAGCTGTGAAAATTCCAGCAAAGGGAGACTGGCACACCCTTTTCCAGCTCAGTACCCTCCTATTCCGAGTGACGATCTTTACTCGACTCAAGCAAAAAGATCCACAATAGCCATAAAAAAATCCTCTGATTCTGGTATCAGAGGATTTTATCGATATTAATAATCAATCAATTATTCGTTTTGTTGAATGCTTTAAACTGAAAAAGAAACTCTTAGCGCTTTCTCGGTGGCCTCAAGTTCTTCACGTATTTCTACAATGCTTTCCCAAATACGTCCTTGTTCCCCATGCTCAATACCACAATAGCCATGGTAACCCGCCTTAAGCACAATGGACATCATTTTTTCATAATCCAACGGAGACTGGTTTCCTTTTCCATCCCAAACAGTAGGTTTTACACTTACTCCCTTGGCATAAGGCATCAATTTTTTTACTCCTTTATACGACTCGTACGAAAGGGTTTTTTCCCCTTCTTCTCTATACATCAAGAAGTTACCAAAATCTGGTAGGGTACCTGCCCTTGGATGGTCTGCAGCTTTCATTACACCAGTCAGCCACTTGGCATTGCTGGAAAAACCACCATGATTCTCTATCATCACATTTATACCCATAGTATCTGCAAATTCACAAAGGTTTCGCAAGCCATCAGCCACAAGTTTCATGGATTCTGCAAAGTCTTTCTTGTCAGCACTGTACCTGGCAAAAGAATACCCGTTTACCCTAATTGAGTGGCAACCAAGAAATTTAGCCGCTTCTACCCATTTTTTATGGTTTTCCACAGTTTCCATTCTTTCAGCCTCATCTCTCGCTCCCAATTTTCCTTCATTGTCACACATGATCAATACCGAGGTGACGCCCTCACCTTCTGCGCGGGTTTTCATTTCTCTCAGATAGTTCGTGTCCTTGGCTTTGTCCATAAAAAACTGGTTCACATATTCTACTGCAGAAATCCCATGTTTTTTTGCGAGTATGGCAAAATCCAAATTGTCCATTTGCTTTGAAAAAAGCAATTTGTTGACAGACCACTGGGCCAATGAAATTTTAAACAATTCCTCACGGGGCGCCAATGAAAATGCCTGCCCTCCAAGTCCTAAGCCTAAAAAGGCTGTTGCCAATCCGGTCTTTTTTATAAAGTCTCTTCTGTTGTGCATGAATATAAAATTTTTAGAAAATATTATTGCTGGATTTAATCCAATGAAGATAGCACTTTTATTCTTTTTGCCCAACGGGCAATACAAATGATAATGAGCTAAGGAACAAGCCAGGTTGGATGCCAGGCTTCATTCTCTTTCTTAAAAGAGATCCTTAAGTGACCCCTGGTATCAAGTTGAAGGCATTCAACCTGCTCGGGTTGGATGGTTATTACTGAAAAGTATTTGCTTTGGTATTCTGACTCCTGCGCCCAGCTTTCTTCCGGCTGAGATACCGCAGTTTTAGGTGGCAAAACAGACTGATAGCCTTTTTGAGCCTCTGTTTGGACATTGTTCCAATGTTCTTTGTGGATTTCAGAATTGGAAACAATGTGTGCATTTCCATTTATTTTTACCTGACAGCGTTCTTCTGGATGATAAAAGAGCAGGGAAACGTTAGGGTTTTTGTTAATTTGTGCTACTTTTTCACTTCGGCTGTCCGTATAAAAAAGCAATGCTAAGTCCTCTTTAAACTCACGAAGAACCACATACCTGCTATCAGGTTGCTTGTCCTCTAGCGTACAGAGATTCACAAAACGGAAAGGATGTTGGGCTTCAATTGCACCCAAATGAAGCTGTTTGCTAATGATAGACCATATTTCTTCTTGAGAAGAGGAAGCTGTAAAAAGCATACTGAATGTTATTTGAATAAATAATTAATTCTAATGGCATTCAAAATAGCAAGCAGTGCCACGCCAACATCAGCAAAAACAGCTTCCCACATTCCTGCCATTCCAGCTGCTCCTAAGCCTAAAACCAGGAATTTAACGAAAAAGGCAAGGCTTATATTTTGCCATACGATGCTTTTAGTAGCCTTCCCTATTCTAAAAGCCAAAGCAACCTTGGAAGGATGGTCTGTTTGAATAATAATATCCGCTGTCTCTATGGCAAGATCGCTTCCCATGCCTCCCATACCAATGCCTACATCTGCTGCTGCAATTGAAGGCGCATCATTGATACCGTCTCCGACGAAAGCGACAACTTTAGCGGGATCTTTTTTAAGGGCTTCAATTTTTGCAAACTTTTCTTCCGGGAGCATTCCTCCAATGGCCTTGTCGGCTTTTAGTTCTTTTCCCAATGCTTCAACCACCTCCGCTTTATCGCCTGAAAAAATCATCAATTGCTGGATTCCTAGTTTTCTAAGGGAAATAAAAGCTTCTTTTGCATCCGGTTTTATTTCATCAGCCAATACAAAATAGCCACAGAATATCCCGTCAATTGCACAGTAGATTACTGTTTTATTCGGATCGTTTTGGTTTGGTAGACCCTCTATTCCATGAACTTGCATAAGCAATTTATTGCCAGCAAGTACTCTCTTATTGTTAACCTCTCCCATTAAGCCTTTGCCTGGGAATTCCTTTAGCGAAATCACAGGGCTTAGTGCTATTGTTGTATGTTTGACAATGGCCTTTCCAATGGGGTGGTTAGTATTTGCCTCCAGAGAAGCCGCCAAATTTTCCCATTCCGGATCAGCATTTGGCATGGTTTCCACTTTTTCTACAGCGAAAATCCCTTTGGTTAAGGTCCCTGTTTTATCAAACACTACCGTATTGATGGTAGTGATAAGGTCTAAAAAATTAGAACCTTTAAACAAAATCCCTTTTCTCGATGCCGCGCCTATTCCTCCAAAATAGCCCAATGGAATTGAAATCACCAAAGCACATGGGCAGGAAATAACCAAAAATACCAAAGCCCTGTACAACCAGTCACTAAAGGAGTAATCTGCTACTATAAAATAGGGAAGTACGACCAGGCCTAGGGCCAAATAGGTAACGATAGGGGTATATACCTTAGCAAATTTGCGGATAAATTGTTCCGTTTTTGCTTTTTTAGCTGTGGCTTCCTGGACTGTTAAAATAATCTTTTGGAGAGAACTCTCTGCAAATGGCCTCAAAACCCGTAAAGTAATCAAGTCCTGAAGGTTGACCATTCCTGCTAAAACTTCCTCTCCCTCATTGATTTCCGCAGGCATGCTCTCCCCTGACAGTGCCGCTGTATTGAAGGTTCCTCCTCCATTTATAAGTTGGGCGTCTAAAGGGACTTTTTCTCCTGCCCTTACTTCTATAATTTCTCCTGTATCCACCAATTCAGGCTTGATCCAAGCCGAATTACCATTTCTGATTACCCGTGCCCTATCTGGTCTGATGTCCAGTAGTGCCTGAATATTTCCTTTGGCTTTGCTGACAGCACGGTCTTGTAGCAGTTCACCTATCGTATAAAAAAGCATAACCACAACTGCCTCTGGATATTCGCCAATGGCGAAAGCTCCAAGTGTGGCTATACCCATTAAGAAAAACTCAGTGAACACTTCTCCTTGTCTAATCAGCTTCCAGCCTGTTCGTAATACAGGAAGTCCTACAAAAGAATAAGCCAGCAGATAGATGAAGAGCCAACAATTGATTCCATAAACCTGGAAAGGCAACATGCTTTCACCAGTTACGGCTATTATTAAAAGAACAAAACTCAATAGGCTATGTACCCAAGGGGATTCAAAAAAAGATTTTTTTGATGACCGAGAATGGTTATGGTTTTCGCAACAGGAGTTTTCTTCTGGATTAGATACCATTGTTCTAAAGTTCAATTTTTTCAAAGGTAAGGTTATAATACATGCCTTTTATTTGCAAACTTTTTCTTAACAGCATGGGATTGGTGTTTAATAGGCACTACCAGTTTTAATCTGTAGCGTATTTTGATTTAATTTTTTCGCAAGTGCTTTCAGGATTATTTCTATAGTAAACATAGGTCCGAAGATCCACTTTACCCACAGTAAATAATTTCTTTGCCCCTTCATAAAACGCTGCATCTGCACCATAACCATCTTTGAACTTGATTTTTTTAAATACTTTTCTTTTCCCAAAAAGAGTCGCAAAGAGAATGCAATCATCAACATGAACGGTTTTTTGCCGATCATACCTGTCCCTTACAAAAAAATCATCTGGCTTATTGGTCACTGTGAATGTTTTAGAAGCAATAAGGTCAAAAGATTTCATCTGAGCAATACAAGATTGAATGTGGTTGGGTAGATATTCATCGTCCGCATCTAGTATTGCAATGTACCTACCCTCACTCCATAGGACGGCTTTATTTATGGCTTGGGACTGACCTTCGTTAATTTTCCTTATGTAAGTCAACTTGGTTTCATGGGTTCGACAAAAGTCAATAAGTTTATTTCCCGGGTCATTGTGAGAGCCATCGTCTACCAGTACAATTTCAAAATCCTGGAAAGTTTGATTGAACACAGAGTTAATTGCCCTTTGCAACTTATAAAAAGGGGTATTGTAACTGGAAATTAACACAGAAACTTGAGGTTTTGGACGCATGATGTTTAAAATTAAGCATCTATTCCAATATATACTTAAAAAAGAACCTATTTTCCTCCCATAATTCCTTTGTTAAAATTAAATTTTTCTACAAGAATAAGGTAGGTTTTAACCACTTCCACCCTCAACTCTTTTTAATACCATCATACAATTAAAGTTTAACACCTAATCAGGGTAAAAATCCAGCATTTAAACTTTAATAAATCCCATTTATCCACGATATATCTATGAAAATAAATCTTTATAATTTTAAATTGATAGTAAGAAAAAGCTTGAGAATGCAATAATTACGCGTGATTTGAATTTTTTTTTTGAATTTCAAAAACAGAATTTTATATTGTAATTATAGAAGGCTTCGAAAACCAAGAAATATTAATTGCTATTCCCCTTTTAATATTTATTTTTTATCATTTTTAATTGGTGTTGCCTTCATTAAATTATAACCAGCTTCTACATTAGAGTAACCATGGCAAATGAATCGGCAAGACTACAAGAACTTAGATCCTACCATATTATGGGTGCTCCTCCAGAAGAGGAGTTGGAAGAATTAGCTAAAATTGCCTCTTTGATCTGTAATGTTCCAATTTCTTTAATCACAATTATTGATAAGGATCGCCAATGGCTTATGGTGAATTCAGGATTGGGTATAAGTGAAACCAAGCGGAAAGACTCCTTCTGTCAGCATGCCTTACATAAACCTAAAGAAGTATTGGTGATACGGGATTCAACCAAAGATTTGCGCTTTAAAAATAACCCTTTTGTAATTGGAGATCCAAAGATACGCTTCTATGCAGGCGCACCACTGGAGACCCCTAATGGCAATGTTTTGGGCACCTTATGTGTGCTTGATAAAAGGCCAAGAAGGATCTCTTCCAACCATAAGAAAGCCTTGCAAATATTGGCAAAAAAAGCAATGGATTACCTTAATACTAGAAAACTCCTATTAGAACAAAACAGCAAAATTGAAACCAATATTTCCCAACTGAAAAAATTAACAGACAATGTTCCTGGAGGTATCTTTCAATTAAAAATGGATCCAAAAGGTGAATTGAATTTCGAATTTTTAAGTAGCGGAATGAAAGCCCTCCACCCAACCATCAGCTTTGAAGAGTGGGCTAAATCTCCAGAATTAGGTTTTTCACAGATTCATCCAGATGATATAGAACTTTTCCGGAAAAGCCTGAAGGAATCGTTAACGACGTTAATACCATTATGTATTGAATATAGGGTAAAAGTAAAAGACGAGTATCACTGGCACTTTATAAGCGCTAAACCTCAAAAGATGTCAGATGGGTCTGTCCTATTATATGGCTCTTTTCAAAATATCAATAACCGCATTGAATTTGGTAATGCCATGGAACAAATATCCTTTGACATTTCTCACGTCTTAAGGAAACCGGTAACAAGTCTACTAGGGCTAACTCAATTGTTACAGGACGATAGGGTCATTAATAAGGCAGAACTTATGGAATATGTTGGCTATATTAAATCAGTCTCCATAGAATTGGATCAATTTACCCGGGATCTCGATAAAATCTACAGGGAAAAGAGAAAAAAATTAAACAATAAAAATAATTAAATAAATTATTGACCGGATGAGGTAAAACAGGCTAAAAAATAAACCCCACCATATGGTAGGGTTTACTAATTTTAAAAGCATTTTTATACTTATTTATTAGATAAATAAGAAGCCACTCCTTCTCGAGTTGCGCTCATTGCTTCTTTTCCTTCTTCCCAGTTTGCAGGGCAAACTTCACCGAATTTTTCAACGTGTCTAAGTGCATCAATCAAACGCAACATTTCATCTATATTTCTTCCTAAAGGAAGATCGTTTACTGTTTCATGTCTGATTGTTCCTTCTTTGTCAATAAGGAATGTAGCCCTATATGCCACAGGAAGTCCTTGGTAAGTAAGTTCTCCTTCTTCATTATAGTTCCAGTCTCCAGCCAATACGCCAAAGTTATGTGCTACTGTTTTCACAGGATCAGCTATGATCGGATAAGTTACGCCTTGGATTCCACCTTCTGCTTTTGGCATATTTAACCAAGCAAGATGAGACTCTTCAGTATCGCAAGATGCGCCTACTACTGCAACTCCTCTTTTTTCAAACTCTTCCAACTTCTCCTGAAAAGCAAGAATTTCTGTAGGACATACAAAAGTGAAATCTTTTGGGTAGAAAAAGAAAATAACATCTTTTTTACCGAGATATTGCTCCAAAGAGAAATCTTCAACGATTTCCTCTCCATCAATTACTGCAGGTACGCTAAATAAAGGTGCTTTTTTTCCAACTAATGACATAAGTTAAATTTTAATTGTTTATAGATAAATTAATGATATAAAAAAGAAATTATTTTGTTTTTCCTTTAATAACCAATGATACTTCTTCAACTTCAAACCCTTCAATTTGGTTCTCCTTGAAGAAATTATTTAATAATTGTTCCAAATCAGGGTTCTTATAATCCCGAATGCTACTACTTTCATTGCAATAGAGGTGACTATGGGTATCCATCACAGGATCAAAACGCATCAAACCCAAATCATCTCTAAATTTTTGCAAAATACCAGCATTTACAAAATTCTCCAGGGTCTTGTAAACGGTACCCTTCGAAATACTGGGGTTTTCCTCAGTAATTTGATTGTAAACCATATCAGCTGTTGGATGATCCTGAGAATCACATAGGGAACGATAGATTACCCAACGCTGATGGGTAAACTTCATCCCTTTAGAAGTGATTTTTTCCTTTAGCTTTTCAACATTCATTTTCATATAAGAATCATTCCTGTTTAGGATTCATTCTGCAAATGTAGGTAATATTTTGCAAAAATCATATGTATAGTTCTATCATTTCTGTAAATTAACCATTTATTAATCTAACCAATATTACAATATGCTGCTAGAGGTAGCTAACAAACAGAAACAGATAGTTTTATGGTAAAAGTGTTGTTTGTATGCTTAGGAAATATCTGCCGCTCTCCATTAGCAGAAGCGCTTTTTAATCATAAAATAAAGCAAAAGAATTATCAGGCCCACCTCAGCTGTGATAGCTGTGGCACTTCAGACTATCATATTGGAGAACTTCCTGATGAAAGAGCCATCGCTTGTGCCAATAAAAATGGCATTGAGATGAATCACCGTGGAAGACAGCTTAACCGAACAGACTTCAGAGATTTTGATTATCTCATTGTTATGGATAAGTCTAATCTGGAAAACGTGGAGAAATCTGCCAAACAGCACAAAACCGTCCCAAAGAACCTTTTATTGATGCGGTCTTTTCAAAAGGACCCAGAATTTATGGAAGTGCCAGACCCTTATTATGGAGGCGTGGATGGGTTTCAAAAGGTGTATGACATACTGGATAGCTCCTTGGATGGGTTGATAGCGGAACTTGAAAAAAACCAACAGCTGTTGGGAAAAAAATAATTCCTCCATTGCCCATTTTGATGCCATTTTATTTCCCTCCAAATAGTCAATTGAAATCAATTAATAAAGGTGTAAAACCCTAAATTTAAGGAATTTACACCGAAGTTAACTGACCTACATTACCTTTGCCGTGGTTTTAGTTTTCCATCCTACTTATTAAGAATAAAAGGTTTTCAGTGGTAAAAATTGATCCTTTACTTTTTCTATCAATAGCATTTAACAGTTTCATGCATTCCAAGTGAATCAAAAAGGGTGATTCCTTTTTAGATCAATCGACAACTTTTACCAACTTTAAAGCCCCTTGGGTTAATCACAGATTTTAGAAAATCGACTCTTTATTATTCGTTTTCAAACAACCATTGAATCAACTCTGGGCTTTTTTGCTCGAGGAGAAGCTCAGTTTCCATTTTGCGGTAATGATCAATCTCCACAGCACCAGGGTTTTTTACAGTAACCAACCTAAGATCGTTTTTGATTTTAGCTTGAAAAACATCCCTAAAGGCTTTAATAATTTGTTCATCAGCCATTGGAAGCGTATTGATCACAACATTGATATGAGAAGCAGCCCCCTGAATCAACTGAATTTCCGCATTGATTTTTTCTGCCACATCATAGATATAATCAAAATGAAATCCTCCCAACATGGACAGGTCTCTGATTTTTAACTCTATTAGGCTAAGCTTGTGTTTTATAATGGTTATGGGAATTCTCGGTGCCTGACCAAAGGCTCCTATGACCGTTCCTTCCATGGAAGGATTCAGGAACGACTTTACATGGAGCGAAATCCCATGCTTGCTTAGGGGTTTAATTGTTTTAGGGTGAATGACACTGGCACCATAATAAGTCATTTCAGCGGCTTCTTCAAAATCCAGGTATTCAAATTTAACCGCATCAGGGAAAATGTCCGGGTCTCCGTTTAGAATGCCTGCTACGTCTTTCCAGATAGTAACTGAGGAAGCCCCAAGACTTACGCCCATAATGGCTGCAGTGAAGTCAGAGCCTTCCCTGCCTAGGGTAGTGGTATTGCCCTGAAGGTCTCTTCCAATAAACCCTTGGGTAACCACAGGAAAGATTTCCAATTTAGGAATCAAGATTTTCCGACAATGCTGCATGGTCAAAGCCCAATCAATCCTGGCCATTTTGGTATGTGAATCTGTACTTACCAATTCCCTGGCATCCTGCCATAAGCAGGGACAACCCTTCAAACAAAGGTATTCTTGAAATATCCTTGTAGAAATCAACTCTCCATAACCAATGATTTGGTCATAAAAAAAAGCCTTATTTTCTTTAATCGCACTATTCTCAAGGGATCTCCTCAATTGAGCAAAATGATTTTCAACTCTGGAAAAAATTGGATGACGTTCCTCAAATAGCCCTTTACAAAGGTCCAGATGGTAATCCAATAATTCAAATAGGGGAACATCAAAGTCCTTGTTATCAAAAGCTAACGCAATAAGCTCTTCTAATTTATCGGTAGTCTTCCCAGCAGCTGAGACCACTATAACAAGATTGTTTACCCAACGATTTTTGAGTAATTGAGCAATTCTTTGAATGGCTTTTGCATCTTTTATGGAGGCCCCACCAAACTTGTATACCAAAGGTTGTGTCATGAAAATAGAATGGAAAAAGTAAATTTTTAACGATAATCTATTATCTTCAAAGATATGAAGACACAGCCTTACAAACAAGATACTCAAAACCTCGCATATAATGTTGGGGTAACTCTTGATCGTTTTATCAAAAGCAAACAGGAAGATTTTCCTTTTGCATCGGGAGAGCTTTCTCAAATTTTGCGTGACATCGCCTTAGCTGCAAAAATCGTTTCCCGGGAAATTAGTAGGGCTGGCCTGTCCGATGTTACTGGAGCCTTTGGTCAGATCAACGTTCAAGGAGAAGAACAACAAAAGCTTGATGTAATTGCGGATATTCGATTTACCAGAGCCCTTACCAAAGGCGGTGAAGTTTGTGCCATTGTATCAGAAGAAGAAGACCTAGTCATAGATTTGCAAAACAGCAAAGGGAAGTACGTTGTGGCAATAGATCCACTGGATGGCTCTTCCAATATTGATGTGAATGTATCCATAGGTACTGTTTTCTCCATCTACCGAAGGGTAACACCTTCCGGTTCACCAATCAAAGAAATTGATGTATTGCAAAAAGGTAGCGAACAAGTAGCTGCTGGTTATGTGCTTTATGGTTCCTCTACCATGTTGGTTTACTCTACCGGACGAGGAGCCAATGGGTTCACATATGAGCGTTCTTTGGGGGAATTTTTCCTTTCGCATCCCGACATGAAAATGCCAGAAGATGGAAACATCTTTACCATGAATGAGGGCCTTACACCACTTATAAATCCGAATATTCTCTCCTATCTGGAAAGTTGTAAACGTGAGGGAGCCTCAGCGAGATACATTGGAAGCCTGGTAGCAGATTTTCACAGAAACTTACTTAAGGGAGGAATTTACCTTTACCCTGCCACAAGTCAGGCTACCAAAGGAAAAATTAGGTTAATATATGAAGCAAATGCCCTTGCTTTTATCGCTGAGCAGGTGGGCGGAATGGCATCAGACGGAGAAAATAGAATTCTAGACATTCAACCAGAAAGCCTGCATCAACGTACTCCTTTTTTTATAGGATCTACGAACATGGTTAAAAAGCTGCAGGAAGTTTTGAATGGTTAATACCTAATGAAAGTCCTTAGTGATAAAAAATTTAGGCTATTCACTGTATTTTCTTCGAAAATGCACCTTTATCAATTGCCGATCTACAATTGCCAAAGACATGCGTTCGGTGATTTCTTCAGGTGGGCTTTGGTTTAAAATTTCACGCAGCTTTCCTTCTCCGAGATCGAGACGATAACAAAGCTGTAGAAATCTTTCAAATTCCCGATTGAGTAATTGGGAAACCATTGGAGCAATGGCTTTTGCCAAACCTTCCCGATCAATACTCTCAGGTATAACAGACAGTTGCAGTAAATCTTTTAGATCTACTGCAACTGTTTTCAATAGGACTGAATCAGTATTAGACGGATTCATCGATTTTATTTCTCTTCTTCCTTAGAATTGCTTTCTTCGGCTTCTTTTTCTTCTAAAACCTCAGGACATTGTTCTCGGAGGATATGGTACCAATTGATCAATTTTTTCACATCAGAAGCGTATACTCTTTCCTCATCGAATTCAGGAAGAATATGCTTCATAAAAGCTTGGTATTCTTCTTTGTCAGCACCTTCAAGACCAGTATCTCCTTGAAATTCCTTTTCAATTTTAAACATTATATCCTGAAGTGGAGAAGCTCCTTCCTCAGTTAAGGTATAAATGGATATTTCACTCAGTAATGATACTCTTTGAGCGGCACCTACAACCAATTTACCTTTTTTATCATCCAAAGATTCAAGGATTACCCCACTTCTGCTGGGCTTTAGTACTTTATATAAACCTGGTTTGCCAGAAACGGTGGCTATGTCTTTAAATTCCATGATAGTTCTTTTTTTTGGCTTTAAATATAAGGTTAACTTGAGAAAGACTGGGGCACATACCCCTACTCATAGTATTCCGATACGTTTTCTTCTATAAATTTAGTCAATTCATCTCTGCCTACTTTCGTTGTGGCAGAAGTCACAAAAAACTCAGGTGCCTCTACAAACATTTTATCCATCTCATCAAGAAAGCGGTGAACATTATCTGAAGTCTTTGATTGAGACTGTTTGTCGGCTTTAGTAAAAATAATGGTAACAGGTAATTCCAATTGTCCACACCAGTTTATAAATTCTATGTCAATAGGCTGCGGTGGTAAACGACTGTCGATTAAAATAAAAACTGAAACAAGGTTTTCCCTTTCCGTAAGGTAATTTCGAATCATTTTATTCCATTCGGCTTTCAACTTTTTATTTGCCTTCGCAAATCCGTATCCTGGAAGATCCACCATAAACCAGTGGGAATCAATTTCAAAGTGATTGATTAACTGCGTTTTACCAGGCCTTCCTGAGGTTTTGGCCAGGTGTTTGTGGTCAGTAAGCATGTTGATAAGCGAGCTTTTGCCAACATTAGATCTACCAATAAAAGCGAACTCCGGCTTAGTCGGTGCCGGACACTTTGTATGGTCACTATTACTCATTAAAAAGCGTGCATTCTTCAACATGGCCCTTTTTTTTTACAAAGGTAACTAAATTCCTCAATGGTCTCCAAACCATTAATTCATTAACAATTTTCCATTGCTCAAGTTTACTTAGTAATATTGTAATGAAAATAGAAGCCATGTCCGTAGTTCCATACAAAAATCAAAAAGAAGGCAAGAAGCAACAAGTTGCCAACATGTTTAACAATATTAGTAAAAATTATGATTTGCTAAACCATGTTCTTAGCTTGGGGATAGACATTATCTGGCGAAAAAAAGCCATTAAAATGTTGAAAGAAGATCAGCCAAAGTTAATTTTAGACATCGCCACTGGTACAGGCGACTTCGCCATTGAAGCCCTGGCGCTGAAGCCTGAAAAAATAATCGGCGTGGACATATCTGAAGGTATGCTCAACGTGGGTCGTAAAAAAATGAAGGAAAAAAAGCTGGACCATCTCATAGACCTGCAGATGGGTGATTCAGAAAAGTTACTCTTTGAAGAAAATAAGTTCGATGCTGTAATCGTTTCTTTTGGTGTAAGGAACTTTGAAAACCTTGAAAAGGGTTTGGCAGACATGTATCGGGTACTTAAACCAGGAGGAAAAACAGTGATATTGGAATTTTCCACACCAAAAAAATTCCCGATGAAGCAAGCTTATTCCTTTTATTTTAAATATATTTTACCTCAGATTGGTAAAGTCATCTCTAAGGACAACTCTGCCTATACCTATTTGCCCGAATCGGTAAAGGCTTTTCCTGATGGAAATGATTTCATAAATATTCTTGAAAGGGTAGGTTTCAAAAACACGCAATGCAAAACGCTAACATTTGGCATAAGTTCGATATACATTGGCATAAAGTAATTGTTTTCTCTTTATGCCTGCTCTTTTCCCAAATTTTCCTGGTAAAAGCCCAACAAAAGAGTTTTATCTTTAACTCCTCAGGAAGTGATGACCAAGCCTTGTCTTATGGCTTCTTCCTTGCGGCCCATAACAGTACGCTCAGAATTAAGTATTCTGACAATTTTCTCAACCCGGTTTACCCAGCTCTAGACAATGTTAGGGCAATAATGCCCACATTTTCGCCAGGCTTTGCCCTTGGCTTTCTTGTTACAGCAAGAATTCACGATCAGGTAAATCTTATGTTTACTCCAAAAGTGGGTTTTTATGAATACCGAACAGAATTACAGCTGTTTGCAGATGATCCCAATGCCGCCAACGGCGTAGGAATAACAACTGTGCCCCTGCTAACGGAGGAAACCCTGGTGGAATTTCCACTATTACTCAAATACAAGTCCCAACGGTTTAACAATACCCGAATGTTTTTTGTGGGTGGTTTGAATGGCCAATTCAGAACTAAAAATCAAGAAGAAGCCAACGAAGATCCAGTGGCATTAAAAGGAACAGATGTTGCATTGGAAATGGGTCTCGGTTTTGATCTATATTTTCAGTTTTTCAAATTCTCTCCTGAAGTCCGTTTTTCCCACGGTTTAATGAACCTATATCAGGAAGGACATTCTGATGATCGATTGGACGGGGCTATTTCAGACATCAGAAGAAAATCTATCACACTTTATTTGAATTTTCAGTAAACAGGGGGTATTGGCTCCCTTTTGATTTTTAATCTTAGGGGAAAAATTTTAACTTCCCTTATGGAAAAGAAAATTGCATTTATCACAGGAGCCAGTTCCGGTATAGGAAAAGCGTGTGCCATATCGCTGGCTGAAGAAGGTTTCGCCATCATTGCATGTGGACGTAGAAAAGAAAGACTGGTAGCGTTAAAAGCACTTCTTCCTGAAAATACGCCCTACCAGTATTTGGTATTTGATGTTCGAGAGAAGGAAGCTGTCTACAGAGCCATTGACTCCCTTCCTAAAGATTGGCAGAAAATTGCCGTATTAATCAATAATGCCGGAAATGCCCATGGTCTTGACTTTATCCAAAACGGAAATGAAGATGACTGGGATGCTATGATGGATATTAATGTAAAAGGCCTGCTTTATGTTTCCAAAAAAATCATGCCCGGTATGGTAGAAAGAAAGGAAGGACAAATCATTAATATTGGCTCAACGGCTGGTAAAGAAGTATATCCTAAAGGAAATGTATACTGTGGTTCAAAACATGCGGTGGACGCAATCACAAAAGGAATGCGCCTGGACCTAAACCCATACGGTATAAAGGTAATGGCTATCAACCCTGGCTTGGTAGATACAGAGTTTTCTCTCGTTAGGTTTAAAGGAGATGAAGACAAAGCAACAAATGTCTACCAAGGCTTTACACCGCTCAAAGCAGAAGATATCGCAGATGTCGTTCGGTTTGCTGTAACCAGGCCAGCCCATGTAGTTTTGGCAGATGTAACTATTCTACCAACAGCTCAGGCCAGCACTACCCTATTGCATAAGGAAGGTTTATGAGAATGATAATCGCTGGACTGATAAGTCTAATGGTGTTGGCTTGTGGAGAAAACAAGCAAGGGATAGCTAAAGAACCACTAAATGAAGTTGGCCATGATATCGTTGCTAAAGACAGTGTTCAATTGGCTTTAGCTATGGTAGATACTATTTCCCCTAAGGGAGCACTAGAACAACAGCTAATTGATGCAGGGCTAGTAGACTTACAAGTAGCAATTCCAGGAGTGTTAGTAGACCTTAGGTATTCGACCAATAATAATTTCTTTGGTAAGGATGTGTATGGGGAACTCGAGCGTTGCTATTTACAGCCTGAAGTAGCTGAAATGCTCAAAGAAGCACTCCTTGCTTTAGCACAAAAAAACCCTTCCTTAACATTTCTAATTTTCGATGGTGTTAGGCCTCAATCAGTACAGCAAATCCTTTGGGATGAATTGGATAAACCAGACAAAATAAAACCGCTTTATGTAGCTGATCCCCAAAAAGGTAGCTTACACAATTTTGGTGTAGCTGTAGACCTTACCATTGCCGATCGCAGGAATGGGAAGCCACTAGATATGGGAACTGAATTTGATTTTTTCGGCTATCCTGCCTACCCAGATAGAGAAGCTCAGATGCTTAAAGAAGGGAAAATCAACCAACAACAGGTGGAAAACAGACAATTGCTTCGGGAAGTGATGAATGGGGCTGGTTTTAAGGGTATTGGATCTGAATGGTGGCACTTTAATGCCTTCAGCCGAAAAATTGCTGGGGAGAAATTCGACATTGTAAAATAAAAATGGTATAATCGTTCCTTATTTTTAATTACAATAACCTATGAAAACCTCAAACATTAAGCTTAAACTATATTCGCTGCTTGCCTTATGTCTTTTATTAACGGCTCTTCCCTCAATTGGTCAAGCACAACAATTCAGGGCTTTGGTCATTAGCAAAACTTCTGGCTTCAGACATCAATCTATTCCTGAAGGTGTTGCCGCCATAAAAAAATTAGCTGATAAACATCGCTTTGATGTATATGCAACTGAAGATGCAAGTTTGATCAACGATAAAAACCTTGAAAAATACGATGTCATTATAATGATGAGTACCACCGGAACCATTTTCAATGCGGATGAAAAAGCAGCATTTGAGCGCTTTGTCAAAAGTGGAAAAGGTGTAGTTGGGGTGCACAGTGCTACGGACACGGAATATGACTGGCCATGGTATACAAAAATGATTGGCGGACAGTTTAACCACCACCCTCACCAACAAACAGCCAGAATTAAAGTGATGAATGGAAACCATCCTGCTACTTATCACCTTAATGACAAATGGATCTGGACCGATGAGTGGTACGAGTACAAAAATTTCAATACCGATGTCAATATTTTACTACAACTGGATGAAACCTCTTATAATGTAGGACAACGTAACGGTAACAAAATGGGAATGGGAGCCGTTCACCCAATTTCCTGGTACCATAGCTATGATGGTGGAAGGGTATTTTATACCGGCCTGGGACATGTGGAAGAAGCATTTGAAGATGCAGATTTCCTCAAACATCTCTACGGCGGAATCTGGTATGCTGCTTTGGGTAAACCTTTATAAATACCAATTAAACCTCAGGCTAATCTTACAAACATAGAATTATCAATAAACCCAATAATTTTTACCATCAACCCACCTTTGCTGGCATTTAAAGCGAAGGTGGGATTTTTTGTGCTCTCTTTTAATAAAAGTTTTTTTGCACAAGAGGATTAATCGAAATGACCTTAAATAGGAATAAAGACTTGATTGGCTATTTAGGTATAAAATTTAAGGAATCCTTTTTAGTTTTCTAAACCCCTTAGCCCTCCCAAAATCAATTTTTTTTGTCCAAATTCCTGATTAGGAAAACCATTTTAAAACAGGTTTCAAATTAAAGCATATGTGTATATTTGGTTATAGATAAAATAGATCCTGATAAATGGAAGACATCACTATTGCCCGGGTAATTCAAGTTGGCTGTAGTCCTTTGAATAGGTGGAGTAGCAATGGTTACCACTGTGATTATTCCAGCTGTTAAAAGGTTTGGCTCCAAAGAAAATCAGATCAAAACCTTTTCATTCATGCACAAGGCCCATTGGGTTCTACTTTTACTAAGCCTTTTGACTATAGCTGGAGCAGTGGCAGGAAGCCATGGACTGTTTTTATTAAAAAAGACATACCAGCAGCAAGGGGATTGCTAATATAGAATTGAAGTTTATTCGAATTACACCATTGTTAATGTCTTCCTAATCTTTTCTCGAAAGCTCAATCCTCAAAATGGCCTGGGTTTGTTATGGGCTTTCTATTGGTTATATTGAGTCCACCATAAATAAAAACAATGTTTGCCAAAGAAATATCCAGAGAAGGATTATATAAATGGAACACCCGGAGCAGTACAATTACCTTGGTTATCTATATACTCTATGGGGTTTTTTACCGGATTGACCTACCGATTTGGTACAATTACTCCTTATTCGCCATTACATTATTTAATATTGCCTTGGTGAGTGTGTTACTCTATATCAGCTTAACCCACAGGAATCTTGTAGATCATCTCAAAACAGCCATTCTATTAGGAATCTTTCGATTGCTCATCAATTTGGTTTTGTTGCTGCTTATTGTAAACAACAGCCTTTAGAAGCGTTTTAAATTTCACTTCTAAGGCCCTTGAAATAAAACAATTTGTTTTGGTTTAGTTTTTTAAACCCTCCAAAACAGCCATAAACTTTTTAACAGGCAATCTGTCGGAATTTTTCTTTCCTATGTACCTGTAGACTTCCTTTCCATCAGGGCCAATCAAAATCAAAGCCGGATAATGCACCAATTGATTGTGAAAAGAGTACCCACCAGGAACACCTAATTCATCTGCCAAATGGGCATCCACATCCCTATAGATTGTGAAACTATCTTCCGCCAAATTTTCCGCCCATTCTTTGATTTCCTCATCCGTATCGGGTTTGATAAAAACCTGAATCACATCCTTAAGTCCTGAAGTTTCTTCTACATAATCATTGGTGTGCCGAATGCAATAAGGGCACTCCGTTTTAAGCAAAAAATGCAAGGCAACATATTTTCCCTTTGCTTCACTTAAAACAAATGGTTTTTCATCCCCAACAGCAGGCAAGGTGAAGTCTTTTATTTTTTCTTGAGCCATGAGCCCTTGAGAAATAAGTAAAAAAACTAATAATGCTAGTGTTTGTGTTTTCATGGTTTTTTTTCTAAAATGAATTTCTGTCTTAAGTCACTGAAAAATAGCTCAGTAAGGTTTTAGGGTAAATTAAAAGGGAAATTTTATTTAATTCCTATTTCACCAAACGCAGATAACTATTTTTGGGTTCAGCTCATTTTAGATAAAAAGGAAACCTACTCATTACTTATCCTGGGTTTCTGGATCGGCTAAACTTCGGATTATGGCCTCTTGTCCACCCACTATAGGTAATTCTAAACTAGTCTTTTCAAGATCTATGGTAAGTTCTGTCCCGGGGTCTGGCCAAATGGTAAACTCTTTGTCACTAGAGAAAATCATTAAACCAATTTTCTGTCCTTTTGGAATTATTTGATCATCAGGTTGGAGAGGGAAAGAAATGGTATAAAACTTTCCTTGTTTCAGTGGTTTTCCTTTTCTTAGAGAAGAATGATTTTGAGGGTCAGCCCATCCTCTGGTAACAATGTTATCGGTGATTTTGGCATTTTTCGTTGAATTCCAGGGAAGGGAAACAAGCCAAACAGATAGATTGGCAGCAGGTTTACTAGAAGCCAGCCTTATGGTAATTTCAGGGATTCCTGATAAATGTAAATCTTCTTTTAATTCTGGTGTTACGTAAATTAGACGGTGTTGGGTTAACTCAGCCTGGGCGAGGCTGGCCCCCTCAAATGAAAAATTATCCACAAAGTTTTCTTTTCCCTGCTTATCTGCTTTCGCCAGATTCAATTCGCCAATACCCGGGGCTTTACCTTTGAGGTATAGTTGCACTGCTGAGGCATTGGGATTGGGATAAGCTGTGTAAGGCGTAGGCTTTTCATGGGTATCGTTTTCACGAACGATCCAAACCTTCGCATCCTTCTCAACACCATTATCGACTCCGTGCAAGTACCTGGTAAACCAACGGTTCATCATTGAAAAAGGTGGGGGTCCGCCATGGCCGTCCTGATGGTAATAGAGTTGGGAGGGGATGCCCATTTCAACGGCTTTTTTATAAATTCTATAACTATGTTCGGGCATTACATTCCAGTCATTAAACCCATGGGACATCAACAAAGCCGCCTTCATGGGTTTCATTTGGTATAGGTAATCTCGCCCAAACCAGAAATCATTTAAATCCCCACTTTCCCTGTCCATACCATTTTTCATTTCCTTGTCCCGAATACGTGCATTATTGCTCGCCCTCATGGCCGTATCCCCACTGTGAATAAAATCGTACAAAACATCGATGTCTTCCCCCTGGTATCCACCAGGAGATCGTACCAGGCCATTGGACCGGTAATAATGATAGTAAGAGGTATTGGGTGCAATGGGTATAATGGCTTCCAAGCCTTCCACGCCAGTGGTAGCAGCCGCAAGTGGAATGGTACCATTATAGGAAGTCCCTGTCATTCCCACTTTTCCAGTGGACCAGAAGGCTTCCACCTTTTCATTTCCGTCAATGCTTGTATATCCATCTCTACGACCACAAAGCCACTCAATTACCGCCTTAGGTGCAAGAGATTCATTTAGGCCACCCACTGTTGGTGCCCCTTGAGATAAACCTGTTCCTGGAGAAGAGGAGTGAACGACAATATACCCCCTTGGTACCCATTCCCGGATATGGGAATCAGAAATGAATGGTCGCTTATAAATGGTCTTGACCTGAGGATGTGCCCTTTCTTTTGGTGGATTTCCCAATTCATGCCTAACCTCCCAAAAAAGTCCAGGAACATCTGGAGCTACTCCTGTGAAATAAGGACTTGATATGTATATAACGGGAAGTTTTAAACCTTCATATTCAGTCTGATAGGGACGAGTCACATCCACGTGCATGCGGTCCATTTTACCATCCGCATCACTGTCAAAATCCGTTTCCACCCAAAGGTCATGCCGGATCCATTTGCCTTGGTCTTTAAAGGCCTTCACCTCCTGCGATTCACCATTTTCAAATACCGGTACTGCATTCCTCTGAGCAAAGGCAGGTATCACGGAAAGAAACAACAATAAATTAAAAATCGTCTTAAGGCTATTTTTTACCAGTGGATTCGGTTTGGAATAGGTCATTGGGGTATATATAAAATTTTAATCAATAATATACTTCCACTTACCTATAGGCAAGTGATTTCAATACAATTGGCAATAATTTAGCAAGACAAGGGTCTTTTAAACCGTCTACTAAAACTATCATTGAAAATAAACTTACAAAATTTAAAGAAAAACGAAATAAAGGCATTTCTTACTGAAACCGTTTTCCAATCGGAATGCTATTTTTGAATCTCCTCTTCCACCTTTTTAAGGGAAACGGCATTCATACAAAAACGCAAGCCACTGGGTGCTGGGCCATCAGGAAATACATGTCCCAAATGCGCGTCACAAGTATTACAAGTTGTTTCAACCCGAACCATCCCAAAACTGCTGTCTTTGTGATGGGCTACAGCATTGTCTTTAATTGGTTTTGTAAAAGAAGGCCATCCGGTTCCACTTTCGAATTTTTCACTGGCATCGAAAAGCAAGGTGCCGCAGCAAACGCAAGCATATATACCAGGCTCAAAAGAACTACAAACATCTGAGCTAAAAGCCCTTTCGGTTCCCTTTTTTCTTGTTACACGAAATTCCTCTTCAGTAAGCTGCTTTTTCCATTCAGCTTCCGTTTTTTCTACCCTACGATCAGGTTTTAAATTGCCGTTATTGGCGTAGCTGATTACTTCATTCCAATTCATTAGGTATTCAATTTTATGTTTTTCCAAATTCATAAATAATCCAAGCTTAAGGATTATTTGACCATTTCCTTTTGAAAACGTTCTTTCAACGCATTTAGTTTAGGCTTTATATAGCTAGTGCAAAAAGGCAAGTCAGGATTTTTGTTATAATAATCCAAAAATTGTTCTGTATTCATTTTAAAATCAATAAATGGAATCACTTTGGTGACAATTGGTTGGTTAAAATCATTTTGTATTCCTAACAGAGTGAACTTACTGATTTCTTCCTGCTCCTCATTGAAATAATAAATGGCTGACCTGTACTTTTGCCGAAAAGCATGGTCACTTGTACAACTATGCGAATGCAAGTGAATGGCTATCAACAAAGGTAAATCAATCAAAAGCGGATCAAAAGTGATTTCTATCCCTTCCGACCATTCCTGATAGGGAGATTTGGAAGAAATCCATCCTTGCTTAACTTCTGTAACACCAATAACGGACTGGAATACCCCCTCAGTACACCAATGACAGCCTCCCCCTACTCCCACTTTCATCATTTTCATTTGAAATTAATTCCTCACTGATAAAATAGGATCTTATATTTATAAGCTGAATAATCTTTGTCTTCAATTTGGCAGAAAACCTTGCTTGCCTGTCAAATTCGAAAACAACGTTAGACCTTCCTTCAAAACCAAATCAAGTCATTTTAAATCCGCCAACTGTTCCTATTTCCCTATCATCTTATCATTCGATGTTTTCTCAGGATTGATAAATTATCACCTAATTTCAGTTGGACAATATTTTACCTATTCTTATCCGATGGTACCTCTGGAGGATGACAGGGTAAAGATTCCCTATAAAATTAATAAGAACAATAAAAAACACCAGTAGAAAATAGGAAGAAAATAAAAGTAAAATTGCTATCAGCATAATAATAAAAAGTGGGCCTAAATGACCAAATTCAGACTGTTTGGATTGGTAATTAAAACTCTCCAAACCTCTTTTGGTTCCATCAAAAAACTTTTTACGATTTGCTTTTTTGCCCCAAAAGAATAGAATCAGTAGTTTTTGGAAA
The DNA here is from genome assembly GCF_055809755.1 of Cyclobacterium sp. 10D3-21. Classification (NCBI taxonomy): domain Bacteria; kingdom Pseudomonadati; phylum Bacteroidota; class Cytophagia; order Cytophagales; family Cyclobacteriaceae; genus Cyclobacterium; species Cyclobacterium sp. 10D3-21. The sequence continues at coordinate 73,015 of NZ_CM147924.1, forward strand.
TATTTGACGCCCAGAATACGGTACCAGCGCATCACCTTTGAGGGATTTTTTATGGCATAATAACCCCGAGGCAATAAGCTACTGGTGGGCAACACAAAACCTGGAAATGCAAAAATACCGGTGACACATAAGTTAATTAAAAATCCCAGAAAAAACGACTCGCCAATTCCCAATTGCTCCGGTCCAAAAAGTACTATTTGCCTTATCGTTGAAAATGAAAAATACAGAAGAAACAGGGACAAAAGGATAAAAACGGCCTGTTTGATTATTTTCATGCGCTCAGTTGTTATTTTGCTTCTCAGTAGCAAATAGCATTTAACTAGAAAGGGTTTACGCTGTAATTTAGAAAATTAATGGTTACTGAAATCGATTGGATAATAATTAAGCAGAATAGGCGATCACTCCTTACTGTTATAAGTAAATAATTGGGAATAAAGGATTTAAAGATCCATTTTATTTTGCTCCTTTAAAACACTTACAGTTACCAAGAGTTGTCCAAAATGGCGCTGGCTGTGTTCAGCAACATGAAAATAAAGACCCATAACTGTGGTAGGGAGCTTCTTCCTCCCAACTGTCCGGAATTGTCTAAGCTCATCTTCAGTAGTTTGGCTGAAAATACCCAGTGTTTCTGAGAGCTTTTCACTAAACCGGGTAACCAATTCCTTAGAAGTTAAGGTAAAGTCAGGTGTTTTTTCTTTTCTCAAATAATCAAATTGGTTATCTGATAATGGAAGTTCCTTTGCATAGGTGGTAAGCCGGTCCATAACTCCGGATAAATGTTGTAGGTGAAAACCCACGCTAGCCCTTCCTGCAACTGTTTTCCAGAGAAGGCTATCGGGAAATCCCTCCATGCATTCCTTTAATTCCATTTCTGCTTGTACAAGCGCATGTGCTGCAGGCTGTAGCAGAAATGGAATGTCCGGTAATGGCCCACTTAGCCAAGCTTCAGTTTGACTCATTTTTGTTATTTAAGCATGAAAGAAGAAATACTTCCCTTTTGAGATAAGTGATGCTGCAATTTCACGACGCAAATCTTTGGTATTGACATTGTCGTATTTAGTGAATCGTTTTAGACCCATCAAAAGCATCTTTTGTTCATCCCCTTTGGTAAATGACATGATGGCCTCTTTTCCAGCGGATTGAATTTTTTCCACTGCTTCGTAAAGGTAAACCTTCGTGGCTGCCAAATGATCCTTCACTGCTTCTTCCCCATTTTTATTCAACAGTTTCTCTGTTCGTAACAAAGTAGATTCTGCAGCATATATTTCGATCATAATGTCTGCCAGATTCATCATAATCTCTTGTTCCTGGTCCAATTTAACTCCTAAATCTTGAGCTGCTTTTCCCCCAATCATTAGAAAAACTTTTTTTAGATTTCTCAAGGTTGCTTTTTCAGCGGACAAAGGTTGAGAAGTATCGGCACTGCCAAAGCTGGGAACAGCTGTCAACTCTTTTCCAACGGCCATGGCAGGACCAAATACGTCAATCTCCCCTTTCATGGCACGCTTAAGTAACATGCCTACCATCAAAATACGATTGATTTCATTTGTGCCCTCATATATTCTGGAAATTCTTGCGTCCCTATAAGCGCGTTCCATTGGCGCTTCTGCTGAATATCCCATTCCTCCATAAATTTGTACGCCTTGATCGGTGACATAATCCAATACTTCAGATCCATGAACCTTGGCAATGGCACACTCTATGGCAAATTGTTCTACTCCTTTTAACTTGGCCTTGTTGGGTTCCATTCCTTCAGCTTCCAATGCAGCTATCCTGTCTTCCACATCCTGACCGGCACGGTAACACAGGGATTCGCAAGCATAAGTTCGGATGGCCATTTCAGCAAGTTTTGCCTGAACGGCACCGAAAGAATTGATGGAAACGCCAAATTGTTTTCTATCAGCACTGTATTTTATCGAATATCCTAATACCATCCTACATCCTCCAAGCACCCCGGCACCTAATTTTATTCGGCCGATATTGAGAATATTCACTGCAATTTTAAAACCTTTTCCCCTTTCAGAGAGCAGGTTTTCCATAGGCACTGGACAATCATTAAAAAACACCTGTCGGGTAGAACTTCCTTTGATCCCCATCTTTTTCTCTTCGGCATTCATGGTGATTCCACCAAAGGTTTTTTCAACCAAAAATGCAGAAAGATTTTTATCGTCTTCCACCTTGGCAAAAACAATAAAGAAATCAGCAAAACCGGCATTTGAAATCCACATTTTCTGCCCATTGATCAAGTAATGGGTGCCCTCTTTATTTATAGTGGCCTTGGTTTTGCCACTGTTCGCATCAGATCCAGCATCTGGTTCCGTCAAACAATAACAGGCTGCCCAATCTGCATTGGTAAGCTTTGGAAGGTATTTTTTCTTTTGCTCCTCCGTCCCATAATAAAGCACAGGAAGCGTGCCTATTCCAGAATGTGCTCCATAGGTAGTAGAAAATGATCCTGCTGCGCCAATAATATCTGCAATCAACATAGAGGTATTGAAACTCATGCCTAACCCACCATATTCTTCTGGTACCGCAATACCAAGAAGTCCCAATTCCCCTGCTTTCTTTAAAATAGCAGGTACGAGATCAGGATTCTTCATGCTGTCAATTTCCTCCATTTTGGGAGCAATCTCCATGTCAAGAAAATCCTGACAAGCCTGAGCCATCATTTTTTGTTCCTCACTAAATTCCTCTGGTATAAATACAGCAGATGCTTCTGTTTCTTTGATAAGAAAGGCTCCACCATCCAGGGCATTTTTTTTATTTACTTTTTCCATCGTTAGTTTCTCTTTAGATAATTAAAACTTTAAGCTAAAATCATAGGGCAATTTTCACTCAAAGCCAATCACCCGTACTAAGTTCAATTATAACAGCTCAATGACCCCTGCTACACCCTGACCTCCTCCAACGCATGCGGTAACAAGACCATATTTCCCTTGTCGTTTTTTTAGTTCATTTATCATTTGCACGGTAAGTTTGGCGCCTGTACAACCCAGCGGGTGACCCAATGCAACTGCTCCGCCGTTTACATTGACAATATCCGGATTGAAATCCAGGGAGCGAATAACTCCCAATGCCTGAGCAGCAAAAGCTTCGTTTAATTCTATTAGGTCAATGTCATTGAGCGTTAATCCTGCTTGTTTCAAAGCCTTAGGAACTGCTATTTTAGGACCCATTCCCATTATCCTAGGCTCTACTCCTGCTACACTATAGGAGACAAGTCTGGCCACTGGCTCCAAACCAAGTTCTTTCATCATGCGCTCAGACATAACGACTACAAATGAGGCACCATCTGAAGTTTGAGAAGAATTTCCTGCAGTTACCTGCCCTCCTTGTTTGAAAACAGGTCGTAGTTTGGACAAAACCTCCATGGTAGTTCCTGGTCTTGGACCTTCATCAGTGTCTACCGTATATTTCCTCGTTTGTCTTTTTAAATTTTCATCCAGATAGGTTTCCTCTACTTCTACTGGTACAATCTCATCTTTAAACCTTCCTTCTTTAATCGCGCTGATGGCTTTTTCATGTGATCTGACTGCAAATTGATCTGAGTCCTCTCGGGTTACATTGAAATCCTTCGCCAACTCCTCTGCTGTTAAACCCATGCTCAAATAATAATCCGGGTTATGCGTTGATATATCATAATTCAGCGCTGTCTTGTAACCCATCATAGGCACGAGGGACATGGATTCAGTTCCGCCAGCAATGATGCAATCTGCCATTCCAGATTTTATTTTAGCCGTTGCCAAAGCAATTGCTTCCAAACCGGAGCCACAATATCTATTGATTATAAAACCCGGAGTATCTTCCGACAATGCCAAAAGAGAAATCATCCTTCCCATTTGCATGCCCTGTTCTGCTTCTGGAACTGCATTTCCAACAATAAGGTCATCCACCATTTTGGTTTCCAAGCCTGGAGTATCAGCCATTAGGTATTTGATAATGTTGGCAGCTAAGTCGTCGGGCCTGTAAAATCTAAACCCTCCTTTTTTTGCTTTTCCTATTGCAGATCTATAGCCATTAATAATATATGCTTCCATTTGATGTTTATTTTAATGCTTGAATATGGTTAAATTGAATAAAGCTAGCTTTGATGTTCCAAAGCAGAACCAATTTTAATTTATTGGTCTTTTAATGCTTAATTCCTTAAAGGTTTGCCTTTGAAAAGGATACTATGAATCCTTTCCATGGTTTTCTTTTCCCCTGTAAGACTGAGGAAAGCTTCTCTTTCTAAATCCAGCAAGTACCTTTCACTTACTTCTGTAGGTGTAGATAGATCACCCCCACTCATTATCCAAGCTAATTTATTGGCAATTTTTGCATCATGTTCAGATATATAAGCACCGTAACGCATCCCGGTTATTCCGGTTTCAAAGAGTGCCAATGAAGATTTACCAAGAACTTTGATATCTTTTCTCTCCAGCGGTTGGGTATAACCTGCATCGAATAATGCGATAACTTTTTCTTTTGCTTCCGCCAATTGACGTTTTCTATTGATGGTAATTGCATCCTTTTGTTCAAGGTATCCGAAGTTTCGGGCTTCGGCTGCAGAGGTGGAGACCTTAGCAGTAGCAATATTCATAAATGTTTCCTGCAATCGATTTAATTCTACATCCCCCGGAACAATGTTCTTTGAAAATCTCAGGGTCATTTCTTTCGTTCCACCACCTGCAGGGATTAGGCCTACCCCTACTTCTACTAAACCCATGTACAATTCAGCATGTGCTTGTACTGCATCCGCATGAAGGGACAATTCACAACCGCCTCCCAAGGCCATATTATGAGGCGCTACCACAACTGGAACTGAAGAAAATCTTGCCCTTAATACAGTATTTTGAAATTGAGCAATCATTAAATTGATTTCATCGAAATCCTGATCTCCCATATACATGTATAACATGGCCAAATTCGCCCCAGCGGAAAAATTACCTCCCTCATTACCTATCACCAGTCCTTTATAGGATTTCTCTGCCATAGTAATGGCCGTATTGATGCCTTCCACCACTTCTTGACCAAGAGAATTCATTTTGGTATGAAATTCAAGACCGATTACATCATCCCCAAGATCATAAACCGATGCTCCTTCATTGCTCCAAAGTTTCTTTTGGGTAGATTTAAGCGTATCCAAGAGTATAAACTCCTCTAATCCAGGAACAGGTTTGTATGTTTTTGATGGGATGTCATAGTAATGCTTTTTACCACCTTCCACTTTATAAAAACTGGTATGGCCAGCGGCCAATAGTTCATAAACCCAATCAGCAGGTTTTTCACCTGCTTTTTCCATTGCTTCTACGGTAGCTTTTACACCCAATATATCCCAGTTTTCAAATGGCCCATATTCCCATCCAAATCCTGCACTAACTGCTTGATCTATTCGGTACAATTCATCTGCTATTTCTGGAATTCTAAAAGAACAATATCGAAACAAGTCATAAAAGATAGCCCGATAGAAGGTACCTGCTTTGTCATCATAATTCACCAAAAATTTAATTCTTTCCTTCAAATCATCAATGCCCTTTGAAGCTTCTAATGCCTTGATTTTTGGTTTTTCTACAGGTTTGTATTCAAACGATTGAAAGTCAATTTCCTTCAGCTCTTTGCGACCGTCATCATGTCTGATCATTTGAAAAAAACCTTTACCGCTTTTATCTCCAAGCCATTTGTTATCATACAATACCTGAACACTCTTGGGTAGTATAAATTTATCTCTTGATTCATCATGTTCAAGCACCTTGTAGAGGTTGTTAGCTACATGTACAGTGGTATCCAAGCCAACTACATCTAAGGTCCTGAAAGTGGCTGATTTTGCCCTTCCTATTACTGTCCCAGTCATCTTGTCTACCTCAGATACGGTCAAGCCCTGCTCTTCTATAGTATGCAATGCAGAGATTAGGGCATACACCCCAACTCTATTGGCGATAAAGGCAGGTGTATCTTTACACAAAACTGTTTCTTTACCAAGGAACCTATCACCATAATCCATCAAAAAGTCAATAATTTCCGGATTGGTTTTGGGACCAGGTATTACTTCAAATAAACGAAGGTACCTTGGAGGATTGAAAAAATGTGTTCCAGCAAAACACTGTTGAAAATCTTCGGACCTGTTATCACTCATCAAATGAATGGGTATCCCTGATGTATTCGAAGTAACCAAGGCTCCAGGCTTACGGTACTTTTCCACTTTTTCATAAAGCCCTTGCTTGATCTCAAGATTTTCAACGATCACTTCTATTACCCAGTCATAACCATTGATTTTTGGCAAGTCGTCGTCAAAATTACCAGTTGTAATCCTTTTAACGTATTCCTTGTCGTAAATAGGAGACGGTTTTGAAAATAGCGTGCTTTTTAAGGCATCGTTGACAATTCTGTTCCTTACTTCCTTGCTTTCAATAGTTAAACCTTTCTTTGCTTCTTTATCATTTGGGGCTTTAGGAATTATATCCAAAAGCAACACTTCAACCCCAATATTGGCGAAATGACAAGCGATCCTCGATCCCATTATTCCGGAACCTAAAACGGCAACTTTTTTTATGCTTTTTTTCATTGGTTATATATTTGCTTATTGTTATTTATTTTTCTGATTGGATTACGGTTTTTGAAGTTCATCTATAACCGTATTTATTTTTTGAAATAGCGCAAAAAAGGCTCCAAACTCTTCTTCGGTTAATTTTTCGCGAACCTTCTCGTTAAACTCCTTTATAGTACTTACTGCTGCAGCTTTTTTTTGTTTTCCTTTTTCGGTTAAATAAACCTTAACAGAACGTTTATCCTCAAGATCAGGAACTTTTACTATCAAACCTTTCTCTACCATGGTTTTTAGCAGTCTTGTAAGACTTCTTGATTCCAGTCCCATTTTGGGTGCAATTTTAGTTGCAGCCGTTCCATCAGTAGAATGTATGTTTATAAGTACAAAACCCATGGATGTTGTAATTCCCTCCATATTGGCCTTTTGGTTATACATTCTAGAAATGGAATGCCAACAGGATTTAATTTGAAAATCTATTGTTTCTTCCTTTTTCATTTGTGTCTATCGCCATCAATTTAATAAAAATAATTATGCATGCATAATAAATTAATAAGAATTAAGCAGTTTGTACCAAGCACCTTAGAATGCTTGGTTTATCTTTTTATAGCGAATTCTGGGAAAGGAATATTTGTTTTAACAGGACAAATGTGCAACCATTAAAAATTTTACTGGCGTTAAAATTACTTTATAGCGCATTTGAGATTTTACTTAGCGTATTAAGGCTGATTTAAAATTAAGACTAAACTATTTTGGTCAAAAAAATTTAAACAACAAATCACGCAAATTTTTTTCTTTTAAGGCTTTCAAGAATTAACGATTAAAAGTTAACCTTAAAATTATTTAAAAATAGCTCAATCTGAAGTTAGTTGGTTTGAGATTGGTATTTGAAAAAGCGTATTGAAAAGAAAGGTAAAATTTTCAATTTAAAGCTTGAATGAAAATTTAAGGTTGAAGGTTTATACACACCTTATTTATTTTAGGATTTTCATAAATTAAAAAAGCTATTGTTATTATTATAGAGTGGATATGTTGGTAAAGCGCTCTGAATTTATTTATTCACTTTCCTGTACTGGTAATTGGATACTTATGCACTTCTTACCCACATGGTTTTTTATAGCTAAAGTATTGACTTTGTGATGTATAATTTCAATCAGGTATTTTGTGTGTATAAATGATCTATTCTAATTGGGTATAAGTATTCGGTTGGTATCTATGTGGATAAATGTGTACAAGTAGATGGTTATCCCCAGAAGAATGAGATGTTGGTAAATAATGTTATTAATCCCATTTTTGGATGTTGATATAAACAGGTATCTATATACTTATCCACTTTTAATTTTCGCTTATCAACAGAATTTATTTTACCCTGAATTTTATATAAAGTGTTATAAATCAGTTATTTAAGAGATCATCTTCACTGATTTCTAAAATATAAAGGGGTATACCCTCTATTTTTAGGTCACTAGCTTCAATTTTGTTAATAAGTAAGCCCGATTCCCTTCTTTTAAAGACTACTTGTTCATTAATTGTCCATTTACCTCTTAAAATGAGTTCTTTACTTTTAGTTTCCTCATCCATGAAAAAGTATACTGGTTCAGGTTGTCTTTTCAGGTTTATATTGCCAGGGTCCCATGCCTTATTTCCATTTCTATCTATGAAAGCTCGTAATTGGTAATTTGTGGCTTCAAGTTTTGTGAAGATAAATTTATTGCTTTCTTCCAGGTATTGTTGTGCTACTATGTTGTCCTTATTATCCAACAGCTGAACCATTATTGGTCTTTCTCCAGTATCTATGGTTCCACTTATTTCATCCCCCAAATTGTCTTTTTTAAGCCTATTGAAATTGGCTTCAAATTGCTTTTCATTCCATAGGTTTTCTACATCCTGAAAAGTAGAATCTGTCGCAATTAGTTTGTATTTCTCATATGGAATAGAATCATTTATTGGTATGGAAATGTTTAATTCGGTTCTGCTTCCTGCGCTGTCGGTTAGGAATAACATGTCAGGCGTTATGGGTATGATACTGGCTGTATCATACATTACATATAAAGAATCATAATTGATTTGAATTAAGGGTTTATTAAAGCCTAGTTTTGCTTTTATAATGTCTGTGAACTTTGCAGTTCCTTTAGAGGTTATTTCAAGTTTTTCTTTGCTTCTTTCACTTTCTTCGAATCGTGCATATAGTGTGGTATCTACCCTTACTCCTACCGAATCTGTTAACTGTAACTTTACCTGTGTACTGTCATTAACTAAATCTGTATGGTAAAATCTTAAGTTGTTTTCCTTTAATCTAAAAAATAGTTTTGAATTTTTATCTTCATGAGTTACTTCGTAATTGGCTAATTCTTTACTAAGTATGATATCGAAATTGCTTCCTGAATTCGAAGTTCTGCTAATTTTAAGTGGACTTAAATCGGCCCTATTGATGTTAATTTGTAGGCCTTGTAAATTTTTATTTACTTCTATTGGTTTGGATATGAAACCATAGGGTTCACTCTTGTATTCCGTTTTTAATGAATTGTTTTCATCGTACCATGCATAAGCTCTGAATGTCCCAGCTTTAATATTGGTGATTTCAAATTTGCCTGCTGTATCTACCTGAGCTATATAATAGGGTGCTGAACTGAATAGATCTGTGGTGTCCTCATTTATATAAAGACCTACCAATAGGTCTTTATAATCTTCCCTATCCTTTGTAAACCAATAATCTACTTTTCCAGATACTGTAAGACTATCTATGGTCTCACCAGTTGAAAAAACAAGTTTTAATTGTTCGGCGGGGTTGCTTTCTGAAACATCTTGGATACTTTTTTGAAAATTGAAAACATAGGTTGTGCTGTCTTCAAGTTCTTGATTTAAGGTTATTAGGACTCTATTTTTAATGGCTAAAAACTCTACTTTATCTTTCTCTACTTTTGGTGTTATGATGATAGATTGAGATGGGGTTTCAAGTTTTACATATTCATTAAATTCGAGGTCTATTTGCTTTGGTTTGATATTTTTGCTTTCGTTTTTAGGGTTAGAAGACAAAAGCATCGGAGCTGCTTCATCCCTTGGTCCTCCCATTGGTGAACTTTGCTTTGCGCAGGATACCAGGGTCAGTGCAATTATTATATATGATACTTTATGGAAGAGTTGGTTCATTTCTTTTTAATCACGAATAGCAAGCTTGAATAGTTGTTGTCATTTATTTTAGCCTCTTTATTGGACTTGTATCCCGATTTAATCGCCTCAATGTATTTGTTTTTGGTACCAATAAACTGATGACTTAAAAGAGATACATAGTAACTATCGAATTTCATTGGTATTGTATCGACTATTCTGCAGCTGTGTTTGTTTGTTAGATACTCCATAGAGCTGGGATTAAAGTGATACAAATGTCTTGGAACATCTAAAGCTGCCCAATTTTCTTTGAATTTATTTGCATCGAATGAATCTCTGTTGGGTACTGCGATAAATAAGGTGCCTCGTTTCTTTAGCCTATTGAGTAATACATCTATGGTTTCATTTAAATTATGTACGTGTTCTAACACGTGAAAAAGCGTAATTACATCAAATTTCTTTTTCTTTTCAAGACCTTCGAAATCAGGAATAATATTTACTTTGTTGTGTTCAGAAGCAAATTTAGCGGCTTTCTCATTTGGCTCCATACCATAAGCTTCCCAGTTATCATTGGTACATGCTTTCACAAATAAACCTACCCCACAACCATAATCAAGTATTCTACCTTTGCTATTTCGTCTGTTTACCCAGTTTAATTTTTGATTTAGGGTGTATTTTCTAACAGTTTTGTAGACTAAATCTGTCAGACTTTTACTTTTGTCCTGATGAGATATATAGCTTGGATTGTCGTAGTAGGTGGCTATGTTTTTTTCTGTTGGTCTGGGATTGGTAAACCATACATTACAATTCTGGCATTCACAAATGATAAATGATTCCTTGCTAATTGCATGGTCTTTTACGACAAGATGATTAATAATCTGTTCACTATTACAGAGTGGACATTTGGTTAACCTTTCGTACATGTTATCTTCCTAAATAAATGGTAAGTATTGACATATCTGCTGGCGATACTCCACTAATTCTTGAAGCTTGCCCAACTGTTTGTGGTTGAATTTTACCTAATTTTTGTCTTCCTTCCGCTGAAAGTGCTTTCATATTGGCATATTCAATTGAAGCAGGTATTTGTAAATCCTCCATACTACTTATTTTTTCTACCATTTGCCTTTCCTTATCAATATAAGACTTGTATTTAATTAGTATTTCAGTCTGTTCTTTTACGGTATTAGAATATTCGATTGTCTCCTCTTTAAGTGGATCACTGATATTTATAATATCTTGCAAACCTATATTGGGTCTTTTTAAAAGTTTTTCAACCGTTATCTTTTCTTTGATAACTGCGGTATTCAAGTTTTCCAAACCGGTATTTACGTCGTCTGGAGACAACCTGAATTTCTCAAGTTTTTTGATTAATTCCTCAGTTTTCTCTGCTTTGACCAATGTTTGTAAGTATTCTTTTTCATTTGCCAATCCCAATTTATATCCATAAGGTGTTAATCTTAAATCTGCATTGTCTTGTCTCAATAGTAATCTGAATTCTGCCCTTGAGGTAAACATACGATAGGGTTCTTCAGTGCCTTTATTGATAAGGTCATCTATGAGTACTGCGATATACGCTTCGGATCTTTTAAGTACAAATGCTTCCTTTTCTTTTACTTTATTATGGGCATTTATACCAGCCATTAGGCCTTGTGCTGCTGCCTCTTCATAGCCTGTTGTGCCATTAATTTGTCCAGCAAAGTATAAGTTTTCGACTAGCTTTGTTTCCAGGGTTAATTTAAGCTGTGTTGGTGGGAAGAAATCGTATTCTATTGCATATCCTGGTCGGAACATTTTTGCATTCTCAAACCCTTTAATCTTTCTAATGGCTTTGTACTGCACATCTTCAGGTAATGAGGTAGAAAAACCATTTACATATATTTCCACCGTATTCCACCCTTCTGGTTCCACGAATATTTGGTGTCTTTCTCTTTCAGCGAAACGGTTGATTTTATCTTCTATAGATGGGCAATACCTAGGGCCCAAGCCTTTAATCCTACCATTGAACATAGGAGATCTGTCAAACCCTGTCTCAAGTGTTTCGTGAACGGCTTTATTGGTATAGGTAATCCAGCAATTTCTCTGTTTTTCAATTGGTTTAGTTTCTTCAGAATAGGAGAATTTTTCCGGGTTTTCATCTCCCTCTTGTACTTCCATTAAGGAATAATCAAGACTTCTACCATCTACTCTTGGTGGTGTACCGGTTTTCATTCTTCCGGATTCGAACCCCATTTCTATTAGGTCTTCAGTAATACCTTTGGAAGCACTCTCTCCAGTCCTACCTCCACCCATCTTCTTTTCGCCAATATGGATAATTCCATTTAAAAAAGTTCCATTGGTCAAAACGACAGATTTGCTTTTTATCTCTATGCCAAGTCCTGTTTTAACCCCCTCTATCCTACCGTCCTTTACTATTAGACCAGTTACCATTTCTTGCCAGAAATCAAGGTTTGGAGTAGCTTCTAAGGCTAGTCTCCATTCTTCTGCGAAACGCATTCTATCATTTTGACTTCTGGGAGACCACATTGCTGGACCTTTTGACCTATTTAGCATCCTGAACTGAATGGTGGATTTGTCAGATATGACTCCTGACTTACCTCCTAACGCATCAATTTCCCTTACTATTTGCCCTTTTGCTACACCCCCCATTGCTGGATTGCAGGACATTTGAGCAATGGTATTCATGTTCATTGTACACAATAACACAGAGGACCCCATCTTTGCTGCTGCATGTGCTGCTTCGCACCCAGCATGTCCTGCACCTACTACTATTACATCGTATATTGGAAACATATTCGTTTTAATCTAGTGTTCCACGTGAAACACTTGCCTTTAATTTAATTGTTTTATTTTACTGTTCCACGTGGAACAGTTGGTGGTGGATACAATGAGAGGGAAAGATTTTCTTCATTTCTCATTTCTGACTTGTCCACTTTTGTTTTGTCTTTGTAACCACAAAGATGAAGAAGGCCATGGGCTAATACCCTTAGAAGTTCCTCTTTATAATTCGTTTGTTGGGTATTTGCATTTTCTTTTACTCTATCGATGCTAATGTATATATCTCCTTCTATTTCATTTTCTTTCTCAGATTGATCAAAAGTAACGATATCCGTATAAGTGTCGTGATTTAGGTAGTTTATATTTATATCCAACAAATATTCATCCGTGCAAAAAATGTAGTTCAATGTAATAATCTTGAACCCTTTACTACTCGCAATTTGCTTGATCCACTCCTTTACCATTCTTTTATTGGTTAAGGATGATTTTATTTCTTCTTCAAAGAAATTAATAGCCATTTTAATTCATGTAAAAAGTGAGGGTAATCTTTCTGCCTTCATTCTCAAATTCCACTTCATCACATAAGTGTTTCATAATGAACACTCCTCTTCCTCCTGACTTTTCTAAGTTTTCCAAAGAAGTTGGATCGTTAAGACGCATATGGTCAAATCCATCACCTTCGTCTTCAATAATGAATTTTATTTGATTGTCTAAGAATATTAGTTCTAATTTGACAACTCTGTTTTTGTCTGTTTTATTGCCATGCACAATGGCATTGTTGACACATTCCGTTACTGAAATCATGATATTGCCATAGATGTCATCGTTAATCTGAAACTTTTCTCTGGCATTATCAATAAAACTCTCAACGATAGTAATATTTTCAATCAAAGATGGAATGGAAATTTTTATTGATTTCATCGTATTATTTGGCTTTTACCACGACTTTATTTTGTTATTCTCTACACTTCTATTACTACTGGGCAATGATCAGAATGATGTATGCCTTGTAATATATCAACTTTTTTAACCTTGGCACTAATGGTTGGGGTGGTCATGTGATAATCTATTCTCCAACCCTTATTATTGGCCCTAGCATTGGCACGATAGCTCCACCAGCTGTATTGATCTGGCTCAGGGTTTAATAGCCTGAAACTATCGTCAAAACCAGTGGATGTGAATTTATCCATCCAAGCCCTTTCTTCTGGAAGAAATCCTGAGGTATTTTTGTTGGCTACGGGATTGTGAATATCAATCGGTTTGTGACAGATATTGTAATCGCCACTTAAGATAAGATTAGGTCTTTGCTTGATCAAGTCCTGCGTGTATCCATAAATGTCATCAAGGAAAGCATATTTGAAGTCCTGTCTTACGCCTCCAGTGGTTCCTGAGGGAAAGTAAGCACATAAGAATGAAAAGTCTTTATAGTCTGCTCTAATAGTCCTGCCTTCATCATCATAAGCGCCTATACCCATTCCATAGTTTATGTTATCAGGTTTCTGCTTGCTTAATATGGCTACACCACTGTATCCTTTCTTTACTGCTGGATACCAGTAAACGTGGTAGCCCAGGTCTTCAAAAATAGATACATCAATTTGGTTTTCCATTGACTTGACTTCTTGCAAGCCGATTATATCTGGATTCTCCATTTCTAGCCATTCAGCAAACCCTTTTTTCAACGCTGCCCTAATTCCATTTACATTGTAAGAAATTATTTTCATTTAATATCAATTTCAAATTCATCTTCAAAATAATCCAAAACATGGATTTTTAGCATCTTTTCCTGCTCAGCACTGTCTAAATGGGGTAATTTCTTTATTAACTTCCAATGTGGCCATCCATCCTGGTCAATAAAATCTAAAGTATAGAAATCCGAAAAACTCAATACCTTACAAACTGCAATATGCATTAAATCTTGTTTTTCCTCTTTTGAAAAATTAGCTGGCCCTTTCCCTAGTTCTTGTACCCCTATTATAAACAATACGGCATTCAGATCAGAGGGTTTTTTTCCAAATATATCATGTAACCCAGTGAGAAGTTTCGACCATCTTCTTTCTAAATCCAGGTCTTTTTTTAACAATGCCATTTTATTTTGTGTTTTTTGTCTTTTCTGTATTTCTACTCATTTCATTAATTGAAATTTTTCTATAAATTGATACAGGCCATTTGATTACAAATATAGCAGGTAAAATGGCTCGTCAATTATAAACAACCCATTTTAGGTATGCGTTTCAAATATTGGGAAGATTTTTTATCACTTGTATTACCAGAAACGTGTTGTTTGTGTAAACGAAGTCTGTTTCCATTTGAAGACCAACTCTGCAAAATATGTATTTCCCAGTTGCCTGTGACCAATTATCACCTTATTCCTGAAGAAAACGATTTAAAAATCAAACTTTTAGGTCTTGCTCCTGTGGAAAAGGTCATGGCTTATATAAGGTTTTCAAAAAAGGGAGCTAGTCAGAAACTCTTGCATCAAATTAAATATAAGAATAAACCTGACCTGGCGAGGGTTTTGGGCCTTCATTATGGGTATTTATTAAAAAGTAATGGTTTCTGGAACAATTGGAGTCATGTAGTCCCAGTTCCTTTGCATGTGCGAAAGCAAGAAATTAGAGGTTACAACCAAAGTGAACAGTTTGCCATAGGCCTAGCTCAGGCATTGGAAATTGAATGCAAATGTTTTTTGTTGAGAAAACGACCTACAGAAACACAAACGAATAAGTCGAGAATTGAGCGTTGGGACAATGTATCAGATGTTTTTGAGGCATGTGATACAAGGGAAATAAAAGGCCAAAGATTACTTCTGGTTGATGATGTCATGACGACTGGTGCAACGCTAGCATCCTGTGCCATTTCCCTTAATAGCTATCAGCCTGAGACCATCGATCTGGCTGTTTTGGCTGCAGGAAACTGAGTGAACTTATTTAAATATATCGTTCAGTATACCTGCTAATCTGATACCTCCTGCCAGTAAACGACCTTCAATGATAGGATATGTTTTATAACCATAGGAATAAAACAAACGATTGTTGTCAGGTAGGTCATAAATAATTGGCCGCAAATCCACAGCCTCTTGTAACCAGGTATCCATTGGGACGTTTTGAAACCCAGCAATCAAGCTTTTGGTAACTCTCCTATTAAGATGTTTTGACAGTTCCGTATAACTAAGGTTTTTACCATCTATTATTTTGGAGTCCCAAACAGTGTGTAAATTGGTGTTTTGATTGAAATAAGTGACTTTTGCATCATTTCCACCTCTGTCTTTTCCAGTGCCAACATGTAGGGGTTGGTGAAGGTCTCCTACCAGATGAACGAGCATTTTAAGATAGGCCTTCTTTTCTTCCCGGTCCAGTTCGCCATTTTTTAGTGCGGCGATAATCATTTTTGTCTTGCCAAAAGCATCTCCCGATTTTTCCTGAATACTTGGATCATAGGCTTGACCAGATTTAACAGTCAAATAATGCCAGGAATTTAGGCGGTTATAGGAAGGATCAGACTTTATTTCATCCATCCAGTTGGCAACCATTGCGAGTGACTCAGGGCCTAATAGCTCTTCAATACTTTTTGCAGCCTTTTTGCTCAGGTGATAAGAGGCTATTTCTCCTACCACCCTATGGCCTGTTAGACCCCAGCCAAATGAATTGAGGACAATTAGGCCAACCATGAAGGCTGTCAAAAATGATTTTTTCATTGCTTCCTGATTGTTTATTGATGTTTTAGTTCTTCCAATGCTAAAAAGGCCATTAAACCTGTACTAATGCCCAATGCATCTTCATCAATGTCAAAAGTTGGGGTATGTACGCCTGAAACAATGCCTTTGGCCTCATTTCTTGTACCCAATCTGTAAAAACAGCCATCGATTTCCTGGGTATAGTAAGAAAAATCTTCTGCCGCCATCCAGATGTCAATATCTAATACATTTTCTTTGCCCAGATAAATCTCTGCTGCATCAATTGCCCTTTGGGTTAATTCAGGTTCATTTTTAAGAAATGGGTATCCACTTCGTATTTCAAACTCAATTTCTCCACCCATACCTTCCGCGATACCCTTGGCTATATTAACCATGTGAACATGGGCCTCTTTACGCCAAACCTCATTTAATGTCCTGAAAGTACCTTCAATGTTTACCTCATTTGGTATAACATTGGTAGCACCTTCAGCTATAATTTTACCAAATGAAAGTACTGATGGGGTTTTAGGGTCAGCCTTTCTGCTTACCACTTGTTGCAATGCGGTCAAAATATGAGCACTGATCAAGATGGGATCTATTAGGGATTCTGGCATTGCGCCATGACCACCTTTTCCTTTTACTTTTAGGTACAATTCATCTGCACTGGCCATGTACATTCCCTTCCTAAAACCAACTTTTCCTACAGGTATAAAAGGCATTACATGTTGGCCAATAATAGCTGTTGGAGCAGGGTTTTGAAGTGCGCCGTCTTTGATCATCATAGAGGCACCTCCAGGAATTTTCTCCTCACCAGGTTGAAAAAGCAATTTTACGGTACCCTCAAATTCTTCCTTTAATTCATTCAGTATTCTTGCTGTTCCTAGAAGGGATGAGGTATGCACATCATGTCCACACGCATGCATTACTCCAGGATTGGTCGATTTGTAGGGAACATCGTTGGCTTCGACGATAGGTAGGGCGTCCATATCCCCTCTTAATGCAATCACCTTTTTTCCTGGGTTTTTACCCTCAATGATAACAACAAGGCCTGTTTTTGCTTTGGATTCGATGTTTGTTATGCCGAATTCACGTAATTTTGCTTCAACGTATGCCACCGTGTTGGTTTCCTGAAAGGATAACTCTGGGTTGGCATGTAAATGTCTTCTTACGGCAATAGCTTCCGATTTATATTTTTCGGATAGCAGGTGTATTTTATCTTTCAACATTGTCAATATTTTCTTCTTCTGTTTTTTCTTTATTGAATTTCAAAAACCGATCCTTGATAATACGAGAATTTGGAAAAACAATGTTCATTTTTTCATATGTGGCTAGCGCTTCAATTTTATTAATAAAGCGTCCCACTTTCACCAAATATCTAGGCTGTTCGTACTCCATATAGGTTTGTGTTTTTGGAAATTCCGAATAGGCCTCGTTTCTGATTTCAAATGCTTTCTCTCTGTCTACTCCGCTGTATATCAATATAGTAAAGCCATTGGCAAACAAATTTTTATTATTTTCCTGAGCGATTTGATTTATTCTCCTGGTAAGCTCTGAGTCAATTGCAGCTGCACTACTGCTCTCTTCAGAAAAGCTTTCTGGTTCCGGAAGTTCGGCAAACTGGATACGACTCTCCTGGAGATCTTCCGTATAGTTGTTGTATCGATCGATGTTTCCACCGCTTTTCCGAATATTGATGATGCCACAGCTACTTAAAACAAGCAATGACAATAGAAATACATTTATTTTTTTAAACATGATAAAGGTCTTTAATCTTCGATTATCACACACTTGGCATCAGAAATATCCTCTTCTACACTTTTATATTTGACATCCTTCTTCAAGTTGCCATTGGCATACTTTACAGTGACACGGTCATTTCTACCATACACTTTGTCTGATTTCCTTGGTTTTACTGGATCCCTGCTCACTGCAGGTCTACTGTTGGCAATTGCCGCCCTTTGGCCACTTTGGTTTCCAAGGGTATTCCCCACTTCCTCTTTAGAAGCCGTTACTCTTGGTTCTGATCCTTGTTGATTTTGTGCCACTTTTACCTGGTTAGGATCTTGTTTCGGCAGGTCAGATTTGGAAATAAATGATACGATATCATCGTTAAGTTTGCCAAGAAAGCGTTTGAACATTTCAAAAGCTTCGAATTTATAGATCAACAATGGATCCTTTTGCTCATAAACAGCATTTTGTACCGATTGTTTCAAATCATCCATATCTCTTAGATGTTCTTTCCAATTCTGATCAATAATGGCTAGCGTTACTGTTTTTTCTATGGCTCGAATTAGGTCTCTTCCTTCATTGTTTAAAGTGGATTCCAAATTGATCACAACACCTATTTGCTTGATACCATCGGATATTGGTACCATTATTTCTTTAACAGTTGCCCCTCTATTTTTTTGTACATCCTTAAGAATAGGAATTGCTCTTTGTAGAATGAGGTCGTTTTTGCGGGTATAACTTTTATAAGCTTGATCGAAAAGGGCCTTGGTTAGGGTAAGGCTGTCTTTCTCTTTCAATTCTGCTTCTGTAAACTGGTGATCAATACCCAAAGAACTAAAAATGTTCATTCTTAGGTTGTCCAGGTCATCAGTGGTTTTGCCCATTTGGATAAGGTCTTCACAAACATCATACATGATGTTAAGGATATCCAATTCCAGCCTGTCACCAATTAGGGCATTTTTTCTTCTTCTATAAACAACTTCCCGTTGGCTGTTCATGACGTCATCGTATTCCAACAGTCTTTTCCTGACCCCAAAATTGTTTTCTTCAACTTTTCGTTGCGCTCTTTCAATGGATTTGGTAATCATTGAATGCTGGATCACTTCGCCTTCTTCCAGTCCCATTCGGTCCATTAGTTTGGCGATTCTCTCTGATCCAAACAAACGCATCAGGTTATCTTCCAGCGAAACAAAAAACTGTGTTGTTCCCGGATCTCCTTGCCTTCCTGACCTACCACGTAACTGACGGTCAACTCGTCTAGACTCATGTCTTTCAGTACCTACGATGGCCAGTCCTCCTGCATTCTTGGATTCAGCGGAAAGCTTGATATCCGTACCCCTACCGGCCATATTGGTGGCTATGGTTACAGTTTTGGCTTTTCCTGCTTCTGCTACAACATCTGCTTCACGTGCATGTTGCTTTGCATTAAGTACCTGATGCTTGATTTTTCTTATGGTAAGCATTCTACTGAGCAGTTCCGATATTTCCACCGAAGTGGTACCCACTAGTACTGGTCGGTTTGCATCGGTGAGTTCGTTTATCTCATCTACTACTGCGTTGAATTTTTCTCGAACGGTCTTGTATACCTTATCCTGGTGATCTTTACGCTGAATAGGTTTATTTGTAGGGATTACCACTACATCCAGTTTGTATATTTCCCAAAACTCACCTGCTTCTGTTTCCGCAGTACCGGTCATACCGGAAAGTTTATGGTACATTCTGAAATAATTCTGCAAAGTAATGGTTGCATAGGTTTGGGTAGCATCCTCTACCTTTACGTTTTCCTTTGCTTCAATGGCTTGATGGAGTCCGTCAGAATACCTTCGGCCTTCCATAACCCTACCTGTTTGCTCATCTACTATTTTCACTTTTCCGTCCACCAATATATATTCGGTGTCCTTTTCAAACATACAGTAGGATTTTAGCAGCTGATTGACTGTGTGGATCCTCTGGGATTTTATCCCATAATCTTTGATGAGTTCTTCTTTTTTAACCAATTTTTCATGGTCTTCTATGGTCTCATCTTTTTCCAGTTCGGCTATTGCCATTCCAATGTCTGGCAGGATGAAGAAACTATTGTCCTCATTCTTTTTGGTAATAACTTCAATGCCATTGTCCGTCAAGTCTACACTGTTTGATTTCTCATCAATGGTAAACAATAGCGGTTCATCTGCTTCAGGCATGTTACGCTTATTGTCCTGAAGATAATGGTTTTCTGTTTTCTGTAGAATCACCCTTACACCTGGTTCAGATAGGTATTTGATCAAGGGTTTGTACTTTGGAAGACCTCTAAAGGCTCGGAACAAAGAAAGGCCTCCATCTTTTACATTGCCCTCTTTGATAAGCTTTTTGGCATCCGATAAGTAGTTCTGAACTAATTTTCTTTGTTCATCCACCAAGGTAGAAACCCGTGGTTTAATGTCGTAAAACTCATGTTCATCTCCTCTAGGTACTGGACCGGAAATAATTAATGGTGTTCTGGCATCATCGATAAGAACAGAATCGACTTCATCAATCATGGCAAAATGGTGTTTGCCCTGTACCAGGTCTTTAGAATCCCTGGCCATATTGTCTCTTAGGTAGTCAAAACCAAATTCATTGTTGGTTCCATAGACAATATCTGCTTGATAAGCTGTTTTTCTGGCTTCTGAATTGGGTTTGTATTTGTCAATACAATCCACTTTCAATCCGTGGAATTCAAATATTGGTGCATTCCATTCTGAATCTCGTTTGGCCAGGTAATCATTGACCGTAACAATATGAACACCTCTACCCGCAAGGGCATTTAAATAGGCAGGTAAAGTGGAAACAAGAGTTTTACCTTCACCTGTTGCCATTTCGGCTATATTTCCTCTGTGCAAGGCGACACCCCCAAGCAACTGAACATCGTAATGGATCATTTCCCAGGTAACTTCTACTCCTGCAGCAGTCCAGGTGTTTTTCCATGTTGCTTGATCTCCATCCAATTCCACATAGGATTTAGCTGCGGCCATGGTTTGATCATGTAAATTGGCAGTAACTGTCAACTTACCGTTTTCTTTTAATCGACGGGCCGTTTCTTTTACTGTTGCAAAAGCTCTAGGTAAAACCTTTTCCAGACTTACTTCAAGGGCTTCATCCCTTTCCTTCTCTACTACATCTATTTGATTGAACAGGGCATCTTTTGCCTGTACTTCCTCTGGATTTAACTTGTCTATTTCGATTCGTATTTCAGAGATGCGGTCATCAAATGACTTGAGGTCTTCATCGATTATAGCCTTAATTTTAGCCGTTTCATTTCTTAATTCATCATCAGAAATATTGGCCAACTTATCAAAGGCGGTATTGACTAGTGCTACGACAGGGCTCAACGCTTTAATGTCCCGGTCCGATTTTGTACCAAAGACTTTTGCTAACCCTTTTGCTATTGATTCTAACATATTATTTAAATACTTTTTCTCTTAGGCTAATTAATTGTGTTCTTTAACTGCATCAGATGATACATTGACAGGTATAGTACCACTGAATACTTGTTCAGCTGGACCAGTTAAGACTATCTCCTGAAAATTTCCACCTTCACTTTTCTCAAAACTTACCTGTAGTTTACCACCAGGGGTTTGAATATTTATCTTGTTTTTTTTCACTTGCTCTCCGTATACCAAAGCGCAGGCTGTAACACCAGTGCCACACGAAAGTGTTTCATCTTCCACCCCTCGTTCATAGGTTCTCACCATGATAGTGTCCGCCGAAACGGAAGAAATGAAATTCACATTCGTGCCTTCAGGATATTTTTCATTGTCATTTCTGATTTCCCTTCCAGTGCCAACTACATCAAATGCCTTGATATCATCCACAAAACGCATGTGATGAGGGGAGCCGGTATTGGCAAAGAAATCTTTACCAACATATTTTATTTCTTTTACATCTCCCATTCTCAAAGCTACGCTATTGCCGGATATTTTGGCGGTATGGGCGCCGTCAATGGCTAAAAAAGAGGTAGAATCTCCGATTATGCCCAAAAACGAAGCAAATGCTACTGCACATCTTGCACCATTTCCACACATACTTTGCGATCCGTCCGCATTATAGTAGCACATTTCAAAATCATAATCAGCATGTGCTTGAATTAGAATAAGCCCATCAGCACCTATTCCGAACTTCCTATGACAAAGTTGTTGAATATAAGGTATTGGATCAGGACCTAGGGAAAATGACCTTCCATCGATCATGATGAAATCGTTGCCTGTTCCCTGATATTTATAGAAATTGATATCCATTTGATTTTAAATAGGTTACCCTCTGAATTGATAGATTATTGAAGACAGAAAAACTTAACCAATGTTAACAAGCGTCCACAAAAATCCAACCAATGCCAGAATGAAATACAAAAATAAACATCTTGGCCGAATTTACGGGCTTATATTCAATTAACTACAGGATTTCCTGTCAAGACTGACAAAACGACTTATAAAAGGTTGTCATTTGCTTTTCCATAGGTAGTGCTGCTGCTTGTTGTTGGAGAAGTTACCAATTGATAAGGTTTAGTTGAATAAAACATAATTTTTATTCAGTTCAGTGTTTGAACAGCAATAAAACGTTAACTTTAATTAAAACGTTTTATTGGTTCCTCTTTATATTCCTAGCTGAAATCTTACTGCAAAGTATATTTTGGATGATCAGCTATTTAAGTATTGATGGATATTGGAATAAAATTTTGGCAGTGGTTAAAGTTGTCTAAAAACCTTATTTAACACGTTTCAATAATAATGTTCGTTCTGTGATGAAAAATTATAAATTTTATGAAACAATTATTTTTAATAATAGCAATTTTATTGCTTCAAGGATGTAACAGGCCAGAAAGAGAAATGATAATGGAAGTGGCTGACGAAGAGACGTTTGAGGAATTATTGTCTATACCTATAACCGAACAACCAGCCCCACCGCCGCCATCAATAATTTCAGGAACGGAGCAGATAAGTAAAAAAACTATTAAGACTGGAGGAATTAATTTCCAATCGCAAGACATAGGGGAAGATTATCAAACAATTCGAGAGCTCCTCCCTCGTTATGATGCCTATATTGAGCATGAAAATCAATCAAAAACTAAGGAAAAAATAAGTTACCAGTTGACTATTAGGGTTCCATCTACTGTGTATGATAGTTTATTTGTTACTTTTTCCACCATTGGGCATCGCCTTGAAAACAAGTATTCATCTATAGAAGATGTAACTGAAAATTATTATGACTTAAGTACAAGAATAAAAAACGACAAACTGCTAGAAAAACGCTACCTGAAAATTCTAGAAAGTGCCACTGAGATAAAGGATATTCTAGAAATCGAAAATAAACTTAACGAGATTCGGACTGATATAGAAAATCTTCAGGGACAATTTAATTATTTAAGTAAACAGGTATCGCTTAGCACAATAAGTTTATCATTCTATGAAGAACTCCCATATGTTTATGATGCTTCTCAGAGAGGAGGATTCCTGGCAAAATTTTTTAGTGCATTAAACAATGGCTGGCAAGGTTTTCTAAATTTTGTAATTGGTTTAATAGCATTTTGGCCTTTTCTGATATTGATTATTGTCCTTGGTTATTTTATTAGAAAATTTAGAAGTTAAAAAAATTAAAACTTTTTATCAGGTTGATCTTTTTATTTCCTACTTTAATAAGAATGGATTCAAGGATTGACCGCTAGGCTAGAAGAATTTATAAATTGTTTAGTATAGCTGAGTTTATTCGTCCTTTATTCCTAGGTACTTAAAACTTGAAATTACTCCAATGAAAATAGCCGTATTTAGTACGAAATCATACGATCAGGAATATTTTGAAAAACACAGTAGTAGTCAAGAAATTCATTTTACCTTTTTTGAAACATCTTTAACGAGTTCTACTGCTAATTTAACGGTTGAATTTGATGTCATATGTGCTTTTGTCAATGACAACCTGGACCATGATACAATAGAGATCCTTGCAAAAAATGGCGTGAAATTGATCGCCATGCGTTGTGCAGGTTTCAATAATGTGGATATCCAATCAGCTAAAACTCATGGAATCAAAGTAGTACGGGTTCCAGCTTATTCACCGGAAGCAGTGGCTGAACATTCTGTGGCATTGATACTGACCTTAAATAGAAAAACCCATAAGGCCTATAATAGGGTGCGGGAAGGAAATTTCTCCTTAAAAAACCTTATTGGATTCAACCTACATGGAAAAACAGTAGGTGTAATCGGAACCGGTCAGATTGGAGCCGCTTTCTGCAGGATAATGAAAGGGTTTGGTTGTAAATTGTTGGCCTATGACCTTACAGAATCACAGAAATTGGTGGCTATTGGGGTTCAATACCTACCAATCGAAGAAATATTCAAACAATCTGATATTGTATCTTTGCATTGTCCGCTTACCCCAGATACCAAACATATGGTGAATAAAAGTTCGCTGGCTCAAATGAAAGAGGGTGTAATGATCATCAATACGAGTAGAGGTGCCCTAATAAATACAGGGGATGTCATTGATGGCCTGGCACAGAAAAAGATAGGTTATCTGGGGATCGATGTATACGAACAAGAAGAAAAGCTATTTTTTGAAGACCTGTCAGAAAGCATCATTCAGGATGATTACCTATTAAGGTTGAATAGTTTTCCAAATGTGCTAATAACTTCCCATCAAGCGTATTTCACAAGGGAAGCCATGGATCAAATAACTTTAATAACACTCGAAAATATTAAAGCATTTAAAAACAAGCAGCAATTGATAAATGAGGTTGTCTGAGCAATGGCTGCTGGCAAAAGGCTTCTTATTTTGACTAAAATGGAATGTGAATAAATCTTTTGTAGCTTTTCTGATAGGTCACTTTATTTTGTTGTCAGTTATAAAAAACCCCTAAAAAAATTTAAACATGTTCTTAATGCCAGGTGTTTTGCTGCTTAAGACAAGTGATCGCTGAAGTTGTGCGGGATAAGTATAAAGCAAGAAAAGTCAATTGATGGAATTAGAATACGATTATATTATTGCAGGTTCTGGATTAGCCGGTCTAAGCTTGTTACACAGGATTTTGTTGGATGAAGAACTGCAAAGCAAAAAGATTTTGGTCATTGATAAGCTGAAGAAGTCAGACAATGACAAAACCTGGTGTTTTTGGGAAAAGGGTGAAGGTGTTTTCGAACCGATTGTGCATCATCAATGGAAAACCTTACAGTTTTTTTCTCCAGAGGTATCCAAAACCTTTGAACTAAAAAAGTACAAGTATAAAATGATTCAGGCTGGAGATTTTTACGCCCATATTCTGGACCATGCTTCCTCCTTTAAAAACCTAACCTTTAAAACAGAGGCGATCCTTGATATGGAGGTAAATGACGGAAAAGCCATTCTTAAAACTCAAGCAGGGGAATATTCGGGGCAATATATTTTTAATTCCACAGGTTTGTTTAATCCTGAAATGAACACCCAAAATACGCTATTGCAACATTTTATGGGCTGGTATATCAAAACGGATTCCCCCTTTTTTGATGCGAAAATTGGGACTTTGATGGATTTTAGGTTGCAGCAAACACATGGCACCACCTTTATGTATGTATTGCCAACCAGTGCAACGGAAGCTTTGATTGAATATACGCTATTTAGCGAAAGCATTCTGGATGAGGGAGATTACCAAGAGGCACTAAAAGCGTATATCGACAAGGAGCTAAAAATCAAGAATTACGAGATCACACATGAGGAATTTGGGGCAATTCCCATGTCATTGGCCAAATTTGCTCAAACCGTAAAAGATGGGGGCCGAATCATCAACATAGGAACCGCCGGAGGTTTCACAAAAGCCAGCACAGGCTATACTTTTCAGTTTGTACAAAAGCATGTTTTTCAAATAGTAAACCAGTTGAAAATCAATCAATCGCCGGTAGTTGATTTGACCTGGAAAAACAGTGTTTATGCCTGGTACGACCGTACTTTACTCGATGTTCTCCTTTCAAAAAAGGTGACTGGCAAGGAAATTTTTTCCAGTTTATTCAAAAGTAATTCGCCAGAAAAAATCTTGTCTTTTCTTGACAACGACAGTAACTTTTGGGAAGAGTTTAAAATTAGAAATAGTGTACCACTTTTTCCTTTTATGTTTTCTGGAATACGGCAACTGTTTGCCAAGAACAAAGTAAAGGCTAAAGATTAAGTTTCCGTCTCAATAAAAATTAAAAAATGCCATATAATTCTTTCTAATCAATAGGTTTAAGTGCTAAAAATTAAACAGATATGGATCTCGACTGGGAAAAGACAGAAAAGCACTATTCGATTTTGAGGGGATTATTGCCTTTTTTTCGCATCAATGTTTGATATATCCTTTCCTTTTTGCCCGTTTAAATTATGGTCTGGACAAAAAAAGGCCTGTAAATAACTTATTTACAGGCCTTTTATATTTATTCGGAAGATTTATTTACCAATCATTTTCATAGATAAAATGCTCATTCCTACTGATTCTTTGTCATTTAATGCTTCTGTGACGATATAAAGATCCTGGAACGCTTCTTTAACGGTGTCATTAAACCTTAATTCAAGTGTTTCTTCCATCATGCCTTCCGTTTCATTTTTTCTAATGACTACCTGGCCGATAATATTTCCTTCCGGACTACCTGATCGAGCCTCTAATTGATAACCGAAGTCAAATGGTGTTTTAGAACGTACTTTAAAATCAATGCCTTCCAAACCTGTAAGGTCAATGTTTTTAAGGGTAAAATAGCCTTTACCAATTGGAGCAGATAAATGCTGCTGACCATTTTCTACTTCGGTGTTATAGGCAAAGGTCTCATCAAGTTCACCTAAATTAATATTGTTGTTCCGAAGGAAAACAGTGGTTGAGGTACTAAGTGGCTTGATATTGTTGCCTCCTCTGTCTGTAAAGCTTGCGTTCAAAAGCATGACCCCGTTATTGACCATCTTTTTGCCTTGAAGCGGATCCAACTGACCCGAAGCTGGTAGTGATGGTTCTTGGTTTTCCATTCCATTTAACGAAAGTACAAAGGCTACAATTTTTCTTGCATCTCCTTCTTTTAAGGTTGGGTTGGCCGGCATCATTGTTTCTCCCCAAACACCTGAACCACCTTTGATGATTTTATTAATCAACTTGTCCACCGCTCCAGGTGAATCAGCATATTTTTTAGCAACATCAGTATAGCCTGGGCCTACCGATTTGCCATCGATTTGGTGACAGCTTTTACAAGTAAGTGATTCCATCAGGCTTTTTCCTGCCATGGCTTCAGACATTACCTGGTGTCCCAAGGCTGCTTCCGCTTTGTCGAAACCTTCGATATAATCTGCAGAAAGGTAAAGAGTAGAAAGATCTTCTCCAGCTGAAGGATCATCTGGATCATTGACCGTTACTTTATACCTTACTTTTTCATTTGGGAAATAAAAGCTTCCATTGCCTTCAAAGGAGACATTAATACTAGGTGCAATATTGCCTGCGTATACATTGATAGTTTTGCTTTTTACAGATTTATTTTCAGTGTCAGAGACAGTTACTGAGATATCATAATCCCCTACTTCCTCAAAAGTATAAGAAAGCTCCGGGACTTTTGTTTCCATCGTTTGACCATTCCCTAAATCCCAAAGATAGCTTAACGCATCATTTTCGGGGTCTTTTACTGAAGCTGTTATTTTCACTTCCAATGGAAGGCTACCTGAGGTTTTGTCTGTAGCAATTGAGGCGATTACCGGAGCCCTGTTACCAGGATTGTAATTAATAACGGAGAGGGCAGCATCTGCATTGGCACTGAACCAGCCTTTGCCATATTCCAGCAAGTAAAGTTTACCATTTGGACCCATTTCCATGTCTATAAGTGCATTGTGCCTTACATCTTCCATGAAAGGTTCCATTTTTAGGTAATCCCCATTTTGATCCATGGTGACTACTTTTATCCAGCCCCTTATCCAATCATAAATGAATAGCTTACCATCATAGTATGCTGGTAGGCCACCTCCGTCAGGATATAAATCAGAATAATAAACAGGCCCTGCCATGGCGTTCCTACCACCCGTACCTACCTCAGGAAAATCTTTGGATTCGTCATATGGGTAGTAAATAAATGCAGGTTGTGCAGGAGGTAATTCATTTATACCTGTATTGTTTCTGGAGTTATTGATTGGTTTGGCAGGATCAAAAGCTTCACCACTTTCACCAGTATTAAAATTAAAAGCATTGTAGGGGTAATTGTTTCCTACAAAGAAAGGCCAGCCGAAGTAGCCTGCCTTTTTAGCTTGGTTAACTTCATCATAACCTCTTGAACCCCTAACGCCGAATTGGTCTTCTCGTGCATCAGGACCTACTTCGCCCCAATACAAAAAGCCTGTTTTTTGATCTACTGAAATTCTATAAGGATTTCTGTTTCCTTGAACATAGATTTCAGGTTTGGTTTTATCCATTCCTTGAGGATAAAGATTTCCTTCAGGAATACTGTAAGAACCATCTTCATTTACTTTAATCCTAAGAATTTTACCTCTGAGATCATTGGTATTTCCTGAGGATCTCGCTGCATCATACTGCTCAAAACCTGGTCTATCGTCTAATGGACCATAGCCTTTTAAAGTATATTCCTGGTTGGGTTGGTTGAAAGGGGTTGAGTTGTCCCCTGCAGAAACGTATAACAAGCCATTACCATCAAAAGCGATTGAGCCTCCGGTGTGGCAGCAAATTCCTCTTTGGGAATAAAACTGAAGAATTACCTGTTCGGTATTCATTTTCCACTCGTCATTCTCAAACTTAAAGCGGGAAAGCCTATTTACGGATTCACCAGTTGGGCTGTAGAAAACGTAAACCCAGTGATTATTGGCAAAATCTGGATCTGCTTTGATTCCCATAAGTCCCTCTTCCGCATTTACTTTAGGCACATCAGTTTGCCAGTAAACATCCAAGTGAGCAACTTTACTGGTTTCTGAGCCACCATTTTTATAGAGTAGAATCTCACCTCTCCTTTGAGAGACTAAAATATCTAAATTGGGTAAAATGGTCATTTCTGTAGGTTCCTTGAATTCTCCTACCGCTAGGTATTCTTTTTCAAAACGGTCCGCATCAGGTACTCTTTTGCTATGAGCCCTGGAGTAATCCAGAATTTCATTGTCTCCGATGGCATATTTTATACCTTCTAGAAGGTGTTTTAAATAGAGCTCTTCTTTATAAGAGGCCCTGGTATGACCACCGCCCGTATAGAATGCGCGGCCACCATCATATTCATGGTACCAAGCAATTGGATGCTCTCCCATGTCTTCCCCTCCCTGATAGCTGTTCTCATCCAAAGTTAGTAATACATTCACCTCAGGATTAAAATTTTTATAGCTGTACCATTCGTCTGTTCTTGTCCATTTTTCAGGAAGGAATGAAGAACTTGCATGGGTTTTATCCACTACGACCAAATCCCCTTGTTGAACATTGGGGTATGGATCGTTTATTCCTGGATGGTCTACAAAATAGCCACCTACCATTTTACCATACCAGTCCCAACCATATTCGGTATCAGCTGCAGCATGGATTCCAACGAATCCCCCGCCAGCTTGAATATAGCGTTCAAATTCGGCTTGTTGGCTATTGTTTAGCACATCGCTGGTAGTGCTTAAGAAGATTACAGCACTGAAATCTTTCAATAAATCCTCGGTAAACATTTCAGCATTTTTCGTGCTTTCTACCTGAAAGCCATTTTGCTTTCCTAAATCGATTATTGCTTGAATCCCATCAGGAATAGATTCGTGATAATATCCGCTGGTTTTAGAAAAAACGAGGACTTTTGGATCTTTGGGTTTATTGGTACAAGCTCCTAATAGGAACGTTGCCAATATTAGGGAACAGAATCCCTTAATGACACTATTATTGGACATAAATTGATTTTTATTTTGCGGCAATATAATGAATATCTTTTTTTGACTTGAACATTTGTAAATATAATAGGTCCGATTGGCTTTTCTATAAACAAATTTTCGTTATAAAATGAAAAAATACCGGTCGCTATTGAGCGAAGAAATAGTAGATGAAGAAAAAATTTAAGGTACTGGCGGAGATTTTGTTCATGGTCATTGCCATTGTATGGTTGACATATTTTTTTCGGTCTTTTTGTACAAGGCTAAACCAAATGAAAAAATAAATTACCAATGGAGCAGTGCTTCCAAGAAACCACCAGATAGCCCATTCAGTATTTATGTGTACAAAATACCAAATGAAGGTAATTCCTGCAATTAAAAACCAAATGGCTGCGAAATAGAAGGTGCCCATCGTTCCCAGCATTAAACTAAGGGTGAGGTCTCCCCTCTTTTTGTCTTCCTCATGTTGGTAAACCTGAGTCAGTGGATAGGAACCTAGAAGTAATAGGGTAGTAAATAGCGCAGGCAATAAAATTTCCCATTCAAATAGTAGATTAAAACTCCCTTCTAGAAATCCAATGACACACATACCAAATGTAAATGCTCCCTGGAAAAATCCTGCTGTTAGCCAGCTTAGGTAAGGGTACTTTTTTAGACGGATTGCAGGATGGCTATAAGCCATGGATACCAGACCGTAAATGAGGACCATAGTAAAAAATGCGCTATTAATAAAGAAGGCGCCTATAAGAGCGATTCCAAAAAAAGCCAGAGATAGGTAATAGAGACCAATAGTAACTTTTTTAGGGTTTTTGAGCCCTCCTATACTTTTTTCATCCTTGTCAAAATAGCTGTTATAACCATTGCTTGAAGGATAAAGGAATAGGTGCAAAATTACCCCTACGGCTAGAATGTTTACAATTGGAGCATCAGTTGCTGAAGAAAGAGCAAACCAAAAAACCGGCATCAGGTAATAAGAAAAAGGAATTCGAAGGTGCTCCCAGCTTGATTTTTTAAACATATTCGTTATGCGAGATAACAATTCGCTTTGTCATTGGTTTTTACTTATCTTGAAATGTACTATAAATTAAAGCTAAACTAAAATCAATGAAGAGCCAAATAAAGAGCATAGGGCTTGCTAGTCCCGGGAAACCTATAGAACAGGAATTGATCTGCCGTTTTATGCAAAAGGCTCATGGTTTAGATGTCCAGGAAAGTAGAAAGTTATCCTTCGTTTATCGGAAATCTGGTATAGCCCAAAGGTATAGTGCACTTAAGGACTTTAATTTTAGCAACCCTCAGGACTTCAGCTTTTTTCCAAAAAATAAATTGCTTGAGCCTTTTCCAGATACCCTTAGTAGAATGGAGGTATTTAAGAAGGTAGCTCCTGAATTGGCCATTGTGGCAATAGAAAATTGCCTGGCACAAACCCAAGTGAAACCTGAACACATCACCCATTTAATTTTAATTTCATGTACGGGAATGTATGCTCCCGGGGTTGAAATGGACATTATCAACAGATTGGGATTATCTAATACTGTAGAACGCTATGCCATTCATTTTATGGGTTGCTATGCAGCTTTCAATGGAATTAAAATGGCGGATAGGATCTGTAAAAGTGAACCAGCTGCAAATGTGCTTGTGGTTGGGGTTGAACTTTGCACCATTCATTTCCAGAAGGAATACAATGAAGACAATATACTTGCGAATGCCCTTTTTGGGGATGGTGCCGCTGCCGTTCTCATCCAGCAAGGGGACCAAGGGATGCACATTGAAAACTACCAATCCAATATTATACCTGATGGAGCTGGCGACATGGCATGGTCAATAGGCAATTTTGGCTTTCAAATGAAGTTAAGCAAATATATTCCTAGTCTATTGGAGAATGGAATCAAGAGCTTTGCAAATGGTTTGGAGGAAAAATTTGGCCTTTCAAATATTAAGCATTTTGCCATTCACCCCGGAGGCAAGCAAATATTGAATAAAATTGAAACTGCATTCGGCATTGATGCAAGCCAAAACCAGCATGCGCACAACATTTTAAAAGAATTTGGAAATATGTCTTCAGTGACGATTCTCTTTGTTTTGGAGGCTATTTTGAATGATGCATCCATAAAAGGGAAAATATTGGCAATGGGCTTTGGACCCGGGTTAACACTAGAATGCCTACTAATAGAAAAGCCATGAGTAAATTTTTGCGCAGAAGTGAAGAGAAAGAAATAATGGATGATCTGGAATGCAGCGGCATAGAATTAGCTCAGACATTAAAGGAATTAAGAACAATCAATAAACTTTTGGGAGGGAATAATGTGACCACCTCTGGGCTTACTATTTTAGTGGGGGCACCTACTAATCAGCCCATGACCATTGTGGATCTTGGCTGTGGTGGTGGAGATATGGCAATACATATTAAAAGATGGGCGATTAAAAAGGGTTTTGATTTGCAGATCATAGGAGTCGATGCCAACCCTAATATCATAGATTTGGCGAGGAATAAAGTAAAAAATGAAAACATGGCCATTGAGTTTGTGGTGGGCAATGTTTTTGATCCAGAATTTATTAAAACGTCTGTAGACATTCAAACGTGTACTTTGTTTACGCATCATTTCACTTCAGAGCAGTTGGTTCAAATTTTAAAAAACCTTAAAGGCAAAACAAGGGTTGGCTTTGTAATCAATGATCTGCACAGACATTTCCTTGCCTATTATTCGATAAAATGGCTTACAAGGTGTTTTTCCAAATCGAATATGGTTAAAAATGATGCACCATTATCTGTACTAAGGTCTTTCAAAAAATCAGATTGGGAATTGATTTTAAAAGCCTCTGGAATCGAGAAATTCACAATTTCATGGCACTGGGCTTTTAGATGGCAAGTTATTTGCTGGATTTGATAAATATATTTTTAAATTTTTATTAAATCATTAAAAATCAGTTTAATTTATGGAATTTGATACCAATTCCCTTGATGGGATTATCCAGACTGTTACCCCTTTAATTTTACTTGCATTGAAAAGTATTTTTATCGCTGTTGTCGTTTACTTTGTCGGTAAATGGGTAATAGGACTAATAATTAAAGCAGTAGACAAAATTTTTAAGAAGTCTGATTTAGATGAGTCTCTGACTAGCTTTTTGAAAAGCTTTTTAAGTGGTCTACTTCATGTGTTATTAATACTTGCCGTGCTTGCAACCTTGGGAGTAGAGGTCACAGCATTTGTTGCAATTCTAGGTGCAGCAGGTTTGGCTGTAGGTTTAGCACTTCAGGGTTCCTTGGCTAATTTTGCCGGCGGAGTTTTAATTTTAGTGTTCAAACCTTTTAAAATCGGAGATACGGTAGAGGCTCAAGGTACACTTGGCTCAGTAGAAAAAATTGATATTCTCTATACTACTATCAGGCAATTTGACAATAAGGTAGTAACCGTTCCTAATGGGAATTTAGCGAACAATAACATTACAAACTTCTCTGAAAAACCTACTAGAAGAGTGGATATGGCTGTAGGGGTAGCTTATGGAACAGATTTAAAAGTTACCAGAAAAATCATCCTGGATACTTTGAAGAAAGACGAAAGAATCCATGCTGATCCAGCCCCGGTAGTTTATTTTACTAATTTTGGAGATAACTCTTTGGACCTGTCGGTAAGGTGCTGGTCAGATGCGGGTGATTTATGGCCAGTTTTTTGGGACAATATGGAGAATATTAAAGAAGCTTTGGAAGAAAAAAATATTGAAGTACCGTTCCCACAACGAGACGTGCATCATTATTTTCCTGAGGGTAATCCAGAATTAAAAAGTGTAGAAAAAAAATAGGTAAAAAATGCCGGAGTCTCAGTTACTACCAAGTTTTCGAGACTCCGGGCAAACCCTACATTAAAAAATAACCAACTATCTACAATCAATCTTCCTCACAACAAAAATAAATAATAAAAAATCCAATGTTAATTCCTTATAATGAGCTACTACATCCAATTGATTCAAAGCTCACTATTGTATTTTGATCCGCATTGCTGCTAATTTGTAAACTTCCCTCAATAGGTTCATACAATCCTGATTCAATGCATTCCTGCATGTATTTAAAAGGTTGTACTATTTCAAATGTTGTCTTACTATAATTCTCAGTAGTTAAAGACCCACTGCCTTTCAGATAAATTCTAAATCCATCCGATGCTGTCGAAAACTCCAATTCTCTGGTGTAATTTTGGCTTAAATTAAATTCTTGCCCATTTAAATTGACCAATTTGAAATCTTCCATGCTTGAGGAGAATCTTAGGGTCTTTGTAGCTATATCATATCCCAGGTTTTCTAATGTTCTCTCTCCATTCATTTGATGGCCGTTTAAAGAGAAATTTTCGAAATCTATGGTGAGAAGGCTACCTTTACTTAATATTTCTCCTGAATATTTTATAGTTAAATTTCCTATTCTTTCCATGCCAAGGCCACTTACGCAACCACTGCCGAAATCAATTTTTACTTGACCAATTTTGTCGTTCCTGGTAATAATCGTACCTGGACAGCTTAACTCATCCAATAAGGGTATCAATCGCTGTTCGCTAAGGTTCTGTTGCATGGTGGACATTACCATCAAGTCAACTTCTTCCATAAGTCCCATCATTCCTGAAATTTCTTCAGAAGGAATGCTTTTATCAATCGGTGCTAAATCCTCATGATCAGATGTCACACAAGAGACTGCTGTAAGTAGCAATACAATTGCGAAGCTGTTGATCAAATAAAATTTCGGATTATTCATGATAAAAAAGATACTTTAATGTATGTTTTACTACTTTGTTTTCGAAAAGTACTGTGGTATTATTTCTTTTACTAATAAAAAACCAATTAAATAACTATTAAAATTAACAAAGCATATATTTAGTTTTGAAAAGCAAAAAATGTTATACCACTGAGGTTATTGCTTGATAAATGTCATTACCTTAAAAAAAAATGCATTTGGGCCCGTGGTTTCTCCAAAATAGTGCTAAATTCCACCTTAAAACATTGATATATTTGACTTTGCTAGAATAAATGGTGTGATTGGATAAAAAGAACAAATACTTCCCTGCCTATTTCTAATCACTTAAAATTCAAAGGGCTAACCCTAACTGTAGCACTGTAGGATATATTAACTGAAGTCCTTCTGACTTTTAGTGAATTCCTAGTAAAATCACCATTTTTCCCTATTTTTCAAAACTTTGCACTGGTACTGCACTGTCTCAATTTTTGGGCATCAGGTAAATTATGTTTTGTCATTAATCTATAAACCTAAAGAAGGTTTGAATTTTATTTAGATTAATTCCAAATAAACTTGTTTGGAATCTATCCAGTTATTAGTTTTGAAAAAATAATAAAGCAATGAAACAAAGCATTTTACTAACTATAGGATTAATTTTATTTGGTTTTTCCATTACTTATGCTCAAAAAGCGAGTATATATGGGGTAGTTACCACTTCAGATGGTCAGGCACTTGAATATGTGAACGTTGGTATTGTGGGTCTGGCAAAAGGGGGAACTACAGCTCGAAACGGAGGCTTTGAAATAAACAATATTGAACCGGGGGAACATACCATTTTTGCGTCATTCATAGGTGCCAAAAGGCAAGAAAAGAATATTCATTTATCCCCGGGAGAAAGATTGGCTATCATTTTTAGTCTGGAGGAATCGGCTTCAGATTTAGCAGAAGTAATTGTTACGGATGTTGGCACCAACCGATATTATGCAGACAGTGTTTTTACAGTAGCTAAATTACCCTTAACAGATCTTCAAAACCCACAAGTTTATAATTCCATATCCTCACGTTTGCTCAAGGAGCAGGTGGTAACCAATATGAACGATGCCTTAAAAAATGCTACCGGTGTAGCCCGTCTTTGGCAATCGACCGGTAGGGGCGGTGATGGTGCTGAATATTATTCCATGCGTGGCTTCTCTGTACAGCCGACCATGGTAAATGGAATGCCCAGTCTAAACAACGGAGGACTCGATCCGGCCAATGTGGAACGTGTGGATGTGATAAAGGGACCATCCGGAACACTTTTTGGAAGTGCTGTAATTTCCTATGGTGGCTTGATTAATATTACAACAAAGCGCCCAGGAGATTCATTTAAAGGAGAAATAGGGTTAATAACGGGTAGTTTTGGATTGAATAGACTTACTGCAGATATAAATACGCCTCTTAACGAAGCCTCATCCATTCGGGTAAATACGGCTTATCAAAACAGTAATACTTTTCAGGATGCAGGCGGTAGCGAATCATTCTTCTTTGCCCCCTCTTTTAAATTCCAAGCCAGTGAAAGACTTACCTTCTTGATCAATACCGAGTTTTTGAATACTACCTCTGTAAATGCTCCTATGATTTTCTTAAACAGATCTAATCCAATTACTTTTTCAGAAATTGATCTTTTTGAAAATAATTATGACCGTTCTTTTACTGGTAATGAATTGGGGATTAACAATTCTTCTTATGGATTACAGGCCCAAGGCCTGTACAAAATCACAAAACATTGGACTTCGCAAACAGTTGTCTCCCGTAGTGCAACAAAATCTGATGGCTATTATCATTATTTATTTGATGATAGTAATGGAGACAGTTTCACCCGATACATTTCTGATAGAAACGGGCAAACCTTGACAACGGACATTCAACAAAACTTTATAGGTGATTTTGACTTGGCAACCATACCTAATAAATTGGTCGTTGGACTTGATTATTACGAATCTTCACTGTTCAATGGCAGCACGGGATGGGTAGGAAATGGCGCTGTTACCCTTTCTGATGGTGTTGATACTGGTGTATTGACTCAGGCGGGTGTAGACGATTTGCTGAAAAATTCCTTTGAAGGGAATACTACTGGAAAAACTCGCATAATGAGTGCTTATGTATCAGATGTGGCAGAAGTACTTCCAGAGCTTTCAGTTATGGCGAGCGTTCGGGTTGACAATTTTAAAAGTGAAACCGGAAATTGGGCTGCAGATGGCGCAAAAACGCAAACGGCCTTATCACCTAAATTTGGTTTCGTATACCAACCCATTCAAGATAAAGTTTCTGTTTTTGGAAACTATATGAATGGATTTGTAAATGTGGCCCCGAGGTCGGTAGCTGACGCCAATGGGAGTAACCAAAGACTAAAAACCTTTTCACCAGAAAACGCCAATCAGATTGAGCTAGGGGTGAAGACCAATCTTTATAATGACAAAGTAGCCGCCACGGCCAGCTATTATCATATTAATGTTAACAATCGGGTAATGACCGATCCTGAAAATATCAATAACGTTATTCAGGGTGGGCAGGTAAAAAGTCAAGGCTTAGAAATTAGTGTGATAGCCAGTCCAATAGAAGGTTTAAACCTTGTAGCTGGATACAGTAAAAACCATGCAGAGGTAACCAGGGATTATGAGGAAAGTGGTTATTTGGGTCTGAGACCAGAAGAAGCAGGGCCAGAACAACTCATTAATTTTTGGGCCAGTTATTCCTTTTTGTCAGGAGACTTAAAAGGATTTGGACTTGGGTTGGGAGGCAATACAGCAAGCGAATACCTGACCATCAATAGAGAAAACATTGGCTCTTTTGCTTTGCCAGCTTATCAGGTATTTAATGCTTCTGTAAATTATACTGGATCCCAATACTTTCTGGCTTTGAAGGTAAATAACATTACCGACCAAAAATATTACTCGGGTTGGTCTACGGTGACGCCTCAAAATCCAAGAAACATTTCCCTAAGTTTAAACTATAGGTTTTAATGAAGGTTAAAAAAGCAATTGCAAAACTTCACTTATGGCTCGGATTAAGCTCCGGGCTTGTAGTGTTTATTGTGGCTGTAACAGGTTGTATTTATGCTTTTCAATCTGAAATCCAGGATTTAACCCAATCCTACCGGTTTGTGACACCTAAAGATTCATCCATCTTACCTCCTACTGCCATTTGGGAAAAAGCAGATGTCGCATTGCCTGACAAGCATTTACATGCCGTTTTATATGCTACGCCAGATCGGGCAGCTCAGGCAATTTATTATAGTTTTGAAGAACATTATTATTATTTTGTCTACGTCAACCCTTATACGGGTGAGGTTTTAAAGGTAAAAGATGCTTATGCTGATTTTTTCAGGTTAGTCCTGGACGGACATTTTTACCTGTGGTTGCCACCAGCCATTGGGCAACCCGTGGTGGCTTCTTTTACACTTGTGTTTTTGTTTATGGTTATTTCAGGTTTAATACTTTGGTGGCCAAGAAAAAAGAAAAACCTTAAGAGCAGTCTTAAAATCAAATGGAAGGCAAGATGGAGGAGAAAAAATTATGACCTGCATCAAGTGATGGGCTTTTATGTAATGGGTTTTGCCAGTATTTTCGCTATTACTGGTTTGGTTTGGGGTTTTGAATGGTTTCGCAATACTGTTTTTTTCATAAGTTCGGCTGGAGATAATTATGTGGAGTATTATACTCCCCTTTCCGATTCAACATCCGTGTACCAGGATGCTGTTCCTGCACTGGATGCCGTATGGATGAAAATGAGAAACCTATATCCAAATGCTGAGTGGATTGAAGTACATCCTCCTGAATTTGAAAATGCGGCCATTGCTGCCAATGCCAATCCTGACGCCTCTACATATTGGAAGATGGATTACCGGTATTTTGACCAAAACACATTGAAAGAATTACCTGTAGAACATATCTATAACCGTTTTGATGAAGCTTCCATTGGAGATAAAGTAATGCGTATCAATTATGACCTTCATGTTGGTGCTATTGCGGGTTTGTCTGGTAAAATTTTTGCATTTCTTTTGAGCGCAATAATAGCGTCTTTGCCAATGACCGGTTTTTTAATTTGGTGGGGCAGAAAAAAGAAAGCAAAAAGGGATAAAGAAGACAAGAACTCCCCCCTCTCAAACAGAGGAGAAATTGGCTAATGCATAAAGTAATTATTTAATGAACCAATCCAACATGATGTGTAGCTTATCGTTTGGATTTAAGAAATATTAATATTCGTCAAATGTCTACCAGTATATAAGCCTTGCTCTCAAAGTAGCTTTCCTTTTTTATCCTTCTTAATTGTTTAAACTATAAACGATTAAAGTTTTTATGGTTTCAACAATCTTAATTAGTGGTGGGAATGGTATTCCTAAATCCTATTAAAGAATATTCAACATGGAGTTGTTGTGTGATATTCCTGATCAATCTTGAGGCTAGACTGCTGTTAAAAAAAATTTCAAATTAATTACTAAAACGTTTGGCTACTTAAAGGCTAGGCCTTAGATTTGTTTTAATTTAAAATTAATCTAAATAACAATAAGAACAATAATCAAAAAAGAAGCCTTACAGCGGCAACTGTAAGACTTCCGGTAATCACTTCCTAATTCTCCAATTAAAAAGCAATGCAATATAATAAAATATTGTCACTAGTATTTCTGTGCCTTTTATTAACTCATGCTGTTTTTTCACAGCAAAAGAGGGTTTTTTCTGGTATAGTTACAGATCAACAGGATCAAGCGATTCCTGGGGTCTTGGTTAAAGTTCACGCTCAAAATACGGGCATCGTCACAGATCTCAACGGTAAGTTCACCGTCAATTTGCCTTCCGGCAAAGAGGTTACACTAGATTTTTCTTTTCTAGGATACAAAATCCATCAAGAAGTAATAGCAGCAGGGCCAATTGGCCAAGAGCTTAAAATTCAATTGGTTGAGGAAACCACAGACCTTCAGGAATTTACCATTTTAGGGAAATCCGAGTTAAGTGAAATTAGGGAACGGGCTTTTAATGTAGAAGTGGTAGATGCCAGAAAGCTCCACCATACCAACCTTGATTTGGGGCATGCACTCGATAGGGTTTCAGGTGTAAGGGTTAGGGAAAGTGGTGGCGTTGGCTCGAGAATGAATTTTTCCCTTAATGGCTTTTCAGGCAAGCAGGTGAAATTTTTTATTGATGGGATTCCCATGGATGATTTTGGTTCCTCCTTTCAGCTCAACAATATCCCCATCAACCTTGCCGAGCGCATAGAGGTCTATAAAGGTGTAGTGCCAATCGGCCTGGGGGCAGATGCCTTGGGCGGCGCAGTGAATATTGTTACAAAAAACGTTCGAAAAAACTATGTAGATGCATCCTATTCCTATGGTTCCTTCAATACCCATAGGTCCGTCATCAATACAGCTTTTGTAGCAGAATCTGGCTTTACATTTCAATTGAATGCTTTTCAGAACTATTCTGACAACAACTATTGGGTGGATGTGGATGTAGCGGACATAGAAACAGGAAAATATTACCCCAATCAGCGTGTGCGAAGGTTTCATGACACCTATCACAATGAGACAGTGATTACACAACTTGGTGTTCAAGGGAAATCTTATGCAGACAAGCTATTAATTGGCCTGACAGCTGGGAAAAATTACTCAGAAGTACAGACTGGAGCTCGTTTGGTGTCGGTTTTTGGACAGTGGCACCGCAGAGGAACAATCCTCATGCCGACCTTTAAATATCAAAAGAGAGACCTTATCACAAAGGGCTTGGATTTAAATGTGAATGCCAATTACAATTTTGGCTCTGAACAAAACATCGATACGGTCAATCGTCGCTACAACTGGTTTCAGCAGTACAAAGAATATGATGTGCCAGGAGGAGAGCGCTCGTATACACGCTACAAGTTTAATAACAACAACGCTGTCCTCACGGCGAATGCCCATTACAACTTTGGGATTCATACGTTTGCCATCAGCAATGTATTCAATAGTTTTAATCGAATTGGGAGCGATGCACTTAATCCAGAGAATGACAAATACGAACAACCTCGAAAAAGTCAAAAGAATATAACAGGTTTAAGCTATCAGTTGAATTGGGAAGAGAAGGCCAGTGTTTCAGCATTTACTAAAATCTACAAGCAGACCAACTATTTCACATTGTCTTATAATCCCACAGGGAATTATGGAGATGTGGCCTATCGCAACGAAAGGGAAAATTTCACCTACCCGGGATATGGGATTACTGGTTCCTATTTTATCACAGGAAATATTCAAGCCAAAGCCTCTTTTGAGAAAAGCTACCGGCTACCGGAGCCAGAAGAACTCTTTGGTGACATGGTGAACCTGCAGGGGAATTTGGACCTAAAGCCAGAAACCAGTTACAACTATAATTTGGGTCTGAGTATCTGGAAACAACTCAACAGAGATCA
The DNA here is from genome assembly GCF_055809755.1 of Cyclobacterium sp. 10D3-21. Taxonomy (NCBI): domain Bacteria; kingdom Pseudomonadati; phylum Bacteroidota; class Cytophagia; order Cytophagales; family Cyclobacteriaceae; genus Cyclobacterium; species Cyclobacterium sp. 10D3-21. The sequence goes on from NZ_CM147924.1 coordinate 113,770, forward strand.
CCGGGTTGATATTTCTGCCAATGGTTTCTACCGTGACGCAAAAGATTTCATTCGTGCCAGACTCAATAACAACCAAGCGATGCAGGTGATGGACAACCTCTACAGCGTGACCAATATCGGTGTAGAAGGGGAAATCCGCTGGACCTATAAGAACCTGCTTTCTGCTGGTGCCAATATTACATATCAAAATCTTCGAAACAATACGGAATTTGAAGAAGGGCAAACGGCTTCGAGCATAGTCTATCGTGATAGGGTGCCAAATATGCCATACCTCTTTGGGAATGCTGATGCAAGTCTGATGCTTCAAGATGCTTTTGGCAAAGGGAACGACCTCAACGTCGGATACAATCTGCTTTATGTGCATGCATTTTACCTCTACTGGCCCAGCCTGGGAGCTGAGAAATTCGATGTGCCACAGCAGCTTTCTCATGATGTCAATCTCACTTATACCACTGGAGAAAAAGGTAGACTTCAGCTGATTGCTGAGTGCAAAAATTTACTGGACAGTAAACTCTATGACAATTTCAGCTTGCAGAAACCAGGGCGGAGCTTCTCAGGCAAAATAAGATATTTTATTTATTAATTCTTACACACTAATTATTATGAAAACTAATTTTAACTACCTATTAGCTTTTGCGGCAGCCATGACTGTCGGATTCTCTAGCTGTAATCCTACAGATGATCCCGAACCAGACCCTGGCCAACCGACCGCTGAAAGCCGCTATATCATTGCATCCACTCCTATCTCTTCTGATGGAGTAGCGGATTATCTCTTGACTGCTGAAAGCCTAACCGAAGGAACAGTGAGCACACTAGGAAATGGTGTGGAACAAGACGGGACCTACCGTTATTATGTAACGCACAAAAACAAGTTCTTCAGCATGCTTTACGGGCAGGGAAATCCGGGTGCCGTAACTACTTATGAATTGAATGCCGAAGGTGAGTTGGAAAAATTGTCTGATTTCCAGTCAGAAACAGTACAGGCTTTTGGTGCGATGGACGATGATATCGTGATGGTGAAAATAAGCCGTAGCGAGACCAATCCTTTTGCCTCATGGTATAGAATGGATGCTGATCAATTGCAGATCGTAGATGAAGGCACTTGGAATCAGCAAGAAATAGCCAATAACGGTGAACGTGCATTTTTCTCTTGGGTGACTCAGGTAGGTGACAAACTTTTTGCCCCTTACTTCAGCATCAAGTCTTGTTGCAACGACACTTTTGGTACAAGCTACCCTGATAGTTCGTGGGTTGCAGTGTTTGATTACCCGAGCATGGAATTGAATACAGTAATTAAAGATGACCGAACCAGTTTTCTTGGCAGGTACTTTCTTTCAGGCCTAGAAGTGGATGAGCAGGGTGATGCATATGGTTTTTCAAGTTCCGTAGCTTCCTCTAATGGGGAAATGACTTCGACGCTTCCTTCAGCCATCACACGGATAAATAAGGGAACATTAGCATTTGACGAATCCTATTATTTCAATGTGCAGGAATTGGCTGATGATTATTACATCACAGCAAACACCTATGCAGGTAACGGTAAATTTATTGTAACCATGAATAAAGAGAAAGGTGCTTATACTGTTGGCAAGCGCTTCGGTGTAGCTGATGTATATAACAAGACTTTCACTTGGGTGACTGGCACTCCTGCAGAAGCTTCGATCGTAAATGTGACGATCAATAATTATTCTGCAAAGGACGGCCTGGCCTATATAGGGATCACTACCGAGGATGGAAGTTGGGTGTATGAATTCAATGCCAATACCGCTACGGCCAAAGAAGGTTTGAAAGTAGAAGGTGGTAAAATTACTGCCATCAGCTATCTGGATCCTGCAGATTAACTTCTCCTAAAGAAAAATTTTAAGTCCTGGGTGAATTGTCGCGATGTTCCGGCCAGCAGATGTGGCAATTAACCCCAGGCCCCAATTCATTAGAAATGTAGCATGCTAGCCATAAAAACTGTTTTCCACGATCTTTTTGTCTTCATGATATTGGCTGAACGCATGAGCAAAAATATTGCATAATCAGTAATAAGAGAATTATCAAACTCTAAACAACCGAAAATGTCAGTATGTAAAACCGAAATAATCTATCAAAACAAGGATTTCATTTTCACCAAATGTGTGGATTGTTGCAGAATGGGACTGATGTACCATCAAGTAATGATTGGCTTCGACGAGATAAACTTTGCGGCTTTCATCAGGTATTTGAAACAGTTGGATTTTGATCTCTACAAATTCCCTTGCCTTGATGGAGTTGATAGGGTTTTCATCGAAACCTATCACCATGACATTCAATTTACATTTTCGGAAGAGGAGTTTTACACACTAAAGGCTGGTGCCATTGAAGCCAATGAACAGCTTCAATTAATAGAAATGATTCGAAAACTTTAAGGCAAATAAAAAAATGAAAAAGTTAACAACAAAGACAGTTTACCTGACCCTATTGCTTTCCCTGCTCGCTTTTGGTACTCAAGCGCATGCATTGTGGATACATACTTCGTCCAGCACAGAAATTGGAAAGACGCATGACTTCAAGGTGTATTATGCGGATTACCATGAAAATGCCATCGAAGCTGTAGCAGATTGGTATTCAGATGTGGAGGATTTTGAGCTTTGGTTAATCAGCCCATCAGGGAAGAAAATCAAACTGGAGCCGATAGCAAAAGCAGCTCATTTTGAAGGGAGTTTTGAAGTGAAAGAAAAAGGCCAGTACCAATTGCAAATAAGCCACACGGCCAAGGTATTAAAGGGGACCACAGCCTATCAGTTCAATGCTTTCGCTCAGGTATGGTCAGGAAAAGGGAAAAAGGTTTCAAATCAGCAAGCAGATCTTTCACTGTCAAGAAAACCAAAATCATCGACTTTCCTGGTAAACTATAAAGGGAATGCCCTATCTGATGCTTCCATCAAAGTCTTGGGACCAGATAAGGAAAATCAGGAAATTCTTACGGGGAAAAAAGGCCAAGCCAAAGCAACGATGGAGGGCAATGGAAAATATTTCGCAGAAGTAACCTATACAGACAAATTGAAAGCTGGCGACCCTTCAGGGTTAAAGGCAATTTGGAGATGTGCTACTCAAGTGATTGAGGTGGAGTGATTTCCGAAAATGACAGTGGGTACTTTTTAACGTGATTTTTAAGCTTTGATCCTATATTTTTATTGCTGATTTTTTTCATTAGGGCGACCATTATTGCTTCGTGGTCGCTCTGATGTTTCTATTCATTGAATTTGGAACAGTTGAGTAAACGAATAAATAATTGGCAATAGCGATCACAAATCCTCTTGCTTGGTACAGGTTAAATATAGCATCAGAGAAAGATAAATATAATGATAACATTAAGCACAATTTTTACCCTTGCAGGGTTTGAATTTTTTTACCAAACGTCTCACAAGGCCTCTCTTGTACGGCCTGCTTTATTGGAAACATGGTTTAAATCCAATGAAAAATTGGCGAAAGTTTTAGGTTCTGTTCTATTAGCCATTGGGCTTGTATTGTCGATTCTCGCTTTGGGAATAGGCTCAGGTAGCTTCGCATTCACATGTATCCTAATGATGATAGGGAGTCTGGTAGTAATAATTTCTCCGCTAGGCTGGATTAAAACTGGATGGCTTTTTACTGGTTTTGTTGCATTGTTTATCCTTGAATTACTATAGTCATGCCAGCCAATAAAAAACACCTATCACCCAATTTTCTTCATCGCTTTTCAAGGATTACAGCTGGTCTCGTAGGAGGCTATTTAGTTACAGCGTCCTTTTTTCTTGCCCTTTCCTTCCTATGGGATAAGGCATCTGTACTTTATACCCTGGTATTTGGTGGGTTTATACTTTGGGTAACCCTACTGATTCTAGCATTTATTGCAAAGAATGGGTGGAAAGTTTGGGCAATTTATTTGTTGCTCACCCTTGGTTTTTCCTCGATCGTCTATTTCTGTCAATCCCCATCCATTTAATTTTCTACTTATGAGCAACAGGATATACAATATTCTTTTCCACACCCACACCATTTCAGGCATTTTCATCAGCCTGGCCTTGTATGTTATTTTCTTTGCCGGATCCTTTTCTTTCTTCCGTGATGAGATCAACAGTTGGGAAAGGAATGAGCCACTGTCTGAAGGATGGAAAATGGGAGAAATGGATTTTGATAGGGTTATTGACTCCCTAAAAACCAATGATACTCTGGTAAATAGGGACATTAGTTTTAGTCAATATTATGATGAACAGCGTTTGTCATTGAGCATCTCCCCAGCAAAAAACGTGGAAGAAAAGGGCCCCAAAAGACGCCGAAGAGGAACTTTCATGTACATGAATACCCAGGATTTGAAAACCTATGATTATAAAAGCTCCTATTCTCTGGGAGAGTTTCTCTATCGTTTACACTTTTTTGCACAGCTTAACTTTTATGGTCGATCTGGTTATCTGTTGGCAGGGATTGTGGCATTCTTTTTTCTGTTCGCAGTCATTACTGGCGTATTGGTTCATTGGAAAAAAATTATAAGCAACTTTTTCATGTTTCGTCTTAAAGCCAGTGTTAAAAATCTTTGGACTGATGCTCATACTGCACTTGGGATATTGGGTTTGCCTTACCAGTTCATATTTGCACTTACTGGTGTATATTTAATTGTTGGGACTACGATAATGTCTCCAGCAATTGTGAAATTTATTTATGATGACGATACAGAAAAGGCCTATGATGATTTTGGCTTTAACGAAGCCAAGTATGCCCTTTCTGGAGAAACTTTGCAAGCCGATTTTTCTATCTATCCATTTCTAAAGCAGACCAAGGAGAAATGGCCAGATTTTGACATACGCTCCGCTAATATTTTCAATTATGGGGATGAAAACATGCATGTTAAGTTTGAAGGTAAATCAGACTTTGATCGTAAATTCGCCAGCTCAGGAAGCATTACTTATAAGGTTTCTACGGGAGAGATTGTCAGCGAAGAAAACCCTTTTGAAGCGGTTTCTTATATTGATGGTTCGAGGGCAGTATTGCAGCGCCTTCATTTTGGGGATTTTGGGGGCATTGGCGTCAAATTGATATATTTTGTTTTGGGAATTGTCACCTGCTTTGTGATTATTTCTGGCGTGATGATATGGTTGGTAGCTCGGGATAAAAAACATGTATCCCCTGCCAAGCGAAAGTTTAATGCCTGGCTTGTATGGTTTTATCTGGCTGGATGTCTAAGCATGTACCCTGTTACAGCTTTCAGTTTTCTGATGGTGAAACTAGGACTTCAGGACCCTTCCGCTGACCGGGTTGCATTTATTTTTCAGGTATTTTTCTGGTCCTGGCTTCTGCTTACTTTGATTTTCATTTTCATTAAAAACAATGCCTTGACCAATAAGTGGACATTGGTATTGGGAGCTGTTTTAGGACTGATGGTTCCGATTGCGAATGGAATGGTAACTGGCAACTGGCTTTGGGTAAGTTTGGCAAGGGGTTATTCGGATATCTTTTTAATCGACGCTTTTTGGTTGATCACCTCTATCAGCGCCTTGCTTATTGGGTTGAAAATAAAGACTGATAAAACGGTCTCTGCTAAGGTGGAGCATTTGACGCCTGCTAAAGTTTAGAATATAGAATTGTATTTGATTTGACTACACCATAGCACCCCTATGGTGTAGTCTTAAAAAGGGTTGATGCCATAGCTTTGGGCATATAATTTCAGTATAATATGGATTTGGGATAGGGTTTACCCTTAGGCCAATCAGAATTGCTCCAATTCTTTTAACTTTTTATACTACATTTATATTTTAATAAGCCTGGATTGAGCAATAGATTTAGCGGCCTTTAAGAAAGCCAGCGTTTATTTTCATGTTTCCGCCTTTTGACAAAACATCCTCTAATTCATGAATACCGAATTTGACCTTTCCGATCCTGATAAAAAACTAGAATCCATTCGGGACAAAGTGCTCCTTTTGTCCTTTGGACGGCTAGGGCTTTTCTTGTTAATGCTCGTACTGCTTGTTGTGGGAATTTCTGAAATACACTGGCTGCTAATTCTTTTTTTCCCAGTAACCTTTGTGTTTGTATCCTTGATCTTGAAGTTTAATAAGGAAAAGGACCGCGAGGCCTTTTACAAGGCAGTAAAGGAAATGAACGAAAACAGGGTAAAGCGTAAAAACCGGGAATTGAAGGAGTTTGATGCTGGGTTGGAATTTATAGATTCCTCGCATCCTTTTTCTAGTGACTTGGATTTATTTGGAACGCACTCACTGTTTCAAATGATCAACCATACCGTTAGCCGGGGAGGAAAAGCCCTATTGGCCAATTGGTTGAAAACACCCCTTGCTCCAAAAAATGCTGCTGAAAAGCAACAAGCTTTATTTGAGTTGAGTGGAAAGAAAGACTTCATTTTTATTTTTGAAGCATTTGGGAAGGCTTTTATGAAAAAAGACAATGCTAAAGATGGAAAGGCTAGATTTTATGCCTGGCTTAAAAATAGTCAACCCTGGCATTCATTTTATTTCCTTCCCATGGTTTTGGGCCCAATTGTAGGCTTAATTGTTCTTTTTGGTGCATTGTATAGTGTTTTCTCAACCCTATATTTGAGTATATTTATCTTGGTTGGAATGGGTCTTTTAAGTTTGATTTTCAAGCCTTTGATGGAGGCCATGAAAGCCTTGCCTAATGACAATGATCTCAAGACTTTACAAGCCTGGGCCAAGCTTCTTGAAAAGGAACAGTTTGAAAACTCCCTGCTTATAAAACACCAAACGCCTCTCAAACAAAAGAATTTCCTGGCCTCAAAGGCCATCAAACAATTGGAAAGCCTCACCTTTTTGGTAGAGAACAGGACCAATATGTTGTACCTCATTTTCAATCTTCTTTTCTGGGTAGATTTTTATGTTTTATACCGCCTAAAGAAATGGAATAAGCTTGCTGGTGAGAACATGAAGGAATGGGAAGAAACATTTGAAAACTGGGAGGCCTTGGTTTCTTTGGCTTCATTCATAGAAGAGGAACAGCTTTCTACCAAAGTGGACTGGACAGACCGATTTTCATTTTCAGGGGAAGGTATCAGGCATCCGCTAATAGCCCCTAAGACCTGCGTAGCCAATGATTTTAGTTTGAAAGAAAAGGAGAAGGTAGTACTGCTAACCGGCTCCAATATGTCTGGAAAAACAACCTTTATGCGGACCCTTGGTATAAATTTGGTTTTGGCAGGAATGGGTGTCCCTCCTTTTGCAAAATCTTTCAGCACTGGTCCGTTTTTATTGTATACAAGTATGAGAAATACCGATAGTCTAGGTGAGAGTGTTAGTTCATTTTATGCTGAATTGGCTAGAATTAAAGGGGTATTGGAAAAGGCTGCTGCAGGTGAACCAGTATTTTATCTATTGGATGAAATATTAAAAGGAACCAACACTGCAGACAGGGTGCTGGGAAGTGAGGCCTTGATCAGACAGTTGGCGAAAACACAAGCAAAGGGTATCATTTCCACTCATGACATTGAGTTAAGTGCTTTAGAAAAGGAGCTTCCATTTCTAGTGAATTATAGTTTTCATCATGACATAAAAAAGGATGAGATCGTTTTTGACTACACCATAAAGAAGGGGTCCTGCCCTAATTTTAATGCCCAAAAGCTTATGGAACTTATGGGTATTAAAATAGAAAATGTAGCTTGAAGAAAGTGGGGAATTAGTTTTGGCATAAAAATTGGTATTATATCATTAAAATTTTTAACCATTTTTAATCCAAACAACCATGAGTTCATTACTGTATATAATCGCAATTATCCTTGTAATCGGATGGATATTAGGTGCCTTTGTTTATAGCGTAGGTGGTCTAATCCATATATTACTTGTTTTGGCTGTAATAGCTGTATTGTTCCGTCTAATTAGCGGGAGAGCAGTTTAGCACGCACATTAAATTATTACGGAATATTCAGGGTTACCCTATTGGGTAGCCCATTTTTTTTATTTCTTTCAGGAACTTCACATTCAAAAACAAAGCTTTTGATTACGTGCCGAAAAAGTAATTTTTTCTAGTTCCAACTTTCTATCACTAGCAAGCCCCTTTATTTTTTCAGAAAGAAAACAAGAATTTGTAAGTTTGAATTGGTCTAAGCAGATAAATTTCACTTGCTTCCGGTCTTCACTGCAACTTAATCCCGGATAATCCTTAATTTTGAAGTATAAAACGTAAAATCACCACACTGTGCAGAAAAACTATCAGCAACAAACCCTTGGTATTTTGGGTGGAGGTCAATTGGGAAGGATGCTTATCCAATCTGCCATCAATTACAATCTTGAGGTTCATATTTTGGACCCCGACCCGAATGCCCCCTGCAAATACCTTAGCAATAAATTTGTAAATGGGGATTTGAAGGATTACGATGCTGTTTATGCCTTCGGAAAGGAATGCGATGTTATTTCAATCGAAATAGAACACGTAAATACCGAAGCCCTTTTTCAACTTGAGAAAGAGGGAAAAAAAGTTTTTCCACAACCGCATATTATTGCCCTTATTCAAGATAAAAGGACCCAAAAGCAATTTTATTTAGACCAGGGGATTCCTACGGCTCCATTTATTTTAACAGATACTAAAGCGGATGTACGGCAAAATGCCGATTTCTTGCCGGCTGTAAATAAACTTGGAAAAGAAGGCTATGATGGAAGAGGTGTGCAAATGATGAGAAAAGCCGAAGATCTGGAAAAGGCTTTTGATGCGCCAGGTTTATTAGAAAAATTAATAGACTTCGACAAAGAGTTGGCGGTGATAGTGTCCAGAAATGAAGCGGGGGAAGTGAAAAGTTTCCCTTCTGTAGAATGTGCCTTTCACCCAGAGCACAACTTGGTAGAATTTTTGTTTTCTCCTGCCGATATTAGTAGGGAAGTGGACGCCAAAGCCAGAGAATTGGCTGAGGAGGTTATTCAAAAACTCGACATGGTGGGCTTATTGGCCGTAGAGCTATTTTTGACCAAGTCTGGTGAGTTACTCGTTAATGAAATAGCGCCTCGGCCTCATAATAGTGGGCACCATACCATAGAGGCCAATTTTACTTCTCAATTTGAACAGCACTTGAGGTCGGTAATGGGAATGCCATTGGGTGAGACAGGACTGAGATGCCCTGCAGCCATGATTAACTTGTTGGGAGAAGATGGTTATACAGGTGATGCCATAGTGGAGGGCTTGGATGAAGCCATAATGGAGAAAGGCGTATACCTTCACCTATATGGTAAAAAGATAACCAAACCTTTTAGGAAAATGGGACATGTAACGCTTTTAGCTGATGATGCTGGTTTACTAAAAGAGAAAGCAGAAAGAATAAAAGAACTTATAAAAATAAAAGCATGAGTGAGATAAGAGTAGGGATCATCATGGGCAGTCAATCAGACCTTCACATAATGTCTGAAGCAGCTAAATTTCTTGAAGAGATGAATGTCGGTTATGAATTGACAATAGTTTCGGCACATAGAACACCAGTTCGTATGATCAACTATGCGCATGAAGCTAAAAAAAGGGGCCTGAAAGTAATTATAGCAGGAGCAGGAGGAGCAGCTCATTTGCCAGGAATGGTGGCTTCCCTTACCAGTTTGCCGGTAATCGGTGTACCCGTAAAATCCTCCAACTCAATAGACGGTTGGGACAGTATCCTTTCCATTTTACAAATGCCCTCAGGGATTCCGGTGGCAACTGTGGCACTGAATGGCGGTAAGAATGCTGGAATACTTGCCACTTCCATTATTGGGGCCTTTGATGAGGAGGTCTCACAAAATCTGGAAAAATTTAAACAATCCCTTTCTGATAAAGTAGAAGAGTCTGCGAAAAATGTGGAAGAGCTAGGTTGGAAAAAGGTGTTAAACGGTTAAATAGAATAAAAAAAAAAGGCGGGTACTGGTAAAGTGCCCGCCTTTTTTTGTCCACTAATTTTTATGCCTTTACTTGAGATTGTCTTTCCAAGTACATTTAAAAGAGGCCATAGATCATATTGGTTTGCTGCCTTTCCAGGTTAGCCAGATAGTACTTTTTTTCTGAGGGTTTGAATTAGCAATTAGAAAGGCAAAACATCACCGTCATTTTCATCATTAAACGTGGTTACGTCAGGCATATCATTGTTTTGGGCTGGAGCAGGCGCAGCATTACTAGAACCTGAAGTATTTACTTTCCAAATTTTAACATCGGTATACCAGCGACTGTTGAATTCCCTGCTTTCAACTTCTATACTTGCAGTCAATTCTTGTCCTTGCTGAATATTAAATTGATCAATTTTGTCTCCCCAGACTGTTAGACACACTTTTTTTGGATATTGACCTCCTGTTTCCAGAATATAGTCCCTTTTTTTCCAAGTGCCGTTTCTGCCGTTTCCGGATTGTTCCTCAAGTGCTTGTATGATTTTTCCTGATATTTCCATTTTCTATACTATTTTGATGAAAAAACGAAGGTAATTAAAACCTGTTGTATTTTAAAACGTGTAAGAAAGGCCTTTAGAAAATACTATTCGTAAATTCAGCAGAAGAAACTCTTTTATCCCAAATTATGTAGTTGGATTGTCTATTGCAAAAGCTGAGTTTATAGATGGTTTATTAATTTGAATGGCTATTTCTACCTTAGGAAATATGTCAAACCACAACTATCATTTGACCGTAAACTTTGGAATAAATGTTAAATCCGTATGAAAACATTATTTTTTCGACAGCCCGATGTAGTAATTTGATTTTTCTGCTTTATTTTTTATAACTAGTGGCAAAAAATTAGTTTTAAGGTAAAATCTAAAAATCCCTTTTTTAAAATAAAAGTTAATCATCCCAATTTCAATAAATGAAAACATTTAAAAAGATTATATATAGTATGATAGCATTACTGATAGGAACAATTGCCTTAATCGCCATTGGCGGATTTTTGTTCTTACATTTTAGTCCTGAGTTTGGAGGGAAGGCCAGCGAAAAGCAAAGAGCGCTTTATGCCAAATCAGACCATTTTAAGAAGGGAAAATTTGTCAATAATGAAGAGGTAAATATGGACTTGAGTGGAGGAGATATGCTCAAAGCCATTGCAGGGATGATAAAACCTATTCCTCACTCGGTTCCTGATGAAAACATTGAAACGCTTAAAATTGATTCTTTAGATATTGTACAATATGGACCAAAAACGAGGTTGGTTTGGTTTGGTCATTCCGCATTCCTTTTGCAGATGAGCAATAAAACCATCCTTATAGATCCGATGTTTGGCAATGTACCTGCTCCTCATCCGATGCTAGGCACCAAGCGGTTTAGCAGTGAACTTCCAATTGCCATTGAGAAGATCCCGTCGATTGATGCAGTGATCATTTCACATGATCACTATGACCATTTGGATTATGGCTCTATTCAAAAATTAAAAGACAAAGTAAAAACTTTCTATACCCCTTTGGGGGTAGGGGCACATTTAGAGGCCTGGGGAGTTGATAAAGCAAATATAGTCGAACTGGATTGGTGGCAGGAAGTGGATTTTGAGGAATTGACCATTCGTTGTACGCCTGCTCAGCATTTTTCTGGAAGGGGTATTTCTGATAGGGCCCAAACTTTATGGAGTTCCTGGATTATTCAATCTCCGAAGGAAAATTTATTCTTTAGTGGAGACAGTGGTTATGCCCCTCATTCAAAGAAATAGGAGAGCGATATGGGCCTTTTGACCTTGCTTTGATGGAATGTGGGCAATACAATGAATTATGGCCAACAGTGCATATGTTTCCTGAAGAAACGGCGATGGCTGGAGTAGATGTTAAGGCAAAAACAATAATGCCAATTCATTGGGGAGCTTTTAAATTGTCTCACCACACCTGGACAGACCCGGTGGAGAGAGTTACTCAGAAAGCTGCGGAATTAGGGATAGGTTTAATTACACCTAGAATTGGTGAACCGATACTGTTGGATAGCCTTATTATGTCTGAACCCAATTGGTGGCAAGAGTAGCTTGGTTTGAAGGTTTTTAAGAGTAGAACCCATTAAATAAATGAGCAGGTAAATAAATCCAGAAGGCAAGATAGCGAGTACTATGACAGACTATTCCTCATTCCAGCATCCAATTACGCATACTGAAGACATTAGAACGGTTTCTGAAATTGCTTCTAAGGAACCGGTTTACAATCAATACTATATTTTGCCCCAGGATTGTGAAAACGGGGATCGAATTGGCAAGGTTAATTTTTTATGGAGCCATCAAAAGTTTTTCAACAGAAGGTGGGGAACTTCCATCGATGACTCATCCTACACCTTTGAAATTGGTAAAGGAAATGCTGACAATGCGTTCTCTATTTCCTCCGATGGTGAGCTGGTAATTGATAAAGCTTCTCTTTTTGAGTCAACAAGATACCTAACGGTAAGGGTAAAGTTATTTGAAACGTACTTTGAGGAGACGATCTGCAAGGTTTATAGAATACCCGTTAAAAATTGTGTTTATTTTGACTTTGAAGCAATTGGTAAAGGGACGGGGAGCAGGAAGGACCCTTATAAGGCCTGGAAGGATCATTTTTATGGAAGTGCACCTGCAATTGCTACAGGAAAGGCAGGTAATTTTTATTTGTGGAAAAGAGGGCAACGAATAGAAGATTGGACCAAAGTCCAAAATCCCCTTGTTGGCGGTAAAAGACCAGAATACATCACCCTAGGGGCCTGGGGAAAAGGTGCCCGACCAATCATTGACGGGAGTAACAATAAAAACTCTGAGCGATTTTGTGATGTAGGTAATGCTAAGTTGAATGGTACATCCTTAACAATGGCCACTAATCCGGAAGGTGTTGCACACAATATCTGTATTATGGACATTGAAACCGATTTTAACGGTGATGGAAGATGGTATCCTTACCAAGTAGGCATGTACGGCAAAGGCAACCGATTTATCCGCTTAAAATGCAGTACTGTACTTGAATGGGAGGATGGTTTTTTCTGGGTCAAAAATCACCCTGGGGCAGAAGGGTCGGGCTATCTGGAGGCACTGTTTCAGGATATTGAGACTTATGACAGCAAATACAGGGCGATAAAATTTGAAGGTGGAGCTATCAAAGGTCGGAATTTTCGATGTTATACATCTGTAATGGATTCGGAAACCCCTTTGTCTGCTGCTAACGCTCCTTTTGTGGAGCTAAAGTATGCTGACCTACAATGTGTGGACAACAAAAGAGGTTTAGGGATTCAAATTAGAGCCGAAGCGCATACCTATGAATGGTTTTACTTGAAAGGCTATCAGGATGCGATGAATCCCTTTAGGCATGTAGGCCACAATGGATTAGATGAAAGTTTTGCGATTAAAAATTCAGGATATCAGCATATCTTGGTAGATGGGTGTACTCGGTTTATATGTCAATCAGCCAACAATGGCGCTACCGATAAACAACCGACAGGTATATACTTTAAAAACATTGATGTGATGAATTCATCTTGTGCCAAAGCAGGACTTACCATCGCTCAGGGTGCAGCAGACACCCTTATAGAAATGTGTAACCTTGGTGATTCGCCCGGAATAGTGGTTTTTCCTGACACTTCTGGTACGGTAATAAGGAGTTGCACAGTTCCTGGTAAAATAGATAGAAGGGCTGAAGCGACTATTATTAACACTGTATATGGTAGATTGATTGGTGCTGGTGGAGGAAAAATAATTACTTCAGTTACTCCTTTGAAGCCTTCCTATTTTGTGGATATGGTTGGTGGAAATTACCGACCAGCTCCAGGCTCGCCATTGATCGGTGCCGCTACAGAATTGAATCAAGCTTATGATCTTGAAGGAAATGAAATGCGTAATTTCCCTACCATAGGCTGTTATGAACTTGCTCCTGACCCCGATCCTGAGGAGTGAAGGAAGAAAATTAGCAGTTAGTGGATTAGAATTAATTAAATCTCTCCACTTATTTGTTTTCAATTGGCGTGCAAATTTCAATAATAATTCCGTTCAAGTCCCTAAGGTAGCCCACTTTTTGCCCCCAGGGTTTTTCTTTGATACTTTCAAATTCGCTGGCTCCGGCATCAATTGCCCTTTTAAAGTCTTCTGCTATATTTTCAGATACAAAGGCCATTTCCATTCCAACAGGCTTTTCACTTTTGATCATAGGGTTAAATCCTTTACTATAATTAGAATTGCCCAATGCTATGGAGGCAAAGGATATGGTGGTCTCTCCTGAGATTAATTCCCCGTAGTCATTTTCAGGGGTCACAAATTTCTTTTGAAACCCAAATGCTTTTTCATAAAAGGCAATCGTTTCCTGGACGTTATTAACATAGAATATCGTATAACCGTATTTCATTTTAGTGCTTTTTTTATAAGTTTTATTGCCCAATCATAATGACTAGAGGTATTAGAAATCAGGTAAGCAGCCAGCGAAGTGGTACCTGTCCAATGGTATCTTTTTTTCTCAAATAACTCCTCCTCGGTATGTTTGTCTATTATCTTGTGAATTTCTTCATGAGACTGATGTAACAAATTGATTGCCTTGGATAGGGGGAGGGCTTTATTTTCTTTTTGAATCTTCCTGTTGAGTTCTGGAAGTGTTTTCCAGGTATATCCAGGTGAAGGAATAGCTGGCTTGTCTCCTTTCATGCCTACCCTGTACCATTCCAACATCATCAAATGCCATATATGCAAATGGGCCAGGACATCTTTTATGTTCCGGTTTAATGTCCCCATAGGAAATTCCTGATCTACTTTTTTCTCGGGATACTTATTTACCATTTCAATAAGCTTGTCAAAATTTCTTTGACTTAAAGCTAAGAGGGCTTCCTTTGATTTTGGTCTGGGCATTAATCTGTATTTAGAACGGCATTATAAATTTAAGAAACACACTTCTTCGGCTGTTTTTCTTATCAAAATCTGCAACAATCAATTCAAAATAACTGATCCTAAATCCTAAGTGGATTCTTACACTGCCAGGCTTATGCCTGTTTTGGCTATGGTTAAGATATATTTTATTCTTTTAACTACCAAACTGCGGTGAAACAACACCGAATTAAATTAAACGCATTTTTTGCTTTTGTGCAGGCTATTGAAACCATCTTTTTTTTTAGCCTTCTTTTACTATATTTATAGCTTATAATATTACTATGTTGAAGATTTTTCGAAACGCATTACCAGGTTTAATACTATTGATTGGTTTGACTTGGGTATCCTATGGACAGACAGATAGTTTGACCTTAAAAAACGACTCAATTAATAATGCGAATTTACTCGAATACGACAGAAAATTAGCTGAAGTAGAAAAAGAGCGGGTAGCTGACTCTTTGAAAAAGGCGGAACTTGAAGCCCAACTTCTAAAGCTTAAAACGACTGATAACCTTCAAAAAATAGATTTGATCCAACAGCTGGAAACAATTAAGGAAAACGAGAAAAAGAGAATTGCCAATAAAATCGCTCAAATCGATTCCTTAAGAAATACAGCCAAAGGATATCCTGTACTGGGTTTCAAGAAGGACACCTTATTTTATATTTATACTAAAATGGGTGCTTCATCTCCCAGAGAAAGGGCATTAAGCATTGCGAATAAAATTAATCAGCTTTATGAAGATGATTTTTTAGTCAGTGATTCTATTCAGGTAATAAAGGCTGAGGACACTTATGACATAGTCTACAAGGATTTGATCATTACAAGTATTTCGGAGAATGATGCCCTTTGGTATGGAAAAAGCAAGGATGAGCTTGCTGAAAACTTCCAGCAAACAATAAAGCTAGCTATAGTTGAAGCGAAAGACGAAAACAGCTGGTTAAAGCTATTATCAAGAATAGGCTTAGTGGTGTTTGTAATGCTAGTGGCCTGGATATTCATTGGGCTTATAGGAAAAGGTTACACAAAGTTGGTGATAAATTTTGAAGTCAATAAGGGAAAATGGCTTCAAGATTTGTCCTATAAGGATTATACCTTTCTTACGGTGGATCAGGAAACGCAAATCTTACTTTTTTTAATTAAGGTTTTGCGTTGGTTTGTTTATTTTCTATTGCTTTACATCACCTTGCCCATCATTTTCAGTATTTTTCCATTTTCCCGTGATTGGGCCAATGCACTATTTTATCTCATTTGGTCTCCATTCAAAGGGCTTTTAGTGTCCATTTGGAGTTATTTACCTAAGCTTTTCAGCATTCTAGTGATCTACTTTGTGATGAAGTATGTCATTAAATTTGTGAAGTATATTTTTCAGGAAATCGAGGCAGAGAAACTAGTCTTGTCCGATTTTCATTCCGATTGGGCCATGCCAACATTTAGCATTGTCCAATTTTTATTGTACGCTTTTATGTTTGTTTTAATATTCCCTCACTTACCGGGATCGGAATCAGATATTTTTAAGGGAGTTTCTGTATTCGTAGGCGTCTTATTTTCGCTGGGTTCATCTTCTGCTATCTCCAATATGGTGGCTGGTTTAGTGATTACCTATATGCGTCCATTTAAAATTGGAGACCGGATTAAGATTGACAATGTGACTGGGGATATAATTGAAAAAACCTTGTTGGTGACCCGTGTGAGGACGATTAAGAATGAAGTTATTACCATTCCAAATTCTTCTGTGCTTACAGAAAACACCACCAACTACAGTATTGAGGCCAAAGGCAAAGGCTTAATCGTTCATACTACAGTTACGATTGGATATGATGTTCCCTGGCCAAAAGTCCATAAGGTTTTGATTGAAGCTGCTAGAAGGACTGACATGATCATGGATGAACCGGCACCCTATGTTTTACAAACCAGTTTGGAAGATTTTTATGTAGCCTATCAGATCAATGCCTACACACGGGAGGCAAGCAAGCAGGCCCTCATATATTCTAGTTTGCACCAGCATATTCAGGATGCCTGCAATGAAAGTGACATCGAAATTTTATCTCCTCATTACCGGGCAGCCAGGGACGGTAACATGACCACCATACCGGCTGACTACCTACCCGAAGATTATAAGGTTCCCCATTTTAATGTTAGGGTTAACAAAGGAAGGGATGAGCCATCAAAATGATAAGGAATTTTGGGAGGAAGAATTGCAATTTAAGACATAGATTATTATTCCATTGCTTGAATTCAGACGTTTTGCAAGTCTTAAATTCAAAGTAAAATACATAATCATTTGTGACAGGATATGACAGAGAAGCAAAAAATGTTAAGTGGAGCGCTATACAATTCCAGAGATCCGGAATTATTAGCAATGTACTATAAGGCAAGAAAGCTAATAAAACTTTACAATAACCTCGATTCAGAAGAATTAAACGAACGGAGTCATATTTTGTCAGATTTGCTGGCAAATACTGGCTCAGGTGTTTGGATAGAGGCCCCCTTTTATTGGGATTATGGAGCGAATATTTCAATTGGTCAAAACACATTTGTTAACCTTAATTGTATGTTTCTCGACAACAATACCATCACAATAGGAAAGAATGGATTGATTGGTCCTTATGTGCAAATTTATACCTCCGTGCATCCTTTGCGTGCAGCTGAAAGAATTGTCGAAGCAGGCAGTGGTTCCCGTTACTTAACTTCATCGAAACCCGTTTCCATTGGAGACAATGTGTGGATTGGTGGGAACACTGTCATTTTACCAGGCGTAAATATTGGAGATAATGTGACTATTGGGTCGGGCAGTGTGGTAACAAAGAACATTTCCGATAATGTTTTGGCCTTTGGAAATCCTTGCGCAGTGATAAAGAGTATTTGATACAAAAAATATAATGGCCCTTTCCGAAAATGGGCTTTAAGTTTGCTGGTCTATGTGGAACTTCCATTTGCGAAAAGCTGATCCAAAGGAGAAAAATTGCTTTATTGGCACGTATAAAAGTTTACCTTCTTGCAAAGAAATATCGAATTAGGGACACTTAACTAAGTGTTAATTCTTAATTTGGTCTTGAGCCAAGTTTCTTAATGATGGCAATTAAGAAAATGACGAGGATTTAGCAATAAAAAGAGTACATTAAACTACCTTGGTAAAAAAAAAAGAATATTTGGCCGAAAATACCAAAACTGGATTTCCTTATGTCCTTTAATAATTATATGTTGAAGAAATGGTCTTGATAATTTCAGATAGGATTGGCTATTAAGGCAGTGTTCATTTGATTATAGAAAGGATCAGGTTTTACTTTTAACGCTTTGTAATTATATCATTTGATGAAGAATCACATTTTAGACAGTACAAGTGATGCCGTATTTGGTTTGAACCTGGCGTGGGAAATTAACTATTGCAATAGGGCAGGATGTGATTTGTTTGGCTATTCGGAAGCGGAATTACAAGGTAGAAAATACACTGAATTTTTCAAAAGTAGTACAAGTCATAAATTTGAAGAGATTATTGAGGCCTTATTATTCAATGAGGCGGTAAGTTCAATTCGCACCGATTGTATTAACAGTAGCAAAAAAAAACAATCTGTTTCGATTCAATATTCACCAATTATAGATCAAAAAGAAAAGATTGTTGGTATCTCGAGTATTATCCGCCTTGTAAGCCAATACGAGAAGGCCACTAATAAGGCCCAAGCATTATTAGAAACTGCTCCGGATGCGATGGTCATTGTGAATAAATTAGGGCAAATCGTTCTTATTAATGCACAGACTGAAAGGCTTTTTGGATATAAAAAGGAAGAGCTCTTAGGTAAAGAAGTTGAATTATTGATACCTGACGAGTTTCTTAAACATCATAGTACTAACCGGACCAAATACGCTTCTAACCCTAAAGTAAGGAATATGGGTCAGGGAATGGAATTGTATGGAAAAAATAAATTGGGAAATAAATTCCCAGTTGAAATCTCATTGAGTCCACTTCATACTGAAACAGATATTTTTATCTCTGCAGCCATTCGAGATATAACGGATAGAAAAAAAGCTGAAAACAAATTTAAAGGGCTTTTGGAAAGTGCGCCAGATGCCATGGTTATAGTAGGTAAAGAGGGTAAAATTAATTTAATTAATACCCAAACAGAGAATATTTTCGGATATACCAGAGATGAACTTATTGGACAAAAGGTAGAAGTATTACTGCCAAATCGATTTCATAATGCCCATCCTGGTCATAGAAACAGTTTTTTTGATAATCCTAAAATGCGACCTATGGGAGCTGGTTTAGAACTTTTAGGTCTAAGGAAAAATGGGGAGGAATTTCCAGTTGAAATATCCTTAAGCCCATTGGAAACCATGGAAGGTGTACTTGTGAGTGCCGCCATTCGAGACATAACGGATAGAAAGAAGGCTGAGAGGGCACTTGAAACCTTTAATCAACAATTACAGAATAAAAATAAAGAGCTTGAGCAATTTGCATATATTGCTTCGCATGATTTACAGGAGCCCTTAAGGACTGTTATGAGTTTTTCTAGCCTCTTAACGAAAAACTACGGTCAGGGATTTGATGATACTGGGAAAAAATGCTTGACTTTTATTATGGATGCATCTAACCAAATGAGTCAATTGATTAAAGGCTTGTTAGACTATTCGCGAATTGGCACAAATACCGAATTAAAAACGATTGATTGTAACGTTATCTTAAAAGAGGTTCAGGAAGAATTTGAGTCGCTTATTGCGGAAACCAACACCTCTTTCAAAGTAGATAAATTGCCTGAAATTCATGGATTTGAGGTAGAAATTCGACTTTTATTTCAGAACTTGATAAGTAATGCAATCAAATTCAGGAATCCAATTAAGGCTCCAGAAATTAAAGTGTTCGCTAGCCGAGAAAAGGATTACTGGAAGTTTTGTGTTGCCGATAACGGTATTGGTATTTCTAAGGAATACCAAGAAAAGATTTTTGTAATTTTTCAACAGCTACATTCCAAAAAAGAATACAAAGGAACAGGTATAGGACTTGCCCATTGTATGAAAATTGTTGATTTGCATGGGGGGAAAATTTGGGTAGAATCAAAATTTGGGAAAGGAAGTAGCTTTTATTTTACTATTTACGATAAAGGATTATGAAGCTTAAAAATATTTTGTTGGTTGATGATGACTCAGCCACCAACTTTTTTCACAAAATAGTTATAAAGAGAACAGGTTATAAAGGAAATATTCATGTCGTTGAAAACGGTTTGGAAGCAGTAGAATTTATCCAAGAGTGTAGTGGTGGAGAATTTCCACATCCAGACCTTATTTTATTGGATATTAATATGCCAGTTATGAATGCATGGGAATTTCTGGAAAAATACAGAGAATTGGAATTTTCGAAATGTGGTAGTATGGTTATCATAATGCTCACTACATCACTAAATCCAGATGATGAGCTAAGGGCAAAAAAGATAGAGGAAATAGCTGGTTTTAGGCAAAAACCGCTAACGGTTGACACCATTAATAATATTATGGGAACCTATTTCAAGAAAGAATAAGGAAATTTTTGTCTATTGTTTTGTCATAGTTAAGGTTCCACTTGTTTGGGTACCTGGTCTCAGGATTTAAGTACTTCATTTTTCTGAAGATTGCTTTTTTCCTGCTTCTGCCTAAATTTTTTGAGGTTTTGAGTATAAAACCCAGGTAGGTCATACTTTAAACCCCATATTAAATAACAGATGTTCCATTACCTAATATGGGGCTAAATTTCATTCCTGATAGATTTATGGAATGTCTATTGTATGCTTTCTACTTAAGAAAACTTTCTTCAAACCTTTCAAAATGACAAGTATAGCCATTAGGATATCTTTTTAAGTAGTCTTGGTGTTCTGGCTCTGCCACCCAGAATTTGGAAATAGGTTCCAAAGTTGTAGCTACTTTTCCTTCCCATTTTTTCGATTCATTTACGATTTCAATTACTTCTTCGGCCACGGTTTTCTCTTCTTCATTTTGGATGAAAATAGCTGATCGATAACTTGAACCTATGTCATTGCCTTGACGGTTTACCGTAGTAGGATTATGGATTCGGAAAAAATAGTCCAATATATTTCTAAAAGAAGTCTCATTGGGATCGTAAGTGATTTCTATTCCTTCTGCGTGTCCAGGATGATTTCTGTAGGTTGGATTTTGATTTTCTCCACCGATGTATCCCACTTCAGTATCTTTTACGCCTGTTTGTGTACGGAATAAATCTTCCATTCCCCAGAAACAGCCTCCTGCAAGATATGCTTTTTTTAAATTATCCATGTGCGCTCTTTGTTTAATGTTTGATAATATTTTTCCATTTTTCACTGTCCCTGACAATTGCTTTTATAAAAGGGCAGTAGGCTGTGGCTGTAAGGCCTTCTTTTTCTATTTGTTCTAAGGTTTTAAGAACCAATGTTTTTCCTATGCCCTGCCCCCTTAGCGATTGTGGTACTTCAGAGTGAACTAAATCCAGATGATCATTTTTTCGTGTATACGAAATGTAGGCAGTTAGCCCATTTTCTAATTCAAGTTCAAAACGGTTTTGTGTCGGTTTATGTTTTAGGGATGTGTTCATTATTCATCTCAGTTTTAATTGTTGAAGATTGCTGCAAAGTTTTGTGAACGGGGCATTTGGAGGCAATAACTCTTAACCGCTCTCTTTGGGTTTCATCCAAATTGCCAACAAACTCAAGGGATTTGGCAAAAACATCCTTGTTTTCTCCGTCAATTACTTCTTTACTATGGTTTACATAGGTATAGACCTCTTTTAAATCCCATTTTTTACGTTCTGCATAAAGTTTTATCGTCATTACCGTACAGGCAGACAAACCTGCTGAAACCAATTCAAAAGGTGACATTCCAAAATCAAAACCTCCCACGCTTTTTGGTTCATCGGCTATAATACCATGATTTTTAGTATTAATGAAAGTTGTGAAATTGTTTTCCACTAAATTTAAATGGGCCACTAACTGATGATTGTTAGGGTTAGGGGTTTCAAACGGGCTTAGGTCGATATACCGAGAAACCCATGAGGCTATTATGTCACCTACGTATATGCTATCCTCTTTTTTAGTAAGCAGATGGTCTGCATTGTCCAGTGAAACAAAGCTTTTTGGATGCCTGGCTTTGTGGTATATTTCATGGGCATTATTGATTCCCACGATTTCATCAATTGGCGAATGCATTACCAAAATAGGCTTTCTAAAGTTTTTAATGGTTTCGGGTAAATCGTGTTGTTTGAATCCATTGACAAATTCACCGCTTATCTTAAATGGTCTTCCACCAATTACTACCTCTGCCTCTTCATCTATTCCCAAGTCTTTCGCCTGTTCTTCAAATTGTCTAGTGACGTGTTGTACATCAGAGGGCGTACCTATCGTTACTATTGCCTGTATATTGTCGAGTTTAGATGCGGCAACAATAGCGGCAGCACCACCCAATGAATGACCGATCATTAATGTTGGCGCCTGATAATGCTCGGTAATGTATTTATTAACCACTAGTAAATCTTTCACATTGGCCTCAAAGTGGCTATTGGCAAAATTTCCTTCACTTTTGCCCAATCCTGTAAAGTCAAAGCGTACTACAGCTATTCCTTTGTTATTAAGCGCTTGGCTAATGTTCCTGACGGCATTGAGCTGACTTGTGCAGGTAAAACAATGTGCAAATAAAGCAAATTGTTTTGGTTTTTGA
Source organism: Cyclobacterium sp. 10D3-21 (assembly GCF_055809755.1). NCBI lineage: Bacteria > Pseudomonadati > Bacteroidota > Cytophagia > Cytophagales > Cyclobacteriaceae > Cyclobacterium > Cyclobacterium sp. 10D3-21. The sequence goes on from NZ_CM147924.1 coordinate 136,178, forward strand.
TGGTTAGGGAAATCGATGGACGTGGCCAATTCATTTCCTTTGTCATTTATAATTTTAATCCTATCGGTATTCATTTTATTGGGTATTAAAAATTTTGTAGCAAATCAGTATGGAGATAAAAAACTTTAAAAATTATTGTGATACAAACATCTATTATGGTGTTTCACCTAATTTATTTGCTTTCACCCTATTTTTCTACGTCTATCTATGTTTGGGGTAGCAATTTTCCAACCGAAACTAAACAAAGATTTATTTATTGTGCTTAACACTACAAAACTAACTATGTTTTAGTCCTTCAAGTTAGGTTGAAATTCCCTATGTGTTGGCATAATTTCCCATTGTTGATTTTCAAAAAGGGAAAGTGGGAACTCGTGTTCAATTTACTGGGATTGGCAATTGTACTAAGCTTAACCCAACTTGGCTATTGAGTAAATTAACATTTTGATTATTAGTGTTTTACAAAATCAGTGGTACACTACATATTTTTTCACTGCCTTTTGTGTATCCGTACAGCCAGTGGCCTTGTAGATCTGTTGGACTTCCCTGATTGGCTTTGAGGGTTTTCTTATGTGGATATCCTTTTTATCGGTTGGCAGTTCTATGGTCTGGATGGTCTGTGTGGCCATGATGCGCAGGATATTCTTCCAGTCATGACGGATGCCTTTTTTCCGGAGCATGTACCGGATGGTATTTACCAGTTGATAGGCCAATATGGTCAGGTAGATGTGTGCTTCGATCCTTTCGTCATTTTGATGGAAAACTGGTCTGATGCTCAGGTCAGACTTCAGGCATCTGAAGGTAGATTCCACCTCTCTTATGGTGTTGTAAATATCCCAAAGCTCTTTTTCCCCAGGATCCTTATAACTGGTACGGATAAAATATACCCCCTTTTCCTTCTCATCTCGTACCGAGTCGGCCCTGCGTTCCCATTTTATGTCGGTGGCTGTCCCTTTGGACTGCTCTACGTTGACCTGATATCTGCCGGATGCCCGATTGTGTTTTTGCTTTGCCCTGCCGATCCGCTCCCATACTTTTTCAACCTTTTTGGTGCCTCCCTTTTTGTTGAGGGCCGCTCTGATGCCTTGCAGCTCTTCTTCAAAACGCCCTGCCAGTTTTCCGGCCATTGATTCTTCCTTCTTCCTTTTGGCAGCACTCTGCACGTACATCCAGGTGTCTGAATAGCCTTTAGGGTGGAAAATGGCCAGCTTCACTTTGTTCTTGTCCCTGTCGGTAAACTGGCTGACGGTTGTTGCCGCCGAATAATTCCGAAGCCTTTTGCGTGATACGCAGACATAGTCATAGCCCTTTTCCCTAATCAGGGCCAAGTTGTCCTCCGTGGCAATCCCGGCATCCATCACGATGGTCTTTTTATGGGCCTTGCCACTGTGTCTTTCCAGGTCTTCCACCATATCGGAGAGTGTGTTGGTATCAGGCTTGTTGCCTTCGTAGATACGGGAGTGCCGGATAAATCCCTGGGCATTGATAACCCCGGTAAAGACCACCAACGGACAGTCGCTCCTCTTTTCCTTGCTTCTTCCATGGAAGGCTAACTTACTGCCCTTTTTGCCTGTCTCAAAATAAGTATTGCTGATATCGAAGATGACCAGCTTGTCCTCAATGTCAAACATATCGGTGATATGGTCATATAAGAAACTGTCAATCTTCTCTTTGTGGGCGTAAAGTTGATCGGAAACTGCATAAAGCTGTTTATGGGTGATCGAAGAGCGGTATCCGAAACATCCTGCCAGTTCGCTGTTCATCTCCAGCAGCTGTGCGGTTTTGTACTCGGAACTGGAAAAAACAGCCCGTGAGGCGATGGCTATCAGTGCCTTATCAGCCTGCTTACCCTCAAAACCCAGGTTGAGCAGGCATTCCCTTAGCTTAAGCTTGTCCAATACCTGCCTGCACAAATGTTCGCCGCCAAAGCTCTTCACATCGGCCACTTGAAGTCCTTTGATATCGACATGGTGCATCTCGGCCCTCTCGGGTGCCGGGGGGATGGAGACCTGGTCCGGTTCTGGCTCGCCGTATTTGATAAGGTACTTTTCGTAAAGAGACAAAGCCAGTGTGTGCAAATATTCGGGGGCATCATGGGGAAAGATGTCGGGTTGCATGAAAATCTTCGATTTAAGCATGCTCAGGACAATTTTCCGGTTATCCTTGTCTGCCAGAAGGGGGTCTGAGCCCAGGTACAGTATGACGTTCTGTTTGACTTTTCCTTCAATCCTGGAGGTTTGAACCAGATTGTACTGGAAAAAAGTTTTGCTGTCTTTGCTTCGCTGTTTTTTGACTTCCCTGATGAACATGACACAAATATAGGAAATGTAAAATAAACAAACAACAACCGTACATCACTACAAATGAAAAAAGCCAAAATAATCGGCCTTTAAACGCAATAAAGGCACTTACACCTCTGAAAATTCATGAAAATATGATGCGTAGAGCCAAGTTGGGTTAAATTTTTGGTTACCTGATATTAATTGAAGTTATACTGCTGTTTATCAAGTATATGCAGGATTAAAATTATGGTAGTGGATTATTGGGTAGAATTTTAGTTATAAACTGTTATTTTATTATATTGGTACATAAAATTGCAGTATTCACTTTAAACTTTAATTCTATGAGCCTCGTTCCGTTTGTTCCAATACTTTTTTTTGTCTTTTATTTGGTAATAATAATAGGCGTATTTTATTTGATATATACCTGGGTCAATAAATTTATATCTCTAAAAATAGAGCAGAATGACCTGCTTCGAGAAATAGTAAAGAAAATGGATAAAAATCAATAAACATGCGCAAGTGCAGTTGTTTAGCCGAGGTTTTATGAATGTTTGTTTGACGCTTTTTGCTATTGAGCCAAACCCCTTCAGTCGTAAGAAATGGTCAAAAAAAACAGGCAATCCATATTGGATTGCCTGTTTTTAATTTATGAATTTTTAATTAGACCTGCTTAGTCATGTGCTTCTTCATAAGAATAGAAGGACTGGTCTCTTCTTGCAAGAGAGGATTCGCCTTGCAAGAATTTATCCACTTCGACAGCACACTCACGTCCTTCGGCAATGGCCCATACGACCAAGGACTGTCCTCTTCTCATGTCACCTGCAAGAAATACCTTTGGAACTGAACTGTGGTAGTTCTTAGCCTTTGGAAGGCCATTTTCCAGTAGTTCTACATCAAATGCTTCTAGCAGTCCAGATTTTGGTCCCAAGTAGCCTATGGCTAGGAATGCAAGGTCACAAGGAAGTGTTCTTTCCGTACCTTCGATTTCAAAAAACTGCATTCTGCCGTTTTCTTCTTTCCACTCTATGTCTACTACGGTAAGTCCTGTAACAGTACCATTTTCGTCTTTTGTAAACTCTTTGGTAAGCACAGACCATACCCTCTCGGCTCCCTCGTCATGAGAACTTGATGTTCTCAAGGTCATTGGCCATTCTGGCCAGGGGTTTAGCGTATTTCTAACCTGTGGTGGTTTAGGCAATAATTCCAGCTGGGTAATTGACGCTGCACCATGTCGATTAGAAGTACCAATACAATCACTTCCTGTATCTCCTCCTCCTATGACAATTACATGTTTTCCTTTGGCATGGATTGGATTGCTTTCCAATTCACCAGAATTCACTTGATTTTGTCTGCCGAGAAATTCCATTGCGAAATGTACGCCTTTGGCATCTCGGTTATTGATTTTCAAATCTCTAGGGTGTTGTGCACCTGTTGAAAGCACTACAGCATCGAAATTATGTAGAATACTTTCGGCTTTGATATTAAAACCTACTTCAGTATTCTTGCTGAAAATTACTCCCTCTGCATTCATGACATCAACCCTGCGGTCGATTACCCATTTCTCCAGTTTAAAATCAGGGATACCGTACCTTAATAAACCACCTACTTCTTTGTCTTTTTCAAACACGGTTACCTCGTGGCCAGCCTGATTTATTTGATCAGCTGCTGCAAGTCCTGAAGGACCAGAGCCTATCACGGCCACTTTTTTACCCGTTCTTTCTGTAGGGATGTTTGGCTTCACAAGGTTTAGCTCGTAAGCTTTTTCAGCTATGCTTTTTTCAATCAATTCGATTGCTACAGGGTCTTTGTTGATACCCAATACACAACTTGCTTCACAGGGTGCTGGACAGATTCTCCCGGTAAACTCAGGGAAGTTGTTTGTTCCACGGAGTATTTGATATGCCAGATCCCACTCATTTTGGTAAACGGCGTCATTAAAGTCCGGGATAACATTGCCTAGAGGACAACCATTGTGACAAAAAGGGACACCACAATCCATGCATCTTGCAGCCTGGTGATTGAGCACTTTGGGATCCAAAGGCTTGTATATCTCCTGGTAATCCTTTTTCCTTTCTTCAGGTGATCTGGATCCAGGTAGTTGTCTTTTATATTTTAAGAAACCTTCTTTATCCGCCATCTTATACTAATGTTTTAGAATTTTCTAATGCTCTTTTTCTCAATACTTCTTTGTAATCCTTTGGAATTACCTTAATAAACCGTTCTTTACCGGCTTCCCAATCTTCTAATAGTCTAGTTCCGGTATTACTGGAAGTAAGTTCTACGTGACTCGTTATAGCGTTTTTGATAGTTGCAAAATCATCCTCATTAAGGGGATCAATGTCAACCATTTCTTTATTGATATTGCCCAGATTCTCTTTAAAGATATAGGCAATTCCACCACTCATACCAGCAGCAAAGTTTCTACCAATTTCACCAAGAATGACCACCAAGCCACCTGTCATGTATTCACAACCGTGGTCACCGATGCCTTCTACTACAGCCTCTACTCCTGAGTTTCTTACACAAAAACGTTCTCCAGCCTTTCCTTTAATATAGGACTGACCAGAAGTAGCACCATAAAAGGCCACATTACCAATAATGATATTGTCCTCTGCGACAAAGTTGGCATTTCGATTAGGGTAAACAATCAATTTACCACCTGAAAGCCCTTTACCGAAGTAATCATTGGCTTCACCTTCCAATTCAAAGGTGATCCCTTTGGCCAAAAAGCCACCGAATGTCTGTCCGGCAGATCCTTTGAATTTAAAGTGTATGGTATTGTCTGGTAGCCCAGGACTTCCAAAGAATTTTGAAACTTCATTTGATAACATGGCACCGACTGATCGGTCCACATTGATGATGTCAAAAGTTCCGGTTACGTTATTTGCTTGCTCAAGTGCTGGAGTAGCGGCTTCAATAAGTTTTCTGTCAAGCACTTTTTTCAGTCTGAAATCCTGATCAATTTGCTTGTGAATTCCTACATGGTCCGGAACTTCCACTTTATGGAAAATTGGGCTCAAATCTAATTTATCCCATTTCCAATGGTTCATTTGACCATTGGCCTCTTTTAAAATATTGCTTTGACCAACCATTTCATTTACTGTCCTAAAGCCTAAGGAAGCCATGATTTCTCTAAGGTCCTGGGCTAGGAATGTAAAGAAGTTCACTACATGATCCGGGTTACCCGTGAATAGTTTCCTTAATTCAGGGTTTTGGGTAGCTATACCCACTGGACAAGTGTTCAGGTGGCATTTTCTCATCATGATACATCCTTCTACTACCAATGCACCAGTAGAAATGCCCCACTCTTCAGCACCTAATAGGACTGCTATCGCCAAATCTCTTCCTGTTCTGAGTTGCCCATCTGTTTGTAGGGTTACTCTGCTTCGGAGGTTATTAATGACCAGGGTTTGATGTGCTTCAGATAAGCCTAGCTCCCATGGCAATCCTGCATGTCTGATAGAACTAAGAGGAGAAGCACCAGTACCACCGTCCGCTCCTGAAATCAGGATCACGTCAGATTGTGCTTTAGCTACCCCTGCAGCTACAGTACCTACACCAGCTTGAGATACTAGTTTAACATTAATCCTTGCTTTTCTATTGGCATTTTTGAGGTCATAGATTAACTGAGCCAAATCCTCGATCGAATAAATATCGTGGTGAGGTGGAGGTGAAATCAAACCTACTCCTGGTGTGGAGTGTCTAACTCTACCTATCCAATCATCGACTTTATGACCTGGAAGCTGACCACCTTCTCCTGGCTTGGCCCCCTGTGCCATCTTAATCTGTAATTCTGCGGCGTTGGTCAGGTAATTACTCGTTACCCCAAACCTTCCGGAAGCCACCTGCTTTATAGCCGATCTTTGCCAGTCACCATTTTCTTTTTTCTCAAATCTAACTTCGTCTTCTCCACCTTCTCCACTATTGCTTTTTGCACCTATGCGGTTCATCGCAATGGCCAAAGTGCTGTGCGCTTCGTGAGATATCGATCCAAAAGACATGGCTCCTGTTGCGAATCGCTTCAGAATCTTCTCTACTGGCTCAACTTCATCTATCGGAACTGCGATCCTCTTTTTGAACTCCAACAATCCCCTCAATGTCATTGCATCTTTGGTTTGATCATTGATCTTCTGTGCAAACTTCTTGTACAAATTGTAGTCCCCCAATTGGGTAGATTTCTGTAAAAGATGGATGGTCTCTGGGTTGAAAAGGTGTTTTTCACCTCTACGTTTCCACTGATAGATTCCGCCTGCTTCCAGTAAAGGACTTTTGGTTTTGTAAGCAGTATGGTGTCTTACAAGAACTTCATCGGCCAATTCATCAAATGAAACACCGCTGATCCTGCTGACCGTACCTTTAAAGCATCTGTCGATTACTTCAGCTCCAAGGCCAATGGCTTCAAATATCTGGGCACTCTGGTAAGACTGAAGCGTACTGATACCCATTTTTGAAAGTACCTTAAGTAATCCTTTACCAATCGCTTCTTTATAGTTCTCAAATAATTTCTTCTGAGCAATTTTCTTGCTCAACATGCCAGTTTCATTGAGTGAAAGAAGTGTTTCCAAAGCCAGGTAAGGATTGATGGCACTTGCACCATAACCAATTGCTGTGGCAAAGTGATGGGTTTCCCGAATATCACCAGCTTCTACAACCAACCCTGCTTTTGTTCTCAATTTTTGGTTCACCAAGTGATGGTGTACAGCTCCTACAGCCAATAATGATGGAATAGGTGCGGTATCCTGTTGAGAATTTCTATCGGAAATTATAATAATGTTTTTTCCCTCTCCAATCGCATCTTCTGCAGCCTGGCATAATTTATTTAAGGCTTCCAATAAACGACCGGGCTTTCCATCCGCTTCAAAATGTGCATTTAGAGTGGCTGAATGGTAACCTTTCTCCTCAAGAGTCCTTAATTTTTCAAGGTCTTCATTGAGTAAAACCGGCTGGGAAATATGAACTTGACGGGTATGCTTGGCACTTTCTTCAAGTATATTAAAGCTTTCACCAATTCTGGTAAACAAAGACATTACCAAACGCTCTCTTATTGGGTCAATAGGAGGATTACTTACCTGAGCAAACAATTGCTTAAAGTAGTTGGAGATATGTTGACTTTGTTTGGAAAGTACTGCCAAAGGAGTATCGGCACCCATAGACCCTATAGGCTCGTAAGCCGTATCTCCCATTGGTGACAAAATTACTTTTAAATCCTCCTGGCTGTAACCAAAGATGGTTTGTTTTTTCTTGATGTTTTCCGTGCTATATGGAAAAGAAAGTTCCGTAGGAGCAGGTATCATTCTTAGTTTAAGCCTTTCTTTTTTGATCCATGAATCATAAGGCTTTCTATTGACTACTTCATCCTTAACTTCTTCATCAAAGGATATTTTTCCTTTTGATAGGTCAGCCAATAACATTCTTCCAGGACTGATACGTCCCTTTTCTATAATGGTGGACTCTCTAATAGGTAAGGCACCAGCCTCAGAAGAAAGAATAAGTCGATCATCAGAGGTTATAAAGTATCTTAGTGGTCGAAGACCATTTCTATCCAATGTTGCGCCTAATGATTTGCCATCAGTAAACAATAGTGCTGCTGGACCATCCCATGGCTCTACCAATGAGGCATGGAATTTATAAAAAGCTTTTTTCTTTTTATCCATTGTCTTATTGTCCTGCCAAGCTTCAGGAACAAGCATCATAAGGACATGAGGAAGACTTCTCCCGCTTAGCGCAAGTAACTCCACCATTGCATCCAGGTTTGCAGAATCTGAATTTTTGGAGTTGGTAATTGGCAGAAGCATTTGAAGCTCTTCATCCGTAAAATGAATGGATTTCATCAATGTCTCCTTGGAGCGCATTTTATTCAGATTTCCCCGGATGGTATTGATTTCACCATTGTGTGATAAAAATCGGAAAGGCTGTGCCAGTCTCCAGTTCGGAAAGGTATTTGTAGAAAACCTTGAGTGAACTAAAGCAATGGCCGATTTAAGCTTGTTGTTTTGCAAGTCTTTGTAAAAGGTCAAAACCTGATCTGTGCGGAGTTGTCCTTTATAGATCAGTGTTTGACTACTAAAACTGGCAAAGTAAAAGGCACTATTAACGCCAGGTATTGTGGAGTTTAGGATACTTGTAGCATAATTTCTAAGTACAAAGAGTTTCCTCTCCAAATCAAGACCTGAAAGATTGTCCTGATGTTGGACAAACACTTGCTCTATATTAGGCATTACTTCTAATGCTCCTGAGCCGGGCACAGTATCATCTGTAGGTACAGCTCTGTATCCGATGAGCTTAAAGCCCAATTCGTTGATTATCTTATTTAAGTTTGATTTGCACTTTTTGTATAGTTGCTTGTTGTTTGGGAAAAATACCATACCAACACCATAAAATCCTTCCTCTGGTAATCCAAAGCCTAACCTTTGAGTAACCTCTTTCAGGAATGTATGGGGCAATTGTATCAGAATACCAGCACCGTCACCTGTCTTTGGGTCGCTGCCTCGTCCTCCTCTATGCTCCATATTGCTAAGCATAAGCAAAGCATCACTTATAGTTTCGTGGCTTTTAAGGCCTTTCACATTAACAACTGACCCGATTCCGCAGGCATCATGCTCAAACTGTGAACGATATAAACCTTGATTCATTCTGTTAAATTTAATTGTATTTGGTACTGAACTCACTTTGAAAAATTCACAATAAATTTTTCAATTATTAAATTCTAGACAATAAAGGTAAAACAAAAATGAAAGAATAGCTGAATAAGAATTAAAAAATTATAATTAAGTCAATGTAGGAACACCTTAATATCCTTACTGGAAAAATATAAAATTTTGCGAAAGTATATTGTTTCAGTCTAAAGGATACCTTGATTTGAGAAAGACAGCCCCTTGGATTACGCTTACAAGTCTAAAATTGCCAATTTTAAAATTACGAAAAAAAAAGAAAAAAATAAGCACCAACTTCTAAAAATTAAATTCAATTTTCTAATTTAGGTGATTAACCACCTATTAAATTCAATCAAATTGATCTGGGACATTTTTATCTACAGGACCATCTAAATAGACTTTAACCTTTTTAATTTTTCTGGTATCCACTGCCATTATGGTAAATTCAAAATTATCGAATTTAATTTTGGTCCCATTTTTAGGAAGGTTGGAGTTTAACTCAAGTAGTAAGCCACCTAGAGATTCACTTTCCCCCTTAACATCATCAAATAATTGAATATCCAAATCAAGTTTTTTACAAAAATCATTCAAGGATATTTTTCCTTCGAAAACGAAAGTCTTGTCATCTATTTTTTTGAATAAGTATTCCTCTATTTCGTCAAATTCATCATTGATGTCACCTATGATTTCTTCAATAAGGTCTTCCAAAGTAACCAGGCCTGAGGTGCCACCATATTCATCCACCACAATGGCCATATGCACCCTTTTATTTTTGAAGTCCTTTAGCAGGTCAGCTAATTTTTTGTTCTCTGGAATAAAATACCCTTTTCGGATCAGGTCTTTCCAATTAAAATGCTCATCCTTCTCGATATGATCCAAAAGGTCTTTTATATATAGGATACCTTTGATTTGATCTATTGTGCCTTCATAAACAGGGATCCTGGAGAAACCGCTTTTATTGATTTTGTCCATCAGCTCATGGAAGTCCATGTCTACATCTACGGCTGTAAGGTCCATTCTTGACCGCATGACCTGCTTTACAGACAGTGTGCCAAAATTCACTATTCCCTTGAGGATGTCACGTTCATTATTACTTGTATCTACCGAAGTTATCTCTAAGGCATGGTGCAATTCATTTACAGACAAAGAATAGCCTTTTTTCTCAATACGTTTTTCGATAACATCACTGATGGCCATTAATAAGTAAGACACAGGACCAAGAATCACAAAGAAGAAATACAGAAAGCCCGCAGTCAGTTTTGAAAAACTAACCCTGGCTGCATTGGCATATACCTTGGGAACAATCTCTCCGATAAAAACGATGGAGAATGTAACGCCTATGGTTTGAAATAGTATGATTACAATTCCTGTGGCGTCAGTACCGAATATACTCCAGGTGAAGAAGGTAGTAAGGGTAACAATACTGATATTAATAAGGTTATTAAGAATCAATATTGTACTCAGTAGTTTTTGAGGATTCTCTATCAGGGTAATAATCTTGCCTGACCTCGTGTCCGAAGCCACCCTGATTTCTTCTATATCCTCATGATTCAGAGAAAAAAACGCTACTTCTGAACCGGAAACCAAAGCTGATACAATCAATAATGCGATAAATAATACCGCATTACCCACCAAATAAACCGGTGATACAGCTATGACATCTGTCAGGAGCAGCAAACTCGGATAGGGGTCGTCCATTAATTTATGAATATAATTTTATGCAAAACTAATGATTTTACCGAATTCCATTACAATTAAAATGGTAAATCATCTGCTTCATTGTCATCACCATCATAGGCTTTGCCTGAAGGTGCGTTCATATTTGTATTTGAATTGGGGTTTTGAGCAGGTGTTCCCTGGCTTCCACCTTGACCATTGTCCTGTCCGCTACTCTTTCCTCCGAGCATGGTGAAACTCTGTACCCTAATCCTGGTTCTTTTGCGATTGTTACCTTGATCATCCTGCCACGTGTCAGATTTAATTTTACCCTCAACATATATCTGGCTGCCTTTTTTCAAGTATTGTTCGGCTACTTTTGCCTGTCCATCCCACAGTTCCAAGTCATGCCATTCTGTGTTTTCAACGCGATTTCCAGAACGGTCTTTGTAAGATTCAGTGGTGGCTAGTCGAAGATTGGCGACTACTTTATCTCCTTCCAGGTGTTTCACTTCGGGATCTGCACCTAGATTTCCCAGTAAAATTACTTTATTAACTCCTGCCATTACTAGATTTTTAAGGTTATTTAAAAAGCTGATTAAATATAAACAATTAATATTATTGATTCAAGTACCGGACGATCAATTTGGGTTTGCCTAGCGATTCGAGCACCACTTCATCTACAAGATCAAATTCGTTTGCTCTTGCCCATTTCTCAAGTGCCTCTTTGTACTTTGCTTTCAATTCTATGTTTACAAAGGAAGCAAAAATTCTTTGATGTGTGAGTAGGTGTTTGAAGGGTTTTTCAGAACTGATGCTGTAAAGAGGGTCCATAGAATGGAGTGTTGCGGGTAAATTAAGTTTATCAGGCTCAATATTTATGATACTATCCAGTAATGTGTATTCCTCTAATGGGAAGTCTATCAGGCCTTGCCAGATGTCTTTTTCTTTTCGCTTCCTGACAACGGTGTAATTCCCAATATGTATGTGAAAGTATAAAAAATACCTCGATTTTATTTTCACTTTTTTTTCATTGACCGGCAGGGTATTCACAAGATCATAATTTAGGGCATAGCATCCGCTGCTTATTGGACATTGATGGCAATCAGGGTTTTTCGGAACACATTGCAGGGCCCCAAATTCCATTATCGCCTGATTGTATTGGTCGGGCGTTTCTTTAGGAATAAGTTTATTGGCTAACTTTTCAAACTCTTTTTTTCCTTTGGGGGATGAAATATCCATATCCATGCCAAAATACCGAGCCAAAACCCGGAAAACATTTCCATCGAGTACTGCCACTGCTTCTTTAAAGGCAAAGGAGGCTATCGCTGCTGCTGTATAAGGCCCCACTCCTTTTAATTTTAGTAATGCGGCATAATTGTCCGGAAATTCCCCATTGTTATCATTAACAATGGATCGGGCACAGGCATGTAGGTTTCTTGCTCTACTATAATAACCCAAGCCTTGCCAGGTCCTTAAAATTTCTTCTTCGGGTGCTTTGGCGAGATCGACCACCGTTGGGAATTTTTCTATAAAAGCTTGGAAATAGGGTAAGCCTTGTGCCACGCGGGTTTGCTGAAGGATGATTTCGGATAACCAAATGATATATGGATTCCTAGTCTCTCTCCAAGGCAGATCACGACGATGAAGGGGATACCAACGGAGCAGATTCTCAGTGAAATAGTTGAAACTCAAAATTTTAAAATTTTATTATTCTTAAATAATTGAACAAATGAAGGTAATTTTATCGATTTAATTTTTTAATTGGAATGGTTATTGTAAATTTGCACTCCCAAAATTAGTTGGTTAATAGGAGGTTAAGCCTCAATTGAATTACACAAAAAAATATTAAGACAGTGACTAAAGCAGAGGTAATCACAAAGATTTCGGAGAAGACAGGAATCCAAAAGGATGATGTTACACAGACCGTTGAGGCGTTTTTCAAGGTTGTAAAAGATTCAATGGCAGAAGGAGAAAATATCTATGTTAGAGGTTTTGGCAGTTTTATAAACAAAAAAAGGGCTAAAAAAATCGCAAGGAATATCTCTAAAAACACGGCCATTGTAATTGATGAACATTATGTTCCGGCTTTTAAGCCTTCAAAATCATTTATTGAAAAAATTAAAAACAGTCAAAGCGTTAAAGAATTGGCTCCACAGGACTAAATTCTTGGAAGACTAGACTATGAAAAGATCCCAAATTATTTTCGTTGTTGCAGGTATTATTGTTTCTTATTTGTTGTATAGCTTGCCCATGGTGGTAGTTGACAATGAAGACAAGGGGCTTACTGAAGGCGGAAGTAGTTTGGGTTCTGATTCAGAAATCGAAGAAAACAATCATGGAAGCTCCTTAAGTAGTAGCGATCTTGAGGTCATCGACAAATTGATGGCTGATTTAGAAGGCGAGGCTGGTACCGAAAAATTTGTTATATTCGCTGATTCAATTGCTAAAGTTTATCAAAGCGGAGGAAAATTGGATAGTGCAGCTTTTTATTATGGCTTAATTGCCGAAAAAGCTCCAGCTCCTGAGAATTGGGAGAAAGCTGGGAATGCATATTATGAGGCATTTGGTTTTTCCATGGAAGAAATCAAGACGAAAAGGTTAGGAGACAAAACGCGCTTTTATTTGGGCAAAGTTTTGGAGACTTCACCGGAGAGGCTTGATTTAAAAACAAAAGTAGCGATGACTTATGTTTCCTCAGCCAATCCTATGCAGGGTATTACCATGCTAAGGGGTGTTTTGGAAGAGGACCCTGAAAATGAGGAGGCACTGTTTAACATGGGCATTTTGTCTATGCAGAGTGGTCAGTACAAAAGGGCTGTTGAGCGTTTTGAAAAACTTGTCGAGTATCACCCCGAGAATATTCAGGGGCAATTTTATTTGGGGGTTAGTTTGTATGAATCCAATCAGAAGAAGCAAGCCAAAACTCAATTAGAGGGATTACGTAATAAAACTACAGATCCTCAGATTCTTTCAGGAATCGAGAATTATTTAGATAGATTATAATAAAAAATTGTTAAACTAAAACTATAAAATTATGCCTTGCGGAAAAAAAAGGAAGAGACATAAAATCGCTACACACAAGCGTAAAAAAAGATTGAGAAAAAACAGACACAAGAATAAGAAATAATCTTATTTCTGTGGAATTAACACGTTCTTTTATTTCATAACAGAGACACAATTTGAGTTCAGAATTATTAATTGATTCCTCTCAAAATGGTAGTCGAATAGCCCTTCTTAAAGACAAGAGCTTGATTGAGCTTCATGTTGAAGAAGAAGACAACAAGTTTAAAGTCGGAGACATTTATCTTGGTGCTGTAAAGAAAATCGTAAATGGCTTAAATGCCGCCTTCATAGATGTAGGATACGAAAAAGATGCTTTTTTACATTATCAAGATCTGGGACCACAGGTTAACAGCTTAAGTAAGCTGGTAAAATTAACCCGCAATAAAACACATAAAGGTTTAGACCTTAAAGGTTTTGAAAACGAACCTGAAATAGACAAGCTTGGAAAAATAAGCCAAGTCTTGTCTAAAAATAATCAGGTGTTGGTACAGGTTGTTAAAGAACCGATTTCTACGAAAGGGCCTAGACTATCGTGTGAGCTCTCCCTTGCTGGTCGATACTTGGTATTGGTGCCATTTTCTAACACGGTAAACGTATCCAAAAAAATACGTAGTGCCGATGAAAGGAAAAGGTTATCACGGCTTATCACCTCCATCAAACCGGTTAATTTCGGTGTAATTATCCGGACAGTGGCAGAAGGACAATCTGTCACCGAATTGGATAAAGATCTTAGGTCTCTATTAGAGTCCTGGGAAGATGGAATGAGAAAGCTTCAAAAAGCCAAAGTTAAAGACAAAATCATCGGAGAAATGAGTTTGGCCTCCTCTATTATTAGAGACCTGCTCAATGAATCTTTCGACGCAATCACGGTAGAGGATGAAGTAATTTATGATCAGATGCGGTCTTATATAAGATCCATTGCTCCAGAAAAAGAAAAAATTGTTAAGCTTTACAACGGAAAAGCGAAGCTCTTTGAAAGTTTTGGTATAGAAAAACAGATCAAAAGCCTGTTTGGAACCACAATTAGTCTCCCCCAGGGCGGTTATCTCATTATTGAGCATACAGAAGCCTTGCATGTAGTGGATGTTAATAGTGGTAACAAATCAAATCAGGAAAGTGATCAAGAAAATACAGGCCTAAAAACCAATATGGTGGCCGTAAAAGAAATTGCAAGGCAGCTAAGGCTTCGCGATATGGGTGGAATTATTGTGATCGATTTTATCGATATGAAAAAGGCCGATAATAAAAGGGCCATTTTCGAAGCGATGAAAGATGCAATGAGAGATGACCGATCAAAAAATACGGTACTTCCCCTTACTAAGTTTGGATTGATGCAAATCACCAGACAACGCGTTAGACCTGAAATGAACATAGTAACCAAAGAAATTTGTCCTTCTTGTAATGGTACAGGCAAAATACAAGCCTCCATACTTGTGGCAGATAAACTGGTAAAAGATTTAGAGCATATTGCAATTCACCAAAACGAATCAAAGATTAAAATTGCACTGCACCCCTATTTACATGCCTATTTTACACATGGCATATTCTCTCAAAGGATGCATTGGTTTTTTAAATATTATAAATGGATCAACCTGGTCAAAGATTCTTCATTACCGGTGACGGAGTATAAATTCCTGGACAATTCAGGAGAACCTTTAGAAATAATTATAAAAAGCGAGTCTGAATAAGACTCGCTTTTTTTATGCCCTTTTTTTATAGTGATGCTGACAACATCTCTCAGGTTAGCTGCCTAGATTATTTTTTGCTGAAGTCTTCGAAGCTGAGTTTAACCCGAAATATGGAATAGAAAATCTATTGGGTGCTTAAATCGCTTCAAAATCAGCCAATTCCTTGCTGTTTTCAACCCTGCCTGTCGGCAATAGGTTTACTATAGCGCTGCTATGCTAAAATCTCCAAACAGCTTGATTTTATTGCGATTACAACACTTCCCGTAAACACGGGAAGTCCTTTTACATAATCCGGGTTTAATCAGAATGAGTATTGCTTTTTCTTTCGTAATTGTTATTTATTAGGCCTTTTAAAGTGTCCAACAACTTTAGAAAGTCTAAATACTGCTTTTTTCTATTGATGAATTAAACAATCAGGGATGGAAAGGAGTTAGATTAATGTTAGAAACCCCTACACTCAATTTTATAAGGTTTGTTCAAGAAACCTTTAGCTACTATTAGTTACAATTATGATGGAAGATGAAATGAATATGCTTGCGAAGCAGCTTCGTTGTCCCACCGGTGAATTTGCCACACAATTGGGCGAAGCCATGTTTCAGTCCAACAAGTATATGATTTATCAGACCATTCAGGCTTTGAAGTTGGTAGAAGGTGAATCTATTATGGAAATTGGTTTTGGTAATGGTATGCATATAGACCAATTGTTTAACCAAGCAGAAGGGCTGAGGTATCATGGGTTGGAGATTTCTGAAAGAATGGTGGCTTTGTCAAGGGATAATAATGCTCACCTGGTAGAAGAAAGGAAAGCAGCTTTTCATCTTATAAATCCTCGAACCGACTTTCTTTACAAAGACAATGCCTTCGATGTTTGCTTCAGTTGTAATACCCTATACTTTTGGGAAAATGTTCCAAAACAGTTTCAGAAAATCGCTCGCGTGCTGAAAAAAGGAGGAAGATTAGCTTTAACTTTTATAGAAAAAGAATTTGGTGAGCAACTTCCCTTTGCCAAACAAGGCTTTACCTTTTACAAAAAAGAGGAAGTAATAAGTTTAATGCGTGGCGCTGGGTTTCATAGTATTACCTGCCTGGAATTAAAAGGTAATGTGATAGCAATAGATGGGAGTGAAATGACTACCTCCTTTATAATTGTGGTAGGTACCTCAGATAGTGCTTTGTAGTAAAATGCTAGGCTGAATGAAATTTTTTTTCGAGATGAAATCTTCATTTGAATAGTGTCGCTAATCAGCTAAGTAGGCAAAGGAATTATACCAACAGCACCCTTAAAAATTGATGGGACAAGTATTATTCCTACGGCTGCTATTCTCGGGTTTTGCGGCTGCCTGATAATAGATTTGCTTTTTTCATGTATTTTTACTTCTAAAGTAAAGGTTAAAAAAGTTAAGGAAATGTTAATTCCTCAGCTTTTATCGGGATTACCCACTAACTAGTAGAAATGATTAAGCAATTATTAGGAAAATGGCTCGACTATGTCAGGGATCATATATATGTGATTACCATCCTAATCTCTATTGCAATGGTGGGGCTCCTCTTTATTCAATACAGTTTAATCAAAATCGATATTGATGTCCAAAGAAAAATCTTTGAGAAGGAAATAGATTCCATACTGGAAGACTTAGAAAACGTTTTAAAAGAAGACGATGAATTGACCAATCAAGTCATTGAATTGATTGGAGATAAGGTGCACCCAAAAGAGAAAAGGGATTCTACCGAAAAAATCCTTGAGGTTAGCATAAAAGACCTTACGGATAGCCTGCTAATGAAACACGAGTTGGGTTATCTTGAATATGAGTTTGCCTTTTACCAACGCCTCAAAGATACCATTGCTTTTAGTTCGGCAGTAAACTTGTACCAACCCCATTTTCAAAAATATTCCTTTACACCTGGTGACCAAATTCGCAAGGAATTTGGGAAGGGTAAATTCAAATTTGGATTGTTTTTTCATAACCAATCCCTTTTTATCGCCTATAGGATTGCCCCTACTTTATTCATTACTGCTTTTTTTGTACTGCTTTTACTTGGGAGTTTTTTAAGTACTTTTCTTGTCCTAAAACGTCAGAAATTGATTTCTCAACTCAAAAATGATTTTATCAATAACCTGACGCATGAGCTTAAAACGCCCATTTTTGCCTCTTCGATTATCTATAAAATTATTAGGGAAAAGCGAAAGGTTTTTACCGATGAAGAACTGGATTATCATTTGCAGTTACTAGAAAATGAAAACCAGCTCCTTAAAAACAAGGTGGAAAAAGTGCTGGAGCTAAGTGTGCTTGAAAATGGCAATCCCGGATTAAATTTCGAGCAGATCGATATTCATGCTATAATTAAAAGAAAGGCAGATGTCTATAAAGTGCTCATTGAATCCCAGCAAGGTTCTTTGCACTTTTTGTTTGAAGCTACTGAGCCTTTGATTTATGGAGATGAAATGCATTTGGGCAATATATTGGAAAATTTATTGGACAATGCGATTAAATATTCCGACACCTCTCCAGAGGTATTAGTGAAAACATACAACCGAAACAATCAATTGTTTGTAAAAGTGGTGGACCATGGTATAGGAATAGAACCTGATAATTTGGCCTTTGTTTTTGATAAATTTTATAGGGTAAGCCATGGCAATTTGCACAAAATCAAAGGTTTTGGCTTAGGGCTTAGTTATGTAAAAATGATGGTAAATTTACATGGAGGAGAGATCGAAGTGAAAAGCAGCCTGGGACAAGGAACTTCCGTGATTCTGAAGTTTCCAGTTGTTGAAACCAATAAAGAGCAATAATGGATCCAAGGATATTATTAGTTGAGGATGACAAAATTTTAGGTTATGCGTTAAAAACCTATCTTGAAATGCACCAATTTGTGGTCTCCTGGCAAACAGATGGGCTTCAGGGCAAGGAAGCATTTATTGAGCAGCCTTTTGATCTCTGCCTGATAGATGTAATGATGCCGATAATGGATGGCTTTACTCTAGCAGGTGAAATCAAAAAAATAAACCCTGCTATACCCCTGATTTTCCTTACGGCCAGGTCCATGAAAATTGATAAGCTTCAGGCTTTCCAAAAAGGAGCCGATGACTACATCGTTAAACCCGTAGATGAAGAAGAGCTAATTGCGCGAATTAAAGCAGTATTGCGAAGGGTTTCCACTACTCCAACACAAACAAATAGTTACGCCATTGGCCAATTGACCTTTGATTGGAACAGTCGAAGGTTAAACAACAGCAAAGAAACCATTGTGCTCACTGAGAAAGAAGCAGCTATTTTACGACTTCTCTGTGAAAAGAAAAATCAGTTGCTAGACAGAAAGTTCGTGCTAAAAGAATTGTGGGGAAAGGTAGATTACTTTAACCGAAGAAGCATGGATGTACATATGGCCAAGCTGAGAAAGCACTTGCAAATGGACCCCAGCATTAGTATCATCAATATCCATGGAAAAGGCTATATCCTGGAGGATAAAACCGAGTAATTCCTTTTTAACCCAAACTGCTGCCTTCAAAAACGCTACCTTATAACCTTTCATGCCTTTGATCTCAGATTAAAAATCTGAATTGGAGGCTCCAAGAGAGAAGTGCCGTAAATTATAAGTAAACGTCATCATAAAATACCGGTTCAATACATTGCTCTGCCTGTCTTCAATATAGAGTTCATTGACCGTCCTTTTCACATTTGTATTTTGATTGAGTAAGTCAAAAACATTCAAACTTAATTCGCCTCTCTGATTTCTAAATATTTTTTTACCGACACTCATGTTTAGCAGCACAAAGCTTTGGCCAATGCTTTTGGCCAATCCTGTATTTAATTGGTGGTTAAGTTCCATTCGGTAAACCAACCCATTGCCAAATATCCAATTGTAGTTTACTCTGGTGTTTAGGTTAAAATAGTTATTGTTGATATTTTGCCTTAAGGTATTGTTTACCATGGTGTAAGTGGCCTTTGTGGAGATATTAAAATCCACTTTTTCACTGATGTTGCTACTGCTTGAGAGTCCGGCCCTTAATTTAGTAGCATTGGTGAAGCTTACAATTTCATTGATCATACCTGGGCTTTTGCTAAGTTCAACACCTCCATAAAGGCCCACATTGGATTTGATTTTATCTATTGGTAAACCATAATTGAAATAGGTCTTTATCTTCCAATACCCATTTAGATTGACTGGTTTGGATAACTGAGCACCTTTTTCTAATACAATCCCATCCCCAAGATCCATTTTCTCCTCTGCGATTAAGGTGCTTGAAGAAATCCTGTCGTTTTCAAAGCTTGATTGTACATAGGCGATAAAAGACCTATCCGTGTCAATATTTGTGCTTTTATACCTAAGCCTAAATCGATTTGAATAGCTCTGAACTAAATTCGGGTTCCCACTTTTTAACTGGATTGGATTGGTATTGTTAATTACCTTCTGTAGTTCACCCACTGATGGTGCATCGGTATTCGTGTCATAGTCAAATTCTAATATTTGAGTTGGTTTGGGTTTGTAATCTACCCTTAACGTAGGCAAGTAGTTCTGAAAAGTTCTTGTCAAATAATCTTCATTGGGAAAGTGTTGCCTGTTTTTTAAAGAAGCTGACTCATAACTCATTTCAGCCTGTAGCTTAATTTTTTTTCCAGAATACTGATAACCTAATTCTGATTCTTGTTTCAAGTAAGTGCTGTTAAACTTATTGCTTAACGCAGTGTCTAGTATGGAAATGTAGTCATCGCTATTTTCCTCTGAGATTAGATCTGAAAGCCTTTGATCAGAATCTTCGATACGATTACCAATCTCGTATTCAAACTTCAACCTGCCCATTTTGCCTAAAGGCTCAGTGTAAGAAAAGTCAGCTTCCCAGGAAAGCCCTTTTCTTTGCCTAACAGTTTTTTGATCCAGGTTTTCTATTTCTTCCTCAGGGTCATAAAAAATATTTTCCGCTTCACGTACACCAAAGTCCTCATCCAGGTGGTTTCCGGATTCAATGCCAATGGTTGCTGTTCTGCCCACCTTTTGAAATCGCTTACTATAATAAATATCGTTGGTGAAATCAAAATTCGTACTGTTAACATTACTGGTATTGGTGGTTTGATTGATGATTTTTTCTAGCTGCTCTGTTTTTCCAAAGAAATTAGACCTTTCCATATCTGTTTCTGCCGAGACCTTTGTGACAACCAATAAGTGATTGCTACTATCTATGTCATAAGTCAACCTCAAATCGAATGCATGTTCTTTGTTTCTTCTCACATTTGAATTTTCTTCGCTGTAGCGCTGCTCGTCCTCAGTATTCAAATTATAATCCCTTACCAAAGAAGAATAGCCATTATTTGTTCTGTCCCGGTATTGATAGCTGGTGTTTAACTGCAATTTGTTTGTTATAAGGTCACTGTAGTTAATCCCTAGCGCATTGTATTTAATGATACCATCCTGAGGTCTGGATTCACCCATAGTATTGACATCACCGGAATAATTCAGCGCGTTTATATTATTGCTTAATCCAGTTATGGTAATCCTTTGGTCATTTTGGAATGCATTCAATCCCATACCCAATAGGTACCGGTCATTGCTCCCATATCCGGTTGTCATTTTACCAAACTGCCCGGTTCTGTAAGCTGGGTTTGTAATTATATTTATCGTTTTTTCCCTTTCTCCGTCGTCAAATCCACTAAACGAAGCTTTGTCGCTTAGCTTATCGAAGACTTGTATGCTTTCTACCGCTTCAGCTGGAAGATTTTGCAAGGCGGCCTTTACATCCGTTCCAAAGAATGGCTTTCCGTCCACAAATATTTGAACGATGGATTCGCCTTGCGCCTGCAGTACTCCATCCATCATATTGATTCCCGGCATTTTTTCAAGTAATTGCTGGGAAGTGGCATCACTAAGGGTCTTGAAGGCATTTGCATTGAATTGAGTAGTGTCGCCTTTTTGGGTACCAAGGGATCTTCTGGCAGAGACCGTCACCTCATTTAGTTCTGTCAGTGCTTCAGCTATTTTAATGTTACCTAAGTCTATCCTGGTATTTTGTAAGCTGATTGGTTTGACGAAACTTTGGTAGCCTAAATACCTTGCCTCGATCAGGTAGTCGCCAGCTTTTATATCAGAAATATCAAACTTGCCATCCAGATCGGTAATGGCACCGGATGCCAATGATGAATCGGCCTTGTTTAATACCACAATGCTTACTCCGGGAATGGATAAGTTTTCCTTTTCATCCAGAATTTTACCCGTGATAGATTGTGCATTTGAAAACAAAGGCAAAGAAAGTACAATTAGAAAGAATAAATAGCGCAGCGATTTCATAAGGATAGTTTATAAGTCCAAATGACTTAAATTTTTGAATGCGCTTGGGAGAACCAAAAGTTAATTACCCTTACTGAATAGTTAAAAGGGTTAAGCAAATGTTAATTTGTAGGAATAGTAGTTGAATTAATGGGGTTTGGATCAAATGTACTTCACTTTTATTATTGACTTATCAGTAGTTTTGGCTTGTCTGTTTTTTTAGATAACTTGTAACAAGGGTAAGAAAATAAGGCCTCTCTAATCTTTAAAATAGCAAAAAGTGAGAAGGTAATTTAGGTATTTTCCTTTTGCTACCCTTTCGTTTTGAATAGTTTACAAATAATTCCAAAATAGTATGAAAGACGCCATGATGTTATTTTCTGCGGTAGCCATTTTATTGCTTACTACCGCTTTTTCCTTCGCCGGAAAAGGAGATTTTTACCAGATAAAAATTTATCACTTCTCCTCCAGTGATCAGGAAAAGGTTATTGATGAATACCTTGAGAAAGCATACCTTCCAGCCATGCATAGGGCAGGAATTGAGCATATTGGGGTATTCAAACCTGTTGCTTCTACTGAGGGAAATAAACCCACTGAAAAGTTGATTTATGTGCTAATACCGTTTAGTTCTCAGAAGGAGTTTTCTAAAATAGATTCCAAGCTTGCTAAGGACCAACAATTCCAATCGGCAGGTGCCAATTACCTAAATGCACCATATACCAATCCTCCTTACGATAGAATCGAATCAATTTTATTGAACGCCTTCGAGAAGAATCCAAAATACGGTGTTCCTGATTTGAGTGGGCCAAATAAAGACAGGATTTATGAATTGCGCAGCTATGAAGGCCATACTGAGAAGATTTCAGAAAACAAGATCAAGATGTTCAATGATGGCGACGAGGTTGGTCTTTTTAAAAGATTAGGATTCAATGCTGTTTTTTATGGTGAGGTTATTTCGGGGCCAACCATGCCGAATCTGATGTACATGACAACTTTTGAAAATAAAGCCGACCGTGATGCCCATTGGGATACATTTCGAGCCGATGCCTATTGGAAAGAGTTGTCTTCACTGCCACAATACCAGAACAATGTCTCAAAAAATGTAACGCTTTTCCTATATCCTACCGATTATTCGGACATTTGATAATGTAGATTTATGACTGGAAATTCATTTTCCAGTCATAAATTATCACCTTTTTACAAGTATACTTTTTAATTCTCTCCACCTTAAATTATAGTGACTATCACACGCCTGTATCTGGTCAATTGAGGGATTCCATTGTCAGTCACTTCACAGATGATATGGATCGTTTGACCTGGTTTGGCATCTTTAGGTACTGTTAGCGTAGCCTTTTGGTTTGCTGCTTTCTGGATCAATACCTCTCCTTTATACGTTCCAGGATCTTTGTACTGCCACCAGGAATACTTAAGTTCATCACCATCAGGATCATGAGAGCCTGCTGCACTTAGCTTTACTTTTGCCCCTGCTTTAAGGGATAGGTCCTGAGGATGTGCCAGTACAACGGTAGGCTCGTGGTTGGCCTCCTGGTAGGACTTAATGGTCCAATCGGCACGTGCAGCAAAATCGTTTTGCATTGCTGCGGTCCAACGCCAAAGCGGTTCCAAATAATCCGTCAACTCCTGGTCATTGGGAATGGCTTCTTTAAGCCGTTCTCTTCCCCAGGCAGAGTTTCCATACCACCTTCCTTCAGGGTATTTGTAAGAAGGATCAGCGACAGGGTCTAGCCAGGTATTTTCCCGCACCTTTACATACCTTCCACCCCAGCCTCCAAAGTCCGGAGACTCCATGCTTCGTAAGCCTGTAGGAATGGTATGGAGAAAGGCAGGAGAATCTCCTTCGGATCTAAAGTCTCCTTCTTCGAAACCCTTGTCTCCTGAATTATGCGCAGGATACATGGATAACAATGGGCCGTGGCCTTCCAGAATGTTTTTCTTCATCCAATCCCCATCCAGGTATTTTTGTTGTTCAGCAGGAAGATACTTTTTCCAATGATAGAAAATGGCAATAAACTGATCTGAGATGATGGTTGGGATGTTGTATTTTCCCCAGACCGGCCGAATGTATTTTTGGTAGGTATCGTCTTGTTCCCAGATAAAATAGAATCGGATTTTACTGGCTACCGTTTCCATCTTGTCTGCATGGTCTTCTTCTATTGTTTTCAAAGCCCGTGCGATGGTATTGGTTCCGCCCCAGGCCTGAATCCAAATCGGGCGATCATCAGATTCATCCAAAAGGACTTTAACGATATGTTGAGAACCGGCAGTTATTTTTTCCATTTCTCCTTCGGTCTCTACATTACCGAGAAAAGTGCGTTCTCTGAGGTAGGCTGCGGTAGGATACTCTTTGTCGTGTTTGAGGAGATTGGATTGTACCTTTGCATAAGCTTCCAGGTAAGGAACCGCCCAGTCGTCTCCTGCCCATTTGTGTCCATGCCAATGGTACTGAGAACTCGAGGTAATGATCCCTTCTATGTCCCATTCATTGGCATAAAGCAGGAATCGAACCATAGAGCATTCATCATCTATTTCTCCATCACTCGTGACGATGACCCTTGGCTTAAATGGTTTTTCCTGGGCAGAGATCTCCCCACAGAGGCAACTTATTAGGAGTAAGATTAGCAGTTGGGGCGAAAAATGTTTGAATGGTTTCATAGGTTTAATGTTAAACCCGGATTATGTAATAGGATTCGTGATGAGTGTTGCAATCGCAAGAAAATCAGGCTGTTTGGAGATTTTAGCATAGCACCGCTATGGTGAAATTGAAAACAGCAACGAAGTGGCTGATTTTAAAGCGATTTCAGCACGTAATAGAATGTTTATTGCATATTTCGGGTTAAATAGGTTAGGCTAATTTTGATCTGTTTAATCTATCAAAAAGTGTTGCCTAAAACAAGCCACTAAACCAAATAAATTCTCTGGGGAAGCCAATACTTTATAGAACGAATAGGTTTCGTCTAAAAGTAAAATCTTCACCTGACCAGTAGATCAAGTGAAGATTCTTATAAAAGCATATTGCAGTTTTAGCCTAAAACCAGCTAAGAGAGCGGCTGCAAAAATCAATTGTTCCCAGCTGCGGCATTGGTTATATTTTGAAGGGCATTGCTGATCTGCCCAACTTCCGTATCACTTCCAGTAATCTGATGACGCTGTCTTAAAAATTCAGGATCATTGTAAGAAAGGTGGACTTTACCATCAGCATCTTCCCACACAAGAATTTTTTGGGGTAAATCCAAACCAATGGTTTGAGATTTCTGCATTAATGGGGTTCCTAAATTGGGATTCCCGAAAATCATGATTTTTGTAGGCCTCAATTCAAGTCCTTTGCTTTGGGCATTTGCCTGATGGTCTAACTCGGCCAGGATGGAGAGGTTTTCATTTCCGGAAACGATGGTTTTTAAATTTTGGTAGGTTGCTTCGAAATCCTGGGAGCTCGTTACTGTTTCTATCCCTTCATTCGCAGTGACAGATTGAGAAACACTACTGCTTAGGTCATTTTGTATTGCTCCACCTACTAGGTTTTCCAGTGCGGCGGAAATTTGAGTGAGGCTCGCTTCTCCTCCCAAGGCATGGCGTGATGCCAAATATTCTGTGCTATTGTAGAGGGCAAAAACGGAATCTTCCATTGAGTAAAACAACACTTTTTGAGGGAGGTCTAAACCAGCAAGCTGATTTTTCTGCATCAAAGGGGTGCCAAGATTAGGGTTTCCGAAAAAGATAATCTTGGTTGGCCCTAAGTCTTTACCGACAGATGTAGCGTTTTGTGCATGATCTACTTCTGCCACTATTCCGATTTGATCGTTGTTATTCAGAGCCGTTTTTAATGCGGTGTAAGCTTCCTCCATGGGGACTTTACTTATCCCATATTTTGTGCCGGTAACTTTAGGGTTAATGTCTTTATCCGGTTCATTGTCAGCATTAACGCAGGAAAACATTAATAGCACACAACTGAAAATTGAGATTATTTTATACATTTCAAATTTCTTTAAATAGATACCTTAGATGATACTTTTTAAGCTACTATTTGTGCTTCAATAACTGTTCCAATATTTAATTTCACTTTTCCGGTAAGTTGGGGCGTTTGTATAGGTAGTAATATAACGTTAGTTGGTGCCCTTTTTTACGTTTTAATTGAGCCTACTTCGGTTAGATTTTGTCATCATTGTTGCGGAAAAAAAAGGCAACAATGCCGCCAAAATCATCCACATGTTTTACCTTGTCCACGGGTTAAGCACCCGTGGTTATTATTGTTGAAGCCTTTCAGGCTTCTTTCGGGAAAAGTTGTGAGATTGAGTTTTTTCTGGAAAAACTAAAGATTTCCTTTATAGCTACTAAAGCTAAAGTATTTAGGAAGTTTATTATCTCAAAAGCTTAAGCTGAATCGAATTTTTTGGATGGATAAAGCTTCTCTTACGACACATCAAACCATATTAAATTTGAAATATATCTCGATGGGTTAGATTTTGTCATCATTGTTGCGGAAAAAAAAGCAACAATGCCGCCAAAATTATTTACCGAATATTTCTGGTCCGCATGTTAGCACTCGTGAATATTATCGAAGCCTATAATGCTTCTTACTACCTGTTTTTTAAGAAGGCTACTAAATCCTCTGGATTTGCTCTGTTTCTATAATCAGCATCCAAAAATGCATATTCTATAACGCCGTCCTGACCAATAATATAGGTTGCAGCAAGTGGGAGCTCATTTTCTTCATTGCCATTGTAAGCACTGAGATTAAACTTCTCCCCATATATTTTTGCCACTCCTTCGAAAAGTTGAAAGACGATGCCATATTCTTTACCCACTTTGTTATCAAGGTCACTCAAAACTTCAAATGCTAAATTGTGCTTTTCTGAAGTGCTTAGTGATTTGTCTGGGAGTTCTGGTGTTAATGCCAGTAGTTGGGCTCCAAGTGCTTTGAACTCGGGTAGGGCTTCTTGTAAATGATGCAAAGTAAGGTTGCAATAAGGACACCAGCCTCCCCGGTACCAGGTTAGTACTACAGGACCATTTTTTAACTGATCAGAAAGCTTTACCTTTTCTCCTTTTGCATTGCTCAATACAAAATCCGGAGCCACTTCCCCTACTTGTCGGGCTTTTTCAACAATACCACTTTGGACAACTTCATCTATGCCTTTTTTATAGGTGATTTTAGTTTCGTCAGGAGCAGTTTCATTGAACTTGTCTTTTTGCTGTTGTAATTCTTCCTGTAATGTCACTTTTGCTTGATCATTCATAGTACTTATTGCTTTTAATTCAAATTACTATACCCAAGTCCGCCAAAAAGGATGCCAAGGATTATAAATTAATTTTTTAAAAATTCCCTCAATCCGTAGCTTGCCAAAACCCCTTCGCCAGTAGCAGCAGCTACCTGAGCTATGGCTCCTTCACGGTTATCACCAGCCGCAAAAATTCCATTGATAGAAGTTTTCGCCAAACCTGTGGTGGTTATAAAACCACGTTCATTCATTTCCACCAAACCTTTAAAACTCGCATTGTTGGGTTTTAGGCCCACAAAAATGAAAACGCCATCAGCTGTGATCACTTCTTCTTCCCCCGTTATCGAATCCCTTACCCGCAATCCCGAAAATTTTCCATCGGGATCAATGTCCAGTGCAATGGAATCTTTATTGTAATGGGTTTCTACATTGTCAAGCTCAGGCAGTTTATCGATATAAGTTTGGGATGCCTTAAAGGCTGCTCTTCGGTTAACGATTTTTACTTTCTTCGTAAATCCAGAAAGAAAGATACCTTCTTCTAAAGCTGAGTTTCCACCACCTATTACAATCACTTCCCGATCTCTGTAAAATGCGCCATCACAGGTAGCGCAAAAGTGCACGCTGGCTCCCAATAACTCGCTTTCGCCTGGTATGTTAAGCTTTTCGTAAGTAGAGCCTGTTGAGAGCACTACGGAGCGTCCTAAAAAGAGGTTCGTTTTGGTTCTTACGTTAAACAGGTTGTTGACCTTCTCTATGCTTACCACCTCTTCGCCTGTCTTTATGGTCGCACCATATACTCGTGCTTGTTCTTCCATTTTATCCATAAGGTCAGGACCTGAAATGGATGTAAAACCGGGATAGTTTTCAATTTTTTCGGTTAAAAAGGCATTTCCACCAACCGTTTTTTTCTCCAGAATTAAAGTGCTGAAGCGATCTCTTTGGGCATAAATGGAGGTGGTCAAGCCTGCCGCACCTGCACCTATGATGATGCTATCAAATACCTTGGTGATTTTTTCCTCGTCAAGTTTGAGAGCAATTCTCAGGGCTTCGTTTTCAGGCTCCACCAAGATGTCTTCATTAATGAGAATGGTAGGAATTTTCCTTTTCCCATTGTTGATTTTTTCAATAATCGGTATTGCCCATTCGTTTTCATCAATATTGATGTATTGAAAGTTAATTTTATTGTCTACCAAAAAAGATTTTGACTTGATACAGTCCGGACACCAATCAGCACCGTAAAGTATAATCCTACCTTGTTCATTTATCCCTAGGATACTGGAAAGTGCTGCATTATCCGGATTGGTATAACTTTTTCCATTGATTATCAAGGTTGGAATGATACGCTTGCCCTTGTTTATTGCTTCTACTTTTTTGGTAGCGGCTTTATCAAGATCCACATCTACAAAAGTAAAGTCCACATTATTTTCAATTAAGAAAGCTTTTGCTCTTCGACAATCAGGACACCAGTCGGCACCGTAAAGTGTTATCTCGTTCATTGTTGCGTAATTTATAATTCAGTATCAACTATAGCGTTTGAGTATTTTCCCCAAACCATTAATGATATGGCTAGGTATGGGATGTCTTTGATCAAAAAGAAATCTGTAACTGGAAAGCCATCAACTAATTTCCAAATACCTGGAGTGGTAATCAGAAAACTAAGCGTGGTAATAAAAATGACAGCGGAAACTATTCCGGCAATTTTTCCTAACTGTGGCCAATGCAATGAGCCAAATAATAATGCCCCGATGACAATTTCTGAAAAACCTAAAAGGTTGGAAACTGCCTGTAAGGACAAGAGACTGTAAAGCCAATTCATGGCGAAATGATTTTCCACCAATGGCTTTATAGCTGCGGCCTCTGTAGGCGTAAATTTAAACAATCCTATCCATATTAGTATGAGGGCTGTGCCAAATACTCCTATTTTATAAGCTAGTGTTGAAATTATGTTTTGCATAATTTGGGTTTAAAAGTAGGTTTTGCAACAATATTCCAAATGAATACCTATTGCAAAACCCATGTTGAAATTTATAGCTCTGGAGCTACTGGAAAATCAATTTCAAAACCTGTAAGGTTATGAATATAGTTGCTCATGATTTTGTCACCTATAAGAATGACCACATCTATCAAATTTGCTTCATTGTAGCCAGCTGCAAAAAATACTTCCTTTACATTTTCTTCTACTTTACCATGGTTGCTTACCGTAGCTGCAGTAAATTTTGCCAAGGCATCAAGCTTTTCATCAAAACTTGCCGACCCACCACGAATTTCAAGAATTTGCTCGTCTGTAAATCCGTTCATTTTGCCTAGCGCGGTATGGGCTGACTGGCAGTACCTACATCCGTTGATTTGACTAGTAACCAGGTTAACCACTTCTTTCTCTTTGGCTTTGAGTGTTGTTTTTCTACCTTGAAGGGCCAGGTAATCAGGTAAAGCTGTTTCATTTTTGGCAAAAAAGGCGTAGAGGTTTGGGACAAAGCCAATTTGTTTTCCTACTTGTTCGAAAATAGCTTGGTTGCTTTCAGATACTTCAGATTTTGTAGGTACGTTAAATGCTGTTGCTGTAGTTGTCATAATAAAATGTCTTTAATTTTTGTTTGTTGATTAATTACAATGCAAAGATTCAGCATTTACAGCAGATAGGGTTAGGTGAAATTGCCTTGCTACTTGGCAATTCTTCCCAAAGCAAAAAATTAGTTATTAAAGTAAGCGATTGGAAGGTGGAAATTGGCCAGAAAGAGCTTTTAACAAGATGCCATCGCAAGAAAATTTGTTTAGTGAAAACCCAAAAGCCGATAATTTGTCACCCGTTCCTTTTAATCCCTATTAGAAAAGTTTATCAGTTCAATGAAATCAGAATTATAAACAAATCGGCTTGCATAGTTTGATTTAGGTTATGCATCTCTCTTATCATAAACGAGGAAACCCATTATAATTATTCCTTACTTATTGCAGTGAACTTTATTCCTTGAAGTAAAATTTTAAACTGATGCAGATCATGTTTCAAGCCATCTACATAAAGTAACTTCGCTTTTTGAGGCTAAAAATTATTCGCCTATCAAAACCATATCATTAGTTTTAATAGAAACGGGATATGGAAATTCAAAAAATCGAATTTTATCTTAGAAATTATCTTTTAAAATATGTCTCAACAATCAGAGGCGCCAGGCGCACCCGGACTAGAGGCCCGATGGACTTCTAGCAGAAAATCAGGAATAGGTAAGGCGCTCAACTCGGCGTCCGATGTAACTTTCACCCTTAGTCACGGCATTCTTAACGAAGTGTACTATCCGAGAGAAGATATCGCTTGTATACGGGATATGGGTTTTATCATTTCTGACGGTCACAAGTCCTTTTCAGAAGAGAAAAGAAATACGGAACATTTGACAAAAACCATCAAAGAGGGTGTCCCTGCCTATCGGGTAATCAATACTGACCCATTTGGGAAATTTCAGATTACCAAAGAAATTATTGTTGATCCTTTTAGAAATACGGTTTTACAACATGTAGTATTCGAACAAAAAGACTCCAATCTTCCTTTACAACTTTTTGCATTACTTGCACCTCATTTAAACAATGAGGGAGGCAATAACACTGGTTGGGTAGGTGAATATAAAGGTTCAGAAATGTTATTTGCTCAGAATGGAGACATTGCCCTGGCCATGGCCTGTTCTAAAAAATGGCTGAAACGGTCTATCGGTTATGTTGGTACATCTGATGGATGGACCGATATAAGGCAACACGGAAAATTAACCTGGGAATTCGACCATGCCAAAGGGGGGAATATTGCCCTAACTGGAGAAATTGATCTTACAGAGCAAGAATTTGTATTGGCGTTGAGTTTTGGTAGGACCCATTTAGAGGCGGCCAATCATGCGCGCGCAAGTATACTGGATGGTTTCGATAAGGCCAAAAAAAGGTATATAGAAGAATGGCAAAACTGGCAAAAAACCCTACCCAAAATTGCGGCAAAAAATTTTAAGATAAGTGCTGCTATTTTGCGTATGCATGAGGCCAAAAACTTTCCTGGCGGTATTATCGCAAGCCTTTCCATTCCCTGGGGAGAGACTAAAGGGGACACAGAAAAAAGTGGTTACCATGTGGTATGGCCACGAGATCTGGTAGAAAGTGCTGGTGGGTTTAACGCTTTGGAGACTAAGGCAGATGTATCCCGGATTGTTAATTATCTTATGTCCACACAAAATGCCGACGGCAGTTGGCCTCAAAACATGTGGCTTCAGGGAGAACCTAACTGGATTGGATTACAAATGGACCAAATTGCCCTGCCAATTATAGAGATTTTAAAAGGCTACATGCGGAATACCATGGGTAAACACCGGATGCACAGGTATTGGCCCTTGGCCAAAAAAGCCATTATTTTCCTTTTGAAAAATGGACCTCATACTGAACAAGACCGTTGGGAAGAGGAAAGTGGTTTTTCTCCGTTTACAATGGCAACAGAAGTTGCAGCAATGCTTGCAGGGGCTGAACTTGCGAAAATAAACGGAGAAGATGACCTTGCTACATATTGCAGGGAAACTGCTGACAGTTGGAACGATACCATAGAATACCGTACCTATGTTACCGGTACTCCCCTTGCGCAAAAGCACAATGTGGAGGGATACTACATCCGCATAAATCCATTTTCTGAAATTCCTGCATCAGAATTGGGTAATCGGACAATCAATTTAATAAACCATCATGCGGACCAAGGTAAAACCAAAATAAGCGAGCTTGTTAGCGTGGATGCATTGGCTTTGGTTAGGTTTGGCCTTAGGGCTCCCGATGATCCCAAAATCCTGAATACCTTAAAAGTAATAGATGCTGAATTAAAGGTCGACACTCCCAAAGGTAGTTGCTGGTACCGCTATAATAATGATGGCTATGGCGAACAAGAAAACGGCGATCCTTACACAGGTACAGGCATAGGTCGAGCATGGCCGTTATTGTCAGGGGAAAGGGGTCATTATGAAATAGCGGCAGGCAATATCGATAAAGCAAATAAACTTTTAAAAGCCATGGATGCCTTTGCCAACAATGGCTTGTTACCCGAACAAATATGGGACAAGGCAGATATTCCAGAAAAAGGTTTATACTTTGGATCGCACACAGGATCCGCCATGCCGTTATCGTGGGCCCATGCCGAATATATCAAACTTTGTATTTCAATTGACCATAAAAAAGTGTTTGACATGCCCGAGCACACACAAGAGCGCTATCTACAAAAAAAAAGAAAGCCGTTTATCAGGTATGGCGTTTTGACAATGGGATTAAAATACTGCCAAAAGAAAAGATATTAAGAATTGAGACCTTCGCAGAATGTACTGTTCATTGGACTGATAATGATTGGAAAGACCAGCACATAACAGAACCCAATGAAAATGGTGCTGGAATTTTCACCACAGACATTAAGGCAAATAAAAAATCGGTTAAAATCGAATTTACCTTTCATTGGAATGAAACGGACAAATGGGAAGGAAGAAATTTTTCCGTAATGATAGAACGTGAATAATTCTAAAATCCTGACATAAAGCATTTAACCTGGAATATGTGAAAAGGCTTCCTGATCTTTTGGGGTCAGCAATTCTGGCCTTTAATAGAAAGTCTATTGCCTATTTTGGATTAAAATTCGTTTTAGCAAAATGGAGTAAATAGGGCCATTCCCTAATACTGCAGTGCATACAGATGCGGTTACCGCCGTAAACATTAAGGGAAGAATCAATTCATAGTTCGCAGTCATTTCAACACTTAGCGCTAAACCTGTGAGAGGAGCTCTAATCGTAGAGGCAAAAATACCTGCCATACCCGCCACTGCGAAAATAGCTGGATCTTGAACCAGGTCTGGGTAAAAATATTGTGCCAGCCCTCCAAAGAGCATTCCTGAAATTACTCCTAAGGTAATCAATGGGGTAAAGATGCCTCCTGGCACGCCTGAACCATAACTGACAATTGACAAAACCAATCGTACTAAAAAAAGTAACAAAAGGAATTGTAGGGTAAATGAATTCTTGGTCACGTTGAATATCGTATTATATCCAGCCCCAATCATATCTGGCCAAAACCTTCCAACTACGGTAATTACAAAGGCCAACAATATTGCAACCGTAACATAATTCAGTTTGGTTTTGTCGAAGAAATCCAGACTTTTGATCAGCAGTTTATTGAAAACAATTCCTATAAAACCCAAAAGAAGCCCAAGAAGAACAAAAAGCCAGATCCCGGATAAATGCTCAAAAGTAAATATTGTTATTTTTATAATAGGTCCACCACCAACCAATAACCTTACGATCATGTCAGCTGAACCGGCTCCTATCATAAGGGCAGCGACAGAATAAAAATTGAATTTAAAATGGCCGTTCATCTCTTCGATAACGAAAATGATTCCAGCAAATGGTGCATTGAAAGCGCTTGCAAGTCCTGCCGCTGCACCTGTAGAAATCAGGGCGTTATTTTCTTCTTTAGGTTGTTTGAAAACATCATCAACCATCTTACCAACATTGGCTCCCATTTGAACTGTGGGTCCCTCTCTACCCAATAATAAACCACTACTGAGCGAGAATATTGAACCAAAAAATTTAACCGGTAAAACCTTTCTCCAACGTATAGGCCTAATGCCGTCCAATGCGCCTTCAATTTCCTGAATACCACTTCCCGCAGCTTCAGGGGCAAATTTCTTTACCAGGAATATGGAAAACCATATCGCTAGAAATGAGAAAAAAAACGGCCATAACCAATTTAACCAATCAAAATTCAGTTGGTCAGGGGAAAAGGCGACTTTAAGCGTATTTAGATAAGAAAGTATCAGTCGAAATAAAGAACTCAATAATCCTGAAATCAAACCAACCAAAAGTGCATAAAACAAAAGCTTGTAATTGCGTGTATCGACCTCCCTTAATCTGGATGTTTTTTTTATCCTCATGGGCAGTCTCAACTATTTTTTTCCTTCTTTAAGGCAGTAAAGCCAGAGACCACATCAAAAAGTTCTTCGTCTATTGAACTCTGTCTTAACCGATGATATGTATGCCCAATATTATCAAGCAATTCTTCAATATTTTTTTCTGCACGTTGCATGGCATTCAATCGGCTGAAGTTTTCACTGGCCAATGATTCAGTACAGGTTTTATACAGGGTAACAAAAAGGTATTCCCTTATTAAACGATGTATTAGTTTATCGCTATCTCCAATAACTTCAGGTAGTTTCTGGGTAGGCCATTTTAACAGCCCTTTATCCTGGAGCCATTTTTCATCCAGGGGGAATAAACGTAATTTTTCCTGCTGGTAAGCCCCTTCTTTTACCAAATGGTTATGAAAAAGATAAAACTCATCTATGTTTCCATTTTCCCAATTTTCCTCCAATTGAACCAGAATTGATCCGATTAGAGTGGTGATCGCGTTAATGGAATTTGGAAGGTTGAATTGCTTGGTTACCGTCAATCCCATATCCGTCAACAACAAGGGGACGCGAACACCAACGGTCCAGATTTCCAAATTACCCTCATGAGTTGATAATGACTTTGAAACATATTCCGAAAGGGCATCGTTAAACTGCCCAACAAATCCTTGATCTGACCCAAAAACAATCGCACAATTAGATTTTTCCCCTTTAATAGCTTTAGTTTTCTGTTTTGTGCCTGGATTTCCAAGTCCAATATGCTTTAAATAGGCAACAAGCCCCAAAGAAACATTGGTCCAGTAATCACCCAACGATTCCATGGCCAGTTCATACTGGCCAATATTGGCACCTGCCATAGCCTTCATGGTTCGCACGATGGTGTTTAGCTCTTTGGCTCCTTTGATCTGTCTTGTTAAGCTTTCCAGCGAATCCATTGGGAATTTATTTAGGTAGTTGTTCTGTCTCTTGAAATGCTTTAAGTGCAGTTTTTGAAGCGGTTAACATACTTTCCTGGCCATTTTCATCTACTCCTTTACTGGAGTAAAAGCTTTTTAGAACCTCTTCGGGCAAAGTTGCTATACTTTTTATAACCGCCATTTCAGCCTCCCGCATATTTTCAAGTGAAATGGTATCAAAAAGGCCATTGGTCAGTGCCAGAAGTACAGCTATCTGTTCCGCTACGGATAAAGGTTGTAATTCATTTTGTTTGAGAATCTCTCTAATGCGCTTGCCATGTTCAATGATACTTCGTGTTTCTTCATCCAAATGGGAGCCAAAACGGGCAAAAGTTTCCAATTCTTCAAATTGCGAAAACCCAAGTTTTAAATCACCGGCAATTGCTCTGTAAGCCGGCAATTGCGCTTTTCCTCCCACACGAGAAACTGATTTACCAACCTCAACTGCAGGTAAAATACCCAATTCAAATTGTTTGGGTGAAAGGTAAATCTGCCCATCGGTAATCGAAATAAGATTGGTAGGAATATAGGCCGCAATGTTTTGTGCTTCAGTTTCAATGATAGGAAGGGCGGTTAATGATCCCCCACCAAGTTCATCGCTCAAATGCGTAGAACGTTCTAATAACCTGGAATGGATGTAGAAAATATCGCCAGGAAAGGCCTCCCTTCCCGGTGGTCTTTTTAGCAAAAGGGAAAGCTCACGATAGGCCCTGGCATGGTTCGTTAGATCATCATAGACGATGAGTACATCCTTACCATTTTGCATAAAATACTCAGCGATACTGGTGGCAGCATAGGGCGCAATGTATTGCAATCCAGGAGAATTGTTGCCCTCTGTAACCAAGACAATGGTATAGGCCATGGCCCCATTTTCTTTTAAGTCTGCGATGACTTTAGCAACAGAAGAAGCCCGTTGCCCGATGGCACAGTAGACACAGATAACCTCTTTGTCTTTTTGGTTCACAATCGTATCTAGAGCAATGGCGGTCTTACCTGTTTGCCGGTCACCTAGAATCAATTCCCGCTGGCCTCGCCCAATTGGAATAAGCGCATCAATCACCTTAATTCCCGTTTGCAAGGGCATGCTTACCGCCGAACGATCCATAATTGCTGCAGCATCCCGTTCAATAGGCAGTCTTTTTTCATAGGAAATGGGCCCTTTATCATCCATAGGTTGACCCAAAGGCCCAATCACCCTTCCGATAAGGGCTTTTCCCACTGGGACATCCATTACTCGATTTGTCCGTTCGACAAGGTCACCAGTATTTAGGTCAGAATCTTCTCCTAAAAGGATGGCTCCGATTTCGTCTTCATCAATATTAAAGGCTATACCGTATAAATTCCCGGGAAATTTTAGTAATTCCTCATATCCTACATTGGGAAGACCCGATACTTTTACCACACCAGCGGAAACACTGGTAACATGACCTACTTCTTTTGGGGCTAAATTAAACGAGTGCTTCTCCCTTTGTTTTGCAAAAGCATCAAACGTATCATCCAATAAACCATTATAATCTGTTACGCCCATTTCATTTAGTTTTCGTTTCTATTTCCACCTTTTTTCCAGCTTCATATTGGTCTTGAAAAGATTCTAAGTAATCAGAAACACTCCACGATAGTTTGTAACCATTCGTTAGCATTT
Source organism: Cyclobacterium sp. 10D3-21 (assembly GCF_055809755.1). NCBI lineage: Bacteria > Pseudomonadati > Bacteroidota > Cytophagia > Cytophagales > Cyclobacteriaceae > Cyclobacterium > Cyclobacterium sp. 10D3-21. Next base: position 172,502 of record NZ_CM147924.1, read on the forward strand.
CAATGCCATTTATTAGTTCTGGTCGGATCACAAATTCGTAGGTGGTTTCGGTATTTAGCACAGCATTTACTGATTTTTGTACCGCAGCTTGTTGATCGGTAGATAATTCAAAAGCACTTTGCACCACTATAGGTTTATTGCTTTCTTTCAGCGCTGCAGCAAATTTTATTTTTTCTTCCTCATTTAAGTTATCCAATTTTAGCAATAAGACCTTCAGCGTTTGCTCTTCCAAACTTGCAGAAGAAAGATCCGTTAAGGTTTTTCTTGTAATGTTTAGCACTTCATCTCCTATCCTTTTTGCTATATTATTGTTTTTACTAGCTTGATCCTCAGTAAAAGCTTTTTCTAATTTTTCCTTGAGCTCATTGGCTTCATTTCTAGCTGTTTCTTTTAGTTTCTCACTCTCCGCTTTTGCTTCAGAAAAAGCCTTCTGCATCAATTCAGCTTTCTGTTTATCAAAAGCTTCCTTCTTTTGGTTGAATTCATCCTGAGCTTTTGCAGCTTCCTTTTTTTGTACCGCTGCATCCAAAAGTTGATTCTTTATATTCGTTTCTCTTTTATCGATTGCAGCTAAAATAGGCTTATAAAGAAAGCGTTTAAGTAACCACATCAACAATATAAAATTGATGATTTGGGCGATGAGCGTAAACCAGTCGATATTCATTTTGAAATTAGTTAGCGATGAAATGGTTCCAGAAAGGATTGGCAAAAATTAGGATCATCGAAATCACAAAACAGTAGATTGCCAATGATTCAAGCATAGCCAAACCCACAAATAAAGTACGTGTAACGGTTTGACTTGCATCTGGTTGTTGTGCCATTGCACTTAGTGCAGTTGAAATAGATTTTCCCTGTCCAAGCGCAGGTATCATACAGCCAATACCTGTAGTTAATCCTGCGGTAATGATCGAGACCAAAGCGATTATTGTTGTACTATCCATAATATTGTATTTTTTGTTATACCAATTTTATTTTTGAATTAAATTTTAATATGGGGTTATTTTGCTACTAGTTTAGCTTCAGTTACGATTTCAGGTTGCTTGTTCATTTTCTTTTTTTTGACCTTCTTTCTATCTGATTCTTCGGTAGCCGCAGCAATATAAACGGTTGCCAAAATGCTAAATATATAGGCTTGTATAATTCCCGTGATGAGCCCTAATACTGTCATCATGACAGGAAAGAACAATGGTGCTATACTCAATAAAATAGTAACAATTAGTCCTCCACTCATGATATTACCAAAGAGACGAACCGCGAGTGCCAAGGTCCGGGACAGTTCACTTATAATATTAAAGGGAAGCATTATAAATGTCGGTTCAATATAGGTTTTCAAATACCCAAGAACACCGCTTTCGGCAATGCCAAAAAGAGGCGTTGCAAGAAAAACGCATATCGCCAGTGCTGCCGTTGTGGATAGCGAACTGGTGGGAGGTTCGTAGCCTGGGAAAATGATACATAAGTTAGCAAAGGCAATGAAAATGAACAGGGTACCGATAAAACTTAAAAACTTTTCAGACTTCTTTAGCCCCACTTCCTTAATCTGTTGGTTCATGCCAGTAACAAGCATTTCTAAAATACACTGCCAGCGTGATATTTTTAAATCGGTACGTAGTTTTCTAGTTACCAAAAAGGACGCCATTACCAATACAAACATTAATATCCAGGTGGTTACCAATGTAAGGTTGATGGTTATAAAGCCGTTTTGCCAGAAAATCGTTTGGTCAGGACTCAGTTCCATCTTAATAATCTTTTTCTAGTTTCATTGGGACTACCTCTTTTGACTTGGTCATTTTAATGACAATAAAACGAGCAATTATAAAACCGAAGAGGCAGATCAGCATATACTCCAGACTGTTTTGGCCCAGGTAATAGAAACCTAAAAGAGTAATCCCTACCCTTATAAATAAACTACCTAAATACCATAATACCACCTTTTTGGAGGTCAACATTTTTTTTGAAGTGAACCAAAGTCCTCCAAAAAACAGAAATCCCAGGCAAGCGCCGCCAAAGAAAACCAGTAAGTACATCACTAAATCATTCATTTTTTTTCTTTTTATGTTCGTGCATTGATGTATTTTCTTTGTCTATCCATTGCCAGGCAATTGCACAACCAATGAAAAGACCAGCAATTAATAAGGTCAAGGTCCATGAAAAAGTCTGTGGATACCTAACATCCAACCACATTCCTAACATGGCACCCAATATTGTGGGAACTGCTACCGACCAACCCACCATGCCAAAGGTGCCAAAGCCAGCCCAAACACTCTTTTTTTCCTCCTCCCGGGCATTCATCATTTGTCGCTCTTTGCTTTCAACTTCTTCTATGAAGCCCTTTACCCTTTTTTTACCTTCAGCGTTAGTCTTCATGATTGACGTAGTTTTTTCATACCTTGCATAAATTCGGTTTCCAATTTGGCGACGGCCTTCCGCACATCCCTTTCTGTTTCGTCCAGGTTCACAAACTCCTTTTCCACAGCTTCTCTAAGTTTTCCCAGATTGGCCCCGGCAATTGCATTTCTTACAGATATTTCTACATATTCACCCTTTTTAGTCAATATCCCCTCGTCCATCGCTACATAGTGTTCTACACCTTCCTTTGATTCATAGACCAAGATGCCAGGTACTAAAGCGGCAACGCAATCTAATCGCTGAGGTAAAAAACCGTAGGAACCGGCATTGGTATCAACCACAATACGCCGTACTCCCGAAATTTTCAGAAATACTTTAAACGGAAGTAATATATGTAGGTCCATTGTATTGGTTTTCAGGTCTATACCTTAGTAGTATCTTTAGAAGTAGTGTTTGATTCCTCTACCTCAGTTTTTTTATCTTCTTTCGAGGGTTCTTTTTTAGCCTTTTCCATTGCTTCTTCAATTGTGCCAACCATATAGAAAGCACGCTCTGGCAAATCTTTGAATTCATCGTTAAGAATTCTTTCGCAGCCATCAAGCGCATCCGATAGCCGTACTCCTTTTCCTTTAAGTCCGCTGAACTGTTCCGTTGTAAAGAAAGGTTGGGTAAAAAACCTTTCTAAACGTCTTGCCCGGTTCACAATAGTGCGGTCTGCAACGGAAAGCTGTTCAAGTCCTAACATGGCAATGATATCTTTTAGCTCTTCATATTGGGCCAATGTTTGCCGGATTTGCTGTAATATATGATAGTGCCTATCACCGATAATACTCGGAGTCGCCATTTTTGAGCTGGACTGTAATAGATCTATTGCTGGGAAAAGTCCCTCACCAGCCCTTTTTCGAGATAAAGTAATAGAGGCGGAAAGATGAGAGAAAGTATGCACAGCCGCAGGGTCTGTAAGGTCATCAGCAGGTACGTAAACTGCCTGTATGCTGGTAATGGCTCCAGTATCAGTATTGGCAATGCGCTCTTCCAGCTTTGAAAGTTCCGTGCCCAAAGTAGGCTGATAGCCCAATCTTGATGGCATTTGCCCCATAAGGCCAGAAACTTCCATTCCCGCTTGAATAAAACGAAATACATTGTCGATAAGCAAAAGCACATCCCGATGTTCATCGTCTCTAAAATATTCGGCCATGGTCAAAGCGGCATGCCCTACCCGAAAACGAGCCCCAGGGGGTTCGTTCATTTGACCGAACATCATCACCATGTCCTTCAATACATCGGCCTTTTTCATGTCATGGTAAAGTTCATGACCCTCACGACAGCGTTCACCTATACCACAAAACATGCTTATTCCCTGGTGGTAGCCCACCATATTATGAATCATCTCGGTAAGCAATACGGTTTTCCCTACTCCTGCACCTCCAAATAGACCTGCATTACCACCATGCTGTAAGGGTACCATTACATCAATGGCCTTAATTCCTGTTTCGAAAATCTCTGATTTTGTAGCGCGTTTTGATAAAGGAGGAGGCAGTTGATGAACACTTTTACGTGGCATTTCAGGTAAAGCTTCTCCATGGTCAATGGTATTACCAAAGACATCGAACATACGCCCCATTATTTCTTTACCCACAGGAACAGTTAATTGACGGCCATTTGTTTCGGCCTTCATGCCCCTGGCCAAACCTTGCGTAGGGGTCAAAGCAATTCCGCGAACTCTATGGTCGTCTAATTGTGCCAAAACCTCTATGGCAATGGAATTATTACGGCCAGTGTGTATTAAGGTGTTTATAGAAGGCAATTTACTGTCGAACCAAATGTCTACCACACTACCCTGCACGGCAACTACTTTTCCCAAAAAAGACTTATTGTTGTTTTTTAATACCGTAGACATACTTCTGTGCTTGTAAATGAAGAAGTAAAAGTATACCACTGATAGGACAAGGGAAATGATCTAGGTCATGCTAATTATTTTTTCTTCTATGACTCAGGTCATTTCGTTTGGCACGGAATCATCGGACATTCGTTTTATAAAATCTTGATCGGAAACGACCTTTTAAACATACAGTGATGAAAAATTACATACGCCATTTTAACGAAATTGATATTAACGATGTGCCCATTGTAGGAGGAAAAAATGCTTCTCTTGGAGAAATGTTTCAAAAGTTGACTCCTAAGGGAGTGCAAGTTCCCGATGGCTTTGCGACAACTTCAGAGGCATACTGGCACTTCTTAGATGAAGAAAATATAAAGGATAAAATCTTCGGACATTTGGCAAAATTGGATACCAAAGCGTTTTCGAATTTAAGGGAAATTGGAGCGACCGTTAGAAAGCTTATTCTCGATTCAGAACTTCCAGAAGACATTAAAGAGGCTGCTGGAGAAGGATACGATGCCTTGGTAAAAAAATACAAAGGTGATATTTCATTGGCTGTACGAAGCAGTGCTACAGCCGAAGATTTGCCCAATGCAAGTTTTGCGGGCCAACAAGAAAGTTATCTTAATGTAAAAGGAAAAGAAGAACTTATTGACGCCTGCAAAAGATGTTATGCATCACTTTTTACCGACCGGGCCATTAAATATAGACAGGACAATGGTTTTGACCATACCAAAGTGGCCCTGTCTATTGGTGTGCAAATGATGGTACGTTCAGATTTGGCAGCTTCTGGAGTAAATTTTACGCTGGATCCTGATACTGGTTTTGACCAGGTTGTACTGGTTTCTAGTATTTATGGCCTAGGTGAGAATATTGTTCAGGGCAGCATCAATCCCGATGACTATTTTGTCTTCAAGCCAAGCTTAAAAAAGGGTGTTCCACAACCCATTGTTTCTAGAAACCTGGGCAGTAAAGAAAAGACCATGGTTTATGACGAATCAGGAAGTGGCACCATTAACCTTAACACACCTGTAGAGAAGCAAGAATTATTTGTACTGACCGATGCCGAGGTAATAAAACTGGCCCTGTGGTCATTGATTATTGAAGACCACTACAAACGTCCTATGGACATTGAATGGGCAAAGGACGGTTTGTCCAATGAACTATTTATCGTACAAGCCAGACCAGAAACGGTACAGAGTGCTAAAAAGAACAAGCTGAAAATCAATACCTATACCTTATTGAAAAAGGGTAAGGAAATTACCCATGGAATGGGTTTGGGCAACAAAATATCATCTGGAAAGGCCCGCATATTGCATAGTCCTGAAGAATCTGACAAACTTCAGGAAGGTGAGATATTGGTTACAGAACGTACCAATCCCGATTGGGATCCTATTCTTAAAAAAGCAGCAGGAATCATTACAGATCAGGGTGGGCGTACCAGCCATGCCGCCATCGTTGCCCGTGAAGTGGGGGCTGCGGCTATAGTTGGAAGTAACAATGCCACAAAGGTGATTAAAGACGGACAAGACATTACAATTTCTTGTGCAGATGGTGATACAGGCATCGTTTACGAGGGTCTTTTAGAATGGGATGAAAAAGAAGTAGACATTGCCGCTCTGGAAAAGCCTAAGACACAGCCTATGCTGATTTTGGCAGATCCTGAACAAGCATTTAAATTTTCGTTTTATCCATCTGAAGGCGTTGGATTGATGCGATTGGAATTTGTTATCAACAACTCCATCCAAATTCACCCCATGGCCTTGAAACATTTTGATGACCTAAAAGATGCTGCAGTTAAGGAGAAAATTGAGAAATTGACCCACCACTATCCTGACAAGGCGGATTACTTTGTGCACAAACTAGCAGAGGGTATTGCCACCATCGCAGCCGCCTTTTATCCAAAAGACGTTATCGTTCGAACCAGTGATTTTAAATCGAATGAATATGCCAACTTAATTGGAGGTACCGAATTCGAACCTGTAGAATCAAATCCGATGCTCGGTTTTAGAGGTGCTTCACGATACTATAGTCCCAAATATCAGGAAGCTTTTGCTTTAGAATGTAAAGCAATTAAAAGGGTAAGGGAAACCATGGGACTAGACAACGTTAAAATTATGATTCCCTTTTGCCGAACACTAAAAGAAGCCGCCAAGGTAGTAGAGGTTATGGAAAAAAACAGTCTGAAACGTGGTGAGCATGGACTTCAGCTATATATGATGACTGAAATACCCAATAATATCATCTTGGCAGAACAATTCGCTAAATTCTTTGACGGATTTTCCATTGGCTCCAATGACCTCACCCAATTGACCTTGGGTGTAGACAGGGATTCTGAATTGTTGAGTGATATTTTTGATATCAATGACCCTGGGGTTAAAAAAATGATTGCTATGGTCATAGAATCTGCCCATAAGACACAGACCAAAATTGGGCTTTGCGGTCAGGCACCTAGTGATTATCCTGAGTTTGCTCAGTTTCTTGTAGAAAAAGGTATCAATTCTATATCCTTTAATCCTGATGCCCTCATATCAGGAATCAAGAACATCAACGATGCAGAGAAAAGCCAAAACAACTAGGAATGGCCGACAGTAGTACCTGAACTAACTTAGAGTAGGATAAAACCAAAAAGATGGGATTTTTAGAAAATAATTTAATACCGAATATTCATGGTATGGTCTTCACTATCAATACAGAAAATGAGATAGACCGGGCGAAAGTGAAACAGATATTGTCAGCAATGCCTGAAATTGAAAAGGTGGAATTTAATAGTGCCGTGTACCCGAATGAAATCACTGTAAGCACTAAAAAAGTGTTGGCGATTGGGGAATTTCAAAAAGCATTGATACCACATCGTTTTCATGCCTTGCGAAAAACGCTTATGGGTCTTTGAACCAGTCTCAGGGAGATCAGTGTAATTAACAAATTGAAAAATGAAGGTAGCAGTATTTAATGTCCATAATTGGGAAAAGGAGTATTTACAAAACGCAAATAATGGCCAGCATACCTTAAAAATGCTGGAGACCTACCTGTCTTCCGATACGGTAGATTTGGCACATGGTTGTAATGCCGTATGTATTTTCACAGAAGACAATGCATCGGCTCCGGTTTTAGATAGGTTGTATGAGCTCGGCGTTCGTTTTGTGGCTTTGCGTTGTGCCGGTTTCAATAATATTGATGTCCCACATGCACAAAAATTGGGTATTCGCATGGCGCGGGTACTTGAGTATTCGCCCTATGCCATTGCCGAGTTTACGGTGGGGGTAATGCTTGCGCTCAATCGAAAATTGATTCGCACGCATTATAGGATCATGGAAATGAATTTTTCTTTGGGCGGGCTAGTCGGTTTTGACATGAATGGAAAAACGGTTGGAATTATCGGGATTGGTAAAATTGGTCGCGTGGTAGCCAAGATTTTACATGGTTTCGGATGTAAACTATTGGCCTATGATGTAGTGGAAGATCCAGATCTAATAGAACAGTATGGGCTTACATATACCAGCATGGATGAGCTTTGCCGTCAATCTGATATTATAACCCTGCATGCCCCCTTAACCAAGGAGACGCACCATCTGATCAATGAAGATAAAATTGCTCAAATGAAAAAAGGAGTTATGTTGATCAATGCTGGTCGTGGAGGCTTGGTGAAGACACAAGATGTCATCAATGGAATCAAATCTGGACAAATTGGCTATTTCGGAATGGATGTGTATGAGGGGGAAAAAGGACTCTATTTCGAAGATCATTCTGAAGACATTCTTCAAGACGATTCCATTGCCCGTTTGATGACGCTTAGAAACGTGATGGTAAGTAGTCATCAGGCTTTCCTGACCGACACCGCACTCAAAAATATAGCCAGGGTCACCTTTGATAACCTGGCTTGCTTTGAAAATGGCAAGGTCTGTTCAAATGAAATTAAATGAATTTGGATTTAGAAAGTGCTTAGCCATGTCTATACCCTAATTCATAGTGGAAAAATTATAGATAATTAAAGCTATTATGATAGAACAACTTGAAAAATTCGACAACAATGTATTGTCCATTGAGGTTATCGATGGATTTTCAAAAAATGATGAAAAGCTTTGTCAAAAGTTCTTTGATGAAAAAATCGAACAAGGCTTTGAGCAGGTTAACGTGTTGGTGAAGCTGGATGAGATGAAAGTATCACATAGTAGCACGAAAGCTTTTTTTGAGGACAGCCTTTGGGCCCTTAGGAACTATAAAAAATTAGGGCATTTGGCTATTGTTGCGCATACCAATATCCTAAAGGCATTAATTCCTATTGATAATTTGTTTTTCGCCAGAGCAAGTAAAGGAAGGCATGAACGCTATTTTGATGTCTCGCAAATGGAGGAAGCCAAAGCTTTTGTCAATTCAGGCAAAGAGAAGGCTTAGGTTTTTGGTCAAGTGATCGAATAAAAATTTTAGGACAAAGTTATGGGAAAACTAATCTTGGTAAGGCACGGTAAAAGCCTTTGGAACGTCAAAAACGTATTCACAGGTTGGACAGATATCGATTTGGCAAAGGAAGGTATCGAAGAGGCTAAAAATGCAGGGGAACTCATCAAATCGAACCTTATTAACATTGATATTTGCTTCTCGTCTTATCTAAAAAGGGCGATTCGAACGGCTTGGATTCTTTTGGAAGCAGCGGAAATGATGCATGTTGACTGCCACTATAGCTGGAAGCTAAACGAAAGACATTATGGAGATTGGCAAGGAAAGAATAAGGATGAGGTACTTAAAGCCGTAGGGGAAGAATACTTTTTAAGCATTCGAAGAGGCTACGATACTGCTCCTCCAAGCCTTTCCACCAATGATGAACGAAATCCGAAATTCGATCCAAATTATAAAGCTTTGGATGCATCAGACCTACCCTTGGGTGAGTCACTAAAAGATACCTCTAAAAGAGTGGTCAATTACTTTTTCGAAGCCATTGCTCCAGAACTGGCGAAAGGCCGGAACGTATTGATATCGGCTCATGGAAATTCATTGCGTGCGCTTATTGAGTATCTGGAACATATTTCGTCTGAGGAGATTGCCAAAGTTGAAGTAGCAACGGGCGTACCTCATATGTATGAATTCGATGGAAAATTAAATGTAACATCGCATTACCAATTAAAATAAGGTGAACAAACTATTATTAAAAATTTAAAAATGACCCGAATCATCACACTTACCCTAAACCCGGCAATCGACAAAAGCACGACAGTCGCAGGAATTGGCCCTAATACAAAATTACGCTGTACGGAACCAACCTACGATGCTGGGGGTGGAGGTATAAACGTATCCAGAGCCATTCATAAATTAGGAGGGAGCTCACTTTGCAATTACTTTGCCGGTGGTCCTACAGGAGTATTTTTGAAGCAACTTTTGGACGAACAACAAATTGAGCAAGAGGTGTTTGCCATTGAAGGTTGGACCCGAGAAAACTTTGCAGTAACCGACACTTCTAACAATCAGCAATATAGATTTGGAATGCCCGGGCCAATGGTGAAAGAAGCAGAATGGCAAAAAGCACTAAAGCAATTGGAAATGCAGCTCAACCAAGGAGATTATTTAGTAGCAAGTGGAAAACTTCCTCCAGGTGTACCCAATGATTTTTATGCACAAGTTGGAGACCTGACAAAAAAGAAAGGAGCATTGTTTATCCTTGATGCTTCAGGTGAAGCACTAATGGAAGCTGCCAAATCTCAGGTGTATATGCTAAAACCCAATCTAGCTGAATTGGGAACACTATGTGGAGTCCCTTCCATTACCGATTTAGATCTTAAGTCTCTGGCCAAACAATTTTTAGAAACACATGATTGCGAAATTCTTGTAGTTTCCCTAGGTCCGAAAGGGGCCTTACTGGCTACTAAAAATGAAATGGTACAGGTTCCTGCACCTGTTGTTCACCAAAAAAGCACCATCGGCGCGGGTGACAGTATGGTTGCCGGCATGGTTATGCGTTTGGTAGGAGGCAAATCTTTAATTGATATGGTCATGTATGGCGTAGCTTGTGGCACGGCGGCCACTATGCACCACGGTACGCAGTTATGCAATAAAGAAGATGCGGACAAGTTATGCGATTGGATAAAAGCGCAATAGCCAATTTTTGAAACGAATTTAATTAAGAGCAATGGAACTTGAAAAATATTTAAGAGAAGAAACTTCTTACCTATTAGACCACGAATGCACTACCATTTCAAAAGATAAAATCAACCTACCAGGGCCTGATTTTACCTATAGGATCATGGCACCTACCGATCGATCAAATAGGGTTTTGGGAAGTATGCAACAGTTATTTGATAATGGCAGACTAGGAGGTACAGGCCATTTATCACTGTTGCCTGTTGATCAAGGTGTAGAACACTCCGCAGGAGCCAGTTTTGCCCCAAACCCAGAATATTTTGATCCAGAGAATATTGTTAGACTGGCCATAGAGGGCGGTTGTAATGCAGTGGCCTCTACCCTTGGGGTACTTGGTGCAGTTTCGAGGAAGTATGCCCATAAAATTCCTTTCCTGGTAAAATTGAACCACAATGAATTGCTTTCCTATCCCAATACATTTGATCAAATCTATTTCGCTCAAGTGGAACAGGCATGGAACATGGGTGCTGTAGCTGTAGGGGCTACAATTTATTTTGGCTCCCCGGAGTCTGATCGACAAATACAAGAAACCAGTAAGGCATTCAAGCGTGCCCATGAATTGGGCATGGCCACAATTCTATGGTGCTACCTCCGGAATGATGCATTCAAATCGGACAAGGATTATTCCGTCAGTGCTGATTTAACTGGACAAGCCAACCACTTAGGTGTGACCATTGAAGCGGATATCATTAAGCAAAAACAGCCAACAAACAATGGTGGTTATCTTTCCCTTGAAAATTTTGGAAAGACGAGTGATCTCGTTTATAGTAAGCTGAATACCGATCACCCCATTGATTTGACCCGATACCAGGTCGCAAATTGTTATATGGGCCGAGCAGGGTTGATTAATTCCGGTGGCGCTTCGGGCAAAGATGATTTTGCTGCTGCAGTTCGGACTGCCGTGATAAACAAAAGGGCCGGAGGTATGGGTTTGATATCAGGTAGAAAGGCGTTTCAAAGGCCGATGAAGGAAGGCGTCAAACTATTGAACCTTATACAAGATGTTTATTTGGATTCTTCTATCACTATTGCCTAAAACCGCACCATTATGAGAATGCCGGAAGGACTTACTTTGCCTATTATTCATGAACCTATGATTCCATTGGCAGTGGGTTCAAAAAAGAATTTGGGTCATAGAAATGGAAAAGTGTTAGCTGGGGATGTAGGTGGAACTAAAACAAGTCTTGCACATTTTGAATTCAAGGATGGCCACCTTTTTCTGCTAAAACAAAACGCATATAAAACAAAAGATTATGGGTCATTGCTAGAGATTATACAAGAATTTGAAGTAAAGGAAATCTCCGAATTAGACAGTATTTGCTTTGGGGTTGCTGGACCAGTAACCAACGGAAAAGTACATGGTACAAATTTCCCATGGCATATTGATACTGATGAACTTATCAAAGCGATTGGTCTTGAATGTATTGCCCTGATAAATGATATGCAGGCCAATGCTTATGGATTGGCAGCACTTGAAGAAAGAGAGCTGGACTGTTTAAAATATGGAGCTAAAATTGAAGGGAATGCCGCTATTATTTCGCCTGGTACAGGTCTTGGGGAAGCCGGTCTGTATTGGGATGGTACAGCCTATCACCCTTTCGCCACTGAGGGAGGCCATTGCGATTTTAGTCCAAGAAATGATTTTGACCTTGAAATCTGGAAGTATTTTCAACAAAAATATGGACATGTAAGTTGGGAGCGTTTGCTATCCGGCCAAGGAATACGTGATATGTATCAATTGATGCGGGAAGTTAGGGGAGGAAATGAAACGGATGCCTTTAAAGCAAAAATGAAAAAAGAAGATCCCGCAGCTGTCATTACGAAGACAGCGATGGAGGGTATAGATGCTGTTTGTAGGGAAACCCTGGACCTTTTTGTTCGGTTTTTAGCGATTGAGGCGTCTCAATTGGCGTTGAAATTCAAAGCAACTGGTGGAATTTACATTGGTGGGGGAATCCTACCAAAAATTATTAAAGGAATGAACCGAGAAGTATTTAACGACAATTTTATGCAGTCGGGTCGTTTGAATTCACTTCTACAAATGGTTCCTGTAAACGTTATTCTGAATGACAATACAGCTTTGCTCGGAGCGGGCTATTATGCTGCAATGTCAATAGAATAAGGTTTAAAAAACCTACTATTAGGCAAGGGTTAATTGGGTTTATGGTTTATAGCATCCTTTTACTCTATTTTTTCGCTTTTTTTTCGGCTCCTGATCTATATCAGGATATAGCTTTTTGATTTCGAATAACTTTAAGTTTATCTCTCAATATTTTTAACGCTTAAATGTAAAAACGATGATCAAGGACTATTCAAAACACTACGCCGATCTTATTGCATTAATTGGAGAACTGGGGTCTAAAATACCCGATACTATAGCAGGTTTCAATAAGCTACATGCAGCCGGCATTGCCGAAGGGGTGCTTTCTACCAAAACCAAAGAACTTATTTCTTTGGGAATTGCCATTACCGTAAGGTGTGATGGTTGTATTGCTTTTCATGTGCACGATGCGCTTGAATCTGGAGCCAGTTCCGAAGAAGTTTTGGAGACTATTGGTGTGGCCATAATGATGGGGGGTGGTCCGGCACTCATGTATGGTTGCGAGGCATTGGAGGCATTAAGACAATTTGGAGAAGTGAAGAAAGGATAAGTGTTGAGCAAATAATTGTGCTATAGAGCAATAGGCTAAATTTCAACCTCCTTTTTAAACATCATAGATGCAAGTCTGAAGAAACTTTTATATAACCCGAAATATGTAATAGATGTTCTATTGCATATTTCGGGTTAATCGTTTAATAAACAGCTCATTTAATAGCTGATAAAATTGCTTCAAATCAGTCATGAGATCCTATTTTCAACGCTACCTTATGGCTGGACAGGTTCACCACTGCGCTGCTCTCTGCCTCCAAATGGACTTGTAGTAATCGTAATGAAATTGTGGAATTGCCCCTATTTCTTTGAACCTAAACCATTACAAAAAGTAGAAAATCAACATTTAGCGTATTGATAGATCCAAGGTGTGCTTTTTTATTGATCTTCTCTTTTTCAGTCAAAAAGCCTTAATAATTAATGCATAATAAAAAGTAGCTACATGATCTATATCAGTACAATCGATTTTGAATCACGATATCTTTATGTAATTATTAATTGTAAAACCTCAAAATATGAAAGCGCCAAACATAGGAATTTCCGAAGAGAACAGACAAGCTATCGCCTACCAATTGTCAAAAATTTTGGCTGACGAATTCGTTCTTTATTCAAAAACGCTAAATTTCCACTGGAACATTGAAGGTCCAGATTTTCATGGAGTACACCTTTATCTTGAAACGTTGTACGAGGAGCAACAAGAAGTTGTTGATACTGTAGCGGAGAAAATACGCGCAGTAGGTCATTATGTGCCTGCAACGTTAAAGGACTATTCCCAATTGACTCATCTTACCGAAAAAACAAAAGGTGGTAATGACAGCCAAAGTATATACGCAGAATTATTGGAAGACCATGAGAGCATCATTATATTTCTTAGAGAAGAAATAAAGCCTATAGCTGATAAATGGCAGGCCAACGGCATTAGCGACTATATTACTGGATTGATGGAGCAGCATGAGAAAACCGCATGGATGTTACGCTCACATTTGAAGTAAAGTAAGTTTTTAAACGTATTGAATAACTCAATTAAAAAACCCAATCAGAATAAATCCTGTTTGGGTTTTTTAATTGTTTGAAGTTGGTTATTGATGTAATTTTGAAGCGATTTCACCTCGTAATAGATTGTCAATTTCGGGTTGAAAGTCTATTCATTATAAAATTGTAAATGAACAATAAATAGAAAAAGTTACTTGTATGGATTTTGATTACAACTACCGCCTCAAGGTAAGCAAAAGATCAAAAAGCAGAACCAAAAGACCTACCTCCAGCACTTCATCAAAATGACAATGTAAAACCTGGGGAAACTCAGATATATGCTTTCAAAAGTACTCCTGTTCCTGTTTCATGGGACTCGGATTAAACAGCGCTGATTTTTTCACTAAAAGGTTTGCTTGCAACAGGTTCTTAATTGAATTTTAAATGGTGAAACCAATCAAGGCAGTAAAAGAAATTCCGCGAAAAGTGGCCCTATTTAACTGGGTCTTTTACCTCCGTAAAACGCATCAGGTCTGGAGACTTTTCAGTTGTGTTCAGAAGTAGTATTCAGAAATTTTTCCAATACTATACGTTGCCACTCACCGACTACCGAAAGGTTGGTTTCTGCATTCATCAGCACGAGCCCATACCCTAAACGAGACAGTTTACAATCGCTAATGACCTCCTTGTTGATACTGCTAAAAACAGGTTTAAAATGTTCACGGATATTCATTTTTGAAGTCTTCGCCACATTCATTGCCTTTACTACGGCATCATGAATTTGTTGAGGTGATAAACCTTTGTACAAAAGGTCACTGGCAAGAAAAGGCATACGCAGATTATAATAATAATCCATAAAATTATCGATGCTTTCTGCCGTTTGCTGTTCTATTTTATAAATGGAGACTTGCATAATTGAATCATTTTTAATTTAAGGTTGAATAGAAAAAAGCCAAAATCAAAATGTAAATATTTGTTGAACAAACACTTATTGCCCTACTTCGAACCTTTTGAGAAGACTGGTTTCGAGACTCTGGCGCGCATTTTCCAAAAGCTGCTTTACCTCGTCCTGGCTTTGGTTGCGAATGATGGCGATTTCACTCATCGAAAATTGATATTCGGTAGCCAATTCAAATACAGTTCGCATGCGCAATGGCAAATAATGCAATACCATATCAGTGTGCCTTTTAATTCTCTCTTTGCCCAAATCTTTATCGAGCTGATCCATTAATTCTTTTTTGTCGTCTTCTATAAAAACATGGTTCAAAACATAGTCGTTTTTGGGGTATGAAATGTCGTTTAACTCATCAATCATTACCAAATCACCCCCAGCATCAACACTAAATTTTTCTTCCATCTCATCCCACTCTGGACGGGAATAGTCATCAATGTTTTTAAAAAAATACTCGTTAAATTCTTCATTTACGAGCGTTTCCTCCAATAACTTATCGGCTTTCATAAATATCCATGGATGCAGGTTCTCTTCGTTATGTACCTCACTAAAATTGTCATAGATTTCAATAAATAGCTGATCAATAAAATCATCAATTTTATACTTTCCTTTTGGTAAATTCCCTTTGGACAATGCAGTAACCATTCTCTGGGCGATATAACGTTTTACCTGGTATAAGTCCTTCAACAATAAATTGTTGAACAATGCTTGTTCATTTTGCTGTTTATACTGCTTTAAATCTGAAAATGTACTGGCAACGAATACATTAAATCCTGATTTGCTTTCGTAATACTTTTTACTGTCCATGTTATTTCCTTTAGGTTTAAAGAGACCTAAAAATGCAGAAACAGGAAATAGAATACCATGACTTAGATCAGCTTCAAAAAAATATAGCTTCGGGTAAAGAATTCTAGATCAATTATTTGGCTCTCCAGGTAGCCGAAATGCGTCGGTATGGTATGGAATAAGTATTTTTCTCAATCTAAGCAACCAGTCCTGTCCAAGAGAAAAGAGCTGCTTTCATTTAGCCTTTTCGCCTGAGCTGAATTACTTAGAAAAAAGGTACTTAAATATTTTTTATCAGGCTGATCCAAATCATGGTAAGCCAATCAACTAGCGTATACTTTTGAGAATGGATCATTTAATTATGACCTCAAAAAAGACATTTATAAAAAACACGAAGAAAATGACAACTTCAATTTTAGATTCTGCTCATAGCGCCGTAAAGAACTGGTGGCTTTCAATCTTATTAGGTATTCTGTATCTCGTTGCTGGTTTTTGGGTGATGAAAACGCCAGTGGAAAGCTACATATCCTTGAGTATTATTTTTAGTATTTTCATTTTTGTCTCAGGGATATTTCAAGTCGCTTTTTCAATATCCAATAGAAAAGAAGATACAGTCTGGGGCTGGCATTTGGCAGGGGGTATTTTAGACCTTGCTATTGGTATATTGTTATTGTCACATCCATTGATGACGATGGCTATTTTACCACTGTATATTGGTTTTTGGTTAATGTTTCAAAGTGTAATGTCTATAGGCATATCTTTTCAATTGAAATCCAACAATATTTCTCAATGGGGCTGGCTTTTGTTTTTGAGTATCATAACCTTGCTGTTTTCATTTCTACTATTGGCAAATCCTATATTCGCTGGATTGAGCATTGTATACATGACAGCCTTTGCCTTCATTACAGCAGGTGTCTTCCGAATATTCTTGGGCTTCGATCTTAAAAAGATTAATAAAGCTTTCAATAAATAATTGGGAGTAGGAGTATTTGACTTTTAAAGGCAGCGAAAGAACAAGAAAAAAATGGTTGGTTGGTTATTTCTGTTTCTTGTTTGCCATGGCAAGGGTGAATGCATTGATTGGCACTATCGATTTGTTCAATTAAAAATACCTAAGCCATGATTTCGCTGCTTTTTTCTCTTATTCTATTGACCTTAAGCTCTATTTCCTATTAAAGGGAATTTATTTTAAACCTAAAATTACTCAAAATGAAAGCATTGGTTTATTATGGTGATCATAACATAGCCTTAGAGGAAAGACCAAAACCTACGATTCAAAAACCCACAGATGTAATGGTTAAAGTGCTAAAGACAACCATCTGTGGAACTGACTTAGGGATTTATAAAGGCAAAAATCCAGAGATTGAGCGTGGGCGTATTCTTGGTCATGAAGGTGTGGGAATCATCGAGGAAATTGGGAGTGGTGTTACTCAATTTAAAGTTGGTGACAAGGTTTTAATTTCCTGTATTACTTCTTGTGGCTCCTGTGAATATTGTAAGAAACAAATGTATGCGCATTGTAAGGATGGTGGCTGGATTTTAGGTTATATGATCGATGGTGTCCAGGCGGAATACGTAAGGATCCCATATGCTGACAATAGCCTTCATCGCATACCTGAAACTATTGATGATGAGGTGGCTGTACTCTTAAGTGATATTTTGCCTACAGGTCATGAGATAGGGGTGCAATACGGAAATGTAAAACCAGGAGATGAAGTTGCCATAGTTGGTGCTGGACCTGTAGGAATGTCTGTACTATTGACAGCCCAGTTTTATTCTCCATCAAAAATAATCATGATTGATTTGGATGACAATAGACTTTCATTGGCAAAAGAATTGGGAGCAACACATACCATAAACTCCGGAACGGAAAATGTAGCAGCTAAGGTGGTGGCCATTGTTGGAGAAGCGGGTGTTGATGTTGCTATCGAAGCAGTAGGCATTCCAGCGACATGGAATATTTGTCAGGAAATTGTTAAACCTGGTGGACATATTGCCAACGTAGGTGTTCATGGGGAAAAAGTTGATTTTAATATCCAAAAGCTATGGATAAAAAACCTCACGATTACTACTGGACTAGTAAACACAAACACAACACCTATGCTTTTAAAAGCAGTGTCTATCAATCGATTGGATTTGAAAAAATTGATTACTCATCGTTTTCCACTTTCCGATTTAGAACATGCTTATAAGGTCTTTTTAAACGGGGAAGAAGAGAAGGCGCTAAAAATAATAATAGAAAACAACTGATTACTATTGTACCGATAAGTGCTACCATATATTAAAAGTCAAAACCAGTAAGGCATTCCCCTACTGGTTTTGACTTTTATTTCGGTGGTGGGTTTATTTAGTTATGCTGGCTTTTAGGCGTAATAAAATAGCTATTTCCAATTATTTTGAAGGATGCGACTTTTCTAAGTTTGTTATAATATTCTCTAATTTGCTGATCTCCCCTCTTTCCCCTCTGGCCAATAGTAAATAAATACCAATGCTAAGTTTTTTGACACTTAGATTGGCTTCGGACTCACTTAGCCCCAATCCTCTTAATATCCCATAAGGACCACCAGACAATGCGCCAATTGTTCGTCCTCCTACTGGATTAAGAAATGTGAGCACTAAAAAACCGACTACAAACAGGTAGCCTATCTCTGGGTTATAAAAGGTGTCAAAATTGATATCATTACCCAAGAATTCCTCAAAAAAGGTTTGTAATTGCTTTTTTTCTTCAGTCAATTGCTTTGGGTTATTTACATTGGTAT
The DNA here is from genome assembly GCF_055809755.1 of Cyclobacterium sp. 10D3-21. Classification (NCBI taxonomy): domain Bacteria; kingdom Pseudomonadati; phylum Bacteroidota; class Cytophagia; order Cytophagales; family Cyclobacteriaceae; genus Cyclobacterium; species Cyclobacterium sp. 10D3-21. The sequence goes on from NZ_CM147924.1 coordinate 190,984, forward strand.
CCCCTAGATTACCGATAATTGAAAGTGCTATTTTATCGGAATCAATTTCATGAATCGCTTTTAAAACCTTTTCAAGCTCTTTTATTTGATCAAATGATTTAATAAGAACCTGTTTGTGTTCTGTTTCTGGGTCGTGCATGTGAATTACTTTTTAGAGATTGCATTTTTATGGTTGGGACATTCTCTATATGCTAATTTACATTTACACGCTTTTAATTTATCTGATTTAGATCATGTTGTTAATAATTTTATTGGCAACCTTAAACATTTTGTAAAAAATGGAATTGGCTTTTTGGTAGGGACAATGGCATTGCGGCAATGGTGAGGACCTGTGTATGAATGCTTTAATTGATGTTTGATCGTTGGGATTGGCTAAAGTATTGTAGGACCTAGCCAATTTTTTAACCAAAGTTGGCCACCTGTTGCAATTGTTTTTTATCACAAATGATTACTCTGCGGGATTCACCCAATTGAATCAAACCTTCCTCTTTGAAATTAGAAAGTACCCGAATAGCCGTTTCTGTTGCTGTACCAATAAGACCTGCAAAATCTTCCCTGGACACACTAAGCCCATCCTCTTTAGTGTCTTTGATAAGCCCTTTTTCAAATAATTCCAAGAGTATAGTAGCAGCCCTTTTTCGCACCGAATCGAATGCCATGCTCATTAATTGATCCTGAATATGAAGAACATTATTCGAAATCATACTGATGAACTTGTTCGAAACATCCTTATTGTTGAAGAGTAATTGGGTAAAGTCTTCTTTGGGAATACTGCAAATTTCAACTTTGTTGAGTGCAATGGCTGTTTCGGTATAGCGTCCCGAAGTTCCCAATATTGAAAGCTGTCCGATAAAATCGCCACGGCTGAACATGCCTGTAACATATTCCTTTCCATTTTCGTTGTGCTTGAAGGTTTTAACCTCTCCGTGTTGAATGAAATACAGATTGTGGGCGGTGCTTCCCTCCGAGAAAATCACTTCTTTGGGATTCAATTTAGTGAGATTTCTGTCTTCAGAAAGCTCTTTTAGATTTTGATACTTTGTGGCTTCTTTGATAAATGCATTGATTCCTTCAACGTTTCTGGCAAATACTTTCCGCAAGAACATGTTTTTGTTTAGTCGAACTTCAATTGCTTCTAGCAATTCGTGTGCTTCAAAAGGTTTGGTCAGGTAATCATCGGCTCCCATTGTCATACCTTTACGTAAATCCGATTTCTCCGATCTTGCTGTTAAGAAAATAAAAGGGATACTTGCCGTTGTAGGGTCTTTGCTTAAGTGCTGAAATACGCCATAGCCATCGATTATGGGCATCATTATATCACATAAAATAAGGTCTGGTTTGAATTGCTGGGCTTTTTCAATGCCAATTTTCCCATTTTCAGCAGTGGATACCTCATAGTTCTCAAGTTCAAGAATTTCTGCGGTCATTTCGAGAACTTCCCGATTGTCTTCAATTAGCAGTATTTTTTTCATTTTTCATTAAATTTAAAGGTAGTTCAACGGTAAAAGTGGTTCCTACATTAAGTTTACTCTCAAACCTTACGTTCCCCCCCATCAATTCAGTATACTGTTTTACGATATTCAAACCAAGGCCTGTTCCTTGGATATTTGTAACATTCCTGGCACGAAAAAAGCGTTGAAACAATTGATTTACCTCCTCTTCTGGTATGCCAATGCCTTGATCAGTAAAGGTTAACAATAGATTTTCATCGTTACACTCAATCTTATAGGAAATCGTCGTGTTTTCTTCGGAATATTTAATGGCATTCGACAATAAATTGTGTAAAATATGTCGTGTCAATTTGGGATCAAGGCCTACTTCAATACTCGTCTGATTCGATACTAAATTGATTTCCTGACCTTTCTTTTTGATTCCCTGAATTTCTTCGACCAATGATTTTGAGAATTCTATAAATTCGAATAAAATTGGCTCAGCCACCACTTTTCCTTCTTCCAGCTTGCTAAGTGAAAGGAAATCATTGAGTATGGCCACTAGGTTTTTTATACTCGATTTTATGCTGCCTACATATTTTATCCGCTTATCCTCTTTGCCTGGCTCATTCTGCCGTTCTATCAGGTTGGTAGCAGAAAGAATAACGCTCAAAGGAGTTCTAAATTCGTGAGAGGCCATTGAGATAAAGCGAGATCTCAGTTCATTGAGCTCTTTTTCTTTCCGTAGGGTATTTCGAATCTCAATTTCTATCTTTTTTTGATCAGTGATATTATTGTGTACCAACAAGACCTGGACTATATTTTTGTCCTTATCAAATAAAGGTGTGGTATTGACCAAATAGGATCTACTTTGAAAATTTATTTCAAACGAACAGTGTTGTCCTGCAAATGTTTTCTGAACATTTGTGGTTACCTTTTTCTTTACCTCTTCTGGTACACCCTTGACTTCACTTATTGTGATAGTAGTGTCCAATATGTCTTTAAATCCCAATTCGCCCAATTCTTCGCCTCCTAAAAATATCAATTCATGTTTTGAATTAACAACGGCGACAAAGCCCTTGGGAAAATTTTTAGAAATATTCCCCAATAATTCCTGGCTGCTGAGGGCCCTATTTTCGGCGGCTTTAGTATCCTGTATTTGGTCTTCAAGGCTTAAATTTGATTCCACCAATTTTTGGACGATATCCTTTAACTCGGTAGTGCGTTCAGATACCCTGTTTTCTAGTACTTCTGCATAGGCAGCCAGTTCTTCTCTACTCTTATATAAAGCCGTTCTTACATTGTGTTGTTCAATGGCCACACTTGTTGCTTGGGTTATATTGAATATTATTTCCTTTTCAACGGCAAGTGGCTTCCTTTCGGTATTGAAGTAAACTGCAAAGGTTCCCAGTAGCTCCTTGTTTGAAGAAAATATAGGGAAAGACCAGCATGCTTTGAGGTTATTTGTCAAAGCTAGCTCTCTGTAATGCTCCCACAGGGGGTCGCTTGTAATCTCGGTAACAATCACCTCCTCCTTTAAAAATGCAGCAGTGCCACAAGAACCCTTTTTAGCACCAATAGTAATCCCTTCAATTGCATCGGTGAATTCAGGTGGAAGATTGGTTACGGTCAATTTATGCAAGGATCCCTTTTCTTTGTTCAGCAATAAAATAGAACCGATGCAATTGGGAATAGCCGTTTCTATTGTTTCTACAATTTTATCTGTAATGTGTTTTAATGGTTCATGCTGGATGATCATGTCCATCACATGAGATTGACCAATTTTGAAATATTCTTCAACCTTACGTGCCGTTACATCATTCTGTACACCTACAAAATGGGTCAAAACGTTATTGTTGTTGTATATGGGCGTGATGGCAATCTCGTTCCAAAACAAAGAAGCATCTTTTCGATAATTGCGCAATATTACACGGCAACTTTTGCCCTGTTTTACTGCAGTGGCCATGATCTTAATCTCTTTCTGGTTTTTGTCTTGACCTTGTAAAAACCGACAGTTTTTACCGATAAAATCTTCGTAATTGTAGCCTGTGGTCTTTGAAAAGGCCTCATTGCCATAGATAATGGGGTAATCTGCTTGCTGGGCATCGCAAATAACAATGCCACTTGAGGTTACGGCTAGAGCGCGGTTTCTAATATAAAGATTGTTCTCAATGGTTCTCTCGGCTGTTATGTCCTGTATGGTACCGAACCATTCTAAGGGATTGCCATCGCTGTCATAGGAGGCCTTTCCCTTGGCCATTATATACCTTACCGTACCATCGGTTCTAACAAATCTTGTGTTTGTAGAATAGGGTGTATTGTTTTTAATGGCGAAATCAATGGCCGCTAAAGTGCTTTCCCTGTCATCAGGATGGATAAATTGACTGGCAGTTTCAGCGGTAAGTCGTCCGTCTCCTGGAAGGAGGCCACATATTTTATAGTATTCATCAGACCAATTTCTTTCATTGGTCTGCAGATTCCAAACATAGCTACCGACATGGGCCAAACTTTGGGCTTCATCCATCCTTTCCAAATTGATGGCAGCCTCCTTTAATGCTGAAAAGCGGGTAGTGATGTCTATTATAAAAGCGATGACTACTTTTTTCTCCTTTATTTTTGTTGGACTAAGGCTTATTTCCAATGGGAATTGGCTGTTATCCTTTCTAAGACCCCATAAGTCAATTCCTTTGCCCATAGCCCTACTTTTAGGTTTCTTGGCAAATTTTATTCTATGGTTTTGGTGGTTTTTTTTAAAATTATCCGGAATAAGGTCTTCTACTTTTCTCCTAATCAATTCCCCAGGTTGGTAACCAAACATTTTCTCCACCGAAGGGTTTGCTCTGATTATATTGCCCTGGTGGTCTACGACCAATATTCCTTCTACTGAGGATTCAAAAATGCCTTTAAAGAGTTCGTTGTCTTTTAATTCCTCTGCCATTCTATACAGGTTATTGCAAGTATTATATTCCTCATAATTTTAAAGGTTTGAAAATAATTGAGAAACCAATTATAGGGTTTCGGGAGTGATCAGGATGTTTCCTTTCGTAAAACCGATCGATTGCTCCTCCAAAATACATATTATATTTCATTTATCCATTGCAGTCTTTAAGCTAACAGAAACCCGAGGTTTCAAGGCCGGTTCATTCATTTCTGTTACCAATATATTGACCTCCGGCTTTTGGACTGAATGCCCTGTATTAACCCCTATAACACCTGAAGAAGTGAGTATTGACTGACCTATTCTTTTGGTTGTTGGGATATTCCATAGAATAAGGGTGATGGCATGTGTGAGGATGATGATAAAGGCCATGTTTTTGATAAACCGGATTTGGGTAAGTATTTTTCGGTCTTTCGAATTTTGGTTGTCAGCTTTCTCAAATTTATGTTTTATATCTTTTTCTAACCATCGAAGAAATTCAATTAGGAGCCACATACAGTTAATAAGGATTATGGCCTCAATAAGCCTATACCAAATAACAGTCAATTCTAAAAAGTTGGTATAGATGATAATAAGGATTATCGGGACTAAAAACTTGGTAGGCTTTTTAAGGTACTCCAGCAGCTGGGCTTTTAAAACCGTCGGCCTTCTTGTATGGCCTACTTTTAACAAGGCATAAATTGCCCATTGCAAGGCTAAGCCAAACATTAGGTAGGCTAAAAATACCACTAAGTAGCTTAGCCAAGATTTTTCACCAATATAGGGTAAGGTTGTGGTGTTCATGTACTGTTTTGACAAATATATAATTGCCAAATGTACTTAGGTATGATATAGATCAGGATTAATTATAATAAAGATGGTTGAGGTCCAACCTAATGGGGCAACTTAAAAGGATTACTTCTGTTCTTCCAGAATTTTTTTAGCAGCTGAGTAGCCCAACTCAAAGATTTCATCTATTCCATTCATGTCAAACGTTTTGTATCCAGACAAACCTGAAGGCGATATTACTAAATCACATGCTGCGAATTTTATGATGGATTCTGAGGCAGATTTTATTCTGTATGCCCTCTCAGCTACAGTATATGCATGTTTCAAGTCGCCAATTTTAATTTTTTTTAATGGATTTACATATACACCTATAATTTTTTCGCAATCTTTTTGAAGTGGTTCAGTTGGAAAATTGTTCAAAACCCCGCCATCCACATAGTAGCTAGCCTTAATTTTTATAGGAGTGAACATCCCTGGAACGGATGCTGAGGCGAGTATTGGTCTGATGAGTTGTCCTTTGTGAAAAATTTTAAGGGTTCCTTTAATGATATCAGTGGCAGTTATATAAAGCGGTTTTTTTAAAACACTGAAGTCGTCCTCAGGAAAAAAAGCCTTGAAATTATCATAAAATTTTTCACTATCTATAAATCCAGGTTTACTGAGCGCATATCTATTGGTATGAAAAATTGGAATGGTTTTGAAGAAATTCAACATTTCGGGCCAAGCAACACCGCCGGCATAAAGTGCCCCTACAACAGCTCCTGCGCTGGCACCAGAAATGTGAGTAGGATAGATTCCATATTCTTCCAGTGCTTTTATCACTCCTATGTGTGCAACACCTCTCATTCCACCGCCAGAAAGTACAAGACCTGTATTCATAAATTGATTTACTTATAGTCCTGTAAATTTACAAAGGATAATATTCCTACAATATGATCTTAGTCATCTACTTGAGATGGTTAGCTCTTTATGCCCCACTAAAAAACAAGGCAACCTATTCTGTATAGAAAAAAAAGCTAACCCATTAAATGGATTAGCTTTCCGAAACTTAATTTAAATTTATATTATGGGATCCCCTCCTCTTCTGGCGTGAGATTGCCTGTCACCTCTTCGGTCTTTTTCTAAAAAACCGCTACCGGAATTCTTTTCTTTAATTCTATCTGCACTTACATCTAAAGTATCCTGTTGATTGAAAATGGTTCTGTTTTCAAAGTCATATCGTCCGTTTAGACTACGATCTTCTTGACTATAATAGGTACGCATGGTGTGTAGGAACTCCCCTTGTGGACCAGTCGGCCAATTGTCACTATCGAAACCTGGAGCATTTTCCAATGTTTCTTTGGTCTCTCTCACAAATATGGCATCATCATAGGAAGGATTGAAACCAAAGGATTCAAAAGGTAGCGCAAGAAGTTTTGAACCAAGATTCAAAAATCCTTCGTCTACTTTCAACACAACATAATCTACCTGAGACGTGGTGGTGTTAAGAACGATGTCTTTGATGGAACCTACAGACTCATCTCTCGCTGTTTTTACCTTACGCGAAATTAAATCCGTTCCTCTTAACTGAAAATTATTTTCATTTTTCATTTTAATAGTTGGTTAAATGAGAAAATCATTTAACTAGTATTTCTCAAGATTTGTGCCAAAATCACTATAAACGTAAAATACTATTTAATCTTTATAAAATTGTTTTAATCAGCTCTATAATATATAAAAAATATATTTAATCAGTTAATAATTTATTTAATAGAGTCGTTTTTCTTTCTTAAAATTTATTAATAACCTTTCGAAATTGGCCTAGTTTATACCACAAAATGGATAGTAATATTGGTTTTAACAGGTGCTTTATAAATTTGTGCGGGCAATGCCAATTGTTAAAGATGTGGTATCCAAAATCTCAAAAGCGTCAAATTATCTAGTTTTGCCCGCATTTCTAAAGGCATTTATCTCCCAAAGCTTAGGTAGTGGGATTGGGCTACTTAGAGGTATACCAGCTTTACTATTTAGAATTTTTAGTGCTTTTCCCTTCCAGGAGTTCTACTTGCCTTTCCATCAATGCTGTCATTCTGCTTAGTAGTTCAATGTTCTTAGGTGTGATTACGGTGTTGTTTTGAGGGTCTTCTGCTTTCTTTTGTATGGAGTTCATTAGCTTTACGATGAAAAAAACGGTCAGTCCAATGATCAAAAAATCTACGCTTGCTTCCACTAGATTCCCATACCCAATTGAAATTTCTTCAGGATGGGTGACACCATCTAGTATCACTTCCTCCCTCAGGACTATTTTTTTGTTCTCCCAATTTATTCCATTGGTCAAAAAAGATAGAGGCGGCAAAAAAATTTCCTTTACCAAAACATCAACTACTTTGTTGAAAGCCGCACCTATAATTACACCTATTGCGATGTCAATCATATTTCCCTTTACGGCAAATTCTTTAAACTCCTGAATCAACTTGATTTTCATATCTATTTCTTAAAAGTTTTAAGACTTGCAATCAATTGGAATGCCAAATCAAAGTCAGGTGGCGGATAAGCCTTAGCGGAGTGTGTAAAAAGTACCTGAAGGTAAAATTTTGAATGATTAGGCCAATTCCTTGTTAATCCACTTTACCGATGTGTAAAAAAAATAAGTACATGTTTCCTTGTAAGAAAAAAAAGGAAGAGCGGATCGCTCCAGGATTGTCTATACCAGTACTGAAGTCTGGTATAGACAATCCCAGTGGCTTTTAACCGACCAAATCCATTCTCCTGTTGATATAATTATGCTCCTTGAAAGAAGCAGATAATTAACCTCCTTACTTTCCGACTTTGAAATTTCTACAGCCTTCTCAATATCTTATTGTCCACATCCAAGCTCGCTTGCTTTTGATGGAAGATTGGATAAACTCTCGGACCATGTCTTGATATTTAGTGCCAGATACTTCTCTCCCTTTCATTTTTTTTGGCAGGGTGATGATTTCTTCCGGTTCTCCAAAAGTGATTTTCTCGGCTTCCACGATGAGCATGCCGTCGTTGATGTCATAAGCCAAAATCAAACCTGGAAGCCCGAATTGCTCCTCTGGACCTGTTGGGACAGGAATATCTGAGGCGAACCAAGCAGTGATCTTTTGGCCTTTAATGCTGTCTTCAGACACAGCTTTCATACACATGTGTCCCAGAATATCCCGTATTTCGTTCATTACTCTCCATTTTGGAGCATTTAGGCTGTCACGGACGATGTAAGTTTTGCCCATTTGGTCCATGTATTTCAGATAGGTCTGGTCTTCTAAATTGTTTTCAATGAGATAGTCATTTACTTGCCAAGAGTAGCTTTGGACTTGATAGGGTTCTCCGAAAGTATAAACACTTTTTTCTGGCCAAAACTGAAGTTTCATCCGAGTGCTGTAGCCATCAGGATTACTCCAGGAGAGTAGGATTCTATCCTTTTCCTGCGCGGTAATGTGAGGGAGGTTGGAATAGATTTTATCATAGAATATGCGGTATCGGTATTCTACCTCACCCACCATATTTTGGGCTCTTACTCCTGTGGAAATTAATAATAGAATAAGGATCTTTAGGTATTTTAATTTCATTGTTTTAATGATTTAAGAATTGGCTGAATCAGAATAGGTGGAATTGATTTGCAAAATATACCAACATTGAAACCTGTCTAGTTAACTACATATGCCATGATAAATTATGAGAAATCAATTTTTTTTACTGGGAAACTAGGTGGTTTGTTTCTTAAAATGCAGATATAAATTATATCATTACGCTTATTGGTTATGCCCAAACGGTTAAGCGGGGGAAGAAAGTAATTTACCAGTTAAGAAACTTGCCTCTTGGTGATTTTGTGACTGTAGCACTTCCCCACTTTACAACTTACTTATCTATATTTTTTCACTTCTACTCCCCGCATATTATAAGTCAGTCCGAGTAGGAAATACCTTGATAGCGTTTCAATCCTTCCAGTGGAAACGTAGTTTTGGCCTGCAAACTGGCTGATGGTTTGATTTTGCTTGAAGATGTCGTATGCGGATAGCCTGACTTCCCATTTTTTAGCCTTGCCGAGTAGTTTATAGGCGAATGCATTGAGGATAGGTACTTCCTGATCAAATCCAAAACTTTCGTTTTCATATCGGTTGTAGTTGAATTTTACATCTAGGTAAAAATCTTTGGGAAATTTTATGTTCATATTACTATAAGCGCTCCAATTTATTATGTCCTGGTTTTGGGAAGGATTTTGTTCGTATTTGGTTTTGCTAAGTCGGAAGGATGACCCGGTATACAGGCTGAGCCATTCTAAAGGTGTCAGATTTAAATTTACCCCAAAGTTATTGCTAAAAGTATTGGTCTCTGTCTCGATTGAGTTGATGAGGGAGAGGCTTTTAGAATAGGAGGGATTTGCAGATAAGTAGGCGGAAGCCTTGGTTTTTACGATGGGAAAACCAAAACCTAGATATGGGTTATAACGCTGCCCCCCTGAAACATTTCCTGCCTTGTAGGTAGTGACAAAGGTTCCTGGGTCTATGGTTTGATTTTGAACTACTTGATTCTGATAGAATGTTGAATTGAATGAAATCCTCAAATTTATAAACGTGGCAGGATCATACATGCTATATCCTGTATTGAAAGTATGGGATACTTCAGGCTCTAAATCAGGATTTCCTTCCCGTATATACAATGGATTAGATATGTCCTTGTATGGCTGTAGGTCGGTGATATTTGGGGGATTGACGCCCATGGTATAGCCTGCGTTGATACGCTTGTTCCCTTTCATTGTTTTCGAGTAAGTCACATTAGGGGTGAAATTGAGGTAGTTCTTGTTCACTCGGCCTAATATCTCACTACCTTTTACGACTGAAAATTGTCCATTTAATCGATAGTTGGAGGCAGCTAAACCCACGCTTAAGTTATTGCCTTTGTTGGCATATCGGATGCTAGAACCAAATCTGTTGTAGGTAATTGTATTTTCAAAAAGTCGACTGAGGTCCGGATTTAGCTCTTGGGTGTCGCTCGATTCCACATCGTATACTTGTCGGTCTGTTTCGCTCTGTGACTGGCTGAAATTGTAGAAAGTCTCCCAGAAAAATATTTTTTTGATTGGTTCGACAAAGAGTAGGCTTGACTTGATAAGGTTAGAGCCATTCAGTGCCTGGTTCAATTGATCCAAGTTTCGGAAATAGGTGTTTGGGTCTGTTGAGTTCATGAGATCTACGACGGATTTTTGTATGCCATTTTGGTCTGCCTTACTATACGTATCACTGATACTGGCAGCAAAATTTCGTCCGTTTTTTTTGAATTTATGCCTATAAATTGCTGTGCCCTGAAAGGCCCCTGACCATTTATCCGATTGGTTGTTCCTATCCATTTGGCTTTGCTCCGTGCTACTGCGAATCAGCTCTTGATGGCTGGCCAAGTAGGTAGTAAGTGAACTTAGCCTTCCTTTTGCGTTAATGGTGATGGTGTTGGCACTGTCTAATTCGTTTTGAAAACGAAGGTTTACCCGATGGTGACCTGCCATGTTATTTTGATTGCTTTGGTCTGTGGAAGTGAAGGAGGTATTGTCCTGCAAGAAATTGGTCCTGCTATTGAAACTCTCTAGCGCCTGATCACTGCGGCTATAGAAGTAGTTGCTATTAAAATCCTTCTTATCCTTCAGGTAGTTATAATTGACGCCAATGGCTTGGTTGTTTGAGTAGCCAGAGTTGAGGTTATTGAAGGGGATTTCGAAAGACTCTTCATTGTCTCCACCTGAAAACGAAATATAATTCGACCCACCCCTACCATTAAAACCAAAGTCCCCAGTATCGCCAAATTGGAAAGCACCGCTCCCTTTAAACTCCTGTATGTCGTCCCAGCTCAGACCGGATTGGTTGACATTATTGCCGTAGCCGATCACCGAAAATTGGTTTACTTTGTCAAATTTATTGAAGGAGGCATTTGCAGACCATCTTCCGTCTGTGCCCAGTGCTGCAGAAAGCTTACCAAAACCTCCTTTTTTGGCTTCCTCCTTCAGCTCAACGTTTAAGGTTTTTTCCTTCACTCCATCTTCCACGCCTGTTAACTTGGACTGTTCTGACTTGTCATCGAATAACTGAAGCTTGCTTACTGACTCTGCATTTAAGTTTTGCGTGGCCATTTTTGTATTACCTCCAAAAAAGCGCCTTCCATCCACTGTTACTTTCTGTACTTGTTCCCCCTGTGCAACTATATTTCCATCCTTGTCGATTTGTATCCCAGGCAGCTTGCGGAGCAATTCTTCCAGGGTCGCTCCAGGGGGCACTTTGAATTTGCTTGCATCATACTCAAGCGTGTCTCCCCGCATCATCAACGGCGCTTTGGCGGCTTTCACTACTACCTCATAGAGTTCCTGTAAGATTGGCATCAACTGAATCTCATCGACTTCCAAGTCACCTGTTTCAGGGAGAACCAGTTCCTTTTGTACGGGAAGGTAGCCCATATAAGTTGCTTTGATGAGCAGCGGTTGTTTGTCTACGTTTTTGAATTGGTACTCTCCGTCTTTATTGGTCAGGGTGTATGCCACCAAGGCCGAGTCTTTTGGGCTAAGAAGTAGTACAGAGGTATAATCGAGCGGGATATTCGTGGTATCTTTCACCACTCCCCGAATAGAAAGTTTGGATTGGGCATGGGAGGCAAAAGTGATGAAGGCCAGAAGAAGGTATGAAATGAGCAATTTCATTTTTTTTCAGTTTTATGTTTTAACAATAATTTCTTTGACTAAAAACGATCACTCCATTTATCACTATCAGCTCACCTTTACAAGTTGAATTGGTAGCGTCAGAAGACAGGCTCAGGATTGAATGCGCTATTTATGAATCCAATTAAAAAAGTTGAAGTTGAGCGAATTTAATTTTTTGCAACGCTTAATCGACCTTTTTAATTATTACTCCTGAGCTTCAAATTCAAATAGTATATGCCCCTTCACTTTTCTTCTTCGTATAGTTATCTTTTTAAACAAATCAAGAATTCATTCTTTCAAGTAGTGCCATTCAATTGAAAATCGACAAACACTGAAATACTGTTCTATACTATTGACTATCATACTACTACAAGTATAGTAATAATTCAACTAAAAACATAAAACTAATTTGTTAAATAATGTTATTTTTTGTGAAAAGGCATGGAAATAATACTAATTTAAAAAGTGACAAACACATCCTATTAAAATGTGAATTGTCTAAAAATTGATTTCACCCAAGTGGAAAAGAGAAATACCGGTTATTTTTCTTAGTCAGCATCAGCTGTTTATTTTCTTGTACCGATAAACATGAGAGACCTAATATTTCTCCTTCAATTGATCGCGTAAAGATGGAAGCGGAAGGTGGGATACAAGAAACTGATTTTTCCACGGCTGAATGGGAAATAGCCATAATAGAAAATGTAATCAGTGATGTTAAATCATTGGTGATATTTATTCCCTTCAAAAAAAAATGACAATGTGCTTTTAGAACTCGAAGGTGTGGGAAGACTGGAAGCTTTAAGGCTTATAAAGGGTTTGTTATTGGCCGTGTTGGACTAGACAAGCTGGAATTAATGATTCAGGAAAACAGTTCCGAAGAGCCTTTTGAATTCAGGATTATTCTGGTCACGGAAAATCCCGAAAGAGCTATCATTATTTCGCATAAAGCATCTCAATGATACCAATTTAAAGAGCTCGATTGCTTTATCGGTGAAGGAGATGAGGATTCATTATATTGGAAGAGTTGAATATGAAATCCGAGCGTTTTATAACAGGGCAAGTTAGTGGTGGTTGAGTAGTCAATCTTGTTTAGTTAAGGATAGCTATTTTGAAGAGGATTCTATAAAAATTTTGTGACCGGAAGAGATGTGGAGAGGCAAAATTTTCACGATTTAACCTTTCACTTTTTATCAAGCGAAGGACTAAACCTTCAGATTAGTATTTATAACAGCAAGAAGAATTAGGAGATTTTAAAAAAAAAAAGGCTGGAAAAAACAAAAGCCAGTTCGCAATGAACTGGCTTTGTCGGGGTGGCAAGATTCGAACTTGCGACCTCCTCGTCCCAAACGAGGCGCGATGACCGGGCTACGCTACACCCCGTTTATTCCCTATTGGGAGGACAAAAGTAAATAAAATTTGAGTAAATCAAAAAGGTTTGCCCATTATTTTGAAAATATTTTCATTTTTTTATTTCTATCTAATCTGTGTTTAAACCCAGAATAGGCAGTAGAATTCGCAATTGCAAGATAATCAGGTGGTTTAGAGAATTTAGCAATACCCCGATATGGTGAAACTTCTTAACAGGCAAGTAAGGTCGAAAACTGCAATAAAGCGGATGACTTCTGAAGCGATTTCAGGTGATAGATGGTCTATTGCACATGTTGGGTTTAATTCTACGCAGGAAAAACGTTTGTCTTGAATATCTTTATGGCAATTGAAAGCAAAATGATGCCAAATATTCTCCGTAAAATATCCAAGCCTGTCTTCCCTAGTTTTTGTTCCAGGAAATGGGTGCTTTTCAATACCACATAAATGATGATCAGGTTTAAGACAATTCCTATAGCAATATTTGCCTGCCCATATTCTGCCTTAAGTGTTAGGATTGTGGTCAGGGTACCAGCACCTGCTATTAAAGGAAAGGCTATGGGTACTATAGAGGTACTGGTAGAACTTGCTTCAGGATCGGTTTTAAATATTTCAATGCCAAGGATCATCTCTGCCCCTATGGCAAAGATGATCAATGCTCCGGCAATGGCAAAATCCTCCACGCCTATTCCAAATAGACTTAAAATTGATTTTCCTACCAAAAGAAAGGTTACCATCAATATACCTGCTACAATGGTGGCCTTACCACTTTGGATATGGCCTACTTTCTTCCTAAGATTGATTACTATTGGTATAGAACCAAAAATATCAATCACAGAAAACAAAATAAGGGTAACAGATAATATTTCCTTTAAGTCAAACACTACAACTTCGTTTTAATAGGCTTTGAGAAAGACAGTCAATTTGTCAAACTCCAAATCATTCAAGGCGGGGAAATTAGCAATTCTAAAGCTGGTTGGCTTTAATGGGCCATAACCGCTACCCATTTGCATTCCATTGGCTTCAGCTTCAGATTTAATGCGTTTAATAAAGCTTTCGGCTCCACCTACGCCCAATACGGTTCTACTTCTGGTCGCCGCATTGCTAACCAGGAAATCCAAGGCTGAGGAATTTTCAACGATGTTCTCCAAAGTCTTCATCCTTGCCTCTGTTTTTTCATGTACCTCCTTGATGTTTGGCATATCAGCCAATACCCTATTCAATAGAAATATACCAAGAACATTTGGGGTATAATGTGTTTGATAATTGGCTGCATTTTCCAACATGAAATTAAGGCTGTTGTATCTTCCAGTTTCCCCTTTTTCCTTGGCCCTTTCTATGGCTTTTGGGGAAAGTATCAATACGCCTAGCCCTGCTGGTAAACCAAAACACTTCTGAACAGATGCATACCAGATATCTGCTAGATTAAAATCAAGATAGATTCCCGCCATAGAGGAAGTGGTATCTATTGCCAACATTTTGTCAGGATACTTTTCTCCAATGGCAGCTATGGTTTCATTGGTGACCTGGGTAGCATTGGCCGTTTCGTTTTGTGTGACAGCTATGATATCAAAATCAGGTCCGATTTCCAGGTCATCTACTGCCAATGCGGTGTTTTTGTCCAATACCAAGGCAGCAGTATCAGGATTGATGTGCTGGGCAAAGCCGAACCACTTTTTACCAAATGAGCCGGAATAAATATGGAAGGAGGACTTTAAAACCAAAGACTGAGTAATGATTTCCCAGTTTTCTGTAGCAGAGGAAGTAAAGAGCAACTTGTAATCATTGGGAACGCCCAACTTTTCCTTGAATAGCCTTTCGGTATCTTTATAAAGGTCCATGAAAACCGCACTGCGGTGATTGGCACTTAAGATTCCTTGTTGAAAAGCCTCCTGAAAATAGTCCGGTAGTTTGTCATGTACCTTAGAGGGACCCGGTGCAAAAGTGAGTAATGCCATTATGCGTTTTCTTTCTTATTGTCAATAAAATAATTCAACCCCAATTCGTAGCCTTTCAATCCCAAGCCCGCAATCATGCCCACACATTCCTTGGAGATAATGCTCTTGTGGCGGAAAGTTTCTCTTTTGTAAATATTTGAAATGTGTACTTCCAGAACTGGACTGCTGATACCAGCAATAGCATCAGAAAGTGCAACTGAAGTATGGGTATATGCTCCAGCATTGATAAGGATGGCATCATGTTCAAAACCTACCTCATGAAGCTTATTTACCAGCTCGCCTTCTACATTACTTTGGTAATAGGTCAATTCCAGGTCAGGATACTTCTGAACGAGGGTTTCAAAATAATCTTCAAATGAGCGACTGCCATAAATTTCCGGCTCTCGCTTACCTAATAAATTCAAATTGGGTCCGTTAATGATCGTGATTTTCAATGTATGAAGGATTTAATTAACTACTAAACAGGTGTAAAGTTAAGCATTCGGAAAACAACTTAAATGTATATTGATATGTTTTTAGAAAAACTATTATTTAATACCCGCATTAAGTTAATTTTACTTTGTGTCCTGGGAAAAAGAAATAAAAGCTTTTGGTTATTACCTGAAAATTGAACGTTCACTAAGTGAAAATTCAATTTTGGCTTATAGACAAGATATAGATAAGCTTGCCCGTTTTTTGGAGAAAAACTTCCCAGAAACAATGCCCAATAATGTGCAATTGTATCATCTTCGGCAGTTTGTCCAAGTTCTGGCAGAATTGTCTATTTCCGAATTTTCACAGGCGCGAATAATTTCAGGGATCAAAGCCTTTTTTAAATTCATGATGTATGAAGATAAAATCACTGAAAATCCTGCCGTCTTGCTCGAGGCACCCAAACTGACTCGAACATTACCTGATACTTTAAGTTATGCAGAAATAGAACAATTGTTTGACGTGGTTCCTTTGGGTGAACCTGAAGGGCATAGAAACAGGGCCATGATGGAAATGCTTTATAGCAGTGGACTTAGGGTCTCCGAATTGACAAACCTGAAATTAAGTCAATACTATGAAGACATTGGTTTTTTGAGGATTCTTGGAAAAGGAAACAAAGAACGTTTGGTACCTATAGGAAAATCTGCCGCCAAATACCTGGCCATTTACTTAAACGAAGTCAGGGCGCATCAGGTGATTGTCGCAGGGCATGAAGACTACGTGTTTCTAAACCGGAGAGGAAAAAAACTTTCCAGGGTGATGGTTTTTTTAATCATAAAAAAAATGGTTGAAAAAGCAGGAATACGTAAAAAAGTAAGTCCCCATACTTTTCGACACAGTTTTGCTACCCATCTTGTGGAGGGAGGGGCAGATTTGAGAGCCGTTCAAGAAATGTTGGGTCATGAAAGTATCACCACCACGGAGATTTACACCCACCTTGATCGGGATTACCTAAGACAAGTATTGAATGAATTTCTTCCTGGAAAAGCTTGAATTCAGCAGCAAGGATTTCAGAATAAAGTCTTTTACAGGTCCTGCGCGAGCAATAATGAAGCTTTCCTCAAATAGATAAGCTTACTGAGCCGGTGGAAATATCAGTCAAAGGAACTTCATAAAGCCATGCTAAGTTGGCCTCGATGAAATCAAATGTGGACTTAATTGGAAATCTCATAGCCTGAGTTTGCATTAGGCATGTTTTTTGAACTATTGGCTTTTTTAAAAAATGTTTACAATAACTTTCTTCAGAACAATGAAAACCACCTACTTTTTAGGACTAATAATTTGGCTAATGACTTTGCCTATGGAGGTCAACGGTCAGGAGAAGCTCAAGAAATTGATTGGTGAAAGAGAGCGGTTGCATAAGGAATGGCAAGAATCAGAATCCAAAAAATCAGGAATTTTCGGCAATAGAACAAAAAAGGATATGGCCGCTACCAATGAGTGGTTGATCCGTATCTTACAGAAAGACAATTATATAATTGAAGAACTCGAATTATTGAAGGATATAGAAACTACCGAAATTGGGTATGAAAAAGAAGATTACAAATACATTGCTCAAAAAGCTGAGCAAGACATTGTGAAGCTTAAAAGAGCCCTTGATATTAGGGATGAGAAAATCCAAATGGGGATTAAGGAAAAGCGTACCTACGAATGGACCACGCTTATTTTCTTTGTAAGCAGCATGGTTTTGGGGTTTATGTATTACCGAAAAAGAACCATTTAGGAGGTTTAAAAATTAGAAGTATTACGGTTTTCTTTAATTTTTGTTTTATTATCCACTGGGTTTTGATAATTTCATTTTTTAAAACCTAAAACGATTATGAGTAAACTAATTATTAATAGCTTTGAAGACTTTCAAGAATACATAGGAAAAGAATTGGGCGTTTCTGAGTACCACAAAGTAACCCAAGATCAGATTAATCTTTTTGCCGATGCCACCATTGATCACCAATGGATTCATACAGATCCCGAAAAAGCAAAAGCCGACGGTGCCTTTGGTGGAACCATCGCACACGGCTACCTAACGCTTTCATTGGTACCATTTCTTTGGAACCAGATTGTGGAGGTGAATAACTTGAAAATGATGGTTAATTATGGGATCGAAAACTTACGCTTTGCCAATCCAGTCAAAGTAAACGATGAAATTCGGATGCATGCTACCCTAGCCAATATCAGTGACCTAAGAGGAACCATAAAGACGGAAATGAAAGTTAAAATTGAAATTAAAGGGGAGAGAAAACCTGCGCTTGCTGCCCAGTTAATTTTCCTTTACCACTTCCAGTAAACTTTATCCAATTCTTGCAAATCTTATAGCCTAAGCTTATAGTCTTATTAGAAGTCCTCAATCTCCTGGTAATTAGTTTGATCACTAATTTTCGTTAGTTTAAAGTTTTATAAATATTAGAAAGGAAGGTATTTTATCATTGGGTTAAAAATAAAAACAACATCCAAAGGATGCTGTCTTTTCCATTATAAAAAACCTAATCTTTACCTATTAAAGTCTATTTCTTTCTTCAGTGCTTCCGCTTCGCTGGGATACGCTAAACTTCTCCCCTTGAGAAAACTTCCAGCGAAGGGTAAAACGAACACTTTGCATGCTGCCGTATTGTCGGACATCCGTATTGATATTGTAAAAATCGATACCTCCTCTAACTTTCATTGTTCTAAATATATCTGAACCGTTTACTGTCAGGCTTAATTTTTCATCCTTAAAGGTTTTTGTTATCCCAGCATCCAACCAGCTCATACTATTTATTTTGATCTGGCCATCTTGGAAAGGGCTTCTATAAATCCCTACCAGTTCCACTTTAAAACCTTTGGGTAAAATAATATTGTGCTGGCTACGAAACATATAAGAAAATTGCTTCACATCAAGCAAGTCTTCTCCAATTTGGGATTGGAAAGAATTGCCATTGAATTGTAGCATATTGCTTGTATTGTACCACTCAGTAAATGCCACAGGAATAGTGGCCCTTAGGCCTAAATTTTGAGTTTGATCAAGGTTTCTCATTTGGATGAGTGTGGTCCTGCTGGCTTCATCCTGGGTCAAGATTTGACCGAAAGCATTTTCTGTTTGGGAATAGGTCAAAGCAACCTGGTAGGATCCTTTGAAGATATGATTCATCTCAAAATTATTGGCATATTGTGGCTTAAGGTTAGGGTTTCCTTCTTCAGTTGTTAATGGGTCTATATAGAAGATAAAAGGGTTGAGCTGACGGTAATGCGGACGGGTGATTCTCCGGTTTACATTATAGACGATTTGGTAATTGTCATTCAACTTGTGCTGCAGGTACACACTAGGGAAAAAGTTGACGTATTGTTGTGTATTTACCTGATTGGAGGTTATGGAATTGCCTTCAATATCAGCATATTCTGCTCTCAAACCTGTTTGGTATTCAAGCTTTTTACCCAAGGGACCTTTGAAAGAAGCATAGGCGGCCATCACTTTCTCTTTATAGATAAAATGATTGCTATTGCCGTCAGGTACAAAGGGGCCCTCTTCTTCACTTTTAGCAATTTCCAGAAGGTTATCTGATTTTACCCAGCTTCCCTTAAGGCCTAATTCCAATGTTTTGTTTTCGCCAATTGGTTTCGTGAAATCAGCTTTGGCAGTATAGATAGAATAAACCATGGCATTGCCGGTTCTGAGTTTATTTAAGCTTGCTTCTTGTCGATCTTCATTTATCCAATAGCTATTGTCCAATAAAATCAGGCTACTTGCATCCATATTGGAATAATCGAAATCTGCAGAGATTTTGGTGCCCAGTGTATCAAGTTTTCCTGTATAGTGGAGGTTTCCAAATATCCGGGTGTTCTTATAATTGGTGGTATTTAGCGCATTGATATAATTGATAGCATCATTATCAGGATTACTAATGGTGGTGAATGAATTCCCACTTTCGTCTCCATTTTGTGTAGAGGTCTGAATATTAATCCCCACGCTATGCATCTCACTGATCTGATAGTCTGTTCCACCAGAGAAAAACACATTTTTGTTGAGCATTTTCATTTTTGCCCTTTGATCAAACTCTGAAAGGACATTTTCAAGTTGAAACCTTCTAAGTAGATCCAGTTCCATTAATCTTCCCCAATGGTTGTAATTTAAACTGGCATTGGTGGTCCATTTATTTCTTTTAAAATTTACCGTTCCTCCGATAGAGGGTAAATGGGCGCCATTGTACTGATTGCCAACATGAAGGTTTCCATTTATACCATTGTAAGTGTTCTTTTTTAACACGAGGTTGATTACTCCTGCTGCCCCTTCTGCGTCATATTTGGCAGGAGGGTTATTGATTACCTCTATGCTTTTTATATTGTCTGCAGGCATGGCCCTTAGAAAATTTGCCAAATCTTCAGCAGACATATACGTTTGCCTATCGTCCAATAGCACAACCACTCCGGATTTACCATTTAGGTTAATATTGCCATCTGCGTCCACATATACTCCCGGGGACCTACCTAATACGTCCAGTGCATTATTGCCTTCAGCCATGACGGTGCCTTCTACGTTCACTATTGTCTTGTCAGCCTGAATGAGTACATCCGGTCTTGCTGCTCTAACTTCCACGGCATCCAATGCACCTAACTCCGCATTTAATTTTATTTGGCCGAATTTCTTTTCGTTTTTTTCAAGAAAGAATCCCTTGCTGGTAAAAGATTCGTGTCCAATAGAAGAAACCTTGAGTTGAAGTTCTTTGTTGCTAACTAATTTTATTGAAAAACTTCCAGCCTCATCTGTAATTGTTCCTGTGATTAAATCCTGAGAGTCGATACCCAATAGTACCACATTAGCAAAAGGCAATGGATTGTCTTCATGATCGATTACGGTGCCACTTACAATCACTTGACTGTCTTGAGCTGCCAGATGGCTTAAGCCAAGTAAAAAGAAAAATGAAGTGGCAAAAATTAACTTTGAGAAATACATGATTTTATTTATTGAATTGTTCAGGTCAATTCAAAGGGAAAAATATGCCAAAGCCAGAAATGGAATTTAAGTAGCTGATAATGAGATAAATAAAAAATACAGTGTGTAATGGACTGTATCAAAAGTGAACACTTTTTGTGTTCGGATTGGACACAAAAAAGCCTCCAATGTATAAACAAAGGAGGCTTAATCAATTTTTTAATAACTAATATTTATTTGGCTGCAGCAAATCTTTTAGCTACTTCATCCCAATTGACAACATTCCAAAAAGCAGCAATGTAGTCAGGTCTTCTGTTTTGGTAGTGTAAGTAGTATGCATGCTCCCAAACATCCAAGCCTAAGATTGGTGTTCCTTTGCTTTCTGCTACATCCATTACAGGGTTGTCCTGATTTGGCGTAGAGCTAACAACCAATTCACCATTGCTTACGCTTAGCCAAGCCCAACCAGAACCAAATCTAGTAGCAGCGGCATTTGAAAATTCTGCTTTGAATTTATCAAAAGAGCCAAACTTTTTGTCAATGGCAGCAGCTAGATCGCCACTAGGTTTGCCTCCTCCATTAGGAGAAAGAATAGTCCAGAAAAGAGAATGATTAAAGTGTCCTCCTCCGTTGTTTCTAACACCTGCAGGTGCAGAAGACACATTTTTCATTAGCTCTTCTAAGCTTTTTGATTCAAATTCAGTGCCTTTAATCGCATCGTTTAATTTGGTTACATAGGCGTTATGATGTTTGTCATGGTGTATTTCCATGGTTTTTGCATCAATATTCGGCTCTAATGCATTTTTTTCATAAGGTAAGCTAGGAAGTTCAAAAGCCATTTTTTTTTCTATTTTAGGTTAAACATTTTATTAAGTTGATGGTTGTGGGTCCCTATTAAAAACCTATCCTACTAACCATTAAACTTCAAAAAAGGTTCTTTTATTCCTTTGAATCTCTAATTTCTTAGATTTTTAAAAAATGTTTGCAATAAATCCTTGGATTCTTCCTGCAATATTCCGCTATGTAATTTGGTTTTGGGGTGGATGATGGAAATATCTGTCTTTGAAAATCCCCGATTAGGATCTGCCGCAGCATAATGCAATTCACCTAGTTGCGCCCAAAAACAAGCGCCAGCACACATGACACAAGGTTCTAAGGTCACGTACAATTTGCATTCAGGCAGGTACTTGGCACCGAGCGCATTAGAGGCTGCCGTTATGGCCAGGATTTCTGCATGTGCAGTTACATCGGTTAATTTTTCCGTTTGGTTATAGGCTTTGGCAATGACCCTGTTTTTAACCACTATCACGGCCCCAACAGGAATTTCTCCCTCCTCTGCAGCAATTCTTGCTTGCTTTAGGGCCTCATTCATCCAGTATTCGTCTGAAAATAATTCCAATGTGTCGCGATTAAAAAATGAGGGCAAATACTTCTTCTCTTACACCTTCATTGATAATCAATGTCAAAATCAGTGATACGATCAAACCTATGCCTGCTTTTAGCAGGTCATTGGAAGCCATGCGATAAGCCCTTACCAATCTTGCTTTTCGTTTTTTCAGTTTTTTTGATTTTGCCAATGCAATGGAGAGCTCTCTACCGCCAAGAAGACCAATAAATACCCAAGTGGTACTCATAGGCATCTGACTATATGCTTTAAAGTAGAAAAGAATCACAGCGTATACCAAATCTACAATAGTCGCTGCCCTGACATCAGTAACCCTGGTTTTTTCATTTACAATTCCCTGTATTTTGTCACCTTTCATATAGAAAAGAACGCCAAGCCCCAAAAATACAAAGCCGGTATAGGCACAAAATTCCCAGAGGTTCAGCTCTCTTGGTAGAAACACTGCTATATTGGCGGCATCCTGCATGATCCAAACAGCCCAAAGGCAGCCAGAAATAATCCATTGCAGAGGGTACCAAAATTTACTTGGCTTGCCTTTAAGGTAGTTGGTAACAAATTTTTCTAAAACAAACCACACGATTATGGCAAGAAAAAAGGCTACAAAATACCCAATGAAACTTTTTTGCATCACCCCTATGATGGTTCCTGCTTTGTAGGTAAATACATTAAGCAATAGAAAGGTGGTAGAGACTGGCATCCTCAAACGCGTCATTACCAATAAAACTATAGGCGCCGCTATTTGGAGGAAAACAAAGTTTGTGGGTGCCTGGTCAAGCCCGTCTACTCGCAAACGTTGATAACTTACATCACCATTGTAATAAAACCAGCTGAAGGTTACCGTACCGACAAAGATCAATCCCATAAACAACCAAAGGAAATACCATTTTTGTTTCTGGTTAGAGGCGATAAAAGTCCCTATCGTTTGGATACTGTCATTGGCGATCGCTGAATAAGCGGCCAAAGCAAAGCCAAACCACATGGCGGCATAGGTATAAGGCGTAATGATCCCAGCAATTGAGACCAAAATACAGATAATCAAAAGAAAGGGTTTCTCCTTTTTAGTGAAATCAAAAAGTGAATAGGCTGCCTTAGATAGTGTAGCCTGGTTAATGTTTTGATCTTTTAGTTTGGCCATAATTTGATTTTGGCTTAGAAATGAGGTGCAAATTAAACAAGAAATTTTAAGGATAATGTTACCAAATTGTTAAGTCCCTGTTTAAATTATAGTAAAGTCAGCCCCTGTAAAGTGTTTTCACTGTTTCTTTTTTCTCAAAAATATAAATATTTTAGTTCCTATTGGGCTAAATGGGGATTTTTAATCAATTCTTTATGAGTGAGTTGTTGTTTTTCAATATTAACATAAGTTTTATCTAAAAAGCGTGTAATTCTCTTTACTCTAACCGTATTTTGCACTTATATTTTCTGGATTAATTACAGCCTCGTTTGAATGACCAAAGCACTTGAAGGAAATGCCTATTATAAAAACCTGATAACAATAGTTACTATAATTATAGGTCTATTGATTTTCATGTTTTCTATTGATTTTTTGACCATTTCCTTAACTGAATTAAATAATGAAGCTGCTAATGCATTGTTTACAGCGACGAGTAACCCATTTGTAGGACTCTTTATCGGACTACTCACTACTGCCCTGATTCAGTCCAGTTCAACCATTTCTGCCATGGTAGTAGTATTGGTGGCTTCAGGAAACCTCAGTCTCTCACAAGCTGTCCCCGTCATAATGGGGGCAAATATTGGCACCACCTTAACCAGTACGCTTGTAGCTTTTGGCTATATTTTAAAAAAGAAGACTTTCCGCAAGGCACTATCTGCCGGAGTCCTTCATGATATTTTTAATATCAGTACGGTTATCATTCTGCTACCGTTGGAGGTTTATTTTGGTATTTTAAGTCATTTGTCTGCATGGCTTACTCATTGGTTTATTTGGGATGAGCCGGTAGACCTTGGGGAAATTGACTTGAAGGGTTTTTTTCTCAGGTCCTTTAGCTATCAACTGTATTCTTTTTTAAGCTGGCCTTTACTTGCCTTGGCTACAGGAATTCTTTTGATGATAGGCTCTATTAAAATACTTTCCTCACTTGCCTATAAATCTCTGATCACACCGAATTTCAAAAAAGTAAGGAAACATATTTTTAATTTCCCCTTTCGCTCTTTTGCCTATGGCGTTTTCTTCACTGCTGCGGTACAATCCAGTACGGTGACCACTTCATTGATGGTGACAGCAGTAGCTACAGGAAAAGTAGCGCTTCGCAAAGTCTTTCCATTTATAATGGGAGCGAATCTGGGGACGACGATCACGGCTGTAATCGCAGCCTTGTATAAAACGGAAGCGGCCATCAGTGTAGCCATCGTTCATGTACTTTTTAACCTGATAGGTAACCTTATTTTTCTTCCATTTCCAAGGTTGAGAGAAATTCCTGTCCGATTGGCCAAAAGTTTTGGTAGGCAAACCGCTAAAAATAAATCGATTGGTTTTGCCTATATCTTACTGACGTTTTTTGTGATCCCTTTCTTTCTAATTTATTTTAATCAAGCAGAGGTGAAGCCCGAACCGCCTCAGGTAACCATAGAAAAAAGAGAGGAAGTAGCTTTTATCAAGGGTTTTTATCCAACCAAGCCTCCATTATAAGGTGGCCGCTACTGGTGCCAATTCTGTCTGCTCCAGCATTTATCATGGCCAATGCCTGATCGAGTGTTTTAATTCCACCACTTGCCTTAATGCCTACCTGGCTTGGTAGCATTTCTCTCATACGTTTTATGGTATCCGTTTCTGCCCCTTTTCCAGCAAAACCGGTAGACGTTTTTACAAAATCAGCCCCTGCATCTTTACAGATATTACAGGCAAGTAATAACTCATCTTCAGTCAAATAGGCTGTTTCTATGATTACTTTTAACAACTTTTCAGCATCATGACAAACCTTAGCAAGTTGAGCCAATTCTATTTTAGGCCAATTCATACCTGATTTGAAGGCTGAAATAGACCAGACCACATCCAATTCATCTGCGCCGTCTGCAATGGCTTGTTTGGCTTCAAAAACTTTGGTCTGGGTCATGGAGTAGCCAAGGGGGAAACCTACAACCGTCACCAGCTGGATGTCCAGATCTCCTAAGTACCTTTTGGCCTTCTTCACCCAAAATGGTGGTATACATACTCCTCTAAATGAATATTGCCTTGCTTGATCCAAGGCGATATCAATAGCGTGCTCATCTACAGTTGGCTGCAAAGCAGTATGCTCAATATATCGGTTTAAATTTTTCATTACTCAGTCAAATTGTGGATATTCGGAACTTTATGGAATATATCATTTTAGCTCTGGGATGGATTGTGTTTTATGCGAGCCATACCCTTCTGGCAAATCTCAATATAAAAAGAAAATTCAGGCTTTGGATGAAAGGCAGTTACAAATGGTACAGGCTGACTTATAGTTTGTACTCGACCCTGTTTTTCTTTGGCTTATTTTTTTTTGCTGCTACTATAGTACCGCAATGGATATTTAACCCTGGAGATGGCAGTACCTATTTGGGATTTATGATGGCTACTTTTGGCACCATCATATCGGTCAAAAGTATGAAGGGAATTTCTGCAGGAAGATTTATTGGTTGGCGGCTTTATGATGACCTGAGCGTCAAGGAAGAATTGATTAGAGAAGGTTGGTACAAGTATATGCGTCACCCTCTATATGCTGGCTTAATCCTTATTTTCCTGGGGTTTTTCCTCTATGTACCTAACCTGTCCTCACTGATTCATTTATTGGCTTTGTTGTGCTATTTACCTTTTGGTATTTATTTTGAGGAGAAAAAGCTATTATCAATTTATGGTGAAGCCTATGTTGATTATCAAAAAACGGTTCCACCTCTAATCCCTCGCTTAAAAAAATGAATGAGCTGATCTTTTATAGTGTATTGTTGTTTTTAGTATTGGGTCATTTGGTTATGGCAAGTCTCTTTTACAGACAGATTAGCAAAAATAAATTTTTGTCTTTTCATGAAAAGAACGACTGGCGCCTAAAGGCCCTGATTTTCCCTATCGGGTATTGGTTTTTATTTAAAAAACGAATAAAAAAAAATGAAAAGTCGTAGCTTTTTTATCTTACTTTTTTAGTGGTAAAGGTTGAATAGGTTCGCTACCTATGGGCATGGTTACGGGTACAATAGGTGAATGTTGTTTCAACTTTTTGTAGAAATAAACACCATTAATAAACATCAATACAGCACTTATTGACATGACCAGAAGTAATCCTTCGGAATAGAAGGTAAACCAGCTCATTGCCTCCCAGTCACCAAATTGCTTGAAAATAAGAATTCCACATGAACCCAAATAGCCAAAACTATCTACCAAATACATCAGAAAGCCAACATTTCCAACATATTTGAATGCTGCCAAAAGCCGGTCAAAGAGAAGGCAATTGAATGGGATATAGGCCATGTAAATGCCAGTACCGGTAGCAACTGTCCAATAGAAAGGGTTCATCCACCCATTTTGAAGAAAAATGGTGGAAATAACCGCCAATAGCAATCCTGAAATTATAATCAGGTGGTAGAGAAATAAGGCTTTATAATTATTTTTCACTAAAACCATCAAGCCCATCATTAGGAGCAAAACCAGCGTTATAGGAATTTCAGTTTGGGTAAGGAGTTCAGGGGCTATTCCTACTTTTAATTCTTTCCAGATTTCTACCACGAAGTTGTCCCTCATGTCCCTAAAGGCTGTCAAAGCCATATAGACCAGCACCAATAACACGATACCGAAACTGAAATTTCGAAAGAAGGCCTGACGTTCGGGTTTGTTCATGGATTTCCGCTGCGTTTTAAGGGCTATATCTCCATCACTTGGAGGAGGGGTATGGTCCAAAAAAAACACCGCTGTGATCAGAAGCGGAATAAAAAAGGCACCTGTAACAAAAGGCATCCAATACGGGTCAATTGCCCAGTCCACTAATAAATACCTGCCAATAGACTTTACAAAACCCGAAGAAAAGACAAAACTAACGGCCAGAATACTGCCCATCATTTCGGTGAATTTGCGCCCTTCAAGGTAATGAAAGACCAAGCCCCATATCAGCCCAAGTGGAAAGCCATTTAACAAAAAACAAAAAATATTGAAGGGAGCTGGTAATATAGCAAAGCCAAGTAGGGCCATCCAGGAAAATCCTACAAGTAAAAGGATTAAAAGGCCCCGTTTTTTGCCACTTAACTCCGCAATCAGTTTGATGCCATAAAACTTACTGGCCATGTAACCGAAAGTCTGCATTAGGATTAACCAGACTTTAATGTCAATCCCCAACCATTCTTCTCCAGTAAAGGTGGCGGCGGCAAATGGTTTTCGAAATGCATACATGCTGCTATAGGTCAAAAAAGCCATAAGAGCGACAAATGTGCTCATCAGCAACGGATTTGCTTCCGAAAGCCTTTTGGAAAGGGAAGGGAAATGGATCATGAATTTTATTCAGGGATTTTTGTAAGTTCCCTTTCTACAATTGGGATGATTTCGGAAAGAGAATTCAGGATATGGGTAGGTTGGGCGGTCAACAGTTCGTTATAATTGAAACTTGGGCTAGTAATCCCAATACACATCAGACAGCCCGACTGCTGGCCTTCCAGTATATCGGCGATGGTATCACCGATTTTAATTATTTCAGATGGACTGCCAATTCCTAAAGCAGCCATCATTTGCAAGATCATGTCTGGATTAGGTCTGCCTTTAGCAACTTCATCACTGCATACAGTAATGTCAATTAGTGGATGTTCCATCCATCCAACACGCTTTAAAAGTAAATTTGCAGTGTCACGATCCAGATTAGTAGTAAGCCCTATCTTTATCCCCAGCTGTTGCAATGCTTCAAAAACTTCAAATGCATCTTCGACAGGAGCAATTTCTGGGTTAGAGTGATAATGTTTTTTTATCTCTGCCTTGAAAGTGGTATAAATCTTTTCCACCATTGTCTCAGATGATGTTTGTTGATAAGCTGGATGAGAAATTAAAATCTGCCTGATGGCATCGGGGATGGCATAGCCCATTTTTTCATTGATTGCCTCCACGCTTACTTCGTCAAAATCATGTTGAAGAAAGCCATTAAATAATAACTGGGGTACCACAGCATCATTTTTTATAGCAGTTCCAGCCATATCAAAGACTGCCAATTTGATTGGAGTTTTCATGTTTTTATCTTTCTGTAGGATACAATGCAGTTTCAACATTTCAAAATAATCAAAAATATCCTTAACTTAAAACTAGAGTCGATTAGGTTTAGGTTAATAATTTTTTTTTACTAAAATTGTCTTTAATAGAAGATTGTTTTTAATTTCCATCTTAAATAAAAAGACCATGTCCGAACTTACTCCTGAAAACAAGATCAATGAAGTTTTTTCCTTGTATGAATCCTATGGAAATGCAGATTATATAGGTGAACCAGTTTCTCAAATTGAGCACATGAGTCAAGCGGCTCAGATGGCAGCTGAAGAGGGATATGGAAGTGAAGTGATATTGGCAGCATTTTTTCATGACCTTGGCCATTTATTTTCCCAAAGGGAGGAATTGGAGCAAATGGCAGGTTATGGGGTCATGGATCATGAAAAGTTGGGCGCAGATTACCTTCGCAAGTTGGGTTTTCCTGAAACAGTAGCCCGATTGGTAGAGAGTCATGTGGAGGCCAAGCGGTACCTTACTTTCAAAAATCCCGTCTATTTTAAAAAATTGTCTGAAGCGAGCAAAAAAACCCTCACTTTTCAAGGAGGAGTAATGACAGCTGAGGAAGCCAGGGCATTTGAAGCCGACCCACAGCACAAACTCATCCTCAAAATGCGTGAATGGGACGAGAGAGCCAAAGAAACAGGTGTGCCTGTTCCCAAATTGGATGCCTATAAAAAAATGGCCCTGGAATTATTGACTTAATCCTTCCAGGGTTTATTCGTTTTATTTCTCCGATGTAACCAGGTCTTTTACACAATTGACCCAGGTGTCTTCTGAATTCAGGCTTGGTACCAAGTCCCACTTTTCACCTCCCAACTCCAAAAAGAGATCTCGGTATTCCTGCCCTACTTCCACAGTGGTTTCCAAACAATCTGCTACAAAAGCCGGCGAGAAAACCATTACTTTTTTCACTCCATCGGCCGCCATTTCTTTTATAAGCTCATCGGTATAAGGTTTGATCCAAGGATCTTTTCCCAATCTGGATTGAAAGGAAGTCAGGACTTTCTCCTTGGGTAACTGAAGTTTTTCCGAAATCAAACGCGTTGTATGAAAGCTTTGTGCCCGGTAACAATACTGGTTTTTCTTATGGTAAGTCGCACAGCATTTTCCATTTAGCTGACAATATCCGTCGACAGAACCTTTGAGAATCTGTCTTTCCGGAAGGCCATGATAGGAAAAAAGGTATCGGTCATAATCCCCTTCATTCATCAATTTCCTTCCCAATTCTGCCCAAGCCTCCAAAAACAAGGGGTGGTCTACAAAATTACTGATAAACTTTATGCCAGGAATTATTTGCCATTCTCTGGCCAGTGCCATGACTTTTTCAATGACAGAGCCATTGCTTGCAGAGGCATATTGAGGAAATAGCGGCAAAACTACAATTTCCTTTACATTCGCTTTATTCAAAGCCTTGAGACCATCTTCAATACTAGGGCTTTGATATCTCATGGCTATTTCTACCTGATATTTTTCCTGGTCCAGCAAAGGAATAAGCTTGTCCTTCAGGTCTTGGGTATGAAAAAGCAAAGGAGAGCCTCGCTCTGTCCATAGTTTGCGGTATTCCTTGGCTGACTTTGGAGATCGGAATGGTGCAATAATGAAATTGACCAACATCCATCTTGATAGAAAAGGGATGTCCAGCACCCTCTCATCCATCAAAAATTCTTTGAGGTACTTCCTCACATCAGCCGTTTCAGGGCTATCGGGGGTTCCCAGATTGACCAACAAAATGCCAGTTTTGGATTTGCTTTTATTCATGCTTTATTTGATTGTCCGTTTTGCTAACCAAAAATACAGGCTATTGTTAGAAAATACCAATAGAATTCAACTTTGGCTTTATTTAGAATAGAAATGAACCAGAAATATGGGGCTTCAATGTGTTTGAAATGTTTTCATTGAAAAATATCTGCCAAAGGCTTTTTGGGCCATTAGTTGGATATTTTCCTATCAATTTCCCCTATCCTTTTGGTTCATACCTACTCTTTCAAATTTGAACTTTTTATGTTCCATAAAAACAACTTTTCAAAATACTTTAGTTTTCGTATTTCTACGTCTCTATAAGGATAAATTCTATTTTTTGAAATATTATTGAAGAGCAACGCCACCACAAGCAAAATCGATAGGCCTGTGAAAATTGGGTTGAAAACGTAAAAAAAGCCCATTTCTTTAATGTCATCTGTGCCAATATTGGCAATTAATGCAATGGCTCCTCCAGGAGGATGTAGGGTCTTGGTATATTGCATGACTAATATGGCCAAGGCTACAGACAAGGCTGGAGATAGCCAAATATGATCCTCCATGTAAAAAATCTTGTAGGTCAAAACACCAATTATTGCAGAAAGAAGTCCACCAAACAACATGTTTCGGGGTTGCGCCAGCGGACTGTTGGAGGCACTGAATAGCAATACTGAGGAAGCTCCAAAAGCACCTATAAGAAACAACTGGTCCTCCCTTTCGAGATGATAGAAATATTGCTGAATCAAGCCAATGGCCGCAATACCAATAAAAGCACCGCAAAAAGACCAAAGATTATCAATGGGTTGATGGCTGGTTTCCTTGTAGGCAATCATTTTCACCTTTTTAATCCCCTGTTTTAATTTTTTCATTGGCTTGCGAAATGATTTTTAGCCTGCAAAGTTGGCCATTTGCAACAATCTCACCAAAGATTGATGCGAAATTATTCACTAAACGAAAAAGCCATCCGAATGATGGATGGCTTCAAATGCTGGAAGGTAGAATGTACTTATTCTTGATTGGTCCTGAGCTGAAAGGCTTTGCTGGCAGCATCCAGAAAATCAATGAATTTTTGGATGTCCGTCTCGTAGGCTATTGGACTTACAAGTAATTCTTCCTGATTGTCTAGTATTACATAATAAGGTTGCGCATTGTTTTCAAATCGGGTAATTTGAAAATCCGCATTTTGCTTGCCTATGGTTTTTTTGACTTTGTTGTCATAAGTGGAGGTGTACCATTGGGCTTCAGGCAAGGTATGCCTTTCGTCTATATACAGGGCGACCATTACAAAATCTTCTTTTAAGCGTTTCAAGACTCTGGAATCCGACCATACCCTTGCTTCCATTTCCCGACAATTCACACAGCCATGTCCTGTAAAATCAATAAACAACGGTTTGTTTTGTCTTTTGGATGCCCTGAGTGCCTGGTCGTAGTCAAAATATCCTTGAATTCCATGAGGGAAATGAAGGAAATCGGCATACTTGGGTGATTCATCCAGTTCATTGTCCGAGGTTTGCCGGCTGATTTTGGTCAAGTCAAAATCATGTGAAGAAAGAGGTGGTAAATAGCCACTAAGTCCTTTTAATGGTGCTCCCCACATTCCAGGAATCATATAGATCACCATTACGAAGGTAGCTATGGCAAGCATTAGTCTAGGAACACCGAGGTATTCCATTGGACTGTCATGTGGTAACCTAATTTTACCCAGCAAGTACAAGCCCATCATGGTAAAGATCACTATCCAGATGGCAAGGTAAATGTCCCTGTCAAGAATGCCCCAATGGTATACCTGATCGGCAATGCTTAGGAATTTGAAGGCAAGGGCAAGTTCTAAAAATCCAAGAACTACTTTTACTGAATTAAGCCAGCCACCTGATTTAGGCAATGAGTTTAGCCAGCCGGGGAAAATAGCAAATAAGGTGAAAGGCAAGGCAAAAGCCATAGAAAAAGCCAACATACCCAATATAGGTTTGAGGAGGGCTCCACCTGCAGAGCTGATTAATAAAGACCCTACGATAGGGCCAGTACAAGAAAAAGAAACCAAAACGAGTGTAAATGCCATGAAAAAGATGCCCATAATGCCACCTTTATCGGCTTTGGCATCCATCTTATTGACCAAACCCGATGGAAGAGTGATTTCAAACAGACCTAAAAAAGCCAGGGCAAAGAAGATGAATACAGCAAAGAAAAATACATTGGGTAGCCAATGTGTGGACAGCCAATTGATAAACTCAGGTCCTTGCACTGCTGCTAAAACAGTACCTGCAAGGGTGTAGATGGCGATAATGGAAAAACCATATATAAAGGCATTTCGGTAGCCTATCATTTTGGACTTACCTCTTCCTGTGAAGAAGGTAACGGTCATAGGGATCATTGGAAATACACAGGGAGTCAATAATGCAGCCAATCCAGCCAGAAAAGCAATGAGCATAAAACCGATCAAGGACTCTTCACGTTGCTCCAGTGTAATTTTCTCGCCAACTGGAGCTTTACTGACCACATTAGAAACTTCTTCTCCCAATGAGATTTTGAAATCTTCCTGATAGTTTATGCACTGATTGGTGACATCTGAACACATTTGGTATTCCACTGTGCCCTGAATGACTGCATTTTCTTCAGTGATGACTAACTTTTGACGAAACTCACCCTCTTTTACGAAATAAGTGATGTCTCCCTGCCAGGTGTCGTCAAACTTTTTCTTTGAGTTGATGGCTTGCAACCCTCCTTTAAGGCTGATTCCTTTGGCCTCTTCAAGTTTGATTTCTGTCAATAAAGGCCCCAATTCCGGATCGAATTCATTGGAATAAATGTACCAGTTCGTAGGAATAGTGGCCTTTAATATAAGCGTAACTGTATCTCCAACCGCCGGATCTTTTTGGTCAAGTTGGATGTCCCATTTTGGTGGAGAGATTATCTGAGCATTTAAAGTGAGGCTCAGGAAAAGAAAGGAGACTGCTAAATATAAAACCTTATTGTAATTCATTACCGTTTTTTTATATCCATTTAGGATTCACACCCAATAGTAATTTAAAACGGCAATGATAAGTTCCGTATTGTCCCCTCACTTTTTTAACCAGACCTTAATCTTTATTTGAAAGGCGGTGATAATGTTTGAAAAACAAGGCGATGGTTTCTATGCCTTTAAAATAATTGTCTACCCCGTAATGCTCATTGGGAGAGTGGATGGCATCTGTGTCCAGTCCAAAACCAAGCAAAATAGGATCCAAGCCCAGAACTTGTTGGAACAAAGCGGTAATAGGTATAGATCCTCCCTCTCTTGTGGGGATGGCTTTTTTGCCAAAGGCCTCGTCTATGGCTGCTTCAGCTGCCTTATACCCAATCGAGTCAATAGGAATGACTGCAGCTTGTCCACCATGGTGAGGCACCACTTTTACTTTTACAGCAGGAGGTGCAATGCTTTTGAAGTGTTCTTCAAATAGTTTGGCAATGGCTTTATGGTCTTGATTAGGTACCAGGCGCATTGAAATCTTTGCATTGGCTTTGGAAGGAAGCACCGTTTTAGCGCCTTCGCCTATATAGCCACCCCAAATGCCATTTACGTCCAGGGTAGGACGAATGCCTACTCTTTCGATAGTGGTGTATCCTTTTTCACCATAAGTTTCCTTGATGTCTAGTTTTTTCTTGTACTCCCCTTCATCAAATGGTGCTTTATTCAATTGCTGGCGGTATTCCTTGCCATATTCTTCTACATTGTCGTAAAAGCCAGGGATGGTGATGTGGTTGTTTTCATCGTGAAGAGAGCTGATCATCTTGCAAAGGACATTGATAGGATTGGCTACTCCACCACCAAAAGTGCCACTGTGCAAATCCATTTTGGGACCAGTAACTTCTACCTGCATATAAGCAAGTCCTCGAAGGCCTACTGTTACGGATGGATGCTCCAATGAAATCATGGAAGTATCAGAAATTAGTACAACATCAGCCTTTAACTTTTCCTGATTGTCCCGCACAAAAATATCCAGATTTTCAGATCCTACTTCCTCTTCCCCTTCAATCATGAATTTAATGTTGCAATTGAGTTGTCCGCTAGCCAGCATGGATTCAAAAGCTTTGACATGCATGTAAAATTGGCCTTTGTCATCTGCAGAACCCCTGGCAAAAATGGCTCCGTTGGGATGACTGCTTGTTTTTTTGATCACTGGCTCAAAAGGAGGTGAATCCCATAAGTCAAGCGGATCTGCAGGTTGCACATCATAATGTCCATAAACCAGCACTGTAGGAGCAGCCGGGTCAATTATTTTTTCTCCGTAAACGATAGGATAACCATCCGTAGGACATATTTCAGCATGATCCACACCTGCGGTTCCAAGGCTGGCTTTTACAAATTCTGCTGCCTTAAATACATCTTTTTCATAGGCTGGGTCAGCACTAACGGAGGGGATACGCAACAAGTCCAATAACTCATCTAAAAATCTTTTCGAGTTGGATTCAATGTATTTTTTCAATTCCATGATGCTTTTATTGTTTTTATGCGCCTGTTATAGGCAATTTATCAGCTGCTTAGACCGATTTAAAATCAGTCAATTGTTACTTTCTCTTGTTTCAGCCTTATTTAGGTTGAAAGCTATATAGTCCCAGGTTTCAACTTTGGTTTTATCGGTATATTTTTCCATGCCTCCAAATCCGAGTTGAACCCTAAAATTAAGACATTTTAAAGACAACTGTCTTATAATTTAAAATTTACCAGGCGTCCTTCCTTATTGGAATGCATATGGGGAGGGATAGCAGCTTGAATTTCTTCAAATAGCAAAGTCACCAGTTTTTGTTTCAAAAAGCTACGGGTACGAATTAGGCTTATCTCTCTAACAGGAGGATCTCCTGCAAAAGGCCTTAGCCTATTTTTTTCTTCTTCTGAAAGGTTTTCTGTTGCAAGTTCTGGAAGTAATGTAATGCCCGTATAGCGGTCTACCATATTTTTTAGCCCTTCCAGGGAGCCACTTTCATAATGAAAATTTTTGCGCTGAAATTTACTTTTGTCACAAAGGTTGAGGACTTGATCCCGGAAACAATGGCCTTGCTGCAAAACCCATAGATCTTCCGCAGGGAGGTTTTCTACCGGAATTTCTTTCCGATCCAAAAGTGGGTGGGCATTGGATAGGTAGACATAAAATTTTTCATAGAATATCGCCTTTTCTACAATTCCGTTTTCATGAAGAGGACTCACTACTAAACCCAAATCAAGTTCATCATTCTTAAGTCGACTTATGATGTCTTCAGTAACCATTTCCTGTACTTCTAGAAGTACATTTGGGTACTTTTCAATAAAGTTTCGAATAAAAAGGGGCAATAGGTATGGTGCTAAGGTAGGTATTATCCCTATTTTAATTGTCCCGCTAACTTCTCCTTTGATTTCCGCTACCAGCTCAAAAATGCCCTTACTCTCCGCAACCACTCTTTTGGCCTGCACAACGATCCTTTCTCCAATTTCTGTGGGTATTACAGGCATTTTGGACCTGTCAAACAAAATGATGCCCAATTCCCTTTCCAGTTTACTCACTTGAGCACTTAGGGTAGGCTGGGTGACAAAACAAGCTTCAGCAGCATGTCCAAAATGCCGAAACTTCTCTACAGCCAATATGTATTCCAGTTGTTGTATTGTCATATGCTAATTTACGCTAATTTAGATACCAATTTCTCCAGCCAAAGAATAAATATAGAAAGCATTTAATCAATTTTGTACCAATGAATTTAAATGATTGACTCAAATTACATTGGATTTAATGCGTATTCCAAGAGGTTGATAATAACCTTTAGTAGCTAAGTTGATTGGTACTGTGCGGCAATTATTTTTGCTTGAGACATTACTTATTTTATTTTTTAAACTAAATCTTCAATATTTAGGTTTTATCTTTTAGTTTTTCGATAAAATGAATAGCTTTATCCAGATAAACTTCAGATTTAGTAAAATGGTTAGAGCCTTAATTATCGTAATTTTATGTGGTGTTTCACTTTTTTCAGCCAATTCTCAAACGCTTAAAAAGGTTAAAGAGACCAGTAAAAACCCTAACACAATTTTTACTTACCATGTGCTTGATGGGCAACAAACCAAAGAAGGAGCTGCTGAAATTAAGTACAAAGGAAATTTGGGTTTCCGGGTCAAAGGTCAATATAGTCAAGGAAATAAGTCAGGAACCTGGGATTTTTTTGATGCTGACAATACTTTAATTCAACAGTATAATTTTTCTACCCAATCCTTTGAATACCTACAAGATTTCAAATCAGTTAAGGCCGTTTATATTCTAAAAGGCAAAGATTTAGTGGAGGTAAAAACAGGAGCCATGCCAGTTTTACTGGGAGGTGATGCTAAGTTTTTCTATTTCCTGGCCAATAATGTACAATATCCACATGCGGCAAGGGCAAAAGGTGTTACAGGTACAATAGGAGTGATGGTAACCATTACCAAAGAAGGGAAAATGGAGCGTCCATTTATTCCGAAAGCAGGAGACAAGGCCTTAGATGCTGAGGCCTTAAGGGTGGTGTCCTTAATGCCGAACGACTGGATTCCATTATATCTTGAAGGGAAAGCTACCGATAGTTTGGTGTTATTCCATTTCAATTTTCAATTGGGATAGTTTATCATTATCTAATTCTTTTGATGCCTTGCCTTGTTTTTTTTAAGCAGTTGAGAATTGCGATAAGGTCCTGTAGGTGTGGGGAGTAATGATTTATCTTTTAATTTGCACCAACTAACATCTAGTCCTCCCAATTCCTTGAATCAAAGGTGGAACTCCAAGCAGGTACATAGGAAATGGAACGAAAACAGCCATTTTTATTCCACTTAAAATCTTTCAAGACGGATCTAAAGTCCTCTTTACTAGGTATTCCGTTATCCTTGAAAATATTTTTCCAATTCTTTACTTACAATTTAAAGGTTTTTTTATCTTTGCACGGCTATTAAACCTTTCTTAGATTAAATCTAAATAATGTTTAACTTTATTGAACCGTAAAAGATTCTTAGGGTTGTTACTGGTAATTCCTGTAGGGTCAAGGAATTAAGGTACCTGGGAATAGAAAGTGGAGTCAATAATAAGTAATAGAAAATAGACTGTGTTGACCTTTTGAAAGAGCAGCGCAAGTAAACCAATAAGATAAAATTTAAGCATGGAATTTTCCCTAATCGGTTAATTCTCATTGTTGATTATAAATCAATTCTACCAAGTATATGACAAAGCAGAAAAAATCTAAAGCATGGGCCAAAACCAGGAAGTTCTTTAATGATATCCACTTATGGGCAGGGTTGATAAGTGGGATAGTATTATTGGTGGTCTGCTTAACAGGTACTGTATATGTTTACAATACGGAAATCCGTGAGTGGAATGCTTCCCATCTTTATAAAGTAAGCAATAGTGAGGGCAAGGCAGCGCTAACTTCTGATGAATTGCTTTCTATAGGTAGAGAAGTAATCGAAGGGAATATCACCGCTGTGAAAATTTCCTCAGATGAAAATAGAAGCGTTCAGATAAATGCAAGGGCAGAGGGAGATAAAAGTCGATCTGGAACCACCTATTTCTTTAATCAATATACTGGTGAACTGCTAGGAAATAGCAAAGAAGAAAATTCGGCAGCTACATTTATGGGGTATATGTTCAGCTTACACCGCTGGTTATTGTTGGACAAAATTGAAGCCCCGATTTTTGATGGCTTAGAAAATAGAAAGCTTGGTAGTTATATCACTGGAGCCAGTACTATCCTTTTCACCATAGGTGTTTTAACTGGTTTGGTCATCTGGGTGCCACGCAAAGCGAAGTATTGGCGTCAAGGTTTGAAGATTAAATTTAATAGCAATTGGAAGCGTATCAATCATGACCTTCACAATTCTCTTGCCTTCTATTCCGCGATTATTTTATTTTTAATGGGGGTGACGGGACCATTCTTTTCATTTCCTTGGTATAGAGAAGCGCTACAGAAGTCATTGGGAACCTATAAGGAGCGTAGTGTTAGAGGCCCGGGACCGAGTGCCGGTGAGGGAAAAAAGGGCACTGATAAAGACCTTGCCAAAATTGAAATGTTGCCTTTGGAAGATTATTTGTATAGCGTGGATCAAACGCTTGACTATGTAGGTGAATACACTGTTAGCTTACCAAGTCCAGGTGCTTCGAAAGTTAATATCAGTAAGAGACGTGCAGGTTTTTTTGCCCCGGCAGCAGCTGATAAGTTAGTTTTGGATGTGGCAACTGCTGAGGTGTTGGAAGCGGACATTTTTAGAGACAAGCCTTTCAATGAGCGGGTTTCCGGTTCTATTAAGGCTTTGCACTTAGGGGACGTTTATGGGTCATTCTCTAAATTACTCTACTTTATTTCTTGTTTGATTGCCACTAGTCTTCCTGTTACAGGCACCCTGATTTGGATCAATAAGATGAAGAAACCTAAGAAAAAGAAGGAAAGAAAAGCAGCATCGGTTTGATGAATTGAGGCTTTTAAGTCCAATTTGAAGCCATTGATAAGGACATTTTAAAGCTAAGCTTATATAGGGATTTTGTCAGTATTTTGCAGAAAAAAAGTAACAATACCGGCAAAATCGTGTTGTATCTTTTGTTTTCACCAGGCGCTCACAGCCCTGGCTACAATAATTTCACCTCTTCTGGGGTTTTTGGGATTCATGAAATCTCTCAGTCAACAACAA
The DNA here is from genome assembly GCF_055809755.1 of Cyclobacterium sp. 10D3-21. Lineage (NCBI taxonomy): Bacteria > Pseudomonadati > Bacteroidota > Cytophagia > Cytophagales > Cyclobacteriaceae > Cyclobacterium > Cyclobacterium sp. 10D3-21. The sequence continues at coordinate 229,493 of NZ_CM147924.1, forward strand.
AATTATATTTAAGCTAAAAAGTTTTAAATAGCATTATGGAATAGGGTGGGCATTTTATATGTAAAGGCTGCCATAGGATAGAAATATATGTCTTTGTTTTTGCAGCCTTCTTATGAAAAGTCAGGTATAACCATTTCAAACATTTGATTTTTTATAAAGCACGAAGGAGAAAAGATATTTTTTGCAACAGTTAGTAATGACCTGACGAATGCCTGCACTGTTTTGTTTTAGGGTTATGCTTCTTGTCCTTTCTCCTAGAAAAAAAGATAATAAACAATCCCAACAAAAAGCAAAAAGGAAATTCTACCTAGCCAATAATTGAGCTTGGTCCAGCGGATTAGTTGATTGATTTTAAGGTTAACCTCTTCGGTCTCGATTTGGTCAAAAAGTTCGGACAGTTCTTTTACAGAGTATCGTAGCGAAATGCTTTGTTTATTAATGGACAATTTGTGTTTCCTTAAAAGTGAACTAACTTTAAAATAAATCTTGAACCCAACAATTACATGAATTACAAATAGGACATATACAATGTATAGAAAGGTCATGTTTTTTAGCGAATAGGGCCTGGCAAAAAGCTTTTGTCAATGTTTGAATGTAAGAAATTTAATTTGAATTGAAAGTTAGCTTTTAGATTGTAAAAATTAGGTTGAGGCATTTTATTCACAATTAAGTTAATATTTTTGATTTATTCTGAGACAAAATGAATTAGTAGTGCGTCCTAAACAATGAAAGCAGCTAATATATTATGAAAAAGAACCACGTATTTCTAATGTTACCTTTATTTCTCTTATTGATGAGCTGTGTAGAGGAGGAGGTCATCGAGTCCCAAAACCTTTATGGCAATTGGGAAAACTTTTTTTATCTTGAAAATCAGGACTTGAATAAGGTAGATACATATGTGTTTGATTTAAACGGAAAGTTTTATAGAAGCATTGCTTTTAAAGACCCTGAAACCAATCAAACTTTGGGTTATTCCATGTATTTGATGGGAAATTATATTTTGGAAGGGAATGAATTGGTATTGAATGAAGAAAGTAGGCTTTTTAACTTAGGGGAAGACCTTTATGAAGACATTGATGGTCTTTCAGAACTAGATGTTGTAGAAAATACAACGGTAAGTTTGGCATTTAAAAGTAGCAGGCAAATTTTGGAAATAACCAAAACCTGTAATCCATTGTTATCCAGTATTTGTATTCCTGTTACCAGCTATAATCGAAAAGAATATAACTTGATTTCTTTTTAATTTAAATCGAAAGATGCATTAAAACTTAGATAGCAAGACGCTATCATTACAGGTTCACTAATTGACTTTTGTTTGCAAAATTTCCCTGTGGAATCGTGAAGTTCTATTGTGTAATCCCTGTTCATCTTACCTGAAAAAGTATTATTTGCTTCGAAGGGGTATCCAAATTTCCTCCTCTGAAAAAGGGGAGTTGTTGCTGTATTTTTTTCCCATCACCTGAAAGTGAGGCCTGTCATCCAATTGGAATTTGGATTGGGGAACCCAGGTGCCATAGATGTATTCAAAGATGCTATGGTCTGTGCTGCGACCTTTATAATTAAAGACAGCGAATAAACCTCCTGTTAATAGAAAAGGTGTTAGTTCCTGATGTATCTCTTTACTATTTTCGACCTCCATACAAGCCCATTGATCGAACGCTTTTGTTGGATCAAAGGAAGTGAAATGGCCCACATCATATACTTGCAAAGCGATCAATTCTTTAAATGGCTGGTTTGGAATAGTTCTTTTAACTGTCATAAAGCGCTTCCATAACTCAGCCGTCCGATTATTAGCCAAACTCATCCGACAGCTTTTACCGACCAGCTGTTTGTCTTTGATATTTACTAATCGTGGTTGCATTTATCAGGGTATGATTTTTAAAATTATAGCACCTTTGAAACAAGCATTTTTAAATCTTCATTGAGGTCCTTGAATTCATCAATGTCATTTAGGCTTTCCAATAGATGTGTTTTAAGCTGTATTTCTTTGGCAATGGCCATGGTCTCAGCGAATACGGACTGGGTGCTCCATTGGATGTTGTTAAACAAACGGGGCTGATTTTTATTTAAGCCCATCAGGTAATAGCCTCCGTCATTGGCTGGACCCAAGACCAGGTCATTTTTATCCAGACTGCTGAGGGCTTCCTCAATATGGCTTGTTTGAAGCTCTAAACAATCCGTGCCAATAATTAAAACTTGATCATAATTCTCTTTGAAGGCTTGTTCAAATGCATTGTGCATTTTTTCTCCAAGACTATCTCCTTCCTGTGGGTAAAACAAATAATTGTCGCTTGGATATTGCTCTTTATTGATAGGACCTTCATGAAAGACCAATACATCTGCTTTTGTCCTTGCCAACAACTGATGGGTGTAATTTAACAAGTAGGAGTAAACGTAAACTGCCTTTTCATCACCGATAGTAGCAGCAAGTCTGGTTTTTACTTTTCCCGGCGCTGGGAACTTTTGAAAAACAATAATAGCCTGTTTCATAGATGAGGCAAAATTACAGTAAAATGGGTAAAGGCATAAAAAAAGCCAAGGCATCTTTTCCTTAAATAACCAATAGTGACTATTGGGTACTCCAGGTAGAACCTTGGCTTTTTATTAATTTGTGTTTCTAGCAATGGAGGATAAAACTCCGGTATGGTTTCCCTTTAAGGAAAATTACTCACCGCCTCCTTGCCTTCCTCCTCTTCTTTTACGCATTTGGGACCTTCCCTCTTTTTGTTCAGCATCCCATTTTTCTTTCTGCTCAGGGGTAAGGATGGCCGCCAGTTTTTGCTCCTGTGCTTCCCTTGCCGCTTTCATTTCTTCTCTATTTGCTTTTTGGGATTCTTTTCGACTATTGGCTTGCTCAAGAAATACCGCGTTGATTTGTTTCTCCTGTTCTTCGGTCAGGTCCAGTTTCTCATCCATCCTTTGGGTCATCTTTTCGGCCATTTTCTCCGGATTAATTTCTCTGTCCCCTTGTCTTTGAGCTTGTACGTGCACCACGGTAGCTACTACCAGTGCACAAATCATTATTACCTTTTTCATATTTGTTTCTATTTTTAGATTGTATAGCTGTTAGACCAGAAGAAAAGGTACAAGTTTAATGTCCAGGTGTTAAGGAATGTTAAAAATGTTAAACGATTTAATTTTTGTCTTCTACTAACTCTTCTCTATCCTTGGGTTTCACGTAGGTAGGTCTGATAAGCAACCTTAATGAAGGATCAAAGGCCAGGTAGTTCCAAGACCAATCAAGAAAGATAAATATCCTGTTTTTGACACCAAGGATGGCCATTAGGTGAACAAAGAGCCAAATGAGCCAAGCCAGGACTCCCTGAAGTTTCATAAAAGGTAAATCAACCACTGCAAGTTTCCTGCCCACTGTAGCCATACTGCCCAGGTCCTTGTACTTAAAGGCTTTTGAGGGTTTGTTTTTTAGTTTGGCCAGAAAGTTTTTGGAAAGGTTATCCGCTTGCTGAATGGCCACTTGTGCCACCTGAGGGTGCCCTTTTGGGTAATCAGGCAGTTGTTGCAAACAAAGATCTCCCAGCGCATAAATGTTATTGGTATCTTTAACGAGATTGTATTCATTTACAAGTAGGCGGCCGTTCTTGAACTTTTGTACATCTAGAAGACCTTCAATGGCGTTGGGCTTAATTCCTGCAGCCCAAAGCAAGGTATTTGTTTGAATACCTGCTTCACCTTTGATAATTACATTCAGGCCGTCATAATCTTCAACAGCTGTTTGAAGCATTACTTCTACTTTTAGACTTTCGAGGTACTCTTTTGCTTTTAGGCCTGAAGTTGCTGACATTCCGGCCAGAAGAGAAGGCCCTGCTTCTATGAGCACCACCTTCATGTTTTCAAAGTTAAGTTGTGGATAGTCCTTTGGGAAAACCTCATTTCTAAGTTCTGCCATTGCCCCGGCCAATTCTACGCCAGTGGGTCCTCCTCCTACTATCACCACATTCATTAGTGCCTTTCTCTTTTCTAGATCAGCAATGTTTATGGCTCTTTCATAGTTAGAGATGATTTTATTCCGGATAAACAGTGCTTCAGAGACAGACTTCATGGGTATGCTGTTCTCCATAATATTTTTCATTCCAAAATAATTGGTGTCCGCACCCATTGCCAGGATGAGGTAATCATAATCGATATAGCCAATATCCGTATACAGGCGGTTTTGGTTTTGATCGATTTTATGGGCTTCCGCCATTCGGAAAGTTACATTAGGTGTATTGTGAAATACCTTCCTTAAAGGAAAGGAAATGGCACTTGGCTCAAGACCTGCAGTGGCTACCTGATAGAAAAGTGGTTGAAATTGGTGATAGTTGTTTTTATCCAGTAAGATCACCTGGTAGTTTTTATTTTTTAATTCCCTGGCCAGTTTAAGGCCAGCAAATCCTGCACCAATGACAACGATTCTTGGTAGAGACAATTCGGGGAGGTTTGGAAGAGGTTGGTCCATTACTAAAAACTTTTAAATGAGGTTGTATTACCTAGAAATAAAACGTATATCGTGAGCCATAGTTCAACAAATACCCAAAACCTTGTAACTAGATTAGGCATGCTTAGTTTCGGTAGGATGTTAGTGCTATCGAAAAATTTATTTATTTTTACAATCCAGAAAAATAAAAACTTATGGGAAGAGCATTTGAATTTAGAAAAGAAAGAAAATTCAAAAGATGGAATCTAATGTCCAAGGTGTTTACACGCCTTGGCAAAGAAATAGTGATGGCGGTGAAGGCCGGAGGACCTGACCCGGCGAACAACACCAGACTAAAGACCATCATTCAGAATGCCAAGGGCGCATCCATGCCCAAGGATAGAATAGAAGCGGCGATTACCAGAGCCAGCAATAAGGATGAAAAGGATTATGAAGAAGTAGTCTATGAGGGATATGGTCCCCACGGCATTGCTGTGCTTATTGAGACTTCTACTGACAATATCAACAGAACAGTGGCCAATGTCAGGCATTATTTCACCAAAGCAGGCGGTTCTTTAGGTACGAGTGGTTCTGTAAGTTTTATGTTTGAACATAAAGCGGTTTTTCGCTTTCTAAAAGCAGACTATGATCTAGAAGAACTTGAACTTGAATTAATTGATTTTGGTTTGGATGATATTGATGAGAATGAGGGGGAAATCTTTGTCTATACTGCTTTTGAGGACTTTGGAAACATGCAAAAAGCACTCGAAGATAAAGGTATAGAAGTAATAAGCGCAGAAATGCAACGTTTCCCAATGTCTACTACTGAAATCACAGAAGAGCAAGAAGCCGATATAAACAAAATGATTGAGCGGATGGAAGAGGATGATGATGTAAACCATGTTTACCACAACATGTCCTAAAACAAGTATTTAAAATTAATTTACCTAATGGCATTCCCGAAAAGAAGAAACTTACAAGATCAAAAAAGACAAAAATTAGTGATTGTCGGCAGTAAAAATCCTGTAAAAATTAAAAGTACCGAAAATGCATTTTCTACCATTTTTGATGACAGTTTTATCGTTCAGGGATTGAATGTTGACTCAAAAGTAAGTCCTCAACCCAAAGGAGATGTAGAAACTTATACGGGTGCCTACAACAGGGCTTTTGCCTCAAAAAATGCCTTTCCTGAAGGAGATTTCTGGGTGGGAATAGAAGGTGGTGTAGACAATGTTGGGGAGCAAATGGTCTCTTTTGCATGGATGGTTGTATTAAATAATGAAAATACGATTGGGAAAGCCAAGACCGCTACGTTTTTTTTACCTGAAGCTTTAAACAAAATGGTCAGTGATGGAATGGAACTCGGTGAAGCAGATGACAAGTTGTTTAATCGAACCAATTCAAAAGAGAGTGGAGGAGCAGTAGGGATTCTTACCAATGGCGTGATCAGTCGGTCTGATTATTATCAGCAGGCATTGTCTTTGGCACTTATCCCCTTTCTTCAAAAGGAGTTTTATTAAGAAACGCAATGGCTCATAGATTTTTTCAATTGGATTTATTTAATAATAGTATTTATCTTTGAGCTTTAATTAAACCAAACGTTTTATGCTACAAGAATTAGAATCAGATAATTTAGGACAAGTCGTTAAGGACAACGAAAAAGTGGTGGTTCAATATGGTGCTACCTGGTGTGGCAACTGCAGGATAATGAAGCCAAAAATGAAGAGGTTAAGTAAGGACTATGAGGGGATCACATTTTTGTATGTTGATGCAGAGAAACTACCGGAATCCAGAAAACTAGCTGAAGTAAATAACTTACCTACTTTTGCGGTCTTCAAAGGCGGATCACTCATAAATCAAATACAAACAAATAAGGAAGAGGCTTTAAAAACACTTATCAATGAGGTTGCCAATAATTAAACATGTACTGGGTTTTATAGAAGAGAACGATGAGGATTGGGTGGTAGAAACCATAGAACTTCTGGAGTCAATGACGGAGATAAGCACGCTGAAAGATGAGGAATTGGACGTGATGGGTGAATTACTCTCCAATTTATATGGTTCTTTGGAAGTCCAGAAAATGATCAAAGAAGAAGGAATGGATAAAAAAGAGGCCATGAATGCGTTTTTGAAAAGAGTAATGGGATCCATAGATAAGTAAAAATCACAATGGAGAAGTAGAAAAGTTGTTTATCACCCTAAATAAAATCTGCTATATCTAAGTGTGGGTAGATCCTTTGGATCTGCCTTTTTTTTGTTTCTCTTTTTAGTGAAAAAGCTTAACATGTGAGGTTTTGATGGGGTCCAGCGTAAAATTTCAAGGGGTGATTTGATCCAGGAAATCTTTAAGCGCTTGTCTCCAATCAGTTGAGGCATCCCATTTTTCACCGATGTACAATTCATTCCTTACCAAAAACCGGATGTAATATTTCACTACTATTTTGTCTGGGTTTTTACCTTCTTCCAATGGTACCCCCATACTTCTCATAAGATCAGCTTCCCGACCTTCTTGTTTCATGAGGATAAACTGGACTTTTTCGCTAATGAGTTGTTCATTAGATTTAGAAGTGGTCAGGAATTCAGTTTGAAAGGGATACTCAGCTTCGAATATTTGTTCTAATCCTTCTCTTTGAGCGCGTTGTTCTGCCTCAACTTGATTTTGTTCCTTACCATAAATGTCATGGCGAAAGGTGTTCAGAAAGCTTTCATTACCAGCGGCACCTGTGAGTAGTATACCTAGCTTGAATACATCCAGGTTTAAAGGCGCAGCTTGTATGTATCCGCTATTTACTGAGTTGTTTTCCAAGCCCGGAATAGTAGGGTATTCCGGCACTTCTATTACCAAGAAATTTTCACTTCGTTTGTTTAACCCGATGGATTGGATATTTTCCTTAAGTTCATCTTTGTTAGTTGCATTTGTAGACCAGTTATTTCCTGGCGCGATTATATTGCCATTGCCTGAGAAAGGAAATATATGACAAAACAAACGTCCATCACCTTTCCTGATCAGTAATACGATGTTTTTAATCTGCCTTGTAACAAAGTGATTTGCATAGGCATTTTTAATCGCATCAGATAGGATTACTTCTTCCAGGTCAAAGTAGGCAACCGGATCTCCTCCAGCAGCTACCAAGGAAGGATGAATTTCTGCCGCCAAATCTTGCCAACTTATTGGAGGGAGTGGAGAGGTCGCTGCCGAAACAAGAACCACCGACTTACCGTCTAAAAATTGATCTACAGGTGTTGGTTGGGCAATGCTTACCAGAGAAAAAAAACACATCAGCCCTGTCAAAGAAATATATTTCATAAACAAAGTCAAATCCACATCTGAAAGTTTAGTATTTTCACGAATATACACAAGCCATCGTAAAATCTTTCGTTATGAAAACGATTACCTACTTAATTTTATTACTTTTTTATTGTTTACCATTCTTGTCATGGTCTCAAAAGATAGATGAGCAGACCTTGTTGGAGGATATACAGTATCTTTCTTCAGACCGGTTAGAAGGGAGAGCAACAACTACTGAGGGCAACGAATTGGCCGCTAACTATGTTATTAACCGGTTTGAAGACTTAGAATTAACCAGTCAATATCCAGGATATACCCAAAATTTCACTTTAAATGAAAGCGCTGAAAGCCTAAGCGAAGGCAGAAATATAATTGGTTTTATACCAGGTACTTCCTCATCGAAAATTATTTTGCTAATGGCCCACTATGACCATTTGGGGAAGAAGGACAATAAAATATACAATGGTGCGGATGACAATGCTTCAGGAACGGCCACTTTACTGAATATGGCGGCTTATTTTATGGAAAACAAACCCTTGCATTCCATTCTCTTTGCAGTTACTGATGCAGAGGAAATGGGCCTTTTGGGAGCCAAGGCTTTGCTTCAGGACTTCCCTTTTCCTTTAAAGCAGATCAAATTAGTGGTAAATATGGACATGATAAGCCGAAGTGAAGACAATACGCTGTATGCTGTAGGTACAACCTTTTATCCCCAATTCAAGCGCTATCTGGAAAAAGCAGGCAAGCGATCTCCCCTGCAGTTGGTTTTCGGAAACGAGGGAGGAAAGGGAGAGCATGATTGGACCAACGCCTCAGACCATGGGCCTTTTCATAAAAAAGGAATCCCATTCATCTATTTTGGGGTGGCAGACCATGAAGATTATCATAAGCCAACTGATACTTTCGAAAACATCCAACAGACATTTTATTTACAAGCCAGTGAACTCATATTAAATTCAGTTTTAGAAATCGATGCTTCAATTGAGTAATTCGGTAAATAAAATCGGTAGGCGATGGCTTTGCCTGGAGTGCTATACCAACTCACCTGATTTCTTGCGTAGTAAATCTGGAGTTATTATTATTTTTCCTGCTAGAGCTTCCAGCTATGACACAATAAAATTGCGATTGCCTATTTTAATTTGGGTCATTTCATTGACCCAAAGAGAACTCCAGGAATTTATTTAATGAGGTAAGTAAGGCCAATATTTCCAACGAAAGTATTTTTGTCAAGTCCAGGAATAAAATAATCATTAGGATCATTTTCCAGGTACCATTTATAGTTCAAGGAACTAACGTATTTAAAGTTGGCTGACAATAGTAGGTTATCGAAGCGCCATTCTCCAATGAGCGAGGGTGCTATGTCGACATATTTCCGACGAAGATCTTTGATTACTTCAAAGCGTTTATAATAAAAGTCGTTATTGTGATTGATGTATTCGAACTCAAAGCCCAGGCGATTAAAGTTTTTAACCCAGGCCATATCAATGGTAAGGGCATTGCTTCCAGGCCCATAACCGAATCCTAAAACTTGTCCATTGTGGGTATAGCCGTGTCTTACATAAGGGTGGGTATACCAGCTGTTCCTATCAAGAATTACCTCTCGGACAGTTTGTCCTGTTTGGGTAATTTCCATTCCCATTTGCAAAAATTCATCTTTGTTCTTCAATGGCGTTAAGTTTGTAAAGCCAAGAATAAAAGCCCTGTTTTTATCTGGGTTAATAAGGAAATCGTGGAACGTTCGGCTATTTCCATTGCTGCCATATTCGCCATAGAATTCAAAATGACCATTGGTGTTTATCCATCTGAAATAACCTGAACTAAGCTGATTTCTTTTGTCTACATTAGGCTTGCTTATGCTTTCAGGACCTTTCTCTCCATTAAATACTGGGAGGTAGTCAGCAAGTTGATTCATGTCTGTATGATACATTTGAGAGACACTGCTGAAACCCAGAAATAACCCAGAAAGCCATTTGGGTTGATAACTAAACGCCAATCCAGATAGGTAACGCCAATCTTCATCGGGCCTTTTAGCCACATAGAGAGGTGTATTTGTATAAATATAATCGTAATTGACAGGATTTACTCCCGAAGACCTAAGCTGGCCGGCAATCAACTGACCTTCAAAGCTACCGATAACCGTTTGAACAGGTTTTCGGGAATTTAAGGTTAGGTGTAAAAAGCCTGGGGCGTTGTTACTCATCAGCAATGAGGCTTTTCTTCCAGGACCCCACCATAAGTTTTCGTTAGAAATCCCGATGGAGTATTCTTTATAATTGAAACGGATACTGGATTGTCCTAGAGATAATTGAGTGATCGGACCACGGTCAAATCGCTCTGGAATATCTGAGGTATTGATCCATTCAAAATACTGTAACCAGGTGCTTCCCCAATGATCCAAAGGAAACCCAATGAAATCTTGGTTACCAGCATGCAATATTTCGGGTTGAAGCTGAAGGGTCAAAGGTCCATATTCAAAATATATACCGACACTGGCATTTACCTGAAGTCCTTTATTGGGAATCATCTGCCCATCATTTATTCCAAAAGGGAGGTCACTATTGTACCTGCTTTTTATCATTGGCGGAAGGGCCTTAAAATGCAGTTTTTCGAAATTTGAGAACGCTGGCTTACTTAAGTCTGAATCCTCGCTATTCTCATCCAAACCGAATGGATTGCTTTTATTAAATGCTTCGGTAGGGTAAAGGGGACGAATCATGAAGCTAGTTTCCTCTGGTAGGTTACCGAGGAGCTGCTGCCTGCGCATATAATCGTCATAAATGGGATAATTCAATCCTATGCTTTGCGCCAGAACTTTTGTTTGGGTAGCCAAACATATAAAACATGCCCAAAAGATAATCTGTATATAAAAAGGTTGCTTCTTGTTCATGCCGGGTTCAATTTAATGTCAAGGTGCTAACCTGTATGCTTGATACAGACCAACTTTCATCACAAATCGGTTCAGGCGTATTTTCTTGTTTAAGGTCGTCTCCTAAAGTGATGGAAAGTTGATTACGCTTATGGTTGATTATTTTAGTGATTCGGTAGAGACTCGTCCAGCCATTGCGGTTTTTATGTTGGCACCTGCCTGGCAAGTCAGCTCTCAAAGCTTCGGTTTTTGGATCGTTAAATCTGGGGTAATTGGCTGGGTAAGACTGGTAGAGGCAGAATGTGGATTCGCATGGAGAGTTCGAAAACGTTGTGTTGAGAACCGATTGACCATCCAATTCTAAATACCAGAAATCTGGGCCTCCAACATTTTCTGGATTGCCATCCCAACTGTCATGAAGCAAAAGGTCTATGGTGACCTTAACGGTATTGTGCTTAGGCAAATCCGTTAGGTTCAATAAGACCTCTTCGTCATTGTAATAGCCTAGCACCGTGTCTCCATTGAATACAAATAGTCTAGCGTTTTCTATATTACTAAGATCCGCTGTAGAGAAATCGTTGTTATAGATCATGATTTCATCTTCGAGCCTATCTTCACAAGAAAAGCTACAAAGCACTAGAAAAAACAGAAAGGTTGATTTCAATGAGATATGGTTCATTAAATACATGGTACAGGCACCTTCAATATAAATGACAAATAAACAAAATATTATCCAAATTCAGGCGGGTTTAGTCTGATTTTGACTTAAGGCTCAATCCAGGATGTATTGTCGTTTTACTCTCGGCCCTATCCCAGTTAACAGTTCGTAGGGTATTGTTCCAATCTTCGCTGCCAGGTCCACGATCGAAGGCTTGGTGCCAAAGAGTATGGCTTCGTCGCCCTCGCATACATTTAGGCCAGTAACATCTGCCATGCACATGTCCATGCAGACATTGCCTATTATTGGAGCCATATGGCCCTTAATCAAAACGGTTGCCGTACCATTGCTAAAGCGACGGTCATACCCGTCCGCATAGCCAATGGCCAAAGTGGCCACTTCTCCATCACTTTTCATTTCTCCTTTTCTGCCATATCCAATGGTTTCTCCTTTTTGCAATGTCCTTACCTGGGATACAACTGTTTTTAAGGTCATTGCAGGCTGGAGTTTGTCTTGTTCTAGCTGATTGACTTCTATGCCATACAAGCCAATGCCCAATCGAACCATATCATATGCGAACTCAGGATAACGGATAATTCCGGCCGAATTCAGGCAATGCCTTATTGGTTTACAACCAGTCTCCTGAATTATTTTGGTACTAGCACTTTCAAACGAGCTTAGCTGCAATAAAGTAAAATCCTTGTGCACTGCCTCGTCTGCTCCTGCCAGGTGTGTAAAGATTCCTGCTACTTTTAAATTACTGGATTGTTGAAGAATCAAGATGGCCTCATCGAGATCTTTCTCAGACATGCCAAGCCTCCTCATGCCTGTGTCCAATTCCAAATGAACAGCTAATATTCCCGAATGGCCATTAAGCTCTTCGGACAATGATTTTAATTGATCCAGGTTATATACAACAGGTTCCAAAGCATATTCTTGTAGCAAATCCAAATGGTAACTTCCTGAATTCATGACCATAATAGGTAATGTGATGCCATTATTTCTCAAGAAAACGCCTTCATCAGTATAGGCTACGGATAGGTAGTCTGCACCAATTTCCTGTAAGTAATTTGCGATTTCAGCAGCTCCGCCACCGTAGGCAAATGCCTTAACCATGACCATCATTTTAGTCCCAGGTTTAATTTTTTGGCGGTAATGGATGAAATTGTGTCGAAGGGCGTTGAGATTAATTTCTAGAATGGTTTCATGCGCAAGTGCCTCTAGTTTTTGAACGACGCTTTCGAAACCAAATGCCCTGGCCCCTTTGATAAGGACGAGATCATTTGAAAGGGATAAATGCTCTAAACTTCCTAAAAGTACTTTTGTGGAATCAAAAAATTGACTTTCCGTAGGAAATAGCTGTTTAAAATCAGCAAATCCCTTTCCAACACCTACAAAAAGGTCGATGCTGTAGTGTTTTAAAAGCCAGGCTATTTTCTGAAAAACAAGCTCCTCTTTTCCTTCCTGTTGCATTTCGGACAAAATGAGGATTTTCCTTCCAGTTGCAGTGATTTGTTGGCTCATAAATTCAAGCGCTAGTTCCAAGCCTGCAAGATCATTGTTATAGCTGTCATCTATCAACTTGCAACCTTTGCTGCCCGATTTAAGGGTTAACCTCATGTCCACGGCATGAAGCAGTTTAAGACCTTGTTGAATAATTTCAGGTTTCATTCCCAGGCTTAGGGCTGCTGTGATCACATGCCGAATGTTTTCCAGAGAGGCCTGATCCCTGAAAGAAGTTAAAAAAGTGTAGGTTTGAAAGTCCTTGCCAATCAAATAGATCTTGGAGCCATTGTTATGCCGTTTTACGGATAAAATATAATCTCCTCCGGCCTTATCCGACCAACTAATGCGTACAGAAGGATCAAAATTTTCCTCCAGATATTGACTAACCTGGTTTTGATCTTTCCTATAGATAAGGTATTTGACACCATCGAAGAGCTTGCATTTTTCTCGAATTTTAGCTGTTGTATCTTTAAAGTACTCATCATGAGCACTCCCAATATTGGTAAAAATACCCAATTCGGGCTGAATGATCTGGGACAAAGCAGCCATTTCATTTGGCGCTGAAATTCCTGCTTCAAGTAAGGCAACCTGATGTTGTTGGCTCATTCCCAATGCAGAAAGGGCAACACCTATCTGGCTATTGTAACTTTTAGGATTTTTCCATACATTATATTTAGCCGAGAGTATCTGGGCCAGCCATTCTTTCACTATGGTTTTTCCATTACTGCCGGTTATCCCGATTACAGGACCTTTAAAATTCTCCCGATTTAGCTGCGCCAATTGCTGCAGGTCTTTTAAAGGAGACATGGATAAAAGGATATTGCTGTTCTCCAGAATTTTTAAAAGGGATGTAGGGCAATTTCTCGGAAGGATAAAATTTCGAACACCTTTGGAATAAGCATCTCCTGCAAATTCCCAACCGGCATATCTGGAGCCATCCAGGGCTACAAAAAGGGTATTGTTTCCGGATTGAATTTTTCTTGAATCGATGACTACATTCAAGATCATTGTTTCATTCGAACCATTGGTAAAAAGCTTTGCAAATTTCGAAGCAAATTGAGGAAAATGGATGGCCTGCATCATCTTTAAGAATAGGTTAAGCAATTGGAGTTAAAACAAATTTAAAAGGAATATCCATAGCTATTATTTTTTGGAAGGAATTAAAAATAAATGCCATAAAAGGCGATAAATTCTTGCGAGGATGTGCGAACTAGAAGTTGTAAAAGAGTAAAATTTTGTGTATAATTGATTCATTAACGGTTAATAATAGGATTAACACTCGTTTTAACTAACAAAATCATGAGTTTTCAAAATAATATTCGGATCCTTTTCAATATTCCATTTATTCTTGGGGTTTTGTTTTTGTGTTTTTTATCAGGGGAAACTTTTTCTCAAGATAATTCCGGTAACGTTTACAATTATATTCAGCAAAAAACGCAACAGGCAAACACGGAGATAATTGCGGATGAAAATTCTGAAGGCAAGAAAAATCGATTTATTGGTTATTCGAACAGCATAAGCTCTAAACCTTCAAAAACCAAAGAAGTGCTACTTAGTGAAAAATCCCCCACTTCGCCTCAAATTGCGCCTGAAACGGAAGAAACTTCTACGCTGTCGCTGAATGTGTTTTTATACGTTTTGGATAAATTTAAAGAAGAGTAGTTTAGCAGAGGACTTAAACCCAAGCTCTTAAAGTTTTATTTTTTTGTTTGTATGCAGGGATTTCGTTATTTTACTCCTTAACGATAAATCCAATGAAAAATAACTGTATTTTATTTGTCATTGCCTTGGTGATGACTTTTTCATTTGTCTCCACCATAAAAGCGCAGGAGATTGGTTTGCAACTTTATAGTCTCAGAGAGCAAATGAAGTTGGACCCTGAAAAGTACCATGAAATCATTAGTCAGTGGGGCATTCGCTATATTGAAGGTGGAAGTACTTATGGCATGAGCGATAAAAAATACAAGGCCTTATTGGCTAAGTATGCCCTCCAAATGATTAGTGTCGGTGGTAGTTATGAGGAGATGAGTACCGATCCGGAGGCTGTAATAGAAAAGGCCAAGGCTTTTGGAGCAAAGTATATTGTGACCTTTTGGATTCCTCATACAGGAGAATTTGGAGAGCAAAACGCCAAAGACGCTGTCCAGGTATTTAATCAAGCGGGTAAACTAGCCAAAGAAGCAGGAATAACTTTTTGCTACCATCCTCATGGGTATGAATTTAAGCCCTATGGCAATGGTACCTTGTTTGATTATATGTTGGACAATGCCACTGATTTTAATTTTGAAATGGATGTCTTTTGGATAAAAATGGGTGGTGGTGATCCTTTGGCTTTATTGAAAGCCCACCCGGATAAATTTCCGCTGTTACATTTAAAGGATCGAAAAAGAGGCACCCAAGGAACGGGAGATGGTACAGGAGATGTTGAGTCAAATGTGGTCCTTGGTAAAGGAGATGTAGGTATAAAAGAGATTATCGAGCAAGCTAAAAAGGGAGGAACAGCTTATTTTATCATTGAAGATGAATCCTCCAAGTCAGTTGCCCAGATTCCTCAGTCTGTATATTTTATTAATCAGGTATTAGATAATTAGTGCTAATTGCATAAAATTTAAAATAAATGTTGTTAAAAATTAAAGTTATATTTCTCTTTCTAAGTCTGGGCTTTGTCAATACTGATCCTATGGTCACCTTGGATTTTGGGGATTTTATGAATAAAGTTGAGGCACCCTCCGATGAATTGAGAATATATAATTTCTGGGCTACCTGGTGTGCGCCTTGTATTGATGAAATGCCCTATTTTGAATCCATCGTTAAGAATACCAAGGGGACTAGTTTGGTATTTGTGTCTTTGGATGATGATAGAAGACCTGAAAGGGTGAAAGCCTTTGTAGAGAAAAAGGGATTTAGCTCTCCAATATGGTTGCTCAGTGAAAAAGAACAAAAGGATTGGAAGCAAAAATTGAAAAAAGATTGGTCAGGCGCCATCCCGGCCACTTTGTTTGTAACAGCAGATGGTAAAAAACATTTCCATACAGGTCAAATAAGTAAAGAGAAGCTTAAAGAGCTTATTGAGATGTACCAATAGAACAAAATTATAAAGCCTCCTTGAATTCAGGGAGGCTTTATAACCTTGTATGAAACAAGGAATGAAATAGCATAGATTGTGTATTTTGGGTTTAATCCTAGTTTAGCATTGGCCTAAAGATCAATTGAAATACAAATACTTGCTTTTCCCTTTGGCATCTTCCACCTTAAGATAAACCTGATTTAATATTAAATTTTCCAAGTGATAATTTTTTGAAAATCCACCGGTTTCCTGGATTTTATCCTTCAAGAGTACCTTGTGGTTGTTACTGAAAATGGTTACCACCGTACCTGGATCCGATACTCCAAGTACTCTTAGATTGAAAGTATTTTTATCAACTGTTTTTGCATAAGCCATCAATTTCGTTTCTGGTTTTCGATAACTTTTAACATTGAAGGTCTGAGAATCGTCTTTAGTCTCGAGTTTTACCTTATACAGGCCTTCAGGTATATCGCTTAAATTAAAAGGGATGTTTTGGGGGGAAGTTATCTCAAAGAAAGTCCTGTTTATAATATGCCCTTTTGGATTGAAGATGGTAATCCGAACTTTTCCTATGGCCTCACTTAATTTTATTGCGAACCTTTGTTCTTGAATTTCAACAGAAGAAACTTCCATTAACCTTTTGTCTGATGCGTAGCTTGAGAATGATAAGCCGATTGCGAGAATTAATAATGCTATAGTTTTCATGATTTTGGACTGTTTGGATTTAATTTTATTTACAACAGTTATTGCCAAGCGCGTACCAAATCATGGTGGGAATCATTTTGGAAAGTCCATAATTTTTTTTTTTGACACAGATGTAACCTTTAAAAGAGTCTTGATATAACAGAAGTGTATCATATCCGAACAATCGTACAGTTATCTGCTTTTTTATCGAACAGAAATTATCGGTTTTTGGAGGCTTTTCGAAAAAGTAATTTATTCTGAATTATTTTTTATAAAATTGTAAGTCTCTGAAAATAAGCGGAATGAAATCTTATCAGTGTCCGTAAATGAACAAGTCCTGTTTTAAAAACGGGCAATATTTAGGAAATCTACTATCATTAGTCGTTAACTTATTACAGAAAACACGGCTTATAAAACTAGCAATCTTAGATACTATTGTACTTGCATGCAACGGAAATTCCTTCATTTCTGAGATAAAGGATTGTCCATGAGGTTATTCTATCATAGAATAGCCTTGGTCTACTCTGGGAAAATTCAAAAAATGGATTGACTTTGACTAAAGATATATAAGGTTAAAAACGTGCGGTCTTTTTTTTCGTTCTTCTAAAAGCACCCTTTCGACGTTTATTATTGGAGTAGAAATTATATAAAAAATTGACGGCGATTAATGCAACTGAAATTGGTACGAAAAACGAGGGCATCATGATTTTAATACCCAAAAGAATTAAAAGAGAAGCGATGATCCCAATTTTGAAAGAAGTGTGACTCTCAGGATATATGCCACTGACCAATATTAAGCTCGTGATTTCTACAATGATCAAAACTACGATCATGTAGGTAAATACAGTAGATGCGGTTATACCAGTACTAACAAAATACCAGGCAAGGAGACCGATAACTACTATTAAGCTTAAGCTGTGAAGGCTAAAATTGATTTTTTCTTTCATATTAAAGTAAATATTATGATTATGAATATAAGATTATTTCCCTTGAATCCAAAAAATCTCATGGCATAATTACAAACTTATAAATTTGTAATTTAATGATTCGTATGTTGGTGAAAGTTCCAAATATTCCTCTGTTCATAATGTTGCTGAACCTTGAGAATTGTAACTTGGTCTGACTTAGGAGGTTTGGTGCAAAGACTACCTGTGCAATGCTTGTTTTTCCAGTAGGGGAATATTTATTCGATTGTAGGTCCTTTTTTCTATAGTTTACCCAACCATTTCAATAAGGTATTATATGGCTTTGACCAGGTACGTTGGAACCTAAGCGGGCCATTTAATTCCCTTTCGAAGAAAGGCAAATGATGCGCATTCAAATAGGCGATCCTTTCTCGCTTTTTTTGGTTGGTGCCCGTTCTTTTTCTTTTGCTTTGCTGGGTCAGCCTATAATAGAATCCAATAAATGGTAGCTGGATTACTTCTCCTCCATCTTTCAACATCTTTATCCAGAATTCCCAATCCTCACGACCCATTGTCATGTCTTCAGAGAATCCTCCTATTTCAATATAATCTGATTTTCTAAACAAGGCTGCTACAAAGATCATATTGTCTCTTGCCAGATTATTGCGACTAAAGGGCTTAAGTTTCCAGGGTTTTTGCCTGCTGGAATTGAATTTTACTGCCTGACAGTAAACCACCTTGACCTTTGGTTGCTGGGCCAATATTGCTACACTTTTTTCCAAATAATCCGGTGAAATAAGGTCGTCTCCATCTAAGGGTAGAATGTAGGCACCTGTTGCAGCCTTAACCCCAGAATTTCGCGCTTTGGCGACTCCACTGTTAGGTTGGTCCAATACGAATATTTCAGGGTGTTTTTCTTGTAGTTGATGGGCAATTTTCAAAGAATCGTCCTTGGATCCATCATTAACGATGATAATCTCAATAGGCCTGTAGCTGGAGGCTAAAACGGATTGTACTGTTTCGTCGAGATAATTGCCCTGATTGTAGCAGGGGATCACAATGGATACCAATGCATTTTTCATTAGGCAAAGAATTTTTGAAAGGCGTTATCGATTGGCATTTTAAGCGCCAGGGTATTGGGGCCAAATTTCCGCGTAGAATATTGGTTTTCTTTTAATAAAAGTAGACAAGACTCGTAATCCTGAGCATTTAGACCAACATTCTCAAAGATTATGGCTTCAGGTTTTGTTTGAGGGATGTCAAAAATTCGAATGACTTCCAAATCATAACCTTCGGCATCGATCTGTAGCAGATCTATTTTAGCTATTTTGTATTTGTTTATAAGGCTTTTCGGGGAGATTACCTCCACTTCTTCATTCGCAACCCACTTCTCTTTGTCCTCAGGGATTTCAACACCAAACTTTGAACAATTGGAAACTACTATCCCGTCTTCAAAGGCCTTTAAAACTTTCTCCTTGGAAAAGGAGGTAAGGCCAGTTGCCCAGCGCATGTCAGAAAAACCAATTTTATACATGGCTTGGGTACCATCCTCTTCACCTATAGCAGCGCAGATTGTTTTTATGCCCCTATTTTTAACATAAATCTTTTTAAGGTATTGATGAAATACGCCGGGAAGCGGTTCGAGCAATACACCTTTCCAATCGTCTCGTTTTATAAATTTATGAATGGGGTCATGGGTTATGCCATCATTGGCACCGATCTGAATAACAGTAAAATCACCTTTTTTTGAAAGAGAGTAAAGACTCAAAAAATCACTCAGGCTTCCCTCTTTCGGATTGTAGAAGTATTTGTAAAACCCTATAAAGGCAGGATTATTTGATGCACTTAAATCGAAGCGAAAAGCTTTCCATTTTCCTTGTAATTTCCGCTTAAGGGAAATAATTGATAGTTTTTTGTGCATCAATCAAAGATATTAAAATTTGCCTGTTTTGCAAATTTGCAAAACAGGCAAAAGTTTCGAAGTCAGTTAGTGTATCAGGATTATTTATAACAAACCTCTAAATTGACTAAGGAACCTTATGTCATTTTCTGTGAAAAGCCTAAGGTCGTTGATTTGATATTTTAGCATGGCGATTCGTTCAATGCCCATACCAAAGGCAAATCCAGTGTATTTTTCGGGATCAATGCCACAATTTTTAAGGACATTAGGGTCGACCATTCCTGATCCACCTATTTCTACCCAACCACTGCCTTTACAGATGTTGCAGCCTTTGCCTCCGCAAAGTTGGCAAGAGATGTCTATCTCAGCACTTGGCTCTGTAAATGGGAAAAAAGAAGGTCTAAACCTCACCTTGGTGTCTTTCCCAAACATCTCTTTGGCAAAATGGAAAAGGGTCTGTTTCAAATCCGCAAAACTCACATTCTCATCTACGTAAAGCCCTTCCACTTGGTGGAAAATACAATGGGCCCTGGCAGAGATGGCTTCGTTTCTAAAAACTCTGCCGGGAGAAAGGGTACGGATAGGTGGTTCTTCATATTCCATCACCCTTACTTGCACAGAAGAGGTATGTGTTCTTAAGGCAATGTCCGGATGTTTTTCTATGAAAAAGGTGTCCTGCATTTCCCGTGCAGGATGGTTTTCAGGAAAATTTAAAGCAGTAAAGTTATGCCAGTCATCTTCAATTTCTGGGCCTTCGGATAGGTTGAAACCGATTCGCTCAAAAATGGTAACGATACGCTGACGGACGGCAGTTAACGGATGTATTCCACCAACAGGCCACACAGTAGGAGGTAGGGTAAGGTCTTGATCAAGACTTGCCTTTTGTTGGTTTCCGCTTTCAGATTGAGCGATGAGGTCCTGAAATTTTTCTTCAGCAAGTTGTTTTACTTCATTGACTTCCTGACCAAATGCTTTCTTGTGTTCATTTGGAATGTTCCTCATTTCGGCAAAAAGAGCACCTATTACACTCTTTTTACTTATAAACCGCATCCTGTAAGCTTCAAGTTCTTCTGCATTTGTAGCTGTAGCTGATGCTATTTCGGCTTTAATCTGGTTTATTTTTTCACTTTGCATGTGGGAATTGATCTTTGTAAGACCACAAATCTAAAATAAATATTTGAGGTCACCTATCTTTTAAAAGAGTAAAGGTTATTTGATTTTGACGGGCTGTACCCATCCCAATTTGACACCACCATTTCAAGGCCATCATTATCTAGTATGTAATTAAACTCTTTTTAAAGAATGTTTTTGGTCTGGATATTTGTAAAATCTAGATTACTTAATAACACTTTATTTTCCATTATATGTTTTTAATGCTGGTAGGATAAGAAATTTTTTGCAAAATCTTACGCTACTTTATTCTTGGTTAAACAATTTGAACTATTATTTTATTATTAAAATTATTATTAATACATTTGCAGTTATTATTTAATATATAATTAATACCGTTGTAAATATTTATATAAAAACATTAAATATTTTTATTTTAGTTGTTTTTTTAAACCATATTTTTAACCGCATTATTCTTTAAAATTTTAAAACAAATGTATTATTTTAAACTATTAAAATTCTAAATCAAATGAAAAAAGGATTAACACTACTATCTCGTAATAAAATGCAAACCATATAGTTATAGCGCAAACTGTCCTGTTTATAGGTTTAACAGAATAAGGGCTTATTTTACACTAGAAGAAAATTAATTATATAATGAAACATCTATTATTATTAGCGTTAACAGTCTTTTTGTTTGTGCGTACCAGCGATGCTCAGACAAATACCAAAAATACCATTTATTTAGGTTATTCTTTTATTGAAGCTGATAGGTTTACAGGTGGGAATTTATCTGCAAAAGGATTTGAAATTGGCTATTCACGATACATTAATGATCGATTTTATGGAGATATTACCTATGGAAAATTTAATTTCGAAGGTAAAGGTAATAGCTTTTTTTTGGAACCTGAAGAAATGGATTACTTCAATATGTCCACCTTTACATTGGGCTTGGGCTATGACTTCCACCAGTCTGAAAGGGTAATCCTATCAGGTGAATTGGCTTATTTGCGACAAACAACCCACGAACTTTTAGGTGAATTGACCAGCCAAGGTGTGACTTTTAGAGAAACTGGTAATCTTGTGACGCATGCACCAAGATTGCAGCTTAAAGCCAGAGTTTTCTTGACTGATAATTTGCAGTTTGTGCCTGCCGTTGCCTATGGAATAAGGTTCAGAAGTCAATATACAAGCTATTGGTTACGGGCTGGACTGGCCTATTCTTTTTGATAAATAGATTTAAAAATACAATGAATGCAAAAGAGCCTCGGTCAGTACTGACCGAGGCTCTTTTGGTTTTTTGTTGAATATTTGGTGGAATATAGTTTTGTAAAAGTGATTGCCTCATAATTCTAATGAGCCCCCGTCTTTTTAGTATTTCGTTGATTTTGCATGGCGCAAATTTTTTCTTCTATTCTTCCTCCTCTTTTTTGGGAATTTTGGGTTTCATAAGTCCAGAACTACCCATCAAACCGGAAAAGGTGGCTTTCCACATATAGTTAAAAACAAACTTATGGTGTAATCTTTCTACGTAAATAGGTGAAGATACCAGTCTATTGAACAGTGGGCGGGGATTGTTTTTCCGGAGTGCCAAAGTATTGATGACAAAGGTCAAAATTCCTTTTTTACCTCCTGCATCCTCAAGCGTTCTCTCTTCGAGTAGCTGCACTTTAAGATTGTTGTATTTAAGCGTCATCTCACCAATTGCATGGTGCTTGTCTGCGACAAAGTGCCACTCTCCATCCTTAATTGTACCTCTTTTTACGGTCACAAAGGCATTTGTTGCCAATATAGAATTGATGGCTGACAGTTCGAATGATCCAACACTTGCATCGATAGAAATGGGATAGGGATCTTTAAAACCCATGGACAAAGAAGCCTTTAGCATCGCTTCCTGGTTTAACCTCAATGTGGCTTCTACTTTTGGGTTTCCTCTATCTTCACCAAATTTCCCTAACCTAAAAGGGTACATTTTAGCATTGAACTGATCGAAAGTTATTGCCCCGGGAATCATTCCTTTTATAGGGAATTCCCTGTAGGTCACTATCCCATCTTCTACAATCAAAGTATCCATTTCGATTACCTGAGAAGACAATTCCATCAGTTGCTGTGGCATCATCTTAACAACCGTGGTGTCTTCTTCAACCCTTTTGTCTCTGAACACTTCCAATTGTGGCCTTTCGAGCTTCATGGTTACGGCCTCGAGCTTTTCTTCTGAGATGAATTTTTGCAGATTAAATCCATCGATAATTATTTTTGGAACAAATAATTCTATGGCGTCCGTTTGTTTTCCTTTTACTCTGGCATAAGCAAATCTACCTACCCTTGGAGAGAAGCGGACTTCGTCAAGCACAAGCTTGTCAGTTGAAACCATCAACTTTCCAATGCTTACCTGGTTCATGCTGTCGGGTAGATTCAAGACGTAATCCTTAAACTCAAAGCGAAAATCATCATTAAAGAAGAAATCAGAATTAAATGTCTGCTTTTGGGTGAAGTCAAAATTTAAGTCACTCAAAATTAGTCGGAGATTATTAAAAGCTCTTTGAGAAGTCGTGTCGGTCTTGTCGATTAATGCAAAACTACCGCCTTTGAGTTTAAAGTTTCTTACCAGAATACTCTCCAGTATTTTCCGGGTCACTTCTTTTTCTTCCTTGGGTGGCAATACAATGGCTGGTTCATCCTTGTTCAGGTATAGCTTTACAGACGGATCGGTAAGTTGTAATAGGGAGATGTCCAGTACGCCTGTTTTTTGAAAACTGGTCAGGGAACGTGTGCTAATTGTGATTTTAGGAATATGGGCATTTATTATTGGGCCTTTCAATTTTCCCGGTTCATCCTTAGGGATCACATTGACATTTTCTATCAAAATTTCCTCCTCCCTTGAGTCAAGTTCGATTTTTGAAAACGTAACGGTATGGATACTGTCCTTTAATGCAAGTGAAAAATCATCCACATCCAGTGCCATGGTAGAAAAGAAACTTGCAATGTCTCCTTGAGATAGCCTGGTGGAGTCAAGAAGAAAATCAGCTATGGCAATATTTATTCCGGTATTGATGAGTTGCAGGTCATTTCCTTCCTGATAATTGGCGATGTTAAAGGATCCATTGGTTGCTAGAATGGAGTCAATCTTTATTACATCTATTGTTTTTGGCAAGTTTCTACTTTTCTTCCTGGTAGTGTCCGTATTCACCTTTCCTTTGCTGAAATCCCTGTTTATGGATAGACTGACCTCAGCATCAGAAAACTTAAGCTTGGTGAGTGCGAGTGTATTGTCAAATAGAAAGGCTTCCAGATCAACCCCGCTAAAGCTTAGGTCTGGGAAACTGGCCTCGATACTGACCTTGGCTTTCAGGTCCTTATTTGGCATTAATTTTACATTGAAGGTATTGATTTCTTCTCGGGCAGAGTTAAAGCCTATCCGGCCGGCAACTATACTGTATTTTCCGTTGGCTATATTAAAAAGATAATTGTTGAGGTTGACATCTACTTCATCTGAAAACAAGGTGCGATTCGCAGAAGGGTCAATGTTTTCATCCAGGTAAAAGTTTTTGACTTTGACCGAAATGTCATTTTCAGCAAAGGACCTAAAGCGCCCATTGGCAAAGTTTTCATAGGTAAAAGTGCCATTTTCGGTGCTTAAAGAATCTACACTGATCACTTTAAAGTAATTGGTTACCAATTCAAGGATATCTCCGCGCTCTAATTTTTCTTGATTGGGTTTATCCTTTGAAATGTATTTTGTCCAATGAATGGATGGGCTAGGAATATCAATGTGACGGATAAATAATTTTTCTTGGAAATAGGCCTGATTGATATCCACTCCGGTGGCAGAAAATTCGGGAATTTCAATATCCAAAACCGTAGTTCTCCCATATTTATCCAGCAAAGGGAGAACCGCTTCTGGAGAAAATGGTTTTAATTTGAATCCATCTACATGTAATAAATCCTTTTTGGTATCAATAAGGATTTTATCCGCTACGAAAAGGTGGAGGTTATCCGATAATTTAAGGGCATAGTCATCAATTTCCAGGATGAGGTTATCGGCCAGAAAAATCCTAGCAGAGGTGTCGGACATGTGCTTGTCATCCAGCTGAAAATTCTCCAAAAGGAAATTAATTTTTCCAAAAGCCAGACTGTCTTGCCTAATTCTAAGGTGATTGTCCAGTACAAGGCTTCCACTTTCCACTTGTAATTTTTTCACATATACAGCTTTGAAAAAACCTTTGGTAAGCTGCTGCAGGTCGGTCATCTGTGAAGGCTTGTCTTCTTCAGAAGAGCTCCCAAGGATATCCTTGATCACTACATCTGGGGAGTCTATCATCAATTCACCGATATCAATGATGTTCTCATTGTAAACTTTTCTCAGGTTGGCATTGGCAAATTCCAATAAAGGAACTTTTATTTCAAACAATGAGGCATCGGATAGGCTGTCTTCATCCACCTCAGGTTTGAGTTCTATTTCGTTAATCTTTACCTTATCATCATAGGTAGAAAGGTATATTTTATGCCCCGAAATCCAGTGGATTTCATCTGCCAAAGCTATCCGGGCCCTGTCAATCGTCAAAGTTGCATTCCTGGCATATAAAAAATTATCCTTCTTCAAAGCTTCATCTTGTCCCAGGTAAACTTCTTCCATAGAGAATTGGATATCATCTGCTTCTATCCTGTTCTTGTTTGGGTTAAGTACGCCTCTTTGTAGAAACTGCCCATTGTCTATGGTGAGTGATTTTATGGAGATTGACTCCAACATGTCTTTGACCAATTCATACAAGTCAGAGGTTCTTGCCTCCTCATCCACTGCGTTTCTATCCGTATAGAGCACAAAATGAGGCGCCTCAAGTGTTAAATTTCCTATGTCTACTTTGGAAGTCAGAAACATTTCCGTGATGTCAGCATCTCCTAAGGCAAGATTTTCCAGGGAAATCTCATAATATACATCGGCAGGTTTTGCAAGGTCCGGAGAAACTTTGATTTTACTGGCCAGAATTTGTTTCTCCAAAGAAGAAACGGCTACCTTTTGAGCCGTCACTTTGTGAATGCTGTCTGAAAGAGATACCAAAAAGTCGTCAAAGTCCAAACGAAAACCTTCTATCCCAAATGGAGTATCTCCTTTTTCATCCCCTTTCAAGTGGACGTTTTTCAGATACAAATTGGTATTGGCAGCAGAAATGGATTTTTGGCTTATAAAATTTTCGATCAAAAGATTGGCCTGATCTATATAGAAATCACTTATAAAAATTTCTTTTAAAGAACCGTTCAGTGATTTTTTTATTTCAATTTCAAGTTGATTTAGTGGGCTGTAGTTCTCATTTTCAGTAATTCCTACTTGTTGCCTTGACTGAACTACGGGAGCCGTTAATCGTAACTCCTTAGCGGAAAGTTTGCCTTCTTCTCGATTGAAGCTCAGGCCCAAAATATCCAATTGATCAACTGAAATCTTGTAATAAGGAATCTTTTCCGCATCAAAAATGGCTGGATCAACAGGAAGAAGTTGAAAATTTTCCACAAAAAGACCTCGCTGAAACAGAGAAAGGTAAACCCTGTCAAACTCCACCAGGTATTTGCCATTGGATACTTTTTCAACTTGTTGTTTTATGTATTTCCTAAAGAGCAAATCCGCTCCAAAAAATAACATAAAATGAATTGAAACAACTACCAGGGCAAAGACTGAAAAGATTTTCAGAAATCGCTTTTTCTTCTTACCAGATTTTTTGATATCTATTTGCTCTTCACTCATTTTTCAGATCAAGAATACAAAATAAAGAGGAAATAATTTAAGAAAGAATGCTAAAAGAAAAATATAGTGCTGGAAAATGAAAAAGCCGGTGAATATATGCTTTGATATATTCACCGGCTTTTGTATTAAAGCTGTAGGAGAAGGACTCGAACCTCCACGAGGTTGTTAGGCAACACATTGAGCTCTATGCGTGCTTTATCCAATACGCCGGATAAACCGGATTCCTCACCCCCGAGACAGGAGGGCATGTCTGCCAATTTCAACACCCTACAATGTTTTAGAACATTATCAAAAAATTTATGGAGCCTAAGAATAGAAACCAAATTTTATTTTGATGTAACAAATGTAATAAAACATCGAGATTAAGAAAATATTTTTAATGAAAATATTAAATAATTATTATAATGAAAAATATTGACCGGTAATAAAGTGAATATGGCAATTTACTATCCTAAATTATTGCAGAGATTAGAGATTCGATAATTGACTATTTTTCAAACTTTACGTAATTTTCCCACTTCTCAATAACGCTTAACATATCCTGGGGCATTTCTCCTTCGAAATATAATTGTCCCTCAGTAATAGGATGAATAAAGCCAAGAGATTTGGCATGAAGTGCCTGCCTTGGTAATATTTGGAAACAATTTTGAATGTAGGTTTTATACTTTGAGAATTGCGTGCCTTTTCGAATTTGATCACCGCCATAGACGGCATCATTGAACAATGGGTGGCCTATGTATTTCATATGTGCCCTGATCTGATGCGTTCTGCCAGTCTCAAGCTCGCAACTTACTAATGTCACATAGCGCAATCTTTTTATCACTTTCCAATGCGTAATTGCTGATTTGCCATCATCACCTTCAGGATAGGCTTGCATGACTTTCCGATCTTTTATCCCTCTCCCTATGTTAACATTGATCGTTCCTTCATCCTCTTCAGGTTCTCCCCAGATCATTGCCACATAAGACCTTGCTATGGAATGGTCAAAAAATTGCTTTGCAAGATGGCTCATCGCCCGCTCAGATTTGGCAATTACCAACAAGCCGCTCGTGTCTTTATCAATTCTATGGACCAAACCCGGACGCCCTGAATTTCCAGGCAATTCAGGTAGGTTCTTAAAATAATAGGCCAGAGCGTTGACCAAGGTGCCTGTCCAGTTCCCATGCGCTGGGTGAACAACCATGCCTGCGGGCTTATAAACCACCATAAGATGATCATCTTCATACCTTATATCCAAAGGGATTTCTTCTGGCATCACATCGGACTCTTTGCGCGTCTTTTCCATAGCAAAGGTGATCACATCACCAGCTTTGGTTTTGTAATTTGCCTTGATTATTTCCCCATTGACTTTAACAATGCCTGATGCAATACTGTTCTGAACCTTACTTCTAGTAGTATAGGCCATTTTATCAGTAATAAATTTATCTATTCTTATTGGCCGTTGACCTGGATCTACGCTAAGTTCATAATGATCAAAATAGCTTTCCTCCTCAGGTAATTCTTCATTTGTGATCTCTGTCATGGTGCAAAATTAGGATTTGATCAAAAACAATTAGAGTTTTGACCTTAAATCATTGGATTATTTTATTTTGGCTCCAAATAAACCGCTTATCTATCAACAAATATATAACCCTTTATTTAGTGAAAGGCAATTAGATGTAACTGTAAAAAGACTGGACCTTCTTCATCCAGACGTCCAAGGTAATAAATTCTACAAATTACATTATAATCTTAAAGCCGCTAAAGACCTTGGTCTCACCAAAGTCTTAACCTTTGGTGGAGCTTATTCCAACCATATCCACGCCACTGCCTTTGCTGCGGCAGCAAATGGGCTGGAATCCATTGGTGTGATCAGAGGGGAGGTCATTGCTCCACTTAATCCTACCTTAGAAGATGCCCAAAATCAGGGGATGCTACTTCACCCCATGAGCAGAACGGATTACAGGCAAAAGGACAGTCCTTCAATTCTTGAGGAATTGAAAGGCCTGTTTGGGGATTTTTACCTTATTCCCGAAGGCGGTACCAATGCCATGGCCATTAAAGGCACCAAAGAAATTCTGACGGAGCAGGATCTAAACATGGATTATATCACCACCCCTATTGGCACCGGAGGAACTTTTGCGGGGCTTTTGGGTAGCGCAATGCAAAAGCAACAAGTGATAGGTTTTTCTGCTTTAAAAGGAGATTTTATCTTTTCCGAAATAGACGATTTACTCCAAAAGCATAAAATCATTCCTAAATGTACCTATAATATTCAGACAGCTTATCATTTTGGAGGATACGCCAAACACAAACCACCTTTGATACAGTTTATGAAAGAGCTGAAGGAAAAGGCCAACCTACCACTCGACCCGGTGTATACAGGTAAGATGATGTTTGGCCTCTTCGATTTAATTCAGAAAGATTACTTCACCAAGGGAAGTAAAATATTGGTGTTACATACTGGCGGATTGCAGGGCCTTCGTGGCTTTGAACAAAGACTGGGCATCCAACTCTAAACCAAATTAGAATAGCTTTTATATTTTTCTGCTTAAACGGCACCAAAAGTTTCGACTTTCGCCAAAATGGCTTCATAGTCCAGGTTGTTCCAGTTTTTGGTTACGTTGGGATCCTTCATCACATCATCCATAATTTTGGCTTGTAACTTACCTATGGCGTATGCCTCGGAATACCGCATGTCTGTAAAGGTCACCATAGTGTACAATGGCTGCCATTCATTGGGGTACAATTCGTGGAGTTTAGCCTCTATTTTCTTTCTGATCAAGAAGTTGGGGTCGGCTAAATTTTCACTCATTTCCACAAAATTATCCATGGCGAGCTGGCAAATGGCATCCGTATCGGGTTTCCTGTTTTTCTGAAATTTTTCAAATACCAAATCCCAGGAAGAGGTTCCATATTTCTCTATTAAATTATCCAGAATAAAACAGTCTTCAAACCCGCAGTTCATGCCTTGCCCGTAAAATGGAACCATGGCATGTGCCGCATCTCCAA
Source organism: Cyclobacterium sp. 10D3-21 (assembly GCF_055809755.1). Taxonomy (NCBI): domain Bacteria; kingdom Pseudomonadati; phylum Bacteroidota; class Cytophagia; order Cytophagales; family Cyclobacteriaceae; genus Cyclobacterium; species Cyclobacterium sp. 10D3-21. The sequence continues at coordinate 258,620 of NZ_CM147924.1, forward strand.
TCAAGAGGGTATTATTTTCTGTCCAAGGGTAGCATTCTGTATTAATTAGTGCAGAGGTAGGGTTGTTTTTGAAATCTGCGAGAAGATTTGGCATCAAATCTAATGCATCATTAAAATGGGTTTTAAAGATTTGAAGGATATCCTGATCATCATAGATGTTTTCAAAACTTACCTTGTACCCCTCGAAGGGTAAAAATAAGGTGCAGGTAAAGGATTTGTCCAAGTTGGGCAATGCTATAAGCATGAACTTTCCCCTTGGCCATATATGCAGTGCCTTGGGGTCCATGGCAAACTCTCCTGAAGGAGTTGGAGGTATATGGAGCTCTTTGTACCCATGTGAGATAAATTTTTGGTAAAAGTCAAACCTCAATTGGCTTTGAAAGGCATTTCTGAGGGCTGAAAATGAGCCATCAGAGCCTATCAAAATATCAGAAGTCAAGTACTTTTCTGACCCATTCTTAAGACTAAATTCTACTTCCCGTTTCGAAACATTTACACGTTCAACTTTGTGGTTAAAGTGAATTTTTGCCCCGAGTGCTTCTGCCTCATTGAGGAGAATCTCGTTAAAAATATTTCTACTGATGGAATAAATGGCTTGATTTTCCTTGCCATAGGGTTGAAAATAAGTGTTCCCATGTTCATCATGAATTCTTCTACCCGACATTGGAAGGGTAAATGGCAATACTTTATCTTTTATGCCTGCTTTTTCCAATGCTTTCCATCCTCTCTCACTTAAGGCCATGTTGATCGATCGCCCTTCTCCATACTTTTTTGACTTGCGCCAGTCTTCGCGTTTTTCGAATATATTTACATCCAATCCTCTATTTTTGAGGTATATGGCAAACAAGGATCCAATGAGTCCTGCGCCCAATAGGTCTATTTTCTCTTTCATTATTTTAATAAATTTTATGCTTAGGCTTCAATCGCTCAGGGAGTTTTTGAGAATTTGACTAAAGTCAAAGACATCCTGAAAACTGTTGTACATTGGTGTGGGGGCTAACCTTATTACGTTTGGGTTTCTCCAGTCAGCTACGACACCGTTTTCGATCCATGAATCAAAAACGCTTTTTCCTTTTTTATGGATTAATAAAGAGAGTTGGCACCCTCTTTCTGTTGATTTTAAAGGAGTTATAATTTCTAACGCTTCTGAGCCATTAATCGTTTCACGAATTGCAAATTCCAAATAACTTGTCAATAGTATGCTTTTTTTTCTTAAATTTTCTATGCCAGCCTTCTCAAATTGTTCAAGAGCAGCTTGATGGGCTGCCAACCCTAACACATTGTCATTGCTCAATAACCAACCATCAGCACCAGGCATATGTTTAAATCCCTTTTCCATTTTGAAACGATCCTCTTCTTTGAATCCCCACCATCCGGCAAACCTAGGCAACTGACCATCGTCACTGTGTTTTTGATGAACAAATATCCCTGAAACATTTCCCGGTCCTGAGTTGAGGTATTTGTAGCTACACCAGGTGGCAAAATCGACCCCCCAATCATGCAATTGAAGAGGCACATTGCCAACGGCATGAGCAAGATCAAAACCGACACAAATACCATGATGCCTGGCTTCCTTGCTGATCGCTTTCATGTCAAATAACTGACCGGTATAATACTGTACACCGGAGAACATAATTAATGCCAGTTCATCTTTGTGTCTTTTTATTTGCTCGAGAATGTCCTCTGTACGAAGTACATGCTCATTAGGCCTTGGCTTCACTTCAAGGATGGCATCGTCTGGAGTTAAACCATGGTATTTTACCTGAGATTCCAAAATATACTGGTCGGAAGGGAAAGCTCCTGCCTCGGTTAATATCTTGTTTTTTTTTCCTTGGGGACGGTAAAATGACACCATAAGTAAGTGGAGGTTTACACTGAGGCTATTCATGGCCACCACTTCCAGTTCACTTGCTCCTACCAATGGTGCCAAAAGGCTTTTAGATGGTTTTCTGGCATCTACCCAGGGTACTTCTCCTTCAAAATGCCCATCCACTCCTTTAGTGGCCCACTTTTCCAAATATTTTGTCAAGTAGGACTTAACTGACCGTGGCTGTAAACCGAGGGAATTGCCGCAAAAGTAGATAAGGGACTTGCCATTTTTCTCTGGGATATAAAATTTTTCCCGAAAATCGTGCAAAGGATCGTCCTGATCCATCATACGTGCAAATTCAGGGGTCAATCTAAATTCAATATTGTCCATAGGAGGATGGATAAAGGGAGTGTACTTAATCGATCTAAATTCAGCTGATGGTACTTGGTTTATTTCTCCATCACTGTACCACATTTCTTACAATGGGTATTTTCTGGATTGGCCCAGAAGTGATCCATAATTGGAGGCAGTTGGTTAACTATATCCGTTATGGTGGCATATTCTTCGTAGAGTTTGTGGTCACACTTCTCACAAAACCACAAGAATCCATCTTCTTCTCCTGGCTTTCTATACCTTTCTATCACCAGTCCTACGGTATTGGCAGGCCTTCTGGGGCTATGAGGCACTTTTGGAGGCAATAGGAAAATCTCTCCCTCTTTGATTGAAATGTCTTTCATTTCACCATCATCCACCACTTTTAAGGTAATGTCTCCCTCTACCTGATAGAAAAACTCTTCTCCTTCATTGTAGTGATAATCCTTTCTGGAATTTGGCCCCCCAACTACCATGACGATAAAATCATCATTCTCGAGGTACATTTGCTGATTTCCAACTGGTGGTTTTAACAAATGGCGGTTATCATTTATCCATTTGGTGAAGTTGATTGGTTGAGAAATGGCCATAATATAAATTGATTTAATGGTAAGGTCTCTTTGTCTGCAGGTTCTTTGAATGGCATGAACAACAGGCAAAGTGTGGAAGTCCAAAATTATAAAAAAAATCCTAGTAATTAGCTATATAGACCAGCGCATTGGTAAATAGGTGAAAATGACCTCAGAAAAGGTTTTTTTGCTTGATTTTGATGAAGTCCCTATTAATAAAGGCTATTCTATGATTTACTGGAATCAGTAAATAAGTAAGTTTTAAACGGATGGCTTTTTTCAGCAGTAATCCTTCGTAATTTTACTCAAATATTTATTTACTGAGCCCTTTTCAAAAGCCTTATGTCCTCCCATCATTTTGTAAAAGACCAACAAGAACCTGCCCTACTTGTTTTGACCGATGAAACAGAAACCACAAACTTACTCCCAGGACTTCTAGAATGGGTGCCGACAGTATTGGTGACCCAGCACAATGTGCATAAAATCATGTCACTGGGGATCAAAATAGATGGAATAATCGCAGACAAGGAATTTCAGGAAACCAATGCAATATTGCTTGAGGAGCAATATCCGGTAATTTTTATCACAGTCGATGAAGCTTCTTTTTTAGCGGTTGGATTGAAGTATCTGACGCAGAAAAATTACAAGGCGGTAAATATCTTGTCATTCGATCCTCTGTCTTCGGATAAACTAGATCCGTATTTGCCTGAACTGGACATTGTGTTTTTTAACAATGGGATTCGGTATTTTCCAGCTAAAAATGGTAAAATAAAAAAGTGGTTGCCCAATTGTTCCATCCAGGTTCATGGGAAGGAAGGGCAATTTGTAGAACATCAGGCTGCTTCTGGATCTGATGTGTTTCCGATTACGTATGCCACTTTTTTGGAAGTAGAAGAAGGCATGCAGACCTTTAGTAGCAATGGATTATTTTGGCTCGGCACCTTTGTTTAATCCGGGTTTAATTGAGCTGTTTTTTCCCATAAACGATCCGGTCTTTTCCATTGATGTCTTGAATGAGCTGTACTTCTGAAAACCCTTCAAGTTGCATCAAGGCCATAACCTCCAGGCCAAAGGCCTCATTGATTTCAAAATACAAATATCCATTTGCATTCAAGTTTTGCTTGGCATGCAATACGATGGCTTTGTAAAAGCGTAAAGGATCGCTATCGGGTACAAACAAAGCCAAACGGGGCTCATGGTCCAATACATTGTTTTGCATTAAGGAGCGTTCTTTTTCCAAGACATAAGGTGGATTACTTACCATTAGGTCAAAATTACCCATTTGCAAATCACCCGCTAGTATGTCTTTTTGGACCAGGTTAAGTTTTGCTTTTAGCTCAGAAGCATTAAGCTTTGCAATTGCCAAAGCCTGCTCACTTACGTCAATGGCGGTAAGTTCAGCTTTGGGGCATTCCAGTGCCAAAGTTATGGCAATACAGCCAGATCCCGTTCCAAGATCAAGGACTTTCAATTTCCCCTTGTGGTTTTGTGCGATCAGCTGTACCAATTCTTCTGTTTCGTTGCGGGGGATCAATACCCCTGGCCCTACTTTAAAATACCTGCCATAAAAGGGGGCCTTTCCGAGAACATATTGAATGGGTTCACCTGCCATTAATTTGGTGAATGCTTTTTCTAATGCCTCAGGAATTGTGCTTATAGGTGTATTTTTCAGCACATCTTTTCTGCTCACTGATAAATAAGCTTCAAAAACCCACATTACTAGCGTTCGTGCTTCTGAATCTGGATAAATGGAGGACAGTTCGCCGACATAATGCTTGTAAAGGGTCCTTAGATTCATTGTGTTATTAATTTTCCTATTCCTCTATTATTAATAAAAACCCAAAAATATACAGTACCGATACCATAACAGAGCAGGTCAAGGGGATCGCGAACATAAGTGATAGACCAGGCAGGCAAAAGACCTTCGAACAAAAAACCGAAATATACAAGGCCTACGATGACCTGATTTCTGGAAAAAACCAGTTGTTTATTTGTATTATTCATCCACCGAAAAGCCTGAAGGGTAATGCCCAATACTACTGGAATAGCCAAAAGGTCATCTAAATAGCTGTGCACAAATGGCAAGAACAACTTTTGAATCCTTTCAAGGTATTGATTGACCCAGAATATTAGGCACGGTGACCAGAAGTAGGGGTTTCTGAGCACTGACATTATCCAGGTAATGCGGCGATCAACCAAGCAATAATTGTGATGATGGTAATGTAAATACTGTAAAAGAATTGACCGACTTTTTTAGATTTCTTTACAAAATCACTGTCGGCTTCTTTTATATGGAAAATCCACTGTTCTTCATTTATTTTTTTTTGAGCAGCTCTTTTTTCTTCGAATTCCACCTCCACCTTACTGAGGATTTCGCCACAATGTTCACAGGTATCTCTGAAATTTTGATTCCAATTGGACCACTTACCACAATTTGGGCATTTTTTTTCTCCCATAATGGCAAAAATACCAAAATATACAAACTAAGCCAACTCGACTTATGCTTCATGGTAATATTCCACGTACATATTCTCTATATTTGTAGCTTAATCAAAAATGCCTATATGAAGCTCTTTCCAAATACAGTCAATGCAGTTGTCAAAGCATTGGAGGAAATATTTGACAATAATCGCTATGCTGACAAAGTAATCGAGAAAGTTTTAAGATCAAACCCTAAGTGGGGTGCTAGAGACAGGGCATTTATTGCTGAAAGTGTTTATGAGATCGTCCGTTGGAAAAGGTTGATCGAAAAACTCAGTCCGTCACATGATTACTACCTTTGGTTCGGTACCTATTGGGTTTTGCAAGACAGGACATTGCCTGACTGGAGGGAATTTAAAGGAATCAATGGTGAAAAAATCAGGCAACATCGAAGAAAAATTACCGACCGCGCTGTTTTGCAATCCATTCCAGACTGGATGGAGGAAATGGGTTCCTCACAGTTAGGGGACAAATGGGATGAGGAATTAAACAGCCTTAACGAACAGGCGCAGGTGGTCTTGCGGGCAAATACCCTCAAAACGGTTAGAACCGATTTGAAAATCAAACTCGAAGAGTTGGAGATCAATGCTTATATTCCAAGAGAATATCCTGATGCCTTGGTGTTACTCAAGCGTAAAAATGTTTTTAGAACACCACTTTTCAAGGAAGGCCTATTTGAAGTACAAGATGCTTCTTCCCAAATGGTTGCGGCTGCCTTGGAGGTTGAGCCTGGCATGAGGGTAATTGATGCCTGTGCTGGTGCTGGTGGGAAATCCTTACACCTTGCTGCATTGATGCAAAATAAAGGAAGAATCCTGGCAATGGACACCGAAGCCTGGAAGCTACAAAATGCCAAATTAAGGGCTAGAAGAGCAGGTATTTCAATTTTGGAAACAAAGCCCATAGAAAGCAACAAAACCATCAAGCGCCTTCATGAAAGTGCGGACAGACTTTTGTTAGATGTTCCTTGTTCTGGCATGGGGGTTTTAAAAAGGAACCCTGATACAAAATGGAAACTTAGCGAGGAATCTATCGCCAAGGTACAAGTGCTCCAGAAAGAGATATTGTCTCAATATCCGTCTATGCTTAAGCCAGGAGGCATATTGGTTTATGCAACCTGTAGCATTCTTCCCTCCGAAAATCACATGCAAGTTGCGGCTTTCCTAGAAAGTGAAGAAGGGCAGAAATTCGAACTTTTGGAAGAAACGCAAGTGCTCTCACATGAAAGTGGATTTGATGGGTTTTATATTGCTAAATTGAAAAAGAAGGGATAAAGGATTGGTTGCTGCTCTTCAATAGTTTAGCTACTGTATTGTTCTCTCCTCAGACTAAGGACTACTATCTTCTAAAGGTAGAATCATCTTAAAAATCTTACTAATCATCATTGAAACCCTTTTTTGGGGAGGCTGTGGAAGGAAAGGCTGTGGTATACTCCGGGCTTTCTCCATTCAAAGCCTTCTCTCATCCCTGGATGGATTTTGTTATACGAAAGGTCGAAATCAGGTTAATTACCAGCTTTCCAGCAGACCATTCCATAATTTGGAATGGTTGTGGAGAAGGGTTGCTACTGGTCCGAACCAAGGCATTTTTTCCCGCAGTAAGACAGCTAGTAAACAAGGAATTGCTAAAAGTTTCCTATTTAAGCCTATGGGGGGTTGTGTCCTGTCCAGAGTTCTTGGGAGAGATACGATAAGTAGGGCTCTGTCAACTGTTCTATTGAACTTAGCGTTATAGTCGTACTCCAAAGATTATTCCTTTAAAGGGAGCCATTTTTAATTATTTTAACTTTTTTTTTCAGGAAAGTATTGATTCACATATTAAAAACATTGTATCTTTGACGGGCAAATAGGGTTACTAACCATTTGCCATGAATCCAAACACAGATAAATTTCTCTTCGAAGCACTAACATACGATGACGTGCTTTTAGTACCAGGATATTCCGAAGTACTCCCCCGTGATACAAATACTTCTTCGCAACTTACCAGAAACATTCAATTGGAGATTCCATTGGTTTCTGCTGCTATGGACACCGTTACGGAAACTGAATTGGCCATAGCCATCGCCTTAGAAGGCGGGCTTGGGTTTATTCACAAAAACATGACCATTGAAAAGCAGGCCGCACAGGTTCGCAAAGTAAAAAGGTCCCAAAGCGGGATGATACTGGATCCGATAACATTAAACATCGATGCTAAGGTAAAAAATGCGGTAGCCATCATGATTGAATACAATATTGGTGGCATTCCAGTAGTGGATGAAAATCGCTTTCTTAAAGGGATTATTACCAATAGAGATCTTCGTTTCATTAAGGATTTGACTCGACCTATCAAGGAAATCATGACCACTGAGAATCTAATCACTGCAAAAGCAGGGATTACGCTGGAAGAGGCAGAAGAGGTCTTGCAGGAATACAAAATCGAAAAATTACCAATCATTGATGAGGAGTACAAGCTTACGGGATTGATTACCTATAAGGACATACTTAAGCGGAGAGATAAGCCTCATGCCTGTAAAGATGAATTTGGTCGCTTGCGTGTAGGTGCTGCTGTAGGCGTTACCGCAGACATCGCAGAGCGGGTAGGTGCATTGGTGAAGGCAGGAGTGGATGTAGTAAGTATAGACACGGCTCATGGACATTCCAAAGGGGTCATCGAAACCTGTAAGAAAATCAAAGCGCTGTTTCCTAAGCTTGAAGTCATCGTGGGAAATATTGCAACTGCTGAAGCAGCGATAGCATTAGCTGATGCTGGAGCGGATGCAGTCAAGGTAGGAGTTGGACCTGGAAGTATTTGTACAACCAGGGTGATTGCCGGAGTTGGGATGCCCCAATTATCTGCTGTTATGGAGTGTTCAAATGCACTTAAGGGAAGGAATGTGCCAGTGATAGCAGATGGAGGTATAAGGTATTCAGGAGACGTGGTTAAAGCTTTGGCGGCTGGTGCAGGTTCTGTTATGATCGGATCAATCCTGGCAGGTACAGAAGAGGCTCCTGGAGAGATCATTATTTTTGAAGGCAGGAAATTCAAGTCTTACAGAGGAATGGGCTCCCTTGAGGCCATGGAATCTGGATCTAAAGATCGATATTTTCAGGATGCTGAAGAAAATGTTAAAAAACTGGTTCCAGAAGGTATTGTTGGAAGAGTTGCCTTTAAAGGTTTGGTATCAGAAGTGCTTTACCAGCTGGTAGGAGGTTTGCAGGCGGGAATGGGATATTGTGGTACAGCTACTATTGATGCGCTTAGAGAAAAAAGTAAATTTGTCAAAATCACAACTGCGGGGGTGAGGGAATCACATCCGCACGATATAAGCATAACAAGAGAAGCGCCGAATTACAGTGCTAAAATGTAGTGTTTTAAGCAGTAGTTGTAAATTGAATTGGCCTAATCAATTTTTTTAAAATGGAATCAAAAAAAGCCAGCGGAAATGTTTCCGCTGGCTTTTACTATTTACTGTTTCTTAGATTATGCTTAGTCCATTCCTAGAAATTCCACATCAAAAACCAATACCGAATTGGCGGGTATTCTTTCTACGGACTCATTGTCCTGGTAGCCATAAGGTGACGGAATAATGATGGTCGCTTTGGCACCACTTCTTAGTCTTTGGAAACCCAGCGTGAAGCCCTGAATAGCCCCGCCTTGTGTAGAGCTTAGCCCAAGGAAAAAGTTGAAAATAGCGTAGGTTCTTTCCTCATCATAGATGTCGTTGGCAATGGCCACATCTTCCAGATTTGAGTCAAAAACAGATCCATCCAACAAATAACCAGTATAATTGGTATACACCACATTTCCTGATACTGGTCTTGACCCATCGCCTTCCTCTTCTACAATAATGACTACTCCCGAAGGATCGTGTATGCGATATAGGCTATCGTATTGGGCAGTTTTTAAGTACTCGTCTATTTTTTCTCTGTCAATGGCAAGATTACCTTCGTTGTCATAGGTTGGATACCCATAACCACTGAGTTGATCGTCACAGGAGAATCCCATGAAAGCCACTAAAAAAACAACAATTATTTGTGTAAATCTCATCCTTTAATTATTCATGTGATTAAGGCTGGGCGGGCCGATTTTCAGTGATCTCTAACTCAAAAACCAATACCGAATTAGCTGGAATTGGGCCTTGACCCTGAGATCCATATCCGTAAGCAGAAGGGATTATTGCGATAGCTTTCTCTCCTTCTTTCATGCGAGAGAGTGACCAATGCCATCCCTGGATAACGCTAGAATAACCTTGAATGATGCCATAAGGCTCATAAGTACGGCTTTCATTGTAGACTCCATTGTCAATGGCTGTTTGCTCAATGGAAGTGTCAAAAACAGTCCCATCCAATAGCATACCTGTGTAATCCACTGCCAGCGTGTCGCCAACTTGCGCCAATTCGCCTTCCTCTACTTCTTCCGTAAACAATAGTACAATACCTGTTTCACCAACGGTTTCACTTCTCATGTATTCTGTAGGGAAGTTTTGAACGTAGGTTTCAATTTTTTTGAGATCTTGCTCAAAAATCACATCTACATTCTCATCGTCAGAGATACAGGACCCCAAGAAGGCCACTAGAGGCAATAAAGCCCAATACTTAATGTTTCTTTTCATGGTAGGTATTTAATAATAATTGCTACTTCGCAGAAGCGAAAGGTTTACTGCTTATTTACGTCTGTTACTTCTACATCAAATATCAAAATAGAGTTGGCAACGATCACTTCACCTCTTTGACTAGGCCCGTAGGCTAGTGGAGAAGGAATCAATAACTTCGCTTTAGAACCCTTTTTCAACAACTGAAGACCTTCATCCCAACCAGGAATAACCATTCCTTGGCCTACACTGAATGTAAATGGTTCGTAAGGTCTACCTTCGTTAAATGTTCCAGATTCTTTTGCTTTGCTCTCAATGCTTGTGTCGAATACAGTGCCGTCCAAAACGTATCCTGTATAATTAACAGAAATTTCGTCGCCTTGAGTTATTTGTGCACCAGATCCCTCTTCTTCTATGACGTAGTATACACCTGATTCTGTCTTGTCCGCCTTCAAATTATTTTCAGAAATATAACTTTCAATGGATTTGATGTCTTCATTCAGTTGACCTGCAGCTTCTTCAATTTGTTTTTTCTGGTTTTCAGCGGCAAGGTCATTGAAGTAATCCTGAAAAACTTCTTCTTCCAGCACGTTTATGACACCGATGCTGATAGTGACATTTTCATCATTTGTCATGAAAGGAGGTACCCCTTCAGGAGTAAAGATTTTTTCAGCAGTAGAAGTGATAACAATACTATCACCATTGTTTAGGTTAAGAAAAATTTCATCCACACCAGTTCTTGCAGTTGCCGTATCCAAATGCTGTAGATAAGGAGGCATTGGTTGATCGTAACTGGAGATGAATAATGAGTCACTGCCTGTTTTAGCAGTAAAATGATACACGACAAATTCTCCGTCTTTGGTCACTTTGTCACCTTTTGAAACATAACGGTATTCTATGCCGTCGGTAGTAGTTTGTGTCTTCTCACAAGAAAATAAAAGTGAGCTAGATGCCAACACCAGGGCGCCAAGAACTAAATTATTGATTTTTTTCATCGACTAATTCTAATTGATTAAATAAGATTTGTTTGTTTTCTTTTATTAATTCTTTAAACCTTTCAATGGTTTCTTCCAAAGGCACATTGGATATTCCACCCGATGCATTCTTATGGCCCCCACCATTGAAATACTTGGCAGCAAACTTATTTACTGAGACATCCTCTGCAGATCGAAAAGAAATTTTAACGCCATCTTTCCTTTCAGTAAATAAGGCTGCAATTTTAATTCCATCCAAAGAAAGGGCATAGTTTACAAGCCCTTCAGTATCACCTGTTTGTGAATGGTATTTCCGCAAGTCTTTTTTACTTATTGCAATATAAGCAGTATTGAGTTCAGGTAAAATAGTCAACCTTCTTGTAAGGGCAAAACCTAGGAATTTTAACCTGTTAACTGAATAGGTATCATATATCAATCTGGCAATCTTAGAGTTATCAGCCCCAAGATCAATTAATTCAGCCGTAACTAAATGAACATTTTTAGTGGTATTAGGATGTCTAAAACCGCCTGTATCCGTCATTATTCCGGAATAAAGGCATTCAGCAATGTCCTTATCGATCAGATCCCTATCGCCTACTTTTACCATTAAGTCATACAATAACTCACAGGTAGCTGCTGCATCAGTACTGCAATAGCTAAAGTCAGCGAAATCCTCTGGTTCCTGATGATGGTCAATATTGACCATAAAAGCCTTGGATTGACGTACTGCTCCTTCCATTTTTTGGAGTCGGCTAAGATTAGAGAAGTCTAGACAGAATATAATATCTGCCTCAGCAATCAATTTTTCAGCTTTTTCAACCTGTCCAGGATCTTCATAGTTAATCACTTCATCATTTCCTTTCATCCAATGAAGGAATACAGGATAATCTGACGGCGTTATCACATTTACTTGATGACCTTTCTTTTTTAAATAGCCTGCTAAAGCTAATGAAGATCCAAGTGCATCGGCGTCAGGTTTATGATGGGTGGTGATTACGATCTTTTTGGACGAAGCTGAAGAAATCTGTTCTTTAAATAGATCTATATTCTGCATGTGTAATATTTGAGTACCGTATTTAAAAAACACAGGTTACAAAGTTCCATATAATTTTCTGAAATTCCCAATTCCCAATTTATCGAAATATAGACTTTATTTATTATCTCCTTTTAACTTTCGGACTTTAACTTAAAAGGATTAATTTTACACCCTTAACTATTAATCCTAATAAAACTTTATGGCTACCAATAGAACGTTCACCATGATCAAGCCTGATGCATTCAGTGCAGGGAATTCAGGAGCAATCTTGAAAATGATCGAAGAGGCAGGTTTCAAAATTATTGCATTGAAAACCACCAAGCTAGATGAAAAGCTGGCGGGAAATTTTTACAAAGTACATGAGGAAAGACCCTTTTACAATGATTTGTGCAAGTATATGTCTTCAGGACCTATAATTGCTGTAATCCTTGAAAAGGAAAATGCTATTGTAGATTTCAGAAAATTGATCGGTGCCACCAACCCTGCCGATGCAGAAGAGGGGACGATTAGAAAGTTATATGCAACATCTATCGAAGCCAATGCTGTGCATGGTTCCGATTCAGATGAAAATGCTGAAATTGAAGGAAGCTTCTTTTTTAATGCTTTCGAAAAGATAGATTAGTCGTTTTTCTATCCCTCTTTTAAATTGAGAGGGATAGAAAAATTTAGCATTTTTTAACATTTGACTTTATTCATCAGGTACAACCGTTTGGTTTTTAGTGGAAATTCTAAATTTTTGACCAAAAACCTGATGTGGATAAGTAGAAATTTGACCTTACACTTTTTTATTCAGGTCATTTTTAAAGGCGCCACTTCTGACATTTGCTACCTTCTACCCTTAAGCTAAGTACAAATGATTAAATGTGGTTGGTTAATGGTGACCTTCAACCTTTTATTTGGACGGCAGGTGAATACAATTTATTGAGAAGGAAGTAACCAGTTGCCAGACTTTGTATATATGTCAATGACTTACTAAATCCAGCTTATACCATTCCAAGCTCTGAAGAAAGAATGCGGTATAAGATAAGGATATTGCCTCCTTCTTCACGTTTCAATAATATTACTTCAATTCTTTACCTTTCTTAAAAAAGACATGTTTAACCCATCTTGGTAGAAATATTGCACCAAGGAGTAGGTAAGGGTAATAGGAGAACATCCTCCAAAGAATACTGGTTACGAAAGTGTAGCCTGTAAGAAACTCATTGAAAAACTGCGTAAAGAAGAACTCTGCTGTTCCACTACTTCCAGGTGTCGGGCTGATCATCATAACGATCCACATAATAATCTGTCGTGCAAAGACCACCACATGTTCAAATACTGAAAGTGTTTCATAAGCGGAAATCAGGGCATTGAGCATTAAGTACCTAGAGGACCAAATAAAAATGGTGGTAAGGATAATAACAAACCAATACCGAGCATTTTTACCTTTTAGTTCTTTACTTGCTTCTATAATTTGGTCACCATAATTATTGGCCTGGTATTTCCATTTTTTCAACCATTTGATGGAAAACAATTTGAGCATTATCCACTTAAAGACCCTGGGACGGTAAAACAATGCCAGGGCCATAAGCACTGAATACAAGGTATACAATGAATAACTGCCCCAAAAAAGGTATTCCAGACTAGAGCCTAATCTCACCTCAAGGACTCTGCTTTCAGGGAAAATGTAGCCTTGAGCAAGGTACAGTATGATAGGGGCACCTATTACAAAAAACAAATTATCCATGATGGCTGTCAACATGGTAAATGCCAGTGCTTTTCCCAAAGGTATTCCTTCTTTGTTCAAAATAAATACCGCTACTGCCGTGCCACCTACTATGGAGGGAGTGACAGCAGAAGCAAATTCCCATAATATGATTACATAGATCGCTCTAGTCCAGGTAAGGTGCTGATTGGTTATCTCCCTGATTCGAAATACATAACCGGCATCTCTAAGAAATATAAAAATTAACGCAATAAAAATTGACCAGAGTGAAGCATCAAAAACACCATTTAAGGTTTGCGCATTTACAGTCGGGTCCATGTAAAACATCGCAAATACAATTCCGATTCCTATCAACACAGGAACCCAAACCTTATTTGGATTTAAGGTTTTAAAAATTTCCCTATTGTCTAATTTCATAAGTTTTCTACAGGTATAGCTTTTAATCGTTCTACCCAAAAATTGTTAAAACCCTCTCCGATTTTTATTGTGACCATGGTAAGCTGAAGAAGCTCTAAAATGGCCAGAAAAGTATAAATGATAAAGATTTTATCGGGGTTGATGACAATAAAGTCAGAGAATGGGATTCTGGGGTTTTCGTCCAGGCGGTCTAAAACCAACGTTTTTTGCTGTTCTATTGAATATGGGTATTGGATGACCGTATGTTTTGTGTCATCCTTATAATGTGAATATTTAGTCAATACTTTTTGATAAACCTTCAGCAATCGGTAAAGGTCAAGATCTTGAAGTTCGGCATCTACTTTGTCAATTTGATTGATTTGCCTAAGCTCTTCCACAACATTACCTCTGGCAAATCGGGACATTCTATCGCCCTCCATACTGGAGAGTTCGCCTACAACAGATTTGTACTTTTTATATTCCAATAAATGCTTAATTAGGTCTTCCCGTGGATCTACCTCCTCGCCATCTTCATTGAATTCAGGTCTTGGGAGCAGCATTTTCGACTTGACTTTCATAAGGGTGGCAGCAAAGAGAATAAATTCACTTGCCACTTCTATTTCCATTTTTTCTAAATGGTGGATATAATCCAGAAAGTCATGGGTGATTTTAGAAATAGGAATATCATAAATATCCAGTTCATCACGTTCTATGAAAAACAGCATAAGGTCAAATGGCCCTTCAAATAAAGGTAATTTGATTTCGAAACTCACTGGATAAGATTATTTTTTGTTATTTTTGTATTTCTTATTGCGTTCAAAGATATCACATATCTGGTTAAATCAATAGGCATGTCAATAATTTCCCTAAAGCCATGGAGGCCTGAATAATTATTGGTAATATTAAACATTATAACCTTTGGAAAGGTTATAGATTTTTACATAGAAGATTAGCATATGCAAATAGAACCTGGAGAATTACTTCGAGGAATCCATCATCCGGAGGAGCTAAAAAACCTCAGTAAAGACCAATTGGTTCAAATCTGTGATGAACTCAGACAGTTTATCATTGACCATGTTTCAGTATATGGAGGGCATTTTGGAGCTGGCTTAGGCGTTGTGGAATTGACAGTGGCTTTGCATTATGTTCTCAATACCCCTGATGATCAATTGATTTGGGATGTAGGGCATCAGGCTTATGGTCATAAAATCCTTACTGGTCGTAGAAACGACTTCCATACCAATAGGTTATACAGAGGCCTGTCAGGATTTCCAAAAGAAAAGAAAGCCCCTATGATGCCTTTGGAGTAGGGCACTCCAGCACTTCCATATCTGCTGCCCTTGGAATGGCCATGGCTTCTAAATACAAAGGAGAAACACATAGACAACATGTAGCTGTAATAGGTGATGGTGCGATGACTGGTGGGATGGCCTTTGAGGCAATGAATCATGCTGGGGTCTCAGATTGCAATTTGCTGATCATTCTCAATGACAACTGCATGTCCATTGATCCGAACGTTGGCGCCCTCAAAGATTACCTTACTGATATTACTACTTCGCACACCTATAATAAGGTTAAAGATGAAGTATGGAATCTTCTTGGTAAAATCAGCAAGTTTGGTTTTAGTGCTCAGGATGTAGTTTCGAAGGTAGAAGGCGCGATTAAATCGGCCATGCTAAAACAAAGCAACCTCTTCGAATCCTTAAATCTACGCTATTTTGGGCCTGTAGACGGGCATGATGTGAATCATCTCGTTGAGGTGCTCAATGACCTTAAAGATATTCCCGGACCAAAAATCCTTCACTGCATAACAGTGAAAGGAAAAGGATTTGCCCCAGCAGAAAAAGACCAAACAAAATGGCATGCGCCGGGTAAATTTGATAAAATAACCGGCGAGATAGCCAAAAAAATACCTACCAGTCCTCAAGCACCCAAGTACCAGGATGTTTTTGGTCATACCCTTGTGGAGCTGGCTGAGAAAAATAAAAATATCGTAGGGGTTACTCCTGCAATGCCCTCAGGGTCTTCCATGAATATAATGATGAAGGCTTTCCCTGAAAGATCCTATGACGTTGGAATAGCGGAACAACATGCCGTTACTTTTTCGGCTGGTTTGGCTACTCAAGGCCTGGTCCCTTTCTGTAATATATACAGCACCTTTATGCAGAGGGCTTATGATCAGGTGATTCATGATGTTTGTCTGCAAGACCTACCAGTTGTTCTTTGTTTAGATAGGGCTGGATTTGCCGGTGCGGATGGCCCGACGCATCATGGGGCTTATGATTTGGCTTTTCTTCGTTGTGTGCCCAACCTGGTGGTTAGTGCACCGATGAATGAGGAAGAGTTGAGGAACCTGATGTTTTCAGGAGCGGAACACCAAGCGCCTTATGCTATCAGGTATCCAAGAGGTCAAGGTGTGATGCCTGATTGGAGAACACCATTTAGAAAAATACCAACCGGTCAAGGAAGAATAATCACAGAAGGAAAAGATATTGCCATTTTGAGTATCGGCCATATAGGCAATTATGTACTGGACAACAGTAAAAAGTTTAAGGAACTAGGACTCAGTGTAGCACATTATGACATGCGATTTGTCAAACCCCTTGACGAATCCCTGCTGCATGAAGTATTTGGTAAATTTGACAAAGTGATCACTGTAGAGGATGGTTGCTTGATGGGAGGATTTGGAAGTGCAGTGCTTGAATGGATGATGGATCATGATTATTATTCCAAGGTGAGGCGTCTAGGCATTCCTGATGAAGTGGTAGAACATGGAGAACAAGGAGAATTACATCACGAATGTGGTTTCGATGCCTCAGGAATCTTACAGACCGTAAAAGACATGATGGACCTCAAAGTTTCTGATGAAATCAATATTTAAATAGTATTAGGAGACTTTATAGTAAGGGAATCTAACAGATTTCCTTACTAATTTTTTAAATTGAGTAATCTTATTGATTAGCAGGAATAGTGATTTTAACCCCTTACTATTATGTCTCAAATACTCAATCCCAGAAGAGATTTTTTGAAAAAGGCGACAGTTGCATCTATGGCCTTGTCTTTGAATCAGACCCCTTTCTCAACTACCGCTCCAAAGAAAAAAAATAAACTGCCAAAATGGAGGGGGTTTAACTTACTGGATTTCTTTAACCCTGTACCCGAAAATGGGCGAAAAACCAAACCCGAATACTTTAAATACATGTCGGATTGGGGCTTTGATTTTGTCCGAATTCCTATTTCTTATCCAAGTTATTTGGATTTTGACCGCAGCAAACCCATCCGACCTGATGAAGTGGTGCAATTCAACAATAAGGTTCTGGATGAAATTGATCAAATAATTGATAACTGTCACGATCAAAAAATACATGTCAGTTTGAACTTACACCGGGCACCAGGATTCTGTATCAACGCGGGTTTTAAAGAGCCTTATAATTTATGGGAAGACGAAGAGGCCTTGGCCGCCTTTTGTGCACATTGGGAGATGTGGGCTAAGCGCTATGAAAATGTCTCTTCTAAAAAATTGAGCTTTGATCTGGTAAATGAACCTTTTAAAAGACTTGATCCCAACGATCAACACTCTCCTGGAGGAGCAGTACCGGTAAATGAATACAGAAAAGTAGCTGAAGCAGCTCTGGCCACGATCAAAGGAGTCAACAAAAAGCGATTGGTCATTGCAGATGGAAACGGTGGAGGAGGCATAGCCATTCCTGAATTTGCGGACCTTGACTTACATCAAAGTTGCAGGGGTTATTTTCCCATGCATATTTCCCATCACAAAGCTTCATGGGCTTTCAAGGATCCCGAAAGCCTGCCCACACCAAGTTGGCCGGGTATGCACAATGATCGTTATTTTGGAAAGGAAGATTTGGAAAAGCATTATGCGCCATGGATTGCACTGTTGGAGCAGGGGGTGGGCGTTCATTGTGGAGAATTAGGCTGTTATAACAAGACACCCCATGAGGTCTTTTTATCCTGGTTTGGTGATATATTAGAGATACTGGACGACAATGGAATAGGGTTTGGCCTGTGGGAGTTTTCTGGCACTTTTGGTGTGCTCAACTCGGGTAGAACAGATATCGACTACGAAGATTGGTATGGAGAGAAATTAGATAGAAAACTATTAAAACTTTTGATGAAAAATGCCTGATATATCATTCTGGAAGCAAGGATCTGGCAAACCTGTAGTGTTATTACCTGGGTTTTGTGAAACTAAGGAGATGTGGAAAAATTTCGTTCATCCCCTTTTAAGCACCTGTGAAATTTGGTGTCCGGATTTACCGGGTTTTGGAAACAGTCCAGCGGCTACTGATCGATTTTCTCTTGCAGATATTGGCGATTATTTGGCCGATTGGATGTTGGCCAATAATATTGGAGAGGCTGTTTTAATAGGTCATTCCTTGGGGGGCTATTTGGCTTTGGAAATGGCCCAAAATCAAAAACTTGATTTGAGTGGCTTGGGATTGTTTCATTCTACTGCTTTTGCTGACAGTGAAGACAAAAAAAACAATAGGGAAAGAACCGCAGAATTTATAAACAAACATGGTGTGAACACCTTTATTCAATCTTCATTGCCATTACTTTTTAGGAAAGAAAACAGGCAAAGGTGTAAGGAGGACATTGCCTCCCTGATCTACCATGCAAGCCAATTACCTTTGGAAAGTATCCTTGCTTATTTATATGCCATGCGGGATCGAAAGGACCACATGAAAACGCTTGCTGAATTTCAAAAGCCTACTTTGATGATTTGTGGAAATGAGGATACTGCTGTACCCATAGCGGATAGCCTTAACCATAGGGATGCAGTAGACCACTTCTGTCAATTGACAAATTGTGGACACATGGGGATGTTTGAACAAACCCAAAATACCCAAAAAGCCATCCGTTCATTTATAGAAAGTCTACCTACTTAATAGGTAGCCCTTCCGCCGGATAAGTCAAATATAAATCCTGTATTAAAGCTTGCTTCCTCGGATAGAATCCAACTTGCAATGGAGGCTGCCTCATCTACGGTGCCAAGACGTTGCATAGGAATTTTTGATACCATATACTCCAATTGTGCAGGATCAGTGTCTTTATTCATGGCCGTCAGAATAACTGCAGGTGCCAATCCATTTACTGTTATCCCAGAAGTAGCATATTCTTTTCCCAAGGCTTTTACCAAGCCTATTACTCCTGCTTTGGTAGTGGAATAACCTACCATATTTGGATTCCCTTCTTTACCTGCTATGGAGGCAATTAAAAGAATTCTACCGTACTGTGCTTTTTCCATATACTTAAGCGCATACTTAGCAGTCAAGAAAGATCCTTTTAAATTTACATTGTAAATCTTATCAAAATCCTCTGTAGAATAATCTGTTATTTTTATTTGTGTGGGGCCCACTATTCCAGCAGAGTTGACCAAGATATCAAGTTTCCCGAAATGACTTATTGTCTCCTGATAGCCATTCTTTACAGCTTCTTCATTTGAAATATCTACGACAAATGCTTTTACCGGAAGACCTTCTTTTTGCCATTCACTTTCTAAGGCCATCAGCTTTTCTTTGTTGAAGTCCCATAGGGCAACACTTGCGCCTTCATCTGCTAGCTTTTTGGCGATTCCTTTGCCAATTCCATCTGCAGCTCCGGTTATTACTGCCACTCTATTATTATACCTTGATTCAGTCATTGAAATGATTTTTGGGTTATCCACTCCTAAAATTAAGAAAGTGCTGATAAATAGTGAACATTGTTGTGATAAAATTCTTAAAATCTAACCCGACAGTTTTTCAGTTTTTGTAATTCTATGGCGGTATTTACAACAATTAATTATAAATTACTAAGGTAAATATTCTGTATTATTAGGAAATAGCTCCTTTCTTAATAGGGAATTCGTTTTTTAGGGGGTGTTAAATTCCTTAAATCTCAAACAAGGGGTAATTGAGCTTTTGTAAGGTCGTGCTAAATTGGATAAAAAAAGAAGGAACCTGTTTTGAAATAATTTCGTATTTATCATCTTGGTAACTGCCTATTTTAAACCAAAACCAGTTTCATTGAGTTATCCTTGAGAATGCTTGAAGCAATGTTCTATTAAAACGGGGTGTCAAGCGTTAAAATCATAGTTGGCCACTGTTATTTATAATTAAAAGGTTGAATATTATTTATCAATTATTCAATCTTTTAGTAGCAAAATTGTTTTCAGAAAACCCAAAACGCAAACCATCATGAAACAGTCCAAACTAATTTTTATCTTTTTCTTACTCTTTTGTTTTACCTCTTGTAGTTCACTTAACAACTTGAGCCCATTAAGCTTGCTTACTGGAAATAAGTGGAAGCTAGCTGGAATGATGGGCAAAGCATTAGATGTAGGGAAATTTGCTGATGCTTTGCCACTCCTAAGTTTTATGGAGGGCGGCAAACTAAGCGGTTTTACAGGGTGCAATAATTTTTCCGGAGACTTTAATCTTGAAGGAAAGAATATTTCTTTAAACCCAGGTGCGCTAACTAAAAAAGCCTGCCCTGGAACGGGGGAAAATGAATTTCTAGCAGCACTTTCCAAAGTGAAGGATTTTAAGGTGGTTAAAAACAAATTGACCTTATTGGATGGCGCTACTGAACTATTGAGCTTTATCCCTGAAAATTAGCTGGTAAATTTTAGTATAATAAACCATTATTTATCACTTAGAAGCAATATAAGGTCTCTATTGGACCGAAATAAGAACCAGATTTCTTGTTGGGATATTTATCTGCCGTTTGTCACCCGAGTTAATATTTATACAATATGGGGGTAAGTATGAATTCGATTCATGCAGGGGTTAATGGGTAGAAAATACTGCATTTGTCAATAAAAAGCCTATTTTATTATCCACCTTTATACCTTACTACATTTGTCACCATGGAAAAAAAGACCAATTCCCCGTCAAAACAAAAAGTTATCAGTGAATGGGTTAATTCCTTCGGTGATTACCTTTATAGTTGGGCGTATCACAAAACAAGTAGCAATGAAACCGCTGAAGACTTGGTTCAGGAAGTTTTTATGGCGGCCGTTAAAAATTATGAAAGATTTGAAGGAAGAAGTAGTCCCAAGACCTGGTTATTGAAAATTTTAAACAACAAAATTATTGATCACTACCGCAAATCATCCAAGAAACTAGCCAATCAGGATGATACTGCTTCACAGTTTACCGATTCATTTTTTAACGCTGCGGATAACTGGAAGGCCAATGGCCTGGAGCAAGCCTGGACAAAGGAAAGCCATTTGCTTGACGACCCGGCTTTTAATGAGGTCATGGAGGTGTGTATTGACGATCTCCCTACGAAATGGCGACTTGCAATTCTCTCGAAATATCTTCTGCAAAAAGAATCTGTAGAGATCTGTCAGGAACTAGAAATTACGGAGTCTAATTATTGGCAAGTGTTGCATAGGGCCAAGTTACTTCTTAAAAAATGCTTGGAAGTCAACTGGTTTGTGAAAAATAATTAATAGTGATGTTTTTAGAGAAAATAATGAATAAAATGCTTCTTTCATGTAAGGAAGCTACTTTCTTAATAGATAAACAAATGGTCAGTGAACTGACTTTTATTGAAAAGCTAAGACTTGGGGTGCATTTAAAACTTTGTAAGGTTTGTAATGCTTATGAGAGCCAAAGTAAAACCATAAATAAAGCCTTGGAGAAGTGGGTGAAGGAGGGTGCGCTCTCCAAAACCTTACCTTCAAAAATTAAATCAGATATCTTGCAAAAAATAAATCGAAAATAATTTTAACTTTTTTGTCAGGCTTTTGACCTGTTAGCGTCTATTTAATTGATTATTCAGATGAACTCAATTTAAGAGTAGAGAAAACTTAGTTTCTTTTCTGCTCATTTTATATAGTATCAAATAGACACATTATGGAACTAAGTACTTTTCAGAAGGGCTTGAATAAAGACAATCCCTACGATTTTTCAGCTTTAAAGGCGGTTTTTCTTAATTGTACCCTTAAAAAATCACCCGAATTTTCTCACACTGAGGGTTTGATTAAAATGAGTGATGCCATTATGCGGGCAAATGGTATTTCCACTGATATAATTCGCCCTGTTGATCATCAGATTGCTTTTGGTGTTTATCCTGACATGAAGGAACATGGCTGGGATAGGGATGATTGGCCTGCCATCCAGGAAAAAGTGATGGCGGCAGATATTTTGGTCATAGGAAGTCCCATTTGGTTGGGGGAAAAATCTTCCATAGCCACGCTCGTCATAGAAAGATTGTATGGTTTTTCAGGAGTTATGAACAAGCAGGGGCAGTATGCCTATTATGGAAAAACCGGAGGTTGTCTGATTACTGGAAATGAAGATGGAATCAAACACTGCGCCATGAACCTTTTATACAGCCTTCAGCATCTTGGCTATGTAATTCCTCCTCAGGCAGATGCTGGTTGGATAGGCGAAGCGGGGCCTGGACCATCTTATTTAGACAAGAATTCTGGCGGGATTGAAAATGATTTCACCAATCGTAACACAGCATTTATGACGTGGAATTTAATGCATATGGCCCATATGCTCCAAAAAAATGGTATACCGGCCTATGGCAACCAAAGAGACAAATGGGATAAGCGGGAAACCAAAGACCATCCCAATCCCGAATACAGATAATTCATCAGAATATATTTTACTTAAGGGAAGGTAAAAAGGGTTGGTGAATATTAAATCTGGTATTGTAGCGTAAGCTTTCCAAACCCTTTTCGAAAAGTGATTCTATCACTTAATAGTAGAACTATGCCTATTCACCTTTATCTAGCCAACTTCACCTTAACTAAAATAAGTCGTACTATTTATTAAGTTAAACATCTTCGATAATCATGGGAAATCTACATTTACTTAAATTTTACCTATTCTTTGCCACCTTTTTTCTGGCAATAAACTGTGTACAAGCGCAACAAAGCAGCCTCCCGGAAACAGACCAAAATTTTGATTTGGCTTTGGGACTTGGTAGCAATAGCCTTACTAGTTATTCCCTCTCATGGAATAAAAATTATGGATTGTTTTCTTCCAAAAAACTAAGGTTAGGATATGGCATTCGCTTTTCAGGACTTAGTGGCAAAGAGCTTAATTACATTACTGCCCCAGCTGATCTGACGGGAGATGATGCGACTATTGATTCCCTATTTATGAGTAAGGCCAATACCATGGCACTGAATGCCATGATCAATATTCAATACCAGTTTCATCCAAAAATTAAGGCTGGTTTTAATATCGATGCTTTGGGGCTAGGATTTGGGGGTGAAAAAAACGCCAATTTTATCAGCTCCGAAAATACTGGACAGTTTCCTCAAAGCGTTTCTGCTAGCCCTACCTCGTTTAATGCGCTATTAGGGGGAGACAATGACCTTGGCCAACTCAAATCAGAGTTTTATTTGGCTTATGCTCTGTCGCAAAAAACATGGCTGAGGGCTGGGTTTGACATGACATTTTCGGAATACAAAACGGAACAAAACTTAAGCAATGAAAATGACAGGTTTAGAAACAAGGCCATGTTGTTTTTTGTGGCTGTTTCTTACAATCCTTTTAATTGATCCTCATGAAAACTTCCCTATTAGTCCTTCTGTTTTATTGGGTATTAACACCCGAAGTGGTAGATCATTCGCCTGATTTAGAGAGCAAACAAGAACAATCCTATATAAAATTCAATATTAGAAACTTGGGATTAAATGTGGAGGGAACCTTCAAGTCCTTTAAAACCAAGGTAGAATACGATAAGTCTCAACCTGAAAAAAGTCGCTTTTCGGCTGAAATTCAAACAAATTCTATTGATACAGGAATTAACAAAAGGGACAGTCACTTAAAGAAGGAAGAATATTTTCATGTAGATAAATATCCAATCATAAAGTTTGAATCCACAAAAGTTACTGCTGTAGGCGAGACTGGACTTAAAGTGCTTGGGAACCTTACCATCAAAGGCAAGACGCTTCCGGTAACTTTAGCCGTAGCATTGTCAGCCGCAGGTTCGGCAACACAATTTACAATCAAAGGAGAACTCGACAGGAGAGATTATAAAGTTGGGGGAAGTAGTTGGGTCATGTCGGACGATGTGTACCTGGATCTTCTAATAGTGAAATAAAGCTTCACCCACAAACGTAATCTATTGATAGGCCAATTGTAAGAGTCATACAATTTAACCCAGATTATTAATAGGCTTTGTCATAGCTTTTCCTGATTTAATTACCTGGAAGAACGATTGCCTATTTTGGCTTCAAGTAAAAATTAAATAGTAGGTGTTCAATTATGTCAAATTTCTCATTATTGCTATACTATTATTTGGGATATTCTCAGGTGTAGTGGCCAGGCAAACCAAAGAAGACAGTACTGTTTTTAAAGCTTTGCCACTGGCTTATTTTACTCCCGAAACGAGGATCGCAGTAGAGGGCTTTGCCTTTTACAGCTTTTATGCCAGGAATAGCCAGAGAAAGTCGAATTTGCGACTCTTTATCACCTTCACACAAAACATGCAATACTTGTTCACACTTCCATGGCAAGTTTACACTTCAAATGATCAATATTTCCTGAATGGGAGCATCGATTACCGCAAATTCCCCGAATATTATTACGGGTTGGGGAATGGTACCAATGAGGGTTCCAGGGCACTTTATGAATTTAAAGCGCTTACTATAAAGAGCAAAAGCTATAAAAAAGTAAAAAGGAATACCTATTTTGGTCTGGCGGTTCAAGGACAAAGATTGCATCCTGAGTTTTCGGAAACTGAACCTGTTTTTGATGATATAGTAACAGAAAATGGAAGAGGTGGATACGGTTATATAGGCTTTGGCCCTTCTTTAATGTGGGATCGCCGGGATCATATTTTATCTCCTTCATCAGGAAGCTTTATAGAATTTACGCCTTTGATTGCTTTAGGTAAAACAGCAGGAGCTGCTTTTAATTTTGGGATGATAAGCCTTGATTTCAGGCATTATTGGCCAATTTCTGAAAAGATTACCTGGGCCAATCAGCTATTGACGCAGCTTTCTTATGGAGATGTACCTTTTCGGGTATTACCAACCTTGGGTGGGCCCTTCTTTCATCGGGGGTATTACCAAGGAAGATTTAGGGATAGGCATTTGGCTGTTTTACAAACGGAATATCGACAGCATGTAATCGGAAGGTTTGGCTTTGCAGTTTTTGGCTCCGCAGGGAGAGTATACAATACCTTAAGAAAGGATTTGTTCAAACAAATACACCTTGCTGCTGGTGGAGGCCTTAGGTTTCGGATAAGCAAAAATGATAGAACAAATGTTAGGTTGGACTACAGCTTCACTCCTGATTCCAGGGGTTTTTATATTTATTTTGCAGAGGCGTTTTAAAAAACATGAGCTATAAGAGTAATTTCTTTACCAAATTGACCCATTGGGAATATTGGCCTACCTGGCTGGTATATTTGCCCGTGGGTTTTTATTATTTACTGCTTACTTTAAGGGCAAGATCCTTCTTTTTTTTCACCCTTGCCAATCCAGATATGGAGATGGGAGGCCTTTACAATTGTAGTAAATACCGTCAGCTTAGTAAACTTCCTGATGCTTTAATACCGAAAACTGTTTTTCTTAAAACTGGTTCTTCCCTTGAATCTGCCAGTAAGGCGTTAATACTTCACGGAATTAACTATCCCATTATAGCTAAACCAGACAGGGGGGAAAGGGGCACAGCTGTCAAGTTGATTGCAGGGAGTCATCAACTTGACTTTTATTTGCAGGAAAGTCAATCGGATGTCCTTTTGCAAGAGTTTATCCAAAGCTCTTTCGAAGCCGGGGTGTTTTACTATAGGCTGCCCAACGAAAGTTCAGGAGACATTCCATCCATTGTGTTGAAAGATTTTTTGAAGGTTATTGGAGATGGGCAATCAAGTCTAAATGATTTGGTGAATGAAATTCCCAGAGGGCGACTTGTTAGCAAAGAGTTGTTCAAAGATGGACGTTTGAATCCGGAAGAAGTATTGCCTTTTGGTAAAGAAAAGTTACTTGAACCTATTGGGAACCACAATAGAGGAACAAAATTTCTGGATGGAACACACCTTTCCAATGCTGAGCTAATAGAGGTTTTTGACAGGATAAGCCATCAATTGGGCACCTTTTTTTATGGGCGTGTGGATTTAAAAGCACCCTCATTGGAAGACTTTATCCAAGGAAAAGGAATCAAGATTTTAGAAATTAATGGTGTAAACGCTGAGCCTGCTCATATTTATGATCCTGATGCAAAGTTATCTGATGGGATTGTGACACTTTTGAAACACTGGAGCATTATCTTTAAAATCAGTAGAGAAAATAAGAATAGAGCCTTTTCACCTGTTTCATTAAAAGAAGCCTGGAACCATTACAAAAAATGGAAAAAAATAAAAAAAATTACCTGAAATTGTCAGGATGGTTGATGTCCCACGTCTATTTTTATAAAAATGGAAGTTTTCCTTTAACCTGTATTATGCAATAGGGCTAGTAGTGTCTGTCCTGACCCTTTTCCGGGAGTGGTGTAATCGCAAGAAAATCAGGCCATTTGGTGGCTGAGTCATGGTTTGCTATAGGGAAGTCGAAAAAAGCAACCTGGTGAATGATTCTAAAGTGATTGTATCACGTAATAGAAGGTCTATTGTGTATTCCGGGTTTATGCATTATCAAGTAATAAATCACCCAAAAAAAGAATCATGCAAGCGGAATGTAAACAGAATCTAAATCAACTTTCTTTGCTATTGGAAAGCTTGTCTACAGAGCAATACAATTACAAATCTGAATTATTGTCAGGCGCTTCCATTGGCCAACATATTCGTCATATAATTGAGTTTTATACATGTCTTAGCGAGTCTTTTTATTTAAAGCTAACTCAGATCAATTATGACAAAAGAAAACGCGATCGGTCAATAGAGCAAGAAGCCAAAAATGCAATACTCGCTATTGATAAAGTGATTGATTTTTTGAATGAGGAAAAAATTATAGGGAATGCTAACTTAGTAGCCAATTTCTCCCTTGAGAACGACCACGATTGCATTATCCCATCCTCCTACAGGAGAGAGCTTGCTTATTGTCTCGAACATAGCATTCATCACCAGGCATTGATAAAAATCGCTTTGTTAGACCAGGGTTTGCACCATCTTGTGGAGGAAAATTTTGGTGTGGCGCCATCTACTACAAAAGCTTGTCATACTAAGGTTGTTAAATAGCCATTTGCAATTAAGAAACCTTATTCGTTCAAATTCCAATTGTAATCTTTGTAGCTAATTTCAGCGTCTTTCTCCAGAGGCTTAGTCGCGTATTGGTTTATAAAATCCACTAAACTTCCATCCTTTGTAAAGTCGGAGGAAAACCATGAAAACAAGCTGGAAACCGCAGCATGGTTACCTGCCAAATCATTGTACTTGGGGTCATTAATAAATGAACGAGCTGCTTGTTCCAATTCAGCGTCCAAATTTTTAGCCGAATAAGCATGATTCCACAATCGTGGACAGGAAATAGAGGCACAATTGATTGCAAAATGAATTCTTGGCTCATCAAATTCCTTTCTAAGTATTTTATGTTCTATTTCATCCAGACTAGCAGGCTTCCCCCCAATTTCGAAGAACTCCAAATGCCAAACGGTGTTGACAAGAGGTATGCTTAATTTGGGACCAATGTCCCTAATACTCTCAACTGGATAATGGTTGAGGATCAATTTAATGGTAAAAGCATTGTAGGCATTGATCCAGTAAGCGAGTTGTTCAGCTTCGGTCCAGGTATTTCTATCCGGTGCATTATTGCTGAGCAAAGCTAAATAGGCATTTAGTTTATCCGCATCTGTTATAAACCCTTTATAGTCTACCTTTCCCTGCTCAGATACGTACATTCTCAGCAAGGCGTCAAAGGAAGAATGACTGGGAGGGATAGTGCCTTCCTGGCCCAAACTGGAGCTTCCGCAAGAAAGGTTTATCAACAAAATGCTGAAATAAATAAATAAATTTGTCATTTATGAATTTGGTGTTAGTGGATAAGTTGATCAGAAAATTGGATTAAATCTTCTGCAACTAGCTCATTTTTTGGAGACAGCGAATAATTTGATTTTCCTGACCTCTTGATAAAGGCTGTCTGCAAACCTGCTCTGGCAGCGCCTACTAAATCCCAAGGGTGGGCAGCGACCATCATTGCCTTATCTGATGAAATTTCCATTTTATCCAGAACATAGGCGTAGGTGGAAGGGTGCGGTTTAAATTTGCCCACACTTTGAATGCTAAAAATACGCTCAAAAAACCGATTGATTCCTGCTGAATTCAACTGTTCATTAACAGTTTCTAGCGTTCCATTGCTAAGTGCAACGATTAAAAAACCAGCATTTTTTAAGCGATGAAGGCCTTTTGCTACATCAGGGTGCGGAGACAAGTGTTTGAATTTGCTTAAAATTGTCTGCCTCGTCTCAAAGTCAAGGTCTTTTCCATAGTTTTTTGCAATCATTTCCAAACAAGCATCAGCGATCTTTGAAAAATCATCTGTACCAGCAGATACCGTTTCTACCAATGAATAATGCAATAAGGATTGGAACCATTTGTCTGCTGCTTCAGGATCTCCTATTACTTTATTGATTGCCGTTGTTACTGCTTTTGTATCGAGCAGGGTTTCATTTACATCAAATATTAATAATTGTGGTGAGGTAGACATAGTTCGTTGATTTAGTTGGGGACATAATTCGGAGTGCAGGTCTTTGAGGGGTAACTAATGCACTTTTTCACCTTTATTTAACCATACTCCCCACATTTTATTGTAGGTGTGGACTTTAGTAGTAGGTAGGCTGTCTAAATGGTATACAGGATTGTTTTCATTTACCCAATGGAAAATTCCTCCATAAAGATTATAAACTTCACTGTAGCCACTTTGTTTTAATTTCTTGCCGATCTCCTGACTTCTGGCGCCTATAGAGCAGTAAACTACTATGGGTTGATCTTTGGGGATATCTTTGACGCTAGAAATGTCAAAAGTTTCAAAACCTACCCATTGGGCCCCTTTCAAATGACTTACATTGAATTCATTTTCCTCACGGGTATCCAACAGAATCGCACCATTGATCAATTCTTTTTGATCGGGATAGACCAAAGGAAAATCTTTGTCATAGGTACTACCTAAAAGGGCTTTAAAAGGAAGGCTTTGTCCATGACTTACCTGTCCTGAAAAAACAGAAGTGGCAATAAATATGGAAAG
The DNA here is from genome assembly GCF_055809755.1 of Cyclobacterium sp. 10D3-21. Classification (NCBI taxonomy): domain Bacteria; kingdom Pseudomonadati; phylum Bacteroidota; class Cytophagia; order Cytophagales; family Cyclobacteriaceae; genus Cyclobacterium; species Cyclobacterium sp. 10D3-21. The sequence goes on from NZ_CM147924.1 coordinate 287,687, forward strand.
TATGTAAAAGGATTTCATGGTGTTAGAACAAAATTTCAACACCAATAATTTCTAGAAACGTAAATTAAGTGAAATTAGAATAGACTTTTTTACATTTTACCAGCCCACATAGGCAGGGGCTTCTATTCCATTTAACCGAAGGTAAACCAAAGCCTGGGCACGGTGATGTGTTTGATGTCCGCGGAGTAAATAAAAAATATTCTCCTTGGTCATGTTCTCGTTAGCAAAGACAATCTCTTCGTCTAATTGGCTTTTCTCTGTTTCTTTTATTAATTCAAGCACGTAGCTGTTGGCTGCATCAAGTATTTCAATTATCGAATCCTTGTCTAAAGATTGCCTGTCTTCCTTTTCATAAAAAGACTTTCTTTCTCCATTGACGATGGCAGTAAGATAGCTGATATTACTTGCGATATGTAATAACTGATCTCCAAAGGACATGGCTTCAGGAGTTGGTTGATAATCGTATAAATTGGCAGGCATGGCCTCCGCCAATGCTCGGGAATAGTCCATATTACGTTGCCAAACATCGGGAAATTGATCATAAAAATACGTTTGAGCCTTTAAACTGTTACTCCCCATGATCAAAACCATTATTATCAATTGAATATATATAAATGCTTTCATAATTGAGAGCAATAAAAACATCTTAGCGGTAAAAACCAATAGTAAAATGGTTGAGTGGCTGATTTTGAACTGGTTTCCTTGGGTTGAAGAAAGCAGTCGCCTGGTTGGGAAGAATTAGATAACTGACTGAAGTATCAGTTATTTACTTCAAATTGAAAACTAGTAGTAGCTGGTTTTCGTTTTCAATACTAAACCCACCTTTATGCTTCAAAATACCATTAGGTTTCTTCTATTGTCTTTTTTATTACTACCCCTTTTTTCAAGTTGCTTCTCTTTCAGAGACAGTGATAAAAAGCTCAATAAATTGATGGAAAAAGAGCATGTTTTTTTTGACATCAATTATTTAGAAAAGCATTCTTTGAGGTGGCTTTGGTACGAAAACCCGAACAAAGAAGCACCAATTTTGCTTTTCATCCATGGTGCGCCGGGTTCTTCTTCAGCTTTCCTGCCATATATTCAGGAAGATACTTTGAGAGAGCAATTTTCCATTCTCATCATCGACCGACTAGGCTATGGTTATTCTGATTATGGAAATTACCAACCCATCCCAGATCAATATAGCGCAATAGATGACTTGGTAAAAGATGTGCGGGAGAATCGAGCGGTTTTTACCATAGGGCATTCCTTCGGCGCAACCATTGCTGGTTTTACAGCCATTCAGAATCCGGATTGGTTGACTGGTACGATAATGATCGCTCCTGCCCTAGATCCTGATCAGGAAAAATACCTATGGTTCGGCAAACTGGCTTTGTATAAAAGTACCCGATGGATGGTTTCCAAATCCCTGAGAGTAGCTGCCGATGAAAAGTATTCCCATGAAGAAGAACTTCGGACTTTTGTTAACAGCTGGAATAAAATAAGTTCTCCAATCCTCCATATTCATGGTGACAAGGATGGTTTGGTACCCTATGGAAATGTAAAATTTTCGAAAGAAAAAATTCCTGAGAAATGGTTGGAAATCAAAACCATACCTGGAAAAGGACATTTGATCCCTTTTACCGAAAAAGAGTTGATGGTAAGTGAGATGCTTAAATTTGTTAAGCAACATTAATTTACTAGGCTGTAAAGAAGTTTGACCGGATAGGATAACTTTAAGGGTAATATGACTACGAAAGGGAAGATTTAGAATTGTGTTAAATATTAAAAACTGTTTATGAATTATTTAGCCTTAAGGTGATTTAAGTCACTATTTTTCTGGTTTTTAACGTCTATTTTTATTGTAAGTAAAAGTGTGCTCGTTTACACTATATTTTGTTCTCCAAACTTCAATATAAAACCGAAAAAATCATGACAAAAAACATGAGTTCAACCGACAGAATTGTAAGAACGTTGATTGCGATAGTTGCAATATATCTCTATTTTTCAGGGACCGTAACGGGAGGAGTTGGTATACTATTAATCGTTATTTCTGCAATCTTTTTATTAACCAGTCTGATAAGTTTCTGCCCACTTTACAAAATATTTGGCGTGAAAACCTGCAAAACAGATAAAGCTTAATCAGCTTATGCTATTAAACGCCTACACTTCCAGAAATCCTATTTCAGCACTTTAGGAATAATTTATCGAAAGGTTCGATCAAAACAAGGCATAAAAAAATCAGGAACAATTCCGTAGGGTAACTGTTCCTGATTTTATAAAAGGAGCTATTGAAGAGGTGGCTTGGTAAAAACCGTAGGCCTCAATCAATCAGTCCCTATTGCCCGTCAAAGTCATCATCATCTTCTTCTTCACCTGGTGCACCCAGGTCAAACATGCTGCTGAACAGGTCATTGAACTGCATACCTGTATCCAGTAACTTTTTGCTCAGTTGGCTGTGTTCCGCTAAACCATGCAGGGCAAACTCCATGTAAAATTCTTTTTCCTTCTCAGGAAGTTCTTTTACAAATTGAGTAGTAATCTTCTCTAAACCAGGCACGTCATGAAGTAGTTTTTTGTATTCTTTATCGCTTTGGGAAGCGAGTATATCCAGGCTATTTCCCTCACCAAACCAAGACAAGGGAAGTACATAAGGATTGCCTACTTTGGCTTTCTTTTTTTGCTCTGGTGAAGGGAAGTTTTGGGCAAACATGGTGCGAATGGCCTTTCCAATAAGGTTGTATGCTACAATTCCTGCTCCTTCCTGTTCTCCTTCATAAACAAGTTCTACCTTGCCGGTAATTGCTGGAATTACACCAATGAGGTCCACAATCCTTACAATTGTGTTTTCTTCATCGTTGAGGTACAACCTGCGTTCAGCAGCTGAAATGAGGTTTTCATATGCGGAAATGGTCAGCCTGGCAGAAACGCCACTCTTTTCATCCACGTATTCGCTTTCTCTTGCTTCTACCGCTATTTGTTCGATCAGGTCCTTCATTAGCTCAGGAACATGGATTTTCGCCATGGGCCTGTCCTTGATTTTGGCTTCCTGTTCGGTTATTTTTCTACCAATCGCGATGCTTTTTGGATAATGAGTAATGATCTGGCTTTCGATCCTGTCTTTAAGAGGCGTTACAATGCTCCCTCTATTGGTATAATCCTCTGGATTGGCTGTAAAGACAAATTGAAGGTCCAAAGGAAGCCTTAATTTAAAACCCCTGATTTGTATGTCACCCTCCTGAAGAATATTAAACAATGCCACCTGGATTCTTGCCTGCAAATCGGGCAATTCATTGATGACAAAAATGGAGCGGTTGGATCGTGGTACCAAGCCAAAGTGAATGACTTTTTCGTCGTTGTAAGACAGTTTCATCGTTGCTGCTTTGATGGGATCCACATCACCTATCAAATCTGCTACGGATACATCTGGTGTGGCCAGTTTTTCAGTATAACGGTCTTCTTTTGCCCACCAGGAAACAGGGGTGTCATCACCTTTCTCTGCGATCAAAGCTTTGGCAAAGGTAGAAATAGGACTCAAAGGATCATCATTCAGTTCTGCTCCTTCGACAACAGGGACATAATCGTCCAATAGCATGGTCATCATCCTCGCAATTCTGGTTTTGGCCTGACCCCGTAAACCCAATAGGTTGATATTGTGCTTGGAGAGAATGGCCCTTTCTATATCTGGTATTACTGTGTCTTCATAACCCCATACCCCCTCGAAAACATTTTCTTTGTTCTTGATTTTTTGAATAAGGTTGCTTCTAAGTTCTTCTTTGATGGTTTTGGGACTGTAACCAACTGCTTTTAATTGTCCTAAGGTCTTTATTTTCAATAAATCTTTATTGCTCATTTCTGTGTATTCCATGTTTTAAAAACGTTTCGTTCTATTTCTTCTGTAATCTTCAAAAATTAAATGTCCAAGCCCCTGGAGATTGCTATAATACGCATTGCCGTTATTCACGGTGGTAAATTCTTTTACAAACTCCTTCAGATAGGGATCAGAGGCGATCATAAAGGTGGTTACAGGGATCTTCATTTTTCTGCATTGCGCAGCGAGTTTTAACGTTTCCTTGAGGATTTTGCTGTCTATACCAAAGCTGTTTTTATAATATTTGATGCCTACCTTCAAGCAGGTAGGTTTACCATCAGTGATCATAAATATTTGCTTGTTAGGATTCTTTCTTCTTCGGAGCAGGTCCATGGCCAGTTCCAATCCTGCTACAGTATTGGTATGGTAAGGGCCTACCTGAAGGTAAGGGAGGTCTTTTATTTCAATTTGCCAGGCATCATTGCCAAATACAATTACGTCCAGCGTGTCTTTAGGATATCGGGTTTTGACCAATTCCGCCAGAGCCATTGCCACTTTTTTGGCAGGAGTAATACGGTCTTCACCGTATAAGATCATGCTGTGAGAAATGTCTATCATCAACACAGTGGAGGTCTGTGTACTGGCTTCACTCTCCACCACTTCCAAGTCATCCTCCGTTAAGAGGAAGTCACCAGAAAAACCATGGTTGATCTGGGCATTTCTCAAAGAATCGGTGAGGGCTATCTGATCCAGATTGTCCCCAAAGGCAAAGGGCCTGCGATCTGTGCCCCTTTCTTCTCCGGGCCCTGTATGGTTGGTCTTGTGTTGCCCGCCTTTTCCTCTCTTAAGTTTTCCGAATATTTCTTCAAGGGCGCTTTTTCGAATGGACTGTTCCGCTTTTCCGGTGATTTTAAAACCTCCGTTTCCCGGTTTCTCATCCAAGTAGCCTTTGCTCTTAAGGTCCTCAATAAAGTCCCCAATACCATAGCCTGGTTTGGTCATATTGTATTGCTTGTCCAAATCGGTGAGCCAGCTAAGTGCATCAGCTGCATCTCCACCTGTCATGGTGACCAACTGAAGAAAGATATCCAAAAGCTGCTCAAAAGTATTTTTATCTTCGTCCTTTTCAGGGACAAATTTGCTGAATCTAAATCCTTTCATAGTAGGTTAACAAGAATTAGGGGCATGAGGTTTAAACTTGACCAAATACCTTTGGAAAAATTATACTTGAAACAGTCTTTAGCACTACTATTTGTCGTTGCAATCACATAAAAACCAGTTAGATACTGATGTTTTAGTGCCAGCATAGCAGTCCAATGGCGTCCTCTTTTATTGTCAATGATTGTGCCAGTAAAACCGACTATTTGGAGAATACTTAATTAAATAAGCTCTCGAATTTCTTCAGACTGAAGGTTGCAGTTGATCCACTCCTCTTCCATACTTGCACCATATTTTTTGTAAAAATTTATAGCCGGTTCATTCCAATCCAGAACTTGCCACATCATTCCGGTACATCCGTCTTCTAATGATTTTGCCAGTACCCTTTCGAAGAGCAGTTTGCCAGCACCTTTGCCACGCTCTTTTTCGGTAATAATGTAATCTTCCAAATACAAACGTTTGCCTTTCCAGGTGCTGTAGCGGTAATAATATATGGCTGTACCTATTATGGTTTTCTCTTCACCTTTCTCGACAACGAAAAAGCCAAAGACAGGTTCCGGGCCAAACCCGTCTTTTTCCATCATTTCAAGTGTATTGGTCACCTCATCCGGTGCTTTCTCATAAACAGCCAGTTCATTGATCAATTCAAGAATGGCTGGCAAGTCTTCCTTTTTTCCTTTTCTTACAGTATACATAACTTGAAATTAATAAAATTGAGCAACTTTACCTTTAACCAGTCCGGCCTTTCTGTAAAATATTATTGACCAGTTCATTATTACTGCTTTACTTACTATTTTTATCTTTGATCCTAAATCCAACGACCTATGTTTTTATCCATCGATGCAGGCAATTCTAATATTGTATTTGGCTTCTATCAGGAAGCAGATAATTCCTGGCAAGAAGAGCTACGTATTCCCACCAAGAAAGGGATGAAAGTATATGACCTGGAAAAAAACCTTGCCCTCTTTTTTCTAGAGAAAAATTGGACTGCAGATAAAATAGATCAAATCGGATTGAGTACTGTTGTTCCAGATTTGTTGCCAGTATTGACGCGCTTGTGCCTTGGTTTCTTTCGAAAAGCACCTTATGTGATCAATGAAAGTAGTTATGGTTTGCTTCCTGTTAAGGCAATGAACCCGACAGAAATAGGAACGGATCTAATGGCCAACATTACTGCTGCTTATTTGCGATTTAGCTCCAGCTGTATCATCGTCGATTTTGGAACGGCCCTTACCTTTAGTGTGGTAGATCAAGGTGGTAATGTAATAGGTGTCAATATTTTTCCTGGCATCAAGACGGCTATTAATTCTTTGTTTACCAATACGGCCAAACTGCCTAAAGTGGAATTAAAAATGCCTGAATCAGCCTTGGGTAAAGATACCGTTCATGCCATTCAGGCAGGTATTTTTTATGGTTATTCAGGATTGGTCAGAGGCATGATTGAAACCATTGAACAGGAAACCAATTGTAACTATCAAGTGATGCTGACTGGAGGAATGTCTTCTTTAATGAATAATTTGGGAGAGCGGTTTAAAACTGTTGATGGGAATTTGACATTGAAAGGCATTTACCATATCACAAAGCTAAATTTAACAAATAAGTCCATTTCTTAATAACGCCCTGTTAGAGAAAACTTAGTAGGCATGGTGGAAAGGAGTCAATCTTCGATGATTTCCATTAACCGAGAACCTAGATTTGAAATGTTTACCACATTCTTTGAAAAACCAGAGACATTGGATAAAATGATAACGGCATTTTTCTTTTCTAAATCCAAGGTAAAAGAAGAAGAATAGCCACCAGTTCCACCACCATGCCACAACCATTTACCATCTTTTTTATTTTCAATCATCCATCCTAATCCAATGGACTTTTCATAGGGTGTGATGGAAAAGGTTTTCTTTTGAGTGAGTGCAAGTACTTGATTGTTCGGATTGAATTGTGCAAGGGCAAACTTCGTCAGGTCTTGGGTATTAGATAAGATGGCACCAGCGCCTTGCAAAACATTTAAATCCCAATTGGGCGTTTCTTTACCTTCCACATCCAGACCTTTGACAAGCTGAGGCATTACCTTTTCTCTATTGACGGTCGTGGATTCCATTTGAAATGGAATTGCAATCCTATTTTGGATCATTTCTTCATAGCTTGAGGAATCTATCCTGGTGAGCATGTAACCCAATAGACCAACCCCAAGATTTGAATAGTCAAATTGTAGTCCTGGCTCCTGCTTTAGTTCTAGTTGTTCTGTGAGATAAAAGCCCAATTTTTCTTCACCATAATCTTTGTAGGGATTGCTAATATCCACTTCAGAGGGTATTAGATTGTCTGGCAGCCTCGGCAAACCTGAGCTGTGGTTGGAAAGTTGTTGCAAGGTGAATTTCGGCTCATTTTTCAGTTTCCAGGGTAAATATTTGCTGGCAGGGTCATTGAGATTTAGCTTGCCTTCGAGGTTTAAGTCTGCCAATAAAGTGGCAGTAAAGACCTTTGAGATAGATCCTATTTCAAAAACTAGGTCTTGGTTTTCTACTGAGAACAAGGTGTCATTTTCTATTTTTACGCCATAAAATTCCGACTTTCCATTTTTTATTATGGCTATGGACAACTGGGTTTGGTTAAAAAATCCTTTCGATTCAGCATAAATCAACTTCGACTGCCCTTCCGTAATTTTCCCTTCATAAGCTTGCTGAAAGTTAACAGCTACTGGTTTTTCCTCGCAGCCAAAACCAATAAGTACTATTAGAACAAATATTTTAAATTTCAACATGAGGGCTTATTGTGTGTTGGGTTTTTAAGATAATAAAATAATTCCTGATTGTCTGAGAATTGAAAAAAAAACACGCATGGTAAATGTTTAAACATCAGTTGCTTACTAGGGTTTAGTTTTAAAAGAAAGCCATTGTATTTTGTCAATTGACCAATGTGTTTGTTTCAGGAAGTAACTAGGATGACGGCTCATATTCACCAGAAGACCGGATTGGAATGTTGGCGATTTTTAAAGTAATCACCGTTTAATTACCTTTGGTCATCATATCAGCTGGAAGGTCTTTTGTGCATCTGGCGAAAAGGAAAAAAATATGAAACGATACCTTAAAATACAGGCCTTTTTGGTTTTTGTCGTACTCTTTACAACTAGTGGATTGGCACAGGATAATAAAAAATTAACACTTGAAGCAGTCATTAAAGACCAGGTTTTTGAACCTAAAACCGTTCAAGGCATCAATTGGATGAAGGATGGGAAATACTACAGTAGTTTAAAAACTATAGCCGGTTTTACCCAGGTAGTAAGAATTAATGTATCTACAGGTGAGGAAAGTGAAGTGTTGATTGATGGTAGGGAATTGGGCCTCAATTTTAGCAATTACGCCTTCAATCCGGAGGAAAGCATGGCCTTACTTACATCTGAAGTAGAACCGATCTATAGGCGATCCACCAAAGCGATCTATCATTTGCTTGACTTGAAAACAGGCAGCTTAAAAGAATTGGAAAACGGGGATAAAATCTCCTATGCCACCCTGTCTCCTGACAATCAGAAAGTCGCCTATGTAAAGGAGAATAACCTCTACTACTTGGATCTAAAAACCAATAATAAGGTTCAGGTGACCAGGGATGGAGCAAAAAATGAAATTATCAATGGGGCTGCGGATTGGGTTTATGAAGAGGAATTCTCTATGTCCAAGGCCTTTTTCTGGTCCAATGATGGCAATAAACTGGCCTATATACGCTTTGACGAAAGAGAAGTGCCTGTCTTTAACATGCAAAAATGGGGAGCTTTGTATCCGGAAGATGAGCATTTTAAGTATCCTAAGGCAGGGGAGAAAAATGCAATCGTAAGTATTCAAATCTATAGCCTTGAAAAGGGGCACACACAAACTGTAGATACTGGTACAGATACAGACATTTATCTGCCCAGAATGTATTGGGCGGAAGACAACAATACCCTTGCTGTTATACGTTTAAACAGGCTGCAAAATCAGATGGACATTTTGTTTGCAGACAGTCAAACTGGTCAAACAAAAAACATCCTTTCTGAAACAGCAGACACCTATGTGGACATGGATTACAATGACAATTTTCTTTTCCTTCCTGATGGAGAGGGGTTCATTGGCACCTCTGAAAAAGATGGTTTCAAGCATGTCTATCAATATGACCTGGAAGGAAAGCTAATCCGCCAAATTACCAAAGGAGAATGGGAAGTGATCGAGTTGGTGGCTGTGGATGCCAAAACTGGAAAAGTATACTATGTTTCTACCGAACAGTCTCCATTGGAAAGACATTTTTATTCCATCAATCTAAATGGAAAAAAGAAAAAACTACTTACACCTCAGGAAGGCACCCATTCTATTAATATGAGTCCTGATCAGCAGTATTATATCGACGCTTACAGCACCGTTACGCAACCTTTGCAAGTTGTTTTGAGTGATAAAGAAGGTAGGGAGATTAAGGTATTGGAAGACAATAATGCACTTCAGGAGAAAATGAAGGAATATGGCTATCTCCCTAAAGAGTTTTTTGACTTCCAAACCTTAGATGGTACCCGCTTGAATGGCTATATGATAAAGCCTGCAGCTTTCGATCCGTCAAAAACCTATCCTGTGCTTATGTACGTGTATGGTGGCCCGGGATCTCAGAATGTAATGAACAACTGGGGAAGTACCCGTGATTGGTGGCACCAGCACCTGGCGGCTGAGGGATATATCGTGGTGGGTATAGACAATAGAGGTACCGGAGGAAGAGGAAGAGACTTCAAGCACAGCACTTACAATCAGTTGGGAAAACTGGAAACAGAAGACCAAATTGCAGGCGCGAAATACCTCGCTGAACTGCCTTATGTAGATGCAAGCCGTATTGGTATATGGGGATGGTCTTATGGAGGCTATATGTCTTCTCTGGCACTGATGATCGGCAATGAAACTTTCAAAACAGCCATGGCAGTAGCACCAGTAACCAGCTGGAGGTACTATGACACCATTTATACCGAGCGCTTTTTACAGACACCTCAATTAAACCCTGCCGGATACGATGACTTCAGCCCTATCAATCATGTAAACAAGCTCAATGGCAACTTTCTGTTGGTACATGGAACGGGCGATGACAATGTTCACTTTCAAAACAGTGTTGCTTTGGTGGATGCACTTATCGCTGCAGACAAGCAGTTTGACAATTTTTACTATCCCAATAGAAATCACGGGATACACGGTGGAAATACCACCTGGCATTTGTATAAAATGCTGACCAATTACGTGAAGGAAAAATTGTAATGGCTTCTGGTCAAAGTTTAGCGGAGCGTAACTTAGACCTAAAATGAGGAAATTTTTCAACTTTCATAAACCATTGCTGTAATTCAAATTGTAATATGAAATCGTTAACTTTATGGAACATAAAAAAATGATTCGTATGGATATTCAATCAATCAAAGTCGACCTTATCCATTGGCTCACCGAGCTTCAAGATTTGTCTGTCCTTGAGCAACTTCAAGGCATGAAAGCGAAACAAGAAAGTTCTTTGAAATTAAATCCCGAACAGACGAAGGAACTGGATAGCAGGCTTGAAAAATATGAAAATGGGGAAATGAAGTTTTCTCCTTGGGAGCAAGTAAGAGAGAGAATAAAAAGTCGTCTGGTCCAAAATTAAGAAACTTGTATCTTAAATATTTAATTCATTTTTCATCCATTATAATCTAGTGATATTTAAACTCCCTCAAGTTGAAAACTTGCGACATGATGGGACGAAGTTACCGCTGTCGCTTAAAATTCGACTAGTGGGGAAAATTCTGATAAGCTTCCTTAAATAAAAATTGACAAATGAATTATACACTTCTATTTTGTAAATTGATTACTATTTTAATAGGGGCTTTAAGTTGTAAAATTGGAGATGGGGTATTTAATGATAGATCTTTTTATATGTCTATTGATGGAACGGACAGCTTTACCTCTCTTCATAAGTGCATGAAATTGAAAAATAGTGATTCATGCTTAGATAATTATAGTCATTTTGAAAATATCGATTATTTAAAATATGTGGAGGAACATGGAAATGATATCGGTAAATTACCAGTTTTAACCGATGATATTATTTACTATATCGAAAATGAGGATATAAAGGAATTTCTTTTATTGGCTACGTTTCTTTATGATAATAATCATGTGACCTCAAAGCTGTACGATGATATGCTAAAAATATATATGGAAAAGGACACCACCAATTTAGTAGCTAATTATGAACTTGCTAAATTGAGATATATGGAAGGATATTTGGGGTTATCCCATTTTTTAATTGATAATCTTCATGCATTATACCCAGAAAACGTAGAGGTTAAAAGAATTAAAGGAGTTTTAGAAGAAGAATATGGTGACCAAACCTACGATAAGTCAATGGATTTTAAGGAGTATCTTGATTTAAATCCTTACTATATAGAGCCTTAATGGGAGTACAATTATCGCTCTTTTGGTCTAAGTTTAGCAAAGCGTAACTTAGATCTAAAATGAGAAAGTTTTCAACTTTCATAAACTAGCCTAAGGTGGTAAATTATAAGGTTTAATTCAGTTTTTTTATTTGGAGTGATAAGTATGTTGTAAACCCACTCAAGTTTAAAACTTTCGTTATGATGGGACGAAGTTGCTGCTATCGCTTAAACATTGAGAAGTTGGAGTAAAGGGAAACTAAAAAAAGAAGCATTGCAACTGAGTTTTTCAATCCTTGAAAGTCTCCCCACTTGTCCGGAAGAACAGCGGTAATAAGGTAAGCGGGGATGAGCAGAATTAAACTGTCAATAAATATTGACGCAACCCTATTACCCACAGGGGAAAAGACCACTTTTTTACTGAAAATTGATCTGTCTGTCTTTTAAAAGTTTTTATTCTGAGACATATTTCAGGAGCTCTTCAAGTTCTTTGTCGGTGAGGCTTTCCTTGTCTGATTTATCGTAAATGGTGAGCAAATACACGATATCATTAGCTATGGCAAAATTGGTGATCACTCTGGCACCACCAGATTTACCTTTACCTTTGGAAGATATCGATAATCGAATTTTGTAGCAATTATGACCTATCAAAGTTCCCTTTTGAGGGTTTACCCTAAGGCTTTGAATCAATGCAGGGTATTCCTTTTTTAGAGAAGGATACTTTTTAGCTAGTTTTTTTAAGTTCTTTTCAAACTTTGGAATAGCTTTAACACTATAATTCATCGATCAGGTCTTCAGCATTTCGTGCTTCCATTTTACCTTCTTTTACCAGCTTTAACTCCTCTACTGCTTCCTTAATATCTAGAATAAGCTCAGCTTTATTTTCAGATATTTGTGTGGCTTTTTTGATAAAAGTGAAGTTTTTGAGCAGTTCCATAAAAAATGCTGCTTTGCTATCTTGGATGTCCAGAAGTATCTTCATTATCAATTTTTTTATTAGGCAGAAGCCTTGGTGTTTATACAGTTCCGAATTGATTTAATAAAGCAGCTGTTTTAAACATAACTTTACCATTATCAATTCACTATACAAAAATAAGCAAATTATTTGGGCAAAAGAATAGACTGATGAAGGTTTGCAAGATTAGGTTCTATTGTCCGGTCTAAATTTAAAAATCGTTAACTTTAAGAGATAATAAAAAATAATCCAATGGATATTGCGGTAAAATACAAGATCATATCGGAAATCACCAATAGTAATGATGAGCATGTTTTGAATGCGGTCAAATCGCTTTTAAAAATTGATGATGAAGTGGATTTTTGGGAAGAGTTAAGTACGGATGACCGTGCGGCCATCGATGAAGGATTGGCGCAACTGGATAAAGGCCAGTTTTTGTCTCAAGAAGCTGTTCGTGATGAAATCAAAAAACGGTTTAATTTTTAGATTTGAGAATATCAATCCGCTATTTTTTCCGTGCCAGGCAAGAAGAAATGGAATTGCCGTCTGATCTAAGTTTAGCGGAGCGTAACTTAGACCTAATATGACGAAAGTTTTCAACTTTCATAAACTAGCCTCAGGTGGTAAATTATAAGGTTTAATTCAGTATTTTTATTTGGAGTGATAAGTATGTTTTAGACCCACTCAAGTTGAAAACTTTCGTTATGATGGGACGAAGTTACCGCTCTCGCTCAAACTTCGACCAGTAAAGAATTTTAGCAAATCGTAACTTCGACCAGTAAAGGATAATGTAGGGTTATTTATTAAAGATGATATATACAGGCAAGCAAAACGAATATTTTGAAATTCAATCCATTGACTCTTCTAATTGTAAACACCTGTTAGAAAGTCAGCCGGAGGTTTTGAAATTGATCTGGTTTACCTCGCACAATAATAAACTACTAATAGATGGGATTCCTTATACTTTCAATAAAAATGAGCTACTGAGCTTGTCCCAGCTCAATAAGCTGGAATATGAAAAAATCAATTCAATTAACCTACTAAGGTTTAATCGGCAGTTTTATTGCATTTTGGATCATGACAGTGAGGTCAGTTGCAAGGGGGTGTTGTATTATGGAGCCGCCACTCCTCCCATTATAAAGGCAGCCGACAAGGAACTGGAAATATTGGAAACTGCTTGGAAAATGGCAGTTCTGGAATTTGAAATGAAGGATGATCTTCAGCTTGAGATGCTTCAAATGATGCTCAAAAGGATACTTATTCTATGTACCCGTATTTTCAAGAGGCAAAAATTTCATGAAAGCCCTACGCCCAAACAAAATGATTTGTTTAGGGAGTTTAACTATTTGGTAGAAACGCATTTTAGGGAAAAACATACTGTGGCCGAATATTCAGAACTGCTATTTAAAGCGCCTAAAACCATCTCCAATACCTTCAAAAAGTTATGTGAAAAAACACCTTTACAGGTGATTCAGGAAAGAATTGTGCTGGAAGCACGAAGGTTGTTGTTTTACACGGATAAGGATGTTTCTGAGATTGGCTATGAATTGGGATTTCAGGACATACAATCCTTTAGTAGGTTCTTCAAAAATCAAGAGGGACTGTCTCCTACAGATTTTAGGGATAAAAAATAATACAGGATTTACCTTTTCTGGTCTTAGTTTAGCGGAGCGTAAATAGACCCACTCAAGTTGAAAACTTTCGACAAGATAGGACGAAGTTACCGCTATCGCTCAAACTTCGACCAGTCGTGAAAAAAATAGCAAGTACAAAATCCCGACAACAGTATGGAAACTATTGCCGGTTCAATAAAAGGTAAACGGTTAAGGTTTTTTTAGAATAGAGCTTAAATCAGCAGGGGAATAGTTAATTGATTTAAGGGTTTTATTGTCTTCCTTTCGATAGACGAGAAATACATCGTCAGATTTAACGTAATAACATTCTGTACCCTTACTTTGGTAATGCGCAACCGTGTCCATGGCTTCTTTTTCATTTTCACAGGCCTTGCTCATGTTGGAACGTTGCACCTCGTCAAATAAGGTCTTGAATTTATCTGCCAGGCCAAATTCCAATACGGCACCGGACAATACATACTGAATATCACATAGTGCATCAGCGACTTCTACCAAGTCATCATTGGCAATTGCTTCTTCAAGTTCCTTTAATTCCTCAGCTATTAAGGATACCCGAAGTTTACACCTATTGGCCTCTGGTATTACCGGAGAGGGAAGTATAGGATGTTTGAAAGTTTGGTGAAAACGAGCTACAGCTGTTAAGGTTTGCGGATCTTTCATGATAAAATTGTTTTTCAGCACCAAAGAAAAAAAATGTCTGCTTATGAAACCAATCAATTCAAGATAAAATGAATATAAATAGCAATTTGTACATCAGCTTACACTCGAATTATAATCCGGATTCGAAGGCATTGGGAAAAAGTGACGTTTTGAAGCCAACATAGCTTGAGATTTTGTCAGCATTGTGGCACACAAAAGCAACAATATCGCCAAAATCGTGTCTTATGTATTTTTCAAATCCATGGATTAAAACTCTTGGCGATTGATTATATCGTTGTTTCAACAAGGAGTAAAATGGAATGCTAAGACCTGGGTAAAAGGAAAGTAGGACAGTAATCGCAGGTGTAAAACCCTCAATTTTAAGACTTAATCCTATGGGAATTGATTTTAAACATAATAAACTAAACGATCCGGTAAAAGAGTTAGATGGAATTGCACATAAGGGTTCAAGATTCCATCAGTCATTAGAAGGTCTATTGAATATTTTAGGTTTAACTGGAATGTAACCTTATATAATTTTTTATGGGATTGCAAAAGCGGGAATATTACAGGAAAAGGAAAAAATTTACAAAGTAAAAATTAACGTTTTAGTACTTGGCAAGCAATTAAGTGCAAAAACGAGCCGCTTGAATTGTTCCCTAAATTTTCTTAAATAAACTATTTTAGGGCTGTTCCAGTTAAAGAAGGGTATTCGATTTTTGGCTATTTTACCATTGATCCTGATAAAAGGTAGCATTTTGATTGAGTGTTAATTTTTTTTTGGCACCAATTATTCATAAACAACAGTTTATTAGTCCCTTATGATTTGGGCTACAATAATCCTTTATTCAGCTACGAATTTTCGGTGCCATTATTGAAGCATTGTAAAATAAAATATTTATTATTAGCAGACTTTTACTTTCAGATATTCCTTATGTTGAAAAAAACAACAAGTAGTGCCTCGAAAATTTTTGTGCTAGATACATCAGTCATTTTATATGACCATCACTCCATTTTGAATTTTGCTGAGCATGATGTGGTCATCCCCATTACAGTATTGGAAGAGTTGGATCAGTTTAAAAAAGGAAACGATACTAAAAACTTTGAGTCCAGAGAATTTATTCGGCTTTTGGACAAGCTCTCCGAAGATCAAATGATTCACAAATGGACCCCTTTGAATGGGAAGAATAAAGGGGCCTTTAAAATCATGATGAATCCGGACAATAAATTCAACGCCAATGAAATATTTGGGGAGGAAAAAAATGACCACCGGATTCTAAATGCTGCATTAAGTTTAAAGCAGACCGAGAAAAACAGAAAAGTCGTCCTTGTCAGCAAGGACATCAACCTTAGACTGAAAGCTAAATCATTGGAAATTGCTGCTGAAGACTATGAAACAGGCAAAATCAAGAACATAAGTGAAATAGAAAATACGGGGAAAGGATTAATTGAAAATTTGAACAATGACATTATAAATGACCTTTACGAAAAAGGCAGTCTTGAGTGCAGGGAGGTTTTTGGTAAGAGAAGAAAAAACCTTCCAGAAAACAATACTTTTTATATTCTTAAAGGTGTGGAAAGCAATGCTTCCATACTTGCATTCTATGAAGCCGAAAAAAACCTCTTTTCCAGGATTTCTAAATCAGTAGCGTATAATATCAGTCCAAAAAATGCGGAACAGGCTTTTGCGCTTCATGCCATTTTGGATCCAAAAATTAAGCTTTTGACTGTTCAGGGTGTGGCAGGAACAGGAAAAACGCTTTTAGCCCTTGCAGGGGCTTTGGAACAGCGCAAAGAATACAAGCAGATCTTTTTAGCGAGACCAATTGTTCCTTTAAGCAACAAGGACATTGGATATTTACCTGGAGACATCAAATCAAAGTTAAACCCCTATATGGAACCACTTTGGGATAATTTGAAGTTCATTCAAAACCAATACCAGGAAAGTGATAAAGAATACCAACGCATCACGGATATGATCAACCAGGAAAAACTGGTCATTCAGCCACTTGCTTATATACGTGGCCGTTCATTATCCAATATTTTCTTTATAGTGGACGAAGCCCAGAATTTAACACCTCATGAAGTAAAAACCATTATCAGCAGGGCCGGTGAAAACACGAAAATAATTTTCACCGGAGATGTTTTTCAAATCGATACGCCTTATTTGGACAGTCAGAGTAATGGGTTGTCCTATCTTATAGATAGAGCAAGAAACCATCCACTTTATGCCCATATTAAGCTAGAAAAGGGAGAAAGATCTGAATTAGCCAATCTCGCCAATGAATTGCTTTAAGCCAAATGGCTTAACTCTCAGTTATGGTATTGAGTTTTGCCAGGAAGCTGTTGTAATATTGCCTTCCTACCTGCACAATATCACCTGTCCTCAAATTGATTTCTTTGGTGTTGAAGCTTTCTATTTGAGCCAATTGAACGATATACGATTTCTGAACCCTTAAAAATAAGTTGGAGGGTAATTTCTCCTCCATATCCTTCATCGATTTTCGAATCGTGAAATTTCTATTTTTGGAGAAGATTGTCACCATGTTTCCATTGGCTTCAACATAATATATATCGCTGTAATCTACCCTTTCAAAACTATTGTCTGCTTTGATATAAACAGCATCCACTACAAGGTAAGGGCTTTCTGCTATTTTGGAAGAGGCTCCTTCAGAGGTAGTAGGTCTTGTTCTTTGATTGTAAAGCACAATTTCTACCATTGCATGGATGTCATTGCTATTGAAAGGCTTAACAATAAATCCGGCAGGATGTGTTCTTTTGGCTCTTTCTATAATGGCAGGATCACTATAAGAAGTAACATAAACAATAGGGGCATCCACCATTTGCTGAATTATTTCGCCCAGTTCAATTCCATCTTTATCTCCTTTTAACTTGATATCCATGAATACCATGTCAGGACGGTATTTTTTTACCACTTTGATAGCCTGATTTGCAGAATTGGCAATGTCTATGTTTACATAACCTAAAAGTTGCAAAATTTCTTCGATGTTTTCAGAAATATTTACATCATCCTCAACGATCAGTATCCGTTCTTCTTTCATTTCTAAACTGTTTTAATTGAAAAATTCTATTATTGGTGCTGTGACGAAATTTACAATTAAAATACAAATAAAAGTACAGAATAAACAATTAACTGATCATTTAAATAAACTATTTAGGTTTTATTGCTACAGACTCATTAAATCTTTGAACCTGGCAGCCTGTCTTCGACTGACCTCTATTCGCTCTCCACCTTTGAGTGTTACTACCAAACCTCCATTGAACCATGGCTCTATTGTTTCCACCCAGCTTAAATTTATAATGTGTTTCCTACTTGCTCTAAAGAAAGATTTTTCATCCAATCTTTCATCAAGTGCATTAAGTGACTTGTGAATCATTGGCTTATTTTTCTCAAAATATACCTTTATATAATTACCATCAGATTCAAAAAGTCGGACATTCGCTAATTTTACAAACCAACATTTGTCTCCATCTTTAACAAAAACCTGGTCGTTTAAAGCCAACTTATCCTTAGGTGCGTCCGTTGTGAATTCGTCTTCCTTTTTTAATTCCTCAAGCTTTTTCTCAAGCTTTTTTAAGGTCTCAGTTAGTCTTTCCGGTTCTATTGGCTTTAACAAATAGTCAAGCGCATTTACCTGGAAAGCCTGTAGCGCAAATTCATCATATGCAGTAATAAACACAACCAAAGGAACATAATCCAATTCCTCAAGAAGGTCAAAACCCGTTTTCTCTGGCATTTGTATGTCCAAAAATACTACATCTGGCTGTAGGCTTTCAATCTTTTCCTTGGCTTCATCTACATTTGGGGCTTCGCCCAGAATTTCTATGTTGTCATTTTGGCTCAGTAAGCCGATAAGCTCTTTTCTGGCCAATCTTTCATCATCTACTACTAATACGCGCATAATATTTATATTTTCCTCTAAATTAACCTTTTTGTTTCGGTATTTTTATTTCTGTCACCACAAATTCATTTCCATAATTGAAAATCTTGAATGAGGCCTTGTTGCCAAAAATAAGTTTTAACCGTTGAATTGTATTGGCAATACCGTGGCCTTCGCCTTTTTTCTTGGTAGATCCTGATGGTTTTAACTGCCCACTGTTCCTTACCCATATGTATAAATCATCCAGTAAGCCCACTGTACATTTTATCTCAATTAGTCCACCTTTCATTAAATTTGATATTCCATGTTTGATGGCATTTTCTACGATCGTCTGAAGCATCATAGGAGGGATTCTGTATTGGTAGGTTTTAGGCTCCACATCATATATTACCTTTAACCTCTCCTCAAATCTAATTGATTCTAGATTTAAATAGTCTTTTACCGTCTTCATTTCATCTGATAAGGAGATGGTCTTGTGCTTGTCTACCACTAATGAATACCTCAAAATATTAGACAATTGGGTGATCGCTGATTTAGCTTTAATTGGATCTTCATCTACCAAGGCCCGGACACTATTGAGGGCATTGAAAATAAAATGTGGGTTTAGCTGATTGCGTAAGTGGATAAGCTTAATCTCATTGATCCTTGCTTGATACTGCAGACTGGAGTTGTAATTGTCCAGAAAGTAAAACAGAAAATACAACAAGGCCCATAAGGAGTAATAAAGAAAGCTGGTAAATAAATTGACTATTAAAACCAAAGGGCTGAAATCCTGTGGAACATGCAAAGTGCCAAAAATCCAGTTGATTAGAATTTGGGATACAGTATTTAGGACACCGAGAATCAAAACGGCAATCAAGACATGGCTTATAAGTTTGGTAATGGGAAACTCAAGCCAACTTTTATTTTTGATTAAGTACCGAAAAAAATGGGTGGATACAAAATAGAATATTGCCAAAGAAAAATAGGCCCCAATTTGAATCGGCGTTATACCTCGTGCCATAGATACAAAAAACAGGTTGACCAAAGCAAAGCTTAGCCAACCAAAAATTTGTAACAACCAATATAACTTGTATTTATTCATTCAATGCCCTTCTTCCCCCTGCCCTTTTGCCATTACTGAATTGCGGCTGTTTTATTCAGAGGTATTTTGTCAAGGATTTTATTGATCAAATCACGGGTGCTGACACCGTCCGCCTCAGCCTCATAATTTAAGATTATTCTGTGGTTAAGGACATCTTCGGCAATTTCTTTGATGTCTTCCGGCAATACATAATCTCTGCCTTGCATAAAAGCATTTGCTTTGGCTGCAAGGTTTAGGTTTATTGATGCTCTCGGAGAAGCACCAAACTGAATGTATTTCGCTTCTTCATGCATGCCATATTTTTCAGGATATCTTGTAGAAAAGACCATCTCGATGATATAGTTTTCCAATGCTTCTGCTATCTGCACTCCATTAATGGCATTTCTTATGGCAAAAATGTCTTCTTTTCCCAAAATTGGGTTGACCTCGGATATAAAGTTGGCATTGGTCATTCTTCTCATGACTTCTAACTCATCGGATTTGGAAGGATAATCGATGTTAACCTTCATCATAAACCTATCTACCTGTGCCTCCGGCAATGGGTAGGTTCCTTCCTGATCTACTGGGTTTTGAGTAGCCAAAACCAAAAATGGTCTGTCAAGTGGAAAAGTAGTCTCACCGATGGTGACTTGTTTTTCCTGCATGGCTTCAAGTAAAGCGGATTGTACTTTAGCAGGAGACCTGTTGATCTCATCAGCTAAAACGATATTGGAAAAGATAGGCCCTTTCTTTACCTCAAAATTAGCATTCAATTGATTGTATATCATGGTCCCGATCAGATCAGCTGGTAATAGATCCGGGGTAAACTGAATCCGCTTAAAATCCAGGTGAAGTACCTTGGATAGGGTATTTACGGTCAAAGTTTTGGCTAGGCCGGGCACCCCCTCCAATAAAATGTGGCCGTTTGTAAATAATCCAATTAAGAGCCTGTTGACCATTTTTTCCTGGCCAACTACCACTTTTTTTACTTCATTAATTACTTCCTTTATCTTCTCCTGATGCATAATGGATATTTGAAATTTCTATTGATTTTTTGCCTATAAGAAGCCTAAATTAGAACAAATCATTCTTTATCGCAATTTAGTACCTTTTCTTCTTTTTCGTTTTTTGATATGCAGGCTTTTTAATGCCCTCACCGGTTTGTATTTTACCTGAAATACCCAAAGTAGGGTAAAGGGAAGCACCATCCAGAAGCCTAACTTCACCTACCCCAAACCCTTTCATGCTTAATCCTTCTACAGACCACCTCACCAGGCGAAGGGTGGGAAAGCCTACTGCCGCAGTCATTTTTCTTACCTGTCTATTTTTCCCTTCTTTAAGGGTGATGGCTATCCAGGAATCAGGCACATTTTTTCTAAACCGAATGGGTGGATCTCGTTCAGGCAATAAGCCCGCTTCATCCTGAAGTCGTTTTGCCTTTGCCTTTAGGGTCTTGTGAATTTTTTTGTTAACAGATATTTCTACTCCAGTTTCGAGATCCTTCAAGGCTCTATCCGTTATTTCTCCTTCTACTTGAACCCAATAGGTGCGTTCATGTGAATAATTCGGGTCCAACAATAAATGGTTTAGCCGCGTGTCATTGGTTAACAACAATAAACCTTCGCTGTCTTTGTCCAATCTGCCCACAGGGTAAACATCAGAAGGGAAATCACTAAGCATGCCTAACGTATTCCCTTCCCCACTGAACTGACTCAAAACACCAAAAGGCTTATAAATAATGTAATAACTAAATGCCATAATAATCTTTTACCGCAACAATTGGAATAGTTCGTTTAATTGAGGGGTAAGAATGATTTCAGTCCTCCTGTTTTTTGCTCTTCCTTCAGCTGTATCATTTGAGGTCTTTGGATAGTAAAAACTTCTTCCTGCAGCGGTTACCCGCTCCGGAACTACATCATAGGCGTTGGTCAGAATACGCACAATCGCAGTTGCTCTGGCGGTACTCAAAGCCCAATTGTCTTCGAATTTACCTCGGATAGGAACATTGTCAGTATGCCCTTCAACTAATATTTGTATGTCAGGACTGTTATTGATCACTACTGCCAATTTACTGAGTGCCTCTTTGCCATCTTTGTTTACTGTAGCACTCCCTGAGGGAAACAATAGCTTGTCTTGCAAAGAAACATATAATTTTCCATCCTGTTCATATACTTGCAACTCATCTGATCGGTATTGAACCAAAGCTTTGTCAATAGTGGTCTTTAAGCCTTCCATCACCGCTTTTTGTTCATCCAGCAGACTTTGTAAAAGATCTAACCTTTCCTGTTGCTCCACCATGCGTTGCTCTTTTGTAGAAAGCTCTTGTTGTACTGAGGATGAAGTAGCAATAGCCCTGTCAAGCTTGGCTTCCAAGGCAGCATTTTTGCTTTTAAACGCAGCTACTACCTCTTCCAACATATTGGCCTTTGCCTTAAATTTATCCAGACTATTTTTGGTGCTGTCCAGATTATTTTCCGTCTCTCTCAATGAACGCATCATTTCTGCATTCCTTATATTTACTTCGTTGTATTTCTTTTGGGGTACGCAAGAATACCATAAAGGTATTAGCAGTACTATACTTCGAAAAATTATCTTGTTCCACATAATTGTCTTGTTTTAAGAAACCTGCAACGAAAAACATACCAATTTAAGGGCTTCTACTTAAAACTTCGCTTTTTACCCCAATTAGTTCAAGAAATCCTGCTCCAATTCATTTCATTCTTCTTTAGCCGGGACAACTGATCTGCTATTGGCTTATTTTCCTGACTGTTAAGGTGAGGGTCTTTTTCTAAAATGGATTGGGCAGACGCTCGCGCCTGAACGAGGATTGCACTGTCTTTTCCTATATCCGCAATTTTTAAATCCGTAATGCCTGATTGTTGGGTGCCGGCCAAATCACCAGGACCTCTTAGTCTGAGGTCTACATCTGCGATCTCAAACCCATCATTGGTTCTTACCATGGTATCTAAGCGGACCCTACTGTCTTTACTCAATTCGTATTTACTCATTAATACACAGTAAGATTGGTCTGAGCCTCTGCCTACTCTTCCTCTCAATTGGTGTAATTGCGAAAGGCCAAATCTTTCAGCGTTCTCTATTACCATAACCGAGGCATTTGGCACATTTACGCCAACTTCTATGACAGTGGTTGCCACCATTATTTTCGTCTCGTTTTTTACAAACCTATTCATCTCAAAATCTTTGTCTGCGGGCTTCATGTTGCCATGCAATATGCCGATAGGGAGATTTGGAAATGCCCGACAGATGCTTTCGTATCCATCCATTAAACTTTTGAGGTCCATCTTTTCAGAATCTTCAATCAATGGGTACACAATATATACCTGACGGCCTTTTTCAATTTCTTTTTTCAAAAAACCAAAAACCTTAAGCCTGTCCTTGTCATATCTGTGCACTGTTTGGATGGGCTTTCTTCCCGCAGGCATTTCATCAATCACAGAAATATCCAGGTCTCCGTATACCGTCATCGCAAGTGTCCTTGGAATAGGAGTAGCGGTCATTACAAGCACGTGCGGATAAAAATCACTGTTCTTTCCCCATAACTTTGCCCTTTGGGCAACTCCAAATCGATGCTGTTCATCAATTATAGCCAGGCCTAGCTGTTTAAATACCACCACATCCTCTAAAAGGGCATGGGTTCCTACTAGTAGATTTAGTTCTCCAGACTTTAAAGCTTCATGAATAATTAGTCGGTTTTTTTTACTGGTAGACCCCGTCAGAAGGGCAATTTTTAGCCCCATTTTTTCGGAAAATTCTTTTAACCCTTCGTAGTGCTGTGTGGCCAGGATTTCAGTTGGAGCCATAAGACAGGTTTGAAAACCTGAATCCACTGCTACCAAGAGACAAATAAATGCTACAATGGTTTTGCCTGAACCTACATCTCCCTGGACCAAACGGTTCATTTGTAAGCCAGACTTGAGATTGGTGTAGATTTCTCTAATTACCCTTTTTTGAGCATTGGTGAGGTCAAAAGGTAAAAACTCCTTGTAAAACTTTGTTAATAGTCCTGTCTTGTCTAAAACTTTTCCCCTGAATGTTTCGGTTCTGGTCAGGTTCATTTTAAGTAATCGCAATTGTAGGAAGAAAAATTCTTCAAACTTCAGTCGGTGGAGGGCTTTTTTTAATGCCTGATGGCCGGAGGGAAAGTGAATCTCTTTTAAGGCTAGCGGTTTGGGGTCTAATCTCAGAGATTGGCAAAGTGAATAAGGCAGGGTCTCGGGCACCTTTGGAAGAACCAATGGAAGCAAGGTCTCTAATATTTTGGACAAACCTTTGCTGTCAAGGTACCTGCTCCTCAATTTCTCGGTGGTAGGATAAACTGGCTGAAAATTGGCGTCTTTTTCTTGTTTATTGGTGAGCGGCTCGAGTTCTGGATGGGCAATGCTGATTTTCCTTCCAAACTGCTGGGGTTTCCCAAAAACCACCATTGGAGCACCTTTTACCAATCTTTTGGCTACCCATTGTATTCCTTTGAACCAGGTGAGTTCTATCGCTCCGGTTTCATCTCTAAACTGGGCCACAAGACGTTTTTTTCTGCCATCACCGATAGTCTCCATGGAGTAAATGGAGCCGATCAACTGCACTTGCTGCATATCTGATCGGATGTCGCTAATCTTATAAAATTTAGTTCTGTCCTCATACCTGAAAGGATAGTGTTGGAGCATTTCACCGAAGGTAAAAATGTCCAACTCCTTATTGATCAAAGTTGCTTTTTGAGGGCCTACTCCTTTCAGGTATTCAATTTTAGTATCAAAGAATCCGGACAAGTTTTACTATTTAATGCTTCACAGAAATTTTCTCTTAAGGTTCGTTTCAAGCGTCTTGATTTCCTGTCTTTTTTCCATGAATGCCGTCAGCAACTCCGCTTGATTTTTGGATCGGTGAAGGTTTTGTTCCACGTAATCCACTTGATAATAAATGTTTCCCTTGAGGTGGTCAGTTAGAAAACGAAGGCCCATGATAAGTGTCATCATTTCGGCACCAAATGGGAGAGAGTCTAACTCCTCCTCTGTAATATGTCCGGCAAGAACGGTATAAAAACCTTCAAGTAGCCCTTCATATTTGACCATGTCGACCTTTATTTGTCCCCAATCCAATGAGGATTCATCCCTTGTACAGGCAACTGTTCGGGCAAGGTCTCCAAAATCATAAAACACGAAACCTGCCATAATGGTATCCAAGTCTATTACGGCATTGACTTTCTTTAAGTCTTCACTAAAGATCAGGTTGTTTATCTTGGTATCATTATGGGTCGCCCTAAGGGGTAGTTGGCTTCGGTAAGCTCCATATTGTTCGAGTAAATCCTTACGGGATTCATAATAGGCAATCATCTCCCTGGTTTCCTCATTTATTTCAATGGCGGGTGCTTTTAATGCCTCATCAAATTGACTATAGCGCCATTCAAGGTGATGAAAATCCTGAATGGTATCCTGAAGTTTGTCAGAATCAGTAGGTAGAAATACCAGTACAAAATAAGCAAAAGCTTCTGCGGCTTTGCTTGCTTGCTCTTTATAATCAATATCATCTCTTGTCACTCCATTGACAAAAGGGAAAAGTCTATATAGGCCTCCATCCAATTCGGTAAACAGACCACCATCCTGGTTCGGTATAGGCAGTGGCAATACAAAAGGGATGTTTGTAGGATCAAAATTATCAAGTAGGTAGCCCAGATTGTTAGAAATGCGTTCCGGATATTTAAAAACGGTATCATTAAATTCCTGTAATATATAGGACTGGGTGCTGCTTTCCACCTTGAACGTTTTATGGATATGTCCTGAGCCAAATCTACTGGCAACCAGGTTTTCTGCCTCTAACTTATAGGCAGCTTTGAGCGCATCCAAAATTGTTTCTTTCATAGTAATAATTCCTAGTTCTTAGAATGCCAAAGGGATTTAATTTGACACCTTGGGCATTTTCAAATGGTAAATTTACAATACTTTTAAATTATATATTATTGAAAGGGTTTATATTTACCTTTGTAGTCTTTTGAAACACCTTAAAAGGCTAATTACTTCTCGTTCAACAAATATTTAAAGGAATTAATTAAAATAATTGAAAAAGTTTTATTTATTTAGAAAAATTTTCTTCTTACTCGAAGGTTGAAAAATTAGTTAATAGCCATTATTCGAAAAAATTAAAATATAAATACTTCATCATGAATATTTCAATCCTTGATTGGGCAATAATCATTGCATTTTTTGTTATTTCCATGTTAATAGGGGTATACGCCTCTAAAACAGCGGGTAAAAACGCTAAAGAATTCTTCCTTTCCGGAAGAAATATGCCATGGTGGTTGTTGGGGGTTAGTATGGTTGCCACTACCTTTTCTGCGGATACCCCCAATTTGGTAACTGATATTGTAAGAAAGAATGGTGTTTCAGGTAACTGGGTTTGGTGGGCATTTCTGTTGACAGGGATGTTGACCGTCTTTGTTTACGCAAAACTTTGGAGACGGTCTGAGGTTACTACAGATTTGGAATTCTATGAACTTAGGTACGGAGGCAAAGCCGCCGCTTTTTTAAGAGCCTTTAGGGCACTGTACCTAGGGGTGTTTTTCAATGTAGTGATCATGGCAACAGTTTCCCTGGCAGCGATTAAGATCTTTGGCGTTATGCTTGGTTTTAGTTCTATACAAACGCTTTTAATCGTTTCTGTCGTTACTGTGTTTTATAGTTCATTGGGTGGACTGAAAGGCGTTTTACTAACTGATTTCTTTCAGTTTTTCATTGCCATGGCTGGTGCCTTCGGAGCAGCCATTTATATTGTTACTTTACCTGAAATAGGAAGTCTTGATGCATTGTTGACACACCCAAATGTAGTGGGAAAACTAAACATCATTCCAGACTTTAGTGACTGGAACGTATTGATACCTTTATTTATTATGCCTTTGGCGATACAGTGGTGGGCCACATGGTACCCAGGTGCAGAGCCAGGTGGTGGGGGGTATATCGCTCAGCGAATGTTATCAGCCAAAGATGAGAAAAATGCGATTGGTGCAACATTGTTGTTCAACATCACGCATTACGCTATTCGTCCCTGGCCTTGGATTATTATTGCTTTGTCTTCCCTAATACTTTTCCCTCAGTTGAGTGATATGCAAGAGGCTTTTCCTCATATAGAAGCCAGCAAACTAGGAGATGATTTGGCTTATTCTGCCATGCTTACCTTCCTTCCAAAAGGACTGATAGGGATCGTACTTGCATCGTTGATAGCTGCAGTAATGTCCACCTTGTCTACCCACCTCAATTGGGGCTCATCCTATGTAGTTAACGATTTTTACGCTAGATTTATTAAGCCAGAAGCTACTGACAAAGAACTTGTAGCCGTTGGAAGAATTTCAACAGTTGGGCTTATGCTGCTTGCTGCATTATTAGCTACTGTACTATCCAATGCGCTTGAAGCGTTCAATATATTGTTACAGATTGGTGCGGGTACTGGCTTGATTTTTATCTTGCGCTGGTTTTGGTGGAGAATCAACGCTTATACCGAAATTTCTGCCATGATCGTATCCTTTATAGTGGCAATTTATTTTGAGTCAATTCACAATAAATTAGGATTTTGGCCAATACCGGAAGATATGATTTACCTAAAATTACTTTTAGGCGTCACTATCACCACGATTACCTGGGTGTCTGTTACCTTATTGACCAGGCCTGAGGATGATAAAGTATTGATCGCTTTCTATAAAAAAGTTAGGCCAGCATCTTATGGTTGGAAAAAATTATTGGTCAAACACCCTGAGGTAAAAGAAGAAGTTGGTCAACTGCCAATGGAAATTGGATTGATGCTAATTGCTTCCATTATGGTCTTTTCGGCATTATTTGGTGTGGGATTCTGGATCTACGGCGAAACAATCCCTGCAATCATTGCTACAATAATTACGTTGGCCGGAGGTTTTCTTGTCTATAAAGGGTGGAAAAAGATGAGGACAACCTAAAACGACTGCTTTTTTAGCGACTTAGACTAGAAAGTAAAGGGTGTTTCTGCTTATTATTGGTTGAAGCACCCTGAGAGCAGTTGATTAATTAAGTCATTCCAAAAGTAAACTTATGGCTAATAAAACGGCTGAAATATTAAAAGAGAATAACCTAAGAGTAACCAGCTGCAGAAGAGATGTGCTTTCAACCTTCCTTAACAGGAAGGTAGCGCTTTCTCACGCTGATCTTGAAGATGCATTAAAGGATAATTTTGATAGGGTTACTATTTACAGAACGCTGAAGACGTTTTTGGAGAATGATCTTGTTCATAAGGTACTTGACGATACAGGTGCTGCCAAATACGCTTTGTGCAACCATAGCTCCGAGGTGCCTCACCATGATCATGAGCATGTACATTTTAAATGTGAGATTTGTGGGAATACCAGTTGTTTAGACGAAATTTCCCTACCAAAAGTATCGCTACCGAAGGGCTATGAATTACGAGAAATGAATTTATTAATACAGGGAGTTTGCAACAAATGCAAACAAAATAATTAAAAAGCAATGGGTTTCTTATCCTTCTCATCGGAAGGCCAAATGATACCGGGAGGTAAATCTATAACTGGTGGGGTATTGTTTTCTACTCCACCATCATCATCTTCATCATTGTTCTTCCGGTTTCTTTTGATTTTAGAACTAGTAAGCGTGGCTACAAAGTATATCAATACAACATAGGCTATACCGCATAAAGTCAAATCTATCACCAGGCTATTCATCATATCAAATGTTTAGTCAATAAGTTACAATAATAATTTGAATAAATCAACTTGTTGGTCTGAGGGTAAGCTGGTTATATTATTTGTGAAATAAAAGTAGGTTTATCTTACAAGGAATTTGTCAGGCTTCTAAAGACCTCATCAAGTTTTTGGCAATAGTGTTATAGTGCTTTTGAGGGAAAAAGAATAAGGGACGTTTTATTCATAAGTTCTTGTCTCCATTTTAAGGATGGTTTTGAGGGGTTTTATAAAAGAATAGCATGGAGACTGCCCTATTAGGGTTTAATTTTCTTGGCTTTGAAAGGGGAAAGAGTTGTTTTGGAGTCATTAGACAGGGGCTTTATTGGGATCAAAAATCATAAAAAAATAAAAAGGGATAGGGAATAAACTTGCTATCTAATGGATAAGGTAAGATATTTGCGCAGCAAAATGAATATTTAATAATGATCGTAAAAACAAAAAAATATAAACTGGAGACAGGTACCTATATCAAACAGGGATTAAAAAACATATTAAAACAGCAATGGTGGGTGGCGTTGATCGCTGTAGCCATCGCTTGTGGTTATTTTTGGATACCCTCATGGTGGTGGATAAGCATGGCATTATTGGCCTATGCATTGTATTGGCTTTTTTGGGTAATACAGTTTGCAGGTGTAACCCAAATGGAACAGAATAAGGTAATGTTTGAGCGGCTATCTTATGAAATTGACAGTCGACAGGTGCTTATGAAAATCAATAGCAAACAAGGAATGCCTATTAAATGGGAAATGATAAAAGAGGCTCAGGTTAAAGATGATGCCTATATTCTTGTTTTGTCTAAGGCTCAGTTCATTCATCTTCCTTTTAGAATTTTCAATACCCAAAACGAAGTCAAATTTGTTGAGACGATATTGAAGCGCAAAGGGTTTTTAGCCTAATTTGTTTACAAATTGGACAGAAAAAAGGGCAGCTATTTAAAATAGCTGCCCTTTTTTCGTATTTATTAGTGCAATCTCAGCCTAGCGGAAACTATCTGCTTCTCTATAAGCCTGAATAACCGCTTCTTCACCTTCTTTACCAGAACTGAAATTTCCATGTTCCATGCCGCACACACCTTTGTATCCTTTTTCATAAATGTATTTAAAAACATTTTTGAAGTTGATCTCTCCAGTGCCAGGTTCTTTTCTGCCAGGATTGTCTCCAATTTGTATATAGGCGATCTCTTCCCAACACATTTCCATCAATGTAATGAGGTGACCTTCATTTTTTTGCTGATGGTAGATGTCATACAAAATCTTACAGCTAGGGCTATCAACTCCCTTACAAACAAGGTAAGTTTGAGGAGAATAGCGTAAATATAGGTTTGGATTGTCACTGAGAGGCTCCAATACCATTGTTAGCCCATGTGGTTCCAGAATAGCTGCACCTTTTCGAAGTGCTTCTATAACATTTGCATTTTGGATATCTAGGGGTAAATTTCTCTGAAAATCGCCCGGAACTACAGTAGTCCACTTTGCATTTACCCGTTTGGATGTTTCAACTGCTTTTTTACAAGCCGCCAAAAAGATGTCTACATACTCCTGCTTTCCAGCAGCAAGCGTGTTGGCACCATTTCCTCCTTTGTCCAATACAAAGACGCCCATCGTCATCCCTAGCTTTGCCAGGTGGTTGCCTATTTTCTCCTGCATTTCAGGAGTCCTTTTCATCATGCCATTGTCCTCCAGACTTCTAAATCCACGTTCGTGCATATAGGTTATCTGATCTAAGAGGTCTTCTCCAGCTAGATTTTTGAACATGCCAAAATGTGGCGCGTAGTCCAGGTTGAAAGTTGCATCTGCATCAAAATTGCTTGTCTGAGCAGCCTGACTGGTACTTACCCCGGCTATGCCAGCCGCAGCTGTTCCAAGGGATACGTTTTTAATAAATTTTCTTCTTTCCATCAGCTTATACTACTTTAGTTTGACCAGGAATTGCATAAGGATAATAACCATCTTCATTTGGAAGAACCTTTGGTAGGGCATCCCAAGCTAACTTATCAGGTCTAAGGTTCACATTTGAATTTATACCCTCATCCCAAGTGACAGGTTTTCCAGAATAAGTTGCATAACGACCAAGAATTGAAGTCATGGTACTTTTGGCTGCATTCTCTGCATCGGCAAACTTGTACTCACCTTTTACAACCGCGTCAAATAACATGTCATGCTCCACCTGATAAGGGTTTGCATTGTTTGTTCCATCATGGTCATAAAGGCTGTTTCCTTTAAGGTCAGTCAATTTACCAGTATGTCCCGCATTCATATATGCTTTACCTTTCGTGCCTTGGAAGCTTTCATCCACTCTGTTATAAGCACCTGGGAAATGTCGGCATTCACTATGGATTACTGTACCATCTTCATAAGTAAACAATATCACGTGATGGTCAAAAATCTCTCCATTCTCTTTACCTCTTCTAACTGTTCTTCCCCCTGTTCCCTCTGCTTTTACCGGGTAAGCATTCTTGACCCAGTTGGCAACATCAAGGTTGTGTACATGCTGTTCTGTGATATGGTCACCACATAGCCAGTTGAAATAGTACCAGTTTCTCATTTGGTATTCCATCTCAGTTTGTCCTGGCTGGCGCTCTCTTACCCATACACCGCCATCATTCCAGAATACCTGGCCTCCTATGATATCACCAATTTCACCATTATGGATGCGATCAATGGTCTGAATATAATTGTCTTGATAGTGTCGTTGAAGGCCTACTACTACATTTAGCTTCTTGGCTTTAGCGATCTTGGCTGCTGCCAAAATCCTGCGGATACCAATGGCATCTGTAGCGACAGGTTTTTCCATAAAAATCTGCTTTTCAAGGCGGACAGCTTCTTCAAAGTGGTCAGGTCTGAAACCTGGAGGAGTAGCAATAATTACCACATCCGCATCTTTCATGGCATGTTTGTAACCATCAAATCCTACAAATTTCTTCTCTTCCGGAACGACTACTTTATCTTTTCCGTATTTTTTTAGTATGCGCTCGTGACTTTGATCCAGACGATCTTTGAAGGCATCGGCCATTGCCACCAACTTGATGTTCTGTCCGGTTTCAAAGGCCTGGAAGACTGCGCCTGTGCCTCTACCACCACAGCCAATGACGGCTATCTTAATGGCGTCATCTCCTGCAGCGTGCGCTCCAGGAAGTGTGAATGGGCTTAACATGGCACCTCCAGTTATTATCGCCGAAGTTTTGATGAAATTCCTTCTTTCGTTACTATTATTTTCTTTCATTATTTGTTGAGTTTATTTTAATAATCTTCCATCGGCTCACTGCCGTAATATTTTTCTATGAATTCAGGACTTGGGGTAGTAAGGGGTCTTACTACTCTCATGCCTAAAAATGGTGCCTCTGGAAACCACCATTGACTTTTTGGGATTTGGGGATCTATTCTTTTCCATTCTGGAGTACTGGCAGCACGTTTGCTGCTGGTCATTTCTTCTGGACTACTATCATAACTTCCTCCTCTGATTACCTTAGGGTAAAGCTCTTCAGACAAGTTTAGAGGATTGTCTGTGGAGGCCCCTCTGTTTGCGTAGGCATCTGCTTCATAATGATCCATGGTCCATTCATTTACATTCCCCAAGATGTCATACAGACCCCAAGGGTTTGATTTCTTCTGGCCTATTTCATGAGTGGTTCCGTCACTATTTTCGTCATACCAGGCAAAATCCCCTATTTTAGATGGATCATCTCCGAAAAAATATTTCGTAGTTGTCCCTGCCCGGGCGGCATATTCCCATTCGGCTTCTGTAGGCAATCTAAAAAAGACACCTGTTTTTAGGTACAACCACCTGCAAAACTGAATGGCGCCATATTGGGTCATTGCAATTGCTGGTTTATGTTCTTTTCCCATTCCGAAGGTCATGTCCAGATAGGGTATGGATGGTCTGGTTAGTCCGTCTATTTTTGGACTTAGAGGGCCTTCACTGGAGGAGGCTTCAAAACTTTTGTCTAAAAACAATTCGTAAAGATCCCAGGTGACTTCGTGGGATGCCATCCAAAACGGATCTATTTTGACTTTGTGAACCGGAGCTTCATCTGAAGCGCCATCTTTACTTCCCATTTTAAAGGTTCCTTCAGGAATGGGGACCATATCAAATGAGATTCCTGTTCCTGGAATCTCTTGTGAATAAGGCTCAAAGGTCTTATTAAAATGATAGGCACTTGCTAAAAACAAGACGGATGAAACAGAACTTACGAATAAAGTTCTTTTTAATAATTTTAACATGGATAAGGCTTAGGTATTCTTTTTATTAACTATTAGTAATTTACTTCAATTTTTAATAAAAAATAATTGAATGCTTAAATTACCTTAATTTTTTAAATATTGAAAGTTTCTGTTATTGGGACGGTAGTTTCATTTTCTATACACGGTTCCAAAGAAATAGAAATAGCAAAAAATGGAATAAAAATGTTGGGGTGTTAATAGCAGTGGATTGGCGATTGCCTTAGCCATCATTAAAACATGGATTACGTAATGGAATTCGTGATGGTCTGTCCTGGCCCCATCAATAAGTGCTACGATCGATAGAAAATCAGCCTAATTCGGGATGAAGTATTCATTAGAGCCAGGCGAAAATACATTGCTTAGGTAATGTCAACGCAGTAGCTGATTGTGAAGTGGTTTCTTACGCAATAGGAGGTTTATTGCTTAATTTCGGATTTAATCAAGAATGCACTGTTTGCCAGAACAAGATGTAATAAGGCTTGTGTTTTCGATTTGTCCTGGGTACTTCTCTTTCTTTGACGCTTTGTTTTATTTGGTGTAAAGCGTTGAATGGTTTGGGGAATAGCTTCTTATTTCCTTTTCAATTTCCCCAGCTACCTGTAGGTTAAAATGTACGGGATCCCGAAAGTTATTTTCATCGAGAATTAACTCGGAGTCATAATTGAAATCAAAAACATCACCGAAAGAGTGTAAATCACTTCGGAATCTATCTGTATATTCCTTTAATTCATATTTTATTAGGGCATCATGGTAATCTTTATGCAATGGGGGTATCCAAAAGATTAACTTTACGCCTTCATTTTCGCAATATTCCGCTATTTCGGTAAGCTGTTTTTTATACCCATCCGGGTAGGTAATGTTTTTGAAAAATTTATCTGTTTCTTCAAGTTTCTTGTTCCAGTAGTATTCTTTGGCTGCTGGATCATCAACTTCTGATGAAGCATCTTTTTCGGGAACCACTAATGATTCTGCCAATGCTACTGTAGCATTGAAGGTGTATTTATTAAAGGCATACGTAAAATAATTTCCTTTTCTGGAAAGGGTTTCTTCCACCCAAAAACGCCGGTTTAATTTATTGTATAAATTGAGGTTGATCCCAATCAAAACGGTATCAGGCTTTACTATTTCTGTGGCCCACCAAAAGGATTGAACCACTTCTTTTAAACTCGCTCCACCATAGGCTAGATTGGACCATGTCTTTTCATCCATTGCATCGTAAAGCCCATTGCTTCTAGAATCTCCTAAAACCCAATTCTTTTTTGGGTCATTCTCAAATGCAATAATTTTGTACAAGTGAGGTTCAACATTCTGGGCTATTGTCTTCCTCTTTTCTTCACTGGTTATACCAAAACCATTTAAATAATTGAATGGATCTATAAATGCTATTAACAGGCTGTATACAACAAAAGGGATTACAAAATACAGACTATTCCCTAAGAATTTTTTCATGACGCTTAAAATTGAAAATATATAAACTCTTGTTGAACCCCATTCATTATGAAACAGAAGATGATAATTACATAATAGAATGTCCACCTAATTGTTTTTGGTGTTCTTAGAGGGTCTAGATCCAGGCCATGAGTCTTTTCTCGTTGTAACCATTCAACGATAATAAAGCCTATTAACAAAAAGAATAAGTAAATCAAATGGTTGCCGGTATTCATGCTCCAGAAATCCTGTATGGGTAACACGAAGAATTTTAATGAAAATATAATAGAGATATAGTCAAAAGCCATGGCCAAGCTGTCTGCCCTAAAGAAAATCCAGGCAAATACAGTTAGCAGAAAAGTAGTGGACATTTGAAAAGTCTCTTTTAGACTCGGCAGGTATTTTCCAGCGGCTACTGTATCGGAGGTGTTTTTTCTGTTTCTTTTTGTCAACAACAAAGGCAGGTAAAAAGCAGCATTCAATGCTCCCCAAAAAATAAAAGTCCAATTGGCTCCATGCCAAAACCCACTCACAATGAAAATTATAAATATGTTTCTTATCGCATGCCCTCCTTTACTGCCACCCAAGGGAATGTATAAGTAATCCCTAAACCAGGTAGAAAGAGAAATGTGCCATCTCCGCCAAAACTCGGCAATGTCTCTGGAAAAATAAGGGAATGCGAAATTTCGTTTTAAGTCAAAACCAAATAATCTGGAAGTACCTATGGCGATGTCAGAATAGCCTGAAAAATCACCGTATATCTGAAAGGCAAACAATACGCCTCCAAGTAATAAAGTAAAGCCTGAAAAGGATTGATAATCATTGAAAATATCATTTACGTAGATGGCGCAATTGTCTGCAATGACGATTTTTTTAAATAAGCCCCATAGCATCTGACGCAATCCATCACTTGCCTGGGCATAATTGAATGTTCTTTTTTTGAAGAATTGCGGCAAGAGGTTTGTGGCCCTTTCTATAGGTCCTGCGACAAGTTGTGGGAAGAAACTAACATATGTAAAAAAGGCGATAGGCTCTGATACAGGTGCCAATTGTTTCCGGTATACATCGATGGTATAACTCATCGTCTGGAAGGTGTAAAAACTAATCCCAACCGGCAATATAATGTTTAACCTTGCTGGATCCATTGAGCTTCCAAACAATGTAAAGGCATCTGCAAAACTCTCTGCAAAAAAGTTGTAATATTTAAAAAAGCCTAAAAACCCAATATTTACGCACAAGCTTATAAACAATAACCATTTTCGATGAGTCTTATTCTCGCTTTTTCCCAGTTGCATTCCTATTAAGAAATCAACTAGTGAACTGAAAAATATTAAGGATAAAAACCTATAATCCCACCACCCATAAAAAACATAACTGGCAATCAAAATCCAAGAATTTTGAAGCTTTAAATTCTTGTTAAAGACAAACCAGTATATTAAAAATACAACCGGAAGGAAAATCAGGAATTCAATGGAATTGAACAACATGAAAAAATAAGTAATTAAGTAAGTTAAAAATGTTTAAGTTAGTATAGGTTGCTTCTGAATACCCACCTATTCTAAGTTTATATAGGGTGCAAAAATATATATTAAAATCATTTATATCACTGCTTTACGCAAAAAAAAATATTTTTTACAGAAAATTAATTGTATCTACCCCTTTTTTAATTCTAATAAATATTTTCCCGTATAATTATTTGGCTCCTTCATTAAATCTTCCGGGACTCCCTCAAAAATTACATGGCCACCTTTTTCTCCTCCTTCAGGTCCCAGATCTATTACCCAGTCCGCAGCCATTATTACTTCTGTGTTGTGCTCAATTATAAGTACTGTATGTCCCTGATCAATAAGCGAGTTAATGGAGAAGAGTAATTTTTTTATGTCATGAAAATGTAGGCCAGTGGTTGGTTCATCAAAAATGAACAATATTCTTTCCTGTTTTTTGCTATCATTTTTCCCTAAAAAGGAGGCTAACTTTACCCTTTGGGCTTCTCCACCACTTAGGGTATTGGAGGATTGGCCAAGGCCAATATAACCAAGACCTACTTCTTGTAGAGGTCTCAGCTTCTGGATAATTGCCTGTTTTTCGCTAAAGAAGTCCATCGCTTCATCAATGGTTAAGTCCAAAACCTCTGAAATGTCTTTTCCATTGTATTTGGCATCCAATATCTCATTTTTAAAACGCTTCCCTTTGCACGATTCGCAGGTAAGGTAAATGTCTGCCATAAACTGCATCTCAATCTTTTGGGTGCCTTCTCCCTGGCAAGCTTCACATCTGCCTCCATCTACATTGAAACTAAAAAAGGCTGGCTTATACCCTCTCTGCTTGGATATTGGAAGGTCTGCATAAAGTGCCCGGATTCCGTCATAAGCTTTGACATAGGTCACGGGGTTGGATCTGGAAGATTTGCCTATAGGGTTCTGATCAACAAATTCCACCCTGTTGATATTTCTATAATGCCCTTCTATTTTGTCGAATCGCCCTGACTCGTCGTTTACGGTTCCGAGGATTTTGCCGATTGCAGGGTACAATACTTTTTTGACCAAAGTAGATTTTCCTGAACCACTTACTCCTGTAACCACGGTTAATATCTCTAAAGGGATTTTAACCGTTATATTTTTAAGGTTATTTTCGGTTGCACCTTTAATTAAAATGTATTCCGACCATTCTCGGTTATGGATTTTGGCACTTATAGACTCTTCACCACTCAGGTACCTGGAGGTATGGGTATTGCCTGCTTCCATCAATTCTTTCAGCGTGCCCTGGAAAACCAGTTCACCGCCATGAACACCTGCGTCTGGTCCAATGTCGATTACCTGATCTGCAGTAAGGATGATTTTCTCCTCATGCTCCACTACGATCACCGTGTTGCCTAGATCCCTCAGTGCCTTCAATACAGTAATTAACCGTTCTGTATCTCTGGGATGTAATCCTATGCTAGGCTCATCCAGTATGTACATAGACCCTACCAATGCGCTGCCTAGTGAAGTGGCCAGTTTTATACGTTGAAACTCTCCACCTGACAAGGAAGAAGTCAGTCTGTTGAGGGTTAAATAACCAAGCCCTACCTGATCGAGGTATTCAAGCCTATTGATAATTTCTTGTAGCAATCTTTTGGATACGTTTTTCTCCGTCTCGGTAAGTGCCAACTTTTCAAAGAAGGGGAGTGCCTTGTCTATTGGCAGTAATACCATATCCGTAATGGATCTATCCGCTATTTTGACATAGGAAGCATCTTTTCTAATCCTTGTCCCTTTACAATCTGGACATACAGTTCTTCCCCTAAACCTGGAAAGCATTACCCGATACTGAATTTTATGGAGTTTGCTTTCCAGAAAAGCAAAAAAATCA
The DNA here is from genome assembly GCF_055809755.1 of Cyclobacterium sp. 10D3-21. Taxonomy (NCBI): domain Bacteria; kingdom Pseudomonadati; phylum Bacteroidota; class Cytophagia; order Cytophagales; family Cyclobacteriaceae; genus Cyclobacterium; species Cyclobacterium sp. 10D3-21. Next base: position 324,955 of record NZ_CM147924.1, read on the forward strand.
TTTAAGCCTTTAAAATACTTATTTCCTGTCCATAGGACAGCCTTGTCTTTCTCATCAAGGTCTTCGTAAGGTCTGTGTATGGGGAAGTCAAATTTAATTCCATCCTTTAAAAGTGGTGCTAACCATTTTTTACTTGTTTCTCCACGCCAGGGTGCAATGGCTCCCTCAAAAATGGAAATGGTTTTGTCAGGAATTACCAGATCAGGATCTATTCCCAGGACTGAGCCAAAGCCTTCACAAGTCCTGCAAGCTCCATAAGGGTTGTTAAAACTAAAAAAATTCACTGTCGGCAATTCGAAATGAATGCCATCCAGCTCAAATTTATCGCTAAAGGTTCTAACGTCTTTGTTCGGAACAACGATTTTGCACTCTCCCAATCCTTCAAAAAAAGCAGTCTGAATACTATCTGCGATTCTAAATTGATTTCCTTCGTCTTCTTTCAATACCGATACCCTATCAATAAGGATCTCGAAGGTGCCTTCCGGTAATTTATCTACTTCCAACAGGTCTTCAACGAAGGATACCTCACCATCTACTAGTACGCGGGTAAAACCTTTTTGCAACAAGACTTCCAATTCCTTTTCTCTGGCTCTGTCTGCACTGAAATGTAAAGGACAACTTATCATGACCTTATCACCTTCCTCGAAGCCATGTATATAAGCGACTACATCAGTTACGGTATGGTGCTTTACTTCCTCACCGCTTATGGGAGAGATGGTCCTGCCTATCCTACTGAATAAGAGCTTAAGGTAATCGTAAATTTCAGTAGTGGTACCTACAGTTGATCTGGGGTTTTTTGTGTTTACCCCTTGCTGGATGGCGATGGCTGGTGATACCCCTTTAATGTATTCCACCTCAGGTTTTTCCATACGCCCTAAAAATTGCCTGGCGTAGGAGCTTAAGCTTTCTACATACATCCGCTGTCCCTCAGCAAAAAGAGTATCGAAAGCCAGGGAAGATTTTCCTGAACCGGATAAGCCTGTAATGATTATCAGCTTATTCCTGGGAATGGCGATACTAAGACTTTTAAGATTATTTACCCGGGCATTCTTTATTATAATAAAGGATTTTGGATCCAGGTCTTCGAGAGATGTGCTTTTTTTGACAGTAGTACTACCCATAATATGCAAAGATACCAACCCAAACCTATAAATGATAAAATGTCATTGAAAAAAAAGACCGGCAGTCATAAAGGTGACTGTCGGTCTCGTATATCGCTTGCATTAATTTATGTTTTACTCGTCTTATGAGCAGGGAATGAGCTATAATACGATTTTATCTTTTCATTATTTTGTAAGTCTTTTTCGATGTTGTTGTTTGGATGGTTACCAAATAATGGTTGCTAGGAAATTGACGCATATCAATCTGGTATCTCTTATCACCAACTTTCTCAACTAAAGGTTGAGCCCTTACTCTTTGATCTTGACTCATAAGCTCCACATTCAAAATTCCATCTTCTGAATCCAAAAAGAGTAAATCCATGGTTGGGTTAGGGAAAGGCATCAACTTATTGCTAAGTGAGTAGTTTTCAACCCTGATTACATCAGAGTAACTGAAAGTGGCATCCAAATCAACTTGTTTTATTCTGTAAAAGGAGATTTTGTTTTCAAAAGAATCGTCTTCAAACTGATATTGTACTTCTCTGTTGCTATTTCCCTGGGCTCCAATTTCTTCACCAAATTCTTTCCAGTTGAATCCATCATTTGATCTTTCTAAGATAAAATGACTGGTATTTTTTTCCTGTAAAGTGCTCCATTTAAGGCAATTGTTGTCACCACAGGACTGGCCAAGAAAATCGCCCCATTCCAAAGGAAGTATTAGTAACTCTTCACTATAATCAAATGATATGGACTGGCCTCCACCAATCTCATAATATTCTAATATTAACTCTAAAACACCCTCTTCAACGATTTCCATTTGGTAAGTATCGTCGACTGCTTTTACTCCACTTGCTTTGGTCCACTCGTTAATAACGGGATTGCCATTTATATACAACCTGTAACCATCATCTCCATTTACATAAAAATCATAGGTTCCTGGGGCCACATCCAAAAGCATTTTATACCTGACCGTAAAATTATCTGTTTGGAAAGCACAACCATAATCAGGAGTAAAAAATTGTGGACCAGAAGAAGCACCACTTGGGAAATTTTGGTTGAATATTTCAGTTTGATTGACTCTTCCAATATAATTGGAGGAAGAAAAATCCCTTAACGCTCCATAAATATGTCCAACCCACTCATTGGTACCAAATTCGCTTTGATCCATGTCTGCAATTGGGTTAACAGTAACTTCCAATACATTGGCGAATACATTTACATCTGTACTCGTTCCATCATCCGGATTGACAATTGTATTGGTAGCCCCTCTTCTATAATACCTTGTTCCTGTCCAGCTATTTTCAGCAACATTTTCATCATAAGTTGGGATTTTATAGAATTCGTCTGTTGCTCCAGGAATAGTTGTCCAAGTAGTCGTTTCATCGTTAGTGGTAGCATATTGCCAAAAATATTCGCTAACTTCTCCATCTTCGAATACAGCTGGACCTATAGAGTTAATTATGGTTGGATCAGGATTTATGCCACAAAAAGAAGCAATATCAGTAGCATTACTACCCATTCTTATCTCACCTGGACCAAAATAGAGTTCGATATCAAAAGAAAACCTATTGTTACCATTCTTTTCATAATAGTTTAATTGCATGAACCACTCATCAAAGGCTTCTAACTCTACATAATAATTTCTGATATTGTCTTCGTAAACAAAGTTATACACACCATCAAAATCTGGATCAGAAGCTTTTTTTATCCAATTGTCATGAACTAAATCGTTTCCATTCACATCTTTTGCTACGCTGTTTAAATCATTAGAAGTTCCAACATCTGAAAACATGCGAAAATAAGAGCCATCGTCACCACCTATACGAATACGATAGATGCCATTTTCCTGTGGAATGTATCTGCCTCTCATTGACACACCAAATGATTGCAACTGCGTGTCACATCCTCCTGCTACAGTAGGACTGATACCTGTTTCAAAAAAAAGAAAGTCAGAACCAAAACCATTGCCCGGCGTAGGATCGGGATCGTTGAAATGCGTTTCGAAGTTAACTCCTGTAACAGGTAAAAAGTTAACACCATCTCTCAACAACATTCCTTTGTATTGTCCGCCATCGTCCTTAAACTGTCTTGGCTCGTTATAACCGGCAAATGCGCCATACGGGTTATAAGAACTCGTTAACTGATAAACATGGGCGTTCCAGGTGTTTGTTGGATAGCCAGACTGCCATCCACTACTCCAAGGGGAAGTAACAGATGCTGGCTCAGTATTGGTACAGGCTAATTGACCATAACTATGTACTGAAATAGCTAAAAATAATAGGAAGGATAAAACTACGCTGTTAAAATAATTCTTTTCCTGATTTACTCCTCTCGATATCCCCTGCATTTGAAAAATAATTAAAATTGAAATGCTTTTATTCTGCTGTTAAATACAAATTTATGCATTTGAGATTAAAACGCAAGGGAATCAGGCATTTATTTTTGATAAAATGCTAAAAAAGTTATTTAAAATTCATTTATCTGCGTTTATTTTTGTAGTCTAAGTAAGGTTTTAGCATCATAAACTGTTTGAATTTTGCATAATAGGTGATGTCATGGATGCTTTGAACTTCATCAAAAATGGCCTTGGCTTTATTTAAGTCCCCTTTTCGGTAGGCGTCCAAAGCGTAAGGTAGGGAAGCAAATGCTCTTTGCACCTTTAAATCTTCTTCCACCTGCGATTCCCCCTGCCGCTGCAAACTAAAATTCAAACTATCCTGACTTACCAATACACTTTGCATGCCGATTGCTTTTTTTAACACCAATCCCTCCAGATCAGTGCAGCGACTAAGGGCCACATAGACTTGTCCTGCTTCAAATGATCTGTCTATTTCCACTATACATTTTTCGAAGGTAAGTCCTTGACTTTTATGTACTGTGATGGCCCAGGCAAGCTTCAGTGGGAACTGAGTGAATCTGCCAATAACTTTTGCATCTACTTTTTTTTCCTGCTCATTGTATTGAAAGTCTACGTTTTCCCAAACCTCTCTCTCAACTTCATAAAATGTCCCATTATTTGCTTCTACCAGGATTTTATTCTTGTGCATTTCTACGACTTTCCCAATCATACCATTGTAGTATTTTTTTTCGGGATTGTTTCGCATGAAAATTACTTGCGCTCCAACTTTGAGTGTGATGTCCATGGGATCAAAAGGGGCCATGGAAGAGGGAAAATCATCTTCGATATCCGCTTTGAAAATCTTTTCCTCGCTTTTTATAAGCTCTAATTTCTGCTTGTTAATTTTATGGATATTGAAATTATGGGTTCCCAGAATGATATAGCCTTGATCCAACAGGTCAAAATGATAGTCGGCTGCTCGCTTATTTAAAAAATTGATGTCTTCGTAGGTGTGTTTGCTTTCCCTTATTCTGTTCAAAAGGTCTTTGAATACAGTATCCTTTTGGCGGTATATTTTTTGTAATTCAATATGAAAAGGCATTAATTCTTTGAAACCATAAGAACTAAAGAAAAAGCGTGTCTCATATTTACTGGACAATAAGGACCAGTCTTTGTCTTTTACTATGGGAGGTAACTGAAATGGATCGCCAATCAATATTAGCTGAACCCCTCCAAAGGGCAGGTGCATTTTCCTTCTAAATACACGCAAAATTTGATCAAGTATGTCCAGTATTTCCACCCTAACCATTGAAATCTCATCAATTACGAGAATATCCAGTTTTCGCATGACTGCTAACCTGCTGTTGGTGTATTTGAAGGTGTCAAAGATATTTTGTTTGGAGCCACTGGCTTTAAGCCTGGGGTCATCTGGAAGAAAAATTTGCCTGGGGTCAATTTTAAAAAAGCTATGGATGGTTTTGCCTTTTGCGTTTATGGCAGCAACTCCCGTTGGCGCAACGACTACCATGTTTTTGGTAGGGTTAAATTTTCTAAGGGTATGTAGAAAAGTAGTTTTACCTGTTCCTGCCCGGCCTGTCAGGAAAAGTGATTTATTGGTATGCAAGGCAATTTCAAGGGCCTGGATAAAGGGCTCATTGGTCATGTCCAGTCCTTTGGCTTCAAATTCCTGACGAAAAAACGATTTTAAATAGGACATGAGGTAAAATGTTTGTTAAATAGACACCTAAAATTATTAATAATTTTATCGGTTTCGTATATATTGTAAATTAATGACAAAACTAAAATACTTGTTAAGTTTCAAATTAAACCTCATGTCGCGATGGATCTGGTATTAAATATTTTTAAAATAATATTAAGTATCATCAGTATTTTGGCTGTAATAGCGTCAAAGTTGAAGGTTAGTAATTGGTGGGTTCGTGTTTTTGATTTTCCACGGATTCAATTATTAGTAATGGCAACCATAGCCATTGTGCTTTTTCTATTGCCTTTTTCTGCATTTAATACCTTTAATCTTGGTTTTTTAGCATTGGTGGTTTTTTCCTGGTTTTATCAGGCAAGAAAAATTTTCCCTTATACCGTTGTGGCCAAAAAAGAAGTCAAACGAGACAAGAAGAGCTCGCCTGAGAATGAGATTGGGATATTGGTAAGCAATGTGCTTACGCCAAATCGACATGTTGAAAAATTAATCCATCTGGTAAATAAGCATCAACCCAACCTTGTGCTGACCTTAGAATCAGATAAAAGGTGGGAGAATGAATTGTCAGTTTTGGAGAAAGAGTATAAATACCAGGTTAAAATACCATTGGACAATCTTTACGGGATGCACTTGTACTCCAATTTGGAATTGGAGGATACCAAGGTTCTTTTTTTAGTAGAGGACGATATCCCATCCATTCATACGTCGGTAATTCTTCCCTCAGGAAAACCCATACAAATCCACTGCATACATCCCGAACCACCAAGTCCTACAGAAAGCGATACTTCGCTTTCACGAGATGCGGAACTTCTAATTGTTGGCAAAAATGTAAAGGATGCAGACCTTCCAACATTGGTTTTTGGAGACCTCAATGATGTGGCCTGGTCTAGAACGACACGGTTATTTCAGAAAATTAGTGGGCTTTTAGATCCCAGAAAAGGAAGGGGTTTTTTTAATACCTACAATGCAAAATACCTGCCCTTTCGCTGGCCTTTGGACCATATCTTTCACTCTGAGGATTTTCTACTAAGAGAAATAAAAAGACTACCTTCCATATCCTCTGACCACTTTCCTATTTTTATTAAGTTGAAGCTGAAGCCTGAAAATGACCAGGAAGATCAAAAAGAGGCGCTTGACAAAGAAGAAAAAAACTGGACAGAAGAAACGATAGGAAAAGCCAACCCAAATATTTTAACGATCTAAGCTTGATTCTAGGACAGGGGGATAGTAAAATCGGGTTGTGCTCATTGTTTTTGCCAAGGGCTTTCGCTCCAGGCTACAAGAATTTCACAGTCAACATTTAAAAGGAAAGAATGTTTAGCTATAAATAGTAGCCCTCGCAGGTTTAACCTGCGTGGGCTACGAGAGCTATGCTTCTCTAAAGGGGATGTATTGCCTCAAATAATTCCGAGAGGTTAAAATGGCCATATTGACATCGGCTTCAGATTTTTCATAGGCCTTGTCTTCTACTTCTATGCAACAAGGACCTCTGTAGCCCACATCTGTAAGCGCAGCAAAAAACCGACCCCAGGGAACATCTCCCAAGCCAGGAATTTTGGGAGAATGGTATTCCAATGGATTGGCAAGTATGCCTACTCTAGTTAATTTGTCCTGGTAAACCTTTACATCTTTAAGGTGAATGTGGTGAAGTCGATCTTTGTAATCGTAAATGGGCTGGACAGGATCCATCTGCATCCATACCAGATGGGAAGGATCATAGTTTAAGCCAAAGTTTTCATCTGGAATAATGGTAAACATCTTGTCCCAAATTGCCGGAGAAATGGCAAGATTCTTTCCCCCAGGCCATTCATCGTCCGTAAAGAGCATGGGGCAATTTTCAATTGCTATTTTAATGCCTTTAGAGGAGGCGTGACGAATGATTTGTGGGAACCGTTCTTCAAAAAGCATTAAGTTGTCCGACACATTCAAAGACGGGTTTCTACCAATAAAAGTATTGACTACCGGAATCCCCAACTTTTCAGCACCATCGATTACATCCATGATATGGGACAATGCATTTTCTGCTACCTTTTCATCAGGATCCAGAGGATTGGGGTAATAACCTAATCCGGAAACATATACCTTCTTTTCCTTTTGGTAATCTTTGATATGCTGGATCGTTTTTTCATCCAAGTTGGCCACATCAATATGTGTTACCCCAGCATAACGTCGTTCTGCTTTTCCTTTTGGCCAACACATAATTTCTACACAAGAAAATTGTTCTTTGGCGGCAAAATCAATTACTTCTTCAAAACTTTTATCAGCCAAAATGGCACTTACAAAACCTAATTCAAGCATTCGTTTATAGATGGTTTATAATTTACACAATAATTCTGCTGCTTTGTCCAAGATGTCATCATCCTTTGCAAAACAAAAGCGTAGCAATTTATCATCTCTTTTTTCCTTATAAAAAACAGAAACGGGAACAGATGCTACCTTGATCTCTTTGGTCAGTCTAATGGCCAAATTGTAATCGTATTCATCGGTAATTCTTTCATAAGAAGCGATTTGAAAAAAGCTGCCTTTTGAAGGTTTTAAGGTAAACCTGGACCCACTTAAGGCTTCATTGAATCGGTCTCTTTTCCGCTGATAGAAATCAGACAACTGTTCATAATGTTCCGGTAACCTCAGGAAGTCCGCCAGCGCATACTGCATTGGTGATACCGTACAGAAAGTGATGTATTGGTGTATGCGTTGGAATTCTTTGGTAAGGGCGGCTGGAGCCAGGCAATAGCCAATTTTCCATCCTGTGACATGGTAGGTTTTACCCACCGAATTACAAATAAAAGATTTCTCCTTTAATTCAGGATGGCTCATCATGGAATGATGAATTTCTCCATCAAAAACAATGTGTTCGTAAACTTCATCACTGATAATATAAATGTCTTTGTTACGAACAATTTCCGCTAGACTGTCGAGGTCCTCCCTGCTAAAAACTGTTCCCACAGGATTGTGAGGCGAATTGACAATAATTGCCTTTGTTTTAGGAGATACCTTGTCCTTTACTTTTTCCCAATCGATTTTAAAATCAGGTGCGTCCAAGGTTACAAATACTGGAATGCCACCATTAAGGTCAATGGCAGGAACATAACTGTCATAGGCTGGCTCCAATACGATGACCTCATCCCCTGGGTAAACTACCGCAGTGACAGCACAAAATATGGCTTCTGTGGCTCCTGAAGTGACGGTAACTTCTGTTTCAGGATCGAAGGATATTCCATAAACCTTACTTGTTTTCTCCGCTATACTTTCCCTAAAAGCAGGAACACCAGACATGGGAGCATACTGATTGTAGCCATTTTTTAGGTAGTGGCATACCAGTTCGCTTAGTTTGGGAGAACAGTCAAAACTTGGAAATCCTTGAGATAAATTATAAGCACCCTCATCTGTAGCCAGTTTGGACATTACCGTAAAAATGGTAGTGCCAACATAAGGCAATTTGGAAGGTAGTTTTTTTCCTTTTACCATAATTATTAAAAGGGAAATAAAGAATATTTTTAATTGATAGATTAGATTTATTTAAAAGCAGCAACACCTGCTCCAGCAATAATTCCATCTTCTGGAGGGGCTGCTCCACTCACGCCAATAGCGCCGATGACCTGGTCTCCTGAAATTATTGGAAGGCCGCCTTCCATTGCCAATACTCCTGGCAGGCTTTGGATATTTAATCTACCCTCCGCTACCATGTCTTCAAATTCCTTGGTTGATCTTTTGAAACTCATGGCTGTTTCACTTTTCTCTAGTGCCACATCTATACTACCGGTTTGGGTACTATCCATTCTTCTTAAGGTTACAAGGTGACCTCCTGCATCAACAATTGAAATCACGACAGACCAATCGTTTGCTTTGGCTTTGGCTTCTGCAGCATCTGCAATAATTTGCGCATCTTTTAAAGTTAGCACTCTGGTGGTTTCTTGTGCATTCGCAGAATAACTGACTACGGTGAATAACAATAATAAAATTGAAAATGTTAGTTTCTGCATGTTTGAAAATTTAAGTTCTAAAACGTTTAATCTTAAATATAATTAATAAACTGCAAATCCTAAATTTTTTATATTTGCCGATGGATTTAAAGCCTTTAAAATCATGAAAACCTATCAAAAAGAAATCATATTGCCAGCCTATAGAAGGGGTTTTCACCTTATAACCAGACATATTGTGGATAACTTTCAAGAATTAAAAAAAATAGACAAAGGATTGCTCCAGGTTTGGATAAAGCATACTTCGGCAGGCTTAACGATTAATGAGAATGCGGATCCATCGGTAAGAATGGACTTTGAAACTTTTACCAATTACCTTGTACCTGAGGATTATCCCCACTTTATTCATACCATGGAAGGGCCTGATGATATGCCTGCACACTTAAAATCAAGTATTTTTGGCGTTTCCGTTCAGATTCCTGTTACCCGAGGAAAATTGAATCTTGGTATATGGCAAGGAATTTACCTTGGAGAATTTCGGAACCATGGGGGAGAGCGAAGCCTGGTGCTTACTGTCATGGGAGAATGACCATTCTTAATAAAAAATACGTAGTGAACGGCTTTTTTTTACCTTATCCACAATTTTATCCCCAAAAAATTGCCAACTGATTAAATTTCAAGATCTTGGATAGTGCCAGTGTGCGTTCTGACTGTTTGATAAAATTAAAAGCAGCCAATCCTGTAGTCTGTTAGGAGACTGAAATGTGTTGGAGAGCTTGCTTTTAATGGGGGTAACGTCACCATCTTGGGGATTGATCCAATAGGCAACAGAATCATTTAATACGGCCTTTTTTAACCTCAATTTTATTTTATTGCCATTGGGCTGGTACAGGAGTATACAACTTTGATCTGTAGTTGTCAAGGCCATTTTTTTTGGCTTCAATGGCCAATTAATCCCAGCGAATATTTTTCGAGAGCTAAGCATTTGTTGCCAAGGTAGACTCTCAAATACCAGCCGTAGGATTTTCATCTGCCTGGCCCCGGGGAGATCAAGTGCATCTTTCCAGGAAAGATGGGCACCAAATAAAGGGGTAGTATTGGCAGCATGCATTTGCCAGACTTCATTGCAGCCATAGGTATATCCCGCAGCACCAGACAGCATGCTCCAATAAGCAGATAATCTTACATCTGATGCATCTAGTCTTTGAAAATTCCACTTGTTCAATAAATTGGGTATGTTTTCATAACCTGGTTCCCCATTGATAACGGGTCTCACAGGTTGCCTGTTTCTGGCCTTGTTCACAACAGTGTATTCCCGGAAGTTTTTCTGGTGTCTGGATTGGAACATGTCCACTTGCAACCAAGGGGCTTTACCAAAAACATCACTGGCTATTACACCTCCGTTGGGATGGTAAGTGATCAGGCTATCCTTGTCAAATTCACGAATTCCTTCCGCCATTTGATGAATAATGGCTTCGTCTTCTTTGTCTTGGGGAATTCTGTCTCCACCCAAAACCCAGACGATGTGCTGGTGCTTTGCATAACGCCTGGCCAAAGCAGAACCAAAACCCCTTGCATTTTCAGGCGTAAAAACCTCAGGGCCAATACCCCATTTTTTATTGTACTTATCTCCCCAGGTAGGCAATAGGGCAAGGTACAAACCCATTTCTTTGGCCAGGTCTATTACCTGATCTACATGGCTGAAATAAGCTTCGTTTGGTTGACTGGGATCTAAATCTTTTAACGGAAGATCGCCATTGGCATTTGGCACGGTCAGGCCGTCCAATTCAGCCAATATAACAGTTTGAATGATGGTAAAACCCTTTGCCACCCGGTTTTGAAAATAGAATTGGGTTTCGGCCAAGGTTAGCCTGTGGATAAGTTCCCAGGCTGTATCTCCCAGCCAGAAGAAAGGGTCTCCATTCTGCTTGGTTAAGTAGCGTCCATTTTCGCTGATCTTAAGGGCAGGAAGATTCGTTTTCATTACAAATGTTGCATCCAATTAATGCAGCTATTTGGCCATCCTTTTTGAGTGCCTTCTTTGTTGAGAGAGAGAGAATAACCATGCTGTCCTACAGGGTACAAATGCATCTCTGTAGGGATTTGCTTGGAGACAAGACCTTCATAAAACATGAGACTGTGTTTAACAGGTACTCCTGTGTCATCTTGAGAATGAAAAAGAAAAGTAGGGGGTGAATCTGCTCTTATTTGTTCTTCATTGCTGAAAAATTTGACCCATTTGGCTTCAGGATTTTTGCCTATCAGGCTATTTCTGGAACCGATATGCGTGAATTCTTCATTAAATGAGATTACGGGATAGCCCAGGATCATGAAATCGGGACGGCAAGATTGCTGCAAAATGGGGTCATCTGATCCAGGATTACCGGAATCAAAGTGAGTTCCTAAAGTGGATGCCAGGTGTCCTCCAGCCGAAAAGCCCATTATGCCAATTTTATCTGGAGCTATATTCCACTCTTCTGCATGAAGTCTAACCAATCTGATGGCCTGTTGTCCGTCGGACATAGGTACCAGATGGGGACTTGTTTGTGTTTTATCAGAAGGCAACCTGTATTTCAAAACGATACCAGCAATGCCATGACTGTTTAGCCATTTGGCAATATCAGTCCCTTCCCAATCATAGGCCAAAATACCATATCCACCACCTGGACAGATAATTACTGCCTGACCATTAGCCGAGCTTTTGGAGGGTAAAAAGACTTGTATTTGAGGAGTTTGAACATTACTGATGCGAATAATTCCATCAACCTTTGCTACTTCTTTTGCCTGTGAGACCTTTTGGAAAGGTATTTCTCCCGGGTAAATGTCCATTATTATAGATTGATTTTGGGCACTTAATGATCCCATTATGAAAACGAAACTAAAAATTAGAAAAAGCTGGTTCATTGAGAGGGTATGGTTTAATTTATTTAAAAGCGTTTAGCATCAGGGCTGCCCCATAGGCGGATCCTAATGGAAAATCAGAAAATTCGAGTTCATATCCTTCCAGTAGGGCATTTAGAAAACGGATAAACACCTTATTATGGACAAAACCGCCATCAATATACACCTTTTTTGTAGGTGTAGCACCTTTAGCAAGCATCAATGAGGCCACTTGCATCCTGACCAGACCAAATATCAAGTGATGATAGGCTTGTTCAAAATCGGAAAAGGAAGAAATGTCCCAATTGTTCTCAGGGAATATTTCGGCTACCAATGGTGTTCTTGCAATTGCTTCAGGATAAAACGTTCCCGAGATCTCACCGCTTAAAAGCTTATTGACTAACGTTTCATTGGGCACTATGTCTTTGTAATATTTTGGCTCTTTGCCGAAAGCCTTGTTCATTTTACTCAGCTGATTGTCCAATTCATAACCAAGGAAAAAACGACTGGCTTTAACAGTCTTGCCATGGATGGATAGAAAATTCAAGCAATCATTTTGTAGTTCTTTGAAGGTCAACTCTCTTTTAGGGAAAGGGTTAAGAGATATGCTCCAGGTACCTGTGGAAATCAGTAGAAATGGTTCTTTGATTTTGATCAAATAAGAGGCCAGCGCAGAGGAAGAGTCATGAATACCAACGCCTATTTTCACTTTCTGACCACAGATTTCTTTTTCAAAACTATGGTTAGTAGGTACTTGACGGGGTAATTTCTCAGCAATTCCTTCTTCATACACCCATTTATGATAGTCTCCCTTGGGGAAATCCCACATTTTGGTGTGGCAGCCGATTGAGGTAGGTTCAGTTACGGCTTCACCAGTAAATAGATAGGAAATGTATTGAGGGAGATGTAAGGCGTATTTGATTTTTTTGAATACCTCCGGCTTTTTCCTTTTTAGCCAGTACAACTGCAGACCAGAATTAAGCATGCCTAGTGTAGGGGAGGCTGTAATCTGATTGATGCTTTCTTCAGGGTATTTCTCGTAGAATTCTTTGTGAACATCCTCAGGGAAATCCTTGAGGTAGTTGTAAATTGGGGTAACAGGCTTGCCATCTTCTCCAATAGAGACGAAGGTGGCCCCATAAGTGGAGAAATTCAATGCCTTTATCTCATATTGAGGGTCTTGGCATAATTTCTCCACAGTTTCCTTTGCCCATGTGGTGATTTTTTCTAAATCATCACACTCAAACCCGTCGTCATCTTTAATGGTCGGAAACTGTACATATTCTTCTTTGATCTCATTTAGATTTTCATCAAAGAGGAAAAATTTCTTGTTTGTTTTTCCTATATCAAAAATGGCGGTTACCGGAATGGGCATTGTCGTCTTGTATTTTATTGAATGTATTGATTTAACTTATAAACCGGTAGCAAGTGTTTTGGCTCCTCTTTCTTTGACCAGTTGCTTTCTGACAGCCAGGTCCCTGTATACTTCTACTGGGGATAGGGCAGCGTCTGCCTGTAATCTGGCTTCTGCGATCAATGGTCTCAAATCTGTTCGGAAGGCATTTTGCAAGATTTCCTGTGCCAATACGGCATCATTTTCTTCCCTTGCATTTTCCAATGCAACCCGATCTACTGTCAAGGCCTGCGCATAGGCCAATTGGATGGCTTCTACTGATTGTAGCAAGTCTTCCATGGGGTCTTTCAGGTTGTGACTAGCATCTATCATCCAGGCAGGTGAAGGGTTTTTAGAAGCCTTGTCTTCCATGCCTTCTACCAGTTCGTTAAATATCAGAAACAATTGGTAAGGTTTCATGGCACCTACGGTCAGGTCATCATCACCAAACTTGGAATCATTGAAGTGAAATCCTCCCAGTTTACCTTGCATCATTAGGGTAGCCACTATTTGCTCAATATTCGTATTGGGCAGGTGGTGACCCAAATCTACCAAAGTAAAAGCCCTATCACCAAGTTGGGAAGCCAGTAAATGAGAGGTTCCCCAATCTTGAATGACGGTATGGTAAAAGTAAGGTTCATAAGGTTTGTATTCCACAAACATTTTCCAATCCGAAGGCATTCCCTGATAGATGTCTTTTAGAGAATTTAGGGTTCTTTGTAGTGCTTTTCGGAAATTCATCTGTCCAGGAAAGGAAGAGCCATCTGCCAACCAAACCGTTAAAGCTTTGGATCCAAGTTTATCTCCATACTTAATCACTTCCAGATTATGGTCAATGGCTTGTTGCCTTACCTTGCTGTCTGTGTGACACAAAGAGCCAAACTTATAAGAATGCTCCTGATCGGGTTGATCTTGGAAAGTATTGGAATTGACGGCATCGAACAGTAAATTGTGGGAGGCTGCGTGAGCCTTTACCGCTTCAATATCGCCAGGTATGTCCCAGGGAATATGAAGAGAAATAGCACCAGATCCAGCATTCAATGCATGAATAAGGCCTACATCATCAATTTTTTCTTCAAGCGATCTGGGTTCACCACCGCCGGGGAATCTGGCAAATCGTGTGCCTCCTGTCCCAAGGGCCCAGCTAGGAATGGCGATTTGAAATTCCTGGATCTTTTGAATAAGTTGATCAGGATCCAGTCCTTTGGTGGTTAATTTATTGCTTAGATACTCAAAACTCTCCCGGTGGTCCGGGAGAGCGTTGTTATTGATAGTATTGATTTGATTTTTATCAATTCTCATGGGAATGCATTATCTGACAAAGGCAGCAGCAACTCCACCGTCAACGTTTAAAATATTTCCGGTACTCTTGCTCAAATGACCTCCTACAAATGCAAAAACGCCATTTGCAATATCATCTACAGATATAATTTCATTCATGATCGTACGCTTGGCATAGAAAGCAGGTAGCTCTTCTACAGAAATTCCGTAAGCTTTGGCTCTGCCTTTGGCCCACTCGCCTTCCCATATTTTACTGCCTTCAATCACTGCATCAGGATTGACAACATTCACACGGATCTTGTCAGGTCCAAGTTCAGCTGCAAGCAATCTACTCATGTGTACTTGAGCGGCTTTAGCAGTACCATAACCCACGTTATTTGGTCCGGAAACCAAAGCGTTTTTACTCGCAATATTTACGATGTCTCCACCCTTATTTTGAGCTCTCAAGATCGCAACAGCAGTTTTAGAAACAGCAAATTGACCTTTTACCAATACAGCTTGAAGAATGTCCCAATCCTTCTCAGTGGTTTGTGCGATTGGTTTAGAGATGGCAAGACCTGCACAGTTGACAATGATGTCAACGCCACCAAATTTAAGACAAGCCGCTTTAAGGGCTACTTCTATGTCCTCCATTTTGGTTACATCCATTAAGGCTCCTGAGCCAGTGTCTTTGCCATAGGTAGCAAGGGCTTTGTCAAGGTTGTCTTTGTTGATGTCTGTGATAAATACACATGCACCTTCTTGCGCCATTTTATCGGCAATTGCTTTACCAATTCCACCGGCTCCACCTGTAACAAAGGCCACTTTTCTGGAAAGGGGTTGTTCCTTAGGCATTCTTTGAAGCTTTGCTTCTTCCAATAGCCAATACTCAATGTCAAATGCTTCTTGCAATGGCAAGGATACATAAGAAGAAACGGCTTCCGCACCTTTCATCACATTGATGGCATTGGTGTAAAATTCGCTAGCTACTCTAGCCGTTTGTTTGTTTTTGGCGTAAGAGAACATACCTACGCCAGGCCATAAAATAACCACTGGATTAGAATCCCTTATACCAGGACTGTTGTCACGCTTGTGGTCATTGTAATACTTGGTATAATATTGCCTGTAAGCTTCAAATTCTTTTTCGAGATAGGCTTTTATCTCTGTCATGTCCGAAAGATCCGTGTCAGCAGCTATTTCCAATACCAAAGGTCTGATTTTGGTTCTTAAGAAGTGATCAGGACAGCTTGTTCCAAGAGGAGCAAGTTTCTCAAGGTCATTGCTATTGATAAACTCTAATACCCTTTCATCATCAGAGAAATGTCCAACCATGCGGTTAAAACCTGAGGCAAGACCTCTTAAGTGAGGAGCAATGATAGAAGCTTGTTCTTTTCTTTCTTCAGCTGGCAAAGAAGTAACTTTCTGGCCACCAAATACCGGACGGCTTTTGCCATAGTTGTCTTCTAAATATTGAGAAGCTTTGTCGATTACCTGAAGGCTATTGATATAGCATTCGTAAGCAGTATCTCCCCAAGTGAAAAGACCATGTCCTCCGAGCATAATGCCTCGAATTCCAGGATTGGCCTTAAGCGCTTTGTCTAGTTGTAGTGCCAAGTCGAAACCTGGTCTTTGCCAGGGAACCCAAGCAATTTGGCCTCCGAATAATTCGTTTGTAATTTTTTCTCCATCCTTAGCTGCTGCAATGGCAATGGCGGAATCAGGGTGGAGGTGATCAATGTGTTTGAAAGGCAATACAGCATGCAAAGGAGTATCTATGGAAGGAGCTTTGGAGTCCAGGTCATAGATGCAATGGTTGAAAAGGGCCACCATTTCATCTTCAAATTCCAAACCTCTGTACACATTTTTAAGTGCAAGTAACTTGTCCATATACAATCCCGCAAGTCCGCTTCTTTTCAATGTTCCGATGTCTCCACCAGAACCCTTGATCCACATTATTTCGGTGTCTTCTTTTGTAAGTGGGTCTTTTTCTATAGTCTTACAGCTTGTGTTTCCACCTCCGTAATTGGTGATTCTCAGATCTGCTCCCAAAATATTTGAGCGATAAAGCAATAGTGCTACTTGATCGTCTCCTAAAGCTTTCGCTTTTTCATCATCCCATAGATAATCTACGTGCTTAAAAGTGTCTTTTGTAATTGCCATATTGTTATTTAATAAATTTAAATTCTTAGTAATATTTAGCGAATATACTTCATTCAATGAAATTAACTGTCCTGTTCTATGCTGTTTGGAGTGCAATTCCTTTGGAAATGAATCGGGAATAAGCCAAAAAACTATGTTTTTCCACTTATAAAACCATTGATTAGAATAATTTGGTGTTAAAATCAGACAATGATAAGATATTATTGTTTTTTGTTAATCATTATTTAACTCGAAATCTAATGCGTTGAAAAAGTAACGGTAAGTAGCTATGCCAGGCATAAGAATTGTCTCTAATTTTATTAAAAAGGCCAGAATACTATACTACTAAAATCAGAAAACAAGCGGAAATCAGCTTAAAAAAATGGAGCTAGGGAAAAAGTCTTTCACCATTTTGCCGTAATTCTTTTGTTTGTTCCGTAGCTACTCTAATATTTTGACCTCCTTGGTTCATAAGATCTTATACAAGATCGTAGGGATTGCCCAATTTGGCTAATGCAGTTTTTCAACTGATTTCAATGCATCATTTTGTGCTTAATTTTGACTTTTTGCCTGAGCATCTTGGATCATTTCTTGGTTTGCACTGATAGCCATTTCTACTCTTCTATTTTGTGCTCTCCCTTCAGCTGTACTGTTGTCATATCTTGGGGTGCTTTGCCCAAATGCTTCAATATTAAATCTCGAATAGGATACACCTTTATCGCTTAAGTATTGAGCTACTGAATCTGCTCGTTTTTGGGATAACTGTAGGTTATAGTCTTCCTTTCCGGTATTGTCTGTATGGCCTTGTATAGAAATATTTGTATCAGGGAATTCCATTAAAATTTTGGCAACACCGTCTAGGTTTTGCTTGGAAGTAGCCGTTAAATCCGATTTGTTTGTTGCAAAGTTTACACCACTATTTTCACCAAAAATCACATGAATTCCTTCACCTACACGCTCTACTTCTGCTCCTGGGATCGCCTCTTCTATTTTCCTGGCTTGTTTGTCCATTACGTTCCCAATAATTCCTCCGCTGGCGCCACCAATTGCTGCCCCAATGAGCGCTCCTTTTAGATTTCCCTGAATGATTCCACCTGCAATTGCACCTGCCGCTACACCAATACCAGCGCCTTTTTGCGTGCTATTTGCATTTTTTACCGCATTACAGTTAAATAAAAGCAAAGCAAAAGCAATTGCTATGGTCGATCTCATTTTTCCTTTCATGTCTAGCGATTTAGTTTTGTAATTGTTATTTGATTAAAGTACTACATTGTCTGAGATCTTTGACATACTCATTTCGACAGTAAAAGGTTTCCCTTGATACTCCACGTCCAATTCAATTTTCATATTGTTTTGATTTAAACTTTTAACTTTCATTCGATAACCGCTATTCATTGGATCTAGCGATTTATTTTTGTCGTCAGTATATTTGAACTGGATGTAGCGTTGTGTATCTGAATCAAAAAAGGACCATCGTATACGCGCTGTTGTTGATTCGCAATTTGAGGAATTCGATGTTGTAGTGAATTTCCCGGTATAATTGTTAGGGATGAACATCCATATACTATTTTTAAAACAATAAGAGTCTGCTATGTCGAACATGAATGCTTTATAAGTACCTTCTGCTCCAAAAAATTCCAATTGATCCACCTGCCATTCACCTTTTAATGCTTTTTTGCCTGCAACACCGTTAAAGTCCTTTGTTGATCCGCAGCTTACAAGTATCAAAATTAGACCAAGTGTGATAAGTTTTTTCATAATAGCTATCTTTAATTCATTACTAAACCCAGAATTTTCCAAATTTAACTCGAATTATGCAATAGACAATCTATTTCATGAGGTAATCCCTTCAAAATTACAGGCCAGTTTGCAAACTAAGGGTATTTAACAATGTCTTCGACCCCGGCTTTTAAAATGCTTGTTTTATTGCGGAAACTAAGGCTAATAATTGGATAACTATTTCACCCAATAATACTTTAAAAAATACAGGTGAAAAGCCATTTTTCGCGACTAAACTGAGTACGTCTTAATTTATAAAAAACCTTTTTCTAAAACTTAGAGGTAGTTTGAGAGGAGAAAGGGTGTGGTAGTCCCAATACAATGGGACCGCCACACCCTTTTCCTACTCAGCCCTTAAAAAGGTTCCTAGTGACATTTTGATAGGTACTTAACGTGATTATTTAATTTTTCATTTTGATTTACTCATTTTTAAATAATCCAGGAGTTCTACAGACAACCAATCTTCGAACTGGTACATGTACATCTAAATCGATGGTTTTTTCCAAAGTCCAAAACTCGTGTGGTACGATTTCCGGAAACACAATGACTTCGCCCGCTGAAACAATAACAAACTCCTCCTTACCATCTATAATCGTCTTGATTTTAACCTTACCAGCCCTGATGTAGGTTATTTGTTCGTTCGGTTGTCCGTGCTACGGAATATGCGCTCCTTATTTAAACACTTAATTCCACTAGAATAGAATAACAGTTTTGCCTATAGATTTACTTGATTCTTGTAATTCATGGGCCTTCTTTAAATTCTCTACGGTAAATCCTTCTAGCGTTGTAGCTAAGGTTGATTTTATCGTTCCATTGTCTAATAATTCTGCAACATGATTTAAAATTTCGTGTTGCCTATCCATGTCTTCCGTGTTGAACATGGAGCGGGTGTACATTAATTCCCAGGAAAAAGTGATACTCTTAGCTTTCATGATGTTTAAATATAAAGGCTTACTGCTTTCAGTAATAGAAACAATGTGTCCTTGAGGTTTTATGATTTCTGCAGCTGTTTCCCAATAGCCTTCCAAGTCAACGAAGTCTAAAATGTAATTGACCTGAGAGTGACCTATTTTATCCAATTCTTCTTTTAAGTGATGGTGATTTACCACAAAGTCTGCACCTAAATCTTTGCACCATTGAATTGAATCTGGTCTTGAGGCGGTCGCTATAACTGTTAGATCCGAAAGTTTTTTGGCCAATTGAATGGCAATTGAACCAACACCACCAGCACCTGCTAAAATTAATATGGTTTTGCCCTTGTCTTTTTCAGGGTTAAATTTTATTCTATCAAAAATGGCTTCGTAAGCAGTTAAGCTTGTCAATGGCATTGCAGCAGCTTCAGCAATGGTTAGGTTTTTTGGTTTATGGCCTACAATGCGTTCGTCTACCAATTGAAATGCTGTGTTGCTCCCACTTCTAGTGATATCGCCAGCATAATATACTGCGTCGCCTACTTTAAATCGTGTAGCTTTTTCTCCAACTGCCTCGACAATTCCTACTGCATCCCAACCAATAATTTTTGGGGTTTCCAAAACTTCATCCTTGGCAGCATTCTGTCTTATTTTAAAATCTACTGGGTTTACAGAATTTGCCTGCACTTTTACCAGCAAATCAAATCCTTTAGGACTTGGTTTTTCAGTTTCAAATGAAATAAAACTGTTTTGTTCATTTATCGGTAATGATTGTTTAAATCCTATAGCTTTCATATTATTATTTGTTTTTAGTTGTGATTGTATAACCAGCTTTTGGTTAGTCTACTTTTGCTTTATTGAAATCAATTTTATTGGTCTATGCCTAAGCATGAAAAGGCCTGCGCTAGGTTTGCCTTATAAAATAGAACGAATTAATCCACCTTCTACCCGAATGGCTGCCCCGTTCGTAGCAGAGGCCAAATTACTCGAGTAATACACAATGGTGTTTGCTATCTCCTCTACAGAAGCAAATCGCACTATTAAAGAGCTTGGACGCATGTCTTTAAAGAAATTGGCCTCTACCTCTTCTTCTGTGAGATTATCTGCTTTGGCCAGATCTTTAATAAACCCGGTAACACCTTCAGATTTTGTGGGACCAGGCAAAATAGCGTTCACCGTAACATTTGTCCCTTTAGTTAGTTCTGCCAAGCCTCTACTCACGGCCAATTGGGCGGTTTTAGTCATTCCATAATGAATCATTTCATCGGGAATAAATACAGCAGATTCACTGGAAATAAAGAGGATGCGTCCCCAGTTTTTCTTCAGCATTTTAGGGAAATAATGTCGTGCCAAGCGAATACCACTCATTACATTGACTTCAAAAAACCGAAACCAATCTTCATCTGGAATATTCACAAATGCCTTTGGCTCAAAAATCCCAGTGTTATTCACTAAAATATCTACTTCGGGAACCTCTTTTAACAGTCTATTAATGTCTTCAACCTTAGAGAAATCAGCTGCAATACCAGAAACGTTTTCGTTTTTAGTATTTGCTTTTAATTGAGTGACAGCTTCCTTTACTCTTTCTTCTGTTCTTCCATTAATAATAACCGTAGCACCTTCGTTTAAAAAACGTTCTGCGGTTGCGAATCCTATACCTGCAGTAGAACCACTGATTAATGCAACTTTACCTTTAATTTTTAAGTCCATTTTATATTATTTTAAGCTTTTTTATTTCCATTTAATACTACATCCCATACTTGGGTGTTGGTCTATAGTCACTTTTTCACCGGCCAATAGAGCATCCAATGCACTGGATAAGTCTTTTCCCGTTGGTCGGCCCACTCCTGGTCTGGTTTCATCAAAACGACCTCGATAGGCACATTCTAAATTACCATTGAACACAAAAAAATCTGGTGTACATTCAGCATTGTAGGCTTTGGCTACTTCTTGCGTGGCATCATACAAATACGGAAAAGTATACCCTATCATTTTTGCTATTTTGGTCATGTATTTAGGTCCATCTTCAGGACTGTAATCAATATCATTGCTGCTTATAGCAATAAATTGAACGCCTTTAGCTTGGTAAATATTTGCGATTTCTACCAATTTTGAATTTATGTGATGCACAAATGGACAGTGATTACAAATAAAAACAACCACTGTTGCGGTATCCGATTTTACTTCGGACAGGGATACTGTTTTGCCAGATACGGTATCGGGTAAAGTGAAATCAGGTGCTTTTGACCCCAATTCCATCAAATTTGAATAGGTTAAAGACATACTATATTTTTTATAGTTACAAATGTAAGTATAGTATTTTACCATTGCAATAACGGTCAAAAAGGATAGTTTAATCCGAGACGGGAATGAGTCCTACTATTATGCAATGGAATCGATTTAAAATCAGTTGCTTCTTGGCTGTTTCCGAATTGCCATAATGGCATTTCAACGAAGTCTTCAATCAGGCCCATTGAGAATTTAAAAAAATGATTATCTGTACTGAGACCTGGCATGTGAAAAGGTTGTCTTAAAGTTAATTTTTATGACAATGCGAATTCATTTTTTGGCTGTTAAGATAAATAAAAAGGGAGGCCATTCTTCTTGGATACGGATTACAGGGTTTTTTCTGCAAAATTACAACCTACAATCCTGAGGATTAAGGTTAAATATTGAACTCGGAGAATCAACTTGGAGAAGAATTGGAAGGTAGCTTTGAGATACCCAGTCTACGTTCCCAGAGGAGTCTGGGGAGCCTTTAGGGCTGGCAGTAGGTTTTATTGATGGTTTTCTGCTAATGCTACCAAAACCTTAATTGCTTTCTCGGCGTCTTTTTTGTCAACAAAAATATGATCGTGATAATATCCTGCAATTACATTACAGCTTATGTCATTTTTTGCTAATTCCGTAGAAAATATGGCTGTCAAACCTACTGCATCAAGAGAGGAGTGAATCATAAGTGTAATCCAGGAAGCAATGTACTCATAGCTCAAATTTAGCTCGTCTGCTTTGGCTTTTTCAATAACGATGGTGGTACCTTCCTTTTCTTTGAATTCGCAGATGGTATGTTTTCGGTCGACCTTACTAAGGTCTTTGACAGTTGAAAAGACATATTCTCCTTGGTTCAGCTTTGGCGTCATGCCTTTTATTAATTGAGATAAATTTGTTTCTCCTCCCATTTAATTCTTTCCTTATTTTAATTAAATGTACGAACTTTCATTAAAAACTGTGCTCCAGCACAGCAATGTTCGTTTTTTAAGAAATTCATGAACACCATTGGAAAACAATTCAATCAGTTTATGCCACATGATGCAATAGGGTTCTTATTATGTGTTTTTAACATAGAATAGGGGTGCTATTGCCTATTTCGGATTTATAAACCTGATCAGATTGGCTGTAAAGCAAGTCCAAAGAAATGCAGGGAAGGAATTGGTAAAAAGAATGATTACTTAAGTTCATTTCAGTGGAGGATTGAAATGTAGGGTAAATGTCTGACTCCCGGTGGACTTTACGTAAGGCGCTCCCCGTCAGAGAAATCTGGCGGGGCCGTCTCATAAATGACAATAGTTTTTACTTTATTGCCACTATAGCACTTGATGGACCAGCCAAGGGCATCACTTCCGTTTCGCTAAACCCTACTTCTTTTGCCCATTGGTTAAAATCTGACGCTGTAAAATCAAAACCTTGATCTGTCTCGATTGCCATGTTTAATGACATCATTAAACCGAAAGCATTCTTACTTCTTTCATCGTCAATAATATTCTCAATAACAATAAAGGCTCCTCCCTCAGGTAAGGAATTATAGGCTTTTTTTATCAGCATTAATTTATCTATAGAACCCCAGTCGTGAAGAATGTTCCCCATTGTGATGACATCTGCATGGGGTAATTCATCTGTAAAAAAATCTCCTGATATTACCTTTATTCTGTCACTTAATCCTGCACCGTCCACATTTTCTTGTGCAATTGGTCCTACCGGTGGGAGATCAAAAGTAATGCACTTCATATGACTGTTATTGCTTGCAATCTGTATGGATAAATTAGCACCTGAGCCACCCACATCACAAAGTGTATTGTATTTAGAAAAATCAAAATCATGGGCAAGTTTTATAAAATTTCCCGCTTGAACACCTCCCATGCCATGTATAAATTCTCGAAGCCTATCTTGATTGGCATAAATCGCTTCAAATACGGGTTCACCACCATTTTTTGTTTCGTTTTGGGGTTTACCTGTTTTTAACCCCTCCTCTAAATCATTCCAAAAAGGATACAGTCTATTGTTTGACATCTCTAGTATACCCCCTATATAGCTTGGTTTATTTTTGTCTAAAAATAAATTGGAGTCTTCGGAATTACTGTAGGATCCACTATCTTTAATTCCAGAACGATTCAGAAATCCTAGTGCGACTAAAGTATCAAGAAAATCGAATAATGACCTGGGATTAAGCCCTAATTTATTTCGAATTTCTTCACCTGATAAGGCACCAAAGGAGAGATGTGTAAACAGCCCCATGTTTACAGCTGTAAGCAAAGTTTTTGATGCCCAAAAACCCATTCCAATTTGCATTATTTTAGAAGGGTCGATTTGATTTTCATTGGTTATGTCCATGATGGGTTTGGTTAAGTAAATAATTAAATAATTTAATTTTTACTTACAACAGGTTTTCTATTGTTATAAGTAGATATTGGTAGTAACTATTAAAGGTTGTTCTTATGATAATGTAGGGTAGTGGTATGCTTGTATAGTTTTCTAATATCTAATATAACGAATTAATAATCAGGGAGAAAGGCTGTTTTGTTTTTCTTTTGTCCCTAACTATCCCTAACTCGGGCAGTTATGGTTGGGATTAACCTATTTCAGCTTGTGGGAAATTGAAAGTGGAGGCCTGTCAGGTTTGATGTGAGGGTTTATTGTAATGGTGTTTCCAACATTTTTCTATTCCCACATATTAAAAAAAGGTAAATCATCCCACATAGCGCAACTGATTCCCAGCATCCATTCAATGATGCATTAAATTTGTACCCTGAGCCTGTCGAAGGGTTCATCACTACATTTAAACCACGCCGTTTCAGCTTTTAGCTAAGTAGTTTTATTGAGGCAATAGTACTAAATGCAAATGCCTTTTTATACTTCAATTTTGTAATTCAAAGAAACCTCATCTCCAGTCATACCTCTAAATCCCCAATTTGATGCAGGGCTTTCAATAATTGAAATTTCAATATCGGTGGTAGATATATTAAGTTGACTACTAATTTCTTTAAACAGCATCTTGATAAGCTTCTTTTTTGTTTCAGCAGTTCTGCCAGTAATCATCATGATTTCAATGATGATATAGGCATCCGTTCGCCCTTCTGGATAATAGAAGTCTTCTTTTTCTAAATTAATGAATCGATGGGCTCTTTTGTCTTTAGGGTAAACTAAGGCTTCAACTATACAATGGTGAATGACGTCCGATAGTTTCGGTTTTATGTCTTTCAAATTGCTCCTTAATCCGTAAATCTTTATTTGTGACATTTTCTAGATGTGTTAGTTTTCGGAAGTGCTTTCATTGTTGTGCTAAAGGTATTAGGGATTTTCGCAAATGCCTGAACAACTGAGGCTATTATTGTAATATGTTTGCCTTTCTACGGAATGCAAAAAGGCCACATGACGCCTTATTGATGTCCAATGATTTTGCTAAGGGAGAAATCTGAAGGTATTTCAGACCAAGCTGTTGTAGTCGTATAAATGCACAGTTATTGATAGCCTGTTTTTATTTTTTCAAGGCTTCAATTTGTTGTTTGGCAAATTCAACTGCTTTTGGATCATCCAATTTTAACATTTTCTCATAATATTTTATTGAGTTGTCAGTGTCGCCTTTTAGCTTATACCCATGAGCAATATTGCTCAATACAATTCCATCAGTCGGGTCAATTTTTTCTGCCTTTAAAAGGGCTACAATTCCTTTATCATATTCACCTGTAAGCAAGTAAGTAATGGAGATATTTGATAAACTTTCAATATGATCAGGGTATATTTTTAAAATTTCCTCAGCAATTGTCCTCATATTTTTTAGTAAGTCATCATTTTCAGTTTCGTAGAGATTAAGTTGGTAATTTTGAATTGAACTGAGAAAAAATTCTTTTCCATTTTCTTTTTTTTCATTGAATGTCCAAGTCCATTCATTGTTGTTTTTCTTTGAATACTGAATAGTCTTAACGATCTCCTTTGTGAAGGTGTCCCAATCTTCTGCTTGTCCTAGGGCGTAGATTTTACCAAATCGCATATCAAGTCTATTTGGATAAATTTTAATTCCTTCGTCAATTTTATTAGATGCTTTCTTTAAAATTTCAGGATTGTAAACTATCTCACTTCCTAAAAATCCTGCGACCCGTCCCGTACTGTCTTGTAGTTGAAGGCTTTCACCATCAGGTTGACTGGTGGACATTGAAACAATTTCCTGTTTTGATTTTAGAAAGTAATAATTGAAAAAACTTGTAAATAATTCTGGGTTTTCAGGGTCTTCTGATTCCCATTTTGTCAAAAGTTTGATTTGTTTAGTAGTGTCACCTTCTTGGAATAATTGGTCAAATTGTTCTTTATAGTCCTGGCTAAAGCAGAGATTACTCAGAATGGAAAATGCTATAATGCTTATTATTTCTTTCACAAATTTGTCTTTTAATGGTTTCAAACGACTCGATATGGCTTGTGGAATTAATGTTGTATTATTTTCTCCTACTAATTAAACATAAAATATGTGGATATAACGGTTTGATTTGTGCCACCCTTTTCGGTCAAACTGTGCCACTTTTGAAATATCAAATTTAACCTTCTTACATCCCTATATTAGCTGATTTTAGCCTTTATTTTATTCCCAGTTCAACAATTATTGGTAAATGATCAGAACCTATGGATTTTCCTACTTTACGGGATTTAACCGTTAACCCATCTGAAACTAAACAATGATCCAGCGTTGTTTTTGCCATACTAAACCATGTTGGCCAGGTTGATAAAATTCCAAAACCCTTTCGTGAGTCAATTAAGTCAGTTCTCTTAATGAGGTTTTTAAAATGGTTAGAAAAAGAGGAACAGTTCAAATCGCCTATTATAACAAGTTCATTTTTCATTGAATTAGCAAAATTTGA
Source organism: Cyclobacterium sp. 10D3-21 (assembly GCF_055809755.1). NCBI lineage: Bacteria > Pseudomonadati > Bacteroidota > Cytophagia > Cytophagales > Cyclobacteriaceae > Cyclobacterium > Cyclobacterium sp. 10D3-21. The sequence goes on from NZ_CM147924.1 coordinate 351,516, forward strand.
TATAGCCATCAACTGTTCATTTCTACGATCAAAGGACTCCCTTCCAACTGGTGGTAATGGATGAGTTGCTAAAATTGTTATACTGTCTTTTCCATATTTCATCTGGGTTACAATGGATGGTAATCCAGAACTACCGACATTGATAACATCAGATGAAGCAAGATCGACTCGACTGTAAAGTGCTATTCCAAAATTATCAGTACGTGGATTAACAGTCTGATACTGGTAGGTCGATAAAGTTGGTTCAAGCATGGTTTGCCATAACTCAGTCAATTCTTGTAATACCAGAATATCAGGAGACTCTGTAATTATAAACTTTTCAACGGATTCAAATTCTCTGTTTGAACTTAGCAAGTTTATGCATACAATTTTGAGGGTATCTTGAATGTCAACATTCTTGGTTCCTCCAAAATACAGAGGCACTATTTCAAATCCTGTTAGAAAGGCAAAAGGCAGGAAAAACAAGGCAATTCTGTATTTCATCAAGAGCAGAATTATTATGCCAAACACCAATAGAATGAAGTACTGTAATTTAAAGTGGCTGAATAAATCAAAAAACCAATTGTCAGTTCCGAAATACCCAATAATTGTCGCAATGGAGGTAAAAATAAGGACCATTATAAGCGTGTGGTAGATTAATTTCTTCATTCAGATTGACCTATTTATAATTGGATACAGCATTTGCATATACCCGTGTTTTTATTCTTTAATGCGTATATACGAAACGTGTATCCAAAACCTTCAGTTGATTTTTTGTCAAATTAAGGATTTAGGACAAGAAATCAAGTTTGGAACCATTTTATGTTGGAAAGGGTATAAAGATGAGCCAGTGAGTTTAAAATTCACTTTCTCCATTTAATAAGGTCCTGATCTATTCAAAAAAAAAGGTTTGCCTTTTCGTAAAGGCAAACCACTTATCGGATATTCAAGAAGAAGCTTATTTTTTATTCACTGGAACGGCTGAATAAGAACCGCTTAAAAATTTCCAGTTTCCATCTTCTTTCATAAGTACAAAATGATCCCTATTGTGCGTTTTGGCTACACCATTTACAGATTCTATAGCTTCTGCCAAAACAAAAGCCAAATTACCATTGGAAATTTGAACCGTATACTTTGACACGGGCTCTTCAAATTTTTTCAGGTTAGTCTTCTTTTGCTTTCCTTCTACCCATTCTTTAAAACTGATGGTTTTTGGCGAAGACCATTGCCCATCTTTTTCGTATATAAACCCAATATTAGCATTGGACAGGAACATGGGTATTATGGCTTCATAGTTATGATTGCCGGCTTCATATAGAAAGGCATCTACTGCATGTTTTACAGCCTCCTCATCACCCGACTCATTTTGGTTTGTAGCAAGTGCTTTGTCATTTAGGGCTTGTACAAAATCGCGGTTCATTTTAGCAAGCTCGTCAGTGCTTGCCTGCTCCATTTTTGGATTACTGTTACATGCCGTAAATAAAATTATACCCATTAAAAGGGCCATTCGGGTTAGTGTTAATTTTTTCATGATGTCATTGAATTGTGCCAACTCTCAACTGGTTTTCGGCGATCCCCAATAGTAACATCACAAAGTTGGATCAAAGGATTTACCCAAAAATCTCATTTATCCTACCCATTTGTATGGCATAGCCCTCAATTGTTTCATTTTCACACCTTATTTGTCTCATTCATCCAAAAGGGACAAATAATAAGCATAGGCTTATAGACTAAAAAGTGAAAATAGAAGCTTGGATTTGGTTTCTTATACCAAGTATTCGGAGGGAGATTTTCCGAAACGATCTTTAAATTTTTCTGAAAAGTACTGTACTTTCTTTATTCCTATGGCATAGGAAACAGCTTTTACACTGCTTATGCTTTTGTTTTCGAGCATTTGCCTTGCATAGTGGTACCTGATTTCCTGAATGTATTGTAAAGGGGTTAGACCAATGAGGCTTTGAAGTCTTCGAAAAAATTGGGCTCGGCTTAGATACAATTCATCGGCAAGATAATCCACCGATAAATCGAAATTACCCATATTTGTTTTGACCTTTCCCTCTAATTTTACAAGCCATTCTTTGTCAGTGCTATTGAGGTTAGCCTTTTCTATTTCGCCCACCTCGACTGAATTCTCATTGGCCATTTGATTGCGTATTTTGGCATTTTGCAATAAGTTTTTTATGCGGGCAAACAATTCAGCTTCTTCAAAAGGTTTTGTCAAATAATCATCTACACCGATTTGTAAAGCGGTAAGCCTATCATCAGATTCAGCCCTTGCGGTGAGCATAACAATGGGGATGGACCATAAATTTTTATCGGTTTTTATGGCTTTCAACATTTTGAAATCATCCATTACGGGCATCATTACATCTGAAATAATTAAATCAGGTTTTATGCCTGTTTCGCATTTCAAGTTTTCCAGCTACCTGGTCAATGGTTTCATACAAAAATTGAAAGGCCTTTTTTTTATTGAAAAAAACTTCTTGCTAGGCACTACCAATTTGTGAATATTCCTCAGCTAATAAATCAGCCATTGTTTGAATATCACCTTTCAAATAACTGTCCCAATAGAGATTGTGAATTTTCAGTATTTGCAGCTTTAATTCGTCCAATTGCTTCATTTAATGCGTTTTGTTTCCATAATTAACTCCCTTTATGTTTGTCGCCTTAATATGCACTTGGGGTGATTTTCTTTGGTAGCGCATTACGGGTAGTGTAAAGGTTTGTGCGTGAAAACACAAGGCTCTCAATTAGGAAAATCCGCTGACTAAAATACATAAAGTTTAGGAAAGTGAGGACCCGTGCGGTAATTTTTTAGCCTGTGGTTGTGCAGCAGAAAGGTATCAATTTTTATAGGTTCCTTCTTTAATCATTTCAATTATTCCGGCTTGAGTTAAAGTGAACAGTAAGAGATAACAATAAGCAGTAGCTAAAGTCTTTAAATCAGATTAAACTATTTCTAAAATTATAAAAGGTAGAAGGCAGGTTTAATTGACATTAATCCGCTATTTTCTTTTTTAAGAATCGGATTATACCACCCAAAACTGGGATATTTTCATAGAATAACTCTCCCGCATCAAAGTAATCCCTTTGGCTAACTATCTTTTCTTCAATTGTTAGTACAGATATCCCAGATGCTTTTACGTTTTTGTTAGGCTTTTTTAAACGAAGGTTCATTTCCCAACTTATAAAAGCCTTATTGCCAATGGTAGATTCATCTATAAATTGAAATGATCCTTCAATTAAATTGTCATTTAACTTTTTAAAGTACTTACTGAGGTTTTCAATTCCATTTATTTCGTGAATGGGGTCTTTAAAAACCACGTTTTTTGAATAGATGTCGTCTAAAATAGAATCATTATCGAAATCCATTTTGGCAAAATAATTTTTAAATTTAGTAAGGACTGTATTATTCATATTGAATTTCGTTTATGAATGCCACCGTCCAGCAAGAGGATACAATAAGCTTTTAGGTGCCTTTGTTGGTGTTTTTAATTCTGGGTATATATTAGTTGCTTTAAGATAGTGATTTTGCTTATAGATTTTATTGGCAGCTGGCCTTTATATTTTTAATTCCGTTACTCTATAGGAAAAGTATTTTGCTATCATTTTCATTGCGACACTTGACGGGGTTATTTTGAAAAGAAAGTTCCTTAAAGCTATTAAGACGGGGTTTGAAATTTGCCCTATTTTTCCAAGTGTCAAACTTTCATTTACGATTTCTTTGGATCGTGGAAATTGATGTTTTTCGTAAAGGGCATATGCTTTAGGGGAAAGTCCATATTTGTTTACGCATTGGGCCAAAAGATATGCTCCTTCAATTGCCATACATCCTCCTTGCCCTAAGTTTGGAGTGGTTGGATGGGCTGCATCTCCGATTAAAGTTATATTGCCCTTGGTCCAGCCTTTATGCGGCACTCGATCAGACAAACTGTTTTTTAGAATTTTTTCAGTGTTTTCAATTAGCTCTGGAATGGGCTGATGCCAATCTCCAAAAAGACGTTTCAGCTTGTTTTTTGTTCCTTCTGGAACATCATCTTGCAAAAATGCTTCATTGCAAGTTGCCCACCAACCATATACCCCATCTTTAATAGGTACTATTCCCACTCGCTGACCTTCTCCATAGGTTTCACTTGCATAACCAATGTCAAAATTGGTTTCAACCACACCACGCCAAACGTTGTAACCTCTATATATGGGATCTCCGTCGTTGATGATGTGTTTTCGAACTACAGAATGTATGCCATCTGCTCCGATTACTGCATCAAAATTTGAGCACTCACCATTTTCAAAAGTCACTTCCGCCTGACCATTATCTAAATTCGCTAATTGCTTTACACTTTTAGCCTTATGCAGTTGAGCATTAATACCGGTTAGCAAAATTCTGTGTAAGTCGGCTCGGTGAATACAAACGACAGGATAATCACTCTTGGGTGAAGACTTACTAAGGATATTTCCTTTTTTCGTTTTGAGGTAGACATTTTCAAATTTTCCGCTTGTTTTCAGTATTGGATCAAGTAGTCCAATTTCATCCATCACAGATAGAGCGTTTGGAAAGACACTGATAGCAGCGCCTACTTCTCCGAATTCTTGTTTTTGTTCAAAAATGTGGACTTCATACTGATTGGTGGAAAGGCAACGTGCAAAGGTAAGTCCCGCTATACCTCCTCCGATTACTGCGACTTTTTGTTTCATTTAGTTTTTTGTTATTTCATTCATTCTTCTCCTTGCCTCCGGCTCACCTTTTTTAACGGCTTTTCTCAAGTATTCCATCCCTTTTTCTGTTTTACTCTGTTTGATAAGGAAATTAGCGTAATGTAATTCTAGGAGGTCCACTGGTTCGGTTTCGGATTCAAAAGCTAATTTAAAATTGGTTTCAGCTTTTGCTATTTCATTTTTAGCAGAGTAATATAAAGCTAGGTTTCTATAGGAGTAAGCAATGTCATGGTTGCCTGTTTCCAAAGCCTGAACAAGTTGTTTTTTACCTTCTTCGATTTTACCTGTTTGGATCAAGGCATAGCCTAAATTGTCATAAGTAAAGCCATTACTACTGTCTATGTTAAGTGCCTTTTGAAAATTAGAAATACTCTTTTCATAATCTTGACATCTGAGCTGGTGGTAACCAATATTGTTAAAAACTTCCGCTTTTAACATTTCATCTTCAGTTAAAAATAAGATTTTTTGTAGCGTAGTAGTTGCAGATTCAAAATCTCCGTTTTGGTATTCTTTGGTTGCTTGATTGAACAAGTCATTTGCATCTAACTCAGCTTTACTGAAAACTTTAGAGGGAGAATTATTTAGAAAAGTAATAGCACGTTCAAATTGTACTCGATGTTCTTGAGGTAATTCATTTTTCCAGTCCGGATTATCCTGTTCTATTAGCTTTGAATAGGTTGCTAAGCCAAATGCCATGACTTCGGTTGGCATTTCAGAGACATAGTCCCATTTGGTTTCCCAAAACCCGTCATCAATTCTTCCTCTATCGGTTAAGTTTTGACAGAGTGGAATCCCAAAGCCGAAATAGATTCCTGCTATAAAAATGAACAGGGAAGTGTCATCTCCTGTGTCAAATTGTAGTTTGTTTTCAGTTAACCGAATTTTAATGAATTCATTAATCAGGCTAAAAATGAGCCGATTTGGTCGATCGGCAATTGTTTTAGCAATGTGGATAGTATAATTGTCATCTGTAAATTCTGTTTCTGTTTCAAATGGCTTTCCCTGTATTTCAAATGGCATTCCATAAACATCTCGTAAATCTTCGTGGATTTCAAATTTGATTTTGCTAGAATGCAGACCTAGCAAGTTGCTCAAGTCTTTTATAACGTTTTGGATTAATAACCCCCTATTAGAAAAGGCATTTGGAAAGAATTTCTCCGTAATAATAATTTGCTCACTTTGTCTATTAGGATACCCAAAAAACTTAATCAACCATTTAAAATTATCCTCAACCCATTCTCTATCAGGGTTGGTTATCCGAAACGTATTTTCTTTTTTATTGAACCCGAATAATTTCATTTTTCTAATTAGCCAAAATGTTTTGTATGTATATGCCTATGGAATTGCATATGGCTTACTTTGCAGAGGCTTAGCGCTTATTTCTACATGTCAAAATAAGGATTTTAGACAAGAGATCTAGTGCAGGAACTACATTTTTAAAGGTTAGGGTTAAAAAACTGTATCCTGATCCCCATCACCCTTATAATAATTCATTAAAGTGGACCCTGAGCATGGCCCCTGAGGCTGTCGAGGGGTGTCGGTCATGAGAATATTTACCCTTTTGCAAATTTAATTAATGGTTCAACGTGTCCATTGTCAGCTTCTTGTAAAGCTTTAATATAGTCTTTTCTTACCTCGTTGGCCTGAACCATATTTGATTGATGCCAAGTAAATATTTCTTTTCCAAATATCGATTCCATAATTATGTCAGCCATCATTCTGGAATGGCGTCCATTGCCATTTGGAAAACAATGGATGGATACTATTCTGTGTTTAAACCTAATAGCTATTTCTTCAGGTGAAAAGGTGTTGTTTTCAATCCAATATTTTGAGTCGTCAAGTAAAACCTTTAATTCGATTCCAATTTGTGTCCAGTGAATTCCAATGTTTTTTTCGGTCCTTCTAAATTCACCTGCCCATTTCCATAGGTCTCCATACATTCTTTTGTGTAGGCCTTTTATAAATTTTTCAGTCAAAATATTTTCAGGTTTCCACTTTGCACGAATCGTCCATTCAACTGCTTTTTCAATGTTCAATTGCTCAAATTCATCCAGTTCTCCTTGCGTAGTAATTGACTTTATTTTAAGACCTTCCTTTTCTTCTTCGGCCAAAGGTGTTTGTCCATCTTTATAATCCAATACTAATCCCATAACGACTTTCTCATCTCTCGTTTTATTTCATTAGCGAGTTCCTTTATAGTACTGCCCATCTTTTCATCTCCAATTCCCTGGCCCTCTAATTTCATATTGTTATTGGTCCTCAATACTATTTTTTTTGCCAGTTCTTCGGCTTTTTTTTCTATCAAATCATCAATAGTCCCATTTTTGGGCAACAATGCATAAACAAGTTTTAAGTCCATAGCCTTGGCTGTATTTTTTAAGGCATTGAGTGTAATTGTTCCATTAGCTTCACTTTCTTCAATTCTTTTCACACCTTGTCTTGTTATGTTTAACTTGACTCCTAGTTGGGCCATTGTCATGTTGAGTGTAGTCCGGATTGTATTTATCCATCCACGTTCTGGTACCAAAACTTTTCTGGCGGCAAAGAATGGTTGAAGCTTTTGGTCCAACTGCTCAATTAAAAGTTTTTGCTTGTTTCTCATTTTTGTAAATTTATAAGCTTACATAATAAATTAGATGTAAACCTTTGCGTTTACAAATATATGTAAAAGTCAACAGATAAGTTTACAAAATTGTAAAAAAGTAAACAGGTAGGTTACCTATGGGTGTTCTTTAAAATTAAAGCCAACAATAGCACATACTAATGTTAAATCTCTTGTTTGCGTATATGCGGTCTAATTTATGGGAATTACGGTTAATTATCTTCGCTTAAAATAAGAACAAGTATTCTAGTGGAGGAACCACATTTTAAAGATTAGGATCAAAAAAAGACTTTAACCTTAAACCCAGCAGCCTTTCAATTAATCATTGAATTGGACCCTGAGCACGGTTCCTGAGCCTGCCGAAGGGTGTCGAAGGGCCCGCCGTCAAAATGCTTGGTTATTGGCAACTTGCTTTTAATTGTTTCAATTTTATTTCGAAACCAGGCATTTAAATAATCTTCCACATTGCTTTCTGATACCTGAATACCAAAAAATTGCACATAAGTTTTGTCCCCTATTTTAAACCCGGATTATGTAATAGGATTCGTAATGAGTGTTGCAATCGCAAGAAAATCAGACTGTTTGGAGATTTTAGCATAGCACCGCTATGGTGAACCTGTCTACCGTCAGGTAGAATTGAAAACAGCAACGAAGTGGCTGATTTTAAAGCGATTTCAGCACGTAATAGAATGTCTATTGCATATTTCGGGTTAAAGGGCTGAGTCGTTTTTCTCAAGATTGTACCAAGGATTTGTATTTTTGAAAACGCTTGTCAACATCATGCTGTAGCTTATGTTTTAATATATTATTTGTTGGTTTGAATAAACTATCAAATCGTTTTTCCATTTTTAAATAGTTTTCAACTTTCATGATTGGTTCATTTAAATCCAATTGGAAAGCTTTCAATTTTCTTGGGTCATTTCTGTACAATAACCATTGACCAGATGCAACAGCTGCTTTATGGTACTGACTAGGTTTTTTCATATCAATGCCATGAGAATTACTATGACAATAGGCTATGATTACTGATGGACCATCAAAACTTTCGGCTTCTTTAAAAGCCTTTAATGTTTGCTCTTGGTTGGCATACATTGCAACGGAGGCCACATAAACATCCTCATAAGTCATTGCCATGCGTCCTAAATCCTTTTTTTGCTTTGTTTTGCCTAAATGGGCAAATTTTGCTGCTGCCCCAAATGGGGTGGCTTTAGACATTTGTCCACCTGTATTGGAATACACTTCGTTATCTAAAATTAGAATGTTTACATTTTTACCAGATGCAATCACATGGTCCAAACCTCCAAAACCAATATCGTATGCCCATCCATCTCCACCAACACACCAAACACTTTTCTTAACTAATGCATCTGCACACCGGGTAAGCCTATCTGCATCACTAGTATTTATTTTATTTAAGACTTCTTTTAGATGAGTCACTCTATTCTGTTGTTGGATAATTTCAATTTCTGAATTTTGTTTTGCTGTGATAATGTCATGCACCAAATCAAAATCAAGGACATGCATTAATTTTTTAAGCAAAATTGCTGCTTCGGATTTTTGTTGGTCTAGAGATAATCTATACCCTAAACCAAATTCTGCATTGTCCTCAAACAATGAATTTGACCATGCTGGTCCTTTTCCTTCTTTGTTTTTTGCCCAAGGTGTTGTTGGTAATGCTCCACCAAAAATAGAACTTGAACCTGTTGCATTGGCAACTAGCAATCTGTCTCCAAATAATTGAGATAATAATTTAAAATAGGCTGCTTCAGCACAACCTTCATCAGCAGTTGAATATTTAAATAATGGTTCTTGTAGTTGTTGTTGGCTAACTTTAGAAGCATCAATTTTTGTCCGATCTAATTCTGGAAGGCTTTCAAAAAAATTCCATTTTTCATTGTTTGAATTTGCCTTATCTGCCATAGTTAATGCATTTTCTGAACAGGAATCAACACAATTATTACATGCATTGCATTGGTCAAAATTAACTTGAATAGTAAAGCGCAATGGATCAAAATTGTTAGAGTCAACAGATTTAAAGCTTTGCGGTTCTTTTTCTAAAAATTTATCTTCAAATACTTTCATTCTTATGGCACTTTGTGGGCAGGCCATACTACATGCACCACATTGTGTACAACTATCTGGATCCCATTCAGGAATCATTCTCCTGTTTTTATTTGGATTATAAATTGAAGTATTCGTTTCATATGTACCATCTACAGGCAATTCACTTACAGAAATTTTATTTCCATTATTTACTAATAATTTACCTAAAAGTGTTGATGCAAAATCTTCATCTGCTACCAATGGAATCTTTTCAAAATTGGTCTGTATTGATGTATCAATTTTAATGAGTAGTTCTTTTACTTCGGTTAAAGTAGAATTCTCCATTAAATCATTGTTCAATGAAAGAAAACAAGCTTGAAGAGGAGAAATAGGGTAATTCTCTATGCCATAACTTCCTTTTAAATTATCATTGTTCACAATAAAAAGCGAAATTCCTTTTTCAATAATTTGTTCCTGAGCTTTTGCTGAAAGGGAATGCCAAAAGGTATTAGACTCAAGTGAGGTAGCAACCAAAAGTGTTCCGTTTGGTTTTATTTTATTTAGCACATTGTCTTTTATAATGAAGTGCACATTCTCGCAAACAATAAAATCTGCATTATCAATTAAATAAGGTGCTTTTATGGGTTTTGAATCGAATCTTAAATGAGTCACAATTCTGGATTCCGATTTTTTATAATCACATTCGGAATAGGATTGTACATATTGATTAGTTGTGTTACCAATCAATTTTGATACACAACTAAACTTGCTTTTATTATTTGAAGATTGATTTTTATAGAATAATGCCTTATATGGTTCTGTATCGACTTTAAATTCTTCAAAGTAAGATAAACTTAGGTTAGTTACATCGTCGAAAATACCTATAGTGAAATTGTTTATTGGTTGAATGGATTTTAAATTATCAAACACGGATTTCACCATAGCTGGTGTAAACTCTTTTGATGACAAACCGTAACGACCTCCAATGATTTTTGGTAACCTTGATATTTCCTTATTTTGAAAGGCTTCATGAAAGGATTGCATTACGTCCAAATACAAAGGTTCTCCTGTTGCGCCAGGTTCTTTTGTCCGGTCTAATACTGCAATTGATATTGCGGTATCTGGTAAGGCTTTAATAAGGTGTTTTTTACTAAAAGGCCTAAACAATCGCACTTTTATCAATCCGTACTTTTCACCCCTGGCATTTAAATGGTTAATAGTTGCTTCCACAGTTTCAGTAGAGGAAGCCATTGAAATAATAATATGTTCAGCATTTTTTGCTCCAACATAATCGAATAGGCGGTACGGTCTTCCAGTTAATTCTGCGAAAACATCCATTTTGTTTTGGACAATATCAGGACACGAATTATAGAAGGTATTCACTGCTTCTCTACTTTGAAAAAACACCTCTGCGCCTTGTGCTGTTCCTCTAATTGTAGGATTGTTTGGATTTAATGCTCTTTTTCTATGATTGTGAATACACTCCAAATCCATCATTTTTTTGATGGTTAAATCTGAAATTTCTTCAATTTTAGAAGTTTCATGTGATGTTCTAAACCCATCAAAAAAGTGTACAAATGGAATTCTGGATTGTAAGGTTGCCGCTTGAGATATTAATGCGAAATCCTGTGCTTCTTGTACTGAAGCTGCGCCCAACATTGCATAACCAGAACTTCTAACAGCCATAATATCACTATGGTCACCAAAAACCGATAAGGCGTGAGTTGCTATACTTCTCGTTGCAACATGAATGACATTTGGCGTTAATTCCCCTGCAATCTTATACATATTTGGGAGCATTAATAACAAGCCTTGTGATGCTGTAAAGGTAGTTGATAAAGAGCCAGTTTGTAAAGCACCATGCATGGCGCCAGCCACTCCTGCTTCGCTTTGCATTTCGAAAACCGTAGGGACAGTTTCAAATATATTTTCTTGTTTGGCTGCACTCCATTGTTCTACTAATTCGGACATTTTAGACGAAGGCGTAATGGGATAGATAGCGCAAACCTCGTTGGTTTTATAGGCTATTCTTGCTACTGCTGTATTACCACAAACGGTTATGTGTTTTTTAGTTTTCATTGTAGTGAAGTGAAAGTCCTGTTGTTTTTAAGTTTAAAAAAAGACTACTCTAACTTTGTAGGGTAGTCTTTTTTAAAGAAATTATTCCTTTACAATTTCTATGGTAACCGGTGTTGGGTTGGTTATCATATCGAATACAGGTGAAAATTTCGCTAAATTTTCTAACTGTTCAACAGTAGCGTCGGATTTCACTTTTAGTTTAAAGTGAATGCCGTTAAAGCCTTTGCGCACTTCAGGATCTAATCCTAAAAATCCATGTAAATCTGCAGTGCCTTCAATGTCAGATTCTGCACCTCCAATATCAATGCCGTTTGCAGCAGCATGATAAACCATGGCAGCAGTTAAACAAGAGCTTAAGGCATGAAGAACTACTTCTGGTGGGGTGGCAGCTTCGTTTGCTCCTAATAATACATGTGGGTGGCTACATGCCAATTTAAAAGTTTCTTCTCGGGTGGAGTCTTCCTGGCCTACGCCATAGAATTCTTTAATACTAGACACGCAATGTCCTCCATCAATCCAACTGTTTTTAGCTCTGAATTCAAATTTGGCTAATTCTGGCTGTGCTTGAATATGACCAATTGTTTCTACTAATTGATCAACATTTACTCCGTTTTTGATGTTTACTGTAGTTTCCATTTTTTTAGAATTTAATTGTTAAACTTTGTTTGAAACAAATGTATAGCAATTGCTAAAGGTTGGATTTCCTCTGAAGTTCAAATTATTTGGTAAAAAGTTCAAGGCATAAAAAAGACCATTTTTTTAGGATGGGCTTGATTTATAGCTGCTTAAACGTGAAGTTTATTTGAATTGCGATAGTTATTTATTGACTTTTTTATCTTCCTAAATAACCCTATAAATTAATACTTCAATTTCCTTTTTGGAATTCAAATATCAACAATAGAACTTCTTAAATATTTTTGACGCTAATTCCCCAGTAATCATATGTACTATTTGGGATTATTAATAAGAAGCCTTGTGTGGCTGTAAGGATACTTGAAATAAAGCACCATGCATGGCAACAGCCATTCCTGTTACACTTTGTATTTCGAAAACCGAAAGGACAGCAACCCTTTCTTGTTTTTTTGCACTCCATTGTGCTATTAATTCTTGCAATTTTGAAGATGGCGTAATGGGATGAGGATAAATAGCATAAACCTCTTTGGCTTTGTAGACTATTCCTGCTGCTGCTGTATTACCACAAACGGTTATGTGTTTTTTAGTTTGTATTGTAGTGAAGTGAAAGGCTTGTTGTTTTTATTTTAAATAAAAAAGACTACCCTAATTTTATAGAGTAGTCTTTTTAAATCTGTATGCTGCAATAGGGTTTGTCCATAACCTGTCCAGCCCCAATGGGAAGTAATTTTCATCACGTAATAGCAGGTCTATTGCATATTTTGTGAATGAAGAAATTATTCCTTTACAATTTCTATGGTAACCGGTGTTGGGTTGGTTATCATATCGAAAACAGGTGAAAATTTCGCTAAATTCTCTAGCTGTTCAACAGTAGCGTCGGATTTCACTTTAAGTTTAAAGTGAATGCCGTTAAAGCCTTTGCGCACTTCAGGATCTAATCCTAAAAATCCATGTAAATCTGCAGTGCCTTCAATGTCAGATTCTGCACCTCCAATATCAATGCCGTTTGCAGCAGCATGATAAACCATGGCAGCAGTTAAACAAGAGCTTAAGGCATGAAGAACTACTTCTGGTGGGGTGGCAGCTTCGTTTGCTCCTAATAATACATGTGGGTGGCTACATGCCAATTTAAAAGTTTCTTCCCGGGTGGAGTCTTCCTGACCTGCGCCATAGAATTCTTTGATACTAGACACGCAATGTCCTCCATCAATCCAACTGTTTTTAGCTCTGAATTCAAATTTGGCTAATTCTGGTTGAGCTTGAATATGACCAATTGTTTCTACTAATTGATCAACATTTACTCCGTTTTTGATGTTTACTGTAGTTTCCATTTTTTTAGAATTTAATTGTTAAACTTTGTTTGAAACAAATGTATAGCAATTGCTAAAGGTTGGATTTCCTCTGAAGTTCAAATTATTTGGTAAAAAGTTCAAGGCATAAAAAAGACCATTTTTTTTAGGATGGGCTTGATTTATAGCTGCTTAAACGTGAAGTTTATTTGAATTGCGATAGTTATTTGAGGCCGTTTTTTTTATACCTTAAAATGTTGTTTCAACGGTTGGTAGAATATTGGTAGGAATTCCACAATACTTAAGTTTTTTATTTGTGGTGTATTTTAAAGATGGTAATGCTCTTTTCTGAATTGATTAGGGGGTAATTGGTATTTGTTTTTGAAAGCACTATTAAAGTGGGAAGTGTTTTTAAAACCACTTTCCCAACAGACATCATTGATATTTAAATTTTGGTTTTGAAGTAACATTTTGGCGTATTCAAGACGTTTATTATTCAACCACTTGCCGGGTGTTTCATTAAAATGATTTTGGAAATCTCTTTTAAAAGTTGACAAACTTCTCCCGCATAAACGTGCATACTCTTCCAATGACAGATCACTTTGGAAGTTTTTCATCATGATGTCATAGAGGTTTGCTTTCTCGACTTGTTGAATCGAATTGAAAAGCGCTATTAATTCTCTATTTAATGGATCAATTAATATATTAAATAAAAGCTCTTTGAATTTCATTTCTACGAGACCTTTAGGAATATCTTTTCCAGCTTTTAAATAATTGAAAACGGTTAAAAAAAGCGAACTTAGAGGGTCATTAACGTTGATCTTATAAATTTGATTTTCAGAGAAATCTATTGATGCTTTAGGTACTGCCTCGTGATTTTCTTTACAAAATCGTCTAATAAAATCGTCAGTTATAAAGAAAAGCAAGCTACAATAATCTTCTTCAAAATATTGCTTGGTTTTAAAAACGCCTTTTCTAACAAACACAGCATCTCCTTCTTTTAAACAATAAGTTTTGTCTAAGGTCGTCCAATCCTTTCTTCCACTAACGATATATGCTAAAAAAGGGATCTCAGTCCATAACTTGAAATTTTCCATTTCTATTGGACAATTAAATTCAACAAACATATAGTCGTCACTAACAAGTTTGTTAAAATGTTTGTTCTTTAGGAAAAACTTCTTTAAGTCTAAAGCCATATTCTAAAGTTAACAAAAAAATTAAATTTTTCCAGTGACCCTATTTAATAATGAAAAGTCATACAATAATTAATATCTGCATAGAATTATTCTAGCCCTTACCAAGACCGAGGAAAGCTTCTGCTATCATGCTTATCAATTATCCAAAATACCCAATTGATACAAAGGGTGAAAACCTGTGGAGATGCATTTAGATAACAATGCCGGGTTACATCGGTCTCCCCTATGTTTGGAAGTACATGGAAAATCAGGACAGGCTGGCATCTGTAACAATCAGAAGCCCTTTGCTTATATCCAACAGAGGAGTTTTGGTGAGATGGGGTAGCTATTGGGCCTGAAAGGTGGGTGGGGATATTCTTAATAAAACTATTGCTTTGCCAGGCCTGAGAAGGCGTTGGTTTTTTTTATTCAATTCATCCAGCCTTTTTTTATTCCTTTTGTTACTTAACAGATTAACAACAACCTTTTCTGTCCATTTTTTTCCTGTGGGGCACGATGAATACAAGGGGGAACTTTACTATTAGGGTGATCCGTGGCCAACCTGCATAAATGCCCCAGGCCTAAGCTTATTGGTTGTGCATTGGGTTTGGCCAGATAGTGGAGGTCAAAGAACTGTTCAGTCAAAAAGGATTCAAAAGAATCCTCTGCGCCGTCATGTAATTTTTTAAGTTCATCCCGTATTTCAGGAACAAGCACTTTTTGTTCGGCTTGTGAATTGGGCAATATTTCACTTGACTCTCCATAGTAAGTGCATAAAAAGGTGTCGACAGGTATAGGCGCGCGATCTACATGAAAAGAATAAACATCGGTGGGAAAAAACGGGTAGCTATCATCCCTTTCATAGGACTGAATCACATTAAGTGTGGGAGAGGTACCATGCGCTTTCAAGACCTTCAAATCATGTAGAAGAATTTCACGCGCAAGCTGTCCTTGTTCAGTCAACTGAAGTTCAAGAAGCTCATCCCGATGAAGTTCGGCCATGTTTTCATTATGTGCTACTAGGTTAACAATTTCAGAAAAATCACCTATAAGCTTACGTGTCCAACAAATTGCATTGCTATTACCATGAAAAGGTGTGGAAAGAAAGTCTTGAAAATTAGTTACGTATTGAATTTGCTGCTCAGCGGTAGATAAATTGATCATAACAGGTAGTAAAAGACTAAATCTTGATTCTTTGAAAAAAGTAGAATTGCCTTCCAAATTTCGGGAATTTATTTTTCAAATCATCGGCTTCTTCATTTCATTTGGCTCAAGTAATCTAAAGATCTGCTCCTTAAGCTTTTATTGAATGAATAATATTTGCTTAAAAGCAGTTCTGCTAGCTCTAAAAGTCTTTGCTTTTTCAATATTACAGGCCTAAAAAAAGAGGTAAAAGTTCCCCAAGATTCTTAACACCTTTGGAAGAATTAAATGAATTGGACCCTGAGCCTGTCGAAGGGTATGACAGCATCCTCAGATTAAGCCTTTGAGCCGTCAGCATGTTTAGTTATTGTAGTGCGGTTTTATTAAATTATTTTTATTACATGTTCAAAACCTTCGCTCAATTGATTGTAAATTTCTTGAACGATTGTTTTGTCAAGTACTTTTTTGAAAGTAAGATCAACAACTTTCCCCTTTAAAAGCTGGAACCAATTTTTCTTTCCAAGGTCAAAGTGATTTTTTAAATCTTCAATTTCTTCAAAAATTATTTGTTGCCCTAAACCTTGTTTTTCTAGTTTTTCAAGTATATTGTTGAGTTTGTTGTGTAATTCTGATTCCTCTTTAGCGCTAAACTTATCTTCTCTTTTAGGTTCAGATGAATAAAATCGATTTAATTCATCTATCTCTTGATCAATTGCAAAAATTCCAATGTTTCGTTCCTCTTCATAACTACAACCTTTACAAATTTTTATATGTTCATCCCTGTCTTCAACACTTTTTTGTCTTATTGTTTTTAGAAAATCTAATTTGTCCCTATCTCTGTTGAAATTATATAATTTTAAATTTATATGTCCTTTTAGGTTTTCAAGGTTGTTAATTTTTCCATTGAAATAAAGTTTATTATAAAATATAGTGGCTTCTTTTTCTACTATGTTCATTTTATTTTTTCTGTATTATAAGTTTCATTTAATTTATTTTGAATTGGTTTTAATTCCTGCAATTCAATTATTTTTACTAAATACGAGTATTTCCGTTATGCTATCTAAATATAATTTTAAGAAATGGGTGTCAATCTCTCCGGATCTTAATAAGTTTTCAATATTTTGTCTACAAAGTTATGAATGTTATTTTAATAAAAAATGATATTCATAACTTTGTAAAGTGTAATTTTTTTTATTATGGAGAGTTTTTTAATGCTTTTTTTATATTACTACTTGATTTAAATAAAATAACCAATACTTTTTTTCATTAGTCCAATTACCTATATACTCGCTATTAGCTTTTGGGAACCTTTCTAATGTCACTGTGTTAAGTGAGCTGTGATATTAGTGTATGCTCTTTTTTTTTCATCGGTGTTGAATTATTACGTGCAGGGCTCCAATCTCCTTTGGCTTAATTATCACTGACAAATTAAGGGTTTTAGGGGGGTAAATCTAGTGGAGATGAAAAATGTAGCATTTTTATTAGAAAAGGCAAATAATTTAACTTGATTTTTCCAAATCAGGTTAAAGGTTATTGAATAAGGCGTTTGTTAAATGATAAAAATAGGGCTATATTTCCTTTAAACACTGATTTTATGGAAAAAAGATATAAGAGTCTATCAATATTTGAATTTCAGAAGCGGTTCCCTGATGACAGGTCATGTTATGAATATTTGGCAGATATGAAGTGGAAGGATGGATATGTTTGTAAAAAGTGTAACCATAACCACTATTGCAAGGGGATTAATGAGTTTGATAGGCAATGTACTAAATGTGGCCGGCTAGAGTCTCCAAAGGCTGGTACCCTTTTTCATAAATGTAAGTTCTCACTTCTTAAAGCATTCTATATCGTTTATTATGTTTCTACAGACAAGAATGGTGTCAGTAGCGGTGAATTAAGCCGTAGGCTTGAGCTTAGGCAAAAGACCTGCTGGTTCTTTAAGCAGAAAGTGATGAAGGCGATGGAAAGCAGCCAGAACTTCCCGATGATGGGGAAAGTAGAAGTAGACGAATCATACGTAGGCGGTCAGGACGACAAAGCATTGGGAAGAAACGAGGGGAAAAAGAAAATCATGGTGGTGGGCATAGAAAGGGGATTAGGCGGTGTTTCTCGTTGGTACGGAAGAGTTGTAGAAACCGCCTCAAAGGTCAATCTTGGAGGATTTATGAAAGATTACATCGATAAGGACGCCGAAGTTAAGACTGACTGCTGGAGTGGCTACAAGGGTATGGAGGAACATTTCCCGAAACTTGTACGTGAAAAATCTGGAAAAAAGGGCGAAAATTTTAAACAGATGCATCGGGTGATAATGATGTTCAAGGCCTGGCTGAGGGGAACTCATCATTCTGTTAGGAACCTTCAACCTTATATCAATGAGTATACCTACAGATACAATAGGCACAAAATGAAAGAAGGGATTTTTGAAAACCTAATGCAAAGGATGGTGGCAAAGCCACCTTATCCATACAAATCCTTTATTTGATAAGTGCCTTATTCAAAAAGGTTAAATGTAAACCAATTAGTTTAATGAGGTAGGAATAAAAAGTGAAAACTAACTAAATATTTCCATAATGGACAATAGCTGGCCACAAATTAAAGGAAAATCGTTTCCATATTAATCCTAATTCCTAACACCCTTTCAAAACTTTATTTATTGTAGAAAATACAATCGAAGGATTCAATAATATTTTCAGACAAGGATATTCTATCTTTCAGAGTTTATTAAAAGTTAATATAAAATTGGTTATCAAATTTGTTTGCTGAATACAATTCGCAAATCATTTTATCAATCTCATTCTTTTTAAGATAATTTTGGTATTTGGGATACCTTGATTTTGTTTCTTCTAAAATCTCAATTGGTTCAAATCCATTGTCTTTAATTTGCCCAATTTTGTCAATTAAGTATTTTTTTGTGTTTGATGAAAATTGTATTTTTTCCTTCTTTTTTAGATAAAAAGCTCTTAAAATATTAGCTTCTGTGGTTGGGTTGAGATTTTTATAAATAGGCGATTTTAGTAAAATATCCAGTTTGTTATTTTCCACATAGGACATATAATTCTGCATATGTAGGTTATAGGTGTGTAAATTAATAACTAATGAATCATAGTTATAGAAACAGCCTTTTGCAATACTATTGAGCTTGTCTTTTTCATTTAATTTGACTAATTCATTCTTAAAAGCCCAATTATTCTCAATACTCCACATGTCTACAACTAAATCTTCAAACTGTATTTTTATACCTTCATGTCTATTTGTTGAATATTGGCAATTAGATTGACTAATTATGTCGAGTAATTTATTGTTTTCTAAATCTATAATTATATCCAAATCTCTAGATTTTTTTGAGTTCAAAAAATCTCTTAAATAGCCGCCTACAACATATGCACTTCCAAAAACAAATATATTGTAAAGTAGATGTTTGAATTCAGTATTTTTTTGTAACTCTGAATCAAAATGTGTTTTGAATTTAGATTTGAAATTATTATAATCCAAAATTTATATTTTTATGCCTTTCAATTGTTGAAATAATCTAATTGCATACCTGTCTGTCATGCCACTGACAAAATCAACAATTAATTGTATTTTTTTATATTCTGAATTAGAATATTTCTCCACATCCTCAAAAACCTTTCTATGGCTTGTTGAAATTATCTTATATAAACGAGCTTCTAAATTATTGCCTGAAGATTTGAACGATTCACTTTGTGATGCTGTAACAAATATTTCTAACAAACCGTA
The DNA here is from genome assembly GCF_055809755.1 of Cyclobacterium sp. 10D3-21. Taxonomy (NCBI): domain Bacteria; kingdom Pseudomonadati; phylum Bacteroidota; class Cytophagia; order Cytophagales; family Cyclobacteriaceae; genus Cyclobacterium; species Cyclobacterium sp. 10D3-21. Next base: position 370,913 of record NZ_CM147924.1, read on the forward strand.
AATTGCTTCCCATCCAGCAATTTCCTTTTTGAGAATATTTTTATCGTCAAAAACAATATATTGAAGATTTTTATAGGCTTTTCTTATGTCTTTAGCGTCTGAAATATCTATAATTTCATTTTCTAATTTCCCCTCCATTATTTCTTCATAATTCTCATCAAATGATTTGACGATACTTTCTATCATTATTTTTTGAGTGAAAATTCGGAATTTTTGAATCACTAAAGAAGTATCAACATTTTTTTCATCAGCATATTTGTCTTTTAACACCTTTAGTTTTTCTAAAACAATGTCTTTATTTTTATCTAAATTTCTTGAAAAAATTCTTTCGATATCGTCTAAATCAATAATTCCCAATTTTACTCCATCTTCAATGTCTGCTGCGCTGTACGCAATATCATCAGCAGATTCTAAAAGGTATACCACAGGATGTCTTCTGTTTCCTAATTTTAAATAATCATTTATATTCTTGTAAGTCTCTGTTTCAGTTACAAAATACCCGAATTTTTTCTTGGCAATTTCAGTAGTTGGTTTCTTATTTCCTTCTAATGAATTTGATGGATATTTAATTATTGAAGCCAAACTTGAATAGTTCAAGTTATACCCATATTGATCACCAAAATAATATAGTTTTGATAGTATTCTCAATGTTTGGACATTTCCATCAAAGTTTTCGAAATCAGCTTTTTCGAGATTAGATAGGCTTGTTCTAGAGTTGTTTTTAAAATATCCTTTAAAGAATTTTTTAATGGCTTCTTCTCCAAAATGCCCAAATGGCGGATTACCTAAATCGTGAACGAGACCAGCAACCCTTAAAAGGGAACTTAAATATCCTTTTAATTCATTATCAAGTTCTCCTTTTTCCAATAATAAGTTTTCTATACTCTGTCCTATAGAACTTCCTAAATATGAAACTTCTAACGAATGAGTTAATCTTGTTCTGATATAATCGCTTTCCTCTAGTGGAAAGACCTGTGTTTTATCTTGTAATCTTCTAATTGGCGCACTAGAAATAAGGCGACCATAATCATTCTCAAAAGTATTTCGACCATCACTTTCAATAGTAGTTGATTTTTCTCGGAATCTTTTTTCTCCGAGTAAGAGGCCCCAATTTTTTTTATAGGTCATATTTTTATTATTACGTAGATAAGGTCTTCGGGGTCTTTATTTTTCCTTAAAGTAAGAATTACGAACAAGAAATCTATTATAGAAACCGTATTTTTAACGTTAAGTGTCAAAATAACGTTCTAATACAGATGGTCAAATCCATACAAAAATTCATTAAGGTTGATTTTGATCCCGTCGAAGTGGTAGACCAAGCTGCCCTAGATGTCAGAGTATTTGGTTATTGTGCTGACAAATTTCCCATTGGTACTTTGCTTCTACAATCCGGATTTTCATTTCGGCTTTCCTCTTTTTGAGTGTTAGAAAATTTGTGCATTCATTATTTTAGACTAATTAATTTAATATTCACATTCTTCGAGTAGGCCCGGAGTGTTGGTGGTATGAAAATTAGCATACTCTTTTGCTCCCCCAAACCAACTTATTACTTCCTTTCTTGCGAGCAATGAAGGCTTTTCTGAAAGATGAGACCAGTAAGAACTGTAACTCCAATCAAGTATGTCTTTTGTAAATCTATGTTTTACAGGGTTTTGGTGAATGTAATTAATGACCGAAGTAAGGTAACTGTCTGATTCAATTTTTAACCCGGATTATGTAATAGAATTCGTGATGAGTGTTGCAATCGCAAGAAAATCAGGCTGTTTGGAGATTTTAGCATAGCACCGCTATGGTGAAATTGAAAACAGCAACGAAGTGGCTGATTTTAAAGCGATTTCAGCACGTAATAGATTGTCTATTGCATATTTCGGGTTTTATCGCTTCGTATAGTCTATCCAAAGCGCACCTTTACGTTCGTATTTTTTATTGTATGCTTTTGCATAGGCATTTAATAGATTGCTCAATTCCTGCATGACCAACTTATGATATTCATTCTTGAATTTTGGATGTTTTAGAGCAGCTTCTTCATCGATCGTTCTGATTAAAAAATGAATGTGATTGGGCATAAGGCAATAGCAGAAGGTACTGCACACCGAAGGCATGTACTGCGCATATTTTCTTAGAAAATACCGGTAGTTTTCATCACATCTGAAAAGGTTTTCGCTACCTACCGCATGGTTTATTACATGATAGTAGCTACTCGGTTCAAATTTTACTAGCCCTTTCATAGTTGTTACATTTTAATAAACCTATAAGGTTTTAAAAACCTTATAGGTCTTCTTAACGATAAGGCGAGGGACTGGTAGAAGTCCATCCGCCGTCGATTACCAAACTCTGGCCTGTGATGTGCCTTGCGGCTGGGGAGACCAGGAAGGCTACGGCCTCGGCAATGTCTTTGGGATAGGCAGGCCTACCCATGGGGGTTATTTCTGACCAGGTTTTTTCATAGCCTTCTTCCGAAGCGGTACGTTCGGTCATGGTGGCGCCAGGAGCCACTGCGTTTACATTGATTTTATAAGGGGAAAGTTCTACGACCAGGGTTTTGGCGAGCATTTCTAAGGCGGCTTTGCTCATGCCGTAGGCTGCCAGGTTTTTGTGGGCCTGATGGCCGGTGACTGAAGACATAAAAAGCAGACTGCCTCCTGTCTGCTGTTTGATCATTTGCAGGGATACCTGCTGGGCAAGAAAAAAGCTACCTGCCAGATTCAGTTGCATTACTTTATGGAAATCCGCTTCCTTGTAGGTGAGGAAATCGCCAAAAACAGTGATGCCTGCATTGGCCACGGCCACGTTTACTGCACCAAATGCTTCGACTGTGTGCTGCACCATTTGTTCAATAAAACGGATGTCCGAAACATCTCCGGAAATTCCTTTACAGGTATGGGGGAAAGTGGCGTTTATCTTTTCACAGGCTTTGGTGGTGACGGCTTCATCCAGGTCATTCAACATGACCTTATAACCCTTGGAAGCCAGCAAAAAAACAATTTCAAAGCCTATTCCTACACCCGCTCCTGTAACTAAGGCTACTGGAGCAGCTTCCGTGTTGGTATTATTCATTGGGTTTAGTAAAGTTTAAAGATTACCGGAAAACAGCATTGCTTTCCGGTAATAATGGGAATGGATTAATGAGAGTCTTTGGTGACTTCACTTCCTGAATTGCCTTTAAGGAAATCCAGATCGGCTCCTAAATTGGCTTGTTCAACGGTCTTCACATAAAGGCTTACATAACCTCTTTCTGTCAAGGTAGGAGGTTTTTTCCAGGCTGCTTTTCTTTTGGTCAGCTCTTCGTCTGATACCAATAAGTTCAGCTTTCTGGCTTCTACATCTAGTTCAATTTGATCTCCAGTTTGAACGACGGCAAAATTTCCGCCTTCTGCTGCTTCCGGGGTGGCATGTAAGATCACTGTACCAAAACCAGTACCGCTCATTCTGCCATCAGAAATCCTGACCATGTCCTTGATGCCTTTGGCCAATACTTTGGTAGGGAGGCCCATATTGCCTACTTCTGGCATTCCGGGGTAGCCTTTTGGCCCTACATTTTTAAGTACCATGATGGAGTTTTCATCTATATCCAGATCAGGGTCATCAATTTTATTTTTGTAATCATCGATGTCTTCAAAAACCACCGCTTTTCCTGTATGTTTCAATAATTCAGGACTTGCTGCGGAGGGTTTGATAATAGCGCCTGTTTCGCATAGGTTTCCTTGTAAAACCACTATTCCGGACAAGGGATTGAAAGGAGCATCTATTGAAGCAATTACTTCAGGATTGTAGTTTTCAAATTTTTCATTGTTCTTGCCTATACTCAAACCGGTCACAGTCATGGCTTCATTGTGTAGCCGATCTCTTAACTGACGGATAATTGGAGGCAGACCACCTGCATAATAAAAATCCTCCATAAAGTATTTTCCTGATGGCTGAAGATTGGCCAAAAGTGGGATATTGGCAGAATATTTATCAAAATCGGATAAGTCAAGATCGATTCCTATTCTCCCAGCAATGGCCAGGAGGTGAATAACAAAATTGGTGGAACCGCCTATAGCAGCATTGACCATGATGGCATTTTCAAAAGCCTCTCTGGTAAGGATGTCAGATAGCTTCAGGTCATTCTCAACCATTTTCACGATTTCCATTCCTGACATGTGGGCCATTATCTTTCTGCCAGTATCAGGGGCAGGAATGGCTGCATTTCCGGGAAGTGACAAACCGAGGGATTCTACCATACAAGCCATCGTAGAAGCTGTACCCATTACGCCACAATGTCCATCACTTCGGCAAAGCCCGGATTCAGCAATGTACAGTTCTGCTTGGTTGATTTTTCCTGATCTGGAGTCTTCGCTAAAGCGCCAAATGTCACTGGTGCTTATTTCACCACCTCTGTACCTACCTGTGAGCATTGGGCCACCCGAAACGACAATGGTGGGTAAGTTTACACTTGCCGCTCCCATTACAAGGGAGGGAGTGGTTTTGTCACAGCCACAGAGCAATACTACACCATCCAGCGGGTTGGCACGAATGGACTCTTCCGTATCCATGCTTGCCAGATTTCTATAGAGCATGGCCGTGGGTTTCATCACAGTTTCCCCAAGTGACATTACCGGAAATTCTACAGGATAACCACCTGCTTCTAGAATGCCTTTTTTCACGAATTCTGCCAATTCCCTAAAGTGAGAATTACATGGGGTTAATTCAGACCAGGTGTTGCAAATTCCAATGATTGGTTTGTCACCAGTTAGTTCATGTGTAGGGATGCCCTGCTTCCTAAACCACGACCTATAAATAAGACCATCCTTGCCAGTTTTTCCGAACCAGCCTTGGCTTCTTCTTTCCTTTTTCTCCATTTTTTGGGTTATATTAATAATACAAAAAAGTGCTTAACCCGGCAAGGGTAGTACTTTCTATTCAATTCAAAGTATAAGGATAGTAAATGTTTGGGCAATATAAAATTTTAACATCTAAAAACCTCAATTGCAAGTTGCATTAAATGAATGTGAATTTAAGCAGCCTTTTAAATGAAATTAATGATAAAAATATTCATTGGTATTTGTTAAAAAAACGCCGTTGTATCGGTAATATAATTGGGATAGATGTAAATGGTCAAATTATATTTTGACTTGGTGTGAAAAAACTGTGAAATCGGCACATGGCTGATTTTGGTAATGATGAAAAATCAGCTTTAAACCCCTATTTTGGGGATTGAATTAAAAATAAACTCAAAAAATATATCAATGAGCCTTGAAATAAAATCATCCATGGATACCTACGATGTGATAATTGTAGGATCAGGCGCCGGCGGTGGAATGGCAAGTAAAATTCTATCCGAAGCCGGTTTAAGCGTAGCAGTAGTTGAAGCGGGAAGTGACTTTGATCCTGCAAAGGAAGAGTACAGGACCCAATTGCGATTTCCTTGGGAATCTCCAAGAAGAGGCGCCAATACTGTGCGTGCTTTTGGCGATTTTGATGCTGCCTATGGTGGATGGGAAATAGATGGAGAACCTTACACCCGAAAAGACGGAACTGAATTTGACTGGTTTCGTTCCAGAATGGTTGGAGGAAGAACCAATCACTGGGGAAGGATCTCACTACGATTTGGCCCTGATGATTTTAAAAGAAGAAGTATTGATGGTTTAGGGGATGATTGGCCGATTGGCTATGATGACGTAAAACCTTTCTATGATAGAGTAGATAAAATGATAGGTGTCTTCGGTTCCAAAGAAGGCATTAGAAATGAGCCTGATGGAAACTTTCTTCCTCCGCCAAAGCCAAGATTGCACGAAGCGGCCTTTACCAAGGCAGGAAAGAAAATCAACCTACCAGTATTGCCTTCCAGGGTTTCTGTTTTAACCCGTCCGGTTAATAACGAAAGAGGCGCTTGTTTTTTCTGTGCCCAGTGTAACAGAGGTTGCCAGGTTTATGGCGATTTCTCTGCAGGAACGGTATTGGTGAAACCTGCGATCAAAAAAGGAAATGTAGATCTGTATACCTATGCAATGGTGCGTAAAGTTACCACCAATGACAAAGGAGAAGCTACTGGTGTTTCTTATGTGAGCAAGGTGGACATGCAGGAATACAAACTGAATGCAAGGGTTGTTGTATTGGGTGCTTCTGCGGGTGAAACAGCAAGGATCATGATGAATTCATCCTCTACCAAACATCCTAATGGATTGTCTAACAGTAGCGGAACCCTAGGCAGGTACCTGCATGACTCTACTGGAGCGAGCAGGTCAGCATTAATGACAGACTTTATAGCAAGAGACAAATACAATGAAGACGGCGTAGGTTCCTTGCACGTTTACACCCCTTGGTGGTTGGACAACAAAAAACTGGATTTCCCTAGGGGATATCACCTTGAATTTGGAGGAGGTATGCGTCAACCAAATTATGGTTTTGGTTTTGGAATGGAGTCCATGCGAAAATACATGCAGGATGAATTTGGCAAACCAAGGCCAAACGGTGGTTATGGAGAAGGACTAAAAAGAGACATTAGAAATATTTATGGTGCCACTGTAGGCATTGCAGGTAGAGGAGAATCTGTTCCTCAGTATGACAATTACTGTGAAATTGACCCTACTGTAGTGGATAAATTTGGTATTCCTGTGCTTCGATTCAACTACAACTGGACCGAACATGAGGTGAAACAAGCCAAACACATGCAGGAAACCTTTGAAGAAATGTTTGATTCCATGGGTGCCAAAGTAATGGGCAAAAAGCCAGGAGCAGACACCAAATATGGTTTAGAGGCTCCAGGGCGAATCATACATGAGGTAGGTACTACCAGAATGGGAAATGATCCAAAAACTTCTGTTCTAAACAAATATTCTCAGGCGCATGAATGTGATAATCTGTTTGTAGTTGATGCAGGACCATTTGTTTCTCAGGCGGATAAAAATCCAACATGGACCATTTTGGCCCTTTCTATCCGTACTTCTGAATACATAGTAGATCAGATGAAAAAGAAAAATATAGGTTAATAAACATATTATTTGCTAACGAGATCAGCACTGGAGTTTTAGACTAAACTTCGGTGCTGATTTTTTTTTTGTTAAAAATATATCGCAATTTCGGCCCGTGGACTGGCAATATATAATAGAAGGTATAGAAAGTGGAATCGCAGCGATGAGCTGGTTAGAAGGCATAGCTGTTGTTTTCGGCCTTGGCTCAGTCTACTATTCCATAAAGGAAAATATATTGGTGTTTCCAACGGGGATCGTCAGTACATTGATTTATGTCTGGATTTGCCTGCAGGTCAAATTGTATGCGGATATGGGCATCAATGCCTATTATTTTTCCATGTCCATCTATGGATGGTACATCTGGTCCAATCCTAAGCCTGGGAAAGTGACTGTTCCGATCACCTGGTTAAGTAAAGCTGGGATTCTTCAATCTCTGGCACTATGGTTTTTCTCCTATCTGGCTTTGTATTATGTTTTGATTAGCTTTACAGACAGTGACGTTCCCTATTGGGATTCATTTACCACTTCCTCTGCATTTGTAGGAATGTGGCTGATGGCAAAAAAGAAAGTGGAAAATTGGATTGCCTGGATTGTTACAGATTTGGTTTCCATTCCGCTCTATTTTTATAAGGGATTGGTGCTTACCTCTTTTCAGTTCTTCGTTTTCACTGTTTTGGCTATCATTGGACTAATCGCCTGGATCAAAGCTGCCAAAAATTATGCGAAAGACAATGCATAAGATCGTGATCATTGGGCCAGAATCAACAGGCAAGAGTACCTTAAGCCGGCAATTGGCGGCGCATTTTGACGCCCCTTGGGTGCCGGAATATGCCAGGGAATACATTGAGCAATTGGATCGGCCTTATATTTATGAAGATTTAGAGGCCATCGCCCGGGGGCAGGTGAAATTGGAAGATGAAGGAGCGAAAAGGGCTGTTGATAAACTGTTTTGTGATACAGATCTTCGGGTCATTAAAGTGTGGAGCGAGCACAAGTTCAATCAAACGAATGAATGGATAAAACAGCAAATTCAAACCCGGGAATATTCAATGTACCTACTCACTGAAATAGACATTCCCTGGACGGAGGATCCCCAGCGAGAGCATGCAGATCCGGCCATGCGTAAATATTTTATGCAGGTTTATGAAAATGAGATGAAAGCTTCGGGAGTGCCATGGAAAAAAATTTCCGGTACGGAGGAAAACCGCTTAAAATCGGCCATAGAATGTATTGACAAATACTTAATTGAAAAGGTTTAATTATAATTTTAGCCCATTTTAGCTATTTTAGCCAAACCAATCATCTACGGCTCAAACCGAAACTGTCTTATTTTTGGTAGATTAACGAAATCTTGCTGATAGTTACGGAATTTTTAAATAATTTCAGGATTATTTTAACCAATAAACTCAAACATATTATTATATGGATAACCATAAACAAAAAATGCAACAATACTGGAAGCGCAATATTAGAACCTTATTGATTCTTCTGGCGGTTTGGTTTATTGTCTCTTTTGGCTTTGGAATTTTGCTTGTAGAGCCCCTCAATGCCATTAAAATTGGAGGGTACAAATTGGGCTTCTGGTTTGCACAGCAAGGCTCCATATTTTCATTCGTAATATTGATTTTCGTTTACGTATATCGGATGAACAAGCTTGATGAAGAATTTGATGTCAACGAAAAATAACCCTTTAAAATAATCACCTTTCTATGGAAATTTTAACCTGGACCTACATCCTAGTAGGTCTGTCCTTCGCCTTGTATATCGGTATCGCCATATACACAAGAGCTGGATCAACTAAAGAATTTTATACGGCAGGCGGGGGCGTTTCTCCGCTAGCCAACGGTATGGCTACCGCTGCTGATTGGATGTCAGCCGCTTCTTTTATTTCCATGGCCGGAATAATTGCTTTTTCTGGCTATGATGGCTCGGTTTACCTTATGGGTTGGACCGGTGGATATGTGCTTTTGGCCCTTTTATTGGCCCCTTACCTTCGTAAATTCGGTAAATTCACTGTTCCTGATTTCGTTGGAGACCGGTATTACAGTAACAAAGCACGTGTAGTAGCTGTATTTTGCGCCCTCTTTATTTCCTTCACTTACGTGGCAGGTCAAATGCGTGGTGTCGGTATCGTTTTCTCTAGGTACCTGGAAGTGGATATTGAAACAGGAGTGCTAATAGGAATGACGATTGTGTTTTTCTATGCGGTATTGGGTGGTATGAAAGGGATCACCTATACGCAAGTAGCCCAATATTGTGTGCTGATTTTCGCCTTTATGGTACCTGCAATATTTATTTCTATCCAGTTGACTGGAAACCCTATTCCTCAATTAGGTTTAGGTGGAACCGTACAGGATGGAAGCTATCTATTGGATAAATTGGATGGGATTTTATTGGACATGGGATTTCAGGAATACACCTCTGGAAGAAAGTCAATGACGGATATTTTTGCCATCACCTTGGCATTAATGGTGGGGACTGCAGGATTGCCACACGTTATTGTGCGGTTTTTCACTGTCCCTAGGGTTAAAGACGCAAGGCTTTCTGCTGGTTATGCCCTGATATTTATTGCCATCTTGTACACCACTGCTCCAGCCATTGCTGCTTTTGGAATATACAATGCCATAGATACTGTTGCAGACAAATCAGTAGATGAATTGCCTGTTTGGGTAGAAAACTGGGAGAAAACCAATCTTATAGTCGTTGAAGACATTAACAAGGATGGAATCGTACAATATACGCCCAACCCTGAAACCAATGAGCTTAGAATTGACAAGGACATCATGGTTTTAGCAGCTCCTGAGATTGCCAAATTGCCCAATTGGGTGGTAGGACTTGTAGCCGCCGGAGGTATGGCTGCGGCTTTATCCACTGCTGCAGGACTTTTATTGGTGATTTCCACATCGGTTTCCAGGGATTTGTTCCGAACTTTTGTGCCTTCGATGACAGAAAAAACAGAACTAATCATCGCAAGGGTTTCTGCAGCATTTGCAGTGATCATTGCAGGGTACTTTGGTATCAACCCGCCGGGATTTGTAGCAGAGGTAGTTGCTTTCGCCTTTGGTCTGGCAGCAGCCTCCTTTTTTCCTGTAATTATTATGGGTATATTCTCTACTCGAATGAATAAAGAAGGTGCCATTTCCGGAATGATTTCCGGGCTGGTATTTACTTTGGCCTACATAACTTATTTCAAATTTATTTCGCCTGAATCCAATTCTTTGGACAATTGGTTGTTTGGCATTTCCCCTGAAGGAATTGGTACCATAGGTATGGTTATCAATTTTGTTGTCTGCTATGTTGTTTCCAAACTTACACCAGCACCACCTGCTGATGTGCAGGCAATGATTCAAGAAATCAGAATCCCTAGAGGAGCAGGCGAGGCCCACGAGCATTAAATCAATGAATGCAAAGGGTTTATGAAACATTAAATCCTTTGCATGTTTAATTAACTTTACGTTTAATACAACCTAAAATATCGATAATATGAGCGATAGAATTCATACGCTAAGCGGTTATTTCCACGAATACCAAAAAAGTGTTGCAGATCCAGAAAATTTCTGGGCTAGAATTGCAGATTCTTTTCATTGGAAAAAACGCTGGGACAAGACCCTGGAGTGGGATTTTGAAGGACCTGATGTCAAGTGGTTTTTGAACGGTAAGCTTAACATTACCGAAAACATCTTAGAAAGGCATCTCTACACCATGGGAGACAAGCCCGCCATTATATGGGAACCCAATGAGCCCGGAGATCCGAACAGGATACTTTCCTACAAGGAATTGTACGAAGAAGTATGTCGTTTTTCAAATGTCTTGGTAGAAAAAGGCGTAGGAAAAGGGGATAAAGTCATCATTTATATGCCGATGGTCCCAGAGGCAGCTATCGCAATGCTTGCCTGTGCTCGTGTGGGAGCGGTTCACTCTGTTGTATTTGCTGGATTCTCTAGTAATGCATTGGCAGATAGAATTGAAGATTGTAAAGCCAAGGTAGTACTTACCTCAGATGGAAATTTCAGAGGCAAGAAAAAAATCCCTGTAAAAGCAGTAGTAGATGAGGCCCTCGAAAGTACAGACCTGGTCGAAACGATGATCGTTTTTCAAAGGACTGGTCAGGAAGTAACCATGAAAGAGGGAAGGGACTTTTGGTGGCATGAAGCCATTGAAGGAAAAAGCACCAGCCATGAAGCCATGGAAATGGACAGTGAGGATGAACTATTCATTCTATATACCTCAGGGTCCACAGGAAAACCTAAAGGTGTGGTCCATACTTGTGGTGGCTATATGGTTTACTCCAAATATACCTTTGAGAACGTCTTTCAATATACTCCTGGAGATGTTTACTGGTGTACTGCTGACGTTGGTTGGATTACAGGACATTCTTATATCGTGTATGGTCCTTTATTGACAGGTGCTACCACCATTATGTTTGAAGGTGTTCCTACCTATCCAAATCCAGGAAGGTTCTGGGAAATTGTAGACAAGTATAAAGTCAATCAATTTTATACTGCCCCAACAGCCATTCGTGCATTGCAGGTACATGGTACTGAGCCTATCGCACCGTATAAGCTTGATTCGCTTAAAGTTTTGGGGTCAGTAGGTGAGCCTATCAATGAAGAGGCATGGCACTGGTACCATACCCATATTGGCAAGACAAGATGCCCAATAGTAGATACCTGGTGGCAAACCGAAACTGGTGGAATTATGGTTTCGCCTTTGGCGGGAATTACCCCTAACAAGCCGGCATTCGCCACGCTTCCATTGCCTGGTGTACAATTGGCCATAATGGATCCAGAAGGAAAAGAGCTTAAAGGCAACTCTGTGGAGGGCAACCTTTGTATCAAATTTCCTTGGCCTGGAATGATCCGTACCACTTATGGAGACCATGACAGATGTAAACAAACCTATTTTGCTGCCTATAAAGGCATGTACTTTACAGGTGATGGCGTAAAAAGAGACCATGACGGATATTACCGTATTTTAGGACGTGTAGATGATGTCATCAACGTTTCCGGACATAGAATGGGAACGGCCGAAGTAGAAAATGCCATCAACGAACATCCATTGGTAGTGGAATCTGCCGTAGTAGGTTATCCACACACAGTAAAAGGACAGGGGATCTATGCTTATGTCATCTGTGACATGTCCAATAGAACGGAAGCAAATCTTATCAATGAGATCAAGGCATCTGTTACCAATATGATCGGTCCGATTGCAAAACCTGATAAGATTCAGATTGTGCCGGGACTACCTAAAACACGTTCTGGTAAAATAATGAGAAGAATCCTAAGAAAGATTGCCGAAGGCAGCATGGATAATTTGGGTGATACTTCCACTTTACTGGATCCAGAGATCGTAGATAAGATCATAGCCGGGAGAAAAGAATAGAATATTTCCTTTCCCGTGAATCATAACAAAGTGTAAGGTATGGGTTTCCATACCTTACATTTACCTTCCCCAGACCCAATTCCCATATGAGCAATGTCATCGTTAATAGGGTTATTGATTTCCTGAAAAAATTTCCTCCCTTCAGTTTTTTGTCTTCCGAACTACTCACTCAAGTAGCGAAGGAGGTAGACCTCATTTATTTTGAAAAAGATGAGTTTCTGTTTCAAAAAGGAGAACCTGCCAAAAATTATTTTTTCGTGGTCAAAGAAGGAGCAGTCAAACTGACTGATTTCATTGATGGCGCGGAGCAGACCATAGAATTTTGTGATGAAGGAGATGTCTTTGGAGTGCTGGCTTTGTTGGGGAAACGGCCTTATATTCTCAGTGCCAAAGCCAATGAAAATAGCCTTATTATGGCTGTACCGGTTGGGGTTTTTGATAAGATTCTAAAGGAAAACAGCCAGGTAAGTTTGTATTTTGCTTCAGGATTCGCCTCCGGTCAGGTAGTGGTGCGTTCAGACCTTTCTCAAACCCAGAAAGTACGTTCCCTCCTGGGGAGTAATTCCCACCAAAATGGCCTTTTGCTTTTTCCGGGTCAGGCCTCTATCAGTTATTCCCATCCCGTTGTCCAATGTCGCATCGGAGACAGCGTCTCCAAAGCGGTGACGAAAATGAGTGCTGATAAAGTAGGCTCTATCATCATCGTGGATGACAACAATCACCCACAGGGGATCATTACAGACAAAGACCTGAGAAATCGATTGATAGCCAAAGGCCTGCCCTATGATACGCTTGTAGAACATATCATGAGTCATCCGGTCATCACGGCAAAAAAAGACCTTGAATTTTCTCAGATCTACCTTAACATGGTGAAAAACAGGTTGCATCACCTTGTATTTACCGAGGATGGGAGCGATCAATCCAAGTTGATAGGGATTATTTCTGACCATGACATTTTACTTTCCCAGGGGAACAGTCCGGCAGTACTCATCAAAGCATTACAGGACAGTACTGACGTACATGAGATCGCTAAATTGAGAAATCAGGCTGAAGGAATGTTGATCTACTTTCTGGAAAATGAGTTGGCCATTGATTTTATTGCAGGGATCATTACAGAGATCAACGACACCATTATTCAGCGGGCCATACTTATTGCAAAATCAAGGCATTCGGAAGACTTTCCGGAAGTGTGTGAAACGCCATTTTGCTTCTTAGGTCTAGGATCAGAAGGCCGGGGAGAGCAGTTGTTAAGAACTGACCTGGACAACGCCATCGTCTATGAAGATGTGCCTGCCGAGCTGGAAGAAAAGACCAGAAGATTTATGCACCTTATGGCCAGGGACATTATGGATATTTTATTTGCCTGCGGTTTTCACTCCTGCCCCGCAGAGATGATGGCCAATAATCCTGAATGGTGTCAGCCATTGTCACAATGGAAGCGTTATTTCAGTCATTGGATCAGTAAACCTGACCAGCAATCACTTTTAATGGCCTCCATTTTCTTTGATTTCAGAGCCATTGCAGGCAAAGTTCCCTTGGCAGAGGCGCTGACCGAGCATGTGTATAAAGAAATTGGTAAAGAGCGAATTTTCCTTAATTTCTTTGCTAAAAATGCTTTGCTGAATCCCCCACCACTAGGGTTTTTTAGAAATTTTATGGTTGAAAAATCAGGGGAGCATGCCGAAAAATTTGACATTAAACTAAGGGCCATGATGCCATTGGCTGATGCAGCAAGGGTGCTAGTGCTCAATCATCAGGTGGTAGGTGTCAACAATACTTTCAAACGGTATGAAAAACTAGCTGAACTTGAGCCCAATCAGGCGGAGCTTTACAAGGATGCGGGTAAGGCTTATGAGATATTTATGAGGATTAGGGCCTTGGAAGGTCTTTCTGCTTCCAGCTCAGGGAGGTTTATTCAACCCGACTCTCTTGGGAAACTCCAACGCCAGCTACTTAAAAATGCATTTTTCCCCATTGATGAAATCCAAAAGATTTTAAGGGTGAGGTTTCAACTGGATTATTTTGGTAAATGATATGGACTGGAAATCAATTTTTGGACTACATACGTTACCTACGCCCAGCTACATCAAGGCTTACGAACAGACTTTATTAAAAAAGACTTCGAAAGCAAAACCAATCCGGGAATTGGACTTTTTGGTTTTGGATACAGAAACCACCGGTTTGGATGTTAGAAAAGACTACGTGCTTTCTTATGGTGCAGTGCATGTCAGGAATAGCAGGATGAAAATCTCTGATTCGAAAGAGTTTTATATGCGTCCCAAAAAACGTAGCAAAGAAGCGGTAAAAGTCCATGGATTGATTCAGGTTAGGCCATATATCAGTAGAGAACAATTGATTAGGAGTTTTCTTGAGGATGCTTCCAATAAAATCCTGGTGGGACATCATTTGGGTTTTGATCTTGCCATGCTGGAAAAACTGGGGAAAACCCTGGGCTTGAAAAAAATCAAGCAACCTTGCCTGGATACGTATGAATTGGCTGTCAGACTGGAAAATGGGAAATACCATGATCCGCATACCATCGCTGCTCAGGATTATTCCCTGGACAAACTTTGTGAACGGTACAAAATCCAACTGGATGACCGGCATACGGCAGCTGGAGATGCCTTATTGACGGCGCAACTCTTATTAAAGCTTTTGAAAATTGCAGAGAGAAAAGGAATAAAAACTTTCGGCGATCTTATGGCCTAATAGCTGTATTAAGGATTCCATTGTACATTCACTCCTGCCGCTGTACGTACATAAATGTCCAGTCCGGTGGTGGAGGGGTAAATGCCATCAATAAAGATTTCGGGAGATTGTAAGGAAATGGCAAACAAGCTTAAATCCACCTGACTTTCCTTGAACAGTGTAGCCCTTGCTTTCTCCAATTGGTCACCCACTGGAAATACGGCCTTTTTCTGAATGGCCTTCAATATTTTTCTCCGCTTCATCCAATTTGTGGTATTTGCCAGGAAACTTTTTGTGACGAGTTTAAAGTCCACATCGTCAAGTACGATGGCTTGTGATTGCGCATCATATACTGGCTTTCCTGCCAGGTAAAAAGTGCCATTTAAATCTTTTTTGCCAGCTCTTTTTCCGATAAATTCCATCGTTATCATCGTCCTTTCTCCAAAATGGCGCAGGCTAAATTTCTGCGGCAGCAGCATTGTTTGCTTGTCTACTTTGATCAGGCTGTCTTTAAGTTGCTTTTCAAGGTAAGCGGCCATTTCCTCAAAACCAACGTAAATGGGTAAGGTTAAGCTGAAATCATTTCCTTCCACATTCTCATGTGTAACTGGTGGAAGTGAAGCCAATTGTGTGGCCAGTGGACGGTCTGTTTGCCGTAGTATTTCCCCTTCCAGTCCTATGTTCAGCATAAGCTTTTGGTCCTTAGTAAATTCCTCCTGAATGGCTATTTTTTCCGGATGGCTAAACAAATAGCTTGCTGAAAGGCCATTGTCCAAATACCTTGGCTTGCCAAAAGTAGACCAGAAATCATTGGCGATACTTTTAATGTCCACCGATTTTAAAGCGCCAGTCAACAACTGGTCTTCCATTAGGCCTATCATTTTCTTCTTCACCAGAGGTTCGAAGTCAATGTTAAAACCTAGTAAATCATACTTTAGGGTTTTCCCCCAGGAAAGGATATCCAGTTCTTCTATTCCGAAACTGTAGTCACTATTGATTTGTGGGATGAAACTTATCTGCGGGGAAATGTTTTCCTGAAAAGGGATTGCTGAGGAGATTTTCTGTCCAAAAATCCTTTTCTCCAGCCTTACTTTGCCATCCAAAAACACGGGTAAGCCAACCAGCAGTTTTCCCTCATCCGTAGCCGCAAGGCTTAGCATGCCGTTTTTTTGTAAATCTACATCCGCAAATAGGCCATTGCCCAGATCCAGTCCTTCCTCTATGAATAACTTTTCGTTGAGACTCTCATTTATTTTCCCTTGCAAATAGGACAAAGGTATCTCGAGACCAAGGTGTATGGCCATTTCTGCTTTGGGCAGTGCTGGTGGAGGGGCTTGCGCCTCTGGTCCATTTAACTTGAGACTGCTACAACTTGTGAAAGCTGCGAATAAGAGGAATACTATAAAGGGTGAATATCTTGGCATGTTGACTATAACGTCTTAATGGAAAGACTAGAGGTGAAGCAAAAGGATTTTAATGCAGAGGTAAGGGAAATATAGCAGAAATCAAAAAAAATAGCGGGCCTTTGAACTTTAAAGCCTTGGATTTGGGTTATTGGTTTCAATATAAGTCGATAAAAAATTATGAGTTGGATAAAATTAGAGGACGTTGCTCAGCTGAATAAAATCAAAGAAGAGAGCAATGAAAAACCGGTGGTTATTTTTAAACACTCCACAAGTTGTTCTATAAGTGGAATGGCCTGGAACAGGGTGCAGAGAAACTGGAAAGCTGCCGATAGTGATAAATTTACCCCTTATTATCTCGATCTTTTGGCCAATAGGGCATTGTCAAGCGCCATTGCAGATGAATTTGGTGTAACGCATGCTTCTCCACAAGTGATTGTTGTCAAAGACGGGAAAGCGGTCTATAACAATAGCCATATGGGGATCAATTACAATGAGATTGTTTCTTTAGAGGTTTAAACCTGTATAGCCCTCCAAGGGTTTAAAACCCTTGGAGGGCTGGTGCTATTAATCCCTTAAATTTACCGTTGGATAGGTGAAATTTCCTTTTAAACATTTTTGCAAGACCCATTAAACCTTTGCTAAAAGGCATGGTCTAACGCACATGTTTAAACAGGATACAATATGAGGATTTTTACTTTTCTTACCTTCTTTGCCCTAAGTCTGGCACTTACCCCACTTTTGGCGCAACAAAACCGGCAGGATGGTCCACCGATGATTCGAGGAACCATAGTCGATAAAACCAGCAAGGAACCCATGATTGGGGCGAATATATTGCTGAAGAATCAACAGGATTCGCTTATCAGCAATACCACCACAGGGGCAAATGGAAGTTTTTCTATTGCCTATCCCCGGCTTCCCGTTTTTAAACTGGAAATCACTTATATCGGATTCGAAAAAGTCACCAAGGAATTTCGTCGCGGAATGCCATTGGATCTTGGTGAAATCGCTATAGGCGAAGACAGTCAATTGCTCGGTGAAGTGACTATCGAAGGCGAAAATGTTGTAGGAGAAATGAGGGGAGACACGGCTGTGTTCAATGCCAATGCCTTTAAAACAAAGGAAAATGCAATGGCCGAAGACCTTATAGGCAAACTTCCCGGCGTGACCATTGAAAATGGAAAGGTTCAAGCCCAGGGAGAGGATGTCCAAAAAATATTGGTCGATGGTAGGGAGTTTTTTGGAAGTGATCCTTCCATTGCCCTAAAGAATTTACCAGCGGATGCTATTTCCAGTGTAGAAGTATTGGATCAAAAATCTGACCAATCCAGGTTGACTGGTCTGGACGATGGCAACTATGCCAAAACCATCAACATTATCACCAAAGGAAACATGCGTAACAGCTACTTTGGAAGAGTCTATGGGGGTTATGGTACAGATGACAGGTATTCAGTAGGAGGAAATATAAACTTCTTCAATGGAGCACGTAGGGTTTCCATAATAGGCATGGCCAACAATGTCAACCAACAAAATTTCTCCTCAGACGATATGCTGGGAGTGAGTGGAGGTTTAGGTGGTGGCCGAAGAAGAGGCGGTCAAGGTGGTGGAGGTAATTTTGGTGTGTCTCAAAACAATGGGATCGTTACTACCAATTCACTGGGAATTAATTACAGTGACAAATGGGGTGATAAAATCAATGTTACCGGAAGTTACTTTTACAATGCTACCGAAAATGCAATTATAGACAATACCAACAGGCAAACAGTTATTTCCGAAGACAATAGCCAGGTCTATCAGGAAAGTCAAATCAGCAATATTACCAATAACAACCATAGGGCAAACGCAAGAATTGAATACGATATCAATGAAAAGAATGCGTTGATCATCAGCCCAAGTATTAATTTCCAGGACAACAGCAGTTTTTCTAATCTTCAAGGTTTAAACCTGGATCAAAACCTGGACAGTTTGAGTGATACACGAAACGAAACAGGGATGAATACCAATGGCTATTCCATTTCAAATAACCTGACTTACAGGTACAAATTCGATAAAAAAGGCAGGACCATCTCCACGGACCTAAGTACTTCCTGGAACAAAAGAGATCAGCTTACAGATTTGATATCTGCCAACAAGGATTATGTAAGAAATTCATTCGACACCCTTGTGCAGCAAACCAATGCCTTGTCTGATGGATTTAACTATAGGGCCAACATTACCTATACTGAGCCTATCAGTGAAAGATCGGTAGCAACAGCTTCCTATCAGGTTGGAAACAACAAAAGTGCTGCTGACCAGAAGACTTTTCAGCTGGCCAATGAGCAAGGCATCATGGTATTGGATACCGCTTTGAGTAATGAATTTGACAACAAATTCCTTACCCAGAAAACAGGCTTGGGTTATCGTTACAATAACGAGGGGCTGAACATCAACATGAACCTTGACTATCAGTACGCAAAACTCAACAATGAAAGTGTGTATCCTACAGAAGGGGTTTTTAACAGAGATTTTAGGAACATCCTACCAACAGTGACCATGAACTACCGAAATGAATCTGGCACCCGCTTCAGGTTCAGGTACAGGACCAGAACGGATGAGCCTAGTGTGAACCAGTTGCAAAACGTAATTGATAACACCAATCCATTGAACTTGTCCATCGGTAACCCAACGCTGGGTCAAAGTTATAATAACAGTATTTTTGCCAATATTTCGAAGTTCGACATGGAAACCAATAAAACTTTCTTCATGTTTTTATTGGGCTCCTTTACCAACGATTACATAGGTACAAGCACATTTGTGGCGCCTCAGGATACACTGATCAACAATGAGGTATTGCTAAGCAGAGGTGGACAGATCACTACTCCAGTTAACCTAAGCGGCCAAATGAGTACCCGGCTGTTTATGAACTATGGTACCAGCATTCCGAAGTGGAAAACAAAGGTTAACCTTAATCCAGGGGTAAGTTATAGCAGGACCCCAGGGATCATCAATGGTCAAACCAATATCAACGAAAGCATAGACATTACCCAGGGCGTAACCTTTGCCAGTAATATCAGCAAGGATGTGGATTTTAATTTGACCACCAGAGGGAGTTATTCTATCGTGAACAGTAGTCTGCAAACTGCTTTGGATAATAACTATTACACCCAGACGAGTAATTTGCAGTTCTATTATTCTCCCAATGACGGAAAGACCTTTATCTCCAATAATGTGAGTCATGTGCTTTACAGTGGGCTTTCAGAAGGTTTTGACCAATCGATATGGTTGTGGAACATAGAGGCAGGTTATCGCTTCTTGAAAAACAACAAGGGAGAACTTAAGGTATATGTTTTTGACTTGTTGAAACAAAACAACAGTGTGTCAAGGACCATTTCTGATGTATCCGTTTCTGATGTTTACTCCAATGTAATGACCCGTTATGCAATGGTGTCCTTTACCTATATCATTGGTAAGTTCAAGAAACAAGAAGAATCAGACAATGACCGAGGAGGCCGACCAGGAGGAGGGTACCCAGGCAGAAGACCAGGTGGTGCTAGAAGCTGGTAAGAAATGCCAATGCGTGCCCCATTTAGGGGTTGATTGACAGAAAATGCTAAAAACCGAACAATTCAATACTGTTCGGTTTTTTTCATATGTTAACCGGAGGCTGAGCTTGTCGAAGCTGTAGGAGTCGAAGAACGTTAGAAACCACCCGACTATTTCTATCCGGATTGAATTCAGGATTTATTTAATAAAGTTGGAAACTTTCAGTATTATGGGTCCAATTTACACTACGTTAAACGTGGACCAGTGGTACTGGAGGCTGAGCCTGTCGAAGTCGGAGGAACCAAAGAGGGGTACTTCGGAAGTGGGGTAGGGTGCTTCAGAACCTACCCATTGGAGTTTAAAACCTCAATTACCCACCTTAAAACAGGGGTGGGGTACCTAAAACTGACAAGCTTGAACCTTTTAACTCGAATTTTCCGGTTCAGAACTAATATTTTTCACCTCAAACCTGAAAAATTCGACCAAAAACTGACAAATAACAGGGTGAAAATTGGAAAATAGGACAAAATTTCAGGAAAAGTCTTTGGATAAGGTCAAATTTTCGAGGTTCAGAAGTGGGGAGGGGTACTTCGGAACCTACCCATTGCAGTTATTTACTTCAAAATTCCAGTTCAGAAGTGGGTAATCGAACCTTTTAACCGAAAATTTCCGCCTTTTTGGCAGTATTTTTTAAGTTTTAACCAAAGCATTTGACCAAAAACTGACAAGAGAGAAGGTTTAAAGCAAAGTATTTCAGTGAAATGATGGTTTGCATTGGGTTTTTGAATTAAACTCGGATCAAGAAAAAGGATTTCCTGTGCTCTCTTATGCAAGGTTGAAATCACTATAAAATCAGCAGTTAAGAGATTACAAGAGGCAATTGACTATTTGGGGGTAAATCATGGGTATAAGAAAACATATAGGTTTCCGGCATTTTCCGTTTGTTAAATGTTTGTAAACGGTTACCAAACGGTTAGAGCAAAATGTATATTAAACCTATCATTTTTCTAAAAACCCCTTTTTAAAGGCCATAAAGGGTTTTTTCTTTAGAAGTATTTAGTTAGTTTAGGGGGTTATAATAGATATATACGCAACTCCCCAGCAAAACATAGCTTTATACAATTGTTAGCCACTATATAAAATGACACTGCTCGATAACATAAAAGACTTGTTCAGGGAGAAGCCAAAAGGACTTCAAGCAGAGCGTTTGAATACAATCCGACAAATTGAAAAGCTCTACAAATTCTTGATTGACGATTTTGGTTATCAACTTGAACTTACAACACGGACCGACAAATATCCAGGCGGACCAAAATTCTATTTTATAAAGTATACCAACAAGGACATTGACCGTCAAGTCGAAATTGTGCTACACCGAAATAGCACTGTTGTCTATCGATATTTAAAAAAGCTAAATGGCGGAATAGAATTAAGCTATAAAGACTACGAAAATTGTATCCCACTTTATCAAATTGACTTTTACAATGGAATTGACGACCACAACAGGTCTAACCCATACAATCCGCCAGACTATGAATTGGCGATTTTAAAATATGGAAAGGAAACACTTCTTAATAATGTTCCAATAATCAATGGCGAAAAGTGGGTTGACTATGAAAAGCTGAATGAAATGTATTTATCTCAAAAGGGATATGAAGCACCTGATGGAGAAAATTCGCTTTTCAGCAGACTTATTGAAAAATTCCAATTCTTAACCACGGAATTTAACTTCATTATAATCCACAATTACAATGACTTGCCACCATTTGAACAAGATTTAGGCGGCAGTTTGGTCTATTCCAACAACAACAAAGTAGTAGGATTATCAGTCGACTTGAGAGACCAGTATTTGTCGGTTTACATATTGGACAAAAAGGACTACGACCTTGACTCATTTTGGCAAAAAGGAGAAAGTATCTTTAATGGTTCAACGGCAGACAATGATCTTGAACAAGCAGTTAATCGAACGAGAAATAAAATAAAAAATACAGTGGCTAACAATGGGTATAAAACATAGGGCGGACAGTGGTTTCTGCAAGTTTATGGCTCTTAACCAAGCTCATTTCGGGTGGACAGTTAAGTGCTTCGAAATGCCCTACGTTTCATACCCGAGCCGTTCGCCGCAACTAAACTAAAAAAATGAATATCGAAGATACTTTGGATTTAACACGAAAAATTAAAAGTGACTTGCAAGAAATAATCAAGTTTGAGAAACTAATTTTAATCGGAAAATTTCAAAGATTAGTTTCATCTAATAAAGAGTTAGATTTTGTTGTTGTGATTAAAGATGATACTAATAAATTTGAATTTGTAAAGCAAACTGAAAGTTTAGCTATTCAATATATTAGCAATTACAAATTCATGTTTCAATTTTTCCCAATTCATGATTTTGACTTTAATTCTGAATCAAATGCTTTTATAAGAAGTGTTCAAAAAAAAGGTATTGAAATATAGCAAATACGTGAATAGACAAAAAGAACTTCAAAGAGCGATTACATTGCTTGATGAACAAGAGTTATACTCTCCTGCTACACAAATCATGTGGGTAAGCATAAGGAGTTTAATATTTTATTATCTTGAAGAAAAACGAATAGATTTCAACAGCACCCAAGAAGCCATACTTTTATTTATTTCAAATCAAGATTCAATTGATGTCAAGTGCAGTATCTATAATGTCTATACTTCTTCAATATTAATTGAGTGGGATATAAATACTTCGATGACTAAAAACGAGTATGAAATGTTTAAACAAAATTGCTTAACAATCAAAGAAACCATTTCTAATGACTAAAAACGAAATGCCAAATATACCTTCTCTTATGTATGCTCAGTACGAGATAGCAAATAGCTACCTTAAAAGAGGGTTTTGGATTAAAGGAATCATTTTTCTAATAAATCTGGTAGTAATTTTTTTACCAAATTTGACAGATAACAATGCTGCAATTTGGGGAGTGTTTATCATCTCTGTTTTTGCGATTCTTTTAGATAATAATTATCAAGATAAGTTTAGGTATTCATACGATGTTGGAGAAAGAATAAGAAAATTAGACTTAATAAGAAAAGTATTTCCTTCTGCTAATAACAAAGCAGAAGAGGCTTATTTGATTTCACAAATCGAGCAAAACGTAATTGAATACGCCAATAAGAATCCAAAAAAGGAAACTGAATATTACTCCGATAGAGAAGAAAAATTTGAAATTTTGTCAGAACACATTCAAGAGAATTCATTTTGGGCGTCTTCACTAATGGAATTACATGGAAAGACCGTAAGACGAATTATGGTAGCGATGTTTATAGTCATAATTGGGTCAATTATAGGAGGTATGTATGTGTTAAGTGAATATAAAGGAAACGAATTAGGGCTTAGCCTAAATGTATCTCAGTATTTAGCATTATTAGTTAATACTGTTTTTGCATTCAATATTTTAACATACCATAATTCATTTGTTAAGAAATCTAAACAATTGAAAGCTATAGATACTAAACTTGAAAGCTTAAAGAATAAACCTGAATTAGATAATTTGTTCATCAATTTTGCTGAATATAATTGTATTCTATATGATGCCTTTCCTACTTCAAATTCATTATATAAAAAGCATGGTGAGAGGTTAAATGCGGTTTGGAAAAGAAGAGTTGATTCAGATTGAATTTAGGAAATAAACAGGAAAGCAGCGGCGAACAATGCATACCCGTCAAGCTGCCCTAAGCGGGCAGCCTGCGGGTATGCTCACGTTACCACCAATTTAAAAAATGAGAACGACAGAAGATATTGGAAACTTCCAAATTTATTTACCCGATGAAAACTCTAAACAGTTTTATATCTTCTGTGATTTAGCTGAATTATTCGCTGATGAATACCAAAGTGATTCAGTTTCTAAACTAAGAAAATGGT
Organism: Cyclobacterium sp. 10D3-21; assembly: GCF_055809755.1. Lineage (NCBI taxonomy): Bacteria > Pseudomonadati > Bacteroidota > Cytophagia > Cytophagales > Cyclobacteriaceae > Cyclobacterium > Cyclobacterium sp. 10D3-21. The sequence continues at coordinate 394,753 of NZ_CM147924.1, forward strand.
TAAAAGAAATTGACCTGAAACGAAAACCTTCAATAGATTACGAAGCCGATAAAACTTCAATACGGACAAGTAATTTCAAGACAATTATTGAAGTTGCTAAATTGATTCATAAAAATTCAATTGACCCTACCAAAAAAATACTTGACACTAAAGACTGGGAAGAAATTGAAGAACGACTTAAAAACTGGAAAAGACCAAAACCACAAGAATGGAAAGAAAACGACATCTTTTCGTTTAAACTAAAAGACTCTTCCTTTGCTTTTGGACAAGTTTTAACAAAAGGAAAACACAATAAAACGTTCGCTCTTTTTGACTTAAAATCTGAAACAGAACAAATCGACTTAAAGCAGTTAAAAAAATCTAAACCATTAACCATTCTTCATTTAATAGGAATGAAATTAAATGACAAAAGCTGGAAAGTAATTGGACATTTGGATTCAAAGCTCGCTAATCCAGATAAAGGACCCTGGGGAAAAAATTATGGGAGAACTGGCTCAGACAATCATTTAGAAAGTGTTGCAAATTACTATTGGTTTGGTGAATGCAAATGGAAAAATGAAAACGACCTAAAAGAGCTAATAATTAGAAATAACGGGCTAGTAAATAAAATAATAAACTGGTGGTAACAATGGCTATAAATAATGCGGGAGGTGTTTATGGACTCTAAACGAATGAACTCGCTTGCCGCCAAAAATGGTTCCTAGCTTGCTTTAGCTATATTACAAGCTCAAACCATGTTTGGCTTGTCTTTAGTCCGAAATCAGCCGCTCTACCAACCGTTGTTCCGCACTATTCATAGCCGAATACGTTGCCTGCAATCCTCCATATATGAAACACATTTACTTTCAAAGCTAACGGGGTGTTGCATCATCCCGACATTTTCTTAAATTAGTAAGGCTCTTTGTAAGGCCGATTTTTAAACTGTTGCTTCTGATTATTCGGAAAGCACGGGCGCAATCCTGGTTGGGATGCTTGCGATTACTTTAGTGGCGGTTCCGGTTTTTACCGGAAACCCCGTTCAGAATATTTTCTTGCCAAAAGCACATCCCCTTAGAGCCTAAGTTGTCTCATTATGGAACAGGAATTTGTATCAATGCAAGTCATTAATCCGCAGGCTGCGGGTATCGATGTAGGCAGTCGCTCCCATTGGGTGGCTGTGGGGCAATCCGAAAAGGATGTGCGTGAATATGGAGTCTTTAATCAGGATCTGTTCGCTTTGGCAGATTGGTTAAAAGAAAAAGATGTCAAAACAGTGGCCATGGAGAGTACCGGTACTTACTGGCAAAACTTGTATGCGGTTTTGATTTCCAAAGGGCTTCATGTGGTGCTTTGTAATGGAAAGTTTACCAAAAACATCAAAGGTAAGAAAACAGATATAAAGGACTGTCAGTGGATTCAGAAACTGCATACGCTAGGGCTTTTGACCAGTAGTTTTCTGCCTGATGGTAAGACAGAAGAACTCCGGACCTACTGCAGGCAAAGGGCTAATCTACTTCAATTAGCCGCCTCTACATCCAAGAAGATGCAAAAGAACCTTAGGTTGCTCAACTTAAGATTGGACGTAGTGGTCAAGGATATCTGTGGGCTGACTGGTCTGTTGATTATTAGGGCTATTTGTGATGGTGAAACTGATCCAGAAAAACTGGCCTCTTTCAGGCACGGAAACTGCCGGAAAAGTGAAGAAGAGATAGCCAAAGCCTTGCAGACCAATGGCAGGAAAGATTACCTTTTCGCACTCCAGCAGGAACTGGATACCTACGACCACCTCCAAAATAAAATCAATGAGTGCGATATGGAAATTGATAAGATGCTAAATGAAATCATCAATTCCGATGACAATAAGCGACAGCATTTTATCGATGCGAAGCCCCACAAAAGAGTCAACAAAAATACCCCAAAGGACATTGATCTTAATTTGAAGTCCTATCAAATGTTTGAAGGTACTGACCTGCTTGCAATTGAAGGGATGAGTTATTCTACTGTTCTGGCACTAATGAGTGAGGTTGGCCTTGAAGGAATTAGGAAATTCAAAACAGCCAAGCATTTTACATCATGGCTGAGGCTTGCACCTAACAATAAAGTAAGTGGGGGAAAAGTACTTTCCAGTAAAGTTCCAAAAGGAAGCAACAGACTGAAAATCGCATTACGGAATGCTGCCAATGCCATTGGGAACCTGAAGGATTCTACACCACTACGAGACTTCTTCCATAGAATAAGCTTTAGAAAAGGAAGGGTTTCGGCTATAAGTGCCACTGCCCGTAAGCTGGCGGTTATCATCTGGAATATGGTGGTGAAGGGAGTTCCCTATATTAATCCGGAAGGCTATCTCTTCCTAGATCAGAAAAGAAAATTGGGTTTAGTTAAACGGATAAAGAAACAAATCGATAAATTCGGTCTGACTAATGAGGACCTTGGGCTCGAAATTGAGCCAATTTGAAGGTTTTTTTGTAACGTTAGTCAGAATTAAAAATAAGACGGAATGAGAATGTTCGTAGAAGGAGTCATAGAACAAGTATTTGAAAATTCAAAACAATCAATTAAGAGTCAGATCGAACACGAGTCTGAAGATTACATTTTAAATGTTAATCAAACGGAGTACTGTGAACATTTAGCTTCTAAGTACATAATTGAATTTCCAGAATTACATTTTGACCAAGTAAGTGCAGACAGCTACGAAAAAGATATTCCTGCTGAAAGGTTTCCTATGTCATTTCACGTCTATGCGGGTAAGACTTATAAAAAAGATATTGTAAGATTTCATATTCCTTATACAGGTGACATAAGTCTCTTAAAATATAGACCTGCTTCTAGGTTCACCCTATCGGGTGGGATGGACATTAATACTTCAAATGGGGCATTGCTGTTTGAGTATATAAACTTTAACAACAAGCCAGAAGAAATAAAGCGTGAATATGACCAAGATGTCAACCGAATGATGTCTAATTATAATTACCTCAAAGTCGACTGCGAAAATTTTAACAACTCACTTTTAAGTTTCGCTAATTCGATTTTTGAACAAAGAAAACAACAGCATTTTCGAAAAAATGACTTGTTATCAGGTTTAGGTGTTCCAATCAAGCAGAAAAAAGGAGTTTCAAATACTTTTAGTGTTCCTGCCCCTAAAATGAGACAAAAGATTTCAGTTAAACCAGTTGTAACTGAGAAAGGATACAAGCCTGAACCTACATTAGATGAAGATAACTATCATAGAATCCTTGAGATTATAAATGATGTGGGCTTAAACTTTGAGAAGTATCCTTCGACATATTCGGGCAAAGGCGAAGAAGATTTACGAGACCATATCCTTCTATTTCTTCAACCTAACTTTGAAAACGCCACGGCAACAGGTGAAACATTTAACAAAAAAGGTAAAACCGATATTTTGCTTCGTCATGAATCTTCTAACGTATTTATTGGAGAATGCAAAGTTTGGAAAGGTGAAAAACAACTTCATGCGACAATAGACCAATTATTGGGTTATTCAACTTGGAGAGACACTAAATCCGCGATAATATTTTTTGTCCCGAACAAGGATATTTCAAGCGTTCTTGAAACAGTTTCTAACAAAACATCTGAGCATCCAAATCATTTAGGCTCAAAAGCAAACACAGCTGAAAATTGGTTCAATTTCCGATTTCATTTGAATGGAGACTCGAATAGAGAAATTAAAGTTGCAATCATGCTATATCATATACCAAAATAAAAAACTGCAGGCAACAACACCTATACGCAATGCCCTTCGGGACACTGCGCATAGCCAAAACGTTGGCAACCATACAAAATAGCAATACACTATGACCAAAGAGGAATTAAGAATTAAGCAAGCAAGACTAACATTTCTAAAGACAATTGAAGATGGAATTGAGGTTGCAGAAATCTTCCTTGAGCATTTATGGAATATTATTAATGACCATATCAACAAGCAAGTATCCACATATGCAGAAAAAGATGCATTTATGATAAATCAGATGATGTTTACTAAACTGACACATTTGAAAAAACTATTAGGAGGTGTCGGTTATACTTCTCCAGAAGGAGGTAAATTAAATGAAATAGTTGACCCAACAATATTATCATCATTGGTTAGGAATATATTTGAGACAACTGCTTTGTTTAATCTAATGTTTAGACAAACTAAGTCGTCTGAAGAAATGGTAATTATTTATAACCTATGGTCAATCTCTGGACTTAACTATAGACAGCGGTTTGAATCTAGCATTAAAGGAGAAGAAGGTATAGCAAGACTTGATGAAGAAAAAAAAGAAATTAATGCTTTAACAGCACAAATTAAAGAATTTGAGACATACAAAAACTTAGAACAAAAGAGTAAAGAAAAAATTGATTCTCGTATTGAGCAAAAAGATTTTCGCATAGTATTTAATGGAAATAAAATTAAATGCTACACGTCATGGCAAGAACTGTGTAATGTAATGGGAATAAAAGAAGAAATAGCGGAAAATTGCTATACATACTTTTCATTGTACACACATCCTTCGCAAGTTGCTGTTTTTCAATTTGAGCAAATGTTTTCTCATCAAAATGAAGAATTTAAATCTTTAACAGCATTTAATCTTAAGTATTGTTTCTTTTTTCTAGCTGTTTTTATCGCAGATTATATTAATCTGTTTCCTGAAATAATTAAAACTTATGAACGCTTAAGTATTGACAAGCAAATAATTATAGAATCTTTTAACACTTTGTCAAGGAATAGCACATATGCAATTAACAACGTGCTAGACGAATTAGAATAAGTACGGTTGCCAACAATGTATAAATTCAAAAGCGGTTTTCGTGGTTTTCGAGGTTTGGTAATCCGTTCGTAAATCGGTGTATCTTGACAGGAAATCACTCGCAGTCCGCTTCAAAATTTATACTAAACGTTGCCAGTAATGCGCGAAAAAAAACTAACCGAGATAAATGAGTGTAGCGACAAACTTTAATACTTTCTGTGATGATTTAAAAATTTCGAGCGATAAAAGGTCTACAATTTCGTCTCGATACAATTCCATTTGCACAAGATTGAACAAAGATTTTTGGAATATGGACACAACACACGGAGGAAGATATGTTGGTTCTTATGGCAGAAATACGGCAAATGGTTGGGTTAGTGATATTGATATGATTTTTGAAATGCCAAGTAGTTTAAAAAACACTTACGACAATTATATTGGGAATGGACAATCTGCGTTTTTACAATCCGTAAAAAACTCATTAGCAAAAACTTACCCAACCTCACATCTTAAAGGAAATGGACAAATTGTAGAAATAACCTTTTCAGACGGAATTTCCTTTGAAGTTTTACCAGCATTTAAAAATAGTGATGACAGTTTCACTTTTGCGGATTCTAATTCAGGAGGTAGCTGGAAAAATACAAATCCGATTTCAGAAATAAATGCAATTAACAATGGAGATTCTTTAACAAACAACAACCTGAAAAGACTTTGTAAAATGGCTCGCTCTTGGAAAGGATATTGTAGTGTTCCAATAAAAGGATTATTGATAGACACTTTAGCTTATAGATTCTTAATTGATTACGCTCATAAAAATCAATCGTATCTTTACTATGACTTTATGAGTAGAGATTTTTTTAAATATTTAAAGGAACAGAAATCTGACCAAACAGTTTGGTATGCTGTTGGAAGTTTACAAAATATATACAACTCTGAAAATTTCAGATATAAAGCTACTGTGGCTTATAATAAATCATTGGAAGCAATTCAATTAGAAACAGACAATAAGAGTTGGTCAGCGAAACAAAAATGGATAGAAATATATGGCAACAGATTCCCAAGCTAAAACTGTGTTAGAAGCACAATTACGAGAACTTTACGGACGAACTGTATGGACTCATAAAACACAAGAAAAATGTGCAGACATATTAAGAGCGAGAAATCATAATATGAAAATATTTCAAATTATACTTTCTGCACTCACAACAACAGGAATTTTAATAACTGTTTTTGGAGACAACAGAGTAATTGGAATTATTTCAGCAATTTTATCAGCTATTCTATTTACACTAAACGCATATTTCCAAAAATATGATTTGGGAGAAATTGCACAAAAACATTCCGAATCAGCTTCTGATATTTGGAATATTCGGGAACAATATCTTTCGGTATTGACAGACCTAAATTCTGGAATATTGAATTTAGAACAAGTAAGTCAAAAACGTGATGAATTACAAAATGATTTATTTAATGTTTATAAAGGAGCACCAAGAACATTAAGTAAAGCATATAAAAAAGCTACAGAAGCATTGAAAATGAATGAAGAACTAACTTTTTCAAAAGAGGAAATTAACAACTTGTTACCAATGGAATTAAGAAGGAAATAAAGCACTACTGGCAACAATTAAGCTACAATGATGCGAAGTAAGACTTCGGTTCATTGTAGTCCCGATCGATCGGGATTGGACTCAGCCTCCGGTAGCTTTCTTCTATGGGGATTGGATTGGTTTTGTTGGGTAATTCAGGAAATTAGGTGGTTTTAAAATTATTAAAAAGTGGACGAATTGATTGTTTAGTAGCACTTGTATACCAGCCACATAGTTTTTTGATTTATTTTTAGTGGAACATCATATGGATTAACAGGAATGTGAAGTGCAATGAGCTAAGCTACCGAAGCCATAAGGGGTGGCGTAGTAATATATGAATTTAATAACTGTAGGGTAGATTCATGTGTAAAGCAAATATAGAAGGCTATGGTAAGCCGTATGAGTGAAAAGTTCACTGTTTACCCCGTTTTTATTCGGAGCCTGCCCCGTTTTTTCGGGGTACGGTTTGATGAAGGGTTGCTGATTCTTTACTGCTTATTATTATCTTTATAGGTAATTAAATAGGGTAGGCTATCAGGCTCTACTCTACTGCAGCATGCTGGAAAAACGAACTATATTGATAAATTTTGTAACTTTGATAAAAAATAAATCATGGGGTACGAAGCGATTAAATTAGAACTTATTGAGTGGCTTACTAAGCTGGATGACAGTGAGACAATTGAATATTTGAAAATTGTGAAAGACTCAAAATCTAATGATAATGACTGGTGGGATGATTTATCTGACTTACAAAAACGGGGGATTGAGAGAGGATTAAATGATATTAAAAACGGTCGGACAATTTCTCACGAGGAAGTAAAAAGTAGGTATGGGCTATAAGCTACGATGGTCAGACGAATCTATTAAAAATCTGGAGGATATACTTGATGATATTGTTTATTTAACTTATCTACATATTAACAAAAAGGATATCGATAAGATCAAATAATGCAGGACAGCACAACATACAATATAAAACAGTTGGGGTTCAGTGGTTTGTGAGGTTTTTGTTTTTCAAATCAACTTTTTCCTCGGTGGATACGAACGCGCTCCGAATATCCAACCGTTTCATATTGTCAAACGTTAGTGTGCCACCAAGCTGTGGTAATGCAGTAGGTGTAAATCCTACCTAAATAATTTGCTGTTCATTTTGAAGAGCTTCACTCGTGAGGGTTTCGCTGAAGCTCGGTATGCTCAAATGTGCAAGCTAAAATGCATAAGCGTGAACCCATAGTAGCTTCGAGAAGTGTTTCTGAGGGGAAACTTCACTGTTTACCCCGTTTTTATTCGGAGCCTGCCCCGTATTTTCGGGGTACGGTTTGATGAAGGGGGCGCTGATAGTTTACTTTTTATTATCTTTATAGTTAGAAATAAAGTAGGCTATCAGGCTTTACTCTACGGCACTATTGAAAATGAAACTTGATCAACTAAACATAACGATAGGAAAAAAAGACCAATTGACCGACTATTTCAAATTCATTTATGAAAATGCTGAAACAGATTGGAAGGTGGAGTCTGCACTTCCTTTGTTTGGTCAAGGAAAGTCGAATGAAGGAACGGATGAATCTAAAGCGATTAAGAGATACTATGTCAAACCGACTGATAAAAGATTCAGAGAAATCTATTTGAATTATAACGTCTCAAAGTACATAGAGTCTATTGTTTGGTTTATGGACAGAGATAAATCAGAATTAATAACTCTTGGAGAACTCAAGACTCTTTTTGGGGATTTTAAGATTCAAAATATTATTTATGACGAGACGACAGAAGTTGTCTTCACTCCTAACTTGAATGAAAATGTTGCATATCTGAGAACCTCAGTTTTGGATTGGGTTGAAAGACGATCAGATAACTCGCTTTATTACAAGAAGGACGATAAAGAAATAGAAGTGAACGATAACTACAAAGTCTCAAGTTTAATTTTAAAAATAAAAAACAGTGCCTAATAACACCTATACCCAATGCCCTTCGGGACACTGCGAATAGCCAAACCGTTAACTACAATTACGAAAAATGAATGGAATAACCTTTATTGAGAATTTTATTAGTAATCCTGTTCAACTATTCGACTTTTTGAAAACAAAGGTTGTGTGGGACGAAAGAATGTCTGCTCGTAAAACTGCCAGTTTTGGAAAAGCATATAATTATTCTCAAATAAGTTATCCGTTTCAAGAGTTTACAAATGAATTGAAATCCATCATTGGTTTAATTGACAAGACATTGAGTTTTGAACCTAATAACTGTTTAATAAATTACTACTTGGACGGAAAATCGAAAATGGGATTTCATTCTGACCAAACTGATATTCTGTTTGATGAAACTGGTGTCGCTATTGTGTCAATTGGAGATACTCGAACTTTGAGATTTAGAAATATTGAAAATAAAGAACTGATAAGAGATTATGATTTACCTTCTGGCTCACTAATCTATATGACTAATGAAATTCAAGACGAATGGCAACATTCTATTCCCAAGTCAGATACAAGTAAAGGAAGAATGAGTTTGACCTTTAGAAAAATGAAATAAAAAAGTAGATAACACTATGTAAAAATGCATTAAAACGCATTTTACACTAACCGTTGGTGTGCCACGAAGCTGTGGTAATCCAGTAGGTGTAAATCCTACCTAAATAATTTGCTGTTCATTTAGAAGAGCTTCACCCGTGAGGATTTCGCTGAAGCTCGGTATGCTCAAATGTGCAAGCTAAAATGCATAAGCGTGAAGCCATAGTAGCTTCGAGAAGTGTTTCTGTAGATGGGAAGCGTTTTGATCCCGATTTTTCGGGAAAACCCTGGAACATTGCATGGATTAACAGCAATGTGAAGTGCAATGGTCTACCGGAGTCATAGGGGTGATTCTTATAGCTCATGGATTATACAACTGCAGGGTAGATTCATGTGTAAAGCAAATATAGAAGGCTATCAGTAAGCCGTATGAGGGAAAACTTCACTGTTTACCCCGTTTTTATTCGGAGCCTGCCCCGTATTTTCGGGGTACGGTTTGATGAAGGGGGCGCTGATAGTCTACTTCTTATTGTCTTTATAGTTAGTAATAAAGTAGACTATCAGGCTCTACTCTACCCAGCAATCTTAAAAAGATGAAATCAATCTAAACACAAGGAAATACATGAAAGTTTTATTTCTGATCTATATTCTATTAATGTCTTTTTTGTCATCTGCCCAGATATCTGATATCAAAAATGACAATGTACGTCGTAACAAAATCGATTCTTCAGTACACAAGCACGTATTAAAATACTTGTCAGAAGAAAATACCATTGGACTGTCGATTGGTATTATATCAAACAATAAAAAACACAGCTATAATTATGGAGAAATAAAGAGAGGTGCTGAAATGTTGCCCACTTCTGATAACTTCTACGGTATTGGCTCAATTGATAAAACCTTTGCTACATTATTATTGGCGAATGCCGTATTTGAGAAAAAAGTGAGTCTGGATGATGATATTAGAATGTATTTGCCTGAAGAATACCCAAACCTCTCTTTAGAGAAGGTACCTATTACTTTTACAAATCTTGCCAATCACACTTCCGGATTACCCAGGTTCATTAAAGTTTATCCTAAAAATGTTCAGGATAGTGTGCGTGCACTTGGTTTTGCCAAAGAGGTAGACTTTTTTGGCAAATATAACCGAGATAGTTTAATGTCAGATTTACACAGGATTAAGTTGGACACCATTCCAGGTACAATTTTTCAGTATAACAACAATGATATTAAGGTATTGACACTATTATTAGAATTCATTTATGAAGATTCGTATCAAAATATTATACCTAAGTATCTCGTTGATAATCTTTCAATGTCTTATACCAAAGTAGAATTATCTCTGGATGAAATGAAAAGAACGTCCACAGGTTATTTCAGAAATGAGCCTCAAGATTTTCAAAATTTTAAAGGATTCTTTATTGGCTACACTGTGATTTCAACTGTAAATGATATGTTAAAATATCTTGATGCACAGCTTAGTGCAAAATTGGAAGCTATTCAACTTGTTCAACAATTGACTTGGGGGAATGAAAATGGATTTGGAATGGGCTTAGGCTGGATGATTGACTATGATAGTGATGGAGATAAATACATTTATCATAGCGGAAACACTCGGCTGGGTTACAACTCAATGTGTTTGTTTTACCCTGAATTAAAACTGGGAATGATCGTTTTTGTGAATGATACAAATGACTTACAAAAAGTTGGAGACATAGTCAGTGGAATTAAAAAAGATCTCATAAATCAATAATAGCGGGCAACATTATGTATGAAATCATAGCCGCTCCAGGCAAACCCACAAACCAATGCTACAGATTCATACGTGTGCCGAGAGTAACGAACGGCTGAAAATCGTTACGTAACTGTTTATAAGATGGTGGAACCGACCCACCGGTGTTGTCCTACAGGGGAGAGCATCAAACCACCATAAGGTGCTTTGGTGGCAGCGTCAAGGTATTGAGCGTTATGGAAAAGGCCACGTCAAGAGCGTGGTCAGGTAAGGATAAAGGAGATGAATGCAAATGAACCTCTGATGAAGTGTCCCTGATACTCAGGGCAGGCTGAGAAAGTGCTACATTCTGTCAAACTTGCCTACCGGCAGGCAGGAGTGTTTGAAGTATGACAAACATTACGAGTTCAGTGGTTACCTGTTTATTGACTGGACGGTCCCGATGCCTCGGCGTCATTTAGGAGGCATAGCCTGTCCCGTATTTACGGGAACCTTTTTTCGGGCTTATTTACGGAACTCGGGAACCTGGATCAAGATGCAAAGTGAAACGCACAATAAGATCAACTTAGAGGTAGAATAGCGATGTTTGGTTCAGGGACTGACCAATCCGTAGTAGTGTTGAAATTTCTGTAATAGAAACTGAGCGAAGGGATTGGCTTATACAGTTTTCATCAGTTTTACAACAACATTAGATACCCGTTGTTAGCGGTCATTGAAAACCGACACCTTTCAAACGCTAAATCCACAACATAAATCATTTTTTTAATAAAATATTTGAGAAACCGATTGATTGCATATATATTTGCAACTGATTGGTTTCATTATTTAATTAAAATAGAATATGAGAAAATTAAAATTACAAGTCCAAATGACCATTGACGGTTTTATTTCAGGTCAAAACGGAGAAATGGATTGGATGAAATTTCCCTGGACAGAAGACATTTTAAACTATGTACGAGAGATTACTGAACCTGTGGATACAATTGTTTTAGGCAGAAAATTAGCAGAAGGTTTTATTCCGCATTGGGCAAATGTTGCCAAAGACCCTAGCAACCCTGAATACGAAGGCGGTGTTAAGTATGCTACCACACAAAAAATTGTATTTACCAAAACACTTGACAAATCAATTTGGGAAAATACTGAAATTTCAAAGGGCGAATTGATTGAAGAAATTACCAACTTAAAGAGTCAACAAGGCAAAGACATTATTGCTTATGGTGGTGGTGAGTTTGTTTCCTCACTTATTAAAAACAAACTCATTGACGAATTACATTTATTTGTAAACCCCGCTGCTATTGGAAACGGAATGCCCATTTTTAAAGAGTTGTCCGAAATGCAAAAATTTAATCTTGATGATGTGCAAAAGTTCGATTGTGGCATTGCTGTAATGGTTTATAAACCCATATAATTATGCGTAGAGACGTTTTTCAAGCAATTGCAGACCCAACAAGACGAGCCATTATTATGCTTTTGGCTGTTGGTGCTTTGACACCAAATGCCATAGCCGATCATTTTGATTCAAGCAGACAAGCTGTTTCAAAACATTTGCGAATACTTACGGAGTGTGAAATACTTACTCAGGAGCAACAAGGCAGAGAAATTCATTATCACCTAAATGCCGATAAAATGAAAGACGTGGAAAAATGGCTGGAACAATTTAAAATGCTAATGGCAAAACGCTTTGACCAATTGGATACCGTTTTAGAACAATTAAAATCAAAAGGAAAATGAACCCTAACTTAAAATTTGACTTCATAGTCAATAAAGAAAACAACACTGTTAATGTAGAACGTGAATTTGCCGCAAACCTTGAATTGGTTTGGGAAGCTTGGACAAATCCCGAAATTCTTGACCTATGGTGGGCACCTAAACCCTATAAAACAAGAACGAAATCAATGGATTTTCGTGAAGGCGGAATGTGGCTTTATGAAATGTACAATACCGAAGGTGAAAACCCGCAAGAATGTCATTGGTGTAAAAATGATTACATCAAAATTGTACATCAAGCCATGTTTTCGGGGTTAGATGCATTCTGTGATGAAAACGGGATAGTTAACCCTGAAATGCCCAGAACTCAATGGACAAACGAATTCAATGAAAATGGAGAAAAAACCCTTGTAACCATAACAGCCAAGTACGATAGTCTTTCTGACTTAGAAAAAATTATTGAAATGGGTTTTAAAGAAGGCTTTACCATGGCTATGGAAAATCTAGACCAGTACATTGAAGCACAATTCAAACTTCGCAAACAAAATAAAACAAACAACAGGGCAAGAGTATCAACCTATGTGAATTTTCCGGGAAACACAGAAGAAGCATTCAATTTCTACAAATCGGTTTTCAAAACTGAATTTATAGGTAAAGGCATTGAACGATTTGAAGATGTGCCTGCAAGTACAGAAAATTGGCCTCCTGTTGCGGATGAAGTAAAGAAAATGGTTTTGCACGTTGAATTGCCAATAGTTGGTGGGCATATATTAATGGGTACAGACGCACCAAAAGAAATGGGTTTTACACTAACAAGTGGAAATAATATGCATATCTGTCTGGAACCCGAAACAAGAGAAGAAGCTGACAGACTATTTAATGAACTCTCTGCCGGTGGTGAAATCACAATGCCAATGGCTGATATGTTCTTTGGAGCCTACTTCGGTGAGTTCTCCGATAGATATGGCATCAATTGGATGATTAACTACCAAGTAAAGTAAACGATGAAACCAATAAAAATTTTATTCGCTCATAGTGGTGGTGGGCAAGGTAGCGTAGGACAAGGAAGTTTTGATTTTGTAACCTACTTGAAATATGAATTGGGAAACGAATTTGAAGTTCTTTACCCAATAATTGATGACCCAGAAGCGCCAACGTATCAAATGTGGAAAAATCTTTTTACAAAAGAGTTTAAGATAGCGAACCAGCCTACAATCCTTATTGGACATTCTTTGGGAGCTTCAATGCTGCTTAAGTACATTTCAGAAGAAAAGCCAAATATTTTGATTTCAGCAATGTATTTAGTTGCCACACCATTATGGGGGAAAAACGGTTGGGATGTGGACGAATTTGTACTCAAGGATAATTTTGAAAACGATCTCAAACAAGTGAATAGAATCTTCCTCTATCAATGTAAAGACGATACAATCGTCCCTTTTAAACATTTTAATTTCTATAAAAAGGCCATGCCCAATGCAACCGTAAGAGTTTTGAACGGAACAGACCACGCTTTTGCAAACGGACTACCTGAATTAGTTGACGATATTAAAATAAACATTGGTGTATAGAAGACAACCATACAAAATGAATCTTGACAGCATGACAAAAAAAGAAATTGCAAAGGCATTCTCTAACGGGGAATTTGAAAAGACCTACGATTTTATAGCTGAAAATGCAGAATGGATTGTAATCGAAGAAGACAAATTTACAGGTAAACAAGCCATTATTGATAATTGTGAACAAGTTGGAAACTACTTCAAGTCAGTAACAACAGACTTCAAAACCCTCAACACCATTGCAGATGGAAATATAGTTGTAATTAATGGAACAGCTGAGTTTTTAAGGGATGGCAAACGGATTTCGTTTGTTTCAGCATGTGATGTTTATGAATTTAATGACCAGGACAATATTAAAACCGTTACCTCTTATTGTATTCAATCAAAATAAAAAAGGTAATAGATGACAATAACAGTTATGGAAAATTGAAAAATTAAATTTTATGGGAAAAGTTTTAATACACCTAACAATGTCACTTGACGGATTTATTGCAAAACCTAATGAAGACGATTGGGATTGGATTTTCAAGCATGCGGCTGACGACTCTGATGATATGGGAAATCGAGTTATGCGCGAGTTAGGAGCTGTAGTTCTTGGTAACAAGGACTTTAGAAACAACAAAGTTACAGCTGATGCTCTTCCGTATGGGGGACTACAAATACCACAATTCGTTGTAACCCACAATGCCCCTGAACCACTTTCTGTAGGGCCATTGACATTTAACTTTGTTACTGGCGGAGTAGAAAAAGTAATTCAAAAAGCCAAGAAGGCAGCAGGAACAAAAAATGTTGCAATATTGGGGCATAGCATTGCTCAACAAGGTCTTGAGTTAGGTCTTGTGGATGAATTGGTCCTTCATGTTTATCCTGTCATTTTTGGGAATGGGTTAAGACTTATTGATCAATTGGGCTGTCAACCTATTGATCTTGAACGGATAGAAATTATTTCAACAACCCAAATTACAAGTATCCGGTTTCGAGTTATTGGATAGAAATTTTCCATGCGAAAATCAATACAAGATGAAAACGATCCGCTAACGGTGTATAAAATAAAAAGACAAGATATTAATAAAATTATGGCAAAATTGACATCATTCACATTCATTTCTTTAAACGGATTTTATAAAGGAATTAACGAGGATATAAATTGGCACCAACACGGAGGAGAAGAGGCCCAATATTCAGTTGAGAGCTTAAAATCGAACGACACTCTTCTATTCGGCAGAGTAACCTACGAAATGATGAAAAGTTTTTGGCCAACTCAAATGGCTTATGACTCTTTTCCCGAAGTTGCAGATGGAATGAATAATTCAGAAAAAATTGTCGTTTCTAAAACATTAGAATCAACTGATTGGAAAAACACTCAAATTATCAACGAAAACCTAATAGATAGAATAACGGAATTAAAAAAAACGAGTAATAAGAACATTACACTTTTAGGGAGCGGAAAGATTTTAGCACAACTTACGAATGCGAATTTAGTGGATGAATATCAAATTATGATAGACCCAATATTCATTGAAAAAGGAGAACCGATTTTGGACAATCTGAAAAATAATATAAAACTCGAACTGACAAAAAGCAAAGTTTTTAAAAGTGGAACAATCTTACTTTATTATAAACCGAAAACGAATTAAGTAATAAAGCCAGCACAAAACAATGTATATAAAAATAGGCGAAATTGTGATAAATTCAAGGGTTTTGGTTCGCATCAAACTTTGTGCTTAACGGAAAGTTTAGTGCTTCGAAATCGCCAACTTTTCATATGTGTGGCGAGAGTAACGATAGGCTAAAAAATCGTTATGCAACTGTTTATAAGATGGGCAAGGTATCGCTACAAAAGGTATAGAAACAACCTTACAAAAGATTATAAATGGTTGGACAGGGTTCGGAAACAATATCCAAGTCTGTTTTATCACTGGCCTGTGGGGTATTCTAATTAGGAAGTAAAGATTGTATAAGAAGCGCCGTATGATGGGATACTATCTCGGATCCTGGTCAACCGGGATGAGAGGCTCGGGGTGAAACTCCCTTTTCCTACTCGACACTAGGCCGTTGGTGTGCCACGAAGCTGTGGTAATCCAGTAGGTGTAAATCCTACCTAAATAATTTGCTGTTCATTTTGAAGAGCTTCACTCGTGAGGGTTTCGCTGAAGCTCGGTATGCTCAAATGTGCAAGCTTAAATACATAAGCGTGACCCCATAGTAGCTTCGAGAAGTTTATCTGTAGATGGGGAGCGTTTTGATCCCGATTTTTAGGGAAAACCCAGAAACATTACATGGATTAACAGCAATGTGAAGTGCAATGGTCTACCGGAGTCATAGGGGTGATTCATTTTGCTCATGGTTTATACAAATGCTGGGTAGATTCATGTGAAAAGCAAATATAGAAGGCTATGGTAAGCTGTATGAGTGAAAAGTTCACTGTTTACCCCGTTTTTATTCGGAGCCTGCCCCGTTTTTTCGGGGTACGGTTTGATGAAGGGGGCGCTGATAGTTTACTTGTTATTAGTATCTTTAGAGGTACTGACAAAGTAGGCTATCAGGCTCTACTCTACTATGCCATTCAAGACAACTCAAAACGCAAGTCTTCTAAAGAAAGAATGTTATTACTCTGATTTGCGAAAACCAATTTAACAGGAGCACCAGATTTATCGATTATTTTTAAAAAAGTTTCTTCCCTATTTACCAAATTCATATTACCCCAGTCCATTATAGCACCCATTAAAAATATAAGCTCACTTCCCCTTTTTGATAATTGATATTTGCTTCTTGTTCTCTTTTTTTCTTCTTTATAATCCGTTTTTATTATTAGTTCATACGCTACTAATAACTTCAGCTTAACAGTAAGAACTGATTTTGAGATAGCCAAGTTTCTTTCAAATTCATCAAATTTGGTATTGCCCAAAAACAACTCTCTTAATATTAATAAAATCCATTTATCTCCTAATATATGGCTGGTTAAATGGATAGGACAATTCAATCTATTAGTCTCTATTTTTTTATACAATTGCATAATATTTTAACTTGGGTTTGGAAACAGAACTCAGAATAAGTACCTTGAGTTTCAATTTAGAACTAAGGTATGGAAAATTTATTAAAAATACTAGATAAGTTAGCCCCACACTTTGCCGCTCGACTAATTTATAATCGAATTTCTCAACCTCAAAAACGCAAACTTCGTGAAGTGGAAGAAAGAGTTCTTGCCAAATCAGAAAAACTATCCATAGACTTTCGCGACTTCAAACTCAAAGGGTATTCATGGGGAAAGAAAGAAAATCCTATCGCATTGATGACACATGGCTGGGAAGGTCATGCTGGGAATTTTGGAGCATTAGTATCCATTTTATTAGAGAAGAACTATCACGTAGTTGCTTATGATGGACCCGCCCATGGCGAAAGTAGTCGCAAGTCTACCAATATGTTTGAATATGCTGATTTCATTTCTACAAGAATTAAAACACATCAACCAAAACTAATTATTAGCCACTCTTTTGGGACAGTTTCTACACAACTTGGTTTATTGAAAAATCCAGCTTTCAAATTAAATCAATGGATAATTGTAACTACCCCTTTTAGTTTTAAAGAGTTTATTCTTTCTATCAATAGAAAGTTGGGAATGTCTCAAAAAACACTTCAAAAATTATCTGGTCTGATTGAAAAAGATGCCAATTTCCCTTTGGAGGAAATCAATATGAAAACACTTTCTCCGAAAATGAATTCAATAGATTCGGTTGTCATTGTTCATTCTGAAGATGACCAAGTTTTATCTTATCATGATGCAGAACGAACATCAAAGTGCATAGATGATAGCGAGCTTATTAAACTAAAAAATATTGGACACTACAAAATCTTGTGGTCTGATGAATTGAAAAATATTATAAATAAAAAAGTAAAAAATTAATATGTTGAAGGAAGTAATTAATAGTGATGTCAATTTTATAGAGGTTCGCGGCATTCAAGTCGCCCACCGCATTATTGGGGATGGAGTTCCACTAATTCTTTTCAATCGCTTTAGAGGGACTATCAATGATTGGGACCCAGCTTTTATCTCTTCTTTAGCTAAGAAAAATAAAGTTGTTGTCTTTGATAATTTTGGTGTTGGAGCTACTAATGGCAAAAGTGAAGATTCGATAGAAGGAATGGCTTCTATTGCTTTCGATTTTATCAATCAATTAGGCTTCGAAAAAGTCAATATCTTGGGTTGGAGTATGGGAGGACTTATTGCGCAGGTTTTTCTTTTGAATTATCCTGACTTGGTCAATAAAGCAATATTAGTTGGTACTGGACCTGGAGGAAGTGATCAAACGGAATATCCAACGGAACGTTTTTTGGCTGTTGCTACAAAAGTCTATGACATGAACCCTGAACATCATCAGATTGTATTTTTTACGGAGAATCAAAAAGGTATTGAAAACGCAATAGCCTCACTTTCTCGCATAGAAAAATATAAGACCAAAGTTCAACCCACCCAACCCCCAACTTGGGCAGCCCAAGGAATGGCTACCAAAAATTTCTTCTCAAGTGATAAAAATTATTTTACAAAAATTAAAGAAATTCTTCACCCTGTTTTGGTAGCTGGGTCAAAGGAAGATATTGCATTTTCTGATAAAAATTCTTTTCTCCTATACAAACAAATCCCTAATAGTCAACTACTATTGTATTCTAATGCTGCCCATGCCTTTCATCATCAATTGCCAAATATATCCGGGCAGGCAGTAGAGGATTTCTTATACATAAAGTAGTGAAATCTACTATCTTTGAATTGATGAACCTATTTTAAAAGATAAAAACGGCATACTACACTGTATACCTGACAAGCTTCCTTAACGTCGGCCAGCAGGTACACTACCGTTGCCAGTAATTTAAAAAAATGACCTCAGACATTGAACATTCGATAGGACAATTAACCGATTTGACAGAATCAGAAATTACTGAATTCACTAAAATTGCCCGAATTAAAACATTTGAAAGAAAGTCAAATTTTATCAGAGAAGGACAAATTCCTACTGAATTTGGGTTCGTTTTAAGT
Organism: Cyclobacterium sp. 10D3-21; assembly: GCF_055809755.1. Taxonomy (NCBI): domain Bacteria; kingdom Pseudomonadati; phylum Bacteroidota; class Cytophagia; order Cytophagales; family Cyclobacteriaceae; genus Cyclobacterium; species Cyclobacterium sp. 10D3-21. The sequence goes on from NZ_CM147924.1 coordinate 413,600, forward strand.
GGACTTTTTCGTTACTTGTATATATGAGAAAAAGGAAAAATTTTGTAACGGATGACCCTGATGCACCTGAATTACACTCAAAAAGAGTAATAATAATGTTTGCTGCCATATTTTCTACAATTTTTGGTACAGTTCTGATGATGCATAACTTTAAAGAGGTTGGTAATTACAAAGCAAGAAATCAAGTATTAGTCTTTGGAGTTTTATATACTATAGCTTCAATTTTAATTATCAATGCACTCAATATTCAAGCGAATTTAACTATCGTTCTAAATCTTGGTGGTGCTGCGATTTTGACAGAATTCTTTTGGAACAAACAACTTGGAATGGAAATAAAATATCGAAAAAGAAGTTGGATAAAGCCAGCGATAATATCAGTCATTATTACCATTCCATTTGTATTAGCATTGATTTATGGATAATAAAAAAACTGCATTACAATAACTAAGCATTCTGACGGCGGGCCCTTCGGCACCCTTCGGCAGGCTCAGTGACCGTGCTCAGGGACCGTGCTTAGGGGCTAGGCTCAGGATCCACTTCGGCGCCTTGAGAATTAGGGTTATTATGGGGAATGATTTTCTCCATTTATTTTTTTAGCGTTGGGAGATTGAAAATTTACTGATTTTGCCATTAGGGCATACCCAATGCAATTAAGCTTACTGGCGCTTTTTATTTTGCTTCCTGATTCCATTAAACCAGTTGGCTGGTGGCCCTCTTTGGTCGAAGCACGCCACTGTATGTAGTTCTCCGGTTTTGCAATAAGAACACTGTCTGAACAGAGAAGCCGGTTTTTCTCTTACTTCTAATAGTTATCGATCTTTGGAGCCCTTTGAGCTGTAAATCAAATCCCGGAACATTTTCACAGGCTTTCTCAATGATAGATTGCTTTTTTTTTCATAGCTTAAAGTGTTGAATATTAACGATAAGTCTAATGTAGGAAGAAACGGCAATAAAGCCGGCTTCCTGCCTTAGCAGGATTCGTTCAACAAATGCTATGAATGGGGTTTTATCGGTCAGGATATTTTAGTGGGGATTGGAAAGTCCGCCACAAGTTTTAAATTTAAATCAAGGCGCGGCTATGTGCGGGACGAGAGGTTAGAACTTTCTAATCCCCACTCATCATAGCTGGCCTTTGTGCGTCATATTAAAATCGAATACCAAATGAAAATTTTACTATTATCATTATTGACAATTTTATCAGTTTCGTGCAACTCTCAGGGAAAAAAAATTGAAACTGCCGAAATCGAAAATCCGACTGAACAAAAAAACGCTTCGCAAATTGGAGAATATGTGGTAGAAACATTTGAAGATTCAAGAGGAAATCTCTGGTTTGGAACATTAGAAAAAGGTGTTGCAAAATATGATGGAACAACACTTAAATATCTTACTAAAACTGATGGATTGCCAAGTAATAGAATTGTTAGCATAATCGAAGATAAGACGGGTAATTTATGGTTTGGTACTGACGAAGGAATTTCAAAATATGATGGCAAAAACTTTACGCAATTTTCAGAAAAAAACGGACTTATAAGCAATATGGTCAGTATTCAATACATAGACAGTAAAGGTGTATTTTGGATTGGAACTTGGGCTGGTGTATCCCAATTCGATGGAACAAACTTTAAAAAATTTAGTATTCCATATCCAGTAATGGACACTAAACCAAATGAAGGCACAAAAGATTGGACTACTGCAATTTTTGAAGATTCGAAAGGAAATATTTGGTTTGGTCGTGATGGCTATGGAGCAAGTAAATATGACGGAAATGATTTTACACACATAACAAAAAAAGAAGGGCTTTATTCTAATAACGTGCAAACCATAACAGAAAGTATTGAAGGAAATATTTGGATTGGAACACGTGTAGCGGAAAGAGATAATCCTGACCCAAATAAACGAAATGGAAAAGGTGGATTAAACAAATACGATGGCAAAAACATAGTTCATTTTCCCGAGACAACTGGCTTTAACGGAAATGACGTATTTGAAATATATAAAGACAATTCCAATAATTTGTGGATTAGTACAACAAGCAACGGAATCTATAAATATGAAAACAATGGATTTAAAAACTACAATGTACCGAATTCTACAATGAGTATGACCGAAGATAAAAACGGAAATTTGTGGTTAGGATGTGCTGGCGGTTTATTTCGCCTAAATTCAATTGGAATAGTAAATGTAACGATAAACGGACCTTGGGAATAAAAATACGAACGCACAATAACTAAGCTACAATGATCCGATTAAGGCTTGGATTTGCAACAATAATCTGGACAAAGAGTTTAGCTTGCTATTTAAATGTTTAATTTTATTATCCCTGCCGGGGGCTCCTCAAATTCTCTGGGGGATTTTGAAATAAAATCCCCTTCGCTTCTTATTATTATCTTTATAGGGATTAATAAAGTAGCCTATCAGGCTCTACTCTACCAATTAGATGAAAACCTTTAAATACCTACTTTTAATAATCGCCTTAATATTGGCATGGACAGCCTTTGTGGGATACGGTTCTTTTAGTGGTTTCTTGTTGCAGCCAATTACAAAAGGAAGCAGTTCGGCATCGTTTATTGAGGCGACAGAAGAGAGGATTGAAAATGAGTTTGTTGGAAATATGGCAATGGTGCTAATAGAAAACGGAGCCGCTTCAAAGGATTTCTTTTATTCTATCGACAAACCTGTTAATAAGCATACTGTTTTTCAAATGGCCTCGGTAAGTAAATGGATTACTTCCTGGGGAATTTTTGCTTTGGTGGAAGAAGGCAAAATAAATCTTGATGCGCCAATCGACAATTACTTTACAAGATGGCGTTTACCAGAAAGTGATTTCAACAATCAGGAAGTTACTGTTCGCAATCTACTGAGTCATACTTCAGGACTAGTTGATGGTCTGGGATATGGAGGATTTGTAGACAAAGACTCGGTTCAGAGCATAGAGGAGTCCTTGACAAAAGCGAGTGATGGGTTTTGGTCTGAGGGTGTTGCGAAAGTGGGTAATCCACCCAATAGTCTATACAGGTACTCAGGTGCTGGCTATACCATACTCCAATTAATTATCGAAGAAGTTACTGGTCAATCATTTGAAGAATACATGGCTGAAGCCGTTTTTAAGCCGCTTAAAATGGCTCATTCAACGTTTAATTGGTCTGATTCTCTGGGTTCAGATTTGGTGACCTTTTATAATAGCGATTCAACGATTGCTCCGCACTATCGCTATACGGCATTGGCCGCTGCCTCCTTGTATACCTGTGCCGAAGACCTGAGCTTGTTCCTTAAAGCAAATTTTGCTGATAATGGTGTGTTGCGACCTGAAACAATAGCAACAATGAATAAAATTCATACACCAGCCAATCAGAACACCCATGGATTAGGGCCAATGATATTTGGGAGAAATGATTCAGGAGACTATATCGTGGGTCATGATGGCGGTAACCGACCTGCGATCAATACAGCAGCCAGAATAAACCTCAAGAGTAAGGATGGAATCATCATACTTGAAACCGGCAACCCAGGCCTTGCTACAAAATTAGGGGATGAGTGGATTTTTTGGAAAACTGGAATTGCGGATTACGTTGTGATTCAGCGAAGTAAACCTTTCTTATTGTCTTTATTGGTAATTGGTTACCTAATTATCGTTTTCTTATCGGTTGTGATAATTCGAGAAAAGAACAAAGAAGGAATGGGGGAAATGAATTAGTATGATTACTGCAGGACCCTTCGACACCCTTCGACAGGCTCAGGGACCATGCTCAGGGTAAGCTCTAGGGCCTTTGGAATTTACAATGAAGAATGGTTTTTCCTAATTTATTTTCAAACGTTGAAATAGATTGAAAAAGTAATGGCAGGACTGGTTTTCTTATGCTAAATGCTTAATTTGACAGAGGAGATTATTAGGCAGATAGTCTGTATATACGCAAATTGGAGGTGAAATAGGGTTATATACGGATGTTAGCGACTATTTTACCGGCGACAGCGCCTAACCCAACTGACATGACAAGACACAGATTTTTAAACTACTTTATAGCGACTGTTTGGATTGCCAACGGACTTTTCTGTAAGGTGCTTAACATGGTGCCTCGACATCAACAAATTGTTGGACAAATTTTAGGGGACGACTACTCACGACCTTTGACAATTCTAATCGGACTTTCAGAAATTGGTATGGCAATATGGATTTTAAGCGGTTTGTGTACACGCCTTAATGCTGTAATACAAATTCTTGTCATTGCGACAATGAATATTTTGGAGTTTGTGCTTGTTCCTGACTTGCTAATGTGGGGTAAAGCAAATTCAATTTTCGCCTTTCTGTTTATTTTTTTAATTTACTACAATGAATTTCACCTTAATAAAAAGTCTTAGATGCTTTCATTTTTAAAAGAGCATCCTTTTGCAGTTGAAGCGTTTTTTGAAAATTCGCTTGTTTTCACTTTTGCAATTCCAAAGGAGGAAATTCAATATCTAATACCAGAGTGTTTACAGTTAGACACTTTCAACGACAAGTGGGCTTTCATTGCAGTTGCTATGGTTCAGACACAGGCATTACGACCAAAAGGTTTTCCAAAAGTGTTAGGCAACGACTTTTTCTTAATTGGTTATCGTGTGTTTGTGCGATTTACAAACAACGAAGGAAAAAGTTTAAGAGGTTTGTATATTATAAAAACAGAAACAGATAAAAAAAGAATGGGGTTTTTAGGTAATATTTTCACTCACTATAACTACACAACAACCGACATCAATCAACACATACAAAACGGAACAACAGAAATTAATTCAAAACAATCAGACTTCAAAATACTAATTGACAATTCATACAACGAAAACATTTCTTTGCCGACTGGTTCCCCATTTTCCGACTGGAAAGAAGCAAGAAGATTTTCAGGACCATTGCCATTTACATTTACTTACAACCAAGCCGACAAAGAAGTTTTAATCATTGAAGGCGTTAGAGAAAACTGGAAGCCAAGGCCTGTAAAGGTTATTGATTATAACTTTTCATTCATAGACAAGATGAAACTGACCGATGCTAAACTGGCAAATGCTTTCATCATTAAAAACATTCCTTACTACTGGAAAAAGGGTAAAATTGAACTATGGATAAAATGAGAAAACCATTTCAAGGAGTTTGGAACATCATTCGTTTTAATTGGCAATTCTATGCTATAGCAATCGTCTCAACTGTTGTTCTCTTTTTGCTCCGCAACAATTTAAATACGGTACTTCGTGCAGTATCTGATGTTTTGGTGGTTGGAATTATTGGCTCAACTGTAATTTCATTAATAATTTCTTGTTACATCTACGACTTCTCTAATCTTTATAAATTTTCATGGTTAGACAATCTTCTACTCAACAGCAACGGAAAAATCGTAAACATCAATGCTGGCTTTGATGAAACAAGCTACCTACTTAAAAACAAGTTTTCCAATTCAGAATTAGTGGTGTTTGACTTCTACAACCCTGCAAAACACTCAGAGGTTTCAATAAAAAGAGCAAGAAAAGCTTACCCCCTGTTTCCCAATACTCAAAAAGTAAAAACAAATCATTTGCCTTTACAAGACAATTCAACCGACAAAATATTTGCAATATTATCAGCACATGAAATACGTAACCATGAGGAAAGAAACTCTTTTTTCAGAGAACTTCGCAGAGTATTAACAGCGACTGGGCAAATAATTGTAACGGAACATTTACGGGACACAACAAATTTTTTAGCCTACAACATTGGGTTCTTTCACTTTCATTCCAGGACTACTTGGCTCAACACATTTGAGAGTGCAGGACTTAGTGTTGCAAGTGAAATAAAAATTACACCATTTATTACGACTTTTATACTTGACAAAAATGGAACTGCATCTTAAAATAATAGGCTTTTGTTTAATTGGGTTGGGCTTAGTTCACGCAATCTTTCCAAGAAAATTCAATTGGAAACAAGAACTCAGTTCTTTAAGTATAGTGAATAGAGAAATGATTTATATTCATACTTTCTTTATAGCATTAACATTATTTCTTGTAGGACTTTTATGCCTGACATCAGCGACAGGCTTAATCAGCACAACTTTTGGTAAACGAGTTTCTTTAGGTCTTGGGATATTCTTTTTATTGAGACTTCTCGTCCAGTTTTTTGGTTTCTCATCAAAAACTTGGAAAGGGAAAGCATTGGAAACGACAGTTCATGTTTTGTTTTCAATTTTTTGGACTTATGTTACTGGAATCTTCATTTTTGCATATACATTATGACACTACCGACAAACATGACAGGCGATTGAAGAAAAGCCGATACAAAGGGTTTTCGATAGCGGGGCTGATGTGCTTCCCATGCACTTTTGTGCAAGGAGGAAGTTCAGTTCACCGAATGAAATAAAGTCCCAATAAACCCCGACATCGTAACGCCTTGAACCTTAAAGGACATTAAAATAACATGAAAAAGATTGCTATTATATTACTTGTATTGATTGGAGCATTCGCATTATACAGAATTTATGACATTGGATATTATTTTAAAAGTAGACTCAAATGGGAAAAGAAATATAAAGAAATTGAAGCTAATGCTCAAAGAAGAGATAAACACTTTGCTGAACTTGACTCAATTTCATTTTTGACCCTCAAAAAAGACTATGAAAAATTACATGCCTATACCTTAAAGCTTTATAAAAAAGACACGTCAAGAACTGACTTACTGTTAAAGCTTGGATTTATCAATTTTAATCTTGGTCAAAAGACTAAAGCATTGCATATATTTAATCTAGTAAAAGACAGGTGTGCCTATGAGCTAGAAACTCTAATACTGACAAATAATGAGGAGTTCCTGTATTACTCATTATTAGGAGAATCGATAATTCGGAATAATAGATTTGACTCTCTATTGAATAAATATTCAATTACTCAACGACGCTCATGGATAGCACAAAATATTGACTCCATAATAGCAAAACAAATATATAATATAGAATAACGCCCTACAATAACCAATCTTTCTGACGGCTGGGCCTTCGCCATCCTTCGACAGGCTCAGGGACCACTCAGAGTACTGGGAATTAAGATTAATATGGGGATATACAGATGTTATGGTAAATTAACCAAATGAAAAGAATTCTCTTATTTCTGATTGTGTTATCCGTTGCTACGAATGCTTGGACACAGTCATTAAATACTCAACCTGAACTAACGACCAAGGACATCTATCTCGAATTGACTTACCTTCAGGAAAGTCAATACTTTTACGATGAAGATGAAGAATATGACTTTGCCTATCGCTTTATACTGACAACAGATGAAATTTACGACCAAGTCTACCTTGAAAAGGTGATTTATGGGATGGAAGTCGGCTCGAAAAAACTAGCATGGAGAAAAAAGTTAGACATGGAAGTTTTCTATGAATTTGGTATAATTGGTGAAGTTTCAAATGTCAAATTAGACAAATGGACTCAGAATGACTCGTTCATTATGAGCATATATGAATCACAATTCGAAATATCAAAATTGAGCTCGAGAATTTGGACAATAAAAAGGAAAAAATAACTACAACAAAACCTAAAAAAAATATGGGTAGAGTTCAACTCAATGACCCTTCGACAGGCTCAGGGACCATGCTCAGGGCCCAGTCAAGGACTGGGTAATTATTGAGCAGTGATGTTAATATTTGAGGCCTTTTCAGCGCTTAGTCAAAATTAGTCCGGTGTTATAAAAAAGCCGTTCAGGAAAACTGAGCGTTAGCCCATTTTTCCTGAACGGCTTTAATTAATTTATTACTTTAACCGCTTTTCAGCAATTATTAAAATGCTCTATAGGTGCCATCCAGGAATTGGTTGGCTTCGTCTTCTTCAAAACGTGCTGTGGCATTGTCCCAGTGCAAGGTTTTATTTGGGAACCTTCCTGCTATTACGCCCAATAGTATCGTTTCCGTTAATCTGGAAGCGTAGGAGAAAGGAGCAGAACATTCGTCTTTTCCTAAACAAGCATCTACGAATTGGTGGTAGTGGCGTTTGCCTTCTACATCATAATCCCTGATTACTTCACCTATTTTTCCTGACTTCTTGAGTTTGCTGAGGTCTAGTTCTTTATACTTTCCATCTACAATGTGTTTTGGTAATTGCATAAAGTGCGGCAATAATAAATTGCCTTTTTCACCCACAAACATGGCTCCCTGGTCTGGAAGCTCCTCATTATTGGGGAGTATAAGGTTTTTATCTTTTCCTGGTGCGTTTACGCCGTCATACCATACCCATTTAAAATTTTTGGTGGTGTACTTCGTTCCTGGGAATTCGTAGGTTACTGTATTCTCTTCGGGGAAGCCAAAACCTGTAGGCTTTCTGCACTCGTTTTTAATGGTCTTTGGTACATCCAGCGCCAAAGCATTGTAAGGCGTGTCAAAAATATGAACACCCATATCGCCTAAGGTACCGCAACCAAAGTCCAGTACTTTACGCCAGTTTCCAGGGTGATATAGCCCTTCTTTATAAGGCCTATCCGCTGCAGTACCTAGCCATAGGTTCCAATCAAGACCTTCTGGTACTGGGTCAGCTCCTTGTGGCTTGGGATCGTCAGTTCCCCAGTTTTTAGGAGACCAGGCCCTTACTTCTTTTACTTTACCAATGATACCTGATTGTATCAGTAGCGTAGCCAATTTGTAGTCATAAAAAGAGTGCACCTGGATGCCCATTTGGGTTACCAATTTCTTTTCTGCTGCCTTTTTATTCATGGCTCTCGCCTCAGACACATGATGGGTAAGCGGTTTTTGACAGTAAACAGCCTTACCATGGTCCATTGCCAACATGGAAGCTGGTGCGTGGGTATGATCAGGAGTAGAAACAACCACGGCATCGATATCGTCCGCCATTTCTTCCATCATTGTCCTGTAATCTGAATAGAGTTTGGCCTTAGGGAATTCCTTTTTTAACGGTGCCAGCATGTTTGCGTCAACGTCGCAAAGTGCTACAACATCTACTTTCTCGTGAGAAGAAATTGCATCCAAGTCGGCTTTACCCATGCCACCTAAACCCACGTGTGCAGTTCTTAGGCGACCATTTTTACTCGTAGCCCATGCCCATGAAGGGAGCATAGAGGCGATAGCCACGGTAGCTCCGCCTTTCAATAAATCTCTTCTATTAATTATTTTCTGATTCATAATTTTTTGATTTTAATATTTCTAAACCATATCGGACTTGCGTGATCCTGAAGGCCAATGTATCCTTTTTTGGCTTTTGCGTAATCAGGTGCGTCGCTCCATTTTCCAGAGTTTTTCCTTGTTTCCCAATCTTCTGACCCAGGGACAAAGGAAACCACAACCTTTCCGTTAAGCCAATATTCTACTTTTTCAGTTGTATAAACTATTTTGGAGCTGTTCCATTCACCGACAGGATTTAAATCTACTTGTGATTGATCGGCAGGATACATTGCATAATCAGAGGCAGTTTTTTGCCAATCTTGCAGTTGGTCCAAATTTTCGGTTTCTCCCATTTTTTTATTATAGGAAGTCAAATCATGTATGGAAGCATAATTTTCGTCATCAATAAGTTGATATTCCGGTGCCAATCCTGAAGGTCCAGAACTTTCTTTTACTTCAGGTATGTGATAGAATATGCCACTGTTACCACCTTTAGGTAATTTCCATTCTAAGTACAATTCAAAGTTTTCAAACTCTTCCGCACCATAAATAATGTCTTTTCCACCCGTGTAATCTTGTTCTAAACCCATTTCGGTATCATAGGTTAATTCCCCGTCTTTTATTACCCAGCCGGGAGGGAGTTCATCGCCGTTGTAGGCTCGCCAGCCGTCTGTAGTAGTACCATCAAAAAGGACTATCCAGTCTTCTTCTTGCTCTTTACTTTCGCTTTCGGTTGTTTTTTTGCTTTCGCAAGCATTGAAGGCTATCAAAGCCACCAGGGAATAAATGAATTGTTTCATATTGTAGACTTAAATTTTTCAGGCATAAATATAATCCGAATTGTCTGCTTCAGCAAGAATTGAAGACCCTGAGCAGGTGATTCTCTTTTAAACGCCCTTCCTTCCTTTATATAAGGTATTTTTTCGGGTTGAAAAAGTGGAGGAAGACCTTGGTCTTAACATGAAAGAGAAGATGTCGGTTAAAACCAAAAGTAAACAGCTATACTGCTTCTATTAACCTATTGTAGCCATATCTTATTTGGTTAAAATAAATTGTATTTCTATTTCATTTTGCCTGAAAATCGTTTAAATTGATGTGATTTTTCTTAATGGATATGGAAGGTACCGAGTATACAGTGGTTGTAAGTATTATGATTGGTTTGGCTGTGGCTTACTTTATCATTGAAATCCTGCTGCTTCTCAATGATGTTGACAATGACACTTCCAATGTATTGTTACTTGAGTGGTCAAAAGGCAGGTCTTTCTTTATTCCCTTTGCCTTGGGCGCGATTGGCGGGCACCTGTTTTTGGGTACCTCGAATGATGCCTTTAAATTTTCAAATGGCATGTTTCCGGTTTTAATAATCTTTGGCCTGACGATAATCATGGTTCTAATAGGGTTTAAAATACCCTTTAAAAAAACCAAAACCTTCTTAACAGCTATTTTAATAGCGGGTGTCTTATTTGGACACTTTTTTTGGTCCATGAATTATCTGATAAAGCCATGAGCAAATTTAAAAGGTTTTTAAAAAGGCATTTGTCTGAAATTCGAACCATCAAAATTATTGTGGCTTCAATGCTGGCCTTGATGGTGCTTGTCGATATTGTGTTGGTGACTATGGAAGGAAAAGATTATCCTACTTTTAGTCTGGTGGTCAAAACCTTAAGACATCGTTTGATTTGGTTTACCTTTCTTTATGGAGGATTGATGGCCAAGATTTTTTACAACAGAAAGACCGGTGATATCAAAAAGGAAGTTACCGGAATGCTTGCTTTTTTCTCAATAGTGCTTTTGCTCTTCGTCATTGGGAGATCCCTTGAAACAGTGCCAAGTTTGTTTCTACAGATTTTATTATTGCTAACAGGAGGCCTGCTGGCTTATAGGGTATGGCCGCAATACAAATAACTTTAATAGTTCGATTAAATAGAAATAGCAATGGGGGTGGTAAAAGCCATTATTCTTGAAATAGAAATTTTGTATCTTTAGACATAGGGAGCTTAAAGAAGACATGCAGCAATGATTCAAGTAATATGAATTTAAAAGACCTTCAAGAAGATATTTCAAAATCAATTAATGAAAACGACAATAGTGCGATTAAATATTTTAAGGCATTCCCTGATGTACTCGAACAAGAGGCTCCTTCAAGATTTGAGACACAAGAAAAGCAAGCTCAAAGCTGTTATTCATTGCGCACTTTTGATAGGTTTTTAGAATATTTTGGATTGATAATAGTAGCGTCTACAGGTGGCTATTCAAATGGGGAAAAATACATTACCAAATCTGAATTATTTGATAAATTAATAAAAGTAAGCCCTCATAGCCAGTAAGCGTTAAAGATGGCTGGTAAAGTCTTTATTCTTAGTAATCCCATTCAATTGCTGTTTAGGGCATGCGCTGTTAGCTATTCAGGCAATGCGATTTTTGAAGTAGTTGGAAAGTCCACCGCAAATTGTAAATTTATTATAATTTAAAATAACAATAGTATGGCTTTGAGTTGCTGGCAAGGCTAGTACTAACCAATACCCAGTCCGTATATTATTATCCTTAACAATTAATTGAATAAATATAGAATGAAAGTAATAATTATAGGTGGTACAGGTCATATTGGGACCTATTTGGTTCCACGCCTAGTTGAGGCAGGGCATAATGTAGTATGCGTAAGTCGGCAACAAGCCAATCCTTATAGTAATAATGAGGCTTGGAAATCTGTGGAACATGTTACCATTGATCGGTTAAAAGCGGAAGAAAATGGAGATTTTTGTTCTCAAATTGTAGCGCTCAAGGCAGATGTTGTGATAGACTTAATTTGTTTCACGCCTGAAAGTGCCCGTAAACTTTCAGAAGCGCTAAATGGCAAAATAAAACACTTCCTGCATTGTGGAAGCATGTGGGTGCATGGCTATACTGAACAAGTACCCACCACAGAAAGCCAAAAGCGAAAACCTTTTGGAGATTATGGAATAGATAAGGCAAATATTGAAGCTTATCTACATACCTATCACCAAGAAAGTGGTTTCCCAGTTACCATTTTACACCCTGGTCATATTGTGGGGCCTGGCTGGCTACCGGTGAATCCTACTGGAAATTTCAATCCGGAAACCTTTGTTCGACTGGCCAAAGGAGAAGAAATTGTATTGCCAAATTTTGGGATGGAAACAGTGCACCATGTGCATGCGGATGATGTTGCACAAGCTTTTATCAAGGCCATTGAAAACAGAGAAAATGCCATCGGTGAAAGTTTTCACGTCGTTTCTGAACAAGCACTCACTTTGAGAGGCTATGCTGAAGCGATGGCAAGAACGTTTAAACAGGAACCAAAATTGAAATTTCTCCCCTGGGAAGAATGGCAGAAGACTGTTAATACTACAGATAAGGAATTGACCTATGACCATATCGCTCACAGCCCTTGTGGGAGTATCGCTAAAGCAAAGGAGTTAATCCATTACCAACCAAAATACAGTTCCCTGGAGGCTGTTCAGGAGGCAGTAGCCCATTATTTCGAGAAGGAAGGAATGCAGACCAATGGCTAAGCATTATAGCTTTGGATTATTGTGGTCCCGATTTCCGGGATTTTAGGCATGCTATTCTGGAAGCATTAATAGTGGGAGCTAATAGTTTCCTTTTTAATTGTTATAAAGGTTTTGGACAGGGGGGCAGCTTATGAACGGTGTTGAATGCACTGCTTCTAGAAGTAAAAATGCTGTAAATGGTGGTTTGTGAATAGGGCTTAATCACAAAATTGATACAAGCTGATTTGAAGATGCCTGGGACTAGATCAAGTAAGTTGAAAATTGAAAACAAACGTAAGGCAGCATATTATAAGACAGGCTCCTCTTCTAAATCAAAATTTATCAATGGAAGCAAAAAATTTTAATATTAAAGGATTGACCAATGATCAGGTAATCCGTTCAAGGGAGAAACTTGGTAAAAACACCCTGGACTATAAGCAGGAAAACAATGTCTTAGATGCTATAAAAAAATTGGCAAAAGAGCCAATGGTTATTCTGTTGTTTGCGGCAGCCCTTATTTATTTTATTAGTGGAAAAACGGGTGATGCTATTTTTCTTGCTTCCGCCATCATTCTTGTTTCCATTATTTCCTTGTACCAGGATTCAAGAAGCAGGGACGCCTTACAAAAGCTAAAAAAGCTTTCACAACCCAATTGCAAAGTGATTAGAAATGGCCTCGTGGAAGAGATTAAAAGCGAAGACCTGGTCGTTGGTGATAGCTTAATAGTCGAGGAGGGAACTTCCATTACTGCTGATGGTATCATTGTTCATTCCAATGATTTTTCAGTCAATGAATCCATCCTTACAGGGGAGTCTATGCCGGTTTTCAAAGACAAGGACAAAGCCGATAACCTGATTTTTAAAGGGACAACAGTGGCTAGTGGTCTTGCGATTGTAGTCATTACCCAAATAGGAAATGAAACCAAATTAGGTAAAATAGGCAAAAGCCTGGAAAGTATAAAAGAAGAAAAAACACCGCTGGAGTTGCAGATAACCAATTTTGTAAAGACAATGGTTATAGTAGGCGTAATTGTTTTTTTGGTGGTTTGGGGACTCAATTATTTTAGGTCTTACGATTTACTAGACAGTTTACTCAAAGCACTGACTTTGGCAATGAGTATCTTACCGGAAGAGATCCCAATGGCTTTTACTTCATTTATGGCAATTGGAGCCTGGCGTTTGATGAAAATGGGGATTGTGGTAAAGCAGATGAAAACAGTTGAAACATTAGGGAGTGCTACCGTAATCTGCACAGACAAAACAGGAACCATCACCGAAAATAAAATGAGTTTGGCAAAGGTGTTTTCGCTGAACTCACAGCGAATAGCCTCTCCTAAAGAAGCCAATGAGGATGAAAAAGCCTTGATAAGAATAGCGATGTGGGGCAGTGAACCCATTCCATTTGATGCAATGGAAGTATCGTTGCATCAGGCTTATGAAGATTTGAATGTCAAAGATGAAAGGCCGTATTTTAAGCTTATACACGAGTATCCATTGGGAGGGAAACCACCTATGATGACCCATATTTTTGAAAATAGTGCAGGTAAAAGAATCATAGCAGCAAAAGGTGCTCCGGAAGCATTGATGGCTGTTTCTAACCTGACTACTGCCCAAAAGAAGGAGATTGAAAATGCGATTGAAGCCATTACCCTTCAAGGATACAGGGTTTTAGGAGTTGGTCAATGTGATTTTGAAGGAAATGATTTCCCCAAGACACAGCAAGAGTTTAAGTTCAACTTTAAAGGTATAATTGCCTTTTATGATCCTCCGAAAAAGAACATCAACAAAGTCTTCGAAGACTTCTACGCTGCTGGGATTTCAGTCAAAATCATAACTGGCGACAATGCAGAAACGACCAAGGCCATTGCTGAGGAAGTTGCATTTAAAGGCTTTGAAAAGAGTATTACCGGTGATGAATTGATGAAGTTGTCAGAAAAAGAGCTGGAGGAAAGTGTTATGAACACCAATATTTTCACAAGGATGTTTCCTGATGCAAAACTGAGAATTATCAATGCATTAAAAGCAAAAAGTCAGATTGTAGCCATGACAGGGGATGGTGTAAATGATGGACCTGCTTTGAAGGCCGCCCATATTGGCATTGCCATGGGAAAAAAAGGGACAGAAATAGCCAAACAAGCGGCTTCGCTTGTATTGATGGATGATGATTTATCAAAAATGGTTGATGCGGTAGCCATGGGTAGAAAAATCTATGCCAACCTAAAAAAAGCCATTCAATACGTTATTTCAATCCATATTCCGATAATACTGACTGTTTTCATACCGCTTGCTTTAGGATGGATTTACCCAAATATCCTTTCGCCAGTGCACATTATATTTCTAGAATTAATTATGGGGCCAACCTGCTCCATCATTTTTGAGAATGAACCCATGGAAAAAAACACCATGTCTTCAAAACCACGATCCTTTACCACTACTTTTTTCAACTGGAATGAGTTGACCACTAGCATCATTCAAGGGCTGGCCATTACGGTTGGAACTTTGGCAGTCTATCAATATTCGGTCTATATGTCCTATGACGAAGCCCTGACGAGGACGATGGTATTTACTGTTTTGATAACGGCGAATGTCTTTTTGACCTTAGTAAACCGGTCTTTTTACTATTCCATCCTGACCACATTGAAGTACAAAAACAATTTGGTTTTACTGATAATTTCCATCACAGTAGGCATTACGGCTTTATTGCTCTTTGTCGCTCCTTTAACCAGTTTCTTTCAATTTGAGCCCCTTGGTTTTGTTCAGTTAGCAATTTGTATTGGTATAGGATTCGTATCTGTTACCTGGTACGAGTTGGTAAAATTAAAAACAAGGTTAAAAAGCAATCACAGGTCAAGGGATGATAGTTAAGATTTGTCATGTGTTTTAACCTGTAAAAAGGAGGTTCTCAGCTTGTCCTGTATTAACTTGAAGCGGTTTGGTGATGAGGGTGCAATTGTTATCTATTCTCATTACTTAAGAGGGGATAAGTATTAAGCATCAGTGAATAATCGATAGCTATCAATGTAATGTGACCATTCACAGTGACAAAAAATGATGCCTTGACCAAAGCGTTTCTTGGTATGTCCTTTAACCAATAAATCGCTGTTTGGTATTTAAGCCAAATAAATTAATAAAGTCCAGTCAGACCATTTTATCGGATCCTGGTGGCCAGGAAATATTTCGGATGATGAAAGTGCTGGGGGTATTTGGCTGGAGGAGCTTACAATTTCATGGAATTCTGCATTACAGTTAAAACGTCCCTTACAGCACCTATTGAAAAAGTATGGGAATTCTGGACTTAACCCGAATATATAATACATTGGAATTTTGCCTCTAATGAATGGATTTGTCCTTCAGCAACAAATGACCTCCAACCAAATGACCCCTTTTATTTGGAGGATGGAAGCTAAAAATGGAAGTATGGGGTTTTATTTTTCTGGTGTCTATTGCCAAGTGAAAGAAAACGAATCAATTGCCTATAAGATGTCTGATGGTAGAAAAGAGGAAATTAGATTTATAGTCTCAGGAGATGAAGTCAACCTTTTGGAAAGTCTTGAAGCAGAAGGAACAAATGCCTATGAACAACAGGGAGCGGGTTGGCAAGCTATTCTCGACACCTTCAAAAAATAGGTAGAATCAAAATAATAAAAGCTGTAAGCAAAGAAAATGATCCAGACACAAGAGGCATGGTTTATGTTTTTGCAGGAAACTATTGGCCCCTTCATTAAGGATAAATCTTCGCTGGGAATATTAACAAAGCTTGACATCAAATCAATAAATGCGTCTCTATTATTGGTAGCCTTCTTTTTTGTAATTTCATGTGTTAGCCCTTTGAAAATCCGCTTCCCCGTTCCATTTCTGTATTAATAATTTCATCATATGCCTCTTGAGGCATGTATTGTGGGGAGTAAGTGATCCCTAATTTTGATAGACTTAAAACAAACGATCTGAGGTGATTTCTTGATCCTCTCAATAGATTATTAAAAACCAATGTGATGTCTTCATTATCAACATTCGTTTCTAAGGCAGTCATTAAGTCCAAGATATCTATTTCTTCAATTGCTGCCCCGACTTTAAAAGCATCCTCTAGACTTAAAGCGCCCGTTTCGATTAATTCATTGTATAAATTTTGAAGGTCTGGATTAACGAAGTTACCAGGTATGTCATTGGCAGCAGGATCTACTAATCCATATTTATTAATGAGTGCGAGGACTGCGTCCATATGACTTTGCTCACTTGCAGAAATATTGTCAAATGAATTTGAATTCCATTTAATAAAAAGATTGTCGTATACGTCACGAGCTAACTTCTCCTCCTCGCGCATAAACACGATGGCTTCCTTTTCACCATCATTAAGTGATTCCATTGGTGTCGCATCAATTTGTGTGATTAACTGATTGTTTTCCGTTGGAACATTCGGATTAACAGTGTCCACACAAGATGCAGTTGTAAATATTACTCCTAATAACGCAACATATATAGTTTTCATGGCTCGTTTACAATTGTCTATTCCAAATAGACTAAATAATTTGATAAAAGTTGGTAACCTTTATTACATTGGATTAATATCATTTCAAATAATGCTTTTCTTTTTTTTTTATTGATTAAACTAGTCCAATGCAGAAATTGAAACATAAGTGATATGCTATATAAATGTTTGTCCTCTAATGCATTGAGATTTTTAGGGGGTTATTGTGCTAGGCCAAGGCTTTGTTTGTATCCGGATGGTTAGGATGAAAAATGCTTCCTCTGAAGCACCCAATTATTGCTAGGCTTCAAACTTCAGATTTGAATGGGCTTAAGGTTTTTGATAAATACACAAGCCGATTTCCCCAATTTTTAAGTAAGTCCTCAGCAATTTTGTAGGTATTACATATTATTTAAATTCGAACGTATAGGGTGAATACTTTTTGTTGAAAAATAACTGGGTTATAATTTTTCCAAATTGTTTTATATATTAGGTATAGAATTGATTAGGTATTGTCATAAAAAACAGAGAATTTTCCCAACGAAATCCCATTTATGGATTATATGAGGTATTTTACAATATCCAAGACTTGCAACACTTCCCAGTTGAATAGTCAAGTAATGAGATAGATTGTATGAAAAGATCAGTAAGAAAGGGAACTGTCACCTATTCTTCTAAGAAAGGAGGGGAGTAAGGAATTCTTTTCCTACTCAAGATAAACAGTTTCATCAAATATAATTTATAAAAAGTACCGTACTTACACTGACTGATAGATGGAAAAGATATTAAATTTTTTCAGTATTAGACTAAGAAGAAATAATATTTAATTTTAAACCTTTCAACATACCATAATATATGGATGAAATATATTATAATGAAACTATGGTTGAATTTTAAAACGATTAATTATGAAACAATTATTAATGTTTTCATTGATTCTTTTTATATATAGTTGCAAAAGTAGTCCTCCTGACCCAACTGAATTATACGACAGATACAGGAATAGTGTTGCACTGATCCAAAACTCGTATTATTTCAAAACCTCATTAGATAATGGGCTTGAGTTCTTTTATGTCATACAGAATAATGAACCTGTTTTTTTTGATAAAGAGGAAGAGGCTATTGAAAATGCTGGAATAAGTTATGGGACAGGCTTTTTTATTTCTAACTTTGGGGAGTTGGCAACAAACAGACACGTAGTATACCCTGATAAAAAGAATTCGCTAGTTGGCGAAGGGATAAGTGAGTATTTAATTGAGTATAAATACGAAATAAAAAAACAGATTAGTAAAAATAGATTAGAGAAAAGTAAAATTGCTGATTTTTATAATGAGTATTATGATGTTTTAAAATATGACAGAAAAATTGAAATTAAAGAAAATTATTCATCTAAGGAGAATAAAATTTTAGAACTCGAAAAATTACTCGGTGATTTAGATTTTAACCCGAAAAATACTAAGACCGAATTAATAAGAGTTTTTTTAGGTATTGCATTTGATGATACGCATGTCACATCAATTAACGATTTTAGAGAATGTGTTGCCATTAAAAAGGCAAATGAAGAAGCAATTGATTTAGCAATCATTCAACTTAAGGATAAAAGAACACCAGGGAACATTGAGAATGTATTTTCTTTAGTGGATCAGGTTGTCTTTGAAGCCCCTAATCTTAATGATAATGTATATATGATTGGTTTTAATCACGGGATTTCTTTAGCCAATACTGATAATGGAATTAAATCTCAATTTACTCAAGGAACAATAACTCAAGATCCAGATAAAAATAGGGTTTTATATTCAATACCAACATTACCTGGGTCGAGCGGAAGTCCCATTATTGATAAATGGGGAAATTTGATTGCCGTAAATTTTGCAAAAACTGGAGATTTTCAGGGTTTTAGTTTCGGTATTCCCTCTCTTGCATTAACAGCTCTATACAATGATAAATCCAATATTGTAACATCAGATTATAGCGGTTCAATTGAAAGTGGAATCTCTGAAAGTAATATTATTTCTATAAATTATGAGAATATAATAAAGGATTTTTTACTAGCAGAAGAAGAGAGAGATTTTGATAAAATTTATTCTTTATTATCGCCAAAAGTCAGTAGATATTATGATATTAATAATCCTACCTATTCAAATCTGAAAAAACGGTATGAATATTTATGGGGTTTTGTTTCTGATTCTAAAAATTACATTAAGTCAATTGATAAAATCAATGATTATACCTATGATTTAAACACAAACTACAAATATTATAATGAGAGAAAAAAGAAAGAATTTAGCGTAAACAGTACAGTAAGATTTTTATTTGACTCAAATGGAAAGGTAATTGAGACTTATGAAATTGAATAAAAATAATCGTCCTAATAATTTAGTATTCATATGTCGATAACAGTTTTGTCTGAATCTTTAGATCTTGAATTTTCTTGAATTTGATAATTAGGAGGGGGATAGTTTTTCCCCTTTTGTTATGGAGGTTGAAAAAGTGAATTATCATGGGTTTTAACTTTAGGTCAAAGGTTTTCGTTGTAGGTAGTATTCTCTTCATATCTTAAAACCAAATAGTTAGTGATTATAACGATTTTCCCAATTTTTAGGTTAGCCCTGTGCAATTTTGTAGGTATTGCACATTTTTTAAATCCGAACGTATGGGGTGAATACCTTGCTCTCTGCTGCGTAGACACAGTTACCTATTTGGCGCTTAACTGTTGTTTTCCCGGTGTATTAAGATAAAGTTTGGTCTTCTTCTTAATTTTTGTATATTTGCATCGTGTACGATATAAACGTAAGCGATATTAATAATTCTTTGAAGACTTTTATAAAAACAACACTAGTACCAAACCTATTCCGCATTCTACTGGCGCTCTAGTGAAGACGAACGCAGTGTAGTGGTACAACTAACCGAAAAAGGGAAGCAATTAAAAAGTGAAGCCAGGCCTATTCCTGAAAAGCTTCTCAACGAACTACTGACTGAAAATGTCCAATTGTCTGATGTTTTGCAGTTGAAAGATATGCTGAGTGAATGGATAAAGATACTCTCTAACAAGACTCAGGATATGGACAGCAATCCTTCAATCTGAGTAATTGACAAAATGAATAACACAAGCAGCCAGAGGTAAGCTCCGCTGCTTCAATTAATTTTAGATTAAAACGAATTATGAAAGCATTACAAATAATAAAATACGGTGAACTTAAAGATGGATTGTCTATCAACGAAACCGCAAAACCGACAATCAAGGCTACGGATATACTTATTGAAACCATAGCAGCATCGCTTAATCCTATTGATTACAAAATGGTCAGTGGAGGCTTAAAGGACATGGTGCCCTTGAATTTCCCCAGTACCATTGGCTTTGATGTAAGTGGTATAATTATCGAGAAAGGCGCAGAAGTAAAGGGCTTGGAAGTAGGTGATGCAGTCTATTCCCGCGTTCCGCAAAATCAGATGGGAACCGTAGCACAATATGTTGCGGTTGACAGCACAGTGGTTTCCAAAAAACCCGAAAACATTTCGTTTGGGGAAGCGGCTAGTTTGCCTTTAATCGGCCTTACTGCTATACAAGCTTTGGAACGTGTTGGCCTGAAACAAAACGATAGAATTCTTATCCATGCAGGGTCTGGAGGCGTAGGCAGTTTTGCTATTCAATATGCCAAGGCCAAGGGAGCCTATGTGTATACAACTACCAGCACCGATAATGTAGACTGGGTGAAGGCGCTTGGCGCCGATCGTGTGATCGACTACAAAAAGGAAGATTACAAGTCCATAGTGGCTGATCTGAATCTTGTTTTTGATACCCTAGGTGGGGATTACACACTAGATGCATTCAAGGTGATAAAACAAGGCGGCAAAGTAAGTAGTATTGCGGGTGTCCCCGATGAGGAAACGGCGGCAATGATGGGAATGAAAGGCTATAAATTGCCTGAAAATTTTTCCAAGCTGATTGATGAAAAGTCAGCCAACTATAAACTTACATGGATGCAGCCTAATGGTAAGCAACTGGATTCCATTTCAGCCATGGTGAAAGATGGGAAAATCAAACCTGTAATCGATAAGGTATATGCTTTCGAGGATAGCATTGAAGCCTATTTATATCTAGCGACAGGAAGAGCAAAAGGGAAAGTGATTATAAGGATGTCCTAAATGGTTGATTGCGGAGAACTGAAAAACGAAGCAGATAAAAAAACAATAATGAAAGCAATGTATACAGCAGATGCAACTGCGACAGGTGGCAGAAATGGTCATGTAAAAAGTGACAATGGCGTTATAGACGTACAAGTAAGAATGCCAAGAGCCATGGGCGGAGCAAATGACGATTTTGCCAATCCTGAAATGCTCTTTGCAGCAGGATATTCAGCATGTTTCGATAATGCTTTAAACCTGGTTATTAAAAAAGCCAAAATAAAAACCGGAGAAACAAGCGTTAATGCAAAAATAAGCATTGGTCAAATCGAAAATGGCGGTTTTGGTTTAGGCGCAGAATTAAACGTAAATATTCCAGAAGTAAGCCTGGAACAAGCACAGGAATTGGTAGAACAAGCACACCAGGTGTGTCCTTATTCCAATGCTACACGAGGTAACATTGAGGTTAAGTTAACCGTAACAAATAATTAAAAAAGATAGTAATGGCATTATTAGAAGATTTGAAGTGGCGTTATGCTACAAAAAAATACGATCCCTCCAAAAAAGTTAGTCAGGAAAACATAGACAAAATTGTTGAGGCTGCCAGGTTGGCACCGACTTCTTCGGGACTCCAACAATTTAGGGTAATGGTGGTAAGCAATCAGGAAATCAAAGAAAAATTGAGCACAAAAGTACTCAATCCTGAGGTAATGGTTGATTGCTCCCATGTTTTGGTTTTTGCTGCCTGGGACAGATATACCGCTGATCGAATAGACACGATCTTTGACCGTACAACAGAAGAAAGAAGCCTTCCTCATGGCCGATTCAAAAGCTACACGGATAAATTGAAAGAAATGTACCTCAATCAGACAGCAGAGGAGAACTTTGCACATACTGCTCGTCAATCGTATATTGGATTTGCGATGGCGATTGCGGAGGCGGCTGAACTTAAAGTAGATGCTACACCTGCTGAAGGTTTCGACCCTGCTTTGGTCGATGAAGTTCTTGGTCTTAAATCCAAAGGTTTAAAAAGTGTTACGCTATTGTATTTGGGTTATCGAGATGCAGAAGGGGATTGGTTGGCATCTATGAAAAAAGTCCGCAATAATATGGATGAATTTGCGATTGAGTACAAATAATGAGGGTTTAAAATAAGGAATTATGAAAGACAAGGAAACTTACCCAAAGTCATTTTCGCATATTGGCATTACGGTACCAGACATTAAAAAAGCAGTAAAATTTTACGAAGAGGTTATGGGGTGGTATGTCATCATGCAGCCATCTGTCGTTAAAAAAGAAAAGGATACTGCCATTGGAATCATGTGTTTAGATGTGTTTGGTGACGATTGGGAAGAATTTGAAATTGCCCATATGTCCACTTCAGATGGAATTGGGATTGAGTTATTCTCCTTTTCTCATGGAGTAAAAGAAGCGCCGGAGTTTAATCCTTTTAACACCGGACTTTTCCATTTCTGTATTCAGGATCCTAATATTGAGGAGCTTGTAGAAAAGATTGTTTCCTTAGGTGGAAAACAACGTATGCCGATTAGGGAATACTATCCAAATGACAAACCTTATAAAATGTGCTATGTAGAAGATCCATTCGGAATTGTTTTTGAAATCTATACCCATAGCTATGAATTGACTTATTCTTCTGGTGCTTACTCAGGGTAAAACAGCAAGCAATAGCTGAGCATACCGACAGCTAAAATAAAATAGTTTGAATGCACTGTCGAAGAAGTATTTACGGGGATTTGAAAAAAGGGGAATGGTTTTCCCCTTTTTTAATCCCAATTCTAAGACATGGAAAAATGAAACGCAATGCAGCTGCCATAGCCTGCGATTTTGTTGAAATACGCTACAACCATGGCTACAAAAATTTCACTTCCTTGGTTTTTTGGAATGAATACAGGGGCTATATGCCTTACTTTGAATAGTATCCGGATTACAGCTTGACCAAAGTGCTTTTTTATGAGCTATAATATTTGATAAATAGGTTAGGAATCACCGTAAAATTATTCGGCAACCGAATGAAAGCCTATAAATGGTAGACAAGTTTCTATAAAAAATATCGATAGGCTTAGGGATGGTTTTAAGTGGAGGAAGTCTAGAGATTGCTCATAATCGTGGGCCGATCACAGGATTGAGCCAACGACCTTATAATAGGGGTTTCAGTTACGATTAACCAGTTTTTTTAAGACAATTCTACTCAATTAGACTACTAGTGAATGAGCACTCCAGCAATCGTTTAGAAATAAAAGGATGAATATCTTTTTTATTTCTAAACGATTGGTTAGCTTTGTGGAATGATAAGATATAATGGCAAGGAAAAAAGAATATAAAGAAGAAGAGGTTATTGAAAAAGCGATGCGCTTGTTCTGGCGGAATGGCTATGAAAGTACCTCTATGCAGATGCTTGAAAAAGAAATGGGCATCAATAAGTTTTCCATATATTCTAGTTTTGGGAGCAAACATGGTGTTTTCATTGAAAGCCTAAATTGTTACAAATTAAAAGTAAAAGCCATATTTGAGAAATTTCAAGCAGCGAGAAATGGGGTTGAAGACATTAAACAGTTTTTTTATGACTCTGCTTCAATTTGTGCCGAAGATGGAAATGAAAAAGGATGTTTGCTAACCAATACTTACAATGAATTTTCGGACAGTGAGGATCCAGCGGTAAAAGACCAGGTGCTTTCCTTTATGGATAACCTTAAAGCGTTGTTTATCGAAAAATTAAGAATGAATTCCTCCAAAGATGAGGAAACCCTACTAAAGGAGGCTAACTTTTTGGTAGTAGCAAAACATGGGCTTGCGGCTGCGACAAGAGTTAACAGTCCAAAAGAAATAGAAGACTATATCGAAATGACATTTAATAAATTTTAACCTTTTTTTTGAATAATAACTAAACAATCGTTTAGAAAAAATAACAATTGAAAATATGACAACTTTGAAAATTCACAACATTGAAACGGCACCAGAAGGTAGCAAAGACCTATTAGAGAAATCCCTTAAAGCAAACGGAATGATTCCAGGGCTACATGGGGTATTGGCAGGAGCACCAGGAATACTTGAGGCCTACCAAACCATTCACAAATTGTTCGTGGACTCTTCTTTTGATAAAGAAGAATTAACAGTGGTTTGGCAAGCGATTAACGTAGAGCACGCCTGTCATTATTGCGTACCTGCGCATACGGGTATTGCCAAAATGATGAAAGTAGACGATGCTATTACAGATGCATTGCGCAACGAAACGCCTCTTGAAAATCCCAAATTGGAAGCATTACGCAACATGACTTTAACCATCGTACGCAACCGTGGTCACGTAAGCCCTGAAGATTTGAAAACATTTTATGCGGCGGGTTATGGAGAAAGACAAGTATTAGAAATCATACTGGGATTGTCTCAAAAGGTGATCAGTAACTATACCAACCATATTGCAAATACACCTGTAGATGCTCCTTTCCAGAAATTTGCTTGGGAAAAAGAGACTGTTGAAGCCAATTAATTTTATAATTCTTAATCCTTAACAACCTTTCGCATTTTGTGCGAAAGGTTGAATAACACTAAAGATTCACTAGACCTTCTATTAGGTGTTAAACCAATCCCTGAAGAAAAATCAGGATAGGCTTAGACAGGCCAAAAAATCCTATTGGATAATCCGGGACTAAAAAAAGTAGCAATTATGCAAAATTTAAAAGCAAAATACGGGAATAAGGCTTTGGTCACTGGAGGTTCTTCAGGGATTGGTAAAGCATTCGCAATAGAATTAGCCAAACAGGGTATTGCTCCTATTTTGGTTGCTAGGGATAAGGAAAAATTAAATGCACTAGCGTTAGACATTTGGACTCAATATGATATAAAAGCACAGACAATTTCTGTGGATTTATCTGATGAAGTGGCAATTTTGAATTTTATAAGCGAGATTGAAAATCAAGAAATTGGCATGTTTATCCATTGTGCGGGGATGGAGAACAATGGGAGTTTTATTAAGATCTCTTCTGAAAAAGAGCTTTCAATGATCAAGCTTAACATTACCTCAACGTACTTGTTAACCAAACATTTTGCTAAGAAGATGTCGGCCGTTAAAAAAGGAGGCATACTTTTGGTTTCTAGTATAGCAGGTTTAATGGCCACCCCTTACTTTAGTAATTACTCGGCAACAAAAGCCTATGTGCATCAGTTGGGGCTTTCATTGAATAATGAACTCAAAGCCAATAATGTAGACATTAGCGTCCTGGCTCCCGGCCTAACAGAAACCAATATGACGGCAGACAATGGTGTGGATTGGTCCAAAGTTCCGATGTCGAGCATGGAGCCTTCAGAAGTTGCTCAGATTTCGTTGAATAATATTGGAAAAAAGGGAACGATCATTCCAGGTAGGATGAATAAAATGATGGTGATGATGGCCAAAAGACTTTTTTCTATCAAAAGCTTTGGTGCCATTAATGGGATGTTGATGAAAAAGGCGATTAAATCTGAAAAGCTTTAATCGAGTCACAAGCTTCCTAAAGGACTTAAAAATAAGCAAAGAAATGAAAGATAAATTGAAAATAGACATTGTTTCAGATGTGGTGTGCCCTTGGTGTACCATCGGCTTTAAGCGCTTAGAAAAAGCCATTACTGAATTGGGGATTGAGGATCAGATTGATCTGGAATGGCAACCCTTTGAATTAAATCCCAACATGCCTGCTGATGGACAGGACCTGCATGAGCATATTGCTGAAAAATATGGCAGTACAATGGAACAACAGAAGGAGTCCCAGGAAACCATGACAGATGCAGGAGCTGAATTAGGATTTACATTCGATTATTTTGAAGGAATGCGAATGGCCAACACCTTGGAAGCGCATGTTTTATTGGAGTATGCCAGAGAATTCGGCAAGCAAACCGAGTTAAAAATGCGACTTACCAAAGCCTTTTTTAGTGATCGGAAAGATGTGTCTGATAGAACTGTGTTAAAAGAAGCTTTATTGGATGTAGGTTTAAATGCTGAAGAAGCAATTGCTACATTAGATGATAGTGAAGCGAAGGATGAGGTAAAAAGAAAAGAAGCGTATTGGCAAAATATTGGTGTTAGATCAGTTCCAACAATCGTGTTTGATGGGAAAAGTGCCGTAACAGGAGCGCAGCCTGTTGATGTATTTAAAAAAGT
Source organism: Cyclobacterium sp. 10D3-21 (assembly GCF_055809755.1). Lineage (NCBI taxonomy): Bacteria > Pseudomonadati > Bacteroidota > Cytophagia > Cytophagales > Cyclobacteriaceae > Cyclobacterium > Cyclobacterium sp. 10D3-21. Next base: position 439,948 of record NZ_CM147924.1, read on the forward strand.
ATTAACAGAGATGTTAGTGACCTCATAGCTTTATTCCGGATTCGAAGACATTAATAAATAACGATAGGTAGTGATTTTGGCGGTATTGTTGCAGAAAAAAAAGCAACAGTACCGCCAAAATCTGTTGCTTGTCTTTTACTTTTCCATGGTTTTCAACCCATGACTATTGATTTTTCAGTTGTCTTTTGAAAGAATCAGATAGCATTATAGATAGGACCTTCCATTAAGTAATGCAGACACTTTCGGATCGAGTCAGGGAGGATCTTGTTACTACAGGTCCTCTTTGTTATTTTTATGATTAATGGACAAGACTTTTTAAACCACTAAAAAGCCTCTAGATTAGTCCTGCAAAACAATGGGCTATTCGATCCGATACCGGTAGCTTATAATAAGTTTCCAGTACTATGCCACTACCCCAGCTATATAAAAAATACCATGTAGATAAGGAACATACTTCCATTGGCCTTTTTGAAGCACTTGACAAAAGGTACAAGATTAGTAAAGTCTTCTATCCAGGTTCCCATGTTCACATTACCCCTTCATTGATTTTTCGGGAGGTGATTTACGCGGATTCTTTTAGGGGCACAGATAAATTTTTTCAGGAAAAAGAGACGATTGCTTTCATCGAGAAAAATAAAAAGTATTCAGAACCGCCGATTTTTCGGTTTTACCAGCAAGACTACAACAGTCCGTTTAAGGAACTTAACAAAGAGTTTGATCTTGTAATTTCCCAATATGCCGGATTTGTAGGGCAGGCAGTAAAGGCCTATCTCAAAAAAGGTGGCCTTTTGGTTTGTAACAATTCCCATGGAGATGCCTCAATGGCTTCCTTGGACCCTGATTTTGAATTGGTCGCTGTCTATAGAAGATATGCGGACAACAAATTCAGCATTTCAGAGAAAAACCTGGAAGATTTCCTGATACCTAAGAAGGGCACTTTACCCAGTAGGGAAGAATTGCTTAAATCAATGAGGGGAATAGCCTATACAAAAAGTCCTTCAGGTTATGTTTTTAAAAAAATTAATGAATAAAAGCTGCTTGGTGACACTAGCACTAGAGAACCACTAAGCTTTATGCATATTCAGTGATTTAATGGGTGATACGCATGGACTTTTGCCTTTTAGGGATAAATTTACAAAACCATTGGGCTCTTTTCAGTATGTGTTGAAAAGAGGGTTTTTAACCTGTCCCCAGGAATAGCGCAAATAGCAGAATTGAACATGAAAAAACGAATTACAGGTATTGGTTGGATTTTTTTAGCGGGAATGCTATTCTTCGTTTCCTGCAATAAAAAGATGGTAAGTTCAACATTATCCCTTACGACCATAAATGCGGAGACCGCCCAAAATAAGCCTTATTTGCTATTGGTTTCTTTGGATGGCTTTCGATGGGATTATGTAGAGAAATACCGGCCCCCAAACCTGAGTGCCTTTGTGGATAAGGGAGTGAAAGCGGAATCACTAGTCCCAACTTTTCCTTCAAAAACCTTTCCTAACCATTATTCCATCGCAACAGGTATGTACCCTGAAAACCATGGTATATTGGGTAATGTCTTTAAGAGCTATGAAAATGGCGTGAATTTTAGTTATAAGAATAAAACAACGGCTACAGACGGGCGCTTTTATAAAGGCTCCCCAATTTGGCTGGAGGCAAATAAAGCCAATATGGTTACTGCCAGTTACTTTTTCGTAGGCACAGAAGCAGCTATACAAGGTGTCTATCCTACCTATTACCATACATTTGATCCCAGTATAAAAAATGAGGATCGGGTGGATCAGGCTTTAAATTGGCTGGAATTGCCTGGAGAAAAGAAGCCACATTTAATTTTAATGTACTTTGGTGACATGGACAAAACTGGCCATGATTATGGTCCAGGGAATGAAGAGAAAATAAAAGAAGCGCTATTTGCACTGGATAAAAGCCTTGGTGATTTATTTAAAGGAGTTGAAGCTACTGGTCTTCCTGTAAATATTCTGCTTGTTTCTGATCATGGGATGTCAGATCTATCTACCTCCAAAATTATTCCCACAGAAACCATTATAAACGACAGTTTATACTCCTTTTTAGACAATGGTACTATTGTAAATATTCATCCAAATGAAGGGGTTGAAATAGAAGAAGTGATCGCGTATTTAAAGCCAAAAAAAGCTCATTTTAAAGTTTATAAAACTAAAAATACACCAGGTTTTGAATATAAACCCAAGAATAAAGATTGGGGAGCGATCCAATTGGTAGCAGACTACGGCTATTATTTTTTACCAAAAGCGCGTAAAGAATCCTTTATAAAAAGGGAGGTCAAGCGTATAGGTGTTCATGGTTATGATGCCAGCTACAGGGAAATGCATGGCGTTTTTTATGCCAATGGCCCTGCCTTTAAAAATGGATACAGCATCCCTTCATTAGAAAACATTCATATTTACCCATTAATGTGCGAGATTTTAGGCCTGCCTATTCCAAAACATATTGATGGCAAACTCAATAAGATTAAAAGCGTTTTAAAAAGCGAATAAATAAATATTGATCAGGAAATCAGTGTATTGAAACTGACGAATCTACTATAGTATTGCGTATAACTTTAAGTACGATATGTCTAAATCCTTAACTGAAATATTAAGTCAAAATTGTTTGTTCACAAGCAAACGGGTTTCCGTTTTGCATTGGGATTGTATTGAATGGTCCTCAGAATTTGAGCAATCTCGAATCCACAGTGTATTGGAGATTTTGACGCCCAATGTCACCAAGGCTGTTCCTGATGGTTGGCAAAATATAGACAGCATTGACAAAGCGGAAGATTGGATCCAACAACGGAAAAGTGAAGGGGGTTTTTATGGTATTGTACTTTCTGAAACAACTGATATCATTGGTTTTTTATTTTTATACATTGTAAAAGATTCCAAAGATTTAGGGGAATTAAGACTTGGCTATTTATTGCGCGAGGAAGTGTGGGGCAAGGGAATCGGGACTGAGTTAATCAATGGATTGGTGGAATGGGCCAGACAGACAAAGTTAATTGGGTCAATTGCTGGGGGAGTTGAAAAAGTGAACCTGGCATCAATTCGGGTCTTGGAGAAAAATGGTTTTTACAGGTCTAATGAAGAAATGCCGGAACAGATGTATTTGTATAAAGTTAAAATCTGAAATACCTATAAAATTGAAATGGACAATACTATAGCCTATATAGAAAAAGAGGTTTACAATAAATGTGGCCTTGAATTAGCTGACTTAAAAATGGAGCCTGAAAGTCAGGAGTATATTGCCTGCCAATTTAAACTAAACGGGTGTCAGGTAATAAGCAGAAGGGCTAAGAAAACACCCAAAAAGCAAGGGCAATTTGTCACTTTTTGGAAACGAGACGGGAAAGGGCCAATTGAGCCATTTAATGAAAGGGATAAAATTGACTTTTTCATCGTCAACGTTAGGGCTGAAAGCAGATTTGGACAATTTGTATTTCCGAAATTGCTGCTTGTAAATAAAGGAATCCTTTCAACCGATATGAAGGGAGGAAAGAGAGCCTTTCGGGTTTATCCAAGTTGGGATGAGACGACAAGCAATCAAGCGAAGCTAACCCAGAAATGGCAATTGAATTATTTTTACGAAATTACCTCTGATATGGATTTTAAGACCGTTTTAGATTTGTATGGGGTTTAATGACAGTAATACTTATTAATGATGAAAAATGCCGTTCTATTTTTAATTGTAATTATTGCCTGCTTTTCATGCGACAATACGGATATGATTTCTGATGACAAAGAACCAGAGGCCGAATTGTATTTTCCGCCGAACAGCGGGAATGAATGGGAGACCATTGATTTTAATGCTCTTGACTGGAATGAAAATGCCTTGGATGATTTATACACTTACCTGGAAAGCAATGATACAAGGGCGTTTATCGTCCTAAAGGACGGTAAAATTGCGGTAGAAAAATATTGGGGGAATAATATCTTAAATACGGGCGCCTTTGAAGCCAATAGCCTTTGGTATTGGGCTTCTTCAGGAAAAACGTTGACCGCATCATTAGTGGGAATAGCAGAACAAGAGGGAGATTTGGCTATTGAGGATAAAAGCTCGGACTATTTAGGGACTGGCTGGACTTCCTTAAGCCTTGAAAAAGAAAACCTAATTACCATTAAACATCAATTGACCATGACCACTGGTTTAGCGTATCAGGTGTCTGATTTGGATTGTACAGAACCTTCCTGTTTGGAGTATGGGGCTGATGCTGGCGCACAATGGTATTATCACAATGCGGCGTATACTTTGCTTGAACAAGTAGTGAGTAGTGCTACGGGCATTGATTATAATATTTACACTGACCAAAAAATTGAAGCCATCACAGGGATGAATGGGCGTTGGATACCTTTGGGTTATAACAATGTGTATTGGAGTACTGCAAGAGACATGGCAAGATTTGGTTTGCTAACCTTAAACATGGGAAAGTGGCAGGATAAACCTGCAATTTATACCGAAAACTACTATCAGCAGATGGTAAACAGTTCCCAAAACCTCAACCCCTCGTATGGTTATTTGTGGTGGTTGAATGGGAAAAGCAAGGTGATTTTCCCAACTATTGCCACAGTCTTTGATAGAGATTTGTCCAGCAATGCCCCGGATGATTTATTCGCTGGAATGGGCAAAAATGGTCAGTTTGTTGAAATTGTCCCTAGTCAAAACCTGGTGGTGATAAGAATGGGTGAAGCACCCAATGATGCTCTAGTCCCCATAGAATTCCACGACGAAATGTGGGAAAAGATAAATGCGTTAATTAAAGATTAGCTTTACTTTGTGGTCAATTCAGAAATACCAATAGGCTTGAGGATTTTTTTCATCTCCTGTATTGGCAGCATTGACTTAAACTTAACAAAAACAGACATCTCCCTAAAGAGATGCCTGTTTTTGTTAACCAAGTTGTTTATCCTTCTTCATACTAGTGGCCAAAAAAAGGCGGTTATTTGCCTTTTCCTGCCCGTTTATTTCTCGCCTTTAATTTCCAAGGGGCATTCTTGTCCCAATTTCCAGCCATAATTGAGCCATATGGTATCACTTCATCAATTACGGTGCCCAATCCATACTCTTCCATTTGACTTCTTACGCTCTCAGCGTTTTTATAGGCAGATGGCAATTCCGAAATATCAATCTCATTGGAGAAAAAGCGAACATCCAGCCCCTTGGTTTCTTCTGCAAATATTTCTGCAACAGGGGTATCGCCTTTGTCTTTTTTATGGGCTGTCCTACTTAAGTTCCTTCCTGCTCCGTGCGGAGCAAAACCTAAATTATTTTCAGTTGATCTCCCTTCAACGATTAATACAGGTTCAGCCATGTTCAAAGGAATCAGTCTTGGTCCCGTAATGTCCGGCATGAACTTATCATCCAATGGGGTCGCACCTTTGGCGTGGTAGAACAGGTCCCCTTCTTTAAATACAAAGTTATGTTCATTCCAATAGCTATTTTTTATTGTTGCTCCCATTTTTTGAGCGGTTGCATCGTGAATACAATTGTGATTTTGTTTTGTCCATTCTCTAATAATTTGCAATGCACTCCAGTATTCCCGACCTTCCTCTGTATCGAAAGGAATCCAGGCATTTTGTTTCAAGGTCTCTTTAGAAATTTCATTTCTAAACCTTTCAGCTATTTTCATGCCTTTACCATATAATTTAGCTCCCACACCTCTTGAACCGTGATGTGTTACCATCATGGTGTTTCCTGTCTTTTTTGATTTTCCAATAAAAAGGAAGTGATTCCCATCACCTTGAGTACCCAAGTGTTTTCTCGCCACTTGAATTAGGTGGTTGTCATTCAAGAATTTATTCCCTTCAAAGGCCTTTAATAAGGATTCGGGAAACCTGTATTGCTCATTTCTCTCTCTACCGCCACCTCCGAAATGAGTGGATGCATGCGCGGCATCCATTAACTTTCTAGGATCAACTTCTCCAAAATCGGTTAACATTACTGAACAACAGATATCCGCACTGTGCATGCCTGGATGGATAGCATTTTTTGTGACAACTACAGCTCCCACGGGAATTGTTCCAATGGCTCCTGTAGGACAAGCATCAGGCATAATGGATCCAGCAACTACTGTTGGTGTTTTCATTACAGCTTTCATGGATTCAATCACTGTTTGAATATTTTTTTCTTCCAGTTCATTTTCAGCTTTAATGTTGATAACAAATGGAATGGCTTCAGCATGCAATTGGATCATTGGTTGAGACTTGAATTGCTCAAGATAAATCATCATATCTCCTTCACACAATTGGGTTTCATTGATATGATTAATTGCAGTACTAAACCATTTCTTTGGCTTAAATCCTAATTTTATTAGGGTGTTTCCGTTGACGTTGATTCTATCCGACATGATTTGTTTTTTTATTACCTAACAAAGGTTTTTTTAAACTGCGCATTCATTTTGCGTAGTTTAAAAAAATAAATACTTTAGTAGAATGGCACAAAATAAAAATGCCCTTATTCGGTACAAGACCATTGACAAATGTTTGCAGAACAAGTACCGTAAATGGACGCTTGAAAATCTCATTGAAGCATGTTCCGATGCATTGAATGAATACGAAGGAAGAGATTTCAATGTAAGCAAAAGGTGCATTCAATTAGATTTACAGTTAATGCGAAGTGATAAACTTGGATACAATGCGCCCATAGTCGTTTACGATAAAAAATACTATCGATATGAAGAAGAAAACTATTCGATTACAAATATACCATTAACAGAAAATGATATGGGCATACTTTCTGAAACAGTGGAGATGCTCAAACAATTTAAAGATTTTTCATTGTTCGCAGAGCTGGATGGGATCATCCAACGTTTAGAAGACAAGGTCTATTCCGAAAAAACGCATCAAACTTCCATCATTCATTTAGACAAAAATGAGCATTTAAAAGGGCTGGAGAACTTAGATGTTTTGTATCAGGCTATTGTGAAAAAGGTTTGTTTATGGATTACATACCAATCCTTTAAAGCAAGGGATCCCTCTAAGTTTACTTTCCACCCATTTATTTTGAAGCAATTTAATAACCGTTGGTTTGTGGTAGGGCGAAAAAATGCAAAGGAGCCCATCCTAACTTTAGCTTTGGATAGAATTTTGTCCCTTGACAAAAACCTTGATATACCTTGCCTAAATGAAGACTTTGATGGGGATGAATATTATAAAGATACAATCGGTGTAACCGTCTTAAATGATAATCAAATACAAGAGGTGGAACTTAAACTTGAAAAAAACAATGCTCCCTATGTATTAACAAAGCCATTTCATCATTCTCAAAAAGTAATCGAACGATGGCCTAATGGAAGTGTAATTATTCAATTGAAGGTTCATCTTAATTTGGAGTTTGATAGGTTAATTCTTGGGTTTGGAGAATCGATAGAGGTATTGAAGCCTAAAATTTTAAGAAATCGTATTAAAAGAAAACTAATGGCAGCGGCAAGCCAATATTAAGTAATCCAATTGTTTGTCTATTGTTTGGTTTAAGAGCTAAAGTGGTCCTTTTTTTCTGTTGTCGGCTAGCTTTCAATTTCCTGGCATTTATCGAATTGACCGGAAAAGATAGGGTCGGATTGGAAAAGAAAGGCATTCGGTATATCTTTAAACTAATATCGAATCAACCAAGCTAAAGCATACTGGGGTTAATCCCTGACCTTATAAAATGAAAAGTGTTTGCCTTCTCCTTACTTCCTTTTTTTTGTGCTCTTTACTAGGTCTTTACCCTGTAAATGGTCAGGATGCCATACGAGTTGCTGCCGCCTCCGACTTGAAATTTGCCTTGGATGAAATCATTGATGTCTACACTAGTAATACTGGAGAAGAAGTGGTGCCGATTTATGGCTCTTCCGGTAAACTCTTTGAGCAACTTTCTAATAAGGCCCCCTTTCACCTCTATATGTCTGCAGATGTAGCTTATCCAAAAATGTTGATAGCAAAAGGAATGTCAGGTTCGGATCTTCATGTTTATGGTGAAGGCAGGTTGGTGCTTTGGAGCAGAAAGATGGATTGTAATGCATCCACTATGGATAGCCTCAGTAGTTTAGAATTAAAAAAAATAGCCATTGCCAATCCCAATCATGCACCTTATGGAAAACGAGCGAAGGAAAGCCTTCAGTTTTATGGGCAGTATGAGGGGATCAGTTCCAAGTTGGTATTGGGGGAAAACATCTCTCAAACGGCTCAATTTCTATCCACTGGAGCCGCAGACATTGGGATTATTGCCTTGTCACTAGCCCTATCTCCGACCATGAAGCAATACGGGAAAGCTTATTACCTTTTGCCGGAAAATAGCCACAATCCCCTGCTTCAGGGAGCGATGATTACAGCTTTTGGTAAAGGGAATGCCGATGCAGTTTCTTTTTTTGAATTCCTGAAATCGGAAAGTGCAGTAGCGATATTCGAGAGGTATGGCTTTACTCAAGCGGTAAAATGATGAATTTCGAGCCCTTTATATTGACCTTAAAGCTTGCTACTTTGACTACCTGCTTGCTATTTATGGTAGGGATACCTCTTGCTTACTGGCTTGCCTATAGTAAATACCGAATCAAATATGTTGTGGAGGCTTTGGTAAGTATGCCATTGGTTCTGCCTCCTACGGTGTTGGGTTTTTATCTTTTATTGGCTTTCAGTCCAGAAAATCAATTGGGTAAATTTCTAGATCAGTATTTTGATTTGCGCCTGGTTTTTACCTTTCATGGCTTGGTTTTGGCCTCGGTCATTTACAGCCTTCCTTTTATGGTTCAGCCACTACGTTCAGGATTTTCAGGAATACCCAATGCATGGCTTGATGCTGCAAAGACGATGGGGAAAAGCTCCTGGGCCACCCTTTTCCGTATTCTATTGCCCAATATGAAGAATGCGCTGATCACTGCTGGGGTGCTCACATTTGCCCATACTATTGGAGAATTTGGTGTTGTATTAATGGTCGGTGGCAATATTCCTGAAGAGACCAGGGTGATCTCTGTTGCTATTTACAATGAAGTAGAAGGCATGAATTATGCCATGGCCAATCAATACAGTTTGTTATTAATCGCCTTTTCATTTACTGTCCTTTTATTAACCTACCTGATCAATCACCGTAAAAACCACATGCTCTCTTATGATTGATTTATCGCTTAAGAAAGCACTTGCCGGAGCTGAAGGAAAAATAGCCCTGGACATTACCTGTCAAATTCAACCGGGAGAATTGGTAGGCCTGTACGGGCCTTCAGGTGCAGGGAAATCCAGCGTTCTCAGAATGATTGCGGGCTTGATGCGTCCTGATCATGGCGTATTGGCTGTTGGAAATGAAACATGGATAGACACTGAAAACAAAGTCTTTTTAAAACCTGAGAAGAGAAATATAGGAATGATCTTTCAGGAGTATTCTATTTTCCCCAATATGACTGTGTATGAAAATCTTGTGTTCGCCTTAGACAAAGGACAGGACAAAAGTTTCGTAGATGAGTTGTTGAACAGCATAGGAATGGAAAAAATGGCTGATCAAAGTCCCATGAAATTGTCAGGGGGTCAAAAACAACGGGTTGCTTTGGCCAGGGCAATGGTCCGGAAGCCAAAAATATTGCTTTTGGATGAACCCCTTTCTGCCTTGGACATGGAGATGAGACGAAATTTACAGGAATACATCGTAAAATTCCATCGGGAGTATGGGCTGACCACTTTGCTTGTCAGTCATGATGCCTCTGAAATTTCCCGCATGGCCCAGCGTGTACTGGTTCTGGAAAATGGCCAATTCAGCTTTGATGGAAAGCCGGAAGCGTTTTTTAAGGGTCTTAATTCGATTTAAACTCGTCACTGCGAACCCTTTTTTGGGAGCTTTGGGGTAAGAAAGGGTGTGGCAGTCTCCCTTTCCTGAATTCCTCAGCCCGCCAGTCTAAGTCTACCAAGGAGGATTATTATTCAATATGGTAGAACCTGAAATAAGCAATAGTCCTTCTTTTGTTTGATGAAATCACATCCCGTTATGAAGTACATGCTACTACGAACTCGTTGCATATCCGGGTTGAACTGAAGAAGACATAAAAAAAAATGCTATTGCCTCATTCAAGACAATAGCATTTGTACAGGAAGTGTTTATCTTGACTTTTTTCTATTGTTGAAAAAGGCCTGCTTTTTACGCATTTTCTCTTTGTTAAATTCTTTCTTCTCCATCGCAGACATTGGTTTTTCAGTCTGAGGAAAAGGGTTGTCTTCTACTTCAGTTATTTTTTGGTTGATTAACCTTTCGATCAAGCGAACATATGCGTTTTCTTCTGGCTCGCATAGGGCTATCGCAGTACCTGACTCTCCAGCTCTTCCAGACCTACCTATTCGGTGAACATAGGTTTCAGGATCTTCAGGCACATCATAATTGATAACATACTGAAGCTTGTCAATATCTATTCCACGGGCAGCGATGTCAGTGGCCACAAGTACACGGATTGCTCCTTCCTTGAATTGGCTCAATACCTTCTGACGATGGTTTTGGGCTTTATTGCCATGAATGGCTGCGGCATTGATGTTTTTGCTTTTCAAGTTCCGGGTAATCTTATCGGCACCGTGTTTGGTTCTAGAGAACAACAAGACCTGATCGATATCTTTGTTTTCCAAAATATGGAATAGCAAATCTTTCTTGGACTCCTTATTGGTATAATATACCTTCTGTTGAACGGTTTCAGCAGCAGAAGAAACAGGGTTAACCTCTATCTTAATAGGGTCCGTTAGTATATTATCTGCCAATGAAACGATATTGTCTGGCATGGTGGCTGAGAAAAACAAGGACTGTCTTTTTCGTGGCAAAAGCTTTAGAAGCTTTTTGATGTCATTGATAAAGCCCATGTCCAACATGCGGTCCGCTTCATCAAGCACAAATATTTTGACCTGGTCTAATTTTATAAAGCCTTGGTTGATGAGGTCAAGTAACCTACCCGGGGTAGCCACTAGTATGTCTACACCTCTTCGGATTTCGTTTACTTGAGCGCCTTGTTTTACGCCTCCAAAAATAACGGCATGTCTTAGTTTGGTATATTTACCATAAAACTCCAGGTTTTCATCTATTTGAATTGCCAATTCTCTGGTAGGCGTTACGATCAAGGATCTGATCGCTACTCTTCCTTTGTCATGGTTTTTTTCCGTATGGAGCAATTGGATGATAGGAAGCGCAAAGGCAGCGGTCTTACCAGTACCTGTTTGTGCACTCCCCAAAATATCTCTTTTAGCCAGGATTTTCGGTATGGCCTGTTCTTGTATAGCGGTTGGTTCTTTGTAATTTCTTTCCTGAAGTGCTTTCAGGATAGGGGATATAAGTTCTAATTGTTCGAATGTCATGCTTAGCTTTTTATGATGGCATTTAGTGCCTGTATTTTGCACTTTTTAAATCGTTTTCATAAAGTGCAAATAAATAAGTGGCCCATAGGCCGGTTTTATCCCTATTTTCAATTGTTATTCTTATAAGTTTGAAATAAAATCAAGACCAGTAGATGGTGGTCAGCTCCGACTTCACAATAGGAATTCCTTTTCCGGACTCCCAACTCGCCTTATTCTTTAGAAATTTCAACTGTCTCTATAAAAGCAATTCTATTTAGGGACTAAATAAAGTTCGTAAAGGTAGCTAGATTTATTGGATTGAAGGAGTCTTAAACCGTTTTAAATCAATAACAAGCTAACTTGACCGTGTCAATGTTAATATTTCTTATATGGGAATCACCCAAATGGCGTTTAATAGCAAGCGATTGTCGAGGTATTTTTAGGCCAACTTGAATTGAAATTTGGAAGGAATGTTTAATTGTGTCTTGATTTTCATTGAAGGAAGAACCTATGACATAGGAAAACATGTTTTGTTGTCTAGCTTCTATAAAGTGGGGCTTGGATTTGTCCTTGTAGAATAAATGCAATAATAAAGCCAAAATCATGGCCCCCTTATTTTTGTCATGCTTCTATACAATGTCTACAAATATTACTCGCTTATAGGGAGGGAGCTAATAAGTGCATACAAAGATTCTAAACCCTTCCATTGATACTTTAAAAGGGTTAGGTGGAATTGTACCATAGAATTATGCTGACCAATCTCAGAAGAGTTTGACATCCCAAAATATCAGTAACTGTAACCTGATTTCAACGGGTAATAGATTATCTTTTATCTATTTCGGATTAATAGAATTCTTAAGAACTTTCAGTAGCCTTTGTGGGTTTTAAGAGGATAATTTCTAAAGAATGCAAAAGGAAAAATTACTGCTTTGGACTTTGGCAGCCATCAATTTTACCCACATAGTGGATTTCATGATTTTGATGCCATTAGGTCCTCAATTGATGCGCATTTTTGAAATATCTCCACAGGAATTTGGGCTATTGGTTTCTTCCTATACTTTTAGTGCCGGTGTCAGTAGTTTTTTCGGGGCCTTTATCTTGGATAAATATGATCGGAGAACCATTTTAATGTGGGTATTTTTAGGCTTTTTTGTAGGTACATTGGCATGTGCATTGTCACCTAATTATCCCTTTTTATTGTTCTCAAGAATTTTATCTGGCCTTTTTGGAGGACTGACTTCTGCACTGATTTTTGCTATAATAGGTGATGCCATACCTGACCATAGAAGAGGAAGTGCTATGGGCTTGGTAATGGCAGCATTTTCAGTTGCATCCGTAGTAGGGGTGCCGTTCAGTCTTTTTATTGCTAGCATGTCTAGCTGGCATGCCCCTTTTTTCTTCCTGGCATTTCTTGCCCTGGTTATTCTATTCCTCATATATAAATTCATTCCTTCCATAACAGTTCCGAAGAAAGAAGAAAAGGACATGCCAAGTCCTAAACAAGTAATCATGCGGGTAACTGGAAACGCAAATCAGATGCGTGCCATTTCACTAACAGTGTTGATGATGCTTGGTCAGTTTATGATTATTCCATTTTTAAGTCCTTTTATGGTGGCTAATGTGGGGTTTTCTGAACTTCAATTGACCTATATTTATATGGCAGGCGGATTTTTCACTGTTTTCACTTCACCGTGGGTAGGTAGGCTTACGGACAAATATGGTAAAGTTAAAATATTCACCATATTTATGAGCTTAAATGTTATCCCGATAGCCATTATTACCCATTTGGGGCCAACGCCAATTTTGCTGGCCTTGGTTGTTTCTACTTTTCTTTTTGTCACCTCCAATGGGCGGATGGTACCTGCTGCAGCTTTGATTACTGGTACTGCCAAATCCGAAAACCGTGGCAGCTTCCTAAGTTTTAACTCATCGGTGCAACAATTGTCTGCGGGGCTTGCTTCTTTTTTAGGGGGGATGATATTGGCTGAAAATGCTGCTGGTGAACTTCAGAACTTTGGCTATATCGGTTATATTGCGATCACCCTCAGCTTATTATGTATTCCACTTATTAGGAGAATTAAGGTTGTAGACACCTAAACGAAGGAGTGAGTTTATTTTAGTTAAAAGTTTGTTACGTTAGAAAAACAGTAATTTTCTATTGAATTAATTGATTCATTGGCAATAATATTTTACTTTTACTAAATGGGTACTCGCATCTATTTTTAATCACCCAATTAACAGATCACCTATATTATTAAATAAAATGACCGAAAGATTTTTCTATCGGGGTTTAGGAATATTCCTGAATACCTTGAATAGTGTTGCGCCCTCTAAAAGTGGCAAATTAGGATTTAAGTTTTTTTGTTCACCCTCTCGTCGCAAGATTACTAAATCCCAATATGCGTTTTTTCGAACAGCGGAAGAGACTGATTTTAAGTTTAATGGCAAATTAATTCGTCAATACCGCTGGGGAGACGGGCCAAAAAAAATAGTATTTATTCATGGATGGCAAAGTTCTTCTTTCAGGTGGAAACAGTATATTGAATTGCTTTCTAAAGATCCTGAATATACTTTATTGGCCTTTGATGCGCCTGCACATGGACAGAGTGAAGGAAAATTGTTTACTGTTCCTGATTATGCCTCCCTTATTTATAAGCTATTTGAGGAATATGGGGCCGTTCATGCTGTAGTTACCCATTCTATCGGTAGTTTTTCATTTATTTATGCGCAGGCCAAGCATAAATTACCAGTTATTAATAAACTTATTGCCTTGTCAACGCCTGGTAGTGCCACTGAATTTATTGGTTTTTATAGAAATTCATTGAAACTAAACCATGAAACGGTAAAAAGTATAACGGAAGAGTTTCAGAATATAGCTGAGGATGATTTGGATAAAATTAGTTTGCCTTATTTGGCCAAGAATTTATCTATTCCTGGACTTATTGTTCATGATCAAAAAGATGGGTTAACTGATTTTAGCAATGCTCGTCTTCTTAATCAACACTGGCCTCAGGCTGAGCTCATGACCACTACTGGTATAGGCCACCGTTTACGGTCTCCCGAAGTAGTAAATGCCGTTTTAGATTTTATTAAGTAAGACTTGTAAGTATACTCGGCTTTAAGTAAGATTCCCGGCCGATGGTAATAAATTACTATCGACCGGGAAAATCAACTACAAATAATCCACTTTCATTTAATTCAGCTTAAACCTTATAGGCAAGCGCATTTTGACATTTACATTTTTTTCATCTTGTTGTCCGGGTATCCAATTGGGTGCGTTTCTTACTACCCTAAGCGCTTCTTCATTTAGGCTAGCGGCTATTGCCTTACGCGCTTCATCCTCTTCCCCAGCGCCTATTCCCCTTAGAACCGATGCATTTACTATATTCCCCTCATCTGTGACCGTGAAAACAAGGTATACGGTACCTTGTATTTGGGCATCTCTGGCAGCTTCTGGGTATTCAAGGTTAGCGCTCAGGTAATTGTTCCAACCTTCCATGCCACCTAGTGGAGATGGCATGTCTTCTACCACATCCCAAACACTTTCTTTAATTATCATCTGATTAATTTTAATTTCATCCTCTTCCTGAGCATCCATTATTGGCATGTCCTCATTTGGCGTGCAAGAAATTAATACAAACAAGCTGGCGAAAAGTGGTAGCGCAAAAGCATACATGCCCCTGGCCATCCATTTTGATTTGGGTTGTGTCATCATTGTTAGTCTTTTTTTGATTTGAAATTGATTGAAATTATGAACTAATAAGCTTGAGTTTTTAGGTTTTGCAAGGTTAAGCAAAAGCCTTGCATATTCTTCCAAAGGATAGGTTTGAGTCATTTTCTCATCCACCTGGTATTCATGAAGTACCTCCAATGCTTTCTCATACATCCGATGAATAGGGTAAAACCAGAATACTATTTTCACTACTTGTATCAGTAATTTGTCCAGGCTATGTCGGAAATCAGCGTGTGTGGTTTCATGTGCAATAATCCAATCCACCTTTTGCTGCAGCTGAAGGGCGCCTTCAGGCAAGAAAATTAAATGGAAAAAAGAAGATGGCTCAAAGGTAGGGTGCTCCAAAATGGTATACCTTCCGCTGTAAAAAGCTTTGGCTTTCCGTGTCTGTACCATTAAGGAAACCATTCCTATTATAAACCTGCTCAATGTAAACAGCATGCCAGTGATGTATACTCCGAAAACCAAATTTGAAAATGAAAATGGCGAAGGGGAATTTTGCACTTGATTTGACCCATTTATTTCAAACTGTGGCAATTGCATTACAAAGGATTCATTTCCTAAATTAAGGCTACTAATACCCGTAAAGTTTAAGGCAGGGAAAACCAATGCAACAATTAGTGCACAAAGTAAAAATGCCCTGTTCCAAGCAAAAAACGTCTTGTTTTCAAGAAAGACTTTGTAAAATAGCCAGAGTAAGGTCAAGCATAGGGCTCCCTCCCACAAGTAATTTATAAGATTTGTCATGATGATTTCTTTTTAAAGTTCTCGACCATTTTTTCTAAGTCTTGAATATCTTTTTCTGATAGTTTATCCTCCTTCACCATAAAGGACAAAACATTTTTGGCAGATCCTTCAAAGTAGTTTTTAACCAATAGATTAAAACTACTGTGTTGATAGGCCTTTTTATTTATCAGTGGAAAATACTCATGCGTATTGCCATAAGTCTTGTGATCCAGGTACCCTTTGTTCTCCAGCTGTTTTATTACTGAAGCAAGGGTAGTGTAAGGAGGTTTCGGTTCAGGAAATTGATTCAGAACATCTCTAACCAGCGCTTTTTCTAGTTCCCAAATGATCTGCATCACCTGCTCTTCGTTGTTTGTTAGTGCTTCCATGACTTAAATGTAATAAATTAAATTTAGTTTACCTACGTAAAATTCGTAAATCTACGAAAAATACGTAAAATAGGCTTTAATCATACTCCCAGCTATTAAATTTGTTTTTCTATATAAGGTCTGGAGAAATATTTGGCCTAACTTGGCAATAGGTAGGTTTGGCGACAGAGTGCTATTCCCACATTTTCTTCATGATGGTAGCAACTATCAGTAGTAAAAAAACGAATAGAAATGAGTGGTTTAACGGCACAAAGACTTACGGCATAATTTGGACCCAACAGGAAGCTTTTAGGAAGTCAATCTATTTCAATGGACAAAGAAGCGGATGTTAGTTCTCGGGATTTGTCCATGTAGTTTTATTGATTTAGCTCATCAGCCAGGCCATTGAAGGTTACTTGTAAGAACCCTTCCTTTCGGGTTTAAGGCGCTGCCAAAATCCAGATTTATTGTTTTATAAATCCAAGGAATGTGATCCTGGTGGTTTTTATGGTTAAAGCTTCTCAGGCATATTTAGGTCTTTTTAGAAACGCTTTCACTCCTATTTTGAATTAAAATTATAACCTATCCAAAGGACTGAATATTTAATTTGTTTTATAATTAAGGGTGTCCTTTATTTTGATGTTTTATCCATTTTCACAAACGGCGAAAAAATTATAAACTGAAAATTGAATTTGAATTCTATAATTATGTTGTTGAAAGTAATTATTTGGTAATTAAATATTATTTTTTTACTATTATGCTTTTAACAAGCTTAAATCCTACTTTTTTCAATGAACTACAGGAACCCAACGAATCCTACTTTTAACTTAAAGGGTAAACAATTTTTAATCGTGGATGATGATCCCATTATAAGAATGGTAATGAGTTCCATGTTTAAAAAATGGCAAAATACTTCAATTGAGACGGCCAATGATGGGGCTCAGGCATTAGAAAAATTAAAACAGTCTTATTTTGACCTTGTCATCATGGACCTAAATATGCCAGTTCTAAATGGTTACCAAACGGCCAAAGCCATCCGAGAAGGAGTATGTGGGGAGTTTTATAGAAACATACCAATCATCGCTGTTACAGCTGACCTTTCTGAAATAGCACAAGCACAGACAAAAATTATGGACAATGTTTTGACCAAGCCATTTAATGATGATTCCCTGCATTCGGCAATTCACAGGTGTTTGTTTTCAGAATTGAATTTAAGTGCAAAATTGAGCTAAATACTAGCTTTCATGTATTTTCCAAGGGTTCGTTTCGCAGGTATTTAGCGTTGAAACAAAATAAAAGGGTTTATTTTAAGAGACCTTGTTTATCTTTGGTTATTCATTGTCTATTAGATCCAAACCCTTGATTGTTCATGTCGATAGTTCGTTACCTCTTTGTTTTAATTGTAATTGTGTTGGGACAAGCCTGTAATAGTGGAGACCATCAAAATCAAAAGGAAGACAAAGCCTCGCCTACAGACGGAATAAAAAAGGAGGCACTTCAAAACCCACTGGACAAACCTGCAAATGTACTGGCGAAGACCTATTGTACAGGATGTCATTTGTATCCAGAACCCCGGCTATTGGATAAAGCAACCTGGGAAACAATTCTCCCCAGGATGGGTCATTTTTTAGGGATCTATGCAACAGATACCACCAGATCCGGACTGCTTGAAGGTGGAAGGGCTGGAGAAATAGTGGAGCGTGGGAATGTATTTCCAAAAGGGCCAACCATAGATTCTTTGATTTTCAATAAAATAAAAGCTTTTTATCTGGAGGAGGCGCCAGAGCGACTTCCTGATGCCCCAACTAAGGAAATAAAAGAAGGATTAAGCTATTTTAAACTTCACAAACCTGCTAGTAAAACAAAGAACCCAATGCATCTGATGGTCAAGATTATTGGTCGGGATCAATGGTACATTAGCGATGCTGGAAGGTCTTCTTTTTCTATCATGGACAACCAGTTTAAAGTTCAAAAAACAGCTTCTAGTCCTGAAGGTACGGTATGGGTTCATCAGGGGAATGAGCATACTTTTGCGCTGGTTATAGGCACTTTTAATCCTACAGATATGGACCTTGGTTTTGTCATGCGTTTGCCAAACGCTCCAGGACAAACAACCAGAATAATTGCTAAAAACCTGCAAAGACCAGTGCACATGGACATAGGAGACCTTGATGGGGATGGACTAGAGGACATGGTTATTTCTGAGTATGGGAAAAATACAGGAAGTCTTGCCTGGTGGAAACAAGATCCCTCAGGGAACTATCAAAAATTCATGTTAAGAAACAGGCCTGGCGCAACCAAAGCCTATATTCGCGACTTAAATAACAATGGCAAACAGGACATTATTGCACTTTTTGGTCAGGGAGATGAGGGTATATTTATTTATCACAATCAAGGAAATGGGAAATTCGCAGAGGAACCGCTCTTAAGGTTTCCTCCTACCTATGGCTCCAGTTATTTTGAGTTATTCGACTTCAATGGTGACGGTAAAGAAGACATTATTTATACTGCTGGGGATAATGCCGATTACGATCCTATAGCCAAGTCTTATCATGGGATTAGAATCTTCCTCAATGATGGGACCAATCATTTTAAAGAATCTTTTTTCTATCCGCTTAATGGTGCATACAAAGCAATTGCTTCTGATTTTGACAAGGATGGAGACATAGACATTGCAGCGATTAGTTTTTTTCCTGATTATGAAAAAAGTCCAGAAGAGAGTTTTGTTTATTTGGAAAACAAGGGGGAGATGAATTTTGAGGTACAAACTTTTCCCGGGAGTTCGGATGGTAGATGGATGGCAATGGATGTTGGGGATATGGATGGTGACGGAGACCTGGACATTCTTTTAGGCTCTATGATCTTTGGGACGGACCATACCCGGTTCTTTGAGAAATGGTCTGCAGGTACCTTGCCATTTGCATGGCTTGAAAATACCAGTAATGATTAGCGTTAAAATAAAACAAGTAGTAGAAGGCCAATTGCTAAAGGGGATTTTTCTATATAGGTCTGGCCATTACGAATCCTATGGTTTGATTCAACCTAACGCATTGCAGGCATAACAGTATTAAGGAGTTGTAAATTCATATTCCACTGGTTTCAAGCCGTGGGATCGGAGGAGAAATAGGGCCATTACTTTTCATCGATTTTATAGGCTTCTTCGTAAGGTGACCAAATTTCGTAAATAGGATCCCCTTTTGAGCTCAAACCTGAATGGTGCCATTTCCCATCGATAACCTTATAGTCAAATTCCAGATTGGCACCTACTCTGCTATCGTCCTTGGAAAAGAAAGTGATTTTCTCTGTGTATTTCCCGTCTTTTGCTTCATACTCTCCACCTCCCGTACCGCCAAATTCCTTTGTTTCAGAATTGAAAGCAATCCACTGAAACCTGCCACCACTTAAAATTTTCACCGTTCTTCTAGCTCCGGGAGTCATTTCTGACATCTTTTCTCCCCTCTTTCTTCCTGTAATTACCCAATTTCTGGTAAGGTCATCGCTTTCTTTCGATACCCTCTCCCAGATTTCTATAAGGTCTTCTCCCTTTATTTTGGTAGAAATGACCAGTCGGTCATTGGCAAAATCCAATGTAAATCGATTGGTGGTTCCAATTTGCTCAGGGTCAAGGGTTAAAAAATCCAGGTGCTCATCATAAACATTTCCATCCAATTTGTATTGCCCTCCCCCTGCATATAGAAATTTATCGCCTTTTAATTCTTTTGCTCCAAAAGCAAAGTAACCATCCTGATAGATCTTTACAAATTCTTTGTCGGTGATCGCTGCTCCATTTTGGTGGGTCAAAATCCATGCACCTTCCAATTCCTGGGACATAACCACTGAACTAAAGGTAAAGCAGATAATAAAAAGGATCGATTTCATAACTCAGGCTTTATTGTTAGATCTAAATTTAATTATTTATTGATACAATATCACAAGGCATTGATAAAATTCCCAACTAAGAAATAGATTTTCCGGTTATGTTATTAGGAGCCATATTTGTTTTTTTGAGTGGCAGCCTATCAAATCCTTGTTATTAGGGAAATAGGGGCTGTGAGCATGCTCATTATTGAGTTTTATAAATTCTTGTGAGCTATATTTTTTGCGTTTTGCTTTTAATAAAAGAATTTTGGGAAACAATAGCAATGAATTTTGGCTGGCTTTTTGGTACCTATAACTGATATTTAATTTATTATAATGCAAAAAACCATTTTACTATTTGTTCTGATAACTTTTTTAATTGCTGGACAGCATCACAAGGCTATCGGGCAGAGTTATGGTACAAGTGGCGGATTAAGACTGGCCAATAACGATCAAGGTCGAATGTTCGGGTTTACGGTGCAACAGCGTATCCAAAAAGGCCTTACAATTGAGGGGATTATTCAATCTGACTTTAGTTACAATACCACCATTCATGCCATCCTGGAACGGCATCGGCCTTTGCTAACGAAAAGGTTAAATTATTACTATGGTGCAGGTGTTTCAATGGGAATTGAAGAAAGCCGTCAAAAAGTGCCCGAAAGCATGCAAATCATTCAAACCTATGGCAATGGAACCTTGGGGGTGGATTTGATTGGAGGAGTGGAACTTACTTTGCTGGGAATTAATTTCTCATTAGATTACAAACCCAATATCAATATCGTTGGCAGACAGCCATGGTACAGTGGACAAGTAGGGATCTCTGCCAGGTCTGTTCTTGTCAAAGGAAAAAAACAGAACAAGAAAAAAAGACAAAGGACCAGACAAAAGAGAAGGGAAAACCAGGATGGTTTTTTTCATAACTTGATAGAATCCATTAAAAATAAATAACCATGAGAAAGTTAATATTTGCATGTTTTGCTTTACTACTACCCATTCAACTTCTATTGGCACAATCTCCTGTGAAAATAGCCGTGGTAGGCCTTACCCATTCGCATGTAAACTGGATACTCGGCAGAGGGGACATGGGAGATGTCGAGATTGTGGGGATTGTAGAACCCAACAAATCATTGGCCAGGCGATTAATGTCCCAACATAATTTAGGTGAGGAGCTACTCTACCCAGATATGGAGAGCCTTTTTGCGGTTATAAGACCGGAAGCTGTCACCGCATTTGGTTCCATTTACGAACATTTGGAAGTAGTGGAGGCCTGTGCTCCTCGTGGCATTCATGTGATGGTGGAAAAACCCCTGGCAGTTAGTATGGAACATGCCAAAAAAATGGCTGACCTGGCGAGAAAGCATCAAATTCATTTGCTAACCAATTATGAGACCACCTGGTATGCGAGTAACCACGAGTTGAGAAAGCGATTAAAAGAGATGGCAATAGGCCCGGTGAGAAGGGTAATTGTCAACGATGGTCATAAAGGACCCATGGAGATTGGTGTAAACCAGGAGTTTTTGGATTGGCTGACCGATCCTGTATTGAATGGAGGAGGAGCGGTTATTGATTTCGGTTGTTATGGGGCTAATCTGATGACATGGCTTATGGATGGGCAGAAACCTATCTCTGTAACTGCGGAACTGAAACAAATCAAACCCGATATTTACCCAAAAGTGGATGATGAGGCAACTATTTTACTGGAGTATCCCAATGCTCAAGGGGTGATTCAGGCATCATGGAACTGGCCATTTAGCCGTAAAGACATGGAGGTTTATGGCAAAACAGGATACATGGTAGCCAAAAACAGTACCCTGCTACTAAGTAGAACCGAAGGTCAAAAGCAAGAAAAATCCGAGAACCTGTCCAAAAGAGGAAATCCTTACAACGACCCTTTTGCTTTTTTGGCAGCTGTTGTGAAGGGGGAAATTCAAGTAGAAGCTGAAGACTTGTCTTCTCTGGAAAATAATCTGGTAGTAGTGGAGATTCTGGATGCTGCCAAGGAAAGTGCCAAAGAAGGAAAACGAGTTTACTTGAAGTAAGCTACACTCAATTTAGTTTCTTTGTCTTTTGGAGATACCTTAACCGGTAAGCTTGGATGGCATTTTTTCCGAGCAATTGACTTAGCTTATAATTGGCTACAGCGCCTATACCTGCGCCTATTATTGGAATCATTTGTGCCAATTTTGCTAAATCCATATAATCTCTGTATTCCAACTGGAATTTTTTCCAATCAAATTCATCCAGATTATCAGGCAGGGTGCTGGAGTATTTGTCCCAGTTTTCAAGAATACCAATGGTTTCATTTCTTGTTTTCTGCGTAGAAAAGGTGAGTTTGAAAATATGCAGCATAAATAACCGTTCCTTAAAATCTTTGGTATCATGCCCAAAGGCAGCAGCAATATCGAAAAGCATCTTCATCTTAATGGCAAGAAAGGCTGGCAGGTCTGCAAATCCCATCAAAATGCCTCCGGCACCAGTAACTGCGCCTTCAATGGATGCTGTTCTGGTATAAATTTTTATGCTTTTTCGCGCCTTAAATTCTTTGACTCTTAGTTGGTGACCAATGAAAGGTTTAGGAGCGATAAATGTATTGCCTAGTAGCACTCCCCTAACCATTTTTTCTATGGCATAAGTTACTGCCTGATGGATTTTACCAGGTATGATTTTATTGATGGACTGTTGAGTGCCACTGGTCATTCGATTGATTATCGAAGGGCTTTTATGGTTTTTTTCCAACCAACCTTTAAGGTCCTTTTGAACCAAGGATTCATATTGTTGGTCTATGTATTCTTTATTTATCGACATGTTTTACTTCCTGTCTTTTTTTAAATAGTCATCCGAAAATTTACCGTCGTTTTTAGGCTGATCAAATCTTTCTTTGTTGAATGAATTGGATTGCCCTTTGGGAATGCTGAGGCTTTCCCAGGCACCCAGATGTAGTATTTTCGAGAGGTAGATCAATTGACCAATATGTGCGGAATAGTGGGTGAGTTGGCGACTAATAGCTTCTATTAAGCTGTGGGATTGGTTTCTGATATAAACCTTTTTGTCAAAATCGGTATCCTCACACCCCTCTAAAGCTTGAAATAGAGTTTCCCATCCAATTTCCCAAGCCTTCATCATTTCATCTCTGGTTTTGAAGTCATTTTCAAATTCAGCCTCTCTATTGCGCCAAGGCTTTTCTCCATCAGAAGTGAGGAAATCTGTCCACCTGGAAAGCATGTTTCCAGACAAATGTTTGACAATCATGGCGGCACTATTGCTGTCCTCATTGAATTGCCAAAAGAGCTTTTCTTCAGGTATTTGTTGTAGTGCTTTCTCTCCCAGGTCTTTATAATAAGAGAACAGGTGAAGGCTGCTTTCGAGAAATACTTGTGGATGGCTTTTCATATCAATTGTTTTAACGGAATCAACTTGTTTAGGTTAATCCCTACTAATTGAAGGGTCGATTTTAGGTGAGCTTTAAATAAAAAAAGACAGCCATAAAGACTGTCTTTTGATTGTTTTCTTAGTAAAGGATTAAATGCCAAAGGCTTGCTTAATGGCCGATACCTGATCCAGTTTTTCCCAGGTAAATAATTCTACATCCAGGGTAATGGACGCTCTATCAGGAGCGATAAAAGTTTTGGTAACTACCTCATTTTCTCTACCCATATGACCGTAAGCAGCAGTTTCTTCGTAGATAGGATTTCTTAGTTTAAGCCTGTTTTCGATGGCAAAAGGGCGCATATCAAATAGGGTCTCAATTTTTCGAGCGATTTCTCCATCCGATAAAGCGACATTGGCTGTTCCATAAGTGTTGACATATAGTCCCATCGGCTTGGCAACACCAATGGCATAGGAAACCTGTACCAATACCTCATCAGCTATCCCTGCTGCCACCATGTTTTTGGCAATATGCCTTGTTGCATAGGCTGCAGAGCGATCCACTTTGGAGGGGTCTTTTCCTGAGAATGCGCCACCACCGTGGGCACCTTTTCCACCATAGGTATCTACGATGATTTTTCGGCCAGTTAAGCCGGTATCCCCATGAGGGCCACCAATCACAAATTTACCTGTTGGGTTGATATGATACTTGATCTCTTCGGTGAAGAGTTTTTGTATGGCTTCCGGAAGCTGGGCTTTTACCCTTGGAATAAGAATTTCAACGATGTCTTTTTGAATTTTTTCCAGCATGGGTTTTTCTTCGTCAAACTCATCATGCTGTGTTGATACTACGATGGTATCTATTTTTTCAGGGGTATTGTCATCACTGTACTGGATCGTCACCTGGGCTTTAGAATCAGGTCGAAGGTATTTGATCTCACTGTCTTCTCTTCGCAATGCTGCCAGCTCTTTCAATAATCTGTGGGACAAATCAAGTCCTAAAGGGATATAATTACTGGTTTCTTTGGTAGCATAACCGAACATCATTCCCTGGTCTCCCGCTCCCTGGTCTTCTGGATCAATACGGTCAACTCCTTGGTTTATATCTGGTGATTGCTCATGTATGGCAGAAAGTACACCACATGAGCTGCCATCAAACATGTACTCACTTTTGGTGTAGCCAACCCTATTGATTACATCTCGTGCAATTTTTTGAACATCCAAATAAGTTGAAGAATTGACTTCACCAGCAAGGATTACCTGACCTGTTGTTACCAAAGTTTCACAAGCCACTTTAGCATTGGGATCAAAAGCCAAAAAGTTATCAATAATTGCATCTGATATTTGATCAGATATTTTATCTGGGTGACCTTCGGAGACAGATTCCGAGGTGAATAAATAGGACATACATTGCGTTTTTTGATTAAAGTTTAAATTTACATTTAATGGTGAAATTTAAAAACTATATTTTCAAAACGCAGCATTATTTAGGTATAGTATTTATTGAAAACCCTAGGCGCAAAAAAGGAAAGTCCCAATGACAGGTACATTATTCCTGCCAGGAACTGTACCCATATAAAAACATGCCCTACACCATAATTGCCAATGGAAGGATAATAGTGTGTTAGAATAAAAAATATGTATCGCTCCCCATAAGAGAATAATATTAGGGTGGCCATCCAAAAATAAGGTAATGATAGAAGGTTGACGTCTCTAAATTTGCTTTGCTTCAATATGTCTTTAAAAAAGATCACGCTGTAAGACAATACCAGCGCATGTCCTAAAAGGTAAGTATAGGATTGTATGGAAAGATTGAGCGGTTGGACATAAAGACTGATTAAAATACCAACGATTAAAAATCCACCAATGGCAGGAAGCACTGTTTTTTGAAGGTGACAACTAAAGGGTAGCTGACTGAATAATAGCAACATAGCAGTAGGTCTGATATAGACATACAGCAGGTTAAATAAATAGACATTTTCCCCTACAGTTGCTCCAGAATTGGACCAAATTATTACAGAAAGTAATTCTGTAAATAAAATAAGTAATACTAGAAAATTTATTTTTCTATATTCTTTAGGATTGAATCCCAACAGTAAGAATAGTGTTGCAAACAAAATCCCAAGTAAGAGCGCTATAGAATAAAAGGACAATTGCATAAGGTTAAATTATAAAGATGCAATTTATCAATTACTGAAATTTCAGGCAATACCCTGTTCAGGGTATTTTATTTGCATTTTCACCCAGAAATGACAGATAGATAGGCTGTTATAGCCTGAAATGACGTTGAGATCAGTCAATTGTTGCTATTTTTCTGTGATTGAAACACTTCCTATAAAGAAAAATCGGGACATGCTGAGAAAGCCGTGGGAATCCTCTACATGGCATGAATTCGACTTCCTGAAGATTTAATTCGATTTAGAGGTTGACCTTTAATCGATCAATTGAAACCCAATTTTAAATAGACATAAAAAAAGTAGACCAAGTAAATTTCCTAGGGCGCTCTAATATTAAGGAGGAGTGTTTGGAAATGAAATTAGGCTGGATTCTTAAATGGATTGCGTTAACAGGTAATGCCCATTTGCTTCGAAAAAAATTAGCGTCCACAATTAATACTATTTTATAATCGACCTCGGCAGAATAAGCAATCCTGACAAAATCCCTATACATGATAGTTAAACAAATATGCAATAGGAAATCTATTACGTGCTGAAATCTCCAAACAGCCTGATTTTCCTGAGAATACTACACTTCCCGTAAACACGGGGCAGGCTTTACCCCTGACTATTGTCAGGGCGGAGAAATCCTATTACATAATCCGGGTTTAAGGTTTCATTAACCTGGCAGGAAGAAAAAAGAGCCATCCTTTTTAGGGATGGCTCTTTTTATAAAAATCAAGTATAATTTTCTGGTTTATTTAACCGGTACTTCGTTTTCATTGTCGATCTCTCTCTTCATTAAATCGACTACCACTGGAGTAGCAATATAAATAGAAGAGTAGGTACCCACTAAAACACCAATCAACAAGGCGAAAGAAAAGCCTCTTAATACTTCTCCACCAAACACAAGTAATACCAAGACTACGATTAAGGTAGTAGCAGAAGTTATAAGTGTTCTGGCCATTGTTTGATTGATTGCGTCATTGAACATTTGGACCATTTTACTTGTACCTCTGTTGGCTATATTTTCTCTGATCCTGTCAAATACAATTACTGTATCATTAATGGAATAACCAATCACTGTCAACATAGCAGCAATAAATACCTGGTCAATTTCAAAGGTAGCACCAAATGCACTTGCGATGGCGAAAGCAGCTATTACAAAGAAGGTATCATGAATCAATGCAATAATAGAAGCAAGTGAGAATTGCCATTTTCTAAACCTTAGTAGGATATAAAGGAAAATGGCAACAAGAGAGAAGAACATCGCTTCCAAAGAGGAATTTTTGATGTCATCTGCCACAGTAGCACCCACTTTGTTTGATCCTGTTATGGAGAAGTCTCCACCGGAAAGCTTGGTAGCATCATCAAGGAAAGTAAATCCTGTGACAGCAGCGATACCGCTTTTCACTTTATCTTCTACTTCTCTATTCGCTTCGTCATTGTCTTCGTTTACCAAATAGGAGGTAGTCACTTTCAGCACATTATTAGCACCATAGGTCTTGACTTCCACAGCACCATCAAATTCACTGTCAAGTCCCACTTTTAATTCTGAAGCAGGTACTGATTCGCTGAATTCTACTATGTAATAGCGTCCTCCTGTAAAATCAACACCGAATTTGATTCCAGACGTTAGCGCCAGTACCATACCAATTACAATGATACCAGTAGAAATCAGGTAGGCTACTTTTCGCTTGCCCAAAAAGTCAATATTGAGGTCGCTGAATAGGTTTTTGGCAAAAGGTGTGGCGAAAGAAATATTGCTTTTGTCACCTTTCTTACTCATCCAATAGACAATTACTCTAGTGATAAATACAGAAGAGAAGAAAGAGGATGCTATACCAATCATAAGGACGATAGCAAATCCTTTAACCGGACCTTGACCCAATGCGTACAAGATTGCTCCTGTAAGGAAAGTTGTAACGTTTGAATCCAGAATGGCACTGAAAGCCTTGTCATACCCACTGCTAATTGCCTGTAGAATGCCAGCTCCATTTTTAAGCTCTTCTTTTATCCTTTCAAATATCAGAACGTTTGCATCAATGGACATACCTATCGTAAGTACGATACCTGCAATACCGGGTAAGGTAAGCGCAGCACCTAGTTGGGCCAAAATACCTAGAATAAAGAAGATATTAAATAGCAAAGCAGCAATGGCCACAAAACCACCTTTGGAGTAATAAGCGATCATAAATAAGACCACCAAAACAAGACCCGCAATCATAGAATTGATTCCTTGATTTCTGGCTTCAACACCCAAAGTAGGACCTACTATGGCTTCTTCTACGATATTGGTAGGAGCAGGAAGGGTACCTGATTTTAAGATATTGGCCAAATCTTTGGCTTCCTCCATTGTGAAGTTTCCAGTAATTTCTGATTGTCCAGAAGGAATCTCTCCTTGTACTGTTGGAGCGGTGTATACATAATTGTCCAATACTACCGCAATCCTTTTGCCGATGTTTTCTGAAGTTAACTTTCTCCAGTTTCTTGCACCTTCAGCATTCATTTGCATGCTTACCGCTGGTCTTGAAGCTTGATCCAGCGATTGTCTGGCATCCGTAATTACATCCCCTTCTAAAGGAGCTTGATCAGTCCCTCTTGGGGCTTTGATAGCATGCAATTCCAATAATTCCATTCCGTCCTGAACCTGAGGCTTGACAGACCACATGAATTTTACATCTCGTGGTAACAATGCTTTTACATCATCTCTTTTCATTACCCTGTTGATGGCAATGGTATCTCTTAATTCATAAACCAATCCATAATTTGCTTTTAGCAAAGCAAAAAGAGGAGAAGCTTCTGTTCCTAAAGAATCTGCATCTGTAGCCCCTTCCGCAAGTTGTCTGGCGAGGTCACTTTCTAAACCTGTAGTATCTGTAGCAGCTGAAGTTTCAGAGGATACATTTGCTGCCTTTTGGCTTCTTGCTTCTTCTACCAAGAAAGCATTGATCTGCTGCAAAGCATCACCATATTCATCCATCTCTGCCACTTGCCAGAACTGTAGCTTGGCAACTCCCTGAAGAAGGTTTCTTACCCTTTCAGCATTGTCTACACCAGGAAGTTCAATTTGAATTCTTCCGGTATTTTGAATTCTTTGAATGTTTGGTTGTGAAGTACCAAATCGGTCAATTCTGGTTCTTAAAATATTGAAAGACCTGTCAATCGCATTTTCAACTTCACTGTCAATGATATTTAAGATATCAGTATCAGAGGTCTCCAAAGAAATTCTTCCTCTATTGGCAGCTGTGGCGAAAATAGTATTCAATGACTTATCGCCAGCTTTTTCCTGCCAGGCCTGATAAAAGATGTTTACAAATTTATCATTAACTGTTTTGGCGCGCTCTCTGGCAATTTCTACTGATTCATTGAAAATTTGATCTTTACTTCCTCCAGCAAGACCTTTTACAATTTCCACTGGTGAAACTTCCAGCGTTACATGCATTCCTCCCTGAAGGTCAAGTCCTAAACCAAGTTCAGTATTTTTAACTTCCTGATAAGTAAATGGTATACCTAAGAAATTGTAAACGGGCTCTCTCCAGATAGAATCCAGATAGGTTTGTCTTTTGTCAAAATCGACATTACCAGATTGGTCAGTTGCATAGGTGGTGGCTTTCTCATGTACATTGTTGGAAACCAATGTGAAAGATAAGTAGTACAGACATAGGGCTGTAATGACCACCGTAAAAAAAACGATTATCCCTTTGTTTTTCATGTTCGTTGATTAGATATTAAATGTTGTATTTGATTTTGAATAGAATTTTTCATTTGAATCAAAGATTCAATGTTGGCAGTAAATGAAAAATTTAAAGATAGGTGTTACTCAGGGTGCATTCACAGAAATAATCTGCTCAAAAAGTATTTTGAATAATTGATTGTATTCAAGATCAGTACCTAAAAGGAAATTGGTTTGTTGCCTGTCGGCAATAATGATTTCATAGATAAAGTGGTATGCAAAATCAAGGGCATACATTACAAATGGAACTACGGCATCTATTCCAGTGTGAATAAAAGTCTGGGTATCCTCAGATTCTCCGTCTTCACTGTCAGAAGATAAATCCAATTGTACTTCCAAAGAATTTTCTTTGGAATCTATACTTAATAATAACTCTGAACTGGAAACAAATACGCAAAAAAGCATTACTATCAGTAATGTAAGCCTTTGGCGCATTAATCCTTTATTTTTCCTATTCAGTTTCATGGGTTGCAAATATAAAAAAGTTTTTTCAATTAAGGCATGGCTGTCCTTTTTAATTTTAAACAGTAAACCTACTGTAAAACAGGTGTTTATATTATTGTATCCTGAAGAGGACAGGAATTAGGGCCACTAATAGGGCTAAAAGGGGACTAACCAAAGAAGAGATTAACCCAGTTCGTCACCTATTTTGAATCGTAAAAATGTTTTTATAACCTCTAAAGCCTTTTCGAAATCGCTGTTATTAGGGACGATCAGGTCTGCATCGTGTTTAAATGGGGCTATATACTTTTCGTAAGTAGGCATAACATGCCTTTCATAGCGGTAAAGCACGTCGTCAAGATCATAACCACGCTCGACCTTGTCTCTTACAATTCTTCTTTTTAGCTTGATGTGTTCCTTGGCATCTATATAAACCTTCAAGTCTAATAGATTGGCAAGCTCAGGGTAGTACAAAACAAAAATTCCTTCGACCACGACCACAGGCGCAGGTTCGAAGGTCAACATTTTTGGTTTTTTATTGGGGTTGTTAAAGGTGTACTCTTGGCGGGTGATGGTTTGACCATCCTGTATTTTCCGGATATCTTCAGCATATTGTTCGAAGTCAATTGAGTCCGGCGTATCAAAATTATGTATGCCCCTATCATCCATTGGTTGCTGATGCCTGGGTTTATAATAGTTGTCCTGAGAAATCAAGCATACCTGTCCAGGCTCAAAAGAATGTAAAAGCTTGTCCAAAAAGTGTGTTTTACCAGAAGCACTTCCACCAGTAATTCCTATGATAAATGGTTTGGTCATATATTGATAATTTCAGGATTCAATCGTTGCGTAGCAATTACGAAGCTTTTTCTTTTAAGAATGTAGCCAATAACCTTACAGCTTTACCTCTATGGCTGATGGTGTTTTTCTCCTCAAGGGATAATTCTGCGAATGTTTTGTCATAACCCAGGGGTTTGAAAATAGGGTCATAGCCAAAACCACCTTCCCCAGATCTAGCTGTGATCAATTCTCCTTCGGCTTTGCCATCAAACGCCCACTCCTTTTCTCCGATAATCAAAGCAATAACGGTTCTGAAAGCAGCTTTTCGATTGTTTTTCCCAGCCATGTTTTTCAATAGCAAGTCAACATTCCGGTCATCACTTCTCGGCTCTCCAGCATACCTGCCAGAATAAACACCTGGAGCGCCGCCCAATGCGTCTACTTCCAATCCTGTATCATCAGCGAAACAATCCACACCGTAATGAGTTTTGACGTAACGGGCTTTTTGAAAAGCATTGTCTTCTAGCTTGTCACCTGTTTCAGGTAATTCATCCCTACATCCGATTTCTTCAAGGGAGACAATTTCAAATTCATTGCCCAAAACAGCCCTTACTTCTTTTAGTTTCTTTAAATTATTTGTGGCAAAACAGATTTTCATAACGTGAAATTACTTTAGCTTTTTCAAAAACCTTCTCTAAAACCTACTTTTTTGATTAAAAAGAAACAATTTGGCTTTAATCCTTTTCTTTGGATTCATTTTTCACTGAACCAATCGTTCATAAATTTTACAGGTTTTATTTATTTCTTTTTAGCTTTGAACCTTAAATAAGGGAGAAAATAAAAAGATCTTGTATTTAGGCTCACATCCCAAATGGAGGACATTGTGAAGATTTCTGCTTTTTTAAGATAGCCAAATTTACCTTGGTTTGAGGTATAAAAAATATATTATATATGTTTCCACTGAAAAATATCACCGTCTACTGCGGATCAAGTACTGGAATACTTCCAGAATACACCAAACAGGCCAAAGCATTGGCCAAAGAGATGGTCAATAGGAAGCTGGGGCTGGTATATGGGGCTGGGAATGTAGGGCTAATGGGGGTGATTGCCGATGAGATGATTGGGTCTAAAAGTCCTGTCTATGGGATAATCCCTCAAAAATTAGTGGACATAGAAGTTGCGCATCAAGGCTGCACGGACTTGATCGTAGTGGAAACGATGAGGGATAGGAAATGGCTAATGGCCGAAAAAGGCGATGGTTTTATTGCCATGCCCGGGGGGATAGGAACCTTGGAGGAGTTGTTTGAAATCATGACACTTAATCAGCTGATGTACATTCAGAAACCACTGGCGCTGTACAATGTGTCTGGCTATTATGACAAGTTATTGGACTTTTTAACCCATGTCGGTGAACAGGGATTTTTGAAAGCCCACCATATGGATAGTTTAATTGTTGCTTCTGATCCTGTAGCCTTACTGGACAAAATGGAAGCATACGAACCTTCCGGTACTCCTGATTGGCTTCGGAAGAAAAGCAATAGCTAATAGGCATCCTGATTTTAGGGATATTGATGCAGGAAAAAGTAACAATAACCCATAACCCTGGGGTACCAAAGGTTTTTGTTATGCGTTCAAGCCTCTGTCCACAAAATTTTATCCTTACCGGGGCTTTGTTAAAGCTGTGATTTCACGATCACCGTCACAAAAGTTATTCTATGTGCTGGAATGGCTTATTATTGTGGTGGATTTTGACAACCATTAATGGTAAGGAATATTGCCCTTAGCGTTTATTTACAGTGCTTTAAACGTAATGTCAAAAATGATATTAGAACAATAAAACCCTGATTTTTCTATGACTTTTCTTGAAGCAATATTGTCGAGAGTAGTTGAAGTAATGGGTTTTCTACCAGCATTCAAGACGCTATTTACGTGCAATTTCATCATTTGAGTTGCAATGCCTTTGCCTTGATAATCTTTATTCACGATCATTCCGATATCTGCAATTTCAGGTTGGGTATCGCTCATTCTACATTCGCTTGTGGCAATAATTACATCAGATTCTTTTACCAGAAAGATTTCTTTTCTGGAAACGAGATTTTGTGTATACCCAAATGTGTCATCCATGCCAACTTGCTCTTTCAGGAAAGTTTTAATACCTGGAATATCATCTGTAGTAACCAATTTCATATTTAATACGAAATCTTCTTCGACTTTTACGTTCAAATGCTCAAAGCAAAAAGTATTGGCTTTTATCGAATTTGAATGAATCAGGCAAGAGTTAAACGCTGTTGTTTCATTTGAACTTAAGCTTGCAGATTTAATCAGTTCTGTTTTAATTAATCTGTCAATTACCGTATCCATTATGGATAAATATTCCTTTTTAAGAAAAATCTGAGTTAAGCAGTCCTCTTCGTTAATGCAACAATATCCTATGGTGCTGTTATTGTCCTCAATAAGATAATGCTGAGAAGAGTCAATGTAAAGCTGTTCCCACATTGCGTCAATTGGAGCTGTTAACGAAAGGTATAACTGTTTCCTTAATATATTAATTGTATCGGTATTTTTTGTCTTTATAAAATTCATCGCTAGGCGTATTTTTTTATTAAAAGTTCTTTAATTTGGTTTAAAGGGAAATCTTTGTAAATCCCTAAATAGTTTAACGCAATTCCATCTAGTTCAGCAATAAATAGATGACTCTTAATCAAATAATCTTTTGAGTCTATTTTTTCGAAAATCTCTGTGGTCCTTTTCAAGATAAAGGATGACCTTTCTTTAATTAAGTCCTCCAACACTTCTCTTGTGGTGGGTTGAACTATGACATTCATGTTAAACTGAAAGAATAGCTTATCAGATTCTAGTTGGGAAAAGAAGGATTCCAATAATTCAACTAGCTGTTCATTAGGGTTTTGATTTTTCGTGTCAATTGTATTTATATCTACAATTAGCTTGGTTGTTTTCAGGAAAATTTCTCTCAATAATCCATCCTTGGACTTAAAGTGGTGAGAAATTAATCCTTTGGATACATTTGCCTTTTCGCACACTGCCGAAAGTGGCGTATTCTCATACCCTCTTTCAGAGAATAATCTAGTGGCTATCTCAATCAATTGTTCTCTCTTGTCCATATAAATTAAATCTTCCTTCGAATTGATTGACCGAACGTGCAGTCAGTACAAATGTAGACACATTTATTTAATGAGCAAGAGAATGGTTTTTTATCGGGAAAATTTTTGAATAGTGAAGTATTCCTTTGTATTGAGCATGACTTTCGTATTTACGGACTATGCGCCAAGCTTTTTAAATCCAGATTCAAAGACATGAAAAAATGTAATGATGTTAATATAAGCGATTTTGTCAGCATTGTTGCAGAAAAAAAAGCAACAATACCGCCAAAATCGTGTGTTAATTATTTCTCTAATTCATGGGATAAAACCCATGGCTATTGATGATATCGTTGTTTCTTGAAGACGTTAAATGGAAATAGGCAATAGGGTTCGTAGGGCATGATTACATCAGGTAAAAGAAAAGTCTAATGCCTATTTCGGGTTTGAATTGGTATTCTTTGTCAAATAAAAGCTTTCATACAAGGAATCAAGTGGGGTGATTTCATCTTTAATGGAATGGTTAAATAGGACCTTGTTGTTAGGGCTGTCTTTGAAATAGGGTAAGATGGGTTGCTTCACCCATTTCAGCTTCAGCACTGCTTGAATGAAAAATTTGCTTTAAACCACAGCTTTCAAATGATTTAATGTACTCCTGATTTAAAAGCCATGGTGGTCCATTTTCAAAAGCTCTTTTACCTTGTTGTGTTTCAGTGATAACCAATAATTTGCCCTTATCTGCTACAAAGTCTGAAATGTGCTTTATCAAAGTTTTTTCATACTTAGGGGGTAAGGCTTGAATAGTGTAGATTTCCAATACAAAGTCAAATTTCCGGTTCCAGTCTGGGATTCCTTCTAACAAATCGGCTTGAATAAATTCAACCTTAGCATTTGGAAACCTGGTTTTACAAAGTTCAATAGCGCTGTTTGAAACATCAAATGCTGTTACCTTAAATCCTTGTGATTCAAGTTCAATGGCATCGTCACCCATTCCACAACCAATTACCAATGCTGTTTTTCCTTTATGCGTATTTGGGTTTTTACTAATCCAACTTTTAAAAACCGGATGGGGAGCCATATTTGCCCAGGGAACACCTTGGCCTTCTTCATTGGCCTCAGAATAAAGTTTCTCAAACCACTCGGTCGGTTTATTCTCTGCTACTCCTAATCTGTTTTTTGTTTTTTCGTCCATTTTTGAATTCAATATAATATCCGTCTAACTAATATATAACGGTTAGGAAAAAAGATCGTTTTAATACCTTTTTGAAGCTGTTGCAATCCTTGTGGTAACTATCATTAATATATGCGCTTTAAATGTGGGGAGATGTTGGCATTTTGGTAGTTGCCGGTAGCTTTAAGTTGGAACCGTGTCCTAAAGTAAATATCAGTTCCAGTATTTTTTTATGGGCCTTGGAACCAAAGTGGTCCCTGAGCCTGCCGAAGGGTGTCGAAGGGGCTGGATCATTCCTTTTGGTATGTATCATAATTACCTTTTGTATTCATTTTGTAGAATATTAAGCATGTTATTTAATTCTAACGCACTGTCTAGTTCATTTTTTGAATTGAACTTTAGGTGGTTTTCAGGATTTGCGAGCTCAATTATGTGATAAACTTCATTACGTTCATTTTCAAAGAGCAGATCAGGGATTTGAATAACTACCATATGTGATTTACTCAGATAAATATTTTTAACAGTAAATGGGACTAACATATTACTATTGGTACGATTTAAAGGATCTTCAGCGTAAAAAATATGTGGATGCTCCCAACTATCTATTGACATTAGCCAAAAATTCGAAACAATTTTTTCAGGTCCATAAGTATCCCAATTACATGCGGTAACTAGATTTACCGCTAAGAATAAGTATAGTAGAGGTTTTATGGACATTGGGTAAGGGGCCAGGATGCTGCTTGGGTAAAGCCTAGAAGTATTAAAAGGGAGACAGCAAACCTATATCAACTGGGATGGAGTGCATGTTTCTGTCCGAAATTTTTAGCTCGGACTTCTCGTCTGCAAACAGTACTTTTTTACCCAATTGAAATGTTTAGGTGTTTGCCTAAGCCTTTTTCAATCAGTTTGTTATAGGTTGAGATTTGAATATCACTTAAGCCTCTCTCTATTCTTGAAATATAGCTTTTTTTAGTCCCAGTTTTTTCTGCAAGTTGTTCTTGTGTCATATTGGCCTGCTGTCTAGCTTCTTTTAGCATAACACCAAGTCGAAAAGCTAGTGAACCTGAGTCATATTGGTCTCTTGATTCAGTTTCTTTTTGACCGTATTTACCAACCAATAAATCTTCAAAGTCTGTTATATTCTTCACGTCATTCGTTTTTTTCCTTTAAATATTTCTTTTTAGTTTTTTGGCTATTTTAATTTTTTTTTTTGGTTTCTTTTGAGTCTTATTTACAAAACAGTTTGTGAGCACGATTAAATCTCCAGCACCATAGAGGCAAAGTATCCAAATACTTGGAGGACGTAATTACCCTTACTTCATAAATACCATCCGTGTTTTCAAGTTTTTTGAAAAATTTAATTGGAACCCGTTTTTCAAACCTCACTAAATCCAGAACGTATTCAATTTTGAGATGAACTTTATTGTCTTGTGATTTATAGAAGTCAACAAAATGATTTTTATAAGCGATAATCTTTCGCATCACGGTTATAAAGTTAACCAATTAGTGAACCAAGTCAAAATTGTCATGAGATGTTTAGGTTTGGTTTTTGCGCCCCTTTTTATCTAGCCATGTTTAACCTAATGATTACGTATAAATATTTTATATATCAATCTACTAAAGCATGTTTTCTTCATCAAATTAAGGATTTCGGACAAGGAATCCATTGGAACGACCACATTATTATTGGAAAAGGCCAAACTAGGACTTTGCTGCTACCCTTGTTTGGTTTAATAGTGGATTAGGATTAAAAAAAGTGCTTGGTAGCTTAAGGTTGAAACCGTGTGCTATAGTAAACTTCAGTTACGGTTTTTTTAATTTAAATTTCAATTCTAAGAAAAATTATTAAAGTCAATGCACCAATGCAAATCAATCCGATTATTCCAGCTTTTATTATGGCTGTATTTGTTGCCTTTTTTTTCCTTTTATAAATTTCCTTTTTAAATAACAGCGCCAAAATTATAGGCCAGACTAACAAAAATCCATATCCATAAAATGTAGTGGGCTGATACAATTCCTCCATTGCGTTTCTTAGAAGTCCAAAAAATAGGTAATCCATAATTACAGATAGGAGAAGAAAAACCAAAGCAATTATAAAAGCACCTTTTATTAATTCCGTTTTTGGGTAGGTTTTTAATGCTAAAAAAGTAACAAAAGCCCATAATGCAACCCCTAAAGTCAGCATTAATGTTATTCCTAATGTGGCACTATAGCTCCAGGGAAACCACAACATAAGATTTGAAGCCCAATAAGTGGTAAATGCAAGAATTGTTAGGTATGCTATCCATTTTTTCATTGCTGATATCTTTACATATTTCATAGTTCTGACAATTGAATGCCAACGTTAAATATATTTAAAGTAGACGCCTTCGGGCTTTAAACCTAACATGCCGGATGATTTTGAAAGAAAATAGAACCTTCGAATTTACCTCTAATTTGCCTGTTTTATATTTATATTGGTAGGATCCGTTTACTATTCAATTTTCTTTCCTATTGTCTTTTGTCCACCTTGATGAAGGGTTAAGCTCTCGACATTTCCTTCTTTAAGTTGAAAAGTAATTTCAGCTTTTACCACTGTAATAAAAAAGCGGGTGTCATTTTCTGGATACATCTCGAATTTTCCTTGCCCTGTAGCCTGTCCAAATAACTGTGTCCCTTCTTTTGTAATGGTAATTTTGAATTCGGGTTGCAACTCGTATACACCAATATATTGTTCAAGGGTAGACTCTGGTACTTCAACAGCGTCACTTTTAAATTTTATGCTCGCTAATTTTGCGCCAGGATCAAGTAAATAAAAACCAATATCATCTACACTTGTTGAGGAATTTGAAAGAACTACCACCCCTTTTCCAGTCTCCTTTACAAATCCGACAAAAGACCTGTATCCACCTGTTCCTCCATTGTGCCAGATTACATCCCCATCCTCTCCATTTTTGATATGCCATGCCATTGCCACTGACATTTCACCAGCTTTATTATGTCTGACCTGGTGAGATAACTTCATCGCTTCTAATACTGGCCTGTTTATATAACCTAGATTGGCGGAAATAAACTTGGACATATCAGAAGTAGAACTTCTGATGGCTCCAGCGCCTGCAAGTGTTGGAATGTCCCAATTCTCAACGACCTTACCATCACTATGGCCTAAAGCCAGGTTTTCTTTCATTTCCTTAGAAAGTTCAATTCTTGTGTTATTCATTTCCAAGGGATCTGCAATGGTCTGAATCATTAATTCTTCATAAGTAGTATTCCTATTCAGAGCAAGGAGATGACCTAATAGTCCTTGCGCAAGATTGGAATATTCATATTCAGCACCTACCGCTCGAACAGGTTGATAATTAGAGATGAACGCATACATTTGTTCTACTGTATAGTCAGCATAAGGGTTGTTCGGATTTGCAGGGGCAAAGTTATCGGGCATTCGTGGAAGACCGGAAGTATGATCCGTAAGATTTCCGAAAGTAATTTCGGTATCACCTACTACTGGAACGTTTATACTATCAGGAAGAAAGTCATTTATTTTATTTTCAAGTTTCAGATTACCATCTAAAACTTGATTGGCCAGCATTATTCCGGTAAAAGCTTTTGAGATTGATCCTATTTCATAGATAGTATTCTCGTCTATTTCTTTACCGTTTTTGGCAGTGTTGCCAAAATTATAGTAATGAATCCCTGATGAATCAATTATAGATAAAGCAATACTGGGAGTTACACCTTCAGCAATACGTTTTTCAATAGTCTCTACCAATTCAGTAGGTAAACCTGAGCCTGATTCATTCTGGTTTTTTGAACTTTTTGCGGATTGGCAGCTGACAAATGCTACAAGAAGAAATAGCAATGAAATTATATGGTTTTTCATATATCGTTTATTTAAAATTTCATGATCCTTATAGAATCCTAATATCTTTAAATACTCATGTTTTAGCAGAGTAGCCTGGTATATATACTGTTTACCAGGCTACTATGGCTTTTTTTCTTTTTCAAATTAAGGGTTTCAGACAAGAAATCCAGTAAAGCGGTCACCTTTTTTAAAGGAAAGGGCATAATAGGACTTTGCTGCTATTCCTGTAAGATTTATAAAGAATATTGGGACTAAAAAAAATGCGACAGTGAGCTTGAGGGATCAGGTATGTATAAATAATAAAAGCAAACCGAATTTCGCTCAAAAACCCTTTACCTAAAGGATAAGAACTACAAAAAAAAGGTCTAATTCCCAGGACTCCTTGAGTGATTAATCGAGCTGTACCCTGAGCCTGCCGAAGGGTTCCAGCGGTCCCATTGCTTGGTTATTGCCTAGCGTATTTTGTCGATTTATTTTTTCAATTACTACCTAAAACCAATCCATTAGAAAGCTTATCCCAATTCAAATGTAGTTAACCCATAAACCTTGTCAATCCTCATATTTGGAGATTTGCCGTAATACATTCTTGCGCACTCAAATATATACTTTGCATCATGTGCTTTAATAAGATTTAATGCCCCTTGATTTATGGTAGGAATATCAATATACAGGGGCGCACCAATCACTGAATTTAAACAAGCCTTATATAGCGCTTCAGCAATGAGTTCAGAATCTGCAAATAAGGGGCAGATTTTATATCCTGTATTCGCTTTCCTTAGAATGGAAAATCCCTTAATTTGACCATCCTCAACATACTTAAATGTCTTATTGTCTGGTAGATTTAACCAGGGAATAATAAACTGTGGACGTGAAAATCCAAAACATTGTTTATCATAGGCTAAAATGGAGGATATATCCTCCTCGACTATTTGGGAAATATTTTTATCAATCTTGAATGCCATTCCTTCCTTTTCATAGCGAATATCTCTAAAGGCAATTTTAAAGCCGCCTTTTTGATAGAATGGTTGCAAAGCCAAAACGCCATCCATTCCTATTGATGCGCCCTTATTTAATCTTGACAACAATGCATCTCGTCTTTGATACCATAGTTTCCTCCCAATCCCAAAGGATCTATACGGTGGCTTAACAATAAAAAAGCCCATAAACCCGAATTCCATATTGTATGAGACAATCGATCCGCCAGCAATCAGATCACCATTGTAAAAATACCCATAAAAGCCTTCTGGATCTGTTGCCCAATACGCATCAGCATCATTTGGACCAGGATTCCATCCCTCTTCTTCAGCCCATTTCAATAAAGTTTTTAAGCCTTCAAAATCTAATTTCTGAAATTGTAATTGATCTATATTTACCACAAGCAATTTTTTATTTTACCCAATACCCTATTCATATAGAATTCATTCTATTGTTTGTATTAACTCAGTAACAATTTATCAAACGCCTATGTCTTCATTCCATAAATCCTCATTGGCTTCAATAAAGGATCTCATCATTTCTTTACAGGTAGGATCATTGATGACAACAACCTCAACACCTCTTTCTTTTAACAATTTTTCCTCTCCTAAAAACGTCTCATTCTCGCCAATAACAACTTTAGGGATTCCATAGAGCAAAATAGTACCAGAACACATGGAACAAGGAGACAAGGTTGTATATATAACACATTCGCTATAAACACTGGCAGATTGCCTCCCAGCATTCTCAAGCGCATCCATTTCTCCATGAAGGATTACACTGCTATTTTGTACTCGACGATTATGTCCGCGACCTATAATTTTCCCGTCATGAACAAGGACAGACCCAATAGGTATGCCTCCTTCGGCCAGACCCGTTTTAGCTTCTTTAATTGCCTCTAAAAGAAATTCATTCATTGTTTTCTAATTATGGTTATTGGCTCGTTTATGAAGCGTACCGACCGAATGGGAAGTCCGATTTCATATAAATTGTTAGTAGCTTTATTTTTCATCAAATGTAAACTTCACATGGCCAAACAAATTGGGGGAACCTGGAGTAGTCCATAAAACAGGAAATCCCGTTTTCGGAATACTTATAATGGTACCCATGATGGTACTACTGTTAAGAATAGGTCGAGTTGATTTTAATTCTCTCAATCCTTCAAAAGCTATATTATTAGCACTGTCGCCTAAAATTTGATTGGCTAGCTTTAACCTTTCATGTGTATGGCCAAAGCTACTATCGTTTAGGTCTTCATCGATCTCGTAAATAACAGGAGCATTTTCTTGAAGTGTATGATTAGTATGCGCTATATATTGCTGTTTCTTATTTTCAATAACTTCAATATTGTCTTCCCAAGTTTCTACTGCAATGGCAGTTTCTCTATCGGTAATTAAGTAATTCATTGAGGTTCCAAAATCTACCTTTTTGAGATATTCAAGAGATTCAGTAATGTTCTTTGACTCCAGTATTTTTCGTACATTAAATGAAACAGGAATTCCTTTATTAGATACAGGCAAATCTATTATTGTATTTATTCCTACCGCAACACCATAACTGTTAACGCCATTTTGACCAATCTGACCCGCAAAAGTTTGTTGGAGTATAATTAAATCTGAATTTGGATACTTAATTTTTAAGACAGTTACTGCACCTTCATGATAAGCAGGAAGGTCATTATTATGTGTAAGGAAATTTGCTTGGTTTTCTCTACCAAAAACACCTATTGTTGTGCAATGTCCTTCATTTGACTTAAAATGATTACCAGCTTCTAAATAAGAATAAAACTCATCAAAACTTTGATAAGAAAAAAGTTTATCAAAATCAACTTGAGCGCCATCAACAATTCCTTGAAATTCATTGAACAATTCAGGTAATTGGTCTTTGACCGATTGAATATATCCCTTACCAGTCGCAAAATCAGAAATGGCTTCTTTAGGAACTTTTACAGTTGTATTTTCCTCTATCCAGTTTTCGAAATTCTTCAAAGATCTTTTGATAACAAACGCAAGAGCTCTTCCATGTTGAAAGCCTCTTTCGTATGCAGTATTACCATCCAATTCTAAATAGTATATCCCTTGTCTGAACTCGACAGTAGGTATTTTTATTTCCTTTATTTGTGATGATGCCGAATAGCTAACACTTAGTAAAAGAACAAATAGAAAAGTGTATTTTTTCATATTTAGAATTTCTACCCTTATCAGGGAATTTTGTCACTCTATTGCTACTAAAATCTATAAAAATTCCTATTTTACCAGAGGACTTGCGAATATATACACTATGTATCAGGTTCCTACGGTTCGTTTTTCTTTATCAAATTAAGGATTTCAGACAAAGAATCTAAGGGATAGACTACATTTTTATTGGGAATGGCCAAAATAGGACCTTGCTGCTATGGTTTTTTGATTTAAATAGAGGTTTAGGATTAAAATAAGTGCTTGTTAGCTTAATCTGGGAACGGTGTCCTTTAGTAAACTTCAGCTACGGTATTATTATTTGGATCCTGAGCCTGTCGAAGGGGCATTAGATTCAGAAAAGCCCCTAACGATTGCCTGAATGCCAGGTATTATGGCTAGCTATTATATTAATCCTTAGATTCTCCAAACGGTTTACCTGTCCATTACAATTGTCCATAGGGAAGGCATTGTGCCTACTGCTGAGGTATTTTACTTAGGTTGATACCTATTGTCGAGATCCTACTTACCCTTTTACTGCATGGGGTAATCCAAAGAGAAATTGCTTGTAGGACGTGTCAGGAATTTATCCGATACAGGCGAATAGGTCTGAACTTCAATGCTGTTTTTCTCAGGGTAGAAAGACATGATGCGTAAGAAGCCACTTCCTGCCTTGATCTCAGGCTCGTCCCAATACCAATAATCTGCCTGAACCTGATGCACAGTATTACCAAGCTTGCCTTTGCTACTGAGTAAATTCTCCATGGCATGTCCGGAA
Source organism: Cyclobacterium sp. 10D3-21 (assembly GCF_055809755.1). Lineage (NCBI taxonomy): Bacteria > Pseudomonadati > Bacteroidota > Cytophagia > Cytophagales > Cyclobacteriaceae > Cyclobacterium > Cyclobacterium sp. 10D3-21. The sequence continues at coordinate 482,422 of NZ_CM147924.1, forward strand.
AGAACCATAAAGATGTTCTTGTGTTGGCTGACAAATTTCTCCCACATCTCTTCCCCTGAGTTGCCTTTTACCAAATAGTTGTCAGCACTTGTTCGTTCACCCTTTTTTCTGGTTAGATAACTGTGTGTGACGATGATGGTTCTGTATTCAGGGTGCTGTGCAACGACATTATTCGCCCATGCAAGGGTTTCGTCTCGGGGTTTAAATTCCAGACTGAGTACAAGAAACTTCATCTCTCCTTCTTTTAGAAAGAGGTAGTAGTTTTCAGTTTTCCCATCTTCTTTAAAATGCAGCTTTTTATTACTGCCAAAAAGCGGTTTGTACAAAGAGTTCTTGGTGAAACGTGAAGGTTTGAAGTAGCTGCTGAGAAGGCTTTCCCGGGAATGACTTGTTTTATGGTCTTTTGCTGAGTATCCCATATCATGATTTCCTGGAGATAATATATAGGGTACGGTGTTGTCAAGGGTCTTGAATGCGGTATCTGCTATCTTCCATTCTTCATCGTGTCCTGTCTGCGTGATGTCGCCGACATGAGCCACCAAGGCAATATTCAGCTTTTTCCGGTTCTTTTTGATCCACTCCGTCTGCGTAAAGAAACTGGTACGCTGATCACCTATACCCGGCCAGTGCTTCTGCGTCTCCTTATGCCTGGTGTCCGCATAGCCTTGGGTGTCAGGTAGAACTACAATCGTAAATGGTTGGCTAGTGGCACTTTTGCTTAGGGAAGCACAACCATTAATTAAACCAAAAATAGCGATGAACCCTAGTGACAAAAGCAAGCGCATTCCTCTAGCCAAATTAGTATACTTCATAAGTAGCATGATTAATTCTTTGCCAACAAATTTGAAATAATTATACCGAATACGTTCGGTTTTTTTGTTAAATTCTTTGAGGTCAATTTCCCATGACGGCGCCATTGCCGGATCAGGTCGGTTTTGAACTAATACACGGGCTTTAAAGGGGGATGTCAAAGCTGAAAATGGCATAAAAAAATCACAAAGTCATTCCCTCACCTGTCCGATCATTCGGTATAGGACGACAAATGGACCTGGTCTATTGGGTAGTACCTATTGCACAATAAGTGAAGTATAAAATGCGTTAGCAATCGTAAATTTCTACCGACTGGAGGAGCGGTATAGGGGTAAGATTCCCCTTTACCTACTCGACTTGGATACTTTTATTTCTATTCAGTATGCTCACTATGAGGTTTTTAACAGTTTCCATTTCGTCAGGTTTACTCACGGCAGCAAAGAGTGTTATACTTGCTAATGCCTCATTACTAATTATCATGTTTCCATCATTCTTTGAAAGGGCATTGTTGCTTTCAAGGAATAAAAGAAAGCAAGCTGCCGCTATTCTCTTGTTTCCATCAGTAAATGCATGATTCTTAATTATCAGATATAATAGTGTTGCAGCTTTTTCTTCTATACTTGGGTAAAAATCTTGCTCTCCAAATCCTTTCGATATCTGAGCTATTGCACTTTCGAAGCTTTTGTCCTTTTCAAGTCCGAATACATCAGATTCGAATTCTAATTTCATTTGATTTATCAAAGATTGATACTCTTCTCTTGTCGGAAATTTGGGGGTTGCTAGAGAAAGTCCTTTGGTGTCGAGTCTCTCATGGTCATAGTCATCCAAAAGTGTAAGTCCTTTTGTAAATTTGGTTAGCCAGCCAAGTCCCTCTTCTTGTGCTGTTTCTTCTATAGCTCTTCCAAGTATTTGTAACCCAGATTTCAATACTTTGATCTCTTGATTCTTTTGCTCTAGTCGCTTTTCATTAATTGAATATCCTTGAATCAAATAGTCTTTTAGTCGATTGCTTGCCCACTGACGAAATTGTGTTCCTCTAATTGACTTGACTCTGTATCCGACTGATATTATCACATCAAGATTATAGTATTTGGTTGTTTTGGTCTGAACTTTTCCTTCAATAGCACCATGTTGTGTGGTGTGTGCATAATCTGCACATACCTTATTTTTATTTAATTCTCCTTCCTTGAAGATGTTTTTTATATGGCGGCCAACAACTGTTCTGTCCCGATCAAATAACTTACCAAGTTGCTCTTGATTCAGCCAAACTGTGTCATTATCAAAAGTAACTTGAACCTTTGTTTGCCCATCGGAACTTTGGTAGATTTCAATTTGGCTATTCTTCTTCATTTCTTTTTAATATGAAGTTTTTTATTCAATTATCAGTTCGCTTTTTTCTTTTTTTGCCATTTCAATCGCTCTGAAAATAACTCCAAATAAATCGCGTCCATCCGAGGTAACAAAATAATTTGAAAGGTTTGTTATTTCTTGGCTTATATTTTCACCCCATGGTGGCTGTTTTGTCAAGTCTTTTTTGTCCCAAATAACTTTCGAAGGTTTAAACTTTTTCAGCCTTTTTAGGATTTCAGTTATTTCTTTTTCAGCTTTATCTAATTTATCGAATGAAAGCTTTCCATTATAAAAGTCTGTCAGTACGACTGGATTTTTTTTCCCAAGAGTCCTTTTGTTAGTCGAATTTCAATTGTATCAAAAAAAGAAATGAGAAAGTCACTCGAACCGACTTCGTAGATAAAATGACTTGTTCTTAAATGTACCTCCATTTAGTTTTCTCAAATTGCTTATACCGGTTTTGGCTAAAAAACGTGCGGGTTTCGAACTGTAAATCTCATTGCCAAGATGAATTTGGGTTGAAAGATAATACATGAATGTTTATTTTTCATCAACATGTTTGCTTAACCTAGGTTTGTATTTACCATGGATACTTGGTATCTAATATAACAAATAATTCCAAAGGGTGAAACCCGGAGATTAAGCATGTACCGTATTTGGTGGTATGCATTATGATCTGGAATTCCTGATAAAAATCAGGACAGACTGGCCCGCGAAGTATTAGCAAATCACCCAGTTTTTTTACAGGGATGGTTTGCCAGACCCGACCATTCATTAAAAAATTCTCAGGGAGTAAGGGAAAAGGCGGAATGAAGGTAAGGTGTAAGATTTCAGCTTAAAAATGTGTAAGGCGCACCGTGAGTAATAAGCTCAGGGTGCGCCTACTCAATTGTGGACTGCCTACTCCACTACTGGTACCTCGCTTACTAGTTTCCATTCGCCATTACCGTCTTTTATTAGAATTACGATGGAAACAAATGTCATTTTAGAACCTACAAAGGATACTTTGGCACTTGCAGTCGAACCATTTAGTACAATGGATTCTATTTTGACCTTTCTAATATCTCCGCCATACTCTTTGGTTCTGATTTTGTCCAAATAAATATCCCTGGTCATTACCGAAACGTCGCTGCTACCAAATAGCCGGTTCATTACGATGCGATAATTAGCGTCCAAATAGGTCGCTAATTTGTCTGCATCATTTTTATCTCCTGCTTTTGAAAAGCCCAATATAGTTTCTTCAATCGCTTTCTCCTCAGATGATTGTGCCATGCAACTTGCTGTCATAAAAAGAGCAAAAATGCTTATTAGAATTATTTTGTTCATCTTAATTTTGTTTAGCGTTTTAAATAAAATTACTGAATTTGTGATGATGCATTGCTTTTTTACGGTGGCCTGATTGTCTTTGTATCCATGATTTAAAGTGTTATTTCTGTTGAGGTTCGCATAATTGAATGATGCTTAAAATCATCAGCTAAGCTGTAAGCCATTAGCAAAGTCCAATTGGTGCCTGGTGCAAGTTGTCTATGATATTTACTTGCTTTTTTTATCGGTATTGAAAATTGCAATCTGGTCCTATTCCCTTTTTCATCCCCTGAGATAGCAATTGTTTGGCTGGATATTCCATAGTTGGCGATAGGTTTATAATGGCCTGGCTTTTCGGTATAATGTTCCACAACTTCAGCTTTTCCATTTCTAATGCGCCCCATGAGCAGGTAAGTGCCTGCCAAAGATGTTGTTTCGTTGAACCCTATGGCAAGCCAACCATCTGTGGGTGCTTCCATTTCAAAGTGAATGTATTCGGCTTCAATATTCCACTGTACTTTCATGTTGTTCTTAAAAACCTCTTTCATGGTATCCTTTTTATGGAACTGAGTGGAGGCCAATATTGCCATACATATGATTAGTGATTTCATTCTTGTTTGATTTTAGTGGTGAATTCAATTTCGATAAGAATATTTTTCTGGCTAAAGCCGGTATAACAAGTAGGATGGTGGCAGGTGCATCAATTGATGGTTAACATCAGGGCTTGAGGGTAGTTTATAGTCTTTGTTCCACCCGACTTGAACCGAGGCATTTATCACATCATTGAAAATTTCTGCTTGAGAAAGGCCAAAGTCAGGAGTTGCATATAAGGCAGTACTTTCAATTGAAGAGGTATTTATACCACATAAAGCTAAGGTTGTATCCAGCACCATAATTATTGGTCTATTTATTTTGATATCAATCATTGACATATCAATTAAAAGGGTAAAAAAATTTAGCGCATATTCTTTTGAATTTTTAGTAAAAGCTGGGTCAACACTTCTAATTCGGTCGCTGTAATGCCTTCAATACTTTTTAACCGGTGGCGACTGATAACAGGCAAATATTTCTTTATAAAAGCATTTCCCTCCTTTTTAAGGCAAATACTATATTGCCTCCTGTTATTTTCAACTGGTCTTCTTTCCACAAAATTTTTATTGGTCAACAAGTCTAAAGTCCTTGTAATAGAAGCAGGGTCTCTTAGTGATTTATCAGCCAATTCCTTTTGTGTAAGGCCATCATTTTCTTCAATAATCTTTAGTAATATCCATTGTTCAACAGTGATACCCATCCCCAATTTGTCAAACGCTCTTTGTGAATATAGTTTTGAGATTTTACTGGTTTTGTCAATTTGGAAAAGGACTATGTTTTCTAAATTCATTTGATTGATCAATTGTTGATATTGCAATATAAAGAATAATAGTTTAATTGCTTTAAATTTCTGGACTTATTTTTTTTTAAGCCTTAGAAAAATGGGGGAAAGATCTATCATAATTACCGATCTCAAAATAATAAATTCCGTAGGTTGTTCTTTGTTTATCCAAAGGACTAGTAATTACTCGTCTTATTTCTAGATATGCTTTTTAATAAACTTCCAAATAGCGTCTAAAGCTTCCGTTGTTAATTCTTCTGCAACAGAAAACACCTTACCATCTGCATACTTAACCTTGGAACCATTGCCATCAGGACTACAGTGATTCACATCTATTGATCTACGCCAGTATTGAGCATGTTTTCTCCATTCGGTTTGGTTCACTTTTGTTGGGGCATCTACCCAAACATTCCAAGCCAGTACACCTCCTTGTTGTAATAAGTTTCCAGAACCTACATTGAAAAGATTCATTACAAGTTGATTGAACGAGTCCACAAAAGTATCTCCTGTTTTAGCAATGTTGCCAATACCAACTTCTAGATTAGCATAATTCCAAGCTTCATTATTATGCAATGTGAATGACGGTAAATGGTCTAAGGCTTTAGGTGTATATAACTTATCTCTTGTAAAAATAACTTCAGGGTCTTCTACATGTTCCATCTTTTCAGTACGGTGTGTATGGACTTTAATGGCTTGATCTTTACAAATAGGTAAATGATGAAGTTTATTTAATAACTCAAAGGCTCCCCAAAATAGTTTTCCATAACAGGACTGATTAGCATCCTTACTAAACCATATTTTTGGCTTAACCACCATATCAATAGCCAAGCTTTTATCTGTTTCATTGACCCAACCACGTTGTTTTACGACAGTGACTTCAACATTTATTGTTCCAAAACCTTTTATATATGTGCCTTGTTGTGGACAGATTACAGCCCAATTTTGCCCTGTATTACCATAACCTGCTCTAGATATGTCTGGTGCAAACATTTGAAAACACCGTGATTTAGGTTCATTATGTACAGTCAACCATGTAAATTCTGGCCATAATACACGTTGTTGACGTTTAATACAATGGATGCGTTCTAGGTTGTCATTAAATTCTAATGTGCTTAAATCAGCAATGCCATTTTTATATTGCAATTCTGGATGTTTCTCTATAAAACCACCTTTCCAACCTCTGGCTGGGACGTGATTAGGTGAAATCTTTTTCATAATTGTGAATTTTAAAATGGATTAGTTTACTTAAACTTTTAAATTAATCAAATCGATTTTTAGCCTATAAATACCTGCTATAAATTAAGGTAAACCCCTTATATATTTTGAGTGAGTTTTTAGGCCTTGTCTTTTCATTTTTTGACTCGGAATTGCACACAACGGTTTCAGGTAGGGAGCAATGTGTTTAAATAATTAAGTTACAAAAAATTATTATAACTAACTGAAAATCAGAAGTATTTTTAAGAGATGACCAAGCTAAGAATAAATTATATGCCTTGTTGTCCAATCCTGTTAATGCAGGAAGCCAACAGCTATTGATGTTTATTCCTCCATTAGACTTATTGTTAATATTCAACATATTAAGCTAATAAAATAAGCAATCTTTCATTGAAAATGCCAGTGAAAATGTATTAGGCTTTGATTTGCAGCTCAAGAGGCTCCGAAGATCGATAACCATTAGAAGTAGGGGAAAGCTAAGTTCTCCTGCTAAGAAAATGTTGTAGTTGCAAGACCGGAAAGCTGCTAACATGTTTAGACCAAAGGGGAGGCACCAGCCAACTTGTTTAATAAAATCAGGAAGTAAAATAATAAGCGCCAGTTAGCTGTTGAGGCAGTTATGCCCAATTGGTAAAAAAGCCAAAATTCCATCCAAAACCCTTTACCTAATAAACAACATTTGCGAAAAAATGGAATCCTAGGCCAAAGAACAACCTATAACCACCTATTTTTTTATTCTCCAACGCTTAGCAAACAAAAATGGAAAACCATCCCCCATATCAATCCTAAAAACTAGCCCCCTGTAGTGGACCCTGAGCTTGTCGAAGGGCCAGCTGGCAGAATGCCTGGTTTTTAGCAAACGGTTTTTTTTTCGGTTTATAGACCGAGTTCATTCATTCTCTTCTTTTCATATCGACTGTCTTCGGCTGGATATCTCAATGAATTGCCATATTTTCCAGATTGTTTAGCCATGGAATAGATCAAACCTTCGCCCGCAAATTTAGGATCAGGTATCTCTTCAAATATTTTGTCCTTATATGCTGTTTCAGCATTTACTAATTGCCAACCGTTTTCTTTGAACTCCCTAATGAGGTCATCTAAAAATAGGGCGGATGTTAGATTATGATGAAGTAAAAGGGTATGGTTGATGTGTCTTCCGTTCATCTCGTACGAAAGCTTTTCATAATAATTTGCCCTGTCCATTATATGTTCAACATAAAAGGCCTTGAATTGGTCGATTTCAGTTTTTTCCAGGCTTACTTCTTTAATTCTTCCTATTAGGCGTTGGTTGATGTACCAGTCGGACGCATCGATGGTTACATAACCGTTGGTGTAGTTGTTGTCTGCGAGAATTTTCCGAATACTGTCAACTTTTGATGGTGTCTGTCCCTCCTTTAAGTAAGGAAAGCGAAAAAGCTTTACAAAGTTGCTAAGTTTTGAAATAATTGAGTCTGTTCTTTTTAACTGATTTTCAAAAAGATTTATGGTGTTTTTTTCCAGACTAAAATTGGGATGGGAAAAGGAATGATTTGCGATTTTATGTCCGCTATCGTTCCAGCTTTTGAGTAAAAATTCACCCTTATCATCAGATTTGTTCCTGCCGGTAACAAAAAAAATGGCTTTTAAATTTTCTGCTGCAAGATGTGATAATATCCTATTGTTCCATTCCTCAAATGCGAAACCTGCTACATCGGAAGTGTTTCCATCGTCGAATGTAAAACTTACCATGGGGCCTTTTGAGACAATTTTGGTTGGTTTTTCCAGGGCATTTTTCGGTTTGTCGGATGTTGAATTTTTGCATCCAAAAATGATTGTTAATAGCAAGAAGATTACTGGTTGAATTTTGTTCATTTGTTTATTATAAAATGTAGGCTAACGTGTAGTAAATGGAGATTTTTGATGCCATACATTAGTAATACCTTTATTTTTTTATTTTCATTTGTTCAAAAGCGCTGTAAGTCACCTTTTTTCTAATCATAGGAAACTTTTCCATATCAAATTGTTCTTTGGGCTCAACATTCGTAGCGAAAAAATAGGTGTTATTTTGAGATTCAATGTACCCCACAAACCACCCATTATTATTTCCATCACTGATTGACCAACCTGTTTTTCCGCTAAGTTTAAATTCTTCATTCTCTTCAATTACCATCATCCTTTTCATTATCGTTTCCGTTCGCCGGGTAATCGGTAATTCAGAATTATAGAATCTCTTTAAAAAGGCTACTTGTTGAAATTGATTAATTCGGGATTTTCCTTCAAGCCAGAATAAATCTATATTGGCTGAATCAACTTTCATACTTCCATATTCAAGTTTATCTAGGTATTTGGTCATTCTTTCGATTCCAATATTTCTTGCTACTTGTTGATAGCAAGGTACACACGAAAAATGAAAGGCTTCTTTGAATATTAAATCCTGTTCCCAGTTTTTAAGCATTCTTTTTTCTCCGTCCCACTTGAAAAGAGTACTGTCGTTTTCAACTACTTCCGTCTCAATTGCTATAATTGAATTAGGAATTTTAAATGTAGAAGCTGGTAATTTTCCTTCTGTAGCCCATTCAAAGTTGTTAGAATAGTACTTGTCCTCTTTCAGGTCGTAGATTAAAATTGAACCTCTGATATTTGCAGAATCAATAATTGTTTGAAATCCTGGAACAACAATTTCATGTTCCAATGCCTCATATTGCTTTTTTTCAGACAAGTCCTTCCTGGCATTGCATGATAAGAATAGGAGCATTAATAGGGGTACCAAATGACTTGTTTTCATCTTCTTGAAATGTATGCTTGTGGTTTGGCTATGAAACGTGGGCATTTTCGGTGCAAATTTCCGCCTACCGTGACGATACTTAACTACGAAGCACTCTGCTAGATTGCAGTAATTTTCGCTCCATGTTTTCTTAGGTGTTGTATGTGCCCAGCATCATCTGATATCGAAGATACCAAATTATTCAGAGGGTGAAAACCTGTGCCGAAGCATGTCGGTAGCCTGTGCCGATTTTATCGGTATCCCTTATGTGCGGGAGTTTCTGTTCCAAATACCTTTTAAAGTGCTCAGTTCACATAATCATTTTTAGCATTTATTAGGCTGCTTTATTCGTTGAGTATGTTTTCTAGGTTTATCTCTAAAAAACTCATATCCTGTGCATTATAGAGTTTTCCGTTTAAGAAAATTGACTTGCTCGTAGCTGAAAATTCAGCAATTTTATTTCCATCAGTGTCAATCACATAAGTTTGATTGTCTTTAGCGATAAACTTCTTATCATTCCTGTTCAAATAGTAGATGTACAAATCTTCAGCTTCAATCTTGTTCTCTATTCCTAAGTCCGAATTTAAGATTAACACGGTTCCGTTTTTGGTATACAGGTAGTGCTTGGTAGGGTCCAATTGGGGCAAACGGAGAAATAAAGAATCTCTTTGGACAAAAACCTGGTCACCAAGGAAATAGTTAAGTTCTCCCTGCTCTTTGATATTGAATGGCTTATCAATAATCAGTTGTCCATTGTTGATTGAGTATTTTGATACATGGTCATTATATACCAAGAGTAATTCGTCATCAGTTTGATCCAGTCCTTTGATGATCTCCTTTTTCTCCTCAGATACGGTGACTAGATATTTTTGCTCCCCGGTTTTTATGTCAAAAGAGGCTATAAAAGGTCTCCCAAAATCAAGTTGACGATTACCCATGTATGCATATCCTCTGTTTACCATCACAATGTTTTCACCTGAAAGAAAAATCCACGACCTGCTTGTTAAATCACCTGGGAGAGGTTTCTGCCAAAGCACTTCTCCTTCTTTGCTGAGATTGGCCAAATGCTCCTTCGATGCGAGATAAATATTAAGACTATCAACTAACACATTTGAAACCACATCCCTAACAAAATTGTGACCAGTGGATACTGAATACATGCCTGTTAATACCCCAGCTGCAATTCCAAGTCCAGTTCCTACCGCTGAAGCTGTATAGTCTTTTTTGCCCGTAATAGTATTGAAATCCCAGCCCGTTCCATCAAAGATGTTCAAGGTATGGAGTCCAGATGCACCAATAAGTAGGGTTGAATCATTTAAATAAAATGTCTCATTCCAGCTGTATTCACGACTGATTTCTCTTTGCCAAATAGGTTGCCCATTCGTAAGGTCAATACCTTCTAGTATGTTTTCATTACCTTTTAGCGCTTGGATTTTATAGCCAATTCCAATTTTATTAACAGGATCGGCAAAGATCAGTGAGTTCTTTACTTCCCAAAGTTGTTGTCCAGTAAGGTTGTCCAAACAGTAACTCTTTCCTCCGGTAGTATGAAGGGTAAAGCCTCCATATTGTTCTATACTCTCAACCAGGTAAGCAATTTTATTGAACCATCGTACTTTGTTGTTGTCAATATCATACCTAATCACTTTGCCCTTGTTGGCAAGCCATTTTTCTTTTCTTAAGCCTCTAAGTTGAATTATCAGATCATTATTGATGGTGTCTATTTCAAAGTCGTGGACTCGTTCAGGAAACGTATATTCTTTCGCCAGAATAGATTCACCAGTTAACAAATTTTTCCCAACAACTGTGGAGTTTGTTAAAACCGTAATCTCTTTTTGAGCAAACCCATTAAGTGAGGTCAGAAATAATAAAGCAAAAATTAGATTTATTTTCTTCATTTTAGGTTATTGATTTTTAAAAGTAAATATTTTCATTCTGTTAACCATCAGTCGTATTATTTTTACCCATTGTTGAACGAACCCTGCTTAGGCAGGAAGCCGGCAGCTATTGCCGTTTCTTCCCACATTAGACTTATCGATAATATTCAACATTTTAAGCTATGAAAAAATGCAATCTTTCATTGAAAAAGGTCCGTAGAAAAATAAGTATTAGTATTAGGAGGAAAACCGGCTTATAATTTCTCTCGTTGTAAAACCGGAGAACTTAATATTGTAGCATCTTTCGACAAAATCGGCCCTCAGTAAGGCCAAAGAACAACCTAAAAGCACCTACTTTTCATCCTCCAACGCTTAAAAAACAAAAAGGGAAAACCATTCCAAAAAGTCACCCCAATTACCAGTCACCTAAGTGAACCCTGATCATGGCCCCTGAGCCTGTCGAAGGGTGTCGAAGGGCCAGCCGTCAGAATGCTTGGTTATTGGGCTTAATCCTACTCCCATTCTACATTGTGTTTTAGTATTTTTGCAGGAATTCCACCAGCCAAACAATTGCCAGGAATATTTTTATTTACAACGGCTCCAGCAGCTATTATACAACCATCTCCAATTGTAACCCCCTTTAAAATTGTAACATTCATTCCAATCCAAACATGGTTTCCTATTTTTATTGGTTGAGTATTTTTATGCCCTGAAGGCAAAATAGTATGATTGTCAGAATCTCTGATGCAAACATTTTCAGAAATTGCAACGTTATTCCCAATTTCAATTCGCTCAAAGCATGACAAATTAAAATTATTATTTATGTATCCGCTTCCTAAGATTAAACTTGCACCATTGTTTATATAAACCCTGCTTCCTGAATAAATTTGAAAGTAACCTTTTACTATCAGCTTTGAATTTTCTCTCATTGCAAGAATAGATGGAAAAGGGTCATTTCTTGTCCATTTTGCATTAAATTCAAAGCCCTTTTCTATCGTTATTTTAGAAGTTTTAGCTAATTCTAATTCTGAATTTCTAAAAACTAAAAATTTTCTACTCACCATAAATAAAGGTAGAAGTTTAACCTTTTTTATTTTCATTAGTAGACTAATCTTCTCTTGCATAGATTATACTTAATTAAAGTTGTATTTCCTTAAGCGCTAATTACTGCCAATGTTGTTGTGGATGAAACGTAGGGTATAAATAAACACCAACTTTTCGGAATTAGTAAAAGCAGAATTTTTAATATTTATGTTAAATTTTCTTTCCTAAATATAAACAAATTAACGATTTGGCGGCGTTGGTAATAGCATTGAATTTTCGTAAACACTGAATGCCTTATTTGCTTTACCGATGTTGAACGAGTCCTGCCCAGGTAGGCAGGATTCAGTAATTGCCGTTTTATCCTCCAGTAGAATTATCGTTAATATTCAACATTTTAAGCAATTGAAAAAAAACATGTGAAAATGTGGCAGGTTTTGATTTACAGCTTTAAAGGCTCCGGACCTCGATAACCATTTCTGGTAACTGCCAGCATAGACTTATCAATTACGCGTCTGGTGTAAAAACAGCCTAAAATTTTCTCCATAACCCATTACCTAACAGATACCACCTCATAAAAAAAGGAACTGTAGCCCATGGACCAATAAGAACCGTTACTTTTTCAATTTCTCAATGCTTTAAAATCAAAGGAGGAAAACCATTCCCCAAAATAATCATAAATCCCAAGGCCCCTAAGTGGATCCCGGGCATGTTCCCTGAGCCTGCCGAAGGGTGTCGATGGCTTCCAGCCGTCAGAATGCTTGGTTTTTAGGGTAGGTTATTCAAAGCTTGAGTTCTATTTCAGGAAATTTATTTAATTTTTATTTCTAATTGTCGACCAAGTCCAACTTCTATGATTTTTTTCAAAGTTGCTAACTCAATGTCTGACCTGTCGTTTTCAATTTTCGAAATATACGTTCTTGAAGTTCCACTCATTATTGCAAGTTCTTGTTGAGTTAAACCAGCCTTTCGTCTTGCTTCTCGTATAAGTTTTCCTATTCGAAGCATTATTTCAGACTTTTCAGGAAGACTATGTTTCAATAAAATATCAGCTCCAATTTCAAATGGCACTTTTTCTTTCTGACCATTTCTCATTGTTATATACTGGTTAACATTATCAAAAGACAGTGTATTATTCCTTAAAACAGCTTTTTTTAATTCCTCGTCTTCATAAAGAATATAAGCAGGTGATGTTTCATCAACTCCTATTGTTTTCAATACTTTCCTAAAATCTATTATTCTTGATTCCCCATTATTGAAAGTTACATTTATTGAATGATTTTCAATTTTGTTAATCTTTAATATTCTTGGAATTTTAATCGTTTTTCTCATCTCAAGTTTGGGTTTAGTTCGTAAAATACTTCTAGTGCCCAATCTGAATTACCAGCTAACCAATCCATTGCTTTCTTCATTTGTTTTGAGGGTAGATCTCCAGCATAAACTTCAAATGTTTCAATGACCAATAAAACCTCATATTCATTGTATAAAACATGGATGTGCGCTGGTCTGTGGTCCCCATTGTAAACATTGATTTTAATTCCTTCAAACCTGTCAATTGTAGGCATTCCACAAATATAAAAAAGTATCTAATTAGATACAATTATAATTAACGCTAGTATGCTTAAATTTGGCCGTAATAGTCTCGTATAGCAATAGTTGTGTGAATTCCTGGGTGTATTTTCTGTGGCAAAATAAGTAAGTAATCAATGTAACGACCTAAGGATTTAACTAAAATAGGCAGTGATTTTTGCACGATGTTGAACGAGTCCTGCCCAGGTAGGCAGGATTCAGTAATTGCTGTTTTATCCTCCAGTAGACTTATCGTTAATATTCAACATTTTAAGCTATTGAAAAAAACTGTGAAAATGTGCCAGGCTTTGATTTACAGCTTAAAAGGCTCCGGACCTCGATAACCATTTCTGGTAACTGCAAGCATAGACTTATCAATTACGCATCTGGTGTAAAAACTGCCTAAAATTCGCGCCAAAACCCTTAATCTAACAGGTACCAACTATTAAAAAAGAGAACTGTAGCCCATGGACCAAATAAGAACCGTTACTTTTTCAATTTTTCAATGCTTTAATATCAAAGGGGGAAAACCATTCCCCAAAGTAATCCCAAATCCCCTAAGTGGGTTCCGGGCATGGTTCCTGAGCATGTTCCCTGAGCCTGTCGAAGGGTGTCGATGGCTTCCAGCCGTCAGAATGATAGCTAATTGGGCGTAATATTTTAACGTATTGCTTCGTCAACCGCCTTACTATCCACAAACTGTTCAAAACTGATAATCTTACCATTGTTTAGTTTCCAAATATGGGCAACCCTTGCTTCAAAATACTTGTTCGTTTTTTTATATGTTCCCGAATAAGTGCCATAAGCAACAACTTTGCATTCATTTGCAATATAACCTTCGGGTGTAAATTCATAATCAATCCACTCGCTACCCAAGCGCTTAAAAACGTTTTTAGTAACGTTTTCTAAACCAATATATTTGCCTGCATAGGGAAAGCCTTTGGCTTCTGTCCAACTGATATTCTCGGCAACATGGTTGGCTAAATTCTTGCCGTTTTCTTCCGAAGTTTTACCTTCATAGGTACTTTTTATTATTTCTAAATTTGTCATAGCATGTGGTTTAAAGAACAACTTGACAACACTTAAAGCATTGTCAAGTTTATGATTATTGGAGGTCTTACCATTTCATTTCTCCTGTGTTCACTTTCGCTCCTAGCATTAAGGCTGTTTCAAAAGTTAAATTTGGATATTTTGATTTTATAGTTGCTATTAACGCTTCTGAAGTTTTATTGCTTTTTAAAGCATCTTCATAAAATTGAATATAATTTCTAGTGTGGTTTACCGCATCAATAGTGAAATCTGAATTCGTATTTGCGTGTGCTGGGATGACTATTTCAGGTTTTAAGTCACTTATTGTATTTAGGATTGAGATCCAATTGTTACGTACCTCAGTGGTTTGGGCATCCGCCATCCAAACATTAAAAGTTGTACCAAAAACATTAATACCACCTATAACTGTTTTAATGGAAGGAATCCATACATAGGTTCTTTTTGGAAAATCTTTTAACCCAATGATTTCCAGTTTTTCGCCTTCTAAAACAATAGAATTTCCTTTTAGAACCTGAGGTAAAATAACATTAGATGTAATGTTGTCACCTAATTTTTCTCCCCAAACTTCTAATTTTTTTTGAGCTGTTGCTTTAATGTGCTCTACTGTTGCTGGCGAAGCATAAACTGTAACTTCTGGGAAATATTTTTTGAAAACTTCTAACCCGAAATAAAAATCAGGGTCTCCGTGAGAAACATAAATTGTGGTTAATTTTTTTCCAGAGTTTTTTATTTCTTGTGCAACTTTTTCAGCATCTGCTAAAGTAAATTGCGCATCTATTAATACCGCATCTTGCTTGCCAGAAATAATTACTGATGCAACTCCAAAACTATTTTCTGAGGCGTTGTAAATTTGAAATTTAAATTTGTTTGTTTCTATTTTTTTGAAATTTTGAGCATGTGCTTCCATTTTGAATAAAATTAAAATTGTTAATAATACTGTTGAAATAATCGATCTCATTTTGCTTGTTTTAAATTATGTTACAAAGATGGGATACTACCTGCCACAAAACATTGAACAAGTTCAATAAGTGAATTTTCAACTATTTTTTACCAGCAATTTTTCTTCTAATTTTACTCAAAAACTCATGGCTTATGCCCAAGTAAGCGGAAATCTGAACGTTGGTTAATCGTTGAAAGAGTTTAGGGTATTTTTCAATAAAGTCTGAATACCGTTGGTCGGCTGTTTTACTCAAATTATCTATCATTCTTCGCTGTAACGCGATATGTGTTTTTTGAGTCATGATTCTGAACAGTTTTTCTATTTTAGGAATGTTATTATAAGCAAACTCTTTATCTTTTTTTGAAATTAACAATACTTCACTATTTTCTAGAGCCTGTATATAAAGATGTGATGGTTTCTCATTGGTAAAACTGTCTATGTCCGTAATCCACCAATTTTCTTGAGCAAAATAGAGTACTTGTTCAAAACCATTTTTATCTATATGGTAGATTCTAAAAAGTCCTTTAGTAACAAAGCCTTCAAACTTACATATCTCCCCTTCACGCATAAGGAAATGTTTTTTCTGAAGTTCATTTTTGTTGAATAAGTTGCAAAAACTTTCTATCTCTTTATTTGAAAGAGTAATATGGTTTAGTATGTTTTGTTTTAGTAACTCTGTCATATTAGAGGGATGTCTACATTACGCCCAACGTTCTGACTATAAAAAGGTGGGCTTTAAAAGCACTTTTCTTTCAACCTAGCCGTAAGTTAGTTTATAGTTTTTTTGTTTTATCACTGTCTGCCCGCTTGCTTATAGCGATAGTGTGTGCCAGCATGGGCATCTGTTTTCGAAGATACCAAATTATTCCAGAGAGAGAAAGCCTGTCCTGAAACACGTCGGTAGGCTAACACATCGGCCTAACGGTACGCTCTTTTAAGCAAGACTTTACCAATTTTGAAAAGATAGGTTACTGATGATGCAAAGGCATTCCGCGGTCAAAGAATAACGATTTTTGCGGGTTGTTTTTTTCGAACATGTCTAATCTCTCCCGAGTACCAATAAAATTCAGATATTAATCAGAATCTTATTGTAAATTGCTTTCTGAAATCTGGTGGGTAAGACCGGTTTATTCGCTTATGTATAAAAAACGATATCAAGCATCGGCCTGAAATGAGATTCACGGCCGGATTGACAAGGACGCAAGGTTTGCGTATCTGTCTGTTTGTATTACTGTCTTGCATTTTTTTCTTTGTCAATGCTTGTAGACTAAGTCCTGAAGTAAAAATTTCAGCCAATCCTGTGGCCGAATTTGACCCACAAGAGAGCACCTTTATCTGCTGGACACCCCAATTCCAGGAGATAACCCTCAAGCTTATTCAGGAGATCTCCAAAGTAGATCATGTCACGCTATTCTATAACCAGAGCAATCACTTGCCTGAAAATTTGCAATATTTATTTGAGCAAAGCGATATTAATTTAAAAAATATCACCTTGACCCCTTTTAAATTGGAAAAGGACAATATCTGGATCAGGGATTTCGGCCCAATATTAATGCAGGATGAGGAAGGGCAGGAGGAAATGGTTAATTTTCAATACCACCATGAAGAAAACCAGGAATACAATCTCTTCAATGAGCAGTATGCAGCCAAAATGAGAATCCCTTTCATGAAGAGCAGGTTGTACAGTGCCGGAGGAGGTAGGGAGATCAATGGCAGGGGAACCATTATTCTAATCGAAGGACATGAAAAATACATTAACCCAGACTTTAGCCTGGAAGAAATTGAGAACGAATACAAACAACGGCTGAATCAAAAAAACGTCATCTGGCTTAAAAAGGGCATTCCGCAAGACGATTTGTTTGATAATGGACCAGTGATTGACAATATTTATGGCAATGGCGTTCATTGGCATGTGGATGAATTCTGCCGCTTTGCGGATTTCCAAACCATCTTGCTGGCTGAGGTAGACCCGGCAGCTCTTTCTTTGGATCCATTTTACCAGGTGGTGCATGATAGGTTGGAAGAAAGCTATCAGATCCTGAAAACTGCAAGGGATCAGGATGGAAAACCTTTTAAGATCATCAGGGTACCCCAGGCACCTATTATTTTTGATCAGGGAAACTATAACGGCCAGCCAATCTTTTATACGCCCGTTACCAGCTATTTAAACTTTGTCTTAACCAATAATTTGGTGGTGATACCCGCCTATTACAATCCGGGTGATCCTGATTTTATCCGGCAAAAGGATGAAGAGGCTAGAAAAGCTTTTCAGGAAGTTTTTAAAAGCAGACAAGTGGTGGTGCTCAATGCTACTGAACTTAATTACAATGGTGGTGGACTGCACTGTATTACCATGCATAAGCCTAAAGTAAATCAAGGATCCAAGCTCAGGTTTAAAATCAATAAGGCCCTTAAAAGATTGAAAGGATAAACTGGCATCCTTAAAGATACCCAATCCTCCAGGATTCTTCATCTCATTGTCTTTCTTACATTCTCTGTAGAAAAAACAGCCCTATTTTTTCAAAAATGTCCCATTATTATTCAAAGAAATTAGCGGTAAACTTACAATAAAGTATCGAGGTCAAAAGAATAAATATTGCCCATTTCATCAGAGAAAAATATAAGTTTAGGTTCATCCGGTAAAAAACGAGACTTGCTTGAAGTAACATCTCCATTTTTTCCCTGGATATCGGTTTTAAGTTGAATTAATTCTCTAAACTGCCAGCGGTCATTCTCCTTAATTATTTCATTTACAGAAATAAAATACCGATTGTCTTCCCGATTTCTCACCGCATGTATTTCAAAAATCTCCCCTGATGCCACATGGTTAATTATAGGGCGGCTAGGGCTTCTTTGTTGGGTTAGGTTCTCATACGGAATGTTGGTCCATTTGCCCTTGCTATCCCTTTCTCGCAATACAAATTGCGGTTGATTCATATTGTCCACACTGTTCTTCGTGACCAAAATCATCTCTCCATTTTCAAACACCGTAGCATTTAAGTGATCGTCTGCGTTATTGTCTCCCTGTTGAACAATTATAGGTTGTGACCATTGATCAAAGGCATCTCCATCATGGTGAATTCTCTCAATAATAGATTGCGTGTTTTGGTTAGACCAAATCACAGATACTTGTCCTTTTAGCCCAACTATTAATGAGATGTCATCGGCGTTAATGTCATCCGCAAGCGTAAAGGGCTCGGACCAATCCTGTGCGTTTAGCGAATGCCAAACCATTATATTTTCATTCATATCAGCACTAACCCAAAATTGATTTTTTGAATCTTGGGTAATGGTTGCCGTCTCTATAGCGTTACAGTACTTTGGAATGGGAAGATTAACCTTCCACTGATGTTCGTATTGCTTGGTAGCGGGAACATAAGTTAATTTAACTACTGTCAAGGCACACTCGTCTACCAAGACCATATGCGTCTCATCGCCTTTGCTCAATACATCAGCCCTGGGTGGTAAACCCTTTAATGCTTGGTTAACCTTCGATTGACTGGTCCATCCTAAAGCCTCTTTTTTCAATAGTTTAGGTCCGTCTTTATCACCTACTATTAGCCATTCACCATATTTATTGGTCCAGGATTTTGATTGGGGTTTGTCTGCCGTGGCATCCCCATAATCAACCTTATAAATAGGGGCTAGATAAAGTTCAGGGGTTTTTGTTTCTTGAGAATAGGTCTGATGACTGAATAGCAGAACACAAATAAGGGCCAGGAAATAGGGCAAAGTACTTTTTGGTTTCATGATTGTTATAAGTTGGCAACAAAATTAAGCTATTAAAAAATATTTGGAGATTTGCCACAAAAGATTTTGTAGGAGGGCTAATATACACCTAAGGGCTTAAACTTGGTCAATATTGAATCGTTAAACAGACTATTATAATATCAAATACCAAGTTTGGCTTTCACCATTGCTGTAACATCAATACTTTCTCCTGCAAATAGTAGACTCTGTTGGTCAAAAATGGCATTATAACCCTGTTCTTGGGCTACTAATTTAATCGCTTCATTTATTCGGTCATAAATTGGTTTTATGAGCTCATTGCGTTTATCCTGTAGGGTAGATACCATTTCCTGCTCGAATTTTCCAATATTCTCTTGTTCTTTTTGGAGGAGTTCGGATTGGTTTTGCTTTTCAACCGGAGTTATTTCACCTTTCGCAATTTTATCTTCCAAGTCGGCAACCTTAGTTTGAAAAATTTCCACCATAACCTGACCTCTTTCTTGAAGCTGTTTCTGAAACGCCTCCAAATTTCTTTCTGCTTGTTCCAAAGCCGGTGTTCGGCCAAAATTTCTGAAGAATTTACATAGGCAAAAGATTGGGCATTGATAGATGTTGCTGTTAAGAGCCAAAATCCAATGACTGCAAAGGATAGTTTAAATTGAAGCATAGGTCTTTTAAGTTTTTGAGTTTGGTTAAATATACATTTTTATTGGATTCAGATGTCACTTGTGGTTCTAAATTAGCTTGTCCGCCAAGAGGTGTTATAATTTTAGCAGCATGAATAAAATTGGTTCTTCAATCCAAGCTAATTTAATTGCACTTTCAATATCGATCAAAGCATAATCTACTTCGTTCCAAACATCCTTATTGTGGTAAAACATAATTCTAATAATAATTTTGTAAACCTCATGTCACCTTTAAGGAAGTAAATTCAAAATTATAAAGGATTCTAAATGTGTTTTCTGACTCATCAATTTCTGGGTAAAACAGTTTCCCTGCTCATAAATTGTACTTGCTGCAAAAGGGAAGTTTTAGTGTTTATTTCATGTTAAACGTATACAATTCAGGTTTGGCAAAATCACCATCCATTTGTTGAGGAAGACGGTAAACATTGCCCTCCCTATCACAGAAATATAATCTTGATTCTGAAGGTTCGCGCCCGTGTCCGTCTGCCCAGAAAGCGTAGAAGTCGGGATTCACATCTACAGGACGCCTGGCATAACTATGATTGTACTTGCTATTCCAGGTTAACATTTTCAGTTTTGTCCAGGTTTTACCCTGGTTTTTGCTGTCCCACATTTCCATTTCCCCGCCAGTATTGTAATCTTGTGGTCCCATTGCTGTGGGGGCGATTACTCTCCAGCTTCCATCCTCATCTACATAGATGGAACCTCCATCATAGTTATTTCCTGCTGGAGTGAAATATTGGATTTCCCACTGTCTCCCATTCCACCAGGCAGTATGCCACATTCTGGGGCCATGAACGGGTCCCGGTAAGGGGCCGTTACTTGTTTTGTACAGGATGATGGGTCTTCCTTGTTTATCGAAATTTAAATCATCAATATAAACATTACGATCTTCTGTGTCATAATCGTGTATCAAAGCCTTATTGGATACCTCAGTAAGTGGCAAATCTATAGCGGAACCGTCGACAGTTTTCCAGGTTTTCCCAAAATCATCCGACTGAAGATAATACAGGTTGGTTCGGAAGTCCAAACCGCCTCTTACTTTTCTGTCGGGGTGGTACATGAAGGTAGTACCGATTCGCTTTCCCTGATTGGCACTTGTTTGGTAGTGCCCACTCCCCAATAGGGACAAGTCTTTCCACTCAGACCAATTTATTCCGTCTTC
This sequence comes from Cyclobacterium sp. 10D3-21, assembly GCF_055809755.1. NCBI lineage: Bacteria > Pseudomonadati > Bacteroidota > Cytophagia > Cytophagales > Cyclobacteriaceae > Cyclobacterium > Cyclobacterium sp. 10D3-21. Next base: position 503,274 of record NZ_CM147924.1, read on the forward strand.
ACTCTTCATCCAGGAAATTACACGACCACCAATTTGTTCATAATGTGTGAAAAGTCCAATAAAACCCTCTGAATCAGAGTAGTATATTTGCATGTAAGAAAAGTTGTTCAGGGGCACTTTTTTGCCATCCACAGTTTTGGTAGCTGGCATCAACTCAAATTTTGAAATGTCGTAGGGTTTTACACTCCTATGAATAAAAGCAGGCCGTTCGACTCCGTGGGCGGTCGAAAAAAGCCATATGTAACCCTCTTTGTCCACTTGTAGCACGGGGTTGTCATGGGCATCCTCGGTGGCTTTGTCGAGAACTATGGTTGGACGAGGTACTTGTCCTGTTTTGTGATCAAAATAGGAGACCATGTGTAGCAGCGTTTTTCCACTTTGGTCGGTTCCACCGTAGCAGAAAAAGGTTTTGTTAACTTCTTCCACATAAACTGAGAAAGGGTATTGCGTAGCACCATAAGTTCCCAGCCCCCCGCTATATTTATACTTGTACTGGTTGGTGACCTTTCCTGCCTGTCCGGCAGTATTGATATAATACCAAATTCCTTTGTACCCTTCAGCTTGCTTATTTATCAATCTGGCTTCACCGTAAATATCGCTTTGTGCTTTTACCGAATTAAGCCCTAAAACCAACCAGAATGATATAAGGATTGTCTTTTTAATGACTTCCATAATTTATTATAGTCTATTTTGAGTTATTTGATACATATCTTCATTGAACAAATTCTAATAAGGAAGGAAGCCAGCAGTTAATACCGGGATTTACACATTAGAAGTACCGTTAATATTTAACACTTTAAGCTATGAAAAAAAAAATAATTTTCATTGAAAAAGTCTGTTAAACCCGGATTATGCAATAGGATTTCCCGTGTTTACGGGAAGGGTTGTAATCACAAGAAAATCAGGCTACTTGGAAACTGAGTCATAGCATCGCTATGGTGAAGTCGAAAATCGCAACGAGGTGACTGATTTTTAAGTGATTTCATCACTTAAAGGAAGGTCTATTGCAAATTTTGGGTTAAAATACGATAGGCTTTGATTTACGGCTCCTAAGGCTCTGTAAATTGATAACCATTAAAAGTGTGGAAAACAACAGCTTCTCTGCTCAGAAATTGTACTTGTTGCAAAAGGGGAGAACTGCATATTGTGGCATGCTTAGACCAAAAAGGACTACCAGCCAACGGGCTTAACAAAATCAGAAAGCAAAACAATGAGTACCAGATAGCTTAATGGGGTAGGTAGGTCTTAATGGAAAAAACAGCCTGAATCTCATGCTTAAACCATCAGAAAAGCGGGCTTAGTCTCCCAAAAAAACAAAATAACGCGAAGGTACAGCCTATAACCACCTACTTTTTCAATCAACCAACGTTAAAAAAACAAAACAGGGAAAACCATTCCCCATAGTAACACTAATACCCAATGTACTGATGCGGACCCTGAGCACGGTCCCTGAGCCTGTCGAAGGGTGGCTAAGGGTTCAAGCCTTCAAATGCATGGTTATAAAATGGTTGCTTTTTTCAATCGAGTGAATAATCCGAATTGTCTTTTCCGATTATAAATACACTTCCTGCCGGGTCCATTATCCAGTGGTTTTCTTTTGGTATTTGCTCCAATTCATCGCAAGTTTCAATTCCGTTGGATTTCAAATATTTTGTTGCCTTTTCTACATTTTGCGTTTTCAGCTCCAGCCAAGTTTCCGAATGTGTATAATTGTCCACGCAATCCAACCAGATAATATTATTGCCAAATTTCACTTCGTGAGTTTTAGAAACTGTTGGGTTTTTTATTTTTTTTTCGGTCACTTCCAATTTCAGGATTTCTTTATAAAACTTCACAGTTTCCTGATATTTACATTTGGGGATTTTTATTGCGATATTAATTCCGCCATTAAATTTGATGTCTTTCATTGTTCCCTTAAATAATTGAATTACCAATGCTTTCTTGTTCTATTTTTCAGTCGAAATCTAATTAACTGTTATGTGTATTGATGAATCCCTTCTAAGCTAGGAATCTTAGTTCATGATAAGCACAGCTTTCTCAATGTTTTTGCTAAATAGAATCAAGACCTCACTTAGAATTTCAATTTGCTCATTGGCTTCTTTAAATTCCCTTTGTTCAATGGCTTCTCGTACCCCAGGTAATGTTTTGACACCATAACCAGTATAAAAACCCGGAGCATAAATTTGGTTTCTAAACCAAGGGCGTCTCGGCAAACCATGCTCTCTGATTAATGATTGTTCCATATCTTTTAATATTTGATTGAGATTTACTGTTTCTTTCCCGGAAACATCAAAATTCTCGTACGCCTTCTCAAAGGCAGACGCTTTTGTTTTCAATTCAGCTAATGCATTTTCTAAAGGAGCAAAATTTAAATGAGGAACCTTTTCTTTTGACTTTGGAATAATGTTAATCTCGTTTGGATCGGACACTAACGCATACACTCCATCATTAATTAGTTTATTCTCTTTTTCTGTTTCCGCTCTTAAATCTTCAGTCAGTTTAGTCACTTCATCCACATATTTAGAGATAGTTGAAGCAAAATGCTGAAATTCAAAAGGTAAAACATCAGCATTTGCCAATCGCAAACTGATACGTCCTGCCACTTTAACCAGTGCAGTACCATATTGAAAGGTAGGGTCTTTAAACCTTTTATAGAGTTCATAGGAATCATACATGGTATGATATTCCCCACCATGACTTTCTCCACTAAAACCCAGATTGAAAGATGCAATACCTAAATGTTGCAAAAAAGGCGAATAATCAGAGCCGGAACCCAATGCGCCTAATTTATAATCCGTCCACCCAGGCCTTCCTTCTATCAATTCAATGGCATTTCTTCTTTCAAATACGGAAACATTTTTTTGCGGATCTGAAACCACTTTAGTGATTTCACTAAAAAATTTCTCCAATGTATGAGAGCCCCCTGCAAATAAAAATCCGGCTCCACTTCCATCAGTATTGATATACGCAACCGCTTTTTGTTTTAATTCTTCCGCATGCGTTTCAACCCATTCCGTTGAACCAATTAAGCCAGGTTCTTCTGCTCCCCAAGCACAATAAACCATGGTCCTTTTTGGACGATTTCCTTTCTTCACAAGTTCGCTAACTGCTCTTGCTTCTTCCATCATGGTTACTAATCCACTAATGGGGTCATTTGCTCCATGAACCCATGCATCATGGTGGTTGCCACGAAGGATCCACTCATCAGGGTAGCTACTCCCTTTCAAGGTGGCAATCACATCATAAGCAGGTTTCATGTCCCAGTTAAATTCCAGCTTCAAATGTACTTTGGCCGGACCAGGGCCGATATGATAGGTGATTGGTAGTGCTCCTTTCCAGTCATCAGGTGCTACAGGGCCCTCTAATGCTTTCAAAAGTGGTAATGCATCATGATAGGAAATTGGTAAAACAGGGATTTTTGTCAAAGAAGGCGCATCCTCTATTTTAAGTCGTTCGGCATCATCTGTAGCCCCATAACCGGGTGTCAGTACATCGCCAGGTGCCAAAGGTAAATCCATGACTGCTCCTCGCTGCACACCATATTCATTTTTAAAAGGGCCCTTAGGATATACGTCACCCCGATAATATCCATCATCCTTGGGATCTGAGTAGATGATACAACCGATCGCGCCTTTTTCGGCTGCCACTTTAGGTTTTATACCTCTCCAGGAGCCATAATACTTGGCAATGACTATTTTACCTTTTACATCTATACCCCGCTTTTCTAATTCTTCATAATCGGCCGGCAGCCCATAATTTACAAACACGAGTTCGGCTGTCACATCACCATCTATAGAGAAACTATTATAGCCAGGTAATGCTTCATCAATTTGGGCTGAAGATGAGTCCCCTTCAACAGCCGGCTCCTTTAGAGTAGCTTTGAATAACAATGGTTCTGTCATTTCCAGTAGTCTAATTTTAGGTGTTGGGAAGAGTATATCAAATTTCTCGACCTTTACTTCATAGCCCCACTCCATAAATTTACCTGCAATAAAATCTACCACTTTTTTATCATACACCGAACCTACATGATGCGGTTCAGCACTCATATATTTCATCCAGTTATCAAGATATTCAGCCTGCACTAACTGATCAAACTCAGCTTCCAGTGTGAGTTGAGTAGTAGTAGTTTCTTCTGAAAATCCCAGAATTTTATGGGATTGAGCAGTCACTGAAAAACCATTTAAAAAACCAGCGATCAAAAGGAGTAAAATTAAATGTTTAAATTTCATATCTATTGTTTTAAATGGGTTCGTAAAAAAAGCACCTCTTATGCCAAACATACATCGCTTTATCCTAATTATTTTATACATAAAGTACGAATAAAGTGCAGCCTACACTTTATTCCCCTTACAACAATATATCAATCTACCATTTTTTTACTATGAAAGAGTTTATTAAAATACATTTATTATTTTTTGAAATCCTATATAACTATATATATAAAATATAAATTAAATATATGGTATAGATAGACTTTTGAAGATAATATGGGGTGTGGCTATGTCAGTCAGCACTATTGCAGAAAAAAGAGACGATTCCGCTAAAATAATTTAATTTGGATTCTCTAGCCACGGGTGCACTCCCTGCTTAATTATTTAAGGCTTTCAGGCTTTTTCAGTAACAGCCTGAATCTCATGCTAAACCATCCGAAAAGCAGGCTTAGTCTCCCAAAAAAACAAAATAACGCGAAGGTACAGCCTATAACCACCTACTTTTTCAATCAACCAACGTTAAAAAATAAAACAGGGAAAATCATTCCCGTAGTAACCTTAATAAACAACCCTCTAAGTGTACCCTGAGCACGGTCCCTGAGCCTGTCGAAGGGTTCCAGCCTTCAAAATGCTTGGTAATTAGGTGCAGTTTTATTTAAATAGTTTCGTGTATTCTTTGAATAAATAAATTTTACCTCTTTTTGCCCCTGTTATTTCGGACAATATTTCGACCTTTTCAAGTGCTTCAATTAATTTGTATACAGATGGGGCCGATAATCCTGTCAGTGCTTTAACTTTTTGCGCATCTACAATTGGTCGTTGGTAAAGATGGTTTAAAACCAATTGTGCATTATACGAGCGACTTCCTAAAGCTTGGAGTTTAACTTCGACTTCTTTTTGTAGTTTTAATATACTATCAAATGTATTTATTCCGTTTTTTGCAGTTTCAATTACACCAACTAAAAAAAATTTGAACCATTGCCTTAAATCGTTTTTCTCCCTAACTCTTGTAAGATTGTCATAATATAACATTCTGTTTCTTTCAAAAAAATCAGATAGATAGAGAATCGGTTTTTTTAATATGCCTTTTTCAACCAAATAGAGTGTGATCATTAATCGGCCAACCCTTCCATTACCATCCAGAAAAGGATGAATTGTTTCAAATTGATAATGTATTAAAGCAATTTTAAGTAAATCTGGAAAAAATGATTCAGTATTGTGAGCAAAATTCTCTAAATCACTCATGAATTCATGTACACTTGTGGGAATGGGCGGGATAAATGTAGCGTCATTAATACTGGCTCCACCTATCCAGTTTTGACTGCTTCTGAACTCTCCAGGAAGTTTGTGTTTTCCTCTTACCCCTTGGAGTAAAATTTTGTGCGTTTCTCGTAGTAACCTTGAAGAAAAGGGTAATTTTTCTAAACTTTTAATAGCAGCGTTTAATGCTTCTATATAGTTATGTACTTCTTCCCAATCATCTCTTTTTTCATCATTTACATCTTTTTTATCTAGTAAAGCCTCTTCAATATTAGTCTTTGTTCCCTCTATTTTACTTGATTGAGTAGCTTCTTTCAAGACATGCATGCTGATAAATAAATCAATGTTGGGAATGTACTCGGAATACATATCAAGTCTTCCAAGTTGTCTGTCAGCCTGACTTAAAAGGTTTAATACTTCCATGTCGTCAATTGTCCATTTTCGATTTATTTTCGTAGGTTGAAAACTCTTATAAGTTCCTTGATTTATATAATTACCAGATTTGAATGTTTTCATCTTTGTTTGAGTATAAACTTAAACAAAGATGCTTATTAGTTAAGAATATCACAAAAATATTAAATAAGAAAAGGTTTAAATTAAGTTTATATCTAAATTCTTTATTATTTAAACCCGGATTATGTAATAGGATTCGTGATGAGTGTTGCAATCGCAAGAAAATCAGGCTGTTTGGAGATTTTAGCATAGCACCGCTATGGTGAAATTGAAAACAGCAACGAAGTGGCTGATTTTGAAGCGATTTCAGCACGTAATAGATTGTCTATTGCATATTTCGGGTTATAGGTGCTATTTAACGTTGCCCAACGGTTTGCCTAGGTCTTTTAGCGGTTTCGAAGCACTTTTCTGCCCGCAGTGCGAGAACCTGACTAGGCCGCGGAAACCTTGCTGGCAACCGTTCCTCCACCATAAGCTGTATGTCTTGTTGAACGAATCCTTCTATAGCAGGAAGCCGGCAGTTATTGCCGTTTCTTCCTAAATTAGACCTATCGTTAATAGTCAACATTTTATGCTATGAAAAAGAAAACAATCTATCATTGTAAAAGCCTGTTAAAATGAGTAAGGATTTGATTTACAGATCAAAATGCTCCAGGACCTTCTCTGCCTCTTATTTCAAAGGGGTTCCTTTCAGGGCTATTCCATTTGTTGTTAATACCTGAAAATGATGCACTCTGTTCACTCCTTCGTACTTCCAGACCATTTCTTTTTCAGGGGTTAACTCAAAAAGTTTGATCCCCTCTTTCGCTCCATAGCTGGCAATCACCGTATTACCATTGGGCAATCGCTGGGCACCACAAGGATCTTGAAAAGGGCTTCCTTCAAAATCTTCATTGCTAACTTTCCAAACTACCTTTCCAGCAGCATCCACCTCAACTGTTTTATTCCCATTCGTTAAATTGATCAGGGTATTCCCGTTGGCAAGACGAATTGCTGTAAATGGCCAGTTTTTAGCTTCTCGACCACCTAATTCGGGTAAATCTGTAGGGAAAGTCTGTAGTATCTCGCCTGAAGGGCTGTATTCTTTAACCGCAAAGGCCAATAGGTGGGGGACAAGATAGTTTCCGTTGGCTAATTTTCGGGCCATACGGGTTTGCATATGTGCATTGTCGGTTTCAGGTTGTAAAGGAACGGCAACAGCTATCTCTCCCGCTTGATTTACCTCCAATATTTGAGGCTTATCTCCTAATTCTGTAATGAGGGTATTGCCATTATCGAGGCGAACAGCTGTACCCAATTCCTTGTTTAAGGCTGACTTTTCATATCGAAATACGACCTTTTTATCCTTGTCAAACCCTAGTACTTCTTCTGACCAGCAAATCAATACATGTCCATTGTCCAAAACATAACCATCTCTCGCACCTGCACGTTCAGCATCCCAAAGGATTTCTCCTGCCTCGTCCAAAATACCCGTAAAGTCGGGGCCTGCAATAAAAAAGGAATGGGTGATTTGTGCCGCAATTGCTTGTTTTACAGATTCGGACGAATTGTTTTTCGGAGAACTACAGGCAGAAAAAAGTATGCCTGATAGTAAAAGGAGGTAGCTGTATAGTTTCATTTTTTTTAGGATTGTGATACTCAAAAATAGGCCTACTAGCAAGGTAAGCGATTGGGGAGAGAATACCAGAACTACTTAGATCTTTTAATTTAGCGGATATATCTCGGTCAAAAGTATTTATTCCACTACTATTTCTAGAACAGGACGATTTATTTGGTTTTGGGACCTAACGTTCTGGCTAAATGGCGTTGTGGGGCATAGCCGCTATGAACATTTCAGCCTTTGTGTGTGCCCAGGATGGGGATCTGACATTGAAGACACCAAATTACTCAAGAGGGGGAAAACCTGTACGAAGCATTAGCAAGTCGCAATTCTTTCCTTGATTTTTCAAAGAGGTGGTATACTATGAGGGGCCAGGTGAAGGTTTAGCAGGAAAGGCTATTCGGCAATGGCTCAAAGTTTAATTCTGATTGCTACTATTGCTTTGTCACTCCTGAGAAGACTAGGATATGAACCTATGTTTTCCTATTACCTCAAAACGCCACCCAAACCGGGGAACTAGGGAAAAATGATCTCTTAATTTTATAATAGTGAAGCGCCGGAAGGTAGGGCAGGTACGATAATCCAAGTCGATTGTGTGTGTGGCACTCTGTGTCAGAGGAATCTAACGCGGTCGTCTACACAATTAAAGAACGTTTATTTTTCATTCATCAAACACTCTAAATGAATTGAAAAATTGGTCTCCAATTCTTTTGTAAAGTTCTTCATTTTCCTCAACTATTGGATATCTGTTTCTTAACCAATAGGTAGTGTTTTTCCCCAAGAGTAATTTATCCAGAACAATCTGTTTTGCAACAGTATCTTTACTATATGATTCAAATATGGACCTTTTGTGAGGATAATTTCGATTTACTATTATATTAGAATGACCTTCGCCAACAAGAGTATAAATCCAATAGTCCTCTATTGCGAATGTATCGGTAGTAAACATCTCCATATCCACAATCCACAATTTTACATCATATTGTTCAAGCTTATATCCTTTAAAATTTTCATCGTTAAAGGAAAGTACAAAATCTTTGGGTTTATCTGGAAAGTAAACCTTAATCTTTTCTGTCTCTTTAAATAATTGAAAATCAATAGATTTATTCTGGATAGAATCAATCTTGTATTCCCAATAATTTTGTTGGGCTTCTATCAAACTGTGATCGGCCTTTTTATCATACAACTTTTGATATTGCTCCATTCTATGAAACATCCTTATAGTCAATTGATTTGCTTCATCAACACTCAAATTTTGTTGCGAAATTTGTTGATTTACTTCAGCTAAAAATGCATAGGCAAGCTTAAGATGATATGCTTCATGTTTAATTAACTTTTCAGAAATTCGGTTCTTTTTAATGTAAGATTGGAATTTGTCCATTTCAGTAACAACCCTGATATCTGGGTTGGTGATTACTCTAGCTCGATAGAAAATTTCTGCATGTCGTCCTCCATAAAAAGGTGGTTGCCCAAGGAAATCTTCAGCTCCTAGAACAGAATCTTTATTCCAAACTTTATATCGTTCTGGATTTGAATTCCTGTTAAAAATTTCTATTGAAAGGGATATCAACAAAAATACAAAACAAATTAATATCCCTAGTAATTTCTGTTTCTTTAACATACCCGAATTTTTAAAACTCTGAGCAAAAACTGATTTAAAAATGAAAATGTTATTTCAGCTATTATAACGACAGTTAATGTGGCTATAATTAGGTTTGTATAACTTCCAATTCTATAAAATTTACCGACAATATTCAGACTTAAACTTGCAATAATTACGATACAAATTAGTGTAATGCCATCATGCAAGAGTCTTCCAAGAAGTCGATTTCTTCTTTTATGTTCTAAAAAATAAAGTCTATGCGTAAGAAAAATCGGAAAGATGATAATCAGTCCAAGTAAGATGGAATACGAATCAAGTAAATCGGTTAGCTTAAAGAAAAAGAAAAAAGAAACCATCATTATGGCAGATAAAAATGAGGATAACACCTCTCTTAATGATAGTGTCCTTAAAAACTTCATGTAATAATTTTAACGGATGGCATTTGATTGACTTTCTTTAGTATGCTATAACGTCTCGGCCAAAAATCATTTCTGTCGCTAGGGTAGCAATGATTTTTTAGCCTTTGTGTGTGCTCAGCATGGTGATCTGGTATCTAAGATACCAAATTATTCCAGCGGGGGAAAATCTGTGCGAAACATAAGTAAGTCGCAATTCTTTCCTTGATTTTTCAAAGAGGTGGTTTGCTATGAGGGGCCAGGTGAAGGTTTAGCAGGAAAGGCTATTCGGCAATGGCTCAAAATCAAATTCTGATTTACTATTACTCTGTCACGCCTGAGAAGAAAGGGATATGAAGCTATGTTTTCCTATTACTTCAAAACGCAACCCATAAACCGGCGAATTTGGGCTGATCATAAAAAAATGATCTCTTAGATTATTTTAGTGAAGCGCCGGAATGCAGGGCAGGTGCGATAATCCCGTCGACTGTGTGAGAGTTTCAACCAGGTCATTTGGCTCAGGTCGGGCTATTCGATTCTGCGTTCGTATTGTTTTTACCAAGGACCATTCTGTGTAATATTAACAAATTTTCCTTTTTCCAATCGGTAGGCACCACCATATCCAACGAACCAGAGTCTATCGTCCTGATCTTTGAAAATTTGAAATACTACCGGGTCATTATTAGTTTCTGTTTTTTGGTATTCGCTGAGTTCTTTTCCATCAAAAGTATATAAAGAGTGTAGATTCGAAGCAAACCAGATATTTCCGTCGCTATCTTCAGCAATACTTCCTATGCCTTTGCCAACTTCAATTTTATCTTTAGTTATGTTTTTTAGCTTATTATCTTTCAGATGATATAAATCCTGCTTTGTCGAAATCCAAAATTCACTTTTATGGTCTTCATATATTTCATTTACGAAGGTTGTTGGAATACCAACTTTATCCGATACATTAATTAATATATTATTTGAATAGGAGAAAAGCCCAGCATTGGTGCTGAACCATAAAGTCCCCTTACTATCCTCCATTATACTATGAACAATCTTGGTACTGGATACTCCGAGCGTTGGGTCAATCTTTCCTTCGGGTAAATCGAAATTAGTAAAACCTTGTCCATTAAATACACTAATACCCTCAATCGTTCCAATCCAAATTTTTCCATTAGTGTCTGCTGTAATGCACCAAACATCATTGCTTATTAAGCCATCTGTTTCATAATAATTTGTTACTGTTTCACCATCAATTCTGCTAATGCCATCTGTATGTCCTAACCATATTGTCCCATTTTTGTCTTCAGTAATGCCTTTTATTGTTACACCTTTTCCTGATCCACTTTTAATACTGTCAATGTGAACCAATGATTTACCGCTAAGTTTAAAGGCTCCATTTTGAGTTCCAAACCAAATGTCCCCTCTGCTGTCTTGAAATATCGTCCTCACAACTTGACTTATCTGCTTGTTTAAATGGTCATTTTGTAGCGTTGAATTTTGAGAAATTATTTCCCTTGATGAATTTAGATGCTGTAAATCACCTTTGTTTGCCTGTCCATTACAAGATGATATGACAATTGACAGGGTTATTGCTAACAATAAGTTCGTTTTACAAAGGAATATTTTCACCTGTTTCATTGCACTCATTGTTTCATTTATTTATGCCTATTTACGTTGGATAAAGATTTATTTTTTAGAGCACTGGATATATCCTAAACTGGTCTTTCATCTTGATTTGGTAAGTTGTAATCACCTGGACCATGACAAAAATTTGTATCAACAACTGGTTGCGGACGATTAGCACGATCTTCGTCTCGTACGAACTGTTGCCGAGGTAAAGCGTGAGATGTTCCATTTATTGTTACCTGCTCATCTCCAATTGTCTCTCTAATGAGCCTTTGAACAGATGGATGGAAATTCTGAGTGTCACTACGTTGTGCAATAGGAGGCAAAGGTAAATTAGCGGGACGACAGTTGTCAAATACCGCCTGAAGACTCGACACAATATCAAAGCTGCTGTCAGTTGCATTTTCACCGAAATGTGCACCTTCCCAATTCGAACGTAAATCCTCCAAGGTATAAGCACTCTGAGCCGTTCCAATTTCACCAGGAGTTAATGATTCACCAGCCTCCAATCGTTCACGGAGTTGTTGCTGCTGTTCCTCAATACGAAGACTTGTTTCATACGCTCTCCGTCCTCCTCCAGGTCTGATCGTTGGTATATTTAATTCTCCATAAAGTTGCAAAACTGTAGATAAACTTTGATTTTCAGGTCTCGCTTGTATCCCCAATGATTCGAGATATCCCGCTACTGATGTGAAAAAGAAATGGCCCATATCGAGCCATCCGCAAGTACAGGTGTAAACAAAATTATTTGAGGGTAAATCTACCCCGCCTCCCGGATGAAATGCCTCTGCTAATCTATAGAGTATGATAATTTTTCGAGCATGATGACCGGAAGGGAATAAAGCAGTAAAAAGAAAGCCACCACCATGCGCAATATCATAATATTCCCGCGTAGCGTTAGTAACAGTTCTTCGTACTTTTTCGAGGACCTCAACACTTGTGCGGATTCCACCTGCTTGAATCGAGCGATGAATCATTTTCCTCTGAGCATTGGAGGAGCCTCCAGATAATTCTGAGGAAACCGAATGCCCCAATTCATGCGCTAAAAGCTTTTTTCCATTCTCAGTATCAGGTTGATATTTTTCATTTCCAAATACTATTCGATTGTCAACTGTATAGGCGTCGGCTCCAATCGAGTCAGCTGATTTTGCAGCCTTCTCTCCGGTGTAAATACGAATGTTACTAAGGTCGGCACCTATTCGGTTTTCAAAAAACTGCTGATTATCCTTCTCCATTGGCCTGCCAGATGTGGACAGTACCTCCCCAACAATATTAGGTACTTCGCTTTGGGAATCAGTCTTTGAGGCTTTTCTGCTTACAGCATTTCCTCCAGAGTACATTCTTGATGTGTTTTCCAAAATTGGTTTTTCTGAAGACGTTGATCTCATTATATCGGCTGCGAACTGGTCGGCGCTCTGCTCCTCAGAGGATTCGGCGCTACCTAATTCCAAATTTTGTGAAACAGGATGATTTCGTAAAAATATTTGGGGTTTCTTTGAGATAGAAGCCCCATCATTATTCGAAGCACTGCCTCCAGAAATTGGCTTCCTCATAACTTCGGAAAAGTCCTTTTCCTGGTTTTCCTTAAGTCCTTCTTCCTCCTTGCACGATTCACAATTTGCTTGAATAGAAGGAGTAGATTTTGAAGGTTGGATTTGATCTGTCGCCTTTCTTGATACGGTATTAGTCTCCTTGTGAGCCATATCGTCAGGTTGTCCAATATTCAATTTTGCCTGAAAAGTATTCGGACTAAAGAATGGTGTTTGCTTTTCCTGAATGGGTGAAAAAACATCACCTTCTCCTTTTTTATTAAAAAATGGCTTTGAAGAGTGAGAACGTGAATCTGTAGAGAAGCAGTTTTGAATTTTGGTCATTTTAATTTGCTCTCATTTTAATTTTGTGTAAAATGCGTACATATACAATTTATTAAAAATAAATGAAGTTTACAATCGGTAACTGCCAATTCGACGAATAGCTAATCATTGTAAATCCGACAATTTTTTGCGGGGCCGGCAATTCCAAAATTGGTTCAGGTTCATTCCATACGCTAGTGATACCCACTCATGTTCGAGCAAGAGGATTACTACTTTTGCGTTTTTTTAGTCAAAGATGAGGAGTGGTCAAGACCAAATTTGCGGTTTGATGAACTTTGTAAAACGCAAGATCTTTCGCGCATTGTTTTCAATAAAACGCTATTTTGTGAGTCAAGCCTGGAATATTCGAGCCTCACCTGCACTGGGTACATTGTGCATAACGTTCCGTGTATGGTGTCTTAGTGTCCCGAAGGGTGCTATGCACTATACATATTGTATGTACCCAGCATGGGCATCTGACATTGAAGATACCAAATTATTTCAAAGGGTGAAAACCTGTGCCGAAGCATGTCGGTAGTCTTTGCCGAGTTTTATCGGTATCCCTTATGTAAGGGAGTTCCTGATTAAATTAGGGACAAGCTATGTCCCCCAGTATTAGCAAGTCGCGATTCTTTCCCTGATTTCTCACGGGGATGGTTCGAATTGAAGGGCCATGTGACCTGGCAGGAAAGTCGGTTGGACAGTGGCTCTAAGTCCGATGCAGATCACTACTATTACTTTATTACTGATGGCTCAATAGCTGGCCCAACAAAGCTAAAATTTAAATTAATATGCCATTATTCATCAGCACTTAATTTTTGCAACACCTCCTGTAATTTATTAATATTCGCTTCATTTTGTCCCCACTTGTCATCAGGGAAGCCAGTATATAAAAGGCCTCTATTTACTTCGTACAATAGAATTCCACCTACTCTTTGGTCTTTTTCTATGTCATTTAAAAAATCGTATTCCACACCATCACCTTGAGTGAAGTAATTATGCACCCAAACCCGTTTCCCTTGATTATTGGCATATGTTTTAATGCTATCTGCCATCGAAGGTTGGTAATCTCCACGATAGTAATGTTTAAGGGTTACCTCATCGGCCAAATCAATTGCTTTTTTCCAATCAATAAGGACCTTAGGCATTGCCCAGAACCCCAATTCATTGAAATCATCGGACAATAGAGGCTCCTCATGAGCTTGACGCAAGTGAACCTGCATTTTTTTACCTGATGCGTGTAGCACATCTGCAGCTTTTTCTAAAAACGACATGAAATATTCCCCTCTTATTTCCATAATTTTCAATGGATCTGCTTCTGCCTCTAGTATATTAATACCATATTTTTCCTTGTAACGTTTTACAATGGGTTCATTATACCCATAATTCACATAATCAGTCACCATTCCAGAATGATTTTGAAGTCGAAAATCAATTCCGTCAAATCCCATTTTCGTCACGCGCTCTACTTGGTCCAGCCAGTACTCCTGCACTTCAGGGTAAGCTTCACAAGGGGTTCCTCCCATGTATTCTCGCTTGCCTTTCGCTATTCCATACACGGGACTACTAGTCCAACCATCACCCCAAAAACCTGCCCCTTGAAATTCAAATTCAAAACCCCAGTCCATAAACGAGTTTGCAGCCTTTTCACCTTTAACCGTTTTGTCCTCCAGCCCCCATTCTCTGTCTTCCGGAGATTTCATTGCTTCTTCTTTACTTAATGGACTTCTTACATGAATACCAGTAGTAATTGGGATTTCTCCTGAAGCGGTAAATGCGCGTATCATTGAATAAGGTATGGTGTAAAAATCCTTGTGCTGTCCAAAAGTTATTGCCAAATACGAATCTTGCTCAGGTATGGTAAAATCTTCTAGTGTTAAAACCAACAATCGCTTTGGTAAATCTTCAACTAAAAATCCGTTGGCATCTTTTACCTTACGGTGTTCAAATTTTGACGCTACCTTTATTTCCCCCTCATATTTAGTGTACCTGCCATTGTCCTTGCTATGCCAAAGCGTAATTTCAGGTATTTGAATTGCTGCCTCCGACAGCCCTTTAAATTCAAAATATTTCTTAGCCGATGTTTTATCTCTGAAAGCATCTAGACTAAAAGCAACTTCCAAGGATTGAATAGGCTCCTTTAACCTAAGTAAGATAGAATCTTGTTCAGGCTTTCTTTTGATTCTTAATTCAGGATTGTTGGCTATTAAATTATCAAAATTGATGTGTTGTCCTCCGATGGTCGGGATTTGTTTGCTAAGCGCGGTAGAGGCGCCGTGTGGAATGGTAAAACCTGTTCCTGACTCATATGGCTTTATAATTGCCCAGGCTTCCATACCCAATCTTTGGGCTTCGTATAAATACACATAATTCGGATCTCCAAGCGCCAATATAGATTCGAGGGTATGATTTCCGGTGCCCTTATCAGGTGACATCACAGAGATGGTTGGATCGGAAAAAGCAGAATAACCTGGCTGACTCAAAATAAAGTAAACCCTCTTGAAGCCTAATTTTTTCAGAAATATCATTTCATCTCTAACCTCCTTATAACCATGAAAACCCCTTAGATGCGGCATAATATCAACAACCGGAGCCATTATTTTACCACTTTTGGTAGGCATTGGAAGCTCCTTTAGTAAGGATAGATCACCAACTTTACCCATTGATGCGTCAAAAGTCTGGGCAAAAGCTGAAAAGTTCACTAGTATCAATAGAATTGTTAAGGCCTTAGGTATTTTCATAATGACTTAATTAAATTGGGTTTTTGTTTAAGGCTGAAACTCTACTTAGCCCTTAAAAGAATAAAATGATCTTCCTGAATCAAAAATAACATTCTTATTGAGTGATATTGCAATTAGTATTGGTTTAGCCACGAATCTCCGGTATTTATAGATATTACTAATTAGGCAAAAAGGAACCCTAAGCCAAAGAACAACTTAAAATCAGTAAATTTTTAATTCTTCCAACGCTAAAAAAAAGAGGGAAGACCATTCTTCATAGTAAGCCTAATTCCTAATAAGGTGATCTGGGCCCTGAGCCTGTCGAAGGGACATTGAAGTTTACCCTGAACATTTCTCAGGGTTCAACACTGCATTCAGACTAGGCTGTTCCAGCCGTCAGAATGCTTAGTTATTAGGCACAGTTATTTGTTTTTATAAATATATTTACTTTTAAAATATTTTTTAATAAACTCATTTTTATTTTCATCATCTAAAAATCGTTCCCTATCATGGTAAAGATGTTTATGAATAAATTCAATTCTTTTTACTAAATCATTACGTTCTTCTTCCAATTCTGATTTATGAATACTTAAATTATGAATGTATTCTTGAGATTCATTATTACTTAAAGAATCATTAAAAAGGTCATCTTTTTGCTTTTCTACGTCATATATTCTTTCACTAATCTCGTTTAATCTATCATGCAAATATTTATTTTCATCGTTCAGTTTTGCTTCATCGTTCAGTTTGTTTTCTCTTGAGTTTTTAAATCTTCTTAGTTCTTCCATTTCAGCTTTTTTCATTGCTTGAATCTCTTCTAATGCTTTTTGATTTACTTGCTCTTTTAGAAAACTTTGACCATAACTTAGAAATCTTTCAGACGAATACATGTGAAAATCTACATTTGCTTCTGTTTTTATTTCTTCTACAAGTTCTTGTCTGGGGCCCATATTTCTGCCATCTTTTATTTTCCACCACCAATCAATTTTACGCTCATCAGTAATTAAAATAATATCTTTAGCCTGTTCTTTTGCTTTATCAATAATTTGTTTCCATAAAACCAAATCCCCAAATTTTCTAACACCTTCTTTGTTTTTCTCGTCTTCAAAACCTGGAGGAATTTTTGATTTGAATCTTTCTTCCCCTTCTTTGTATATTTCTTGAAGCTTTTCTTTTGTATAAGGCTCAGTTATTCGGTTATTAAATAGATTTGATAATTTATTATAAATTGGATCATCTTTGAGAAAATCACTATATTTTTTTATACTTTCTTGTACTTCTGTACTAACATCTTCAAAAACGATATTTAGATTTTTGTCAACATTATTTGATAAAAAAGGAGGTTTATTGGTTGATTGAAGATCTTTTTGAATTTGCGATATCTTTTCCAGAAATTCTTTATAAGCTTTTTCTTGTTCTGCTATTACTTCATATCTATTCCTATTATATTCTAAAGCAGCTTGATTTGGTAACCATATTTGTTTTGAGAATTTACCAATCAAGTCAATTATTGTGTCTCTAGTAGAATCAGAATATCTATATAAATTTAACAATACATTTGTATCAAAAATAATTAAACCATCTTCCCAAATTTTTTTAATTTCGGTTTCTGATTTTTTGCAATATCCAGGAAATATGTTTTTCATTTTTATAATTGTGCCTAACGGTATTATGTATGGTTAGTTTCGTGTTTAAGCAACTAATTTAGTAAACAAAAACGAATGCAAGAAAATTCAGAATAAATTTTACAAATAAGCGACGACCAAAGCAATTAACTATACACGGTGTGTGTGCCTTGAATGGTGAATATAGGTCAAAAAGTTGACCGTTCCTACGGGTGAAAGTCCCTTAAGCGCGGGAGTCGTTACCCGAAGCCAAGCAAGTGGCAAGCTGGTTTGCCGTGAGGCATGCAGTGAAGTAAGCCAGACTGCGGTGTCTGTACTGACGAACAGAAACCATATACTGAGGCCATGAGGTCGGATGAGGTGCCACATCACGCTAAAGTCCAAGCCCCCGTTAGGGAGGAAGCACCGAAATGGTAGATATGGCAGGGATAGGCACAAGGATATTCACCTTACCGAGGGAGGTCTTGGAATAGACTCGGTTTCTATGAGCCAAGAAGTCAGCCGACCTGTGCCGTCCGAACGGTACGTCGTAGTAGCTGGAGAAACGAGCAGGGATTGCTTTAACCATACCCCTGATGGTCTCACAGAACAGTGAAGGACTGAACATTGGATTACGTCCTAATTCGATGAGGAGTACCTCTTTGGTGCAGCCTCATCTTAAGCAGGACTGAGCGTTAAGAAAATTCCCCTGAGGGTATTTTTAGTGAAGGGCCGGAATGTAGGGGAGGATCAAAATTGAATATGATAGAAAAAGTACTCAACCGTAAGAACCTCTACAAAGCCTACCGAAAGGTAGTGCAGAACAAAGGTTCGGCAGGGGTAGACGGCATGGAGGTCTCCGGTTTGTTTTCCTATATGGAAAACAACAGGGACAGAATCGCCACATCCATCCTCAACCATACGTATGTACCTAAACCTATCGAGGGGAGGACGATGCAGGAGCTTCGGGCCAGGTTTCGGGGTGGGCGAAGGAAAACGGAAAGATGAGACTACTGGGGATTCCTACGGTAGCGGACAGGTGGATCCAACAGGCGGTTAGCCGTGTGCTGATGACCAAGTATGAACTTACGTTTGAGGAATACAGCTATGGTTTCCGTCCGCAGAAGAACATCCACAAAGCAGTAACACAAGCCCTGAAATATAGGACCGAGCGTAAAGAAATTGTCTTTTAAGACAATTTTAGCGAAGGGGCCAGGCCGCAGGGGGCATGGCTATCAGGACATCGTGGACATTGACTTGATCCCGGTCAATCGGGATGATGAAGTAAACCATTCCATCCTACTACAGTTCATCTATCAACGGGTAAAATGCCCGACAACTCTCCGGCTTATTCGAAAATGGCTACGTGCACCCATCCAAATTGACGGAAAACTGCACAAACGTAGAAAAGGCGTACCACAGGGCTCCCCGATCAGCCCCTTACTAAGCAACATCCTGCTGGATGTTCTGGACAAGGAACTGGACAGGAGAAACCTGAAATATGTTCGATATGCTGACGATTTCAGCATCTACACCAAGTCAAAGACGGAGGCCAGAAAAGTGGGAAACGAGATTTATCTTTACTTAAGGGACAAGCTCAGACTACCTATCAACAAAGACGCACGAGCACGTGAGTGCGAAGTGGGCGCACGGAGTGCTGTGGCATCCGAAGACCCTCTAACTTCGAGTTGTTGGGACATGCATTTGTTCCTACATATAATAAAGGGGACAAAGGAGGATTGAGCGTAAAGAAATCTTTCCGTGAAAGATTTTAGCGAAGGGCCAGGCTGCGGGGGGCTTTGGTGGTGAAAAAGAACAGTTGGGAGTCGCTCAAACGTAAGCTCAAGCAGATCACCAAGAAAACCAAACCTTACAGCTTCGAGGAAAGGTTGAAAAAGCTGGCTGAGGTCTGGCGGGGATGGGTGAATAATTACCGCCCCTGACTATCTCAGGACAGGCTTGCCAGTATCCACGCCAAGCTGAAAGCCATTGATGAATGGCATAGAAACCGACTTCGATATTGTCTCTTGTCCCGGTCGACCGGGAGAAAAATCCGGAGCGAAAACGTAAAAATCTGATTCGACTTGGGGTTTACCAAGACCATGCTTACGCATGGAAGGACCGAGTGTAAAGAAATGACCTCTTTAGGTCATTTTAGTGAGAGGCCAGATGGCGGGAGGGTAGAAAAGGCGGATAGGCAGAAGCTCAGAGTCCGATTCTGATTACTACGATCACTTTGTCACGCCTAAGAAGAAAAGGATATGAATCCATGCTTTCCTATTACCTCAAAACGCAACCTAATAATCCGGGAACTGGGGATAACCGTAAATAAATGATCTTTTATGATCATTTTAGTGAAGTGCCGGAATGCAGGGCAGGTACGAGGCCCCCAGTCGACTGTGTAAGAGGTGCATTCCCGAAGGGTTTCGGGACAGGCTGTGGGCTTATGGCTCACGGCCGTCTACTCGATTAGCAACAATTTACCATTTTTTAATAGCTTCACTAAAATATTTGTCTCCTTGTAAATAAACTAAATCATTATTTCTTTCAACTCTGAAATCTATTGGCTGGTTCAAAATTTCATCATTTGACCAACTGTTAAAACATTTCTTCAAGAGTTCAATATCTGAATCTTCTGTTAAGTCCATGTCAAGTTTGTACAGTTTTTGTAAAAGGCCTTTAATTTCGGGTGTGGCTTCACGATAAGAATGAATCATAGGTGACAATCTAATAAATCGTTTATCAATATCCTTAACATCATCTTTTAGCAAAAACATATAAGCTACATAATTTGCCCAATCAGGTGGTTCATACAAAATGGTAGTAGCTTGATTTAATATGGTTTTTGAGAAAAACTCTAACTGATGTTTTAGTCTCCAAAACTTTAATTTCTTTCTTCTCTCTTTTTGGGTTATTTGTTTTATTTGAAAAAACCGCTTTTTATCATCGTCTGACATTAGTTTATTACCAGTACCAATAGAAATCACCTTAATGTCATTTAAATTTATTCCTTCCTTAACTGCTTCAATTACTCCTGCGGTTACAGGGTTATTAAAACCTCCTAAAGCACCATCCCATAGTTCATAAAATATTCCTGAGTTTTTGGCCTTGAACCTAGCTGGAAAATCAAAGTACTGAACTGGTGCATTTGATGACCCATGAATTGCTTGAGTCATTCTAATTGAATCATACATTTTTCCTTTGCCATATGAGTTAAAAAACTTAGCTCTATTATTTAGAGCATCATAGGTGCAAACAATTAATTTTAAAGACTCTTTTCCAATGAATTTAGGTAATTCGCTCATCTGTCTTTTATCCAGTTCTGGAAATAATTTTTTAAAAGCATTACCTTTTTTTGGTGAACTATATTTTGGCCCAAATTCTTTGAATAGTCTTATATAATCAATAGGGAAAAATCTGTCTTTAAACCTATTTTTGTCAAACACTTGTTCTCTAACTTCTCGTTTGTCAAACAGAGTAAGAGCTTTGTCTATTGTCCAGTTTTCTGCAAGGGCTGCAAGAGCTATACTTCCTCCAGAATTGGCAATTATCATATCGAAATTGCGTAGGATTTCATGACCGTTAGCATTCCCATATTTGTATCTTAATGTAAGTAATTGAAGAATAGCCCAACTTCCACCACCATCTAAAGATAAAATTTTGTATGTCATAATTCCTATGTTCAATGTTCAAAAATTGTTGCCAACATTTTTATAAAGCTATGTTCTATCAAGCGAGTTTCGTATATATGAACTATGTACCTAGCTCCTTTGCTTTGTTTTTTCCTGTCAAATTAAGGATTCGGTTAAAGAATCTAAGGGGAGACTACATTTTTATTGGAAACGGCCATAATATGACTGCAAATCTCCGTCGTAGCAGAGCTGCTAAGCGCTGGCCCAAGCATGGCATTATCCTGTGCCGAGTTTCATTGGTTAATTTGATGTTTTCATTTGGTCTAGGTTCACCTGGAGAAGAAGCATGAGCAAAAACGTAAAAACCTTATTAAGTTGGGAGTAGAACTGG
Organism: Cyclobacterium sp. 10D3-21; assembly: GCF_055809755.1. Classification (NCBI taxonomy): domain Bacteria; kingdom Pseudomonadati; phylum Bacteroidota; class Cytophagia; order Cytophagales; family Cyclobacteriaceae; genus Cyclobacterium; species Cyclobacterium sp. 10D3-21. The sequence continues at coordinate 524,616 of NZ_CM147924.1, forward strand.
GACAAGTATATGCTTAGAAGGACTGAGCGTTAAGAAATGACCTCTTAAGATCATTTTAGTGAAGAGCCAGAATGCAGGGTAGCTACGAGACTTCCGGTCTCCCAAGATGGTACTTTGACAAGTTCAGCAGAACTGTGAGAGACACTACACTGGCCTAAGGCTCACGGCCGCCTACTCTATTATAGCCACTTCTTTTTAACCTAATCGTCAGTAATTATATCCATATGAGCATTCCCGATATAGGTTTTTTTAGTACCAGGGTTTCTCCATTCAAAATTAGCCTGAACTACATCACGTTTAGGCTTATACACTGCTTCTCTATACTTTCGGGTCCCATCTTTACTTGTGAATTCAAAATAGCCTGGGTGTTTATCGTAAGGTTTCCTTGTTGGATTTGGGCCTACCCAATTCTCTCCAATAAATTTAGATTTGGCAAGCGATCCAGGTTCAAAGTCAAAAACTCCAATTGTTTTAGCACCCATTCTAAATTCTCCTATCAATTTCCCAAGTTCAGGTCCACTTATTACTCCTAAATGTTTGTATACACTTTCTGAAAACTTTTGTGAAAGTTTACGAACAGGAGATGTTGCCGCTGCAGTTCTTATTGTGCCTTTTCCGAGCTTCAGAGCAGCTCCGGCTGGGACAAACCACATAATAGTATCAGATGCAACTATTCCTATAATTTCAGCTTTACCTATATCATTTGCATTCTTGAAATCATTCCAATATGTTACAAACCCTTCTCCAATTGCGTACATTAAATTACCAAAACCATTTTCAGCCACAAAATTTATGGTGGCCTTCAGCTCATCAATTGTTTGAACTATATTAATTAAATCTTTGAATGTTTGAATTACATTGGTAACAGCAGAGTCCGTTCCTGCTCTTATTAAATCGATTATGTTTTGTTGGGCACTTATCTCAGCTGCTAGTTTTGCTTCTTCATTTGGATCGATAGGTACACCATTTTTAACTTTTTCATAAAGCTCTTTTTGTTTAATGCTTAGCATCCTCTGCAGTACTGTTAGATTTTCTGAATTATAAATCCAAGCTTTCATATCCTCTGAAAAGTCTATGGAGTTAATCATGTCTTGTAATTCCATATCTCTCATCCATTGAAGTTGCTCCTCAGTCACAATTTCTTCTGAAGTCGGAATTCCTGAAGGGTTTCCTTGTGAATCTGTTAATCTACATTTAGTTTCGTCAGGTCCTTTTGTACACTCCAACCCTCCTTCAACACAGTCATCATCTTCCGAAGGATTTTCTGGTGGTTGTTTCCCACCGCAAGCAATCCAGTTTATGGGTTTTAAAATTATGTTATTTATAGCTTTATCCAAGTCAGACCCGAAATCTCTTCTCATATACTTCTCAAACTCCGGAGCTTCTTCTTCTAAATAGAGATTTATCTTATTTAATCCATCTCCGATAGTATTAAAAAGGTCTTCTCCTCCTGTTCGTACCGCATCAAAAATATTGACTACAGGCTTGCCAGCTTCATTGATAACATTTCCAGCCGAATCGAATACACCTCCTAATTCTCTTGCGATATCACTTGGATTAGGAATTTTGATCGGGTTTATTTTAATCCTAAATCCCAAGCCTTTGGTATTTGATTCTTCCTCAATAGAAATATGTTGATATTCTATTGCTTCAAACCGTTTTACTATTGCTTGAATATCATTAACTCTATTATTCCTTATATCTCTTAAATACTGTCTATCAAGAGAATTATAAGCAGATAAAACATTAGGTAGCTCATCAATTTCAGAAATACCATTAATGCTTTGTAAATAAGAGGAACTTATTCCTTTTGACATCAGGTCTTTACCACTTACCTTGTCAAAAAGTGTCCCTTCATTTTTAAATATTGAAAAAATGTTTTCATCAGTAATATCATTAAAAAGTTCCTTCTTTCTTTTTAAGGTAAGAAATAGTCTTTCTTTAGTTTTTAAATAACCTTCTATACTTCTTTCAAGCCTTTCGCTAAGTGTATTACGATTATTTACGTCACCAAAAAATGAATTTTTGTAAACATTGTTTAAGTCTCGACCTCCATGATAATCCATCTCTTTTTTGAGATCCTTATTCTCTGTTTTGTCGTACATATTTTCCCAGTATTCGCTGTGATTATGTGCAGTATCAAGTAACTTCAACAGCTTTAAGTGTTTCTCAACAGTGTCTTTTTTAGCAATTTTCCTATCAAGCTCTTCAAGATTTTTATAAGTTTTAATGAAATACTCTCTCACCTTACTTATGTTTTCTATTTCCTTAGTATAAAAAATATCTACCTCTTCTTGATAGATATCTATACTATATGGAGAATTTCCTGATAGCTTAAAAATCAATTCATTCAGAATATAATTTTTATTATCACCTTTCAATTTTCTCACTAAAAATTTTCTAAAATCACCTTGTTTAGGGTTTACACTTTGATCAAAATTAAGTCTTCCTGTTTCCTCAACAAAAACTCGTTTTATGTTAGGATTTGAAATATGACTTGCTAGCTTGTTTAAAAAAAAAATTCTTTCTGCCAGATTTTCATCATTTCTCTCCATATCTGTACTTTTTACATAAAACTCAATGTATTTTTTGTTTTCAAGTAGTTCTTTATAACTATTTTTTAATAATGTTACATCGTATTTTAGAGCACAGTATCCATCTTGAATTATCATTCCATTGCACGCATCATCTTCTGATTTGATTAAAATTGTTTTATATATAGGATTGACCCATCTTGTGCCTCCTAAGTCTGTGATTAAATCTAAATTTTCAAGACCGATACCCCGTTCATTTAGTTTACACATAATGAGCCCTAATATTGTTAATTCTTTTTCCTGTTCCTCTATATCTAATTGACCTAAAACCTCTGGAATATTTTCAAGGTCTGTTATTTCTTTTAAAGAACTACGGAATTCTATATGAGAATGAAGTTCCAGAAACTCTTTAATAGATATAGTTGCGTATTCGTAGTTGTTATTAGATAAATATAGTTTTACTGAGAGATATGTGTCGAAATAATGCTCGCCCAGTTTAGGTTTTATAGTGTTTACATATTCTTCCCTTTCTTGGCTATTAGTTAAACTTAAAAGTTGCTTTTGCTCATCTGAGCTCATCAATACAAGTTTGTAACTATTTTCTAGCATTATTGTAAAGTATTAATTTACTATGGTTTATTAATGTATTTCAACTTAATAAAAATGTTTAATAAATACACAGTAACGTCGGAAGTTTTTTAAAGAAAATTTTAAAATTGTGTTTTGTGACGGTATTTATTATCTTATATTAAGTTTTAATGATAGATGATTATTCTATTTACTTAAATGTAAAGCAATCTATAAACTTAAAAAAGTGTCTAAAATCCGCTCTAAAATTCTTTTTCTAATGGAAATGAGGCACAAAAAATAAAACCTATACATTGGAAATAAGGACCGTTACTTCATTAATATTTTGACGGTTAAAAAATAAAATGGGGTAAACTATTTTCCGTAGTAACATTAACCAACCCTCTATGAGGATACTGAGTCTGTGAATGTTTCATTGAGGTTTCCTAAGCTTGTCGAAGAGTTTGATGCCTCAGATTGCTTAGTTTTATTAATAGTTATTATTCGGATTGTATTCTATATAGTTCTAGGTAGTTAAGATGGCCAGCCATTTTATTCTTCTCTTAGATACTCGCTTCACATGACTTGATTAAATAATCACGAGCTGTATTCTCTGTAAATATTCCAGGATCAATCAGGTGTTTAAATTTCAGTAAATAGCCGAAATGCAGGGAATGTACAAGACTCGTGCAGCCTGCCCTGTTTTTCACAGGGGTCGACCGGGAGGGTACTTCGCCAAGCTTTGCCGTACTGTGAGGGGGTCTCTTTCGAAGGGTAGGGACAGGCTTTAGACTTATGGCCTGCGGACAACCACTCGGTTAGCAGCAGTTACATTTCAGTTTTTTTCTTAGCTACTATAAAATAGCTGGAGGCACCTTTATAAATTTTCTCGGAATCAACTGTCTGAAAATTTCCTTTGGCCATTAAATGATCTATGTCGGCGCTTTTCAGTATTCTAATCGGAATGGGGATTATTCCAATTTTACAAAGTACCTGAACAAGTCGAATCTGCAAGCCCACTACAAATGACAATTTGTCTCCTAGACTGGGGGTCACTGAAATAAATAATCCATCAGGTTTAAGTAATTCGTTTATTCTTTTCGTCACCTTTTCAGGATTAGGGATAGTATGCAGCATATTGAATGCTAATACTCTATCAAAAGACTCTTTTCTCAGGTTTTCATCGAAAATATCCCCTTGAGCGAATGTTACATTTTTGATGTTTTTTTCAGCTGCTTTTCCTTTGGAAATTTCGATCATTTTCGATGATATATCGATGGCATAAATCTCTTTAACGGCATTGGCAATCTCGCAAGCCGTTGTGCCTGTTCCACAACCATAATCCAATACTACATTAGCGCTTTCTATATGTTTTTTAGTATTTTCCCTTGATTTTTGATGGATGTACTCAAACCGTTCTTCTGTTTTATCGTAATTTTTTGATGCATTGTCCCAAAAACTTTTCGTCTTACTCATTCTTCTTGTGTTTAAAAATTAATGTTTCAGCAAAGTTCCTAAGGGTTTGGGACAAGCGTCCTACACAAGGGCTCAATTAATGTTCATTTTGGCTCAACCTGAAATCTAAAGGCGAAATACCAAACCTATTTTTGAACGATCTCGCAAAACTGGAGGGATCAGCGTAGCCACATTCGTAGCAAATTTCACCTATTGGTTTTTGAGAATGAATGAGTAGTTTTTTCCCTCGTTCTAATTTCTTCTCTTTTATATAGTTCGCAGGAGAGTTGTTGTATATTTCCCTGAATTTTCTTTTAAAGGAAGCAAGACTATTATTTGTCATGGCAGCCAAACGGTTCAAATTTAAAGGTTCATATAAGTTGGCTTCGATAACTTCTTGAAATGAAAAAATTCTATCTGAAAATAAACTCCTTGCGATTGCATTTAGATTGGAAGATTCCTGAGTTTGCAGAAGTAATAAGACGATCTCTTTTAGTTTAACTGATAAAATGTCTTCGTTGAGTGCATTTTTGTGATTGAATAAGTCAGCTACATTCAAAAAATAAGCGCTCACTAAAGCTGAGGCGTCTTGTTGAGCAATGTCTTTTTTTAATGGGTGTTTGAGTTCTTTCCAAAATTTAGGTTTTTCGTAGTTGAAAACCTTTTTTAGAACCTCTCTATCAAAATGAACAATAATTGTACTTATAAAAGCTGTTTCTATTTTTGAAAGGGAATTACCTACTGTTTTTCCGCATAGAGAAAGTATAACGCTTCCTTTTTCAGCTAAAAAACCTGAATCTGTTAAGTCTTGATTATCCCCCTCAAGAATATAAGCAAAACAAGACTCGGCAGGTAAATCCAATTCCCTATCAATCGACAAGGGTAACTTATACCATGTAAACAATGGTTTTTCAAAGAGAGCAATTTGATTCATTTCATTGGGCATGTCGTTTCTCTATGTGCTCATTTCTTTTAGGCTTTCTCTTTAATTGGTGCTAATGGCAATATAAGCGTAGTGCGGGATTTCGAAGCACTTACTTCCAATTCATCGTAAAGGTTCTTGTTTGAAAGATATTCATTTTTAGACGTGAAGCCCGCATTACGTATATAAAATGTTGTGTGCTGTGTTCTTTTCATTTCAATGTTGCCAACCTTCAATCTTATAATTTTTTTCAATCAGTTTTCTTTCTTTTCCCATATCGGAAAAATACCAAACTTCAAATCTTGCCGCATATGGTTTTCCAAAATCTCCTTCATAAATCGTAAAATGGTCTTTAGTACTATATCTTTTGACATCATCAGTCAAGTTTCCAACTCTAATAGAACTACTTTCTGTTAATCGCTCTTTAGATAATCTGTCGTTCTGAGTTATTTCATAAACTTTCAAGAAAACATTACCGCTATCAATTTTCCCCATCCATAAGTCATACTCATAAAGACCAGGTTGAAACGATTTATAAAGTTCAAAATCAAACTTTTTTCTATCTACTTGTAAAGTGCTGTCTCGTCTATTACTCCACGCGTCATCAACTGGTTCATAAATCGTAATATTGGTAGGAATTACTAAATTATCGGCATAATGATCAGGCAGCATTTGGTCAGTAAAAAATTGAGCAATTGCCAAAAGGAAAAAGCCAAACACACCAAGTCCAAAAGTCATTAATGTTAAAAAGGCAAACAGCCATTTTTTCTTTTTCAGTTGATAAATAATTGAAATTAGAAGTCCAAGTAGTCCAACGGTAAAAAGGTAGAATGAATAGTCATTGAGGGTATGGCTTGGTATAATTTCACTAAGTCCAAAAACAATAGCTGTCAACCCGAAAAAAATCAAAGGTCTCCACCATTTGTCAAAACAACATCTAAAAAACTTAGTCATTCAATTTCTTTTATTGGTAGTCATCTTTTCATAGCACACACGCTCAGTATAAGATGCCGTAGCTGACGATAGGAAGCTATGCATTCTTATATCTTGTTGGCGGTAGTTTTTATTTATTCGTTTTGATTTGCGTCATGAATTTCTTTGTTGTCATAGTAAATATGTTCAGGAGTTCTGTTTTCTATTGGTTTTATAAAACCGTATTTGAATCGAGATTCGAACTCTTCCACCGAAATGGATTTGAAATCCTCAATATCATCTTTATCTACTCCACCGAAAAGGCTGCCTGTAATATATCCATGCTCAATTTTATCTAGATTGACTCTGGTTGTTTTCGAATCAATGGCAGTAATGGTCGCCACGGCTGTCACATCAATTCTACCCTTAGATATGTCAAAGTGCAAGTAAAAAAGGCTGTCCGATAGATTTTTCTCTAAAGTATCACTGTACGCATGTCCTGGCCGAATTAAATTGAAAAGGTCTGCCTTGCTTATTTGCAGCTCGTATTCCTCATTCACAGTTAAGTTCAAATCGACTTTTTCTCTCGGTAATGTTGTTGCCCAAATTGCAAACAGAGTAAGAATTCCTATCGGTATTTTCAAATACCTGCTAATTTTTTGCTCTGTTGAAATCTGCCTTTGAAAGTAACCAAATGACAGTGGAAGAATGAATAAAGCGAATAAGTCAGTGTAGTCAACTACTCGGTTAAATCCAATTCCAATGTTCTGAGCCAAATTGATTACTTCTTGTGAAAATGGTGATTTCCAAAACACGAATAGAGCAGCTGTTCCGATATAGATTGTTTTAGTCCATTTAATTCGAAGACTTGATAAGAAATATGGAAAAAGGAAAAGTCCTGCTATGTCAGAGAGTTTACCTGTCAAAAAGTTCGAGAACTCATATTTCAGATAAAAGTCATTTAAAAGCAACAACCCCAAAGCCAAAATGAACAGTGGTCTTGATAATATGTCTGGTCTTGAGAGTCTCATTTTAATTACAGCCAACAATTGTATATATAAATGTTTCGCTGGGGAATTGCGTATATATCGACTATGTGTCCAGCTCCCTTGCTTTGTTTTTCCCTGTTAAATTAAGGGTTTCGGTTAAAGAATCTAAGGGAGAGATGACATTTTTATTGGAAATAGCCAAAAAGGACTTGGCAGTTAGGGCATTTTGGTTTTAATAGTGGTTTAGAAATAAAACACTAAGCATCAATTAGCATTACGGGACAGGTATGTCCAAAAGGTAAAAATAGCCGCTAAAAAAAGGAACCCTAGGACAGAGAATAACTGAAAATCAGTAGATTTTTCAATCTACCAACGCTAAAAAAAACAACGGAGAATACCATTCCCCATTGTAAGCCTAATTCCCAACACCCTGAACCGGTCCCTGAGCCTGTCGAAGGGCCGAAGGGCCAGCCGTCAGAATGCTTAGTTATTAGTCAACGTATTTTTTGATAATCATTGCCGAACAATGACCTCCAAATCCAAAACTGTTACTTAAAGCATAATTAACTTTTTTCGAAGACTTTTCTCCTAATGAAAGGTTTAATTCCTTCAGAATATTTTTATCAATTTCTGTTGTATTGATTGTTGGTGGTATCAAATCTGTTTTCACGGATAAACAAGTCGATATTGCTTCTATCGCACCTGTTCCGCCTAATAAATGTCCAGTCATAGATTTAGACGCACTAATTTGTACTTGGTCAATATTTGATTCAAATAGTTTTGTGATTGCTTTAATTTCAGATAAATCTCCTAAACCAGTTGATGTTGCGTGTGCATTTATATAATCAATTTCATTTGGTGTTATTTTGGCTTCTTTTATGCCGTTTTCCATTGCTAAATATGCTCCAAGTCCTTCGGGGTGGGTTCCAGTTATATGATAAGCATCTGAACTTTCTCCACCACCAATGATTTCGGCATAAATTTTCGCATTTCTTTCCAATGCCGAATCAAGACTTTCTATAATTAAAGTTCCTGCACCTTCTCCAACAACAAATCCATCTCTATTGGTATCAAATGGTTTTGAAGCTGAACTGTAATTTTCATTATTGGTGGACATTGCTTTCATAGCGTTGAAACCTCCAATTGATGATTCTGTTATTGGTGCTTCTGAACCACCAGCGATAATTATATCTGCCTTACCTAATCTGATATAATTAAAGGATTGAATTATGCTTTGTGTTGATGAAGCACAAGCAGTGACAGGGCAATAATTTACACCTCTTAATCCGTGGTTAATTGAAATTATACCAGACAAACCATTGGATATTATTTTTGGTATAAAAAACGGATTAAAACGAGGGTTAAAATTCCCATTTGTATAATCAATTATTTCCTTTTCAAAAGTTTCAAAGCCACCAATGCCACTCGAAAAAATTACACCAATTCTATTGGTATCCAAATTTGAAAAATCAAGATTAGCATCTTTTATGGCTTCTTCAGCTGAAATTAATCCATATTGACTAAACCTATCCAATTTTTTAGCTTCCTTGCGGTCAAAATAATCCAAGGCGTCATAGCCTTTTATTTCACAAGCGAATTGAGTTTTGAATTTGCTTGCGTCAAAACGGCTTATTTTATTTGCTCCCGAAACGCCTTTCAATAGATTTTCCCAATACTGTTTCACATTTTTTCCAATTGGCGTAATTGCCCCTAATCCTGTTATTACTACTCTTTTCATATTTATATGTTTTAATATACCGTAAGGTATATGAATGCTTAAATTTTTTTTACTCCTGTTTTAATTGTAAAATTTCGGTCTCTAGTTGTTCTATGTTATTTAATAAAATCTCTGGTTTGTTCAATGTTTTTGCCAATAAAATGCTGCCCTCAATTATAGCAATCATTCGATAGGAAAATAAGTCGATGTCAATTTCTTTGAGTTCATTTTTATTAACTCCTTCAATTAAGATCGACACAATTTTTTTATGCCAGTTATGAATTGTTTTTACAACTGCTTCTTTTAATAATTCATTTCCATCATCAGTATCAACAGCAGTGTTTAATATTGCGCAACCTCCATTTTTAAAAATCGGTTTAAACGAAGTTTTATAATGATTTAGAAATGCTATTAATTTATTAGCTGAATTATTTTCTTTATCAATTTTGTCAATTATTTGACGAGTCTGAAATTTATAATTGAATTTAAAAGCTTCTAAAGCGACTTCGTTTTTATCTTTGAAGTTGCCATAAATACTGCCTTTTGTCAATCCAGTAGCATTGGTCAAATCGGAAATATAAGTTCCTGTATATCCCTTTTTATTGAATAGAGAAGCAGTTTTTTCAATTATTAATTGTCTAGTTTTTTCTGACCTTACCATAATACAAATATACCTTACGGTATATCAGTTTCCAAATTTTTGTATTGATTTTGTTTATCTATGATTTTGGTTGTTTACCTGATATGTTGGCTAATACTTGTGTATATGCATTGTTAAACGAATCCTGCTAATGCAGGAAGCCGGCTTTATTGCCGTTTCTTCCTACATTAGACTTATCATTATTATTCAATTATTCAACATTTTAAGCTATGAAAAAAAGCAATCTATCATTGAAAAAGCCTGTTAAAATGTGCCAGGATATGATTTACAGCTCAAAAGGCTCCGAAGATCGATAACTTTTAGAAGTAGGAGAAAAACCGGCTTCCCTGTTCAGAATTGTTCTTGGAAATACCGGTGATGTTGACCCCTCCAACGGTGATATTGACCCCCCTTGGATTTTGGTAACTAAAAAAGGCTACTATGACAAAATTACATTAATTTTCTAAGACTCTCTCCTTTGAGTTCGATTCTGTGAGAGGTATGCACCAATCGATCCAAAATTGCATCTGCAATAGTGGCTTCACCTATAATATCAAACCAACTTCCTACCGGTAATTGACTGACTATTATTGTAGCTGTTCTGGCATGCCTGTCCTCTATTATTTCCATTAGATCCATTTGGTGTTGTTTTTCCAGATGGGTCAGCCCAAAATCGTCCAGGACAAGCAAACTGGTCTTGGATATTTTGTTTAAGAGTTGATATATGGTTCCTTCCAAACGCGCCATTTTTGTATGTTGCATGAGTTTCTGAACATTGAAATAGGCTACCTTGTACCCCTGTGCACAAGCATGATGTCCCAATGCTGAGGCTGTAAAGCTTTTTCCACATCCGGTGGACCCTGTTATCAATACAGACTCTCCGTTGTTTATATAACTGCCTGTAGCCAAAGAAGCTATAAGTCCTTTGTCCAGGCCTCGAGAGTTATCGTATTTTAATTCTTCCAGTGAGGCCTGATACCTAAATTTGGCGGTTTTTCGTAATCTTTCAAAACGGCGGTTAGCTCTGTCCTGAAGTTCTGCCTGCAAGAGTATCTCCAGGCCTTCATTGAGCGAGAGCTCGCTTGACCTTCTTGTCTCCATAAGCGCACTCCAGCTTGATTTAAACCCATACAAGCGTAATTGTGAGAGTTGATTCTCAATGTTCTCCATCGTATTTTAGTTTAAGTGATAATTGATTATCGTAATATTCTTTTCCTCTGATATTGTGGTGTTCCGGCAATTTCTTCTTGGGTTGTTCTTCTACATATTCGGTTGTTTTATTTTTGATAACGTTCTGGACAAATAGGTAACTGTAATTTTGGTAATCAATAGCCATTTGACATGCTTTTTCAAAGGTTTTCAGAGATGTGCTTTTATACAGGCTGAACAGCCCATCACAGCTTTTATAGAGCTGTTCCGGGTATCTGTTTTGGGCAAAGACGAGCTCCACAAGCTCCTCCAAGGTTTTCGATAGCTTCCCTGCTTGCTTCTTGTAATATTCAGGACTGCGGTTCAGGTAGTGTTGATGGGTCGAGCACAAGTGCTCTTTATTGGTCGTATACCTGCCAATACCTGATTTTCGTTTGTGTACAGCTATCAAGTCATGCTGATGAAAAATACGCACCAAAGAACGCGTGTACACTACTTTTAGTTTTTGCCCGATATATTGATAAGGAGCACTGTAATAATGCTTGTCCTCACTCAGGTAGATATGGTTGTTCGGTGCAAGCTTGTACTCTTTGTAGTACTTGATCTCAAAAGATTTTGCGGGCAGTTCCTTAAGCAAAGGTTTTTCGTTAGACAGGAAGTGTTCTTCTCTACAGTAATCACGCCTTTGCATGCGAGTTTGGTTGTGATTGATCATATGGTGCTTAATGGCATCATTAAGTTGTTGCAAGGAGAAAAACTGTTGTTGCCGGATACGTGCATAAACCCGATTGTAGATAAGCTTGACCTGATTTTCTACCAGCGCCTTGTCTTTTGGTTTTCTTGCACGTGCAGGAACCACTGCCATGTTGTAGTGGTTAGCAAAATCCTCAAGAACACGATTAAGAGTAGGTTCATATTTATTGGCCTTTATAACCGCAGATTTCAGATTATCCGGCACCAGTACCTTAGGTACACCTCCAAGGCTTTCCAAACAGCAGGTAAGTGAATAAATAAAATCATCGATGCGCTGACTGGGAACAGCCAAGCAGAAGCCGTAATCTGAATAGGGAAGACAGGCAACAAACACCTGACAATTCATTATCTCTCCTGTACTTTGGTCTATGTATGAAAGTGGCTTACCTGCAAAGTCAACAAATAACTTCTCACCCGGTTGGTGAGTTAAAACCATGGACGGACTCTTGACCTTAACATGCTGGGACAAGTGATAGCTGAATTGGCTCAGGCTGTATCCTGTGGGCTGAGACATTCGGTATTCTTCCCATAAAAGCTGCTTGGTTACTCCGGTTTTTTTGAGCTCTTCTACATACCCGTCCAACCTGCTTTTTAACACTTCAAATCGATTGTCTTTATATGCGGGATTTCCTGGGTGGAACACTTTTTCAAGAGCGTGATCCTCCATTTTCAACAAGGTGGAAAGCCTTATTTTAGACTTACGGTATTTTTCAAGATAACTTTTGACGGTATTCTTGCTGATACCCAAATCCCGGGCAATGGTCTTATTCCCATAACCTTGATTGTGTAGTTGTATTATTTGCTTTACCTGACTCATTCTTTTAGGTTTACCTGCCATAATCAGTATTAATTAGTAGTTTAGACTACTAATTAATAAAACCTAAATCCAAGGGGTCAACATGCTCCGTTTTTTAACAAACAGAAGCTACAAATAGGGGTCAATATGCTCCGTTTTATTTTAATTCAAGAGCTAAACTTTGACGCTATTCTAAAATAAAGGGGTCAGTATCCGCCAGAATGTCACATTAAAACATCCCTTTCTGGATCACTGCTTAAGGGGGTCAACATAGTCCGGAATATCCAGTTCTTATTGCAAAACCGGAGATGTACATACAGTGGCATGCTTCGACCAAAGAAGGCCTCCAGGCAACTGGTTTAACAAAATCAAGAAACAAAATAATATGCATCTATTAGCTTAACGGGACAGGTATGTCCAAATGGAAATAACAGCCTAAAATTCACTCCAAAACCGTTTACCTATTGAATAATAGTCTACTAAAAAAAGGAACCCTAGGCCAAAGAACAAATAAAAGCAGTAAATTTTCATTCTCACATCTCTAAAAAAACAAATGGAGAAAATCATTCCCCATAGTAAACCAAGTTCCCAACACCCCTTCAATGTTTCATTGAAGTTTACCCTGAAACTTTCTCAGGGTTCAACACTGCATTCAGACTAGGCTGTTCCAGCCGTCAGAATGCTTAGTTATTGTACGCTGCCATATTCCTTAGTTTTCAATCTTGAAGTAATCTACCCAAAGTTTTCCATTCGGTGAAGTCGAAAATCCAAATCCATCACCTGGCAATCCCCTATATTTCTGGCTGTGAACTAACTTGTTATTAACAAAAAATGAAATCACCGTACCAATCTTAGAAATCCTTAATACATTAAATTCATCTAAATCAATTTGGTCGCAGTAATCTCGGTAATAATATTTCTCTTTCCCTTTAGTCCATTTAGTAATCAGAACTTCTTTCGAATCACTAAACCCAAAATAGTAATTAATCTGACCATAAGTTGTCGAAATATCTAAACCACTTACATTTCTCATGGCATTTTTTCTTTTACTAATCCCGAAATCAAATGTCATATAACTATCCTCATAATCACTTTGGATTTTGACTTTTGCTTCCAAGTTAAAATCGCGTGAATCATCAAGTTTGAAATTAGTATAACTTATCACACCCATCTCATCAGAAGATGATTCAAGGTACAGCATTCCATTTTCAATCCGTTGCAAAAGTGGTAATTTGTAATAATCTAAATCCACCCAATCATTTGAGTTGTCAATGAATTTATCATAAAGGACAGTTTTAATTGCCGAATCATTTTTACTATCAGATTTACATGAAAATAATCCCATTGTCAATATTAGTATCAGGTTAAATCAATGCACAATGTTTCTTTTGGTTGCGTACAACATTTGTATAAAGCTATGTTTTGCTGGGGAGTTGCGTGTATATCGACTATGTACCCAGCTACTTTGCTTTCTTTTTCCCTGTCAAATTAAGGATTTCGGTCAATGAATCCAGTTGAAAGGCCACATTTTTATTGGAAAGAGCCAAAAAGGACTTGGCCGTTATGGCTTTTTGGTTTTTATAGTGGTTTAGAAATAAAACACTATGCATCAATTAGCATTAAGGGACAGGTATGTCCAAAAGGTAAAAATAGACACCCTAGGTCAGAGAACAAATAAAATCAGTAAATTTTCAATCTCCCAATGCTAAAAAAAACAACGGAGAAAACCATTCCCTATAGTAAGCCTAATTCCCAATGCATTGAAGTGGACCTTGAGCATGGTCCCTGAGCCTGTCGAAGGGTGCCGAAGGGCCAGCCGTCAGAATGCTATGTTATTGGCAACTGTCTTTTTTGTTAATAATCCTGAACTAACACCTCCGTCGGAATGTGAAGTGTTGAATTCAGTTTTCTTATCATTCCTAAAGTCAGTTTACGTTTTTTACTTAAAATTTCGCTAACTCTACTTTTAAATCCAACAACTTCCGCTAAGTCCTTTTGTTTCATTCCCATTTGTTCCATTCGGAATTTTATAGCCTCAATTGGGTCAGGCATTCCAATTGGAAAGTTCTCATTTTCATATCTGTCAATTAAAATTGAAAGGATTTCCAATTCATCTCCTTGTTCAGTTCCTTTTTTTGCATCAAAAATCTCTTCAAGTCTGTTTAGAGCGTTTTGATAGTCTTTTTCGTTTCTTATTGGTGTTATTTTCATAATCAGATATTATTTGCGTCTATTTTGTCATATTCTGCGTGAGTTCCGATGAATCTTATCCAGCATATTTGATATTCAAAGTTGAATTTTACAATCAATCTATAGTTATTACCTTTAATATTGTAAACAATTCGATTGTCCTTTAGAATACTTGCACTTGGATAATCATTTTTTAATTCATTAATATTTTTCCATTCGGATTTTTCAGTTTCTCCAAACCAAGATTTTAATTGTTCTTCACAGTCAGCGTGTTTTTCCCAAAAATCTCGTAAAGTTCGTTTCGCTATTACTCTCACATTATACTTATTTGTCGCAAATATAATAAAAAGTTACCAAATTGGTAATAAGTTTTCTTTTTTCAGCTTGTTGCCCAACGGTTTGCATAAATGGCTTGTGGCGGTTTCGAAGCACTTTCCTGTCCACCGAAACCAAAGCGAGCTTCGGAGCGAAAACCTTGCTGGCAGCCGTTCACCCGCTATAAGATATATGCGTTGTTGAACGAATCCTTCTAAGGCAGGAAGCCGGAAGTTTATGCCGTTTCTTCCTACATTAGACTTATCGTTAATATTCAACACTTTAAGCTATGAAAAAAAAAGCAATCTATCATTGAAAAACCCTGTGAAAATGCGAAGGCTTTGATTTACAGCTCAAAAGGCTCCGAAGATCGATAACCATTTCCGGTAAAAGTCAAAGCACCCTCACCAACTATGCCCGATGTTTGGCCCATATGGGACTGCATCTCAACTCTAATCTGCTTGAACTTGACGACGAAGTCATACAGGACTACCTCCATTTCCTCAAGCGTAAGCACAATACTCCCTCCGACAGTTTCTTTAAACACACCGTTTACGGACTGCGCTACCTTTTTCGAATCTTTGACCGAAAAGAAAGCAGCGTCATTCTGCCCTCCATCGAACGACCCAAAAAACTCCCTGTCGTTCTTAGCTAGCAGGAGGTTAAGGAGCTATTAGAAGCCCCAAAGCTACTCAAACATCGCCTAATCCTTGCTTTACTTTATGGCTGTGGACTACGGAACTTTGAATGTTGTAAACTCAAAATAACGGATATCGATCTGGATCGAAAAATGCTCCATATCCGGGAAGAGGACCGAACGTAAAGAAACTGTCCTGTGGACAGTTTTAGTAAGGGGCCAGGCTGCGGGTGGGGCCGAAAAGACCGATATGTTCCTCTCTGCGATCTTCTGGCAAGAGGAATTAAAACTTATTTGGAAGTAGAAAGACCTGTCGATTATCTCTTTAACGGTAAGAACAGTGAAGGTGAACCTGTTCCCATTAGTGCCCGAGGCGTACAGTGGGCAACCCGTGAAGCCCGACGAGCCAGCGGTGTACAAAAACAAGTCACCGCTCATGCTCTTCGTCACAGCTATGCCACCCACCTGCTCGAGATGGGCACTGACATCTTTACACTCAAAGAACTCCTTGGCCATGTAGACATTAATACCACTCTGATTTATCTGCATAGCCTGTCCCGTTCTCGGGATGGCAAGGGTCGGCAGGCAGGCTCCTTTTAGTCCACTGGAGAAACTTTATGAGGAATAAGCACCCTGCCTGTCAGCTTGCTGACATTATCAGAGCCTTCCATAAAGATATTCCTACGATAGCCTCCAATACATGGAAAGCACGTACCCTCTACGCGCTAATGCGCTGCAGAACCGCTGAGATGGGAGGACATATCGATCGTTGTGACAATACTGATTGTAACAAGCTACATCTGAGTTATAACAGTTGCAGAAATATGCACTGGCCACGCTGCCAGGGACACCTACGTGAACGCTGGATACAGAACAGAGAAAAAGATCTGTTAAATGCTTCTTACTTTCATGTCGTGTTCACCCTGCCTGATACGCTCAATGAATTAGCATTGAGCAAACCTGCTGAGCTTTACCATCTGCTCTTTCAAACAGCTTGGTTAGTCGTCAGGGACTTTGCTGCCAACCCCAAGTTGCTAGGTGCAAAGACTGGAATGGTAAGTGTTTTACATATCCCGATACGCTTCGCTTCGGGACAGGCTATGGGGCCAGAACCTAAGCCTACATCCTCATCTGCACTGCATTGTTCCTGCTGGTGGACTGACACCTTCCGGTAAATGGAAAGCTTCTCTATCCAAGGGACGTTTCCTTTTTCCGGTAAAGAAAATGTCTACTGTCTTCAGGGCAAGAATGGTGCAGGAACTAAGGAAAAGAAGTTGTTAGACCCAAACACTGCAAGGCAATTGTTCTCCAAGAAATGGGTCATCTACTGCAAAAAACCATTCTTCGGCCCCAAACAGGTCATTGAATACCTTGGAAGGTATACCCAGAAAATAGCCATCACCAGACACAAGATACTTGAAGTCAATGACTCCCACATCAGATTCAGCTATAAGGACTACGCTGACGGTTCCAAAACCAAGCAGATGCTGCTTACCCATCCCGAATTCCTCAGAAGGTTTGAGCAGCATGTTTTACCAAAAAGGTTTGTCAAGATCAGGCACTTCGGATTCCTCCGCCTGCAGGGCAAGTGGAAAAGGCTTGCCGGGATCAGGTCTGCCCTCAACCTGGAACCCCAAAAAGAAAAAGTCCTGGTTCCCTTTCAGATCCGAATGTTGGAAAAGTTCGGAAAGGATATCTTCAGATGCCCCTGCTGCGAAACAGGAAGGATGTCGGTCGTATTCGACACCAGAGAAAGGGCCAACAGAAAACCAAAACCCATCCCGATAGCAATCGGCCCCAAAATGCCTGCCCCTTCATGATGCACCACCAGAACGGGGAAAACACAGGCCCGGTCCAGGACATGTCCAAATTTTACCCGACCGGAAATCCGGGTAGGGGAATTTATGTCCAAAAACCAATAATATCGCCACGGTTCCCCCAAATAAAAAAACCAACAATGACCATGAAAACAAAATATCCCTACTGTTCCACCTAGCAAACGTTTCACCCTGCGGATGTCAGTCAACAGCCACTAGCAAAAAGCCCTGAAAGATGTGTGCATCAATCAGGGCTTTTTTTTAGGGGCTTTTCCCTAGTGGGCTAAATGTTGTGCATAGTATCCTAATTTGACGACGAAAAAGAATTCGAAGCAAAATATTTCTCATTCTTTATTTCTGAGTCAATTTTGTTGAAATTCTTATTTTCTATAATTTTTTCAATCTTATATTTTTTTGCCTTTAAGGCATTTTTGATGTTTTTCATTCTATAAGTTTTTAATTATTGAATCCACTAAAATTTGTTTTGATTGATAACAATGAATCGTTTCAGTCGAGTTTATTAAATCATTTTCATAATATTTGTTACTGGCATTTCCGCCTTCACAAAAATTGAAATATAAACATTCGGAATTACATTTTTTTATACCAAGAATATGATCTCTAAGATATAAAGAATTTTTTATGGCCTTCATTATTTCTTCATTACTGTTGTTATTAATGTTACCAATAATGAAGTTATTATAAGAATTAGAATTTGCGTCAAGGAATTCTGGAGATAATATGACCAAGTTACCATTGCTTCCGAAAGTAATATTAAGATCTAAGTATTTGATATCATTATTAAAATTTTTCTTATTAATTAAATTTGAGAAAATAAGATTGAACTCTCTTATTTGTATTGAGTTATCTTTTTTCCAAATATTGAAGAGAACTGTCCAGAAATTTTCGATTTCTCTTTCGGATAGGTCATTATTAAATTTATTAAAGTTCTCTTTTTCAACGATGCTAAATCCAACTTCATTTGGCCCTATCTCTTTAATAAATTTGAATAATTCTTCAGGTTCTAAATAATTTTTTTCGTGAACGACACATATTAAATTGAATTGAATATTTCTTTTCTTTAGTAAGTTGATTTTTTTTAAAGTTCTATTAAAAGTTTCTTTTTCACTCCAATTTACTCTTTTACTATTTTGTTTTTGATTACCGTCAAGGCTGACTGTTACATTAATTTTATATTCATCGATTAAGTCACACCATTCATTATTTAGTAGAGTTGCATTGGTTTGTATTTTTATGCCGAATATTTAATGGTTTAAATAGGTTTAAAATTTTCCGAAAGTAATCTATACCAATTATTAATGGCTCACCAGAATGCCAAATTATATCAAATAAATCTTTTTTCTGTAAAGATTCTATAAAGTACTTAATATTTTGTAATGTCTTATATTCAATTTCTCTTTTTCTTCTTCTGTTCGGAACATAGCAGTAGGAGCAATTTAAATTGCACTGTCCTGTAGGTTGGATTATCACTTTATTGATGAATTGCTCTATTTTCATTCTCTTTCCCAACTAAGTGAACATTTATAGTAAACCTTATTTAAATAAGGTGTAAAATCAAATTCAACTGTTCCTTTATTTCTAGTTCCGAAAACAGTATTAGAACCCGAGTGAAGTGGTTTCAAATTTTCTGCATGATAAACCAACCAATTAGCAGTTAAAATTTTTGGAGAAATAAGAGTTAATTTACAAAATTCCTGATTCGGTTCGGGATATACCGCAAAACTGTCAAATTTATCCTCAAAAGCATCTATTAAATCCCATCTAAATTCAATAAATTTTTTGTCTTTTTTTGTAAAAGGAATGTATATGAAAGCTGCATTTCTATCCAAATAATTATGGATAGTTAGTTCACATTCTTTTTGATTGGAAAAATCTTTGTTATCCGAAATGTAGCATCTTACGTTTTTTATTTGACCTGTTACTCTTGGTAAAAAGATATAAAATGAGCTTAAATCTTTTTTAAAATCTAGTGACAACTTTCTACTATATTTACATATCTTCCCAGAAGTGTCTAGTATTTCTAACGTGTCAACTGAACCAATCGTTCTGTAGTCTGGATTACTTCTATTCAATAGTAATTTGTGTAATATATAGACCAAAATGATTGTTATAAAAATAGCTCCAATAATTGATGCTAATATAATATAGACTATTGATAGATTATTGTTTAATGAAATTAACACTGATGCCATTCCGAAAATTATAGACATCAATGATGCAATTACAGGGTAGTTTTTATTAAGTAATGTCTTTAAGTCTTCTAGCATTTTGGTTATATTATGCACAACATTTATATAAAAACATGTTTTACAAGTGGAGTTGCGAAAATTGAGACTATGCACTCAGCTACTTTACTTTGTTTTCCCCTGTTAAATTAAGGATTTCGGACAAAGAATCTAGGGGTGAGACCACATTTTTATTGGAAATAGCTAAAATTGGTCTGTAAATCCCATTTGTAATGGAAATGCAGGACGCCATATCCATTTTATATAAAAAAATACCGAATCAAGAAACCTCAAAACCACCCCACCATTTCCTCCAAATACTTCCGATCCACCGCATCAAAAGTATCCAGCTGATCGGAATCAATGTCCAGCACAGCGATAATTTCTTTTTTTTTGGATACGGGGACCACTATCTCTGATTGGGAGGAGGCGCTGCAGGCTATATGACCTGGAAAGGCATTGACATCAGGTACTACCTGTGTTTCTCTGGTTTCCCAAGCTTTGCCACATACGCCTTTTCCTTTTTGGATCCGGGTACAGGCTACTGGTCCCTGAAAAGGGCCCAAAACCAATTCACCCTTCTTGATTATATAAAAGCCCACCCAAAAAAAGCCAAAGGCCTCCTTTAGTACCGCAGACATATTGGCCATATTGGCGACCAAATCTTCCTCTCCGGAAATCAAGGCCTTTACTTGTGGCAGAAGGGCTTTGTATATTTCCTCCTTGTTGGCATTTTTGGGTAGATTGATTTCCTCAGTCATGGTTCCTGTAAATTGCTAGTAAATCCTCCTTAAAAGTATATTGGGCTATGGGAATAGTTGTCAAAACAGGGGCAGGAATGCCCAAGCCAAACTCGGTATTTCCGGTAAAAACTCTTGCCTCATCCCATAAGGCATTCGCTATAAAATCCCCCAAAACCGCTGCTCCACCTTCGACAATCAGACTCTGAATGTTTCTGGCATAAAGGTCTGCTACGATTTCTTTGGCATCGATGCGAACATCCATTTTTGCCCATTCGGTCTTTCCTACTGTCTTATTGAGTTGGTTATTGTAGATGATGGTGTCTTGCTGCTCATCAAACAAATGTAAGCTTTCCTCCAATTTCAATTCCCTGTCCACAACCAACCTTAGTGGGTCTTTTCCATACCAATCTCTGGCATTCAGTCGGGGATTGTCATAGCGTGCGGTATTGGTGCCCACCAAAATGGCATCCTCTTCTGTACGCCAGCGGTGTACCTGCTGCCTGCTAAGTGAATTGCTTATCCACTTGCTGTCAAAATTGGTACGCGCTACAAAGCCATCTTTTGTCTGGGCCCATTTTAGAATAATATAGGGGCGCTTTTTCTCCATCTGGGTAAAAAACCGCACATTCTGCTTTCTAACCTCCTGCTCCATCACTCCTGTAGTTACTGCTATTCCTGCCTGCTCTAACTTCTGAATTCCTTTTTTCTCTACCAAAGGATTGCTGTCTACCGCAGCGATGATGACTTCCTTTAATTGGTGCTTGACAATTAAGTCTGCGCAGGGGGGCGTTTTTCCAAAATGAGCACAGGGTTCCAGGCTAACATAAAGGGTGGCCTCTTTCAAAAGGGATTTGTCCTTAACTGAAGCGATGGCGTTCACCTCTGCATGGGCTTGCCCATATTCTTCGTGATACCCTTCCCCTATAATCAATCCATCATGTACGATCACACAGCCCACCATGGGATTGGGGCTGACACTTCCCCTGCCTAATTCAGCCAATTCTATGGCCCTTAACATGTACTTTTTATGCTGATCTTCGGTCATAAGCTTGTCAAATATATCAGGGCGAGGTGGATGCTTGTAGGGTGATGGATTCCAGTGTCAATGTGCTGTCAGGATAGGTCAGAAGGGTAAAAGTAGTGTCCTGATATCCTGTAGGGGCGGCTATTTTGAATTCATATTCATCTTCAGGCAAGCCACTAAGCAAGAATCCACCATCATCGGCGGTGAGGGTGCTGAAGGTGTCCGTTGCAGAGATCGCCATGACATGTGGGGCAATGCTGACGGGGAGGATTGTTCCAGTGATTTCTGATAAACCAGTGCTTACAAAAACCCTAAGATGAGGGATAAAATCAAAACCACCACTTTGGTTGGCGACCACAGATTGTACTAGGTCAAGATCCAGAATGATATCATAGGAGAAACCACTTTGGGTGCTAATGTCTACCTCTATTTCCAAGAGGGCTTCGCTGTCTGGGGAGATTGTCATATCCGTTCTGACATCGTCGCTGATCAAGTAGACTACATCCCCTAAGAGAAACCTGATTTTCGAAATGTCTCCTGCTGGAATTTCTGTTCTGCCTATTAGAAGCTGTGTGTCGTCGACCAATGCACTTACCAAAACCATATTGCTGGCTGCCTGGTAGGGGATACTCACCCAGTTGGCATTCTCCTCACTACCGCGAATGCCTGCAGGTAGAATTTCCACCCCATTGACCTCTACCCAAACTTCATCAAAATCCCCAGGGGCATCTATAAGCAGTAAATTGACCAATGAACGTGTTTCTGTTGCTTCGGTACAGCCAATGCAGGAAAGGGCAAGTAGCCATAATCCAAAAAAGTAGGTTTTGTTTTTTTTCATGATTTGATCGATTTTGCTTTAGAGGCGGGCACGATAATTTTGAAAACTTTTAATACGCAGATTATTTTTTCCATACCCTGCTGTCTTCTGTTATAAACCAGTATTCGCCAGTAGAAGTTGCCGGACAGGATATTTTAAACCAGGATTTAGTAGCTTCTATGGCCACATCTGACAGGGGAGTATTGCTATTTAATGCAGCCAATTGGTCGGTATAGTGACCATGGATAGCGAAAAACGCCTTTTCTGCATCGTATAGCTTTCTTAATTCATTCTTTATCTGCTCGTTTGGATGTGTAACAAATAATTTATTGCTCACTCCTACTTGGGTGTCAGAAAACTGTACATAACCCCATCTTTCCGGCAGGTGCATATTGATCAGTCCCATGGGAGACCAAACCCAATTGTCTTCTGGGTAGGATTTACCGGTTTGTGGGTTGATTTTTTTCTGATAACCCTTTTCTGTAGGTTCAATTTGCCATTGCACCCTTGAAAAATTGATGCGCC
This sequence comes from Cyclobacterium sp. 10D3-21, assembly GCF_055809755.1. Taxonomy (NCBI): domain Bacteria; kingdom Pseudomonadati; phylum Bacteroidota; class Cytophagia; order Cytophagales; family Cyclobacteriaceae; genus Cyclobacterium; species Cyclobacterium sp. 10D3-21. The sequence goes on from NZ_CM147924.1 coordinate 547,364, forward strand.
ATTGATCACCATCCTCAGGAGCCTTAAAGGATGGGCCTGATTGAGAGAGGCTTTTCCAGGGAATGGCCATTTCTATGGACCAGAAGTTGTCTTCATCGCTTGGGTCATTTAGGGTGCCCTCTAGATGGATGGCATATTCAAAATCGTTGATGTTCCAGCCATTGATAGGCTTGCCTCCATTTTTATAGGGCTTGGTAAGTAACAAATCCCAAAGCGTTCCCATAGCATTGATCTCCACCTCATAATAATTATGGGTGTCACCATCGGGATCTATAAATATTTCAATATCATTTTCATGGAATATTACAGATTCTCTTTCTGAGTAGGTGGCCCAGATATTTTTCTCATTTAGCTTAATACCTATAAATAAAAATTGCTCGTCCCAAAGCATTTTCATTTGGGTCAATTGATCAGGCGCAGGAAAATCCGCTCCCTGTATGTCCATAAAAGGAGTAGACCAATTTGCAGCAAGCCAGTTCTCCTCCTCCAATTTACCATCTATGGTAAGCTGATTGGCGGACTGATATGCCACGTATCCTTTCGGCTGGGGCGTTTCTTGGGAAAACACATGGCATTGAATCATTGATAGCCCTATCAATAGTATTGGTTTCTTGAACATATTGTATTCTTGCTTGGTATGGGCACAAATATACAACAAGTAATAGAATCAAAAGGTTGTAAACACAGCGACTTCTTCAAAAATAGTCGGCTGCTTATTTATACAAGATATAGCCCGTTGATAGGAGGTAAAGGTAACTTTGGCAAAATCTATCAGGATTTCACCAAAATTATTGTATTATTTGTTGTTGCATTAAAGTGTAAAAATTACATCACTTTAAGTTTTGTATAAGGGTAAAAACAGGTTTGGTATTGAATATGAGCAGAATAAAATTAAACAGAGTCGGGATATTTGCATTTTTTATTCCGATGGTTGTCATTTTTTCATGTAATAGTGGCAAAGAAGGAGGGAAAAAGGCCCAGTCAATCAAGGAGTTCCCCGTATTGGAAGTAGTGGCATCGGATACCATTATGCACAGGGATTACGTGGCAGATATCAAAGCCATTCAGAATGTGGAACTTAGAGCCAGGGTGCAAGGATTTCTCGAGAAGGTAAACGTAGATGAAGGGCAGGAGGTAAAAAAAGGCCAGATTCTATTTAAAACCAACGAGCAAGAATATAAAGCGGAATTGGCCAAGGCGAAGGCCAATCTTCAAAGTGCCAAAGCAGAAGCCAAGGTAATAGAGTTCGAGGTGGAACGCTTGAAGATAATGGTAGATAAAAACGTCATATCAGAATCTGAGTTAAACCTAACAAAGGCCAAATATGATGCTGTACTAGCTAAAATTGAAGAAGCCAAATCCGCTATGGACAATGCAGCAGTGCAATTGTCTTATACCAACATTAGGGCTCCGTTTGATGGGATTATTGATAGAATACCTTTAAGGACTGGTAGTTTGGTCGAGCAAGGGAGTTTGTTTACTACTGTTTCAAATATTAGTTCTGTACATGTTTATTTCAATGTATCAGAAAAAGAATACCTTGAATACATCAAATCCAAAGATGAAACCAAGGACAATAATGTAGTGCAGTTGGTGCTCGCAGATGGCGCTCCTTATCCTTATGAAGGCATCATTGAAACCATGCAGGGAGAATTTAATGCCAATACAGGATCGATTGCTTTCAGGGCTTTATTTCCCAACCCAAGTAAAATACTAAAGCATGGAGCTACTGGCAAGATAATCCTTACCAATAAGGTAAGAAATGCCATCATCATCCCTCAGAAAGCAGTCTTTGAAATTCAGGACAGAAGTTTTGTTTATGTTGTTGGCAAGGACAACAAAGTGGAGATGCGCAGTATTATTCCTCGAGCAAGGTTTTCCCATTACTATATTGTCGAGTCTGGATTGGAAGTAGGAGAGCACTTTATATACGAAGGCATCCAAAATGTGAAAGACGGAATGATTATTCAGCCTAAAATGGTAGCTGATAATGCTGGTGTTTCATTGCCAGAAAAAGACGATACCATTGCAGAAGTAATGCCTACCAGTACAGAACAATAAGCTATGTTTGATTTATTTATTAAAAGACCAGTTTTATCACTGGTTATTTCCCTATTCTTTGTATTACTGGGATTATTGTCTTTTTTCACCTTACCAGTAGAGCTATTTCCTGACATTGCTCCTCCATCTGTTTCTATCCGTGCCAAATATAGAGGTGCGAATGCAGAGGTAGCAGCGAAAACGGTGGCCACTCCTCTTGAGAAGGTAATCAATGGTGTGCCAGGAATGACTTACATGACTTCAGTAAGTAGTAATAGAGGTACTGTAGTTATCAAAGTGTATTTTCAGGCAGGCGTAGATCCAGATCTTGCTGCTGTGGAGATTCAGAACCGGGTTTCGACAGTAGTCAATGACTTACCAGAGATTGTGACCAAAGCCGGTGTAACGGTAGAAAAACAAGTCGAAGGACTTCTCATGTACATTAATATTGCCAGTGATGACCCCTCACTGGACGAAGCATTCATTTACAATTACACCGACCTTAATGTGCTCCAGGAATTGCAGCGGGTGGATGGTGTAGGTTTGGCAGAAATAATGAGTACGAAAGATTACTCCATGAGGATATGGCTTAAGCCTGACCGAATGACTGCCTATAAAGTGGCTACTGATGATGTAATTGAGGCCATAAACAACCAAAACGTTGAAGCAGCACCAGGTCAACTCGGGATTAGTTCTGGTAAAGACATGCAAGTGCTTCAGTATGTATTAAAGTATACGGGTAAATTTTATGAGCCCAAGCAATATGAAAACTTAGTCATTAGAGCCAACCCTGACGGGTCCATCTTAAGGTTAAAGGACATCGCTGATGTGGAGTTTGGTAACCTGAACTATGGTAGAATCGCCAAAATGGATGGTAAACCAGCCGCTTCAGTAATGGTTATCCAGCGACCAGGATCCAATGCCAGTGAGGTGATCGCCAATGTGAAGAAGAAGATTGAACAGATCAAGCAGGATAACTTCCCTTCTGGAATGGATTACAATATCTCTTATGATGTATCCAGGTTTTTGGATGCCTCTATAAAGGAAGTATTGGTGACATTGGCAGAGGCATTTATTCTTGTTTTCATTGTCGTGTTTATTTTCCTTCAGGATTTCCGTTCTACCTTGATTCCAACCTTGGCCGTTCCGGTAGCCTTGATTGGTACCATGTTTTTCATGCAGTGGTTGGGCTTCTCCATAAATCTGCTTACCCTTTTCGCCCTGGTTCTGGCCATAGGAATTGTGGTCGATAATGCCATCGTAGTGGTGGAAGCAGTCCATGCCAAAATGGAGAAAGAGGGACTTGCTCCTCGGGCAGCCACCTTTGCTGCAATGAAAGAAATCAGTGGGGCAATTATTGCCATTACCATGGTGATGTCCGCAGTGTTTGTGCCGGTAGCATTTATGTCCGGTCCGGTAGGTGTATTTTACCGGCAGTTTTCATTGACGCTCGCAGTAGCCATCTTTATTTCTGGTGTCAATGCATTGACATTAACCCCCGCACTTTGTGCCATCTTGCTTAAAAACCATTATGGGGAGGAGCGGAAACAAACGCTTTTACAGCGGTTCTTTAACAAGTTCAATCATTATTATAATTTCTTCGAAAACAAATACCTTCAATACATCACCTACTTGGTGCCTAGAAAAGGAGTTACTACCCTAATCTTGTTGTTTTTCTTTGTAGCCACATGGGGAGTAAGTAAAATCTTACCGACTGGCTTTATTCCTACAGAAGACCAAAGTATGGTTTATGTAAATGTCACCACTCCGGTAGGAGCGACAGTAGAAAGAACAGAAAAGGTATTGGATGAACTTGTCCAAAAATTAGAAGGGAATGAGGCTGTTGCTGGTGTTTCCAGTTTGGCTGGCTATTCATTGGGTAATGGACTCTCAGGAGCCTCTTATGGTATGGCCATGGTGAATTTGAAATCCTGGGATGAAAGGAAGGACTTACCTATTCAGCAAACCCTGGATGAATTTGGAGCACTGGGGGATGAAATTTCTGATGCGAAAATTGATTTCTTCCTGCCTCCTACCGTATCGGGTTTTGGTAACTCCAGTGGGTTCCAAATGAAAGTTCTTGACCAGACGGGTACAGGTAATCTGAACCGTTTGGCCACAGTGACCAATGACCTTGTGGAAGATTTGATGGCAAGCCCTGAAATAGGCTATGCATTTACAGATTTTGACCCTACTTTCCCTCAGTTTTTACTTAGGATTGATCAGGATCAGGCCGCTAAGAATGGGGTGACGATTGCAAAAGCACTTGGCACCATGCAGGTTTTACTTGGAGGTCAATTTGTTTCGGATTTTGTTCGTTTTGAGCAAATGTACGATGTGATGCTCCAGGCAGGACCTGAGTACAGGGCAAAACCTGAGGATGTAATGGCGCTTCAAGTCAAAAACAATGTAGGAGAAATGGTACCCATCTCTGCTTTCCTTACCATGGAAAAAGCCTACGGACCAGAACAGTTGACACGATTCAACATGTACAATTCTGCTACCGTGAAAGGTTCTGCAGCTCCTGGCTATAGTAGTGGGGATGTTATTGCTGCCATAGAAAGAGTCACTGCTGAAAAACTGCCTCAAGGGTACAACCATGATTGGTATGGGATGTCCCGTGAAGAGGTTACCTCTGGAAACCAGGCCATCGTTATTTTCCTTATCTGTTTGTTGTTTGTTTATTTAATTCTTTCGGCTCAATATGAAAGCTTTCTCTTGCCACTACCAGTGATTCTTTCACTGCCTGTGGGGATATTCGGCGCTTTCATTTCGCTTTATTTGCTAGGCTTACAGAACAATATATATGCGCAGGTGGCCCTAATTATGCTTATAGGACTACTGGGTAAAAATGCTATTTTGATCGTGGAATTTGCCATTCAGAAAAGAGAGGCGGGCCACTCTGTTATTCAAGCGGCTGTGGAGGGATCTGTGACCAGACTTCGTCCTATATTAATGACTTCGTTTGCCTTTATTGCAGGATTATTACCACTGGCCATGGCAACTGGAGCAGGTGCTTTAGGTAACCGGTCCATTGGTACTGCAGCAGCAGGAGGGATGTTAATCGGGACTATATTTGGGTTGATAATAATACCAGGTTTGTATGTGATTTTCGCTCATTGGACCTTTGCGAAAGTGGAGAAAAATGATGATCCCACTTCTGAAAAGAAAGATAATTCTCAAGTATCTTTTTCAAATAATTGAACTAATACTACATGTTTTTAAAAAATAAATTGATCCTTCGTCTTTCAATGGGCATTCTTGCGATGGTATCGATGTATGCCTGTAAAAGTATAGAGGCTCCGGTAATGCCAGAAATGGAGCCACTGCCTACTACCTTCCTGGATATAGAAGATTCGGCCAGTATTGGTGATATTTCCTGGGAAGCATTCTTCAATGATCCCAATTTGGTGTTCCTAATCGAAGAAGGACTTGAAAATAACCTTGACATTCTTACCGCATTGGAAAGGATTGAAATAGCCAGGGCCCAATATAGAATTTCTAAAGGAGCCATGTATCCCACTTTAAATGGGATGGTCCGTTATCGGTCTGGGGATATTCGCCCTAATCTGTTTAGTGGCACCATTAACGGCGATAGGAATGTTGTCAATAGAACGGAAAACAATTTTATCGGTTTTCAAAGTACCTGGGAAATAGATGTTTGGGGAAAAATCAGGAACAGAAAAGAAGCAGATTACGAAAAATTCTTAGCCACAGGCATGGGAAGGCACCTGGTGGTGACGAGCATGGTGGCCGAAATATCCAAAATCTACTATCAATTATTGGGTATGGACATTCAGCTGGAAACCATCAACCGGAACATTGAATTCCAGGCCTTGGCACTAGAGTTGATCAAAATTCAGAAAATGGCAGGTAGAGCAACAGAGTTGGCCGTGCAGCAATTTTCTGCTCAACTGCTTTCCACCAAAAGTCTTTCCTATGAAAAGCAGCAGGAAATCATAGAAACAGAAAATCGACTGAACTTTATTATTGGAAGGTTTCCACAGCCCATTGAAAGGGCCTCTTCATTATTGGAAATCAAACTGCCTTACGGTATGGAAGCAGGCTTGCCTTCCGAAATGCTGCTTCGTAGACCAGACATCCTTCAAGCGGAACACGAGCTTCGTGCAGGTAATTTCAACGTAGATGCTGCGAGGAAAGAGTTTCTTCCTTCTTTTAGCCTTACACCTTATGTAGGCCTAAACGATAAAAGTCTACCCGATGCCCTAAAAATGCCAGGAGGGTTGACCATTGGTATACTGGGGGGATTGACAGCTCCTATTTTTGCACAGAACCGAATTAGGGCAGGTTACGATCAGGCCATCGCCACCAATAAAATTGCCTTGTACAATTACCATAGAAGTATCCTGGATGGTTATCAGGAAGTTTCAGGAAAACTTCAGCGCATAGGTAACCTTAGAAATGTATATAGCTTGAGAGACGAAGAAACGGCTATATTGCTTAACGCGGTTTCTACAGCTAACGAATTGTTCCGGGGAGGTTATGCAACCTACCTTGAGGTGATTACAGCTCAGTCCAGGGTTTTGGAAGCAGAACTGAATAAAACCAATACGAGGATCGAAATGTTTCTTGCCGTGGTGGATTTATACCGTGCATTAGGAGGTGGTTGGAAATAGTCCAGCCATTTCTTTTTTACCTAAGCCTACACTTCGTATTTTTGAGGTGATATGATGAACTGGGAAAAATTACTTTTGCTTGAAGGGCTGAAACCTTCAGATACCGACCTTCAAAGAAGTCAATTTGAAAGGGACTTTGATCGGATTATCTTTTCTGCGCCTTTCAGAAACCTTCAGGACAAAACGCAGGTTTTCCCCCTTCCGGAAAATGATTTTGTGCATACCCGGTTGACGCACAGTCTTGAGGTTTCCAGCGTAGGCAGGTCATTGGGGAAGACCACAGGCAAGTTCCTGTTGGACAAATATCCCGAACTGGCCTCAAAAAATATTCAACCTTTTGATATAGGAGGGATTGTAGCAACTGCAGCATTGGCGCATGACATTGGCAACCCTCCTTTTGGACATGCAGGAGAGGAAGCCATCTCAGATTTTTTTAAATTTCATGCCATTGGCAGAAAGTGGGAGGGCAAGTGCCAGCCAAACGAATGGCAGGACCTTATCAATTTTGAGGGAAACGCACAAGGATTTCGCATGTTGGTAGACACCAGAAATGGAATGAATATTTCGCCAGCCACCTTGGCGGCCTTTACCAAATACCCCAGACCTGCATGGAGTAAGTCGTCAGACAAAAAGCGAAGAAGTCAGAAAAAATTCGGGTTTTACACCAATAACCTTTCAGATTATCATTCACTGACTGAAAAAATGGGGATTCCCCAACTGGCAGAAAACTGCTGGATGAGACATCCATTGGCATTTCTGGTAGAAGCCGCCGATGACATTTGCTACAGCATCATTGATTTGGAGGATGGTTGTACCCTTGGTTTGGTTTCTCTTGACAAAACCATTGCTTTGATGGCCGATATTATAGGTGAGCGATACGACCCTGAGAAGCTTCAAAAATACAATAGTCCAAAGCAGAAATTGGCCATCATGCGTGCAATGGCCATTAGTCAGCTTATTAATGAAACGGCCAAGGCCTTTAAAGAAAATGAAACCGCCATTTTGACGGGAGAATTCGACGAGGCCTTGACGGAGATCATCCCATCGGCCAATAGTTTAAAAGCCATCACGGAGCTTTCAGTTAAAAAAATCTACCGGTCGCAACCCGTACTGGAAAAAGAAGCAGCTGGTTACCAGGTCTTGGAAGGTCTATTGTCAACCTTTTCCGAAGCGCTTTACAATTATCATTTCGATAAGGTAAGATTTTCTGGCCACAATAAAAGCATTCTACGCCTTTTGCCTGAAGAATATGAGCTACAAGCAAACCATGAGGCTTATTTTCTAATGAGAGGAATGCTGGATTTTATTTCAGGAATGACGGATAAACACGCCCTTTCACTTTATAGAAGGGTAAAAGGCATCACCATCCCTGGTACCTGATTTTGCGAGAGAGAAATATGAAATCAGTAACGCACTCGTAAGTCTTGAAAGTACAAAATCCCCCTTTTCAAAGGGGGACCAAGGGGGATTTTTCGTAATCACTCTGAAATTTAAGCTTGAAATAGTATGACATTCCCGTATAAATCCCCCTAGCCCCCTAGTCAAGGGGGATTTGCAGAAATGTAAATTTAAAGCTGGTTTTGTATCATTGAAATGGGCTGATCAAATGTAGAGCCAGTAACGCCCTCGTAAGTCCCGAAAGTATAAAATCCCCCTTTTCAAAGGGGGACAAAGGGGGATTTTTTCGTAAACACTCTAAAATACAAGCTTGAAATAGTATGACATTCCCGTATAAATCCCCCTAGCCCCCTAGTCAAGGGGGATTTGCAGAAATGTAAATTTAAAGCTGGTTTTGTATCATTGAAATGGGCTGATCAAATGTAGAGCCAGTAACGCACTCGTAAGTCCCGAAAGTACAAAATCCCCCTTTTCAAAGGGGGACCAAGGGGGATTTTTCGTAATCACTCTGAAATATAAGCTTGAAATAGTATGACATTCCCGTATAAATCCCCCTAGCCCCCTAGTCAAGGGGGATTTGCAGAAATGTAAATTTAAAGCTGGTTTTGTATCATTGAAATGGGCTGATCAAATGTAGAGCCAGTAACGCACTCGTCAGTCTTGAAAGTACAAAATCCCCCTTTTCAAAGGGGGACCAATGGGGATTTTTGACTAGACGATTATTACCTAGAAAATCAAAACACATAGTCAATAGTCAATTTTAATAGAAGGTATTTAAAAACTTCTCCAAATTTTTTTTAAATTTTAGTATGTATTATGTGCCATACAAAAGAAATTTAAAGGAATATTCTCGGATATTAAGAAATCACTCAACCTTATCTGAAGTTTTGCTTTGGCAAAAGCTAAAAGCAAGTCAATTTAGATGCTATGCATTCAACAGGCAAAAGCCTTTAGGGAACTTTATTGTGGATTTTTATTGTAAAAAACTACAATTGGTCATCGAAATTGATGGCGACAGCCATTATTATGCTGAATCTGTTGTTAAAGACCGGAGAAGACAATTGATATTGGAGAAAATGAATCTTTCTTTTGTGAGGTTTTCGGACAAAGAGGTCAAGAAATCTATGCCATTTGTCCTTCAGGAAATTGGAGCGTTTATAGATGATTGGGAACTTGAAAATCACCTACCAAAAACTAGTTTTTAGCTATGAAATGTTCAGTTATTAGGCACCCTACTGAATGGTCCTAAAAAAGTTTACCGATTATTATTTAAATACTGGTAAAGGTTTACACTTCTGCATAAATCCCCCTTGGATAAGGGGGATTTGCGGCAAAAAATATTTTATTGCTGAATTGGTATCATTGAAATGGGCTGAGTTAATTTAAAGCCAATAACGCACTCGTAAGTCCTGAAAAACCAAAATCCCCCTTTTCAAAGGGGGACAAAGGGGGATTCTTTCGTAAACATTCCATACAAAAAAAGACTCCCAGTAACGATTTGTCCTGTTTTATGAAGGCCATAACCTGACTTAAATTAGGAGAATACTTGGGTAGCAGGCAGAATCCACCAATTATTAAGCATAAGGCAGGTCCCTCATGACAAATAACATTGCTATACGTGCTTTTTTAAGAAGGAGTAAAACGGCCATTTACGCTGCCCAAAGGCAGTAATAGCGACTAAGAGCATGTAATTGAACTTCTTAATTGTTGTTACAGTTGCTGTTCAATAGGCTAACGGTATAGTTTTTCTTCATTTGCCATACATATACCCTTGTTTTCTATTAACTTTACGCCTTCATTTTGGGCAGCTTTCAATTGTCCTATATTACAAGACGCAACAATACACAGATTATATTTTATAATTACAGTGAAGAAATATCAGGAGTTTAAACAGGTAGATTATCCCAAAATTGGGGAAGATGTATTGGCTTTTTGGAAAAGCAACGAGATTTTCGAGAAATCCATGAGCAATAGGGAGGGAGCACCTACCTATACTTTTTATGAGGGTCCTCCTTCTGCGAATGGCACCCCGGGAATCCACCATGTAATGGCCAGGGCAATTAAAGATGTTTTCTGTCGCTACAAAACCCTAAAAGGTTTTCAGGTAAAAAGAAAAGGAGGCTGGGATACCCATGGCTTGCCAGTGGAGTTGCAAGTTGAAAAAGAGCTAGGCATCACAAAGGAAGACATAGGTAAAAAAATCTCCGTAGCCGAATACAATCAAAAATGTAGGGAAACAGTCATGCGCTACAAGAATGAGTGGGATGACATGACTGAAAAAATTGGCTATTGGGTAGATCTTGAAGATCCATACATCACCTTTGATGTGAATTATATAGAGAGCCTTTGGCACCTGCTAAAGAAATTATATGAAAAGGACCTTATCTACAAAGGCTATACCATTCAGCCTTATTCTCCAGCAGCAGGAACGGGTCTAAGTTCGCATGAACTCAATCAGCCTGGTAGCTACCGGGATGTAAAAGACACCTCTATCACCGCTCAATTTAAGGTGATAGGTGAGGAAGACTTGTATATATTGGCTTGGACCACTACTCCCTGGACCCTGCCTTCTAATTCAGCCCTTGCCATTGGTGAGAAGTTGGATTACGTAAAAGTAAAGACATTTAATCCTTACACCTTTGATCCGGAAACGGTATTATTGGCCAAAGCCAGAATGTCGGCTTATTTTAATCCCAAAGGAGCATCGGTTGATTTAGCCAGCTACAAGCCTGGTGATAAGGTTATCCCTTATCAGGTTGTGGAGGAAATGAAGGGCAAGGACCTGATGGGGATGAAATACGAACAATTATTCCCTATTGATGCACTAGCACTTCCAGAACCTGCCTTTACGGTTATTTCGGCAGATTATGTAACAACTGAAGATGGAACAGGGGTTGTTCACCTGGCCAAGGCTTTTGGAGCAGATGACTTTAGAACACTTGTTCAGCAAGATGTCCCTGGCATATTCCTTAAAGACGAGAAAGGACTGGAAATACCTATCGTTGACAAGAAGGGCAAGTTCCTTCCTGTGGTGGGCGAGTATTTGCTATCCAAAATGGAGGAGCATGCCATTCCAGTTCACAAGACCTTTACTGCGGATGATTTCTATGTTAAAAATTATACCCATGATGACGAAAGTGACAAGGCTTTCAAAAGCACAGATGTCATCATCTCCATCATTCTGAAGAATGAAAACAAAGCATTTAAAGTAGAGAAGTACGAACACAGCTACCCTCATTGCTGGCGTACGGACATGCCTATCTTATATTATCCGATGGAAAGCTGGTTTATTAAAACCACTGCTTACAAGGATAAACTGGTTGCTTTTAATAAAACAATCAATTGGAAGCCCGAATCAACAGGAACCGGCAGGTTTGGCAATTGGCTCGAAAATCTTGTAGACTGGAATTTAAGTCGCTCAAGGTTTTGGGGAACACCATTGCCTATCTGGCGAAATAAAGAAGGAACTGAAACCAAATGCATCGGGTCTGTGGCCGAATTGGAAGCCGCAATAGAAGAATCGATAGCCAAAGGTTTTATGAAAGAATCTCCCTATAAAGGGAAAGAAGTGGACCTGCACCGACCTTATGTGGATGACATAATATTGGTAGCGGACAATGGTGACAAGATGTTCCGTGAGCCAGACCTTATTGATGTTTGGTTTGATTCCGGAGCCATGCCTTATGCCCAATGGCATTACCCATTTGAAAACGAGGAAAAGTTCAAAGCAAATTATCCTGCTGACTTTATAGCCGAAGGAGTAGACCAAACAAGAGGTTGGTTTTTCACGCTTCATACTTTGGCAGTAATGCTCTTTGATAGTGTGGCCTTTAAAAATGTAATCGCCAACGGCTTGGTATTGGATAAAAAAGGCAATAAAATGTCCAAACGTTTGGGCAATGCAGTAGATCCATTCAAAACGCTGAAGGAGTTTGGTCCTGATGCTTTGCGCTGGTACATGCTAAGCAATGCCAATCCATGGGACAACCTTAAATTCAATAAAGAAGGCATAGTGGAAGTGCAAAGAAGATTCTTTGGTACGCTTCAAAACACCTACAATTTCTTTGCCCTTTATGCCAATTTGGATGCCTTTGCATACGACGCATCAAACAAAATACCTGTAAACGAACGGCCGGAACTTGACCAGTGGATTCTTTCCAAGCTTCAATCGCTGATAAAAGAAACAGAAACTGCCTACGAAAATTATGATGTAACACCAGCCTCCAGGGCCATCATGAGTTTCACTGTCGATCAATTGTCCAACTGGTATGTACGGTTGGCCAGAAAGCGATTCTGGAGAGGAGACATGAATGCCGACAAGCAAGCAGCTTACGAGACCTTGTATGAGTGTCTTGAAGTCATTGCCAGGTTGATGTCCCCTGTAGCTCCTTTTTATGCAGATTGGTTGTTCCAGAACCTTACGGCAAGCCTGGAAAGCAAGCCTTTATCTGTTCATTTGACAGATTGGATCTCATCAGAGGAGAACATGATTAATTTGTCTCTCGAAAATAGCATGCAATTGGCGCAGGACATCTCCTCCCTGGTGCATTCCTTAAGAAAAAAGGAAAAACTAAAGGTAAGGCAGCCCCTTGAGAAAGTGCTCATTCCGGTCTTGAAGGAAGATATCAAAGGTTTGATCGAGCATGTTGAAGACCTTATCAAATCAGAAGTCAATATAAAATCAATCGAATACATTGACGATACCTCTGACCTTTTGGTAAAAAGTATCAAACCTAATTTTGCCTTGTTGGGCAAGCGGTTTGGCCCAAAAATGAAAGCCGTCAGTCAAATTATTCAGCAATGGGGCAAGGAAGAAATTACTCAAATTGAAAGCGAAGGACAGGCCAACATCACTATAGATGGAGAAACTGTCCTACTACAATTGGAAGAAGTGCTGATCCAGTCGCAGGATATTCCAGGATGGTCTGTAGCCACAGACAATGGAATCACCGTGGCCTTGGATGTCACTTTGACTACAGCGCTGAAGGAAGAAGGTATTGCCAGAGATTTTGTAAACAGGGTACAGAATCTGCGTAAGGATATGGGGCTTGAAGTTCAGGACAAGATCCGCATTCAGATCGTTCCGCTTAATGAAACAGTGGACAATGCATTGAATCATTTCTCTGACTATATCAAAACAGAGACGCAAGCCCTTGCGTTAACCCTAGATGGGGAAAGTAATAATTCCACCGTATTGGACATGGATGAGTTTGAACTCGCCGTTAAAGTAGAGAAAGTATAACATATGAAATATTGGAAGTATTTTGGCATCACCTTATTGGTGATTGTGATTGATCAGGCGGTGAAGATGATGGTTCATTACGGAATGGATTTTGGTACAGCAGGGCAGATCAAAGTTTTTGGAGATTGGTTCAAGCTTCATTATACCACCAATCCCGGAATGGCATTTGGGATGCAACTTGGCTCAGAATATGGTAAACTATTGTTGACCAGTTTTCGATTGATAGCCATGTTTGGTATTGGGTATTACCTATATACCTTGATCGCTAAAAAAGCACATCCTGGATACATTGTCTGCATTGCCATGATCCTTGGAGGGGCCGTAGGCAACCTTATTGACAGTGTATTTTATGGCGTTTGGTTGGGGAACGCCCCTTTCGAATCCACTACACCTTGGTTTCACGGTCAGGTTGTAGACATGTTTTATGTTGATATTTGGGAAGGTTTTATTCCAGAATGGATCCCATTATTTGGTGGAGGATATACAGCGCTATGGCCAATATTCAATATAGCGGATGCTTCTATTTTTGTAGGCGTAGGCATAATTCTCATTTTCCAGAAGCGTTTCTTTGATGAAGAACATAGTGAAGACAAGAACAAAGAAGAAGCAGAAGATGAAGTGCAAAAGCAATTTATAGATGAAAAGTAAAGATTTTCACCATAGGTAATAAGGAGGCGGTAAAGTTCTAAAAGGGCATTACCGCTTTTTTTTATTGTATCTAAGTTATTTCAGCTTTAGTATTATGGTTATGGATTTCTGAAGGTAGATGGGGGTATTACAAACCGGTACCTGAGCGGAGCCAAAGGAGTAGGTTTTGCGTGCTCGTTACCCTATGACTTCGAATCCGCTCAGCCGCCGGGATGGTGAGTAGCTGCTGGAGGATGGCTATCCTCTTTCCACTAATTTGGAAATAAAGCGAGTTAAAAAGTAAGTTGTTTTGGATGCGATTCCGCGATACCGAAGAAAGCGATAGAAGCCGTTAATCATTTACCAAACTGTTGCTATCATAGGTAAAGAGTGCATTTAATTCTCTCAAATTACGACACCCCCTGGGAAGTACTTTTGGATTAACTTATGTGACAGTCTTATTTTACTCCTTCGCCTTAATGGCACGTTCTAGTACTTCTTTTATGCCTTCCAGGTTATCACTGAAATTGACCATTTGGAGTACAATTTGTGCCATTTCATCTTGATTTCCCAAGCCTCTTAACTTGTTATTTTTTAAAAAAGTGTTTTTTATTTCATCCCATCTAGTTTGTTCTATTGGTGTAATTGTGCCAGTTAGTTCTTTGAATTTTAATAGGTTGGCTTCGGCGGAACTTGTGAGCGTTTGTGCCTCACTTTCGTAATGGGACAACAAAAGGCTTTGTAACTCCTTATTGTTCATAATAGGGACCACTTTGGACACTAGTTTATTCATGTCTCTATAAGAACCTTGCAGTTTAAATGGGGGCTCAATCCTATAGGCATCATCCTTAGCTGCGCTATCTATATAGGCCAGGTTCACTTTAAGTACAGTGTCTCTTACTTTTAAAACCTTTTGGATTACGCTTATGTAATCCTGGATTTCTTGATTGGTGTGATTTCCGTGAAGTACGCCGTCCTGAGTTTCGTTTTCAACCCGATTCAACAATGTATAAACATCTTCAAGATATTTGTTCCTTAGTTGATTCAAGACAGGATTGCTCGTTAATGAATTTTCTATTAAGCTGAGGTTAAACTGATGGGCTGTGTCGCCTATAATGTCCCCCAGATTATAGATATCTGCTCGGTTGGATAGCATGTCCGGAACCTGGAATTTTGCCCCACGCTCTGTATAAGGGTTTCCGGCCATTATTACACAAAACTTTTTACCCCGAAGGTCATAGGTACGTGGTTTTCCGTTATATATTCCTTCGATTTTTCTAGTACCATCGGAAAGGGATATGAATTTTTGTAAAAACTCTGGATGGCAATGTTGAATATCGTCTAAATACAACATAACGTTATTCCCCATTTCAAAGGCTAAATTCAGCTTTTTTAACTCCTCTTTTGCCGCACTATTTGTGGCTGCTTCAGGGTCTACCGAGGTAACCTCATGCCCTATGGCTGGCCCGTTAATTTTCATAAACACCAAGCCCAAACGGTTGGCAATATATTCCATCAAAGTGGTTTTACCATAGCCTGGAGGCGAAATCAAAAGCAAAAGCCCCATTCTATCTGTCCGACTATTGTCCCCCACGGTACCCAGCTGTTTGGACAGGTTTTCTCCAAATAATGGCAAATAAACCTGATCGATTAGTTTGTTACGCACAAAGGAAGTCAGAACCTGAGGTTTATACTCTTCCAATTTTAACTGCTCTTTTAACTGAAGGGTAATATCGGTTTTTGCCTTTTTAAAGGCTTGGTAAGCGGGTACCTCCTCATTTATGAAATGAGTTAAAGTAGCCATAAAATCATGATAATTAAAACGAAATTCTCCTTCAATAATGGTAGGGTGGTCTCCAGCTAAATTATGAATGACAGCGTTGGGCGAAATCATTTTCTTTTTTGTAATGGGTTGATCAAACAAACAATTACAAACTATCTCATCAATATAGCGGGCATTTTGTGGGTGCTCCTGATTAATGAAAGCAGCAACCCATTGCCTTACGAGCTTTATTTTCTCATGAAATGTACTGGTATTGTCAATGGCTTCCTTAAAGCGTAAATCAGCATTTTTTGCTTTCATGACGCTATTGAAGGCTTGCCTTAATTCCTCTGCCTCTGAACTTACTTCAAAGGCATCATTACCCTGCAATTCTTCAAATAAATAATTTGATATAACATTAATTTCTGCACTTGAAAATAGCCGAGTTTCAGAAACAAGCATATGGATTTTTTGCTGCAATTCATCTATCAAGTAATTAAACTCCTTGGAGTAGGGGAATACTTCCAAAACAGATCCAGCTGCTTTTATCATACGATTAAAATGCAGGCGTTCCTTTTCAGTAAATGAATACCAACTGTATTGTGCATGGGCCCTTATGGCTGGGGCATAACGCAGTAAACCCAAGTCTTTATGGGTATTTACTAATATTAGTAAAATTTTTGCTGCATCCTCATCGTGAACCCCTTTTGTATACCCTTCATTGTAGTTGGCACTGCTTGCCTTTTTTACCAATTGAACCAGATCTTCCTGTGATGCCTCCGCCAGTTGGTCCCAGGGTGTTTCCTTAAATAGTGTAAAAGCTAAATAACAACCTCTATACACTTTGGCATTTTCAGAAGGGTATTCTTGATCCCAATATTTCTGGCTGTTTACCAGTACTTTGTTGGTCAGTTTTTGATAAAAATCGGTGCCTGTTAAATGATAATTAAGGTGATTGTCTTTGAAAACGATGGTTAAATCTAGGGGCTGTTTATTTACACCAAACTTGAATTTGCCCAGTTTAATGACGTTTTCGCCATCTTCATACAGCTCCTGCTTGTCCTTTAATTTGCGTAAGGCATCTTCCTTGGCAACCTTTAAAGAAGTGGCTACTTCTTCTGCATTCCCACTTTCATCCAATTCGTTTAGCTGATCGATGATGTCACGGACCTTGTTGATCATTAAGTCGGATGCGAAATAACCATTTATTTCTGCAGTGGATTTTAAGGTTTCTGCTTTTTTGGCAACTCCTTTTAAAATGCGCGCTGTTGCAGTTTTTAAAGCAATTGATTTTTTATTGCGACGCTCAATTAGGCCCGTTTTTTTATTGTCAAAAGCGGCATGAACCTCCTCCCTTTTTTCAATTATTTTGGGAATAAATGCGTCATAATCTGCAAATTTACCTTCCAGTTCTTCCAGTTGAATAGAGACTTTGGTCTGGTATTCATCACATTTCTCGGGAGTATCGGCAATATCTAAATAGTTAATAATGCTTTGGTCCACCAATTTTATTTGCGCAGAAAAATCAGCAATGGCTTCTTTACTACCCAGAGATTTGCGTTTGTTTTTTATTGCGGCTTTAAGCTGATTTAAAGTGGCAAAAATCAAGGAAATATGATCGATTATTTTAGTTGATTGGGATGTGTCCTCAATTTCTAAATTGGTTACAATCTCAATCAATAACTCTAAATCCCTTGCAATTTGATTCACCTCTTCCTCAAGCTGCCTGGCTTCAATTACTTTAGTGACTTTTTCCAAAGCCCTTTTCCTCTCCTCAACTTGCAACTTATAGGGTGCCAATGCATCTTCATTAAGTAAAAATGCAACACATTGCTGAGCAATATTGTCGGAATACTCGGCAATCGTATTTTCAAGTTCCTTGGTGTAGTCGGTATTTACATAGCGAACATCGTTTAATTCAATGGTCTCGCCCCGTAAGCCACGCAGCTGGGTTAACATCGATACAAAATCATTGATGCTATTAAAAGAGGTGCTTTTTATTAAAACAAAAAGTTCATCCGCTTTATTTTGCAAAGCCTTTGATTGGCTTGTAGCCGATTTTTTTAATTGAACAACCTTTGTAAATTCATCTATAGCAGTATTGGCAGCATCACTAATTTCATTTAGCGGTGCAGAAAGATCCTGTGTATCCGGTTCCCTGATCCAATAATACGCGTCCAATATGTCTTTTGCTGCCTTGGAAACATCCTCATACAGGCCCTCATAATTATCATCCTTGTTAAGTAAATTGATCAGGGCATTGCTTTCGGCCATGGCCTTGACAATGTCTTTATTTCCAATTTTATACAAAAGCGAGTCCGTGTGTTTACTTGGGATGAAATCACCTTTTAAATAGGGAGTTTGCCAAATTTGTACCACATGGTGCTTGGTTTGCTCTCCCTCACCCTTAAAGTAACTAAGTTCTCCATTTTGTAAAATGGTGTATCCATTACAAATAATAGGCGTGACAATCTGTTGAGTGATCACATTATAACTCATTAGAATATACAAACCTTCCGAGGGGGAATAGAACCCGAACATATAATCTTCACCATTTGGGGAAGCAATTCGCGAAACAAACTTTACATTAGGGATGCTGTTATCGAAAACATGGTATTCTCCGGTTTGCAAATAGTAACCTGTTGGAAAAATAATTCCTTGGTCATCAGGTAGAAGTACCGCAGCTTCTCGTAAACTGTCAATTTTTTGCACTTCCTGAACCTTGTGGTTGTATACAAAAAATCTGGAATCTTCTTGAAATGGTTTTATATCAATAAGAATAAGGTTTCCTAAATCTGCATATTTGTACTGTGCATCGTCTAGCGTTTGATCTGGGTAATCTACAGGTTCGTCATAGACCCCTTTACCATCTTCTGTATTGTCCTCTATTTTAATGGTAAGATCTCCTCCTATTGCCTCTACAAATACCTTGTCCAATATTGATACATGCGAATGCACCCCATACCTGTGCATATCACGTGTAACCTCTTGCCATTTAAACTCATATTGGGCAGGGAACTTGTATTCATGATCGCTTCTATTGTCTACATATACCAATTTTTCATCCTTGATAAGCCATTTAAATGCCTTTATATCAGTGACACTCTCACTCAATTGAAAAATCATGTATAGAAAATTGCCTATTTTGGCAAATCTCGCAAAGATGGTATTTCGGTAGTATTTGTATAGATTATCAAAATCTGCTTGAAACTGAACGTCTTCTATGAAATCTAGCCCTATGGCTTCAAACCTGTTATTGGTAAAACTGTATACGCTAAATACGTCATTGAGCTTTATATCTGTACGTAAGCCAAAATGCACATTATAGCCAAACACACAAGTATTCCCAAAAGAAACGATATCACGTGCGATACAATTATTTTCCGTGGAAATTCTATCATTAGTAATTAGTTTTGTTTCTAAAGCACCAAAAACAGCTTTACGATCCTCATTTAGTTGGTTTAACCGATTTTGAAGATCTTGTTTATGCTTTTGTAACCTGTTTCTAATGATTTCATATGTGCCACCATCTAAAATTTGCTTTTGTTCCGTTTTATTAGGTTCAGTCATTGGAGTTGTGCTATATAGGTGTGCGTAACTTACGTGAATAATTTACACATGAGCTGCTCAATGCTAACACTTGCGTGTCGTATTAAGAATAACTTTTTGCAATAGAAAAATGCGTTCAATGCACTCATTAAGCTTTCTCCGAAAACATTGAACGCTATAAGTATTACAATTTATTTCCGGAAATTCCTAGGCCTTTCGCTAAACTCAGAAGGTTGCCAATCACGTTTTGCTCGCTTTTATCTGTAGCCTGATTTTGCATGGTCATCAATAAATTGGCAATCGAGACGTTTTTGATATCCTCACTTGAGATGTTATACTTTTCTGCAAAATCCTTTATCCGTGACAATAATTCTCCCTCATTACCACTGCCGTCACCTAGTAAGGCTTGCTTAATTTCCTGGATGTTTGTGCTGTTATTTACCATTCTATCAAAGCCTTTGGCTTTAGTGATTTGACCTATAATTTGCTCAAAAAACATTGTTTCTCCGCCCACGATGTCAATTTTGGAAGCTTTTAAGGCATCTCCAATCACTTGTGCCTGGGCATCTGCAATTGCTTTTTGAATATTGATTTCCGCCAAATCAACCTGTAATTCTTTATCCAGTTTAAGTTTGTACTCTTCGTGCTCTTTGCCTACACCATCTAATTTCTTCATGGCGTTGGCCTTCTCTTCAATTCCGGCTGCATCGGCCAGGGCTTTTTCTTTAATAACGTCTGCTTCAGCCAATCCATCTTTACGTTTCGCTTCTGCGTTAGCCTCAATTCCTTTGGCCTCTGCCATGGCCTTTTTCTCAATTATTAAAGCCTCTACAATTCCTTGGCGCTCATTTGCTTCCGCTTTGGCATGCATCACCTGGGCCTCCGACAATCCAATGGTGGCTTCTTCTTTGGCAGTAGCTTCTGCCAGAATTTTTCTTCCTTCGGCCTCCTTGGAACTTGCTTCTTTTTTTGCCTGCGCCTCAATATTGATCTCCTCGGCATGTTGCTTCATGGCTTCCTTTTTGGATTCCGCTTGCTTAATTACTTTAATAAGCTCTTCCTCTGCTTCCCCTTCTGCAATAGTAATTTTTACTTTTTTATCCCGGTCTGCTGTTTTAAAGGCCTCAATATCCTTCATGTTCTCTTGTTCCTGAACTACGCCCTTTTCAAGGGCAACGCGGTCCCTGATAACATCTTGGATGTTTTTCTTTTCAACTTCAACAACTTTTTCCTTTTCAATTTGAGCAAGCGTTACTATACGTTCTCTCTCAGTTGCCTCAAGCATTCTGTCCTTTTCAACTCGCTCGGTTTCAACAGCCTCGGTACGTTCCTTGTTCTTTTCTGCAACAATAATCTGACGTTGCATATTTTCTTCGGCTACCTTTACTTTTTCCTCAGTGGCTATTCTGGCCGTTTCGGATTTTAATCGCTCTTCCTCAGCTACTTTTAAAATATCCGCATGCTCCCGAGCTTTAATGTTGGCAATCTCTCTGCGTTGGGACTCCTCCTTTTCCGCCAATTGACGGTCTAATTCCAGGATAGCTTCTCGTGCCTCCACATCTTGCTTTCGTATAACTTTTTCCTCATCACGTTTAATGAAGTTAGCTTTTTTGTTTTGCTCTGCTGTCAGTTCAGTAATTTTCTTAATTCCTTCTGCATCTAAAATATTGTCAGCCCTTAAATAATTTACCGGAGTCTGCTCTAAAAAATCTATCGCACAATCTTCAAGGGTATATCCGTTTAGGTCTGTCCCAATTATATCTACAATCTCATCCCTAAACTCCCGTCTGGCTTCATACAATTCAATGAAATCAAACTTTTTTCCTACTGTTTTTAAGGCTTCGGAAAATTTGGCCTCAAACAAGTCTTCAAGGGTTTCAATTTTTGAAGCCCGCTCCGCACCAATTGTCTGTGCTACTCTTTTGATAAATTCTATGTCGTTGTTGACACGAACAAAAAAGGCTACTTTAATGTCCGCTCGCATGTTGTCTTTACATACCAAGCCTTCAGACCCTAGTCTTTCGATCTGGATTTTCTTTACAGAAATATCCATGATTTCTAACTTGTGAAATAAAGGAACCACATACATCCCCTTATCGGTGGCGATTTGGATCCCTCCAAAACCGGTGCGGATTAAGGCTTCGCCCTGGCGAACCTTCTTATAGAACAATGCTATAATTGCAAAGAAAATAATGATGAGGAATACGATTAACGCTATTCCTATTGCCAGTAATGATGGAATCTCTGTCATAGTTGTTAATTAGTCGTTATATGCTTGTGCGTAATAAAAACTTTTGTCTTCTGACTCTTTGATAATGAGAACAATTTCTCTAAAACTGATTTTTTCTCCATTTAAAGATTTAATGTAAACAGACATGGGGTTGCCGTCGATGATGAATTCGGCATTGCCTAATTTATCCTTTTCAATACTGGATAAACATGTGCCTTTTCTTCCGATAAAATCTATGGCCTTATCTCCGTTTTTATTAAAACTCTTGAAAAACCTTTTAAATGGACTTGTAAAAATTTTTGTGAAAATAAGTGCTGGTATAAAACCGGCCATCATAAAAATAAAGCCCAAACTGTTTGAATACGTATGGGTCAGCGTCGTCACAGTCAAAGTGATAAACCACCAGGCAAATACAAAACTTGTGAAAGTAAACATAAAGGGTAAGCCCACAAAATTGAAATAAATCAAAAATACTTGCCACCATTTCAATTGCGTGCGTCTATTTCCCGCTACATCTTTCTCGTTGAATTCTGCATTTGATACATCTTCAAAATCAATATTGCCACTTTCTAAACCGGTATCGGCTTGAAATCCTGCATCCACATCAACATCTATATCTAAGTCAAAATCAATTCCGCTAATCATGGTTAATAACCAGTAGAGGATCAAAATAATGGTAAAAATACTCAATGGTAGATTTACACTCGAAAATATAATGTCAATAATGTTTTCCAATTTTTAAGTGTTTTTATCAGTTAGGCCGAGGTTTTTCTTTAATTCGTCCAGCTCATTGTCGGCATTTGCTTCACTGACATTCGCGGCCTTATCCAGCTCGCTGTCTATGCTTTGATTCTTATTGGCTATTTCGCCATAAGCTTCGGCCAGTGCTTCTTCCTGGTTTACTTTTTCTTTCATTCGCTCCAGCATAGATACGGTTCCTGTACTGTCCAACTGAGCCATTTGTTTGTTCAAGCTATTTTTTGCGTTGCTCACCTTTACCCTGGCCTTAAGTGTTTTTAGCTCATTTTCCCAATTATTAATTGTGTTTTTTAATTCTTGAATGTTTCCATCAAGTTGATTAACAGATTCCTGCAACTTGCTAGCTTCGTTAGCATATTGGGTAGCTTTCTCAGAAGCTTCTTCCTTTTTTAGCAATGCCTGCTTGGCCAAACGATCCGCTTCTTCTGCAGCTAATTCTCCCGATTTGGCTTTCTTTAAAATTATAACGGCTTTATTGTAGTATTCTTCAGCCGAATTATCCATCTCTTTTTTGTCATTTTTTGCACGTATTGCCAAAGCTTTAACTTGCGCCAGAGACTCTAAATTTTTATTTAAATCCAATTTTAAGTCTCGAATGCCTTGTTCGGTCAATTTTATGGGATCTTCCATATTATCTATCGCAGCATTTGCTTCTGCTTGTCCTATTTTAAATATTCGTTTCAAGAAGTTCATTGTTATTTAATTTTAGTATTTAGAAAACTTAATGATTTGCTCCGAGTATTCACTCAGTAAGAGACTTAGGGAGTTTAGGGAAGCTTCTATTTCATTTAAATCCAGATTTTCTATTTGAAGTGTGTCCCTAAATATTACTTTATCGCCATCGTCATCCAGTACAAATGCTCCGTGAATAATGTCTCTGTTTTTTTGCAATAAACTTTTGTAAATCGAGTTGTTATTGTTTTTAATTTTAAAGATATACTGTTCTAAAATTAAAACCGGGGGTGCAATCCCAACAATAAGATTCTTGATACCGTTGTCCTCTTTCTGGATGACCAGGATACCTTCTTCAGGATTTTCTCTGGTAATGTCAACATCCAGTTTTAATAAAAATTCTATGATACGATTATAATAGTTATCCATAATTTATTGTTTGCTTAAGTAACAATTTTGCTTATGACAATCTGAAAAAAGAATTTATAGCCGAAGTAAATTTAATTTTTTTGCTGATGAATACAAGTAAAATCTCCTGTAATTAACAACTTAGGCTTCGGCTAAATCCAGAACAACTAGCTAAAATAATTTGCAGTTTCATTGCTTTTAACTAATTTTGTTAGAGCAAATATAGTAATAAATTATATTTTTGCAAATTAAATTAGCAATATATGTCTTTTTTTGGGAGGAATATTAAAAAAATACGAAGTTTAAAGTTGCTGTCTCAGCAAGCGTTTGCTGAGGTGTTTGACCTTAAAAGAGCTACATTAGGTGCTTATGAGGAAGAAAGAAGTGAACCTAAAATAGATACCATCATTAAGATTGCAAATTATTTTAGCATTCCTATTGACGATCTGCTAACAAAGGAATTAACCATAAACCAATTATTAAAATTCAATACCAATTTAACTACGGATGCAGGCAGGATGGAGGTTACAGCATTGACCAAGGTGCCGATAATTTTACCTGAGTATGTTGCGGAATACCTTAATCATCATTCAAAGAAAAACTTTATTGCAGATTTGCCGGTAATGAGCTTGCCCATAAATAATGAAAAAATATTTAGGGCTTACACCATTACTGATTTGGAAATGGCCAATCAGGATGTGGGTTTCTATCCCAATGATGTGGTGGTGGGTGAACTAGTACCAAAATCAGCCTATAAAAAACTCAATAACCGAACGCCTGTATTTGTAATTACCGATACCGATATTTTAGTAAGGCGATTTATCACCACAGATAAAGGTTATGTGCTAAGGGCTGATCATAAAGGAATTGATGATCAAATTTTTAACGCCAAACAGATCCATGAACTTTGGCGTATTCGCTATGTGTTTTATAAGAGAATTCCTGAAACTTCTGGCGAAATATCGGATCAGATTAACCTTTTAAGGATGGAAATTGAGAAATTAAAAAAGTAAAACAGCCTGTTGTTATATTGTCCTTTGTAAATAATCCATTTTTTAAGGAAAACTTATATTTCGAGTTTAATACTTCTTCAAATGATTGAAAAGTAAAAAGCGGTAAAATTCCCTGAAGGGTTTTTACCGCTTTTTTTATGCTTGGGGTTTAAATCATAATATCCGTATGTTGGCTTCCTTTCATGAGATAGGTTAGGATATTAGGGTAAGAATTTCATCTTTCCTTTTAAAGGTTTTAAACGGGAAGAAGTTTTCTTTAAATGGGCTATCATAGAAGACCTGAAAGGCTGAAATAATTGAGCCATGGGTGTAGCCCGTGGTAAGGTAAAATGTAGGTCACGATTTTGGCGGTATTGTTGCTCTTTTTTTGCGACATTGCTAACAAAATCTTATCGAACTACGTTTTAGTTGTCTCCAAGATTTTTACTTTTCTTTATCTTATTTACCATTAGGTAAACAAATGCCCCTCCCAGGGCTGCAGCAATAAGCAAAATAACAATCCAAACTATGTTCATGGCTTTAGGGTTTTATTTGTTATAAGTTATTGAATAGCTGATACATTGTCAATATTATAGGTGAGAAATAAGTTTTTTAAGTGTGGGTTTTTATAAAAACAGGTTTCTGTATTTACCCAATCTAGGTGTTGATTTAATCTACACCTTCCTATCACAGGGAATTTGCAATTCCCTTTCTAGCTTGTTTTCCTATTGAAAGTTTCTCAGCTCAACATTCTGGTTTTAGCCAAAAGGAAAATAATATTAATGTAGGTTTTGCGAATTTTCTGTTCAACTATTATGTAAACCTTCTGATGGTAATTCTCATAGAGCGGTAAAATCACAAAAGGCCTGAAAGGCTGAAATAACTTAGCCACGGATGCAGCCCGTGGTATGGTGATATATACGTCACGATTTTGGCGGTATTGTTGCCTGTTTATAGCAACAATGCTGACAAAATCTCGTGCATTGTACATCAAATGTTATCGATCATTTTTTCAGATTTTAGATCCCTGATCGGTCCCTTCGACCCCTTCGACAAGCTCAGGGGCCACTCAGGGATCAACTTCAGCAAGGGGGTCTAAATTAGTGTGTAGTGTATAGGTATCAAAGTGAGACTGCCACACCCTTTTCCACGCCAAGCCCCCCCCAAAAAAAGGGTTCGCAGTGACGGTTAGGTTGGTTTTTTTGAGATTATTTATCTATAAATATTGTTAATACAAAAATACTCAATCGTTATATTTTTAAGACCGCAGCTCTCAACTCGATGGGTTAATAGATCTTATTGAATCAATCCATTCAATCCTTTATGATTCTTAGATAGTAAACACTTCCATGAAATGGTACAATTACGTAAAAGGCCTGAAAGGCCGAAATAACTTAGCCACGGGTGCAGCCCGTGGTAAGGTGATAAATACGTCACGATTTTGGCGGTATTGTTGCCTGTTTTTAGCAACAATGCTGACAAAATCTCCTATCGATTTGCTCAATTTTAGCTAAAACTTGAAGTCGATGTAATCATCAAAAAATGATCATCCGCAGCAAAACGAGACTGTCACACCCTTTTCCACACCACCCCCCCAAAAAAAAGGGTTCGCAGTGACGATTTGTTGGGGGCAATACGATATTATTAAACCAAAAAAAAAAATAGGCCGGAACAATTTCCCGGCCTATTGAATTGACTTTAAAGGTCGTAATCAACTATTATTTTATAATTATCCCCGATTCTTCACTGCATGGTCTACCGCCCTTGCGGTAAATGCCATATAGGTAAGGGAAGGGTTTTGGGTACTGGTGGAGGTCATGCAGGCGCCATCTGTAACGTATACATTAGGACAGGCATGTACCTGATTCCATTCATTGAGTACCGATGTTTTTGGGTCTTTTCCCATTCTGGCACCTCCCATTTCATGGATGTCCAGGCCTGGGGCACGTTTGTCATCCCGTGTACGAATATTGGTAAAACCTGCCGCCTCAAACATCTCCGACATTTGCTCCAGGTAATCCTTTATCATGGCTTCATCATTGTCATCATAATCCATGGAGATTTTCAGTTGTGGAATGCCCCACTCGTCTTTTAGCGTAGGGTCAAGGCTAACCTGGCTTTCTTCTTTAGGGATGGTTTCCCCCATCATGTGAGAGCCCATTCTCCAGGGACCGTATTCCGGTGCCTTGGCCATGGACTGTTCCAATTCATCGCCTATGCCTGAATAGTCACTTTGGGTGCTTCTTCCAGAGCTAAAACCTGCCGCATAGCCTCTAAGGAAGTTTGTTTCCTGCTTGTGTAGGTTCCTAAATCTTGGGAAGTAACCTGAGGTAGGCCTTCTGCCCTCGGTAGTGTACTCCTTCAATCCGTCGTATTCAGCAGAGATGCCTGCACGGTAGTTGTGGAAGGCTACGTATTTTCCCAGGGTACCACTGTCATTTCCCAAGCCATTCGGAAAACGGCTGGAAGTAGAATTAAGTAGAATCAAATTGGTATTCAGCGCACTTGCATTGACAAAGATAATGTCTGCATAAAACTCCTTCATTTCTTTGGTTTGGGCATCGATCACCCTTACTCCCGTGGCCTTTCCTTTGGCATCATCATATATGATAGAGTGTACCACTGCATGGTGGTGCATGGTAAGGTTTCCGGTTTGAGCAGCCCATGGCAATGTTGAGGAGTTGCTGCTGAAATATCCGCCAAATGGACATCCTCGCTGGCAAAGAGTCCTGTTTTGACACAAGGTTCTGCCTTGTTTGGCATAGAATTCCTGGTTTCCAGTGATATGCGCACAACGTGCAACTACAATTTCCCTTTCAGGGTAATTGTTTTTCAAAAACTCCTTAAAATATTTTTCTCCAGCTGTCAATTCAAATGGAGGTAAAAACTCTCCATCTGGCAAGTTGGCTTTGCCATCTTTGTTACCGGAAACGCCGACGAATTTTTCTACATGGCTGTACCAGGGTGCCAGGTCCTTGTAGCGAATGGGCCAGTCCACGGCAAACCCATCTCTTGCAGGGCCTTCAAAATCGAAATCGCTCCAACGTTGTACTTGCCTTGCCCAAAGTAGGGACTTGCCTCCGGTTTGGTAGCCACGAATCCAGTCAAAAGGCTTTTCTTGTACATAGGGATGTTCGGTATCTTTTACGAAAAAGTGCTTTGTGTCTTCTTTATAAGCATAACACCTGCTCACTACCGGGTTTTCTTCTTTTACACTTTGGAGTATTCCACCTCTGTGCTCAAGTTCCCAAGGCATGCTGTTGGTGGTGGGGTAGTCTTTGACGTGTTTTACATCGCGGCCTCTTTCAAGTACCAGCGTGTTTAATCCTTTTTCGCAAAATTCTTTCGCTGCCCATCCGCCACTTATTCCAGAGCCGATGACGATGGCATCATAGCTGTTTTCTTTTTTGCTTTTTATATTCAAATTGGCCATTGCGTCCGTTCTATTTATGCGTTTTCAATTAATTTGCTGCCATAAAATCGGGCAGGAACCAGTTCGTAGGGCTTTATTTCAGTCATGAAATACTCAGAATTGAGGTAGCCCTGAAGTGCGAAACGTTTGGTGGTATTTAGAAATTGGCGGGCATGGCCGGCTTCACTTTCATTTTCGCCTTCCAATGCCATTCCTTTCACAATCGCCTCTTCTGCTTCTTTTTGGTCCATTTTTGAAAATGCCTTGCCAAAGGTTTTCTTTGAAAATTCCTCCCAGCCTTTAAGCCCTTTTACGAAACCTGCTTGCTGTTCAGTGCCCAGGCAGTCGTTGCTCATTACAAGTACAAAGTCCTGAATCATTAATTCTTCAGCCTTCTTTAGTGTAGTGCCTGGAAAAATGGTATTTGTTACCTGAGTGAGTAAAACTTTATCACTCTGGGTGATGTTTAGGTTTTGATAGGCTTGCAAAATGGATTCCTCGCTGAAGTCGCAGGCAGGTATCAATACCGCCCCTCCGGTTAGAATCGCTAATTGCTTCATAGCTGATCTTCTATCCATAATCTTTTTTGGGTAAAATGAAAATACACGAACAAGTTATCAAAATTTTGATTAAGTGAGCAAGGTTTTTTTCATCGGTGGTGCATTACTACAAAAATGCCGTAATTTTGGCTTTGAAACTTAACCACAACTATTATAAAATTTACAAAATGAAATTAAAATTATACCTATTAATATTATGCCTTCTTCCGCTGGGGCTTTGGGCACAAACGAACATCAAGGTATTGGATGCCGAATCCCGAGAGCCAGTAGCCTTTGTCACGGTTAAGGTAAATACAAAAAAAGCCATAACAGCCAATGCAAACGGAGAATTGACGGTAAGCCTGAGCGAGCCTTCAAACTTGCTTTTTTCACACATAGCCTTTGAAGAGCAAGCTGTATTGGTGCCCTCATCAGGCGAGATTACTGTTTTTATGGTAAGGGGGGAAAATGCACTTACCGAAGTATTGGTAAGTTCTTTTGAATCAGAGCGTCCATTGTTGGAACAGGCAGCTGGTATAGCGCGTGTATCTGAAGCAGATTTGTACCGGTTCAATGAAACATCCATTGTTCAGGCGTTTAATACCAAACCTGGAATTCGAATTGAAGAACGGGCACCTGCCAGTTATAGAGTGTCTATCCGTGGTAGTTCATTGCGCTCCCCCTTTGGCGTGAGAAATGTTAAGGTTTATTGGAACGGTATGCCTTTTACCGCGCCAGATGGCACTACGCCTTTGAATATGCTTGACCTGTCCAATATTCAAAATACGGAAATTATTAAAGGCCCTGCAGGTAGTATCTATGGTGCTGGAAATGGAGGGGTGATTAGCTTTACCAGCAAAGAAACGGTGGATGAAAATAGGATTGGGGCAGACCTTTCTGTTGGAGCCTTTGGTTTGGTTCGCTACCGTATGGGCATCGACCAAAAACTGGAAAATGGAGGCATTAGCGTTTCTTATGCCAAACAAAAGTCGGACGGGTACAGAGACCATACTGCCATGGACAGAGAAGTGCTGCAGGTTACCGGGTATTTTCAACCATCTAAGAAGCAGAAACTAACTACCCAAATCCTGTATTCTGATCTTTTTTATGAATTACCAGGAGCGCTAACGGCTGATCAGGTGGCAGAAAACCCAAGACAGGCAAGGCCAGGATCAGCAGCACAGAATGCATCCATCGACCAAAAGTCATTGTACGGTACCTTGTCTCATGACTATAGGTTTAACCATAACCTGGACAATAAAACCTCCCTTTATATCAATACCACGGATTTTGAGAATCCTTTTAACCTGGATTATAAAACAGAAACGCAATACGGTTATGGTGGAAGGACAAGTTTCACCTATGACGATATTTGGTCCAATGTACCTGTAAGGCTTATCGCTGGTGGAGAATACCAACTTTCTAAAACTTCGGCGCAAAACTTCGGAAACAATGGAGGTAAAATTGATACCATCCGTTTTGGTGATGAGCTATTGACCAAAACCGCTTTTCTTTTCCAGCAGTTGGAAGCAGAACTCTCCGATAGGTTCTTAATGACCATAGGCTTGAGCGAAAACTTTTCTAGTTTTAACATCGCTAGAAACATTGATATGATCAATGGTGTGCCTTCCAATGCCAAACGAACTTTTGATCCGGTGATCGTGCCTAGGATTGCGCTTTCAGCAAAATTGAACACCAATGCTGCGGTATATGGCAGTATCAGTTCAGGGTTTTCACCTCCTACCATTGATGAAGTTAGAACAAACGAAGGATCAATTAACCTGGACCTGGATGCTGAAAAAGGGGTGAATTATGAATTGGGTTACCGCTCAAGTTTCAATAAGGGTAGGGTCAATGTAGATGGATCTGTTTTCTACTTTAAGCTAGATGAAACCATTACCACTTTTGTCAATGAGCAAGGCGTAGTCCTCTTTAGAAATGCGGGTGCTACCAATCAGAAAGGAATAGAATTGTTGGTTGATTATGCACTTATAAGAAAGCAAATGTCATTTGTCCAGGAGGTTAAAGTGACCCATTCATTTACTGGACATTATTTTGAGTTTGTAGACTTTGTAAAAGGAGACAACGATTACAGTGGAAATGACCTAACGGGAGTAGCCCCCAATACCTTGGTCAATCAATTGGACATCAAAACCAAGCCTGGTTTTTACCTTAACTTTACCCATCAATTTGTGGATGACATTCCATTGAATGATGCCAATACCGTATTTCAGGATTCCTATCACTTGATGAATTCAAGAGTAGGATGGAGAGGTGATGTTGGAAAAGCGCTTGACCTTGAATTGTATTTAGGGGTTCAAAATTTAACCAATGCCAGTTATAGCCTGGGAAATGACCTTAATCCTTTTGGAGGGAGGTATTTCCAACCTGCTGCCACAAGAAACTTTTACGGAGGAATAAAGGTTGGTCTAAAATATTAGTAGTTTCAAAAAATAAAATCAAATATGAACAATAGGCCTGTATTTAATATAGAAGAAGTCAATAAAATCATTAGGAATAGAAGGTCCCAATTTGTAGCTCAGTTTAAGGAAAATGATCCAATAGACGAGAGTATCATTAAAGAGCTTTTAGAAAATGCCAACTGGGCACCTACGCACAAGCTTACTGAACCATGGCGTTTCGTAGTGTTTTCTGGCGAAGGCTTAAAAACATTGGCTGATTATCAGTCAAACTTGTACAAAGAGCGAAGTGAAAAAACTGGGATTTTCAAGGAGGCTGTTTACACCAAATTGAAAGAAAGTCCTTTAAAGGCTTCTCATGTTATCGCCATAGGTATGAAAAGAGACCTGCGCGCCAATCTTCCTGAAATGGAGGAAATAGCCTCAGTAGCGATGGCGGTTCAAAACATGTATTTAACAGCAAGTGCAAGAGGATTGGCAGCTTACTGGAGTACAGGTGCACCTACCTTCTGGCCAGAAGCCAAAACCTTTTTTGGGTTAGCCGAAGAAGACCTATTAATGGGTTTTTTCTTTGTTGCCAAGGCGGCATCAGACAAATGGCCTGAAGGAAAAAGAACGCCAATTTCTGAAAAAGTGACTTGGGTGAAAGAATAATGGTTTTTCTAAAAAAACAATTTCAAAATCCTGCTTTGGCCTTTTGTTGGTTGGCTATGCTTTTGATTGGGGCTTGTAGTGAAGACTACCTCCCCAAACCCAAAGGCTACAACCGCATTGATTTGCCAATGCGGGATTTTGTTTCTTTAGATAAAGAACTGCCCTATAATTTTGAATATTCCGTTCATTCTCAAATAGAACGCGATTCATTTAACCTGCAGGAAAAAACGTGGGTCAACGTTCACTATACTGATTTTGATGCCAGGGTTCACCTGACTTATAAACCCATCAATGAGAATAATGCTTTATTTAAGACCTATTTAAATGATGCGATGAGTCTTACTTTTAAGCATCAGGTGAAGGCTTATGGTATCGATGAAGCCGTGTTACTAACACCCAAGGGCTACACTGGTTTCGTCTCTGAATTGACCGGAGATGTGCCCACCCAATTTCAATTTTTTGTTACAGATTCAACACAACATTTTCTTAGAGGAGCGTTGTATTTTCAGACAGCGGTTAAGAACGACTCTTTGGCTCCTATCATTGAATATATCAAAACAGACATGATGCATTTGATCAATAGCCTATCTTTTGAATTGAAAATGTCAGATTAATGTGGTACCTTTAAAGTATACACCCCCAATCTTTTTTCTCTAATTTGCTTAAGCCAAGTAGTATTATCCTAAATCATTTACCTATAATCAATATATGGCGACGCCAAAATTCTCCAGACCTAAAATCAATTTCAATCAAGTTGTGAAATTAAGGGTGAGCGAATATTTTAAAGCTCAAAATATTGCTCGTTCAGGAAATTCCCAACTATTTATAAAAGCAGGAATCATTGTGGCGGCATTTGTATTGTTATACATCCACCTTGTGTTTTTTACCCCTCATTGGATTTTAGGATTGTTTGAATGCTTAGTTTTGGGCGCATTAACTGCTTTTATAGGCTTTAATGTAATGCATGATGGCGCGCATGGTAGTTTTAGTGACCGGCCTTGGGTCAATACCCTGGCAGGGATGTCCATTAATTTTCTGGGGGCGAATGTTTTCATGTGGAAGACCAAACACAATGTTGTTCACCACTCTTTTACCAACGTAGATGGCGTAGATGATGACCTGAACGCCAGGCCATTTTTGCGCCTTTCTCCAAGTCAAAAGAAATTCAAAATACACCAATTTCAACACTATTATTTTATTTTCACCTATTCCCTATTGTATCTCTATTGGGTATTTTTCACAGATTATAAAAAGTATGTTACCGGAAAGGTAGGAATCGTGCCTATTCAAAAAATGAAACTGTCTGATCATATCAGTTTTTGGGGTTTCAAGGCGCTTCATTTGGTTCTTTTTGTAGCCATACCCATTTACATGGTTGGATGGGGCCCATGGTTAGTAGGTTTTCTTGTGTATGGCCTATTTGCAGGGCTTGTGCTGACACTTGTTTTCCAATTGGCACACAGCCTGGAAGAAACTGCCTTCCCTGTTCCTGAGCCTGCGTCCAATTGTCTGGAAGACGAATGGATGATTCATCAGATAAGAACGACTGCCAATTTTGCTACTGGCTACAAAACACTTACTTGGTTTTTGGGAGGCTTAAATTTTCAAATAGAGCACCACCTGTTTCCTAAAGTCTCGCATATTCATTATCCTGCTTTGAGTAAAATCATCAAACAAACCTGCAAGGATTACAATATTCAATACCTTGAACATCAACAATTGAGAAGGGCTTTTATTTCCCATTTCCGCCATTTGAAGGGATTGGGGAACGCCTGAGCATAAGGTGAAAGTTTGTCATTTTAAATAATACCAGCTACATTTGTGGCAAGATCATTAGGGGTGCCTTAATATAACGGGCTGAGATCATACCCATATCACCTGATCCGGATAATGCCGGCGAAGGGAAATGTGAAATAGCTAATCGTACGTAATGCTATTGGGTAAACAACTAAAGTAGAATTGTCCCCTCATTTCTGCTATGTTTAACCAGAATAATTTATTAACATGATTCGTATTTGTTTTTCAGCAATATTTTTATTGCTGTGTCAATTGTCTATTGCCCAAAATAGCATCCGGGGAATTATAAAGGATGCTGAAAATGACTTACCTCTTCCAGGTGCTACCGTGTATTTGGAAGGTACCCAGAAAGGTGCTGTAAGTGATCAAAATGGAGCCTTTCAGATAAATAATCTGAACCAGAAAGCGGCAACATTACGCATTTCTTTTGTAGGCTATACCACCAAAACGGTAAATATCCCACTTCCTCAACGAGAAGATCTACTAATTGTCTTAAACTCAACCACCCTTACCACTGAAGAATTTATTGTTTCAGGAACAAGAGCATCGGAGACTACTCCCACTACCTTTCAAGTGATTAGTAAGGAAACCATTGGGAAAGACAATCTGGGGCAGGACTTGCCTCTTCTGCTAAATTATACCCCATCCATTGTTACGCATTCTGATGCAGGAACAGGCGTAGGCTACACGGGTATGCGGATCCGGGGAACAGATCAAACCAGGATCAATGTCACCGTCAATGGAATACCGCTTAATGATGCCGAATCTCATGGTGTCTTTTGGGTGAATATGCCCGACTTTGCCTCCTCAGTGGATAACATTCAAATTCAACGTGGGGTAGGTACTTCCACCAATGGTGCAGCTACTTTTGGGGCCAGCCTTAATATTCAGACCGACACCAAAAAGGAAGAAGCTTACGCAGAAACGGACAATTCCTATGGCTCCTTTAATACCCGGAAGCATACCATCAAAGCCGGTACAGGATTGATCAATGACAAATGGGCAGTGGACGCCCGTCTTTCTCAAGTCACTTCTGATGGGTACATAGACAGGGCTTTTTCTGACCTGAAATCTTACTTTGTATCCGGAGGCTATTATGGGGACAATCATGTGTTTAAGGTAAATATCTTTGCTGGGGCAGAACAAACTTACCAGGCCTGGAATGGAGTGCCCGAAAATCTACTTGAAACCGATCGGACTTTCAATGGCTATACCTATGAAAATGAGACCGACAATTACCAACAAAACCATTACCAGTTTATCTATGCTGGAACATGGGCGGATAATCTGAAAGCTAATTTTGCTTTGCATTATACTGCCGGACAAGGATACTATGAACAATTTAAGGGAGATGATGACCTGGAGGATTATGGTTTTGACCCAATTGAAATAGGTGATCAGGTAATTACCAGTACCGATATTATTCGAAGAAGATGGTTGGACAATGACTTTTATGGGGCTGTATTTTCCCTGAATTACGTTTCAACCAACGGAAGATTAGACGCTATCCTGGGTGGTGGCGCCAACCGATATGATGGAGACCACTTCGGTGAAATCATCTGGATGGGAAACACTGGGGATATCAATATTAGAGACCAATATTACAACAATGTGGCTGTAAAGGATGATAGGAACGTGTACCTAAAAGCCACCTATGAGGTAAAGGAAAGATTGTACTTGTTTGCAGACATGCAAGTAAGAGGGATTGACTATTCTTTTGATGGTAAGAATAGCGATCAAAGAAACGTTAGTGGCAATCAATCCTACACTTTCTTCAACCCTAAACTTGGCTTGTCCTATGAAACGGGTACTGGAAAAACCCTATACGCTTCTTATGCGGTTGCCAACAGGGAGCCTGTAAGGAGTGATTTCACAGATTCTCCAATATCAGAGATCCCAAGACCTGAGAGACTAAATAATGTAGAGGCGGGAATTAGGGTAAAGACCTCCAAATACCAGTACAATGCGAATCTGTACTATTTGGGCTATAAGGATCAATTGGTGCTTACTGGCCAATTGAATGATGTAGGGGCTTATATCCGGGAAAATGTTGCCAGTAGTTATCGGGCAGGAATAGAACTTGACGGTGCGGTAGTGCTCTCCCCTCTTTGGACGCTCGGAGGCAACATCGCTTTTAGTCAAAACAAGATCGATACCTATACTGAGTACAGCGATGTGTATGACGAGAACTGGGATTTTACAGGGCAGGAAAGCATTATTTATACCAATACAGACATTGCTTTTTCTCCTGACATTGTAGCTAGTGCCATTATAGACTTCAGGCCAATAAAAAACCTGGAAGTCAGTTTGCTCAACAAGTATGTAGGCCAACAATTTTTGGACAATGCGCAACAAGAAGCAAGGAGCCTGGATGCTTACTGGACTTCTGACTTGAGATTTGTTTATTCCTGGAAACCAGGGTTTGTAAAAGAAATGGTGTTTTCCGGCAAGGTTAATAATTTATTCAATAACCTCTATGAGCCAAACGGATACACTTTTGGTTATTTCGTTCCTTCCAGCGAAGGACAGGGCATGGAGCGTGTGGCAGAAAACTATTATTACCCAATGGCAGGAACCAGCTTTATGGCTGGTGTAGCTATTCGTTTTTGATATTTCAAAGAATAGAAATAACCTTTCGTATTCAAATTTTATTGAAAAGGCTCCCTGGCTTAAACTTGGGAGCCTTTTTATTTTATAGGGTTTCCATGGGTTTGAAGAATGAGTTTTTTTGCCAGATAAGGAG
Organism: Cyclobacterium sp. 10D3-21; assembly: GCF_055809755.1. NCBI lineage: Bacteria > Pseudomonadati > Bacteroidota > Cytophagia > Cytophagales > Cyclobacteriaceae > Cyclobacterium > Cyclobacterium sp. 10D3-21. Next base: position 583,245 of record NZ_CM147924.1, read on the forward strand.
ATTTTTTGATCACATTCACAGCAAGGTTTGAAACAAAAGGTGCGCCGAATAGCCTTTGCACGGCTCTTCCAGTTCGCAACCGGCTGTAAAAATACTGGTTCCAGTCTTTTGTGTATTCTTTTTGAATCATTTCTAATTTCCTATGCTGGAGAATGGCATCAGCTGCCAGTTTTCCTGTATGAATAGCGATTGCCATTCCATTGCCGCACAAAGGTGTAATCATACCGGCTGCGTCTCCAATCATAAGGACTTGGTTTTCTACAGGAGATTTGGTGGCGAAACTGATCTCATTGATTACCTCAGGCCTTTCCCATAAAAATTCTGCCTTACTATATATTTCTTTTATATGAGGATTTTTAAATAAATATTGCTTTTCCATGCTTTGGATATTCCCTGCTGTCTTTAATTGTTCTCTACTTCCCAAGTAGCAGAGGTTAAACTGGCCATTCTCGATTTTATTGATCCCAAGGTAGCCACCATCATAATTGTGAAGCGCCACCATATTTTCTTCATAGGCTATTTTAATATGGTATTTGATGCCCACATAAGGACTTCGGTGCTTTAGGTAACTTCGGTTAAGGTACTTGTCTATTTTGGATCTTTTCCCATAAGCGGCAAGCACGATTGGGGAAGTCAGTAAGTGCCCTTCATTGGTGCTCACTTCAAATAGCTTCTGGTCTGACTTGTAATCAACTGTTGCCGCCTGGGTTTTCAAAAGAAACTTTACCCCGACTTTTTGACATTTTTGGTATAAAAAATGATCGAGGTTGTACCGGCTGATTCCAAATCCACCCAATCCCAATGGGACTTCAGCCATGACTCCATTGACGGCACTAAGCCTGAAAGTATTGATTTCTGCGGGTTCAAAGGTGAATGGAAATAAATCCTTTTGAATTAAAAACTCCCTGACTTCATTGGAAATGTATTCTCCACAGACCCTGTGAAAAGGATAACTTTTTTTTTCGATTACAAGAACACTTTTGCCCTCCTTTGCCAAGAGATAGGCAGAAATAAGGCCGGAAAGCCCTCCTCCAATGATTGTAATTTGATTATCATCCATGTATTTTATTAACAACTTGAACTTGCAATGGTTCGTGTCCAATTTGATTTAGGCGCTGGCTTTTACCAAGTTTACGAATTAAAATTTTAATTTTGGTTCTCTATGTATTCCTAACTTAATTAATTGAACCCCTATGTTAAAGTCAAAAGCAAGCTTTTTGATTTTGCTGTTAGTAAGTTTTAGCCTGAATCTAATTTCTCCGGATTTGGCAGAAGCTCAGCGAAGTAAGAAAAAAAAGGATGAGCAAGAAGTCAAGGTTCCGGAAAAAAAGCCGGTGAAGAACAAGGATGGATTGAAATCCTATGAGGATATTATCAAAGACAGCACCCAAACCAAGCCGGGTCTTTTTACCGTTCACAAGGTAGATGAAAAATACTATTATGAAATTCCTGAAGCAATGCTAGGAAAGGAAATGCTCATGGTTACCACTATCGCCAAAACAGCCAATGGTATAGGTTATGGTGGAGAGCGCACCAATACACAGCTGCTTCGGTGGGAAAAGAAGGACAAGAACATATTGCTAAAAGTGGTTTCCTATGCCAATACTGCCGCAGATTCGCTTCCAATCTATCAGGCTGTAAAAAACTCCAATTTGGAACCTATCTTGTACCGGTTTGACATTGAAGCCAAAGGCAAGGATGGCAAAGGTTGGTTGATAGAAGTATCTGACCTTTTTTCTAAGGACGTACAGGCCTTGGGCTTGCAACAAAGGCGAAGAAAAGGGTATAAGGTAAGCCGTTTGGATACCGACAGGTCTTATATAGAAAGGATTAGCCCTTACCCGACCAATATTGAGGCAAGGTATGTGTTGACCTATGCCGCGTCTGAAGCGCCCTCTAATAGTGCTACAGGGCTTATTACCATAGAGATGAACAGCAGCATGGTATTGCTGCCTGAAGAGCCTATGAAGCAAAGGCTGGCAGACCGTAGAATTGGTTGGTTCACTACCAGGGTAACAGACTATGGGTTGGATGCGCATAAAGCAAGTAAAAGGGTCTACCTTGACCGCTGGAGGCTAGAGGTAAAGGAAGAAGACCTGGAGAAATTCAAGGCAGGTGAATTGGTAGAACCCAAAAAACAAATCGTTTATTATATAGATCCTGCTACACCATCACAATGGGTGCCTTACCTCATAGCAGGGGTGGAGGATTGGAATGCAGCTTTTGAAGAAGCTGGATTTAAAAATGCCATCACAGCGAAGGAAGCCCCAAGTCCGGAGGAGGATCCGGATTGGAATCCAGAAGATGCCAGGTATTCGGTGATCAGGTATTTTGCTTCCAATATTCAGAATGCTTATGGCCCTCACGTATCAGATCCACGTTCTGGAGAAATTATAGAATCTGATATTGGTTGGTACCACAATGTAATGAACCTGTTGCGCAATTGGTTTTTTGTACAAACGGCAGCAATCAATCCGGAGTCAAGATTGATGCAGTTTGAAGATGAAGTTATGGGAAGGTTGATCCGTTTTGTTTCTTCACATGAAGTGGGACATACCCTTGGTTTGCCGCATAACTTTGCATCTTCCTTTGCTTACCCTGTGGATTCTTTGCGTTCAGCCACTTTCACAGCAAAGTATGGTACCGCTCCATCTCTTATGGATTATGCACGTTTTAACTATATTGCCCAGCCAGAAGACAAAGGTGTTCACTTGTTTCCTGAGGTAGGCCTTTATGATAAATTTGCTATTTCCTGGGGATATAGGCCAATACTTGAAGCCGAAACGCCGGAAGATGAGCAGGCGATTTTAGATTCCTGGATAGTTGCCAAGAATGGAGACCCTATCTACCGCTACGGCAGACAGGGCAATACTTATGACCCTAGTGGGCAAAGCGAAGATTTAGGAGATGATGCAATGAAGGCCTCAGCTTATGGCATCCAAAACCTAAAACGTATCCTTCCAAACCTAATCGAATGGACCGGTGGATTGGACAAGCCCTACAAGGATTATGAGGACCTTAGTGAGCTATATGTACAAGTTTTAACCCAATACAACCGGTACATGGGGCATGTAAAGACCAATATTGGAGGCGTATATGAGGTTTATAAAGCGATCGGTCAAAAGGAAGATGTTTATACCCATGTAGACAAAGACAAGCAGAAGGAAGCCATGGAATTTATCCAAAAGGAGCTTTTTACGACGCAGGATTGGCTGATAGACAACAATATTACCAACAAAATTCAAGATTTTGGGGTCCTGGACAGGATCAGGAAAATTCAAGTAGGTACTTTGAATGCGATTTTGGATTGGGGAAGATTAGGAAGGGTGATCGAAAATCAAGCCTTTAACGGTTCTGAAGCGTATAGCTTGTTGCAACTGATGACTGATCTAAGAAAAGGGATTTGGGTAGAGCTTACCACAGGTGAGGCCATTGATGTTAACAGAAGGAGTCTACAGCGAGCGCATATAGAGAAACTGGAAGAGCTAATGACAAAAGATGCCAGCGGAAGATCAGCTTCCTTGATAAATGCATCTCAGTCGGATATCCGTTCAGTGGCAAGAGCTTCTTTAAACGTAATTCAAGGAGAAATAACCCGAGCACTTCCTGGAACTTCAGACACCATGAGTAAAATCCATCTGGAAGACAGTTTGGAAAGGATAAAAAATATTTTGGATCCCTCTTGAGCGAGTGGATAGAATAGTATTAAAAAATAACCCCACGGGCAATGCCTGTGGGGTTATTTTTTGTTCAATTTGAAGGTTTCCATAAGGGAAGACTCCTCGTATTTTATATTATTTGTTCCAGATTTCCCAGGCAGCCTCTGCCTGTAAGTGGAGCATTTCTATTCCATTTTTTGTTTTTGCACCCATCTTTGCGGCAGCAGTCATCATGGCCGTCTCTGTAGGGTTGTAGACCAGATCATAATACCAATTGCCTTTACTTAGTTTTGATACAGGCAGGTCAGGCATTGCTTCAATATTGGGGAAAGTACCCAACGGAGTAGTGTTTATGATAAGCGGATAATTGGATAGGTAATCAGGAGACGCTTTTATTGTATCGTAACTGATAATGTCCTTGGCTGAAGGATCAGGATTTCGGGAAACTTTTAAGTAAGGAATTTCCAGGTCATTTAATGCCTGGCAAACGGCTTTTGAAGCACCTCCTGTACCCAGAATTAACGCTTGTGGCCTTGCTGCTCCCAGCCAATTGGTCAATGAGGTTTTAAAGCCATAATAGTCCGTATTATAGCCGACCAGGCCATCGGTCGTCAGTTTGATACAATTCACCGCGCCAATCGCCTTACAGGCGGGATCCAGGTTGTCCAAATAAGGAAGCACCTGCTCTTTATAGGGAATGGTTACATTGAGGCCTATCAACTCTTTTTGTGAGGCGATAATTTCAGGTAAAGCGTTGATATTGGCGATTTCATACAGGTCGTAATGACAATCTGGCTTCCCTTCGCGGGTAAATTTATCTGAAAAATATTTTTTTGAAAAGGAATGGGTAAGCGGGTAACCTATTAAGCCGAATTTTCTCATTCTTTCCTGAAATTATATGCCAATCTTTCAAGCCCTACTACAAGGATTACGCCAATTAAGAATGCCATAATGGCGATCAAAAAAGCAGGTTCCTGGCCTGTCTCGGTAAGGTAAACATGTGGTAAAATATTTTCTGTCAAAAAGGGCTTTTGGTCACCAGAACTTGACATCCTATAGCTGAGTATCTTTTTCCAAGGCCATATCTTATTGATGGAACCAATCATGAAACCTGACAAGAAAGACAAAGTAAGGGCGTGGTAGTTTTTCAAAAACCAGGAAATCAATCTGCTGAACAGGAGCAAGCCTGTAATACAGCCCAAGGCAAAAATAGCCAAAACGGCGAAGTCTTTTTCATTGACAGCATTGAGAATATACTCGTATTTGCCTAGAATAAGCAACAAGAAACTACCTGATATTCCTGGCAGGATCATGGCACATATGGCGATGGCTCCGGAAAGGAAAGTAAACCAAATGTTGTTTGGAGATGAGATCATGGGCAGCTCTGTGATAAAATAAGCAATGCCCACACCTACCGGAAATAGGATCAAAGCCATAATATTCCAGCGTTTGATGTCCCGCAGAATGATGATGGAACTAATAAGTATTAATCCGCAGAAGAAAGACCATAAGGGTATAGGATATTTTTCAATAAAGAACGTTATGGCTTTTGAGAACGCGAAAATACTTGTAAGGATTCCTAGAAACAAGGTAAGCAAGAAGCCTGCATTTACATGTTTCCAGAAAGCAACAATATCAAACTTTGCGAGAAGTTTTAGCGCCGCCAGGTCAAATGAATTGATGCTCGCCAGAAGCTCTTCATAGATTTTAGTTATCAGGGCAATAGACCCACCTGATACTCCCGGAACAATGTCAGCACTTCCCATGCCCATGCCTTTCAAGAAAAGCATTGCCTTCTCACTAAACTTATTCATTGGTTGGACCTTTTAATAAAGAGATGCGAAATTTATTTATCTAAAAAGAAATCGAAAGTATCTCCTCTTAGTCCAAGCCTTAATGTTTCCAAAGGAATGATTTCATTGGGTGCGATATTTCCCAGGTTGACATTTGTCCCTAATAGTTTGATAAACCAGACCTGTTGTTCCTTTTGTGGAGCTTCCCAAATGATTTTTTCTTCCGGAATCTGGGTCAGAATTTCCTCTACAAGTCCTTGTCTTACTTCACCTGAATCCCTAAAAAGACCCACAGTACCGCCTTCTCTGGCCTCACCGATTACTTTCCATGCACCAGCATTTAATTCTTTTTGCATTTGATCAATCCACTTGTAAGGAGGAATGATTTTGGCGGCATCTTTAGAACCTACTTCTGAAAGCACCGTAATGTCTTTTGCAAGGGTACTAATATATTCACATTTCTCGTCGTGGTCTAATGTAATGGAGCCATCAGATACCTCTACAAATGAAAGTTTGTATTTATCCAAAAGACGTCTGTAATCCTCAAATTGATTCCTGACTATAAAGGCTTCAAACAATGTTCCACCGAAGTAAACAGGTATTCCTGCAGAGCGGTAGATGTCAATCTTTTCTTTGAGTTTGCTAGTGACATAGGAAGTGGCCCATCCTAATTTTACGATATCTACGTGATCTCCGTTAGACTCTAGAAAATCTTCCACCTCTCTTAGACTTAAACCCTTATCCATCGCCATGGTATATCCGGTATTTCTAGGCTTTTGTGTTCTGAATGGGATGCTTTTTAGGATGTAATTCATTCAATAAAATTTTGATATAATAGCTAAATGAGAGTTTTTTATTCTTTCAAACCCTCTCTATACTGGTTAATTATTTTGTAAATTGCCTTTTGTTGTTCCAGTTCTGGCATCAACTCATAAAGGAGAATGTGTTTTTCAAAGTCCAAAGTTAATGCATTTTCCAAAATTGAAAAGGCTTCTTTGTATTTACCTGTCTTAATCATGTATACTACCAGTCGATAATACAGGGATGCTTCTTCAGGCAATTCTTCCAATCCTTCCTTTATTACATCTTCTGCTTCTTCAAACCGGTTCTGGTCAAAGTATATCAAAGAAAGGTTGATGTAAGTTTCTAAAATGCCTGGTTCCAGATTAATGGCTTCTTCATAGGCTTCGGAGCTTGATTGTAGATTTCCCAATTCATATTCCGCGTCTGCCAGCCCCACCCAATAGGTGGCATTTTCTGCCGTAAGCTTTATTGCTTTTTTAAAATAATGAATGGCCTCAAAATATTTTTTCTTTTTGATCATGCACATCCCTAATCCAAACCATGCATCGTCATATTCTGAGTCTAACTTTGCTGATTTTTTGAAATACTTGAAAGCCATGTCAATTTGGTCCAGCTTTTCATAAGAAGCGGCCAGGTAGCAACAATTTTCAGCATTGCTTCCCTCACAATTTATAGTGTTTTGATAGGCCTCCAAAGCTTTTTCATACTGGTTTGTATTCATAAGAGCATTGCCCAAATTAAAATACGCAGAAGCAAAAGTGTCGTCTATCAGAATCGTGTATTCGTAGGCCTGAATAGCATCCTCGAAATTCCCCAAGCGGTTATGAACTACACCTAAATTGTACCAAGCGTTGGCGTTATAAGGGTCATGGTCAATAAATTCTTGATAGAAATCCAAAATTTCATCGAAGGAACCTTCTTCGTCGGTCAACATGGCCAACTGGAACAATGCATCCTCATGATTAATTTTGAGCTTTACAGCTTCCTTAAGGCAATTTATTGCCTCTTTATTTTTATTTTCGATTCTATAAAAATTACCTAAAAGATAATAGACCTCTGCTTTGTCTTCTGCCAATGGCATAAAACCATGAAGTAACTGAATAGCATCAGTATTTTGATCAAGTATAGACATGGCATTGGCCAGTGTCAATATGATGTCTTCATTGTTAGGAGAAATATTGTTTAGGTTTTCGAGAATTTCCAACCCTTCTTCCACATCATCTAAAAAAATCAAAGATTGAGCCATCAATAATTTGATTTCTATAGAAAAAGGAAACCTGGATATCGCCAACTGGCTAGCCTTTAATGCCTTTCTATATTTAAAATGTTCATGATAATATCTAATGATATCTTCTAATTCTTCCTCTCCGAAGAACAAGTCAAGATTTGCGCTAAGTGAGTTTTCAAACCTCTTAACCAATTCTTTCTCTTGATCTGATTGATTATCAAAATCTCCTGTCATAGGTTTGATCTATATATTAAACTTAAGATACCAAATATTTTCTTTTTGAAGTGTTATCCACTTAAGTTTTTAAGGTTATTTAACTGGGCATTCTATTATTTTAATTTATCGACTTGGCCCATTTAAATGTGTCCCTTAAAGGCGTATAGGTATACTGTGTTAATTCGTTAATTTTAGTGTTGTCATATCTGATTTTGGTCTGTGCTGATTGTATTGTTTGCCGGGTAACAGGTATTTTATTTTTAGCAAAATAATTGTAAAACATAGACCAATTGACGACCATTTTGGCCATCCAGTTATTTAACGGTCTTTTGGGTGGTTTTAATTTAAATTCACTTGCCATTTCTTTAAAGAATTTTTCGTATGAAATGGCTTCCTTACTTATGATGTAACGGTTTCCCCATGATTCTGACGCTATTGTAGTCAATATAAGCGAAACTGCATCCCTAATGTCTATATAATTAATATCCCCTATTGGATAATAACTATTGCCTTCTAAAACATACCTGTAAATCTGGCTACTGCTTCTTTCGTCACCTACTTTGGCCAAGAGGATAGAGGGATTAAAAACCATTACTTCGAGACCTTCCTGTGCACCTCGCCAAGCTTCAAGTTCGGCAAGATGTTTGGATATGGCGTATGGGGTATTAAGCGTTGAATTGACCCATTTCTGAGATTCATTGATAAGGGGTATTGCGTCACGCCCGAGTGCAGCTACAGAACTAATAAATACCAGGTTTTTACAATTTGAAGACAACATGGCATTGACCAGACAGGCGGTTCCATGTGTATTGGTATTGAGCAATGCTTCCTTTTTAGACTCATCAAAGGACACCATGCCGGCAGCATGAATAACCATGTCTTGCTCTTTACATGCTTCTATAAGCAACTCTACATCTGTGATTTCTCCTTCATACCATTTGATTTGAGAAGACAGATTTCCAAGAAGAGCTGTGCTGCTATTTGATCTTTTGAGGCCAGATATAATTGCTTTACCATCATAGCTTTTCGCCAAATAGCTTCCCAAAAGTCCGGTAATGCCGGTAATCAATATTTTTTTCACACGCAATAACGCTTACAGGTTTTTGTTATAAATTTTTATTCCACAAATCCAATTCCTGCAATTTGTCAAAGTATTTACTATGGGGTAATTTTTCCATGGCATCAAGGTACTTTTCATTGTGACAATCAGTACCCACCAATTTCACCAAATTCCTATCGATTAATTTTTCAGCAAACTTTTTGACTCCTTTGGAATAGTAACCAGTCAGAGATAGCAAATTAAGCTGAAAAGGAATGTTCCTATCAATCAGCGCATCCAATGTTTCAGGTTCCTGATGCAAGTACATGTACCTTTCCGGGTGAGCAAATACAGGCTGGTAACCTAACATTTCCATTTTGAAAAATGTTTCCAAAAGAATGTGAGGCTTGCTCATAAATCCTGTTTCCACAAGTACCATTTTATTGGTGCCAAATGAAAGAATTGGTTCATTATTTTCCACTTTTTCATAGAAAATTTCATCGAGGTAATATTCTGCCGCAGCAGCCAATTCGATGTCAATTCCAGCCTCTTTCACCGCTAATTTAAGTTTCTCTAAACCGGCATTTATGATTTCTGGTGTGTTTTTGAAAAACTCACTCATGATATGCGGGGTAATGATAAGCTTCTTAAATCCATAGCCGGATAGCCTGGTAATTAAAGCAATGGACTCTTCCATTTTTTGTGAGCCATCATCTATGCCCGGAATCAAATGGCTGTGCATGTCAGTACCTACCCAACTCAGGTCCAGGTGCTGATCTCGTGGTGAATTCTTTAGTTTTCTGAATAATTTAATGATAGACATTAAAGTCCTCCTTTACTTGTTTCGGTGAATTTTTTGAGGTCAGGCCAAAGCTGGTCTTTTTCAGACAGAAGTGGTTCATCCACTCCCCAATCAATGTTTAACTCATTATCATTCCAAATAATTCCACCTTCACTTTCTTTATTGTAAAGGTTTGAACATTTATAAGTAAATACGGCTTCTTCCCAAACTGCAAAGCCATGCGCAAATCCAGTAGGGACATAAAGCATATTTTGAAGCTTTTCATCTAATACGACTGAATGGAATTTGCCATAGGTAGCTGACCCTTTTCTTAGATCAACACAAACATCCAAAACCTTGCCACTTATAACCCTGACAAGCTTGGCTTGCGCATGATCCCCACTCTGGAAATGAAGTCCCCTTACAATACCCGCTTCTGAATAAGATTGATTGTCTTGTACCCAAGAGGTATTTAAACCCTTTTGTTTAAAATAATCCTCCCGGTAACTTTCCAAAAAATAACCCCTTGCATCTTTAAATACTTTTGGGTAGATTTCATATACATCTTTAATTGGCGTTTCCCTGATTTCCATACCTTTGGATTAATTTCTTTAAAAATGGTGTAATTTGCTAAATATCGTATGAAGATATATAAATTTAAAACGAATTTTTAAAGTTACGGTTTAAAGATGCAAACAATAAGCAATTTTAATGGAGGAAGTCCGCGGAATAGTGGCATATAATTTGACTGATAGTGAATTTATTGGGATAGTAATCCGTTATAAATGCTTGAATTAAACTTTCTGAATGAGTAAACACAGTAGAAAATTAGCAAAATTAATAGACAACTCTCCAAAAGAAGAGACAGCTGTTTTGGTGGCACTTATCCACCAAAATGAGACGGAAGTGTTGGTGCATGAACACTTGGATGAGCTGGCGTTTCTTACAGAAACATTGGGAGCGAAAGCTGTTCATAGGTTTACCCAAGGTATGGATAAACCAGACACAAGAACTTTTGTAGGATCAGGTAAACTTGAGGATATAAGGGCTTATATCGAACATTTTGAAGTCGATATGGTGATCTTTGATGAAGACCTTAGTCCTTCTCAAGTGAAGGTTTTGGAGAACGAATTGAAGATTAAAGTTTACGATCGATCCATGTTAATATTGGATATTTTCCTAAACAGGGCCCAATCCGCCCAGGCAAAAACGCAGGTGGAATTGGCAAGGTTTCAATACCTACTTCCTAGGCTTACCAGAATGTGGACCCACTTGGAACGTCAAAGAGGGGGTACTGCTACTCGTGGTGGAGCTGGTGAAAAAGAAATAGAAACGGATAAGCGAGATATCAGAAGAAAAATAGACATCCTTAAGGAGAAACTCAAGAAAATTGAGCAACAGGGACAAACCCAGAGGAAAAGTAGGGAAGGCATTGTACGGGTTGCATTGGTTGGCTATACCAATGTGGGTAAAAGTACACTGATGAACCTATTGACAAAAGAGAACATCTTAGCAGAAAACAAACTCTTTGCGACGGTAGATTCTACTGTTAGAAAGGTTGTGCTGGAAAACATTCCCTTTTTGATTTCTGATACGGTAGGTTTTATTAGAAAACTCCCTACCCACCTTATTGAATCTTTTAAGTCTACCCTTTCTGAAATAGAGGAGGCTGATCTTTTGGTTCATGTGGTAGACATTGCCCATCCAGGGTTTGAAGATCAGATTACGGTGGTCAACCAAACACTTAGTGAAATGGGTGCAGGTGATAAACCTGTGATCATGGTATTTAATAAAATTGACATCGCTCCTAAAATGCCTTCTGAAGAAAAGCTTATGGAGATGTCCGAATTTGAAGTGGAGCAGGCTAATTTTATTGATTTTGACAAGCTTGAAGAAAGTTATGCCAAAAAATTAGCGATCAACCCTGTATTTATGGCTGCTGAGAATGGGACGAACATTGAAGGCTTTAGAACATCAATTACAGAGGAAGTGAAAAAGATACACAAGAAAATGTATCCTCATTACCTGGATGATGAAGTGTTGGACTTGTCTCAATATCCGGATGAGGATTGAGCAGTTTTGAATAAGTCAGCAACGACATTTTGATGGCTTAAATCAAAGCTTTAAAAGAGTGTTGAAATTACAAGAATTCAGTTGGGGAGATATTAGGCCAGGAGCACTTTAGTTTTGGCCTAAAAGGATTCTTAATTTTACTTCGAAGTGATTTCAACACTCAATTGGGTAGCTTTTTTCGGGAATATATAGATTTCACTTTAGAGGTATCCGGGAGAAATTTTTTGAGTAATTTCGGGTTGAATTTTTAAAGACACATTCATTGAAGAAAATTATTTCATGGGTAGGCAAGGTGTTCCTTGCTCTATTTGTAGCATCCATAGTGCTGGTGGTAGTCCTAAGTGTTTTTCCAGTTTATTTCACCCCTTTGATGGGGATAAGAACGGTAGAACAGGTTTTTTCCGAAGAAAAGGACCTGGTATTAAAGAAGGATTGGGAGCCTATTGAAAACATATCCCCTCACTTATACCTGGCGGTAATAGCTTCAGAAGACCAAAAATTTTTAAGCCATGGAGGTTTTGATTGGGAAGCCATAGAAAGTGCCTTTAAGGGGAATAAGTCTGGGAAGCAATTAAAGGGGGGAAGTACCATTTCCAACCAAACCGCCAAGAATGTATTTCTATGGCCTGGAAGAAATTTTGTCAGAAAAGGTTTAGAAGCCTATTTCACCGTTTTAATTGAATTTTTGTGGGGCAAAGAAAGGATACTCGAAGTGTACCTGAATGTGATAGAAATGGGGGACGGGATCTATGGCGCAGAGGCAGCTGCTCAATATTATTTTAAAAAGCCAGCTTCAGACTTGAATCGACAAGAGGCCGCTTTGATCGCAGCAGTTCTTCCAAACCCACTGAGATGGAGGCCAGATAAACCAACTGCTTACATTCGCAACCGGCAAAGTTGGATATTAAGAAATATGCGGAACCTTGGAGAAGTGAAATTTGAGGAGTAAAGAGATCGATTACTTTCTTATCATACTTTTTAGTCGGGATGCGAATCTTGGCTTTTCTTCCATAAGGTTCAAGTCGTCCTCTGAAATACGCTTCACACTCTCAATGGTATAGAAAGCCTTTTCGTGACTTTCTTTTAGTTTGCTAATAAAGCTTTTAAGCATCTCCCTTTTAATGACCGTAAACATTAAAATTACCTTCCCATATCGTCCTTCTGCACCTACAGAAGTAAATCGATAACCTTTTTCTTTCATGTATTCTACGAGCTCTGGCAAAGGCTCAGGGGTAATTACCCTAACAAGCACTCGACCTAAGGCAAGTTGTTCCTCTATTACCATGCCTACATAATTTCCCATGGCAAATCCACCAGCATAGGCGATATACGACATGGGATTGCTGATGTTTTGGAAAATCTGTCCTATGGCCAATAACCAGATAAGCGCTTCAAAAAAGCCGAGTATAGGAGCGATAGTCTTTTTGCCATTTAGGACAAACATAATCCTAAGGGTGTTTATAGAAACATCGACTACTCGGGCAAAAAAGATTAAAAGTGGCATCACTAAGTAATCAAATACTGGGGCATTGATGCCAATAGATTCAAAAAATTCCTGCATGAGATTAATATTTGGTTACAATTTGCAAAAGTAGGCAAACAAAACCAATTTTTATCATTTCTCCCAAAATATACAATAGGCATTTCCCAAACTAATGAAGTCTTTTTAGAGACTTATAGTAATTGCTGATCACATTGGTGGGTTGAGGGCTGTTTAAAGGTGTCAAATAGCTTGACCTTCATTGTTTTAAGGGCTATTGGATTAATCCAATTGGTTTAATAATTCAGGCCTAAATTGTTTTATTTTTGCCCGCAAAATAGCCAAAATAAGTAAACATGCAGGAGGCCAAAATCATGAGGTAAATCAATAGGTCCCAATCCTGCCAAATATCAAAAGCAACACCAAATAACATGGGGCCAAAAGCAGCCAGAAAATAGCCTGCAGATTGCGCCATGCCGGACAAGGCTGAAGTATAATTGTCACCCTTGGTTCGAAGCGTGATAAGTGTATAGGCAAGGCTTATGCTTGCACCCATTCCAAGGCCTACAAGTCCAATGCTAAATATGTTTAACCAAAGGATCGGGATAAACAAACTGGTAAAACCTACAATATAAAGGATGCCTATTGACATATTAAAAAATGATTGGTGCTGGTACCTGACAGCAATGAATGGCGCAACAAAGGTGCCAGTCAAACCCACCACCTGCATCAAGGATGCTGTTAAGCCAGCCTCAACGGGAGACAAGCCTCTATCGATCATCATGTCAGGAAGCCAGGTGACAAGGGTGAAAAATAAAAAGGACTGGATGCCCATAAACATGGTCACTTGCCAGGCCAGTCTGGAGCGCCAAACTGATTTTCCGGTTTTTTCTGGTTTTACCTTCGGTTTCGGACTAAGTTTTAGCTGTGGCCACCAGACAATAAGGGCTGCGAAAAGCAAAAAGGTCCAAAAAAGTAGGGAGCCTCTCCATCCCCAGCCAAGGTCAATGGCCATGGGGACACTGAATGCCGTTGCGATGGCAGCCATTAGTGACATACCCGTACTGTACAGGCCTGTTACTGCTCCGGTTTTGGAAGGCATTCGGGCTTTTACCAGAGGAATAAGCAATACATTGCAGATGACTATTCCAATGCCTGTAAGCGCAGTGCCAATAAAAAGAACAATTGGGCCTCCCGATACTCTCAACATAGAGCCGATACCAAGGACGAGTAAGCCAAGAAATATGGCTTTGGCCTTGCCAAAGTAGTCTCCGATAGCGGCTGAGAAAAGAGAGAAAACAGCGAAGCTAAGCAAAGGTAGGGTAGTAAGAAATCCCGCCATTCCATTGGATAACGACATTTCATCCCTGATAAAGGGGATAAGGGGTCCAACAGCTGTAATGGATGGCCGTAAATTAAAAGACACCAGCAAAATCCCCAATACCAACCATTGGTTACTGGTCTTGTCCTTTAAACTGCTTATTGTCCGGCTAAAAGTCATTCAAGTTGAACCGCAGTTTGACCGCATAAGGTTCCGTAAATGGAAAAAAGGATCCTTTTTATATTAATTTTATTTTTGAAGTTCGAACTTGGGTAAATAATCCAATTTCGCTCAGCAATCTGCTTCAGTGCTCACTGAGCTGGAACGAAAAGCGAATAATTTCATTTCCCCTCCTCTGGCTTCGGCTCCGTTCAGGCACCGTGGGACGAAAAAGTAAATTAAGTCATCGTTCCTCCGCCGGGGGAGCGACGGGTGAAATAACAATTACGCTGTAGTAACCACAGGAGAGACTATACACAGGCTAATGGGAATCAGTCGGTCAAAAGCATGTCGCCGGTTCCTGAGCGGAGCCGAAGGAAAAGGCGGTAAGAAAAAAAAACAATTCATATGAGGGAAAAATAAAATGATATTTAAATTGTGAATGGACCGCATCCGATTTTAAATATTATTTATTATACTGTTAAAGAGAAAAGTGAGAATCTCGCTTTTTTTCATAACGTGAAATATTTATAATGAGCGTTAAGGCGTATTTGGGATAACTAGCAACTACTGGCGTCCTGCTTTAGCAATCTTGGTCCATAAATGGTTATTGTGCATTTAATTAACGTTAGCCCTATTAAAAACAAAGCAATATGAAAACATTACTTTCTTTACTCCTGACACTTTTATCCATAAATAATTTGCAAGCCCAGGATAGGCTTTCAGGTAAGTCATTTGCTACACGGTCTGAAGTATTGGCCCAACATGGAATGGCGGCGACAAACCATCCTCTAGCTACACAAATTGCCATAGAAATACTGAAGAATGGAGGAAGTGCTGTGGATGCTGCCATTGCGGCCAATGCCTTTTTAGGGTTTGCGGATCCTGGTAACAATGGTATAGGTGGGGATTTATTTGCGATTGTTTGGGATGAAAAAACACAAAAGCTATATGGGCTTAATGCAAGTGGAAAATCACCTGCAAAATTATCCTTGGATAAATTTAAAGCTGAAATTAATGCTGGTAAAAGCACCCGGACTGGCCCACTTTCTGTGACCACTCCAGGTGCTGTAGGTGGGTGGTTTGCCTTGCATGAAAAATTTGGCAACCTGGAATTTAAAGATTTACTTCAGCCCACCATCAATTATGCAAGAGAAGGCGTCCCTATTTCTTCTGAAGTATCAGATAATTTTTCCACCGTAAATTTGGGTGCTGACAACCCTTCCTTTGAAGCGACTTATTTTACAAGTGAAGGCAGGCTTCCACGTATAGGTGAGGTATTTAATAATCCAGATCTGGCGAATACATTGGAAATTATAGCTACTCAGGGAAGGGACGGATTTTATACAGGGAAAGTCGCTCAGACCATAGCAGGTCATATGAAAGCTGAGGGAGGCTATCTCACCATGGAAGACTTGGCGAATAACCAGCCCGAGTGGGTCGAACCTGTATCTATCAATTATCGTGGATATGACATTTGGGAAATGCCCCCCAATGGTCAGGGTATAGCGGCACTTCAGATGCTAAATATTCTTAAAGGTTTCGATTTGAGTAGCATGGGCTATGGAAGTTCTGCCCATATTCATACTTTTTTAGAAGCTAAAAAGTTGGCTTATGCTGATATGACAAAGTATTACGGAGATCCGAATTTTGGTAACATTCCCTTGACTAGTTTATTATCAGATGACTATGCAGCGGAACGGCGAAAATTAATTGACCCCAAGAGGGCAGGAGTGTTTGAGGAAGGGTTAACCTCCGGAGACCATACGATTTATTTGACTGTGGCCGATGGAGAAGGTAATATGATCTCTTTGATTCAAAGTAATTCGGCCCTTTTTGGTTCCAGAGAGGTGCCCGCTGGCTTGGGTTTTGTGCTTCAAAATCGAGGTGCCGGATTTGTTTTGGAAGAAGGCCATATTAACAATTATGCACCTGGCAAGCGACCTTTCCATACCATTATTCCTGCGTTTGTAACGAAAGACAACAAACCTTTTATGAGTTTTGGCCTAATGGGAGGAGACATGCAAACACAAGGGCATGTTCAAATCATTACGAATATTATTGATTTTGAGATGAACTTACAGGAAGCCGGGGATGCGCCTAGAATCTACCATCGGGACGAAAACCTTAAAAGTGGGGGTACCTATCTGGAATCGGGATTTGATTATGAAACCATTCGTGATCTTATTGATAAAGGGCATACCATCCGAATGGATAAAGGTATTTTTGGTGGTTATCAGGCCATTATGTTCAAAAATGGGGTTTATTATGGGGCCTCTGAGTCCAGAAAAGATGGTCAGGCCGCAGGTTATTAAATAGGAACAAGTAAGGGTGAAGTTCAGGTGCTTCCTCTGGCTTCGGCTCCGCTCAGCCGCCGGGGGACACAACCGCCGGAAGAGGTTCTAGCCGGTTCATGAGCGGAGCCGAAGGATAAGGCTGTTCGAGAAAAGTCAATTCCGATTAGGTGAAATTAACAATGAACACTATTTGTGACAAAAAATCAGTTTTGTCATTTTTATTTTTCAAGTAAAGTGTCAATATGCTTGATCATGTCTATCAATTCTGGTCGATAGGTTTTTTGAATAAAATTGTTGTTTTCTTTTTTGTACTTTTCATACATGCCGGATCCTTGTCTTTTAGAATAGGTAATATTGGCAATCCTATCGCAAAACTTTATAAAGACAGCATTCGGGATTTCGTGCATTTCTTGATAATACTTGTCATTTGCTCTTTCATTCCTGTTTTTCCCCTTTTCATTGGTTAGCGCAAAAGCCAATTCTGCAATTGTTTCATTTGTGTTTTGTAAAACGTCATTGTAAGTCTCTCTTGCATCTTCTATTATGTCATGCACCCAACAGCCACAATAAACATTTTCCTGCTCGGACTCGTCTACCAGGTAGATGAATTTTTCAGCTACTTCGTGTACCATTTTTAAGTGGTACACATAATCTTTGTCCCCATATTTATGGTTAACTTTTTGATGAGCGTAAATTGCGTATTCGGTGGTTTTTTGCAACATATACTTAAAATTTTTGACAAAGCCATTTGGGTTCAGCCCCACAGTGAATGGTCTGTTTTTACAGCCATTTTTATGGGAATTGTACTAAATTATGATCTTTGGATTAATTAATTGGGTGGAGAAATGTAAGTTTTGATTGACTAAGTTTTAATTTAGGAGATGGCATTATGGCCAGGGTTTTTAGGGTGATTCCTATTATAGTATTGAAAGGAGAAAAGTTAGCTGATTTTGTACAAAAATCAAATTAGTGCAACCACAATTTATACATGGACAATTATAATCAGCAGATTTTTATTTGCGTCATTTTCTTTTGTAAATTTAGTTCTCGGGTATGAGGCAACTACCATATACCAATACATTAAAAAAATAAATCAGTCCCTTGTATGAAATATACTTCCTTCCTGTTTTTTTTGATAATAATCTTATCCACGCCAGTATTTGGTCAGTTTAAATCGAACTTTCCTAGCATTCCAAGAATTGATGTGCACTCGCATATGGCTGGTGACCTGGATGGCATTGCAAATTACCTCAAGCTTGGAGATGTTTTGAGAGAACAAAATGACATTGACCTGGCTTTATGGATCAATTTGGGAAATCAAAATGAACCATTGGTAAACATTGAAGAGGTAGAGAAAGCTGGGCAGGGAAGAATGCTTTGTGGGATTGCTGATTTTAAGGCGCATGATGGACTGAGCTATCCACCAGCATCTCTGGAGGAATTCCAGAAAAAAGGATATGTTGGGTATAAAATATGGTCCGGGCCCTGGTATAGAACGCTTAAGAAAAAGGAAGATGGTTATCCTTATATTGATAACCCTGCTCATGAAGCCACCTTTTCGGAAATGGAGAGAATTGGATTTGTCGGTGCCTCTATCCACGTAGCAGATCCCAATGGGCCCTTTGGTAAAAGAACAGCTTGGCTGGCAAATCCCGTTGAATATTGGACACAGATAAATGCGTGGAGAAATGTTTTGGAGAAACATCCAAAACTGGTTGTGGTGGCGGCACATGGAAACTGGTTGTTATGCCAAGATGCACAAATTGATTACTTGCGAAACATGTTGGCTACTTTCCCCAATCTAAATATAGATTTGGCCGCTACCTTCCAATATTACCACCTTGTAGATCGAGAGAACCTTCGTTCTTTTATGATTGAATGGGCTGATCGGATTGTATTTGGAACAGATACCGGAAAGTTGAAAAACAATGAGGAAATAAATATCAGGGCAGAGCAATACATAAAAGCTTTTAAAATTTTAGAAACTGGGGATATTGTAAGTGGAGGCTTTTTTGGTGGGCCTGAGACAAAAGGGCTTGAATTGCCTGAAGAGGTGTTGGAGAAAATTTATTATAAAAATGCCATGCGGCTTTACCCGCATGTAAAAGAAAGCCTGACTAATCTTGGATACAGCGTGGTTAATTAGCATTTTCTTACCCTATCTGATTAGACAATACAGGTTCATTGGACAATCTGAATAGCCATACAAAAATATGAGAAAAGGCAAAGTTTTACTGGCAGGAGCAACAGGGTATTTGGGGGAACACATCACGAAAGTGCTTGTTTCTAGAAATATTGAAACAAAAATCATTGTAAGAAATAAGGATAAAGTTAAACAGACAGCTCCGAACCTTGAAATCATAGAAGCGGAAGTTACGAAACGGGAAACATTGAGAAATCTATTTGACAATGTGGAGGTAGTGATTAGTACAGTCGGAATTACGCGTCAAAAAGATGGCTTAACCTATATGGATGTAGATTATCAGGCAAATGCCAACCTGATAGACAGTGCAAAGGATGGAGGCGTAAAGAAGTTTATTTATATCTCCGTATTAAATGGTGAGAAGCTTAGGCAGTTGAAAATTGGGGAAGCCAAAGAAAAGTTGGGCGATTATTTGAAATCCTCAGGAATGGATTACACCATAATCCGACCAAACGGTTTTTTTTCAGACATGGGTGATTTTCTTAAAATGGCAAAAGGGGGCAAGGTATTTCTCTTTGGTGATGGAAAGCTTAGGCTTAATCCCATTCACGGAGAAGACTTAGCAAAAGCCGTTGTTGATGCAATCGATCTGGATACAAAAGAAATAAATATAGGAGGGCCAGATTTGCTTTCTCAAAATGAAATTGCCGCATTGGCTTTGAAAGCTTATTCCAAACCAATTAAAATCATACACCTGCCAGATTGGACCCGAAGAATGGCAATTTGGTTGGTCAGAACCTTTTCCAATTCAAAAACTTATGGGCCTATAGAATTTTTTTTGACAACAATGGTAATGGATATGGAGGCTCCTCTGTATGGGATACACAAATTGGAAGACTACTTCAATAAACAGGCCAATAAAAAACCTGCCTGAAAACTGGTGATTCTCTTCCATGCGTATATGCCTGATTTATTTTTGGCTTGCAATACTTCTAAGTAGGAAATAGGATCAATTATCAGGTAAGTATTTCATTGATGACCTTTCCGTGTACATCTGTTAACCTGAAATTTCTACCCTGGAATTCATAGGTCAGCCTTTCATGATCAAAACCCAACCTTTCCAAGATAGTGGCTTGCAAGTCATGCACATGGGTGCGTCCTTCTATTCCGTAGTAACCAATTTCATCTGTGGCACCATGTATATGCCCTTTCTTAACTCCTGCACCAGCCATCCACATGGTGAATGCTTCAAGGTGATGGTCTCTGCCATCAAAGCCTTCTCCCGTTCTGGATTCCATCATTGGCGTTCTGCCAAATTCGCCTCCCCACACCACGAGGGTGTCATCCAAAAGCCCCCGTTGTTTGAGGTCTCTGAGCAAGGCCGCAATTGGTTGATCGATGTGTTTACAGGACCTTCGCATTCCTGAACCTACTCCATTGCCTGCACCCACACCGTGTGTGTCCCAGCGATTGTCAAAAAGTTGCACGAAGCGTACTCCTTTTTCTACCAGTCTTCTCGCCAAAAGACAATTGTTGGCAAAGGAAGCTTGTCCGGGATTGGTGCCATACATCTGGTGGATGTATTCAGGTTCATCGTCGATGTTCATGGTCTCCGGTACGGATGTTTGCATCCTAAAAGCCAATTCATACTGAGAAATACGGGTTAGTATCTCAGGGTCGTTTGCTTCTTCAAACTCCATCTGGTTGATCTGGTTGATCGCATCAATGGATTTTTTTCTGAGATGGCTGTCAATGGACTTTGGATTGGACAAAAACAAAACAGGATCCCCTTCTGAGCGACACTGTACGCCTTGGTAGATAGTAGGTAAAAAGCCACTTCCCCAAGCACTTTTTCCGGCGCTTATAGCGCCACCGCCTGAAGTGAGTACCACATATCCTGGTAAGTCTTCATTCTCCGAACCCAGTCCATAAGTAGACCAGGCACCTATGCTTGGCTTGCCTAATCTGGGACTTCCGGTATGCATGAACAATTGAGCTGGGGCATGGTTAAATTCATTGGTATGCATGGCTTTTAGAAAGCTTACTTCATCCACCATTTTGGCAAATTCTGGCATGTAATCTGAGACATAAGCACCCGATTGCCCATACTTCTTAAAGCTGGCCTGCGGGCCCAATAATTTTGGTGTTCCTTTCAAGAAGGCAAATTCTTTACCTTCCATCAATGATTGTGGCGTGTCCTTGCCGTTTAATTCCTGAAGTGTAGGTTTGAAATCAAATAACTCCAAATGAGAAGGACCACCTGCCATGTGCAAGAAAATCACACTTTTTGCTTTAGGGGCAAAATGGGAGGCTTTTTTATGGAGAAATGAGGTTGCTGCTTCAGGGCTTGATTTTGCTCCGCAGCCGATGAGTGAACCCATGGCCAATGCCCCTAGTCCTGAGGTACATTTTTTTAAAAAATGGCGCCTACTATTGTATTGTGCTTCTCGGATCAGTGCTTCTTCCCAAATATTCATCCTATCTTCTGGTTACAAATTCATCTAAGTTCAACATGGCATTGCTAACGATTCGCATGGCCGCTAATTTGGCATTTTCATCCAAATCCTTTCCCTCACCTTCATAGTAGGCAAGTGACTCCTCGTATAGTTGGAACAATACTGCTACTTTTTCAGGCTCAGGTTTAAGAGCTGTGACCAACTGAAGGTTTTTTTCAATCCCTTTCTCAATGTCTTCACCACTTTCCATTAATATTCTCTGGGCCCAGGCATCTGCCGCTTCTATGTATACGGGGTCATTTAACAATACGAGGGATTGAAGTGGCGTGTTGGTTCTTATTCTCCTGGAGGTACAAACTTCCCTGGAGGGACTGTCAAAAGTCACAAATGAAGGGTAAGGATGTGTCCTTTTCCAGTAAGTATAAACGGCTCTCCGGTATTGGTCCTCTCCTTCGCTGGGGAACCAAAACTTACCATTAAAACTAATGATGTTTTCAGGTTGGTAAGGCATAACACTTGGCCCCAACTGCTTTTCATTCAACAAGCCACTTATGGCCAAGGCCTGATCCCTAATGGTCTCGGCTGATAACCTTGTCCTGGACCCTCTGGACAAGTATTTGTTATAAGGGTCTTTTTTTATTTTTTGAGCATCAGTTGTAGAATTTTGTCGGTAGCTCTGGGACATGACAATCTTTTTGATCAAAGTTTTCATGGACCAGTTCATGTCATTCTGAAATTCCACGGCCAACCAATCTAGTAACTCGGGATGGCTGGCAGGGATGCCTTGACTGCCAAAGTCCTCCATGCTTTCGACGATGCCGAAACCAAATAATTGTTCCCAAATGCGATTTACTATGACACGGGAGGTCAGGGTGTTTTCACCACTGACAAGCCATTTTGCAAAATCCAATCTATTGGGTTCCTGACTGGTGAGTGTACCCATAATTTCAGGAATACCTGCTTTTACCTCTTCCCCTTTTGATCTCCAATCACCACGCTCAAATACATAAGTCGTTCGAGAACTGGCTTTTGGTAAATCTTTTAGAATTGGTGTTTCAATCGGTTTAGCATTTGATAGTTCCACCAATTTGGCTTGCATATTAGGTGGGTACTTGTCTTTTAAGGGTGATTTTTCATGGTAAAACACCCAGTCTACCCTGATCAGGTCTTGCGCAAAAGTTTTGTCCCTTTTGAAGTAATAATAAAGGTCTCTTTTACCTGAGACAGGTTTAATGGGTACTTTTAAAGTCTCCCAGTCCTTTGGTTTGTTTTCAGGGAAGTTTTTGTCCGTAATGCCAAAGGTTCCTTCCCCAATTATTTCACCCAACAAGGAATCCAGTCTGATTTCGAGTTTGGCGCCATATACGGAGGCATATCCCAGAGAAATGGCATTGACCTGGTCCAGGTCCACATTTTCAAACATGATCCATGAACTGTCCTGCACCTGCCATATAGATTCCTGGTCATGTGCCACCAATTCTATAAACCTGCTCTTGTCCTGAAATTCCTCCGCTTCTACCTTTCTATAGCCTAAAAAATAGAGTAAATCCTCTTTTTGTTGGTATAGAAAATCATCTGATATTTCCGGAAGCTTTTCTGAGGGATTGAGGTTGTCATTGACCCAGGAAAGCAAGTCTTTTACCTTCTTTTGATCAACAGGTTGGTAGGTAAATACTTTTGGTTGTTCATTGTAAAGGTCCTTGTCTTGAGTATTGTTAAAGAAAGCCTGACTTTGGTAAAATTCCTCATGTCTGATGGGGTCATAAGGATGACTATGACATTGGACGCAAGCCATGGTAGTTCCTTGCCAGACTTCGAAAGTCGTGCCCACTCTTTCCATGACAGCCGCTACTCTGAACTCCTCATCATTCGTTCCTCCTTCATCATTGGCCATGGTATTTCGGTGAAACGCAGTGGCCAATAGGTCGGATTCGGTAGGTTGAGGCAAGAGATCTCCAGCCAATTGTGCAATCGTGAACTCATCGAAGGGCATGTCCTCATTAAAAGCATTTATGAGCCAGTCCCTGTATTTCCAGATTTCCCTATGCAAGTCTTTTTCATAGCCTTTGGAATCTGAATACCGTGCAAGATCCATCCAAAAGGCTGCCCATTTTTCTCCAAAACGAGACGAAGCAAGTAATTTGTCTACCGTATTCTCATAAGCCGTAGCAGATGAATCGCTTAAAAAATCATCGTAGGCTTCCAGTGTAGGTGGCAATCCTGTAATGTCCAGTGAGAGCCTCCTAAGCAGTAATTCTTTAGGCGCTTCTTCATTGGGCATCAGTTCCATGACTTCCAATTGCTTATAAATGAAATGATCAATTTCATTTTGCATAGGCACATCCAGGCTTACTTCCGGTACTTCAATGTCAACTTTAGGAGCAATATAGGCCCAATGCTTTTCCCAATTTGCTCCTTGATTGATCCATTCTTTGATCAATTCAATTTCTTCTGAAGAAAGAGGGGATTTTCCTAAAGGCATCCGAATTTCAGGATCTTTGTGGATGATCCGTTTTAGCATTTCAGAGTCATCTGCATCTCCAGGGATAATTGCAGGTTTGCCTGATTCAGTATTCATTTTTGCTTCTTCCTCAAAAAGCAAAGAAAAACCACCTGATTGCTTGACACCTCCATGGCAGGAGATGCATTTATTATTGATAATGGGCCGGATTTGGCGGTTATAACTTATCTGTTCTTTGCCTGGCCATAACCAAAAGGTTAGGACAAGTAGAAGAGGCAATAAGAAAAATAGGTAACGGCTTTTCATTTTGGGTAGTTAAGCTAACAAAGACATTAAATGTAAGGAATTAAAGTATTACATTCAAAGACCGAACCTGTACTGAACTTTAGGTTTGGTGTAAAAAAACTTGTGGCTATTCAAATCTAAGGTTAACTTATTATTGTGAAGCAGGATAGTACAGGGTAGTTATGAAACGAAATTTTAATAGTATTGTGATAAGCTATTCTTGTGTTTAGTTGAGTATATATTTAGTTTTACAGTTGTTTCAATAACAAAAGTGGTCGTAATTAGATCAATTATTTTTTTTCGGTTTTTGGACTTTTTACCTTTAAATACATAAAGAATACTTGTTTTACCGGTTGAAATAGACAATTGAAATTAATGAAAATGATGAATAAAGATAACCTGTTATTGTTCTGGGGAATATTTTTTTTCCTGGTGTTAGGTGTCTCAACGGAGCTGAGTGCATTTGGAACGGTCCTGTTGTTTCAGGCTGAGGAGGTTGAAAATTCTTTCTGGTTATGGAAGTTTTTTGGCCGTTTACATCCGCTTGCAGTTCATTTCCCAGTGAGCCTTTTGCTATTTGCTGCCTTGCTGGAATTGTTTACGCTAAGAGACTTTAACCATAAGTTAAGACCAGGCATATCCGTATTGGTTTGGGCAGGTGGGATAGGAGCGGTTGTAGCTGTTGTACTAGGGTTGCTTTTAGCAAATATAGAAGAGTATGGCGGTAACATGCTCGATATTCACCAATGGACGGGGATCGGGACAGCCGCGTTGGGCTTGTTATTGATCTATTTGATGGGGAAAACCAATGGCATCAAAAACAGTCAGGCAATAAAAGTTTTTAGAACGGTACTATTTTTTACTGCAGTGTCGGTATCAGTGGCAGGGCATTTTGGTGCCTCACTAACACATGGGGAAGAGTACCTAACAGAGACCTTACCCTGGTATGAACCAGAATTTTCTCCCGAGGACCTGGACATAGACCTTGTGGCTTTTGAAACGGAAGGTGACCTTAGTGAGCAAAAGCAAATTGAGCTGGTAGGTAAAGTTAGGGCGGTATTTGCCCACAATTGTTATAAATGCCATAGCGATGCGAAGATAAAAGGAGAATTGAGGCTTGATACAAAAGAGTTTGCCTTTGCAGGAGGAGAGTCAGGCCCAGTAATCGTTCCGGGAAATGCAGGAAAAAGTGATTTGGTTCGCAGAATAAAACTACCCAAGGACCATAAGGAATCAATGCCCTCCAAAGGAAAAGTGCTTTCCAATGATGAGATTGCTTTGATCTCATTTTGGGTTGATAAAGGTGCTCCCTGGCCAGATGCTGCTGAGAATGTAAGCGTATACAGGGTGGCTGAATTGGCACCAAGAAGACCTGATTTGCCCGCTTCAAGAGGTGGTTTGAATCAGCCCATAGACATTTGGGTGGATGAATATTTTGAGGAGCAAGGGATAGAATGGAAGGAACCCATTGAGGATAAGGTTTATTTAAGGAGGATATATTTGGACTTAATAGGGCTTCAGCCTTCCACTGAGGAATATGATGCTTTTACAAAGGACAGCAGACCCGATAAGCGGGCCATATGGGTAAGAGAACTTCTGGACAGGGACGACGATTATGCCACCCATTGGATGACCTTTTGGAATGACGCTTTGAGGAATGATTATACCGGTACAGGATACATTACAAAAGGTAGGTATGCCATTACCGATTGGCTTTATACCTCCTTGCGGGACAATAAACCTTACGATCAATTTGTCAAGGAATTATTGAATCCAGATGAAAAATCCAAAGGTTTTATAGAAGGCATACGCTGGAGAGGAGATGTAAATGCAAGTCAGGTCACTGAAATGCAAGCTGCCCAAAATGTTGGACAGGTCATTTTGGGACTTAACCTTAAATGCGCTTCTTGCCACGACAGTTTTGTGAGTGACTGGAAACTTAAAGAGGCCTATGCCTTTGCCAATATATTTTCGGACTCTACTTTAGTTGTTAGCCGCTGTGATATACCCACTGGGGAAACGGCAGGGACAAAAATCTTGTGGGAAGAATTGGGTGAAATCGACAGTACAGCCAATAGAGCAGAGAAGTTGGAGCAGCTTGCCAATTATTTGGTACAACCTGCCAATGGAAGGCTTTACCGTACCATAGCCAATAGGGTATGGAAGCAATTGATGGGAAGAGGGCTTGTGGAACCTGCAGATGAGATGGACAATATTCCATGGAGTCAGGATTTGTTGGATTGGCTGGCAACAGATTTCGAAGATGAAGGCTATGATCTCAAGGAGTTGATTTATAAAATTGCTATATCCAAAGCCTACCAACAGCCAGCTGTTGGTGTAGAAAACCCATTGTTTCTGGCAGATGATGATTTTGTTTTTGAGGGATCAGTCATACGTAGGATGACTGCCGAACAGTTTTCTGATGGCGTAAGTCAAAAAATTCATCCGATCTTTAATGAAGAAGAGATGAAATATGACCCCAATCAATTGACCGTATCTGAGCAATCGGATATTGGATTTGTGCGGGCTGCATTGGTAGCCAATAATGGGCTCCTTAAGGCATTGGGACGTACCAATCGTGAGGTGGTATTGACAAGTAGGGACAGCCAGGCAAGTTTATTGCAAGCTTTAGAACTGACGAATGGGGAACAGTTAAACAATACCCTAAAGACCGGGGCCATAAAATGGAAAGAAAAATATGAAGCCGGTGATATTATTGTTCATGAAGTCTACCGTCAGTTATTGGGCAGAGAGCCGCAACAGAGTGAATTCAATATAGCCATGGCTGTATTGGGAGAAGAACCGGCACCGGAAGCCATCCAAGATTTATTTTGGGCTGTTTTGTTACTTCCTGAATTTCAATTAATTTACTGATCAAAAGCAAAAGCTATGAATTATAATTGGAGAAGAAGAGATTTCTTAAAGAAGACAAGTGCTGCATCTATTGCGGCCATGGCTGCAGGAGCTCCAATATCAGCATTATTAAACTCTTGCTCGCCCAAGGATAAAATTACAAGTACTGCGGATACCGTTATTTTACTGTATATGGCAGGAGGAATGGCGCATACAGAGACCTTCGACCCTAAAAGACATACCCCATTTAGAAAGGGGATGGAGTCAAAAGAGGTCTTGAGTACCTTTAAGGCTGTGCCTACCATATTAGACGGAATAAATTTTTCTGAAGGGTTGGAGAAAATTGGGCAGGTAATGGACAAAGGAAGTCTCATTCGCTCTTATGTAGCGGCTGACTTGGGACACATTTTGCATACCCGTCATCAGTACAATTGGCATACTTGCTACGAACCTCCTCAATCTGTGGCAGTACCCCATATGGGTTCATGGATGGCCAAAGAGTTAGGTTCTGTAAATCCCGTAATCCCAGCATTTATTAATATTGGGCAGCGTTTTACCGTAGGTGAAGGGGAAGAATTAAAAGCCTTCCATAGCGCTGGGTTTTTAGGCAGTGAATATGGACCCTTTCTAATACCGGATCCTACCTCCGGTTTGGACAGCGTTCGACCGCCAGTAGGAATGTCTACCAAGCGGTTTGAAGCCAGAAACCAACTCTATGAAAACCTATTAAAGGAAAGTGCCATGGGTGAATTTGGTAGTGATTACCAGAAGGAATCCCTAAAACGATCCATGGAGCAGGCGTATAGGTTATTGAATTCTCCAGAAGCGAAAGCTTTTGATTTGAGCCTGGAACCAAAGGAGAAGTACGATATTTACAATACTGGTAAATTTGGTTTAGGCTGCCTTATGGCCAAAAGGCTGGTGGACCAGGGAGCTCGATTTATTAGCGTAACTTCCGAATACGAACCCTTCAAAGGTTGGGACACGCATGAGAATGGGCACACAAGGCTTACGGACATGAAAAAGCAGATTGATGCGCCAATCGCACAACTTATCAAAGACCTTGACGAAAGTGGTAGGCTTGACAGAACCATTGTGGTATTGGCGAGTGAATTCAGCCGGGACATGCTTACAGAAGGAAGGCCTGGAGCAAAAGTGAAAGACCAGGTAGAAGTACCAGATATTATCGAAGACTTAAAAAATTATGGCATGCACAGGCATTTTACAGATGGCTGTTCTATGTTGATGTTTGGTGGAGGCATTAAGAAAGGCCATGTTTACGGCAAAACTGCTGATGAAAGACCTTGTAAAAGTATAGAGAAGCCCATTAAGATAGCGGGTATTCACCAGACCATTTACCATGCCCTGGGCATGGATCCTGAAACAAATTTTGAAATAGAAAAACGTCCTTTTTATACCACTCCTGATGGACATGGGGAGGCAGAAATGGATTTATTCGCTTAAATTAGACCCATGAAAGAAAATGTAAACCCAAGAAGGGAATTCCTTAAAAAGTCAGGACTGACCGTACTTGCCGGTGCAGTGGTTCCCAACATAATTGTAAATAAAACATACGCAATGGAAAATGATAATTTACTCGGGCATGGTTCACACCGTTATAAGGTCATAGAAGGATGGGGAAATTTAGATCCAGTGAAAAATCCTGTAAATGATTGTCATGAAATGGTGGAAGATGCTAAAGGAAGATTGATCCTTTTGACCAATGAAACCAAGAACAATGTCATCATTTATGATAAATCCGGAAAGTTGCTGGAGACCTGGGGGTCTACCTATCCTGGCGCACATGGGCTTACCATCAGTGATGAAGGTGGGGAGGAGTTTTTATACATCGCAGACAATACCAGAAGTCAGGTGATAAAAACAGATTTAAAAGGTAAAGAAATTATGGTACTGGATTACCCAAGAGAAACGGGTAATTATGCTTATCCCAAGCAATTTGTTCCCACTGAGACGGCGATCAACCCTGCCAACGGTGACATTTACATTGTAGATGGATATGGTTTAAACTACGTGACCCAGTACAATGCCAAAGGCGAATTGATACGCCAGTTTGGTGGTAAGGGTGACACGAATGAGACCTTTAACTGCTGCCATGGTATTTTGGTAGACACAAGAAATAAAAACAACCCTACTTTATTAATTACCGATAGGGGAAACATGCAGTACAAGCGCTTTACCCTGGATGGAAAGTACATCAAAACCATTCCTACCCCGGGTTCATTTGTTTGCCGCCCTGTATTGAGAGGGGACAATGTCTATGCTGCTGTTTACAGAAGTACAACCCAAGCCTATCCAAATTCCGGTTATATCACCATTTTGGACAACAATGATCAAGTAGTCTCCACTCCAGGAGGTACTGCTCCAGAGTATGTAAATGGAGAACTTCAGGAGCAAAGAAAAGACATGAGCTTTCAGGGTTTTATGCATCCGCATGATGTCTGTGTAGACAGAGATGAGAACATTTACGTTCCACAATGGGCCTCACAAAAAACCTACCCCGTTAAGCTGGAAAGGGTTTAGTAAAGATTTTTCATAAGTAAATAGAAAGGCTGTCTTTGTTTAAAGATGGCCTTTTTTCGTGCTAACTGTCCTTCGGATCTGCTCAGGAACCAGGTAGATCTGATCCAGCAGATCCGGCATTCTCAAGGGCTATTAATCCTGCCTCCCAGCGGCTGAGCAGAGCCGAAGCCATAGGGTGACGAGGACGTAATGCCTAATCCTTCGGCTCCGCTCAGGAACCGGCTAGTGATATCCCGGCTCCGATCAGGAACCAGCCAGGAAAATCCCTTGGCTTTGCTTAGGAACCGGTGAGATCAATTCCTTCGGTATTACGGAATCGTATCCATTATAATATGTTTTTTAAAGCTTAGTATTTTCAGATTAGTGTGAAGAACTAGGCCAATCATCCCTCTGCTGCAAGTCACTATCCCAGCGGCTAGTCATCCTCCCGGCGGCTGAGCAGAGCCGAAGCCATAGGGTGACGAGCAGGTAATGCCTAATCGACTCCGCTCAGGAACCGGCAGGTTGTTATGGACCAATGAAAACTACCCGATGCCACCTACTATAAAGTTCTTATTATTTTGCAGCGATCGCGATAATTACTCCACCCCTCCCCGCATTCCAGCCCCTCGCTAAAAAGTGCCTTCGTTGGTACTTTTTTAACGCTCGTTCCTCCTTGTTGTATCCCGAAAGTGTAGCGCACCGAGATGTCTCTCGGACATGATGGTAACTAGCTGTTCTGAATGTCTTCATATTGTCTTAATCCTTATTGTAGTGGATAGCCTGTCCCGAAAGTGCAGCGCATCGGGATGTCTCTCGGACCGTTTGTTATATTTTCGTCCAGCGCTTGTTCGTCAGTCTTAATCCTTGTTGTAATGGATGTTGCTCTCGGACAAATTTACAGAATGTCATTCGAAGATAACGACAAGTAGTCTTAATCCTTGTTGTAGTGGATAGCCTGTCCCGAAAGTGCAGCGCATCGGGATGTCTCTCGGACTACATGTGGAGATACTGGATCCACCTACTGTAGTGAAGTCTTAATCCTTGTTGTAGTGGATGTGTCTCTCGGACTACGTCAAAAGACATTTAAGGTATTTACAGTTTAAAGTCTTAATCCTTGTTGTAGTGGATGTGTCTCTCGGACGGTTTGATTACTTTATTGAGGACTTACCTTATGGTGGTCTTAATCCTTGTTGTAGTGGATGTGTCTCTCGGACTAACTGGGGAAAGTATAATAGGTTTCGAAAGGTAAAGTCTTAATCCTTGTTGTAGTGGATGTGTCTCTCGGACCTTGATAAGTATGCATTACACGACCAGCTAGACGATGTCTTAATCCTTGTTGTAGTGGATGTGTCTCTCGGACTCCCTGCAAGAGCTGGTTACGGCGATCTTGTAACAGTCTTAATCCTTGTTGTAGTGGATGTGTCTCTCGGACAGAGCCTACTTTTAAAGAAGTATTGGCTTATAGGAACGTCTTAATCCTTGTTGTAGTGGATGTGTCTCTCGGACATTGTATCAAAAGGCTCTTAAAGAGATGCACAACTGTCTTAATCCTTGTTGTAGTGGATGTGTCTCTCGGACCCCTGCAAGAGCTGGTTACGGCGATCTTGTAACACTTGGTCTTAATCCTTGTTGTAGTGGATGTGTCTCTCGGACCGCACGTGCGTTAGCCGAACGTGGACACACATGTGTGTCTTAATCCTTGTTGTAGTGGATGTGTCTCTCGGACTAAGGAACGAGAGGGTTAGTCCTCCTAAATTACCCTTGTCTTAATCCTTGTTGTAGTGGATGTGTCTCTCGGACAAGGGCCAGAATTTAAGTAATAGGGTTAACTAAAGAGTCTTAATCCTTGTTGTAGTGGATGTGTCTCTCGGACCACGTAACCTTCGTACATAGGACCGAAGTGTTCTCGTCTTAATCCTTGTTGTAGTGGATGTGTCTCTCAGACAATGGGCCGTTCCCGTAGATGACACAGTAGTCCATATTGTCTTAATCCTTGTTGTAGTGGATGTGTCTCTCAGACTGTTTATTTAGGGTTATCAGACCAAGTATATACTGTGTCTTAATCCTTGTTGTAGTGGATGTGTCTCTCAGACCAAATTCTTTAAGAATAAGGAAACTGGATCTACTGAGTCTTAATCCTTGTTGTAGTGGATGTGTCTCTCAGACCAGAACAAAATATAACGCACCCAATAATCCTAAAGGGTCTTAATCCTTGTTGTAGTGGATGTGTCTCTCAGACTATGAGAGTCAGTAACGATTTATTATTAGATGCGGAAGTCTTAATCCTTGTTGTAGTGGATGTGTCTCTCAGACGAAAGACATAAAAACAACTGGACATCTTTAAACGGTCTTAATCCTTGTTGTAGTGGATGTGTCTCTCAGACGATATAAGAAAATGGGAATCATTAAAAGAGCTTTTGTCTTAATCCTTGTTGTAGTGGATGTGTCTCTCAGACAAATATATACTTAAACTTGAAAATATAACTCTTAAAGTCTTAATCCTTGTTGTAGTGGATGTGTCTCTCAGACATTGCATTTCTTGATAGTGAGGGAAATATCAATGCCAGTCTTAATCCTTGTTGTAGTGGATGTGTCTCTCAGACTCTATGTGATGCTTGCGATAGGGGAAGCAGGGTCAATGTCTTAATCCTTGTTGTAGTGGATGTGTCTCTCAGACTGGAGGAAGGATGTTTACCTGCAAAAATAGAACTTGTCTTAATCCTTGTTGTAGTGGATGTGTCTCTCAGACTTTAAGATTAAGGAAACAATAAGAGAGTTATTCGAGCAGTCTTAATCCTTGTTGTAGTGGATGTGTCTCTCAGACAGGACGGATCATTTAGGACGGTGGAACCATTCCAGGTCTTAATCCTTGTTGTAGTGGATGTGTCTCTCAGACAATATTTTCAGCTTTGAGAGGTCATACTTCCGAGAGTCTTAATCCTTGTTGTAGTGGATGTGTCTCTCAGACTTTTTATCTTTGAAGAGTCAGAGAAGGAATTAATTGTCTTAATCCTTGTTGTAGTGGATGTGTCTCTCAGACCAGGAATACCAAACTGCACAGGGACCGCGTAAAAGTAGTCTTAATCCTTGTTGTAGTGGATGTGTCTCTCAGACTGCCCTTGGCAGTGCTCAGGCACTTGACTTTGTAGAGGGTCTTAATCCTTGTTGTAGTGGATGTGTCTCTCAGACCATTGCCCGTTCTGATTTGCAAGACTCAGAGAATGGAGTCTTAATCCTTGTTGTAGTGGATGTGTCTCTCAGACACCTCTAATAGGTATGAGTAATCTAAGGACTGCTGTCTTAATCCTTGTTGTAGTGGATGTGTCTCTCAGACCGTGCAATGGAGAGTTGTATTTCCGTAAAAATGTAGGGTCTTAATCCTTGTTGTAGTGGATGTGTCTCTCAGACATCTATGTCATGTTGGCAATAGGTGAAGCAGGGGCCGTCTTAATCCTTGTTGTAGTGGATGTGTCTCTCAGACGATCGTATGGACATTTTACAGAAACACATGGTTCAGTGTCTTAATCCTTGTTGTAGTGGATGTGTCTCTCAGACCTCTTCCCCCTTTCAACTAAACCAGAACATAATATGGTCTTAATCCTTGTTGTAGTGGATGTGTCTCTCAGACTCTAATGCGCTTCGTCTGGCTGAATTAAAGGGCTCAGGTCTTAATCCTTGTTGTAGTGGATGTGTCTCTCAGACCGTATGAAAAGTTTATTAAGTTGCCTGATGGCCATGCTGTCTTAATCCTTGTTGTAGTGGATGTGTCTCTCAGACACTGACGTGACGGTTACGCCTAAAGCAGGTAATACGCGGTCTTAATCCTTGTTGTAGTGGATGTGTCTCTCAGACATTGGTTTTATAGGAACATTAAATAAATAAAATAACTAGTCTTAATCCTTGTTGTAGTGGATGTGTCTCTCAGACTTTGATTTGAATATCCTTATTAAACTTTTTTAATTCAGGTCTTAATCCTTGTTGTAGTGGATGTGTCTCTCAGACACAGGTTTACACTTCGCACGTGCGTTAGCCGAACAGTCTTAATCCTTGTTGTAGTGGATGTGTCTCTCAGACACCGACAAAGATTCTCCTTGAAGTCGTCGCTCAAAGCGGTCTTAATCCTTGTTGTAGTGGATGTGTCTCTCAGACCTGTCAAGGCCGTGTCGAATCTCTATGATAACACAGGTCTTAATCCTTGTTGTAGTGGATGTGTCTCTCAGACAACAGGTAGAATTAGCAGTAAGTCTCCTAATCTTCAGTCTTAATCCTTGTTGTAGTGGATGTGTCTCTCAGACGGCTGATTCCATAAGTGATTGACTAAGTTTTGGTTATGTCCTTGTGTTGTTGGATTTCCCCCTGTTTTAGCCTTCATAAACGCTCTTTTCTGATTCCTTTGTTCTAAATCTAGAGGCTTTTTATTGATTATGCAAATTTGATTTAGTGTTTAATTAGAGTTATTGAATAGCCTTGCCATCCCCACTTTTCTTTTTTCTTATCAAAGGATTGAACAGCCGTCACACTGACCAGCATTCCATCTTCTAAAGAATGTTCTTTTAATAAGTGGGGAGGAATAAAAATGTCCTTTAAAAAGCCGAATTGTTTACTGGGGTGAAAAGTGAATTTTCCTGATTTGGTTACTACCCATACACTGAAACTATCTTCTTCAATTTTCTTGGCTTGGTGTATTAAAATCCAGCCATTAGGGCCCTGCTGTCCTACTATTTCATAAGCTTGTCCCATTTGCAGCTGAAGCCTGTTTGTCAATAATTTGATTGTCTCTTTTTTGTGGTTCAGCCCAAATGCTTTTTTATTATCTGACAGGCTCCCATTGATTAAAAGTTGATGACTTACGGGTTTTTCCATAAATTGGCTATTAGCGATTTCCGAATATTGCTGATATATGGCTTTTGTAGAAATAATATTTCCCTCAAGGAACCATTTTTCCGCTATTTTTTCTTTGATAGTATTGGTTAATGGCCATCCATTTTTTTCTCTAAGCTTAATGATAATCTCTAGTTCTGTTTTGGCCCAATCAGGATTGATGGAGATGATTTTATTCACCAAGTCCTCCCTTACTTTTGCTAAAAATTCAGGTTTTGTCTTTACACTTACCGCCCTCACTTGATAGGCCAGTGCCACTTCGGGATCAATTTCCAATTGACTTAGTAACTCCCATACCCAAAAATCTCTCGTTCTTTTTTTTGCAAAGGGCAGAAAACAAGCCTTTGCTTTTTCTTTTTCCCCGATGAGAGACAATACCTTGGCTCTGTAATAGGCATAGAAAGTGTAATTTTTGCATTTCTGATGGTACTGATCCATAAACCTTAAAAGTGTATGGCAAAGGTTTGATAAAACATGATCAGGAAGCTCATTGCCAGCAGCTTTTTGAAGAATGGTTTTGGTATACCTACCTATCAGTTTTTCTACGGTGGATAGGTATTGCTTGTTATTTTTGGTAACCGTTAAAAAATCCTCTTCACGAAAATTACCCCAGCCCCACCAGTTCATTAAACCTATAAATCCAGACCAATTTTCCCAGTGGGCCAATAGACCAGTCAGTAGCCAAGTGTATTGCTTTGAAGGTTTGGGAAAAGGAAAATCTTCGATGGATTGGAAAATCTGTTCTATTGTTTCACTTTCAGGATGCTTGGATTTTGCTTGATTTAAGAGAATAGTACCTGTCCAAAAGGCTACTTGGTCATATAAAATTTCTGCATCATTTATCGAACCCAGCTTTCGAATTTCTTTTAAGACTTTTACTGCAGGAAGAGGTGATGTGCCTGAAGATTGGGTTTTTAAATAGTCATGGAGCACCCAAGCCATAGAAATTTTAGCAGATTGGTTATTTGGGCTTTTATTGAGATCATTTTTCGCCATCTCGTAAGATCTGGCTAGGTTTCCGGCTTTGCGAAGTTCACTGACAGTATTATCCATTATACACTATTTGTAAGTTATAAAAATACAGTATTGGGTGGATCTACTATTCTTGAGATGTCCACATTTTTACCAATGAGTTTCATGCTTCGGGCATCGCTGATATTTAATGGAACCAATATGATACTGTCATCATTGTCATATGCATCATTAATATCAACAAGTGTTTCCCGTATTTCATCATATTTTTTATGATCCGAATGAATGAGAAAAATGGATTTCTGTACACGAACACAACCTTGTTTTTCCAAGTATTTGGCTACCAACCTTCGGACTTTATTGTTTTCTATATCGTACATGATCAGATAATTCATATGCGTACTTTTTTTGGGACTTTGTTGAAGTATACCTAGGATCAAGCGGATTCGATCCGGTAAAGGTGCCAATTCATCATCATCTTTTTTTCTGGTGGTTTGTGGATTGACAGAAGTGAACCCAGCGGCTTTAAGCTTTTCTATTTTCTCTTTTAAATCAAATACTTTTTTTGGAGGTTTTGCCATATCAATTTAAAAAGGTATTTAAATACTCAACCATTTGATGGCAAAAAGCTTTGTTGCTTCCTGTTTTGGTAGTTCCGACTATACTAACACCTTTTTTTCCTGAAAAAATATTTATTTCTGACCAAATATTTTCTGCCCCAAAACGTATTTGCCTGCCATAGGATATAGGTTTAACAGATTCCATATTCACCCCAACCTCTTTCACTGCCTTTTCAATTACAGTCATGATTTCTTCCAACTCTTTGGGTTGAATGTATTCTTTTTTGGGATTTCTTTTTACACGCATACCCATTTTTTCTTTTATTCGGTCCATGACCGAATCGGGTAATGCTTGTCTTTGAATACCTTTTTCAGATTGCTTTTCGATAGAAACTTGTCTTTGTGTTTTTTCGGTTTCTTTGATGGCAATCTCGACCTGTTCCATTTCCCAAAAATTTTCTTGGCTTACAAATTCAGTAGGAATTATAGGGCTTGAATCAGGGTTGAAGTAAGCTGTAGGGTCACAACTAACAAAACAGCACCTGCTTACGTCATGAGTCTTATGGTCTAGGGCCGCTCCCAAACAATATTGTTTCCCAATGGATAGGCAAAAGGCTTTATAAAAAGTGACATAATACCCAGGGTCTGTTATTTGTTCAGATAATCTAAACATCAGTTTGAGTCCATCTCCACTTGGAGAAACGAACATTAACTCCAGTCTTGAATCACGGGTGAATTTTTTCTTTAATGTTTCTAAATCTAAATCATGTTCAGAGAGATGATCTATATCAATCAAAAAGCGTTCGGAAAAAAGAAAATTTTCTTTTTTCCTTACTTTAGGATGAAATTGAGCACAAACAATATAGGGAAGTTGGGTTTTTAATTTCCTGTATTTTGCAGGATCCATTGCTCGAATTGCCTGAAGTCTTTGTAGCAATATTGCTACCTCCCCCTTCTCATTTTGCAAGGCTTTGTGGATCTTTTTTACCTCTACATCGTATAATTGGTCTCCTGCTTGAGTTACGTGCTTACCTAATCGGATCATTTGCTGTATGATTTAAAAATACTTTTGCCAGTTTATGCATGTCTTCTTCCATATGTGATGCTCTACTAAGATTTCGCCCTTTAATAGAAATAATTTCTCCCAAATAATCATTTACTGATTGGATCAAGATTCTTTTTGCCAAAGGACCCAATAAGATCGCCCTGCTATGGGGATCCAAGGTGAAGGCTTCTACTGGAATAGCAATTTCCTGGCACAATCGTATGACCACATAGTCCATCCACCCTCTGTAGGGTTCAATCATATCAAATACCAAAGCTGGTCTGTTGTAGTCATCACGGTGAAATATGCCTACGTAGGGATCTATTCCTGCTTTGATCAAAGCACCTTCCACTTTACCATAAAGAATCCCATAGGAATAATTTAGTAAGGAGTTGAAAGGATCTTTGGCAGGCATTCTGTTTCTTCCTTCAAAGGAATAGGCTTGAGGCATTAAAAATGAAATTGCCTGAAAATACCTTTTTCCCGCAGCACCTTCCCACCCCCTAAGACTTGGCGCTACCTCAGAGACAATATCTCCGTCTTGTTGACCAATTTTATTTTTATAATCCTCTACACTGTTAATAACAGAGCGGAAATGATTATATATCTTTTGGTCAATTTCTTTTTCTGGTAGAAAAGCAAGTAGTAAAGCAATTTGATGGTCGAGTTTTAACTGGATTAGGTCTTTTACCCAAGAAACTGCCGCTTTGGAGTATAGAAAATTTATTTGGGCTTTACGAATATTCGAAATACTCCCATACTTTATGCTCCATACCCGACCCTCAGGATTTCCCATTTCATTTACAAACAGTACTTCTACCTGATGATGAATGGCTAATATAATGGCATCTGAAGTGATTCTTGTTGCCTTTGAAATGCTAATGCTTTTGACCACATCAGGAGGGAATGTTTGCTTACCTTCCTGAGTTTGTACCACAAACAATCCATTTTCTTTCGTCAAGGTAGCTCCATAGGTATTGATGACTAAATGCATGATGCTTTTTTTTATTCGAAAAATATTTACAGATTATTTTTAATCAATTTATCTACTTCCCGCAATCCACCAGTCACTTACCATTCGAAGTTTTTCCTTTGAGCGGGTTATTCCGGTATACCACCATCGTAAAAGTTCAGGGGGCTCCATTCGGTACATGCCTTTGTTAAGAAAGAAGAATACCTCTTCCCATTCGCCTCCTTGGCTTTTATGACAAGTTACGGCATAACCAAAGTTGGCCCGGAGACTGTTGAGGTAAGGATCTTTGTAAAGGGCATCAAAATAGATGTCTGACTTCTTTTTTACTTTGTTTTTGTGCATTCGCTGACTGAAATCGATCATTAGAAGGCGCTGTTGATCAGGGATTAAGTTTGGGCTACCTCGGTAGAGCGGATCCAAACAGAGTAGGGTCTCATATGTTTTTCCTGTCAATCGTGCTTTGATGGTAACATGCTGAAAGTGTATGCCTTTTTTTACTACTTGATCTCCCACCTCCAATACTTCTGCAAAGTCTCCATTTGTTAGTGGTACAAGGTAGTTGTTTTGGGTAACCATCAGCAGATCGCCCGGTTGTACAGGAGCATGGGCATTTCCATACAAATGTTGCCTGACTTTTTGGTTGATATCGAGGCAATTGAAATTGGAAAGGGTGATGGCAATACTTTGTTCGTTTCCTTTGGCTTGTAAATGTTGAATGTATTTATTCAGCATTTCGTCATAGGAATATAAACAGATGTCTGTACGGGAAAGCGCAGGCAGTTTTACATAGCGACTGTGAAAAGTTTGTCTGGTCATTCGGCGTACGCGGGTAGCCAGTTTCAAGACTTCAGAATCCTGTTTTTGTCTTAGGATTTGAGTGATTTCAGTACTTTGTACCTTTCTGCCCTGTAGCCGAAACCAGCTTTCTGTAAGTGCTGGACTTTCCCGGCTCCCGACAGGAGGTAGCTGGCAAGGATCTCCGGCAAAAATTACTTTATTCTTTCCAACTAATCCCAGAAAATCTGTCAAAAGGTGGCCGCTTCCGAAGCTTGCAAAGGAGCTTTCTTCTGCCTTGACATCACCAAGCATGGAAGCCTCATCAACGATATACACCTTGTCATCCTCTTCATCAGCTTCGCGTATTTCAAAAAGTAGGCGCATTTGCCCATATTGATCGGCCTGGGGGTTTTCATTTGTTTCTTCTACCTCGCCATCAATATCCTTAAAATGGTACAATTCCGAATGGATGGTTTTGGCCGTAAAGCCTGTTTTGGCACGTAAAACAGCGGCAGCCCTGCCGGTTGGAGCCAAAAGAGAAAAAGGTTTTTTGGTTTTCTCTAATTCCGCAGCCAGATACTGTAAGAGGGTCGTTTTTCCTGTCCCAGCATAGCCTTTCAGTATAAAAATGGCATGACCTCGGAGTGAAAGGAAATCACGAATTTGCTCTAAGGTGTCCGCTTGCTGAGGATTCAGGGTGATGTCTTTATTCATAGCTTATACTGTCTAAAACGGACAAATTCAAATTTAGAGACCTTACTGCCATTCGGTAACACCTCGCTAATTCGATGAGTGGTGGAGGCCAGGCAGGGGAGGCCTGTTTTTGTAAGTTTGCTAACCAAAGCCAGACAAAAGGTTAGTTCTCCCATAATGTGTATGGCAGCCGGTTTGTACACAATTACTTTTTTGAAATACAAATTAACGAGATGTTCCAAAGCTTCCTCGTCAAGATCCGGGTCTACTTGGGGAAAGGGAAGATTTTCAACCGTGCCATATTTGACCACAGCCATTTCCATTTGCTTTTGTGACCAAGTGGAAGAAGGGTGATTGGAGAGATTAAGGAGCATTATATTAGGATAATAAAGTTTCTACTTGTTTTATCAATTCGCCAATTCTTGTTTTAAGTGCGGCTGATTTCATGGGGTCATTTCTAATTCCCGCGTGATTAATATCGTTACGGGGTTCAGTGATGTAAGCATAAATTGTCCCAAGACTTTTGAAAAAATCTCCCTGTAAAATCATTGAAATTTCGACGAGTCCACCTTCGTCGTTGTCTTTTAGCATGTTTCGGGAAGCTTTGTATATAAAATTCAATAGGCTACTGAAAAAAAGACGGTCTTGTATATCTCCTCTTTCTGGAGAGGTGGGGAATGAGTGTTTTTCAAATAAAGTTTTTAATGCATTATTTGAATTTATTTCGCATTCAAAAAATTGCATGGAATAAGTCAACAATCCTTCTTGTAACTGGGTATAGGCCTGCTGGACTAATTGATGTTCTAAACACCATTTCGCACTTTCAAGCCAAATTAACTCCCTAGAAATGATAATTGGGGTTACCTTATTTTGAATCAATTTCAGAATCTGCTTGATAGGTTTAATGTCAATGTCTGATTCAGGTAATTTTTCTAACTTCTCCTTAAAATCTGTATAATCCTGGTCCAGTAAAATATTTAAACGATTGGTCTGGAGGTTGGAAAGGAGTAAGGCTAATTGATCTATCACATACCTTACATCCTTGGTTACTAAATCAGTGCCTTTACTTTTAGACATGAGTCTATTTATTATGGGTTGACTGACCTTACTTAATTCTTTGGTTTCTCCAAATTTCACAAAGTTGTTCACCGCAGAAGTCCAGGTTTGGAATTCCAAAAGAATATTTAAATCGAGGATTGGTGCATTTCGGTCTTCGATCTCCATGTTTATAACTTCCTGAATCGAACCTAGTTTTTCAAATGCGCCATAATGAATTCCTAATACGGTAATATTTTTTGTAACCTTCAAGAAATTCAGCAATACCACTCCTAGCATTGGTAGAAAACGGAAAGCATGAGTAATATCAAAAATAACCTGATCTCCTTCCTGAATTTCATCCGCTACAGTTTCAAATATGGACCAGACCTCCTCTTTTGAAAAGCCTTCTTTTATTGGTTTATGGTTGATTTGAAAATGAAAATCTTCCTTTTTAAGTTTTTTAAGGAAGGTATTTAATCCAGCATTAGGAAAGTTGAACTCCTTGGTTTCAGGGTTAAATTGACCATTATCCCAATAATTCATTTTTTCCGCCTTTTTCGTTAAAAATAGTAAAACCTTGTCTTGGGAGGAAAAATCTTTACACTCTAGTCTAACCAATGCTTCTTGGATATATTTGACGTTTTCAACCTTTCTACCGTTTTGCCCTTCAATGTAATAGTTGCAAGGGATATAGTTGTTGGTACCTAAGAATGAGAGAAGGATTTTTCTGGACATATTAAATTAGTTTTTTTTCAGGCCTAAGTGGTGGAGGAGGTTGTTAAAATGCTTCACTTCAACCTCTATTTCGTCTATAGTAATCCTTTCTGTAGCATTTCCAGTTGTGTTGAAAATCATAAAATTTGATTTGGACACCGCATAGTCCTTAAGTTTCTGAAGAATAGATTGAGATATATGATCTTTAGTCATATCTTCTGGGTAGAATAAAAAAACAGGCTGAAATGAAGAAAAGGCCCCTCCTGCTTGAGACAATACGTGCTTTCTAGAATTTTCATCTTTTTTGTCAAAGGCATCGAGTTTACCATCTAAAACATGGAGTGTTCCAAGGCTTGTAAGCAATAAAATGTCAAATTCAGCTTCATTTTCTCTTGATTTTATTTTTACATTAGCATATGCTTTTGTGATTATATGATTACCCTTTTCCAGGATTTTTTGAATCTGGCTGATTAAGATATTCTCGAAATAAAAACCCGAAGACATGCCTAGAATTTTCCCTAAGTTTTCTGTGGTTTTTTTGAGTGTTCTAGGTAATTCAATTTTTTCTAGATTTTCGATTAGGGCTGGGTCTGAAAAAGTGAATTCCTTTGGTAAAAATCTTTCATTAACTAGCAATTTCTTTTTTATAAAACTTAAGACCAGATTGAGAATGTTGAATTTCAAAACATTTTTTTGTAATTGAACAATATTATTTTCAGCCTTTATCTGAGGATTGTTTTTTAGTAGTATTTGGAAAAGTTCCTCAGAAAGGTCGTCTACATTTCCATTTAGCTTCTTTTTAACTTCCTCTAAAGTGAAAGTTTGAGGCATATTTTGCGCTTTTTTTTCGAAAATAGAAGCAACAAAATATCTAAATTCCTGAAATTGAAACCAGTCAAATGTCTCCTGTTTGTTTTTAATCTTACCGTTTTCGTAAAGCAGGTTTCCTTCACCTCCTTCCTTGACTTCGAAGCCGTAGACGGTTAAATAATTTGACAGTTCGTCCTCGTAGTCTAAAGGGATCTGGTAATGCTTGATTTTATCGTCTTCCCAGGACCAGAGTTCGATTACCCGACTTTGAATATTTGAATAGCAAACCTGATCGTTATAATTTTTACGTAGTTTAAAAGTTTCCCATAAACCTAGAATATGATTTTTCTGTCCCCCACCAATATTCCAGAGTATAGGATGATTGCTGTCTACCTTTGTGGGCAAATAGGTGCAGATTTGAAAGGGATCTGATTCAATTTCAGTATTTAGGAAGATGGATGGTTTTACCTTGATTTTTTTGTTCGATAAAGCCTTCTCAGCCAATGCAACCCATCCCTTTTTTTTTGCTCCTTCGGTTTCTATAAATTGAAAGTTGGGTATACCTAATTGAATAGCTGGCACCGTATTGACTGTGTTTTGAGCTGTTGCTACCCCAATCATTGTTTTCGGAAAAGAAGTATTGAGTGGGTTTAGATTGGCCATGAGGTAAATTTTTTAATTATCTTAAGTTGTCCTAAAAATTTCATTGGAAAATTTAAATCATTTTTATGAAATTGATAGATAAATAACAGGATAGTACCACCTGATCTGAAATAATGGAGAGAAGAGTGGATACGCTATAAGAATGGCATTAATCTTTCCTTTAAGAACTTCATTTCTTGCTGACCAAGCCAATTTGTAATGTTTCCTTCCCAATGACTTTCTTTCCTGAGTTTCTTAATTGAGTCTTTATGTTTGGATTCGATTATTGTGATTATTTTTTCAAAAATTAACTTTTTATTATTCTCAGTAAATTCTCCAAAAATACTGATTTCTTCATTGAGATATTTTGAGAGATCTTGATAATTGTCGAAATCTAATTGTAGAGTAGTTTGTGGTTTTAATCTGACCGCAAATGGCTTGATGATTTTTGAAATATCATCTAATTCAAAAGTCTCTGTAAAGCTGTCTAAGTGATCTAAATCCTTTGGCTGTTTGTTTTCTTTTTCCTTTTTGTAGTTAGCATATTCCTGGATGGAGGGATATTGTAGAAAATCTTCATCGACTCCACCTTTTGCCATTGCAAAAAGTTCATGAATTTGAGGACTTGAGATCCAGTTAGGATTGATAGAAATCATCATATTTTCAAAATCAAGCATGTACTCTTCAGCAGATTTTTCTAGAAATTTCAAACCATTTACATTGAATTTTACTTTTCCATAGCCAAGAGGCTTTCCAGCACCTAGGCTGTGATAAAATTGATCGGAATAGCCATGAAAGGTAAT
The DNA here is from genome assembly GCF_055809755.1 of Cyclobacterium sp. 10D3-21. NCBI lineage: Bacteria > Pseudomonadati > Bacteroidota > Cytophagia > Cytophagales > Cyclobacteriaceae > Cyclobacterium > Cyclobacterium sp. 10D3-21. The sequence goes on from NZ_CM147924.1 coordinate 626,724, forward strand.
AGCTGAGAGCAAGGCCCCTATTTCCACTTGTTTTAAATTATGAAACCTGACTTTTAATTTGAATTTTACTCCCTTGTCAAGTGGGTTTAAATGGGAGACTACTTTATAATTATCCCCTATAACTGATTTTTCTTCTTTATCCTTAACTGGATATCTTTTAAACCCCCTTAGTCTGGCATCTGAATCATCGTAGGTGTAATATTTTCCGTTTTTTTTAAATTGCGTCAAATAAAATGGGAAGTAGGAAGCTTTGGGTCCTCCAAGAATAACATCAACAACTCCCATTTCTCTCACACTTGAGTTATCTGCTAATGCATGTCCAAACATGACTCTCCCTTTTAAGCTCACTTCTTTTTTTGTAAACCCAAAAATTGTATTGGCTAGATCTTGATCGGATTTGTAAGAAATCAATGGTTCCATTTGACTGATTCTATGCTTAAAAGGAAGCCTATACATATAAGACAATCCAAAATGTTGTAACCCACCTGAGCTATCCTCAGAAAAAAATACAGGAATCGTCTGTCCTTTCTTTAGCTTCTCGCTCCAGTATTTCCAATCTGGAGAAATATTATTTGGGTCATCATGACCGTATATAAACTTAAAATCCTTTTGTTGCTCTTTATTTACAGGGATAATCTTAGGTGCTTCTGCATCAAAAAATACAAATTCTCTTATTTTACCTGAAGCTTTTTCTCCCTCTGGTTCTGAGCGTTTACCTGGTTGCCCAGTAAATACAAGAATTCCTTTTTTTCCAGGCGATTCTAATTTTGCGAGATTAATCTCCACATTTCCGAAAAGCTTATGAGTACTAATGGAAAATGAATGAGTTAATCCTACTTGTCCCACTTTGGGATGCTCATACTTATATTTCGCATCTTTTTCAATAGGTTGCCTATTAAGAAATTCTTTTCTAAATGGAATTCCAATACTTTCTAATAATTCTCTTTGATCAATATGGGCTATTTGTTCACATTTTTCAATTTGCCACGAACCATCACTGTTTTCTAATAACCAGCCTCCTTGTATTTTAGAGTTTTTGTACCTCGACATGTATTGATTGGACGAACTGGATAAATCTCGGAATGCGTACCTATTATCATTAATCAGGTCTTTATTTAACTTAGAAAAACTCATAATCTCCAGCACATTCCTTACCATTCCCTTGATCGAAGTAGCTGGAATAAAATACTTCTTCTGACCTTTTGAATCTATGTAATAAGAAAATTCCGATGTCGGTTTCGTTCCTTCTTCAGGCTTTGTGTGTCCATTTCTAATAAAAATTGGAGTCTCTGCGGTAATTTCGATCTCGATCTCACCACTTTCCCCATCTTCAAAAGGGACATCATGGCTTACTTTCTCAGCCCAATCGGGCTTAAAAACCTGCTCCTCGGTAGGAGCGGGAACGAAATTATAGGGTGATTTTACTATAGTCATTTTTTCTTAATATTTAAATCCACAGAAAATTAAAGCAGACGGCTCAAGTGTAGGCATGCTTTCTTGCTCATCAACTGGTAAGGGAACTTCTTCCCAAACTTGTTTGAATAAAACTTTTCCGACATTTTCAAGCTTATGGGGTAGAAAGGATTTCTCTTCTATTTCTAGCCCCTTGAGCTTACCTAGTTCATAAGCGCTTACTATATACTGACCAGTATGCAGGATATGTATAGAAAGTTGCTCTTTTGGTGAATAGAGTAAAGCTTCTATACAAAAAGGATTTTTACCTTCACCAAACTTCTCTTTTGGAAAAGGTTGATCAAAAAGCATTTCAGGTTTGTCCTTATCAGACATCCAATAATATCCCGTGTATTTGTGATCAGGAATAGCTTGGATGGTGTTGATTTTATGGTTGAAATAGTTCTTCATTGCTGATTATCAATAGCTATAAATTTCTTTTTGATTTATTATTAAGGTGCCAGTAAAAATACCATGCCCCTTAGTGGTCATGCCTCCCAAGGGAAGTAAGCCCCTACAGATATCCATGAATGTTTCCTCTAAAACTGCCATATGCTCATCAGAAACGGTTTTTTCTACGAATACATCTATCTTCATACTTTCATCATTGATGTAGCTGACTTTCTCCGAAAACAAAGCGCCTTCCATGGCTCCACCGGTAAATCTATCGATTGCGACATGATTGAATATCTTATCATTCTTGACTGACTCTGAGGAGAGAAAAACATCATTAATAAAAACTTTTCCAGCAGAAGGATCGCTGATGTCTTTTCCCGCTTTTCCAAAAAGGGCTACAACAGCTTCATTGGCATTTCCAGTTTTAGTAGGGTTTCCTTCAGCCAACTTCTTTTTATTACAATGGAACGCTACCCGATGGGCTATGGCACCTTTCAGAGAAGACCCGGGAATTAGGGTTTGTTTGCTAAAACTGATTCCGCTTTCATTATACAAGACAATTTCTTCTTCTAAAGGTGTTTTATCTACTTCATCATCACCAAAGCCTGATCCGAAAATGAAAAAAGGATCGGGAGTCAAGATCAATCGAAAATGATTTTTAGAGGCGTTGGAAGTATCCGAAGGTTGATTTACATCATTGATTTTACTCCAGTCTGTGGCATTGAAGGAGGGTGAAAACTCCAAAAATTCAGGTAGTTCTGTACATAAGTCAAATTTTTTATCTAGAATCTTTAATACTCTTAGGCTTCCATAGCCGTTGCGGATTCCTGCTCCAATCCTAAAATCCGGACTTTGGACGATTTCAAGAAGCTTCTTCCATTCTGTTTGAAAGTCATTTGTCAAATCCGTAAGCTCAAGCTCAAAAACAAACCGTGTTCCTTTAAAAATCACTTCATTGTCAAATAATCCATTTTTTTCCGCTACCCCTTTTTCCGTGATTCGGACGTGCTGCCGAACCGGCAAATGATCGAACTGCTCTTTCAAGGCCTCCCATTTATCATCTAGAATTAATCCTTCTGACACAGTTTGTTTATCTAGCATCATTAGTGCAGGACTGATTTTGACCAAAGAGCCTGTTCCCATATCTCCTCCTTTGGAGTCTCCAAAAATTTCGATAAACTTTTTACCTGTTTGAAGTTTGGAAAAACTATGTCTCAGGACCCCGGTCAAAGAAGTGCCCGGAATCATTGGAAAGCCATTGGCATCTTTTTGTACAAGGGCATCTTTCAATAGCGAGGAATTACCAGATCCAACAAAAAGAGGAGTCTCAGCTTCCAATAAGAATCTCGCGATATATTTGATTATTGTTTTGGACATGGCTACTGTTTATTATAAGTTTTTGCCATTTCAGCGGCAAACTTGGAAATGAAAATTCTGAGATCAGCTTTTAATTCCTCTTTACCAAAAGCGTCTAGGTTTTCAACTTTTGAGACGATTGTTTTGAAATCATTTAATCTTCTACTCCCATCTTTTCCCCAACATTTCTCGAAAGACACACCGTGGGTGAGGTAGGCATTTTTGCCATCGTAAAGTTTTTCTTTGATTTCCTTTAGACTTTTCTCTCGGGAAGATATAGATCGAATGTTTCCCCATTGGCTTGCAGAAACATCCTTAAGTTTAGGGTATTCCTTTGGAACCAAGTGGTGTACATATTTATGGATTTCTTGAGAGGTTATAAGTTCTATTTTGGAATCGAGGTGTTTTTTCTCCAGTAATTTTGATAATGGAGTAGTTATGGTCCCTTTTTCAATTCCTGAAGAGTGTACCTTATCTAAATTAATTTTTAATTTTGATTCACCCGAGATGTCAATTCCTTTTAAGAATTCTGGGTTGTAGATCACCTTACCTAACCCTTCAGAATTATAGTGTCCGATGTATTTAGAGGATTCATCTAATGAAGCTCCTTTGACATAAAAAACAGAGCCTTTTAGGATGCAATGACGCTGCATGGAGGTGGTTTTTCTTTGGCCGTTCCAGGGGGCATAGCTATAAGTTCTGATCTGGGATTTTGCCCATTCTATTTTACCAGCATTCAGTCCCAAATCCTCAACTGTTGGTTGGAAAGTTGGCTGTCCTGATTCGTCAAAAAAACAAAGGTTACTCTCTGCATAAACCAGTACAAATTCATTATCGGTATCGAAAGAATTGATTTGGGTTATAGGTTCTATTGGTTTTATTTCTACCTGACCAAACTCCGCTGTTTTGGATTTTCCGAGACTTTGATTCCCTTTTATTGCATTTTTCACCTTTTCGAGCAAGCCAGAATTATCAGACTGTATAGAGAAAATAAAATTTGATCCAGCCGGAAGTGCTTCAAAACCAAACATCTTTCCAGTTTTGGAAGTCCTTGATTCTCGATCATATGCAGATTTTAAACTAAATTTTTTCTGAATCTCCTTGACTAAGTTTCCTTTGGATGAAATGTAGCCTGTACGAGATTGCTGTAATTGGAGTGGAATGTCTTTTTCATCTTTTGGTAGGTTTATCTTAGAAATTAAATGATGAAGATAAATTCGATCAGACTCCAAATTGGAATGTAATTTATCTTGAAAAAAAGAGAATGGGACAGCGTAAGTAATTTCATTTAGACTGGTGGCAATCCTCCCATCTCCAAAAATCACTTCCCCAGAATGAAATACCTGAAAAGCTTCCTCTTGAGTTAGTTTGCCAGACTCTGAAGGTCTGCCATAAAGGTGTCTCGCAGCAATCCCGAGGAAATTACTACCGGGGATATAATCCAAGGTGGTCATATTCCCCTCTGTTGCGAGTTTGCTGTTTAATACGACATCTGATAAAAGGGTACAGTTAAAATATATCGTTTTCATTTGATTGATTCAGTTTTGATGGAACATCTACCTAGACCTCTATTTCTGTTGGTTCCAATAGTCCTTATATACTTTGCCAGTTGAGCAATTAGTTGCTCTTCTGCATTTTTTGCACCGAGTATATAGCCCTCAAGAGAAATAGGAATACAAACCTCCATAACCCTAAGTGATGATTTCTTGGCCACACCAGTAGTAGCTTCGATAGCTGTTGATGCTATATTTCGGTACAAGTAATCTACCTGATCGAAACCGATCGCTGATTTTTCAGATTTTGGTAAGTACGCGTTTGAAAAGAATAGAGAACTCGGAGAGGTTGCTTTAGTCTGCTCATCCATGAAGCCAAAAAGACTATCGTAGCTTTCTTTCGTAAATTTATCTATGCCCAATGACTGGAAATCTCGAAATGCATCAGCAAATAATCCTTTCATTGTTTTGCCAGGTATATAGGGGAATCCCTCACTGTCTTTGATTACTACAGCATCCGCTTCAGCGCCTGAAGTTAGACCCGAACCAGCATGCCAATCAGTTAGAAAGTATACTTTATAATCAATTGTGCCTTGTGCCATATCTGAAACCATGTAAAGTGATTAAATCTAATAATTGCGACTTTGCCGCTATTTGTTCTAAATCTTCCTTTGTCAAAAGGGTTAATGTATCTAAGTCATTTTGCAGTTGAAGCTTACTAAAAAAATCTTTGTTGATAGTTTTCATTCGTTGAAGATTGAACAAAGCCACAGAGAAGTCTTTAAAGGAATCCGAAATCACTCTTCTGATTTTTCCAATAGCCTTTGAGCCCTCTTGAGAATCATCGGCTTCCTTTCTTAAATCACTCAATCTTTTTTGAAGATTTTTTATGTCACTTAGGAGATAAGGGCCATAATAGTAATCAAGCGTTTTACCTTGTTGTGTGGCTAAAAGTGTTCGCTCTTTCAGAACTGAAATCTTATCCGTAAATGACTCTTGTACTTTATAGAAAGCAATGGCAGATTCAGGGATTCCGTTCGGTCTCAGGTGATGTTCTTTGACTAGTTTTTTGGCATCTTTACATAGGGTCTCTGATAGATTCAAGGCGTAGTGTAATGGATAGGACTCCTTGATATAGGCAATTCCGGCACATGCAGTAATTCCCTCTTTGAATTCATCAATATCATATTTTTCCAAGACCTTAAATTCTTCTTTGGTTTTAACTTCGAATTCATTTAGGAATATCTCTGTGAATTCCAAGGCTAAGTCTGCCCTAATAATGATCGAGATATCATCACCACCGCAGATAATTGGACGTACCGTGTGGTTATTATCTGAATTAAATGCCTCAGCTTTACTATATATAGTCCAAAATGCAGACTGAGCGGCTGCCTGAGTAGCCTTGTCTAAAGCCTGTGAAAATTGACGGAATGCAGCTTTACTTTCTTCTGAATTTTTATCTTTTAGCTTTTCTCCCATCACTCGGATAATATTCCCTAATCCATTTCCATCTGCATGCACTACAGCAATCCAGGAGTTATTGTGACCTTTACAGATCTCTTCAATTTCTAGTGTGATTTCTTTTGGGTTTTCGGTAAGTCCAGAAACTTTACGGAATAGCGTCGTGTGCTTAGATTCTTCTTGTGGTTTTTTATCAAGAAATTCAGCTTTTTTTAAAGTGCTTTCACAAAATGCTTCTAGGTTTCCTTTTCTGTTTTTCTTGAAATTTACCGCCACGCCCCCTGTTCTTCTTGCCCTCTCAAGTCCCATATAGCCCACTTCCAATGGCATGTTTGGTTTATTCCTTTCCGCCTTTAGTTTTTCTTCTAGTTGACTAATAGATACTGAGAGAGGGACACTATCGTCAAGCTTGATGACCGATTGACTTACAGTCACCCCAGAAGCTTTATTCATTACCTCCATTGGAAAAGCCTTGACGAGTTTTTTGCAGGTTTCTTCATCTGCTACATATTTTATATTCCCAGCAGCACTGACTATAATGTTTTCATCTAATTCATCTGAATCAATAAATTCATAAAACATTTTTGTACATATTTCCTCCACCAATTCACTCCCCCCAACGATTTCTTTGAGCTTATTCGTCTGAAAAATAAAACTCTGGATGCCCTGTATACTGGCCCCATATAAATACTTGCTCATATAGATAAATTTTTATTTTTTATTTTTTGAAGGGTGCCGAATCCTGTACTGGCACCTTTGCCGAGCCCGATATCTTCTGGTAGGGAAACATTGGAACGAAAAGTAAGGTCCATGGCCTTTAGCTTGATGCCCTTGTGCCGTACCCAACTACTCTCAGGTAAGCCAGTAATGTTTGCTTGTATCGGCTGATCTACGGTCCACCCAACCCCTTTCGCAAAGGAAAGAATATTGCCAATCAGAATTTTTTCCAGAAAGACCAACTTTTCCTGCAAAAGCTCAAGTTGCTCGAAACGTTGGTAATTTTTATCATTGAGGGCAAGCCAGTTTTTAATTTGATAGTGGGTGCTTGTTTCGCTTACTTCTACCTGAAACTTATTTAACTTTACATGTTCCACTTGTAGTGATCTTTGCTGGTTTCCCAGACGAATCATGCCTTCATTTTTTGTAAAAAAATGGTGGATCTCATCGACTCCATCACCAATACATACTATGCCGGCATTTCTTCCTTGCGTTTTGTATTGTACCAAAGGATAGGCATAATGGTATTGCTTATCTCCTAAGTGATTATGGAAAATCACATGTTCCCTTCCTACCACATTTATTATAGCTCCTCGAAAAGCAGGGATTTCATGAGTTTTAAGAATGGTATCAAAAATAATTTTAATGACCTTAATATTAGGCATGTTTACTTTGGATTTATTGAAACATTTTCCTACTATAAAATATTATTATTTTAATAAACGTAGCGAAATGTCTGATTTGCAAGAATCTATAGTTTATAAGATTCTTGAATAAGTTGAATTGATTGTGTTAGTTATAAGAGGTGCATTAATCTATGGAAATTCCTTCTTTATTGCAAATACTATTTTATAGGTGATCTCAAAGTAAACTAACTTTCACTGTAAATGAAATACCCCGATCATGGTATTTTTTCGGGAAAATGGTTTCTGTTTGATTCCAACGGGTAGGTGGAAAGCATCTGTGACATAACAAACAGTATACTTTCCATCCCAGCCTTGAGAATTAATTATAAAACCAGTAGTAGCAATAACCAGGATCCCCAACCCAGTGCTTCCATACCAATCAATTGACCTTTGGCCCTTTTACGGTAACAACTTAGGTACATTGGGTCGTCAAATAGTTCCTTGTTTTCAGAGAATAAATAGGTGTTTTTCCCTTTTTTCGGCTTGGGGTTTGCCAGTGCTGTTCCTATCATCGCAAATGGACCAAACAGTACTCCTAAAACAAAGTGTCCACTTTTTTTACCATGATAGTTCTCTGCATCCAATCTTGCTTTTAGGCAATTTCCCGGATCGTCATTTACTTTTTCAAGGTAATTTGTATATGCTTTATCAGTGTGGTCACCAAAAACTACAGACGCCACATCTGTGGCAGGAATGTGAAATTTTCCATTGTCCGTTTTAAATACCAATGTACAATCTTTTACTTTCGTGATTTTACCCTCAAAGACCATGGAATTGGTTAGGGTCAATACGTCTCCGGCATAGGTGCCTATAGAAATTAGAATGGCAATAAATGTTAAGCTTAGTTTTGTCATGTTTATTTTTTGATTTAATTTTTTCCCTACTCGTATGGCTTTTCGGTTCCTCCCGTTTTTTATGGGTTACTGCTTCCATTGTTTTTTATACTCCAAGGAGGGTCAGTTCTATGTTCACTTGACCGGCTTTATGTTTTGAAGGGTAAAGAGGCCAACTTGGGGGCAAAAAGTTTATCATCTTAAAAATCTTCCCCAAAAGCCAGCCTCATTTATATGATTCTTCGTGATGGCGTAGCGTCTGCCATTTTTCGTAGCGTTCCGGCTGATTGGCCTAGTAGGGCATCCTCATCTGAATATTTTCGCCGTCTTTCCCGTAACTGCATCAGTCGATACATTCCAATTTCTTCTTCTGCCAGCAACATGTCCTCAAAAAGGCTTTTGGAAGCAGCGAATTTATACACGACAAAGGCGCCTTCCAGAAAAAAAACAAAGAGAAAAAACACCCAATAAATCAGTTCACCTATAGGGCGATCCTTAAGGTATGCATGCAGGTCTTCGATTTTACTCAAGATGGCTGCATCCGATTTTTCAGTTACTTTTTTAGCATGGATTTCAGCGTCTTTTTCTAGTTTTTTATCAAAGACTTCCAAGCTTTCTCTGGTACGTTCTGTTTCTATTTCAGCTTTTGTTGCCATTTTTTTCTTGGCTAGAGCCACCTTTCCCTCCCCATAAGTGCCAGTGCCACCTACGCCCTCCATTTCATCTATATAGGATTGCTTGTACCTCTCTTCCTTACTTGTTGCTTTTTCTAAAGCCATTACAAAAGCCTCCCTTGAATCGGAATACCCCTCTATATAAGATGCTTTTTCGGCCTTGAAAGCCTTTTCTTGTTGTGCCGACCGATATTCTTCAAGGTCTCCGGCAAATACCATTAGATCAATGGCCAAGGCACCTAAGATTGTGGTAATAACAGCGAAACCAAGGCGGTATACAAGAAGTAAATAACCGCCTTTCATTTTAGGCGTAGCGATAAAGCTTCGGTCCACAATACCTATGATTAATCCTAATACCAAAGCAACCGCCAGGCTACTCAATAAACCTGTTTCCATCAAATGCCTGCTGATGTAAAAGCCGGAAAACATCCAGAGCATTACTGGGATTAACATTAAGCTACCCATCGTTACAATTTTTTGCCTACTGGCTGTAGGCTGCCTTTTGACCATTTCCAGGTCATAGCCGAATATTTTTGAAAAGAATTGAATAGTCATGGTCTATAGTAATTTACGTTCTCTAAAAACAATTTCTTCGTCTAACCAGAGGGTGTAACCCTTTCTAAAACCGGCTTTAAATTGCCGTACCGATTGCTCTATATACCCTTCACCGCAAGCTGCTAGATCGATCTGAATTTGTATGTCTTCCAGTCTTCGTTGCTCTTGTTCTACCTTTTTTTCTATGCGGGCATACTGATATGGCATTACTTCTTTCGTTTTTGGACTTAACTCCAACTTGTAGGTGTCCATTCGATCTAGGGTAGCTGCTTTTTCCCTGTAGTAAGCCTCGCGGAAGGCTGCGGCAATTAAATCCAGTTGCTCCTCCATTACCTCTGGGTGGTGGTCTTCTAGGCCGACTCTCCGTCCCATGGCGAAGTAGTCACGGCCAAGCAATTCTTCCAGCACTGAGATCGACTCTAGCGCTTTGGTTTGGCCGATATCTTGCATTACCTCTTCCGGCTCTCGATCCTCCACAAACAAATCTTTTGCTATACCCGCTGAATCTCGCATTTCTGCGTGGGTTTGGGTATGGCTTTTTTTTCTGAATAATCTATCAAATATTGTCATGATGTTATGTCTTTAATTGGTATTGAAAATGATGTATGTCCTTCATAATGACACCTGTCACACAGGGTCACCAAAAATACCGGATGGTATTCCCATGGCTTTTTCCATTCTCCAGTTTGCCTGTCTCGGTGGTATTGACGATGATGCACCTGTAAGGAGTGGTTCTTTCCGCAACTCCGGCAGCTATGCCCGTCCCTGATCAGTATGGCTTCCCTTAACTTTTTCCATTGGGGAGCTAATAATTTTTCTTCGTAGGAAACTTTTTGCTTTATTTTTGTAGTTGTCATTTTTACCTCCTAACTTTTAGATGTATAAACTTGTAATGAATTGATTTCTTTACCTGATACCATCCTTAAGCGTTTCAGATGAATCAGACTACATGATGAATTTGAATTTATGTAAGATCATGGCTTTGATAAGATTGGTTTCTGTTAATTGAGATTACAAAGCAAAAGCCCACTTGTGAACTCTATGTTCACAAGTGGGCCTTCATGTAAAAATATTTTTTAATCAAATGAAAATCAGCTGATTAAAATTAGACAGAATAGCTTTGTTGCATTTGACTAATTATGTTTTTAATGGTTTTTTTAGTGGTTTCGGGCGAAACTACTTTGATTCTCGGGCCATGTGAAAGAATTAATGAAAAAAACTCGTAATTGGCACGGATTGAAACGGAAATTCGAATCCAGTCTTTATTGATCGGATCCAGAACTGTTTGAGAGGCATGAATAGGCTTCGTCTGGAGATAAGGATACAGTGATTTTTCTACTTTCAGGACTATATCCTGAATGGGTTCATTTAAATCGTTGGTAACCCCAATGATTGGTTCGAAAAAGGACTCAGGATTACTAAAATCTAAGCTCTCATATGTAAAATCCCCAGAAGCAATGGATGAAATTCGATCCAATGCCAGGTTAATTAAAAAATCCTTTTTGTCTGTTTTAGTCAAAACAAACCATCGGTTATTAAATTCTTTTAATAAATAAGGGGAGATGAGGTGGGTTTCTTTGCTTTGGAAAAATGGCGTATAAGTAACAATTAATGGTTGTTTGTTCAGAATGGCATGATAAAGCGGGTCTATCCATTCCAGGCCCTTAATCCGCGAATTATTGTCAAAACTGATGATGGGGACTTCTGAAGTTTTGGTATCAATTAATTTTTGCAGTTTAACGGATAGTTCTTGAATCCAGTCAAACTGGGGTAAGCCTTTAAACCGCTTAAGGGTGACTAAAGTCTCATGAAGCTGTTGGGCATCCTCTCTGGAAAGAGGCTGTTTACTTATGGAAAAATCAGGGTCGGAATACCTGAAAAATTTTTTTCTGGGGTAATGAATTGATTTGTATTTTTCTATGGGGGCTCTATACCCTTGCTCTCCTTCCATGTATTTTAGGTCGTCTCGCACCTGTCTGGGGGAAATACTTCGTGTACCATCATACTCGTACAAGGCTTGAGAACAAGCCTTGGTTAATTTCTCTAGATCATGCCTGTCGCTTTTGTTTCGCAAGCATTTATCAAGAACCCTTAATCTAATGTCAACATGTTTATTTATGGCCATAATTGGGCTGATGTTTTATATGTTCGAATGCTGAAGATGGATGGAATTAAGACTTGAATTGGTTTAGAAAGTTTGGTATTGTCCTAAAACAGTAGGCATAATATTAATTACAAATTCTCTTATAGCCAAGTAAGCCCCTCACAAATACTAAGTGACAATTTGGGGGTTCTTTTATACTTTGCTTTGCGATTGATTGAAATCTAAATTAAAGGTGTAATAGAACCTCTTCCCGCTAATACCACTCCCGGCGGCTGTGCGGAGCCGAAGCCATAGGGTGACGAGCACGCAATGCCTACTCTTTCGGCTCCGCTTAGGAACCGGATAAGTAGTTATGGTCGAGCCAAAACTACTTAATATTAAATGCATTGATATTCATGTTTTTTGTGGAGAGTGCGATAATTATTCCAGCTCCAATCGCCACCTGGCCCCTCACTAAAAAGTGCCTTCGCTGGCACTTTTCTTCACGCTCGGTCCTCCTTGTTGTATCCCGAAAGTGCAGCGCATCGGGATGTCTCTCTGACAATTCTTATGAAATTCATCACATCGGAAATAAACGTAAGCATCCGAGCAACCCATATAGAATAATTTGGAATTGCGGGATTTTATTTTTTGAGGGACTATTTAGCGTTGTACTTCTCCCAATTAGAGGGTAGTAGTTGATAGAGATCTTTTTGCTTGTGGCTCTGGATTCTTTCGAATACATCCTTGAGCCATTCAAACTCATTAACTTTGTTCTTTTTGCAACTGGCCATGAAAGAATACATGGCTGCTGTCATTTCTGCTGCTTTGTGTGATCCTGCAAACAGGTACGCTTTACGTCCTATCGCTAATGGACGAACCGCATTTTCTACCAGATTGTTGTCTATCTCCATTTGTCCATGTAGTGTATAGGCACTCAATCCTACCCATCTTGATCTGGCATATGCTATGGCTTTGCCCATTGGGCTTGTTGGTCTGTGGCTGTACTGGTGTTTGTCCAGCCATAGTCCTAGTCTGTCCAGAACAGGGGTGGCATGCTCTTTTCTCTCCTGAGTTCTCTGTAGGTAGTCAAGCCCCTTTTCTCTCATCTGTGCTTCCAGCTTGTAGAGTAGTTGCATCTCATCTAGAACATGGTTCGCATGTTTTTCATTGTCCTTGATTGCTTCGACAAACTTGCGTCTGGCATGTGCCATACAAAAAGTTAAATGAATAGTGTCATGTTTCCCATAAAGGGAATCATATACCTTGTAGCCATCCGTTTGGATGATACCTTTAAAGTCAGAAAGCATTTCTTTGGGACCCGATCGATCCCTACCTCTTCTGTAATCAAAGAGTACTAGGCGGTCTACCGGTGCATGGTAGAGCCACATGTATCCCTGATGAATACCGTTTTTGTGATCTCTATCCAATACTTTTACGGGTGTTTCGTCCACTTGCAGGTACTTTTGCAAGAGTACCATCATGCGAAGCAACTCCCATAGTGGTTCTAGATGTTCCCAGCCCCTCATTACCCAGTCGGAGGCACTTGAAGCTGGAATTCTTACCCCCATCTTGCTGTATTTGTCCAGCTGCCTGTGTAGTGGCATTCCATAGACATATTTATCTACGGTAAGCTGGGCAATCACAGATTCTGAAGGTATTCCCTTTTCTATTACTCTGTCTGGTAAGGTACCAATGAGTATGCCCTCACCATTTGGTTTTGCGTATTTTGGACGTACGTAACGTTTTACATAAAAAGATGCCGGAACTACCTCCAATACTTCGGTTACTTCCTGACCTATCTGCACACAGCCTTCAGTAGATTCGTTTGGTTCTATCACCACTTCTTCCCTTTTAAGGTCTTCGGGAAGAGGCATACGCCCAGTTTCTTTGGCTCTTTTCTTTGGTTTGGCCTTTTGTTTTGCACTAGATACAGATTCTGAAAGCTCTTCCTGGACAGCTTGAGTCGTACCTAGTTCAAAAAGGCCCATTTGACCTTCTGCTACATTAGCCGGTCTCTTTTCACTTTTACTGCCGAAAAGAGCGTTCCGAAGCTTGTTAAGTTCATGTTGCAGGTCCTCGATTAGTTCCTGTTTTATAGAGAGATTTTCCTCCTTTTCGGAGATGGTCAACAAAGACTCCTGATGGGCCTTGAGCTCCTGCTCATATAGCTTTTTGTAGTCGATTGTCTCATTTTCCATAACATAAAAATAAGTATAAAAAATGGGTTTAAAGTGGTTTTGAGGTACTTTTTTACTTCAAAATCATTCTTTTTTTTAGGCTCTTTTTGACGGGGTATATCGGGTCCTGTAGCGCACCGATTCCAGCCTTACCCCCTGTAATAGGAAGCTAAGTTGATTACTTGTGATGGCTGTTCCGGTAAGGACAGGGCGCTCAAAAGTACCTCGTTCCAACTTTTTGATATATAAGGCAAAACCATCTTTGTCCCATTGCAAAAGTCGGATTTGGTTGCCACGTTTACCTATGAAAATGAATACATCTCCATTCATGGGGTCAAAGCCCAGCTTGTTGCGTACCAATCCAGAAAGTGCATTGATACCGAAACGCATATCGGTGGGCTTGTCGTATAAAAAGTAACGACATGAAGAGGATAGGGCAAGCATTTGTTAACCAAGAAGGGTTTTAACAAACTCGGGTGAAACCTCATCATAGAGTTCCAGGCTAACTCCTGAAGGGTAATGAATATGGGCTATTACACGACCATGTCGACCAACAGAAGGAACCGGATCTAGCAATTGAAAGCCTTTTCCTTCGGTGGATTCTTCTTCCTTTGTGCTGAATTTTTTGGTCCAATAATAAAAAGTTGTCCGAACTATCCCATGCATGTCGGCAAATTCTGACTTACTAACCCCTGAGGATAACCATTCTTGATATAGTTTACGCATATTGCCTTCTGTCTGTCTTTTCATGACACAAGTTTAGCAACAGATCTTCAATACTAAAAGATGTAGTTTATCGGACGGATACAAATAAACACGTCTTAATCCTTGTTGTAATGGATGTATCTCTCGGACATTTACAATTGAAGAAGCATTAATTAAATTTCAACCTAGTCTTAATCCTTGTTGTAATGGATGTATCTCTCGGACCTGATTAAGTTTTTAGTTATGACCAAATGGACATCGTCTTAATCCTTGTTGTAATGGATGTATCTCTCGGACTATAGGTTATGAATTCATAAATAGTAAAGGAGATAAAGTCTTAATCCTTGTTGTAATGGATGTATCTCTCGGACTTATGAAAGCATCAATCAACACTACGAGCTGGAAGTTGTCTTAATCCTTGTTGTAATGGATGTATCTCTCGGACAGAGTCGTAACGGCTCTTAAAGCTGAAAATGTAATTGTCTTAATCCTTGTTGTAATGGATGTATCTCTCGGACACAATTCAAAAAAGCTCACAATCTTACCACTTTATCGTCTTAATCCTTGTTGTAATGGATGTATCTCTCGGACAAATGAAAGAAGGTGGTAAATTCTTCTGTAATGTGTGTCTTAATCCTTGTTGTAATGGATGTATCTCTCGGACGACAAGAAAAGGGTTTCCTTTCTTACCTGTTGTGTTAGTCTTAATCCTTGTTGTAATGGATGTATCTCTCGGACACAATTCAAAAAAGCTCACAATCTTACCACTTTATCGTCTTAATCCTTGTTGTAATGGATGTATCTCTCGGACAAATGAAAGAAGGTGGTAAATTCTTCTGTAATGTGTGTCTTAATCCTTGTTGTAATGGATGTATCTCTCGGACGCTTTCTACTATTGAGGACTTGGATTTTGATTCCGTGGTCTTAATCCTTGTTGTAATGGATGTATCTCTCGGACTAAGAATGTAGAGTATGATTGGGTTGATACCGGGTCGTCTTAATCCTTGTTGTAATGGATGTATCTCTCGGACAACGGTCACGCCTAAAGCAGGCAACACGCGTTTAAAAGTCTTAATCCTTGTTGTAATGGATGTATCTCTCGGACTGTACGTAATATAATACCAGATATATCATTAGTAGTTAGTCTTAATCCTTGTTGTAATGGATGTATCTCTCGGACTTGCACCAACCATTGAGGCTGGATTAAAATTCACCGAGTCTTAATCCTTGTTGTAATGGATGTATCTCTCGGACAGAAGATTAGTGGTCGAGGCAGACACAATTGAAAGGTCTTAATCCTTGTTGTAATGGATGTATCTCTCGGACAAATGACATCATTGATTATGATTATAGATGAGGTTGTCTTAATCCTTGTTGTAATGGATGTATCTCTCGGACCTGGTTTAAAATTTGTTGAGGGAGATTTGGTTTCCATGTCTTAATCCTTGTTGTAATGGATGTATCTCTCGGACTGTAGATTATGGTATCTCAAAAATAGAAGGAGTTAACGTCTTAATCCTTGTTGTAATGGATGTATCTCTCGGACATTAGTCAATTTTAACGAACCATTCGATTTATACCGTCTTAATCCTTGTTGTAATGGATGTATCTCTCGGACACAATAAGCTAATCGGGAATAGTTCAGGACACGAACCGTCTTAATCCTTGTTGTAATGGATGTATCTCTCGGACTTGAAAAGCTGATCCAAGATAACAAAAAGTTTGTAGTCTTAATCCTTGTTGTAATGGATGTATCTCTCGGACGCTTTCTACTATTGAGGACTTGGATTTTGATTCCGTGGTCTTAATCCTTGTTGTAATGGATGTATCTCTCGGACAACGGTCACGCCTAAAGCAGGCAACACGCGTTTAAAAGTCTTAATCCTTGTTGTAATGGATGTATCTCTCGGACTGTACGTAATATAATACCAGATATATCATTAGTAGTTAGTCTTAATCCTTGTTGTAATGGATGTATCTCTCGGACTTGCACCAACCATTGAGGCTGGATTAAAATTCACCGAGTCTTAATCCTTGTTGTAATGGATGTATCTCTCGGACAGAAGATTAGTGGTCGAGGCAGACACAATTGAAAGGTCTTAATCCTTGTTGTAATGGATGTATCTCTCGGACTTCGGGCTTTTCTTTCCGAATTACACTGATATCAAAGTCTTAATCCTTGTTGTAATGGATGTATCTCTCGGACGCAAATCTATCGAACTACGATATAACGTTTATCGTGTCTTAATCCTTGTTGTAATGGATGTATCTCTCGGACCCTACATGGCTATCACTTGTCAGAAAAATTAGCCACGTCTTAATCCTTGTTGTAATGGATGTATCTCTCGGACTTAGAGTAGAAGTAACCGCAAGCTACGGAACAACATAGTCTTAATCCTTGTTGTAATGGATGTATCTCTCGGACTATCTTCCTACAAACGATAGGGCCTGCACATTTTATGTCTTAATCCTTGTTGTAATGGATGTATCTCTCGGACCGACCCTGTTATTATATATCAAGTTAATGGTAAAGGGTCTTAATCCTTGTTGTAATGGATGTATCTCTCGGACAAGGATGATCTACCATTTTAGGTAGATCATTTTCTTGTCTTAATCCTTGTTGTAATGGATGTATCTCTCGGACGTCGGGAAGATTGGATCCATGGCCAGGCAGGATAATGTCTTAATCCTTGTTGTAATGGATGTATCTCTCGGACTGCTGAATCTGTAATCGGTTGAAATTCTTTTTGTTACCCTCTTCTCTAGCTGGATTTCTCCTTGTTTTAGCCTTCATAAACACTCTCTTCTGAATTCCTCACTAGTAAATCTAGTGGCTTTTTGATACTAATCCAAATTTAAATCAGTGCTACTTTAATTTTTGGAAGAACGCAAAATTCGGCGGCTGAGCGGAGCCGAAGCCATAGGGTGACGAGGACGTAACGCCTATCCCCCGACTCCGCTCAGGAACCGGCAGGTTGTGCCTCGGCTGAGTTCATCCGGACCGTAATCTTCTCGACTCGGCACAGGAATCGCCCAGATCACTTTTTCTATCAAGCTGATACATTCACCCCATTGCTATTCAATGACCGTAATGATTCCCTTTTCTGTAGTCAGCAGCTTGTCTTTCTTGTTTTTATACTGAATGATTACGGAGTAGTTTCCACCGGGAACCTTTTGGTTGTGATAGAATCCATCCCAAATACATCTGGAGGGTTGTTTTGCCTGGGGGTTTTTGTCTTCACAATAATAGATCAATTCCCCCCAGCGGTTGTGGATAAATACTTCCATTTCCGTGGCTAAATTGTTCGGATAGATAAGGAAGGGTCTTTGTGAGTCTCCCGGAAGGATGGCGGTTGGGTAGCTTACCATCGCATTGCAAACGTCTTCGACCTCAAAATCCACAAAGAATTCACAGCCTTGCTCATCTTTGGCCAAAAGACTGTAATTCCCAGCCTTTGTTGGAGAGAAAATGGAGCCGGTGCCAATCGTGATGCCATCCAATAACCATTGGCTATTGGTGAAATTATTTCCGATATCTATCAGTACCATTAAATTTCTGTCAAGGCATATTGAATAGAGTTCCTGCAAGGGTGGCATTTCAGAGAAGGATTGAATTACTTCCATTTGTGCTCTTCCGACCATGCAACCTTCCTCACTGGTCAAAGTCACTTCATACAAGCCGGATTCTTGGATGGTAAGGGTGGGGTTATTGTCGTAAGCTGATAAATGGATGGATTCCTGTGAGCCTATTCGGTACCAATGCACTTTTAAATTGGCGGGGTCTTGCTGCAAGCTAAGGGTGGTAAAAATATCATCCCGACAAAAAGGGGCTAAATCTAATGCGATGTTTTGAGGAAGGCTTATATCAGCCTGAAACGTTTTCTCCAAAGGGCAGTATACGCCCGTATTGTCTGTGCCCCTTATAAGGTATAAGCCTGATTCTGAAAGGTCGAAGCCTCCCTGTGTATTTTGGTTAACAATGGCTCCGCTAGGTGCTTCAAGGCGGTAAGTTAAGGATAGCGTAGATTCAGGGACGAGCATGTGGGGATAACATGTATTGATTTCAGTGGGTATGGAAAAGTCCACCATTTTCATTTTCTCTACTAAAAAACTACCCGCTACATTAAAAGGATTTCCATTAACGTCATTCATCAATAAAATGTATTCCCCATGAGGAACAGCTATCCGCATGCGAATAACATTTTGAAATTCTCCAGAAAATTCCTGCCCATCTTCCTTTCTTTTTAACAAGTATGTACCCGTCTGAGGAGTATAGGTTGGGAACTGTATTTCTACGGTCCCTAAGGCTACCTCATCACTGGTGCAGTTTTCTGGGTAGGCTGTAACTACATGGTCGAGAAAACCATCCTGATAAATTAATGCCCTTACTTCTGCAAGGTCCATGTCATTCACAAAGCCCCCATTTTCTGTTAGCGCCGTAACAGAAGCGAAATTTTGGACAACCCCATGGTTTATGTCATTGCTGGTGATGATGTAACTGGTAGTGAAGACCTTGGTTTCATTGATATCTAGGTAAGGTATCTCCCACGATTCATTCGTAAGGTCATCGTGGACAATCACATCTATTAGTGGTACTTTTCGAGGGTTGGTTACCTCGAGTGTATAGTTAATTTTGTCATTTAATTGGCTGAAAGTTGCTACATCTGCCGTTTTCACAATTGCTATGCTAGGGTAAAAACTGCAATCTTCCACCGTTATGTATACAGGTATCCGATGGCTCTCGCATTCACCTTCCCGAGATTGGCTAACCCAGGCGCTGAATACACCTACCTCCAAAGGATCAATACTGGGGATATCGGTCAAAGGCAAGCTTAGAGGATCATCATTTTCGTAAAAATGCAGTGTATAATCCCAAAATTTGTGGGCTAAGAAATCCTTGGTTTCAGAGAATTGACAAACCATCAAATTTTGAATACTAGGAAGAGGAGCACGCTTTACAACGGATAGTGTTAAAGGAGTGCGTATTCCTGTACAGGAGCTTAAGGGACCTTCTGCAACCCAGATTTGCTCTTGGCCTGGCAATGCAGTATTCACTTGATAAGTAAGAGATCCCTCACCACCTTCTTCCTGTGCGTAAAAATACAAGGTCAAGCCTTCCTGACTTGTGGGGATAAAGGAACTCAATTCAATAGGTGGATCTCCCTGACAAAAGTCGGGTAGTTGGATAGGGCCTAATGTAGAAAAACCTTCCTGATCACTGCAGTGGGTTGCGGCAAATTCAGCTTTCCCTTCAATTGGGATTTCTATTGGGCCATAGATTCTTTCACCGGAACATTCTTCTTCCATAAAGCCCTGAAAAAATGGCGCATTGGAATAAGTGCTTTTCGAAATTGCCCCTATTCCTGACATGCTGCCATCGATGGACATCATGACCTCGCAGTTGTTGTTGGCCCAAAAAAAGCATTCCTCAGTGAGCTTCAATTTGTATTCCAGTGTCGCTACTATTTCATTGAGGTCTTCTAGCAATGGAATCTCTCCAATTTCCCATATGATAGCACCAGCTACTCCCACATCCGGGTTAAAAGTGACTGTCCCATAATCCAATGGCAAGATGTTGGCCTCTACGAAAGTTGCTGTAAGGGGCAATGGAATAGTGATTGTATTTTCTTCAGAAGCTTCAGTTCCACGGTTTCGAATTTCCAAGGTATAAGTGATTTCCTGACCTGGTTCAATAGAAGGATCTTCACCTGGAGCCTCGCCTTCAATTTCCTTTATTTGATTGAGGGCTTGTATCTCAGGGGTATAAGATGGTGCCGAGAAAGCGAATGCAAAAAGGGCATATTTGTCCTGTTTTGTGCCAAAGCGAAACCGGAAAGATTTTTGCTCATTTGCAATTATTGAATTGTCTGGATTGGGAACCTCCCATTGAATAAAATCAGCACCGGCGTTGTGTGACAGGCTTGGGTTCCTTGGGGTTTCCATCAAATTCCCTTCTTTGTCTTCTACAGGAGTGTAGATAGATGAATTGAAAAAATTGCTTTCAGTATTAAATGGATGATGCAGTCCAACCCAATCGCCGTTTTGATCCATTATTTCTAAAAAATCCCCTTCAATTGTGCGGTCACCTTCGGAGGCCATCACGCCTAGTTTTAGATTTACCAAGCCCTTATTGATGGTTTCAAATCCAGTGATTTCAATTTCACCAACATGTGCTTCTCCATCTAAGGATTGCACATAGGAATAGCCATCAAAAATACTGACGTCTCGCCAATCCATTTTTGGGTTTTGGTAGATGACAATCATTCCCCAGTTTCCAAAATAACCAGTATTGTTCCCCTTGCCTTCTATTATTGCCAAATCAGCCAATGTATACGCTCCGGGGCCCTGGCTTTTTACCAGGTCTGTAACATCCGCATAACCGACGTACATGTCTTCAAATTTATCGTAAGGGAATATAATGCCATTTCCCTGGGCGTTTATCTCAGTGTATTCGGTCGCTTCGGGGCCTTTGAGTTTCACCTTTCTCTTGTCAAAACTTACTGTGTGCGGATAAATTGGATAATAGCTTCCTGAAATGGTCAGTTCCACTATGATATCATTTGGTTTCAGGGTCGAAAATTCATTAGGCAAGGTGCGTTTTATGGTGTGAATAGCAATAACAATTCCGTTGTCTTCAATCAAAATTGGGTCAAAAGTGGCAGTAGCTAAATATTCCCCTAAAATTTTGGTTTCATTTTCTACCTCTTTCCAATCCTTTGTCCCAATTTTATAAGTCACCTTTTCCGTTGTGTCATTCGGGAAGGTTATCTTTATTTCCTGACCTTCAGTATTATAAATATGGTAAATGGGGTAGTCCTTTCCTTTACTGTCACGGGCTACATCATAGGTCATGGAATAAGAACTGTGGTTTATCTTTTCCCCTATCTTTACAAATTGTTCCTCTTCCTCTACTTCCTTGATGGCGTCAGAGGTGATGTTTTTTGTCAAATCATAACCGAACCCCTGCCTCATGTCCAATTTTCCAGTCCAGTAAAGTCCTGCATACAAAACTTCAGAACAGTTGGAATCGGCTCCGTTTTCTTGGGAAAACATTAAGGTTGCAGATGAGGAATTGAAAGTTTCAGGGTTTTCATCCACATCTATAAATTCCATGAAATTAAAAGAGTTGTCGTTAATCTCGGAATCTGTAACGATGTTTAGGTTGGTGTTCCCGATTATTGTAAAATCTCCTTTGATGTGAAAAACCCCATCTGCAGGAGGATTATTGCCAACCCTATGCTTAAAGGGTACCTGATTGGCAATTTGAGCGTATACCGAAACCGATTGTACGACCAACAAAAATGAGGCCCATAACAGGAGGGAGATGGTTCTCCCTGTATAAGATGATGAGTTATTTACTGTCATTGAATTCAGCTATAAAAAAAATGCCAAGCCAAAAGATAAAGAAAAATACTGGCCTAGAGCCACTATAAAATAAGCTTCTAAGATAACTAAAAATTTAACATGGGTTTAAACTGGGGGATGTTTTTTATTATTTAGTGGAGGGGCTACCGTGAAAAGAGCGTAAATTTGGTGTGGCCTTTAATTTTTCTATTGAAAAAATGCATGCTGAATTATTTATCAAATAAGTTATTTATCATTTTATTTACAAAATATTCCTGTAACTCGCATCAAAACTGAGATTAAATGAATAAAAAGCAAATTGCCCTGATCATGGGAGGCTTTACCGGGGAGTCGGTGGTGTCCGAAAAGAGCGCTTCCGTGGTGGCCAAGCACTTGGATAGGGAACGCTATGAAGTGCATAAAGTCCATATTTACCCAGGAAATTGGTACCTGGAAGAAGAGGACGGTAAAAAGTACCCTGTTGACCTGAATGGGTTTTTTGTTATCAAAAACGGGAAGAAAATTAAATTTGACGGGGTCTTTAATATTATTCACGGCTCACCTGGTGAGGATGGAAAGTTGGTTGGCTATTTCGATATGTTGGGAATTCCTTATACTACCTGTGATGCCCTCACTTCTTCCATCACCATGAATAAGGCCTATACCAAGAAAATTGTAGAAGGCATTGCGGATTTGCATGTAGCTAAATCTGTCCAGCTATTTGAAAATAAGAGTGGACTGGCTGAAGAGCTTTTGGAAGAATTGAGTTTGCCAGTTTTTGTCAAACCCAATAATGGTGGAAGCAGTATAGGGATGAGCAAGGCGAAAAGTGCCGAAGAGTTAGGCTTGGCATTGGACCTGGCCTTTAAAGAAGATGATCAGGTGATGGTAGAGGAGTTTGTTAGTGGCAGGGAATTCTCGATTGGGATTTATAAAAGTAAAGGAAAAATATCCGTATTGCCTTCTACGGAGATAATCAGTTCCAAAGAATTTTTTGACTTTGAGGCCAAATACAAACCTGGGGTTTCGGAAGAAATTACTCCTGGAAGAATGGAAGAACGAGATGTAGAAATGGTAAGGAAAATAGCTGAACAAGTTTACCAAACATTGAATTGTAAGGGAGCGGTAAGGATGGATTATTTTTTGGAAACACAGACTGATGATTTTTACTTTATAGAAATCAATACTGTACCAGGACAGACAGAAACAAGCCTAATTTCCCAGCAGGTAAAAGCAGTGGGGATGACGCTAAAGGATTTCTATACAGCGCTGATTGAAGAAATGTGGCATTAATTTAAATTGTGAAAAGTGAAAAGTGAAGTCAGGATTAATAAGTTTCTAAGTGAAATTGGCTACTGCTCCAGAAGAGAAGCGGACAGAATGATAGCAGCCAATAGGGTGACCATTAATGACAAGGTGCCTGAGATGGGGACTAAAATTGGGCCTGGAGATAAAGTGAAGGTGGATGGTGAGGTGGTAACCGCTCCTGAAGAAAAGCATGTCTATATTGCTTTCAATAAACCGGTAGGCATTATTTGCACCACAGACACAAAAGTAAAAGACAATATAGTAGATTATATTAATCATCCTCAGCGTATTTTTCATATTGGAAGATTAGACAAACCTAGTGAAGGTCTTATCTTGTTGACAAGTGATGGTGACATTGTCAATAAGATATTGCGGGCTGGAAATTCTCATGAAAAGGAATACATTGTAAAAGTCCATAAGAACATTGAAGGAGACTTTATTGATAGAATGAGCAAGGGAATTCCCATTTTGGACACTGTTACCCAAAAGTGTCAAGTCAAACAAATGAGAAAAGATACTTTTAAAATAATCCTTACCCAAGGGCTTAACCGGCAGATAAGGAGAATGTGTGACTATTTGGGTTACAAGGTGGTATCCCTGCAGCGTGTTCGGATAATGAATATCCGCTTGGACATACCCAAGGGTAAGTGGAGAGATTTGTCTCTTGAGGAACTTGAAGAAGTGCAGCATCTGGTTAAAGATTCCTCGAAAACAGCCCCTGAAACCGAATAATAGCTGATCTATAGTCAAATTTAGCTTTAGAAATCTTAGTCGTTATGGATTTTTTAATACCCTGATAGAAGAGTATGTTTAAATTGTATTTATTTTAATTTTATACAGTTATAATTAATTATAATGTAAAAATATAACGTATTTATTGCTGTAATTTGAATTAATCGATCTTTTTGTTACCTTTGAAATATCAAACAAAGACAAACGGTCTTTGGTCGGTGAAAAGTTTACTTGTTGCTGACGATATATACTGTAGGATGATGAAACTGGCAGACATGCCCTCCTGTCTCGGGGGTGGGGATCACAGGACAAAGAAAATAGCGAGCTCGTATTTTTCTAACTGCCCCGTGGAGGTTCGACTCCTTCTCCTACAGCAGGTTATTTTGGGTTTATTGTTAATTGACTAAAGCTATGAAATTTTGTTTCATGGCTTTTTTTTTTGTCTAACCGCTTTGGTTTGCCATTCCTTTTTATCTTTTAAAACTTATCAGGTTACCCGTGACAGGTATTTAAATTTTTCTTTTTCTATCGGAGGTCACTTATGCCTGAATTTTTAGCTTTTGTGCATTGTAAAAAATAACATTATGAGGCGCCATAGGAGGTGGAGTATTTCACTGTTGCGAATCTTCCAATTCCGGCCCAGATTTAATTGTGGAAATTGTTTATAGTGTAAAAAAAATAGTAATAAAATAATTATAGTGTAAATAAATAGCTTATTTATTGCTATAATTTTAATTAATGGATCTTTTTATTACCTTTGAAATATCAAACAAAGACAAATGGTCTTTGGTCGGTGAAAGTTTACTTGTTGCTGACGATATATACTGTAGGATGATGAAACTGGCAGACATGCCCTCCTGTCTCGGGGGTGGAGGTACTGGAAAAAAGCAAATATCGAGCTCATATTTTGCCTAACCGCTCCGTGGAGGTTCAACTCCTTCTCCTACAGCAGGTTATTTTGGGTTTATTGTTAATTGACTAAAGCTATGAGATTTTGTTTCATAGCTTTTTTGTGTCCAATTTTTTAGGGTAGTCGTCTCCATTGTACTCGTTCTAAAGCTTATCATGGTGCTTATGCTTTGTATTTAATGTATGGTAATCTTTTTTGCTTTCGTTGGGTTCTAAAAGCTAATTTAAAGTGCTATTTATGATTTGGTGATTTATTGTTGCCAATTTTCTAAAAGATGACTCAATTTATCAGGTAGGTTTATTGATTTGGTTAAAAAACTATTGAATTATTAATTATAGTGTAAAAATTTAGCTAATTTGTTGCTTTAATTTTAATTTATTATTCTTTTTATTAACTTTGAGATATCAAACAAAGACAAACGGTCTTTGGTCAATAAAAAGCTTGCTTTTTTTGGCGATTTATACTGTAGGATGATGAAACTGGCAGACATGCCCTCCTGTCTCGGGGGTGGGGATCACAGAACAAAGAAAATATCGAGCTCGTATTTTTCCTAACTGCTCCGTGGAGGTTCAACTCCTTCTCCTACAGCAGGTTATTTTGGGTTTATTGTTAATTGACTAAAGCTATGAGATTTTGTTTCATAGCTTTTTTTTTAAAAAAATAGCTAAACTTCTTTTAACTCGGATTCAAAGACATGGAAAAGTGTAACCTAAAGAGGCCAAAATCGTGTCTTGTATATTTTTCTAATCCTATGGGTTAAAACCCATGGGTATTGAAAATATCGTTGTTTTTAGAAAAATTTAGTTGGAATTTCCCAATTGGGATAACAATAGCGTGTCCTGGCTTTTCCCAGCCCGTCTGATTTTTACTCAGGGGATTGATGCAATCGCAAAAAAAAAAGGTAACGTATGCCGCGACACGTTACCTTCATTGTTTAATCAAAATCCAATTTATTGTCTATTGAAGTACAAGGTCTCCATTGACTATTTGCTCCAATACCATAGGGTCGTTTAATTCTTGAATGCTGCCAATGATATGGTCTGGTGAATAGGCGTAAGAATCAAGGTCATCAATTTTGGTTGAACCAGTAAGTGTCAGTACAGTTTTGAATCCCATTTGAACTCCTCCCAGTATATCTGTTTCCATTGTATCCCCGATCATGATTGTGTTGGCAGAACGTGTTCCCAATTCTGCTTTGGCGATTCTCATCATTACAGGGTTGGGTTTGCCAGCACTAAAGGCTTTTCTTCCTGTAGCCATTTCAATCATTGAAACAAATGCGCCACAACCTGAACGAATAGAGTTATTGGAACTTGGGCAATAAGCATCAAGGTTGGTAGCAATAAGTTTTGCGCCGTTCATTACCATGTTTATTGCTTTGTCCACAGATTCTAGCATAATGGTTCTTCCTTCTCCGATGACTACATAATCCGGTGCGTCATCTACTATAGAGTATCCGTTTTGGTGCAATGCTGTCAATAAACCCCCTTCTCCAATTACATAAGCTGTTCCATTAGGCTTTTGAGCGGCAAGGTACCTGGCAGTGGCTATGGCGCAGGTGAAAATGTGTTTTTCCTCAACACCAATTCCCATCCTGCTTAATTTTGCTACCACGTCTCGGCAGTTTCTTTGGCTGTTATTGGTGAGGAATCTAAACGGGTAGTCTTCTTCCAATAATTTTTGGATAAAGTCCTTTGCGCCAGGTATCAATTCCCCTCCCCGGTAGATGACACCGTCCATGTCAATTAAAAATCCTGTTTCTCTCATAATGGTAGTTGTTGTGGTGTATTTTACAATATGTAATCAATAACAAAGGTTGAATAAAAATATATAAAAATCAAACAAATACCTTCATAAATATAAAAACAGCAAAAAAGACTAAATTTCTTTAATAAATGCTAAAAGTGAATATCGTGTATTTGGCTTAAAATTTCCAGTTTAAATGTGCTGCTTTAAATCCATTTAAAGCTCGCTTTTAATAGTTTTCAATTATTGGCTATTTTGAAGGTCCATAATTATTGAATAGGTTAATAAAACTATTAAAAAATAAAAAAAATGAAAAAAATAATTATAAACTTGTCAATATTGTAATTTTATATTCTTTTTATTAACTTTGAAATATCAAACAAAGACAAACGGTCTTTGGTCAATAAGAAGCTTGCTTTTTTTGGCGATTTATACTGTAGGATGATGAAACTGGCAGACATGCCCTCCTGTCTCGGGGGTGGAGGTACCGGAAAAAAGCAAATATCGAGCTCATATTTTGCCTAACCGCTCCGTGGAGGTTCAACTCCTTCTCCTACAGCAGGTTATTTTGGGTTTATTGTTAATTGACTAAAGCTATGAGATTTTGTTTCATGGCTTTTTTTTATGCTTGACTGAAAAAACTACTTTTTTGAGGGCAATACTATCAGGGAATGATTTGTGTCTGGCCTGAGGGGTATCAATCAATATTGTATAACTCTAATTAGTGGCGAAATTTATATTGGCTTGATTACATTGCTATTACCTGGTCCAAGTCTCCATGGCAAAAGATCCTTTCCCCATTTTCGTTTTATTTATTTTATTGGTATTTTTCAATTTGTATACTAAAGGAGAGACTTCTTTGATGCCTGTTTGGCTACGTTGATTAAAGGTTTGGCCTTAATCCCCGATTAAACCATAAATAACATGAGAAATAGGAGAAAAAACATTTTGAAAAAGTGTGTTTATAGTATTTCTCCTTTTTTTACTTTGCTACTAATTGGGCTTCTCCCACAAGAGAATTTGGAGAGCCAAGGCCTAGGGAAGATGTCTCAAGTAGAAATTTTTGAAGGGCTACCTGAATCCAAGGAATCAACTTATCCCATAGTGAATCCTGATTCTCTTGTTTTTACTGCCAAAGGACTTGCAAACGAGGGCCTTTTAATGAATCTCTTTAAAGGGGATTTTGTAAACATCCCCATCGATAGGGATGCACAGTTGTTCGCCTTGCTTTACAGTACGTATCTCAACAGCTATGCGCGGAAATGTGGGGTTTTTTTGCCATCCAATAAGGTAGAAATAACCCGTGAAGAATGTGCCACTGAAGAAGTGACCACAGATGGCTTTGGCATGGAGGTAAGTAGGAATTGCGTTCGATGGGTGACGGTGGGCACTGGGCTATATGCCAAACCTGAGCTGTACAATGGGAAATTAGCCTTGGAAAAAATTCAATCCGCAGATGCATTCAGAAATATTTTCGGTATGATAAATCAGGACAATGGGCTGGAAGGAATGATGGACAAGGTTGGTGATGCCCAGGCGATAGTTCAAGATGTGAATGAATTATTGGTCTTGAATGAATGCAATAGTTCAGGGTTAATGCGGTTTGAAGAGAATCTAAAACTTTTTGCGCTTAACAAACAGCCCGTTAGGCTTACAAGCTCTGCTACTGAGCAAGCCACTATTTCGTCGGGCAAATCAACTGGTTTTAAGGACCAAAACTATCAGCGATTGATAAATGATTTGATTGGTGATCATTCTCAAGGTTGGGTATTGAATAAATATGAAAAAGGGAGTGTCTCTAATACCTCCGTAACTTCCAGAGACGAAAGTGGAAGACCTGTCATAATAAAAGCCAATTATATTTTTTCGGGTTTCTCAGGTAGAAGCAAAGGATCGGTGACCTTAACGTTTACCAATGGGCTACCAGAATGCATGTATTTCTATGACTTCCCAAGTACTTGCAGAACTCCCAACAGAAGGATAGTAGCGGCATATGACAATTATAGCTATGCCCAATAAGGAACCTTATTCAGTCATGGGTGTAAGCCTGGTCCCGCAACGTCTGCAAAACACCGCATCCAAACTGTGAGTTTTTAAATTGCAGGCCTTACATGTTTTTATATTGGGGTGGGCTTTGATCTCTTCAGCATTTCTAGCGGAAACCAATTCAGAAGTGACGATTCCAGTGGGTACTGCGATAATCGCATAACCTATCAGCATAATGATGGAGGCCATAAATTGGCCAAAATCTGTAGCAGGAGCAATGTCTCCATAGCCTACAGTAGTAAGTGTGACGATGGCCCAATACATCGATCTGGGAATGGAGGTGAAGCCACTTTCAGGGCCTTCAATGATGTACATCACCGATCCCATTACCAATACAATGGTCAAAACAGATCCTACGAAAATCTGAATTTTAGCCTTACTGTGTTTAAGTGCTTCTGTTAATCTGGAAGCTTCTTTGATGTATTCGGGTAATTTAAGAATTCGTAATATCCTTAAGAACCGCAGTGCTCTTATGACTGTCAGGTATTGGGTTTGTAATAAAAATAGACTCAAGTAGGTAGGGAGTATGGCGAGCAAATCCACGATCCCATAAAAGCTAAAAACATATCCGGTTTTATTATTACCCAACCAGATTCGAAGAAAATATTCTACCGTAAAAATAAGTGTAAAACACCATTCCAGCCAATACAATACTTTGCCGTAATTGTCACGAATGTCTTGAACGGAATCTAAAATGACGATTACAACACTTAGTAATATCAAAACCAATAGAACCAGATCAAATGCTTTGGAAGCACGATCATCCGATTCATATACAATATGTGCCAGTCTTTTTTTTGAAGGTAATGAGATCATAAAATGTTGGCTTGTCCGCAATTACATAAAAAGCGATGTATTATTGGTGTTTCTTTTTTCTGAGAACAGTAAATTTACAACTAATCTATTTAAAATAGGGAAATGTAACCGGATATCCTATAAAGAGGGGCTACCAGCCTCCTCCGCCACCTCCTCCGCCTCCTCCTCCGGAACCGCCGCCACCGCCACTGCCCGAAGAACCTCCCGGAGGGCTGGACGAATTGGCAAGGGCCGAACCAAAGGAGCTGCTCAAATTATCAGAAAACCCGACGAGTGATCCTGCGGTAAAAGCTGAGCCAGCGTACCACATCGGATGATAGGAAGAGCTTTTGTTATAATCTTCTCCCAATGATTCCAAATTTCTCTCAAATGCTTTTCCCCAAGCTTCTCCTACTTCCAATGCGATAGCAAATGGTAGGAATTTTTCAAAAACGGCTGGAGTGATGCCAGGAGGATTATACGTTTCTAACAAAGGTTTTTCAGCGGCATTAAGGTACATTCTGAAACCTTCTATTTCATCCATTATTTTTCTACCTTTTAAAGTGGGCGCGTTCATCAATTGAATAAAAATTGCATTGGCAAGGCCTACCAAAAGAAAAACGAAGAGGAAGCCAAAGGGTGGACTGAGATTAAAATGATAAACAATGTAAGCTGGTATCCCAAGAATGATAATCAAAAATATACCCTCAACTAAGAGTGTGCTCCTTTTTACATGGCCTTTGTCCTGATAATCCAGGAAGGTATCAAAGATTTTACCCAGTAAAATTATTAGGAAGAAACAAATTACCATTCCCAGAATGAGCATTGTTTTTTCAGCGTCTAGTAAATTGGGAAAGGTATATTTAATTGCAAGCACCAAGCTTATAACAGAAATTATAAATCCCGGCAATACCCACAGGTAATTGTTTTTAAAATGCGAACCATGCAATTTGGCATACAAATCCTTTTGTAGACCACGCATAGCCCCTCCGATTTTCTGGTGTTCCTTTTGTTCCAGGCTAATTTCTTCAAGTCCAGCAGGGAAGAGTTCATCCATTACTACTTGGTAACCTGAGTTTGGCGATTTATTATTCCCTGCCATTTTTTCCAAGGTATATTTTTTCTTCTTTCCTTCTATGATCTTGATCCAGCCTTTGGTGGCCATTTCTACAACAGCAGCAACATAGGTTTGGGTATCAAAACGCATTTTGTACAAGTATCGCATAGCAGCAGCATCTATTCCTTCAGGGGGATCAAACAGGGGGTAAATGCCACCTTTATGTGGATCACGGCCAACCCTGTTCCATGCATAAAAAAAATAAGTCAATGCAATTATGAATCCAATGGTTAGACAGAATATGCCAGCGTTGTCCCTGAAAAAAGCCTTGGTTTTTTCCGCTTGGGTAGGCGGGGGAATTATCCCTTTTTGCCAGGAAGCCGCAAGGGTAAGGCCTTCTCCGGGCATTAAAGTCCGATCAACCTTTACAAATAAGGAGCTTTCTGATTCCTTTTTTATCGTGCAGTCGCAATCGGTTTTGCCTGATTTCCCTGAATAAGCTGCATACTGTCCCATAATTCCACCCGGAGGAAGTTTGATTCGTGCACTTGCTTCAAGAATTTTGAAACTCCATTCAGTCCCTATGGCATTCCAATAAAGCTCGTCGAAGTCTTCGAAAAAGCCGATCTGTCGATTTGTCTCGTAAGCAAGCGAATAAGCATAAATACCAGGCTCCAAAATAGTGTTCTCATCACCAATTCTAATGATCTCATAGTCTCCTTGCCGGATCACTTTATAAGGCTCATCTATACCGTTTTTCTTTACTCCCAGTACTTTGAATCCTACAATCACCTGATTGTTATTCCTGTCGCGGTACCTTACAGGGAAACTTCTGAAAACCCCTCTACTAATATCATGGCCCAAACTTCTGACTTTGATGTCTTCTGTTACGTTCAAAGAACCATCGAGCTGTACTGCTATCTCACTGTGGTAATTGAGGATTACCTCTTCATTTTGTGCGAGTACGCATAAACTGCTGGAGAGTAGGATTAGGACCAGGCCTAAATAAAACCGATGCATCTTATTCAAAATTTAATTCAGGAAGCATCCGATCAGCTTCATCAGAAATTGTGAAAAATTCTAGTTTGTTGAAACCAAAAGCTTTGGCTACAATATTGGAGGGGATAGATTCAACTTTTGTATTTAATTCTCTTACTGTTCCATTGTAATACCTTCTGGATTTTTGAAGGTAATTCTCAATCTCAGAGAGTTGCTGCTGCAGCTTCAGAAAATTTTTATCTGCTTTAAGTTCCGGATAAGCTTCCGCTACGACCATTAGCTTTTTTAAAGATTTACCTAGATCTGTCGCAGTTTTTGAGGTTTCTGGCATGGATTGATGCGCTCCGGTTTTGCTTCTAAGCGCAGTTAATTCTTCCAGCAACTGCTTTTCATGTTTGGCATAACCTTTCACAGTGGTGACGAGGTTAGGCACCAAATCCGCTCTTCTCTTTAGCTGTACATCTATTCCACTCCAGCCTTCTTTGGCATTGTTTCGTAGGCGAACGAGCTTGTTGTATGTCAACATTATAAAGGCGAGCAAAAGGCCAATTGCCACTATGGCTATTGTCATAATTTCATAGATTATCTTGAATATAAGTTCAATGGAAATAGTTAGATTAAATTACTTATAATTTACCAATTCTTTCAGTTTATGGATTAAAATAGTGAAGCTTAGGAAGTTTATCAGTTAAGATCAAGCCTGTTTCACCAGCATTTACCTAGAACTTGAACTATTTCTATCAATTATTTAATCAAAAATAGGGGGGGACAATCCACTCCCCTGGACCTCAATAAAAACCAATCTTTTGGCTGTATTAGGTTGATTTATTGGATGGTTAAAGGTAAAGTCATGAGGGTATAGGCTTTTAAGGTGGCTTCACCACCTCCTTATAGTCAATATATATACGAAGCGAGATATGTGATTTTATATGGGTATTTGAGTTGAAATGGTTGTGTTTGCAATTTGCTGTCACCCAAAACAAAGCTTCTTAATAGAGGAGTTTTAAAGCATCCTATTTTTTTATCAAGGACCCTTTGGATGATTTTTTAGGGATATTGAGCTTTTAATAAGAAGAATGGTTAAATTTGTTAAACTAATTTTTACCTAAATCCAATCGCAATATGGACTTAAGAATATTCAAACAGCTAAGAGCAAATTATGAAAAATTTATTGCAAACGCAGAAAAAGCAATAAACGAGGACAAAGCAAAAGACCAGACCCGTTCTATTTTTTTTGATCGGAAGACCATTGAAGAATTGTTGGCCAAAACTGATAAAGAGAATGGTGGGTTGAAAATTTACTTGGGAATGTATGACAAGGAAACTGTAAGTGTAAGAGGGGAAAAAGAAGACAGTGAAGATTATATAGGGAAATTAACCCTAATCTTAGCAGCTTCTAATGATAATTCCAGTACTACAGATGATTCCTGGATTATGAACGGAGGGAAAATTTGCCCACCGAACTGTAATTAGTAGATTTAGTAAACAATGACAGTACCGCCATGACTTTTTACGCTTACATTTCTTGTATTGTAGTTGGGCTATTGCTGTCATTGTTTTTTTTCTTTTTTAAGAGAAAGTACCATTTGCATGGAAAGTCCCATGATTTTATATTTTTCATAATCTCTTATGTGTTGAGTTTTGAACTTTACGCACTGATTTTGGTGGAGAATGGTGAAAAAAATGTGCTTGTTTACAATATATTCTTTGTTTTTGGGGAAACGATATTGATCTTAATTTACTTGGGTTCCTTGATAGAAGCCAAAAGAATCAAAAGAAACGTCATTTATTTTATTGTCTTTTTCATCGTTTGGGCGGCAATAAATACGCTCTTTATTCAATCTCCGACACAGGTGTTTCAACAGTACACCCATTTGTTGGGGAGTTTGGGAGTGGTTCTCTTTAGCTGTTACTTGATGTTTTCTTTATTTATGTCAGACAAAGATGGTAATGTATCATTGCTGAGTGTTCCTCATTTTTGGAACATTGCCGCAATTTTGTTTTTCTACTCTGGGAGTTTTTTATACTTTGCCTCCTTGAATGTAACCTGGGGGTTGGATGATTATTACCTAACAATTTTGGCTTCTTTGAATCGGTTTTTTGCAGCGACATTGTATCTAATTTTCGGATTTTCTTTTTATTCACCACTGATCTTTTCTCCAAAAAGTGATTGAAGACAAATCCTTACAAACATTTTTTGCTATAATAACGGGGGTGGTTATTATGGTTATTATGGCTGCATTTATTATTGCCATTGTCATTGTACATCGGCAAAGACAAATAAGGAACAGGCATAAAATACAAATTATCAAAGCTGATTTCAAAAACACCATTTTGAATGCAGAAAAGGAAATTAGAGAACATACCCTTCATTATGTCAGTCAGGAGTTGCATGATAATATTGGGCAGTTACTGTCCCTTACCAAATTGGTGCTAAATAATTCAGATCCGGCCTCTGTTTTTGAAGGGAAAAAATTAATCAATCAAATCATAAAAGAGGTTCGTAGCTTGTCCCGGTCTATCAATAAAGATTATATCAATGATGTTCAGTTTGAAAGCTTTTTGGAAGAAGAGCTAGGGAAAGTTCAAAAAAGCGGATTTTGTGAAGTATCCTATGTGAATGAAGGTGAGTCAATAGATTTTGTGGAAGGGGATAAAAAACTGGTGCTTATCCGTTTGGTTCAGGAATGCTTAAACAACGCCATAAAACATGCCTCCCCGACTTTGATCTCGATCGAATTGAAGAACCTGGGGGATAAATTATTACTATGCATTAAGGACAATGGTGAAGGATTTGATATGACCAAAGTGTCCCAAGGATTGGGGCTGAGGAATATAAATTCGAGAGTCGAGGCTATTGGTGGTAAGGTGCAGATTGATTCAGAATTAGGGAAGGGTACCCGAATAGAAATTGAGTTGGAAAATGACAAACAAGACTAAGATATTATTAGCAGACGATCATAAGTTATTTGCGGCAGGAATAGAAAAATTACTTTCCAATGAACCAGATTTTAGTGTAGAAAAAGTCGTCCATAATGGCAAGGAGGCATTGGCGGCTTTGGAAGAAGATAAGATGGATTTGGTCATTACGGACATGAATATGCCAGGTCTTAATGGCCTGGACATTCTTCAGTATATCAAAAAGAAGAGGTGGAAAGTGAAAACCATAGTTCTTTCCATGTATGATGATGAGGAGATTTTTAAGAAATGTATCAAGCAAGGCGTAAATGCATATGTGCTTAAAAATGCCGACCCTGAGGAGTTGATTTATACCATTCGTGAGGTCATGGAAGACCGGTATTTGGTAAATTTTGACCATGTTTTAAACCAGGCTGAGGAAGGGGATGAGTTTGAACAATACGATCATTTTAAAGCCGTCTTTAAACTCTCCAAAAGAGAAATGGAGATTTTAAGATGGATTGTAAAAGGTAAAACCAACAAGGAAATAGCCGAGCAATTGTATCTTAGTATTTTTACAGTAGAGACACATCGCAAACATTTGCATCAAAAATTAAATGTTTCTTCAGTCACAGAGCTCGTAAAAAAAGCCCTGGATATGGGCTTGTAAAGTTATTAAAGAATAAATAGGAGAATGATTAACCCGAACCAGAAAATTGTTCATCTTTTGCCTGGTACGGGTTATTTATTGCAATTGCATTGAAAGCCTTTTTTCAAGACTTGAATTTAGCGATAGGCGTAATCCCACCCTTGGTGGTTTGGCCCAAATTGACCAGTATCTCGGCGTCTAAGGGAACAAAGACATCCACCCTTGATCCAAACTTTATAAACCCAAACTCATAACCCTGAGCCATAGGGTCACCTTCTTTTACATACCATTTGATTCTTCTTGCCATTGCGCCGGCAATTTGACGCATCATTAGCTGAACGCCATTCGCATGCTCTATTACTAGAGATGTTCGCTCATTTTCAAGGCTGGATTTTGGATGCCAGGCAACAAGGTATTTCCCAGGATGGTATTTAAAGTATTTTAGAATGCCGGTAATGGGCGATCGGTTAACATGTACGTTTATAGGAGACATGAATATGGATATCTGAATTCTTTCCTCTTTAAGGTATTCTTCTTCCATGGTTCTTTCTATCACTACTACTTTACCGTCAGCAGGCGCATAGATCAATTCAGGCTTGTCTGGGATTGGTATGGCGGGGTTCCGGAAAAATTGTAGTACAGTTAAGTAAAGCACGATGCTTCCAATTAGGACCAGGTTAATAACCAACTCCTGTACAGGGATTAAATAATTGATAGCAATATTGATTCCTGCCAAAATAATTAACATCCAAAATAATAGCGATCGTCCTTCTTTATGAATGGTCATAATGGTTTAGCATTTAGTTTCTCTTCCTTCATTAAAACAGATTTCAAGAGACAACATCCCTTGGAATTCCTTTGAGGGTACAATAATAGGATTTTTTAGAGTAATTATTAAAATATTTTCAAAAACGCTACAATAAAAGGAGTAGAAAGTAAAAGGCCATCAAACCTATCCATAAAGCCTCCATGACCTGGTAGACCTTTTCCTGAGTCTTTTATTGCGATGCTTCTTTTGAAAAGGGACTCTATGAGGTCACCATAAGTACCGGCAATAATTATGATGGTCATAATGCAAAACCACTGCCATTCAGGCAATACTGTGAAATTTTTTGAAATGAAATAAGTGACAATGATTGCGGAAAAGGCTCCTCCGAGACTTCCTTCCCAAGATTTTTTTGGAGAGACTCTTTCAAATAGCTTTGTTTTACCAAATTTGGTCCCTGCAAAGTAGGCACCCGAATCACTCGCCCATAACATCAACAAAGAACCGATGATAATTTCGAAATGAAAGGTATTGTCAACAGAAAAGGCCGCCACTGTCAGCAATGAAAAGGGAATGGCCACGTAAATAATGCCCAGTAAGGTATAGGCAATCCCTGTAAATGGCTTTTTGTCCGTTTTCTTGTAAAGCTTGATGAAAAAGATCATGGAGACGAGCGGGAAGACCAAGAAATAATAGGCCATAGGGATGACTTTCATTTCTTCTAAAAACGTAAATGTAAAGACCAAAAGACCAATAAATGTCCCAAAGCTTTTCAGCGGAAGCATGCCATCCAACCCACAAAGTTTGTAAAACTCCATTTGGGTAAATGCCAGGATAACAGCAAATACTATAAAATAAGACCACTCACTAAATACAGTACTGGCGATGATAATTATTGTCCCTAATATGGCGGTTATTACCCTTTGGGCCAGGTTACTATAGTTACTTATACTAAAACGAGATTTCATTTTCAACTATTTTTAATGCCCTCTGGGCTTCCTCCCCTAGAACCATCACTTCAATGTTTCCATGGATCTTATATACAGGGTCCTTCTTGTTAACAATGACCGCAGTAATACCATTTTCTTCAAGTACTCCCTTTACAATTTCTGCCCTAATAGGAGTGCTGGACTCAAATATTTTTTGCCAATTACTCATACACCTGATTTTTAGTTGATTTAATAAACCAATTCCAACAAAAAAGAAATATTACAAGACCTACAATGACATATTGCCAGTACAGTTGATCAGCCTCCTCCATGTCAAACTCCATCAAGCCTAGTTTGTTAAAATAGACCAAGGTTACGGTTAAGGTATTGTTTAAGATATGTGCCACCATAGGATAAAGTAAGGATCCAGAATACAGGTACAAATAACCAAACAATGCCCCAAGCATTAGTCTGGGGAGAAAACCATAAAATTGAAAATGAATGGCCGAGAAAATAAATGCAGTAATCCATACCCCCCAATGCGCGTTTCCTGTGTATTGGTGCATTTTAGGCTGTACTATTCCTCTGAATAGATATTCCTCGCCAATCCCGGCTAATACCCCTATCACCAATACTCCCAATAGAAACTCACCAATACTGTCGAAATCAGTAAGGTATTTTGTCAATTCCATTAATTGATCCTCTTTTGCTCTAAAGGATGCTTCAAGCCCACTTAGTGCTTCAGGAAAATCGAAATTCATATTAAGATAGACCAATAGTGAGTTGAAAAGGACAAAACCAATAAGCAAAGGGAGTACGATCCATAGGTTCTCAAATTGCTTTGGGTCCAGCTGTTTATCCAATCGTAAGGTTTTCCTGTCTACAAATCGAATGAAAATCCAGCCTCCGACAAAAAAACCAAGTCCTCCCCCTAAACCCTGAATGAAAAGAAAAGCCAGTCTGGCATTTGGATGGTCAAGTGAAGCACTGAGAAGATAAGGGAGTTGATCAAAGGAGATACCAAAGACGAATGGCAATAAACCTAAGGCTGCTGTTTGCAGAATGGCAAGGGTTCCAAATACGATTAATACCAAAACGGTAAATGAAAGCAACCAATGTTGGTTGTTCGTTTGTCCTGGTCGATTTTCATATATTTCCATATAAAGAGTAAATTTACAGTAAATAGTGTGCACCACAAGATACTTTTGTTTTTTGGAAATAAATTAATTTGAATAAAATGAAGTACAACGAGGGCGATGTTATTGATATTCAACTAGAAACAGCCGTTTCTCCCAACATAAATAAGCCTGTGATTTTAGTTGGCGCTTTTCTGGATGTGGGTATTTTTGCCTTTTTACTTAATAGACCTGATCTTTATTTGATTTAATAAACCAATACCAGCAAAAAAGAAATAGCATTAGACCCCCAAAAACATATTGCCAATTGAATGTATCAACTACCTCCATGTTGAATTCCAACAACCCTAGTTTATTGAAATAAATCAAAGTAACCATCATGGTATTGTTCAAGACATGGGCTACCATAGGATAAAGAATAGATCCAGAATAGAGGTACAAATATCCAAACAAAGCTCCAAGCATTAGTCTGGGGAGAAAACCATAAAATTGAAAATGAATGGCTGAGAAAATAAAAGCAGTAATCCATACCCCCCAATGTGCATTTCCGGTGTATTGGTGCATTTTGGGCTGCACTATTCCTCTGAATAAATACTCTTCGCCAATTCCAGCTAATACCCCAATCACCAATACTCCCAATAGAAATTCACCAATACTGTCGAATTCAGTAGGGTATTTTGTCAATTCCATCAATTGATCCTCTTTTGCTCTAAGAGATGTCTCCAGTCCCCTTAGAACTTCAGGAAAATCAAAATTCATATTAAGATAAATCAATAGTGAGTTGAAAAGGACGAACCCTATAAGGATGGGGAGCACAATCCAAAGACTCTCAAATTGCTGAGGTGTCAACTGCTTGTCCAATCGGAAGGTTTTTCTGTCTACAAAACGGATGAAAATCCAGCCTCCGACAAAAAAAGCAAAACCTCCGCCTAGGCCCTTAACAAAAAGAAAAGCCAATCGAGCATTTTGGTGATCAAGTGTTGCATCGAGAAGATAAGGGAGTTGCTCAATGGAGATACCAAAGACGAAAGGCAATAGAGCCAAGGCTGCTGTTTGCAGGATGGATAGGGTTCCAAATACGATTAAAACCAAAACGGTAAATGAAAGTAACCAATGTTGCTTGTTCATTTGTCCTGGTCGATTTTCATAAATTTCCATTTAAAGAGTAAATTTACAGTAAATAGTGTGTGGGAGAAGATTCTTTTCGTTTTCGGAAATAAAATAATTTGCTCAAAATGAAAGACAATGATGGCAATGTTATTGATATTCAACTAAAAACAGTCATTTTTGCAAAAAAAATAAATTAGCGTGTGATTAAAATTGGGGATTTAAATTTAGGGGAGTTTCCGTTGCTATTGGCTCCTATGGAGGATGTTAGTGACCCGCCATTTAGAGCAGTATGCAAAACGAATGGTGCGGATTTGATGTATACCGAATTCATTAGCTCCGAAGGCTTGATCAGGGATGCAGCCAAATCTGTTCAAAAATTAGATATATATGATTATGAACGGCCAGTAGGCATTCAGATTTTTGGCAATGAAATATCCTCCATGCGTGAGGCCGCTGCTATTGTAGAGGAAGCAGGCCCTGATATTCTGGATATCAACTATGGGTGCCCGGTAAGTAAAGTGGCATGCAAAGGTGCGGGGGCCGGTA
Organism: Cyclobacterium sp. 10D3-21; assembly: GCF_055809755.1. NCBI lineage: Bacteria > Pseudomonadati > Bacteroidota > Cytophagia > Cytophagales > Cyclobacteriaceae > Cyclobacterium > Cyclobacterium sp. 10D3-21. Next base: position 666,286 of record NZ_CM147924.1, read on the forward strand.
TTTTGTTGGACATAGACAAGATGGTGGCCATGACAGCCGAAATCGTGAAAGCGGTGAAAATACCTGTGACGGTGAAGACCAGGCTCGGATGGGATGAGAATACCATAAGGATCAATGAAGTGACAGAACGTTTGCAGGATGTCGGCATTCAGGCGATCAGCATACATGCCCGAACGAGGAAGCAAATGTATAAGGGGGAGGCCGACTGGTCTTACCTGGCGGAAATTAAGAAAAACAGCAGAATAAAAATTCCAGTTTTTGGCAATGGAGACATAGACAGTCCTCAAAAAGCCAAAGCGTACAAAGAAAAGTACGGTGTAGATGGGCTGATGATAGGAAGAGCAGCCATTGGGTATCCATGGATCTTCAATGAGATCAAGCATTTTATGGCTACCGGGAATATGTTGGAAGCGCCAGACATGGTAGAGCGGGTGAAAGTAGCCAGAAAGCATCTGGATTTTTCCATAGAATGGAAAGGTGAAAAATTGGGCGTTCTGGAGATGAGAAGGCATTATACCAATTATTTTAGAGGGATACCTCATTTCAAACCTTACCGTACTGCCTTGGTGACTACAGACGATTATGCCGAAGTCAATGAGATCTTGGAGGATATTTCCAGGGTGTTTGCAGATGAAGTGCTTTGAAATATTTCTTGCTAAAAGGGAGCATTAGCGATTCCAAACAATAAGAGAAGTGCCTGAAGCAATAAAGAATCAAAATCAAAATACAAAGCATTGGGCAATGTTGCTTTTGCTGGCTTTGGTTTGGGGAAGTTCATTTATTCTCATCAAGAAGGCTTTGATTGTTTTTTCTCCAGGGGAGGTAGGTGCTTTTAGAATCGTTACTGCTTCCTTGGTCTTATTGCCATTGGGTATTCCGAAAGTGAAACAGCTCAATAAAAAACAATTAGGCTACCTGTTATTTATAGGCTTTTTAGGGAGCTTTATTCCTGCTTTTTTATTTGCTATAGCACAAACCCAACTTTCAAGCTCACTGGCTGGGGTGATCAATGCACTGACGCCCTTGATGGTGGGTTTAATAGGGGCATTGCTTTTTAATGTCAAGATTTCCAAACGAAACGGAATAGGGTTGGTCATTGCGCTTTTAGGCGTGTGCATTTTGGTGTTGGCGGGGAATTCTGGGGAAATAAATGTCTTTTCCGGGCTTAACCTCTATGGCCTTTTGATCGTCCTGGCTTCCATTTGTTATGGCTTCAATGTCAATATCATCAAGTATAAAATCAAGGAGATACAACCAACTGCGATCACGGCCATATCCTTGATGATGGTTTTGCCCATTGCTTCCATTTACCTGTTTGGCTTCACGCATTTTTCGTTTAAGTTGCTGTATGTGGATGGCGCTTATCAGGCAGCTGCTTATATTACTTTCCTTGGGACCATTGGGACAGCCGCAGCATTGATTCTGTTTAATTCAATTGTAAAGCTGGTAACGCCGGTTTTTGCCAGTTCAGTAACCTATATTATTCCAATAGTTGCTATCTTTTGGGGAGTTTTGGATGGAGAAGCTTTGTTTCCCTTTCATTATTTGGGCATATTTGCTGTAGTTGTGGGGGTGTGGATCGGAAATCGAAAAGCAAAACCCGCTGAATGATAAGAAGGATAGCGTGAATTTATTTTTGAAGTTTTAACTAATTTTTGTTTTCATAGCGAGATGCCATGTTCGATAATTTCTTAAACCTAGACATTGACCCAGCCTTAAGGAACAGGATTCTGCAAACGGTGCTGATTGGGTTCATCATGTGGCTGATCAATAAGATCTCCCTTAAATTGATATACAGGGGGGATGCTGTGGAGCTAAGAAGGCAATACCATTACCGAAAGTTTATTGAATACGCTTCATTTATTATTGGTATTCTAATCATAGGAAACCTGTGGATTGGGAATTTTCACTCCATTACTACCTTTCTTGGGTTATTGTCTGCTGGTATAGCCATTGCCTTAAAAGACATTTTTGTAAACATTGCTGGCTGGGCATTTATTTACCTGCGCAAACCTTTTGATGTAGGGGACAGAATTCAGATTGGAGAGGTGCAGGGAGATGTTATTGATCTTCGGCTTTTTCAGTTTTCATTGCTTGAGATTGGGAATTGGGTAGATGCCGATCAGAGTACAGGTCGTGTCATTCATGTGCCCAACGGGAAGGTCTTTATGGATGCTCAGGCGAACTATTCTACAGGGTTTAATTATATCTGGAATGAGCAAAGGATTTACATCACACTTAGGAGTGATTTTAAAAAAGCCAAGGACATTTTACTTGATATCCTTAACGAGCACCTTCATGAGGACCTGAAAAAGGCAGAAAAGGTTTTCAAAAAAGCCAAACAAGAGCATTTGATTGTCTACAAACAATTTACCCCAATGATTTTCACGAAAATCACCGAAAGAGGCGTACAACTTTCTATGCGCTACCTCTGTGATCCCAAAAAACGAAGGATGTTTGAGCACGCGATTACAGAAAGTATTTTGGAGCGGTTGGGTCCAGAGGACAATATCCGACTTGCCTATCCTACTTCCACTATTTTAATGCACCAAGACAAGGTCCATCCAGAAACCAACCCGAAAAGGTAAAAAGGTATTCGAAGAATGTGTAAAGGGGGCGTTAGCTAGTTAAGGTGCGTCGGGCTTCTTTGAGCATGTGGCATAGCAACATTCCTTCTTGGGAGGTATTCATTTTAACTGAATAATTGCCTATTGTATTCTAAGGTTTTTCAATTTTGGAGATGGTGCTTATGCTTCGAAAGCTTTGGAGTAAATTCCTTCAAAATACAACGATAAAGTCAATGGTCATGGGTTTTAACCCCATAGCCGTCAGGCTAAGTGTGTAAACGTTTGATTTTGAGATAGTTTATCTTTTTTCTTTTCAAGAATAAATTCCATGGGGGCTATTTTCAACACCCTAATAAGGATTTTTTCCATCTGAACGGGATCTTTCAGTGCCATTCTGAGTCTTTGAGCAATCCGGGTTGCATATTTGTAAAACTTCCAGACACTGCAGAGTATTCTTTCCCTTTTGTAGATCTCATTTCCCATCCATTTAACCCACATTGCAGCTTTTGGTCGTTAAATTAGAAATTTCAGTTTATTTTCTGTTTTTAATCTGCAAATTATTCGTACCCCCCTACGATCAAATTTTTTTACGCTCTCCACGGGACCTTCATTTGGTTTGTAGTACACAGAGGGTATTGGATTTGGGATCTAAAGATCAGTACTTTACGGGATGTATTTCAAGTTCTCTTTACGAAAACACCCCCAATCAGGAAAGCTATGCGGTTACTACCGTCTGGTGGAGAGTTACCGTAATGCGGACAACAGGATATGCCACCGTACCATTCTGAATGTAGGATTCATTGAGGACACCACCCCAGAGCAGCTCAATAAGATCCAGAAGCACCTTACCGATAAATATGAGCAAAAGACATCTCTATTTGATCAGGAAGAAGATCCTGAGGTCAAACGATATGTTGAAGATTTTTGGCAGCGTATCCTATTATCAAAAAAGCTGGACATCAAGTCAGCAGAGAAACTGTCGCGCATGGTCAACATGGACACACTTCAGCACAGCAATGCAAGGGAGATCGGAGCGGAGAACATAGCTTATCAGACATGGGAGAAGCTGAACCTAACGCCGTTGCTGCTTTCGGTCGGCTTCAGCCCCGAACAGGCCAAGCTTGCGGCCACACAGGTTGTAAGCCGTGCGGTATACCCGGCCTCAGAGCTGAAAACCGTGCGCTGGATAAAGGAAAACTCTGCGGTGTGCGAACTTACCGGGTACGAGGCAGACAAAGTGACAAAAGACAGGCTTTACAAAAGTGCCCTTGACTTGTACAAGGCCAAGGATTCAATCGAAAAGCACCTGTCCAGACGTACCAACGAGCTGTTTGACCTGGAGGATAAGATCATTCTTTACGACCTGACCAACACCTATTTTGAGGGAGAAAAGCGGAACAGCCAACTCGCAAAATTCGGAAGGAGCAAGGAAAAGAGAAACGACGCAAAGCTCATTGTGCTCGCCCTGGTGGTCAACGTGGAAGGCTTCATAAAATATTCCTCCATTCTGGAAGGAAACATTGCCGACTGCAATACCCTATCGGCAATGATCGAGAAACTCGCGTCCCATACCTGCCGTGGTCCTGCAGTAGTGGTACTTGATGCCGGCATCGCCACAGAGGAAAACCTCAGACTTATCGAAAGTAAAGGGTACCGATATCTCTGTGTAAGCCGTACCCGGCTGAAAGATTACAGCTATGTTCCCGGAAGGCTTACCACCTTGCTGGATACAAAATCAAAGCAGACCATCAGACTCAGATCAGTCAATACAGAAAAAAACACCGATTATTACCTTGAGGTCAAAAGCCCTTCCAAGGAAAAAAAAGAGGAAGGGATGAAGCTCCAGTTTGAAAATAGGTTTGAGCAGGAACTCCAAAAGATACACAACGCACTGCACAGCAAGGGAGGAACCAAGAAAGCTGACAAAGTCCACCAGCGTATAGGCAGGGCCAAAGAAAAATACCCGTCTGTCCAGCGTTATTATGACATTACCGTAAGCAGTGATGCGAAAACAGGTCTGGCCACAGAAATCACATGGAAAAAAGACCCGGACAGGCATCAGGAAAAAAATGAAAGCCTAGGCGTCTATTTTCTCCGGACCAACCTGAATGTACAGGAAGAGTATGTGGTCTGGAATATTTATAATACCATCAGAGAGATAGAAAACGCATTCCGTACCCTGAAAACCGACCTGGACCTAAGGCCTATCTACCACAAAAACGACGACGCCACCATGGCACACCTCCATCTGGGGATATTGGCTTACTGGCTGGTCAATACGGTAAGGCATCAGTTAAAACACAATGGCATAAAAAACTGCTGGGGAGAAATTGTCAGAATAGGCAATACCCAGAAGGTAATCACTACTTCGGGGACCAACACATACAACAAAACCATCACCACCCGAAAATGCACAGCACCCAACAAAAATCTAAAGCAGATCTACGATATCCTCCAAACCAAATACCAGCCATTTACCAAACGAAAATCCGTAGTACACAAAACGGAAATCGAAAAAATTGAAAGACCTGAAAAACAGATACTTCTGAGCGGTTAGCTGCAATGTGGGTTAAAGATCCTCCAGTTTAGGAGCAGCCAGATCAGTTTGCTATACAATTGACACTCAAAACGTTCTATTTTCATTTCCTTGATCTGGTCTATTTTCGCCTGAGATTTCCAGACCTTGAAGAGGAGTTCCAGCTGCCATCTTAGTGTATAAACTTCCCGTACTTTTTCTGTATCCAGGTCCTTTTTGTCCACATTGGTGATGAAGAAATTGAGCCTACTCTTTGCCCTGTACTCTTGGGACACCTTGTACTTGTAGTGCTTACCCTTTTCTGTTGCCTTTCTTATCCTCTTTTCATAGGTTGCATTATCGACAGGCATGATGACAAGCCGGCAGGGAAGTTTGGCTTTTTTACCCACCAACACGTTCAGTTCCATGTGTGATAAATTGCGTTTTTTCATTATCGCATATAAATTCTTGAAATCCATTTGTTCGCACCCGTCTTCGGCGGTATATACTACAGTCTTGGCGGGAAGTCTGTTGAGGAAAAAGGCCCCTCCCTCGGCAATTTTTTCTAGGTAAGGGAGGCTACAATAGCCAAGATCCCTGATGAAAAGGTCGTTCTCGCGGATGTCATTAGTAAAATCTCTGGAATCCGACAGGTCGTTTTTAAGCCCGTCGGTCAGCCTGAGATCCATTGTTTCTCCGCTGAGCATGTCATATTCGTACTGGACGCTGATCAGGGACTCGCAATTGTCGGACTTGCCCCCGTTGCCACCGCCCCCGTGTCCCTTGTATTTATGGGTAAAGGCTTTTGGAAGAGGAAACTTCGTTGAATCTTTTATCCTCACCCTGTTGAAACGGGAAAGCAACCCCCAAAAATCTTTACAAGTATTAAATTCGGCGGAAAGTAGCCGGTCTAGTATCCGGCGGAAGAAAAGTACGGCTCGGTCATTGAACCTGTCATCAATTGCCTGTTTTGTGATCCCCAGCTCGTATTCCTCCATAAGATCCGAACACACATCCATGAGGCTGAAAGATTTTCCTAAATGATGGGAAAACATCAGGCTCTCGAAAAACAGGTGGGGCTTAAGTTTGGATTTTCTTTTGGAAAAACCTGTTTCCTTGGCAAGGCAGTCAATAATATCCGGGTTGAAAGATAAATTAAATTTTTCCGCTAAAACTCTAAATTTTACTGGTAATTTTCTTTGATTTTTGGTCTTTTAGATGGAAATTATATGTATATTTAACTAGAAAAAACAGGGGGGTCAGTGGGGATTGCATTTTCTGAATTAATAAAAAAAATACCAATTGACATGAAAAAAAGGAACAAAGATCCCAAGGGGGATCTACGTTTTTATTTAATTAACTCATTGTCAATGATTTAACCCGTTAACTTGACGGCTATGGGGTTTCACCCACGGCTATTGTAGTTTTGGCCCTTCAGGCCAATGTGCTTTTTATTTTGTGCAAGCCCGATATCTATCATCACTCGTAATCAAATTGAAAAAATGAATGGTAAAACTTAAAAGGCTATTGGCCAATATGCTTTTCCCTAAAAAAGCTGAACCTGCAATGATTTACATAGCAATCAATGTCATTGCATAGGGATGAAACCTTTAGAATAAGGAATATCCAAAGGCCTTAGCTACAATAGGGTAGCTAGAAAAAACGAAGAAGCCTGAAGGGCTTCAATAACAATAACCACGGGTGAAACCTGTGGAAAAGAAGAATGTATACACCCTGATTTTGGCGGTATTGTTGCTTTTTTTCTGCAACAATGCTGACAAAATCAACCTACGGTAACGATTTAAAATTGATAACCAAATGAAAAGTAAGGCAGGTATTCTTCATCATTAAAGCCAACGGAGAAAGTAGCTACCAATTGATTCAGTGGCGCTAGCCAAATTCCTGCGCCAGTAGTATTGTGCCATTTATTTGATTCCTCATTTGCCACCCATACCCGACCGACATCATTGAAAGCCAAAACGCCGACATTGGCAGGAAGCACATAGGTCTTTAGGTTAAACAACCGGATTCTGACTTCTGTATTATTGTACGCCACGGCATCCCCATTAAACCTAAACCTTCTAAATCCTCGAAGATTATTTAGCCCACCTAGCGTTTGTGCCTGGAAGAATTCATAATTGCCCCAGTTTTTGCCCGCTCCAAATTTTGACGCCCAAACTAATCTGGACGGATAGCGGAAGGACCAATACATCGCCAGTTCGGCATTTGCACTGGTGAAGTTCCTGGAGTAATCATTCAAGCCCCATTCTCTTTTTGTGTCAGCTTCGAAATATACCCCTCTTGTAGGCATTTGCTTTTGATCCCTAGTATCAAAAACCACCTTAGCAGATAGACCGCTGTAAAATTTGGCTCGATCCAGACGTATTTGATCCAAACCGCTTTCAGGAGAGGTAATGAATTTCCCGGCATTGTCATCCGGGTCAAATCGGAATACCTGAAAATTCGGCCCAATGGTTAGACTTCCACTTCCTCCTAATTTAGCTTGCAATCCACTGTATGCTTCATACATATTAAACCTGGACCTGTAGTACACTATATCCCTGTTCTCTGGATTGAATTCAGTATTGTTCCCAACACCAAAATAATTAAAAGAATAATGGGGGGCCCGAACGTCTGCCTCCCATACAAGGTCTAATTTGCCTAAAACATCGACAGCATGGCCCTCGTACTCGATATTAAAAGCATTGGTTCTAATGGCATACTTGCCCATAATGGATTGGCGAATGGCAAAGGGCTCCTTTTTAAAACCTTGTTTTTCCCACAAAACACCTGCCCCTAGGAATATACCATCGTCCCGGTTAAAGGCTAGCGTTGCCAATGGCATGACCTTGTCATACTTGTATTCTGTCCTATTATAGCTTAAAGGAGACCGGGAGCGTTTGATTTTAGTGCTTCCCCCAGATTCAACAGCTGTTTGTTCCTTCCGGTTTTGATAGATTAGGGTGTTTATCTTATCCGTTTTCCCCTTATCGGCTACGATTTTCTCCCCATGCCCAGGAATCACCCTAACTTTGATCGTACCAGGTCCTTCTCCATTAAACTCGAATGTATCATCCCCCTCCATTCCATATAGCCGAATCTCCTGTGTTTCTGAAGGAAGAAAGGTACGATGGTAAAGCTCCTGTTCAAGATCACCGGACTTATCGATTTTTCTAACTTTTACCTCCACCCTTCCATCGGCCTGGTATACTATTTTGAAAAACTCATTTTTATCAGTTCCCGTAACATTAACAGCCTTGGATAGGAACAAATAATATTCAAGCATTTGTTGCTTCAACCAGGTCCTTCGCTGTTGAAGCTTGGCTTTTATTTCCAGACCATCTTTCGTAGCAACAGCATCTGGCCAATCTTGAAAAGCTCCTTCAATTGCCTGATCGGTCATTTTTGCAATCTCCTTGTCCAGGATTTTTTCCCAATCTTCCCGATCCAATTCATTGATAAAACTTCGGTCAAAGTACCTGCCGTTAAACATAAACCCAGCAACAAAGCGAGGTGCATCATAATCAAAGCCCTGAAACTTAGGGATCAACCATTTCCGGCTGCCAATCTTTGGAATAAGCCCCTCATTCACAAAAAAGGCCTGGTCTCGATCTCTTGGCATAGGGGTAAAATCCCAACCTTTTTTCTTCTTTTCGCCTACCCATCTCCACTGGTCATCATGCCTATCCCAGTCACCTATCCAAAGGTCAAATATCCTTGCTTTTAATACCTCCTTTTGCTTTACCTGATGATCATTGTCTCCATGAATTTTGTCAAGCATCTTTGATGTGCTGAAGAATTTAATATCCTCTGGCGCTCCCTTCCAGGCAATCTCTCGTTCTTCAAACAAATACAATTCCTCTGCAAACTCTTCTCTATACACGCCAAGTAATGGATCGTCCGGCAAATAAACAACTTTCGGATTGGTGTGGACGATCCCTACTTCCTCAGCTAGCCGAGCTACGGCCAAAGCGCCATAAGGGTGACCGGAGGAGATCTGATCCTCTATGACCTCCTTGGCAATGGTTTGGCGCAAAGGAGGAGGAAGGGCCTTCGCAGGATATTTGTTTATGGACCTAAGTACATACTCCCTACCGTTTGGATCCTCCAATCTTAAGGATCGGGTTTGCATTCCTCCCCCCTTTTTGACAATGCGAAGTCCTCCCTTGGCTGAAGCCAGGTCAATGGTTTTAAAAGTCGCTGGAATCGCCCAGGATTCCCGGTAATTTTTGCCTAAAAACTTATAGTATCCTCTCCCATGAAGGTATTGCGTGGAAACGGGCCTGGTGAAGGTATCAGGTAAGGATCGGTCGAAAAATTCTAATTCTGAATCATTGTTGGCATAGGGTTTAACCAATTGTTTTTCATACAGCACTTCTTTTTTCAAGGGATCAAAAAAGGATACCTTAACTTCATGGTTTTCATAAAAGTCCAATACCGCATAGCCTTGCTTGGGATAGATAAAATCTGCCGCATTGTGCTTTTTAATCGTTGTGTGTTTTGCTCCAGCACCGCTTATTATATAATTCACATTGTCTTCTTGAGTAAAAGCCAATCCATGCTCATGACCAGCCACTTGAATCACATTTGGGTGGCGCTTAAATAGCTCATCAAACCCTTTAATCATTGCCTCATACCTAGGATGAACAAGGTCCTGAATATTCCCAAACCATGTTCGATAAAGAGGGAAAATGGAGCCAATAACTGGTAAGGGAATGTATAAATTGGGGGAAACATTGGTAAGGGGGAACAGGTGGTCCTTCCAGCTGTAGGCGCCGTGATGTGGCCCGTAGGACCGAAGTGGGTGGTGCATGGCCACCAATATTGTTTTATCCTTGTTTTCTTCCAGAACATACCGTGTGGCTTCCAAAATCTCATCTTCAGACTTGTATTCACAATCCGATTCTTCTCCAGGCTTGTCTTTAAGCTGAAGCCACCATTGACTATCCAAAAGGACAAGGACTGTCTCCGCATCTAGTGCTATTACGTTCGGGCCAGGACAGCCACCACTCGGCAACCACATTACCTTGTCTTCAGGGTAGTTTTCCACTACATATTTTTCAGCTCTAAGCACGCTATTCCAGCCATCAGCTTTGCCCTTTTTCCAATCATGATTCCCAGGAACCATCCAAATTTTACCATTAAGGTATTTGTAGAGGTCCATTTGCGTTTTAAGGATTAACTCTCCTTCGGCTCTGTTATCAGCATTAATTGCAGGCATCCCTAACGGATAAATATTGTCTCCCAGGTAAATAATATGCGCTGGGCTTTCTGGGTCAGCCTGAATTTTTTTACGGATGTCTTCGACCACAGGATGTTGTACATCATCAAGTTCCCCTGCGTCTCCAACCAAATAAACCCGGAATTTCCGAGGTGCCTCCTGAGCTTGTAGCAAAGAAGGAAGCCAACATAAAATCAGCAAGTAAAAAACTTTTAGCATAGTTTAGTTTGTAATTGGATGATAAGGAAAAACCAGAATATTAGGTTCCCCACCTCTGGCTTCATTGGAGATGTACATATTTCCATCTGGGTCAAATGTCATCCCTTCTGGCTGCTTAAATATTTCGGGATTAAGTCGATAAACGGCTATAGGCTTAAAGTTCAAATCAGTAATCAACAACCACTTATCAGTTGAGGAGAGCACATAGAATTGCTTTTCTATGGGATGTAGCGCTACCGCCGCTGGCTTAATCTCCAAAGGCTCTTTGTCTTTAATCGTAAAGTGTTTTTGGATTTCATCCCTTTTCAAAGTAGTGAAAGAAACTGATTCGTATTGCTTCGAAGCCAAATCAAAGCGAAAAACGGAAGCTTCTTCTGCTCCTTTGTCCCATTTACAGGATTTACAAAACACATACAGATAGTCGCCATTTTCAGATACCACCATTGCCTCAAGGTCTCTTTTTTTATCAATTGGAAAATCGTGTTTGATAGTCTTTGCATTTTTGGTCAGGGGGGAACTGACTTCATAGAGGGTTCCATCGCTTTGCAGCACCCATGCCACCTTGTTTATCCATGCAATGTCTTCTATGTCATTGTTTTTTGCAAATTTTTGCTGGTCCAGGATTTTACCTGTATCGGGAGCCAGGCTATAAATTATTGAGGATTCATCCTCTATAGCCAAAAGTTGCTCTTTCCCTACCCATTCAAGCCCTGAGATTTCTTCCATTTTATCCTGCAATACAATCTTTTGGTAATCGTTAAGATTATAAGCTGCTGGAAAAGGTTCGTTTTCCAGCTTTTGTGCACTGGGCTTGCATTGGAAATTTACAAAAATAAGAAAGGTTAAAATCTGTGAAAAATGCATCGTTATTAATTGTAATTAATTACCTTGAAAATAGTATGTTCAAAATTAGCAAATAGCAGTGGATAAGCAATTAGAGAAATTTGAACTTTGGATCAGGAAAATGTTTGAAAACCGCCAAAAATCGGAGGTTTGCTACCATAACATGGACCATTCATTGCAGATAGTTAAGAAAGTCGCCGAGATTGGGGAATACTATAAGTTAGGTACGCAGGAGAAGGAAGATTTGTTTTTTGCAGGCTGGATGCATGACATCGGGTATTGGGAAGGAAAAGGTGAGGGACATGAACTGAAAGGCTCAGAAATGGCACAGGATTACCTTATCGAATTGGGCCTTAGTCAGGAAAGGGTGGACCGCATAAAATCCTTAATCCTGGCAACAAAAATCCCACAAAACCCACAAAACCTCTTGGAAGAGATCATTTGTGATGCAGATCTATATCATTTAAGTTCTGAACATTTCTTTGAACAGACGCTCTTGCTAAAGAAGGAAAAGGCAAATCTTGACTGTGAAAAAAAATCTTTAATTGACTGGCTAAAAGAAAGCCGGCTTTTTATGCTGGCTCATCATTACCATACCGATTACGCCAAAACCAATTTTCAACCAGGAAAAGAAGCAAACCTGAAGCTGATTGAGTTGAGAATCAAAGAGGCAGAAGAGGCCTCAAAAGCTGGAACTGGAGGCAAGAAGAAAGACAAAAACAAAAAAAAATCAGAAAGAGGCATAGAAACAATGTTTCGGATTACCTCAAAAAATCATTTGGCACTTTCCGCTTTGGCTGACAACAAAGCCAATATCATGATCTCTGTCAATTCGATTATTATCTCCATAGTAGTAGCCCTTTTCATTCGGATAATCGAAGAATTTCCCTATTATTTGGTTCCTACGCTTATGTTGATCATTACCTGTCTTATTGCCATGGTGTTTGCCATTTTGGCTACCCGGCCCAATGTAACCAATGGCATCGTCACCAAAGAAGACATTCGAAAAAAGAAAGGCAACCTACTCTATTTTGGCAATTTCCATGAGATGACCTATCCCGATTACAAAGAAGGAATGCATGTCTTGATGGAGGATGGTACCTACCTCTATGACAGCATGATTACAGACATCTATAACTTAGGAATTGTCCTATCCAAAAAGTATGTCTTGCTCAGGAAATGCTACAATATCTTTATGTTTGGTTTTGTAATGTCCGTCATCTCTTTCCTAATCGCCACCTACATTTTTGATCCGATAGCGAATTAATTTCTGATTTTTCTGGACATGCTACCGACAGAATCCATCTGCCCAAAACCCTTACCACAAAACAGAATAAAACCAGGCACAAGACACTTAGTCCTACAATTGAATCATTAAAAGATTCTTTTAAAACCAATGGACTACGAAAAAGAGCTTAGAAATCGTTTCGAAGAAAAATATTCTGTCTATACTCAGTCCAGAAATTTATCTAAAAGGAAGCGTCCATTACCAAAGAAATTCCTAAGTTTTAAAATCAGATTCGAAGACATTGAAAAATGTAAAGTAAGATAATGAAGCTAAATTGCGTGATTTTGTCAGCATTGTTGCAGATAAAAAGCAACAATGCCGCCAAATTCCGGTGTTCGTATTTCACTTTTTCATGGGTTAAAACCCCATAGCCGTCAAGTTAACGGTTTAAATCATTGACAATGAGCTAATTAAATAAAACCGTAGATCCCCCTTGGGATCTTTGTTCCTTTTTTTCATATCAATTGGTATTTTTTTTATTAATTCAGAAAAATGCAATCCCCACTGATCCCTCTGTTTTTCCTAGTTAAATATACATATAATTTCCATCTAAAAGACCAAAAATCAAAGAAAATTACCAGTAAAATTTAGAGTTTTAGCGGAAAAATTTAATTTATCTTTCAACCCGGATATTATTGACTGTCTTGCCAAGGAAACAGGTTTTTCCAAAAGAAAATCCAAACTTAAGCCCCACCTGTTTTTCGAGAGCCTGATGTTTTCCCATCATTTAGGAAAATCTTTCAGCCTCATGGATGTGTGTTCGGATCTTATGGAGGAATACGAGCTGGGGATCACAAAACAGGCAATTGATGACAGGTTCAATGACCGAGCCGTACTTTTCTTCCGCCGGATACTAGACCGGCTACTTTCCGCCGAATTTAATACTTGTAAAGATTTTGGGGGGTTGCTTTCCCGTTTCAACAGGGTGAGGATAAAAGATTCAACGAAGTTTCCTCTTCCAAAAGCCTTTACCCATAAATACAAGGGACACGGGGGCGGTGGCAACGGGGGCAAGTCCGACAATTGCGAGTCCCTGATCAGCGTCCAGTACGAATATGACATGCTCAGCGGAGAAACAATGGATCTCAGGCTGACCGACGGGCTTAAAAACGACCTGTCGGATTCCAGAGATTTTACTGATGACATCCGCGAGAACGACCTTTTCATCAGGGATCTTGGCTATTGTAGCCTCCCTTACCTAGAAAAAATTGCCGAGGGAGGGGCCTTTTTCCTCAACAGACTTCCCGCCAAGACTGTAGTATATACCGCCGAAGACGGGTGCGAACAAATGGATTTCAAGAATTTATATGCGATAATGAAAAAACGCAATTTATCACACATGGAACTGAACGTGTTGGTGGGTAAAAAAGCCAAACTTCCCTGCCGGCTTGTCATCATGCCTGTCGATAATGCAACCTATGAAAAGAGGATAAGAAAGGCAACAGAAAAGGGTATGGATATTCCGGACTATGTTGACCCCCTTAAGCAGTGATCCAGAAAGGGATGTTTTAATGTGACATTCTGGCGGATACTGACCCCTTTATTTTAGAATAGCGTCAAAGTTTAGCTCTTGAATTAAAATAAAACGGAGCATATTGACCCCTATTTGTAGCTTCTGTTTGTTAAAAAACGGAGCATGTTGACCCCTTGGATTTAGGTTTTATTAATTAGTAGTCTAAACTACTAATTAATACTGATTATGGCAGGTAAACCTAAAAGAATGAGTCAGGTAAAGCAAATACTACAACTACACAATCAAGGTTATGGGAATAAGACCATTGCCCGGGATTTGGGTATCAGCAAGAATACCGTCAAAAGTTATCTTGAAAAATACCGCAAGTCTAAAATAAGGCTTTCCACCTTGTTGAAAATGGAGGATCACGCTCTTGAAAAAGTGTTCCACCCAGGAAATCCCGCATATAAAGACAATCGATTTGAAGTGTTAAAAAGCAGATTGGACGGGTATGTAGAAGAGCTCAAAAAAACCGGAGTAACCAAGCAGCTTTTATGGGAAGAATACCGAATGTCTCAGCCCACAGGATACAGCCTGAGCCAATTCAGCTATCACTTGTCCCAGCATGTTAAGGTCAAGAGTCCGTCCATGGTTTTAACTCACCAACCGGGTGAGAAGTTATTTGTTGACTTTGCAGGTAAGCCACTTTCATACATAGACCAAAGTACAGGAGAGATAATGAATTGTCAGGTGTTTGTTGCCTGTCTTCCCTATTCAGATTACGGCTTCTGCTTGGCTGTTCCCAGTCAGCGCATCGATGATTTTATTTATTCACTTACCTGCTGTTTGGAAAGCCTTGGAGGTGTACCTAAGGTACTGGTGCCGGATAATCTGAAATCTGCGGTTATAAAGGCCAATAAATATGAACCTACTCTTAATCGTGTTCTTGAGGATTTTGCTAACCACTACAACATGGCAGTGGTTCCTGCACGTGCAAGAAAACCAAAAGACAAGGCGCTGGTAGAAAATCAGGTCAAGCTTATCTACAATCGGGTTTATGCACGTATCCGGCAACAACAGTTTTTCTCCTTGCAACAACTTAATGATGCCATTAAGCACCATATGCTCAATCACAACCAAACTCGCATGCAAAGGCGTGATTACTGTAGAGAAGAACACTTCCTGTCTAACGAAAAACCTTTGCTTAAGGAACTGCCCACAAAATCTTTTGAGATCAAGTACTACAAAGAGTACAAGCTTGCACCGAACAACCATATCTACCTGAGTGAGGACAAGCATTATTACAGTGCTCCTTATCAATATATCGGGCAAAAACTAAAAGTAGTGTACACGCGTTCTTTGGTGCGTATTTTTCATCAGCATGACTTGATAGCTGTACACAAACGAAAATCAGGTATTGGCAGGTATACGACCAATAAAGAGCACTTGTGCTCGACCCATCAACACTACCTGAACCGCAGTCCTGAATATTACAAGAAGCAAGCAGGGAAGCTATCGAAAACCTTGGAGGAGCTTGTGGAGCTCGTCTTTGCCCAAAACAGATACCCGGAACAGCTCTATAAAAGCTGTGATGGGCTGTTCAGCCTGTATAAAAGCACATCTCTGAAAACCTTTGAAAAAGCATGTCAAATGGCTATTGATTACCAAAATTACAGTTACCTATTTGTCCAGAACGTTATCAAAAATAAAACAACCGAATATGTAGAAGAACAACCCAAGAAGAAATTGCCGGAACACCACAATATCAGAGGAAAAGAATATTACGATAATCAATTATCACTTAAACTAAAATACGATGGAGAACATTGAGAATCAACTCTCACAATTACGCTTGTATGGGTTTAAATCAAGCTGGAGTGCGCTTATGGAGACAAGAAGGTCAAGCGAGCTCTCGCTCAATGAAGGCCTGGAGATACTCTTGCAGGCAGAACTTCAGGACAGAGCTAACCGCCGTTTTGAAAGATTACGAAAAACCGCCAAATTTAGGTATCAGGCCTCACTGGAAGAATTAAAATACGATAACTCTCGAGGCCTGGACAAAGGACTTATAGCTTCTTTGGCTACAGGCAGTTATATAAACAACGGAGAGTCTGTATTGATAACAGGGTCCACCGGATGTGGAAAAAGCTTTACAGCCTCAGCATTGGGACATCATGCTTGTGCACAGGGGTACAAGGTAGCCTATTTCAATGTTCAGAAACTCATGCAACATACAAAAATGGCGCGTTTGGAAGGAACCATATATCAACTCTTAAACAAAATATCCAAGACCAGTTTGCTTGTCCTGGACGATTTTGGGCTGACCCATCTGGAAAAACAACACCAAATGGATCTAATGGAAATAATAGAGGACAGGCATGCCAGAACAGCTACAATAATAGTCAGTCAATTACCGGTAGGAAGTTGGTTTGATATTATAGGTGAAGCCACTATTGCAGATGCAATTTTGGATCGATTGGTGCATACCTCTCACAGAATCGAACTCAAAGGGGAGAGTCTTAGAAAATTAATGTAATTTTGTCATAGTAGCCTTTTTTAGTTACCAAAATCCAAGGGGGGTCAATATCACCGTTGGAGGGGTCAACATCACCGGTATTTCCAAGGGTTTCATCCTCGTATAATAACATTGCTAAATATTACGATTTACCATCACTAGCCAGCTTATATAAAATAAAAGCACATTGACCGGGACAATAATAACCGTGGTTTTTACTCTGGAATCGAGAACTGTCGGCTTCAATCGCAACCCTGGAAGGGTTGAATATTGCCTTTCAGGATCTTTCTCTTTTAGGACACAATCAATTGCCTAGCTGCGCCACGCGATAAAGTCGAACATCATTGTTTTTTCCTTTCAAATGAATGGTACCAACATCATCAATCTGATAATCCTTTTTATTCGTAACAAGTTGGTAAAGGGATTCAGGTATTAACAATTGAGCATCCAAATCATTACACTTTTCTTGTATTCTGGCAGCTGTATTCAAGGTGTCCCCATGATAAGTTATTTCTCGTTTTATGTCCCCAACCTCTGTAATGATCACTGGACCGATATTGGCGCCTGCTTTGAAGAAGGGGACAATGCCGTATTCTTTTTGATAATAGTCGGCTTTTTTCTTTAGTTGGTCGGTAAAGGCGAAAAATGCCTTTAAGAAATTATCGTTTCTGAGTCCCTTTTTTGGAGACCAACTCACCACTACCTCATCACCTACGTATTGATAAATATCTGCACGGTATCGGTCTACAATTGCAAAATCTTGAAAACAGTTCTGCAACAATCTACTGTATTCAAGATGTCCTATTTTTTCTGCAATGGTAGTGGAGCTCTGCAAATCAATAAACATAAAAATCCGTTCTTCTTCCCGGGGCTTAAAGAACTTCCCACTGAGCATTTTCCATAAATTTCCCGGTCCCAGTTTTCGGTCAATCTCTATCAATACCTTGGAGAGGCCTACAGCCACTATGAGGTGAACAATCAAAAACATGTTTTCGGAAGGTTCACTCGAACTTACAGGTCCATCGTAAATCCACGGCACTGTATAAACATAAATGAAGTCTAAAATTTGAACAATTAAAATAATCATGAGGGCCTGAGATGGAATACCAATGCTTAAGGCAATTTTCGGAGAAGTGTTTTTTAATAGTTTTTTAAGAATCAGCACATCAAAAATGCTAGATAAAAGTGCAAGACCAAAAGAACCTAAAAAAATCATCATGAAAACAAATTTCAAAATGTTTAATAAATCGATGGCGTTTGTTCCCAATGGTTCTATACGGTACATTTCAGAGAAATAAAACCTACTGTAGGCGGACAAAGCCATGAAAATTACGCCCAACAGAAAGTAAATTTTAAAATTTCGAATGATTTCTCTAGACAGCATTTAAAAATTGTATTTGCTTATTAATTCAAACATTTTCTCTTGAGATCCAATGGTCTCCCCCCCTTCAATAAACTGATTTTCTTTTTTACATGCCACATATCTTCCTTTTTTATTGTCTTGGAGTTGGGCATCAAGTTCGGCTAGCAGAAGTGCCTTGGCCTTTTCCTGAACTACCGGAAAAGCTACTTCTATACGTTTCGATAAATTCCTGGTCATCCAATCAGCAGATGCCAAATAAACTTTTGAGGCACCATCATTATGAAAATGATAGATTCGTGTGTGTTCCAGGAATCGATCTATTATACTCACCACTTTGATGTTTTTCTCTTGCAAGTCCGTTTGTGGATGGTAGCAACAAATGCCACGGACAATTAGGTCAATTTCAACGCCCTCATCAGCAGCATGCCTAAGCTTATCGATCATAAGGGTATCCTCTAAGCTGTTTAGCTTAATGGTTAATTTACCCTTTTTTCCTTTTTTAACGAAGCTTATTTCATTTTCTATTAAGTGTTCAATCGAACTTCTTAAATTAAAAGGCGCAACCAATAGGCTTTCAAATTTGGGTTTGTAGGAATTGTCCTTGAGAAAGGCGAAAACCTCATCAAGGTCTTTTGTGTAATTGCTTTGTGTGGTGAGCAAGGCATGGTCTCCATAAATTTCGGCAGTTTTTTCGTTAAAATTGCCTGTGCCCATGTAGGCATAAGTCTTGATTCCATTGCCTTCTCTTCTCTTTATTGTACAGATTTTGGCATGCACTTTTAATTCATTTATGCCGTATTTTACTGTAACACCAGCCTTTCTAAGGCGTTCTCCCCAATAGATGTTGGACTTCTCATCAAACCTGGCCTGTGCTTCATCCAATACAAATACTTTCTTGCCGCTTTTGGCTGCTGCTTCAAGTGCCAGGCAAACCGCTGAGGTCTTTGCCACCCTGTAGAGGGTGATGTTAATTTCCTCAACAGCCTTGTCTTCTGCCGCCAGTTTCAAAAAGTCCGTTACGTATACATAACTTTGGTAAGGGAAGCTTAGGAAAATGGCTTCCTTATTTATCTCTGCGAACCAATCCGAAGAATGATCGAGCCTTGGGGAAGGAATTTTAGGGATTTCTGGGTATAACAAGTGTTTTTCCGAGACAGGAAAACCAAAGAAATCATAAAAATTATGATAGCGACCTCCAGGAATTAATCCAGACATGTCCACCTCTATTTTCTTTCTTAATGTATCGATGTATTTGAAAGGGATGTTTTCATCAAAAAGTAAGCGAGAAGGAAGACCTGTATCCCTGTTAACAATGCTTTTTTCTATTTTTGATACAATATCCTCCTCTTCGTCATCCATGTACAATTCAGCGTCCCTTGAGATTTTCACGGCAAATATTTCGGATTTTTCACCCAAGAACTTTTCCGCATTACTTCTAAAAATATCATCTAACTGTACGATACGTTTCTCCTTGTCCGAGGTAGAGACATCAATAAACCTTCCAAAGGTGTTATAGTCTAGTTCAATGAGAAACTGGCGCTCTTTGGTGACGGCGTAAAGATAGACCGTTAGATTTTTAAGTTGGAGTTTTACCTTTTCCGTTATGTCGTGGGTGATGAAATTTCCTTTTAAGATAGTATCATAAAAGTCTCCCATCTTGTTTTTGTCTTCCTTAGAGAAATGGGTTGTCAATAGCTTAATCCCTTCTTTTGAAAGGCCTGGAAGTATTTTTGAATAAAAAACCTTACCCATACGTTCCTGCTGTGAACTTACCACTTGGTTTATTCTCTGGAGAAGGAAGGAAGGTCGATATCCGTATTTATTTTTTAGATCGCCCTGAAATTGTTGGGCGAATCGATGACTCGCAACTCTTACCCTATAAAATTCTTCCAGGTTGGAGGAATAGATGGCAATAAAATTCAATCGTTCCATCAGCGGGCTTTCTTCATTTTCCGCTTCTTGAAGGATGCGTTCGTTAAAAGACAACCAATTTAAATCCCGATCTGTGTAATTCATGGAATAGTATATTTACTTAAATATAAGGCTTTGAGGAACACTAACTCCATAAGTCAATAAATTACTTTTGTTCGCTTCCTAATAGGTAAGGACTATATCAAAAGGAATTTAATATAAAATCTCTTTATTCAATACAGATTTGAGAGGGAGCGAATACGAAAAATCCTTGCTTCGAGTCTGAGAAGGGACGGGTGGCTAGGAATTTCTTTAAATCGTAAACCTGTTAATTTCCAGCAGCTGCGGACTCTTTTTTTCTGGTAATGTCTTTTATAATGGCCTTGGCATGAGAGATGGTATTTTCTATAAAAAACTCTCTGGTGTTAAGCCCACCGCAAACTACTCCTGCAAGGTAAAGTCCTGGTACATTCGACTCCTGGCTAATGTCATCAAAGCATGGCTGTCTTTTTTCATCCAAACTTAGCTTGACGCCCAGCTGGTCCAGCAATTCAAAATTGGGTTTATAACCCGTCATTGCCAGTACAAAGTCATTTTCTATGGTTACCTCTCCCTCAGGGGTATTCAGTACCACTTCTTTTTCCCTTATTTCCTTAATGCTGGAATTGTAATAGCCTTTTATCGATCCTTCTTTGATTCTGTTTTCGATGTCAGGTAAAACCCAGTATTTTACCGTTTGGTCGATTTCAGGTTTCATGACCACCATGCTTACCTCAGCTCCCTTTCTCCAGGTCTCAAGGGCAACATCCACAGCTGAATTGCCTCCGCCTATCACGACAATTTTCTGCCCTATATAAGGCCAGGGTTCTTTGTAGTAATGCGAAACTTTGGGTAAATCTTCACCCGGAACATTCATGGTATTGGGCAGGTCATAGAAGCCTGTGGCCAGGACAAGCTTTTCGGCCAGGTAATCCCCTTTGGAGGTATGTACCAAAAATCCACCTTCCTGTTTTTCTAAGGTATTTACTTTTTCGTAAAGGTTGATGTTGAGTTGGTAATGTTTGACTATTCTCCTATAATATTCCAGGGCTTCAGGCCTCGTTGGTTTATTAGTGATAGACATAAAAGGAATATCTGCCATCTCCAACTTCTCAGAGGTGGAAAAAAAAGTCATGTTGACTGGATAGTTAAAAATCGAATTGGTCAGCACACCTTTCTCTATTATCAGATAGTCGATGCCTTCTTTTTTCGCTTCTATGCCACAGGCCAGGCCAATGGGGCCGGCTCCTATTATCAGTAATTCCAACTTTTTCATAAGTTATTAAGCATGAATTGTGCTTTAGAGTTCCTTGAAACCCCGATTATGTATTGGAATTGCTGGGGAGCTCTCAGGAACTGGTGAAATTAAAAGAAAATTAGCTTAATTGGAGGATAGGACAAAGTTTTTGAGGAGATTTTAACTGGAGATGAAAAGGGGATAGATTGTGAGCTTATGGCTCAAGGCCTTCTAGTCGATTGTATTTCGAAGCACTTTCCTGTCCACCGAAACCAAGGTTGGCTACGAAGCGAAAGCCTTGCTGGAAGAAGTTCACCCGTCATAAGCTATATTCGTTATTGGCGTTTCGTTTTATTATTCTTTTTCAGTTTTCTCAGTTTTCAACTTTTTCGCTACAAAGTCATAGTTGGTTAAAAGCAAGAATCCAATTATTAAATTCAGTCCGCTCACTGCCCAATTAAATTTGTCATGCGAGTTATATTCAAGTCTGACAATGTCTCCCTTAAATGCAAAAAATGAATGACTTAAAAATGCTGGAATATTATCTAAAAATAAAAGTCCACCTATAACAAAAGTTCCGATTTTGATTATATCGGTAGGTTTCAAGTTTCCAATTTCTATTTTTTCATCATCAAAACCTTTGTCAAGTTTTAATAGTCGAACAACCTTGTTCGCTTTAAATATCAAGACTACAAAAAGTCCAACTAAAACAAATATTGTCACCGCAATCCATATAATCGAAAGTGCGTCAATGTCCATCATTGCAAATGAAATGTTGCTCGGTAAAACCGAAAATAGTGAAGTCACGACTGAGAAAAGTCCGAACACTTTTATTAGCAGAATGAAAAAGTCTCTTTTTGTCATTTAGTTTCTAGTGGTTTAAATGCTGTAGTCGGTAATTGTATATACCCACGTTTTACCTCGGATTTGCTTAATATACGAAATATGTGCCTAGCACCTTCTGCTTATTTTCTATTGTCAAATTAAGGATTTCGTTCAATATATCTAGTGAGGAGACCCTGTTTTTGTTGGAAAGGGTCAAAAAATGGTCTTGCATTTAATGTTTATAAGTGGATAGTTTTAGCTAAAATCAGTGGTTTTTCAATCTCTCGACGCTTAAAAAGCAAAAATGGAAAAACCATTCCCCATTGTATCCCTAATAAACAGGACTCTTGAAATAAATCATTGACCTGTACCCTGAGCTTGTCGAAGGGAACAGGGTGGCCAGACCAGGATTTTCTAGACATTAGAATGCTTGGTAGTAGTGATTTAAACTATTGCCAAGTCATCATTACTTAATTTCAGTTTAGGATTGTCTAATTTTTTAATTGTTGTTATAATTTTTACTCTATCAGAATGTGGTAAAAAAGTCGGAACCAAATCGGTTAAGTCAATTTTCAAAATTTGGTTAATAACAATCAAATCTTTTAAGGAAAAAGGACTAACTCCATTAATCAATTCAGACATATAAGATTTACTTTGGTGTCCTAAAACTTTTCCAAAGTCTTGTTGTGTTAGATTTAAGCTCTTCAGTTTTTTTCGGATAAGCTCTTTTCTTCGCTGAATAAATAACCGTTCTTTTTCGGCAATCAATTCTGCAACATCACTTTCACTTAGTTTTTTGTCAGAAATATTAGAATTTGTGCTCCAATTTTGATTTTCATACTGCTCAATTAAATCTCTTAATTTTTTTCTAACGGATTTGAATTTCGGATTTTCCTTCGAAAGAACACGCAATTTCCTATCTGCAATCATTGCTCTTTCAAAATCCAATTCATTTCGGATTTTTCCATTTTCAATTAGTTCTGATATGTCTAATTGTGTTTTCATAAGCTTATTTTTTTAAATCCAATCATTAGACTTTAACCACTTTCTAATAGTATTTCTATTATTTTTAAAGGTCGTTTCATATTCTTGATGTGTCCCAACCCAAACAGCAGTAGCTTCATTGTCATCAAACTCAATTAATATCATTGTTCTGTGAATATTGATGTTGAAAAAGTAAAATCCATCACTATGGACGTTGTCCGCATCTATTCTTGTTTTATTCAGTTCAGTAGGATTCTTCCAATTATTGTCGTTAATATCCTTAATGAGTTGGTCGATGGCTTTTATCAAAGGAATATTTCCTTTGTTTTTTCTTTTAAACTTTTCTAATAATTTCTTATTGGTCAGTCTCATTTGCGATTGCAAATATATAAAAAGTTCGGGAAAAAACAGAACTATGTGAGTTTTCTTTTACCCGGATTATGAAATAGGATTCGTGATAGCCTGTCCCGTGTTTACGGGAAGTGTTGCAATCGCAAGAAAATCAGGCTGTTTGGTGATTTTAGCATAGCACCGCTATGGTGAAATTGAAAACAGCAACGAAGTGGCTGATTTTAAAGCGATTTCAGCACGTAATAGATTGTCTATTGCATATTTCGGGTTTAATTACGCCCATCGGAGTGTCTTTTAAACGCAATCTAGGGAAAATAACTCGTGATTTTAGGGGTTCAGATTGCGATTAAAAGATTGGTAGACAAAGCTTCTCTCTGTTTATGGGCATTTATCTCTTTTGGTTTTACCTTTTAATACTATCTGGATTTCAAATCCATCTTTATCAACTTGGAAATAGAACGTTCTTTGTAATGGATTTAGCTGCTACTTCGCTATAAAAACACTTTCATTGACTTCTCTTTCCGGTATGGTCCTTACTTCTTTGATAGAAACGGTGCCATCATAGCCCCAACATAAGGCAGTAGTATTGACCGTTCCATAGTAATCTTCTACCCTAATAAACTGGGAAGAAATGGTTTGTTCCATTTCTATGGGAATGCCGGTATTGGGAAGTAATGCTATAGGTGCTTTTTCCTTTGATTGTAATAATTGTAATAATTCTTCCAGGTTAGGGGTTTTTTGTTCTAAGAGGTTTTTAAGATCGGCTTTGGCAGATGCTACTTTTGGCCAAGGGGTGTTCAGAAAGGCGTTGGAAAGGCCGTGGATGCCAGAAGACACCTTTTGTATCTCTCCACCATTATTGGAAAATACCATCAATTCCTCTTTTTCGGCCACCAATAAGTTGAAGCCATTGTAGTCCTTTTTAATTTTTTCTATTTGAGTCAGATAAGCCTCAGGAGATAAATTTCCATTTAAAAAGCCCGTAACCAGTTCACCCCTGGTTCTGCTTAAGGGCTTCTCGTTTTTAGGATCTCTGAAATTGGTTAAAGCAGCGAATTTACCATTGGGATGGAAGCCCAGCCATGTGCCTCCCCCTTTTAAGTCCTTCCCAGCAAAGATGCCATTGTCCCATTGATGGAGGCCTTTGGTAGGTCGGTCAAAATACTCATCCCTGTTTGCGACTAAAATTAGTTTGTATTCGGGATGCTGGTTCCAGCTAAATGATAATAAGCACATTTCGTAAAATTACGCAGCTACTTCAGAATCAAAAACCCTTACCCTGGAAATTTTCGATTATTATTTTTATACGATAATTATCGTAGTATGATTTGGAATTACGAAATTTGTCGTATATATTTGATACGAAATAAATCGTAGTACAAATGGTAGACAAACCAACAGCAGCAGAACTAGAAGTATTGGCCGTTTTATGGGACATAGAACAGGGCAGTGTGCGGCAAGTGCATGAGAAATTGTCTCAGACCAAGGAAACCGGGTATACGACAACCCTCAAAATCATGCAAAACATGTTTGCCAAAGGCCTGGTTTCGAGAGACGAGGAGAAAAGAAGCCATGTTTATAAAGCGGCTATTTCTCAAGAAGACACCCAACAGTCCTTGGTCAAAAGTTTTATAGGCAAGGCTTTTGGTGGATCGGCCAAAAAACTGGTCATGCAAGCCCTGGGACAAAGTGAGCCCTCAAGGGAGGAAATTAAAGAAATTCGCGCTTTTTTGGACAAGATAGAAAATGATTCCCAATGAATATTGACTGGATAGCTTATTCTGTACTGGAAGCGCTAGGTTGGGCGCTCGTCCATTCCCTTTGGCAATTGTCTCTAATAGCTGCCGTAATTTGGGGAATCTTTCAAATTGAAGCTTTCAAAAGTCCTCAAAGGAGATATTTGATAGGTTTGGGAGCTTTGTTTGGTGCATTTTGCCTGTTTGTAGGCACCTTTGTTTATGAATATAGCCAAAATATTCTCCCTGTCAGTCAGGAAATCTCCCTTCCTTTAAGTGCTATAGATAATGGTATGTCACCTGTGGAGGCATTTGTTTTTTCCGAGGCCTTATCGGATAAAATCGAACAAGTTTTACCCTACATGGTATATTTCTGGTTAATAGGAGTGGTATTTTACTTCTTCAGACATGCAGGAAATTATGCGGCCTTACAACAATTAAAGGCTCGTGCTGACGAAGATATGCCTCAAAATATCATCAAGACGGCCCAAAAAATCAAGCAGCAACTAGGTATTCGATTTGGCGTTGATTTTAAGTTGAGTGCAGAAATTACCGTACCATTGGCTTATGGTGTATTAAAGCCGGTTGTATTGATTCCTGTTGGTCTAATTGTGCAATTGTCTCCGGTACAGTTGGAAGCGATAATTGCCCATGAACTGGCGCACATTCGCAGACATGATTTCGTTATCAATCTTGGCCAATCGGCATTGGAGATCATTTTCTTTTACCACCCGGCTTTCTGGTGGATAAATTTGTTGGTAAAAGAAGCCAGAGAACACATAGCAGATGACATGGCCATTCAGGCTGGAGTCAAGTCCATTGATTTAGCGAATGCATTGGCCATTATCGCCAATCAGGCTACCGAACAATCACCAGAGATGGCAATGGCAGCTCATAGTTCAAAGTTTCCCTTATTAAATCGAATCAAACGGATGTTAGGCAAAGAACCAGCCCAATTTTCCTATTCACCTTTAATCACAAAGACCATGTTACTTACCCTAATGTTTAGTGCCATTCTATTAATTGGCAATGCCAATGAGGTTAAAAAAACTCAGGAAGGCTGGGTTTCCACAACCTTGGAATCAAAATTTGATGAGAAAACTTACTTTTTGATGGATACCTTGCCTCAGTCCATTGAGGTGGAAGATACTGTGATTGTGATCAATAAAAATGTAGATTTAGACGTTGATTATGAAGTTACAGAAGATGTAGAGGTGGTCATTCATTCGAATAATAATGTGACAACGAGTATTCGCTCAGGGGTTTCGGATAGTTTGCCCTTGCCACAACAACCGCCAGTGTTGAACCTCAGTCCGGTCCCGGTTGCTAATATTAATCCTCCGGTGTTTAATGATAGCTTGATTCATTATACCCAAAACATCATGAGTGGTTTTGGAGACAGTATCCAAGTTTTTGCTAGAAATATAGTGATGCTGAAGGGTGATACTTCTGTATTGTCGCAAAGCCAAAGGGAGGATCTTGAAGCAAAATTGGAGGCTCTTCAGTTGAAAATGGCTGTTGCTCAGAAAGAATTGGAACAAAAAATGAAGGTCTGGGAGAAAGAATTTCAACCCAAAATGAAAGAATTTGAGCGCAAAATGGAGGCCTGGCAAAAGGAGAATGAACCCAAGCTGAAGGAGTTTGAAGAGAAAATGGAGCTTTGGGCAAAGGAACAGGCTGAAAAGCTGAAACTTTTGGAAAAGGAACTGGAATTGAAAGCGAAGGAAAACAAAGAACTACAAGAGTAATGCAGTCAGATAAAATTAATATTTACCCCAGACCAGAGACCTACAATCTAAGGCCTGGGGATTGTTTTTTGGAGACCATGTCTAAAATAAAAGCAGGGTAACTGCAACAGGATTCCGCAGTCATCCGGGGGTGGATCGGAGTATTCCTGGCGATTTCAAGGATTCTAGTTGCCGTAGGGAAACCAGAAATTTCCAGGGCAAAAGTATAATAGGTTGCTGCTTCGATTTGGAGTTCTGTATATTCGATTTGGTAACCCTGTTGTGGCCTTGTCAAGTTAGAAACGACCTTAAATTTCCCATCTAACTTTACCAGTATTCGTTTCTTTAAAATTTCTAGACCAGTAATCTTACCAGTAGCCTTCGGGAATTTATCCACTGCCCATTTGTCCCAGGCTTCAAATTTCCCAGGCAAGGGAAGGGCGAATTGGTGTGCTGTTTCCTTTTCCTGTCTTTGTTTTATTTCATAAATATCATTCCTTATTTTGAGTCCCAGATCTGGTCTTTCTGCAATTGGGAAGTAAATGTCTGTACGAATTTCAGGCTCATTTTTCTCAGCTGATATTTCCTTAACAAATGCCGATAGTTCTTTGACTGGAGAGGTGAAGAACCATCTGATTTCAAGCGTAGAATAAAGTGGTTTTTGTTGAATAAGTTCTGGAATATTCATAAGGTAAATTTGACTTCTAGTAGACTTTTTGGAAATGCTTACAAATGATTTCGAATATGTTTTATGAAGCATTTGTCATAGAAACAATCCTTTGAATGGCAGGGAAAAATGGTTCTCCCATTTCAATGTAAAATAAATCCACTTTAATTCATTCCACATTTCTAATTTTAATGGAGAATGCCTGTGAGGGATTGGTGGTTAAAAGCAACTTTATGTCTTCATTGGTAAAGTCCTGTGCTTTCAATGCAGGAATAAGTTTGCTGAATAGATTGGTATAGCCCTGAATGCTTTGTTTGTCTTTTTGGGGATCGTACCAGCCTGCGTCATGGGATATAAGTATTTTATTCAAAAAACCATTTCTTTTGGCGAAAAGTATTTTCTCCAGGTGCTTGTCCAATTCCCAGCCCAATCCATCAAGACTAATCCAGCATCCTGTGGCCGCTGCTTTAAGGTATTCTTCTGGGTTGGTTTCTGCCTGGGCATGCACCCAAATAAATGCTTCAGGAGACACATTCAAAGATTTGAGTAAGGCCAATTGAGGCCATAATCCCTTTGCTTCCCCTGTGTGGGAAGCTATGGTCAGGCCGGTTTTCAAATGGGTCAGTGCTGCAGCGGCTACCAGCTTACTGTGCATAGGGCTCAATGGATCGGTATTGTCAATGCCTATTTTGATAAATCCAGGGCGGATGGATGTGCCATCTATTCCTTCCTCAAATTCCTTGATCCATATATGGGACAATTCTTTTGCAGACATTGTTTTTGCAAAATCCGGAATAAATTGATTGTTCCGGGCGCCATACAAACCAGTATTTGTAAGGATCTTTAGGCCGGTTCTTTTTGCAATTTTCTCCAATAGCAAAACATCCCTCCCTAGATAATTAGGCGTAGCATCCACGAAGTAAGCGACATTGTATTGTCTTAACTCTTCCAGGTAGGGTGTCATTTCATCGATTACCAATGCGTGGTTCCAGTCACTTGAAGCAATACTATCAGCCCCTATGAAATCCACCAAAATATGTTCATGGGACAGCCATATTTGATCTAAAGTTACTGTGTGTTTCCCAGTAAGGTCTTGGATTATGGGTTTTTTGGAAGTTAGGGAACACCCGTTAATAATTGCAAATGATAAAATTGAAATACAAATTTTAATTGAACTGTCCATCGCTTTTTCTTTTATTCTGAATCAGGAAAAACCTAATTAGGTTTGCCTTGTTAAATCCGGATTTCAGAACGTTTAATATTAACGTTGAGTAGTTGGCTTGGCTCAAAACAAATCTACTCTTTTTTTTACTTTTTATCTGCCATACAAAAATTGGTAAAAAGGATTGTTTATTACCACAATAATAAATTTGTAGTGTTTTGGTTTGGCATGGAAAATTACTTGTAGGGATTAGTCGTTCCCTTTCAAAGGATTTCGTTAAATATCGATTTTCAATTGTGGATTTAAACAGTAATTACCTGGAAGGAAAAGAAATACCACTATCGATGGTGGGGACTTTTCTTGGTGATTTGGTGTGTTGGGTTTTCAAAGCACTAATTTTATTTGTTTTTAATGGCCTAAAAAAACCATTTCAGTAGCCAAATTTCGATTGATGGACTTGTCAATTGAAAATCTTCCAATCGTAGCGTTATTATAGCGTATGAAATTATTTAATCATCAATAAAAATGTATGTTTATTAAATAAAATGTAAATTTATATCAAATTTATTGCTGTAATTTTAATTTTTATGATCTTTTTACTATCTTTGAAATATCAAACAAGGACAAAAGGTCTTTGGTCGATAAGAGAAGCTTGCTTTATAATATCGATGACATATACTGTAGGATGATGAAACTGGCAGACATGCCCTCCTGTCTCGGGGGTGGAGATCACAGAATAAAGAAAATAGCGAGCTCGTATTTTTCCTAACTGCTCCGTGGAGGTTCAACTCCTTCTCCTACAGCAGGTTATTTTGGGTTTATTGTTAATTGACTAAAGCTATGAGATTTTGTTTCATAGCTTTTTTTTTGTCCAATTTTTAGATTGAGAGATGAAATGGCGTGCGATGTGAATTCAAAATGAGTGAACATATTTTTGATTTAGGAGTTTGCCTTAAGCACTATACAGATATTTAAGGATGATTAGAGAATTCTTTTTCTAAATACATTATTAGTTAATAATACTCCGGTTACACAAGTCATGCTAATCATATTATTTTAAAATTTTTGGGTGATTAGATAAATATTGTTTTGGGTATGGAGGAGAAAAAAACACTGAGGCCTTTTTTTTATCGAATTTAGTTAATAATTAAATGCGTAATTCAATTATTTTAAATCTTCAGCTAAGTTATTAAGTATAGTATTGTATGTCTTTAGGTCCGTGTTAAGTGTTATAACACTGATATTTATATTTCTATAGGCTTGTTGTTGAGTAGTAGGGTTTAGTCTTCCGGCTTCCAAGTAGTTTTTAATGTTTTTTGTCAAATCTTGATTAGCTAAAATTAGTGCATTTATGTAGTTTAAAATTTTGGGTTTTTCATTAGTAAATGAATCTATTTTTGCGCCCTCATTATTATCTATTTTAACCTCATTAATTTTTTCATCTTTAGGTTTCAATTTCAAAGCCTTTAACTCCTTTTGCACCTTTATAAATTTATCTTTATAATAATCCGTTGAGTCATTGTTTGTTGATTCTTTTTTGTTTAATAATAAACAAGAATCTAAAGTGTTTTTTACCAAAATATTGGCATATATTAAGGAGTCATTTGCGACTCGTAGATTTTCATTTTCATTTTTCAATTCAATTGGAACCCACCAAGATTTGTTGTCAATTTTGTTTAATATACCTGCTTCTAATTTTTGATTTGAAGAATTGGGAATGCTTTGGTTGATTGCATTAATGCCAGAGGCAGTTACAAAAATTAATAATCCGTTAAAAAAGGCAACTGTTCCCACTATTAAACTATACTTTTCTTTAATCTGAGTTGCTCCTATTAGGGAGATAGTGATTGAAATGGCTAGACCAATCCATTTATATTGATTCTCAACATCCAAGCCAATTACATTTCCAATTATATTTGTGAAAATCCAAACTGCAGTCGAGGCTCCTCCCAGAGTAAATAATGATTTTTTATCGTAGAGTTCTGTAGATATGAAAGTGTTATTCATTTTTCTCAATTTTAATTAATTACAAAAGCCATTTAGTTTCTAATTTTTAATTGTATAAACATATTCCAATATATATTTTTTTGATTTTAGGTAAAAATATATATTCTACATTTTGACTCGCTCTCCTTTATTTTCCTTATTGATCGTTGGCGATTTGGGTTTTTTTTGCAAATTCCTACCGTAATAAACGCAGTCAATTCTTGGGAAATATTATTTTTTTTATTGCAGGTTATTTAAATAAAGGAGCTTTTCAAATATAGGCCTTGTATGGATAAGTTAGTATTGCCTTAATCTTTTGCAATAAATTTCAAAAATTACCCCTTGATACACCTGCTTGAGATTCTCTGTTGGTCTGAAAACAGTTTTTTTTTGATACAATTTAGATCAAAACACGACTGCTTTAAAAGACATGCCATATAAGGCAGAATTCGCAAAAAAAAAGAAGAAGTAGGCATTTGTCTGAAACGCTTAAAAAGAAAAAACCCATAAAAAAAGATTTATGGGGTTTTTTGTGGCCTCGGCAAGAATCGAACTTGCATCTAAAGTTTAGGAAACTTCTATTCTATCCATTGAACTACGAGGCCAATTGCTGTATGATTCAGAATAACAGGTGATTAACCTATTTAGGGCTTGTTTTGGGTAGCTTTTCCCTCCAAAAGATTCGCAATTTAAACCATAATTTTGCTATTACGCAAATAAAAGATAGTCTTATTGTACTTTTAGATATTAAAAGCTTATCTTTGCAGTCCAAAAAATAACGATGGACGGGTTCCATCAATTAACTAAAAGTCAATATAATATGGCAGTAAAAATCAGATTAGCACGTAGAGGTCGTAAAAAAATGGCCATCTATGATGTAGTAATTGCTGATGCTAGGGCTCCACGTGATGGACGCTTTATCGAGAAGATCGGGTCTTACAACCCAAATACTGACCCCGCATCCATTAACATCAACAACGACCGAGCGTTGAAATGGTTGATGAATGGTGCACAACCAACCGATACTGTGAAAGCAATGCTTTCTTATCGTGGAGTCATGTTGAAAAAACACCTTCAGATTGGTGTTGTAAAAGGTGCTATTACTCAAGAACAAGCGGATGAAAAATTTCAGACTTGGTTGGATGGCAAAGAGAAAACTATTTCTGAAAAAGTAGAGAAAATACAATCTGCTAAGGATAGTGTTAAGAAGACAGCATTGGAAGCAGAAACTGCTAAAAATCAAGCTCGTCTTGACGCAATCAAAGAAAGAGAAGATGCTGCAAAAGCTGTTGCTGACGCTGAAGCCAAAGCTGCTGAAGCTGCCGCTGCACCGAAAGCACCTGAGCCTGAAGCTGAAGCTCCAGAAGTAGCGCCTGAAACTGCAGAAGCACCTGAAGCTCCCGTAGCTGAAGCGCCTGCAAAAGAAGATGCTCCTGCTGCGGACGATAAAGCTCCTGAAGACAAAGCGTAAAAAGGATCAATAACCATGAACAAAGACAATTGTTATCAATTGGGCCATATTGCCAAAGTTCATGGATTACATGGAGAGGTTTTGCTGGTTCTTGATGTTGATTTTCCGGAGGACTACGAAGGTTTAGCACATGTTTTTGTGGAAAATGGCAACCGTTTGGTTCCATTTATATTGGAGCACATGGTGTCCCAGCCCAATAGCAGGTTTCTAGCCAAGTTTGAAGAATTTGATCATATAGACCAGGTAAAACCAATGGTTGGTTCGGCTTTATACTTGCCATCAACTGCTCTTCCAAAACTTAAAGACGACCAGTATTATTTTCACGATTTAGTGGGATTTATGGTGGTTGACGAGGTGCTAGGAGAGTTGGGTCAGGTTGCGGTAATCTATGATATGGAAACGCAAGACTTGATCGGTATGGAATACAAGGATAAAGAAGTACTCATTCCTATCAAAGATGGGATCATACAAAAAGTAGATAAGGCAGATAAAAAAGTTTTCTGTCGCTTGCCTGAAGGCTTGATTGACATTTACCTGGAGGATTAATTTTGATGCACATTGATATCATAACCGTTTTACCTGGTCTCCTTGAAGGTCCCTTTTCTCATTCAATTTTGAAAAGGGCTGAGGAAAAAGGACTGGCTAAGGTAGAAGTACATGATCTAAGAGATTATGGTATCGGTAAGCAAAAGACTGTAGATGGTTATGCTTTTGGAGGTGGTGCTGGGATGGTCATGATGATCGAGCCCATAGCCAATTGTATCGATTCCTTGAAAAAATTGAGGGATTACGATGAGATCATTTACATGACTCCTGATGGTAAAACGTTCGATCAGTCAACAGCCAATGCCTTGTCATTGAAACAAAATCTAATCATTCTCTGTGGCCATTATAAGGGCGTAGATGAAAGGGTAAGACAAAAATTCATTACCAGGGAAATTAGTATTGGTGATTTTGTGCTTTCGGGAGGTGAACTTCCTGCGGCACTTGTTACGGATGCGATCATTAGGCTGCTTCCAGGAGTTTTGAATGATGAGACTTCAGCTTTGACTGATTCTTTTCAGGATGGTCTATTGGCTCCTCCTGTATTTACCAGGCCTGCAGATTATGCTGGGCTGAAAGTACCAGAGGTTTTGCTATCAGGACATGCTGCTAAGATAGAGTCATGGAGATTTGAACAATCGGTACGTCGGACTCATGAAAGAAGGCCAGACTTAATGGATGGCGATCTTACCAAAGAGAAGGGCGATAATATATAGAACAAAACGATAATTAAGGATGCTTATTAAGTATCCATAAAAGCGATAAGCAAAATAGTAAAGCAATGAGCGAACTACTTATTAAATTCGTAGAACAGGATTACAAAGATGCGCGATCTAAATTCCCGTCGTTTAAGGCTGGAGATACCATCAATGTTCACGTAAAAATTACTGAAGGTGCAAAAGAAAGAATTCAGCAGTTTCAGGGAACCGTAATCCAAAGAAAAAACAAGAATACCAATGGCGAAACTTTTACCGTAAGGAAAATTTCAAATGGTATTGGTGTAGAAAGAATATTCCCAATCATCTCCCCAAGTATCGAGAAAATCGAAGTTTTGAGAGAAGGTAAAGTAAGAAGAGCAAGATTGTTCTACTTAAGAGGAAGACATGGTAAATCTGCTAAGATTAAAGAGAAAATCAGGGTGAAAAAATAATTGCCTTGAATTTGAATATAGAATTAAGGGAGCCATTGGCTCCCTTTTTTTTTGCCTCAGAAGGTAATTTCTGTTTATTTTTTACAATTGCTTTTTCACAAGATTTAATAATTTGAACTAGAGATACTCCCTATGTAAAGTTTTAGAAAAGCAGGATAGTGCAGGATAGATGTGCGGTTTATTTTGGGTTTATTTCAATATAATTGAATTGTTCAATTATTCAATCTAACCAAAATAATCATGAGAAAATATTACTATTCGGTACAAATTAAGCTCCGAATGTTGATAACTGTATTGCTGATAATGGTAGTCATGGTCGGGTACGCCCGTCAGGCCAGCCAGATATCAGGAAAAGTTGTTAGTGTGGAGGATAACGAACCGCTTCCGGGGGTTTCTATCCTTGTTAAAGGCACTAGCCGTGGAACAGTTACCAATATGGATGGGGAATTTTCAGTTCAGGCTGCCTCCGGTGATGTGCTTACTGTAAGCTTTATTGGCTTTACGACCCAGGAAGTGAATGTCAACGGGGGACAGACCAGTTATGAAATCCTAATGGAATCCTCTATGGGTGACTTAGGAGAAGTAGTTGTTGTTGGCTATGGTTCTCAGCGAAAAGCTGACATTACCTCAGCGGTATCCGTGATCAACATGGATAATTTGGGTGAAATCCCTACCACTAATGTTACGCGTTTGCTTCAAGGGCAGGCCGCAGGTGTGCAGGTAAGACAAACCTCGGGAAGACCTGGGGAGGAAATGGAAGTGACTATCCGGGGAATAGGTTCCTTAGGAGCTGGAAGCAGGCCCCTTTACGTGGTAGATGGGTTTCCAATAGGGACTTCCTTGGGTCAAAACCTTAACCCTTCGGATATTGAAAGCATGACCGTTCTAAAAGATGCCGCCTCTACTGCCATTTACGGAGCGAGAGGTTCAAATGGTGTAATCCTTATCACCACTAAATCCGCAAAAGAAGGGGTTGTAAATCTTGACTTTGTGGTCAATCGGGGCGTGCAGAATGTTCCCGATAGTAGAAGAACCAAGATGATGAATGGGACAGAATTTGCGCAGTTTAAAAATGACAGCTTTGTGGACAGGATCAGGTATTTTGAAAATAGAGAGCCTGCAATTGAGGAAATTCCGCTTGAATTTCGCTATCCTGAACAAAACACCATCTCAACCGATTGGTTTGACGAAATACTAAATCAAAATGCCAGTTTCCAAAATTACAATGCTACCCTTTCTTCTGGAAAAGGAGGAATTCGCTCATTGGTATCTGTGGGTTATATCAACCAGGAAGGAGCCGTTATAGAAACGGGCTTTGAGCGGTTCAATGTCCGGGCCAACATAGGTGGAAAGGTGAATGATTTTATTAGCATGGGATGGAACATCGCTGCTTCTCATTCCAATGAAGACTATGCCTCTACCAATGGAAGAAGTGCCATAATAGGAAAAGCCTTATGGGCGGATCCCCGTTATCCTGTATACAATGAAGACGGTAGTTTCAATGATTATATTGGAGGAACAAACGGTGTGTTTGGTTCTGCTAATGTTGTGCAGGAATTGCACGAGATGGAGCAAAAGCTTTCAGAAAACAATATCATGACCAATGGCTTTTTGGAATTCACCTTTTTAAAGGACTTTAAATTCAGAACTTCTGTAAATGCCATTTTGGAGAATTCTGATCAAAAGGAATTCAGACCTTCTACTCTTGCAGGTGGCGGGTTTAATCAGGCTCCTCCAAGAGAAGCCTCCTTGTATCAGAGAAGAAATGAGACTTTAAATATTGCGGCAGATCAATTGTTGTCGTACAATAAAATTTTAGGAAGTCACAGGGTTGAAGGATTGCTTGGGTTTTCCGCTCAAGAGGAGACCTACAAGTACTTGCAAGGCAATGGAAATGAATTTCCAAATGATCAGGTTAGGTATTTGAGTGCCGCCATTAGACAAACTTCTACCTCTGGAGAAGCCGATTGGAGCCTAATGGCTTACTTTGCCAGAGCCAATTATTCTTTTAATGACAGGTATCTCTTTTCTGGTTCTTTCAGAAGAGAAGGAAGTTCACGTTTCGGTGCTGACAATAAGTGGGGTAATTTCCCTGCTTTTTCTGCTGGTTGGAGAATTTCTGAAGAATCCTTTATGCCTGAAACACGCTGGATTACCGATATGAAATTAAGGGCTAGTTTTGGTGTGACCGGAAACAATGCCATTGGTAACTATTCCAGTTTGTCTAATATGGGTATTTCAAATTACGTTTTGGGAAATGCTATAGCGAACGGACAAATCCTTTCCAATTTCGCCAATGCCAATTTGGGATGGGAACAATCTCAACAAACCGATATAGGGTTGGATTGGGCCATGTTTGATAACAGACTTGTTTTAACGGCGGAGTATTACAACCGATTGACCAATAATATGTTACTTTCTGTAGAGATGCCTGTGATTTCGGGATTTACCCAATCGCTGGACAATGTAGGTAAAGTGCGTAACAGGGGGCTGGAACTGGCATTGGATTACAGAACCAAGTTCAATCAGGTGAACATTAGGTCAAATATTAACCTGACCATCAATAGAAATAAAGTTCTGGAAATAAGAGGCGAAAATGATGAAATATGGTCTGGTGGATTTTATAGTACCTATAATGTTTCTCAAGTAGGCAAGCCATTGGCCATGTTGCATGGTTTTAACATGGTGGGGATTTTCGATACAGATGCTGAGATCGAGGCATGGCCAGATCAAGATGGAGCGGTTCCTGGAACCTATAAGTATTTTGATGCCAATGGTGATGGTGTGATTTCCTATGACCAACAAGACATGATCGAGATAGGAAATCCGCATCCAGATTACATATTGGGCTATACCCTTGGAGGTGATTTCAAGAATTTCGATTTTAATCTGATGTTTACCGGTGCCTTCAATTATGATGTTTTTAGAAATATAGAGGCCACTACGATGAATATGGATGGGGTTTTTAATATCCTTCAGTCTGGGGTCAACCGTTGGAGATCTGCGGAGAACCCTGGAGATGGAAGAGGGGCTACCACCAATACATGGAAATGGCAGCGTGAGTCAAATTCACGATATATTTATGATGCTACACATGTGTGGTTGAGAAATATCACGCTTGGATATACCATTCCAAAGAACCCGATAATACCCAACGCCAGGGTGTTTTTCAGTGCTGAGAATCCATTTCTGTTTTCTTCATTTCCAGGAACCAATCCTGAAATCAACACTAGAGGTGGAATCAATATAGGCGTGGATGACGAAGCTTATCCAATGCCCAGGACATTTACATTAGGCGCATCCATAAGATTCTAACTATAAAATGAGTATAGACATGAAAAAATATTTGAATATATCAATTCTTTGCATAGGCATTTTGCTAATTAGCACGGCCTGCGATGAGGAATTTCTAAATAAAACAGATCCTACAGTTTTGGTATCTGATAATTTCTATCAGACAGAAAAACAAGTTATCCAGGCGGTAAATGGGGTTTATGGGCAATTGAGACCCTGGCATTTGAATCAATGGCAGTATACAGAATTTATTTCTGACAATACTACCCTTCATTTTAACCCTGGAAACAGAGGGAATGGTCCAAGTTTGGAAGCCCTGGAGTTTTGGCAGTACAATCCTGCTACCTCAAACGTCACTAACTTGTACAACAGTACTTATGGCATAATGGTGAACGTCAATACTGCCTTGAGTAAATTACCTGAATCCAATGCTACTGATGCCGTTAAAATGAGATCAGAAGGAGAGCTTAAAATGATCAGGGCCTACCTTTACTTTCACCTGGTACAGCATTTTGGAGATGTAATTGTTATTACGGAGCCGGTAAAATCCCCAGCAGAGGCGTTTGAGTACAACAGATCCCCTGTAGAAACAGTGTACCAGCAGATTATCTCAGATCTAAATTTTGCTGTGGGTGCTTTACCTGCAAGTTATGGATCAGATGATGTCGGTAGGGTCAGCAAAGGGGCAGCTTTAAGTTTATTGGGTAAGGTTCACCTGACAAGGAAAAATTACTCGGGTGCCATAGAAGCATTGAATCAGGTGACCTCTTTGGGTTATGATTTGCTTGATAATTATGCGGATGTCTTTGATCCACAAAATAAAAATCACCAGGAATCCATCTGGGATATTCAATACCAGGGAGACAATCAATACGGTGTCAATAGTAATTTTATCTATACTTTTGCCCCAAGAGAATCAGGTGGTGCGGTCATCGATTTCGCAGGCCAGGATGGCGGTGGCTGGAACACACCTACCAATGAGATCATCGCCCTGTACGAAGAAGACGATTTGAGAAAAGAAGTATCTTTAATGGAAGGTTATACAAATCTTCAAGGAGAGTATGTTGGGGTACCATATATTAACAAATTCAATCATCCACACACTATAAGAGGAGTTACCAATGACAATTGGCCTGTGATAAGGTATGCGGACGTGCTATTGATGCTTGCTGAGGCAATCAATGAAGTAGACGGTCCCACGGGAACGGCTTATGGATACCTGAATGAGATCAGAGATAGAGCAGGATTGGATCCTATTAATGGCTTGGGCAAGGATGCTTTCAGAGAAATTCTTTTAAATGAAAGAAGGATAGAACTGGCATTTGAGAACCATCGTTGGTTTGATTTGAAGCGTACCAAAACCCCCAGTGAGTTAGTCACCATGTTAAACGCATATGGATTAAGAGAGCGGGCGAATCCCACGACTTCCAGAGAAGGGATTCCATTTTCTAACAATGACTTTATTTTTGAGGAATTTGAAATCCTATTTCCTATACCGCAGGACCAAATGAGGATAAATTCTTCATTGGTACAAAATCCAGGTTATTAATTTTTTTTTAAGCTTCAGGAGACTGCGGTTTCCTGAAGCTTTATTTTAATTTTTTAACGGGTCAACAGAATAAAAGCTCATTCACTCTATTTTTTAAAGACTGTTGCGATACAATTTATTTTTATTTTCCGAAAATCAGAATTAAGTTCTATAGTTTGATCCTTGTCCGCGATAACAATTTGCAATTCACGGTAAGACTAGAATAAAGGCAGAAAATCCATTCAGCACAGTACAGGATAGTTTTAGAAAAAATTAAATCTTAATTGGAGTTAAATTAATTACTTATCAGATGGGGATATCAATTTCCCTACCCAAATTAAACCTATTAATTATGAAAAAAAATTGTTACCAATTTATGGATAACAAGCAGCTGTTTACCCTTTTAGCTGTGATGTTATTGAGTTTCGCTTCCTATGCGCAAAGCACCGTTTCAGGTGTGGTACGCTCGGAAGGTGATAACGAGACAATACCGGGAGTGTCGGTGTTGGTAAAAGGGACTACACGAGGAACAGTTACAGACCTTGATGGTAAATTTCAGGTAGAAGCTGCCGCAGGAGAAGTCTTGTCGATAAGCTATATCGGTTATGCCACCAGGGAGATAACGGTTCAAGGTGGTCAAACGCAATATGATGTAAACCTTACCTCTTCTATGAGTGACCTTACTGAGGTTGTAGTAGTAGGATACGGTAGTCAGTTGAAAAAAGAAATAACCGGTTCGGTGCAAACCATAGACGGAGATGATCTGATGGACATGCCAGTATCTCAAATGGCTCAAAAGTTACAGGGGCAGTTGGCAGGTGTACAAATAAACCAAACTACAGGTAGACCAGGACAGGGAATGAATGTCCGTATCAGGGGGCAACTGTCTGTTTCTGCAGGTAGTGATCCGTTATATGTAGTGGATGGTTTCCCTATCACAGGAGATATTTCCACCTTAAACCCGGATGAAATTCAAGACATTACCATTTTGAAAGATGCTGCCTCTACTTCTCTTTACGGTTCTAGAGCTGCAAATGGAGTTGTTCTTATTACTACCAAAAGAGGTAAAGCAGGACAATCAAGCGTTTCTCTAAACGTTTATACAGGTCTTCAAAACGTGCCCCATTACAATCGTTTGGAGATGATGGACGCGGTTGAGTTTGCCCAGTTTAAAAAGGAGTATTATGAGGATGCAGGCAGACCAGTACCGGATATGTTTCAAAATCCTTCTTCTTATGAAGGAAAAACCCAGGATTGGTATGACGCTTTGTTACAAACAGCGCCAATATCCAATTACAACCTGACCATTAATTCCAATACAGAAAAAATGAGAACTTCTGTAGTGGCTGGTTATTTTGACCAGGAAGGTGTGGTATTGAATACTGATTACGAGCGTTTTTCATTAAGGATTAACTCCGATTATACTGCTTCTGACAAGCTTACAATGGGATTCAATATTGCCCCTCAATATGTAAGGGACAATACGCCTAGAACAGATGGTTCAAGAGGTACAGGTATTTTGTTCAATGCACTACATGCATGGCCAAATATGCCAATATACGATGATGAAGGCGAATTGACTTATTACAATAGGTTCCCTGCTGAAACAGGTAATATATTTGCCTATCCAAACTATGTTCGTTCTGCTTTAGAGATCACTAATGAGACCAAGCAAACCAACTTGCTTTCAAATGCATATGTTCAGTATGAGCCTATTGAAGGATTATTTGTAAAATCTACCATTAATGCGGAAATAAGGAATAGCAAATATTTTTATTTCAACCCCTCTACGGCTACTTCAGGAATAAACATTGCTATTCCAGCAGTGGCTTCTTCAGTAAGGGATCATTATGATAATTTTAGCTGGTTGAATGAGAATACGGTTACTTATAACAAATCTATCAATGACCATAACTTCCAGTTATTGGGAGGTTTTACCAACCAAAAGTTTAGAAGAGAAAGAACCAGAGTTGCAGCAGATACCTATGCTGATGATAGACTTCCTACCATTCAGGGGGCCATTAATATCAACAGGGGAGGTACTTTGTCAGATGTTCAGGAGTGGTCATTGACTTCATTCCTTTCCAGGTTGACTTATAACTTCAAAGGCAAGTATTTGATGACTGCAGCGATAAGGGCTGATGGGTCTTCTCGATTTGGTTCTGAAAATCGTTGGGGTGTATTCCCTTCAGTATCCGCTGGTTGGGTATTGTCTGACGAAGGGTTCTTGAATACAAGTGACAAAGTTTCCTTTGCTAAACTTAGAGGTAGCTTTGGTGTCACAGGTAACAATAACATCGGTAATTATACCCAATACGCATTGGTTAGTAATACCGTAAACCATGTATTTGACAATACAGTGGTGCCAGGAGCTGCTATTACCTCATTATCCAATCCTTTCCTAGGATGGGAAACAACCAGGCAATTTGATATAGGACTTGATTTAGGCTTGTTTGATGATCGTGTAACTTTCATTTATGATTTTTACTCGAAAAACACCACCAACCTGTTGTACAATGTGCAGATTCCTCAGGAAGCAGGTTTTGGAAGCTTTACCGATAATATTGGTGAGATCAAATTCTGGGGTCATGAATTTTCTATCACTTCAAGAAATACCGAAGGAAGATTAATATGGACAACCAATGCCAATATCTCTTTTAATAGAAATGAGGTAGTAGCCTTGGCCGATGGAATTGATAGGGTTTATGGTTCCTATCATATTACGCAAGTAGGACAGCCTTTCGGTCAATTTTACGGTCTGAGAAAGCTAGGTAATTATATGGATCAAGATGATTTAGATAATTCTCCTCAGGTTCCTGGACGGTCTACTGTAGGATCCATCAAACTAGAAGATATTAATGGTGATGGTATCATTACACGTGGAGGAGACAATGATGACAGAACAATCATAGGAAATCCTTTCCCTGACTTTACTTATGGTATTACCAATAACTTTAAGTACGGACAATGGGATTTGAATATCATTGCTTCCGGCTCACATGGCAATCAGTTGTACATGAGACACCTTTACAGTACAGCCAATTTGGATGGAGTATTTAATATGGTTGCAAAAGCAACTGATCGTTTCCGCTCTCCTTCGGATCCGGGTGAAGGAATCTTCGGAACCACAGTAGGTGGTGGTAATGTGACAGGGATCGAAAGGGACTGGGCGAATAGCAATTTTGTCTACGATGCTTCCTTTTTCTCTATTAAAAACATTACGCTAGGATATAATATAGGCAAAATTGCCAATGTTGTGAAATCTGCCAGATTATATGCCTCTGTACAGAATGTATACATCTTTACTCCTTACTGGGGAGGTCCTAACCCAGAGGTTAGTCAAGACAATGGAACAGGTGATGGAGGTAATCTAAGCCCAGGAGTTGACCTTACAGGTTACCCAATTCCTCGTACCTTCACTATCGGTGCAAACATTACATTCTAATCAGGCCTTTTATCTTAATTTGATTAAAAATGAAAAAAATAAATATATTTATAGTGCTTTTGGGTATTATGGTATCAAGCTGCGAAGAGTTCTTGACCATTACTCCCGAGACGGCACTCAGTTCTGCCACGTTTTACAAGACAGAGTCTGATTTTGAACAAGCCGTCAATGCTACTTATGCGCCGCTACGTTCGATAGCGGATGACCGTTCCTGGTTATTATGCGAAATGCGTTCGGACAATACGATCTATGCTAGAAATATCAACTTTGGAGCTACAGAGCAACAAGAAGATATTTCTGACCATGCCTTGCCTGAAGCTCAGGGAATCACATCCAATGGGCATGTGCTAAACCAGTACAGACAGGATTACCTTATCATTGCCAGAGCCAACCAAATTCTTTCGGTTATTGACGATGTGGAGTTTGACCAGACGAGTAAGGATAATCTGAAAGGACAAGCTCTTTTCTTAAGAGGTTATGCCTATTATGAATTGGCCAGGTATTTTGGTGGGGTACCACTTCATCTGGATCCTGTAACTGCACGTGAAGAAGCAGCGCTTCCTATCACTCCAGAGGCAGAGATTTACAATCAGCTAATCAGTGATATTCAGTCTTCAATCTCACTACTGCCAACACGTTCTAACCAAGGTGTAGGAAGAGCATCTAAAGGAACAGCTCAAATGTTATTAGCTGATGTTTATATCACCCAGAAAAAATGGGGGGAGGCCGAAGCTTTATTAAATGCGATCGTAACCAGTGGAGAATATGAACTCATAGACGATTATGAAAATGTGTTTTCTGGAAGTACTGATAATAAAAACAATATAGAATCATTGTTTGAAGTACAGTACCTTGAAGGTCCTGAAGGTTTGAATGGAAATTTCTTGTATAGTTTTATGCCAAGACCCATTACTGCTGATGAATTACAACCCATTACCGGAACTTCAAATACCCAGGGGCTTGATGGCGAGGGAAACAATATTCCTACTCCGGACATTATAGCAGCGTATGAGGATGGTGATTTAAGAAAGGATGCATCTATTGCCTATGTAGAGATTTCCGGCAGTGATAGGGACTATAAGGTTTATCCGTATATCAAGAAATATGCTAAAGCCCACGCTTTGAATGGAAATCATGGTATTAACTGGCCAATTTATCGTTATGCGGAAGTGCTACTGTTTTTGGCTGAGGCCTTAAATGAGCAGGGCAAGACATCAGAAGCGGCAGGTTATATCAATCAAATCAGAGATAGGGCTGGATTGGATGAGACCACTGCTTCTAGCCAAACAGAAATGAGAGAAGCTATCTTTAAGGAAAGAAGGGTAGAATTGGCTTTTGAAAACAAAAGATGGTTTGATATCACCAGAGCGGACAGAGTTCAGGAAATCATCGGTGCATTTGGTCAAAGAGCCTTGGCAAACCCATTGGATTATTATTATCCAGCAGGAGCGACTTTCAGGTCCAATGCTTTCACCAACATTACTAAATATTATGCCCTACCTGCGTCTGAAGCTGAGATAACTCCTCATTTCTAATTAGGTTTGTGCAAAGATAAAGCCTTTCACAGGGTTTAATCCGAATTATTCAGTAGAATTCGTAGTGAGTGATTTCATCAGGTAATAGAATGTCTATTGCATATTTCGGGTTTAAGGTACAACGGAAAGCTTCATTGCTTTCCGTTGTTTTTTGGGTTTTTATGACCAAAGGTTTTATTTCAACATTATTGGTTATCATTAGCACCGAATTTGGGTTAAATTTAAAATTGGTTTCAAGCGTGTAGTAACCTATAGGGAGTAGAAAGTTGAATTAACAATAAACTTATGTATAAAAATAAAATTATGAAGAACTGGCTAATGGCCGGATTGATCCTTTTTGTATTGGGATCATGTGGCCAAAGCGATGGTGATCAAAAGGAGGTAAACCCTAAGGTCGCCAAATTAAAATTGCCCGCCGGCTTTGAAGCGGAACACCTATATAGCCCCGGCGACAATGACCAGGGATCATGGGTTGGGATGACCTTCGATGATAAAAATAGACTATTAACGGTGGATCAATATGGAGCTATTTATCGTTTGGAAGTGCCAGCTATAGGATCAGATTCTCTTGCTCCTGCAGTAGAAAAGTTAAGAATTGGAGACAATGGAGACGACAAAATAGGGATGGGCTATGCCCAGGGACTTTTGTACGCCTTTAACAGTTTGTACGTGATGGTAAACCATCGTGCCAATGAGGATTTTGACAAAAGTACAGGTCTGTACAGATTGCAGGATACCAATGGTGATGATCAGTTTGATAAAATCACCACTATAAAAGAATTTACAGGTAGCCCGGGAGAACATGGTCCACACAGTATGGTCGTTTCTCCTGATGGAAAATCTATTTATATCGTTGTGGGTAACCACATAGACGTACCTGAAATGGATCGTTACAGGATTCCACGCGTCTGGGAAAACGATAACTTGATTCCTGAAA
Source organism: Cyclobacterium sp. 10D3-21 (assembly GCF_055809755.1). Taxonomy (NCBI): domain Bacteria; kingdom Pseudomonadati; phylum Bacteroidota; class Cytophagia; order Cytophagales; family Cyclobacteriaceae; genus Cyclobacterium; species Cyclobacterium sp. 10D3-21. Next base: position 710,798 of record NZ_CM147924.1, read on the forward strand.
TTAAGGATCCAAGAGGCCATGCCAACAGCAGAGGAGCACCAGGAGGATGGGTTGCTAAAATTGACCCTGAAGGTAAAGAATGGGAGTTAATCAGTGTAGGGTATAGAAACCCATTTGATGTTGCCTTCAATGAAGTAGGCGATTTGTTTACCTATGATTCCGATATGGAATGGGACTTTGGCATGCCTTGGTACCGTCCTACCCGGATCAATCATGTAACCAGCGGTAGTGAATATGGCTGGAGAACAGGTAACATGAAATGGTCACCTGATTATACAGACAATCTTCCAGCAGTACTGAATATTGGTCAGGGTTCTCCTACCAATGTTTTTTATGGTAGCAAAGCCAAATTTCCTGAAGAATACCGCAATGCATTGTATGCATTTGACTGGAGTTTTGGGATCATGTACAAAATCAACCTTACCCCAAATGGAGGATCTTATTCAGCTACGGGTGAAGAATTTATTTCAGGTTCACCACTACCATTAACAGATGGTGTGATCGGACCAGATGGTGCTTTGTATTTTATGACCGGTGGAAGACGCCTCGAGTCTGATTTGTATAGGGTTCATTATACAGGAGATTTGAGTGGAGACAGTAAAGGTGGACTTACCGAAGCTGACCTTCCTGAAGAACACAAAATACGTAGAAGCCTTGAAGCATATCATACTGGCGCAAAATCCGGTGCGCTTGATTTTGCATGGCCTTACCTAAGCCATAGCGACAGGTTTGTACAATATGCGGCAAGGATAGCTGTAGAACATCAACCACTTTCTGAATGGGAAAGTAAAGCATTGAATGAAACCAACCCAAGAGCATTGACTCAGGCCATTATTGCCTTGGCAAGACATGGAAATGCTTCTCAGAGAAATCAAATGGCTGAAGCCTTAATGGGATTGGATTTTGATAAATTAAGTGAGGAGGATCAAATGAATCTGGTCAGAGCATTTGAAGTGGTTATTGCCAGACATGGTAATCCATCTGGTTCTGTAAGAGATCAATTGGTTGGCTATCTGGATGCTCAGTTTCCTGCTGCAACAAACGAAATCAATAGGGTAATGGGGAAAGTATTGGTGAAATTGGAAGCACCTACTGCCGTGCCTAAATTATTGAGTATGCTGAAAGAGGCTAAAGATGATCCCAACTTTCAGAAAACCCTTACAGCATCTTCTGACTTGATCATGAGAAACCCTCAGTATGGTTTAGATATAGCCAATATGCTGGCCAATGTTCCTCCTGCGCAGCAGACTTACCTGGCTACAGTGCTAGGTGGAGCCAAAGCGGGATGGGATGATGCTTCTTACGAAGAATATTTCACCTGGACCAATAATGCATTCCAGTATAAAGGTGGAAGAAGTTATGTAGGCTTTATTGACAGGTCCAGAAAGATGGCTCTCAGTACCGTTCCAAAATCCAAGTTTGAATATTACGACGAACTTTCAGGTGGTAAAAGACTGTCAGGTTCTGGCAATGAGATTGTAGAAACGACAGTTCAGCCGAAAGGCCCTGGTAAAAGATGGACTGTAGAAGAAGCCGCTCCTTTGGTAGCCGACCTTAAAGGAAGAGACCTTGAAAACGGCAAGGCTATGTTTGGGGCAACGCTTTGTATTTCTTGTCACGCCATGGGCGGAGAAGGTGGAGCCGTTGGTCCAGACCTTACGCAACTCGGTACTCGATTTAGCCCTAAGGATATTCTTGAAGCAACCATTAATCCAAATGATGTGATCTCTGATCAATATGCGGCCATGGTATTTGTGATGGGAGATAAATCTTCTGTTGTTGGAAGACTTTTAAGAGAAGATGAGACGACTTATTATATTTCACAAAATCCTTTTTCTCCAGACATGATTGTGGAGGTTCCAAAGGATAAAGTGACAAGCACCAAGGAGTCTGAAGTATCTGTGATGCTTCCAGGTCTGGTCAATCGACTCAATGAAGAAGAGTTGAAAGATTTGATGGCTTATCTTGTGTCAGGAGGCAATCCAAATCACGAAGTTTACAAATAATAACAATAAATGATAAATGCTTTTCAGGCCAGACAACTATTGTTTGGCCTGAAAATTTTCAACCTAAATCAGCACCAAATGAAAAATATATTTAAAATAACTTCACTGGTTGCCATTTCATCACTGACTTTTTCCTGTGGTTCAGGTCAGCAAAAGGATGAGGCAGCAACAGCCCAAGATGAAGTTGCCATTGTAGTGGATTCTAATGATGGTTTTGAAAAGATTTTTGATGGAGAAACGCTCAATGGTTGGGATGGAGATGCCACTTACTGGAGAGTAGAGAACGGAGCTATAGTAGGTGAAATCACCGAAGCCACCAAATTGGATAGAAACCATTTTATAGTTTATCAAGGAGGACAGCCAGCAGATTTTGAATTTAAAGCTGAATTTAAAATCACAGAGGCTGGTAACTCAGGGGTGAATTACAGAAGTGATGAAGTAGAGGGGCTGGAACATGCTTTAAAAGGATATCAAGCAGATATTGATGGCAAAAACAATTACACTGGCCAAAATTACGAAGAAAGGAAAAGAACTACGCTTGCTTATATAGGGCAGAAAACCAAAATCAATCCACAAGAAAAAGAAGGTGACCTTAGGGCAAATGTAGAAAAGAATGCTTGGTTGGGACTTGAAGTAGTGGAAGAACTAGGTGATCGCGATGAAATGCGAAAAGTGGTAAAATCAAATGATTGGAACGAAATACGGATTGTAGCAAAAGGAAATCGCTTGCAACACTACATCAATGGCACCTTGATGAGTGATGTAACAGATGAAGATCCTGCCAACAGTTCTTCTAAAGGTTATTTGGGAATGCAGGTTCATGTAGGACCTCCTATGCAGGTCGCCTATCGCAATATCTATTTGAAAAATCTTTAATTTGCTGCGATTTCTGACAGGACTTCTTTGTCCTTAAACTATCCGGAAAAAATCAGGGTAGCATCTCATTCAGGAACAACTATTATAGAGTAATTAAGCTTGCAAAACTATGGATGCAAAAAATCAGCGCTGGAGAGGGAAAGTAGGTAATGTGCGACAAATCGGAGGTATTGAGACATCAATACTGGACAATGGAACTGGAAAAGGGGTAAGAATCGCCAATATTGATACAGGTGCAGGTTTTCGTTATCAGCTTGTTTTGGACAGAGCCATGGACATCTCCTCCGCCCAATTTGCTGGGCATGGGCTGTCTTGGATCAGTCATGTAGGCATTACTCCGCCAACACCATTTACTTCGGATGGAATAGACTGGTTGAGTACTTTTGGTGGAGGATTACTTACTACTTGTGGGCTTTCGCATGTAGGAGGCCCGGAAAATGATGCACATGGAAAGAGAGGCTTACACGGTCGAATTTCCAATAGCCCTGCTGAAATCATAGCGATGAAGCAACCAGATATTCAAACCGGTGACCTGGAAATGCACATAACCGGTTTAATAAGAGAGTGTAGTGTTTTCGGACCTAACCTTTTATTGAAAAGGACCATTTCAGGAATTTTGGGTCAACCCTATCTTAAAATATCAGATGAAGTCACCAACATTTCCAATGTTGAAGCACCTCATATGCTGCTGTATCATGTTAATTTTGGATGGCCGCTGGTAGATGAAGGGACTCAAATACTTTGGAATGGAACCTGGGAAGCCAGGGATGGTGATCCCAAAAATCGGATTTTTAATAAAGACAATGATTTTAAATCCTGTCCTGCCCCCATGCCTGAGCACAGTGGCTTTGGAGAAGATGTGGCTTTTATCAAGCCTACCCCCGAGTTAGACGACAGATGCAGGGCCGGATTGTATAATCCATCCTTAGGTTTTGCGTTTAGGATGACCTTTGATAAAAAACAATTGCCCTGGTTGATCAACTGGCAGCATTGGGGAGAGAATGAGTATGTAACAGCATTAGAGCCAGGAACCAACCCACCAAATGGTCAAGCCCAGGCCAGAGAAGACGGCACACTTATCCTATTGAAGCCTGGAGAAAAGAGACAATATGAATTGGTATTTGATGTCTTGACAAATAAGAAGAAAATACAGTCATTTGTAGAGATTAACAAGTAATATATTAACAATAAATCAAAATAGAACCTATGAGTTTGGCAAAAAAAGCATTAGAAGAAGGACAGGGGATTTTGCGTCTGGCCCCTACATGGGTACCCAGATCTTTTTGTGTACCCGGAAGAAGAATAAAACTTCATCCTGATGATTATTATGTTTTGGGTGGAGAAAGAGGAGGTATCGATGAAAGATGGTTTTCATCTACCTGCCCTGCCGAAAACGGTCCACTTACTGGAGAGCATGAAGGCTTGAGTAAAGTGGTCTTAGGAGAAGATGGAAAAGAAGAGCAAATTTTACTGAAAGATGTTATCGATGAGCTGAAAGGCGAAATTATTGGCGACAGAATTTGGGATGAATACGAAAGCTGGCCAATGTATTCAAAGTTTTTTGACAATATGGGACCACTGCCTCACCACATTCATCACAATGATGAGCATGCTGCCAAAATCGGAATGAAAGGCAAGCCGGAAGCCTATTACTTTCCTCCTCAATTGAATAACCATGGAGGTGATTTCCCTTATACCTTTTTTGGTATAGCACCGGGGACTTCCAAAGAACAAATCAAGGAATGTCTCAAGAACTTCAACAAAGGAGACAATAAAATCACCAGTTTTTCTCAGGCTTTCAAACTTGATCCTGGAACTGGTTGGGATGTTCCTCCGGGAATGTTACACGCACCTGGAAGTATGTGTACTTATGAGCCTCAGAAAGCCTCTGACGTTTTCGCTATGTACCAGTCTCTGGTTAATGAAGCCATTATTCCTGAAGAATTACTTTGGAAGGGAACTCCTAAAGAAAGAATCGGAGATTATGATCAATTGATGGAAGTGATAGATTGGGATTTGAATGTGGATCCTAATATATTGGAAACCCGCTTTATGGCTCCTGTTCCTGTTTCAGATGCGGCAGAAATGGAAGCAGCTGGGTATGTTGAAAATTGGATTTGTTACCGTTCAGAGGCATTTAGTGCCAAAGAATTGACCGTCCTTCCAGGACAAACAGTAGTTATAAAAGACAATGCTGCTTATGGTATGATCATGATGCAGGGTCATGGTACCATGGGTGCATGGGATATAGAAACACCTTCTTTGATTCGTTATGGTCAATTGACTCATGACGAATATTTTGTTACTGAAAAAGCAGCAAAAGAAGGCGTTAAAATCACCAATCAGTCGAAAACTGATCCTATAGTGATGTTGAAACATTTCGGCCCTAAAAACCCTGATTTGAAGATTTAGAAGCAAAAAGATAACTATTGGAAACCTTGTGAGAATGGTATTCCAATAGTTATTTATTAAATTGAAGTGAAAATATAAAAGGTTAAACTTTAAGTTTAATTTTCATCTTAAGGTTTCAATTTTTTATTGTGATTTAAATTAATTATTCATTGCTAACCATATAAAATTATGTCCCAAAATAATTTTCCAAAGTTACATAATGCAACATGGCCTGGAATAGTAGGGAAAGGTCCTGATTCTGAGCCTATCATTTCTTTTGATGAGATGTTACAAAACACCGCAAATGCCGAAGTGAATGGTGTGAAGTTTGATGGGGTGGATATAGGGCTTTTTGATCCTCATGTCGATTTGGACATGAATGATGATGGTGTTAAAAAATTAGCGGACAAGGTTTCATCCCTTGGGCTAGAAATAGGAAGTGTGGTAGCACCTATCTGGGGAGGTCCTATTCTGGGCACCAAAGAAGACAGGGTTGTTTACCTGGACATGCTTGAAAAATCTTGTAAGCTTGCCAAAAAATTAAGAGAGATAGGCGTAAGACCAAATGGTATTGTCAGGATAGACACTGCGAGTAGTCCAGAGGTATGGGCAAAAGATCCAAAAGGAAGCCAGAAAATAATTGTTGAAACCCTGAAAGAGGCCGCGAAAATTGCTGAAGGTTATGGCGAAAAACTTGCTGCAGAAGGTGAGATTTGCTGGGGTGGTATGCAAAGTTGGAAAACCATGCTTGAAACACTTGAGTCTGTAAATAGCCCTTTCCTTGGTTTTCAGGCTGATATGGCCCACACCTTATTGTATACGTTGGGATACAATTACCCCGAACATAGATTGCTTCCAGAAGGATATGACTGGAAAGACAAATCGGTTTGGAAAGCAGCTTTAAAAGAAATGACAGATGCATTAAGACCATGGACAATTGATTTCCATGTCGCTCAAAATGATGCTACCGTTTTTGGATCTGGTTCGCACGACAAAACAGGTAGACATTGCCTGGCCAATGATCCTAACGGAAAATTGGATATTGCTGAAGATGCTGGATATTGGTTACGTGATGAAAAAGGCGAATTGACCAAAGCCTTCAAACACATTTGCTGGGATGGTTGTATGTTCCCAAATCAAGTAATGAATGAAGGGAGTACCTGGAACAATATACTGGCAGCAATGATTTCTGTCAGAGAGAAACATGGCTGGAAAGAGTAGTGTGAAGCTCCTTATTTCACCAGCAATTGATTAGCAACCAAAATAATAAAACATGTCAGAAAAAAAGAAAATAAGAATAGGATTGATTGGTACGGGCCTTATGGGCAGAATCCATACCAACGGATATAAAAGATTGGGAGATTTTTTTCCTGAATACGAGTACCGACCAGTTTTACAAGCAGCTTGCTCAAGAAGGGAAGACAAGATCAAAGATTTTGCCGAGCAATGGGGATATGCTTCTTATGAAACGGATTGGAAAAAGATGATTGAAAGGGATGATATAGATGCCATTGATATCTGTACTCCTAACAATACCCATGCTGAAATAGCCATCGCTGCTGCCAAAGCTGGGAAAATGATTCTTTGTGAAAAACCGCTTTCCAGAACCATCGAAGAAGCGGAAGAAATGGTGAAAGTTGTCGAAGAAACAGGTGTAAGAAATACCGTATGGTACAATTACAGAAGAGTTCCTGCGGTAACCTTGGCAAAACAAATAATTGATTCCGGAAAATTAGGTAAGATCTTCCATTATCGGGCCAACTTCCTTCAGGATTGGACGATAAGTCCTGATTTGCCACAAGGTGGAGATGCACTTTGGAGACTGGATGCAGCTGCTGCCGGATCAGGAGTGACAGGTGATCTTTTGGCTCACTGTATAGATACTGCCATGTGGCTTAATGGAGGAATCAAAGATGTTTCTGCCATGACCGAGACCTTTATCAAGGAAAGGGTACACCAGGGAAGCGGTGAAAAACAGAAGGTTGAAATAGATGATGCTTGTGCATTCCATTGTCATTTTGCCAATGGCTCACTGGGTCTTTTTGAAGCGACGCGTTATGCGAGAGGCCATAAAGCCCTTTACACTTTCGAAATCAATGGTGAACATGCCTCCATTCGATGGGATTTACACGACTTGAATAGATTGGAATATTTTGATCACAACGATGAGCCTCAGGTAAGAGGTTGGCGTTCCATTCATGTCACAGAAGGGGACCAACCTTATATGGATCGCTGGTGGATACCTGGAACAAGTATAGGTTATGAACATTCATTTATTCATCAAGTAGCAGATTTCTTCAAGAGCCTTGAAGGAGATGAGCCTTGTCGCCCAACATTTAGAGATGCGTATGAAACCCAAAAGGTCTGTGAAGCTGTTCTGGACTCTGCCAAATCCAGGAGCTGGAAAGATACAGGCGTTGATTGGATAGAATAACCCTGAAAGGGAACATTTAATGCATTAATTAAAAGCCAAGTCATACAGTTTTGTAATGACTTGGCTTTTTTTACTCAAAAGGTGATAAAGGCGACAAGTTCTTTCCAAACCTTTCGGAGATCCCGATATTTCAGCCTGTTATTGGAAAAGTTTTTTACCAGATTAAGGTGTTCAATCAGGTAATTCCTTAAGAAGGGTAAAAGATCCTGTTTTTCGTTTATGATTGTGCTCATGTTCAAAAAACTGGAATGGAATAAGTGTTATATTTGTATTGAACAAAAAGCCGAAAAGTATGAAAGATATTTCATCCACCATAAGATTTCTAAAAAGAAGCTTAGAGGCGACAGCAGCCTCCGAGGGTATGATTTGGTTGGAACTTCAGGTAGGCAAGATTAAAGCGGATAAGGGCTCAATGAAGCTATTTTTATCCTTTAGTCAGGCATCCCGTCATTTTTCCAAAAGTCCATTAAACTTATCAAATCAAGACTTACTAGATGCAGAGAAAATCAGAACGGGTTTCTCTCCACAAAATTGGACTAACCTGCAAACGGCAAGGGCCATACTGGTATTGGAAGCACTGTCTGAGGACAGTGAGAAATGGCTCGGAGATATGGAAAAGCTTTTTGAATCAGCAGACATTCATGAGCAAGAGGCATTGTATGCTGCCTTGCCCATTTATCCTTTCCCGGAAAAGTTTGTGAAGCGTGCGGCCGAGGGACTTAGGAGTAATATGACCTCGGTTTTTGATGCCATAGCTTTAAACAATCCTTATCCGGCAGATTATCTGGTAGAGCAAGCATGGAACCAGATGGTCTTGAAGGCCATTTTTATGCAACGCCCCCTCTATCAGATTATTGGTATTGATCAACGGTTGAATAGTAGCCTGGCCAAAACTTTGGTTGATTACGTTCATGAACGCTGGTCGGCCAACAGGAATGTAGTTCCGGAATTGTGGCGGTTTGTCATTCCTTTTGTTGATGAAGAAATTGTTGGCCTTCTGGAAAAGGTTTGGAAAAATGGAGATGATCTAGAAAAATATGCAGTAGGATTGACCTGCTATCACAGTGACAACATTGCCGCCAAAGGGCTTTTGGATAAACATCCGGAAATTAAAAATAAAATAGAGAAAGGAGAAATAAGTTGGGAGCAAATTGGCAAAGATTATGAAGCAAAAAATTAATTCATTGTAAAAGTTTGCCGTTTTCACTTGAAATTCCCCGTTCATTTGTTATCGTTATGATTTGCATTTAATTTAACATAGGTTAGCATATAAATTTGAAGCGTTATGATGTACATAGATCCACATATACATGTTACTTCCAGGACTACTGATGATTATGAAGCCATGCAAAAAGCTGGAATTGTAGCTGTAATTGAGCCTGCATTTTGGTTAGGGCAAGCTAGAACTAAAGTTGGTAGTTTTCAGGATTATTTTAGTAGTCTTGTTGGCTGGGAACGTTTCCGAGCCAAACAATTTGGGATAGTGCATTATTGCACCATGGGACTCAATTCCCGGGAGGCCAATAATGTAGCCTTGGCAGAGGAGGTAATGGAACTCCTTCCTCTTTATGTAAGCAAAGAAGGCGTAGTTGCCATCGGAGAGATTGGTTATGATGATCAGACCGAAGCTGAGGACAGGTTTTATCGCCTACAATTGGAGCTTGCGAAAGAAGTAGACTTGCCAGTAATGATCCATACCCCCCATAGAGACAAGAAGAAAGGCACCATCCGAAGCATGGATGTAAGTGAAGAGCATGGTCTGGCTCCTGGGATGGTCATTGTTGACCATAACAATGAGGAAACGGTAAAGGATGTGCTTGACAGAGGTTATTGGGCAGCATTTACAATTTACCCCCATACCAAAATGGGAAGCGAACGAATGGTTGACATCGTTCGTCAATATGGTCCTGAACGTATCATTGTAGATAGTGCAGCGGACTGGGGCATAAGTGACCCTCTGGCGGTTCCCAAAACGGCAAACCTGATGCGAGAAAGAGGAATTCCTGAGGAGCATATAATTATGACTTGTTATGGAAATGCCCTTAAAGCCTACGGGCAAAGCGGACAGATGGATGAAAAGGATTGGTTGGAAAAAGAGCCAATCGATCAAACCAAAAAAATGGGGGGAAACACTGTATTGAGAGGTGGCCAAAACCCTCGTATAGAAAATGATTCCTCCAATATTATAGAGAATTAAATCCACAGATGTCATCTATTATTGCGCACATCAGACTCACCAGACCTGCCAACATTGTCACCGCAATTGCGGACATTTTAGCGGGTGCTGCCATTTCAGGAGCAGTTTACCTCTTATTACAAGAAATGGACGTCACAATTTTGAAGTCTATTGGTTGGCTGGTACTGTCTACCATAGGCCTATATGGTGGAGGGGTTGCCTTTAATGATGTCTTTGATGCGGAATTGGATAGGGTTGAAAGACCTGAGCGCCCCATCCCGAGTGGTCAGGCAACTATCAAGAGTGCTGGGATTATGGCGTTTTTATTGCTATTGATAGGTGTATTGGCAGCTTGGCAAGTAAGTGGTTTTTCTGCCCTTATTGCTTTATCCGTGGGTTCACTCGCGGTTTTGTATGATGCCTGGGGAAAACACCAGAATGTTTTTGGCCCGATAAATATGGGGCTATGCCGAGCAGGCAACTTGCTACTAGGGATGAGCTTGATAGAAGGTGCCGTAGAAACCTATTGGTACATCGGACTTATACCTTTGCTTTATGTATCGGCCATTACGATGGTGAGTCGTGGAGAAGTTCACGGAAAGAATACTACTGCGCTTAAAGCAGGATTGGTGATATATGGGATTATAGTCGTATCCATTTTCTTATTGGCCTATATGAATATCGAAAATTGGTGGGAAAGCCTGCCATTTCTGGCCTTACTAAGCTATTTTATTTTTCCACCATTGGTTAAAGCATTGAAATATAAGGAGCCGTCATTAATTGGTAGGTCTGTAAAAGCAGCAGTGTTGGCTTTAATTATTGTAAATGCAACAATAGCAGCCGCTTTTGCGGGTTGGATAGTAGGATTGGTTATTTTACTATTATTACCGTTATCTTTGCAATTGGCCAAGAGTTTTGCGGTTACCTAGTGAACCAAAAAAGGGTTAGATTACTTATATATTATGAAGCAAATGGTTCTTAGGGACAATCATAAATAAAATGAATAGAGTGGCGCATAAATCAATAGAACAAGTTTTCAGTGTTCCTTTCAGTTATCAAGTGTTTTTTACAAAAGCATTGTTTTCATTGAATAATAATCTTTTTGCAGACTTGGTAAGTGGGCATAAAATCCCTAAAGTTTATTTTGTTTTAGATGGGGGAGTGGTAGACACCCACCCTGATCTGATCACGGAAATAAAGAACTATGCTGAGAGAAATAGTGCGTTTTTTATGCTATGTGCAGGCCCATTGGTAATCCCAGGTGGCGAGCAGGTGAAAAACAACCAACAATACTTTCAAGAAATACTTAAAGCTACCGACGAATACGGTATTGATAGGCATTCTTATATTGTAGGTCTTGGTGGTGGTGCCCTATTGGATATGGTTGGTTTTGCAGCTGCCATCGCCCATAGAGGGATCAGACATATCCGGATTCCAACCACAGTCCTATCCCAGAATGATTCAGGTATAGGGGTAAAAAATGGCATCAATGCCTATGGTAAAAAGAATTACTTAGGCACATTTTCACCTCCTTATGCGGTTATCAATGACAGTGATTTCTTACAAACACTGGCGCCCAGAGATTGGAGATCTGGTATATCTGAAGCTTTAAAAGTGGCGCTTATCAAGGATGCCTCTTTCTTCGTATGGATAGAAGGGCAGGTAGACGACCTTCTCGATAAGAGGAATCCTGCAATGGAAGAATTAATTTATCGCTGTGCACAAATGCATATGGACCATATCGCTTCCGGGGATGCCTTTGAAAGTGGCTCTTCCAGACCGTTGGATTTTGGACATTGGGCAGCACATAAATTAGAGCACCTTACAGACTATAGAATTAGACATGGTGAGGCTGTGGCCATAGGGATTGCCCTGGATACCACCTATTCTTTTCTATCAGGGATACTTTCTGAGAATGAATTAAATCGAGTGTTAAAAGTGATAACTCATTTGGGCTTTGATTTGTACCTACCAGAACTGTCTGGAGAGGTATTGCTTCAAGGACTTGAAGAGTTTAGAGAACATTTAGGTGGAGAGCTGACCATCATGCTTCTAGATAAAATTGGACATGGCATTGAAGTACACGACATGGACACTGCTTTAATCATAGAAGCAATAGAAAAATTAAAAAATTTACAACTTGAACATCAAAAGGCCTGATCAAGGCTTATTGATTAAATAGCCCTCCAGCATATGCAAGTAGCCGAGTTTCATTTAACTTACTGTACCAATATTCATCCAGGAGAAAGTTGGGAAGCTACCTTTGACAACCTCAAAGAATACATCCCGAAGATAAAAGGAGAATTGTATGTTGACAAGGCTTTCGCAATAGGTTTGAGAGTTTCGGATGAGGCAAGTAGAGAATTGATTAAACCTGCGAGATTAGCAGAATTCAAATCCTGGCTAACAGCCAATAACTGTTATGTTTTTACGTTCAATGGTTTTCCTTTTGGGGGGTTTCACAGACAGGTAGTAAAGGATGAAGTCCATTTCCCTGATTGGAGCACCGATGCCAGGAAAGAATACACCCTGAGACTATTTACCATTTTGGCGGCTATAATGCCCACCGACATGGACGCAGGTATCTCCACTTCTCCACTAAGCTATAAATACTGGCACAAGACCTCAACAGACATGAAGCAGTTGATGGAACAATCTTGTTCGCATATTATGGAGGTAGTGGAATATCTATACCAATTAAAACTGGATCAGAATTTAGACCTTCACCTGGACATTGAACCAGAACCTGATGGAGTCATTGAAAACTCCTCAGGAATGATAAGTTTTTACAAGGATTGGCTAATTCCTATGGGCATACCGATCATGGTGGGAAAATTTGGCGTCTCAGAAGAGGTTGCCGAATCATTGATCAAAGAGCACGTTAGGGTTTGTTATGACGTTTGCCATTTTGCGGTAGGTTATGAAAACCATGAGGCAGTCCTGGATACTTTTCAAAAAGAAGGCATTAAGATTGGGAAATTTCAACTGAGCGCAGCTTTAAAAGCCAATATCCCATTGGAAGTAAGCCAAAGAAAGCCAGTAGAAAAAGCCCTGCTGCCATTTGTAGAATCGACTTATCTTCATCAGGTAATTGGCAGATTGGAAGACAATACTTTGCATGCTTATCCAGATCTTCCGGATGCGCTTCTGGATTTGGCCACCACGGTTGAACTTGAATGGCGCGTTCATTTTCATGTGCCTTTGTTTTTGGCTACATATGGACATTTACAATCTACCCAAGAAGATATTTTAAACGTCTTGAAATTGAACGGAGAGCGAAAATTGACCAGTCATCTGGAGGTAGAAACCTATACATGGGAGGTTTTGCCTGAGGACATCCATTTGTCTTTGGATCAATCTATTGCAAGAGAACTGAACTGGGTAAAAAACCATATTGAATGAAAAAGACGGTTGTATTGGATATAGTGGCGCTTTCTCAAAGAGTAATAGGAGCGCATACTCCATTTTTAAAAAAGTGGAGTGAAAAACGACAAACTTCAGCAATCCAACCTGTACTACCGGCAGTTACTTGTTCTTCTCAGTCAGTATACCTTACAGGCAAATGGCCTGAGGAGAATGGAATCGTTGGCAATGGCTGGTATTTTAAAGATGAATGTGAAATAAAATTCTGGAGACAGTCCAATCACCTGGTTCAGTCTTCCAAAATTTGGGACGCATTAAAGGCGGAAAATCCTGAATTCACTTGTTCCAATATGTTTTGGTGGTACAATATGTACTCTTCAGTAGACTATGCTGTGACACCAAGGCCATTGTACCCTTCTGATGGTAGAAAGTTGCCTGATATTCACAGTCAGCCAATGGGCTTAAGAGACCGCCTGCAAAAGGAATTGGGTCAATTCCCCTTGTTCTCTTTTTGGGGGCCCAATGCCAATATTGCTTCAAGTAAGTGGATAGCAGAAGCTTCTATGAAAGTAGACGAATGGCATGATCCAACTTTGACTTTGATTTACCTACCCCATTTGGATTATGCCCTGCAGAAATTTGGGATTGATTTTGATAAGATAAGTAAAAGCTTGAATGAAGTGGATGCTTTATGTGAGCGCCTGATTACTTATTATGAAGACAAAGGGGCAGAGGTGATTTTACTGTCTGAGTATGGCATTACTTCTGTGAACCAACCAATCCATATCAATAGGGCTTTGAGAAAAGCTGGATTTATTGAAGTGAAAGATGAGTTGGGATTGGAAACACTTGATGCAGGCACAAGTCGTGCTTTTGCAGTTGTAGACCATCAACTGGCACACATTTACGTCAAAGATGACAAGGATTTAGCTGAAGTTAAGAATATTATTGCCGCTTTACCTGGGGTGGATAAGGTATTGGACAAGGAAGAGCAAAATGATTTCAAATTGAACCATGAAAGGACTGGTGATTTGGTGGCTGTGGCAGATAAGGATTCCTGGTTTACCTATTATTATTGGCTGGACGATAAGGTAGCTCCAGATTATGCCAGAACGGTGGACATACACCGCAAACCTGGGTATGATCCTGTAGAGATGTTTGCCAATCCGGACATTAAATTTCTGAAAGGAAAATTGGGGTGGACCCTGTTGAAAAAGAAATTGGGTTTTAGGTACCTGATGGATGTTATTCCTTTAAAAGCTGACCTGGTCAAAGGCTCACATGGGAGGATTCCTGAAAGTGAGGAAGACTGGCCTGTTATGATCAGAACAAAAAGGGATAAAGGAGAAGGAAACGTTGATCCAACCGCTGTTTATTCCATTATTTATGATGTTGTTAATAGAAAATGACCTGATACTGTTATTTTCTACTTATTAATATTAATTTAGAAGTGTTATGAGTAAACCCTGGAAGTATTTCTTTGGAAGCTGGTCAATAATATTTCTGTTATTCAGTTATTGGCAGATCAATGATCCAGACCCACAGTGGTGGATTCCTATTTACCTGATAGCGGCTACTACGGCAGGATTTGCCTTTTTTGGTAAGTTTAATGTGAATCTATTGGTAATACTTACTTTTACTTACCTAATAGCATCCATCTTTTTTTGGCCTGAAAATATCTTTGGATGGGTGGGGCAAGAGTGGCAGCAAAAAGACCTTTCGATGAAAACAAACGCCATGGAAATCAACAGAGAGTTTTTTGGTTTAGTTATCTGTTCCATGGTATTTGCATTAGAAGCCATCAAAGGGAGAAGTCTAAAATTAAAGGATTAAGATTAATCAATTATTATTCAAATGGCCAACTTCTGGCTGAAACAATAGTGTATTCAACATGATGAAAAAGTACGATGTTACGGGCATAGGAAATGCTCTGGTAGATATAGAATTTGAGGTTAGTGATGCCTTTTTGGATAAATATGGTATTGAAAAAGGGTTAATGACTTTGGTTGATGAAGAGCGCCAAGGTGAGTTGATGTCAGCAATTAACACCAAAACATCAAAATTACAATGTGGAGGCTCAGCTGCAAATTCCATAATAGCCGTAAGTCAATTTGGAGGAAAATCTTACTATTGTTGCAAGGTTGCGAACGACGAATTGGGAAAATTTTTCACAGATGACTTAAGAGAATCTGGCGTCAATCACAACCTCGATCCTTTTAAGCTAGAAGAAGGAATTACCGGAAAGTGTCTCGTGATGGTAACTGCGGATGCGGAACGAACGATGAATACTTTTCTGGGGATTACCGAGCAATTTTCTACTTCACAACTTAATGAGGAAGCGATAAAAGCCTCAAAGTATTTATACATTGAAGGATACCTTATCACTTCGCCCAATGCCAGAGAAGCCATGTTGGCCGCTAAAAAAATTGCAGAAGCAAATGATGTAAAAGTGGCGCTAACTTTTTCTGATCCAGCCATGGTCAAATATTTTGGTGATGGTTTTAAAGAAGTAATCGGCTCTGGAGTGGACATGCTTTTTGCAAATGAGGAAGAAGCCATGCTCTATACAGGAAAAGACAATTTGTCTGAAGCCAGTGAGGCCATGAAAAAATTGGCCAAGCATTTTGTCATTACCCAGGGGAATAATGGAGCGTTGATATATGATGGGGACACTTTTATAGATATTGCCCCTTACCCTACTGTAGCCGTTGATACCAATGGTGCTGGTGATATGTTTGCTGGTGCTTTTATGTATGGCATTACCAACGGGCATTCTTATGCCTCCAGCGGTAAATTGGCCAGTATGGCTTCTTCAAAGATCGTTAGCCAATTTGGGCCAAGACTTACCTGGGAAGAAGCAAAAGCTGTTTTGACCAGACTTCAGCCTTAAAAAATAGTATCGGAAGCATCTAAAACCCCTAAGATTGAAAGGTTTTAGATGCTTTCTTTTATGTGCTCAATCATCCAATCCGTAATTTTTTCATAGTCATAATTGGGATTGGCTTTTCCCCATTGTTCACAAGAATAGATGCCTTGGTACCCACTTTCTTCAAAAATGCGAATGCATTTCTGGAAGTCGTAGGTGATGTGTTCCATTTTATCTGAGAAGTCCTTTGCTTTAGCTGAGACCAACCTGGTGAATGGCGCAATGTGTTTTAGCGAATCGAACATGAGCTGATTGGTGGGATAGTTTCCGAAATCGGCCAAAAGGCCTATGTTGTCTATAGGCACATCTTTAATTATGCTGGTGTGTTGCTTATAGTCTGAAAACAAATCATTATGGTTCTCAATTAATATTGCTATCCCTTTAGAATTGGCGTATTTAGTTATTTCATTGAGAGAAAGAACAGCCTTGGAATAAGATTTTTTCATTGACTTTACCCGTACTGCCTCGCATTGAAGTGATTTGGCAACATTCACCCAGTTTTTAACTTCTACTACTGCTTTTAACCGATTTTCTTCCAGTGGGTCGGATGGATCGAATTTTCCTTCAGATTGCAGGTTTATTAATTTACATCGCTCCTTTTTTAGGGACTTTTTTAAATCCTTCAAATAATTCTTACTAGTTGATTCAAAATGGGGCGTCCACATTTCAACATTATGTACCTTAAACCGGTCAACAAAATATTCAGGAGTACCTAATAGGGTCAATTCATTCTCCAAAACTTGATTCTTCGGCTTGGTTGCTTCAAAACGATTTCGGAAGACAACCGTCGTTAAGCCAATGCGATCCATCTTGTCCTTTCGAGGGGTAGCAAGGCTGGCGTAGGGCATACCTGCAATAGCAGCTGCTGAAAGTACCGTATGGGCGACAAATTTTCTCCTTTTCATGGGCGGGTTAATTAAGAAATAGATGGAAGTGTATTTTCTACAATCGCATGTACAATGGTCCTATAACCTAAATGTACGGTTTTAGTCGGGTGGAAGAGTTGGATCATTTAATAAGCAAATTTCTAAACAACCATGGTTTGGCATCCGCAGCGTATTTATCCTCCCCTACAATATCCAAATCCCCATCCCCATCCATATCTGCTATTGTCCCTGAGTAAATGCCTTTACCTTCGGCAACTAAAATGGATTCTTTAAACACACCATTTTCATTGATATATATTCTGATTTCCCGATTGTCCCAAGCCACAGCAGATATGATATCCAAATCTCCATCATTGTCCATATCAGCAAGTTTTGCACAATGCGCTTTGTTATAATCTGATTTTACCACATGCTTTTTCCATTCGGTTACTGCTTCTGGATTTTCTGGACATTCATACCAGGCAAGATCGTAATTGTCCCCTCCGTATTTCTTAAAATGTTCAGCAGGGGATAATAAAACATCCGGTCTGCCATCATTATTAATGTCGCCAACTTCTTCCTTGGTCGCTTTATTCACTACCTTGAAACCCGCTTCTATATCAAATCTTATAAATTGGCCATTTTTAGGGTCTTTAGGTGCCTTAAACCAATGTCCAGTCATGGTGATGTCCGGTATTCCATCCGAGTTGATGTCGCCAACAGCCAGCCCTTCACCTGCCTGGCCTTCATAGACTGTCTTGGTTTGCCAGTCTTCTTTTTCATTCTGGAAAATGATCTTTAAAGATTCCGGATTTTTATGACGTATTACCACATCTTTTTTACCATTCAGATCCATGTCTGCCAATCGCATGTCATTGGCATGAAAACCTTCAATACTCGAAATTTGAATAGGCTCCCATTGCTTGTAAACCTTTCTTTTTCCTGGGTTTTTTAGAAGATAGACATTGATAGGGCCTGTGGAATGACCATCATTGCTAAATACCAAGTCAATGTCTCCATCATTGTCCATGTCTGCACATCGCGCAGAGCCAATGAAATCATCAAATTCTACAGGGATATTGAAATCATGCCTTTCCCATTCTCCTTTTTTAGTTTGCTCAAACCAGGCTAGGGTAAAACGATCGTCTGCGTGAACACCTCCTTCTAGCACCACTACATCCAATCGCCCATCTTCATTCAAATCTGCGACATCCAATGCACTTACTCCAGAAACGGAACCTTCACTGACATCTATAGGCTTAGCAAAGGAGGGTGATTGAGCCTTGACAGACAGCATTGTAAAGAAAAATAAAGCCGTGCTTGCCTGAATTATAAGGTTGTTTTTCATCTTGTTTTAATTTGTCATTCATCATATATGCCGGATGAAACTACCTGAGAAAGGTCAGAAAATCCCATTGCATCCTTCGTCTAAATGATTGTTGAGTTGCACTTATTTCCATAAGAATGCGAACTGAAATATTAAACCCAAACTGTCCACATTGGAAGGGAAATCCAGAGGTAAGGAATTAGCTACAGATCGTCAATTATCAATTTCATCGAATTCCAGTTAAGAATGAAAAGGCTGACTAATATTAACAAATTTGATCTGTAAAACGATGAATTTTAGCGTTTTTATGTTCCAATTTGCTGTGAAGGCTAATATTCTTCAATTATAAGCTACATATTTAAAAGGATATGCGGAGCCAATCAAGCTGTCATTTTCAGAGGGGATATAGTCGAATTTAAAATTTATAACTTTGAGATCAAGAGCATTATAAACCACCACTTGTAGGATGTCTTCACCTATCGGGGTAAGCACATAGTCTGGGGAATCTGGGATGGTTGTTTTTATTGTACCACTGAATGGAATCGGGTAGCTTAATTTAAGGTAATATTTGTCTTCAAAGAGAAAGGAATCACTAATCTCCGGATACAGGTGATTGTAAACCTGCTGGCCTTCAATTGACAAACGCTCAAAATGGAGTTTCCCATCCAAAAATATACGTTGGATAATACTATCCCCATTTACTAAGGTGTGAAAACCATCTGCTGGTGTTTCTGGTTCAAGGCTTGAATTGTTTGGTTCTGGACCGTTGGACTTATTGTTTATGGACACTTGTTTTTCGCTCTTGAGATTGCAACCAAAGAGAATGGTAAACAATGAAAAAACAAATATGAGGTGAATGACTGGTGGCATTAGTTTTTTTTCCATGCCCTGGTCATTTCTTTCTTACCCAGAGGTCCTGGTACCTCGTCCAGGGTCAGGTTAAGAGATTGTAGGTTTTTTTTGAGGTTGGCAGCAGCGCTATAGGTGACAAAAGCTGCTGAAGGATTCATAACCTTCTCAATTTTCTCCAAGATGGCCATTTCCCATAGCTCAGGTTGTTTTTTTGGAGAAAATGCGTCAAAAAATACCAGGTCTGTAGGATAAAGTTGGACCTCTTGCAAGGTGGTTTTTTCTTTTTTAATATTGAAATAGTCCGTCATTGGCATTCCCTTGTCCCATTCCATCTGGTGAAGACGCTTAAAATAGCCATTAAAATGGGTCAATGTTTCATCCATTTGGGTGAAATTCAGCGCCTCATAAATGTCTTTTTCAAGCGGGTAGGGTTCGATCGTATGGTAAAGTACCGGCACCTGGTTCTGCTCTGCCCAGATTAGTGTCAGCCAGGCATTAAGCCCAGTACCAAAACCTACTTCAAAGATTCTGATAGGGAATTTTCCTCGATTTCTTGCATACCAGGCCTCCAGCCCATACAATAAGTACACATGGATGGATTCTTTGAAAGCACCATCTGAAGAATGGTAACTTTCATTGATTTCGGGAAGGTAGACAGAGTGTGATCCGTCTTCCGTGGTTATTATTCTGGGGGCTTGTTTTTCCATGGTTAGTGTGTGGTATTATTGGTGGATCAATGCTACACAATAAGCAGAAACGCCTTCTTCACGGCCTACAAATCCTAACCGCTCGGTGGTTGTAGCCTTTAAAGACAATTTATTTTCATCGACTTGCATCACTTCGGCGAGGCAGGTTTTCATGGCAGGGATATGCGGATTGATTTTAGGTTGCTGCAGGCAAATGGTGACGTCCAGGTTTCCTATTTGATAACCGTTTTCTTTTATAAGATCCATTACTTGCTTTAGCAATATTTTACTGTCAATTCCTTTAAATTGAGGGTCTTGATCAGAAAAATGGTAGCCAATATCCCTTAAGTTGGCAGCTCCCAGAAGTGCATCACAAATTACATGTATCAGAACATCAGCATCAGAATGACCTACAGCTCCTTTGCTATGTGGGATTATTATTCCACCTAACCAAAATTCTTCACCTTCTTTCAATTGGTGAACATCATATCCGAATCCTATACGAAACGCGCTCATAATTAATGTGTTAATGTTTTATCAATTAAATGGATCATTTTTTAGGTGAGCATTTATAATAAATTACGGAAGCAAGATCCTGGTTGAGATAGGTGCTTGTGGCCTGTTGAATTTCTTCTACTGAAATAGCCATTTTTCGCTCGAATTCCTTTTTCATCAGTTGAGTATCTCCCAGATAAGCGTAGTATGCAAGTTTCATTGCTCTTCCTAGCAAGGAGACTGATTCGTAGGTTTGCATTGCTTGAGCTTGGTTTTTTATTTTCTGAAGGTTTTGCTGTGCAATTGGGACTGCTTTAAAGGTTTCCAAGGTGCTATCCAACTCAGCTTCAGCTTCCTCAGCTGTGATTCCTTTTTCCATTTTCCCTGTGATGACCAATAGACCAGGGTCGATATTTCCCAGTACATAAGATTGGCAATTGGCAAATAGAGAGGAATTTTTAATCAGTTTTTGTTCCAGGTAGGCTGATCTTCCAAAACCCAAAACGTCTGAGATCAGGTCGCAAGTCAGGTAATTGTTTTCAAGCCTTCCTGGTATCTTGTATACCTTGTACAATGCTTCAGTAGGTATATTAGAGAATACTTGCTTGCGCCTTATTGTTTCCTGGATTGGCTCTGCAACAATAGATTTGGTTTTATGTTTTCCTTTGGGAATATCATCGAACCAATGATGTACCCTGGCTTTCACTTCCTCGAAGTTTACCTTGCCTGCAATACAGAGGACGGCATTATCCGGCGCATAATTTTGCTCATAGAAAGCCAATAATTCATCCCTGTCAAATTTCTCAATGTCTTCAATTTTTTCACCGATGGTTGGCCAACGGTAAGGATGCTTGGTAAAAGCCAATTGCCTGACATGATGCATAGCATCTCCATAAGGTTGATTCAGGTAACGTTGTTTGAATTCCTCGATTACGACCTGTTTCTGGGTATTGATTGGTTTTTCCTTAAGGTTGAGGAATTGCATTCGGTCGGCTTCCAGCCAAAGTGCGGTGTCCAGATTGATGGCCGGCAGCGTGATGTAAAAGTTGGTGATGTCGGTATTGGTGAAAGCATTGCATTCACCCCCCACCCGCTCTATAGCGCTGTCAAATTCGGGGATATGTTTAGTGCCCGAAAACATAAGGTGTTCAAAGTAATGGGCCAGCCCTGTTTTACCGGCCACCTCATTTCTTGAGCCTACCTTGTACAATAGATTGACAACAGCCATTTCTGAAGAATGGTCCTCGTGGACCATTACTTGAAGGCCATTGTCCAGTATAAAAGATTTGTGTTTAATCATAGAATTGAGGCAAAAGTAATAAAATTTCTACCTATCCTGCCTTCTTTCATTCAAATAGATTCTCCCTTATAACCGGATTTTTCCAATGCAGCCATTATTTCTGCTTCAGCGGCTTCTCCTTCTACAGTCAGTATTCTGTCGGGAGATTTTAAGTCTACCTCCCAATGGTTTGCATTTAAAGCATTCATTGCCGGAGTGATGGCCGTTACACATGCGCCACATTTTACATTTGTTTTAAGCTTGATTTGTTGTGCCATTTTTGAGTTGGTTAGTTTTTTGTTTCATTCTACATGATGGCAAGCCTATGTTTTTATTTGGAGCCATCATTTTATATAAGCCTCGAAAGGCTAAAGAATCCTTTTCACTTTAAATCTGCCTAGGTGTATTTTAGTCTAAGACTATTCCCTACCACTGACAAGGAACTCAGTGCCATCGCTGAGCCAGCGATCATAGGGTTCAACAAAAAGCCTGATATGGGATACAATATGCCAGCTGCGATGGGGATACCAATGATGTTGTAAATGAATGCCCAAAATAAGTTTTGCCTGATGGTGGCAACCGTGTTTTTACTCAACTTCAATAATTCCGGAATGGCCATAAGATCTGAATGCATCAAAGTGACTTGGGCCGTTTCCATGGCAATGTCTGTCCCAGCTCCCATGGCGATCCCCAAGTCCGCTAAAACAAGGGCTTCGCTATCATTGATCCCATCACCGGTCATGGCTACCTTATGCCCTTTCTGCTGCAAATCTTTTATGTGTTCTCCTTTGTCTTGTGGTAACATCCCACTTTGGAAATGAGTGATGCCTACTTTTCCCGCAATAGCGGCAGCAGTCTTTTCTTGATCACCTGTCAGCATGTGCACCGAAATGCCCATTTTTTGTAATTTCGTTATGGCCGTTTTTGAAGTTTCTCTGATTTTATCAGCAATGCCAATAATACCTACCAGCTGTTTTTCTTCCGCCAGGTAAACCACAATGTCCCCATAGTCAAGCATTTTGTCTGCAGCTTGAGACAAGTCTTCATCGATGGCGATATTCATTGATCGGAGCCATTTTAAATTCCCGATATAGTATTGTTTGCCATCGTACTTGCCCATAACTCCTTTCCCCGTAAGGGTGTCGAATTCCAATAGGTCAATTGGTAATTTCTCGTGCGCAAAATGCTCTGTTATTGCTGCAGCCAATGGGTGCTCACTTTTTTCTTCCAAGGCACAGAAAACAGGCGTCATGGGTTTAAAATCTAAGCCAGCTTTCCAAAGCGCTTTTTTAACACCCGGTTTTCCTTCGGTGATTGTACCGGTTTTATCCATAATCAGGGTATCAATTTTTTTTCCTGTTTCAAGGCTTTCAGCATCTTTAATTAGGATTCCCTTCGAAGCAGCTTTGCCGATTCCTACCATAATCGCCGTTGGAGTGGCAAGGCCTAGGGCGCAAGGGCATGCGATAACCAATACTGTAATAGCAGAGAGCATTCCTCTCAAACCGGCATCATCTGTTCCGCTAAAAGACCATACAATAAAAGTAACCAGAGCAATGGCCAAAACTGAGGGCACAAATATTCCGGTCACTTTATCTACCGTTTTTTGTATGGGAGCTTTAGATCCCTGAGCTTGTTTCACTCGGGCGATTATACTAGAAAGCAAAGTTTCTGAGTTCCTTTTATTTGATTTAAATTGAAAGCTTCCTGCTTGATTGATGGTGCCTGCATATACGGTGTCTCCCTTGCTTTTCTCTATGGCTATGGGTTCTCCGGTAAGCATGCTCTCGTCCACAAATGACTGTCCTTGGGTGAGCGTGCCATCCAATGGTATTTTCTGGCCTGGTTTTACGAGAATGGTCTCGCCAGTTTGAACATCGGCGACGGCCATTTGGAAAGATTCACCGTTACGAATCACCGTTAGGTCTGTGGGCTGAAGGCCAATTAGGTTTTTTAAGGCTTCTGAAGTGCCTGCTTTAGCCCTGGATTCCATAAGCCTGCCCAATAGAATAAAGAAAATAATAACTGCTGCAGCTTCAAAATAGACATGTGGGGTTATCCCTCTTGATGCCAGCCAATGGGGAAAAAAGGTGTTAAAGGTGCTGTAAACATAAGCAACGCCTGTACTTAGGGCTACCAGGGTGTCCATATTGGCATTCCCTACCTTGGTTTGTTTGTAGGCATTAATGAAAAAAGCCCTTCCAAATATTGCTAGAATGGGTGTAGTCAGCGCCCACATGATTACATTGGCATAAGGAATATCCATCCAAATCATGCCAATTAAAAATACAGGCAAAGCTAAAATACCCGCATATAAAGTGTTCTTTTTCAATTGAGCCAACTCAGCTGCTTTTACAGCATCCAGGTCTTCCTGGTTATTTATATCTATTAATAAATCGTATCCAATCGATTGAATGTTCTTTTTGGCTTCAGTAAGATCCATTCCTTCTTTTTCAAGGGAAATTATAGCTGACTGGGTTGCATAGTTGACACTTGCTGATTTGATGCCTTTGGTTTCTTTAAGCATGGACTCTACACTTACGGCACATGCCGCGCAACTCATTCCGGAAATCGGTACTTCGATAGATTTGCTCATGATCGTATGCTTGTTTATTCTTCAAAATTACGAACTGGATGGGAGATTGTTGTTACAGAATTATTGAAAAAATGTATAACATGTTTCCTGATTTGTAGGTAGAATTGTTGAACTTTACCTGCTGTTTAGCCGTTTTAATGCATTCAATAGCTGCCTTAACAACAATGAAATTTCACCTTTTATGTTAAAATCCACTTTAGACCCAGCCTGTACTGGCCTGTTTTCATCACTTTTTTTAGACTATATTCAAAACAAGCAATCAGTAAAGCAGTTCTATAAGGAGTTTCCAGATTTGGGGAATTTTAAACAGTCCATTGCAAACAAAGCGTTTGACCAAGAGAAAAGAAATACGCTCGTAAATGTTTTACAGCAACAATATGAAGGGTTTGAGGGTGCCGAAGTCATGGCAAACATTCAAAAACTTAAACAATCCAACACTTTTACGGTAACCACCGGCCACCAGCTTAATCTAATGACTGGCCCTTCTTATTTTATTTATAAGATCGTTTCTACCATTGCGCTGGCAGAAAAGCTTCAAAAAGAAAATCCCGGGTACCAGTTCATTCCAGTTTACTGGATGGCAAGTGAAGACCATGATTTTGAAGAGATCAATCATTTTTATTTTGATGGTAAGAATTATCAATGGGATACCGATCAAACTGGGGCAGTTGGTGAATTCGTATTGGATAAATCCTTGAAAAAGTTACTCGGGGAAATGCCTTTTTTACCTGACTTTTTCAAAGCAGCCTATACTGAAAGCAAGTTTTTAAAAGAAGCCGTAAGGAAATATGTTCATCATTTGTTTGCCGCCAAAGGCCTGGTAATACTAGATGCGAACGAAAAAGCATTGAAGGAAATGTTTATCCCTGTAATCAAGGACGATCTCTTTTCATCAACTGCCAATGACCTTGTGAAGGAATGTAATTGTGCTTTGGAAGAAGCTGGTTATACGACTCAAATCTTTCCGAGAGAGATTAATTTCTTTTATATGGAAAGCGGTAGAAGGGAAAGGTTGATTTGTGAAGACGGTATGTTTAAAACCCATGATGGTAAAAATGAATGGACTGAAAAGGAAATGGCAAGGCATATTGAAGAAAAACCTGAAAATTTTAGTCCCAATGTTGTCATGCGCCCCCTTTATCAAGAAGTGATCTTGCCGAATCTGGCCTACCTAGGTGGTCCTGCTGAGGTTGCCTATTGGTTTCAATTGAAAAGTGTATTCAAACATTATTCAGTAGAATATCCCTTCCTACTGCCAAGGAATTTTGCAATGGTCTTACCTGTTTCTGTTCAGCGGAAAATGAAAAAACTAGGATTGAAAGAGAAGGAGCTTTTTCTTCCCATTGATGATTTACGAATAACTTATGTAAAGGAACATGCCGGTCAAGACCTGGAGTTGAAAGACGAAAAAAATGAATTGGCCGCCATTTTTGAAGCATTGGAGGAAAAATCTTCGTCAATGGATGCTACTTTAGGCTATGCGGTAAGAGCGGCACACAAGCGAAACGAGAAAGTTTTAGATCAGGTAGCGACTAAATTTCGGAAGGCTGAGGAAAAGAAAAACGCAATAGCCATCCGACAATTATACGAGATTAAGGACACGCTTTTTCCTAAAGGAACATTACAAGAGAGAAAAATCAATTTTCTAGAATTCTATTTAGGTAACCCGGATTTTATCCAAGAGCTTTTTGATACCTTTGATCCGTTGGACTTTAATTTTATACTATTAAAGGAGGATGGTAACGAAAGAAATACTAAGAAAACAACTCAGAAATGAGCGCAAAGAATTAAGCGCTGAAAAAAGAGAGAGGTACTCAGAAAGTATCACCGCCAATTGCCTTGAATTCTTGAAACAATTCCCAAAGGTGAAGCACATTCATGTTTTTTTACCCATAAAAAGATTGCTTGAGATAAATACGGTACCATTATTGCGAAGACTTTTTCAATTAGATTATCAGGTTTACAGTTCGGTTACAGTTCACGGTTCGCGAAAAATGGCTACTGTCAGGTTGACTGCTGAAACAGTTTATGAGAATGACAAAATGGGAATACCTGTACCCGTTCCAGCAGAATTTGTAGCCGAAGCCAATTTGATTGATTTGGTATTCGTTCCATTATTAGGGATAGATACCTTGGGCAACCGATTAGGCTACGGTCTGGGTTTTTACGATGAATATTTCAAGGAACTTGGGTCTGATGTGTTGAAAATTGGCTTGTCATTCAAGGCACCATTGGAGAAAGTAATTCCTCATGAATTTCACGATGTCCCATTGGATGGATGTATATATCCGGAGGGAATGGTCGTTTTTGATAAAAATAATTAAACAACAATAACAATGATGAAAAAAGCAATGTTTGCCGCAATGGCAATGATTCTGATTATTTCGATTTCGAATGAAAGTAAAGCCCAAGCCTATAATACTGCAGTTGGTTTGCGTGTTGGTTCAAGCAGTGGATTAAGTGTTAGACATTTTATTAAGGAGGATGTAGCGCTTGAAGGTATAGTGCATACCAGATGGAGAGGATTGTTGATTACCGGACTTTATGAGATCCATAAAGACATTGAGGATGTCAGTGGGCTTGGATGGTTTTACGGTGGTGGTGCACATATAGGAAGTTGGAATAGTGGTGCAGGAAACCCTTACTGGGCGAAAAGTGATTACAAAGGGTCTACTATTATAGGGATTGATGGAATTGTAGGTCTGGATTATGTTTTAGAGGAGCTACCGATTAATTTTTCATTGGACTTTAAACCAGCCATTAACCTGGTCAATGGAGGAGGATTCTGGGGTGATGATTTTGCACTTTCCGTTCGTTACATATTTTGATGATTTTAGGCAGGCCGTGATGTATTTTCACGGTCTGTTTTTTTTGTATTGAATTTTTATTTATTTCAATTTAGGAAATAAAGCTGCCCCTTTACAGAATTACCTCGCAGCAGACTATAGATTTTAAATAGGGTTACCATTAATCCAGATATATTTTTTTCTTTGATTTCGGTAATTAAATTATGCACTTGATTTTTCCATTGGTAGAAGTCACCTCCTTGAGGAAATAGCATTTGCCCTAGTGTTGCCCATCCCAGGAGTCCTCCTATGTTTCGGTTACCAATAAAAAGGTCTACTCATTCAACTTTTATTAAGATTAAGAGGTCTTGGCTAATCCGTTTCAAAGCATGTAAAGTACGTGTTCTGGATAAAATCAATTTTATTATTTTACCAATCGGCGCAAATGCGAGGTTATAAATCAAAATATTGCATACTTAATTATTAATACTATAAAATTTGGTTTTCGAATAATAAAAAGAATTTTGTATCAGTTAACCACTCTCTTTTATTGAGGAATACTTTTTCGCCTTCTGTATGTTTTCTACATTTATGCCTGAAAACCAACTATTAATAAATATTCAACCCTCTAAAAGCATGGTTTAGCCGACCATATTCCCGAGTTGATCGAATAATCCCCATCGGACACTTGAAAAAGAGGATATTTGTATCATATTATTTCAGTGATGCATATCACGCTACTTTTTGGATTACAGTAAACAGCTTAACAATGAAAAACAGTAAAAGAATTGGATTTAAAATCCTTACATTAATTATCCCTATTCTGGTATTTTTCTCCTCTTGTGTAGAGGAACAATTGGAAGACAATACAAAGTTGATTACCAATGATGTAGAAAGCATTGATGATTTGGTTGTATCAGAATTTTTTGATTGGAAAACAACCAATGAAATTACCG
Organism: Cyclobacterium sp. 10D3-21; assembly: GCF_055809755.1. Classification (NCBI taxonomy): domain Bacteria; kingdom Pseudomonadati; phylum Bacteroidota; class Cytophagia; order Cytophagales; family Cyclobacteriaceae; genus Cyclobacterium; species Cyclobacterium sp. 10D3-21. Next base: position 738,813 of record NZ_CM147924.1, read on the forward strand.
TGAACATCGAAGGAATGGCAATGGATGTGGGTATTAATCAAAAGTTATCATTATTGACCGGTGAAGGGACTGAGATTTTTGCTGGCTCACACAAAATGCATGAAGATTTTGTAATGACCTTTGACCTACCTTCAAATATTGATGTGATTACAATGAAATACGGAGCAACTGAGAAAACCTCTGAAGTGCTAAACAATTCAGTATCCTTCCTTTTTGAGTCAGAAAGAGAAGTTGATGAACTGGATATAGTATTTACAGAAATAAGCTTCGAATAAAATCACGAAAATTTTTAAACTATTAAGGCAATGAGAAAATTATTATTTTGTTATTTATTTGGATTGATTAGTTATCAGTCATTTGCAGACAATGAAGTCAACAATGATGGCGAATTGGGAAGCTTGAAAGATTACACTTCCACATGTTGGGATTTTTATGATATTACTTTGACTGATGACTCAGATTATGTTTCTGATGGGGAGTATAGTTTTATAGCTGAAGGAAGCAGTAGGGGAAATCGTTCTGATATTAAATCTCCATGGATAAAATTTGAAAATGGTAAAATTGAAATGGATTTGACGCCTTATTCCGATGTGGATGAAGCAAAGGTTTATGCTTTCTTTATACCTTTTGACGAGGACAATGAGAAAAATGGAGAAAGCTCAGATTATGAGTACCTAGGTTACCATGAAGTAAACTATGGGAGTAAAAACAAGGATAAAACTAAAAAAGCCGACTTTAAAATCTCCAAGGACATGGAAGGGGCAATAGGAAAAGTTCAATTTGTTTTTGTGGTTGAAGGAAAGGATGCCTTAATGGCAATAGACAATATTGAAATTCCTGGAGAATATTACTCAGATCCATCTTCCAATTGCTTTCCACAAGGAGAGAAAAAAGATACAGATGGAGATGGCGTAGTAGATAACGAAGACGATTACCCAGACGATAAATACAAGGCTTACAATAACTACCTTACTCCTGAAGGACCTGGAACATTGATGTTTGAAGACCTATGGCCAGCCAAAGGAGATTATGATTTTAATGACCTGGTTTTAGATTACAAGGTCAACAGGATTACAGATGCCGACGGGGATATCGTAGAAGTTATATTGGACATAACACCAAGAGCTGCGGGTGCTGGTTATTCCAATGGTTTTGGAATAGAATTAACAGGGATTACCCCTAGCCAGGTAGTCAAAATGGAGGGTACAAAAATCAGTTCTAACAGCATACATGAATTTAGGAGCAATGGCCTTGAAGACGGCAACGAGTATGCTACTATTATTGTATTTGATAAGGTAGAGAATGTGCTTACCCATCCAGGCGGAGGAGCAGTAGGAATCAATACCGATCCTAATTTCCCAGTTCAGGCTGGCGAGGAGATGCGTGTCATATTGTACCTAAAAGACCAAATAGTTACCACCAGGAGTAGAGGGACGTCAATTAAGCTTGATGAGCTAACGTTGGAAAACTTCAATCCTTTCTTAATAGTAAATCAACAACGTGGAGTAGAGGTTCACCTTCCCGGGAAAATGCCAACGGCACATGCTGACAAATCTCTTTTCGGAACCAAAGATGACAATTCTAATGGCGACGAGAACGCATACTATAAAGGAAAAGACAATGCACTTCCTTGGGCACTAAATGTAACCGAAAGCATTCCTTACATGATGAACAAAGAAAACATCACAACAGGGTACAAAATGTTTTATCAGTGGGCCGCTACTGGAGGGGAAGCCTATCCAGATTGGTACCAGGATAACAAAGGTTATCGTTCGGATAAAGTATTGTTGAATGCGAGATAAGTAGTATAATTTTTTTATCTTATCATTGGTTGTTTATTACATCGAAAACCAGGTGACTTTTTTAAGAGTTGCCTGGTTTTTAGTAGTTTAAAATCATCCGAAAATGATTAAAATTTTAAAAATGGATTTTTTAAGATTAAGGATTACTCAATTTTTGTGGATTCTTATTGCCATGATTTTCCCAAATTTGGTTGAACAAAACTAGTAATATGCTTTTTGAAATTTTGCTTAAATTTCCGAATGTTTTGAAATGCATAAAACAAGCTCTTATAAACAGTAATATCCATGTTAAATATTTCCCACTATAAAATTTGGTTTTCGAATAATAAAAAGAATTTTGTATCACTGAACCACTCTCTTTTATTGGGGAATACTTTTTCGCCTTCTGTATGTTTTCTACATTTATGCCTGAAAACCAACTATTAATAAATATTCAACCCTCTTAAAGCATGGTTTAGCCGACCATATTCCCGAGTTGATCGAATAATTCCCTTAGGACACTTGAAAAAGAGGATATTTGTATCATATTATTTCAGTGATGCATATCACGCTACTTTTTGGATTACAGTAAACAGCTTAACAATGAAAAACAGTAAAATAATTGGATTTAAAATCCTTACATTAATTATCCCTATTCTGGTATTTTTCTCCTCCTGTGTAGAAGAACAATTGGAAGACAATACAAAGTTGATTACCGATGATGTAGAAAGCATTGATGATTTGGTTGTATCAGAATTTTTTGATTGGAAAACAACCAATGAAATTACCGTGAACATCGAAGGAATGGCAATGGATGTGGGTATTAATCAAAAGTTATCATTATTGACCGGTGAAGGGACTGAGATTTTTGCTGGCTCACACAAAATGCATGAAGATTTTGTAATGACCTTTGACCTACCTTCAAATATTGATGTGATTACAATGAAATACGGAGCAACTGAGAAAACCTCTGAAGTGCTAAACAATTCAGTATCCTTCCTTTTTGAGTCAGAAAGAGAAGTTGATGAACTGGATATAGTATTTACAGAAATAAGCTTCGAATAAAATCACGAAAATTTTTAAACTATTAAGGCAATGAGAAAATTATTATTTTGTTATTTATTTGGATTGATTAGTTATCAGTCATTTGCAGACAATGAAGTCAACAATGATGGCGAATTGGGAAGCTTGAAAGATTACACTTCCACATGTTGGGATTTTTATGATATTACTTTGACTGATGACTCAGATTATGTTTCTGATGGGGAGTATAGTTTTATAGCTGAAGGAAGCAGTAGGGGAAATCGTTCTGATATTAAATCTCCATGGATAAAATTTGAAAAGGGTAAAATTGAAATGGATTTGACGCCTTATTCCGATGTGGATGAAGCAAAGGTTTATGCTTTCTTTATACCTTTTGACGAGGACAATGAGAAAAACGGAGAAAACTCAGATTATGAATACCTAGGTTACCATGAAGTAAACTATGGGAGTAAAAACAAGGATAAAACTAAAAAAGCCGACTTTAAAATCTCCAAGGACATGGAAGGGGCAATAGGAAAAGTTCAATTTGTTTTTGTGGTTGAAGGAAAGGATGCCTTAATGGCAATAGACAATATTGAAATTCCTGGAGAATATTACTCAGATCCATCTTCCAATTGCTTTCCACAAGGAGAGAAAAAAGATACAGATGGAGATGGCGTAGTAGATAACGAAGACGATTATCCAGACGATAAATACAAGGCTTACAATAACTACCTTACTCCTGAAGGACCTGGAACATTGATGTTTGAAGACCTATGGCCAGCCAAAGGAGATTATGATTTTAATGACCTGGTTTTAGATTACAAGATCAACAGGATTACAGATGCCGACGGGGATATCGTAGAAGTTATATTGGACATAACACCAAGAGCTGCGGGTGCTGGTTATTCCAATGGTTTTGGAATAGAATTAACAGGGATTACCCCTAGCCAGGTAGTCAAAATGGAGGGTACAATAATCAGTTCTAACAGCATACATGAATTTAGGAGCAATGGCCTTGAAGACGGCAACGAGTATGCTACTATTATTGTATTTGATAAGGTAGAGAATGTGCTTACCCATCCAGGCGGAGGAGCAGTAGGAATCAATACCGATCCTAATTTCCCAGTTCAGGCTGGCGAGGAGATGCGTGTCATATTGTACCTAAAAGACCAAATAGTTACCACCAGGAGTAGAGGGACGTCAATTAAGCTTGATGAGCTAACGTTGGAAAACTTCAATCCTTTCTTAATAGTAAATCAACAACGTGGAGTAGAGGTTCACCTTCCCGGGAAAATGCCAACGGCACATGCTGACAAATCTCTTTTCGGAACCAAAGATGACAATTCTAATGGCGACGAGAACGCATACTATAAAGGAAAAGACAATGCACTTCCTTGGGCACTAAATGTAACCGAAAGCATTCCTTACATGATGAACAAAGAAAACATCACAACAGGGTACAAAATGTTTTATCAGTGGGCCGCTACTGGAGGGGAAGCCTATCCAGATTGGTACCAGGATAACAAAGGTTATCGTTCGGATAAAGTATTGTTGAATGCGAGATAAAAATTATTACCATTAAATGGTAAATAAAATGGATTAAATTTTTTTTGGTTTTAATGATTGGTTATTGTTTTAGATACCAGGTGGCTCTTTTTGAGTTACCTGGTTTTTACGGTTAAAATCATTAGTAAAAAAAACTATATAATTTAGTATGTAAGTGCCTTTGAGGCTCTTGTCAGTTATAAATAAAAGCCCTATTTTTGGGGACTATTTTATTCTTTAGTTTTTGTATAGCGGTGTTGCGACTAGTTTTTAAGTTTAATTTTATATGAAAAGATTAATTTTATTGGTACAGCTTGGGCTTGATTTTTTTTTAAGGAGGCCCATAAAGTTTATTCCATTTGTTTTACTATTCGGGTTTGCCATTTTTGGACAGGTTTCAGCTCAAACTGTTACGGTTACAGGCACAGAAAATAATATACCCATTGAGGAAGTGAGGTATGTTATTGAAGGGAATGAATTGATTCAAACCTCTCCGGATGGCAATGAAAATCCTAGTCCAGCTGATGTTCCAGTAGTGATTAGCGCTATTAAGATTGGTTCGGATAAAGTGATTTATGCCACCACAAGAAATCCAACTGTTGAAAATCCGAATCCAGCCATTGGATCAATGGACCTCAGACCTGAGGCCATTCAAATTGTTCATTCTAACAATACAATTACCAACCACCTGGATCCTGGGTTCCTGAATAACTTGGAAACAGTGGTTTCAACACCTGATATTAGGTCCTACTGGGATATCAATGGACAGCCGTCTATACCTAGAGGTGAGCGATTCGTAGATTTGGAATATAAAGATCAGGTAGTTACTTCAGGGTATTTGCTTTATACCGAAAGAAACGGAAATTCTGCGACAGATTTTATTGCTTTGGATAAGAACGGCGATCCCATAGAGAGTGCAAATGTGATTGAGGTAAGGGGCTATCAATGGAATACTGGTATTAACCATGTATCCAATGTGCCTACACAAACCCAATTTATGGTTCTTTTTTCCCCAGGATTATTTGAATCGGATGAACCTATTTTTGGAATTAGAATAATTGCGGTAAATGAACCCGATGGAAAGCTGGTTTTCTTTGTAAATGCTATTTCTGCAACCCCAGATTTGGCAGAAAGGGTAAATAGCGAATTAGGAGCTGAAAGTGTGCTCAATGTTTACGATAATGATGAGCTGAATGGTTTTCCTTTGAATCCAATTGATGTGACCTTGGAATCCATTACGCCATTTCCAAGCGGAGACATAATATTAAACCTTGATGGATCTGTGGATGTTGCGCCAAATACCCCTCCAGGCATATACAAAATGGTATACGAAATCTCTACAGGTGGAGGCGATTCGGACCAAGCGGAGGTAACCATAGAAGTCATAGAATACATTCCAATTGCCTTTGATGAGAGCATAGAACTTGACGATAGTTTTGGTAAGGATAGTGTGCTAAATGTGTTGGACAATGACCTGTTGAATGGATTACCAGCGCTGGTTGAGAATGTTAATCTAACCACCATTAGTGATAACTCAGGAGGCAAGGTTGTATTGACTGCGGATGGTTCTGTTGATATTCTGGAGGGAATTCCCGCAGGTAATTTTGAACTGGTGTATCAAATTTGTGACAAAGAGGACCCAGGGAAATGCGATCAAGCCTCAGTAACAATCACTGTGGAATCAACGATTTTGGATGCAGTGAATGATAGCTTTGGGCCAATCAACTCGAACAGAGCTGGTGAAATAGGGAATGTTTTAGACAATGACCTTATAAACAGCGAACCTGTTACGACAGACCGGGTGGATGCAGTATTGACAGATAATGATGGACTTACAGGGGTTACCCTCTCTGAAGACGGTGTGCTTACATTGCCTACTGGTTTGCCAGAAGGTGAATATGTCTTGTTGTACGATCTCGTCGAGACCATAAACCCCGCCAATAAAGACCAGGGAGAAATAAGGTTTAGTTTACAAGATGTAAAACTAGAAGCAAAGGATGACGACGTAGTTACCAATCAAAATGTAGCCATTGAAATTCCAATTTTGGACAATGATTTCACTAATGTAGGCGCAATACTCGAAGAGACCTTATTGATTACAGCAAATCCTGTAAATGGGACAGTTGCTATTGGAGATGGTGGTTTAGTTACCTATACTCCTGATACAAATTTTTCAGGAGGTGATTCATTTACCTATGAAATTTGTGAAAATACGGATAGGTTGTTCTGTGATCAGGCCAAGGTGAGTGTTCTCGTAAGGCCAATTCTTCTGGCATTGAGTAAAACTTCAAATGTGTCTGAAATTCCGATAGGAGGAATAGTGACCTATACCATTACATTGACCAATAACTCGGAATTTGACCTTACAGATATATTGGTTTCAGATCCGCTTCCTTCAGGTTTATTAAACATGGGAACAACACCAGCCCAAAGTACAGAAGGGAGTTGGGTGATTGCAACGCTTGATGCCGGACAATCAACAAGCCTTCAACTTGAAGCAATGGGTGCTGAGCGCGGAGAGAAAATCAATACTGCTAATATTAGTGTAGGCGAATTTACAGATCAGGTGACCGCATCACCGGTCGAGGTAGTAGCCAAGCCTGTTGATATTAGTGTATCTAAGACCTCTTTTGGCAAAGCCATTTATGAAGGGAACGAATTTGAATATGAAATCCGAATAACTAACAATGGAGGAAATTCAGCTGAGAATGTTCAAGTGAGTGACCAATTGCCAACCAATGTGGTATTTCTTGGCTTTACAGGTACAGACCCAGGGGCAACGCTTTCAGGTAACACTTTAAGCTGGACCATTCCAAATATTGCGGCGGATCAGGAAATCGTTTATGTCATCAAGGTACAGGCTAACGGTTTAGGTACGGTGACCAATACGGTGAACGTGGAAGTGCCAGATGATCAAGCCAACAACTCAGCCAACCAAGATGATAGTGATACCAATCAAATCATAAGGTTTTTTGTGCCAAACGTTATTACCCCGGGAACTCAGGATGGTAAGAACGATACTTTTGAAATAAAAGGCATTGAAAATTTCGCAAAAAGCTCCTTGACTATTCTCAATCGGAATGGTGACCATGTTTTCGAATCAGAGGATTACAGAAACGATTGGGCCGCACAAGGACTAAATTCTGGAGCTTACTTTTATGTCCTGGTGATCACGGACAATAGTGGTGATGAACAGACCTACAAGGGTTGGGTTCAGGTCATAAAATAGTGATTTTGTGTATAGTAGCAGCATTAAAATAATAAGTTCGATGAAGAATATTTTTAGAGTTTTTGGATTTTTGGTGATATTATTTCCTGTTGGGATGAATTGGTCTGTGGCCCAGCAGTTGCCCCAGTTTAGCCAATACATGTTTAATGGCTTACATGTCAACCCTGCCTATGCAGGATACAAAGGGGAACATTATGTACAGTCTACCTATAGAAGTCAGTGGGGAAGCTTGCCTGGTGCACCTACCACCTTTACTGTTACAGCAGACCTAAGCGCAAATGAAGGTTTGATGGGTTTTGGGGCATCAATTATGACTGATGAAGTAGGGCCTACAAAAACCAACACTGCTTTGCTGACTTATGCTTATAGAATCCAAACTGGAAATTCATCCTTTTTGGGAATTGGAGTCAGTGGAGGGGTTTCGGAGTATGCCATAGATGGTACCATGTTTGATCCCAATGATTTTGGAGATGGAGAGTTGCCGGAAGGTAGGGTCAATGTTTATACGCCCAATTTAAACACGGGAATCTTTTTTCATACGCCCAAATTTTATGCTGGATTCAGTGCTTACAATTTAATAGGCAAACAAAATCTGGAAGAAAAAGCAGTTGCCCTGGCATATCATGATGTGCACTATTACCTAACGGCAGGTGCCTTGTTTCCTATTTCTGATGAAGTACAGTTCAAGCCCTCTTTTCTGATGAGAAACGGAGGGAGTGGCCCAACCAATCTGGACCTTAATGGCATGTTTTTATTTATGGATAGGGTTTGGGCAGGAGCTTCTTACCGTACCAATCTAAAAATTGGAGCTACAGATTTGCCTACAAATCTTTCTGCTAAAAATGCAGTTGCCTTAATTCTAGAATTATTTGCTACAGAAAAACTCAGATTGGGATATGCCTATGATGTGCAAACCAATGCCTTTAATGGACTGAGAAACAATAGTCATGAGATGTCTTTAGGTTACTATATCTCCCCAAGAAAAGTGAATATGAAAAACCCAAGATGGTTCTAAATATGAAAAAGATTTTTATTTATTTCTTGCCTGTAATTTTATTCAGTACCATGGCCTGTCAAGTACAGGCTCAGAACGGACTGTTAAGGTATGCCCAGCAAAAAGCTGTGGAATCGAATTATTTTGAAGCTGCCGATGCTTACGCAAAAGCATACAATAAGAGATCGAGCTATAGGGCAGCAAAAGGAGCTGCTGAAGGATTTACCTTTTTGAAGGATTATCAGAAAAGCTATGATTGGTGGAAAAGAGTAGTGGAATATTCAGAGGCTACTACCGATGATTGGTTATCCTATATCGCCGCCGCTAATCAAGCCGATAAAAGAGATGCAGTTTTCAATGCCTTGGATTCATTAAATGGAAAATATTCCTCTCCAACAATAAATCTCGATTTAGACTCACTAAAATACTGGTATGGTACCAAAGCCAATGCCGGGGTTATAGGTGTTGAAGGTGTCAATACTACAAGTGCTGATTTCGGAATATCCAAAGATAGCGATGGGAACATTTATTTCTCATCTGATAGAGGTGGAGTTTCAGATCGAAAGAAGCGAGGAATAAGAATTGTTAAAAGTTATAAATATTACAATAAGAATTCAGATTGGACCGGCAGAGACTTTTTGAGCATCTACAGGATGGATGAAGCTGGTGAAGTTGAATCCCTTGCCATTCCGGTACCAAATGTATTCCATGCAACTGATCCTTATGCTTTACAAGAAAGTCCTGTGATCTTTTATACGGTGACTAGAGATATTAGGCAGTCGGGAAGTTATGAAGTCCATTCAGAGATCTATTTTAGTCAGATCAATGCGGAGGGTCAAATGACAGATTTTAAAGGCCTGTCGATAAATGCTCCGCTTGAATACGGTATAAAGAATCCATTTGTGGATGAAACAAACAAGCGACTGTATTTCTCATCCGATATGCCTGGTGGTCTAGGTGGTTTTGACTTGTACTATATGGATTATAATGGAGATTTTGAATTTAATGCTCCAATAAATTTGGGTAGTAAAATTAATTCGGAAGGAAATGAAAGTGCCCCTTATTTGAAAGAGGGTAAATTGTATTTTGCTTCGGATGGTCATATTGGTTTAGGTGGTCTAGATATATTTGAGTCTAGTATTACTGGAAATAGGTTTTCAGACATAAGAAACCTAGGCATTCCTTATAACTCTTCTCAGGATGATTTCGGCTTATTCATTACTTCAGATAATAAAACCATTCTCTCTTCTAACAGGCCTGAAAGCAAAGGATGGGACGATATTTTTGAAATAGAAACCCTCTATAAAGATTTTCAGGCTTTAATCCTGGGTTGTAATGGCGAGCAATTGTCAGGTCCTTTGGAAGTAAGCCTGATGGAAGGTGCTGAGAGGGTTAATGTAGATGTTAAGCAAGATGGAAAAGGAAAATTGCAAGCATCAGTAGCTCCTGAAGAGGACTTCGAAATAGCGATTAAGAAGGAGGGGTACTTTTCTATTCATGACAAGACACTGAGCACAAAAGGACTGAAAGAAGCTTCCTTGGAAAAGACTTATCAGATGGTGCGTATACCTTATAATACCACAGCTTATGTAGATTTGGTGTTCTACAACCTGGATGAGTCAGCGATAAGGAATGATGCTGAAGCGTCATTGGACAAGGTTGCTGAACTATTGAAATCCTATTCATTTTTGAACATAGCTGTTCGGTCCCATACAGATTCACGCGCTAGCGAAGCCTATAATGAGGCACTGAGTGAAAGAAGAGCCGATGCAGTAAGGGATTATTTAGGACAGTATGGTATCGCTCGATCAAGAATTGAAGCGGAGTGGTTTGGAGAAAAAGAGCCTGCCATTGACTGCGGAGATGGTGTACCATGTCCAGAAAATAAACACCAGATCAATAGAAGGACAGAATTATTGTTGCTAGCCTTCCCAGAGGAAGGAAAAGCCTATAATTTACCTCCTGAAATGAAAGACCTTGATCTTTGTGACATTAGCAATGTGCAGTTACCAGTAGAATTGCCTACCATTTATTTTGGCTTTGATAAAGCAACGCTCAGTGGTGAAGACATGATGGCTTTAGAAAGGGTGGCATTTTTACTTAGAGAAATGCTTCAACGAAGGTTGGAAATTAGTGGTCATACGGACAACAGAGGTAGTGATGCCTACAATCAAAAGTTATCTGAAAAGCGTGCTTTGGTAGTAAAGAAATACCTTGAAGACAGGGGCGTTTCTCCAGAGAGAATGGATTATGAGTTTTTCGGAAAAAAGAAACCTTTCAATGATTGTGATGGCAAACCCTGTACTCCAGCCATGCACCAGATCAATCGCAGAACTGAACTTAGCTTACCACAACTGAATAAAAATTGGTCTAAAAAAGAAGAATAGCCATGCCGGATTCCGGTTAGCACTTGTATTCAATAATAACAAAACCCCTTAGTGGCACTAAGGGGTTTTGTTATTTAATTCTCTGAGAACTTAATGTAATCTTCAGTTCCCTCTTTCCTGACTTCATCAATTTTCAACTATAAAACTAATAACATTTGATTCCAGCGCCTGAGGCTATTTTTTGTTGGTGTCTTGGGTGTCCCGTTCTTTTATTTGTAGCTTTATTTCATGTTTGTGAGGGCTAAAACGAATCGATCTGGAAGTGTATCAGTTCAGGTTATAGATAAAAGTTCAGGAGTTTATGTTGTAAAAACAATCGGAAGTTCTTCTGATGAGTTTGAGGTCAAAAAACTAAAAAAATGGCCGATGAATTTATTATGAGTTATCATGGGCAGCAAACGCTTGCTTTTCGTCAACAAGATGATGATATTTTTTATCAGTCGGTTTACAATAGCATCCAGAAAGTTCAAATGCTTGGACCTGAGCTCGTTTTAGGGAGGATTTTTGACCAAATTGGGTTTAATCTTATACCCGAAGAACTATTCAGGCATTTGGTAATTTCTAGACTAATTTATCCCGTCAGCAAGCTTAAAACGATAGATTATCTCCAAAAATACAAGGGCATTACTATCTCTGTTAATGAGATTTATCGTTTCATGGACAGGTTCCATAAATCACATATGGAGGAGGCAAAGAAGATCAGCTATACACATACAGTTGGTGTACTTGGTGGTCAGTTCGGAATGATATTTTATGATGTAACCACGTTGTACTTTGAGGCTGCGGATGAAGATGACTTCAGGATATCTGGATTTAGCAAGGATGGCAAGCATAGTAATCCCCAGATTGTACTAGGGCTTTTAGTATCCCAAAATGGCTATCCGCTGGATTACGAAGCCTTTCAAGGGAATAGTTTTGAAGGTCATACCATGTTACCTGTAATCGAACGATTTAAAGCCAAATATAAGCTCGAAAAGCTAACTGTAATCGCTGATGCAGGTCTAATGTCGAACAGTAATATAAAACTTCTAAGGGCAAAGAACTGTGAGTTTATATTAGGAGGAAGGATCAAAAATGAAACGGATACCCTCAAAAAGAAAATCTTAAGTCTAAAGCTTGAAGACAAGAAATATTCTGAATTAAAAAGACCAGATGGGCTTCGTCTGATTGTTCAATTTTCCTCATCTAGAGCATCAAAAGATGCCCACAACAGAGCAAAAGGAATGGAGAGACTCAAAAAAAAATTGGCTTCAGGGAAACTATCCAAGAAGCATATAAACAACAAAGGTTACAACAAATACCTCAAACTAGAAGGAGATGTGACAATTACTATAGATGAGCAAAAATACGAGAAAGATAGTGCCTGGGATGGGCTGAAGGGGTATGTGACTAATACAAAGCTGTCAGCAGACCAAGTGATGGATAGTTATAGGCAGCTCTGGCAAGTAGAGCGCACCTTCAGAATAACAAAAACTGATCTGAAAATCAGACCAATATTCCATTATAAAAAAAGAAGGATTGAGGCTCACTTAACCCAACTTGGCTCTACGCATCATATTTTCATGAATTTTCAGAGGTGTAAGTGCCTTTATTGCGTTTAAAGGCCGATTATTTTGGCTTTTTTCATTTGTAGTGATGTACGGTTGTTGTTTGTTTATTTTACATTTCCTATATTTGTGTCATGTTCATCAGGGAAGTCAAAAAACAGCGAAGCAAAGACAGCAAAACTTTTTTCCAGTACAATCTGGTTCAAACCTCCAGGATTGAAGGAAAAGTCAAACAGAACGTCATACTGTACCTGGGCTCAGACCCCCTTCTGGCAGACAAGGATAACCGGAAAATTGTCCTGAGCATGCTTAAATCGAAGATTTTCATGCAACCCGACATCTTTCCCCATGATGCCCCCGAATATTTGCACACACTGGCTTTGTCTCTTTACGAAAAGTACCTTATCAAATACGGCGAGCCAGAACCGGACCAGGTCTCCATCCCCCCGGCACCCGAGAGGGCCGAGATGCACCATGTCGATATCAAAGGACTTCAAGTGGCCGATGTGAAGAGCTTTGGCGGCGAACATTTGTGCAGGCAGGTATTGGACAAGCTTAAGCTAAGGGAATGCCTGCTCAACCTGGGTTTTGAGGGTAAGCAGGCTGATAAGGCACTGATAGCCATCGCCTCACGGGCTGTTTTTTCCAGTTCCGAGTACAAAACCGCACAGCTGCTGGAGATGAACAGCGAACTGGCAGGATGTTTCGGATACCGCTCTTCGATCACCCATAAACAGCTTTATGCAGTTTCCGATCAACTTTACGCCCACAAAGAGAAGATTGACAGTTTCTTATATGACCATATCACCGATATGTTTGACATTGAGGACAAGCTGGTCATCTTCGATATCAGCAATACTTATTTTGAGACAGGCAAAAAGGGCAGTAAGTTAGCCTTCCATGGAAGAAGCAAGGAAAAGAGGAGCGACTGTCCGTTGGTGGTCTTTACCGGGGTTATCAATGCCCAGGGATTTATCCGGCACTCCCGTATCTACGAAGGCAACAAGCCTGATACCAACACACTCTCCGATATGGTGGAAGACCTGGAAAGACACAGTGGCAAGGCCCATAAAAAGACCATCGTGATGGATGCCGGGATTGCCACGGAGGACAACTTGGCCCTGATTAGGGAAAAGGGCTATGACTATGTCTGCGTATCACGCAAAAGGCTTCGGAATTATTCGGCGGCAACAACCGTCAGCCAGTTTACCGACAGGGACAAGAACAAAGTGAAGCTGGCCATTTTCCACCCTAAAGGCTATTCAGACACCTGGATGTACGTGCAGAGTGCTGCCAAAAGGAAGAAGGAAGAATCAATGGCCGGAAAACTGGCAGGGCGTTTTGAAGAAGAGCTGCAAGGCATCAGAGCGGCCCTCAACAAAAAGGGAGGCACCAAAAAGGTTGAAAAAGTATGGGAGCGGATCGGCAGGGCAAAGCAAAAACACAATCGGGCATCCGGCAGATATCAGGTCAACGTAGAGCAGTCCAAAGGGACAGCCACCGACATAAAATGGGAACGCAGGGCCGACTCGGTACGAGATGAGAAGGAAAAGGGGGTATATTTTATCCGTACCAGTTATAAGGATCCTGGGGAAAAAGAGCTTTGGGATATTTACAACACCATAAGAGAGGTGGAATCTACCTTCAGATGCCTGAAGTCTGACCTGAGCATCAGACCAGTTTTCCATCAAAATGACGAAAGGATCGAAGCACACATCTACCTGACCATATTGGCCTATCAACTGGTAAATACCATCCGGTACATGCTCCGGAAAAAAGGCATCCGTCATGACTGGAAGAATATCCTGCGCATCATGGCCACACAGACCATCCAGACCATAGAACTGCCAACCGATAAAAAGGATATCCACATAAGAAAACCCTCAAAGCCAATCAGGGAAGTCCAACAGATCTACAAGGCCACTGGCTGTACGGATACACAAAAGGCAGTGAAAAAATATGTAGTGTACCACTGATTTTGTAAAACACTAATAATCAAAATGTTAATTTACTCAATAGCCAAGTTGGGTTAAGCATTGCCTTTGCTTCCTGTAAGCTTTATAAAGAGTTTGAAAGGCAATTAAAGGAAAAAGGAATAGCTCTTAGTGCAGAAAAAGCCCTGGATATACTCAAAACAATTTTCGGGATTATCTTAAAACTCCCTTCAGGAAAGGAGAAAATAATGCTTTTAGATAAAACTATTGAACAACAGTCAATTTTAAAGCACTTTTCCTGATTTTAGGTGTCCCAATGATGAAGACAGGAGGGGTTTTGTTATTTAATTCTCTGAGAACTTAATGTAATCTTCAGTTCCCTCTTTTAATCGGCCTTAAAATCTGGCTCATATTGGTTTAAATAGTTGATTATACCGCCCTTAAGGTTGTATAGATTCTCAAATCCAAACTGAGTTTCAAGATCACGTATAGCTTTTGCGCTTCTTCCTCCCATTTTACAGTGGACCACTACCTTTCGGTCTCGCTTTATTTTATTTGAATTATTTAAAATGGTTTCCAAAGGAATTAATTCTCCTCCAATATTGGCCAGGTCGAATTCATTCTGTTCTCTAACATCTATCAACTGAAAGATCTCCTCACCTTCGATAAGTGCATTCAATTCATCCGCGCCTATTTCTTTAATCTGCCTTTCCTCATTGCCAATATTACAGAATTCTTCATAATCAATTAGGGTCGTGATGGTAGGATTTGCCCCATTCAATGGATTGCTGTCCTTTTTTCTCACCTTAAATGTGTTGGCGTGGAAGGACAAAGCGTCAAAAGTGTATAATTTACCACTGAGCACTTCCCCTACCCCAGTAATTACCTTGATTACTTCAAGGGCTTGTAAACTTCCTATAATACCAGGCAATACCCCTAGGACTCCACCTTCAGCACAATTAGGGACCAATCCTGCTGGTGGCGGGGTTTCGTACAAGTCCCTGTAATTGGGACCTCTTACACCATCGATTAAGTGATTAAAAACAGACACCTGACCTTCAAATTGGAATATTGAGGCGTATACATTTGTTTTATTTGACAAAACGCAAGCATCATTTACCAGGTACCTTGTAGGAAAGTTGTCCGTTCCGTCGGCTATCACATCGTATTGTGAAATCAGCTCCAGTGCATTTACACTGGTTAATTTCTCATTGTAGGTTTCAATAGTAATGTAGGGATTGATACCCTCTAATCTTTTTTTCGCAGCGGCTACTTTTGGAAGGCCGATTTCATCTACGCCAAACAACACCTGCCTGTGTAGGTTGCTGTCTTCCACAATATCGAAATCCACAATTCCGATCGTCCCAACTCCTGCAGCGGCAAGATATAATAGCAAAGGACTACCAAGTCCCCCAGAACCTACGACCAAAACCCTGGCGCTTTTAAGCTTTTTTTGCGCCTCTATTCCAAACTCAGGGATAATGATATGCCTGTTATACCTCGCCAGTTCAGCATTGGTAAAGGTTACATCGTCTATGCCTCCAGCGATGGCAGGGACAATACTGACCAAATTATTTGAAGAGATGGAGGTCTTTTCCATCTTCAAATTCCTTATGTCATCATCGTCAACAAAAATATTGATGAAAGAAGGTATTTTTCCTTCCGGAGTATACAAGTATTTTTTTAATTCAGGGTAACTTTTGGACATAGCTTCCAATAAGTCCCCTACAGTTTGAGCATCGATCTCAATCTTGGAAACATTTTCTGTAAATTTCCGCAAAGGAGTTGGAATGAAAACAGTTGCCATAATTATCTTAAATTTTGTTAAGTACTATTTTTTCTTCTTTGAACTTGAAGTCTTCGGTTAGTAGCCACGATTTAATGTCTGAGAAGACCTGTTCTTTTAGTGAAATAATTATATAGGATAGATTGGGGAATGCCGCTAGCCGATCCGTTTCAGAGGGAATCGCAGGCCAATTTAAATGGGTATGGTAGATACCTATAAGGGTCATCTTATTTTCTGATGCGGCCTCATCTGCCATAAGATAATCTTTGGGACTGATTTCATACCTTTGCGTTTTATTTTTTTTGCTAACGTTTTTAACAGCTATAAAGGTTGCAATGTTTTTAATATTCTTACTTACTGTTACCGAACCCAACAAAAATCCACAAGTCTCTTCAGGGACTTTTTCTACTAAATTTAAGATTTCTCTTAAGGTTTTTTCTTCCAAATATAACATCAGAACTATATATTCAAATAGTATGCCTTATTGTAGTTGATAGTTATTTTCGTAGGGTGTTCCTGCTAAGGAAGCGATCATAATTGGTATCATTTCTCCGAAATCAGCTGGCTTTAGGCCTTCCGTAATTAGATTTCGAGGATCTAGTCCCCATTTTAGAATTTCCAAAGTCTGAGAGGCTGGTACATTTTTAAGTGAGTCTTCGAAGAGGGCTTTTAACCCGTTTACCAGAACGACCCTTGTGGTTTCTTCCCCTAATGTGTGTTTGATTTCCGTGATTAGCTTTTTAAGCAATGGAATAGAATAAGGAACGATCGAAGAAATAATTATGTCATCTTCCGGATTGACTGTTCTATTTCTATTTTCATACACGTTGATCAATAGGTTTAGCTCCAATGGGTATTTCCAGTCCAATTGTCCCCTAAAGAATTTCTCTCCGTAGCCTTTTGGATTTCCTGAAAACACTATCGGGATATTTCTTTTGAAAGTTTTAATATAATAAAGCGCCAATTCCAAACTTTCCACTGGCCACTCCAGGTTTTTTACCAATAGAAACTTTGCCTTTCCTTTCTCCGAATAGATCAAGGCGTTTTGCATTAAGCAAGCGGCTTCATCCACATTCTGAGCCGTCACAAATTTACCTGGTGAGTGTATCCCTATTCTATCAGCAGTTTGTGCAGCTTCTTTCAATTGCGCATTCATAAGGCTATTGTCTACAATATGCGTAAACCTGACCATGCTGTATTTTTTAGAACCTTCTTTGGAGAACGAATCGAGGAGCATTTCACAGACCTTTTTCGTAGCGGCATATATTTCCGTGGTGTAATACCTGCTAGCTTTTCCTGTTGATGAAAAAACACACTGGCTAACTGAAGGAGATTGCTCGCAGACAGTGAGCAGATTTAATGTCCCCAAAATATTTGTTTTAACAGTTTCTGCGATGTTTTTTTCTGCATATCCTGGATCACGTTGAGCAGCTGTGTGGAACACAAATTCCAGCGAATATTTCTTGAATATTTCTTCTAACTTTTGCGCATCGAGAATATCTGCCTGGACGATTATTATTCTACTTGATTTGGGCAGGTCATAAGGACTTTCGTCTTTGCCTAATTTGTCAACCACGATTATTTTCTCGGGTGAATGGTTCAATAGATGCTGTACCAATTTTGAGCCTACACAACCAAGTCCTCCTGTTACCAAACAAACCTTTCCTTTAAGTAACGCTGAAATGGCAGCTAAAGGAAGTGATAGCTTTCTTTTTCGGGAGGGATCTAAAGGATTTTCATCCAATCTTCCCTGGGCATCATACAATTTAATGAGTTTATCCGTTAATAGAACAAGTTGCTCTGTTGTAGAAGCATTCTTTTCTTTAAATGAAAGAGCCCATATTTTATCAAATAGATTAGCTTCCATGTACAATACGTAATAATCAATATAGTTGTAGAAATGGGGGATTTCTTAACCGTGATTAAGGGATTAATTTTTCACAATATGGCATAAATAAAGTTATTTTTATGGACAAAAATGTATTTTGTAACTAATATTGACGATCTGGATTTAAAAAAATATTAAATTCGTAAATAAATTCAAATTTTTCCTTTATTAATTCTTATAACGTTAATTATTAGCCGAATGATTTTTACAGAGACTGAATTAGAAGGTGCCTATATTGTTGATATAAATAAAATAGAAGATGATAGGGGCTATTTTGCAAGGACATTTTGTAAACATGAATTTGAAAAGATAGGACTCGAACCGAATATTGCACAAGCCAATATGTCTTTCAATCCTAAGAAAGGTACACTTAGAGGGATGCACTATCAGGTATCACCTTATGAAGAAACAAAACTAGTCAAATGCACGGCAGGCGCTATCTATGATATTATTGTAGACTTAAGAAAGGATTCCCCCACCTATTTAAAATGGACAGGTGTAGAACTTTCTGAATCCAATAACAGGATGCTCTATGTGCCAAGAGATTTTGCGCATGGATTTATTACATTAGCGGACAATACCGCTATTCAATACATGGTTTCTGAATTTTATGCGCCCGGTGCTGAGAAAGGGATCAAGTGGGATGACCCAAAAATTAATATTCAATGGCCGATTGATATCGCCGTTATTTCAGAAAAAGACAATACGCATCCTTATTTCAATTCTTAAATCAATATCATGATAATAATAGACACAGCGCTCCAAAAAAGGCAAGAAGAAGGTAAGCCTGTAAGGGTAGGAATGGTTGGAGCGGGGTTTATGGCTCAAGGAATAGCCATTCAAATGGAATTGTATACCCAAGGCATGGAGTTGGTGGTTATCGCCAACAGAACCCTGTCAAAAGCAATAGATGTTTACCAAAAAGCTGGTCATGAACACCCTACGGAAGTGAGCAGTCTTCAGGATTTGAATAAGGTAATCAAAGAAGGAGGTAAGGCTGTGACTACAGATCCCTTCCTGATTTGCCAAGCTGAAGGAATTGATGCGGTGATAGAGGTGACAGGTGCAGTGGATTTGGGTGCCCGAATTGCCCTAGAAAGTATAGAAAATGGGAAGCATATCATAATGATGAATGCTGAAACAGATGGGACTATTGGTCCAATATTAAAGGTACATGCTGACAAAAAAGGGGTCGTCTTTACCAATGCTGATGGAGATCAGCCTGGGGTAACGCTCAATCTTTATCGTTTTGTCAAACAAATTGGTTTAAAACCTGTGCTTTGTGGCAATATAAAAGGACTTCATGATCCTTACAGAAACCCCACTACCCAGGAAGGTTTTGCTAAAAAATGGAAGCAAAATCCAGCTATGGTTACCTCATTTGCCGATGGCAGTAAGATTTCATTTGAGCAGGCGATTATTGCCAATGCTACTGGAATGCATGTGGCCAAAAGAGGAATGCATGGACCTACCGTTGAGATGGGGAAACACATTAAAGATTGTCTTGAGGAATATCCGCTGGAAGACCTTTTAGAAGGGGATGGAGTAGTAGATTATATCGTTGGAGCAAGTCCAGGACCAGGCGTTTTTGTTCTTGGCACAATGGATAATCCGATTCAAAAGCATTACCTCAATTTATACAAGGTAGGCGAAGGACCTTTGTATTGTTTTTATAACCCATACCATTTGTGCCACTTTGAGGTGCCCATTACTGTGGCCAGGGCAGTGTTGTTTCAAGACGCAGCCATAGCCCCTGAAAAACCAATGGTAGATGTGGTGACTACTGCTAAAAGAGACCTGAAAAAAGGCGAAACCCTTGATGGAATAGGGCACTACATGACCTATGGGTTGTGCGAAAATATGACTACTTCTATGGAGCAGCACTTGTTACCTTTGGGATTGGCAGTGGATTGTGTTCTCACCAAGGATATACCTAAAGACCAGGTGTTGACCTATAATGATGTAGTGGTGCCAGAAGGCAGGTTAAGTGATCGCTTAAGGAAGGAACAAAACGAGTATTTCTTTAACCTGTAGAAATCGGGTTGGAGATTTAACTATATATAAATGGCTAAGAGTATTACCATTCTTAGCCATTTTTAAAGGTTTTTATTGTAAGGACTTTTTTGTCCAGTTTAGGGTTTCATTAAGAAGCCCTTGCTCCTGAAAATCATTTAAAACCTTTAACCGTATAAGGTTAGAATTTCTAAAATTCGTATTGGTGAAACCAATGGTTTTTAATCCCAATTCCAGGTCCTTGATGGTTTTTTCCAGATTATATTGTGGTTGGTGATCAGGAGCCATTTTCTCAAACTTTTCAAAATTTACTTTGTAAGAACGTTTGTCTGAGGGAGCATCCTTGTTGATTGTTACATTTATGTCTGGAATCAATTGTTGTACCGCGAGTGCCATGGTCTTCACTTGATGGTTCCATATATTTGTACCAATGTTCACAGCCGTGAATGATCCCCCATTAGAAAATTCCCGAATGGAAGCCCATTCTATTGCCCGGGACATATCCCTGACATGGACCATGGCCCTCCATGGAGTGCCATCACTCAGGATAGAAATTTCTCCAGCCGTTATTGCCCCAGCTACAAAGTCGTTTAAAACCAGGTCTAATCTTAGTCTTGGGCTAAAGCCACAGGCAGTAGAAAAGCGTAAACAGGTTACGATAAAATCATCACTTGCCAGTCCTTGAAGATCATTTTCTGAAAGTACCTTGGATCTAGCGTAAGCAGTCAGAGGGTTCAGTGTAGCTTCTTCGGTTTTAGGAAAATCGTCAGCCGCCCCATACATGCTGCAACTTGAGGCAAAAACAAAATGGCTAACGCCTGCTTTTTTTGCCATTTTCGCTAAATTGATGCAAGACCGGTAATTGATGTCCAAGGTAATTTCTTCAAACTTTTTACCCATGGGGTCATTGGATATAGCGGCGAGATTTATGATGGCATCTACCCCTTCTAATAACTTTTCCGGGAAATTTCGAACATCACCAAAAAACTGTTGGTCAACATTCACTTCAGGAAAGGCACCATTGCTGGTAATACACTGGGCAAAAAAACCAATGTCGAATCCTATAATGGTGCTGTCTGGATAAACTTTTTTTAGATGATTGACTAAAATGGGGCCTATATAGCCCATATTTCCGGTGATGAGAATTTTCATGTTTGAAATTTTTTAAGGTCTATTTTACCAAACTTTCCATGGGGCATTTTGAGTGTTCCATAATTCTTCGAGATAATTTTTGTCCCGAAGGGAATCCATGGCCTGCCAAAATCCATGGTGTACATAGGCTGCCAGTTCCCTTTTAGTTGCCAGTTCCTCAAGTGGTTCTCTTTCCCAAACGGTTTGATCATTTTCTATCAAATCCAGAACTTCAGGCTCTAGCACAAAAAATCCGCCATTGATCATGGCACCTTCATTGCCATCTCCTTGAGGTTTTTCTCTAAAATTTTCAATTCTGGCATCTTTGGACGAAAGAATGAATGCACCAAATCTTCCTGGTTGTTTTACAGCTGTTAAAGTGGCCATTGCACCTTCTTTCTTATGGTAGGCGATGGCATCTTGAATATTTACATCAGAAACGCCATCTCCATAGGTCATGCAAAAGGTCTCATTTCCGATATATTCTTTTACTTTCTTTAACCTTCCTCCTGTCATTGTGTCAAGACCTGTATCCACAAGGGTTATTTTCCATGGCTCTGACTTGGCATTATGCACCTTAATTTGATTGGTGCTTAAGTCAATAGTGAAATCGGAGTTTAGAAGGTGATAATTCGAAAAATACTCCTTTATGATCTCCCCCTTGTACCCGCAACATATTATGAATTCATTTATCCCGTAATAGGAATAGATCTTCATGATGTGCCAAAGAATGGGTTTTTGTCCAATTTTTACCATTGGTTTTGGGCGGATGGAGCTTTCTTCACTTATGCGAGTCCCGAAACCTCCTGCTAAAATTACTGCCTTCATATATTGAAATAAAAAATTAAACCTAATATTTATTAGACAATGCACAGACTGTTAATCTTTCTTGCCCTTATATACGGATAGCAGCACCTTTTCTAATTGGGCTGCGAAAATGTCTGAATTAAATGTTTCCTTAAAAGTTAATTGGGAATTATTGCTCATTTTAAGCCAAACATCTTTATCCTCTTTCAGTATTTTTAATTTGTCCCTCCATCCCTCGATATCGTACATGTCTACATAATAGCCTATTCCTTCCTTTTCCACATCTAAATTTAAACAAGGATTCCTTGTCATTATCAATGGCTTTCCAAAGGAAACTACATCCTGGAGACTGGTCATTCCCTGGCAGCCTTCTTTATACATTGGATATTTCAGTGGAATCAATATAGCAATTGATTGTTGGTAATAAGGGATAAGATCGAAGGACAAGGTTACCTCCCAGTTTAATTCAACATTGGGAGGAATATCTATAGTTTTGGGAATTGATTTTGGCGTGCAAAATATTTTCAATTTATAGTCAAGTCCACGAAAAGCTTCTATAAGTGTTTCAAAATCTCTATCGGTATGTCCCGCACTCATAAAGAAGTCACATTCTTCAAATGATTTACGCTTTACACAATAGCGTTCATAATAAGTCGTGTCAGGACCCCATTGCGCCAGACTGAATTTATTTTTGTAGTCTTTCTCTGGTATTTTTAACAGCTTGATGGTTTTATCCAGGAGAGTTTCACTCAAAAATATGGCCGCTGTATAATTTAAAATGTAAAACCTGGAATAGGACCGAATAAATTTATTCTCATTTCCCCCTTTCCAGAAAGGCTGATGAATAGTGACGACGATAGGCTTTTTAAATAAACCTAAAGCCTTTAAAAAAAGCAATAATTTTGTATTTGATTTTGAATAGGGTGAATATAAAATGTCAAAATTGCGAAGATTAAATAAAATTCTGATTTGCTGGTCCAGATGACCTATACCGAAAATTCTCCCCACTTTATTTAGAAGCGGATATTTCTCGTGAGGAAACACCTTCATGTCAACTTTTCCGCGTCGATCCAGTTCTACCTTACCCCAAACATGGTGGCTGCCACTTTGCCCCTTTGCCCATAGGGAATAAGCCCGCTCCATTGAATAATTGTTAATTAAGAATACCCGGGGTTTCATTTACAATACCAAAAATAAATTTTGAAAATTTAGTATATCAAACAATGAAATATTTATTACAAATCAGTGGTCCTATTATGAAAATAGTTTTTATTTTTTTGATTTGCTATTATGGTTTAATTGCTTGTTAGCAATGGGACAACTTCAGTATATTGAATTTTTGATAGTTTGTTAACAATGTCCCTTTTTACTTGTTCAAAAGCAAGTTTGTTGGTTTCTTCTATTGGCTCTGCAGGGGGGATTTCTTCCCTAAGCCAGTCCACTTGTTTGCCATGTTTCCAAAACCTGAAGCAAAGATGCGGGCCAGTCGCCAAACCAGTACTACCGACATAGCCTATTACCTGACCTTGTTTTACTCGCGTGCCTTTTTTAATACCGCTTCCTATTTTGGACATGTGAAGGTATTGGGTGGTATAGGTACCATTGTGTCTGATTTTAACAAAATTCCCATTTCCCCCTCTGTATGTAGCTTCCAGAACGGTGCCATCACCTACTGCACGAATTTCGGTCCCTCTAGGGGCGGCATAGTCAGTTCCTAAATGGGCTTTGTACCTTTTTTGAACGGGGTGAAACCTGCTTAGACTGTATCGTGAACTTATCCTTGAGAATTTCAAAGGATCCCTTAGAAAAGCTTTTTTGAGGCTGTTGCCCTTTTCATCAAAATAAGAAATTATTCCATTTTGTTCGAAAGGGATGGCATGATATACCTGGCCCATATGCTCAAAGTAAGCTGCTTCTATGTCTTCAATGCCAACAATTTGATCTTCTACAACTTGCTCTTTAAAAATGACTTTGAATTTATCGTCTTTTTGCAATCTTTGAAAATCTACTACCCAGCCATATAAGTCAGCAAATTGATCAATAAGATCTGGAGTTAAGCCTAGCTCAGTCATGTTGACATATAAGGAGGAAGAAATAGTGCCTCCTATTTCCCTATTATTGATTTCCATTGGCTTGTTTTCTTTGTAAATAGCCGGTTGACCAAGATTAAAGACAACAAATTCAGTTCTGTTTGGTTCGTAAATAAAAAATTGCGCCTGTGTTGAATCTTTTGGTGTCAGGACGGTATATTTTTTATTGAAAGCTATTTTTTTGACATCGAAAATGGATTTGGACTTTTTTGCAATTTCATCAATAATTCGGTAGGGTACATTGAAGGGAGCAAGCAAGGTAGACAAGGTTTGGTTGCGTTCTACAACTCCTTCCACAATGTCCAAATCATCTACATTTATACCATATAGTAAGTTTTCTTCTACAGGGGCTATTTTTGTGGCTTCTATTTCCAGAGAATCATTTTCCTGGACGAGAGAGTCATTTCCGCGGAAAATCCAGAAAGTGATGCAGATAATGAATAGTAATCCTCCGTAAGTCCAATATTTTTTCATAAAATCTAGGATAAATAATATTTTGTTGGCTAATTTAAGTTGGGTGTCTTGATTTCTTACAATAGAAATTTAGCAGACCATGCGAATATACGTTTTTTTCCTGCAACAATTACATTGTATTTCTTAGGATAAACGTCAATAACCTTGAATGTATTGCTTTATCTTAGGCTTAAAAATAGCAATCTCAGGACTGAATCATTATCTTTGGCGATTATTTGCAAATAAAAAATCTAATTCAATGCTTAGAACACATACTTGTGGAGAACTCCGTCTGGAGGATTTGGATAAAAAAGTGAAACTTTCCGGATGGGTGCAGAGGGTAAGGAATAAGGGAGGATTGGTATGGGTAGACTTAAGGGACCGATATGGAATTACCCAACTGATTTTTGAAGAAGGAGAAGTAGCTCCCGAACTATTAAAAACAGCAACATCCTTAGGACGTGAATTTGTCATTCAGGCAGAAGGTGCCGTGATTGAACGAACTTCTAAAAACAAAAAAATCCCGACTGGCGAGATTGAGATCCGCGTGAGTGGGTTAAATATATTGAACAAGGCCAAGGTGCCTCCTTTTATCATCGAAGATGAAACTGATGGAGGGGAGGAATTGAGAATGAAATACCGGTACCTGGACTTGAGAAGGAGTGTAGTAAGAGAGAAACTCCAACTCAGGCATCGCATGATGCAGGAAACCAGGAAATACATGGATCGAAATGAATTTATTGAGGTAGAAACACCTGTGTTGATCAAATCTACACCGGAAGGTGCAAGAGACTTTGTGGTTCCTAGCCGGGTGCATGCAGGAGAGTTTTATGCTTTACCACAATCTCCACAGACCTTTAAACAACTTTTGATGGTCAGTGGTTTTGATCGCTATTTTCAAATTGTGAAGTGCTTTCGGGATGAAGACCTTAGAGCCGACAGGCAACCTGAGTTTACGCAAATAGATTGTGAAATGTCCTTTGTAGACCAAGAGGATATTTTGGAAGTATTTGAAGGACTTACGCGCCACCTTTTTAAAGAAGTAAAAGGGATGGACTTGGGGAATATCGAACGCATGACCTATGATGAGGCGATGCGTTTATATGGCAATGACAAACCGGACATTCGATTCGGAATGCCTTTTGTCGAACTCAACGACTTAGTTCAAGGAAAAGGTTTCAGTATTTTTGATGATGCTGAACTGATACTTGGCATCAATGCCAAAGGAGCTGCTGAATACACAAGAAAACAGCTGGATGCACTTACCAATTGGGTGAGAAGGCCTCAGATAGGTGCCAAAGGATTGGTTTATGTAAAATGCAATACGGATGGTTCATTCAAATCCACTGTTGATAAATTTTATAGCCAGGAGGACCTGAAAGCCTGGGCTGAAAAAGCCGGTGCTACTGCAGGTGACTTAATACTATTGCTTTCTGGAGATGAAAAAGGGACCAGAAAACAAATGTCTGAATTAAGGCTGAAAATGGGAGATGAATTGGGGCTGAGAGATAAATCAGTTTACAGGCCTTTATGGGTACTGGATTTTCCATTACTTGAGTGGGATGAGGAAACCTCCAGGTATCATGCCATGCACCATCCTTTCACTTCTCCTAAAAAAGAAGACATGGAATTGCTGGACCAGGATCCTGGAAAAGTTCGCGCCAATGCCTATGATTTGGTTATCAACGGTGTTGAAATTGGTGGTGGTTCCATTAGGATTCATGACAAAGAGACCCAACAGTTGATGTTCAAACACCTTGGGTTTAGCGATGAAGATGCACAATCTCAATTCGGCTTTCTAATGGAAGCATTCGAATACGGAGCACCCCCACATGGTGGGATTGCTTTTGGTTTTGACAGGTTATGTGCCATTTTTGGTGGAACAGATTCTATCAGAGACTATATCGCCTTCCCTAAAAATAATGCAGGAAGAGATGTGATGATCAACTCTCCAAGTAGCATATCTGCAGAGCAATTGGTTGAATTGTCCTTAGATATCAAAGAAGAAAAAGGAAAAGAATAATTGTTTGTTCGCTGACGATTTACTTGACATGTACAAGATGACTTCTTATCCCCATGATGATAAGTAATTGTCCCAGAATATAGGTGCTCATAATTAATAGGTCGCCGTCCACAATGGGATAAAAAAATCGATCCAATGCCAACAGACTATCTGATATAAAGAACAGAATAGCACCAATGAAAAGCTGCCAAAAGCTGGATGTATTGGTTCTTCCATATCTTTCTCTGGCCATTGTCACCATCATGACAATGGCCATTGTATATATAATTACTGGTATTTTTAACTCGTTTAATTGAGAGTGAATCAGAAAATAAATAAGCGCAGCAACAATGTATAGTGGAAGATTATAAACAAACATTTTTATAAAATTCACTTTAAAGGGATTAAAAGTGTGATTTTGGGTCAGTTTGAAAGCCACGATATAGCATACATGGGTCATAAAGAAGGCACCTAATCCGAATAGAAATAAACTCTCCTTCAGAAGGAGAACATCTCCCAAAAAAGATGAAAATAGGGCTACTGACACAGTTGTTCTCAATAAACTGCCTTTGATTAATTTTGTGCTCTGTAAAAAATAGAACAATAAAGAGATCATTATCAGAGGTTTGGTGAAATACCTGTATTGGATTTCCGTATTAACAATCATCGCTATATCTGCTAGTGCTGCAAACAGGAATATATACAACCAAAGGATTTCTTTTTTGCGCATTTCGTAAAGTTTCAGTATTTTTAATTTCAGCTTAAATTCGAACCAATCAGGGACTTACGTAGTTAGTATTGAAATTAAACGTAAATTAAGTGGTTTAGAAATTTAATCCATAGGGTTTCTATGAAGTGGTCTATATTCCCAACGAATTAAATGTGTTTGAAATAATATCAGTTTTGGGTAAAACAGCAAACCTATTTCTGGTTGAAAGTTCAAGATAATGAGTTTATATGAAAAAAATCATTTAAAACCGACACAGTTTTATGTGGGAGTAGCTTTTGTATCAAAAGGCAATTAAGCTAACCACTTATTGTTCTTTCAATACCAGAAATGGAGAAGTGACTTTCTTGGAACAATCATAAAGCCATTTTTGAAAAAACAATTTTTAATTTTTTTCTACCCAGAGTGTTAATAGAATAAAAAAATTTCCTTCTAAATTCTAATGTTAGGGATTTGTTAATTAATTTTGCTGTTTGAATTGAAAACTTAATGTTTTGCTAAAATTTTAGCACCATTAAAAGTTTACATTTGTACCCGTTATAGCCAACCCAATTTGTGATTCTATTATTTATTTTTACCTATTAAATATTTGAAAATGAGGCAACTGTTACAAAAGAAAATGCTTGTTTTGCTCTTAATGTTTCTAGCCGTTGGAAGCAGTTATGGGCAAGTCACTACCAGTTCCGTTCAAGGATCTGTTTTGGACAATGAGGGGGAAGCACTGATAGGTGCAACCGTAAAAGCCACGCATGAACCTTCAGGTTCTGTGTATGGTGCTGTTACCAATTTAGACGGTAGATTTAATTTACCCAATTTAAGAGTTGGGGGACCGTATTCCATTGAAATTAATTATCTGGGTTTTGAATCTCAGGTTTTCACAGGAATAATATTGAGGTTGGGTGAAGTCTATAGTCTCAATGCAGCGTTGTCAGATGGTGACACTGAGCTGACAGAATTTGTAGTGGAGGGGGACAGAAGTTCAGACTTTACCTCCAACAGGACAGGTACTGCTACTAATATTTCGAATGAGCAATTGAAAAACCTTCCACAAATCAATAGGAGTGTACTTGAATTTACCAGATTGACCCCGCAGGCAAGTGGTAATTCTTTCGCAGGAAGAGATGCCAGGTACAATAACCTCCAAATTGATGGAGCCAATTTCAACAATGGGTTTGGACTAAGTGGAGATCCCCTTCCAGGAGGAAATTCTCAACCGATTTCTCTAGATGCCATCGAAGAAATTACGGTGAATATTGCTCCCTATGATGTACTCCAAAGTGGGTTTACAGGAGCGGGAATTAATGCTGTAACCAGAAGTGGTACCAATACCTTCGAAGGTTCTGCCTATTATTTCCTAAAAAATCAATCCCTTCAAGGCAGGAAGATTGGAGACAATGAATTGGAATCCGTGGATGCGGCAACCAATAATTTTGGATTTAGATTGGGTGGACCTATCATTAAAAACAAATTGTTTTTCTTTGTAAACGCTGAACGTGAGATCCAATCGGGGGCAAATGCCTCTGGTGTTAACCTTTGGAGACCTTCAGAAGATGGTATTGCAGATCCTGAAAACAATATCGCCCGACCTACACGTTCAGATCTAGAGGCGGTTCAAAATCACCTGATCAATCAATGGGGATACGACCCAGGAAGATATGAAGGGTATGCCAATGAAGCAGAACAATCAAGCACCAAGTTATTGGCAAGAATAGATTGGAACATCAACGATAAGAATAAGCTCGCAGTACGTTACAACCAGGTGATTGGTACCTCCAATCAACTTGCCAATGCCACATCAGGTCCTCGGCCAAGAGCTCCATGGCCAAACGGCGCAAGGGTTAGCCAGAATGCCATTACTTTTGAGAATGGAAATTATGGGTTTGAAAATTCAGTAAGGTCCATCACCGCAGAGTTGAACAGTTATATTAGTTCTAGCTGGTCAAATCAGTTATTGGCAACCTATTCAAAAATTCAGGACAAAAGAACATCTCCATCTGATCAACTTTTCCCATTTGTTGACATCTGGGACGGTGGTGGATTGATAGCGGACGATGAAGGAAATATGGTGCAGAACAAAGGTTCTATGAATTATATATCCTTTGGTACCGAGTTATTTACCTATAATAACGATGTTCTCAATAATAACTATTCCATCATCAATAACCTGAACTATGTAGAAGGCAAGCATAACATTACAATGGGTGCTGCATTTGAACTTCAGAATTTTGGAAATAGTTATACCAGAATGGGAACCTCTTATTATCGGTATGCATCCGTTGCTGATTTCCTCTCCACAGGTACAGCAAATGAAGTTGCCCCTACCATGTTTGGGTTGACTTATCCATATGCAGGAAAAGATACCTATTCAACGGTTAATTTTGGTTTGGCCTCGCTTTATGCTCAGGACAAATATGCAGTAAACAATGACCTTAGCATTACTTTCGGTCTTCGTGCAGAACTTCCGATATACCTTAATGAGTTAACGGCCAATCCCTCCATCAATGAGATTACTTTGACAAATCAGTTTGGAATGCCTACCAATTACGATTCAGGAAAGTGGCCAACGTCAAAATTGATGGTTTCACCACGTTTTGGTTTTAATTATGATGTATTTGGTGACCGTTCGCTTACTTTAAGAGGAGGTACTGGTGTATTCTCAGGAAGAATTCCTTTTGTTTGGTTGACCAATATGCCTACCAATGCTGGAGTTATTCAAAACAACGTGGAGCCAGGTAGTTATGAACAAGTGGAAGGGTGGATTGATAATATATCTTTCCAACCAGAACGTTATTATTATGTGGAAAATGTTCCTGAAGGTGCTGAAGATGTATTTATTTCTTCCCCTACAGAAGGAGCTCCAGGTTCTTTTGCTTTGGTTGACCCAGATTTTAAAATGCCAATGGTTTGGAGATCTAGTTTTGGACTGGATTATCAAATCCCAAATACACCATTGGTGTTGACATCAGATTTCTTGTATACCAAGGACATCAATGCGGTGTTCCAATATGGAGCCAATCGTATCAGGTCTAACAATACCATGAATTATGGCGCAAGCAATGCTCCGGGAGATTATGGTGATACCCGTGAAATATTCCTTCCTGGCCAAAGCACAGCTTATAACAGTGTGATGGGCGGTAATAGCGCCACCGTGCTTTCCAATACCAATGTTAAAGGAAGAAGCTTTAGTGGAACCGTAGGCCTGTCAGTTCCTTATCACAGAGGCTTAAGTGCATCTTTGTACTATACTTACTCTTCCGCAAAGGATGTGACTGCAAACGATGGGTCTAATGCAAGTTCTGCATGGGGCGCAAGTCCAACCATCAATAGTCCGAATGACCAAATGTTACACATCTCAAATTTCGCCATCCCTCATAGGGTAGTAGGAAGCGTGAGTTACAGAATTGAATATGGCAATTCATTGGCGACTACTATCGGTATGTACTACAATGGTGCCCATCAGGGAAGGTACTCTTATGTGTATAGCAATGACTTGAATGGAGACGGCATTACAGGAGACCTGATTTATCTTCCTGAAAGTTCTTCTACCATGAATTTTGTTGATATTATGGAGGACGACGAAGTAGTCTATACCGCTGAAGAGCAAAGAGCTGCTTTTGATGCTTATGTGGAGGAGAATGGATTGAGCAAATATAGAGGGGATTATTTACCTAGAAATGCTTTCCTTAATCCTTGGCTAAATCGTTTTGACATCAGGGTATTGCAGGATGTTTCTCAAACATTTGGTAAGGTGAAAAATACCGTTCAACTGAGTGTGGATATTGTTAATTTAGGAAACCTATTGAATAGCGACTGGGGGGTTCAGGACAATTTAAATGGTGCTGAGAACCTGCTTTCACGAGCTGGATCTGTTAGTCCAACGCCTGACGTTAACCTCAATACCATTTCAGGAAGCCTTCCAATGACGCCTTTCCGTAATGCCAGTGGTTTTGGAACGACCTGGAGCATGCAGGTAGGTTTGAGGTATTTATTTTAAGGATTTTGTAAATTTTATTTTTTAAGAAAGGCCGCCGATTAGGGCGGCCTTTTTTTTTGGTGTGCCGTGCATGGTAATTAACTAGGTGATGAAAGATCACTATGGGGGTTTGTGATCACCAACCATTAGCTGAAGACAAGGGTGTCCATTGTGAGGTGGAATCTGAAGGAAGTTGGAAGCAAAACTCTGCCCTGAGGAACACGAATCATATCAGGCATAACCGTTGGGATGAGACTACCAAACAAGTCGAAGTCCAAAGATCACACAGACAGCGGGATGTATATATGGCGGGGACATGGAGTGAAAGTGAATTATCTTACCACGGGAGATCTGATAGACGTGTTGAAACGAAGTATGAAACACGGACAACAGTAGCTATCAGAGGTCAGCAGAAGCCATAGTACTAAGTATCGACTATATTTAGGAAGGGCTGAACTTTATTAGATGTGTAGTAAATGAGAGTTACCTAATGAAAGGAAGAGGGCAGAAAATCTTTGGTAAATCAAAGACCTCTAAACAAAAGAATAGGACGGAATCCGAAGGATATGTTGGAGGGCAGACTTTCATGTGGATAACCGAAAACAACCTCATCAACAATCCAACTGAAACAGGATATGATTTATTAGAAATGATACTATCTCCAACAAACCTAAATTTAGCCTACCGGAAGGTACAGCGAAATAATGGTTCGGCAGGAGTTGACAAGATGGAAGTCGAATCGCTTAGCGATTATCTGGTTCAACATAAAGATAGTCTGATAGAGAATATACTGAATGGTAAATACCGCCCCAATGCGGTACGCAGAGTAGAGATACCAAAAGACAATTGGAATAAGCGAAAACTGGGTATTCCCACGGTAGTGGATAGAGTAATCCAGCAAGCCATATCCCAAGAATTAAGTAAACTTTACGAACCCCAATTTTCGGCTCATAGTTATGGGTTCAGGCCAAAACGCAATGCACATCAAGCACTGAAAAAGTGTAAGGGGTACATAACAGAAGGTTATAATTACGCTGTAGATATGGACTTGGAAAAGTTCTTTGACACAGTTAACCATAGCAAGCTGATAGAAATACTCTCACGAACAGTAAAAGATAATCGAGTTGTATCATTGATACATCGTTATCTAACTGGAGGTATCCGAATAGGTCAAGCCTTTGAGCCGAGCATAGAGGGAGTTCCACAGGGCGGGCCATTGAGTCCATTATTGGGCAATATTATGCTCAATGAACTGGACAAAGAGTTAGCGCATAGAGGACATAACTTTGTACGTTATGCAGATGACTTTTTGATTTTATGTAAGAGTAAGCGAGGTAGTAAACGAGTAATGGAGAGCATTACAAACTTCATAGAAAACAAGCTATACTTGAGAGTCAATCGTGAAAAGAGCCAGGTTACATCAATCCGAGGGGTTAAATTTCTTGGATATTCCTTTTATAAATATAGAGGGGAATGTAGATTAAGAGTTCACCCCAAAAGTATCGCCAAGCTGAAAGCCAAATTAAAAGAGCTAACATCAAGGAGTAATGGATGGGGAAATGAAAGACGGAAAAAATCCTTATCCCAATATATAAAGGGTTGGATTAATTATTTTAAGATGGCAGATATGAAAAGTATTCTACTTGGTATAGATGAATGGTATCGCAGGCGCCTGCGGATGGTGATTTGGAAACAATGGAAACGAATAAGAACCAAAATAACCAATCTCATCAAACTCGGAGTTAAGAAATCAAAGGCGTATGAATGGGCGAACACAAGAAAAGGACATTGGCATACGTCCAAGAGCTTTATCTTATCAACCACGATTACAAAGAAACGTCTGCAAATTGCAGGATATGTCTTTCTAGCTGACTGTTACCTAAAGGCGCGGATTGTAAACTGAAGAACCGCCGTGTACCGAACGGTACGCACGGTGGTGTGAGAGGACAGCTAGGGAAATAATCCCTAGCTTCCTACTCGATCTTAACCAAGATTAAGCATTAGAATTGGTGATAGCCTGTCCTCACTAAAGTAAGTTGGAATTGCTGTAAACACAAGAAAATTAGTCTGCATGGAGGTAATAATATAGGGCAGCTATGCTGGAATTAAAGCGATTTTATAATGATAGATTGGCTATTGCGTGTTTTGGGTTGAAATATATTATTGGGCTCAAGATAATGTTATTCCATCTTTTGAAACCTGTAATAAAATTATCCAATCTATGAAAATTCCTGTTACCTGCCATTAATGGCTTAGTTTTACCTCTTAAATTTTATTGTTTCTTTGGTATTGAAATTTAGATTACTTTAACTTTACAATTGTTGAGATTTGCAATTAATAGCAGCTAGGGCGGTCAATAATATTTTACCATGTTTTATTGACAAGATTTAATTCATTATTCAGTTCAGCCATCAATTGAATTTACATTTTATAGCATACTTATAGGTAAAACAATACTCTAGTTCCAGAATGAAAAACCAAACTAAAATCATTTTGATAGTAATTATCCTATTGGTAATAGGATTTATGTTTTTTTATCCCAGGATGGATACGCTCACTAAAAGTGAAACCACAACCGCTAGTGCTGCTCCAGCTGTCAATACAAACCTTCCTGTAGAGGCCATTGAATTGAAGGAAGAGCGTTTGGAAACCAGCTTGAACATTACCGGCTCACTTATTCCCAATGAAATAGTGAATCTGAGGCCAGAGGTTGCAGGGCTTGTAGAGAAAATCACTTTTGAGGAAGGAGAATTTGTAAAAAAAGGTACGCCTTTATTGTATTTAAATGATGATGAGTTAAAGGCTCAATTCGATAGGCTTGTTTATACCAAAAAACTGTATGAAAGTCAGGAGAGCAGGCAAAAGCAATTACTAACAAAAGAGGCGATTAGTCAGGAGGAGTATGATATTGTATTGAATCAGTACAATACAAATCTTGCTGATTTGCGCTTGATTGAAGCCCAGTTAAATAAGATGGTTATCAAGGCCCCTTTTGATGGGGAATTGGGCTTTAGACAGATATCAGAGGGTAGTGTAATAGGAACGACAGACCTGATTGCCACTATTGTCAATGTCAATCCTATAAAAATTGAATTTTCTATCCCAGAGCGCTATTCCAATGAAATAAAGCCTGGCTCAATTATTTACTTTCGTTCCAATGTCTCTAATGATGAAGCAGAAGGAAAAGTTTATGCCATTGAGCCAAATATAGATGCTGCTACCCGTACCCTTAAGATTCGAGCAAAAAGTGCAAATAAAGACAAGAAATTTCTACCTGGAATGTTTGTCAGGGTACGTTTGGTATTGAATGAGGTGACAGATGCTATTCTTGTTCCTTCTGAATCCGTAGTTCCGGAATTAGAAGGGTATAAAGTTTTTGTTACGAATAACGGTATAGTAGAATCCAGAAAAGTGGTGATCGGACAACGTACCGACACAAGGGTGCAGTTATTGGACGGGGTCAAATCCGGTGAACTGGTATTGACCACAGGTGTATTACAAGCAAGGGATGGAATGTCCGTAGATGTTAATTTAACGAACTGATAGCACAATATGTCAAGTTTATCTACCATCAGTATTCGCAGGCCAGTATTGTCTATTGTGATGTCTATCACCATAGTGATATTCGGGATTATCGGGATATCCTTTTTGGGTATTCGTGAATTCCCTAGTGTAGACCCCCCGGTAGTCAATGTGAGAACGGCTTATATTGGCGCCAATGCAGATGTAATTGAGGCGCAAATTACGGAACCGCTGGAGGAAGCCATAAATGGCATTTCTGGTATAAAGTCATTGTCATCAGTAAGTAATGATGGGAATAGCAGTATAACAGTGGAATTTGAAATCGGTGCTGACATGGAAGCAGCGGCGAATGATGTTCGGGACAAAGTTTCCAGGGCACAAAGAAATCTTCCTCCAGACACAGAACCTCCGATTGTTTCCAAACAAGATGCGGATACGCAACCCATAGTTTTCTTAAATGTTCAGAGCAACGAAAGAACTTTATTGGAGCTCTCTGATATCGCCACCAATATTTTTAAGGAGCGACTGCAAACCATCAGTGGTGTAAGTGAGATACGAATTTGGGGAGAGAAGGAGTATGCAATGCGCTTGAGAATGGATCCCTTGAGAATGGCTTCCTATGGCGTGACGCCTTTGGATATTCTTAATAAGGTTCAAAGCGAAAATGTGGAGCTTCCTACCGGGAGGATTGAAGGAGAATCCATTGAATTGTCTGTAAGAACTAGAAGCCGGATGAGTACTCCTGAGGAGTTCAACCGCTTGATTATTAAAGAAGAATCCAACAATGTAGTTCGTTTTCAGGATATTGGAAGGGCTGAATTGGCACCGCTAAATGAAAGGACGGTGCTAAAAAGAGATGGTATCCCTATGGTGGGAGTGGCTTTGGTGCCTTTGCCAGGTTCGAATAGCATAGAGATCATAGACGAATTTTACCGTCGCCTTGAATTCATCAAAAAAGACCTTCCAGAAGACATTGAGCTAGGCATAGGTTTTGATACCACCAAGTACATTAGAAATTCTATCAGTGAAGTGCAGCAGACTATTTTTGTAGCTTTTTTACTGGTAGTGCTTATTATTTTCCTTTTCCTTAGGGATTGGCGCACTACTTTTATTCCTGTACTTACCATTCCGATAAGTTTGATAGGTGTCTTTTTTATCATGTACATGGCAGGATTTTCTATCAATGTGCTGACCTTATTGGGTATCGTATTGTCCATAGGTTTGGTGGTGGATGATGCCATTGTAGTTTTAGAAAATATCTATACCAAAATAGAAAATGGAGAAGATCCGGAAACAGCAGCTGAGAAGGGGGCTGAGGAAATCTTCTTTGCTGTAATTGCCACCACTGTAGCCTTAGCCGCAGTATTTTTGCCAGTAATATTTCTTACGGGAACTACAGGCAGGCTTTTTAGAGAGTTTGGTGTAGTGGTAGCAGGAGCTGTTATTATTTCTTCTTTTGTTGCCCTTACCATGACGCCCATGCTTAGCTCCAAGCTTTTAAAAAGAAGGAAGCGGCACAATTGGCTTTACACCAAGACAGAGCCTTTTTTCTTGTGGTTAAATCAGGTTTACGTACATGCGCTAAAGTCCTTTATGAAGGTAAGGTGGATGGCCTTTGTAATAATTGGGGTAATGGGAATTGGCACTTATTTACTTTTTAATGAGATCCCTTCAGAATTGGCTCCATTGGAAGATAGAGGACAGATTAGAATCAATATGGCAGGGCCTGAAGGAGCCACCTTTGGTTATATGGACCGTATAATTGATGAAATGACCGAGGAGTTATCGTCCATGATTCCTGAAGAGGAGAGAGCTGGTTTGATCTCGGTTACCTCTCCAGCCTTTGGAACCTCAAGTACCAATTCAGGATTTATAAGAGTGATTTTGAAGGATGCGGCCGAAAGAAACAGAAGCCAGCAAGAGATATTTGATGAAGTATCGGTCTACTTAAAAAATAAAACAGCTGTGAGGGCCTTTGGCGCTCAAGAACCATCGATTGGGGATAGAAGAGCCGGCTTGCCGATCCAGTATGTGATCCAATCCCAGACGCTGGAGAAATTGAAAGAAGTAATACCGGTTTTTATGGAAAGAATGGGACAGAGTCCTGTATTTACCTTTCCTGATGTCAACCTGAAATTTACTAAACCTGAATTAGAAATTGAGATTGATAGGGAAAAAGCAAGAAACATAGGCGTCTCTGTGCAAGAGATCGCCAGAACGCTTCAACTCAGTTATTCAGGCCAGCGGTTTGATTACTTTATCATGAATGGCAAGCAGTATCAGGTAGTAGGGGAAATGCAGTTGGAGGATAGAAACGAACCTATAAACCTGAGAATGCTCTATGTCAAAGGTGAAAATGAACAATTGATCCAAATGGATAACCTGGTAAGTATCTCTGAAAGAAGTACCCCACCTCAACTTTATCGTTACAATAGATTTGTGAGCGCAACTGTGCAGGCAGGTTTGGCACCTGGTCAAACGGTAGGTACAGGTTTGGCGGAAATGGATCGGATTGCCGCGGAGGTTCTGGATGAGACATATACCACTGATGTGGCAGGGCTCTCAAAAGAATACAGAGACAGCTCCAGTAGTCTGGTATTTGCCTTTGTGTTTGCATTGATTTTGATTTACCTGGTTTTATCAGCCCAGTTTGAAAGTTTTATGGATCCACTAACAATTATGTTTACGGTTCCCTTGGCTATTTTTGGGGCCTTATTGTCTTTGTGGTTATTTGATTTCACCCTTAATGTTTTCAGCCAAATAGGTATCATTATGCTGATCGGCCTGGTTACTAAAAATGGTATTTTGATCGTGGAGTTTGCCAATCAACGCAAGGCTCAGGGATTTTCTATAGAAGAGGCTATTGAAGGAGCAGCAGCTGCCAGGTTTAGGCCAATATTAATGACCAGCTTGTCTACAATTTTGGGGATTTTGCCAATAGCACTTGCACTGGGAGCAGGCTCAGAAGGAAGGGTGCCAATGGGAGTGGTCGTAGTGGGCGGTATGTTACTGGCCACAGTGCTTACCCTATTTATTATTCCAGGCATTTATACATATTTAACATCAAAACAAGGAAGATTAGCAAGAGTTTAATATGAAAGAATTTTTATTGCTAGGTTTGGTGATGGTAATTTCCTGCAAGATGTACGCACAGCAGGAAGAGTCTTTAACTTTCGAAAAGGCTGTTGAGATTGGCTTAGAAAACAATTTTGATGTTAAAATAGCTACCAACCAGGTCTTATTGGCTGAAAACGAGAAAAAGCAGGCTGGAAGCCTCTTAATGCCCGTGCTGGATCTAAACAATACCAGAATTTATAGAAAGGAAGACACAGAGCAGTCTTTTGTAAGTGATCCGGAAAATCCACGCATCATTCCCAATGCACAAACAAGAAATAATAATTATAGTTTGGTTGCCATTTATGGGTTTCGTGCAGATGCAGTTGTGGCCATGCAGCGATTGGGCAAGCTTGCGGAGGTAACTGAGTTAGAAGCCAAAGTGGTGATAGAAAATACGGTAGCATCAATAGCGACGACCTATTATAGACTGGTATTGGAGCTGCAAAGATATGAAGTGCTTGAGCACACTTTGAAATTGTCTGACGAAAGACTGGAAATTGCAAAAGCGCAATACGAATTTGGTCGAGCATCCAAAAGAGATTTTCTAGCTGCCCAAGTGGATTATAATGCAGATCTTACGGCCCTGGTTTCTCAAGAGCAGGTGATTCAAAATTCAAGGGTAAACCTAAACGAATTGTTGGCCATTGGGCCTGATAAGCAGTTTGTAGTGAAAGATACCATCCTGATTAAAGAATCCCTTTCAATAGAGGAATTAAAGGAGAGTGCATTTGATCAAAACAAGACCTTTTTGGCTACTCAGAGAATGGAAAATGTTGCCTACCTGCAATTGAAAGAATTAAGGGCACAGCGTTTACCTACCATCACACTGAATGGCTCTTATATAGACAATACCTTAAATTCAGATGCAGGGTTTTTATTGAGCAATCAGCAGCAAGGAATAAACTTGGGCGCAACCATAAGTTTAAATTTATTTAGTGGTTTGTCTCTAAACCGCAGAATTCAGGCAGCCAAAATCCAGATCAATAACCAAAAGCATTTGATGGAACAATATCAAAATCAAATGTTGTCAGATTTACAGCGAACCTACAATACCTATGAAAATAGTAAACGACTTTTGGAAATCGAAAGAATCAACTATGAGGTAGCTGTGGAGAGTTCAGATATCACTTTGGATAGGTTTCGTTTGGGGATTACCAATTACCTGGAATTTAGAGATGCACAGGTGAGTAGACTTCAGGCAGAAAGTAGATTGATAGAGTCTCTTTACACGATTAAAGAAAATGAAATAGAACTAATGCGGCTTTCGGGTAAGATTTATTTTGCTAATAGGGGTATGTAATGACAA
Source organism: Cyclobacterium sp. 10D3-21 (assembly GCF_055809755.1). Taxonomy (NCBI): domain Bacteria; kingdom Pseudomonadati; phylum Bacteroidota; class Cytophagia; order Cytophagales; family Cyclobacteriaceae; genus Cyclobacterium; species Cyclobacterium sp. 10D3-21. Next base: position 778,071 of record NZ_CM147924.1, read on the forward strand.
AATCAATTGTTAATTGCATTATTGAACATTTACATTTTGAGGGGCATATTTTGGTATATTAAGGATAAAAGCCTATAATTGAGTAGACCAAAGCACAACCTGAGTGCTCACTCTATGTCAAAAATCAATGTTTCTTACTTTTTATTGATCTTTTTTACCTTTGCACTGACAGCTTGCAAGGAAAAGGTAGAAGAAAAAGTGGCACCAAAATACTGGGAGTTTCCAGCAGAATTGGATTTTGATGCCATAAAAAAAAGAGGTTTTATTCGCGCTGTAGTAGATAATTCTTCCACCAGCTACTATATCTATAGAGGCAGAACGATGGGCTATGAGTTTGAATTGCTCAGGAATCTGGCCTATCAGTTAGGCGTAAACTTAAGGTTAATCGTAAGACATGATTTGGAAGATGCCTTTCGTTTATTGAATAAAGGCAAGGCAGATATAGTAGCGATTAACTTTGAAGTAACTGAAGCGCGAAAAAAGTTTGCCGCTTTCACTGAACCTGTCGGTTCTATGGAAACAGTGGTGGTTCAGCGGAAAGATAAATCTCATGTAGACAGTTTATCTCAGCTTTCAAATAAAAAGGTATTTATTAAAAAAGGCACCATATACAAGGAGCGCCTTATGGGGCTCAGTGATTCACTTTCACTTTCCCTCTCGATAGAAGAAAAAAATACCAGCCTGGAAGACCTTATTAATCAAGTGATTAAGGAAGAAATTGACTATACGGTAGTAGACAATGATATTGCGTTGGTAAATGCCACTTACAACGATGTTTTGGATGTAAAACTTATGGTCAGTCAGCCAAATCCTGTTTCGTGGGCAATACGAAAAAATGCACCTCAGTTGGAAGCTAAAATTAATGAATGGATCGCAAGAATTGACAGGACAGGGTTTAAGGCCATTTTGTACCATAAATATTTTTTAAACAAGAAAAACAGTTACCATCGCTCCTCCTCAGCCTTTTCGTCAGTGTCGGGAGATAGAATATCCGCCTATGATGATATAATTAAAAATGGTGCAGATCAATTGGGATGGGATTGGAGGTTGTTGGCAGCACTGGTTTATAAAGAAAGTCGCTTTAACCATTCTGCGGTATCTTATGCTGGGGCTGTAGGTTTACTTCAGCTTATGCCAGTGACCTTACAGCGATTTGGCGTCAATGACCCAAACAACCCCAATGAAAGCCTTAGAGGTGGAGTAAATTATCTGAAATACCTGGATGGGTTTTGGCTTGACCGAGTACCTGACAACAATGAGCGGATAAAGTTTATTTTGGCTTCTTATAATGTAGGGCATGGACACGTGCAGGATGCCTGGCGATTGGCTTATAAATATGGGAAAGACAATAAAAGATGGGAAAATGTAGCCTATTACCTGGAAAGGAAATCAAAACCTGAAGTTTATAGGGACCCTTGGGTAAAAAGTGGCTATGCCAAAGGCCATGTCACGGTTCGATATGTACGAGAGGTGTATGGCTTGTATGAATCATATAAGGTATTGGTTGATTCCTAAGCATTGGGAATCATGTCTGCCATGATTTTTGCAGACAACAGGCACAAGGGAATTCCCCCTCCAGGATGGACACTTCCACCACAAAAATACAGCTTGTCTATTTTTGAGCTATAATTTGGATGCCTTAAAAAAGCAGCATACTTGTTATTGGAGCTGTTTCCGTACAAAGCACCATTGGCAGAGGACGTTTTGGTCTCAATACCTATGGGATCCAGGATTTGCTCCACTACGATTAATGACTCGATATCTGTATTAAGCGTGGCGTTAATTTTTCTGACAATGAATTCCTTTGCTTTAGCTTTTATTTTATCCCAATCCTGACCTTGGTTATTGGGTACGTTTATCATGGTAAACCAATTCATACAGCCTTCAGGAGCATCCTTCTCTTTATGTATAGAGGTGATATTGATGTATACCGTTGGGTCTTCGTACAGGTCTTTCTGCTCAAAAATGGCCTTAAACTCCTTTTCATAATCATTGCTAAAAAGGATGTTATGAAGGTCTAGTTCGGGAAAGTGTTTCTTTATTCCCCAATAGAAGATCAGGGCGGAGCTGGATTTGGGTTGTTTTAATAGTCTTTTAGGTTGTGCTTCCTCCTTAAGAATGGTTTTGTAGGCAGTTACCATGTCCATATTATTGATTACAAAGTCGGAAAAATAGGATTTCCCTCCTGCTTCTACACCCTTGGCTGTATTATTCTTTACGAGAATTTTTTCTACCGGCTGATTAAAATGAAAGTTGACCCCAAGCTCCTTGGCAAGATTAAAAAGACTGAGGGTAATGTCATGCATTCCTTTAACCGGAAAATAAGCACCCCTATTAAATTCCAGATGTGGAATAATGTTTAATGTGGCTGGAGTCTGGTAAGGGTTTGATCCATTGTAAGTGGCATATCTGTTAAACAACTGGACAAGTTTGGGATGATTGAATTGTTGAGAATTAGCCTGGTTCATGGTCTTGAAAAGCCCCAGCTTACCCATTCTAAGGTAGGAACTCAATGCTTTTTTATTGAACCAGGTGCTCCACTTGTGTAATGACCTATGCATGAATAAGGGGGCGAGGTGCCGGTAGATATAGGCTGATTTTCTTAAGGCTTTTTTGATGTTTTCAGGTTGTTCCCCAAGTTGAGTTTTCACTTCTTTTGCGAATTTATCCAGGTCGGCATGAGCGCTTAATTTAGTGCCGTCTTCCCAGAAATAATTACAATTGATTTCAAGCCTTTTGTATTGGAAAAAGTCTTCCGTTTTTTTATCCGCCAATTCAAATAACTCTTCTACTTGTTCAGGTAGGGTAAACAGGGAAGGGCCAGCATCAAAACGATAACCCTCCATATTAATTTCAGACAACTTCCCTCCAGGATATGAATTTGCCTCAAATACGGTTACCTGATATCCTTTAATTGACAAACGGATAGCTGCTGCCAAACCTGCGATGCCAGAACCTACTATTACAACCTTTTTTCCCATAAATTTAAATCAAATTGAATCCTCCGTAAAACCTTTAGGCGAAAGGATTGATCCAATTTTTAAGATTTACTTTTCCTTTTGCTACTTTTGACAAGCATAGTTTAACTTTTCTTTAACTATTGATTTAAAACAACCTGATCAAGGTGTGTTTTGTTATCCTATAGTGTGGTTTTTTGGTCTCTAGTATCGCTTTAGTTGGCTAACCTGTACCCACATCGCTTTATCTCTGTTGTAGTTTAGACGTCTCAGCTCAGGATTGGAATTGTTTAATCTTTAAACTGAAGGGATGCTTCTTCCCATTCTTTAAAGGATTGTTCGATTGCGTCTGCAAATACTTTAGATTCCTGAGCACCACTTATGCCATATTTACGGTTGAAGACAAAGAAAGGGACTCCTTGAATTCCGATCTGTTTTGATTCCAGAATGTCTCTTTTGACTTCGTCGGCATAATTGTCAGTATCTAAGGTTTCCACTACATTTTTTAGCCCTATTTCATTGGATAACTCAATTAATGTGGGTATATCGTCGATATTTCTTCCCTCAATAAAGTACGCTTTAAGCAAACGCTCTTTCGTTTCCAATTGTAGTCCCTGCGTCAGCGCAAGCTGTAATAACCTGTGACTTCTAAAAGTATTGGCGACTACAGCATGGTCCATTTGGTAATCAAGGCCCTCAATGGCGGCTTGCTGTGTAACATATTCGGTCATCTCTCCGGCTTTTTCCAAGGTAACTCCTTTGCTTTCGGAAAGGTACTGAATCACAGATTTATCGGTGTCTGTTTTTATATCGGGGTTTAACTGAAAACTACGATAAATGACTTCGGTTTTGTCTCTTTGATCGAAGTTGGACAATGCATTTTCAAAACGTCGCTTTCCTATGTAGCAAAATGGGCAAACAACATCACTCCAGATTTCTATTTTCATCTCTTATTTACTTAATTAATTCTTTTTGATTCCCAGGAAGTACTGAGATTTATGTATTGTATAACAATTCGCCTAACACTTCGGTTCTGGTGCTTGAAAATTATAAATTCTTCATAAATAAATTTTCTTTGTAAATTTATGGGTAAACCGATTGGAATAAGTGTTTTTACAGGAAGTCAACTTTTCTTGCAAGGTTTTTGATGTAAATTATAGTAACTTGACTTATACAATTTGTAATTTGTTATTAAAATCCCTATGTCAATATGAATGAGATCATTACTACAATTAAAAAATTGATAGAAGTAAGGGTTAATATTATAAAAGCCGAAATTGTCGACCAAATAAGTTCGGTCGTAGCAAGGGTTGCAGTCATTGTTTTAATCGTTTTATCTGCTTCTTTTATTTTGCTTTTTGGTAGTATTGCACTGGCTTTTTATTTTAGTGAAATATATGGAAGTACCTCAATTGGCTTCCTGTTGTTAACAGGTATTTATTTAATAATATTTTTGTTGTTGGTTCTATTGAGGAATGCCACGACTTTCCAAAGGATACTCAAAAATTCCCTTTACAGGTATGTTTTCTTATTTAAAGGTAGAAAAGACGAATGATGAAAGAGGATTTGTTAAAGCAGTCACAAGAATTAGAGCAAACCTTGGAGAAACAACTCCAATTTCTCAAACAGGATTCCAAGGTATACCTTAAGGTTGGAGGTTTGGCAATTCTTGGTGGTGTACTTGCCGTATATTCAGTACAGCATTTAAGAGGGAAAAATAAAAAGAAGGTCTCAAAAAATAAAAAAAAATCAAAGAAGAGAGGCTATAGCTTTTTCGGTAATCTAAGGAGTAGGCTTTTTTGGATGCTGGTTGGCATTGGAAAAGCGAGACTCATGGACAGTCTAATGGCCACAGTGGATACCGAAGATGAGTCGAAATAATGCACTTCGTGAATTGCTTTTGCAAAGAAATAAGAAAGGCATAAAGAGCCTTGCCTTATTGATAGATCCAGAGAAAATTGACAAGCAGCCCTCGCTGGACTTACTTAAGCAACTTTCCCACGGTCTTTTGATAGACTTTTTTTTTGTAGGCGGAAGTTTGGTAGACACCAAGCGACTCGATCAATGTTTGCGCAGGTTAAAGGAAGTAACCAAAGGCAATGTTCCGGTTGTTTTGTTTCCCGGTAGTGTCATGCAGCTTTCAGAAGAAGCGGACGCTATCTTGTTTCTTTCGCTTATATCTGGAAGAAATCCTGAATTATTGATCGGACAGCATGTATTGGCAGCACCTACTTTGTCTAAAAGTAAGCTAGAGGTTTTACCTGTAGGATACATGCTAATTAATGGAGGAGCGAGTACAAGCGTAGAATACATGAGCCAAACGATCCCAATTCCTCACAATAAGCCTGATATTGCAGTGGCTACAGCTTTGGCAGGCAACTTTCTGGGATTGCCTTTGTTTTACCTAGATGCTGGCTCAGGTGCAAGTTTGCCAGTCTCTAAAAAAATGATAAAAGCAGTAAGTAAGGAAGTAAAATGTCCGCTATTAGTTGGAGGAGGGATAAAATCCCTGGAACAAGCAAAAGATGCATGGAAGGCTGGTGCGGATGTACTTGTTATTGGAAATGGGGCAGAAAAAAACCCCAGCTTAATCACTGAGGTTTTACAATATATTAAATTTTATAATTCATCATTGAACGTTAATTAGCGATTCTCTTCGCCTCATTTTTCCTGCAGGTAAACCGTACATCATCTTAAACCTTCTACAGAAATAAGCAGTATCTTTGTATCCGACCTCTTTGCCGATGTCGCGAATACTCTTTTTGGTGGTTCTTAATAATTCCACTGCCGCTTCCATTCTTTGGTATTCAATATAATCCTGAGGATTAATACCGGTTAGCATTTTAAAGTATTGGCCAACATAATCTTCAGAAACATTGGCAACCTTAGCCAAAACTTTATTGGACAGGTCTCCACCGATATTTTTCTTGATATAATTGAACATGTCTATCAAACGGGGATCCTTGAAATAAGTACTGTTGGTAGATAATTCCTCTACAAATAGTCTGTTTTTAAGGATGTGACGAACCAATTCCACCACAAGTAATTCGGTATAGAGCTTTATCACTCTTTCTTTACCGGGGGTATTTTGTTCTGATTCCTTCACCACATCTTCAATAATTGAAGCTATCCGGTCATTAAACCTGATCACGAAAGCTGGTATGCCTAGTGAGTTAAAGAAATTAACAACGTCGAAAACCTTTGCTTCAAAAGTGACTGAAGTGATGCAGTCATCTTCCAAGTTCTTTATATTTTTGAAGCTGATAGTCTGAAGGTATTTCTTTTTATTTTCTAAAAAATTATCATTGTTGGTCTCGTTCCTTTTGGTGACTGTACCGAAGGATACCCTGGTCGGACGAGCTGCTGGAATAAATAGAATTTCCCCTTCGTTTACAGACTCCTGGTCTTCACCATAATTCAACGATCCCCGGTGAAGAAGGATGGCTGTATTTTCAGAATCTGTATAATCGGTGATGGTTACAGGTCGCTCAATTTTGAAGTTGTTTCCTTTAACGTACCTTACCCCAACCGACTCTATCACCTTATTGTAATATTCCATGATTAGTGCATTTAGAGTTATTTTTTGTAAAAGTATATTTTTTTTCTGATTTGTTATGACAATTTCAAATAAAAAATTAGAATAAACTAAATTCCGATTTGAAAATTACTATATATTTTCGATTTTCTACTACTTATACAATTAGCTTAAAAGCTTTCTGGATATAATTATTTTTTGAATTTCTGACGTGCCTTCATAGATTTGTGTGATTTTAGCGTCCCTCATCATTCGCTCAACGTGGTATTCTCGCACATAACCATAACCTCCATGAATTTGGACCGCCTCAATTGTGGTTTCCATGGCTACCTTTGAAGAATACAATTTGGCAATTGCACTCGATTTTACATAGGACTCGTTTTTGTCTTTTTTTAAGGCGGCTTTATAACAGAGCAAACGGGCAGCTTCTATTTCTGTATCCATGTCTGCCAGCTTAAATTGTATGGCCTGATGCTCACTGATAGCTTTCCCAAAAGTTTTTCTTTCTTTGGCATATTTCACGGACAATTCCAATGCTCCAGCTGCAATCCCAAGCGCCTGGGCAGCGATGCCAATTCGTCCACCGTTTAATGTTTCCATGGCAAATTTGAAACCAAAACCTTCCTCACCTATTCTGTTTTCTTTGGGGACCTTCATGTCAGTAAACATCAAAGAACAGGTGTCGGAAGCCCTAATGCCCATTTTGTCTTCCTTTGTTCCTCTGTCAAAACCTTCCCAATCTCTTTCTACTATAAATACTGATATGCCATGATGTTCCTTCTCCTTATTGGTTTGTGCTACCACCAGGTAAAAGTCAGCTGTAAAACCATTGGTTATCCAGTTTTTTGTCCCATTTATTAGGTAATGGTCGCCTTTATCAACGGCTGTTGTTTTTTGTGAGGTGGCATCAGATCCAGCTTCTGGTTCTGACAATGCAAATGCACCCAGGCGTTTGCCAGAGGCCAGGGGTGTCAGGTATTTCTCTTTTTGGGCTTTTGTCCCATATTTCTCTAATCCCCAACAAACAAGAGAGTTATTCACCGACATGATCACACCTGCTGAGGCATCTACCTTAGAAATCTCCTCCATTGCAATCACATAGGAAAGGGTGTCCATTCCACCTCCTCCATATTCCGGGGGAACCATCATTCCCATAAATCCCATTTCAGCCATCTTTGCAATCAATTCCTTTGGAAATTCACCCTTGATGTCCCTGTCGATTACTTTTGGTAAAAGTTCTGTTTTGGCAAAGTCTGAAGCCGCTTCTTTGATGGCCCGTTGTTCTTCGTTCAGTTCAAAATCCATACTTCTGAATTAATATTAATACTACTTTAAGCTCGCGACAGGGTAACCAATAAATCGAATTTTTATTACCTGCTCTTTTTCGGAATGGGTGTTGAAATTTGCACCTAAATTATAGGGTGGCTTACAAATTTATTATCACTCAAATCAATAAATGTTGAACATTTCAGGTTTACCCTTAATAGATATACCCAAAAACTAAAAAAGGGGCAACGCTGCCCCTTTAAATAATTAAAATAAGTTTGTTTTACCTAATCTCTGTTACCAAAAAAGACAAACATATAATAGGCTAGTGTTGCCATTGATGCCAATGCTGCTACAACATAAGTCATCGCGGCCCATTTTAATGCATCTTTTGACATGCCGTATTCATCAGGAGTAACTACGTTTCTCTGTTTAACCCAAGCCAAGGCCCGGTTACTGGCGTCAAATTCCACAGGTAGCGTTATGACACTGAAAAGTGTCAATATACTATATGCTCCTACTACTACCATGCCTACGGCTTCGTAAGGCAGGCCAAATAAGGCTATTCCCCCAAAAAGAGAAGCAATCAATACAACATTCAAGATTTTACCACTTATGTTTTGAATAGGTACCAAGGTTGACCTTAGTTTCAACCATGCATATGAATTTGCATGTTGTACCGCATGCCCGCACTCATGAGCTGCCACTGCTGTAGCAGCAACATTCCTTCCGTAATATACATCAGTGCTAAGATTTACTGTGCTGTTCATTGGATTGTAGTGGTCAGATAACTGCCCTTCAACACAATTGACCTTTACATTGTGGATGTTGTGATCTGCCAACATCAACTCAGCAACTTCTTTACCGGATAGGTTGGCTTTTAAAGAAACCTGTGAGTACTTCTTAAACTTTTTCTTCAACCTGTTGCTGACAACATAGCCTAGAATTGCAAAAACAACTACTATTAGTATGATTCCCATTTTCTATTTTTTATTTCTTAATTATTTCTTCTAAACGATTTTACACATTCAAGGTTTCCCTCCTTTTTCTGAAAAGGTAAAGAAAACTAATCCCGCCCAGAATCAAAACAATCATGATCTGAGAGGTGTGAACCAATATTGCAAATATCTTGCCCTGCTCCTCTGATACGCCATAGTAAAGCAGAATAAAAGCGACCATGGCGTGAAAGGTGCCTATGCCTCCCTGAACCGGAGCGATCATCCCTATGCTGCCCATAACCAAGACCATCAATACTGAAGTGGCTGATAATGAGTGTGTAGAAGGGATGGATAATGCCATCCAATACATCATCAAAAAATAAATAATCCAAATTGAAAATGTAGCAACCCAAAAACCTACTTTGTTTTCCATATGGATCAGGGTTTCTAATCCACTGACAAATTGTCGTGCAAACTGACGAAGTTTACCTATCCAGGCAGTCTTCTTAAATTTCAGATAAGTCAATAGTCCCATTAGGAAAAGCACAAAAAACAATAACAACGCCCAATAGAAGTATTCTGCCACGAAGCCTTTGATGGTGTCCAAGGAAATTAGATTTTCAATAATTTCGATGAAAATCCCTCCTTCAAGTACAAAGGCCAAGGCAACAATAAACAGCATGAAAAGCATGTCTATGGTTCTTTCCAAAACGACAGTTCCGAAAATTTTACCAAATTTAATCGGGTAGGTTTTAATCACAGCACCACACCTGGCCACTTCTCCTGCTCTAGGGAAAATAAGATTCACTAGATTGCCAAACATTAAAGCCCAAAAAATCGGGACTGTTTTCACAGTCATGGATTCATTTGTAGCAATTAAGTTCTTCCATCTCCATGCCCTAAGCCAGAAACCAACCAGGCCGATACACATGGCAGCAGAAAACCAAAAAATGTCAGTGCCCTTAAGTGCTTCTAAAATTACTTCGCTTTCAATATCCTTGTAGAGATAATAAAAGATCAGAAGCGCCGCCAATAAAGGGACAATAGCTTGAAGGCTGTTTATTAACTTATTGCTCAAATCAATTTGTTTTGCTCATCTGGGAAAACAATAGTGGGTTTGTATTTTTTTGCTTCGTCAAAATCCATTGTTGCATAGGAAATGATGATGACCACATCTCCAACTTGGGCTTTACGAGCGGCTGGTCCATTTAGACAGATTTGACCAGAGTCGCGCTCTCCTTTAATAACATAAGTTTCAAGTCGTTCCCCATTGTTAATGTTAACTATCTGAACTTTTTCATTTTCAATAATATTAGCTGCTTCCATTAATGCCTCATCTATGGTGATGCTGCCGACATAATGAAGTTCTGCCTGGGTAATTTTTACCCGGTGAATTTTTGATTTTAATAACTGAATTTGCATGTCATTAGTTAAATGTGAGCAGTACGAATGATAATGTTATCAATTAATCGTACCTGTTCAATGTGTGCCGCTATACAAATGGCGTACGGTTTTCCCGGTATTGGGTTTTGGATGGGCGTAAAATTAGTTACCTCTACTAGTTCCAGATACTCTGGGCTTATGGCAAGAGGCGAGAGAAGTTCTTTAATGGCATTGTTTTTTATGTTCAACCAATCTCCCCCACTTAAAAGTTCATCCTTGCATTTAGTTAAAGCCTTGTAGAGTATGGGTGCAATTTTTCTACCTTCGGTACTGAGCCTCTGGTTTCTAGAAGAAAGGGCTAAGCCATCAAACTCCCTAATGGTAGGAACAACCTCCACCTGAATGTCAAAAGAAAGATCGCTGACCATCTTTTGAATAATGGTTACTTGTTGAAGGTCTTTTTGTCCGAAAAATGAAATGTCGGGTTTGAGAATATGAAACAGCTTAGAAACGACTATGGCTACGCCATTAAAGTGTCCAGGCCTGAACCTGCCTTCTAATACCTGCTCCATGGTTCCGAAATCAAACTTCATCAATACTGGTTCAGGATAAATTTCCCTTTCTGAAGGGACGAAAACGATGTCCACCCCCTCTTCTCTCAAGATGGCTAAGTCAGCATTTAAGTTCCTGGGGTATTTTTGGAGGTCCTCGGAGTTGTTAAATTGGATGGGGTTTACGAAAATGGACACAATAGTGAGGTCCGTTTTCTTCTTGGACTGTCGGATCAATTCTAAATGACCCTGATGCAATGCCCCCATAGTAGGGACAAGACCAAAGGACTTGTCTGGGCTTTTTAAAGCCCTTAAGTGCTGTATTACAGAAGGTATCGTTTCGTGAATTTCCAAGGCCTGTTTTGAAATGGAATAGGAAAATAGGTGCAAAAGTATATTATTCTGAATAAAAACAATGGAATTTGCTGATTTTTTTGTAAATTTGTAGTCCCGTTATATCCCTAAATTAAACACACACGATATGTCTAAACTTCGTATCCTTTACGTAGCAAGCGAAATTAACCCATTTCTTCAAACTTCTGAAGTTGCTAATTTTGTAAGAGCCCTGCCCCAAGCAATGCAGGAAAAAGGAATGGAAATCCGAATTTTGGTACCTAGATTCGGATTGATTAATGAAAGAAAGAACAGGTTGCATGAGGTTGTAAGGCTTTCAGGTATCAATATATCAGTAGGTGAAGAGGAAAAACCATTGATAATTAAAGTTGCGTCTATTCCCAATGCCAAATTACAGGTTTATTTTATAGACAATGAAGACTATTTTCAAAGAAAGAGCGTTTTCTTTGACAAGCAAAATAAATTTTATGAAGACAATGACGAAAGAGCCATTTTCTTCTGCAAAGGAGTGCTGGAAACCGTTAAGAAATTAGGTTGGGCACCAGATGTAGTTCATTGTAATGATTGGATGACCAGCCTTATACCGCTGTATCTGAAAACTACTTACAAGAATGAACCTCTTTTCAAAGAAACAAAATCGGTATATGCTATTTATAATAACGGATTTAGTCATAAATTTGGGGACGACTTATTCGATAAAATTAAAATGGTAGATATCGATGACGCGCTTCTTGCCCCATTGAAGTCCAAAGACTATGAAGGCTTCGTGAAATTGGGAATGGAATATGCTGACGTTGTTGTAAAGGGTGAGGACATTTCCGAAGGCCTTGCTGCCATGATACAAGAATCATCTAAAGAAAAACAGTTTGAAATCAATAGTGATGAACAAGACGAGCTTTTTGAAAGCTATTACAATATCTACACAGACCTTGCAGGTTAAATTCCTCGGGGCACTGTGCTCAATTGTTATTTTCGCCGGAGCTTGTTCCGACCCATCCGAAATTGGATTGGTATTGGATCCCGGATCCAATCAGATAGGGGTATTCTATGAAGAAATACCCCTTTCTTCTTTTTTAGTACTGGAAGACTCTTTCAATACTACAAATCAGAGCCGATTGGTGGTTGGAGGCGATCATAGTGACATATTCGGTACCACCGAATCAATAGGCTATAGTCGGCTTTCCTTTAATCCCGGAGGTGTTTTACCCGAGGACAATGCCATATTTGACTCCGCTATTTTCAGCTTCAATATTGTGGACTTAATAGCGGATGATTTTGAAGAAGAAAAGGAATTCAAGGTTCATAGGTTGTTAGAGGCCATTGAGGATACCACTTATTACAGTTTTAGTGCCCTGGATTACGAGGATAACATTACCCTGGCGGAAGGTTCCTTCTTGTTGCAAGCAGATACTGTCAATCAAGTGAGTATGGACCTAAGTCCTGATTTTGCTGCTGAGCTTTTTGGTAAACTTACTTCTCAAGACCCTGCCTTCGATGATATTTTCGCTTTTAGAGAGTATTTTCCGGGTATAGTTATCAAAGGTGACCCAGCTCAAAACACATCCGTATCTTTGGCTATTGGAGGTGGTACAGGTATTACCATGTATTACCATTACGACGAGGACACGGTATCAACAGCTTACCCAATCAATACCATTCAATCGAGGCATTTTAACCAAGTAATCAGTGATCGGCAGGGAACTGTCACAGAACAGGTAGTTGAGACAAATGTTGCCTATGATGTGGCAGGTGATAAAGTTGGTGTCAAAGCTGGTTTGGGAATGATGGTGAAACTTGACATGAGTCCTTTGCATGAATTCCTGGATACCTTGGAGAATGTCACCTTCAACCAGATTATACTTGAGGTAGGTCCTGTGGATGAATATCCAGAAGGTAAAAACCCTTATGGTGCGCTAGTCATGTATTTTGCAGATGGCGGTGAATTCTATCGAAGAGACTTTGATGGTTCGAAAGTGGCTGTTCAAGGAGAAAACAATACCCAAACAGGTTTTGACCAGGATGGGAATATTGTTCCTGTGACAGGCAATCAAACAGGTTTAGCTTTTAATACTGAAACAAGAGTGTATTCCAACCAGATTACTTCCTATGTCAATGCTTTGTATCGGGCAGGTTTAGTGAAAACAGACTTGCTCTTATACCCGAATACACCAAGCACGGAAAGTGGTGTTGTGACGTATGATGCCTTTAAGCGTTCCCTAAAAGAGTTCGTTGTAGATAAGGATCAAATTAAAATGAAAATTTATTACTCCAAAATAAGATAAGGACAATTGACATCATTGATTTGGGTTTCCAATAAATAGGAAGCTTGGCTTTTTGCCAGTCTCAAATGAAGTGGTTGATCCAAAGTTTAAAGCGTGAGGAATTTCAATAAAATTTAAAGAGACGGTAGCAAGTAATTGTTACCGTCTCTTTTTTGTGTTTTCTGTCAGTGCTCATCAATCAATGATGATTGATTTTATCCTTAGGAGAGGATTGAAGTTGATACCTGTAATAGCAGTTCTATTTCAATAACTGCTCATTTTAAATCAGGCTTTCTGAAACAAAAGAGAAGTCCATTGATTGCGTATCTTTTTCCCCATGGGAAGCAATCCATTTTCCTCTGCTTTTTGGCTAATATCGGCTATGTCAGTGTCGTAAAATCCACTTAGAAGTAGTTTCCCACCTTGAGATAGTTTATCTGCGTAAACCTCCATCTCATCCAACAGTACGTTTTTATTAATATTGGCGAGAATAAGATCATAGGCTTCATCCGTTTTTACAGACCGAATGTCTCCTATCTGCATGGAAAGATCATGAAATCCATTGATCTCAAAATTTTCGTTCCCGTTTTCTACACTCCATTCATCTATATCAAAGGCAGTGACTTTAGCTGCTCCCAGCTTCATGGCCATTATTGCCAATATTCCTGTACCTGAGCCAGCATCCATTACAGTTTTATCTTTATGGCTAATTTCATTTTGCCATTCGAGCATAAGGTAGGTGGTGGAATGATGTCCTGTTCCAAAAGACATTTTTGGATTAATCACAATCTCATGCCGGTGATCCTTTCCTCTGGAGGGGTGGAAGGTAGCCCTCACATATACCATGTCACCTACGGATATAGGGTCGTAGTTTTTCTCCCAGGCTTCGTTCCAATTGATTTTAGCCAGGACACCCTCTTCGATTTTAATCTCAGCATCGATTTGGTATTGGGTAATTACCCCTTGCCATAATTCTTCTACTAGATCTTCCTGAAGGATGTAGGCGTCTAAGCCAACGGGAGTTTCCAAAAAGGAATCAAAGCCAATATTTGCCAATTCGGCCATCAGAATCTCCCTGTACTCTTCCTTACAGCTGATTTTAAATTCTAGGTATTCCATTGACTAAATGTGTTGATTTGAAAAATATAAAAGTGCCCCGGTAAAATATTACCAGGGCAATTGTCCTCAGATTTAAGGAGTGGGATTAGAAAGATTTTGCGATATCTACAAAGTCTCTGGATTTTAATGAGGCACCGCCTATTAATCCACCATCAACATCTGCCTTAGAGAAAATTTCCTTAGCATTGTCAGGTTTACAGCTGCCACCATATAGGATTGAGATTCCTTCAGCTACCGCCTTACCATATTTCGAAGAAAGGTGTTGGCGAATGGCAGAATGCATTTCTTGTGCTTGATCAGCAGAAGCAGTTTTACCAGTTCCTATTGCCCATATTGGTTCGTAAGCAAGTACTAATTTTTTTATTTCTGCTTCGCTAAATCCAAACAGGCTTTCTGTAAGCTGTTTCTTTACATAGTCTTCATGCGTGCCTGCTTCTCTGATTTCCAATGGCTCTCCACAGCAGAAAATCGGAGTTAAATCATTTGAAAGCGCTTGTTTGGTTTTTTCTGTCAGTAATTCGTTGCTTTCATTGAACAAAGCCCTTCTTTCACTATGACCAATGATTACAAATTCAGCACCAAATGAGGCCAACATAGCAGCAGAAGTCTCTCCTGTATAAGCACCAGCTTCTTTGTCTGAGCAATTTTGAGCACCTAGCGCAATGGTGTCAACTCCTGCGATAAGTTTTTTAACCCCATGCAGATGAACAAAAGGAGGATTCAAGATTACTTTAACGTCCTTGATTGGTTCGTCTTTTATCATGTTTACTATCTCAGAAGTAAGTTTTTGACCTTCTTCTAATAAGCAATTCATTTTCCAGTTACCAGCAACAATTTTTTTTCGCATGATATTTCTATTTAGATTTATATATTTGGTCAGGATTATCCCGTTAATATACCAAAAGCTAAAATTACGTAAAATGTCAGTTCCAGAAAAAGGAAATTCGGAATCAGGTTCAAAAAAGAAAGGTGGCTATTCAAAAGCACTGAAAAAAGTAGCCGCTTATTGCGCCTACCAAGAACGAACTATCTCCGAAGTTGTGTCGAAATTGGATGAAATGGAACTAGAAGAGGGGGAGGCAGAAAAAATTTTAAAAAACCTTCAAGACCAGGATTTCATCAATGAAAAGCGATTTGTGGAAAGTTTTGTTAAGGGTAGGTTTAATCTGAAAAGATGGGGGAGAATCAGAATCCGCCAAGAGTTAAAAATGAGAGAAATCCCTAACCAGTTGATTCAAGAAGGACTGGAGCTATTGGCACCTGAGGAGTACCAGGATACCTTGCTTCACCTTGCAGAAAGAAAATGGAAGTTAACCAATGAAGAGAACTTGTATAAAAGGAAAGCCAAGGTTGTTAGATTTTTAATTTTCAGGGGGTTTGAACCTGATTTTGTTTGGGAAGTAGTGGAGGAGATGGGCGCTAAAGATGTACTTTAGCTATAAATTTGTCCTCAGACTCCTGTGGGATTACCTCCAAAACATTCGCCAATACCAGTTTTACAAGCGTTCTTGAGGCAATGTAAACGGGAATTCGGGCCACAGCCATAAATTCCTTTAAAGTGATATAGGGTTTTGTGGCCAAGGCTTTCATAAGTAGCTCTTCCTTTTTCCCATACTTGAAAATCACATTGTTTAGGCTTTTCTTTCGCCTCATTATTTCCCACATCTCCCGGCTGGCTTGAATGCTTCTGTCAGCTACTCTCACATAGGCTTTTTTCCTTTTTTCATCGAAGGTAAAGTGAGGAGCATTAGCGCTTTTTAAAATCCTATAAATGGCCACACCTTTTTTTTGATTGATGGCTATGATAGCTCTCTCGATAGCCAATGTTGGGTGGATCAATTCTTTAATTGCTTTGTCCATCGCATAAACTTCCTCCTCAATATATCTTTGGCCACTTACGGTGCCATCATCGTCCACCCCTAACAGTAGGTAACCACCATCAGTATTGGCCATCGCTATTATTTCTTTAACGATTTTTTCAGGATGAGCTGCTTTCTTTTTGAATTCCACATGCAGGCCTTCTCCTTTTTGAGCTAGTTTTGTGATGTCCTGAAAGGTCATTTTTTTCTTAATTTATCAAAAACGCCAAGCCTACCCTGATTCCAAGTGCCTGCCGTTGGATATAATAGTCCGTAATACCCTCCAATCGGAGCCTGTAGCTTAGATTATAGGTGTAACCAGCGCCTAGACCAAGATCTGCACCATTCCCCAGAAGTGCCCGCGCACGAATAAATACAGGCTCTAAAGGGTAATACCTTAGGCCTGCAGTTACCTGATTCGGGTGCTTAATATTGTATTCGTATCCCCCTGAAAATGACAATTGATGGCGGTAGAAATAATTGACTTCCGCTCCAAATTGTGCTCTTTCAAGGATTTTGTACAAATCTGTCCTTATTAAGTCCATACCTGCACTCACCAAAAAACTTCCCCCCGCCTGTTGGGCCTGTAATTTGGCAGTATTTATAAGTAAGAAACTTGTTATGAGGACAATGCCTTTTATTATTTTCATCTACTTGCCTACATTTATAATGTCGAGTCTTTTCTTTAATCCCATCCATTCGTCTCTCAACCTTGCTGCCTCCATAAAGTTTAATTCCTTGGCTGCTGCCTCCATTCTTTTTTGGGTTTGGGAAATGAGTTTTTCAAGCTTTTCTCTACTTAGGTATTGAATGACTGGATCCGCTGCCACATCAACCTCTTCTGGGTTGTTTTCCACATAAATCTTAGCGTTTTTCTTGCTGTCAGCAACTTTTGTTTGCCCCATGATCTTGTCATGTGATTTGATAACAGTTGTTGGCGTGATCCCGTGCTCTTCATTATAAGCAATCTGCCTGGCCCTCCTTCGATTGGTCTCATCTATGGATAAGCGCATGCTGTCGGTCGTTTTATCAGCATACATAATCACCTTTCCTTCTGAGTTTCTAGCAGCCCTTCCTATGGTTTGTACCAGACTTTTAACGTTACGTAAAAAACCTTCCTTGTCAGCATCAAAAATAGCAACCAAGGCCACTTCTGGAAGGTCCAAACCCTCTCTCAAAAGATTTACCCCTACTAAAACATCAAATATCCCTAATCTAAGCTCTCTTAATATCTCCACCCTGTCAAGTGGTTTAACTTCTGAGTGAATATACCTTGATTTTACACCCACTTTAGCCAGGTACTTATCTAGCTCTTCAGCCATCCTTTTGGTAAGTGTGGTCACTAAAACCCTGAAACCATTTTTTATGGTCTTGTCAATTTCATCCAGTAAATCATCTATCTGATTGGCACTTGGTCTTACCTCAATAACGGGGTCTAAAAGCCCTGTTGGTCGGATAATCTGTTCGATTACCACGCCCTCAGACTTATTGAGTTCATAATCCCCGGGGGTTGCGCTCACGTAGATTACCTGGCTTGTAAGGGCTTCGAATTCATCAAATTTTAACGGGCGGTTGTCAAGCGCTGAAGGAAGCCTGAATCCGTAATCAACCAGGTTGGTTTTTCGGGACCTGTCTCCTCCCCACATGGCCTTTACCTGAGGTAAGGTGGCATGGCTTTCATCAATGACCATTAAGAAGTCGTCAGGAAAATAATCCAAAAGGCAGAAAGGCCGGGTGCCAGGAAGCCTTCGGTCAAAATACCTGGAATAGTTTTCTACCCCTGAGCAGTAGCCAAGTTCTCGAATCATCTCCAGGTCAAACTCTGTTCTTTCCTTTAACCTTTTGGCTTCCATTAATTTCATGTCCCGCTCAAATGCTCCCACCTGAGCGACAAGGTCATCTTGAATTTCATGGATGGCCGTATCAATAACATCTCTACCTGTCACAAATAAATTGGCAGGGAAAATAGTAATGATTTTTTCATCTGATATTTTTTTACCGCTAGTAGGGTCTACCCTTTGAATGGCTTCTATTTCATCCCCCCAGAAAAATACTCTGTAAGCAAAATCACCATAAGCGACAAAGATATCGACAGTGTCACCTTTTACCCGAAAAGTGCCTCGAGTGAAGTCTCCCGAAGTACGGCTGTAAAGAATCTCTACAAGTTTGAATAAAAACTGATTTCTAGGTATTCGATCTCCTTCCTGAAGTTTTATGACGTTTTTTCCAAACTCCTCTGGATTGCCTATACCATAAATACAGGAAACAGAAGCGACGACAATAACATCTCTTCTTCCGGAAAGTAAGGCTGAAGTAGCAGAAAGTCTTAGCTTTTCAATTTCCTCATTAATGGCAAGGTCTTTTTCTATATAGGTTCCACTGGTTGGAATAAAGGCCTCTGGCTGATAATAGTCATAATAACTGATGAAAAACTCAACTGAATTATCAGGGAAAAACTGCTTGAATTCTCCATACAACTGGGCAGCAAGGGTTTTATTGTGGCTCAGTACCAAAGTTGGTTTCTGAACCTGCTGAATGACATTGGCAATCGTAAAGGTCTTTCCTGAGCCTGTCACCCCCAATAACACTTGGGAGGGTTCGTTGGCATTTACACCTTCAACCAGTTTTTGAATTGCCTTAGGTTGGTCTCCAGTGGGAACATAATCTGAAATAATATTGAAGCTCATTTATTCTTAAATTATATACCTACAACGTCAGATGGGGGCTGAATAGTTTTAGTAATCAGGTTCTATTGTTTAAAATCCTAAACCGATCCAGGTTGTAGTACAGGAAATTTGTCCTGAGAATAACAATTAGTAGCAATGGCAGGATGCTTGGGTGAAAGGATTGAAAGCCCAGTATCCATACAACCAATGCTACATCAGCCAATATCATGGCGGCCAATAACCAGGCTTTCAAATTGGCTTTATCAGGTTTAAGGAACAATAAATAGGCGATATACAAATGACCTGGAAACGCCCAAAATAAGTTCCAGTTGTTTTTTGTTTGAGAGTGGGCGGTAAAAAACCAAAGGAAAATAATCAATATTCCAAGTAAGCCCAAAGCAGTGAAGAGGGTGATATCAAAACCCTTAAACAATCGCTTTTTCTTGAAACCTATAAATGTCAGGACACCTACTAAAATGGCCAGGGTCCAAAAGATTACGTAAGGATTAATCAGATTAATGCCTTCTCCCCTTGCTTCTGGGAATTCATAAATCATGTTGTTTTGACTAACAAGAGGTCGCTCAGGCCCATCTCCAATGATAGTAGCACTTTCAAAAGCAGCCTCAAGGTAATCCGGTAAAAATGCTTTTTCTGCTTCAGTAGCCTCTCTGTCAATTACGGAGCCCAAGGCCAGGTCTATGCCCAGATCAGACCAAGGAAGAGAATAAACGTATTCATCGATCAAATTTCGGAATGTTTTATTTTCCGTTTCAGTCGGATAGTTCCATTTCAATGACTGTCCTAAAACAGCTTCCATCATGTCTGTGATCCTTGTAGTACAATTGTCAAAAAAGAAATCATACCTGTACTTTCTGTTCTCGGGTAGGTAGTTGGTCTGTAGAAATGCTACAATCTTTTGGCTTTGTTCTGGTGATAGGTTAAGTTCCTGCTCCCTGACATTTCGCTTGAAATAGTCGTATTCACGTAAAAAATTCTCCGTAGTAGTCAAAGACAGTTGGTAATCCAAAGTCCTTCGCATGAATTTTATGTAAAAAAAAGGCGTGTTAAAATCAAAAGTTCCGTAATTAAAGACCAGGTCCTGCCCGCTTTCCAGTTCTATGATGCGTATGGCACTGTGTCCAAACGTGGAGTAAAGCTCATCTCCGGGGTCGCAGGTAAGCAAACTGATTTTGTACTGGGCTGCAGTAGCTGGGAGCGAAAGTCCAATTCCCAGAAACAAAAGAGAGCCTAATACGAGTGTTTTTAAATAACCGCCTTTATGAATGTCTAATAGCATAAGTCTTAAAGCAAAAAGAAATGAATTATCAGATAATCAGACAAATTTAAAGTAATAATCGGGTTATACAGTCATCCCTATTTTAAATAAATAGAATGGTAATTACTTAGCTAACTTTGTTGTGACGTAGTAATTGTATTTTATATAAAGATATATGAACTTTAAATTTTGAAAAGACCAGTTAAAAAGCTATTTTTATTGATTATTCAGTTTTATAATGGATATTTTTGATAGGATAGCGAATTTTAATTGTTTTAAATGGTTATTATCAACCGGGCTATTCATTGCGCTATTTTTACTATCATGTTTCCCTTCAATCGCAGCCATTCCACTTGACAACACTTGTTACAGAACGAGTTTGCCCATTGATGGCATAGGAGACTGGGATGATCCGGCTACCTGGGAGCAATACAATGGAACTACCTGGGTGCCGGCCATAGACTATCCAAACAGGACCAGCAGGGCTTTTATTGGTTGGAGAAATGAGGTGCGACTGACCAAAAATGAGGAAGTCAGCTCTTTATATCTTTTTGCGGAAACTATTGGGGGTGTTGACCCAGGACCGAAACTCAATTTGCAAGACAATGAATTGTGGGTGTATGGGCAACTTCACAGCATTTCTGAAGATACCGGAGATTTTATTTATTTCGATGCCACTTCCGGCATCACCGATTGGATTTATCCTGAAACCGGAAACATAGTTTTTAAAGGGACAAGTCGAACCCTGGTCGATCGAAATTCCTGGAGTGCCAATAATTTAAATAGTCGCTTCGGAGTGATTTTTGATGCCGATCCCGACGAAACTTTAGTGGTCAATTCAGCCATGAAAGCCAATAGCTTTCTAATCCGGAGTGGAACAGTCAGGCAAACCCTAAATGAGGAGCTGTCTCCTACCTATACCTCTACATTTTCGTTTAATATTCAAGATAAATTTGGTCTGGATGATTATGGGGAATTCAGGATATTGTCCGGAGCGACATTAATTTCTGATGGAACCAAAACTTTTAACCAGATTATTAGGAGAACAGATTCCCGCCCCGCAAGTTCATTTGTCCTTGAGGAAGGAGCCAATCTGGTGCTTTTGGGAGAAGAACCGATTATAGATGCTGTAAATGTGCAGTTGGATGGAAATGTGACTTATGCGGGGGAAGGAGTTGACCAGGAATTTCTGGAAAGTAGCTTCGCTAACTCAGCTACTGAGTTTATTTACAATCACCTGTCTTTTTCCGGAGTTGCAGAGAAAATCCTACCGGCGGAATTAAGAGTGAGTGGTGACATGCAATTTGTGGATGGTGGAACTGTGAATGGGACAGCAACACGGTTTATACCAGTTGGAGAAAAGGATCAGTTGATCGATATCCCCTCTTTTTCTGTGGATGAATTTGAAATGGACAAGGCAATAGGGATGCTTTCCTTACAGAAAGACCTTAGTATTCTTAGTTCTTTTGATCAAATTGCAGGAGCCATTGATTTTTCAGGCAATTCTTTGTCATTGGATTTTGGATCAACTGGAGTATACAGTTATTCGGGTGGAGATTGGCTTAATGTGGATGGAGTCATTTATCAAAATCTACCGGGAACCCTGGATCAAAGCAATGCTTTGTTTCCCTTTTATGACAGCTATTTGGAATTTCAGCGACATTTACTTTTAGAAGGCACCCTTCCCGGATCCGGAAATAGCCTGTCGATTCATCATGTGGAAATTCCTGATGTTACCTATGAACCAGGTTTTAGTGATACAGATGGAAGCGAGATTGTTTATCAGTTGAATAGCTATTTTGAAATTTCAGGCACTGCTGGGGCTACATCAGTACTTAATGTTTGGGTGTTGTCCGATGATTTGGGGATACAAGATGTTAACCATTTGCGCTTGACGGGAAATGGCGAGGCGGCTGAAGGGATCCATATTCCTGCAAGTGAAATATCAGGTAAACTTTGGGCCGGTAGAGAAGTGGTCTTAAATGAATTGGCGAACAATGCTTTTGCTATTGCGAGCATTAGCGAATTAAGCGTGTTGCCTTTGGAATGGCTTGACTTTGAAGCCTTATTCCAAGGGAATGAAGTCCTGCTATCTTGGGTGAATGATACGGAATATCTAACGCAATACACTGTTTTGAGAACTGAAGGCCAAGCCTTGGAATTTGCCCCTATTGGGATTTTCTCAAGTGAAGACTTTGGGTCTAAAGTGGCCTTTCGAGACCAGTTTTTCCCTTCAAATCAGGCTTACTGGTACTATCAGGTTAAGGCAGAAGATGTTGAGGGTGAATTGAGCTTTAGTCCGGTGGTAAGGGTTAACAATCCCTTATTTAGCAATCCTGAGCCACGTATTTATCCTAATCCTTATCAGGAAGGGGATATTCGTGTGGATTTATTTGGCTTACATTCCAACCAGCAGATCTTCTATAGTGTCTGGAATTCAGAAGGGAGGCTATTTTTAGATGGGTATATTGAAGGAATATCGGGCAAAATGCTTTTAGAAGAAGATTTGAAAGCCTTGCCTATCGGAAGCTATTTTGTACAACTTATTTCTCAAAATGAGCGGTATTGGATAAGGTGGCTAAAAGTCAATTAATTAGACGATATTGCGGGTGTATTGTGAAGAATGAAGATGGTGCAATTGCGAAATTAATTATATTTTAGTGGTGTGGTTTTAATATTTGAACATTGTGGAGTTGTATTTCAAGCTGTAATGTCATAATTACTGGGATACGATTAAGTCAATAAGCTTATATTTATTCCCGAGAAAAATAGTTAGAAGAGCAGAATTATAATTATGATATTATTCTGGAAGAACAAAGGGTTGTTAGTAGTGGTTTATTTGATGGTGTCCATGTTCCTAACCGCTTCGGTACTTGGCGTATTGAAAAGAAATATTGGAGGTGTTTTTATGTCGATCGACTTAAATCTATCTATAGGCATTGGCTTCATATTGTCCGCTATTTGGACGTTTTTAACAAGGAATGATTTTTACCTGAATAGTTCTGGTGAAAAAGTTAAAATGAATACCAGAAATGAGTTTTTTTTTATTTCAATGCAAATATGGTCTTACCTGTTTTTAATTGCAGGCTTTGCCTTCCTTTTTTATGGATTCTTCTATTGACTTAACTTTGGTCTATTACGATGACAGAAGAAACGGCTAATTTAATATTGGGGATTTTATTTATCCTTTTAGGGGGCATTGATTTTAGTTTTCAAATTGCTAAGCCCATTAGCGCAAGATGGGAATGAATTTGGAAAATCAGCACATTACCAGATGATTGTGTTAGGGGTTTTTTTGTGATTTTTGGTTTTTTATACAATAAGAATTGGGTTGGTTAATTATTATTGGGAAATTATGGCAGCACAATTCTCAAGATGACCAATTTGTTTTATCATGAATGGTCAATAACCCTGCGAAATGGATGGTGAGAGAAATCACAAAAAGAGGAAATTATTATGCCGGAAAAAGAGATGTTCCACGATCCTAGTGCGATAACAAAGCATTTTAAGAAAGGGGAAATCATTCAAAGTAGGGGAATGGTTAGTCATAACGTCTTTTATGTAAAAAAAGGGTTGGTGAGAAGTTACCTTATTGATAGCAATGGCAAGGAACACCTATTTGTCTTTGCTTCAGAAGGTTGGTTTATTGCTGATATTGAGTCAATAGAATTCCATCAGCCTGCTCAACTTTCAATAGATTGCATAGAGGATTCAGAAGTGTTGGTCATAAATAGGGAGAATCAATACCTGGATTTTGGCAATGAGGATGCTGTTAAAGAAAAACTTACCCAGCTTTACCGAAGAATGGGCATGTTGCAAAGAAGGATAATCATGCAGATGAGTACCCCTGCTGCAGACCGGTATAACTACTTTTTGCAAACCTACCCTGACCTACCCAACAGGGTGCCCCAATACATGATAGCCTCTTACTTGGAAATAACCCCACAGGCCTTAAGTACGATAAGAAAGTCACTATCGCTCAAGAAGAAAGGGTGATTTCTTCATCTACATGAATGTCTGGCAAATATCAGTTGTGCATATTTACTTCAAAAACAAGTAAAAATGGAAAAGGAATATACCAATGGTGAAATCACCATCAAATGGCAACCCAAGAAATGCCAGCATGCAGGAGTTTGCGTAAAAATGCTTCCCAAAGTATATAACCCACTGAACAAACCATGGATTGCGATTGAAAACGCTTCTACTGAAGACTTAACTAATCAGGTGAAAAACTGTCCTTCAGGAGCATTAAGCTATTTTGTAAACCCATAACAGCATATGAACAAGCCGAATATTGCAGACAACAAACCCATTAAAGTAAGCCTAAAAAAGGGAGAAGAACAGTACTGGTGTGCCTGTGGATTAAGTAGCAATCAGCCGTATTGTGATGGATCACATCGGAGGACTTCTTTTACTCCTCTTCAGTTTTCTCCAGAAGAAACCGGGGAGGCCTATTTGTGCCAATGCAAGCACACTAAAAACCCACCTTATTGTGATGGTACTCATGCCCAATTGGAGGTGGGGAATGAGCAAAAGGAAATTGCTTCAGTGAATAGTGGGTCCACAAAGGAAGAGCCCACACTTGCCTATATCAAGGCCTTAGCCAAAGATGGTTTATCCAAAACAGGTCACCATGGAGAAATGGGTGCAATGGGAGTTCCTGGCCCAGAATTGCCCATGTGGAAAGACATACAGATTTTAGCTGCACAGTTGGCTACCAAACCACTAATGGAAGATGTGGAGGTGCAGTCCGAACTGATTATAGGGCCGAATGCCAAAAAACCATTGCGATTAGAAATTCCATTGTTCGTTTCTGACATGAGTTTTGGAGCGCTTTCTGAGGAAGCTAAAATCTCACTGGCAAAAGGAGCAGAACTGGCTGGGACAGGTATTTGCTCTGGTGAAGGGGGGATGCTAAATGAGGAGCAAGCCTCCAATTCCAGGTATTTTTACGAATACGCCTCTGCTAAATTCGGATTTGATTGGGAGAAATTAAAACGGGTACAGGCCTTTCATTTTAAAGGGGGACAGGGTGCCAAAACAGGAACCGGTGGGCACCTTTCTGGAAACAAAGTTACCGGTAAAATTGCGCTAGTACGGAATTTAAAAGAAGGGACGCCTGCAGTATCTCCTCCAACATTTGCTGACTTGAATACCCCTGAAGATTTTAAAATTTTCGCCGATAAAGTAAGAAAGATTACTGGGGGGATACCCATTGGCTTTAAGTTGTCGGCAAATCACATTGAAGAAGACATTCAGTTTGCCTTGGATGCCAGTGCCGATTATATAATATTGGACGGCAGAGGTGGTGGAACTGGTGCTGCACCCTTGATTTTTAGAAATAACATTTCCGTGCCTACGATTCCAGCATTGGCAAGAGCACGACATTATTTGGACAAGGTAAATAGAAAGGATGTTACTTTAATAATTACAGGTGGCATACGCATTCCAGATGATTTTATCAAGGCAATGGCTTTAGGAGCAGACGGTGTTGCATTGTCCAATTCTGCCTTACAGTCAATAGGTTGTGTAGCCGCTCGAATGTGCAACACAAACAACTGTCCAGCCGGAATAGCTACCCAAAAACCCGAATTGAGAAAATTGATTAACGTAGATAAATCTGCCAACCAATTGTACAATTTTTTCACTGCCTCAACTTTACTAATGAAGGTAATGGCAAGGGCTTGCGGACACCATCATTTAAATCAATTTAATTCTAATGACATCACCAGCTGGAAAAAGGACATGGCTGAATTGACAGGGATTAGATTCGCTGGGCTTTAGGAGGAAATGGAGGTAGGTGGAAAATGCATCTCCCATTAAAAATTATAATTTAACATAAATTAAAAGGTGCTCTAATGTTCATTAGAGCACCTTTTTTGGGTGAATTCTTCTAGTGAGATTAATATTGGTCTTTAAGCATATTAAACCATTCGACAAATCAATGGTCAAAACAATGTATTTAAAACCTATTGATCATGAAAAATTTTGGTAAAATATCCTGTATTTTGGTTTTCCTTTTCTTCATTTCTAGTAGCGAAAAAGTTGATGCCCAAAGCTCAAGAAACGCAAGGAATTCAAATAAAACTATTGTCATTAAGAAAGAGAGCAAGCGGGTGCCAAGCAAAAAAGTGATTTATAAAAAACCGAATAGGAAAGTTGTAACCGTTCGGTCTTTGCCAAATCGAACAATAGTTAAGCACAAAGAGGTTAATTATTACTATGCCAACAATAGATTTTACACTTATTCTGGTGGTAGATATATCGTCATCGCTCCTCAAAAAGGCTTTCGAATAAAGACTTTGCCCATTGGTTACATTAGAATAAACCATCCCAACAGAAATTATTTTTGGTTTAACGGTATTTTTTATGTCAATATGGAAAATGCTTATGAAGTAGTCGAACCCGAAATTGGGACGGTGATATATGAGCTTCCACAAGATTATGAAAGGGTTGAAATTGATGGCAATTCCTATTACGAATTCTCAAATGTGCTTTATGAGAAAATCCAGATAAATGGAGAAAGGGCTTATGAGGTAATAGGGTTTATTGAGCAATAAGTAGAATGTTTTACTGCGAGTGAATTGAATATTGATGATGATCGGTTAGATTTGGTTTAGAAGAGCATTATTTGGTATGAATATCCCAGATTTCTTTTATCTTAATACGAATTTTGGGACTAGTTTTCCCCACTTGGTTCGTTAATAAGCTTAATTGCTGCCTATTAAACCTATTATTTAGACATGAAAATCATATATATCCTACTGGTAAACGTTTTGTTCTTTTCCTGCACTGGAAAAAAAGAAACTTCTGAATTAGGGCCAAACATAGTGCTCATTATGGCTGATGACCTGGGCTATGGGGATATTTCTTGCTATGGCAGTACTACAATCAATACCCCTAATTTAGATTTACTGGCTGCCAATGGAGTTAGGTTTACTGATTTTCATTCGAATGGGGCTGTATGCAGCCCTACTCGAGCAGCTTTGATGACCGGGCGATACCAACAGCGTACCGGAGTGGAGGGTGTTGTTACTGCCAAAAGCCATCGAGAAGTAGGTCTAAGCCTAAACGAAATCACAATAGCAGAGGAATTAAAACAATACGGTTACAGTACTGGGATGTTTGGCAAGTGGCATTTGGGCTATGACAAAGCCTTTAATCCTACCTTGCAGGGATTTGATGAATTCACAGGTTTTGTGAGTGGAAATGTAGATTACCATGGACACATAGATCAGGAAGGATATCTTGATTGGTGGCAAGGTGCTGAGATTGAAAATGAAAAAGGTTATTCTACCGACTTGATCACAGAGTATGGGGTGAAATTCATTCTGCGCAATGATCCTAAGAAAACTGACAAACCTTTCTTTCTTTATTTGCCTCACGAAGCGCCACATTCTCCCTATCAAAGACGTATTGATAAGATTTTACGAGAAGTTGGCACTGCTGGAACGCAGGAGGTATTAGAGGATAGTATTTCGTCCATTTATAAAGAAATGGTCGAAGTGATGGATGAGGGTGTTGGTAAGATAATGCAGACCCTTAAAGAAACCGGCCAGTATGAGAACACCATTTTAATTTTTATTTCAGACAATGGGGCAAACCATTTTGGGGACAATGGAGGCTTAAGGGGATTTAAGGCAAGCCCTTTTGAAGGTGGAAGTCGTGTCCCAGCGATTTTCAGCTATCCCAATCAAATTAAAAATGGCAAGGTAAACCATCAAACTGTGCTTTCTATGGATTTGCTTCCTACCATATTGGATTTTATAGGGCAGAGGCCTGCTGCCAATATAGATGGGGTGAGCCTAAAAGAAAATTTATTGCATCATACCAATCTGCCAGAAAGAGATGTTTTCTTTGCTTATGGAAACAAAAGTTTCATCAGAAGTGGGGATTGGAAGTTAATCTCAATTGATGGGGAAAATGGAAAGGGTATTGAACTTTATAACTTAATGGACGATTTACAAGAGAAGAAAAACCTTGGTATAGAAAAGCCTGATTTGGCAGAGGAACTTTTGGGGAAACTTGAATCTTGGGCCAAAGAAGTTAGAGAAGGTGTGAAAATGGTGGCTAGGTAAAATACCCTATCGCATACAATTCCCTTCAGGTGAAATGAATAAAAACACAATTGAGAAATTCTAAAATAATTCTTCCAGTAATTGTTATTTCGCAGTTCTGTTGTACCTCACTCTGGTTTGCTGGGAATGGTGTGATCAATGATCTTTTGCTAGATTTTAATCTTGAAATCAGTGCTTTAGGACATTTAACCTCAGCGGTACAATTTGGATTTATAATCGGGACCTTGGTTTTCGCTGTATTTACAATTGCTGATCGGTTTTCACCTTCAAAAGTATTTTTAATCAGTGCTTTGCTTGCTTCTCTATTTAATTTGGGAGTGATATGGGAAGGAAATAGCTTATTTAGTTTACTGACCCTTCGTTTTTTCACTGGCTTTTTCCTTGCTGGGATTTACCCAGTAGGGATGAAAATAGCTGCTGATTATTATGATAAAGGACTTGGTAAATCACTTGGTTTTTTAGTAGGTGCATTGGTAATTGGAACGGCATTTCCTCATTTGCTCAAGGAAATCACCGGAGCTTATCCATGGAAATTTGTTATGGTGGCAACTTCCTCTCTTGGAGTAATGGGCGGTTTATTGATGGTAATTTTGGTGCCTGATGGTCCCTACCGCAAAGCCAGTCAAAGAGCAGAACTAGCCGCTTTCTTTAGCGTTTTTCAAAACCGTGAATTCCGTTCGGTAGCTATCGGTTATTTTGGACACATGTGGGAGTTGTATGCCTTTTGGGCCTTTGTGCCCTTCATTTTGAAAAAATACAGTACTGAACATCCTGAAGTACTTTTCAATATCCCAATATTATCCTTTCTTATCATCGGATTAGGAGGGTTGGCCTGCGTATTCAGCGGTTATCTTGCAGAAACGGCTGGAGCCAAAAGGATTGTGATCATCTCCTTGGTTTTGTCGTGTGCCTGTTGTCTTGTCTCTCCATTAATATTCAATAGTGAATTTGAAACCCTGTTCATAGGTTTTCTTGTTTTTTGGGGAATGGTAGTCATTTCAGACTCCCCACTTTTGTCGACGCTTGTGGCTCAAAATGCATCAGCAAAAATTAAAGGTACTGCTCTTACAATTGTCAATTGCCTGGGGTTTTCAATTTCGATAATAAGCATTCAACTGATTACAGGTATGATGGCATTGACGGATTCAAACGCTATTTATACCCTCTTGGCAATAGGTCCTATTTTGGGTTTGCTTGCCTTGAGCAATAAAAGCCAATAAATGTTTCTCTTTTCATCAAAAATCAGCTTTTTACCAGCTGTGTCATCAGTTCTGCTTTAGGGAATGCACCTATGAGTTGCTATCTGTCTGGTAACTAGTGGGAATGATAGATTTCCTTGTTTTTACAAAGCCATTTCTTGCTCCAAAAAATTCATCTGCAAATCATTTTGTAAAATCATTGAAAAATAATAAACAAATATTGTATTTGGTATATAGATAAAACTATTTCAAAACAATATATTGTTATTTTTTAAAAAGATGCTAATAAATTCGTTAAAATCCGTAATTTTACCTCTTGGAATCAAAGTCATTCACTATTTTTTGAATGTCTTTTTTAGCTATGGAGGGGAGAAAATTTTTTATAGAAAGTATTGTAAAACGAATAAGTGCTAACCGCTTTGGTTATCTCTTATTGGCTTGCCATATATTTCTATTTCTAACCCAAAACTTGAGTGCGCAGGTGAGAATAGATGCCGGCCAGAATTACATTCCCATCTCAGAGGTAAGGTTGAGCGTAGATGGAGTTGGATACGTCCAAACCACAACTGGATCTAGCAGGTACAATATTTCACCAGATGATGAAAAAGTAATCATTGAAACAGTACTGCTTCAAAATGGTACGGAGATTTTTGCAACAACCAGAACACCCACAGTTACGAACCTGCATCCGGATATTGGCACAAATAATATTGGAAATAACGCTATAGGAGTGGCCAATTATGATGCAAGTTATACAAACCACAAGAGTGGATCATTTGTGACTGCATTGGAGGAAGTGGTGTCTACTCCAGACTTAAGGTCCTATTGGGATATGGAAAGTGGTGCGTTATCTTCTGGAGACGTATTTATGGATGTGATGTATCCACAGGAAGTGCCCAAATCGGGCTATTTAGTAGTTTCGGAAAGAAGCGGAAATTCTTCTTTTAATTTTCAGGCCCTTGACATTGATGGGAATACAATTGATGGTGCTGAAACTTTGGAACTAAGAGGGTACGAATGGAATACCCAAATCGTCAATCAGGGAAATTTCTCCACCCAGCCCCAACACCTGGTAGTCATTTCTCCAATATTGTTTGGCACTGAGCTTCCTATATATGGTTTCAGAGTAATAAATATAAATGGGGCAGATGGGAAAATCGTATTTTTCAGAAATTCCATAAGTGTAGAGGCTGACGTGACTGAACCAGCATTTGCTGGGGATACCGCCATAGTTAATGTATTGACGAATGATGAATTAATGGAGCAACAGGCTACCGTTTCCAATGTAACTGTAAGTACCTTGGTTCCTGCTACCAGTGATTATATTGTTCTGGGATCGGATGGTTACATAGACGTAGACCCGGATGCACCTCCAGGAAGTTATACCATCACCTACAATATTTGTGAAATTGGAAATTCCTCAAACTGTGCCAGTGGTTCAGTTACTGTGGAAGTGATGTTCCTTTTGCCAGTAACATGGTTGGATTATGATGGCATAGAAACCAGCGCTGGAAATTTGATAACCTGGCAAACAGCTGCGGAGAAAAATAACAATAAATACAGGGTATGGAGGTCATTCAACCCCACTCAAACCTTTGAACAAATAGGTGAAATAGTTTCCCAAGGAAATGGGCCTAACCCTACCAAATATTCATTTTTGGATACCCTTATTTACCACCAGGACCTGGTGTATTATAGAATTGATCAGGTGGACTACGATGGCAAAGTAGCCAGCACTTCTGTAATTAGGCTAAAGCGAAGCATCTCATCAGGTAGGGTTTTTAATGTTTTTCCAAATCCCCATCTATCAGGGAATATAACTTTTCATCTTCATCCTTCTTTGCAGAAGAAAAGCGGAATCATTGGTATCAAAAATAATTCAGGCAATACCCTTTTCGTTGAAGAAGGTGTAATTCAAAACATTGCGGAAATTATCCCTCTAAGACTTGAAAACTTACCGCCAGGCATGTATTTTATTTTTGTACATGTATCGGGTACCCCAAAAGTTATCAAGTGGGTAAAAGATTGAATAAAATATAGAAGTTTCTCATAGCGAAATAGGCATTTCGCAGAATATGCTGTAATTTTTGGTTTCGTTTAAAAACCACTATGACTTTTATAATTGTCGCTGCAAGTATTGTACTCTTGGTTGCATTGATTGTTTGGATCAAAGTTGAACCATTTATTGCCTTTTTGATTACATCTATTCTAGCGGGACTGTTGCTAGGGATACCGCTTCCTGAAATATCAGGTTCTATTCAAACTGGAATAGGAAACCTTATGGGAGCCCTGGTAATAGTGATCGTCCTGGGAGCCATGCTTGGAAAAATTGTCGCAGACAGTGGGGCTGCCCAACGTATCGCCCAATTTCTGATGAATGGTTTTGGTGAAAAACGTATCAATTGGGCAATTGCGCTTACTGCTTTTATCGTAGGCATTCCTTTGTTTTTCAATGTAGGATTTGTACTGCTAGTGCCTTTGGTATTTGCAGTGGCTTACCAGTATAAAATCCCTGTAATGATTCTAGGGATACCCATGCTTGCCGCTTTGTCCATTACTCATGGCCTTCTTCCTCCGCATCCAGCTCCGGTAGCGTTAGTCGCTCAGTTTGGCGCCAATATGGGGACCACGCTTATTTATGGATTTATTATTGGAATTCCGGTAATTGTTTTAGGCGGACCTCTGTTAGGTAAACTGCCTTATTTGCGCCAAATGAAAATCACTCCCTTGGAAGTTTTTAGTGTGAAACCAAAAGCTGAAAGTGAACTTCCTGGTCTTGTAAATAGTCTCTTTACGGCTTTACTCCCCGTTTTTCTATTGATTGCTCTGTCCTTAATAGGTATGGGTATGAATGCAGAAAGCCCAGGGTATGGCCTAATAATGTTTTTTGGTGACCCTAATATTGTAATGTTAATTTCTCTTATTTGGGCGACCTTTAGCCTTGGAATAATGAAAGGCATAGGGATTGCCGATATTATGAATAGGTATGCATCGGCAGTGAAAGAAATAGCGCTGATCTTATTAATCATAGCAGGAGCAGGAGCATACAAAGAGGTATTGGTAGACAGTGGTGTCAGTGGACAGATTGGAGCGTCTCTACAACAATTGGCTATTAACCCACTTCTATTGGGTTGGTTAATCGCCGCAGTGATTCGGGTATCTGTCGGCTCGGCCACAGTTGCGGCACTTACTGCTGCAGGAATAATCGCTCCCTTGGTTGCTTCCGGCGTAGGAGATCCAAACTTAATGGTCTTGGCTATTGGGAGTGGAAGCTTGATTTTTTCTCATGTAAATGATGGAGGATTCTGGCTGGTAAAAGAATATTTCAACTTAAGTATAAAGCAAACCTTTCTCTCATGGACCTTACTTGAAACAGTATTGTCAGTGTTGGGACTAATAGGTGTTTTAATTCTGGATTTATTTATATAACCTAAACTAAAAAATAAAAATATGTCAGCAGAAGCAAAAATTAAAGAATTGGGTTTGGTATTGCCTCCAGCACCACCTCCAGGAGGTGTTTATCGTCCTCTTATTATCACAGGTAACCTATTGTTTCTTTCCGGCCATGGTCCTGTTTTGGAAAATGGAGACATGATTAGAGGTAAAATAGGCATCGACCTGGACAAAGTTGAAGGTAAAGCTGCTGCCAGACAAGTAGGACTGACAATGTTATCTACCCTTCAAACTGAGTTGGGAAGTTTAAATAAAATTAAAAGGGTTGTTAAGGTTTTAGGCATGGTGAATTGTGCTTTGGACTTTGAGGAGCACCCTTTTGTTATCAACGGGTGTAGTGAACTATTTGCTGAAGTCTGGGGTGAAGAAAATGGACTCGGCTCAAGAAGTGCCATTGGATTTGGTTCATTGCCAGGCAATATTTCGGTGGAAATAGAAGCTACATTTGAAATCTATCAATAGAAATTATATGCAAGACAATTGGTATAAACTAAATCATCCTGAAAAAATAGATAGTCCGGCGCTATTGGTCTATTTGGACAGGGCAAAAGAAAACATTCAAAAAGTCATAAAGGAGGTAGGTACACCTGACCGATTAAGGCCACACATAAAGACCAATAAATCTGCAGAGGCCTGTCAATTAATGATGGATGCCGGTATTAAAGCATTCAAAGGAGCAACGATTGCTGAAATCGAATTACTTGCCAGCATTGGAGCGAAAGATATTCTGCTTGCTTACCAGCCTGTAGGGCCTAAAGTAGATCGTTTTTTGGCTTTAATTTCACATTATCCAGATGTTAAGTTTCATTGTCTTTTAGATCATATCGATGCGGCCAGAGCTTTGAATGAAAAAGCATTGGCAAGCAATCAAAAAATAGGCATTTATATAGATTTAAATGCTGGAACAAACAGGACAGGAGTGGTTCCAGGAAAGCCGGCAGAAGATTTGTTCGAACAAATCCTTCAATTAAAAGGCTTGCAAAATATAGGTTTTCACCTCTATGATGGTCACCTGAGAAACCCGGATATCAAACTTAGAGAAATAGCTTGTGACGAGGGGTTTGCACCCATTGCTCAAATGAGAGAGAAGCTGGAAAATAAATACAAGCTGACACTTGATATTATTGCTGGAGGTACGACCACCTTTCCTTTTCACTCCAAAAGGGAACGTGTCACCTGTGCGCCAGGTACATTTATTTACTGGGATGAGGGCTATGCGAGTGGACTTCCAGAGCAGTCTTTCCTATATGCAGCATTGGTAATGTGTAGGGTGATTTCTTTGCCCACCTCAAACTATGTTTGCGTAGACCTGGGGTACAAATCAATTGCGTCTGAAAACCCATTGGCAGAGCGGGTGAAATTTCTAAATGCACCAGAACTGATACCGGTGGGACATAGTGAGGAGCACTTGGTTTTGGATGCAAAAGAAGGGCATACCTATAAGATCGGAGACGTTCTATACGGTGTCCCCATTCATATTTGTCCGACAGTTGCGTCCTATCAGGAGGCATTGGTGATTCAGAATGGAGAGCAGGTTGCCACCTGGAAAACCGTAGCCAGAGACAGGAGAATTACTTTTTGAGGACAATAATTTAACTCATTTAAATCAACCAAAAAGATGTTTACAATAGATGCCCATTTAGATTTAAGTATGAATGCGCTTGAATGGAACAGGGACCTTACCCAGCCTGTAGAAGCGATAAATGCCAGGGAAAAAGGGATGACGGATAAAACAGATCGGGGAAATGCCACTGTTTCTTTGCCTACATTAAGAAAGGGAGAAATTGGATTGGTGGTAGCTACGCAGATTGCTCGTTATGTGGCGCCAGATAATCCGCTTCCTGGCTGGCACAGCCCGGAACAAGCCTGGGCCCAAACCCAGGGCCAATTGGCATGGTATGAAGCCATGGAAGCCAAAGGAGAAATGGTTCAAATTCGAGATAAAAAGGCTTTAAATGAGCATGTGGCACTTTGGATGAATGGAGAGCCAAATGATAAAAAACCTGTTGGCTACATTTTATCTCTGGAAGGAGCTGATTCAATAGTGGACCTAAGCTATCTTGAAAAATCTTATGAAAAAGGATTAAGGGCTTTAGGTCCGGCGCATTATGGTCCGGGAAGATATGCTCAAGGTACAGATGCTTCAGGACCTTTGGGGAAAAATGGCAGGGCCTTGCTGAAAGAGATGGAAAGGCTAAACATTATTTTAGATGCTACCCATTTATGTGATGTTTGTTTTTGGGAGGCTTTGGATCATTTTAATGGATCTGTCTGGGCTAGCCATAATAATTGCAGGGCATTGGTGGATCACAACAGGCAGTTTAGCGACGAAATGATTAAGGCACTTGTCGATAGGGGAGCTGTCATAGGAGGTGCTTTAGATGCCTGGATGATGGTACCTAACTGGATAAGAGGAACCTCCTTACCAAAAGAAATGGATTGTGATCTGGAGAAAGTCATAGATCATATGGATCATATCTGCCAAATAGCAGGGAATGCCAATCATATAGGAATAGGCACTGACCTGGATGGAGCATATGGAAGAGAACAAAGTCCTTATGATCTTGAAACAATTGCAGATTTGAGAAGAATTCCTGGCATGTTACAAAAAAGAGGTTACTCTGAAACAGATATAGAGAAAGTAATGCATAAAAATTGGCTAAGATTTTTGAATGAAGCTTGGTCTTAGGTTTTTTGTTTAATAAAATATTTTAAAATTAAACAAAAAAGACAAAGGCTTAATATTGATTGTTTTACTATAAAGTCCCCCTTTAGATGTCTATAGGGGGATTTTTTTATTTAATGATAAAAAATATCGCTTTTTTGTTTAACCTAATGTAAAAAATATTACACAAAATATTTGTAATACTGTTTAACTATACCTATGTTTGATTAAACAAAAACACAGGGTCTATGACAACTTTAGAATTTAGTTATTCGCTTACAAAGCTCAGCACGTCCTTAAAGCCATTTGCTTTAAAACTGACAAGGGATATGGATGATGCAAATGATCTATTACAGGATACAATGGTGAAAGCCTTTACCAACAAGGATAAGTTTGCCGACGGTACAAATTTGAAAGCCTGGTTGTATACCATTATGAAAAACACCTTCATTACCAATTACCAGAGAATGGTAAGGAGAGGTACATTTGTAGATACTACTGAAAACCTTCATTTTATCAATTCAGGCACAGCAGTGATTGAAAATGGCGTTTTTGGAGATTTTACCATGAAAGACATTACCAAAGCAATCGATAAATTGGATGAAGTGTACAAATCCCCATTTCTAATGCATTATAAGGGTTTTAAGTACCATGAAATAGCAGTTCAACTAAATATCCCCATTGGAACGGTGAAAAATAGAATACATATTGCAAGGAAAATTTTAAAAGACGATCTTAAGGTTTATACCACCATAAATTAATCAATGAGGCCAAAAGAAGTTGTTGTAATAGGTTCGGGATTTTCAGGGATTTCCACTGCTACACATCTCGCCGTAGCGGGATTTAAAGTGACTGTTTTAGAAAAAAATGAAGTGCTTGGAGGAAGAGCAAGGAAATTTAATTCAGCGGGTTTTACTTTTGATATGGGGCCAAGCTGGTACTGGATGCCGGATGTATTTGACAGGTACTTTAATAATTTTGGTAAAAAAACGGCCGATTATTATGATTTGATTCGTCTGGACCCCTCTTATTCAGTGATTTTTGGTCAAGAGGATGTTATGGAAATTCCAGCAAACCTGGACCAATTTAAATTGGCATTAGAAAAACTGGAACCGGGTGTAGCGGAAAAATTGGATGATTTTCTGGAGCAGGCGGCTTTTAAATACCAAAGAGGAATTTATGATTTGGTACACAGGCCTAGTGTTTCTTTGTATGAGTTTTTAGACCTTAAATTATTTAGGGATGTTTTGAAAATGGATATTTTTCAATCCATGTCCAAGCACATTCGCAAGTACTTTAAAAACGAGAAAATTATCCGTTTGATGGAGTTTCCAGTGTTGTTCCTTGGAGAAACAGCCCAAAACATTCCGGCGTTGTACAGCTTAATGAACTATGCAGACATAGCCTTGGGTACTTGGTATCCTAAAGGTGGAATGCATAAGATCATAGAAGGAATGGTGTCATTAGCGAAAGAAAATGGTGTCATATTCAGAAACAATGCAGAAGTAGTAAAAATAACGGCTGGTGATGGCAAGGCCAAGTCAGTCAAACTACTCTCAGGTGAAGAAATAGCCTTTGATATTTTGGTGGCCAGTGCTGATTACCACCATGTAGACAAAAATTTACTAGAACCTCAATACAGCAACTACAGTGATAAATACTGGGACAGTAGGGTCTTGGCACCTTCGTCTCTTTTGTTTTACTTGGGAGTAAATAAACGCTTGAAGAATCTTTGTCACCATAATTTGTTTTTTGACGAACCGCTGGACCCTCATGCAGATGCCATTTATACCAATCCACGGTGGCCTGAAAAACCCTTGTTTTATGCGTCGGTTCCTTCTATAACTGATGCTACAGTAGCGCCTGAAGGAATGGAAAATCTATTTTTGTTAATACCGCTAGCCCCAGACCTTGAAGACAGTGAAGCTACCAGAAATAAATATTTTGAAATAATTATGAACAGGCTTGAGCAACAGACAGGTCAGGACATTAGGTCTCATATCGTTTACAACCGTTCTTATGCACACAGTGACTTTAAGAAAGATTATCATGCTTTTAAAGGAAATGCTTACGGTTTGGCAAATACTTTAAAGCAAACCGCAATTTTAAAGCCTTCTCTTAGGAATAAGAAATTAACTAACCTATATTATACAGGGCAGTTAACTGTTCCAGGGCCTGGAGTGCCTCCCTCTTTAATTTCTGGGGAGGTAGTAGCGAAAGAAATTATAAAGAACACCATAGTTAAATAATTTTCAACCATTGAAAATGACATGATGGACCCAAAGCAACTCTTTGATGACACCGCCCTGGAGTGTAGTAAATTAATTACACAACGCTACAGCACTTCATTTACTTTAGGTATTAAAACGCTGTGTAAAAAGCTGCACATGCCTATTTATGGGATTTACGGGTATGTGCGGTATGCTGATGAAATCGTTGATACCTTTCATGATAAGGATAAAAAGGGATTGTTGGAGAATTTTAGACAGGACACTTATAAAGCCATTGATGATGGAATAAGTATGAATCCAGTCTTGCATGCATTCCAATTAATTGTAAACAAATACAAAATAGAAAGAGAGCTAATCGATGCTTTCCTTAACAGCATGGCAATGGACCTTGATTTCGCCACTTATAACGATTCCAAATACAAGGAATACATTTATGGCTCCGCTGAAGTGGTTGGACTGATGTGTTTGCGGGTGTTTTGTGAAGGAGATCAGGAAAAGTATCAACATTTACAGCATGCCGCCTGTAAATTGGGATCAGCTTTTCAGAAAGTTAATTTCTTACGTGATTTAAAAAGTGATTATGAGGACAGGGGTAGGGTTTATTTCCCCGGAGTAGATTTTAATAGCTTTAACAGCAGTGTCAAAGCTGAAATAGAATTAGACATTAAGCAGGATTTTGACGAAGCGCTTATAGGCATAAATCAATTGCCTAAAGGGGCCATGCTTGGAGTTAAAATTGCCTATCTCTATTACCTGAAGCTATTTTATAAAATCAAGTCTTTATCTCCGGAAATAATTACTAAAAGGCGAATAAGGATACCAAATTCGAGAAAATTCGCCCTTTTAATCAGTACCTATTTCGGCTATAAAGTTGGATGGGATTAATGAAATTTGGCCAAACCGTCAGGAACTGTTTGGATAGTAGACAGCGTTTGAATATTAAGATACTTCTGCCAAGTATTTTAATCTGAAAAAGAGGAATATTAAAAAAACATTTGATTACAAAGTTGGTTTATTAGATATGTTGAAATTGGATGTACATATTGATCAGTATTCGGGCTTTTGCTTTGGTGTAGTTTATGCTATTGAAATGGCTGAAGAAATTTTAGACGATGAAGGCCATCTTTATTGTTTGGGAGATATAGTCCATAATGATGAGGAGGTCAAAAGGTTGACAAAGAAAGGTCTGATTATTATCAATCATGAGGAGCTCCAGAAATTAACAGATGAAAAGGTATTGATTAGAGCTCATGGTGAGCCACCGGCTACTTATGAATTGGCCATTAATAACAACCTTACTTTGGTAGATGCCAGCTGTCCTGTGGTGTTGAAGTTGCAAAACAGGATAAAAAATTCCTTTGACAAGGATGAGAATATCTATATCTACGGGAAACATGGACATGCTGAGGTTATTGGGCTTCTTGGTCAAACTAGAAATAAAGCAGTTGTATTTCAGGATATCCAAGAGCTTGACCTACCCAACCTACCGAAAAATATTACCCTTTACAGTCAGACCACCAAAAGCACAGACAAATTTTATGAAATCAATAAGGTGTTAAAGGACAATGGTATCACTATAAATACCAACGATACCATTTGCAGGCAAGTGTCCAACCGGGACAAAGAACTAAGAGGTTTCGCGGCCAAGTTTGACCATATTGTCTTTGTAAGTGGCACCAAATCATCCAATGGCAAAGTTTTGTTCAATGTTTGTAAAGAAAAGAACCCACAAACTTATTTTGTCTCTTGCCCTGAAGAGGTAGATGCCAAATGGTTTAAGCCTGGGCAAAGTGTTGGGATTTGTGGCGCCACCTCAACCCCGATGTGGTTAATGGAAAAAGTTGAGGAAACGATCAAAGCATTTTAAAAGTTTTTTGTTCCTTTAATTTTTAATTGTGTCCATGAATATTTCTTTAAAACAGCAGCTGTCTTCATCCATTGATCCGAAAGGGCTGATCATTGCCTTTTCTATTATCGCTTTGTGGACCACTTCATTGCTATTTTTGCTTCACCTTCAAGTGGATTACGCCAACCCGATCCTTTACCTTGGGATATTGGTACAAATGCATCTCTATACAGGGCTTTTTATTACAGCCCATGATGCCATGCATGGAGTAGTTTCGGCAAATAAAAAATTGAATTATTTTATTGGATGGTTTTCAGCCATGTTATTTTCTTTTAATTTCTATTGGAAGTTATTCCCCAACCATCATAAACACCACAATCACGTGGCAACGGAGGATGATCCGGATTTTCACTCATCTGGCAAGTTTTTCCCCTGGTACCTGAGTTTCATTCTGAATTATTTAAATGTATGGCAATTCCTTTTAATGGCAGTTACCTTCAATTTGCTGAAACTTGTTTTTCCAGTACCTAATTTAGTGCTGTTTTGGATGTTGCCAGCGATATTGTCTACGCTCCAATTGTTTTATTTTGGCACTTATT
The DNA here is from genome assembly GCF_055809755.1 of Cyclobacterium sp. 10D3-21. NCBI lineage: Bacteria > Pseudomonadati > Bacteroidota > Cytophagia > Cytophagales > Cyclobacteriaceae > Cyclobacterium > Cyclobacterium sp. 10D3-21. The sequence continues at coordinate 818,307 of NZ_CM147924.1, forward strand.
TACCTCATAAAGGAATGCATAGCAACAAACATCATTCAGGAACTTTAAAGAAAAACCATTTATGGGCATTCCTTACCTGTTATTTTTTTGGTTATCACTTTGAACATCATGAATTTCCATATGCTCCTTGGTGGAGGCTTTGGAAAACCAAACATCTTTCTAACTAATGATTAGGTAAGCTACCAGAATCTCAATACGGATTACGAATTGTGTCACAACCCATAGCTATGAAGAAGTTTTTATTGTCAACCCTATTAATTTTATCTTTCCTCACTTTATACGGCCAAGAGGGGACAATACAAGGGAAAATCATTAACCCTATCAACAATGATCCAATCCCTTTTGCAAATATTATTGTTCAGGGATTAGCAATCGGAGCAGTCTCTGATCTAGACGGAAATTATGTAATCAGTGGACTAGCGCCAGGTTTGTACAATGTGAAGGCTTCATTTGTAGGTTTCAAGACAAAAACCGCTTTTGAGGTTCAGGTAACTAAAGCCAGTGCTGTGCAATTGGATTTTGAATTGGAAGAGGATGCCTCCAACCTGCAAGAGGTTGTTGTGGATGCCACATTTAGCAGAACAGAGGAAACCCCCATTTCTGTTAGACAGCTCAATTCCAATGAAATTGAAAGGTACCCTGGTGGAAATAGAGACATTAGTAGGGTGATACAATCATTGCCTGGAGTGGCAAGTTCTGCCAGTTTTAGAAATGATATCATCATTCGTGGAGGCGCACCAAATGAAAATAAATTTTTTATTGATGAAATAGAGGTACCTGTAATCAACCACTTCGCTACCCAAGGTTCATCGGGTGGCCCTGTGGGTATTTTAAATGTAAACTTGATTAAGAATGTAGAAGTGTTGAGTGGAGGTTTTCCTGCCAATAGAATGAATGCCCTGAGTTCCTTTTTTGAGTTTCAATTAAAAGATGGTCGGCGGGATAAGATGCTTACCCAGGTTACTTTAGGGGCAAGTGAAATAACCCTATCCAACGAAGGCCCTATAGGTGAAAAAACAACCTACATCTTTTCCGCAAGGAGATCCTATCTCCAGGCTTTATTCAGATTGATTGGTTTGCCTTTTTTACCCACCTTTAATGATTTTACCTTTAAGACCAAAACGAAAATCAATGCTAAAACAGAATTGACCGTTTTGGGAGTGGGTGCGATTGACCAATTTGCACTCAATTTTGACGTTCCAGATGATGAAACATCGGAAGAGAGAGAAGACCGTTTGTATTTACTGGATAACTTGCCTATTTCTACACAATGGAATTATGCGACAGGAGCTAAATTAAAGCGTTTTAGAGACAATGGATTCTGGACTTTCATCTTGAGCAGAAACATGCTCAATAACCAATCCTACAAATATACAGGAAACGATGAATCAAGTGAAGATAACCTGCAATACAATTACCTGTCTCAGGAGAGTGAAAACAAGTTTAGGGCAGAGAATAGCATTTTTTCAGATGGCTATACCCTCCAATATGGCGTGAATTATGAATTCAGTCGCTACTTGATAGAAAATTATGATACCCAATTTCCTGATGAAAATGGAATGCCTCGTGATGTTACTACGATCTCCCTTTTTAATAGCTATGGTGGGTTTGTCATGGGAAGTAAGAAGTATTTAGATGATCGCCTTGTGGTTAATCTGGGTGTTCGTTTGGATGGGAGTGATTTTGGTGAGACAGCCAAGAATCCATTGAATCAACTTAGTCCTAGGTTTTCAACAAGTTATCAACTCAAAGACAACTTGTTTTGGAATGCAAATGCAGGCATTTATTACCAAAAGCCACCCTATACGGTTTTGGGTTACCAAAACAATGAGGGTGCCTATGTGAATCAGGAGAATGATGTTAAGTTTATGAGGAGCACCCACTATATCACAGGGTTTGAATGGCAGTATCCAGCGAAAAATAGAAAATTTTCCGCTGAGGTTTTTTATAAAAGTTATGCAAATTACCCTAGTTCTATCAGGAACGGAATTGCCCTGGCAAATCTCGGAGCTGATTTTGGAGTGATAGGCAATGAACCGGTAACGTCTGATGCCAGGGGAAGGGCCTATGGCTTGGAATTGCTGGCTCAGCAAAGACTATTTAAAGGTTTTTATGGGATAGCCGCACTAACACTCGTAAGAAGCGAATTCACCAATCCATCCACAGGATACCTACCCTCCTCCTGGGACAATCGGTTTATTGTAAGCCTAACAGCAGGTAAGCGATTCAAGAAAGATTGGGAATTGGGTGCCAGGTGGAGGTTTTTGGGAGGAACTCCTTATACCCCCTATGACCTGGAGTCTTCCTCTTTGCGTGCCAATTGGGACCTTTTCAGTAGTGGGCGCCTTGACTACACAAGGATCAATGGCGAGCGCCTTAAAAGCTTTCACCAATTGGACTTAAGGGTGGATAAGAAATATTACTATAATAAGTGGAACCTCAACTTGTATTTTGACATACAAAATGCCTATAATTTTCAGGCCGAACAGCAGGCCAATTTAATACCTCAGCGAAATGATCAGGATGGCTTGGTTGTTAACCCCGATGACCAGAGTCGTTATTTAATAAGGGAAGTTGCCAATCCAGCAGGTACAGTACTCCCTACAGTTGGAGTAATTGTGGAATTTTAACCTTTTTCCTCTTGAATCATCTGGGTTTAAAACGAGCCTAAAAATCACTTCTTGTATATTTCCATGCACTAAATGCCAAACAGGTAATCGCAGGTCAAGCCTGGTTTTTCTTGGCACAGGCTGTTACGAATTAGAAAGGAGATTGTATCTTTCGGGTTAAAATCTTACTTTGAAAATGAAGATTTATTATTCCCCTATTCTGCCAAAAAATTCCAGACTAAATTTATTAAAACATGAACATTAATGAACTAAATAAATTGCTTGGAAATATAGACCTTTACCTGCTGGATCTAATATTAAAAGGGAGGTTCACTAAAGAGATGATGATACTGGATGCAGGCTGTGGTGAGGGGAGAAATACGCATTATTTTATTCAAGAAGGATACCGGATTGTAGGGGTAGATGTTAATCCCTCAGCAATCAGCATGGCAAGAATTTCTGGGAGAACATTGGATTCAAATTTTGATCCTAAGCGTTTTCAGGTGGCTAATTTAGAAGACATTCCATTTCATACAGCCGCATTTGATGTGGTTTTAAGCAGTGCAGTATTGCATTTTGCCAAAAGCAAGGACCATTTTCTTACCCTATTGAAAGAACATATGCGGGTATTAAAAAATGGGGGTATTTTCTGGTTACGGATGTGTACGGATGCTGGAGGAGCCTTCGAATTGATAGATCAATCGTCACTTGTAATGCAACAACTTCCCGATGGAACCGAAAGGTTCGTTTTAACAGAACCATTAATCAAGGAAATAATGCTCGAATACCAGCTAACCCTATTGGAACCTGCGAAGTCGGTATTGGTTCATAATAAAAGAGCTATGGGGGTATTTGTTTTTCAAAAAGGAGGCAGAAATAAGTAATGGGAACAATAGACATGCAATATGCACTAGAATTGGTAGGGACCTACTTTTTCGCTATTTCCGGCGCCTTAGCCATTCAGAATAAGGACCAGGATTTATTTGGAGTAGGCTTTATGGGTTTTATTACTGCCATTGGCGGGGGAAGTTTGCGGGATATATTGATCGGATCGTATCCATTGGTTTGGATAGGTAATGTCAATTTTCTTTATGCGATTTTTGCGGGTTTGATTACTACATTTGTATTTTTCTCTCATATGGCCAAGCTTAGGAAGACCTTGTTTTTATTTGATACTTTGGGGATTGCTTTTTTTACAATTTTAGGAGTGGAAAAATGTCTGGATCTGGGCTTTAGACCAGAAGTAGCAGCTATAATGGGGATGTTTAGTGCCGTGATGGGAGGGGTGATTAGAGATACACTAACCAATGAGATTCCTATACTTTTCAGAAAAGAAGTGTATGCATCAGCCTGCCTTGCTGGCGCGGTTGTTTACCTTGCCTTGGATTATTTTGGTCTCGATAGGGATACAAATCTTTTGGGATCTATTGCCTTGATTATTATCATTCGATTAGTAGCCGTAAAATTCAAACTCAACTTACCTATTCTCAAATAATGATAAATTTGTGCTTTCGTTTTCCAATTCACTCAATGGTCATTTATTCATAATTTGAGTATCCCATTAATCATTTACATTTAATTATTATTGAATTATGCAAATACAGATTTTTCAAGACGAGGAAAGTTTACACAAGGCTGTTGCTAAGGAGCTGATCGATGCTGTAAAAAACAAACCAAACACTGTGTTAGGATTGTCTACCGGAAGCTCTCCTCTGGGAACGTATGCCAATATGATAAAAGACCACAAAGCGAATGGTACAGACTATTCTGATGTAATGACATTTAATCTGGATGAATATGTTGGGCTAGAGGGATCACATCCTCAGAGTTATAGGTGTTTTATGAATACCTCTCTATTAAATCACCTCAATATTCCGCTGAATCAAACCAATGTACCTAATGGAACTGGAGACCTTGAGGAGGTTTGCGAGGAGTATGAAGCTAAAATAGTTAGTGCAGGAGGGATTGATTTACAGCTTTTGGGAATCGGGACAAATGGACATATTGGGTTTAATGAACCAGGTACAGCATTTGATACAAGAACACATGTCACCCAATTGCAACAGGAGACCATAGATGGAAATGCCCGTTTTTTCGAAAGTGTAGCAAGTGTACCAAAGGAAGCCGTAACGATGGGCATACAGACAATTATGGAAGTAAAAAGAATTATACTTATCGCCTACGGGATTAAAAAAGCAGCTGCAATCCAAGAAATGGTGAATGGACCAATTACAGAGTCGATGCCTGCTTCGATCCTCCAAAGACATAAAGATGTTACCATATTCCTTGATGAAGAGGCTGCCGCTTTGCTTAAAGTCTAATATCGAAATTTAAGGAATTGGAGCCGTAGTCTCTTACTATGAGTTGTTCAGGATTAAGTTTCTCAGGTAAACTTTAAATACGGTTCCTTTACCTACTTCGCTCTCAATTTCAATTTTTCCGTCATGTGCCCTTATTTGTTCTCTAACTAGGTACAATCCTAACCCCTTGCCTTCAACATGGTTGTGAAACCTTTGGTATAGACCAAAAATACGATCACCGTACCTTGTTAAGTCCAAGCCAATGCCATTGTCTTCAAACCTTATCACGCAGTATTCATTTTCCTTATAGGTACTGATTTTAACGACAGGGCTCCGTTCTGGGTGTTTGTATTTAACTGAGTTGGTCATAAAATTCATAAAGAAGTTTTCCAGATGAGCATAGACATAATTTATCTCACTTAGATTTGAAAAATCTTTTTGGATTTTAATTCCAGATTCTTTTAGTTGGTTAAAGAGGCTTTTTTCTATATTATTAAGTAAGAGTTTAAAGTCAATTTGTTCTACTTTCGGGATTTTTTGCTTTTTTATGGAAACAACTTCAATAAGGTCCTCCAAGGTGGTGTCAAGCAGATTGGTAGAAATTTTAAGGTTTTCCCAGATCTCTCTATTGCCTGGGTCAGCAGGGTTTTCATCGTTGTAGAGGTCTAGCAGCAAAGAGATATTTACTATGGGGGCTCTGAGATTATGAGAGACAATATAGGCAAACCTTAATAGCTCTTCATTATGGGATTTGAGGTCCTTTATTAGTTTTTCTCTATCTGATTCTAGCTTCTTTGCTTCCGTTATATTTTGAGTCACTAATAGAATACGGTCTACTTCGTTAGCATTGTTTATCAAAGGCACGCCACTTTGCAGAAATTTCTTCTGGTGCGCTTCTGTTTCATAGCTTACCCTTTGGCCCTTCAGTACCTTGTTGAGGCTGAGCTTGGTGATTTTCAAATTATCCCCTGAAAACTGGTTCAAAAGGTTGGTGCCAATCAAGGATTTGGGATTCGTTCCAGTCAATTGATATTCTTCCCCATCTGTAAACAGATAATGAAATGATTTGTCCAATACATCTACCGAACCACGAGGAAAGTTTTCTGCAATACTCCTAAACAGTTGCTCAGAAGCAATTAATTTTTTTTCAGAAAGGGTTCTATCGGTGATGTCATCAACAAATATGACATAGGATTCCTTGTTTTCATTACCATATTGGATTTTGGTAAATGATATTTTCAGTTCTTTATAATTGTCCTCTTCTAAAGGTAAATGGAAATAGGCAGTTTTCAGACTAGACGTCAGAAAGCCAGAAATAACCTCTAGTAAAGTTGCACTTATGTTACTTTTAATTAATATAGTCCCCATTAGTTCTTCCTTACTTTTAAGGTTGAATATAGGAAGGGTTTTGTTATTGATTAAAATAAGTTCAAACTGATGGTTTACGGCGAATATGGCATAAGCAGTACCATTTAGAATGGCATCATGCATGAAATTGGTTTCTTGAAGCACATTCTCAAATCGAAACCTGTGCAGCTCCTTGCTTATCCAATCTCTCAAAATGCTAAATAACTCCCCATAATGAGCTTTGTTTTTGAAAGGCTGATCATGGAGCAAACACAAAGTGCCAATTTTGTTCATTTCTGTATCGAATAAAGACAGCCTTAGGAACGATGTAATTCTATGTTCGACAAAAAATGAGATATGGCTTAATACATCGTCTTTTTCAGAACTGATCATTAAGAAATGATTGGCAGGATCTATAGAAAGAAGTTCCTTGTTCAGAAAATTATGCCAGCTTTGGTCATTGTCTATAATTTTTTTCCCCGATTCACAGATCGATAATATCTCCATTTTATTGTTTCCAGAATCCAAATTACCTATAATACAAAATCGTATCCCTAATTTTCTGTAAATAAGGTGGTTAATTTCTTCAAATAGGTTCTGTCCCTTAAATAATGTGGAAATGGCCGATACCTCGGTCAACATGGTCTGAATAAATCTTTTCTCTGTCAGGTTTTGTAAAATATCTTTCTTGCCTTTTAGTTTTATCTTTTCTTTTTTTTGATTAAAGGCATTTATTAATGTACCTGTCAGGCCTTCTTCTTGAGAAATGGAGCTCTTAAAAGTTCTTATATTATTTGTGAGGTATTGATAATGACCCTTTTTGTTTTTTACCCTGTAAGTAATGGAATAGTTGCCTTTTTCATACTGCTCAAGAGAAACAAAATCCTCTACAAATTTCCGGTCTTCTGGATGTATTAATTTAAGCCAATCCCATAAAATAAAACTTCTTAAATTACCATTTTTATAGCCCAAAAGGTTAAACAATGGCCCAGACCAAAAGATTTCCCTACTTTTCTTTAGGTACTTGAAATAAATTATTTCATGGTTTTCGTTGCCACTTATGGCGTCACTTTTTTCCAGTTTGGACATGGAAATTCCATCATCCTGATATTCTTCAAGTTCGAGTGACCTATAATCAGATGAAATGTTCTTGGATTTAAATCTCAGATTAATGAATGTAAATTCAACATTTTCAATGTTTTGATTCAATAAATTATCAAGCATACTTTCAGAAAGAAATGGAAATCTGACCATTAAGTACTCACTGAAATCTTTTAGGTTTGAAGGGAAATAATCTTCTGTTTTACTCACCTCTGTGAGTATAGAATGGTCATTTGAATTAATTATCCATGAAGGTAGCCCCGTTGAATCCTGATTTACAATTGTATTGATTAGGTAGCTGTTTTCTTCATGCGCCAGGATATATCCTTCAAATTTCAACCATACAAAAGATTGGGGGTCTAAAATGAGGGGGATTTCAAGCGTTTTTTTATTTTCAAGGTGTTCAAATATTAAATCAAAAAGTGAGTTTTCAAGTGTGGGGAATAAAGTATTTATCCCTTCAATACTTAATTGGAAGTCTTCTTTTTTATTCCAAGATATAAAACCATTGGATTGGTAGAGAATCTCAAAAATCCCATTATTTGACTTTTTAAAAATGAGTAAAAGGGGTTTAAAAATATTTTTAACCATTAGGTGGGTGTAATCAAAGATTAAAATCTTCTTAAAAGTTTTGATAAATTTATAAAAATTTCTGATATTAATGGAAAAAATATATCAGATTCACTATTTTCTATATTAAGTTCATTATTTTACCTATATTCTGAGATTCTCTACAGTTGCTTTTCTAGTAAAAATGTAACCTTATGTATGTTTGTTTTGGTTCTGTCTTCAGGATCAATTCTTAGGAGCTCCAATGAAATGACTTTCCCCTCTTTAGACCTAAGTAATTCGGTGATGTCAGAAAGCTCCCAAAACATTGCGGGAATTTTATTAATTGTTAGAATTTCATCCATACTTCTTGCTCCATGAATATGGGCGGGAGAGTCCTCCCTTACTTGGTGAATATAATACCTTTTTTCTTCCAAAGAACTTACCCTAACAGTCAGTCCACTCATGTCATACTTAAAAGGTGTCTTGTATTTGGCTCCTTTTTTATACAATATCCTTTCGCGAGGGTAATCTATGATGATCTTCATATGGTTTAATAATTCTGAGCCCAAGCTGCCCATTCTCCCTGTGTTGATCAATACTTCAGAATACGCATTCTTTTCGGGGTAGGAGGTGACCACATTTCTAAAATTCAAGCCATTTATGGTTAATTTTTTCACTCTTGCCACATGGCCTTCTAAATCTCCTCCCAAAGATCTGCCTAAACTACTTTCTATATTTATCTCTGGAAGTTTAATGTCTTCACTCGTTTCCTGGTTGAGCAATAATCCATGGTTGGCACCTGTGTCAATAAGTAATTTGGCCTCCAAATCGGGGCCATCAACTTGCTTTATTTTAGTTAAAATATATGGCTTATTTTGTAATAACTCAATTGGGATTTTTCTATACCAAAATGGTTTTCTTTTGAATGTCCCGCGTTTGTAAAATGTAAGGAGTCCATTGTCATAATCGATTTTGATTGGGTTGTTTTTGAAAAATTCATGTCCGATTACACCATAAACTGGTACACCTAAAACTTTTTCCAATTCCAAAAAATCATCATCTAAAACTAAAATGGCTTGAAATATACCTTCAATAGGCCCAATGTCAAAGTGGTTGTTAGGGGAAACTGATGCACTTAATACTGTTTTCCCATCAGCACCTACCAAATTGAGCTTTCGGGTATAAACCATTTCCAACTCATCTCCTATGGATTTACTGAAAAAAATATTGGATTTCACTCCTGTGTCAAATAGAAAATTCACGACAGGACCGCCATTAATAGATACAGGTATTATGATAAGGCTGTTTGAGTCAATAAAGGGTATCACTATTTTATTTTGGTCTCTTTTCATATAAAAACCAGGCACTTGAGCCTTTACTGGGCTAGCCAGTAAAACCCAAACCAAAAAATAAAATAGCCAATTTGTCTTAGAATGCATGATTCTTATTTGTTCCTTTAATATAGAAAATAATTTTCAGTAGTTAGAAATATTTAACCTCATAGTTACACTCATAGTAGGTAATAGCCTTAATGAGGTATTATTGCTTTCCATGATCGACCTAATGATGCTGTTTACCATTTCCAAAAAGGAAACCAACATAAGGTATATGTCTAATGATGGGTTAACTCTGAAATAAGGAGGGTGTTTACATTTCAATGAAAGGGTCATACAATAGCCTTCTGCCAAACGAATTGAACGTGCTTTGGAGGACGTAATGGAGATCTAAATAGGTCTCGCTGGCAAATCCCTATTTAGAACCATTGAAAATAGGGGATTAACTACCGATTGAAAAGTTTTAAGGTTTGAAAAATCTAAAAAATAGCTCATCTTTATTCTTTATAATAATAAACCATGGCCGATAAGTCGATAATAGAGAAAGCGAAAAAAATATTTGAAAATTACCTTGTCCGGCAAGGAAGCCGCAAAACTCCTGAAAGGTTTTCTGTAATAGATGAATTGTATGCTTTACCACAAGATGAGCATATAGATGTGGAAGGGCTATTTTTAAGGATGCGGAACAATGGATATTCCATTAGTAGGGCTACTATATACAATACGCTTGACTTATTGGTGGCTTGTGGGTTGGCTGTGAAACACCAATTTAAAGACAAGGTGGCACTGTATGAACAAGCCTTGACCTATAAGCACCATGACCATTACGTCTGCAATCAGTGCAGAAAAATTTTAGAATTTTCCGATCAGAGAATTAATTTGATCAAAGAGGAGATGGGAGTTGCCTTCTCTGCACATATTACCAGTCACTCTCTGGTGCTTTATGGGGATTGTCAAATACGTGATTGTGAAAATTTACCAATGCATTAATGGTTTTTTTAACACCCTATTTAGAGGTGTTTGAAGCATTGCTATTCGAAAAAACCTTTTGGTATACAGGCTTTCTCATTGAGAACTGAAAGTAAAGTATGGGGTACAATGCATAATCCAACAGTAGGTTTGGACTTGAAAAACTAATTTCATCTATTATTTTGGCTTTGTCACTTCCATCAAATAAGATACGGTGCTTATGACGCCATTTTTTAAGAAAAAAGGGAAGTTTAATGCCTTCATCGATGAAGTGATATTCAGTATCATCCAAATGATCAGCAGTAATTTCACTCATCCATACCTGCTTAAAAAAAATAAAATTAAGCTCTAGGCTTACGAAGTCACCTTTAGAGGACCCATCGAAGCGAAGCAATTTAACAGGGGGAAAAGACGGGTTTAATGCCTTGAACAAATTGGCATTAAACCCGTCTTTTACTTTTAAATAGTTTTGATTTACTTTGGTCGTTAGACTAATGTTCATGAAGTCTTCTGGTTTGCAAATCGATTATTGCATCTTTTTCAAGTACTTGAAAAGATCACTGTCTGAAGATATTACCAAACTAGTCTCCTTGTCCATAGAGTTTTCGAGCGCTTCCATAGACCGGAGAAATTTATATAAATCGATTGATTGTCGGTTTCGATTATAGGCAGAGGCATAAATCTCAGTGGCTTCAGCATCTGCCCTACCGCGTATTTCTTCCCCCTGTCTAATAGCCTCAGATTGGATTTGGGCCAAATCACGTTCCTTGTCTCCAAGGATTTTTCTGGCTCCACCCTGTCCTTCAGATCTGAACTGGTCTGCTATTCTATTTCTCTCACTTATCATTCTATCATATACCCTGTCCCTTACTTCATCTACATAGTTCATTCTTTTAAAACGAAAATCCAATATTCTTACTCCTAAATCAGAAGTTCTTTCATTGGCTTTCAGTAAAATGATATCTTCGATTTTATCTCTTCCCACTTCTATTTCTTCAAGAACTTCGAGTTCTTGCATGAACTGCTCAGTGATTTCAGGTTCTCTGTTTGTTGAACGAACAATGTCAAGAAGGTTATGGTTTGCTATCGCATTCCTTGTTTCACCATCTAAGATATCATCTAGGCGAGACTGGGCGGATCGCTCGTCTCGCAATCTGATGAAAAATTGAAGCGGATTGGTGATCTCCCATCGGGCATAGGTGTCAACAAAAATATACTTTTTATCTTTTGTTGGGACCTGATTTTTGTCTCCATCCCATTCCAGGTAACGTTTATCGAAAAACTGAACTTTTTGGATAAATGGCATTACGAAATTTACCCCAGGGCTGGTCCTGGGTTCACCAACAGGTTTCCCAAATTGAGTGACAATAGCTTGCTGGGTTTCGTCGAGTATGAAAATACTTTGAGTCGAAAGTATTAGGACGATTACTCCCAGTATTATATATAACAAATTGCTTTTTTTCATGCTTTGATGAGGTTAGTTGTGAAGTTCGTACTTTACTTAAGGGGCAGGACTAGAAGCACTGGCTTTATTAATGTTTAGCAATGGCAGTACGTTGCTTCCCTTTTCATCAGTGATGATTTTATTCCCGATTTTTGGTAGAACTTTCTCAAGTGTTTCCAGGTAGATTCTTTGTTTGGTTACTTCAGGAGATTTTATATATGCCTCAAAAATGGAATTAAATCTTTCAGCTTCCCCTCTTGCGCCATTTACCCTGGTCAATGCGTAAGCTTCTGCCAATTGGATGGTTTCTTCGGCCTCACCTCTTGCTCTCGGTATTATTCGATTGTAATCGGCTTCTGCCTGATTGATTAAAGTTTCTCTTTCTTGTTGCGCTTCATTCACGGCATTGAAACTAGGCTTTACCGGTTCTGGTGGATTTACATCCTGTAATACTACCTGGTCTACGCGGATGCCATTTTCATATTCATCACACATTTCCTGTAGCAATACTTCTACACTGGTAGCTATTTCTTGTCTACCGACTGTTAAAACCTCGTTAACGGTTCTGTCTCCTACAATTTTCCTCATTGCAGACTCAGACATGTCATTTAAGGTTTTTTCAGCATTTCTTACCTTGAATAGGTATTTGTAGGAATCTACAATTCTATACTGTATTACCCATTCCACATCTGTTAAATTCAGATCGCCAGTTAGCATCATACTCTCATCTATGTAGCCAGACTTGGCATATTGTGATTGTCCGCTAGAAGACGTGGAAGTAGAGCGAAAGCCAAATTCCTGCTTTAATTGTCTTTGGACTGGTATTTTATACATGGTTTCCACAAAGGGAATGATGAAACTTAAGCCTGGGGAAACCGTGCGATTATACTCGCCTAGTTGAATAATTACACCTTCCTCTTCTGGGCCTACTGTTTTAATAGCTGAAAACACCATGATAATTACTACCAATCCGAGAATGATTTTGGACAGGTATTTTTTTATCCAGTCCGGATCGATATTGATTTCAAATTGTTTTTCTGACATAAGTTTACTTTTTTTGCAATTTACGATTAATTGACAGAAATACCTTCGGTAATATTTTTCATTTCCCCAATTGAATTACCTAAACGCAGAATATGCCCTTGGGTTTATTATGGGCGTTGATACCAAAGGATCAATTGGGGTATTGGCTTCAAAAGGTTTTGATTGTCAACCTATACTGATTTATTGATCTGGTTGTAATGCGAAATAGAAGAGATGGCCGATAATATCTATTACAAAACCCAAAGGAAGAGACCAAACAATACTAACCAGACGATATCCATGAATTTCCAGTAAATGACGAATAACTCAAGTTTCATTTTTTCGTATGGATTTGTCAATAAAACCAAAGTTTTTACCTCGTCCTTTTCACTATTGTAAATAAGTAGTAATAGAACTAAAGCATAAATCATTGCTCCGGCGAGGTGCACAAGGTGGATACCACTGAGTAAATACAAAAAACTTCCTGCTGGCAAACCCGTGAAATCAATGCCTGAATTTGATAATTCTTCCCATCCTTTAAACTGAAATAGGGCAAAGGCTAATCCTAAAAATAGGGTATAAGCAAGATAAATTTTTGTTTTCTTCAGCTCATTGGCCAGATAAGCGGTAAGGATTTTTTCTGAAATAAAGGCGCTACCAAACAATATTAAGCTACTAATGATAAAAGACTTGGGTATTTTATATTGCCCAAATGAACTGGTTTCTGATTGAGAATATATAAATGATGTCGTTAAGAAAAAAAAGATTAATCCACTGCTAAACATGGCCAAATAAATGAGTGTCTGGTAGGGATGCATTTGTTCAATCCTTGTAAACCAATGGTTTGTTTTTCTTTCTTTTCGCAACTTCATCTTAAGGTTAACAATTGAAAAGAGAATAATGTTGTTTTTGGTGAAAAAAACTCCATTTTTTTTGCAAATACTAGGATTAAGCTGGGCCATATATACTTAATCCACTGAGGGGATTTCAATGTTATTTGATAAATTGCACCCACTTATTTTGAATATGGATTTTTGTTTTAGAAACCTTGGTAAGTAATAGCCTTGCTAAAAATAGTTTGGAGATTATGAATCTTTGAGATACTGGCGATCAGCTAGAGTCAAAAATAGCAATTAAGGGACCTATTATTTATCGTATTAACTACGTAGCAAATTGGCTAGTGCTAATTTAGGGTGCTACATTAAAAAGAATATTAGTTGGACAAACAGTCGTTTTTATCACTTTATATAGATGATCCATTTGTAAAAAACCTTGGATTAAGCATAGGTTCTGCTGCCCATTCAAAAATGAATGTCAAGGGGCTTTCGGGTAGTATGGACATGTTGGTCGTACATGCTATCTCCAAAATTACAGGTGGTTTTCATGTTATTTTAGCAAATGACCGTGAAGAAGCAGCCTATCTTGCAGGTGACTGGCAAACTTTTTCAGGAGAAGTTGCTAATCATTTTCCTGCCAGTTATAAAAGGCCCTATCATTCGGATGAGGTGGAAAATGCCAACGTATTGATGCGTGCAGAAATCCTTAACAAGTTGTCCGGGCCGATTCCAGAAGGAATGGTATTTATAACTTCTCCAGAAGCCATCTATGAAAAGGTCATCAATAAAAAGAGCCTCAAAGAAAATACTTTTGCGGTTAAAGTAGGTGAAAAAGTTGATCTGTCCTTCATAGAAGAACTATTAAGCACCTATGGCTTTGAGAAAACTGATTTCGTTTATGAAGCAGGGCAATTTGCTGTGAGAGGTGGGATAATTGACATCTACTCTTATGCGAATGATATGCCTTTCCGTCTAGAGCTATTTGGCAAGGAAGTGGACAGTATAAGGACCTTTGATCCAGAAACGCAGTTGTCCACCGGAAGAGTTAAGCAGATTAGTATTCTTCCGAATATTCAAACCAAGATGGAATTGGAAAGTCGCCAGCCCATAATGGATTTTTTCCCAAAGGGAACTTGCTTTTGGATTAAGGATTATAAAAATTCCCTAAACGTAATTCAGGGACTGTTTGATAAAGCAAGCCAGCATTTTGCTAGTATAGGAGAAAGTAACTCCCTTCTTCTATCTCCTGAACAGCTGTTTTTAGATGCCAATTCTTTTGAAGAACAGCTTTCAGCTTTCACGTTGCTGGCCTTTGGTCATGTATTTGATTGGACAGGTGTGCCAGAATTCCAATTTCAAGGGCAACCCCAACCATCTTTCAACAAGCAATTTGACTTATTGGTCCAAAATCTTAATGAAAACGGTACCAAAGGGATCACCAATATTATTTGTTCGGAAAGTGAAAAACAAACTGACCGTCTTATCAATATCTTTCATGAATTAGATCCCTCCTTAAAGGTTCAAACCTTACCTATTAACCTAAAGGAAGGTTTTGTAGACAACTCCCTAAAGCTTGCTTGCTATACGGATCACCAGATTTTTGAAAGGTTCTACCGGTACAAGTCAACCAAAACCAATTCCAAGTCGAAGGCACTTACCCTAAAAGAAATAAAAAGCCTACATCCAGGGGATTATATTGTTCATGTAGATTATGGAATAGGTCGATTTGCAGGATTGGAAAAGGTGGAAGTCAATGGAAAACGGCAAGAAGCTATTCGTTTGGTTTTTAGGGATGATGACCTTCTTTATGTAAACATTCATTCCTTGCACAAGATATCCAAGTATAGCAGCCAGGAAGGAGCTATGCCGACCATGTCTAAACTAGGAACGCCAGAATGGGAGAATAAAAAGAGTAGGGTTAAAAGTAAGGTTAAAGATATTGCAAAGGATTTAATTAAATTATATTCAAAACGAAAGGCTGCTTTGGGACATCAATTTTCTACGGATAGTGTATTGCAGGTGGAGCTGGAAAGTTCATTTATCTATGAAGATACGCCGGATCAGGCCTCTGCTACTTCAGACGTTAAGGATGATATGGAAAAGCCTTACCCAATGGACAGACTGGTATGCGGGGATGTTGGCTTTGGTAAGACGGAAGTGGCAGTAAGAGCAGTTTTTAAGGCGGTAAATGACAGGAAACAAGTAGCGATATTAGTGCCGACTACAATTTTGGCGATGCAGCATTACCATACTTTTAAGGAACGTTTGGAGAACTTCCCTGTTTCCATAGATTATATTAACAGATTCAGAACGGCAAAAGAGGTAAAGGAAATCATAGAAAAAGTAGGTAACGGAGAAATAGATATCTTAATCGGTACCCATAAAATTGTCAATAAAGCAATGAGATTTAAAGATCTTGGCTTGCTTGTCATTGATGAGGAGCAAAAGTTTGGTGTCAAGGTCAAGGATCAGTTAAAGGAACTTCGAGTAAACGTTGATGTACTTACCCTAACAGCCACTCCAATACCCCGGACGCTTCATTTCTCCCTGATGGGTGCTAGAGATCTTTCTGTGATTGCGACACCTCCGCCAAACCGGCAGCCGGTAACTACAGAAATCTATACCTTTAGGGAGGAGATTATTAGAGATGCCATTTCCAATGAAATCCAACGTGGAGGACAGGTGTTTTTTGTACATAACCGGGTATCAGAGATTGATTCAATTGCCAATTTAATATTAAGACTAGTCCCAGATGCGAGGGTGATGGGAGCCCATGGACAGATGGATGGGAAAAAGTTGGAAAAAATCATGGTGGACTTCATTGAAGGGACCTATGATGTTTTGGTTTCAACCAATATTATAGAATCAGGATTGGATATCCCAAATGCCAATACGATCATTATTAATAGAGCCCATATGTTCGGGATGAGTGACCTGCATCAAATGAGAGGTAGGGTGGGAAGAAGCAATAAAAAAGCTTATTGCTACCTGTTAACTCCCCCAACGTCTACGTTGACTGTAGAAACCAGAAAAAGACTTCAAGCAATGGAAGAGTTTTCTGATCTGGGTGATGGTTTTAAGGTGGCAATGAGGGATTTGGACATTCGGGGAGCAGGGAATTTATTAGGAGCCGAACAAAGTGGATTTATCTCTGATTTGGGTTTTGAAATGTATCATAAAATACTGGATGATGCTGTTCAAGAACTTAAGCAAACAGAGTTTGCTGCCCTTTTTGAAAATGATCTTAAAGAAATAGTAGCTCCATTGGTTCAGGATTGCGTAATTGAGACGGACATGGAGTTATTGATCCCTGAAAGTTATGTAAGTAATATATCCGAAAGGTTAAGTCTTTATTCTAAATTGGATGATATTAAGGAGAAAAAGGCACTTGATGATTTTAGAGTGGAGATAAGGGATAGGTTTGGTACCATCCCAGAAAGGGTGCAGGCCTTATTCGAAACCGTAGAACTTAGATGGATGGCGGAGAAGCTTGGTTTTGAAAAACTTGCCTTGAAAAATGAACAAATGAAGTGCTATTTCGTTAGTTCTGAAAAGGAGGCCTATTTTACCTCTCCAGTTTTTATGAACATTATCAAGTTTATTCAATCTAAGAACAGGCTTTGTAAAATAAAAGAAACCAAAGGACGTTTAATTCTCATAGTCAAAGGAGTTGATACGATTGAGAAAGCCAAGAATTGGCTTTCAGATATGATGATTAAATAAATAGGAACCCATTTAATTACTGGAATTGTTTAATAAAGAGGACTTTAGGCCATTAAATTTGCAGTTGTTTAAGGTTTTTTAAATAATTCCGATATATTTTCGTGTGGACAATAATATAGGTGATACAATTTTTTTTGTAGTATTTCACAAGATTTAGATAAAAATGATTTTTGTCTTGCGTTTTGGAGTGGAAAGATTATTGGTATAATATATTATTGGTCATATATTAGCGTTTTATTAAGACAAAACATAAAACTTGTCGCATGAAATTTGAGAATAAAAATTTTCAATTTAGTTTTTTTGCCGCAGTAGCATTACTGGGGCTATTGGTGTCTTCTTGTGGAAATCAAACCTCCAGAAGAACTGCCAGCAATCCTGGAGGCACAAGTGCTTCAACAGGAGCAGAATTTAGATTTGATGAGCAAGATCCAGAAGAGGAAGATCCAGCCTTTCAGGTCTTTAGACTTCCTAGAGAAGTGATAGGTCCAAGACTTGTTTTTATCCAAGGGGGTAGAGCGGTATTGGGTTCCCAGGAACAAGATGTCATGGGTTTCCGTGACAATGTGGAGCGAACTGTTACAATAGCCTCTTTTTACATGGATGAAACAGAGGTTACCAATGTGGATTACAAAGAATTCCTTTTTAATATCGCAAGCAATATTAGTACTGATTCACTTGAAAAACTTGAACCAAATGAAAAAGTTTGGGCCAATGCCATGTCTTACAATGATGTTTATTCCACTTACTACTTCAGGTACCCTGGCTTTAATTTTTACCCGGTGGCAGGAGTTAGCTGGACGCAGGCCAATGCTTATAGCGAGTGGAGAACCCAATACGTAAACGAGTTAGCGCGCGAGAGAAATTTTGGAGGTAAGAAGAAAAAGGATGGAGATGCACAATCCGATTCACTTTCATTAGATCAGCTTATAGAACGAGGAGTTGTTTTTCCTAATTATAGGTTGCCTAACGAAGCAGAGTGGGAATTTGCGGCAAAGGGAATGATTGGAACCCAGTACATGGATGAGAATCAAGAAAATGGCAGGATCTATCCTTGGGATGGAAGAGGCCCTCGGAACCCTTATAACATTAAAAGAAAATCACGACAAGGTGATTTTCTGGCCAATTTTAAAAGGGGTCGTGGGGATTATGCAGGTTTGTCAGGTAGCGTATCCAATGATGGAGAAATTATCCCTACCAATGTTTATGATTTCCCCCCAAATGATTTTGGACTTTACAATATGGCTGGAAACATGAATGAATGGGTACAGGATGTTTATAGACCCCTTTCTTTTCAGGATTTCGATGACCTTAATCCAATTAGAAAAGATGGTACTAATGATGAAGAAGGCACCTATAAAACTACTTTAATTGACGATAATTATCGGGTTTATAAAGGTGGGTCCTGGAGAGATGTGGCTTATTGGTTGGCTCCAGGTACAAGAAGATTTATGCACCAGGATTCGGCTTCGAACCACATAGGTTTCAGATGTGCCATGATTGCAGTAGGAGGCAAAGACAGGTAACAAATAAAGCAGAAATTATAGATTTATTAAAAAGGGTGATTTCACCCTTTTTTTTATGCCCTCTTTTATCAATTTGGTAGTATGAAAAAAGCCTTTCAGATGGCAAGGGAGTATTATATTTCTTTTTTCTGTTAAATCCTGAATTATATATTATTTTTGTAAGGATAATTTATTTAAACTTAGGCATTTATATGAAGCGGGGTTTACTTTTATGTTTTTTTTGCCTAATGCTTTTCCAGATTGGATTTGGACAAAGTTGGAGAAGAGTTGGAGACTGGGGAAATGATTATAAATCAATAAAGTGGGTAAACACCAATGTTGGCTTTATAGGCGGTGAAAATATTTTACTAAAGTCTATAGACGGAGGGCTTAGCTGGGTAGAAATGGAACTTCCAATGCGAATGGATGTATTGGATATTTCTTTTTTTGATGATCAAAATGGGGTGTTGCTTAATGAAGAGGGACAAATTTTTAGATCCACCAATGGTGGGGAAAGTTGGACTTCCCCTACCTATCCAGACAATTTAACGATGAATAGGGTTCTTCATATCGATGAGAACCGAATGATTATTAGTGGAGATGATGGACTTATTTTACGGTCAGTTAACGGAGGAGGATCATGGAGTGTTATTGATGTGCCTACAGAAGCTTCGATCCGAAAAGTATTTTTTGTCGACCAAGAACTTGGTTACGCCGTAAGCTCAGCCTCCGAAATACTAAAAACTTTCAATGCAGGAGAATCATGGGAATTGCATGAGTCGGGGTTTGATGTTGCGTTGAATGCAGTATATTTTATAAATGATACTACAGGCTATGCGGTTGGAGACCAGGGAGCAATTATCAAAACAGAAGATGGAGCCCTGAATTGGCAGTTTATTAATAGCGGTATCGATACGGATTTGACTGATGTACTTTTTAATCCGGATTTCCCACTTATTGGAGTGATTAGTGGTGATGGTGGGACTATTCTGCGTACTACTAATGCTGGGCTGACATTTAAAGAGTCTAATTCACGAACGGGGGAAAATGTAGAACGACTTTCGATAAGGCCTGAAACCAATAATGTTTTAGCAGTGGCACCCAGTGGGGTTTTGATCAGTTCCAATAATACAGGGTCAACTTGGTCTATAAGACTTTCTGGTACGGCTAGTGATTTTAGAGATGTAGCATTTACAACAGATTTGCGAGGTTACCTTGTTGGAGATAATGGTTTGATTTTATCAACTACCAATGGAGGGTCGAGCTTTAGTGATAGGTCTAGACCAATATCTTTACCTTTTAATTCTCTGTTTTTTTTGTCTAACAATGCTGGTTATGTTTCGGGAAATAACGGTAACATCATTTCTACTACAAACTCGGGGGTAAATTGGACGACGCTTAACCCAGGCACCAACAAAAATGTATACGGCTTTTATTTCTTTGATTTTAATAAAGGGTTTGCTGTAGGAGATCAAGGGTTAATTACAATGACACAAAATCAGGGAGTCAATTGGGATGTTATTTCTTCTGGTGCTTCTGAGTTTAATTTGAAAGATATTTTTTTCTTTAACGAAAATGATGGCGTTATCATCGGTGAAAAGGGGCTGGTTCTGATTACCTCCAATGGTGGACTAAGTTGGCAAAGGGTAAATATTGGAAGTACTGTCGATCTAAAAGCTATTTCAGTTTTAGATGAGAATATAGCAATTGTCGTTAGCTCTTCAGGAGACTTGTTTAAAACTACGGATAAAGGTGCCAATTGGGAACCTCTAACAACGGGTTTTAATACACCATTGTCAGATATCTATTTTCTCGACGAATCCGTAGGGTTTATTACTGGAGAAAATGGATTGATTATTCGAACTTTTGATGCTGGAGACAATTGGGAAAAGTTGGAAACAGGTACCTATCAAAACTTTACGGGACTGAGCTTTGGTGACTTGAATGTAGGGTATGCCGTTGGGGAAAATGGTATTTTTTATCAATATACTTGTCAGGTTCCCGATGAGATTCCAACTATTTTTGGGGAAGACAATATTTGCATCAGCCAGCAGATTTATTCCATACAGGACTTGGGCTTGGATGACGAAACATATGAGTGGCGAGTAGATGGAGGAAGTATAATTCAAGGCCAAGGGAGTGCTAGAGTAGTGGTTAGATGGGATGATCCTGGGAGGAATGCTGTGATGGTACGTGGCAAAAATAAATGTGGAAATGGTGAAACTACCGCATTGGAAGTTATTGTCTCAGAAGAGCCAAAACAAACCAACGCTATTCAAGGTGAAGGTGTAGTATGTGTGAATACCCTCGAAGAATATATGGTTGATTCGATTCCGGGAACGGAATACTTTTGGGAGGCTACCGGTGGGGTGGTTAGAGAAGGGCAAGGCACCGCTAAAATAACACTTGAATGGACCAATTTAAATGAGCAAAGTATCTCTGTATCCACCAGAAATCCATGTGGGCAAGGACCTACTACAGAGAAGGCTATTCGTGTAATTACCATACCAGATCAACCTTCAGCTATCCAAGGGGCAGTAAAGGTTGGTTTTCAAGAAGTAGATTATGAAATTACTGGTGTGCAGGATGTCAATTACCAATGGGCAATTGACGGAGGGGGTGAAATTATTAGTGGACAAGGTTCCTCAACTGTACGGATTAACTGGACCACCCCAGGTGACCATGTGGTAGAAGTTACACCTATCAATGCATGTAATCAAGGTTCTAGCCAAGTACTTTCTGTAAATGTAAACCTGATTACCTCAGTAGAGGAAGAAGCCGTTGATGCCAATATTGAAGTTTTTCCAAGTCCTTCATTTGGTGGAGATGTTCATGTTTCCGTAACAGGAATCGCTGGTTTGGATTATATCGCAGTCTATAATGCTATGGGCAAGAAAATAAAAGAAGTGCCAACCACAGTGGGGCAATTCGTTTATTTTATCAATGGTTTACCAAAGGGACTGCATGTGCTTATTCTTAGGAGTAAAACGACAGAATATAAAAGAAAAATATTGGTGCTTTAATCTTCCATTCCTCCACCTTTCATTTTTTCTGCATTTTCTGCAAAGCGAAGGGCGCCAATAAAGTCTTCTATGCTACCCTCCATAACTTCTGGAAGATTATATACGGTTTTATTAATTCTATGGTCGGTAACCCTACTTTGTGGGTAATTATAGGTGCGGATTTTATCTGATCGGTCCCCACTTCCTATCATGGATTTTCGTTGCGCACCTACCACCGCATTGTGTTTGGCCAACTCTATTTCATATATTCTAGACCTCAATACTTTGAGTGCTTTTTCAAAGTTCTTGATTTGTGACTTTTGATCCTGACAGGTAACCACTATTCCTGAGGGTTCATGGGTTAACCTTACGGCCGAATAGGTCGTGTTTACTGATTGACCACCTGGTCCAGAAGAACAGTAAGTATCTTTTCTTACTTCGTTCATGTCAATTTCTACATCCACATCTTCCATTTCTGGCAAAACGGCAACAGTTGCAGCCGAGGTATGTACTCTTCCCTGGGTTTCTGTAGCGGGAACCCGTTGGACACGATGTACGCCTGATTCATATTTGAGCATGCCATATACATCTGCTCCTGAAACTGAACTTATAATTTCCTTATAGCCACCAGAGGTTCCAAAAGTCAAATCAAGTACTGTAAGGTTCCAATTTTGTTTTTCACAAAACCTTTGGTACATCCGGAAAAGGTCTCCAGCAAAAATAGCTGCCTCATCTCCACCTGTACCACTTCTGATTTCAAGAATACAATCTTTGGAGTCATTGGGATCTTTCGGGATAAGCATTTTGCGGAGATCTTCCTCCATCTCATCCTTTTTATTTTTCAATTCCTCCCATTCCATCTTGGCCATTTCCCGGAATTCAGGATCCTTTTCTTTCTCCAATATTGCCTTGGTGCTATCAATATTATCAAGGGTCAAGCGATAGCTGTCATAGGCAGTAACCACCTTCTCAAGGTCCTTATATTCCTTAGACAGTTTGGTGTAGTTGCCCATATCACTCATGACATCCGGTTGAATGATAAGTTGTGCAACCTCCTCAAATCTATCTTTAATCGCTTCCAGTTTGTCCAGCATGGTAATTGTATTTGGAGGGCAAAATTAAGCATTATTGTTGATGAATACCCGACACAGATTTATTTTATGCGTAAGTCTATCCAAAAAAGACTTTTTGTATCCGCTAAATTCGATAAAATAAATATTCAAAGAGGTTCTGTGTTTTTTTATTTTATCAATTTTTTTTACTGTCGTCCGACTAAATTATCAAATTTAAAATAAAGTGGTCATACTGAATTTAAAAAGACTTTATTTATGATTTTAAAAAAGTACCCCTACCCTGAGAACATTAATTGGGTTTGGGTATTATTTAGATTTTTTTGAAATATACTTTTAAAATAAGCCTCGGAATAGACCAAAAACTTTTCTAGACTGACATAAGAGCATAAATTTTTTGCCGCCACCATCACCATTGTGGAAAAATCCTCCGCCTCCTTTATTCTCTTATGGAGTACTGTAAAGAGTAAATTCAGTATCAATGCCACCCATATCTGGATTTTGATCCCGTTCTCGCTGTCCGACAAAAAATATTTAAGCTCAAAATTTTGCTTAATCTGCTTAAAAAGAACTTCTATGATCCATCTGTTTTTGTAAAGCAAAGCTATAGTCAGGGCATTGTGTCCCATCAGGTTAGTGATAAACTCCAGTTTTTCACCGCTTTCTGGGTCAATGTAACTTACCAATCTAGCCTCAACTGTCCGAGAAACACCCTTCTCTCTGTAATTCAGGGAGATAAGTTGGTCTGAAATAACATCTTTGCTATGGGAACAGTCAAAGTCCCGAATCACTCCATATCGGGCATTATCTTTTTTTCGAGTTACAAAATACCTGTTAGAGCTACTCCACTTTTCAAAACATGAATAGCGGTTATAACCTTTGTCGAATACCGCTATTCCATGTTCTGGAAGTTCCATAACTTTTAAAAACATGTTTTCATTAGTGGCTGCCGAACGGATGCAAATATAATTGGGAACTCCTTCTGCTAGGTTCATCTTGGCAAATACTTTAGCTCCTCCTTTCTTCTTCCCCTTTAAAGGGTTTCGACCAGCTCCCTTGAGTATCTCCTTAAAAAGCGTAATTGTTGTGGAATCAAAAACTTCCACGCAACTGGGATCTACTTCTCCGCCAATATCCAACCAATTACCCTGAAGTTTCTTTTTATAATGAGCGAAGAGTCTTGAATAGAGTACTGCAAAAACCTTATTGTCCCGTTTACGGTTAGCGTCAGAAAGTGTGCTCTTTGCCGGCAACTGCTTGATTCCAAATGGAATCAGCTTTTGAGCTATCAAGGAAATATTCTTACAAACTTCCCTGAGGCTACTGTTTCTAGTCAAAACGGCATAGAACATGCAGATAAAGTGATCTATAGATTTCAGTTTCTTATAATACCGATCACTATTTTCCTGTTCCACAACTTGGTTAAAAATATCTTTTGGAATCATAGATAAAAGCTGGGCTATAATAGGGTGTCCCGACAGAAAATTATTCTTATCTTGCTTCATATTGTTATTTTTTGGTCGAAACAACAATATAAAAAAGATGGGATAGCTCCAAAGAGCTTCCCATCTTTAATTTTGTACTATTTATAGATTAATTTATTTAACCTATTTTTGTTCTCGGACGACAGTAATTTTTTTTAATGAATAGTCCTTATATTTAATAGTAAAATCAAATTGATTTAATTATGAAGGTTAAATACATGTTTTCGTTAGTCCTGCTCTTGATCATAGGGATAAGCAGTTGTAATGATGGTAAAAAAATCAACCGTGATCTCGTAGATGAGGTGAATAAAGCCAATGAAGTAAAAAAATTGGGAGAAGCTGAAATTACAGAACACGCTATGGAGTGGGGAAATGAAATTAGCATAGAAGCCCAAAAGGCACTTATGGGCGTTTTGCAAAAAGCCATTCAAGAAAATGGACCTGAAAATGCTGTTGGTTTTTGTAATGTAGAAGCGTTGGAGATTACAAAAAATGTGGCAGATAAATACAATGTAACCATTAGGAGGGTCTCTGTTAAAAATCGTAATCCCAAAAACAGTCCCAATGAAAAGGAAAAGGAATTACTTGATGCTTATGCGTATAACAAAGACAATAACCTGGACAACCACCCCAACATTCAGAAAATGGAAGACGGACAGGTTTTATTATATACTAAAGCGATTACCATTCCGAACGGCCTTTGTCTTAATTGTCATGGAGAGCCTGGAACGGACATCAAAGGACCAACTTTAGAAAAAATACAGAGCTTGTATCCAGAGGATAAAGCTATAAATTATAAAATAGGTGATTTAAGAGGTATGTGGAGCATCGAATTGCCAAAAAAAGAAGTGATAAAGGACATTTAAAAGTAATCTGTAAAAAGAACCAAAACCAGTTTATAAACGGATATAAAGTTGATTATACCCTTTAATTTATTTCTCTGGCATTGAAAAATAGGTTTACAATTGCACCGCTATATCCATCAAATAATCGTGAAAATTAAGGTAGTATTGTATTTTAGCTTACCATAAATCTTGAGATATTATGAGCGATTATAAGCATGATCAGACACAAAAATTTCGTTGTCCATGGTGCCTTGGATTTGAGGAATATATTAGGTACCATGATGAAGAATGGGGCGTACCTGTATATAGTGACAGGACGCATTTTGAGTTTCTGGTTTTGGAAAGTGCCCAGGCAGGCCTAAGTTGGTCGACCATTCTTAAGAAAAGGAAGGGGTATGCAAAGGCCTTCAAAGATTTTGATTACCAAAAGGTGGCTGGTTTTACTGCGGATGAAATAAATAAACTGATCAAGGACCCCAGCATTGTTCGGAATCGGTTGAAAATTGAAGCAGCAGTAAACAATGCCAGAAAGTTTATGGAGGTTCAGGAGAAATATGGAACCTTCACAGGTTTTATGCTGGATTTTGTCGATGGAAAACCATTGCAAAATGCATGGAATAGTATGGATGAAGTCCCGTCAACGACTGAGCTATCCAATAAGGTTGCCAAAGAATTGAAAAGGTATGGGTTTAAATTTTTAGGAAGTACTACCGTTTATGCTCATTTACAAGCTACTGGCATAGTCAATGACCATTTGGTCCAGTGTTTTCGTCATCAGGAAGTGAAACGAATGGCCAAATAAATACTGGAACCACTACAATCTTTGTCAAGTAAATTCACAATATTTATGTGGATTTACTTCATACCTCAGGGCAATGCATCGTACAATGCCTTGAGGTAGAAGGTTTTTATTCTCCGCCCATGAGGTCGGATTTAGTTTGGGCTTTTGATTGCTTGATTCTGTAGTTTAAGGTTAGGTTGATTTGCCTTTTTCGTGGAAACACATCACCTACTGTCGTAAATCCCGGGCCTTCGAACAGATAACGGTTTCTTCTGGAATTAAATACGTCTATAACGTTTAATATCAAGGTTCCTCTCCCTTTCATAATGTCCTTACTGGCCGATATGTCCATAAAGGAGATTGCTTTTCGTGTTCCTTGAGCAACCTTCCTTCTCCCTTCATAATTCCCTCGAATTTGTATGTCTAATCCATTTGCAAGTGTGAACCTGGAGGTAAGCCTGGTGAACCAGGAATAGGTATCTGCAGTATACGTGTCCATAATATTGCTCCCGTCAATTTTGGCATAGAATAAATTAAAATTGGCATCTAATTTCCACCATTCTACGGGGATATAATCAGTAGTGAATTCAAAGCCCATGGACTTTTCACCTATTAAGTTTTCAGGAATAGTCGTTGAATTTCCTTCCTCATCTACGCTTCTTATTCTTTCAATTTTATCTTTTGTATCCCTGTAGTAAATCGTAGAAAATATAGAGCCTTTTTCCATGTATTTTATATGGCCAAGTTCGAAGGCATCCGTATATTCGGGATTAAGGTCAGGATTTCCACTAAAAAAGTTCCTGGCATCAGAAAGAGTCATAAATGGACTTAGATCATTGTAAACAGGTCTTCTGATCCTTCTGCTGTAACTCACCTGAAAAGCATCGTCTTGACTTAGGTTATAGGTAAAGTGAGCTGATGGAAAGAGATTGGCATAATCTCTGGGATTGATTTCATTTGATGTCACCAATGTAGTAGTTACGTCTGTATATTCAGCCCTCAATCCACCTTGATAAGAGAATTTGTCATGTTTGTTGCCCAAAATGGCATAAGCAGCTTGGATGTTCTCATCATAAAGAAAAATGTCGTCCAATCCTGGTAAGGCTTCAAATTCACCTGATTCTTGCCTTTGACTTACTATGAAATCATTTTTCATGTTTCTAAAGCTACTCCTGAATCCGGTTTCAAAGGTTCCTTCCTTACCAATTGGTTTTGTATAATCCAACTGGAATAGCCACTGTCTGTCAAATTCATCGTTTATCGCTGTTTGATAAAAAGAAGTTTCTGGAATGGCAGTTCCTTCAGGGGTAAAACCATTTTGCGTATAGACCTGATCAGAATTTTCCCAATAGTCAAGGTAGGTTATGGCTCCCGTTAACTCATGACCGCTTTGCTCAAAACTTCGCTTGTAAGTCAGGTTAAATTCTGAGTTAGGCTCTTTCTCATCTTCATCCTGGGTTCGGAGCGTGTAGCTTTGTAAAGGACCACCTTCAACTTCATAGTCGTTGTACCTAATATCAGTAAGTCTCCTTGAATCACTGCGTCTCCAAAGGTAGGAGCCTGTCAAAATGCTGTTTTCGTTGAAGAAGTAATCTAAGCCCGCACGAATATTATTATTAAGTCCACTGACTGTACCAGAAGTTGTTTGATGCGAATAAAAAGTAGTGTCTCCGTTATCCACTGTCTGGCTAATGGTTCCTTCTCTTGGGGGACTGCTGTAAGCTACACCGTAGTTGATAAACCAGTTGATATTTTTTTTCCGGTAATTAAGATTTGCAGCCAAGCCAAAGTTATCTGGATTCCCTACTGTTCCTTCAAAAGAGGCGTTGAAACCTTGGTTGTTCTCTTTTTTCAAGATGATATTGATGACTCCTGCCATTCCTTCTGCTTCATAGCGGGCAGAGGGGTTGGTGATTACCTCTACAGTTTCAATCATACTGGCAGGTAATTGCTGAAGTCCACTACTGCCTTTAAAGCTAACCAAACCTGAGGGTTTACCATCCACCAGTATGCGCACATTGCTTGAACCTCGTAAACTAACTCCCCCTTCCGGATCCACCGAGATGGAGGGTAGATTCATTAAAACATCATTTGCTGAACGCCCTGCATTGGACAGATCTTTTCCAATATTGAATATTCGTTTGTCCAGAGACAATTCCATTAATGTTTTTTCTCCTTGAACAACCACTTCATCTAAATTTTCTGTGTCCGCAGATAAACCAATTGCTCCAAGGTCAAGCTTGCGCTTTTCTCTAGTGATGTCAACCTCATTTATCTCCAAGCCCTTATAGCCCATGAATTCCACCAAAACATTGAATTTACCTTGTGGAAGGTCAATAGAAAAAAGGCCATCTTCTGAGGTGATTCCACCATTAATAAGTTTGTTTTCTCCAGATTCAGTAGAAAAAACGCTAATCGTAGCAAATCCAAGTGGACCATTGCCCTCTTTGTCTACTACTTTTCCTTGTATTTCGCCAAAACTGGAGGATTGGGAAAAAATCGGTTGAGAGGCTAAAAAAAACAGTACTAATAGGCTGATGTATTTCATGGGGGCAATTTTGGTAAATTAAATAGGGGCAAATATAAAAAATCGCCTCGAAGGAAGGTTGTTTTTTTACATGAATGTCCAAAGAATTTTGTGAGGATTAATACACTAATCTCTTTAAATGAAAGAATTGCAATCAAAGCTTTTGGTGGAAATGGAATTTGACCATGAGGAATAATGCAATAATTTAAAAGTAACGCTATAAAAATTTAAGGAGAAAATTTTTGGACTAAGTGCGTTTGAGGTTTTGTGAACTAAAAGCTATTTTCGTACTTTTATAAGCATGCTTTTGTGCTTGAATTAGGTTTGTGAAATAGCATTCGAGATGGACTGTTATGGCATGTTTTAAAGTGATTTTACTTTTTATTTAGTAGGTATTTTGCAAGTTTTGTTTAATACTGTTAAAGACCAAATTAAGAGAGATATAGCAATAAAATAGCTGCTATGGCATTAAAAATCGCTTATTAATTAACACTTAAATAATTTGAAAACCCTCCTCTCTCTAAACTTTTAAATTAATATTGCATTTCTTAATTAATCAGTAAAATTAACCCATATGAAAAAAATCTATTATTTATTTACCGTGCTATGGTGCCTGGCCTTTTTTAGTGCTCAAGCCCAGACCGTTGTTAAAGGAACGGTTTATAGCAACCCTAATCAGGAGCCCGTACCAGGTGCATCCATTGTCCCAGCAGGCAATAGCAATCAAGGAACCATTACCGATATTGACGGTAAATTTTCGCTTAGTTTAAGCGAAAATTCGGGAACTGTCACTGTTTCTTTTATAGGAATGCAGTCCCAAACCCTACCTTATAATGGTAACACTGAACTTAATGTATACCTGGAGGAATCTGTCTTTAACATGGACGAAGTAGTGATGATTGGTTACGGTACTTCCAGGAGAGAAAACCTAACTTCATCAGTATCCTCTGTAGCAGGTCTTGACAAGATCAACAGTAGGCCTGTCACAAATCTAAATGATTTCTTGCAAGGTAGTGTGGCGGGTGTAACCGTTTTGCAGCAAGGTGGCGATCCTTCACAAGAAGGTTTGGTCGTTATTCGTGGTATAGGTTCTCTTTCTGATGAAAGACCCTTAACCGTTGTGGATGGAATGCCTTATTATGGGCCTCCGATTAATCCAAATGATATTGAATCGGTTTCCATCCTGAAAGATGCTTCTGCTGCTGCCATTTATGGTGCTCAGGCTGCTTCTGGTGTAATCGTGATCAAAACCAAAGAAGGAGCATTTGGAAAACCTGTAGTTACTTTTGATGTGTATTCTGGTACGCAGCAGGCAAGTAATTTACCTACTCCCCTAAACGCAAAGCAACAAGCCGATGTGTACAATTTGGCTGCAGACAATGCGGGTGCGGCCCGTCAGGCAGCCCATGATGGTAGTCAAAATCCATGGGGACAAACTACCCGAACCAATTGGATGGAAGAAATTTTTAGAACAGCGGCAGTTTACAGTGCCAATGTGAATGTCAGTGGCGCCAGTGAATCTGCCAATTATATGGGTTCTTTTGGCTACTTGAACAAAGAAGGGCTCTTGCAGGGGACTGGATTTGAGCGCTATGCATTTAGACTGAAAACCGATTTTCACTTGTCAGACAAGGTGACCATAGGTGAAAATATTTATTTTACCAGATCGACTTCGGTAGGTACCAATTCCAGTAGTTCCTATTCTGGTAGTATTATTAGTGCATTGTACATGCCTTCCGCAGCCCCAGTTTACGATGAAAATGGCATTTTCCATGGTGTAGTACCTTATGACCTTTCTCAATTTGCAGGTACTTATGGTGATGTTTACAACCCAATGGGACTTCTTTTGAGGCCTACTACCAATAACCCGACCACTAATTTAAATTCCAATACGTATTTAAATTATGAGATTATCCCTGGGCTGTCTTTCAGAAGTACCTTTAGCTACAATATCAATATGTCCAATAACAAGCAGTTTAGCCCTAGGATTCCAGAACTAGGAAGAACTAATCTGCAAAATTATCTTTATCAGGGCAGTTCAAATACCCAAAGGTGGATATGGGACAACCAGGTTTCTTTTCAAAGAAGGTTTGGCTTACATGACCTGAATGTAACTGCAGTTTATTCTTCTCAGTTTACCAAAAGTGAATCCTATTTTCAAGAAGGTAGAGGATTCAGTAGTGAGGAACCTTTTAATCAATACATGAGCAATGCTGAAGAATTCATGACCCCAACTACTGGTGTTTATGAGGATGCATTGACTTCTGCTATCGGTAGGGTGATGTACAATTACGATGACAAATACTTTATAGCAGGTAGTGTAAGACGTGACGAAACTTCTCGTCTGGCAATCCAGAATCAATCAAGTGTTTTCCCTGCAGTTTCAGGCGCATGGAAAATTTCAGGAGAAGATTTCTTCAATAACGATGCTGTTAATATATTGAAATTAAGGGCTTCCTGGGGTCAGATTGGAAACATTAACTCTGTAGGCTATTATTCTTTTGATGTGCCTTTAGGTACGCAAACGGTTATTCTTGGACAAGATGCTTCCCTTGATTACAGAGCGGTTTATGCCAACAGGCAATCCAATCCGGACCTGAAATGGGAAATTTCGGAATCTACAAATATTGGTTTGGATGCAGGGTTTTTCGACAACAAGATTGACCTGACCTTGGATTACTTTGTGAAAACGACCAAAGGCATGATTTTACCAGGCTTGGAAGATTTGCATCAGGGAACTACTGCTGCAGATGTGAATGGTGGAGAGGTGAAAAATTCAGGCCTTGAGTTTTCTGCGGGCTACTTTACCCAGGCCGGTGAGTTCAATATTGGCGCTAGAGGTAATTTTAGTATTATCAACAATGAATTAATGAATCTTGATGGATACAATAAGAGCAATATTAATTTCATAGCACACACTGATGAAGTCAGAAGTACGCTTTACCCATATAGATCTGAAGTAGGTCAATCTTTGTATTCTACTTTCTTGGTGCCTTATGAAGGAATTTTCCAATCCCAAGGTGAGATTGATGCGCATGTTAAAGATGGGACGCTGATACAGCCCAATGCCAAGCCGGGTGATTTTAAATTTACCGATGTAAACAATGATGGTAAAATAACTGATGAGGACAAAGTATTTATGGAAAGTTACCTTCCTGACTTTACCTATGGATTTAATTTAAGCGTCGATTACAAAGGGTTTGATTTAAGCATGATTTTGCAGGGAGTGGCAGGTGTAAAAGTTTTTAACGGCTATAAATACACTGCTCTGAACGCTTCTCAGTCTGGTTATAATTTAGACAATAGGATTTTGGATGCCTGGACTACTGAAAATACAGATACTGATATTCCGAGAATTTCTACCAAAGATGACAACAGAAACTTTGGAACAGCATCAAGCTGGTATTTAGAAGAGGCGTCTTATATGAGAATGAAAAACCTTACAATAGGTTATACCTTCCCTCAGGAAATTCTGAAAAATGTAGGGGAAAATAGCAGTCTTAGGGTTTATATTTCTACTGAAAATTTATTTACAATCACCAAATATTCTGGTATGGATCCGGAAGTTGGTGGTAAAGGAATGGATGTGGGTCGTTATCCTCTGCCTAAAACTTTTACAGCAGGACTTTCTCTTACGCTTTAATACCTAACTGTGAAAAAAATGAAAAATACATTATATAAGATATCGACAATGATTGCCCTTTGTTTAGGGGTGATGACAGGCTGCTCAGATGAGTTTACTAATCTTGAGCCACTCGGAAGTACTTCCTACGAAAACTTCTTCCAGAACGAACAAGATGCGATAACCGCTGCCAATAGCCTTTACTTTTACATGAAAGATGAAGACATGTTTTCCAGAGGTTTTTTCTGGTATATCAATGCTTCAGATGATATGGTGACGGGTAGAATCAATTCGACAGCGGATAATATCAAAAACTTTAACATGACTGGTGATGAAGGTTATGCTTACTGGATGTATCCACAGAGTTATAAAATCATCCGTCGGGCAAATGATATTATTCTCAATGTTCCTGACATGGATATTGATTCGAGTTTGAAGAACCGAATTTTGGGAGAAGCCTATTTTATGCGCGGCTTCCATTATTTCTGGCTAGCTCACACCTATGGAGATGAGGTAAGTGGAGGTTTGCCTATAGTTACAGAAGAGAATATGTTTGATGAGCCTGGAAGTTATTCCCGACCTGCCAGCGTAGAAGAAAACTATGCGCAAATTGTGGAAGACCTTAAGAAGGCAGCAGATTTATTGCCTCTGTTTACTACCTATAGTCCTGAAAACATGGGTCGTGCGCACAAGGATGCTGCACTAGCCTATATTGCCAAAACCAATTTATACTGGGCGGAATACGACCCTTCAAGGTATTCGGAGGTGGTGACCTATGTGGATGCAGTTACCAATTCAGGTTCCAATAGAGACATTTACACGACCAATACTCCAGCCGAAGATTTCCGAATGTTACACAGTCACCTGAACAACTGGGGACCTGAATATATCTGGACCGTAGTGTCTGGTGTGAATGGTGGAAGTAAACTTCCTGGTGTTTCTCTTGAAAATAAAGGTTGGGGAAAATACAATGGTTGGGGTTATTACATGCCTACAAATGAATTGTATGAAGAATATGAAGAGGGAGATTATAGAAGAGAGGTTACCATATTAAAATTTGGTGATGATTTCAAATTCTTTGGTGAGGATAGAAAATACCAATCGGAAAACTCTCTTTCAGGATTGCAATTCAATAAATACCTGTATGAATACCAATTTGAAAACCCTGTTGGTACTTATATCAATTCCAATGGAAATGATCCAACTACCATTCTGAATGTTCCTTTATTAAGGTATTCTGAGCTTTTATTGCTGAAGGCTGAGGCTTTGATTATGCAAGGACAGAATGGTGATGAGCCATTGAACCGCGTTAGGGAAAGGGCCGGTTTAGCTCCAAAGACCAATGCGACTATGGATGATTTAAAACATGAGCGTAGGGTAGAATTGGCAGGTGAATTTGCCAACAGGCACTTTGACTTGGTGAGATGGGGAGATGCTGAGGCAAAGTATAGCCAACCTCTTCACGGTCGCCTTCACTCGGATAGGGCCAATCCAAATTCTTCTTACACCATTGGTGAAATATGGCCGGCAAGAAACTTCGACCCGAACACCATGGGCGTTTGGCCTATACCTACTCGTGTGGTAAGTTCTTCGGGGATTGATCAAAACAAAGGCTGGTAATAATTAGTCTATAACAAAAAAGGGGCTGTTGTAAAACAAGCCCCTTTTTTGTTTCTCTAAGTTTCATTTGCCTATAATCGATAAAATTATGTTATTCTGTTATAACAGTCAGAGTAGTGACTGTAACCTTTATCGGAATTTATTTCAATACAATTCAACGATTAAAGGTGATTTTCTAGCCTTTGATAAATAAGGTTTTTTTTATATAGCGATAATGAAGTAGATTGGGTCCGTATTTTAATTGATTAAATCCCATTTTGACAGTATCATTTCGCCATGAACCCATTTAATAACCTCTTGTTTCTCCTGTTTTTCACAGCTTTTTGTTGGTCATGTAGTTCTAAAGATAAACCTTTGGAAGAATTGATTCCCATGGATCAAACCAACCTGGATGCTGGAGAAAATTTGTTCCAAACAAATTGTAGCAGTTGTCACGCCTTTAATAAAAACGGTATTGGACCACAGCTAGGTGGTATTACCAAAGAACAATCCCTCGAATGGTTGCGTTCTTTTATTCAAAACCCCACGGAAATGATTGATAAGGGGGATGAAAGAGCCAAGAAAGTTTTCGATAGGTACAAGACTTATATGCCTTCTTTCAGTCATTTGGAGGAAAAAGAATTAGACAATATCATTGCCTATATGCACCAGCATGAAGCACCGGCAGAGAATTTAAAAGCAGTATTGGATTCCATTTGGAACCCTATTCCTGAAAAAATCCCCATGTCTGATTTGGTTGTCAACCTGGAATTGATCAGTACAATTCCTGCTTCTGCAGAAAAGAAACCCGTTACCCGTATAGCTAAAATGGACTACCATCCGGTAACCAAGGACTTGTACATGTTGGATTTACGTGGTAATTTATACCTTATGGAAGGGGCGAAAACCAGTTTATATCTCGATATGGCTAAGGAAATGCCTGACTTTATAAATCAACCTGGACTGGCCACTGGTTTCGGTAGTTTTGCTTTTCATCCCGATTTTGGTGAAAATGGTTTGTTTTATACTACCCATACAGAAAAACCCCATACAGCACCAGCTGATTTTGCCTTCGGTGACAGTATTAAAAGTGATATGCAGTGGGTGGTTACAGAGTGGACAACAAATAATCCATTAGAAGTACCCCTCAGTACTTCTGTACACAGAGAACTGTTTAGGATAGACATGGCATCAGCTATCCACGGCATGCAGGAAATTACTTTCAATCCACTTGCAAAAAAAGGAGACAAAGATTATGGCTTACTCTATATAGGAATAGGTGATGGAGGATCTGAAGGAAGAGGTCATGCCTGGATTTCTTATGGAGCCACTCAGCCCTGGGGTGCGGTTTACCGCATTGATCCCACAGGTAATAACAGTGGCAATGGAAAATATGGAATCCCTGAAGACAATCCATTTGTAGGTAATGACAAAGGTTGGATGCCTGAGATCTATGCACATGGTTTCAGAAATCCACATAGAATTACCTGGTCTAAAACTGGGGAAATTCTCGTTTCCAATATTGGTCAGGGACAAATTGAATCCATTTATATGCTTCGGCCAGGTGATGATTACGGTTGGCCGGTAAGAGAAGGAACCTTCGAATTAAAACCAGAAGACGATTCCAATATGGTTTTCCCTTTGCCTGAAAATGAAAAATCCTTTGGGTTTTCTTATCCGGTAGCCATGTATGACCACGATGAAGGAAATGCCATTTCAGGTGGATATGAATATACTGGAACAGAAGTACCAGGCTTGAATGGTAAATATCTTTTTGGAGACATTACAAGAGGGCGATTATTTTATGTAAAGATAGCGGATCTTGAAATTGGAAAACAGGCACCTATTTATGAATGGACAGTTGAATATGAAGGGGTGTCTATTCCTCTTGCAAAATTGGCTGGAAGTAGAAGGGTAGACCTTAGATTTGGAAAAGATGCCAGTGGAGAAATGTACCTCTTTACCAAAGCGGATGGAAAAGTGTATAAAATGGCCAGTATAAAAGAATAAGATGAAAAGGATTAGCCGACGAAAAACAATTCTTACGCTAAGTAGTATGGTCGCCATGGCCCCTCTTTGGGCCATAGATGAGCGTATTCTCAAGTCTAAAGTTGGAATTGGCGCATGTGACTGGTCCATTGGCAAAGCTTCAGACCCTGGGGCATTTGAATTGGCCAGGGAAATAGGACTTGATGGAGTTCAGGTAAGTTTGGGGAATGTGGCCAATAACATGCATCTCAGGCAAAAGGGTATGCAACAAACCTACCTCCAGGCAGCTAAAAAAAACAAAGTAAAAATTGCCGGTCTGGCCATAGGTGAGCTCAACCGGGTGCCCTATAAATCTGCACCAGAGACCGAGATTTGGGTTTCGGACAGCATTGATGTAGCCAAGGCATTGGGGTGCAAAAATATTCTTTTGGCATTTTTTTCAGCTGGAGACCTAAGAAATGATCCTGAAGGAAAAAAAGAAGTAATCCGTAGATTAAAGAAAGTAGCCCCCAAGGCGGAAAAAGCCAATGTGGTTTTAGGTATTGAATCCTGGTTGTCTGCAGAGGAACACCTCGAGATTTTAGCCGCAGTAGGTTCTACCCATGTAAAGGTCTATTATGACCTGGCCAATGCCACCGAAATGGGCTATGATATTTTTAAAGAAATAGCCCTCTTAGGAGCTGAAAATATCTGTGAAATTCACTTTAAAGAAAATGGTCAGTTGCTTGGGCAAGGAAAGGTGAATTTTGAAAAAGTAAAAGTAAGCCTGGATAAAATTGGCTACAAAGGTTGGTGCATTATGGAGGGAGCCATTCCAAAGGGCATGGAAGTCTTGCCAGCTTATAGAAAAAATTTAAATTTTGTATCACAACTCATGAAATCCTAAAAAATGGTAAAGTGGCCGATCTGTTGTAGTCTTTTATTCCTGGGAATTTTTTCTTGCAATACCGGCAACCAACAGGAAGCCCAACCATTGTTATTTGTTCCGGAAGGCTTAGAGGTAAGTGTATGGGCCGAAAGCCCCCTATTCTTTAATCCGACCAATATGGATGTGGATGCCAAAGGAAGGATATGGGTCACGGAAGGAGTTAACTACAGAGATTTCCGGAATGCTAATGGGCACAAGGTGCAGGATAAAGGTGACCGCGTAATGATCCTTGAGGATACCAATGGAGATGGCAAAGCAGATGCTTCAAAGGTTTTTGTTCAGGATACCTTGCTGAGAAGCCCTTTGGGTATTGCCGTGCTGGGCAATCAGGTAGTGGTCTCTTGTTCTCCAAATATTATCATCTATACAGACGAAGATGGCGATGATATTCCTGATAGCAAAGAGATTTTTTTAACAGGATTTGGAGGAAAAGACCATGACCATGGGCTACATGCAGGACAGCTTGGGCCGGATGGAAAGTGGTACTTTATTACAGGAAACGCAGGGCCACATAAAGTGGCTGGAAAAGATGGATGGACGCTTCGCTCAGGCAGCGTTTACAATGAATTTACCCCTTACAGTACCGAGAATGTTCCTTCACAAATCAGTGATGATGGAGAAATATACAATGGTGGTTTGGTGATCAGAATCAATCCTGATGGAACTGGAATGGAGGTAGTGTCGCATAATTTCAGAAATGCTTTTGAAGTGGCCGTAGATTCTTATGGCAATTTGTGGCAAAGTGACAACGATGATCAAACTGCCTCTTGCAGGACCACCTGGTTGATGGAGGGCAGTGATGCCGGTTATTTTAGTGCAAAAGGAGATCGAACATGGCAGGCAGACAGAAGGCCCGGGCAAACCATAGCCGAAGCCCACTGGCACCAACATGATCCCGGCGTTTTGCCTGTAGGGGATGTGTATGGGGCAGGTTCACCTACTGGAATGGTTCGTATTGAGGGAGACGAACTTGGAGAGCAATTCAGAGGGCTTTTATTAAGTGCAGATGCTGGAAGGAATATCGTATTTGGTTATAATCCTGAGGTAATAGGTGCTGGTTATCCCCTTCAAAATAGACAAGCCTTTGTTTCCTCTGTAGACCAGGACAATACCGGTTATATCTGGCATCAGGTGGAGGAAAATCCCCGAAA
Organism: Cyclobacterium sp. 10D3-21; assembly: GCF_055809755.1. Lineage (NCBI taxonomy): Bacteria > Pseudomonadati > Bacteroidota > Cytophagia > Cytophagales > Cyclobacteriaceae > Cyclobacterium > Cyclobacterium sp. 10D3-21. Next base: position 856,045 of record NZ_CM147924.1, read on the forward strand.
ATGGTTCAGACCAAGTGATGTAACGATAGGGACTGACGGTTCGTTGTTCATTGCAGATTGGTATGATCCGATCGTGGGAGGTCATCAAATGAGGGACAAAGTGGGAGAAGGAAAGATTTACCGCATTGTTCCAAAAGATAAAAAAATAACACTTCCAAAGATAGATTATTCTACTACAGAAGGTCAATTGGCTGCGCTAAAAAATCCAGCGGTTCATGTACGTGCTTTTGCCATGCAAAAGTTAAAAGAACAAGGGGCTGCGGTTTTGCCTGAGCTAGAAAGTATGGTTAAAAATGAGGACAATCCCTTTTTTAGGGCCAGAGCGATCTGGACGCTGGCAGGCATGGGAGCAGAAGGGATCAAGACAATTTTGCCATTGCTAAAAGACGCAAATCAGGAAATCGTTTTGACCACAGCTAGGGCTTTGTCAGCCAATGCCCCAGAGCGCTTGCTTGATGAAGCTTTGAAGCTTTCTAAGGATGGAACACCATTGATTAGAAGGGAACTGTCCTTATTGCTTAGGAAGGAAGATTGGAACAAAACTTCCGAAATCTATAAAGAATTAATCAAAGCATACGATGCGACTGATCCTTGGTACAGAAATGCATTGGGCATAGGAATGAAAGACAATGCTGAAACCTATTACCGGGACAATATCGCTGCAATAGATCCGGCAAAATGGTCTCCTAAAATTGCCTCTTTAATATGGGAGTGGCATCCCAAAGCAGCCATTCCTGCTTTAAAGGCCAGATTGGAAAATGAGACACTTACCACAGATGAAAGAGACCTGGCTTTGGAAAGCTTGGCTTTTATCTTTGAAAAAGAAGCTGTGGAAGCTGTAAAGAAAGCCGCTGAATCGGAGGGGATACTTGCAGAAAAAGCCCAATGGTGGCTTCAATTCAGGAAATACAATGAGTGGAGCGCTTTTCTGCAAGATTGGGAGGCTCCAATTGTTTTACCTGATGCTCAGCCCAATTTACTTGCATTAAAAGCGCAACTAAAAGACAGTTTAACCAACAATGAACAAAAGAAGCTTGCTTTTAATCAATTGGCGGAAAACCCTTCGGGTAGACTCCATTTGGCTTTGATGGCCGCAGAAGGCTTTTTCAAAAACCTAACATTGGATTTTTCAGCCGTAACTAAAGATGAAAAAAGGCCCTCAGTACTTAAGGTATTGAAGCATTATTTTGGAGAGGACGCAGCAATTGATGAAGGAGAAGTCTTGTCCCTTGACAAAGACCCTGTAGCAGGCAAAGTGAAAGCCATACAAAATTGTGCTGCCTGTCATAAAATCGAGTCCTCGGGCAATGAAATAGGTCCTGACCTGAGTCAAATCGGGCAAAAAATGGATTACCCAACATTGGTCAACGCCATTGCCCAACCTGATGCAGCCATAGGCTTTGGTTCGGAGGCTTATTTGATTGCGCTAAAGAATGGAGCTATACTTCTAGGTCTATTACAATCTTCAGGGCCTGTGGTCACCGTTCTTGATTTTCAAGGGCAACGGCATGTTTTGCCAGCAGAACTGGTACTCACCAGAAAACAACTTCCCATTAGTCTGATGCCGGGCCCTTCTGAAATGCAACTTAAGACACAAGATATCGCAGATATTGCAGCTTTCCTCATGCAAAGCAATACCAGTAACTGAAAAACCTTGTAGAGTATAGGTTTTTGCTTAATTTTGCGCCTATGGCAAAATCAGGACAAAAGCAGGAAAGCGGCTTGCTAAAAGATATCATTGCCCATGCCAAAGAGTATGGGTTTGTTTACCCTTCATCTGAAATTTATGATGGGCTTCAGGCTGTGTATGATTACGGACCTTATGGGGTAGAGTTAAAGAACAACCTTAAAAGGTTATGGTGGGAATCCATGACCCGTCTAAATGGAAATATCGTTGGATTGGACGCGGCAATATTTATGCATCCGACTACTTGGAAAGCTTCCGGCCATGTGGATAGTTTCAATGATCCAATGGTGGACAATAAAGACAGTAAAAAGCGCTATAGGGCGGATGTACTGATCGAAGAAAAAGCTGCCGGTTATGAAAACGAGGGCAACCAGGAGAAAGCCAATAGTCTTTTGGCTACCATGGGGAGTTTGTTGGAAAAAGAAGATTTTACAGCGCTTCGCGAATTTTTAATTGAAGAGAACATTACCTGCCCTGTAAGTGGAACCACTAACTGGACCGAAATAAGGCAATTCAACCTTATGTTTTCAACCCAAGTGGGTTCCGTATCAGAAGATTCAAGCACCATTTACCTTAGACCAGAAACGGCTCAAGGTATATTTGTGAACTTTCTGAATGTGCAGAAAACGGCTAGAATGAAAGTTCCTTTTGGTATTGCACAGATAGGTAAGGCCTTTAGAAATGAGATTGTTGCGAGACAATTTATTTTCAGAATGCGGGAGTTTGAACAAATGGAAATGCAATTCTTTGTTAGGCCTGGTACTGAACTAGAATGGTACAAGCACTGGGCTGATACGCGTATGAGTTGGCACAAAGCTTTGGGCATTCCTGAAGAAAAACTAAGAAGACACGACCATGAGAAGCTGGCACATTATGCCAATGCTGCTTTGGATATAGAATACCAGTTCCCTTTTGGATTCAAAGAAGTGGAGGGGATTCATTCTCGAACAGATTTTGATCTTAAAGCGCATCAGGAGTTCAGCAAAAAGAAGCAACAGTATTTTGATCCGGAGATCAATCAGAATTACATTCCTTATGTAGTCGAAACTTCTATTGGTGCGGATAGGTTGTTTCTGATGACCCTTTGTAATGCCTTCAAAACTGAAGAAGTGGGAGACAAGTCAAGGTCCTACTTGGCTTTACATCCGGCCTTGTCTCCAGTTAAAGCAGCAATTCTGCCATTGACAAAGAAAGATGGCTTGCCTGATAAAGCCAAAACAATATTTGATGAGTTGAAATATGATTTCAATATTATCTACGAAGAAGCCGGATCGATAGGGAAACGTTATACAAGACAGGATTTAATTGGAACGCCATTTTGTATTGCAGTAGATCACCAGACCCTGGAAGATGATACGGTAACGATACGTCACAGAGACACCACCGAACAGGAGCGTGTACCAATTACTGAATTAAACAGCAGGATTGCAACAGCTTGTAGTTTCAGAAATATTTTCGAGAAAATATAAAGTTCAATATACATGCGAATAAAAAAGACCGGCCGAACAGCCGGTTTTTTTGTTTGGAGGCTTTAAATCGGATTGCCTGTTTCAATAGAATACCTATTTTCATAAGGTCAGCTCAGTAACCGGATCCTGAGCGGAAGGAGTAGGTATAATGGATACGTTAAAAATCCCCCTTTGTCCCCCTTTTTAAGGGGGATTTCGAGCTTTCAGTACTGACGAGTGCGTATATTGACTCGTCCTGAAAAAAGTTTACAGTTTTAAAATTTATTGCTTGTTAGTACTACCCCAAATTTACATTTATTCAGCAGTCAATTCACGTTTCCGCAACTCCCCCTTGACAAGGGGGCGGGGAGATTATTACGGAAATGTTATTGTTTTTCAATCGAACACCTGTTTCTATAAAATCAGCCATATAACCGGTTCCTGATCGGAAGGAGTAGGTAAAGTGGTTACGTCAAAAATCCCCCTGAGTCCCCCTTTTTTAAGGGAGAGTTCGTAATCATTAAGATTTTCGGGTGCATTTCTGAATATAAATTGAGTCAGCGCATTTCAATTGAATACCAGCCATATAACCGCGGCAAAAAATAAACGGAAAAAATTGAACGCATTTTAAATTGAAATTGTAATACCTATACAATAATAAAAGATAAAAATATCCTTTATTATTTAAATGAGTTTGGGTACCTTAATAAGGTCTTGATAAATAAGTTGAGTTTGAATTTAAAATACAGGAAATATGGAAGTTACATCGTTCAATGAAGATTTACAATTTGGAGAAAAGATAAGTACCAAAGTCATTTTGGAATCTCCATTCTCCAAAGAAATACGCATTCTATTGAAGGAAGGCCAGGTAATGAAAGAGCATAAGACCAAGTTCCCGATTGTTGTTCAGGTCTTGGAGGGAGAGATTGACTTTGGGGCTGAAGGAGAAGTACACAATTTTAAAAGTGGAAGTATTGTGGCACTTGGAGGGAATATTCCACATGACCTGACCGCTATAAAAGACAGTGTGGTTCGCTTGAGCCTTTCAAAATCGGATCAGGTAGAACGTGTAGAAAATGTAGTAAAGGAATCAAATAAATAAAGCCTGATGAAACCAATTGAAAACCGCAAAGACATCAATGTTCTGGTAAACGCATTCTATGCAAAAATCAGAAAAGACGAAGTTTTGGGTCCCATTTTCAATGGACACATTGAGGAGGAAAGGTGGCCAGAACACCTGGAGAAGCTTACTGATTTCTGGGAAACCAATCTTTTTGGAGTGATTAAGTTCAAGGGCAACCCTACGCTTAAACATATCAATGTAGACAAGAATCTAAATCATACCGTAGAGCAAAAACATTTTGGAATCTGGCTGCAGTTATGGTTTGAAACAATAGATGAGTTGTATGAAGGAGAATTGGCTGATAAAGCCAAAGAGTCCGCTAGAAGGATGGCCCATTTCCAGTTTATGGCCATGTGGAACAGAAGGCCTAAAGCTGTCAAACAAGGTTAAATGCGAGATAGCATAACTACTATCACTAGCTGATTTTTTAGAAGATTTACGTTAAAAATCCCTCCCGATTATGTCGGGACAGGCTCTACGCCCCCTTAGAAGGGGGATTTTGAGTTTTCAGGACTGAAGAGTTCGTACCTTGTTTTGCATTTCCTCAGCCATTAAAATTCTACCAATTCAGCAGTCAATTCACGTTTCTGCTACTCCCCCTTGACAAGGGGGATATAGGGGGATTTTTACGAGAATGAGATATTTTTCAATAGGATACCTATTCTCATAAAGTCAGGCATTATGATCACGTTAACCTATGGCTTCGACTCCGCTCAGCCGCCGGTAGTTTAGCAATTCAACAATAAAAACAACTTTTGCCAAACTATTGCAGTCATTTAAGTTATTTGATTCCAATTTCTGGTAGCACTTAATGATCATTATAGAAGGAAGCGCGGTGGGATGCCAGAGAACAAGGCAACGTTGGGCCTTGTGGGGGGAAGTTTTCTGCTGGCTTGATTTTTCTGCGGATAAAAGGCAAGTTTGCCACACCCTTATCTCGCTCAATACATCCCAAAAGGCTTCACAATGAAGAGCTTACAGAAATGGCTTGCTCGCTAATTTCATTCTTTTTAACAAAAAAAACAGACCTGAAGGGTCTGAACAATAAGTGTGCCGGGCATGGCATTCTACTCAAGGGTGAGCAATCTCAACGGAGAGAGCAAGTCCCTAGGGGGCCCTCTGACGGGAACCCCATAGCTAAAGCCAAGGGTGTTCCGGGCGACCGGAAATCTGAAGGAAGGCGGCGGCAAACTCCAGATGTGGACGAACAGAAACTGAATAGTAGGCCAATAGATTTGGGGAAGCGCACTTTGCAGCGTCTAATCCCAATAGTCAGACAAAGGATCTATTGGTAAATTCAGCCGCATCGGATGAAAGTAGAAAGTCTTACCCCGGGAGGTCTGTGACTAGGGCAATTGCCGGAGGTACGTGCGAGTGCTGAAGGAATCCAAGTCAACAGAAGTCAGCAGAGGGCATAGTATCCTGACGATAAAAGTCAGGAGAAGGCCTGAATTTTCTAAACAAGGAAGTGAACTTAAAGTGAGTAAAAAGAACAAACTATCGAAAGAATGCAAACATGGCATACAGGGAGATCTGTTTGCCAAAGAACAGGATTCTGTGACCAAGAAGAGAGGAGGAACCTCTCGGAAAGAGCAGAAGATAGCGTTAATTTCTCGACTGGAAGAACAGCGAACCTTGACCAGCAACACAGTAGACAAAATATCAGATCAGTTGCAGTTACTCCAAGCATTCCGAAGAGTGAAAAGCAACAATGGGACAGCCGGGATAGATGGAACAACGGTTGGAGAATACGAGCGTGAGTTATTAGCGAATATTAAACGACTACAAATCCAACTCAAGGCTGTAACCTATGAGCCAAATGCGGTAAGGGGAGTAGAGATAGAGAAACCGAACGGTGGTACACGCTTATTGGGTATACCGACCGTAGCAGACCGGTTAGTACAGCAAAGTATACAGACAGAACTGCAAATGGTATTCGACCCCTTCTTCAGTGAAAACAGCTATGGCTTTCGTCCGGGCCGTTCAGCCCATCAGGCAATAGAGCGTGCGAGCGAATGTGTAAAGGAAGGCAAGATATGGGTAGTGGACATAGACTTGAAAAGTTTCTTCGATGAAATCAACCATGACCGATTAATGAATCGGCTCAGGAATAGTATCTCGGACAAGAAACTATTGAAGTTAATCCACCAATTCCTTCGTGCCGGACTCATGCAAGGCGGGGTGGAGACACAACGAATAGCGGGAACGCCACAAGGAGGCCCACTATCGCCGCTGCTGTCCAACATAGTTTTAGACGAGCTGGATAAGGAGCTAGAAGTAAGGGGTCTGAGCTTTGTACGATATGCGGACGACTGTAATATCTTTGTGGGAAGTGAAAGATCGGCCCACAGAGTGCTGGAATCCATCACGACCTATATCGAAAAGAAGCTCAAGCTAAAAGTGAACCTAGAGAAAAGCGGAGTCCGCAGATGTGATAAAGTCAAATTCTTGGGTCATACGATCATGGGAGATGGCAAAATCCGGATAGCGGATAAAAGTATCTTGAGGTTCAAGGTAAAGATCAGGGAAGTTACAAAGCGCAATCGGGCGATACCGCTTAAGAGGCTTATAAAAGAACTTAACCTGATCATCCAAGGCTGGGCAATCTACTACCGTAAATGCAACACATGGCTGAGTTCATTAAGAGAAATGGACGGATGGATACGCAACCGACTCAGATGTTATGCGCTAAAACAACACGGGCGGAAATACGCAACCTACCGTTTTCTAAGGTCTCTTGGATTAGCAGAGGGTCAATCGTGGAACGCCGTGAGATTCTATGGTTGGTGGCCTATGGCCAACCTACCATATGTACGAAAGGGCATGGGCCTGGCATGGTTCGCAAACATTGGTCTTAGGTCTTTGGTCGCTGTACAGAAGGGTTAACCGTTAGAAGAAACCGCCATGGTACGTTAAAGCGTATGCCTGGTGGTGTGGGGGGGACGGCGGTAGAATACCGCCCACCCATCCCGATTAGCCGTGGGTGGCAACCCACGGAAAGGAAATACCTACCCTATTCTCAACACTGAAGGTGTTGAACAAACTATAATCAGGGCATGTTCAACCCACTCCGGGGTTGGCGTATTGATAAAATATTGCTGTCCACGGGTTCCACCCGTGGTTATTGTTGTTGAAGCCTGTCAGGCTTCTTCAGTTATTTTGGAGTTGTGAAGATTATATAGCTTAGATAATCCAAATTATAAATAATCAATTAATCGGGCTGGTAACAGGTTCCTGAGCGGAAGGAGTAGGTATAACGGACACGTTGGCCTATGGCTTCGACTCCGCTCAGCCGCCGGGCATCAAGCAATAAAATTCTCAATCCACAACTACTTTTGCCACTACGGAGGGCTGGGGGATTAATACAGGAATAACATACTATTTCCTCACTGGTATTTTTGTTTTTAGGCTAAAGTTAGAAATCGGTTCTATTTTTCATAAAATGAAAAAATAAACATAAACTATTTGGTTTTTTTTTATTGAATTTAATTTTTTAGTTTTAAAACGGATTGAAAATTTAATGTTAGATATGGGTTAAGAACCAAAGGTTTAAGTCCTGTAATTCCTAATAGCCGGAAATAAAATTTGAAGATGAAAAATATACTGATTTGTGTCCTCCTGCTGTGTCTTTCGGCTTCCTGCAAAGAAGTCAAAGAACTTGATCCAACACCCCGTGAATTTGACCAAAAAATGACTTTGGTTCCTACCGATACCTTAACAATTCCTATTGGGTACCGATCAGATGTATACAGCAGGTATGTAAAAACCTGCAACATAGGCAATGTCCCTTATCTAGGGGTAGTAAATGTAAATACCAATGATTTGGAATTTTATGCACTTTCTGATAAGGGAAAAGACTTTAAAGTGCGTTTCCATTTGGATGGGCCTAATGCTGTAGGGCAACTTAAGGCTTTTGAGGTAATTTCTGACAGTACCCTATTTATAGCCAGTTCCTATAGAATACGGCTTTACGTAACTGACTTTGAAGGGAATCTTAAAAAGACAATAGAAACACATGATACATCAAGAAATGGCAAGCCATTCGTGCAGATGTATTATACACAAAGCCCTTTGGTATATCATAAAGACATGGATGATTTTTATGTGTTCACAAGAGTTGATACTGATTATTTTAGCCCTGGAATATGGTCTGGAACCATGTTCTTAAAAATTCATAATAGGGATGATGAATCGATCACACATATGTTTGAACTACCTTCTCGATTCAATAAGTATGTTTATAGTGGTTATTTTAGCCATAGTTCGCATGTGTTGGTAGATGATCGTCACTTGGTTTTTGGGATTCCTTTTTACAACAATATATTGGTCTATGATTTGGAAAAAGAAACTCTTATCGAAAGGAAAGCCGGAAGCAAGCACTTTGGAGATGCACTCCCTTGGGACAATCCAGATATGGGTAGAGACGAAGAATTTTATGTCACCTCCAACTCCTACCGGGAGCTGGTGTATGATGAAGAAAATAAATTACTTTACAGGATCGCTTACCAGGGTGTGGACTATATCGGCCCAGATGGGCAGCAGAGAAATTGGGACAATAAACCTCCTTCAGTAATCATGATTAACAGCGATTTTGAAAAGGTAGGAGAATTGGATCTGCCTAAAAATACCATATATACCCGCATGTATTTTACCCACAATGGCAAACTGTATCTCTCACTCAACCATCCCGACAACAGCCCCTCAGAAGACAAGATGGTCTTTGTGGGATTTAAGCCGGAGGAGTTATAAGGTAAAGTAGGCTAAAGCCTGTATACAGATTTAATTGAAACGATTATGATCAAAAGTCTTCTTTTATATGTTTGGTTGCTGGTATTTATAATCTCCTGCAAGGAGGCCAATGAGCTTGATCCAATGCCTAGAGATTTTAACGAATCATTGACCCTGATTCCAACAGATACACTGGTATTTTCCATAGGTGCTAAATCCGATGTTTACAGCAGATGCATTAAAGAGGTTGAGATAAATGGGAATGAATACCTAGGGGTAGTAAATGAAAACACAAATGAACTGGAATTTTATGGGCTCGTTGATTCTACAAACGATTTTAAAATTCATTTCAAAACTGAAGGTCCAAATGGCATTGGAAAATTAAAGGCTTTTGAAGTGATTTCTGATTCTACGCTTATAGTAGGAAGTACCTATAGGATTCGTCTATTTGTTACTGATTTTAAGGGGAATCTTCATAAAACTTTAAAAACAAATATTGTTGAGCGAAAAGGATCTCCTTTTGTCCAGGGCTATTCTACATTTAAGCCATTGGTGAACAATAAGATAAATGGTGATTTGTATGTATTTACTGGAGCAGATACCGATTACAATGCTCCTGGAAAATGGTCAGGAACCATGTTTTTAAAAATTCCAAATATGGACGATGAATCGGCCACACATGTGTTTGAGTTACCCACCCACTTCTACAATTATGTACATGGTGCCTATTTTAGTCACAGTTCTCATTTACTGATAGAGGATCGTTTTTTGATTTTTGCCCTTCCATTTTACAACAATATTTTAATCCATGATTTGGAAAAAGAAGAGTTGATTGAAAAGGAAGCAGGAAGCAGGCACTTTGGAGATGCCCTGCCCTGGGAACATGCTGAGAGTGGAAAGAGCGAGAGCTTTTATGTTCCTTCAAACTCCTACCGGGAACTGGCCTATGATGAGGAGAATAAACTGCTTTACAGGATCGCTTATCAAGGGGTAGATTATACCGGCCCAGATAGTCAGCGACGAAACTGGGACAATAAACTGCCTTCAGTAGTTATCTTAAACAGCGATTTTGAAAAAGTAGGGGAATTGGATCTGCCTAAAAACACCCTATACACCCGCATGTATTTTACCCACAATGGCAAACTGTACCTCTCCCTCAACCATCCCGACAACAGTCCCTCAGAAGACCAGATGGTTTTTGTGGGGTTTAGGCCGGTGAAGTTATGAAGTGGGGTGGATTTAATTGATTTTAAGCTATTTAAATGGATTACTGAAAAGATTAATTAATTAAATGTCCGATTGTGTCTAATAATCACTTATAATGGGTTGTTTTGGCCTATTTATTACAGAAAAGAACATATATATTTGATATGTATAAATAATGTACCATTTTAAATATTAATTATTATGAAAAGTGTATTAAAAACAAGCAAATGGCTGCGATGGACTGCAGCCGGAGCGTTTGGGCTGATGCTCACGCTAAATGTAATGGTTGGATTGGAGTTTGACAAGGGAGATGTTTTTCCCTCACTTACTTTGGCAAGTTTGAGCAATACCGCCCAAGCCCAAAGTGAAACGGGGAGTGAATATAATTGGTTCAGTGGCCGTGATTGCTGTACTGGATCAGGTTCCTGTTACATTTCTGATCCGAAAATCTGCTAATCAAACAAACTAATCCTTTCCTTTGACACCCATAGACATTTTACAATATGTCTATGGGTTTATCAGATAATAAGATGATAAAAAAAATTATTTATTTTTCTATTTTGATAGCTACCTTTGCTTCATGTGAAAACAATACTATTTTAAACCCAACACCCCGGGAATTTGAGCAAAAAATGACTTTGGTTCCTACCGACACCATAGCCATTCCTATCGGTTACCGGTCAAATGTATACAGTAATTATATTAGGAGTTTTCGAATCAATAAGGCCCCTTATTTAGGTGTGGTAAATGAAAATACCAATGAATTAGAGTGTTATGCACTTTCTGGCTTGGGGAAAAACTTTAAGGTTAGTTTTCAGGTGGAGGGGCCAAATGGCGTAGGGCAACTTAAGGCTTTCGAAGTAATTTCAGATTCTACCTTACTTATTGCTGGCACTTATAGGATTCGTTTGTATTTAACTGATTTTAATGGAAGTATTAAAAGCATCATTAAAACAGATGAAGTAGAGAGAAAGGATAAACCTTTCGTTCAAATTTATTATACAAATCAACCCATAGTTTTCGACAGAATTAATCAGGATGCCTTCTTATTCACCAGAGTGGATTCCGATTTCAATAGTCCTGGAATATGGTCAGGAACCATGTTTTTAAAAGCATCAACCATTAACGAGGGTTCAATCAACCATGTGTTTAAGTTACCTTCCCATTTTGACAAATATATTCACGGTTCCCATTTTTGCCATGGTTCCCATCTATTGATGGAGAACCGTTACCTGATTCTCAGTAGTTCTTTTTATAATAACCTATTGATCTACGACTTGAGAAAGGGTGAAATGATAGAAAGTGAAGGCGGAAGTAAGTATTTTGGTGACGTACTTCCAATGGAGGGACCAAAATCGACTTCGGATCTACATGAAGAATTCTACATTACTTCAAATTCTTATAGAGAAATTGCCTATGATGAAGAAAATAAATTGCTCTACCGTATGGCTTATCGTGGAGTGGACTATATCGGGGCAGATGGGCAGCGACGAAACTGGGACAATAAGTTGCCTTCGGTAATCATCATCAACAGCAACTTTGAGAAAGTAGGGGAGATTGACCTGCCGGTTAATACAATATATAATTGGATGTATTTTACCCACAATGGCAAACTGTACCTATCTCTTAACCATCCCGACAACAGTCCCTCAGAAGATGAGATGGTTTTTGTGGGTTTTAAGCCGGAGAAGTTATAAGATATTGCTTTCAATTGATACGCTATAAATCAGTAAGGAAGGAATGCGTTTTCCCTCCTGATGGGTATACTATTGGGGATATCGGGTATATTCAAGGTTTGCAATGATAAGGAAGGGGTTTGTTAAAACTTCAAACCCGGAAAGGAATGGAGGAATGCTGGCTTCCGATTTGTCTTGTTCCACTTAAAAATAAATGAAATTATGGAGGAAAGTGAGGAGATAGGTTCGAAGAGAAAAAACTGGGCAGGGAATTATACTTTCAAGGCCGAAAACGTATATGAGCCTGGCACTGTAGCCGAAATTCAGGAGTTGGTTAAGCAACTGGGTCAACAAAAAGCTATGGGTTCAAAACATTGCTTCAATGATATTGCAGACAGTTCTAAAAATCAGATTTCCACAAGGCATTTAAACAAAGTCCTTGGATTGGATAAGGACAAAAAGACTTTGACGGTAGAAGCAGGCGTGCGCTACGGTGATTTTAGTCAAAAATTACACGCACAAGGTTTCGCTTTGCATAACCTGGCTTCCTTGCCTCATATTACTGTGGCGGGAGCTTGTGCCACAGCTACCCACGGATCGGGTGTTGAAAATGGGAACCTGGCCACGGCGGTAACAGCCATTGAGTTGGTCATGCCCAATGGTGAGCTTAAGCAATTGGACAAATCGCATCCTGATTTTTATGCCGTGGTTGTAGGTCTTGGTGCCTTTGGCGTCATTACTAAATTAACCCTTGAGGTACAGGAAACCTTTTCCGTTCAGCAAAATGTCTTTTTAAACCTTCCACTAGAAAGTTTGGAATTGCATTTTGATGCCATAATGTCCAGCGGATACAGTGTTAGCCTGTTTACAGACTGGAGAGATAAGAAGGTAAGTGAAGTGTGGGTCAAGCAGAAAGTAGACGGTGCTCCTCTCCAAATGGAGGCTGATTTTTATGGCGCAAGAGCAGCTACTAAAAACATCCACCCTTTCCTGGCTCATTCTGCTGAAAGCTGTTCAGAACAGATGGGCGTGCCCGGTCCCTGGTACGATCGATTGCCTCATTTTAAAATGGGATTTAATCCGAGTGCAGGAGACGAACTGCAATCCGAATTTTTTATTCCCCAAAAAAATGCCGTGGAGGCTATCCTTGCCCTTGAAAAACTTAACGAGCAGATTGCGCCACATTTATTTATTTCTGAGATTAGGAGCATTGCTGCGGATGATTTTTGGATGAGCCCTTGTTATCACCAAGACAGTGTAGCCATCCATTTTACGTGGAAGCCACATACCAAGGAGGTAATGGAATTGCTCCCCAAAATTGAGGGAATCCTGGCTGCCTTCAATGGAAAACCCCATTGGGGAAAACTTTTCACCATGCATCCCATGGCTATACAACAGCAGTATGAAAAATACCCTGATTTTCTGGAATTAACCAAAAAGTACGACCCTGAAAGAAAATTCAAAAACCATTACCTCTCCAAAAATATTTATTGAACTAAAGAATGTTTTTTAAGAGGTAAATCCCTCATGACTCTGTCGGGACAAGCTCTACTCCCCATTGTCAAGGGGGAGTTTCGGCAAAATGACTTTATTGCTGAATTATTGAAATTGTAACGGGCTGAGGAAATGTAAGATCAGGTACGCGCTCGTAAGTCCTGAAAGCACAACCCCCCCCCCCTTTTCTTCAAAGGGGGACAAAGGGGGATTCTTTCGTAAACATCCTGACTCGTCCTAAAATTTAAGTACATATTATTATTTATATACTGGTATAGGTTTACAGTATAAAATTGACCCGTCCTGAAAAAAGTTTACCGTTTTAAATTTTATTCATAGGTAGTACTAACACAAATTTACAAAACCGAATCCCAAAGGGATGACAGGATTATAGATTTAAAAATCGCATCAAATTCAAAACCCCAAAGGGGTGACAGCATTAACCCACATTGCAGCTAACCGCTCAGAAGTATCTGTTTTTCAGGTCTTTCAATTTTTTCGATTTCCGTTTTGTGTACTACGGATTTTCGTTTGGTAAATGGCTGGTATTTGGTTTGGAGGATATCGTAGATCTGCTTTAGATTTTTGTTGGGTGCTGTGCATTTTCGGGTGGTGATGGTTTTGTTGTATGTGTTGGTCCCCGAAGTAGTGATTACCTTCTGGGTATTGCCTATTCTGACAATTTCTCCCCAGCAGTTTTTTATGCCATTGTGTTTTAACTGATGCCTTACCGTATTGACCAGCCAGTAAGCCAATATCCCCAGATGGAGGTGTGCCATGGTGGCGTCGTCGTTTTTGTGGTAGATAGGCCTTAGGTCCAGGTCGGTTTTCAGGGTACGGAATGCGTTTTCTATCTCTCTGATGGTATTATAAATATTCCAGACCACATACTCTTCCTGTACATTCAGGTTGGTCCGGAGAAAATAGACGCCCAGGCTTTCATTTTTTTCCTGATGCCTGTCCGGGTCTTTTTTCCATGTGATTTCTGTGGCCAGACCTGTTTTCGCATCACTGCTTACGGTAATGTCATAATAACGCTGGACAGACGGGTATTTTTCTTTGGCCCTGCCTATACGCTGGTGGACTTTGTCAGCTTTCTTGGTTCCTCCCTTGCTGTGCAGTGCGTTGTGTATCTTTTGGAGTTCCTGCTCAAACCTATTTTCAAACTGGAGCTTCATCCCTTCCTCTTTTTTTTCCTTGGAAGGGCTTTTGACCTCAAGGTAATAATCGGTGTTTTTTTCTGTATTGACTGATCTGAGTCTGATGGTCTGCTTTGATTTTGTATCCAGCAAGGTGGTAAGCCTTCCGGGAACATAGCTGTAATCTTTCAGCCGGGTACGGCTTACACAGAGATATCGGTACCCTTTACTTTCGATAAGTCTGAGGTTTTCCTCTGTGGCGATGCCGGCATCAAGTACCACTACTGCAGGACCACGGCAGGTATGGGACGCGAGTTTCTCGATCATTGCCGATAGGGTATTGCAGTCGGCAATGTTTCCTTCCAGAATGGAGGAATATTTTATGAAGCCTTCCACGTTGACCACCAGGGCGAGCACAATGAGCTTTGCGTCGTTTCTCTTTTCCTTGCTCCTTCCGAATTTTGCGAGTTGGCTGTTCCGCTTTTCTCCCTCAAAATAGGTGTTGGTCAGGTCGTAAAGAATGATCTTATCCTCCAGGTCAAACAGCTCGTTGGTACGTCTGGACAGGTGCTTTTCGATTGAATCCTTGGCCTTGTACAAGTCAAGGGCACTTTTGTAAAGCCTGTCTTTTGTCACTTTGTCTGCCTCGTACCCGGTAAGTTCGCACACCGCAGAGTTTTCCTTTATCCAGCGCACGGTTTTCAGCTCTGAGGCCGGGTATACCGCACGGCTTACAACCTGTGTGGCCGCAAGCTTGGCCTGTTCGGGGCTGAAGCCGACCGAAAGCAGCAACGGCGTTAGGTTCAGCTTCTCCCATGTCTGATAAGCTATGTTCTCCGCTCCGATCTCCCTTGCATTGCTGTGCTGAAGTGTGTCCATGTTGACCATGCGCGACAGTTTCTCTGCTGACTTGATGTCCAGCTTTTTTGATAATAGGATACGCTGCCAAAAATCTTCAACATATCGTTTGACCTCAGGATCTTCTTCCTGATCAAATAGAGATGTCTTTTGCTCATATTTATCGGTAAGGTGCTTCTGGATCTTATTGAGCTGCTCTGGGGTGGTGTCCTCAATGAATCCTACATTCAGAATGGTACGGTGGCATATCCTGTTGTCCGCATTACGGTAACTCTCCACCAGACGGTAGTAACCGCATAGCTTTCCTGATTGGGGGTGTTTTCGTAAAGAGAACTTGAAATACATCCCGTAAAGTACTGATCTTTAGATCCCAAATCCAATACCCTCTGTGTACTACAAACCAAATGAAGGTCCCGTGGAGAGCGTAAAAAAATTTGATCGTAGGGGGGTACGAATAATTTGCAGATTAAAAACAGAAAATAAACTGAAATTTCTAATTTAACGACCAAAAGCTGCAATGTGGGTTAAAGCCATCAGAGGGTAAAATTATACCTGCAACTTATTTTATTGAATTTTTTGCTGGATTGGCTAATTTTATAATACCATCCCCACGGGATTTATGTATTTTTCAGGTACCATTTTGCTATAATCTTGGCACCCCTTTGGGGTTTCTGAAAATCTTCTTTCCCTAGCCCCCTTGAAGAGGGATTTACTATCGTAACCACCATCAAAACAGTTAGTTGTAAATGTAGATTTACTCAATTTGCATCATTAAATTATTCAAACTTTCTGCCAATGTAGGATGCGCAATAGGCAGATATTGTATTTGATCATAAGTAACCTTACCGACCATGGCCATCTGAAGTACCGCCATCACCTCTCCTCCATCTAAACTTAAAATGGTAGCACCTAAGATCTGCTTACTCTCCGGATCGACAATAACCTTAAAAAAACCATTCGTTTCATCCGTTTCCAGCGCCCTGCCGGCATGCTTCATATAAAATTTACCTACCTTATAGGAGATGCCTTTCTCAATTGCCTCTTTTTCATTGAGTCCTATTCTTGCCAGCTGTGGATCGATAAATACACAGTAGGGAAGCAGCCTGTCCTTTGATGATATTTCTTTATCCCCTTCATAAATGCTCCTAAAGGCAATGTGTGCATCATTATATGCCATATGGGTAAATGGTGGTGAACCGGCTACATCTCCAAGGGCATAGATATTTGGAATACTGGTTTCAAAAGTTGCGTTTACAATCACATGGCCTTTTTTTGTTAAATGAACGCCTAATTCTTCAAGACCTAAGTGTTTGCTGTTGGGTTTCCTGCCTGTAGCCACTAGAAGATGACTTCCTTCAACAATTTCTGACCCTGATTTACCTTCAAGGTAAACTTTAAATTGCTTGTTTTCGAAACCAACTTTTGTGACCGAGGCATTCAAATGGGTACTGATTTTATCTGCGGCAAAGAGCTTAGATATTTCTTCACAAACATCTTTATCCTCTTTCGGAACCAGTCTTGTAGCCTTATCAATGATGGTAACCTCACTGCCAAACCTGCTAAACATCTGACCAAATTCAAGCCCTATATAGCCACCACCCAGTATAATAAGGTGTTTAGGTGTCTCTTCAAGCTCCATAATGCTGGTGCTGGTAAGATATGGGGTTTCTTTTAAGCCCTCAATCTCAGGAATGAATGGGGAAGAGCCAGTGTTGATAAATAATTTAGCTCCTTGAATCTCCAGGTCATTTTGATCCTCTCTTGAAACAATAATGCTGTTTGCGCTTTTAAAGGAAGCCTTCCCAAGAATAATGTCGATATTTTCTGCTTTTTTAAGGCTTTTTATTGCTCCACCTCGAAAAGTATTGACAATGTGGTCTTTGCGTGCCTTGATGGTTTTCTGGTCTATCGAGAATTCCTTGACATTTACACCATAATCCCCGGCTCTGCCTACAAGATGTGCAACCCTAGCAGAGGCAACCATGGTTTTGGTAGGTGAACAACCATCGTTGATACAGGTTCCTCCTATTTTCCTTTTTTCAATCAAGGCCACAGTCAAACCTTTTGCGCTAATTTTTTTTGCCAAAGGCATACCCGATTGCCCAGCACCAATGATGACAGCATCGTACTTCTTCATAGCTGTCTATTCTGAAATCTTTATCCCTTTCCAAAAAGCGACATAGTCCTTTATTTCTTTAGCCGCTTCCTTGGGTGCCGGGTAATGCCAGGCCGCATCCCGATTGGTGTCTTCACCAATTCGAATGTGAAAATAATTGGCCCTTCCCTTCCATGGGCAATCGGAAGTAGTTTGAGATATTTCGAAAAATTCTCTATTTAATGATTCATTTGGAAAATAATGATTGTTCTCCAAAAAAATGGTCTCGTCAGACTCTGCGAGGATTTTTCCTTTCCAGGTGGCTTTCATATTGTTAGGATTTATTTTTTAAATAATATAGCCAAATCCGTGCTAGAAACAAAAAAAAGCGACCTATATAGGTCGCTTTTTGCTTTTTCTTTTGTTTAAAAATTTGAGGTTAATTACCTCTTTCTCATCTAAGAAACGGTAATTTCCTCTGGGGATGTCTTTTTTGCTTAATCCCGCAAAAGTTACCCTGTCCAATGCATTTACATCGTATCCAAAATGAGCGAAAATTCTTCGAACGATTCTGTTTTTTCCTGAATGGATTTCGATACCTAAAATCATCCTGTCTTTGGAAAGGACTTGAAGGTCATCTACCTCAGTGAGGCCATCTTCCAGCGTTACACCTTCCAGTATAGCATCAACATCATTTTTTGCGATGGGTTTGTCCAGGGTTACCTGATAGATTTTCTTGATCTCATAAGAAGGGTGAGTGAGTTTAGCTGAAAGTTCTCCATCATTGGTGAAAAGCAATAAACCTGTGGTGTTTCTGTCCAATCTTCCTACTGGGAAAAGACGCTCTTCACAAGCATTTTCAACCAAGTGCATGACCGTTTTCCGCTCAAACGGATCATCAGTTGTGGTGATAAAATCCTTTGGCTTGTTAAGTAATATATAAACGGGCTTTTCAGGACGGATAGATTTACCCTTGTATTCAACCCGATCCTTACGGAGTACTTTATACCCCATTTCCTTTACTACTTTCCCATTTACAGAAATTTCTCCTTTTTCAATGAGTTTATCAGCATCTCTTCGGGAACAAATGCCTGCATTGGCAATGAATTTGTTAAGTCTAATTTCATCCGAATCCGTTTGAGACGTTTTTTGGATAGTTTTTAGGTTGTATACAGGCTGTGCTTCTGCTTTGTTTTTTCCAACCTTAAGGGGTGAAAATGGCTTTTTAAAAGGTTTTTTAGCTCTGTCCTTGTCTTCAGCCTTTCCAAAAATGGGTTTTTGGTTACGTCCTCTGCCTTTGTATTCGCTTTTTTCTTCAGGCGTTTTATCTGTGGGATCCTTTTTTTTCGAATAGGAAGTTCGTTTTCCTGGCTCTCTTTTGTCTCCCCATGATTTTTTGGAAGAATCCCCAGTTTTATTGTTGAATTTTTTCATAGTCTGCAGCATCTCTGCTGTATTTTAAATAATCTTATGTAAATGCTTAATTATAAGGCATGTGGACCTTTTTTAAAGCGGGTGCAAATTTAGTGTTATTTATGTGATAAATAACATAGAAATTCAAAATCAATCGGTTTGATTTCCTATTTCGTTGTCTTCTGCTTTAAAATCTTTTGGTTGTGGGAGCTCATTGAGGTCGTTGATGCCAAAATATTCCATAAACTTTGGACTGGTACCATAAAGTATCGGTCTTCCCAGTCCTTCAGATTTACCTTTGATGGCAACCAAAGATTTTTCGAGGAGTTTCTGCACTGAGTAATCACAATTAACCCCTCTGATTTGCTCCATTTCCGATTTTGTTATCGGTTGGCGGTAGGCAATTATTGCAAGGGTTTCCAATTGGGCATTGGAAAGTCGTTTTTGGGACTGGTGTTTTTGTAAGATTGCTACACTGCTCAGGTAAGCAGGCTTGGTTAAAAATTGGTAGCCCCCGGCTATTTTTTCCAGACTGAAAGAGTATTCCTCAGATTCGTATTTTTTTGTCAGCACATCCAAGGCTTCCTCCAGATGAGCCATAGGGATTTCAGTCTCAAACATTTCTGCAAGACACTTTTGAATTTCCTCTATGGCCAAAGGATCTGCGGAACAAAATACAAGGGCTTCAATATGGCGCGGTAAATAATCCACTATTATTTTTTACCTAGCTTTGCTTCAATACTGTGCATGGTGTGGGGAACAGCGCGTAATCTCTCCTTGCTGATAAGTTTACCAGTATCCACACAGACTCCATACGTGCCATTTTTTATTCTCCTTAAGGCATTTTCCAAATTAATAATGAATTTCTGCTGTCTAGCGGCCAACTGACTTAGGTTTTCTCTTTCCAGCGTGTCTGCCCCATCTTCTAACAGTTTTGAAGTAGAGGCTGTGTTTTCAGTCCCACTGTCATTTTGTTTGCTGAGTGACCGTTTTAACTGCAATAATTCATCTTTTGCGATTGTCAGTTTTTCATTAATAAGCAATTCAAATTCCTGAAGTTCTTCCTTAGAATAACTGGTTTTTTCTACCTGGCTCATAAAACATTACTTTAAAAATTTCTCTAAATTACAGTGAGTAATTTGAAATCAAAAATTTAATTTTTAAGTATGAAGTTATCTAATTGCTTCCCATGTTAATTTAATTTTAAAAGAAGTGATGAAAAGGGAGTAATTAAGCCTATTTATTTCATTTATTCTCATTCTGCTACTAAATTCTTTGGATTAATTCAGTTAAAAAAAAATGAAATGGGATTCACTTTATCTACTTGAATTATCCCTAAGAAAGTATTAATTTGAACCCTTAAATAATAATAATCCAAATTACACCTAATGAAAAGAATTATAGCAATTTTAATATGTGCATTTATCTCCTTAAATGTATCTGCTCAAAAAGCCGATAAAGGATGGAAAGAGCTTTTTAATGGCAAATCTTTTAAAGGTTGGTCTTTTAGCGAAAACCCTGAATCATTCAGTATTGAAGATGGAGTGGTAAAAGTGGAAGGCCCAAGGTCACACATGTTCTACACTGGTAAATACAAAAAACATGATTTTAAGAACTTTGAGTTAAAAATGCAGGTGAAAACCATGCCCGGAGCCAATTCAGGAATTTTTATTCATACCGAATTTGAAAAAGATGGATGGCCAACAAAAGGTTATGAAATACAGGTTAACCAAACACAAGGGGACTGGAGAAAAACTGGAAGTGTTTATAGCTTCAAAGATGTCAAAGAGACTTATGTGAAAGACAATGAATGGTATACCCAGCATATCATAGTACAGGGTGACAACATAACGGTTAAAATAAATGGAAAAGTTGTCAATGA
The DNA here is from genome assembly GCF_055809755.1 of Cyclobacterium sp. 10D3-21. Lineage (NCBI taxonomy): Bacteria > Pseudomonadati > Bacteroidota > Cytophagia > Cytophagales > Cyclobacteriaceae > Cyclobacterium > Cyclobacterium sp. 10D3-21. The sequence goes on from NZ_CM147924.1 coordinate 876,794, forward strand.
GTTCAATGAGAAAACGGATAGAGGAGAAATCGGTGACAGTGGCAAGCGATTAAGCCATGGAACGGTTGCACTTCAAGCCCATGATCCTAAAAGTTTGATTTACTACAAAGACATTATGATCAAACCATTGCCATAATGGGCTTTAGTTTGATTTATAGTTGCTAAAAATATAATTTCATCCGGCTAGCCATTTGGTTAGCCGGATGTTTTGTTTCATCCTATTGTAAATTCATGTCAAAGCTTCAATCCGCTTCATCTTTAACCAAATAACAATGCCTAAAGCGTATACGCATATTCACCACCAAGCTCTTAGAGAATTTACAACAAGCGTTTTTATGTCCTTAGGCGTACCTGATGATGAAGCTGCTTTGGCGGCAGATGTCCTGGCCTATAGTGATGAACATGGCATAGATTCACATGGGATTGCCAGGCTTCAAACCTATTTTGAATTGCTTCATGCTGGTAGGGTAAACCCAAGGCCGAAACTGAAGGTACTTAGAGAAAAGCATGCTGTAGGCACAATAGATGGGGACAATGGTTTGGGATTGGTAGTTGGGCCCAAATGCATGGATATTGCGATAGCAAAAACCCATTTACATGGTTCTGGGTCCATTGCTGTTTGCAATACGAACCATTATGGAGCGGCTGGTTATTATCCACTTATGGCAGTAAAAGAAGATTTTATCGGCTTATCCATGACCAATACCACCAAAGGAGTTGTGCCATTTAATGGAATGGAAAAAATGCTGGGAACAAATCCGATTGCTCTGGCATTTCCATCTATGAATGAGCCGGAAGTAGTCATTGATTTTGCCAGTAGCACTGTTGCTTATGGGAAAGTGGAAATAGCCCATAGAGAAGAGAGAAATGTACCTCTAGGCTGGTGTCTTGATAAAAATGGTCTGCCCACCAACAGTCCTGAAGAAATGATCGATGGTGGGGCTTTGTTGCCTTTAGGGAGCACAAAAGAAGGTTCTGGTCACAAAGGTTATTGTTTAGCAGGAGCCGTTGATATTTTATGTGCAGTCCTGAGTGGTGCCAACTGGGGACCATTTGCTACTCCCTTTGCGATTAACTCCTCTATGCCCGAAACACAGGTAGGGAAAGGGATTGGTCATTTTTTTACTGCTTGGGACATAGAAGGATTTAGGGATTTAACGGACTTCAAAAAAAGCATGGATCATTGGATTGTTACCATGAGGAATGCAGTAGCTACTAATGGAGCTTCCAAAGTGCTTGTGCCTGGAGATCCTGAGCGCGAAGCCTATTCCCTTAGAATGAAAGAAGGCATACCTGTTCATCAAATTATTTTGGACCAGCTAAAAAACATTTCGCAGTCTTGCAATGTGCCTTTACCCTGAAATTTTCCTTAGCGGATATAGACTTTGTCTCCTTTTTCTGTTTCGAATTGAATATTGTAATTGGTATCGTGTTGATTTACAAGGAATAATTTAACTTTATTTTTATGTTACTAAAAATTATTCTCTTTTCAGGACTTTCAGGAATTACGGTTTTTATTGGCGGCTTATTGGCCAATTATTTTAACCATCATATTAAAGAAAAGCCGATCAAATATGAAATTATTCATGCGCTGATGTCTTTTGGTGCGGGAATAATCTTGTCTGCCTTGGCCCTGGTATTGGTACCACAAGGAATGAAGGAACTGGAATTATTCCCCTTGGTGGGCACCTTCCTGTTTGGAGCGATTTTATTTATGCTAATTGATTGGTATTTGGCAAAAAAAGGTGGGCAAATTGCCACATTATTGGCCATGATGATGGATTTTGTGCCTGAATCCATTGCCTTAGGTGCCACTTTTGCCATAAATTCGAAAATGGCCACACTTTTGGCCGTCATTATAGGATTGCAAAATCTTCCAGAAGCTTTTAATTCATTTAGAGATTTGGTTCAGAGCGGCTTTACTATCCGTAAAACCCTTGTCATTTTCTTTTTCCTGAGTTTTTCAGGCATAATTGGAGCCATGCTCGGCCATTTTTATTTGAGTGATTATCCAGATTTAACTGCCTACTTAATGGTTTTCGCAAGTGGAGGGATTTTGTATTTACTGATTCAGGACATTATTCCAAAAAGTAAGCTGAAAAACAATTACCTCTCTTCTTTGGGTGCTATACTTGGGTTTTTGGTTGGGATTATTGGTGAAAAAATAATTTAATGGCAGCCAAATCATTCTTTTAACCCGGGTCCTATTGCATATTTCGGGTTTAATTGACTTTATATTATCTTTAGGGGAAGCTTAGGCTTGAACTTAAAAATTTACTTTACCATGAAATTTATTTCTTTACTATTTTTAGTTGTTTTTTTCTCTTCCTGTTCTGAAAAAAACACATCGCTGTTAAATACAGAGGCTTTAGAAATTATCGGTTGTGGAGATGAGAATGTAGTTATTTTCGACAAGAGAAAATCAAATAAAGATAGTCTTGTAAAGGTTTGGGAATGGACAGCATCTATTTCTGAGGGTTTACCCAAGGAATACCATGGGTATTTTAAGAGCACTGATGATTGTAAGCCTGTTGGAGAGGGCCAGATTTTAATAACCTCTTCTAGTGGAGGAGTTGCCTTGGTAAACCGGAAGGATAAAAAAACTGTTTTTTACGCACATGTTCCCAATGCCCATTCTGCAGCCTATCTTCCCGGAGGAAGGATAGTAGTAGCACTTTCCACAGCAGAAAACGGAAATTCAATCCGACTTTATGATGTGAAACAGTCGGATAAAATACTATACTCTGATAGTCTATATTCCGGGCATGGTGTGGTTTGGGATGAAGAGAAAAACAGTTTGTTTGCTCTGGGGTTTGTTCAATTGAGAGAGTACAAGCTGGCTGATTGGGAGAGTACTCAGCCCAAATTAGAGAAAGTGAATGAATGGGAAATACCTGATGAAAGTGGTCATGACCTTTTCCTTACAAGTGATCGACGATTACTTTTGACAACAACCAACAGTGTGTGGCAATTTGATATTTCAACTTCCACCTTTACTCCCTTTAAACCTCTTGAGGGAGTAGCGCATGTGAAATCAGTGAATTTTAATGCCAAAACAGATGCGCTTGTGTATACCAAAGGAGAGATAAGTTGGTGGACACACCATATTTATTTTGCGAACCCACAGGATACATTAGAGGTGAATGACATGAAATTGTATAAAGTCAGAGTGCTGTGAGTTTTAATTTGATTTAATCCTGGATTATACAAAGGGATCAGAGGGGTTTCATTAAGTAATAGAAGGTCCATTGCGTATTTAGGGGTTAATATTTTATGCTGAATAACTTTAGCATTGTCCTTTGTGTTTGGCTTATCTATCTTACTAAATTCTTTTATCATGAAAAAACTGATCTATTATGTAGCCATTTCTATAGATGGTTTCATTTCTGGCCCAAATGATGACATTAGCCTGTTTCTTGGTGAAGGAGAAGGGGTAGATAAATACCAGAATGACTTGAAGAAATTCAATACGGTGATTATGGGCAGGAAAACCTATGAGTTTGGGTACAAGTATGGCTTAAAACCAGGTCAGGCCCCTTACCCGCATATGGAACATTACGTCTTTTCAAATAACCTTCAAATCTCTTCTTTAGCAGCCAATGTTCATTTAGCGAAAATAGAGATCGAAAATGTGAAAGAGATACTACGCAATTCTGGTACGGATGTATACCTATGTGGTGGAGGTCAGTTTGCTGGCTGGCTTCTGGACAATGGTTTGATCAATCAGGTTAAATTAAAAGTCAACCCCATCGTTTTGGGACAGGGGCAGCCACTTTTTGGGGAGTCAAAAACGGCAGCAAAGCTGGAACTTGTTTCAACTGAATCCTTTCGGGAAGGTTTGCAAATTTTGACTTACGAGCTAATTACGATCCTTAAAGAAAACTAAATTTCCAGCAATTTTCACTTTGTCAATTTATAAGAAGTAAACCCTTTTTACTGAAGATGCTTTATATATGAAAATAGTCAGAACTGACAAGGAACTTGAACTTCCCATGGTTGATCAGGTCCTTAGAGATCAGGGACATGAGTTGGTTTTACTTCCAGAAACGGTGTCTGAAGAAGCCCTTTGTCGCGCGGTAGAGACATGTGATATATTATTGATGTGTTATACCACAATTGGGCCTAAGATTATAAATGCTGCTAAAAACCTTAAAGCCATAATCAAATATGGTGTGGGGGTAGACGCCATAGACATTCCTGCTGCCAATAAAAAGGGGATAGTGGTTGTAAACATTCCAGAATATGCTGAAGAAACGGTGGCAGAAGGTGCCTTTGCAATGCTTCTGGCCTTGGCTAAAAAAATGCCTGCTATCCAAAATAAAATGAGAAAGTCCTCCTGGGCCTGGCCTACTCAAGAATGGATGTCTCAGGATATAGCAGGCAAAACACTGGGTATAATTGGCTGTGGTCGAATAGGGAATAGTATGGCAAGAATGGCCGGTTTGGGATTTAGGGCAAAAGTAATTGGATATGATCCCTATAAATCTGAGGAACATTTAGCCGAAAATGGGATTATTAAAACTGAATCACTTCAATCATTGCTCGAACAAAGTGATTTTATTTCCTTGCATGCGGTGTTAAATAATGAAACCAGGCATATAATTGGTAAGCATGAATTGGCGATGCTAAAGAAGACGGCGATTATTGTCAATTCTGCTCGTGGAGCCTTGATAGATGAGGAAGCTTTGTTGGAAAGCCTGACCAATGGGCAGATAGGAGGGGCAGGTTTAGATGTCTTCAGTAAGGAGCCTCTGAATCATAGCACTCACCCTTTACGTAAACTTTATGAGTTGGAAAATGTGATTTTATTTCCGCATCTTACCTTTTATACCAAAGAGGCGATGGATAGGCTTGAAAGGGAAACCTTGGAAAGGTGTGCAGAGGTAATAGAAAACAGACCAATACTTATTAAATCCAAAGACCCAAGGCTTCAGCACCAAAAAAACCTTGAAACAATATTTGAAGTTTAAGGGGTACCTTTATATTTAAATCAAGCCTGAAATAAGCTTATAAAAATTATAGTGTAGATTAAGCCTGTATGACAAATGTGCGACAGATAAATGATGAGGCCCAATTTCTTATGGAAATGGCAAATGGCAATGAAAAGCCACTTGACTATTTTTATAATAAATATTCGGCAAAGGTTTATTCAACGGCACTCAGTTATACGAAAAATGAGGAAGATGCTGAAGAACTGCTTCAGGATGTTTTTATTACTTTATTTGATTCTGCTTCAAAATTCAAGAACGATGCCTCTGTCAGTACCTGGATTTATAGGATGACCATTAATAAATGTCTCGACTTTCTACGCAAAAAGAACAGTTTAAAACGAAAAGGTATATTCTCCTCCTTGTTTAGTAAGGATTCGGGTGAAATCATTATTGAGCCCATAGATTTTGTTCACCCTGGAGTGAAAATGGAAAATTCCGAAGATGCCAAACTCTTGTTTCGTGTCATGGATGAATTGACAGAAAACCAAAAGACAGTTTTTATCCTTACCCAAATTGACGGCTTGCCACAACAAGAGGTTGCAGACATCATGAAGGTCAGCAGGAAGTCAGTAGAGTCACTTTTGCAGAGAGCAAAAGCAACAATGAGAATAAAACTAGAAAAATATTATCCCGAGCGAGGGAAAAAATGACACAATACGTCTAAGAATATATGGAAGCCTGGAAAAACAAAATCATGAATAGCCTGGAAGGGATGGAAGATGCCCAACCACCTAGAGATAGCTTGTTAGCAATCAAGAAAAAATTGGGCGATCAAAAAAGAAGTAAACTGGCCAAAAACCCTAGCCAGTGGATGGCTGTGGCGGCAGTTATGCTATTACTGGTTAGTGCAAATGTATTTGTGCTGGACAACTACTTTACTTATCAGGAAAGTACCGAACAAGTAGAATCAACCTACACTGGTCTGATTTCAGACTATAATATTTATGAATGATGAAGAAAAATATATTTAAAATTGGGTTTTTTATCCTATTGATTATCAATGGTGTACTGGCCTTTGTTATGTTGAACCATCCCAGGCCACCTCTTTCTGGTCCCCAAGAAAAAGCTGATTTAATGTTTAAGATTAGCAAGGAGCTTAATCTTTCCGAATCACAAGAGGCAAGCTTTTTTACGTCTGCTAAAAACCATCAGAAGGAAATGGCTTTGATAGAGCGGCAACAAAAAAAGTTGGTGAAAGAATACTTTGAGTTTTTAAAAATGCCAGTGGTGGACGAAGAGGCCAAAGCAGAAAAATTGAATGAAGTAGCCCTTAAAGAAGCTGAAAAAATAAACATGACCTTTGCTCATTTTGAGGAACTAAAAAACCTTTGCAAGGATGAGCAAAAAGAGCAATTCAATGAGATTATCAGTGAAGTGCAGCAGGTTTTGCTAAGAGAAAGAAGAAATATCCCCCCGTTATCAAGGGATTGATTACATTCTCACGTCTATAGAAATAAATTAAACCCGGATTATGTAATAGGATTCGTGATGAGTGTTGCAATCGCAAGAAAATCAGGCTGTTTGGATATTTTAGCATAGCACCGCTATGGTGAAATTGAAAACAGCAACGATTGGGTATTTTGAAGCGATTTCAGCACGTAATAGATTGTCTATTGCATATTTCGGGTTAAACTATAGTCATGAAGAAATTAGTTTTCAGTAAGATAGCAGTACTAAGCATCGTAATAATGTCTTGTTCATGCGATAATCAGGAGCTTATCCCAGAGAATAAGCTTACCGAGTTACCAGCTGCATTTGAAGCCTTTGATGAAGCCAATACAACCATAATGCTAGATGGGGACGAGATTATTATAGAATCAAATGGTCTCCCAAATCACACTTCCCCCTACTGGTCAAATACTACAAAAAGGGAAGCAACGGACCCAAGGGGGAATTTATTGGTCACAGAAGCTGCTTCCGCAAACCATCCGCTTTTCGTAAATCCCACCTATACCAGTTTTGGTCAAATGGCCCCCGGAAATATTGATGATTTCAATGGTGCCTATACGCTTATCGTGCCGGCAATTCCAGCCAAAGCATCAACTACCTCATCTACAGGATTAGGGCCAATAGGGATCGCCGTTAGTGGATCCATGATCTACAATGATGAGGAAGGACCAAACATCCCATTGGATGATGCAGCGCCTTCTTTGGATTACAATGGTGCGCATACAGGCCCTCAAAGTTACCATTATCATCTGGAGCCACTTGCCTTTTCTGATGATGACGATAACCTGATCGGGATCATTTCAGATGGATTCTTTTTGTATGGCAGGAAATGTGCGAGCACAGGAGACTATCCCAATGACCTTGATGTATCAGGTGGGCATACTTCTATCACCAAGTACAATCAGGAGGAGGAATACCACTATCATATTCAAAATGAGTTGTATTTAAATAAGTATTACATCCTTTTTCCAGGAAATTACCAAGGCAGTCCAAATGCTATTAATTAAACAAATATACTGGTTCTCATTACTTGTTTTTGGGTTTAATACGCCAAATGGAACGCCTGTTGATGGTGCTTTAACACCAGCCGAATTGGAGAAGAGGACGGTTTCGGATGAGAACCTTATACTCAATCCCAATCAAGGGATTGTTTTTTATAAGGACGAACCATTTACAGGGACAGGAATAGCGACCTATCCAAATGGGCTCGCGTCAGAAAAAATCACCTATTTGAATGGTAAAAGAGATGGGGTGCTTCAGCGATGGTTCGAAAATGGCCTGTTGAGTTTTGAAGCCAACTATGCAGCGAACAGACTAAATGGAATAGTTAAATCCTGGTGGTCCAATGGAAAGCAAAGATCTGAAGCGAATTTTCAAAACGGAGTGGTCCATGGGGTTCAAAAACAATGGTACAGCAGTGGACAGCTATTTAAGGTGCTCCATATCGTTGAGGGTTTGGAAGAAGGCATACAGCAGGCATGGAGAGAAAATGGAAAACTATTTGTAAATTATGAAGCAAAGGATGGCCGTATCTATGGTTTGAAAAGAGCGAGTTTGTGTTACGAGTTGGTAGGAGAAAATATTGTGATAGATGAATAAATTGACAATTGTATTGATCGTTTTTTTTGCGTCTGCCTGTAATAATGGAGGACCAAAAACAACAACCACTGATGAGGACAAAGAAACCTTGCCTTATTATGAAGAAGCTACATTTACTCCTCACTGGTTTTCTACAAAGGAGGATGTTCCTGTGGATTTTCACCAAATCCCTGAATTTAACCTGTTCAACCAATATGGGAATGAGGTTACTGCAAAGGATCTGGACAATAAAATCAGTATAGTAAATTTCTTTTTCACCACCTGCCCGGGAATTTGTCCAAAGATGATGGCCAATATGTACTTGATTCAAGAAGAATTGCAGGAAACAGACAAAGCAATGTTCCTTTCGTATTCTGTAACCCCAGAAATGGATGGTGTTGAGGAGCTTAAAGTCTACGCTGAAAAAAATGATATAGTGAATAAAAGCTGGTTTTTGCTGACAGGGGACAGAGATCAAATTTATGACCTGGGAAGAAACCAATTTTTTGTTGAAGAAGACATGGGAATAGCCAAAGGCCCTGATGATTTTTTACATACGGAAAACATCTTGCTTATCGATGGCGACCGACACATTAGAGGCATATACAATGGCCTGAATAAAACAGCCATTCAGCAATTACTGGCCGATTTCAAAATGCTTGAGGCTGAATTGGCTGCTCTATAAATCCCCCTTATTCGATTAACCTTTAAAATTTTGTAAAAGAAATTAGCGCTTAGGAAACTTTCAAAGCAATAGTATCGTTTGCGATATAAGCGTGTAAGATTTAAAAACAAAAAATGAATAATCAGACCTCTTTAGTACAAAATATTTTCAGGTTAATTCTGGCTGCATTTATGATTTATGCCGGAATTAGTCATTTAACCTTCAATAGAATTGATTTTCAGGCGCAGGTACCGGATTGGTTGCCTTTTGAAAAAGATTTGATTGTGGTGTTATCAGGATATGTAGAAATCGCACTTGGGCTTGGATTGGCATTTTGGAAAAGCCAGCGGGTGAATTTTGGTTGGGCACTTGCCGTATTTTTTCTATTGGTTTTTCCTGGGAATGTGGCACAATATCTCGATGGTAAAGATGCTTTCGGGGCATTGGATTCTGATAAGGCACGCTTGATTCGTCTTTTCTTCCAGCCAGTGCTTATTGTATGGGCCCTTTGGTCTGCAGGATCATGGGCTGATTATCGATCAAAAAAAAATTAAGAATTGATGGACGCTTCACAACTAGAATTAAAGAATCAAATCTGTTTTCCTTTTTATTCCGTCTCACGGCTAATAACAAAGGCCTACAAGCCTTTTTTAAGCAAGTTGGGCTTGACTTACCCTCAATACCTGGTGTTGATGGTGCTTTGGGAGTCTGATGGAATAAGTGTAAATCAGATCAAAGAGAAATTATTATTGGATACCAATACCCTTTCTCCACTACTTAAACGGATCGAAGCAATGGGGCTAATCAAACGCCTTCGTTCAACCACAGATGAAAGGAGTGTAATTGTATCCTTAACTGAGGAAGGGACAAAATTGAAGGTTCAGGCTTTGCCTATCCCTGAAAAAATGCTTGAAAGTTTATCCGCCGAAGGCATAGAAATAGATGAGATCGCTGGATTGAGGAAAATGTTAAATACCTGGATGAAAATCCTTTCGAAAAATAGTAATCAAAACGAAAATAAATAGAATCAGTAAAATGGAATTAATTGACAAGTTGAATTGGAGATATGCTGCTAAAGCCATGAATGGTAAGAAAATAGCGCAAGAGAAGGTGGACAATATAATAGAAGCAATATCATTAGCACCAACCTCGAGTGGTTTGCAACCATTTGAGGTGATAGTAATTACCAATCAAGAAATCAAAGAGCAAATTAAGCCTATTGCCTGGAATCAATCTGTAGTTACCGACTGTTCTCATTTGTTGGTTTTTGCAGCTTGGGATACCTATACCGAAGAGCGGATCAATAAAATGTTTGACCTCACCAATGAGGAAAGAGGCTTTACCAATGAAGGTTGGGAAAACTACAGGAAACAATTGCTCGCTACTTACCCGAACAGATCGGCTGAAGAGAATTTTAACCATGCGGCCAAGCAAGCCTATATCGCTTTTTCACAAGCCATTGCCGCTGCTGCATTCGAAGGGGTAGACAGCACCCCAATGGAAGGTTTTGATCCTGATGCACTTGATGAGATCTTGGGATTAAAAGAAAAAGGACTTAGAAGTTGTGTTGTCCTTCCTTTAGGATACAGAGACAGCGAACAAGATTGGTTGGTAAACCTTAAGAAAGTAAGAAAAAGCAAAGAGGATTTGGTAACTGTTTTGGATTAAGGAAAACCTCTACCAAGGGATACATTTGATTATTAATTGTTATTCTGAAAAGAAGCCATAAAAGCGCAATGCTATTATGGCTTCTTTTTTTGCTCAAGAATTGAGGAAGTTTTGTTTTGACTTAGAGTGACTGATGCTTTGAATTCAGAATTGTATTTTCCCTTTCACTGGAAATAAATATTTTTCCTTTTTAAAGGGGAATGGGTAAATTGAAAAAAAAAAATATGGCACAGACAAAAATGGCTGGCTGAATCAAGTTATTGCTTCCAAAATCAACCCAAATGCACCATGAAATATGAATGGAGGAAATCCGAAAAAGAGCTTTATTTACCCAAAGCCAAGCCTACAAAAGTAAATGTCCCTGCATTTAAGTTTATCAGCATTTCTGGAGAGGGGAATCCAAATAGCAGCCAGTTTGCTGATTGTATTTCGGTTCTCTATTCATTGTCTTATGCCGTAAAAATGACCCTTAAAAAGATCAGTGATCCACCGGAAGGCTATCAGGATTATACCGTTTATCCACTTGAAGGGGATTGGGACATTAATGCTGCGGCCAAGGCCAAATTTGATGGAACCATCAATAAAGATGATTTGGTATTTACCATTATGATTCGCCAACCCAGTTTTGTGGAAGAGGGCTTTTATGAAGAGATGTTGGCCATGACAAAAAAGAAAAAGCCCCAGCCTTTACTAGAGAATGCCCGGTTTGATACCATTGAGGAAGGATCTTGCTTACAGATGTTGCATGTAGGCAGTTATGACAATGAGGCGGAATCCTTCGCGAAAATGGAAGCTTATGCAAAAGAGGTAGGTCTGGAAAGACTTTCAAAAACCCATAGGGAAATATACCTCACCGATTTCAGAAAAGTGCCAGAAGAAAAATTAAAAACGGTATTGAGGTTTAAGGTCAAAAGTGATGCTTAATTTTTATCAAAACAATAACCCGATTTAACAATAGCCCATGAGATTGTCTGCATTCAATTGTTTTTTTATAATATGGATGACCCTATATGGAATTCCTCTTCAGGCCCAAACCAGTCCTGACCAAATAAAATTTACCCGGCAAGCTTCTAAAAGGTTGATTTTTGATGATGACCAGACCATACCTTTGGCAGGTATTTGGCCGGAAAAAACCATAGGGTTTTCTGTCATGCATCCGATTACTAGCCTGCTTAAGGATAGTTCAAAAGTCTCTATCATAGCCAATCAATTGATTGTTCAGTCCAAAGCAAAAACGGAAACAGCCATTTGGTTCGGGGGCTTCAATCCAGTAGCTACCTATGCCATTCATTTGGACTCAAGTATTGGTAAAGGAGCACTTGGTTTTTCATTTTCCGGAACCAATACAAAAGAGAAGTTAACCATTAAGCTGCAGTTCAATGAGCAAAAAATCAAGGACGCAAGGCTACACTATACCGACAAGAACGGCAGGACCACTGAAGAGTCAATCGCTGTAAACCTTTCCGAAACCACCTCCTTAAAAGGAACACTTTATCTGCAAATGCTTGGAAGTGGCTTGGTGCTGTATTTGAAAGACGAGGAATTGCCGCAGGTCATTGGGCAGTCTGATTTTAACACTTTAATAGATTTGCGAAAAAAGGAATACTTGCATTCATTTCAATCACACCTTTATGTAGGGCTTGACTCAGGGGAAGTAAAAATAGATAGGGTACTTATGGGACTTACTGCAGGCGTAGGTTTAGCCGACATTCGTGCGATCACTTATGAGGATGGTTCTCCGCTCTTGGACCAAGGGCGCTTGTGGTACACCATGTCTATTAGAGGTAGGGCTTTACCACATCATGTTCAGGGTGTGTTCAGTATGAATCCTTCTGTATTCGATATTAAATTAGAAGGGGTCATCCTTTTTGATCGCAAGGATGGACTTTTAAGAAATGAAGTGGCATCGCATATCTTTTTTGACCGAAATGATAAGGTTTGGAAAGGTACCACCACGGGTTTTAGTGCTTATGCCAATATAGATAAAGAAGAGAAACAGCTCTTGGCTGTTAAAAGTGAAAGGGATCCAAGGTTTGGTTTTTCAGTAATGGAGGCATCCCCTTTTGGGGTAGTAGGCGATGTGGAGGATCCGCATATTCTTTATGACAGTGAGGTAGGCAAATGGAGAATCTTGACCTGTGTCAATGAAGGTGGCTACAAGGCAATTGTAATGGAGTCTGACCATTGGAACAAAGGCTATGTGAAGATTGCTGGACCTGTTGCGCACAACTCCACGGGTACATCCATTCAGAAAATAGGTGATCGCTTGTATTGTTTTTCTGGAAGTTCAGAGAGAGAAATTTTCATTTATAGCTATCCTGATTTGAAAGAGGTTGGGACATTGAAAATGGATTTGCCGCCTTGGGATAAGCTTTCAGGAACAAGAGTATGGCCCAATGTAGTGCAGTTGCCTGAAGGATACCCATTCCGCTATGTGGCTTTGATGATGGATAGAATTAATTATCCAGGAATGGCTGGGCCAAATTGGACCTATGGTGCACTGTACCTTTACCATGGTTATTGAATAACTTTTTACACGTTTAAGGGATATAGTTGCGCTTATTAGTAGAAGATCGTTTAAGCGATAAACAGGTGATTTATCCTTGCTTTTTGGCTTTCAACATTTTTTTTTATGATTTACCACCTAATAAAAACCACTGTTAAGCGTGATTTAGCAGGGGTTTTATAGATAAATATTCCTTTTCAATCATTTTTTATAAAAAAGTTTAGCTCCCCCTAGATCCAAAGGGATCTTTTGATTCGTAACTCTTCTCAAATAAGTCATAAAAATCAATCATCGATTCGATTGACCATTTATGATGAAAACGAAACCAAGTTATTTACCTAAACTTTAAGAAAATGAAAAATGATTTGATTAAACCTCAGGGACTGGTGAAGGATGCCAACCGTAGGAAGTTCCTTCAAAAAGGTAGCTTATCCATTGCTGCAGCAGGATTGTTTATGGTCGGCTGTAATGACGATGAGGATTACATGCCGCCGATGAAAGATGGGGTAATGTTGGGGTCCGGTGATATTGGAATATTGAACTATGCTTATGCACTAGAACAACTTGAAGCGGCATTTTACGCAACCGTAATTCAAGGGGGGTATTTCGCCAATGCGAATGCGGAAGAAAAGCAAATCATGGGAGACCTTGAAAAACATGAAAGGGCTCATAAGGAATTTTTTAAAGCTGCTTTAGGTAATGCTGCAATTGCAGATTTGGAAGTAGACTTCAGTGCAATTGATTTTGACGACAGAATGTCGGTTTTAGGGGCCGCTAAAACATTCGAGGATTTAGGTGTAGCTGCCTATAATGGCGCAGGAAAGTTTATTCAGGATGCAGGCTATTTATTGATTGCCGGTAAGATTGTTTCAGTAGAAGCAAGACATGCTGCAGCAATCAGAGACCTATTGAATCCAGGTTCCGCAGATTTTGCTGGTGACGATTTGATCGATGCCAACGGTCTTGAACGCACACTCAGCTTCTCAGAAGTGCTTTCTGCCGCGAGTACTTATGTGACTACTCCAATTGACTTCAGCCAATTGCCAAGCTAATATTTAACCTAAACTAAGATAGACATGAACTTATTAAATTTATTAGATAAAATGTGTCCGGATACTAAGGATTCGGATGAAAAAGAATTGTTTTTTTCTAGAAGAGATGCTTTTCACAAATTTGGTGACCTGAGTAAAAAAATGGCAATGGCCGCGGTTCCTTTGGGAATTTTGTCCGCTTTACCAAAAGTTGCCAAGGCAGATACAGATAGCTTGATAGGCGTTTTGAACTATGCGCTGACTTTGGAACATCTTGAATACAGGTATTATCAGATGGGCTTAGATGCTGGGGTTATTGAAGGAGCAGATATGGCTATTTTTGAAAAAATAAGAGACCATGAGTTGGCTCACGTTAATTTTTTGACTGAGGTAGTTGGGAATGTTTTGGGTGGAACCCCAGTGACAGAACCAGCCTTTGATTTTACTGCAGGCGGAAATTTCTCACCATTTACGGATTACCCTACTTTTTTGGCCTTGTCTCAAGCATTTGAGGATACCGGAGTGAGGGCTTATAAAGGTCAGGCAGGCAATGTAATGGAAAATGACGTGGTACTAACTGCCGCACTTTCTATCCATTCGGTAGAAGCCAGGCACGCTTCAATGGTGAGAAGGCTTCGAACCAAAAAAGGGCATGACAGTATTAAAGGCTGGATTACAGAAGGGTCAAATGGTACTTTACCTGCCGCCACCCAGGCCATATATGCCGGTGAAGAAAATGTAATGCATGGAGGTGTGGATGTTACTCAACTGACAGGTATTGATTCTGCTGCTGTAACTGAAGGATGGGATGAGCCATTGAACAAAGACCAAGTATTGGGAATTGCATCACTTTTCTTAGCGTAGATTAACTAATTGGTTGGGGTTGAGTGCTTAGGTGTCATCTTTGTTGGGAGATGGCACCTTTTTTTTGTTTAACCCGGATTATTTAATAGGATTTCTCCGTCCTGACAATAGTCAGGGGTGAAGCCTGTCCCGTGTTTACGGGAAGTGTTGCAATCGCAAGAAAATCAGGCTGTTTGGATATTTTAGCATAGCACCGCTATGGTGAAATTGAATACAGCAACGAAGTGGCTGATTTTAAAGCGATTTCAGCACGTAATAGATTGTCTATTGCATATTTCGGGTTTATGATTGAATCTTAGAGAAAGTGATATGTGCTTCTACCCGAAATAGGCCACCGACAATTCATTCCCTAATTCTATCTAGCTCATTGATTACTTGCTGTGATCAGGTGAAAATGAGCGTTATTGCTCCTGTTTCACCAGCCCTATAGGAACGTAATATCAAAGCAACGGGTAAAGCCCGTGGTTCAGGTGAATGCTGACAAAATCTCATCTATGAAGTGAAATTGTAAGGGTATTATTTTTGTTATTTATTAAAATATGCTGAAATAGTATTCTACTTTGAGGGAAAGATTGCATATTTCGGCTTCAATCCAATAAGCGATAGAATAGTAATTCCTTCGGGATGAATAATGAATAAAAATCAAAATTTTTGAAAACATAAAATACAAAAGATGAATTTTAGCCGAAGAAAAGTATTGCAATTATTACCTGTAGTAACTGGAGGAGTAGCGATGGGCGATTTTGACTTTTTGATGATTGACAATCAAAAAAAGGTACTTGAAGGGGTTCGCTCATTTTTTCAAAAAATCGCTAATCAGGACGGAACTTTCAGGCCTGGAATAGCCAAGGATTACGCAGGAAATTCAGATACAAAATTTTCTGGCATTGCATCCCCTACCTATGCGGTGATCATTCATAAAACATTTGGCTGGGAATTGCCTTATGAACAAGCAACCATAGATTTCTTTCTTTCCTGTCAGAAGGAGGACGGTGCATTTTATGCGCCTACGGGAGAAGGAGACATGGAAACGCCGCTTGCTAAATTATACAATACCGTTCAAAGTGTGGCGGCCTTAAAAATATTGGGAAGAGAACCAAAGTATGACCCTACGCCCGTTATAACCTATTTTTTCGAAGGGAACAGGTTTCAGGAGCTACCGCTTTACACAAGCAGCTTTTTTGCACTATTTTATAGTGCATGGAAGACGAAAATGCCATCGAATATTGATGAGAAAATGAGAGGGTATTTAAGGGATAACCAAACAGCTGATGGATACATTGGGGATCACGTGGCGTCTACTTTTCACGCAGCACATTATTATCGATTAATTGGGGAGGAAACTCCTTTGGCTAAAGAAATGGTGACTCGGGTGCTTAAAGACCAAAAAGAGGATGGATCCTGGTCGCTCCATCAACCAGATTGGGATGTTCATGCAGTCTATGATGCTCTGTTTATTCTTAAGCAGGCAGGCGGAGTTACGAATAGAAAAAAAGATATAAAGAAAGCGTATAGTAAAGCTAACAATTGGATGCTTAAGTGTCAAAAAGAGGATGGTGGATTTAGTCATTTCCCTGGAAACGAACCTTCTGATGTTGATGCAGTATATTTTCACGTGGCTGCCCTTGTAGAAAGTGGCTATTTGAAATCGGTTAAGGGAATTGAAAATGAAGAAATTTATGGATGGGGTCATTTGATGAATCCAAATAAAAATTATAATTGTTTAATTGAATAACAAACGATAATCTTCTTAAACCAATTTTTATACAATAGGGTTTGTTTTGGTCTTAGGTGTCCTTTTTATTGCTTGATTTAATCGTGTAATAGAAGGGGCATTTTTTTTTATAGTAAATTTTTATTGAAAAGAAGCAGGATGAGTCAGTGTGCAGCGCTCTTTTATTTTTGTCAAAGTGGAATTTTATTTAAAAGCATCTGTAAATGCTATTGCTTTAGCCATTCCAAAATGTAGCGTCATTTTCAGGATGGCAGCCTATTAAATTTTACAATTTTTGGCTGATTCCGTAAAATAAATAATTGCTGAATTTTCTTAACCAAAAATTCTCTTCATCATCCCAAAATAGGCGCTATTTATTTTTATATGGTGATTTGTCAAAATCAGTAAATGGGAATATTTTATTTTGATATTTGGAAATTTGGATATTTATACACATTTTTAAGTGACTAAAACCCTAACATCCAAATTATTATGAGGTACGAACATCTGAATTCTTATGAATTGTGGGGTTTGATTCAATTCGCCGATCAGGATGCATTTTCATATATTTTCGCGTCTAATTCTGATGATTTATTTAAGTATGGACAGAAGTTCACTACAGATTGTGAGCTAATCGAGGATGTTATTCAAGATATGTTCATACACCTTTGGGAGTTTAAATCCAGTTTGGATATCCACTCATCCATTCGATTTTATTTGTTTTCAACCTTCCGAAGAGAATTGGTAAGAAGGCTTAAAGAAAATCATAAATACGACGTTTTGGAAGATTACCATTCAAGCATAACTTGGCAGGATTCATTTCAAGAGATATTGATTGAAAACCAAATTACACAGGAATCTAGTAGAAAAATTTCCTCCGCATTAGACAATTTATCTACCAGACAAAAAGAAGCCATATATCTCAAATACCGCCTAGAATTGTCTTATGACGAGATTTCAGCCTTGATGGGGATAAAAGTGACCGCACTGTACAACTTGGTCCTAAAAGGACTTAAGTCAATGAATCAATTCCTTTCTTCATCTGATTTTACAGCGGTAGTCATATTTTTATTTGGTTTCATCAGCTCATACGTCTAAATTTTTGTCTATTAATGATAAAAATTTAAATATTTATTGAAAAAACAAAAATATGATGATGAAATTTACCAACAATCTCTCTCTTTAAGGTATAGCTGTTTGATAAATGAAATCCTTTAAGTAATGGGGGCTTTATAATGACTCCGAACAAGCAATATTATGGCAGGACTGGTTAAATGCCAATCCTTCTCAGGTTGAGTTATTGGGACAAGCAAAGACAATTCTTCTTGAGTTGGATTCCTCAGCTTTGAAATGGACGGAAAGTAGAAAGAAAAAAAACTTGCTGGCAATTAGAGAAAAGACTATAGCTACTGAGGAAGAGGAGGTGACTTCCAGTAGATATGCATACACCTCTGGCAATACAAGACTTGAAAATAGAATAAAGCGATTCTTAGGAGGGTTCATACTTGCTTTATTTTCATTGGCCTTGGTTTATGTTTTTTTTCAGTGGATAACAATAAACCAATTACACAAGTGGCTAAATGGTGTCACACCCCATGAGTTAGAAAGGTTATTATTCAATAAGTACAAAATTCATACAGTAGCGATTGATTTTGAAAATATCAGTTGTGTTCGTGTTACACCTCATGTTTATACTCGTTTACCTGAATTGGATAAATTTGTTTGCGCTATTAAAGAAATAGCTACCAAGGCTTAGGGATTAATTTTTTCAGACATGGGCGTTTAAGCTTAATGACAAATGGAATAAGGAATTTGAGAATCTATTGACCGGGATGGTGGATAGATTCTCAAATTGATAGGGGGTGGTTTTTTTAGATATTCTGATTGGAATCCAACTTATGATGGACTTCAAAAAAGCCAAAAGGCTTGCGACGCATGTTCCTTCTGTAGTTGTAATCGGACAAGCAAATTTGCTCCTTAACAGTGAATTGCATTTGCAGTGTTTTCTTTATCAATAGAGACAAAAGCAACCTCTAATTTTTATTTCTAAGTTGATGGTCATAACCAGGAAATAAGAATAATTTATTTTGATATTTGGAAGTTTAAATATTTATCCACATTTTTAAGTGTTTTAAACCCTAACATCCAAATTATTATGCAGTACGAACAACTGGGTTCTTATGAATTGTGGGGTTTGATTCAATCCGCCGATCAGGAAGCATTTTCATTTATTTTCACCTCCTATTCTGATGATATATATAAGTATGGACAGAAATTTACTACAGATTGTGAGCTTATTGAAGATGTCATTCAGGATGTGTACGTACACCTTTGGGAGATAAAATCCAGTTTGGATATCCACTCCTCTATTCGGTTTTATTTATATTCGGCTTTCCGTAGAGAGCTGGTTAGAAGGCTAAAAGTAAATCAAAAACATGAGGTGCTGGAGGATTATCATTCAAGCATGGCTTGGCAGGATTCCTTTCAAGAGATTTTGATTGAAAATCAGATTACCCATGAATCAAGCAGAAAAATTTCCTCAGCATTAGATAATTTATCCACCAGACAAAAAGAGGCCATCTATCTAAAGTATCTTCAGGATTTGTCTTATGAAGAAATTTCAGAGCTGATGGGAATAAAAGTGCCTTCTCTGTACAACTTGGTTCTAAAAGGACTTAAGTCCATGAAGCAGTACCTTACTTCATCCGATTTCACAGCTAAGATCATAGTTTTGTTCGGTTTAATCAGTGCAGACGCCTAATTTTTTATCTGCAAATAGTAAAATTTAAAATTTTTATTAAAAAACATCAATATCATGGTGAGATTTACCAACAATCTCCCTCTTATAGATATAGATGTTTGATAAATGAAATCCTACGAAAAAATAGCTGATTTTTTAGAAGATAAATCCTTTAAGCAATGGGTGCTTAATAATGATGCCGAACAAGCAAAATTTTGGCAGGACTGGTTAAATGCCAATCCTTCTCAGGTTGAGTTATTGGGACAAGCTAAGACCATTCTTCTTGAGTTGGATTCTTCTGCTTTGAAATGGATGGAAAGTAGAAAGAAAAAAACCTTCCTGGCGATCAAAGACAAGATTATATCTGCTGAGGAAGAAGAGGACAATTCCAATCGTCATGTATACACTTCTGGAAATGCAAGACTTGAAAATAAAATAAGACTGTTTCTGGGAGGATCCATACTTGCCGTATTTTCCTTGATTTTGGTTTATGCCTTTTTGTCAGTAGAATACAAGGAACCAATTGCCCAAAATACTACGTCAAACGAATGGGTCATTAAGTCCAACCCAAAAGGACAAAAGTCTACCTTAATGCTCGCTGATGGTAGCAATGTGGTGTTGAACGCAGAAAGCGAGTTGCGATTTAAACGTGAATTTGGGCAGAGCCATCGGGAAATATTCTTATCAGGAGAAGCCTTTTTTGAAGTGGCTTCCGACAGTCTCTTACCTTTTCGTGTGCATAGTGGTGATTTAATTACCACAGCATTAGGCACCTCTTTCAACATCAATTCCTATAAAAAGAATTTTGTTCAGGTGCAGTTGGCTACAGGTAAGGTCAGGGTGTCAAATTCATCTGAGGAAGGACAATCAGTAGATCTAATTCCTGGAGAAGAAGTGGTCATTGGTACAGATAACAATTTAATCAAAAGCAAATTTGACCTTGAGAAGGCCTTTCCTTGGAAGGAAGGTGTGCTGGTTTTTGAGAAAATTCCTTTTTCAGAAGTTGTTCAAATCCTGGAACGTTGGTATGCGGCTGAAATCAAAGTCAAAAACAGTCCCCAAAATAATGTAAGAATTTCCGGAGAATTTAAAAAAAACACCTATTTAAAAGATGTGCTTGAGAGTTTGGGGTATGCCTATAATTTTGATTTCTCGATTAAAAATAAAACAGTATTCATTCAATTTAAAGCAAGTGAATAGCCTATGAAAATAAAGTAAAAAGCCGATGAACAGTATTCATCGGCCAGTTCCAGAAAGAGGGAAAGTTCTCAGGCTTCCTTCTAACTGTAGTTTTAATGCCATCGATAACAAGAAAACTATCAAATTTATGAAAAAATCATTACATGTACTTAGTATGGTGGGGAAATATTACCTATACGGCTTTTTTCTACAGCTGTTGTGTCTAAACCTGATGTACGCATCTCCAACAAAGGGGCAAAGTTCTCTGAATATCAGTGAAGTGTACTTGAGCTTAGACCTAAAAGATGCATCCTTGGCCGAATCCTTTAATAGGATAAAAAGTGAAACATCGTTTTTGTTTATCTATGACCAGGAATTGGTAGATGGATCACTACCAGTCAACCTACAGGTAGAACACCAAAGCTTAGAAAATGTGCTTTTGTCATTAGCTGCCAGCCATACACTTTCTTTCAAGCAAGTAGACAATAGAATTAGTGTTAAAGTGGCCAAAAGAAATAGTGAAGAAAAAAACGTCGAAGTGGAGGTCACCATTCGTGGCACCGTCACCGATGCAAGTGGAGCGCCTATTCCGGGAGCAACTGTTTCTGTTCAGGGCACCTCAATAGGAACCGCAACAGATATTGATGGTAATTATTCCCTATTGGTGCCTGAGGGTGCTACTTTGGTGATTTCATTTATAGGTTTTGAAACGCAACAGATTGCAATTGGAGACAGAAGCGTGCTGGACGTGAGTTTAATTGAGGAGATGTCCTCCTTGGATGAATTTGTGGTTGTAGGGTATGGTACTCAGAAAAAGGTTAATTTGACTGGATCGGTGGATGTGATTTCCAGTGATATGTTAGAAGACCGTCATGCTGCAAATGTTTCCCAGTTATTGGTTGGAACAACACCTGGATTGAATTTTGGTTTTGATGCCAATGGGTACCAGCCAGGGGCTAAGGCCTCTATAGATATTCGTGGAATTGGATCACTCAATGGAGGAGCGCCTTATATCCTGATAGATGGATTTCCTGGTGACATGAATTCCCTTAATCCTGAAGACATAGAATCCATATCCGTTTTAAAAGATGCAGCAGCATCTGCTATTTATGGTGCAAGAGCGCCTTATGGTGTGGTGCTTATTACAACCAAATCCGGTAAGAAAAATTCAAAAATAAGGGTAAACTATTCAGGTAGCATGAGTTTGGTTACCCCTGCTAAATTGCCAGGAACCTTGGATTCTTACACTTATTCTCGTGTACTCAATGAAGCAGCATTAAACAAAGGTTCTTCTTTGAAGTTTAGCGAGGAAACCATTGATAGAGTTATCGCCTATCAAGATGGGGACTATGATTTTATACGCTCACAATTTCCTGCAGATTTCCCTGCTAGTGAAGTGACCAACTGGGCTGCTTTCCCTGCTGCTGGTGGTGGATGGGCCGGTGGAAATGGAGACGGTCATGCTAACAACGATTTTTGGGACCTGGCTACTGGTCCTAACATGGGACAATCTCATAATTTTTCCGTACAGGGCGGATCCGATAAAACTTCTTATTATCTATCAGCAGGTTTTACAAACCAAGCAAGTTCCTTTACATGGGCTGATGATTATAACAAGCGTTATAATCTAACAGCCAAAGTTAAAACGGCACTGACTGATTGGTGGGATTTGAGATTTGAAACGCGTTTAATGAAAAACAATCGCCATTTCCCTACGGGTGCAAGACCTGAGTCTTCTGATTCATACAATGCCCTTTTACATATTATTTACAATACAGCACCAAAACAAGCAGTGTTCGATAGTTTCGGAAATCAAGTGCAGAGCAGTGTGAAAAGCTTTTTTGAGGCTGGAGCAAGTAATGATGAGACTACGGAGAACTGGCAAATCATAGGTACGGAATTGAGACCCTTAAAAGGATGGAAAATAAATGCCGATTTTGCCTATCAATCCACTGATTTTTACGGTCTTCATGACGGTAGAGAATTTGGAGAACAAAATTGGTTGACAGGAGAGCAGTCAAGTTCGTGGGTAGCAAGTCAGGTCAATGAATACCATTCCAGTGATTATTATTGGAGTTCGAATATTTACTCTTCTTATGAATGGAGCTTTAATGAAGCTCATAATTTCATGGTTATGGCTGGAGGGCAATATGAATCAGGTAAATACAGGTCATTGAATGGTCAAGCCAGAAATTTAATTGTACCTGATATTATTTCTTTAAATACTGCCACAGGAGATCCATCCATCAATGAAGGATTAAGTCAGTGGGCTACTGAAGGTTATTTTGGTCGATTAACTTATAATTATAAGGAAAAATACCTTGTAGAATCCAACGTGAGATACGATGGGACTTCTCGCTTTTTGGAAGGTAAAAGATGGGGGTTTTTCCCTTCATTTTCTGCCGGTTGGGTGGTGAGTAATGAAGATTTTTGGACGCAATCATCAGGTTTTATCAACACTTTAAAACTTAGAGGTTCTTGGGGTCAACTTGGTAACCAAAATGTTGCTGCTTACCAGGATTTGGCATTGATTCAATTGTCTAAAAACTTACTTAACTGGCTTCCAGGTTACAATCAAACCGGACAGGTTGGATATACCTTGACGCCTTCTTTGGTAAGCCCTTCATTGACTTGGGAAAAAGCGGCCACCACTAATATTGGTATAGACATGGAATTTCTCGCCAGTAAACTTGGGGTTAATTTTGATTGGTTTGAGCGGAATACGACTGACATGATCGGGCCATCTGAGACTTTACCGGGTGTTCTTGGGGCATCTGTTCCACGATCTAACAATTCGGCCTTGAGAACCAGAGGATGGGAATTGTCTGTAAAATGGAAAGAAGTTGTTAATTCTGATTTGAGTTATTTTGTTGGTTTCAACTTATATGATGCCAAGGCGGTTGTGACGGAATACAACAATCCAACCGGTTACCTCGGATCCTGGCTTGTTGGTCAGGAAGTAGGAGATATCTGGGGATGGTCTTCCAATGGATTGTTCCAGTCCCAGCAAGAGATCGACAATCATGCCGACCAATCCTTTATTTATAACTTATGGAATCCAGGAGATGTCAAATATGATGACCTCAATGGTGACGGAGTTATCAACAATGGTCAGAATACAATCGATGACCATGGTGATTTAATGCTTTTAGGAAATTCCAGTTCACACTATCAATTTGGGGTTAATTTTGGTGCCAATTTTAAAGGTTTTGACTTCTCCATGTTATGGAAAGGAACAGCCAAACGCGCTAAGGGTATGAATTATAATGATTATGCCTATTATGGTTTTCGACGTGCAAATTGGTCACAACCAAAATGGGATCACTTGGATTATTACCGAGATACCCCAGGTACTAAGTACGTAGGTTTATATGAAGGTGATGCGAATATAAATACAGACGCATTTTATCCTCGCCCTTATGAGGACAATGCCTCTAACGTAAAAAACCAAACTTATAACTCTCGATATTTAGGCAATTTCGCTTATTTAAGATTGCAGGATGTTCAGTTGGGGTACAGTATCAATGATACCGTGATCAGTAGGTTTGGGTTGAGTAAAGTAAGGATTTACTTGTCAGGTTCCAACCTTTTGACTTTTGATCATTTGCCTGTAGGAATGGATCCAACTTTGCCTTCCGGAGGCTATTCAAATAGTACTGGCAAGGACTACAGAGCAGATCGCATTTACTCAATGGGCTTGAACGTTACCTTTTAATCTCATCTCTACAAAACTTATTTACAATGAAAAATACACTAAAAATAGTCTTTATTTTGACATTTTTTTCAGGTTGGTCTTGTACAGATTTTTTGGACAAGCCACCTTTGGATCAGATTGGAATTGATGAATACTGGAAATCTTCGGTAGATCTCAAAAATTACACCGCTAAGTTTTACGAGAGCTTGCCTTATCATGAAAACAGTATGTCAACTGTGGGACGTGAGGATGCAGCTAACAATATTACTTATAGAACAGCCAATTCAATATTGAATGGAGAAACGACCTTGTCTACTGGTTCCTGGCAGAGTGGTTTCGCACCTGTAAGAAGTATAAATATCTTTTTGGATAATTATGACAAGTGTGAAGATCCTTATAGCTCGTGGAAACAATACCTTGGGGAGGCACAGTTTTTTAAGGCTTGGATATACTTTGATTTGGTACAAACCTATGGTGATGTGCCATGGTATTCTCATGCATTGACCCCTGATGATGAGGCTGAATTGATTAAACCAAGGGATTCAAGAATTTTAGTCGTGGATTCTATCTTGTCTTTATTAGACAAAGCAGTAATTAACCTTGATAAAAAAGACGAAGCTCCTTGGGGAAATAATTCAATCAATAAGGAAGTAGCACTTGCTTTTAAATCCAGGGTAGCCTTGTTTGAAGGGACTTGGCAAAAATACCACAGTGGGGATGAATTTGGAACACCAGGGGCTGATCCTGATAAATATTTCCAGGCCTGTGTGGATGCCGGAAATGAATTGATGAATGGGGATTACAATGTGGGAATATATTCTACAGGGAAAACGGATCAGGATTATTATGATTTATTTGGAACAGGAGATATGGGAGGTATCAGTGAAGTGTTGCTGTATAGGGCCTATAATGTAGGTGAATTTATTGGCCATAATCAAAATTATTATGGCACAACCACACCTTCAGAGTTAGGTGCAACATGGTCCTATGTGACTTCTCACTTGGGGCAAGATGGAAAACCGATGGATTATTTATCCATTTCCCAACAAGAAAAAGGGAATGATTTCTTAGAAATGCTGGCCAGTGATGTTGATCTAAGGTTAAGGCAAAGTATTTGGATCCCTGGAGATGTTCAACATTATCCTTCTAATGTGGTGTTCGATTTTCCTCCATTATTTGCAGGAAGTCGTGAAAATAATCCTACTGGATTTCAAATCAAAAAATACACCAACCCTTATCAGGAATTGGGTTATGCCAATGCAAATGATGCTGGTAGGATTGTATTCAGGTATGGAGAAGTACTGTTAAACTATGCAGAGGCATTGGTAGAGTTGGATGGGACTGTTGCTTATGATGTCCTCAATCAACTAAGGGCTAGGGTAGGCATGCCAGACTTTGAGGTGATGTCTCAGGATGCTGATCCAAATAAGGTGGATTATGGATACCCTATCTCGGATGCACTCTATGAGATTCGTAGAGAAAGAAGGGTTGAATTGGCATTTGAGGTGCTGAGAGAGCAGGATTGGAAACGCTGGGCAGCACATGAACTGTTTTTAAATAAGCGTCCTAAAGGATATCCTTTCAACAGTTCGGAATTTCCCAATGAAAGCCCTGTATTGGATGAAAATGGACTTGTTGATCCATTGCAAATTGAAATTCCAAATGGGTATAATTTTAACCCAGACAGGAATTACCTGGAGAGCGTACCGCAAACAGAATTGACCCTAAATACAAATCTAAATCAGAATCCTGGTTGGTGATAACTGTATTACAGCCTATAAACAATTTTGTACTTTGTATTGGTAAAAACCTATGAGTCAAATGAAAAACAATGAGCATCCGGGTCTATTGACCCGGATAACTCATTTGAAATCCAGCGCTTTTTATTTCTCCTTTTACAGCTTGGTACTATTGCTTTTTTGCAGTTGCAATCAAGAAAACATTCGCGTTTTCAGTATTGGCGATTCCACCATGAGCAATTATAATTTGGAAGAAATGGATGAACATTATGGTGGTTCAAATTTTCCTAGAAGGGGCTGGGCCATGACACTTTCTGCGTTTTTGAATGACAAAGCAGAAGTAGTGAACAGAGCTGTAAGCGGTAGAAGCTCGAAAAATTTCATTGCCCAAAGACATTGGGATAAGGTAATAAATGATATTCAGGAAGGTGACTTTTTGATTATTCAGTTTGGTCACAATGATCAAAATGCTGATGATCCAAACCGCTATACTGAAGCCTTTGGGGAGTATAAGGAAAACCTTCTCAGGTTTGTTAAGGAATCTGAATCCCTTGGTGCCAGACCCATAATAGCGACACCTATTGCACGAAGAAGATTTGATGCTGAAGGCAATCCAGTGAATACTCATGGGGATTATGCAACTGCTTCAATTGAAGCGGCTAAAGAATCAGGTGTTCCATTAATAGACTTGAATAAAATGACCTTGGATTATTTAAGTAAAGTAGGAGAAGAAGATTCGAAAGCTTTGTTTTTACATATTGAACCAGGTGTTTTTGAAAACCTGCAAGAGGGACTGAAAGACAATACGCATTTGAGCAAGCTAGGTGCCTGCGCAGTTGCAGCATTGTTTATAGAAGGTGTTGAAAAATCTGGTTCTCCATTGAAGAAATACCTTTTAAAGAATAAGCCTGATTGCTATTCTAAAATTAAATAAAAATTATGATGATAAGGATTCAAAGATTATTAGGGTTGATTTTGACCATTAGCACAGTCCTTTTTTCAAAGGATTTGATAGCTCAGAATAAGGTGTTTCAAGCCGGAGCTTCAATTACTGATATTACCCCTCATCTGGGACATCCAATTGTTGGCAATTACAACTCTCCTCCTGCAACCTACATTCATGACCCACTAAGTGTAAGGATCCTTGTACTGGATGATGGTGCGAAGGAATTGGTATTTGTAATTGTGGATAATGTTCATATTAATCGGGAGGTTTTTGATGCTGCCAAAGCAATGCTGGATCGAGATTTAAATATTCCGGCAAAAGATGTAATGATGGCCTCAACACATACCCATTCAGGGATAAGCCTTAATGGAGAAGGGTTAAAAAGCATATCTCCCGAAGTAGGAGTTGCCCTTGATGAATACCAGACTTTTGTTGTCAAAAGAATGGTAGATGGAGTAAAGATTGCAAGAGAAAACAAAACGTTAGCCAAAATTGCTTTCGGAAGCGTAGATGTTCTGGAGCATGTATTTAACAGAAGGTGGATCATGAAAGACTCTGTAATGAGTCCATTGGGACAGTTGGAGATAGCTAAAATGAATCCCGGACACAGCAATGCCTTGCTCCGTCCAGCAGGTCCTGTAGATCCTGAAGTGTCCTTTATTGCAGTAGAATCCAAAGAAGGAACCCCCATAGCTTTATTGGCCAACTATTCCCTACATTATGTTGGTGGAGTGCCTAGGGGACATATCTCGGCGGATTACTTTGCAGCTTTCGGAAATCGTATGGGTGAATTATTGGAAACAGGCTCAGATCTACCTGCTTTTATTGGAATTATGACGAATGGAACTTCAGGTGATGTCAACAATAATGATTATTCTAAACCTAGACCTAAGGAATCCTTACCTCCTTATGCCAAAATGCATTACGTGGCTAACGATGTTGCCGATAAAGTACATCAAAAATACAAGGAGCTGGATTTTCAGTCAGAAGTTAAACTAGGCTCAGCACTTTCAGAAATGACCCTTACTGTAAGACGCGCCTCTCCTGAAATCCTCAAAAATATAGCCCTGGTTAGAGATCATAATGGTTCAGAGCCTCTGTTTCATAGATTGGAAAAAACCTATGCAAGTCGCGTTTTTAATATGGAATCATCCTACCCTGATTCTGTGAAGGTGGTGTTGCAATCTTTTGCCATCAATGATATTGGAATTGCTTCTATACCCTTTGAAGTTTTTGCTCAAATTGGTTTAGATATTAAGGAGCAGAGCCCTTTCAAAAATACCTTTACCATAGAATTGGCCAATGGTTCTTACGGGTATTTACCAACTCCCGCTCAGCATAAATTGGGTGGTTATGAGTCTTGGTTGACCACAAACAGGGTGCAAAAGGATGCTTCAGTTTTGATTACTGAACAACTTATAAAGCATTTTCAACAATTGAAATAAGCCCTGTTTTTGCTACTGAATCCAAACCATCAAACTATGAATCAAGCGAAGATTTTTATAATTGTAATTGCAATGTTACTGCTTCAACCAAGAAGCTCTTGGTCTCAAACCCAAGGAGACCTACTGGCTTCCGGGGTGGAGGTGATAGACGATTACCATTACAGCAAAGCTTTTTCAAACAATAGAAACTTTCGGGTATTTTTACCCCCGAGTTATCGAAAAGATTCGGAGAAAAGGTATCCTGTTATCTACTTTTTTCACGGATGGGCCCAACGATATTTTGGTTCCATGGGAAGTGGTTACTCTGATTATGATTTCGGAGATGACAATGACGGGGACAATATTGAAAAGTTTGTTTCAGAAAATGATGTCATCATCGTGAAAGTAGATGGCTTGAATCAATTCAAAGTTGAGCCAATAAACCTGAGTCCATACAATGTCAGCCTGGTTTCCACATTTCGTCAGTTTCCTGAATATTTTAAGGAATTTGTAGGGTATATAGATGCTCATTACCGAACGATTCCTGACCGTACCCATAGAGGGATCTCCGGTCTATCTATGGGAGGGTTTATGACCTTTTGGCTTTCAGCCAAATTGCCGGACTGGGTAAGTGCCGCAGGTAATTTTTGTGGATCCAGCGAATTTTCTGCCGGACCACTGGATTTTCCTGTGAGGTATGCTCATGCCGACATGTATGATAATTTTAAAACCATTAGCATGCGGATGCACAATGGAAACAGCGATCGTTTGCGGTTTTATCATGAGGACATGAACAGGTATTTGATGAATGCAGTCCCTCACTACCAGTTCAAACAATATGAAGCCTCTCATATTACCTGTGGAATGGGGGATATGTTTGCCTTTATGATGCAAGCCTTTAAAACCCCTTTGCCTCTCCCTGAGAAATGGGATTATATTGATATCTATCCGTATTTTGAAGTGTGGGAGTATAAAGTAGAAACATCGAGAATCCGTTCAGGCTATACCATATTGGAGAATGTGGATAAAGAAGGCTTTAACCTTGCTGTGCGAAATTTTCTACCAGATGGTGAATTGATGCCAAATGTAGAAGTTCAGGTGATAACTGCTCCTATCTATAAAGTGAGTACTGAATATAAAGTGACTGACATAGATCTTCGCACGAAGGAAAGTAGGCAGTATTCCGTTCAAAGCGATGCATCAGGTAGGCTTAAGCTAACACTCAATGGTAGTGCTCACCAAATAGGAATAGCAAATTCACAAGACACCCCCAACCTATCCATGACAAGTTTTAAAATTGAGAACATGGACTGGGCTGAAAGTGGTCAGGTGGTTGAACTTTCAATGAAGGTTTTGAATAAAGGGTTTTCGACATCTGAGAATATCATCGCAGAAATAAGTGCCATTAGTGAAGGCTTGGACATTGTGTCTGCCCAAGGTAAAATCAATGGTTTGGCCTCCTTGGAAGAGAAACAGGTAAATGGGGTTTTCAAAGTCAGAAACAACCGTAAAGGGTATGATATAGCTAAGTTTCAAGTTGATTTCACGGATGATTCAGGGGCTTCCTGGCAAGAGGAGTTTGAAATTTTATTTAAAGACCCGGTAGATAAAATAACAAATTTTGTAATTGCTGATGGCAAAGAATTCACCATTGTCAAAGAAGCTGTTGATTCAGTCAGCATGGTAGTGGGAGTCGGAAATGGAGATGGAATAGCAAATCCAGGAGAAACGATTGTCCTATTGGTAGAAGAAGGAGGTAAGTATTTGCGAACGGATGCCTATACTACCAACAAATACATCAATCCGGGCAATGTGAGCATTCGGATAGCTGACCCTTGGCAGAATTATGACCATATCGGTGGGTCTGTCAAATACACAATGCCGGTTCTGGATTCTGAAACTCCTGAAGGAGAAGAAATACCTTTCTATATAGAGTACTGGACTCCTGGCCCCATTAGTGGTCAGCATATTATCCACAAAGGCATAGCAAATGTTGAAGTGAAAGGAGAAGACAAGACAGCTCCGCAAGTTCAATGGGTGCAGGTGCTGAATGATGATCGAATAGAAGCACGTGTCTATGATGGCGCTTCAGTTGGTGAAGTCATGCTAACATTATCCCCTAATGAGGAAAAATCAACTTTGAAACATGTGAATTGGGACGAAACACCATCTTCTTTTTCCATTGAATTGAAGGATGATGGACTTGGAGCAGATGCTGTGAAAGGTGATGGTGTTTATAGTGCAAGGATTTCTGGGAAGCCTACTTATTTTTATGATTTATCCTTTGAATTGAGAGATTCTTCAGGAAATAAAGGTCAACATATAGAAGCTGCCCCTGTCTTTTTAAAGGATACCCGCAAAAGATAACCGTTGCTGGGTAGTAGAGGATTTAGCATAAGTTATGATAAAAGTAAGAAAAGGATCGTTTGAAAAACGGTCCTTTTCTTACTAAATCCGAATTATGCAATTAGTTTTGTATTAATCAGTTGTGAATTTTATTAAGAAAAGATTTCATAACTTAATTGAAGGGTTGTCACATATTTCTGGTTAAGGTAGTTCTACCTTAACAAAAATTCTCTTGATGATTCCGTTGGTTTCGAGGGCCTTTACCGATAGCTGAAGTTCGTTTTTCTGTACTTTGTGGAATACTCTGGAATGAATTTTTTTAATATATCCTATATGCTGCCCTTTCAAGAAAACTATGACCGCTTTGGGATCAAATTTATTGGTTTTATCCAATTGGTAAGTCAACTTGTCACCAACTTTAATGAAAGTAGGAGCTAATTTTAAATTACTTAAACCTGCAAGGTCAGTCAAAAAGCAAAGCCCTTTAATGGGGTTGTAATCTGCTAAAAACTCAAAATTATCTGAAGGGTTTAGGCATTGCGTCCTGGCAAGCAAGTAAAGTTAATCACTTTTGTATTTAGGAGAAATCTCCCAAAAACTTAAAAAATCATTGATGTCCGATCGCTCAGACTTCATGATTCTTTGACTAAAAATATCCAAGGCACCCCCATTGTATTTTTTTGTCAAATCTGGGAATTCAGTATAAGCAGTAAAACCTTTTTTTTTGGCTTCTGCCACACCTTCAGGAAGATAGTCGAATTTCACTCCCTCTGTAGCATTACGCTTTAATCTGCCCACAATAAACCTTCGGGCACCCTGTCCTTTTCTCCAACTCAAGTATATTTGGCATACCAAGTCATACTTTAATTTCAGCTTTTACCTTTTCAATAAATTCAAAATTGGCTTGAATATATTCTTGTACTCCGTCAAAATACTTTTCTACTGCAACCCCTATTCTATTTTTTGTATTATTCTCTAAATAGGTTTTTATAAATCCAAAATTTAAGGATTCATTTGTTATTTGAAGATTTGATTTTAATTCAATCAAATACCTCAATAAAGCAGGACTTTGTTCGCGGTATAAAATTAAATTTGCAACTAGTGATTCAAGAGTTTTGGTATCCAAACGATGTGGGTATTCTGTAAAAACAAATTGATTTTCTTCTTTGCAAGCCTGAACGATCTCTATTGAAGATTTTTTGATTCGTTCATTAACAGATGAAATTACGTCCAACTCCTGATTTAGAAGAATTAAATTGTTTTTGTTTAATGTTTTTTCTTTCTTTTTTTCTCTTTTCATCTGGAATCGATGCGTGATAAAAGCTGGTAACCATACACTAAAAGCGAAAATAAAAAGGTTTAGTAAACTTGATTTAGATAATAAGGTATTGATGTATTCAATCATATGAAAATATTTTATCGATTATAGTTTTAGTTCATTCATGTAAAAGCTGTAAACTTTCATAATAAGTATTAGAACAATATAAATATAAACAAGGGTTAGAAATGAATAACTGGTTAATCCAAAAGAATTTAAGATTAATTGAAAGTTCTGTATGAGAGAATAATTTAAAGTAATTCCTAGCGAAATGCCTATTAAAAAAATGAATACAGAATCAAATACTAATATTATAATTAAAGTAAAAAGGGAATCAGCGAAATTAATAAATCTTAATTTATTGTTAATGTCAGAAGCATGGTATTTTTCATTATCAGGGATTTCATAGGATTCTAAGTACAAACTTAATGTAATACCTAAATCATCTAGTATTTCACATAACTCTTTTTTTTTCTTTTGGGTAGATTCAAATATTACAAAGGTAAATGAAAAAAGTATCCCACTAAAAAGAGAAATAAAAGTTGCTATAGTGCTAGTTACGTTCGAATCAATTGACGAATTGAAACCCATAAAAATAGAGATTATTACAAGTATAATTGTCACTAATAATATATTTATTGGTGATACATTGTTTATAATTATCTTTGCTTTTTTGAATAAATTCATTATATAATAAATGAACTATTATAACCTTGTTCTTCTTGTAGTATTTTAAGATAGTTTTTGCAATAATTTCGAATTAAAACTAAATCGGGTATTTCTTTGTCTATCGCTTTTAAATTGTCTGGTAAAATTATTGAAGGAATGAAATTTTTATGATCACTTATTACTGCATGTGATTTGGAATAATCCCCCTTGTAAAAAGCCTTCGGTTCCGAACCACCAATCTTTACAGCGTCTTCAATCTCTAAATTTATCAATTTAGAGATGCTTTTTGTTAATTTATTTAAACCTTTAAAAAATTCTTCACTATTTCTATTTATTCTTTTGATCCGAACGTCAACTAGGAAAGTATCGGAATTTCCTAATAGTGCTGAAAAATTATCACTTGCTTTTTTTATTTTATAATTATTTAATATCGAAATTTCCTCGACAACAGAATGTTTAAAAAATTCCTCTTTATCCTCTTTCGAAATACAAAAATGCTCATCAAAAGTAAATTTTTTTAACTTCATTAAGTCCTTCAAGTGTTCCTTAACTAAGCTATTGATAGTAGAAGATCCATAACTTTGAATCATTATTATTCCGTAGTCTACATCCTGAGGAAACCAAAACAGAAAATAAAAAGGTAGAGCGGCGACATCGTCTTTAGAAATTTTAGATTTAGCTTTCCTTCTTTTCTGATCTTGAACATATTGTTCAATTCCTGTTAATCCTCCCTCAAATAGTCCATCAATTATAGAATTAGCAGCATTTTTCTCTATATCCTCACCTGGAGAAAATGCTTTTGTACCATCTTTATCTCTTTTGAATTCAGCATTAAAAGATTCCTTGAAATGTTTGTAAAACCTATTAAAAAGGGTGTTTAAAGAAGCCTTCTTTTCTCCAGGAATACGGTATGTCTCAAAAAAGTCTTTGAATGTAACTTTTGTCTTTACTTTTTTTTTCTCGTTAAACTTTTTGAGAGTAATTGAATAAGAGTTCAATTTTAACAAGTGTCCTTTAGCCATGTTATATTGCTTTGATTATTTATATTAATTTGTCATTCCTTACTTGTTGATCCTTCAATATTTGAAATAGCCCATTATGAGGAGAAAAAAGATCTTGATTTTCTGTTTATTTAGCTACAGTCTGATTTCTAACAATTGACTTAAACCTTGATCTTGACTCTTTAGTAGGTAAATTACTGAACTAAAAGCAATTTAAGATAAAAAGATGATTTAAAACCGAAAGATGCATTAGAATTCCTGTTCCGAGCTAAAACCGTTTCAAAATCAATCGTTTCACCATTTAATTCATTAACCAGCGCAATGTTAGGCTTCATTCTTTAAACGTTGATTTATAGTGCAAGAATAACTGGACGGCTCTTTTCTGTACCAATTGATCAAAATCGGTCTTGTATTTTTATTACTAGGAGAGCTTAATTGTCAAGAAAAATCCGATTTTGATGTAAAAAGGGGATATATCCTGAATAATGTAATTAACTTTTAGCGTATTTTCTTCTAAGTCTAGCTTATTATTAAGTATAATCGCACATGAAAAAGATTATTTTATTTATTGGTTTTGGTCTTATAAGTACCGTCTTATTCGCACAAAGTAAAAAGCCAAACATCCTGATTATCATTACGGACCAGCAGAATGCCAAAATGATGAGCAGTGCGGGCAATGAGTGGTTAGAGACACCAAATATGGATAAACTGGCCATGAAAGGAATGCGCTTTGAAAAAGCCTATGTAACCAACCCGGTTTGTTCACCTTCCAGGTTTAGTCTATTCACAGGGCAGTATCCCACTGCAATTGACATGCGACACAATTGGAGTAAACTAGATATTCCAGCTCTTCAAAAGATAATTCCCAATGCAATGGGCCATGCCTTTGCCAATGCTGGCTATGAAACTTTTTATGGAGGGAAATCCCACTTGCCCGGAGGGAGAAATGATGTTTCCACGTATGGTTTTGAAACCTTTATTTCAAAGGATGAAAGAGTTGATCTGGCAAAAGAAAGCGCTGCTTTATTATTGGAGAGGAATTCGGATAAGCCTTTCCTGATGGCTTTGAACTTTATCAACCCTCACGATATCTGTTATGAAGCCATCAGGCATTTCCCCCCAAATAATAGACCTCCTGCCGAGGTTCCTATTCCTTTATTGGAAGCCATTGCCATTCCGGATTCCATTAGTGAAAATGATTTTATGGCAAAATATGTGCCTCCTCTGCCTGCTAATTTTGAACAAACCTCACCTGAACCAAGTGCGATTTATGATTTGAAAGCACTGCATTCTTTCACTATTGATGCCCGGGAAAACTGGACGGAAAAAGATTGGCGAATGCACAGGTATGCCTACCATAGATTGACCGAAAGGGTGGATGTCCAAATAGGGATGGTGTTGGACGCTTTGGAATCCTCACCTTTCGCCAACAATACCATTGTCGTTTTTACTTCGGATCATGGTGAAATGAGTGCTTCCCATAGACTGGAGCACAAAACAGTTTTTTATGAAGAATCCTCAAATATCCCTTTGGTGGTTTGGTACAAAGGTATGGCCAATGCTCATTCGGTGGATAAGGAAAATATTATTTCCAATGGCCTGGACCTATTTCCCACACTCTGTGAATTAGCGGGTGTTTCCAGGCCTGAAAACCTGCCTGGTATTTCGTTTGCGGTCTTATTGAACGGTCAAAAATACAAATACAGTCCACGTGAATATTTGTTTATGGAAAATGAATTGGGCTTTATGATAAGGGGGGATAACCTTAAATACACGCTGTATGATAATGGGGATGAAATGTTGATTGACCTTGCAAAGGATCCGGGGGAGATGATTAACCTGGCTGAAGTTCCGGTATACCATGCCAGGAAAGAGAGACTTAAAAAGCAGCTTAAAGTACATGTCGAGAAGGCAAATCACTAATTGTTCTGATTTCCTGTTGTACAATCTAGAACTTGATAAGTTGGAAGGATTTGTTTTGGGCAATTTTTAATTTATGTGTCTTCAATTGAAAAATAATAGCAATACCTTATGAGCGGAGCGGTTTAATAGGATAAATACATTAAATTTTGGAGGTTTTAGTTTTTGGTCTTTGAATAAGTTGTTCAGGCCAAAAGCCCAATTTACGGTATGTGTTAAACGCTGTCAGTTTATAAATAACATCTAATGATTAATGTAAGCCCAATTAAATTTCTTGAATCAAAGGTCGTTTTGGCTTTTTCTATCCTGGCCATTTCTATTTTATTTGCTTGCGAAAGCAAAGAGGTAGTGCACCATTTCGATCCAAAGGACAATAGCAATATTGTTTTTATAGGAAACACCTTTGCGGATCGACTTCAGAACAACAATTATTTTGAAACGCTTTTGCACAAAAGTTTTCCTGAAAGAAACCTTAAAGTAAGGAATCTTGCCTGGAATGCAGATGAAGTCAGCCTTAGACCAAGGCCTTTAGATTTTGGCACATTAGATGATCATTTGCATCATCAGAAAGCAGATGTGATTATTGCCTGTTTTGGTCTCAATGAAGCTTTTAAAGGCCAGGAAGGTCTGTCCGATTTTAGCAAAGACCTACTGGACTTTCTGACTCACTTAAAGCAGCAGCAATTCAATGGTGAAAATAGCCCTCAAATTGTATTGGTTTCACCCATTGCGCAGGAAGATAAAGGAGGCTTTTTACCGGACCCTACGGTAAACAATCAAAACTTGTCCATGTACACGAAGGAGATGCGCAAGGTGGCAGCAAGTTTAAATATTCCTTTTATTGATTTGTACGAACCTACTAAAGAGTGGATGGGTTCATCAAAGGAACTGACATCGAATGGTATTCACCTTACCGACAATGGATACCTAAAGGTAAGTGAATACATGGCTGAAGCTTTGGACTTTCCGGTTGCTGCTTGGGAAGAAAATGCTTCTTTTGAGCTGCTTAGGGAAGCGGTAGCCAAGAAAAACCAGCATTTCTTTTATCGGTTTAAAGCGCAAAATGGAGAGTATATCTATGGCCGACGCAAAGAGTGGTCAGGAGGAGAGAAATTGAAAGAAGAAAACAGGGTTATTGACACCATTATTAAGCGACTGGACAGTGTGGTATGGTTCGGAAGTGCGGAGAATTCCCTGGCAGACATCGAAAAAGCCGAAAGGATAATAAGTTTTAACCAAGGAGTTAAAAAGACGAAATCCCAGACGACTACTTTGGAAGAGCTTGAAAAAGCAAAGTCCCAGTTTGTAATTCAGGAAGGTTATGAAATTGAGTTGTTTGCTTCTGAATTGGATTTCCCCATCGCCAATGCCGTTGCAATAACTTTTGATCCACAAGGTAGAATGTGGGTGTCCAGTATGCCTTCTTATCCGCAGTATACGCCAGGTGATATGCCTTTGGATAAACTGATAATCCTTGAAGACACCAATTTTGATGGAAAAGCAGACAAGCATTCCATTTTTGCGGATAGCCTTTATCTGCCTCTGGGCTTTGAGTTAGGAGATGGAGGTGTGTATGTTACCCAAGCGCCTGATCTGGTCCATTTGAAAGATACGGATGGTGATGGAAAGGCCGATTCCAGAAAGATTTTATTTAGTGGTTTGGGGACAGAAGATTCCCACCATAGCTTAAGTGCTTTTACCTGGGGGCAGGATGGAGCACTGTATTTTCATATGGGTACTTTCTTGCATTCGCAAATCGAAACGCCCTATGGCCCTCGTCGAGGTGCTTATGGGACTACCTGGAGGTATGAACCTTATACCATGAAGCTGGAGCCCTATATCTCTTATCCTTATGCCAATCCCTGGGGCAATGTATTTATGCGTGATGGAACACATTTAGTGGCAGATGTTTCTACAGGGATGAATTATTTTGCACCACCCCTTACCGTAGACATTGATTATCCCAAAAAGCACGTGGTGATGAAAGACTTTCTCAATTCACCAGTTAAACCCAAAACCTGTGGGATAGAAATCATATCCAGCAGGGCATTTCCTGAAAATGCCCAAGGCAACGTTTTGTTCAATACATTTATAGGTTTTCAAGGAGTAAAACAACATGTGGTTAGTGATGATGGTAGTGGTTTTCAGGCAGATGAAACAACTCCATTACTTCAATCCAAGGACCCGAATTTCCGTCCGGTTGATTTAAAATTTGGCCCCGATGGTGCATTGTATGTAGTAGATTGGTATGATCCAATTGTCCAACACGGGGAACAAAATTTCCGCGATCCATTAAGGGATTCAAGCAAAGGTAGAATTTGGAGAATTACCCACAAGGACAAAAAGCCACTGAAAGTAGTAGACATGACAAATTTGGATGTTAGTGGACTACTCGATCAGCTTAAGGTGTATGAAGACAGGGAAAGGTATAGGGCCAGAACTCAGCTGAGAGAATATGATTGGGTGCAGGTTGCTCCTGCGCTACAAACCTGGGTGGATCAATTGGATCAAAAAGACCCAAATTCGGAGCATTTAAGAATGGAAGCCTTGTGGGTTTATCAGCAATTTAACCAGCCTAACCTCTCCTTGTTGGAGGCCTTATTGGATAGTCCTGAAGCGCCAATAAGAGCGGCTGCTACCAGGGTCTTGTTTTATTGGAAGGATGAAGTGGATGATGTGCAACGAAAACTTAAAATCCTATCCAAAGATACTTCCCCTCGCGTTCGCTTGGAAGCGGTTATAGCCTTGAGCCATTTTGAAAATGAGGCCACGGTGAATACCCTATTGGAGGTTTCAGCTTTACCAACAGATGATTACCTGGATTATGCTTTGAAGGAATCTTTTAAGCACCTGAAACCAGTATGGGTGGAGATGTTCAGGAAAGACAAAACCTTTCTAGCGGATGAGCCTGAAAAAGCGGCAAGATTACTCAGACCTTTGGCTTCTAAAGCAGAACTACAGGTGCCCGGATTTATTATGGACGATCCCAAGTACGCGCAATATGGAGTGGCAGCACTATCTGTAAAAGACTTTGAAGATTTGGAAGGTGTGACTGCGGTAACGAACTTTAAACAAAGTCATTTGGACCTGTTGTACCCTGATGAAGAATCTCGGGTTTTACAAAAGACTGCTGACAATAAAAAAGGTGAAATAGTAATTAATCTGGCAACACTTCCAGGCAAAATGCTTTTTGATAAAGAAAGCTTTGAAGTGACAGCAGGGAAAACGGTTTCCATCCTGTTCGATAACAAAGATCAAATGCCACACAATGTGTTGATCCTTGAACCCGGAGCCTCTGAAAAGGTAGGCGTAGCGGCAGACAATATGGCCAGTCTGGAAGATGGGTATGAAAAAAACTTTGTGCCGGATTTGAAGGAAGTATTGTATTTCACGCCTTTGGTCAATTCTAATCAGGTGTTTCAATTGGACTTTACTGCACCTGACAAACCTGGTGATTATCCATTCATTTGTTCCTTTCCCGGGCATTGGAGAATGATGAAAGGAGTGATGCGGGTGACAGAAAATTGATCTGAGCGGGGTTGGTCGGGAGAAGAAGCAAATATGGTGGGCTAAAGATTTTGTCAGCTTGGAAGTTTATTGCTAATACTGAGAAACTTTTGTCCTATATTACATGGTAACTCATAAGGGTTATCCATTGATCATGAACAAATTAAAGTTTACCAAAGACGAAGGAACGGCTTTTTACAAAGAGCTGAATGAAGAATTAGGTCGATATTTCTCCCAGAATAAACTGGAGAAAACGGGGAACAGTACCATGTACTTTAAGATCTTCCTTTATTTTGGTTTAGACCTTTTGTTTTATGTATTGATGCTATCGAGTACTAACCTTGTTAGCTTCTTTGTTTTCTATTTACTGATGGGCTTTTTTGTGCTTCTGACAGCCTTCAATGTATCTCACGATGCTGCACATGGTGTGGCGGTAAAAAGTAAATTTTGGAATAAATTTCTTTTCTCTTTAAGCTTCAACCTTCAAGGTAACAATGCCTATGTTTGGGGTAAAAACCACAATGAATCCCATCACCTCTATACCAATGTGGAGGGAAGTGATATTGATGTATTGAACAATCCTGTTTTCCGTATGACTGAAAGCCAGGAATTAAAGTGGTTTCACCGCTACCAATACATTTACGCACCTTTTCTCTATCTTTTGTATTCGCTTAATTGGTTCTTTTTCAGGGATACTTTAATGCTATTGAATTATTCGAGTCGGACGATCAAAGTTGAAATTCCACGAAAGGAAGTATTCAAATTGTTGCTATACAAAGTGCTGTACCTTGGGTACATGATTTTCCTTCCTGTTTACCTATTGCCTTTTGGTTGGGGAATTGTCTTGATTGCGTTTCTATTGAATCATTTTATGGTTTCCCTCATTTTTGTAGCTGTTTTAGGAGTGTCACACGTTTCAGATTATGTGGCCCATCCCGAGCCTGATGCCAATAATAAGCTAAACATGAGTTGGGCCAAGCTTCAGATGTGTACCTCTGTAGACTATAATGCCAATAGCATTCTTTTGAATTGGACACTAGGCGGATTCAATGCACATGCCCTTCATCATTTGTTGCCCAATATTAGTCATGTTCATTACCTGAAAATTTTGCCCCTCTTTCGGCAGTTGGCGGATAAACATGGTTTGACTTATATGGAAATGCCTTATGGTAAATCAATTGCCGCACATTTTAGGTTTTTGAAATACATGGGAGTCAATAGAACCCTACAGCCCATGGCCTTTGAGAAATAAACACCTTCATATAGCCCAAGACAGTGAATTGCTCCAGACCATTTATAGGAAAGTGGAGCAGGAACTGCTTATTGATAGAAAGGTATTCTTGAAAATAAATATCCTGAAATTTTCCTTTTATTTTTCTTTGTCCGGGATTTTGTATGCCCTGTTGTTTATTGTCCAAAGCCCTTCATTGTTTATATTGACTTACGTGTCATTTGGTTTTATGACCTTGTTGCTGGCTTTTAATTTCTCTCACGATTGTTCACACAATACGCTCTTTAAAAGTAAAAAAGTCAATAACCTTTGCTTTATTGCTTTGTACACACTTGTAGGTGCGCATGGGGAAGCCTGGAAGCAAAGACATGTGCAATCGCATCATTTCGCACCGAATGTTAAAGATTACGATTCCGATCTAAGGATTTCTAAATTGATTCGGATAATTCCTGGAAGTCCCTGGTTTTGGTACCATAAATTTCAACCTGTCTATGCACCAATTGCCTATACTACCTATTCCCTTTTTTGGATATTGGTTAAAGATTTCTACTTGCTTTATTCAAAGGATGAATACGATCAGGTTAAGAATCGAGGCTATCACCTTTCATTTTGGATCCAAAAGAGCAGCTATTTTGTGCTGATCATGGTCTTACCTTTGCTTTATTCCCAGCAGGCTTGGCCAATCGTGCTAATGGGGTTTTTAGCCATGCATTTGGCCCAATCTTTATTTCTATTGCTGACCTTTTTTATGACGCATCATGTGGAGGGAACTTTGTATCCTGAGACAACTGAAGATGGAACAATTGAAACTTCCTGGGTAATGAACCAGATTAGGAGCTCCAACGATATGCATCCTTTCAGTAAAACGGCCAACTTCATTTTGGGAGGTTTTAACAATCACATCGCCCATCATTTATTTCCGCATATCCACCATACTTATTACCCTCAGCTCAGTCAGATTTTGTATTCAGTACTAGAAGAACACCATATCCAGCCCAATCAGACGAGTTATGTTGGAGGAATTCTGTCTCATTTTAAGCTACTGAAGCGAATGAGCAGACCCTAGGTAGCTTTATTAGAGTGTTGTCTAGATTTCAAAATTGACTCGGAGGCTTATTTTTTAAAAAGCTCCCGGCTTAAATCGTTGTTGAATTTGATATTGGACCAGTCCACCGTTATCCATGGTTCGTCTGTTACTTCAGCTTCCCAGGTGGATTTTTTATAACGTCGCTTGGTAGGTATGAGAAGATCATCTATTTGCTCGTATTCAAGCTCCATTAACATGGGCGT
The DNA here is from genome assembly GCF_055809755.1 of Cyclobacterium sp. 10D3-21. NCBI lineage: Bacteria > Pseudomonadati > Bacteroidota > Cytophagia > Cytophagales > Cyclobacteriaceae > Cyclobacterium > Cyclobacterium sp. 10D3-21. The sequence goes on from NZ_CM147924.1 coordinate 918,263, forward strand.
TTCTATTACTCCTGCATCTACAACTGTAAAAAGAAACTGGTCTACCAATTTTGTGTCTTTGTTAATGTATACTTGATAAATGTCAGTGGGTTTTTCTCCTACTGAATCAAAGGTGATTTTGACAATGTCATAGGTCTTGTTATTTATCGTTTTTTCTCCGATATATTCATAACTCAGGCCAGGATCCAATAATTTTTGAAGCATGGTAAACCAATAAAAATTGGTAGGCCTGTTGAAAGCAACTTTTTTCAATGAGGTGGCATCATTTACGATTTTACCTTTGTGTTTAAGCCAGAATTCATCGCCATCATATCCCTGCTCAATTGGCCCTTCAAAATCTGGTAAAGTTCGTTCATGTGGCTGATAAACGCCATAGGAGAGTTCCCCGTCAAAAATGTACTTTTCTGTTGATAAATCAGTCTTACCATCAGGTGTCTGGTATTTATAAGAATATACGACATCTTTATTTTTTGCTAGTGTAGCATAATTACCCACTTTTTGCACCATTTCATAAACCAATTCATGGCCCTTGTTTTGAAAGGATGTTGAGTTTTCCTTCGATTGGTCTTTCCCACTGCAAGAAATGAGAAGTGCATTTAAAATAATCAGCGCAATTAAACTTAGTTTCATAATGTATCTTTTAATTGTTAGGGTTAAACCATTGCTCCATTAGCGCCTATCACCTGGCCGGATATCCATTTAGAATCTTCGCTTGCGAAAAACAAAACTAACATGGCAATGTCCATAGGTGTTGCCAATCTATTAAAGGCATTCATGCCACTCAGCTTATCTATAAATTCTGGCGTTTTTCCTTTTAAAAACAATTCGGTTTCTGTCGGTCCTGGTGCTATGGCATTTACTGAAATTCCCCGACCTATTTCTTTGGAAAAAACCCGAGTCATCTGTTCCACTGCAGCCTTTGAGGCTGAATACAAAGCATAAGTAGGGAACATCATTTTCACGGTGCTAGAAGAGAAATTGATAATGTTTCCATTGTCCGCCAGTTTACTGTCTGCCTCTTGCAAGGTATTGAAAACACCCCTAACATTAATGTCGAACTGCCAGCTAAAGTCTTCCTGTGTAAAGTCTTTTAGTTTTTTTGTAATCATTACGCCGGCATTGTTAACCAATACATCCACCTTCCCGAAAATTTTTATCGTTTCGTCGAATAACTGAGTAACTTCTTCTTTTTTACTTACATCCGCCTTAATGGCCAAAGCCTGTCCACCGTTTTTAACTATCGTGTCAACTACTTTTTGGGCTTCGGGCATACTACTAGAAGAATTTACAATAACTTTTGCGCCATTCTCGGCCAAAAGAAGTGCGATTTCCTTGCCAATTCCTCTGGAAGAACCTGTTACTATGATTACTTTATTCTCTAATTTCATAATTTTCGTTTGATGGTGGAATGGAAAATGGCTATGCAACTAGTTTCTTGATTTTGTTCCTTTTTCTTTGGTCGTATTTACGCTTTGTTTTAATTACTCTGTACCTAAAATCATCGTAAAAAAGACCGCCTAATAAAATTATCGCACCAAAAATTAAAGTGTTTAATTCAAGACCAATTCTTGAGTAAAGAAATCCTCCAATAAGCCCGCCAGCAAAAAAGAAGAGTATAATAAAAATTCGGAGTTTAATCGTGGCTTTAATTTTTTCTCTGTTGGGGTGTCGTTTTGGAAATAACAATTGAGACAGTTCTATGCCTAAATCTGTAAATAGCCCAGTCAAATGGGTGGTCCTTACAATAGTGTTTGAAATTTTGGTGACGAATGAGTTCTGTATACCCATTGCAAAAAGCAGCAAGCAGGCAATTACATCTGGATGAGTTATGACTACAAAATTACTCATCAAGGCAATTGATAATAAAATAATGCATTCGATTATTGTAGGTAAAACGAAGACATTCAATTTCTTGTTCTCTCGATAATTTTCAATTAAAAAGCTTGATAAAAAGGAGCCAAAGAGAAAGGAGAAAATATAAAGGAAATAAATGGTGCCCTTCCAAAATTCAAAATTGGAAAGGTCATTAATAAATAAAGCAAAGTGACCTGTGACATTTGTAGTCAACTGCTTAATTGATAAAAATCCGGCCACATTAACAATTCCAGCCACAAAAGACAAAAAAGTAGCAATTTGCAAATTGTGCTTGTAAGTTCTGCTTTTGCCTTGATGTCTAAACATTTAAATTATATTTAGGGTGACGATTAAGGCAATTTAATTAATATTTCGCCATCGCTTTATAATGAAAAGAAATAAATAAAAAGGAAGGCCAAAGGTCTAATCCTAAGGCCTTCCTTTTTATTCCTAAGAGATATTAACTTAGTCTTTTCAATAAAAGTTCAGCGGCCAACTCCGAAGAAGCTGGGTTTTGTCCAGTGATCAATAAACCGTCTGTTACTGCATAGGAAGCCCAGTCATCACCTTTGGAATAGATGCCACCATTCCTCTTCAACATGTCCTCTACCAGGAAGGGTACAATATCTGTCAATTGAACGCCTTCTTCTTCGCCGTTAGTAAAACCGGTTACTTTTTTGCCACTAACCAAAGGTGTTCCGTCTGCATTTTTAGTGTGCTTGAAAATGGCTGGAGCATGGCAAACAGCAGCCACAGGTTTGTTGTTTTTTATGAAGTCCTCTATCAATGCAATAGAGTTTTTGTCTTCTGCTAAATCCCATAATGGTCCATGACCACCTGGATAAAACACCGCATCATAATCTGCTTGATTTACCGTTTCTAATTTTACTGTGGAAGACAGGATTTCTTGTGTTTCCTTGTCCTCATTAAACCTTTTTGTCGATGCTGTTTGGAAGTCAGGTTCCGTGCTTTTAGGGTCAATAGGGGGTTGTCCACCTTTTGGGGAAGCCAGGGTTATTGAAATCCCATTGTCTATTAGTAAATAATAAGGAGCCGCGAATTCTTCTATCCAAAACCCGGTTTTTTCTCCAGTTTCGCCCAATTTATCATGGGAAGTCAATACAAATAATACTTTCATCGTTTTTATTTTTTTAATTTCTACCCTAAGATTCTTCAGCCTTTCAAAAAAAATTACTGAGCCTTAGAGCATAAGGTTTGTTTATTGATCCTTTCTCGGTACCAACGCTTTTATAGTGACAAGTAATTGTCTCTTTAAAAGTGTTGGCAACAAGAGTATGTTTTAAAATGGCTGATCTTTAGCCTAAACTTTCACTACCATTTTACCTTTGTTTTTCCCTTCGAAAAGGTCTAAAAAGGCTTGTGGTATATTGTCAAATCCCTCTATGATGGTTTCAGAAGCATGCAGCTTACCTTGTTGCAACCATTCTGCCAATTGTTGGATGGCTTCAGCATGTTTGTCTGCATAATCAGAAACTATGAATCCCTGCATTAAAGCACTTTTCTTTACCAGGAAGGGTTGCACACTGAGGCTTTTGGGCTTTTCAGTTTTATTGTAAACTGAAATAGCACCACAAATTATGGTTCTTGAGAATTGATTAATGTTGAAAAGTACGGCATCTGAAATCTCACCGCCAACATTGTCAAAGTAAATGTCAACACCATCTGGACAAGCACTTTTTATTGCCTCGACCATGTTTTCGGTGGTGTTATAATTGATGCCTTCGTCAAATCCGAATTCGGAAGTAAGCATTTTCACTTTTTCATCAGTACCTGCTATTCCAACTACTCGTAGTCCAAGGATTTTACCAATTTGGCCTACCACAGAACCTACCGCCCCAGCTGCTCCGGATACGAGGAGGGTTTCACCTTTCTTAGGTTTACCTATCTCTCTCAACCCAAGAAAAGCAGTAAGACCAGTCATGCCAATAATTCCCAGGTAGGCAGAAAGTGGCGCCTTATCAGGGTCAACTTTACTTAGACCTTGTTCTTTGGCTACCTGTGTTTCCTTCCATTGTAAGGAACCGATTACCTTATCACCTTTGGTAAATTTTGTGCTTTTTGATTCCAAAACTTCAGCAATAATCCCTGAAGAAATGGGTTCATTAAGCTTAAAAGGAGGGACATAAGAAGGGGCATCGCTCATTCTTCCCCTCAAATAAGGGTCCACAGAAACATATTTTGTAGCCAACAATACTTCTCCATCCTGCAATTCAGGGTTTTCAGAAGTGGTAAAGTCAAAATCTGTTAAGGCAGGTGCTCCTTGTGGTCTGCTTTTTAAATTAATCGTTTTTGTAGTACTCATGTTTTTTTAATTAAATTTTAATACTGTTCCAAGCCATTTCATAGGCTTCATTAATGTTTTCCGGTTTTATCTCAAACCGCTCGCGTTGTTGCAATAAAAAGGATATAGGATAGATGCTAAAAGCGTAAAGCAAATAAGGAGAAACGCGTTTTATAACTCCTTCTGTCTGCCCTCGCTCCCAGAGCGTCAATAAAGGGCTTAAGTGTTTAAGGCCTTCCTTTCTGCTAGGTTCATCTATCATCGGCGTATTTTCACATTGAGATAAAAACATGGATTCTTCTATTTCATTCAACTTGAACGCTGCTATATTCTTCCATATTTTTTCAAAGTCAATTGCTATTGAATCAGTCTCTTCATAATCTTTAAAAGCAAACTGTGTGAAAGAAGCTTTAACTTCTATGTATACTTGATTGACCAGGTCCTGCTTGTTTTCAAAGTAGAGATAAATCGTTCCTGGGGACACTCCTGCCATCTTTGCAATCTTAGACATAGGTGCTGCATGGAATCCATTGTTGTTGACAAGTTGGATTGTCGCCTTTACCAGGGCCTCTCTTTTATTCCTACTTTTTGGGATGCTGCTCATTTTTATCTTATTGAATACTTACTCAACGGAGAATAATGAATGAACGTTCATTTTTTTTAATATTTTATTTTCTACTGATTACATGCTAGTTGTCTTGTACCATTTACCCTGCAAAATCAATGCTAAATTTGTCTTGAGGTGAAAGGGGAGGGTGAAAAGTAAAAGGATTGATTTATAGGTTATTAAAGTAGGAGGTAGATGTCAGTACGGTTAACCGGATCCTGAGTGGAAGGGGTAGGTATTTCGGATACGTTACCCTAAGGCTTCGGCTCCGCTCAGCCACCGGGAGTTTAGGTATTCACTGCAATGAGTATTTAAAGTTAACTGGTGTGATTTATTCCATCTAACTCTTTATGGACTCGAGGTAATCATAGTAAAATTGGGTCATTGTTCCAATTTATCAGCCCCGAAAAGGCTAAATATCACCGCCACGTGTAGCCCTGGTTCAGTCAATGCTGACAAAATCGCTCACCATAGATTTGTAGTGAGGGAATGTAAAAAAGATTAGGTGTATTTTTCTTTTTCGGTAATGGGGAGCAGTCTTGAGTCTTCCAATGCAGCGGTCCTGTGTCCGGCATATTTCAGGAATTCTTTCTTTTGAGAAAAAGATATAAATGCGGTCGCAGATTGATGTTCAACCAACAGAACAGCGTCCCATTTTTCAGCCTCAGGTCCAATGATAAAATTATTGCATTCTCCGTAAAAGAAAATGCGACTTCCTGCCTCTTCCAAGTGGGGAAGGGTATTGTCCATATAAAGTTGAAAAGCTTGCTCTCCTGAAATTGGATCAGCAGGTTTTAAGGATTCCAGGTTGGTATAATCGGCCAGGTTCCTAAACTTCAGCAGGTTCATCATAACCACTTTGCCTTTGTCATTAAAGTTTTTGTAAAAGCGGATTCCAGCTTCTGCCGTTGCATCTAAATATTTATCCATTATTTCTTTTGATTGGTATCCGATTAACTACCGGAGACAGTGTTCTCTATATGGTACAGTTTGGTTTATGTGCCTGCCTCTCTTTTATTATTCCCATTATTCAATGGGTAGGTACTTAGTTATTACCTCGTACTGCTTGTCCACTACAGATTGATTGAAACCATGCGCAGCATGTGGTAATAAAAAGTAAGCTTTGTTCGGTGCAGTTATTTTATCAAAATAGGGTTTGCTTAAATTCTTGGAAGTCAATATATCGCCTTCGCCCTGAATCAGGTAGACGGGTATTTTAAAGTGCAAAGCATCTTCGCTAAAATCTATTCCAGAAACCATTGAACTTAAACCTAATTTTTTATGACCAACAAGGTTGACAAAGGAATAATCATCCCCATTGTAGCGGTCTTCACTGTCTTTTCCATTGTCATAGTCTGCAGCTATTTGGAACCAGGAAGCAGGGGCTGGAGTTTCCCTTTCGGCCTCGTATTTTTTTATTATCCGCAGTAATTTCCCATAGTTTTTGGCCTCCTCATAAGGTGGTTTTCCAAATGATTCAAGCATTTTCATGGCCTCATTGTCTTTGTTGTCCTGAGCCAATACCAAAACAGTTTCGTAAGCATCTTGAATATTTTTCAAAAAATTTACGATTTGGGAATGACCTACATAGGCATGGAAAAGTTCTGGTTTATTATAGGCCATTTTAGTCGCCAAAACCGAACCCCATGAAGAAGCCAGAAGGATTACTTTTTTCTTGTTCAGGTGATCAAGAAGGTATTGGGTGAGTTCGATTCCATCATTGGTCATTGTTTCCACTGACAATGGATGATTGATTAAATAGGCTTCATTTAATTCTTCCGGTGCATTTCGGCCATAGGTTCTCCCTGCACCTCTTTGGTCCCAATGCACAAGTATAAAATCTTTGGTCCAATTGGCATACATGTTTTGTTCAAACTGGCTTTGGGTGCTGCCGGGCCCACCGTGGATAAAAAGAATTATGGGTTTACTAGCATCCTCTCCTTTGATCGTAACCCATTGCTCAATTCCACCAATGCTGACATACTTTTCTTCCTCTATCTTTTGACCGTGGGCAAAGGATATTGTAGTGAAAGCAAACAATAAGAAATAGACAATTTGTTTATTTTTCATGAATTCTATTTTTCTTAAAGAGACCAATTTCCATTAAGTGATTGATAACCAATATGGAAATGCTAAATCTATCTGCATGGTGCCATTTAAATCCAATGGGAGAAGTAAAACATTATAACTGTCAATTAATGCCAAAGAATAGGATTCAAATTCTAGTAAATTGAGCGGATAGCTTTAACCTGTTTTATAGCAATAATTAGCTTTTGCTGAATCTTTCCCACTTTTTCCTTATTTCAGTTTTTTTGTCTAACTCTTTGCTCATTGTTTGGCAAAAGACCACAAACTCTTTGTCTTCAACATAGGTGTTTTTTAGTACATCCGAGGTGGTCAACCAAGCCTCTTTGTACTCAATGTCATTTGGGAGGTTGGACAAATAACCGTCTAATCCGTCGTAAATATCTGTTATCAATTTGTGAGCAAATCGTTCTGTCCATTTTTTGTTCCCAGAAAGGGCTTCCGGTTTGATTACGGCAAGTAGAAGTATGGCCAATAAGGTAACCCCGAAAAAGAGTATTGAAGACCAGATTAGAATTGCCCTCTCTGAACTGTCATCGTTATTGGTAATAAGAAAGCCAAAAAAGGACTCGACCAATAGTAAAAAAAAGACCATGAAACTAAGTGGCGTTTTTACAAGCTCAAGAATTGTCTTTGAATCTTTCATAACTTACTGAGTTATTGGTGTAGGTTCTCCAAGGCCACTGATTAATTTGATCAAACTTTTTGACTCTGAAGAATCCACTAAAAAATTGAAAGCCATAGGGGCTCGAAATAATAATAGGTTGGATAAATTTGGGTATTTTAATACTTTACTTTTTGTAATGGGTTTGTCAAACCTCTCTTTATACAAAACATCTACCCCATAACTCTCCCAACCTTCCTTTATATAGGGCTCAGAAATGAGTTCGCCCCAACCATATAGGCCTCTAAACCGGTCGTCCCCACCCATCCAAAAGTACACCAGATCACCAGGTTGCATTTTGTTTCGATAGCGGGTGGCATACCAGGTGTCTTTCTGTCCTTTTATCAATTTCTCTCTCAAATCGTATTTTTGAGGTAAACATTGAAAAATAAACGTATTCATAGTTTATGGTTATTATTTGATTCCAAAAGGCTGTATTGTTCCCCAATTGATAGGTGAATATCATAGAATGTTGGGTTGAATGATTTGGAGGGACCACTTTTCATCCCTTCCTAAAACATCCATTTAATATATAGAGATATGGGAAAGAAAACAAGCCCTGGAAGGATGTCTTGAATAAAACTAAAAATTATCGAGGTTCCTAAAGTTTGAAAATAGCCCATTGGTAAGCAGATGTTTACCTCTTGGTTTATTGCTAAACTTATTTTCAAATGCTATGCAGTAGCAGATGTTAATTTGGATCGTCTTTTGGGGTTGATAAAGAGGTTGTCTTTTTACCTTATGTAATTCTTGATTTCAGGAAAATCGGCCAGGAATCTGTCTGCCATTGCTTCTGCTCCCTTTTTATCAGGATGGACACCATCTTTGGCCAACATCCCGGCTTTCCAGTTTCCTTCACCATCAGATACTGCTTCATCAAAGTCAATGTACCTATAGCCCGAAGCCCTGACAAAATCATTCTTGCCTCTGTTGTTTCTTATTTCCACAGTTGGAACGGTTGCGAAAATTAGGGTCACATTGTTTTCATCACACAATTTTATCACCTTTTCCACATAAGCTTTCCATTCATCATTGGCGACTCTTTCAACGTCACTTTTATCATTCATTCCCAGGCACCAAATGGCATATTTGGGTTTATGAATAGAAAAGGCAGCATTGATAAAATCATAGGAATCCTTAGACTTGCCCCCTGGCAACCCATCACATAAAAATTGATAGCCTGCCGCATGTATATAATAGGGCCACCTTGATGGATTAGCGCTACTTACATAACTGTCGCCAAATACAAATACATCAGACTTGTAATCTTCGCAAATAAATTCAAAAGTGTCAACCTTTATCTCCGTACCTGAAGAATGAATAAATGGTTGGTTCATTCCTATAAAATCGGAAGAAAAACTTAAAGTGTCATTTTCATTTATTATGGTGACAGTACTTGAACTTAAGCCTCTTTCAATTTTAATGCTAATTTCATTTTTTAATTTTAGCTGATGCTTGATAGCTGTCCTGGCAGTTACATTGGTGACTCTGTTAGAGATTATACTGTCTGGGGTGATGATTAGATTACTGGTAAGGTACCTGCCACTACCTTTACCAATGGTAAGAGTGTCAAACTTTTCAATTTCCCCACTAAATGCGATGGTGTAAAATTGCTTGATGGAAGAATTCACCAATTTGTACTCTTCTCCATCTTTAAGGGTGAAGTTGCTTAGCTTTTGTTGGTGCAGTTCAACTTTCCCCTGATCGATGAGATTTTCTTGCTTTCCATCATACGATGTCTCGTTAAAATTGAAACCCAAAATGGATGTGGCAGTTAAAAGGAGTGCTAAAAAAAGAACTGGTTTATTTTTAAGTTTTAATTTCATCTTCCTTGGAGGTACTGTTGGATAAGAATTTTAAAATTGATTTTAAAAAAAGTATGAAGCCCAGATTAATACTGTCGTCTAACAAAATGAGATTGAGGATCCGGTATTTATTGTTTTGAATAGGCGTTCCAGTATTTAACCATGAAATATAATCAAAATATTTTTGAGTGTATCCGAATATGTAATTATTATCAGCAATATTTTTCTTTTTAATATACACGCCGTTGTGGATTTTCCCGGAATAAAATTTCAAAGTTTCATCAGAATAGAATGCAACGCTGTTGGGTAATTTCATTTTGTTCCAGCGTTCTATATCTTGTTTTTTACGGCAATGGTAAAAGTCAAAATCGATTTTATAAAAAATTCTGTCCGGGTTGATTTTTTTATACCGCATTCGGAATAGCCGTTGCGCTACATCAAATCGATCGTAATGGAGAAAGTGAATTTTTGCATAGGGAGTTCTTCCCACGGGGTAAATTGTCCCCGTGATTTGTTCACATTCGGTTTTATCCAGTTCTTTTACTTCATACGCATATTCACTATTCAAATTTTCGATAAAATCCAAATAGTCTTTTTCAATGCCAATGCCCACTGTTGGAGTAAGACATGGCAATCCAAGGAATTTATACAATTCCCGGCCCCAGCAGTTGTCTGATATTATAGAGAAGTCATGATTTTTAATTCGTTTTAAAGAATAGTAACGAGCCAAAATTCTGCGAGAGTACAAAAAACCTTTTAAAATTTCACGTGTTTTTTTTAAGTGCATTTATTCCGATAGGTGATAGAAAAATAAAGGATCATAAATCCCTTTAAAATGGTTTCAAAAAGATGCTCTATGCCACTGTTAAATTAAATAAGCGCTTTTGCGCTTTTCCAGATCTTTCGTTTAAGTTTATACGAGATTAAAATCTGGAGGTTAAATATAACTAAAAAAATGTCTGTTACAAAAGTATGAATTTCGTCTATTAAAGTTTTAGTGATTCATTATAAAGAGATTATACATCTTTTCCGCTAAGGATTTTTTTCATCCGCTCAATGACCATGTCCCAGCCCATGTTAGATTCATCGTGCCTCTTTTGGGCATTCTCTGTCCCCTCAAAATCCTGTATCAAATTGAAGGTAGCTCCCGATTCTGAATCGCCTACTTCATAGGTCAAATGTGCGTAATTTTCCGGTTTGTCTACTATTCCACTATTGGGATCCAGCATCGTGAAGGATACTTTTTCCCCGTTTTCAATTTCTGTTATTTCTCCTTTAACATGAACAATATCATCCCCATCCTCCGTTTTTCCTTTCCAAATGATAGTACTGCCAACCTTCCATTCGGAAAGGACCTCACAACCAAACATGTATTGTTTTGTCATTGCGGGATTGGTTAGCAAATCCCAGATCTTTGATTTACTGGCATTGAAGGCTACTTGTTTTCGGATTACCATTGATTTTTTTTCTTTTATAGTTTTTTTCAAACCCAAAAATGAGTGATTCTTGGCTTAGATGATTGTAGAATCTGGAAAATTTCTAATACTATTGGGAGCAATACCGAATTGCTCTTTGAAGGCTTTTGAGAAATGTTGTGGAGAACCATAGCCTGTTTCATAGGCAATTTCTTTTGCTGTTTTGGAAGTTTCTAGCAAAAGCCTTTTGGCCAGGTTCATGCGGATGTGTTTTATATAGCCAAAAACGGTAATGCCATTAAGCTCCTTAAACCCCTTCTTAAGCTTGTATTCATTTAAAGAAACCAATTTTGATAACTCACTTAATGTAGGTGGATTGTCAATTCTCGCAGTCAATAATTCTTTGGCATCTAATAGTTTCTTCCGGTCATTGTCGTCTTTTATATAAGTCTTGTTCACTTGTTGTTCATACAATTCAGCTTGTAGCACCAGCAATTCTATACTTTTGGATAAGAGAAACAAATCTTTGAGACCTTCTGAATAAGGGCAATGAATAATCTCATTGATAACAGATTGAATTTTGAAATTATTGGTTTTCCATTCGGGTGAAAGAATGGCATTTTCCTTGTTAATTACCTTTTCAGCAAGTCTTTTTAGTGATTCATTCCCATTTTGCGCAATCTCAATAAAAAAATCAGTGTTGAAGCTTATTCCAAAAGTCTCAATCCTTTTGCTTTTATTTTCAACGGTTATTTCAAGCCCATCAGAATACAAAATATTGTTATGGTGTCCTGAAAGTTGATAGGAAGCGTTAAGCTGCGTAAACTTGAAATCATAAGCCCCATGGAGTCCAAAGTGAAGCCTTACAAATTCGGATTCATTTTTTGAAATATTAAGCCCAAGAGAATCGTAATCAATGATATTGTGAGAAATTTGAAGTTTGTTCAATTCCCACAGATTGGAGGTCCTTTTAGCGATGTTTGTAGCTTGTTCCATCTTAGACGAATAATTTCTTTGGCCTTGCTTTAAATTGCTAAAATCCTAAATAAGCATCTTTTACATGCTGAAATTGAAAACAGTCTGGTTTTCTTGTAAATGCAATAATCCGATAAATTTAACGATAAATCAGAGCCCTAGCGGTGCGAAATATATGTAGCCAAAGGTGTCAGGCCTTGGGGAAAACGTTTAGAATAACCTGATTTTGGCGGTATTGTTGCTTTTTTTCTGCAACAATGCTGACAAAATCTTATCGGAGGCAAGTTAATATTTGTACTTGTCAAATGGTGCAGAATCTTTTGGGTCAATAGGCCTGTAAAGGTTGTCCTTGGAATTTCCCGTTTCAGCCACTGCGTTGCCACCCTCTCCAAAGGTGATAATATTGTCTACTACCACACAGTTACTTGAATTGTGCAGTCGAACGACTGTCTGACTAATAAGGGTATGGACAATATTGTTAGAAAACATCAGCTGCTTTGCGTTGTCGAACTGAATAAATGATTGCCCATTTGGTTCTGAATCCGTTGTTTTGCTTCGCTTTCTGCTGTCGAGGTATTGGGCAATGCTGTTTCCTGAAACATTTAAATTCATGCTTTTCTTAACATGGCAAAAAGAGCCATAGGCTGCTGCACCTGTGGAGATTTTCCAGTTGTAGACTGCATTTCCAGTAATTGTAGAACTCTGGATTTCATCAATTTCAAAGCATTTACTTATATAAGCAAAAGTATTGTTGTGGAAGCTAGAAAATACAGGTTTCTTCAATTTAAAAGCTGTTTCCAAGTCGGCAAATAAGTTGTCACTGGCCATCATTCCTTGGCCATTGCCATGGAGTCTGATTCCGTAGGTCAGTTGCCCAAACCAGTTTTTATTGATGTAACTAACGTCGCAATCGGCAATGTCTATGGCCACGTATAATTCAGTAAAATAGCAGCCTGTAACCCTAAGTAATTCACATTTTGCTACACCTTCTCCTTTGGGTGCCTTTGGCAATACGATTGCCCGTTGACCTTCTGCCTCTACATCCTTATACCTGTCCTCGGCAGGGTACCAGTGTAGCCCTCTAAAATTGGGTTCATCATTTCGAAATCGGCTATAGCCATCGGCAGTATTCACTCCGGTATTGTTATACCCTACAAAAGAAAGGTTTTCCAATTCCACTTTTAAATTTTGATTGGGCCAAGGTGTTTCTCCTGAAGGAAAAGCTTTGCTACGTCCCGCATAGTCAAAGGTGATGCAGTTAGGGCCAGTGTTTTTGCCTAGTCGGAAAATTGTGCCACTTTCAATATTTGCACCATGTATGTCAATTCCCCCGTGGGCATGCCCAATTAGTTTGACACTGGCTATTTTAACAACGACAGGGGCATCCAGGAAGTACACTCCGGGTAAAAATGTAATGGTTGCCGATACATCTTTTAAAGCCCCAAGTTCATCGAAGATAGCCTGTAGCGCAGCTGAAACCTCAAGGTTTCCGGTATTGTCAAGGTGGTAGGTAAACTTCCCATGGTTGGTCAAGGCTTCAACCGTAGCTATTTTTTCATTTGTGACGGCAAGGGTGGATAATTTTTGTTTTTCTATCCTTTCTGCATCGACATTCCAGCTTAAAATGGAAAGGAATAGGATGGTTAATAGGGTTGTTTTCAGTTTGTTAAAATGCATCTTTTTTTGCTTCGCTAAATTTTCTTTCTTTTAAAATTATCCAACCTGGAAGAATGGCTTAGAATTTCACTTCCATGTTTAGCTGCCTGCCTTCTTCATGTGCTTTCTTATCCATGCTTGTACCTACCGAAAGACCGATGGCCATACCAATGGGTAAACCAATTGCTATAAGACCCATATTCCCTAGACTTGCGCCGAGTGCTACGCCTAGTGGAACGCCAAAAGCGGACATTCCTATCGCCATCCATGTATTGCGATAATGGTTGATAGGGACAATTTTTAGTTCTTTTTCTATAAGGGTGATGATTTTAGACTGTTTCTTTTTGGTTTGACTTCGCAATTTTTCATTAGAAATCAAATTCAATTCATCTATGGATGCATTTATAAAAACTGTAATTTTTTCTGGCAATGCTATAACCTTTAGCTCATCTATTAATTTTTCAAATTGCGTATAAACCTTTTGTAATTTTGGGTTATTGCTAATTTCTGGTCTTGGTTTTAGAGAATTGATTTTCATAATGTATTTACTTTGGTCCCAGAAATCTTTTTCACCAATTAATTTGAATAGTTATTCAACTAATTCAGCTTAAATATAAGGCAAAAGGGCGAACGTTCCAATGTAGGCAAAGTGCCTTGCCTTTTTATTGATTTTTCCGTTTGGTAGGTGTATTACTTTCTCCGTGCTGGTTGAGCAATTCACTTTTTAAAATTTTCGGGTCTTTGATTAATTTCGTTAATTTCTTCATTACAGAAGCCTAGGTTCTTGCTAAATGCTCTTCAGGTTCACTTTTTCTTTTGTCTCAATCGCAAGGGCTAGTCCTAAGTTCCTGGTGATCCTGCTTGGCTATCGTCAAAATATTTTGGTTTTGGCCAATTCTCACACAACTTAGATTTGTATTTTTGCTAATATCAAGCAGATTCAGCCCAATGAGATTTCTGACATCCAAGCCCTTGAGAGAATTGCTTGAAAGCCATAATTTTTCTAAGCTAACATTGTTGGTAAGATCTATCTCTTTTAATTGATTGGCCGATAAGGTCACATATTTCAAATTTGTATTGGTGCTTAAGTCTATGGTTTCAAGCTCGTTTAATTTGGCGATCATGGTCTCTAAGGAACTGCAGCCCTGCACATCCAATTCCTTTAGCTTATTGGTTTCAACATTCAGTCCTTTTAAACCTGGAAGGTTGACAGAAAGGCTTTCCAGCAGATTCCATGAAAGGTTTAAGGTCTTCAACTGATTGGCATTATTTAATCCATTGATTTCAGTAAGATTATTTAAGATGAGATTAATGTCTTCCAGTTGCTTGTTGTGGCCAATGTCCAATGTCTGAAGATAATTGGCTTCAAGGTACAAGGAGGTTAATTTTTGGTTTGCTGCTAAATTAATTTCAGTTAAAGCATTGTTTCCAGCGGATAAGGATACCAGATCTTCAAAAGCCTCAATACCTTTAAGGTTTGCTATTTTGTCTTCTTCAGGCGTTTCAAGAGAGCTGTCTAAAACCAATGTGCTGATATTCCTGGCATCCTCTGTTAAAAGCATTTGGTTAATTAATCCGTCACTATCGATGCCGAGTTCAATTAATTTTTTTTCAAAATTCGGATCCGGAATTTCAGTGATATGCTTTTGGTTTGTATCCGGTGTAGCTATTAGCCCATCTTCTGAACATG
The DNA here is from genome assembly GCF_055809755.1 of Cyclobacterium sp. 10D3-21. Lineage (NCBI taxonomy): Bacteria > Pseudomonadati > Bacteroidota > Cytophagia > Cytophagales > Cyclobacteriaceae > Cyclobacterium > Cyclobacterium sp. 10D3-21. Next base: position 933,316 of record NZ_CM147924.1, read on the forward strand.
AGGAAATAATACCAAAGAGCCCGAATAACAATTGAGAATAAGTTGAAATTATTTGCTTTTTCATTTTAGTTCGTGTCATTTTTGATAAAGGAATAGATTAGGCAAGGGCAAAAGGCTTAAGGACAACATTGCCCTTTTTGTGGCCTTTATCTATATAGGCATGTGCTTCAACTACTTGTTCTAACTTGTAACGGCGGTCGATTGGGGATTTGAAATGCCCAGCTTCAATGATTTCAAGCAATACTCCCATTAGTCGCTTGATCTCCTCCGTAGGTAAAGATCCAGTAGCCGAAAATTTGGCTTTCTTGTTTCCAAATAGGGAAGTAGTCACCATGTCCCCCAATAATGGCATACCCAATACAGGGGAAGCATAACAGCCATTTTCGGTTAGGGCATCTTTACATTCTGCAAAGGACCGAGAACCCACAGTGTCATAGATTAAGTCGTAACTATTTTTGTTTTGGGCAAAATCTTTTTTTGTGTAGTCGATGACGGCATCAGCACCGAGGGAATTTACCATTTCAATATTGGCTGTGCTACAGACAGCAGTTACAATGGCACCATAATATTTGGCGATTTGGATTGCGGCCGCTCCCAAACTGCCTGATGCTCCATTGATTAACACTTTCTGTCCGGGATAAATATTGCCGATATTGCATAGAAAGTTGAGGGAAGTAATGCCGCCATCACACATTCCTGCTGCCTCTTCAAAGCTGATTGATTTGGGCATATGTGCCACTACACCCTCTTCGGGTATGGTTACAAACTGTGCGTAGGTACCAAAAGAGGCTATGTTTTCCCCAAATACGTTGTCACCTATTTTAAAATTTGTTACCTCCGAACCAACGGCCACTACAACTCCGGCAAAGCCTGTACCCCAGATTTGATGCTTTGGTTTGGAGATGCCTAAAAACAGTCTACCTATATAAGGTTTTCCGGTTCGCATCATCGTGTCTGCTTTGGTTACCGCAGATGCGTGAATGCGGACAAGAATTTCATTTGATTTTGGGCTAGGCTTGGCTACCAGGTTTAGTTTGAATACCTCTGGAGAACCATAACCAGTTGTGATAATTGCTTTCATTTTTTTATTTGTTTTGATGGTTTACAAAACAAATGTGGGACAAAATGCAGGCGTTTGCGTTCCAGATTCCATCCATCTGTTCAGGATTATAAATCCGAACAAATTTCTTTAATAATGAGCTTGAAAAGAAAGTTTTGAAGAAGGCAGATTGGTTGGACACCCAGGTAGAATTTAGGTAATCTGTTTTTTTTCTGGCATCCAAAGTAGATTTCACCTAAAGCCCGATCCTGTTGAATTGGTTTTCATTAACCAATTCAATAGGCCCATGAAAATATTAATTGAATTCATTTATCAATAAAATTGATTACAGAACCTCAATATCCCCCAGCTTCAGCTGGGGGATATGAATGTAATATCATATCTCGGGGCTTTAGCCCAATCTTCACCTTAAAAAGTTAAAAATATTAATTTTGCCCTAAACCTAGGTTGATGCCTTATTTTTCCAGCACCCATCTCTCCTCCAAAATTTGGCTAAAGACGGGTGAATTGGTATGGCTTTTATAAATGGGCTAAAACCCTTTCTTATTGAGCAGATTTCGTTAATCAATTTGAATGGGAGGAAAGCAGAGCTATTGAATGAATTTGGAAATTTTCGGCATTTTAGGTCTAAGTTACGCTTCGCTAAACTTGGACCAGCCTACCTACCGGTGGCTGAGCTTGTCGAAGCCAGAGGAGTCGAAGTCTCCAATTTCAAATCGAATTGATCCCAGATATCAATAGCCCCCAGCTTCAGCTGGGGGATTGGAATGAAATATCAAATCTCGGGGCTTTAGCCCAATCTTCACCTTTCAAGGTTATAAGAATTAATTTAACCCTAAACCTAGGTTGATGCCTTATTTTTAAGCATCCAACTCCCCTCCAAATTTCGGCTAAAGCCGGGTGAAATGGTATGGCTTTTATAATTGTCCAAAGCCCATTCCTATTGAGCAGTTTCGTTATTCAATTTGATGGTGCTATTAAAAGAAAGTTGGAAACTTTCGGCATTTTAGGTCCAAGTTACGCTTCGCTAAACTTGGACCAGAAAGGAAACTTGGACCAGAAAGGGGATAATTCTAAGGTAGCTGTCCACATTCGTATTGACAATAACGGGTGTAGTGGTAACTAGATCTGTTTTTTAATTAAAAGTTCTTTTAAGCCGGAAAGTAGTTGAACAAATTCAACAACTGCTCTTGGCCTTAACCTTTAGCCTTCACTGAAAACAAGCCTCAGTATAAAAATAACAGACATGCAAATCCAAAGTACCGGATTTGATTAGTTATCCTAACCCTCCGATGATTCAAATGCAAAACTTGAAAATAGGGTTCATAACACAAAGAATTAAAATTTTCGATAATTCATCTTTGTAATAAATATTTATTGTTTATCAATAAATATTTATTACTTTTGTTGATAAACATAAGATTTCGTAAATTCATTATGAATAAATATTCAATAATATTCCTTAAGGCAGTCCTATTGCTTATCGGAATTGGGGCTTTTGCCATTTTGATTTGGTTTCCCTTGACCGAAGGAAGAGCCACTAATTTAGACTTGTTTAACATATATTTTGACCCGTTCATTTTGTATGGATATGCCGTATCAATCCTCTTTTTTATTGCACTTTACAAAGCTTTCAGATTACTAGGATACATTGGACAAAATAATGTATTTTCATCAAACGCTGTTAACGCTTTAAAGAGTATTAAGAATTGTGCCATTGCAATAAGTGCATTAATTGTAGCAGCAGGTATCATCATAAGAATATCTCATAATATAGAGGACGACCCAGCGGGCTTTCTTGCCATTTGCATTGTAACTACTTTTGCATCAATAGTCATTGCTACCACAGCGGCAATATTTCAAAAATTATTGCAAAATGCCATTGATATGAAATCCGAAAATGACTTAACAATTTAAGCTATGCCAATTATTGTAAATTTAGATGTGATAATGGCCAAGCGTAAAGTTTCTCTCAATGAACTTTCTGAAAGGGTTAATTTAACCTTATCTAACCTTTCTATCTTAAAGACAGGTAAGGCGAAAGCTATTCGTTTTAGTACCTTAGAATCTATTTGTAAAGCATTGGACTGCCAGCCAAGTGATATTCTGGAGTATGTAAATGATGAAAATGGACCAACCAACAGCTAATATCCCATAAATATTAAAAGTTTGATTCTTCACTATTCGGTAGCCCCTACTAATCTCCCTATTGTAAATTACAATTATAATAAGGCAGTTGGTTGCATAGGCAACTAACCTTATACCTGTGAAGTATTTTGAAAAACAGTCAGTGAAATCATGTCCAAAACCTAGTGCATAATAAATTAGCAAAGGTTATACAATTAAGGTTTCGATTCATTGTCTCGCTCGATCGGAATTGGAAACAAGATCCCGTTGTAGTTCTAGTTTGCGGATTGGGTAGGTTTTGTTGAGTGTCTCAGAGGCTTATAAGGTACCCTTGAACATACCCTTATACCTTCCTAACTCCAATTTCTGACAAGAAACAGAGGGGTAGTGCCTAAAACTGACAACATTCGACCTTTTAGCTCGAATTTTCCACCTTTGAACTCAAATTTTCGACCTAAACCATCGAAATTTCGACCAAAAAGGGACATCATTCTGGTCTTAACGTCGAAAATATGACATAATTGCCGGAATTTTAAGGGTATGGGTGAGAAAATTGGTATCCCAACGTAGAGAAGGGTACCTTCGAGGGTACCCATTTCAGTTTTTAGCTTCAAAATTCGAGCTTTGAGGTGGGGTTTTCAATTTTTTATCCGGAAAATTCCGCCTTTTTGGCAGATCAATTGAGATAGAAGCTCGGTAATTCGACCAAAAAGGGTCAAAATTCGATGGTAGAACCGAATAATTCGATTTTTTTAATTCGTTATTAGCTGTTTGAATAGCGGGGCAAAGAAGAAAAAGAAGAGAGATTACAAATCACCTGAAAAAAAAATAGGGTACAGCTCAATAGATTTTGACTGTACCCCTTAAATTGATTTGGGTGACATAAGCATGGTTTGTTATTTAGTTATTGGATTCATCGGAAGAACCATATTTAGCTCTTAAAAAGCGTTGCTTAAGATCATCGTGGATCACTTTAGCATCCGCAATATTTAATTTGGCACCATATTTCACAGAGTTATAGTAGCTAAGTGCTCCCACATAGGCTTCAGACCCTGCCATCATTACGGTATCATTCAGGTTGCTTTCCACCTGCTGCAAATCCCTAAGCAGTGGCATCAGGCCTTTCACTGCCGCCCAGTCTTTATTCAATTCATTCAAATCAACAAAGGGAGGAAGAAATTGACCATCTTCCTGGGCATATTCCATTACTTTTTCCACAAAGGGCATGGTACCATCGCCCATTTTAGGCACTTTCTGTCTCTCGACGGCACTAATCGCAATCATGTAGGGGCTTAAAGTGTTTTTAAGGGTAGCGATGGCTTCTTTAACGGTTTGCAATTCCGCTTCCGGAATTGCAATAGATACTGTGTTTTTCGTACTCATGTTAATTGGGTTTAATGTAAAATTTAATAAACTACATTGAAAATACTTTTTTATTATATAAAATGCAAATAAAGAGCTGTCAAATGCATTAAAAAGGTAGGTATTTAACTGTGAAGTTCTCAATTATCAAAAAATAACTATACTTGTGGCTGATTCTGACGAACTCCGGTGGCTGAGCTTGTCGAAGCCTAGGTGTGGTATTTAATGCTCCATTCTCTATCCAAATTTCGGCTAAAGCCGGGTGAAATGGTATGGCTTTTATAATTGGCTAAAGCCCATTCCTATTGCGCAGGTTTCGTTAATGAATTTGCGTGGGAGGAAAGCAGAGCTATTGAATGAATTTGGAGATTTTCGGCATTTTAGGTCCAAGCTACGCTTCGCTAAACTTGGACCAGCCTGCCGGTATCACATTTCCGGTGGCTGAGCCTGTCGAAGCCAGCCGAGTCGAAGTATCCAATTTCAAATCGAATTGATTTCTGATTATCAATAGCCCCCAGCTTCAGCTGGGGGATTTGAATGTAATATCATATTTCGGGGCTTTAGCCCAATCATCACCTTTCAAGGTTATAAGAATTAATTTAACCCTAAACCTAGGTTGATGGCTTATTTTTCAAGCACCCAACTCCCCTCCAAAATTTGGCTAAAGCCGGGTGAAATGGTATGGCTTTTATAATTGGCTAAAGCCCATTCCTATTGAGCAGTTTCGTTATTCAATTTGATGGTGCTATTAAACGAATTTGGAAACTTTCGGCATTTTAGGTCCAAGTTACGCTTCGCTAAACTTGGACCAGAAAGGAAACTTGGACCAGAAATGGATTCCCTAAATAGGCCAGGCAGGTTGCAGCAGGGGAGTGGTGGCTTTTTTTGCAACAATGCCGACAATACCTTGTCCTAATTTCCTTACCTTAGTGTACCTGTTAATTCCCTGTAGCTCTTTTTAATGTTAGGGATTTTACTTCGCAATACTTAAATCTTAAACCTTTGAACCATTTAATTATTTGGAAGGAACTGTCTGTTTTTATTGGAGTTAACTATAGAGCCATAGCTAAGCACCAGCACCCATTAATTCAGCTGATAGCCGGAGTTAATAGCCCCTACCTTTGGAAGGATGAAAGTGGAAACTGGATAGATAAAAATGTTCTATTGGTAGCGCCAAACCATCCTCATGAATGTGACGCCAAGGGACAGAAAGTGGTAATTGTCAGTATTGACAATGAATCTCATTTGGGAGAATACCTTAAAGAGAGGTACTTGAAATCTAAATCAATCATTGATTTTTTACCCAATTATGATAAACTTGATTTCCCCGGATTGATTAGCTTACTAGCGGACAATCAATGGGCTGAAATACATCAAATGATTAGGGGTGCTCTCGGTTTTAATGGTTCTGTACCGGTTTCTAAAAAGAAGGATGGGCGAATTCAAAACGTCCTGGATTTTATAAATAGTAATATTACCTCTGAAATTACTACCAAGACACTAATGGAGCAGTCTTATTTAAGTGAGAGCAGACTGCTCCATTTATTTAAACAAGAAATGGGATTGCCCATTCGGAATTATATTCTTTGGTGCAGAATAAAAATGGCTTTTAATAAAATTATTGAAGGCAATAGCCTCACTCAAGCGGCCTATGAGGCAGGGTTTTCAGATCAAGCGCATCTAACGCGTACTTTTGTTAAAACCATAGGCATTCCTCCTTCTGCTGTTTTGAAAAACAGCAAATTCGTTCAAGTTTTCTTTCCCATCTGAACCCACCTTTGTCTTATAAAAATAAAGTAAGACATGAACATAAAATTAAGGTGCTACACATTTATCCTTGCTCTAATACTAGGGAGTGCGATTATTGGTTGTGAATCCTCTCAGCCAATGAGAAGCAATCATCCATTGCCTCCAAGCAAATTGATGCACAAGAGCTGGAAAGAAATATTTAAAATGGATGCTCAAATTGACTCCTTTAAAATTCTTAATACAGGAAAGGTTAAGGTGCCTTTAGATGGCATGCTAAATGTAAATAAATTGGCTGCTGATCATGGATTGCCTGACTTTTTGTGGGTAGACGTATTTGCTTTCTTATTTCATCATGAAAAAAAAGGATGGTATATGATCGATACAGGTCTTGACAGTTCTTTTCAGGATAAGGGGAATATCAATGGCCTACTGGCAGGTAAGTTTATAAAAGACGCCAGGCAAAATAAATCCCAAAACATTAAAGCACAGCTGGATAAGGAGGATAAATCGGTCAAAGGAATATTTCTTACCCACCTTCATGGGGATCATACTGCAGGATTGCCCGAAATTGACCCGGCTATACCAAAATATATTGGGAAAGGAGAAGCACATCTAAACATTCCCCTCCTTTACAGTTCAAATCACCTAACAAAAGAAGATACGCTTAGAGAACTTGATTGGAAAAAAAGCTTGTCCATATCTCCTTTGGAATCTGTAATTGATATATTTGGGGATGGTTCCTTTTGGGGAATTCATACACCAGGACATTCTAACAGTCATTTGTCTTATTTATTAGTAACCAAGGGAGGTCCGGTATTATTAACAGGGGATGCCAGTCATACAAAATATGGTTTTGTTCATCAGATCGAACCAGGTTGGGTGGATGACAATGTATTGGCGGAAAATAGCCTTGGCCAATTAGTTAAATTTGTTGAAGGCCATTCTGAAATCCGAGTGGTTTATGGACATGAAGAGTAAAATCAATTGCCTGTTACATTTCATTCTGCCAACTTTAAGCCCTAGTCTGGAAGCCATCTTTAAACAAAGAGGGGGAATAAAGGCGAGACTTAGCGCTCAGCTCCTAAATACAGCTGATCGGTACCGTTAATTTAAGAAATAGACTGGTGTCTTTTACAAATTAAGCCTTAGGTTTAAAATTCGCGCACTAAATAAGGTCTATTTCAATTGCCAAATAACCAAGCATTCTTGCAAGCTCAATGTTTAAGTGTACCCTGAGCCTGTCGAAGGGAACATTTCAGAAGCTTGGTGAATGATGGTATTTCTATTTTTTTGCTCCAGAAAATTTAATATTCCAAAATTTTTATTTGTACGTAGATTGATTCCTTCTCCGAAATCCTTAATTTGACAAAGGATACAGTAAAGGGCGTGTAGATGGTTCGTATATACGCAAATCTTATGCTAAATGTGTATATAAAAAGATGATGTAGCGCATTAAAAGAAACATGAAAAAAACATTCAATCTTTTTTTGGTTAGTATTTCTATCATCGTATTGATACTTATCGTGGCGACATTTTGGGATTACCTAGGATTTGGTGAAAACAAAACTCCACTCGCATTGACCGTAACAGTAGCTTTTGGAATAAGTATCGCAGGACTCTTTCTGGGAATCTCTGAAATTCGTAAGAATAAGTCCGCCCGAACAGTAATTGGAGTTATAGGGCATGTTATCGTTCTTATCTTCTTTTTCTTGACTGCAGGATATGCGCTAACACTATAGCAATAGCTTTTATCGTTGATAATTCGGTCCCGGTGGCTGAGCCTGTCGAAGCCAGCGGAGTCGAAACCCGGTGACTGAGCGGAGTCGAAGTCAACCCAGGGCACCTCTGAAGGATAATTCGATGGCGTAAACTGTAATGTTTTTAATGAAAGTTGATAACTTTCCGCATTTTAGGTCCAAGTTACGCTTCGCTAAACTTGGACCAGACTGCCGGTATCACATTTCCGGTGGCTGAGCTTGTCGAAGCCACCGGAGTCGAAGTATCCAATTCCCAATCAAATTGATTCCCTAATCATCAATAGCCCCCAGCTTCAGCTGGGGGATTTAGAATGTAATATGATATCTCGGGGCTTTAGCCCAATATTCACCTTTCAAGGTTATAAGAATTAATTTAACCTTAAACCTAGGTTGACGCCTTATTTTTCAAGCACCCAACTCTCCTCCAAATTTTGGCTAAAGCCGGGTTAAATGGTGTGCCTTTTATAAATGGGCTAAAGCCCATTCCTATTGAGGTGATTTCTTTAATCAAATAATTCAGTTATAGCCCGGAAACGGCATAATGCATCCCATTTCCAATCGAATTGATTCCCAAATATTAATAGCCCCCAGCTGTAGCTGGGGGATTGAATTGGAATATCGTGTCTACGGGCATTAGCCCAATCTCAATCCTTTATTTTCTTAAAATTATGTTTTTTGATAAACGCTAAATATTCGTCTTCAAATGTTACATTTTTGTGATGGTTTTCTTGGTTTCTAATATAATCTCTGACCTTTCTTACTCCTGATTCTGAAACAGATGTAGCTAAATATTCATCTTGCCATTCAAATTTATCTTGGGTAAGCTTATTTTGGTTGATCCAAAAAGAAGATTCTCCTTTAATCAATTGCACCACTTTTTGAATGGTTTGGTTAACTCCAAGAGAAACCAAACAATGACAATGTTCTGAATAACCATTTATGTGGTCGATAAAAATTCCTTTCTTATTAGAATTATCTCGAATGTGGCTCCATACCTTAGTTCTCAATTCTTTGGAATTTAAAAATGGAAACCTGTTTTTGGTGCTCCAAACTAAATGAATATAAACCTTTACGAAGGGCATGGGTAAAACTTATTGTTTCAAGGTCTAATTTAATGATTTCTTTACAATTTCAATATTTTTAGGGAGTGTAGAGGTAAATTGCTGTAAGTTAAGGTCCTGACTTGATTTTATTCTTATTCTGGATAAATTTCGGCTAAAGCCGGATAAAATGGTATGACTCTTAATAAATGGGCTAAAGCCCATTCCTATTGAGGGAGTTCTGTTAAATAATTCAGAAATACCGCTTACAAAATATAATACATTTTTATTTCCCATTGAAATGAATCTGATTATCAATAGCCCCCAGCTTCAGCTGGGGGATTGGAATGTAATATCCTATCTGGGCTTTAGCCCAATATTCACCTTTCAAGAATAAAAAGATTAATTAAGCTCTAAACCTAGGTTGATGGCTTATTTTTCAAGCACCCAACTCCCCTCCAAATTTTGGCTAAAGCCGTGTGAAATGGTGTGCCTTTTAAAAATGGGCTAAAGCCCATTCCTATTGAGCAGTTTCGTTATTCAATTTGAATGGGAGGAAAGCGGAGCTATTAAATGAATTTGGAAATTTTCGGTATTTTAGGTCCAAGTTACGCTTCGCTAAACTTGGACCAGCCTGCCGGTATCACATTTCCGGTGGCTGAGCTTGTCGAAGCCAGCGGAGTCGAAGTATCCAATTCCCAATCGAATTGATCCCTGATTATCAATAGCCCCCAGCTTTAGCTGGGGGATTAGAATGTAATATCATATTTCGGGGCTTTAGCCCAATATTTACCTTTAAAAGTTAAAAAGATTAATTTTGCCCTAAACCTAGGTTGATGGCTTATTTTTCAAGCACCCAACTCCCCTCCAAATTTTGGCTAAAGCCGGGTGAAATGGTGTGCCTTTTAAAAATGGGCTAAAGCCCATTCCTATTGAGCAGGTTTTGTTATTCAATTTGACGGTGCTATTAAAAGAAATTTGGAAATTTTCGGTATTTTAGGTCCAAGTTACGCTTCGCTAAACTTGGACCAGCCTGCTGGTATCACATTTCCGGTGGCTGAGCTTGTCGAAGCCAGCCTGTCGAAGCCAGCAGAGTCGAAGTGTCCAATTTCAAATCGAATTGACCCCAATCATCAATAGCCCCCAGCTTCAGCTGGGGGATTAAAATGTAATATCATATTTCGGGGCTTTAGCCCAATCATCACCTTTCAAGGTTATAAGAATTAATTTTGCCCTAAACCTAGGTTGATGGCTTATTTTTCAAGCACCCAACTCCCCTCCAAATTTTGGCTAAAGCCGGATGAAATGGTATGCCTTTTATAATGGGCTAAAGCCCATTCCTATTTACCAGGTTTTGTTATTCAATTTGACGGAGCTATTAAATGAATTTGGAAACTTTCTGCATTTTAGGTCCAAGGTACGCTTCGCTAAACTTGGACCAGCCTGCTGGTATCACATTTCCGGTGGCTGAGCTTGTCGAAGCCAGCCTGTCGAAGCCAGCGGAGTCGAGTATCCAATTTCAAATCGAATTGATTTCCAGATTTCAATAGCCCCCAGCTTCAGCTGGGGGCTTGGAATGTAATATCATATTTCGGGGCTTTAGCCCAATATTTACCTTTAAAAGTTAAAAAGATTAAATTTGCCCTAAACCTAGGTTGATGGCTTATTTTTCAAGCACCCAACTCCCCTCCAAATTTTGGCTAAAGCCGGGTGAAATGGTATGCCTTTTATAATGGGCTAAAGCCCATTCCTATTTACCAGGTTTTGTTATTCAATTTGACGGAGCTATTAAATGAATTTGGAAATTTTCGGTATTTTAGGTCCAAGCTACGCTTCGCTAAACTTGGACCAGCCTGCCGGTATCACATTTCCGGTGGCTGAGCTTGTCGAAGCCAGCCTGTCGAAGCCAGCGGAGTCGAGTATCCAATTTCAAATCGAATTGATCCCTGATTATCAATAGCCCCCAGCTTCAGATGGGGGATTTAGAATGTAATATGATATCTCGGGGCTTTAGCCGATATTCACCTTTCTTGTATTTGGGTAGGAAAGCAATACGCAATCTGCTAATTTAATGAACGTTCAAAGGCATCAAAAAAAAACTGTAACTAGGTCTGAAAATGGAATATTCCGAAGTAAATAGATTGTCACGGCTAACAGCCATTTTAGTTCAATTTCAGACGAAGAGAATTGTCACAGCTACTGAATTATCTCAAAAATTTCAAGTTAGCAAAAGGACAATTTACCGAGATGTAAAAGCATTAGAGAAAGCAGGTATACCTATTCTGACAGAAGAAGGAAAAGGGTACACGTTAATGGAAGGTTATAAAATACCGCCAGTAATGTTCACCGAAAAACAAGCCAATGCCTTAATACTTGCAGAACAGTTGGTGCTCAAAAGCAAGGACGCCTCCTTTGTAAAGGACTATTCCGAGGCAATTGATAAAATCAAATCAATCCTAAAGTATAATATCAAAGACAAAACAAATTTACTTGCAGATAGAACCCAATACAATCAAGTCATAAACCAAGAAAGGAATAGTAACAACTTATCAGATTTACAATATGCACTAACCAATTATAACCTTGTCAAAATAGAGTATATCAACAAGGAAAATAGGGTGTCAAATAGAATAATAGAGCCATTTGCAATATTGAATTCCGAAAATTGGTATTTAGTTGCATGGTGTCGGCTGCGAAAAGAGTTTCGATTTTTTCGCCCAGACAGAATTCAAAAAATGGAAATTCTACCTGAAAATTTTGAACCTCATAATATGACTTTGCAAGAATATTTTGACAAATACCATTAATTCTTTTTGACCCTTGACAAAGGGCTGTCACAGGCCATAGTTACGTTTGTGTCATCTTAATTTTTAAACCATAAAAAGAATGATTAACGTAATGAACACTAAATTCAATCCAGCCGAATTTCCAAAGCCTACCATGATTCCGGTCAATGGCATAGAATTGGAAGTCTTTGAAGCAGGTAAACAAAATGCCGGAAAACCTATCGTACTCTGCCACGGTTTTCCGGAAAATGCATTTTCTTGGCGTCATCAGGTGCCAGCTCTTGTCAAAGCGGGCTACCATGTCATTGTCCCTAATCAGCGAGGTTATGGTCACTCCTCTTGTCCTACTCAAGTAACTGCCTATGGTATTGAGCATTTAACAGGAGACCTTGTGGCACTTTTGGATCACTATGGATATGAAAAGGCTACCTTTATCGGCCACGATTGGGGGGCAAATGTGGTATGGAGATTGGCTCAATTGCATCCTAAAAGGATAAATAAAATAATAAACCTGGCATTGCCTTATCAAGAGCGGGGAGAAAAACCATGGATTGAATTCATGGAAGAAATATTTGGTGGAGACTTTTACTTTGTGCACTTCAACCGGCAGCCGGGAGTTGCAGATGCTGTATTGAATGAAAATACGTCTCAGTTTCTTCGAAATATATTCCGCAAGAACCTACCTCCCATACCACCTGAACCAGGAATGTTGATGATTAACCTTGCAAGAGCAGAAAAACCACTCGGTGAACCCATAATGAGCGACAGTGAACTAGCTGTTTTCGTCTCTGCCTTCGAAGCTTCTGGCTTCACAGGAAGTATAAACTGGTACAGAAACCTGGACCGAAATTGGCACTTGTTGGCTGAAGTGGATCCAATCATTCAACATCCCACACTTATGATTTATGGCGAGCGTGATATGATTCCTAAGTTTGATAGATTGCCTGAGTTTGTGCCTAATGTGGAGGTGATCAGCCTGGATTGTGGGCATTGTATTCAGCAAGAGCTTCCGGAAGAAACCAATCAAGCCATTTTAAATTGGTTAGATCGACATAATGGCTAATTAGGAGACAGAAACAAATTTTAAGAATCGATGTCAGGTAATTATGCTTTAAAGTACGCCTAATTGTACTAAACCTTTTTGAATAATTTTGAAAAAGACAATAATCGCCAAACCTAACTTATAAAAATTTCGTTTTAACTTGGTAAAACCCATAAACCAAAATGTGTGATGAAAAAACATTCCCTATACTTTAAGCTTGCTGTAGTAGTTTCGTTTTTTATTACATCCTGTGTAAATGATGAACTCGACAGGGACTTTTCCCAAGACAATGGCTTTATAAAAGCTGAATTAGCAGGGAGTAAAATCATATCGAACTATAAGTACAATACTATAGGGAAAATTGAGGAGAAAGAGGGCGCGTATTTTTATAGTAGGTATTTATATGACAATGAAGGCAAACTCATCAAAATTGAAACAGCCGTAGACCCACTAATACATTCTTCTACGATGCCAATTGAAAAAACAGCATTGATGACTGCTGAAAACAGCAAAATTTCTAGTTATCAATATTTTGGATACGATGGAAATGGAAATTTATTAGAAATTGAGAACTATTTTAAAGAGGAAGGTGATTTTGAATTAAGGTCTAAACTGAGTTTTGAATTTGTTGACGGGAAAATTGTTAAAAGAAATTTACACGATGAAAAAGGGAAGATAACTCAATTTAATGCTTATGAATATGATCAAAATGGGAATGTAAGCAACGAAAAATACTTCACTTATCTTTTTTCTGAAAGTACAGCTCCAAGATTAATGAGCGAAACCTCCTTTAAATATGACAATAAAAAGAATCCTTTTGTGATTTTCAAGGATTTGGGTAATCCGGGATTGTATACCAATCCAAATAATGCAATCGAAACAACCACGGTTAGATATGAAGGTACTCCCGGCTTCGACGAAAGCACTATAAGCAGCACCTCCTATGAATACAGTCCAAATGATTACCCCATTAAAGTTATGTCTGGAAACAGTGAGTATGCCTACAGATATTAAAAAAAAACCTGTAGCTAGATTTGATTTTCGTGGTTTATTCAATAGAAATTCCCCGTTGGAATACCACCTATCAGCTCTTTTCCCCCTAACTGTAAAACGATATTTTGGCAATTTAAAGTAAAAATGGCTTTCCAGCAATTGGTTCCTTCTCCGAAATGTTTAATTTGACAATTAAATATAAGCCAAGGAGTGAGATACACAGTTCGTATATAGGTAATTTCAAGGCTAGAATCTGTTTAAAACAGATGTTAGCTCTAAGCAGAACATTACAATAAGATGAAAAAAGTATTGACAATTATTCTGACTCTTTTTACCATTAGTGTTTTTGGACAAAAGAGTCCAACCGAAAAAGCACAGCCAATAGTTGCGGAAGGCAAACTTCTCTACAAATCGGAAATGGCATCATGGTATGGAACGGACGTTTTTTTGGAAAACTATAAAGACATAGAGAATGTTGGCGGATATTTCTCCTACTCAGAGAATGCCACTGCTATATGTGTATTTTTCTCAAAGTCAGAAAAGCCTAAAGTAATCGGGACAATTTCTTTTGATAGTAGCTATGATGTAGCAAAAGCTAAAACAGACTTGACAGAAAGAGTTTTTACAGAGGCAGAAAATGACCTATATCAAATTAGAGAAATAGCATTGAGAGAACTGCAAACAAACAGAGATGGCCTTTTTAAGTTCTATGAAAACACAGATCCAAATATAATTCCGCTGATTTATGATGAAGAAAAGAAGGTTTACATATTGACAGGTCCTCAACAGCATGGTGTTGTAATTTTCGGAAATGACTACTTACTAACCTTTGATAAAGAAAACAAACTCGTAACAAAAAAACAGCTTCATAAAAATATCATTTCAATTGAATACGGCAACGTTGAAGAAGGTGTAGAAGTTGAAGGAGCAATGCACAGTCATTTGCCAGAGACAGGGGACTTTATTACTGCAACGGACATTTGCACGTTGATGCTTTATGAGAAGTTTGCAAAATGGAAAACACATAATGTTGTTTCTAAGAAATATTTAAATATATGGAATTGTGAGATAGACCAACTGACAGTAATTCCGATGAGTATAGTCGACAAAATCAACAAAGACCAAGAAAATCGGAGAAAGAAAAATGAAAAATAAACTGCTAACGTTTTGTGTATAAGTATATTTACAATATGAAAACAAAAAGAATAGGGCAATCTAATATTATTGAGGGTGGTAGAGGACGCTTGGAGAATACCATCGAATTCAAGAGAAAAGTGGAAGTGATTAAAAAGGATGTGCAAGATGAATATTCCATTACTCTTTTGAACGAAAGGAACTGGGCGAGGCGAATTTTTATAGTTATTAGGCGTGAGATTGAAACACGAAGAAGGATTGCGGAATTGAGCTCGTTAAAAAACCTTCACTTAGGATACCGTTGGCAAATGTGATAGAAGTAGCCGTTTACTTTAGATGTTGATTCTAAATGGGGCTATAGGTTTGTTCTAATATGAAAAGCAAATAAAGAAGGCTATCGGTACGCCGTATAATGGAAAACTTCATTGCCGGCCCCGTGCCTTCCGGGTACGTTTTGATGAATGGGCCGCTGATAGTTTACTTCTTCTTATTATCTTTATAGGTATATATAGAGTAGACAACTATTCGCTACTCTACTCGGAAATGTTGAACCCGGATTATGTAATAGGATTCGTGATAGCCTGTCCCGTGTTTACGGGAAGTGTTGCAATCGCAAGAAAATCAGGCTGTTTGGAGATTTTAGCATAGCACCGCTATGATGAACCTGTCTACCGTCAGGTAGAATTGAAAACAGCAACGAAGTGGCTGATATTAAAGCGATTTCAGCACGTAATAGAATGTCTATTGCATATTTCGGGTTGAACTACCTTCACGACAGAAAGAACATGACCCAGTCTGAACTTATAATATTAAATTTTACAGAAATAAGGAGAAAAAGCATCAAACTTTGGAAAGGACTTCCTAAAAGCCATTACAATTGGAAGCCTGACGATAAAGCAATGACAGCTATTGGAATGATTAGGCATGTTTTAGAAGCGGATTATGGCTGGAATATTATAATCAATAAAGGGGATATGGCAAATTATTCAACCCCCTGGAAAAATCGACCATTCATTAGCCTTACCGACGAACTTGAATTTGCCGAACCCTATAGAAATACATTTTTGGAAAGTGTTCGACAATTTTCAGATAGAGAATTAAACGAAACAGAAATCATCCATCCCGGTAATGGAGATAAAAAAAATCTTGCAAAATATTTGCTACGGATTGGATATCACGAATCCGTTCATGCAGGACAATTTCTTTCCTATTTAAGAGCAATGAAAATTAATCGTCCAGAAATATGGGCATGAAGATATCTCTGGAGAATGGTTTTTCCCCTTATGTTTCTTTTTAGCGTTTGGAGTATGAAAAAGCAAGTGGTTTTATGTTTTTCTTTGGTTTTATTCAATTGATTTCCAGATTTCAATAGCCCCCAGCTTCAGCTGGGGGATTAAAATGTAATATCATATCTAGGGGCTTTAGTCCAATCTTCACCTTTCAAGGTTATAAGAATTAATTTAACCCTAAACCTAGGTTGATGCCTTATTTTTAAGCACCCAACTCCTCTCCAAATTTTGGCTAAAGCCGGGTCAAATGGTATGGCTTTTATAAATGGGCTAAAGCCCATTCCTATTGATCAGATTTCGTTAATCAATTTGCGTGGGAGGAAAGCGGAGCTATTGAATGAATTTGAAAACTTTCGGCATTTTAGGTCTAAGTTACACTTCGCTAAACTTGGACCAGGATGGATCACATTGACGGTGGCTGAGCTTGTCGAAGCCAGCTTGTCGAAGCCAGCGGAGTCGAAGTATCCAATTTCAAATCGAATTGATTCCCAGATATCAATAGCCCCCAGCTTCAGCTGGGGGATTGGAATGTAATATCATATCTTGGGGCTTTAGCCCAACCTTAACCTTTCAAGAATAAAAGATTAATTAAGCTCTAAAAACCTAGGTAGATGGTTTGTTTTTCCAGCACCCATCTCTCCTCTAAATTTCGGCTAAAGCCGGATGAAATGGAATTGCCAATGATAAATGGGCTAAAGCCCATTCCTATTGATCAGATTTCGTTAATCAATTTGCGTGGGAGGAAAGCGGAGCTATTGAATGAATTTGAAAACTTTCGGCATTTTAGGTCTAAGTTACACTTCGCTAAACTTGGACCAGGATGGATCACATTGACGGTGGCTGAGCTTGTCGAAGCCAGCCTGTCGAAGCCACCGGAGTCGAAGTTCCAATTTCAATCGAATTGATACCCAAATATCAATAGCCCCCAGCTTCAGCTGGGGGTTAGAATGTAATATCATATCTAGGGGCTTTAGCCCATTATTCACCTTTCAAGAATAAAAAGATTAATTAAGCTCTGAATCTAGGTTGATGGTTTATTTTTCCAGCACCCATCTCTCCTCCAAATTTCGGCTAAAGCCGGATGAAATGGAATTGCCAATGATAAATGGGCTAAAGCACCTTCCTATTGAGGTGGTTTGATTAATCAATTTGTGGGGGAGGAAAGCGGAGCTATTGAATGAATTTGAAAACTTTCGGCATTTTAGGTCTAAGTTACGCTTCGCTAAACTTAGACCAGCCTACCTACCGGTGGCTGAGCCTTCCGAAGCCAAAGGTTTCCGGATCCAAATCATTGGTTAAAGTATAATTATAAATAAACCCTTTTGTTCTCTAAATTTTGGCTAAAGCCCATTTCTAATGAAATGATTGCTTTGATCAATAGGTTCGGGCAAAAATCTTGGATCTATTTAATGAATTTGAAAACTTTTGGTATTTTAGGTCTAAAGTTACGCTTTGCTAAACTTGGACCAGACAGGGTTCATCCTGAAATAAATGTCAATTACCCCTTTTGGGTGCCAATATTTATACGCTAACCAAAAACATCCGGATAATGCTTAACAAAAGATTTAACCTCTTATTAATTTTTTCGGTAATAGTAATCTCCTCATGCAATAGGATTATAGATCCTCCGGAGAAAATACCTGATCTTTATGTAGCCCTTCCTTCTCCTCCTGTTAAGGTAATAAATACAAGTGGAACCTGGTTTGTTTATGAGCTACATATAACAACGCCAAGCCTCCAAAAAGTGGATGTTTATAATGAAAGCAACAAGCTACTGTCCTATACCGATTTTAGTGGCAGGGAGGGTAATAATACGGCAAGCATATGGCTTGAGTACCCTCAAACAGGCTGGCAGAATCAAGAACTGGTGCACGAATTTCAGTACCAGGATGCTTCTGGCAATCCGAAACAACATACCTTCAATCTAAACCTGCAGCAACAATACCCAGATCCCATAACCATTGCTTTTCCAGTTCCACAAGGAGTATGGCTTGCGGAGGGTGCTCCAGGTGCCAACTCTTACCACACCAGAGCCTTGTTCCCCTATAATGAACCTCTTTTTAACCAAGAGCAGGAGGGTTATTTATTTGGGAATAATCCCCAGCGCTATGCCATTGATTATGCCATGTTGGTTGATGGGTTGCCTTATGTAAATGACGGCTCAAACCTTGAAGACTGGCACTGTTACGATCTACCCATATTGGCAGCGAAAGAGGGGAAAGTAATCTTTACTAAAGACGGTATTCCAGACAATCAAACCCCATTTGAATTGGATTATCCAACAGATATCAACAATGCCACTGGTAATGTGATCTATATTGAACATGCCGATGGAACAATTGGAAATTATTCTCACTTGAAAACCAATTCCATTTTAGTGGAAATAGGAGACCTGGTAATCCCCGGGCAACCACTTGGGCGATTAGGTAATTCAGGAAATTCTTTTGCCCCGCATTTGCATATGCACGTGCTCTCAAACCAAGAGGGTAAAAAGATTTTAGAATATTCAGATGGACTTTATATGGAAAGTCAACCCTATAAGTTTTTAGAATTCACAAAATTAGGTGCAACCCCTATTGGATACTTGGATGAAGATCCAATTTATCCCTTCCTCCCAACTATGGCTGAAGTATTTAATAATGTCCTTCCATCTGAAAGCGATGTTATTTTATTTTAGAATGGTTTTTCATGTCTACAAGAAATCCATTGCGAATGAGAGGAGCGAATCCCATAGGGCAATGAACGAAATCAAAAACCTAACAAACCTATTGTAGTGGAGATTTGGTAATCGAAAAATTCTGATTTAACCTATATTTTGCAATAGGACTCGTAATGAGTGATTTCATCACGTAAAAGAAGGTCTATTGCATATTTTGGGTTTAAAGTTAAAATCATCACTGCGAATCCTTTTTTGGACACTGGGTCAAAAAAGGATTCGCAGTCTGGTTTTATGGGGGATTAATATGGATTATTCCACTCATCTCCCATTAAATTCAAAAGAACGATTTCCAGGTGCGAAAAAAGTCGAATTAAATCTAACTTAAAGTGACTTAATACTATTTAGAATTTTATGATAAAGGTGGTTCCTTTTCCAACTTCACTTCTGACGGTTATGGCTCCTCCCATTGCTTCAATGTGATTTTTTGTCAGGAAGAGTCCAATGCCTTTTGCTTCAGGATGTCTATGAAATGTTTTGTGTAAACCAAATAGATTTTTGCTGTGTTTCTTTAAGTCTATTCCCAGGCCGTTATCAGCAATGGTAAGTACAAGACGGTTATAACTAAATTCAGTTTCCAATTTAATAGTTGGTATGCTGTCTGGAGAGCGATATTTAATCGCATTGCCCACCAGGTTTAGAAAGATACTTTCTAGAAAAACGCGATTGAATGTGATTTTGGGTGCTTTTGAAAAATCAGCTGAAATTTGAACTTTTGACTCCATAATATGGGCAATTAATATTTCCTTGGTTTTATCAAGAACCTCATCAAAATGCATGATTTCCATATTTTTAGAACCCTCATCCTGGATTTTTAGCGTTTCTACTAAGGTGTCAAGTGTGGTAGTCAGGTGCTGACTGACTTTCTCGAAGTTGCCCATGATTGCATTTTTCATTTCTGCATCTTGGCTACTGTTGTAAAACTGCAGAAGGGCATTCAGATTGCTCACAGGAGCCCGTAAGTTATGAGAGGCGATATGTGCAAAGTTCGCGAGTTGCGTATTCTGAGAGGTAAGTTTTTCTGTCAAGATTTCCAGGCTATCTTTTGCCTCTTTTAGTTTTTGCTGACTTTCTACGCGTTCATTTATGTCAGTACCTACGCCTAAATAACCATAGATTTCTCCCTGAGGATTCCTTAGCGGCGTAACAACCAGAAGGACGATGAGTTTAGACCCATCTTTTCTAATATAAGTCCATTCACGAGTTTTATATCCTGGATTTTTAGCGCATTCTGCAAAAATTTCAAACCCAGTTATTGGTCGTCCAAGTAAGGTTGTCAATCCCTCTCCTACCTTTAATATTTCTTTTATGTCATGAAAAGTTTGTGGGGTCGTTTTTCCAACCATATCCAGTTCGGAATATTGGAGCATTTTCTCTGCACCCCGATTAAAGTGAGTGATCACACCTGATGTGTCTGTTCCAATTATAGATACCGAATCAGTGTTTAAGATTACATTTAATTCTTCATTGGCGTGGTTCAAGGCTATCTCTGCTTTTTTAATGGTATTGATATCTTGAAAGATACCATAGAGTCGCTGGCATTTTCCATTTTCAATGGCAGCCTGCCCTATGCTACGAACCCATACTGCATTGCCTTTTGCTGTGACCAGTTCAAGTTCTAAATCAAATGGAGTGCCCTTTTCTATTGCTTCTGAAACTGCCTTTGTTATTTTATCCCGGCTTTCACCCTTCTTATAAAACTCAATGCCGGTTGCCAGTACAGGCTCAAAATCATCAGCCGCTTCATGTATCTCACGGGTAATTCTACTCCATAATATTTCTCCTTGGTCCAAATTCATTTCCCAGGTTCCAATCCGAGCAATCTCATTGGTTCTTTCTAAAATTTCTTCGATTCGCTGTTTTTCCTGGTCTTTTTCTTTAATTTTAGTAATGTCAGCAGTATACATGAGAAGACCACCAATTTTGTCTTCTGTTACATACCATGGACGGACATCCCATGTTAACCATTGCCTGGAACCATCCGCCCGATCAAAGGGCGCTTCAGCGCATTTATTTATTTCACCCTTTAAGCACCGTTGGTGTTTTTGTTTCCACTCCTCTCCAATTTCCGGAAAAATTTCATAATGAGATTCACCAATAATGTCCCTGCCTTCTAATCCATAATCTTCAATCCATTTCTGAGAGGCTGCCATGTAGCGCATTTCTTTATCAAACATGGCAATGGCACTAGGGGCCTGTTGAATAAAGATACTATTACGCTTATTGCTTTCTGCCAATTCTGTTTCCATTCTGACCCTATCCGTAATGTCTCTAACAGCAGCCATTACAAAAATTCCATCTTCTGTTTGGGTAGGACTCAGGCTTACCTCTACGCGAAACTTGTTACCATTTTTCCGATTACCGTACAATTTTATGCCTTCTCCCATTTGCCTGATAGTAGCGGATTGGAAGTAATTTTTAATGTGGGCTTTGTGATTTGATTTTTGTGCCCCTGGGATTAATAACTCAATTTCTTTTCCCAGCATTTCAGATTTTGTATAGCCAAATATGTTTTCAGCTTGCTGGTTTACCATTTGAATCGTTCCAGAACTGTCAACGATCACTATGGCATCTGGTGCAGATTCCAGAAGATTTTTTAAAAGCCGCTCGGACTTGATATAAGAAAACTCTATTTTTTTTCTGGCGGTTATATCAGTAATATGTGCTGTGAATCCAAGTATTTCACCGTTTTCTACATCGGGAGTATAAGTAGCATGTGAATGTCTCAATTCTCCATTAGGAGTGCTAATTTCTAAGTCAAAATTTTGTTTATTGCCCTTAAGAACTTCTTTTATATAAGGGATATGCATTGAGTACATGGCTCCTAAAAGTTCCCTCTTTGACATATGATCTATCATCTCCTCCTGAGATTTTCCATACCAATCCAAATAAGCGGTATTGGCAAATCGACATATTTCATTTTTGTCCCAATAAGCCAACAAAGCAGGGATTTGATTAGCAGCTTTTAAGCCAATTTGTTTACTAGAAGCATGCATATAAAAATCTGGTTAAATAAAAATTTAATTTATAGTAAAACCCACAAATTAATAAGTAAAAGAATACAAAATAGAAAGGTTAAGATAATGATAACCTACATGAAAACTGATTTAGTGATTAAAAGTTTTAGAAATACTTTAAATTCTTTGATTGTGTTTTCAAATGATGACAAAGTTATGGATTTTTTATCTGTTTATATTGTGAATTTTATTTAAAGCCAAAATAATTAGCTGTGTGTCGAATTTGAGCTTTAAATGGAATACAACACTAAGGGTGAATTAGTTTATAATATTTTACTTAAACCAATGAAAACCGCAAATCTATAAATGACAATTGCTAAAATTTTACAGTGAAGGTGGTGCCTTCCCCAACTTTACTTTTTACAGAGATTGTTCCTCCCATTGCATCAATGTGTTTTTTTGTCAAGAATAATCCTACCCCTTTTGCCTCCGCATGATTGTGAAATGTTTTGTGAAGACCAAACAATTTATTGCCGTGTTTGGCCAGGTCTAAGCCTAAGCCATTGTCAGCTATCGTAAATAGGATTCGGTTATAGTTAATGTCAGTTTCTAATTTAATAATTGGAAGCCTATCAGGTGAGCGATATTTGATTGCATTTCCCACTAAGTTAAGGAAGATGCTTTCAAGAAAAACGCGATTGTATGTAATTTTGGGCGCTTTTGAAAAATCAGCCAATATTTGGACTCTTGACTCCCTAATATGGGCGACTAGAATTTCTTTGATTTTATCAAGTATATCATCAAAATGCATGATTTCCAAATTTTTAGAACCTTCATCCTGAATCTTTAGTGTTTCAACTAAGCTGTGAAGGGTGGTGGACAAGTGTTTGCTAACTGTCTCAAAATTGCCAATAATTTCTTCTTTCATCCCTTGTCCTTCGCTTGAATGATAAAATTTAAGCAGGGCATTTAGATTACTAACTGGAGCGCGTAAGTTATGAGAGGCAATGTGTGCAAAGTTTGCGAGTTGCGTATTTTGAGCAGAAAGTTTCTCTGCCAATACTTCTGAATTTTCTTTGGCCTCCTTTATTTTTAGCTGATTTTCTACGCGTTCATTTATGTCTGTAGCTATTCCTAGGAAACCATATATTTCTCCTTGATGATCTCTTAGTGGTGTTGTCACAAGAAGGACGAAAAATTTTGATCCATCTTTTCTGATATAGGTCCATTCACGTGTATTGAACGCTTTGTTTTTAGCGCATTCTACAAAAATTTCGAAGCCAGTTATTGGTCGGCCCAGATGAGCTGACAATTCGGCACCAAGTTTTTCTATTTCTTCTTTGACATGAAAAATTGCTGGTGACTTCTTTCCTATCATTTCTGTTCCAGAATACTGAAGCATTTTCTCTGCACCTCGATTGAAATTTGTAATTAGCCCCTCTGTGTCTGTGCCAATGATAGAAACTGATTCAGCGTTAAGGAGTGCTTTTAATTCTTCGTTTAAACGGTTTAAACTTATTTCGGCTTTTTTGATTTTGGTAATGTCCTGGAAAATGCCATAAATGCGTTGGCACTTTCCGTTAAGCAGTTCTGCCTGTCCTATGACGCGAACCCATACTGAATTCCCTTTTGCAGTCAGCAGTTCAAGTTCCAAATCAAATGGAGTGCCTTTGTTAATTGCTTCTGAAGCAGCTTTTGATATTTTATCCCGGCTTTCCCCTTCTTTATAAAAGCTGATGCCAATTGGTAAGTCAGGTTCAAAATCATTAGATACCTCATGTATCTCCCGTGTAATTTTACTCCATATTAATTTTTTCTGATTAATATCCATCTCCCATGTTCCAATCCGCGCG
Source organism: Cyclobacterium sp. 10D3-21 (assembly GCF_055809755.1). Taxonomy (NCBI): domain Bacteria; kingdom Pseudomonadati; phylum Bacteroidota; class Cytophagia; order Cytophagales; family Cyclobacteriaceae; genus Cyclobacterium; species Cyclobacterium sp. 10D3-21. Next base: position 957,181 of record NZ_CM147924.1, read on the forward strand.
ATGGCATTTGTCCTTTCTAATATTTCTTCAATCCGTTGTTTTTCCTGTTCTTTCTTTTTCAGAGCTGTAATGTCTGCGGTGTAAATAAGGAGACCACCTATTTCGCCTTCTGAAACATACCATGGGCGAACGTCCCATGTAATCCATTGCCTCGAGCCGTCGGCACGATCAAAAGGAGCTTCAGCACATTGATTAATTTCTCCCTTTAAGCAGCGTTTATGTTTCTGTTTCCATTCCTCGCCTATCTCTGGAAAAATAGCATAGTGCGATTGACCAATAATATCCTTACCCTCTAATCCATAATCTTGCATCCATTTCATAGAGGCGGCCATATAGCGCATTTCCTTATCAAACATGGCAATTGCATTAGGGGCTTGTTGAACAAAAATGCTGTTTCGCTTATTGCTTTCAGCCAATTCTGTTTCCATTTTTACCCTATCTGTAATGTCCCGAATAGCAGCCATTACAAGAATACCATCTTCTGTTTTGGTGGGACTCAAGCTTATTTCAACGCGAAAATTTTCTCCATTCTTTCGTTTACCAAACAATTTCAGATTTTTACCCATTGGCCTGATAGTGGCAGAATCAAAATATTTTTCAATATGACCTTTGTGCTTAATTCTGTGTCCACCAGGAATTAGCAATTCTATTTCCTTTCCCAACATCTCCATTTTTGTGTAGCCAAATATATTTTCAGCTTGTAGATTAACCAATTGGATTGTTCCAGTACTATCCACTATTACCATAGCATCAGGTGCGGATTCCAGCAGGTTTTTCAATAGCTTCTCAGACTTAGTCTTAGAGACTTCTAAGTGCTTTCTAGTTTTTATTTTAGTAATGTGTGCAGTAAATCCAAGGACTACACCATTTTCTATGTCTGGGATATAATTAGCATGAGAGTGGCGCAATTCACCATTTGGTGTCTTTATCTCCAGGTCAAAACTTTGTTCCTTGCCCTTGAGTACTTCCTTTATAAAAGAAGTATGCTCTGTATACATTGTTCCCAATAATTCCCTCTTAGACATTTTGTCTACCATCTCTTCTTGAGACTTTCCATACCATTCCAAATAGGCCGCATTGGCAAACCGACATATTTCATTCTTGTCCCAATAGGCTAATAATGCGTTAATTTGATTAGCCGCTTTTATGCCTATTTGTTTACTAGAAGCATGCATAATGGAAGTCTGTTTAAATAGGACGTTAATTATAGTATAATATAAAAATCAACTAGTTAAATAAATATGGCTGTATTAATTTAGTGATTATCTACATGAAAACTGACTTATCCATAAAAAGTTATAGCATTTGTTAAAAAACAATAAATGGGCTCTCTCGTTCTGCAGTAGATTTGTGCTTATTTAAAACCAGCCTTATTGTTGTTTTATCTTTTTGCTTTGCAAATTTTAGCCAAGCACAAAATAAATAAAAGTTAGTAGAATTTAAGACTCAACTTAAACCTCATATCGAATACCATTCCAACAGTAAGAATCTTACAAAAGGCCAGTGTTATTACATTGGCAAACTTATGCCAATAGAAGCCTGAGTTAGTTGGAATGATACAATTGTGTTTCACAGTAAGTCTATCCAGCAAAAAAATAAATGGCCATGGCTAAAACTTGACAGTGAAGGTTGTTCCTTTTCCAACTTCGCTTATCACAAAAATTCGTCCACCCATTGCCTCAATATGATTTTTGGTTAGGAATAAACCTATGCCTTTTGCTTCGGTATTTTCATGGAATGTTTTGTGAAGCCCAAATAAGTTTTTGCTGTGTTTCTTTAAGTCAATACCCAAGCCATTGTCGGTTATTGTAAATAGAATTCGGTTATGGTCAATGTCTGTTTCAAGTTTAATAATTGGGGTTCTGTCGGCTGAACGGTATTTTATAGCATTACCTACCAGATTTAGAAAAATGCTTTCTAAAAAAATACGGTTGTATGTAATTTTTGGAGCCTTTGAAAAATCAGCAATTATTTGTGCCTCCGACTCCATTATATGACCAACAAGCATTTCTTTGGTTTTACCAAGTACCTCATCAAAATTTATAATTTCAATTTTTTTAGAACCTTCTTCCTGGATTTTTAACAACCCTACTAAATTATCTAGCGTATTCGTTAGGTGTTTACAAACAGTTTCGAAATTATCTATGACGGTACTTTTTATCTCCTGCCCTTCACTGCTGTGATAAAATTGAAGAAGGGAATTAAGATTGCTCACAGGAGCCCGTAAGTTATGAGAAGTAATGTGGGCAAAGTTGGCGAGTTGCATATTTTGAGAAGTAAGTTTTTCTGTCAGTATTTCTAAATTTTCTTTGGCTTCTTTTAGTTTTAGTTGATTTTCTACTCGCTCATTTATGTCTGTTGCTATCCCTAACGTGCCAATTGTTTCTCCTTGATGATTCTTCAGGGGAGTTAAGGTTAAAAGTACAATAAGCTTTTGCCCATCTTTTCTGATAAAGGTCCATTCATTGGTACCTTGGTCACCAAGATTTGAGGTTTCTACAAAAACTTCAAAGCCGCTTACCTGCCGGCCCAATTGAGTTGACAGTTCCTTTCCCCGTTTTACGAGTTCTTCCTCTAAGTGAAAAAAATCCGGTGTTTTCTTTCCAATTATTTCTGAGGCGGAATACTGCAGCATCTTTTCAGCACCCCGATTGAAATGGGTGATTATACCCTCCTTGTCAGTACCTATGATGGATACTGACCCAGAATTAAGGATAGCTTTTTGTTCTTCATTTAATGTGTTTAAATTTATTTCCGCACTTTTAATAGATGTAATGTCTCTGACAGCAGCCATTACAAGAATGCCATCTTCTGAATTAGTAGAACTTAGGCTTACTTCGATTCGAAACTTTTCTCCCTTCTTTCTCCTACCATACAATTTCAAGTCTTTGCCCATTGGTCTGATTGCGGAAGAATTGAAGAATTTTTCAACATGGCCTTTGTGCTTTTCCCTATGACTTTCTGGAAATAATAATGTTATTTCTTTTCCAAGCATTTCAAGTTTTGAGTAACCAAATATGTTTTCAGCCTATTGATTTACCAGTTGTATTGTTCCAGAACTGTCCACTATTACAATGGCGTCTGGGGCCGATTCCAAAAAGTCCTTTAAAAGTTTTTCAGTTTTAGAATTTGGGACATTTATGGGTTCTAGGGAGGTCTTTTCTGTAATATGTGCTGTAAAACCAAGGACTTCACCCTTTTCGATATAGGGTGTATAAGTAACCTGGGAATGGCTTAATTTATCATTTAGCGTCCTTGTCTTGAGGTCAAAACTTTGCATATTGCCTTTGAGTGCCTCTCTTATAAAAGGGAAATGACATTCATATTTTGAGCCCAACAGTTCCTTCTTAGATATTTTGTCGATTATATCTTCCTCAGGTTTTCCATACCATTTCAAATACGCAGCGTTTGCAAATCGGCATATTTCATTCTTATCCCAGTAGGCTAACAACGCGGGTATGTGATTAGCAGCTATAAAACCTATTTGTTTTTCAGAAGCATGCATAATTACGATCAGTTATAAATAAGGCGTTTTCTATATTTTTATATACAATTTGACAGAACAAATAACACCATATATATGGATATATTTAGTAATAATTTAAATTATTAACGTATTAGTGATAAAAATTTCATTTGTCTCGTTAAATTCTATAGTAGTTCATCCAATACTTAAGTAGGCCTGAGGTATTTTTTTTGATAATTTCCAGTGTAGGTATTCTCGTAATTATTAATTAGGGCATAAGCTCATTTATGGTTGTTTTATAAGTAGGAAGAAAGTCTATACTTAAAAGAGGCCTGTTGATAATAATTCAAAGATTATTACCAACAGGCCTCCCTATTTTAAATGAAGATTATTTTACATTGCTGTTATGGTAACTTTTACCATGTCGCTTATTTGCGGAAGATTAGAAGAGGAATTTGTTTCAATGCTTACCATTGCACCCTCGTCAATGCCGGTGTTGGTTGCCGCTTGGCGAAAAGGTTGATTGTTGCCGGCACCTGCATATTCGTCAATTTCAGTTCCCGCATCGAATAAATGGATCTTGCTGGTAACGTCACCTGATAAAGCTGTCCCATTGGAAAATAATTCGAGGTTATCAGATCCAATAAACCAGTCGTTGGATTGTACAAGCATGGTAGCGAAGGATAGTTTGTCCCCTTGTTCTGCAGTAAAAGTGAATGAGTAAGAATTACCAGGAAGCAATGGACCAGCAGAGGCTGCGCCAACAGGAATGTTGAACACATTTGAAAATCCGGAAGCGTCGCCATCTTCAGCCAAATTTTCCAACGCGGAGCTTGCTGACTGTCCAGTCATAAAAACCATGTTCTCAGTTCCCACCGAAAAAGCCCCTGGAGCGTATGGAGAGAAAAAACCAGACATAGCAACTAGATTAGTATTTAACAAGGTATTTGATCCATCTTCAGCCAAAGGCTCTAAACCTTCCATTGCTATTGTACCATCTGTGAAAATTGGCATTTGATCGCTGGAATGTATTACCCAAACACCTGGTGCCAAAGGTGAAGTCAAGGTTGAATTATTGGATACATTACTTAGGGTTACGGTAAACATCGTACCACCGTCATGTTCAATGTCCACCATTAGGACGTCATTGGAGGCAGGATAGGTAAAACCATCGTCTACCATTTTAACTGGATTGTTTTCAGCCGTACCTGTATTTGCGGCACTTTGTCGCAAGGGTTGATTGACTCCCATTCCAGGCGCTTCGTTGACTTCGGTTCCGGCATCCCATAATGATATCATGGCGCTCACATCACCAGTTAGGGCTTCCCCATTGTCATCATACAAGGCAATACCCATTTCATCAGGCGCATAGAACAAATCATTGGATTCGACAAGCATAGTAGCAAAACTCAAAGATTGTCCTTTACCAGCATTGAAGGTAAATGATTCAGAATTACCAGGTGTAATTAGTCCGGTTTGTCCGGTATTAAAATAATCTTTCGCTTCAAACACATTCTCAATTGTTACCGTGAATTCACTGCTCGTTTTTTTTGGCATTTCCGAATCATCTTCATTGCATCCATTAAGCAATAATATTGACCCCATAAATGCGAGCAAGCTAAATAATTTTACATTTTTCATGGTATTTGGTTTTAGGTTATACATGTTTTTTGTTTTAAAGCCAATTCAGTTATGGTCGACTTGAAGATTTATTTCTTCATTTCGGGGATCAAAAGGTCAATACCTTTTTTGGCATATGAATCCTTTTATAAGCTGCTTACAGGCAGGCACACCTTTGGCATTGAAGTCAAGGGTATTAGCTGAGAAAATTGCTTCGGTTACGATATTGAGAATCGCTAATTCCCTTACTTAGGAAGGTTGTTATGCTGTTTTGTGCAAACAGATTCGAGCCAGCGAATAAGGACTTTGGTAAGAACTGGGCTTGTCTCATCTTGATAAAGTTTAATGATTAACTGTATCAAATTAAGCAAGATGGTATCACGAAAAGATCACAAAAGAGTCAACTTTTATGAATGTACCGGTAGGTTAAAAGAAAAGGAAGTACCAACATTCAATTCACTTTCTACTTTGATGTCTTGTTTGTGCAAATCCAATATCTTTTTAACAATGGCTAGTCCCAAGCCTGTTCCATCTTGATTATTGGATTTTCCTTTTTTGTACCTGTCAAAAATGTAAGGCAATTCTTCAGAAGAAATTCCTACGCCAGTATCTTTTATCATTATTTCAATTGAATCCTTAGTCTTGTTTTTAATGGCAATAAGTACTGTTCCGCCTTCATTGGTGTGGTTTAGTGCATTGTCCAAAAGGTTTTGAAAAACACGTTCCATTAAAGCAATGTCTGCAAACACCAGGACATTCTCTTCCAGCATTTGAATTTTAAAATCAATGGATTTGCTTTTTGCTATTAGGTTGTATTTCATGACCATGTCAGAAAGCAATTCATTTATGGAAAAATTTTCTCTCTTGGTTTCAACCTGACTTGCTTCTAATTTTGATATTTCAAATAAATCATCAACCATTTTCTTTAACCGCTGGGTGCTGGAAAGGATGGTGTCTAAATATTTGATTTTAGTCTTCTTGTCTAACTTTTCTTCCAGTAATACCAGCGTTTCGGCATAACCTTGTATCGAAGTCAATGGAGTCCTTAAGTCATGAGAAATATTAGAAATCAACTCCTTCCTCAGTTTTTCTACGGATCTGATTTCATTGATATTACTTACTATGGTGTCTGCCATTGAATCAATATTATTGGCGAGTACAGACAATTCACCTTTTGATTTCAAATGGATACGTGAGCTCAAATCACCATGTTTAAATCGGTTTACTGCAGCACTAATTTTATTGATGTTTTTTGTGAGGTACCAAATCACAAAAAACCCGATAATAATTGCGGAGAAGAGGGTAATTAGGACAGCTTTGGTAGCCAGCTTAATTTGATAATTATGGGCCAACATGTCCGTGACACTGGTGTATTCTTCGCTTGCCAAAATGATATAGATATAACCCACTTGCTTGCCATCATTTATAATGCTGGCCGCAGAAAAAATCTTATGAACACCTGGATTTCTGGGGTCTTCACCTTTTATGAATTCTTCCTTATTGTCAATAAATTGGTGAATGGGAACCAAATTTAAACGTTCGAGTTTTACTTCTCCAAAAGGGGCGTAATAGCTGAGGATTTTCCCGGATTCATCCAATAGATACACTTCTACAGAAGGATTAAGTACCATGACATTGTGGAACATCTCCTCTACATCCACGTCATTTAATGAGCCGTTAACGAATGGTTGGGTGAATTTTGCCACCCTTTCAGCAAGTGGTCTGTTTAATTTCTGGGAGGTTTCCTGCGAGTAGATAATTGAGGAATTGTGTGTGATATAGATAAAAACTCCTGAAATTATTAATAAGAAAAAGAGGAAAAAAAACGAAAGGCGCCAAAACAAACTGTTGAATATATTTTTCATAAACGCTATATTTCATCGTTAAATTTATAGCCAACACCCCAAGCTGTTATAATGAATTTGGGTTTGTTAGGGCTGTCTTCAATTTTTGCACGAAGGCGGTTGATATGAGAATTTACAGTGTGGTCATATCCTGCGTATTCATAACCCCAAATAATGTTCAAAAGCTTTTCTCTGGTATAGGTTACACCCTTGTTTTTTGCCAAGAAGTAGAGGAGTTCAAATTCCTTTTTTGTGAGCTCAATGATTTTGTCATCGAGGGTAACCTTACGCTTAAATATATTGATCTTTAAATTATCAAAATGAAACACTTCGGTTTCATTTTCGATGATGGATATCGAGCTACGGCGTATGATTGCTTTTACCCTTGCAATAAATTCTCTGATACTAAAAGGTTTGCCTATATAGTCATCTGCGCCAGACTCCAGACCCAAAACCTTATCAATTTCTTCGGCTTTGGCTGTAAGCATAACAATGGGCGTTTGTATTTTCTCCATTCTTAATTTCCGGCAGATGTCTAATCCATCCCCATCTGGCAACATCAAATCTAAAAGAATAAGCAAGTACTGATTGTTAAGTGCACAATCCATTCCTTTGGCAAAGGTATTGACGCTTTCCACTGCAAAGCCCACATTACTTAAATGTAAAACCACTAGCTCAGCAATGTCTTTATCGTCTTCAATTAGAAGTATTTTTTTGTCACCCATTTTACAATATTGAAAAAAATATATCACAAAAGTCTCACAATCAAATATAATATAGCGCAATGAGGATTTGAGGGGACGACAAATTTAAAAGAATTGCCAGGAAGCTAACCATAGCCAATTAATGATTGTCATGACAGAAAACTCACCTAACTTTGTTTGATTTACTCTTTTCTACTTTAGCGATGAGCAACACAAAAATTAAAAAGTAAAGGGCCATGACTATGGGGCTCAAAGTTTTTTGATAAATGGGTAGATTAATGGGTACCTGTATGGACTATTTAGAGCCACACGTATACTATTCACTAAAATGACTAAACTACCAACGATAGCAGTTAATATCAGGATTGGAACTGGGATTATAAAAACTGCAAAAATTCCGCAGGGAACCATGATCATCAACAAATTGAGTTGGAAGTTGATAACATCAACCGCATGGGAATTCATGTCTGGTACAGCGTGTTTTTTCAATCCATAAATGACAAGGGTTGGAATAACGAAATAAAGCAACGCGCTAATATGTAACACCACAAGCCAGATCACATTGGTCTTTGAAGGGATTTCGCTATCAGTTGTAAACGCTTCAAACGATGTGTCAAGTGCCTTTGATATTTTATATAAACTATGAGAACGAGGAGTCACCTCTCCATTTTCAATTCTTTGAATTGAGCGGGTGGTAATTCCAGTTTTTTCGGCAAGAATTTCCTGGGTAATCCCCCTTTGAGTCCTTAGTTCCTTTATGCGTTCTCCAATTGTCATGTGCCGTTTTATTTATACATGCAAAGATGAAAGAATTTAGAAGGTAATTCAACTACATATTTACGACATTTAGACGACATTGTAGCATTTAGGGAAGTAGCATTATGGTTGTAAAGAATGACAGTCGATAAAAAAAAGATTCTTCAAAATGAGAAATGAAATGACTGAATTTAGGTTGAATTTAATTTTGAAAAAAGTGTTGTATGGGTTTTTCATTTTCCCGATAGTAACCTTTTTAATTAATCCTGTTCTTTTTGAGATCGTTTTAAATGAACCCTTCTTCCCGATTGGGTTATTATTTCAATGATTTCTTCAATGTCCTTTTGGGAGGTTCTGAAATTGACAATACATGCCCTCAAGCAGTATTTTTTGTTAACAATGGCATTGGATAGAAAAACCTCTCCGCCAGCCTGTAATTCATTCAATAAATCTTCATTCAGTTTGTTCAGGTAATCCTGATTTCTGCCATCGTTAAGTGGGACATACCTAAAGGTAGCTATGCTTAAATTCTGCGAAATAGCTTCCAATTCAGGATGTTTTTCAGCCAAATCAAATAACATTTGGGATAGTTCAATGTCTTCACGAATCAATGTTTCATAACCACTTCGGCCGATTTGTTGCAAGGCTAGCCAAACTTTTAGCGCCCTAAAACCACGGGAGTTTTGAAGTCCGTATTCATAGAAATTTTGCGTTTTTTCCTCTACACCATTGCTGAAGTTATAGTATTCAGGATGTGAACTATAAGTGTCAATTAAATGCTGTGGGTTCTTCACCAATGTACATCCAGCCTCAAGAGGACTATACAACCATTTGTGTGGATCTAAAGCAATAGAGTCGGCCTCTTTAATTCCTTCAAATAAATGCTTGAATTGAGGGACAACCGCAGCAGGTACACCATACGCACCATCAATATGGAACCACAGGTCATGTTTTTTGCAAACAGCAGCTATAGCATCCAAATTATCTACCACGCCAGTGCTTACGTCACCGGCTGTGCCAATTACCATTATGGGTTGACAATTCTTTTTCAAATCCGCTGAAATTGTGGCTTCTAAAACCATCGTGTCCATTTTATTGCAAGCATTTGTGGAAATCCATCGGATTGAATTAGTGCCCAGCCCAAATAAAATGGCTGCTTTTTCAACCCAGGTATGGGTGGTATTCGAACAATAAACGGTTAATTTTTTGGATGTGTTGCCTAGCCCATCTTCTTTGACAGTCTTCGGTGCTTTCGCTGTTCTTGCGGCTAAGAATGCAGTGAAATTTGCCATATTGCCACCACTAACCAATAAGCCACCATATTTTGGAGAAACACCTATGAATTCTGCTAACCACCTGATGGTTTGTTTTTCAATCTCAGAGGCAATAGGGCTTAGGATATGTGCGCCAACATTAGGGTTGACTGAGGCGGCGAGTAAATCAGCCAATGCGCCTATTGGCGTAGCTGAAGAAGTAATGTATCCGAAAAATTTGGGGTGCCCATTTAGTAAAGAATGGTTGAATAGTAATTCAGAGGCTTTGGCCACCAAGGCAGCTGCAGGTTTTCCGTTTTCGGGCAAGCCGGAATCCTCCAATATGTTTTGTAATTGGCCGAGGCTTTCATTTGGGGTGACTGGTTTTTCATCGATTGAATCAATGAAATCAGCTATGTCATCAATTAATTGATGTCCAATTTCCCGAAACTCTTCTTTGCTAATTTCTATAGCCGATTTTCTGGTTTTTTCCATTATAATTCTATTTTTCCATGGCTATATCGTTACCAATTTACTGGGTTTAACTAGTTAGTGAGGTATCGAATAAGGTTAAAGTTGACTAAGGACCTCCTACTGAATTATGATTTATTCAGTAATGCTACTATTTTTTCTTCGGTCGATTTCATGCTTGGGCTAAGATGATTTCCACGTTCAATAATTGACCCTTTTTTGTCAATTAGCATATGGTAAGGGATCCCATTAAACTGGAAGACATCAAACAAAGATTGAGCTTGCTTGCTATCAAGTTGGTAGTGTTGGCCGCTTTCCAGACCGAAGGTTGACAAAAGGTTATCTCTTTTTTCTTTATTTTCATCTGTGCAAACGTACACAAAAGCGACTCCTTGTTGGCCGAATTTTGATAATAACAGCTTTGAATCTGGCATTTCTTCAATACATGGTTTGCACCAGGTTGCCCAGAAATCCAAGAAAATTACTTTCCCTTTATTTTCTTCAAGAATCGTTTTAAAGGTTTCCTCTATAGGACTGCCTATCATTTCTTTCAATACTAAGGCGGTTCTTTCTTCCGGGTTGTTTAGGGTCTCTTGGGTTTTGTTATAAGTTTCCTGAAGTGGGTTTATAATATATGGGGCGGTCAATGTTTTCTCGAGGGCAACCTGATTTCTTTGATAACTTTCCAATGAATTGATACTGAACAAACTTTTATACAAACTACTTAGGCTTAATTGAAGAAGTAAATTGTCTGTATACATTTCACTTGCAAATTGGACAAAAGAGGAATCTGATTTTGATGTTTTGTCAGTTAAAGCTGGTATTAAATCAATACCAGGATATTGCTTTGCGAATTTTGAAAATAAATCTGCCTGTAGACTGCTTGTGATTCTTTTTTCAAGAACATGCCAGCTTACTAATTTGTCTTCGGAAAGCGGAAGAATTTCATAGTTGTAGTCAAAATAAGCTTCCGGAAGATCTTGGTGGTTCCAGCTGTATTCATCTAAAAAATGATAGTAGGATTCCAAAGCATACAGGGCTATCCAGTTTTTCGCCTCCTCATTTGGAGTGGATTCTTTAATGAATGAAGAGTATAGTTTTAATTGTCTTTCCTTAAGCCCATCCATCTCAAGAATAAAATCTGTTGCATTTTTCTTATAAGCAATGGCCTTGTCAATGGCCGCATAGCCTAAATTTTGCGTTTCCCGCAAAACTTGAAAATCGCTGATGCTGTTGTTGGTTTCCGCTCGACTTCCACTGTATTTAACAGTTTTAAGAAGTGCCATTCCCTTGTCTTTTGCTTCAAATTCCAGGTGAACGCTATCTCCTGGATGATAAATAAAATAGATGTTTGCAAAAGTGTTTTGCTCCAATAGCATGGCGTCCAATGGAAGATGTCCCTCAATAGTAAAGCTGAAGTTCCCAGTACTGTCAATTTTGATTAATTCAGTGGACTCGTTTACGCCAGGTTGTGAATAAATCAAACTTAAGGCGGAATTTTCGCCATTGTATTGGTGTATTTTCCCAGTAACAAAGGCAGGTTTCTTTTCGCTGTATTTCACCTCCTGAACACAGGAACCAAGGAATAAAAAGAGGAGAAGTATTATAATGGCATTGAAAGGTTTCATTGGTTTTTTGGGCTAAAGCGTTTCGAAACAGCGAAATGTAATGTTTCGGGTTTAATTCATTTGCTCGGCTATCATTTTAGACATCATCATCTGACCTTCTTCTTCAGGATGAATGCCATCTTTTGCTAACGAAGCCCATTGAGGTGACAAAGTGGTATGAATATCAATGTATTTACTGCCATTTAATGTGGCTACTTTTTCAAATTCAGGAATCAACCATTTTACTCTTTCAGAAGAACCATGGTATTTTTCTTTCATAATAGCATCTTCCCCACAGGGTGGAGGTGAAATCACATAAATTCCCGGTTGGTATTTGACATAAACAGGGTGGGCCTTTATCTTCTTCAGTAGCATGGCCATATTGGCTGGAATCTCTTCCTTTCTCGGCGCAAAGACTGCTTTACAATCGTTGGTTCCGAGCATGATCACCACCTTGTCCAGGCCATGTAAATTTTGGTCTGCCTCATTCATGTACCGGTCTACATTAAGTAATGTGTTGAGCTTTTCCTGACCATTGTTATTGAAACCGATGGTGTTACCGGAGATGCAGGTGTTGTACACCAAATCCTCGAAATACGTCTTCTTCAATTGGTCCACCCATCCATTTTCTTTGGCGCCATTCGAGTCTCCAATTACCAGCACTTTTTCTGTTGCTACCTGATCTAAAGCCACACTCGTAAGGCACTCATGCGTACCTTCAAAAATGGTAAGTTTAACCAAATCCTTGTAGGCTTTTTGATAATGAATTAGCCTGTCAGCAATACTGTCTTTGTCAGCGGCTACAAAATTTCTGGAAGCGAGCATTTCTATAATGTCTTCCTGAGGAATAATTTCCTTTTTCTCCTGGGCGTCAAAATCAGCAACTACCTTATTGTAAAAATCCAAAGATTGAGTAATTGGGACTGATCCGGTATACCCATCATGAATGCCAGCATAAATATAGAGTTTGCTGTTTTTGCGTTTTTCTACAGGCGTTTTCATGTAAATCGGAGAACGTTTTTCAGCTTCTTCCTCACCTAAATAATAGTTTTCCCTATCAAAATCTTCCTCCTTAACAGTTGAAGCGGCAATGTCAATTGAATATTTGTTTCCTCTGCCTTCTGACTCGTAATACCACTTTTTTAAATCCGACAAGGGTACCCAAGCCGAAAAGGTCTTTACGGGATAATTGGTGTTCATATAGGTAAGCAAGGTGGCATATCCGCCTCCGCTTGTGCCGATTACATGAATATTGTTAGGGTCTGCATTGCCATTTTCTATCGCATAGGTTATGGCATCTTCGATGTCCTGAATTACATATTCACTACCACAAGCTTTAAAATTTTTGTTTGGCCCTCTAAAATCAGGATGAATGTAGTTGTAATCCTTCTTTATGCTCTCATCTACCAGTACGTCTTCCTGTTCGTAATTGGCGCTCCATGTATGTAGGCTGACAATCAAAGGTCGATTTTTTTGCTTTGCAGGGTAAAAAATCGCAGGTTGATTTTCCCCATCTAAGGTGGATGGAATCATTATTCTCGAACATTCCTCCGGCCAGTTTTCAATCTGGGTATTGTCCCATGTTGGGTCGTTTTGAGCAAATGCGTTTGTAACAAATAAGAAAAGGATTGATAGAATGCTTAATTTCATAGGGGATCTGATTTTCACGTGATTCAATATTGACTAATTCGCCCTGAGATTTTGTGCTGGTATTATCAAGGTTTTTTGTCCATAAAATAGCGCATACCTGCTTTTCACGAACCAAAATTTAATTTAAGAATTTTGCGCCAATATTTAGTCCTATGATTTTGGGTTTTATTAAAAGAAGAGGGGCTTCAATTTAATGCCCCATTTTATTCTTATCAATATTTCAATTTTTCTAAGTCAATCTCCCAAAGGTGACTGTAACGGTCTAAAATATATATATTCCCTTTACTCATGAATGCCATATTTCGGTAAAAATTATAATTTAGTAAATCCGAAAAAGTAAAATTGGTGACAAATCGAATCTCGTAATTTTCCAGATTCAGAACATGCATACTGCTTCCTAACAAATATGCGTTATTTCCAATTACAAAAACTTGGTCAGTTTTTATGCCTGAATAGTTCAATCCCTCAAATTGTTTAATTAATTTCCAGCGTTCTTTAATAGGGTCAAATTCAAAAAGCCCAAAATTTCCGTTTATACTTCCATCGGGGTCCCCTAATGCAAATTGTTTTTCTTTGTGCTCAAAAGCAATGGTTCGTCCTATATATTCGCGACCAAATTCTTTGTCTGGTAACCTGATCCATTCTTCTGTTTGTAAATTAAATTTGTACCTATTTTTATGATCGTTACCAGTTTTCATGACGATACCACCCTCAAAATAAAGAAAACCGTTAAAGGCGTGTGCCAGTACGGATTCCTTTTCGTAAAAAGGAAGATCAGGAAGCCTTCTTAATTCTTTTGTTCGCAAATTAAAAACAAAAAGGGATTGGTTTACAGTACTGTTAATAGCATTGACTCCACCACCTATATACCATTTTTCACCATATAATACTCCAAATGTAAACTGAAGTTGGCTGATTTCATTTGGTAATTGGTGAATTAAATCCACAATTTTCTGATCAATATCAAATTCAAAAATATTATGATTGCCTAAGAAATAACCTTTTTCCCCATAACCTACCATATTTCCCAAATTCCAATCTGGTGAAGGTTTAGTAGATGCATACGGATTCTGCATGTAAGGAAAATCTGGATTTGTAAACTCAAAAGTAATGGCCTCTTCAGAAAGCTGATCAAAAGTTTTAATTTTCATCACGTTGTTTGTTCGCATGTAAAAGCTTTCTAAATCAGCAATACGAAAAGTCAAAGACTCACCATCTGAAGTAAATCCTTCTAAGGATACTGGATGTCCATTGACAATAGCTTTATGAGTTCTAGTGGCGGCAGTATTAAAATTATGACCTTTTATTGTGAAGTTTTCAAATGGTTTTATCAAAAGGTGCTGATTGGAGTTTATTTCTGGTGGATTGAAAGCAAAGATATAAGTCCCCATAGAGTATAATTTGCCACGAATTTCAAGGGTCAGGTTATTGTTTATACCTGCATATTTGGGGTTGGGTGTAAATACTATCTTATTGTTTTCTGCAGATTGAATGGTGACATTGCTTCCGTAAATTCTCTCCGGAACATCTGGGCTAGTAACTATTTTCAAATTTATGTCTTGCAAATACTTGCCAAGTATTTCAACACTGCCTCCATAATCGATAAATTGAGTGTCTCTTTCTTCGAATTCAGCATTTTGGAAAGGAAAAATTACATTCATGTCTAGCTTTTTATCCAAAACCTGAAGAGTAATGTTAAAAGAATCAGGACCAATTTCCCCATTATTGAAATTAGAAAATTCAGGAACAATAAATTTGAATGAGTTTTCTTCAATATTGACAATTTTGGCTTCTTTGTCTTGGAAATTCACAGCGTAACTTTCATGGAGTTGACTCATGTTACTGCCCCATACAGTGATGGTGTCTCCGTGAAAAACAGGTGTTTTATATTCGAATCTTTCAAATATAAAACCTGGAGCCCCCTGACTTACAAATCCAAATGGTTCTGAATAAACTCTTTCTGAGGTAGTTTGAATATAGGCTACCACAGCATAAACTTTACCTTTTACCAAGGAATGCTTAGCTTTTAAGGTAAACTCTTTTTCAGGTTTTCCTTGCTGTGAAATTATCTCAGAATTGCTTAAGGTAGGATAGCTATTAAGGCTATATAAGAAGCCATATTCTGTGATTTCATCGCTTCCAAAATCGTAAATATTGGAAACAAATTCAGCTCCACTATCATCCAATTCTTGGATATAGGCTATACTAAACCGGGGATTGGTTCTCGGAGTTAGTTCCTCCTGATCACAGGCATTTAAAAAGGAGAACACAAGAAGTGCGTTAAAAATAATGTGTCTTTTCATAACCTAAAACCTATCATGTAAGATGCGACAAGGGAATTGTAGTAAGATTGACGACTACTTAAATCAATCGTGTATTCCTTTGAGATATGCTCCAATTGAAATTCAGATATAATGCCGAAACGTCGGTTGTACAAAAAGTTAATACCTAGTTTTATTGCAGGCGACAATTTGGAGGATGAGTAAGTTAAAACGGATTCTTCATAGAGCCTTACTGTAACCGGCTCATAGGTGATTTTATGGTCCACTATACTAAACTTGCTCTCCAATGTATTGGTCCTAATAACAGCTCCTGCACCAAGATAGAACTCGTTGTTTTTGGACCTGTAAGCTAGATAATTGATGAATATGGGCACAATTAAACTTGATCTGGAATATTCTTCAGTAGCGGAATATCTCTGGTTTGGTTTAAACAATTCCATATTAATTACATTTTCCCCTTTGGTAAAACCTATGCCAGCATCAAAAGCAAAACGCGGCAACCGTCTCCATTGATCCAGCTTTACACCAAGACTTATATATGGGTTGTGTTGGGTGTCAAAAACATGAGGAATTTCATCAAATGAGTCTTCTGTAAGGTTGGATTGTGTAAAGGAAATGCCAGCACCTGCGATAATGGAGGCTCTCACAAAAGGTAAGTTTTTTACATTCAGTTCGTAGGGTTTCTGTTCACAATCATAGTAAAGTTTAAATGTAGATATCAATTCATGTTCAGATAGATTTGTTGAAGCAATCTTCTCCTGAAGTCTATTACCACATGGCCCAAAAAGCATGTAACTTAAATATCCCATGTACTCTCTGTCTTTGGCCCTTACTAAATTCCCATCTTTATCTTTTGCTTCATCAACAATATTCAATTCCAAAAAATAGTCTTCATTTTCTATATAATATTGATTTTTATAGCTCAAAAGGTTAACCTTTCCTTTTATAATAATTTGAAAAAATACCACTCCATCTTCTTCCTTATCTGGTATATATCTACTCATGAATTTTCTTCCATTTGACAAGCCAAACCCTTGAATGTCATCGGGATAATACTTGGTTTTTACTCCTTCATTCGAAACGAAAGGGATATATTTGATCGTGTTAAAATCAAATGATTTTTTGATCGTACCATAAATTTTATGGCCTTCCTTATTGATGATATAGTCCTGACTTACATCCTGACTAAAAGCCAGATAGGTGGTAGCAAAAAAACAGCAAATTGCTGCAGCCAGTAGCCTTGTTATTCTCATAATTCAAAAAATAATTAAACCTTAAAAAAAGGAAGATGTTTATATAATACTTTTTTAATGTGCTATAAATGGATCAATTATTGCCATAAAAATTGTATGGCACTTTTTTAAAAAACAGCACAATTTTGTGTGAACGTAAAAGTATTTAGGTTACAAACATAAAGAAAAAGACATAAATTAATCTAATGTTCGTGAATATTTACTTTAAAAAAAGCAGCTTAACTTTATATTAGCTAAACTTAAAAGTAATAAGGTTCCCTTATTTGGATGTTATTAAAGTTGCGTTACTTAAATATTAGTTTTCCGAAAACAGATGGTTTATGAAAGCTTTTTCCTGTGGGGGACCAGGCATAAGATTTAAATTCTTTGCCCTGGTTTTTGTCTAACCGATAAAAGTTGATTTTAATTTCAGTCTCAGGGCCTACTTTTTCAGTAGTTGCATTGGTCAAATCTTCAAAGGGTATGGCCATTTCGACGGCCCAGCTGTTGTCTATGTCATCGCGCTTGTTAAGGGTTCCCTGTACGGTCACCCCGGTACTAAGACCCGGTAAGTTAAATTTTGCTGTTGCCGGAACATCAATGTTTTCAGGATCGACAATATAACTGTCGAAAAGGATATTGGAAGGAGAAACTTCGATTTCTACATAGGTCTCAGGAACATTATCTACATCAATAAATACTTCTACAACCTCTTCTTTCCACAAATATTCATCACGTTGTGTGAATTTCGCCCAAATATCCGGATCCTTGCATTCAAATAAGAAATACAAGGAGTTGACATCATAAGATGCCTTGATATGGGTTTGTAGTTCGGCTTCTTGGACTTCCTTTCCAGAACGATTATTCTTCAGCGCTATTGGTTTGGCCTGCTGCCAAATGGGGTCGTCGGCTTTGCCATCGATTTCAGGAGCCTTGGAGGCAAAGGTTGCTTCAATTGTATAATCAGATGTAGATTTTTCAGCACAATGTGTGAATAGGCCAAATGTGGCAAGTATTAGTAAATATTTTAGTGGCATTTGTTGATAAATGATGTATGACAATTTTTACTATTTTTTTATAAGTAACCCTAAGGGAGGAGCAACGCTAATATCCAAGTAATTAGAAACGTTCTATCAAGGACCGCCTGAAAATTTGGTGATCTAAAACATGAGCCATAAGTTTATTCTTAAATCTACTCACTGGATTAGAGATTTGCCTTATTTAATGAATGGTATTTTTGGGGAAAAATTGATCTTTCGCTCTTCATCAAGGAACCAGGTATTTCTAATAATTACATATACATTAAATATATACATTATAGCCCACACAAAATAATGGCTGTCGCCGCTATTCCTGAAGTAAAAAATGGGGTTGTTACTTATAATAGTATAGATCACCGTCAAAATCATGTTTAACAGATAATAAATGATGGGGATTATAAAAAATGGAGTAAGGGAAAAAACAATTACCCAGGTTATTTGGAAATTAATCAGTGAATTTATTGAGTTCTCAAATTCTCTCAATTTTTCTTTTTCCCAAACCCAAATAATTGATGGGACAATAGCACCTAATAGAGGGAAAATCAAAAACGATAATGCAGACAAAAACAATATTTTTATTTGTTGTTTATTGTCTTCCAAATCTTTTTCAACTAACCCGTTAATGTCTTGTTTGAGGGCCAAAGACAATTTTGAAATACTATCGGCTGTTGGGGAACCTTCATTTTTCTCAATTCTTTGTAAGGTTCTCAAGCTTATTCCTGAGAGTTCGGATAGCTTTTCTTGGGTTAGGTTCTTCTGAGTTCTTAATTCTTTGATTTTTTGAGAAAGCATAGGAATGATCATTCATGTTTATTTTTGCTCGTAATCTAACTGAATTTCGCCAATTTAATTGTGTCAACTCTGTGTCTACTTTAGGTCAACTTTAGCCAAGGCTTAAAAAAACAATAGTATTTAGCATAAACCCATTGGTTTCCTATTCCAGTTCTGCCCGTATTAAATTATTGGCAATTATTAAACTTAATTGAATTGATGTTTTTAATCGAGCGATAATTAGGTTTTCCTTGTCTTTCTGTCAATGGTCAGCATTATTTAATCCCCTATGCTTTTTGGAAAGTTTTTTAAGGTGATAGGTAATACTTACTGTTATTAAGATGGCGAATGGAACTGAAATAATAAAGGAATACCAAATCAATTGGGATTTGCTAAGTCCAAAGGCAAATTCCCTGACAAAGTATTCGGTAGCTCCTGCCGCCCATAATCCCAATGCCGCTCCATTCATTCCAATAATATGACTGCGGAGGCGATTTTTGCTTTTGGGTTTAACAAGCATAGGGTACATTCCATACATTAAAAAAAGCAGAGAAACCGGGATTAAGTAATGAAAGACACTGAAGAATCCATCATTAAAATCATAGATAAATAAGGCAGAAATATTGACCAATAGCAAAGCTATTGCGAATACATAGCCAACCCTCTTGTGTAGTAAAGAGCCTTTTTTTGCAAGTAATATGTAAGCGCCTGTTAACAAGCCTATATTGGAGGTTAAAAAATGAATGCCTCCAATAGGAGAATGTATCCAATTGCCTATTTCTATCACCTCATTAAATGTAATTTACAGTATTCAATTTAAATATTTTTTTTGATATTTTTACTGTGTTGATAAATTTTAATGGTTTACAATCAATAGGATAGGAGGGTTTAGAAAGGTAATAGTAAAAATAGCACACCTTCATTTTGTTTCAAATTTTGAGATGAATGCCTGTTGTCTAAGGGTTACATGAGTACCCCATTTTTTGATTGAATGGCTGGAGGAAGCTCAGTCTCTCCCAGCATTTCTCTTAAATCTATTTCTATCGTTCTGCATAGGGACAACATTGGGATATCATTGGACATGCCTTGAAATGGGTTTTCTGAATAATCCCCGGTGATCTCCATCATTACGTATACCCAGCCAATCAAAGCACTGATCGGAATGGAAAGCCAAACACCCCAATTGCTTAAATTAAGTAGCTCCGGTATCATACTAAAAGGGAGTAGCATAATAAAAATCCCAACAAAATACCTACTAATATTGGCGTATTGTCTTGGTAAAGGAAATTTTTTGATGCGCTCATTTTTGCCCTGTAAGGTGTAAAAACTTCTCAGGACACCTTCCAATTGCATGTGCTGAAAATCATTAATAATTCCTTTCTCTCTTAAGGAGGTTAATTCTCGGGATTGTTCATTGATTATTTGGGTGGCTGTATTTGCTTTGTTTATTAATCGTTCGTATTCCTCGGAGGATAAAAATTGTTTCAGTTCTGTACGGGTTATTTCATCGTCTACCAAACCTATTCCAAATTGTTTCCTCAAATAAACGGCTTGTCTTCCTACAGAGCCCGATTGGCTGATATGCTCCCATTCAGTAGGGATCAGCAATTGACTTCTATGGGCATACAGCCATGCAATATGGCGGTAAAAGAGTCTCTTTTTGATTGCCTTAATGTCTTCCTCAAAAGGTTGTTTTGAAATGAAATTGGTAATTAGTCCATCTACCATCATTCCCCATGATCTACTTTCATTGACAATCCCTCCCCAGATTTTACGGGCTTCCCACATACGGTCATAGGCTTGGTTGTTTTTAAACCCTACATAAAACGCAACTGCAGTGCCTATAACAGAAACCGGAAGCCAAGGAATATAAATTTTAATGAGATCAAAATGATAAAGAGATGCTACAAGGCCCATCAACATTGATAACCACAAAATGTGATGCCAAGATAATTTTAACATTCTACTAAAACTTATGCTCTTTGTTACCAACATATTGGGTTTCTATTAAAAGGAAGAGGTAATTGTTTTTGCTAAATTATTCACCATTATGTTTCAATTACAAAAATAAATTGAACAATTATTAATTCAGTAACTGCCATATCTGTTGTTTAAATACTTTACTGTTTATAAAGAAAGTAAATATTTAAATTCAAATTATAATTTCGCGAAGTTGGAAGGTACAATGTTATTTAAAATTAATTTCCGTAAAATAGGTGATTAATGACGGTGAATCATTCAATATACAGAGACTTGTTGAAGTGTGCAAATTGGTTTTTCAGATAGGGTTTACTGACATTCGTTTATTGAGTATGTTAAAAAAGTGAAGCTGGTTAAATGGCATCCTTAACTTAGGCCTCTCTTGAGGCAATGTCTCCCAATTGAAGAGGAGATTGACAAAAACACCGAGGGAAAAAATGAAAAATTTTCTGATCTTGAAAATGAAAAAGGCCCAATCAAACCAATTATTGATGAAAAAGCGAGTGAGATAAAAGTCCAAAAAAGGTAAGGGCCTAACAACAGCCTTTACCTTTTTTGGTAGAAGAGATTATATCTCAATTTTAGTTCCCATAATTTTCAGGAATTCCCTGATAAAACTTGGGTGACCTGGCCATGCTGGGGAGGTAACAAGGTTTCCATCCACAAATGCTTGGTCTGCAGGGATATCCTGGAATTCTCCACCTGCTAAGGTTACTTCAGGACCAACAGCTGGGTAAGCGGTTAGTTTTCTTCCTTTTACAACGCCAGCTGTAGTCAAAATCTGGATGCCATGGCAGATAGCGGCAACAGGCTTGTCAGCTTCGAAAAAGTGTTTTACCATTTCGATTAATTTCCCATTTAATCTCAAATATTCAGGTGCTCTTCCGCCTGCAATTACCAAGCCATCATAGTCTTTAACTTTTACATCATCAAAGCTATAGTTTAGCACAAAATTGTGGCCTGGTTTTTCAGTATAAGTCTGGTCACCTTCAAAATCATGGATGGCGGTCTTAACAATGTCTCCCTTTTTTTTATTTGGGCAAACGGTATGCACAGTATATCCTACCATTTCAAGCATTTGAAAAGGAACCATCGTTTCATAGTCCTCTGTAAAGTCTCCAGTTAAAAATAATACCTTTTTCATTTCTTAGAATTTAAATTTGTTATTTGTTTTCTAAGGTTGCTACCAACCTTGTTGTACATGGTTTTTTGGGTGTTTAGATGCCTAATTTAATTAATTCAAACCGAATATGAAATATGGGAGGGTTTTGCAATTAGGCTAAAATTAACATTACCTTAATATACGGTTTTTGCTTCTTAAAGGGTGAATAAAGGATAAAAAAATGACCGTTCTAATGGGCAAAAAGCCATTGCTAACCATTTTTGAAAGCTGTCAAAAAATGAATTTCGAAGGCCTCGATTTTATAGCAAATTCAGCGAGGGAAATACCATAAAGCTCCAATGCTGGATCCAGGATTAGCAATCCTTGAAAGTAAACATAAAAATTGCACGATTAGGTTATTGTTCATCGGCCCAATCTTGCATTATTTGTGGCACCTTACTTCCGTCTTCAGAATAAAATTTTTCATTTTCGTCTTTTCTAATACCTACATACAAAACATTTTTATTTAGGTCAGCGATTAGAACGGCACTTGGGTCGCCTCCACTATGTGCTTGCATTCCCCAGGCATACAAAATCCCGTTAGTTATGGAAATGGGGGCTTCTACTTCCCAAATCCTTTTTACAAAATCATATTGAGAACCGAGCATTTTCTCTAATCGTTTTTTTATTACTGATTGGTCCAAAAGTTTTATTTCATAGGGATACTTCTTATCGAACGCATTTAGAAAGGAAAGCTCGTTTGAAATGGTATTGTCATGAGCTTGTTGGTTGGTAGCTTGCTTATTGGTACTCGGGATAATTTCTTTTTGCCTCAAGTTTTTCTCTTTCTCTGTTACTACCTTTTCAACAGCGTCGGTATTTTGTTTGCAGGATAATAGGGAGCAGGTTACAAGGAAAACAGTAGCAAAAGTATTTAAATTAAGGTGTCCCATATGAATTTTAAGCGTGTGTATTCGGAGTTCAGCATTCCAATTTAGGTAATTAGAATCCTTCTTCAATATTATGTTTTTCTGGTTCAGTACTTTACCCAAATGAGGCTAAGAATATGCTTCATAAATTGTGAATATAGAATAAAAAATGACCTGTTACAACTGAGTTAAAACCCCATGAAAGCCATAATATTTACCTATTTCCTCGATTATTCAGGTGTGTTTTGACCTTTTATTTAGGCTCTAAAGATGGTTTGGACAAAAAGATGCAATTGAATAAATAGGTGTCGTTTGATTTACAAGATCTCCCAATTCCAAAAGAGAGATGAAAAAGGAAGAGTTCTATAACCATTTTAATTGAATTTTTCATAAGCGCATATTTAAAATTATTGTAAACGATTATTTATATGAAAGTAGTGGACTCAATGGATGTCTACTTCTTGAATTTGGGAGAAGCTTAGGTCTTGTGGGGAATTAGAGCTCGCTTGATTGCGGCACATTCATTTCAGTATTTCCCCTAAAGGTTTAATTTAAATAAAAACCAAGGTCGATTTCACTAAATTTTATTTTGAGCGATGTTTTGATTAAAATAATTTTTATTTTGTACTTTCAAAAGTACTGTTGGCGTCTTGAAAAATGAAGTTTGTCAAATATTTTCTTTTATTTTATGATTGTACCAATGGTTACAATCCAATTGAAGAAGTTTAATTGTGTTGGTATTTTACATTATGAGTCAATGAAATTTATGGATAAGAAGCTAAGTATCGGTTTATAGAGATTGATATAAGAGGAATGAAACCCATAAATAGTTAATGTTTAATAAGTTGGATAAGATACCTGAAACATATGTAATGCAATTATTAGCCAGAAAGAAAGTAAGGATGAAAGATATTGTCCATAGACAGGCTAGTAAAAATAGAACACTAGCCAATACCTATTCAGAAGTACATTTATCTTTAAATGAAAATCACGTGAATGAAGGGCATGCTACTGGACAATCTTTCCACCTAGCATCAAGAGATTTTAAGAGATCAATTAAAAGTATTAATTAATATGTTAATCTGGCTTATTTCATGATAAATAGGGTTGTAAGAGTTGTTTTTATTGGTTTTTTCCTAATAGGACTTTTAGTTGTCTCAATTCTTGCTGCTGTAAATACTACTCATAACTTAAATCATTTAAGATTTTTTGATCGGGAAGAAGCTGACCCTGTGGCAGATTTTTCTTTTTCACCGGACAATGTATGTGCTGATACTCCGATAAAATTCACAAACCTTTCTGTGGGATCTGATTTAACCTATGAATGGGATTTTGGAGACCAGACAAGATCTAGTCAAAAAGATCCTTCTAAAACATTTTCGTCAGCAACGGGTAGTGGAGAAAAGATATTTAAAGTAACACTTACCGTTAAGGACAAGGATGATGTTATCGATATAGTGACAAAAACAGTTACCGTAAAAGAAATTCCTTCTCTGATAGTGAATAGTGATCAGGAAGAAACAACTTTTGAGAACTTACAGTATTATATTATTTGTCAGAACCAGCCTTCTGAATTTACTTTCTTTAATGGTGAGGGAAATAACGAAAACAATACAAATTATGAGATTGACTGGGGAGATGGAAGTGCCGTTTATGAGGAGCCACAAAAATGGTCTTCGCTTCAACATACTTATAATGTAGGTATATATAATATTACCTATACTGTGACTTCTGCGAATGGTTGTAAAGTGAGCAGAAAGTTTGGGGTATTTGTTGGCTCAAACCCAGCAGTTGGTTTAGAAAATCCAGGTAACACAAATGTCTGTGTAGGGGATCCACTTACATTCCCAATTACAGGTGCAGAGAATAATCCTGATGGAACAACTTATACAGTAACCTTTTCAGATGGATCTACTCCTCAGGAGTTTACTCATCCTCCACCTTCATCAGTTTCTCATGTTTTTACCCGGGGATCTTGTGGGGAAACTTCAGGTATTTTTGATAACTCTTTTTCTGTCAATATTGTAGCCCGAAACCCCTGTGCGGTTTCTCAAGCTACCGTAGCACCGATCAATGTCTCTGAGCCCCCAATTCCAGAAATTTCAATTTCATCAGAGACAGTATGCGTAGATGAAGTAATAAGGATTGAAAATGAGACTGACTTTTTAACTGAAGTTAGTGCCAGTGGAAGTTGTAGCGAGAATAAAAGATTTGTTTGGGAGATATCACCAGATGTAGGTTGGACCCTAAGTAGTGGTTCTTCATTGGGGAATCAACCAAACCCAACATCACCTAATTCATGGATGTCTGGTTCGGACATACTTAACCCTAAGTTTATCACCCCAGGCACGTACACGATTAAACTTATTACAGGGAATCGCTGTGGGATAAAAGAAGAAACAAAAACGATCACTGTTATTCCACAGCCCGAACCTTCATTCACTTTGGATGCTCAGGAGGTATGTGGGCCGGCAAATGTAAAAGCTACTAATACATCCAATATTTTAGGCTTGGGCGGAGATGATATTTACACTTGGGCGGTTAGTTATTCAAAAGGTAATTGTGGAATAGCTTCAGATTGGGAATTTTTAACTGGTTCAGATAAAAATTCTGAAAGTCCAAGTTTCCTTTTTAATAATCCAGGAGAATATACAATAAGTCTTACCATTAAAGCTAGCTGTGGTACATTCAAAGAGGAACAAAAGGTAACAGTTACGGCTCCACCAGAAATTTCTATTGGAGCAATTCCCCAAACATGTGGGCCGACAACCTTTACCCCTGAAGGAACAGTTAGCGTTTGTAGTTCTGATATACCGACCTATAAATGGACCTTCGAGGGAGGCATACCTTCTTCATCGTCTTCTCTTGACCCCGGACCCATCGAATTCAATACTGCGGGACCAAAAAAAGTTACTTTGGAAGTAACCTCTAGCTGTGGTACCACCACAGTTGAAGAAACTTTTTCCATATCTAATCCTCCGAATATTAGTCTTGGGCCGGACCTGGAAATTTGCAATGGCGAAGAGATTGAAATTAATGGAATTGCAACAGAAGGGAGTGGTGATTTTTTATACAATTGGACCAGTGTTCCTGCAAGCTCAATCGCCGGTTCTAAAGCTTCTGATATATCCATAAAGCCATCTCAGACAACCACATATACACTGACCGTTACTGATCAGGAAACCCAATGTACGATTTCCGAACAAGTTATTGTCACGGTAAACCCGGCACCAACCATACAGTTTAGCCTTCCAGATCAGGAGATATGTTCTGGTGAATCAACACAGGCGGTGACATTAAGCTCTTCTCCTTCTGGAGAAGCTATCCAGTGGACCGTAGATGCTGGTGATGTAACAGGAGTGATTTCCTCAGGAACAGACGAAATCCCTGTTCAAGAACTCACAAACTCTACTGGTCAGATGATAAAAGTTATCTATACAGCATTGATACCTAATTCTAACCTGGGCAACTGTTCGGTAGTCCCTGCCATATACACAGTAATAGTTCATCCAGAACCTGTTTATACTGATGATAATTTAACAATTTGTAGCGATGAAGAATTTGACTATAAGCCAATAGGCCTGGGCTCTGGATCTAATTTCACATGGACCGTAAATGCACCTCCAGGAATCATAGGCGCCAGTGAGTCAAGCCAATCAGAAATTTCTATAAATCAACAACTGGTAAATAGTACAAATGAGGCGCTTGATGTGACTTATACTGTGACTCCTGAATTAGGTAATTGTGTTGGAGATGATTTTGATTTGGTAGTAACTGTCCAGCCAGCACCTTCCATTACTTTTTCAGAAGATGATCAAATGCTTTGTACAGGTTCTGAATCTAAGGAAGTAACAATCATTTCAGATGTTAAAGAGGCATCTTTCTCATGGACTGCAGTGGCAAATGGAGTGGAAGGGGTTTTGACTTCAGGAACAAATGCGATCATTCCAGTCCAAAACTTAACTAATCCCACCAATTTCCCAATCACTGTAGAATATAAAGTGAACGTGAATACCAGTGACGGTGGTACATGCTCGGGTGTTCCAAAAACGTATAGAATTACCGTAAACCCATCGATAACCTTATCTGAAGAAATTTCAGATTTCAGTGGATATGAGATTAGTTGTTCTGGTGCTTCAGATGGATTCATTAAGCTTAATCCTTCTGGAGGGAATAGTGTGTTTTCGTATTCTTGGACTGGGCCAAATGGATTTACATCAAGCAATAGTGCCATTGAAAACATTGCTCCAGGGACTTATAACGTTAGGGTGGAAGATCAATATGGCTGTTCTGTTTCAAAATCCTATGATATTAATGAACCATCGAAACTCACTTTATCAGTGATTTCAACGACAAAGGTTATTTGTGCAGGAGATGAATCAGGAGCTATTGAATTGGCAGTGTCTGGGGGAATAGAAACAGAAGCCTATCAATTTGAGTGGACAAGAAATGGAGTATTATTTCCTGTTACTTCTCAAAATTTAACAGCCATCCCGGCTGGAGTATATGAAGTGACAGTTTTAGATGCCAATGGTTGTTTTTCTGTCATTACAGGTATTGAAATTACAGAGCCAGCTGCAGCAATTGTGATTAATTATAGCAAGACTGATATCAGTTGCTATGGGGCCAATGACGGTTCACTTGATTTAGATGTAAGTGGTGGTTTGCCTCCGTATAATATTAATTGGTCATTTGGATCCAGCCAAATTGGTTTTGATAATTTAGGTCCTGGCGATTACTCTCTGTCGGTTTCTGATCAAAGTGGCTGTGTCAGATCACAGACAATTACCATTGTAGATGCTCCTTTATTTAAAGTTGACCCTGAGATTGGTAACATCACCTGTTATGGCGCAAATGATGGATTTATTAAACTTAACCTTCAAGATGGAGTTGGCGCTACAACCATTAGATGGGATAATGGGGAAGAACTTGAAAATCTATTTAACCTAACACCAGGCTTTTATGGCGTAACCATTAAAGATCAAACAGATTGTGAAATAAGAAGTGAATTCAATATTATTGAACCAGCTCAGCTAGCCATGGAACCAAAGATTACAGATGCTTTGGATTGTGACAATTCCAATAGTGGTGAGATTCAGTTAGGTGTTTTTGGAGGAACTCAACCCTATACTATTTTATGGAGCAATGGAGAAACAAGTGAAAATTTAACAGGAATAACTTCAGGCCAATACGCAGTCACTATTACAGATGCATCTGGTTGTACTATAAATAGGGCTTTCGATGTAAAAAGACCTCCTTCTCTTGTAATTACTCCCTTCCAGAATAAAATTATCCAATGTGACCCACGAATTATTGAGGATGAAGTGAACATCACTATATCCGGAGGTATCGCTCCTTATAGCATTACTTGGAGTGGAGGTAACGTCTCTTCTGATAAAAAAACGATGACTACCACTGAGCCTGGGCTCTATGAAGTGACAGTTGTGGATGGGAAGGGGTGTGTCCTCACACAATCGTATAACATTGAAAACAATGAAACAATAGCCCGGTCTGAAGTCGAATCAGTCGCTTTTGATCAGTACAACTCCTTCTTAGTCAATTTCGAAATACAGTTCTGGAATAGGTCCTTTGGAAATATACTTGCTTACCATTGGGATTTTGGTGACGGATCAGAAAGCTTTGATGAAAATCCTAAACATACCTACGAAGCAGACGGAGAATATGAGATAGTGTTAACTGTAACCGATATTTTCGGTTGTCCAGTTAAAATAAGCAAAAAAATAAGTGTATTCGATTATTACTTAGTTGTTCCAAATGTCTTTACTCCTACCGGTGATGGTATCAATGATTATTTCTTCCCAAGGTTTGTAGGAATTGAGTCATTAGAGTTTTGGGTGCTGAATAAATGGGGGGAAACCATTTATTATACCGATGATTTGAATTCACAAGGATGGGATGGCAAACTAAATCAAGAACCTTCGATTCCAGGAAACTATGTTTACAAGCTGAAATTTAGTACGCTCGATGGGAGAACTCAAACGATGACGGACCTTTTTATGTTACTGAAATGAGAGCACTACTCCTAACTATCCTACTTGTTTCTGGAATCGTAATGGTCTCCATGGCACAAGATTTTCATTACTCCCAGTTCTATTCTGCACCCTTGTACTTAAATCCAGCTCTAACTGGAAGTACAGAGTTATCAAGAGTTGGTGTTAATTACCGTAAGCAGTGGCCAGGTTTGGATCAGGATTTCAATGCTTATTCTGCATACTTTGATCATTATAGTATTGACCTTCACAGCGGTATAGGAGTATCAGTAAATAGCTTTCAGGAGACAAATTTTAACATCAATACCTCTGATATTTCTTTTTATTACTCTTACAATCTTGAGGTAGCAAAATTTTGGAATTTTAGAATGGGATCCCAAGCCTCTATTGTAAGCAGGAGTGCAGCATTAGATAATCTTGTCTTTGGCGATCAAGTGGATCTTTTTAACAGAACGATTAGCTCGACTACAATGGATAATATCCCTAATTTTGACCCGTATTCCTATTTGGATTTATCTTTTGGAGGGCTTCTAACCAACGAAAGTGTTTGGTTAGGAGCCGCTTTTCACCATGTGAATGAACCAAGTTTAAGTTATTATCCAGATAGTGAAAATATTTATTTGCCTATCAAATGGAGTATACATGGAGGATTGAATTTACCTTTAGATGCTTATCAAAGCTCTGGTAATCAGTATGACAACATGGCCTCAATAATGGCCAACTATAAGAAGCAGGGAGCTTTTCAGCAAATAGATATCGGGGTTCAATTATTCTATAGATCTGTTATTTCAGGAATAAGTTACAGAGGAATTCCAGGCTTAAGGAATATGCCAAATCAAGACTCTATTATATTTTTGGTCGGCGTAAAACTAGAATCAGGGATGGTTATAGGATACAGCTATGATTTCATGGTTTCAAACATTGGTTCTCAGGCAAAAGGAGCACATGAACTCTCGATACGGTACCAATTCTTCATAGGGGATCCAAAAGACAGAGGTCAAAGAAGTCGAATTCTCCAATGTTTTGATTATATAATGTAGACTTCAGAAAGCATTCTTCATAATAATACCTGCGTACAAGCATGATTTTGGAAGGTTCCTTAAAAAGCAAAAGATATTGAACGTTATAGATTCACCCAAATAACTTTTAATGAAATTACTTGAGACGACAAGAATTCAGGTTTCGCTAATATCAAAAAATGGAACTGATCTTTACACTACTTACAATTGAATAGGAAAAATTGTCTATTCGCTAAGGAAAAGTAATTATTATGCGACATGGAATATGAATACAGGTCATTAAAAGGTTTTCTCCAGGTGAGGAAATGCATCCTGGAGCCTATTATTTTACCAGCTCAAACCCCAAAGGGTAAAATGGCATAAATAGGTGCCTGATGAATGTCCTGACCTCCATTTCTTCAACTTACAGTATTTTTTTTAATTTCTGTCGTCTTGCCAGATTAGTGTTTTTTCTATTTGGGCGTTAAAGTCAGGGCAATTGCCATCCCCTGCACCTGTAAATCCACCGTCGGGAGCGCAGATCTCATTGCAATTGTCGTCATACAAATAGTTGAATTGGTCACAACAATCTGAAGTAAAGTAGTAATAAGTATTGTCACCATCTTTCCATTCCCAAACGCTTGCCGGAGGGTTTTGGACCTTCTCTCTCTGTATTTTTCTTATCTTTTGTTTGATGCAATTTGGGACATCTTTTTCTAATTCAAGTTCCGTACAGGACATAGCTGTCAAGGAGAGCAGAAAAAGTCCTACAACCATTTTGATTGAATTTTTCATAAGTCATTAAATTAGTTCAAACGATCATTTATAGGCAAATTAGTGGTGTTTTAAGTGCTGTTTTTCAGGTTATAAACTATCCTATTCGGAAATGAACGCATAACCACTAATATTTCTTTGTACGTTTAATGAGCATTTAAGGATAAATTTTGACCGAAAATATGCTGGCCAAGACCAATTAGATATCAAGTCTGGCCTTACTTCTTTTAATTTTTTTAAGGTAGAGACCTCTTACAAGGGTGTTTTTTGTAGAAAGAGACTCCATTTTAGCTTACGAAGCAGGGGATATCATTTAATTAGCAACAGTTTTTGTCCATTCCTGAATAGTTTTTAAATAGTCAGGATGCAATTTTGTCCAGTAGGGGAAATCACTTTTGCCAATATTGTTCATTGAATGGGAAGCTCCCTCTAATAAAATTATTTCGAAATTACCCTTATTGGATTTCGAAAGTGCATTGGAAATGAGTTCATGACTATTGGTAGGGATTATTTCATCCAATGTCCCTTGGAGGATTAGAACAGGTTGCCTGCTGGTTTCAAAGTATGGGATCGGACTGAAATAAAGTTTTTCATCGGTTTGAACCTCATCTAAATTTGGCACCCAAACATTGGCAAACCAGGATTTTGATTTTTCAGTATTTAGTGCCTCTTCCAAATCTGTTCTTGAAAGTCCTCCAGCGATAAATTCGAAAACCTTGCGTTGCAATGCACTCGCTTCATCTAAGTCATCTCCTAGGGCTTCAGCATTTCTATTTTTCCAATAGTTCAAATCGCTTTCTAAAAGGCTGACTCCTGGACAACTTACGCCAATTCCATACGATAGATTTGTTAGATTACTTAAAATGTATGGTATTTTGGTTGCTCCTTGACTACTTCCTTTTATACCTATTTCCTTAAATGGTATTCCAGTTTTTTCAGAAAATTCTCTTATAGCCTTAATATCATCTGACAAAAGTTCCTCCATCGTTGCAGCTTCCCAATTGCCCGCAGAATTTCCAGTGCCTCTTTTATCATAATGGAAAGTAGTAAACCCCATTTGTGAAAAGAGAATGGCTTCAGCCCTTGAGGCACTTCTATCCGCATTTCCAGAAGAAGTTACAATCACTATTCCCTTATTGCTTGTCGTTTCAGGGTACCAAATGGTACCGTATAGCTTTGTTCCCTTGGATTGAAAGCTTATTTCTTCATTTATTGGCGCTTTGGTGTGACCCAAAAATTTCTTTTCCAGAATGTATTCTGTTGTAATGGTGTCGACAGAAAGGGAGCCTTGAAGTTTACTGTAATTGTCAACCCATTTATTTCTGAAACTGTAAGTATAAAAATCGCTCTGAAGCCTGAAATTTATCGAATCACCTTTGGTTTCAACATCTTTAAACGGAATCCGATTGGCATTTTGCGCTAAACTTGTGAAGAACACCGAAATATTGTTGGTGTCGCCTTCTACTTCCACGAGAATCTCATCAGAAAAATTGCCATATTTAAATGTACCGCTATAGGCTCCAGTCCTTTCCCCTTTATTGGTTTCGGAGGTAGGTTGGCAAGCAATTATTCCAAAAGCGATGATAATGACAAAGATCTTTTTCATTATTAACGGTTTCAGCAGTTGATAGATAGTCTATTGTATCATTCGAGTCGAGGTAAATACTTTTTAAAGCCTGGTATTGGTGACAAAAGAAAATGACTTGCTATCGGGAGACCAACTAGGTACGTTTATCGATCCCTGACCTCCATATATATATCCAACAATTTTGGGCGTACCTCCATTGAAAGGCATAATTCTTAAGTAGCATTGTTTGTAGAAAGGATGATCGTTGGGATCAATGTCTTTTGGGAAAGAAATAAAAACAATCCACTTTTGATCAGGGCTTACATGAGGAAACCAATCATTGTATTCGTCACCAGTCAATTGAACTTGATTTCCACCATCAGCATTCATTCTCCAAATTTTCATCTTGCCAGATCTTGCAGAATTAAAGAAAATGTAGGCCCCATCTGGGCTGTATTCTGCACCATCATCTAAAGTTTTTTGGTCTGTCAATTGTTGTTCTATACCTGTTTTGATTTCGGTAGTGTAGATGTCATATTGTCCTTTTCTATGCCCTGTGAAAATCATTTTTTTATTGTCCGGCGACCAACCATGTAAATAAGAATCCCCTGCACCTGATGGTGTAACCCGAACGGGAATAGAGTCTCCTTCTGAGGGTAGATAATACAGGGTGGATTGATTGTTGTCTTCTTCATTGTGATTGCTAATGCCCATTAAACTGCCATCGAAAGTCAACACATGGTCATTGTTATTTTTAATAGCAAAACCCGTATTGAATGGACTTATTTTTTCTTCACTAAGATGGTATTTGTAAAGGAGGCCTCCTCCGTTGTATATTAAATGGTTCCCATCCGGAGTCCAATTTGGAGCTTGTATAGCGTTCGTCGTGCTGTGTAGGATTTTCCGATGACCTGTTGATACCTCCATTACTTCAAGATTGCTTCCAATATAATCTCGATAAGGTTTGAAATCAGAGGCTGCAGGACGTATGATTCTGACATTTCTAAACTTAACTACTTCAACTATATCAGCATTGTGAGCACATACATATAGGCCAATATAAACCTGATTTTTAATACTTGTATTGGTTGTCTTGACCTCACGAAAGGGTTGCCCAAACTTCGCCGTCGACATTATAAAGGTACTTCCTCTCCTCTCCAACTGGATAACATCGGGAAGACTATCGGTGGAAACATTTTCCCCCGTAACACCTTTGATGGTACTTCGGTATTGTAAAGCGGTCAGTCCATCCCCATGAACAGATGCGTTGACATGAGGAGTGTCCGTATTCAAGTCATTTTTTATAATCCACCCTGCTTTTCGATGAGGGTCGACACCCTTTCCCAAAAACGCAACCTCTGCCCTTACAATAAAATCACCCTGAATTGTGGTCCACAGGTATTGGAATTCATCTTTGTCGAACCACATGTTTTCACCACTGCCTCCAATCGTATAGGTTTGATCGTTTTTCTGATATTGGGCAAACCCTTCATTTTTGACTGCTCCAATGTCCAAATGATTGTCAAACAGACCAATTTTAGTCTGGGCCTCAACGAAGCCCAATTCGAAAAATACTATTGCTAGGGTAAATGCATATTTAATAAGGGGCATATTTGGTCCGGTTATTTTAAGTGAAATAAAGCCTTTTGGGTATTCCTTTAAAAGAGATAGTAGTTTAAAATTCTAATAATATAACAATTAAATTACTTTTAATCAATTGGTTAATCTTGTTTTAGGGCCATGCCTCGATTATCCCATGGTCAGGGGTTTTTCCTGGTGACACTTTTTCCAATAGATATGGGAAATTAAATTGTTCAATTCCATCTAATTCTTTCGATCTACCACAAAATAAACAATAGTCATGAGTTGAAACAGACAAACCTTCACCGCAAATCCTTTTAGGTGGGTAACTGTGGGGGGAAAGGCTGTGGCAGCCTCACTTTTTTGAGAAATCCTCTGGATTTATCTCCTTATAGCCTCCTCTAGACTCACTGGAACTGATTTTTTAATATTCAATTGGCTCGAAATCAGGGTACTAATGAAAAGGTGCTCAAAATTCAATTGACCTGGGTGTAGGTCAGTAAGCCTGTGATTGGACCTCTAAAGTCAACTTAAATTGTTTAGGTGTTCGATGGCTTTGCCCATATCAATGGCTTTGCCTAAGACAGCTTTGAAACTATCTTTCCTTTCAGTCATGATGTTTGGAACTGTTTTTATGGTGTAGTCTGTAATTTTTAATCCGGTTTTAACTTCTGACCAGTGCAATGGCATTGATACTGTAGCATGAAGTTGAGGCCTTAAACTGTAAGGCGCAACGATGGTTTGACCTTTTCGGTTCTGTAGGTAATCCAAATATATTTTTGGGCCTCTCATTTTGAGCGAGCGTTCCAAAGTGGTCAGTTTTGGAAGTTTTTCCTGGACATAATAGCAAATTAATTTTGTGAAATCACGTGCTTCTTCATAGTTGTATTTCCCTCCCATGGGTAGATAGATATGTAAGCCTGATGCACCAGAGGTTTTGCAAAAGCCCTCAATACCTGCCAACTTTAAAATGTCATTCGCAACCAATGCCGTTTCAATTACCTGTTCGAATGTGTTCTCATCTGAGGGGTCTAAATCGATGATAGCATAATCAGGATGGTCCAATTGATAAATGGTGGAATGCCAGGGATGAAGTTCGATGCATCCGAGGTTGTTTAAATACAGCAAGGTGGCCTTGTTTTGACATAATACGTATTTGATGTCTTTGTCAGAAGATGTTGAATAAATGGTATGGGTATCCGTCCAGTCAGGCAAATGCTCATGGTCTTTCTGGTAAAAGGATTCGCCATGGATGCCAGTGGGATGTCGATGCAAGCTTTCAGGACGGTCTACGAGGTAGGGTAGGATGATGTCAGACATCTGAATATAATAATCTAACATATCGTATTTGGTATAACCGGATTCTGGCCAATAACTCTTTTCAGGATGTGTGATGTGGAGGGTGATCCCATCCACTTTCAAAGCAAATTCTTCGTCAGGTGTCTTTTTTTGAGGAGTTGGATTTTTAGATGGTATTTGATGCTGTTCGAAGTCCAAATTTTTATCCTCACGCAACCTTAAAAAAACTGGGTGGCGCATTACCTTAGATGAAGTCCATTCCGAAAACTTCACTTCACAAATCAGTTTAGGAATCAACCATACCGCTTCACGGCCTTTGAGGTGTTTGCGAATATCGAACACTGGTTCCTCCGTTTTGAGTACTTCAAACTTGTAATACAACTCTTTTATCTGTTCTTCTGAAAAACCGGAACCACAAGTCCCCACATAGGTCAATTGGCCATCTTCCACCATCCCTAAAATTAAGGACGCAAACTTTCGGGATTTTTTCTCGGAAAGCGTATAGCCACAGAGGATGGTTTCTGTGTTTTCAATTTTTTTGAACTTTAGCCAGTGAGGAGAACGAAGGTTTAGGTCGTAACTAGAATTGGCTTTTTTGGCGATGACACCTTCCATTCCCATTTCTACGGCTTGGTTATAGACTGTTATTCCCATGGTTTCGATGTGGTCGCAATAGTGAAGATGTGTCGCTTCCGGAATCAATTCTTTTAGCAATTGCTTGCGGTCTATCAAGGGAAGTTCCAATGTGTCGTGATCGTTGAGATGCAACAAATCAAATACATAATATACCAATACTCCTTTGGTGGTCTCTTCATTATAATTTTGCAAAGCATTAAATTGCGGTAGTCCTTCAGCGTCCAGCACTACTATTTCACCGTCGAGAATTGCCGTATGTGCTATTGTCCTTAAATCCCTCTGTATGGGGATGAATTTTTCATTGAGAGAAATCCCATTGCGTGAATAGAGTTCCACTTTGCCATTATGGATGTTAGCCAATGCCCGGTAACCATCATATTTTAACTCGTATATCCAGTCCTTATCATTAAAGATTTTCGTTCCCGGAGAGGCGAGCATGGGTTTTACAATAGTCTTTGGGTCTAATTTTTTGGGGCTTTGGAATGCCTTTATAGAAAATGCCTCATCGGTAAAATCTTCGGCATCGTAATCCAGGTCAGTGGCAAATGCATCATCATGTTTTATGAGCAACCATTGTTCTTTTTTATTCATGGAGGAAGAACGCACCAAGGTAAAAATTCCCTTGAGTTTGCTGCCTTGAAAGATGATTTTTAGCTTCCCAGTGTTATAGTCTGAAGACAGGGAATTTTGTGGGTGTAAATTTTTGTAGTTC
Source organism: Cyclobacterium sp. 10D3-21 (assembly GCF_055809755.1). Taxonomy (NCBI): domain Bacteria; kingdom Pseudomonadati; phylum Bacteroidota; class Cytophagia; order Cytophagales; family Cyclobacteriaceae; genus Cyclobacterium; species Cyclobacterium sp. 10D3-21. Next base: position 993,466 of record NZ_CM147924.1, read on the forward strand.
CCCTCGTCCCAAATGGTCATTTTTCCTGCGCCATAATTGCCTTTTGGAATGACCCCTTCAAAGCTTAAATAAGCAACGGGGTGGTCTTCGGTTTGTACTGCCAGACGCTTGTCTCGGGGATTCATGGAAGGTCCTTTAGGGACTGCCCAGCTTTTGAGAACTCCATCCATTTCTAAACGCAGGTCGTAATGTAAATGACTGGCACGATGTCTTTGGATGACAAACCTGGATTGGTTGCTTTTTTCAAGCACATCTTTAGGTTCAGGTGTGTCTTTAAAGCTTCGCTTTTGTCGATACGCTTTGAGTCCCATTTAGGAGGCCATCTTTTTTCGTTGCTCAAGACTTGCCTTAAGCTTTGCCATCAAATCTTTGGCAGCAGTCGGTTCACTTTTCACTTTTTCAACCTTAATTTTTTTACCGGTGGATTTAGATTCTATGGTCTTCAACAGTTGTTCGTTATAGACATCCTTGTATTTCTCGAAATTGAACTTTTCAGTATAATTTTCAATAAGGGATTCCGCCATGGCAATTTCCTTATCAGAGGTTTTGGATTTTGGGATTTTTATTTCTTTTGTGTCTCGGATTTCTTCAGCGAAACGAATAACATGCAAAACGATGACATTTTTATACACACCAATGAGTGAAAGATTTTCTTTTTGACGCATGACAAAGGTTGCGACACCTAATTTGCCGGTTTTCTTTAATGCATCCCTTAACAAATTGTACGCTTTCCCACCTTCCTTTTGCGGTTCGAGATAGTATGGGTTTTTAAAAAGCATATCTGCCACTTCGGTTTCTTCTACAAATTCTTCGATATCAATGGTTTTGCTTTTTTTGATGTTGGCATTTTCAAAATCCTCTTTTTCTAAAATGACATAGGCATCGTCTTTTTTATAGCCCTTCACAATGTCTTTATACGCTACTTCCTCACCAGTATTTTCGTTGACACGTTTGTACCTGATTCGGGCATGGTCATGTTTGTCAAGCATGTCTAAATCGAGGGTACGCCCTTCTGATGCGGAATACATTTTTATGGGAATTGAGACAAGCCCAAAGCTGACGGTGCCATTCCAAATTGATTTCATAATATTTTTTTAGTTTTATACCTGCTATTTGTCACATCCTTTCTATTTGGATAATTCACCCTAGTGGCATCAGGTTAATATTCTCCAATAGCCTGAATTCTTTGGATTACAATATTTCTAATCCTAACAGGAAATTCTCCTGCAAAAAACCATCCAACTCTTTCTAGAAATAACGATTTAATAAATATCCATGATTTTTAACCCATGGTTTAGAGAAATATATAAGATACGATTTTGGTGGTATTATTGCTTTTTTAGGCAACAATACTGACAAAATACCGACCTAAGTTGGTTTACCAATCCTACTAACCAATATTTTCGAAATCGGCTTAGCTAGTAAGGACTAGATCCTCTTTATAACGTAAAATGAGACATTGGGATGGATGCAAAAAGTGATTTTTGTAACACAAAAAATAATTTATGGGGGAAAACCCAAAATAAGTCGCAAAATAGTAGCTATCTCTCCTGTTGTTTTTTAAGTATTGATCCTCTCAAAACGATTCAAAGTTATTTTTTTTCACATTGCCAACATTGTCAATTGAATAACCAACAGGGGGGCCTACTTTCCAAACCATCTGAGGCAACATTTCCAATAGTACTTTTCGATGGTCATCAATGACTTGGGTATTCCCCTTTTTATAGGCAATATTGTCCCATTCATTTGGGTCATTTTCGTGGTCATAAAGTTCTTCCAAGTTGATTTCAGGATAATAAATATAGCGGTACCGCATGCTTCTCACGGCATGACCTATGATTGCATCCTTTTTTTGGTTGGTGAATTTATAGCTTGATATAACAGGTGATGTAATTGTATTTGGGTCTTTAAGCTGTGGCACTAAACTTTTTCCATCCAGGTGAGAAGGTTGCTCAAATCCCGTCAAATCCACCAGTGTAGGGTATAAATCCATTAAACTTACCGGTTGTTCACATACCATCCCTCCCAGAGACATGCCTGGTGCAGAAATGAGCAAAGGTACTCTGGTAGATCTTTCCCAAAGCGTGAATTTTTCGATATTGTCTTTTTCTCCCATATGCATGCCATGATCGGACCATAAAACAACTATGGTATTGTTGGCATGTTCAGAATTTTCATAGGCATCCAATACCCTTCCTACCATAGCGTCAGAGAAGGTGATGGAAGCTGCATAGGACTGGATTATTTTTTCCCATTGATCGTTGTCCAATACCCATTTCATTATCCTTCTTCGGCCATGATCGAAAGCATCTTCCAGGTCATCTTTTTTTCGTTCCGGTAAAACGATTTCTTCCAGTGGGTACATGTCGAAATATTTTTGCGGAACTTCCCATGGGTCATGCGGCTTCCACATCCCTACGGCCAAGAAAAAGGGTTTGTCATGTTGCTGCCCGAGTTGGTACCTGGCCCAATCAGCTACATGAAAATCGGCCATTTTTTCATCAGGAACAGGAATTGCTCCCCAGGTCCACCAGCCATTTGCTCCCCCACCAGGACGGTTTTCATTGTCCACATCCTCCGGATAAATGACCTCTTCGGGTGCACGGATCTGATAAGGGTGGGAAATATAAGGGCTAGGGTAGTAAAAATCCCAGTTTGCTGGTTCTACCTGACTCGTAGGAGCCCATGGTGGTGCCTGACTGTGGTAAATTTTGCCTGCCCCCAATGTTTTATAGCCATTTTTTTTGAAGAATTGTTCTAGTGTAGTCACCTTCTTTAGGGCATCAAATTCCCGCCATTTAGGGCCGTCTCCCCAGTACACGTTTTCGGCTCCAGAACGGGCGTGATGAACTCCGCTGAGTATAGCCGCTCTAGTCGGCGCACAGGCCGGAGCCGGGGTATGGGCATTGGTGAAAATCATTGAAGCCGCAGCCAGTCGGTCTATATTGGGGGTGTGGATTTTCATGCCCGTGTGACCAGACAAAAAGCCTGCCCAGTCATTCATGTCATCCACCGCAATAAATAAGATATTTGGTTTCTCCTCAATTTGTTGCTGTGGAGGGCTGCAATTGCTGAGTAGCAGCAAAGTCAAGGCGAGTAGGGAAAAGCGGAATTTTAGTGGTAAACTGTTCATAGGTGATGGAGGAAGATTATTATTGGTACAAGAAGTGGCAATCATCCTAAAATTAAAACACAAAGATGATCTGGTTATATGGCTGTATTAGATAATAGCTTTGCTATTGTAGGTTTTGGAGTGAAATAGGGTTTAGTTAAGGCTTTTTAAGCCTATAATGTTAATTTTTGATTTTCACTTATGTGTTAAATTAGCGATAATTTTTTTATGCTGTGGAAAAAAATCAGTTAGCTCTATTCTGGTTTTAAGTTCAAAGTCTACAAAGCTAAATCCCGGAGAGACTGTGCAGCCAACCAAAGTATAGGAATTCATATGGATTACCTCTGCACCAAACCAATAACCTCCAGGAACGATAAATTGAGGGACTTCGCCTTTAATTAAATCTCGTCCAATAAGGTGCTCTTCATGTATTCCTGATTCTGATATGGTGTGTATTCTGATTGGAGAGCCGTCATAAAAATGCCAAATTTCGTCTTGTTTTATCCTATGGAAAGCGGAAAAATTATTTGACGTTAATAGAAAATAGATACAAGTTGAATAATTTCTTTTACCCGTATAATTTCCACCTAAACTGTCTTCGTTGATCTCCCCAGAACTTCTGTAAGTCTCTTTAAAATACCCACCTTCTGGGTGTGGTGCTAAATCCAATGTGGCTATAATCTTATCAATCGATTTTTTCATTCAGTTAATTTTATCAATGGCGTTGAGAATGTATCGTATTGTTTTGTAGGATTACTTTTCTTTCAGAAATTGTATTCAATTTTTAATTTCTATGTTTTCCTCTGTTGTCTTAATTTAAATATTAATTACAACAAAAGGTAGAAAATTACCATCATTTAAAATCTCATTTTTAGTTGGCTGAAATTTTCCTTTCCCATTATCAGCAAGAATTCATTCTGAAATAAAGTTCTAAATACAAATTTTAACTGATCCATAGTATGTTTCTATTCTTTTAAACAAAATTGATAGATGACAATTCTTTCCCAATTTCCTGGATACCGTGCAATATTTTTTCCGTCTGTTTGCTAGATGGAAGTTTTTTACCGCTAGCATATTGAGACAATAGGCTTGGACTCATGCCTATGCGTTTAGCAAGAAAGTTTGCATTTAGCACCTTGTAAAACTGAAAGAACTGTTGTAAATCTATTCTTAACCTTAGATTGGCAGTTGTAATGGTAGCCTAGCTCCTCATAATAGAGATTAAGGGCTTCAATTAGGTTCTCATATAGCGTAGAGATTTCCTCGGAAGTCGTGAATAGAATAGGGCTTGATCTTCAGCATATGTCGAAAACCCGGTTGCTGTTTTTTCTACAACATTGTCTATTTTCTTTTTCCATTTTTTCATCTGTATACTCCTTAAATTCCAGCTTGGTTGAAAAGCTTTTTCTGTATACCTAATCCCAGTTCCTGACTTCCATGATTTGGGAAAATGAATGTGCCATCCTTCTTATCATGTTTCAGCTTTACGTGTCAGCCCTTTTGAAAAACTGAATACCATCGGTCCTTCTTTAGGATTCTTGGTTCTGAAAAAGTTAGCCCATATCAATAAAAAAATAGTGGCAAAAATATCAGAAGTCCTGCTCCTAATACTTAAGCCACCATTTTAAAATTTCTAAAAGTCCTCTAATGTTTAATAAGCCACTGGTTCAGCAACAGTATATTCACTCGTTTCGGTAAAGGTTCGGCCAAACATGTCCTTGGCCCTTACGGTAATCGTATGTTTGCCTACCGGTAATTTGGTGTCGATTCCGCCTCGCCACAGGTGGGTGACATTTACTGGGTTAGATGGTCTTCTACCTGGCTCCAATTCCTCCATTAAGTCCCATTCCATAACAGTAGCTACATAGGAAGGGTCAGGGGCTTCTACCCAGTTCATTTTCTTCCAGGGACCATTGTCAATTTTGTATTCTACAAGGTCATTTTTATCTCCCATATAGAAGTTGGCAAAGATGCCTGAACCTGTGCCTCTATTGTTGGCCACTACTTTGGGGTTAAAGATCTTAATCTGGTGTTCTTTTGATTCTCCGATTACCTGGTAATCGATTTTGTATTGGTTGCCTTCTATATGCAATAGGGCATAGCCTTTTGGAGTGCCATCACGCATGGTGGAAACAGGTACGCCATCCTCATTTATTTTTCCTGAATACCAGTCACCAGAAGTGGTTCCTGCATTGTACTCATGAAAAGGATTTTGACCTTTCCATCCGTCCTCTTCGGTGTAGAAATTATGGCGTTGCAAATGGGTGTGTGCAGAAAGGGCCAATACATTGTGGTAATCCTTCAATAGATCAAAAATCTTTTGTCGGTCACTGTTCCTGAAACCATTTTCATTGATATGGAGAAAGGGGATATGGAAAGACAAAACAATTAATTTGTCCTTTGAAACATGCTTTAGGTCATTTTCTATAAATTCCAGCTGGGTTTTTGTAAACCCACCCCAATAGCCTTTGCCATCTCTTGGATCTGGATAGAGAATGTCATCCAAAATGATAAAGTGGGCATTTCCATGGTTGAAGGAATAGGTAGCAGGGCCAAAGACACGCTCGAAGGATTCGTCAGAATGCTCGTCTACCTTTGCATCGTAGTTCATGTCATGGTTGCCCATCACATTGTGCCAATGCCAGCTGGTTTTTTTCAGGATCTCCACATAGGGAGCGTGTAAATCCAGATCATCACCTGCCAGATCACCCAAACTGATGCCAAAACTAATATTTCCTTCATTTTTTGCCTTGTCTACAACACCTTTGGCGAATTGATCCAGTTCTGTTGTATTATATGGTTGTGGGTCTCCAAAAACCATGGCAGTGAAATTGTCAGGCTCTTCGCTTTTATTGAGGGCGAAATTCAGTGATTTGGGGAGTTTATCGGTAGGAGCGGATCCCTTGTATTGAAGTTCTGGTGAGCCTTCTGGCTTGTGGATATAATAATAATCCGGCAGCTGGTTTTCTCCAACCGGCACTTTAAATCCACTCGGCTTGATAACGAAAATAATGTTATCGGATCCTATCGGTAAGGAGTATTTTCCTTTATCGTCTGTTAGCACTACTTCTTTGCCATTGCTAACAGCCACTTTTGGAATCCCTTTTTCCCGACGTTCCTTTTTTCCATTTTGATTGCTGTCTTCATAGACATACCCAACGACATTGTTTTGTGCCATTAGGCTAAAGCTGAGACTGATGGCCCAGCAAAAGCTGATTAGTTTTTTCATGAGCTATTGTTTGTTTAAAATACCTGGGAAGAAGAATATTAGCTGAACTGTCTTCTTTCCGGAATGAAAATCAAATATAGAGAATGCCCTAACCAAGGATTAGGGCAGCCTATTAAATAAAAGTTATTATTCAAACACCTGGAATTAACAGCCAGGTCAAATTGGGTTATTGTTGTTAGCGACTTCCTTTGTTGTGAAATACAACCAAACCATCTTTTCCAGCCACCACAATGTCCTTCATGCCATTGCCATTTAAGTCAGCAACAGAGAAATACAAACCTGCCCCCTTGCCTTCTCCAAAAGGTCCATAGCTAATCACGTTTTTGGTAAATGACTCGCCGTTCCATTTGAAGTAATACATTCCCATATGGTCATTTCCTCCAGGGTCGTTGCCGTTGTGTGCGCGGTAGCGTTTGCCGGTCACGAGTTCCATTTCCCCGTCATCGTCTATGTCCACCCATTCCATTGTGTGGTATTGAGATTGGTAGGGGTCGATGGCATGTTTTATAAAAGTTATGGTGTCTCCGCTTTTGACCTGCTCGTACCAGTGCAAGCCATAGTCATGTCCTTGTCCTACGATGAGGTCATTTAAACCGTCTTTGTTTACATCTACTACTATTATTGGCACACTGGCACCGCCAAGTTGAAAGGTATCATGTAGCTTCCATTTTCCATTTTTGAGGTCTTGAGGTGCTTCAAGCCAGCCTTCTGGAACGATAAAATCGCCTCTACCATCTCCATTTATATCTCCAAATCCAAGGCCATGTCCATGCTTTTCCGTCACAGGATGTTTTTCAAATTCGCCGGTGCCTTTGCCTCCCGCATCAAGAATCAAGGTGTAATAGGCGAGGGGTTGGTTGGGCGTGTTGGGTACAATGTCCAGGTGTCCATCATTGTCCACATCCCAGGCACGGGTAGTTTCCACATTGCCAGGTTTTGTTATTTCATGAATGGCCCATTCCTTGTTGCTCCCTGGGTTTTCAGCCCAGTACAGGGTCTGTCCAAACCAGCCTCCAGTGACATAATCCATTTTACCATCACCATTGACATCCATTGGAATGGTAGAAAAATCATCAAAATATTCGCTAACCCGCTTTACCTGACCGATTAATTGTCTTTTGGTAAATTCAGGGCCTTTGTACCAATAGCTTCCCGAGACGATGTCGAGTTGTCCGTCTCCGTCTACATCAAAGACACCTGCCGATTCAGCAGTCTCCATGGCTATCAATTGTTTTTCAAAGGTTATGGGCTTGGGATCATTGCTCAATCCTGCCAATAGAAGCGCGATATTAAGGGTTAGATTCATGCATTAAAGATAGCTTTTTATCCAAAATAACTATCCTGTACTGTCCAGTTTTCTAAGAACGGTATTGCCTTCAGCCTTTATGGTATTTTCATTGGAGGAAAGCAGGTCATGCTTTTTCCAAACTTAGTATTGCGTAAGTACAATGGAAACCTTTAGTCTTTAGGTAGAAATATGCCAATTAAGGGTAAAGATAATTACTGCCAATCCCATCATCACAGGCCTTTCATCCTCGTTATAAAACAAACGGTAGTCAATGCTCAGTCCATTTGTTTCAAAGGTTTTGTCCCCCAACATTTCTAGATCAATGGCCCCAGAAAGGTATTATCCAGATGAAACAAAATTTAATAAAGCAATTTTATGTTGTGGCTTTTAAAAAAGGAATATAAACCAGCCCCATTCCCAGAAGAGCCACTCGGGAGTCCAATAACTATGCATAATATAGATGAACTGATAAAATATTCCTTCTTATAAAAAAAAGAAGATGCTATAACCAAAAAAAACACGGCCAATTTTTTTGCAAAATTAGCCGTGGAGTATTTAAATTAATGTTTTAAAAACCATTCGTTTATCCTGGGGTTGAAGTCTTCTATGTTTTCCCAGTGGAAAGCATGACCGCTTTTTGGGTAGGTGTGTAAAGTAGCATTCAGAAGGGCACCTGCAACCTCCCTGGTCATCCACAGCGGGGTGAACTTGTCGTCTTCTCCTCCGATGACCAATACAGGCTGCGTAATTTTGTGCAAATGTTCAAGAATGTCATGATCCATACAGGCAGCAGCCTGCCCTTCAAGCCCTATCAGGGGCTGTGGGTTGGTGTCATTTTTCGCATTTTCCCGGTCTTCAAGCATTCCTTGATAGTTTTCTTCATCGTCAAAGGAGGCTTTTGAGAAAATTAGCAGTTGTATGTATCTGCTGAATTCTTCAGGTCTTAACCTGGCCTTGATGTCCACCATATGCTTGAAGATGTCTGTGGCGGTATTGTCACATCTTGCCCAGGGACACATCAGTACCATAGACCTAACGAGTTGAGGATGCCTAAAAGCAAGTTCCTGTGCAATGATGCTTCCCATAGAAACACCAGCTACCCTTACTTTTTCCAAACCAAGGTGCGCCAATAATCCCGCACAGTCATCGGCCATTTGAGCTGAAGTATAAGGGCCGGCAGGTTTGTCAGAACGTCCAACGCCACGATTGTCTACAATAATACACCTGAAGGATTGCTGCCAATGATCCAGGTGCTTTTCCCATACTGCTCCAGGGGCAGTGATGCCCATGATCAGAAGCAGAGGCTCTCCTTGTCCGCATTCCTCATAATAGAGGTTGATTCCATTGCTTTTAATGGTTGGCATGGGCTATTTCAATTTTGGAATAAGGGATTCGTGCACCCATTTCCCATCGTGAAGAGTTACAAAGTCAGGGTCTTTCAAAGCCTCTTGACCCTCGTCTTCACAAATGATCCAACCATCAAATTTCTCGTCTTTTAACCATTGAGTGATGCTAGTAAGCTCCACTTTTCCATTTCCCATCAAGGTGAATTCAGGATTTCCGTCCCAATCTTTGTAATGAACATGGTTGATCAAAGACTTGTACTCCTTCATTTTGGTCAAAGGATCCATGCCGCCATTGATGATGTGTCCTACATCAGGGCACCAGCCAGTAACTTTCGGGTCAAGTGATTCAAGGATTACCTTGTAGTCTTCCTCTGTTCTGGTGATGGAAGTGTGTGGAGAATTGGGATGAAAGCTGCTTGTGACACCATGATCTTTGGCTCTGGCCGATACGGTATTGACGATGTCCACCAGGTTTTTCCTGCGCTGAACAAGTTCATGTCTCCCTGTGGGGATTTGTACCGTACAAAGAACTGATCCAGGAAAGCGGGACAATAATTTTATGGCTTCATCAGCAATTTTTTTCTCTTCATCAGTTTCTTTGTTCCCATTCCAGTCCAAGGCCAAGGCTACTGCGGCTAGTGAAATGTTTTGCTCTTTAAGCTTTGCTTCAAGAGCATCAGCATTTGCCAATGGGCCCATCCAAGTGAAAATAGGTTGTATACCGGTGAAGCCTGCTTTGGAAATTACCTCGATCATATGGCCAAGCTGGCCTTTATAGGTTTCTCCATTGTTGCTCATAAACCAAGTATAAACTTCTGCGCCGAAGCGAAAGGGTAGTTCAGACATTTCGTATGGTTATTTTGGTTAATGTTAATAATAGATTGTTACTGATATTGGTGAAAGGGCTTAAAGCCCGTGTTTTTCACCCATCATTTTAATGAATTTGTAGCCATTTTCTGCCATCTCCCATGGTTGGGAAAATTCCCTCCAAACGCCTATTGAATTGGCGAAATCCGGATCATTCCTGGTGAAGCCTTCAATGGTTAGCCAGCCTTTGTACTTTATCTCAGCTAAAGTAGCGAAAGTGTCATCCCATGGAACATGCCCTGATCCAGGTGTGCCCCTGTCGTTTTCGCTGATGTGCACATGATGCAAAACAGGCGCTATTTTTCTAATGGCGTCTCCCAAGTTTTTCTCTTCGATATTTGCATGATGCGTATCAAACATCGCCTGAACGTTGGGGTGATCTGTTTTTTTGATCAAATGAAGCAACTGCTCCATGGTGTTGCACAGGTAGCATTCAAACCGGTTCAATGCTTCTGGGCAAAGAACTATTCCCGCTTGTTTGGCATGTTCTCCCGCTTTGTGCAATACCTCGGCACTTCGAGTGTATTCATCTTCGTTGGGAGATCTTTTGGCAAAAGTAGAAAAGGCAGAATGAAAGGGCCCGCATATAATTTTCGCTCCCAGATCATGGGAGCGATCTATGGTCCATTTTATTTTGTCCAAAGCTTTTGCCCTCACTTTTGGATCTGCATCTATGGGGTTTTCATCGGGGCCCAATACGAAAACAGTACTGCTTTCAAGCCCTGCGCTTGCAGTGAATTCCCCAATTTCCTTATAAGGTATTTCGTCAGGTGAACCCACGAAAAATTCTACACCATCATAACCAATCCCTTTTAGTCTTTCGATGATGGGTTTTAATTCATCAGAAACCGAAGCAGACCATGCCAGGACGTTAAATCCAATCTTGTTCATTGTATGTTTTTATTTTAGGCTTTAAAAATTATTCGAAATCAGTGACCTTCATGCCCAGCCTGAAATTGTCAAAACCAAACATAGAAGGTGCGTAATCGCCAATAATGTCCACTTTTGCTTTTTCAGGAATCTTGTCTTCCATACCCAATCCCCAATAGCTGGCATTGACGATCAAACGGCGAAGATCTTCGCTCAAAAGGTCTACGGATGCTCCCAAAGTGCTGGCAAACACTTTGCCTTTCTTGCCTCCTTCTAATTGGTAGCTTTTGGTCCACACCACAGGCATTAGGGATTTTTTCCAATTGATGGGTGCTTCTGCATTCATTCCAGCTGTAGAGGCTCCATGAATCAATACCTCCGCATCTTCTCCTAAGGAGGTGACCGTGTACACATCCGAGGCGGCCCAGATATCAGTTACACCATTTAATAGGGGGTTCTTAGCAGAAACCTGGATACCATCTAAAAGGGCACGTGTGCCTTCTACAGCATGATGTCCATGGTGGGCAACCCAGGTTTCACCCAATATTTTTTTACCGAAGCCTTTTTCCCACCCTGGCACTTTACTTTGCCAGTGGTATTTGGCATAAGGGCTTTTGTTGTCTTTTCCATAGGCAAATGCATGGGTGGAAGTTCGCAAGGCTACAAGAGGTTTTCCAGTTTTCAGGTAAGCATCAAAATATTTCATTTGCTCATCAGGGAGTTCCCTAAAACGCAACAAAATGATGACCAAATCCGCTTGTTCTAGGTGTTCCATTCCCGGAATATTGGTTTTGTAATTTGGAACTACCTGATTGTTCTCAGGATTGATGGCAAATAGAACCGTGGTGTTGAAACCATGGTGTTTGGAGAGAATTTTTGCCAGCATAGGCAAACCTTCTTCAGACCTGTATTCATCATCACCACTAATCAGGACGATATTTTTTCCTTGCCCAGCACCAGTCTCGCCTTTGAATTGTAACAGAAGCTTGTCACCCTGGGCCAAGGCCAGACTTGCAGACCAAATAAAGGTGAAAATAAATAGGGTGGCTAATTTGAACCCTTTGCTATTGAATTGATTTTTTGTATTCATTTATAGGAAATGTTATTTCAAGATTTAAAGTAAGAAAATTGTTTGGAACAATGCTTCATTTAATCAAATAGATATAAGTAAAAATGTATAAAAGGGGTAAAAGGATGACTGATTTCCTTTTTACCCCTTTTGTTTCTTGATTGTTGAACCCACTAAGGCTATTAATAGCCTTGGTTTTGGCTTAATTTATCATTGTTTCTTATTTCGGCTGTAGGTATTGGGAAAAGTAATTCTCTTTCTTTAATTGTGGGTCCATAAGTGAATTGATGTCCTACGTATTCTTCAAATTCTCCGCTAGTCACATTCCAGGCCTTTCGCAGCCTTACCATGTCGAACCAGGTTTTATTTTCGAAGCACATTTCCACCCATTTTTCCTTCCATACAGCCGTTCTGAATTCTTGTTGGCTCAGGCCTTCAAGTGGGTCTAAATCAGCTCTTTCACGAATTTTATTAACAGCCTCAAAAGCAGCCTCAGTTGGGCCATTAACCTCATTGATGGCTTCTGCATAGATAAGCAATACCTCAGCATACCTGAAAACAGGCCAATTCAATCCGCTACTGGTAGTGTTCAGTTGGGCCTCTTCATCAAAATGTTTCCAGATGTAATAATCTCCTAATTCTTTGATGGTACTTCTGTCAGACTCTAAACTGTACTCAGTATAGAAAAAGGTTTTTTCATTCGCTCTTTTATCATTTTCTTCAAATGCATCTATAAACTCCTGATTCGAGAAAATCCCACCTGTTTCAGCACTATATGCAGAAATACCTCGGTTATAGGGAATAATGGATACCTGCCAGGACGAAGGGATAGTAAAAGCGGCATATTGTATCATGAAAATATGTTCTCCCTGGTTTTTGTCTTCCACTGAGTGAAGCTTGTCATAATCTGTAAACAGATCATAGACGCCGGATTGGATGACATCATTGGCTTTTTCTGCTGCCAATTGATAGTATTGATCACCTGCTTGCAGTGGATAGCCGGCCATGGTAAGGTATACACTTGCCATTAAAGTCTTGACTGCTCCTAGTGAAACCCGCCCGCTGGTATCTCTCCAGGGCAAGCCGGCATTCTCTGCTACTTCAAGGTCAGCTACTATTTGGTCATATACTGCTGAAGTGGAGGCTGCTTCCGGATACAATTCAGGACTGGTCAAATCTATTGGTGTCGTAATTAAAGGGATATTACCAAAGATCCTGATAAGGTTGAAGTAATAATAAGCCCTGAGAAACCTGGCTTCTCCCAAGAGTTTGTTTTGCGTGGCATTGTCCATTTCTATTTCTGGGATCTTTTCTATCGCCAGATTCGCATTGGCTATTCCTCTATAATAATTTGTCCAATAATTTTGTCCATAACCATTGTCTGAATTGTTAATTAAATTCCTGACAAATAAGCTGTTTTGGGCCTGACCAAGTTCTGTATTGGCGAGACCTGTGGCAAATTCAAGCATCATCCAAGGGCCGCCACCAAATCCAGATTCCATTACCGGTCTGAGGCTTTCATAGATTGAGTTTACTACACTGGTAGCATGTTCTGGACGGGTGAAATAATTTTCTAGCGTAAAATTGGATTTGTCTGTTTCATCGAGGAATTCATTGCATCCCCAGGATGCGATCATCAGCAAACTGATAAGGATCACACGACTTATGTTTTTTATGTTCTTTTTCATATCATTCAAATATTCAAGTGAAACTGATTAAAGGGCAATGTTTATTCCTAGCATAAATACCCTTGGTTTGGGATAGGCATACAAGTCTACCCCTTGGTCAAATGGAGATCCTGAAGTAGATACCTCAGGGTCATAGCCTTGGTATTTGGTGCTAAGGAAAAAGTTTTGAACGGAAACATAGGCCCTTAACCTACTTAACTTAAGCTTTTGTATCAGTGTAGGTTCAAAAGTATAAGCGAGGAGTAAATTTCTTCCTCTTAAAAAGGATCCATCTTGGGTTCTGTCAGAATCGTTAAATGTATTGTATCCTGCAGTCAATGGTCTCAATTGTGCAATATTTGTATTTTGATTGTCTGGTGTCCAGGCATTTAAAACGGTTTTGAAACTGTTTGCTATTCCCTGGCGATCTTCCGCAGAGTGTTTGCTTCGCCACAATACTTTATTGCCATAGTTAAATTGAAGGTCCACCATCAATTCAAGGTTTTTGTATTGAAAAGTATTCATTAACGTACCAAATCCCTTGGGGATTCCCTGGCCTATAATGACCCGATCGTTGTCATTAATGGCGCCGTCGCCATTGACATCTTCATACTTAATATCTCCTGGCAACTTAAGGTATTGGGCGGCGAGATCAGCTTCATCTATATCCCAGGTTCCTAGGTGCACAAATCCGAAAAATGAACTTACTGGTTCGCCTTCTCTTATAACAGTAGATCCTGAAAATATATCCGCCCCACCCGTTAATTCCAATACTTTATTTTTGTTTATTGATAAATTAAAATGAGTATCCCATTTGAAATCTTTATTTACCATGTTAACAGAATTTAAGGCAAATTCGACCCCTTTATTTTCCATACTTCCAATATTTCTGGTTACAAGGCTGTAACCACTACTTGAGGGGACAGGTGCATTAAGGAGCATGTCCTCAGTTATTTTTCTGTATAGGTCAAATTCAAAAGTAAGTCGGTTGTTTAATAGGCCTAATTCTAATCCTACATCAGTTTGGAAAGTTTTTTCCCATCTAAGGTCGGGGTTTGAAAGTCGGTTAACACCCAATCCTATGCTTCTGGAATCATTAAATATGACGGTATAATTACCCATTCCTGCCAAAGCCTGGTAGGCTGCTATTTCAGAATTTCCTGTAACGCCATAACTTGCCCTGAGTTTTAAGTTGGAAATGGTTTTATGATCTAAGAGAAAGTCCTCTTCTGAAATCCTCCAAGCCAAGGCGGCAGAAGGGAAAACAGCATACCTATTGGCTTCACCGAATTTTGATGATCCATCAATTCTACCAGTAAAGGTTACCAAATATTTTTCCTTTAGGTTATAATTAAACCTACCAAAATAGGAGTTTAACCCATATGCAGATGTTCCGGACAAGGTTTGATAAACATTGGCTCCGGCACCTAGGTTATTGAACATAAAGTAATCATCCTGAAAATCCTGAGACCTTGCTGTGCTGTTAAATCGATCCACGTGTTGCCATGAAATTCCCAAAAGTGCATTGATTGATTGGTTTTCATCGATGTCTTTGTTGTAAGTCAAATAATTTTCAAACTGCCAGGAGTTTAATCTGTCATTCATAACTGAAGCATCTCCACGTTGATTTTTGGCAATGTAGTTAAGGGTTCTGCCTCCATAATAATCAACCCTTTGATTGATTATATTGCTTGCCAGTACGGAGCGGAACTCCAGTCCTTCAGTAAGGTAAAAATTAGCATAAATGTTTCCCAGCATGGTTTGGGTATTGACATTATAGACCCGGTCTTTTGCTACATGTAATGGATTGTTCCCACCTTCCATGCCTGGATAATCTTCATTACCGGCCCAGCTGCCGTCGCTGTATTTGACGGGAATAATGGGAAGTGCTTCCAATACCTGTCTCATGGCAATAATGCCTCCAGCGCCCAAGGGGTCGACCTGGTTTTCTTTCTGATCGGTATAGCTAAGACTGCCTCCTACTTTTAACCATTTTTTTATTTGACTGTCAAACACGAACCTACCAGCATACCTTTTTAAGTAGGATTCTCGCATAAGCCCTTCCTCATTTCTGTGGTTGACGTAAATGCCATAGGAGTCTTTTTCATTGCCTCCCGTTAGTCCCAATTGGTAATTTTGAGTGACTGCTTTGCGGAAAGATTCATCCTGCCAGTCTGTGTCATGAAGAGGATTTCCATTGGCATCAAATAATAATGGATTGGTTCTTTTTAATTTGGGGTCAGTATAGATGCCATTTGCCCAGCCCGTAGGGTCATATTTTTGGGCATTTTGATAGGCGATGTCTTCTACCATAAGAAATTCTTCAGAATTCAATAATGGGATTTTTTTTGGAAGTACACCCACGCTAACATCCGTATCGAAGGTGATCATTCCGCCTGAATTGTTGCCTCTTTTAGTAGTTACCAGAATAACGCCATTTGCTCCTCTGGCACCATAAATGGCTGTTGCGGAGGCATCCTTCAATACTTCTACAGATGCGATATCATTAGGGTTTATATAGTCAATAGGGGTGCTGCCATTGGCCAGGCCTGCAGCATGGATGATTACCCCATCGATAACATACAATGGGTCATTGGCGATGCTGACGGAGGTGTTGCCTCTAATTCTGATATTGGCTCTTCCTCCAGGTCTCCCGGAATTAACGGAAACATTTACCCCTTGAATTCTACCTGACAATGCCTGGTTTAGGGAGGCTGAAGGCCGCTCCTCGAGGGCTTCACTGTTTACCGAACCTACTGAGCCAGTTAGGTCGGATTTTCTTTGGGTACCATATCCCACTACTACCACTTCCGACAAGTCCGAAAATGAATAACCAAGTAAAATTTCTATGGTATTCATCCCTGGCTCAATAGTGACCTCTTTTTTTCATACCCGATAAAACTCGCAACCAGAATTTCACCATTACTTACTTCCAAACTAAACTTACCATCAATGTCTGTGACAGTACCTCTAGTTGTTCCTTTGACCAATACGGATGCTCCAGGAATCAATTCCTGGTCCTCTTGTGATTTGATCAAGCCATTAACCGTTCTGTTTTCCTGAGCCATTATTTGGCTACTGAAAAGTAAAAGAGAGAAAACAAATGCCAGTATTGGGTATTTGTTTGTTGTAATAAAATTTCTTTTCATAATTTTTGGGCTTAATGATAGTTAAATTTAAAATGAAAATAAACCTATATTTTATATGTATTTATCAATAAAAATATAAAATAATTTAATGATATCTATCCTGTCCTGTCCTGTATAGGTTATCAATCAAATTTAATTTGCTTAAGTCAAGTTTATATTAAATAATTCGTAATATAGTTTTGTGATAACTCGATACTTAGGTGTTCTATTCTGATTTATGATTTAATAAAAACTAAATCTAAAGGTGGTTAATTGTGGGTTTTTCGATAAAAGATATCAGCTTGTAGTCAGTTATTTAGGTTGGTATATGATTCTGTTTGTAAATTTTCCTATTGCATATTTCGGGTTTGAAGGCGGATAAGCATCTCGAATTTTTGTATTAGAAGCTTAAATCGATTCCATTAAGTAAAAGGATAAAGTAGTGTGCTTCGTTTTTTTGGTTTAATGATGTGATATGAAGTATTTTATTTCTAAACTTTGTATTGTTATCTTAGGGTAAATTTTATTGCTATGGATTTTGGAAAGCTTAGAGGATGGGTGTTATTAATGCTATTCTTTACATTTTACGCCTGTAATACAGGTGCTCAAAAAACAAATGAGGAAGAGGTGTATCTATTTTCTTACTTCACAGGAAATGGTGAAGATGGACTGCATCTTGCCTATTCTACAGATGGCTATGCTTATAAGGCCTTGAACGGAGGGGCATCTCTACTTACTCCCACAGTTGGAGGAGACAAACTTATGCGCGACCCCTGTATAATTAAAGGTGCAGATGGTTTATTTCACATGGTTTGGACGGTCAGTTGGAAAGAAAAAGGGATAGGTTATGCCTATTCCAAAGACCTCATCAACTGGTCAGCGCAACAGTTTATACCGGTAATGGACCATGAACCGGATGCCCGCAATACCTGGGCCCCAGAGGTGTTTTATGATGCTGATGAAGAATTGTACATCATCTATTGGTCCACCACCATAACAGGCCTTTATCCCGAGACACAATCTCAGGAGGACAATGCCCACAATCATAGGCAATACTATGTAACAACAAAAGATTTTAAGACTTTTTCAGAAACCAAGTTGTTCTACGAGCCAGGCTTTAATGTGATTGATGGAACCATTCAAAAGCACGATGGGAGCTATTATTTATTCGTGAAAGACGAAACCAGAGAGCCTGCAAAGAAGAATATTCGCATAGCCAAAAGCAATTCTCTTACAGGTGGGTATGGAGCAGCAGGAGAGCCCATTACGGGGGATTATTGGGCAGAAGGCCCCACAGTTACTAAAATTGGTGACCAATGGATTGTTTATTTTGATAAATATACGGAACACACAATGGGAGCAGTGATGTCTTCCGATTTAGAGCACTGGACGGATGTATCAGAAAAAATCAGTTTTCCTGAAGGTACCAGACATGGAACAGTATTTAAAGTAGGTCGCTCTTTTTTGGATGAATTGCTTTTAAAGATGAAATAGGGTTTTAATTTTTTGCGGGGTCGGAGACAATGGGGTCAAAATATAAGTTTTAATAGCTGCTAATTCTGGTTCTTCTATGTCCAATTTTTTAGATACCCATACCATGAAGTAGAAAGAAAACCTGGTGCCCCAGCCTGAGTAAGGTTAGGTTTTTTTAAAGAAGAGTAAAACCACCGTGATTGATAGACATGTTATGATTCATTATATTCAAAACCCACCGAGTGGCATGGATTGCAAGTGCGATGACTGCTGAAAAGGAAATCAGAAAGCGTCAATAGAAATGAGCTTAAAAATTAGGATAACCTATTCTTTATTAATAAGTTAGTAAGAAGGGTAGGTTAAAAAAAAACCTAACTATTGTTCTCACCTTTTAAAACCTTAAAATATGAGTTTAATTTCATCTCGTAAACGCATCCAATTTAGTTTGCCAAAAAGTTATTTGAGACGTAGGAGGTTTTTTGCATCAATGCTTGTTAATTGGCCAGGCATGATAAGGCCCAGGGTTAAAGGCTTGTTTCTTTTATTTAAGGAAGGGCTGATTTCAAAGCGCAATGATTCTATTTGAACGCTTTCCTGGAATAGGCTAAATTCTACCCATAAAGCTAAAACATTCAGATTACCAACAGGTCCTAATAAAAAATTGTAACCACCTGATTTCAATTAAAAGTCGTCCAAAAAAAACGAGCAATCATTACAGGACCTTTAGTAGGCGCGTGTGTTTGTTATAAAGCGTTTATTTAAACGCTCTTGTCTGGCTGTTTTTTTGCCCAATTTTTTTTAAGGAATTTAAGGAAGGATTGATCACTATCAACTTTCGGGAAGTCATCTCCCAATAAATAGCCATAAGGTTGAAGGGAAGGTATCCTGTCTAAAGTGATTTTTAAAATCCCAACCAAGGGAATGAACAGCACCATGCCGGATATTCCCCAAACCGCACCTCCGACTAGAACTGCCAGCAGGACTGCCAAGACATTTACTTTAACTTTTGCTCCTACAACTAAGGGTGTGATCAAATTGTTCTCGATGAGCTGAATTGCCCAAAGTACAGCCAATGTGAAGACTGGTGCTAGAATTGTGTCAGAAGTAAGGAAAACGTAGAAAATAACTAAGATAGAGCTAATGGCTACACCTATATAAGGTATAAGGTTAAGTATGGCTATAAATAGGGCAAAGAGGAGGTAGTACTTTATGCCGAAGAAATAAAAATACAATCCCGACAATAAGGCAACAAAAAAGGTGACTTTTACCATTCCTACCAGGTAGGCATTAATCACCCGTCCAGCATCTGCCACCCATTTTAAAATGGACTCATTTCTTTTAGCAGAAACTTTTAATAAGAAAGCCACAAAAAAATCTCTATAGTACAATAGTAAAAATATATACAAGGGGATGATACCTATTAAGGTAATCGATTTGCCAGTATTGAAAAGGGTTTCATTTAAGTTTCCGTCAGCAAACCATTGGATAGATTGCCATTCTTCTTTGTCCAGGTAATTATTTATACCGAAATAGGTTTCTAATTCTGACCAATACTTATTGGTTTTTTCATGCAATAGGGTGTTCATTTCAGGGATGTCGCTAAGCAATAGCACCATTTGATTGATGAGGATATATATGACAGAAGCCCCTATAACTGAAACAAATAGAATACTGACAGCAATAGCAAATGATCTGGGTAAATATTTGGACTCTAGCCACTTGCTAATGGGGTACAATGCAAAGGCAAAAAAAGCACCCCAAACCAAAGGGACAAATATAAATGCCCCGATATTCATTAACCATAATAATAGCGAAATCGAAACAAGAGAATAAGCTATAAATTGTATGGGATGAAGTTTGATTGTGGACATGGCAATGCAATTGATTAGAGCAATAAAAATAAGGAATAGTAAAACAGTAAACCAGTAAATCATTTCTTAATCCAGAGATGCTTGGTTTTCACTATTTTAATAACTATTTCATAAAAATTTGCGTATTACTGGTGATTGATGTAATATTGTAGCATCGAAAAGCAGAAGATTGCCACCCTGGCAGTTTCAGAATTGTCTGTATACCTTTTTATACTTATCAAGATACATACCATTTTATCATTTACACAGTCTAGAATTACATTCACGCGTTTTTTATGTATAACATAGAAGAATTAAGAATCAGGCTACTGTCTGAATTAAAAGAGATAGCCGAGGAGTTGGGGGTAAAAAATTTTAAATCTTTAAAGAAAGAAGATTTGGTTTATGCCATTTTGGACCAACAAGCTATCACCCCAGAGAAATCCCTACCTAGAAAAAAACCTTCAAAAGTGGAAGTGGAGGTGGATCAAGCTATACAAGCACCAGTTGCTGTAACAAAAGAAAATGAAGCGCTAAGTGAAGAAAAGCCAAAGTTTAAGAGGCAAAACGTCACTAAGGTTCAGAATGAAAATAAGGAAGAGCAGGTAAAAGACATTAGGCCTTCGAAAGTTAATAAACCAAAAGAAAGGCCTGTCAAGTCTGAAGAAAGGCCTTCCAAAAAAGACGATAGGCCATCCAAATCTGAAGATAGACCTGCAAAGCCTGAAGTAAAAAAAGAAGAGGCTGTTGATAAACCAGTCAGGGAGAAGTCAATTAACAAAAAACCTAACGATCCTTCCAAAGATGAGGATGGTAAAGGAAGAAGTTTTAGACCCAGGAGAAGGGCGGTAGTAGATGTAGAAGAGACTAAGCCAAATCAAGAGGCAGCGACTTCCCCAAGTGCTGAGCAAGAATTTCAAAAGAGAAAACCTGCAAAAGAGGTGATCGAAGATCAACAACCTGCTCAAGAGAAACCTTATTCTCCTAAACGAAAACCTTCAGTGACCATCAAAGATTTTGATGGGATTATTGAAAACTCTGGAGTTCTTGAGATCATGTCTGATGGATATGGCTTTTTACGCTCATTAGATTATAATTATCTTGCTTCTCCAGATGATATTTACGTATCACCTTCACAGATAAAACTCTTTGGCCTGAAAACAGGTGACAGTATACAAGGGCAAATCAGGCCTCCAAAAGAAGGTGAGAAATATTTCGCTTTACTGAAAGTAGGTACAGTCAATGGAAAGACTACAGATGAAATAAGAGATAGAATTCCATTTGAATACCTTACGCCATTGTTTCCAGAAGAGCGTTTGAGATTGACCACCAATAAAGATAATTTGTCTACACGTATAGTTGATCTTTTTGCTCCTATTGGAAAAGGACAAAGGGGGATGATTGTGGCGCAGCCTAAGACTGGTAAAACGGTGCTTTTACAAAGAATTGCAAATGCAATTGCTGAAAATCACCCAGAAGTGCACTTGATGATCCTCTTGATTGACGAAAGACCGGAAGAGGTAACAGATATGGCGCGTTCAGTAAAAGCAGAAGTGATCTCTTCTACTTTTGATGAACAGGCTGAAAGACATGTTAAAGTGGCTGCACTTGTTTTGGAGAAAGCCAAAAGAATGGTGGAATGTGGGCATGATGTAGTCATATTACTTGACTCTATTACCCGACTTGCAAGAGCACACAATACAGTAGTTCCTTCTTCAGGAAAAATATTGTCCGGAGGTGTGGATGCCAACGCCTTGCACAAACCTAAACGCTTCTTCGGAGCAGCAAGAAATGTTGAGAACGGTGGATCACTTACAATCATTGCTACAGCACTTGTAGAAACAGGTTCTAAAATGGATGAAGTGATTTTTGAAGAATTTAAGGGTACTGGTAATATGGAACTTTCTCTTGATAGGAAGCTTTCTAACCGAAGAATTTACCCAGCAATAGATGTTCCAGGTTCTGGTACAAGAAGAGAAGATCTTTTGATGGACAAAGAAGAAATGCAGCGCGTTTGGATCCTTCGAAAAATCATGTCAGACATGACTTCTCAAGAAGCCATGGAATTCCTGCTTCAACGAATGAAAGGAACAAAAGACAATGCTGAGTTTTTAATTAGTATGAATAGTTAGGATTTGGCTAACAGCTAAACACATAGGTTTTAGAGAACCAATAGCAAAAAGCAAAAAACCCGTTTCACACGGGTTTTTTGCTTTTTAAATCATTAAAAATACATTTCACATACTGTTTTTTGCATAATTAATTCGTTCACCTTCAGTTTTTGCCAATTTAACCTCGAAAAACCTGGGTTAATCGAAAAACCTCCTAAAGCACAAGTTTAAAAAGTACTTTTATACTGTTAATTAAAACAAACAGCTATGAAAGCCCATTTTAATACTAGCCACACTTTAAACAGTTTTTTAATCTTAATCTTGGTAACTGCCTTCGGGTTGGTTACTGAAACTGCCTATTCTCAAGATTTCACTAGTAAAGAAGATGGAGAATGGGGAAAGAACAATACCTGGGAAAGTTCCACTAGCTGTTCACAGTGGAACAATGTTAGTAATGGACAGCCACCTGTATCTAAAAATTGGGGTTGCCCAATTACAGTGGTCATAAATCATGAGGTAACTTATAAAGGGAGTGTATCTGGTTTTGGAAGTGGAGTATTCAATAGCCTTGAAATTGGACCCAATGGAAAATTAATTTTGGAAAACGATATCACCATTAACGGTGGAGGTTCAGTTCCTAGCATTACCTTGGCTGAAGGTGCGGAGTTGGTAGTTAATGGGAAATTTGATATCGATAGGAAGGTTACAATAGTAGTTCCTAACAATGCCAAAATGACCATTCAAAATTTTGAAATAGGAGACAACAGTCCTGTCATTACGGTAGAAGAAGGAGGGATATTGGTAGTCAATGATGAAATTAATATGGCAGATAAAAGTACTTTAAATGTATTTGGAGATTGTCAGACGAATGAACTTAATTTTTCTTCAGGAGGGAGGATTAATATCGGTTCAGCTACAACCTCTGGTCAAATTTCGGCTACAGAAAATATGCTCATCGGGAATGGCTCTTTAAATTTGGTCAATAGCAGTACACTATTGGTAGGAGGCACATCTTCTACTGGGAACAGTGGATCGATCATTTTGCAAGACAATTCAAATATCCGTTTAATCGGCGAGGTAGATATGCGATTTGGTGGTTCTATGACTTTGAGTGATAATGCAGAGTTTACTTTTGAGTCAAATTTTACGACAAGTGGTGGGGCCTTGATAGAATTGAATAACAATACGAGAGGGATAGTATATGGTAAAGTGACCATGACCAATGGTACCATTACAATGAAAAACAATAGTGAAATAATGGTTGGAAGTACTCTTACAGCCAGTAAGGGAGCTACCGTAAAGGGGGAGAATGATGGTGCGATGTTTATTTGTGACTACCCTAATTCAACCAAGGAAAACACATACCATATTGTATTGAGTGATAATGCTTTTTATGGTTTAGGCTGTTTTGCACTGCCCGTCGTGTGGAAATCTTTTGATGTGAATGTAACCAATGACAATGTTTCTCAATTGGTTTGGGAAACAGCTTCGGAAGATGGAAACAGCCATTTTGAAGTAGAGCGGTCTATTGGAGGTATTGGCAACTTTGAAAAAATAGCTGAAATCAATGCTTCTGGATGGACGAATACTGTAAGTAAATACTCTTTTGAAGACGAGGAATTGAAAGAATTACAAGGTTTTGTTTATTACAGAATCAGACAAGTTGATTTTGATGGAAATCAAATGGTAAGTGATGTAGTGTCCATCAAGGCTTCTGGAGAAGTTTCTAGTAAGGATCCAATTCAATGGACTGCTTATCCAAACCCAACTGACGGATCTTCCTTGAATATCAAATTGGCATCTGGAAGTATATCCGGCCCTGTTAACGTTAGGTTTCTGCAGGCTTCAACGGCTGTAAATTTTGAAGGTGAAGTTGGTATTGCCCTTGACCAATGGTTGATGACAGTGGTAAGCAATGCCACCAAGGGAGTAGGCGTATTGGAAGTTTTCTATGAAGGAGAAGCTTATAGAATCAAAATAATGAAAATTTAGTTTGTCACCCATTTTTTTGGATGATTGTATTTATTACGATTTTTTGAAATGAAAGGAGCTTTCCCTATCGGAAAGCTCCTTTTTATATCATTCAACTTTGAAGTGCTATCAAATATTTAGGGTTTTAATTAATAGGTTAAATATAGATCCAGCCTGAGGATATAAATGAAACTGTTTACTGGGCTAAGAGGCTAATACTTAGTGTTTTTTTTGCTTGGTCAAAGACTAGCGGCGCTTCATATGCAATAAATTGGACTGCCTGCTTAGAGCGCCTGCTTTGTTTGGGAGTTGAAAAGGACATCTAATTGTATTAAATTTAGGATTCTCTTTACTATTCGCGTTAATTCCTCCTGCATGCAACCAATAGAAATATTAAAAAAGTTTTATGGCTACGATTCTTTTAGAGGCCAGCAGGAATCAATTATTAGTCAGGTTCTTAAAAAGAAAGATTGTATTGCGCTGATGCCAACTGGTGCTGGTAAATCAGTTTGTTATCAGGTCCCTGCAATGGTTTTACCAGGACTTACCCTGGTTATCTCCCCGTTAATCGCGTTGATGAAAGACCAGGTGGATGCGATGAATGAAATCGGCATTACAGCAGCTTTTTTAAATTCTACTATGGACATCAGCGAACAAAGGCACGTTTCTGATCAGGCCATGAATGGGAAATTAAAATTGTTGTATGTGGCTCCTGAGCGACTTTTTTCCGGTGGCCACCCATTGGTAAATGCCCTAAAAGAAATGAATCTATCCCTTGTGGCAGTAGATGAGGCGCATTGTGTCTCCCAGTGGGGGCATGACTTTAGGCCTGAATATCTAAAGTTAGGGGCATTAAGAAAAGCTTTTCCAGACACACCCTTTCTGGCATTAACAGCTACCGCTGACAATCAAACCCGACAAGATATAGCAGCAAGGCTAGGTTTGAAAAAACCTGAATGGTTTATTTCATCCTTTGATCGCCCCAATATCACTTATAGGGTGGCCTTAAGGTCAGACGCATTTGGTAAATTAGTTGATTTCCTTCACATGAGATCCAAGGATTCAGGGATAGTTTATTGCTTATCTAGAAAGTCAGTAGAGGCTACAGCTTCCAAATTAAATGCCAATGGATTTTCAGCCTTGCCTTATCATGCTGGACTAAGTAAAGATACCAGACAGGAAAATCAGGAGAAGTTTATAAAGGATGAGGTTAAAATAATGGTTGCCACGATTGCATTCGGAATGGGGATCGACAAGTCCAATGTCCGGTTTGTGGTGCACACCAATATGCCTCAAAATATTGAAAGTTACTATCAGGAAACAGGACGTGCTGGAAGGGATGGATTGCCCGGAGAGGCTTTGTTGTTTTATAGTCTGGGAGACAGTATTACCTTGAGAAGGATGATAGAAAGTGCTGAAAACGAAGATTATGTTAGGCACATGAAGGCAAAGATGAATACAATGGTTCAGTTTTGTCAAACTAAATCCTGTAGACGACGATATTTGCTAGATTATTTTGGAGAAAAGTATCCACAGGATTGTGGTAATTGTGATGTTTGCTTTCAGAAAAACAATAAGTCAGACATGACTGTTTTTTCTCAAATGCTTCTTTCAGCAGTAGTTCGTTTGGGGCAGCAATTCGGCTTGGGGCATGTTATATTAGTGTTAAGAGGCTCCCAGGCAGCAAAAGTAACAGAAAGCCAAAAAGAATTATCAGTATATGGAATAGGAAAGGATAGAAGCGATGACTTTTGGAAAAGGCTGGGATTTCAGCTTATATCAGAAGGGTATCTAATTCAGGAAGATCCTAAAATGCCAATTTTAAAATTAAGTGAATCGGGCTGGGAAAAATTAAAACGGAAGGAGAAATTTTTATTGTCCATGGAAGAAGAGGTATTTAAACGGACAGAGACAAGCACTGAAAAGGATGAAACTCTTTTCGATAAACTTAGAGTGATTCGTAAAGAGCTGGCAGACAAACAAAACGTACCTCCTTATATCGTTTTTTCTGATGCCACTCTAGTAGAAATAAGTCAGCGATACCCTAAAAATGAAGAGGAATTGATACGAATTGGCGGAATAGGTCAACTGAAGTTAGAAAGGTATGGAGAAGCTTTTTTGAAGGAAATAACAACCCATATAAAAGAAAATAATATAATTCCCCCAAAAAACCCAGGAACTCCCGTAGTCCGGAAAATAAAAACGGCTCCATCAGCTTCCGTTCAGGAGACGTTTGAACTATTTAAGGAAGGCAAAACTATTTTTCAAATAGCACAAGTTCGAAGCCTTGCCAAAACCACAATAGAAGGGCATATTGTACGCTTAATTGAGGAAAATAAAATCGACAAAAAAACTTTCCTGGATGAGGAAAATACCCAGACTATTGTAACCTATGCCAATAAACTTGAGAGTTTTGGACTCAAAAATTTGAAGGATCATTTCGGTGAAAAATACAGCTATTTCGAACTTAAAGTTGCCTTGTCACAGATAGGTAAAGACAATTAATTGAATTCCTTGAATGCATGCTGAAATGGATTAATATTACGCCACTATGAAGGATGTGTTTGAGGCTTTTGTTGAAGTGGCTTTTCTAAAGCTTTGGAAACCAGAATTAAAATGGGTAATTTTTGAAGAGTTTTATTTTGAGCTGGAGGCATGCCTTCAGGAAAAGGAAGCAATAATCGATAACAGGTAATGTTTTGATCACAAACCATTTTCTTAAATCAACCAATAAGTCTTTGGCCTTTCACTGCAGCCCTTATTTTTTAATTCTTTCCAGATATCTTGTATTGTTTTTATTTGTTTACTTTTTGTTCTTCCTTTCTCCTTGTGCTTATTCCCAGAAGGAAAAGCACACTGCTACTAGTGCACACTCTGCTGAAAAAATATACCTGCAACTTACTTCATCGGTTTATACAACGGATCAAAGCATTTGGTTCAAGGCCATAGTTTTAGATGCCAAAAGCAATGTGCCTTCCTCGCTTAGTGGACTGCTTTATGTAGATCTTATTGGGGTAGATGGTCAAATACTTTCGCATAAGCTGGTGAAATTGCAAAAGGGCATTGGGGAAGGTTCTCTGGAGCTGGAAAACAGCTACCCTCAGGGACGTTATATGATTCGGGCCTATACGCAATGGAACCTTAATTTTGGAGAGGATTTTATTTTTAGTTCCCATATAAATGTAGTGTCCCTAAGTGGTGTGCCAGACAAAGACCCTGTTATCAATTTGACCATAGAAGACAACAATGGATTTTTGAAATTAAAGGGGCTATTAAAACCCCAGGAAATAGGAGAAGAACTCGAAAGGGGAATCCAGGTATTCCTGGATTGGAGTAATGGCAAGGATACGGTCTCTGTCAAAAGAAATAGAGAGGGCGAATACCCTCTTGAATATGACCTTATTGAGGATCAACCCTGGGTTTCGCTTTCACTGGATATTGGCGAAAACCTGCGCATAAGTAGGACATTTTTTGTAAATGATGCTTTGCCAGACGTGCAGTTTTTTCCTGAAAGTGGGCATTTAATTCATGGTTTTGGTAGTAAAGTAGCCTTTAAAGCGATTGGAATCGATGGAAAAGGAATCATGGTTGAGGGGATTATTTGTGATGATATGGGGAATAAAGTCACTGACTTTAAAAGCAATGCGCTTGGTATGGGTGCGTTTTTCATTAAAGCGGACAGCTTTGCCAATTATCATGCTAAAGCTACCTTCCCAAATGTTAAAGACTCGATCCTTATTTATCCCTTGCCCAAAGTATTACCTAAAGGTACCGCATTGTCTGTGGCTAAAATAACTAATACAATACGGTTAGCACTTGCATCTAATACCTTGACAGATAGTGTCTATATAAAGGCGAGTTCCCGAGGCATTGATTACTTTTTGATAGCGGGGAAATTAAAAAATGGACAACTTGTTTCAAAGTTACCCGTGAATCAATTGCCGGAGGGGATTATTGTTTTTACGGTGGAAAACCACAATCGTTTACCTGTAGTGCAACGCTTGTTTTTTAATGCTAGCAGTGAACAGGGATTAGATGTCAGAATGGAGATGGACAAGAAAAGCTATAAGCAACGAGAACAAACTAAATTGGATATCAAAATCTCTGGCAGAAAAAGCAAAGTGCCTGGCAGCAATATTTCAGTGATGGTTGTCAATGGTAAACATAGGGTGAAAGATAAAGGAGGGAATATCCGCTCCTATTTTCTCTTGAGCTCGGAGCTTAAAGGAGTCGTTGAGGATCCTGGTTTTTATTTCGATGAGGACAATTTAGAAAGATATAGTGATATGGATGCCCTCATGTTGACCCAGGGATGGCGCAATTATATTTACCCTATCCGACAAAAGAGTGCCACTTTTTTAAGGCCACAGCCAGGTCTTACTTTTAGCGGTAAGGTGTTGCCCCCCTTATTAGGAAGAAAAAAAGCTGTTGACAATGTGGATTTGACATTGGCTTCCTTTGGAAAGGAGTCGATTATTTATTCACAAACCACTGATAGTTTAGGGAATTTCTATTTTTTATTGGACGATGCCTATGGTCAGCGGATGAGAATCTTGCTTAAGGCCAATGAGCGATCTGGGAAAGAAAGAATGTTTTCTTTTTCTATAGATTCAATCAAAACACCAAAAATTCACCTTCAAAACCTGCCCTTATCACCTGAGTTGGCCCCTAATTTAAAGGAGATTATTCAATCGGGCAATAGACGCATAAAAGTTGAAGAGGATTTTAATATGCTCAATGGTTTCAATGCCTTAGAGGAAGTGGTTGTTGAAGATTTTCTCTTGTCTCCGGAAATGGAAGCTGCCCACAAAAGATTTGGGCTTCCAGATGTAATTATCCCCGGGGATGTTATTCGTGAAAAAGAAGAAAAATGGTCTTATGGTTTATATAGTATTCTTTTGTTCAATTTTTCAGATCAGGTACGGATTGAGCAATTTCCTGATGGATTTATGTTGGCACACATTTTAGGAGGAAAAGATGAACCTACCTTACTGGTAATTGATGGGGAATTGCTTGAAAAAGACCTATACGACTGGGTTCCGCATATGCCTCCGGGAATTGTTGAACACGTTGAGCTAATAAAACATGCTAAATTTTTTAAAAAGCAGTACCTAACGGTGTTTCCTGAAACCAACCCATTGGATGCCCCCTACATAGGCCACATCATATCTGTATATACAAAAGACAAGATTGGGATATTCGGATCAGAAAAACCTTCTTTAGGCAGCATCGATACAACTTTACCCGCTTTTTCTCCTGAAAAGGAGTTTTATACGCCGAAATACAATAGTTCCGATGTACAAGAAAACCAAAAACCTGATTTACGATCGCTTATCCATTGGGATGCAAACCTTAATATTGGTAATGAAGGTGAAGTTTCAGTTGACTTTTTTAATGGGGATGTGACAGGAGAACACATACTGGTTATTGAGGCGATTTCCAATGATGGTCGCTTTGGCTATCAGCAAAAAACCTATCGTGTAATTCCCTAATAACCTGAGTTCGATCTATATCCTTGCCTGAAAAAATTAGGTTTATTTGGCCATACAGTTCACTCCTTGAAATAGGTGCAGAAAAAGCCGATCAGCTAAATCCCCCTTTTAAAAGGTGAGTGGCTAAAAATGAGATTTGGGTTAATTGTAAGATGGTTTTCTTTAGCAGGTAATTACCCATTTGCTTTGGAAGGCATAACCAGCAACAACTCCTAATTTTCTATAACCGAGTTCAAGTTAATATTCATCCGTACCAGTTGATTTTTTAGTTTTCGAGGGAGTTTAAATACTTCGGGTAAAGAAATGTAGGGTAGCTGTATCTGGTGGAAAAACCTCCAATTCAGGGTTTTAATCATTTAATACAGGATTTTAAAACAACATAATTTAATTCATTGAAAGAGTAAAAGGGAAATAGCCCTGGGGTTTTATTTCTATTGGCGTCATAAAAATAGGGGGATTAGGGTTTTATAGGTTGTTTTATATGTCTAATGCATTGGTAAGCAACTGTTTTTGTCTTGAATTATTGTGTTTATAAATCAAAAATGCAAAAAAAATACCCCAATAGGGGTATTTTTTGAAGAATGCGCATTTAGTATATTTGTCATGGGTGATTAAGCAACTTTTTAAACTTTTGTTTTACTAATTACTTAAAAAGGGCATTTTTAACTATTTTTTATAGCCCTTTTATCTTTTAATCCATGCCAAACTAATTTCATCTGGGGTTTTCATCCGGTCGGCCAATCTCATGTACCTGGAAGACAATCCGGAAAGATATACTTGTGCCTTAGTAGCCGCCTCATTTAAACCTGTTAAAGTCTCTATTTCCCATAGTTTCACCAAGTGGTCTATTATTCGGGCATAATCCCAGCCGGTATAGATCCCCACTTTTTGGGTGATTGCAGAAAACTGATCAAATAAGCTTGGATTGTTCCCTCCTTTGGCCATTAATACCGCAGGCATAACAATTTGCTTACGCATCATTTTCTCAAATGCAAGAACAGCTCCACTTGGGTCAATTTTGATAATTTCTGTCATAAAGCTTTTATAAGCTTTTTCATGACGGGCTTCATCACCAGCTATCTGCTTACAAATCTTGCCCAATACATGGTCCCCAGCCTTGTCAGCTAGTTTTCCTGTATTCACATGGGAGATTTTGGTTGCTCTTTCCTGAAAGGAGGTATAAACGATTGCCTGGTAAGGATCTTTCTCAGACCGAGGATCAAATCCATTGTAAATCAATCGGTGAATGGTTTGTTCCACTTTCCTCATATCTGCTCTACCTGACAAGTACAAATACTTGTTTAGCAAGTCACCATGACGATTTTCCTCTGCTGTCCATGCCTTGGTCCATTGTACCCAACCTTGATCACTCAAAAGAGATCCATCTTCATTTACCCCTTCAAGCATATTAAAATAAGTTTGATAACTAGGCAATGCTTCTTCTGTGATCATGTTACCGATCAGCGAAGTGATGATAGTGTCAGGGATTACACCTGCTCTTTCCCTTAGTTCTTTCACCTGATCTAGTGCGTCAGGTTGTGTCATATCAGGAAGAAAATCAGTTGGTTGCCAACAATCATCTGGATCCATAAGGGTCGTCCCCACAGTTTCTGTCACAAAGTCATTCAGCTGGCTGATAACTTCTGCGTTCTTTTCAAGTTCGTAATTAATATTTTCTGACTTCTTCATAAATTAGGCTTTCGCATTATGATGCCAATTAGTTGGTATTATCCAAAATATTAACACCTTGCTTCAATTTAACTAACAATACCGGCAAATCAGAACCATTCTATAGGTTTAAATCTGACATATTATTTTATAATATAACGAATGCACCGGAAAATTCATTCAATTTCACAAAAACAATTGCTCTACGCTTAATAGGAGAGCTTATAGGCCACAACTTTATCCTTAAAGAAGGTTGGTACAATTACCAGTTTGTCCTCAGGAATATAGCCAATGTCAGCAGTATTTGACTCCTCGGCGGTTGTGTCCAGAAGTTTTACTGCTTCACCATTTTGAATAAGATATATTTCTCCTCCCCATTTACTGGCGATAAAAGTATCCTCGTTAAGGACAATTAGTCCATCACCTCCGGTAACTGTATCGTTAATGATTTCAAAACTTCCGTCACTATTGTATTTTTTGAAGCCATCTGCATCAAGTCCATACAAGGTGTTGCCATTTCCTATACGTAAACCATTGATATTGGGCTGGTTTTCTGCAAAGGTTTTAATTTCGTCATTTTCCAAGTATAGAATTTTGTTGGCTTTCATATCGGTAAAGTAGACTTTTTCACCATCAGTGTCTGCATCATTCAAAAATACAGCATCCTCTACTTCGTAAGATTTGTTGATTTTGCCAGTGGCTAATTCTATCTCCAATAGCCTGTCTACATCCGTAACGTATAGGTAATCACCCATTACGGTCATTCCTTTTGGCGCATTTAATCCACTTACCCAATTTCTTTCAACTATCTCCCCTTTGGGATTTAATTTAGATATGGATCCAACGCCATCTTTTTCTGAAGGGCCCCCTTCTATATTGGCAACATAAATCATACCGTCACTTTCCTCATAATGGGCAGATTCATTAGTGGTAAGCTCCGCTGGCGTTTCCCAAACCATTTCCAGGGACGCGGTAATTTTCTGTTCAACTTCTTCCTCTTGGGAAATTTCCTCTGTCGCAGTTTTAGAATTGTTTGACCCGCAACTCCAAAAGACAAATACGCTTAATATAAAACTATAGTATGAAATTTTGTTAAATGGTTTCATTGTTGTGGTTTTTGGTTGAACATCAAATTTCGATAATTTTTTGGTGAAAACTTAATGATCATTAAAAAATGAATGTTTTTGTGGGTAGTTATAATGCAGTAGATCCCTATCTTTAGTGAAGCTTGATCCGAAAAGGATGGCAATAACTTCTAAAATTGTGACAAATGAAAAATTTAACTGCTTTTCTATACTGCTTAATCATGGCAATGTATCTTTCCTGTTCACCCTCGACTACCAACAGCGAGGATTATCAAAACCTGCCCGAAGGGGAAAGATTTGAAATAGCTAGACAAATTGCCCATAACACCATCATTGTTGATGGGCATGTTGACTTGCCTTATCGCATGAGGGTAGGAGAATCTACCCTGCAAGGAAAGATTTTAAATGTAGCGGATCGAACAGATGGAGGGGATTTTGACTATCCACGATCGAAGGAAGGAGGTTTAGATGCTCCTTTCATGTCCATATACATCCCTGCCAGGTACCAGGAAACTGGAGGAGCGAAGTTTCTGGCAGATTCACTCATACTGATGACCAAAAGTATTGCGATGAAGTGGCCGGAAAAATTTGCTATGGCATACAGTCCACAAGATATTCAGCAAAATTTTGAATTGGGGAAAATTTCCCTTCCCTTGGGTATGGAAAATGGAGCACCAATAGAAGGGGATATTAAGAATTTGGAATATTTCTTTAATCAAGGGATCAGGTACATCACCCTTACCCATGGCAAAGACAATCTGATCGGCGATTCCTCCTATGATACTACCTATATCCATGAAGGTTTAAGTGAGTTTGGCGTTTTGGTAGTTAAAGAAATGAATCGTTTGGGGATAATGGTAGACATTTCGCATGTCTCTGATGCGACCTTTTATGATGTCATGGAGACAAGTAAGGCACCAGTAATCGCTTCCCATTCCTCAGTACGTCATTTTACACCAGGTTTTGAGAGAAATATGGACGACGAAATGATTAAAAAATTGGCTGAAAATGGTGGTGTCATCATGATTAATTTTGGGGGTAGTTTTATAGATGGGGCTTTTGATAAGAATAACAATAGCGTTAATGAGCATATCGTGAACTGGCTAGCTAAAAATAGTTTGAAAAAAAGTGATCCTGAAGCCAAGGCATATATTGATAAGTATGTTCAAGAAAACAATCCTTTCCCATCTGTGGAGAATGTGGCGGAACACATAGATCATGTGCGTAATCTGGCAGGGATAGACCATATTGGTTTGGGTTCGGATTTTGACGGTGTAGGCGATACCTTACCAATAGGTCTTAAGGATGTGTCGATGTACCCTAATCTTATTGCAGAATTGCTCAAAAGGGGCTACAGTAAAGAAGATATTGAGAAAATTTGTTATCAAAACATATTTCGCGTTTGGAATAAAGTGATAGCATTTTCAGAAGCAAACTAAGGGGAAAGCTGGTTTCATCCCATTTGGGTTTAAATAAGTGCGCCGACAATAAATGTTTTATTTGATTTAAGGGTGTTGGAACAATTTATGTGTGTTCTTCTTTCAAAATTAACAGGAAATATAGGATGGGCTGTTGAGCTCAATAGTTGAGAAAATGTCCAAAATCCAATTTTATAAACCCCTAATTATTTCCCAATAGGACATCTAGCGTAAAATTTATTTTTGTAATCGTTTAGCCTTAAAAGGGTGTGATCGGTTCAACTTGAATAAGTTGTATGTACCATGAATAACTATTAACTTCACTTATTAAAAAATAAGTAAGATCAGGTTACTGGTTGCTTATGCAGTAGGAATTCCGAACCCTTTTCAGAAAGTCATTTTCAAAGAATTGTTTATTGCATATTTCGGTTTTAAATGAGTAAAAGATAAAATATCTAATATGAGTCAGATAGCAAAAAGTTTTCAAGAAGCACAAAAAGCCTTTTTAATTTTAAAGCAGCAAGGGAGCAAGAAAAGAGTCGCATTCTTAAAAGAAATAGCCAGTCAAATCGAGCTTTTGCGGGAAGATTTAATTCCTGTTGCGGCGAGAGAATCACATCTTCCTATAGGACGTATTACAGGAGAATTAGGGAGAACACTTGGGCAAATAATGCTTTTTGCTAATTTGGTAGAAGAAGGAAGTTGGGTGGAAGCCATAATCGACCATTCTGATCCAGAAAGAAAACCTGCCCCCAAACCGGATATTCGTAGAATGTTAAGACCAATTGGACCAGTCGTGGTATTTGGTGCCAGTAATTTCCCACTGGCATTCTCTACAGCTGGTGGTGATACTGTTTCGGCCTTGGCTTCAGGATGTCCTGTATTGTACAAAGCCCATCCTGCACATCCCGAGACATCAAGGATGGTTGCCAATGCTATAAAAGCTGCAGTGACGGTAAGTGGTATGCCTGAGGGGACATTCCATCATATAGAAGGGGGGATAGATACAGGACAAGAATTGGCTGCCCATCCTTTGGCCAAAGCAGTAGCTTTTACAGGATCCTTTAAGGGAGGTAAAGCATTGTTTGATGCTTGTAATAAAAGGGAAACTCCTATTCCAGTATATGCTGAGATGGGTAGTGTGAATCCAGTATTTGCAATGGAAGCCTATTTGAACGAGAACTTAGTTGCTGCTGCAAATGCTTATGCTGGATCTTTGGTTTTAGGAGTAGGGCAATTTTGCACCAATCCCGGCTTGATATTCGTTCCAAAAACACATGAAAAAGCTTTTTCAAGCCAAGTTGTTAGTCAGCTAAAGGAAGTGGCTGGAGCACCAATGCTTCATGAAGGGATTTGCAATACTTACCATCAAGCATTGAAAAAGCTTGCGGCATCAGATAAACTTGAGTGGCTTTTGACCACGGAAGCCACTCAAATCCTTACTGGGAATCCATCTCTGGCAAAAGTAAAAGCAAGTGATTGGTTGAATGAGGAAGCATTTCAAGAAGAAGTTTTTGGGCCTTTTGCCATTATGGTTGTATACGAATCTATTGAAGAACTTGAAAAGGTGGCAGTTAAATTAAAGGGCCAACTGACCTGTTCCGTATGGGGAAAATCGGATGAATTATCAACCAATAAAGATTTTCTAAATTTGGTAGAAGAAAAATGTGGTCGTTTGCTATTTAGTGGTGTGCCCACGGGTGTGGAAGTTGGACATGCCATGCAACATGGAGGGCCTTTCCCTTCTACGACAGACAGTAGAAGTACTTCAGTTGGGAGTTCAGCAATCAATCGTTTTGTTAGGCCGGTAGCCTTTCAGGACATGCCGGAAGAGTTATTGCCAGAGGAACTTGTGGAAAAAAACCCACTCCGAATTCTTAGAAAGGTTGATGGAGTATTTATCAGATAAAAAAGTACAAGCTTAAATTTTGTAAAGCTGATTTATAAGGGGATAAATGCCCTTTAAATCAGCTTTTTTCGTCTTTTTTATGTCTAATGAAAGGACACTGGCCTTGGGGGAAAGGTGAGCTGTAAGGTTTTAGAATCCTTTGTTTATAAAATTACAATGTCGTTGATGACACCCTTTCCGTATTTTTCAGCAATGAGTGCCACAACCTTTGATTTATTCATCATGATTTCTTTTTTCAAAGGACCAGAAGTGATCTTCACATAAAGGATTTTTTGCCTCACCGAGAGACTTTGGGTGCGGGAAGCCACCGTTTTACCCATCAATTGTCCCCATTCCTGAATCACGGTTTTTTCTGAGAATTTATCCTTGAGTCGATAGGTTTCCAAAAGTTCCTCGAAAACTTCCTTAAGTGGAGAGGTATGCCTATTTCTGGATGGCTCAAATGAATACTTTTTCATATAATAAAGATACGGGTAATAGCTTAGATAAATAATTTTGAAGCGATGTAATCTGCCAGAAGTTTCCCTTTGTCACTCAGGGTAATGAAACCATTCTCAATTTTTATTGCTTCTTGCTCTTTAAAGGTATTTAGTTTACTGGCTTGTTGAAGCAATAAGTCATAGCTGTATTTTTTCTTTAACCACTTGGTATCTACGCCCCAGATTGTTCGCAAGGAAGTGAGGATATATTCATTGATTCTGTCTTCTTCCGAAAGGTAATCCTCCTGAAAAGCCTGTTCTCCTAAACGTAGAAGGTTTATGTATTTGCCATTGTTACTAAGGTTATGCCCACGATGAAGCCCATCGAAAGAATGCGCACCTGGGCCAACACCGAGGTAGGGAATGCCTCTCCAATAATTGCTATTATGTATGGAGAAGGCATCTTTTTTTGCGAAATTGGATATTTCATATTGAATGTAATCAGCCTTTTTCAGGTATTGCTGCAAAATCTCAAATTGCGCTGCCTGAAATTCCTCAGAAGATTCCTTGAATTTACCTTTTTTTTCCCAAGCCCCCAGTACCGTTTTCGGTTCCACGGTAAGGCAGTAGCTACTGATATGGTCAGGGTTTTGTTCCAGCGCAGCTTCCAAATCTTTTTTCCATAAACCATGGTCTTCATGAGGAAACCCATAAATTAGGTCCATAGAAAGTGTTTTAAAACCGGCATTTCTAGCCTTATTTATTACATTAAGTGATTCTTCTGCATTATGGGATCGGTTATAAAACTGCAAAACTGAATCATGAAAACTCTGAATCCCGATGCTTAACCTATCTATTCCCAGGTTTAAAAGCGCTGTTAATTTTTCATCGTCGAGGTCATCAGGGTTGGCCTCAAGTGTTGCCTCCTGAAGCTTGCAATCAAAATTGTCATGGATGGTTTCCCAAATTTTCTGAAGCTGTTCGATGGGTAAAATAGAAGGCGTACCCCCACCAAAATATATTGTTTCAATAGGCATTTCCCTGGCTAAATAATCTTTTCTATTTACTAATTCCAGACAAATCATGTCTACCATTTCATTAAGATTCAACCTGTTGGTGCTAAAGTGAAAGTCACAGTAGCGGCAGGCTTGTAGACAGTATGGAACATGAATGTAAATACCCGACATATAATGATTTTAGAGGATGAGTGGATGTCCCAATTGCTACACCAGATTAATTTTCCGAGTAAATTTCAAGTATTTAATCTTCCTGATTTCCTTGAAATTGAAACAATTTCGGGAATTGTCAGGGCCATCTATTAAGAATCCTATTGGATAATCCGAGTATTCGCTCAATCTGTTTATTGTGGGAATTTTCGGGTTACTCTTTTTGCAAAGTTAAAGATAATTGGGTTTAGGTTTTAGTTTTTGGTGATAATTGCCTTAATTTTGTAACTCTCAGAAAAAAAGAACCCTAATCAATACTATTGATGAATATGAATCGAGTATTTCCGTTGCTTTGTTTGTCGTTTCTTATTTTGTTCGCTCCTGCATTTGCCCAGATGGATGTTAAAAAAAGTTTGGTGGCTAAAAATGTTGAATTAGTAAAAGTAGGGGATGGGTATGGTTTTACCGAAGGCCCGGCTGTGGACAGGGAAGGGAACATTTTTTTTACCGATCAACCGAATAATAAAATTTACCAGTGGAAATTTGGAACTGGTGAGATTATTGAATTTACAGATGCGTCTGGAAGGGCCAATGGTTTGTATTTTACCCGAGAGGGTGACCTACTCGCTTGTGCCGATATGGACAATCAGCTTTGGTCCTTTGATAAAGAAGGTAAGTCTAAAGTGTTAATTGAAAATTTTAAGGGTAAAAAATTGAATGGCCCCAACGATTTG
This sequence comes from Cyclobacterium sp. 10D3-21, assembly GCF_055809755.1. Lineage (NCBI taxonomy): Bacteria > Pseudomonadati > Bacteroidota > Cytophagia > Cytophagales > Cyclobacteriaceae > Cyclobacterium > Cyclobacterium sp. 10D3-21. The sequence continues at coordinate 1,031,338 of NZ_CM147924.1, forward strand.
TGGGTTAATCCCAGAGGTGGAATTTATTTAACAGATCCTTTGTATGAAAGAAAATATTGGGAAAGAGATCCCGCCATGCAGCAAGATGGGAATCACTTGTATTACCAGGGGAGTGATGGATTTCAGTTCTTCAGAGTAGATGAAAACCTTGTAAAACCCAATGGGATTGTAGGTTCTCCGGATGGGACAAAGCTTTATGTTGCTGATATGGGGGCCAAAAAAACCTATGTCTATGACATTGAGGAAGATGGCTACCTGACCAACAGGCAGGTTTTTGTAGAAATGGGTTCTGATGGAATGACCATAGACAATAGGGGCAACTTGTACCTCACAGGTGATGGAGTGACTATATTTAACAATAAAGGAGATAAGATTGGCCATATTCCGGTTGATCAAAAATGGACCGCAAATGTATGTTTTGGTGCAGGAGATAGAAAAACATTGTTTATCACTGCTTCAGAAGCTGTATATACACTTCAAATGAAGGTGAGGGGTGTTTGGTAAAAGGTGTAGCCTATATTTTTTTTGCTGTTTTATTATTTACGGCAGCTACAGGATCGGCACAAGATACTGCTTATTCACTAAAAATTAAGCTGTTTAGCCAGGGTAAGAATCTGAAAGAAGTGACAGAGTCATTTTCAGACAGTCTTGGATTAATTAATTATTCGCATGTGCTTGAGGATTCTTTACAGCTTGAAGGTTACTTTTATCCTGAACTTAAATTTACCTTTTTAAGTGATCGACAATTTTCACTGGAGATAAAAGTAGGCGAGCAGACCAAGTGGCTAGACCTAAGAAAAGGTAATATGGAACCTTGGATCATAAATAGGTTAAATAATCCGCTCCTAAAAGCAGGTAATAAGCCCTTTCGCTACAAAGAATTAAAAAGATTGATAGATAAAATTCTTGACATCGGGCAAAACAACGGTTATCCCTTTATCGCTGTCAAACTTGATAGTATTCAGCAAATAAACGATGGGATTTCAGCCAGTATCTATATAGACAAGGGGCCATGGATTACCTTCGATACCGTCAGAGTTTCCGGGAATTCCAAAACAAAGGCCATGTATTTGGCCAGGAAGCTAGGTATCAGACCAGGCGAACCTTTCTCCCAAAAGAAGGTAATGGATGCCATTAGAACCATTAAAAACATACCTTATATCAGTGTGGTCAGTACTCCCGAATTGTCTTTCCAAAATCAAGAAGCTACGGTATACCTTCCTGTAAATGACAGAAAGATTAACAGCCTGGATGGAATCATAGGTTTGTTACCGAATGAAATAGAGGCAAACAAGTGGTTGGTGACTGGTCAGTTTGATCTGCAGTTGTACAATGTGGCAGGAAGGGGAAGAAATTATGTACTTAACTGGCAACGCCTAAGTCAATACTCTCAGAATCTGAATATCGAAGCGAAAGAACCCTTTGTGCTTGGAACTGATCTGGATGTTAGCGCTTCCTTCACTTTGCTCAAAGAAGACACTACTTTTCTTAACAGGGCTTTTGAACTTAATATCGGGTATCAATTAAGCCCATCAGCATATTTAAGCTTCTTTGGAAAAAGGCAGGCAGGAGATTTATTGGCGATAAGCAATTACGAACAGGTTACCTCCTTGCCGGAAATAGCCGATTTCAGGTACAATAGTTATGGGGCCACTTTTACGATCAATCGTGTGGATGATATAATTTTACCCAAACGAGGATGGCAATCCATGACAATATTTGGATTGGGGAATAAGCAATTACTTGAAAACACAGGGCTTCCCCTAGAACTGTATGAAGGACTTAAAAAAACCTCCCTACAGTATTATATACAAGCTAAAATGGCTTATTATCACAGGTGGCAACAAAATTTAGGTTTAAAACTTGCTTTAAGCGCTGGGGACATGGACAATTCCAACCTATTGTTGAATGATTTGTTCAGGCTTGGGGGATTACAATCTATAAGGGGATTTAATGAAAATTATTTTTATACCAGCCGGTATTTTTATTTAAATGCAGAGCCAAGATTTTATTTTGGTACCTATTCTTATTTTTTATTATTTACGGATGTTGGCAGGGTAGAGAATAAGGTGGATAGTTCACCTGGAGAATGGCCTTTTTCCTTTGGAGGCGGATTAAACTTGGAAACTAGCGGTGGGATATTTAAATTCGTGTACGCATTGGGCCAGGCCGGTAGTCAGCCTTTAGGTTTTAATTATTCTAGAATTCATTTTGGTTTTACAGGTCGTTTTTAATGAGGTGGATTGGTCAAATAATGTTGTTAAAGGGATTGTTTTTATTGATGTTGTTCAGCTTTCCCACAAAATCGCTGGCTCAGGTATTGGTAAATTATGATTCCGCGGTAAATGAGAATTTTTCAGACAGTTGGCTCAAGCATAAAGAGTCCGTTACTGTATTGGTGGATGTGAATCAATTTCCGGATGCTTCCTGGCGGATTCGCATACCTGAGGGTACAGGATTGTTTTTAAACGATGCCTTATGGGAATATTACCCACGGGACACCATCTTGGTAATTAGCAATAACACCATCGTTCCATTTAAAAATAATGAAGGAAAATTAGAGATTACAGCTTTTAAGCGAGGGATATCACTTGAAGACTTTTCACTAAAAAAAGGATATTTCAAAACCTTAAACGAAAAGGAGGGCTCAGAAAATATTTTGGTGAAACGGAATAAAGATGAGATAAAGAATTTTTTCTTTATCGCGCTTATTGCCGTGTTGTTTTTAATTGCCATTTTTAGGGCCTTTTTTCCAGCGATTTTCAGTATTTTTTGGAACCCTAAGAGTGTATTTTCTATTGAAGACATTTGGGAATCTGGTAGTTTTTCGAAGATTTATTCTGCTGAATTATTATTTTACCTTGTGCTTATCAATATGTGTACTGGTTTACTTGTGATATTGGTTATTCACGGATTGGGCATTGATTTTTACGGTATGGGCTTGGATGGGGAAGTTGAAAAACTGGTTTACGGCTGGCTAATTTTTTCATTAATGCTTACAATTGTTACTTTTTTGAAATTTATTTGGCTGGGTACGGGGGCTTTTTTATTCAACCTAAAAAAGATAGCTTTTCCCCATTTCTTTTATTTATTAAAAGTTAGGGGATTTGCGCTTTTCATCATCATTTGCATGCTAATAGTTGTTTATGCAAACAATTGGGTTTCTCTTTACGAGCATTTCTCCTATTTGTATTATACTTTTTTTATAATATATTCTTTGGGTTTAATAGGTTTAGCAATATGGTTGTATAAAAAGAATGGATTTAATAATTATCATTTATTTTCTTACCTTTGCACCTCAGAATTGATCCCCTTTTTGGTTATTTGTAAATTACTCCTAGGATAAGGAAAAAAAATAATGATGACGCAAGCAACAAAAAACAGACTAAATCGAGTTAGGAGCATTTTGGTGTCACAACCCAAACCTACTGATGAGCGGTCCCCCTATTTTCACTTGACTGAAAAATATAAGATCAAAATTGACTTTAGGCCTTTTATACAGGTTGAGCCAGTATCAGTGAAAGATTTTAGGAAGCAAAAGATAGAAATCCTTAAACATACAGCAGTCATATTCACAAGTAGGAATGCGATTGATCATTTTTTTGGAATTTGTCAAGAGTTAAAGATTGAGATGCCTGCCGACATGAAATACTTTTGTATTTCTGAGCAGACAGCCCATTACCTCCAAAAATACATTGTCATCCGTAAAAGGAAATTATTCGTAGGTACTCGAACGGCTGCTGATTTATTTGATTTCTTTAAGAAACATAAATCTGAAAAATATATATTTCCTTGTTCTGACATAAGGAAAGACGATATTCCTCAATTCTTAAGTAAAAACAATATTGATTTTACGGAGGCCATCATCTACCACACGGTAGCTGCAGATTTATCAGACCTAAAGGATATAAAATATGATATTTTGGCTTTTTACAGTCCTTCTGGAATAAAATCTTTGTTTCAAAATTTCCCGGATTTCGAGCAAGGGAAAACCAGAATAGCTGCATTTGGCCCTACTACGGCCCAGGCAGTAAGAGAAATGGACCTTATCATGGACATTGAAGCACCACTGCCCAATGCCCCTAGTATGACTGGTGCATTGGAGTTGTATATAAAAAAAGCAAATAAAATCTGATTTCTTTTAATCTTTTTACTGGTAAATTCAGTTTAAATGTGTAGAATAGATTTCAAATTGCAAAATATCTTGTACGCATGAAGAAAAGAATTTACCTGTTGACCTTTGTGTTGTTTGGCATGGCTTATTTTCTGGAATTTCCGAAAGTCATTGCCCAACAGGATGCACAATTTACACAATATATGTACAACGGCCTTTTTTATAATGCCGCTTTTGCAGGTAAAGAGGAAGGTTATTCAATTGCAGCGCTTCATAGAAGCCAATGGTTAAATTATAGTACCAGTTCAGGGGCAGGTGGTGCACCTACAACACAGCTTCTTTCCTTTTCTGGAAGGATGAAAGGCGTTCCTCTTGGCTTTGGACTAGTAGCAGTTAATGATCAGATTGGGCCTTTTAATAACCAGGAAGTAGATCTATCACTTGCTTATCACCTTCGATTAGGGAGGGGTAACTTAAGGGTAGGTGCTTCAGGTGGTTTTTTTTCCAGTACGATAAAATTCGGAGAATTTTCACCAGTTAATCCTGATCCGAGTATACCTTCCAGTGGCGATGAAAACCAATTAAGGCCAAAAGCTTCTGTGGGATTATTGTATGATAGAGGTAATTTTTACTTAGGATTGAGTAGCCGAAGTCTTAATGAGCCCGCTTTTGATTTCGGAAGTGGTAGTTTAGCCAATCAACTTGAGAATCATAATTATTTACTAGTGGGTTATAAAATAAACACTTTCGCCCAGTTTAGTGTTGAACCTAGTATGTTGGTTAAATCAGTGTCTTTAAATACTTTTTCTTATGACTTTAGCGTTATAGGCACATATAATAAAAGTATTAGCCTCGGAATGGCTTATAGGGTAGAAGAATCGGCATCAGTTTTGCTGGGATATAGCTTATTAAAAGATAACTCCCTTAGATTAGGGTATGCATTTGACTTGGTGGTTGGTGGTGTTCAAGCGAAAAGACCATCTTCTCATGAGTTCATGCTTACTTATAATATACCTCAGGTATCGAAGCAAATTGACAGAATTATTCAAAGAACTCCGAGATTCAGGTTCTAGAATAAAGAATTTTATTGTAGGAAACCTTGCGATTTTCTAATAAAATCTGTTAAATTTCGAATTAGTTGATTGTTTAAATGGTTGAAAATGAATGTAGTTACTTTATTGTCATTTATGTTAAGAAAAATGAATCATAGCTTTTTGACCCTAATTTCGGGGTTATTAATAATGACACTACTTCAAGGTTGTGGGCTTTTTGGTAATAAAGGCACAGCTAGTGAAAAGCTCAATAGAAGAGGAGAGGTAACGGGGGTAACTGATAGAGCTGGGTGGCAGCAGTCACTGCCTTTTGAAATGGCACCTGTAAAAGCAGGAACATTCTGGATGGGTCAGGCTGATGAAGACATTGGTGTAAGCAGGGCTTCAACTAATAAGCAAGTAACTATTTCTGAATTTTTTATGGATAAATATGAGGTGTCCAATAATAAATACAGGCAGTTCCTTGAGGCTGTCGAAATGGGGGATTTGGCCCTAGGCACACCTACTACTCAGGCAGATCCACCTGAATTTACTTTAGAAGAATTATTGCCGGACACCACTGTTTGGTCACAAAGTTTTACGCACCATTATGGGGATCCATTGATGGAGTATTATTTTGACCACCCTGCATTTGACGACTACCCTGTAGTAGGCGTTAGCTGGGAACAAGCGAGGAAATTCTGTGAGTGGAAATCTTATCACATGAATGCCAATGATGAATCTGATTTTGATATGCCAAAATTTCGCCTACCTCTAGAAGCGGAATGGGAATATGCAGCCAAAGGAGGTAAAGACATTGCCAAATATCCATGGGGAGGACCCTATATTAAAAATCGAAGAGGCTGTCTGATGGCTAACTTTAAACCTGGAAGAGGTAATTATATAGATGATGGCTTTGCGTATACTGCGCCAGTAGATGCCTTTGCACCGAATGGATATGGGCTTTACAATATGGCTGGGAATGTGTCGGAGTGGGTAGAGGATGCGTACAATCCAGCAGCCAATGCCATGATCTGGGATATGAATCCAACCTATATTGATTCTACCGAAAGCCGTAAAGTTGTTAGAGGCGGATCATGGAAAGACGTTGGGTATTTTTTAGAAACAAGTTCAAGGAATTTTGAGTATCAATTTGTTCAGACAGCACATATTGGCTTTAGAACAACCATGACCTATATTGGAAGATCCGGATCTATGAGTTCAAACTCAAACAAAAGAAGTCGGCGATAATTTGCCTTAATCAAGTAAATACCATACTAGCAAACCGTTATTAATTTTTATTTTTAAATAATATGTCTACAAAAAACAACACTTTCGCTTATAAGTTCTACGGCTCTATAATGCCTAAAATTTACGGCATAGGAGCCGCTATTGTAATTCTTGGTGCAATGTTCAAAATTTTGGATTGGCGTTTTTCATCCATAATGATTGGTGTTGGCTTGTCCACTGAAGCAGTCATATTTTTTCTTTCTGCCTTTGAACCAAAAAGTGAAGAACTGGATTGGGCTAAGGTTTACCCTGAACTAAAACTTGAAGGTCAAAGTACAGGGGCTACCCCAAGAAGAGCCGTGGCTCAAAACACTGACCAAACTTCTCAAAAGCTGGATGAAATGTTGGGCAAAGCTAAAATTGGACCAGAATTAATTGAGAGTCTGGGAAAAGGCATGCAAAATCTTGCAAGTACAACAGAAAAATTGGGCAATATCACTGACGCTACCGTAGCTACCAACGATTATGCGCAGAATGTGAAAAAAGCATCTAAATCCATGCTTGAGATCAATGAATCTTACACCAAAACGGCAAGCGCTCTTGCTGAGATGTCCTCAGCATCTGAAGGGGCAAAAGCATATAGAGACCAATTGGTAAGTGTAACCAGAAGTCTTTCTGCCTTAAACAACGTGTATGAAGAGGAATTGAAGGATTCCAACATGCATGCGAAAACCATTAATAAATTCTATTCCAATATTTCAGTGGCAATGGATGGCATACAGGAAGCTGGTAAGGAAACCGAAACGTTTAAAACTGAGTTGGCAAAACTTAACAAAAATGTCCACTCACTTAATAATGTGTACGGTGGTATGCTATCAGCCATGAAGGGTTAATAGCTCATGATTCCAATCAATTTTTTATTCCTATAATTAAGATAAAGTAAAATAGCTTATGGCCGGTGGTAAAGAAACACCAAGACAGCGGATGATCGGGATGATGTACTTAGTATTGACCGCTTTGCTGGCTTTACAGGTAAGTAATCAAATCCTACAAAAATTTGTATTGATCAACGATGGGTTGGAAAGAACTTCAAAAAATTATGTGCAGAAAAACCTGTTTTCTGTTAATATTATCTCTACAACGGTAGAACAGCAAGGTAATAATAAGGTGGATATTCCCAAAGTGGAAGCCGCTAAAGCAATTAGGCAAAAGAGTTCAGATCTGGTTAGTTACTTGGAAGAAGCAAAAACCAAGTTGATAGAAGAATCCAATGCCGTTGATGAGCAAGGTAATTTCAGAACTTCTGCATTGAAAAATGTAGATATCCCAGGTAATATCTTCAACAACAATCGATTGGGCTACGAGATGCAGGAGAAGTTGAATGGTTTTCCAGAAGAAATTGAGCAAATTCTTGGTGAGTTGAAGATCAACAAGTCCTTTGATAAGATTGCAAAAGATGCAAATGAAATTGATCTTTTTAAGAATGATGTGGACGTTAATTTCAAGGATTATGTAAACCTTAATTATGTCAAATCACCAATTGGTGCGGTTTTAGCCATTATCAGTCAGCATCAAAATGAAGTATTGAATATTGAAAGTGAAGCTTTGACTGAAATCACCAATTCACTCGGATCATTTATATTTGAAGCAGATAAATTGAAGGCCAGAATTGCTGCCAATTCCAATGTAGTTGCTGCAGGTACTACCTTCGAAGCTGAAATGTTTTTGGCTTCCTCTTCTTCCTCTACAGAGCTAAATATGACTGCCGGTGGTCGACCAATACCTGTTGAAGAGGGGTTTGGTAAAATTAATTTCTCTGTACCTCCAGCCTCAAGTTATGATGACAGGGGACTAGCTGCCAGATCACTTAAAGGTGAAATCAGAGTTCCAATAGGGGGGGTCGACAGTGTATTTACCATAGATTACGATTATTTTGTTGCCCAACCTGTTATCAAAGTGAGTTCTGAAGTGGTCAACCAGCTTTATGCTGAATGTGCCAATGATTTGGTTATAGAAGTCCCTGCATTGGGCAATACTTATGCACCTTCTTTTGCTGTAACTGGAGGACAAGCCATCAAAGGCTCCAAGCCTTCAGATGTTACCATTGTACCAGCATCCTCTGGAAAAGTCGTTATAGGTGTGTCTAGTGGTGGCAATAAAATAGGTTCTGTGGATTATGATATCAAACCAGTACCTGCACCAACCATACATCCATACAGTGGGGACAGACAAATAGACCTGTCAACCCCGACGCCTGCAAACCAATTGACAAATCTTCAGATTAGAGCCATTGCTGAACCTACCTTTGGTAGAACAATGACAAGAGATGCCAATTTTGAAGTTACTGGTGGAGAAGTAAGACTGGTTAGAAATGATGTGCCACGTGAAAGTGTTTCCATTTCTGGGCAAAATGTAGCGGTTAGAAACCTTTTGGCTCAGGCGCAACCAGGTGACCGATTGATGGTAATTGTGAAAGAAGTGACACGGACAAATTTCAAAGGGAATAAAATCAAAAGTGCTGTGAACGAAGTTTATCCAATTTCCATTAAGTAATATCCTGGAAATTTCATCGTTCTATATTTAAATGAGAGAAGTCATGAAAGAATTAAGAAAAGGTCTTGGGCTGCTGACAGTTGGTGTTATTGCATGTTGTTTTTTTGCACTGCCTGCTTTTTCCCAAAACAATGCTAATTCTGGAAATCCAGGAGTAGATGTAGGTGATGGAGGATTTGCCATGGATACAATTTATTCTGTGCTACCGATAAGAGAATCTGACAAAATGTACCAAATTGGTGTGTGGAGAAGGATTGATCTAAGAGAAAAGTATAACCTACCCTTCTATGGTACTGGTGGCTTGAAATTGGATGGTATCATGATGAATATTTACGATGCTGTGGTAGACAATTCTATTGAAGTATTCGCTGATGAGGAATTTAATGAAAGATTGTCTATAACAGATTTTCAAACCAATTTCTTGACAGCTGAAAATGGAGATTCAATTTTTGTAAAAGATTTGTATTATTTAGATTTTAGAGAGGATTTCGTTTTCGATAAAAATCGTTCTGAAATTAGGTTTGATGTTAAGTACATCGAACTAGTCATGCCATCTGAAACCAATTATGATGTAGGGCAAAAAACCATTGCTTTTATTAGGTACAGGGATTTTTACAATTACTTCAGTACCCAGGAAACCGGTCAGTGGATGAATTTCGAGAATACGTCCAAGAACTTATCCTACAGTCAAGCTTTTGATTTGAGGTTATTCCGTTCGGTGGTTAGGAAATATACCAACCCTGATAATGCATTAATAGTAGATATGGTAGATTCCGATGATCCCAACAAGGAACTTCAAGCTTATTTGAATTCTGTTGAGTTTGAATACGAACTTCTGGAGTGGGAAAACAACCTTTGGGAGTGGTAAGTAGATAAAGACATTTATATATATTAAATAAAAGCAGGTAATGAAATACCTGCTTTTATTTTTTGCTAATGGTTTCCCATAGCTTCAAACCTTTGTCTTGACCAATTACGGCTACTATTTCCTCTTTGGTAGCCGATTCTATTTTTTTGTAGGATTTAAAATGCTTCAATAACTTCTGAGCAGTAAGATCACCTATCCCTTCAATGTTTAGAAGCTTACTATTAAGGGCTCCTTTACTTCTAAGGTCTCGATGAAAAGTGACAGCAAAGCGGTGGGCTTCATCTCTAACCCTTTGAATTAATCGAAGAGATTCAGATTTTTTGTCAATATAAATGGGATATTGGTCAAGTGGGAAATAAATTTCCTCTAATCGCTTGGCAATACCTATTATTGGAATCTTTCCATAAAGTTCTAAGTCTCTCAAAGCAGAGACAGCAGAAGACAACTGACCTTTGCCTCCATCAATTACAATTAGCTTAGGGAGTGGTTTCTCTTCCATTACAAGCCTCTTGTACCTCCTGAATACCACTTCTTCCATACTTGCAAAATCATCTGGACCAACTACCGTTTTTATATGATAATGCCGGTATTCTTTTTTTGCGGGTTTGCCATTTATAAAACAAACCATGCTGGCCACTGGGTTAGTCCCTTGAATATTGGAGTTGTCAAAGCACTCTATATGATTAGGCAACTCGTTTAAAGAAAGGTCTTTCTTCAATTGGAGCAATACCCTGTTTTTTTTGTCCTTTCCTTCATCTGCAAAGGATAATTTTTCCTTTTTGTAATAGAGTGCATTCTTAAGACTTAACTCTATTAGTTTTCGTTTGTCGCCTATTTTGGGTTGAATTAAAGACAAACCTTCTGGACTTTCTTCAAAGTCCAGGTTTACCAAAACCTCCTTTGCATCGCTTAAAAATTGATCTCTAAGCCTAATTATGGCTGTTAAAAGTAATTCCTGATCAGACTCATCCAGCTTCTTTTTTAATTCTACTGTTTTACTTAATGTGATGGCACCATTTTTTATCCGCAAGTAATTCACGAAGGCAAATTTCTCCTCACTTACTATGGTAAAGACATCCAGACTATCCGTATTAGGATTGATGACAAGGGATTTTGCATGGTAGTTTATTAGCGAATCAAACTTGTCCTTATATTGCTGCGCAGCTTCGAAGTCCAGGGATGCTGCGCTTTCCTGCATTTTTTCCTTAAAATAGCTTTTGGCCAAACCCATGTTCCCCTTGAGTATGTTTTTAGCCAACTCTATATCTGCAAGGTAATTTTTTTCATTCTGAAGTCCTTCGCATGGCCCTTTACAATTGCCAAGATGGTATTCCAAACAAACTTTGTATTTGGAAGCAGTAATTTTTTCAGGTGAAAGATCCAGCCTGCACGTTCTTAAGGTAAATAAGGAATGAAGGAGCTCTAATACATTGTTCATGGCCTTACCGCTTGCGAAAGGCCCGAAATAGGTGCCCTTAGAGGGGATTACTCTTCGCGTGCTGTAGATCCTTGGAAAATGTTCGTTCGTGAGTAAGAGGTAGGGATAAGTTTTGTCATCCTTAAGAAGGATGTTGTATTTGGGTTGGGTTTTTTTAATTAAATTATTTTCTAGTAATAGCGCATCAAATTCAGAATTGACGATGGTAATTTCGATCTTTCGGATCTCCTTTACCATTTTTTTAGTCTTTTGATTGATTCCGGTGTTTTTATTAAAATAACTACTGACCCTTTTTTTTAGGTTTTTGGCTTTCCCTATATAGATAAGTTTATCCTCAGCATTGTAATACCTGTAAACTCCCGGCAATTCAGGCAGCTGATTGTGATTCTCAGGTAAATAGGATGGGGATTGCATGTCCATATAGACAGTAGTAACCGTTATTTATGCTTATTAATCGAATTTGTTGGCAAATGGTTTAAATAAAAAATGGCGTTTTATATGGGGAAATCAATTTAAAAACAGTCAAATGTATTTATCCCACCAACCAATGCAATAGTATTGACCTAATTACCATTGATTTTACATTAAGTGTCAGGCTTCAAAACCAAACCTGACACTTAATAGGGATTAAAAATCAGTTGAAGTTGCGTCATAGTCGAACTCCTGATATTCCTCAGTTTCCAAGTCATATTTAGAGCAATCAATTTCTATACTTATGGGCCTTTCTGGTTTGGGAAATGGCCCTTTTGTAATGCCTAAAGAAGGGTCTTCGTAAACTTTGCTCATGTATTTTGACCAAATTGGTCTGGCAGTTCTTGATCCCTGACCATTTATCCAGCTTCTAAAGTGGATGGCTCTGTCATCGCCACCTACCCAAACACCGCTTACCAGGTCTTTTGTAATGCCCATGTACCAGCCATCAGAGGCATTTTGAGTCGTTCCGGTTTTACCTCCTATCTCATTTCCTTCATCCCTTATACTCCAGGGTAAACCTTGACTGGTTCCACCTTCTTCTTCTGTACCACCTCTGAGCATATAGACCATGATGTAGGCATTCTCCTCGCTCATTGCATTTCTTTTTCTAGGGATAAATTGATGGAGAACATTGCCATTTTTGTCTTCAATTCTGTCTATATAGATAGGTGTAATGTGTTCGCCTTTATTGACAAAGGTGCTAAAGGCACCTACCATTTCCATAATAGAGACATCCACTGTACCCAAGGCAAGTGCTGGAACAGCCTCTAGCTTACTTGTGATCCCAATTCGATTAGCTGTCTCTACAACCACAGCCGGGCTGAGTTTTTTCATCATGTAAGCAGTGATTGAGTTGACAGATTGTGACATGGCAGACCTGATGGTCATCCGCTCATGAGTAAATTTGCCATCTGCATTAGAGGGTCTCCAGGTAGGTTGATTTGGAATGTTAATTTCCACAGGTTGATCAATTACTGTATAACATGGGCCATATCCATTTTCTATGGCAGCAGCATATACGAAGGGTTTAAAAGTGGAGCCTGGTTGTCTTTTCCCTTGTTTTACGTGATCATACTTAAAATGAGTGTGATTTACTCCTCCTACCCAAGCTTTGATGTGTCCTGAATGAGGATCCATGGATACAAATCCCGTCTGTAGAAACTTCTTATAATACCGCATGGAATCCATGGTACTCATTAATGTATCAATGTTCCCTTCGTAAGAAAAGACCTTCATCTTTTTCTTTACATTGAGTTGAAAATCTATACTGTCTTTATTGTCTCCATAGCGTGCCTTTAGGTTTCTATAGGCCTCAGTCCTTTTTACAGCATTCTCTATGAATTCAGGGATGACTCTTCGACGGTTGTCAATCCATGGATCCCTATTACCCATTTCTTCTTCAAATTTCTTTTGTAGCTCAGACATATGTTCCTGAACGGATTCTTCTGCATATTTTTGAAGACGGCTATCTATTGTAGTGTATACCTTAAGACCATCTCCAAAAAGGTCATAGTTACTTCCGTCTGGCTGTAGGTTTTCTTTGGTCCATTTGATCAAGTCTGCCTTAACAGCCTCTCTGAAATAAGTCGCCAAACCTTCATTATGACTTTCTACCTGGTATTCTAACTCCAGTGGTATCGATGCAATGGAATCAAATTGAGCTTGAGAAATAAAATCTCCATTTTTCATTTGAGCCAAAACAGTGTTTCTCCTTCTCGTAGAATTTTCCGCGTTGTAAACAGGGCTATAGTAGGAAGGTGCTTTCAGTAAACCCACCAATGTAGCGGATTCTTGTACGTTAAGGTTTCTTGTATCCTTATTGAAAAATGTTTTGGCGGCTGTCTTAACACCAAATGCATTGCTGCCAAAATCAGAAGTGTTGAGATACATGGTCAATATTTCATCCTTGGTATAGGCGCTTTCCAATTTAGTAGCAACAATCCATTCCTTGGTCTTGATGATGATCATTCTCAATACAGGAATATTACTTAGGGATCCTTGGGAGTCTCCTGACCGGGTTTTAAAAAGATTTTTGGCAGTTTGCTGACTAAGGGTACTTCCTCCCCCGGCATTTTTCTGCATCAAAATAATGGATTTAACAAATACCCTGGCCAAGGCTCGTGGGTCAATCCCAGAGTGATCCTCAAACCTTTCGTCTTCTGTTGAAATTAATGCATTAATAATATTGGGAGAGAGTTCATTATACGTGACTGGAGTTCTGTTTTCTCTAAAGTATTTACCAAGTAAGATACCGTCTGCAGAGTAGAGTTCGGAAGCCAACTCACTATCAGGGTTTTCCAGGGATTCGAATTCTGGCATTTCTCCAAATAGGCCAAGAAAATTTGCATTTACTGATACTACAAATAGGACGAAACCGACCAATCCTAAAATGAAAACAAGCCACATGTACCTGATTATTTTAACATAAAGAGGCTTGGTATTTTTATTTTTAATTTTACTCATATTAAATGTCAATAAGCTTTCTTATAGAAAGATCTGTATTCCTCAATGTCTTTCCTTTTATTGAGTTGTTGAAAATTCTCAATTGAAATTACAAAACTACTATTTTTTATTTCCTCAGTTAAGGAATCATTATTAAAACTATTTAAAAAGGCCTCTTTATAGGCAATTGACTTCTCTGCATTTGAAAATGGGCTAATGATCAAAATGGTTGTTTCTCTGCCAAGTGATATTGTTCCCGTTCTTAACCGTTCATTGGCAAAGTTTGAATTGTGAAAACTTTCGAGTGCAGCGGTCAGGTCACTTGCCTTTTCCGCCACTGAGGTGTTCATTGGCAATATAAATATATGGGTTTGATTAAGGTTTTCTTTGTATGGAGATTCAATATTTGGATCCTCAGGTAAATCTACTGAAATATCTGAAGTTACTTCTTTTTCATCATTGTCTTTAATATTTGGAGTGGTAGTCTCCTCCTCATCTTCACTTACCGCTTTCAATAATTTTTCTGCAAAGTTCAACAGTTCTTCTTCCTTTGTTTGCTGTAAATAAGTTTTTAGACGGGCCTTGTAAGTCTCCAATGGCTCTAACTGGCCTGTGATCATAATGTCGAGTAACAATAATCGATCCGTATTTTTTGTTAAGGGGTATTCATTGAGTGTCTGCCTTACAATTTTTTTAGCCTCTTCGTAGGATCTCTCCTTAAAGTAACCATAAGCAATTTTATAATTTTCACCTGAGGCAAGATTTGCCTGAGATCCGGACACCTTATCTGGATTGTTGATGGACTTGGTGAACTGAGAATTCGGGAATTCTTGATTCAATAACTGGGCGTATCTTTCAGCATCTTTATTTAAATCTTTTGTGGCCAAATATAAGGTGTAAAAGGCTTCTGGTTTTTTCTGGGTTTCAGGGTATTTTTCAATTAAAGCTTCCAGATATTCAATGGATTTTTCTGGTTGCCTGAGGTCGAAATAAAGCAATTTCCCCAGATTAAAGTAAGCTTCCTCCATCTGTTCCAGCATTTTCTCACGAAGTTCTGGGGAATTTGGAATTTGGTTCAATAAGGATGCTTTATCCGGAAGATTTGAATTGATGTTGTCGGATGTATTTTCACTTTCTGCAGTGGCTTTTTCATTGGCAATATTGCTTTCCTCCAAATTGGCGGCTTCTTGAAAACCTCTATCGCTGCTTCGCCAATTATCGGTGAGTTGTCTATTTCCCCACATTTGCGAGAATTCCAATGCCCCTTTTTGAATCGCAACCGGATTGTCCCAATAAAAAGTAGCTCCTGAGCTTCCCCCGCTACTTCCGAAAGCCAGTAGGTTTTCAAATACGCCCTGAGCCTTCTTTTCTTTGTTCATCTCCGCTTCTTTGATCAGCCGTTCTTCCTCTTTAGCTAAAAAATCATCGACAAATTCTTCTTGGGCTTCTGGGCTGAGTTGGCTTAGCTGAATGAGACTATCATTGGTGGTTAGCAACTCAAAATTCATAGCATACTGATCAAAAATCACTTTTTTTGCAGCGAGTAGTCCATAATTCTTATCAGTCTCTTTAAATTTTGACAAGGCACTGTCCAGATAGTATTTAGTTTTTAAAAAATCTTCTTTTTCGTTAAGATATACTTCAGAAAGTGCTTCGTAAATGTATCCTTTTTGCCTGTCGTTTTCTGTTATTTCCTTTGCAGCGAGGGAATACAACCGAATGGCTTCATCCAAATTCCCTTGTTTTTTTTCAAAGCGGCCTTTTTCAAAAAGTATGACATCCCTAAAGTCAATGTTTTTGTTGTCCTTATAAAGGTCGTCATAATAATCCCTTACCCGTTTTAGGTCCTTGCTTCGCTCAAGTTCTGCCACTTGTTGGGAATATAACTGCGCAAAAAAGGTGCGTTCATAATTTGGACTTCCAGAAACAGATTTCTGGTAATATTCGTAGGCAAATGCATCCAAGCCAGCTTTTTGATACAGCTGGGCCAATATGAAATTAATTCTTGAAGCTTCTGAATTGTCGGTGGTATATTCAAGAGATTTGAACAATGATGGTGCCATCAAATCCATTTCCTCTCTGGCTTCGTAATAGTATGCCAAAGTCTTGTAAAGGTATTGTTTGTTTTCATCGATGATATTTTCTTCCTTGGAAAGAAAATCAATAACAAAACTAGCGTCCTCGAATTGTCCGTGATCAATAAAAGACCTTAAAAGCTGTATCAATGCAATATGCCTGACATCGTCCTGCTCACTGTTGACATTTAAGAATTTAAAAGTGTTTTGGGCATCTTCAAATTGGCCCCTGTAATAGTCAACCTTACCAATAAGAAAATAAGAGGGATCGACCCATTTACTTATCTTATGCCAATCGACTGCTTTGGAAGCCATTTCTCGCGCTTCCTTCAGAAGTTCTTCCTTGGTTTCAATTGTCGCACTGTCTATGGGGTAAAAAACAGGCAGTACCTGAGAAAAATCTTCTTGGTATTCATTTTCTATTTCGTTCTCTAATTCTAGAAGTTTTTCTTTCGCATAATAATAGGCATTGAATTTGGCCGTTGTGTTATGGTACAAACGGTTGGTAAAGGTGTCTTTCTGCGAAGAGCAGGAAGGCAACAGGTTCAAGGCAAGAGCCAAAAAGAAAAATAAAAGGTTCCTTTGCAATGTTTTTAAGTTTGAATTCCTGTCCAAATTAGTTCTTTTGGAATAAATATTTAAACGAAAGGAATTAAATTCTATTTTTGTAAAAAATAAATATCTAAAACAAGTGTCCATTGAGCCTTAAACAGAAAATAAACGACTGGATAGAAACCAGATTCCTTATAGTAATTAGAAAGGAAGAGGACTTCTCGGTCATTACCTCTTTTAATATTACGAAGATCAGGGTTGGATTATTGTTAGTGCTTGTATTTATGACCTGTTTTTTGATTTCTCTATTTTTATCCAAAAGTTTATTGGCCAGGTGGTTTGACCCGGTTTATATAGAGACAGAAAATATGGTGAAGATCCATGCGCTATCTGAAACGATTGATTCCTTGATTCTGGAAGTAGATGCAAAGGATCAATATGTCAAAAACATTCAAAGTGTCATTTCGGGAGAGTTTGAAAACGATAAGCCGGTAAGGCCTGATACTGCAAATAAACTGGTGAACAGGGGAGAAATAGATCTTTATAAAAGCAGTGATGCTACCAAGCAAATTATTGGCGAGTTTGAATCGCTTCCTTTAGAGGAAACGAGTTTTGGAAGGATAAGTAGCGGTTCATTTTCAGACAATTATTTCTTCCCTCCTGTAAAAGGAGTTGTGACAAGCAGCTTTTCTGCTAGTCAAAATCATTTTGGCGTGGATGTAGTGGCGGCAGAAAATGAACCGGTGAAAGCGATAGCTGATGGGACGGTGATTTTCTCTAGCTGGACGTTAGAGACCGGCTATGTAGTAGCAGTACAGCATTCGAATGAATTGATTTCGATTTATAAACATAATTCTGTAATATTGAAATCCATTGGAGACCCTATCCGTGGTGGGGAGATATTGTCAATTATCGGAAATACCGGTGAGCAAACTACAGGGCAGCACTTGCACCTTGAACTGTGGTACAGAGGAAATCCACTCGATCCCCAAGAATTTATTACTTTTGATTAGATATGGCAAAAAATACTGATGATAGAAAAAACACCACAGAACTGGTTACCTCCAGTAACTTGGTGGCATTAGGAACAGTTATAGTAGGAAATATAGGCTCTCAAGGAAATATCCGTGTAGAAGGCACTGTGGATGGCTCTTTGGATTCTCAAAAAAAGATTATCATTGGAGAATCGGCAAAAGTAAATGGAGATGTGAGAGCTGGAGATGTGGAGATTTCAGGTCAGATAAAAGGAGATATCTATTGTTCCGAATCCCTTTACCTTAAAAGATCAGCCTTGATCTATGGTGACATATACACCAAGAAATTAATCATAGAAAACGGCGCAGAATTCAACGGCAAGTGTAATATGGGTAATAATAGCCAGTTAAAAGTGGAAAGAAAAGATGGAGAAACCAAAAAACAAGCCTCCTCAAACTGATTCTCCACAATATGTGAAGTACTTTGGGTTGGCTTTTCAGATGTGCACCATTATAGGTCTCGGTAGCTATCTGGGATATAGGATACATTTAAAAAGCAACATGGAGTTTCCACTTTACTTATTACTTGGCTGTTTTATTTCTACAGCGATAGCCTTTTACCAGCTTTTCAAATCAATTTCCCCAAAGGGTAAAAAATAAAGTCAGGTTTTGCCTTTCATTATACGCCAAGAAAAAAATAATAAATGAAGGCTTTATTTAAAAATCCATTTCTGAGTTTACTTTTTTTTACCATGCTCCTGGCAGCAATTATATGGCTTTTTCAGCAATTATTGCCAGGACCTTGGTTCCATATCTTGATTTATCCAATACTATTTTTCTTTGCTGTGCTTACCGGAGTCACAGGATTTTTGGCTGGTAAATTGATGAAATTAGAAACATTTACTAGTGTTTCTGTCATTTTGGGTACCACCATTATTAGACTTCTTTGCTGTATTGTCTTCGTTTTTTTGATTTTATGGCTAGGTCATGAAAATTTACTTTGGTTTGTTGTGGATTTCTTTATCATTTATTTGTTGTACTTATTGTTTGATATGTACGGCTTAATAACTAATTTGCGCCTTCATTCGAAATAGGGGATAAAAATTGTTTTGATGGTCCGCAAAGTTATTAGATTAAGTATCTTAATGTCAGTAATTTTACTGACATTTTCTGCAGCTGTTATGGCTGCTTCAGGTGGTGATGAAGATAAAACGAGCTTCATTATGCATCACATTAAGGATTCTCATGAATGGCATTTTGCCACCGTGGGGCATACTCATGTGACACTATCTCTTCCAGTCATTGTTTATTCTTCTGACAGAGGTGTTGAGTTTTATTCCTCTTCTGCTTTTGTGGATCCGGAAACCCACCATTTTGGGGTGGAGCATAACGGCTACTATATAGATGAGCACGACAAGCTTCAGTCCGTAGATGAAAGTAGATCCTTTATTGATTTAAGTATTACTAAGAACGTGGCCATGCTGATTTTAATATTGGCCGTTACTTTTTATCTTATGCTTTCTGCTTCGAGTTATTATAAGAAGCACCCCAACAAAGCACCAAAAGGTATCGCCTCATTTATCGAACCCATAGTTATTTTTGTGAGGGACGAAATAGCACGCCCAAATATTGGTCCTAAATACAAAAAATTCACTCCCTATCTCTTGACCTTATTCTTCTTTATTTGGATAGGTAACCTAATGGGGCTACTGCCAGGTGCGGCCAACCTTACAGGAAATATAGCGGTGACGGCTACTTTGGCCATGATAACCTTTTTCATCACCAATATTAATGGGAATAAAGAGTATTGGAAGCACATATTTGCTACTCCGGGTGTTCCTAAGGCCATTTTGCCTATTTTGGTTCCAGTTGAAATTTTAGGTGCTTTTATTACCAAGCCAGCCGCCTTGATGGTCCGACTTTTTGTTGCCATTACCGCAGGTCATATTGTTATCCTTAGTTTTATTGGATTGATCTTCGTATTTGAATCCTACGCAGTAGGCGTAGCTTCCACATTGATGATAGTATTCATTAATGTGATCGAATTATTGGTGGCCACGATTCAGGCGTATGTATTTACTTTATTCTCTGCCATGTACATTGGTTCGGCTGTTGCTGAGCATGGACATGAGCATTAATTAGGAATTCTTTGTTCAATTAAATTAAATAAAAAACGAGTATGTTAACTTCATTATTATTGACTGCCGGTTTTGCACTTATGGGTGCTGGTATCGGTGCTGGAATTGTTGCGGTAGGCGCAGGTCTAGGTATTGGTAGAATTGGTGGACAAGCCATGGAAGGTATTGCACGTCAGCCTGAAGCTGCTGGTAAAATCCAGACTGCAATGTTGATCATCGCTGCCCTTATTGAAGTAGTTTCCTTGTTTGCTGTAGTAGTTTGTCTACTTATCGCACTTAACGGAAATCTTACTTTCTAGAAACAGAAGTTGGACCGGCATTAGGCCGGTCCTTTCTTAATTATTGAACAAAACTGATATTTAGCTTAAAAAATTACACGAAATGGATCTGATTACTCCTGATTTAGGTTTGATTATTTGGCAACTGATAGGCTTTGCCATCTTATTTTTCATTTTAGCCAAATTTGCTTGGAAGCCAATTCTTTCTGCGCTTGATGAACGAGAGGATACTATTGAAGCATCTTTAAGTGAAGCTGAAAATGCAAGGCTTGAAATGGAAAATCTTGTTTCTGACAATGAACGTCTTCTCCAGGAAGCCAGAGTTGAAAGAGATGAAATTTTGAGATCAGCAAACGAATTTGCCTCCCAGACAATGGAAATTGCGAAGGAAGAAGCGGCTAAAGCTGGTGCGAAAATGATCGAAGATGCAAAAGCTATAATAGAAACTGAAAAGCAAGCGGCCTTAGCGGACGTCAAAATTCAGGTAGCTGAACTTTCTTTGGATGTAGCCGAAAAACTAATGAGAAAAAACCTCTCAAGTGAAGCTTCGCAAAAAGAACTAGTAGAAGAATTTGTTAAGGATATAAAATTAAACTAACCTACAGGAATGTCAGCATACAGAGTAGCTTCTCGTTACGCAAAATCACTGCTGGAACTGGCAGTAGAGAGAGATGAATTGAAACAAGTACAATTGGATATGACAGCTGTCTTGTCTTTGAGTACTGGAGATTCATCTTTTTTAGACATGGTTAAAAGTCCAGTCATAAGTTCTGAGAAAAAAATAAATATTTTAAAGTCACTGGCTGGGAAAAATGCCTCCGCATTGACGATAAAGTTTTTTGAATTAGTAGGTAAGAAAGGCAGAACAGCATTTCTTCCCGAAATGGCCAGTGCGTTTTTCAGGTTATACAATGAGCACCTTGGGATACAAACTGCAGAAGTGGTAAGTACCATTCAGCTAGATGACGAACTGCGAAATTCTTTTAAGGAAATCGTTAAGGAAGTTTCTGGCAAAGATAAAGTGAACCTCATAGAGAAGATTAATCCCAACCTTATTGGTGGTTTTGTTCTTAGAGTTGGTGACAAACAACTTGATGAATCAATCAAGAGTAAGTTGCAACAATTGCGTCTGGATTTCACCCAGAACTTGTATGAGAAAAAATATTATTAAGAAATTAAGCTGTAATCAATAATACTATACAATAATGGCAGATGTAAGACCTGATGAAGTTTCGGCAATATTGAAAGAGCAACTCTCGGAAGCCAAAACTCAAGCAGAATTGGAAGAAGTGGGTACTGTGCTCCAAGTCGGTGACGGTGTAGCCCGAATTTATGGACTTTCTAAAGTGCAAGCTGGAGAGTTGATCGAATTTGACAATGGTTTAAGAGCCATGGTCCTAAATTTGGAAGAAGACAATGTAGGTGCTGTACTCTTTGGCGAAGCTAAATCCGTAAGAGAAGGCGATACCGTTAAAAGGACCAAAAGGATTGCCTCCATTAAAGTTGGTAATGGTATGTTGGGTAGGGTGGTAAACACCTTGGGAGTTCCTATTGATGGCAAAGGAGAGCTCGGAGGAGATCTTTATGAAATGCCTCTTGAAAGGAAAGCCCCTGGTGTGATTTATCGTCAGCCAGTAACTGAGCCATTACAAACTGGTATCAAATCTATTGATGCTATGATTCCTATTGGTAGAGGACAAAGGGAATTGATCATTGGTGACAGACAAACAGGTAAAACTGCTGTTGCAATCGATACTATCCTTAACCAGAAAGAATTTTACGATAAAGGAGAGCCTGTATTCTGTATATATGTAGCGATAGGCCAAAAAGCTTCTACCGTTGCTAACGTGGTTGCTGCTCTTGAAAAAGGTGGTGCTTTACCATATACGGTCATCGTAAGTGCATCTGCTGCAGATCCTGCACCTATGCAATTCTTCGCCCCATTTACGGGAGCTACAATTGGTGAATTTTTCAGAGATACTGGAAAGCCAGCATTGGTAGTCTATGATGACCTTTCCAAGCAAGCCGTTGCTTACCGTGAGGTTTCCTTGTTGTTAAGAAGACCTCCAGGACGTGAAGCATATCCTGGTGATGTATTTTACCTTCACTCCAGATTGTTAGAAAGAGCTGCGAAGATTAACTCTTCTGATGAGATAGCAAGACAAATGAATGATTTGCCACCATCCTTGGCTCCATTGGTAAAAGGAGGCGGTTCTCTTACTGCTTTGCCTATTATCGAAACCCAAGCTGGTGACGTTTCTGCCTATATTCCTACCAACGTTATTTCAATTACAGACGGACAGATATTTTTGGAAACTAACCTTTTCAATGCTGGTATTCGTCCTGCAATTAACGTGGGTATTTCAGTATCACGTGTTGGTGGTAACGCTCAGATCAAAGCCATGAAAAAAGTGGCAGGTACTTTGAAACTAGATCAGGCAGCTTTCCGTGAATTGGAAGCCTTCTCTAAGTTTGGATCAGATCTTGACCCTACTACGAAGAGAACGATCGAGAGAGGTAGAAGAAACCAGGAAATACTAAAACAAGGACAATATTCTCCTGTAAGAGTAGACCTTCAGGTAGCCATTATCTTTGCTTCTTCTAGAGGTTTATTAGATAGTATCCCTGTAAATAGAGTTAGAGAGTTCGAAAAAGATTTTTATAATCTTATTATTGCTCAATATCCTGAAGCACTTACTGCTATCAATAAGGGAGATCTGGATACTACAGGCAATTTGCTTAAGAAAGCGATTGAGGAGTTAGCTCCTAAATACAAAGCTTAATTAGCACTGGTCTTAAATAGTATATAAGAAGGATATAGAATAATTATGGCGAATCTAAAGGAAGTAAAAGAAAGGATCAATTCGGTAAGCTCTACCCAGCAGATTACCAAAGCCATGAAAATGGTGGCAGCTGCTAAATTGAGAAGGGCACAAGAGAAAATTGTGCAGATGAGACCCTATTCTCAAAAACTGACTTCCATCCTAAATAATATTTCTTCAGGAGCAGAAGGAGTAGCAGATATCGTGTATGCTCAGGAACGTAGTGTAAGCAATTTACTGGTTATTCCTATTACATCCGATAAAGGCTTGTGTGGTGCTTTTAATTCTAATGTGATTAAAGCTACAAATGCAGTTTTCTTAGAAAATCCGGATAAGAAAATCACCGTTATGCCAGTAGGCAAAAAGGCAATGGACTTCTTTAGGAAACAAAATTTCCCAGTGGTTCCTGACTACGCTGGTTTGTTTGAAAAGATTGCTTTCCAACCAATAAAGGAGGCTGCTGAATTTGTAATGGAGTCTTTTGTTGAAGGAGAATTTGATCAGGTGATTCTGGTATACAACCAGTTTAAAAATGTAGCTACTCAAATTGTAGTTAAAGAACAGTTTCTTCCAATATCCAAAATTGAGTCAGAAGGAGAAGAAAACAAGTCTCAACAAGATTATATCGTGGAACCTTCCAGAGATTATATCATTGAGGAGTTAGTGCCTAATTCTTTAAAAATACAATTCTATAAAGCCATTTTGGATAGCAATGCTTCAGAGCATGGTGCCAGAATGACGGCCATGAGTAAGGCTACAGACAATGCTGGTGATCTATTGAAAGATTTAAAACTAGTCTACAATAGAACAAGGCAAGCAGCCATTACCAACGAAATTCTAGAAATCGTTGCTGGTGCAAATGCTTTAGAAGGTAAATAGTAAATAATTAACTTATATTAAAAAACCGGTTGTGAAAACAGCCGGTTTTTTTGGTTTTTGGAGGGGTGGAATCATTTTGCATATTTGCTACTTTTATCGTTAACTTGTTTTAAGTGTAACATCTTTCTTTGTATCTGTTTATTAAGTGGTTATTGATACTTACCTTGGTTTAGATAAACTGAAGAATGCAATATTGCCCTGATAAAACGGCTCGCCTCTTATGCATGTAATTGAAATTGATCAATTTTTAGAAAATAAAAATTCCTTTCCTGTTTTGGATACTCGTTCTCCCGGGGAGTATGTATCAGGTCATATACCAGGCGCGATAAATTTACCATTGTTTAACAATGATCAAAGGGCTATAATTGGCACCATTTACAAAGAAGAAGGTAGAGAGAAGGCAATTAAAGCGGGTCTAAAATTGATCGGTCCAAAACTGGTGGACTTTATTGAAATCGCGGAATCCCTCGGTTCCAAAAAGTTGCTCGTTCATTGTTGGAGAGGAGGTATGCGGTCCTCGAGTCTTGCCTGGCTGCTCGAACTTTATGGTTTTGACATCCATGTTTTAAAAGGAGGGTACAAATCCTATAGAAATTACTTGCTTTCCTTTTTTGAGCAGTCACTGAAACTTAAAATTGTCGCAGGGACAACTGGATCAATGAAAACACGTCTTCTTAAGGAAATGGAAAGTAAAGGGGCACAGGTAGTAGACCTCGAGGGATTGGCGCACCACCAAGGATCCGCCTTTGGCAGTCATATTGAAGAGACCCAGCCTACATCTGAACAATTTCAAAATGATGTCTTGGAAAAATTCCTAGGTTTTTCCCTGGAACAACCCATTTGGTTGGAAGATGAATCTTTCATAATTGGGAAGGCTCATCTCATTGCCCCATTGTACCAACTTATGCAGAAATCTCCGCGGTTTCACTTGGTTGTTCCAAAAGAACAAAGACTTGAAGTATTGGTAAAAGGTTATGGGAGTTTGCCTAAAGACAAATTAATTCAATCCACACATAATATTGCAAAAAAATTGGGGAAGGAAAATTGCGAGCTTGCCATTAATCATATTGAAAATGGAGAGATGAGCCAGGCAGCAGGCATTATTTTAAGTTATTACGACAAAGCTTATGGCAAAGGCTTAATTAAAAAATCCAAGACAATTGTTGAGGAAATCCCCATGAGTTTAGAGAACCTATCGGAGGTAGCTGCTTCCCTTATTAATGTAAAATAAATATATGGAATATCAGGAAATAAAACTTACCAAGTACAGTCATGGCGCAGGCTGTGGATGTAAAATATCTCCAGCAGTTTTAAGTGAAATTCTCCAAAACGATGATTCTGGGAAAGTAAGTTTCCCCAATCTACTGGTTGGAAATGAGGAAAGTGACGATGCAGCAGTAATCAGTTTAGATGGTGAGACAGCCATCGTAAGCACTACAGACTTCTTCATGCCAATAGTGGATGATCCTTTTGACTTTGGCGCCATAGCAGCTACCAATGCCTTAAGTGATATATATGCCATGGGAGCCAAACCCTTAATGGCCATTGCTATTTTGGGCTGGCCCATTTCCAAATTGCCTGCGGCGGTGGCCAGTAGGGTGTTGGAAGGAGGAAGATCAGTATGCCATAAGGCAGGTATCCCATTGGCCGGAGGGCATAGTATAGATGCACCAGAGCCTATCTTTGGTTTGGCGGTGACAGGGAGTATAGCGGTCAACCAGGTTAAAAGAAACAGCACAGCAAAAGTAGGAGACCGTTTGTACCTGACCAAGGCGTTAGGAGTTGGGATGGTAACCACCGCTGAGAAAAAGGAACTGGCAGATAAAGTGGATGTCCTTTTGGCCAAAACATCTATGCTTAAGCTTAATGACATCGGTGCATTGGCAGCAGGCTGGTCAGAAGTTCATGCCATGACGGATGTTACAGGCTTTGGTTTAGGTGGCCATCTAACCGAAATGTGCAAAGGGGCTTCATTTTCGGCGCAACTTGAACTGGATAAAATTCCTTGCTTTGACTTTGTCCAAAAGTATATAGACTTAGAATGTATTCCCGGTGGCACCCACAGAAACTGGGATAGCTACGGTAATGGCATAGCTATAAACTCCAATAGAGAGAAATTAATTTTGGCAGATCCACAAACAAGTGGCGGTTTACTGATGGCTGTGGACCCGAGTAAAGCAGACATGTTTGAAAAGAAAATGAAAGAAGAAGGCTATAGCCTGACTTCCTTTGGTGAAATAATCCCAAAGAAAGAGAAAATCATTTACATAAATTAAAGAATATAATGCTTACACAAGAGCCGTTATTCTTGCCTTATTTTCTAATAAGGTTGTTGATTTCATCCAAAATAACGGCTCTTTTTATGCTCGCTTCCTTCCATGGAAGTCCTTTTTTCATACCCGGGCGTTTATGTCCTATATGATTTAATAGAGCATCTTTTGTGATGGATTGTCTTTCTTTAACGAGCGCGAGGACTTCTAAACCTTGATTCCAACTACTAAAAACCACTTGAGGCTTGTCTTCAGTAAGATTTTTTACCTCCCCAATTCCCAATAGTACGCTTCTAGCCATGATCCAATGACCCAGGTCGGCGGGATGAACGCCATCTTTTGCCAATTCAAAAGAAGGGTCATTTTGTCTTTTGTCTTCTTGGTATTTTCGCATTGGCCAATGTAAATCAATTACCTCCCAGTTTTCAGTATACCGCTGACTTACCAGCCAGGAAGAATAAATGTCCAAAACATTGGCATAAGCGGGGCCTTTTTTCTCGTCATAAACAGGAGGGGTACTGTGTATGATTTTAGCGCCAATGGCCAAGGCTTTTTGATGTAATTTTCTCTGCCCTTGTTTATACGCATCAAATCGTTCCTCGTCAAATGGTAGGTAAATACCATCGTTCATTCCATAATTGGAGAAAATCAGGTCTGGTTTTATTTCATCCAATACCCTATCCAATCTTTCGTGTAGATCAGGTCTTGGGAATTTTCCGCCTGCATGGCCTTCTTCAGAAAGTCCTGAAACCGTCTCGCTAGGCAGGCCTACATTGATAAAATCCCAGTCTTTATCAGGGTGAGATAGCCTAAGGTAGGTCTCAATATAGTCTACATATTGCCCTGAATAAGTGATACTATTGCCGAGAAAAAGAATCTTTTTTACGGAAGGTGGAATATCATAAGTTTCTTGAGCGATAAGGTTTGGGGCCAGCACTCCCCATAGGAGAAATGCGAGTATAGATTTAAGTAGCATTAGACAAAATTTTGTGATCAAATTTAGCCCTTAATATACTTAAAATTAGTTTAATCCGGATTCGAAGACAGGAATTAGTAGCCTTATTAGGCTAACTATTGTCGGGTTTTATAGGTATTGTTAGAGAAAATGGCGCTGTAATAACTGGCTTTTTATTTTACTAATTCTTGGGTTGACGCTTGTGGGTATTTTGGTTAACCCAATAAGAGCTGGGTGATGATTTTTTTAAATAGGTTCTGAATGGGAGGAATAGAATTTCCTGAATTTATACAGGAGCGATTACATTATTGGCTGTATATATTGAGTTCCATTGTGCTTATTCTTTGACTTGCTTTTTAATGAGCCATTCGGATAATTTTGCCAGGTCTTCTTCGATTATTTCCCGTTCCTTTTGATTCTCATTCAGTTTTTTCATCAACTTTTTTAGCTGGTAATCTGGTTTCACAGCCATAATTCTGTAAAAGAAGCTGGCAAATATAAACCCTTCACGTGCTTTCATTAACAATGCCCTTAATTTATATCCGCGGGACAACTGGGAGAGTTTGGTCACTTTTACCAGTCTTAGTGACCTGACAAATGAAACAAATGGTAAGAGAATGATAAGCAGATCTATCCAGTTTTTCTTGATATATGTAAATTCATCATCCGTAATTGCAATCAAAAGGAGAAATTCAAAAGTAAATGCGAGCCAGATAAAGCCCTGAACCAATCCAAGTACCAAAGATAAGTCCGTATTTAAAAAGTTTTCTACTTCGTCATAATACTGCCATTCTATTAACAATACGGGGATAATCAAAAGTGCGATTACTATCATTGGGATAGAAAATTGCTTTTTTAGGTGATTGAAAAGCCCCTCATTGCACTTTGACCAGCCATAATAGGGCAGCCAAATCTTCTCCGGTTCAAGCAGATGTCGTTGCCCAATTGCCATGGGAGGGAAAATCAAAGACAATAACTTTCTGATAAAAGAGCTTTGAGCTATTCTGACTTTGCTTCTATGCGCTAATATTGCAACCAGTAATGCATCCAATAAATACAGTATCCATAATATACCGTAAACAATAGCCAGGCGGGAAATAAAAGCAGAGTACTGCAAATGGCCTTCATCATAAGAGAAGTTATTAATGATAGCCGCTGATATAAATAATAGAATCAGGGAAAGGAGAAATTTTGGCCAAACGATTATTTCCTGGTACCTGCTTAGGGCATTTCCCGCTTTAATCGAAAGGTTTGTTTGTAAGGAATTATCTCTTGTTGATTGAACTTGAAGCAAAAGGGGGTAATCTTTGGAAAGAACACCAATAGGGGATAGTAACTGCGCTCTTTTCAATAGTGCTTCTATTTGAGCCATTACAAACGGATTATCAGACCGGGCAATGGCTGAAATTAAGGCGGCCTTTTTTTCATCAGTTATTTGATTCATAATAGTTGGTTGTCATACAAAGGTAATTGCTTAGGCTTGTAAGCCAAAGATTAAACGCTTAGCAGAGGTCAGTTACGATTTTCTCGCAAGAGAATGACTTGTATTTGCCAATAGCATTTCGCTGATGATGAGAGATAGCCCATAAATGTTTTAGGTTTAATTCATCGTAAGCAATGGGTCCATAAGTAGCTGAAATATTTAAAGTTACAATTAGGTTGGTGGATTTTTTATTATGCACACTTTAAGTGAAAAAATAATGATTCAGAAATCGTAATAACATTGTTTTTGTCAAATAAACTTGGTAAATTTTCGACAAAGACTAATCTATATGAGCAAAGACAAAGGAGAAAAAAAAGACCCAAAAAAGAAAGCAGGCAAAAGCTTGATGGAAAAAAGGGCGGATAAAAGAGCCAAAGAGTTGGATAAGAAACGTAACGGATAGAATTAGCAATTAATTATTAGAACAATGCCCAGGATATTTCTTGGGCATTGTTTGATTAAAATCCATTTATCATGTTTCAAACAAGATTTGCAAAAACTTTAAAGCTATTGTTTTTTTTATTAGTGGTATTGCTAAGTGTTAATTCAGCGGATGCACAAGAGCAAGGCCTAGTAATAGCAACTTTTAATATTCGGTATGACAATCCCAATGACGCACCAAATACCTGGGACAATCGCAAGGTGGCTGTAAGCCAGTTGATTCGTTTTCATTCATTCGATATTTTTGGAATTCAGGAAGGCTTGCACCATCAAGTAAAAGACTTAGAAGGCCTATTGCCAAACTTTGCCTTCGTTGGCACTGGTAGGGATGATGGTAAGGAAAAAGGAGAATATTCAGCTATTTTCTATCAAAAAGAGAAATACAAAGTTGAAGAGACCGCTACCTTTTGGTTGGCACCTGAGACGGATCATCCAAATAAAGGTTGGGATGCAGCATTACCCAGAATTTGCACCTGGGCCAAAATGATAGAAATAGGGACAGGGAGAAATTTTTATGTTTTCAATACCCATTTTGATCATCGTGGCGTAGAAGCAAGGAACAAAAGTGCCGCACTGATACTTGACAAGATCAAAACCATTAATTCCCAAAACTTGCCTGTGTTTTTAATGGGAGATTTTAATGTTGACCAAACTACCGAGGCATATCGATTGCTTAAAAATGCGCCTGGTATGAAAGATACCTTTGAAGCAGCTGATTTCGTTTATGCAAATAATGGAAGCACCAATGGTTTTGATCTGACAAATAGCCATGACAGAATAATCGATCATGTTTTCGTCAGTGAATCACTTAAGGTTGAAAAATACGGCTTACTTACAGATACTTACCACAACCGTTTTCCCTCGGATCACTTTCCCGTAATGGCAGTGATCACTTGGTGATTCCTGCTTATTTGGCCCTTGGCCCTCTGGTATAAATCAAAGCCTGGCAATAGGGGGGCTGAAACCTCATGCTGTTGGAATAATCTCCGTTCAATAGAATCACCGAATTCACAATGCTTTTCATGAAATCATTGTGAATTCGATGACATAATCCAAGGTTCTAACCGCTTACGGATAAGACTTAGGAAATAGGGTTGATTTTTAATAAACTGCTTACTGTTTTTGAGGCAATAGGAATCTTTAATCAAAAACTTGGTACAATTTAGAATTTACGTGTATAGCTTGTAGTAATCAATTTTAAACCTGATATGAATTTATCCAACAAAGACACTCGAAGAAGTTTTATAAAAACCTCAGGAATGGCCACTCTTGGCTTTATGGGGCTTTACCAATTTATTAACCCGGGAAAAGTACTTGGGAATCCATTGATGCCTACCACGCTCGGATACGGTCCATTAAAAAAGGATCCGGCAGGGATATTAAACTTGCCTGAAGGTTTCACCTATAAAATGCTTACTAAAAAAGGAGATAAGATGGACGATGGGTTCTATTTACCTGGAGCCTCGGATGGAATGGGTGCTTTTCAAGGGAAAAATGGCAGGACAATAGTTGTTCGTAACCATGAACTTAGCCCGGATTCATTGGAAAATTCTGGCTTTGGAAAAAACAATGAATTGCTGGGCAAGATTGCTTCCAAGGACTTTTATGATTTCGGTAAAGGATTATTGCCTGGTCTTGGTGGTACTTCTACGTTTATATACAATGAAAATACTGGTGAATTGGAAAAGCAGTTCATCAGCTTGGCCGGAACTGTGAGGAACTGTGCGGGTGGCATTACCCCTTGGGGGAGTTGGCTGACCTGTGAGGAAAGTACTTTGCAAAAGGGAGGATATGAAGGGCGTTTAGAAAAAGACCACGGCTATGTATTTGAGGTACCAGCCACTGAGGAAATTAAAAGAGCAAAACCACTACCTATCAAAGCAATGGGTAGATTTAATCATGAGGCAGTAGCAGTCGACCCCGCCTCGGGTGTTGTGTACCTTACAGAGGACAGGGGAGATAGTATTTTTTACAGATATTTGCCGAATAGTCCAGGTAAACTACACAAAGGAGGAAAATTACAAGCACTGGTAATATTGGGAGAAAAAAGTAGAGATACCAGAAACTGGGAGGACAGCGAAGGACCAGAGTTCCCATTGATGAAAAGCCATAAAGTAACCTGGATAGATATCGAAAACGTAGAAAGTCCGGAGGATGACTTGAGATTTCAAGGCTTTGATAAAGGCGCAGCGGTTTTCGCCAGAGGAGAAGGCATTTGGTATGGTGACAAGGAAGTTTATTTTGCATGTACCAATGGTGGAAAGATCGGCGCTGGACAGGTGTTTCGTTATACTCCAAGTGTGGATGAAGGCAAACCTGAAGAAAAAAATAACCCTGGAGAGCTGACCCTTTTTGTTGAGTCAGTTGACAGGGAAATATTAAAAAATTGTGACAACCTGGCCGTGGCTCCTTGGGGAGATGTGATCTTATGTGAGGACCACAAGCATCCATTCCTGGTAGGGGTAAACCCAAAAGGGGAGTTGTATCATCTTGCTGAGAATGTAGGTTTTGAATCTGAAATGGCGGGTGGTGTGTTTTCACCTTCCGGTAAAACCTACTTTGTGAATATCCAGGGTCCTGGAATTACCGTTGCAATTACAGGGCCTTGGAAAACTTAAAAAGTTAACCATTTGGATTTAGAATTCCCCTTTTTCAGTATGGTCTGAGGATGGGGGATTGTTTCAAATCCAGGATTATTATACCTTTACGAGTTAAAATTGCAAAATGGAGAGATAGTATTGATTAACAGACTTATGACGCTATTTAGTAATTATTAGAAAGTAGATGACATTTATCGATTTGAATTGTTTAGTACATCGTTTTAATAGGTTGAATCCTGATACAACACTGAAAAATCCCACACTTATGTGGTCACTTTTCTCTTTTTTACTGCTCAGTTCATAATAGTTTTGTTATTCATTAAAACATAATCTATATTTGCCACTCAAAATTAAAAATGATGGCCACTCAAAAGACCAAAAAAGGGAAACCAGCTCCTGATACATCGAATGAACTTCTAGAGAATCCTGAAGCAATCGCTGACCGCCTTGGAAGAGGTGAGACTTTCTTAAAGGAAAACACCAAATTAGTAGGTGGGATCATTGGATTGGGGATATTACTCATTGTAGGAATTGTTGGATTTCAAATACATAAAGCCAATCAGAACAAGAAGGCTCAAGGTGAAATGTTTCAAGCAGTATACTATTTCGAACAGGATAGTGTAGACTTTGCACTCAATGGAGACGGTGTTGAACCTGGCTTCCTTGAAATCATTGATGAATATGGCGGAACGGATGCGTCTAATTTATCTAATTTTTATGCCGGATCTATTTACCTTTCAAAGGGTGAATTTCAGTCTGCTGTAGATCATTTGAAAAAGTTTTCTTCATCTGACTTTTTGGTTCAGCCACATGCTTATGCGCTCACTGGAGATGCTTATTTGGAACTTGGCCAATTGGACGAAGCAATAAGTTATTATAAAGATGCTGCAGGTTACAAACCTAATGAGTTTTTCACCCCTAAGTATTTGACCAAACTTGCCATCGCTTATGAAGAGGCTGGTGAATTGAATCAAGCAATAGCTACTTATGATGAAATAGAAACGAAGTATTCTGATGCCTATGAATACAGTGAGGCGCGAAAGCAAAAAGCCCGCCTTGAAGGTCTGGCTTCTTCTAATTGATATGAATTTAATCATTGATACTAAAGAGTAAGACCCAAAAGGTTTTACTCTTTTTTTGTGAATTAATTTTAAACTTATGGCTACTTCATTAAAAAATCTAAGTCAACACACCCAGGAAAATGTTACAGATATAAGCGATAAAAAATTCGCTTTGGTGTTGGCTGAATGGAATGATGAAATAACTTCTTCTCTTTACAGCGGGGCTGTTGAAACGCTCTTGCGCTACGGAGCAAGAAAAGAAAATATTTACAGAAAGAATGTTCCGGGTTCTTTTGAACTTACGCTTGGTGCGCAATGGTTGGCAAAGCTAGATGAAATAGATGCTGTGATTTGTTTGGGTTGCGTCATCCAGGGAGAAACCCGTCATTTTGATTTTATTTGTGATGCTGTGGCCAATGGGATTACTCAGGTAGGTTTAAAGTATGACAAGCCGGTTATTTTTGGTGTGTTGACACCGGATAATCAACAGCAAGCTTTGGACAGAGCAGGTGGAAAACATGGGAACAAAGGAGATGAAGCAGCCATCACGGCAATAAA
The DNA here is from genome assembly GCF_055809755.1 of Cyclobacterium sp. 10D3-21. Lineage (NCBI taxonomy): Bacteria > Pseudomonadati > Bacteroidota > Cytophagia > Cytophagales > Cyclobacteriaceae > Cyclobacterium > Cyclobacterium sp. 10D3-21. The sequence continues at coordinate 1,064,574 of NZ_CM147924.1, forward strand.
AATGCTAGGCTTTTAAGCCAATTCAATTCAACATATTATAATAAATCTGGTATTCTAATGAAAATCATGAAATTTGGCGGTACTTCTGTTGGAAGGCCGGAAAGAATGCATCAGGTAAAGGATCTGATCACATTTGATGATGAAAAGAAAATCGTGGTATTGTCTGCCTTGTCAGGAACTACCAATGTATTAGTAGCTATAGGTGATGCCTTATCTGCTGGTAAAAAGGACGAGGCCAAAGAAAAGATAGAAGGCCTTTACCAACATTATCTTCAATTTTACCAGGAATTGTTGACCTCTGATGCGGGAAGAGCAAAAGCGCTTCAAATCATTAACGAACATTTTGAGTTCTTGACCATTATTCTCAAAATATCCTTCAACGAAGCGATTAATAAGGATATTTTGGCTCAGGGAGAATTGTTGTCTACCAAGCTTTTTTATACCTTTCTTCAGGAGCAAGGAATTCCAGCAGTATTTCTACCTGCATTGGAATTTATGTGTATAGATGAAAACAATGAACCTAATCTTGCCAAAATAGGGGAGAATCTGGAAGTTATATTGGCGGGTTATCCCGATGAAAGCATTTTTATTACCCAAGGGTATATTTGCAAAAATCACCTGAATGAAGTGGATAACCTAAAAAGAGGTGGAAGTGATTACACGGCATCTTTAATTGGTTCTGTTATATATGCCTCGGTAGTTGAAATCTGGACAGACATAGATGGGATGCATAACAATGATCCCCGAATAGTTGAACATACAAGGCCCATTGCTCAATTGTCTTTTGATGAAGCTGCTGAGCTGGCTTATTTTGGCGCTAAGATCTTACACCCCGCCTCTATTTGGCCTGCACAATTGCATAATGTTCCTGTAAAACTACTCAATACTATGGAGCCTAGTGCCCCGGGGACTACCATCACCGGCGCTGGAGAAGGTTCAGTAGGTGTAAAAGCCATTGCTGCCAAAGATGGCATTACCGCGATAAAAATCAAGTCTAGCCGAATGCTTTTGGCCCATGGGTTCTTAAGAAAGGTTTTTGAGATTTTTGAAAATTACAAAACTTCAATTGATATGATCACTACCTCTGAGGTGGCCATATCTTTGACTTTGGATGACATCACTCATTTGAAAGAAATAACGTTTGAATTACAGAAATTGGGAAAAGTGGAGGTCGATCATTACCTTTCTATCATCTGTATCGTTGGGAATTCTATTATGCAAGAGAAAAAAGTGCTCAATAAAATCATGGCAAGTGTGGAAGATTTTCCACTTAGAATGGTTTCTTATGGAGGAAGCAAGCACAATGTGTCTCTTTTGATTGATGGAAAACATAAAAATCAAGCCTTGCAAAGCTTGAATAAGGGCTTGTTTGATTTTAATTAGAAATGGCTAAGCCTAAAACAAATAAATCTAACTTTCTGGAAAGACTTCAAACCAAATGGAAACTTAAAAGTCTCTGGCAGGTTGTTTTGGTTCTGGTTGTGTTCGCTTGTACAGGTTTCACCATCTTATTTATTAAGCAGCCAATTTTCGATTTTTTAGGATTGGACACCAGTAAGAGTAGTTTCTTAAAAACGGTTCTTTACCTATTGTTGGTATTGCCTTTATATCAGGTAATTCTTTTGATATATGGATTTATTTTTGGGCAGTTTGCTTTCTTTTGGGAAAAGGAAAAGCAATTTTTTCGTCGAATGGCAGGGCTTTTCTCCAAGAATAAAAAGAAAGACTAAAATTGTTGACAGGTAAAAAATAGTAATAAATGGCCAAGGAAAGAGGTTTACCTATAGAAGAAAGTGACAAGAGAAAATTGAACAAAAAAAACTTCGAAAAGCTTTTTGGGATTTTCAAGTTTGCCATGCCCTACAAAACACCTTTTATAATTGGGATGGTATTTTTGTTTTTTTCCAGTCTGATGCTTTTGACTTTTCCTTATGTAGCAGGTAAGTTGATAGATGCCGCTTCGGGAAAAGATTGGATTGTCAACGATATCAATGGAATCGCCTTTATATTGATTGGAATCCTTTTTGTCCAAAGTTTTTTCTCGTTTTTCAGGGTTTGGTTATTTGCCAAAGTCAGTGAAAAATCCATGCGAGATATTAGAGTGGCATTGTATGAGCGGTTGGTACGATTGCCCATGACATTCTTTGACCAACGCCGGACAGGTGAATTAATCAGTAGGATCACCTCTGATGTTACGATGTTGCAAGATACGTTCTCCATCACCTTAGCAGAGTTATTTCGCCAAATCATTACTTTGTTCGCAGGAATTATATTTTTGTTCTATACCACTCCGAGGCTAACGCTCTTTATGTTGATTACCATTCCTGTACTTGTGGTGATTGCCATGGTTTTTGGGAAGTTTATCAGAAAGTTATCAAAGAAAACACAGGATTTTCTCGCCTCCGCCAATGTAGTTGTTGAGGAAACTTTGCAATCCATAGTGACAGTAAAATCTTTTACTGGTGAAGCCTATGAAATCAATCGCTACCGAAACAAACTCAACAGTGTAGTAGAGGTAGCCTTGAAAGCTGCAGGCTATCGAGGTGCTTTTATTTCGTTTATAATTTTCGCTCTTTTTGGAGGCATTGTTGCCGTTATCTGGTATGGGGCCACCCTGGTAAGTGCTGGAGAGATGAGTGTAGGAGATCTTATTTCCTTTGTTTTGTATACGACATTTATCGGAGGGTCAATTGCTGGTTTGGGAGATATTTATGGTCAAGTACAAAAGGCCATTGGTTCTTCAGAAAGGGTTTTGGAGATTTTGAATGAGACTACAGAAAAACAAATAAATGGTTCCTCCATGGGACGAATGAAGGGATCTGTTCGGTTTGACAACGTTTTGTTTCATTACCCAACAAGACCTGAGTACCGCGTGTTGGATGGGATTTCCATACATGCAGAACCCGGAGAGAAAATAGCGCTGGCAGGTCATAGTGGAGCTGGTAAATCTACAATTATTCAGTTACTACTGAAATTTTATGATGTAGGAAGTGGAGACATTTTGTTGGACAATAAATCCATAGCAGAATGGGATCCTCAAGCCTTGAGAAAAAACATTGGTATGGTTCCTCAGGAAGTACTCTTGTTCGGGGGGTCTATTAGAGAGAATATTCGGTATGCCAAGCATGATGCTACTGATGAGGAATTGCTTGAAGCAGCCAAGCAGGCCAATGCTTTGGAATTTATTGACAAATTCCCAGAAGGGCTGGATACTTTAGTGGGAGAAAGAGGGATCAAATTATCAGGAGGACAAAGACAAAGGATAGCCATTGCAAGAGCTATCCTTAAGGATCCGGCGATACTTATATTGGATGAGGCTACCTCGTCGTTGGATGCTGAAACAGAATCTTTGGTGCAGGAAGCCCTGGATAAATTAATGAAAGGAAGGACCACCATTATTATTGCACATAGACTGTCCACGATTAGAAAAGTAGATAGAATCTATGTGATCAAAGATGGCAAAGTTATAGAAGAGGGCAATCATGAATCTCTTTCTGCTAAAGAAGGAGGACATTATGCCCATCTGGTTAATCTGCAGTTTGCTGATGATACTTTACCGCCTTTAGACTGATGTCAAGACTTTGGACCTGATGCGTTAAGGCCCCAACTGAGATAAAATCCACGCCAGATTCTGCAACGGCTACAATTGTGGACTCGTCAATGCCTCCGGAGGCTTCAGTTATGTATTTTTTATTGATCAAGGTTACGGCCTCCTTCATGTCTGCAGGAGACATATTGTCTAGCATAATAATGTCAATGCCACCTATAGCGAGGACGGTCTTTACTTCTTCTAAATTTCTCGTCTCAATTTCTACATTTAAGTCCAACCGCTTGGCTTTTAAGTAGGAACGGGTAGCATTTATTGCTTCTTCTATTCCTCCAGCAAAATCAATATGGTTGTCCTTGAGCATGATCATGTCATACAATGCATAGCGGTGGTTTTGCCCACCACCAATGGCTACAGCCCATTTTTCCATCATGCGGAAATTGGGGGTAGTTTTACGAGTGTCAAGCAATTTGGCTCCTGTATGTTTAATTAATTCATTGATGTGGTGCGTTTTGGTGGCTATTCCACTCATTCTTTGCATGCAGTTCAATACCAATCTTTCAGTGGTGAGTATAGATTGAGCACTTCCTGAAACTGTAAGGCCTATATCTCCCGGGTTTACTGATGCTCCATCACTCAACAGCAAGTTGACCTCTAGGGAAGGGTCGTAAAAATTGAATATGCGCTTGGCCAATTCGAGCCCAGCTATAATGCCCTTTTCCTTTATTAAAAGTTTTGCATTTCCTTGTTGGCTGGCGGGTACTGATGCCAATGTAGAATGATCGCCTTCACCAACATCTTCTAGGAAGGCTGATTCCATAAATTGGGTCAACCGATCTTCTGTTATATAGTCTCTCATGATAAATCAAAATTAATAAATTATTTGCTTCGAACAGCAATAATTATTCCTTGACAAAATCCATACTATACACCAACCAATTTTCATCCTTCAATTCCTTTCCTCTAATAAATACTTTAAAACTATTGTTTAAGGAAGTATAAGTACCTATTAGGAAGCTGGTTTCAGTGTCAATTTTTTGATGTTTTAGCAATTCAAAACTGCTTACCGGATTTCCTTTAAAAAAATTAGCCAGGACTATTTCTGCTTGATTTTTAGAAAAATCTCTTTTATCGTTATCAAATCGAATTTCCACCATATCTCCTAAAAACGATGATATTGCCTTACTTGATCCTTGCTGAAACGCAACAATAATGGGGAATTCTTTGTCTTGGGCTTTGCCCAATATGGTATTAGAAAACAAAAAAACACCAACAAAAAGAAATGTAGTAATAATGCGAAACATGTTTAATCTATATCAAATTCCAGACCAATATATTAAAAAATTTAAATTTTATTTCATGAAATTCCATGGATATCACTTTTGGCAATTGGAAGGGTAGAATATTTTCCAATTTACTGAGGCCTATCTTTTATTGTCTTATATTTGCGTGGTAAATGATAAAATGCTGGGGTGTTTTCTCTGTAAGATTTTCGAGACAGTAACAGCAATTTCCTCAGAATTTTTATTTGATAGAAACCAATAGAAAAAGACATGAATAAAAAAGTTTTATTGATGATACTAGACGGGTGGGGCATCGCCACAAATCCGGAAGTTTCTGCTATTGATAAAGCCAAAACGCCTTTTATCGACAGTTTATTTGAAAAGTATCCTCACTCTAAATTAGAGGCTTCAGGATTGGCCGTTGGTCTTCCAGAAGGCCAAATGGGTAATTCAGAGGTTGGTCATATGAACATCGGAGCCGGTAGAGTGGTTTATCAGGATTTGGTTAAAATTAATAAGGCAGTAAAAGAAGGCGATCTTAATGATCACCCTGTGTTAAAGGAAGCTTTTTCAAATGCCAAATTGAACGGGAAAAAAGTACATTTCCTTGGGTTGGTTTCAGATGGAGGCGTACATGCGCATATTTCTCATCTGAAAGGACTTTGTGATGCAGCTAAAGCCAATGGATTGGATGAAAATGTTTTTATTCATGCGTTTACTGATGGTAGAGACACAGATCCTAAAGGTGGATTAAGGTTTTTAGAGGATCTTAAAAGCCACTGTGAAGCCTCAACTGGTAAAGTAGCCTCCATAGTAGGTCGATATTATGCTATGGACAGGGACAACCGCTGGGAAAGAGTCAAATTGGCTTATGATGCCATGGTTAAAGGAGAAGGGGAAAAATCCAAAGACATGCTATCCGCTATTCGGAAATCCTATACAAATGGAGTTACGGATGAATTCATTCGTCCCATAATACAGGTGGACGAAGAGGGAAAGCCTTTGGCAACCATATCTGAAGGAGATACCGTTATTTGTTTTAATTTTAGAACAGATAGGGGTAGAGAGATTACAGAAGTATTGACCCAAAAGGATTTTCCTGATTACGGCATGAAAAAACTTGATCTCAACTATGTCACCTTTACTCGATACGACGAAAAATACAAAGATATTGCAGTAGTTTTTGAGAAAGATAATCTCAGGAATACCATCGGTGAGGTTTTGGAACGCAGCCATAAGAAGCAGATACGAATTGCTGAGACTGAAAAATATCCACATGTAACTTTCTTCTTCTCAGGAGGTAGGGAACAGCCTTTCGAAGGGGAAAACAGGATCTTGTGCAATAGCCCTAAAGTGGCTACTTATGACCTGCAGCCTGAAATGTCCGCTTTTGAAATTGCGAAAAAAATCAACCAGGAACTTCCAAAGAAGGAGGCTGATTTTATTTGCTTAAATTTCGCTAATGCAGATATGGTAGGTCATACAGGCGTCTTTGATGCCGCAGTGAAAGCATGCGAAGCTGTAGATGAATGTGCCTCTTCAGTAATTGAAACGGCCTTGGCCAATGATTATACGATAATTGTAATCGCAGATCATGGAAACAGTGATGTAATGATTAATCCTGACGGATCACCGAATACCGCTCATTCTACCAATTTAGTGCCTTGTATAATGGTGGATAAAAATGATCGGTTGGAAGTCAATGATGGGAAACTAGGAGATCTTGCACCTACAATATTAAAGCTTATAGGTGTGGATAAGCCAGTCGAAATGACAGGTAATGTCCTTCTGAAAGCCTAAAAACAATGGGCAGGTGCCAAAAAGTTATTTTCCTGCTGCTATTGGTAGGGATCTCGGTTTCCTGTAAAAAGGATGAGAAATTAGGGTTTGCTAATCCTACACAGATAGATGCCTACTTCCCCCTTTCTGATTTCTTGCAAGAAAGTGTCAGGAAGTCGGAATTTGCGGAGGTGGTGAAAGAAATCCGTTTCAATGATGATACTGAAATTGTTGACTTTACTTTGGATAGTTTGGGGTGGAGACAGGAATTGGATTTCTTTTTTCAATCGGATATAAATAAAGCAGCCTTGGCCTCATCCTATGAGACCAGAGAGGAGCCTGGACTTTTAATACATCAGCTTAAATCCAATGAAAAAGGGGATATTAAGAGCATTAAAATCAGGAAGAAAGCAGGGAAGGTGGTGGAGATTTCCATCCTTTCAGTGATTAGTAATCTGTTTTACAAATCTACTGTTGAAGGCATGATAAAAATGGATGACAATGAGAAAGTAAGTTCTTATGAAATGTCAGGGGATCAAAAAGTATGGTTCTTGTCAGGTACTAAACTTCATGTAGAAGGAAAAGTGAAATGACGCATTCTTAATTAGATAAGCAATAAAAAAGCCAGATAGGATATTCTTATCTGGCTTTTTCTTTTACCCGGAATATGCATTAGGATTTCCCGTGTTTTATGGGAAGTGTTGAAATCGCAAGAAAATCAGGCTGTAGGAGATTTTCGCATAGCATCGATCGCTATGGTGAACCTGTATACCGTCAAGTAGAATAAAAACAGGAACGAAGTGGCTGATTTTGAAGCGATTTCAGCACGTAATTGAAGGTCTATTGTATGTTTCGGGTTTAATGTGAGTTATTCAATTGGCATAGTACAATCCGACCTGAAATGAGTTATGGGTAATTTTTCAATGACAATTTATCTACCGATCTTCTAAATGGGGCTTAGGCAAATGCAAAGAATACAAGCCAGGTGATAAACAGAATCGGAATTAAAATAGGAATGGAAAACCTTAAAATGTACCCAAAGAATGAAGGCATTTTTATACCACTTTGTTCTGCGATTGATTTGACCATAAAATTAGGGCCATTACCTACATAAGTCATGGCTCCAAAAAAGACTGAAGCAATGGATATGGCCATAAGTTCAAATGAAGAATCAAAATACTTGTCCATGGCAAAATCTCTGACCTGCTGAATGGTGTTTATATCAGCCCCCTGAGAGGCCATGGCCGCTGCAAGGAAGTTGAGGTATGTTGGTGCATTGTCTAAAAAACCAGATAGTACCCCAGTACCCCAATACAAGGTGTTATGCGTTATCATTGCTGCGCCTGCCTCAGACTGCGCAAAACCACCTACCAATTCGAGGGCAGGCATCATGGTGCCGAAAATACCAATAAAGATAAAGGCGACTTCTCGGATAGGTTCAAAATTAAATTCATTTCCAGCCAAGGCTTTCTGATCGGCAAATTTGTAGGAAAAATAGGCCACCGAAAGCATGATTGTTTCCCTAATAAAACTGAATTTTTGACCGTCATAGTTAATGGCTGGAACCCACTCCAGTACGTTGGGGTCCAGAAATACGGAAATAATAATTACCAGGAGCCACCAGAAATTTCTGGTCCCTTTAAGGGATATTTTATTGCTGAATTGTGTTTGCTCATTAAGGACCACACCATCACCTTTGGTGCCAAATTTACGGTCGACAAAATAAAATACCCCGGACAAAATGGTCAATGCCAATATCCAGGCCTGCCAGTTATGTTCCAATGTCCAGAAGAAAGGTACCCCTTTTAAAAAGCCAAGAAACAATGGCGGATCTCCTATTGGTGTGAGGGAACCTCCAATATTGCTTACCATAAAGATAAAGAATATGATATGGTAAGCTTGAATGTTATTTTTATTCAATCGGATAAAAGGGCGAATCAATAGCATTGAAGCACCAGTGGTTCCTATTAGATTGGAAATCAATGCACCTGTAATTAATAAAAGTACATTGGCCATAGGTGTTGACTTCTTATCCACATCTATTAAAATTCCTCCTGATGCAATAAATAAGGACGCCAGTAATGAAATAAATTGGATGTATTCTGCCAGGGCATGCACAGGATTGTGGACATTGCCCAATACAAATAAATAATAGAGTACTACCAATACAGCCAGTCCGACAGCAATTTTGGGGTAATTGTGGTGCCAAAAACTCTCGTAAAACAATGGGCCAGTAGCTATCATAAGCAACAATGCCACAAAGGGAATAACCAACCATGCAGGGGCATGGTGGTGTTCCTCAGTATCATCTACCAGGGATTCAGTTTGTGTTTTATGTTCCTGAGCCGCGCTATCATTTTCGTGATTATCGGCCTGGGCAATATATTGTTTAGCAGTAAAGTTTTGGGCTTGTAAATGTTGAGGAACAGTTACGCTTATTAATCCAATGAATAGGAGCCATGAAGCTAAATACTTCTTCATTCACTTGTATTTATTGTGTAAAGATTGTTTAAGTTAGGTTTTATAATCGTCGTCAAAATATTAAATATTTGCTATTTAATTCCCTAAGCTAGCTAATTTGTGGATTAGGAACCAAATAATTTTTTTTCTGCGGTTAAAAAAACATGTTTTTTAACCGCAGCGCCTTTGGCGTTATAATTATTGTAGCTTATGAAGTGCAATTTCTAAAGCAGTTTGGGCGATTTTCGTCTTTTGTGGATTGAATGTATGACACTTTTTTAATGCCCTATAAACCGTTTTGCTTACATCCTGAAACATCGCTTCATCTGTTATTTGTGCCTTGTCTGTCATAAGATAGGCAGCGATTCTTGCAAGCCCGGCATTAGAAATGAAATCTGGGATCAAGGCTATTTTGTCATCCGCCATTTTTGTCACAGGGCCAAGAAAAATATCATTTTCAACAAAGGGGAAATTTGCTCCACAAACGATTAATTCTAACCCACCTTTGATCAACTTATTCAGATGCTCTTTTTGGATCAATCTTGTTTTTGCCGCTGGAATAAAAATATCAGTGGGTAAATCCCATATTTTGTCTTTAGCGTTTTCGAAAGAAATTAGCCTATCGCTTACTAGTTTATTGTTTTCCTTATTTAAAAATAGGGAGGTAATCTCCTCAGGATTTATTCCGTTTTCATCGATGATGGCTCCTTCAAGGGACATGATTCCAATTATTTGAACACCTTCCTTAGCCAAAAAATATGCAGCAGCGGCACCAACATTCCCCCAGCCTTGTATAATTGCCTTTTTTCCAGTCGCAGTCCCTCCCCAAAGCTTGTAATAATGTTGTACGGCCTCAGAAAGTCCATAACCAGTAATCACGTCACTTATCTGGTATTTAATAGAACTAGCAGGCAGATACTTTGGGTTTTCTACAATTTTAGAAAGGCCCTGCCTTAACTGGCCTATTTTTCTAATTTTTTTTGGTTCGCCTCCTTTATATAGCGCATTCACTATTCCTTCTTGAGGGTGCCAAATTCCATACTCTTCTGTTATGGGAATGAGTTCGGTACTTTCGTCAATATTAATTCCTGCACTTGTGCCGTAGTAGCTTTTTAAGATGGGAGAAACAACTTTAAACCATCGTTCGAGAACGCCTGCTTTTCTTGGGTCGGAGGGATCAAAGTTAATCCCTGATTTAGCACCACCAATGGCTGGACCTGAAACAGTATTTTTTATAGCCGTGTTTTTGGCCAATTGAATTACTTCATTTTTATCTAGCCCCAGCTTCATCCTTGTATCTCCCCCTGCTGCTCCTCCTCTAAGGCTATCTATTACCATCCATCCTTCTGCCTCCGTTTCGCTATCGCTCCACTCAAAGACGATCTCTGGTTGCATGTTCTCAAACTTTTTTAGTAATTCTCTCATGTATTTATATTGTTTAAATTCAATTTTTATTAAAAAGTCCAAAAATGGTGCCACCACAGTTATCTTCAGTGGCTCCTGTCACCGAAGCCAAACAATTGTTCTCCCCGCGAAGTCGTAAAACGCCTAAAAATGCAAATACCAATGCTTCTTTAAAATCAATAAGCTGGGTTTCGGGAAGAATCAAGTTTACTTTATGGTTAATTTTATGCTGAAGCTTTTGGATAAAAAACGTGTTATAGGCTCCACCACCTGTTACCAGTAGTTGGAGTTTGTTTGATTTTACTTTAACATGATCTAAGATTATTTTAGCAATGCAATCTGCAAAATGTTCCGATAAAGTCGCAAGAACATCGTTAGGAAAATAGGAAGCCTGGTCTAATACAGGTAAGAAATCATGGGTTATATTTTCCCTTCCAAGTGATTTGGCTCCTTTTTGTTTGTAAAATTCCAAGGAATTCAACGCTGCCAATGCCTGGGGTATTACGGAACCTGATTTTGCTAAATTCCCGCCTTCATCATAGGCTTTGCCTGATTTTAAAGCAAAGTGATTGAAGAGTAAGTTGAAAGGGCAGGTGTCAAATGCAAGCCTTTGTCCACTGTTGTCCATTGAAATATTGGCGATACCACCCAGATTTAAAGCGAAATCGAAATCGTTGAACAACAATGCATCTCCTATAGGAACAAGTGGTGCACCCTGACCACCCATAATCACATCCAATTTCCTGAAATTATTTATTACTGGTAATCCAGCAGCATAACTTAATGCAAATCCATTCCCAATTTGTTTGGTCATTTTCAAGTCAGGTCTATGAAAGACGGTATGGCCATGTGAAGCAATGGCCATGGGCTTAAGATTATTTTTAAGGCAAAAAGCACTGCTAACCTTACCCATCCACTGACCAAATTCCAAATCCAGACATTCCAAAGATTCAGCATCCAGTAAATGAGCATTCTTAAGCGATTGCTCTAATTCTTTAGGGAAAGGCAGAGTTTCAGCCTTTAATATATTGAAGCTCCAAGCTTTATTAATAGAAAATTCGCAGCAGGCAATGTCCAGTCCATCACCGGAAGTGCCGGACATTAGACCTATAATCGTGTATCCGCTTGAGTCCGTCATGGGTTAAAGTTTGTTAAAAAAGAAAATCCTGCCCTAAAAATAATATATCACCGACCAGCCTCCAAAGTAAAATGACTAATTTTGAAGTAGTTTATTATTAGGTTATGAAACAAAGGCACTGGGTTGTCGATATTGGAAATACTCGAATAAAGACAGGTGTCTTTGAAAAAGGAAGGCTGATAGCGTTTAGGTCATTTTCTGGTCTTGAAGAATGCCGTGATTATTTAAAGCCTCAGGATGATGACAGGGTGTTGTTTACCTCTGTTAGGTTGTCTTTAGATGCATTAAAGGAAATTTTCTCTTTTCCATTTTTGTATTTTGATCATAATACGCCTTTGGAAATCACGAATTCCTATGAGACCCCACAAACTTTAGGCTTGGATAGGGTGGCAGGAGTCATTGGTGCCAGATCATTTAAGAAGGATGGGGCGGTATTGGTGATCGATCTTGGAACCTGTATTACGTATGATTTCCTGGATATTAAAAATAATTACATGGGTGGTGCTATTTCTCCCGGACTTAACATGCGGGCGAGAGCCATGCATGAATATACTGCCAGATTACCTCTTGTAAATGTTCAAAAAACGGATGTTTCTTACTTAGGAACTAGTACAGAGACATGTATGGTGTCTGGAATCTATCATGGAATAGCCGAAGAAATCAAAGGGTTTATTCTAAAATATCAGCAGGATTTTGGCCCTGTTGAGGTCTTTATTTGTGGTGGAGATGCTGAAATCTTTGAAAGCTTAATAAAAGACCACATATTTGTAATCCCCAATTTGGTCCTGTACGGATTGGACAGAATCTTAAAACACAATGTTGAAAAATAAAATACACGTTGCAGCCCTGATTATTTTCATGGGATGCTTTGCTATCCATCATATCAGTTACGGCCAATTGTCCTCATCTACCTATAGCTCTTTAGGAGTTGGTATATTTAACAATTCCGGATTAACCCAGAATCAAGGCATGGGGGGTATGGGGATAAGTTTTGGTAACAGTTATAGTATTAATCATGTAAATCCGGCCGTATCGGTAAAAAATGGTGCTTTTGGTTTTCAGGCAGCATTTAATTACAATAAATTAACAGCTGCTACAGAATTGTCATCTGAGGATATAGATGGTGGTGGATTAAGCTATGTGGCCATGTCATTTCCTGTAATTCCCCGGAAATTCACCATGGGGTTTGGGTTAAATCAATTGACCGGTGTGGATTACAATATAATTGTAAATACCCCGGTGGCAGGTACAGAACTTGTATCCAAAAATACTATAATTGGTACGGGAGGATTGAGCCAGGTTTATTTGCAAAGTGGTTTTCAGGTTTATAAAAACCTTAGTCTGGGAGTGGAAGGAGCATATACCTTTGGCTCTACAATCAGAAACAATCAATTGAATCTTTTAGATGTTGACCTGAATTCTATAGGTGTTTCTTCAGAATACTATGAGAGGCTCACCTTTAGTGATGTGGTCTTCAAAGGTGGCGTTTATTATGCACAGCCCCTGGGAAATCAACAATACCTTAATATAGGAGCCATTTATCAGGTTTTTGGGAATGTTAATGGAACAGAGTTTGCTAAAGTCGCAGAATCTGGCCAAGCTAGCATTCCAAATAGCGTTGGAGATGTTATCGCTGATAATGTTTCAGGGAATGTTTTCATTCCTGCAAAGCTTGGATATGGTGTAACTTATGAAAAAATTAATAAATTTGCGGTAGGTGTAGAAGCGCAGTTCCAGGATTTTTCCTCTTTTCGAGCGTTTAATGCTTCTTCACCAAGTGATAATATGGGAAAAGCCTTTAAATTTTCCCTTGGAGGGCAATATATACCCAATGCCTTCTCCCTTGAAAGCTTGTTAAGCAGATCTACCATTAGGGCTGGAATCGAATATGAACGACTACCTTTTCAGGTAAACCAAAATAACGTTGATGACATTGGCATTAATTTTGGTACTTCAATTCCGATATACAGTATGTCTTTACTAAATTTGGCTATAAAGGCAGGTAAAAGAGGAACAATAAATGATGGATTAGTTAGAGAAAATTATATTAAAGTTTCTTTAGGTTTATCAATAAATGATAACAGTTGGTTTTACAAAAAAGTATTTGAATGATGTTGACAAACATGAAAGTTAAATTTGCAATTATAGGATGTTTGTCCTTCCTCATGGTGGGACTGGCTCAAGCACAGGATGGCTGGAATTTTCCGGAAGATCCGGAATTGACAAGTAAGGCAAAAGAACTGAACGCCGCCTACAATGATTATATGAACGCGGAAGATTTCTTAAAGGCAAAAGGTCCTTTAAATTGGCTACTTACCAATGTGCCAGATCTTAACGAAGCACTTTATATTAATGGGGTAAAGGTATATGAAGGTGCAGCAAATCAAGCTACAGACGAGGCAGAAATCAGGGTCTATCAAGATTCTGTATTGACGATCTACGACCTAAGAAACAAAATTTATGACAATGAGTCTAAATGGATTGCCAATAAAGCTTATTATGCTTACAAATTTTATAAAGGAGACAAGGATAAAGTAGGCATTGCCACAGACTTGTTTGAAAGAACCATAGAAATTGATGGTACATTGGCTCCTTTTACGTTGTACAGGGCTTATTTTGATGCCATTTACAGAAATTTCACCTATAACAAAGCTTATACTCCAGATGAAGTTATTGGAAAATATGAGTTTATCATGGCTAAGTTGGATGAAGAAGAAGCTGCTGGGGGTGATGTAGCCTCATCAAGGAGTACGCTTGATCAGTTGCTGAATATTATGGATATCATCAATTGCGAGTTTATAGAAAGTAATATGGGGCCAAAATTGGCAGCAGATCCTACAAATCTTAAATTGGCGAAGCAGATATTTCAGTATGCAATAAAAGAGAAATGTACAAGTAGCGATATTTTCCTTAAGGCGCTTGAGACAATAGATAACGACAATCCTACCTTCACTACTTCCCAGGTAAGGGGAATGCGTTACATGCAAAGTCAGGATTATGCTAAAGCTGCAGAGCTTTTTGAAAAAGCCCTTGGCTTAGCGAGTACTGATGAAGAAAGAGCTGAAATTCACTGGGACATGGCAAAAGTTAATGCTAACCTTGGGAATATTAGCAGCGCCAGATCTTCAGCAATGAAAGCGGCTGAACTTAATGGAGAATTAAAAAGTGATGCTTACTCTTTTGTAGGTGGATTGATTATGTCAAATTCAAGTGCTTGTAGAGGCGGTCAAAGTAGAGTGAAAGATTATTCTGTCTTTATCGCAGCTTACAACGCCTATGCAGTTGCTGGAGACAGCAAGGGTATGGCCAATGCAAAAGCAAGGTTCCCTTCCAAAGAAGAATTGTTTACCGAAGGTTTTCAGGTCGGTCAAACGATTAATACTGGATGCTGGGTAGGACAGACTGTGACTTTAGCCACCAGGGATTAAGGTTGTCATCCAAAAAAGAAAGATAGTTTATTAAAAAGGCGGTAGCAATACCGCCTTTTTTCTTTGTGTCAGGTGCAAAAAAAATCCCAAATCCATGCTTTGCGAAATAGGCAGTAGACCATCTGTATAGTGATGAAGTCAGTAGCCCTGAAAAAACATCAGGATGGGCTGAGAAATGTCAGGACAGGCTATTACCAACACTATTTCATAATCCGGGGTCAACCTGGATTTTATGTTATAGGGACGTAAGGATGTGAAGCTAACTTCGGGCAGCCTTTTGACTTTACCTGTTCCAGGGATTGAATTCCCTGGCAAATGCTACTATAGCTTTTGCCATTGCCCTCAAAAATGCTAGGGTTAAAAATTATTCTGAAAAGAATTGGATAAATTGTTCACCAGCCCACCAATTATGACACATGGCATAAGTAGTATTCATTCCTTTTCATACGACCTAATAAGACGCTTGTATAAGTGCCCAATTTTGAGGTTATTTTGCCCATAATTCGTTAACCGAGGAAGATTGATTCAAGCCATTAAGGTGCCTATTGTATAATCCCGGTTAAAAAAATAAAATTCCTCCCAAAATGTCCTTACCTTTGTAAGGATATAATATTTATTAATAGTTTGAGCGTTCGACAATTGTACCATCAAATCTTTGGATATATAGCGAAGATTGTTTCTTCTGGAATAGCAATTAAGTATTTGTGGCTTGTTGTTATTGTGGTTGGTAATTTTAGTTGTAGGGAAGATGTAGACAAAAGTCAGCTTGAATTTTATGAAGGTCCTTACCGTACAAGCTTTAAAGTGGAGATGCTCCACAGTGACTCTGCCATTGTAAGAACCAAATTAATGGCTGACAAACAACTTGAGTTCAAAAATGGGGATGCCGAATTTCCCGAGGGGGTTGTCATTCATTTCTTTGACAAGGAGGGTGAGTTGAGTACCACCATTCGGGCTGACAGGGGTTATCTAGATAGGAAAACCAATATCTACAGAGGCGAAGGGGATGTTCAGGTGCATAACCTTATTAAAGAGCAAAAGCTGAGCTCAGAGGAGTTATATTGGGACAAGACTAAGAAAAAGATTTACACTGATAAATTTGTCACGGTGGAAAAACCAGACCGAATTATAAAAGGAACTGGAATGGAAGCTGACGAGGGATTCAATGAATATAAATTTACCAATGTGACAGGTGAAATAGAAAATGTTCTCTAAAATTGTAAAATGAAAATAAGTAGTGCAGTTTTATTGTCTCTCGCCGCTGCTTTAGTGGTAATAGGCGCTCACCTTACGATCAAGGCGGGAATAGTAGCATCTTATCCGCTTTTTATGTTTGCGGTTGTTTTGTTGTTTTGGCACATGTACCGTAAAAATAAATTGGAAGAAACAGAAATGGACAAAAAAAAATCGATTAAAAGCAAAAATAAACGGAAGAAGAATTAATGGACAGTCATTATTTACTCTTAGTGCTTATTAGTCTGTTTTTTTCGGCCTTGTTTTCGGGGATGGAAATTGCCTTCGTCTCGGCCAACCGATTGCAAATAGAACTTCAGGGAAAGCAAGGGAAGGTCTCTGGTAAGGTATTGGCCAGTTTCATTCAAAACCCAGGCCAGTTTATAGGCACTTCGTTGATGGGGAATACCATAAGTCTGGTGCTTTATGGTATTTTTATGGCTTATTTACTTGAGCCACCTCTTAGGTATTTATTGCCCGAAGCACTCAATACACAGGCCGGTATAATGATTGTCCAAACCTTGGTGTCTACGCTTATTGTGCTGGTGACAGCAGAGTTTATCCCAAAAAGTATTTTCATTCTTAATCCCAATAGATTACTTACGTTTTTCTCAATCCCTTTTGCAGTGATCTATTACCTGATGTATCCTATAGTTTGGGTAGTAGTAGGCTTATCAAAGTTTGTCATTGTAAGGGTGCTCAATTTGGACTACAACGATGAAAAGCCAGCCTATACCATCACTGACCTCAATAGTTTTGTCCAAAATTACATGGATACCAAGGGGGAAGATTTAGATATTGATACAAAGATTTTTGACAATGCTGTAGATTTTAAGAAGGTTAGGGTCAGAGAATGTATGGTTCCGCGTACTGATATTGTGGCCATGGAAGTAGAAGATCAGATATCAGATCTGAGGGAACTGTTTGTAGAAAGCGGGCATTCAAAAATCATAATTTATAAAGAAACCATTGACGATGTAATTGGATATTGCCATCACTTGGAACTTTTTAAAAAGCCAAAAGAGATAGAGGATATTCTTACACCTATTATAATCGTACCTGAATCTGCACTTGCCAATGAATTGTTGGTGCAATTTATCAAGGAGTGTAAAAGCCTGGCCTTGGTAGTGGATGAATTTGGAGGGACGAGTGGGATTGTGAGTATGGAAGACATCATTGAAGAAATATTTGGGGAGATAGAAGATGAGTATGACAATGATGATTTAATTGATCAAAAAGTAGCTGACGGAGAGTATCTGCTCAGTGCTAGACATGAAATAGATTACCTGAATGAAAAATATGAATGGAACCTACCTGAAGGAGAGTTTGAAACTCTGGCAGGATTTATCCTCTCCTTAACGGAAAGCATTCCTCAAAAAGGGGAGTTTGTAAGCTATGGACCTTTTACATTTACCATCGTTTCCAAGCAAGATCACCGAATTGATACTGTGAAAATTAAGATAGAATAACCAACGTTGTAGAAATACTTGATTTATAGATGCGGTAATATTTTGAATTTACCACTATATGTAATTATTTTGCGACACTTCAAAAAATAGGAGAATGGCATTAATTAAACAAATAAGACAAAGAACAGGTCTGGCGATAGGAGTTATCGCTGTAGGACTTATATTCTTTTTAGTAGGAGGAGACCTTTTAGGACCGAACTCCATGTTATTGGGATCCAGTAGAACGACTGTTGGCGAAATTGCAGGGGAAGACATTTCCTATGAAGAGTATGTTCAGAAAATTGAACAGACAAAGCTCAGTTTCCAACAAAACACTGGACGAAATCCTTCAGAAAATGAACTTTCAAGTATTAGGGACCAGGCATGGCAAGCTTTGATCGTTGAAAGGATATTTTCTCAGCAGTATGAAGAACTTGGATTAGTGGTGTCTGATGAGGAACTCGTCGACATGGTGCAAGGAAAAAACATCATTGGAGAATTGAGAAGGCAGTTGACCAACCCACAAACTGGTGAGTTTGACAGGTCTCAATTAATCACCTTCCTTCAATCTCTGGAGACGGCAGATCCTCAACAACAAATGTTCTGGGCGCAACAGGAGAAGTTATTTGCTGATTCCAGACTAAGGATCAAATATGACAATATGTTGGCAACTTCTGAGTATGCCAATACCGCAGAAGCCAAAATGCAACACAAGATGGCTAATACAACTGCTGATGTAAGTCATATTCAGATACCTTACTATGCAGTTTCTGATTCAGTAGTATCCCTTACAGATGGAGATATTAAGTCTTACATCAGCAAAAATCAGGATAAATTTAAGGTAGAGGAAAGCCGAGGTTTAAAATATGTTCGTTTTCCACTTCTACCAAGTGCAGAGGATTCTGCAAATACTTTGGAAAACATCAAGAACCTGACCATTGAACTTAAAGAGACACAGTCGGATTCTGCTTTTGTTATTAGAAATTCAGAAGCAGCTACTCCTTTTGTTACAATCAATCCAGGGGATCCACTTCCAGCAAACTTTACTAATAATGTAGAGAACCCTGAAGTAGGTGTGGTCTATGGTCCTTTCTTGAGCAATAACTCAAGCTATGTCACTTATAAGATTACTGATAAATACGAAGGGCCTGCAAGGATGAGAGCTAGCCATATCCTTTTGAGTACTGAAGGTATGGATGATGAAGGAAAAGCGCAGGTGAAGATCAGGGCTCAGGAGATACTAGACGAAGTAAGTGATACTGGAAACTTTGAAGTTGCTGCTGCTCAATATGGGCAGGATGGAACTTCTCAGCGTGGGGGAGACCTTGGCTGGTTTTTCAAAGAGAATTTTGTTACTGAATTTGCAGACGCTGTATTTGCCGCTAAATCTCTTGGTGTAATCAATAAGTTGGTAGAGACTGAATATGGTTATCATATTATTAAGGTGACCGAATTGGCTCAGACAATTAGTCAAAAGGTTGCCATTCTTGAACTGGAACTTATAGCAAGTGATGTTACAAGAAATGACATCTTTAGAAACGCTGATTTCTTTGCTGCTAATTCTGATGATGCTGCATCATTTGAAGAAAATGCCACAACAGAAAATTATCAAATAACCACAGCTACAAATGTTGGCGCAAATGCAAGAAGCCTCAACAATATGAATTCCGCTCGTGAGATTATAAGATGGGCGTTTAACGATGCTTCTGTTGGTAAGGTCTCTACGGTATTTGAATTAGACGATGCCTATGTAGTCGCGCTTCTTACAAGCAAAACTGAAGAAGGTGAAGGAAGTATTCAGAATCCTGAAATCAGAGCCCAGGCTACTATGGCTTTAAGAAATGAGAAGAAAGCTGAAATCATTAAGGAGAAAATTAAAGGATTAGAGACTTTAGAGGCAATCAAGGAAGTTTATCCTGATGCGTCTATTGGTACCACTCCGGCTTTGAAATTGAATGCAAGTGTATTGCCTGGAATAGGGTTTGCACCAAAGGCTATAGGGTCCATTTTTGGCCTTCAGAATACAGGGGATATGACAGCTCCAATCACAGAAGACATAGGTGTGATAGTTGCCAAACTTAATGGCATCATACCCGCTACTGAGATTGCTGATTATACCCGTTATCAAAACGAAATTACGGCTAATGCCTCCCAAAGAACTGCCTACATGATTATGATGGCAATGGAAGAGTTGGCTGGAGTAAAAGACTACAGGTATAAGTTCTTTTAATAATACCTTGAATCAATAAAAAATCCCATTCCTGATTAGGAATGGGATTTTTTGGTTTCTGGGGATTTAATTTCATGAAAAATTGGTTGAATAATTAATGGAAAAATTAAATAGTAATTCAACTTTCAAAGAAAAGCTGGAAATGGAAACTAGTTTTCCAGCTTTGTACATGTTTAAATTTATCGTGCCAAACGGTAAAGAAAACGAGATTGGAGCCTTACTTCCCAAAAACGAGATGGTATTAAAACCTTCCTCACAAGGAAAGTATGTTAGTGTTACCATCAAAGCCATGATGAGAGACAGCCAGTCAATCATTGATATTTATGAAAATGCAGCCAAAATAAAAGGAGTAATTGCACTATAACAAAAACCCATTAATATGTGGAAAGAAGCAAACAATAAATTAACAAAAACCTTTGAATTCAAAGATTTTAGTGAAGCATTTGCCTTTATGACTAGGGTAGCTTTTCTCGCAGAATCACAACAACACCATCCCAATTGGAGTAACGAATACAACAAAGTTCACATTGACCTTACCACTCATGATAAAGGGAACACTGTGACGCAGAAAGACCGTGATTTAGCCCAAGCCATAGACCGTTTAATTTAGTATGTCAATCGCTACAAACATTTGCTTATATTTAGTACCAACACCAATTGGTAACCTTAAGGACATTACTTTAAGGGCCCTGGAAACCCTGCAGACGGTTGATGTGATTTTAGCAGAGGACACAAGGACCTCAGGTAAGCTTCTCAAACATTATGAGATCAAGCGGCCTTTAGAAAGCTATCATATCCACAACGAGCATAAAAGTATCAGCAGGCTTATTGAAAGAATGGAGCAAGGGACCGTATTTGCTCTTATAACTGACGCCGGCACTCCAGGGATATCTGATCCTGGCTTCCTTTTGGTGCGAGAGGCCATTGCCGCAAACATTGAAATCTGCAGTTTGCCTGGTGCAACAGCGATCATTCCCGGACTTGTTAATTCAGGACTTCCTAACGACAGGTTTGTTTTTGAGGGGTTTCTGCCGCACAAAAAAGGAAGAAAAACAAGGATAGAGGCTTTGGAGGACGAACGAAGAACAATGGTTTTCTATGAATCACCTTATAGGCTATTGAAAACGCTTAATCAACTAATGGAGGTCTTTGGCCCAGAAAGAACTGCTTGCGTAAGTAGAGAGTTGACCAAACTTCATGAAGAAAATGTGAGAGGTACTCTTTTGGAGCTTTTAAATTATTATACGGAGCACACCCTTAAAGGTGAAATAGTATTAACAGTAGCCGGGAAAAATTAATATGGAACTGCAAGAAATTACCAGTAGAGTAGAAGTGCTTGCTAAAAAGGCTGGCAAATTTATCCGTGAGGAAAGCAAGAATTTCAATCTTGACAAAGTAGAACAAAAAGGTTTCAATGACCTTGTGTCTTATGTAGACAAAGGGGCCGAGGAGATAATAGTCAAAGAGCTTGCAGAAATTGTCCCTGAAGCTGGTTTTATAACAGAGGAGGGAACAAGGTCAGAAAGAGATAAAGAGTACACCTGGATTGTAGACCCCTTGGACGGCACCACTAACTTTGTTCATGGTATCCCGATGTATGCTGTCTCTATAGCGCTGGCAAGAGGCCTAGAGATCATTGTGGGGGTGGTGTATGAAATCAACCTTGACGAGAGCTTTGCTGCTTATGAAGGAGCTCCTTCTACCTGTAATGGAATACCTATAAAAGTAAGCAAGGTGAGTGAATTGGTTAATAGTTTGGTAGCTGCAGGTTTTCCGTATGACGATGGAGGGAAACTTGAAGAATATTTACAGCTTTTAAAATATTTCATCAAGAACAGCCATGGGCTTCGAAGGCTTGGCTCAGCTGCTGTAGATTTGTGCTACGTAGCTTGTGGTAGAGTGGAAGGTTACCTTGAGTACAATTTACAATCTTATGACGTGGCTGCAGGCACCCTGATCGTCAAACAGGCAGGTGGGAAGGTTACAGATTTTAGCGGAGGCCAAAATTTCATATTTGGTGGGCAAATTTTAGCGTCAAATGGGAAGTTGCATGGCACCTTTGAAAAAGCGCTTGCTGAGAAATTTACGTTTTAAGTAGGTAAAATAGTCTCCTTTAAATTGGGATTAACTACAAAAAACATAATTCAAATAAATAAATTTCATATGTAAAAAAATAATTTGTATTTTCGCTATAATTGATTAGCTTTCAATCATTTAATAAAACAACCTGTTTTTCGGACTTATCACCCCTCGTTCACCTATAGTTGAGCATCGCGTATTTTACCGAAATAGGCTGTTCACTATTTAACAATTCGAATAAAATGAAAATAGGAATTTTAGGAGGTACGAATTTGGCAACAAACCTTGGGAACAAATTTATTGCCAGAGGAATGGACGTTGCATTTGGTGTTAGAGAAGGATTTAGTACGAGGAAAATAGAGTGGAAGATTCTTAAAATGCAAAATCACAATGTTCTAAATTACGCCGATGCCATCACCGACTCGGATGTGATTATTATTTGTTGTGAAAATGAATTTCTACCTGTTGTTTGCAAGTATCTTAGAGAATTTGGTTCCCCTGATATGTTGTTCATTGATAGTACCAATGGCGTGAACGATGAAAGTGTAACCTGTAATACAACGCTTATAGGTCAAGAAACCGGACATGAGCGTGTTTTTAAAGCTTTTAACAACCTTGGACTTGATTACCCAAAATCTGATCCTTTAGCACTTATTAAAGAAACTTACTTCTGTGGTGACAACAATAAGGATAAATTGATTGTTAAAAAGTTGATTGAGCTTATAGGATTTAAGGCCATAGATGCGGGTACTATCAAAAATGCTTGCTTGCTTGAGGCTGTATATCACCTTAGCAAAGAGATCTCCACAGCCAAAGCTGGTGATTGTCATTTTAGATTAATGTCTGTTTAGTTTTCTTCCCGTTTTTTAATATCCTGTTTTTTACGATTCTTTTTTAATCGGTATTGTTTTTGTTGTTTATAACTTAAGATGGACCGCTTACGTTTCAATTTAGGTTTGTCTTAATTAGATGTCAGTTTTTCTAATACGTATTGAGATTACTTTAAAATCAGATCTTCGTTGCCATTATCGCTATCAACCTATTGATGTCACACCGCGATATAATAATTGAACTGATTTTATTGTAGGTTTTGTACGCAGTCCAAAAGGTGTAATCTAATTCAAATTCAGGTATTTTAATTTTTCTTTCAATACATACGCCATGAAAAAAATCGCTTATTTTATTTTTGCCTTTTTTGCTTTAATCCTATTGGCTCTGGTGGCAGTGCCCTACTTATTTAAGGACAAAATCTTTGATAAGCTTGATCAGGAGCTAGCCAAGTCTGTAAATGCTACGGTCTATTATGACCGTGATAAAGTCAGTCTGAGTGTTTTTAATAATTTCCCTAGCTTATCAGCTAGTCTAGGTGATTTTGGGGTTAAAGGTAATCCTCCATTTCAAAATGACACCTTGGTACACGTAGGAGAACTGCAGGTAGACTTAGATATTTGGTCCGTTATTTTTAGTGAAAACCCAAGTTTGAAAGGGATCCGCCTTCAGGATGGTCAGTTTTATGTTAAAGTGCTAGCGGATGGCCAAGCCAATTATGATATCATGGTTGAAAGTGAGGAGGTAGAGCCTATCGACACAGCTTCATCAAATTTTCAATTGGGAATAGATCTAATCGAGATAGAAAATCTTGATTTTATATATGACGATCGATCACTTGACTTTTTGATGGTGATGTCGGCAATGGACTTTGTAGGAAGCGGTGACCTGACACTCGATGTTTATGACCTAATGATCAAAGGTGAAGGCAATATTGTCAATGTTGCTTATGAGGGTGTAGAATACCTCTCCAATAAATCCCTGGCGATAGATTCTGAAATCAACGTAGACTTGAAAAACATGAAGTTTGGAGTGAATGGAGCTTCTTTTAAGCTCAATGATTTTGGCTTTGGTATTGATGGTTATTTGGCTATGCCTGGTGATGATATAGAAATGGATGCGAAATTTTATGGAAAGGACAATGACTTCAAAAGTGCTCTTTCTCTAGTTCCGGGAATATATTCTGCCTCTTTTGATGACTTGAAAACATCTGGAGAAATGGACTTTTCCGGTGCTTTAAAAGGAACCTATAGTGAAAATTCATTTCCATCTTTCCAATTTGGGCTAACCATTAACGAAGGAATGTTTCAATACCCTGATCTTCCCAGACCTGTTCAGCATGTGAATTTGGATTTGAAGGTGGTCAATGAAACAGGTGATTTGGATTACACCGCTATCGATCTTTCAAGGCTTTCCCTTGAGTTCGGAGATCAACCGGTTTCAGGGAGATTAATGGTTAAGGATTTGATAAATTATGAAATGGATGGTCAGCTAAAAGGAAAGCTCGACCTATTGGAATTAACCTCTATTTTTCCTATTGAAGACATGGAGTTGAAAGGGCAACTGGCTATAGATGCCACAGCCAAGGGTAGATATGACAGTGTAGCCCAAATAATCCCAGCCATCAATGCCAAAATAGAATTGACCAAGGGATATGTGAAAAGCGCTGCCTATCCAGCACCTATAGACAATATCAATGTCCGGGCAATTGCTGATAACAAGTCCGGTAAAATGAATGATTTTGCGATTAATATCCCCACGTTTGGTTTTGACCTGGAAGGAGAAAAAATCAATGGCGCTTTAAAACTAAATGATCTAGAA
Organism: Cyclobacterium sp. 10D3-21; assembly: GCF_055809755.1. NCBI lineage: Bacteria > Pseudomonadati > Bacteroidota > Cytophagia > Cytophagales > Cyclobacteriaceae > Cyclobacterium > Cyclobacterium sp. 10D3-21. Next base: position 1,089,252 of record NZ_CM147924.1, read on the forward strand.
GCCATGAATTATGACTTTTCCATTCATGGAGCTGTAGATCTGGGAAAAATTGCTGCAATTGTGCCTATGGAGGACGTATTATTAGAAGGCAAGATTAAAGCCGATCTAGACGCCAAAGGAAGTTATGAAGCAATTAAAGCCAATCGTTTCGGGCAGCTTGACACCAAAGGCGAACTGCTGGTCAATGATTTTTACTATGCAGATAAAGATTATCCACAGGGAGTTCGGATCAACGAGGCCTCCGCTAATTTTAGTCCAAAGGCCATTAATCTGGTGAAAATGGATGCCCGCCTTGGGAAAAGTCCAGTCCAAGCAAATGGTACGCTGTCCAATTATATGGCTTACTTGCTTGGTGATGAGGGCAATGACCTTCAGGGGAATTTGTCTGTTTATTCCAGCAGTTTTGATGTCAATGAATGGATGACAGGAACTGAAAGCACTAGTACAGATACTACTGCAATGGAAGTGGTTGCTTTGCCTGACAATATTGACTTTACCATGTCAGTAAAAGCGGATAAAATACTTTACGATAATCTTACACTGAACAATGCTGCTGGGAAAATATGGGTTAAAGATGCAGTACTTAAACTAGAAGGTTTCAAAACAGATATGCTGGGAGGCTCATTGGTATTTGACGGTTCCTATAATGCCAAGGACATTTCCAAACCTTCTTTTGACATGACGCTTGATATTAGTAAACTAGGGGTGCAAGATGCTTTTAAATCCTTTGTTACCGTCCAAACATTTGCCCCAATTGCACAGCATGTTACGGGGGTTTTTTCCACCAAATTCTCTTTCTCCGGTCTATTAGGTCAGGACATGATGCCAGTATTGTCAAGTTTGGATGGCTCAGGTTTGATTCGATTGGCTGAGACCGCTTTAAAGGACAGTCCACTCGTTAAGGGGATTACCAGTCTTACCAAATTAGATGAAACGGCTACCATTAGTTTAAAACCGATGAATATTACAGCCAGGATAGAAGATGGAATGTTAAATATTCCTCCATTTGAACTGAAGTTGTGGGATTACCCAGCAAAAATTCAGGGGAGCACTGGCTTTGATGGAAGGATAAACTACCTGGTCAATATAGATGTCCCTGCCAGTAAATTTGGATCAAAGATTAACGGTCTTGTTACAAGTTTGGTTGGTACAGATTTATCTGACACAAATGTTCCTTTGGCTTTCAATATTGGGGGTAGCTACGCCAGACCCAACGTGGCAATGGCTTCTTCTGAAGGTTTGGAGGCTTATATCTCCAATGCGCTGAAAAGCAAAGTTTCAGGTCAGAAAGAGGATGTTAAAGAAAAGATCACTGCAGATTTTAAAGCCAAAGAGGACAGTTTGAAGCAGGAGTTTAAAGAGAAATCAGAAGTCGCTAAAGATAGCGTTGTGCAAGAAGCAACAAAATTGATAGACCAGGCCAAAGAGAAAGCAGTGGACGAAGTGAAAAACCTACTCAAAGGTTTTACCAATAAGAAAAAAACTGCGGAACCTGAAAAGCCTACGCCTGAATAAATTTAGGATTCAAGAAGAAAGCTTATAAAAACAAGGAGGAGTAAGATGTGAGATTAGCAACCGTTGCTTTCAGGGCTAACGGAAGTATTCTAAAAGGTAATACCACATTGTAAGTGTAACAACGGAAAGTGGTATGCCTACTCCTACAAGCAAAGAAGCCAGTTTGGGCCTTATATCATAATTGGTAGCAATAATGGAGGAAGTGATCATGGGAGCCATAGCAGCTTCCATGACACTAACCTTGAAAATGAGATTCTGATCAGGATTGTCTACTGGAATCCAATGGTAGATGGTATAGATCAATAGTGGGATAAGCAATAGTTTATGTGTTAATCCATACCATAGGAAATTGTCCTTTATGTCCGCGATTTTAATTTTTATCTGTAGGCCTACAGCTATTAGTGCAATGGGCGTTAATGTGCCTGCAAAACTCTGCAGGACCTTTTCAGCCACACCACTGATTTCTACCTTGAAAATATTAAGCAACAAGGCAAGAATAAAAAACATGAATGGAGGGAAGAATAACATCTGTTTTGAGATGTCCCTTTTTCTCATTTTTTCCGATCCATACAAGGATGCGACAATTATGGCAAGACTGCTCACTACCAAAAAAGAGCCAGTCTGGTCTATTAATACAGCAATTTTCAAACCTTCCCCTCCATAAATTGCTTCGATTACAGGATAACCGATAAAGCCTGTATTGGAAAGGCCCCCACAAATTATCAAACAACCGATGGTTTTTTTGTTCCATCCAAACCGCTTTCCCAAGTAACCGAAAACCAACCAGGTGATAGTAAATATGATCCACCCCACAGAAATTGGCAAAAGCAATGCTGGCCCCAGCTCCAATCTGGAAATATGAAGAAGGGAAACTGCGGGTAAAACAACATAGATTAAGTAAGCATTTAGTGCCTTAGGCGCTTCCACAGGGAAGTTTCTAACTTTCTGTAAAACGATACCAATCAGGATAGAGGAAATGACAATGAGTATATTGGCCATAATAATAAATTCTTAGGACTAAGGTGAAATCAGACAACAGAACTTTGGAATTTGATTGTCTGTTTTCTTTAATCAAACGAATCCAAAGTGGTTTCTTTTTTGATCGAAATAATGTTTTAGCTGGGGATAAAGTGTGCTTTCAGCAATGGGGATGCCCAATAGAGTTTGGTTAATCGCTCCCATTTCACCTTCCTTATCTACTTCCATAGATTCTATTAAAAGTATCAATTCCTGCAATTTTAAAGGGTTACTACTCTTGCTAGGTTTTATGGAATACTCATTTCCATAAAAATCCACAATTTCATAATAGTTAAATCCGTCAAGCGTGGTGGCAAAAATGCAGATTTCCTCACCCCATTGACTTTCAGGGTAGGTTAGCTTTGCTATAAGTGCGTTGGCACCTGTTCCATTGAAATACGTCTTTGGTTGATAGTCAAAATTCATATTCAGGCAAATATATGTCATTTAAGCGCTAATTTGAAATTAAAACCAAATCACTTAAAATGGTAATAATAATTAACCAAGAGTGATGATGCTATATGGTGATGGGATATCTGGAGTTACCTTATGAAAATTCAGACGGAATCGGTAAAGTTATTGGCGATATCAAAAAGACCAGTTCTTAGCATAGGGGTCAATGCCCATAACCCGCCATGTTTTGATCTCATTCCTTCCATCTGAGAGATTGAAGCAACTCCTTTTTGGAAAAGCTTCACATTTATTGGATTTAGCAACAATCAAATTGAAAAGACAATTGGATTATACATTGTTTAAGAGTAATTTTGGCTTTCGAATTAGAAATAAGTCTGATTTTCATTTCTTTTACGTAAGTTACGAGGAATGTCAATCCAGAGAAAAGAACAGATCATTACATGAAAAGAGATCAATTAATATTTGACCTGATAGGGAAGGAAGAGGATAGACAGAAAAGAGGAATAGAGCTGATCGCCTCTGAAAATTTTACCAGTAAGCAGGTTATGGAGGCCGCTGGAAGTGTGCTGACTAACAAGTATGCCGAAGGTCTACCCAAAAAACGGTATTATGGTGGTTGTGAAGTAGTAGATGAAATAGAGCAAATTGCTATAGATCGCGCCAAAGCACTCTTTGGAGCATCATGGGCAAATGTTCAGCCTCACTCTGGAGCGCAAGCCAATGCAGCTGTGTTTTTAGCTTGTCTGAATGCAGGTGATTCCATTTTAGGTTTTGATCTTTCTCATGGTGGACACCTTACCCATGGGTCTCCTGTTAATTTTTCCGGTAAACTTTATAAACCTCACTTTTATGGTGTGGAACAAGAAACTGGTGTTATTGACTACGACAAAGTAGAAGAACAGGCCAAAAAAGTTAGCCCGAAATTATTGATTTGTGGTGCTTCTGCATACAGTCGTGATTGGGATTATGAAAGATTAAGAGCAATTGCTGATGAAGTAGGTGCAATATTGCTTGCAGATATTTCTCACCCTTCAGGGCTTATCGCCAGAGGTTTATTGAACGATCCCTTAGAATTTTGTCATGTGGTTACTACTACAACCCATAAGACACTTAGAGGACCTCGTGGAGGATTGATCCTTATGAGAGATGATTTCGACAATCCATTTGGCTTGAAAAACCCAAAAGGTGAATTGAGAAAAATGTCTGCTTTATTGGATTCAGGTGTATTTCCAGGTACTCAAGGAGGTCCTTTGGAACATATAATTGCAGCCAAGGCCATTGCTTTTGAAGAAGCCCTTTCTGACGAATACATGGAGTATGTAGTCCAGGTAAAGAAAAATGCAGCTGTTATGGCCGAATCTTTTGTGGAAAAAGGCTATCAGATTATATCTGGAGGTACAGATAATCACATGATGTTGATTGATCTTCGAAATAAAGAACTTACTGGCAAAATTGCCGAAAATACGCTTGGGAAAGTGGACATAACCATTAATAAAAACATGGTTCCATTTGACACCAAGTCTCCTTTTGTAACATCGGGAATGCGTATTGGTACTGCAGCCATCACTACTCGTGGGCTGGTAGAAGCTGATATGCTGAAAATTGTAGAATTGATTGATCAGTCGCTTACGAGTCATGAAGACGATGCGAAACTGGCAGAGATCAAATCTACAGTGAACGACTGGATGGTACAATTTCCTTTATACTAAAATAAAAATAAGTGGCACTGGATCAATATAACGAAGAAGAAGAGGATGAGAATGGCATGTCCTTTCTGGATCATTTAGAACAGTTGAGATGGCATTTACTGCGATCGGTATCAGCTATTCTTGTTTTTATGGTCATGGCATTCCTTTCCAAAGGATTTGTGTTTGGTCAGGTAATTCTTGGTCCTGCCAAAGTAGACTTTATTACCTATAGACTGCTTTGTCAGCTTTCGGAAAAGCTGTCACTTCCAGCTCTTTGCATAGACCAACTCCCTTTTATCCTCCAAAGTAGGCAGATGACAGGACAGTTTTCTATGCACATTACCTCCAGCTTGGTGGTAGGGTTAATTGTTGCCTTCCCATACGTTTTTTGGGAAGTATGGAAATTTATCAGTCCAGGATTGTACTCTAAGGAACGTAATGCTGCCAGAGGAGCTGTTTTCTTTGTTAGTTTATTGTTCTTCCTTGGTGCTAGTTTTGGTTATTTTATTTTATCACCGCTATCCATAAACTTTCTTTCGAATTACCAACTTGATCCATCAATAGCGAACGAGTTTGACATTACCTCCTATGTTTCTACCTTGGTAATGTTGGTTTTGGCATCGGCCGTAATGTTCCAGCTTCCAGTAGTTATTTACTTCCTTACTCAGGCAGGACTTGTTTCCTCTACGATGCTTAAGGCATATAGAAGACATTCAATTGTTGTGATTTTAGTGTTATCGGCAGTTATTACACCACCAGATGTAATCAGTCAAATTTTAATCGCTATGCCAATACTTGTCCTTTACGAAACAGGGATTTTTATAGCAAAACGTTTGGAAAGAAAACGCAAAGAAGAGGAACTGGAAGACGAATTATAAATCGATAGGTATGTCAAAAATGATCGCAATAGGTGGAGACCATGCAGGCTTCACTTATAAGCAAGAGTTAATAGAAGTCCTGCAGAAGAAAGGTTTTGAAGTAAAGGATTTCGGTCCTTATTCAGAGGGATCAGTTGATTACCCAGATTTTATCCATCCATTGTGTGATGCGATAACTTCCGGAGAGATTGATCGCGGGATAATTATTTGTGGCAGTGGGAATGGTGTAGCCATTACAGCAAACAAGCACCAGGGAATTAGGGCTGCTATTTGCTGGAATGAGGAATTGGCATCACTTTCCAGGCAGCACAATGACGCTAACCTAATATCGATACCAGCCAGATTTGTTTCCTTTGAGCTAGCAGAAAAAATGGTTGATATTTTCCTTGAGACAAAATTTGAAGGTGGAAGACATGCCCGTCGGGTAGATAAAATCGCCTGTAAATAAATAATAATATAATTTCTATCAGGTTTATTCCTGTTTTCCCCTATATATCAGTCCGTTATTGGATCTGGTATATAGGGGTTTTAATTTGGGGAGATCTTGAATCCAAACGTCAAAAACGGCTGCTTCATCTATGATTATATCAGGGTTCTCTTTTTTTAAATCCAGATAGAATCTTGTGTTCCTTTCCATTTCACCCATTTTAGTAAAGTAGATTTCTGTAAGCCTGAAGTTGAGGTAAGGACTTGCCATTGCGGCGCTTTGGTAGGCACTGTGATCGTCTCCCAGGACCATTACTGTTTTCCCTTCAGGTATTTCATACTTCGTTATAGTTCCTTGTTGATACTTGTCAAATGAGCTGTCATTTATCAAGTAAAATGTCCAGCTGTATCCTATTAGCGGAACAATTAGAAAATAACTATAGCCAATAACGTTCTGTGCCAGTTTATTTTTAGAGATGGTGAAAAAATGGGTGATAAAATAGGCCAATACAGGTATCACACTTATAAACTGGAATGGACTTACCCTATCCATTAAAAAAAACATACCTATATTAAAGAGTAAAAAAAGGAAAAAGAGTTGATTTTGCTTTTGCTGGTTTACCGTCATTCTTCTTAGGACATTGTTTTTAAAATAACCTATGATGGCTATTATAAGGGGCAAAGCAAAAAGATAACTTAGGTCTTTAAAATTGACATGATAAATTTTCCCTAATTTTAATGCCAAAGTAAAATACATTTCGATAAAATCGGACAAGCCATCTTCCCAGAAATAAAACAGCGCACAAAAGGCTACAGGTAAAAGGAATGCTGTAAGTATTAAGGAAAGTTGCTGAAATGAAAACCCGTTGATGAGTAATCCGGAAAAGATCAACAAGGGCAAAAACAATAGATAAGGGAAATGAAAGCAAAAGGCGATGCCTGCAAAGATCCCCATAAGCAGAATAGAGGGTACCGTATTGGTATTGACTGAGGTTTGGCTTAAAAGTCTTGACAGTGCCAGCAAAACAAAGGTACTTCCCATCAAGGCCGGGGAAAGTGTCAAAAAGTCAAAAGACAATTGAAACAACACAATCATTACAAAGGCAGGAAGATAGTTTGAATCTTCATATGAATTATTTTTAATAAGCATATGATTGGTATAATACACCTGGAAAAATAGGATCAAGAAAGCAATAATCCTGAAGGAAAGCGTCGAATTGGAAAATAGCAAGCCATTGATCCAATAGACCAATGCAGAAAAGGGCCCGGTATTGTCAATAATATCGACATATTGGAGGTTTGCTTCGGCCATCTGTTGCCCTAAAAGCCTCCAGATTAGCTCTGGTTGCAATAAAGGGATGTCCATTAAATAATAAGGAATCTGAAGGAGGATGAATAGGAAAAGAATTCCTACCATTCTTAATGGGTCATTAATTTTGAAAAATTCCAGCAAGGTCTATTTTTATTTTAAACTCAATTTACGAAATTAAAGGTTACCCGTATATTTCACTAAATTTGTGAAGATTAAATATTTTAAAATGGAGAGTAAACGACAACAAAAATATTCCAAACTGATCCAAAAGGAGTTGGGAGAAATATTTCAGAAGGAAGGACGGGCGATAGTTGGTCAGGCCATGGTTACAGTTACCCGGGTTTTGATGAGCCCGGATCTGGCACTTGCAAAAATCAATTTGAGCTTCTTATTGGGCGAAAATACGGTTTTGTTTGATAAAGTTGATACAAATAAAGGACAGATTCGAAAGTTTCTTGGAAGACGAATAGGTAAATCTGTGCGAATCATACCTGAATTGGCTTTCTTTTTGGACGAATCAGCTGCTTATGCCCAACATATGGATGGTGTTATTTCCAAGCTTAATATTCCTGTAGCTCCAGAACAAGAAGAAGAAGATGATGATGAAGAAGATGAAGATTAAGCCCGAAAAAAGAAATCTATTTCGTGGTGTAATCTTTTCCTAAGAAAGGCTGGCATGAAACCCAAGCATAATCGGAGTTAAATCTGTATTAGGGCTTATATTATTGCCAATTTCAAAAAATTATAGAATAGCTATTGTATATTTCAGGTAAAGGCTAATAAAACAAAATTGAATCTCTCCTATTTTATAGCATCCAGGTATTTTAAAAGCAAAGCCAAGAAGAATTTCATTACAGTCCTTTCCAGAATATCTATGGTGGGGGTTGCTGTAGGAACTTTGGCATTGGTAGTGGTTTTGTCTGTTTTTAATGGTTTGGAAGACTTGATCAAAGGATTGTATGCCTCCTTTGATGCCGATCTTAAAGTATTGCCATATGAAGGGAAGTCTTTTGAAATGGATGAAGATTTTTTAGCACAGATAGCAAAGTTAGAAGGTGTGGAAATTCTGACAGAAGTTATCGAAGACAACGCCCTGGTAAAGTACGGTGACCATCAGGTTGTAGCAACGCTGAAAGGAGTCTCGGACAATTTTATTAATCAGGAAAAATTTAAAGATGGCTACCTCAGTGGAGAAATGAGTTTGGGGGAGAAAAACAGACCTCAAGCTTTGATAGGCAGAGGTTTGTCCTATTTTTTACTACTCAACCTTGACAATGAATTCGATTTGATCCAGGTTTTTTACCCCAAAGACCCTAAATCAGGAAGTATAGATCCTTCAAGTATGTACAATCGGGAAGTCATACAGCCCGCAGGAATTTTCAGCGTAGAAAAACAAATAGATGACGAGTTCCTTATTGTGCCCCTGGATTTTGCTTCGAAATTGTTGGATTATGGAAACAGAAGGACAGGTCTTGAAATTATGGTTGAGGACGGCTATAATGTACAGACGGTTAAAGCTGAGTTAAGAAGCCTTCTTGGTGAAACGTTTATTGTTCAGGATAGTGATGAGCAACATGCAAGCCTTTTGATGACAATCAGATTAGAGAAATTATTTGTATTCCTTACGCTTACATTTATTTTAGCTGTGGCTTCCTTCAATATATTTTTCTCTTTAAGTATGTTGGCCATAGAAAAGAAAAAGGATATTGCTGTATTGCTCGCAATGGGAGGTACAAAAAAACTTATCCGCTCCATCTACCTAAAGGAAGGAGCCATTATTGCTTTTTCCGGTGCCTTGGTTGGTCTGGTTTTAGGTTTTTTGATCTGTTGGATTCAGGATAACTATGGACTTGTTTCATTGGGGGTAACCTCATCTGTAATAGATGCCTACCCTGTGAAAATGCAATGGACGGATTTTTTATATACAAGTATAAGTGTGGTAATTATCACAATGATAGCCTCTTATCGTCCTGCATTGATAGCCTCCAGAGTGAAAACTACTCATCATTTGTAAGGTTTTAAATTCATGATTAATTTATTTCTTTTAAATATTTCTGTAATTTGCAAACTGCCAATTTCTTAAAAAAGCACATTTTAGTTTAAATCTTGTTTTAATGAAAGTAGCTTCAGATAAGCCCTTTGAAATCGTTTATTCCCTGTTTAATCATGAATTTTTAGGAATTCTATTTGAGTCCTTTGCCGTCCAACTTGACGAAAAGGGAAGATTGTCATTTGCTTATCAGAATATTTCCTATCAAAATGCCCGAGAGTTTGAGGAAAGGTTAGATAATACAGACCTGGAGCTGATCAAATTGATGGATAGCATGCAACAGGAGGCCATTGTCAAAAAGTACAATGTAAAAAACAACAAACCCAAAGAATTTTTAAGAAAGGTCTTTGATAAGGAGCATTCTATTCAGTCTCATAAGGAAGTACAAAAGCTAATAGAAGCAAAATTAGAAATTACACGGGCTAAAATACTAGAAAAAATACAGCAAAAGCGACTTTTTGAAATGGGGAACGACGGAAACCCTGTTTGGAAGGAAATTGCAATAATGCCCGAAAAAGCATCCGTTTTGTTTCACTTCCGTAGGAATGAAGAAAACACCCATTATTTCCCTACGATCAAATACCAGGGAGAAAAAATTGAATGGCAGTACAAGGGTAGTTATCTGATCTGCCACCAGCCTGCCTGGTTGGTAGTGGATGCCATGTTGGTTAGTTTCGAAAAAGCCGTGGATGGGAAGAAATTACTACCTTTTTTAAGCAAAAGGTTTATTGTTATTCCTCGAAAAGTGGAAGATTCCTATTACAGGAAATTTGTCACCCAACTTGTAGCATCATTCGATGTTTATGCCAAAGGATTTGAGATAAAAGTTGCACGTGACAATCCAGAACCTGTTTTGTACCTTGGTGAATTACAAGGCAATCCCACAACCGATATATTTGGTAAAAAGATTGCTGCCGATGATGAAGAGAAAATGGTCTTTGAACTTAGGTTTAAATATGGCGATTATTCCTTTAAAGCTGACCAGGTCAAACCAACCAATGTGGAACTGGAGAAGAATGGAGACGAATATGTTTTCTACAAGGTGGTGAGAGATTTGAAGAAGGAGAGCTTTTATGGAAACTATTTAAAGGAAAATGGTCTTTCGGTGCGGATGGGGAGGCAGTCAATGCCCAAGAGGGAGGCCTATGAATGGATAATTAATCACCGACCTGAATTGGATGATTTAGGGATTAAAATCCAACAAACGGTCAACGAAAAAGGAAAAAATTACTTTATAGGTGCAGCCAAAATTTCGGTCAGGATCAATGAAAAAATTGATTGGTTTGATGTAGAGACAGTGATTACTTTTGGGGACTATGAAATCTCTTTCCAAAAGTTTAGAAAACTACTGCTTAAAGGGAAATCTGAAATAGAATTACCCAATAAGGAAATTGGAATTATCCCTAAATCATGGTTCGTTAATTATGGGGAGATTTTTTCTTTTATAGAGGAAGAGCAAAATGAAAATGGCAATTATAAATTAAAGAAGCACCATATTGCACTTGCTCAAGAATTGGAAAAGGGAAACCTGCTTAAACTGGGGCTAAGTGAAAGGCTGAAAAAGCTGAAAGACTTTTCTACCATTGATGATTATAAGTTGTCCAATTTTTTTAAAGGGACCTTAAGGCCCTATCAAAAGGCTGGCTATAATTGGATGCGCTTTCTAAATGAATACAATTTTGGCGGTTGCCTTGCTGATGATATGGGACTTGGTAAAACGGTTCAAACCCTTGCCTTGCTTGCTATGGAAAAGGAGCGGTCAGAAGGCACTACTTCTTTGTTGGTAATGCCCACTTCCCTGATTTACAATTGGGAACTAGAAGCCAGGAAATTTACGCCGAAATTAAAAATTTTAATTTATACTGGTACACAACGAATCAAGGACTGTAGTCAATTTGAACGCTATGATTTGGTCTTAACTTCTTATGGGATCACCAGACTAGACATTGATATTCTTAAGGATTTCTATTTTAATTATATTATCCTTGATGAAAGTCAAGCCATAAAAAATCCTGACAGTATTATTTCCAAAGCAGTGGTTCAATTGAAAAGTAACCACAAGTTAATACTTACAGGAACTCCTGTAGAGAATGGGACGATGGACCTTTGGTCGCAAATAAACTTTATCAACAGGGGGCTTTTAGGTGGACAGGCTGCTTTTAAAAAGCAGTTTTTATTGCCGATTGAGAAGAAGAATGACAAAGATAAAATCCTGAAATTAAATGCGATGATCAAACCTTTTATTCTTAGAAGGTTAAAATCGCAGGTTGCAACAGATCTTCCGGAAAAGGTGATCAATATCAAATATTCCACCATGACCACTGATCAGGAACAGGCTTATGAGGATGTGAAAAATTATTTTAGGGAGAAGATCATTGATGAAGCAAGTCTACCGGGTAAATCTCAAAAATCACTAACTTTATTGCGAGGTCTCACCAAATTAAGACAAATGGCCAATCATCCCAAAATGGCCGATGAGGATTATAAAGGGGGATCTGGGAAATTGGAAGATATTTCACATATGGTGAAATCAACCGTAAGTGAAGGGCATAAGGTGTTGGTTTTTAGTCAATTTGTTCGTCACCTGAATATTGTAAAGTCTTTTTTGGATGAGGAGAAAATACCCTTTGCCTACCTTGATGGGGCGACAGTAGATCGGCAAAAACAAGTGGCTTCCTTTCAGGAAAACCCAGACATAAAAGTTTTCCTAATTTCCCTTAAAGCTGGAGGGGTAGGTCTTAATTTAACCAAGGCTGAATATGTATTCCTCCTGGATCCATGGTGGAATCCAGCAGTGGAAGCCCAGGCTATAGATAGAGCACACCGAATTGGGCAAAAAAATAAAGTTATTATTTACAAATTCATTACCAGGAATTCAGTAGAAGAAAAAATAATGGCCCTTCAGAAGCGGAAAATGGCACTTGCTGGAGAATTGATTAGTACTGAGGAGAGCTTTATTAAAAGCCTGAATCAAGAAGACATTGTGGCCTTGCTTGACTGATAACCACTGATGGATTAATAAATGAATCATCTTAAAAATTTACATTAAATAAAAAATGCACACAGCAATTTTAATCGTTCAATGCAAAGACAACAAAGGGATCGTAGCGGCCGTTTCTCAGTTTCTTTATGAAAACAATGGAAATATCTTAGCTGTAGATCAGTATGTTGACGATGATTTAGGTGATTTTTTTATGAGGGCTGAGTGGGAATTAGATACATTTGATATTGATAAGGACTACATCCTGCAGGAGTTTGTAGATAAGGTGGGACAGCAGTTTGAAATGCAATACTCACTTTCATTCAACTTTCCTAAGCCAAGAATGGCACTATTTGTTTCAAAACTTTCGCATTGCCTTTTTGATATTTTAAGTCGTTATTATTCCGGTCAATTCAATGTGGAGATTCCGCTCGTTATTTCTAATCATCCGGATTTAGAACCTGTGGTAAGGGCATTTGGTATCCCGTTTTATCATCTTCCTGTAACCAAAGAGAACAAAGCAGAACAGGAGAAAAAGCAACTTGAACTAATGCTTGAGCATAAGGTTGACTTTGTGGTGCTAGCTAGGTACATGCAGATTATTTCAGGAAATTTCATAAAACATTTCCCCAACAATATTATTAATATTCATCATTCCTTCTTGCCTGCTTTCGTTGGTGCTAAACCTTATCATGCGGCATACAAGCGCGGGGTGAAGATCATAGGCGCAACGGCTCATTATGTAACTGAAGAACTGGATGCAGGTCCCATTATAGAGCAAGATGTTGCCCGTGTTCGGCACCACAATACAGTGGAAGATCTGGTACAAATAGGCCAAGACGTGGAGAAGGTAGTGTTGTCAAAAGCCATCAAATACCATTTGGCCAGGAAAGTACAAGTGGTAGGCAACCGAACAATAATTTTTAATTAGTAAATAGGTGAAGAAGTTTGCCAATATGGAGCCTACTTCATTTGATAACAACTTGGTAAGAAACCTGCAAACCCACCCATGATAGGGTCGGTTTGCTTGCTTTTCTCTCGGTTTAGGCTCTTGCTAAATTTTCTCCAAGGTTATCAAAATATTGCCACTTTCATCCTGTAGTATTAAATTACCTGCATGATAAGTGTATTTTTTGCTTGATTCCAGGCTAGATAAAAATCGTTGTTCTAATTCATCGAACTTACACGAGGCTTTGTCTGAATATAAGGTTGAAAATTTAATCTTCTCCTGGTTATAAATTGCGCCTCCTCGAAAATTATTGCATCCTGCAAAACCCCCGATTTCTTTGTCTTCCTTGAAGATTAAAGAAAGTTTTGATAAATCTTTTTTGGTAGCTGCAGCTCCTGGCAGATCGGTTACCTTCCAGTGATGATCTGCTAATTTTACAGGTTCTGAATTACAGGAAAAACAGAAAACGATTAATAGAAGAATTAGGCTTGTTTTAAGGTCAAAATTCATTTTATTTCATTGTTTAGTTTTACATATTGGATGAGTTCATCCATTATCTTAGTAAAACACCACAAACACTGTTCTAAAAATTGTTTCCTGTAATTTTTATACAATGGACTTATCCCCTAGGCTTAAAATGTATATACTTTCCAGAGTGAAGGCTTTTAGACTTTAGATAGGATTACCTTTCATCCATGAAGATCCTCAAACCATAAATGAGCTAGCCATCGCATATTTTGCTTTTAGGTGACAATTTTTCTCGGGATATCTTTAGGAAGTCGCGTTAATAACTCGTAATTCACTTGTTGGGTTGATTCTCCAAAAGAAGCAACAGTGATTTCATTTCTTTTTTGCCGTCCAATAATTACTACTTCATCCCCTTTTTTTACATTCTTTAAGTCGGTGACATCTACAGAGAAGGAGTTCATAGTGACATTTCCTACTACCGACAATGTTTTTCCATGAATAAGCACTTTGCCAAGGTTACTCAAACTTCTACCAAAACCATGACAATAACCAACAGGAACCTGGGCTATGGTCATATCCCTTGCTGCCATATAGCTGTTGCCATACCCAATAAAATCTCCGATTTTAATTTTTTTAAGGCTCATTATTTTACTCTTCCAACTAATCAGTCGTTTAAGCGGATTCTTTTTATTAGGAGCCAATTGCTTAAATTTAAACATGTAGGTCTCCTGACTTGGCCAAAAGCCATATTGGGCAATTCCAATCCTTACCATATCCATGATGGTCTCAGGGTAACTAAATGAGGCAGCAGAACAAGCTGTATGATAGCGATCAAAATGAATTCCATTGTCATTGAACCAATTTTTGAATTCCTGATAACGCTTAATTTGACCTTGTATCCGAACATAATTGGCAACGCTTTCAGCCCCAGCATAGTGGGTGCACAATCCGCACAACTGTAAATATTTACTGTTCTCTTTTAAAACCTCTGCAAGTGATTCCTTTTCATTCCATTCATAGCCCATTCTATGAAAGCCCGTCTCCACCTCTATATGGATCATTGCTTTCTTTCCTAAAACTTTACTTTTATGAATAGCAGCCTCCAACCGATCCATTTCGAAAACATAGAAGCTTATTTCGTTTTCTATTAAATAGGGCAGGTTTTCATTTTCCACCATGCCCATAATCATTACCTGACTCTTTTTGGTGGAAGATTTTTGCACCCTGATTGCTTCGTCAGTACTAAAAGCGCTAAAATGCCGGATGCCAACACTTTCTGCAATTTTCACAGTGTTTTCTATGCCATGACCATACGCATTTCCTTTGATGACTGAGGAGATGGTTACGTTCTCCCCGATTTGGCTTTTTATAAACCTAATGTTATTGCTATAGGCACTTTTACTTATTTCAATATAAGAAGTGTGGTCCATCTTTTAGTGGTTTAGTTTTTCTATAATGGTATAAAACAAATCAACTCCAATGGGCAACAATTCATCTGGAAAATCATAACTGTTTTCGTGCAGTTGAGGGTGGAGTTTCCCAGATCCTAAGCCAAAGAGCACGCTTTTGGTGGTGCTTGATAGCGCACCAAAATCCTCTGACCATCGAAAGGGCGTGATGGCAATGTTTTTAGTGAGGCCTAGTTTAGTGACTGCCTCATCTACTATATCATAGGCTTCTGTATCATTCTCTACCACCTGAAACTCTTCTGTGAAACTAATGCTGCATTCTAAACCATTTATGGCGGATACTTTTTGGGATAGGGAGATGGCATTTTCCGTCAATCTGTTCATGACCTCATTGTCAAAAGTCCGAAGGGTGGACATGACATTGGCTGCTCCGGGAGTGGTGCCAAAGGCTACCTCTCCAAGTTGGGCATGAATTACAGTTACCAGTGAAAACTCCTGGTGCTTCTCAGGAAGTTTTTGTAGACCTGATATCAACTGACACATGGCATTGGCAGGGCTTATTGCATTCTCAGGGTGAGCAGCATGGCTGGTTCTTCCTTTAAGCTTTATAATCATCCCTTTGGATGCTGCAGTGAAAGCTCCTTGTTTTAATATCACTTCCCCTAAATCATAACCAGGTAGGTTATGCAAGGCAAAGGCAAAATCGGGTTTAATTTTTTGGTAATTGGGGGATTCTATTACTTGTGCGGCTCCCATACCGGTCTCCTCTGATGGCTGAAATAACAAAATTACACTTCCATATTGAGGCCTTTTCTTTGCCAGTTTCAGTCCTACGCCGCAGAGAATAGCCATATGGCCATCATGACCACAAGAATGTGCGATCCCGTTTTTTTTGCTTTTATAGGGAAAATTGTTATTCTCTAAAATTGGCAAGGCATCAAGTTCCGCCCGTATCAAGGTAGCTGGTCCCTTCTCTTGGCCTTTGAAAACAATGGCCAGACCATATTTCCCCAGGTCGTCCACGATTTCATCTGGGGACAAAGCTTCAAAAAAGGCCCTAATCTTTTTGGAGGTCTTTTGTTCCTTTCCTGAAATCTCAGGTGCCTGGTGAAGCTGTTTCCGTAAAGTACTTATTTCTTTAATAATAGAATTCATCTTAAATTTTTCAATAAATAATATTGGCGGGGATACCAAGCCATAAAGCTGGATCTGGACAATTTACTTGATATCTTTCTTTTTCTGAAGCCGAACAAACTCCAGGATAATCTCCTGATTTATTTTCCAAATTTTTGATCATTTGAAAGTGAAGGTGGGGAGGCCAGTTGCCATTTTCAGAGGAAGTCCCCAGGTGCCCGATTCTTTCACCCTTTTTGATCATTTGGCCAATTTTTAACTTTTTTAGGTCTTTTATGCTTAAGTGCCCATAAAGGCTGTAGATTGTTTGATCTTGCCAGAAATGTTCGAGTATTACAGTAGGGCCATAATTGCCAAAGCCCTTATTGTCCTGAAAACTATGCACCAGCCCTTCCTTCGGACAATAGACTGAGCTATCAGAAAAGGACCAAATATCCATTCCTAAGTGAATATTTCGGTATTTTGAATCGGTTGCGTCTTCAAAAACCTTACTTCGCTGATAAATATTGCGTTTTTCCAGGTAACCTCCGATTCCAAACCTTTTTTTATTTTGCCTTAATAATGTGGTGATAAAGGCTTCAAAGGCTGGCGTGTCCATCAAGTCTATTTGCTTTAGCGCTAAATTCTGCTCGCTTATGTCCATCAAAATGGTGTTGCTATCATTCAGAGCTTCTCCCATTATAGGATGAAATTCCAGACGTTTGATTGACATATGACTTAAATAAAATAAATGGGCAATTTGAAATTATTTTTCAAGATAGGGAAATTAGTTTGTAGCAAAAGGATAGAAATCAATTTTCTTGCGATAAGTAAATCAACCAGATTATATTGTCTATTGTTCAGATTATATGCAATTTTGATATATGGAGACTCGCCCAAATATTTCATCTCAAAGTATAAGAGAGGCAAGAGAAAGAATCGATCACATGGTTCATCGTACGCCTGTATTACATTCCTCTGCGATAAACGAATTGGCAGGGTGTGATTTGTTTTTTAAGTGTGAAAACTTTCAGAAAGTAGGCGCTTTTAAAGCAAGAGGTGCTGCAAATGCGGTACTCAAATTGTCCAAAAAGGACCGTGAAAATGGTGTAGCCACTCATTCTTCAGGAAACCATGCCGCCGCCCTTGCACGTGCTGCCAATGTCGCTAAAATACCAGCCTATATTGTGATGCCATCAAATGCTCCTGAAGTGAAAAAGCTTGCAGTAAAAGGATATGGGGGAATAGTGATTGAATGTGAACCGAGTCTTCAGGCTCGGGAAGAGGGATTGCAGAATGTGGTGGATACCCATGGGGCAACTTTTATCCCTCCTTATGACCATCTCGATGTTATTGAAGGGCAAGCTACCTGCGCATTGGAAATA
Organism: Cyclobacterium sp. 10D3-21; assembly: GCF_055809755.1. Taxonomy (NCBI): domain Bacteria; kingdom Pseudomonadati; phylum Bacteroidota; class Cytophagia; order Cytophagales; family Cyclobacteriaceae; genus Cyclobacterium; species Cyclobacterium sp. 10D3-21. The sequence continues at coordinate 1,106,856 of NZ_CM147924.1, forward strand.
TTTGACGCGGGGTATTTACTAGATGTATTGTTAACGCCTGTTGGTGGTGGAGGATTATTAGCAGGGACAGCTTTGGCGGCAAGTTTTTTTTCTCCAAACACCAAAGTCATAGGTGCTGAACCTGAAGGTGCAGATGATGCAAGAAGGTCTTTTGTCGCAGGGTATAGAATACCTATGGAAAAGCCCAATACTATCGCTGATGGTCTGTTAACCTCTCTGGGAGGAATGAATTTTGACATCATCTCTAAATATGTTGAAGATATATTGACCGTAAATGATACGGAAATTATTGCTGCAATGCGGCTGATCTATGAGAGAATGAAAATTGTAATAGAACCAAGTTGTGCAGTGCCTTTGGCAGTTGTTTTAAAGAACAAAAGCTTGTTTGCAGGGCAAAAGGTGGGAATCATTTTGTCAGGAGGAAATGTAGACTTGTCAAAATTGCCTTTTTAATCCATGTTATGCATTTGGGTTTCCTGGACGTTCTCATAAGGAAATGGCATGTTATTACCTTAATAAGGTAGCGACTACGCCTGGTACAAGCCCGCTAAAATTTTCACCACACGGTCTATTTCAGCTTTGGTATTGAATCTACTGAACGAAAACCTGACGTTTTCTCTTGAGGGATCTGCTTCAAGGGCGTTAAGTACATGTGAGCCAAGACGCGCCCCACTTGAACATGCTGAACCACCTGATGCCGAAATTCCTTCCAGATCAAGATGAAACAATAACATGCCTTGGTTATTGTCTGAAGGAGGGAAGCTTACATTGAGCACAGTATACAGGCTTTTGTCAAGGTTACCAGACAGTCCATTGAAGGTAATACCTGGAATGGCCTCTTCTATTTGGCTTTTAAAGTAAACTTTTAACTGCAGAATTTCCTGAGCATGTGATGCTTGTTCTTCGTAGGCCAGTTCAAGTGCCTTGGCCATGGCAATTATCCCGGCAATATTTTCAGTACCTCCTCTGTGGTTTCTTTCCTGGCCACCACCCAAAATCAATGGGTTTATCTTTTTATTTTTATTAATATAGAGAAAGCCGACCCCTTTAGGACCATGAAATTTATGGGCCGAACCTGATAGTGAATGAATGGGGAGGGATTTCAAGTCAATGGGATAATGCCCCATAGTCTGAACAGTATCAGAATGAAAATAGCTGCCATGCTTTTTACAAAAAGCAGCTATTTTTTCTATATCGTTTAGATTTCCTATTTCATTATTGCCATGCATTAAGCTAACCAAACTGTTAGGTTCTTTTTCTAACAATAAGGCAAGTTGATCCATATTTAGATTCCCTTCTGCGTCGCATTCGAGTAAACTTAATCGGATGTTTTTTTCTTTAACCTCCTGTTCTACCACATGCAAAACTGCATGGTGCTCAATAGGAGAGGTGATGACATGCTTTATGCCATAGGTTGCAATGGCACCACAAATAGCAGTATTGTCTGCTTCAGTTCCGCCAGATGTAAATACAATTTCTCCTGGGCTGGTATTTAGTAGGCTCGCTATTTTTTTTCTGGCTTTTTCTAAAGCTTCTCTTGCATTTCGCCCATGGCTATGTACAGAAGAAGGATTGCCAAAATTATTTTTATAATAGGGTAACATCACTTCCAAGACCCGCTCATCCATGGGAGTTGTTGCCGCATTGTCAAAATATATGGAAGCTAATTCCGTCATTATGCCGTTTTAGATAATCTTAGCTTATTTCTCTGAAATTATCTCTTTGATGTCCAGGAGTATTTTATTGGCCAAATGGTCAGCGGTAGCAGCCGTCCCAGATTCTGAATAAATACGAATGATAGGCTCTGTATTTGATTTCCTAAGATGAACCCATTCTTTCTCAAATTCTATTTTTACACCATCTATTGTGTTGATAGGGTAATTTTGATACTTGCGTTGAATCTTATCCAGAATACTGTCTACATTGATAGAAGGTGTAAGTTCAATTTTGTTTTTTGAGATAAAATAGCCAGGATAAGTGGCCCTTAGCCTACTGGCAGATTTCCCAAATTTGGCCAAATGGGTTAGGAATAATCCAATGCCCACCAATGCATCTCTTCCATAATGAGACTCCGGATAGATTATTCCACCGTTGCCTTCGCCTCCTATAATGGCATCTATCTCTTTCATTTTGGTGACAACATTTACTTCACCCACAGCAGAAGCGTGGTATTCTCCTCCCTGGCGTTCAGTTACGTCTCTTAAAGCTCTGGTAGAGCTAAGATTGGATACAGTATTTCCTTTCTGGTTGGACAATACATAATCTGCTACAGCCACGAGGGTGTATTCCTCCCCGAAAAAGCTACCGTCTTCATTTAGAAATGCAAGTCTGTCAACATCCGGATCAACTACTATTCCAAGATCATAATTGCCATTTTCCAACTTTAAGGAAATGTCCCGAAGGTGTTCAGGTAAGGGTTCAGGGTTGTGAGGGAAATCTCCATTTGGTTCGCAATACATTTTCTCTATAACTTCCACTCCCAGAGCAGTAAGTAATTTTGGAACGACAAGACCTCCAGAAGAATTCACACAATCAATGACTACTTTAAATTTTCTAGCCGCAATGGCCTCTCGGTCCACAAGCGCCAGATCAAGAACATGCTGAATGTGGATGTCAAGGTAATCTTCTCTTTGAGAATAGCGTCCTAGTTTGCGCACTTCTGCAAAAGTGAAATTCTCGTTTTCAGCTTTATCCAGTACTTCTTTACCTTCCTTGTCCGTAATAAATTCACCTTGAGCGTTGAGTAGCTTTAGCGCATTCCATTGAATGGGATTGTGACTTGCTGTAATGATGATTCCACCACCTGCATTTTCTCTTGGTACAGCCAGTTCTACGGTAGGGGTAGTGCTCAGTCCCAGATCAATTACATCTAGTCCTAAACCCTGAAGGGTACTGGCCACCAGTTGTGAAACCATCGCTCCAGAGATTCTTGCATCTCTGCCCAACACGATTTTTTTATTGGGTGAGTTTTCTAAAACCCATGCACCATAAGCTGCTGAAAATTTCACTATGTCCAAAGGAGAAAGTCCCTCACCAGGTTTTCCGCCAATAGTTCCTCTAATACCGGAAATCGATTTAATTAATGCCATTTAAAGAATTTAATGGAAGGTTATAAAAATTAGTATTTGATGGATGTGATTATTTGAATTTTGCCATCACCTTGTCAACTTCATTGTCAGGATTGCCACAAGAACTTATCTCATCTACTTTTTTGCCGCAGTAGCCACAAGTTTCACCTGTCTTATTAAGATAGGGGTTTTGAGAGGCGCATGTTCCTTTGAATTGTCCGTTTTTTAGGAAAATTAACCTTACAGACATCAAAATGAAAAATAATGCCACGAATGCCAATGTTAAATATACGGTTGTCATATCAATTTTATTTCTGCAAATTTACGTATTACTTTCAAAACGTTTATACCGAAATATAAGTTTCCTCTCTTTTTATGATTAATCCAGACAAAAGAAAAAAGCAGTTAGCAGCTTTTGACCAACTATTGACGATCATGGATGAACTCCGTGAAAAATGCCCATGGGATAAAAAACAAACCATTGAGAGTTTAAGGCACCTAACGATTGAAGAAACATTTGAACTTTCCGATGCTATAATAGACAATGATCTGGAAGAAATTAGTAAAGAACTTGGCGATATATTATTGCATATCGTCTTTTATGCCCGTATAGGAGATGAGAAAGGAGCTTTCGATATTGCCAAGGTGATTGAACAGCTAAACGAAAAATTGATTAGAAGACATCCTCATATTTATGGAGATACGACTGTTGATGATGAGGAGGAGGTAAAGCAAAATTGGGAAAAAATTAAGCTTAAAGAAAAAGGCAACACAAGTGTGCTCGGAGGAGTACCCAAATCGTTACCTGCTTTGATTAAAGCCATGCGGATCCAGGAAAAAGCCAGAGGGGTAGGTTTCGATTGGGAGGAGAAACATCAGGTATGGGAAAAAGTAGAAGAAGAACTGGCAGAATTTCGTGAAAATTTCGATGCCACTACTGAGCAACCTGTAAATAAGGAGGAGGCGACGAAAGAATTTGGAGACCTTATGTTTTCCTTGATAAACTATTCAAGGTTCATTGGGGTCAATCCGGAGGATGCTTTAGAGAGAACCAACCGGAAATTTATTTTCAGGTTTCAATACCTTGAAAAGGAAGCAAAATCTTCAGGTAAAACCTTGTCTGAAATGAGTTTGGAGGAAATGGATGCTTACTGGGAAGCAGCAAAAAGTAAGGAGTAAATAGGGTGTTTTAAAAGAAAATTCTGATCAATGGGTTATCCACTTTTTAGGCTTAGATTAATTTAGGAAAAGTATAGTTTTTCCAAGTTTTCCACAATCTGGTAATTTTTTAACGAGTGTTAATGTGCTCTATATCAATTCATTAACCTCAATTACATGAACGGTGTGGATAAAATTATCGAAATGTGGATAAATATTTCTTGCTTTTTTCATTCCTCAAATGCATTATGGAAAGGCCATTTTTGACCGAAATTCAGTAGATTTTAGCTTCCGGTTGCCATTTGTTTTTCTCTTCATTTTAACCCCAAATTAGAATCTTATTTGGTTTATTCAGAAATGAACAGATGCATTACTATCTTAGCTTAAAAGCGCTGTAATACCTGTAATGTTTTTTAGTTTTACCAGTAAGAATCAGTGCCTTATAAGTAAGTAATTGATCCAGATTTGGATCTGTATTGTGGCTGCACTGTTTCAATTAAATGGCAATAATACCGCTACAGGGCATTTTTTTTTCCTAACCTAACGGAATAGCCAATGCATCTTTAGGGATTAAACGAATTTCAATATTTCATCGATGTATTCCCGGTTGTTGGAAAGTCTGGGAACTTTATTTTGGCCACCCAAACGACCCTTTGATTTGAGCCACTTTTCAAATATTCCTTCTGAAGCAAAATGAAGAATAGGTGGCTTCAAGACCATGTCCTTGTATCGCTTGGCTTCGTAGTCAGAATTTACATTCTTTAATTCCTGATCCAATCTTTGGAGAAAATCGTCCTTATTAGTGGGTAGCTTTACAAACTCAATGATCCATTCATGCGTGCCTTGCTCGTGGTTTTTATCAAAATATACCGGTGCTGCAGTAAAGTTGCTGATGGTGGCACTTGTAGCTTTACAGGTGATTTCCATTGCTTTTTCTGCATTCTCCACGATCAGCTCCTCACCAAAGGCATTGATAAAATGTTTGGTACGTCCGCTAATTTTAATTCTGTAAGGGTTTGTAGAGGTGAATTTGACTGTATCACCAATTTTATACCTCCAAAGGCCGGCATTTGTAGATATTAGTAAGGCGTAGTTTTTACCTTTCTTTACCTTATCCAGGGGGATGATGTTGGGGTGTTCGCTTTCTATTTCCTCCATCGGAATGAATTCATAAAAAATCCCGTAGTCTAGCATTAGAAGCAATTCGTCTGAATCTTTTTGGTCTTTAATACCAAAGAAACCTTCAGAAGCATTGTATGTTTCCATATAATGCATATCGGGAGAAGGAATAAGGCTTTCGAAAACGTTTTTATATGGACCAAAAGCTACAGCACCATGAAAGAATACCTCGAGGTTAGGCCAAATTTCTAAAATATTTTTGGTATTGGTTTTTTCGAGGACTTTCTTAATTAATACCATTGTCCAGGTGGGGACGCCTGTAAGACTGGTCACATTTTCTTTTATCGTTTCATCAGCCATCTTGTCTATTTTATTCTCCCATTCACTCATCAAGGCCACCTCGAGGCTAGGTGTTCTTGCCATTTGAGCCCATTTAGGGAGATTTCTCATGATGACAGCAGAAATATCACCAGAAAAACTATTTTCATTATAATCAAGATTATTGGTTTGAAGGCTTCCGCCTATCGTCAGGCTTTTGCCTGTAAACAATTTTGTCTCCGGATAATTGTTGATATAAAGGGAAAGCATGTCTTTGCCACCCTTGAAATGGCAATCCTCCAGGCTTTCAGGCGAGACTGGGATGAATTTACTACGAGAAGATGTGGTGCCAGATGATTTTGAAAACCAATGGATAGGGGTTGGCCAAATAACATTTTGCTGCCCTTTCATGGTTTGTTCGATATATGGCTTTAGTGCTTCATAATCATGAACAGGTACCCATTGGTTGTAATCTTCGTAAGCCGAAATCTTCTCAAAATTATATTTTTTCCCAAATTCAGTTCTTTTGGCTGTATGTATCAGCTTGAAAAGAATTTCTCTTTGGGTTTCCAGCGGATTATTTTTAAATTTTTCGATCTGACCTATTCGATTCTTTAGGATCCAGGTCATAAAAGTATTGATCAATTCCATAGTGGAGGTTTGGTCGTTTTAAATTTTCCTTTTTAACTCGAAATTTTTTCCAAGATAAACTTTTCGTACTTGCTCATCTGCGGCGAGTTCTTCCGCTGTTCCAGCCTTTAATAGTTTCCCTTCAAACATCAGGTAGGCACGGTCAGTAATAGACAAGGTTTCATTTACATTATGGTCAGTAATGAGAATGCCAATATTCTTCCTTTTAAGCTTGGCTACAATGGTTTGAATTTCTTCCACAGCAATAGGATCTACTCCCGCAAATGGTTCGTCCAGTAATACAAATTTTGGATCCACAGATAAAGCTCTGGCAATTTCTGTTCTTCGTCTTTCACCACCAGAAAGCACCATTCCTAAATTTTTTCTCACATGGGTGAGACTAAACTCTTCCAATAATTCTTCTACCTTTTCCTTCTGGGCTTTTTTAGGAATATTACTCATTTCCAAAACCGCCATTATATTTTCTTCCACGGTTAGCTTCCTGAAAACAGAGGCTTCCTGTGCCAGGTATCCAATGCCCAATTTAGCCCTTTTGTACATGGGTAATGGCGTGATGTCCTGGTTGTCCAGGTATACGGTTCCGCCATTCGGTTTTACAAGGCCCACAATCATGTAAAATGAGGTGGTTTTTCCAGCGCCATTAGGTCCTAAAAGACCTACAATTTCTCCCTGAGCTACTTCAACGGAAATATTGTTGACTACCTTTTTTTTCTTGTATATTTTAATAAGATGCTCTGCCTTTAATATCATGTTTAATCAAATTTGATATCCTTTACGAAAAGCTGCAAACTGCTAGTATTTCTAAATGTATTCTCTCTAATCTCAAATGCGATATTAAAACGCATTTTGCTATTTAGCAATTCATAATAATCTGCAAAACCAAAACCAATACAAACCGGTCTTGTGCTTTGGCCATCTTGAATGAGTTCAAAGCGCAAGTGTTTGTCTTTTAGAATGCGAACGTTATCTGCATAAACCTGATTGGCGCAAAAGACTGGTTCAGGATTTCCAGGGCCAAAAGGAGCCATTTGCTTGAGTATGTTGTAAAACCTATAATTGATTTGATCCAGGATCATTTCATCGTCCACTTCTAAAATAGGTTTCATGTGTATTTCAGTCACCCTTTCACTAACAACGGCCTCAAACCTGGCTTGAAATGCGGGGATGTTTTCTACCGAAAGCGTAAGCCCTGCCGCATATTTGTGCCCGCCAAACTGCTCCAATAAGTCGCTACATTCTTCAATGGCATCATAGATGTTAAAATCAACGACAGAGCGAGCACTGCCTGTGGCTTTATTGTTTGACTCGGTGAGTATGATCGTGGGCCTGTAGTACTTTTCTATGCATCTGGAGGCCACAATACCAATTACTCCTTTGTGCCAGTCTTCCTTAAATAAAACAGTACTTTTGAAATCTCCTTCCAATTCCCTGGTTTCAATCATTTCTAATGCTTCACGGGTAATGTTTTCATCGAAATTTTTTCGGGCAGCATTTACATCCTCTACCAGTTCGGCTCTTCTCACTGCCTCATCAAGATCTTTGGCAATTAATAATTCTACAGAAGCCTTGGCATGCTCCAGTCTTCCAGAGGCATTTATTCTAGGTCCAATTTTGAAAACGATATCTGAAACCGTAATGTCTTTTTCTAATTTCCCTTTAAGTATCAGGGCTTTAATTCCTGGTCTGGGGTTGTTGTTCAATCTTTCCAGACCAAAATAAGCAAGGATTCTGTTTTCTCCTGAAATGGGGACAATGTCAGATGCAATACTGATTACTAGTAAGTCAAGAAAAGCATAGAGGTTAATCTGGCTATTGCCTGTAAATTTTGTATATGCCTGAACAAGCTTAAAACCCACGCCGCAACCGCTCAATTCTTTGAACGGATAGGGACAGTCCTTTCTTTTTGGGTCTAAAACAGCAACGGCTTGAGGGAGTAGGTCTCCAGGAGTATGGTGGTCACAGATAATGAAGTCTACACCCAATTCATTGGCCAGCTCAATTTTACCCATGGCCTTGATTCCGCAATCCAATGATACAACGAGACTGAAGTTGTTTTCTGCAGCAAAATGCACTCCTTTTTCAGAGATACCATACCCTTCTTTGTACCTGTCTGGAATATAAAAAGCTACATTGTCATAAAACGATTTAATAAAACCATAAAACAAGGCCACTGAAGTAGTGCCGTCAACATCATAATCTCCATAAACAAGTATTTTCTCGTTGTTCTCTATGGCTTGATGTAATCTCTGGACAGCTGTGTCCATGTCCTTCATTAGGAATGGATCATGTAATTTGTCCAAGTCTGGACGGAAAAAATCTTTTGCTTGTTGGAAATCGCCAATGCCGCGATTTACCAATACATTTGCTAATGTTGGATTGACGTTGATTTCATTGCTAAGGTGTTCTACTAATTCGGGATTTGCCTTGTTTTTATGTTTCCATCTAAAGTCCATGGGGTGTAAATTACAAAACAAACAGGCGATTCAACTAAAAAAGCACCTTAATAATTCTAATAAAAATTAAATGATTTACCTAAAGTCCATGCATTGAGTTCTTTACCGTTTAGTCAATCACCTCGGTGAGAACTTCCTTAAGTGGTACTCTCTTGCCGTCTTTAAAAGGGACGATCCATGCTTCTTTTACACCTATTTTTCTTAATTTTTTCTTAAACAGGTCCGCCATTTTATAGTCCCTAAATTGACCTAAAACGTATTTGATGTACCCTTCCTCATCTATGATTTTAAGGTCACTTCCGTTTTCGGTGAGGTCTCTAAGGTCAAATTCATCGAATGCGGCCAACTGTACTTTAAAAACTACTCCTTGTTGCCATTCATCCGTGATGGATGCTGAATTCCCAACCGAACTTTGATTGTTTTGCGTACTTAAGCTTATTACCTGACGGGCCAATCGATCAATTTCACCTTCTTTACTGCTGATCTTTTGCTCAAGATAAGCCGTTTTTTCAGTGAGCGTGAAGTTTTCCTGGTCCAGTTTGGCCTTGTCCTCTACCAAAGCCTTGAAAGCTTCGATGCTCATTTCTTTTTTCTGCTGTTTCCATGATTTGTACTCTTCTTTGGTAAGTCCACCAAGTGTTTTAGAGGAACAGTTGAAAAATACTGCAGCGATTATTACAAATAGTAATGATTTGGTAAAAGTCATTTTAATGCAGGTTTAAAAGCCAGTTTTATTGGTAAGTTATACACAGTCAAAAGATACAAAAAATTAGCCATTTTCCTTTCCATCCTTAAAAAAATCATAACCCCCGGAAAAATCAAGTGCATTTAACCCGGGGTTACTAAAAGTTAGAACGTTAAACGTTCACATGTCTTTCTGCGTGATAGGAAGATCTAACTAGTGGTCCTGATTCTACATATTTCAAACCTCTATTCAGTCCTTCTTCTCTGTATGCATCAAATTGGTCTGGATGTATGAATTCAGCCACTTCAATGTGCATTTTTGTTGGCTGCAGGTATTGACCCAACGTTAGAATATCACAACCATGCGCAGCTAAATCATCCATGGCCTTAAGTACTTCATCCTTTTTCTCTCCCAACCCGAGCATTATTCCCGTTTTGGTTCGTTTGCCATACTCCTTAGTCAACTTGATTTGTTCCAGAGATCGGTTGTACTTGGCCTGTGGTCTTACTCTCCTATATAGCCTTTCAACGGTTTCTACATTGTGCGAAACCACTTCTTGCCCAGCACTTATCATCCGGTACAAAGCTTCCCAATTTCCCTTGACATCTGGGATGAGGGTTTCAATAGTCGTTTCAGGTGAGCTTTTCTTTGTTTCAGCAACAGTTCTATACCAGATGTCTGCACCCTTATCTTTAAGTTCGTCTCTGTTAACAGAAGTGATTACAGCGTGTTTTACCTGCATGAGTTTAATTGCTTCTGCTACTCTTCTGGGTTCGTCTTCATCGTACTCAGGTGGCCTGCCTGTAGCCACAGCACAGAAGGAGCATGATCTGGTGCATACATTCCCCAAAATCATAAAGGTGGCTGTGCCGGCACCCCAGCATTCTCCCATATTAGGGCAATTTCCACTCTCGCAAATGGTATGTAGCTTGTGCTCGTCCACCAACTTACGGACATGTGCATATTCTTTACCAACAGGCAGTTTGACCCTTAACCAATTGGGTTTTTTTCTTCTGGTTTGTTCTTCAGAAATTACCGGTAGTTCTATCATATCGGGTTTTTAAATCCGTTCAAAATTAGTCATTAAATATGAGTTAACCCAAATTAGGACCAAACTCTCTACCTTCTAAACCCATAGTAAAGGGTGACAAATGCAGATTGGAAGATCTGCCTGTTCTCAGTAGTAGGCATTAAAGGGATCTCTTTGGTGAAACCCTCCAATTGGTATCCTAGTTCCAGACCTGTTACATTTGACTTTAAAAAACCAAACTCAAAATTAATAGCAGCTTTGGCATTTGCACCAAAAGCGATTTCAGATTCTCCAATCCCCTCGAAAAGTCTGCCGGGGCCAAGGATGTTAAATCTACTTTGATGTACAGCGGGATCGTAAGCCTCGCGAACCGTTTCTGTACGACTAAGCGCATATTCTACATAATAAGGAGCGAGTAAGCCTATAGTGGGGCCAATAGCTGTTAGGAATGAAATTTGAACCCCTTGATGTGGTGCTTTTTTGAAAGCAATTATTTCCCTGCCATACTGTGGGCGGATGGCGTAGAGGTAATTGGATTTTCCGAAAATATAACTATTTCCTAAAACAGTGTTGTATCGTACTTCTTTAGGATTTTTGACATTGGCCAATTCTAAATTGAAAAACTGAAATAGATTGTCATCTATCCTTGAACCAATTTTGAAACTAATGCCACCAATCAACCCTCCATTGGTGTTCTTATTGATACCAAAGAGCACTTCTTTGTCATAGTCATAATCTCCGGACTCCTCCTCCTGAGCCAATAAATTGAAAGAAGTACCTAAAAGAAAAATAAGCAGTAGGAAATATTTCATTTCTTTAGTCATAAATGATCAGCAATTTAAACGCTAAATTTGCATTTATTGTTATCTATTAGGTATTAAAAATAGACAGATTAAGTTTATCATGCAAAAGGACTTTGCTTTGTTAGTGAATTGTGTGGTGCTTATTATTTGAAATTGAGGTGTGAAAATATTTATTTTGATTAAAATAGTTTGCTTCGGCTCCGGTTTTTGAGTGGAGTCGAATGGAAATACGGTACGAGAGCGGAGCCGAAGGATTATTTTGTGCCTGAGCGGAGTCGAAGGAAAAAGTGAAATAAAGGCAAGATTAGCCCAAAATTGGTTTTTTCCATTAAACACGTTGAAGCAATGTCTCAACCTTCTAATGCTTTGGTTTTCCAGCTATTTGATTCGATAAAAGGAATTGATATTTCATTTGTTCTTAAATAGGAGGGGATGATTTAGGTACAAAAAATCGGAAATAAATAAAATTTCATTAAGTATTGTAGCGTTTTTGGAGTTAGTAACGTATGGGTTTTGAATCTACCCAGTAAAACAAAAGCTTTTGGAGAAAGATCTCATACAAGAAGCACTAAAGCGAGATAAAAAATCTCTGGAAAGGCTTTACAGGCACTTTTATGGCTATGCTATGAGTATTGCGCTAAGGTATTCGGGTAATAGGGAAGAGGCATGCGAAATCGTAAATGATAGTTACATGAAGGCTTTTGATAAACTGGATCAATTTTGCTTAGACAATTCATTCAAAGCATGGTTTCGTAGGATTATTATTAATACTTCTGTCGACTATTACAGGAAAAATTTAAAACATCAGGCGCTAATGGAGATTGACAAAGCGCACGCTGAGACTTATGACGCCGATATTATAGATGAATTGTCTAAGAATGATATCTTAAAGTGCCTCGAAGAGTTACCAGATATATTGAGAGTAATTTTCAATATGTATGAAATAGAGGGATTCAAGCATTCAGAAATTAGTGAAAAGCTAGGCATACCATCAAGTACCTGTAGGACCTATTTGGCCAGAGCGAAGGAGAAATTGAGAGAAAAAATTATTGCATTAAATCATATAAAAAATGAAGGAGCAGTTCGATAAGAAACTGGCGGAGAAAATAAAAGCCTCCTTCAGCAGGCATGAGGAGCCTTTTGACCCTAAAGAGTGGGAGAAGTTTTCTGATGCTTATTTTAAGCCCAAAAGAAAAGCATGGCTGATTTATTGGCCTTTTATGACCGCAGGTATAGCTGCTAGTTTGTTGTTCTTTTTCTTTTATTTCCCTAAACATGTGGAAATTGATCAAAAGGTAAAGTCAATAGCAGATGCGGTAACAAAGGACAAGGCTCCTTTTTTTGAAAATAAAGAAAAGCAAGAACCTGAAGAGATAAAAGTCCCAACAATCAGTTCAGAAGCCATTACAGGCTCGCGGAAGCCAGGTACATCTGGTGTGTCAAATTCCCAACCTATTGCTGATTTGCATGGGGGGGTGAACAGGGTTCCTGTTCGTACAATTCCTGAAACAACTAAGGACTTAGCCCCATCATTTATAGCAGATTTTACTGATATTTGGGATGAATTTCAGGCTGAAATTGGTCAGCAGTTTGATAAACTTGAAGGGGGGGCGAAAATAAAGGAGGAATTGCTTTCTGAAAAATCCACAGGGATGTCTGAAACAGATGCCCAAAATCTGGTGGATGCATGGAAAACCTCAAATTCTGAAAAAGAATCTAAACTAGTTCCTGATTTACCAAAGTCCTTTAAACTGGGCTTAATGGTAAGTCCTCAGTCAAGTTCAAACCCTGTTTCAGGGATGAATTTAGGTGCTGGGATTATGTCAGAGATCTCATTGAGCAGAAAACTAAAGCTAGATGTAGGGTTGGCCTATGCTAACCAAAGCATGGGTGCGCAAAATAACCATAGAATGGATCAGATGATGGATGCCTCTCCTGCTTCAGAAAGTCTAAAGTCCAATAGTAAAATTATCGACACCGATTACCAACTTAATTTTGCTTCCCTGGATATTCCAGTGAATTTAAAGTATAAGTTTTACGATAAGAAGCAGACAGGTTTGTATTTGATTACTGGTTTGTCAAGCATGGTGTACTTAAAACAAAACACGGTTGAATCGTATCAGGCACAGTCCTTATTCAATGCAAACAGCATTAATGGAGCGTTAGAATACGCACCTTCAGTACAAAGTTTTAGTAATGTATTTACCCCTGAGACAGGACAAAGCAGTACTGATGTAGCAGGGCTTTTAAACCTTTCATTTGGCTATGAGTATCAGTTAAACAAAGAGTTTTATATTTCCTTCGAGCCTTTCTACAAATTACCATTGGGAGGCCTTACTTTTGCAGACCAGCAGTTTTCTATTGGGGGGGTTAACCTGCGAATGAATTTCAATTTTAAAAATAAATAACAAACCAAACTTTAATTAATTACCATGATTTTAACGAACAAGTTTACCTGGCTACTTGGCCTGATTATTTTAATGTCTTCTTGTATTGAAGATTCTGCATCGGAGATAGAATTGGACATGGAGAGAGATGACCTTATTTTGGAACAATACATAGCCGCCAATAATATTGTTGCGACCAAGTCACAATCAGGATATTATTATGCAAAGACAGTTGAAAAACCAGATGCAGAACAATATGTAAATGCTGATTTTATAGGGGTATACTATGAAATTCATAGTCTTGACGGTCAATTGATAGATTCTTATATGGACGAAACCAAAGAACCTAGGATATTTAGATACAGCCAGGATGGATTGTGGCCAATAGCCATTACTTATGCTTCTGGTCTGGCCAAGGTGGGGGAAGAAATGACCGTTTATTCACCCTCCTATCTTGCTTTTGGGAACTATGGATTCGAAACGTTGATCCTGCCTTCTTCCAACTTGGTGATTAAATTAAAGTATGCTGCCAAATACTCAAAAGAAGAACTTATGGAACGGGAAGAAGCCATGATTGCCGATTATATAGCGACAGAGCAACTGGAAGGTTTTCAAGAAGTAGCGGAAGGGATTTATGTGCGAACGATAACCGCCGGAGATGATACTAAGACGGAGTCTAAATTGGGAAGCAATGTCTCAGTGGATTTTGAGCTATTTGAATTGGGAGAGGATGATCCTGTTTACGAATCTTATACGAGTAATCAACCTACTACCGTATCTGTAGGAAATTCCGGGTTGGAATTTTTGAATGAGGCTTTAATTGATGTATTGCCTGATCAAAAGATTGAAGTATTGTCTACCTCTTTTAATGCCTACGATGTATCCATTCAGATTTTTCCTTCTGCCATCCGAGAGGATTTAATTAATAAAGGAGAACAAATTGACCTTGTAAAGCCTTTTACGCCAATATTATTCGAAGCAGAAGTGCTTTCTGTAAATTGATATTTTGAAACATAAAAAAAAGGGCTTGAACTTCAAGCCCTTTTTTTTATGTCCATAAATTTTTCAAGAATGGGATTTTTAATAATTCCTCTATGCTTAGCCCAAAAGCAAAAGACCATATTAAGGCACTCACAAACATAGTAAAAAGAATTTTTTTCTTGTCGATGCCAAATGAAGTAAGCACTACTGTTCCGCCAATTGGAGTTAGGATTAAGGGAGTAAGAAAGGCTATTCCCCAGACTCCAAATTTCTGCCAAACCTTAATGACATTTCTAGTTCTTTTGGAAAATCTTTTTGGCTTTTTACTAATCAGGATGTTCCAATTTTGCATAAACCATTCTCCTAAAAAAGTAAATAATACCACTGATGTCATCATACCTGAAACAGTGACTAAGACTATCTCCAATAAACTATACCCTGCAGCTGCTCCTAAAAGGGGACCAGCAATAAATTTAAAAAGACAGAGGAAGTAAATTCCTGCAAATGTAATTAAGTATTCAGTCATGAAATAATGAAATAAATATAAAGCATATAACCCAATACTAATGTGACACCGTTTAACCTGGAGATGTTGTAATTGATACGCATTACTGGTAAGAGAAAGACCGTAAACCCTAGCATCCATACAAAGTCAGTGTAAATAAAATCCGTGGCAACATCAATTGGTTTGACAAGTGCTGTAATACCAATAATAGAAAAAACATTCATGATGTTACTTCCTAAAATATTGCCTAAGGCCATTTCAGTTTCTTTCTTCAATGCAGCAAGGACCGAAGTCACCAATTCAGGTAAACTGGTGCCTATTGCAATTATGGTGACTCCGATAATTCTTTCACTTACACCAAAATTTCTTGCGATTAACGAGGCATTGCCAACTACTAATTCAGATCCAAAATATAAACCGGCTGCTCCTCCCATAAGTTGCAGGATAGCCCACCATGGCGACTGCTTTTTCATTAAGATAGCTTCCTCATCAGAAAATTCTACTCTCTCTATAGATTTGAAAAAATAATAGTTTAGTGCAACAAAACAGGAAAACAAAATGATTCCTTCAATGAAAGTAATAAGCCCATTGAATGCCATGATATAGAAAATGACAGAACTAATTAAAGTAAAAGGGTAATCGAGTTTAAGGGTGCTTTTCTGGATGTAAATGGGGAATATTATAGAGCTAATTCCTAATACGAGCGTGATATTTGAGATATTACTTCCTATTACGTTGCCAATAGCGATATCACTAGCGCCTTTTAATGCAGCGGTAACACTTATCAATAACTCTGGAGCCGAAGTCCCGAAAGCAACAATGGTTAACCCAATCAATCCAGGACTTAAGCCTAACCTTGCAGCAATTGCAGAAGCACCGTCGACAAGCAGTTTTCCACCCAGTAAAAGGACCAGAAAGCCAAAGGCCAATATTAAATAGCTCATTTTAAAAGAATAAATTAAATTTTAGAACCAAAAGCGAGGTCACCTGCATCGCCTAATCCAGGGATAATGTAGGATTGTTGATTCAGTTTTTCGTCTACTGCCCCGATCCAAAAACGATGGGGGAGATCCAGATTTTCCTGAATATGCTTTATTCCCTCAGGAGCAGCGATGGCACTTACCACTTCAATTTGTTTAGGTAAACCATTTCCTTTAAGGGCCTGTATGCTTTTTAAAAAGGATTTTCCTGTAGCCAACATTGGATCCACCATGATTACCGTTTTTCCTGTTAGGTCAGGTGCCGCCAGGTAGTTCAAGGTGATTTCTATTTCAGAACCATCCTCTCCTTCATTCCTATAAGCACCAATAAATCCACTGTCTGATTGGTCAAATAGATTCAACACGCCTTGATAAAAGGGTACTGCAGCTCTTAGCACAGCTATAATTATAGGTTGATCTTTCAAAAGAGGGGTTTCGACTTCACCAAAGGGGCTGGATACCGATGCAGAAGAATAGGGGAGTTCCTTGGAAACTTCGTAGGCTAGGATTTCACCTAATCTCTCAAGGTTTTTTCTGAAACGCATCCGGTCTTTCTGAACTTGGATGTCCCGAAGTTCTGCCAGATAATGATTGGCGATGGAGTTATTTTGATTGAGAATAAACATGGTAGGACAAAGTTAAAACAAAAAAACCCGATCTTTTAAGATCGGGTTTTAAATATTATGTAAGATGCCTATTTACTGGATCTCAAAACTAACTCTTCTTGCCATTTGTCTTGCGTCAGCAGAAGATTTGTCTACGCTAGTATCTTCACCGTATCCTTTATAAGAAAGTCTAGATGCATCCACTCCTGTAGCAACAAGTAAATCATAAACAGATTTAGCTCTTTTCTCAGAAAGTTTCATATTATAGTTCTCAGGGCCTAATTCATCGGCATATCCTTTGATTTCTACTTGAACACCTGGGTTTCTCTTCATGAAATTAGCAACATAATTTGCTGAAGAAGCAGAATATCCAAGTGGTTTAGAACTGTCAAAAGCAAAATAAACGTTTACGTATTGATCGTTTATAGCTTTAGCCAGGTAATCAACCTCATCAGTATCTTCAGGTGCACAACCTTCAAGAGATGCTGGACCTGGAACGAAAGGACATTTGTCTAAATGATCAGGAAGACCATCACCATCAGAATCCATCGTTACACCGTGAGAATCAACTCTTGCTCCTGCAGGAGTGTTAGGCTCTTGATCTAAGTAATCAGGAACGCCGTCTCCATCAGAGTCTTTCAGCATGTCCTTGATTTCACCGATTTGAGTAGCCAATTCGTCTTTAGTAGCGTATTTGCTTTCTCTAATGTACCAGTCAGCATGAGTGTCACTACTACCTAAGTAGAATGTAAGACCCAAAGTACCAGTCCACCAAACAGCATTTGCGCCGTAATAACCATTGTCAGATGATGGGGTAATATCAGATGCTCCATCAAAAGCGATTGATTGACGTCCTGCAACAAAATTGGTTACATCACCGGTAAGGGCAATTCGATCACTCAATTTAACCTGTAAGGTCATCCCAGTACTTATATTGTACTGACGATCTTTTTCGTCAGCAAACATATTTTCCTGAGGAGTAATTTGGCTAATTCCTCCACCAAAGTGACCCAAAAGGTTGAAAGTTTGTGAAAAGGTTTCCCAATTCATTATTCTGCCAATATTGGCAACTCCTTGTAGGTTCAGTCGGTAGTAATTTGTAGAGAAATCAGGCGTGTCGCTAGCGTTTTTAAAGCTACCGAAACCAAAATCTAATTTGGTTCCAAATTTTTCATTAAACATATACCTGACACCAAGATCGGCATGACCAAGGTTTAACGTAGGAGAGAAATAACCTGGCGTAATTGGAGCCATTGGTTTATTGAACCCCCCGTTAACCTCTACAGACCATTTGTTGAAGTCGTCTTGAGCATTAGCACCTACAGCTAAAGCACCAACTAGTAGTGTTGATAGTATTATTTTTTTCATGATAAAAAATTTTTTACAACATTCAGTGTTTTAAATGATTTTGATTGGTATTAGATTTTTACTCGGTTTATGATACAAATGTATATTAATTTACGGGAACTTTAAACATCTATCTCAATTGTTTCAATAAAAACTAATTTGATCCCGAAATTTAAAAAAATAATTAACATAAACTATGCCATTCACAAAATTATTAAAAGAAATTCTTCATCTAGATAGCGTCTCAGGAGATGAGTCTAGGATTTCAGCTTTTATCCTTCATTATATAATTGAACACAAATCCACGTGGAAAGTAACTCCGGAAATCCACCATGGAGAGGGATTTCATGACAATATAATCCTTGTTTTTGGTAAGCCTCGAACTGCTGTGTTTGCGCACATGGATACGGTTGGTTTTACGGCCAGATACGAAAATCAACTCGTGCCTATTGGTGGCCCAGAGCTCTTGGATGGTGTGTGGTTGGTGGGGAGTGATGAGGCTGGTCCTATAAGGTGTAAAGCCAGAGAAATTAATGGCAACGTTTTTCATGATTTTCCAAGAAAAATTGAAACGGGGACCCTTCTTTCATTCGAACAAGAAGTCACAGTAAAAGATGGGTTTCTTCAAGCCGCATTTTTAGACAATAGATTGGGGATTTACACCTTATTACGCTTATGTGATACATTGGAAGACGGTATTCTGGTATTTAGTACCTATGAAGAACATGGTGGAGGCTCAGTCCCTTTCCTTATTAAATACATATATGACAACTGGAAAGTAAAACAAGCATTAATAGCGGATGTTACCTGGGTTACCGAGGGCGTTCATTTTGACAAAGGGGCTGTGATTTCAATGAGAGATAGTTTTATACCCCGAAAAACTTTTGTAAATAGAATTATCGATTGTGCCCGCGAGGCAAGAATTCCTTTTCAGCTGGAAGTAGAGGCTTATGGGGGAAGTGATGGAAGAGAGATTCAAATGAGCCCTTATCCCATCGATTGGTGTTTTATTGGTGCACCAGAGGAAAATCCACATACTCCTATTGAAAAGGTAGCCATTTCAGATATGGAGAGTATGTTTAAATTGTATCAATATTTATTACAATATTTGTAAGGAATTTGATTTTGTCCTTATTTAGAGGGTGAATATTTGTATTTGGTATCCATCACCTGGGAAACTTACTTGTAAGAATGATTAAGTTAAAACACTTATTTTTTGAACCATATCTTAAAGAAAAAGTCATTTTGAATAGGGTGAAGGAACTCGCTGACTCCATAAATCGTGATTATCAGACAAAAAATCCTATCTTTTTAGCTGTTTTGAACGGTAGTTTTATGTTTATGTCTGATATTTGCAAGGAGATTACAGTGGATATGTCTATCAGTTTTATAAAGGTAGCCTCCTATTCAGGATTAAAATCTGATGGTAAAGTCAGAGAATTAATAGGTTTGGAGGAGTCTCTTAAGGATAAAGATGTCGTTATTGTGGAGGATATCGTGGATACTGGTACAAGTATGGTACACCTCCTGGAAATGATTAACAATGAGCAACCAAGCAGTGTTGAAATTGTCAGTCTCTTATTGAAACCAGACGCATTGAAGGTGCCAGTTAAGGTCAAGTATATTGGATTTGAAATCCCTGACCTCTTCGTAGTTGGATATGGGCTGGATTTTCAAGGGCATGGGAGAAACCTGAAAGATATTTACCAAATTGTTGAAAAAAATTAACACTTAATTTATATTAAAATTACACTTATGTTAAATATCGTTTTGTTTGGCCCTCCCGGAGCAGGTAAAGGGACCCAAAGTGAAAAGTTGATAGAAAAGTACAATATTGAACACATTTCCACTGGAGACTTATTCAGAAAACATTTGGGTGAAGGCACAGCGTTAGGAAAGTTGGCCCGCAAATACATGGATGAAGGAAATCTTGTACCTGACGAGGTAGTAATAGGTATGGTAGAAGACAAGATCAACGATTCATTGGATGCAAATGGCGTTATTTTTGATGGCTTTCCTCGTACTGTAGCTCAAGCTAAAGCGCTAGACGAATTGTTGACAAAGAAAGGAACAGCCATCTCTGGAATGATCGCTTTGGAAGTTCCTGAAGAAGAATTGAAAAATCGCCTTAAGGAAAGAGGAAAGACCTCAGGAAGGGCAGATGATCAGGATGAAGAAAAAATAAAAAATAGGATTAAGGTTTACAATGAAGAAACCTTGCCAGTCGCCAACTACTATAAAAATCAGGGTAAATTATCCGGAATTCATGGCGTTGGTGTCATAGATGAAATCTTCGAAAATATTTGTGCTGTGGTAGATAAGTATTAATCACTATCTTTGCAAAATAATTTTATGGCTGAGCTTACAAGCTTGGCCATTTTCTTTTCATCCAAAAGTTGAATGTTAAGGGATGAAAATTTAAGTACCGAATATTAAACTGTAAAAGTTGTGGCAGGATCCAATTTTATTGATTACGTGAAATTTTGCTCCCGATCAGGAGCAGGGGGAAGTGGGTCAGTACATTTCAGAAGAGAAAAACATGTTCCTAAAGGGGGACCTGATGGTGGTGATGGTGGAAGAGGGGGGCATATTATTCTGAGAGGAAATTCCCAACTATGGACACTACTTCATCTCAAATACAAAAAACATGTCATTGCAGACAAGGGGAATAATGGAGAAGGTGGAAGAAGAAAAGGCTCCGACGGCCATGATGTTGTTTTGGAAGTGCCCATTGGCACTGTTGCAAAAGTAGCAGAAACTGGTGAGTTCAGGTGTGAAATCACGGAACATGGCCAGGAATTTATATTGACAAAAGGTGGTAGAGGCGGTCAGGGAAATGATCATTTCAAAACTTCAACCAATCAGGCACCGCATTATGCTCAGCCTGGAGATGAAGGAATAGAGGAATGGATTATAATGGAACTGAAGCTTTTGGCAGATGTAGGGTTGGTAGGTTTTCCAAATGCAGGAAAATCCACTTTATTGGCGAGCGTATCTGCTGCCAAGCCGGAAATTGCAGACTATGCCTTTACAACACTAATACCTAACTTAGGTGTGGTGGATTATAGAGATGGAAAATCTTTTGTTATGGCAGATATACCTGGTATAATAGAAGGAGCTGCCGAAGGCAAAGGATTGGGACTACGATTTCTCAGGCATATTGAGAGAAATTCCATCCTTCTGTTTTTAGTGCCCGCAGATGCCGATCACATCGGTGAGCAATACGCTATATTATTGGATGAAATCAAACGTTACAATCCAGAGCTTTTAGATAAAAAGCGAATTTTGGCCATCTCTAAATCAGACTTGCTAGATGAGGAGCTCATGGAGGCCTTGAAACCTGAAATACCTGAAGGAATTCCATATCTCTTCTTCTCTTCAATTACAGGTTTTCAGTTACCAGCTCTTAAAGATTTGATTTGGAAGGCATTGCAGTAAATATGTCAGAATGTCATATTTATAGAGTATGGCAAGTTAATTGTTTAAGAGAGATTGATTGTTGATAAACGAATTGAATAATGACAGATAAAGTGAATGAAGAAAAGGAACAAGGTATGGATCAGACAGATTCAGTTGAAAACCTTAATAATGAAGAAGATCTGAACAAGGAATCCCAAGGAGAGTTAGAGACTGAAGAGATAAGGGATATAGAGGATGCATCGGACAGTTTGGCAAAGGAAAACCTGGAACTGAAAGATAAATATGTCAGGTTATACTCCGAATTTGACAATTTCAGGAGAAGAACAGCAAAGGAAAAACTGGAGATGATCAGTACCGCTTCCATGAGCCTTATTCAGGAAATTATTCCAATATTGGATGATTTTGAAAGGTCATTTAAAGTAGAAGGAAATGACCAGGAGGGAAGCAAATTAATATATAATAAATTAAGTAAGACCCTAGAATCCAGAGGTTTAGATCCTATGGATGATTTGATAGGAAAGAAATTTGACGCAGAATATCACGAGGCAATTACTCAAATTCCTGCTCCCTCTGAGGATCTAAAAGGAAAAATTGTAGATGTTGTAGAAAAAGGATACATGCTTTCTGGAAAAGTTGTCCGATTTGCAAAAGTGGTAATAGGAAATTAAAAACTTATGGCTAAGAGAGATTATTACGAAGTGCTGGGGGTAGCAAGAAGTGCCAGCCCTGAAGAAATAAAGAAGGCTTACAGAAAATTGGCCATTAAATTTCACCCAGATAAAAATCCGGACGATCCTACTTCAGAAGACAAGTTTAAGGAAGGTGCGGAAGCATATGAGGTGTTAAGTAATCCAGAGAAAAAACAACGATACGACAAGTATGGTCATCAAGGTGTCAGTGGCAATAGTGGCTATGGCGGCGGCGGAATGAATATGGATGACATATTTTCTCAGTTTGGGGACATCTTCGGCGGCGGTGGCGGTGGTGGTTTTGATTCGTTTTTTGGCGGTGGTGGACGAAGTTCCAGACGTACCAGAAAAGGAACGAACCTTCGTGTCAAATTAAAGCTTAACCTCAAAGAACTCGCTCAAGGAGTGGAGAAGAAAATAAAGGTAAAGCGTCACATGATTGCAGACGGTGTTACTTTCAAAACTTGTTCTACATGCCAGGGACAGGGACAAATAAAGAAAGTAGTCAATACGATGCTGGGGCAGATGGTATCAGCAAGTACTTGTCCTACCTGTGAAGGCAGTGGGCAGATTGTCGATAAAAGACCACCCAATGCAAATGCCAATGGTTTGGTAATAAAAGAAGAAATAATCCCGATAAATATACCGGCGGGAGTTTCAGAAGGCATGCAACTAAGCTTATCTAGCAAGGGAAATGAAATACCTGGAGGTGTGCCTGGTGACTTATTGATTCTCATTGAAGAAATTGAGGACAGTGAATTGGTAAGAGATGGGAACAATGTAGTCTACGATCTATACCTGAGTTTTATTGATGTAGCCCTTGGTGTTTCTTTGGAAGTACCTACCATAGATGGTAAAGTCAAAATCAAAATTGAGCCGGGTACCCAAGCAGGGAAAATTCTGAGACTGAAAGGAAAAGGAATAAAAGAACTTAATGGATACGGTAAAGGTGACCAATTGATACATATAAATGTGTGGACACCTAAGGAAGTAAGTACAGAGGAACGTGAAAAGCTGGAATCACTTAGAGATTCTGAAAATTTCAAACCAAATCCAGGGAATTCTGAGAAAAGTATATTTGATAAAGTTAAAGAATTTTTCTAAAAAGAAATGGCCGGAAGCCGGCCATTTCTTTTTGATAACCTTTTCAGTCTTCAATCGTATTAATTCCCTATGTTTAAGGAATTAAATATATCGATCTGTTTAATCATTTTTGTGGTCATTTCATCCGAAGCGCAAATCCAGCGCCATTTTGAAGTTACTGAGCAAAAGGACATCAATTTGGTGAGTCTTAATTTCTCTAGTTATAAAGGAGTGTCTCATATAAGTCGTTCCTATCATGGAATCCCATTGTTTGTAGATGCTGAGCTTGGAAAGGTAAATATTCTTCCTTCTTTTTCGCACAGCCTTATAGATGGCGTACTTCATGCTTCACTTGAACATAAGAATGTAGAATCTGAAAGTTTAAGCAAAAACTTATCCTATAGGCTTTTCTCCAGTGGGGATGATGATTATGATCACAAATGGGAGGTCGGCTTGGATCCGAATTACCTTTACGATCTTCATTTTCAATTTGGGATAGGCAAAGCCTGGATAGATTTTTCAAACCTTCCGGTTTCAAACTGCATTGTCAAAACAGCCTCAGCTGACGTTTTTTTAGATTATGCCAGCCAAGTATCCAATTCGGTTAGTATGGATACGCTTGCGGTAGCGATCAATATGGGCTCCGTTTACGCCAATGACCTGCAATTTTCCAATGCCCGGTTACTGATGTTTGATGTCAATTACGGTTCGGTTAATTTAACTTTTAATGACACCATGGCCGGCCCCTCTCAAATTCATACAATGGTAGGTGCTGGTTCAGTAAATATAAAACTACCTCCCAAGGATTTACCTTATCTGGTCAAGATCAAATCAACTGCAATGTGTAGGACCAAAGTGCCTTTCAATCTTAAAAAAATCGCTGATAAAACCTATGTGAGCAAGGGCTATAGCAAAGATGCCGAAAATCTGATGGTCTTTCTAATAGATGTTTCAGTGGGTTCCGTATCTTTGGAATAGTTAGATTTTTGGATGGTGATTTCTGTTCATAATAAAGTTTCAAACCAGTTGTTAAACTTTTGTTCATTTGGAAATACTAAGCATTCGATCATTAAATAAATCCTATGGATCACATGTGGCACTCAAAGATTTCGACCTTTCTGTAAGTCAAGGAAAAATATTTGGATTATTGGGCCCCAACGGCGCGGGTAAAACAACGCTCATTAGGATTGTCAATCAAATTATAGACCGGGATTCCGGGGAAATTTTTATCAATGAGCAGCCTCTAAAGATGGACCATGTGCGGAACATTGGTTACCTACCCGAAGAAAGAGGCCTATATAAGGGGATGAAAGTAAAGGAGCAATTGTTGTATTTTGCTCAAATTAAAGGCCTTCGGAAGAATGAGGCCAAACAAAAAATTACCGATTGGCTTGAAAAACTCAGTCTAACCCAATGGAAAGACAAGAAAATCCAGGACTTGTCTAAAGGGATGGCTCAGAAAGTACAATTCATAGCAACCGTCATCCATCGTCCTGATTTACTTATCTTGGATGAACCTTTTTCTGGATTTGACCCTGTTAATGCTGAAATCATCAAAAATGAAATTCTTGAATTGAGAAATCAAGGGGTGACCATTGTCTTGTCTACCCATAGAATGGAATCTGTAGAGTTGCTTTGCGATCAGATAGCTATGATCAACCAGTCAAAGAAAATTTTAGATGGTACCGTAAAATCAATAAAAGAGCAAGCAAAAACAAATGTTTTTAGGGTTAAAATGATTCCTGAAAGTATGGATTTTGAGCCACCTGGAGAAGACTTACAAAGAATTGAAGGGGTTCTTGAATTTAAGTTGAGGCTGAATGAGCAGAAACCAAATGATGTATTGAAAGCCCTTATGTGCGAAGGAGAAATTCTTGGCTTTGAAGAAATTGTTCCAAGCATAGAAGAGATATTCATTCAAAAAATCAATGAAAGTCATGGCGAATAAAATCTTCTTAGTTATCCAAAGAGAATACTTAGCAAGAGTAAAAAAACGTTCGTTTCTTCTCGCTACACTTATTACCCCCCTTGTATTTCCTACTATCCTAGGGCTATTTTTATGGATAGGAATGTCTGATGCTACAAGTGAAAGCAGGAAAGTGATAGAAGTCGTAGATGAAAACAATTCGTTTTTTTTAGAAAGTGATGAGTTGTATTCCTTTTCTTATAGCGGTTTAGGACAAGAAGATGCCAAATTATTGGTGCAAGAAGGAGCAAGGTTTGGGTTATTGTATATTCCTGATCTGGATTTGGAAAATCCTAAAGGGGTTGTTTTTTACAGTGAAGAGACGCCGCCTATTTCGATGATCACCAGCTTGCAATTACTGTTGCAAAGGAAAGTGGAAGCTTTTAGACTTGAAGCTTCAGGGATTGATCCCGAGATTTTGTCTTCTTATAAGACGAATGTCGATATACAAACGATTATTGTTAGTGAAGCTGGAGGTGAACGTATTTCTAATTCAGTAGTGAATTATGCCATAGGTTTTCTTGCGGGGATACTGATTTACACCTTTATTTTTGTGTATGGCAACCAGGTTATGCAAGGAGTGATAGAAGAAAAATCCAGTAGGATTATCGAGATTTTGGTTTCCTCACTCAAGCCTTTCCAGCTGATGATGGGTAAAATTATAGGTATTGGAGCCGTAGGGCTAACCCAATTTCTGATTTGGATACTATTGATCAGTGCAGTGTCTTCCGTAGTCATGGGATATTTTGGCATGAAAATGCCCCAACAGCAAATGCTGGAAATGTCTAATCAGCAAGAAATGTTTGCGGTCGAAGGTAACCCTGAATTATTAGAAGTATTGCAGATGGTACAGGGGTTGGATTTTGTACAAATCACCCTCACATTTTTAGTGTATTTTGTAGGCGGGTTTCTGTTATATGGAGCCTTTTTTGCAGCCATAGGAGCTGCTGTAGACAGTCCTTCCGATGCGCAACAGTTCATGTTTCCTGTAACAATTCCCTTATTGGTAGCCTATATGGGGTTGTTTATTTTTGTGTTAGACGATCCCAATAGTAATGTTTCTTTTTGGCTTTCCATTATTCCTTTTACCTCTCCAGTAGCAATGATGGGCAGGGTGAGCTTTGGGGTGCCATGGCACGAATTGGCTCTTTCTATATCACTATTGGTGGCGGGTTTTTTATCCACCACCTGGCTTGCAGGGAAAATCTACAGGATAGGAATATTGGTCCATGGTTCGAAGGTGAACTATAAAGTGCTTTGGAAATGGTTGAAGCAAAACTAGGGTTGACCTATTAATCTGTATGCATTATTTGATTATTAGTTATAGAATTTTCTTCCATTCTAGGCAATAATGCATGGTTTATATTGTTTCTCATTATGAACTTACTTAAGTTCGGGAACACCAAATTTTGCAATGAAGAGAAAATTCCAAGACCTAGCCTCCTTAGATCTTTATAAAAATAGGGAGAAAGTAAAATGGGCCATATTTATTTTTTCCTTTGTCATAGGCCTGGGATCAATATATTATACCAATACTCTGGTAGAGGAGCTTAAAATTCGGGAAAAACGTCAGGTAGATTTGTATGCCGAAGCCTTAGAATATGCCTCCGTAAATTCCGACAACCTAACTTTTGTCTTCCAGGTGATTATCCAAGAGAATAAGTCTATTCCGGTGATTACTGTAAACCCAGATGGAGAACCTATCGAGTATAAAAATATTAATTTTGCACCAAATAGTTCGGAGGAGGAGATAAGGCTTCATTTATTGGATGAACTGGAATCCATGAAAGCACTTTATGAGCCTATTAGCCTTTCGGATGATGTTTTTATTTATTATAGAAATTCCGATCTTCTCACACGATTACAATATTATCCTTATGTTCAACTTTCGGTGATTTTGGTCTTTAGCCTTTTGGCCTATGCCTTTTTTAACCAAAGTAAAGTGGCTGAACAAAACAGGTTATGGGCTGGTTTGACCAAGGAAACTGCCCACCAACTTGGTACGCCACTGGCATCCCTGATGGCTTGGATAGATTATCTCAAAAACTCTCCTGTCTATGATGAAAACCAGGAAGTCATTCTGGAAATAGAGAAGGACATCAATAAATTGACTATGGTGACAGAGCGGTTTAGTAACATAGGAAGTACTCCTGTGATTAAACCAGAAAACGTTTACCAAATAGTCGGAGATGCCATTAATTATTTAAGACCAAGGATCTCAAATAAAGTCAGCATAGAACTTAATTCTCATGCCGAAAATATCTATGCTCAGATGAACAGGTCATTGTTTGAATGGGTAATTGAAAATGTATGTAAAAATGCCGTTGATGCCATGAAAGGGCAAGGGGCCATTCGAATCAATATTGTGAAGGAAAGCGAACAATTCGTATTTGTTGATATTTCTGATACTGGGAAAGGTTTAGAAAAAAAGATGTTTACCAAAGTTTTTAATCCTGGGTTTACCACCAGGAAAAGAGGTTGGGGCTTAGGGTTGACACTGGCCAAAAGAATAATGGAAGGGTATCACAATGGAAGAATATTCGTCAATACTTCAGAACTAGGGAAAGGCACAACTTTTAGGATTGTATTGCATGGTGTCAAAGAACAAGATGAAATAGATTAATCAATTAAATACATTTGTTATGAAAGGAATAAAGCAGATTCTAGCATTGGTTTTTATTTTATTAATCGGGTTTTCCTGCCAAACCAAGGTTAAAGAGCAAGTTGTAGCAGAGACGACTAATTCTGCTGATTATAATGAGCCACACAGGCCTCAATTCCACTTTAGTCCTCCTGCCAATTGGATGAATGATCCCAATGGCATGGTTTTTCATAAAGGCGAATACCATCTTTTTTACCAATACTATCCAGATAGCAATGTCTGGGGACCCATGCATTGGGGACATGCAACTTCCAAAAATCTTGTTGAATGGAAAAACTTACCTGTTGCCATAGCTCCGGATAGCCTCGGTTGGATCTTTTCCGGTTCTGCTGTTCTTGATAGTGAAAATAGCAGCGGCTTGGGTACAGCCGAAAACCCACCTTTAGTTGCCATCTACACTTATCATGATAATGTAAAAGGAGATGCCGGTAGGATTGATTTTCAGACCCAAGGAATTGCCTACAGTCTGGATGATGGTGTTTCGTGGGATAAATTTAGCGGAAACCCAGTTCTTGCCAATCCTGGGATTAAGGATTTCAGAGATCCTAAAGTGACTAAGGTCGAGATTGAAGGCAAGACAGCTTGGATAATGTCATTGGCGGTAAAGGACAAAATAAGCTTTTATTCATCACCAAACCTTTTGGAATGGACCCATGAAAGCGATTTTAACCCTGATTGGGCTGCTTATGGAGGGGTTTGGGAATGTCCGGACCTATTTCCTTTGCAATCGCCAGAGGGGGAGGAAAAATGGGTGTTATTGGTGAGTATTAACCCAGGTGGGCCTAACGGAGGATCAGCGACGCAGTATTTTGTCGGGGATTTTGATGGAGAAACCTTTACCACCAATCAGGAAGAAATAAAATGGTTAGATCATGGGACAGACAATTATGCTGGTGTGACCTGGTCCAATGTCCCTGATTCGGATGGGCGTAAGCTATTTATCGGTTGGATGAGCAATTGGGACTACGCGCAAGTGGTGCCTACCGAAGTTTGGCGTTCAGCAATGACTTTGCCAAGAACTTTGTCCTTGTACAGGGAAGGGGAAGAACTATGGCTCGCCTCTAATCCGGTGAAAGAGTTGGAGCAATTAAGGGATCAGACCTTAGCTATAGAAGGCGAAGAAATTGCACTTGAAAATGAATTGTTAGAAGTTTCCCTTAAACCAAAAGCAGGTGATTTCTCAGCTACCTTTGAAAATGACTTCGGGGAAATTCTGGTTATCGGAAAAAAGGAGGATGAGTTATTTATTGACAGAACCAACTCAGGTCTTACCAACTTCAAGGAAGGTTTTGCTTCGGTCATGACGGCCCCACTTAATGAACTTAAGATTAATGAGGTAAGGATATTATTGGACAGGTCCTCTGTCGAAGTATTTGTCAATGATGGAGCCCTTGCAATGACGGCATTGGTGTTTCCAGAACATGCTTATACCAACCTTTTATTAGATGGCTTTGAAGTAGAGAACAAACTTTATTCGCTTAAAAGAATATGGTAAAGAAAAGGCATTACTTTATTTACAAGTAATGCCTTTTCTTTATGTTTTATTTGTCTGATCCCAGGAATGGATACCTATAATCTGTAGCACTGACAAAGGTTTCTTTAATTGTCCTTGGTGAGACCCAACGGAGTAAATTGATCAAAGATCCGGCTTTGTCATTGGTTCCGGAAGCCCTGGATCCACCAAAGGGTTGCTGGCCCACTACGGCGCCTGTAGGCTTGTCATTGATGTAGAAGTTACCTGCAGCGTGTCGAAGTTTGATAGTGGCCATTTCTACAGCATACCTGTCTTTGGAGAAGATCGCTCCGGTGAGGGCATAGGGAGAACTTTGGTCCACCAACTCCAGTGCTTCTTCAAAATGATTGGCCTGATAAACATAGATTGTAAGAACAGGACCGAAAATCTCTTCCACCATGGTCTTGTACATAGGATCTTGTACTAAGATTACGGTAGGTTCAATAAAAAAACCTTTGGTTTTATCACAATTCCCACCAGCAAGTATTTCTACATTCGGAGCAGTTTTCGCTGCCGCTATATAAGCACTTATTTTATCAAAGGCTTTTTCATCTATTACCGCATTGATGAAATTACCAAAGTCTTCTGTTCCCCCCATTTTCATAGAGGAAAGATCTGCTAATAAATATTCTTTTACCAATTCCCAAAGATTAGATGGGATATAAGCCCTGGAGGCTGCACTACATTTCTGTCCTTGAAACTCAAAAGCTCCACGGCTCAATGCTGTGGCCAGTGCTTTAGGATCAGCAGATTTATGCGCAATTACAAAGTCCTTTCCGCCTGTCTCTCCGACTATTCTAGGATAGGTTTTGTACTTGGAGATGTTGTTCCCAATAAGCTTCCATAGGGATTGGAACACTCCGGTAGACCCAGTGAAATGAAGTCCCGCAAAATCCGGATGTGAAAAAACCACATCACCTGCATCAGGTCCGTCCACGTAGATCAAGTTGATCACACCATCTGGTAAACCTGCTTCCTTAAAAACCTCCATCAATACCTTGGCGGAGTAAATTTGAGTTTCGGCTGGTTTCCATACGACCGTATTGCCCATCATTGCTGGGGCGGTTGGCAGGTTTCCTGCTATCGCTGTAAAGTTAAAAGGCGTAATGGCAAACACAAACCCTTCCAAAGGTCTTTGCTCCAATCTGTTCCATATACCCTCTCCGCTTATTGGAGGTTGTTGGGCATAGATTTCTGTCATGAATTTGACATTAAACCTTAGGAAATCTATCAATTCACAGGCAGCATCAATTTCTGCCTGGTAGGCATTTTTGGATTGCCCCAGCATGGTTGCTGCATTGATTTTATCCCGATAGGGCCCTGCAAGGAGATCTGCGATTTTTAAAAATATAGCTGCTCTTTGTTCCCATTGCATATTTTCCCAGGCAGGTTTAGCACCTAGTGCTGCATTTATGGCTTGGGTAACATGTCCTTTGTCTCCGGAATGAAATTGTCCTATTTGGTGCTGTCTGTCATGTGGAGGGTAGATAGCGGTAGTCTTTCCGGTCTTTACTTCTTCACTTCCGATGTACATCGGGATATCTACTACCTGATCACGGGCTGCTTTTAAGGCAGCCTGTAAAGAACCCCTCTCCTTGGATCCCGGAGCATAATTTCTGACGGGTTCGTTGCTTGGTTCTGGTACATTAAAAAAGCCTTTTAGCATAATAGTATGGTGTTTTAATTTTCAATCTACTTATAACTCAAATATACAAAATATCGATGGCTTAGCAGAATTGAATTGTTTACAGAATTGTAGTGAGTTCAGACAAGTGATTTATAGTAAAAGTGGGGCTGATCGTGCTCTCGGTTTTTAAAGGGTTGTAAAAAACCTGATCAATTTTGGCATTTTGAGCCCCTTGAATGTCTGAAAGTGGATTGTCTCCAATCATTAAGCAATGCTTTGCATCAGCTTTTAAATGAAGAAGGGCATGATCGAATATTCTTTTGTCGGGTTTTCTAAATCCCGAATTTTCAGAAGTTACTACCAGGTCAAAATAAGTGTCCAATTTTGAAGATTTGAGTTTGTTGTACTGGCTCAGGTTAAATCCATTGGTGATAATATGCAATTGATACATGGTTTTCAGATAGTCCAATGTTTCGAAAGCATGATCCATTACCTTGGGTTTGGAGGAAGTTCTTAAAATAAACTGCTCCTCAAGATCTTTGGGTATTTCGGATATTGGAAGTTTTGCGCTGCTGAAAACCTTTTTGAAACGCATGGCCCTGAGTTCATCTTTGTCTATCAGCCCCTTATTGAATTGCTCCCAAAGGATATGATTGGTTGCTTGAAAGGCTTCAAAAAACAATTCGAAATCAGGATTGCCTAAATTCCCTAAGTCATAATCGGTAAATAATTCTGACAATGAATCCCTGACATTGCTGTCATAATCCCATAGGGTATGGTCGAGATCAAAAAGCAGGTGGGTGTATTTTTTCACTTTATATTATTTTCTATAAGGATTGTTCTCAAATTTATTGATAGCCAGCTCTCTGTTGGAATACAATATTTCATAAACCTCCTGATCACGGACAAGGTTTTGATCTTTTTTAATAAATTTTAAAATTTGATTTAAAATTTCATGCGCCTCGTCCAGAACATAATAAAAGGTCCATTGGTCCTTTTTTTTGCTGCCAATTAAACCTGCATTTTTTAAATAAGTTACATGTCGACTTGTTTTGGTCTGGGTGAATTCTAAAATGTGTTCAAGGTCTGATATACATAATTCCTTGTTTTGCATGAGCAAATGTAGAATACGGACCCTTGACTCCTCGGAAAGGGCTTTAAAGACACGCATTCCGTAGTTTAAACTTATGTTTTTTAACCGCATTTAATTAACTTTAACAAATAAATCGGTTTGAAGATAATGAATTCAAAAGTAATTCACTTAATATCGTGAAATCAATGACCTTATTTAAAAATGTCGAAATTTTCTTGTCAAAATTTCAAGGGAATTGCCCAATGTAAAATTGTAAATGTGAGACAAAGGCTAATCATATTAATTGTTGTTTGTATAGGTTTTTTTGGAAATGCTAATGATGGTTTTTCACAAGAAACTCAGGAAAGAAAAGTCATTCAGTTTTCAGGTGTAATCCTGAATGCCGATAGTACCACCGCTATTCCTGGTGTAAATATTTATGTACCAAGAAAAGGTAGGGGAACCAGTAGTAACCGTTTTGGTTATTTCTCTATGCCTGTCGTTGCAGGCGATAGCATTGTGTTTTCCTATATTGGCTTGAAAAGACAAAGTATTAAGATTCCTGAAGACATAGAAAAGGATGATGTGAGTTATATTCTCACCATGGTTCAGGATGAAATAGCGCTTCAAGAGGTGCAAGTAATGCCTTACCCTACAGAAGAAGAATTTAAAAATGCAATATTGGCAGTCAATATAGATGCTGCACCACCTTTAAATAGGGGTAATTTAAGTCCTCAATTACTATTGCGTTGGGCAGCAGATATGCCAGCTTCAGGCAATGAAAATTTCAGGCAATTTACCAACCAACAAACCCAACAAACAATGGACCGTTACGGACCAAGGCCTATGCCATTGTTAAACCCATTTGCCTGGGCGCAGTTTATCAAATCCATAAAAAATGGGGACTTGAAGAACAAGGACTAATTATCAAGGTTTAAAACTTTTATCTTCCGTTTATCCCAATTTTGATCATTAATGATATTGTTTTCCCTCATTAGGTTTGCAAAAAGGTATATTTACAGGCGAAATTTTAAATTATAGACCATATGAAAAGATTGATAATCTTGGGATGCTTATTGTTTTCCCAATTCAGTTTTGCTCAAGAATATTCCGCAAGGGAAGTAGAGCGACCTAAGTTAGTGGTAGGAATTGTTGTGGATCAAATGCGACAGGAATATTTCTACAGATTTCACGACAGGTATGTTGAAGGTGGATTAAAGCGATTGATGCATGATGGATTTATGATGCAGAATGGTCATTACAATTATATTCCTACTTATACCGGACCTGGTCATGCTTCAGTTTATACAGGAACTACCCCTGCAACCCATGGTATTATAGGCAATAACTGGTACATCCGTGCGACGGATTCTGACATTTACTGTGCAGAAGACCAGGATGTTACAGCTGTAGGAGGGAGTGAAAGCAGTGGGGAAATCTCTCCTAAAAACTTATTGAGTAGCACCATTACAGATGAATTAAGATTTGCTACCGGAAAACGTTCTAAAGTAGTAGGGGTAGCGATTAAGGACAGAGGCGCAGCCTTACCTGCTGGTCACCTGGGAGATGCCTATTGGTATGACAGCAAGACAGGTGGTTTTATGACTTCCAGTTATTACTACGAAGAATTGCCTTCTTGGGTGAAAGAATTCAACAATAGAAAACTTGTATCCAAATACCTGGATCAGACCTGGGAAACACTTTTCCCAATAGAAACTTATATACAGGGAGCTGCCGATGACAACGAATTTGAATCTCCTTTTAAAGGCAAAGACAGACCTACTTTTCCTTATGATTTAAAAAAATTACAGAAGGACAATGGCGGTTTGGGAATGATCAGTTCTACCCCTTTTGGAAATACCTTTACTGTTGAAATGGCTTTAGCAGCCATAGAAGGAGAGCAATTGGGGAATAGAGGAGAAACTGATTTTCTAGCAGTAAGCTTTTCTTCACCTGATTATATAGGACATAGATTTGGTCCTCAAGCCATAGAAGTTGAGGACAATTACCTTCGATTAGACAGGGATTTGGCCAGATTTTTTGACTACCTGGACAAAGAAATAGGCAAAGGAGAATACCTTGTGTTTCTTACAGCCGATCATGGTGTTGCTGATGTAGTTAACTACATGAAAAGCGAAAGAATGGTGACTTCAGGAAGTTTGGACACGAAAACGATGATGGCCGAATTGAATGATTTTGTCAATCAAAAATATGGTGCAGGTGGTTGGATATCAAGTTTTTCAAATCAGCAAATATTCCTAAACAGAGAATTGGTTATCGAAAAAGACTTGTCCCTTGTAGAGATGCAAAGAGCAGTAGCCGATTTTATTTTGACCTTTGATGGCGTTAAAGAGACCTATATTGCAGATGACTTAAGAAGGTATGAGTATACTACTGGATTTAAGCATAGGTTACAAATGGGTTACAACCACAAATCTTCAGGAGATGTGATGGTGATCATGGAGCCTGCATGGCTTGCCAATGCGAGCAAAGGTACTACTCACGGAACCGGATATACCTATGATACCAATGTGCCTATTGTATTTTACGGATGGGGTGTAAAACCAGGTAGCAGCAGCAGGTATGCTACCATTACAGATATAGCGCCTACTTTATCCATGATGTTGAAAACCAGACTTCCTAGCGGAGCTACTGGTCAGCCAATTGGCGAAATTGTAGATGCGAAATAATTAAACATTAAAGTTTTTTTAGTAGAAAATGCCTGGCTTTAAGTCAGGTATTTTTTTTGGTCAGGCAATGCCGTATTATATTTTATTGGTCAAGTCAATTTTTAAACCCGAAATATGCAATAGACCTTCTATTACGTGATGGAATCACTTCAAAATACCCAATCGTTGCTGTTTTCAATTTCACCATAACGGTGCTATGCTAAAATCTCCAAACAGCCTGATTTTCTTGCGATTACACCACTTCCCATAAACACGGGACAGGCTTTACCCCTGACTTCTGTCAGGGTGGAGAAATCCTATAACATAATCCGGGTTAAATTCTCCTTTATTTACTTGGTCTAGGTTTGATAGTAAATAATTTGGATATTTTTTTCATTTCCCCTATGTTTATATAGGTTAATGTCTTAATTATCAATAGTTAATATCGGAAATAAATTGGTGAATGAATCTGGTTAGATCCCATACCATTGTTTTAATATTGTGGATGCTGATCCATTCACAGTGGGGAGTTGCTCATCCAACTGGAAATATGATCACTGTCAAAAACACTGTGCTTTGGTCCTATATCAGTCCAATTGATGATCCAAACCACAGCGCATGTGTAATGATTTGGAACAAGGGTTCAAAACCTGAAGTATTTATCAAGTCTGAATTTCCTGCAAGTGATTATATGCTCTTTAATAATCGGGATGAGATTTACATTATAGAAAGAAGGCACCTGCAAGCAACTCAAAGTTTCGAGGTTAGGGTATTGAAAACAAAAGTCGATACCAAACCAAAAGTTATTTGGGATTGGTTTGAAGACGATTGGCGAATTGGAGAAGGTGGTTTTTTTATGCTTGCCGACAATCAAATGGTATTTGGTAAATACCCTGAAATATATCGTTTAAAAAAAGGGGGGGAACCTTCAACTTATTTTAAGTTCGATCAAGCCATAAATAGAATAAGGGCAGTAGAAAGCAACAACATTCTAATATTGACTGAGAATGATTGTTATTTAACCCAACAAAACGGTGTTATTTTGGAACATTGGCCCAAATTAACAGAAGATGAAGTGGAGGAGGCACCCCTAAATAGAAACCAAATATTTGATGCAGATTTCAGTAAAGGTAACTTACTTTTTGCGTATTGGGGCAAAAGGTCATTTGAACTTGTAGAAAAATCAAAAAGGAGAAAAAACATCTACCAACAAGCAGCACCTCTTACACCACATTGGGTAGCTTTTTTGGGCAATGAAAAGCTGTTGTTTTCTTCTAAAATGATTTTCGATGGTAGTACACCCAAGCCCTATTTGGTTTTACTAAAGGAAGATAATGACAAAAAAGTAATATGGGATGCACATTGAGTCGCACAGTCATCATGCTGTTTTATCTTCAGCTTATTTCTTGTCAATTTGTTTGGGCTCAGGATGAAAATATAATAGGTGCCGACACCTTAAATACGGTGTTATTTAAAGTCACTTCTAGCCATTCGAACAAGGTTTCATATCTTTTTGGTACCCACCATGCATTTGGAAAATCCTTCTTCGACACTTTATATAATGTCCACCAAGCTTTGGGAACTTGTGAAGTGCTGATAAAAGAAAACCTGAATATTTCAGGGCATTTGGCAGAAGACATAATCAATAGGAGAACAGTCAAGACCAAATGGTCCAAATACTTGAAAAAAGATGAGCTTACTTTTGTTCAAAATTTGTTCGCTTTCAGTCCAACCAATTTTCATAAAATGACACCAACAGAGATGTATGTTTTTCTGAACAGGCATTTCAATCAACAAGTTTGTCTGTCAAAAGACCAAACTGATCCTTCCCGTACCTTAGATGATTATATAGCCCTAAAAGCCAAGGAGCATAATGTAAAACTGTTTGGTCTTGAAACAACGGAAGAGCAAATAGAACTCATCAATAAAGACGTTGAAGGAATGCCACAAAAGGTTCACAAAAGAAGGCTGTCGAATATAATTGCAAAAATCAAGAGCCAAAATAACAACTACTGTAAGGAAACAGAATGGTACAACCAAATGAAAATCGATTATCAATTCAATCTGCCTTGTAGTAATATTTTACTGCTAACCGATAGGAATAATAAATGGATGAGTGACATTGTCAAATTACTTGAAATGAACAACTGTTTCATTGCAGTAGGCTTAAGTCATTTGATGTACGAATGTGGATTAATTAAGCAATTGCAAAATCAGTCTTATACGATCTCACCGGTGATAGTAAATCAGTAGGAGGTATTCCCCTGCATGGAGTAGATTGCATCTACTCCTTCTTATTAAGAAGATTGATCGAATAGAGGGTCGTCCAAGGGTGAAAAGCCGTGCTTGTAGTTACTTAAGCCCTTCAAGGCTGAAATTCGCAATTGGGTATTTTTAAATCCTTGTAATAAAACCACTTATTGATTTTCTACATCAATAATTTTTAATAAATTAGTTGGAGTTGTTTTTTCTCATCGGGGTCCCTTCAATTAATGTGAAGTATAAAAGCTATACAAATTAACCCTTTAATTAAAGAAATTGGAGTTTGATGAAATGTGTATGCATCCCCATTCTAATTGAACTATATACATAGGGTTTAAATTTTAAAACAGGTTTTTAATGTTCAAATATTTAAAAAACTACGGTCTAAGTAGCGCGCTTTTCCTTCCAGCTCTTTTTCTTCTTTCTTGTCAATCCAATGATTCTTCAAAGAAGTTGATCAGTGAGCTCCCGGATTCAGGAAGCTTAATATCCAAAGAAATAGCGATGGACAGTACTGTGCTGATTCCCGCCAAAATACTGGTATTTCCTGACAAGGCGGTTATTCTAGACAATGGCAAAGAATCCTTGTTTAAGGTCTTCAGTTTGCCTGACTTTTCCCTCCTTTACAGTTTTGGTAAACTAGGAGAAGGACCTGATGAATTTAGTTATGTGAATGTAAATTCCTTACAAAAAAAGGGAGATGATATGGTGGTCGTCTCTGGTACAAAGCTCAGAAAAATTAGTATGGAAGAGGAGGGGGCAGTTATGGGGGAAAGTGTGAAACTACTCAATTCCAATGCCGGCCCCGTGAACAGGCTGCTTATGCTCAATGACTCCACCTATATTTGTGATATTTTTGATGCTATACCGAGAGGGCCGGAATACCAAATGGTACACCTGCCTAGTGCTAAAGAAGTAGCCACATTTGGTAAGTATCCCGAACAATCTACAAACCAGGGTAGTGGTCAAGGCAACCTATATCAGGATTTCGGAAAATCAACCGTGATCAATCCTAGAGACGGGAGGTTGGCTGCATTTTACTTTTCACAAAATCAAATCAAGTTTTATAATCCCAAGGGAGAATTATTGAAGGAAATAGGCGTTGAAGCGCTTGAAAAACCAGTTTCTGGTGAAGAGTTGGACCTTTTTTGGGTAGAGCCTTACGCTACCGAAAATCATATTTATGTGATGTTTGTAGGTAAACCTAAAAGTGAGATAATGGAAGAATTTGAGACATTCCGGCCCCATATGGAAATCTGGGATTGGGAAGGAAACCTATTGGAACGTTATACGATGGATCAATTCCTCACTAGCTATGCTGTTTCAGAAAAACGGCAAAAAATCTACGGATTTTCTTATTTTAAAGAAGGTGTACTTTTCGAGTATGATTTAAAAGATGGTGTGCGACCCAATCCACTAATCGGTAAAAACCAAAAAAGGACTTCCCCAAAGAAAGACAAACAACCCGAAAAGCAAGATCAGATTATCGACCCTAATAGTGAAATCATTGCTGAGAACGATTATTACAAAATGAAATTACCAGTAGGGTGGAATTATACTGCTGTAAGAGGGGAAGTGAAAAAAGACTACTATGAAAAAGACAACATGTACCTAACCAATGATTCTTTCAGGAGTCCAAAACGGGAGGGGAAGTCCTTTTGCGGAGATGCTTCACTTCAGGTAAGAATTTTATTTCCTAAAGAAGCGGCTTTGGATATAGGGAGCCTTTTGGATAAAATGGTAGCTGATTATCGGTCCAATTCAAGTTTGATTTACTTTAAGGTAAAAGAAATAGGTGGTGATGAAAAATCTAAAGGTTATAGGTTAAATTATGCCAACCAGCTAGTTGATTCCAAAGGTGTTAAATATACTCGCCAAAGCGAGGTTACCATCTTTACAAAAGAGGGAAGGATAATTCAAACCGTCTTTGGTAGCTGCGACCTATATGAGCACTATTATGAGGAGGTTCAGGAGGCCTTAGCTACGCTAACCTTGAAAGATGCCTTTCCCAATGGGGAGTAAAAATTGAATTCTTGATTCTTTGTTTGTGTTTAGGGGAATTGTAAAAGATGTAATCAGCTGTGAGTGAAATGAAAAAGGTTGATTTCTTAAATAGAAAAGTTGCCACTAAAAACGGGCGCTTTCGTTCAAGGTTAAAATGTAATTTTTCCCTTGTAATTATTTGCTTTATCTGGGCAACTGTATTTTGCAGTTGCAGTAGGAATAGTGGCAATACCAATAAAAAGTCATTTACTTGGGATTCCATCTCTTCACTTGAAAAGGAGCTTTTTGGTAAAAAGTATTTTATCGAGGAATTGAAAATGCCCAGTAGACTTCTTTATAAAAACGACAAGTTGTTAATCATTGAATCAGCTCCAGGGGATAGTTTTGTCCATGTTTTGGATGGGAACAGTTTGGAATATCTTTTCCCAACTGGTGCAGTTGGCTATGGACCTGGAGAAATGCCTAAGGCATGGAATCTTGAAGGAGGGCTTGACCCGAACACCTTTTGGGTACATAGTTTGGAAGGAAAGCTTTTTTCGGAATATGGGCTGGATAATGTAATTGATGCCAAAGCCTTAACTCAGGTGCGACAAAAAGAAGCGTTCTACCTGGCCATGGGCATTACCTGGGCTTCTGACAGTACGTTTATGACTTTTCTAGCTCATGGTGAGGACAAGTTTGTAGAATTCAATACCGATGGAACATGGCTTAAAGGCTTTGGTAAGTGGAAAGGTTTGGTTCCTGGAGATTTTGAAGACCATGTCATAGCAGATCTGCATCAGGGGAAATTAATTGGAGACCCAATTGCAGGTAAATTCATCAAAGCCAGCATTTTCAGAGACCATTTGGAAATTTTGGATAAGGAAAGTGGGGAGATCATTGAAATAAATGGTCCCGAAAATGCTATACCGGAATTCGAGGCAGTAGATGCGGGAGCCGTTATTACTTCGGATCATCCTTTGGCCTATATGGATGCATTTTTAGGTAAGGATCATGTTTTTGGCCTCTATTCAGGAAAAACGGACAGTGAAATTATGGCGCAAGGAAGGGGAGAAACGAATCTGTTTGTCTTTGATCTTTTAGGAAATATCAAAACCGTTTTTAAATTGAATACTCCTATAAAGTCCTTTACAGTTGACGAAGAGCGCCAGCGAATTTTTGGAATCACTACTGATATAGATCCTGGCGTGGTGGTTTTTGACTTTAACCTCTAGGTATTATGAACAATAATTTTCTGACTTTCATTGTGTTTCTAGTATTTGGCTTAGGCTGTTCTCCCTCAGCTGAGGAAAAAGGCAAGGAAGCAATAGTGGTTTTTGATGAGGAAGACCTTCCTGATCCGATTGCGCTAAGAGGGAAGAAATACAATTTCCCTAACATCATAAATCCTAGATATATTTTGTGTTTAGGGGATTACTTAGTGGTAAGTGAAAAGACCAATGATAATCTTTTGCATATCCTTGACATTAAATCCGAGAAGTACATTCGTAGCACTGGGAAAAATGGTCTTGGTCCGAGAGAAGCAACTATGGTATCTAAACTAGAGAATGCCTCTGAAAAGGAAAGCTTCTGGTGCTATGATTTAGAACAAACTATTTTTTCGAAGTACTCAGTTACCGGAGATACTTCTAAATTGGCAGATAGCCAGTTGAGATTGGGAGAAATTTTTCATTATGTAATGGATTTAACTTGGGCTTCAGATACTAGCTTATTGGTTACGATGGTGGACGGTAATGATAAATTTTTTGAGGTTTCTCTAAATGGGGATACTTTGGCTACCTATGGTAAATGGGACAGCATGTTCGAAAGAAAAGACATTCCCTACAATGTGATCAGTAGTATCCATCAGGGAAGAATAAAGGCCTCACCTGATAAACGTAAATTTATATCTGCCGGATCAAGACGAGATTTTATCGATGTATTGGATAAAGCATCAGGAAAGATACTTTCCATTAGAGGGCCTGTAGATGAAGTTCCCGAATTTGAGGTAGACTATAGTATGGGATATCCCATGGCGGCTATGAATATTAAGACACTTACCGTAAAATATTTGGATAGCTTTGCGGGAGAAAAATTAATATATGGACTCCATTTGGGGAAGAGCTTCAGGAATATTAGTGATCCAGACAAACTGAACAGAATGTTCGTTTT
Organism: Cyclobacterium sp. 10D3-21; assembly: GCF_055809755.1. Classification (NCBI taxonomy): domain Bacteria; kingdom Pseudomonadati; phylum Bacteroidota; class Cytophagia; order Cytophagales; family Cyclobacteriaceae; genus Cyclobacterium; species Cyclobacterium sp. 10D3-21. The sequence continues at coordinate 1,148,064 of NZ_CM147924.1, forward strand.
TGATTATCAGGGAAATATAGTAAGGCATTATACCTTAGACTATCCTCTGACAAGCTTTACCGTAGATGAAGTAAACGGAATAATATATGGGGTCAGCATCGATGAGGAACCAAATGTTGTTGCTTTCAAAATCCCAGATTAAGCATGTTAATTTAAACAGATTTGATGCTAGGTCAATCCTTGTTGAAAAAGATGCCTTACTGTCACTTGCTAGGAGTAGATTGCATCTACTCCTTCGTATTTAAAGGGAATTTATAAAGAAATTAAATATTAATTACCGCAACTAAAACCTGCTATTGTTATTGGCTGCATCGGTAGGTACCTGCTGGATGGCATCCCAGTGTTCGCAGATTTTTCCAGCCCCATCAAATCTGAAAAAATTCCGCTGTGTTTTGATTACAGTTGTAACGATCATCAACTTTTATGATTTGCCCGTAGTAGCATTATAATATTTAGCCAAATAAATATTAAGAAGTAGTTCTGCAACTTGTTAATTATACCCTATCGGGTATAAAAATTGGTTAATAACACAATTCATACCCTATCGGGTATATTATTACCCTTGCTAGGAGTAGATTGCATCTACTCCTTCCTATTTTAAGGAAATTTATAAAGACATGAAATATTCAATTACCGCAACTAAAACAGGCTATTGTTATTGGCTGCATCGGTAGGTACCTGCTGGATGGCATCCCAGTGTTCGCAGATTTTTCCGGCTTCATCAAATCTGAAAAAATTCCGCTGTGTTTTGATTACAGTTGTAACGATCATCTACTATTATGATTTGCCCGTAGTAGCATTATAATATTTAGCCAAATAAATATTAAGAAGTAGTTCTGCAATTTATTAATTATACCCTATCGGGTATAAAAATTAGTTAATAACACAATTCATACCCTATCGGGTATATTATTACCTAATTATCGTATATTTATACCCGAACGGGTAATAATATACGAATGAATTCTGGAAATCACTCAATTGCACTTCTATTAAGCAGGTTTGTAAAAGAAAAAAGAAAGGACTTAGGGCTAACCCAGAAAGAGCTGGCAGATAAAGCTGGCGTAGGGTTGCGTTTTGTACGCGAACTAGAACGTGATAAACCTTCCCTTCAAATGGATAAAGTTAACCAGGTACTGGTATTGTTTGGTTTTGAACTTGGGCCAGTGCCAATGAACCGAAATAAACTGATTCATGAGAAAGGCTAAAGTTTTTATGTATAATAATTGGGCTGGAATCCTTAAAGAGGATGAGGAAGGATATCATTTTCAATACAGTAATGATTATCTGAAAAAGGACAATGCAGAGCCCGTAAGTTTGACACTTCCGCTGCAGGAAAAACCTTTTAAGGATAAAGTGCTTTTCCCCTTTTTTGACGGTTTGATACCGGAAGGGTGGTTATTGGAGATCGCTGAAAAAAACTGGAAACTAAATGCCCGTGATCGAATGGGTTTGTTACTTAAAACATGTCAGGACTGCATAGGTGCAGTGAGCATTCAATCCATAGAAGAGGACAATGAAAATGAGTAAGAGAAACTGTTTATACTGTTACCAGAAACTGGATGGAGGCGAAATAGATTTTCACTCAAAATGCAGCAAGAAAATTTTCGGTAAGCCTCTTCCTCCCCTATTAGTATATACAAATGATCAGATGTTGGAACTGGCTGAAAAGATCATACAGAGTCAATCGACTGTGCCCGGAGTCCAAGCAAAACTCTCCCTAGGGCTACAAACCATGGATGAAAAAGATAAGCCTCAAAAACTGACTATTATGGATTTTTGGGGAGAATACATTTTGAAACCACCAAGTGAGCATTACAAAAGTTTGCCGGAGCTTGAAGATCTCACGATGCATCTGGCAGCTATAGCAGGTATTAGGACGGTCCCGCATTCTCTGATACGGTTAAAGTCAGGTGAGCTTTCTTACATTACCAAACGAATAGATAGAAAAGGAAAACGAAAATTCCACATGGAAGACATGTGTCAATTGACCGATCGGTTAACAGAATCAAAATATCGTGGTTCTTATGAACAGATTGGAAAAGCATTGGTTCAGTTTTCGAACAATCCTGGATTTGATATCATCAACTTTTTTGAGCAGGTGGTGTTTTGCTACCTTACCGGCAACAACGACATGCACCTGAAAAACTTCTCCCTGTTGAAGGATCCGGAAAAGGGGTACAACCTGAGCCCTGCTTACGACATGATAGCAGCTCAATTGGTTGTTGAAGGAGATAGCGAAGAATTAGCACTTACCCTAAATGGTAAGAAAAAGAAAATAACTCGCAAGGATTTTGAAGCAGCTATGGCTAGGTTTGAAATTGATCAAAAAGCTTTCGATAACATCTTCCAACGTTTCAAAAAAGCGATACCTAAATGGCATGCGTTTGTGGAAAAAAGCTTTCTTACGGATGAAATGAAAGATGCCTATCAGGTAATGATTGGGAAAAAAGCCAAACAGATAAGATTGTAATTCAATTGGTTAAGATTATTCGAATAGCTTGTTAAGCCTGCTAGGAGTAGATTGCATCTACTCCTTCCTATTTTAAGGGAATTTATAAAGACATGAAATATTCAATTACCGTAACTAAAACATGCCATTGTTATTGGCTGCATCGGTAGGTACTTGTTGGATGGCATCCCAGTGTTCGCAGATTTTACCGGCTTCATCAAATCTGAAAAAGTCCATGGTGACGTATTGGTCATTTCCTGGCCAGATTTGCCGGGTATGAAGGGCCACCAAGTCACTTTCTGCGATGCAACGTAAAAATTCGATGGATTTTTTGGGGTATTCTCGCTGCATTTTATCAAAATAATCAATAAAACCCTGGGTGCCATTGGCTACTGCGGGGTTGTGTTGAATGTATTCCTTACCCACATATTTTTCTATCGCCTCTTTTGGCTTTCCGAGGTAGGCCGTTTTGTAAAAGCTGATGGCGTTTTTTTTGTTTGTTTCGGTGTCCATGGTTTTAGGTTTTTTGCAATGAGGATTGTATGGGTTAGATTAATCTGAAAATTCCAATAAGAAACGTTTAGCTATCTCAGAGGTTATGATTTTGTCAGCATTGTTGCAGAAAAATAGCAACAATGCCGCCATAATCGATTAGTGTTTTATTCACTAATCCGGTGGCTGAGGCCACCGGCTATAATCATTTCACCCCTGTCGGGGTTTTTGTTTTCCGTATTGATTAGGATTTGGTTTTTATTTGGGAAATTGACGTTGTGATTTTGTCAGCATTGTTGCAGAAAAAAATCAACAATACCGCCAAAATCAAGGTGTGTCTACCGTTTTTCACCAAGTGCTGACACCCTTGGCTAATATATTGCGCCCCGTCAGGGCTTGGTGAGGTCATTTGAAATAATGCGCGATCAGGTTAGGAAATTGACGTTGTGATTTTGTCAGCATTGTTGCAGAAAAATAGCAACAATGCCGCCAAAATCAATTGGCGGTATATTCCGTTTACCGTGGGTTGACACCACACGGTTATTGTTGTTGAAGCCCTTCAGGCTTCTTGATGTGTTCTAAAATGACGTCTCACTGGCTGGTACCCGTGACTGAGATATTTCGCCCTGTTGGGGCTAGGTGAGGACAAATGAAATAATGCACGATCACGGTAGGAAATTGACGTTATGATTTTGTCAGTATTGTTGCAGAAAAAAAAAGCAACAATGCCGCCAAAATCAATTAGTGTTTTATTCACTAATCCGGTGGCTGAGGCCACCGGCTATAATCATTTCACCCCTGTCGGGGTTTTTGTTTTCCGTATTGATTAGAATTTGGTTTTTATCTAGGAAAGTGACGTTATGGTTTTGGCAATATATACCGATTTCCCTGGGGTGAAACCACTTGGTTATTATTGTTGAAGTCCTTCAGGCTTCTTTATGCATTCAAAAAGTCTCACAGGCTGTTGCCTGTGGGGCTGAAGCTATCCCCCTCCAGGTCTAACCATTTTATTAAAATTTATAAAAGGACCTGTGAAGCTCCTTTTTCCAGGTCTATTTCCCATTCCTTGCCCTGACATACAACCTTGGTCTTTCCACCGGAAATGGACAGAATCGCTGCTTTTTTAAGTTTACCATCTTCCCATTCCATGCTTATTTCAAAGTTGCCCCTGGCCTTCAGTCCTTTTACTTCACCTGTGTTCCAGGCTTTAGGTAGGGCTGGTAACAATCGGATGATTCCTTTTTCATGTGACTGTACTAGCATTTCGGCTATGCCTGCGGTTGCGCCAAAGTTGCCTTCGATCTGGAAAATTTTACCCAGCAAGTCAAACATATTGGGAGACAATTGAGTGGCCATCATCTCATGGATATGTTCAAGTCCTTCTTCTCCCTTTTGCAAGCGCGCAAAGAAATTGATGATCCATGCCCTGCTCCAGCCCGTCTGTCCGGCGCCACCGTATGTCAATCGCCTTTCAATGGTTTTCTCTGCTGCTTTAAATAATTCAGGAGTAGCCTTTGTGATTTGGTTGGAAGGATACAAGGCATACAAATGAGACATGTGTCGGTGGCCAGGTTCCACTTCTTCATAGTCTTCATACCATTCCTGAAGGGTGCCGTTTTTCCCGATTTTGATCGGTGGTAATTTGTTGGATGCTTTTTCTATGGCTGCAGTCAATTGCTCGTCTCCAATGATTTCCTCTGCTTTCAAGCAGGCATTGAAGATGTCATTGATGATTTGGATGTCCATGCTGGCAGCAGTTGTGTTTCTTGTGGCTTTACCTGTTTTTGGATCTATATAGGCATTTTCCGGTGAGTAAGAAGGGGAAGTGACCAATTCACCTTTTTCATTCTCCTTCAGGAAGTCCAAAATAAATTGTGCTGCACCAGCCAGGACAGGATAAGCTGTCTCCTTTAAATACTCCTGGTCTTGCGTGAACTCATAATGCCTCCATAAGGAGAGGGACATCCATGCTCCGGCAAGTGGGTTGGAATAGCCATTGGTCATTTGAGAGTCCTTGGTGGATCCTGATGGAGTAGTTCTTCCAAAAGGATTGCTAACATGGTGTGCCATCCAGCCGGAGGATCCAATAAATTTTTCTGCAGTTGTCTCCCCATTTTTCGCCAGTTGCACTATGAAATTTGACAATGGAACAAAGGCCTCGGATAAGTTGGTCTGATCAGCAGGCCAGTAGTTCATTTGTAAGTTGATGTTCAGGTGGAAATCCGATTCCCAGGGAGCCCACATCTCCTTGTTCCAGATACCCTGCAAGTTGGCAGGTAGGTTGGCTCTGTTGACAGAACTGCCCATCAAAAGATACCTGCCGTATTGAAAAAACAATTCCGTAATGTGGTTGTCATTGGTACCTTCTCGCACCTGATCTAGTCTTTTGTCAGTAGGAATGGTGTCCTGAAGTGGACTTCCTAAAGATAGCGCTACCCGGTTAAACATTGCACTGTGGGCTGCAGTATGTGCCTTTTTAGCTGTTTTATAAGCTGTTTCCAGGGCTCCTTTTAATGATTTTAAAGACTTGTCTTTTGCATCAATGTTTCTGTCAAAGTTCAGCTTGGCTAAATTATAATCCGTCGCTGCACTGACAATAACGGTATACCCTGTGCTGTTTTTGATCTTGAGGGTATTCTCATTTCCACTGATGCTGCCATCGTCCAAAGTAGCCGTTATTTGGGAAGCGAATTTCATGTGTAATCCGGTTTCACCTGAGCCGTCGACATTGTCATCATAGCCGTCAGGGTCGTCAAATACCTGACCATCTACAATAAGTATCTCACCTTCACCTATGCTTTGAACAATGTCTTTTTCCCGATCAAAACGAATAGTACTGTTTACCGGCTCTCCATCCAAACTCTCAAAACGATAAAAGATCACGTCGTATTTGTCGGAAGAAAATGCTTCCCGCAGGTATCTTTTCCCATCAATAGTGTAGGTTGAAGTGACCATGCCCGTTTCCATGTCTAGCGTCCTTCGGTAATTTTCAGGAGATTTTTGATGGTCAAAAGTAATGTGCAATTCTCCAAGGGGTTCATAGGACCGAATGGAAGTAGGCGATACGGCCAAATGTTCCATGCCATAATTTAAGGCTTCTTCGTATTTACCTTCCATATTCAATTCCTGAAAGGCAGCATAATGCTTGCGGACATCTTCGGGGTAAGGATCTTCCGGCATACCTGCCCAAAGGCTTTCCTCATTTAGCTGGATTTGATCTTCCTTTACTCCTCCAAAAATCATGGCGCCTAATCTCCCGTTGCCTATTGGCAGTGCTTCCAGCCATTCATTGGCGGGGGAAGTGTACCAAAGCTGCATTTTTTTTGAATCGTTTGTTTTATTGGTATCACTTTGACAAGCTCCAAGTAACAATGTCAGGAACGTAAGGAAGGGTAGGATAAGGGGGCGCATTCGATGGTGGATTTGATGGACAGGCATAATACTAAAATATTTTAATTCCTTTTCGAAAAACACTGTAAACGGTGCCTTTAAATAAGCAGGTGGGAAATTTCACGAAAATTTATTGACTCTTCCTCTATGATTTAAAGCGACACTGACAATTTGACATTAAAATGAGTTTGGAACAAGTCTTGATTTAAGCAATTTCATAATAATTGACTTTGTTTAAATAAAAATAAAAAATACCATGCAGGAAAAAGGTACAATTTCGATTCATACCGAAAATATCTTCCCCATTATCAAGAAATTTTTGTATTCTGATAATGAAATCTTTCTAAGAGAGTTAGTATCCAATGGAGTGGATGCTACACAGAAAATCAAGAGACTGGCTACTTTAGGTCAGTACAAAGGAGATTTGGGCGACTTAACCATTGATGTTAGCTTTGATAAAGACAACAAATGGATTAAAATCACCGATCGTGGACTAGGCATGACTTCGGAGGAAATCAAAAAATACATCAACCAAATTGCCTTTTCTGGTGCTTCCGAATTTGTTGAGAAATTTAAAGATGCCAAGGATGCCAATGAAATTATTGGAAAATTTGGTTTAGGTTTTTATTCTGCCTTTATGGTGGCAGATACAGTTGTGATCGATTCTTTGTCCTATCAAGAAGGTGCTGAGCCTGCCAAGTGGACTTGCGATGGAAGTACTGAGTTTGAAATCGGTCCTGGGGAAAGGACAGAGAGAGGAACCGAAATCACACTTAATATCAACAGTGAATCTGAAGAGTTTCTTGATAAGTTTAAACTCCAGGGTATACTAGATAAATATGCTAAGTTTCTTCCAGTTCCTATTCGATTTGGTACCAAATCAGAGAACGTTGAAGATGGCGTAGATGACAAGGGAGAAAAGAAATGGAAATCTGTTGAGGTTGATAATATCATCAATGAAACCAACCCTATTTGGACACTTTCACCAAATGATCTTACAGATGAGGACTACTTAAAGTTCTACAAGGAGCTGTATCCAATGAGTGAAGACCCACTTTTCTGGATTCACCTGAATGTGGATTACCCTTTTAACCTTACAGGTGTATTGTATTTCCCGAAGGTTAAAAATGAATTTGAACTTCAAAAAAACAAAATAAAACTCTTCAGCCGTCAGGTATTTATTACGGATGAAGTGAAAGACATTGTCCCTGAATTTTTAATGTTACTTCATGGTGTGATCGATTCACCAGACATACCACTAAATGTATCAAGAAGTTTCTTACAGGCAGACAGCAATGTTAAGAAAATCAACAACTACATCACCAAAAAGGTGGCGGATAAACTGGGAGAACTCTTTAAAAAAGACAGAAAAGTTTATGAGTCCAAGTGGAAAGACATTGGCTTGTTTGTAAAATATGGGATGATCTCTGAAGACAAATTCTATGATAAAGCCAAGGATTTTGTCTTGCTTACCAATACCAATGGAGAGTATTTTACCCTTGACGAATACCAGGAAAAGGTAAAACCATTCCAGACAGGTAAAGACGACAAGATAGTGTATCTATACGCCACTGATGCTGACAGCCAGGATGCTTTCATTCAATCTGCCAATAAAAAGGACTATGATGTGTTGTTGATGGATTCTCCAATAGACAGTCATTTTATCCAAAACCTGGAAAGCAAGTTGGAAAACGCCAGTTTGAAAAGGGTAGATGCTGATGTAGTGGATAAATTGATAGATAAAGAGGGAGGCTATGAAAGTCTGCTCTCTGAAGATCAATCTAAAAAGGTTAAAGAGGTTTTTGAAAAATCAATAGCCAATAAGGCTTACGCTGTAGAGATAGAAGGTGCAAGCCCAGAGGAAATGCCAGTGACGATTACTATGGATGAATTTATGCGTAGGATGAAAGACATGGCGCAAAATGGTGGAGGAATGAGCTTCTACGGAGCGATGCCTGACAACTATAAAGTAGGAATCAATGGCAATCATCCGTTGATTGATAAAATCTTAAAAACAGAAGATGAGGAAGTCCAGTTGAAACTGGCCAAGCAGGCATTTGACCTTGCCTTGGTTTCTCAAGGCTTATTAAAAGGAAAAGCGTTGACAGCTTTTGTTAAGAGAAGTGTTGATTTGATTTAACTAGTTATTTGTAAAAATTACATTGAGGAAACAAGAGTTTGATGAATATCAGGCTCTTGTTTTTTTATTTTATTCTTGTATTTTTTTTTCGAATAGGCATAAACCGACCTGGGAAATTAAATTTCTGTTGGAAAGTGATTATCTTTATTTCGAAGAAAACTTTTACAATTGCCCATGCTATCTAAAAAAACAAAATATGCCTTTCATGCTTTGACCTATTTGGGTAAACATAAAGATCAGGGAGCAGTACCTATTCAGGAAATTTCAGCCCACCACAATATTTCGCATAAATTTTTAGAGAATATCTTGCTTGAATTGAAAAAAGCTGGTCTCCTGGGGAGTAAAAAAGGCAAAGGTGGAGGATACTACCTAATTAAATTGCCCAATGAAATTCGATTGTCTAAAATTATCCGTTTGCTTGACGGGCCTATTGCCCTCTTGCCTTGTGTAAGTTTAAATTACTACGAGCCTTGTGAGGAATGTGCCAGTCAGGAAAAATGCGGCCTGAATATGGTAATGGCAGAGGTGAGAGATGAGACCCTTAAGATATTAGAAATGAAAACCTTACAGGATATTTTGGAGAGAAAATAATTTTTTTCCATTTACTCTATAATATTTGTAGGTTTTGTGTACTTTTGTGGTTCCAGTTGGCTGTGTTTGACAGTCCTGGATCAAAGGTAGTTTTCTAATCCACTGCTACCTCCAGAAAAATGAAGCAATATGATTCAAGAAAATGAAATTAAAGAGCTTACCCAAAGGATAAATAAACTATCCATGGAGGATGCTATGGGTCTTTTGGTTGACCTATTTCCTGGAGAAATTATTTTCTCTACCTCTTTTGGGCAAGAAGACCAGGTTATTACTCAGAAGATAGCCGCCAATAAGCTTCCTGTTGAGGTTTTTACACTGGATACTGGAAGGCTTTTCTATGAGACCTATGACCTTTGGTCTAGAACCATAGTGAAGTATGGTCTGTCGATCAATCCTTATTATCCACAAACTGCTTCTGTAGAAGAACTTGTCAGCAGTAATGGCATCAATGGATTTTATCAATCCGTAGAGAACAGGAAATCATGTTGCTACGTTAGAAAGGTAGAGCCATTAAAGCGTGCTTTGTATGGGAAAAAGGTTTGGATAACTGGCCTTCGGTCAGAGCAGAGCCCTAATCGTCAAAACATGCAAATATTGGAATGGGATGAAGGGAACCAGATTTTGAAGTACAACCCTCTATTACATTGGACAATGGAGGAAATGTTGGCCTATATTAAGGAAAAAAGTATACCTTATAATACGCTTCATGACAAGGGTTTTGTAAGTATTGGATGTGCACCGTGTACACGTGCCATAGCACCGGGCGAAGATGCCCGTGCCGGAAGGTGGTGGTGGGAATCTTCCCAAAAAGAATGTGGATTGCATGAGCAGGGTGTGACAGCCAATAAATCCTAACAAAATAGTTAAAGCTACAATTGAAAAATATTTAAGATGCAAAGTTTCAGAACTGAAATAGAAAACCCGGTAGTAGAAAAAGAAATTCTAGAACTGGAAAATAAAATATCCCTGTTTCGCAACGGGAAAATTGATGAAGAAAAATTCAGAAGCCTTCGTTTAGCACGAGGTGTATACGGTCAGCGCCAGGAAGGCGTTCAGATGATTCGGATTAAATTGCCTTATGGGAGGGTGACTTCTGGGAAACTGAACAGAATTTGTGATGTATCAGAAAAATACTCTACCGGTAGGTTACATATCACTACTAGACAGGATATTCAAATCCACTATGTAAGTCTGGACAATACTCCAGAACTTTGGGCAGAATTGGACAAGGATGATGTTACCCTTAGAGAAGCGTGTGGTAATACCGTGAGGAATGTCACTGCTTCAGAAACAGCGGGAATTGATCCTAAAGAACCGTTTGATGTCACCCCATATGCTGATGCCACTTTTAGGCACATGCTGAGAAATCCTATTAGTCAGGAAATGGGAAGGAAATTTAAAATTAGCTTTTCATCAAGTGATGAGGATACAGCACTTTCTTATCTTCATGATCTTGGATTTATTGCCAAAGTCAAAAAAGAAGGGGATAAGGAAATAAGAGGATTCAAAGTGCTATTGGGAGGCGGATTAGGTTCTCAACCAAGACATGCCGATGTGGTGCATGAGTTCTTGCCTACTGATCAAATTATTCCTTTTATAGAGGGAGTAGTTAGGGTTTTTGACAGACATGGAGAAAGAGCCAAAAGGATGAAGGCAAGGATGAAATTCCTTATCAATAACCTTGGTGTGGAAGAATTCTTGAAATTGGTAGCGGAGGAAAAGCTTGCGCTTCCATTCCAGAGTTATCCAATAGATGCGACGGCCAGTGATGCTGTCAGAGATTTGCCTAATCCTGTTGTACCTGAATTTACAGTTCCTACAGATGAGGATTACAGACGTTGGAAATTGACTAATGTATTGGATCAAAAGCAAAAAGGTTATTTCTCTATTGGTGTCAAAGTTCACCTTGGAGACTTTTATATCAAAGAAGCCCGTCAACTTGCCGAATTGGTTAAAAAATATGCCAGTGACGAGATACGCTTTACGCTTCGTCAAAATCTTTTGATTAGAGATGTAAAAGAAGAATTGATTCCTTTCTTTTATCAGGAATTGAAGAAGTTAGGCATGGTTGATTACGGATACAATTCCGTTGGAGACATCACTGCCTGCCCAGGAACAGATACTTGTAACCTGGGTATCGCCAGTAGTACTGGTGCTGCAGTGGTGATGGAGAAAGTGATTATAGATGAATATCCTGAATTTTTGTTTAATAAGGACCTAAACATTAAGATCTCCGGATGTATGAATGCCTGTGGTCAGCACAATATGGCGTCTATAGGCTTTCAGGGGATGTCAATGAAAGTAGGTAAGGCTGTTTTGCCTGCGCTACAAGTATTGCTAGGGGGAGCCACTTTTGGTGATGGTAAAGGAAAATTTGCCGATAAGGTGATCAAGGTACCTAGTAAAAGAGGGCCGCAAACTTTGCGTGCGCTTCTTGATGATTTCAAATCTGGTGCAGAGAAAGAAGAAAACTATGCGGCCTATTATGAACGCAAAGGACAGATGTATTTTTATGAAATATTAAAGCCATTTGCTGGAACAGATAATATTACGGAAAGTGATTTTGTAGATTGGGGTAATGACGAGGCGTATGTCAAAGCAATAGGTGTTGGTGAATGTGCTGGGGTGGTTATTGATTTGGTGTCTACCTTGCTGTTGGAAGCCAGAGAGAAATTGGCTGATGCAGAAGACAGTTTGAAAGCAGGTAAATGGTCTGATGGAATTTATCAAACCTATACAAGTATGATGAACGCTGGAAAAGCAATTCTTACTGCAGAAGGCGTCAATACCAATAGCTTTGCCAATCTTGTAATTGAATTTGACAAGCATTTAACCGAAACGAAGAAGATCAATCTTTCAGCTTCTTTTTCAGAATTGGTATACCAACTTAAAGAGAATCAACCGTCAGAAGCATTTGCTTTGGCTTATTTTAAAATTGCTGAACAAGTGTTTGAAGCAATCAGCGAATACCGAGCAAAAGAAGTACATGCATGATGAATGAGATTAGACCAAGAGTAACCCTGGTAGGTGCTGGTCCCGGTGATCCGGAATTGATAACCTTAAAAGGCGTCTTGGCATTAAATAAGGCAGATGTTGTCCTTTATGATGCGTTAATAGATGTCTCCCTGCTTAATCATGCGCCTGATAAAGCCTTAAAGATATATGTCGGTAAACGTAATGGAAGCCGTCAAAATCCACAGGAAGAGACCAACAGGATGTGTGTATACTATGCCAAAAAGTTTGGGCATGTAGTAAGGCTCAAAGGAGGCGATCCTTTTGTGTTTGGTAGAGGGGCAGAGGAACTCGATTATATTGAGCAGTTTGGTATCAAGGCAGAGGTGGTTCCTGGGATTTCTTCTACAGTGGCTGTTCCAGCTGCTGCAGGTATTCCTGTGACTAAAAGGGGCGTCTCAGAAAGTTATTGGGTAATTACTGGCACTACTTCTAGTGGTGAACTGTCCAGAGATCTTTTGTTGGCTAGTCAATCCAAAGCTACTGTTGTGCTTCTAATGGGCACTAGAAAGCTTGAGGAGATTGTCCGGATCTATGAGGGGCAGGGTTTTTCTGATAAAGCCATCGCCATTATAGAACGTGGAACCACTCGTGATGAAAAAATTGTGGCAGGAACCATGGCTGATATTGAGAAAAAAGCACATGAAGACCAGGTTGGCGCACCTGCCATTATCATCATAGGAGATGTGGTCCGCGAAAGTCCTAAATTAAAGGCTGTTTTTGAGGCTGTAGTTTATGAGAATAAATTGAATTAAATAGAGAATGAATGAACTGTACCCGGTTTTCCTAAAAGTACATCAGTTGGAAACGTTATTGGTTGGTGCCGGGAATGTTGGCTTGGAAAAATTGACCTTTCTATTAAAATCAAGTCCCAATGCCAAGGTAACGGTTGTTTCCAAAGATTTTCTGGAAGATATAAATACCATAGCAAAAGCCAATCCCAATATCAAATTGGTACAAAATGCTTACAATGACAGCTACCTGAACGAGAAACACCTCGTGATCGCCGCTACGGATGACAAAGAAGTAAACAAAATGGTTTACCATGATGCGAAAAAACGGTACCTGTTGGTAAATGTAGCAGATACACCAGATTATTGCGATTTTTATCTCGGAGGGATAGTGACCAAGGGGAATATTAAAATCGGAATTAGCACCAATGGAAAAAGCCCTACCACCGCTAAAAGGTTACGGCAGCTATTCGAAGAGGTTATTCCTGATGACATCAATGAAATGGTAGAGAATATTAATAAATACCGGGATACTTTAAAGGGCGATTTTGAGGAAAAAGTAGATGCTTTGAATAAGCTAACAGTTGGGCTGATGAAAAAAGGTAAAAAATGAACAAATAAAAAAGGGGTGTTTAGCCCCTTTTTATTTGTTCATTTTTGAGATCGTTGATGTAGTATTTTAATAATTTTAATTTTTCATCTTCGCTCAGTCTTAAATCAGACTGTAAGAGCCTGTTATTGTTCCTATACATTGTTTTGTTGGTTATTTGTAGAATTAAATATAATATTTTTTTTGATTACTATACCATAATCATATGGTTTTTTTATAACGACAATATCTTCTAAAATGCAATCAAGCATGCTAATTTTGTTTTTTCACTTAAAACCAAAGAAATCCTAAATCAATTAAAGGTCATTTTATCAAAGTCCCCTAGTCAACATAACGCCGCTTTGGTGAGCCTGTCTACTGTCAGGGAGAGTCGGAAACAGGAACGGAATGATTGATTTTATAGTGGTCCCATCAAGGAAGAACCTGCGTCCGGGTTAAAATCATCTTAACAGATTAAATCGTCATTGCGAACCCTTTTTCGGGTTCACTAACACGAGAAAAGGTGTGGCAGTCTCGTTTTGCTGGGGATAAACACTTCGGGTAGAGGTGATCTCAGCAAACATTGGATAATTAATGGGCCGCAGCAACCATTTCATTAGACAATGAGTAAAGAGAATTGCGTAATTTCAGTTAGGATCCTTAATATTCTGATTGGTTTATCGAATTATGAGGATAATTAAATTGCCCCTGACGATAAGATTAAAAGATTCAATGCAAAGGAGCAAGCCTATGGCAAGAAATTAAAGATTGATTTGTTTTGTAGAATCATGCTATTCATATATTACAATGTAAACAAAATATTGAGCTAATTTAGTTCCTTATGGTTGATGTGGGCCAGATTCTGGCAACGCACCTCAATGCTCTTATTTCCATAAATCAGTGAGTTGATTTGCGGATAGCTAATCGAAAATTCAAAGTCACGAAATTGGCGATACCGTTATTTTAGATTATTTTCATAAAGATATTTTCAACGAATAAATAGAAAAATAGATGCCCGGAGAAGCTAGGTATTCTACTCCTACAAAATAAGAGGATTAAAGATGCATTTTAACTTGAGGGTTTTATTGCATAGAAAACCTTATTGCATTGAGATATCAGTTATAAGATTCCAACCGAGTTTATACAATGGCTTTTAAAATAGTAATTCTTATTTCGATATACTTATTGATAGTCGGAGACTTATCAGGTCAAATAGTTGACTCCAACTCTGTAGTGTATAACAGTATTAATCATGAAGTTGATTCTATTGGCACCTATTTAACTGCCGATAAAATGCCTGAGTTTAAAGGGGGAAATGTTGCGGTTTACTCATTTGTTCAGGAAAATATTGGCTCTAGGTACTTAAAAAGGAGTGAAAAGAGTAGGTCCTATGTAAGTTTTATTATTGGTAAAGATGGCTGTATTAAAGATGTTCAGGTTGTTAAAGGAAAAGATAAAAGGCTAAATAAATCTATTGTCAAAGTTCTGAAAAGAATGCCAAATTGGAAACCTGGTGAAATAAGTAATGAAAAAGTAGATGTAAGACTTACTTATAATTTCAGGTTTTGAGGATGGAATATAGGGTGAAGTACTATCTGCTTTATTTTCGAGAAAGGTATTTTCAAATTGTTCGGAAAAAGAAGATAAATTTAATTCTTCACTTAACACTAACAAATCACATCAAGTATTGACAAGTAAAAAAATTGTACTTATTGTTGTTATACCTGTTGTTTCACTTTCGGGACAGGTACTCAAATGACAGCCGCTGCATACGAGAACGGCTCAAATCGGGCCCATGAAAGATTATATCAAAGGACCGACCGTAAATAAACAGTCTATTAAGACTGTTTTAGGGAGGTGCCAGCTTGTGGGTCAGCTTGGTGAAGATTAAGGTTGTTTCTAATTTTTTCCTGACCTTGTGAGAAGGTTTGGGTTTTGAATTTCTAAGTAAAGCATCCTGCATTTTGTGCACACAGATTTGCTTTTTTCGGGTTAAAAGAGGTATAAAACATAAGCCATAAAACAATTCTTAAAAGGAATTTAAATTCCTATAGAATCACTTTATGGCTTATGTTTAATAAACAATTTAGTTTTTAAAAGTATTGCTTTTGCTGTTTACAGATTTTACTTTTCTATCACCATATGGGAGAGTTAAAAGAATGAATTATTTTAAACAATTGGGTTGCTGTTACCCCTAATTAATATTAAAAAATAATTTTATCGCAATGGAATTATCTTGCTGTGATTAAAACGCTATAAGTTGCCCTACAAAATTGATGATCATAAACCTATAGTATGATCCGAATCAAGTAATTCAATATACTCGCCAAAATACCTGTTGAAGGTCGCTATTAAATGGTTTAAATCGCCATTCTGCATTTCTTTGTGGATGCTCGCGGTATCCATACCCAACGCTTCACTCATTGTTTCTGCGTATTCTAATAGGTCTTCGCCTATTCCCCCATTGTTTTGCTGATCCAGGTGGACCTGCATTATTGCCTTCGTTTTGGATGCCATCATTGTTTTAAATTTAAAAGTTAGTTAAGTTTAGTTTTCATTGTTTATAAGAATAATAGTATTTCTAAAAGTTTGTCAAAATCACCATTTTATACAATGAATTTTGTTTTATAGATGCCATTTAATGTAATTCAAGTTTTGAAATATTATTTTATGTGATTAAAATACAGTTAAATGATATCCTTATTAGCTGTTATGTTTTAATAAATAATAGATTAATTTCCGTATATGCAAATTGTGGAAAGGAATAATTTATTAGAAGAATTTAGAGATTTCTCCAAGTTTTATTTGGTGGATTTAAAAATGAATTTACTATCATGTATTTTGGAAAAGATAACAAAAAAGGGCAAAATAAAAGGGGCAAAATATTTTCGCCCCTTTTATTAAAAATCTACAGAAATTTGATTTCTGAGTATATCGTCCATGGTTTCCCTCTTTCGTATAAGGTGATCTTTACCATTTATAATTAATACTTCGGCAGGTCTAAACCTGGAATTATAATTTGAAGCCATGCTATAACCGTAAGCTCCAGCATTTTTTATTGCGATAATATCGCCTTCTTTTACCTCTTTTATTTTTCGATCAGCTGCGATGGTATCTGTTTCACAAATATAACCGACTATTGTATAGACTCTTTCCGGGCCATCAAGTTTTGAAATATTTATAACGCTATGGTAGGCGTCATACATCATAGGTCTTAATAAATGATTGAGTCCGGAATTTACTCCTACAAAGGTGGTGGCTGGCGTAGGCTTTACCACATTGGCTTTTGTGAGTAAATAGCCACACTCGCTGACCAAAAATTTCCCTGGTTCAAACCATATTTCTAACTCTCGGCCATAATCTTTACAAAACTCTTTAAAAGCAGCCGAAACTTTCTTGCCTACATCTTGAATATCTGTGGTGATATCCCCTTCCTTATAAGCTACTTTAAATCCTCCTCCAAAATCCAGAAAGGACAAATCCTGAAATTCCCTGGCGGCATCGAAAAGAATCTCAGCTCCCTTAAGGAAAACATCGGCATCTAGAATGTCCGATCCTGTATGTACATGAAGGCCGATGACATTAAGCTCATAAGCCTGGACGACCTTTAGCACATGCTTTAATTGCAAAATGGAAATGCCAAATTTACTGTCAATATGGCCTACCGATATTTTGGCATTTCCTCCAGCTAGTATATGTGGGTTTAAACGAATGCAAATAGGGACAGTAGTGCCATATTCAGTTCCAAAATGCTCCAGCATAGGAATACTGTCAATATTGACCATTACACCAAACGCAACCGCCTGCTTGATTTCATCAAAATCCACACAGTTTGGTGTGTACATGATTTCTTCTGGAGAGAACCCTACATGTAGACAAAGTTTTATTTCCTCCACGGAAACGGCATCGACACCAGTGCCAGCCTGCTTCATCAATTTTAGAATATTGATGTTTGAAAGGGCTTTTGTAGCATATTTTATTTTCATCTTTACATCAGAAAAAGCTTGTTTCAAAGCATCTATCTGATGTAGGATTTTGGCCCCATCATATACATAAACAGGACTTCCGTATTTTTGGGCGATATCCAGTAGAGGGATTTCCCCTATGCAATATTGTTGATTTTTGATTTCCATCGCTTTTGATTTAGCAGGCAAAGATATATAAAGCATGTTAAAGTTAAAATCCAAAACAGATAAGTCATTGGGAAAAGGAATTTTAGAGTATTTATTTGGGTTATTAAAGAGCATGGTAACAAGATTATCTTGAATGGTTAGTGTTAAAAAAAGTTAAGGAGATGATTTAGAGGAGGATATCATTTAGATTTGTAATATGTCAAAAACGAGTATAAAGATCATTGTCTTTTTAATGTCCCTGGCTAGTTTGGGCTTAATAAGCTTTCAGTTCTATTGGGTTGGCAATGTGCTTAAAATCAATGAGGAGCGTTTTGAGCAAAATGTATTTCAAGCACTATCTTCTACTTCCGACCGGATCGAAAAAGGGGAAGCAAGTGATATTCTATTAAGTTCCCTCGCAAGAGACACCATTTTCCAAAAGGCTTTATTGGAACCAATTGAGCCCATACAAGTGCAAGTCAGAAGGAGAAAAGTAGCCATCAATAGACCGTCCGTGCTAGATTCGCTATTTGACCAGCCAATTCCGCAGATTTCACCAACTTTCCGAAAATTAATTGCTACCAGGGAAGGGGATCTTAAAAGCTTTAGTCAGATAGAAAAATATTTTAACATGTCTCCTAAAGTGGCTTCCAGTCTCTTTACCCCAGATGAATTGGCCATTTTGCTTGCTGAAAAAGAGCGGCACCTTCAATTTTTGAGTGAGCAGGATCAAAAATTGAGCAAGCGTCAGTATGCCAATAGACGACAAAATTATATTATAGAAGAACTTAATGTGTCTCGGAATGTGGCAGAAAGCATTGTTAAAGCCAACATGAAAATTGAGCTTGTGGAGGTAGTGATCCATCAACTGTTGTCACAGGGAAACCAGAATATCCTCAACAGGCTGGATACAAGTGTAGTTAGAATGGAAGTAAGGGATCAGTTAATCAATAGAAATATTGATCAGCCCTTCGAACTGGGGATTGTAGATAATAGAAATGAAATAATTGGAATAGGCCCCGTAGCAGATTTAAAATTCTTGAAAGAACATGGTATAAAAGCGGAGCTTTTTCCTAGCGATTTATTGGGAATAGAGAACTTCTTGGTGATTTATTTTCCTCAAAAACAAAATTTCCTAGTGAGGCAGGTTTTTTTACCTTTGGCAAGTTCATTGGTTTTTTTGTGTATTATCATTATTTGTTTTGTCTATGCCATTAAGGTCATTATACGTCAGAAAAAAATCTCTGACATAAAAAATGACTTTATTAACAATATGACGCATGAATTTAAAACCCCAATATCCACAGTTAGTTTGGCTGTAGAGGCCTTACAAGACCCCGATCTATTTGGAGAAGAAGCGTTACGCAAACGGTATTTAAATATTATCAAAGACGAAAATATTAGACTTGGTAAACAAGTTGAACAAGTCCTTCATGCCGCAGCGCTTGAAAAGAAAGATTTTAACCTTAAAATTGAAAAAATTGATTTAAAGGAACTTATCGAATCCACCAAAAAGCATTTTGAGTTAATAGTGGAAAATAGAGGGGGGACAATAAGTAGTGAGTACTCACTGATTACGGGGCAGATAGATGCAGATGTCTTTCATTTAAATAATATCTTCAATAATCTACTGGACAATGCAACCAAGTACTCAAAAAGTGCCCCTCAAATAAGAATTACCGTTAATGAAACTGAAAATGACTTTACGATTTCTATAAAGGATCAGGGCATTGGCATCAGTAAGGAAGCCCAGAAAAAAATATTTGATAAATTTTATAGAGTGCCTACAGGCAATTTACATGATGTCAAAGGTTTTGGTTTAGGACTTTCTTATGTCAAAACCATGGTGGAAGCACAAAAAGGAACTATAAAATTAGACAGTGAACCAGGACAAGGAAGCGTATTTACTATAAACTTACCCAAAAATAAATGAGCAAGATCAAAATTTTACTGGTAGAAGATGACCCGAATCTAGGGGATATATTAAAAGAGTACTTGGGTGTGAAAGGCTATGAGGTTATTTTATGTAGGGATGGTGAAGAGGGTTGGGACAAGTATAAAAAGAATTATTATCAGTTGTGTTTGCTGGATGTGATGATGCCTATAAAAGATGGCTTTACTTTGGGCAAGGAGATAAGGAAGGTGGAGGAAAATATTCCCATCATTTACCTTACAGCTAAAAACATGAAAGAAGATGTTATTCAGGGCTTCCGGATTGGAGCAGATGATTATATCACCAAGCCTTTTAGTATGGAGGAGTTGTTAATGAGAATCAATGCCATATTAAGGAGAACGAACCACCAAGGAGAAAAGACAGTTTTGAAAGCTTATCAATTTGGTAATTTTACACTGCACTATGACAAGCAGTTACTGGAGGGACCCCAGGGAACCAATAAACTTACCTCAAAAGAAAATGAGCTGCTCCGCTTATTGGCTTCTTCATTGAATGAAAATGTGAGCCGCTCTTTTGCATTAAAGCAAATCTGGGGAGATGACAGCTATTTTAATGCCCGCAGTATGGACGTCTACTTAAGTAAAATCCGGAAGTTGCTTAAAACGGATGACAGTGTACAGATCATTACGCTTCACGGGGAGGGATTTAAGCTAGTCGCCAACTAATTGCTTTTTCTCTAGTTAATTGATTATTTAAATGAATAAAGTTTAATTTGTAGTCAATTAAACCCTTTAAAATATTATGGCAAAAGAAATAATCAATTCTCTGGAGGCTCCGGCACCTATAGGCCCTTATAGCCAGGCAGTAAAAGCCAATGGTATGGTATTTGTCTCTGGTCAAATTGCTCTTGATGCGGATTCAGGAGAATTACTTAATTCAAATATTACCGAGGAAACGCATGCCGTCATGAAAAATCTTGAAGCAATACTTAGGGCTTCAGGACTTACTTTTTCCAATGTCGTCAAGTGCAGTATTTTTGTCAAAAACATGGGCGACTTTGCTACCATCAATGAAGCCTATGGGCAATATTTTAAAACAAACCCTCCTGCAAGAGAGACAGTGGAAGTAAGTCGCTTGCCAAAGGATGTACAGGTGGAAATCTCCTGTATAGCTGTTCTGTAAAACCTCACCTATCTAATTTGTTGCAATATGGTGCGACTGGTTCCCGATTATAGTGAAACTTTTGTGTGCACCCTGAGAAGTAAAGAGGTGTTGGACAGACTTGAGTTGATCACCAAAAGTGTGGATTACCTTGATGAAACCAGGTATTTGCCCAGTAGCAAGTCCGTTTTTTTTAATGGTAAGATTGGAGAAAACAGCTTCAGAATTTCAAAAATCATTGATAAAGCAGATAGTTTCTTGCCTTTAATTAAAGGTAAGATATCACCACTCCCTAAAGGGTGTCTTGTCTCATTGAATTATTCGTTTTTTCCAGGAGCTTCGTTTTTCCTGGGTTTTTGGGCCGTTGTTTCATTTGGTTTGACGGTTTTGTTCCTTTCAGTAGTGCAGGATTGGAAATTGGCCCTTTTATGTTTTTCAATTGGGTTGGGGAATTATGGCTTTGCCTGGTCCCATTTTAAGAGAAAAGTGAAGGAAAGCAAGGCGCTTTTCCACGAGCAGATGAAGCTATAGCCTCAAATAGGGGATAGACCAGCTATTACTACGTATGGATCCAATTTGGCGGACAAAATTAGTCTGCTCCTTGCTGTTTCTTGCGAATACAACATCTCCTGAGAAGGGATTGGAATCCTTTTGCATAGCCTGAGTTAAAGGCTCAATGGCTTAAAATAGGGCCAAGAATATAAGAATTTCATTCTGCTTTATGGATTATGCCTGACCTGTCGTATTTTAGCAGAATAATTAGTCAATTTATAAATTATCAATATATAACATAATGGAATACAGGATAGAGAAAGATACCATGGGTCCAGTAGAGGTTCCTGCTGATAAATACTGGGGTGCCCAAACCCAAAGATCTATTAATAATTTCAAAATTGGTGGTCTAAAACACCAGATGCCTTTGGAGATCATTCATGCTTTTGCCATTCTGAAGAAATCTGCTGCACATACCAATGCGGAATTGGGAGTTTTGGATCAAGCCAAAGCGGACATAATTAGTCAAACCTGTGATGAGATACTTGATGGCAAGCTAGACGATCAATTCCCGCTCGTAGTATGGCAGACAGGGTCAGGAACGCAGTCCAATATGAACGTGAATGAAGTTGTGGCCTACCGCTCTCACGTGCTTTTAGGCGGAAGTTTGCAGGATGAAAAAAAGAAAATTCACCCCAACGATGATGTGAACAAGTCGCAATCGTCTAATGATACTTTCCCCACTGCAATGCATATTGCCGCCTATAAAATGGTGACAGATACTACCCTCACAGGGGTGAGAAAACTTAGGGATACCCTTAAAGCCAAGTCTGAGGCATTCATGGGCGTGGTCAAAATCGGAAGAACACACTTTATGGATGCTACTCCATTGACATTGGGGCAAGAGTTTTCAGGATATGTTGCGCAGTTGGATCATGCCATAAGGGCCATTGAAAATACCCTTCCCCATTTATCAGAGTTGGCACTTGGAGGTACTGCAGTAGGTACAGGGCTGAATACACCAAATGGCTATGCAACATTGGTCGCAGAGAAAATCGCACATTTTTCCGGCAATCCCTTCATAACTGCCCCCAATAAATTTGAGTCTTTGGCTGCACACGATGCTATGGTTGAGACCCACGGTTCTTTAAAGCAATTGGCCGTAAGCCTGATGAAAATTGCCAATGATATCCGTATGTTATCTTCTGGCCCAAGGTCTGGAATAGGTGAAATCCTTATCCCGGAAAATGAACCAGGATCTTCCATTATGCCAGGGAAAGTTAATCCTACACAAGTAGAAGCGATGACCATGGTATGTGCCCAGGTCATGGGCAACGACGTAGCCGTTTCTGTGGGAGGGATGAGTGGTCAATTTGAACTCAATGTATTCAAGCCAATGATGGTGAATAATTTGCTAACCTCCGCCAGGCTTTTAGGAGACGTTTGCGTGTCATTTACCGACAATTGCGTGGTGGGTATAGAGCCAAATATTCCATTTATAAAAAGACATCTTGAAAATAGTTTGATGCTAGTCACTGCGCTTAACCCACATATCGGTTATGAAAATGCGGCTAAAATAGCGAAGAAGGCCCATAAAGAAGGGACAAGCCTAAGAGAGGCTGCTCTTGACCTTAAGTTATTGACAAATGAACAATTTGACGAATGGGTACGACCCGAAAATATGACAGGAAGTTTAAAATAACTGACTGTAGAAAGACAAACCCCAATTCGCGTTAGCAAATTGGGGTTTGTTTGTTTTAGCCCCTTAGGGATTATGCTTCTTCAGTTGCGAATTCTGATGTAGGAATACAACTACACATCAGGTTGCGGTCTCCATAGGCAGCATCAATTCTTCCAACAGATGGCCAAAACTTGCGCTCTCTGACAAAAGGCAAAGGGTAAGCAGCTTTTTCTCTACTGTAAGGGAGTTCCCAGGTGTCTGAAATGACAACAGCTGCTGTATGAGGAGCATTTTTCAGAACGTTAGATACTTTGTCTGCTATTCCTTCTTCAACCTCTCTGATTTCTTGACGAATGGAGATCATTGCATCGCAAAACCTATCCAGTTCCTCTTTGGATTCTGATTCAGTAGGTTCCACCATAAGGGTTCCCGGTACCGGGAAAGAAACAGTAGGGGCATGAAAGCCATAATCCATTAGTCGTTTCGCAATGTCCTCTACTTCCACACTGGCTTCTTTAAATGCCCTACAATCGAGGATCATTTCATGAGCCGCCCGTCCATTGGTACCTGTATACAAGATTGGGTAATCCGACTCCAGACGTGATTTAATATAATTGGTGTTCAGAATGGCGATTCTCGTGGCTTTGGATAAACCTTCTTCACCCATCATGGCAATATAAGCATAAGGAATAGGCAATATACTTGCGCTACCAAAAGGAGCTGATGATATAGGGGTAATGGCTGCTACTCCTCCTGTTTTGACATAAGGATTTCCTGGTAAGAAAGGAACCAAATGCTTGGCCACACAAATAGGTCCCATGCCTGGTCCGCCTCCTCCATGAGGGATGCAGAAGGTCTTGTGGAGGTTCAGGTGACAAACATCAGCGCCAATCATTCCGGGACTTGTAAGCCCCACTTGAGCGTTCATATTGGCGCCGTCCATGTATACCTGACCACCATATTCGTGGACAAGTTCGCAGATTTCTTGTATGGCTGCTTCAAAGACGCCATGCGTAGAAGGGTAAGTAACCATTAAGGCTGAAAGTTGGTCCTTATGGGCAGCTGCTTTTTCCTTAAAAGCGTCTACATCTATATTCCCTTTTTCATCACAAGGAATGATTACTACCTTCATGCCCGCCATCACTGCTGATGCAGGGTTGGTCCCGTGGGCTGAGGAAGGGATTAATACTACGTTCCTAAAATCTTCTTCTCTGCTTTGATGGTATGCTCTTATCACCATAAGTCCTGCATATTCACCTTGGGCTCCCGAGTTGGGCTGCAGGGAAGTGTCAGCAAATCCAGTGATTTCGCTCAACCAATTCCGAAGATCTTGAAACATTTCATAATATCCCGCTGCCTGATTCTGTGGAGCAAAAGGGTGTAATTGGCCAATTTCTGGCCAGGTAACAGGAATCATTTCGGTTGTTGCATTAAGCTTCATTGTACATGAGCCTAATGAAATCATGGAATGCACCAATGAAAGGTCCTTGTTCTCTAGTCTTTTTAAATAACGCAACATTTCATGCTCCGAATGGTATTTTTGGAATACCTCATGTTCCAGGTAAGTGGATTCACGTTCTAGGGAAGAGGGTATAGTTGCCTCAATTTGACTAGGGATTTCAGGGATTTCCGGTTGAAGTTTATTGGTGGATTTAGCAAATACCTCAAAGATCTCAACGACATCTTGCCTGGTTTTTGCTTGGTCAAAGCTCAATAAAATATGTTCACCTTCATACCTGAAATTTAGCTTTTTAGACAGGGCAAAAGCACTAATTTTTTCTTTCTGTACTTCATCTACTTTGAAACGAATGGTGTCAAAATAAGCTTCATTTATTTGCTCAAAGCCAAGTTTACCAAGCCATTCCGATGTCATTACAGCCAAACCATGCGTACGTGAAGCAATGGCTTTTAGTCCTTTAGGGCCATGGTATACCGCGTACATGCCAGCCATCACGGCCAATAAAACCTGAGCAGTACAGATATTGGAAGTAGCTCTTTCCCTTTTGATATGTTGTTCCCTGGTCTGTAAAGCCATTCGGTAAGCATTGCGTCCTGAATTGTCTACCGAAACGCCTATTATTCTACCCGGCATTTGTCTTTTAAAAGCTTCCTTGGTAGCGAAAAATGCCGCATGAGGCCCTCCAAATCCCATAGGAACACCAAAACGCTGGGTGCTTCCAATGACCACATCTGCGCCCATTTCTCCCGGAGGCTTAAGTAAGGTGAGACTCAAAAGATCTGTGCTAAAGGCAGTGGAAACTTCATTTTCAATGGCTGAAGCTACAAGGGTACTGTAATCGATAACCTCACCATCGGAATTTGGATATTGTATTAAAACCCCAAAAATATCTGGGTCAGTCAGGTCAAGATCTGATAAGGGACCGATTTTCAAGGATATACCTATTGGGCTGGCCCTGGTTTTTAGTACCTCTTTTGTCTGTTCAAAAACCTTTTCATCTATAAAGAAGGTCTTGGCTTTTTTCTTGCTTTTTCCTTTGCTTGCGTTCAGCATCGCCATGGCTTCCGCTGCGGCAGTTCCTTCATCCAGTAGCGAGGCATTGGCCAACTTCATTCCTGTAAGTTCACTGACCATGGTCTGGAAATTAATCAAAGCTTCCAATCGGCCCTGAGCTATTTCAGCCTGATAAGGCGTATATGCCGTGTACCATCCTGGGTTTTCCAGGATGTTTCGCTGGATGACAGCAGGCACCAAAGTATCATAATAACCCAATCCAATATAAGATTTGAAAATTTGGTTTTTACTTACGGTGGCCTTAAAAGTTTTTAGAAATAGATTTTCTGAAAGAGGAGGGGGTAATTGTAAGGGTTGCTTTAACCGGATGTTTTTTGGGATAGTTTCATCTATTAAAGTTTCCAGGGAGTCCACCCCTATGGTTTTAAGCATTTCCTGAAGATCATTTTCAGAGGGTGAAATATGCCTATTTCTAAATTTTTCGGATGAAGAGAGATTGATTTTCATAAAAAGATAAAATATGATTAATTTTGGCCAGCCAATATATCTTGTAACGATTCGCAAAGGTAAAAATATTAGCTGATTTAGGTGTTTAATTGATGCTTAAATATCTTCTTATTAACCTTTTGAAATTTACTGGGCTTAGCAGATTGTACTATTTAGTAATCACTTAAATATATAAAATGAAAAATAAATCAACTTTTGTTGCTGTATTGCTTATTGTCGCCTTTTCCTTTCCGATTTTTGGGCAAGTAGACCTCTCCTTAAAATATGCTTCAACGATACAGGGGAGTGATTTAAAAAAACACCTGACTTATTTAGCGTCGGACGAACTGAAAGGACGGGACACAGGTAAAGAGGGACAAAAAACAGCCGCAGAGTACCTGATTAATTTTTATAAGGACAAAAACCTAAAAGGCCCGGTTGATGGAAGCTATCTACAGCCTTTCCAATTGTCTAGTGTTAGTTGGAAGGAAGTATCCCTCAAAGTAGGCAAGAACAAATTAACCTTGAATGAGGATTTTGTTTTTGTTGGGGATGCCGATATGAAGAAAAAAAAGAAGT
The DNA here is from genome assembly GCF_055809755.1 of Cyclobacterium sp. 10D3-21. Taxonomy (NCBI): domain Bacteria; kingdom Pseudomonadati; phylum Bacteroidota; class Cytophagia; order Cytophagales; family Cyclobacteriaceae; genus Cyclobacterium; species Cyclobacterium sp. 10D3-21. The sequence continues at coordinate 1,174,339 of NZ_CM147924.1, forward strand.
CAGAATTGGTTTTTTTAGGTCTGGCGACTGACGAAAACCTTTCAAGGGTAGATGTAGAAGGGAAATTGGTAGGCTTATGGGCCATTGGAGAAAGTTTAGGTGAAGCAGTAGCTAAGGTAATGGAAGCCGGCGCGGCCGGCGCCATCATCGTAACCATGGAAGGGCAAGCGAACTTTGATAGGATGGCCAACAGGTACAAAACTTTGTCTGGAAAGGGGAGAATGGGGTTTGATAAGCCTACAGAGCAAAAACCAGTATTTATGGTGAGTTCAATAAAGATGGGGGAAATCTTCGAAACGGCAGTGGGGGATTTGAAAGAAGCAGCGAAAAATGATCCTTCAGTGATTCCGGTTCAGAAAGTCGTGTATCAAGTGATAAAACAGAAAGATTTAGTAAATACTGAAAATGTGATGGCCTTTCTGGAGGGAACGGATAAAAAGGAAGAGGTTCTCGTGATTTCTTCTCATTATGATCATGTAGGTGTGGGTAGTACGGGTGAGATATACAATGGCGCGGATGATGACGGATCTGGTACAGTTTCCGTGATGGAGATTGCAGAAGCTTTTTCACAAGCGGCAAAAGATGGATACAGGCCAAGGAGAAGCATCCTGTTTTTAAATGTTACTGGTGAAGAGAAAGGCTTACTTGGGTCTGAATATTATTCAGAAAACCCAATTTTCCCTCTGAAAAACACCGTGAACAATATCAATATTGACATGGTAGGCAGGATTGATTATGAATACCAGGATGCAGAAAATCAGGATTATATTTATGTAATAGGTTCTGAGATGTTGTCCTCCCAACTTAAAATTGTCAATGAATACAACAACATTACTTATACCAATTTGATTTTGGATTACAGGTATGACGCTGAGGATGATCCCAATAGGTTTTATTATCGTTCTGATCATTACAATTTTGCCAAGCATAATATTCCTGTGATTTTCTTTTTTAACGGGGTCCATGATGATTATCACCAGCCAACAGATACCGTGGATAAGATCGAATTTGAATTGATGGAAAAGCGGGCCAGGTTGATATTTCATACTGCCTGGGATTTGGCCAATAGAGCACACAGAACGCCTGTGGATCGCGTCAATAACCGAAATGAAAGATAATATTTGTCACCAATTAGTGAGATTTAAAAAGGGTTGGGCTATAGTTCCAGCCCTTTTTTTATGGTCTCACCATTTTCAAAAAATGTCTTTTCAATAGGATTTGAATTCAATGCGCTGGGTTTTCCTGATGCAGTTTCCCTCAATTTATTTGCCCATTGATAGTAAAGGGTGAAATTTAAGCGGGAAATGCTTCTTTGGCAAGGTGAGCGTTAATCAATTCCTGCTGTTGAAAGGTTTTAGGGATAATTTTTCAATGAAATAAAAAGATTGAGTATATTGATTAATTATTTATATCCTGATACACTAGCGATAACCATGAAAAAAATATTCCTAAGTCTTTTTGTAGTTTGCCTAATAGGTAAGGTAAATGCGCAGCAAGTTCCTGATAAATCGATTCAAATAAAGATGGCAGTCATGGCTGCTCCAGAGGATTTTAAGAAAGGGGCCAAAGTTTATGGTTATGATGCCAGTGGGGAATGGGCAGTTTTGAGGGAAGGAAATAATGAAATGATCTGTATAACGGATGATCCCAATGCAGATGGATTCAGTGTTTCTTGCTATCACAAAGACCTTGAGCCTTTTATGGAGCGAGGCAGAACCCTTAAAAAAGAAGGTAAGAATTTTAAGCAGATATTTGATACACGTGAAGAGGAAGCCAAAAGCGGAGAATTGAAAATGCCTGATGCTCCGGCATCTCTTTATGTCTTGACTGCGGATAAAGCTGACTTTGATGCTTCCAATGGAAAGGTAGACAAAACATATCTTCGTTATGTGGTCTATATCCCTTGGGCTACTCAAGAAAGCACAGGCTTGGCTTTAAAACCTGATGTTCCAGGAATGCCGTGGATTATGAACCCTGGCACTCACCGCGCCCATATTATGATCAGTCCTCCCAAGGAATAGGCCAATATCAAGCCAACATCAATATAGATATTGAAGTGCTATTCTGTTTTTATCCTCTGGGTTCTGAGGATTTAAACCCATGACTTATAAATATCAATTGAAATAGTAGGGCCGTCTGGTTTATCCGGAAAGGATATGGCTTTTCTAACCATTTTAAATTTCGAATGAAAGCTACATTTAAAACCTGGAAGACCAGTAGAGGTATCTACCTCCAATTTCTTGAAGGCTACACCTTAGATCAGTTAAACAGAATACCTCAGGGATTTAACAACAACCTTATTTGGAATATTGGGCATGTTATCGTGGCCCAGCAGGGGCTTGTTTATAAAGGTGCAGGTTTGCAAGGACATGTGTCTGATGAGTTGTTCAGGAAATACGGAATTGGAACCAAGCCCAATGAGCCAGTGACAGCTGCTGAACAAGAAGAATTGAAATCGCTTTTAATCGGTTTAATAGCGCAAACTGAATCAGATTATAATAGTGGAACATTTACTTCTTTCCATGAAAAAACCACCAAAACAGGTTTTCATCTGAGCTCTGTTGAAGATGCTATTGTTTTCAATAATTTCCACGAAGGCCTGCATTTGGGCTATATGATGAGTATTCGAAAATTCGTTTAAACGCGATTGCCTTTTCTGGTTAATTTCAAAACGCATGGAGGTTACATACCTACCAATTCGAGTGCCTTATTGATTGCGGCTTTGTTTTTTATCAATGCGGCATCATTTTCCATTTCATCTAGTGCCTGATTGAAGGGTTCAGTTCTGACAGGACCATCATAACCGATGGTTACCAAGCCTTCCAAAAATGATTTAAGGTTGATTACCCCGGTTGCTAGTGGCAGCTCACGTTTGCCGTCTACCTGGGTTTCCCTGCTGAATCCAATTCTGGCATCATTGATATCCACTACCACAATGTCCTCGGGCTTTAGCTGGAGGATGTCTTCCTTACTGTCATTGGCAGTGTACCAATGAAAAGAGTCCAGTACAAAACCAACATTGCTTTGGCCGGTTGCCGCTATGAGTTCTTTTCCTTCTTTCATTGAGGATATAAATGGGTATCGGTAAAGCGTAACCAAGGGTCTTGTTCCAAGGTATTCCAGGCCCAGACGAATGCCATGATCCTTCATCACACGTGCGCATTCACCAAGGCGATAAGCATGTTGCTTCATGTTCTCACTGTACGAAAGGTGTTCATCGGAAGAAATGATCCAGGTATTGATGCGGGTAGCCCCTTGTTTTTCCATGGCCTCACAAAATTTCCCTAACGCTTTAAAGTCCTCATGAAACCTACGTTTGTCCTTTCTGAATTCCACAGGGATATTGGTTGAACCATAACCAATATTATGTCGCTTCATTTTCTCCGTCAATGCTGATAATTGGTACTGGGAGTAATGGTCCATCACTTCATTGACGAATGGGCTGATGCTTTCATATCCATAGGCAATGGCATAATCCAGTGTTTGCTCAAGATTTGCTTTGACGCCGATGATTCCTGGATTGAGAGCTATTTTAAATTTTCTTACTTGCTTTGTTTTAGGGTGTGAATTAGTATAACCAAAAGAGCCTGAGGTCAATACAGCAAGTGAGGTTGTGGTTAAAAACTTTCTTCGATTCATAGCAAAAAGGAATAAGTAAGTTTTGTTTCTTATGACAAAGTAGTAAAATTTAGCCATTGGATAATTGGATAAATTATAAATTAAGGTTCGTTTTCACGAGTCCATGTGATAATTTGCCCGAAAATAAATAGATAAGCAGGAATAATTCTTTACTTTCCCTACCCAAACATAAACCTTAACAACAATGAAAATTATACGTATTCTTTTGCCTTTGTTTTTCATGACACTTTCGGGCCTGATCGCTCAGGAGAGTAGGGTATTTGATGCTTTGACCATGGATAGTAAGATTCTTGACATGGAAAGGAAGTTTGCCGTTTACCTGCCGCCAGGTTATGAGTATTCACAGCGCTCTTATCCTGTGCTTTACTTGCTGCATGGGGCAGGAGATGACCAAACTGGATGGGTTCAATTTGGGGAAGTACAGCGAATTGCTGACCAGGCGTTCAAAGATGGTACTGCCACCCCAATGATCATCGTCATGCCAGATGCCAATACTGGTCAAAGAGGTTATTTTAATGATATCACGAATGATTGGCGCTATGAAGACTTTTTCTTCGAAGAATTAATGCCGTATGTAGAGTCTCAATACCGCATCAAAAGTGTGAAAAAGTACAGGGCCATATCTGGTCTGTCCATGGGTGGTGGTGGCACCTATTTCTACGCCATGCATCGACCGGATTTGTTTTCTTCAGCTTGTCCATTAAGTGCTTCTTTGAGAAATAGCAGTTTCGAGGATTTCGAGGAAAGAATGGTTAAAAACAAGGTGGAGGTGAAAGATAAAGCTGCACTCCAGACCTATTTTGACAAGCACCAGGCCTTAAGACAACTTGAATTGAATGATCCTGAAGCCATTAAATCAGTAAAATGGTTTTTTGATTGTGGGGATGATGATTTCCTTTATGAAGGAAATAGTCTGGTACATATTGCGATGCGGAAAATGGAAGTGCCTCATGAATTTAGGATTCGTGATGGGGCCCATAACTGGACTTACTGGAGAGATTCCCTTCCGGTAGTTCTTGCATTTATTTCAAAAACTTTCCACCAATAAAAAGGTAGGCGCGAATTTATTCAGTATAGACTTTAAAAATTGGATCCAAGCATAAAAACAAATAGGTGATTAAATTACCTATTTGTTTTTATGCTTGCTTTTTTTCTTCATTTGGTTCCTGTTCCTTTTGGCTTTGCTGTTTTTATCTCCTCGCTTTTCCTCTTTTTCCTTATAAGCATTTGGCGGGCCTTTCTTTTCATGAAAAGCGCCCTTAAAATCAGGATCGTTCCCTCGTTTTTGTTTGTCTATTTCTCTTTCGTATGCCTGCTTTTCTTCAAAAGGAGTTTCGTGTAAGGTAATGTCTCTAGGTATTGGCTGCTCAGTTACAATCATTCTTATGATGGTCTCTATCTTTTCGAAGTGGAAAGCTTCAGCAGGATTTATAAAGGTAGCTGCTTTGCCCTCATTTTCAGCCCTTCCTGTTCGGCCTATACGGTGGACATAATCTTCATAAATCAAGGGTACGTCAAAATTGATCACATGGCTTACCATACTTACATCTAGCCCCCTTGCTGCTACGTCGGTAGCTACAAGTATTTTCACCTCTCCTTTTTTGAAGTCATCCATGCTGTTGATCCTCGTATTCTGACCTTTATTGGCGTGAATCACCCGTATACTTCCTGAATGATGATTTTGGAGGTATTTATAGACAGTGTCTGCATTGATACGAGATTTGGTAAAGATGATGCCTCTTTCAAAATCCTCCTCCATTACAAGTTTTTCCAGCAGACTTAATTTCGTTTTAATATTGGGAACAAAATATTTTATCTGTTCGATTGTTTCCGCAGTTGTTGCTTGAAGAGCGACCTCTACTCTTTCAGGGAATTCCAGAAAATCAAAGGAGAGGTTTTCTACCCGTTGGCTAAAAGTAGCCGAGAAAAGTAGATTTTGTCTTTTAACGGGGATGACTTCCAATATGGCTTTGATTTGGGGGAGAAAGCCCATGTCCAGCATTTTGTCGGCTTCGTCCAAAACCATCGTCTTGATGTCTCTGGTATAAATTTCGCCTTTTTGATAAAGGTCATAGAACCTGCCCGGAGTGGCAATTATGATATCGACACCTTCTTGAAGCTTTTCTATCTGTGGCTTAGGGCCAAGGCCTCCATAAAGGCATACGTACCTAAGGTCAGTGTATTTACCAAACTCCCTAATGGCTTCTTCAATCTGTATGACCAACTCCCTGGTGGGGGCCATGATTAATGCTCTGGGGTGGTGTCCTTGTGCATACTTTACTTTAAAAAGTAGAGGCAAGACATAGGCTGCAGTTTTGCCGGTCCCTGTTTGCGCAATTCCCAAAATATCATGACCAGCCAGTGCCAATGGTATTGCTTTTTCCTGGATAGGAGACGGTTTTTCATAACCCATTTCCTTCACAGCATTTAAAAGTTGGTTATTGAGCTTAAAATTATCAAAAGATGGTAGCTGATCGGACATGATTTTATAAATTTAGGAAAATATTGAGAGGTGTTTCGACCCATGCACCTACCCATTAAAAATAAATGCTATGAAAAGAATACTAATCCGTAATGCAAATATAGTAAATGAAGGTAAGATTATACGAGGTGACGTGTATATAAAGGAGGGGTTGATTTTTTCAGTAGGTGGTGACTTGTCTGGTTACGAAGCGGATATAGACATAGATGCCAGTGGGAAGTACTTATTTCCAGGCCTAATTGATGATCAGGTTCACTTTAGAGAGCCTGGACTGACCCATAAAGCCGAGATTTATACTGAAAGTAAAACGGCTGTATCGGGTGGCGTTACCAGTTTTATGGAAATGCCAAACACGATCCCTCAAAGTACAACCCATGAGCTACTGGAAGAAAAGTATGCAATTGCAGCCGGGAAGTCACTAGCGAATTATTCCTTTTATTTAGGTGCTACCAATGACAATATTGAAACCATAAAAAGTGTAGATGCCAAAAATATTTGCGGGGTGAAGGTTTTTCAAGGCTCCTCTACAGGCAATATGTTGGTAGATAATCCCAAGAGTCTGGAAGCTATATTCAGAGAATGCCCTATTTTAATCGCTACTCACAGTGAGAATGACAATATCATCAAGGCAAACTTGGAGAGGTTTAAGAAGGAGTATGGGGAAAATGTTCCTGTCGAACTTCATCCCAAAATCCGTACTGAAGAGGCCTGCTATGACGCTTCGAAAATAGTTGTGGACATGGCGCGTATGTATGGTACCAAACTACACGTATTGCATATTAGTACCGGGAAAGAGGTTGGTTTGTTTGACAATACCCTTCCGCTGGCTGAAAAAAGAATCACGGCAGAAGCTTGTATCCACCATTTGTGGTTTTCTGAAGAAGACTATGCTACAAAAGGAAATTTCATCAAATGGAATCCTGCGATCAAGACAGCGGAGGACAGAGAGACCATTTTGAAAGGAGTCCTGGACGGTAATATAGATGTCATTGCCACGGATCATGCTCCACATACGATTGCGGAGAAAGAGCAATCTTATCTCAAAGCACCTTCGGGAGGACCTCTTTTGCAGCACGGCTTGGTGGTTTTATTGGAGATGTATCATGATGGTAAGATAAGTTTAGAAAAAATTGTAGAAAAAACGAGTCATAACGTAGCCATTTTGTTTGAAATTGAGAAGCGTGGTTATTTGAGAGCAGGATATTTTGCGGATTTAGTTTTGGTAGATTTGGATGATGAATGGGAAGTCAATAGGGAAAATGTACATTCTAAATGTGGCTGGTCTCCTTTTGAGAGGCAAAAATTCCGATCCAAAGTCACCCATACCATTGTGTCCGGACATTTAGCTTATGAGAATGGCGCCTTTAATGAAGAAAAAATGGGAGAAAGGCTTAAATTTTCAAGAAATGTGTAGGTAAGTATTGCGTGACTGAAAAAAGCATATTACCTTTGCATTCCCATCTGATAAAAGAATCAGAAAAGGATTAAAAATGGTGATTGTAGCTCAGCTGGTTAGAGCGCTGGTTTGTGGATCCAGAGGTCGCCGGTTCGAAACCGGTCTTTCACCCCAAACCCTCCCTATTTATAGGGAGGGTTGTTTTTTTTATAGTTGCTAATTGTTATTCAATTGTCTTCAATCTTTAATTCATATCAATGGGGTGTCCCGCACTCTTTTGCTTGTTGATGGGTTGAAAATCAGTAAGTTAGGGGGTGTTTAAGAAGAGTTTTTACTGACCGCTCCCGTTGGTGATGCTATCCTCAATATATGGCATGTTATTTGATAAGCGTCCGTAATAGAATTCATTTAATTTTAGTAGATCATGTTTAAGTTACTTCAGCCTTCGAAAAAAATCCCCAAAATCAGATATGTTAATATAAATCAGGTTCAGATGTATATGATAAAGTTTGAGGAATCAATCAGGAATTTTGAGAAAATTCAAAAGGAAAGCGCTTGATACGAAAATGAAAATATTTAATTCCGAGAGAACTCTAGTTGAGTTCTTTTTTTTGCCCAAAAATTAAGCGTACCTCTATCATTTCACTTATTTACTTTAGTTTTTATGTCAAATATTTTTCTTTACGAAGTATTAAAGTATTTTTATGAAAACCTCAAACTTTTGTTTAAATGAGCTATATACACTTCGATAAGACTCAACTCATCAACCTTAATTACTCCTTGGATAAGGAGATCATACGATCCAACCCCTTGGGTTGCTATACGAGTACAACGATTATCGGCTGCAATACCAGGAAATATCACGGACTCTTGGTTGCCCCACAACCTCAAATAGACGGACAGCTACACGTGCTTCTTTCCAATGTTCACGAAACCATTGTACAAAAAGATGCTGTCTTTAATTTGGGTATCAATAAATATCCAGGTAATTATTCTCCAAGGGGACACAAATACCTTGAGGATTTTGATTCTGAGCCAATCCCCAAGCTTACCTATAGAGTGGGAGGAGTTGTTTTAGAAAAAGAGATTATTCTAGACTCTACTGAGGACAGGGTCATGATTAGGTATACTTTGGTGGATGCAGTTATCCCCACTAAATTAAGGATTAACCCATTTCTTGCTTTTAGGGGTTATCATACTCTTTCCAAAGCCAATACTTATGTAAATAAAAAAACCAAAAAAATCAAGAATGGCGTACAGGTTCAGCTCTATGATGCCTATGATCCCTTATCCCTTCAGATTTCAATGGTCAATGAATTCGTGCCCGTGCCAGATTGGTTCTATAATATAGAATACATCAGAGAAATTGAACGCGGATATGATTATCAGGAAGATTTATATGTCCCGGGATATTTTGAGTTTGAAATGGAAAAAGGGGAAAGTGTTATTTTTGCTGCTGGGTTGAAAATAGCTGAAACAGATGAACTGCATAATAAGTTTAACGAAGAAATAAAACGAAGGATTCCCAGAGATAATTTTGAAAACTGCTTAAAAAATTCGGCAGGACAGTTTATTTGCAGACGAGATGGTGAAACACGCGTAATAGCAGGATACCCCTGGTTTGGCTGGTGGGGAAGAGATACCTTTATCGCATTGCCCGGAATTACCTTAACCATGGGGAATAACAAAACATTCCTGGATGTCATGGACTCCATGTCCAAAGATTTGCAGGGAGCGATGTTTCCAAATGTAGGGAGTGGGGTATTGACAAATATGAACTCAATAGATGCTCCATTATGGTATTTCTGGACATTGCAACAATATATTATTTTCACTGGGGACAAAGAAACCATTCTGGCCAAATACATAGAAAAATGTAAAGGCATCATCGATGGTTTTAAAAAAGGAACAGTATTTAAAATTCATGTACAGGAAAATGGCCTTATTAGTGGAGGAGTTGAAGGGGTAGGTTTGACCTGGATGGATGCCGTAACAAAGGATGGACCGGTTACTCCAAGAATAGGTAGTCCTGTAGAAATCAATGCCTTGTGGTACAATGCTTTGTGCTTTTACCATGAAATGACTGGTGATGAGGAAGTTAAAGAGTTAGCGGATAAAGTGGCAGAATCCTTTGTGGAAGGATTTTGGTCTGAGAAGAAAGGCTACCTGGCGGATGTAATAGACAATGAAGAAAAAGATTGGTCCATACGGCCAAATATGGTGTTTGCAACATCTTTGCCTTATAGCCCATTAACCAACGAGCAAAAGGACAAGATTTTAGAAGTAGTAAAGACCAATTTATTTACCAATCGTGGCCTAAGGACTTTGGCACCTAGTGATCCAAGGTACAGGGGCTACTACAAAGGTGATCAATACGAAAGAGACAATGCCTACCATCAGGGGACTGCCTGGCCTTGGTTATTGGGACATTTTGCTGAAGGTTATTTGAAATTACATGGCAAGCAAGGAAAGAAACTCGTGGAAACCATGATCAGTAGCTTTGATGAGGTAATGACCCAATATGGGATAGGTACCATAGCTGAAATTTATGAAGGAGACCCCCCTCACAGGCCAAAAGGAGCCATATCACAGGCTTGGAGTGTAGGTGAATTGTTAAGGATGAAATATTTAGTCAACAACTTGTAAAGGGACCACATATGAAAGTATTAATGTTTGGTTGGGAATTCCCTCCTCATATTTCCGGTGGCTTAGGTACTGCCTGTTACGGTTTAGTGAAGGGAATGGAACACCACAAACAAGATGTTATTTTTGTTGTCCCAAAGTTATGGGGAGATGAAGATCCATTGGCGGAGTTTGTAAATGCTAGTGATATTGAAATTGATTATAGGGAGCGCCGCTTTCGGGACATTTGGAAAAGCCTTACTTATCTAGAAGTGAGTTCTTTCCTCGTGCCTTATTTAAGCCCTGAGGAATACAGTAACCATACCGAACGTCTACTAAAAGACCAGGACGAACTCGAAACTGGTGTGCTTGCCAATAAATTTAATTTTAGTGGAAAATATGGCAAGGACCTGATTTTAGAAGTGTCACGTTATGCTTTGGTAGCTGCACAGATTGCGAAGGATAAAAAATTCGACCTGATTCATGCCCATGACTGGCTTTCATTTCCTGCAGGTATAGCCGCCAAGAAGATAAGTGGTAAACCAATGATAGCACATGTTCACGCAACAGAGTTTGATCGATCAGGCCAGACGGTGAACCAGAGAGTATATGATATTGAGAAGGCGGGAATGGAAGCGGCTGATAAAATTATCGCTGTAAGTCAACTCACAAAAAATACAATTGTTTCCAAATATGGCATCCCGGAAGACAAGGTTACTGTTGTTCACAATGCAGTATTGGATACAAGTATAATTAAGTCAAATGTAGTTAAGAAAGTGCCTGAAAAAATAGTGACATTTTTAGGCAGAATAACCTTCCAGAAAGGGCCTGAATATTTCGTAGAAGCCGCTGCAAAGGTGCTTCAGAAGGATGAAAATGTCAGGTTTGTGATGGCAGGATCAGGAGATCTACTGAATCGGATGATTCAAAGAGTGGCGGAGTTAAGGATAGGTACAAAATTTCATTTTACCGGATTTCTTAAGGGAGATGATGTAGACAAAATGTTTGCTTTGAGTGATGTATATGTTATGCCTTCTGTATCGGAACCCTTCGGGATTTCACCCTTGGAAGCTGTAAGACATAATACACCAGTGATCATTTCCAAGCAGTCGGGAGTAGCAGAGGTGCTGCAAAATGCAGTAAAGGTAGATTTTTGGGACATTGATGCGATGGCGGATGCTATTTTTGCGCTTTTACATTACAATGGAATTTCCAAAATGTTTCAAGAAATGGGAAGAGAAGAACTAAAAAGGCTCAAATGGGAGCACGTTGCCGAAAAGGTAATTGGGATTTATAAGCAAACCGTTAACCAATAGAATATGAGAACCATTTGTTTTTATTTTCAAGTACACCAACCCTTCAGATTAAAACCTTATCGCTTTTTTGAGATTGGGGATGATCATGATTATTGGGATGACTACTCGAACAGAAACATCATGAACAAGGTAGCCAAAAAGTGCTACTTGCCGATGAACCAACTTTTGTTGGAATTAATCAAGAAGCATGATGGTAAGTTTAAGGTATGCTTTTCCCTGTCTGGTACTGTTCTCGACCAGATGGAGGCATATGCGCCTGAAGTACTACATAGCTTCCAGGAATTGGTAGCTACTGGCCATGTTGAATTGCTCAACGAAACCTATGGGCACTCCCTTTGTGCACTCAAAAGTGAAACTGAATTTCAAGACATGGTAAGCCTACACCAGGAAAAAATTCAACATCACTTTAATGGCTACAAACCTAAAGTTTTCAGGAACACTGAGTTGATTTATTCTGATGATATCGGAGAAATGGTAGCCAAAATGGGTTTTGAAGGCATCCTGTCTGAAGGAGCCAAACATGTCCTTGGCTGGAAAAGTCCCAATTTTGTTTATGTAAATGCCATAGAACCAAAACTGAAGGTGTTGCTTAAAAATTTCAGGTTAAGTGATGACATCGCTTTTAGATTTGGGGAAAAAGCATGGAACGAATATCCGCTTACCACCGATAAATTTATAGGCTGGCTGAACAAGGTGCCGCAAGAAGATGAAGTCATCAATCTGTTTATGGATTATGAAACCTTCGGTGAACACCAATGGAAAGAAACGGGGATTTTCGAATTCATGAGAAATCTTCCTGATGCAATACTCCATCAAACAAACTTCAATTTTTCTACGCCATCGGAAGTGATTGCGAATGGATCTCCTGTAGGACAAATAAACGTTCCAACTCCTATTTCGTGGGCAGATGAAGAGCGTGACCTTACCGCTTGGCTTGGGAATGACCTTCAGGATGAGGCTTTCGACAGGCTTTTTGAGTTGGAAAAACAAGTGAAAAGCTTAGATGATCCTGACATTAATAAAGATTGGCGTTACTTGCAGACAAGTGATCATTTCTATTATATGTGTACCAAGTTTTTCTCCGATGGAGACATTCACGCTTACTTTAGCCCTTACGAAAGTCCCTATGAAGCATTTATAAATTATATGAATGTACTTAGTGATTTTATCCTGAGACTGAAAATAGCAGAAAAAGCCAAGGTGTAACTTATTATATAATATACCCTTGAATATAATTGTAAGCATCCCTGGAATACAGGGATGCTTTTTGCTTTCATTCAAAACTGTACGACACCTGACTCCCTTTTTCAGGGTCCAATACAATATTGGCGAAAACTTCGATTTCCTGTTGCAAATCCTCAACGTGACTTATAATACCCACGATTCTATTTTCATGCCGAAGCGCCTTTAAGGTTTCGAAAACTATGCGGAGCGATTTTTTGTCCAATGCACCAAAGCCCTCATCAAGAAAGAAAAAACTTTGATCCGCTTGGTTGAGCGATTTTACTTTTTCTGCCAAAGCCAAAGCCAGACATAAGGATGCTTGAAAAGTTTGGCCTCCAGACAAAGTCTTTAGCAACCTCTTTTTACCCTCATTCAAATAATCAATCACCCAAAAAGTATTGTTGGCATCTATTTCTAGCCGGAGACTATTTTTGGTCAGTTGCGTGAATCGTTTATTCGCGGTATTGCACAATTCTTTGAGGTAAATACTGCTTACATATTTCACAAAGCCACTGCCCTTAAACAGTTGCTCCAATTCTTTTAAATTTGTAGCCCTGTTCTCCATAGTGTCAAGCAGCTTGCTCAAACCTTTCTTAGTCTCTAGTTTTTCCCGAAGGTCTGAGATGTCCCGGTCCAGGTTGATTTTCTTCTTTTTAACGCTTTCCAGTTCCGTTTTTTTGAATTCATTCTCTTCCCTAAGTGAATCAAAATGGTTTTGGTCAAAGTTATTAATGCCCTCTTCGGCTTCTAAAGCTGCCAAATGAGACTTAACAATAGAGCATTCTTTTTCGTAGTCTCTAATCTCACTGTCAAATTTATCCTCGTCTAGGTTGCTGTTAAAAAGTTTTTCCAACAGCTCTTGATCAGTTTGACCCAACTTGATTTTTAATTCATTGTAATTTTTTGTTAAACCTTCCAATTTAAGCCCAGCCTCTTCCTTGTTCTTTTTGAAGTTTTCCAGATTTGCCAGGTTAGTCGCCGCATCATTGCGTTTTTCCTTCAAAACTTTTTGTTTCCCATCGAGCAAATTGGCAGTGTCTTCAATGTCTTTTAGAACAGTATTTATCGTTTGCTGGATGGTTTCGGTAGAAGATTGCATGTATCCATTGCTGAAACTTTTGTCGCTTACTTCTTCCTCCTTTGCTTTTAGGGTGCTGCTCTGTTCTATTGTCTTCTGCTCTTCCACTCTCAATTGCTGCTGCCCACTTTCAATTTGTAGCCGGAGTTTCTCCAGCTGTGCTCTGTATTCTCTGGCCGTTTTACGAATGGATTCTTCTTTTTGTATTTGATCAGTAAGGTTCTTGCGTTTTAATTTTAAATCATCAAGTGTATTTACGCCCTCATCCTTCAGGCTGTTTTGCAATTTTGAAAACTGAAGGTTCAAGGTTTTTAATTCTTGCTCCTTATCAGTGTATAGCTTTGTTTGATTGGTTCGTTGAAGGTTTTGGTCATACAGCTGACGAGAAAGTTGTTGGATTTTTTCCAATGTCTGCCGGGAATCATCAAGCTGCTGGTTATATGCGGCTACCTGCTCCTCAGTCTGATCGGTCGAAAGTGGGATGGGATGGTGTACCGAGCCGCATAGAGGGCAAGGTTCACCTTCTTTTAAGTTTTTCACATGGGCTTGTAAGGCCTTGTTTTCGATCAACTGTTCTTTGGCTGTTGCGATTGATTTGAGTTTGTCATTTTCCCAATCAGCCCAGCTGTCCAGGTCATTAAATTTGTCTGGAACAGTTGCTGAGATTTTATTCTCCCTGCCTTTTATCGTCTCAATCTCCGTTTTGATTTGGCTTAAAGCATGCTCTAGGTTGCTTTTATTTTCTGTATAAGTATTCCAATCCTTAATGTCACCAGAGAGTTTTGCCAGTTGAGTGCTTGTTGCCTGACTTCTGCTATTGTCCAATTCCTGATCAAGTGAAGAAAGTTGTTTTTCCAGGTTTTTTTGCTTTTCCAGGTCTTCACCTATTCGAGGCTGAAGGGAGGATACCTTATTTTGGGCTTCAATAAGTTTCTTTTTAATGGCTTGAATCTCCAACACCTTTTTTAGATCTCGGATTTTGGCCTCTCGTAATGGTCTTTTTTCAGCTTTTTCTCTTAGTTCTCCTTCCTGAAGTTCTAGTTTGTGGATATCATCAGTATATGCCTCTTTAAACCTATTGCAATTGACCGTTCCTGTTGTCGCCTTTTCCAATTCCAGTTGCCAATCTTTTATCTGATTCCAGATAGGACGTAGATGGCTATTCGCTTGAATGAAGGCTTTCAGCTCTTTCTTTTTGTCTTCGATTTCATTTTCGCGGCTTTGAAGGTGTGCCCATTGTGACTTGAAATCCAGAAGCTGCGTGTGCTTCTTTTTTAAAGCCTCAAGTGACTGTAGCTTTAAGCTAGCTTTTTCCAGACTTTCTTCAGCATTTTTGACAGTATCTAAGAGGTCTTTTCTTATTTGCGCCTTCTCTTTTAAAACTTCCTCAGAAGTATCACCTAATCCTTCCAATTGGGTTTCCAGTCGAATCAGTTCGTTTTTTACAGTTTTCAATAAGCTCCCTGTTTTGGCAGACAGGTCAAACCTCTCCAAGCCAAACAGCTCCTTCATCATTTCTGCTCTTGGGCCTGGCGTCAGGTCTATGAATTCTCTGAATTTACCTTGTGGGATAATTACTGTTTGTTTGAAATGTTCCTTTTTCATACCGATGATCGCTTCGGCATTTTGCTGAATAGGCGTAATTTCCCCTTTTTCCTTTATGTAAAATGTGTGTTCAGCAGGTTTGATTTCATCAAAGTTTTTGGCATTCCTTTTTACCGAATACCTCGCCAAATAATGCTGACTATTGTTTTTCCCAGCCCTGAATTCAAAGCTGATCAATAAATGGCTGCTCTGGAGGTTGACCATACTGTTTTTTTCTCCCCTGTCGGAAAGCCTTTCGGTACTGCCGTACAAGGCCAGAAGAATGGCCTCTAAAATGGAAGATTTACCACTACCAACTGCTCCAAAAATACCAAACATCCCTGCCGCAGTAAGTTTCTCAAAATCTATGGTTTGCTCTTCTTTGTAGGAGTATAATCCTCGTATTGTAAGCTTTAACGGAATCATAATTTATTGTCTTGACTAAGGATCTCTTTAAAAACGGACATTAGTTCCTCGTTAGGTAATTGACCTTTTTCACTTTTATAATACATGTTAAACAAGCTGGTCATGTCTTTTTCTAAATCTTCTACCTGTAATTGGTTATTTGTCTCCTCACCGAGGTTTTTGATTTGAGGGATAAGGTTGATGATCCCATCGTGCGCTTGCAGAATGCTTTTCCTGGTGGCCGCATCTATGGAATTATTTGTTTCGTAGGTCAATTCCACAAAGCAATTGGGGTTTTCCTCCAGCCATTGTACGGCTGCTTTTAGTTCGCTGAATTTTTTACGCTCCAATTTTCTGCCTTGCTTCAATGGAATAGGTCTATAACTTACTGGTTTTCCCGGCTCACCATTAATGATTACAACTTGTTTTTCCTGTCCAGCTTCGCTAAAAGAATAGGCCAGCGGAGAACTGGAATACACTACAGGGATAGGACTTTTACTTGTGGCATGGTAGCGGTGCAAATGACCCAAAGCTGCATATTGGATTTGGTGTGGGATATTGGAAGTGTACAAGGCTTGAGTGCCCCCCACATGAAGTATCGGGCGCTCACTTTCAGGTTCCTCTTCTGGTTTTGATCCTTCTTTGACAAAGAAAAAATGGCCAATGAATAAATTTAAACCTAATGGGTCACAGTATTGGTCAGCGAGAGCTGTCCATTTTTCTTCCAATACATTTCTCAATTCATTTTCTCTGTCGCCCTCGCCAAGGTAGGTGCGTAAGGATACTTCGTTGGCATAGGGAGCCAAAAGGATGCGTACAGGGAAATCCCACTCAGGTAATTGCAGCGAAAGGAAACCCCTGTCGGAAGCGACCACTTCAATTCCACTATCAAGTTTTCCGGTGGGAATTATGGTATCGTACCTGCTGTAAAAGAATATACCCATTTCTCTTGCCAGTGGATCTGGAGCTTCTATAAACTGGGTGCTGTCATGGTTTCCTGATATGGCTACTATAGGCCTTTGCCCATTTTTGGACAGCTTTCGAAGGGTTTTATAAAGTAATTCAATGGCTTCATGGCTGGGATTAAACCCATCGAAAATATCCCCAGCAATCAAAACCAAATCGACGGCTTCTGCATCTGCAATGGCTGTGATTTCCTCTAGCACAAGTTTTTGCTCTTCCAGTCTTGAGGCTTCCTGAAGCCTTTTTCCCAAATGCCAGTCGGCAGTATGTAATATTTTGATTTGCATTATTATGAAAAGCTATAATGAAAATTGATAATTAAGGCCAAAATATCTAATTTTGTGTTGGTATCAGGTCAAAAACAGTCAATGTTTGCTGGTGCCTTATCGCCAAAGCTTTGGCAGGATCAATTCCCCTGATAATCTAGGGCTTCCAGCACTTATTGCGACCGTAGGTAAATAACCCGAGTTAAGCATGGTTAAATTTACGTTAAAGACAGACGAGGACAAGGGTATTCCCTTATTTTTGAGGTAAATTCTATACAGAAATAAGGGATTGCGTTTATTTTAAGTGTTTGTACAAGGAACATAAAATTTATTTTCCTGGATTTGTGAATAAAGTCGGGTGCTCAAGAGTCAGGATTCTCAGTTTTCAAGTGATTTGATGCCCTTTAATGTGTTTTTATTTCCATATGGATTTTGAATCACTGTATGGTTTTGGTGAATGTTTCTACTGAAGCTATTGAAAATCAGTCACTATGAACCAATTGGAATAATTATTGTGAGTAAACGTATTATGAAAAGAATTTTGGCTTTAGGCCTATTGCTTGCCTTGGTTTTTGAAAATACTCTAATGGCGCAATCGCCTTTCTCCTCCCCAGATTCACTTTTGATTATTCAAGAGGGAGTGGCTAGTTTCTACGGAACACGATTTCATAAACGCAAAACAGCCAACGGCGAAGTGTATGACATGTGGGAATACACTGCAGCACACAAACATCTGCCTTTTGGTACTTTGTTGAAAGTGACAAACCAACAAAATGGATTGGAGGCAATTGTCCGGATCAATGATCGTTTGCCCAAGAGCTCGAGGCGTATAATAGACCTTTCTAAAGGAGTGGCAGAACAATTGGAAATGGTGAACGATGGCATTGTCCAAGTCAAACTTTCACTTTTGAGCGAACAGGCTGTAGAATGGGTGAGGGGGCAATATAAGAAAGTCCCGAAAGATATTCGTCTAAGAAGTTTTCAGCCCGTAATTGCCTTTCAAAAGGATGATTCGGAAATAATGAAGCTTGAGAAAAAGGCCTTCTGACCTAAGTAGCTTACAAATAATTTTCTTTTTAAAAGCTATTAGAAAAAGGCTCACCAACCGAGTGGCATTCAAGGCAAATAAATGAAAGCGAATAATTCAGCAGTTAATGTTTCGTTTTTAGCTTTATTATTGTCAGCGTTTTGCTTGGTCTATCTCTTTACCTTGGGATAGAACGGTCAGCTGGATTGTCTTGTTAACGAGGTTTAAATCAGTAGTTTTATAAAGGAGAATTTATTTTTTTTAGACGCGAAAAGACATTAAATAAGCCCTTTTTAATTTAGTAAGCCCATTGTTTTATGTTATGCTCGTTACATTATATTGCTTACTTTTGATGACTTAAAATCCCCCTAAATAGATCAGTATTATGAGCAAAGTGAGAGCTAAAAAACATTTGGGTCAGCATTTCCTGAAAGACTTGAATATAGCCGAGAAGATAGCAGGGTCGCTTACTGGCCATATGGACAACCATGTGGTGTTGGAGATTGGGCCGGGGATGGGTGTGCTCACTGATTTCCTAATAGAAAAAAACTGGGATTTAAACCTTATTGAGATCGATAAAGAGTCCATAACCTACCTCAATAATAAATACGGATCAGACAAGCTTACTCTCATGGAAGGTGATTTCTTGAATTTTGATTTCAGGGAAAAGTTAACCGGTACCCATGCGATCGTGGGGAATTTCCCGTATAATATTTCCAGCCAGATTTTCTTTAAGGTGTTGGAGAAAAGGCATCTTGTAACTGAGGTAGTTGGGATGCTGCAAAAGGAAGTGGCGGAACGTATGACTTCTAAGAAAGGCAATAAAACCTATGGTATTTTAAGTGTATTGCTTCAAGCTTATTATGACGTGGAGTATTTATTTACGGTGCCACCTGAAGTTTTTGATCCACCACCAAAAGTCAACAGTGGTGTGATCCGCATCAAGCGCAATAATGTAGAGAAGTTGGATTGTGACGAGAAGTTGTTCTTTAGACTTGTGAAGCAAGCCTTCAGTACAAGAAGAAAAACACTTAGAAATGCACTTAAACCTATGGGGCTCTCTGAGGAATTCAAAGCAGATCCCGTTTTGGATTTGAGAGCCGAACAGCTTGGGGTAGCTGAATTTGTTTTGTTGACCCAAAAACTTGAAGAAGATTGGAAAGAATAACAGCATTTGAGCTGTCCAGGGAATACTTGGAGGCACTAAAAGAGAATATTACTGGCGAGCATATAGCATCCATCCAGGAATCTATGCAGGATGCCAATAAAGCAGATGTAGCTGCCTTATTGGATGAGCTGGACATGATGGAAGCCCTTTTTGTTTTAAGGGCCCTTGATCCGGATTTTTCTGCGGACATATTGATTGAGCTGGATGAGGACACGCAATACAAAGTGATCAAAGCGATGCCGCCAGAAGAGTTGGCTACGCTAATAGATCATATGGATTCCGATGATGCGGTAGACGTGTTGAATCAATTGGTGGTAAATGACCGGGAAGCCGTTATCAGCCATCTTGCAGCCAAAGAAAAGTCGCTTCATATTATTGAGCTTCTTCGTTACGATGAAGACAGTGCTGGTGGATTGATGGCCAAAGAGATCATTAAAGCCAACCTGAACTGGACGGTGGTGCAAACTATCGATGAAATAAGAAGACAGGCTGAAAGTGTAGAGAAGATTTTTAGCATTTACGTTGTTGACAATAAGGAACAATTGCTAGGCCGCGTAGCCTTGAAAAAGCTAATCCTAGCCTCTTCGGATACCAAAGTGGCAGACCTCTACGAAGACAACCTGATTTCTGTGCCTACCTATATGGAAGGCGAAGAAGTAGCTGAAATCATGCGGAAGTATGATTTGGAGGCGGTACCAGTAGTGAATGTTAAAAACAAGCTTGTAGGAAGAATCACCGTGGATGATATTCTGGACTTGATAAGAGAACAGGCGGAGGAAGATATTCAGGCAATGACAGGTATCTCGGATGATGTAGAAGAATCCGACTCGGTATATAGACTTTCAAGGGCCAGATTGCCTTGGCTTTTGATTGGTATGGTAGGCGGGCTTTTGGGAGCTGGGTTTATAGGTTTCTTTGAAGAGGGGCTAAATGCCGTAACGGCGCTGGCTTTTTTTATTCCATTGATAACTGCTACAGGGGGAAATGTAGGCATTCAGTCTTCTACATTGGTCGTACAAAGTTTGGCAAATAGGTCTGTATTTGCAGATAGTTTGACCAAGAGATTGCTCAAAGTGCTTTTAGTTGCCATTTTAAATGGGCTGGTACTTTCTATGTTTGTGATGGCCACAGTGGTATTCCTTTACGACAAGGAGGTCAAGTTCGGTTTGGTTGTAAGCATCGCCTTATTCAGTGTGGTTTTGCTGGCTTCTTTTATGGGGACATTGACACCTATTGTTTTAGATAAATTGGGGATCAATCCTGCTATGGCTTCAGGGCCCTTTATCACTACCGCCAATGATTTGTTGGGATTGGGTGTGTATTTTATGGTAGCCACTTTGTTATTGAATCTTTAATTTGCGCATGAAAATTTTAATCATTGACCAGATGCATGAAAGCATCGTCTCGTTGTTGGAAGAAATGGGTTACGAGGCACATTATAGGCCTGACATAGATAGAGCGGGTATTCTTCAAATATTATCCGATTATGAAGGGCTTGTTATTCGTTCTAAAACGCCCATTGACAGGGAATTATTGGTAAAAGGAATTAATTTAAAGTTTGTGGCCCGGGCAGGAGCAGGCTTAGACAATATTGATTTGGAATACCTGGAGCAAAATGATATTGCCCTTTATGCTGCCCCAGAAGGCAATAGAGATGCGGTAGCAGAACATGCTGTAGGAATGCTTTTGGCACTATTTAATCACTTTGTACAGTCCGATAGTCAGGTAAGGCGTGGTGTTTGGGACAGAGAGGGGAATAGAGGAGAAGAGTTATGTGGTAAAACCGTAGGTATTTTTGGTTTTGGGAACATGGGAGCTGCTTTTGCAAAGCGGCTTCAAGGCTTTGGTGTTAAAGTACTGGCGTATGACAAATACAAAAAGGGTTTTGGCAATGAATTTGTTGAGGAATGTAGCTTTGAAGACATTCAGGAAAAAGCAGATGTTTTAAGTATTCATGTGCCACTGACGGAAGAAACAAAAGGGTTTTTCACCACCGAAATTATCAACGGGTTTAACAAACCCTTTTACCTGATCAATACAGCGCGTGGAGAAGTCGTTAGTTTTGAAACCCTGAATGAGGGCCTCCAGAATGGGAAATTAAAAGGGGCTGCATTGGATGTGTTGGAAAAAGAAAAACTCCAGAAGCTAACTGTTGCTGAGAAAAAGTCGTTTGAGCAACTAACGAGTTTCAAACAGGTACTGTTTTCACCTCATGTAGCAGGGTGGACCAAAGAGTCTTACTACAAAATAAATGAAGTGCTAGTGGCCAAAATAGCGGGTCAGTGGCATGGTTAATGGCTTAATAAAAGATAGTTAAATTGTAAAATATGAATTCTTATTTTATCTTTGCCAGTACAAAATAAAGGAAGCATAAGGAAACGGTCTCAATGTTGAGGCCGTTATTTTATTTATATAAGAGGTTAACAATTAATTGATATGGGAAGCATACAATATTATACAGAAGAAGGGTTACGGAAGCTCAAAGAAGAGCTTCAGTTCCTGAAAACCAAAGGCAGAACAGACATTGCTAAACAGATTGCTGAAGCAAGAGATAAAGGTGATCTAAGTGAGAATGCTGAATATGATGCAGCCAAAGATGCACAGGGGCATTTGGAATTGAAGATTGCCAAACTTGAGAATGTCGTTGGTAATGCCAGGGTATTGGATAACTCCAAAATGGACAACTCTAAAGTAGGGATTCTTTGCACAGTGAAGATAAAAAATGTAAAAAACGGGATGACCGTCTCCTACATGCTTGTTTCTGAAGAAGAGGCAGACTTGAAAGCCAATAAAATCTCATCGGCATCTCCTTTTGGAAAAGGCCTTTTAGGTAAGAAAGTTGGTGAAATTGCTCAAATTCAAGCCCCCGCAGGTTTGGTTGAATTTGAAGTGTTAGAAATCAGCTTATAATTTTTTAATCCCGGTTGCGATGCATCGGGATTTTTTTGTGATACATAATTAACTTCCTTACTTATGCCTTCTATTTTCACAAAGATAATCAACAGAGAAATCCCAGCACATATCGTTGCTGAGGATGATCAACATATTGCTTTTTTAGATATTATGCCCTTGGTAAAAGGCCATGTATTGGTGGTCCCTAAGGCAGAAGTCGATTATATCTATGACCTGGAGGATGAGTTGTACACGAGCCTTCACCTTTTTGCCAAGAAAGTCGCCAAAGCCCAGGAGTCGGTCATCACTTGTACCCGAATAGGTGTCGCCGTAATTGGCTTGGAGGTACCTCATGTACATATTCATTTGGTGCCACTTAGAAGTATGGATGACATTAATTTTAGTCGTCCAAAACTAAAGTTGGCAAAAGAGGAAATGGAAGAAATTGCCTCAAAAATTAAACTAGCTTTCGATCAAGGGAATTAAAACCTTCCCCTTTCCCTTCGGCTCCGCTCAGGGTCCGGTTATCTTAATACCAACCTTTTTGGATTCGCTTTTTGGACTGACTCAATATTAAATTAGTAATGCAATAAACTATTTTGAAAAATCAAAATCCCCCTTTCAACAAAGGGGGACAAAGAGGGATTTTTACCGCAAACTGTAAATCAATCGTAAATAATAAATGGAAGAACCTACTCCTTTCCCGGCGGCTGAGCGAAGCCGAAGTAATAGGGTGACGACTCCGAAATACCTACCCATTCAGCTCTGTAGTTCATTCGGCTGGAAATCATATGTCGCTGTTCAACACCTTCAGTGTTGAGTGTAGGTGTGTTTGCCTATCCCGTGGGTTGCCACCCACGGTTATTATAGTTCAGACCCTTCAGGTCTGTTTTTTTTTTAGTAAAGTGGATCGTTTTCTTACTATATACCTTCCAACCGGATCGTAATTGGGAAGCCTTTTTGTGAGGAGCTTAGCAGGGTCCGGTTATCTTAATACCAACGTTTTTGGATTCGCTTATTGGGCTGACTCAATATTAAATTAGTAATGCAATAAGCTATTTTGAAGAGTCAAAATCCCCCTTTCAACAAAGGGGGACAAAGGGGGATTTTTACCGCAAACTGTAAATCAATCGTAAATAATAAATAGAAGAACCTACCCCTTTTCCGGCGGCTGAGCGGTGTCAAAGTATATAGTGTAATGCTAACGTCAAACCTACCTTTTCGCCCCTGTAGTTCATTCGGCTGGGAATCACATGTCGCTGTTCAACACCTTCAGTGTTGAGTGTAGGTGTATTTGCCTATCCCGTGGGTTGCCACCCACGGTTATTATAGTTCAGACCCTTCAGGTCTGTTTTTTTTTAGTAAAGTGGATCGTTTTCTTACTATATACCTTCCAACCGGATCGTAATTGGGAAGCCATTTTGTAAGGGGCTTAGCAGGGTCCGGTTATCTTAATACCAACCTTTTTGGATTCGCTTTTTGGACTGACTCAATATTAAATTAGTAATGCAATAAACTATTTTGAAAAATCAAAATCCCCCTTTCAACAAAGGGGGACAAAGGGGGATTTTTACCGCAAACTGTAAATCAATCGTAAATAATAAATGGAAGAACCTACTCCTTTCCCGGCGGCTGAGCGGTGTCAAAGTATATAGTGTAATGCGAACGTCAAACCTACCTTTTCGCCCCTGTAGTTCATTCGGCTGGGAATCATATGTCGCTGTTCAACACCTTCAGTGTTGAGTGTAGGTGTATTTGCCTATCCCGTGGGTTGCCACCCACGGTTATTATAGTTCAGACCCTTCAGGTCTGTTTTTTTTAGTAAAGTGGATCGTTTTCTTACTATATACCTTCCAATCGAATCGTAATTGGGAAGCCATTTTGTAAGGGGCTTAGCAGGGTCCGGTTATCTTAATACCAACGTTTTTGGATTCGCTTATTGGGCTGACTCAATATTAAATTAGTAATGCATTAAGCTATTTTGAAAAATCAAAATCCCCCTTCAACAAAGGGGGACAAAGGGGGATTTTTACCGCAAACTGTAAATCAATCGTTAATAATAAATGGAAGAACCTACTCCTTTTCCGGCGGCTGAGCGGTGTCAAAGTATATAGTGTAATGCGAACGTCAAACCTACCTTTTCGCCCCTGTAGTTCATTCGGCTGGGAATCATATGTCGCTGTTCAACACCTTCAGTGTTGAGTGTAGGTGTGTTTGCCTATCCCGTGGGTTGCCACCCACGGTTATTATAGTTCAGACCCTTCAGGTCTGTTTTTTTTTAGTAAAGTGGATCGTTTTCTTACTATATACCTTCCAACCGGATCGTAATTGGGAAGCCTTTTTGTGAGGAGCTTAGCAGGGTCCGGTTATCTTAATACCAACGTTTTTGGATTCGCTTATTGGGCTGACTCAATATTAAATTAGTAATGCATTAAGCTATTTTGAAGAGTCAAAATCCCCCTTTCAACAAAGGGGGACAAAGGGGGATTTTTACCGCAAACTGTAAATCAATCGTAAATAATAAATAGAAGAACCTACCCCTTTTCCGGCGGCTGAGCGGTGTCAAAGTATATAGTGTAATGCGAACGTCAAACCTACCTTTTCGCCCCTGTAGTTCATTCGGCTGGGAATCACATGTCGCTGTTCAACACCTTCAGTGTTGAGTGTAGGTGTGTTTGCCTATCCCGTGGGTTGCCACCCACGGTTATTATAGTTCAGACCCTTCAGGTCTGTTTTTTTAGAATGGTAATCGTTTAATTACTATAACCATTCCAATCGAATCGTAATTGGGAAGCCTTTTTGTGAGGAGCTTAGCAGGGTCCGGTTATCTTAATACCAACGTTTTTGGATTCGCTTATTGGGCTGACTCAATATTAAATTAGTAATGCATTAAGCTATTTTGAAAAATCAAAATCCCCCTTCAACAAAGGGGGACAAAGGGGGATTTTTACCGCAAACTGTAAATCAATCGTAAATAATAAATGGAAGAACCTACTCCTTTCCCGGCGGCTGAGCGGTGTCAAAGTATATAGAGTAATGCAAACGTCAAACCTACCTTTTCGCCCCTGTAGTTCATTCGGCTGGGAATCATATGTCGCTGTTCAACACCTTCAGTGTTGAGTGTAGGTGTGTTTGCCTATCCCGTGGGTTGCCACCCACGGTTATTATAGTTCAGACCCTTCAGGTCTGTTTTTTTTAGTAAAGTGGATCGTTTTCTTACTATATACCTTCCAACCGGATCGTAATTGGGAAGCCTTTTTGTGAGGAGCTTAGCAGGGTCCGGTTATCTTAATACCAACCTTTTTGGATTCGCTTTTTGGACTGACTCAATATTAAATTAGTAATGCAATAAACTATTTTGAAAAATCAAAATCCCCCTTTCAACAAAGGGGGACAAAGGGGGATTTTTTACTGCAAACTGTAAATCAATCGTAAATAATAAATCGAAAAACCTGCCTCTATCCCTGGGCTGAGCGGTGTCAAAGTATATAGAGTAATGCAAACGTCAAACCTACCTTTTCGCCCCTGTAGTTCATTCGGCTGGGAATCACATGTCGCTGTTCAACACCTTCAGTGTTGAGTGTAGGTGTGTTTGCCTATCCCGTGGGTTGCCACCCACGGTTATTATAGTTCAGACCCTTCAGGTCTGTTTTTTTTTAGGAAAGTGGATCGTTTTCTTACTAGATTCCTTCCAATCGGATCGTAATTGGGAAGCCATTCGCTCAAAAAGGTAAACAACTTCCCGGTGGCTGAGCGGAGCCGAAGCCATATGGTGACGTATGCCGACTACCCCTTCGCTTCCGCTCAGGGTCCGGTAATCTGACCCGTCCTGAATAAAGTTCAGGCTGTACCTTATTTTTTGTACGGTTTTGCTAGGAAAAAACTATGTTTTTTGTCAACGCTTCACT
Source organism: Cyclobacterium sp. 10D3-21 (assembly GCF_055809755.1). NCBI lineage: Bacteria > Pseudomonadati > Bacteroidota > Cytophagia > Cytophagales > Cyclobacteriaceae > Cyclobacterium > Cyclobacterium sp. 10D3-21. Next base: position 1,200,309 of record NZ_CM147924.1, read on the forward strand.
TCGAGAACAAGTTCTAGCATTTTTTTACTTCGCTCTTGTGTTTATTTCCTTCATCCTTGTCAGTTTTTACTACAAAGCTGAACCTAAAAGCACCAATATTTAACCAAAAAGCCGAAAATTTCCACTTATTAACTTCAATTCCCTACTTTCGAACTGCTTGCTTCCATATAAAAACCTGACAGGAGGAGTTTCGAAGTCCCCTTACCCACTTCCGAAGTACCCCAAATCGTTTTGGAAATCAGCATTTTCCGGTAAAAATGTCAGCCTTTTTATATTTTAATCAAAATCTTGTCATTTTATAGTGGAAATTTCCAGTTTTGAGGATAAAAGCCCCACTTCTGAACTCCAGCGTTTGAGTTCAGAACCTCAAGCTTGTCAGTTTTAAGTCCACCTACCTATTTGCGAAGTGGGGGAGGTGACTATTTAAGTGGATGGGGGTACTTGTAAAGTACCCCTATTTGGGATAGATCTCATTGCTTTCCTCACAGATAGGTGCCAAAATTTTTTATAAAGCCCTAGGCTTTTAGATTGGGCTGGGAAAGTGAAATGTAAATATGTATCCGCTAATACGAACTGTACAAATCCCCCTTTAAAGGGGGACAAAGGGGGATTTTTTTCGTGAAATGTAAACCTAAAGTAGTATTTGAATAATAATTGGTAAACCTAATTTGGGACAATTCAGCTATTCCATTTTCGTTAAAATCCCACTTGCCCCCTTAGATTAAGGGGGAGTTGCAGCAAAAGGCCTTTTAAGGCTAACCTGGTGTAATTTGATTGGACTGAGTAGGGAAAGGCTTTGACAATTCTCTTGTTATTAAAAGTAAAGATTGGCAATACAACTAAAGCTACTTTATAAATATTATTTAAAAAAATAGTCTAAAAACCGTTTATTAAATCATTAGGTTCAAATTGATTTTTATTATACTTTTCGAAAAAAAAACAGTATGATCAAACTTTTTATTACGGGCCTTTTAATGACCGGACTTTATGGTCTGGCTATGGGTCAACGAGAAATACCAGCTGCGGAGAAAACGCCAGTTTTTCTGCCTGATAAAGCCTATAGCCTGGGTATAAACAGCCAATTTGCCATCGATGGGTTTTTGGATCCGGGGACATTAGCGCCCATTGAGTTTTTGTTACGCAGGGGACTGCCGGGTGACCGCAGCCTTAGGTTAAGGGCCAGGGGCTGGGTGGAGAATACCAATAAAATAGAAGGGGAAGAGAACCTAAAAATTCAGCAATCCCACTTTGCCATTGCTCTGGGTCATGAATGGCACCATCCCATCAATAACAAACTCGGTTATTACTTTGGAGCCGATTTGGAGAAAGGTTGGGAAATTCACAATACATCGAGAAATTATTCCTATTACTCCGAGACTTACGGGAGCGTTAAAGTAAGGAGATATGATTTTATTACTACACAATCCTTAGGTTTGGTTCCTATTGTTGGCTTTACCTATTCCCCGATGCCCTACTTTTTTGTTTCCTACGAAATGCGGATAGAATTATTCTATAACAATACGAAATCAAGAAAGGATGGCTTTGCAAAATCCTCCGCTAACCCTGATGGGTCGGAATCACATTCCATTGGAGGACATGATGCTAAGGCCTGGATTTTTGATTTTCAGCCTTATTCCGGAATTTTTATTAACCTTAAATTTTAGAACGATGAAATCAAGAATGATACAGTGCAAAATACTTTTGCTTCTTTTTTTCATAATGGAATATACAGCCGCTTCAGCTCAAAACGCTCCTTCAATATGGAGTCTATTAGATTCCACAAGCCGGTTTGAAATCGGTCTCAATACTAATTTTTCTTTTGATCAGTTGATGGATCAAAACCAGCGGGCACCATTGGAATTGATGCTAAGGAAAAAGATTCATGACCAAAATAGAATAAGATTGCGGGTCTTTGGGATGATTAGCAGGGCTAAGAAAATAGAGGGAGAATTTACCAATATAGATCGCATCGGGAATTTTGGCCTGGCAATAGGTTATGAATGGATCAAACCCCTGACCAAAAAATGGGAGGGATATTATGGAATGGAACTGGAAGGACGTAAGATGGATAGAAGATCGATTTTTGAGCAACCTGACACAGATCCGGAGGAGGAATATTTTGAAATTCAGGACCAGTATGACCGGGAAATCAGGCTTTTGGTTTCTCCATTGGCAGGCCTGCGTTTTAGACTCAATCCAAGATTGTTGCTTAGTACAGAATTTAGATTGTCAGGTTATATGGGAGAACAGCAATATACAGAGCGTATATCCATAAGAGCGAAGGAAGAAGGAAGTCAAAATCAAATTCAATCTACTGAAGGTTATACACTGAAACTAAATGGTCTGCGCTTTCAGCCTTATACCGGGATTTTTCTTAACTACATGTTTTGATGGATGTTTAATCTGCTTGTAATAACACTTACTTATTATTCAAGATTGGTAAATAGGCATGCTCATAGGTTGATTAGCTCTTGTTTATTTAATTTTTCGGGTTTGGGATCACTTGTCGCTGTTCAACACCTTCAGTGTTGGGTTTAGGGGTGTTTTTCTATCCCGTGGGTTGCCACCCACGGTTATTATTGTTCAGACCATTCAGGTCTGGGTTTTTGCTTCTTTACTAAGAGCCCGGAATGAGTGATATCTCCCAACAATGGGTAAAGCTCATCGTTAAAGGCATTATAATTTTCATATAGGTTTCAATCCTGAAAGGATTGCATGTTTTTAGCCATTTTGATGTATAGAAAAATATACGACCCCATCGGGGTCGCATCAACTTTACAAATTCCATTGCTAATCGGGATGGGTGGGCGGTATTCTACCGCCGTCCCCCCCACACCACCAGGCATACGCTTTAACGTACCATGGCGGTTTCTTCTAACGGTTAACCCTTCTGTACAGCGACCAAAGACCTAAGACCAATGTTTGCGAACCATGCCAGGCCCATGCCCTTTCGTACATATGGTAGGTTGGCCATAGGCCACCAACCATAGAATCTCACGGCGTTCCACGATTGACCCTCTGCTAATCCAAGAGACCTTAGAAAACGGTAGGTTGCGTATTTCCGCCCGTGTTGTTTTAGCGCATAACATCTGAGTCGGTTGCGTATCCATCCGTCCATTTCTCTTAATGAACTCAGCCATGTGTTGCATTTACGGTAGTAGATTGCCCAGCCTTGGATGATCAGGTTAAGTTCTTTTATAAGCCTCTTAAGCGGTATCGCCCGATTGCGCTTTGTAACTTCCCTGATCTTTACCTTGAACCTCAAGATACTTTTATCCGCTATCCGGATTTTGTCATCTCCCATGATCGTATGACCCAAGAATTTGACTTTATCACATCTGCGGACTCCGCTTTTCTCTAGGTTCACTTTTAGCTTGAGCTTCTTTTCGATATAGGTCGTGATGGATTCCAGCACTCTGTGGGCCGATCTTTCACTTCCCACAAAGATATTACAGTCGTCCGCATATCGTACAAAGCTCAGATCCCTTACTTCTAGCTCCTTATCCAGCTCGTCTAAAACTATGTTGGACAGCAGCGGCGATAGTGGGCCTCCTTGTGGCGTTCCCGCTATTCGTTGTGTCTCCACCCCGCCTTGCATGAGTCCGGCACGAAGGAATTGGTGGATTAACTTCAATAGTTTCTTGTCCGAGATACTATTCCTGAGCCGATTCATTAATCGGTCATGGTTGATTTCATCGAAGAAACTTTTCAAGTCTATGTCCACTACCCATATCTTGCCTTCCTTTACACATTCGCTCGCACGCTCTATTGCCTGATGGGCTGAACGGCCCGGACGAAAGCCATAGCTGTTTTCACTGAAGAAGGGGTCGAATACCATTTGCAGTTCTGTCTGTATACTTTGCTGTACTAACCGGTCTGCTACGGTCGGTATACCCAATAAGCGTGTACCACCGTTCGGTTTCTCTATCTCTACTCCCCTTACCGCATTTGGCTCATAGGTTACAGCCTTGAGTTGGATTTGTAGTCGTTTAATATTCGCTAATAACTCACGCTCGTATTCTCCAACCGTTGTTCCATCTATCCCGGCTGTCCCATTGTTGCTTTTCACTCTTCGGAATGCTTGGAGTAACTGCAACTGATCTGATATTTTGTCTACTGTGTTGCTGGTCAAGGCTCGCTGTTCTTCCAGTCGAGAAATTAACGCTATCTTCTGCTCTTTCCGAGAGGTTCCTCCTCTCTTCTTGGTCACAGAATCCTGTTCCTTGGCAAACAGATCTCCCTGTATGCCATGTTTGCATTCTTTCGATAGTTTGTTCTTTTTACTCACTTTAAGTTCACTTCCTTGTTTAGAAAATTCAGGCCTTCTCCTGACTTTTATCGTCAGGATACTATGCCCTCTGCTGACTTCTGTTGACTTGGATTCCTTCAGCACTCGCACGTACCTCCGGCAATTGCCCTAGTCACAGACCTCCCGGGGTAAGACTTTCTACTTTCATCCGATGCGGCTGAATTTACCAATAGATCCTTTGTCTGACTATTGGGATTAGACGCTGCAAAGTGCGCTTCCCCAAATCTATTGGCCTACTATTCAGTTTCTGTTCGTCCACATCTGGAGTTTGCCGCCGCCTTCCTTCAGATTTCCGGTCGCCCGGAACACCCTTGGCTTTAGCTATGGGGTTCCCGTCAGAGGGCCCCCTAGGGACTTGCTCTCTCCATTGAGATTGCTCACCCTTGAGTAGAATGCCATGCCCGGCACACTAAATATTTGACCCATTCTGGGTCTTTTTTTGGACCGTTTGAAGGTGAAATGCAGTTGCTGTTTAATATTCATTTTAGGACGTCTTTGATCTGAGTAGTTCGCCAAGACTTTAAAATATGCTATTACTTTTTTGGTTTTCTGCATTTTCACAAACCATTAACCCCAAATATTCTTTTGAAAATTCACCTTTTTATTTCGGGAATTGACAAGGGCTGATTAACTTTGCGCATGGCAGAACAGATTTTAATCCTAGACTTTGGTTCTCAATACACACAGCTAATAGCCAGACGTGTTAGAGAACTGGATGTATATTGTGAAATTCACCCCTTCAATAAAATCCCCCCAATTACTTCAGACATCAAAGGAATCATACTTTCGGGCAGTCCTTGCTCTGTTAGAGACAATGATTCTCCTGATCTGGATTTAGATGCACTTCGCGGTAAATTACCAATTTTGGGTATATGTTATGGTGCCCAGCTAATGGCTCAAAAATATGGTGGTAATGTAACCCCATCAGAAATTAGAGAATATGGAAGGGCCAAAATTTCTCACCTGGACACCCATTCCAAGCTTTTTAGGGAATTGACCCATGATTCTCAGGTTTGGATGTCTCATGGAGATACCATTAAGGATTTACCTGAAAGTTTCGAAACCATTGCAAGTACACACTCGGTAAAAATAGCCGCTTATAAAATACAGGGAGAAGAAACCTATGGTATTCAATTTCATCCCGAAGTAACCCATTCAACAGAGGGTAAGAATTTATTAAGAAATTTCGTGGTTCAGATTTGTGATTGTTCACAGGATTGGACCTCAGATGTATTTATAGATGCAACGATAGCTTCTCTTAAAGAAAGCATAGGTAAAGACCGTGTAGTTATGGGCTTGTCTGGTGGTGTGGATTCATCAGTAGCAGCCACCTTAATACACAGAGCTATAGGTGATCAATTGACTTGTGTCTTTGTGGACAACGGTCTCTTGAGAAAGAATGAGTATGAAGAGGTGCTGGAGTCTTACAAAGGCATGGGGCTGAATGTAATAGGTGTTGATTCCAAAAAGAAATTTTATGATGCCTTGGCGGGTATTTCTGATCCTGAAGGGAAAAGAAAGGCCATTGGCAGAACATTTATAGAAGTTTTTGACGAAGAAGCGCATAAAATTAAAGATGTGAAGTGGTTGGGGCAAGGAACCATCTATCCAGATGTGATCGAATCCGTTTCGGTCAATGGCCCATCAGCAACCATTAAATCTCACCACAATGTAGGTGGGCTTCCAGATTTCATGAAACTTAAAGTAGTAGAGCCGCTAAATACCCTTTTTAAAGATGGCGTAAGGGAAGTTGGTAAAGCTTTAGGGATCTCAGATGCCATCATTGGCAGACATCCTTTCCCAGGTCCGGGACTTGGGATTAGAATTTTGGGTGATGTGACCCCAGAAAAGGTGCAAACGCTTCAGGAAGTTGACTATATATTCATTCAAGGTCTGAAAGATGCAGGCTTATATGATGAAGTCTGGCAGGCGGGATCCATGCTGTTGCCAGTACAGTCTGTAGGGGTAATGGGTGACGAAAGGACTTACGAAAGAGTAGTGGCGCTTAGAGCGGTGTCCTCTGTAGATGGAATGACCGCGGATTGGGTTCATTTACCCTACGATTTCCTGGGAAAGGTATCCAATGATATTATCAATAAAGTGAAAGGTGTCAACAGGGTGGTATATGATATCAGCTCTAAACCACCGGCAACCATAGAGTGGGAATAAAAAAACAACAGAAAAGCCTGATGTAGCTATCAGGCTTTTTTATGTAAATTGCCTAAGGAAAATTTAATTTCGTAATTTTGGTAGGATGACGGTTTTTTGTGAAAAAAGGTACGAAGTTTGAAACTACACCATTAAAGAATTCTTCACCACATGAAAATAATACTATACTTTCTATTTCTTATTGTTCCCTTATCCTCTGTGTTTTCGCAGGAGGGTTTTGATCAATTTGAGCAAGCTAAAAAGCAAATAGAGCAGGGGAACCAAACAGAAGCAATGGAATTGCTGAGACCTTATCTTGATAAAGAGAAATACAGTTCGTTATCTGATTATGCAAGGTTTCATTTTGCCAGAGCAGCCTATGGCAACAGACAATATGAACTGGCGAAAGAAGCCCTGAATTCCCTTCTTGAAACCAGAGATTTTGCTCAAAAGGACGATGTACGTTATTTACTGGCTTTGTGTCAATTTCAGCTCTCGACCCCAAATGAGGCCCTGCGATTAATTGATCAAATTACTGACGAAACCTTGAAAAAAGAGGGGTATCGGGCAAGTTATAATTTCTTGAAGGTAAGTGCATCAAGTTCTTTAGCTGTCCAATATGGGCTTTTTCCTGAAAACGATGGCTTAGTCATGGCTTTAAAAGAAAGATTGGAGACCCAAAGCTCAATGTCCTCAACCGAAAGAGGCTTATATGAGACGATAAAAAACAGGGCGTTTTCAATGGGAGATGGAGATACCATTTTTGAGGCTAAGGACAAGGTTTTGGATATAGCTGTGGTATTGCCTTTTAATTATGACGGGAAATCTGGCGTGCAGTCTCTCAATTCAAATAACTTTGTTTTGCAACTGCATCAAGGAATAATACTTGCACTTGAACAAGCCAGATCAAAGGGTTTGAAATTGAATTTTAAAACTTTTGACACAGAGAGAAGTGATGCCAAAGTAAGGGGGATTCTTGAAGATCCATTCTTGCATAAAGCAGATATAATTATTGGTCCTTTATACCCTGAAGAGACAGCGCTAGTTGCCAATTTCGCACAACAAAAGCATATTCCACAGATTAATCCACTGTCCAATATAGATGACAATGTTAAGGAGTTTCAATATTCCTACTTATTCAGGCCTTCCATTCAGGCACTAAGCCAAAATGTAATGGACTATTGTCGCAAGTTTGAAGGAAGAAGAGTAGCATTGGCTTATTCAGGTACAAGTAGGGATGAATTATTGGCGGCTACTTTTGTAGATATGGCTAGAAATAGAGGGCTTCAAATAGTAAAGAATCAAAAAGTGTCTACTAGAGACATGCAGGGTTTTTTCGAGAGCCTTGAATTAAGTGGAGGTGGCACACCTACGGCGGATATTATGGTTATTTTTTCTGATGACCCCAATATTGCCTCACCTACTTTTGGTCTTGTAGAATCGTTAGGAGCGGGCATGCCAGTAGTGGTTATGGAAAGCTGGTTGTATTTTGATTTTGCTAATTATGACATGATGGAGGCCCAAAACTTCCATTTTGTTGGGAATAATACCGTAGATTTTAATAGTGGAGTGCTAGATGAATTCAGAGTAAACTACCTGAATATTTATAAAGCTTACCCTTCGTCATTTGCTTATATGGGTTATGAATTGGCAGATTTTGTGACAAAGGTTATCAATGAAGAAAATGGGTTTGACTTTCAGAAAAACCTTGACAGAAGAAATTTCATCGAAGGGAATTTGACCCTTGGATATAATTTCTCGCATGTGAAATTTAATAATTACGTTCCAATATTAAGTTTGGAAGAAGGCGTTTTGACTATTGAAGAATAATTAAATGACGACAAGCAAAAGCAAGCAACTTTTTGAAAAGGCTAAGAAATTCATACCTGGCGGAGTAAACTCACCTGTAAGGGCATTTAAGGCAGTAGGGGGTGATCCCATATTTATAGCCAAAGCCGAAGGCGCTTATATCTATGATGTGGATGGAAATCAATACATAGAAGCGATAAACAGTTGGGGGCCAATGGTGCTTGGACACAACCATCCATTGGTGCGTGAAGCTGTAATTAAAGCCATGGAGAATGGCACTTCCTTCGGAGCGCCAACAGGCTTAGAGGTTGAAATTGCAGAATTGATCACAAAAATGGTCCCTTCAGTAGAGAAAGTGAGAATGGTTAACAGTGGTACCGAAGCCACCATGTCGGCAGTTCGGCTGGCCAGAGGATATACAGGAAGGGAGAAATTCTTAAAATTTGAGGGGAATTATCATGGTCATGGTGATAGTTTTCTAATAGCTGCAGGTTCTGGTGCCATTACCATGGGGAATCCAAATTCACCAGGAGTTACCAAAGGGACAGCAAAGGATACTCTACTGGCTCCTTTCAATGACCTGGAAAAAGTGAAAGAAGTTGTGGCCGCAAATAAAGGAGAAATTGCTGCCATTATTCTAGAACCAGTAGCAGGGAATATGGGCTGTGTACTGCCTGAACCTGGGTTCTTACAAGGATTGCGAAAAATTTGTGATGATGAAAGCATCGTATTAATATTTGATGAGGTCATGACTGGCTTCAGGCTTTCTCCTGGGGGAGCACAGCAGCTGATGAATGTCATGCCTGACCTTACCACTATGGGTAAGATTATCGGTGGAGGCATGCCAGTTGGTGCCTATGGAGGCAAGGCTGAAATCATGGATTATGTATCCCCATCAGGACCTGTTTATCAAGCGGGAACGCTTTCTGGAAACCCAATTGCCATGGCCGCTGGCCTAACAATGCTAAACTACCTAAATGAAAACCCATGGGTGTATACCCAGTTGAGTAAAACGGGTGATACGCTGGTGGAAGGCTTAAAGGAGATACTTAACCGATTGGGACTTCCTTATACCATAAACAATTTGGGTAGCATGTATACGCTTTTCTTTACAGATCAAAAAGTAAAGAATTTTGCAGATGCCCAAACTTGTGATACAGGTTTATTTGGGAAATACTTTAGGGGAATGTTGGATAAAGGCATTTACCTTGCTCCTTCTCAGTATGAAAGTTTGTTTCTCTCAACTGCCTTGGAAAAATCACATCTTGATAAAATCTTAGATGCGAATGAGCAAACTTTAAAAAGTTTATAGGTTAAGTAAAGAAAAAAAAGGGAGTCTTTCGATATTTGAAAGCCTCCCTTTTTTATTATTAATAGATGGATTGGGTAGCTCCAATGATTTTATTTACGATTCCATTGTCTTTCTTGGTATCCGATACGGCTTCTCCATTATTTGAAGCGTAATCTAGAAGATTCGCAAGTTTGGTTACCGCAGAAGGGGATCCTTCCTTCTTGATTTTTTCTGTCAAATTATTTGCATCAGCTTCTTGGCCAGTATTTTTCAAGGCCAGTATTACAAGTGCTTGCTCTTGGCTATTTGTGCTCAACTTGTCAGCCTGAGAAATGACAGCTTCCATGTATTTTGAAAATTGCTGTTGATTATTTCTTGCTTTGTTCACCATTGCGGCCAAATAATCTTGAAGTATTTCTCTTGGATCAAAAGGCTTGCCTACACCCAGGTTTTCAGGCCAAATCCTTGATTTTTCAATTTTATTAGTTGCAGCGGTCCATTTTTTAGCCTGAATGTCTTGAAGCGCAGCATTTAGATAGACACTTTCATATAGCGTCCTGCCACCACCAGCACCTTCATGTGGTAGGACTTCAATTTTATCCAATAGGTTCATGGCAGTTTTATACTCACCATTTTTATTGAGTAGTTTGATGAATTCCATCTCAAGGACATAATTCCCAGAAAAAGCTTTTATAGCCTCTCTTGCAATAGCCATGGCTTTTTGATCGTCACCAGCTGCAACATGATGTTTGATGAGTTGAAAATAGGTTCTCCATTCTGTTTTGTCTATTTCCAGCGCTTTCTCTAGGTCTTTCAAGGAATTTCCTCCTTTTTGGTTGTCCAGAAGCATTGCCCTGCTCAAGTAAAAGGTAGCCTCATCAGCAGATTGCCCAATTGTTTCTAATAATTGGTAAGCTTCAGCTTCCTGATCCATGGCCATAAGGTTTAGGGCAAGGTAATAATCAACTTTCCAGGAAGACACTTCTGATTTAGCCCATTTAAGCATCGGTAGGGTTTCTTTTCGGAAAGGCAATACAAATGCTGTGGATTGATCCATCATTTGATTTAGTTGGGCCTCTTTTTGCGCAGGATCCAGATAGGCCAGCCATAAATTCACTAAGGCATGAGAAGGGCTGTTTTGCAGTACTTGGATGGCTGCTTCTGTCTGATTGTATTTTTTATATACAGCAGCCAATTCTAAATAAGTTTGATAAGGGAATTCATTGTTTATCGTTGCCTTAAATTTGGCCAATGCGGCAGGAGATTTATCAGTAAGGTACCGCTCAAATCGAATAAAATGATTGAGTGGATCGATCTCCCAAAGTTTATTCAAGGTGGCCTCAGCTGATTCTTTTTCTCCCTTTAACCTTTGGATTACTGCCAATGGTTGTAAAGCCATGATACTACTGGTGTTATTACGTAGCGCTTTTTTTGCAAAATCTTTAGCCTGGTTAAGTTGTCCCTCAGACAGGTATATTTCGGACATGATCGCATAGGCGGACGACCTGAATTCCATAGATCTGGCCGCCCAACCGAAGGCTTCAAGCGCCTGTGTGGACTGTCCTTTGGCCAAGTAAATGCTACCTGCTATGAAATTAGCCTGGTGGTCAAAATAATCGGTAGCCAAAGCTTTATAAATGTGCCCTAAAGCCTCGTCATATTGCGTAAAACGCAAAAGCAATTCAGCATAATCGATTCTTCCCTGTTGATGCCCTGGGGCATTCTCAAGTAATTCTTCATAGCTGGCTTTTGCCTTTTTATAGCTTCTGCTGTAGTAATGCTGCCTGGCCTCGAAATACAATTTTTGATCTGCAGAAAGTGTTGGCGCAGCCACTTTATCAAAAGGACGGGTGAGTTTCATGTCATCCGTTTCAGTCCACCTGTACAGTTGTTCACCTTTATAGGAGACCACCATTTCTTGCAAGGGTACGTCCAATTGAAACTCATGGGTGATTACATCCATTGGATTAGCCTGAACGGGAAAGGTTTGCGCAAGTTCCCCATTGACCTTAACTTCCAACGCGCCATCAACCTTCTGAAAGGGGTTAAAGCCCAATTTTACCAGGTTGTTTACTCGTTCTATGTGAATGACACCAATTTTGGATACGTCACTTATACCTCCTATTTGTTTGGCTGGAAACCAATAGTTCGACCATTGATCGATTGTGTAAGGGTCAAAGCCTGCCTTTGTAAGTGGGGTTGCTACATTTCTGGAGGGAGAAAATTGATTCAACATCCTTCCAGCCTGGAATTCCATGTATTGACCGTTTTTATCTGTCAATAGGTCTTCCCAGATCCCGCCGTTTCTAGACAATGCCCATAACCAGAGTTTTTTTCCGGGGCTATCATCGTAAGTTGAGAAATGGCCAAAACCGATTCCTTTCTTGTGGAAATATCCGCCAAAGTGATTTAAAAATGAACCGGCAATATGTTGGGATTTGCTACCTCCAAAATCATTGTTTTTATACAAGTTGAGGGCAATGCCATTTTGAACCGGCCAGTCTTTTACTTCTCCACTGTGTTGCAAAGCAATGTGCCCAGGGTAAAAGAATTCCTGATCGTTAGCCACATGAGCGGCTGCAGTCATCCAGTTGTAATAAGGTTGTCTCAGAGGTTCAGGATTGTACCAAACGGCCTCTGTTTCAAAGTAAGCCTTGTCTTTGGGCAAGTTGATTTTGACTCTCCACTGTGTTCTTGAAGGAAGATCAATGGTGCCTACCACGCAGGTGACACTGCCATCTTCATTTTCATAATACAGGTAATCAACAGGACTGGCTGTAGCTGGAGAATGGCCTATGATGCCAAAATTAAATTCAATACCTCCTGAAGTCCAGGGACCCCGCATGGCAATGTTTCTAAATTTCACGACTTCATTTTCATATATAAAATCCTCTGAAGTTGATTTTTCAATCGCGCCCCAGACTCTGCCACCTATCTCGGGCATCACCGTGACTTTTAGAAATTCGTTTTCAAGAGTGATTACATTCCATTCCTTTTTTTCAGGTTTTACACTGAAACCGTCAAAATTAAAATAGGGATAAATTCCCGGCTTGTGAGCAAGTGAAGGAATTGGGTTAGGGTCTGAGAAAGGATACGTCTCAAAAACGGTTGGCTGTTCGGAAATTTGTGCTTCCTGAGCTATTCCAAATTTTACCAAAGCCAACATCGAAGCGAGGAGGACTACTATCTTTAATTTCATATTAAGTAGGTCTTTTTTATAAGATAATCTTGTTTGAATATGGGGATAAGCAATAGCTATTTTGGGGTATTCGGGCGTAAAAGCTTTTCGCAGTATTAGATGTTAGTATTGAAACCGATTGATTTTCAATAGGTTTAATCTACTTGTGCGAGGTTTATTTGCTTATTCCTCAGTAAAATTTCCTTAATACAAATTAATAAGCAATCAATTTTTGATAAAGGGTTTCTTTTGGAGCAAAATGGAAGATGAAAAGCCTTTCTAAATGGTTTAACAATAGACCTTATTTATTGATTCGTTTTATTTTCATTTTTAAAAATGATGGCTAAAGTTTACCTCATGATTTTGAGTATTCTTTCATTTAAAGTGTCAATAGACGCTTTAAAAATCAGGGTTGGGAAAGTAATTATTCCGACTATTTCCGGGGCCAATTAGGGCTTTATTGTTACCTTTATTTGAGATTATTGCGATCCTATTTATTTAGGTATTGTGAGGAACTTACCGAAAAAACAATTATTTGAACCAATAAAAAAATAGCATGAGTGTAAAGATTTATGGGATAAAAAATTGTAATACGATGAAGAAGACCTTTACCTTGTTTGAAACCTTGGGCAAGGAATATGAATTTATCGATTATAAAAAGCAGCAACCAGCCAAGGAGCTTTTAGAAAGCTTTATTGAGACATTGGGATTAGATACCGTAGTCAATAGAAAAGGCACCACTTTTAGAAAGCTGGATGACGATACCAAATTAGCATTGGAAAGTAAGGCAACAGCAATTCCCATATTACAGGAAAAAAGCAGCATGATCAAACGTCCAATTTTGGTGTTTGAAGATGGAAGCATGCAAGCTGGATTTGACGAAGAGTTGATCCGAGCAAAATGCCAATAGTTTGATAAAACGGTTTGTATGTTTTTTCTTAGGAAAATTTCACTTTGTCAGCATTCTCCATAGGTAAAAAGTCCACATCCAAATAACCTCCAGAGGCATTGGGGCTGGTCAGAAACTGAGGGATACCCTTGGCCCAGTCAATGGTTTGGCGATGGATATGTCCTGCAAATACGCCCAAAAGGTTGTTGGTATTGAAAACCGCTTTGTGAAATTCCATGGTGGTGCTACTATGACCGTTCTCTGGCCAGCGTTCCCTTCGCTCAATTTCAAAATTCCTGTCATTTTGAGCATTGTAGTCAGGATGACCACAACCATAACCCATGCTTCTTCCTGGTGCATAAAGTGGAATATGCATCATTAGGAGCATGGGTTTTCCTTTTTTGGCTTCTGCTTCATAAAAGGCCAGTTGCTCGGGCAGTATTTCATAGTAACTGTTGTCAATATTGACCACATTTATCCCCTTCACTTCCACCGCATACATCAGTGGATTACGGCCCTTGTACAAGGGGAGTAACCGTTCGTTAATCCAGGTTTCTCTCAATTGGTGTAAGCTCCCTTTCATTCCTTCATAATGCCAGTCGTGATTGCCACTTGAATAGAAGTAGGGGATGCCCGTTTTTTCCAGTCGGTCAAAAGCCCATTCTATGGCTGCTTCTGAAGGGAAACTAAATAAATCGCCTGTCAGTGTGATTGCATCTGCATTTTCCTGCTTGGCAATTTCTAGTGTAGCTTCAAAAGCTTCCTCCGGATGGGTAGCCTTTCCAGTGAGAAAATGTTTGGTTTCATTGTAAGCTTTCGCCATTCTTCCGCTATACTCCCTGAACTTAACACCTCTTTCATCATCCCGCCATAAATGCGTGTCAGTGACATGCATGATTTTAACTTTTTGGCTCAGGTTGGGTACATTATAGGTGATTTTATGCCCATTTACACCTATTATAAAAGGATGTTTTTTGTAGTCTGCTTTTGGTTGTGCAGCCAATAGGCCATCGCTTACACCCAAGGCTAGTCCCGCAGACAATGCTCCGGCATTTTGGAAGAAATGTCGTCTTTTCATAAATAGGTTATTTTTTATTCATTCCACATTGGAGCAGTAAGGCCATTCAAGTCCCATACTACTTTACCAGAACGAACGGTCAATTCATTTTCTATTTTGTATTTGCCAGTCATTTTACCAATGCCTGTTTTTTCGGTGAAGCCGAAATTCCCTTCGAGAACATTGAAAATAGCAATGTCAGCAATAGCACCTTGGCTTAAATGGCCCAATTCTGGTCGCTTAATCACTTGAGCAGGTGTCCAGGTAGAGGCAGTTACTACTTCTTGTAAGTTCATTCCAATGTTAAGGAATTTGGACATTACATTGTTCATGTTCTTCATTCCACTCATGATACTACTCAAGTGGCTGTCAGTACTGATTGTGTTGGGTTTGATTCCTTGCTCAATGGAAGGAATGGCATGTTTGAATTGAAAGCTTGATCCGCCATGTCCCACATCATAGACAATACCTCTTTCTTGTGCAGCTTTAATGAATGGGCGTAATTCTCCTTTATCATCTACCAAGGCTTCTCTTCCTGGGCCACCACCACCAAAAATATGGGTATAGATGTCACCAGGTCTAAGTTTTTCCATGAATAGGGTCTCTAAAGACAGCGGAGGATTGGACCCACCGAAATCTACCATTACCGGGATGTCTGCCATCTCACCAGCTTTCACCAGTCGGTCTATTTGTTGCCATTGATGACCTGAAAAGTGGGCTACCTTGACCCCTACAATATAATCTGGAAATTGTTTGGCTATCAAAGCTGTCATCTTAGGATCCATGTCATCCAGGTTTTGTTCATATAGAGAGCCTTTCATTCCATGCCCTACTATATTGAGCATTACCAATACTCTTGTCCTTACCCTATCGATAACCTGTTCCTTAAACTGTACGAAATTTCTCCATCCGGAACCACCTGTATCTACTACAGTTGTAACTCCAAAAGGTAAAGTATAGCCATCAGGATGGATGGCACTGTAGCCACTACTGTATTGCCCTTTTGGGTCAAGACCGTAGAAATTATGCGTATGAATGTCAACCAGACCAGGACTCACGTACAATCCCGTGGCATCTATTACCTCTGCTGCCAAATCTGAAGCAATTGATTTTTGAACCAGCGCTATTTTATCACCTTTTATGGCAATATCCATAGGTTCATCAATATTGTTTTTTGCATCCATCAAATGTCCCCCTTTGATCAATAGATCATATTGTTGGGCGATGCCTTGTAGGGATCCGGTCCCCAGTAGCATAATTATGAAGGTTAATTTCAGCCAATTGGAGGCTAGTTTTTTAATGCTGTTCATGCGGTATTTTTTATTTTTTTAATTTCTTGGGATAATTTAGCGCATTAGCTTCGTAGTAGCAAGCAAATTTTGCTAATCGGCTTTTGGGGATGGCGAAAAAAAATGGAGGATGTAAGTCCTCCGTTTTTTTATTAGGTATTCTTTTTAGCTTTAAACCGCTTCAGAAATAATCTGGTGAATGTCTTCGTCCAGTATTTCCTTTTTCATATCAGCATGTTTCAAGAAAACATTGTAGACTTTGTCCAACTCCACTTTGGAAAGGGAATGGCCCACCTTGTGTGCGCGATAGGCAAGTGCAGCTCTACCTGACCTTGCGGTAAGAACGATCATGGATTCATCCACACCAACTTCCAATGGGTCAATGATCTCATAGGTCTCTCTATTCTTAATAACACCATCTTGATGGATGCCAGAAGAATGAGCAAAAGCATTGGAGCCAACGATGGCTTTGTTTGGCTGCACCATCATTCCCATTCTATCTGCTACAAGGCGACTAATTGGATTAAGCAATCTAGAGTTAATATTGTTGGTGAGGTTTAGCCTTGGGTGCTGCTTCATTATCATGGTGACCTCTTCCAAAGATGTGTTTCCGGCCCTTTCACCTATTCCATTGATTGTGCACTCAATTTGGCGTGCACCATTCATTATAGCGGCGATAGAATTGGCAGTGGCAAGCCCGAGGTCATTGTGGCAATGAGCGGAAATAATTACATTCTCAATTCCCCTTACATTGTCGACCAGATATTTTATTTTAGCGCCATATTCATCCGGGAGGCAGTAGCCTGTGGTATCAGGTATGTTTAGAACTGTGGCTCCAGCTTTGATGACTGCCTCACAAACCCTTGCGAGGTATTCATTGTCTGTTCTTCCAGCATCTTCAGCATAAAACTCTACATCCTCTACAAAACCTTTTGCATGCGCAACTGCTCCAGCAGCCCATTCAAGGATGTTGTCTCTATTGCTGTTAAACTTGTGCTTGATATGATAGTCAGATGTTCCTATACCAGTATGTATTCTGGCTCTCCGCGCAAATCTAAGCGCTTCGGCCGCCACTTCTATGTCTTTTTTTACGCCCCTGGAAAGCCCGCAAATGATAGGCTCCGTGATATTTTTTGATATTTCAATAACGGAATTAAAATCTCCGGGGCTGGAAATAGGAAAACCTGCTTCGATCACATCTACACCTAAAGCCTCCAGTTGTTGTGCTATTTCTATTTTTTGAGGGGTGTTTAATTTACATCCGGGCACTTGTTCCCCATCTCGTAGGGTGGTGTCAAAGATCAATACGTGATTCTCATCCATAACTTAAATATTTTAATAAAATCTAAAGTAGAACCTTCCATTAAGCCAATAAATTCGATTAACTTTATATGTCCGACACCTAACGTTTAAAAATGTCTTGTTATGTGTTGTAAATGAGGTGATTAAGTGAATTTAAATTATGGTACCCAATAGTAAAAAAGATTCTTTATTTGACTTGATAAATAGCTTGTCTCCTTCTGAAAAAAGGAATTTTAAATTGTTTGCCAAGAGGCTTGCCTCCAATGAAGGAGCTAAATTTCTTCTGCTCTTTGATGTTTTGGATAAGATGGGGACTTATAATGAGCGCCAGTTATTGGAAAAAGCCCCGGTTACCAAAAAGCAATTGTCAAATATGAAAGCGCATTTATACAAGCAGGTTTTAACTTCACTTCGGCTATTGTATGCCGACAGGAACATAGAACTGCAGTTGAATGAGCAAATAGATTTTGGGAGGATTTTGTTCAATAAAGGCTTGTACATGCAAAGCCTAAAAACGTTAGACAAAGCCAAGCAGGTGGCAAGCCAGTACAGTCTGGACACGATTATGCTTAGAGTTGTGGAAATGGAAAAAGTTATCGAGTCCCAACACATTACCAGGAGCATTGAAAACAGAGCGGATATTCTTAGTCAGGAAGCGGCAGCCTTATCAAAAAGGGTAGACCTAAAGAATCGGTTTTCAAGCCTTTCATTGCAATTGTATGGGATCTACTTAAAAACAGGTTATATCAAAGATCAGCAGGGCAGAGAAATGCTAGAGAATTTTTACAAGAAGAACATGCCTGTGTATGATTTTATGACACTTGGGTTTTATGAAAAAATGTACCTATTTCAAGCCCAGGTATGGTATTTCCATATTATACAAGATTTCCCTGTTTGTTATAGAGCAGCGCAACATTGGGTAGACCTGTTTCATTCTGAGCCTCAAATGATAAAAGTGGCCACAGGAAGTTACCTTAAAGCCTACCATTATTTATTGGATACCTTGTTCTATTTGGGGTATTATGAACGTTTTGCCACGGTGTTGAGGGAATTCATGGTGAGTGTGCAACAAAAGGATTTTGTTTTGGATGGGAATAGCAGGATTCTTTCCTTTCTTTACCTCTATTCCAATATGATAAACTTTTATTTCCTTAAAGGAGATTTTACTAAGGGGGTTAAAGAAATCGTTCCTGATTTATTAAGGGACATAGCGCCACTCAAACGAAAACTTGATGTGCATCACCTTATGGTTTTGCATTATAAAATAGCCTGCCTTTATTTTGGAAGCGGGGACAATGAAAAGGCAATTGTATACCTGGATCAGGTGATCCAGAACAGTCAAATAGGTTTAAGGGAAGATTTGCAATGTTTTGCCCATATCTTAAAATTAATTGCAAGCTATGAGGCTGGAATTGATGAGAAATTAGATGGACAGATCAGGAATGTCTACCGGTTCTTAATTAAGATGGATGATTTACATCAAGTCCAAAAAGAAATGATGCGCTTTATTCGTAATCTTAGTAGAATCTATGACCACGAACTTAAAGGGGCGTTCATAGAGCTAAGGGAAAAGTTACTTGTGTACGAGAACCATCCCTTTGAAAAAAGGGCGTTTTTATATTTGGATATTATTTCCTGGCTGGAGAGTAAAATAGAAAACAGACTTGTACAAGAAATTATCCGACAAAAATTTTCAGAGAAAATTAAGCGGGAAAAATATAAAATATCCAACAGCAACATATAATAAAGCTGCCTGGTCTTTAGCAAATCAGGCAGCCCTACAAGGATATTTGGAAAAATTAGGCTAAAACCTTCTTTTCCATAATTACCTGTCCTTTATAATACAATTTATCCTCAAGCCAAAATGCTCTATGAGGCAAATGAAACTCCCCTGTGGTAGGACACTGAGCCAAACCAGGTGCGTTTAATTTATAATGCGTTCTTCTTTTATCTCTTCTGGTTTTGGAAATTTTCCTTTTAGGATGTGCCATATCTATGTAATTTTTTGATTATTCGTTATTTTTAAAATTCTTCAAAGCTTTCCAAAACGGATTTTGGTCGTCTTTCATTTGTTCTTCTGTTAAGTCACTTTCTCCTGCTTCATAGACAATCCAGCCCTCGTTCTCATCTTCTTCGTCCTCATCCTCTTCTGTCAGGTGATCAGGATGAATTTTTTTTGCAGGGATGCCAAGCAAAATAAATTCATAGATCAATTGCATCACATTGATGCTTTGGGTGTCATGGGTTATGAAAAAGATCTCATCATCTATTTCTGCCTCTTCCTGCCCATACTTGTAAAGAATCTTATGAGACAAGTCAGTAGGATGATCAAAATCCTCAAGACTTCTGTCACAGGTAAGATTTACTTTCCCCTTCAGATTGAAATTAGCTTCAATTAAGTTAATTCTTTTATCAAGTTCTAAATCTACTTTAATGGCCACATCATTTACGATGTCACCACTGTTTTCAAAATGATCCAGGAACTCTGAGTCAATTTCAAAAGTGAAATTGTGCTTCCCTTCTTTCAGTGGGATAATGTCAATATCGAATTTCCTTATGAATTTCATTTTCTGAATTAAGACCGCAAATTTAGATAAATATTTCTGATTAATAAAATCTACCCTTCAATAATTTCACTAAGTAGTCGTTAAGTTTTCTTTTCTTTTAATCATATCATGTGCAAGAAAAATTGCGGATCGCATAGAACCTGCGTTTGCATCGTTTTTACCAGCGATATTGTAGGCAGTTCCATGATCAGGACTAGTTCTGATTATTGGAAGACCAGCAGTGAAATTTACACCCGAATCGAAACATAATGTCTTAAATGGGATCAATCCTTGGTCATGGTACATGGCCAACACGCCATCAAACTTTTTCTGATGCATCATTCCAAAGAAACCATCGGAGGGATAAGGACCAAAAACCAAAGCACCTTCTTCTTTAAAACTTTTCACTACAGGTTGGATGGTTTCTAGTTCTTCCATTCCCAAAAGTCCATCTTCTCCGGCATGCGGGTTTAAGCCCAAGACCGCAATTTTTGGTTTTGTAATGCCAAAATCATTCTTGAGCGAGTGGATCATTATTTTCAATTTGGCCCTAATGGCTGTACCTGTGATCCCACTTGCGATGTCCTTAAGAGGGATGTGTCCAGTTACCAATCCAATGCGCATGTCTTCTGATACCATAAACATCATGCTTTCCTTAGTGTCAAATGCATTGGTCAGGTACTCAGTATGGCCCACAAATGGAGTTTCAGTACTGTTTATGTTGTTTTTATTTAGAGGAGCAGTAACTAAAGCATCCAATTGACCGCTTTTTAGGTCCACTATGGCTTGATCTATGGCGGCTAACGCCATGGTGCCCGCGTCTCTGGTTTCTACACCAGGCATGACCTCAGGTGATTCCTGTACAACATTAATGACATTGATTTTTCTATGGTGGATCTCCTCAATACTCTTGATTTGAATAAAATTAAAATCATTCATATCCAATGCTTTCCTATAATAGGTAAGCGCCTTGCCATGGCCGTAGATGACAGGTGTAATCATTTTTTGAAGCCTGTTGTCCAACAAAGCTTTCATGGTAACCTCTGCACCAATTCCATTGATATCACCTATGCTAATTCCTATTACGGGTTTATTCTTTTTTATGCTCATGGCCTTTTTATCTTTGGCTAAATGACAAAATTATATGATAATTTAATCCTGATTCTAATACAGTAGGTTTTACCAATTTGGAACCTTTGTCCATATACAAATGGCTGGTGATCGTCTATAGATCTTCCCTTCTTTCTTAGACAAGGTGAGTATTAATTAACTAAGCCTCTTGTTTAATTAGACAAAATAAATAATTAATAAGATACCTCAACTCTGAAGCGAGAGTTCACTGCTTTTAACTGATCAAAAGCTGCTTTAGATAATTTGATCAGTAATTTACTGTTATCACCTGTTTCAGGTAATACACCAACTACCCTTGCGAAAACTGTCACATCATTTTCTTCATTTCTAACCCTCATGATAGTTCCTACTGGTGCATTTCTATGCAGAACCAGAAATTTCTTGTGGTTTCCTGTTCCCTCGATCACCTCTGCCTGACCACTTTCACTAACATTTTTGAAAGCGGTGGATGTGCTGACGTTATTTGTTGGTGGTGTTGAAGCAGTTTCGGTCTTGGTCTGTTCAGAGGTAGATGTGCTGTTACCTGGTAATTGAGTAACGGGGATATTTGCATTGGTCTCCCTACTTACTTTTAAGGTTTGTCCCACGGACAGATTGTTAGAAGAGAGTCCATTCCACTTGATGATGTCGGCTACATTGGCTTCATACTTCCTTGCTATGGCAAACAATGTTTCACCCTGTATCACTTGATGAGAAATCCAATTGCCCGTAGTAGAGACTGTTGGAGAAGCCAGCACTGATGGGCTCGTGACCACAGGGACATGTGCTTTTTCAGTTTTTTCCTTCGGTTGTTTTTTTGGGGTATTTATTTTTTCTGTGGCAACAGCAACTGTTTGATCAGCTATAGCAGCCGTTTCTTCTACCTTTTCCTCTACGATAGGTTTTGGGGTGTCCTTAACGCCTTCTATTATAAGTGCTTGTCCAACACTAAGGTCAGTTCCTTTCAGTCCATTGGCTTCCATCAATTTATCCATGCCGATATTATAGGATTTGGCAATGGAAAACAAGGTCTCACCTGGTGTTACATGGTGGACTTTTGCACCTTCCGGAATCATCTTTTCCTCAATATAAGGAACCCTAATGCGTTGCCCGATTTTCAGACCATCCTTTAAATTGTCATTGTTTTGGACGAGATCATTTACTGGGGTGTTGTACCTTCTTGAAATCCCAAACAAAGTCTCTTGCGGGTCTACCTGGTGAATAATAAAGGTTTTACCTCCTATTTTTTCTATCCCCACAGAATCCGATTCCACAAGTAATGCTCCTTTAGACGGGACAGCAACACCAATCATCCCAATAATCAATATCCAGCACTTCATTTTACTAACGGTTTTTAACAATAAATTTCTAATAATCATGCAAATTTGATA
Organism: Cyclobacterium sp. 10D3-21; assembly: GCF_055809755.1. Lineage (NCBI taxonomy): Bacteria > Pseudomonadati > Bacteroidota > Cytophagia > Cytophagales > Cyclobacteriaceae > Cyclobacterium > Cyclobacterium sp. 10D3-21. The sequence goes on from NZ_CM147924.1 coordinate 1,222,628, forward strand.
TTTATTTTATCAATTGCAACTCCATTTTATACCAATAGGGGCGATGACCATTTTTATTGGTATATTCATACAGAAATATTAAACAGGTATTATAAATGAAACTCTCTTTCGGTTTATTCCTCTATATATTATTCAATTTTATTGGAACCCCCATTGCGCTGGCACAATCTGAACAATCTAAGGACTCTCTTCAGACAGTATATGTGTTTGAAATGAAGGACGATATAGACCCTAGAATGAACAGGAAAGTAAGAATGGCTATGGAGGATGCTGCAGAGAAAAAAGCAGCATTGATTATCGTTCATATGGATACTTATGGAGGGGCAGTAAACGATGCTGATGATATTAGAACACTCTTTTTGGAATCAAAAATCCCCATCGTTTCTTTTATAGACAAAGATGCGGCATCCGCTGGCGCTTTGATTTCCATTGCATGTGATAGTATTTATATGGCAAAGGGTGGAAGCATTGGTGCAGCCACCGTGGTGATGGGAGGATCGGGTGAAGCAGCGCCGGACAAATACCAATCTTATATGCGCTCCATGATGCGGAGTACCGCCGAGGCAAGGGGCAGAGATCCTAAAATTGCGGAAGCCATGGTCGATGAAAATATAGAGGTGGAAGGAGTGTCTAAAGAGGGTGAAGTCATTACCTTTTCAGTTTCAGAGGCTATTGAGAATGGATTTTGTGAGGCTGAAGTCTCCTCAATTGAACAAATTGTGGAGCGGTATGGGTTTGAGGATTATGAAATTTACGAATATTCTCCATCGGCAACTGAAGACATTATCTCGCTTTTTCTTAACCCAGCCGTAAGCGGATTTTTGATCCTGATCATATTTGCGGGTATTTATTTTGAAATACAAACGCCAGGTATAGGTTTTCCACTTGCAGCGAGTGCAATAGCGATAATACTTTATTTTATCCCCTATTACCTTACAGGGCTTGCCAGTAACTGGGAGTTGGTGGTCTTTATTGTGGGAATAGTTTTGTTGGCTTTGGAGATATTTGTAGTGCCAGGATTTGGTGTTTTTGGAATCCTGGGGATTGTCTGTATTCTTTCCGGATTAACGATGGGAATGCTGCCAAATGAGCAGTTTGACTTTACTTTCGTTAGTTCCGGGAAACTATTCGCTGCTTTATTAACGGTGATTTTAGCAGCTACAATTGCCACCGTATTGATTTTTACCTTGACGCCAAAAATCAATCAATGGGAAAGTTTTAGCAGAATCTCATTAGCAGATACCCAACAGAAATCCGATGGGTATACGGCCACTTCGTATGGTCAGGATTTGCTTGGGAAAGTAGGGGTCTCTCATACTCGTTTGATGCCCAGTGGAAAAGTGATCATAGATGATGAGTTGTATGATGCCTATTCCAGAGGTGAATTTATTGAAAAGGGAGAAAAAATTAAGGTGATAAGTACTGAGGGAACCTCGTTGAGAATAAAAAAAATAGAGGCTTAATCTTACTATCTATTCGGGAGGAAAATCCTGCTTTTTTGCCCATGCCCCTTGATTTTACAAAATCCCTGAAACTAAACCATCTTTTACAGAATGAAATTTATTAGAAGGATTTATTCTATCTATGGTTTTATCGGGTTTATTATGGCTTTCCTCATATTGTTGCCAATATTTATATATACCATAGAGATTTCAGGTAAAAAAAATCAAGGCAGAAAACTCAATAGAATTTGGTCCAAATTGTTTTTTGGAATGCTTTTTTTTAAAGTGGAAATTGAGAATCGAAATCATTTGAAGAAAAGTGACCAATTTATTTTCGTTGCCAATCACTTCTCTTATTTGGATATCCCTGTTTTAGGTTTAATCCCATTTGATCTGGTATTTATTGGGAAAAGTTCACTTAATAAACTACCGCTTTTTGGTTATATGTTTCGAAACCTACACATTGGAGTGAATAGAGACAGTATAAGAAGTAGGGGAGAATCGATATTGAAGGCTAGAAAAGTACTGGATGAGGGTGCGAGTGTGGTTTTTTTTCCTGAAGGGGGTATTTATAGTGAACGTCCTCCAACAATGGCTAAGTTTAAGGATGGGGCTTTTAAATTGGCTTTGGACAAACAAATTCCAATAATTCCTGTCACTTTATCTTACAATCACTTAATTTTGCCGGACGATGGGAAGTTTTTATTGCGCCGCAAGCCAATAAAAGTAATCCTACATGAGCCCATTCTCGTTGAAGGATATGGGACAAAAGAAGTAAATGAGCTTAAGCGACAGTGTTTCAGTGTTATACAGGAACAGCTTAACAAAGACAATAATCGATTAGCGAATAAAAAAGACGATTCATGAAACTAGATATCAATTCTCTTAAAAAAATTGCTCACTTAGCCAGGCTTGAGTTTGACGAAAATAGTGCGAAAAAAATGACAGCTGACATGACTCAAATCTTGGACTGGGTTGAAAAACTAAATGAGGTGGATACCAGTAATGTGGAGCCCTTGATTACCATGTCATCTGAAGAAAACATCATGAGGAAGGATGAAGTTGGAGCTCACCTGGAACACGAAAAAGGATTGAAAAATGCTCCCCAAAGAGATTCTGATTATTTCCGTGTTCCAAAAGTTATGGAATAATGCGGCGCTCGATTTGGCAGCGCTCAATTTTTTTTATCTTTCTGGTTGTACTTATTGGTTCAGGGGCTGGGCTGCTTTGGATAGTTACATCGGGGAGTGCTTTTCAGTCGATTGAACTTTTAACCCTCTCGGAGGGGGTCGATGTTCCTTTGGGTAAGTTCCTTTCGGCCTCTGGGTTTATTGAATTGGAGGTTCAGAATTTCCTTCTCTTTGATCAGTTCCAGGCTGTGCCCCCCCTTACTTTTCCGGTCTTAACCCAGGTGATGGGGCTTGGTGTGTGGGCCCTTTTGATATTGTTTATTGTATTAATAACATTGCTTAAACGGCAGGCTTTTTTGATCGGAGCAGGGCTGTTGATTTTATTGTTAAGCATTAGTGGCGTGAATAGCTTGAACATTGGGGGAGTAGGCACCAATTATGCCATGGCCATTTGTTTGCTTTTTCTTTTGGCTCCAGCAGCTATTGTCCACCTCTTCTTCGATTATCTGTCATTAAGGTTCAGAATGGTTTTGATTTTAGGGATGGGCATTATGTGCTTGGCAGTTTTGATTTACTTTGCTCAAGCTCCCTCGCCAACTTATTTATTTTCTGAAAATATATTTTTGATGGCCCTTGTTATGGCCTGCGCTTTTATCCTCTATACGGGGCACTCTTTTGTGTCAGGGACTTATTTGGTTCTGTCCAGGTTGAATCGTGATATTGGTATCAAAATCGGGTGGCACTTTGCTATTATTTCAAGCCTATATTTGGGGTTTATGGCCTTGGTATTCCTGGAAGTTACGGGTGATTGGATTAAATGGCCATTACCTCCTTTTCAACTTTTACTCGTTTTGATAGGTGTCATTGGCTTCTTTGACACGCACTATAAAATCAAATATTCTCCCCAGACTTTCAGTGAAGCATGGATAGGCAAGTCTTTTTATTTAGGGGGCTTTGCTATCTGTCTACTGGTACTTTTTAAAGCGGAACTTTCAGTTAATACACCCATGGTTGATTTTTTACACCATGTGTTTGCCTATAGCCAATTGGGTTTTGGTCTGTTGTTTACATTGTACATCTGGGTAAATTTCTCGGCTATCATGAACAGTGGAAATGCCATTGAAAAAATAATGTATAATCCTCCCTTTTTCCCTTATTTTCACATGAGACTAGGAGGAATTATGGCGGTGTTAATTTTGATGGTTTATGCGCAAGGGATAATAGCTATACAGTTCAGCACTTCGTCTACACAGCTGTCTGCTGATTATTATTATACTACTAAAAGGCCTGTTGAAGCATCCGTCCTTTACGAAAATGCTTTCGATAGGTACCGGGCAAATGACAAAGCACTTTATGCAGTAAGCAATATTTACCTGGAGCAGAATCAACCCACTTTGGCCTTGAAAACATTGGAGCGAAGTTTTGAACATAACCCACAGGTAACTGATATCTTGCTATTGAGTTGGTTGTTAGAAAAGCGATCCAGGACTAATGAAGCTGTTTTTTACCTGGAGGAAGGATTAAAGTATTATCCAGGGAACCCTTACTTAGCCAATAATCTTGCTTTGACTTACCATAGAATGAATCTTCCGAAAGAGGCCTTAAATACGCTGGATAAAATGGATGGGTTTAAGGAAGTTAGAACACTCAATGCTACTGGGATAATGGTTGCCCATGATGTTCCCCTGAAGGAAGAAAACACCCTCATGAGAGGGTTGAAGAATGAAATTAACCTCTTGGCAGCGGATAATAAGGGGGGCAATACTTCGGTTTTTGAGCTTGAGTTGGATAATCGTTCCCTTGCAAATGATGTGGTAGGGAGGTCACTGCTAAGGAATTACCTAACCAATACCAGAGATGGGAATACTGGATTTGCTTTCAGCGCTCAAATAGACTCCATGTTAGTGCAAGAAAATCTCCCGCTTTCTATAGAGCAAAATTTAAAAGAATCGGCCTTAATATTTAAATATAACTCAGGGGACATCAAGGTATTGCTTGAACACTTAAACGGCATGGCTTTTAGATTTAACCAGTATGCGGGCTTTTATCATGCCTTTGCAGGATGGGTGCTTTCTGAGCAGGGTGATTTTGAAAAAGCGGCAATTGAATGGAAACAGGCATCCTTAAAGGGTTATTCAAAATTTATTCCAGCCCATTTGCCCTTTTTGTACTTCGGGGGAATGAAAGAAGAAGCAACTTTTATTTCTGGAACTCAAAACGTGAAATTTCCAGATTGGATGGGTTTTGATAATTCAGGGCAATTATTGCCCAATGATACCGTAAAGCTCTACCAAACCTTGGCGTTTTTACCCAAAATGCTTGGTCAAGAATTACTTCCTTCCCTGGCTTCCCTGAAAAATGAAATGAATAAAGGCATTCTTGCCAAAGAGATATTACAAAAAAAATCACAGTGGCTTGATGAAGATGAGATCAAAAGGTTGCTTACAATGGCTAAAAGTTACGAGCAAGCCACTGGTCAGGATTTTTACTTGGAAAGTTTCCTACAAGCTGTAAAAGTCGGTAGTGAGGAAGATACTGAAAACATTGGGGGAGAAGGGCTTAATCCCTACTTAACTCCTCTTGTTCTGGCAAAAGTCAACCAATTGAAGGACAATGAAAAGCGGTATGAAATGCTACAGGGAGCTTGCCAATTTAACAAGGATCCAATTTTATGGATAACGTTAGTTAAATATTGCCGTATAATTGGATTAGATCAATACGCAAGCGCTAACCTAAGGCTTATGAGTGAATGGATTAGTCCAGAGGACTTGACTGAATTACAGTTGAAATTCCTATAAACCCTTTGGTATAATTTAACAAGTTGAATTCCTGTTTTTGAGCAATATACCCTATCTTCACATTTTAAATCCCAATCTATGCCAGAAATTATTAGAACCAAGGAAATACGTAAAGTTTACAGAATGGGGACTGAGGAAGTGCAAGCACTGAAATCGGTAAGCATTGAGGTAGACAGAGGAGAGTATGTGGCTTTTATGGGTCCTTCTGGCTCAGGGAAGTCTACTTTGATGAATATCATTGGTTGTCTTGATACTCCCAGTGCGGGACAATACATCTTGAATAGCAAAGATGTAAGTGACATGACTGAAGATGAGTTGGCAGAAATAAGGAACAAGGAAATCGGTTTTGTTTTTCAAACTTTCAATTTATTACCACGTGCAACTTGTTTGGAAAATGTGGCATTGCCATTAATATATGCTGGATATAACAAGGCTGATAGGGAGGAAAAGGCTTTTCTTGCCATAAAAAGCGTTGGCTTGGATGATCGTATTCATCACAAACCAAATGAATTGTCTGGTGGGCAAAGACAACGGGTAGCCATTGCCCGGGCTTTGGTAAATGACCCTAGTATCATTCTGGCAGATGAACCAACGGGTAATTTGGATAGTAAAACTTCCTATGAAATAATGGATCTTTTCCATGTCTTGCATCAAAAAGGGAATACCATTATTATGGTTACGCATGAGGATGATATTGCCCATTATGCACATCGGGTAATTCGGCTTAGAGATGGACTCGTAGAATCTGATGAAAAAAATCCCAATCCTACTGTTATAGATAAAACCATTGTGTGAGAACAAATGAAAATTTATACCAAAACGGGAGATAAAGGCAAAACATCCCTTTTTGGAGGGACCAGAGTAAAAAAGTCACATTTAAGAATTGATGCCTATGGGAACATCGATGAATTAAATGCAAATATTGGATTGTTGAGAGACCAGATTTCTAATGAAACCATTTCAGAGGTACTGTACAAAGTGCAGGACAGACTTTTTGTCATTGGTGCTATTTTGGCCTGTGATCCTGAAAAAAAAGGGGGGAAGCTTCCTCTTATAAAGAAGGAGGATGTTTTTTTTCTTGAATTGGAGATTGATGAAATGGAAGGAAACCTTTCTCCCTTAAAAAATTTTATTATACCAGGCGGGCATCCAGTGGTTTCTTCGGCTCATATTGCACGTACAGTATGCAGAAGGGCTGAAAGAGCAATGGTTATGCTGTCCGAAAGTTCTCCGGTGGATGAAATATTGCTGGAATATATCAATAGGCTATCTGATTTTCTGTTTGTACTAGGAAGGCAGTTGGCAAAGGAATTAAATGTAAATGAAATCACTTGGCATCCAAGTGAGTAAGTAGCTATGGAGAAGACATTAAATATAGATATAACAAAGGCTTCAACATCAAAATTGGATACAACCAATTTTGATGAGCTTGCTTTTGGACAGATTATTAGTGATCACATGTTTGTGGCCGATTATATAGACGGAGCTTGGCAAAATCCAAAAATAGTACCCTATGGTCCGCTTCAGCTAAATCCTGCGAATGCCACATTGCATTATGGACAATCGGTTTTTGAAGGACTGAAAGCCTATAGGAATGAGAAAGGTGAGATTTTGGTTTTCAGAGGTGATGCCAATCAACAAAGACTAAATGAATCTGCCAAAAGGATGTGTATTCCTGAAGTTCCAAAGGAATTTTTTATGGAGGGAATGCGGGAATTACTCAAGGTGGACAGAGAATGGGTGCCCAAGCAAACAGGCTGCTCTCTTTATCTTAGGCCTTTTGTATTTGCAGCAGATGATTACCTAGGGATCAGACCTTCAAAGAAATACAAATTCATGATCCTTGCTTCTCCCGTAGGGAAGTATTATGCAAAACCTGTAGCGGTAAAGGTGGAGACCAGGTTTGCCAGGGCAATAGAAGGAGGGACAGGTGCTGCCAAAGCAGCTGGGAATTATGCTGGGTCACTTTATCCAGCACTCAAAGCTCAAAAAGACGGCTATGACCAACTTTTGTGGACAGATGGGAAGACCCATCAATATGTCGAAGAAAGTGGCACCATGAACGTGATGTTCGTGATAGATGGAGTATTAATAACAGCGCCCACTACCACTGGCACCATTCTCAAAGGGATTACTAGAGACAGTATTTTGACCTTGGCTAATGAGATGGAAATGCCTGTTGAAGAGCGATTTTTAACGGTGATAGAGCTCGAAGAAGCACTTAATTCCGGGAAATTGGAAGAAGCTTTTGGTACAGGTACGGCAGCCACGGTAGCCTTTATCAGGTTAATTAATATCCATGGTAAGGACTATGATTTACCTGAAGTTTCACCCAATGCATTTTCAGTTCAGATTTTGGAGGCGTTGGACAATATCAAGTATGGTATAGTTCCAGATAAATTCAACTGGATAATGAAGTACTAAAAATTCTCAACCTTTTAATTGGCCTTTGATTTTTATTTAGCTTATGATTGTCCTTACTAGGGTTATCACCCTAATTGGTTTGTTTTATCTGATTCAAGCTGATTTATTCGCTCAGAATTATTTGGCCTTGCAAAAAGGATCCAATCAAAAATCACGTATCACCTACGAAGTAGGGGATGCATTTATTTATTTGCAAGAGGGCAATGACTACTATATTCGGGACGTAATACTTGAGATTAATAAAGATTACATTGCCTTGAAGGAAAATGTCCTGAGCTTAAAACAAATACAAGCAATAGACATTAGAAATAAAGATGAGCGAAATCAAACGTTAGGTAATTTAACAGTGCTTCCAATTGCCAGCGGTACATTATTGTTGCTTGCAGGAGGGATTAATAGTTTGGCCGATGATGGAAATATCCATTATAGCACGGGTGTTTGGGTAACTTCTGCGGCACTGATAGGTGCAGGACTTATACTTAAATCCGTTAGGTACAAGAAATTCAAAGTAGGGGGAAGGAGAAAATTAATGGTCATTACTGATGTGAAGTTGGAGTAAAGGATGAAAAAATCAGCTACCCATCCTCTCATCCTATTGAGTTAATAATTACAAGGGATAAATCAGTTTTTCAAATGCTGATTTTCATGGGCCTTGTGTAGGTTTTTCAGCGCCGAGATAACCGACTTGTTTTACCAATTATTCCTTAGACAATGCATGTAAGGTTTGTTTCGTGTTACAACCTATTGACGCTCTAAAGATTGTGCCCTACACTATTATTGCTGTTGCAAAATCCGCGTTTAAATTGGTTATTGAGGAGTAATTGAGCAAATTTGCATTTTAATTTAATTAATAAATAAAGTAATCATTATGACATCAGATCAATTGAAAGATTTGAAGGCCCGAGTAACGGCCTTGAGGAGGTATCTTTGACTACGATCGTAAGAAATCAGAAATAGAAGAGTTTGAAGCCATTTCAACACAACCAGGTTTTTGGGATGATACTGAAGAAGCAGAAAAAGTAATGAAACAAATTCAGGCTCGAAAGGCCTGGACAACTCAATATGAAACCATCGATACAGGAATCCAGGACATGGAGGTGCTGTTTGAGTTTTATAATGCTGGGGAAGTTTCGGCTGAAGAATTGGATGCTGAATTTGACAAGAATCTCAAGTTAGTAGAGGACCTGGAATTGAAAAAAATGCTCAGTGGTGAAGAGGACCAACTCAGTGCAATGTTGGAAATCAATCCAGGTGCAGGAGGAACGGAAAGCAATGATTGGGCCTCCATACTCCTTCGCATGTATATCATGTGGGGTGAGAAAAATGGCTATAAAGTTAGAGAAGTAGATCTCCAGGAAGGTGAAGTTGCAGGGATTAAATCTGCTACTTTGGAATTTGAAGGGCCGCTTGCCTACGGGTTTTTAAAATCAGAAAGTGGCGTACATCGATTGGTGAGAATTTCTCCCTTTGATAGTGGAGGTAGACGACATACTTCATTTGCCTCTGTGTACACGTATCCTGTAGTAGATGATACCATAAACATTGATATCAGCCCTGCAGACATAGAGTTACATACCTCACGTTCTGGTGGAGCCGGAGGGCAAAATGTGAATAAGGTAGAAACCAAAGTTCAACTTACCCACAAGCCTACGGGAATCGTAGTAGTGTGCCAAATTGAACGCTCACAGTTGGCGAATAGAGAAAAGGCCATGCAGATGTTGAAATCCCGGTTGTACCAACTGGAGATGGAAAAAAGAAATGCAGAAAGAGCCAAGGTAGAATCTGGCAAAATGAGAATAGATTTCGGTTCACAAATCAGAAACTACGTATTGCACCCATACAAACTAGTGAAAGATGCACGTACTGGCCATGAGACTTCAGATGTTCAGGCGGTGTTAGATGGAGGCCTTAATGAATTTATCAAGTCCTACCTTTTGGCCCAAAGCGAGGAAGAAGTAAAAGACAAAGATTAAACAAAAGGCCTGAATTTTCAGGCCTTTTTTAATTCAATACAATTTCATCTACCATAAGATAGGCTTTACTTCCTGAAGAACTGTGCCAGGAGGGTAGCTTCTCTATTGGTTTAGCTACGATTTTGAGGTATTGTACTCCTTTTTCAGCATAGGGTATTTGCACCTGTCGCAAGTAACTAGGGTCATTTTTTTGAAGTGCTTTAGGGCTAAAAGTCTTTGAAAGTTTCCAATCCTGGTTTGTATCAGGCCTTGTCCATATCTCTACTTCCTGAGGAGGGAAAAACCTTGACCCTAAGTTTTGCCAAAGTGAGATCGCCATGGCTGAAATATTTGTGGGTTCTTCAAATTCCATTTCCACTTCTAGTGGGTTGTTCAAAAAGCCCAACCAATTTAGATTCCATACATCGGGAATGGCTTTCTTTTTATCAAAGAGGCTTTCTTTTCCATCTCCCTTATACCTGTCCTCTGGAAGGGTAATCATCTCATAGGAAGCAGGACTGATTGTAGCGCGGATAAATTCAGCTTCTGATACAGTACTGCCAATCCAGCCTTCAGCAAAAGCCCTGGCTTTGATGGATACATTTTCTTTAATTTCAAGAGGATTTTCATAAAGCAAAAAATTACTACTATCGGGCTCTGTACCATCCAAAGTGTAGTAGATACTTGTAGTGCCAATTGGGTGGGTGAGTTTAACCTCAAGTTTATCCTTGAAAAAGGCTTTGTCGAAACGAATTACTGGCGGATTTAACATCAGTAACGTTGACTTCTCCTCAGTGCCAATTTCAATGGTGGTTTGAGGCAATGCAGTCATTAATTTTTCCAACGACTCTTTGGATAGGCCTGTATTCCAAAGGAAGAGCTTTTTTACATTCTTTAGTTGGGAAAGGGGTTCTATCGCTTCTTCCGTTAAATTGTTTCCGGATAGTGAAAGTAACGAGAGGTTTTCAAGGCCGACGAGTGCCTGTAAACCGGGTCCTTTGATTTCTGTGAAATTCAAATATAGTTTTTCAAGATTAGGGAATGAACTAAGTGTAGCCAAGTCTTCATCCTTAACCGGCATGTTATTTAAATTAATGGAAATGGTTTGCACCTTGACTTCAGAAAGCTCATTCAGAGAGGCAGGGTCAAAGTTCGCTCTTCCAAAATAACTAACAGATAGGGCTGGGGATTCAATTCCCAGAGGCTGGATCTTACGGTAGAAATTATTAAGTGCGTCTAATTTTTCATTAGAAACTGCGTCAAATTCATAGACTTTTGGAGCAGCAGCAAATTTCTGAACCGCCAATTTGTAGACACTACTTGTGTCTGAAAGTTCCAAAACCTTTTTGTCAATGATAGCTCCTGAGCTAATCCAAGCGTCTAAAATTGATATTTCTTCTTCGGTAAGCTGTGGTTTGCCTTCTGGAGGCATATGATCCTCATCTTCTTCAGGAAGATTTATCCTATGGGACATCAGGCTGTTTTCCAGGTCAAAAGGCTCAACGGCCGGTCCTGATTCACCACCTTTCATTAGGTTTTCAGGAGTATCCATTCTTAGCTCCCCTTTTTGTTTGGAAGCTTTATGACAACTGAGGCACTTGTTTTCAATAATAGGGTAGATCAGGTGAGGGAAAACCTCCGCTTCTTCCAGGCTAACTATCACCGCCTCATTGTTTTCAATAGGTGCAGTAATGAAATTTTCACCATGGGTAATAGAGGCACCTAAATGGCCCGATATGATGACAATCAGCGCTAGAAATGCGGCTGATATTTTGATCACCAGGTGTTTTTGACTATCGACAAAATAGTATAGTAGGGAGGATCCCCAGAAGATACTCAGGCCTGTCCACTTGTGCCAGAAAAGGGCTTCTTTCACATAACCTGTTTCATGGGAGAGCAATAATCCAGCGATGACTGTAAACCCGGCTGTAAGCGCTCCTATCAATAATAAGTCTGTGCCGTATAGTTGGCTATCTTCTTTCTTCGATAAAAGGTCAGGAACCCCTACTAGTAAGATAGCCAATAAAATTATTACTATTGGAAAATGCAACAATAGAGGGTGCATCCTGCCAAATACGTGGAGCCAGTCAGGGATCAATACATGGTTGTCTGCCAGCACTAAGAACAATACAAAAATATTAACTGTAAAAAGTACCTGGCCCAGTATGGCCTTCAATTTGGATGTTAACATAAAGGGGTGAATAGATTTTTTACCAAGCTTTTAAATTGTTAGGCCAAGATGCCATTGACTAAATTTCCGGCAACATCAGTAAGCCTGTACCTTCTTCCTTGATGTCTAAAGGTGAGTTTTTCATGTTCTACTCCAAGTAGGTGTAACATGGTTGCGTGAAAATCATGAACGTGTACTGGATCTTTAGCAATATTGTATCCAAACTCATCTGTTTCACCATAAGTGGTCCCAGGTTTTATTCCTCCACCTGCCATCCACATGGAAAAAGCCCTGGGGTGATGGTCTCTTCCGTAGTTATCTGCAGAAAACCTCCCTTGGCAATAATTGGTTCTTCCAAATTCGCCTCCCCAAATGACCAGGGTTTCATCCAGTAAACCCCTTTGCTTTAGATCGGTAATCAAAGCGGCAGATGCCTGGTCGGTGTCTTTAGCCTGCATTGCCATTTCATTTGGTAGGTTCCCATGCTGGTCCCATCCCTGGTGATAAAGCTGCACAAATCGGACACCATTTTCAGACAGTTTTCTTGCCAGTAGGCAGTTGGCTGCATAGGTGCCGGAAACAAGGCACTCAGGCCCATAAAGTTTGACAATGCTATCAGGCTCTTTGCTTACATCTGTGACTTCAGGAACTGCAGTCTGCATCCTGTATGCCATTTCATACTGTTGGATTTTAGCACTAATTTCAGGATCTCCAAATGATTTGTAGTTAATTTGGTTAAGTGCTGCTATTTTATCCAGCATCCTTCTCCTGTCTACCTTGCTCATGCCTTCGGGATCATTGAGATATAGCACTGGGTCATCACCACTAGAAAATTGCACCCCCTGATGGACCGATTCCAGGAATCCATTGGTCCATAACTTAGAGTAAACCCCCTGTCCGTTTCCTTTTCCTCTTGACAAGAGTACACAGAAGCTCGGTAAATTATTGTTTTCACTTCCAAGTCCATAGCTTAGCCATGCGCCCATACTTGGCCGGTTTCCCACCTGGGCCCCTGTTTGAAAGAAGGTAAGCGCAGGGTCATGATTAATGGCTTCAGTGTGCATAGACTTTACGATGCAAATGTCATCTACAATTTTAGCAGTATGAGGAAAAAGATCACTCACCCAAGCCCCTGATTTCCCATATTGATTGAATCCATAAGCAGAACCTACCAAAGGAAAGGACGATTGTCCGGCAGTCATACCGGTTAGCCGCTGCCCTTGTCGAATCGAATCGGGAAGTTCTTCCCCAATTCTTTTGTTAAGCATGGGTTTGTAATCGAAAGATTCCAATTGGCTTGGAGCTCCGTTTTGAAACATGTAAATAACTCTTTTCGCCTTTGGAGCAAAATGAGGTATACTGGCCATTAATTTATCGGTGTCTAATTGGGCATTTCCAGTAAAGAGATCTGGGATTAATAGAGATCCCAAGGCAACACTGCCTAAGCCAAGGCTTAATTTGGATAGAAATTTCCTTCTATTTTCATTTAATCCGTTTTCTACAATTTCTTTTTCCATATCAGGTTTTGGTAATCGCTTCTTCTACATTATAAATGGCTACCACTACTTGCATTAGGGCGGCTGTTTCGGGTGTGTCACTAAATTGATCCAAGGGGAACTCTCCAGCTTTCACTGTTTCTAGTATTGTTTCAGGCTTTTGTTTGAATCTTTTTAATTCCTCCTGATGGTATTGAAGTAAAAGCTCCATCTCCTCTTCTTTAGGCGTACGACATAAAATTCTGAAAAAGGCTTCTTTTATCGCTGCTTCATTTTCTTTCCCTTCACTTATCAAATTATTGGCAAGAACACGTGATGCTTCAAGTACCAATGGGTCATTTAGCATTGCCAATGCTTGCAATGGTGTGTTGGTCCTGTTTCTAGTTACTTCGCACACATCCCTATTGCTACCATCAAAAATTATAGGCTTAGGAGGCGGGGAGGTCAGCTTGATGAAAGTATACAGCCCTCTTCTGTAAAGGTCACCCCCTTTGTCCTGTCGGTATTCTGCCAGTTCTCCTCTGCCAGAGGTGGCTGCTTCCCATAAGCCTTCGGGTTGATAAGGTTTGACACTAGGTCCGCCGATTTCTTTAGACATTAGGCCACTGCTAGCGATAATCATGTCACGAATGTTTTCGGCATTTAACCTTATTCTTGGGTATCTGGCCAGATAAAAATTGTCGGGGTCCTTCTCAGCTTTCTTTTTTTCTATCGTAGCAGATTGCTGATAGGTGGCCGAACTCACGATCTTTTTAATCAAGTATTTTACGTCCCAACCACTTTCACGGAAATCCACCGCGAGCCAATCTAACAATTCCGGATGCGTAGGTAATTTGCCCTGCATTCCAAAATCGCCTGCTGATCGCACAATCCCTGCACCAAAGAACTCCTGCCACATAAGGTTGACAAATACTCTAGCGGTTAATGGATTGTCGTCTGAAAAAGTCCACTCTGCTAAACCCAAGCGGTTTTTGGCATATTTGTTCTCGTCAAATTTAAGAATGGCTTCTGGGGTGGAAGGGAAGACTTCAGTAGTCGGTTGATCATAAACACCCCTGTCTAGTACATAAGTATGCCTTAAGGTGTCCTTATAATCATCCATTACAGAAACCATAATTTTGCTGGTATCTTGATGATTGACAAAATCCAGTATGCCATCCAAGTCTTCTTTTTCTACCCACATGATGGGATGTTTTGCAGGTTTGGAAACACTCACATCTCCTTCATAGCCTTGTTCAGGCGTATTATTGAAAAAAGCATACATCTGGAAATAATTCGCTTGAGAAATTGGGTCGAATTTATGGTCATGGCACTGTGCACATTCCACGGTCATTCCGATTATTGCCTTACTGAAGGTGTTGGTCTTGTCCAGAATATATTCAACCCTATATTCTTCAGGTATTACGCCTCCTTCTTCGGTGTATTTATGATTCCTATTAAAAGCGGTCGCTAGTATCTGCTCTTTATTCGGATTGGGCAGCAAGTCACCGGCTAACTGCCAGGTGATAAATGTATCGTAGGGAAGGTTTTTGTTAAACGCGTGAATGACCCAATCCCTATAAGGCCATTGTGTCCTGATATTGTCGTCTTGATAGCCGTAAGAGTCTGAGTAACGTGCAATGTCCATCCACAATACAGCCATTCGTTCTCCAAAGGATGGGCTATTTAGTAGCTTGTCTATGATCTTTTCAGTTGCGTCCTCCGAATTGTCCGTTTCATACGCCTTCATTACTTCCAATGTTGGAAGTAGGCCCGTGATGTCCAGACTTAGCCTCTTTAATAGGAGCATTTTTTCCGCCGCATCATTTGGTTTGAGACCTAAGTGATCGAGCTTGGCCAATATGAAATGGTCAATCTCATTGTTTGGCCATTCGGTATCTGAAGTTTTGGGTAGGCTGGTTTTGGACGGAGGAACGAAGGCCCAATGCGGTTGGTATTTAGCACCTTGTTTGATCCATTTTTTGATGGTTTCAATTTCACTGCTGCTGAGTTTTAGGTTTGATTCAGGTGGTGGCATCATTTCAGCCTCATCTGATGTTTCAATCCTGTAGACTACCTCTGATTGTGCTGGTTTTCCTGGTACGATTGCGTGTGCACCAGGATTTTCTTTTAAAGCCGCATAAGCGCTTTCTTCACTGTCAAGCCTTAAACCTGACTCTCTTTTGTTTTCATCTGGCCCATGACAGGCAAAACAATTGTCAGATAAAATAGGTCTGATGTGAAAATTGTAACTGATTTGATCTCCAGTTGTCAATACATCAGCTTCTGATTCTTTTTCTGAACAAGAGGTGAAAATTACAATGGGTACTAGTAATATTTGGGTTAAGTGCTTAAGCATATATATCCTGCCTTGCTTAAATTGTTAATAATGAACAATTTCCTAATTTAATGCTGAATATACAAGCAATATTTAATATTGTGTCTCAGAGTTTTATTAGTGGTTTTTTAATCAAAATAGGCAATGGATCAACTGGAATGGCAGGGAATAGCATTAAACTCAGTCGATCATTACTAATATAGCCTTAAAGTGGGCTCAGTTCCTCCAATATTTTGTTTTCTAATGATTAATAGATTGTCTGTGATAAGTCAGGGGAGTATATAGGGTCATTACATGGGTGGAATTGAAGTTCGCCAAAATTAGTTAAGTCGAGCTTGCGATACCTTCCTGAGAATTGCTGACGGTGGAAAAGGTGTGGTAGTTCTCCTTTATTGAAGACGCTCATTGTTTTGACCATTCAGAGGTGCTAAGCCTCGAATGATTGTGTTTTCGGTTGAAAAAAATAAAAATTGGTAAAATAAGAAAAGGAGAAGTTTTAAACTTCTCCTTTTCAATGGATTTCTAGGACTTATAATACTTTAATACAGTTAGGATTTTTTTATCTTAGAGAAATCAAAGTCCTCCAGAAATTTGGTTGTGAAATTTCCTGCAATAAATTCAGGGTCTTCCAGTAAAGCCAAATGGAATGGAATAGTGGTTTTGATACCATCAATCACAAATTCTTCCAAAGCACGTTTCATCCTCACAATAACTTCCTGTCTGGATTGAGCACTTACTATAAGTTTGGCGATCATGGAGTCGTAGTTCGGCGGGATAACGTATCCAGCATATACATGACTGTCAATCCGTACTCCCTTGCCACCTGGAAGGTGAAGATTTACAATTTTCCCAGGGCTTGGCCTGAAACCATTTGCAGGATCTTCAGCATTTATCCGGCATTCCATTGCGTATAATTTAGGGAAGTAATTTTTTCCGCTAATTTTTTCTCCTGCAGCCACTTTAATTTGTTCCTTGATGAGATCAAAATCAGTAACTTCTTCAGTTATCGGATGTTCTACCTGTATTCTGGTATTCATTTCCATAAAGTAGAAGTCCCTGTTTTTATCTACTAAAAACTCTATAGTACCTGCACCTTCATAAGCGATGGCCTCAGCACCTTTGATTGCTGCTGTGCCCATTTTTTCCCTCAATTCATCTGTGATAAAAGGAGAAGGTGTTTCTTCCACTAACTTTTGGTGGCGCCTTTGAATGGAGCAATCTCTTTCTGACAAATGACATGCTCTTCCTGAAGAGTCACCAATGATCTGAATTTCAATATGTCTTGGTTCTTCTACAAATTTTTCAAGATACAATCCGGCATTTCCAAATGCAGCTGCCGATTCCTGTCTGGCATCATCCCATGCTTTTTTGAATCCAGAAGGATCCTTTACAATTCGCATACCTCTACCACCCCCACCGGCTGTGGCCTTGAGAATAACAGGGTAACCAATTTTTTCGGCCAAAGGAAGTCCTTTTTCTACTGATTCTAATAAGCCTTCTGAACCAGGGATAGTAGGTACGCCCGCTGCAGCCATTGTAGCTTTAGCGGTAGCTTTATCCCCCATCTGATTGATCATATCAGGACTGGCTCCAATAAATTTTATATTGTATTCTTCACAAATCCGTGAAAATTCAGCATTTTCAGAAAGGAAACCATAGCCAGGATGGATGGCATCGGCATTTGTAATTTCTGCAGCAGCAATAATTCGGGGGATATTCAAATAGGAATCTTTGCTTGGGGGGGCACCTATACATACCGCTTCATCTGCAAAGCGTACGTGTAAGCTGTCTTTATCGGCAGTGGAATAGACAGCGACAGTCTTTACTCCCATTTCCTTACAGGTACGAATGATCCTTAAGGCAATTTCCCCTCTGTTTGCTATTAATATTTTATTAAACACTATATAAAGTCGATTTGGTTAGAAAACAATCAATTCTGAGGTTCAACCAAAAACAGAGGTTGGTCATATTCTACAGGGGAAGCATCATCCACCAAAATCTTCACGATTTTACCTGAAACTTCTGATTCTACCTCATTAAATAGTTTCATCGCTTCAATGATACAAACAGGTTGCCCTTTTTGAATGGAGTCACCCACATTCACAAAGAATTCAGCATCAGGGTTAGGTGACCTGTAAAAGGTACCTATCATAGGTGACTTTACTTCTAGATAGTTTGTTGCAGGTGCACTAATTGTTTCTACAGGGGCGGGAGGAGCTGCCTGGGTGAATTGAGGGATATGGTTTTCTGAGTTTTTAACTACAGGAGTATCCGAATTCTTTTTGATGGAAAGCTTGAACTCGTCCGTCTCTATTTTGACCTCTGCTAGTCCGGAATTGGAAATAAAGTCAATTAATTCTTGTATCTCTTTTGCTTTCATAAATCTATTTCTTTGAGAGTAGCCCAATGTTTAGCAACCCTGTTTCAAATATACTTGATTATTAACTTAAGTAAAACTATGTAAATTAATGAATAATTTTTACGTTAAGAGTATTATTTCACTCTTTCTGAATAGGATCCGTCACGGGTGTCTACCTTGATCATAATGTCCTGATCTACAAACAATGGAACCATTACTATTGCTCCGGTTTCAAGTGTGGCAGGTTTAAGTGTATTAGTGGCTGTGTCACCCTTGATGCCAGGTTCTGTATAGGTCACCATTAATTCTACAAATGCTGGAAGCTCCACGCCTAAAGGAGTCTCTGTTTCATCATGGATTAGAATATCTACCAATTGCCCCTCCTTTAATAGTTCTGGCCTTTCAATTAGTTTTTCCTCAATTGGAATTTGTTCGAAAGTTGTAGTATCCATGAAGTGATAACCCATATCATCACTGTAAATGTATTGATGGGGTCTTTTTTCAACACGAGCTGTTGTGACCTTCTCGCCTGAATTGAAAGTTTTATCAAGGACTTTTCCATTGGTAAGACTTTTTAGCTTTGTCCTAACAAATGCTGGCCCTTTCCCAGGTTTTACATGTTGGAAATCAACGATTGTCATAATGTCATGATTGAACACCAGACAAAGGCCATTTTTAAAATCAGCAGTACTTGCCATATTTGCTTTGTTTTTGATTAAACGCTTTTAGGGTCATATCCCCACTTTAAATATACTGCTCCCCAGGTAAATCCACCACCAAAAGCAGCTAAAATAAGATTGTCTCCTTTTTTTAATTTGGATTCGTAATCCCACAAACACAATGGAAGCGTCCCCGCAGTAGTATTGCCATATTTTTCAATGTTTAGCATAACCTTCTCAGGACCAACGCCCATTCTTTTTGCGGTAGCATCAATTATTCTTTTGTTTGCCTGATGGGGTACAAGCCATGCGATGTCCTCAGCCGTCAAATTGTTTTTCTTCATGATCTGAGCGCTTACGTCCGCCATATTGGTTACAGCAAATTTAAACACGGTTGAACCCTCCTGGAAAACAAAGTGCTCCCTGGCAGTAACTGATTCTATTGTCGCTGGTTTTTTACTTCCACCTGCTTCAATTCGTAGGTAATTGGCCCCTGATCCATCAGTATGAAGCATAGAGTCCATAATTCCAAGATCTTCTTCAGTAGATTCTAACAATACGGCACCACCGCCATCACCGAAAATAATACAGGTTGACCTGTCCTGGTAGTTAACAATTGAGGACATTTTATCGGCACCTATGATGATGACCTTTTTGTGTGCACCAGTTTCGATAAATTGGCTACCCATAGTCAGCGCATATAAAAAGCCTGAACATGCAGCAGAAATATCAAAGCTGTAACAGTTTTTCGCACCTACATTGTGTGCAATGATATTGGCTGTCGCAGGAAATAGCATATCCGGAGTTACGGTTGCACAGATTATCAAATCGATATCTTCTGGGTTGGTATTGGTTTTTTCTAATAAACCCTTTACTGCTGCTGTACCGATAACTGAAGTCCCTTGGTTTTCCCCTTTCAAAATTCTCCTTTCCTTGATACCTGTACGACTGGTGATCCATTCGTCGTTGGTATCTACCATGGTTTCCAGTTCTTTGTTGTCAAGTACATAATCGGGTACCCAGCCATGCACTCCTGTAATAACAGCTCTTTTTTTCATCTGATTGGTTCTATTCTCACATTGGAAACGGGTTGTCCTGTCTTTCGTGCGATTTTTTATTGAAATTAGTTTAGGGCAAATCCCATGTTAAATTATACTGTTTTTGTTAGAAAATGTGTACAGTATTAAAATTTCGAATCCCAAAATTATTTAAAATGTGCTTGTCCACCAAAGAATTCAAGGATATGTGAAAAATAAATCACAATGAGAATCAATATTTTAACGGATATAACCTGCTTGTTGTTATAGTATGAAAAATTTCATAAATTATAAATCATTGCAATAATTCCAGATTTTATAATGAAAATAAGTGTAAATAATAAAGAATATTCGGTAGAAGTGATTAATAACCCAAGTCTACTGGAAATCCTGAGAGATAAATTGGACCTTACAGGGACCAAATATGGCTGTGGCGAAGGGGCTTGTGGCGCTTGTAAAGTTTTAGTCAATGGCATTCCTACTCCCTCATGTATTACGCCGGTTACATCAGTTTCAGGTAAAAAGGTCATAACCATAGAAGGTTTGGCCGAGAATGGCGAACTTCATCCAGTACAAAAAGCTTTTCTGGAAGAGGATGTTTTTCAATGTGGCTATTGCGCACCGGGCATGATCATTACTGCCGCCGCTTTGCTAAAAAAACAACCAAACGCTAAGGTTCAGGAATTAATAGATGGGTTAAACGGAAATATCTGTCGCTGCTGTACTTACCCGGCTATAATCAATGCACTTGAAAAATTAAGTCAAAAAGAGGGTGGACAATGAAATCTAAAGCAAACAAAAAGCAATCCGAAGAAATCAATAAACCCTCACCGTCTATTGGTGGCATTACCAGAAGAAGTTTCTTTAAATATATGGGAACAGGGATAGCCACCTACATCGTTTGGTCGGATGTCTTTGTCGCATCAGCTGTGCAAGCCAAGGAAAAGCAATTTGCTTTTCCTGACCAGGATCTTATTTCATCCTGGATTCATATTTCACCCGTAGGTGAAATTACCGTTTTCACCGGAAAGGTAGAAATTGGTCAAAATATAAGGACTTCGCTAAGTCAGGTGGTGGCAGAAGAACTATTTGTTGCCCCTGATGCTATAAATATGATCATGGGGGATACTGCGCTGACCCCATATGACAGAGGAACCTACGGAAGCCTTACCACTCTCCAGATTTCTCCCATATTAAGAATGGCTGGAGCAAGTCTTAGAGAGATATTACTGGAAGAAGCGCAAAAGACATGGAGAATTGGGCCTTCCAATCTATTCTTAAGAGAGGGGATGGTCATCGATGCTATGTCGAATAAGAGCTTGTCTTTTGGGGACTTGGTGAAGGGAAAGCAACTTTTGAGTAAGGTCAATAAAAATGTAAAGACAATAGCTCCAGAAGAATGGAAGGTTGCAGGCCACTCAATCCCCAAAATTAATGGTAGGGACTTTATAACAGGGAAACACCGCTATGTTTCTGATATGGTTTTGCCGGATATGGTTTTTGGCAGGGTGCTAAGGCCACCCGCCTATGGAGCGAAACTACTAGATGCGGATACTAGCGCAGCTGAAAAAATCCCTGGGGTCAATGTAGTAAGGGAAGGTGATTTTATTGGTGTTACAGCAGCGGATACATTAACAGTCGCTGTTGCTCTGGCCTCCATTGAGAGTACCTGGGACCGTAGCGCTCCTATACGACGGTCAGAACTCTTTGAACATTTAGTCAATACTGCTGCGGAGAAGAAAATGGTGAGTGAAGCGGTTGTTGATGCCTATGAAAGCGCCGAGATTAAGTTGGATAAAAGTTTTGAGATAGACTATATCGCCCATGTACCCTTAGAGACCAGAGCAGGTTTAGCTTCTTGGGAAAATGGACAATTGGAAGTATGGGCGGGAACGCAACGACCATTTGGGCTACATGAAGATTTACAGAAAACATTTGATTTGCCTGTTGATAGCATTCGAGTCTACGTGCCTGATACAGGTTCAGGGTATGGAGGGAAACAAACAAGTGAGGTAGGACTGGAGGCCGCCAGGTTGGCCAAACATGTTGGAAAGCCAGTGAAAGTATGTTGGACCAGAGAGGAAGAATTTAAGTGGGCTTATTTTAGACCTGCTGGGTTAATTCAAGTCCGGGCATCACTAAACGAAGGTAAAATTTCTTCCTGGGAGTTTCACAACTTTAATTCGGGATCCGCTGGAATTGATTTCCCTTATTTAGGAACTAAGGAACATCTTGAATTTCACCGCTCTTCTTCCCCTCTAAGGCAAGGCTCTTACAGGGCTTTGTCCTCTACCGCTAACGTTTTTGCCATGGAGTCCATTGTAAATGACCTGGCCATTGGAATAGGTGAAGATCCCTTACAATTTAGGTTAAGACATCTGGAAAATCCCAGGTTAATAGCCGTCGTTAAAGCCGCTGCTCAAGCCTTTGATTGGGAAAGACAAAAGGCACAAGACAATATTGGGTATGGAATGGCCTGTGGGACCGTTAAAGGTGGCTTTGTCGCTACGTTTGTCGAGGTTGAAGTCGAAAAGAAAACCAGGAAATTGATTCTTCGAGAGGTGGTGACGGCTTTTGAGTGCGGAGTGATCATTAATCCCAGGCATTTGGAAAGCCAGGTTACTGGCTGTGTACTGCAGGGATTAGGTGGAGCTCTTTTTGAGGCGGTGGATTATAAAGACGGAAACCTGACCAATGCTAGTCTGACATCCTACAGGGTGCCCAGGTTTAAAGATGTCCCTAAAATGAAAGTTGTACTCTTGAATCGAGCCGATTTGCCTTCTTCGGGAGCAGGTGAGGCCCCCATAGTGTGTATAGCCCCGGCTTTGCGCAATGCTATTGATGATGCATCGGGGGTTAAGCTCTATAAGCTACCAATGTTGCCATCAGGTATTGTGCCTGACAATACCTGATGGCAATTTACCACATGGTTCATCCGAAATAGGAAAAGCTGTTCGCTTACCTTATGAGGCCTCTTAGAGACTAGCTATCAATTGATAATAGCACCAAGGGGTCTTTTCATTATTTGTGAAAGGTCCAAGCATTTAAGGTCTCAATTGCCTATTCCGAACAATAGTTTTGTTACAATATGTATTGTGAAAGATCCCTGTTTTTCACCAAAGAATTTAGTCTTTCATTGACCAGCTCTTTTGTAATCATGATCTTGCTATTTGGGCCAATACTATCTGGTACATCAAACAAGTAGTCATTTAATAAATGACTCATAACTGTATGAAGTCTTCTGGCGCCTATGTTTTCTACTTCTTCATTGATGCTAAAGGCTATGGCAGCAATCTCCTGAATAGCATCGTCTGTGTATTCCAAGTAGACTTCTTCTGACTCAAACAAAGCTTGGTATTGCTTCGTTAGGGCGTTTTTCGGATCTTTCAATATCTTATAAAAGTCCTCCTGCGTGAGGCTGGTCAATTCAACCCTAATAGGGAACCTTCCTTGCAATTCAGGAATTAAGTCAGATGGCTTGCTTACATGAAAAGCACCTGCTGCGATAAATAATACATGGTCTGTATGTACCAAGCCGTATTTAGTATTGACCGCACTTCCTTCTACTATTGGTAACAAATCTCTTTGTACACCCTCTCTGCTTACATCTGGGCCACCGGATTTACCTGAACTGGAGGCTATTTTATCTATTTCATCAATAAATATTATGCCGTTGTTTTCAGTTAGATGTATTGCCTGTTCCTTGACCTCGTCAAAGTCAATCAGCTTGGCAGCCTCTTCTTCCATTAGGATTTTTCTGGCTTCAGAGATGGTGACTTTCCTTTTTTTCGTACGTTTGGGCATCATATTGCTAAGCATGTCCTGAATTCCAGCCATGCTGGCTTCGTCCATCATGCCATTGCCTACCATGCCAATACCAGCTGGAGAAGATTGTTTCACGTTGATTTCAATCTTTCTTTCTTCCAGTTCTCCATTTTTTAATTTTTCCTTGAACCTTTCCCTCGTCTTTTCATTGAGTTCCTGTTCGCTGGCATTGTCGGGGTTGAAATCCTCCTTTTGATTAGAGGTACTGAAACCCGTGCCTCTAACAGGAGGAATCAATATATCCAGAAGCATGTCTTCCACGATTATTGCCGCTTTTTCCTTTACTTCTTCATTCTTAGCTTCTTTAACAAGGGTGACAGCATGTTCTACCAAATCCCTAACCATAGACTCCACATCTCTCCCTACATAGCCAACCTCAGTAAATTTGGAAGCTTCCACTTTTGTGAATGGGGCATTGGCAATTTTAGCCAGTCTTCGGGCAATTTCTGTTTTACCTACACCCGTAGAGCCAATCATTAGTATATTATTTGGCACAATATCCTTTTGGAGATCAGATTTCACCATTAGTCGGCGAATCCGATTTCTTAAAGCAATGGCAACATTCCTTTTGGCCTCCGTTTGGCCAATGATATATTTATCCAGTTCAGCAACAATTTGCCTTGGTGTTAAATCATTCATTTTTTCAATTCTTTACAATGCTTCAGATTTCTTTCCCCCATCATCAAAGGTGAACTTCACAGGATTAGATACTTTTTCGTCGAGAAGAGCCAAAGCTAAAACTTCATTTACCTGATCGACAAAATGAAACTGTACCCCTTTTAGGTAAGAATCATCGATTTCTTCAATGTCTCTGTGATTTCTTTTACAAAGGATGATGTCTTCAATTCCAGCCCTTTTTGCGGCTAGGATTTTTTCTTTAATACCACCTACCGGCATTACCTTACCTCTTAGCGTAATTTCACCTGTCATTGCCAACTTGGGTTTGACTTTTCGTTGGGTGTATATGGAGGCTATAGCTGTAAGCATGGTAATCCCTGCTGATGGCCCGTCTTTCGGTACTGCACCAGCGGGCACGTGTATATGCAAGTCATATTGATCAAATACACGATAATCTATGTCCAGCATGTCTGCATGGGATTTTAAATAAGATATGGCGGTCATGGCTGATTCCTTCATGACATCACCCAACTGACCCGAAAGCGTCAGTTTACCTTTACCTCTGCTAATGCTTGCTTCAATAAATAGAATTTCTCCTCCTACTGAAGTCCAAGCCAGTCCTGTAACTACTCCAGCAATAGAATTGTCCTGATAAATCTCTTTGTCAAATATTTCTCCACCAAGAATTTTCCTTACAGAAGCAGTGGTTATCTTTTTTTGGTAAGGTTCCTCCATCGCTATAGATTTGGCGATGTTTCGAATTACTTTACCGATCTGCCTTTCCAAGCTTCTAACGCCAGACTCTCTGGTGTAATCTTCTATGATTTTAACTAAAGCGTCATTGGAAAAAGAGATGTCTTTAGATTTAAGACCATGTTCTCTTCTTTGTTTGGGGACCAAATGCTTTTTGGCAATCTCTACCTTTTCTTCCATTGTATACCCTGTAACCTCTATGATCTCCATTCTGTCTCTAAGAGCAGGTTGAAGATTTTCAAGGGTGTTGGCAGTGGCAATAAAGAGTACTTTGGATAAATCGTAGTCTACTTCAACGTAATTGTCCACGAATGCACTGTTTTGTTCAGGATCCAAAACCTCCAAAAATGCGGAAGATGGATCTCCTCTAAAGTCTGTGCTTATTTTATCTATCTCATCCAAAACAAAAACAGGGTTTGAGGATTTTCCCTTTTTCATGTTTTGAATAATTTTGCCGGGCATGGCTCCAATATACGTTTTTCTATGCCCTCTTATTTCTGATTCGTCATGTAGTCCACCCAGAGACATCCTCACGTATTTTCTCCCCAATGCTTTGGCGATAGACTTGCCCAATGAAGTCTTACCAACTCCTGGAGGGCCATAAAGGCATAAGATAGGACCTTTAAGATCCTGTTTTAATTTTAGCACCGCGAGGTATTCAATAATTCTGTCTTTCACCTTATCTAGTCCAGAGTGATCTCTGTCTAGAATTTTCTTGGCTCTGTTCAGATCAAAATTATCGGTAGTAAATTCATTCCAGGGAAGATCAACCAATACTTCAGCGTAATTGATGGCAATGGGATATTCTGCAGTAGCAGGATTCATCCTCATGATTTTATCCAGTTCCTTGTTGAACTGAGTAGCTACATCTTTGGGCCATTTTTTCTTTTTGCCCCGAAGCCTTAGTTCTTCTACTTCTTTATCCGGCCCTTCATCTCCTAATTCTGTTTGAAGGACTTTCATCTGCTGCCTTAAAAAATAATCCCTCTGCTGCTGGTCAATATCAGTATGCACCTTTTTTTGGATCTCATTTTTAAGTTCGAGCATCTGAATGTCTTTCATCATAAACTCAAGCAATAGGGTGGCCCGTTCTATGCCATCATTTATTTCCAGCAGTTTTTGTTTTGATTCTACTGGTGCATTGATGTTTGATGAAAGAAAATGTGTAAGAAAAGAAGTGCTGTCAATATTGTCAAGTGCTACCTGAGCTTCTCTGGGTATTTCAGGATTTAACTGCAATATTTTAAATGCTGACTCCTTAAGCGATTGCTCTAGGGCTTCTATTTTTTTGTCATCCTTAGGGAAAGTCTCATCTAAATAACTTACACTTGCTTGAAAATAAGGGTCTTCTGTTAACTCTTCCTCGATTTTAAAACGTTTTTTGCCTTGTATAATGATGGTGGTATTTCCGTCTGGAAGAACGATCATTTTTACAATTTTAGCAAGGGTACCAACATGATAAATATCATCCCATGAGGGATCTTCAATATTGGGATTTCTTTGGGCGCACACCCCGATAAGTTTATCCCCTTTTTGGGCTTTTTTTATAAGCTTTATGGATCGCTGTCTTCCTACAGTGATCGGGATAACTACACCAGGAAACAATACCGTGTTTCTTACGGAGAGTATGGGTATTTCTTTTGCGTAGTTTTCTTCTTTTATGCTGTTTTCATCTTCGTCATCAGTGATTAACTGAATAAGATCTCCTTCTCCCGAAAAATCCCCCAACATAAGTGAATGATATAATTGATTGTCGTTATTGTTCATACAGACATTATGACAGATAATGTGTCATGTTATTTTATTGAAATAAGAAAAACCCCTATTAAACAGGTTATTAAATAAGCCTAGTCCAAGGCCTATGCCAATTTATTTCCTTTTACAAATTGGCAGGCAATAAAAATTAGGGGCAAATTAAAAATGGGGATATTTTATTTCCCCATAATAAAGAAATTTGCTTATTAGCTACCTGTGAAAAGCTTAAGAATATCATTACCTATTGCAAATACCATGATGGCTAACAAAAGGACCATTCCAATTTTTTGCGCATTTTCAAGAAATTTATCAGAGGGGCTTCTACCAGAAACCATTTCATACAATAAAAACATTACATGACCACCATCTAATGCGGGAATAGGAAGCAAGTTCATAAAGGCTAATATCATGGAAATCAAACCTGTAATGGACCAGAATTTGGTCCAGTCCCAGGTAGAACCATAAATTTTAGCCATCCCTATTGGTCCACTGACATTTTTTGTAGATACTTCACCAGTAAACATTTTACCCATGGCCTTTGCGTTGATTATTACCACGCTAAAAGCTCTTTCTGTTCCAATTGGAATGGATTGAGCAAAAGTATATTTTTTAACTACCGGTTCAATTAAGTTGTCTGCGGCAATACCAACAGTTCCATCCTCCATAACATCCAAACTGGTAATGATCTCCTGCTGATCTCTCACCAATGTCAAATCAACAGACTCGCCTTTATGTTCCCCGAGCGCTTTTTGAAGTTCATTGAAATATTGAATAGGTTGATCATTGACGGCAATTATTTTATCACCCTTTTGAATTCCTGCTTTCACAGCTGTTCCTTTAGGATTCACCTCTAGAATTGTAAAAGGAAAACGAATGCTAATGAAGTTTGACATGCTTTCCTCATTTGAAAAGGAATTTATAAAACCTCGGGGGATATTAATTTTCATACGCTCTCCATCCCTTTCGATCGTATAATAGCCATCAGAGCTAAGCAAGGCATTTCCGCCACTCAGGTCGTTTAAGGATTCATAAGGTAGTCCATTGATGTCCAGTATTTTGTCTCCATCCTGAAATCCTATTTGCTCACCGATATCATAAGCTACAATACCATGTTCAATCACCTGATCTCTGGAATAATAGGTTTCACCTTTACTGTATACCAGAAATACAAAAATGATAATTCCAGTTATTACATTTACAATTACACCTCCCAGCATTACTACCAGTCTCTGCCATGCAGGCTTGGAGCGAAACTCCCAAGGTTGAGGTTCAGCAGACATTTGTTCTGCATCGAGTGATTCATCTACCATTCCGGAGATTTTGACGAAGCCTCCCAAAGGAATTGCGCCTATTGAATACTCAGTTTCTTTCCATTGAAAACCGATTATTTTTGGGGGAAATCCTATGGAGAACTTTTCAACCCTCATTCCAAACATTTTTGCTGCTAGAAGGTGTCCCAACTCATGTAGGCCTACTAAAATCGACAAGCCGAGTAGCAATTGCGCTACCATTATTAATGTATCCATTCTTTATTTTCTACTAATTAATTCTTTTGAAATTATTCTTGTTTCTCTGTCGGTCGCAATTAAGTCGTCCAAACTTGGTTTTTTAATAAAACTAATTTTATCCATGGTCTGTTCAATAAGATCAGACATTTCTAGGAATTTGATCTTGTCTTGCAAAAATGCTGCCACTGCTATTTCGTTGGCAGCGTTTAAAGAACAAGCAGCATTTCCCTCTTTTTTTAAGGCTGCAAATGCCAGGTCCAGGTTTTTAAATGTTTCCCTATCTGGTTTTTCAAATTGAAGGCTTGGGTAATCCATAAAATCAAACCGCTGAAAATTAGATTTAATCCTATCAGGGTAAGATAAGGCAAATTGAATAGGAATACGCATATCCGGGAGTCCAAGTTGCGCTTTTATCGATCCGTCTTCAAATTGTACCAGCGAATGAATGATTGATTGCGGGTGAACTACTACATCAATCTGATCTGCTTTTAATCCAAAAAGCCACTTTGCCTCTATTACTTCCAGTCCTTTGTTCATCAAAGATGCGGAATCTATTGTGATTTTCGCACCCATATCCCAATTCGGATGTTTAAGGGCTTGCTCTTTGGTGACATTTTTTAAGAAATCACGGCCTTTACCCCTAAAAGGCCCGCCTGATGCAGTAAGTATGATTTTTTCGATTGGGTTATGAAATTCCCCTACTAGGCACTGAAAGATGGCAGAATGCTCTGAATCCACTGGGTAGATATTAACCGCTTTCTCTTTGGCAAGCTTAGTGATAAGGTCTCCTGCAACTACCAAAGTTTCTTTATTGGCTAAGGCAATAGGTTTACCAGCTTCAATGGCTTTGATCGTAGGCATCAATCCTGCATAGCCTACCAAAGCTGTCAGGACAATGTCAATCGTTTCCATTTCTACTACCGATGCAATGGCTTTTTCGCCAGCATATACTTTGATAGGATGATTACTCAGTGCTTCTTTTACTTCTTGATAATGAATTTCATTGCCAATAACTACAACATTTGGTTGAAAAGCAATCGCTTGCTTAATTAGGAGGTCTTTGTTATTTTGAGCAGTAAGTACTTCTACTTGAAATTTATCAGAATGTTGCTGAATTACATCTAAAGCTTGGGTACCTATACTACCTGTTGAGCCTAAGATGGCCACACGTTTATTTGTAGACATGGAAATTTTTTACTTTCAAAAAAGCACAGTGCTGAACATGGCACTTTACGTTATCTTCTACCTACAAATTTACAAGGTAAAACCAGTATTCCCGTTTTTTTCATACTTTTTAAAGAAGATGTTTTTTTGATGCAAATTTGAAAAAGGGTATGCCTTGATTTTTTTTACCCTAAATTGTTTAAAAAATGTTAAATAAATTGACTTAAAAAAGCGAAAAGTCGTATTTGGTAATGGACTCAATGTTTTTAGTTATGTTAAAAAATGTTCAATTAGTTTTTGTGGCCTTTATTAGTGGGATAATAGGTGCATGGGTGTTTCAAGAGATTTTAAGTAAAGATTTGTTAATTGATAAAACTGAGAATTATACTTCGATTCAGGAAAACCCAAGCCCAAAACTTACCAATTTGGCTCATTCAAATGGACCTTCGGTGTCACAAATGAGCCTGATGCCGGATTCATTTGTGGATGCCTCAGAAAACAGTACCAACTCAGTCGTTTTCATTAAAAATTTCTCAGGCACAGATTCCCGAAGGTACAGTGTCTTTGATTATTTTTTCGGTCAGGGAATGTCGCAACAAACCGTCAGTACGGGGTCGGGTGTGATTTTTTCAGCCGATGGATATATTATTACCAATAACCATGTAATAGATAAAGCCGAAACCATAGAAGTAATCCATAAAAAGAGAACGTATAAGGCAAGTTTGATAGGCTCTGATGCCAATACCGATATCGCGGTGCTGAAGATTGAAGCAGAAAATCTTAAAGCCATTGAAATCGGTAGCAGTCGTTCTTTGAAGATAGGAGAGTGGGTTTTGGCAGTAGGTAACCCGTTTAACCTTACTTCCACAGTGACGGCAGGGATTGTTTCTGCAAAAGAAAGACAAATCAATATAATGGGTGGGGAATTTCCTCTGGAATCCTTCATTCAGACAGATGCCCCTATAAACCCAGGGAATTCAGGAGGAGCCTTGGTGAATATAAAAGGTGAATTGGTGGGGATTAATACGGCAATTTTGAGTAGAACAGGTTCTTATACTGGGTATGGCTTTGCCGTCCCAGTAGATATCGCTACCAAAATCGCCAATGACCTTATTCGGTTTGGCGAAGTTCAAAAAGCCATACCAGGGGTTGAAGTCGCAACCATTACTCCGGATCGTGCAGACGAAATGGACCTTAAATCTTTAGATGGCGTTATAGTTTCCCACGTTATCAGAAACGGAGCGGCAGAGAAATCCGGAATCAAGGTAAATGATGTGATTGTTGAGGTTGGTGGGAATGCAATATCTGGTAAAGGAAGCTTTGAGGAGGCCTTGTCTTATTATTACCCTGGTGATAAGGTGACAATTGGCTACCTAAGAGGAGGGAAACAGAACAATGTCCAGGTTACTTTACAAAATCTCCTAGGGGGGACTGGTGTGATCAAAAGATCTTTTTATTCCTCCCCACTTTTAGGAGCCAAACTAGAAACCATCAATGCAATTGAAATGGATCGTTATGGGATCCCTTATGGAATAAAACTAAGCTCGATGACTCGGGGATACCTGAGAGATTTAGGATTTGGAGAAGGTTTTATCCTTACCAGTCTTAACGATGAACCTGCAAAAGACCCTGAAGTTGTTGGCAAGTTTTTAGAAGATTTTAGTGGACAATTGAGAGTGGAAGGGCTTACTCCGGGAGGTCGTTCTTTTGCTCAATCTTATTCTGTCAGGTAATCATAAAGCTATCCCTTCCTCTTAATAAATTGA
Organism: Cyclobacterium sp. 10D3-21; assembly: GCF_055809755.1. Lineage (NCBI taxonomy): Bacteria > Pseudomonadati > Bacteroidota > Cytophagia > Cytophagales > Cyclobacteriaceae > Cyclobacterium > Cyclobacterium sp. 10D3-21. The sequence continues at coordinate 1,253,801 of NZ_CM147924.1, forward strand.
AAGCTATGTAATTCAAATCCTTATCGAGGTTATCAAAATTAAACCCCGATAAGGATTTGTCATATTTCTTTGGTCGGTTGAAAAGGTTTGGCATAGGCCAATCTGCCTAGTTTATTTACAGTATGGTAGCTGTCCAATCCTGAAATGGTGATGGTCCCCAGTTTGTCAAGCGCGATGAAACCATCCTCTTCTACGGCATTTGGCGTTACCCACACTTCTTCAATGGTTCCGATAATTAAAATTGTTTCGTTTACAGCCAATGTGATCTTATCCTTCAATAAGCAAGCGATTTTTAATGGGCTTTCTTTCACAAAAGGAGCTTTGAAATTGTTCAAGTACGCTTCCTTAAGGCCTGTTGCTTTAAACTCAGACTGACTCCACCTGGCACTACAAAGATGTGCTTCTTTGTAAAAAGACTCCGATACATGGTTGAGCGTGAAATGACCGTTTTGAAGGATGTTTTCCAAGGTATGCCGTTCCACTGAATGTGGACGAAATAAAATGCCTATCGTTGGAGGATTGGCGCCAACATGGAAAACCTGACTAAATGGCGCTAGGTTGGTTTCTGAACTATCTTCGTTGATGCTTCCTATTAAATTTAAACTTTTATACCCGCTTAAGCTATTTACGAAATTTCGATTATAAGATTTTCCCGCCTCTAGCAGTGCTTCTTTGGTATAATGTTTCATCAATTTAGGATTGCCTCTTCTAAAGTATCACAATATTTTATGTCCAGATCATTGATTATGTTTCCTGGATGATCCTCTAAAATTTGTTTTTTTGCGATCATAACCATTTTTACAAACCAGGTTTCATTGGGTAATATTTTTCTATGGGTTTTGATTCCATATTGATAAACTTCCGTTTTCCAGTCCAGAAAATACCATTCCATACTAGGTTGGTGAAATGCTCTTAAAGCTCTTTTGTCAAAAATAAATTTATGATAGTTACCATTTTTAATTAATGAAGAAATTTGGTGGAAAATTATTTTAAAATCGGCTATAGGGACATAGTCTACCAATAGTGTACAAATGATTATCCCCTTGGATTTATTCGTTAAAACCTGAGCGTACTTTTCTTCAAAAGATACTTCAAAATTTTGCAGTGCAGATTTATTTAAGGTGTCGGTCATAATTGGTTAATTGCTTGCCTGTTACCTATTGTTCTACGATTAAAATGAGTAATAGATTTAATGAAAAGCGCTTTTAGTATTTTTTTTATTGCTTTCAACTTCCTTTTTGAAATTCCCTAGATCATCTTCCAGCTTTATTGCATAATTGATAGTGGTTTTCATCAATTCTTGTTGAGCTAAAATTTGTTCCTTTAGTCGTGAAAGCTCCCGGTTAATCTCAGCCAAATTCTCTTCATACTCTTTTCTTAATTGCTCTTTTTCAAGCTTTGCCTTTTTTAATTCTGCTTTAAAAATCAAATATGATTCCGGTGGAGTCCTCATTTCTCTGCTATTTTGGTATTAGGGACGATCCCTTACTATCTTCACTTTTATCGATCCATTAATAGAATGAACTAAATAATTATTTAATTACTGACATACCGCCATCTACCTTTAATACCTGACCAGTAATCCAGGATGATTTATCTGACAATAAAAATGCGGTTGAAGAGGCAATGTCTTCCACTGTTCCATATCTTCCTAGAGGATGTCTTTTAGCAGCAGCTTCTTTCTTTTCATCTGTTGAAAGCAAAGCATTTGCTAGGGGAGTGTCAGTAAGGGATGGAGCAATAGCGTTTACACGAATCCCTGAAGTTGCCCACTCAGCAGCCAAAGATCTTGTAAGCCCTTCTATGGCTCCCTTGGCTCCAGCCACCGAGCTGTGAAAACCTAAGCCTGACTGCACTGCCACAGTGCTATATAGAACTACAGAGGCAGCTTTAACTTTTTTTAACCTGGCCTCTAAACATTGAAGTGTTTTAATTGCTCCCAAATAATTAATCTCAATATCCTGTCTGAATTCTGTTATCTTGAGCCGCTTAAAAGGTTTAAGGTTGATTGTGCCGGGGCAGTATACCAAGCCGTGTACAAGCTCAGGTAAATTCGGTATTTCTTCAAAATCATCCAATACATCCAATTGATTGGGACCTGTTTTAGATCTTGAATAGGAATAAACATTGGCCCCTTCGCTGGCAAGAATTTCGGCGACTTTTTCACCAATACCACTGTTTCCCCCAATAATTACGATGTTCTTTCCCTTCATCTATTCATTCATTGTTTACCTATAAGAATGAATTAATGATCAAATTGTTTAATAATCTCCTTAAAAAAAGTAAATAGACCACTAAAAAAAAAATAGGGGTACAAAAAAAGCTGCCATCTTCCAGGGGTGGCAGCTTTGCTAATGAAGCTTGTTGAAGGCTATTGGGGTAGCTTATGACAAATTACCTTGTCATTGAAATGTATTTCAGAAACTCATTTCTTTTTTGAGGATCATTTTCAAATTGACCACTATAAAATGAGGTGACGGTACTACTCGTAGTATCCCTTACTCCTCTACTGGATACACACATATGGTCCGCATCCAGTATTATTGCTACGTCATCTGTTCCCAGTGCGTCTTTTAGTTCATTGCCAATTTGCACAGTAAGCCTCTCCTGAACTTGAGGCCTTTTAGCAAAGTATTGGACAATACGATTGATTTTAGACAACCCGATTACATTTCCTTTGGAAATATATGCTACATGCGCCTTTCCATAAATGGGTACAAAATGATGTTCGCAATGGGAGAAAAAGGTTATGTCTTTCTCTACCAACATTTCATTGTACCGGTATTTATTCTGAAATAATTTTATCTCTGGCTTATTTTTAGGGTCTAATCCAGAAAAAACTTCTTTTACAAACATTTTCGCTACTCTCCTGGGCGTTCCCTTAAGACTGTCGTCTTTGAGGTCCAGCCCAAGGATATTCATGATTCCTTTAAAATGGTTTTCAATCAATTCCATTTTTAGGTCATCGTCCATTTCAAAAGCATCTTCCCTCAATGGTGTCTCATGGGAGGAAGAAATATGTTCGTCTCCTAAGTCGTCAATGGTTTGATTGAGATCAATCCCCGCTGAATTCAACAAAGTTTCTTTCTGTTTCATATAATCGAATTGTTAAGTCGTATTTTAATTCAATTTCTTCTCTCAAAATATTCCAAATAACCACAGCAATGTTTTCTGCAGTTGGATTAAGGTTTTTGAATTCATCGACATCTAAATTTAAGTTTTTGTGATCAAATTTACTTGTTATGTGCTCCTTAATTAAATCCTTCAGTTTTTTCATGTCGTAGACATAGCCAGTGTCAGGGTCAATAGGACCTGACAATTTTACGACTAAATCATAATTGTGACCATGATAGCTGGGATTGTTGCACTTCCCGAAAACGGCATCGTTTTTCTCCTCCGACCACTTTGGGTTATGAAGCCTATGGGCAGCATTAAAATGTTCCTTTCGGTAGATGGCTACTTTCATAAATTCTCTAACAGACGGTCTGCATTTTTGTTTGTTTTGATAGTATTCAACCACCAATGGAATAAAAACGTTAAGTAGCTTTTTTGTTAAAAGTATTGTAACTCGCTTTAATCCCCCCTTTTTTTATTCCAACCGAAAGAACAAATAATTAGGGGTTATCGGTTCAAAATTAATTAAATTATGGGGAATGTTATTCCATTGGTTAAGTTTAATCAGGTGATAAGGGAGGTCAAGGGGACCGTTTTAGGGGTGGCAAAGATTAATTGAGGTTAAAGTTTTTCACCTGAATTAAATAAAAATTGGAGCCATAAAGCCGAATAATAATTTTTAATAGAAGTGAAATATTTTTCATGAAAAACTGTTGTAATCTTGGAAGATTTGTAGCTTAGTCTTTGAATACCTGATCTTTCAGGGTTAGGTTATTTCCAAAAAGCGGGAATTTTACTACGTTTAGTGCTGTTACAAATAAGAAGAAATAGAATTTGTTTCTGCACGGAACGGTTTAGATTTTAATTCAGCCTTTCATTCACAAATATTGTTTCTCCAATTTTACATTAGATAGTGTGTAAATTTTCTTTTCAATAAATTAATTTATGATTAAAATTATCGCTTTTACCCTTCTTATTGTATTTCCGGTTTTCTCCTTCGAAGACACCCAGTTACATGAATTTTTTAAGAAAGCAGCACCTGCATCAGATAAGGTAGCGTCTTCAATAGAAGAAATTTGGGACAGTATCCGGTCGGACCAAAAGTCGTTGAAAAAAGAGGTGTTGTTGATGGCCTACGAAGGTTATCAAAAAATGGTAAATGATGGCTTGCTTGAAGAAGGAAAACCATTGACAATTATTGATTTTGATTTGCCCTCCTCAGAGGAAAGGCTTTGGATAATAGACATCCGAAATCAAGGTTTGGAATATGTTTCCTTGGTGGCTCATGGTAAAAACTCCGGTGAACTTCATGCCAAAAAATTCTCGAATGTTCCGGAAAGTTATATGAGTAGCCTTGGATTTTATCTTACTGGTGAAGCCTATATAGGAAAGCATGGCAAATCCTTAAGGCTGGATGGGATGGAAAAAGGAATCAATGACAATGCTAGACTTAGGGCAATAGTAATGCATGCCGCCAACTATGCGGAGAATTCATTTGTTAAGCTTCATGGTAGGCTGGGCAGAAGCTTGGGCTGTCCTGCACTACCCGATGATAATTTTGAGGAAATCGTTGAGTTGATAAAAAATAAAAGCTGCCTGTTTATTCATGCCAGCGAAGGTACCTATAAAAATCAATCTGCTTATATCGGGCATTTATCAGCAGGATAAATGCCATTGCCAACTTGATCTTGAAAAGTTTACTTCAAAGGCTTCTGCAATAAATCGAAAAGTTCATCATCTCTTGAGTAAATATCTTTTCTAACCTGGTCGGTATTTTTGCTGTCTGTCCAGAAAGTAAGGTAAAGGATAATGACAGGGATTTTTCTTGTAAGGGTAACAGATTTTTCTTTATTCGCTGCCATTGCCTTTTTTATTAGCTCATCTGTCCATAAAGGTTGGTCTGCAAGTAATAACCTGGCCAACTCAAATGGCTGTTGGATACGAATACATCCCGAACTCAAAGCCCTTTCCTCTTTGGAAAAAAGCGTTCTTGCAGGAGTATCGTGAATGTAAACATTGTGCTTATTTGGAAACATAAACTTCACTTTCCCAAGAGAATTGCTCTCTCCGGGATCTTCCCTTACGATGTATTTGAAGTTTTTGCTGTTTACGGTACTCCAGTTGATTTCAGAGGGATTGATTTCCTTTCCTGAATAATCAAGTATCCGCATGTTTTTGGACGCTAAATAATTCCGATTTTTCTTAATTGATGGAAGCACATCATTTTTTAATATTGTAGGAGGTACTGTCCAAGTAGGGCTAAATACCAAATAGGACATAGGGGCATTGAAGACAGGTGTTTTTCTATACGATTTACCTACAATAGCATTGGTGTGCAGCAAGGTATCCGTCTTACTGATATAATCCATGGCGTAATTGGCAATGTTCACAAGTATCATTTCTTGAACCGTAGTATCCGGAAGCCACCTTAAGCGTTCCATATTTACACCGACCTGCTTGATGAGGTCTTTAGGGCTCTTGTTCAATGCCTCGATGGTAGCTTTACCCAGGACCCCATCTGCCTTTAGGCCATTTCTTTCTTGGAAAAGCTTGACACCTGCCAATAAAAGAGAATCATAAACTTCCTCAGTTTCAGATTGATTGGCGGAAGCCTTTAAATCACCCCAAAACAATAATCTTTCCCTGATAATTTTCACCAACGGGCTTGTCTGTGCAAGCTCAATGGATTCCTTTACTGTTAGGATTTCCCAGTCTTTAGCAGCTTGTTTTTTTTGAAGTTCTATGTACTTTATCATGGATTGCCTCATGCGGGTGTAAATGGCAAACTTGGGTTGGAGACTAAATAGCTGTTCCCTGACATTGTCTTGGGAAACAGCAAGGTTAAGTTTTTCCAAAACCTCAGGCGCATTTCCTTTTTGCATGATTTCCCAGGAATCATTAATATGTTCCGGATTGACTTTCCCTCCATAAATATGATTGGCATAAACGATAAATGCATCACTAAGCAAAAAATCTACCTTGGCCAATTCGTGTGTTGTTAAGGGGGTTCCTGTGAAATATTTTTCAAAGAAGCCATTGATAGCATCAATGTGGTAGTCTTCTGGGATTAATCCCTCAAATGCAGCATGATGTATAAGTAGTCGCAATTCCAGGGCATTGCAGTTCAATATTAGGTCGTCAGACCATCCTGGTTCAAAAGCCCTGTCGGAATAAAAGGTAAATAATTCTGTTCTTGAATGTAGGGGGCTTTCGTCAAAAAGTGTGTTCAAAAAAGTGCTGTCTCCTTCGAGTATCGTTCTGATTTCATTGGCCACCAGTTGGCTTTGAGAAAAAGCGGTCCTTAGAAAAGCCAATTGGAATACCAGCAGAAGATAGAAACTGAACTTTACTTTTCTCATGACAGCGAATAATTTTTAAATTGATCTCCGAGTATCCAAGCACTTTTAAGCATGGCAAGAAAGTTGTCCATGTCATCAAGAGGGACCATGTTTGGGCCGTCACTCAAAGCTTCAGATGGGTTTGGGTGGGTTTCGATAAAAAAGCCATCGACTCCAGCTGCTCCGGCAGCTCTTGCGAGATAGGGTGCCATTTGGCGTTGCCCCCCACTACTTCCCTTATTGGCTCCCGGCTGTTGTACGCTATGGGTAACATCAAATATTACAGGAGCAAATTGCCGCATGATTGGAAGTGCACGCATGTCTACCACAAGGTTATGGTAGCCAAGTGAGAAGCCTCTTTCAGTGAGTGCTACATTATTATTTCCAGTAGACCGAACTTTATCCACGGCATATTGCATGTCTTCAGGAGCCATAAACTGACCTCTCTTTATTTTGATGGCTTTACCGGTTTTTCCGGCAGCTAGTAAAAGATCTGTCTGCCTACATAGAAATGCAGGAATCTGCAAAACATCGACTACATCGGCCACTGCATCTACCTGATTACTTTCATGAACATCTGTCACCAAAGGTACATTAAGCGTATTGCCAACTGTTTGAAGAACCTGCAAGGATTTTTCAAAGCCAATACCCCTGTAGGAATCAGTAGAGGTTCGATTGGCTTTGTCAAATGAAGCTTTAAAGACGTATCCAAAACCGTGTTTTTCCGCAAGCTTCTTAATAGTGCTCCCTATTTCCAGGCAAATATCCAGGCTTTCGACTGCACAAGGACCAGAAAATAAAATAGGTTGATTTCCACCTAATTTTAGCGTTTTACCTATGGCCATGGTATGCTGACTTCTTTTCATTTTTTACTTTAATTATTGGGTTATTATGTACGGTCTTGGGATGCATCTGATGGTAGGTTCCCACCAGAAAATAGGATTAAATCAGCCAATTCCCTAAAGGCTCCCTGTCCTCCCTTTTTTAAGGTGATATAATCTACTTTTTCTTTAACATAATGTATTGCATCAGAAGGAGCAGCCGAAAAACCAACATTTAGTAATAATTCCAGGTCGATTATGTCATCTCCAATATAGGCAACTTGGTCCGGATTTAATTCCATTTCTGCTATTACTTCCGATAAAGTTGGCCACTTCTCCCGAATGCCATGTAGGTGGAAATCTACCCCCATTTGCTCACATCGGATTTTGGATACGGATACATTTCGACCAGTAATAATTCCAGTTTTAATACCAGACTTGCGTAGGAAGGGTATGATTTGTCCATCCTTCACCTGAAATTTTTTGTACTCCATACCATTGTCATCCAATAGGATTCCTCCGTCTGTAAGTACGCCGTCCAGATCTGTTACGAGAAGTTTTATATTTTTGGCTTTATTAAGGACGTCTTCAAAATTCGTATTAAAGTAATCTGTCATCTCTTGTTTTTCCATTGTATGGAATACAAGTCCAACCTCCGTTGTTCAAGGTTTCGGACACTACCTGTTTTACGCAATTTGGTCAATAGTCCCAAATCCACATCTGCTACTATAGTAGTTTCCGTATTGAGAGAGGCCTCTGCTATAATTGCATCATGTGGAAAAGAAAAGTCTGAAGGAGAGTAGATGGCAGCCTGGGAGTGTTGAATGTCCATGTTCTCAACACGAGGCAGGTTGCCAACCGAACCGGTGATGGCGACATAACATTCATTTTCAATGGCCCTGGCTTTAGCACAAGTACTTACTCTTAAATAGGCGTTTTTGGTGTCTGTCCAAAATGGCACGAAAAGAATGTCCATTTCTTTCTCTGCCAAAATACGCCCCAATTCAGGGAATTCTATATCATAACAGATAAGTATCCCTATTTTTCCGGCATCAGTATCAAATACCCTTATGCCATTGCCTCCCTGGAGACCCCAGTAGGACTGTTCATCAGGCGTAATGTGTAGTTTGTACTGTTTGTCCATGGTGCCATCTCTTCTGCAGAGGTAACTTACATTACGGAGTTTTTTCCCGTCATATTCCGGCATACTTCCAGCAATAATATTGACATTATAAGACAATGCCAGGTCCCGCATTCGGTTTACAATTTCCTCTGTGTAATCGGCAAGGTTTCTAATTGCCTCAGAAGCATCCATTTTATTGAAACCAGCCAATAGCGGTGCATTGAAAAATTCAGGAAATAAACAGAAATCAGACTGGTAATCAGAAACAGTATCAACAAAAAACTCTACTTGCTGCATCAAATCGTCGACATCATTGAATCGTCTCATCTTCCATTGAACCAGTCCTAGTCTTACAATGGTTTTTTTATTGCCAATTAATTTCTCGTCTTTTTCATAATATATATTGATCCATTCCAATAAGGTGGCGTAGGCACGGGAGTCAGTGTCTTCAGGGAGGTATTTGGTGATGACTTTCCTAACGTGAAATTCATTCGCCAGTTGAAAGGAAAGGACAGGGTCAAATATTTCCTTGTTCTTTACCAATTCTATGTATTTTCTGGGAGACATTTGATCCGCAAATTTACTGTAACCAGGAATTCTACCACCAGCGATGATAGACCTGAGGTTAAGGTTTTCGCAAAGTTCTTTCCTCGCATCATAAAGCCTTCTGCCCAGACGCAAACCTCTGTATTCTCTATCTACAAATACATCCGTACCATAAAGGGTGTCTCCTTCTGAATCGTGGGTGTCAAATTTTCCAAATCCAGTGATTTGGCCATAAGTATGGCTGTCACCATATTTGGCGTAATCTACTATAAGGCTCATTGCCACGGCTACCACCTTTCCATTGTCCTCCAAACAAATTTGCCCTTCGGGAAAGGCATTAAGTTGATTTTTGAATTCCTCCTTAGTCCAGGACATGGCCTGGGTCTTATAAGTAGAAACCATTATTTCACGGATATCATTAAAATCAGAATGTTTGATGTTTCTGAGTTTAAGCCTATGTTCGAGTTCTTCCTTTTGTTTACTCATGGGAATAAAATTAGCAACAAATGTACCTAAATTGCGCGCTTTTAAAGGAGTAGATAAGAAAATTTAAATGGAATTTTAACCTTCGATAAATTTAATTTAACTTTTTGCTCCTAAGCGGGTTAGTTTACGGATAAACAATTAAGAATTTTTATTTAATTATCCGTAGCTTACAAGTAGCTTTATCAGGTCTAATCGGTTTAATCAACGTTATATGAATGAAGTCTTACAAGATGTGAAAAATGGTGGTTTCCTTGAGAAGATTAACGAGTTTCTCAATTTGAAAATATTAATGTTTGGAGAAACAACATTAACCATAGGTTTGTTTTTAGGCTTAACAGTTTCAATTATTCTGGTATTCGTCGTTTCTGAATTGGCGCGAAAATTTATAGCCAATAAGGTTTTAACCAAGTACAAATTGGAAGTTGGCATTCGCCAATCGATTGCAACAATCTTTAAATACCTTTTGATCATTATTGGTTTAGTGACCATTTTGCAAAATAGCAATGTAGACTTAAGTGCCCTTGGTATTCTGGCTGGAGCTGTTGGTGTGGGTATTGGTTTTGGGCTTCAGAATATTACAAATAATTTTATAAGTGGGTTGGTCATACTTTTGGAAAGGCCAATAAAAATAGGTGACAGAATAGAGGTGGATGATGTATATGGTGATGTGGTGACAATTTCTGCAAGATCTACCACTATACTTACCAATGATAATATTTCAATTATAGTACCAAATAGTCAATTTATCGATAACCCAGTGATCAACTGGTCGCACAATGATAGCAATATCAGATTTAACATACCTGTAGGGGTGTCTTATAGGGAAGACCCTGAAAAAATAAAGGGGATTTTACTGGAAGTGGTGAAAAGAAATTCAGGTGTGCTAACAAAACCAGAACCTGATGTCCTTTTTGATAAATACAATGATAGCAGTATAGATTTTAATCTCCGGGTATGGACAACTGAGTATACTAATAGGCCAGGAGTATTGAAAAGTCAGTTGTATTACGAGATTTTCAAAAAGTTTGGTGAGGAGAACGTAGAGATACCCTTTCCTCAGAGAGATTTACATATCCGGTCGGGTTTAGATAAAATTGCACCTGACTAATTTTTTTATTTCCCTATTCTATTTACCTTTATGGGGGTTATTGCCAATAGGTTAATAGCAATGGATAAGAAGGTACGAGAGAAAGATGACCAGGAGGATATTTTTTATAGCATTTTTTTTAATAACAATTTCATCACAAACATTTGCCCAGAGTATTTTTAGGTTTAGGTTTGAAGAACCATGGTCATTCTCTATTCAGGGTGGCCCTTCTCAATATTTTGGTGACCTATATGCCTTGTGGCAATACAAAGAAGGGGTTCAACCAGATTATAATGCAAGTTTTAGTGCCAGGTATGTTTTTGGAACAAACTTAAAAGCCAGAGGGGATATTGGATTTTATCAGATTTCCGGACAGGATGATCATGCAGATCCTGTGAGTGGGAGGATACCCCGAAATTTGAATTTTCGGAGTAGAAACTGGGAAGCTGCGTTATTGGTTGAGTATTACCTGAAACCGGTAAAAGTATACAATATCACCAGAGAGTTTTTTAATCCTTATGTTTTTTTTGGTATAGGGGCTTCTACCAATAACCCACAAACACTTTATAAGGGAGAATGGATAAATCTGCGCCCTTTAAGAACTGAAAATGAACTTTATGATGACATAGTAGCCATTTTTCCCATGGGGTTTGGGTTTAAGTACAAAGCGAATGTTTACATGGATTTTTTCATGGAAGGTAACTACCGGTTTACCTTCTCTGACTATCTTGATGATGTCAGTTCCTACAATATTTCAGGATTTTATGAAGAGCTGATTGATGATTACGTATCGGGAATAGACCCTGATAGGTTGCGTCTTTCTATCCGTCAAGACAGATTTTTGCTTCCAAATGGAGAGCCCAATATTGAATTAATCCGAAATACCAGAGGAAGTGCCCGAAGGGGCAGTGGAGATCCTCGACTTAATGAGCCTGATGCAAGGTATGATGGTTACTTTACCTTGAATGTTGGTGTAGAAATTTATTTTTCCACGGATATTTGGGACAACTGGATTTTCCGTAATAGAGGCAGGGGATATAGGTTTTGGTAATATTACCCCCGATTATTTTTGTTTATTATTGAAGGATTCGCATATAGTGATTCATATTCGAAATGAATAGGGATATTTTTTATACTTTTGGAATTGAAATGACCAATAATTTTACAATTACTGAAAATGTCTGAATATAATTTTCGCACCATTGAAAAAAAATGGCAGGACCGTTGGGAGAAAACGGGACTTTTCAATGCCAGCCCAGTAACAAATAAGCCAAAATTTTATTCTTTGGATATGTTCCCCTATCCATCAGGAGCAGGATTACATGTAGGACATCCATTGGGGTATATAGCTTCTGATATCGTTACACGTTATAAAAGGTTAAAAGGCTTTAATGTATTGCACCCAATGGGGTATGATTCTTTTGGGCTACCAGCTGAGCAATATGCAATACAAACTGGCCAACATCCGGCAATAACAACGGAAGAGAACATTAAAAGATATACCGAGCAGCTTAAAAATATAGGTTTTGCCTTTGACTGGAGCAAAGAGGTAAGGACTTCAGATCCTGAATACTATCGATGGACGCAGTGGATTTTTATGCAGCTTTTTGATAGCTATTATGATTTGGAGGCCAATAAAGCCCAATCGATAGGTCATCTAATCTCCGTTTTTGAGAAAGATGGAAATCGAAGCATTAAGGCAGCTTGCGATGATGATACTGAGCTTTTCAGCAAGGAAGATTGGAATCAATATTCTGACGAGGAGAAACAAAAGATACTATTAAGGTACAGGCTAACTTATTTAGCTGAAACTACTGTCAACTGGTGTGGTGCTTTGGGTACGGTACTTTCAAATGATGAAGTCAAGGATGGCTTCTCTGAAAGAGGAGGGCACCCGGTAGAAAGAAAACGCATGATCCAATGGAGCATGCGGATAACTGCCTACGCAGAACGTTTGCTCAACGGATTGGAAGGCTTAGACTGGCCGGACCCTGTCAAAGAAATGCAAAGAAATTGGATTGGCAGGTCATTGGGTGCCGAAATGGTATTTGATGTAGAAGGGCAAAATGAGAAAATTAAGGTTTTTACCACCCGGATTGATACCATTTATGGGGTGACCTACCTGGCGCTTGCTCCTGAACATGAGTTGGTAGCAAAGTTGATTACAGAGGATCAAAAAGAGACCGCCCTTGACTATGTGGCCCAAGCAAAAAACAGGTCGGAGAGGGATAGAATGACGGATGTAAAAACCATTTCAGGTGCATTCACTGGTAGCTATGCAAAAAATCCATTCAACGGAGAAAGTATTCCAATCTGGATTGCTGATTATGTTTTGGCTGGTTATGGTACAGGGGCGGTTATGGCTGTACCTTCTCATGACGAACGAGATTTTAATTTCGCCAATCACTTTGGCTTAGAGAAAAGACAGGTTATAGAGGGGGACATGTCCAATGGTTCCTTTCCTGGCAAAGGCGGGACTATCATGAACTCAGGTTTTATAAGCGGAATGAAAATGCAGCCTGCTATGGACAAAGCCATTTCTTTTCTTGAGGAAAAAGGAATAGGAAAAGGCAAAATCCAATATAAAATGCGGGATGCTATTTTTACCAGACAACGGTACTGGGGTGAGCCACTTCCCGTATATTTCAAAAATGATTTGCCTTATCTTATTGATGAGCGTGATTTGCCTTTAAGGCTACCTGAAGTGGATAAATATTTACCTACTGAAGATGGGGCCCCACCATTAGGTAGGGCAAAAGACTGGACTTATAAAACGGATACCGGCAATTATCCATTAGAAATGAGTACCATGCCAGGTTGGGCAGGTTCAAGTTGGTATTTTTTCAGGTACATGGATGCCAATAATAAAGAGGCCTTTGTTAGTAAAACTGCGGCGGATTATTGGGGCGCTGTTGATTTGTATATAGGAGGTGCTGAACATGCTACAGGTCACCTGCTTTATTCAAGATTTTGGACAAAGTTTTTGTTTGATAGAGGCTTAGTCTCTATTGATGAGCCTTTTCAGAAAATGATAAACCAGGGGATGATCCAAGGCAGGTCCAATTTTGTCTACCGTAAGAAAGGTACCAATATTTTTGTTAGTCATGGATTGATAGGGGAGCATGAAGTAAGCCCTATGCATGTGGACGTAAACATCGTTTACAACGATCAGCTGGACCTGGATGCTTTTAGAAACTGGAGACCTGACCTAAAAGACGCTGAATTCATTCTTGAAGATGGTAAGTACAATTGCGGTGCAGAAGTTGAAAAAATGTCCAAGTCCAAGTACAATGTGGTCAATCCAGATGATGTCATTGAAAGCTATGGTGCAGATACTTTAAGGCTTTATGAAATGTTCCTAGGCCCATTGGAACAGTTTAAACCCTGGAATACCAACGGGATAGATGGGGTGTTTAAGTTTTTGAAAAAACTGTGGAGACTTTTTCATGACCAAAATGGAGAGTGGAATGTTTCAGACAAACCTGCCTCCAAAGAGGCCTTGAAATCCCTGCATAAAACCGTGAAGAAGGTGGAGGAAGACATAGAACGACATGCTTTCAATACCTCTGTATCTTCATTTATGATTTGTGTAAATGAATTGTCAGCCTTGAAGTGCAATAACAAGGATGTTTTGGAACCATTATTGGTGGTATTGTCTCCTTATGCACCTCATATTTCTGAAGAATTATGGGAACGTCTGGGGCATGAAGATTCAATTATTAATTCCCAGTTTCCACAAGCAGAGGAGAAATACCTCACAGAAGATAGCCACCAATATCCAGTGTCTATCAATGGGAAAATGAGGGCGAAAATTGAATTGTCATTGAGCCTATCAAAACAAGAAATAGAAGCAGCAGCACTTGCTGATGAACATATCCAGAAATGGACAAAAGGTCAGAAACCTAAAAAGGTTATCGTCGTCCCTGGTAAAATCGTGAACATTGTAGTTTAAGTCGATATAGGTAATAGTGATTACTATTGCTAAAGATTCGTTCAAATTTAAAATTTCAAAAAGCCCAATTTAATCTGAATTGGGCTTTTTTATGCATAATTTTCTTTGTCTGAGAAAAGTCCTGAGACAGTATGTGGATGTTTTTTCAAACATAGATATAAAATGAATTCGGGGAATCAAAAGGGATTAATTGTGAATACCCCAATCTATTTGGTAAATTTGGAATATGAACATAGGGGATAAGGTTAGGTTACTGCATGGAAAGGAGGAAGGTGTAATTACCAAGATTTCTTCTGGTGGGCAGGTTGAAATTGAAATTGAAGATGGGTTTAGAATCCCTGTGTTAAAATCAGAGTTGGTTCTTATCAACGAGGCAGAAGAAGCTTATTTTGATCCAAAGCCAAAAAAGGCCAAAGCTTTCCTTTCCAGCGTTCCAAAAAATAAAGTCTCTGACGTAGTGGATGGGGTTTATTTAGCCTATGTTCCCTATAATGATCAGTTGCATGATGTGGTACTTGTAAATAATTCGCCAAAAGATTGCTTGTATTCATTCGATGAGAGTCAAAATGATAAGACTAAAAACATAGGCGCAGGACTGGTTAAAGCCAAGTCATTTACCAAGTTAGGAGAAAAGATGCTTGAGGAATTTGAGCAATGGCCACCTTTCAGTGTGATGATGGTTTTATTGAACAAGCAGTTTGAAAAACAGCAGCCTGTTCAAGTAAGGAATATAAAATTAAAAGCCTCATCATTTTTTAAAAGTATGGGGAAAGCACCATTGCTGAATAAAGATGCCTATTTCTTTAGGATTGATGACACTTTAAAGGCATTGAATGTCAGTAAATTGAACCAAGATCTCAACCCTACGCCCCAAGATATTTATCCTGCAGCCAAAGTAAAAAGGCCTCCCGCATCGGTGGACCTTCATATTGAGAAGTTAACGGATGAGTTTGATTTGATGAGCAACAGTGAAATGTTGCAATTGCAGATGAAAACATTTGAAACGAATCTAAATGATGCAATTGTTTCAGGGATGGATGAGATTGTTTTTATTCATGGCATAGGAAATGGAGTTTTAAGAAAAACCATTCATAAGTATTTGAGTCAATTAAAAGGCATAAAATATTTTAAAGATAGTCAAAAGACTAATTTTGGATACGGATCTACAACTGTAAAAATAAACGAATAGCGATGGAAGCATCTACCTTACCGCTGATTTTACATGTTTTTGATAAGCACTATGATGCCGGTAAGGCATTGTTTGAGGAGCTCTCAAAAAAGTTAAAATCAAAAAAATCAATTGAGCTTGAATCTCATTTAGATTTTTTTAGTGTTTATATTCAACTGTTGGAAAGGGCGCATTTTAATAAAAAGCGTGAAATTAGGCAAATATTCTCTCCATTTAAAGAGTTGCATAAAAATCTTCGGAAGGTCAAGCATATTCGGTTTATACAAGATGGTTTTTTAACGTATATGCATGCCAATAAACGGCATTATCCGGATTATGAAAAACTCATATCTTCAGATAAACACAGGTTGTATTCAGATGTTTATGAATTGATCCTCTCTATACCATTGCAAAAATGGGAAGATCTTTACAAAAACATTTTGCAATACTCCAAAGGGATGTCGATATTAACTATTAACACTGCTATTAATCAAATCATAAATGAGGAAGTGGAATATTTTCAATTTGGCACCAAAACAAGACTTGATGCTCAAACAATAAGTGAAATTTACAAAGGCCTTAAGAAAGTTACCGCTTTAGAAAAAATAAGATTATCAATAGGCCTAAATTCCATTTTTACCCATAAGGTTCACGAGGAAATTGAAGTCCTAACTACGGTGATGGTGAATTGGCATAAAAATCAATTGCTGCTTCAACATCTTGGTAGTCATTTAGGTGAAAAAGAAGATATAAGTAAGAAGTATCAAACAGTCCTTACCCTTTTAAAGAAAAATCACAAAGAATTAACAACAGATATTGACAATAGATGCCAATATCTGTTCACGAAAATGCTACATTAGATTAATCCAAAGCCTGGGCAAGGTCATTCTTCAAATCTTCGGCATCCTCAATTCCTACACTTAACCGAATCAACGAATCCGATAAGCCTACTTTTTCTCTTTCGGATTTAGGGATACTGGCGTGAGTCATGGTAGCGGGATGACCACACAGGGATTCTACTCCTCCTAAAGACTCGGCCAAAACAAAAATCTTAAAACTTTCCAACACTTTAACGGCATCTTCAATTTTGTTGTCGATCAAAGTGAAGGAAATCATACCACCAAAATATTTCATTTGTTTTTTTGCCACCAAGTGGTTGGGATGGTCTTCAAAACCTGGCCAAAATACCTTGTCTATCTTAGGATGGTTAATTAGGTAGGCAGCAATAGTTTTTCCATTCTGGCAATGTCTTTCCATCCTAAGATGCAAAGTTTTAATTCCTCTGAGAACCAGGAAGCAATCTTGAGGGCCAGGAACAGCACCGCAGGAATTTTGAATAAATGCCAGGTCATCTGCAAGTTTCTTGTCTTTGACGACTAAAGCTCCCATGACTACATCTGAATGGCCTGCAAGGTATTTGGTTACCGAATGCATTACCAGATCAGCACCTAAGTCCAAAGGGGTTTGAAGAAAAGGAGTGGCGAAAGTATTGTCCACGCCAAAAAGCACATTGTTGTTTTTTGCTATATCAGCTAGCGCCTTGATGTCAATGATTTTCATCATAGGATTAGTGGGTGTTTCTGCCCATATCAACTTGGTGTTCTTGTTGATAAGAGGAAGGATGGCCTCCGGTTTTTCCATATTTACGAAATGAAATTTTATTCCGTATTTTGAAAAAACTTTAGTAAAAATCCTGTAGGTACCTCCATAAAGATCATTAGTGCTAATGACTTCATCTCCTGGTTCCAATAATTTTAGAACGCAATCAATTGCGGCCATTCCCGAGGAGAAACACAACCCATGTTCGCCGTTTTCCAAAGCTGCCAGGTTATTTTCCAAGGCTTGTCTGGTAGGATTTTGCGTTCTTGAATATTCGAAGCCTTTGTGGTCACCTGGCGATTTCTGAACGTAAGTTGAAGTTTGAAAAATTGGGGTCATAATTGCCCCTGTACTTGGATCTGGTCTGACCCCTGCATGTATGGCTTTTGTAGCAAATTTCATAAGCTTAATATATAGGGTTTGTTTATCAAATAAGGCCTTTTCCTATTAAAGCCTTAATTTGATTAACTTTTAGTCAAATTTATTTTAGTTTTGTTCAAAGATGAACAAAAAACCGCCTATTTTCAAGCATTTAAGAAATATCTATAGCAAAAACCCATGGGTATTAGTATCTATCCTTTGGGTAAGTATTCTACCAACTGTAGGTGCCATTACCCTAGGTAACTGGGTTTACAAGAATTGGGCTGCCTTAGAATTATTGCCAATTGAACAGCCAAACATAGCCTTGATATACTGTCTTACAGGTACAGTTCTTATGGGGTTGGCATTGGTTCCCACCACTTTTTTTGCGGTAGTCACAGGTTATCTATTTGGTTGGCAGGCATTTCCCTATTTGGTTTTGTCCTATACCTTAGCAAGTGCTGTAGGGTACTTGTTGGGAAGAGTGCTGGAGAAAGATAGCCTCGACTGGATCTTGGAGCCTTATCCAAAAGCCAGTCAGTTAATCCATGAAAAAAAGGATCAAATGGGGAAACTGGTCTTTTATATCAGGATTAGTCCGGTAATTCCCTTCGCAATTTCTAATTTAGTTTTCGCACTTTTAGACACAGGTTTGAAGAAAGTATTGTGGTTTGGGTTTTTAGGGATGTTGCCCAGAACTATCCTTGCCTTTTCTTCAGGTGTATTTGCGGGGACTATACAAGACGCTCTCTCCTCTAATGCCTCATTGTGGCAATATTTATTTATAGGTGGGCTTTTGGTATTGAGCGTGTGGGGAATCTATAGTTTTTTCACCAAACCGAGTAACAAAAGCTAATTCAAAGGTGAATTCTATTTACTTCAAATCCATTGTTCTTTAAGAGGTTAATTAAGCCATTAGGCCCTCCCAGATGTCCAGCTCCAACAGCAAAGAAAGCACTGCTTTCATTCATAATTTGAGTCATAGGTGCCACCCAATTCTTATTCCTATCAGAGATGAAGTCGTCTTGATAATCCTTGTATTCAGGACTTTCGGAAACCATCTCAAATAAGTCAAGAATATCTTCTTCCTTATAGGCCTTGATTAGTTTTTTAAACTCTTTCTGTCCTTTTTCCAAGTTGTTTATATAACTGTAAAAGCTTTTGTATTGGTCCTTTAAGGGAATAAGATCAAAAAGTGAGATTTGGTCTTCAATTGTTTCTAGTCCCATTACCTCCATTTTGGAGGCTTTTGCAAGAATCATTAATTCATTTTCAAAAGACTTTGTTTCACACTCAAGTAAGTTATTGTAAATCAGTGACATTAATACCATTGGGTGCATTTCCTGTAGCATGTCCATGTCCATACCTGTTCTTTCTTTTAGGAAAGTGTGTACGTTTTGGTACTCTTCTTTGGTAAGAAAATCATTGATCTTTTGTCCATCTTTATTGTAGAGGTTATCCCTCATTGCTGCTTGTAGACGAGGGTCATCCATATCTATTTCGAGCACGAGAACATCTGATTCCGATACCTTGTTAGATATTTTGGCATTTATCAAAAAGTCCCCTTCACAAATAAGATGAATAGTACCAAAAAGATAGGAGGGGTTAGGGTTATTTTGACTTGATATTTCCCAAAACACACCCTCTTTTTCTTCTTCTTGTCCAAATGCAGTTAAAGATCCCAGGAAAAACAGCCAAATAAAGTAAGTTCCCTTTAACATTTTACTTTGAATTTTTAACCGCTAAAAGTCTTGTCCAAATGGCGGTCACTTGATTTTATGTTTTCAAATTCCAAAAATTGCTCCCAAAATGGTTCTTCAGGCAAAGCAGCCCTAAGGATTAATTTTTCCTTTTTGATTGGGTGAATAAATACCAAATGAAAGGCATGTAGGTTAATGCTTGCATCAGGGTTCGGTTTTGGAAATCCGTATTTGACATCTCCACGGATTGGGCAATCCATGGAGGCCAATTGCACACGCAACTGGTGTGGCCTGCCTGTAACAGGGCGTAGTTCTAGTAACCAATGATCGTTTAATTTCCCTAACCTTTTATAGGTCATTTCAGATTTTTTGGACTCTGGAACTTCCTTATCGTAAGCAGTAGAAATGTTTTTATCAGAATTTTTTACCAGCCAATGTGTTAATTTACCTGTTTCCTCTCTTGGCTTTCTTTTTACCAATGCCCAGTAAACTTTGTGAACTTCTCTTTTCCTGAACAAGGCAGTCATCCTTTCCAGTGCCTTGGAGGTTCTTGCAAAAACGACCACCCCACTAACTGGTCGGTCTAGTCTATGGACTGGATGCAAGAAAACCGCACCCGGTTTGTTGTATTTATTTGCTATATAGGTTTTACAAAGATCTGTAAGCGTTTTGTCGCCTGTTTTATCTCCCTGTACCAATATCCCAGCAGATTTGTTGACTATCAGTAAGTGATTGTCCTCAAATATTACATTAAATGGTTTTTTCATGTTTCCTCAGGTTTGATAAATAGGTTAATATTCAGATGTATTATGGAATTCAATTTCAGGAAAATTATCCTGAACCATTTGTAACCAGGCCTTGGTCTCGGCCATGAATACTAATTTCCCATTTCTATCTCTTGCGATATGTCTTTGTTTGGAGCGGATGAATTCATCCAATTTCTTTTTGTCTGTACTTGTAATCCAACAAGCCTTATATAGGTTCATTGGGACGAAATCCGCTGTGGCATTGTATTCATTTTTCAACCTGAACTTAATTACTTCAAATTGGAGTTGCCCTACCGTACCTACTACTTTCCTAGATCCAATTTCAAAGGTGAAGAGTTGTGCGACCCCTTCTTCCATTAATTGTTGCAAGCCTTTCTCTAGTTGCTTGGTTTTCATGGCGTCCTTGTTTACGACCTCCCTGAAAATCTCTGGGGAAAAGCTTGGGATGCCTTTGAATGTTAGGTTCTCACCATCAGTTAAACTGTCTCCAATTTTTAAATTTCCCGTATCGTAAAGACCTACGATATCACCAGGGAAAGCTTCTTCAATTATTTCTTTGTCCTGAGCCATAAAGGAGGTGACATTAGAAAAGCGAAGCGGTTTGGTGCCTCTTACATGGTTATATGGTTTGTTCCTTTGGAACGTCCCTGAACATATACGTAAAAAGGCGATACGGTTTCTATGTTTAGGATCCATGTTGGCGTGAATCTTGAAGATAAATCCGCTGAAATTGTCTTCATCAGGTTTTACCTCACGTTCTTCGGTCTGTCGGCTTTTTGGTCCCGGAGCTATTTGAATAAATGTATCCAACATTTCTTTGATACCAAAATTGTTGACGGCAGAACCAAAAAACACAGGAGCAACGGTCCCCTCCAGGTATTCTTTAGGATCAAAATCAGGGTAAACGCCTTCGATTAATTCTACATCTTCTCTAAGCTGATCTGCCAGACTGGTTCCGATTCTTTCATCTAGTTTTTCGGAACTTAAATCTTCGATAACAACCCTGTCATCATTAATTTTTCGCTGACTAGGGGTGAACAAGTTCAATTGTTTGTCATAAAGGTTGTAAACACCTTTAAATGATTTCCCCATTGAAATGGGCCATGAGAGTGGTCTTACCTTTATATTTAATTTGGATTCTACTTCATCCAACAAGTCGTAAGGATCACGGCCCTCTCGATCCAACTTATTGATAAAGCAAATAACAGGTGTTTTTCTCATCCTGCATACTTCCATTAATTTTTCTGTTTGAATTTCCACCCCTTTTACGCAGTCAATAACCATAATAACTGAATCAACAGCGGTGAGTGTGCGGTAGGTGTCTTCTGCAAAATCCTGGTGTCCAGGAGTATCAAGGAGGTTTATTTTCTGCCCCTTGTATTCAAATCCCATAACAGAGGTGGCCACAGATATTCCTCTCTGTTTTTCAATCTCCATCCAATCGGATTTGGTGGCAGTGTCAATTTTATTTGATTTTACCGCCCCTGCTGTTTTGATTGCACCTCCAAAAAGCAGCATCTTCTCTGTTAATGTGGTCTTTCCTGCATCAGGGTGAGCTATAATTCCAAAAGTTTTTCTTTTCGCTATCTCTTGAGTTAGGGTCATGGTGCTTAGGTGTTTTCAGCCTGCAAAGGTAGGTAAATCAGATGACAATGTCAGGCATTATCCTTATAGGTGTAAGTATTGTTATTGAAAAGTTGAATTTTGCTTGTTTGATTTATTTGCCTTAATTTTGAAATTGTATTAGATAATGAATGAATTCAATTGAACTTTTCTTCGATAGGTTTTTCAAATTTATTTGGAATGCTATTTTCGTGCTGACTTATCCCATTCTGGCAACTTTTGGGCTAATATTCATTGGTATAACCTACTTTTTTTCCTGGGTTTCATCGTTTTTGACCAAATTTAGCGGTCCTGTACCGAAAATACTGAGTAAATCAGAATGGATTTTATTGACTGATGAATCAAATTTAATCGAAGGGAAGCTTCATAAACAGATAATTTTTGGTCCAGAGTGTTACCAGATTCGTCGAACCGACGGAATACCTTCCGTTATTGAAGACGATGTTTTTGGAAAACGAGTCATCATTCTGAAAGAAGGGTGGTTGCTTGAAAGGTGGAACACAACGGAATTGGCAAATATTCCGGATTTTGACATTTGCCTGTATGATCCTGAAGAAGATAAACTTACAAAACTCGCAAATATTAAGTGCTTTGACTGGCGTGTAGCAGAGCAGGATGGGGAATCTTTATTGCTCAAGTGGTTTGATGGTACCAAGGGTGGTGAAGTAAAAGTTACACTGACAGATGGATGATCTAAAGGGGTTTCTGGATGAAAAGGTAATGCTTTTTAACCAGCCGTCATTCATTGAGAATGATCCTATCTCTATTCCACATAAATTTTCAAAATTACAGGACATTGAAATTTCAGGATTTTTTGCAGCAGTTCTTGCTTGGGGACAGCGTAAAACCATTATCAATAAGAGCCTGGAGTTAATGGCCATGATGGGCAATAGTCCTCATGATTTTGTGTTAAATCATTCTGAAAATGATTTAAAGCAATTGATGCGGTTTAAGCACCGTACTTTTAATGACTTAGATACGCTTTATTTTATCGATTTTTTTTCCAGGTATTATAAGGAAAATCAAAGCCTAGAGCATGCTTTTTCCATCGGATATACCTCCGATATCGATGCCATGGAAATTCTCCTTTCTAATTTCCACGATAGTTTTTTCCAATCCCCGAACGCACCACAGCGCACAAGTAAGCACATTGCAACCCCCAAGAAGAAGTCAGCTTGCAAAAGGATCAATATGTTTTTGAGGTGGATGGTGAGAAAGGATGACAAGTGAGTTGACTTTGGCCTTTGGGACAAAATAGCTCCTTCTCAATTAATATGCCCCTGTGACCTTCATGTAGATCGAATAGGTAGATCGCTAGGGTTGATCCAAAGAAAACAAACAGATTGGCTGACAGCGATGGAATTGACAAGGAATCTGCGCGCTTTTGATGCGGCCGATCCTGTCAAATATGATTTTGCTTTATTTGGCTTAGGGGTGTTGCAAAATGAGGAAAAGACAGGCTTAAAGTGAATGACCTTATCATTTTAATCACCTAACTATAGTACTTTTCTTTGCTTTTGGTTTATCCCTAAGAGTATACTCCATTAGAATTATGGTTGCCAAACGTCTGGCCCTTTTCGCCATTCTGCCAAGGTATTCATGTCCTCTTCGGATACGTACCCTTGTTCAAGTGCTTGAGGAAGTAAAGAACTGTAGTCGCTCAGGCAATAGAGTTTGACGTTTTCCTTCTCGAAGTTTATGTCGGATACCTCAAACCCGTAAGTGAAAATAGCAACCATACCCAAAACCTCAAAACCTGCTGCTCGCAGATCCTTTACTGCTTTGAGTGAACTTCCTCCTGTGGAAACAAGATCTTCTACGACCACAACCTTTTGACCGGGAGTGATTTTTCCTTCAATCATATTCTCCATCCCGTGGCCTTTGGCTTTGGAACGTACATAGATAAAAGGAAGATCAAGTTTATCAGCAATTAACACACCTTGAGGGATACCTGCAGTAGCTACTCCTGCTACAGCTTCAATATTAAGAAAGTGGGTACGAACAACACTTGTTAATTTTTCCTGAATAAATTTCCTAACCTCAGGAAAGGATAGTGATAGCCGATTGTCACAATAAATAGGGGATTTCCATCCGGATGCCCATGTAAAAGGATCCTTTGGTGACAGTTTGATGGCTTTTATTTCAAGAAGCTTTTTTGCGATTTGAGAAGCGGTGCTTTGATCATAAATTTCCATGCGATAAATTTAACCATTTAAAATTTACTCAGGGTTGTGCACGCTGGAAAAAAATTGCAATTTTGAAAAAATTAGATTTGTTTATGAAAATCTTCATCAACGATAAACCACTAGATCTTGTGGCAACCAAGGATTTTTTACCAAAAAAATCTTTCGAGTGTGTTTATGATAACCCTGTAGAATTACCAGCGTCAGCAGATTTTTATGATGACGTCCTGATAAAAAATCCTTCCAAAGACATTATCGTTCAATTGCTTTTCTTATTGCGAACGAGGAAACTTAAAAACCTGGATAGTATAACCCTTGTGACTGAGGAAAAAGCTGCACTTAAAAAGTTTATTAAAAGCAGGTTTTTAATCATTAAAGCAGCAGGAGGTGTAGTGACCAAGGAAGATAAAGTGTTGTTTATTTACCGATTGGGTAAATGGGACCTTCCGAAAGGGAAATTCGAAAAGAAAGAGACACCTGAAGGCTGTGCAGCAAGGGAGGTAGAGGAAGAATGTAATATTAAAGTGAAGCTCGATGAGCTCATCTGTGTTACGTGGCATACCTATACGCAAAACAGGAAGAGCATACTTAAGAAGACTTATTGGTACAACATGAAGTCTCTTAATGATTCAAAAATGAAACCTCAGGTTGAGGAAGGAATTATGGACATCAAGTGGATGAAGCATTACGATGCTAAAACAGCGTTAATCAACTCTTATCCCTCAATGCGGTATCTATACAAACAGTTTTTAAAAACAAAACCAGAGGTTTATCAGACCTTATAAGGTAGAAACTTGTTTACATTGCCTCCATATTTATGAACTTCCCTGATAATTGTAGAGCTGATGGCTGCATATTTGGGTGTGGTGATCAGAAATACCGTTTCCAATGATTCATTCAGGTACCTGTTCATTTGACTGATAGTGTTTTCGTATTCAAAATCAGTAGTGTTTCTTAATCCACGAAGTAAGTACCGGGCTTCGTGTTTCTTTGCAAGGGAAGAGGTAAGCTCATCGTAAACTATGACTTTTACGGATGGGGTTTTTTTGTAGGTATTTTTGATTTTTTCTACCATAAAATCAATGTCGAAATACCTGTTTTTCTTACTTGTATTGTGGCCAACACTGATAATTATCTCATCGAAAATATTTAATCCTCTCATGACAATGTCATGATGACCATTTGTGAAAGGGTCAAAAGAGCCTGGAAAAAGCGCTGTTTTCTTCATGAAACATTTTTTTGTTGCCAGAAAGCCTCTAAAAGTTGCGTGTTCATAAAGGATTCTGCCCCTTTAAGGTAGGATACATTTTGAATGGGGGTGATTAAATGTATGTTTTTGAAATAGAGCTCCATGCTTTCCATATTGGTATGAAGCCATTCAGGATTGCCAAAGAGACGAATCTTGCAATGCGTTCTGTCAAAGGCCATCTGCTGGATGAAGGTAAATAAATAGCGTAAAAACGCAGCTTCATCTGTAATAATAAATCTGTTGAAAAGATTTAGTTGCCCATCATCAAAAGCCGCCAAATACATGCAGTCAGGAGAAGCGTGTATAAATAATTCTTGATTAAGTAAATCTTGCGTTTGGGTCAGAAAAAAGCCCAATACATGTGCCGCTCCATGGGCAATTTCTAGTTCAGGTAACTTTTTATCAAGACTGTCTAAAAGACTTCTGTTAGCCGTACCCAGTATTTGAATGGTATTGTTGGAAATCCCCGTATAAGTGACATTTTCCTCTAATTCATTGACTTCGGTGGCAAAACTTAGATACCTCGCCCCTTGAGCAGGATTGAATAAAGCCGTAGGAACCAAAGTGAACTTTTGGTGATGGATATAGAGCTTTCCCACAGTATTAGGAGCATTAAAAATTGCTTCAGTTTCTATGAGATGCTGTATGGTTTCGGGGTCCTGGAAAGAATAAGTATAAGTAGCTGTTATGTCCTTACTCTCGCCTTCATGTGCGATGACAACTAATAATTTTTCATATAAGAAAAGCGATAAATTTGATATGGCTTGCATATCAAATTTATCGCTAATGAATTTGCTTTGGATATGGGAACCTACCGTATCCAAATTTATTCCCAATTTCCTGAAGTAGAAGAATCGGTTCTAGAACCAACCCTTAAAGCCTTCTCGTTATTGTTTCTTCTTCTCTCTGGATTACGTGGTGCAGGGTCTCTGATTTCAAACACTGCAATTTCTCTGTTGCTACGTTCAATTTTGTCAGCAAAGAATTCAAAAGTTTTGCCACCTGATCCAGGTACCACATTTAATAAATCCAGATCAAAATCAGGATATTTGGCTTCGTTAAACAAAGAATCCTGAACGTTAACGGAACCTAGTGTATCCAAAGTTACAGTTGTTTCTTCTTTACCATAGTCAAGCAACTTGGTGGTCTCAGTCCTTTGAACCAAATAAATGCTACCCTCTGAAATGAATTTTTTAAGTTCTTCCCAGTTGTTTGCATATTCACCATTGGAAGCCTGATAGGCAATTTGGGCATCTCTAAGCATTTCCAGCTTTTCAATAATTCTTTCTTCAGTCCTTTTTAGGATTTTTTCTTCTTCCACTACTTCATCCACACCCAGATAAAGCTTGTATCCGAGACCTAGGGCTCCTAATAGAAAAACAATCGATAAGATTTTACTCAATGTCATTTTGAATATCTTTAAAGCGTAATTAAATTATTATAAAGAATTGATGGTTCGTAATTAGAATGCTATTTTATGCATTTATTTCCAAAATTAAAATATCCTTTCCATATTCTTACATCTTTCAAGGAATTTATTCTTCCAAATAAGGCATGTTTTTTATCAGAGGGTATATTTTTTATTTCCTCAATGCTAAGAAATTTAACCTCTTCTATAACCTGTTTGTTGGTATCTAGCTCAGGATCAATTCCAACCTCTAATTTACCATTTGTTTGGCTAACTTCAAAGAACAATTCAATTGCGTGTAAGGGTGGCTCTAAAAATTCATGAACAAATAGGTAATTTCCAACGTCAATTCCTAAGCCAGTTTCTTCCATAAACTCCCTTTGTAAATTTTCTTTGGCATCCTGACCGAATTTCATTCCACCTCCAGGAACATTCCAAAACCAATGGTTTGTGCCCATCCTATGTTTTACCATCAATAATTTATTATCTTGGATGAGTAGGCCGTTTACCCTCGTTCTGAGCCGGTTTCCGAAATTATCAATAATGTCCTTTTTTATGTTCGGCTTTTTCATCTTAGTTTCGCAATAGATGCATAAAGATAAGCAAGCAAGTCCAAAGCCATCAGAAAGAATCAGAAAATTTTTCCCTCATCAGCCAACCACTGATCAGGAAAATTTCTTTGGGTCGATGGATAAATTTTTAGACAAATCAGTTCCTCCTGGCGCTGCATTTATTCTAAAGGGGTATGCAGGAACAGGAAAAACAACGGTTTTGGCTGCTTTGGTCAAGGCTTTACCATCTTTGGGGCTACGGGCTGTAATGTTGGCTCCGACGGGACGTGCCGCTAAAGTAATGAGCACGTATGCTGAAAAGACAGGCTATACCATTCATAAGATCATCTACCGTGCAAAGCAGGGAGCTGCTGAAGGGGCGGAAAGTTTCACCGTGCAAAAGAATTACTATCAAAAGTCTGTATTTATAATTGATGAAGCATCAATGCTTTCGGATGATAGAAACGGAGGGAAGTCCCTATTGGCAGATCTTATAGGGTTTGTCTATCAAAATCCAGAAAATCGACTGCTTTTAATTGGGGATATTGCCCAATTGCCACCTGTGGGGAGTGAGGATAGTCCGGGCTTAGATAAGAATTATCTAATAAGGAATTATAAACTAGACGTAAATGAAGCCTTGCTTACCATCGTAACCAGGCAAGAGCTGGATTCAGGGATTTTGGCCAATGCTACCTCATTAAGGAATGAGGTGCTCAAAGTGAAACCTAATATATCATTTATTACCAAAGGATTTAAGGATTTCTACCGAATGACTGGAGAAAGACTAGAAGATGGCTTGAGGTATGCTTACGATAAATTTGGATTGGACAATACAATGATCATTACAAGATCCAATAAATCGGCAGTTCAATACAATAAATACATTAGGAATTCTATCTTTTATTATGAAGATGAATTAAGTGCCGGAGAGCGGCTTATGATTGTTAAAAACAATTATACTTATATGGACGCTTCTGAGAAGGTTAGTTTTTTGGCCAACGGAGATTTTGTAGAAATACTTAAAATTCGTTCATTTGAAGAATTATATGGCCTAAGGTTTGCTACACTTGAATTGAGATTAATAGATTACCCCGATGAGGTACCATTTGAAGCCCGAGTAATATTGGATACCTTGCATTCATTTAAACCTGCTTTGTCATTTGATGAATGGAAGGAGCTTTATCAGCAAGTAGCTGAGGATTACCAGGATTTGGAACAGAAGAGCAAAATAAGAGAGGCGATGAGCAAAGATCCTTATTTGAATGCTTTGCAAGTTAAATATGCCTATACCCTGACATGTCATAAATCACAAGGAGGACAATGGGACGCTGTTTTTGTTGATCAGGGGTTTCTAAATGAGGAACAAATTGATAAAAATTATGTCAGATGGTTGTATACTGCCATGACAAGAGCAAAAAAAGAATTGTTTATGGTGAACTTTCACAACAATTTTTTTATTAAATAGTAATGAACTGCATAAGTTTGAATGAATTAAAATTTGATGAATATGAAAAGGTTATTAACAGTAGTATTGGCGGTTGTTTTAAGTACAGCATTTGCGATCGCCCAAGAAAAAGCAGTAAATGGTCCGGTAATTACCTTCGAATCTGATTCAAAAGATTTTGGAGATATCACGCAAGGAGACAAAGTAGAAAATGTTTTTAAATTTGAAAATACTGGCAAAGAGCCGTTGATTATTTCAAACGTAGCAGCAACTTGTGGCTGCACAGTGCCTAGCTGGCCTAAGGAGCCAATAGCACCAGGTAAAAAAGCTGAGATCAAGGTGTCCTTTAATTCCGCAGGGAAAATGGGCAAACAAAATAGCGTTGTCAGGATATATTCTAATGCCAGTGAACCTATCGAAAAGGTATCACTCATTTCAAATGTGCTGCCTAAATAAAACTCATCTTTTGCTTTCTTGCAATTGAAAAAAACCTGCCCACTTAAATTGGGCAGGTTTTTTTATTTCTTCTTGTAGTAAACCTTAATGAGGAGTGCATCTATTCCATTTCATCCAAAACCTCAAAATGAATAGGTTTAAAGGTCCCGCCATTGCTGTCTTCTGCTGAACATGCTGTTAGGGCAACGATAAGGTCCATTTGAGCCTCAAAGAGGAGGTGATCTCCGGCCTTGCTCAGTGGTGGAAGGACTGATAATTTTCCATCTTGCCCAAATTGCACATTCATAAAAATATTGAAAGCTGTGGGAATATCATCTGGTTTAATTCCATAAGGTGCTAAACTAGTATATAGATTCTCAAAGCAACTGGGATGATAATCCTGAATGTTATACATGATTTTAAATGTCTCTGGGCTACATGGGGCAAGTAGAAAGTCGTTTCTCCCATTGGTGTCCCTAATTATCCTCATCATTTTGCAACCTCTGTTACTCCAAAGATGATGGTTGGTGGTAATGAGAATTGTTTCTTCAAAATCCAAAGTCTTTCCTGAAGACAACTTCTCACCAATATCATTTGCATTAAAAAGCACCATGTCACTTACTTGCATCCCCTGTGGATCGATGACTTTTAACTTTTGACCTTTGAATAACTTAAAGGCAGTTCCTGACTGTTTTTTAATTATATTCATTTTATGCTTTTAAGGTGTTTCAATATTTTTTAAATAATACGGATAGCATTGTACTATTTGATTTAAATCGATTTTAAAACTACACTTTACTTTTTGAGTGAAAGGGGCATTTCCAATTCTCGTCTATGTTTCGGCCACTGTATTGAATGGCTTCACTGCTATCCCCATAATCCTTTAATACAGGGTTTATGCTTCCCTGAAAAGCAAGGTCACGCACTCTTATTTTGTCTCGGACCTTATGATAGGATTTCATTTCCCGCAATTTCTCAAATTGACTATGCAAATTAAATACCAGCGTGGGGTAGGGGGCCCTTCTGGCCAATCTTGAACTATATGGATGCATACCGACAACATAGAAAGCATGACCTGCTATACTGAAGCTAAAATTAACATTTTCAGGATCACTACTTACATTTGGATCCCATGGCTGCTCGTCTTTTTCATGAATATATTGCAGTTGTTTCCACAATAACTGTTCAAATTCTTTTTCTGAATGTACCTGTGTTTCAGGGAAAACAGCTATAAAGGATTTAAATTTATTATTGTTAAAGTCGTAATTAGCCAAATAAGCTTCAAGTGCACTCAACATTCTTACAGCCGTATTTTTAGTGGCCAGTTTGTCATACAGCTTGAGTTCGAAATTATTTAAAGTGAACACTGAATTAGCCATTATACATGGGTGTTTATTGTCAATAATAAATTCTTTTAATTCTTGTTTTATCTGATGTGGTTTAGCACCACCTTTTGAAGTGTTATTAGTGGGTTCCATGATAATTAAATTTAAGTTGGTAGTGATTCAATCTTGTAACCTAAGTACAACTTTTAGGCCTTTTCCTGCTACGGATGTTTTAGAGCTAATTTTTAATGCAATAGGGATAAGTTACCATGGTGCTAAATCTAAAGGGAGTGGAAGAATCGCTTTTCTGAGAATTTTCACTACTTTCTACAATCAAATGCCTCTTTTATACTTTGATTAACATTTTTCTTATTTAGGTCAATCGCAGGTCTTTAAGAGTTTGGCTTCATATTTTATTCCCCTCTCAAATGAGTCAAAGAATTTTTTAATAGGGTGCAGGAAAAATGTTTTCCTGATTTAATTTGTCTTTTCAACTAACATTGGAATAGGAGTATGAATAAGCCAAAGGAGTTTCCGAATCAATCACAGCAACAACCAGGTGAGGAACATAAGATGAAACCGGCTCCTGAAATAATCAGGGGAAATTATAAGGGAAGCGATAAATTGAAAAATAAAGTGGCGCTTATAACTGGGGGAGATAGTGGTATAGGGAGAAGTGTGGCCGTACATTTTGCTAGAGAGGGTGCAGATGTGGCTATTGTTTATTTAAATGAATCTACCGATGCAAAAGAAACCCAAGAGTTGGTGCAAAAAGAAGGAAGAAAATGTGTTTTAATAGAGGGGGATGTCAAGCAGGAAAGTTTTTGTAAAGGGCTTGTTGAAAAATGTGTGGATTCATTGGGTGGGTTAAATATTTTAGTTTGTAATGCCGCTATGCAGTTCCCGAAAAATTCTTTGAGTGAAATTAACAGTGATCAACTGCGTAAAACTTTTGAAACCAATATATATTCATTTTTCCATATAACCAGAGCAGCTTTGTCACACTTAAAGGCAGGAGATACAATAATCAACACGGCTTCAGTTACCGCTTACAGGGGCAGTGAACATTTAATTGACTATTCCAGTACTAAAGGTGCTATTGTGAGTTTTACACGTTCTCTTTCTCAAAATTTAGCAAAAAATAAAATCAGGGTTAATGGCGTAGCGCCAGGACCTATTTGGACCCCTCTGATTCCTGCTACTTTTGATGATGTGTCAGATTTCGGTCAAGATACTCCTCTTGGGCGTGCAGGGCAGCCAAGCGAGGTTGCGCCGGCCTACGTATATCTAGCGAGTGAAGATAGCAGTTATGTGACGGGACAATTTATCCACGTAAACGGAGGGGAACTGATTGGTGGTTGATGGAACGGTATTATAATTTTCTTCCTTTAATCTGATGTTGAGTTAAATCGTAAAAAACGAATTGTATAATCACTTTAAACACTTTTAGGACAGCTTCTTAGGAGTGAAAGGGCATGGTAATTTCGGTTTTCAGAGGATTACCATGATTTTCTTCACCTCTGTTTACCATAGGCATGCACCCTTGGCCTTTACTAGATTCAAATAGAAAAATTTTAAAAAAAAGAATACTGACAATTATAGTCAGTATTCCAATGCATTTAATAACTGATTCTGCTAAATAAAAGGTCAGGACAGTGAATATTGAAACTGATTCTAGTTTTTGGCTTTTTTATTTATTCGGCTTTTAGCTAGTTTACTTAGCTTTTTGTCAGCATTTAACTCTTCCTCCAAGGTTAGTTTTAATTTTTTTGCAATTTCATTATAACCTAATTCTTCAGCATAAGTACATAATGTACCGTACCCTGCAATTTCATAGTGTTCCACTCTTTGGGCATTGGCTATCAATCCCGCATTTTTAACTTCATCTGATAAACTTTCTTTCAAGAAGCTTTCTGCTTCTTCAATAAGTCCTTTCATAGCTTTGCATGTTTCACCTCCGGGTTTTATGCCAAGTTCTTTACCTACTTCCTCTAATCTTTTTTTATGATTTTTCGTCTCTTCCAAATGCGCTGAAAATGCTTCTTTTAATGCGCTGTCTTCGGAATTTTTAACCATTTTCGGCAGGGCTTTAATCAATTGACTTTCGGCACTGTAGATGTCTTTTAATTGGTGTTCAAAAAGGTCTTTTAAGGTTTTCATGGTTGTTTATTTTTATTGGTTTAGTAGAATAGTTGATAAAAATAAACACTAAGAATTTAATCCATTGACCCTAAAAAATTATATTTTAACTTGCTATAATTAATTGTTAATTTTGGTGAAAATGAGCTGTAATAGAAGGGATTAATCTGCTACTAAAAACAAATTCTTGCTCAATTTGGTGGCCGATCAAAACATAGGGAGCCACAAATGGGCCTCTAAAAATGAAATCACTATTGACTTATGGCATTGAATTTAATGCCTCTTATACCAGGAAAGCGTTAAATGGAATCATAAGACATCGATAATAATACTATGTAGCAAACTTGGGTGGTGATTTTATCAACATTGCTCCAGAAAAAAACAACAATAAAGTTGGAATCAGTTCATTTTCTTAAAGATTTCACTTATATGAAATGCCCACCGGCTATAAATATTTTTGCTGGGGTGCAATCCGTCCCTTACCAGATTTTCTTTAAGCCCCCCACTCTCCCTGTAACTGTCTGTTATATTTAAAAAATGCAGGCCGTATTTTGAAGCTTCTTGCTTTATTATAGCATTAAAGGCATCTATTTCTTTTGTGATTTGATCGAGAGGTTTTTTTGCTGATTGACCAAAGCTGGTTACCCCCCAATCAGGAATTGAAATAAGCACCAAGTTTTGTTGGTTGTCCTTTCCGAGAAACCCAAGCGTGAGCTCAATCAACGCTATCAATTCCTGCCTGAACTGATCTAAGGATTGTCCCCTGTATTGATTGTTTACCCCAATAAGGAGACTGGCAATATCAAAAGAATCTTGTCCAATGTTTTCTTGCCTTACTGCCTGAAGTAATTCTCCACTAGTCCAACCGGTTTTTGCGATGACTGTAATAGTAGTAAATCCAATGCCTACTTTTTCCAGCTCATCTTCCACTTGAAAGGGATAAGTGTTCTCAGTCTTTTCGCCTTCTCCAATAGTATAACTGTCTCCCAAAGCCAGGTATTTTAATCCGCCGGTTTGCGTTTCTGTATTTGGAGTGTTTTTATTTCCGATCATTTTTTCATTGCTTTTAAATGCTGTTATTAGCAATACAAACAAAATAGGAATTACAAGCACATTCCTGTTTCGAACGGTATTCAATTGGACCCTCTCTGAATTATTTAGATTATTCGAAAATAGGCTGTGTGGTGGTCAATGTGCCTTTGTCGGCATCCAGTATCACCCTAGCCCCGAATGGTAAAAGAAATTGTTTGGGGATGTGACCAATCATTGCTCCGCGATATGCAGGGATTTTATGAGGAAGTAGATAATCGTCAAAAATCTGATCTATGGTAAGGTTTCCATATCCTCCACTTGGATCACAGTCTGTACATTGACCAAAAACAAAACCTTTTATTTCTTCGAAAACGCCCATTAACATAAGGGTGCTCATCATGCGGTCTATCCTGTAAGGTTCTTCGCCGATGTCCTCAAGGAAAAGAATTTTGTCTTTAAACGAAGGTAAATAGGGGGATCCCGCAATGGAAGTAAGCACCGTTAGGTTTCCTCCTACAAGGTCTCCTACAGCCTTTCCAGGGAAAATTGTCCTTACCCTGTTCTCCTTCACAACCAAATCTTCAGTTTCTTCTATCTCATTTTCGTATAGAATCGTGTCGTTTTGTTCAAAAAACACTTTCTTGAACTGATCCACATTGAACTCCCCCCAATTTCCCGAGCCATTTGGTCCATGAAAAGTTATGAGGCCGGTTTTTGAATGAATGGCATTGTGTAGTGCTGTGATATCGCTATAGCCAAGTATAGGCTTGGGATTGTTTTTAATGTTTTCGTAATCGATCAGGGGAAGTATTCTGGAGGCGCCAGAACCACCCCTTATGCAAATAATAGCCTTGACAGCTTGATTGGCAAACATTTCATTTAGATCCGTTGCCCTTTCTTGATCTGAACCCGCCAAATGTCCCCTTCGGTTTTGGAGGTGCTTTCCTTCAATTACCCTTAGCCCTAATCCTTCCATAGCCTCTTTGGCAAAGGTGAATTGCATGATGTCCGCCGTAGCAGATGAGGGACTTATAAGCCCCACCAAATCCCCCGGCTGTAAGGCATTGGGCAATAATTTTTTATGGAAATATGACTTTTGAAGTGGTTGCGTAAATCCCAAAATTGGTAAAACTCCAAGTCCCATACCCACTGTTTGTAAAAAGGCTCTTTTTTTCATGACGATATTTAGAAATTATCACGGATATATAGCAAAACCTTTTCCATTTCAGTTCTTACCACTGTTGCTTTATAGGGGTAGTTGTTGTTCATAAATGCAAAGGCGTAGATTTTATTCTTTTTCGTTTTTAAATAACCAACCAGGCTATGGTTATTACTAACGGTTCCCGTTTTGGCCATCACGTATGGAGTAGAAGCTGAATAGTTAAATTTTAACGTGCCAGTTCTTCCTCCCATTGGTAATAAGCTGAATAGCTCTCTGTCTGGGAATAATCTGTATATTTTTTCTATTAGGGCCACCATGGTACGAGGGGTGATCAAATTGTGTCTTGACAGTCCAGAACCATCTACCCATTGAGGGTCATCTGGTAAGTCATAAAGATAAGTTTTTTTAATGTATTCAATGGCTTTTTCACTGTCCAGTTCAAAAAAGACCTGATCGGATATTTGTAGCAGTAACTGCTCTGCAATAAAATTATCACTTTCCAATAGCATCTCTTTATACAATGCTTTGGAAGGGATGCCTTTTAATAGGAAATGTTCAGGAGGAAGTTTTGAATCAGAAACTACCACAGGAACGCCCCATTCCATAGTCGCTAATTTTGCAAAAATTTCTGGCGAGGTCATAAAAGGCACTTTACTGTCCCTTCCGTTATAGGTTCTTGGATTGTAGTAAAATTGATTGTTCCGCCAATTTCTCTCTACATTTTTTACAGACTTATCTGAATATTCAACACTGAAGATACCAGGGCTTAAAATGGGTTTATTATTTACGTTTTTTGAACTTACTAGATTACCGAACAATGGCAAAGGTGATTTTTCTGCAGCATAAGAATAGTAATAGTCGTCCCATTGCCAGCCGAAACCAAAAGGGTCGTTTTTCCAATTGCTTTCTGAATAGCTTATTGTATCATAAGTAGCTAGGAATGCTTTTATATTTGGATTGGGCAATGCTGGGTATTTCCATGATGGGTCACCTGTTCCCCATATGGTTACGTTTTTTCCATTGGGTACAAACCTTAAAAACGTAGTGCTATCCGTAAGGACCATCATGGCCCCAAAGAAGGTGAAAAGTTTAGTGGTGGATGCGGGAATGAAGTACAGGTGGCTGTTTTTCTCGTAGCGGACCATTTGGCTATCAAGATCATAGAGCATGAAGCCGGTAAGGTGGTTGTCAAAAAAGGAATTCTCCCCCATTAACTTATCTAAACCTAAAAATGTATCCTTTACGTCTTGCGCCTGAGCGTTTTGAAAAATAAACAGCCATATTAAAATCGCTGGTAAAAACTTTAACTTCATAGAATTGTATTGTATTTTATTTCCCGAAACTAAATAGTAACATTACCCACCCTAAAATATAAGAAAGACCTCCTAAGGGTGTGATGGCACCTAACCATGTGACTTGGCTCAAGCAAAGGATATACAAGCTGCCTGAAAAAATTAATATTCCTACTATGAAAAAAATGGCACTGTAATTAAGCCGTTTTTTATCTGGGAATAAGTGGTATAAAATACCGACAAGTAGAAGCGCCAAAGTATGATAGAAATGGTAGTTGACAGCCGTTTCGTAGGTATCCAATCTTCCAGTACTCACCAAAAGGTCCTCTAATGCATGGGCCCCAAATGCACCAAAAATAACAGCAAGAGTGCCAAAAACAGCAGCAGTTTGAATTATATGACTAGCTTTCATAATGATTAATTGTAATTTCTTGAACCAAAAATGGCACTTCCTATCCTTACCATAGTGCTTCCTTCCTGTTGTGCCAGGAGGTAATCCCCACTCATGCCCATTGAAATTTCTTTCATTTCAACATTCTTGGGGAGGTTTAGCTTTTTTATGGTTTCAAATAGGTTTTTTAAAGTTTTAAATTCCTCCCTGATTACCTCCTCATTAGGCGTATTTGTGGCCATACCCATTAGCCCTACGATTTTAATATTGTTCATGGAGTTTATTTCTTCTCCTAAAAGAAAGGTATTTATTTCCTCCTTGTTCCAACCGAATTTAGTTTCTTCTTTGGCTATATGGACTTGCAATAGACAGCTTATTGTTTTGTCTACTTTCTCTGCTTCTTTATTAATTTGTTTTAACAATCGCAAGGAGTCCACACTGTGGATCAAGTAAACAAATGGGACAATAAATTTCACTTTATTGCGCTGTAAATGCCCTATCATATGCCACTTAATATCCTTGGGTAACTGGGCGGCTTTATGAGTAATTTCCTGAACTTTGTTTTCTCCAAAATCCCTTATACCTGCATCGTAGGCTTGCTGAATAGCAGCATTCGGTTTGGTCTTGCTTACAGCCACAAGAAGGCAATCTGGATTTAGAAACGTGGCTTTTATTTCTTTTAGGTTTTGGCTTATTTCTGTGTTTTGCATTTTCTAATGTTATTACATCAGGATTGAGTAAGGGAACAAAGATATTGGTATATTAGAGACATTACTAAAATATGAAGCCCTTAAACAAGCTTAAAATTTATTTTTACTTAATTATTATTAATTATCGGCTTTTTCGTTAAATATTAACGAAA
The DNA here is from genome assembly GCF_055809755.1 of Cyclobacterium sp. 10D3-21. Taxonomy (NCBI): domain Bacteria; kingdom Pseudomonadati; phylum Bacteroidota; class Cytophagia; order Cytophagales; family Cyclobacteriaceae; genus Cyclobacterium; species Cyclobacterium sp. 10D3-21. The sequence continues at coordinate 1,290,958 of NZ_CM147924.1, forward strand.
GATGACACTTGAAGAATCGATTTGAATGAATGGTTTCTAGCTTTTTTAAATCTCCACTTGGTAGTTTTTTATTGTTTCCTTTTAAGGTGTGAAGAATTAAAAAAGTAAGCACCAATGTATCCCTAATTCATTTAATCATTGGGTATCCGAGTAAGTTTTTGAAAAGTCTTATTTGTGTTTTCCGATTGTGTAAAAAAAAATCCGTTTAAAATTTGAAAAATGGCACATACTATTTTTTATTGTGTTTTTAATATTCTACATTTCTATGGAATTTAAGATTATTTAACCTTTTATCATCATTTGAAACCAGTTGTAAATATTTCTGTTTCCGAAAAAGTGGCTTCTGTCCATTAATTTGAAACATGGTATTCAGAGATATTTTCCATTGGTGTAAAAAGAGGCTAAAAGGGGAGGGAATGTTTAAGTTTTGTTTTACACCAAAATAACCATTTATGAAAAACCTATTACTTATTGTCTTTATGGCACTGCTGACTTCTATGGGAGGTAGTGTTATAGGACAGACTATTACGGGAACAGTCACAGACAGTTCAGACGGAACACCTTTACCCGGGGTGTCGATTCTTATAAAGGGTACTTCCACAGGTACTGCCACAGATGTGGAAGGTAAATACAGTCTCAATGTACAAGGTACGCAGACCGTTTTGGTCTTCTCCTTTTTGGGTTTCGAGCCAGTTGAAGAAACGGTTGGAAATCGAAGTACCATTAATGTTAGTCTAACCGAAGATGCTTCAGAATTAAATGAAGTAGTGGTAACTGCCTTGGGCATTGAAAGAAATGTCAAAGCCCTGCAATATTCGATGACTGAAGTGGGGGGGGAGGAATTTACCCAAGCCAGGGAAAACAACATTGCCAATCAGCTAGCCGGTAGGGTAGCTGGTGTAAATGTGAGCAATGTTGCCTCAGGTCCTGCGGGCTCTTCTCGTGTTATCATTCGAGGAAACACTTCTCTGCAAGGAGGAAACCAACCTCTTTATGTAATCGATGGGGTGCCAATGGACAATACCAACTTTGGGCAAGCTGGAGTTTGGGGAGGGGCAGATCAGGGAGATGGCATGACCAGTGTCAATCCTGATGATATCGAATCCATGTCGGTATTAAAAGGAGCGAGTGCAGCAGCCTTATATGGCTCACGAGCAGCAAACGGCGTTATTCTTATTACAACTAAAAGAGGAACTTCGAGAAAAGGCATTGGCGTAGAATTCAATTCCAATGCGGTTTTCGAAAGAATTAACAATCAAACCGAACTGCAAAGCGAATTTGGATCTGGAAGATTTCAGGGAGACCAGATAACAGGAAGCGCTGTAAGACCAACCACTATAAGGGATGGTTACGATTGGGGAACCCAAGCCTGGGGGGAACGTTTAGGTTCCGGCACTTCCATGCACTTTGATGGAGTGGAAAGACCTTACGTATATGCCGGAGACAATTGGAATCGCTTTTATGAAACTGGGAAAGCTTTTACCAATAGTCTGTCATTGTCTGGAGGAAGCGATACGCAAACTTTTCGATTCAATGTGACTGATTTAAGGAGTTCTTCAGTTATTCCAAATGCAGGATTTGACCGAATCAATATGTCGCTGGCCACTAGTGGTAAATTTGGTAAAAAGTTAACCTTTGATGCCAAAGTGCTCTATTCCAATGAACGTACCCAAAATCGACCAAGGTTATCAGATTCACCGGGAAATGCCTTTCAGTCTATTTTTGCCTTACCCCCAAATGTCAATGTACTTTGGGGACAAGGTGATCCAGACAGGTTGGGAACCATTCCAATTGGGACTGACCCCGCACTATTAAGTGCTTGGGGTTTTGCTGAACAGGAGGAATACCTGATGACCAATAATCCTTGGGGACAAAACCCCTATTTCTCTACCCATCAATTGTCAATCAGTGATACACGGGACCGGATAATTACCTCAGGATCTTTAAAATATCAAATTACTGATCATTTGTATTTATCAGGAAGGGCAGGAATGGATTGGTACACCAGAAGAGGTACTACCTTGACGCCACAAGGAACGGGGTACTCAAGAGGAGGATCCATGTCGGAGGCAGAGCGAAGAGTAAATGAAATTAACCTTGAAGCCATGCTGGGATACAACAGACAATTTGGTGATTTTGGAGTGGTAGCCTTTTTAGGCGCCAATAGAATGCGCCGTGAAGATGAAACCATATCAGCCAATGGCAATGACTTTAATGTGCCCTTCTTCCATGCGATCAATAATACTGTGACCAGAAATTTCGGCTATAGTTACTCAGGATGGGGAATTAACTCCGTTTACGGATCTGCTGAAGTTAATTATAAAAATGTACTATTCCTTACTGGTACAGGTAGGACAGATTGGTTTTCTACATTGGATCCTTCATTAAATGATATAACTTATCCCTCTATTGGCGGTAGCTTTGTGTTTTCTGATGCCTTGGAGGATCTTCCATTTTGGCTTAGTTTTGGGAAAATCAGGGCTTCATGGGCTAGGGTTGGTAGTTCTACAGTAAGCCCCTATCAAATTCAGAATACCTATACACTATTGGCCGCCCCAGCCGTTGGTTTTGAAGGCAATACGGTGCCAATGGCTTCTTTTGCAACAGCAGGGAATAATAATGGCACCATTCCAAATCCATTTTTAGTACCCTTATTGTCTACTGAACTTGAATTCGGCCTAGATGTTCGCCTATTGCAAAACAGACTGGGCTTGGATTTTACCTATTATCATCAGAAAAGTACCAATGACCAGTTGAATGCGCAAATTTCAAGGTCTTCGGGTTTTGGGTCAACATTGGTCAATTTGGGAGAAATGGAGAACAAAGGGGTGGAGATTTTGCTAACTGGAACGCCAGTCAGAAACAAGGATTTCAATTGGGATGTTTCATTTAATATTGCCAGAAATAGAAACAAAGTGATTTCTTTAATTGAAGGAACTGACATCTTGAACGTAGAAGAGCCTAGAACCAGGACTGTATTTGTACAACACAGGACCGGGCAGCCTTTTGGTGTGCTGGCTGGATGGGTACAGAAAACCTCACCTGATGGGCAACCAGTTTTTGAAGAGAATGGAGCCCCTGTGCAATCTAGTCAAATGGAGGTGATAGGTAACGGTATCCCTGATTTTACGGGAGGGCTTAACAATAGCATTACCTATAAGGGTTTTAACCTTTCTGCGTTGATTGATTTCAGAGTTGGAGGAGAGATCTATTCAGGAACCAATGTACGTTTAACCCAATGGGGATTGCACAAACAAACCCTTCAGGGAAGAGAAGGTGAAGAACCACTTACTGTAACAGGAGTGACCCAATCGGGTACTTCAACGGATGGTACACCAATTTATGAAGCTTTCTCTAAAACCTTATCACCTGGTGAAGCCAATAACTATTGGAACCAAATGGGCAACAGGGTGCAGGATCACTTTATTTACGATGGCTCTTTTGCCAAGTTGAGACAAATAACCTTTGGGTATAATTTCCCGAGAAGGTTAATGGAGAAAACCCCTTTTACCAATGTGAGCTTATCCTTTGTAGGTAGAAACCTATCCATACTTTGGAAAAACGTGGAGAATATAGATCCGGAATCTGGGTATTCTTCAGGCAATGGGCAAGGACTTGATTATTTTGGGATGCCTCAATCAAGATCTTACGGATTTAACTTAAGGGCTTCGTTTTAATCGTAAAAAGAAAGAATTATGAAAATTATAAATAAATTTCTTCTATTTGGTTTGGCAATTAGTATATGCCTAGCCTCCTGCAATACAGAAGAGTTACAAGATCTCAATATTAATCCGCAAGCAGTAAATGAAATTGATTTGAATTTTATTTTTACGGCCGCACAACTTGGCTCAGCTTCAGGAGGGTCTGCAGGAGACAACAGGTACATTGATTGGCGAACCAATATTGGTATGACCGCTTACCTTATACAGCATCTGGCCAATGCCGGTGGAGGAATTGCTCCTGGGGATAAGTACACTGAAAACTTCGAGTCTAACAATGCTCCCTTTGAATTTTTCTATGGTGATGCATTGAAAAATATTTCCGAAGTAATCAAGCAAACTGGTGCTGGAGGATATGATGAGGGAAACAAAGTGAACACCAGAAACGCTGCACGAATTATGCGGGTTTTGAATTTTCATCGCCTTACAGATTTTTACGGGAATGTACCTTATTTCGATGCCCTTCAAGGCATGGAAGGGGTTTTCTTTCCAGAATATGATGAGCAATCTGCCATCTATCCTGATTTATTGAAGGAACTGGATGAAGCGACAGCCGCAATGAGCACTTCTAATCCGGATGATGGTTTTGCAGGAGCAGACATAATTTACGAGGGAGACATTACCAAATGGAAAAAATTTGGCTATTCCTTGATGTTGCGCTTGGCAATGAGGGTATCTAATGTAGCTCCTCAACTGGCGGATGAATACGTCACCAAAGCCATTGCAGGCGGAGTCATGGAAAGTAATGATGACAATGCCTGGGTGCCAATGTCTGAGGGGCCTAGTTTGTGGATCAATCAGAATGGTATTTCCAGGGCTTTTTACCCAGGAGATGGTGGACAGCCAGGGTACCTGAGTAATACTCTTGTAGACTGGCTAAAAGCTGATGCAACTTCGGCTGATGAGGTAGACCCAAGGTTAATGATCATAAGTGGGGGAATTGCGGATTGGTCTGCAGTGGCATGGACCCCAACCAACACCAATCCCCTGGAACAAAAAGGGATGCCTAATGGATATGATGGGGCAGGATTGGATGATTTGGAAGGAGAATCAGTGGATTTGGTAACAACTTATTCAAGAATCAATTACCTAATGCTTCAAAGAGATGCTCCTTATATGATTATGAACTATGCGGAATCTGCTTTTTTGCAGGCTGAAGCTTTGGAAAGAGGAATTGGTTCTGGAATTCCAAATGCTGCTAAGGAACACTATGATGCCGGAGTTAAAAGTGCCATGCAAATGTATACTCCCTTCGATGCCTCATTGACAGTTTCTGATGATGAAGTAGCTGCTTACCTTCAAAGACATCCTTATGGTGTAGAAAAACCAGAATTGGAAATGATAGGAGAGCAAATGTGGGTAAGCAAGTTTTTCAACTGGTGGGAAGCCTGGTCTGATTGGAGAAGAACCGGATATCCTCAGTTAACTCCTACCAACTACCCTGGAAATATTACACAAGGACAGATTATGAGAAAGCTAAAATATCCAGCATCTGAAGTAGCAGCAAATGCGAACTTTCAAGCTGGTGCCACTTTGCCAGACATAAACACTACCCGAGTATGGTGGGATGTAGCAAACTAAAATGAGATTTTGCTTTAGAAGGACTACTTTTTTATAAAGAAGAGAATGTTTTTACTTGGTTAATTTAGTGTTTTGTAAAAGGCTGCCTGTGGGCAGCCTTTTATTATCTATACACCCCATCTCCATCTGATCCCATAAAAGCGCCCCATAGTGGTTTTTCTCTAACCTTTATAGGTAGATCGATTCTTTTAATCTTCATTCCGAGGAAAGACAATATATCTCTGTGACTAAAGTACTGACAGTGTACCAAATCAAGATAACCATCACTGTCCAGATCTCCAATCCATGGGGTAGAGAAAACATTTTTAAAACCTTTTGTTTGGTCCAAAATGAAGGTTGTGTCTGCTTTAAAATCCATTAACATCAATTTGTTCTCTATGAGAAAAGCAGAGTTATCATCAATGGACCTACTGCAATCGTATTCGTTGATACTAAAAATGACCTCATCTATTCCATCATTGTTAAGGTCATACGCAACAGGGGAAGAAAAGCCAGTACAACCCAATTCCTCTTGTTTTAAAAGTTGACCAGTTTTGCCATCAATCATTACCTGAACCAAACCTGTGTTTTCCGGCCATACTCCCTTACTTACGAAAGTGAATAAATCTGGAATATCGTCTTCAGTAAATTGTCCTACAGCAAAGCTATTGCTACATTCTGTTTCTGGTATATTAAGTTGCCACATTTTCTCGAGACTTTGACCATTGATTGCAGTGATGGTACTTGCATGAGAAATGCCTACAAAATCCAAAAGACCATCTCCGTTTAGGTCTACAATAACTGGAGAAGCGATGAATCCATGTCCCTTTTCACTCACCAAAGGCTTAGCTGTGGACAAGTTATTCTCCATGAGGTCACTCAGTTCTGCTAAATATAGGTTTCCAGGTAAGGTTTCTCCTCCAGTCCCAAACAGTACATGATGAGTACCAGTTTCTTCCTGGTGGATATACAAAGGAGCTACATAGGTTTCCCCAGTATCTGGCATAGTATCCGCAGCCAAAACTTCACCATTGACAGGGTTGATCACCATCAACACCCCTGGAAACCTACCTTTGGTTTCGTTGGGCGCTATCCTAGCATTGCCACCATTACTCGTAAGCAACTCGTCAATTCCATCTCCATTCTGATCAGGTATGGTGACGCTGTTGTTGAAGTTAAACCTGGCATGTTTCAGTACGGGATGTTTTAAATGAGCCAGTGTGTCAAATTCCCATATCAAGTTTCCAGATTGACCATCGATGGCCTTAAAGTAAGGTCCCCGACCTCCGATAAATACATCGGGTATTCCATCTTTGTTTACTTCAATAAATGTAGCTGATCCAAATACCTGGTCTTCCGTTTCCTGTGTCCACAAAAGCTCACCATCCAAGCCGTTAATGGCTAAAATACCTGCTTCTGTGTACTCAAATTCATTCTTTCCTGCCCCAATTACAAAATCCAATATGCCATCACTGTTCAGGTCGACAGACCTTGGTGAAGACTGAGAGCCAAGGACGGGGTAGCTTGCTTCCCATATTAAGAGACTCTTCTCCTTTTTATTACAAGACAAAACAAAGACAAGCAGGAAAACACAAGTAGGTAACTTATAGAGAGACATTTATTAGGTTTACTTAAGGTTGATTAATAATAATGAAATTTTAAATGTTGAACAAATAGATAAAGACTCTTGTCAAATGAAAAATTAGTTTAATGTGATCATTTCCTTGGGTTTTTCGGGGAAGCATCCTTTTCTAAGAAGAATAAAATCAGCCTTCTATGGATATTTTTTTATAAACCAGGAATTTAAATAGCCAAAGTAAAAATAAGGTTTTGCAGCAGAATAGCATTATCCCATTCTTTACTTTGCCTTGTCTGGCAAATGTATTTTTAAATTATTTGAATGAAGGGGGATAAAACTGCGAAAAGTCTATTTGTAACATTCTAAAGTACAAGTTTGGCTATTGTGCGATCACTTGAAAAAATGTAGATTTACTACTGATACCCCTTTGCCAAATCTGGGTGGGTAACAGGGGAGAAGATTAAATTATGAAAAATTATAATAAATATTTCGTTCTGCTAATGTTCCTATACTTCATTCCTTTCTGGGTGATGGCACAAGGGTTTGAAAAAATCGCCAGTCGGAAAACCGGAGTAAAGTTTCAAAACAAATTGGTAGAGAGCCAACAGACCAATATTTTAACTTATGAATATTTTTATAATGGTGGAGGTGTAGCCATAGGAGACATTAACAACGACGGTCTGGATGATCTTTTCTTTACTGGAAACATGACTTCCAATGGCCTTTATCTAAACCAAGGGGAATTTAAATTCAAGGATATCAGTAAGGCTTCAGGAGTGCAAGGGAAAAATGCTTGGACAACCGGTGCTACTGTGGCTGATGTTAACGGGGATGGTTACCTTGATATTTACGTTTGTTATTCAGGGAAAGGGGATGCTGCTTCCAGAAAAAACGAATTGCTGATCAATCAACACGACAATACTTTTATAGATGAGGCCGAGAAGTATGGATTGGCGGATCCTTCCAATAGCATACAGGCTGCTTTTTTCGATTTTGATTTGGATGGTGATCTTGACATGTATTTGCTCAATCACAATACGCAAGTAATCAATGAAATAGATTTTGATGCTAAAAGGAAAGACAGAAACCCACTTTCTGGAGACAAACTTTTTAGAAATGACAATGGTATCTATATTGATATTAGTGAAGAGGCTGGTATTATAGGGAATTCCATGGGCTTTGGCTTGGGAATAGCGATTGCAGATATCACAGGGGATGGCTTTCCAGACATGCACATTTCAAATGATTATATAGAGCCTGATTATTTGTATATAAACAACGGTGATGGTACTTTTTCTGAAAAGTTGACGGAGTATTTACAACACATATCCTATTACTCCATGGGATCGGATATTAGTGATGTGAACAATGACGGTCTAGCAGATATTTTTACATTAGACATGCTTCCTGAGGACAATAAGCGCCAAAAATTGCTTTATGGACCGGAGAATTATGAGCAATATGCCTTGATGGTAATGAAAGGATTTTACCATCAAAATATGCGAAACATGCTGCATATCAATCAAGGGACAGGTTTGTTTAGTGAACTAGGACAGCTTGCGGGAATATCAAATACAGATTGGAGCTGGGCAGCCTTTTTTACGGATTTTGACAATGATGGTTGGAAAGATCTATTTGTGAGCAATGGTTATTTTCGAGATTATACCAATAGGGATTTTTTGAAGTACAAAGGTGACTATTATTTTAGCAAAGCGCGGGCAAAGGAAAAAGCCGATACACTTCATCTAGTGACAAGTATGAGTTCCACCCCTATTCATGATTATATGTATAGGAATAAGAATGGGGTGATTTTTGAGGATGTCTCCGAAAATTGGGGCTTTTCAGAACCGAATTTCTCTAATGGGGCGGCTTATTCAGACCTTAATAATGATGGGGCGCTGGATTTGGTTGTCAACCATTTGAATGATTTTGCTGGTATTTATGCCAATGTGCTCAAGCCTGAAAAAAGTGCAGGAAACTTCCTTAAAATAAAGTTGCAGGGTGAAGGTCTCAATACAAGTGGTATAGGGGCCAAAGTAAATGTGTACGCAGGTGGTGAACAGCAGTATTTTGAACTGCAACCTACCAGAGGCTTCCAATCCTCCGTAAGCCATGTTTTACATTTAGGTTTAGGTACAGCTGTCAATGTTGACTCTTTGAAAATTTCATGGCCTAGAGGCAAAGAACAATGGATAAGGAATGTTTCAAGTAACCAATTACTTGTTATCGAAGAGCGCAATGCTAATACCAAACAGCCTGATGCTGTTAAAATTAAATCACCCATTTTTACCAAAATTGTTTCTCCCATTCCTTTTGCACATACCGAAGCGGGGTTCAATGATTTTAAGCGGCAACCTCTTTTATCACATATGTTGTCTCCAAGTGGGCCGGTAATAGCCGTGGGAGATGTAAATAGAAATGGTTTTTCAGATGTATTTGTAGGAGGGACTACCGAAATGCCAGGGAAATTATATTTCCAGGTTTCTACTGGACAATTTCTGGCGTCTCAAGGCTTGGATTTATCCGATGATATTGGAAGTGCTACTACCGATGCTGTTTTTTTTGATGCGAACGGTGATGGTTTGCAGGACTTGTACATTGTAAAAGGGGGATACCATGATTTCGAAAGAGATTCTCCAGAATTAAAGGACCGATTATACATCAACCAAGGTGCTGGAAACTTTAAGAACCAAGAAGATGCGTTACCAGAAGTTTTGAGCAGTGGCAGTGTGGTGAAGCCAATAGACCTTGACAATGATGGAGATTTGGATCTTTTTATAGGAGGAAGAGCTATTCCCGGTCAATACCCAAAACCTTCCGCGTCTTTTATTTTTATCAACGATGGGAAAGGTAAGTTTGAAGACCATACCAATGTCTTTTTTTCTGATTTATCAGACCTCGGCATGGTTACAGATGCTTTATGGTTGGATATTGACCAAGATGGATGGCAAGATTTGATAGTTATAGGAGATTGGATGCCAATAGCTGTGTTTTTAAACAAAGAAGGAAAGTCTTTCATTAATCAAACCTCCCAGTATTTTGATACCCCATTGGTTGGAAACTGGTCAAAATTGGCAGCAGCCGACTTTGATGGGGATGGAGATTTGGATTTTGTAGTGGGTAATTTTGGCACCAATAGTCAGTTGAAGGTTAATGAGAAGGAACCATTGACGCTGGTATATGCTGATTTTGATGGCAACGGTTCAGTGGATCCAATTTTAAATTATTATTTTGAGGGTGAACTTGTCCCATTTATGAGCAGGGACGAGTTGTTGGATCAAATGTATGGCATGCGAAGTAAATTTACAGATTATGCCTCCTTTTCAAAGGCCAAACTTGAGGATTTATTTGGTAAAGAAGCCTTGAGTAAAGCTCAAAAGTTGGAAATTAATGAACTGAAAACGATTTATTTGGAAAATAAAGGCAATAAATTCGAAAGACATGAGCTGCCAGTCGAAGCCCAATATGCCCCTGTTTTTGCCATTAGTATTATGGATATAGATGAGGATGGGAACCTGGATTTTATCCTTGGTGGAAACCAGAATACTGCCAGGCTCAGGTTGGGAATGATAGATGCCAATTTCGGTCAGATCTTTCTCGGAGATGGAAAGGGGCAGTTCTCGATGGTGCCTCCATCAGATGCTGGATTAACCTTTATTGGGGATATAAAAAACATGCAAATTATTGATTTATCGTATCTTAAAGTATTGTTAGTTGGAATAAACAACCAAGGTGTGGAGGCCTATGTGCTTAACAGTAGTTTGACGAAAAAACCTTTGAATAACCTGTCTAATAAAAATCAGTAAACCTTTTATTAATTCGATAAATGAAAAAGAGAAAAATAATCTTAGAAGAAAGGGAAATACCAGAAAACTGGTACAATATCGTTGCAGATATGCCTAATAAGCCATTGCCACCACTTAACCCAGGAACTTTAGAGCCCATTGGTCCTGAAGCTTTGTCCCCTTTGTTTCCTGAGGCTTTGATTAAACAAGAGATGACAACCGATAAGTGGGTGAGCATTCCCGATGAAGTTCGGAATTTGTACTCCATATGGAGACCTACCCCAATGTACAGGGCTTATGGCTTGGAAAAAGCTTTGGACACTCCAGCAAAAATTTATTATAAATATGAAGGAGTAAGTCCTTCCGGATCCCATAAGCCTAATACGGCTATTCCACAAGCTTATTACAACAAACAGGAAGGCATAAAAAGGATAACCACAGAAACTGGCGCTGGTCAGTGGGGAAGCGCGCTGAGCTTTGCCTGTCAGCATTTTGGTATTGAATGTGATGTTTACATGGTCAGGCTTTCCTATAACGACAAGCCGTACAGGAAAATGATGATGAACACCTGGGGTGCCAATGTGTACCCATCTCCTTCAGACAGAACGGCCGCAGGGAGAAAGATTCTTGCTGAACATCCTGATTCTCCAGGAAGCCTTGGTATCGCTATCTCTGAGGCAGTAGAAATGGCAGCCACCCGAGAGGATACCAAGTATGCCTTGGGAAGCGTACTCAACCACGTTAAATTACACCAGACTATTATCGGTTTGGAGGCCATCAAGCAAATGGAAAAAGCGGGCAGTGATATGCCGGATATTGTAATTGCACCATTTGGTGGAGGATCAAATTTTGCCGGGCTTTCTTTTCCATTTTTGAGATTGAACCTTGAAGGTGGTAAAAAAATTCGATGCATAGCCAGTGAGCCTTCTTCTTGCCCAAAACTTACCCGTGGCGTTTTTAGGTACGACTTTGGGGACACTGCAGGAATGACACCATTATTACCGATGTATACCCTTGGACATGATTTTATTCCTGCTCCCATCCATGCTGGAGGCCTTCGTTATCATGGTGCAGGCGTGATCGTCAGCCAATTGCTAAAGGATAACCTGATTGAGGCTCAATCACACGATAACCTTGAAATATTTGAGGCAGGGGTGCTTTTTGCCAGAACAGAGGGTATTATACCTGCTCCAGAAGCCAATCATGGTATCGCCACAGCAATCAAAGAAGCCAAAATATGCAAGGAGGAAGGCGTTTCCAAGACCATCTTATTTAACCTGTGTGGACATGGTAATTTTGATATGAAGGCTTATGATGATTATTTTTCTGGAAAAATAAAAAGCCATGAACTTAGCCAGGAAGAGATCGATAAATCTATTGCAAAATTAAATACGCCTACGATCCCTGCATAGGGGATGGGCTGATTTAATATATGGATAGAAGAAATTTTATAAAAAAAGGAGGGTTAGCCTGTGGTGCCTTGGCACTTCCGGATGGATCCCCTTTTTCTCTCAATGAGCACGAAGATGGGGACAAGGAAATCCCCTTGATTGATACCCATCTTCATTTATGGGATTTAAATCACTTGGATTACCCATGGCTAAAAAACCCTGAAAACCCACTTTCCCGAAATTTCTTATTGGCAGACTATCAAAAAGCGACTGCAGGGTTGCCGATTGAGAAAATGGTTTTCGTAGAATGTGCCCGGGACCCTGCTCAGTACCTTCAGGAGGTAGATTGGGTGAGAGGAATTCAAGAAAAGGATAGGCGGATTTCCGGAATGGTGGCCTATTTTCCATTAGAGAAAGGTATTTCTGGAACCAAGGAAATGGAGACAATGGCAGAAAGGGAAATTGTAAAAGGTATTCGTAAAGCTTTTATGCCTGGTCACCAAGGCTTTTTAGCTGGGATCAAATTACTCGCTCAATTTAAATGGTCTTATGATCTTAATATTCGACCTAATGATCTTCCTGCTGCTTTTGAATTTGCCAAAGCAAATCCTGATTTGGTGATCGTTTTGGATCATATAGCCAATCCGGATATTGGAAGTAATGATTGGGCGTCTTGGAAAAAAGCCCTTTCCCCCTTTTCTTCCTTGCAAAATGTATCCTGCAAAATTTCAGGAATGCTGACCAAGACAGATCTGACCGTTGGGAGTATTGACCAGATGAGTCCCTATTTTAAGACTGTTTTAGAAGTATTTGGGGTTGATAGAGTGCTTTTCGGTGGGGATTGGCCGGTATTGTTAAAGGCCGCTAGTTACCAGGATTGGATAAAAGATTTCTATACAATGACTCAGGGTTTAACATTGGATGAAAAGCAAAAATTGTATCACCACAATGCAACTTTGATCTATAGGTTATGAAAATGCAAAGTTTAGCTTTGTTTGGAATAGAAATGCCAAATTTTAAAGCAGATTATAGATAGTTTTTTTATATTTAATTAAACAAAAAATTTAACAATGCTTGATAAACCAAATAAAAATAAGAAACCTGATTCCAGGAGGGATTTCCTTAAAACCTCTTCATTAAGTGCCGCAGGTTTTTTTATTGTACCAAGATTTGTCCTCGGAGGAAAAGGGCATGTAGCGCCAAGTGACAAGGTAAATGTTGGAATGGTAGGAGTAGGAGGCAAAGGCCGACAAAATGCCCAGGATTTGATGAAACTTGATGATGTGCAAATCACAGCCATAGCTGACCCAGCTGAATACTGGGACCTCGCCAATTTTTATTATAAGTCTATTGCAGGAAGGAATCCTGTGAAAAAGAATGGTAGAAGACCATTATGAGGATAAATCGGAAAACTTCAAAGTTAATGAATACCTGGATTTTCGAGAGATGCTTGAGAAAGAGAAGGGCTTGGATGCGATTTGTTGTTCAACTCCTGACAATACGCATGCCGTTGTCACTTATGCTTCAATGAAGTCTGGGAAGCATGTCTATTGCGAAAAACCGCTTACCCATAATTTATGGGAAGCAAGAATGATTAAGGACTTGACTGAGGAAACTGGTTTGGCTACTCAGATGGGTAATGTAGGTCATAGTACGGATGGTATTCGCCAGACGGTAGAATACCTTCGGGCTGGTGTAATTGGGAATGTAAAGGAAACCCACTCTTGGGTGCCAGCTTCCAGATGGATAGATGAAATGCAGGCTGTGCCTACCACAAACACACAAAAACCGCATGACTTTGACTGGGATCTTTGGTTGGGTCCTTCGGCCAATAGGCCTTTCCATAAATGGTACACTCCTGTTACCTGGAGAGACTTTTGGGATTTTGGATGTGGTGCTTTGGGGGATTTTGGCTGTCATGACATGGATGCGGCGACCTGGGCCTTCGAATTGGGGCATCCAGATACAATAGAGGTTTTTCCTGCGGGCTACAGCAATGATAAAATCGCACCTTATGGAGAAATTGGATACTATAATTTCCCGGACAACAATACTGGAAAACCTATTCAATTGACTTGGTATTCAGGGGGCCTTAAGCCAGCATTACACCCATCCTTACCACAAGGATACCAATGGCCATCCAGAGGCACCTTGTTTGTGGGTGATAAAGGAGTGATTGTAAATGGAGGCGATCGTGTGCCTCACGTTTTCCCAGAGAGCCTGGCCGCAAATATGAAAAAGCCTAAAGAAGTAATTCCACGTTCCAAAGGTCATTTTAGAGATTGGGTGAATGCGATAAAAGGTGGCCCAGCTGCAAGTGCAAACTTCGAATATGGTGCACACTTGACAGAAATTACTTTATTGGGAGTGCTTTCCTTAAGAATGAAAGGGCAAAAAATCAATTGGGATGCTAAGAATCTTAAAGCCACTGGTTTGGAAGAAGCGGATCAATATATAAAAGAACCTGTAAGAAGTGGTTGGGAAATGAGCTAATTGTCTTTTTCTTGCCAATAAAAAAAAACCGACTTATTCATTAAGTCGGTTTTTTTATAGCCTATTGATTACAAACAGGACGAAATATGAAAATGAAACTTATCTATGGGGATGCCAAGCAAATATTTACCCATAGGCTACCCAATACTTCTAATCCAATAGAAAGTTGTTGAAGAATGTGCTTTTTAAAGCCATCCAAACAAAGAAAAAAAGTATTCCCCACATGAGGTAAGGCCTGTAATAGTCCATTGTTTCTTTATACCTGGATTCTATAATTTCAGCCTTCTCTAACTCATCAATTTTCGTGAATATATTTTCCAATGCCTGGTCATCTGAAGCCCTAAAGAATTCAGCTTTTGTGATTCTTGCAATATTTCTTAATGTTTCTTCATTGAGGTAACTCTCTATCATCTGTGGCCTGCCAAAAAAATCAGTGCCATACGGAACCATCCCATCTTTCCCTACTGCAATGGTATAAATTTTAACATCCATTGCTTCAGCTAACTGAGCGGCAAAAACGGGATCTACATTCCCCGCGTTATTGTCCCCGTCACTAAGTAAGACCATTACCTTGGATTTGGCTTCAGATTCCCTCATGCGGTTGATACCTGTAGATACCGCACTGCCAATGGCGGTACCTTTAGCATCCATCATATTGAAGGTAATGCTATTGACCAAATCTGTTAAAAGTTCGTAATCTGTAGTTAGCGGAGCTAAGGAAAAAGCCTCACCTGAGAAGATAACCATGCCTATTCTGTCGGCAACCCGGCCATTGATAAAATCAATAGCAGTCTCTTTTGCTGCCTCCAACCTGTTGGGGGTGAAATCTTGCAAATCCATGGATTCAGAAATATCCAATACCAGCATTATATCAATCCCTTCAGTGTATTGCTCTACCTTTTCGTTGGTTCGTTGCGGTCTTGCGAGGGCAATTACGATCATCCATAATGCGAGTAAAAAGAAAAACGAAGGAATAAGGCGGAGGTAAGTCCAAGGGTTTTTGGAGGGAACAATTTTTGGCAGAGAGAGTTCTAATACTGGTTTTTGCAGTAGTTTGATAAACTTCCTGATCAGAAGCACTATCGGAATGATCCAAATTAGATGAAGAAAGGAAAAGTTTTCCCACTCAAAGCTGCGGAGGGTTTCCGGTGAAAACCAGCTCCAAGAGAAAAAGGAAGAGACATCAGTCATGTTTGTAAATTTTTTCTATTTTTTCTTCCAATAGACCTTCTGATATTTTTAACAGATTATCACAGGCTTCCCGAATATTATCATCTACCCGATTGGCATATATAATGAGTTCGATTTTTCTAAAATCTTTAATTATATCAGGTTTATTTAAGTGCATGGAAATTTCAGTGGCTGTCCATTCCTTATAGGGTAGTCCTGTTAAATTCTCCAAATAGTTTTTCCATAGTCCCAATAACTCATCAGCTTCCTGGATACCTGGATGTTGAACCAGCGTACTCATCGAACCCTCCCAATTGGAGATGAAAGCGCGCCATTTTTTTCTTTCCCTGTAAGCCTTCCAACGATTATAGAGCCCTTTTCCGAATATCACGAAACCGAGCACTAATAAGATTACCACAACGGAAACACCAATAATTAAATAAGGGTAATTAAAAGCCATTGGAATTTTGAGGTAGCTGTTGTTTTCTTCAAATGCCAACTCCTCAGGTATTTCATCAATGGTAAGTGTAAGTGCAAGAGAAGCAGGTAGAGGAAAATGACTGATACTGTCATACTTCAAAACTTCAAACACTGGCATGCGGAAAGCTTGCACAGAATCCAATGAGAAGTTTGAAATCCAGTAAACGGCACTGTCTAAAGTAATACTGTCTTTAGACAGTGAAGAAAATACCTGCTTGTCTAAATATTCAAAGTTCCCAAAATTAAAGGTTGAGTCTGGGAATATTATAGGCACATCACTTGGATAGCTAGATTTTAAAACATAGCCAACTCTTTCACCTAATTTTGCAGAATCCTGCAAAAAATATCCCTCTACAGCAACATCTTGACCTTGAGCAAAGGGAATAGATGAGATAAGAAAGATAACAAAACAACTTAGCTTTACTATTCTATCCACGTTTCATGGTTTTATTTCTCAACTTAAATAATTCCATCAAAGGTAGGACGATGTCCTGATCTGTGGCTATCTGGAGGTAATTGATCTGATTTTTTTTACAAAAATCTTTGAGCTGGGCCCTGTCTGAAGTAAATGAAGTAGCGATTTTCTTCGAAAACCCTCCGAAGGCAGTATTTACCCAGGTGGTTTTGTCTTCTTCTTTGTCAAAAACAGGAATTATCCCTAAAGATGGCAAAGCCGATTCTATAGGGTCAGTCATTTGTAATACCACTAAATCATGTTTGAAGGCCAATGCTTTTAAAGGTCTTTCATATTCTTGATCTATAAAGTCTGAAATGACGAAAAGAATAGATCTTTTCTTAATGAGGTTGAGACAAAATGTAAACAACCCATTAAGGTCTGTTTTTTTCGACTTGGTTTCCTGACTAAATATTCCTTTAATAATTTTAACTGCTTGACGCGTTCCTTTTCCTGGGAGTATGATTTTTTCTTTTTGATCAGAGTAACTTATAAGTCCCACCTGTGAACCATCGTGTATGGAAGCCAAGGTCAAGACGCCTGCGATTTCCTTCCCCAGATCAATTTTTTTACGGACTTTGCTACCAATATCCTGAGATCCGCTAACATCCAAAAGAAAATAGACACTTTGATCTTTGTCCTCTTTAAAAGTTTTGACAAAGGTGCCATGCCCTTTTGCGGATACCTTCCATTCGATAGTTCTCACATCATCTCCATACTGATAGGGACGAAGATCGTCAAACTCCAGCCCGGCACCCTTGAAAATAGATAGATGATCCCCTTGAAGATGGCTATTCGCCACTTTTCTGAGAAGGATTTCATATTTTCTAAGTTTTTTTATCAGTTGGTTCATTTTCATTTTTGAATCAGAGGCCTAATTTAGCAGTCTCATTTGAATAATAAAACGACTTAGCCTTTACTTATTGTCAATTTTAAAAGGAATTAGGTAATTTTGAAATGTGAAACACCTATATATAGCTTTTGCTTTTCTATTCATGACGATTTCTTGTCGTGAGAATAATGGTTCAGATGATATTTTATCAGAAGATACCATGGTCAATATTCTTGTGGAAATACATATGACAGAGGGCTTTGTGCAGTCTCTCTCCATTCCCTATGATTCCTCTAAGATCCTTTATCCGATTTTAGAAAGGCGTATTTTTGAAAAGTATGGCATCCCTGATTCAGTTTATGTTAAAAGTTTAGAATTTTATCTGAGGGATGCCGCCAAAATGGAATATTTATATGAACGGGCAATTGATTCATTGTCAGTCAAAGAGAAAGAAGCACAGCAAAACCAACAGCCATAAATGAAATTATATCCTGATAATATAGAGGAGAAAATAGACTTTGATAAGATCAAAGATTTAATTAGACAAGAATGCACAGGTATTCTGGGTGCTGATTTTGTTAAAAAAATTGCTTTTTCTAAGGACCGACGCTTACTTACCAGGCTTTTGTCGCAAACGGAGGAGTTTAGACAGATATTGGTATCCGGAGATCCTTTCCCTAGCAATAACTATATTAATATCTATCCTTATTTGAACAAGGCGAAGATTGAGGGTACTTTTCTTTTTGAAGAGGACTTTCATGAAATTCGGCTTGGTTTAAAAACCCTTGCCGGATGTGTTCTTTTTTTTAAGAAAAATGCAGAAGAATATCCCCAGTTGCACCAACTCCTGGGTATGGTAGAAGACAATATACCTTTGGAGTTTAGTATAGACAAAGTACTTGATGACAAGGGTAGAATGAAGGACAATGCTTCCAAGGAATTGAACCTTGTCCGAACCCAGCTTTCTTACGAGGAAAATAGAATACGGAAAGTATTGGATAGTATTTATAGGACAGCAAAAGCCCAAGGGTTTACTCCTGAAGATGCATCTATAACTATCAGAGGAGGTAGAATGGTCATTCCTGTATTAGCTGAATACAAAAGACGTATCAAAGGGTTTATTCATGATGAATCGGCCACAGGACAAACGGTGTACCTTGAGCCAGCAGAGGTTTTGGACATCAACAATGATATCAAAGATCTCCTGTACATGGAGCGGAGGGAAGTTCAGAAAATCCTTATGAGGCTTACTGACGAACTCAGAGAATATATTCCAACCTTAAGAAGGGCTTTTTATTTTCTTGGGATGATTGACTTCATTAGAGCGAAGGCAAAATTTGCTGTTAAGATTAATGGCATAAACCCAGAGATGGTTAAAGAAAGAGAAATGTCTTGGCTTAAAGCCAGGCATCCACTCCTGGAAATGTCGCTCAAGCAACAGAAGAAAGAAATTGTACCCGTAACCATCAACCTGGATCCTAACAATAGGTTATTGGTAATCTCAGGCCCTAATGCTGGCGGTAAGTCCGTTACACTTAAAACGGTTGCCCTTGTACAGTACATGTTCCAATGCGGGATACTCGTTCCAATGGAGCCGAAATCTAAATGCGCCATTTTCGATCAATTTTTTATTGACATAGGAGATGAACAAAATATAGAGAACGATTTGAGTACTTACAGTTCACACTTGATGAACATGAAGCACTTCACCTTTTATGCCAATAAGAAAACCATATTTTTTATTGACGAATTTGGTACAGGGACAGAGCCTCAGTTTGGTGGTGCGATTGCTGAAGCCTTATTGGTGGCTTTGAATAAATCGGGCGCTTTTGGCCTGGTGACGACCCACTACGGCAACCTAA
Organism: Cyclobacterium sp. 10D3-21; assembly: GCF_055809755.1. Taxonomy (NCBI): domain Bacteria; kingdom Pseudomonadati; phylum Bacteroidota; class Cytophagia; order Cytophagales; family Cyclobacteriaceae; genus Cyclobacterium; species Cyclobacterium sp. 10D3-21. The sequence goes on from NZ_CM147924.1 coordinate 1,310,283, forward strand.
AACAACTGGCATCCAAAAGTCAGGGAATGGTAAATGGAGCGATGAGGTTCGATGTAGATAGGCTTGAGCCCCTCTACGAGCTAGAGATTGGTAAGCCAGGAAGCTCATTTGCCTTTGAAATTGCCGGTAAAATAGGAATACCTGAAGAAATTGTTCTTCATGCGAAAGCGCAAATTGGAGAAACCAGGGTGCGGTATGATAAGCTACTGCTCAAGGTTGAAAGCGAAAAACGTAAGTATGAAAACCTGATGGCTGAGGTAGAGCGGAAAGACAGATTACTAGCCATTAAGCTAAGAGAATACAATTCCTTAAAAGCAACATTAGATGGTCAACAAAAAGTAATTTTAAATGAAGCCAAAACGCAAGCCAAAGTATTACTAGATGATACCAATCGAAAAATAGAGAACACCATCCGCTCAATTAAAGAGTCTCAAGCCAATAAGGAAACAACCAAGCAAATTAGGAAAGAACTGGATGCACATAAAGCGGCGATAAAGCCAGAGAAAAAGCCTGTTGAACAGAAGGAAACCATCAAGGTGGAAAGTGGTGCCATTGGTATAGGTGATCAAGTAAGAATTAAAGACAATGGAGCATTAGCAGAAGTGCTGGGGATTAAAGGAAAGCAGGTTTCTGTAACCATTGGAGACCTTAAATCTACGGTAAACCTAAATCGATTGGAGAAGATATCAAACACTTCACTGAAAAAGGAGAAGAGAGCTATAGAAAAAAGAATTAGCTATGACACCTCTTCTAAAATGGCGAATTTCTCACCGAACCTTGATATTAGAGGGAAAAGAGGCGAGGAAGTTTTTACCTTGGTTCAAAATTTCGTTGATGATGCCTTTATGCTGGGTATCAATGATGTAAAAGTAATCCACGGAAAAGGGGACGGTATTCTGAGGGAGCTTACAAGGAATCTTCTTAGAAGTACCCCTTCGGTAGCAGGGTTTTCTGATGAACATGCAGATAGAGGAGGCTCAGGGGTAACATTGGTGCAGTTTAAAGATTAAATAGCACTAGTAATTGTCACCCCTCCCCATCTAATTATCTTTTGTAGGCCTGACGAGCAAGTAAAACCCAGGACTTTCCTTTTTTATGCCAAACAGTTAAAACACCAAGGTTTACTGGTTCTGGACCACTTCCTTTATTGAGTGTTTTTCCAATTAAGAAATGCCTTACCAGGGCAATTTTACCGGTGATATTTACAGTTTGATTTTCAATATTTATTTCAGTGAAATTGGAGTTGCCTGAACTTAGGGCCTCAATAAATTCACTTTGGTTTTCTAATAATCCATTGGAGTGTCCATAGGTTAAATCAGAATCGGTAATTTTTTCTAGACGGGAAGCATCACCTGCAACCATGGCATCTACCAATTCTGAGACAGCCTTTTCTACTGCCACTACTTGTTTTTCCTGAGCCATTAGTGCTGAAGAACAAAGGAAACAAAGGGTAAAGAGGTATTTAAACATATTAAATCGGGTTTGTTTAATTAATAATTGTCAAATCGAAAACATAAAAACCTGCCAATGCATTTACTCGGGCATTTTGAGGTGCAGGAACCACAAATTCCAAACGTAATTTATCTTGATTTTTTGTAAAGGAGATCTCTTTGTTCGAAGCAGGCTGTATTCCTGAAAGTATAATTTTATCAAAGTTGGCACCTGAAAATGCCCAGTTACCACTTGTGTCGAAAAGCAAGTTACTGTTTATAGAAGTATATGTTTTACCTGCATTGTTGGCAATAAAGCGAATTTCAAGGCCAATAAAATCATTGGTAACCGTAGCTCCATCCTTAGATACCGATCCGCCATTTTCTAAGGACCATGTTTGGCTACCATTCGCACCTGCCAACAGCTCGGTAGCGATTTCTTCTGGCGTTTTTTTTGGATCTTCTGGCTCACTACTCGTACAAGCTGCAAACACAAACAAAATAAAAATTAAATAATTGTTTACTAGCGTTCTCATATTCATCTCCTTAAAAAGTAAAATTAATCATTTCCGAATTTTATCAAAGTATTCGCTTTAGTTTATAATCCTCAATTGAAACAATTTTTTCACAAAAATCAAATTCCCTTTTATCATTTGAGGCGATAAGCAAGCACTTTTCGCTTCCGTATTTATCAACCAAATCCCGGTACCAGCTAATTCCTCGCTCATCGAGGTTAGAGGTAGGCTCATCCAAAAGCAAAAATGGTGCGTCAGAAAAAAAACAAATCCCCAATTTCAGCCGTTGCTTCATACCAGATGAAAAATAATTCAATGGCTTATTAATGGAATTCTCAAGGTACATTAATTCTATTAATTGAGGAATATCCAACCCATTTATAAGTTTTTTGAATTTGAAATGGAAGTTTAAAAATTCCTTTAAAGAAAATTCTTCTGGAAAATCCAGATAGGGTGCACTAATGCACAGGTGTTTGTAAATATTCTCTTCTAAAATTTCCTTTTTATTCAGTGTAAAGCTCAACTTGCCTTCAGTAAGAGGCATTTGTGAGGATAAGCATTTGATTAATGTAGATTTACCAGAACCATTACTCCCTATAATAGCAGATTTTGTGCCTTCGGTAAATTCAAGGTCCAGGTTTCTGAATATCCACTCACGCTGAAATTTCTTTCCTCCCCCTTCCAGCTTTACAGATAACATACTACTGAATATATCCTTTCATTACACCTCTTTCTGATGACCGAATGAAGTTAACTATTTCATCACGTTCCTTTGTCGCAGGAAGATTTATCTCGATTTCTTCCAATGCCCGGCTATTGTTCCAATTGTTTAAAAATAGGAACCGATAAACTTCTTGAATCTCACTTATGGTTTTGCTTTCAAAGCCTCTTCTTCTCAATCCCAAAGAATTCACCCCCGCATAACTCAACGGCTCTCTTGCCGCTTTGGTAAATGGAGGCACATCTTTTCTTACCAAAGATCCGCCAGAAATCATGCTATGCATCCCTATTTTTACAAATTGATGGATGGCACTACTTCCTCCTACGAAAGCCCAGTCATCGATTGTCACATGTCCTGCCACCTGCACTGAGTTGGCAATAATCACACGATTTTGAATCAGGCAGTCATGAGCGATATGGACATAAGCCATCAATAGGCAATCATGCCCTATTTTGGTGGTTTGTTTATCAGCCGTTCCTCTGTTAATTGTTACAAATTCACGGATGGTAGTATTGTCGCCAATTTCAACAAGAGATGATTCACCACTGAATTTCAAATCTTGAGGAATAGCAGAGATCACAGCACCAGGGAAGATCCTACAATTTTTACCTATTCTGGCTCCAGGATAGATCGTTACATTAGAGCCTACCCATGTACCATCTCCAATTTCAACATCAGGATGTATAGACGAGAAAGCTTCTATTGAAACATTTTCTCCCAAACGGGCCTTTTCACTTACTTCGGATAGTTTACTGATCATGCGTCTTTTCTTACAATGCTGGCAGTCATTATGGCTTCACATACCAAGGCATTACCTACAAATGCCTCCCCCTTCATTTTTGCTATACCCCTTCGGATTGGATTCAATAATTCGCACTTGAAAATCAATGTGTCACCAGGTATAACCATTTTTCTAAACTTGCAGTTTTCAATGCTAAGGAAATAGGTCCAATAATTCTCAGGATCCTCAACAGTACTCAAAACGAGAATACCCCCTGTTTGAGCCATGGCCTCAACTTGTAAAACGCCAGGCATGACAGGATTATTAGGGAAGTGCCCCATAAAAAAAGGTTCATTGATGGTGACGTTTTTTACTCCTGCCACCACCTTATCATCCAGATATATGACCTTGTCTAATAATTGGAAAGGATACCTATGAGGTAGAATATTACTTATTTGATTAATATCCAACACCGGTGGCGATTTTGGATCATAATACGGGATATGCATAGGGCCTGCCTTTTCCATTGCCCGTTTTATTTTTTTCGCAAAAGCTACATTGGCAGCATGTCCGGGCCTTGCCGCTAAGATTTGTGCTTTTAATGGACGTCCAACTAAAGCAAGATCACCGATCACATCCAAAAGTTTATGTCTGGCGGGTTCGTTTTTATACCTTAACTCTACATTGTTTAAGATGCCTTCCTTCTTCACTTCCACCTTTTGCTTGTTAAACATCTTGGCAAGACTGGCAAGTTCAGCTTCTTCCACAACCCTGTCCACTACTACTATAGCATTGTTAAGGTCTCCCCCTTTTATCAGGTTGTTTTTGTATAACATCTCTAATTCATGTAAGAAACAAAATGTCCTACATGAAGCGATTTCACTACGAAACTGGCTGATGTCAGTTATAGAAGCATGCTGACTCCCCAATACTGGAGAATTATAATCTACCATTACAGTAACCCTAAAATCGTCGAGTGGCAATGCTGCCATCTCTACTTCTCTCGCACTGTCTTTGTAATGAATGCTCTCCGGGACTTCAAAAAATCTCCTTAACGCATTTTGTTCTTCAAGACCAGCATCTTCAAGAATGTTTATAAATTGTATGCTACTGCCATCTAAAATTGGAGGCTCAGGACCATTAAGCTGAATAAGAACATTGTCTATTTCCATCCCTACAAGTGCTGCAAGAACATGCTCGACAGTGAATACTCTTGCGCCACCTTGTTCTAAGGTAGTGCCCCGAGAAACGTCTACCACATTGTCCACATCTGCATCAATGATAGGCTGACCTTCCAAATCCATTCTTTGGAATTTATAGCCATGATTAGGGCTGGCGGGTAAAAAGGTCATATTAGCTACAATTCCCGTGTGTAAACCTACACCGTTCAGGGTAACTTGTTTTTTTATGGTATGCTGTTTTACTTTCATTAAAATAAATAACTATTTACTAGAGGTGGACCAAATCAGTTTGCGAATTTATTGTTTTTTTTCCAGCTCTCTTAATTTGTCCTGAAGTAAAGGTAGTTTTTTGAAAACGGAATAGGATTTTAAGAAAGCTTTTACATCAAAACCAATAAAACCAAATAAAGTTGTTCCTGGTTCAATAATAGATTTCATCACACCTGTATTGCCACCTATTGTAGTGTTGTCGGCCAGCTCAATATGTCCAACAATTGATGATTTCCCTGCTAAAATGCAGTTTTTCCCAATAATTGTGGAGCCAGCAACACCTGCTTGGGCGGCTATAACTGTATTTTCTCCTATGGTAACATTGTGGGCAATCTGAACATGGTTGTCTATTTTGGCTCCCTTTTTAATTAAGGTTGCTCCCAAAGTAGCACAATCTATGGTGGAATTTGCCCCAATGCTAATATGATCTTCTAAGATGACATTTCCTAGCTGAGGCACATTATTATAGGTGCCGTCAGGCTGTGGAGTAAATCCAAAGCCATCTGAGCCAATAATTGTTCCACCATGGATTTCGCAGTAGTTGCCAATTTTTGTTTGTGCGTAAATTTTCACCCCGGGATGAAAAACACAGTTGTTGCCTATGGTGACATTGTCTCCAATATATACTTGAGGATAAATTTTAACATTTTCCCCAATTATGCAATTTTTACCTACGTAGGAAAATGCTCCACGGTAAAAACCATCTCCTATGGAGCTGCTATTATCAAAAAAACTTGGCTCTTCTATGCCTAGTGGATTCGGTTTGGTGAGCTCCGAATAGCTTTCCAGCAATTTTGAAAAAGCAGTATAAGGGTCCATTACTCTGACCAATGTCGTCGTAAAAGATTTTTGAGGCACGAAGTCCTTTGAAACGATAATTGCAGAGCAATTGGTGCTATAAAGGTGTTTTTCGTATTTTAAATTAGAAAGGAAACCTATACTACCTGGTTTTCCTTCCTGGATTTTTTCCAGGTTATTGATCACCTGCGAACCATCACCTTCTACAGTTCCATCCAAAAGTTGAGCAATTTGATCGATGGTAAATTCCATTAGGTATGAATTAATTTTTAACGTAAAGTTATGTTTTTAGCATGACAAGCATAGTATTTTTTAACAATTTTACTCATAGCTTTAATATTTGGCAAATCTGCAGCCGTCGCTACGTCCAATACTTCGCCTTTTTTTGTTAAAATTAAAATTTTATTTTCCTTCAGATAACCGTAATTGCTTATTTCTCCTTCTGAGAAAAAATAGTTTAATTCCTCATCAGAAACCATTAGTTTTTTTTGAACTTTTGATCTCATATCAGAGATGTCGTAGCCATTAAATGGCTGATTGCTGAGATGAATTTTATATAAATTTCTAGTCAAAAACATTTTTGAAATTTGGCTTAGAACCAGGTCATCAAGATCCTTCCAAAGCTTAATCGCTCCCCAAATATCCAAATCATCGAGCTGTGCAAAATCATCCAGCCAACCTGGAGCACTTGTATTTTCTATATTGGGCAAGTCTTTTTTCAAAAAACCGATAAATTCAATAGAACCTGGAAGTGGATAGCCTGAGCGCCCCAGCTGCTTTGCTCTTAAAATCAAGTTGATCAGCATTTTTTCAGCACAAACAGTCGTTTTATGTAAGTAGACTTGCCAGTACATGAGCCTCCTTGCGTTCAAGAAATTTTCAATGCTATATATTCCCTTCTCTTCAATCACCACCTCATCATTTACGATGGTCATCATTTTGATAATTCTGTCAGCTCCTATTGTGCCTTCAGATACCCCAGTAAAAAAACAATCTCTTTGCAAATAATCCAGCCGATCAATATCCAATTGACTGGAGACAAGTTGGTGAAAGAATTTTCTTTCGTAACTTCCATCAAAAATTTTTCTAGCCAGTGAAAGCTGGCCATGAAATTGCTTATTTAATTCGTCGAAAAAGAGCAGTGACAAAGTTTCATGATGCTGGCCTTCTAGTAATATCGATTCCAATGCATGGGAAAAGGGGCCGTGACCGATGTCATGAAGCAAGATGGCAAGTAAAGCTGCTTCATATTCAATGTCAGAAATTTCTATTTCTTTATTGCGAAGTTGGTCTAAAGTGATGCTCATAAGGTGCATCGCTCCGATGGCATGGTGGAACCGCGTATGCAAAGCACCCGGGTAAACCATATCTGTCAAACCAAGCTGCTTGATTCTACGTAACCTTTGAAAGTAAGGATGGTCAATGACGGCAAAAATCAGCTCACTTGGAATGTTGATAAACCCGTATACTGGGTCATTTATGATTTTATAACTTTTCAATGTCCTGTTCATAGAGGTATCTTGCCAAAAGTAATTAAACTAAAAAAGAATTAAACCAATTGATATGCAAAATTTCAAAATATTATGGGCAGATGATGAGATCGATCTCCTAAAACCACATATATTATTTTTACAACAAAAAGGCTATGACATTGTTACGGTCAATAGCGGCTTAGATGCTGTTGAAAAAGTAGAGGAAGATAATTTTGATGTGATATTTTTGGATGAGATGATGCCTGGAATGACAGGTCTTGAAACCCTACAGCAAATAAAAACCATAAAACCACAAATTCCTGTGGTGATGATCACCAAGAGTGAGGAAGAGCATATAATGGATGACGCTATTGGCGGTAAAATTGCAGATTACCTCATTAAACCAATCAACCCGAATCAAATTTTACTTTCAGTAAAGAAAATTCTTCAAAACAAGCAATTGATCAGTGAAAAGACCAACCTTTCCTATCAGCAGGATTTTAGGAATATAAGTATGGCTTACAATGATGCCATTGACCATGAAGAATGGGCGGACATTTACAAAAAACTTACCTACTGGGAGCTTGAAATAGATGAAACGGAAAACAAAAGTATGCAGGAAGTGCTGGAAACTCAAAAAGTGGAAGCCAATGCAAACTTTGCACGTTTTATCAAAGAAAATTATCTGGATTGGTTAAATGTACCTAATGCTAGTAAACCTGTATTGTCCCATCAGGTGATGAAAAAGCATGTTTTTCCGAAAATTAAAGCGGACAAGCCTTTGTTTTTTATCGTGATTGACAATTTAAGATTGGATCAATGGGCGATGATAGAAACCCAATTGAGGGATTACTTTTTGGTTAAGGAAAATGGCACTTATTATAGTATATTGCCTACCACTACAGCCTTTTCAAGAAATGCTTTGTTTAGTGGTATGATGCCTCTTGAAATGTCGAAATCTCATCCCGATTTATGGGAGGGTGAAGATACCGATGAGGGTAAGAATAACAATGAGGCGGAGTTTTTGAAGGTAAATCTAAAAAAGAACCGTCTTTCCATTCGCTCTAGCTACAATAAAATATTGCAAACCAATCAAGGTAAAGCAGTATTGGATCAGTTTCCTAACCTCATGAAAAATGAGTTGAATGTCTTGGTGTATAATTTTGTGGACATGATGTCGCATGCCAGGACTGATATGAAAATGATCAGAGAGTTGGCCCCGGACGAATCTGCGTATCGCTCTTTGACAATAAGCTGGTTTCTACATAGCTCCTTATTTGAGCTTTTTAAGAAAATAAGTGCAGCAGGAGCGGAAGTGATTGTAACAACCGATCATGGTACCAAACGTGTAAATAAACCTTATAAAATCATAGGAGATCGAAACGTTACTACTAATTTAAGGTATAAACAAGGAAAAAACCTTAATTTTGAATCTGGAAAAGTATTTGAGGTGGGCAATCCGGATGAAGCAAGGCTTCCTCGTTTGAATATTTCTTCCAGTTACGTATTTGCAGTAGAGGATTATTTCTTTGCCTATCCCAATAACTACAATTATTACGTAAATTATTATAAAGATACTTTTCAACATGGAGGTGTCTCTTTGGAAGAAATGATTATTCCTATCGTACATTTGCAGCCAAAATAATTTTAATTGAAAAGAATACATTGCGATCATATTAGTGAAATTTCTATTGCTGCTGAGGTAATCGTAGATTTATGCAGGGATTTGAAGATTTGGGTTTTTCAAGGAGCAATGGGAGCGGGTAAAACCACTTTGATAAAAGCTGTCTGTGAAAAGCTCAATATCACAGACCCTGTAAGCAGCCCCACATTTTCTATAGTCAATGAATACACAGGTGAACATGGAGCTCCTGTGTATCATTTTGACTTTTATAGAATTGAAAATCCAGAAGAAGCCCTGGAGCTCGGGATAGAAGAATATTTTTCTAGTGGCAACTATTGTTTTGTGGAATGGGCAGAAAAAATACCCATGTTTTTACCAGATAATTTTGCATTAATTACGATTGACAGTGATGACGTTGGAAAAAGAAATATTGCTATTAAAACCATCAATCAATGATAGGTAAAACAGGTTTTACCGAAATTGCCGAAGAGCCTTTGGTATACACGCAGGAGTCTATGGAACGGTTAAAAAGAAAAGGTCCTCCAATTTTGATTGGGATACCTAAAGAAACCGCAGATCAAGAGAAACGCGTGGTACTTACGCCCGAAGCGGTGACTTTGCTAGTAAACAATGGGCAGCGGGTAGTTGTGGAAGCCAACGCTGGTAAATTATCAAAATTTTCTGACAAGGATTATTCGGATGCAGGAGCAAGGGTTGTATATACCAGTGAGGAGGCCTTTGATGCGGAAGTGGTTTTAAAAGTTGAACCGCCCTCCGAAGTTGAAATTGGATACATGCGACAAGGTTCATGTTTGATTTCTGCATTGCAGTTGGGCAAACAAAAAGCCGCATTTATCCAGCAATTGAATAAAAAGAAGATTACCGCTGTAGCTTTTGAAAACCTCGAAGACAAGGTAGGAGGTATGCCTGTGGTAAGGGCTATGAGTGAAATAGCTGGTAGCACGGCGATGCTGGTAGCTGCTGAATACCTCAATAGTGTTAATGATGGAAAAGGGTTGATCCTAGGAGGCATTACTGGTGTTCCCCCTACCCAGGTAGTTATCATTGGTGCTGGAACTGTAGCAGAATATGCCGCCAGAACTGCCTTAGGTCTTGGGGCTAATATTAAAATATTTGACAATCAAATTTATAAATTAAGAAGGATCAAGCAGGTTCTTGGGCAACAAGTATTTACATCGACCATTGACAATTATGTTTTGGGTCAGGCATTAAAAGAATCCGATGTAGTCATTGGCGCACTTAGGGCTGAGAAAGGGAGGTCAAAAATAGTAGTGTTTGAAGAGATGGTCTCCCAAATGATGGAAGGAAGCGTTATCATAGATGTAAGTATTGATCAAGGTGGATGTATTGAAACAGCAGAAATGACTAGCCATAACGAGCCAGTGTTTAAAAAACATGGTGTTATCCATTACTGTGTACCCAATATTGCCTCAAGGGTGTCTAGAACAGCCTCCTATTCGCTAAGCAATATCTTTACGCCTATACTGCTGCAAATGGCGGATATAGGAGGCCCTGAGGAAATGGTGTTTAATTATAAATGGTTTATGAAAGGAGTCTATACCTACCGAGGCAGTCTCACAAGTGCACATTTAGGCCGAAAATTTCAAATGTCCCACAAAGAATTACAACTACTATTGGCCGCAAGATATTAAAAAATGCTGTCAGATCAGTTAACCTAGGAAAGGAGGTTCTGTCTTAGGAGAAACTCCAATTGATCATTTGCCTTTAGCAAACTATCCGTTAACTGTTTATTTTCTTTTCTTAGTGAAAAAACCTCATAAGCATTTTTTACTACCGTTCTAAGGTAGTCTTCTTCCCAAGGTTTTGTAAGGTAATGGTATACTTTTCCCTTGTTAATAGCGTCTATAACTGCCTGAATGTCAGTATATCCTGTTAAAAGAATACGCATAGGATCTGGATGCATAGGGATAATTGACTCCAAAAAATCAACCCCATTTTCCTTGGGCATCCTTTGATCAGTAATGATGATATCAATGTCCTCCTGAAGCAATATATCTCTACCCTCATCAGCAGAATCTGCTAAAAAAATCTTATACTCTCTTCTAAAAGTGGCCTTAAACGCTTTCAAGTTATTGACCTCATCATCCACATAGAGGATTCTGACCTTATTATTTTCCATACCTTAAGTTTCGAAATACCACAATAATTTGCAAAGAATAAAAAATTGAATTTTTAATTTTAAGCAAAATACCGCTCTTTTTCAAATATAATTCACTAGTTTAAACTTAATATATTTTTATTCAAAAGTTTATTCTTTAAATTAATAAATTTAAACTCGAAAATCAAAAAATATCAAATTAATTCTTCTCACTTGACTATTTGTAATTACAAAAATATAACTTTACTTACAGTATCTCACTTACAGTATCTCCTTTTTTAGTTATTAATATTTATGGAAAACTCAATTAAGACAAATGAGTTTAATCAGGCCTATAAGCCTGTTATGTTCTCACCTAGAAATAAGAAGGATAAAAATGACCTCAAAAAGCTTAAAGAAACAGGTAAAGTAATGTTTTTCGATTCTTTTGAATTACAGCTTTCGGAACTTATAAAAACGCAAAACCCTAAGAGAAAGTTGTCTCACGAGGAGGCGGTAGAAAAAAAGGTCGAGTTTTATTCTAATTCTGGAGTACCTGAGTCTGAAAATGGGGTTTGGGTTTATTTTCCTTGGCGCCATACTGCTGTTCGAATTTTGGAGGAAAAAGATTTTGTAAAATTACGTACCATACGTAACCGCTATAAAATCACAGATGAGGAACAGGAGTTACTTCAGAAAAAAATTATTGGAATTATTGGCTTGTCAGTTGGTCAGAGTGTAGCGATAAGTCTGGCGATGGAAAGGTGTTTCGGTGAGATAAGAATAGCTGATTTTGACACCTTGGATTTGAGTAATATGAATCGAATAAGAACTGGTGTTTATAATATCGGTTTGAAAAAATCATGGATAGTAGCAAGAGAAATTGCTGAAATAGACCCTTATTTAAAAGTTACATTATATAATGAGGGGATTATTGAGGATAATATCAATGATTTTTTTAACTTAAACGGAAAAATGGATTTATTGATTGAAGAATGTGATAGTTTGCCAATTAAAATTTTGAGTAGAATCAAAGCAAAGGCACTTAATATACCCGTAATGATGGATACAAGTGACCGTGGAATGATAGATATCGAAAGGTTTGATTTAGAACCGGAAAGATTGATTTTTCATGGATTATTGACCGAATATGGCTCCGAAAGTGAGTTAATGAATAAGTTGCAAGAGCATGCCAAGGAGATTATGATGTCTCTGTTACAATTTGATAACCTTTCCCCAAGGGTGCAATTTAGTTTTTCTGAACTAGGGAAAACCATAACATCATGGCCGCAGCTCGCATCCTCTGTGTTTTTAGGTGGGGCAGCTTGTTGTCATTATGCAAGGCTGTTGCTTCTGAATCAAAAAGTAGATTCAGGAAGGTTTTATGTTGATCTGGACAAGATAATCGATTTTAATGAAAGTTAGAGTTAGGATAGTTAGGGCCATTGATGATGTCGATGCTACCGAAAAATATATTTTTGGTCACCATAAGGTTCTAGAATCTTATGGAATTACTAAAGTAACATCTGCCGATAGGTCATGGGCTTTAAATCCTCATGTGTACCTAATTCTTTTTGAATCTATGGATGATCAAAGGATATTAGGTGGAGGTAGGATTCAGCTTAGAACTGAAAATTTTCCATTGCCCTTTGAAATGGCAATCAGAGAAATTGATCCAAATATAATGGCGTATCTTGCAGATTTCAAAGACCTGGAAGTAGCCGAATATTGTGGTTTGTGGAATAGCCGAGAGGTTGCAGGATATGGGATTGGAAGTATCTATTTAGTGAGGGTTGGAATAGCTATTCTACCCCAGTTGAATTTAAAAAAACTTTTTGGTTTAAGTTCTCCTGTGACATTGAGTATCTCCAAGAGTGTTGGATATGAAATTATTTCCGTTCTTGGAGATAAAGGGTCATTCTATTATCCAAAAGAAGGATTGATTGCTACAGCATTAGAGATTAATGATATTGCGGAGTTGTCTCATGCCCAGGAAACGGAAAGGAACTATATTTTTGAGTTAAGGAATAAAATAAATTTTAATACTGTAGAGAGTGGTCCTAAAGGGGAAATGGAATTACAGTTTGAACTTCAAATCCCAAAGCCGGAAAATGAATAACATTAGTCCTTATTTTAAGTATGCAGCTTTAACAGTGCTACTTTTATTGGTGGTGATTTTGCCAACCATTTATTTTTTAGGAATGGTAAAACAGGATGATGATTTACGTTTTAACAATTACGCCTATTTTCTAGGAGATCGAGATTCAATTGTTGAGGATTTAGATATTGATGATTTCGACTCCATAGTCCAGGGAGGAGTGGACCTTGGGGTAGTTAAAAAGAATTTATTCGTAAAACTTGATCTAAAAGATTTTGGCTGGTTAAATCAAGACAGCATTTACTTTCTTGAAATCAGTAATCCATCTTTTAGAGTGGTTGAAATGTACCGCTTTAAGGCAAACGGAAAATTGGCTTATAAAGAAATGGCAGGCACTGTTGTGAAAAGCCAAAACTCCTTGAAGAACCCAAATCCATATTTCAATATTGAGCTAGGGAATGATTTAAGTTCATTAGTTATTGTAAGGGTGAAATCTAAAGTGCCCTTAAAGTTTGAGGCATTTATTTATCCCTACTCCTCTTTTTATGAGAATTATAGTTTACGCCTCATTATCATAAGTTTCTACTTTGGGATAATGATTGCACTTTTTCTTTATAACCTAATACTTTATTTCGCAGTTAAGGATAGGGTCTATTTGTTTTATTGTTTCTATATATTATTTATAGCGCTGGCACAGCTCTCCATATCTGGACATTCTTACTTTTTGCTTCAAAAGAACGTATTCCTGTATGAGGTAAGTATCATAGGGTTTACTACATTGTCCAGTATTTTTGTGATTCCTTTTATTCAGCTGTTCTTAAAAACAGATGAATATGTCCCAAGATTTGAAAAATATCTTTACCTAATCCCATTGTCCTATGTGATTTCATTGGTCCTTTGGCTAATGGGCTTTATCGAAATAAGTTATTCCATGATGGATTTAAACGGGCTTATTTTTGTTGTCTGTTTTTTCACTATTGGAATAATAGCCGCACGGGGTGGTTTCAGGTCTGCTTATTTCTTTTTATTGGCTTGGAGCTTTCTTTTGATTGGGCTGGTTGTGCTAATACTCCATAACCTAATGATTATAAATTTAGGTTCTTATGCCAATGCACCATTACTTGCGGGTACGGCCATTGAAGCATTATTGCTTTCTTTTGCACTGGCTGATAAAATCAATATCTTGAAAAAGGAAAAAGAGGAAGAGCAATTAGATAAACTTGAAGCTGTCAAAGAAAATGAAAGGCTAATAAAGGAGCAAAACATTTACTTGGAGGACATGGTAAAGTCCAGGACCGAGGAATTGGAGTTGACCTTGAAGAATCTTCAAAACACCCAAACACAACTTGTCAATCAAGAAAAAATGGCTTCTTTGGGACAATTGACTGCAGGAATCGCACATGAAATCAATAATCCAATAAATTTTGTAAGCTCAAATATTTCGCCTTTAAAACGTGACCTTAAAGACATTTTAGAATTGATGGATGTTTATAGGGAAAAAGGAAAATTGGAATTTACTGCGGAAAGTAAAGAGGAGATTGATGAGATGGAAGAAGATATTGAGTTCGATTACTTATTAGAGGAAGTTGAGCAATTGCTTAATGGAATGGAAGATGGGGCTAAAAGGACTGTTGAGATAGTGCGTGGACTGAAACTATTCTCTAGAGTGGACGAACAAGATGTAAAGGAAGTTGATCTTCGTGAAGGGCTGGATAGTACATTGATTCTACTTAATAGTACTATGACTGGGGTGATTAAGTTAACCAAGAATTATGAAGATATCCCAATGGTAGAATGTCTGGCGGGGAAGATCAACCAAGTTTTCATGAATATTATTAGCAATGCTATTCATGCTCTTCTTGACCATCCTATTGAAGGAAGAGAGCCTGAACTTACGATCAATGCTTTCTTTAGAGAGGGTATGGTTAGAATTGAAATTAAGGACAATGGAATCGGGATGCCTGATAAGGTGAAGGAGAAGATATTTGAGCCATTTTTCACAACTAAAGCAGTTGGTCAAGGAACTGGTCTGGGCCTTTCTATAGTTTATACAATCATTGAGAATCATAAAGGTTCCATAACGGTGGATTCTGAGCTGAATGTAGGGACGGTATTTAATATCGAATTGCCGGTTAACCAAAAAGGATAACAGATGAAGAAGCGGATTGAGGTGCTGTACATTGATGATGAAGATAATAATCTAAATTCATTTAAGGCAGCCTTGAGGAAAGAGTTTAAAGTACAAACAGCAATAGATGCTGAAGATGGATTGATTCTTGCTAAGAACTATGAATTTCAAGTTGTTATAGCGGATCAAAGGATGCCTGGTATGACTGGGGTTGAATTTTTTGAGAAGCTGGTTGAAATTAATCCTGATCCAATTCGGATTCTTTTAACAGGATACTCTGATATCACAAGCGTTATTGATGCAATCAATAGGGGGGAAGTTTATCGATTTATTGATAAACCCTGGAACATTGAGCAAATCAAAAATGCCATTTTAAATGCATCAGAGATCTATGATGCAAGAAAAGAGCTAAAAGAAAAAAACAATCGACTGGAGAAGCTACATACTGAGATGAACCAGTTTGTATACAGTTTGTCACATGAGTTACGCGGTCCACTGATGAGTATATCAGGGATATCCAAACTGGCAAAAATGGAAGTGAAGGATCAAGGTATAATTGAGTACTTTGAAATGATTGATTCTGCGACTTTGAAGCTAGATGATTTTATTTATAAGATGTTGGATTTTTATAGGTCAACAAAAATTGAAAATAAAGTAGTCACCATAAAATTTAAAGACATTCTTAAGCAATTGCTGGATGAATACAAGTTGAAATGGAACCTGAACGGGATAGAAGTGTTTTTGTCAATTGACCAGGAAGATATGTTTCATTCTGATGAATCAAAGATCAGGGTGATTCTTAATAATTTATTCAGTAATGCCTTCAAATTTCAGAAGGATGAGCCTGGCAAATGGATTAAAATCAATATTGAAGTTAATCCTAAAGGGGCAATGATTGAGGTTTCTGACAATGGGATAGGTATTGAAGACAAACATAAAGACGATGTTTTTAATTTGTTTCACCGAGCCACTCAAAGAAATGTAGGGTCTGGTCTTGGACTTTACATGGTGAAAGAGTCAATTGAACAACTAAAAGGCCATGTAATACTCGATTCTGTGCATAAAATTGGGACGAAAGTCCATGTTCACCTGCCTGACTTGTTAGAGTATTGATTTTATGAAATTAACAGGGAGATCAGTGAAGGGAAACCTGTTTAGGTTTAAAATAGGCGGGAACTCGCAATATTATATTGTATGGCATGCCTGAATATCCTGAAATCCTATTAATATTCTCCAAAATTCTTTGTTGAGATATAAAATGGAGGTAATTTGCACCATCAGTTTTATTAAAAAAATGTTTTTTTATGATTAATCCTTGGCATGATGTGAGTATTGGGCCAGACTCACCAGATTACGTAACGGGAGTAATAGAAATACCCAAAGGAAGTAAAGGTAAGTACGAACTTGATAAAAAATCAGGTATGTTACTTTTGGATCGTGTACTGTTTTCAGCGGTGCATTACCCTGCCAATTACGGTTTTATCCCTCAAACATTTTGTGAGGATCATGATCCCCTTGATATATTGATTATATCCCAAATTGACATCCCTTCGATGACACTCGTCAAAGCAAAAGTTATTGGCGTGATGCGAATGATTGATGGAGGGGAAGCGGATGATAAAATCATCGCTGTAGCGGCTGATGACCAGTCTGTGAATTATTATGAGGATATTTCTGAACTTCCTCCTCACCTTATGAAGGAAACACATCGCTTTTTTGAGGATTATAAGAAACTCGAAAATAAGGAAGTGAAAGTGGAAGATTTTCTTGGTAAAGAGGACGCTAAGCGCATAATAAATGAATCGATAGCACTCTACGATAGAACTTTTAGGACAGTTAAATAGAGAGATTGTAGCCTTAGTTTTAAAGGATAAAAATTGTTTAGCCCGGATTGTGAAATAAATACATTATTTCACAATCCGGGCTAAAATAATTCTAGGCTCTTTTATACTGTAGGGCGGCTTTGAATAACCTATACTGAAAGGTTATAGCACAGCTTTTCCTGTGCTTAATTAGCCTAGTTTTTTGATGTTATCTTCCAAGGCTTTGACCTTAGATATGGCGTCCTCCATCTTTTTCTTTTCCCTTGCGACAACTGCTTCTGGAGCATGGTTTACAAATTTGTCATTTTGTAATTTCTTTGATACCGTCTTTAAGAAGCCTAAAGTGTAATCCAGTTCTTTTTGAAGATTCACTCGCTCTTGCTCAAGATCGATTTTCTCATTCAAAGGAATAAAAAACTCATCGGATTTCACTACGAAACTTACAGCATTGGCCACGTTTTCCCCAAACTGGATTGCGCTTATATTGGCTAGTTTAGAGATGATTGTTTCGTACTTGGTGTATAATTCTTGATCGTTTGTATGGATCGTAAGTTCGAATGCTTCTTTAGGAGAGATTCCTTTTGAAGCCCTTACGTTTCGTATTTGCGATACTATTTCAAATATTTTTGAAGCCTCCTCAATGGTTTTGTTGTCAAAAGGTCCGGTTTGAGGCCACTCTGATAACATCAGTGCTTCACCATCTTTTCTTTTTCCTAATTGTTGCCAAAGCTCTTCGGTAATAAATGGCATAAATGGGTGCAATACCTTCATGAGGTTTTCGAAAAGGACAATGGTTTTATCCTTTGTTTTCTTGTCAATAGGCGCTTGATATTCAGGTTTGACCATTTCCAGGTACCAAGAGCAGAAGTCGTCCCAGATAAGTTTGTAAACGGACATTAAGGCGTCTGAAATACGGAACTTGTCAAAATGATCAGCGATTTCAGCGAGGGATTGGTTTAAACGGTTTTCAAACCAGTCAATTGCTGTCTGATTGGTGCTTTCATCTTTCTCGATTACCTCCCATCCATCGATTAAACGATAGGCATTCCAGATTTTATTAGAGAAGTTCCTTCCCTGCTCTACTAATTTTTCATCATAAGGAAGGTCATTCCCAGCAGGACTACTAAAAAGCATGCCTGTCCTAACGCCATCAGCACCATATTTTTCTATCAATGCTAGCGGGTCGGGAGAATTGCCAAGGGATTTGGACATTTTTCTACCCAATTTATCCCTCACGATACCGGTCAGATAAACATTCTGAAATGGTTTCTCACCAGTGTATTCGTAGCCTGCTATAATCATTCTTGCTACCCAGAAAAACAAAATCTCAGGTGCCGTAACCAAATCATTTGTTGGGTAATAGTAGGCAAGATCTTCGTTCTTTTTACCTGTTTTAAAGAAATTTGGATCAAAAACCGAGATGGGCCATAGCCAGGAAGAAAACCAGGTGTCCAAAACATCCTCGTCTTGTCTTAAGTCAGCTGCAGTGAAATGACCCGCATGATTTTGATTGGCCAGTATCACTGCTTCTTCTATCGAAGCAGCAACTACGTATTCGCCATTGGGTAGATAAAATGCAGGTATACGATGGCCCCACCACAGTTGACGGGAAATGCACCAGTCCCTGACATTTTCCATCCAACTTTTGTACATGTTTTTGAATTTAGGCGGGAATAGCTTCACGCTGTCATCCATAACTGCTTTTAGGGCAGGTTGTGTTATTTGTTCCATCGCCATAAACCATTGCATGGATAGTTTTGGCTCAATCACAGCATCAGTTCGTTCTGAATGGCCCACATTGGATGTATAGGCTTCTTCTTTCTCTAATTGTTCCGCCTCCTTTAATAATTTGGCAATCTTTTTTCTGGCTATAAATCGATCCTCTCCGACAAGTAATTGGGCTTTTTCATTCAATGTACCGTCATCGCTAAGAATATCGATTACTTCCAATTGATGTCTTATGCCTATTTCGTAATCATTAATGTCGTGAGCAGGGGTGATTTTTAAACAACCAGTTCCAAATTCCATGTCTACATAGTCATCCTCAATGATAGGGATGGCTTTGTTGATCAATGGAATCACTGCCTTCTTTCCTTTTAAATGAGAAAAACGAGCATCCTCTGGGTGAATACAAATTGCCACATCCGCCATTATTGTTTCAGGTCTGGTAGTAGCGATGGTTAGGTATTCATTCTCGCCTTCTATTTTGTATTTGATATAATAAAGTTTGGAAGGAATCTCCTTAAATATTACTTCGTCATCAGATAAAGCGGTACGTCCTTTTGGGTCCCAGTTTACCATCCGAATTCCCCTGTATATTTTACCTTTTTTGTGTAAGTCTACAAATACATTGACCACTGCTTCACTAAGGTCCTTGTCCATGGTGAAACGGGTCCTTTCCCAATCACAAGAAGCACCTAGTTTTTTTAGTTGCTCAAGGATTATGCCGCCATATTTTTCTTTCCATTCCCAAGCGTGGGTTAGAAATGATTCTCTGGTAAGCGATTTTTTTTCGATCCCTTGTTCCTTTAGCATGGCCACTACTTTTGCTTCAGTGGCTATAGAAGCATGGTCAGTACCTGGTACCCAACAAGCATTTTTACCTTCCATTCTCGCTTTTCGAATTAGGATGTCCTGAATGGTGTTGTTGAGCATATGTCCCATATGGAGTACGCCTGTAACATTGGGTGGGGGGATTACTATTGAGTAAGGTTCTTTATTGGCGTCAGGCTCGGAATGAAACATTCCGTGATCCATCCAATATTGATACCATTTTGATTCAATGCTTGCGGGTGTATATTTGGTAGGTAGTGCCATTATCTAATCAATTTGAGGTGCAAAAATAATACAATTATACTTTTTGGAGCACCTTTATGCGAAGGATTACCAAAAGTTATATTTTATGCAAAGGAAAAGTGAAGGAAAAGGTGGAAGATTATTTATTACCAAGGTGAACTTTCACCATTACCGGGAAATGATCGGAAGGGTATTTTTTTCCGTAATTGTCTGATAGGGTACCTTGATGAATGACGCTAACACCATCGTTTACAAAAATGTAGTCAATTCTTTTTTCAGGGAGCATGTCCCATTTGAAACCAGTAAAAGTGCCCAGGGGTCCGTAGGGAGGCTTTTTCGATTCCATTTTACTGTCCTTCATACTGCCATCCTTTATGATTTCTTTGTACGCTGGATTGTCGTCTTCTACATTAAAATCCCCTGTTAAAATGCAGGGAAGATTTTGTGTATTTATCGTTTGAATCTTCTGGATTATTAATTTACTGCTTTCTTCTCTGGCTTTTTGACCCCTATGGTCGTAATGTACATTGAACACATAAAATTCTTGCCCCTTTTCTGTTTTGAATTTACCCCAGGTACAAATTCTGTTTAAGGAGGCATCCCAGCCTTTGGAAGGTTTTTCAGGAGTAGGCGATAACCAAAAGGTGTTTTGATCGAGAAGCTTGAATTTTTCAGGGTTGTAAAAAACAGCACTAAATTCGCCTTCCTTCTTTCCAGTATCTCTTCCCACACCTATATAGGGAAAGTCTAGTCCTTCCTTGATCATTTCAAGTTGGTTAAACAGCCCTTCCTGAATTCCTATGATATCCATTTCATGAAAATGGATTAGGTTGATTAGATGTGGCGCTCGATCCTCCCATAAATTCCCCTCGTCATTGGGATTGGCGTAGCGAATATTATATGTAGCTATATTATAGGTTTCTTGAGCCAATGAAGTCTCGGCCTGAAGAAAAGTAAACATCAAAAGAATTACCGGAAACTTGAAACTTGAAAGATTGAAATTTGGCAATTTTAACCCTGAAATGGTGAAAATATTCATTTTTATAACTGATTATTTTATTTCTGATTGAAAAGGTAATAGAACCATTCTTCCTTGTAGTTTTTCGATTTTTTCAAGCGTGTTGAAAATCTCATAAGAATAACCCAATTTGATGCGTTGGTAGGTGCTTTGAACGTCACTACCCAAATCCTCCATTAACTGTTCTAAAACACTTTTTTGCTTTGGATATACGACCAATCTGTAATCATCCGCAATCCCAGCTTTATTAGCGGCAATTTCTATGGCATCGTCGAAATCACCAAGAACATCTACCAAACCATTTTCTTTGGCTTTTTCCCCAGACCAAACCCTACCGCCAGCGATGGCTAAAACTTGCTCCCGGCTCATGTTTCTCCCTTCCGAAACCCTGCTGATAAAAGTGTCGTAACCTTCTTCTACCTTTTTCTGCATGATGGCTTTTTCTGCTTCAGAAATTGTTTTGGAAGGGTCTAGTAGGTTAGAGTAGGTACCAGTACTGACTTCATCAGTAGTAATACCTAGTTTGTTGTTCAATAGCCCTTTGGCATTAAACCACAGCCCGAAAATGCCTATGGACCCAGTAATGGTATTCGGGTACGCAACTATTGTGTCCGCTGGAGCGGCAATATAATACCCTCCTGAGGCAGCGTAATTGGACATGGAAGCGATTAAAGGCTTTTCCTTTTGGGCCTCAGAAAGCTCTCTCCAGATTACCTCAGATGCGACCACAGATCCACCTGGTGAATTGATCCTTATTACGATTGCTTTCACATCTTCATTTTTCCTTGCTTTCCTGATCTCCTTTAGAAAGAGGTCAGAGCTAATTTGATCTTGGGCTTCTCCACCTACAATCTCACCATCTGCTATGATCAAGGCAATGGTGTTTTGAGAAAGTCTGTTCTTAGATTTGGCGGACTGATTGATGGCCATAATGCCTATGGTATTGATGTCTTCGTCTTCTTCAGAAATCTCTAGTTTTTCCTTTAAGCGTGTTACCACCTGGTCGTCGTACCAAAGGCCATCAATTAATTTGTAATCCAAGGCATCTTGTCCGTTTCTCACCAACATGCCATCATTGATTTCCCTTACTTTTTCAATTTCCAGGTTGCGGCTATTGGCTACCTGCTCAACCATTACCGTATTCATGTCATTTAAATAGGTCATGGTTTGAAGACGGTTTTCTTCGCTCATTTTGTCTAAAATGAATGGCTCAATGGCGCTTTTAAATTCACCAACCCTGAAAATAACTGGCTCGATCTCCAGCTTTTCGAATAAACCTTTAAAGAAAATGGGGGCACTGGAAAACCCGTTAAACTCAATGTCCCCAATTGGGTTGAGGTAAATCTCATCTGCTACAGAAGAAAGAAAATAGCCTGGTTCGGAATAATATTCAGAGTAAGAAACAATAAATTTCCCACGCTCTTTAAATGCATTCAGCGCATTTCTTATTTCTAAAATATGTGCCTGACCAGCGGAAAGCATACCGCTTTCGAGATATATACCCTTAATGTCGTCGTTTTCAGCGGCAGTACGAATGGCTTTTATGATTTGATTAAGGCCTATAGTGGTCGTGTTTCCTAAGTAAGGCAATGGAGGTAAACCAATGTCATCGTCTGGAGTACTTTCTACAATTGGGATGCCATTGAGTTTAATATGTAAAACTGAATTTTCCTCAATTTCCGTTTGATCACCACTGGAACTAATAGCGATTAATCCGGCAAGCAGGAAAAAACCAACTACCCAGAAAATCAGCAATCCAACAATGACAGCCAATACATTGCTTAAAAATTTCATATCTTTATTCTCGTTTTATAATCTTCAAAATTAACCTATTTTTCACAAAACTGTTGATTTTGATTTAATTAATTCTTTATGCATCAGGTGGTATTGGGTTTAGGGGGAAATATGGGAGATAGACTTTCTTTGTTAAATAAAGCAAGTAATCTTCTTGCCCAACAAATGAGCCTTGTGAAGGAATCATCAATATATCAAACAGCAGCTTGGGGAGGGAATTCAAAAGCGACCTATCTCAATCAAGTGCTTGTTATGAATACCAGCCTAAGTGCCATTAATTGTTTGGAATTTATTCTTAAAATAGAAAATCAATTGGGCAGAGAACGTGTCTTGAAATGGGGGGATAGAACGATGGACATCGATATTCTGTATTTTGACAATGAAATAATTAATACCGAAAGGCTGAAAGTACCACACCCTCATTTGGCTTCAAGAAATTTTGTACTCGTGCCTTTGGCCGAAGTTTTACCCGACTTTGTACATCCACAGATGGAAAAGTCATCCAAGGCTTTAATGGAAGAATGTGAGGACAAGTTGAAGGTGAAACCCTGGAGTGATTAACCTAAACTTGTATGTAAATGCCAAAGGATTTTAATGATACTTATGTGCTATATGGAAGCTCCTGCTATTGATAGCAAAGTGGGGTACAGCTCGAGTTTACTTTATTGTACAAGCATAATATTACTTTTGGTTACTCGTTAAATGAATAAAGTCGAGTGCTTATGCGTGTAGCCATATGGTATATTTGTATTGGGTTCAGCTTGATTATTGCCTGTAGTGATCCCGAGCCTCCAGAACTCCCCGTTCCAATAAACGAGAACCTGATTCGATTGAATGAAGTGCTCAATGGGCCTTTGGCCACACCAGAAGGGAAGTTAAAAGCTGAATTTTTTTATTATGGTCCACAGACGCTTCAGTCCAGAACCGATTTTTATTATGATGAAGCGGGTAAAGAGTTACTCAAAGTTCGTATTAAAGACTTTGATACGACTAGGGTCTATTTAAATGAATACTTAGAAAATGGAGCATTAAACCGCACGAGTGTATTTGGGTCAGGAGCTGAGGGGCTATTTTTCGATTTTGATTTTCAACGGTTTTATGAAGATGATGGGAGGACCATACGAGTGGAGCAGGGCAGAGATGGAAAGTTTAAAGAATATGAACGCTTTGAATTTGATGATCTGGGTAGAAAAATCACTTACCGTCGAGGGGATGATGAAATTTTTGAATTGTACGAATATTACTACAATGATGAAGAGGACAGAAAGATCAGAGAAGAACATTTCCGGGAATGGGGAATGGAAAATCCCTTTTATCGGTATAAATATTTTTACAATGAAAGAGATTTATTAATAGCCAGATCCTTAAAAATAATAAGCCCAGAGTATCGACCCGCGTTTGAATACAAATATGATTTGAATGATAGATTAATTGAAGAAATCACAAATGATTTGTATTTCGGAACTCAAGCTGTTGAGCGTAAAATTTTTGACTACTACTGATACTGAAATTTACCTAAGTATAAAAAATAAAAATTGAGTCTAACTTCATCATCAAAGATAGACTCAATTTGTTTCTGCTAGCAGAAATTAGTTTGCCTGAATTAATCGAGCGATTTGGTCTCTACTTCATTGTTGATCTTTTTTACCAAACCTTGCAATACTTTTCCAGGTCCACATTCTATGAAAAGCGTGGCGCCATCCTTGATCATGTTTTGCACAGACTGGGTCCATTTTACTGGTGCCGTAAGTTGAGCAATCAGGTTTGTTTTGATGGCCGTAACCTCGGTAACTGCTGTGGTGCTTACATTTTGATAAACCGGACAAATGGGGTTTGCAAAAGTGGTGGAGTTAATGGCAGCCTCTAATTTAAGCCTGGCTGGCTCCATCAATGGAGAGTGGAAGGCGCCACCTACAGGCAATGGCAAGGCGCGCTTGGCACCAGCTTCTTTTAGTTTTTCACAGACGATTTGGATGCCCTCTAAGCTACCAGATATTACCAACTGACCAGGACAGTTGTAGTTGGCAGGCACAACTATATGACCTTCTATCGAAGCACAGATTTCTTCCACTTTCTCATCAGACAATCCGAGAATAGCTGCCATGGTAGATGGGTTGATCTCACAAGCCTCCTGCATGGCCAATGCCCTTTGATGAACTAGTTTTAAAGCATCCTCAAATTGCAGGGATTTGTTGGCTACTAAGGCAGAAAACTCTCCCAATGAATGTCCCGCTACCATGTCCGGATGAAAATCAGGGGCTGTTAAAGCGGCTATTGCAGAATGAAGGAAAACTGCCGGTTGGGTTACATTTGTTTGCTTTAGTGCTTCTGCTGTGCCATCGAACATGACATCTGTAATGCGAAAGCCAAGAATTTCATTGGCCTGATCAAAAAGCATTTTGGCTTCTGAATTGCTTTCATAAAGTGACTTTCCCATACCTGGGAATTGGGCTCCTTGGCCCGGAAACATATAGGCTACCATTGTAATTGATTCAAGTTTTAAATAAAGCCTCAAAGATAAACAAAAAAATGAGTAGGCTCAATTATTAGCTGGAGAGCCTATTCTTACAGAGATATTAATTGGCGGATTGCATCGTAACGCAACGACTCGCTACCTCATTGCGAGGAAGCACGCCGAAGCAATCTCCTTTAGTTCAAGGATTGCTTTGGGACTTCTAGGTATCGATAAAGAATAGCACTTCTTCTTGTCCCTCGCAATGACGGGTTTAGGCAACTAGACCAATTGCCACGGGACTTTACGTTACTATCCTTCACTGTGTGAAGGAATGAGGAATCAATCTTGGTTTAAGAAATTGCTTCAGAATTCGACGTCATTGCGAAGAGGTACGACGAAGCAATCTCTGTTTTGGTTAAAGGATTGCTTCGGGACAAATGCTCATCGGTAATGGGTAATTCTTACTTCAGTTCCTCGCAATGACGATTGGAAAGCAAAGGCCGAATTGTACGTCATTGCGAGGAGGCACGACGAAGCAAGCTGCTTTAGTTCAAGGATTGATTCGGGACTATTTGTCACTGTTAACCCATGACATTCCTATTTGCCCCTCGCAATGACGGGTTTATTTAGGTGTCTAAATCCTGCTGACATAAAGAGATGGTCATTTGACCGTTAGCTTTATTCTTATTTTAAAAGTTGTACCGTTCCTTTGACTTTTTTCTGTCTTAGATTTACATCCATTACATCGAAAATAATGATTGCCTCATAATAATAGGTACTGGCAGGAAGCTCATTTCCACTTTGATCTTTTCCATCCCAATTGATGTAAATATTATTTTCGGAAGCTTGTTTGCTATTGTATTCATGAACCAATACACCCCACCTGTTATAAATCTTTATGTCTACGGCTTCAACAAATCTAGGGCATTTGGCATAAGGGTTGTCAAAAGCCTGGAAAGTTTCATTGACATTGTCTCCATTTGGTGTAAAGACATTCGGTAATTCATAGTATGGACAATTGTCAATGCAAACGATATTGCTTGGTGCACTTTCATTGCCTGAGCGGTCGATGGCCGTGATGTAATAACAGCCTTTTAAATCGGTTAATCCATCTATTCTTGTTTCATTGTTTATTACAGATACATCTTTGACGAAGCTAAAGCTGCCTTCTTCTCCGGTTTCTGAAAAATAAACTTTGTAGCCATTTAACTCTGTATCACAATTCCCAGAGAAGTCTGGTACCCAACTTAGGTCATGATAGAAGTCGCTAAAATTACATGGCTTGTCTGCTAGGAAAGCTTCACATTCAGGCCCTTCATAGGAAAGCACCGGAGGGCAAGGCAACCTGTCATCATCAGGTTTTGCACAGACGATTTGTGATTTATTCGCAAGAGGATATTCCAAAATATCTAAATTGTAATCTCCATTGGTGATTACATAGTAGCAATACTCTTTTTCAGTATCCAGAGGGATGCCATTGTGACTTCCATCATCCAAAAAGACAAAACCATCCTGGGTCACATCCACCTCACCTATTAATACAAAGTTGTCTACATCATTGGCTCCGGGGTCTGTTCTGTTCCGGTATACCAAATGAGGATATTTCGCTACCTCATTGTTCCAGGAGACAACAAAATCCCAATTCAATTCAATGGCCTCATTGATGATAGTGGGATCTAGACGAACTGAGGAGGCTGTATTGGAGGAATCTGTTTTCACTCCCTGAGAGAGGAGAATTACCTGGTAATTGTAAACGAGATTTTCCGTGTTAATATTGGTGTCAGTAAACACCGTATCACTCGTTGTGATTAATGTAGTACGGTCATTTGTTCCTGTAAATCCTTGACTTCGAATCAACTCATAGGTGTATGGGCCAGGATACAATATTGGATCAATATCATAAGGAGGCGTCCACTTTACTAAAATTTCTCCCTCTTCTGTACTGGTTTTTTCTACACTGACGTTGGTGATGAGTGGCACATCAACGTCTATTGTAATACAAATTTCATCTGAGACATAACTTTCCCCACTTCTGGGAGCTGGGAAGGCAGCTACAAGCCGGTAGCAATAGGTGTTTCCCGGGCTTAATCCCATATTGTCATTGTCGTCTACAAATGCTACCTCATCCATAGATGTGGTGCCCACCAATTCATAGCCTGGCCTAATGCCTGTTTCGCAAGAATCAGGTTCATAATTGTCACTATTGACCCTACGCCAAACTTGCATTGTTTCAGCTGTATTCGCACATACATAAGGATCCCACTCTAAGTTTACTGATCTTCCCTGCTGTTGTTCAATGTTAAAGAAACTTGGAGGAGGAGCCACTACCGTAATGTTCCATGTTTTGATGTCAATCAAAGAGGGGCCAGAATCCGGATCATCCGCTATTCTTACCCTCACCTGATAAGTACGCGCCCTTACATGGTTACAGACTGTTTGCCAGTTAAAATTGACAATTCCAGGAGAAGATTGGAAGGTGGCGATGGGACTATAGGTAGCTGGCGAAGAGGTGATTTCTATCGGATCCCCAAATACCTCGATCTTTATGGGATCCCCATCAGGATCCATACCCTGAAAAATTTCAGTTATTTCAGTGCCTGCTTCTACACAAATATCATCCGGCATGATTAATACAGGTCTACGATTGTCTGTGTTTTCAATGATAATTTGCATGTCACGCAAAACATAACCGATTCTAGTCCATTCACCTGCAACCATCCGCCACTCTTCTATTCTAAAGGCAACATTGTATTGGCCGGCTATACCTGGGGCATCCCATATCAGGTCTCCGGTAACGGGGTCCAATTCCAATATAGGCGGGGAGGAACCATCTTGTTTGGTGAAACTAAATTCACCTGAAGCAGGGCTTCGGTAATTGTTTACCTGTCGCTGAAAGGCTTGTTTTGGAATGTCCATAACATAGGCAAGGCTGTCCCCGTCAGGATCATAGGCTCCAGGGTTGTGTATATAGGTTTGATTGACAGCCCCATTGTCAACGGGTGCTATGGTTAGAATGGGTGAATTATTAACGCCCAGAAAGGGGTCAATATTTATCATGGTTTCAATATAAAAAGGAGTGTCTACAGATTGATCCATGTTCAATGTGTTCGCATTCCGATTGAATTCCATAAACCTAATGGTGTAGGTTCCTGGACCTTGAAAAGTATGGGTGATTACGAATACATTTTTTTCTATGTCATTCCCGAGGTTTTCAGTAACCGAAAAATCACTTTCCGTTTGTAATTCTTCGGATCTCCCATCCCCAAAATCGATAATTCCGGGGCCAAAAACTACAGAAGAGCGCGTGTCTGTATAGCCTACAACTGTGATTTTGTACGTCAATGTTTGGGTAGAGACCCTTTCGGCAATGATCTCTCCTGCTCTAATATGGGTGGCGTAAGAAGAGACAGAGCTCAGCATTAAAGCCATCAAGCCCAATAGAAAATAGCAATATTTCATATTATGGTTTATTTCAGCGGGTTGCCCTATTTAAGTTTACAGGAAAATAGCTCCAGTATCGCTAAGGTACATCGGATCAAATTCTTGCTCCTAAGAACAAAACGTTTTTATTTTTTCAATGGTTACCCTAAATTATATCTTTATAGTGAATTTTTCATTTTCTAATGTGTTTTATTACGGATTAGTTTTATCCCTAAGGCTTCTCAAAGCTATTTTTTGATTTTACAAACCCCTTAATTGAAGGGATAAACAAAATTTTTCATCCCTAAATCCTTCTAATCTAACACAGTGAATAAATTTTCCTACAATGGATTCTTGGGGTCAGAAACAAAAAGAAATAAGCATAGTTAAAATCAATGACAAAGATATTATAATGGTAAATTATTTAGAACTATTTAAAATAAGATGATTGACAGTTGTTTGATTGTTTGCTATCGATTACAAATGTAAATTTGGCGTCAATACAAAGATCAAACCGTAATAACGAAAAATTATATGAGTTGGGTATCTAAAACCTTAAATAGTACGCTGGGCAGAAAATTATTGATGGCCCTGACGGGATTATTTCTTATTTTGTTTCTAGTAGTTCACCTTGCTGGAAACTTGCAATTAATTTTGCCAGATGATGGAAAATCCTTTAATGTTTATGCTGAGACAATGGCTTCGAATCCATTGATCAGAGTTGTTTCAATTTTAAATTTTGGGTTTATTCTTCTGCATGCTGTTTATGCTGCGATCCTTACCCGACATAACAAGAAATCCAGGCCGATTGGTTATGCTGTATCGAAAGCTTCAGAGAATAGCTCATGGAGTTCCAGAAGTATGGGGATTCTAGGAACTTTGATTCTCATCTTTCTTTTGGTTCACTTAAGAGGGTTTTGGTACGAGTTAAAGTTTGGAGAGGTGCCAATTGCTACCTATGATGGAGTGAGTTACAAAGATAGCTTTGCCATCGTTTCAGCTGCCTACCAGAACATATTTTATGTAATCTTCTATGTAGTGAGTATGGGTATTTTGGCATTTCATTTGGCCCATGGTTTTTCCAGTGCCTTTCAAACTTTAGGGATTAATCATAAGAAATACACCCCTTTTATCAAAAAATTAGGATTGGCATTTGCCATTATAGTTCCTGCATTATTTGCGTTGATTCCCATTGTAATGTTTATTCAGGGAAGCTAAGGAGACTAAAATTAAGAAATTAAAGGGAAATTAAATTTGAATATTGATGAAACTTGATTCAAAAATACCCAATGGTCCTTTGGCTGAAAAATGGACCAACCATAAGTTTAACGTTAAGTTGGTCAATCCGGCCAATAAAAGGAAATACAATATTATAGTAGTAGGTACTGGCCTGGCTGGTGCTTCTGCTGCGGCCTCACTTGCCGAGCTGGGTTATAATGTCCAAGCTTTTTGCTTTCAGGATAGCCCAAGAAGAGCGCATTCAATAGCTGCTCAAGGAGGGATTAATGCGGCAAAGAATTATCAAAATGACGGTGATTCTGTTTACCGATTGTTTTATGATACCATTAAAGGAGGCGATTATCGCTCCAGAGAAGGTAACGTTTACCGTTTGGCTCAAGTATCTGTTAATATCATCGATCAGTGCGTTGCTCAGGGAGTACCGTTTGCGAGAGAATATGGAGGTTTGCTAGCCAATAGGTCTTTCGGTGGTGCACAAGTTTCAAGGACTTTCTATGCCAGGGGACAAACTGGACAACAACTTTTATTGGGTGCATACTCTGCACTTAGCCGACAGGTAGCCAATGGCAAAGTGAAATTATATCCTAGAACAGAAATGATGGATGTAGTTACTATCGACGGTAAAGCAAAGGGGATTGTTACCAGAAACCTGATTACAGGAGCCATAGCGTCTCATAGTGCAGATGCTGTATTGCTTTGTACTGGAGGTTATGGGAATGTTTTTTACCTCTCAACAAATGCTATGGGGTCCAATGTGACCGCCGCCTGGAGAGCCCATAAAAAAGGAGCTTATTTCAGTAATCCTTGTTACACACAGATACACCCTACTTGTATCCCGGTTTCAGGTGATCATCAGTCAAAACTAACCCTTATGTCTGAATCCCTAAGGAATGATGGCAGAGTATGGGTCCCTAAAACAATACCAACAGCTGAAAAATTAAGGAAAAAGGAAATAGCCCCTAAAGACATCAAAGATGAGGACAGGGATTATTACCTTGAAACAAAATATCCATCATTTGGTAACCTGGTGCCAAGAGATGTTGCTTCTCGAAACGCGAAGTATGTTTGTGATGAAGGAAGGGGAGTAAACGAAACAGGTGAAGCAGTATTCCTTGATTTCAGGGATGCTATATTGAGAGATGGTGAAGACGCTGTGAAAAGCAAATATGGCAACTTGTTTGACATGTATGAGAAAATCACCGGTGAAAATCCTTACAAAACACCGATGAAAATATATCCTGCTGTCCATTATACAATGGGTGGACTTTGGGTAGATTATAATTTGATGACCAATGTACCAGGATTGTACGCACTAGGAGAAGCCAATTTCTCTGATCATGGCGCCAATCGACTTGGAGCCTCAGCACTTATGCAAGGTTTAGCAGATGGATACTTCGTCATCCCTTATACTTTGGGAGATTATTTAGCAAGCAATCCTAATGATAAAATCTCAGTAGATCATCCTGAGTTTAAAAGATGTGAGGAAGAAGTGAAAGCCAAGGTGCAACAATTGTTGACCATCAATGGTAAGAAGACAGTAGATCATTTCCATAAAAAATTGGGTAAGATCATGTGGAACCATTGCGGGATGGCCAGGAATGCTGCTGGTCTAACCAAGGCCAAAGAAATGATCAAAGAACTGAAGAAGGAATTCTGGTCCGATGTGAAAGTTTTAGGGACTGGAGAAGAACTTAATCTTTCTTTGGAAAAAGCCCACAGGGTTGCAGATTTTCTGGAGCTAGGTGAGCTTATGGTTGTGGACGCCCTTCATAGAGAAGAATCATGCGGTGGTCATTTCAGAGATGAGCACCAAACACCTGAAGGAGAAGCTTTGCGAGATGATGAGAATTTCGCTTATGTAGCTGCCTGGGAGTTTGCAGGAGAAGGGAAAGAAGAAGTCTTGAATAAAGAAGAGCTTGTTTTTGAAAATGTTAAGCTTACGCAGAGAAGCTACAAATAATTGATTGAACCTATAAAATTCATCATAATATGAATCTTACATTAAAAGTGTGGAGGCAGAAAAACCCATCTGATAAAGGGGGCTTTAAAGATTATACATTAAGTGGAATTTCTTCAGACATGTCTTTCTTGGAAATGTTAGACGTTTTGAATGAAGACCTTTCAGAAAAGGGAGATGATCCTGTTCATTTTGATCATGATTGTAGGGAAGGAATATGCGGCATGTGCTCATTGTATATCAATGGACAGCCTCATGGACCGACACAAACAACTACCTGTCAATTGCACATGCGTTCTTTTAAAGATGGAGACACCATCACGATAGAGCCATGGAGAGCTAATTCTTTTCCAATAATTAAGGATTTGGTGGTAGACAGAAGCGCTTTCGACCGGATTATCCAATCTGGAGGGTATGTTTCAGTGAACACCGGTGGTGTGCCTGATGCCAATGAGATTCCAATTCCTAAGATAATAGCAGATGAAGCATTTGATTCTGCCACCTGTATCGGTTGTGGAGCTTGTGTCGCTGCTTGTAAAAATGCATCTGCAATGTTGTTCGTAGGAGCTAAAATTTCCCAGTTGGCTTTACTGCCTCAAGGAAAGGTAGAGAAAAGAGAGCGTGCAGAAAAGATGGTTGCTCAAATGGATGCAGAAGGATTTGGCGCCTGTACAAATACTGGGGCTTGTTCTGCGGAGTGTCCCAAAGAGATCGACTTAAGTAATATTGCGAGACTTAATAGAGAATATTTTGCAGCTTCTCTCAGTACAGAGGAACATTAAAATTTAAAACATACATAATTAAAGACCGGATAATCCGGTCTTTTTTTTTGTCCTACCTTTATGTTTGACTAAAGCTTGTTTTATACTTCAAGTGGTGAGTATTAGGATTTGTGGTGTTTTTTATTATTTATGGCTAGCAATTAATCAAAAATTAAAACTAAATGGAGCTTATAGATTTATCTATTTTTATTGTCTACATGTTATTAATGCTTGGTGTAGGCTTTTATTTTATGAGAAAGAACACCGGTCAGGACGACTACTATGTGGGCGGTAGAAATATCGGAAGCTGGCATATTGGGCTTTCTGTTGTGGCAACGGATGTAGGAGGTGGATTTTCAGTAGGACTCGGTGGATTAGGCTTTGTAATGGGGATTTCCGGTAGTTGGATGCTGTTTACCGGTCTTTTGGGCGCTTGGATTGCCGCAGTGTTTTTGATACCAAAAGTTAAATCCAACCCTGCATTCGAAAAATTCTACACCTTGCCACAGATTTTCCAATACTTGTTTGACAAGAAAGTAGGAATAGCAGCTGCCGTAATCTCCTTTGTCGGTTACCTTGGGTTTACCTCATCTCAATTACTTGCTGGGGCAAAACTAGCTTCTGGGACTTTCCCTACCCTTGATTTGAACACTGCCTTGCTTATAATGGGTGTCATAGCTGTAGTTTATACCGTGCTGGGAGGCCTCAAGGCTGTGATTTATACAGATACTATACAATGGATCGTATTGATGATGGGCTTTATATTTATTGGGTTGCCGATCTCTTATTACCACGTAGGTGGCTGGGAAGTAATTAAAAACACACTTCCTGATGAATATTTCTCATTGACAAATTTAAGGTGGCAGGATCTTGCCAATTGGGGGATCACTATTCTTCCTATTTGGTTTGTGGGGATGACGCTTTACCAACGAATATTTGCGAGTACAGATGTGAAATCGGCCAAGAAAGCCTGGTTTATAGCAGGCTTGTTCGAGTGGCCAATAATGGCATTTATGGGCGTTTCTTTAGGCTTATTGGCCAAAGTGGCTTTTGAACAGGGTTTGATCGTGGAAAGTATCGAAAGCCTGGACCCAGAAATGGGACTGCCGATTTTGTTAAGCACTGTTTTGCCTCCGGGTATTATGGGGTTAATGATGTCGGCCTATTTTTCTGCAGTGCTTTCCACTGCTGACTCTTGTTTGATGGCAGCATCTGGAAACCTTACTACCGATTTGTTTGGGAAGTTTCTGAAATCCAAAGAGGATAAGTTTGTCATGCGGGTGAGTCAGCTCTTCACTTTGCTCATAGGGGTGATCGCTTTGGTTATTGCCCTACAAATGACGAATGTACTTGAGCTTATGTTGTATTCATATGCTTTCATGGTCTCAGGCCTTTTTGTGCCCATCATTGCAGGTTTATTTTGGAACATGCGCTCACCCCAAGCTGCCTTGGCATCAATGATTGTGGGTGGAGGGACTACTGCTGGATTGTCTTTAATGGCGCTTTCTCTGCCATTTGGTCTTGATCCTAACTTTTTTGGGGTTTTTGCATCTTTAGCAGTGTTTTTGCTTGTAAATAAGATTAATAAATGATCAGTTTATATTTAATTAAATAAAAAATCATAAATGTTTACCTTAGAAACACTATCGGCTATTGACAACGCTACCTATTTGCAAAAACTTGAAATTGCTGACTTTTTATTTGAGCACCTTGATCAATATGGAGACCCTAAAGAGGACATCATGCGGTGCCTCGATTATGCACTAGATCAAGCGGCGGATAAAGGTGGGTTTTCAGTTATAGCTAGAGAAGAAGGGAAGGTTGTAGGCGTTGTGGTTGTCAACAAAACAGGTATGTCCGGTTATATTCCCGAAAATATAATAGTGTATATTGCGGTGGATGCTTCACAGAGAGGCAAGGGCATGGGGAAAAAGCTGATGCAAACAGCTATAGATATGGCGCATGGTGATGTAGCGCTTCATGTTGAGCCCGATAATCCCGCAAAAATTCTTTATGAAAAATTGGGCTTTGAGAATAAATACTTGGAAATGAGGTTGAAAAGATAATATGGCATTCTTAAATCTATACAGGGATAAGCTCAAAGCTAATTTTGAATTTTTAAAAAATGAGTTTGAGCTCAATGACGTGTCTTGGGGTATTGTGTCTAAGATTCTTTGTGGTAACCGAATGTACCTACAAGAATTGATCAACATGGGTACCAATGAAATTCACGATTCACGAATTAGTAATCTGGCGAAAGTAAAAGAATTAAACCCAGATGTTCAGACTGTTTATATTAAGCCACCATCAAAAAGGAATCTTGGAGATGTGGTAAGGTATGCTGATGTCAGTCTTAACAGCGAATTGAATACCATTAGATGGATTAGTGATGAAGCTGTAAAGCAAAATAGAAGGCATAAGATTATAATTATGGTGGAAACCGGGGATCTCCGTGAAGGAGTGATGGGAGACCATCTGCTGGATTTTTATGCTAAGGTATTCGAACTGCCAAATATTGAAGTTATAGGTCTAGGGACCAATTTGAACTGTTTAAATGGAGTGCTTCCATCTGCAGATAAGTTGATTCAACTGTCCCTATACAAGCAGATTATTGAGCTTAAGTTTAATAAAAAAATCCCTTGGGTATCCGCAGGAACTTCAGTCACCATCCCACTTATGCTTCGCAAGCAATTGCCTAAAGGTGTAAACCATTTTAGAATTGGGGAAACGCTATATTTTGGCGTGGACCTGGTTGAGGAAAAAACGATTGAGGGAATGCACAGCAATGTTTTTGAATTGTTTGCTGAGATTATCGAAATGCAAGAAAAACCATTGCTACCTACAGGTACGCTTGCGGCTAATCCTCAGGGCGAAGTCTTGGAAATTGACACCTCACTTTACGGTCAATCTTCCTTTCGGGCCATACTCGATTTAGGGCTTCTTGATGTAGATCCTAAATACCTTATACCTGATGATGGAGCCTTTGAAATATTAGGAGCCAGTTCTGATATGATCATTATCAATTTGGGGGAAAACCCAAAAAATTATAAAGTGGGAGACTTAATCAAGTTTCAGCTGAAATACATGGGAGCCCTGGCAATCCTTAATTCTAGTTATATAGAAAAGAGAGTGGTTTGATAGAAACCTCTTTACTTATTGAATTCATATTGGCCTTACCTATAACTTTGGTCTTTTCCGGATGGTAAATGGCCTTTATTTTGTTGCCTCAAAGCCCAATAGTCATTTTGCCGACCAGGCTTTGGAGGCAGCAATGGTAAGGGTAGAACAAGCTCAGAATAAGAAAATGTATCATCGAAAGGAGAATAAATAAGTTCTATTTTTTAGCGCATTAAGCCGCTTTCCTTCCTGTGCTAAAAATCTGTTTATCCAGTTGCTAATTTTATCTTCTAGTCTGCTACGTCAACTGTTTAGTTTTTATAGGTAAAATTATGGTATTTGTATGGATATAAATGCTTTGTTTAAATTTTTATATTAATATTTGATTATTATATATTCTTTGGCATAGAATTGGTTTCTTCAATATATTCAAACCAATTATTATATGATTATGAAGAAACTAGGATTAGTATTATCGCTTTTATTATTGGGGTCTGTCGCTGTTCATGCGCAAAGTAAATCCGGATTTGGTGTCCGGGGTGGAGCAAATTTCTTTACTTGGGGTGGCTCAGATGTGAGCAGCAATGACTACAACAATCGTGTAGGGTTCAATGCAGGGATTTATGGGAATGGTTTTATTTCTGATCGGTTTTCTATCGAGCCAGGCCTTTATTATTCTGTAAAAGGAACACAAAATGATGACATGGTCAATTCCAGGGCTGTTTTGAACTATGTGGATTTACCGATATTGTTTAGAATTTACGCCACTGATGGTGTGAATTTATTTTTTGGTCCACAGGCTTCAGTACTCTTAGGGTCTAGTTTTGAAGCCGATGCATTGGGGAATACCTATGGTTGGGATACCGACAATATTAATGATTTTGATGCAGCCCTGGTCGTAGGAGTCGGGTATAATTTACCAAAAGGTTTTAACCTTCAGGCAAGCTATGATTTTGGAATCAATCCGGTTTTCAAAGATTCAGACGCATCAGTTTACAATAGAGGATTTAAATTGTCAGCAGGGATTAGTTTCTAACATTTATCAAGGACCTGTAAGTTAGAAAAGGCTGTTTCATGCCTTTTGATTACTTTCTGAAATTTTTTAGTAAAATCTCCCGGATGATGTTACATTTTTCGGGAGATTTATATTTACACAAATTCAAAGATCCTCGAAATTTTTATGGTTGGGAATGAACCTTTAAAATGTTAAACCGGATTATGCATTAATATTCCCTGAGCTTTTTCAGAAAGAGGTTTTAGCTGGCGGGTACACCTTTTAAATGTTTAATGCTTTTTTCGGATTTAAATGCTTTTTATGGCGTTGATGTCTTCATCCTTGTATTGAGGTGTGCCACCATTAAAAGTTGCTACCAAAGCTCCTAGCGCACAAGCAAAGTCCAGTATTTTCTCTGGCGATTCCTTAGCGAGATATTTGCTCACAAACCCAGCCAGAAAAGCATCTCCAGAACCCACGGTATCCTTTACTTCTACTGGATAACCTGGATGGTTGATCACTTCTCCCTCCTGGTAAATCGCTGCACCTTTACTCCCCAAGGTTATGCAGACCAATTCAAATGAAAATTGCTCGCTCAGTTTTTCGAGGGCTGCCTCCATTTGGTTAGGCAGGCCATAAAAATCTGCTAGCAATGTAAGTTCATCCTCATTAATCTTTAGGATATCCGCTTTGGTCATAAGGCGATCCAATAAATCAGCTGTGTAAAAAGGCGGACGAAGGTTGATGTCAAGTATTTTTAGCGCTGGAGCTTCCAAAAGTTTGAAAAGCGTATCCCTACTTTCCTCGTCTCTTGCTGCCAGGGAGCCAAAAATTATGGCATCGACATTTTTAGCTGCTTTTTCTATCTCTTCGGACCATTGGATATGGTCCCAGGCGACAGGTTTTACAATTTCATATTTTATATTCTCCTTGTCTTGGTTGTCCACTAAAACACTACCAGTAGGAAATTCTTTGTCTACTTGGATCAAATCATGGTTTAGACCATATTTTTCTGTAAAAGAGAGCAGTTTACGGCCCGGTTTATCATTACCTACTTTAGAGATCATTTTTACATCCAAGCCAAGATGCTGTAGATGTAAAGCTACATTCATAGGTGCGCCTCCGGCAATGCTTTCCTTAGGGAATACATCCCATAACATTTCGCCGAAGCAGATTATTTTTTTAACCATTTTCTTTTATAAAATCTTTTTGAATTTCTTCAAGTGAACGCCCTTTTGTTTCAGGCATTTTAGTAAATACCCAGATCAATTGGAGCACCATCATTGCTGCAAAGAAGCCAAAGATCACCATTGGTCCAAACTGATTGGCCATAAGAGGGAAAATATTGGCGACGATCGCTGCCAGTATCCAGTGCGTAAAACAACCCATGGACTGCCCATGTGCTCTAAGCTCATTAGGGAATATTTCTGAAATGAATACCCAAATGACAGCGCCTTGCCCAACAGCATGAGAGGCAATAAACATAAATACAAATATTGGCAATAGGGAATTATTGATTTCAGCTCCGGAAAAGGAATAGGCAATTAGGAGTAAAGAAACGATATAGCCGAATGAACCAATATACATTAATTTTTTTCGACCAATTCTATCAATTAAAAAGAGTCCTAGCATGGTGGCAATTATATTGACCACTCCAATTCCTACTGTAGATAACAGGGCACTTTCAGCGCTGATGCCTGCCATGTCAAAAATTCTGGGAGCAAAATAAATAATCGCGTTGATCCCTGATAGTTGATTGAACAAGGCTATAAAAATAGCCAACATGGTGATTTTTATGTATTTTTTATTGAACAAAGCCATAAAACCCACTTGTAGTTTGTTTTGCTTTTTCTCTTCCAATGCAAGTCTTACCGCTTCTTCAACTCCTTCAGGATCTGTTTTTCTAAGGATTCTTTCCGCATTTTCAAAATCTCCCTTTTTAGCAATCAACCATCTTGGACTCAGTGGTACCCTCATCACCAATAAGGTATAAATCAAAGCTGGAAAGGCTTCCATGCCCAACATCCATCTCCAACTATTTTCTCCAAAATTCAGACCAATGAGGTAATTGGATAAATAGGCCATCAATATCCCAAAGACAAGGTTGAATTGGTACAAGGCTACCAGCTGCCCTCTGTTTTTGGCAGGTGAGATTTCGCTAATATACATGGGTGCAACTACTGAAGATGCGCCAACACCCAAGCCTCCGATAAATCGAAAGATCATAAAGGAATAAATTTCTGGAGCAATTGCGGAACCAACAGCAGATACAAAAAAGAGTATACCAATCCAGATAAGTGATTTTTTCCTCCCGTATTTGTCTGCAGGAATACCCCCAAATAAGGCCCCTATAACAGTACCGTACAATGCGATAGCTATAGCGAGGCCATGACTCCAATCACTTAATGACCATAGTTCCTGAATCTGCCTTTCCGCGCCTGAGATAACAGCAGTATCAAAACCAAATAAAAAACCTCCCAACGCGGCTACGAGGGAGAGAAACAGGACATAGCTATTGATTTTCATAGATTATCTGGGTGTGATTTTTTTTAAATCTAAAAAGTTATGGGCTTTTTAAAAAATTTATTTCGAATTTAAATTAGAATGACAACATATAATGCTAAATGCCAGGCCTTGATCGAAATTGACGAAGTGGTTCTTTCACACCTCCGGATTGTTTAATATTACAGTAAAACAGAAATAAACAGGTGTTTTAAAATCCAGTTTTGTAGGTGTTTCTGTTTTTTTAAGGCTTTGCTTAAAAAATAATAATCTCACTTGATGACTAATAAAGCATTAGGTAAAATAAGTTTATTATGGAAAAGTTTGAGCCAGTTTTCTTAAATGGTCAACAAAATTACTGGGAAAACGATTAACTTAACCTATGTAATCAATACCTGTAACCTAAATGAATTCGGTAATAAAATTGAAACTGCATTAACATGTCAGCTTTTATTCGTTTTTGCTGAAGATCGTTACCATCTAGTTCACTGAATGGGCTATAAATAAATGTGGCTTCAAAGCCAATGTCAGCATTTGATTCCAGGTCTTTGAATATTCCGATCCGGAAAGGTATGTAGACGCCAGCGTCAGAAGCCTTATAGCTTTCGGTTTGTCTTCTTGGGTCATTAAGAATTAATTTTTCATCTGTACGCTGTGAATAAAAATACCCTAAACCCAATCCTGTGTACACTTTTATTAAGGAAGGTATATAGCCACTTAAATTGGGGTTGATATGATAAATTGGCATCACATCTCCAAAAAAAACATTGCCGGAAAAAGCATGCGGGAGATTTGCATCAGCTATTACATCTATTTGTTCTTGATTGTAGTGATCACCACTGTTTATCATTTGCCAGCCAAGCGTTCCTTTTACATCTAAAAAAGGGTTTATTTTTTTTTGGTAATCGAAGGAAAGTGCAGGTAAAACCTTGAACTTGAATTTGCTATGAATTCCAGTATTGTCACCATACATAAAAGAGGGACCAATTCCAATGCCAAGCTTGTCTGTACGGTTATCTTGGGAAAAAACTGGATTTAATGATAATAAAAATATACAAACTAATATGGATAGCGTGCTTTTCATATAGTGAAATTTCCTGTAATTCGATTCGCAAGTTAGTCATAACTTGTTAATATATTAAGTAAAATGTATTTCGTATTGAATAAAACGATTTTGGCTAAACTTTTAATCAATTAACCCTGAATTTACGAAATTACAATTGAATGTGGGTCAATATTGCTTTTGTTTCTCCAAAGGCCTAAGTATTAACGAATAAGCAGTAGTAATTGTTTTAAATGTTAAAAACAAGGGAATAAACGCTTTTAACACTTCTTAAAACTTGCTTAGCAGGATGTCTGAAGTTTTAGCGATAAAAATATAGGGTGGGTATGGAGGCCATTTGCCTAAAAAAAAATCATAATAAAACCGAGATGGATTTGAACCACCTCGGTTAATGCTTTATAAATTCACGAACCTAGTAGGTAGATTGCGTGGAATTGTCTTTATTAATTTAAGATGCGGCGATTTAGAATCTAAAACCTAATATTGTTTGTGATAGGTTAAAATTTAGTGGTAAATCACGGATCCCTGAAGGAGCGCAAACCTTTTCTAAGGTCAGTTTTCCTCTACATTCTCACTTTGGTTTTCTACTTCTGCCAAAGGCTTCAAATTATAAGGGATGGCAGGGTTTAGCTCTTCATCGTCTTTCTCGTAGGGGAATATTTCAACAATTGGGCTTTCAGAAATATCCGGAACATTGAAACTTACCAGCATATTGTTCAGGCTTTCGTAGATACGATCATAAGCCTCTTTGACATTGTGAGCAGTCACCAGCATGAACTGGGTTACTTTTTTCTCTTTGCCACTGTCTGCATCGGCTATAATATAAGTGATTTTACATTTGTGCCAAACATCCACATCTTCGAAGAAAAAGACATCTACGATATTGCTTTTACTGATGCTTGTAACCTGAAAATCTCCCCTGATGACACTGCCCAGCATGTCATATATCCTGGCTTCAGCCTCTGTAAAGGATACTGCATCTACTAGGTATTGTTCTGAGACATTTTTGAGAAGTCCCTCCTCATTTTCTTTGGCGTACTTTACCTTACACAAAAACCATGTTCTCATAATGTATTGCTTCTTGACGATGAAGTTACGAAGGTAATCTGAAATCCTAAAAACAAAAAAACCTTTGGAAGAAATCCTACAAATTTGACAGAATTAATTCTTTTTGGTATAGGTAAATGCTCCTGCCTTCTTGAAATCCTTCTTTTAAAAAGAACAGGTAATTAGTGTCTAAGTTGCTGTTTATCTGATAGATAAAAGTGGGTCAAATTCAAAATAAATCATTGGTAAAGGAGACGTTTTCCAGAATCAAGCCATTAGCAGGCGCTTTTCCACACAATGGTGTTTTCAATGGACTCTCCAGTGCATTTTGAATTTCTGACAAGCTTATTTCACCTTTTCCCAAACTTAAAAGCGCTGCAGCCATCCTTCTAACTTGATGCATAAGAAAACCGTCCCCAATCACCCTGAATACCATGACATCATTTTGGGGTAAAAATGCATGGTCTCCAGATGGCTTTTCGATCTTTGAGTAAGTGATATTCCTAATAAAGTCCTCTGTATTTTTGCCATGAGTGCAGAATCTCCTAAAATCATGCTTTCCTTCTAGTAGGGACGCTCCTTCTTGCATGATTTTCAAATCAACCTCCAAGCCGGCATAGGCCACTGAGCCAGCATACATAGGGTGCGGTTTTTCTCCAATAGCAAAATAATACCCATAGCTTTTATTGGCTACATCCTGAATGATATTAAATGAATAAGTGGATTGGTTGGCACCCAATATTTTAATGTCAGAAGGTAAATTCTCATTCAATGCATTGATATAATCCTCAGGGTTGATTGGCTGGGGCAAGAATAACTCAAAGGCACCATAAAGACAAGAAACCCCTGTATCTGTTCTGCTCGACCCCAGGATATTAAAGTCTTCATGTTGCAGTACATAACGAAAAGTTCTTTCAAGTGTTCCCTGAATGGTTTTCACTCCTTTTTGCACTTGCCAGCCATGGTATCTGATACCTAAGTATTGCAATCTGAACACATATTTAAAAGGCTTGGTCTGCATGGTGCAAAGCTATAAATAGAAGGATTAATTGCCAACTATGCTTGGAAAAGGATTGTTTTTTTAATTGGCAAAGTCCTACTATTAAAGCAAAATTCCAGGTAATTTTTTTACCTTGGTTTTTGATAATAAACCATGTTTCGTCTTTTTATTTGGCAAGGAAAATCCAATTTTTCAAAAACAACTATTAGACTTGTTTGGATTGTGGATTTGAATGTTATAAAAAGAAGGCTACCAACGAGTAAATCAATAACCCAAAGAAAATGTACACTAAAAGAGGCAAAATAGTTTTTGCAGCAATTTATCTGTTTTTGTCCACCTCGGTGGCTTACGCTTTTCAGGGAGCTGGCGAAAGGCCTAATATTTTATTTATTCTAACAGATGACCAGGCACAATGGGCTTTTGGTGCTTCTGGTGACCCCAATGCATTTACCCCTAATTTAGATGATTTAGCCACTAAAGGCGTGACTTTTCGCAATGCCTTTACCACTACCCCTGTGTGCAGCCCTTCCCGGACCAGCATTATGACCGGGCGCTATGCAAGTGAATACAATATTTTGGATTTTATAGTCAGTCCCACGCATAGTGTATTGCAGTATGATCCAAATGTAAATGCAGGGCTAGACCCAAAAAGCACCACATTTGCTGAAATGTTGCAAAAAGCCGGGTACCATACTGGACTGGTGGGAAAATGGCATTTGGGGGACTGGACAACTAAAGAAGGAGAGAAATATCATCCTAAAAATCATGGATTTGATTACTTTATGGGGCTCCCTGGTGGGGGGACTACTCCTGAGAATCCAGAATTGGAAATAAATGGTGAGTTGAAAACCGTTAAAGGATTGACGACAGATATATTGGCGGACCAAGCCATGGCTTTTATAAAGGAGACAAGGGATGCCCCTTTCTTATTGTGTTTCAATACACGTGCGCCTCATTCCCAGTGGTTGCCGGTGGCAGATGAGGACTGGGCACCATTTCAAAATATGGATCCAGTCATTCCTAATCCTGGCTATCCTGATCTGGACATTGATAAAACCAAAAGAAAGATGAAAGAGTATCTGGCGAGTACAGCAGGTATGGATAGAAATGTGGGCAGGCTCATGGCAACGCTTGAGGAGATGGGCATAATTGACAATACCATTGTTGTTTTTCTATCCGATCATGGATACAATATGGGGCACAATGGCATAGAGCACAAAGGCAATGGGAAATGGATCACCAAGACTATACCTGATAAAACCGAAAATATTAATGCTGGTTACCGACCCAATTTATACGACAATTCTCTTAAGATTCCTGCTATTGTTTATTGGAAAGGAGTAGCGCCGGCAGGGCGAAAGATTGATGAGACTATTTCTGTGCTTGACATTTACCCTACGCTTCTTGAAATGGCCGGTGTAGGGCTTCCTTCAGCAGAGGAACATGTTTTAAGAGGGCGAAGCCTTGTGCCTTTGATCAAAGGAGAAAAGATTGCCAATTGGGACAATGATTTTTATTCGGAGTACAGCATGGTTAATTACGCTACCTCCTTTTTGAGAAGCTACAGAACACCCGAGTGGAAGCTGGTCAGAGACTTTATGGATCCCAAGCGGGATGAATTGTACCATATCGCCCTTGATCCTGAAGAAAACATTAACCTTATCCATGATCCAAGTAATGAAGTACGTGAAATCATTGATTCCCTTCACCAAAAAATATTAGCCAAAATGCAAAAAATAAACGATCCGTTATTGGGGGAGTTGCAGGTTGATAGGGGGTATTTTAGGTAGGGAGGGATGTGGTGATCTGTGATTTAGTGATTTAGTGATGTTGTGATCTGTGGTGATTATTCTCTTAATCGATCACTGATTACCTTTTATCTCCCAAGAATAACTATAACTCAAAATAGCTATAGCTCATACAAATTTCTGAATAAGATTAATCTTCGAATTGTAAAATAACGTCTCTTTTTTTCATCTCCTGATGAAAACTGAAAAAAGCATCTGTTCCCCCAAACCAGGAAAGGCCTTCTTTTTTGGCCAGTTTGGTAGGTTTCGTTTTCAAATAGGTATGCCAGCTACTATGTGGCCAATCTGTAGGATCTTTTACAAACCCATGGTGTACAGGGTTATTATGGATATAGGCGATCAGGGCAGTAAAATAGGTGTCCGAATCT
This sequence comes from Cyclobacterium sp. 10D3-21, assembly GCF_055809755.1. Lineage (NCBI taxonomy): Bacteria > Pseudomonadati > Bacteroidota > Cytophagia > Cytophagales > Cyclobacteriaceae > Cyclobacterium > Cyclobacterium sp. 10D3-21. Next base: position 1,354,522 of record NZ_CM147924.1, read on the forward strand.
ATAAGTTTTCGATGAAAACGGGGAATAAAGAGAGTGCCTTTGCGGTTAAACATTTTGTTGAAGGCTTGTGAGTATCCGTTGAAAAGATTGGAGAATTGTTTACTAAGGAAAAGGTTTGTCTCTGCTTTGGTATAATTCCCTTGAAAGACTTCTGTTTTTTTCAGCTCTTTCTCTCCTCGAAACCTTATCATCAAGTGTAGGTGATTGGGCATAAGGCAATAGGCGAATGTTTCCCCAATCGGATAAATGTATTTTGTGTATTTCTCGAGAAAATAACGGTAGTTTTCCTTCGATCGGAATAGGTTTTCGTTTCCAGTGGCGTGTGTCCAGATGTGATACATACGTTCAGGCTCCAGTGGTATACGTGGATCGGGCATTTTTCGCTTCTATTTTAATAGCCCTCCAAGGGTTCAAAAACCCTTGGAGGGCTGGTTAATCGTGATATTTGTTTAAGGCCTAATAATCGTTCCATCAAATTTCCTTACGGTCCATCTGGAATTGGTGTGCATGGGATATTTTGCAGCCAACTTTTCATTGATGTCTACGCCCAAACCTGGGACTTCATTTACCCACATATAACCGTCCTTCATCGTAGGTGATCCAGGGAAAATCTCTCTGGATAAATCCGATATCCTGGCAGCTTCCTGGATACCGAAATTCCAGATGGCCAGGTCAATGTGTGCATTGGCGGCATGTCCTACAGGTGAAACGTCTCCCGGACCATGCCAGGCAGTTTTTACGCCATAAAATTCACCTAAGCGCGCAACCTTCATCGCTGGAGTGATACCGCCAATCTGGGATATATGAATTCGGATATAATCAAACAAACGATTGGTCATCGGCTCCTTGAATTCATTGATATTGTTGAACAATTCCCCCATGGCCAAAGGAACAGTCGTGGCATTTCTCAATTGTTTGAACCATTCCATTTGTTCTGGAGAGAAGGGATCCTCAATAAAGAAGGGATGATAAGGCTCCACACTTTTGATAACATTAATGGCATCTATAGGGTCCAGTCTTTCATGAATGTCATGCAGCAACTCTACTTCCTCACCGCATTGCCTCCTTACGGTTTCAAAAAGCTTGGGAACATCCTTTCTGTATTTTCCCTGATCCATGTATTGGTCCGTATCACGGGCAAAACCTTGCTTTTTAAAGTCCGGTTCGCCAGAGATTCCTGCGCCACCATAGCCTCCTTGTTGAATCCTTACATAACGGTAGCCTTCCTCCATAAAGGAAGACACCTGATTTGCAGCCTCCTGCGGCGTGTTGCCACTGGCATGGGTATAACATGGAATGGCAAACCTGCATTTACCACCTAACAATTGGTATACTGGCATATTGGCCCGCTTGCCTTTGATGTCCCATAAGGCTTGGTCAATTCCGCTAATGGCATTATTGAGCACCGGACCATTGCGCCAGTAAGAACTTACAAAAACTGACTGCCACATGTCTTCGATATTGTCAACATCCTTGCCTACACAGAAATCCTTCAGGTATTTTTCTATAGCGGTGATCACCGCAAAGGCCCTTTGGGTGAACGTGGCGCAACCCAAGCCATAAAGACCAGGCTCTGAAGTTTCTACTTTTATTACGATCAGGTTGGAGCCACTCGGAGCAAGGCCTATGGCTTTCACATTGGTGATTGTTAAAGGGGGGAGGCCATTGAGATAGGCTGGTTTCTCCTTTACTGTTTCAGCCTTGGCATTAGGCAATACGCCAAGCATTCCTGCCATGGTTCCTAATCCCAGGCCTTTGAGTAAATTTCTTCTGGTGTAATTTTCCTTTACTTTCATTTTTTATCAACTATATGATTTATCGGTTTTATTAATATTCCTTGGTTGGCGATTTCTACCAGTCCACTACTGACCCGTCCCTTGGGTCATAGGATTGAGGATTGGTCCAGTCATGTCCTAATTTGTCTTGTAGGGCATCTTCGTCTAGTTCTATGCCTAATCCTGGACCTTTGGGGATCAGTACCGTTCCGTCAGATTCAAGTTTGAAAGGTGTTTTTAAGTAGCCTTCTCCCAGTGTGACTTGCTCCTGTACCAGGAAGTTAGGCACACTCGCTGCCAAATGCAGGCCACAGGCCAGAGAAATAGGTCCCATTGGATTGTGCGGCGCAATGGCGGCGTAATAAGCTTCTGCCATTCCGGCAATCAATCTTCCCTCTGTTAATCCGCCAGCATGGCAAAGATCCGGCTGAACAATGCTTGCTGCGCCCTTTTCTAAAATTTCCCTGAAACCCCATTTGGTGAAAATTCTTTCTCCTGTAGCGATGGGCAGATGGGTACCTCTGGCAATTTCTGCCATCACATCCACATTTTGAGCCTGGCAAGGTTCTTCAATGAACATAGGTTGGTATTGTTCCAATTCTTTGATAAGGACCTTGGCTGTTTGTGGGGAGATGGATCCGTGAAAATCAATGCCAATATCCATCTCCGGTCCACCAGCTTCTCGAAGGGAAGCAAAATTGTCTGAAGCATATTGGATAAAAGCTGGGTTCTCCACTATCCTTGCAGGCTGTTTTTTTGCTACGCCGGTTTTGATGACGGTATAACCTTCCTGCTTCCTCTTTTTCATGTCTTCGGCATTGGAAGCACGGCCGTAAATTCTTACCCTGTCTCGGGTAGGTCCTCCAAAAAGCTCATACACAGGCACGCCGAGTAATTTGCCTTTGATGTCCCAGAGTGCATGGTCTATCCCGCTAAGTGCGGATGTCAAGATGGGACCTCCTCTATAAAAGGCATGGCGGTAAATCGCTTGCCAGTGATGCACTACATGTCTTGGGTCCTTGCCTATGAGGTAAGGTTCTAATTCTTTAATGGCGGTCTGTATGGTTAGTGCGCGACCTTCCAGTAATGGTTCACCCAATCCAAATACACCAGCATCTGTATGAATTTTGAGAAAAATCCAGCGTGGTTTCACTAAAAATGTTTCCAGTTTGGTGATTCTTACTTCACCTGCCTTAAAGTTGGTAGGGGTAGGTTTTTCAGCATAAGAAGAAATTGGAAGAAGTAAGCTCGTTCCTGCCAGTCCTAGTACTGATTGGATGGCATTCCTTCTTGTCACAAGGCCTGAAGCAGGCTTTTTTCTGACTATTTTGTCGCTTTTTTTCATCGATTATCGGGTTATTGTTTAAGTCTTAGTTTTATGTGTTGTTCGTTTTTTAAAATTTCTTAGGCTGGAATCCTTGCCATGAATGTTTTGGAACAGTGGTTTGTAATTTCGTTCCATGCCAAGACAGACTGATTCAGGGATTTTTGACTATTTAAACATGCATCTAAAAAATCCAACATTATAATTTTTCCATTGGGTAATAAATGGGTACGCTTATGTAATATTCTTCTTTTTTTGAATTGTAAGGCGCAAAAAGAAAGTTAGAATTTAGTACACAAATTAAACTATTAAAAGCCATCTGTGGAATAAGTCTTAGATTTTTGAAAAAAGAAGGGTACCTGTCTTTTTCAGACAAGTACCCTATCTGCTTAAGGTTGGTCCCACCAAACCCTTCGGTCCAGGTTATTGGGTCCTTGTCTGCTGATTGCTTCCTGCAAATTGGACCTGTTAACCACGGTTTCCGAATCAGGATAAGGCATGCTCCTAATAAAATCTCCAGTGATTTCAGAGCCGGCATAGGGGTTGGCTTCCAGGATTGGATAGCCACTTCTTCTGAAATTGGCAAATAACTCTGATCCGTCCAGGAAGGCGGAAATCCAATATTCAGTGTTGATCTGTTCCAATGCCATTTCACTTTCTAGTGGATGGTTGGTGATATAAGTTTCAGCATCCTGCTCCGAAACAGTAGCCTCTACATCATACAAAGCCATCTGTTCCATGTTTGCCCTTATCCCTTCTTCGTAGTAGGTGGAGGCATCGCCTTGTATCCATCCTCTAACGGCTGCCTCTGCCAGAAGCAGTTGGTTTTGGGAATAAGTAAGGAAAAACTGGGGAGAGTCTACTTTTAACACCGTATAAATATTTGCCTGTGTATAATCCCAAAGACTAACGACACCAGTTTCAGCTGAAACACTGTTGATGGAGACATCGTCGTGGCCCATGGGCATGCCGATTTGTAGGTCCGGGTCCCTGGTTATTCGACTTATTGTTTGACTAGGGCCATTAGTAGCGCCCACATGTCTGATGGCAATGGATACCAGTCTGGGGTCCTCATTGTCTTTAAGGTGATTTACAAATGGTTCGGTTAGGTAATAATTGGCCTTTTCCCTTGCACCCAAATGCACGCCTATGTAGTTGTTAAAGATGGACGTATTGCGAAGTACTGCATTTTCGTCATTGGAAGAAATCAAGCCTCCCGCTACGGCTTTTCCTACGTAGGTTTCTGCAGTGGAGGGGTCGACTTTAGTTAGGCGCATGGCGGCGCGCAGCATCAAAGAGTAGCCGAATTTCTTCCATTTCAAAGGATCACCACCATACAGGATCTCACTTGTGGAAGTTGGTTTGGAGGAGTCTAAGCCTGCTGTGGCTTCTTCCAGTTCCTTCAGTAGGTCCATGTAAATGGTTTCCTGACTGTCGTATTTTGGCGTGACTATTTGCTCTATGAAACCTTTGGCTCCTTCAAAATAAGGGATGTCACCATAGGTGTCAGTCAATACCATGAATGCATAGGCTTTCCAAATCCTCGCGGAATGATACAGGTTGGTATTTTCTGGATCCACCTTGCTTTTTTCTACCGCATCTACCGTATTCTTCAGGACATTTCTATAGGTGTTCGTCCATATATGTTGAGAATTGGACAGGTTCAATTGGTTGTAATTGGCGCCGGCAAGGGAGCTGCCAAAAGGAGTGATGATTTGTTGTACAATTCCAAAATTATAGGAGAGGTCTTGCAAGGAGCTTACACCATCTCTGTAGCGCATGTCAAGAATTCCCTGATTAAGTAAGAATAGTGGGTTTAAAGTAGTAGGGTCAACCAGATTGGTATTGATTTCGTCAAATTTCTCATCACAACTGAAAAATCCCACTGCCATAACCAGGCTCAAAAGGTATTTTGTTAGCTTTTTCATGGTTTTAAAATTTTGCGTTTAGGTTAAATCCCAGACTTCTGGTAGGTGGTAAGGCAGGCCAGAAATCCATGCCATTGGCATTGTCAGAGGTTACAGAAACGTTTTCCGGATCCATGTTTTGGGTCCATTTTTTCAGGATCAGCACATTGTTCGCTACACCACTTAGGCGCAATTGCTTGATGAAGAGTTTGTCAGGTAGGTGTTTACTGAAATCGTAGCTCAGTGAAACCTGACGAAGCTTCCAGAAACCGGCATTGCTCACCCAATCTTCATTGATTCCCAATACGTTTGTGGTTTCGTAGAAAGGCTGAATCAAAGATTGAGTGGTATTGATTTCTCCGTTAGGGTTGACACCATCACCCACCACATAGCCCTGGTCTCTGCCATCAAGGGTGTTTTTATGTAATCCATGTCGTAGGAAGTTTTGGTTTCTACCTGCGATCATCTTGTGTCCAAGTTTGAAGTCAATCAAGGCGTATAAACTCAATCCTTTATAGGTGAAAGTGTTAGAGATTCCCCCAAAGTATTTAGGCAAAACAGAGCCCATATTTTGAGGCTCATCATTGCGGAGAGGTCGCCCACTGTTTTCATCAAAAACCATTCTGCCTTGGTCATCCCTCAAATAGGTAAAGGTGTAAAGTTGACCGATAGGCTGACCTACCACCTGGCGGAGAATTCTTCCTCCTCCAGAGCTAACGGTGATCATGGTGTCGGCTTCAGATACACCTAGTTGTAATACCTCTGAGGTATTGTAAGTGGCATTGACACTGGCGTCCCAGCGGAAATCCTGGGTGCGAAGAGGGGAGCCCGATACCAGAACTTCCAGTCCCTTATTCATGCTTCGGCCAATATTTACCAATTGATTGGTGAAGCTGGAAGCATCTGAGATCTGTGTGGCAAGAATTTGATCGTTGGTGATTTTGTGGTAATAAGCAAAATCAAAATTGATTTTCTCGTCAAATAACCTAAGTTCCATTCCGATCTCAGTCTCTTGTACCCTTAGTGGTTTTAAGTTGGTGTTGGGTACTGTGCTGGCATTGACCCTGCCTAGAGGAGAAGGAAGTCCGTCGGGATTTGGGAAAAGGTTATTGTCCACCGCATAAAATAGCGCATTGGAATAGGGGGAAACATTGTCATCTCCCACTTCTGCATAAGCAACTCTTAATTTGCCGAAATACAACCACTCGGGAAGGTTTTGGAAAGCTTGTGAAAACACGAAGCTTGTTGCGGCAGAAGGGTACATGATGCTCCTGTTGGCTGGCGCTAAAGTCGAAAACCAATCGTTTCTGGCTGTTAAATTAAGGAAAAGCCATTCTTTATAAGAGAATTCACCCAGTCCATACAAGGAGTTGATCTTTTTTTCAGAAAGGCTGTACAAAGGATCTTTTACCCTGCCGTTCATAACGGTGTACAGGTTAGGGATCACAAAATCTTTTACGGCCACACTGTTGTAATCCATCCTTACATAGCGCTGGTTTCCACCGAAGGTCAGGTCGATATTGAAATCCCCAAAACCGCGGTTTGCACCAATTAAGAAGTCATGGTTGGTTTCCCTGAATCTTCTGGTGTCCTGTGTGTAGCTACCATTTACAAAACCTGCAGGTGCAGGAGGTATAGGGGCATAACCATTGGGGGTGTTGTAGTCATTGTCTCTGACATAAAAATCCATGGAGAGGCGACCCATAGCATATAGCCAGGGAGTGAATTGGTAATTAAGGGATACATTGCCAATAAGACGGTCTCTTTTCACATTGTCAAATCGCTTAGAGGTGGAGTAGTAAGGATTGTTCCTTACGAGGAATCTTGCCATTACTATTTCATCTCCATTGGGGTAGGTGATGTTGTTTCTCAATGCCTCAAAAGGCATGGAATTGGCCAGAGTCATGATCACGGTTGCCGAAGAGAAATCCTGGGCATTGACCTGAGGAGGATTCTGGTTTGCCTCATGGGAATAATTGGCATTTCCAGAAGCCGTAAGCTTAGGCGTGATGTTTTGAGAAAAGCCAAGGTTGATGGTTTTTCGGTTTAATTCTGAGTTAGGGACAATGCTTTTGTTGTCAGTGTTGGCAAATGATAGGCTAAAACCTCCATTGTCTCCACTATTGGCCACTGTTACCGTATTGGTCCAGTTGGTACCTGTGTTGTAAAATTGTTTGATTCGGTCATATACAGGTTCGTAGGGCCATTCTTCGTTGTCAAAAAGAATCTGGGTCATTCCGGGTTCAAATTTCTCTCCGAAACTCCAGACACCTGAGGTAGGGTAGGCGGTAGTAGGCCTTACACCTCCTTCTCCCTGTCCATATTCGTATTGAAAATCTGTAAAGTCAAGCGGTGTGTCGGACGTAAAGTTGGAGTTGATTTCTACCCCGAGGCCCTTACTTGCGTTTTTGCTTTTGGTGGTGATCATGATGACACCATCTTTGGCTCGGGATCCATACAATGCTCCGGCGGTCGCTCCTTTCAAGACGGTTAATGTTTCAATGTCATCAGGGTTAATGCTTAGCAATCCGTCTCCACCATCTGAGTTATTCAATTGGCGATCACCAAAATTGCCGCCAAGAGAATAATTGGAATTGTCCATAGGGACCCCGTTAATTACTACCAGTGGGTTGTTTTGTCCACTGAAGGAAGACTGGCCTCTTATTCGGATTTTACTTGTGCCTCCTGGGCCGGTGGACATTGATGAGATGTTTACACCAGCGATTTTACCTTGAAGCGCATCGGCGAAATTTGGCGTTCTGTTATCTGAAACCAGTTCACCATCCAGAGTGGTGGTAGAGAATCCCAGTGTTTTGGCTTCTCTTTTTATACCCAATGCGGTTACCACTACTTCCTCCAGACCAATGTCATTTATGTTTAACGTTACGTTAATGGTTGTTCTGTTTTGGATATCAATGGATTGAGATTCGTAGCCTATAAAGGAAAAAATTAAGGTCGAATTCGGTGCTGCGTTTAAGGTGAATTTCCCGTCAATGTCTGAGACGGTTCCTTGTGAGGTGCCACTAATCATGATGCTGGCCCCTGGAATGGGCTCCTCATTAGCATCTGTCACTGTTCCAGAAATACTATTGTTCTGGGCGTAGATCTGGCCATACCAAATCATTGTCAGAAAAAGCAAAAGTACTTTGTTTTTCATAATTTAGGTTGTTTTGGGTTGAATAATATTAAATAGCTATAGCAAAAAACATATTTATGAACCTATATGAATGCATAAAATAAATATTTAATTAGATTTTAGATGCTTTATAATTCTAAAATTTAAAATAAGTACTTTTTATAGCTGTTAAAGTGTTCTATATTTATGTTTATTTTGCTATAAGCTTTATTAATTAATTACCCAATATATTAGTATTCATTAAAACAAACAATTTATGATTGTTAAAATGTATTTGTAAGAATTAATATGGTGTATTAATTAATTTTTGAAGAATTATTCTATAGAAAAAATAGAAATTTACTTATATTAAATTATGAATTAAATTCGAATATTTATTCCAAAAACATTGTTAATCAAATAATCTATTGTACTAAAAGTTATATGTGATTTGATTGAAATAATTAAGTCCTTAATTTAATGGGGCTTAGGTTCTGTTGAAAAGGAATGTTAGGTCAGCGATCTCCGGTCGGGATTTTGTCAGTATTGTTGCAGAAAAAAAAGCAACAATACCGCCAAAATCGGGTTGTTTTTATCGTTTTGACCAAGGCTTCACAGCCTTGGCTACAAAAATGACACCCCTATGGGGTTTTTGGGATTCGTTGAGTATTGCCGCCAATATTACCATAGGCTATAATGCTAAAATCGTATGTCTTTTAACGATGGGCTTCACCCATCGCTGGTAGATATTTAGAATATAGGGTTCTTACAAAAAATAAAAACACAAGCCGACAGCCCGAAATATCACAGTCATAGGTGTAACCGTGGCTCAGGAAATACGCATTAAATGATTTTGTCAGCATTGTTGCAGAAAAAAAAGCAACAATACTGCCAAAATCGGGTTGTTTTTATCGTTTTGACCAAGGCTTCACAGCCTTGGCTACAAAAATTTCACCCCTACAGGGTTTTTGGGATTCGTTGAGCATTGCCGCCAAAATTACCTTAGGCAATAATGCTAAAATCGTATTTCTTTTAACGATGGGCTTCACCTATCGCTGGTAGATATTTAGAATATAGGGCTCTTATAAAAAATAAAAACACAAGCCGACAGCCCGAAATATCACAGTCATAGGTGTAACCGTGGCTCAGGAAATACGGTAAATGATTTTGTCAGCATTGTTGCAGAAAAAAAAGCAACAATACCGCCAAAATCGGGTTGTTTTTATCGTTTTGACCAAGGCTTAACAGCCTTGGCTACAAAAATGACACCCCTATGGGGTTTTTGGGATTCGTTGAGCATTGCCGTCAATATTATCTTAGGCAATAATGCTAAAATCGTATGTCTTTTAACGATGGGCTTCACCTATCGCTGGTAGATATTAGAATACAGGGCTCTAATAAAAAATAAAAACACAAGTCCACAGCCCGAAATATCACAACCAGAGGTATAACCGTGGTTTAGGAAATACGCATTAAATGATTTTGTCAGTATTGTTGCAGAAAAAAAAGCAACAATACCGCCAAAATCGGGTTGTTTTTATCGTTTTGACCAAGGCTTCACAGCCTTGGCTACAAAAATGACACCCCTACAGGGTTTTTGGGATTCGTTGAGCATTGCCGACAATATTACCATAGGCTATAATGCCAATCATATCTTACCTTTTTCTGACCATTGGCATGCGCCCATAGTTTTCATTTTTTCAGATCCTACGAAAATATTCAATACAGGTAGAAAGTTTATTGGGTAATTCAAAGTACCCAAGGAAAGGGTGTAATACCAATTGTGACTTGAGCACCAATTCCTGTAAGGGCGATAAAAAGCGGGGAGAAATTCCAAGCTCCGAAGGTTGCCCATCCTAATGTAAAGCGAAGCCCTTGTTACAGGATTCAAATAGAAACCGAGACCTACAATTTGTTGATTTGTGCAAAGAGAATATTATGTCACCCTTCCAGGGCTTGTAAAATCGTATGTCTTTTAACGATGGGCTTCACCTATCGCTGGTAGATATTAGATTACAGGGCTCTAATAAAAAATAAAAACACAAGCCGGCAGCCCGAAATATCACAGTCATAGGTATAACCGTGGCTCAGGAAATACGCATTAAATGATTTTGTCAGCATTGTTGCAGAAAAAAAAGCAACAATACCGCCAAAATCGGGTTGTTTTTATCGTTTTGACCAAGGCTTCACAGCCTTGGCTACAAAAATGACACCCCTATGGGGTTTTTGGGATTCGTTGAGTATTGCCGCCAATATTATCTTAGGCAATAATGCTAAAATCGTATGTCTTTTAACGATGGGCTTCACCCATCGCTGGTAGATATTTAGAATATAGGGCTCTTATAAAAAATAAAAACACAAGCCGACAGCCCGAAATATCACAGTCATAGGTGTAACCGTGGCTCAGGAAATACGCATTAAATGATTTTGTCAGCATTGTTGCAGAAAAAAAGCAACAATACCGCCAAAATCGGGTTGTTCTTATCGTTTTGACCAAGGCTTAACAGCCTTGGCTACAAAAATGACACCCCTATGGGGTTTTTGGGATTCGTTGAGCATTGCCGTCAATATTACCATAGGCTATAATGCTAAAATCGTATGTCTTTTAACGATGGGCTTCACCTATCGCTGGTAGATATTAGAATACAGGGCTCTAATAAAAAATAAAAACACAAGCCCACAGCCCGAAATATCACAGCCAGAGGTATAACCGTGGTTTAGGAAATACGCATTAAATGATTTTGTCAGTATTGTTGCAGAAAAAAAAGCAACAATACCGCCAAAATCGGGTTGTTCTTATCGTTTTGACCAAGGCTTCACAGCCTTGGCTACAAAAATGACACCCCTACAGGGTTTTTGGGATTCGTTGAGTTTTGCCGTTAATATTACCATAGGGAGTATATTAAGCGATAACAATGGAAATGGAATACTAAAACCATTGAAGAATGAAACCTAGGTTGTGATTTTGTCAGTATTGTTGCAGAAAAAATCAACAATACCGCCAAAATCTTAAGTTCTTTGATTACTTAAAACCATTTCCTACCAATTGTGAATGGCGCCATCAGGGCTTTTTAGGTAGGGATGCGTAAACTCGGTGTTTTTTGTGACCTCAAACAAAAGCGATGCTTTTTCTGGGGAGAAAATCACACCAAGCCCGGGACGGTCATTCAGATGAATTTTACCCTCCCTGAAATCAATAAAATCCTCATTAAAATAAGTGGGTTTCTCAGGTTCTCCGCCTGCCAATTCTATCATGCATCGGGTGGGGCTGGAGGATCCCAAGACATGCACAAGTGCGGCTGTAGAAAGCGGGCCGGTAAAATGTGGAATGATGCCAACATAATGGGTCTCCCCAATCGCTATTATTTTCTTTATTTCGCTAATCCCTCCCGTATTTGGTAGGGTGACCCTGCTGTAATCTATCAAGTGGTTTTCCATCAGCACATTGCTGTCCCAGCGATCGCCAAATTGCTCTCCCACTGCTATGGGCACTTTGGTCATGTTTCTGATGGTCCGGTAAACTTCAGGATTTTCAGATCGGATGATGTCCTCAACAAAATAGGGTTCCAATTCTTCCAGCGCATCACAGATTTTTATCGCTTCTGTCGTATCAAAGCGGGTGTGTAGGTCAATGGCCCAATTCCCACTTCCGCCCACAGCTTTATCTAGCCTTTGACAAGTTTCAATGGTTTTTTTACTATTTTCATAAAAATCAAAAGGCAAGTCCCCATTGCCACCGGTAGGGCCTATTCTATAACACCTTAGCCCTGCTTCAAGACAGTCCTGTGCCTGGCCTTCCATTGTTGAAGCATTGCTTTTGCGGAATCCAGTGGCATAGCATTCTACATAATTACGTGTTTTCCCACCCAATAATTCGTAAACAGGAACTCCCAAAGCTTTGCCTTTAAGGTCCCATAGTGCCATTTCTATGGCGCCCACTCCATGGAGCTTCTCACGGCCGGGAGGGTAGAACATTCCTCTATAAAGGTATTGCCAAAGGTGTTCGATTCTGAATGGGTCTTCGCCGATAAGCATTTCAGCACATTGCTTGACCATGTCAGGGGTGCCGCCCTCGCCGATCCCGATTAATCCGGAATCTGTTTCTATTTCTACGATGCCTCTGGCCTGATTAAAAAGAGGCTTGTTATAACCTGGGGCAGCATAATAGCGGATTTTTTTGATTTTGAAATCAGATCGAGCGTGGCTTGAAAAAGGTATTCCGGAAAATAAAGCGACGGAACCAAGGCCACCAAGCTTTAAAAATTGTCTTCTTTCCATAATTAATGTAGGGTTTATTGCTAATGAAGGGCTTAATCTTCTAATTTAATCTTAATTATGCAAATACTATCGGGTTAAATTAAGTTTTGACCTGGTTTGATTGAGCGTTCCAGGAAGTCCTATTAAGTAATGGCATGCCTGAACGCATTTTTGCCCAACAAAGGGTTCATATTCAAAGATGAAGTGAGGTGAATATTGCAAAGAGACAATTATTTTTTTAGTTTTAGATTGAAGGTTAACAAATGTGTTTTATGAAATGGAATCTGTTTTGCTATTGTCTAGTACTACCCCTCTTGTTTATTGCCTGCCAGAATAACAATGAGAAAGGGGAACTGAAATTGAAAGTTGTGGATGAAATTACTTTTGAAACGGACAGTCTGGTACCTGTCAATCCGGGGCATATTCAGTTTTTGGAAACTGATTCGGGTTCTCAAATATTTCTATACAATTATTTTAAAAAAATATACCAATTTTATTCCTATCCTGAGGGAAAGTTGGTGAAAGAGGTCCCCTTATATTTAGAAGGCCCCAATAGCGTCAAGCCATTTTCGGGTGGAGTACTCACTGCTGAAGACTCCATTTGGATTGTTAAAAGAGCACCTCCAGGAATAAAGCTAATCAATTTTGAAGGGGAGGTTCAACTAGAAAAGTCCATTGAAAATTCACTTTTCCCTGTTTCTCATATAGGTGTTTCCTCGGGAACCCCGCTTTACCAAATAGGTAATGAGGTATATGGTGCGCAGCCACTTTTTATGGGGCATCATGACATGGATAAGGCGGACATTCAAAAGCACCAGCTGGTATACAGTTATGATATATTAGAGGATACCGCGCAGTGGTATGATGTTTTTTACAGGGAAGACTATTGGGGAAAGGGGAAAAAGATCAGCGGGTATTCCTGGGCAAAAAGAGCCGATAAAATTTATATTGCGGCCTTGCATGATCATGAAATCCAAGTTTTTGACACGAAATCGGGTAAGGTTATCAATAGGAAACAGGTTAAATCTGAAACGGTCAATAATTTTCATTATGTAAATGAAATGGCACCTAATCCTAGGGCAGCTTTGGAAGGAAGGATAAAATATGACCAATATGGTGCCCTGATTTATGATCCTTTTAGAGATGTTTTTTATAGGGTCACCACACCGGCAGTAGAATATGACCCGGAGGCTTCAGATGAAGATTTAAACAGGCTGAACTATCACCGCCCCTACACCGGTATCATGGTTTTGGACAAAGAACTTAATTTATTGGCTGAACATACTTTTGACGCTTTCGAAGTTTATGTTGGCAACAATTATTTTGTCAGGGAAGATGGCTTGTACCTTTCTAGAAATAACCAGTTTCATGCTGATTATGATGAGGGAGTTTTCAGGTACCTGGTGGTCAGGTTCGAAAAGGAGTAAAAGTGAAATCTAGCTAAAGGCCGTTTAAATCCCCCTTGGGGAAGTTTCAGCCAATGTGTTTTAACGCTGAATTTTTAGAATTTATAGGTACTGTTGAAATGTTAAATCAGGAACGTACTCGTAAATCCTAAAAAACCAAAATCCCCCTTTTGAAAGGGGGAATTAGTTATTTCAATCCGGAATTGGAAGACTATTTTGGTTTTTTCAATTTTCATTGTAGCATTTCCTCACAGCTTTCCGTATAGGTGATAAATAAATTCCAAAAATCATGAAAATATCTACTGCTTTGTTCTGTTTATTCGTATTTACCGCTTGTAACTGGGGTGAAGAGGAGGAGATCGACCTTAAGCCCAATATCCGGCCTTTGCAGGTTCAGGAGCAAGAGATGGTTTTGAGCAGCTCCCAGTTTGCCTTCGATTTGTTTCATGAACTTCAGAAGAAGGAGGATGTCAATCAGTTTTTTAGTCCCTACAGTGTGCATCAGGCACTCGCCATGGCCATGAATGGCAATGAGGGCGAGATTGAGGCAGAATTCATGCGGGTTTTGAGATTTGAGGGGATGGAATTGGAAGAAGCGAATCAAGCAGCAAAGTCTCTGACCAATTATTTGTTGGCACTTGATCCCAAGGTGAGGTTGGCTATCGCCAATGCCATTTGGTACAGGCAGGGCTTGGAATTGAATCAGGAGTTTGCAGCAGATGTCAGGGACAGTTTCAGTGCAGAGATTGCGAGCCTGGACATGTCCAACCCACAATCCAAGGACATAATTAATCAGTGGATCGAAAACAATACCAATGGGATGATCAAAGATATGCTTGACGCAGTTTCTCCGGATGCAGCCATGTACTTGGTTAATGCAATCTATTTTAAAGCGGATTGGAAGTATCGTTTTGATGTTGGTAATACGAAGAAAGCACCTTTTTATACCGCTTCGGGTCAGGAAGTAGAAGTGGACATGATGGAAATGTCTTCTCCGGCCGGGTTGAGGTATTACGCTGATGGCGCATTGGAGTACCTGGAAATCCCATATAGCACCGGGCAGTATACCATGGGTGTAATCATGGATAAGGATTTTGAATTGGACAATAAGATGGAGGCTTTTACTTTGGAAGACCTCGAGCATTTTAGAGCCAATGCGGATACCTCAAATTTTATCCTAAAGATGCCCAAGTTTAAGATGGGGTATAGAATAGACAATTTGAAAGAACAGCTACAGAATTTAGGTTTGGTAAAACCATTTGTGCCCAGTCCTATTAATTTCAGTAAGCTCTTTGTGAATCCAACCGCACCAATGGCGATCAGTAGGGTGATTCACGAGGCGGTTATTGAAGTCAGTGAAAAAGGTACAGAAGCTGCTGCGGCCACTGTGGTGGAAATCGAGTTAACCAGTGCAGGTCCTTCCCAACCAAGGATTTTTAGTCTGGACAAGCCCTTTGTCTTTTTTATTCAGGAGAACAGCAGTGGAGCGCTTTTGTTTGTGGGTAAACTTGGAGATCCTGGGGTATTGGACTAGACCAAAAATACCAACATAAAACCATGCCAAAGCCACCAAGATTAATTTCTGGTGGCTTTTTGTATATAGACTGGCTTTCGGGCTTATTGCTTCTAAATTATGGAAGTGAGAAAAGCGTAGGCCTAAGTATATTCTGTTTTTTGGTAAAAGTAATGTCCATTTATGTCATTTTTCTGACCGTTTTTAATTAATTCCATTAAGATTTTAGTATTTACAATGGTTTGGTTGGCCTAAATTGTTAATTTAAGGGGAAGGTAAAGGAAGGAGTGGTGTGCATAGTCGATATATACGTAACTCCTGGGCTAAAATGTGTTTATATACAATTGTTGTGCCTAATTAAAAAAAATGGAAATCGCACTTATAATGATGATACCACTTGGAGTATGGATGATTAGTCTTTATTGGCTGTCTAGGTGGACAAAATTTTGGACGTTTTTCTTGATTAACTTGATTCTTATGGTTGGCTATCTGACTTGGCTGACACAATCGAAGATTGAATTTTTGGGACATGATGAATATGGACTAGGACAATTGTTCTTGATTGCTGCTGTCGTTCTAGGACACATTCTTGCAGGTTTCATATTCGCTTTTTTCAAACGCAGACAATTAGGATGATTAAAAATCTCATCATACTGACCTTAAGTTTGATTCCCTGCTTGCTTGTTTATGGCTACGTCAAGGAGCACGGAGACATGAATGCAGGCGGAATGTATCTAGTTGTTTTTTTTATTCCTTGTATGATTGCCATTATTGCGACTCTTGCTTTGACAGCATTGACACAGAATCTCTTAAGCTTGAAGAAGTTTAGCTACATTATTCCACTACTGTTATTGATAATCGTAATGTTCTACCCAATAGAAAATTGGAGACCCATATTAGCCGTGACAATCATTGTTTCGATAATCATGAATTTTGGATTAACTGAAATACGAAAAAAAATAAAAACTAAGCACAACATCACCTAAGAAAACATGCGGGATCCCGTTAAATTGAAGATGATTATCTTCCACTCAAATCACGGCTAAATGGTCATTAACGTGTTCCAAAAACCGCACGTTTCTTAGCCATGGCGTTACCAGCAAGGCGGAGACAGTGCTACTAAATAAACTTTATTGCTAAAAATGAAAAGATTCCAAGATAAAAATTATGGATTAGGCCACTTTGAAAATGAAATATATATTCAATGTCCAAAATGTCAATTAAGAGCAATTGTTTCAAGAGACGAACCAAGTTACCTCTCCACTAGGCGGATTAATTGTCCAAATTGTTCATATACTCAGATTGGAAGAAAAGAATCATACAAAGTTGAGTTAAATTGTAAGTGTTCAAATTGTGCAGAGGATATAAAATTTAGTATCCCAAGTGTCAATGAAAAGAAAGAGGAAGTAGCATTAAAGTGTTCGAAGTGTGATGAGACAAACAACTACAAGCCGAGGAATATTAGACTTGAGTGGATTTATGAATATAACGGAAAACCTACAGACCCTTATTTTCAACTTCCTCTGTGGCTAACACAGTCAGTTAAGGGAAATACTTTGTGGGCATATAATTATGACCATCTTTCATACTTGAAAGAATACATATCGGCAGATTTGAGAGAGAAGTATGGTCGTAGTGGCTGGACAATGGTTGAAAAACTCCCCACTTGGATGACTTCTGGAAAAAATAGAGAAGCTGTTTTAAAAGGAATAAATAAACTTGAAAAAAAATAAATTGTGGCAAATTTAAAACAGACTGATAAATTAATACTTGAAAACCTATTTGATATGGGCGGTGGCTATGTCTTAGATTTTTCCAACACAACATTTCAACAGTTTGTATACGACACATGTAAAATTGATATTTATAATTCAAAATATGAAGTGTATGGTGATTCAAAGGCAAAAAGACTAAGAGCTTTTTGGCAACTGGAATCAGATAAGCAGGTTGGCATACTGACAAATGAGATGCTTGCTTATTGGAGAGCAAAGAAGAAAATTAATAATGAGGAGCTTACTAAAAGTGAAGTTCAAATATTTAATGATAGTCTTACACTTGCAAATAAATTAAGAGGAGTATCAAAAAAGACTAATAATAATTCTGAAACATCTGAAAGTGATTTTCTGAAAAAGGAATTTAAAAACCTTGCTATTGATTAATTGGGAATTGACAGTGGCGTAATTGAAATCTTGAAATCAAGATTAAATGAAATTAGAAAAAGTATTCAAAGCGAATCTTCTCTGTCGGTAGTGATAATGTGTGGAAGTGTTTTAGAGGGGATTCTATTAGGAACTGCTACTTCAAATATGAAAGA
This sequence comes from Cyclobacterium sp. 10D3-21, assembly GCF_055809755.1. Lineage (NCBI taxonomy): Bacteria > Pseudomonadati > Bacteroidota > Cytophagia > Cytophagales > Cyclobacteriaceae > Cyclobacterium > Cyclobacterium sp. 10D3-21. Next base: position 1,372,133 of record NZ_CM147924.1, read on the forward strand.
ATTCAATCAATCAACTGCAAGCCCTAAAAATAAAGAAACAGGTAAGGTTCTTTCATTTCAAGACTGGACATTAAACAATTTGATAGATGTTGCTTATAGTGTTGGATTACTTGGATTAGATGTACAGAAATTTAGTCACTCATTGAGAGATTTTAGAAATTATATTCATCCATATCAACAAATGATTAGTGGATTTTCACCTGATATTGATACAGCAAAAATATCATGGCAAGTTTTACAAGCTGCTATTAGTGATTTGATTAAGAATAAAAAATAATAAAGCCCAGCTGGTAACAATGTATAAAAATAATAGCCGAGACAGTAGTAAATTCAAGGGTTGTAGCTCGCTCCAACTTTTGTGTAACTTGACAGCTAAGTGCCACGCAATCGGCTACACTTACCGTTGGCAACAATTAAAATGAAGAAGAAATCCAAATACATAATCGGAGCAGCGACACTGATTTTAATCGCATCTATATTTCTCCCAAGCAGGCTGACTTCTTATGATTTGGAAACCATTATTTCGTTCGCAAAAACTGACCAAATTGGATATTCCCCTTATATTTTGCTGCTTTTTCCAATTGCATTAATACTCGTTCTGACTAAAAATCTAAAAGCAGGATTTATTGTCTCAGCCCTACTACTGCTGACTAATACGACCTTATTTGAAGATCTTCTTTATGTGGTTTTCCATAAATCTGACCTGACTCTTCTAATACTCTTAGACAGGTCACTTCCCTTTTTACTATTCTCAGTAATCTTTATAAGTCTGTTTTATCAAGTAGTTAAGAAGAAAAGTTGGATATGGTACGGGACATTCATCTGCATTTTGATTGCAAGTTACATTTGGTTAAACGACAGTAACTGTACGATAAAATTCATATCAGATATGGGAATAAAGACTTACGATTTAACGATATGGTTCCAAAATTGCGGGACTTATTATGCATGGTGGACTGCACCGATTTTATTGAACATTGGACTATTTAATAAAATAAAAACTGTAGCCAACACTAAGAAAAAATGAATTAAAACGCATTTTACATTAAACGTTAGTGCGCCACGAAGTGGGATTTATCCAGTAGGTGTAAATCCTACCAGGGCAATAGACTGTTCACCCTGAAGAAAAGCGGACAGTAAATTTCGTGAGGAATTCGCTGAAGCTCCGATGTTTCAAATACTTAAGCCGCAATGCGCAAGTGTGAACCCGTTGTAGCTTCAATAATTGTACCCATAGATTTGGGGACAGTTTTGAATCCGATTTTTCGGGAGAACCCTGTCCTACTACAAAGATCAACAGTCATTTGATTTGTAGTAAACTAGCAGGACACAAGTAGGCTATCAGGCTATACGCTACTATGTCAATTACCGAATCAAAAATAGCTCATATCGTATCATACCGTATCAGTAATTTTTGTATCTTTGATAGTAATGAGCCAAAAAATATACAATTTCGAAATTGATCTAAATTGGAAGTTAATATCCCAGCTTAGTCAAATAGATAGATTTGATGCTTCTTGGACGGCACTTGAAAAACGAGAAAAGCAGAATCTTAGCCAATTGAAAGCGTTTGCAACCATTCAAAGTGTAGGTTCTTCAACGAGAATCGAAGGCTCTCATATGAATAATGATGAGGTTAAAGCCTTAATCCAGAATATTAAGCTATCACAAATTGACGATAGGGATAGTCAAGAAGTTGCAGGGTACTATAATGTACTAAGTATTATAACGGATTCCCCTAATGAAATCACCATTTCGAAAAGTGCTATAAAAAACTTACACAATCAATTATTAAAAATAAGTGAAAAGGATAAATGGCATAAAGGGGAATATAAGCAACACAGTAACGCAGTGGAAGCAAACTTTCCAGATGGTAGTAAGCAAGTAATTTTCAGAACCACCGAACCAGGATTTGCTACTGACGATGCAATGAATAGTCTAATTAACTGGTACAATCGAAAATCTGAAACGCATCATTTAATCAAAGTAGCTTTATTCGTATATGAATTCCTAAGTATTCATCCATTCCAAGATGGTAACGGCCGATTAAGCCGCTTACTGACAACATTGTTACTAATAAAAAATAACTATATCTGGATTCAATACATAAGCTTCGAGCATGAAATTGAAAATCGTAAGAAAGAATATTATAATGTTCTCAGAAATTGTCAGGCACAACGACCTAATGAAAATATATCAGAATGGGTGAATTTTTTTTTAGATTCACTAATAAAGATTCAAATTAAACTCGATAAAAAATTAGAAATTAAAGCAACCACTGCAAAACTGTCACCACGAGATAGGTCCATATATTTATTTATTTCGTCAAATCCAGGATGTAAATCTGGAGAAATATCAGCAAAACTTATTATTCCTAACCCAACAACCAAGAGGATATTAAGTCAAATGATTAAAGATGAAATAATCGAAAAATTTGGAAAAGGACCCGGGACAAATTATGCTATAAAATGAAATCAGACACATAACAAACGCTGGTCGGAGCATATTTTTAGCCGCAGGCGCAACACAGAAAAATACGATCGATATACTGGACCGTTAGTGGTTATTAAAATACTTACAATGAGATTAAAGAGCCAAAAATACTATATAGAAAAATCAATGAGAATGGGATGTCAGCAAGTAATAGTAATGATCATTTTGATAGTTGTTGGATGGGGCTGCAAGCATAATACTAAAACACAAATTGATAAGGTAAGGGAGGAAGCCTCTTATTCCGTTCCTAAAATCATGGGGAATTATAGGCAGTCCAAGGAAGAAGAAACAGGCGGGGTGAAAATGGGATTTGAATCTGCCCTATTGTATCCTGACTCTTCGCAGAGTGAATTGATCTTTAAATGGGATAGTTTATCCGATAAATCATTTAATGAAGGGGCTTATTTCAGGCTTACGCTTGATTCTGATTTAAACAGTCGCCAAAAATTTTTATTGTTTACGGAGGGAAATGAATTAATTGATTCAATGGATATATCTCTTGGTACACCCTTTCAGCTCGTACAATGTAAAATTCAAGGAAAATACCTACCTGATGTTTTAAAGAACGGATTGAAAGTCCGGTCAAAAGGAAAAGGAGGGCCTGTTGGCGTTTTTACGCATACAGCACTGGGTTTAGATAACTTTTTACCACATCTACTCATTCCGGGCGAAACATCACCTCGAGAAGAATTTTATAAAAGAATGGCTTCTCTTGCCAGTTTAACAGAGTACGGATGGCAAGAGGGATGCGTAATAGATGGAATCGCTAAACTGTCGGAAAGGGCAGGGGATGGAACAAGGTATAAAAATAGCCTGGAAAAGCACATGTCACTCATTTTTCCTAATAATGATAGTATTAATCACAACTATGAAAAAATTGGAATAGAGTTTACATCGTGTCTGGCTCAGTTGGCCCTATGGAAACCTGAGCATCCTGAAATTGAGCATGTTTTAAACTTTTGGGAAAGTAAAACAGATTCAGCGGGTGTCATAAAAAATGGAAATACAATTGTTGCCGAAGGAAATTACACTGTCGCTTGGCCTTTAGCGGTAATTTCTCAACAATTAAACAAACCTGAATTGGCAGATGTAGCAATCAGTCAGTTAAGATTTCGACGCGATTACCTAATTGACAAACAAGGGGCAATTTGGTTAAGATACAATTTAGCTACACAGGAAAGAACTTTCCGCTTGTGGTCGAGAGGTTTAACCTGGTATGTATTAGGGCTTGCAAAAACATTGGATGTCTTACCTAATCCTCCACAAGATTTAATTGAAGAGTTACAAAGGGCAACTGATTATTTAATTACAATTCAAGGAGAAGATGGGATGTGGTCAGTCTTTGCCGGAGATTCTCTTACTGCACCTGAAACATCCGGCACATGCGGTATAGCCACGGCAATGGCAATTGGAGTGCGTAGAGGTTGGTTAGGAAAGAATGCTAAAGCAGCTGCATTGCTGGCTTTACAAGGGGTGGAGAAAAGACTTACAGCCGACGGGTATCTTGATGGTGTAGCGGAAGAAAATAAAGGTGGTATAGCATTTCAAAGAAAAACAAAAGGTTCAATATGCAATTGGGGAATGGGACTGTTCGCACAACTTCTTGCAGAATTAGAGCCGCCGGAATACTGATTTAAATGGATGTGGTGATGTGGTGATGGGGTGATTTGGTGATCGGGTGATGTTGTGATGTAGTGAGTTGGTGATGTGGTGATCGTGTGATGGTTTTGAATTATTTTCAAATTGGTATAACCTCAGATCACTGATCACTAAATCACAGATCCCCAGCTGAATAGCAAACTCGCAAGGTTCAAGATTTCTGTGGATGATTTAAATGCTGTAAGGGCAATGATTTCAGATATAGAAGCGGTACGTTCTACCTACTTGAGAGTAAAAGGGGAGTCACAAGATGCCACAAAAACCAAAGAGGCAACCTTTGTAAGATAGATGATTGGATGAGGGATTTTTTCGCTGTGGCCAATGGGTTGGATGAAAATCCACAATTTTTAGAGTGGTTAGGTAAGCCGGTTTACGTAAGTGATTTTGTCAGCATTGTTGCAGAAAAAAAAGCAACAATACCGCCAAAATCGGGTTATTCTTATCGTTTTTACCAAGGATTCACAGCCTTGGCTACAAAAATGGCACCCCTATGGGGTTTTGGGATTTGTTAGGCTTTACCGTCAATATTTCCATAGGGAGTAATGTCAAGCGAAAATGAGTTCTATGCTAGGTTAAATAGCTAGACTATATGGCTTAAGCTGCCTAAGCTTATTCAATTCCATTTACTTTTTTCGGCCTTATGGAAATTAGTAAAATGGATTGCTCAATGGCGTTAAAAACAAAAAACTGTTTGAGGCCTTTTCGGCCGAGTTTTTTTTGTTTAGCCAGGGAGTGATTCATTTTGCGTTAAGATTTACATACAGCCTTGACTTTTTTGGTTCGTTTTTGTGGCAAGCCTGCCCTGATTTTTAACTCACTCAGGGCCTGCCCTGATTTTTAACTCACTCAGGGCCTGCCCTGAAGCGTAGCAACTCAGGGGGGAAAATGAACAGGTAGAAATTTGGTTAACTTTAAGCGAGATTGATTTTGTCAGCATTGTTGTAGAAAAAAAGCAACAATACCGCCAGAATCAGGTTATGCTTACCGTTTTGACCAAGGCTTGACAGCATTGGCTACAAAAATGGCACCCCTATGGGGTTTTGGGATTTTTTAGGCTTTACAACAATATTATTTCACCCATTGCTGGTAAAAATCACACTATCAAGGCTCAAAATAAAAAAGCAAAATTCAAGCCGATAGTGTGAATGTTTGGCTTATGCGCAAATTCTCAGCTAAGCTTGAGTTTATAAAGTTGTTTAGTGTTATTTGGGAAAATTACCAATAATTGGTATTTTAGAGTAAAAGTTAAAATTATGAGTAAAAACACTTCAATATCACTCGGGAATTATTTTGACCAATTTGTGAGTAGCCAAGTTTCTACCGGACGGTATAAAAATGTAAGCGAGGTAATCAGAGCTGGACTTCGATTATTGGAAAATGAGGAAAGCAAAGAAATTGCTTTAAGAAATGCAATTCAACAAGGATTAAATAGTCCAATTGTTGAAGACTTTGATTTCGATGAGAATCTTAAAAAATTAAAAGCGGAAAAAAGAAAAAATGGCTAAAGTTGTATTAAGGCAAAAAGCCATCGACGATTTAAATAATATTTGGTTTTACACTTTCGAAACCTGGTCTGAAACTCAAGCGGACAAGTATTACGCAACGATAAAAATGGTGTGTAATGGAATCGCTGATAATCCAAACATTGGAAAAGAATATGATGGAATAAATAGAAACCTTCTTGGAATAAAATCTGGAAAGCATATAATCTTCTATCAAATAATTAAGCCCGAAAGAATTGAAATTATCAGGAGCTTACACGAAAGAATGGATTTGAAAAATAGAATAGCTGAATAAAAAAAAATAATGCCTATAAATGATTTTGTCAGCATTGTTGCAAAAAAAAGCAACAATACCGCCAAAATCGGATTGTGCTTATCGTTTTGACCAAGGCTTGACAGCCTTGGCTACAAAAATGACAACCCTATCGGGTTTTGGGATTTGTAAGGCTTAGCTGTCAATATTTCCATAGGGAGTAATGTCAAGTGAAAATGAGTTCTATCCTAGGTTAAATAGCTAGCCTGTATGGCTTAAGCTGCCTAAGCTTATTCAATTCCATTTACTTTTTTCGGCCTTATGGAAATTAGTAAAATGGATTGCTCAATGGCGTTAAAAACAAAAAACTGTTTGAGGCCTTTTCGGCCGAGTTTTTTTGTTTAGACAGGGAGTGATTCATTTTGCGTTAAGATTTACATACAGCCTTGACTTTTTTGGTTCGTTTTTGTGGCAAGCCTGCCCTGATTTTTAACTCACTCAGGGCCTGCCCTGATTTTTAACTCACTCAGGGCCTGCCCTGAAGCGTAGCAACTCAGGGGGGAAAATGAACAGGTAGAAATTTGGTTAACTTTAAGCGAGATTGATTTTGTCAGCATTGTTGTAGAAAAAAAGCAACAATACCGCCAGAATCAGGTTATGCTTACCGTTTTGACCAAGGCTTGACAGCATTGGCTACAAAAATGGCACCCCTATGGGGTTTTGGGATTTTTTAGGCTTTACAACAATATTATTTCACCCATTGCTGGTAAAAATCACACTATCAAGGCTCAAAATAAAAAAGCAAAATTCAAGCCGATAGTGTGAATGTTTGGCTTATGCGCAAATTCTCAGCTAAGCTTGAGTTTATAAAGTTGTTTAGTGTTATTTGGGAAAATTACCAATAATTGGTATTTTAGAGTAAAAGTTAAAATTATGAGTAAAAACACTTCAATATCACTCGGGAATTATTTTGACCAATTTGTGAGTAGCCAAGTTTCTACCGGACGGTATAAAAATGTAAGCGAGGTAATCAGAGCTGGACTTCGATTATTGGAAAATGAGGAAAGCAAAGAAATTGCTTTAAGAAATGCAATTCAACAAGGATTAAATAGTCCAATTGTTGAAGACTTTGATTTCGATGAGAATCTTAAAAAATTAAAAGCGGAAAAAAGAAAAAATGGCTAAAGTTGTATTAAGGCAAAAAGCCATCGACGATTTAAATAATATTTGGTTTTACACTTTCGAAACCTGGTCTGAAACTCAAGCGGACAAGTATTACGCAACGATAAAAATGGTGTGTAATGGAATCGCTGATAATCCAAACATTGGAAAAGAATATGATGGAATAAATAGAAACCTTCTTGGAATAAAATCTGGAAAGCATATAATCTTCTATCAAATAATTAAGCCCGAAAGAATTGAAATTATCAGGATCTTACACGAAAGAATGGATTTGAAAAATAGAATAGCTGAATAAAAAAAATAATGCCTATAAATGATTTTGTCAGCATTGTTGCAGAAAAAAAGCAACAATACCGCCAAAATCGGGTTATTCTTATCGTTTTTACCAAGGATTCACAGCCTTGGCTACAAAAATGGCACCCCTATGGGGTTTTGGGATTTGTTAGGCTTTACCGTCAATATTTCCATAGGGAGTAATGTCAAGCGAAAATGAGTTCTATGCTAGGTTAAATAGCTAGACTATATGGCTTAAGCTGCCTAAGCTTATTCAATTCCATTTACTTTTTTCGGCCTTATGGAAATTAGTAAAATGGATTGCTCAATGGCGTTAAAAACAAAAAACTGTTTGAGGCCTTTTCGGCCGAGTTTTTTTTGTTTAGCCAGGGAGTGATTCATTTTGCGTTAAGATTTACATACAGCCTTGACTTTTTTGGTTCGTTTTTGTGGCAAGCCTGCCCTGATTTTTAACCCACTCAGGGCCTGCCCTGATTTTTAACCCACTCAGGGCCTGCCCTGATTTTTAACTCACTCAGGGCCTGCCCTGAAGCGTAGCAACTCAGGGGGGAAAATGAACAGGTACAAATTTGGTTAACTTTAAGCGAGATTGAATTTGTCAGCATTGTTGCAGAAAAAAAAGCAACAATACCGCCAGAATCAGGTTATGCTTACCGTTTTGACCAAGGCTTGACAGCCTTTGCTACAAAAATGGCACCCCTTGGGGTTTTGGGATTTGTTAGGCTTTACCGTCAATATTTCCATAGGGAGTAATGTCAAGCGAAAATGAGTTCTATGCTAGGTTAAATAGCTAGCCTGTATAGCTTTAGCTGCCTAAGCTTATTCAATTCCATTTACTTTTTTCGGCCTTATGGAAATTAGTTAAATGGATTGCTCAATGGCGTTAAAAACAAAAAACTGTTTGAGGCCTTTTCGGCCGAGTTTTTTTGTTTAGACAGGGAGTGATTCATTTTGCGTTAAGATTTACATACAGCCTTGACTTTTTTGGTTCGTTTTTGTGGCAAGCCTGCCCTGATTTTTAACCCACTCAGGGCCTGCCCTGATTTTTAACTCACTCAGGGCCTGCCCTGATTTTTAACCCACTCAGGGCCTGCCCTGATTTTTAACTCACTCAGGGCCTGCCCTGAAGCGTAGCAACTCAGGGCCAAAAATGAATAGGTAGAAATTTGGTTAACTATAAGCGAGAGTGATTTTGTCAGCATTGTTGCAAAAAAAAAGCAACAATACCGCCAAAATCGGATTGTGCTTATCGTTTTGACCAAGGCTTGACAGCCTTGGCTACAAAAATGACAACCCTATCGGGTTTTGGAATTTGTTAGGCTTAGCCGTCAATATTACCATAGGGAGTATGTCGTGAGCACCTATTCCTTTAAGTGCGATAAAAAGTGAGGATAAATTCTTCCCTAAAAATTCAATTGGCCAATAGATCCTATGATAACGGTCAACAATTCAGGTTTCATTTGTGAACGGATTACCTTTAACGCCCTGAAAAGATGGTTTTTTGCTGTGTTGGGAGCAATGTTTAATTCCTGCGCGATCTCAGGTAGTGACAGCTCTTCTGAATGGTGTAGCTTAAATACTTCCTGTTGCCTTTGGGGAAGCTCTTTGATAATGAGGTCCAGGCGATGTATCGTTTCTCGTTCGTAGATATGGCTTTCTGTTTTGTTTTCCCATTTTGCCATAGACAACCAAACTGTTTCTTGTAAAGACTTCTCCCTGGCAAGTTTTTTAAAATGGTCCATCACGGCATTTTTCGCCATCTTAAAAACATAAAAATCAGGATTCTCCATCCCCAGGATTTTATCCTTACACTCCCAGGCTTTCAGTATGATATCTTGGGTGATGTCCTCTGCGAGGGAGCTGTCTTTGACAAGTTTTAAAATAAAGAAATAAACCTTATTCCTTAAGATTTTCATTCTATTTTCCATTGTTCATATTTAATAATAAATATTGGGCTATAGATTGAACAAAGACTACTTTAATATCTGAGAGGAGATATGAATGGCTAATTTATTAAAAAAACGCAAAAACAAAAACAGATGTGATTTTTAATGTTTTAACGGTATCGTATTATGTTTTAATTCACTTAAAATACCAAACAATCTACTTTTATTTAATTTTTTTTCTTTTCCACTGGTCTGTTTTTATCAAAGTGGCGTCTTCTTTACGATTGTGAATTTATTGACTAAGGCTATTTGAGAAGGAGATGCCTGAAATCGTTTTTGTACTTATGTGAGAAAGTTGAAATGGAATGTCCATTTCGCTACCTGTTTACCCTTTGACAATGCCGATAAGAGGTTGCATGGGATACCTATGTTGTCATTTAAAGCTTTACCTGTGAAAAATAAATTCGAAGAATTATTTAAAAAATATGTTGATGGTTCCCTTTCAAGAGAGGAATACGAAAAATTCCTAAGCCTACTTGATAGGGATGATTCGTTGGCAGCATTAAATAAGGAATTGGATAAATTATGGGTGCAGGATGAGGATTCCAAGCCCGAACGCATCCCAACTGCCTCAGTCGCAAAGAAGTCAACCAGGCAACTCACTTTTTGGGGAATAGCCGCCACCGTTTTATTGGTTGTAGGATTTACCTCATGGTTCGTCTTCTTGCAGAACAGCGCTACAGGTTTTGAAGAGTACCACACGGACTTCGGAGAGGTGAAGGAATTAACGCTGCCTGACGGGAGTGAGATCAAGCTAAATGCCAACTCCAGCATAACCTGGGACAAAGCCTGGGAGGCAAAGGGCAAACGGCAAATCGTCTTGAAAGGCGAGGCGTTTTTTGACATACAATCGCTTCCTGGAAAGATTCCCTTTGTAGTGGAAACAGGCGAAGTATCCCTGAAAGTAATAGGCACCTCCTTTAATGTAGACAATAGAAGTGAAAAAGTAGAAATCTACCTGGATGAAGGTCGCCTCGATGTCCATTTGAATGATCCTGAGATTGAGGTCATAAAAATGGTTCCGGGAGACAAAGTAAAGGTGAATCAGGAAACCAATAAAGTTGCTAAAGAAACGAATACCTCCTTTATTAATTCAGCTTCCTGGAAAAATGGAATTCTCAATTTCAAAGACATGAAGCTGGCTGAAGTGCTGGTAAAGCTTACCAATATTTACGGAAAAACTTTTGTCTGTGAAGATGAAGCCTTATTGGACATAGACCTTTACCTGGGTGTCCCTTTTGCCGACTGGGATACCGTAAAGCAGGTTTTGTCCTTGTCACTGGACATAGAATTTATAGAAAATGAGGATCAAGTAGAAATTAAACGCTTATAACATAATTAACAATTACCCTAAATAACTGAGATAAATTATGAAACAATTTAGATGGAGGCTAGGCTTATTTAGCCTTTGGACAATGAGTTTACTGTCCGTAATGGACGTAAATGCGCTGGACCTGAAAATTAGTGAGGAGATGTACCTCCTTGAGGCAATTGATAAAATTAGTCGGGATTTTGACGTTTACTTCACCTTTGACAAAGCCTTGGTAAGTGGCATTAAGGTGAATTATGACAAAAATGCGGTAAATGTAGAAGATGCTGTCGGTACGGTGCTGAAGAAGACCTCGCTTACTTTTAAACTTATTAATGAGCAATTTTTAATCATTTATAAAAATGATGAAGAGGGTTTGAAATCTCTCCGCAGCATGTCCAAACACCTGGATAAATTAATTAAGGAGGAAGAAAAAGCCTTCAATAAACAAGCGGTATTGGCGCCGCGACCTATTGCTAATCCAGGTAATTTGTTTGCCAATATCACGGGTAAAGTAGTTAGTGCTAGCGGAGAATCACTCGTTGGTGTTACCATCTTGATTAAAGGCAAAAACCGTGGAACGGTAACCGACCTCGACGGTGGCTTTACGCTGGATGGTGTTGAGAGCAATGATGTGTTGGTTTTTTCCTATATAGGATTCCTTACCCAGGAAGTAGCTGTAGGCAACAGTTCTATGATTTCAATCACCCTTCAAGAGGATTCCAAAGCACTTGATGAAGTTGTCGTGACAGCCTTAGGTATAAGAAAAGAAGTGAAAGCACTTGGCTATTCGGTTACTAAAATAGATGGGGAAAGTTTTTCCAAGGCAAGGGAAACCAACTTCGCCAACTCTTTGGTGGGTAAAGTGGCAGGTGTAAATGTTACAGGTGTAGGTTCTGGTCCAGGAAGCTCTTCAAGAGTCACCATTAGGGGAAATACCTCTATTTCCGGAGACAACCAACCTTTGTATGTGATTAATGGTATGCCTATGGACAATACCCAATTTGGTAGTCCATCAGGAGCAAATCCTGACTGGGGAGACAATATTTCCAGTATTAACGCAGACGATATCGCAGAGATCACTGTGCTAAAAGGCGCTACAGCAGCTGCATTGTACGGTTCAAGAGCTAAAAATGGTGCGATCGTAATCACCACCAAATCCGGTGCTGGTAAGAAAGGCCTGGGAGTTGAAATTACTAGTCACAATACCTTTGATGTTCCGTATTATTTATGGGAAATACAGGACCAATACGGTCAGGGATATGGTGGTGTAAAACCTGCAAGTCAGCAGGACGCGGCCAATCACGGACAAAATCACTGGGGAGCACCTTTTGATGGCTCTCAGGTAATTCAATTGGATGGGGTTGAGCGTCCTTATTCTTATGTGAAAGACCAGGTTTTGGATGATTTTTACAGAACAGGTAGCACCTCTAGTAACAATATCTCTTTCTCAGGTGGTGGTGACAATGGCTCTTTCAGGCTTGGTATCACCAATTTGAAAAACAGTGGGATTATTCCAAACTCAGGCATGGAAAGGAATAATATCAGTTTGGGGCTTACGCAAAAGGCGGCTAAAAACCTTACGATTTCTGCCAATGTAGATTACATTACAGAAAATGTAAACAACAGGTATGTCAATAGAGGCACCCAGGGGAGTGCTGGCGGAACCATCCTTTTTGTCAACACCAATATGCCAACAAGTGCATTGGCACCAGGCTACAATGATGATTATAGCGAGAAGGTGCTAGGTACGGATCTCAATGCCACCAACCCCTATTATGTTGTCAATAGAATGAGCAACAAAACCCAAAAGGACAGGTTTATCACAGGGATAACGACGCGTTGGGATGTGCTTCCATGGTTGTTTATTCAGGGTAGAGCAGGTCAGGATTATTACACCTTTAGAGGAGACAATATTATACCTGATGGTACAGGCTTCCGTGCAAATGGTCAGATCGACCAAAGGGTCATGAACTTCTGGGAGAGAAACTTTGAAGGGCTGATAGGCATAAACAAAGACTTGAATGAAGACTTTGACCTGGCCGTGAATTTGGGAGGTAACTTGATGTCCCAACACAGGTATACCACCTCTATTTCTGGATTGGGATTTGTTGTGCCTCAATTGCATGTGGTCAACAATACCTCCATTAGAAACACCTCTACTCAGAATTATGACAAGAAAATCAACTCGGTTTTCGGAACTATGGAATTGAGCTTTAGGAATTATCTTTACCTCAACCTGACGGGAAGGAATGATTGGTTTTCAACCCTTAATCCCAATTCAAACAACTTCTTCTATCCTTCTGCAGGAGTGAGTTTTGTGCTTTCTGATGCTATTGATCTGCCAAGAGCAATTAGCTTTAGTAAATTCCGTGTAGCCTATGCCTCTGTAGGTGGTGATACAGATCCTTATGGTTTGAATCTTACTTATGGTTTGATGGACTACAATTACAATGGGGTGCCGCTAGGTACCATCAACCAGCAGACAGTGCCGAACAATTTGCTTCAACCACTTAATGTGGATGAATACGAAGCTGGCTTAGACATTAGGGTATTGGACAATAGATTGGGTTTAGACTTTGCCGTTTACAATAAATTAACCACCAATGACATTGCAGTGGAAAGTATATCTACTACCAGTGGTTATTCTGGCGTGTCAGTAAACGTAGGAAGTATCCGGAACAGAGGCGTTGAGTTTTTGCTAACTGGCAAGCCTGTAGTTACAGCAGATTTTGACTGGTACATCACGGGTAACCTTGCCTACAACAAAAGTAAAGTATTGAAAATCTCAGATACTTCGAATGAATTGATTTTGGCCACAACGACCAAAGCCTTTATCAAGCACATAGAAGGAATGGAGTATTCTCAGATTGTAGGGCGAACCATTTTGAGAGATGAAGAAGGAAGAGACATTATTGATGCTACTGGCCTTCCCATCGTTCCAGCAGGTGTGGTTCCTTTTGGTACAGGTGTACACCGATGGACTGGTGGTTTGATAAATAATTTCAGGTACAAATCCTTTAATTTAAACGTTTTGGTAGATGGTAAATTTGGTGGAAGCATTTATTCCCAAACCAATTATGACCTGGAACACCGAGGCATGTCTTACGGATCGCTACTAGGTAGAGAAAACGGAGCCGTTTTGCCGGGTGTTAATGAAAACGGTGAAGTCAATGATGTATTGGTCTCTGCTGATAGGGTAAACAATAGGGCCATTATCGTAAGGCGTAGAGATGCACTTGACGATTACCTTTATGATGCAAGTTTCATCAAATTGAGGAACATCTCCTTGAGCTATAGCCCTCCAGCATCATTTTATAACAAGTTAGGATTCGTGAAAGGTGGAAGCATTTCTTTGGTAGGAAGAAACCTTCTAATACTAATGAGTCATTCACCAGGCATAGATCCGGAAAACAATTTGTATCCAGGAAATAGCCAGGGTGTTGAATCAAGTGCCTTGCCTCCAACAAGGAGTATAGGGGTGAATGTAAACCTTAAGTTCTAATCTCAATAATAGACCGAATTATCATGAAAAATAATCTGTTAAAAAACGCGATTTTATTTTGTCTCGTGATCCTGGCGTCTTGCGACCAGGGGTTTGAAGAGCTTAATAAAGACCCGAATGCAGTCACTGCCGATCAATTCAATCCTTCCTTTTTATTGACTACCGCACAACTAAAGTCCGCGCAGGGAGATCACAATACCAGCTTGTATTATGGAACCTGTTTTGTGCAACAAATGGCCTCTTTGAGTAATGTGGGGATCTTTGATTACCATGGTGACAAATACGTTTATCATAAAGGCAACAATGAGGCACTTTGGAATGCTACTTATGGCAATACCGCCAAACTAATTGAGGACATTGTCATCCAAACGGAAGGGGATGCAGATTTCAACAACCTGCACCAGATGGCAAGAATCTGGAGAACCATCATTTACCACAGGTTAACAGATATGTATGGCGACATTCCTTATTTTGAATCCAGCAGAGGTTATTATGAGCAAATTTACAAGCCCAAGTATGATGCCCAAAAGGACATTTACCTCGATATGCTAAGCGAACTTGAGGATGCTGTTAGCAAATTGGATGCAACCAAAAACAATTTCTCCGAAGCAGACATTGCCTATGATGGCGACATCGCCAAATGGAAGAAATTGGGAAACTCCATGATGCTTAGGCTGGGAATGCGCTTGTCTAAAGTAGAGCCATCTACCTCTGAAGCCTGGGTCAAAAAAGCGGTAGCGGGTGGCGTATTTACCGACAACGATGACAACCTTTTTATCAGCGGAACAGATCCTACAGGTACCTCCTCCGATCTAGCCAATGGCATGAGCTGGACGATAAGTGTTGGCACAAGGAGTCCTGGTAAAATCGCTGCCACTTTCTTTAATTTCTTAAGTGACCACAATGATCCCAGGCTGAAACACACGGTAGCCGTCTATACTGACCCTACCAATATAAGCACTAAAAACACCGATCCTGCCATTCAAAAAGGCTTGCCAAACGGTTTGGACAGACAAACCCTTGAGGCTCACCCTAGCTACAATCCAGACAGCCCTGGTCAGGAACACCAATATTCCGGTGTAAACAGGTCTGTATATGCCAAGCTAGATGGGCCAAGGATGTTCATCACCAATGCTGAAGTGCAGTACATGATGGCAGAAGCCGCAGTGCGAGGCTGGATAAGTGGAGATGCTGCTGCCTATTACGAGACGGGAGTGTCTGAAGCCATGAAAATGCTTCAGCAATACGACCAGTCAGCAACCATCACTGACCAGGAGATCACTGCTTATTTGACTGCCAATCCATTTGTAGGCACTTCAAATATGGAAGCCGCGCTGGAGCAAATCAATACCCAGTACTGGGCAGCTACCTTCCTGAATGGCTATGAAGCCTTTTCCAATGTCAGAAGATCTGGTTACCCAGTCTTGACGCCTATCAACTACCCCGACAATGAAACCGGAGGATTGTTCCCTGGTAGGTTAAGGTATCCAGACAATGAACCTGTACTCAACGTAGAAAACTACAACGCAGCAGTAAGCAGACAAGGAGCCGATAACTACATCACCCATGTATGGTGGGATGTAGCCAATTAGAACCGTGACGATAGGTACTTTTTGTCCATACTCAATTGTCACCGAATGGAAGCCGCCAAGAGTAAATCTTGGTGGCTTTTTTTTTGTAAAGGGCCAAAGGTAGACTTTCCCGCCCACCGCTTATAATAATCCAAAAAAATAAAGGATAAACCTATGGATGTGCTGGCCTGGGAAATAACATCCATTTTTTGCAAAGATTCTCACATTTCTCACAGTTATCCTTAATATTTTAGCGTTTCCAATGCAATCTTTGTCTGAAATCCCTAATTTACAAAAAAACAAGTTGAGGGAGCTGGGCGATTAATTCTAAAGTACGCAACTTCCCACCTAAAAAATAGCTAAATACACATGTTATTCAAATTTTTTAAACAGAATAAAAAGCTCATTGATGGAAACAAATTACCTCAAAAAAGAACTTTACGAACTCATTAAATCAGATGAGCGAATTTTCGATTTCATTCAAGAATCTTGTATGGATGGCATGTGGTATTGGGATTTGGAAAATCCTGAAGAAGAATGGATGAATGCTAAATTTTGGGATGTTTTAGGGTACAACCACAATGAAATGCCACACAAAACTTCGGCATGGAAAGACATTATTCACCCTGATGATTTAAAAATTGCTACGGAAAACATTGCCAAACATCTCGAAAACCCAAATTATCCTTACGACCAAACGGTACGGTACACGCATAAAAACGGCTCTACTGTATGGATAAGGTGCCGTGGTTTAGCAGTTAGAGACAAGCATGGCAAACCACTAAGAATATTGGGGGCTCACCAAAATATTACAGCATTTAAAAATACCGAATTAAAGTTTCAAAAGAGTACCGCTCTACTTCGCAACGCCCAACAAGTTTCTAAGCTAGGTAGTTGGGAACTTGATCTAAAAACCAATGAGGTGGTTTGGACAGAGGAGCTTTATAAAATTTATGGCTTCGACCCCACGAAGCCCCCTCCTCCCTACACCGAACACATGAAGTTATTTACTGCTGAAAGTTGGCAGCAAGTTTCTTCCTCCATGACCTTAACTATAGAAAAAGGTATTCCATATGAGTTAGAACTAAGAAGCATTAAAAAAGATGGAAGCTACGGGTGGATGTGGGTACGTGGGGAAGCGATACACAGTGAAAGCAAGGAAATTATAGGACTAAGGGGAGTAGCACAGGATATAACGGAAAGAAAGAACATTGAATTGGAAAAAGAAGCACTCACAAAGCGATTGAATTATGCGATGGATGCTTCGGGTGACGGGATCTGGGACTGGACTCCTATGGATGGTGTTACAGTCTTTTCAAAGGCATGGGTAGAAATGCTGGGGTATAAAGTGGGCGAGCTTGCATCCTTAGCAAGTGAATGGTCGGACAGATTGCATCCTGATGATATTGAATGGGTGTTTGCAGCGATCAACGAAGTTACACAAACACCGGAAAATGGCGACACCTTTAGCCATGAATACCGATTTAGAAACAAGGAAGGTAAGTATCTGTGGATATTGAACACAGCAAAAGTAGTTGAAAGAAACGAAAATGGAGAAGCGACACGGGTTGTAGGCACTCATAAGAATATTACCGAACGCAAAAAAGAAGATGAAGAGAAGAAGGAAAGCGAATTGCGTTTTGCAGTGGCCATAGATGGCACGGAAGCAGGTATCTGGGATTGGGACATGATAAACAACAAGGTGGTTCTCTCCAGACAATGGAAAGCCATGCTTGGGTATGAAGACTCAGAAATAGAAAATTCCTTTGAGGGATGGCAAAGACTATGGCATCCTGATGATGTCACTTCAATTGAAAAATCTGTATCAGATCATCTGAATGGCATCACTCAAAAATATGAAATAGTACATCGCTGTCTTCATAAAAATGGCAGCTGGCATTGGATCATGACGCGGGGAAAAATTCTCCGGGATGAAGTTGGCAAACCCTATCGTTGGATAGGGACCAATGTTGATATTACCCCTCAGAAAAATGCGGAGGAAGAGCAGAAGATTGCTAAGGAACAAGCAGAAACGGCCAGTAAAGCAAAATCTGAGTTTTTGGCTAACATGAGCCACGAAATCCGTACCCCACTAAATGGAGTAATTGGCTTTACCGACTTACTTACCAAGACGCCACTTAGCCCTGTTCAGCAGCAATATGTGAATAGCGCCAATGTGTCAGGCCATACGCTACTTGGTATTATCAACGATATTCTTGATTTTTCTAAGATAGAAGCAGGCATGTTGGAGCTTGAGGTGATGAAGACCGATATGATAGCGCTTCTCGAAAATTCCATTGATATCGTCAAATTCTCGGCAGCAGAGAAAGCGCTTGAATTGTTAATGGATATTGATCCCAATATGCCTCGTTTTGCCCACATAGATCCCATTCGTACCCAGCAGATTTTGGCAAACCTTTTAAGCAATGCCGTCAAGTTCACCCAAAAAGGGGAAGTGATCGTTAAAGTAGTTTTTTTTCCACTCGATGGCCATCAAGGTACCCTTAAAGTTTCTGTAAAAGATACCGGTATCGGCATTAACAAAGAACAAATAACCAAGCTTTTCAAATCATTTTCTCAAGCAGACAGTTCCACAACGCGTCAATTTGGAGGTACTGGTTTAGGGCTTGTCATTTCGCAAATGATTGCAGAAAAAATGGGAAGCAAAATCAATATTGATAGTGAACCTGACGTTGGCACTACTTTCTTTTTTGAGATCATGACTCATTTTGAGGAAGGAGAAAAACCAGACAACAAACAGATTGGAGGTGTAAAACGCTGTTTGATTATTGATGACAATGCCAACAACCGGGTTATTTTGCAACAAATGCTTAATCAATGGCAGATTGAATCAGATACCTGTGAAAATGGATTTCAGGCACTACAATTGTTGGAAACCGCATTGCCTTATGATGTAATCATTTGCGATTATAATATGCCCTATATTAATGGCCTGGAAACCATTCGCCTCATGAAGGAAAAGTTGAATTTAAACCTTGAAAAACAGCCGGTAATTCTACTTTACTCTTCCGCTCAGGATGAAGCACTTCACCAAAAATGTATGGAAATTGGGGTTCGTTATCGTTTAACCAAGCCTGTCAAAAGCAATGATCTATTCATTTATCTCTCCAATTTAAATCAAGACTTAAAAACTAGCCCACAGAAAGAAACGGAAGAAATAACCTATGCAATTGAGCCAAATGAAAAGATAAAAATCATCGTTGCTGAAGACAATTCCTTGAACATGGTGCTAAGCAAAACTTTGCTGCTCCAATTAATGCCCAATAGCGATATTTATGAAGCAAAGAATGGCTTAATGGCTGTAGAACAATACCAGAAGCTCAATCCTGATATAGTATTTATGGACATACAAATGCCTGAACTTGATGGTATTGGAGCCACCAAGCAAATTAGAGCCATAGAAAATAGTACCGGCAACCATATTCCTATTATTGCACTTACAGCGGGAGCAATAAAGGAGGAAAAAGAGAAGTGTTTGGCTGCAGGAATGGATGAATTCCTGACAAAACCACTAGAGGTACAAAAAATTGAATTGGTGCTGAATAAATTCATTCGGCTGGCAAAAAAAGCCAATACAAATAGTGAGGAGGCAGTTGCCACAAATGAAGTTCATTTCGGATACAGCGAACTATTAAGTAGTCTTGGAGGAGATATAAAGAGTGCGCAACTTTTAATCTCAATGTTATTGGCTGACATGCCGGATAAAATAAACCAACTCAATCAGGCGTATAAGAAAAAGGATAGCAAAACCATTAGCCAAATTGCGCATTCAATAAAGGGTTCAATGATGGCCATTCGCTGTAATCTTTTGGCTGATATCGCTGCCGAAATAGGAGATGAGACCGAAGAGGATTCTCTTGAGATGCTAAAAATACAGTTAACAGCGTTCAAAGAAGAATGGGAATTCGTCAAGCAATTATTGCTGGAAAAAATAGAACAAGAGAAATAATTGGACACTTTTTATAAGCCGATTATGGATGGGAACATTATTGTCAATTGTGGGAGTAGGACCAATCACAAAACACCTTGGAAAAACCCACCAATGATTAGCCATATTGATGCACTTGAATTTTCAGAACGCTATAGAAAAACAGTATAGGCTGTGTGTTTACTTGGTTATATTTTTTAGCGATTAAGATTTCTACCTTCCTGAATGCCTATGAAGCCTTTTCCAACGTCAGCAAATCTGTTTACCCAGTCTTAACCCCTATCAACTACCCCGACAATAAAACCGGAGGATTGTTCCCTGGCAGGCAAAGGTACCAAGACAACGAGCCTGTACGCAACGTAGAAAACTATAACGCTGCTGTAAGCAGCCAAGGAGCCGATAATTATATTACCCATGTTTGGTGGGATTTGGCCAATTAAAACCGAGACGATAGTTACTTATTGTCTGTACTCAATTATCACCGAATGGAAGCCGCCAAGCATTTGTTTTGGTTGCTTTTTTTTGTGTGAGGGGAAGGGTTTTAGGGGTTATTGCTTATAAATTATGGAAGTGGTAAAAGAGTAAACCCAAGGATATTCTGTGATTTAGTTGAATAAACGTCCATTTATATCGGTTTTCTGACCGTTTTTAATAAATTATATTAATATTTTAGTGTTTGCAATGGTTTGGTTGGCCTAAATTGTTAATTTAACGGGGGAATACGCCGAAGGAGTTGGGGGTATAGTTGATATATAGGCAACTCCTTGGCTTAAATGTGGTTATATGCAATTGCTATGGGCAACCAAAAAATACGTAAGATATGAAATATGCAATTATGATTGGTTCTAATATGCTTATTGGAACAAATGGAGTTTTTAATGTAGAAATTAATGGTAAGAATAAGGAATTCTTCAAAATTAGAGAAATTTTTAATGAAAGGTCTAATGGCTCTCATTTAGCTATTGACTGTGACATAAAAGACTCTGATAATGAAAGAGAAATTAAATTATTTAAAAGTAAACCGGTAGTAAAAGACGATTCCGTTAGAATTGAAAAAAATGACAAAGTACTCACTGCTTACAGACCTGATGATAGTATTATTATAAGAATCGAGCAATTAGATTCCACAGACTCTTCTTTACCTAAAACAGGACCAATTCCTCAAGAACTTGGAGCGAATCCAGTAGATGCAATTTTGCGAATTACAGGTGATTTTTATGCAGGTAATTTTAAAGTTCATGCAGATAATTCAATTATGAAAGTTGGAGGAATAAGTTTGGGTGGAAATTTAAGTGTTGGTACAGGAGGAATTCGGTTGACTCAAATGGGATTTTCTATGTAGAAATGGCAGCACACAACATTTTGTATAGAGCATAGGGCAGATATGCTGTATTTGAACCTTTTGCGCTTTCGTCAACCCCGCCGAAGCGCAGCTTCGACGGTTAGTCAAATTACATGTGTCAAACCTGTTCTTCGGCTACTTAGCGGTTTGACAGGAAAGTTCTTTCTAATGCCCTTCGCACCATACAATTTACCTTTGGACTTTAGTTTCTGTAGCTTTTACCATCAGCCATGAAATTGTGTATTTCGATGTCTTCTCAATTTTTTTGGGATGAGGTTTGATGAAGGGGGCGCTGATTTTACTTGTTATTAGTATCTTTAGAGGTATTAATAAAGTAGGCAATCAGGCTCTATTTTACTACCTAATTGAAACAAATGAAAATAATTGAGAATACAATAACATTTATAGGAGCATTGATAGGTTTAATTGGAGGTGCCATTTGGGCTTACAAAACCAATTATGATTATGAACCATTAATTTTAGCTTCAGTTTCTGCATTAACAATCTTAGGTTTTATTTTAGCAAAATTGTTTTCCTATAAAGAAATAAAAGATAAACAAAAAAGTCTGAGTGGACCTCAACAGAATAACATACAAAAGATAAATAACACACAAAATGTCAGTGTAAAAGTAAATGTGGGTGATAAGAACGAAAAAGTGGCTACAAGCAAAATAAAACCTATTAGCGATAGACACTCAATAATTGAAGTACAAAAACCCAAAACTCATATTCTATTTATTGATGATGATGCAAAGTTTAATACAGTAACAATTTTGAAGAACAGCGGATGGAAGAATACAAAAACAGTAAAGGATGTAAAAAGTATTGATTTACCAATAGTTCAAAATGCTGATATTGTTTTCGTTGACATCAATGGAGTAGGGAGATTATTAGGGCTCGAATATGAAGGCCTAGATCTAGCATACATGATTAAGCAGAAGTACCCGGAAAAGAAAGTTGTTATTTATTCGGCAAAAAAAGATGCCAATTCATTTCACAAAGCTTGGGATATAATTGATGCCCGTATTGAAAAAAATGCACTCCCAATACAGTTTCAAAATGTCGCTGACAATTATTGTCTTTCAAAAATGGTAAGATAGATGAGGACATATTATTATGCAAAAAATAAGTTGGATGAATATGTTTTTGACAATTTCCCTCCTTGTGCAAAAGGTCTGATATACGAAAATCCAAACCCAAACAATGTTTTTGAAATTGAAATTGAAGGTGTAAATCGAAAAGCTCGAATGGGCTGTAAACAAAATGAATTTGGATCTATTTTCGTTTTAACTACAGAATCTAAGTTTATTAACCGTAAGAAGTTCTTCAATGAACTCGTGGAGTTAAGCACTATCGCGTTAAAACCTGCAGTTAATTTTAGAAATGACCTGATTAATTTACATAATAAGGAGAACGAAGAATTTATCCACAATGTAACTTCACTTAATACATATTCAATTCAAGACCTGTTTGCTCTAATTCCTCAAGATTTTCTGACAGAAAATATTAACAAACAAACCGATAAGGTAAAGGAGATAATTAAAGAAAAGCCGAATGTAACAGCGTTCACTCTTCTAAATCTAATCAAGTACAACTTAGCAACCAAAGTAGAGTTTTCCGTATTTGAACGAACCTTAAAACCTTCTGGCTTTGTAAGTAAATCGGACTTTCCTATACGACCTATACTATTATCAATTCTTCAAATATTTATACGGGATTTTGAATCTAAAAAAATTGATGTTTTTTTAGATGCCTGCGAAAAATCGCTGAATATAGACTACGACTCCTTATTTGTATCCTTATTCTATTTAATGGACAATTCCATTAAGTACTGTTGCCCAAAAACGAATTATAAAATCATATTTAAGCAAGAGGGTGACGACTTCTATATTTTGTTTATTATGATTTCGATAAAAATTAGCTCTTCAGATTTGAGAAAAATTACGACACGTGGATTTCGTTCAGAGATTGCTCAAAAAATAAATGTAGAAGGGAATGGAATTGGGATGTATCGCATGATTAAAACTTTAAAGCTGAACAATGCTGAACTTATTATCACACCTAAATGCAATGCTTACACTCGTAATCATAAAAATATTGAATTTGAGGCAAATGAATTTAAAATCAAGTTTAATAATCAAAAAGAATGGTTAAAATAAATTAGGCAAAATAACAACTATAGACAATGCCCTTGTACACACTGCGCATAGCTTGAAAGTTAGTGCGCCACGAAGTGGCATTTATCCAGTAGGTGTAAACCCTTCTAGGGCAATTGACTGTTAACCCTGAAGAAAAGCGGACAGTAAATTTCGTGGGGAATTCGCTGAAGCTCCGTTGTTTCAAATATTTAAGCCGAAATGTGCAAGTATGAACCCGTTGTAGCTTCAATAGGTGTACCCATAGATTTGGGGACAGTTTTGATCCCGGTTTTTCAGGAGAAGACTTTTCTACTACAAAGATCACCAGGCATTTGATTTGTAGGAATCAAGGGGTGTAGTGGTTATAGAGGGATTTAATCTTCCAGGGTTGAATCTTAAGTAGAAAAAAATAAGTAGTCTATTGTTAAGCTTTAGGCGGAAATAATTTCATTGTTCACCCGATTTTTCCATAGGATTTTTTTGTATTTATCAGGATACGCTTTCGTAAATAGCGCTGATAGTTTGCTTCTTATTATTATCTTTATAGGTATAAATAAAGTGGCCTGTCAGACTCAACTTTACATGATCCATTTGAGAAAACCGAAAAACTGATTTAATATAATTATGATCGTAATTGATATTATAGGAGAAATTATTAGTCGGATATTTGTTGATTTTATTTTTGAGGGTTTAATCCTTGGAATTTATAGGTTGTATAAAAAAACCGTTGAATTTATCCGTGTCAATGTTTTTGGACTTAAAGCAAAACCAATTAAACCGAAATAAGCACTTGAGGAAAAATTACTCTATAAAAATATTGAGCTGACGGATAATCTGAATTCTGAACTGAAGGTGGGACAAAAGAGAGCTATTTTAGAAGTATATAGATAAGAATAAAGTTTATTCAGAATTTTATGACCCAATTGGGAAACAAATCAAACTGAATAATAAGTTAGTTTTTGAGTTGGGATTAATCAATTCAACCTGAAAAATTAAAAAACTGTACCTGATAACTAAGCATTTTGATGGCTTGAACCATTTGACAAGCTTAGGTTCCGAAACCTGGCTTGAATTTATAAACAATATAAACTTATTCATTAAGCTTAATATAATCTTTGGTTACCCCATTTTTTTTGATTTCATAAAAATTTATTATATTCATAGTTATAGCCATAGGGTCAATGACTTAGTGAGATGTGAAGGTATAGGCTTGTAAGCGGTAGGAACGCGAATGCAGGTCGTAGGAAGGGAGATGTAAGGAAATTGGGTGATGTAGTGATGGGGTGATCTAGTGATTGGGTGAGGGTTTGGTTATGAATGGGAATTTTCATGATGTTTTTATAAACCTTTAAATTCAATTTGTATGGCCAGTAAACCCAAATTTTCAGAAGCCGGAATTTTAGAGCAGTACAGGATTGCATTGGACAATGTAGCATCCCAGTCGAGAATCGCTGCGATCATGGCTGAATTAGGGTATGATGCCGCAGCGATCGGAGAAGGCAAAGCAAAGCTAACCGAAACCAGACAAGCCTACGACCTAAAACAATCAGTAGCCGATGAAAAATCAGCCGCCTATGCTGAATTCCTTTTGCAAAATCCTGATATATAATGCATATACATGCAAGTTGAAAGATGGAATGTGATTGTATTCGGATGTTGTGTTGAATTAAAAGATATGGGACATAAGCTAGTTTGTTTGGAGTGTTATAGGGTCGAGAATTTAGGGTCCGATTTAACCCATTTAAAAATCGGGGATTGCCCTGAATGTAATAACTACATGACCCTGCTCAATCAGAGATTTAGACCTCCAAAAAAAACTGATAAGAAAAATTGGGACCTAGTAAGATTTCTGGTTTCTGAAGGTTTTCCATTTCAACATATAATTCAGGAAGGCAAATCCGATAATTATGTTGAATGGCCGAAGACAATAAAAGAGGCGCAGGAATTTGTGATTAAATATAAAGACCAAAGAATATCAAATAAACAGTGCAAAACCTAAATTACAATAAAACGAAGTTTAGCCAGAACGTTACCACATTTTCGTAAAATGAAACTGAGAATACTTATCCTTCTAATTCTGGGACTTCAAATTAGTTGCTCTAAAAAAGCGAGCAGAAACGAAACTTTAGTATTTAATGAGACTGAATATTCACCGGAAAGTGGAACACAATCGACAAATCAAGAATCAAATAACATCTCGGAAAAGGAGACCGAAGACGATTGCATTTTTGATCTAACCACACAATCGGACGAGTTCATTCAGCACATTCCGGAATTTAAAAATTACACATGGAATGATTCAACAAAAACTGCAACCATTCTTCTCCAAAACGGTGATACGTTGTATGCTCAAAGAGGAGGTTGTTATCACTTTGGCATTTCAGGCAAACTAGTCAAGTCAAATGATGATCATTCAACCGGCAATATTGACCATTGGCTTAATGAAGCTAAATGGATAAGCAAAAGAATATTGGACGATTCAGACTATCAAGAATTAGAACAAATGATAGTATCTAAGAACTATGACCTTAACATAGACAACGACAGAATTTACATTGCTTTTAAAGGCCATAATTATGCTGAATGGTACTTAACTGTAGAAAGGCTACATGGAAATACAATTATAGACACAGGGTATTATTTTGGTTGAAAAAAGAAATAAAAAAATGTGGCCAAAACCCAATCATTCTGACAATTGGAACCACCTGGTTTGACCCTTCGACAGGCTCAGGGTGATGAAGTGATGTAGTGATTTAGCAATGAAGTGATCGTGTGATGTGGTGATAGGTGATGGTTTTAAATTGCCTTCATGTTGGTGTTTTCATAAAATAGGCACAGATCACAGATCACAAAATCACAGATCACAGATCCCAACTGAAAAGCCGCTGCAAAGGCGATGATTTCAGACATAGAAGCAGCACGAGCTGAGTACTTACAAGAAAACATGAAAACATACAGCTTAGAAGAAATGACCGATAAACATATCGGCAAAAAAGGAACAGAAAAGCGCGACGAGTTTGAGAATGAACTTCGCCTTGACCTTTTGGGATATGCCATAAAACAAGCAAGAAAAGAACGTCATTTGACACAAGAACAACTTGGCCAACTTGTCGGCGTAAAAAAAGCACAAATCTCTAAAATTGAAAACAGCACAACAGACGCCCGATTTTCAACCATTATAAAAGTTTTTGAAGTATTAGGGGCAAGCGTAAAATTTAATGTAGAGCTGAACAATAGGAAAATAGTGTACTGAAAAAAAATGCCTACCGCTTAACAATGGGCAAAATTCATCCGACTTTTTTTAACAGAAATTAGGAAAGTGATTTTGTCAGCATTGTTGCAGAAAAAAGCAACAATACCGCCAAAATCGGGTTGTGCTGATTGTTTCGACCAAGGCTTCACAGCCTTGGCTACAAAAATGACACCCCTATGGGGTTTTGGGATTTGTTAGGAATCAGGGTAGGACGGCCACATAAAGTATTGTTAAGTTTTAAAGTGTTAGATGGGACGCTAGGATGTTGATTAGTGAGTTAAGGAAACTTAAAGAAGAGGTGAACTTTAAAAATGGAGAAAGAATATTAAACTAACCGTTATGCTTATTTGCGACAAGCTGAGCAATTGTCCAATTAACTATCCATTTACTATGTATTTCTCCTAAAGTTTCATTATTTGTATTAATAGATAGGTTACGATATATTTAAATTTACTATATTGCTGTATTAAGATGAAAATATGGTAATGATGAACCTTATTCCGACAGAAAAGATTATTGAACGTCTTCGATATGAAAATCCATGGTGGATTACCAAAGAGATACCGAGCACCTATAGCTTAATGTCCAGGAGATTATACTTTGATCTCTTTTATCCATTCGTCCTTGAAAGGACCATTAAGAGGGCTTTAGTTCTAATGGGGCCTAGAAGGGTTGGTAAAACAGTATTGTTATTTCATTGTATAGAAAATTTACTGAAAGAAGGAACGAATCCTCATAGATTATTCTTTATCGGGATTGACAATCCAATTTATGTCAATTTAAGCTTGGAGGATGTTTTAACTTTATGTAAAGATTCTTTAAGCCTTGAAAACCTAAACGGTTGTTACGTCTTCTTTGATGAAATACAATACTTGAAAGATTGGGAAAGACATTTAAAAGTATTGGTTGACTCATATCCGGAAATAAAATTTATCGTTTCTGGCTCCGCAGCAGCAGCTTTGAAATGGCACAGTACGGAAAGTGGTGCGGGTAGATTCACTGATTTCTTGTTGCCTCCATTGACATTTCAGGAATATATACATTTAAAAAAACTAGACCACTTAATGTTTGAAGGGGAGATTCAATATGGGTCCAAGGATATAAAGTATTGCTTAACTCATGATCCTAAAGCATTGAATAAAGAATTTGTCCATTATTTAAATTTTGGTGGATATCCAGAGGTTGTGTTATCTGAAAAAACACAAGGTGACATGGGTAGGTATGTGAAAAATGACATTGTAGACAAAGTGCTACTTAGAGATCTTCCAAGCTTGTACGGAATCAAAGATGTTCAGGAGTTAAACAGATTTTTCACCTACATAGCTTATAATACTGGTAATGAATTTTCATATGAGACCATGTCTAGAGAAAGTGGGATTCAAAAGGATACATTAAAAAAATATCTCGAATATTTAGAAGCAGCATTCTTAATTAAGGTATTAAATAAGGTTGGGGTCAATGCGAAAAGATTAAAAAGAATCACAAGCTTCAAAGTATATCTTACCAACCCATCTCTTCGCACGGCTTTATTTTCCCCTATAAGTGAAACAGACCCAGAAATGGGAAACATGGTTGAAACAGCAATTCTTTCACAATGGATGCATCGAGAGCAACTAGATTTAACTTATGCTAGATGGAAAGACGGCAGAAATGAAGGGGAGGTAGATCTTGTTTTGGTAGATGATAAAAACTATAAACCTGTTTGGGGAGTAGAAATTAAATGGAGTAACCGATATTTCGATAAACCCCAAGAATTGAAAAGTTTAATTAACTTTTGTGAAGCAAATAGCCTTAAATCTGCCGTTGTCACTTCAATTAATCAAATGGGGATGAAAGAAATACAAGGTTTGAGATTTACTTTTCTTCCCGCTTCGATATATGCATACAATATTGGAGAGATCACACTAAAGATGAAGACCAATAATTAAAAAAACGAAAGTACACCATCGGACGAGTTCACCATTTTTTTCTTAAAACCAAGTATGGGGCAAGTTGAGAGAATTTTTATTGCCTAGGATATGGGGTATTAAGGGATGCGGTTTTCTTCTTTTTTATAGTTTACGAAAGCGATTCTGTCAGCATTGTTGCAGAAAAAAAGCAACAATACCGCCAAAATCGGGTTATACCTATCGTTTTGACCAAGGCTTCACAGCCTTGGCTACAAAAGTGGCACCCCTTTGGGGTTTTTGGAATCTAGAAATTCAAGAACTCTTACCTATATGCCTATCATTGAAAAATGACATGACAATGTTGACATCAATACCAATAATTGGTATATTGAATAATAAAACAATAGGAAATGGCAAAAAATACTTCAATTACTTTAGGTGAGCACTTTGAAACCATAATAGAAAAAAGTATTGCTTCGGAAGGTATGCATCGGCGAGTGAAGTAATTAGAGCAGGATTACGAAAAATTGATGAAGAAGAGCAAAAAATAACTGCTTTAAGAAACGCAATTGAAGCAGGAGAAAATAGTGGCTATATCACTGATTTTGATCCCAAAGAATTTTTAGAAAGAATGCATGCAAAACATTCGAAATGAAATTGGAATTCCAATTAAGTAGGTTAGCAATTAATGATTTAGAAAACATTTGGGAATATACATTTACAAACTGGTCTTTAAAACAAGCGGATAATTATGTCAAGCAAATAATGACTCAAATCAATAACGTTTGTAATAACCCGGAACTTGGAAGGCAAATTTTCAGCATAAAACCTAACCACAGAATGATTAAAATTAATGCTCATTTCATCGTCTATCAAGTAGATGGGGAACTTCTAAAAATTGACCGAATCGTATAGGAAAGAATGGATATTCCGAATAGAATAGGATGAAAAAAGGAGTCCACATAACAATAGAGAAGCTGTAGCACCTTCATCCCTACTACTCTTATCCTCTTCGCTGAGGGTGTGATTTTGTCAGCATTGTTGCAGAAAAAAAAGCAACAATACCGCCAAAATCGGGTTGTGCTTATCGTTTTAACCAAGGCTTTACAACCTTGGCTACAAAAATGTCACCCCTATGGGGTTTTTGGGATTTGTTAGGCTTTGCCAATATTACCATAGGCAATAATGTCATACGATAACATTGGAAATGGAATACCAATACCGTTTAGAAATGAAACTTAGGGTGTGATTTTGTCAGCATTGTTGCAGAAAAAAAGCAACAATACCGCCAAAATCGGGTTGTGCTTATCGTTTTAACCAAGGCTTTACAGCCTTGGCTACAAAAATGTCACCCCTTTGGGGTTTTGGGATTCGTTAGGCTTTGCCGTTAATATTACCATAGGGAGTAATGTCAAGCGATAACATTGGAAATGGAATACCAACACCGTTTAGAAATGAAACCTAGATAGTGATTTTGTCAGCATTGTGGTGGGGAAAAAAGCTACAATAATGCCAAAATCGTATCTTACTTTTTTCTTACCATTTGCACGCACCCATGGTTTTGATATTTATATCTTTTCAGATTCTACGGAAATATTGAATACAGGAAGAAAGTTTATTGGGTATTTTAAAGTACTCAAGCCCTGAAAGGGCGATATATCAAAGCACAGGGTGAAGCCCTGTGTTAAGGATTCAATGATATAACCAATCCCTGAAAGGGTGAAGTACCTATGGTGTGAGTGCCATTTTCCTGTTAGGGCTTGTAAAATCGTATGCTTTTTAACGATGGGCTTCACCCAGCGCTGGTAGATATCACCCTTTCAGGGATCAAAATAAAAATAAAAAAACAAGCCGACATGGCAAAATATAACAACGTTGTAACCGTGGTTCAGGAAATACACATTAAATGATTTTGTCAGGATTGTTGCAGGAAAAAAAGCAACAATACCGCCAAAATCGGGTTGTGCTTATCGTTTTGACCAAGGCTTCACAGCCTTGGCTACAAAAATGGTACCCCTATGGGGTTTTGGGATTCAAGGTGGAAAACTAATTTGAATAAATGCCGCTTTTTTTTATTTCTTAACCCACTATTGATGGTTTCCGTTAAAATTTCAGTATTTGCACTGGGTTCCTTGTCGAAGGCTCTTAATTTGATAATGAAAAATAAGCAGTAAGCGTCTGGTTTAAAGTACGAATTTCCCCAACTTTAAGGTTGAAAAATCGGTATATACAGGTGTTGCAGGGAATGCGAATGCTAGGAAATTATTTAACAGGAAATGGATAAAATTGCAGTAATTGGTGGCTTGGGAGCTTTGTCTGGTGCAGATTTATTTTTTAAACTTTTGAAGAACAAATCAGCTTTAAAAAATCAAAAGCACTACCATTTCATTTTTGAACAGCAACCCTACAGTCAGATTGAATCTGCTTTATTTGAGGAGCAGGACATTAAATCAAGAAAGTTCTACACCTACACTTTATGCAAAAACTTTGAGCAAAAAAATGTGTCTAAAATTTTACTGCCATGTTTTGCAAGTCATTCATTTATAGATGAACTACAAAAGGAAACATCCATATCTATTGTAAATATTTTTGACGCTATAGCCAATTATCTAAGTTTGAATTTTGAGAAGGGGACTAAAATAGGCGTGCTTACATCTAGTTTTGTGAAAGAATCATCCCTATTAAAGAAATATTTTCAAGACTATGAATTGGTGTTTCCCACCAATCAAACCCAGTTAATGCGTGCGATATATGGTGAATTGGGTATAAAAAATGGCTACTTAGACGGTTTGCCCCTAGAGTATGTATACAAGGCTTGTATAGCGCTAAAAGCAGAAGGTTGTGAAGTGATTTTACCTTGTATAACCGAAATCTCCCTATTGGTAAACCAGCTTTGGACAAGGGGAATTTCTATTATAGACGTTAATGAGGTCTATGCAGATTATGCACTGGCAACAGGGGATGTTCCACAGCCTAAGCCTTTTAAACTTGGTATTGTTGGAGGAGTTGGCCCTTCTGCAACGGTGGACTTTATGAATAAAATCATTCAAAATACACCAGCGAAGAAGGATCAGGACCATATAAAAATGATAGTTGAACAAAACCCTCAAATTCCTGATAGAACAGCCAATTTGATTCTAAATGAAACAGACCCAACCATTGCGTTATTTTCAACATGCAAAAAATTAGAAGCCGCGGGTTCTAATGCAATAGCAATACCTTGCAATACCGCACATGCTTTTGTAAAAGAAATACAAGAACACCTTAATGTGCCGATTGTTAATATGATAACAACTACAGCGGAGTATATTGTAAGAAATTTTGGAAAGGGCAGCAAAGTAGGGGTATTGGCTACAAGTGGCACTATTCAAAGTAAAGTTTATCTCAATGTACTTACCCATTTTGGGCTGCAGGTTGTTATTCCAGATGAAACACATCAAAAGGATGTGATGGAAAGCATATATGGGGAATTAGGTGTAAAAGCAGGCTATACAGATGGACTTTGCAAAGAGCAAATTCTGAATGGAGTGAAGCACCTTATTGAAAAAGAGGCTCAGGTAATTGTTTTAGGCTGTACTGAATTGCCACTTCTGTTCCCTCAAAATAAGGAGATTACAGATAGCAAAATATCAGTTGAGCTTGTAGACCCTACTTTAATTTTAGCCAAGAGAATAGTGAGTTTAGCTACCTCGAACCTGTGAAAACACCTGCAATTACCAGCTTAATTTAACAGAAATAATGACCGAAATAGCCTGATATAGTGCGTATATACTCAATTTAGTAGTTAAAATATCAACACATGGACGTTGGCGTGCATTAAATAAAAATTTTTGAAACAGACTTTTATCATATTGGCAACTTGGGTTTTCGTTACCTGTTTTACTCTTCAAGACAAGTATATTGACCCTTCAGGTACTTATGATCTTGTAAGCAAAACCAGAAAGGACGGAGATGATATCTATGGCTACTTTGGACAAATACAAGTTAAACCATTGAATGAAAAGTTAATTGTTATGACTTTCATGATTAACAAAGGAGCTCCAAGTTATAATTCAGGTTCTTTCATCGATACTT
This sequence comes from Cyclobacterium sp. 10D3-21, assembly GCF_055809755.1. Taxonomy (NCBI): domain Bacteria; kingdom Pseudomonadati; phylum Bacteroidota; class Cytophagia; order Cytophagales; family Cyclobacteriaceae; genus Cyclobacterium; species Cyclobacterium sp. 10D3-21. Next base: position 1,404,492 of record NZ_CM147924.1, read on the forward strand.
TAGATTATCAACTAAGCAATGCAATTTATACTGACCCTGAACTCGATGTTAGTTGTAAAATAACATTTGTCTTCACGAACGAAGGTGTGACTGTTAAAGAAAAAACAGATGATTACAATTTTGGTTGCGGGTTCGGACATGCGGTAGATGCAAATGGTTTCTTTAAAAAGACATCATCGGATGAACCAGAACTAAGAGATCCTCTTACTGATGAAAAAATTGAGTAAAAATAAAAAACAACGACAGACCATAGTTAGCTACTTTTCAGTTGTTTTAACAGCTTGTCCCAGGAATTTTTCTTGTCAAATAGCGATGGTCTCGTCTGATAAGTTAGTGAACTTGAAATCTAGCCAGAAAGCTTATAAACGCCATTAACAACCATATGAAAAAAGATTTCGTCATATCGATAATGATTAGTCTGACATTTTTGTCTTTAGGTTTTGCATTGCTTCATTACGAACTAATTGGATATGGATTGTCATTCTTTGTGTTCTTGCCATTTGCACTCGGATACATCCTCGGAAAATCGACGATTAAGACGATCAGCTTGTGGGGACTGATTATTTCTCTTGCCATTTTCTTTATTTTACTTTTAGCTGGAGGACTTGAAGGGATGGTATGTATTATAATGGCAATGCCTTTGATAATGATTGCTATTGCTCTTGGAGCATTATTAAAGTTCTTGATTAAGAAGTACCGCAACACAGAAAAGCAAGACAACTTGATTAAAAGCTCACTTTTACCATTTTGCCTCTTCCTGACTTTAGCATTCATAGAAACGGAACTGACAAAAAATGAGCAATTTATAATTGAAGTTAAATCGGAGATAATTCTTCCTTATTCTCCCATTCAAGTTTATGAGACAATAAAGTCAGTTGACACACTTGATGCTGAAAAACCTTTCTTGATGAAACTTGACTTGCCAATCCCACAAAAATGCGTGCTTGAAGAAGAAAAAGTTGGTGGAATAAGGATATGCTACTTTCAAGGCGGGCAAATAGTTGAAAAGATAACCGAGCTTGACAAAGGCAAAATTTTGAAAATGGACGTAATCGATTATCAACTAACAGGCAGGAAATGGCTCGGCTTTAAAGAAGCCATCTATCTTTTTGACGAATTAGAGAACGGACTGACAAAAATGACAAGAATAACGACTTATACTTCCGAACTGTATCCAAGATTTTATTGGAGACCTTTGGAAAAAATCGGAATTGAACAAGAACACGAATATGTATTCAGGAACTTGAAAAAAGATTTAAAAATAAAATACAGTTGGCAATAACCAAGCATTCTGACCCTTCGGCACCCTTCGACAGGCTTAGGGACCATGCTCAGGGACCATGCTCAGGGGCCAAGATCAGGCTGCACTTTTATTGCATCATAGTAAGGGGTTTGGATATTAGGATTTTTTTTGGGAATGATAGCTCCTTATGTAGCGCAACTATTTTCCATTGGGTATAGGTTTATGGAAGTTTAATTCAAAGTGCATTTGGGGAATAGCATTGGTAAATCAGGACATTAACCTTCCTGTCCATTATCGGATATAATCAACCAACAAAACCAAGAATAGAGCAAATATCCATTTTGGCAGATAAAATTAAAGCCCCCGAAATTAAGTTTCGGGGGCTTTTTGGGAGGATATTTCTAACTGACGGAATTAATTTGGAATCATTCCGTGAGGATCAATTACGAATTTTTTGGCGGCACCTCCGTCAAAATCTTTGTACCCTTGAACAGATTCCTGCAATGTAATGATCTGCACATTGACCGCTTTTGCAATCTGAATTTTATCGTACAAGATGGCATTCATAAGCTGGCGATGGTATTTCATTACCGGGCACTGTCCCGTATGAAAACTGCATGATTTGGCCCATCCCAGTCCTAAACGAATGCTTAGACTTCCTTTTTTAGCTGCTTCGGTTGAAGCCCCTGGGTCACCCGTTACATACAAACCGGGGATACCGATGCTTCCTCCTGCTCTGGTGATGTCCATGGCGGCATTCAATACCGTAGCTGGCATTTCTTTGTCAGCATCTCCACCATGGCCTTTGGCTTCAAAGCCTACACAGTCCACTGCACAATCTACTTCAGGTTCACCTGTTATTTCGGCGATGGCATCTGCAAGTGGCGTTTTGTCCCTAAGGTCAATTGTTTCGCAACCGAAGCTCTTGGCTTGTGCAAGTCGCTCGGGAATCATGTCTCCCACGATCACTACTGCTGCTCCCAATAAGTGACAAGAAGCTGCACATGCCAAGCCAACCGGGCCTGCGCCTGCAACATATACGATGGATCCTGGCCCAACGCCTGCTGTTACGGCTCCATGAAATCCTGTAGGGAAGATATCTGAAAGTAGGGTAAGGTCTCTGATCTTGTCCATGGCCTGGTCCTTGTCTGGGAATTTCAATAAATTGAAATCCGCATAAGGAACCATTACATACTCAGATTGACCACCAACCCATCCACCCATGTCCACATAGCCATAAGCTGCGCCTGGTCGGGCAGGGTTTACATTAAGACAAATGCCTGTTTTTTGTTCTTTACAGTTTCTACACCTTCCACAGGCAATATTGAAAGGAACGGATACGAGATCTCCTTCTTTGATGAATTCCACATCTCTGCCTGCTTCAATTACAATTCCGGTGATTTCATGACCCAGAATTAGTCCTTTTGGAGCCGTGGTGCGCCCCCTTACCATGTGCTGGTCACTGCCACAAATATTGGTTGATACAATTTTTAAAATGACACCATGTTCACATTTTCTGTTGCCTAAGGCCAATTTAGGGTAATCGATTTCCTGAACCTCTACCTTACCGGGTTCTAAATAAGCCACACCGTGGTTTTTACACATATTATTTTGGGTTTAGTTGAAAATTGCTTTTAATCATTACTATTTCCGATTAGAAATTAGTTAAAAAATCCTATAAAGTATATTGATTTAACTATTTTTTGGGAAAATCCTCCCGAATAAGTAACCAAAGACTTATTTAGCCGATTAATCTGTTCCTTTTAAGGCGGGTTGGAAAAGTATTGGAGTGGGAATTTACATAAAATCAATGCCTTATCATTTGGAATTTACTTTTACTTAGGAGGTTTGAGTTATGATTTTCTTTTAAAAAGGTTAACCCGTCACAGCGAGCCCTTATTTGTGGGTTGCGGAGTTGGGAAAGGGTGTGGCTGTCCCTTGTTGCAGGGGATTCCTTCGGTTTTCTCCGCACAAAAACCTTCCCTAAACCTCGGAATGACGGATGCTTTGTGAAAATGCGATCGTCCAATCATCAACTGTAACGTCACTGCGAGCCCTTTTTTTGTGGGTTTTAGAGCTGGGCAAGGGTGCGGCAGTCTCAATTTGTTGGAGATTCCTTCGGCTTTCTCTACGCACAGCCCCTGTAAAGTTTACCAATGACAGATATTAAAATTCTCGGATAAGGGGCCAATGGCATTAGCGAAAAGCGGTTTCAATGTCGAACTTCCTGGAGGCTAATGCCCTAAAAATGCCAACTCATTTAGACCCTGGGTCGCGCCTCCTATGTCGACTTACCCAGGGCTACAAAGATTGCACCCAACTTGGGTGCGGCATTGGATATTGACATCTGGATTGCCGCATTTCGAAAATGTTAGTTCTCGGAATGCCGATTGTTTAATAGGAATTTGATCATTATAAAAACAAAAAGGCCCTGTTCTACAACAGGACCTTATTTGATTGTTAACGAGAAAGTGTTTTAGCTTACCAGATTCTAACCCTTTCATTTGGAGCTACATACATATTATCCCCTTCCTCTACGTCAAAAGCTTCATAGAAGGCATCCACATTGACCAATGGGCCATTTGCGCGGTATTGGGCTGGTGAATGGGGATCGTTTTGGATTTGAGTTCGGAGTGCTTCTTCCCGGCTTTTGGTGCGCCAAACGGTTGCCCATGAAAGGAAAAACCTTTGCTCGGGAGTAAAGCCATCAATTTCTCCAGGATTACCATGTTCTTCCAAGTGCTTTTGAAGTCCATCATAGGCCACCAATACGCCACCCAGGTCACCTATGTTTTCACCCAGCGTAAGCTGTCCTTTTACATTTAGCCCTTCTAGTGGTTCGTATTTGTCATATTGTGCGACCAGCTGCCCAGTTCTTTGTTGGAAGTTTTCAAGGTCTTCGTCTTTCCACCAGTTTTCCAGATTTCCCTCTGGACTGTAACGGCTTCCCTGGTCATCAAAACCATGTGAGATTTCATGCCCTATAACGGCACCTATTCCCCCGTAATTTACAGCCGCATCTGCCTTGTAATTGTAGAATGGGGGCTGAAGAATGGCTGCAGGAAATACGATTTCATTGTAAGTAGGGTTGTAATAGGCATTTACCGTTTGAGGAGTCATAAACCATTCAGAACGGTCCACTTCCTTGTCCAGTTTAGCTATGTTTTTTCGGAACTGAAATTTGTTGGCGGCAATCACATTGCCCAGGTAAGAGGCTGTTTCCGGGTTATCATCCACCTCCAGGGCCGCATAACTTTTCCAGGTGTCAGGATAGCCGATTTTCACGGTGAAAGTTGCCAGCTTGTCTATGGCTTTTGCTTTGGTTTCTTCGCTCATCCAGTCCAGTTGTTGGATTCTATTGCCCATGGCTTCCAAAATATTGCTGACCATTTCATTGGCTTTTTCTTTGGCCTCCTCTGGGAAAAATTCTTCCGTATACAATTTACCAATGGCTTCGCCAGCGGCACCTTCCGCACTGCTCAATACTCTTTTCCAGCGAGCTCTCATTTCCTCAGTGCCCTGTAGCACTTTGCCATAAAAATTAAAATTTGCTTTCACCAAGTCATGGTTGAGGTAGGGTGAAGCCATTCGAACCAGGTGCCATTTCAAATAGTTTTGCCACATTTTTGGATTGGAATCGCTAAATACTTCTTCCAGGGCCAACATAAAATCAGGGGTGCTGATAATGACCTCATCGGTGTTGGCCCCAAGTGCCTTGGTAAGAATGGACCAATCCAATGAAGGAGTGGCTTTCTGGAGTTCTTCCAGGGAGTATTTATTGTACCTGCCCTCAGAATCACGCATTTCTATCCTTGTCTTGCTGGCTTCTGCAAGCTTTGTTTCAAGCAATAACACGTCTGAAGCTAATTTTTCCGCTTCTTCCTCCGAACTGCCAAGCATTTGAAAAACTTTGGAAATATGGGTCTCATATTTGGCCTTGATTTCTTTGAATTTTTCGTTGCTGTCATCCACATAATAATCTCTATCAGGCAATCCAAGTCCACCTTGACTTATATAGAGGGTGTTTTTGTCAGAGTCTTTTGCATCTGTACTTACATAAATATTGAAAAAAGGATTTACACCAGCAGGGTAGATTTTCTCCAAAAAGGATTGTAAATCCCCCTTGGATTTTATCTGATTGACTTGATCAAACCAGGGGAGCAATGCCTCATGTCCCCTTTTTTCTGCCAAGACAGAATCCATCCCAATGGTATAAAAGGCTATGGCTTTGTATTGGTCAGAACCTTTGGGGTATTCAGTGACATTGGCTTTGGCAGCTTCCATTACCTGCTTTACACCGGAAATACTTAATTCTCTCAATTCCAAAAAGCTGCCCCATCTACCTTGGTCTGCAGGTATTTCAGTTGTAGCCAGCCAGCTTCCATTGACATACTGGAAAAAGTCATCCTGTGGCCGAATGGTAGTATCCATGTAGCTTGTGTTGATCGCTTGGGTTTTTGCGGCATTTGTTTCTTGCGCTTGTGAAAAGGCCGTTGTTGTAAAAAAGGCCAACATCGTCACCGCTGTTATTTGGCTAAGGTTTTTCATGTCTCCAATTGGTTTATAGCACTTTTATTTATTTCCTATTAACAAAGATACACGATTTATCAATCCATAAAGTTGTGGCTTTTTCAGGGCTAAAAACCTGTTAATTGCTCGGCCTTTGTCGGTTTTCTTGCTTTCATTCACTTTCTCTGATGATGCGCATATTCATTTGCTATAGGTTTCAAGCCTGGGTTATTCTGCTTTTCTTTTTAAGCAGAAAACACTTTATGAATTAGTCCCTGCTTTTCCTATATTTAGTGCTAATTCCAACCATTAAATCTGATTTTATGCGTTACTTATCATTGATGTGTTTATTTATCATAGGTTTTCTGCTAAGCTCTTGTGGGCAGAAACCAATGATTTCCGGCAATAATCAGGCTTACCAGAAAATGACCTTTTCCTGGGAAGGCCCGGCACTTGCGGAAGACAAAGCGACATTTCTAAATTATAGAATGGAAATGCACTTTACAGATCCAGATGGTAATCGTATTGATGTTCCAGGCTATTTTGCTGCAGATGGAAATGCCGGAGAAACGGCTGCTGAAAGTGGGAATATCTGGAGAGCACATTTGTTGCCCCTTAAAGAGGGCAAATGGGAGTATGAAGTCAGTTTTTTAGAGGGGGATAATATTGCGCTCGCTTCCGGAAACACCGAAGGGTCAAGTTTGGCCTTTGATGGGCAAAAGGGAGATTTTATGGTGACACCAGCAGATGAATCCCAAACTGGGTTTCTTGGCAAAGGAAAGTTGCAATACATAGGGGAGCCTTTCCTTCAATTTACCAATGGTGATTATTTTTTTAAAATGGGAGCCAACGCCCCAGAAGTGTTGCTTCAATACAAAGGTTTTGACGGCACCGATTCTGAAAGAGAGTATAAGGATCATATAGGCGATTGGAAAGCGGGCGACCTTTTATGGCAGGGAGATAAAGGGAAAGGAATAGTAGGGGTGATCAATTACCTGAAAGGCCAAGGAATCAATTCGCATTATTTTTTATTAATGAATGCTTATGGTGATGGCAAGGCAGCCTTTCCCTGGAAAGGAAAAGACGATTATTATCTATACGATGTTTCTAAACTTGACCAATGGCAAGTGCTTTTTGATTACATGATGCAAGAAGGTATGATGGCTCAGTTTGTACTGTCAGAACAAGAGAACCAATCTTATTTTGAACACAAAGAGGGAGGCGATTTTGCAAACAGTAGAAAGATCTTTTATAGGGAGTTGGCAGCAAGATTTGGCTACCTTAATGCGGTTACCTGGAATATAGGAGAGGAAAACGGCTGGGAAAAAGATCCGACCTATGGAAAATCTATTACCACCGACCAAAGAAAACAATTTGCAGCTTACCTTAGTAATTTGCTGCCTTATGATGAATTAATCGTCGTACACAATGGGCCATCTAATACGGATGCTATTTTCGAGGACTTGCTGGGTGACCCATCCTATACAGGGATAAGCTTTCAAGGAAATTATCAGGATGTTGACCATGGTTATGGCCGTATCTTACATTGGAGAAAGGAATCAGCTGCAGCGGGACGTCCATGGGTAGTTGCCTATGACGAGCCATATACAAGCCCTGAATATCCCGAATTGGATGTCTGGAGAAAAAATTCGCTTTGGGCTCCGCTAATGGCGGGCGCTGCAGGAATGGAAGTGTATATTGGAAAAGGAGAGGATTTAAGGATCCAGGATTACCGAAAATACAAGGCCTATTATGAGATTATGAATCATGCCAAAAACTTTTTTACCGAGAGTGGCATTCCATTTCAACAACTAAACCCGATAACTACAGAGGATGACAATTCCTGGGTGCTCTCAGCTGACGAGGAAGTATTTGTAGTTTACCTTAGAGAAGGTGGGGAAGGGGAACTCAATTTGCCTTCCGAGGTGTTTGAAATTCATTGGTTTAATCCCCGAACAGGAGACTGGTCCCAGAATGAAACTTTAAAGGAGGCTTTAGGTGAGGAAAAAACCGCTCTGGGAAAAGCACCAAGCGAACCTGATTTAGATTGGGTTGTCCTGTTAAAAAAGAAGAAAGATTAAATTAAGCTTTCAATCCAAAATCACCTTTCATTTTACAAAGACCTGAGTTTGAAATAGGATTCACCATAAGCGATGCTGGTCTTTATTGGTAAGTAATGCCATTAATTTAAAATATGGATAGCAGATAAAATTGTGGGTTGGTCTGAATTATCAAGGACTGGCAGATTTTATAGTCATTGCATCAACAGGAAGAGTGACACAGAGTGGATTTGGATTAAAATGATAAACCCTACTGAAAATCCAATATTTAGAAAGTAGAATATTCGTATGAACATCAGAAATTTTAATAAAAGCAGTTCGACCAAACTAGGGACCTTTGGAGGTGTTTTCACCCCTTCCTTACTTACGATTTTAGGTGTGATCATGTACCTAAGGTTTGGCTGGGTTGTAGGAAATGTGGGTTTGATTGGAACCTTATTGATCGTCACCCTCTCTACGGCCATTACTTTCCTGACTTCACTGTCCATTTCGGCCATTGCTACAAATGCGCCAGTGAAAGGTGGAGGCGCCTATTTTTTGATCAGTAGGTCATTGGGGGCGGAAATTGGAGGCGCAGTTGGGATACCATTGTACCTGGCCCAGGCATTTTCAGTTTCCTTGTATGTGATCGGTTTTTCAGAATCTGTCGTCGCTATATTCCCCACTTTGGACATGAAATGGGTGGGCATTATTACCACATTGTTTTTGGGAGGGCTGGCTTTGTTCTCTACTACCGCCACCATCAAGTCTCAATTCTTTATCATGGGATTGATCGCCATTTCCTTATTGTCATTGGCACTAGGAAGTCCCATGGAAGATTCTCAGATAGAACTTTGGGGTGTTCCGGCTGCCCAATCTGTTGATTTTTGGCAGGTTTTCGCCATTTTCTTTCCTGCTGTAACAGGGATTATGGCAGGTGTGAATATGTCGGGAGATTTAAAAGATCCTGCCAAATCCATACCCAAGGGTACTTTTATGGCCATTGGTGTGGGTTATGTTATTTACATGATTTTGCCCGTAATATTGGCCAGCAGGGCAGATGCTTCTACGCTGATCGAAAACCCATTGATCATGCAGCAGATTGCTATATGGGGAGGAGCCATTGTTCTTGGAATATGGGGGGCTACCTTGTCAAGTGCAACAGGGAGTTTGTTGGGAGCACCCAGGGTATTACAGGCCCTGGCCAATGATAAAATATTACCGAAATGGGCTAACATTTTCAGTCGGGTAGACGGCAAAGAGAAAATTCCTCGGGCAGCTACACTCTTTACCATTGCCTTGACACTTGTTACAGTATATTTTGGGAACCTGAACCTAATTGCTCCGGTGCTCACCATGTTTTTTCTAACTACCTACGCGGTTTTAAACATTACGGCTGCCACAGAGCGGTTTTTGGGTAGTGCCTCCTTCAGGCCTAAATTCAAAGTACATTGGGTATTCTCATTATTGGGGGCACTTGGTTGTGCCGGCGTGATGTTATTGATCAATGCCCTGGCAACCTTTATGGCCTTTTTGGTGATAGGGATCATTTTTGTATGGCTTGAGAGAAGGAAAATTGAGGCCACATGGGGTGGCTTGGGAAGGGGTGTGTTTTCTTCCATTATAAGGTATGCCTTATTCAGACTAGAGAAAGAAGGCAATGCCAAAAGCTGGCGTCCAAATATCCTTGTTTTGTCAGGTTCCCCTGGTAAAAGATGGCGTTTGATTGAGCTTGCAGATGACATTACCAATGGAAATGCGCTGTTTACGGTGACCACCATTGTGTCCGAAACCAATGTCCCCCAGGAAAAGGTCAAGGATTTTGAGAATAGAATTTCGGACTATCTGGGCAATAAAAATGTGCAGGCATTGGTGAAAGTGGTAAGGGCTTCAGATCCATTTACCGGCGCTATGCACATGGTCAATTCCTATGGTTTGGGGCAGTTGGTGCCCAATACGATATTATTGGGGGACACCAGAGAAAACAGGAATTTACTCCCATATTCAGAAATGATACGGCACTTTTTTAAATCCCGGAAAAATGTAATTATTGTTCAGGATGAGGGAAATGTAGGGTTTAAGAAAAAGAATGTCATCGATATCTGGTGGGGAGGATTAAAGAAAAATGGTAGTCTGATGATCATTCTGGCCTACCTGTTAAAAAACAGCAGAGAATGGCAACAGGCTTCTGTGAATGTGAAAATGGTAGTGCCGAATAAGGAAGCTTATAGTGGTGCGAAAGACAACTTGGATAAAATATTTGAAGGCATGCGAACTGGTTTTGATTACCAGATATTAATTGCTGATGGAAGGGTTTTTTGGGACATTATGGCTGAAGAATCAAAAGATAGCGACCTGATCATGATGGGCTTGGCGGTGCCTGAGGAAGAAGGGGCTTTTGAAGATTATTACGTAACGTTAAAGGAACGCACCAAATCCCTGCCTACCAAGGTCTTTGTACTGGCTGGACAAGAAGTGGAGTTTGATAAAGTATTGATCTAGTTGTTTTGGAATATTTGCGTTAGAAATCCCCTTTTGTCCCCCTTTTTAAAGGGGGATTTGTGCATATAGGACTGACGAGTTTGTAGCTGATTTTTCATTTTCTCAATCCATTTCAATGCCACTAAATCAGTATTTAATTCCCAATTCCGCAACTCCCCCTTGACAATGGGGCCAGGGGGATTAATACGGGAACGTCCTACTATCTCAAGCTGGTATTTTAGAATGTTTGCGTAATAAATCCCCCTTTTTCCCCCTTTTTTAAGGGGGATTTGTGCTTATAGGACTGACGAGTTTGTAGCTGATTTTGCATTGCCTCAGCCTGTTTCAATGCCACTAAATCAGCATTAAATTCCCAATTCCGCAACTCCCCCTTGACAAGGGGGCCAGGGGGATTAATACGGGAACGTCCTACTATCTCAAGCTGGCATTTTAAAATGATTACTAAATAAATCCCCCTTTGTCCCCCTTTAAGAGAAGGGGGATTTGTTCTTTCAGGACTGACGAGTTCGTAGCTGATTTTTCATTTTCTCAGCCCGTTTCAATGCTACTGAATCAGCATTAAATTCCCAATTCAGCAACTCCCCCTTGACAAGGGGGCCAGGGGGATTAATACGGGAACGTCCTACTATCTCAAGCTGGTATTTTAGAATGTTTGCGTATTAAATCCCCCTTTGTCCCCCTTTTTTAAGGGGGATTTGTGCTTATAGGACTGACGAGTTTGTAGCTGATTTTGCATTGCCTCAGCCGGTTTCAATGCCACTAAATCAGCATTAAATTCCCAATTCAGCAACTCCCCCTTGACAAGGGGGCCAGGGGGATTAATACGGGAACGTCCTACTATCTCAAGCTGGCATTTTAAAATGATTACTAAATAAATCCCCCTTTGTCCCCCTTTTTAAAGGGGGATTTGTGCTTATAGGACTGACGAGTTTGTAGCTGATTTTTCATTGCCTCAGCCGGCTTCGATCCTTCCAATTCAGCATTAAATTCCCAATTCAGCAACTCCCCCTTGACAAGGGGGGCAGGGGGATTAATACGGGAACGTCCTACTATCTCAAGCTGGTATTTTAGAATGTTTGCGTAATAAATCCCCCTTTGTCCCCCTTTTTTAAGGGGGATTTGTGCTTTCAGGACTGACGAGTTTGTAGCTGATTTTTCATTTTCTCAGCCCGTTTCAATGCTACTAAATCAGCATTAAATTCCCAATTCAGCAACTTCCCCTTGACAAGGGGATCATGGGAATTATTGGGGGATATGATGCTAACTGAAGCCGGGATTTTAGAATATTTGCGTAATAAATCCCCCTTTGTCCCCCTTTTTAAAGGGGGATTTGTGCATATAGGACTGACGAGTTTGTAGCTGATTTTTCATTTTCTCAGCCCGTTTCAATGCTACTAAATCAGTATTTAATTCCCAATTCCGCAACTCCCCCTTGACAATGGGGCAGGGGGATTAATACGAGAACGTCCTACTATTTCAAGCTGGTATTTTAGAATGATTACGAAATAAATCCCCCTTTGTCCCCCTTTTTAAAGGGGGATTTGTGCATATAGGACTGACGAGTTTGTAGCTGACTTTGCATTGCCTCAGCCGTTTTGATCCTGCCAATTCAGCATTAAATCCCCCTTCTCTTATGGTTTTATACGAGAATATCGAGCCATTTCGAATTGGAATCGGAGATTTTGGCTGACCTATTTGAACCAATTGAAATAAATAAGCACAAATGAGAAGAGGAAAAGAAAACCAATTCCAGCAATGGAGAGCCAGCGCATGGCTTTACCCGGTTGCTGTGCTTTTGTAAGGTGGTGGCTGAAAATTAACTTGTAATTAAGGATGGCAATTATTGGTGCGATAAGAAAAGAAATGGTAGTGGCGAGGCCTATTAGTTGGTTAAAAGAAGCCATGAAAAAACCGATGACCAGCATTCCTCCAAGGGTAATTAGCAGCAACCAGAGCAGGTAATCTGATTTTTTTTCTTGTTGATTGCGCATCACGGCAATTACCCTTGCTGTGGAGCGGGCATAGCCATCCATCACCCCGATGCAAGTACCTAGCATGATGGAAAAGCCAGCTGCTGCAATGATCAAAAATGTCCAGGAGCCCAATTGGGCAGCATATAGATTGACCACTCCAGTGGCAAAAGCGACATTGTTATCAGGCAGCATGTTTCCCGTATTGAAAAGTAGGAAAGCGCCAAGCACTACAAAACAAATGGACAAGATGGCGGAAATCCAATAACCAATATTGAATTCAAAGACCGATTCTTTCACCGTGGGCGTATAACCACTTTGCTTGCTTCTCGCAATGGTCCACAGGCTGTTCCAGGTGGAGGAATCAATGGCAGCCGGCATCCATCCCATCAATGCAATTACAAAAGGCAATGAATGAGGTGTAAGATTCGCAAAAATAGAGAAGTTTTGAATCGGTACCTTGGGGCCATTGGCAAGGGCAATAAAGAAAGCCAAAAGCGTACTGAGAAACATAAAGCTCCCAATGATCTTAATACCAGAATCGAGCAGGGAATACCTTCCCAAGGCAAGGAATAGAAAAGAAATAAACAATAATAGAATAGAAGGGACAAAGAAATAGGCGGGGGCCAATTCTATATTGAATAAATTTTGTAAAAAACCGGCGGCTACCAGACTTACAGCCGCATTCACAAAGAACATGGAGACGAGGTTTATTCCAAGGAACAAGCGGGAAAACCAAGGGTTGATCTTCTGGTAGCCATCGATCAGGGACTGGCCAGTGGCCGCTGCATACCTGGAGCCAAATTCAAAGAATGGCCACTTGAAGAGATTGGCAGCAATAATAAATCCCACCAACCCAAAGCCATATTCAGCCCCTGCTCTGGTGCTTTGCACCAAATGCGAAACGCCAATGGCTGTGCTGGCAAAGAGAATCCCAGGGCCTAATGTCTGTAAAAAGTGTTTTATGTTCAATTGAAATTTAATGAATTATTCCCAGTCAACACCCAGTTTATCACCCAGGGCGCGTAGGTCGTCTACAACTGCTGTAAGCAAAGGGATGCCATTGGCTCTTCTTTCCGCTTCCAGTTCACGCTCAGGATCTCCCGGGATCAATACTTTTTCATGGCCTTCTATAGGTGTTGCTTCCCTAAACCTCCCTATCCAGTTGTCCATGTGTTCTTTAAATTCGTCTGCAGGACGGAAGGCATCCACACGCATTGCGCCAAAGAAATGACCCAAACCTTCTCCTACAGGATTAGGGTGTGGTTCCAGAAATGCAACGAAAGGAGGTACCCAAGGGCCATAATTGGCTCCGGAAAGCACCGCAGAAAATATATCTACCACGGCACCTAGGCCATAGCCTTTTTGAGAACCATGTTCCCTGTCTCCACCTAAGGGTAAAAGTGCACCCCCATCTTTTACGCCCAATGGATCTGTCGTCGATTTTCCATCCTTGTCCTGAATCCAACCGGTAGGAGCCTGTTCTTTTTTTCTTTGCAAGATTTCCAATTTGCCATTGGCCGCAGTGGTGGTTGCCATGTCCAGCACAAATGGGGGCTGGTCTTTAGCTGGAATGGCCACCGAAATTGGGTTGGTGCCGAGAAGGCGCTCTTTTGAAAAAGTAGGGCTTACCAAAGGACTTGCGTTCGTAAGCGAAATGCCGATCATGTCATGTTGCAAGGCCTGCATGGCATGTACTCCCGCAATTCCATAATGATTTGAATTTTTGACGGACACCCAGCCGGTGCCTGCTATTTTGGCTTTCTCAATGGCCACTTTCATGGCAAAGGGAGCGACTACCAGGCCCAAGCCAGCATCACCGTCTACCACAGCGGTACTTGGTGTTTCGTGGACCACACGGACATTTGGTGTTGGATTAATCCTTCCGGCTTCCCATAACCTGACATAGCCAGATAATCGGGCAACACCGTGGGAATCTACGCCTCTAAGATCAGCCGATAGTAATACTGCAGCGGCTGTTTTCGCATCTGCTTCAGGGCAACCTATCTTCTGTAAAACAGCAATTGTAAATTTTTCTAATTGAAAGTGGGTAAAATTCATTTTTGAACAAGCTATTGGGTGATCAATGGTACAAAAATGCAAAAAGTTAATGCGTATCGGAAGAACTTCCTTAATTTATTGCGAGGTAGCGAAGCTAGTATTTTTTTTCTCTGCCACTTTTACCATGGCTTCTGAAACGGCACCTTCTTTTAAGGAATAGGTAGAACAAATCAATTGATCTGTTTGAACATGTTGGGTAATAAAACGAATCAGGCAGGAGGCCACCACAATCATGTCTACTCTCATTGGGATCATGCCTGGGATTTGGAGACGTTTTGCTTTGTCCAGGAGCAATAGGTTTGTAGCGATTGTTTCAAAAGCAGCAACAGGTAAAATATGCTTGATTATTTTTCTGTCTTTTTTCTTTCCTTCCGTGGCAAGAAACATGTCCGTCAGAGTATCAAAAGTACCCGAGGCACCAATAAGTTGCTCAGGAGCATGTTCTTTTATGGCATTGGTAAGTGGAAGGAGCTTTTCGGCTAAATAGGCGGAAAGTTTTTCTACTTCTTCAGGTAAAATAGGGTCATGGTAATGAAACAAGTCCAGCAGTCTTTGGCCACCTATTTCAAAACTACCTTTCCAGAGGATTTCTTCTTCATTGCCAATAATGAATTCAACAGAACCTCCTCCGATGTCCATCATCAGGGCATTTTCGGGATTTAGGCAGCCACTTAGACGAATGCCTTTGTAGATCAACTCCGCTTCCCTTTCGCCATCTATGATCTGAACTTCAATACCGATTTGTTGTTTTATCTTCTTGATAAAGTCCAGTCCATTGTCTGCATTTCTGACAGCACTGGTAGCAAAGGTGAAAATTCTGGAAATATCTTCTCCTTTTATAAGGTTTTTAAAATGTTCGAGGGTATGTAAGCCACGTTTTTCAGCTTCCGGAAGGATAAGGTTTTGATTGATGCCTCCCTGCCCGATTTTCACAGGTACTTTCTCCTGGTAAATAACCTCAAAACCATTGCTGTCAAATGCTATCATTAGCAAATGAAAGGTATTGGTACCCATGTCGATGACTGCCGCCTTTTTCTTCATAAAACCTGGCTTTCAAAAGTTTGTGCGAATATATAAAGTTTATCTAAAAATGTTGATAGCAAGTGGTTTTATATTCAAAAAAATGATGTTAAAAGCAATTCTAAGAAACTTCAAACTTTGAAAAGTAATAAAGATCAATTTTCCAACCCTGTTTTTTGAGGCTGAACCGATGGTTATAGAAGTTTAATTAGGTTTGGTATTCTTGTTTGAGTAAAGGAAAGTGTTGAAAATCAATGGTTTTAGAAAGGGATGAATACCGGCCATACAAAAGTTGGATCAGTCATTCTTGGTATATGAACAGGCACGACAATTGCACTTGAAATCATTAAAAACCTACTGACTCAATAATTACACAAGTATGAAAATTAGCGCATTGATATACTCACTATTAACTGGCCTTATTATTATGGGACTTTTTTCTTGTGCGACCATACCCAAAGGAGTAGAAGTTGTAAAACCTTTTGACAAAGAAAAGTACCTGGGTAAATGGTACGAGATTGCCAGAATCGATTTCAAGTTTGAAAGAAGTTTAAATAATACCACTGCAACCTATTCCTTAAATGACAACGGGACCATTAAGGTTGACAATCAAGGGTACAATACTAAAAAAGAAGAATGGACTCAAGCGATAGGCAAAGCAAAATTTGTAGGGGATGAGGATATCGCCAAGCTTAAAGTGTCCTTCTTTGGGCCATTTTATTCGGGATACAATGTGATTGCGATTGACAAAGACTATAAGTATGCTTTGGTTGCAGGGAAAAGTCTAAAATACTTATGGATACTGTCTCGTGAAACAGTAATACCCAATGATGTAAAGGAGGAATACCTGAAAATTGCCCAGGAGATCGGTTTCAATACTTCTGACCTGATTTGGATTGAACATGACAAGGTGAAATAAGTAACCTGAATCTCAATATAGGTAGGGTATAGCCTTGAGAGATTTAAAACAATATTTATTGAAAGCAGTTAGAAATGAAGGTTACTGATTACAATTAATTTAAATAATTGGACCACGGATACATCATGGAGATTAATAAATATTACGATATTATTGCTGAAAAATTAACTGGCTGGTTAGAGCTTCTGGTTAAAATGCTTCCAAATTTTGTGGTAGCAGTTTTGGTGCTTATTGCATTTGTTTTTGCTGGTAGATTAGTTAGGGACATTAGCGGTAAGCTGCTGGACAGGACAATAAATAACAAATCTCTTTCTTCTATAATTTCAAAAATTATCTACATAGTTGTTTTGACTATTGGTGTTTTTGCAGCATTAACTTTACTAGACCTTGATAAGACAGTCTCTTCCTTACTTGCTGGTGCAGGTATAATTGGTTTGGCACTGGGTTTTGCCTTTCAAGACATTGCTACCAATTTTATTGCAGGATTTTTTATGGCCATTAAACGTCCCTTTAAAATTGGTCAAGTGATTCATTGTGAAGGCCACAGTGGTGTTATCAAACATATTGGAATACGTACGACAGAAATAACTTCGTTTCAGGGACAAGAGGTTATCATTCCCAACAAAATGTTGTTTCAAAACCCATTGATAAACGATTCCGAGAACACTTACAAAAGGATAGACCTAAATGTAGGGGTGTCCTATGGAGAAGATTTGGAACGTGTAAGGGACATCGCCATTGAAGCAGTGAGAAATACACCAAATATCAATAAAGACAAGGACATTGATCTTGTCTATTTGGCTTTTGGAAGTAGTTCTATTGATTTTAGAATTATGATTTGGGTAGCATTCAAAAGTCAATTGGAATTCTTGAAAAGTCAAAGTGAAGCGATTATAGCCATCAAAAAAGCATTTGATAAAGAAGACATCATGATCCCTTTCCCTATCAGAACATTGGATTTTGGAATCAAGGGTGGTGAAAAGTTAAATGAGGTGTTTCCACAAGAAAAAATGCAACCCAATGCAGGAGGAGAATCTAACCAAAGGCCTCGAGACAATCAAAGCAGGGAATAGCATTTGAATTGGATCAATTTTTTCGAGGGTGATAAAGGGGGGGATATAATAGGAAACTATTGTATATAAATCACTTCAAGATGACCCACTTTATTGTTATTATATATTTTAAAATAGTAGGACTAACTGGATTAATCTATGTTTGGACTTATTAATTTCTTTTGACCCAATTAAAAATCTACTAAATTGAAAGTTAATTGAGTCGATGTATTCGTACGGCAGGGGTAATTAAAGTTTGGTTACCACTTAGTGATTATTATTATGAGCCGATATTTTTCAAATAGCAAAAAAACAACGCACTCGAACAGGCTGTTAAATTTGACAGGGATCTTTACGCTTGTGGCAATGTTTTCTGGGATTTTGTTATTTCTTACCAGCGAAAAACAAAATGAACAGGTGCTCAAATCTTATTGTGGAGATTATGGGTTTTATGGCAAGTCTTTGGTCCTTATGAAGGACAGCACATTTAGATTCAGTTATCATGGTTGTAGTCAGGCTAATGGTTTTGTTAGCGGGACATGGAAGGCTAACGGAACAACTTTAACATTCTCACCCGATCAAATAGATGAAAATTTAGATTTCCAATACCAACGTAAAAACCACGAACTTGTGCCAATGAATAAATCTGTAAATGAAAAATTTACTTTATGTGAAAATTACATTGCAGATTGGGGAATTATTGAGATGATCGAAGAGCCGGAATGCCTTTAAAACCTTTGCTTTGATCTAATTGCAAAGCCATGAATCTAGACATGTCATCATCCATTAAGACCAAGAAATTTATCCGTATAGGGTAAGAGATTCTTTTAAAACCATAAAAACTTATTTAGATTGAAGTGTTATTGCAGGATGGGTAAAGTTCAGGCTGCACTTTATCCGTTAGTTGAGTGTCTTGCCTGTGAATAGATAGGAGCATAATACATCCATTGCCCTACCTCACTTCCCCATGCACAGACCAAGGCAAGTCAATAAGCCACTTTAGAATGCAGCATTAGTAACGCTTACACTTACCTTGTATTTGTGCTGACTCCAGTGGACACCATTTTCACATTCCTGACATACAAAGATTCAGTACTGATATTTTCATTATGCTATCCAATCAACTTTTGCCTATTTCTACAAGTGTTTTACCAAATCCGAGTAACTTTTTTTGGATTCCTGATCCTAAAAATAAGGTTATCAAAAAATACCTATTTGGTTTGTTTTTCCTTTTTGTTTTTTGCACTTCCTGTCAAAAAAAAGACAAAATGGAGTCCATTAAAAATGATGTCAAGCCTGAAATCAAAAAAGAAGAAATCACTTCGCAAGGACCTCAAGGTATTACGCGTACGATCATTCAAGACAGGAAAGGTGATATCTGGATAGCTGCCTTTGATGGGGTTTTTCGCTACGATGGAGTTTCTTTTACCAATATTACCAGTGAGGTAAGTTCGGCTCGCTTCTTTTCTGTTTTAGAAGATAGTAAAGGCAATATGTGGTTTGGTACTATTGGGTCAGGTGTCTATTATTACGATGGTAAAACCTTTCAAAATTTCACTACCAAGGAGGGCCTTGTTAACAATGAAATTGGTACTATTTATGAAGACAGTAAAGGGGATATTTGGTTCGGTGCCAATGGTGGAACAAGCCGTTTCGATGGAGCATCATTTAGGAATTATATGATGAAGGGAGATTCAATGCATGAAGTGGAACCAGGGGAAACTTATCCAAATCTTAAGCGCAATTCTAATGAAGTTACTTCTATAATCGAAGACAGTTCAGGCAAATTTTGGTTTGGTACAAGAGGGAATGCCTTCGTTTATGATGGGGAAACATTTACAGTTTTAAGAGATAAGGGCAAGCCGTTTATCAATGTTCGATCCATAATTGAAGACAATAAAGGCACTATCTGGCTGGGCAGCCAATTTGGCCTTTGGCGCTACGATGGCAGTACATTTACCAAAATCACTCAGGATGGCGTAAGTTACGTCCACAAAGGTAAAGATGGTGATATTTGGACGAGTTCATCAACTGATCGAGGTTGGGTGCTTTCCAATTATGAAGAAAAATCCTTGCTCAATAAAAAACCCATAGCACGCGAAATAAATCCAAATAAAGGCAAGATGCTTTTTGGGATTTTGGAAGCAAACGATGGAAGTATATGGTTTGGTGCTGATGGGGCGTATCGTTATGATGGAAATACTGTTATCGACTCAGATGGTAAAGTGGTCGGTAATAATTGGATTGGTCAATGATTTAAAGTTGACAAAAAAAAGAGCTCGTGCCAGAGAAATTTGCATGCTTTACATCTTTTGCCCAAGACAAAGTCAATAGGCCTCTATGGCGCTTAATGTGTAGTTTTAGTTGTTGACAACAGTAAATTGTATAATTAATTTAAGTCAAAAGGATGAAAAATTATTTAAGAATTTTAATAATCGCATTGCTCTTTAGCAGTTGTGAAAACAACAAAACGTTAAACGCAAATAGCGTTGAAGTAGACCAAACAACTATCGGCAATCACATGGAAAGGTTGGCTTCAGATGAATTTCTAGGAAGAAAACCATTTACTGAAGGGGAAGTAAAAACCGTGACTTATTTAAAGGATGCGTTTGAGGAATTGGGGCTTTTGCCAGGAAATGGGGAAAGTTTTTTTCAGGAGGTTCCGATGGTAGAAATCACAGGAATGCCTTCTGAAAAAATGACGATTAGCGGCGAGAATACCAGTTTTGATTTGGCCTACTTAAAAGATTTTGTAGCCACCACAAATAAAACAGTAGCAAAAGTGAACCTTGAAAACTCCGAACTTGTGTTTGCTGGTTATGGGATTGTTGCTCCCGAATATGGGTGGAATGATTATGAGGGCATTGACTGGAAAGGAAAAACAGCTGTTGTTTTAATCAATGATCCGGGCTTTAAATCGGGAGATTCTACATTGTTTAAAGGCAATGCAATGACTTATTATGGTCGTTGGACTTACAAATATGAAGAAGCAGCAAGGCAAGGTGCAGCTGGAGTAATTATCATTCATGAAACTGAACCGGCTTCTTATGGTTGGAATGTGGTAGAGTCTAGTTGGAGCGGTGCCAGATTGGTAATTGAAAGTGATTTACCCCTTTTGGAGGTAGAATCCTGGATAAGTGCTGAAAGTGCTCAAAAATTATTTAACGCATCAGCCATGAAAGGGCAGGATTATAAAGCCATTGCTCATGAAAAAAGTTTTCAACCTATACCACTAGATTTAAGTGTTTCAGTGGGTATTGAGAATGAGATAAAAAAAGACGTTTCTAAAAATGTAGTGGCGATGATACCAGGTACTAGCCAAAAGGATGAATTCATTATTTATTCTGCACATTGGGATCATTTAGGCCTAGGCAAATCCGTAGATGGTGATTCCATTTACAATGGAGCGGTGGACAATGCTACAGGTACTGCAGGTTTACTGGCCATAGCAGAAGCATTTAAGAAAAGTAAACCTTCAAAACGATCGATTGTGTTTATCGCATTAACGGGTGAAGAGCAAGGTTTGTTAGGTTCGGCCTATTATGCTGCATACCCTATTTTTGATCCGAATAAAACAGTTGCCAATATTAATATGGATGCTCTTTTCAGTCCTGGTAAAATGAAAGATTTAACCATTACCGGGTATGGTCAGTCTGAAATGGATGAATATGCCAAAGCAGCAGCCGAAGAACAAGACAGGTATATCATTCCAGACCCAGTGGCAGAAAAAGGTTATTTCTTCAGGTCAGATCATTTTAATTTTGCTAAAATTGGTATTCCTGCTTTGTATTCGAGCGGTAGTTTTGAGGGATTTGACAATAGCATCGAAGAGATTAAGGCCTTCAATGATTCCTATGAAGAATTTAAATACCATCAGGTGTCAGATAATTACGATGCTAAAACTTTTGAATTAAGTGGTATTAGATTAGATCTTCAGCTGTTTTTTAATGTGGGATTGAAATTGTCTAATGAAGATTATTTCCCAAAGTGGTATGATAGCAGTGAATTTAAAGGCGCAAGAAAATAAATCATAACGATTGCCAATTTTATAAAATTCATTTTTTAGACATTCCTAAAGAAATACGGCTCAACAGGGTAATGAAAAGGAATAGTGATAAAGGTGCAACTTTCGAATTTGAGGTAAGTGAAGAGGATTTTTTTTTATGGAAAGTTGGTTTGAGAAACCGGACGATAATGAAATGGTGACTAGAATAGTTATCACAGAATAAAAACGAGCACCGAATAAATAGGCATATTTTCGGTTGCGTCAGCCTGATTTTTAGTGTTTACCACCCTCCGAAAATTCAAGGCTTGCGATGACAATTTAGAATGCTAAATGGGTGTTTTTTATTTTTTTAGTTTTAAATAAAGCACAAAGGTTTTCAAACTATTGGCGAAACATTTTTTTGAATTTCCCAATACATGCAAAAAACCAAACCAACGAATTCATTTATGGGATTTAAATAATATTAACATTTAAATGGTTGCATATGCAACTATCATGTTTATATTTGCAGCAAATTCTAATAAAATGAAAAACGAATGTAATGGATACATTACAGAGTATGGCATTTTGCCATGGCTCGGTAAAACTATTAAATGCATTGACATTTACATTAACAATAATTTAAAGCAAGCAGGTATTGACTTAACAAAAAAACAAATGCTTGTTCTCAAGGCCTTGTCCATGAAAGGTCCCTTGCCACAACATGATTTGGCCTTTATAACGGAGCGTGATAAAGCCTCTTTGGCAAGGTTTATCAATACTTTAGAGAAGAAAAATCTAGTGGCCAGAATACCATTGGCTACGGATAAAAGAATAAACATGGTACACCTTACCAAGCATGGGGAAAAGGTTTTTCAAAATACTGTTCCTATTTTTAAGAAGTTAGTTTTACAAATTCAGGAAAACATACCGGAACAGGAGCTAGAACAAACGGCAAGAACACTTGACAAAATAAAAGAAAATATAGAGAATTTAAATAGTGGTTGCAATAGCAACTAATACGTATGAAAAGAAAAATAATAATAATTGGCGCAAGTGTTTTGATCTTGGTTATTGGGTTTTTTGTTTCAAATCTCCTGAAAGAAAGCAAAAAAGTACCTTTAAAGAACAAAGGGATAACTACAGCAACTGTATTTGCGGAAGCCGTTGAAAATTCAACTCTACCTCTGGAATTAACCGCAACCGGAAGTTTAGAAGCCAAGAATAGAGTAGAGATTTATGCCGAGGTGCAAGGCATTATGACTTCACCAGTAGGCAGTTTTAAAGAAGGTGCAACTTATAAAAAAGGCAGCGCCTTGGTATCCATAGAATCTGATGTTTACAGTGCTGGATTGATGTCGCAAAAAAGTAGTCTGCAAAATTTGGTGACTTCAGCATTGGCAGATCTCCGTTTGGATTATCCGTCTTCATTTAAAAAGTGGAATGACTTTCTAATGCAAATTGATGTAAGTCGTCCATTGCCACCTTTGCCAGATGCTGCATCCGACAAGGAAAAAATGTTTATTACCGGACGAAATATTTACGCTACCTATTACACCGTGCGTAATATGGAACTGACGCTGGCCAAATACAATATTACGGCACCTTTTAATGGCGTACTGGTAGAAGCTTTGGTTACGCCAGGTTCGCTGATCAGACCGGGGCAAAAATTGGGTGCATTTATTCAGCCAACGGTTTACGAAATTGAAGCACCGGTAAGCGCTAGCATGATTAATCTTTTAAAAATTGGTCAAAAGGTTGACGTTACACCAACCAATAATACTTCACAAAAATGGGTGGGGGAAATTACACGAATCAACAGGTTGGTGAACAGTGAAACGCAAACAACCAATGTATACATTCAACTTCGCGGTGAGGGATTGGAAGAAGGCATGTTTGTGAAAGTCAATATTATGGCTACGGAAATAGAAAATGCCTACGAGATAAGTCGAAGTGTGATTTTTGACAAGGATCAAATTTTTGTGGTAGAGGATTCTGTTCTCGTTCAAAAAACAATTGAACCCGTTTATTACAATGATAAATCAGTAGTGATAAGGGGGCTTGAGGATGGTGAAAAAGCTCTTTCGAAATTACCAACAGGGGCCTATTCGGGAATGAAGGTTAACATTTACAAAGAGCAATAACGGTGATTTCTGTTTTGCATTTTTCTTACAGTTTTTCATAAATCACTAGTTACAATGAAGTCGATTATAACGCATTTTATAAAATTCCCGGTTGCCGTAAATGTCATTATCCTTGCGGTAGTGGTGCTTGGCACCTTTGGAATGTTATCGCTTAAATCTAGTTTCTTTCCATTACAAGATTCTAAATTTATAGACATAACCATAAGTTACCCAGGTGCTTCTCCAGAAGAGATGGAAGAAGGCGTGGTTTTAAAAATTGAAGATAATTTACGAGGTATTGTTGGGATTGATCGCTTTACTTCGGCCTCTTCAGAAAACACTGCAAGCATCAATGTGGAAGCCATAAAAGGCTACGATATTGATATTTTATTGGCTGACGTAAAAAATGCGGTAGATAAGGTTCCCTCATTTCCCGCAGAAATGGAGCCACCTGTTGTGGCCAAAAACGAAAACTTAAATGTGGCCATTGAACTTGAGCTAAGCGGAAAGGATATTCCATTAAAAACACTAAAAACCATTGGTCGGGAAATTGAAAATGACCTACGTGGCATCGATGGGATTTCTCAGTTAACCATTACTGGTTTTCCTGATGAAGAAATTACAGTCTCGGTAAATGAAGAGGTTTTACGTTCCTACAATTTAACTTTTAGCGATGTGGCCAATGCGGTGGCCAATAACAATATACTGGTTACTGGTGGCGCCATTAAAACAGAGGCAGAGGATTACCTTATACGTGTAAATAACCGTTCTTACTACGGGAAAGAGCTTAACAATATTATTTTAAAAACCGAAGAAAACGGAGCCATCGTTACATTAGAAGATGTAGCTGTTACCGAAGATGCCTGGTCTGAAACGCCAGATCGAAGTTACTACAACAATCAACCTTCTATCTCTTTTCAAATTAGTACCACTAACAATGAAGATTTGGTGGAAGCAGCAGAAAAAGCGGCCCTTTATGCGGAAGGTTTTAACGAAACACACAACAATCTTCAGTTGAATGTTACCAACGACAGGTCCCAAATAATTGTCGAGCGTACTAAACTTTTATTGGTAAACGGTGCTCAGGGAATTGCCTTGGTACTGTTTTTCCTTTCATTGTTTTTACGCCCAAGATTGGCTGCATGGGTGGCTTTTGGTATTCCCATATCCTTTATGGGGATGTTTATGGTTGCCTCTTATTTTGACATTACCATTAATGTGCTTTCCTTATTTGGGATGATTATCGTGATTGGTATCCTGGTGGATGACGGGATAGTCATTGCCGAAAACATTTTCCATCATTATGAAAAGGGAAAGACCCGTGTTCAAGCGGCTATTGACGGAACCATGGAAGTTTTGCCAGCCATTACCTCAGCCATTATGACTACCTTGGTAGCCTTTTCGACTTTCTTTTACCTGGACGGAAGGCTAGGAGAGTTTTTTGGAGAAGTATCCATTGTGGTTATTTTGACCCTGTCTTTTTCACTCTTTGAAGCACTGGTTATTCTTCCTGCTCACATTGCCCACTCCAAAGCACTCTCCAAGGATCAAAAAATGTATTGGTTCAATGAAAGAGCCACTACTTTCTTAGATTATTTACGTGACAAATTATATAGTCCGGTTTTGCATTTCTTTATGGAATCCAAAGTTCTGGGATTTTCAATTCTCATTGCCCTGTTTGTAATTACTACAGGAGCCATGGAAGGTGGAATTATTCGAACCACCTTCTTTCCGATTATTGCTTCAGACCAGGTTAATGTTACACTAAAAATGCCGCAGGGAATTAACCCTTTGGTGACAGATTCCATTATTTCTGAAATTGAATTAGCGGCCATTGAGGTGAACAAGGAATACACGTCAAAGCAAACAGGTGGCAAAGATGTTTTTCAAAGCATTATCAAAAGAACCGGGCCTGGAACTGCCAATGCTTCTTTAAAAATTAACTTGCTTCCGGGTGAAGAACGGGACTTTACTGCTTCGGAAATCGCAGGATCTATCGCACAAGCAGCAGGCGAATATCCTTCTGCAGAGAGTTTGACTTTTGATGCGGGAGCAAGTTTTGGTGGTAAACCTGTTTCAGTTTCTTTGTTAAGTTATAATATTGAGGAACTAAAGGCCGCCAAATTAGAGCTCAAAGAAAAGTTAAAAGAAAATACGCTATTGCGTGATATCAGCGACAATGACCCTGCGGGAATTAACGAGATAAATGTTGAGTTAAAAGACAAAGCATATTTGTTGGGCTTTACTCTAAGTGATGTAATTGGCCAGGTACGTGCAGGATTTAATGGTTTGCAGGTGCAACGTTTTCAGCGTGGACAAGACGAGATCATTGTTTGGGTGCGATACGATAGAGAAGGTCGTTCATCAATTTTAAATCTGGACAATATGCACATTGTAAGTGCATCTGGAAATCGTGTTCCGCTAAGCGAAATTGCAACTTATTATATTGAGCGAGGAGAAATCACCATCAATCACCTGGATGGAAAGCGCGAAATAAAAGTAGAAGCAGATTTAAAAGATCCAAAAGAAAGCTCCTCAGATATTATTGCCGATGTGCGTGAAAACATCATGCCTGAAATCATTTCTAAATACCCAACAGTATCGGCATTGTATGAAGGTCAAAATCGCGAAGCAGGAAAAGTTACTGCCTCTGCCGGCAAGGTTTTTCCAATTATCATCTTCTTAATTTTGATCATTATTGGCTTTACTTTCCGTTCGTATATGCAGCCGGTATTATTGCTCGTAATGATTCCGTTTAGTTTAATTGGCGTAGCATGGGGCCATTGGTTGCATGATTTTCCGATCAATATGCTTTCCTTACTCGGCATCATCGCACTTATTGGTATTGTGGTAAACGATGGATTGGTGCTTATCAGTAAATTCAATAGTTATTTGCAAGAAGGTTTTACTTTTGACGCTGCCCTTATTGAAGCGGGTAAATCCAGATTTCGCGCCATCTTTTTAACTTCAATTACAACCATTGCTGGCTTGTCCCCACTTATTCTGGAAAAAAGTAGACAAGCCCAGTTCTTAATTCCTATGGCCATTGCCATTGCCTACGGAATTGCCATTGCCACCGTACTTACCCTGATCATGTTGCCCATGCTTTTGTCTGTTGGTAACGCATTGAAGGTGTATACAATTTGGCTATGGGAAGGTGAAAAACCTTCGAAAGAATCTGTAGAACCTGCAATAGAAGAGCTACACGAAAACGATGAATCAACTCATAATGCATAAAATAATGAGCATACAAAAAGAAATGAGCATAAAAAGGCTACCTAGGTTGCTACTGTTTACCCTTATGGCCGTAGTGATTTTTGCTACATCAAGCACTTTGGTAAGCAGTCAAGAAATGCTTTCGCGCGAAGACGCTATGGGTTTAACCCTAGAGCACAATTACGATATTAAAGTGGCCGAAAAATCTTTAGAAGTAGCCGATAACAATCAAAGTATTTTAAACAGCGGTTTTTTACCTACAGTGGTGGCCAATGGAAATGCAGGCATTTCGGGGTACCAAGGGCAAAACCAAACTGTCAATGGGGACATAAATTACGATCCTACCGATGCCTATAATTACAGTGCTTCTGTTGGTGTAGATTATGTGTTGTTTAACGGCTATGGTAGAATGTACAATTACAAACAGCTTAAAGAATTGTACAATATTTCTGAACTTCAAGCCCGGCAAATTATTGAAAATACGGTTTTAGAATTGTCTAATTCCTACTTTTTAATGGCGCAATTAACAGAGAGCGTTAGCATTCTAAAGAACGCATTGAGTATATCAACCACTAGGATGCTTCGAGCCAAATATAGTTTTGAGTATGGGCAAACTACCCAGATAGATTTGTTAAATGCACAAGTGGATGTAAACAACGACAGTATCAATTTGCTTAACACCATTCAGGATTTAGAAAACTCCCGCCGCAATTTAAACCTAATTATGGGTAGAGAAATTGAAACAGAATTTGCAGTAGACACCACTGTTAATTTTGCTATGCCAGGAAATAGGGAAGATTTGGTTGACCAGGCATATCACCGCAATGTATTGATTCAGCAAACCAACAGCCAATTGCGCAACAGTGAGTTTGCATTGAAAGCAAGTCAAGCGGGATGGTTTCCGGCATTGTCCCTAAATGCAGGCTACAATTATTCAGGCAATAAAAACCCTGCAGGCGCCTTTGTTACGGGTAGTTATAATTTGGGTCCTCAGGCAGGACTTTCTTTGTCCTGGAATATTTTCGATGGCGGAACCACCCGAGTAAAGAGTCAAAATGCACGTTTAGAAATAAAACGGCAGCAGATTCTAAAAGACCAAACCGAATTCTCTGTAAAGCGCGATGTGCTAAATGCCTATGGGTCGTATCAAAATTCCTTGTTTGTTTATTATGCCGAAAAAGCCAATTTAGAAACTGCTACAAAGAACTTTGAACGCAGCGATGATTTGTACAAACAAGGGCAAATTAATTCCATAGAATTTAGACAAGCACAGTTAAACTTGCTAAACGCTCAAAACAACCAAAGCATTGCCAAATACAACGCTAAATATGAAGAGTTAAAGTTGAAGCAACTGGCTGGTATTCTTTTAGAAGATTAAAAGCATATACTAGTTGAAGAAGACCCAATAGCTGTGATGCACAGTTAGGAGGCTTATTGGATTCATTTTTCTTACCACGGGTCTATTGCCCGTGGTTTTTGCTTTGAAGCCTGCCCTGATTTTTTTAGCCCTCAGGGCCTGCCCTGATTTGCATATTCCTCAGGGCCTGCCCTGACTCTTATACCCTCAGGGCCTGCCCTGATTTACCCTCCACTCAGGGCAGGACCTAAATTGTGTGTTACTCCCTGAATAGTGAGGTCAAAGATGAACAGGAAGAAACAGGTTGAGAATGGCTTATTTCGCCTTTAATAAGTGAGGAAAAGGTTATTGTTTAGTAAAATAATAATTATTTTAGATGAAATAATGAAAAGCGTTTCCTGACTCGGGCCTTAATTAATTTCATCATGTAACAGATTATCTGTTGCATGTTTCGTATTAAACCCAAAAAATAACATAACCATGGCTACAATAAGTACTTACCTGAATTTTAATGGGAATTGTGAAGAAGCATTTAATTTCTATAAAACTGTATTCGGAGGAGAATTCACATTTATAGGGCGCTTTAATGAGATGCCAGAAAGTGATGATTATAGTATTCCAGACACAGACAAAAATAAAATCATGCATGTATCACTTCCTATCGGTACCTCCATTTTAATGGGAAGTGATGTAGGTGGCGATTGGGCAAGCTCATTTCAGCAAGGGAATAACTTTTCGGTACAAATAGTAGCAAACAGTAGAGCTGAAGCGGATACAATTTTTAAAGCATTGGCTGAAGGAGGAGAGGTTACAACCCCTTTACATGATTCATTTTGGGGAGATTACTTTGGGATGCTGAAAGATAAATTTGGTATTGCCTGGATGATGCGCTTTAGTGAGCAGCAAAAAGGAAATACAACAAATGATTAGGTACTATTTGGCTCCTCCCTTAGGAGTCAAAGAACTGATGAAGATTTTCCATAAGGTAAATGCTTATTCATGATTAGAAATATTTTTACCATAGTTTTGGTCGCTATAGTTTGTATCCAGTCATTTGGGCAAACTTTTGACGGCCCCTTATTTGTTCATCCTGAAAATGGCCGCTATTTCACGGACAATTCAGGGAAGGCCATCTACTTAACGGGTTCCCATACCTGGGCCAATTTTCAGGAGATTGGATTGCCTGGCGACGCTCCTTTTGATTGGGAGGGATATCTCGATCTGCTGGAGGACAATCACCATAATTTTATAAGATTATGGATATGGGAACAGTCCCAAAATGCCTCTTGGACACAAGACCCTATTCAATTTTCTCCCTTACCTTATCAGACGGTACAGAAAAATGGGAAAGAAAGCTATGACCTTACCAAATGGAATGAGGCTTTTTTTGATCGCCTCCATAAAAGGGTGACAGATGCAGGGGAGAGAGGTATTTACGTATCTGTAATGTTGTTTCAAGGTTGGAGCCTCAATAAGACAGATACTCCCAATGCAGATCCCTGGCCATACAATCCTTTTAATCCCAAAAATAATGTCAATGGTGTTGGCAAGCAGGTGGTTAATAATGATATCGACGATGCCGAAAAAGGTACTTTGCATTCTATGAATAATGGAGATGTGCTCTCTCATCAAGAAGCTTTTGTTAAAAAAGTATTGGAGACACTGAATGATTCTGACAATCTGATTTATGAGATTTTGAATGAAGGCGGTACGAAAGACTGGCAATACCATATGATTGATTACATAAAGAAAGCGGAAGCCAAAATGCCTAAACAACATCCGGTAGGAATGTCACATTCGGTTACTGTGGAACCAAAAATGGTCAACCAAGACCTTTGGGAAAGCGAAGCCGACTGGGTTTCACCAACACCTGAACCTTTGGCATGGATGTACAAGGGGAGCAAATTTCTTGAAAATTATCAATACGACCCACCTGTTAATAAGGGGGAAAAGGTAGTCATTCTAGATACGGATCATCTTTGGGGAATTGGTGGCACCTATGCCTGGGCCTGGAAGGCATTTATTCGTGGGCACAACCCGATCTTTATGGATTCTTGGGTGGAGCTGGCGGGGGACTTGGATAAAGATAAAATGTCTGGAATGTTCCTGACAGGTGGCATTTTAAAGGCTGCTAAAGATTACCCTGATTGGGAGCCATTGCGCAAAAACATGGGGTATATACGGCAATTGGCTTATCGGCTGGACCTGGTTAATATGGTGCCTCATAATGGACTTAGTTCTACAAGCTATTGTTTGGCCAATCCTGGAGATGCTTATGTGGTCTATTTCCCTGAGGGGGAATCGGGTACACTGAACTTGATAAATGCAGCAGGAGAGTATGCAATAGAATGGTTTATTCCCATTTTTAATAAAACCATTAAGGGAAATACACTGATTAAAGGGGATAGTTTTCAAACGTTCTCCCCTCCGTTTTCTGGGGATGCGGTTTTATACCTGAAAAAACAATAAGAATAGATTATGCAGTATGAAGCAAAAACACCAAGTGAATACTTAAAAGAATTGGAAAATGATTGGCGAAAAGTCAAGGTCCAAGAGGTTCGAAAATTGATTAAAAATAACGGACCTTCTCTTCAAGAAGGCATTGAATACAAAATGCTGTCCTATGGCAACGGAGTAAAAAACATTTTTCATCTGAATGCTCAAAGTGCTTATGTTAGTCTATACGTAGGAAATATTGACAAAGTAGAAAATGCACAAGACCTGCTAAGCGCATTTGATAAAGGAAAGGGATGTATTAGAATAAGAAAGTCAATCGACCTTTCCAAAACCGGACTGGAAGCATTTATCAAAAAGACAATTGATCTATGGGAGAAAGGTGGAAACACGGATTGCTAAAAGTACCTGTTTTATCAGCCAACCCTTAAAAGTAGATAAAATGGAGAGCTGCTTGAAGCCGAAATATGCAATGGAACATCTATTGGTGTTAGGGTATTTTAACTTTTGTGTTCTATTGGTGATTATTTAAAAGCAAGTGTTGTAAGGTTGTTTGCTATTTTTTTATGTTAAAATCCAAGCTTTTCACTGTATGCTGTTTTAATAGTAATGCATTGCAAAATTTAATTTTTTAGATTAGGAGAGTAAAACGATCCAAACCACAAATTTTATCCATAAAGTATTGCTTCTCTGAGCCTCAATATATCAATATGTTGCCACCAAAAATTAAAAGAAATATTGTTTAAATCACCCCATTTGGCTTGTTATGGTGGATTTTTGGTATAAGCTATGTGCTTATTGAGAGAGGCTTTCTTGATGAGTTAAGCGACTATCCAGCTAACAGGTAACCCTTAGTTTTTGGAGGGTTTACAGTTCTTGTTCTTGGCGGGATAAAGCAGGTTTTCAATTTGAGAAGGTAGCTATTGGTGATATTGGAGAATTAAAAAAGGACAATATATTTACCGGAGATGTATTGAATACAACTGCTCGAATTCAAGGGCTTTGCAACTCGTTCAATGTGGATTTATTAGTGTCCGGTGAAGTTGTCAAACAGCTGTGTCCCACCATAGATTTCCAATTGAAATCATTAGGAATAATAGAGTTGAGAGAAAAAAACAGATTCAAGTGTTTATTTTTCAATAAAATTGAGTTAATTAACTAAAAATACATGATGATATCTTTATTTATTCCCTTATTACTTGGTCTTTTTAACTTTTATATACTGCAAGATATTGTTGTTGAGCATGTATACCTAGATCGAATTAATGCTTCGGTAATTGCAGAAAAAGTCGATGTCTTTGATCTGGAAAAGGATTATATTAATATTCAAGACATGGTAATTACTCAGAATTTCTTCTTTATTTGTCCAGGTGAGAAGGATTCTAAAGGATTTGCAACCTCTGTGTCTAAACTTGATAAATCAGGAAAATATATTGATGAGATATATCGGTCAAAGCAGGGGCGTATAATCAATAGTATAGCCTATTATCCTGAAAAAGAAAGGTTGTTAATCTCTCATGGCAATAAAATTATTGCTTTTGACCTAATAAGTAATAAGATTATAAATGAAGTAAGTATTGAAAAGCACATTGGCAAAAGCAAAATATTTAAAAATAAACTCTATGTGTCGAGTATAGCTTATAATGAAAATGTCCAAACTTATTATTTAGAATCTTATGATCCATTAAGTTTAGAACTGATTCAAATTGAAAAGAAAATGGATTATGAAGTTGGAATGATAAAAATTGGAAGATTATCATCTTTGTCAATTAATAACAATGAACTTTTTGTCTCTATGGGAAAGGAAAATAATATTTTTTCTTCAAATGATGGATTTAAAAATGCTGCAATTCGGTTTAAGAATATTTACAAAGGTAAACCGTCTCTAGGCCAAATTATATTTTCATCAAATCAAGGTAGGATTGGTAAATTTGCGACAACAAAATTTAGCTTTTCAAATAAATATTATGTTTATTATTATGATATAAAATCCAATAAACAATACTTAAGTAAAAGTGGAGGTAATGCTGGGATATATGATGACCTAAACGACTCGGGATTTTATTCGCCACATTTTACAAACTCCGATCAATATTTATATGCATACAAAAAAGCTCAATCCAATGAAGGGAAAATATCGGTTGTCCTATTTAAAATTAAGTCTTAGTTTATTGATTTTTTGTATTCTAAGTTGTTCTTTTCCAGTAAAAAAGGAGCTTGATTCGTATAATATACCCAAAAAAGGAGAATCTGAATTTAAGCTTTCTGAAATCACTAAATCCCTTGAATACATTGCACTTGAAACAAGTGAAGACTCTTTTTTGAGTTTAATTCAAGAGATAAAAATTTTCAAGGATAGAATAATTGTAATAGATTTTTCAGGTAAAATTCTGGTTTTTGATACCAATGGTAAATTTTTAAATCAAATAGGGAAGCAAGGAGATGGACCAGGTGAATTTCTCCGTATTTCATCATTTGTTATTGATGAGGAATCAGAAATAGTCTATATAGCCTCAGGTAGAAGATTAATGTCTTACACATTGGAAAATGAATTTATTTCGGAGAAAAGTATGCCATTTTTTATCGATTATTTGGCTATGATTGACAATGATTTGCACCTTGTGGCTGGTGAGGGGGGCGTTAGACTTGAGGATAAATTTGTAACTCAAAGTTCACTGTTTAGGACTAATACTGAATTTGATGTAGCTGATTCAATTCCACTTCTCCATATTGAAATGGACAATCAATCGGGAGGGATCTATCCCTTTAAGAATTATATTTCAAAAGTTGATGAAGAGCATTTTATTTTCTCACCTGTACTCGCCAATGAAAAATTTATTAGAGATACATTGTATAGAATAGGTGATAAGGCTTTAGAGCCATCAGTGAAACTAAATTTCGCTGCTCCCTTGACCAATCAGGAGGGAAATAAAACAATTGTGATTTTAAATGTGATGTATTCAAAGACCTATTTAATTTGTGAATACGTCAGAGAGGGGAGCAGAATGTATTATATTGGTGATAAGAGTAAAGCATTTTCTTTAAATTTGGACGAGGGATTCCTAATTGAGGAAGATGAAATTGTGAAATTAAGACCTCTTGATCTTTCAAATGATCAATTTTATTTTATTAAAACGCATAACTTTTCTGATGTTTCCGGTGAAGAATTGAATCCAGTAATTGGAATTGTGACCTTATAAGGGGGATCTATTATATGTTTTATATATTTCAAAACCGGTCACCTTTTTTCTTTTTTTTTAAATTCCCCGCAGCGGTGCTAATGGCTGTTATATTGATAATCTGCCCATGAATTTTTGATTTTCTCCTGGGCCTTTTCAAATTAAATTTTAAAACAGCTAATCAGTAAGCATACATAGGGATTTGACTGGAGGAAGCCATAGAAATGCCAGAAAAACGAGACTGCCAAAATCTTTCCTACTTATTGCCTTCAAAAGGATCCGCTGTGACAAATGCGTTGGTTAAAGACGATTTTTAAATTGTACGCAGGTTTTTAGATGCATTCCAGCTAGTCTTAAGCACTTTTTTCACCATACACTCTTGGCTACAATAATTTCGCCCCAATGGGGTTTTTGAGATTTAAAAAAATTGAAGTCAACATCAATATAGAAATAATAATGGTAAGCTATAGCGCGTTTGTCAGAATTTTAAAACATAGCAAAAGTAAAGTAGGCAGCTAACTTGGCTCGACCTTTTGTCTAATATATTTCTCAAATCCATGGGTTGAGACCCTATACTATTGATTATAACGTTGTTTTGCAAGGGGTTAGATGGAATTATGAATTAGGGTTTCCTGCCTTTACTTAGCCTGTCCTGATTTTTCTTCAGGGGAAGGATTCCCTCACTTGTTAGAAGGTCTATTTCATATTTTGGATTTATCCTGCTAGTTTCTAGTGTGGTGTGATAACGGACAGGGTGATTGATTAAGCAATGGACTTCCTATTAAATAATTCGTTTGAAAGTTTGTTTACTAATATAAATACTCTACATTTGTAGAGTAAGAAATATAAATGTAGATCAGTATATATAAATATAGAGCAATGCAATTGTCGAAAAAAGAAGAGCAACTAATGGAGTTTATCTGGAAGCAAGGCAAAGTTTTCATGAAAGACATTATTGAATCTTACCCTGAACCAAAACCTGCTACTACAACAATTTCCACCTTGTTAAAAAGGTTGCAAGACAAAAAATTTGTTGCCTACAAGGTATTTGGAAATTCCCGGCAATATTATCCTTTGGTAAAGAAGGTGGATTACTTTTCAAAGCATGTGAAGGGGATGATTAAAAATTACTTTGACAATTCACCGTTGCAGTTTGCCTCGTTTTTTACGACAGCCACAAATCTTACAACCGCTGAATTGGAAGACCTTAAAAAAATTGTAGATCAAGAGATTAAAAGGAAGGAAAAATGACAGTTTACCTCATTAAAATAATTGTTTGTTCTGCATTGTTTGCGGCTTTCTACAAAGTGATTTTAGAGAAAGAAAGAATGCACCGATTCAATAGGTTTTACCTACTTGGCAGTTTGATATTTTCATTGTTTGTCCCCTCCCTTACTTTTACCCAGGAGCTGCAAACGCTACCAATAATGGAGAATGTAATCACCGAAACGGTGTTTTTTTCCGGGGCAGGGAATGCACCACAAATAGTGGTATCCAATGAGAACAATAACCTACTACTTATTCTCTTGACCATCTATGTGACCATTACAACTATTCTGTTTTTCAGGTTTTCAATCAACCTTAAAACAATATTAAATAAAGCACGAGCAAATGCTACAATTCCATTTAAGAACGTCAAGCTCATTCTTTTAGAGCAGAGCATAAGGCCACATAGTTTTTTAGGCTATATATTCCTCAATGCAGAGGATTACAGGAGAGGGAATATTGAACAAGAAATCCTATTTCATGAATTGGTTCATGTAGAACAAAAACATTCATGGGATATCTTATTCATAGAAATCGTCCAAATCCTATTTTGGTTTAACCCATTTATTTTTCTTTACCGGAAAGCCATAATGCTGAACCATGAGTTCTTAGCTGATGAGGCAGTAATCAAGGAATATACAGATGTAAAAGCCTATCAAATTTTGCTGCTTGAAAAAGTAAGTAAGCAAGCAGGATCATTAATTACGAGTCAGTTTAACCATTCTATAACCAAAAAACGATTGCTTATGATGACCAAAACCAAATCATTTCGAAATAGTTTCTACAAGCAAATGGCCGTTGTTCCCCTTTTGGGTATTGCCATATTACTTTTCAGTACAATAACAATTGCGCAAGATAAAACCGAGGCTGTTCAGCCCAAACAAATTGTCGTTCCATCTACGACCGACGGGGCGACCCCTGCCCAACTTGCTGAGTACAGTGAGATTGTGAACAAGGCAAAAAATGACAAAGGACATCCTGTGGAATACAAAATTTCTAAGAGCGATAGAGAAAGGTTGCAATCCTTGTTTTTATTAATGAGTAAGGAGCAACAGGCACAACAAATCATTGTGTTTAGGACCTTGCCTCCACCGATGCAAAAAACGACACCTACTGAACAGCAAATTGAGTCCTGGAAGGATGCTAAAATGTATGGGGTTTGGGTAGACGGGAAGCGAATTAGTAATGAAGATTTGAATAGTTATACCAATACTGATTTTAGGCAACTATATGTAAGCAAACTTGCAAAAAATGCTAAAAATTATGGCAAACATTTTTACCAAGTAGATCTAATGACGAATGAGTATTATGCTGCCTATTATAAAAAAGCAATACTAGACCGATATAAATACTATATGAATTTTCGTGTAAATAACTAGGTGTTACTTTCAATCTAAAAAAAAATTGTACTAGAAAGGTCCTAGAATTTCATAGCCAAGAATTATATCGGTTATAGTAGAAATGAAGTCAGGTATTTTGATAAACACAAAAAGGAGATAACCATCTCCTTTTTGTATTTATCAGTTTTTGTTGTGCTCAGATTTCAAAGGTTAGAGAAAAGAATATTATTTTTTCTACCGAATGCCTGTATTTTTAATCAAAGGAAAAGCCAAGAACCAAGTTTAGGAGACAAGACTTCTGTCTCAATTTAATGAGACGTGCGCTTGTAGTTTACTTTTTATTGCTAATTTTAATGGTGTTAATTTGAACAACCTTTGTGAAGCGGAGCTTCTGTTTTAGATTTGAAATGGATTTAGATTTTTGCTTGGGAATATTGAGATCATTTTAACCTTTTAAACCGAAACAATTGGCATGGAATAATATGTCAAAGGAAATGCAATAACCTGCTTAGCTTTCAAAACCTCGCTTCAGCGTTCAAGAGAAAGTTTTATTATTAAACCATGATGGATTATATGGATACCGAAACGGATGACAATCTTTTTTTACGAGGTGGAGGGGAAATGGGTCAGCTCATTAGGGCCAGAGACTGGGGGAATACCCCACTAGGTGATCCACATAGTTGGCCTCAACCTTTGAAAACCATGGTGAGTGTTCTGCTTGAGAATCCCTTTGGTATGTACATTTCTTGGGGAAAAGAATATATTCAAATCTACAACGATGGCTATCGTCCGATATTAGGTGCTACCAAGCATCCACAAGCATTGGGAATTAGTACAGCGGAAACATTTTCTGAAATTTGGCACATCATCGGGCCTATGTTTGATGAGGTAATGGAGGGAGACGCGGTTCGGTTTTCGGATTTAATGTTGCCTTTGGACAGAAATGGATATCTAGAAAATTGTTATTTCGATTTTTCATATAGTCCAATAAGATTAGCGACTGGGGAAGTAGGAGGAGTCCTGGTTACAGTAGTAGAAACCACTTCAAAAAAAATAGCTGAAAACGACCTTATAGAAAATAAAAATGATTTGGAATTCGTAATCGAGGCGGCTCAGTTAGGAACCTATGACTATAATCCATTGACCAACACATTCTCTGGTAATGCCAGATTAAAAGAGTGGTTTGGTTATCCTCCCGAAGAAAAGATTACTTTTAATCAAGCCATGGCTGCAATTGCGGAAACGGATAGGGAACGTGTATCCCAAGCCATTAATAAGGTCCTGAAATATTCTTCTGGTGGCATTTACGATATCGAATATACAATTGTAAATGCTGTGACCAAAGAAGAAACCATTGTCCATGCCAAAGGTAAAGCCAGGTTTAATGAAGAAAAATTTGCTTACAGATTAAACGGTACTTTGGAAGACGTTACCGATCGGGTATTGGCAAGAAAAAAGATAGAAGAAAACGAAAGAAATCTCCGGCTGATGATTCTTCAGGCACCTGTTGCCATATCAATATTTAGGGGTGCCAATTACACAGTAGAAATTGCGAATCAATATGCCTTGGAACTTTGGGGTAGAAAAGAGGAAGAAGTGCTTAACATTCCGCTATTTGAGGCTATGCCTGAAATTGCTTCTCAGGGTATAAAAGAATTACTAGATGGAGTGTATAGTACGGGCAATCGTTTTGCTACACCCGAAAGAGCTGTGCAACTTTTAAGAAATGGTGTGTTGGAGACTGTTTATATCCATTTTTCTTACGAGGCATTGTATGATACAGTTGGGGGTATTAACGGTATCATGGCTATAGGCTATGACGTTACTCCTCAGGTAGAAGCAAGAAAAACCGTAGAAGAAAGCGAAAAGCGTTACCA
Source organism: Cyclobacterium sp. 10D3-21 (assembly GCF_055809755.1). Taxonomy (NCBI): domain Bacteria; kingdom Pseudomonadati; phylum Bacteroidota; class Cytophagia; order Cytophagales; family Cyclobacteriaceae; genus Cyclobacterium; species Cyclobacterium sp. 10D3-21. The sequence goes on from NZ_CM147924.1 coordinate 1,442,604, forward strand.
TAATCTCATCCACTCTTCCCCATCTTCAATTGCTATTTTATCGGGAAAAGATTTGGTGATTACCATTGCCAATGATATTATCATAGAATATTGGGGTAAAGGGAAAGACGTTTTAGGGAAACCCTATTTTGAACTTTTGCCAGAAATGGCAGAACAAGGATACGTGGAGGTATTTGAAAAAGTATTTAAAACAGGAATTCCTTTTACAGCCATTGAAAGGCCTGTACGAATCCTGCAACAGGGTAATATGACCCTGAAATATTACAATTTCACTGTGTATCCTCAGCGTGATTTGGATGGGAATATAGATGGTCTTGGCATCATTGCTACAGAGGTGACCTCACAAGCCATTTTGAACAATAAAATAAAAGAAAGTGAACAAAGCATTCGGGCTTTGGTAGAAAGTGCTCCTTTTCCAATAGGTGTTTTTGTAGGGGAGGAAATGCGGATATCTCTTGCCAATCAATCCATTATGGATGCATGGGGAAAAGGCAATGATGTGGTGGGGAAATTGTATTCGGATATATTACCAGAATTTGGAAACCAGCATATTTTTGATCAAATACGGAATGTACTGCATACTGGGATTCCTTTTCATGCCAAAAATCAAAAGGTAGACATCGTAAAAAACGGAGAATTAAAACCGTATTACTATAATTACAGTTTAACACCGCTTTTTGATGCTACAGGAAAAGTGGACGCAGTAATGAATACGGCAGCTGAAGTGACAGAATTGCATGAAGCAAAACAGAAAGTAGAAGAAGCACTTTCAGAAATTAAGCTGTTTAAGTTTATGGCAGACACTGCTGCTGATCCCTTTATTCTAATGGAGGAAGATGGAAGCTTTACTTATCTCAACAATTCGGCATTACAGAAATGGGGTTATTCAGCGCAAGAAATGAGCTTGTTAAAAGTACCTGATGTTGATACTATTTTTGATGATAAAAAATACAGAGAAGCATTTAAGCGTGCGCAAAGGGAAACAATCCCTCCTTTTGAAACCATGCATAGAAACAAACAAGGACATGTTTATCCTGTAGAAATTAATATGGGAGGTGTTCAAGTCGATAAAAAAACCTTGTTATTTGCCATAGCCCGTGACATTACAGAGCGAAAGAAAGCCGAACAGGATGTCAATGAAGCCTTTCAAAAAGTAGAGGAAAGTGAAAAAAGATTTCGGGAATCAGTAAAACAGGCACCACTTGGTATTGTTATTTTTCGCGGCCCAGAAAATGTGATTGAAATAGCAAACGAAAATTATTTACAGATAATTGATAAAACGGAAAATCAATTTGTGGGTAAACCACTTTTTGAAACACTGCCTGAAGTTAAAAAAACCATAGCACCCATCATTGCCGATATTTATAAAACTGGAAATGCCTTTTATGGTTACGAATTTCCGGTGACCATAAACCGTCATGGCAAAACTGAATCCGGTTATTACAATTTTGTTTACCATCCTTTAAAGGAAAAAAATGTTATAACGGGTATAATGGTAGTAGTTACCGAAGTAACGGCTACTGTTAAAGCAAAACATATTATAGAGGAGAATGAGGACAAGCTCAAACTTATCATTGAGGCCAGTGAGCTCGGTATTTGGGATCTAGACCTTAAGACACAGGTTATGGTTGGGTCTGAACGTTGCTATAATATTTTAGGCTTTCCAAATACCAAGAATTTAACCCAAGAAGAAGTTATCGCACATGTACATCCCGATGATGTTAAACTTAGAAAGGAGGCCTTTGAAAGAGCCTACGAAGTTGGGGTATTACATTATCAAATTAGGATAGTTTGGGAAGACCAATCCTTGCATTGGAAAGATGTAAAAGGCAAGGTTTATTATGACGAAAACAATAAGCCTGAACGAATGCTTGGAACCGTGCGGGACATTACAGAAGAAAGGACATTTCATCAGCAGTTATTAGAGCGGGAGGAAAAATTCCGCTTATTGGCAGATTCCATGCCGCAATTTATATGGACATCAGATCCCGATGGATACATTAATTATTTCAATCAATCTGTTTTTGATTATTCAGGATTGACACCAGAACAATTGTATAACGATCAATGGATAAATATCGTGCATCCTGATGACAGGGAAGAAAACCTTAAGCAGTGGGGTAAAGCAGTCAGTTCGGGGAAAGACTTTCTGATGGAACATCGTTTTCGTAAATACGATGGTGACTATCGCTGGCAGCTGAGTAGAGCCATTCCTCAAAAGGATGCAGATGGAACCATAAAAATGTGGGTGGGTACAAGTACAGATATTCAAGAGCAAAAGATGTTTACAACTGAACTGGAAAACATGGTTCAAATGCGAACAAATGAGTTGCAACAAAAGAATATGGCACTAGAAAAAATAAATAAAGAGTTGCAATCATTCGTTTATATATCAAGCCATGATTTGCAGGAACCCTTACGTAAAATTCAGATTTTTGCTTCCCGTATTATTGAAACAGAATATGCTTCCCTGTCAGAAAGTGGTAAAAAATATTTCACGAGAATGCATAAGTCAGCCTTCCGAATGCAGAGTTTAATTCAAGATCTTATTGCTTATTCCAGAACCAACGACCAAGAAATAAATTACGAAGTTATAGACTTGCTCGAAATCATTGAAGATACAAAAGAAACTTTGACCGAAGAATTGGAACAAAGCGATGTTATCTTTGAACTAAATAATCTTGGTAAGATCAAAGTGGTTCTCGTTCAGTTCAGACAGGTAGTCCTTAACTTGATAAGTAATTCCATTAAATTTGCCAAAGAGAACCAACCTGTCCTTATACAAATTAATTGTGAAACGGTAAAAGGAAAGAAAACAGGAATCGAATCACTAAATGTTGATCAAAATTATAGCCATATCCAGTTCATCGACAATGGAATTGGTTTTGACCAACAATACAGCAAAAAAATATTTGAAGTTTTTCAACGGCTTCACAGTAAGGATACTTACACGGGAACAGGTATTGGATTGGCCATTGTAAAGAGAATAATAGAAAACCACGAAGGGGTAATATTGGCAACTGGCGAATTAAATAAAGGAGCTACTTTTGATATTTATATTCCTGAACCATAATTCTATTAAAGAAACCCTTTTTCGCTTTAAGAAAAGGGTTTCTTTAATGGATCAGGCCATAGCCCGAAAACCAGCCAAAAAACCTTTGAAATGGTGTTAGGAAGTGTTTTTATTGCATTGAGCAATCTATTAAACTTATCTAAGGCCAATTAAAATTGAAAAGATCAACCAGCATTTTTAGAAATGTCGTAAGAATGCCGTAAGGTAACCGCTATCAAAATATATTTTCTTCAATAACTTTAAAGAAAATTAACGATAAAAAAATGGTTGTGATTGGTGAAATAATTTGTGAATCAAGAAAGGCTAAAGGGTTAACTCAGGAGGAATTAGCAGAAATGTCTAAAGTGAATTTAAGAACAATTCAGCGAATTGAAAACAAAGAAAGTGACCCTCGGGGTAAAACTTTAAGTTTAATTTGTGAAGCCCTTGAGTTAAACATAGAAGAGGTACTGAATAGTGAGAAACAGCACAATGAAAATAGGATAAAATCAGACTTGGTTCATGGATACAAATTAGCTCCGAAAAGAATCAGACTTCTTGCCAATCTAACAGAATTTATCCTCTTTTTTGTAATTTTTATCGGACCTATTGTGCTATTTAAAATCTTTACCAAAGATGTGGACTCTATTAATGGGACATTTGTAAAAGTTGAACATTATGCTCTTTTTTCACTTTTTATTGGAGGGGTATTGTATCCGGTTTTTTCAGGGAATTTAGGTCATAAGATATTCAATTTGAAAGTCATATGCGCTGAATCTGGAGCGGATTATAAGAAAGCTTCTGAGGGAGCCATTCGTGAGTTTTTAAAATACGGTTCAAGCATTCTTTTAATTCCAATAATATGGTTGCTTTGGGACAATAAAAACCAAAACCTATATGATAAGTTGACCAAAACATTTGTTGTTGAAAGAGATTAAAAAATAATTTTTTAATCAATTTTGATCAAAAATTGGGGGCATAAATGCCTAATATTAATTGCTAAGAACTAATATTAGGCCTAGGGGGATTTTATAATACCTGATCTTATTTAGCCAATTTCGTGATTGTTTCCAATTCTTAGCATCTATTTATTAGGTTACCGAAAAGGGTTGCCCCATTGCTAATTGGATTAATTCACAAATGAATCCGGCCAGGTACAGGGATATACTTTTCTTCCGTTTACTTCACGGATCCAGGAATCGAATTTTCTTTCTCCTTCCGTCAAAACGATGATTCTTGCGCCTTCAACGGGCGCTTTTCTGTAGGTTTTTGTTTTGGTAACCCTTCCATAGGCCAAGGCCACATTGTGATGTACGCCTATATAATCGTTGTTGTGATCGTGACCGACAAAGGTTCCCATGATGTCTTTAGATTCTAACATGGCAGCAAACATGCCGGTATTGATTTCCGGTCCGCACTCATCTTCTTTTCTTTTACCTATGGCTTTCACTTCTTTATTGCTCCATGCCTGGTAATATTCCGGCAATGGAATGTGGAAAAAAGCAATGGCAGGTAAAGGTTCGTCATTGTTTGCCTTGGTGTATTGCTGACTCTTTTCTTTGTACCAATTGACTTGAGAATGATCAAACCAGCCCCATCCGTCTACTTCAGGTTTTAAAGTGCTATAAGCATTGGAGTCCATGATGTAAATAAGTGCTTCGGCTTTATTTTCTTTACTCTTGACGGGAAATACAAAATTTGAGTTTCCATAAGTTTCTCCCTTGTCGTTATTCAAACAGTAACTTAATCCCTGGAGGAAGTCAGAGACCTCTTTTCTAGAGAGATCGGCTTGGGAATCATGATTTCCAAGGGTTACTATCCATGGCATTTTGGCCTCCTCAAATACTTTTTCAATGGCTTGATAGGTCTTTTGGGGGTTGCCGTCGGTAGCTACATCTCCTGTCAAAACGACCAAATCAGGCTTTTCTATTTCAAGTATTTTTTTAATTGTCGTAAATACCTCCATATTCTTACCTGCTTCTACGTTGACATGGGTGTCGGTAAACTGGACAACTTTAAATTCCTTGTCATTGTTAAAGTGCAAATTGGCCAGTTGTTGAGATTGTGCCATTGTTGCTGAGAGGAGGGTAACCAAAAAGATAAAAAGCGATTTCATAAGCAATTGTAAGGAGGATTAAAAGGTGTTAAAATTAGTAAATAATGATTCTTTAAAAGGGGGTGTTTAAATAATTTAACCCGGATTATGTAATAGAATTCGTGATAGCCTGTCCCGTCTTTACGGGAAGTGTTGCAATCGCAAGAAAATCAGGCTGTTTGGAGATTTCAGCATAGCACCGCTATGGTGAAATTGAAAACAGCAACGAAGTGGCTGATTTTAAAGCGATTTCAGCACGTAATAGAATGTCTATTGCATATTTCGGGTTTAATAGACTTTCAATAAGCAATTGTTTTAAATATAGGGAATGTCCCAGCTTTCGGATGTCTAAATTAGCCTAATCTCAATGTCTTGTTTTATTACTTTATAGCTTAGGAGATGTCCTATTCAATTTTGCTTTTTATGACAAAAGGTTGAAAATTTATTGGGATTCGGTAAACATCCGTTCGCCTCAATTGCATAACAGAATCCTCATCGGAAGGCGTGGAGAGCTCTTATGCGTTGAGAAAATGCTGAGCCTGAGCAGTAGAGGTCTGCCACATTATTGAAAGCATTAAAAGCAGACTATAAAAGGTTTTGCATAGTAGCTTTAAAGTCAGGTGGGGTCGTTTTGTGCAATTTAATTTCGGTACAGTTGTTAAATTGCTTGAAAGCTTCAAGTTCTTTACAAAAAGCAAGCGTAAAACCATCTTTGTCTTGCAGCCTTTCCTCCAATGCCAAATGATGGATATGTAAAATGGATGTTTTACTATCCGCCTTGCAATCCATTCGCGCTACCAACTTGGCGTCCCACAATATGGGCAAGGAGAAGTAACCATATTTGCGTTTCTTTTCGGGCGTATAGCATTCAATTTGATAGTCAAAATCAAACAAAGTTAGCATGCGCTTGCGTTGAATAAGGAGATTGTCAAAAGGGGAGAGGATTTTTAGTTGCTTTCGGTTCAGGGGCTTGTTCAATAAAGATAAGGAGTCCGGAAGCGCATAATAGCCATTCCCATTTACCTTTAAGGCGATCAATTCACCACTTGCATGCATCTCTTTCAATGCTGCGGTGACAAGTGCTTTAGTGTTTTTAAGTAAATAGGAGATCTCTGCTGCCTGTCCTATGCCATTTGCCCGTAGGTAACTTTTAATCAAAAACCGAAGGTATTCCTCTTGAGAAGGGACACTGTCCTCAATACCTTTTGGTAACACACGCTCGGTTAGGTCATATACCTTGTGGAAGTTTTTCCGCGAAGCAATCATCAATTCACCTTGCATGTACAAATTCTCCAGGGCTTGTTTGGCAGGTTTACTTCCCCAATCTTTTACTTTTTCCTTGTGAACAAAGTCTTTTGCCATTAATGGCCCCTCTTTTTCAATTCGATTCAATACCGATTTCATAAGGCCAAAGTCTTTCGTAAACCAATGTTTTTGTTCACCCTTTAAAATGGCATTTTTGCGGAAAAGGCTATATTTATAGTCTCTCATTGGCAAGTAGGCTGCTGCATGCGACCAATATTCAAAGACTTTTTTCTTTGCTACCAATTCATCAAGGTGCACGTTTTGGTACCGCGGATTTCTGCTCCATAAGGTGTGATGGTGTGCACGTTGAACAGTAGAGATGGTATCGATTTGAATATAGCCAAGATTTTCTATGCTTGATAGGGTGTGGTCTATAGCGTTTCCTTTTAGTTTTGAAGGTAAAAAATCCTGTGATAATAGCACTAGTTTTTGCGCTTCTTGAATAGATAGTGTCTCCTTCATTTTAAAATAGTTCTATTGAAAGCTTTGTTCTTTTACCCTTTGGCCGCTAGAACCTTTTCTGGCTCAATCCCTCCCGACAGGGTTTGCATTGAATAAGCGCCTTTTCTGCGTTATGTTGCGGATTCGGAGCTTCTTTAAGCATAGGGGTGCCCTGAGTAGCGCAGTAAATTTAGGCCTTAAAATAACAAAGAAGATAGATTGCCGCCAGGCAGTTTGAACTTTTCTTCCTATTTAGTCAGCCTCAAAACCTTATCCTTCAATCCATACGGGACTTGACCAGGCCAAATGTTCCTCATCCATGGTTATTCTCACGTAGTACCATGTGGGGTTAGTCGGTTGCTTCTCCTCGATTTCCCATATTGCCTGCATTTGATTGGGTTCAGTATACTGCACAACCTTTCCTTCCTTGATAAGATCGATTCGAAGGATGGACAAATTACTTGCGGCCTCTATTTTGATGCTCAGTTTTTTGCCTGCGGTGAATATGGAACCCATAGGTTGGTCGTTGATGGAGAATTTAAGCCAAGTCCGATTGTTTGTGGTGCCAAATACTTTTCTATTCCATAAGGCCTCAAATATAGATTCACGCGATAAATTTTCAGCCCAGACTCCCATTAGCCCCGGCCCCAATATCTCTTTATAACTTTCAGGTTTCTCCTGAAGGTGATGAATTGAATCTCCAGGACGCCCATCATGATCATCCCCGGTACCTATAAAGCCAAGCTTAAAACCTTTTTTTAATCCATCTACGGCATGACTTCCGATGACTTCGTCCTTTTTTATCCTGCTTTCAAAGGTATTTCCAGGTCCTTTTGGCATCTCATTTACTCCTCCTATGGAATAGATCTCTATTAGTCTTTCAACTTCCGCATCATGACCATTGTCCCAGTGAGTCGTATGGCCCTCACTGGCCGTGTGATTGGCGATTAGGAGTGCTTTATGTTCTCTTGCAACAGCATAAAGTTTTTGCAGGGTGTTTTGATTTGGATCTGTACACCGAATAACTGGCCCTTCATTTCCAGGATAGATGAAGTTTCGATGTCCAAACTCCGGGCTGGTCCATTCGCCACCATTGAAAGTGACATACCTTCCCGGCTCATTAAATGTATTGCATACCTCCCTGAAATAATTCCATTGGGCATTGGTCAAAGCTTCTGTATGATCTGTAAGAGAGAATATATCAAGAAAAGACTCATCCCTTGCAAAAGCGTGAATTTCTTCTGGCAGACGGATGCCATCTCCAAAAATACTGTGACAGTGGAGGTTTCCCCAGAACAATCGTTGAGTGGGTTTTTCCTTTGTTACACATATAGCATTGCTGGTACCAATTTTTCCGGTAATTGGGTCTTTTACCTTGATGTACCTTATGCCTGGCTTGGTAAAACGAAAACCTTCAAGACGCCTGATTGGACGGTGATCTCCAGCATAAGGGCCATTGCCTTCTTGAAACGAGTAAGTGGAAAGGCCTTCATAACCATCGTCTCCATGTATTTCTACCTCATTTTTCCAAGAGGGGAGGACGTTGTCCATAAATCGGATTCCTCTGGCTGAATGATTGAAAGGGGCGTTGACAGTGACTCCTCTTCTTTGCCAGATAGGAACCCAGTCAGCGAAGAAAGGTTCTCCCATTAATTTAACCCCCAGCCAAAATGGTTCGTTTACTTCTACTACCGAAGGTGCAGTAACTCGAATTTCAAGCAGTGATGTCTCTTTTTTTTGGTCTTTGTTTTTAAGGGTGGAGGTGCTTTTGATAGGAGTGGCACCTGTTAAAGTAGCAGCACTGGTTACGAGGGAGAGGTTTTCTAAAAATTTTCGTCTTTTCATTTCGTCATCAGGAAGTAGTTATGCTTTTGTAAACATATGGTGTTTTTATATAAATACAAACCTGAAATTATGGGAAGTAAAATTTGGGTCATTCTCCTAATTTATCAGCCCTAGAAGGGAGAAATATAACAGCCACTAGTGAATGAACATTAAATGATATTGGCGGTATTGTTGCTTTTTCTGCAGCATTGCTGACAAAATCTCTCAAGTTAGCTTCATTGCTTTAGCTTATAGGTGGAGGATATGCTAATACTCAATACCCAAATCATTGGTTCGTACTTCAGCTAATTTACCCTGTAGGAGCCCCTGCATTTCTGAGACCACCTCTTCGTATTTTGGATACAAAGCCAGGTTATTGTATTGTCCCTTATCATAATTCATGTCATACAATTCCATGCCTCCTTCAGCCTGCTCTCCATATTGAATATAGGCCCAGTCGGATGAGCGAATTAGATAGCCCATTCTACCATTCCGCTGAGAAACGGAAAAAGCAAAGTCTCTAACTTTTAACTTGGGATTATCGATCAGCGGGGCCAGACTTTTGCCTTGGATAGCTTCTGGAGCTTGTAAGCCTGCTAATTCCGAAATGGTTGGATAGAGGTCAATTAGTTCTGCAAAAGAATGACACACTGCTGGGGCTTGTCCAGGTACTTTGATGATCAAAGGAACCCTGGCGGATTCTTCCATCAATCCCACTTTCATCCAAAACCGATGTTCTCCCAAAAAGTAGCCGTGGTCAGAAGTAAAGATGACAATTGTGTTCTTCTCAAGTCCTTCTTCTTTTAAGGTTTGCAATACTTTGCCGACTTGGTCATCTAAAAAGGAAGTAGAAGCATAGTAGGCAGCAACAGCCTTTTTCTCCTGTTCGACTGTCATTTGCCCATTGACACTGTTCACATAATTAATCCCTTGCTCAGGAATGTCTTCCCAGTCGTTTTCAACTTTGGGAGGCATCACGATTTGTTCATGTGGATAGTTTTCAAATGAAGATTTAGGCGCTACAAAAGGGACATGGGGGCGAAAAAAGCCCGCTGCAATAAAAAATGGCTTGTTCTTATGCTCACGCAGTAATTCCGATACTTTTTTGGCTGTCTCTGCATCTGTCTGTATTTCATTTTCGTCTGTCTTGACAATATGGATCTGATTGCCTCCATTCCAATTGGTATCCTTTGATAAAGTAAGTAAACCATAAGGATTGTTTTGAACCAATTCGTGGTCTCCTTTGGCGTGGACCTCAGGGGCTGGGCTGTTAAATCTTTCTGTCCACGAAGCTTGATCATCCTGGCCATTTCTCCCTTTCAGGATATCTACAGAGCCCATATGAAAAATCTTTCCAACCCTGGCCGTATAGTAGCCATTGTCTTTGAACAATTGAGCCCATGACTGTCGGTCTGGACCTACATTCTCTTTTCCGCTTACGTAGCCATAGGTCGTAGTTGCATTTGGGTAATAGCCAAACATCATGGATGCCCTGGATGGACCACAGACTGGATACTGGCAGTAGGCTTTTGTAAATCGCGTCCCTTCCGAAGCCAAACGATCGATGTTTGGGGTATGGCTAGCGCTATTTTCGTAACTGGATATTGCGGTAGCTGTAAGATCGTCTGAGATCATAAACAAAACATTCAGTTCTTTTTTGTCTTGCGCCTGAATGAGTAGAGGGAAAAAGGTAAAAAGTGTAAGGAAGAGGGATATTCCTGCATTTTTACCCCTGCTAAAACCAAGGATTTTAGAGAAGCCATTGCATATAAAGTGTGCCATCAGTGTTGGTATTTGTTTTTGGAATTGAAGGATGGTTTTAATCTATAATATAACCATTAACAGAGAAAACTAAGGTACACAGCATGGCTTTAATGAACTATGAAAACATTGAAATTTTCTCTTGTAGGGATAATCTTCCCAGTGTATTCATGAATCAATAGAAGGTGCTTGCTAGGCTTACGTAGCCTGTAGGCTTGAAAGTAATGCCTTTACAGTTTTAAGACTAAATTCAATAAAGAATAAGTGCTCAAAGGAACCTTTCAAGATTTGAAGGGCCTGAGGTGCTAGTCATTTATTTTTTCACTATTTTAGAGCAGTTGAAGAAACTAAGTTGTTAAGCATTATTCTACATTAAAAATAGAAAATTTATGCGAATAGTTTTAATAATAGTCCTTGGAATACATGGCGTTATCCATCTGTTTGGATTTTTAAAGGCCTTTGACCTTTCCGAATTTAATGCCATTACCCAACCCATTTCCAAAGTGTTTGGATTATTATGGTTGTTGACCTTTGTATTATTTGCTGTAACTGTATTTTTATTGTCCATTCAGTCCAATTATTGGTGGGTAATTGGAATTGTGGGTGTAATTCTTTCACAGTTATTAATTCTAAACTATTGGACTGATGCCAAGTTCGGGACAATTATAAATTTGATCGTACTGGTTTTAATTTTTCTTCTTTATTCATCGGGTAGCTTTAAAAAAATGGTGGGTGATGAAACAGCGAAAATGTTTGAGAATTCAAATACCTTAGAAAACACCATTTTATCGGAGCAAATGATAGTGGACTTGCCTGCAACAATTCAAAAATGGTTACTGAATAGTGGGGCAATTGGAAAAACATTGGTTTACAATGTTTATTTGGAGCAAGACTTACAAATGTTGATGAAACCTGAGCAAAAAGAATGGAACAAAGCAAAAGCCCGGCAATATTTCACCATTGAACCTCCAGCTTTTAATTGGTCAGTCAAGCTAAAAATGAACCCATTTTTAACTGTGGTTGGGAGGGATAAATTTAAAAATGGTCAAGGAGAAATGACGATTAAGCTGCTTTCATTCTTTTCTATTGTAGATGCAAAAAACAATGAAAAGGTAAATCAAGCCACCTTACAGCGGTATTTGGCCGAAATAGTTTGGTTCCCATCTTTTGCCTTGAGCCCTTATATAAGTTGGGAGGCAATGGATGACTATTCGGCGAAAGCCACAATGGAATATAATGGGACCGTCGGTTCAGGTATATTTCACTTTGAAGAAAATGGGGATTTTAAAAAATTTGTGGCCATGCGGTATAAGGATGCAGATGATGTTTTGCCTATTGAATGGACAGTTACCGCTACCAAAACCGAAGAAATAAATGGCATTAAAATCCCAGTTGAATCTAAAGCAGAATGGAAATTAGAGAGTGGAAATTGGACCTGGTTAAAACTGAAAATTACAGACATTAAATACAATCTGAAAGAATCCGCTTTGGCCAGGGATTAAAAGGAAAAGCTGATTTATCTCCTTGACTCCTTATATTGGATTTTGGTGGGTTTTTACATTAACCGCTTAGCAGGATCAATAGTTTTTAGCCTATAGTCCTGCAAATTTTGCAAGCAATTAAGAACCCAATTTGCTTAAACTTCATTTATTGTGCTGGTATAAATAAAGGACTTATCAGCTATTTCTGGTTTAAAATTTTCCTTAACAGTGAATTTTTTTTACAATTTTTTCTGTAGGGTGTAATAATATTTAATTCTCGCCACTAACCAAGAAAAAAACAGTGAGCAGCGACTTTTATAGATCTTCAATTTTACCCTATGCAGCAATAATCATTAAGATATGCCGCGCATATACCAATTCGCAAGAAGATTTTGAAGATTACTATCAAGAAGTATGTTTACAAATTTGGAAAAGCAGAGACAATTTCCGCCGGCAGTCTGAGTGGTCTACTTGGGTTTACAGATTGTCATTGAATGTTTGTTTGACCCTGTTGAAGAAAAAGAAAAACAGTTCTCAGTATTTCGCTTCTGATGCCTTGCCTGATGAGGTGGTTGAAGATAGCCATGCATTTTCAGATGAGGCACTAAATCATTTGTATGATGCCATTAGGCAACTTTCGGAAGTTGACAGGGGAGTGATTTTACTTTATCTGGAAGAAAAGTCCTACCAGGAAATAGCAGACATTATTGGTACTAACCCCAATAACATTGGGGTACGCATTAAAAGAATTAAAGAACGGTTAAAAAAACGATTAGATGGAAAAGTCAATTGAAGCAATTTGGAAAGAAGGGTTTATGAAAAATGAGGCATTGGTAGGTCCAAAAGTAACCAACCTATACAATCAAAAATCGATTCATTTTATCGATAAATATAAGAGGATGTTTAAAACTAATTTGAATGCCATTGCGATTGGGTCCATAGCGGTTTTAGGAGCTTCCTTTTTATTAGGAATTCCGATTATGGGAATAGGTCTTTTTCTGGTTTCGAGTTGGGTGTTTATAGTGAATAAAAGACTTTCAAAGGGTTTGGAGAGCATTGATGAAAATGTTAACAGCTATGAATACCTTAAATCATTCAGAAGCTGGTTGGATGTTCAAATATCAGTCAATATAAAATTGGCGAGGTTTTATTACCCCATAATTTTTCTATCTGCTATAATGGGGTTTTGGTTTTCGAGCAAAAATGGAGAGCAACTAAACGAAACGGTAATGAGTGAGCTTATGGTGAAATACCCTGACCTTAATGTGGTTTTTGGAATGCCATTGATCGGACTTTTAGCGATGATATTAATTCTTGCTGTTTTAGCACTTTTTGGAGGTAAGATTTACTATTGGGATTTAAATATTATTTATGGAAGGGTAATTAGAAAGCTTGATGAGTTGATTTCAGACATGGAAGAACTTAGAGCTGAATAAAATAAAGAATTTCAACCCAACATTTTAGATACAAACAAAAAACACAAAGAACATGAGCATTACAGAGGCAATTGAAGTTTTTAATAAATTATTGAAAACAACAGACAACAAAGGGAAAAAAAAGATTTACAAGGGCTTTATTCAAATTCTGAATAGTTTAAAAAGCAAGGGTTTAACTGAAAGCCAATCCCCATTAATACAGAAAGAACTTGGTTTCTTGAAGCTAGCGGCTTCAACGGACAACTCGAAAAAATACTATAAACAAAAACTGTCTGAATTTAAAGCCTTTCTAAAAGAGGAGTTTTATTTCACTACGGAAAAACATTATACAGAAATATGGATGGTTTACGGTATGATTTTCGGAACCGCATTAGGGATATTGTATGGGACCTCTATTGACACCCATTTAGAGTCAAGTATGAGTTTGTCGATGGGGATAAGTTTGGGAATGCTTTTTGGGATACTTTACGGGGCAAGAAAAGATGCAGAAGCCAAAAAGCTAGGAAGAGTTGTTTGATCTTTAAACTTTCCACAGGTATTGATGCAAACAAAGGTGTCAGTTATTCATATTAAACTAAATAAAATAGTTTGTTAAACCCGGATTATGTAATAGGATTCGTAATGAGTGTTGCAATCGCAAGAAAATCAGACTGTTTGGAGATTTTAGCATAGCACCGCTATGGTGAAATTGAAAACAGCAACGAAGTGGCTGATTTTGAAGCGATTTCAGCACGTAATAGAATGTCTATTGCATATTTCGGGTTAAATAAATGCCTGTCATACCTTTCGGTCTGGCAGGCATTTATGAATTCACAATAAATCGAAATGAGCTATTTGGTTTAAGAACAATAGCTTATTTATTTTTCCTCTCCGGCCTGAGCATCCCACATACCAAGTATTTCAAGGTTTTTTCGTTTGAGGTCAAGGTAACAATCCGGTAGGTCAAAATGATTCAACACATTCAAAGGAAAGGCTGATACTGGCCAATTGTAGAAAGTAGATTCTGTGACATCACTGTAACTGCTCAAGGCATTTTTTAAGATGACTTTTTTGACATTCTCATTTAAGACAGAAGCAAAAGTAGCGGGCTGACATCCCCAGCCATTGCCAACAACGGTGATTTCAGTATGACCTAAGGATTCTAACCAATTTAAAATGCATAGTAAATCATACGTTCGTTTTCCTATCATTGGTTCATCCAGCATATTTGAAAGCATGCCATAAAAATACTCCTTGTTATAAGGAATAGAATAACTGACATGTGTATTGGCCTCAGTCTGGCCTATCCCCCTCAAATCACAGGCATAAATTGCATTGTCAGAATGATCGGCGAGGATGTCTCGTATCTTTTCATCATTGATTAACTCATCGTCCATCCCTAAATGAGAAACATAAAGTATAGCATTTTTCGGACTACCATGTGGTCTGGAATATATGTTCTCTTCAGTGAGTCGATAGACCGCATTGTGAATGCCAGGTTCTGTTTCTACAAACATATCCGTTACAAAAGGCCGAGGAAATAACGGTTCCTTTCTTGCTCTGTAAATCCGGTAATCGGACACATCAAATTTTTCTGGCAAGCGTAAAGCTTCAGACAAGGCTTTTTTTAATTTGGATGCCGAAACGGCACCCCTTTTCTTTCCAATTTCTATGGATTCCTTTTTGAGGATTTCAGGTATTGTTTTGAACTCTTCCTTGGACAACTGTCCTGCGGGAGTACAACACAGGTCTTCGTCTTTTTCTAGTTCAAATTCAGGTTCTTTGCCGTCATTGTTAATTTTAGTCACCTGATTAAAGAACCCATACATGGCCTCTCTTGCGGGTTGGTGATAGCCGTGGTAGTCGTCCCCTCTGAACAACTGTATATTCTCTTTCGCACCCAATAACGTATAAAAATGTTGGAGCATTTCGAAAGTCTCTTGCGTCCCCCGGGTGTCAAAAAAGTCTTTTTCCTGGGTGATCAGTATCACAGGTTTTGGCGCCATAGTGGCGATGAAATCAAAATGATCTAAACCCTTTGCTAAGCCTTTTAGTGCGTACTGTTCTGCATCCTGAACTTCCTGGTTCTCCAGGTTTCGGCGAATGGTGGTGACAAAGCAACTTGGAGCAGCCATCGTCAGTCGGGATTCAATTCCACATAACCAGGTAGTCTGAGTGCCTCCACCGGAATTCCCTGTAACCCCAATATGTCGGTGATCAACTTCCGGACGAGAACACAAATAATCAATCCCACGGATAGCATCCCATACAAACCAACCAGCCATTGAATCCCCAACTAATGTTAAGGGGTTACCTGCATAGATGTGTTCCGTTACGCCCCATCTGGTTGCACTTTCACGGCCCGGAATTGGGTGTTGTAAGCGCTCACCCTGCCCAATACAATCAATAATCAAAACAACATACCCCTTTCTCGCAAGGCTTTGAGCAAAATACTGGTAGGCACTTGATTTGGCTTCTCTGGTATGGCCACAAGTTCCGAGTACCGCTGGCATTGGCTGGCCGTTGTTTTTGGGAATGTAAAGATTGGCTGTCACCTTGAAACCAGGTCGACTTTCGTAAATCACCTTCTCTACGGTAAAACCTTCCCTATCCAGTTTCCCTGTTATGACCGGATTCAATGGGTTTTTATCCGGAAAAGGACCAAGACAATCCTTGATTTTATTTCTGATCTCAGTCTGGTATTCCAGTGCCTCTTTTTTTGTCTTAAGCCCATAGATTCTGTCACTGTGTTTTTTCGATATATCCCGCACTTTATCGATGTAGTAATTTTGAATCATGGAAGGAAGACGATGGGCCGGTTTGTTGGCTTCCCCTTCTACCATCAGGCGAGAGGATTGCTTTTCAGCCTTCGCTTTTAATACCAATGAAGGTGCTAAACCTATTCCAAATCCGGATAACCCAGACCATTTGATAAAATTTCTTCGATTGTTTTTCATTGCATAAATGTTTTGCGAAAGATATCTTTAAGTAAAATGCGTGTTACATATGGTTTGTTGCCTTTTTAATGTCCCTGGGTTTATCCGGCCGAAGCTGATTTTTCAAAAGCAATTCCATAGATAGTATGAGGCAAGATCAGTCGTGGTAGGGCTATTTTATTTTTGGTAATATGTTAATAACGATACGCTCGTACCTGGTTATAGCAGGGGTTCCATTATCTGTCACAGCAAGGATTAAATGAGTGGTTTGCGCTTTTGTCAGTTCAATTTTCTCACCAATTTCTAAGGTGATCTTTGCACTGTTAGGATTTGTGATTGTGAGTGGCTTGTACCAGTTAAAGGCCCAAAAGGTCCCTGGCTCTTTGTAATTAAACCAGTGATAAGACAAGGAATCACCATCCGGATCTGTACTGCCACTGGCATCAAACTGAATTTCTTCTCCAGGGTGTATGGTGATGTTTGTGGTTTTGTCCACCTTAACCAATGGTGGGTGGTTTGCCTCTTCATAGGATTTTATGCACCAATCCATTCTTGCCGCAAAGTCATTTTGGAAAGCTTCTCTCCATCGCCAGATTGTCGCCTGATTGTTAATGTAAATTCGTCCATCAATACCCATTACTTCATCTATAGCATTTGTCCAGATGGCTCTTTGTTCAGGTTCTTGGTAGTCAAAATTTCGGTAGGGTTGAAAATGGGGTTTGTACAGTTCATACCGGCCGCCCCATCCGCCATAATCTGGCCGCTCTGGAACATTTAATCCATTGTCTATCAACCCCAGAAAGCTAGGTGTGTCTCCTTCCATAATGTATTCTACTTCTGGGTATTGAGCTCCTAATGGACCGTGATCTTGCATGATGTTTTTCCTGAGCCAAGGGTTTTCTGCCAAGGAAGCATCTGCTCCAGAAGCATATTTCCGATAGGATTCTCCTCCTATTCCATTCCAGGTAGAATGGATATAATCCTCACCCGGACTAACAATGTAAAAGAGACCAGGGAATTCATTGCGAATCCATACGCCAGAATCATCCTGATCGGAAATGGCATAGACCCGAAGTTTGGAAACAAATTTATCTAGCTCTTCTCTCGTTCTCGTTAGCCTTACTTTCCAAAGGGCTTGGCCTAAAACGTTGGCACCACCCCATACAGGAACCCACACAGGCCTTTCATCGTCTTTGTCCACCACTTCGATTAACCATTCACTACCCTCAGAGTCATTGCCCTTTCCTACGGCGGTCATTCCATATTTAGGAAGCCCTGATTTAATACGAGACAAAAGGTATTCTGCTGTGGGAAATCCATCTTCGTGTTTTAGTAAATTGGCATGTACTTTTCCATACGCTTCTACAATCTCCTTTAATCTCCAGGCCGCTGTTTTATCCCGCTGATGTGTAGATGTAGTTGCGATCAAGCCCTCAACATCAAATTGATTGCTGTACATTAGGAATCGGACAAGAGACTGGGCATCATCTGGCTCGTTCTCTATATCTGTCAATACAAAGACTCGGGGCTTTTCAGTGGCAGTAGCGCAATAAGGAATACCAATAAAAAGCAGTAATGTGAGGTAAATAAGTGTTTTATAGCTGGTGTTCATGTTAGTTGTATTTTTAAGTAGTAATTGTGCTGCATGAGCAGTTACCATTATCAGGTCTTGGCCAAATTATGTAAATAAACCAGGATTAATTTGCTGTGAATTTTTTGCACTGAAAAAAGTGATGATGTTGAAATCAATTCAGTTTGGGCACTGTTTTCACGTTCATTTTTTACAAAATGTTCACTTAAAGTGCCAGATAGCAAATAAGGGAAGCATTTATAATGCTTCATCTTGTCAGATAGGCCGAAAGGCATAGGTTCTAGTGGTGTAATAAAATTTAAAACTTGTATTATCGAATTAAAAATATTGTTTAAAACGCAGAATACCCAAGAAATATACCATTATATATATTGAATTATGAAATTTTCAGTAAAAACCTTGTTCTTTGCTAATCAAAAGCTTTATCAAAATGAGTCAACTAAAGTACTTAAGGCGTACCCATTATTTACTTACTAAAACAGGCAAAATAATTTTTGACGCATTTTCTACATCGCGATAAATTCGGATTTCAGCTTTTTGAAAATCGTCATCGTTTGCCTGATAAATGTTGACAAACTTTTGGGGATTTCTGTCGGCTAATGGAAACCAACTGCTCTGTATCTGAACCATGATTTTATGGCCTTTTTGGAAAGTATGCGCTACATCTGGTAAGGTCCATTTCACAGAGGTAATTTTTCCTGGAACAAAAGGTTCAGGGGCTTCAAAGCTGTTCCTGAACTTACCGCGCATGATTTCAGAGCGAACCATCATTTGATAACCACCCATTGGATAATTTGCATCATTTCCTTTCATTTCTTCGGGATATTTAAAGTCGTTAGGAAATACATCAATTATCTTGACAACAAAATCAGCATCAGTAGTAGATAGAGAAACCAATAAATCCGCAACAACCGGTCCTGCCAGGGTTACCTCATTTTCCAATACATTGGTTTCGTAGGTCAATACATCAGCACGCCTTGAGGCAAAACGCTGATCATCCGTTAAATATTCCCGCGTTCTTTTGAAATGAATGTGCTGTGTGTAAGGTACAGGATGTTCGGGATCACTGATGTAATCATCAAATTCTTCTGATTGATTTTCTGGCGTATTCAAGCCTAACTTTCCACCGTCTTGCAAATAGAAAGGTTGGTTTTCAGTGGCTTTAGGTGGCCATTGATCAAACTTTTTCCAGGTGTTCTCACCTGTGAAAAATACAGTGGCTTCAGCAATATTTATTTTGTCTCCTTTATCAAGTAAATGATGCATCAAAAAGGGTGCTTCAATGCTGTCCTGATAATACCTGGAGGTATTGCTACCGAACCTTACATTACCCAAAAAACTACCGTCATGTGACCATTGCCCATGGTACCAAGGGCCCATGACCAATTTACTGTTTGTTTCTGGGCTTTGCTCTTCTGCAGCTTTGTAGGAAGCCCAGGCGCCAAAACAATCTTCTGCATCAAATAGCCCACCCACCCAGAGCATTGCTGGTTTTATATTATAGAAGCTATTTCGGGCATTTCTTGCTTGCCACCAATCATCATAATTTGGATGTGCGAACATTTCCTTCCAAAATTGTATGCTATCTCCCATCAAATGGGCGATGTTTTTTAATGATCCAGCATTGAGAAATGCGTTATAATTGTCATCAGAATTGAATGAGAATCCTGTAGTGTTAGATGTAGTTGGATTTGGCCTTGGCATACCATGTCGGCTATAAAAAGATTGCGCATCCATCAGGAAGAAAACGCCATTATGGTGCCAGTCATCTCCAATATACCAGTCGGTAACAGGTGCCTGTGGACTGGCCACCATTAGTGAAGGGTGCCCTGAAAGTGCACCTTGTCCTGCATAAAACCCAGGGTAGGAAACACCTATAATTCCAACTTTGTTATTGTTGTTTTCTATATTGTTGATTAACCAATCAATGGTGTCATAGGTGTCACTGGCTTCATCAATTTGGTTCCCGGTTTTGTTTTTGATAAATGGCCTCACCTCCACAAACTCACCTTCGCTCATGTATTTTCCACGAACATCCTGTTTCACAAAGATGAAATTTTCTTTGGCGTAGGCCATCTTATAGGAGCCCCAAACAGCCATGTATTTATCAGGGCCATAAGGGTTACAAGAATAAGGGCTGCGCTCCATTAATATAGGGTGTCGGCTAATTGTGTCTTTTGGTGTATAAATTACAGTGTATAATTTTACCCCATCTCGCATAGGAATGTAAACCTCCCGTTTGCTGTAGTTATTTAAAAACCATTCTTCATTTGTCTCCTGAGAAAAACAGGTTCCTGCTACCAATAGAAAGACAAATAGAGAAATGCATTTCTTTAGGATGCTACCATTTCTTATCCAATTATCAACGGATATATGCGGATAACCTTTTCTGCCAGTTTTCATACTTTAAAATTTAACGATTTTTTTAACTGTACCGAATTATTAACTGTCTTTTGAATAAGACATTTTGCGCTTTTCAATAGTCAAAAAGGCAAGTTTCATGGTTTGAGTAATGTGTGATTATTGCCTCAATTAATTCAGGTTTCAACTACCTTAGGCCTGATGAGGCTATTTATATTTAATCTTCAACCAGTTTACTAGGAGGCCACCACAATTGCATGGGGTCTGGTCCTAAACCGGTTTCAATAACCTTTACAACCTCCAGTTTGTGAAGGTCTACTACATGCACACCATCTGACTTGGCTTTTATTTTTTCAAGATTTTCTTCACCATCCTTACCAATACTTGTTTTTCCCGCATCTTCACAGCCTACAAAGGCATATTTGCCATCGGCTGAGATTTCAACTCCTATGGCAAAGCTGCCAACCGGAATTCTTTTAATTTCTTTTCTGGATGCAACATCAATAACCGTCAATGTTCCATTCTTTTCCCAGCCTGCTACATAAGCCCGGCTGCCATCCTCAGAAAATTTGATGCGAACAGGCATTCCAGGGCATTCAAATTCGGCTACAACAGTTTTGGAAAGCCAATCTATCACTGTTATACTACCTCCTGTCTGGTTTAATGCCCATAAAAATTTACCATCTGGCGTGAAAGCCATTCCTTCCACTCCTTTCCCAGCTGGGATTAAGGTTTCCAATGCTCCTGATTCTCTGTTTATGACGGAAATATTTTCAGAAGAAATATTGGCCGTCAAAAGGTATTCCCCATCAGGCGAAAGATATACCATATGAGAAGTCTTACCTCCGGTAGGAATGGCTCGTGATACAGTATTATTGGCGGTTTCCACTTCTACCACATAACCCGTTTGGCCGGCTGTAAAGTAGGCATGCGTTCCTTCCGGTGAGAAAGCAGCTCCATGTATACGCGTATACTCACCCGTTTGGATGGTGTCTACCTGCTGCCTTTTCATCAGATCGACTACCAAAATCTTATCCCCAGGGGCTTCATAACTACTGAGGTAAGCAAATCGCTGATTCGGTGATATCGTAATTTCATGGGGATTGTTGCCTATGTTAATGGTTTCCAAAACTTCCATTTTGACTGGGTCCAGATACGACAAAGTATTGGAATGTTTATTGGCGACGATCAAAACAGGGTCTGGATTATCGAAATCGTATATTTCTTTTAGAGACATCCGTCTGATGCGAAGGTCATAGCCCGGTTTGTCATCATGCTTCACATAATAAGCGAAGAGAATATGATCATCCACTTCGTGAATCGCAGCATAGGCGTATGAAGCATGAATGCTTCCTTCAATGTTCTGAATATTCCCCCAGGATTGACCCTCGTCTCTGGAAATAGCCACCGTGAGAGGTGTCCTTTTTGATTTGAAATACCTCGGTCCTGATTTACCATTGTTGTTCCAGGCCAGAATTAGGTCGCCCGTTCCGTTCAACCTTTTCAGAGATGCGGGAGCGATGGGGGATGGGATAATGGTCTTGTTTGCAAGGCTCCAGGTGATGCCTTCATCAAGTGAAAATGAACTGTATTGCGTTCCTTGATTCGTCCGAATATTCATCATGATACGTCCGTCATTCATTTCTACAACACCGGGTTCTTGGCTGATCACATTTGTGGGAACCGGCAATACCTGTCCCATTTTCCAGGTGTTACCCCTATCATCCGAATAAAAACACCTGATTTCGCCTCTGTTGCGCCATTCGGAATTTGGCGTTTTGTGCAGAGAGACGGGCGCTAAGATCCTTCCGCTCTTCAGTTGAATAACCCTGTCATTATTCAGGACAAAATAACCTTTTTGATCAGTGATGATTGGTGTTGGGGCACTCCAGGTCTGTGCTTCATCCTTTGAAATGCGCACCATGGGTATACAATCCTCAAGTGAATTTTTCCTGGCATAAATCAAAGCAATATCACCATTCTGCAATCTTAAGAGAGAGACAGACATCACATTCTGATCGCCTTCCCTTTCAACGATCAATTTATCTTTTTCAGACCAGGTCTTGCCACCATCTTCACTGTACCTTCCCATAATCTGAGCTGGGGCATGGTCACTTGTGGAATTCATAAAGCGGGTGTAGGCAAATAAGACCCTTCCATCATTAAGCGTGATAAAATCACCCTCACTGTTCCTTGGATTGGCAGAAGAAGACAGAATATCAGTGAATGAACCAGGGGAGTTATGGGACTGTGCCTTAAGCATGTTCGGTTGGTTAATAAACAGAACTAACAGACTAATTAAAAATAAATACCTTGTCCTTTTCACTGGTGTTGTTTGATTTGTGTTTTCACTCATTTTTCAATTGCTAATTTTGCAGGAGTAGATGTTCCAAAATAGTAGGGATAATCCGTTAGGTTATTTCCCTTTCTAACACTAATGCTATAGTGCCCATCCTATGAAAATAGGGTGGATTTTTGTAGAGAATAGAATTTGAATGACAATCCGGATATGTTCCAAAGCCTTTTTTTTCTGCCATTTTCTTTAAGGTTAATTTGAACGAATAGGAACACAGATCCTTCAAACTGGTAAAAATGGTATGATTCATTCCACTTTGAATACCATTTTTGGATCCAATTCCCAGTAAGCTTCATAAGCTGCTAAAGTACCTTGTCTTTCGGGGTCATTAAGGCCTTTTGCCTATTTTAGGTTAAAAATTAATAGCTTATTTTAACTGTTCAGCATTATCGTATATCTTTTGAACGGCATCAGAAATAGAATCCATGTCTCTTTTGGAACCAAGTAGCACGTTTTGAGGGAGCCATACTGCTTCTTCATAACACAGTACATCATTTAGAGGACATTCATTCTCTTCGCTCCACTTATTATAATTTAGCGCCTTTTTGCCATAAAACTTTTTGAAGTTTTTGGATTCAAATGTATTCTGTAAATAGGGCATTTTATTTAGTGGAATGTACCCTGATGAACCGGGAATCCCTTCTGCAGAAAATGCTTTTAGGAATTTATCCCTCGGCAAACCTTTGAATGCTTCTTTCTGGAACCGGAATGGAAAAAGGTGAAAAGATGCTCGGGTCACCTTAGGATACAATTCATAAGGCAAGATGCCTGGTATCTGGCTGATTTTCTCCCGAAGGTATTTCGCATTTCTAGACCTCTTTTCTGTCTGATCTTCCAGTCTTTCCAATTGAGCCAGTCCAATGGCGCATTGGTACTCTGTAATTCGTAATTTGGTACCACCTATCACGGCTCCCTTTTCTTCACTTTTTACTGAACCGTAAGGCATTCCATAATTGTGATAGGCATAGCACCTGTCCATAAAGGCTTCATTATCGGATACGATTGCGCCTCCTTCGCCAATTGGTATATTCTTGGAATTCTGAAAGCTAAAGCAACCCGCATCTCCAAAAGTACCTACTTTTTTATTGTCATATTCTGCCAACCAACCCTGACAGGCATCTTCTACAACTTTAAGATTGTATTTTGCGGCTATTTTCATGATGGGATCCATGTCACATGGAAGACCTAGAATATGAACAGGAAGTATGGCTTTGGTACGTTTAGTGATTTTCGCTTCTATTTTAGATGGATCTATCTGAAACGTTTTCGGGTCCACGTCCACAAAAACTGGAATAGCCCCATTGGCCAGTATACTTTGAGCTGATGCTATGAAAGAATAGGGGGTGGTTATTACTTCATCGCCCCATCCGATATCCAGGTTAGCAAAAGAGGTAATCATGGCATTAGTACCGTTGACCAGGGCAAGACACCTTTTGCTTCCGATTGTTTCTGCCCATTTTTCCTCAAACTCAATGGTGACATTCCTCCTTGACCATACGCCACTTCGCATGACTTCCAGCAATCGCTTTTCATCCGTCTCAGGGTTCCAAATGGGCCAGGAAGGCCAGTCATGTTTTACGACCGGATTTCCTCCAAGTATTGCAGGGGTCCGATTTGATCTGTCAAAAAAGTCTAACGTTTTGAAGGGTGCATGGCTCAGTGCCAAGGAAGCTCCAAGTCCTGTCATGGAGTTGACTTTTATAAACTTTCTTCGGCTTAACTTGCTCTTTTTCATATTCGTAATGTTTATAGGACTACTGAAAAGAAAGTGTTATTTCAATATTTACTGGCAACATCTCTTCTGATAGGGGTTAATGCGAACCCTGTAGAAAACTGTTGGAATCAACATCGATACGGTTTGATCATATAACGTGAAATGCTGGTCTGGATTTATATCAATACAAGTTAAGCAATAAAAGATCTATTTCGACTGAATTGGGATGGATGGTACAAGGATATCGCTCGTTTTGGGAGTTTCCTTTATAGTTTTTAGAAAACCTTTGTGCACTTCTAGCCACTTTGTAATTCAAATTTTAAAAAACATCATTTAATTATAAAGGAATATTAGATCAGCCATATTATTGCAGTGGTTGTACTTCAATCTGCCCATTGGCGAAGTGGTAATTGTAGTTAGTAATTAGGCGTACCTAAAGCACGCCTTGATACCTTCTGAAAAACAACCTGATTATGATCATCTATTTCTCGATACTTACAACTTCCTTAAACCCGAAATACATAATAGACAATCTATTAGGTGATGATATCGCTTTAATAATAAGCTACTTCGTTTCTATTTTCAATTTCACTATACCTGTGCTAAGATGAAATCTACAAAAAGCCTTATTTTCTTGTGATTGCCATACTTTACGTAAATACGGGACAGACTATCACGAGTTCTAATGCAAAATCCGGGTTAAATATATCCCCATTCATTTTCTTGAAAACTTTGTTCTTCTGGTTGAACACTCTTTTTCCGATTACCCGCATTTTCAAAAGGCATGCTACAAGATATACCTGCCTGCGATGTTCCTAATAAAGGAATGCTGCTATGACCGAGGAATAGTTGGTTGTCTACCATAACAATTTCTGATTGCGGTTTCATTTGTAATCGTTTAAGTTTTAAACAAAACATAATGAACCTTGTACTGATGCGCGGTTTCATGGATTTCCCTCTATTTGCTGGATAACTATGGGTATTGCCTTTAGCGCAGATCTCAGTATATACAGGAGGTAATGCGGAATTCAAATGGATTCTCTAAAATCTGATCTCTTTTCACTGGTTAGTCTTTTTGTATATTTTGGTTTATTTATTGTAAATCGGTTTTTATTTGTACTTTTATTGCTTTTAATACAATAATATATTGAAGAAAATTCTTTGACAGCAATCTTTTGTGTGATTTGTTGCTGGCGAGAATGGTGAAGTAGAGGGGCCCTAAACTGAGATTTAAAAAGTACCTTATAAAAGCTACAAATGAAGAATACACTGAAGATTACAATACTGATGCTAAGCCTTAGTCTAAGCGCCCTGACGATTAAAGATGGAAAACCCTCGTCTTCAGGAAGTACAGAAGAGGCACCCAATCTACTTTTGAATTCATCTTTTGAGTTCCATTCTTTTATGAGTCACAGAACAGGAAAGGCTTCAGATTTTCAATCTCATAATGTAGCTTTCTGGAACACTGTGGCATGGGGTGATATTGAAGTGATGCGCGAATCACATGTCTCCAAACCCATAAGACCTGATTTTTCAACCCATAACCTTGTAGCGATAAGCCCTGGTAAAAAGATATGGCAATTTTTTACACTTCCCGAGGCAGGTCTGGCCTATGGGGATGAATTGAGTTTATCCGTACATGGATATCAAAAAGAAGCAAATCAGCTTAAATCTGCGATTAAAGTGATGAAAGCAGATAGTGAAGATGGTGAGTGGAGTCCTAAGGACTTTGGAATGAGAGACAGCCGTAGTTTCCCGAAACATGCAAGGGGTGAGCTGGTTGTGGCCAAAGAATATAGCGCCTCAATGGAGAAGTCCGGAACCATTAAGGTCTCGGTAGAGAATGCCACGATCATTGGAAAAGCAAGCGTTGGCAATATATCAGGGTCAAAAGACATCAATACATTTGGAATTCAGGTTGAATTTGAGAATTTAAGCTCGTCCGATACGGTCTGGATTTATGCTCCAAAGCTCAGCGTTAAAGAGGCTTATAGAAATAGCCTCCATCCTTCAAGGGAGATGACGCCAAACTACAGGCACATTCCAAGAACAATTCAAAAGTTATGGAAAGGAGAAGCCATTCATGTTATTGTAATGGGCTCAAGTATTGACCGGGGAAGTGCCAATCCTCCCATGTACATGTACGACGAAGACCCGAGCTCTGCTACCTACAAACAGCCTCTTTCAGAAGGTCTTTTTGATCCAGAAAAAGCTGGTCGAGAGGATCTTGATGGCTATTATGGAGAGTGGAGGCATTATTACAGTTATGCTGGAAGGCTAAAGCTTGAGCTAATGCGAAAATTCAACCTTAGTGCCGATAAAATATGCCTTAATTTTATGGCTGCTGATGGATCAAGTATCGGTGAATCACACTCAGGATTACAGCAGTATTTTTCATTGTCAATACCTCCCAATCCTAATTTAAATGGCCATAAGGAAGGGGAAAGCTGGGAAGATTTATATCCCGATCTTTTTAACCGCAGCGAAGGTGCAAGACCTGATCTTGTGATATTTGGCAGTGGTGCCAATGAGAAAACGGATACACCAGATGAAGTAGCTGTTTTTGAGGGGGCAATACGATGGATTCAACAAAATTATCCCAATACGGAATTCTTGTTTAGCCCTTATCAGAATCAGGGTAAATATACGCCAAATACAGTAGACCTTCAGGCGCTATCTCTAAGATACCAGATCCCATATATGGATTATCCAAAAATAGCTGATGATCTTACAGGCTTGGGAAACAAGTATTCCCTGGTACCATCGGATGGACATCCACAAGCAGCAGCTCATTATCTCTGGTTCAAACAAGTGGAGAAAGCTTTTGAGTGCTGGAATCCGATTTTCGCAGGACAAGCTCAGCTTCAATTGCCTGAAAGGCTTCATACGAATACTTACGGTTGGGAAGGAAATATGGTAACGTTTGATTCCACTAGCTCAAGAATAAAGACCAATAGATTCATATTTGAAGACAATGCAATCAATAGCTGGGGCAAAACCGACAGTGAGCCTCCAGTACCTTATGTTGATGGGGTAAAGTTTGAATCAAGAAGGTCAAGTCCATCATACAACCTACGCAATTCAATGTTCCGACATGGGCGAACCAGTTTAGGGGACAGGCATATTCTTGAAATAGCAGGAGAGAATGCCAAATTAACTTACGTAGATTCCAAAGTAAACCCAAATAGACGCTTTTTTCCTGTATCAAATCCAAACTGGAACTTATCGGGCCAAACAATAGAGCCGTTTCATTCAGAATGGGGAGCGCCATACGGCACAGAGAAAATCACGCTTAAGCCTGGGGAATACATTGAAATTGAAATTGTTTGTACTGATCTTTCAGTAGCTTGGGTAGATGATCCTGATGCAGGGACGCTTGACATCTTCGTTGATGACCAGCTTATGAAGTCTCAATCTTGTAATATAGGTTTCATCGATACCGACAAAAAGGTTCATTACCTGGAAAACCGCAAGGGCATATTGAATTTGGGTTTTGGCCTGCATAAGGTCCGGTTACAGGCAAAAGATGCGGATGTAGCTGTTTTAAGTGTTTTTACCTATGATTCCCGTTCAAATCTCAATTCAGAGCGAAGGCTTACAGGATTGGCTGTTGGTGGAGAAACACTGGAATTTACGCGACCTTTTAAAACCAGACCATTGGTAATATGTTCTGGGGATTTATCTGTGGATACTAAGGACATTTCAAATACGGGAGTCAAGTTTTCTGGTGCAAATGGAAGTTATATTATAATCGGGGAATAATAAATATAGCTTCGCCATTTGTAATTGATTGTGCTGAGTAAGGTTTAATCAAAAAGAGTGCAATAGACAATCTATTGCACTCTTTTTGGGTAAAGCGACTGATAATTGGTCTCAGCTATAGACTACATGCAACCAATTTATCCAGGGCTAATCTATTTCTCCCAGGCAGACCAGCCTTCATCATGGGCCAAATAGGCACGTCTACCGAATTCCAGAGGGGCAGCTCCTACCTCAAAAGCACCCAAGTCTGGAGCATCCCCTTTGAAATCGTCATTGAATCCCGGGATTTCGATGCCACCATCAATCAATGGGTTACGAATTTGCACCACAGGGTCGGTAATGTTTCTTTTGACATCGCCGAACTGATAGGGCTTCCGTCCCCAGACTATAGAATTGATCCTAGATCGAGGGAAATATTCCAGGGAATACGAAGTCCTGTAGAGTCTGGTGGCAGATGGTGTGGTACCGAATTTTATACCATTTTTCTCCTTGGCCACACCCGATGATAGACCTGAAAAATAATCGTAGTCGTAATCGCTATTGTCAACTGTTTCACGATCAGCTGCCAGTCTTCCGGGAACATCAAAGATATTGTTCCTTGTGACTGTATTGGAAATACCATGACCAGAGAAACCATGGGAAGCACCCATCGGTTGCACTATCGTATTATGAAATACATATCTCCTACCTCCGGCAAACGGTTCTCGCTCTCCAGTTTTGATAAAGGATCCTCCACTGGGGTTACGATGTCCTATCCTGCTTTCTCCTACTACATTTTTATAAATATATATCGGGCCTTTCGTAGTAGAAGCGGTAGCTATACCATTGAAGAACTTATGGGCATAATTGCCAAATACCCGAACGTTCATATTGGCTCCTTCGACTTCGATGGCATCATCCCAAACACTACGGATCAGATTGCCATAAATATCCGAGTCCCGGTTCATATTGCCCACATTGGAATAATTTGCGCCACCACCGATAGCATCATTGAACCCATGATCTTCAGTGGAAAGAATATCGTTATACCGTATTACATTCCCTCCTAAGCTTTGGCTAATAGTGATACCTTGAGGTCCTGATGGATGACCTGTCTCCCAATCATTTGATGCACCTCTTGGGTCTTCAATCAAGTTTCTTTGGATGGTCAAATTCCATGTGCCACTTTCTGCTTTAATACCACTATCCGTGCTTCCTTCTAGGTTTCCGTAAGTGATGGGGCCGCCTATTCTTCCCCAAAAAGTGATGTAACATTGTTCGATGACAATGTCATGTCTGTTTTCCTTTATACGAATACCATCTACTCTCGCATTACGGATTTCTATTCCCCGAACGATTACATAGTCAGCATCAATTTGTATCCCCTCATAGCCTAAATTGCCCATATTGATTACGGAACGGGTATTTTCAGGTACTGTGATTAGATGGTAGCCTTCTGGTGTCCCCGATTCTGTAATAATGAAAGGATCAGTTGTTTCACCTTCCGGCAGGTAGGTTGTCTTCCCAATTGGAAATTGATCATTTCGAGTAGTGAAATTCAAGGCTGTTTTGGCCTGATCACTCGATAATTCGACTTGATACTCAGTATTAGGGACAAGACCGACAATACTCCCTCGATATTGGCCATCTCTGTCATCATACACCAGATTAAGTCCTATTGTCCAAGCTGAATCTGATGGTTTTTTGTATTTTACTGTGCAAGTTCCAGACTCAGGTGTGGTCCAATACAAGCCAGTACATTCGTAGGTAGATACAGCATAAGGATTGGTAGTATTCTCATCTGGAGTTTGGCTATAGCCATCATGCCAAAATAATAGGGCAGAGAATACAAGGATCAAGTTTAAAGGTCTCATGAAAATTTTCAAGTTAATATAAATTAATTATGTGTAGTTTTTAATTCATTTTTGCCGAAATCAGTCTTATAGGCTATGTGATTGATTAAGGTTTAGTCTTGTTCATAAACCCCAAGGTCCGGAGCAGTTCCATTGAATGGGAATCCAACATCAGATCCAATATTCACAAGTCCTGACCCGGCTTTCAATCGTAGGAAACCCGGTGAGCTAGGATCCAAACTTACAAAATCACTGGCAGAAACTTTGTATTCAGATAAATTCCAACTGTTATGGTGATGTAATCCGCTCCGATAACTCGGGACTTTATTGCTAAATTCAATATTGTTAACCGTAGTCGTCGTTTTGCCAAGGGTATAACCCGAGTTGTTGTTGTATGAGACGTTGTTATAGAACATGACAATCTACAATTCATGCTCGTATAACTCTCTATAGTCTATTGCCCTGTTATTCATGTTATGAAAACAAGTGTAAATTTGGTTATGAACATTTTAATCCACTTTTTATCAAATAAAAAAGCACTTTTTTCTCCACTTTTTTAAGGGGTTATTCCGTTTTTTGAATAGAATTGGTTTTCCTGTATAAGCAGAACCAGTTGAACGCTTGATATTGTGTCTCTCTCAAGCCTGGATTGTTCAAAATGCCTTGTCCCAGCTTTTTGGTGTTCAGGGTAAAACCATCCCCGTACCACCTCAAAGTCCAGACTTGGTTGGACCGCTTGCCTATGAACTTGAAGACGTCCTCATTCATCGGATCGGAGCCAGGTTCATTCTGAAATAGCTCTGAAAGTGTATTGATACCAAAACGCATGTCGGTTTGCTAGGCATAATTAAAGTAATGGCAGTAAGTAAAAAAAATCAATATCCCACTACCTGAGCAGAACTCCAAGGTATTCAGTGGAACAGTTTTTATAAAGTTCTAGGCTTACACCTAGAGAATAAAGAATATACCCCAATATGCGGCCACGTCCAAAAGAGGACCCGGTTTCAACAACGGAAAACCGTTTCCTGCTGAAGGTGCTTCTATTCAGGTGTTGGATTTTTTTGCCGATAGTAAAACGTGGTAGAAACTAAGCCCATGGAAGCAGTAAATTCATACTTGCTCTTACCCTATTCGGACCTTTCCTGAAATATCTTTTTCATTTCTTTCTAGCTATGTCTTTTCATAACACAAGTTTAACCCTATTTGGAATTTTTGGAAGATGTGGTTTATCGAACGGATACAATGTTTTACCCAAAGATGAGAATTAGGTATAACACAACAATAACTTTTACCTGCTTAATGCTTTTGTTGTCTACTCAATGTTTTTGAGCCATCAGTGATTTTTATGTATTTTGCTCAAGATTGTAATAGCTTGTTGAGAAATAATTATTCAACCGTTGACTTTCAAATAAAGAATGGAGAAAGAAGTACTTGTGATCTTTCACCATCAATTGCACATGTTTCACTACTGATTATTGCACTATGAAACCAAGAAAATATTTAATACTTCTTTTGTTTGTAGCGAGCACCATTAGTGCCTTTTCACAGACCAATCCGATAGGTGTTCGCTTTGATTCTACAACCATTGTTCGCAAGGGAAATTTTGGTGACAACTGGTGTCAGACCTGGGCCATTGATGACAATGTTTATACAATTTTGGACGATGGAAATGGATGGTGGGGGAGCTCAGAGAGATTGAACAGCTTGGCAGATTGGGAAGGGTCTATGTTCTTACAAATTTCGGGTGATCAAAATTTTACCGAAAAGAACGTTAAAAAAATGCCTGGATGGCCCGTAAGTTTAGTCGATTCTCCATTGTATGGTTACGGCACTTTAGCCGTAGATAGTACTATTTATATGTGGCTTTGGAGAAGCGAAACAGATACCTGGTACCGAAGGGCCACCGCCAACAGGCTTTTGTATACCAAAGATTTTGGAAAAACGGTTTACCGATGGGATGGGACCTTAGAAAACTATAAGTCTTATCAAGAGTTGGATTCAACAGCTTTTTTTTTCCATAAGGAAGATCCGCGGCCTAAGGAGGGGAAAGATGCTTATGCTTTCAATTGGATTGCCTTTTTGCAAAATGGGAAAGCAAACTCAGCGGCTAAGGATGAGTTTATTTATATGTACTCTCCGGAACAGCATGATCCTCGTAATCTGGCCTTGGCAAGAGTACATAAAGACAAGATATTGGAAAAATCAGCTTATGAATATTTTCAGGGAATTAATAATAAGCAACCTATATGGACTACAGACATGCGTCAGAGAGGTGCTACGATTCAGTATCCTGAGGCAGGTGAAGGTGAGCAATGGATGTGGGCCAGTTGGTTTCCCAGCGTCGTGTACAATGCAGGTTTGGATTTATACATCATGACCAGTTATGGAATAAAGGATCCAAGTAAGGAATTCTGGGATGGCTGGTGTAGGGACTGCCCGCTTCCAGGAAGTATTGGGTTTTGGTATTCTGAAAACCCCTGGGGGCCTTGGAAGCAGTTTTATTATAAAGATGCCTTTTATCCCGACAACAAGGAAAATCGTACTTATGGCATGAAGTTAAGCCCAAAATGGATCAGTAAAGATGGTAAAAAGATGGTCTTGATCTGGTCTGATGCTGGAAATAACCACAGTACCTATTATAAATGGAATCAAATGGAAATCGAAATAGTTACTGACTAAAACCTAATTTCCCTTTGCTGTTACAACAAAACCAAATAAATGATCGTCTTGGTTTTTCAGCCATAAAATTCATCCGATTTGAAATGTATTAATAATTACTATATCATTGTATTGATTATTGCAAGTTGTTCAATTGGTGAAAATTTTGAACCTTTAGAGCAATCTGAGCCTAAGGCAATGAATGTGTTTTGCCAAAGCAATGCAAATGATACCATACAAATGGTGGTTTATGAGTATGATATGGGAAAAATATTGTCTGAAACGACTTTTTTGAATGCAGAAATCTACTCCATTACTGAATATCAATACAACGCTGGTTTTCAAGTGCTATTGGAAACATATGCCTCAGATTTCCGAAAGACTGAAAAGACGTTTATTTACAATGAATTAAATCAATTGGTAAATATCCAATTCAAATACATTGACTTTGATATTAATGGGAATAAAATAAGTGAAAATGAAAGCGAAGCTCCTAGAGAATATGAGAACAACTTATTGGTAAAAGAATGGGAAAGTTGGGGTGGATTCAATACTTATACCTACAGTAACGGAAAGGTGCAGACTAAAATTGATTATACTAAAAATGCTCAAAAGCACCATATCACGAACTATAAATATTCCAGAAATTTATTAATTGAAGAAAAAAAAGAAACTGTAAATGGTAGGTTGATCTATCTAAAAACGTACAAATATGATTCTCAAAATAGATTGATTAGGGTCCTTGATGGAGAGAATACAATTGAGGAATATCTTTATATTGATGATAAATTGATCGAAAAAAGGATTAATTATTTTGGAATTGACCCTGGATTTAGTGTTTGTTTGGGTAACTTTAAATATACCTATGAATATTAATCTTTCTCAATTCACAAAGAGATAAATTGGAAGGTCTGTAGCAGCTGTGTATTTTGTTCTTTTTATTAGTTTTATCTGTGAAAAAGTAATTTGATCGAATAAACATCTCTTACGATTATTCGGAGTATCGCACATTTTGTAGGAAATATAATTTTTGTAAAATAAAAAAAAAATAACCAAAATTTAAATTAGTTAGCTATGGTGAAATTAATCGTAACCTATGGGCATCCATCAGATATTGACGCTTTTGAGAGCTATTATGCAGAAACACATCTTCCTATCGCGGCAAAAATTCAAGGCTTAAAAAAGGTGGAATTCACGAAATTTGTTGGAACACCAGATGGAGGAAAGCCTTCTCAGTATAGAATGGCAGAATTGTATTTTGAAACCATCGAGGAATTACAAAAACAAATGGGATCTCCTGAAGGTCAAGCGGCTGTCAACGATATCCCCCACTTCGCAAGCGGTGGAGTTGATGTGATGATAGGAGAGGTTCAAAGCTAAAGGGGGTTAAATTTACGATTAAAGAAAATCTCGAGCCATTCACTTCAAATGAAATCAGTTTCCAAGAGAAAGGAAAAGAAAGGTGGCTAACTGGTTCAGAATTATGGCAGTATTGTGACTTTTTGTGCAGGCATACCGCCATATTATTTTCTAAACAGAATCGTAGCGGAGGTCATTAAAGACTCCCTCTTCCCCTAAGTTTTGCTTGTTGAGGATTTAACTTTAGGGCTGTATACATTGGTTCAAGGCTAAATAACAGTGCTAAGTTTTATTGTTTTGTTAACGTATTTAATTAAGTATAACCATACTTAAAATATTGTAAAATGAGTAAGAGAGCAGCTTTGTTTATTATGTTTTGCCTACTTGGCATAGTTTTAATTTTCCACCTTTTGGTTTATTGGGAGCAAATACCCTACGATATCGTTTGGGCTGGAAGACTCAACTCTGTGGAGGAGATGAAAACTTTTGAAACCTTCTCAATCCTGTTGAATATATTCCTATTGACCATACTATTCATAAAATACAAACTGATTGAAAGGGAAAAAGAGAATAAAATTATAAATGCACTCATTTGGGTTTTTGCAGCTTTTTTTGGCCTGAATACCATTGGAAATCTTTTTTCGGAAAGCCTATTAGAGTTAATTCTTGGAACGCTTCTGACTTTGGTATCAACAATTCTATGCATTATCATTGTTAAAAAGGATAGCAAAATGGCTATTTGAATTGAGTGTTATTGTCGTTTGTATTGAAGTGAAAAGCGCATAACAATCCCTCTATTGGAAGTCATAAACTCAGGAATTAATGAACAAATACCTACAAGTTCTAATCTTATTAGTAGTCGTTTATGGCTGTGGAAATCCGTCTTCAAAGGAATCCAAAGCTCCGGTTGAAGAAGTAGGAACATTGACTGAAGTGCAATATGAATTGATTTTTGACAAAGTCAAGACATTGCCAAACCAAGCTGAGGTTTCCATTGCCATTATTGAAAATGGGAAGGTTAATTTTGTAGGGGTCAAACGCGAACAGGATTCAACAGTGCTAATTCAAAATCCGGACCGGGTTTTCGAAATTGGGTCCATCACAAAGGTTTTTACAGGTACTTTGCTCGCCAATTACATATTGGATGAAAAAGTGAATTTGGAGGATCAGATTGATGGTTATCTTAATTATTCATTGAAAGGCGATGTGAAAATTTCGCTAAAGCAATTGGCCACCCATACTTCTGGGCTGCCCAGGGTGCCCGCCAGTTTGGATTCTCTGAGCTTGGAAAATCCGTACAAGGATTTTGGGGAAAAAGAACTTAAAACCTATTTGACCCAAAACCTGCTTATGAAGCATAAACCTGGTGAGGTTTCTGACTACTCAAATCTGGGCTTAGGGATGCTTGGCTATGTGCTTAGCAATAGCGCGCAAATTACTTATGAAGAAATGCTTCAAAAGAAAATTTTCTCTAAATACAATATGAGTGTTTCCACTACGATAAGAAGTAAAGTAGGGGATAAGTTGGTTAAGGGGCTTAATGACGAAGGGGAAGCCGTTTCCAATTGGGACATGTCTGTGCTTATGGGGGCCGGTGGAATTTTATCCTCGGTAAATGATATGTCAAAGTTTGCACTGGCTCAATTTGACAGTTTAAACCAAGAACTGGCCCTATCCAGAACTGATTTTTTTAAAGTGAATGATAATTATTCTTGTGGTTTAGGTTGGAGTGTCATTCAAACAGAATCGGGAGAAGAGTGGAATTGGCACAATGGAGGAACAGGTGGCTATACCTCGTCCACGATAATAGATGTGAAAGCAAAAAATGGGGTGATCATCCTTTCTAATGTGTCGGGCGTTGAGGAATTGACCATTAATATCACAAGCTTGGCCCCAGAGCTCATGAATTCCATTGGTGTAGATGAGTCTGCTCCAGTAAGTGGTGGGAATTAGGTTGGACAGCCCTTTTTAGCTGTTTTTTGTTTTACAACAACTCCTTTGGGATATTAAAAACCGCAATGCCAGGATCTTCGTCAGTAGTCAATCCATAAATTTCATTAGTATCTTCATTAATCACAATATTGTTGACCGACCTATCCAGCATTAATTTCCAGAGGGGCTTTCCTTTGTGATCAAAAACCCAAATCTGTTCAGCCAAAATCGCTGTTTTGTTGTATTCAGATTGGCTTACTCCGCCGTACAATGCAAAAATGTAGCTTTTAGTGACAACAGCATCTCTATAGCGATAGTGAGGGTCCGATCCCAAGTATAACTCATTTCCAATTATTTCAAACGCTGGCAATGCTAGATCTGGCCCATCTATGATGATAAAGGATTTGTCTCGGTTGTTAAAAACCTCAAGCCTATCCCTGAAAAGTCCCACTCTAATAAAAAGACCTTCATCAGCATTTCCTTTAAAAAAACCGCCGTTTAAGTGGGACAGTTGATAATCATTCAGGTCAGATCTATCTTTTACCTTTTCCCAATTTCCATATCCTCCGATTTTATTTCCTTCTTTATCAAACTCCAGAATTCTGTTTTCACTCACTCTTGATATTCCCAGGAAACTACTGTCAGTAGCCTGAGTGAAAAACCAAAGATCCATCATGGGGGCTGTCATTTTCCATTCACTTTTTCCAAGAAGTGTAGCATCTGACATCGAATATTCAACCAATTTCCTTCTCATCATCGAATAAGTCCAAAAAGTATCGGTGTTTTTTCCCTTATAAAACAAACTAGCGCTAGTTATCTCTAAAGGACCTTCACCATGTTTACCCTTTGGCTTGTCATAAGTCCAATCCTTGGAATTGATAATATGAATACGGGGATGTTCCTCAGGTACTCTCCATGCTTCAGAGATCAAAACCTTGCTGTCAACTAATCCAATATTAGAAGGGTTGATGATTTCTTCGAAATAATACTTTTCTGAAGTAATGGGAATTACTTTGAAATCCTTCTCTTGGATAATTCTGTAGGAAAGGTCCTCTGATTCTGTCTCACAAGAACTTAATACCAATAGAAATAGGATTAAAACACCTCTGTTCATTCCTAAATATACAGTTTTTAATTCTATTTCAATAAAATAATCGGGTGATTTTAATAAAAATAGGTAAGCAATTTGGAATAATCATTCCAAATTGCTTACATTTGTACTGTGAATAAAGAAGAGGCCATATTGTCATCAGCATTGAAGCTACTTACAGAGAACGGAGTTCACAATACACCTATGTCAGCAATTGCCAAAGCGGCAGGAACAGGGATGGGTACAATTTATAACTATTTCCCTAACAAAGAAATTTTAATAAATGAGATATATGTGAAGATCAAGGGGGAGGAAAAGTCGGTATTTGCACCTTTTGACAATGATCAGCCAATTAAGACACAATTTGAAAATTACTTTTCAGCAATTATCAAGTTCTTTTTAGAAAAGCCCATTTACTTCAGGTTTATGGAACAATTGCAAGCCTCGCCTATCATTACTGCGGAAAGTAAAATCCAAGGAGAGCATTCCTATAAAGCGGTCTATGAATTGGTGGTTAAAGGGCAAAAAGAGCGGATCATTAAACAAATTGAAATAGATGAAATCTTTATTTTCATAGGTGGAGCGATAATGTCTTATCTGAGATGGTATTTTGCTCAATCTGGAAAAATAAACGCTTCCCTTAGCAATCAAATGTGTATGGTTTGGGACGCCATAAAAGAATAAAAATTTTTTATCAAAATTTTGGAATGAATATTCATTCCAATTAAATAATTATAACAATGAAACAAAACGTAATAATTACAGGAACTTCAACAGGAGTAGGATTAGATACTGCCATATTATTTGCTGAACAAGGCTTTAAGGTATATGCTACCATGCGAAATTTGGCGAAATCAGCTGCTCTAAAGGAAAGAATAGAAAAAGACAATTTGGATATTGAGCTACTGCAGCTTGATGTTTCAGATTTGGACTCTATTGACCAAGCTATAAGATATATCGTAAAAAAAGACGGAAAAATAGATGTATTAATAAATAATGCAGGAGCAGGATTTGCCAAAACTTTGGAAGAGACTACCCAGGAAGAAATTGATTGGGTAACTGATGTCAATTATACAGGCGTTGTCCGAACAACCAAAGCTGTATTGCCAATAATGAGAGAGAAAAGGTCAGGCCATATAATAAACATAACCTCTGTGGGAGGACTTGTTGGTCAGCCATTCAACGAACTGTATTGTGGTGCCAAGTTTGCAGTAGAGGGATTTACCGAGGCCTTAGCTTCCTATCTTTCAGACCCTTTTAATATAAAGTTTTCGCTAATTGAACCGGGTGGAATCTCCACAGAATTTATGAACAATGCCATTGTTAAAACAACCAATGAAAAGGGAGAAATGGCTTCTGGAGAATATGCTCCTATTTTTAAAAAATACATAGAAGGCGCACAAAATCGATCAAAAAGTCAAAGTTTACCTCTTTTCCAAGAAAGTGTGGAAGTTGCGAGGGTAATATTGAAGGTAGCTACTTCTGACAATCCTCCATTGCGCGTACGGACTTCTGAATGGGCTGAAAATTTGTGCCAATTAAAAACGCAAGCAGACCCTGATGGAGGTAAATTATTGCAACATGTAAAAGAATACTTTTTATAATATAAAAACGTCATACAAGGACAACTCATGAAAAATTCTTTAAAAAAATCGTTGTCGTTGTGCTTTTGATATTTTTGCATCAGAGACAATTGTGTTTTTCTTTTCTCCAGAAAGTTATGCCAAAGCAGCCAACCTGGAAAATAAAACAGTTGATGTAAATGGTTACACTGTATCCTATTACGAAAATGAGGCCGGCAATAAACCGGATTTGGTTTTGCTTCATGGAATGGGAGATGACAAAAGCAGTTTCCTGCAAACTGCAAAGTTCTTGTCGGAAGACTATCATTTGATTTTGCCTGACTTAGTGGGGCATGGAGAAAATGAAAGACAACAGGGGCTTGACTATTCAATAGACGGTCAAGCTTCCTTCTTAAAGTCGTTTTTAGAAGAAATTGGCGTTTCGAACTTCAATCTTATAGGGAACTCTATGGGCGGACATACTGCAGCTGCTTATGCGGTTAAGTATCAGGAGGATGTAAGCAACTTGATTTTGTTGAATGCTGCAGGTATAACCTTAGATGAACACATCGTTTATGGAGGCTTTGGAAAAGAAATTGAGAATATTGATGAATTATATACAGTCCTTAGCCGTGTGTTTTATAAAGTCCCTGAAATTCCTGGACCAGTTGCCAATTACATGATAGAACAGATAAACTACAGTAAGGATTTTGTGGATGGTACGTTAATTCCTTCAATTGCGAATGGGAAGTATTTTGATCTTAAAAATGAGGTGCAGCATATAAAAGCCAATACATTGGTTTTATGGGGAAAACATGATGGGGTGGTTAAATTTAATGTTGCCGAATACTATAGGGACAACATTGCAAAATCAGAACTGAAATTAATAGAAAATGCTTCCCATTCCCCCCAACTTGAAGTGCCGGAGACAGTTGCAAATGAAGTCTTGAATTTCTTAAATCAATAGAATGGGATTTAGTCCGTAGAACATCATTTTAGAGAACTACTCATGTAAAGGCAATTGATTATTAGAACATTCTTTAAAAAATTAAACCAAAGCCTAATTGAAAAGGCCTAATTTTAATAAAATAATAAGAACTTAGCATGTAACTAAAATGATGGAATAAATTGAATTTGAAATACTTATTCTTAATGGGGTTTTTAATGATTTGCCAGTTGGCAAATTGTCAAAAAATGGTGTCTATCACCATTGATGATGTTCCCAACACCCGCAGGTTCGAAAAAGATGGCTTCCAATCTGTTCTCATGCAGAAATTGGATTCCTTAGAAATACCCATTGCCATTTTCATAAACGAGGCACGTGTTTATAGTACAGACTCCATAACCAGGAACTTTGGACTTCTAAACGATTGGGCCCAAAAGGAATACATAACCTTAGGCAATCATTCATTTAGCCATGCCCGGTATTCCATCACAGGAGTAGATGCCTATGCAAGAGAAATTATAAATGGGGAAGCCATCACTCGACAACTTGCTAAGAAATACAATAAAAGCCTTCAATACTTTAGGTTTCCATTCAATGATTTAGGCGAAGATTCTGTCCAACATGTGCAAGTAAGAAACTTCTTAAAAGAGAATGGATACACCATTACGCCCTATACAGTAGAGAGTGTGGACTGGATGTTCAATTTTGTTTATGAGGATTTCCTAGATAAAGGGGAGGTTGAAAAAGCGAAAGAGATCGGAGAGGAATATTTGAGGACAACTTTGGCTTATTTTGAATTTTTTGAAGACCTGGCTTTTATGGACTATCAGCGTACTGTCAATCAAATCTATTTATGCCACGACACTAAACTGAATGCAGATTACCTTCCTCAATTAATAAATGAGTTAAAAAAGAGAGGGTATGAATTCATAAGTATGGGAGAGGCTTTGACAGATAAGGTTTACCAGCAAAAGGAAAATTATTATAAAAAATGGGGTGCTTCCTGGTTTTACAGGTGGCAGGCTACGCACGAAGAGCAGGTAGGCAATATGAGAAAAGAACCTTCCACCGAAAGCATTACAACCCTTTATAATGAAATATTGGAGAGGAATGACAAGTAATAGTTAAATTCGAAACCTTGTAGGGAGATTTAAATTAAAAAATCATGCATTCAATAGGCGCATTAGTGCTGTTTGCTATTTTTACAGTTCTTGGGATTATTCATTTTTCCTGGGCTTTTGGAGGAACTTGGGGTTTAGAAAAAACCTTACCCACCAATGAAAGTGGTGAAAGGGTATTAAATCCAAAAAACATTGATAGTGTAATTGTTGGGTTTGGTTTAACTTTTATCGGCCTCTTTTATTTATTGAAATCAGGTTTTTTACTGCTCCCAATCCCTGTTTGGGTAATGACTTATGGGGGATGGATTATCCCTGGGATATTTATTTTCAGAGCCATTGGTGATTTCAAGTATGTGGGATTTTTCAAAAAAATTAAAAACACCTCATTTGGAAAAGCAGATCTGAATTTTTTCTCCCCCCTCTGTTTATTTATTGGGCTAGTAGGGATTCTGCTACAATTGATAAAACAATAATTATTTTAAAAGTATTCCGATCTCGCACAAAGTGATTGTGGCCTACAGCCAATACCGAGTTAAGGCCTTTTGACAATCTCCTCTC
Organism: Cyclobacterium sp. 10D3-21; assembly: GCF_055809755.1. NCBI lineage: Bacteria > Pseudomonadati > Bacteroidota > Cytophagia > Cytophagales > Cyclobacteriaceae > Cyclobacterium > Cyclobacterium sp. 10D3-21. The sequence goes on from NZ_CM147924.1 coordinate 1,483,756, forward strand.
TGAATTAGAATAGGGAGGCTAATTAGATGCCCGAGTAGCCGGTTTAGGGTATTTTTTAACCATGTATCCACAAATCATTTTGTGCCCTTCAAAAAATCAGTAGATTAGTAATGAAGATTTTTGGATGAATGTAGAGATGCATTTACTCTTAGGTTTGACTATTTAAGGTAGGAAGACTAAAATTAAATTTAACTTTAACCCAAATAATTTTGAAAAGGAATGGACTTATTGCGTGTTCGGACCAGGTTTCCTGTAGTATTTGGCTCCTAGGGGCCATTTATTGGAATGACCATTTTTTTAATGGCATTACGGGTGTTACTAGAGCCATTCTTGTACCTTTTTATCAACTAGGCTTTTCATCAAAAAATAAAATAATCGAAACCAACTTCATTAGTGAAATCGCCCATTTAAACAGGTTTCATTTACCTAGTAACAACCTATTCTTAGCATTGTATAATGATGGAGAATAGGTTTTTTCTTTTGAGTAGGTTTCATAGGAAAGCTACTTTAATATTCAATAGTAAGTAGAATTATTAATAATATAAAACCCAAAATATTAAAGAATGGAAGGCTTAATGATGAATTACCCACTCACGACAAATACTATTCTTGAGTATGGAAACAGTGTTTATCATCATAAAAAGATTATCAGTTATTTGCCTGATGGAACCCGTGACGAGTACCTTTTTGGTGACATGTACAAGCGATGTAAAAAGCTAGCCAATGCCTTGACCAAAAAATTAGGTGTCACAAAAGGGGATATGGTAGGTACTTTTGCATGGAATCATGGTGTGCATGTAGAATTGTACTATGGGATATCTGGTGTAGGAGCGATTTGCCATCCAATAAATATTCGATTGTCAGACAATCAAACGGAATATATAATCAATAATTCTGAAGACAAGATAATATTTGTTGACGCTACGTTGGTCCATCTTTTAGAGAAGATAGCCCCTTTACTTGAAACGGTAGAATGCTATGTTCTATTAAATGCCCCTAAAGATTTTAAAACCACATTGCCTAATACCCTGCATTATGAAGATCTGCTTGCAGAACAATCCCATGATTTTGAATGGCCTGAAATCAATGAAAATGACGCTTGCTGTATTTGTTATACAAGTGGAACCACAGGTTTGCCAAAAGGAGTCTTGTATTCCCATAGATCCACCTACCTACATGCATCTGCTATTACGGCTCCAAATGCTTTTAATTTCAATAACCGAGACATTGTTTTACTGATTATTCCCCAATTTCATGTGATGGCCTGGGGTTTGCCCTATAGCTGTTTGTTGTCGGGCTCAGATATGGTTTTGCCCTCTTCAAATTTAAAGCCAGAGGGAATTATTCGAATACTCATAGATGAGAAAGTAAATAAAGCCAATGGTGTCCCGACCATTTGGTTGGGCGTGTACCATGCATTGAAAATGAATCCGCCGAAAGAAAAATTAGCACTCGAGGAGTACCTTGTAGGTGGTTCGGCACTCACAAATAGCCTTATTGAGGCTTTTGATAAAGACTTTGGGATAAAAGGGGTTCAAGTCTGGGGAATGACCGAGACCTCTCCATTGGCAACAGTCAGCCGACTACAGCCAAAACATGACCTTTTATCCGACAAAGAGAAAGTTGCCGTCCGGGCCAATCAGGGTATTCCGCTTCCTGGTGTAGAGTTAAGGGTAGTGACAGACGATGGGAAGGTTGCTCCAAATGATGGTAAATCCATAGGGGAGCTACAAACAAGAGGTGCTTGGATCGTTAGTGCTTATTTTAAAACCAATAATCACGAAAACTTCACAAAAGATGGCTGGTTTAAAACAGGCGATGTGAGTACAATTGATGAAGATGGGTACATGGAAATTAAGGACAGAATAAAAGACCTTATAAAAAGTGGAGGGGAATGGATTTCCAGCGTGGCCCTGGAATCAGCAATAATGGCCCATTCTAAAATCAGGGAAGCGGCAGTTATAGGGATTCCAGACGATAAATGGGTAGAGGTGCCTTTGGCTGCTATGGTTTTAATGGACAAGGAAGATGAGGTTTCGGAGGAAGAATTAATTGCGTTTTTATCAAGAGACTTTGTGAAATACCAGATTCCTAAAGTGTTTGTTTTTATCAATGAAGTGCCAAAAACCAGCACTGGAAAGTTTGACAAGAAAGAAATCAGAAGGCTTTTTTCTGAAGGGAAACTTAGCTAAACCAGTAGTACAATTTTATACTTGATGAAATTTCCTAGGGTTTATAGAGGACCATTGTCCCCTTATCATCCTAGGTCAATTGATATTAAGGCAACTGCTTATTTGCTTAGCAATGATGGGTAGGTGTATTCTGTATAAGTTTGTTTATTAATGTTTTATGGGTCAGTTTTTCTGTGGTTGATTTAATTTTTACACTTGAATTTAGTACCTTTTAAAAATGGCATATGATGAACATTTAGGCGACCGAATCCGACAAATCCTACAAACAAAAAACATCTCTTTTTATGACAAGAAAATGATGGGAGGATTGGTTTTTATGGTCAATGATAAAATGTGTTGCGGCATCCATATCGATAAAAAATATGGAGACAGTCTTCTAATGGCAAAAATTGGAACAGATGCTTATGAATCAGAGATAAAAAAAGAAGTTTGCCTACCAATGGATTTTACCGGGAGACCAATGAAAGGCTACATTTTCATAATTCCAGAAGGATTTGATAGGGATGCAGATTTAGAATATTGGGTTGATAAAGCTTTGTCATTCAATAGCTCGATTAAATAATCCAAAAATAGGAGATCATTGAGATGTTTGATTTTCCGTAGTTAAAATTAAGCTATTAAAAGAGCCTGCCAAGTAGCCTTCACTTTACACAATCAAACCCTAAAATGATGCGAAATATTATAGTTGCCACATTACTGATTTTTGCAACCTTTCAAGTTAGTGCGCAGGGAATAAATTTTAATTACCCATCCTTTAGTCCAAAAGGGAATATTTCCCAAATTGTTGGGAACACGTTGATCGCAATTGAATACGAAAGACCTTCTGTTAGAAAGCGAGAAATTTTTGGAGGCCTGGTTCCTTGGGGTAAAGTTTGGCGCACAGGAGCGGGGAATTGCACGAAAATTCGATTTGATCATGAGGTTAAAATTGGTGGTCAAAAAGTAGCTGCTGGAAATTACTCGATTTTCACCATACCCAATCCAAATGAATGGGTGGTAATAATCAATTCAGACACTACCCTTTATGGGAGTTACGACTATGATTATAACAAGGATGTTGCCCGATTCGTAGTAAGCCCCGATGAAACAAGTCGCTTTTATGAGACTTTAAATTTCGATATTGAATTGAATCAGCATGACGCACAGGTGTACCTTTCATGGGCAAATACACAAATCAGCTTTAGTATAGAAACAACTACAAATGCGATTATTTATAAATGGATACAAGAGGAGTTATTGACAGGGAAAAATAAAGTGGCGGACAATTATGCAGGGGCTGCGGCTTATTTGGCTTATTTAGGGGTAGATTTGAACAGTGCGCTGAAATTGGCTGAAAATGCTAAAGAACTCGATAAAGATAGTGAATGGTATAGTGGGATAAAGATAGGGATTTACGAAAGTCTAAAGCTTTATGATGATGCGCTTCAAGAAATAAACGAGGCACTCGAATTGCTGAAGAGAAAAGAAAATAGGGTCAATGAAATAAGCAGAATGGAAAGTGAGTATTTGAGAATAGAGAAATTAAGAGACAACCAATCACAATAACCTATTGCCAAATAGTTTGGGTGAAGCATATTTCAGGTTTAACAAAGAGAATTTATAGTTTCTGCTTAAAAATGATGCAAGCACCATTTTTACCCTAACAATCTTGTTTGTAACTTTATCCCAATACAAGCTGCTAAGGCTTTACTTGTATTGAGTTCAGTACTGGGATTATTGGCAGCTATTTTGTGGCTAGGAATGGAATACAATTAAATGTAAATATGGATACTAACGAGAAATTTCTTTACAAATACCTTAACAATGCATCACCTACGGGCTTTGAAGCCTCCGGTCAACAGATTTGGTTGGATTACATCAGGCCTTTTGTGGATGACTATTTTACAGATCCCTACGGAACGGCTGTAGGTGTCATCAATCCAAATGCAGAATTCAAGGTTGTTATAGAAGCGCATGCCGATGAAATCAGCTGGTTTGTCAATTATATTACCCCCGAAGGATACATTTACGTGATTAGAAATGGTGGATCGGACCATATGATCGCTCCCTCCATGCGGGTCAATATTCATACAGATAAAGGAGTTGTACCAGGTGTTTTTGGCTGGCCGGCTATCCATGTACGTGACAAAGCAAAGGAAGAAACGCCTAAAATGGATAATATATTCATAGATATTGGTGCAAGATCAAAAGATGAAGTGCTGGAAATGGGCGTCCATGTGGGTAATGTCATTACGTTTAATGATGAATTGACCGAGTTGAATAAAAAGTTTTATTCCGGCCGTGCTCTTGATAACCGAATTGGCGGTTATATGATTGCTGAAGTTGCCAGAATGTTGAAGGAGGAAAATGTCAAACTGCCTTTTGGCCTGTATATCGTCAATGCTGTACAGGAGGAAATAGGTTTACGGGGAGCAGAAATGATTGCGGCCCGTATCAAGCCAAATGTTGCTATTATTACAGATGTTTGCCACGACACTACTGCTCCGATGTACAGCAAAATTGCCAGTGGTGATTACACAGCAGGTAAAGGCCCCGTCCTAACATGTGGTGCTGCAGTACATAAAAAATTATTGGATTTGATCATTTCTACTGCCAATAAAGAAGAAATCCCTTTTCAAAGATCAGCGTCCTCAAGAAGTACAGGTACGGACACCGATGCATTTGCGTACTCCAATGGAGGTGTACCAGCGGCATTGATTTCCTTACCACTAAAGTACATGCATACTACTGTAGAAACAGCCAGTAAGGAAGATATTGAAAATGTGATTGGGTTAATGCTTGCCTTTTTAAAGGATTTTGACCAGAAATTTGACTTTAGGTATATTAAATAATTATAAATAATGGCGGGTACTTTCCCGCCATTATTGATTTCACGAACACCTTCAGGTGCCAAAATTAAAATTTATGAAAGTTTTTATAAATAAAATTATTCCAGAAATAGGTTTTAAATTACTTGATGAGGCTGGAATTGCCTATACCGTCTGGAAGGAAAAACCCATCCTGGATAGGGGCCAGGCCATTCAATTTTGTAAAGGGCATGATGCTTTTTTAAGTGTAGGTCAGGCGGGTCTTGATGCAGGTTTTTTCAAAGAATGCAAGCACCTTAAAGTAGTAGCGCTTCACTCTGTCGGTTTTGATGGTGTAGATATAAAGGCAGCTACCGAGAATGGCGTTCCTGTGGGAAATACGCCAAATGTATTAAATAAAGCAACCGCAGAAACGGCCTTGTTGCTGATGCTAACAGTCGCTCGAAAGGCGCTTTATCTTCATGAGAAAATAAAAAAAGGGGAATGGGGCCCTTCACAGCCTACCCAGGACCTGGGTTTTGATCTAGCTGGAAAAACCTTGGGTATAGTGGGCTTAGGAAGAATAGGAGCAGAGCTTGCAAAAATAGTGACCCAGTCTTGGGGGATGAAAATTCTCTACCATAACCGAAGTACCAATGAACAAGCGGAGAAAGAACTAGGGGCTCGGAAGGTAAGCATGGATGAGCTACTGGCTCAAAGTGATGTGGTTTCCGTCCATACTGCACTTACACCGGAAACAAAAGGCATGTTTGGCATGGAGCAGTTTAAGAAAATGAAACCTACAGCCATTTTTATCAATACTTCCAGAGGTGCCGTACACAAGGAAAATGAACTTACCGAAGCTTTGCGTCAGCAAATCATTTGGGGGGCTGGATTGGATGTGACGAATCCTGAACCGATGTCCAAAGACAATCCACTACTGGAAATGGAAAACGCTGTTGTCTTTCCGCATATTGGCTCTGCAACAAAGGAAACAAGGGACAAGATGTCTACCTGTGCAGTTGAGAATATCATTGCAGGATTAAAGGGAGACCCACTGCCTTATCCAGTAAACCCAGAAGTGCAGCAAAGCAAATAGTCAGGTTTTAGCCGAGTGCTACGTCCAATACCATCATGATGATAAAGCCACCAATGAATCCCATTGTGGCCATGTCGGTATTGCCACCCTGTTGAGATTCAGGAACAACTTCTTCTATTACAACGAATATCATGGCCCCAGCTGCAAAAGCCAAAGAATAGGGTAGTATGGGGGTGAATATTGAAACAGCGACGGCACCTAAAACACCAGCGATTGGTTCGACCAAAGCGGAAGCTTGGCCCATCATAAAGCTCTTTCCTCTGCTCATCCCCATTCTTCTAAGGGGGACAGCTACAGCAATGCCTTCAGGGAGGTTCTGTAGTCCTATACCTATGGCTAAAATAACCGCTCCAGCGATGCTGGCTTCCGGTACACCCGAAGCCGCACCCCCAAATAAAACGCCAACGGCAAGTCCTTCAGGGATATTATGCATTGTAATGGCCAACACCAATAATGTGGTTCTTTGCCATGGCGTTTTTATTCCCTCTGTTTTCTTGAAATTGATGTGAACATGCGGTAAAATTTTGTCTAAAACAAAAATAAACAATGCGCCACCAAAGAAACCTATGGCTGCGGGCATTACTTTAGTAAAGCCTTCTCCTCCGCTCATTGTGATGGCCGGAGCCAATAAACTCCAAAAACTGGCGGCAATCATTACACCCCCGGTAAATCCCATCATAGTGTCTAAAAAAGGTCTGTTCATCTTCTTAAAGAAGAAGACGAAAGCAGCACCAACAGCTGTAACGAACCAGGTGAATGTGGTTGCTATTAATGCTGCGTAAGCTGGGGAAATACTACTTAAATAGTCAACAATGGTATCAAACATTATAATTTTTATTTTTAAAAGATTTTTGGCTGCTTGTGGTTAGTTATTTCCTCGCGCAAATCTTAACCTAATGGGTATCACTTAAAATCAACTTTGTTTCGCTAAGTTCAGTTTTAATTTAGTCATGGCAAATTTAAATAGTTAGATTTGACTAACAAATTTATTTCAATATTTTTTTATCTTTGTTATGAAATAAGAAAGCAATGACCAATAGCCAATCTATAGAGAATTACCTTAAAGTGATTTTTAATCAAGCCATCGCATCTGATGACGTCAATACTACAAGTATAGCTCAGGCGCTAGATGTCAGTCTTCCTTCAGTAAACAGTATGGTTAAAAAATTAGCCGGAATGGGTTTACTGGAGTATGAAAAGTACAAACCGCTAAAGATTACCGCCAAAGGTAGAAAGATGGCTGCAATGATCATCAGAAAACACAGACTCACAGAAATGTATTTGGTTGAGAAAATGGGGTTTGGATGGGAAGAGGTACATGAAATAGCAGAACAATTGGAGCATATCCAGTCCACTGCATTTTTTGACAGGATGGATGAAATTTTAGGCTTTCCAGAGAGAGATCCTCACGGATCACCGATTCCCACTAGTAATGGAGAAATTGCCACACAGAAATTCCGCTTGCTTTCAGATTGCCAACCGCAGGAATTGGTAACTTTGAAGGCATTAAGCAAAACGACCGATGAATTTTTGAAATACCTCAATAGCAAAGGGTTGGCTTTGGGTGTGGAGGTAGAAATTCTGGAGGTGGAAACGTATGATAAAAACATGAAAGTCTCCTATGGTGGGCAGACGGAAGTGCTTTCTGCTTTGGTTTGTTCTAAACTATTGGTCAGTTAATAGAAACCATGGAAAAGGGACAAGCGAAATATGCCATTTTAGTAGCAGGAGGAGCAGGAGTGAGGATGGGAGGAGAAATACCCAAGCAATTTTTGCCCATTGGAGGATTGCCAGTATTGATGCATACTTTAAATGTATTTAATGCCTATGACCCTGCCCTACACTTGATTTTAGTATTGCCGGGAAGTCAATTCGAATATTGGCAATGTTTGTGCGAAAAGTTTGGTTTTAACCTACCGCACAGACTGGTGATAGGAGGGGCTAGCAGGTTTATCTCGGTTCAGAATGGACTTGACAGCATTACTACAGAAGAGGGACTGGTGGCCATTCATGATGGCGTACGCCCATTTGTTTCAAGAGAGGTGATCGAGGAAAGTTTTGAGGGGGCTGCGACACATGGAAGTGCCATTGCCGTGGTGACTTTAAAAGATTCTATTAGAAGGATCTATGCCAACGGAATCTCCCAGTTTAAAAACAGGGATGAATTCAGGCTGGTACAGACGCCACAGACTTTTCAGCTAAAAAAAATAAAAGCTGCTTTTCTTACAGATGAAGAGCCCTTTTTTACGGACGACGCAACAGTTTATGAAAACATGGGGTGGAAGGTGCATTTGATTGCTGGAAATCATGAAAACATCAAGTTAACCACGCCTGAAGATTTGAGTTATGCAGACTATTTATTAGAACGTAAAAGAAAAGCTGATTAACAGTAAAATCAGGTCGTTTATCGGCAAAGTTTTTTCATTAGTCGAACTGGTCTATTTATTGAATCGCTGTAACCCTACCTTTAATCCATCAAATAAATACAAATGTTATGAATGGAAAAAGAAATGGAAATTTTGCACTAGGTGTAATAATTTTAGTTATTGGATCACTCCTTTTGTTAAAGCAATTGGGCTTTTTTATCCCGTATTGGATTTTTTCATGGCCGATGATTTTAATCGCTATCGGGATTTATTCGGGCTATAAGAACAGGTTTCAGAATACAGGTTCAGTGGTTTTGATCCTAATAGGAGGTTTCTTTCTCTTAAAAGATACGATGTTCCTACCCTTTCATATGGGGCCTTTAATATTCCCTATAGGCTTAATTTTATTGGGCTTGTATATCATTGTTAAGAAAAACAGGAACAAGTCTTTTAATATGGAAGGATGGGAAAAGGGTTTTGACCAAGGTACAGCGGAAGGTATAGGTGTTTTTGGTCAGGATGGAATTAATTACATTAAAGTAGATGCCTTTCTTACTGGGATTAAGCGTAAGGTTATGTCCAAGGATTTTAAAGGCGGAGAAGTTACCAGTGTTTTTGGTGGAGCTGATATAGATTTAATGCATGCGGACATTCAAGGTCAGGCGGTATTGAAAGTGTCTGTTGCCTTTGGTGGGTTGAAATTGATTGTACCTCCACATTGGGATGTTCAGATTGGCGTGAGTAATTTGGCAGCAGGTATAGATGATAAAAGATATACCCAGCAAGGGAACGTTCAAAATGCTGACAAGAGATTGATCCTTACGGGATCAGTAATATTTGGAGGAATAGAGATATCTTCCTACTAAAATTTAGGACCCTATGGAAAAATCACATGAATCCTTTTTGATCAATGATAATTTTGGAGATCATGTGATTTTTCTTTTGATGGTCTATGCAGGGGTCTTTGGAAGCACTTTCTATTGGCAAAGTAATTTAGAATGGAGCATTGCTGATGCCATTCTTAGCACTATCACATTTGGTATAGGCGCTTTTCTTATAAAGTTAATGCTAAATTATTATCCTGTTGGAAAGATTAAAAGCTGGCCGACGATTTTATTTGCTCTTACAATAGCTGGCACACTTACCTTTTCGAACCGCTTGATATGGGAAGCCAATTGGTTGGATTACCCAGGGTCACTTTCCTTATTCGATGCTTCAATACTTATAAGGGGGACCGTAGCTACCTTGCTGTTTCACTTGATAGGGCTTATTATTTTATCAAATAAGTCCAGCACCAAAGATTTCAATAGGCTTCAGCAAGAGGAGTCCCGCCAGAAGTTGTCCACTGATGCCGAACTCCATTACTTGCGTCAGCAAATGCAACCTCATTTTCTTTTCAACAGTCTAAACTCCATTAATGCCTTATTGGTAAGAGATCCTGAGAAAGCCCGTGAGATGGTTCAAGGGCTTGCGGATTTTTATAGAGGGAACCTCAAGATGGATCCAAAGAAGTGGGAACCTGTAGCAAGGGAAATGAAGATTATTGGTCAATACCTGAAGTTGGAGAAAATCAGGTTTGGTCACAGGTTAAGTTATGCAATCAATTTACCTGAGAACGTATCCTCCTTACAATTGCCTTCCCTCATGGTGCAGGCCTTGGTAGAAAATGCTGTAAAACATGGGCTTTATGGTGTGACGGGTGATATATTAATACAAATTGATGTCAGTCAGGCAAACAGTGATCTCTTAATAACAGTGAAAAACCCATGTGGAGACGAATCAGGTCATGCCTCCGGTACCGGCTTTGGTTTGGAAAGTCTTCAAAGAAGGTTATTTCTTATTTTTGGTCGGAAAGATTTACTTGCCTATAAGGAAAGTAACGGCCAGTTTACAGCCACTTTAAAGATACCCCAACTAAAATGATACGTTGTTTGATTGTTGATGATGAGCCATTGGCACAAGATTTACTTCAGGAATATTTGGAGGATTTTCCTGAGATAGAAGTATTGGGTAAATTCAATGATGGGTTTGAGGCGTTCAAGGGGATTGGGGAGCTTAAACCTGACCTGATATTTTTGGATATACAAATGCCTAAAATTACAGGATTTGAGTTAATGGAGCTTTTGGAGAATCCACCCAAAGTAATATTCACCACTGCCTACGATACCTATGCAATAAAGGCTTTTGAGTTGCAGGCTATAGATTATCTTTTAAAACCCTTTTCCAAGGACAGGTTGGCTCAGGCCATTCAGAGGGTAAGTGTTACTGAGGAACATCCATCAGATACTCAATCCAAGCTAGCCAGAGTAAAGGAAGATATCTCCACAGATGCCTTTTTAAAAAGAGTCGTTGTGAAGACAGGAAATAAAATAGAAGTGTTAAATGTCTCTAATTTAGCTTCCTTTAGCGCCGACGGTGATTATGTTAAGATCAATTCGGAGGGAAAGTCCTATCTGAAATTAGGAACGATGGCTTACTACGAAAAAATGCTTGATCCACAAGCTTTCATTCGCATTCACCGATCTCACCTGGTAAATATCACAGCGATAAATAAAATAGAACCCTATCAAAAAGAAAACTATTTGGTATTTCTTAAAGACGGCACACAATTACCTGTCAGCAAAAAAGGAATGGTGAAGCTAAAAAAGGCTTTACGGATATAAGTGGCGAAAAAAGCCTTCACTTTTAAAAGAGAAGGCTTAGTGCTTAATATTCGTCTTCATTAAAGAAGAAGTCGTCTTTTGTCGGATAGTCAGGCCATATTTCCTCAATGTTTTCGTAAGGTTCACCATCATCTTCGAGCTCTTGGAGGTTTTCGACAACCTCTAAAGGTGCTCCAGAGCGAATAGCAAAATCAATTAACTCATCCTTGGTGGCTGGCCACGGAGCGTCTTCCAAATAGGAGGCAAGTTCTAAAGTCCAATACATAATCTACACAAATTTAAAGATCCCCTTAAAGGGGTGCAAAAATAGAAATACTTTCCTAAACTAAAACATTTACGGATTAATTGTTTGTAAGTTCTTTTAAAATACTGTTTTTGACATCAACCTTTCTTTTGTGGGCAGCAATTTTTTTCCGCATGATGTGATCAAATTCACCCTCCTGGCTTCTGAAATTTTCAGCATTTTCTGTAACAGTAATTAGCTCTCGCTGATCCCTGGCAATAAGGTCTTTTAATAAATTTACTTTTAAGGATTTCTGCTCCTCTTCAGATTTCCCAGCGAAACCCTCATATTTAGAGTGGCAAAGATTGTCAAGAAAAGATTTTTCAAAAATGATTTCTGAAAAGAATACGAAAGAGCCAATACTTTGTTGTGCATTCCTCGGTTTTTTTGGAGGAAGTTTTTTCCATTCAGCTTGCAGTTTTTTAGCTTGGCTGACTTTGTACTCGTTCACCTCTCCTTTTGACATTTGCCTCATTTCTTCAGCCCACTTTTCAATCCTCTTAATCATAAGCCCCGGACTAATTGTCGGGATATTTTGACTCATTCGTTTGAACTTGCTGAAAATGCGGTTGTTTAATTTGGAGAACTCATCCCAAATGGGCTGACGTTTTGAGGCTGGAACCCGACCTGAAATTTTCCATTCTTTTTGAATTCGCTTACTGATCTCAAAAGCAGTTTTTACATCTGCCATGTCGTGCGCCTCTCTCGCTTGTTCTAAAAGGTTCTCATAAACTTTGATGTTTTGCTCTGCCTGTAAAGCCAAACCATCGAAATAATTTTTACGATTGCCGTAAAAGACGTCTAAGATACCTTGAAATTTTTCGTTTATCTCTTCTTCTAATTCTTTCTCTACAGGCCCGGTTTTTAGCCATTTTAGCTTCAGCTCCTTGAAAATTTCCGATGTTTCTTTCCAGTCGGTACTTTCTTTATAGGCCTCCGCTTCTTTGAGAAGTTCTTTTTTTATCTCCAGGTTTTTTTGCCTGTTGGATTGGATGATTTCTTCTAAAATGGCTTCCTGTGCTTCGAGTTCCTTTATCAGGGCAGGGAAATCCCCCAATCCATCAAAAGTCAACAGAGATGATTTAAGGTGAATAAGTTTCATTAGGAAAGAGCCCTTATTTTGGTTTTCCTCAATGTCGCTTTTCAGTTTTTCTACCTTTTGTTTTACGGCTTCAAATCTATCTTCAAAATAACGAAAGGTGGAGGCTTCATCTTCTTTTACCTCTCCTATCACACGGTCTTTCTGGCCTAAAAAGCCTTTCAGATAAATTTTACCTTCTATAATATATCCAAATGGATGCTCAGTCATGATCAAAAGATTGGTTGTAAATTTTTAGTGGCGGTATGGATTTCTGCAAATTAATTAAATATGCTCCATTTATCCTAAGAAAGCCGATTTTTTACCATCTTTACCGTTTAAATTAAACGAAAATAAACCATGAGTAATGAAAAAATAATTTTTTCTATGGCGGGAGTTTCAAAAGTGTACCCTCCACAGAAAAGAGTACTTAAAGATATCTATCTTTCGTTTTTTTATGGTGCTAAAATCGGTGTACTTGGACTTAATGGTTCAGGGAAAAGTTCTTTGCTAAGAATTATTGCAGGAACGGAAACTGAATTTCAAGGAGAGTTAGTATGGTCTGATGGCTATTCAGTAGGGATGTTGGAGCAAGAACCAGTATTGGACCCTGCCAAAACAGTGAAAGAGGTTGTTGAAGAAGCTGTAAGTGAAACAGTTAATTTGCTTAAAGAATTTGAAGCCATCAATGAGAAATTCATGGATCCTGGTCTGATGGATGATCCGGATGCCATGCAAAAATTGATCGATAAGCAGGGAGATGTTCAGGAAAAGCTAGATGCAGTAAATGCCTGGGAACTAGAGACCATGCTTGAAAAAGCCATGGATGCCCTTCGTCTTCCTCCTGCTGAAGCAATGGTAGAAAACTTGTCAGGTGGTGAGAAAAGAAGGGTGGCGCTTTGTCGTTTGCTCTTACAGGAACCCGATGTGTTGTTGCTTGATGAACCTACCAATCACCTGGATGCAGAATCAGTGCTATGGCTGGAAGAACACTTAAAGAATTATAAAGGAACCGTAATAGCAGTAACCCACGATCGTTATTTCTTGGATAATGTCGCTGGTTGGATTCTTGAATTGGATAGAGGAGAGGGGATTCCTTGGAAAGGGAATTATTCCAGCTGGTTGGAACAAAAACAAGACCGGTTAAAAAAGGAAGAGAAGACAGAATCGAAAAGGCAGAAGACGCTCGAAAGAGAATTGGAATGGATACGAATGTCTCCTAAAGCCAAGCAATCTAAAGGAAAGGCCAGGTTAAATGCTTATGACAAACTCGTAGGTCAAGACGCCATGGAAAAGGAATCCAAGCTTGAATTGTACATTCCACCGGGCCCAAGATTGGGAAGTAAAGTGATTGAGGTAAAAGGTGTTTCTAAAGCCTTTGGGGATAAATTGCTATTTGACGACCTCACGTTTTCCCTGCCTCAGGGAGGTATAGTGGGGGTGATTGGCCCAAATGGTGCAGGTAAATCCACGCTTTTCAACCTTATCACTGGAGAAGAAAAACCTGATGCCGGCCATTTTGAAATTGGGGAGACCGTAGAGATCGCTTACGTTGATCAGGAACATGATACCCTATTACCTGATAAAACAGTATATGAGACGATCTCCGATGGGAATGAGTTTGTACAACTGGGAAATAAAGAAGTGAATTCAAGGGCTTATGTAAGCCGTTTTAATTTTGGAGGATCTGATCAGGGTAAGAAAGTCGGTGTGCTGTCAGGTGGTGAAAGAAATCGTGTTCACTTGGCCATGACCTTGAAAAAAGGAGGCAACCTTTTGTTGCTGGATGAACCTACCAATGATTTGGATGTGAATACTCTAAGAGCTTTGGAAGAAGCATTGGAGAATTTTGGAGGTTGTGCAGTAGTTATTTCTCACGACCGCTGGTTCCTGGATAGGATCTGTACGCATATTCTAGCATTTGAAGGGGACAGTAGTGTTTATTGGTTTGAAGGGAATTTCTCAGATTACGAAGAAAACAAGAAAAAGCGTTTAGGTGATTTAATGCCAAAAAGGATTAAATACAAAAAACTTAAATAAGTACCATAAACTGGTGTTTTCCCTTTGTTGCATTTTGATGCAGCAAAGGGATTTTTTTTATACCTGGCTAGCAAGGAAGCTAAAGTTGGTTTTGATTTTTTTTCAGTTAGCAATAGAATGTATGTTTTCAACAATGCATTAAGAAATTTTAGAATTGGTTTGTAGTCAGTCGGTGGACGGCACTAAAACGAGGTGAAGGGGGCTTGATTTCAATTGGCTGAAGGGCCAGTTTTCAGGGCCAGTAACCAGCTATAAATAAAAGTTTGAACTTATAAGCCCTCCTTTTTTCAAATTATCGCCCAGTTTATTTCCCTTTTTCGTTTATTTGTGTTTTAAAGCTAGCATCGCGTTTGAATATGATGAGACAATTGCTATTGCGCCCAGGCGCCGAAGAATTGAATTACGAGATCAGAGGAATTGTCAAAAAGGCAAGAATGATCGAAGAACTCGGGTATGACATTACCTGGGAGAATATAGGGGACCCTATACAGAAAAACAATACCATACCAGCCTGGATGAAGGAAATAGTTTCCGAACTCGTTCAGGACGATCACAGCTATGGCTATGCAGATAGCAAAGGTATGCCAGCCACCCGGAGATTTCTGGCAGATTTAAACAACGAAAAAGGCGGTGTTAAAATTGGTGCTGAAGACATTTTGTTTTTCAATGGCCTGGGGGATGGTATTGCCAAACTGTACCAGTTTCTTACCCCCACAGCGAGGATCATTGGTCCTTCACCTGCTTACTCTACCCACAGCTCTGCAGAAGCCGCACATGCCAATTCCGCTCCACTTACCTATAAATTGGATCCAGACAACAACTGGTATCCTGATATGGAGGATTTATACAATAAGGTGAAATACAATACCTCCGTAGTGGGTATCCTTATCATTAATCCGGACAATCCTACTGGGATGGTTTACCCAAGGGAAGTATTGGATCGTTTTGTTGAGATTGCCAGAGAATTTAATCTACTGCTGATTGCAGACGAAATTTACCAAAACATTACTTACAATGGTTATGAGGCCATAAGTCTGGCTGAAATTCTCGGAAATGACCTGCCTGGTATTTCGTTAAAAGGGATTTCAAAAGAATTTCCATGGCCTGGGTCCAGATGTGGCTGGATGGAGTTTTATAACAAGCATACTTCCGAAGAATTCACGAAACTATGTGTTACGCTGGAAAATGCCAAAATGATAGAAGTGTGTTCTACCACTTTGCCCCAGCTTGCCATACCTAAAATCATGAGTCACCCTGCCTATAAGGAATACAGGGTGACAGCCAATGCCGCCATAGGAACCAGAAGTAGGATTATGGAAGAGGTTTTAGGAAATGTCGAAGGCATTAAGTTTAACAAAACGAAAGGGGCATTTTACAACACAGTCATTTTCGATGAGGGGGTATTAGACGAAGATCAATTTCTTCCTGTGGAGGACAAGGCGATAAAGGTACTTCTGGACAAGTGGCTTGAAGAAAAGGATATGCCAAATGATAAAAGGTTTGTTTATAATTTGCTAGCCTCTGAAAAAATTTGTGTAGTTCCAGTAAGTTCATTTTGTTCTGATTTGAGAGGCTTTAGAGTTACCCTACTGGAAGAAAACGAGGACGTCTTTCGCAATACTTTTGAAAAGCTTGCAAGAAGTATAAAGGCTTACCTGAATTCCTCCAAAAAAATGATTCTGGAAAAATAAAAAAGGTCTTGTGCTCTCTGATGTTTTGTAATGAATCATTGGGGACGTAGATACTGTCCTTTTCATGGGGTACCTGGATCCGGTCTGGATCCAGGTACCCCAGTTCTGGCTGTCCTGCCAAAATCCAGGCACTGTACCAAAAATCAGCAATTAGCTTTACCGTATTTTTCATTTGACGCTCGACCTGCCCGCCTAGCTTTTGATGATAGGCATTGCTAAATTCTCTTGAATACACCCTGGTGGTAATGCCTCCCCGATCTTCATAGCTGTATTTTTTATCCTCAGGAAATTCCTTTGTCAATGCTTTTTCGAAACCAAAGACGGAGTCCAACGCAAAATGGGCAGTTGCTATCGCCTTCCATATTTCGTCTTGGGGAAAATCAAGGTAACTCGCCTTGCCCACAAAGAAATCGTATTCGCTAGCAAACAATTCAGGAAGTCGGCTTTCCCAAAATCCATGGATTCCATATTGGCCGGTATACTGACCATTATAATTTTTTGTGCTATGGAGGGGCACGTTGATATCCCCCAAATAATGGCCAAGGTCAGCAGCCAATCTAAGAATGGCTTGGGTATCCTTTTTTTCAAAGGCGTAAATAAGATTTTGAAACGTCTGATAAGTGCTCCATGGCGATATTCCGTGTTTTCTCAAACTGTCTTCACCATGTATGGCTTTGGCTTCTGCCCAGAATCGGGGAAGTTTGTAAATAGCACTGTCACCATAGATATCTAAGTCAATATAATGTTTTTCAGCCTCCCCTTTTACGGCATATCTTCTTCTGTCTGGGTTGACGGCTTTATCAGAAATATAGCCTAGGTGTGGTTTGAAAAAAACCATCAATTCCGGAGGAAGTGAATATACAGCTTGCTTGTTGATCAACCTGTGGGCATAAAAGCCCCATGCAGTAAGCTCTTGAAAGCCACTGCTTAGCAAAAGGAATAAAAATAGTACTGTTTTCATATTCATTTACGAATACACTATCACAAACTCAAAATAGTGAAAAAATTGTAGATTTCGAAACCTTCTATTTGGCCATATTTGATTAATTGTTTTGCAATTAAAAATAAAACTGCTAAATTTGCGATCCAATAGAAGCAAAAAAGGAAAAGTTAATTATATATAATATGGCAAATCACAAGTCGGCTTTAAAGAGAATTCGTGCAAATGAAGCCAAAAGGTTAAGAAATAGGTACCAGGCCAAAACCACCAGGACTTTCATCAAAAGATTGAAAAACACTGAAGACAAGGCGGAAGCTCAGGAACTTTTAAACCAGGTTACATCCATGTTGGACAGACTGGCAAAGAAAAACGTTCTTCACAAGAACAACGCTGCGAACAAAAAGTCTAAATTGACCAAGTTTGTTAACGCTCTATAAGAGTCTGTTTGTATAAAACATTTAAACCCTGCTTTTCAGTAGGGTTTTTTTTATGCCTATTTTTTCCTATTTTTAGTGGGTATTCCCTATCTAATCAGGAGTTTAGGAATCAACGCTAACCAACAATGCCGATTTCGAAGTTTTTTTGTCAACTGAATCTATTCGTTTTTTGCCTATGGATGATTACAGGTCAATCAGGATATCTGCCCTTGCTGAGGAGGATCGACCCCGAGAGAAATTATTGTTACGAGGTAAGGCCCAGCTAACAGATGCGGAATTAATCGCCATCTTGATAGGTTCGGGCTCCCGAAATCTCAGCGCCGTAGACCTTTCCAAGTACATCTTACAAAGTGTAAACAATGATTTGGCTCAATTGGCAAGGTTGTCTGTAAATGATTTAAAGAAATTTAAAGGGATAGGAGAGGCCAAGGCCATAAGCATAGTGAGCGCTTTAGAGCTCGGTAGAAGAAGGAAGGGGGCAGAGCCTCAGAAAAAAGCAAAAATCACCTCTTCGGCGGATGTATATGCGCTTATGCGACCAGAATTGCTTGATGAGGCAGTCGAGTATTTTTACGTTTTGTTTTTAAACCGCAGCAATGTGGTCATCAAAAAGCAATTGATTAGTCAAGGAGGAACCTCTGCCACAATAGCAGACCCTAAATTGATTTTTAAATTTGGTATGGAATATTTAGCAAGTGCTATTATTTTGGTGCATAATCATCCCTCAGGGAATTTAAAGCCGTCTTCTGCCGATATTGGTCTTACCAAAAGACTATGTCTGGTTGGTAAAAATTTAGAGCTTCCCGTATTAGATCATGTGATTTTCACAGATGTTGGCTATTTTAGCTTTGCAGATGAAAGCATGATCTAAATTACTATGAATAAAAATTATTTATTGCTGGCCTTAGTAGGTACGGTAGTCCTTGGTTCTCTGATCTATACCTTTACTGGTACTACTGATCCTGAACTTTATATTGAAAATATTAAAGCGGAAAGAGAGCGTCAGTTTAAGTTTTTGAAGTTTAATATTGATTCCCCTTTAAAGGAAGAGCAAAAAAAAGCACTTGATTCATTGGATTTTTTTCCAATAGATCCTTCTTTTAAGGTGAGGGGAAGACTTGTGCCGGTTCCCAACAAAAGAATTGTGGAAATACCCATGTCAGACGGCACCCTGGAAAGATACATCAGGCATTCCTTTGTGGAATTTGAACTCAATGGTGAAACAATCAAACTTTTATTGTTGCAAGCTGAAGATGAAGTTGATTTAAGAAACTTTTTTTTAGCATTTGCTGACGGGACAAGTACTGAGGAAACTTATGGTGGTGGTAGATATATCAATCTGCGCCAAGATGGGTCTTCCTCTATTACCATTGATTTTAACCTCGCATATAACCCTTATTGTGCTTATAATCCTGATTTTGCTTGCCCCATCCCACCTAGAGAAAATATTTTGGATATCCCCATTAGGGCAGGGGAGAAAAATTACGAAAAATAATCTTTCAGTAGAGGTCAATTATTGTAAATTTGTATCTTAGTCAAAACCGTAATAATGAAAATTTCGATCAATCGACTCAAAGATTATATACCATTCGATCAATCTACTAAAGAAATTGGCGACTTGCTTACTGCAGGAGGCCTGGAAGTAGAAGGAATATCGACATACGAATCAATAAAAGGAAGCCTTAAAGGCATAGTAGTAGGGGAAGTGCTGAGCTGTGAGCCTCATCCCAATGCAGATAAACTTAGCCTTACCACAGTGGATATAGGGACTGAGATAGTGCCCATTGTTTGCGGTGCATCTAATGTAGCTAAAGGCCAAAAGGTACCAGTGGCGACAGTAGGAGCCACGTTGTATCCTTCATCTGGTGAATCATTTGAAATTAAAAAGGCCAAAATCAGAGGAGAGGTTTCTTTAGGGATGATCTGTGCCGAAGATGAATTAGGCCTTGGAACAGGACATGAGGGCATTTTAGTATTAGCTACAGACCTTCCCAATGGAAGTGGAGTAGGTCAGTTGTTTGACATTAAAGAAATAGAAGTATTAGAGATTGGTTTAACTCCAAACCGTGCGGATGCAGCATCACATTTGGGAGTGTCCAGAGATTTAAAGGCACTTTTAAACAAGGACCTTGTTCTGACGGATGTAGATGCATTCAAAATAGATAACTCGGACAGGATTATTGAAGTAAGTGTAGCGGACCACCAGGATTGTCCCAGGTATTCAGGCCTTACACTTAGTAATGTAAAAGTAGCCCCATCGCCCAAATGGCTTCAGGATTACCTTAAAGCCATCGGGCTAGAGCCCATCAACAATGTAGTAGACATTACCAATTTTATTCTACACGACCTTGGTCAACCCCTTCACGCTTTTGATGCAGCAAAGATTCAAGGGGATGAAATACAGGTTAAACGATTGCCAGCCGGAACGAAATTCGTCACTTTGGATGGTAAAGAAAGAACGCTGTCTGGGGAGGAGTTGATGATTTGTGACAATTCGAAAGGGCTTTGTATTGCAGGTACACTTGGTGGACTTGATTCTGGTGTAAGTGATCAAACCACTGCAATATTTCTGGAAAGCGCTTGTTTCGGTACAGACGTGGTAAGGAAGGGCGCTCAATTTCATGGAATCAAAACAGATGCCTCTTTTCGCTTTGAAAGAGGAACAGATCCAAACATGCCGGTTTTCGCATTGAAAATGGCTGCTTTGCTAATCAAAGAGCTAACAGGAGCTGTTATTAGTTCCCCAATTGTGGACCTCTATCCTGAGCCGGTTGCAGATTTCGAAATCCCTGTCAGTTATCAACATGTCAATCGTTTGATCGGACAAGAAATTGGTAAGGAGAGAATTAAACAAATTCTGGAAGCATTAGAGATAAGAGTAAGCAATGAAACTGAGGCTGGTTTTGTAGCCATAGTAAAGCCATATAGGGTAGATGTGACCAGAGAGGCAGACATCATTGAGGAAATCCTGAGAATTTATGGCTTTGAATCCATACCCCTGAAGGAAAATTATCAAGCAGACTTCCTTGCGGAGCATCCTGAAAAAGACACCAATAAATTACAATACAGGGTTTCAGAAATGCTTGCAGGCATAGGCTATAGTGAAATATTGACCAATTCTCTTACAAAGTCAGAATATGCGGACAAGGCACCTTTTCTGGAACAAGAAAAGGATGTTGTTATTTTGAATAAGCTAAGTGAGGACCTTGGTGTACTCCGTCAAAGCCTATTGTTTACAGGTTTGGAAGTTTTGGCCCACAATATCAACAGGAGACAGAAGGATCTGAAATTATATGAATTTGGGTCGGTGTATGCGAAGGCTTCAGAAGGTTATGATGAAGGGAAAAAGCTATCCTTTTTCTTGACAGGTAATTCTACCCGTGAAAATTGGATGAATGCCGTAAAGCCAGTTAATTTTACAGATTTGTATGCCATAGTGGAGGCCTTATTGACAAAACTAAACATCCCTCAGCCCGATGTTAACGTTGTGGAGTCGAGTCCTTTTTCATTCGGTTTAGAGTTGATAGTAAATAATAAGCCTTTAGGGAGCATAGGCCTTCTTGCCCCTGATGTTTGTAAGTTAGCTGATGTGAAGCAGGAAGTGTATTTTGCAGAGCTAGATTGGGAAAGACTCAGCAAACTGGCTAAATCTCAGGGTAAATTTCAAGAAATATCAAAGTTTCCTGAGGTTAGAAGGGATTTGTCTCTTGTTATTGATCAGGAGATTACTTTTGATGAGATTCGGCAAATGGCAACAAAAGCTGGTGGTAAATTATTGAAAAGAATTAATGTCTTTGACATGTACAAAGGGGATAAATTGGAGGAAGGAAAGAAAGCCTATGCTTTGAGTTTCTACCTACAAGACAACCAGCAAACCCTTACTGACAAGGTTATAGACAAAACGATGGGGAAATTAATGCACACCTTCGAAAAAAATGCCGGTGCTTTGATCAGAAAATAATATGAAGGTTTACGAGGAGCTTCAAAAATTAGAAACCCTATCTGAACAGGTAGAAAAAAAGGTAAGATTACTTGAACAGGAAAATAATGCCCTCAAAAATCAACTTTTAGTCTATCAAAAGAAACTGTCCGACCAGGAAGAAGCACTCGAAGATTTTAAAAATCAAATTAAAATTAGTAAAATTGTAAGAAACATACCGGTAGAAAATAAAGCATCTGCTGAATTGAAGGGGAGAATTGATGACTATATAAAAGAAATCGATAAAATTATTACTTACCTGTCTGAATAATATGGATACACTTTCGATAAGAATTAAAATTGGGGATCGGGAATATCCCATGAAAGTGAAAACCGATGAAGAAGCCCGAATCAGACGGGTAGGGAAATTAATTAACGATAAGATAAAAAAGTACAGAGAGGAATTTGGTCTGGAGGATCGCCAGGATTTGCTGGCAATGGTGGCTTTCGATTGCATGGTGGAATTCCTTGAAATTAAGGATGACCATACCGAAGGTAGTGAGCATGTAAAGCAAGTGCTTCAGCATGTTAACCAAAATCTTGAATCATTGCTCTGATGTATTGTAGTTTATTTCGTCCCAACAACGCAGTTACCCATTCTATCCGGTAGATAAACTCAAATATATCTATGGGAATTTCAATATACATTATATTATCCGGCGCACTTGGCGTTTTGATCGGGGCAGTCCTGGCAGGATTCATTATTAAAAATAACAGTAAGAAAATTGAGAATGAGGCTCGCGAAAAAGCAAGAAGTTTAGTTCGTGAGGCGGAAATAACAGCAGAAGGGGTAAGAAAGGACAAGGTCCTTGAGGCCAAGGAAAAATACCTTAGGCTGAAAACAGAATTTGAAGAGGAAGTCGGTAAAAAGAAAAACATCCTTATCACCAATGAAAATAAACTCAAGCAACGTGAGCAGATCCTTTCTAAGGAAATGGAGCAAATTAAGCGCAAAGAAGCTGAGTTAGATAGTAAAAAAGAAAACCTCAGTGCCCAATTGCATGCCGTTCAGGTGCGCAAAGATGAACTTGATAAGGTTACTCATCAACGCATAACAGACCTTGAGAAGGTGGCCCTACTCACCAGAGAAGAGGCCAGAGAGCAATTGATAGAAATGCTTAAAGATGAAGCGGCAACCAAGGCTTCTTCACATATTAAGGATATTCTGGATCAAGCGAAGCTAAGCGCAACCAAACAAGCCAAGAAAATTGTTTTGGATACCATACAGAGGACGGCGACCGAACATGCAATAGAAAACTGCGTGTCTGTGTTTAATATTGAAAGTGATGATGTTAAAGGTAAGATCATCGGTAGAGAAGGAAGAAATATCAGAGCCCTGGAAGCTGCCACAGGAGTGGAAATTGTCGTTGATGATACACCTGAAGCGATTATAATATCAGGCTTTGATCCTGTAAGAAGAGAAATCGCCAGACTGTCACTACACCGTTTGGTTCAGGATGGAAGAATCCACCCAGCACGAATCGAAGAGGTGGTCGCCAAGACCGAAAAGAATATCGATGAAGAAATTATCGAAATTGGAGAAAGAACATGTATTGATCTTGGAATCCATGGATTGCACCCTGAACTAATTAAGATGGTTGGAAGGATGCGCTTCAGATCCTCCTATGGTCAGAACCTTTTGCAACACTCCAGAGAAGTGGCCAAGCTTTGTGCTACCATGGCTGCTGAAATGGGATTCAATGCCAAGATGGCCAAAAGAGCAGGCTTGCTTCACGATATTGGAAAGGTGTACCCTGAAGAAGCAGAATTGCCCCATGCAATCCTAGGTATGGAGCTCGCCAAAAAATACAAAGAGCATCCTGAAGTTATCAATGCTATCGGAGCTCACCATGATGAAATAGAAATGACTTCTATGTTATCACCTATTGTTCAGGCTTGTGATGCCATATCTGGATCACGTCCTGGAGCCCGTAGGGAAATTATGGATAGCTATATCAAAAGGCTTAAAGACCTGGAAGAACTTGCTTTGAGCTTTGAGGGAGTAAATAAGTGCTTTGCCATGCAGGCAGGTCGAGAATTAAGGGTAATGGTAGATGCAGACAATGTAAGTGATACTACTGCTAGTAATTTATCCTTTGAGATATCTCAAAAAATCGAAAAAGAAATGCAGTATCCTGGCCAAATAAAAATAACTGTGATTAGAGAAATGAGGTCAGTGAACTATGCCAAATAATGGCTGATAATTATTGATATTAGGATTGTTTAAAGGGCAATTATTCGTTTAGAATAATTGCCCTTTTTTGGCTGAAATTGTTTAATACCAATACAGCCCATTAGGGCTTAAAAGTCAGCCACTGTAAGTTACTTTTCTCCCATTATAGATTTCGGATTTATAATTAGGGTATTATTTTTGATTTTCAAATTATTTTTTTAGTTTTAATAGAATTACGCTAACCAGTTTTGGCTGAGGGGCCATGTTTGACAAAGGTCCTATCGAACAAAAAGTATCGAAATTAGAATAAGTTTGACATGGCAAATCATTCTTGAATCAGTCAGTATTTATAACCTGATCCGATTGTCCAAGCGTTTATGAACCTATGAACCAATAAACATGAGATATCTTGCAAGGTCATATTTTGTGCTGTTTTTACTGATATGCACTCAATTCTCCTGCTCATCTAGCAACGAGAGAGGCATTGCTGAAGATGATGCGCCGCAATTTATAGTAACAGATAGTCTGATTGTAGATTATTTGGGAAATTTGACTATAATTGATATCAAGCCTGACAGGTCTGAATACTTAATGTATGATTACCAAAGAAAAGAATTTTCACGTGTTACTGAAGATGGTGATGTTGTTCTAAGCAAAAATCTGTCTGCGGATGGGAAAGATAGTTTTGGAAACTATTTTTTTGCCGCACATTATTATGGGGATGACCAGATTTTGATTTTCCCCTTTTCTGGAGGTATTTATACCTATGATTTGGGATTTAATCTTTTAGAGAAAGAATCCGCATCATTCAACCTTTATACCCATTCCTTAGGTGCCGGACTTGCTATCCGGCTGGTCGGTGATAAAATATTTGCAAATAGGTCCCCTGACAATCAAGCTAAAGATTTTTTTGATCAAGAAGATTATTTGTCTCGTTTTCCTTTTTTGACGGTATATGACCTTAAAAAGAAAGCAATTATTGCAGAACAATATATTCCCAAGGAATCACAAATCATCCAACATCCGGGCAAATACAGGGAACCGGCCCCTCATTCCATTGTGATGGGAGATGAGTTGTTTTTGTTGTTTTCCAATTCCCCGGAAATCTACAAATATTCATTTCCCGGGTTAAAATTACTCGGCAAGGTAGCTTTAAATCCCTCAGATAAATATGTTCAGGTTAAGCCATTTCCTGTGGAAGGTTTAGGTAATGGTGTGTTCAATGAGCTGGCTGGATCTGAATATGTTCATTTTTCGACATCCAACGGTTATTTCCTTACTGGGTATAAGGGGGCGGCACCACAGGATAAAGTGGATGCCCTGCCACAAGATTTGCTGGGAGGAGAGGATTTTATGGCACTGGTTAAAGAATACAAAATTACTTATTATCAAATTATAAAAGGAGATAAAAAATTATGGGAAGGGCATATTGACGTCCGCTTTAAATTTAAAGGCGGACATCTTTTTGCTGATAGTAATATACATCAACCTGTAGTAGAAGATGAAAAGGATTATGTTGCTTTTTATTTTTATGAAATTGTATAATAGTAATCAAGCCCATATGGAACATAAATGTTTAGTAGCTAACTTCTATAAAGGATTGAAATGACACCTTTTCGAGTAGTAATCCTCTTTTTTGTAGCCTCAATTATTGGAATCGCATTGATCCCCAAATTGTCTGTGGATCTCAATCCCCCAGAGAAGGAACCAATATTAAATATCAGTTATTATGTTAGTGACGCCTCTCCAGAACTGGTGGAGAAGCTGGCTACATCCCCTTTGGAAGGAGCATTTACCCAACTGTCGGAGTTGAAAAAAACCACTTCGGTATCTCAATACAATACTGGTAGTATTCAATTGCGTTTTGACAAACGCACGGATATGGACTACAAAAAATTTGAAGTCGCAGCATTGATCCGACAGGTTTTCCCTTCATTGGACAGCAAGGTTAGCTATCCGAACGTTACCCAATCTTCACAAAAGAGCATTCAGGAAAAAAAACCTATTCTAACCTATAGCATCAATGGGCCATTTGCTTCTTTTGAGATCAAGAAAATTGCTGAGGATATTCTTGTAACTGGATTAAATAGCGTTGAGGAAATTGAAACCATAGAGATTCGTGGAGCAAATGAGCTTTACTTATATGTTATTTATGACATTCAAAAACTACAATCTTTAAAGTTTTCAAGGTCCAGTTTGGAGAGTAGAATTCGGAATTCTTTTGGTCGGAACTATCCAGGCCTGGCGATGAACGTTTCAGGTGAATCCATGTTTTTGGAGATTGATCGGTCTATCGCAGATAAAACCGCTTTGGAGAACCTATTATTAGGAAGGGTGGAAGGGAAAGCCATTTACCTCAAAGATGTAGCGACGCTTACCCTCGAGGAATCAGCTCCCCAGAATTTCTACAGGATCAATGGCAACAATTCAGTAAACCTTACCATTACCAATAGGGATGGGGTAAACAAGGTGCTGCTGGCCCAGAAGATAAAGGAAATAATGACTGCTTCGAAAGTGAATCTTCCGGAAGGGTTTGATGTCAGGTTGGAGTTTGACGACACTTCCTTTCTCGATAAGGAGCTGAAGAAAATATACAAACGATCCGGATTGTCTATTTTAATTTTGGTGGTATTTATATTTTTAATCAACCGTAATTTTAAATATTTACTCACCTTGTTTTTAGGCATCATCGTCAATGTTAGCCTAACAGTGATTATACTCTACTTGTTAAAAGTGAACATTCACATGTATTCATTGGCCGGCTTGACCATTTCTTTTGGTTTGATTGTCGACAATGCCATTATTATGATTGATCATTTGCACAAGCATAAAAATAGAAAAGTGTTTTTAGCACTTCTGGCAGCCTCACTTACCACCATTGTGGCATTGTTAATGGTCTTTTTATTACCTGAAGACGATAGGCGAAACCTTGGGGAGTTTTCTGTGGTAGTAGCCGTAATGCTCGGCGTTTCTTTACTGGTCGCCTTATTGTTTACTCCGGCCATGTATGATTTGCTTTTCGGAGAGAAGCAAAAAGCAATCAAAAGGCTTACCCTGCCTCAGCTAAGAAAACGTGTTGTAGCTTTTTCTCGCTTTAGTCGGTTTATAGGGTTTACGGCAAAGTTCAGAAAAACTTTTATAGTCATGCTGATTTTATTGTTTGGGCTGCCTGTGTTTTACCTTCCGTCAAGTTGGGAGGGACATGAATGGTACAACAAAACGGTGGGGAATAGTTATTATCAGGAGGAGATTAGACCCTATGTGGACAAGTCTCTTGGCGGATCTTTCAGGATGTTTGTTCGTGGTGTGTTTGAAAAGTCTTCCTATAGAGAGGCAGAAAGAACCAGGCTTTATGTCAATGCCACCCTGCCATTTGGGAATACTTTAGAGCAAATGAACTTTATTATGGGTGAATTTGAAGTTTTCCTTAAAGGAGTGGAAGGAGTGGATAAATTTGTTACCACAGTAAGTTCCGGACAAAATGCACGCATTGAAATCACCTTTAAAGAAGCCCATGAAACCTCTGCTTTGCCTTACAGGCTTAAGGGAAAGCTCGCAATGAAGTCAACTGATTGGAGTGGTGTTCGATGGAGTATATATGGCGTTGGACAGGGCTTTTATGTAGGGCCAGGTGGCGATGGAATCCCTTCGTTTCGAGCGGAACTGAGAGGGTATAATTATTCTGAACTTGAAAGACAGTCAGAGATTTTGGCCGAAAAGTTATTGTCGCATAGAAGAATCCAGGAGGTAAATACCAACGAACGGCGGGGTTGGAGCGAGAAAAAGACAGAAGAATATGTTTTGCGGTTTGACCAGCGATTACTGGCCATGGCAGGAGCCAATCAATATGAGGTGGTAAATGCACTCAAAGATTTGTCTCAACATGAGCAGCCTTCCTTGTTTTTGGAGGTTGACAATGATAAATATGGGGTTGTGGTTAAAGAAAAAAAATCAGACCGGTTCTCAAGGTTTGATCTTGAAAACAGTAGTTTGATATCGAGTGAAGACAAGATTTTCAAGGTGTCAGGTTTTGGCTCTTTGAATAAGGAAACAACCACCAATGCGCTTCATAAGGAGGACCGGCAGTATATTCGCCTGGTGTCCTTTGATTATATGGGCTCTGCAAAATTTGGAGGGGAGTACCTGGACGAAGTCATGGAAGAGATGAAAGCTAACATGCCAATAGGTTATTCAATAAGCAAACAAACCAATAATTGGAGTTATGACAAAGCCAAAAGACAATATGGCCTGTTATTGGTGCTAATCGTTGGGATATTCTTTATTTGTTCCATTCTATTTGAAAATTTCAAGCAGCCTTTGTATATCATTTTTATTATACCCATCTCGTTTATTGGCTTGTTCCTGATATTTTCATTGTTTGACTTTTATTTTGACCAGGGAGGATATGCTGCTTTTGTGATGCTTGGTGGATTGGCTGTGAATGCTGCGATATTCATTGTCAATGACCTTAATAACCGTAGCAAAGGCAACTATAACCGAAATGTGCTAAAAGCGGTGGGAGGAAAGGCTACGCCTATTTTATTGACGGTTCTCTCTACTTGTTTTGGGTTGATTCCCTTTGTAATGGAGGGACAAGGCGAGATTTTTTGGTTTTCATTGGCTATAGGTACCATTGGAGGCTTGGTGTTTAGCATTGTGGGGGTGTTTTTGGCCCTTCCAGTATTCTTATGGAAGAGACATGTTTAGATCATAACGATTGTTTTAGGTCCTGTTAATTATAAGCTGGCCCTGGGGATTATAATAATTTACTTTTTGCTGTTATGACATAGTCAGTTTATCGTTATTTAAATACCGGCCGATTATAACCTGAAATATAGAAATGGTGATTTCATTTCAAGTACTTTTGTGCTTTAACCCGAAATATGCAATAGATAATCTATTACATAATCCGGGTTTATTCTCCCATAAGTTGGTTGACATTAAGCCTGGTGAAATCAAAAGAATTACCTTTCTAAATGCATCCTTTCAGTGTCTTGTATTAATTAGTTGTTAATGAATGGCTTTTTAATATTTCGGATAAAGACTTAAACTTAAATTTATCAAATGTTATTCCTTCGAAATTCCTTTGTTGCCCTATTGATTGTTTGTGCTTGTTCCTCTAAGAATACAGAGGAAGAGCAGGGCCCTGAGCGTAAGATGTCCTTTGTCTTAGTTGACAGTGTTGTAGTGGATGTTCTAGAGCCCCTGGGTATGGATGACCAGCAGTTATCAGGGGATTTTTTTTTAATGAGAGGGAGTAAAAGCAGAAAGCCTTACCTGATCAGTAAAAATGGAGAAGTAATTAAAGACTACGAAGTGTTTGAAGACGGGCCAAATAGTATAGGGGCCAATGGCGCTTTTGGTTATAATTTTTTGGGAGAAGAGAAATTTGCGGCTAAAGATATTTTATACAGGTTTCAAATCTTTAATCTGGATGGTGAAAAAACAAAAGTGTTAGAATCGATTAGTTTAGGTGTTTTTGGGGTGACGATGAGTTCTTACCAAACTTTTTTTAGCGGTTTTTTAAAAGAGGGTGAGGAGATGCTCATAGGGATTGAGAACAATCTCTTTGATCCTGGTTCTATGTCCAAAGAGAATCGGGACAAACCTGTGTATTATGATTCCGTAAAAACGATTTTTACCTATAGGGTAAAAGATCAATTTCTCAAGCAGTTTAATGCTTACCCTGAAACATGGGGTCCAAGGAAAGAGCGGAAGTATGTAGGGAATTCAGAGCCATTTATTGCTTATCATAGAAGTAAGCATCTGATGGCCGTGCTCCCAAGAGTGAGTAATCAATTGTTTATTTATGATTTTTCTGGAAATGAACCTGTTCTTTTACATGAAGTAGCCCTTAGGCATAAGTATAGGCCTCAGATAATCCCAAAAATTGCTAAAGAAGCAGAGTATACTTCTTCTTATCCTCGATTTACAGCGCTTAGCTTTGTTGGGGATAGGATTATTGCGGAGTTTAAAACCAGGATTCCTGAAGATGTTTTGGAACGTTTGATGGCACAATCTTCAAGAGTTAATGATTTACCAGAGTACCAGGAAGCCAAAAAGAACTTTGTAAAGACCTTTTACCTGGTAATTGAGGACGGCAAACAAATAGGGGTGGTGGAAGAACTTCCTGTTCATGGTGTGCTGGATTTTGCCAACGAAAGGGGTGAAATTTTCATTAATGATAACCTTGAACCGCTGGTTGAAAGGGAGTATAATGTTTTTTATCGATTGAAATTAGAAGATTAGGTTTGTGTAATACCCTTACTAATTAAAAAATATGTTAAAATAGATTTTTATGGTGTTAAAAATAACTAAAAAAAATTAAATTTTGATTTTTTGCTTTAACATGGTTTAAAATATGCCTGCAGGTTAATACTGTGATTCTGTTTTGATATGAAATGAAATTTAGGAATACATAATATTTAGGCAAAATGTTATGTATAAAATAATTATAACATATTTTTATTGAAATATTTGCAATTCATTTATTGCTCAATTACATTTGTGTCATGCTTACGTAAGTCATAAAAATAGAAGTAGCCAAAAGGGTTCTATGAAGTATTGAAATTTCCGAACTATCAGTTCATATACAAGCTAAAAGCGAAATACTGCCAGCCCAGGGCTGAAGCAGTATCCAAGAGACTGATTAAAAGAAGATGAAAATATATCACAGACCAATGATTGCTAATTCTAGCTCAATTACCTGCCCAAAGTAATTAGCCTCAATAAAGAAATGTTAGGAAGTTCCTGGCAGAGGTTTTTAAAGCTAACATACCTTTAAAAATTTACGATCATGAGATTAATTATTGCTACAATTCTCGCATTCACATTAACATCAACAGTTTTTGCCACTGCACCTGTTGAGAATCCTATCGTTACCCTAGAAAAAGTAGGTAATAACAAGTTTCAACTGAAATATCTGGAAATACCTGAGGGTAAGGTGACCGTTGCCATCAAGGATAAAACGAATAGAATTATTTTTAGAGATGTAATCGATGCTGAAAAAGTATTTTACAAAAATTACAACTTGAACAAATTGGACATTGGAAGCTATCAGTTAGAGGTCTTCAATGGCAAAGATGGAAAGCTGTCTGATTTTGATATTGTTCTTGATTCTCAGGAAGTTGAGAAAACTTTTTTTGCTAGAATGATTGCAGTAGATGACAAGACATTGGCGCTTACTATGAGTAACCTAAATGGTGCAAGTAAATCGGTAGAAATTTATGACAATGGACACCTGATTTATGAAGAGGCAATAACAGGTTTAACTTTTGGAAAGAAATTCAAGTTTACAAACCTTGAGTCTATGAAAAATATAGACATTAAAATAGTAGAAGAAAATGGAGAGGGCAAATTTATTTTTGTCAATTAATTAAAAAGTACTAATCGCTTAACCACTAATTACTAAAAAGAGGCTGATTTATCAGCCTCTTTTTTTTTGTCAAAAAATGACTTTTGTAGCGTGATTGATTCACAAGTAAACTATAAAAGTTTAGGTCTTCTATTAAGAATGTATTGCTCAGGGTTGCCATCTTTAGTTTTTGAAATTTTTTTACCAAAAGCATTGTTGTCTAGAAATGCTTACAATTCCTATTACTAATATGGTTTGTCCCAGGTGTATCATGGCGGTGAAGGAGGTATTAATTGATATGAGGATTCCTTTTGAAGAAGTGAAACTCGGATCAGTAGTTCTCCAGCATGAACTCCAGCCTTTCCAGCTTCAACAATTTGAAAAAGAATTGGGGGGATTGGGTTTTTCCATTGCTAAAAGCAGAGAAATGGTTTGGGTAGAAACAGTGAAATTCACCTTGATACAACTTTTTGAGAAAGACCCATCAGCACTTAACGCCCCTATTTCTGCATTACTGACGGAAAAAGTGGGAGTTGATTATGGTCAGCTTAGCCAATTGTTTAGTAATTCTCAGGGAATGACTATAGAACAATATTTCATTGCGTTAAAGATAGAAAAGGCAAAGGAGTGGTTAAGTTTTGGAGAGTTCAATATCAGTCAGACTGCCTGGAAACTTGGCTATGCCAGTGTTCAATATTTTTCTACCCAATTCAAAAAGATCACAGGTCTGACACCAAGTGAATTTAAAAAATCCCCTCAGAAATCCCGTCAATACCTGGATAGTTTAGCGGGAAATGAATAGCTACCTGACTTTTTTAAAAAAGCCGGATGCCAAGGGATAGAATTAGCTGGTTTTGTCTCTGATCGGTAGGTAGACCGACATAGGTGTCTGCTAGTTTTCCCAAGGGACCTTCATATTTAAAATCTATTATAAAATTGGCAATGTCAAAACCAATGCCTGCCTGATAGGCGATAGTTGCTTTTTTATAGTCCGGCTTTACGGCAAGGGTGGAACTCGAAGAAAGATCACTGTTTAGGATAAATGCCAAGGTAGGCCCTGCTTGTACTCTAAAGAATTTCGCAATTTTAAATCCTGCCATAATAGGGACATCTATTTTATCAAATTCGGCAGTGTAGCTAACGGTATTGTTTCCTTGTGTACTGGTAAATTCCCCACCTGTGTTGGTATACAAAACTTCAGGCTGTATAAAGATATGGTTGCCTCCAAGTCTGGCAAAAAGGCCTGCATGATAACCTATTTTATCGTTTCCACTACTGAAAGTACTTCCATTGACCGAAATATTTCCCTGGGAAACACCAATTTTGGGTCCAATGGAAAACTCTTGAGCTAATAATGGTGAAAAGGTAAAAATTTGGGCGAGTAATAGGATTGTGATTGGCATCCGTCTCATAATATTTATGATTTGGTTGAATAACAAAACTAATCAAATTCAAATAGTAAACGTTAATTTCGGCTTTTACCAGGATAAAAAATTTAAACTTTGTTAGAAAATCTTTTATTTTTAACCATTTACAAAAAAATGAACATAAACTTGAGTATCAAGCTTGTTATTTCGCTAAGGTTCCTTTAATTTGTCTTTAAACATAAGGTTTATTACTTGTGTCCTGACATCTGATCTTGAACGTTAAGTTTTATGGTGTAAATTTGAAAGGTCATATAGTAAGCAGTTAGTTTTTGAGATTGTTTTATAAGAAAAAAGGATAACCGTTTTAAAAAAGGATAAAAATAATTTCCATGATAGAAGTAATAAAGTACCCAAGTGTATTGGAAAGTAGTAATCTCGAACTCAGGAATGTGGCAAGAGATTTAGTTTCAGGGCTTAAGATATATCACGACAACATAGGATATTTGGTTGGGGATTTAGCTTTATCCGAAGGAACATCTCCTCATAGAAATATAAATAGTTCTCCTGAGGAGAATGACTATAGAATTTTTTTAAAAGCAGGTCTTCTATTGGCCTCTCAGAAATTAGGTAGCCCGATCACTGTTACCACAGGTTTCCCCTTCTCTACTTTTCAGGTGTTTAAAGAAAATGCCTACCGACTTCTTGAAAATGAGCATATTATAGAATATGATACCCAAACCTTTGGCGGTGGGGGTAAGAAAAAAATGGCCGTCGAAGTTGATAGAGTGGCTGTTATTCCTGAGGTTGTGGGTTGTAGCATGGCTGTAAGACAACTTTACAGTGAAGCGCCCAAAAACTTTTTCATGATCAGTTTGGGATATGGTACCATGGAAGCAATTTTAAGTACGGAAGGCGGTTTGGTTCAGAGATCCAGTGTTTCTACCTTTGGCTTAAGATATGCGATAAACCTTATTACCCGTGAGCTTCAAAAAGACAATTATTTAGATCTAAAAACAGAGCATCAGATCGATCAATATTTTAGTGAAGGCACAATTATTCTAAACAGAAAACGTTTAGATCTGAAAGAACTTAGAAAGCAGGTAATCACTCAATATTACAATGATGTAATTTCTCCATCTTTGAGAAAAGCATTTTCTGATAGCGATTTCACTAAATCAGCGGATATTTATTTAGCAGGTGGAGGAGCGAATTACAGTGAGCTTGTTAATTTGTTTAAGGATGAATTTGATGGCTTATTAAATGTTCACGTTCCAGAATCGCCCGAGCAAATGGCGTCTATAGGCTATTGCTTCAATAGTTTGGCCATTAATGGTGGGGCCAAGGACAAAGCGGTAGGACTAGATTTAGGGAATAGCTCTACAATACTGACTACTTTTAAACAAGATAAAGGAGATTGATAATATGAAATTTGGATCCAACAAGCAACAGAATAAAGAAGCCAATGTAGGTAAAGTAACCGTTTTATCATTGGGGTTTGAACTTACAGGAGATATTATTTCTAAAAGTGATATCAGGGCAGATGGTATACTCGTGGGGAGTATTAGGACAGATAAAAAAGTGGTAGTTGGAGAAAAAGCTTCCATAACTGGAGACATAATTGCCGAAGAGATCAGTATCAATGGTGAAGTGGTAGGTGATTTATACATTAAAGGGGATACCACGGTTTTTTCGAATGCAAAGGTGTCAGGTAGTATCATTACCAGTTCTATACATATACATAAAGGAGCTCAAATCAATAGCAGTGTACAGGTAGTTTCGCCTAACGCTGTAGATGACGCTTCTAAATCTAGCAAGATCAATTCTGTGAGCAGAGAGGAGCTTTACTCCATGTTGGACGACAGGAGTTCAGAGAAAAAGGAAGTGCCGGTTAAACCTATTACAAAACCACAGGTAAGAACTTACACAAATACTTCTTCTTCAGGAATGGAGGATGATAATAAGGACCTTCCAAGAACCTGGTAATTATTATACCGGATTATACAACAAGATCCCTGGCCTTTCTCAGAAAGTGATTTCATCATGCAATAGGAGGAGCTTATAGGCTACTAAAAAAACTAAAAAAGGCAACCATTATGGTTGCCTTTTTTAGTTTTTTTTAATTTTTGTAAATCAGCCTGAGGCATGCTAAAGCCGCAATGTTAAAATCATGCTGCTTCTGGTGCTCCAAATACGCCGACCATATTGAGCAAGACAAGTATTATCACAATAGGACATATCCATTTGATAAAAAATATCCAGGCTATTCTTGGAAATCCGTCAAATGATGGTGCCCCAATGGTAAGCTCTGTTGCAAAATCTTTAACGTTTTTAATCCATCCAGAATAAACGCTTAACATTAAGCATATTATCACAATGGCCAAGGTGCCAAAGAAGAAATCCATAAGGTTGAAAAAGCCAATTATATCATTTCCAAAGAAGTCGATGTGGATAAGGTTAAAGAAATTTCCCTTAACTGATGCCAGAGCAGATGGAATACTTAAAAACATAGCAGCAATACCCAATGTCCAGGTGGCTTTTTTTCTAGACCATTTTCTTTCATCTATAAAATAGGCGACTGGTACCTCTAGCATGGATATGCTTGAAGTCAGAGCAGCCACCAATAAAAGCAGGAAGAATAATCCGCCAATAATATTTCCAAATGGCTCAATTTGGTCAAAAACCCTCGGTAGAACATTGAATACTAAAGCTGGTCCTTCATCAGGACTCACTCCAGGTAGCAATGCAAAGAGTGCTGGGAAGATCATTAAGCCTCCCATGAGTGCTACAGTACTGTCCATTCCTGCTATCCATAAGGAAGACTTGATAATGTTATTTCCTTTAGGGAGATAGGATCCAAAGGTGATCATCAAACCCCAGCCTACTGACAGACTGAAAAATGCCTGACCAAGTGCAGATAAAATTACTTTACCATTTATTTTGCTAAAATCCGGAGAAAGGTAATATTCAATCCCCTTTGATGCGCCAGGTAGCGTCACTGCCCTGGCAGCAATGAGAAGGATTATTATAAATAAAATGGGCATCAAAAATTTTGCTGCTTTTTCGATTCCTCCAGAAATTCCTCCAAGAACAACGCTGATGGTTAGCAGTATAAAGATCATGCAGAGAGGGACTACGTATAGTGGTGTCTGAATAAATACCTCAAAATCTACAGGTAAATTTATCAATTCAGTAAATATATAACCTATAGTCCAGCCGGCGATTACAGAGTAATAGCTAAGTACCGCAAAACAAACAACTACACATAAAACCCCCGAAGACTGCCAAAATCTGTTTCCCCCCGTTTCTTTGATAGCGCCAACTGGGTTTTTTCCAGATTTTCTACCCAATGCAATTTCATTCAATAGTAATGGTAGTCCTATCAAAAGGACACAAACTAAGTAAACAAATACGAAAGCTCCTCCACCATTTTGTCCAGTTATGTAGGGAAATCTCCAAATATTACCTAATCCAACGGCTGATCCACCGGCAGCCATGATGAAACCAAATGATGAGCCCCATTGTCCGCGGGAGGGTGTCTTACTAGCGTTTTGCATATTATTGGGTGAGTTGATAGAGGTTCAAAATAAAAAAATGTTTACATTTTATAATTAGCTAATTTAATTTGTTTTGCTAAAATAGCAATCCCTTCTGTGAAAGTTTTAGGTTTGAAACCCAGAATATTTTTTGCTTTGGAAATATCGAGTCCAGTTTTTAAAGGCCGGGTAGCTACCTGAGTGAAAATGCTAGAATCTGTTTTCTTTATTCCTTCAGTGTTTAGCCCAAAAAAATTGGCCGTCTTGATGGCCATATCGTAAGGAGTTAATAATTCGTCTCCTGAAATATTAAATATTCCTGTAGCATTCTTCTCTACAATAAGCAGGCAACCATTTGCTAAATCCTCAGCAAGTGTGGGGGTCCTGAATTGATCGTCAACCAAGCTAAGTTCTTTGTTTTGTTCCAGCCCTTTTTTGACCCAAAGAATAATGTTAGACCGACTCATGTCGTGTGCAATTCCATAAACCAAATTTGTTCTGACGATAGACCAGTTGTATTTGTAGTCTTGAACGGCAACTTCGGTGTCTAATTTTGTTTTGCCGTAATAGTTCAGCGGATTTGGCTTTGCCAATTCATCATATGGTCCGTTTTTGCCATCAAAAATAAAGTCTGTAGATATAAATATCAAGTGGGATTTTGCATGTTCGCTACCTTTCATGATATTCATGGTTGCTGCTATGTTTTGTTCAAAACAGGCATGCCGGTTTACTTCACACCTGTCTACGTCGGTCATTGAAGCTGCATGAATGACATAATCAGGCTTGTAGACTTTAAACACGTCCATTACGTCTGAAAGTTTGGTAATGTCCATTTCTTCATAAATGTACCCCCCCCATTCTGTCGGTAATCGACAATTTCCTCTACCAGTAGCTATGGCGTTGTATTTTCCTTCAATAAGTATCTCTTTTATGATCTTCTGTCCCAGCAAACCATTTGCCCCTGTGATCAGTATTTTTGGCTTATTATTTTTGAGGATATTGATATCCATATTCTTTAGCTATTTTCTTTTTTGATATTAACGCTACATTTACTTTCATGTAAACGGGTGTAATCGGCTTATTAATTCCAGCTGTCTCCAAGGAAGCTATCTCGTCCAAAACGTCCAGACCTTTTATTATTTTTCCAAATACAGTATAGGTGTCGTCCAAATGAGGCGTACCTCCTTTTGTAGTATAGGCTTGAATCTGATTTTTTCTTTTGTCTAATCCCAAATTTAAGTTAAAAAATTTTTCCAGTACTAATTTATTGGAAAGCATTAGGGAATTTATGCTGTCATATTCACCTTTCTGATATAGTTCGCTGTACTTATTTCTTAATTCTGAATTGCTGTCAAGTTGGAGATATTTGGAAAATGCTTGCTGAAGTTTCCTTATATCGGTCGTTAAAGCTGTTTCATCGTAAACCTTACCTTCGACTATGTAAAACTGACAGCCACTTGATCTCATTTCAGGATTGGTGTTGTCTCCTTGCCTTGCGGCGGCTATGCTGCCTTTCTCGTGGATTAAGTTTTCATTAAACTCGGCAGGCAGGGTGTACCAATCTTCTGGATTTATACCTTCCTTATTAAATACATCCCCTCCTTGTATCATGAAATCCTCAATGATTCTATAAAATGTGGTTGAATCGTACCTACCCGAACTGGCCAGGTCTATAAAATTCTCTTTATGTACAGGGGTCTCATCATATAGAATGGCATACATTTTACCATATTCCGTATCAAAGGTAATAAGGTAGTCCTTCTCAGTAGCGCATGAAACAGCAACGATTAGAAAAAGTACACCTGTGAGTATCCTTATAAATGAATGTTTAGCCATTTAGTCTTTGCTTAATTTCTTTCAACAATTTGTCTCCACCACGTGATTTAATGTCCTCAGCTAGTCTTTCACCAAGTTGCTCCGCATCTTCCTCTGTTCCACTATAGGAAGCAAAGAGTCTTTCTTTTCCATCTATCTGCATTAATCCACCCTCAAGCACCAAAGTGTCGCCTTCCCATCTGGCCAATGCAAAAGCAGGAATACTACAACCACCTTCCAGGATTCTTAAAAAGCTTCTTTCCGCTTTAAGGCAAGTAGCCGATTTGTTATGATTGACGGCTGATTTTATGATGGACTTAAGGTTAGCATCCAAACTGTCATGAATTTCTACCCCTATACTTCCTTGCCCCACTGCTGGAGTGAATTCTGTTATTGGTAATTCTTTCTTGATAAGCGCATCGTATCCCATACGGTGTACGCCAGCATAGGCCAAGAGAAGGCCATCACAAATACCACTTTCCATTTTCGCTACTCGCGTTTGCAAGTTGCCTCTAATGTCAACAGTTTTGACATGGGGATAAAAATACTTTAAGGTGGCGATCCTCCTGGTGGCAGAGGTGCCCAGTACGATGGACTTACTGCTGTCACTTAAGTCTGGAAAATCATTTTTATGGCTAATGATTATATCGTTTACTTTTTCTCTTTCGGTAAAGGCGACAATCTCAAATCCATCAGGAAGACGCGATGGCAAATCTTTGGCACTATGCACGGCTATGTCTATTTCTCCGATCGCCAATTTAGCCTCCAACTCTTCCGTAAAAACGCCTTTACTTCCTATTTTTGAAATGGATACATCCAAGACTTTATCCCCTTTGGTTTCAATGGGTACAATAGTGGTAGTGATGCCATTTTTGGTCAATAAATCTGCCACATAATTGGCTTGAAACAAAGCCAGTTTACTTCCTCTTGTTCCTATTCTAATTGATTTCATTACGAATCCGATTTCCTTTTTGCGTTTTTTTTCTGGACAGAATTTTCTATAAATGAAATGATATTTCCAGCAATGTCTATTCCTGTAGCTTTCTCTATTCCTTCCAAACCAGGAGAACTATTTACTTCTAAGATTAAAGGGCCACGATCTGATTGTAGCAAATCTACCCCAGCAACGGAAAGTCCAAGGGCTTTGGCTGCATTTAAGGCAGCTGACTTTTCTGCACGTGAAAGCTTAATTACCTCTGCTTTTCCTCCTCTATGTAGGTTGGAGCGAAATTCTCCTTCTGCTCCTTGCCTTTTCATGGCTCCAACCACTTTGTTGTTCACTATAAATGCCCTAATATCGGCACCTTTTGCTTCTTTGATAAACTCCTGAACAATTATTCGGGCTTTAAGTCCGTGAAAAGCTTCTATTACGGATTGCCCAGCTTTCCTTGTTTCAGCTAAAACTACACCCAGACCTTGTGTTCCTTCAAGTAATTTTATAATTAATGGCGCCCCTCCAACCATTTCTACAATTTGTTTTTCTCCACCTTTAGAGAAATTTGTAAATGCGGTCTTAGGCATCCCTAAACCCTCTCTGGATAGAATCTGAAGGGACCGCAACTTGTCCCGGCTTCGAACAATTGCCTGAGATTCAATCACGGAAAATACACCCATTAATTCAAATTGTCTGACTACGGCAGTACCGTAAAAGGTCACTGAAGCCCCTATTCTGGGGATTATTGCATCGATGCCCGTCAGCTTTTCACCTTTATAGATGATATAAGGTCCCGTTTGCTCAATGACCAAATCACAAGCTGAGTGATCAATAACCAAGGCTTCATGGCCTGCCTCTCGGATGGCCTGCATGAGACGCTTAGTGGAGTATAGTTGTGGATTTCTGGATAATACGGCTATTTTCATTATCGTTTATTTTTTTTCTTGGGAGCACGGTTCACTTTTTCAACGTCTACCAAAAACCTTCCTTTAAGGATTTTTCTCCCTATTAGCACAGCATTTTTCATTTTGGCACGATCAGAAAGGGTAAAGGCCACCTCAAGGTTATTGTTTCCTAATGTTATGGTGGTATGTATTAAAAATCTTTTTTCAATGTGGCCAAAGGAATTCTTTACTTTCTTTACTTTGTAATTACTAATGTATATTTTTTCTCCAGTATACCCCTTGTCTTCTGGGTCAAGTAGAATTACTTCCAGCATCTTTTTGTTTTCTACTTCTACTTCAACTGCTGAAGATGCATGGATGGAACAATTATAAGCACCTGTGTCCACTTTGGCATTGATAGCTGTAATGCCCCATTCTGGAAGATCAATTGTTTCTTTCCTCCCGATAATAATTTTTTCCATGGCTTAAAGTTAAGCTTTACTTGAGTAATTGTGATGTTGGTTCTGATATTATTGCATTAAGCTGCTTTCATAATTCGAGCCAGGTTAAATGCCAGATCCAAAAATAGGATTTTAGGGTTTGCGTTTCTTTCGATATGGTAATGCGCCTCGTTTAAGGCCGTGTAAATCTTTGACAGCTTTTCATCATTTAGTACAGCATTACTGAATTTCACTATAAACTCTCTATCCTCATCACTTGTTCGCATCAATTCATTTAATTGAGCCTTGTTTAATAAGGATTCACGAATGACATTGATTCCTGTTAATAGTAAAGTTCTCTGGCCTTCTTTTGTAAAGTTTGTGATTTGGTCTGCGAAATTAACAAGTTCTTGTATTTTAACAGAATAACAGTTTCTGAGCCAATCTCTGAAGATCAAAGTGTTTTTGTCTTCGGTATTGCGGGAAAGCAACATGGCTTCTCTTAAATTTCCATCAGCCAGAGGAGCGATTTGCGCTGCTGCCACAGCTGTAGACAAACCTTTTTCTACCAGAAAATTTTTAATTTCGTCATCGGAAAAATTCCTCACATGTATTTTTTGAGTCCTGGATAGAATGGTGGTCAGAAGGCTTTCCGGTTGTTGAGTCACCATAAGGAACAAGGTTTTGGCAGGGGGTTCTTCCAATATCTTGAGTAGTGCGTTAGCTGCGGCAGAATGCATGGTTTCCGGAGCCCAAATAAGCATCATTTTATAACCACCTTCGAAAGATTTCAAAGAAAGTGTTTTGACAATTTGTTTGGCAGCACCTTTAGAAATACTCAAGGGCTTATTGATCGCTAAATGATAATTCCAATCCTGTAGGTTCCCATAAGGGTTTTTTAGAACAAAAGACCTCCAAGAGGAGAGGAGATCAGTAGACTCTTCATCGTCGTTTTTTTTCACTGCCGGTAGAGGCATGGCAAAATTCAGATCTGGATGAATTAACTTTTCCATTTTAAGACATGAGGGACATTTTCCGCACGAATCTTCCGCTCCTGGATCAGAACAATTGATATAAGTAGCGAGCGCCAGGACCAAAGGGAGGTTGGGACTTCCTTCTTTTCCATGAAATAGTAATGCATGGGCTAAATGGTCGTTTTGAATCGCTTTAATGAGTTTGACTTTCGTTTCCTCGAGTCCTGGAATGGATGAAAAAAGCATGGTTGATTAATTTAAAATTCTTTGTCCCAAATCCTGTAAGGCCTGGTGACTTCAAATACTTTTTGCAAAATTGCCCTTTCATTTTCATTAAACTCTCTGCCTTTCAATTCCATTGCTCTTTGAGCAGTTTCTTCGAATTTCATGAGTTTGAATGTGCTAAAGCCAGCAGCTCCGCCCCCCCATGCAAAGGAGGAAACGAATTTTCTGGGAAATCCTTCTCCAAACACATTTGACCCAACACCTATAACGGTGCCTGTATTCAGTGTTGTGCCTATTCCTAACTTGGTATGGTCTGCGACCATTGATCCGCAAAACTGCAGCCCGGTGTCTCCAAATCCACCTTTAGTATAATCCCATATTTTGACAGGCATGTGGTTGTTTTTCATATTAGAAACAACAGAATTGGCACCAAAATTACACCATTCTCCTACTACACTGTTGCCGATATAGCCATCATGCGATTTGTTGCTATATCCGAAAAAAACCGTGTTGGAAACCTCTCCACCTACTTTGCAGCCAGGGCCGACGGTGGAGTTTTCACGGATTTTTGCACCCATGCTGATGGTGCTATCATCACATAGTGCAAAGGGTCCCCTGATCATCGCTCCTTCCGAAACCTCAGTATTCTTCCCAATATAAATGGGCCCATTAGTTGCGTTTAAAATAGCTGCGCGAACTTTAGCTCCTTTTTCTATAAATATGGCCGGCTCATTGTACATGTGGGTATGTGGGTC
Source organism: Cyclobacterium sp. 10D3-21 (assembly GCF_055809755.1). Classification (NCBI taxonomy): domain Bacteria; kingdom Pseudomonadati; phylum Bacteroidota; class Cytophagia; order Cytophagales; family Cyclobacteriaceae; genus Cyclobacterium; species Cyclobacterium sp. 10D3-21. The sequence goes on from NZ_CM147924.1 coordinate 1,525,764, forward strand.
GTCCGTTCCCCAAGATACCCTTCGTTTGGTTATTATGTTAAAGTCCTTCCTGATTTCATCACCATTCCACTGAAAAATCTGCCATGTTTTGCTAAGTAGTTTTATTTCCGGATCGTAGTCTATCCTTTTTTTATCGGGCAAATGATCACTGTGGAATTGCTCTGGCTTATCAAAAGAAGAAGCCAATAGGGTATCCTGATGCCATAGGGCTTCGTTTTCTTTAAGTTCACTGATGGCGGTTACCAAGTCCTCATCCGGACACAAAGCCCCATTGATATACAGCGCCTTAGCAGTAAGTGGGGGGAATTTTGACTGCAAATAATTCTGCGTCAAAAAACCGAGGTCCTTAGCGTGCAGTAAGGATTGCCATTTTTCACTGATTTTAAAAATGCCAATCCTAATTTCTGCTATAGGGCGGGTAAATGTAAAAGGCAAGAGGTTTCCTCTACTCTTGGGGTCATCAAATAAAACAATATTGTCCATATTACAAAAATAAAAAAGTCTACCAGAAATATGCTTCTGATAGACTTTAACTCAAAGAATAATATGAAAAATTTACTTCTTCTTATATCTTCTGTTAAATTTCTCTACTCTACCAGCAGTATCCAAAAGCATTTTCTTGCCAGTATAAAATGGATGTGAGGCAGAGCTAACCTCTACTTTTACCAATGGGTAATCTTCGCCATTTTCCCAAGTTATTTTATCCTCAGTTTCAATGGTAGATTTGGTCATAAACTTATAATCACTGGAAGTGTCTAAAAAAACTACGTCTCTGTAATTAGGATGGATTTCTTTTTTCATTGTATAGCCTGTTATTTTTATCCTCTTCAAATTGAGGCACAAATTTACCCCTTTTTATAATTTTCTCCAAAACATTCCCTTTCAAATATAAAATACTTCGTTAATTTTATGTCATAATCAGCCAATTCAGTCAATAGACTAGTTTTCAGCGGGATCTTAATGAGCCCATTTTCTTGAAAATAAAGGCTGCTCAGTATAAAACACGATTTTATGAGGTACTTTTTTCTCTTTTTAACGTTTTTGCTTTTTGCTATTTCAAGTGTTCAGGCCCAAAGTCCATTGTTACCATTCAATCGGGATTTTTATAATCTTTTGGAAAGGTACGAAATAAAAAATGGTGATTTCAATGAATTTTTCCACACGGGAACCAAGCCTTATCAAAGGGATAATGTGGCCAAATTTCTTGAGAAATATAAAAAGGAGGCCACCAATCTCAGTAGTATAGATGCGTTTAATCTCGACTACATGTTACAAGATAACTGGGAATATGCCTCGGATACCTTGGCTTTTTCAAAACGCTCATTGGGAAAACACATTTATAAAAGACCTTCGGATTTTTATTATTATAGAGACGAAGTGTTAGATGTACATGTCAATCCTGTTTTATATTTTCAAGGAGGTATAGAGCCTGAGGCTGATAGGGTTCCATTTAGAAACACACGAGGAATAGCCATCCATGGTAGCATTGATAGGAAAATAGGCTTCTATACCATGTTGGCTACCACCGATTTGGTGTTCCCCAGCTGGGTGGATGATTACGTAGAAAGCCATGGGGCCATTCCGGGTCAGGGTTTTTGGAAACGCTATGGGGAGGACGGATATAATTTTTTCTCCGCCAGAGGGCATTTCTCCTTTGAAGCTACCAAACATATCCATGTGCAAATGGGACATGATAGCCAATTTATAGGAGAAGGCTTAAGATCCCTTGTCCTTTCGGATTTTTCTAATCCCTTTTTATTCTTGAGGATTAATACCAAAATTGGTAAAGTTGATTTCACAAATTTATGGGGGCAGATGACCGCGGATATCATTACCTCCAGAGGTGTGCCTACCGATGGAAGATATCCTCAAAAGTGGTTTTCATTTCATAGGCTTGGCATCAATTTGGGTAATAAAATTAACGTTGGCATTTTTGAATCCGTGATGGCAAGTGAGGCCGATTGGAATTATTTTAACCCGGTAATTTTTTACAGGTGGGTGGAACATCAGTTGGGAACGCCTGATAAAGTTATGCTAGGAACCGATGTGAAATGGCATCCTGCCAAGGGTATGCAGGTTTATGGCCAGTTTGTTCTTGATGAGTTTGTGTTTGATGAGTTTTTTGGCATTTCTGGTGATGGATCGAGTCGAAACAAACATGGGGTGCAGTTGGGGTATAAGTATATAGATGTCGCAGGAGTTAATAACCTGGACTTACAATTGGAATACAGCCAGGCAAGACCATTTACCTTTCAGGAGAAGTTTGATTATCAATCTTATACCAATTATCGTATTCCTCTGACACATCCAAGAGGAGCTAATTTCAGGGAGACCTTAGCTGTGGTGGCATTTCAGCCTTTACCACGATTAACCTTAAGGGGAACCTTTATGTACCAAATGTATGGTGCAGACCCTACTGATACTGATAACTACGGCGGTGATATATTAAAAAGCAGACAACAAACTAGCACTGGCTTATATGGTAATTATATAGGTCAAGGGATTAAAAATAAGGTAGGCATGGCTACTCTCCATGCTCAGTTCATGTTACGGCAAAATCTGTTCATCGATTTGTCACAAACCTTAAGACGAGACTACTCTGATGGAGAATTGTCTTCAAAAACCTCCTATGGACAATTGGCGCTAAGGCTGAATATGGCAAGATTTAATCAACATTTTTAATTCCAATTTTCTTAAATTCTGATTCCCCCTATTAAAAAATAGTAAATTGCACGCTTGATCTGGCTATTTGGAAACTTTCAATTGGCTGTCTTATGTTGAAGGTTTCATAATAGGATGGTAAGTCAATTTTGAAATGATTTCGCCAAGCTTAAGCGTGTTTATTGCCTATTTCGACCAAGGCCCTAAAAGTCTTGAGATGGCACGTTACAGTTTTAATCCAGGGAGATGAACGATAGAAACGGATAAGAAGCTGTTTTTCACCTTGCATAATTAGCTTAATTTATGAATACATATTTAAGAATATTGGCCTATGCGCGGCCATACAGGAGGTATTTTCCTACCTATATATCTTATGCGTTGCTGGCTATTGTTTTTGGCTTGTTGAATTTCACCCTGTTAAAACCACTGTTTGATGTAATTTTTGAGCAGGTGGGAAAGGATGAATTACAGGCTTATGCAAACAAACCAGCGTTTTCCTTCAGCGTGAATTATTTCATGCATTTATTTAACTATTATTTCCTTCAGATAGCCGATATCTACGGGAGGTTCGGGACATTGGTATATGTATGTATTATCATCGTAATATCTGTCTTCCTAAGTAATTTATTTGCCTATCTCTCAGGGGTTGTTTTAGCGAAAGTCCGTGCAGATATTATACAGGGAATGCGGGTGCATATTTTCAATGCGGTAAGCAATATGCATCTTGGTTATTTCTCAGATGAAAGAAAAGGAGATCTAATTAGTAAAATGACCAATGATATTCAGGAAGTCGAAAACAGTATTGTACAGTCACTAAGGGTAATTTTTAAAGAGCCAGTAACAATTGTTCTTTACTTTGCGGTTTTGTTTTTTATGTCCTATCAACTTACCTTATTTACAATTTTACTAATACCCATATCAGGTGCCATCATCGGCTATATCACCAAGAAACTTAGAAAAAAAGCGGAACAAAGTCAGGAGTCTTTGGGAAGAATAGTAAATATTTTGGATGAAACCATCGGTGGAATGCGGGTGGTGAAAGCTTTTGGGGCAAGAAGATTTGTTCAAGACAAATTTGAAGCTGAGACGGGTTATTACGCCAGAGTGAATGTGTCCATGGCCAGGAAAAACGAGTTGGCTTCACCTATTAGCCAGTTTTTAGGCGTTTCCGTAGTCGCTGGAATTTTACTCTATGGGGGTAATTTAGTACTTAACAATACCTCAGAACTCAGTGCTAGTGAATTTATTGCCTATATCATTTTATTTACACAAGTGCTAAATCCAGCCAAAGAAATTTCCAGAGCACTAAGCAGTATACAGCGAGGCCTGGCCTCGGCCCGACGGATTTTTGCTGTAGTAGACACCAAACCTTTGATCATAGATACGCCAGAAGCTAGAGAATTAAAGGAATTCACAAATTCCGTAGTTTTTGAAAACGTGGGCTTTGCCTACCAGGAAGCTTCGGTATTGAACGATATAAATTTTGAATTAAAAAAAGGGCGTACCATTGCTTTAGTTGGGCCCTCTGGTGGGGGTAAATCCACTTTGGCAGATTTATTGCCAAGATTTTATGATCCTACCAAAGGTGTAATAAAAATTGATGGAGTGGCGCTGAATACTTACAAAATTGCAGATGTCAGAAAATTAATGGGGATAGTGACACAAGAGTCGATCCTTTTTAACGATTCGGTATTCAATAATATAGCTTTTGGAATGGAAGGGGTGTCCCTGGAGAAAGTTCAGGAAGCAGCTAAAATCGCCAATGCCCATGATTTTATCATGGACCTTGATCAGGCTTATGAGACTAATATTGGCGAAAGGGGTGGTAAGTTATCAGGGGGCCAAAGGCAACGCTTAAGTATCGCTAGAGCGGTATTGAAAAACCCTGAAATCTTAATTTTAGACGAAGCCACTTCTGCTCTTGATTCCGCCTCGGAGCGATTGGTTCAGGAGGCATTGTCTAATTTGATGAAAAACAGAACTTCTTTGGTTATCGCTCATCGATTGAGTACCATACAGCATGCGGATGAAATATTGGTGATAGAAGGAGGAAGTATAGTGGAAAGGGGGAGTCATGAAGAATTGATCCAAAAAGGTGGTTTGTATAATAAACTTTCCCAAATGCAGTCTGTTTAGTATATTGTGTAAAGAAACCCTTTTAGAACGCGTTATGAAAAAAGTCAACAGTGTATTTCAGCTTTTAACAGCCTTGTTTTTCGGTATAAGTTTGGTTTATTTCCTTACTTATGAAAAAATGTGGGGCAGTATTCCTTTGACCGGAGAAGTTGTCTCCTGGTTATTGGCTGGTTTGGTAATTTACCTTATTACCTGGGGAACAGATTGGGGTTATACCAGTAGTCTTAATAGTCGTATTAAGAAAATTGAATTGGAAAAAAAGGAGCTAAAGGCTTTGGTATTTGACCTTGAAAGAGATGGGAAAGTTGGTCATATAGAAAAGAAGCCAGAAGGGATTAAAGAGGACATTGAGCCATCCTCCATCAAGCCAAGAGAAAACTTTAAATAGGCGGAAGGTTTTATGGGCAGGTATGGATTTTTAATTTTCATAATAAACTTTCAAGGATGGTAGCCAAAACTTTTGGTAGTGCAGTCTCAGGAGTAGATGCCAAGTTGATCACCATTGAAGTAAATGTCGGTCAGGGGACAAGTTTTTTCATGGTGGGTCTTCCAGATAGTGCTGTTAAAGAAAGTCAACAAAGGGTGGAGTCCGCACTAAAGTATTATGGCTACAGGATGCCCCGGCAAAAAGTAGTGATAAATTTGGCGCCTGCTGATATAAAAAAAGAAGGGTCCTCATACGATCTCCCTATTGCCATTGGAATCATGCAAGCCTCCGAGCAAGTAGTCTTTCCTGAATTGGAGGATTACCTGATCATGGGGGAGTTGGCCCTGGATGGGAAGTTAAGGAGAATAAAGGGGGTGCTTCCTATAGCCATTGAGGCGAGAAAAAAAGGCTTTAAAGGTTTTATTTTACCTAAGGAAAATGCCAAGGAAGCATCCATTGTAAACAACCTGGATGTAATACCGGTGGAAACCCTGCAGGAAGCCATTCATTTTTTGGAAGGAAAAGAACTTATTGAGCCCTTGGTTACCGATACTAGAAATCTTTTCTATGACTCCCTGGAGGAAAGCGCCTTTGATTTTGCAGATGTGCAGGGTCAGGAAAATATTAAAAGGGCTATGGAAATAGCTGCAGCGGGTGGTCATAATGTGATTATGATAGGTCCTCCGGGAGCGGGTAAAACCATGCTCGCCAAAAGATTACCTTCTATTTTGCCTCCAATGAGTCTTCAGGAGGCATTAGAAACCACCAAAATCCACTCTGTCGCAGGAAAATTAGGTGCCAGTTCATCGTTAATCGCCCAACGGCCTTTCCGTTCGCCCCACCATACCATTAGTGATGTAGCCTTGGTTGGAGGAGGAGGAAATCCGCAGCCAGGTGAGATTTCCCTTTCCCACAATGGGGTTTTATTTTTAGATGAACTTCCTGAGTTTAAGCGAACAGTTCTTGAAGTGATGCGACAGCCTTTAGAGGAAAGAAGAGTCACGATCTCAAGGGCAAGGGTTACGGTAGATTTTCCGGCAAACTTTATGTTGATTGCCAGTATGAACCCCTGTCCTTGTGGTTATTATAACCACCCTGACAAAGAGTGCGTATGTGGCCCCGGAGTAGTACAAAAGTACCTCAATAGAGTAAGTGGTCCCTTATTGGATAGGATAGACCTTCATGTAGAGGTGACTCCCGTGAATTTTGACGAGATGACTTCGGATAGAAAATCGGAATCCAGTAAATCTATTCGGGATAGGGTGACCAGCGCACGAGAATTTCAACAAGCAAGGTTTGTTGATAGTCCTGAAGTTCATTGCAATGCAATGATGCCTTCGCATATGGTGAAGGAAGTTGTGAAAATTAATCAAGCTGGTAAAACCTTGCTAAAAACAGCGATGGACCGGCTAGGGCTCTCGGCAAGGGCTTATGACCGAATATTGAAGGTTTCCAGAACGATTGCTGACCTTTCGCTGTCTGAAGAAATAAAAGTGGAACACCTGGCAGAAGCCATTCAATACCGTAGTCTTGATAGAGATGGATGGGCGGGTTGATTCCAACAAGCTTTCCCTTATCTTTTCCCCTTCATGTTTAACTGGGTTTTAGCTAAAATATATTTTTAGCTGTTAAACCCGAAATATGCAATAGAAAATCTATTACGTTCTGAAATCACATCAAAATACCCAATCGTTGCTGTTTTTAATTCTACCTGACGGTAGACAGGTTCACCATAGCGGAGCTATGCTATAATCTCCAATTGGTCTGATTCTTGGGATTGCAACACTTCCCGTAAACACGGGAAATCCTTTTCCATAATCCGGGTTAAATTCAAAATAGGCAATGGAGCATTACAATACTCTTGACAAATGTTTATGGCAATTTTCATGGACTCATTAACCCAACTTGGCTCTACGCATCATATTTTCATGAATTTTCAGAGGTGTAAGTGCCTTTATTGCGTTTAAAGGCCGATTATTTTGGCTTTTTTCATTTGTAGTGATGTACGGTTGTTGTTTGTTTATTTTACATTTCCTATATTTGTGTCATGTTCATCAGGGAAGTCAAAAAACAGCGAAGCAAAGACAGCAAAACTTTTTTCCAGTACAATCTGGTTCAAACCTCCAGGATTGAAGGAAAAGTCAAACAGAACGTCATACTGTACCTGGGCTCAGACCCCCTTCTGGCAGACAAGGATAACCGGAAAATTGTCCTGAGCATGCTTAAATCGAAGATTTTCATGCAACCCGACATCTTTCCCCATGATGCCCCCGAATATTTGCACACACTGGCTTTGTCTCTTTACGAAAAGTACCTTATCAAATACGGCGAGCCAGAACCGGACCAGGTCTCCATCCCCCCGGCACCCGAGAGGGCCGAGATGCACCATGTCGATATCAAAGGACTTCAAGTGGCCGATGTGAAGAGCTTTGGCGGCGAACATTTGTGCAGGCAGGTATTGGACAAGCTTAAGCTAAGGGAATGCCTGCTCAACCTGGGTTTTGAGGGTAAGCAGGCTGATAAGGCACTGATAGCCATCGCCTCACGGGCTGTTTTTTCCAGTTCCGAGTACAAAACCGCACAGCTGCTGGAGATGAACAGCGAACTGGCAGGATGTTTCGGATACCGCTCTTCGATCACCCATAAACAGCTTTATGCAGTTTCCGATCAACTTTACGCCCACAAAGAGAAGATTGACAGTTTCTTATATGACCATATCACCGATATGTTTGACATTGAGGACAAGCTGGTCATCTTCGATATCAGCAATACTTATTTTGAGACAGGCAAAAAGGGCAGTAAGTTAGCCTTCCATGGAAGAAGCAAGGAAAAGAGGAGCGACTGTCCGTTGGTGGTCTTTACCGGGGTTATCAATGCCCAGGGATTTATCCGGCACTCCCGTATCTACGAAGGCAACAAGCCTGATACCAACACACTCTCCGATATGGTGGAAGACCTGGAAAGACACAGTGGCAAGGCCCATAAAAAGACCATCGTGATGGATGCCGGGATTGCCACGGAGGACAACTTGGCCCTGATTAGGGAAAAGGGCTATGACTATGTCTGCGTATCACGCAAAAGGCTTCGGAATTATTCGGCGGCAACAACCGTCAGCCAGTTTACCGACAGGGACAAGAACAAAGTGAAGCTGGCCATTTTCCACCCTAAAGGCTATTCAGACACCTGGATGTACGTGCAGAGTGCTGCCAAAAGGAAGAAGGAAGAATCAATGGCCGGAAAACTGGCAGGGCGTTTTGAAGAAGAGCTGCAAGGCATCAGAGCGGCCCTCAACAAAAAGGGAGGCACCAAAAAGGTTGAAAAAGTATGGGAGCGGATCGGCAGGGCAAAGCAAAAACACAATCGGGCATCCGGCAGATATCAGGTCAACGTAGAGCAGTCCAAAGGGACAGCCACCGACATAAAATGGGAACGCAGGGCCGACTCGGTACGAGATGAGAAGGAAAAGGGGGTATATTTTATCCGTACCAGTTATAAGGATCCTGGGGAAAAAGAGCTTTGGGATATTTACAACACCATAAGAGAGGTGGAATCTACCTTCAGATGCCTGAAGTCTGACCTGAGCATCAGACCAGTTTTCCATCAAAATGACGAAAGGATCGAAGCACACATCTACCTGACCATATTGGCCTATCAACTGGTAAATACCATCCGGTACATGCTCCGGAAAAAAGGCATCCGTCATGACTGGAAGAATATCCTGCGCATCATGGCCACACAGACCATCCAGACCATAGAACTGCCAACCGATAAAAAGGATATCCACATAAGAAAACCCTCAAAGCCAATCAGGGAAGTCCAACAGATCTACAAGGCCACTGGCTGTACGGATACACAAAAGGCAGTGAAAAAATATGTAGTGTACCACTGATTTTGTAAAACACTAATAATCAAAATGTTAATTTACTCAATAGCCAAGTTGGGTTAAAGCGCTATACTGAATATTTGATTGGCAATGGATTCAATTGAAAATCCTGCCTTAGTATGAACCTGGCAATTGAAGATATCCCTTCTTGAAGGTACTCTCTACTGAAATGCTAGATCGGCGGTGCTTTATATCTCAGCCCCTTTGTATAATCCAGACAGCCTTTCATTTTAATTGGTACTTTTTCTTTATGAAATGATACCAATTTCTTGAAAATTGTTCATCTGTTAGGTTAAGCACTTTTTTTAAATCCCCGTATGATGTGATAAGTTCAATTAACTTGTCCTTTCCGTATTCCTTTAGGATGTACTCTATTAGGGTATAACCACAAGTATAAATTTTTTGTCCGTCAGAGCGGTTGTTTAATTCTGAAATTTGCGGGTATTTGCCGTTGTTTAAATACGCCAAGGTATCCGGGGCATAAAACTGATCTGCTTCATAAACGCTGATCCCTTCCCACAGCCATACCGGAAAATTTTCAAACTTTCCATCAAATCTTTCAGCGTTTAATGGTTGCGGTTCTTTGTCAATTAGTAATTTGAGAACTACGGAATGGACAAATTCATGAATGGCGATTTTAGAGATTTCAGTTTCTAACCAGGTATTTTCTAAAAAATGGAGTCTTGAAATCCCTTCTATATTCCCTGAAGCACTCCAATGCCCAGTTGCTTTTATATATCGCCATCTTTGAGCATAGACGTTCACTTCAATATTTTCGGAAGGTGTAGTATTTAAATTGCTACTGATTGTTGAATAACTGTTTTCTAATGCTTTTGAAAGGCTAACAATACTTAAAGAATCAATACTGCTGCTAAATAGGAAGGTGAAATGTGTTGTTTTTAATTCATTCTTGTTTTCGGGGATATTTACAATAATTGTAAGTACTAATATTGTAATAAAGATTAATATAAAGAAATACTTAAATTTTTTCATAGGTTACCTTGTAAAGGTGTGGTTTAAATAACCATTGACGGATTTATTTAGGAAGTACTGTGTTTTTCGGGCATCTTTTTCCGAGAAATTAAACTTTTCAATATGAATATTTCATGAAATAAATCCCCAAAGTGGCCTGTGTAGGCGCTACAAGATTAACAATAATGATCCTTTAAAGCTTTTGAATGCACTAATTTACAGATAATTTTTATGTAGTCTTATTGGTGGGATTCTTCGTCTCTTTTCATTAAAGTAGCATTTGCAGGGCAGTATAATAAATTATGGTAATGTTGACTAGAATATTTTTTGTTAAGAATTTTATATGCTTTTCAAAGCTTCTGATAAGAGCACTAAAAGATAATATAATAATTATCTTTTGTCGAATGGCGTTTTTCCCGTATCTTCAAATCTGCTACCAAGCTGATTATAGAAAAGGAATAAAATAGAACCTTCTAATGCCCTACAGTTAGTTTTATCCTAAATTTTATATGTCTAAAATTATTAGTATTTGGAAAAAAAGTGAATTTGATCCTGAAATTGAAAATAGATTATTAAAAATCTGTACCACTTTGGAACCTGATAATATACAGGCAAATAAACCTGAAATATATGTCAACGGAAAGTGGTCCTATGGAATAATGAATCCAACTTCCTCCCTGCTTAAGACCGATAATGGTGTAATGTTAGGGGGGCTTTTTGGGGAATTTATGAAGTGGGATGAAATAGGACAAACCGGTATCGATGGCTCATTTGCCCTGTTCAGAGACCATCCCAAATTTTGTGAGATTTGTTCCGATGTTTCAGGAACCAGGTCTATTTGGTATTATATGGATAAGGAGTACTTTATCACATCTACATCCCAGAGGGCCATAGTGATGTATTTAGGGGGATTTGAATTTAATCAGGAGGTAATTCCCTGGATGTTGTCGACAGGTTCTTTGGGGCCTTTTTTATCATGGGACCAAAGGATTAAGCTGTTGCCACCTGATTCTTCGTTACTTGTGGATAAAGTAAGCTGGACTGCTGAATTGAAATCTGAACCTATCGTTTTTGATAGTGGGACCATTACGGAAAAAGAAGCATCCGATAGGATTATTAACGCCATTCATCAAACATTTGATCAGCTTCTGTTGGATCCTGATAAGTGGGGAGTTACTCTTTCAGGAGGGCGAGACAGTCGGGGAATTTTATTGACACTTTTGGCAAAAAATGATGCGGCGAAAAAAATCAAAACCTATACCCATGGCCATAGAGGAAATCACAAAATAAAAGGCACGGATGGCTATATCGCCAAAAAAATTGCTGATAAATACGGAATCAAGAATGATTTTTTTTCAGCGATGTCCATTTCCGAAAAAGAACCATTGGAGGTAGTCTATGACAGAATCCTGAAAAATGGCGAAGGTCGGGTTGACCATATAAAGGCCTATTTGGATGGGTTTTCGTTTTGGAAACATGTTTTTGAAAGTAAAACTGAGGGGATACTGCGAGGAGATATGAATTTTGGGTTTCCTTTTAATGTTAAGGTAAAAACTGAAAAAGAAGCCAATAAATTCACCAATTTTTTTCCTTGTCAGCATTATTCCAATCTTGCCCACTTGGAGAATTCGGGTAAGATAAAGCATGAATTCCCCAAAGAGCTTAGGGTTGCGGAGGGGGAGTCGATGAATGTATTCATTGAACGGATCTATTCTGAATACAGAGCTCCGATTGTGCTGGCAGCTTTATCGGATTTTAAATTGTCTTACGTGGAAGTTCTTTCTCCCCTTTTGTCTCGAAAAATATTAAATGCAGTGAGATCCTTACCAGTAAATCAAAGAGTGGGTATACCAATATGGAACGAATATATTAATCAATTGGAAAATAAAATCCCCTATTCTCGTAAGGATTTTTTTGATCCACTGGATCAAGAGGATCTCAATAATGAGTTATATGATTATAAACTGGAGTCAATTCGAAAATCTCAATATTTACCTGATTATCTTAAAGATTTAATTTCTGAAGCCAAAATATCGCAGAAACCATTTAAGCAAAATCATATCCAATTAAAAACTAAGGTCAAAAATTTATTTTCTCGAAAGCTCAGGTTTATTATTTGGAAATATTTGGGAGGCAATCACAAAAAAGAAGTTTTGCCTGATCAAAAATTAATAGAACGCCTGTTTATTATCTCCGAAATGCAAAGAATTCTGCATTTAGATGCGAATTCAATTACTACAAAGAAATCCTGAATTATTTAGCGTATAAAGAAAAAATCTCCATATTATCCTCTGGTCAAATCTTGTCTTGACGCCAAGCCCTAATCTCAAAATATATTGCTATTCTTGAAATTACACCATTACCGGTTTGTGAGGTGTAATCCTATTGTATGGTTTGATTCTGGTCCTAGGTTTGTAGATGAGGCTAGCTCAAAGAAGTAGTAATTCTGCTTAAAAATGAATCATTGAAACATAAACTGGGCTAAGGGCATAGAGATTCCATCCTTCCAACAATCAAAGGAAGTCACCTTTCATTGATTGGTTTATCTTTAATTCTACTTCAATTAGCGGTTGGGATGGGTTATGGTTTGAATTAATTACTAAATGCGAACTATCACAATAAGCGCTGCTTGAATTCAGCGTTTAATTTAGGGCAGTGCACTTTGCTTGTCAAAGTGTTCTGGGAAATATTTGGGGATGAAATCCCCTTATACCCCAATATTTCATGAAGAAAACAAGTAGGTTTTGCGTATATTTGCTTGATCATCTGAGTAATAAATTGAAAAGGTGGTATTGATAAGTGTCAAAATAATTGAGTTGATTTTATGTGGACTAAGGAAACGAAAATTCAAGCAGAGATGCAGATGGCAAATTCCACTTCGGTTTTTGCTCCTGGATTGACGATTAAGGGAGATATTGAAGCGGTAAGTGATATAAGAATAGAAGGAGATGTATGTGGTGATGTTACCACACCAAAAAAGATAATTATTGGAATTTCAGGTAGAGTGCAAGGTGATATAAAAGCTTCCGAAATTTGTGTGATGGGGGAAGTTTTAGGCGATATATTTATTGAAGGTTTGGCAAGGTTTACTTCTGAGGCGAAAATGCGGGGTAAAGTTTACTCTGAAAAAATAGAAATAGAATCAGGTGCAAACATGGAAGTGCTCCTGTCTAAATATAAGAAGTATTTGAGTCAGTTAAAGGAAAAGCAAGCTTCAATACATGCTTCAAATCCCCTTTTATCTCAAAGACTATTTGATAAGTCACTGGCTAAAATGGAAAAATAAATTCACCTTTTAGAAGGTGGCCTCAAATGCCTGATCCAGGTCTTCTATCAAGTCCTCGCAATTTTCAATTCCAACAGACATTCTTATGAGTTGATCTGGAATGCTTGAATCGTTTCCCTGAACTTTGGATCTTCGTTCTATCAAGCTTTCTACTCCTCCCAGACTTGTAGCATCACTAAAATACTTTAATTTTCCGATCAAACGGTCTGCGTCATCAGCATTTCCTTTGATAAGGAAAGACAACATGGCTCCGAAATCCGACATCTGATTCCGGGCTGTTTCAAAACCTTCGTGACTAACCAGGCCAGGATAAAAGACTTTTTCTACTTCCTTCTTGTCGTTCAAAAATGCTGCTATTTTCCTTGCGTTGTATGTATGTGCCCTCATGCGATAAGGCAATGTCTTAATACTTCGTGTCAATAGGTAGCAGTCTATAGGGGAAGGGACCGCCCCAGCCAATCTTTGTACATTTTTAATGCTTTCCCAAAAGGTATTTTTCTCTTTCGCTACCAATATTCCTCCTAGAATATCACTGTGGCCGCTAATGTATTTGGTGCTGCTGTGCATGACTATATCCGCTCCGAGCCCAAGTGCTTGTTGGAAAACGGGAGTGGCAAAAGTACTGTCGCATGCTACGATAAGTTGATGTTTCTTACCAATTGAAGCCAGGGATTTTATGTCTGAAATCTTCAGTAGTGGATTTGAAGGCGTCTCAATCCATAGAAGCCTTGTGTTTGGTTTTATGGCTTTTAGGACTTGTTCTGGCTTGGTTAGGTCAATGAAATCCACTTCTATTTTTCCTGTATAAACGGTTTGAAGCAGCATCTTCATTCCATGGTACATGTCATCAGGTGCAATGATATGAGATCCCGCAGGAAGGGCTTGAAACACAGCATTTCCTGCTGCATTTCCTGAAGAAAATGCAGCAGCATCTGCTCCCCCTTCGAGTGATGACAAAACTGCTTCCAGAGATTTTCTATTGGGGTTTTCCAATCTTGTGTACAACATTGTGCCTTCCTGGTGCTCAAAGGTTGTAGACATTGTAATGGGTTGGATTACAGGTTTTAATGGGTCAGTTACTACATTCCCACCGTGTACGGCAATGGTTTCAATTTTCATATTGATGCTATATATTGCGTTGTTTACCTCATGTAATCGCTTTTAATCCTTGGTTTAGTAAATCATCGGATTCTATCTACTGAGCGAATGAGCATCTCATCTTTTCTGATAAATCTGTTGGCTATCAAATTTAAGATCAAAGCAAATACAATGCTGTAAAACCCTATTAAAAAGGCACCTCCTACAGCTGGGTTGAAGTTTTCATTGGCTTTATAGCTTGTATAGACTGTAAAACCCAATGTAAGGCCCATCAAAAGGGCATTGACCATATTAAGGAGCAATTGTTTCTTTCTATTCTTATATTGAAATAGGCTAAAAATGGCTATTGCAGCCGTCAATAAAGCCATTATTCCGATATAAATATTTCCAGTTTCGGAAATGATGTTTTCTTCTGGGATATCCTTAACAGTGGTATACCATGCTGTCATTTCCATAGATTGGGTCTGCATTGGGTCTACTTGTAACCAAATAGGTGACAAGGTGGAGGTAACCATTGCAATGGCTACCAAAAGCAGAAATACACTTTGAACTCTTTGAATCATATTTTAATGTTTTGACAAAGAAAATGGGTTATTTGAATTTTCGCAAGGAATATTCAAAATCGAACTTGAAATTAGGGTATATTTTTATCTTTGCACTTGAAATGAATGAATCCCTCCGCTATTTTGTAGAACTTTCTTATGATGGTAGCAACTATCATGGCTGGCAAAAACAAACAAATGCCATTTCTGTTCAGGAAGAATTGGAAAAAGCTTTGTCTACCCTTTTTCGTCAACCTATTGGTATAATGGGGAGTGGTCGTACGGATGCCGGTGTGCATGCTTTACAACAATTTGCCCATTTTGATTTAGACCAGGAATTTACCAGTGAGTACTTCCTCAAAAGAATCAATGGGCTTTTGCCCCCAGATATTGCTGTTTTCGATGTTTTTCAGGTAAATGAAAAGGCCCATGCTAGATTTAATGCAACTTTTCGAAGATACGAGTACCACATTACTTTTAGAAAAGACCCCTTTATGACAGGAAAAGCCTGGCATTGTTATTATGACCTGGATCTTGAAGCCATGTCTAAGGCAGCTTCATTACTCCTTGGTAAACAGGATTTTGAGTGCTTTAGCAGGAGGAAAACGAATGTAAAAACATTCATATGTGAAATTAATAATGCTTATTGGGAACAAACAAGTAACGGTTTGGTCTTTCATATACAGGCCAATCGATTCTTAAGAGGAATGGTAAGGGCAATAGTAGGGACCTTGGTTAAAGTTGGCAGGGGACACCTCGATAGTGCCGGGGTCACAGAAATAATAGTCAATAAAGACCGGAATTTAGCTGGAACCTCGGCCCCTCCTCAAGGATTGTTTCTGAGTAAAGTGAATTATACAGACCAAATTAACAAGTAAACTTTTAGCATATTGGGACTTGACAAAGAAAATGTAAAAAGTGGTGATATAATTGACACCAAAGTTTTAAGGAAGCTTTACAGTTTTGTGAAGCCTTATAAACAAAGGTTCTATGTTCTGGTGTCACTTACACTTCTTTTGGCGGTATTGGCGCCCACCCGGCCTTTGTTGATTCAGATGGCAATAGATGATTACGTTACTCTCGGTGATGCTCCCGGACTATTAAAGATGATTTACTTGCTGATAGGATTATTGGTCTTACATGCATTGGTACAGTTTGGTCATACCTATCTTTCAGGGTGGATAGGTCAGGTGATCATCAGGGATATAAGGGTGAAATTATTCAAGCATTTATTGAAAATGCGTTTAAAATATTTCGACAATACGCCCATAGGTAGATTGGTGACCAGGAATATTTCTGATGTGGAGACGTTATCTGATGTCTTTAGTCAGGGGCTGGCCGAAATTATAGGTGATTTATTGCAATTGGTAGCTATTTTAGCTGTGATGTTCTGGGTAGATTGGCAACTTACTTTGGTAAGTTTATGTACTCTGCCTCTGCTTATTGTCTCTACGTATATTTTTAAAGAAAAAGTTAAAGTTTCCTTTAATGATGTCAGAAATGCCGTTTCCAACCTCAACTCCTTCCTGCAAGAACATATCACCGGGATGAATATCATTCAAGTATTCAATAGGGAACAAAGGGAATACGAGAAATTTCAGTCCATTAATAAGGAACATAGGAAAGCACATCTCAAATCCGTCATGTACTACTCTATTTATTACCCCGTTTCTGAAATTATTCAGGCAATGGGTATTGGGTTAGTGGTATGGTATGGTGCAACAGGTGTTTTTGATATGGAAATCAAGGTGGGGGTACTTATTTCATTCATAATGTACCTACAGTTATTCTTCAGGCCCATAAGGATGATTGCAGATAGATTTAATACCCTTCAAATGGGAGTGGTGAGCTCATCCAGGATTTTTAGTATTCTAGAAAATAACGATCAAATTCCAGATGAAGGAAACTTATCACCTGAGAAAGTTAAGGGAGACATTGCATTTGATAATGTTTGGTTTGCCTACAATGATGAAGAGTGGGTGTTAAAGGATATTAGTTTTAATGTCAAACATGGTACAACCGTAGCGCTTGTGGGTGCTACAGGGGCGGGCAAATCCTCCGTTATTAATCTTATCAGTCGGTTTTACGATATTAATAAAGGATCAATCACCATTGATGGAAATCCTGTAAAAGATTATGATTTAGCGACCTTGCGCAAACATGTTGGCGTTGTATTGCAGGATGTGTTTTTGTTTTCAGATACTATTTTCCAGAACATAACACTGGGTAATCCAGATATTACAAAGGAGCAGGTGCTGTATGCGGCAGAACTGGTAGGGGCAAGGAAATTTATTGAGCGACTCCCGGGTGGGTTGGAGTATGATGTGAAGGAAAGAGGTGGGACTTTGTCTGTAGGTCAACGCCAGTTGATATCCTTTGTCAGGGCGATGGTATACAATCCAGAGATTATTATTCTGGACGAGGCCACCTCATCAGTAGATACAGAAACGGAAGAACTGATTCAGGTGGCCATTGAGAAAATGATGCAGGGTAGAACCTCTATTATCATTGCTCACAGGTTGTCTACTATTCAAAAAGCGGAAAAGATTATCGTTTTAAATAGAGGAGAAATAGTTGAGCAGGGGACACATGAAGCTTTATTAAAGAAAGTTGGTTATTATTCACAGTTGCATCAAATGCAGTTAAAATCCGTTGTAATTGACTGAAGAAAAATGGGGGGTACTTCTGGGTTTTACCCACTGAAGTTTGCCTTATTAAGGCGCTTATATGCCAACATGCCTGATTCTCACGAGATTTGATCATTTGTTTCAAGTCCTTTTAGATAATACAGGCTAAAATGTAACTTAATCCGTTATATCAGCGTTTGTAAGACATCGTTAAACCCGGACTTTGCAATGCCGTTTGTCATAGCCTTTACCGATCTTTTTTCGGGGAGAGATGTCACCAGCTAATCATTTGGCTATTGCTTGTTTCGGCTTAAAGTAATTCAATTTTAGTTAGAGGACATGAAATACGCATTATCATTATTTTTATTATTAGTTTCTATTTCTTCCTATGCACAACAACATCAATTGGGTATCCGAATGGGGGATCCTTATGGGATTACTTACAAAACGCCCGTAAAAGACAAGTTTTCAGTTGAGGCTATTTTGGGTAGAGGAAGTCAGAATAGCAGTCAATATTATAGGAGAACCTTTGAAAACAATCGACCTGTTAGTTCTGCGAGATATTTTGGGCATCAGGTATCTGGCGCTTTCTCTCTTCATGCTCGCGGGATTTATGAAGAGTCATTTAGTGATGATTTTAATATATCTGAAGGTGATCTTACAGTATATGCCGGTTTGGGACTGCAGTTTCGCTCCGTAAATATCGATTACTTTTATACTACTCCAAATGCCACCCCCAATTCGCCGGAAGTAATAGAGACGCGTACCAATATTGATTTTGGTCCTGAAGTTTTCTTGGGATCGGCCTATTACTTTGAGGATTTACCGATAAGTGTTTTTTTAGAAGTAGGGTTTATGACGGAAATTGTAGATAGGCTTCACCTAAAAGCCCAGGGTGCCATAGGTGCCAGGTATTTATTTGGAAATTAATAATGAAAGGGAAAATCATTGTGCCGTTTTTAGGTGCCTCGTTACTTGCTCTTGTTTCAGTTTATTTTTATTTGGGAGGTTTTAAGCCTATTGATTTAAAGCTGGGGAATTGCTCTGATTTGAATTTGGTAGGTGTGGATTTTGAGGGTATACCTCAGGATGATGCGATAGGGGAATATTTTCGAGAAGTAGAGCTTGCACGAAAAAACAATCCTTTGCATACGATTTACTATAAAGAACCTGAAGGGAAAAGAGATTCTTTACATGTTTTTATCGGATATGAATCCGATGTATTGGATGAAAGCTTGCCTTCACCATGGATGCAGCAATCTGTGGAATGTCATCGGGTGATTATTGCTACTTTGGAAATGAGTCGCTTTGTTATGCCAGGGCCAGATAAAACGAAGAAGGCTATTCAAGCGTTTGCCCAGGAAAATGGGTTAACGCTTAATGGTATCTTCATTGATAAAATAATTTCGAGTAATTATGTTGAAGTTTGGGCCCCAGTAGGTTCTTAAATCATGATATGACAATGGGATTTTTTTTCCATTCTCAAGAAGTGGTTTTATCACATGATATAGAATGGCGATTGCTAAATATCGCCTGTAAAGAGATATAGGTACAAGTCCTGATAGGCCGGTAATGTTTTTCGATCTATTGTTTAGTAAGTAATATGAAAAAAATACAGTTGATTATATGTCAAAATGAATTTACCAAAAAATAATAGATTTGGTATGGTTTTGGATTCTATAAATAAAATGGGTAATTAAATTAAAAATTATGAATAGGAACAATCGTTTATTAGGTATGAAGTCAGTTTTGGTATTTGTGGCAACCTTTGTTATGTGGAGCTGTGAAGGTCCCGTTGGGCCTATGGGGCCTTCAGGTGCAGACGGAACAAATATCGTGGGCGAAGTTTTTGAGATAGAAGGAGATTTTACGCAAGCTGGTAATTTTGGAATTAGAGGTGAATATGGATTTGATATATTGGAATCTGATAAGGTGCTGATTTATAGATTAGGAGGATTGGACCAGGATGGCAATGATATTTGGAGATTAATTCCCCAGGTTGTATTTCATACAGATGGTATTTTCACTTATGATTATGATTTCACTTTTTACGATTATTCCATTTTTTTAACTGGTGATTTCAATCTTAACACCTTAGAGGCTGGCTATACCGACAGTCAGATTTTCAGGGTTTTAATATTACCAGCTGACAGGATAGACTTGAAAATGGATTATTCAGATCAAAATGCAGTTTTGGAGATGTTGGGGGTAGATGAAAAAGATATCCAACGACTGCGTTTGAATTAAAACCAGTTGAAACACATTGTTGACTTGACTAAACAGTTTACTTCTCAGTAAGCTGTTTTTTTTTATGTTTTGTTGTAATTAGGGATTTTACACATTATCTTTCATAAACCTCATGTTGATATACCAAAGATAAACTTTATTTTATGAGAAAAATTGTATACCTAATTGCTATGGTAGCTGTGATGATTCTACCAGCATGTGAAGGCCCAGAAGGGCCTCAAGGACCCCCAGGAGTAGCTGGGGTTGACGGAGTAGATGGAGTAGATGGAGAAGATGGACTATCATTACTAAACCTGGTGATAGAGACGCAAATAGATTTTACTGAAGAAAATGATTATTTTGTTGTCTTAGGATTTGAAATAGAACCCAGTGATAACTTGCTGGTATTTAAATTGGTTGGGTATTTCGAGGATGATCCAGTTTGGAGAGCAGTGCCTCTAACGGATTATTATGAAGGAGGAACAATAGTTGAATATGGATATCAATTTACCTCTAACTTTCTCAGTATATTTATTAACAGTAATGTGGAATTTTCCACCTTGCCTGAGGAGGCGGTCTTGGGACAAGTGTTTAGAGTTGTGTATTTGCCTGGTGTCTATGCACAAAGCAATGCTAAAATTGACCTTAATGATTATGAGGCGGTTACAAATGCATTAGGTGTAAGTGAAGAGGATGTTTTAAAATTGGATTAAGAATTTCAAACAATTTTTGTATTATAGATTTTAGGGCCATTTCTGTCTTTTCAGAAATGGCCTGCATTGTTTAAGTCCTGTTTTTCTTTTTTGTGGTAAGTTGGATTATATTTGTGGCATGCAAATAAAGAATGATTTACTTTTACGGGTCATCAAGGGAGAGAAAGTAGAAAGAACTCCAGTATGGCTGATGCGTCAGGCAGGACGTATATTGCCAGAATACAGAGCTGTTCGAGAGAGTGTAAGTGGTTTTATTGAGTTGGCTCAAACCCCTGCATTGGCGGCCGAGGTAACCATCCAGCCTGTGGACCTTTTGGGAGTAGATGCAGCGATTATATTCTCGGATATTTTGGTTGTTCCAGAAGCCATGGGATTGCCGTATAAAATGATAGAGAAGAAGGGACCTTGGTTTCCTGACACCATTGGATCTGCCAAAGATTTAAAACGTTTGCAAATTGCAGATCCAGATGATTCTTTAAATTACGTATTAGAAGCCATTAGATTGGCTAAAAAAGGATTGAATGGCAGAGTCCCATTGATAGGGTTTGCAGGTGCTCCTTGGACTATTTTTGCCTATATGGTGGAGGGATCAGGAAGTAAGACCTTTTCCAAAGCCAGGGCAATGTTATATCAAAATCCTAAATTGGCACACCAGCTTTTAGAAATGATTACTCAAACCACAATCAAATACCTGAAAGCTCAAGTCGTAGCAGGAGCAAATTTGGTTCAGGTATTTGATAGCTGGGCGGGTATCTTACCTCCTTACCAATACCGTGAATTTTCGATGAAATACATAAGGCGTATATGTGAAGCCATTACGGAGGTGCCGGTTACGGTATTTGCCAAAGGCGCCTATTTTGCCTTGGACGATATTAAAAATCTCCCTTGTGAAGTGGTGGGTATGGATTGGAACATGGACGTAGCTACAGTCAGTAAGCAAATGAATGGTGAGAAAGTGTTGCAGGGTAACCTGGACCCTGCGGCTTTATATGCGGAAGATGAAATTTTGGTCGCGCAAACCAGAAAAATGCTTGATCAGTTCAAAGGAGACAAACATATAGCCAATTTGGGTCATGGCGTATATCCTGATATTTCCCCAGATAAGGTTAAACTATTTATACATACAGTAAAGGAATATTCTACAGCATTACAAAAGGTTTAAAGGGTTTTTTTGCATAAAAGCAAAATTTAAATGGTTAATTAAGGTTCGCCGGATTGATTTCTAATGGCGGACCTTTTGCAATATTAAGGGGGCTAATTTTAAATCTTTCTAAAAATTTGTTTAATCCACTTATGCTGAATACATTTGCTTTATTGTATTTCAAATACAATAAAACGATTTATAACTTTTAGGCAGGTGATTTACAAATCATTATAATGGAAAAATTTTTGCAAAAAAGGGGCGAGCCGGTGTTTTTACCCAATAGACTCAGTGGTTATATCACTCCCGAAGGAAAAATTTTCCTAAGTGATAATTTTAATTTAATGGTGAAGCGGGGCTTTGACATGATCTTCTCATTGCTATTTATAGCTTTTATTATGCCATGGTTGTTTCCAATCATTGCCTTCCTAATTAGGATTGACTCTAAAGGGCCCATAATTTATAAGCAACTGCGGCACGGCAGAGGTAATAAAACTTTTCGGTGTTATAAATTCAGAACAATAATTAAAGTTCAGGATAATGACAATAAACCATCCTCGAAGAAGGACTATCAAGTAACGAAATTTGGTAAATTTTTGAGAAAGTCCAGTTTAGATGAAATCCCACAATTTTTAAATGTTTTAATAGGGCATATGTCGGTTGTAGGACCAAGGCCCCATGCTGTACCGATGAATTATTTGTTTTCTTCTGATATAAGCAATTATATGTTTAGGCATTCGGTAAAGCCAGGCATATCGGGATTGGCACAAACAAGAGGCTTTAGAGGGGAGATTTTGAGTTTTCATGACATATATGGAAGGGTTAAGTTGGATCACTTTTATGTCCGGAATTGGTCTCTTGCATTGGATTTTAAAATTATGTTTTGGACTATCGGCGCTATTTTTAGTAAGAATAAAGCTGCATACTGATCCGCCTCAATACTAAAAGAAAAAGCTATTCTTGATCTCGGTAGAGGAGATAAAGGAAATGTTTTTTATAAGAATGAGCTTACTTTTTACACACTCAATGTGCAGCTGAATGAATTATTTCCCTATCCTTTACCTTCTTGAGGTTTATTTTAATACCATAAAAATGAATTTTAAATACAGATAAAAGTTTTTTATTTGAAATTTTTCTTTTAAAACCTTGCATTGTGAAAAATGCTTTATATATTTGTAAAAATGTATTTCAAATATACATTAATGTTTTTTAAATAGGTAATAAGGTTTTCGAGAGGATTCGTAAAGATTGTTAGAGATGGAAGATGTTTTAGTAGACCAAAAATTTGGTCGAGCCTTAGGGGAGGAAAATTTTGTTAAAGCGCAACAACCAAGAGAAATCGGAATTCTGTATGGTAAAAAGGACAATTACAGTAAAAGATTGATGAAAAGGGTTTTTGACTTGGCTATCGCTTTTTTTACGCTTGTTTTTGTTGTTTCATGGTTATTTCCAATTATCGCTATTTTGATCAAATTGGATTCCAGAGGCAGTGTGTTTTTTAAACAACTCAGACATGGAAGAAACAATGAATTGTTCTATTGCTATAAGTTTAGATCAATGGTAAAAAACAAAGATGCTGATTTCAAACAGGCTACAGTGAATGATTCAAGAATTACTCGATTGGGTAAATTTTTAAGAAAATCAAGTCTTGATGAATTGCCACAGATTATAAATGTAATTTTGGGCGACATGTCAATTGTGGGGCCACGACCTCAGGCTGTACCTATGAATATCGAGTTTGCAAAAGAAATAGATAATTTTATGTCTCGCCATCAGGTTAAGCCAGGCATCACTGGGCTTGCTCAGAGTAAAGGCTTTAGAGGTGAGATTTCTAACTATCATGAATTGTATTCCAGGTTCAGATTGGACTTCTTTTATGTTAGAAAATGGTGTCTAATTTTTGACATTAAGATTATCATTGATACTGCTGTTTCTTTAATGACCAAGAGTGATAAAGCGTACTAGGTTTTAAATTTCTAAACAGCAAAAGGGTTATTCAGCTTAAACCCTAAACCAAATTTTAGTCTTTAAATAACGAATTTTTAAAAAATTGTGAATTTTATTTCAAGTTTACTTCACAATATATAGGGGAAGGGGATTTTAAAAATCAGAAATTTGGAAGAAATGGCAGCAATGGAAAAAATGCATTTTATCTATTCAAAAATCGATTAAAAGATAAAATACATCTACTTCATGAAATTCAAGTCCAATGTGTCATGGTTTTTTTAAGGCTTTAAGGGGTACAAAGAAGAATAAGGATGAGTTTAATTGAATTAAATTTATTCCTCCCAGTTCATATTCTTCTGATAATTAAGTAACTTGCGAGTTGTTTAAAGGATTATTTAGCAAAATAAATTTTTAGCTTTCTCCCCAATTAAGATAATTCATCAGGTTATATCGATAAACAATTTCAATAGCAAATGAAAAACATGAACCTATTCAAAAGTTTGGCTTTTATTTTACTCGTTTCGGGATTATTTGGATGTTCGAAAAGGAATCTAGTCTATTTTAGTGACATCGACTCAGAATCAGATTTCTCAACGAAAATTGTTGATTACCCAGATCCAACGATTCAAAAAGGAGATTTATTAAAAATTACCGTTAGCAGTTTGAATGCCGAGTCCAATTTGTTGTTTAATGCTGGAGTGATGTCATCTTCTGATAACGAAAGAATGATGAATGCTGCCGTTCCAATCAACGAAGGGTATTTGGTGGACAAAAGCGGGCAGGTAAATTTCCCTGTTCTTGGCATGGTAGTTTTAGAAGGACTTACCAAAGAAGAAGCAATCGACACAATGGCACAGCGATTGGGTGTATATGTAAAAGACCCAATAGTCAACGTGCAGTATCTTAATTTTAAGATTACGGTAATTGGAGAAGTGTCCAAACCGAATACGTTTTCTCTGGAAACAGACCGAATCTCTATTCTTGAAGCGTTGGGATTGGCTGGAGACATGACTGAGTATGGGAAAAGAGAAAATGTATTGGTAATTAGAGATGAAGATGGTGTTAGGAAAGTAGTAAGACTTAACCTTAACAACAAAGATATCCTGAACTCCCCTTATTTTATGTTGCATCAAAATGATGTGGTGTATGTTGAACCAGACAGAATTAAAGCTGTACAGGCCAGCACCAACCAGCGGAACTTTGCCGTACTTGGATTAATGGTTTCTATTGGCGTGTCATTGTTGTTCAACCTACGTTTCTACCTAGACTAGAATTAGACTTAATATATGAAAATGTCAGATATGCTGATGGATGATTTTCAACCCAAACAAGTTGAAAACACAGACTATAAATACTTGATCATGAAATACCTGAAATTTTGGTATTTGTACTTGATCGGTGTGGTGCTTTGTTTTGGGTTGGCCTATACGTACTTTCAATATGCGACGCCGGAATATCCAGTTGGCGCAACCATATTGATTAATAGCAGTAAGGGTTCCGATTTTTCGCAGAATGCAATTTATTCTGAGTTGGAAACTTATCAATCGGTGAAAATCGTTGAAAATGAGGCTGAAGTTCTCAAATCGGTAAGTCTGATGTATGAAGCTATTCGGGATCTCGATCTTAATGTCTCTTATTATGTAGAAGACAATATCTTCAGAGACAAGGAAATTTTTGGTGCTCAGGTACCCATCAATGTGAAATTGGATCGCTATGATTCGGCAGCATTCTTTGATAAAGAAATGCTTACCAAGTTTAAAGTCCATGTACTTGATTCTACTTCGTTCCGTCTGGAAGATGAAGAGGAAAGAACTTCCAGCCATCAATTTGGAGAAAAATTAATTTTCCCATTTGGAGAACTGAGAATAGAACGCGTACAAAAAATGGAGTATCCCAGCACTTTAATTATTTTATTCAACAACCCTTATGCGTTGCCAGGCAGGTATAGTGGTAAACTGGATGTGATGATAGTGAATAAACTTGCCAGTGTGCTGAGATTGAGTTTTACTGATCCTGTACCACAGAAAGGGATGCTGGTTATGAACAACCTGATCGAAGCGTACAATCGGGAGGCCATGATGAATAAAAATCAAACGGCAAAAAACACCATCGATTTTATAAAAAAGCAATTGGACTCTGTTACCAATGACTTAAGGCAAATTGAATCCCAAGTTGAAGAATATAAGACGCAAAACAAGATCACTGAACTGAGTTCAGATGCACTTCAATATGCTGAAAGCTTTAATCAGGGAAAAGAGCAACTTGCAAATTATTCCATTCAATTGGATGTGTTAACCTCCATAGAAAAATACCTTCAAGATCAACAAGATAATTTCCAAGCAGTATCCAGTTCACTGAATATAGAAGATCAAACCTTGATGACAAACATCAGGCAGTTCAATGATTTGCAACGTGAAAGGGAACGTATGCTAAGGACAACCCAGCCAGGTAATCCTTTGGTATTAGAGAAGGATCAGCAGTTGAATTCGATGAAAAGAAACATACTGGAAAACATTAAAAACATTAAATCCAGTGTGCAAATTGCTAGAGATAATTTATTGGCCAGAACTACGGAAGTTGAAATTCAAAGCGGAAAAGTACCCGAAATTGAAAGGCAATTATTGGAGATAAATCGCCAACAAGCAATAAAGCAGGATCATTTTCAATATTTAGTAAAAAAACGAGAGGAAGCTTCTATGTCTCTGGCAGCCACTACGGTGAGTAATTCCAGGATTATAGATCCAGCCATGGCTGGAGGTACGCCTACCAAACCAAATAAGATTTTGATTTTGGGTTTCGCTTTCATTTTGGGTTTTGGCGGACCATTGGTAATGGTTTTCATATACCACCAATTAAACACTAAAATCAAGCTTAAGAGAGATGTCACTTCCCAAACAAATGTCCCGATTTTAGGGGAGGTTTCCCACCACAATGAGAAAGTACCAATAGCTATTTCAAAAGGCGTAAGAACTCCGGTAGCTGAGCAGTTCAGACTAATTCGAACCAATCTTCAATTTGCACTGCCTAATAAGGATAAAAAAATAATTTTGGTGACCTCCAGTTCCAGTGGAGAAGGCAAAACCTTTTTCTCACTCAATCTAGGTGTGAGCATGAGTTTGGCTGATAAAAAGGTGGTTGTTCTTGAATTTGATCTACGAAAACCATTGCTATTGGAATACCTGGGAATGGAAAGTGATATTGGAATTTCCGATTATTTACAAAGTGAATCCATGACGGTTTCAGATGTAATTGTGAAAAATGATAAACTTCCAGGGAATCTTGATCTAATAGGTTGCGGTACCCTTCCTGATGACCCTTCTGAGTTGATGCTTTTGCCGAAGGTGGGTTATTTTATGGACAAGCTTAAAGAGATTTATGATGTCATCATTATCGATTCTGCACCGGTAGGGCAAGTGGCAGACGCTTTTTCCCTATCCAGATTTTCAGACCTCACTACCTACATTATGAGGTATAATTATACTACAACGGATACAATATCCTATGTCAATGATATTAATAAGGAGAAAAAATTAAAAAATCTTGTCATTGTGCTCAACGATGGAAAAACTAAATTGAGTTATGGTTATGATTATTACCAAAAGGGTGATATCAAAAAGAAGAAACGTGCTGTTTATAACAAAATGACCAAAAAAGTTTGACCTAATTTTTAGTGGGAGGAACAAAGAATTTTTTCATATGAGAAATAAAATTTCGTCCCTTTACTTATCCTTAACAAAAGCGATTAATAAAGGGCATAAAAGAAGTGTAAAAGCAAAAAAGAACATTCTTGCTTCATTTGTAATTAAAGGGGGAAGTATTGCCATCAGTTTGATTTTGGTTCCTTTGACTATCAATTATGTCAATCCAACAAGCTATGGAATATGGCTTACCTTAAGCTCAATGGTGGCTTGGTTTGGTTTCTTTGACATAGGTTTTGGTCATGGATTACGTAACAAATTTGCGGAGAGTATGGCACAGGGGAAATACGATCTGGCCAAAAAATACGTAAGTACAACGTATGCAATTTTAAGTATTATTATTGGAACATTGCTCTTGATATTTTTGGGCATTAACCCGCTTTTGAATTGGGCATCTATTTTAAATACTTCTCCTGAATTGGGAGATGAACTGCGAGTAGTAGCCCTTATAGTATTTACTTTCTTTTGTCTTCAGTTTGTTCTCAAGTTAATAACCACTGTTCTTACCGCCAATCAAGAGCCTGCCAAAGCATCTTTATTCAATTTTCTAGGCAGTTTATTTTCTTTGATGGTGATATTCGTGCTTACTAAAACAACGGAGGGGAATTTAGTTTATTTAGGAGCTGCGCTTAGTTTCACGCCTGTTTTGGTATTGATTAGTTCTAGTATCTGGTTTTACTCCCATGAATACAAAAGATTTGCACCTTCTTTTAGAATGGTAGACTTCAGTCTGGCAAAAGATTTAATGTCTTTAGGAGCTAAATTTTTTGTCATTCAAATTGGTGCCCTGGTCTTATTTAGTACAAATAATGTGATTATTACACAGTTGTTCGGACCAGAAGAAGTAACGCCATTCAATATCGCTTTTAAATTATTTGCTGTCGTGACGATGGGGTTTGGGATTGTAGTGACACCTATGTGGAGTGCGTTTACAGATGCTTATGTTAAGGAAGAATATGATTGGATCAAAACCACCCTTAATAAGATGAGAAAAATCTGGTTTTTGGCCATTTTGGTCTCAGTAGCTGTCTTATTTGCTTCTCCTTATTTGTACAAAATTTGGGTAGGAGATTCTGTGGAGATCCCTTTTGCATTGTCTGCAGCCATGTGTTTGTATGTAGTGGTAGCGATATGGCAAACCATGCACGTCTTTTTTCTTAATGGAATTGGGAAAATTAAATTGCAATTGTACTTGGTATCTGCAACTGCCTTGATCAACATTCCACTGGCTATCGTGCTTGGGAAATGGTTTGGTTTAGTAGGTATTACCATGGCCAGTACCCTTATTTTTGGAGTTATGGGGATTGTTTTTTCTATACAAACCCATAAAATTCTTAATAAAACTGCAAAAAACATATGGAACGAATAAAAATATTCAAGGCGATAGGAAATTTTTTTTCAAACCTTTTTCTCTTAGCAAAAATTGCAGCAAAAAACGAAAAGGTCCATTGGGAAATTTTAGGTAGCAATCTTATTAATTGTAAAATTGATCCTTTAGCGCGGGTTTATAAATACCACATGCTAAGCAATACCGTAGTGGGAAAGGGAACTTATATTTCCCTAAATGCCAGGATTTACAATACTAACATAGGTAAATTTTGCTCCATCGGACCCAATTTGGTGTCTGGGTGGGGAATTCATCCAATTGATGGTATTTCTACTTCTCCGGCCTTTTATTCCCCCTATAAGCAGGTTGGGTTTACTTATTCTAAAGTGAGTAAGATTCAGGAATTGATTCCGGTGACCATAGGAAATGATGTGTTCATCGGAGCGAACGTGACTATATTGGATGGTGTGACTATAGGAGACGGGGCTGTAATCGGAGCCGGTGCTGTGGTTAGTAAAGACATTCCACCCTATGCTGTTGCAGTAGGATGTCCAATAAAAATCATGAAATACAGATTTGACGATGATACAATACAGGCATTACTTAAGTCAAAATGGTGGGATGGTGATGAGGAGACCTTGAAGAAAGTTGAAGAATTGTTTTTTGATGTTGAAAAATTCATAAATGTAGCCCCTAAATTAGCTGATAAATAGGAATATATAATGGATTCATCTAGTCAAATATTGATGTACAGGAGGTTTACGACTGATCTGGACAAGAAAATGCTTATTTTCTGGACCAGCATAGCCGTATATGGAATTGGATCGGCACTTACAGCCACCCATGCCACTGGTATGATCAAAGTGATTCAGCTAGTTCAGGCAATCGCGATTTTGGGAATGATCTATTCGGTGGGGAGTACCGTTCAGTTTACCACTAAAAATTACTTTCTAAGAATCACTTTGGTGATATATTTGATATACTCCGTTTTTATTTTATTTCATGGATACGTATACACTTATGAATTTACCAAAAGGCTGTTTTTTTCAAGCTTTATTAAGCTTTTCTTTCCTCTAATATTGCTAATACCCAAAAATTTAAAGTTTTATTCCAGAATTTTTGATGTCATTATTATTTATGGTATTGCCTTCCTTTTGCTGAACCTCATGTTTATGGATTTGGTATTAGCCCATTATGATGAAAACGTAGCACAAAAATTCACTTTTGAAGGTTTCTACAAGCATCTTGGAGTTCCGATATCTTTTATGCTTTTAACTTATATTTACCACAGTAAATTCAGGAATTTTATTGCCTTTATTGTACTTTTGTTGATTATTGGGATTGCTACCTATAAGGCAAGGAGGGCTATAATGGTGTTGTCCGTTGCCCATATGTTTTTATTTCTTGTTATTTTTTACTTTAAATCAAATTATAAATTGGTTATGAGTGCCGTTCTTGCCCTATTTTTAGGAGTGGTGGCGGTATATGGACCCAATTTCTATAGAGAAAACAAATACACTTATTTCAGTGAATTGAATGAAAGAGGTTTAGAGGATACCCGCACGGGGGTGGAAATAGCCATGGCTAGAGATTTTGAAGCGGTAGACTGGATAATTGGAAGGGGAATAAATGGAAAGTATTGGTGTCCTAATATTGATATGAATGACACCTCTGGGTACCGATTCATGATTGAAACGGATTATTTGAATATTATTCTGAAAGGAGGTGTTGTTCACCTGGGGCTGATGTTGCTTATGGCTATTCCTTCAGCATTTATGGCTTTATTTTTCTCTAAAAATTTATTATCCAAGGTGGCAGGTATTTGGATTATTCTTTGGATTTTATCCTTGTATCCACTCAATGTATTTAACACTGATTTGAATTACATCCTTTTATGGGTTTGTGTAGGTATTGGATATTCTAAGGATCTGAGAAATTTGTCAGATAACGCTATTAAAGTTGCCTTAAACTAAGAACCTTTTCAGTTTTTTATAATACCTATTTTTATCTATTAACGGCTAAATAATGAAAGCATTTCCAAAAGTTTTGATACTAAATCAACCTTTTAATACTATTTCGGGAGGAGGTATTACACTCTCTAATTTATTCAAAGGCTGGCCAAAAGATAAACTTGCTGTAGCTTGTTTGGGAAATTTAATAAATGAAAAAACGCAGCTTGATACTTGCGATCAATACTACCAATTAGGGTACAAAGAACATATATGGCGTTTTCCTCTTAATCTAATGAAACGCAAATACCCCTCCGGCCAAATCCAAATTAGTCAAAAAGAAAAAAAGGTGAAGCCAATAAAAAAGTCTGCACTTAGGGAAAAGGCTTTAAAAGGGTATATCAATCCCATGTTGAGGTGGCTAGGTGTATTGAATGGAGCATCAACATTGCAACTTTCACCAGAACTTAAAAAGTGGTTAAAGGATTATAATCCTGATGTAATTTATTCACAAGCCCAACGAAAAGAGGCCATAATTTTTTGTAGCCTGGTTCAACAGTACCTCCAAAAACCAATGGTTTTTCATATGATGGATGATTGGTTGGAAGTTTTACCTGACATAGGATTAATGGGTAATTATTGGCACAAGAAAATTGAGGGTGATTTCAAGGAAATGCTAAATCACTGTGCCCTGCATTTTAGCATCAGCGAACTGATGGCCAAAGCTTATCAGGAAAGATATGGGTTTCAATTTTCTACCTATCACAATCCCATTGAACTTTCTTTTTGGAATAAAAGCCAGCGAAAATCTTATGAATTTGGATCCAAGATTCAAATTTTATATGCCGGCCGTATGGGGTTGGGTATTCAGAGCTCATTGGAAACCATGGCGAAATGTTTGGAAGAATTGAATAAATCCCAGGAAAAGCCAATAGAACTTATTTTGCAGGTTGGAGAAAAACCATCTTGGGCGGACAGCTATTCTTGCATCCGGCACAGGGGATTTGTGCCTTATGAAGAGCTTCCTGACAGGTTTTCTGGCGCAGATATATTGTTTTTGCCCTATGATTTTACACCAGCAGCTACTGCTTTCATAAAATATTCTATGCCTACCAAGGCCTCTGAGTACATGATTTCCGGAACACCAATTTTGGTATTTGCACCAGAAGATACAGCACTGGTAACCTATGCGCAAGATTATCAATGGGCTCAGGTGGTTACGAAAAATGAAGTAAAAGAATTGAAAGCCTCATTGATGGAATTGATCGGTTCAGCGCAATTGAGAAAGAAATTTGCCCGAAAAGCAATTGAGATTGCTGAACAAAGACACGACGCTCTAAAGGTTAGAGAAGATTTCAGGAGTGAAATTTCAGCATTGGCGGATAATACGAACACAACCTTAAACCTTTCTTGAGGATGGCAGCCATATTTTTATATCCCAAAATTGACAAGGTAATAGGATCACCGAATCCTTATGTTTTCAATTTTCAGGAAGCATTGTCTAAAAATCACTTGGTAGTTAATGCTAAGGCACCTAATCGTGGAATCCTGAGTTTCTTTATTTACTTTTTTAAAGCTGATATATTTATTCTTAATTGGCCTGAAACGATTCCAGAAAAAAAGTTTGGAGGCCTGCAAAAAAGGCTTTTTAAGGTTTTTTTAAGGATGACTAAATTGTTCTCAAAAAAGATTGTATGGGTACTACACAACAAAGGGTCTCACCATAAAGGAGAAAATGCCGTAACCCGGGATATGTTCAATAGACTAATACAGGTATCAGATTATATCATTACACATTCCAATGCAGGTAAAGACTTTGTGGCTTCCGTATACCCTCAGTTTATAGAAAAAGTACATGTAATTCCTCATCCATTTACTCAAAAGTTGGGTGATTATCGGAAGGGCGAAAAAAAGTATGATTTTCTTATATGGGGAAGTATTTTTCCCTATAAAGGAATTGATAGCTTTTTGAATTATTTACAAAATACTCCGGAGCTAAAAAAAGCAAAAGTGCTTATCATTGGAAGATGTAAGAATCAGGAATATAAAAGTAAAATTCTTTCTATATTGCCGGAAGGTGCTGATTATAAGGATGAACTACTTAGTCTTGAGGAAATAACTAAGTATTCAGATCAATCGCGTTTTACCATATTTACTTACAATTCCCAAACCGTTATTAGTTCGGGTTCATTGGTGGATAGTGTAAGAATGGGTGCGGTTGTATTGGGACCAGATCACGGCGCATTTAAAGACATGAAGGAACTGGCTTTTATGCATACGTTCAAAGATTTTAATGAAATACCCAAGATAGTCTCAGAATTTGATCCGGATGATGCACGAATAGAAGCGGATAGAAAAACTTTTATGAGGCAAAACACCTGGCAAAATTTTGTGGAAAAAATTGAAAAAATAACAGGTATCTAAACATTATTTAATTTATTCTTTAAAGCAATGAAACAAGTAATTCAAAATTTTAAGACCGGAGAGCTTTATGTAGACGAGGTTCCTGTACCCGCAATTTCTTCGGGTATGGTGTTGGTAGAAAACGAATATTCACTAATAAGTGCTGGTACAGAAAGAAGTACAGTGAAGGTGGCACAAGCCAGTCTAATTGGGAAAGCCAAACAAAGACCTGACCTGGTGGCCCAAGTGATTCAAAATATCAGGAAAGAAGGCTTTAAAGCCACCATGGATAAAGTAAAAACAAAGCTTGATTCATTAAAGGCTTTAGGGTACAGTACTTCAGGGAAGGTGATCGCTTCTATGGACAGCAATGGCACATTTAAGCCTGGTGATAGGGTGGCCTGTGCCGGAGCTGATTATGCTTCCCATTCAGAGGTGATTTCTGTGCCTCAAAATCTTGTAACCAAAATACCTGATAATGTCAGTTCAGATGAAGCGGCATTTACCACTTTGGGTGCAATCGCACTTCAAGGAGTAAGACAAGCAGACCCCAAGTTGGGAGAGAAAGTTTGTGTAATTGGTTTGGGATTGTTGGGGCAAATTACCGTTCAACTATTGAAAGCCAATGGCTGTGCCGTTTTCGGAATTGACATGTCTGAGAAGCTGATTGAACTCGCAAAAGAGTCAGGAGCTGGACAATCCATGCATAGAAATGATTCGAATTTAATTGCTGCTTGTCAGAATTTTACAAATGGGAGAGGATTTGATTCGATTATCATCACTGCGGCAACTCCTACAAATGATCCTATAGTGCTCTCAACTGAAATCGCCCGTAAAAAAGGCAAAATCATCGTGGTTGGTGCAGTGAAAATGGATATTCCTCGAGAGCCTTATTTTTATAAGAATGAATTGGAACTTAAAATATCATGTTCTTATGGACCAGGTAGGTATGATGTTGATTATGAGGAGTTAGGAAAAGACTATCCTTTCGCTTATGTCCGTTGGACGGAGCAAAGGAATATGGAAGCATTTTTGGACTTGATAGCAGCCAAATCCATTAATATTAAACCGTTGATCACCCATTTGTTTGATATCGATGAAGCAGAAAAAGCCTATGATATAGTCATGGGAAAAGTTCAGGAACCACATATAGGGATTCTGCTAAAATACCAGGAATCAGCAAACAAATTCCAATCCATAACAAAGGTAAATAATGAACCTATAAAGGAAATAAATGCAGGTTTTATTGGCGCAGGAAGTTTTGCTCAAAGTTATTTAATACCAAATGTGAAGTCATGGGGAGGCTCTTTAGATGGCGTAATTACCTCTAAAGGAATTACGGCTAAAAGTGTTTCTGATAAATTCAAATTCAATTTTTGCTCTTCTGACGCAAAGGATATTTTTAGTAAAAAAGACATTAATACGGTATTTATCGCTACCCCTCATGTTTCCCATGCACCTTATGTGATTGATAGCCTTAAAGCTGGTAAAAATGTTTTTGTCGAAAAACCTTTGGCAATGAACATGGAACAACTGAAGGAAGTGGTCCATGCGAAGAAAGAATCAACTCAATCTTTAATGGTTGGATTCAACAGAAGATTTGCACCGGTTTCGGAAGAGTTGAAAAAAGAATTCAATAATACTGGAGAACCTCTAGTAATAAATATCAGGGTCAACGCTGGATTTATTCCTAAGGATCATTGGTCCCAGATTCCAGAAGTTGGTGGTGGACGTATTGTAGGTGAAGTTTGCCATTTTATTGATTTAATGCAGTATTTCACTGATTCTGATCCAGTAAAGGTATATGCAGAATCCATCAATACTTCCAATGATCAACTAACTTCAGCAGATAATATGGCAGTAACGGTGAAATTCAGTGATGGTTCGGTAGGTAATCTAACTTATGTAGCCAATGGTGATAAATCCCTTCCAAAAGAGAATATCGAAGTTTATTCTGGAGGAAAAGTAGGAATTATTCATGATTTCAGATCAGGAAGTTTACACAAGGATAATAAGCTTATTAAACTAAAATCGACGGGTAAAGGTCACTTGGAGGAAGTGCATAGTTTTCTGGACAATGTGAAGGAGGGCAAACAAAGTCCAATTTCCTTTGAATCGATTTGTTTAACAACGCTCACAACTTTCAAAATACTTGATAGCCTTTCTACAGGTCTGCCTCAAAGTGTGGCACTTGAGGAAATCATGAATTGAAAGAGTAGTTTCACTTTGAACTAAACTATTTTTAGATGGGGAATGTAGTAAATAAAGCACTTAAATACATCAAGTATTTGACTCCTACAAGTGTCAAGAATCTGATCCGTAAGTTGAAGAGAAGGTACAAAAGGAACCTTACTCTTTCCAAATCGGATCGGATTCCATTGGGGATCTCAGATTTTAAGCAAATTTTAACGGAGGAATTAGGAGTAAAGGAGGGAGACACCCTTATCGTTCATTCTAGTTTTGGAAACATGCATGCAGGATTTTCTCCTCAGGATGCCATTGAAGTTTTGAAAGAACTTGTAGGGAAATCAGGCAATCTTTTGATGCCTTATTATCCTACGGGTCATGCTTATTTTTGGATACAGGAGGCCAATGTATTTGATGTGCATACTTCTCGTTCAGTTATGGGTGTGCTGACGCAGGTTTTCAAGGAATCTGAGGGAGTCCTAGTCAGTCCTCATCCCGTAAAGGCCTTATCTGTTTGGGGAAAAGATAGAGATTGGTTGATTGAGGAGCACCATCAATCCCTCTACCCGTACGACGAAAAAAGTCCTTACTACAAATCCATGCGTTTGCCTGGGAGTAAGACGATTGGGTTGGGAGTGGAAATTAATTCCTTTTTACATTCTTGCGAAGATTTATTTTTGCCCGATAAATTGGAAATTTATTCCGACAAACGATTCCTAGGAAAAATGAATTATTACGGGAAAATGATGGAGGTAGAAACATTTTTACATCAACCAGACAAGGTGAATGCCATTATTTCTCCCTGTGGCTTTCTGAAGGAAACTGATTGCCCGGGATATCTTTCCGTATATCATAAAGGGGGCGTGTTTTATTCTGTAGATCATGAATCGGTGTTTGGGCATGTAAAGAAGTTGTTCGAAGAAGGGATGTCGCGATCGGTTTATTCACAGAAAAAAAATAGCTGAAGAAAATGGAATTTGTAATTTACACAAACACGGTTTGGGACAGCCCACCAAGGTCCAGGCATCAGTTGGCTCATGCCTTGTCGGAAAGCCATAAGGTTACTTTTGTGTCATCCAATTTGGAAGGAAGACCGGGTTTGCAAACCAAAAAAGTGAATGAAAATTTTGACGTGATTATTCCTTCCTTCCCGGTAAGTCGCAGGATAAGGTACCGTCTTCCTTTGGTCAATGAGGGGTATCAGCTTTGGTTGTTCCCTAAATTGAAAAAGCATTTCGAGGGCAAAGACGTAGTCCTTATTTGCACAGATTTCGGTGGACACCTGATCGGCTCTTACTTTAAGAAATTCATTTATTTCGCCAGCGACGATTATATTAATAATGTGAAGATGCCTTTTCCGGTAAAAGCGTACACTTCATTTACTCAAAATAGGCTGATAAAAACTTCCACTTTCTCTATTGCCACGGCAAAGAAGTTGGTAGAAGATTTTCAAAAAGTTAATCCCAGGTCTTTTGAACTTCCATTGGGAGCACCGGAGTTTTCAAAACCGGATGCGGATGCCATTTCTAAAAGAGAACCTGATGGGAAGTTAAAGGTAGTTTTATTAGGTTTTATTGATAAAAAGAAGACGCCACTGGTGTTGATGAATCGAATCCTGAAAATTAATAACGCAGAACTGCACCTAATAGGCCCTATAGCGGATGATTTTGTCGATCACCTTAGTCCTCAGGAAAAGGTCTTTACTTATGGGATCATGACTGGCGATGCGTTAGGGAAACAATTGGAGCAAATGGACGTGGCCATTGCCCCCTATTATATGGATGATCCCAACACAGGAAGGACGCCAAATAAATTGTGGCAATATTTGGCTAGTGGCTTGCCTGCCGTGATTACCAACCTTCCGAATGTGAAGGATTGGGAATTCCCATATGGAACGGTCTACAAAGCCAATACGAATGAAGAGTTTGTCAATCAAGTCATTCAGGCATTTGAAGAAAACAGCAATCCGATTGTCAAAGAACGAATAGCGATTGCGGCCAGAAATTCATGGGGGGCAAGGGCAAACCAGCTCCTGAAATACATTTCTAAAAATTTTTAAGATGAAAAGAAACAGTCACCCCTTAACCCATTTAATTCTAACATTAGATTATGAATTATACGGTGATGGCTCAGGAAGTGTCTTTGATACCATGATTGATCCTACAGATAATTATTTGAGGGTTTGTAAAAAACATGGAATCAAGACCACCATATTTTTTGAAGTGATGGAATACCTCCGCATGAAGGAAATATGGGATGCTGGTAATACCATGGGGTATGATAAAAGCCCAGTAAAAGCCATAGAAGAACAACTGAAAAAAGCTTACCTCGAAGGTCATGATATTCAACTGCACATCCATCCTCATTGGGTAAATGCTACCTATGAAAATGGAAGGTGGAATCCGGATAGTAGGTATTGGAAACTCACAAGGGTCCCGTTAAGTCCGGATGAGAATTTTCCAATAAGTTTGGAGGAATTGATACGTAGAGGTAAAAAAGGTATAGAGGCGATGATTCAAGAAATAGACCCGAGCTATGAATGCAACATTTTTAGGGCTGGGGGATTTAGCATTACACCCTCAGAAGACATTGTAAAGATTCTGCTTAAATTGGGATTTGAGGCGGATTCTTCCGTGATTCCCGGCGCATTTATTGATAACGAGTATTACAAATACGATTTTAGCCACTTAAGCTTGGACAAGCCGTATTGGATGGTTAAGAATGCAGTTGAACAACCGGAGAAGGGGGATGAGGGACTCATTGAGTTACCCATTTTTTCAAAATCAATGGTTAGGTTTCAGAAATATGATCGGCAACGAATCAGAGTAGCTTTAAAAAATAAGCGATCCAATATAGTTAAAATAAAAGATAAGGTAGAAGGCCGAAGTTCTGCCTTGGGTAAAATCAAATTTTTCCTTGAAAAAGA
Source organism: Cyclobacterium sp. 10D3-21 (assembly GCF_055809755.1). Lineage (NCBI taxonomy): Bacteria > Pseudomonadati > Bacteroidota > Cytophagia > Cytophagales > Cyclobacteriaceae > Cyclobacterium > Cyclobacterium sp. 10D3-21. The sequence goes on from NZ_CM147924.1 coordinate 1,563,913, forward strand.
GCACCTTACCTGGGATTTTTGCCTGTTTTCTAAAGGCAAACTTGAAAAGTTTTTAAAATACGCCAGAGAAATAGCCATAAAAGGGAACCATCCTTTTCATCCTTTTGTGTTAATTGGACATTCCAAAGAATTCATTCGTCCCGAAGCCTTCGAAAATTTTGTCCAGTCCAATGGAGAATCATTGGAATTCATTACGCTTAAAGAAGCAGTTCATAAAATAAAAACTGAGCACACGCTAAAATAAACTTTTCTAAAATTACCATCAGCTAAAGTTATGTCTACTGAATCGAATACCTTTTATGAATCTTATTCTAAATTAGAAGCTTTCTGTGTAGCAGAAGGATTCAAAGGCTATGATCCGTACGATAGTCTGAATAGCAAAGTCTTTCAAAAAATACCCTTATTATCCAAATCTAGGATTGCAAAATTAGCTTGGACTCAATTTTTCAAAAGAGCACCCATCAATTTGCGGCCACTATTTGGTGTTCCCAAAGAATTTAACCCCAAAGCAATGGGTTTGTTCTTATCAAGTTATTGTAATTTATATGAAGTAGATCCTCATCCCAATCATATGAAGATGATCAATTTCTTTGGAGATAAAATTTTGGATCTCCAAACCAAAGGATGGAGTGGTAGCTGTTGGGGATATAATTTTGATTGGCAAGCCAGGGCATTTTTTCAACCGAAGTATACACCTACTGTTGTCGCTACCACTTTTATAGCTTGTGCTTTACTTGATGCTTTTGCGATTACCAAGCGGGAAGAATTTTACATAGCTGCAAGGAGTGCTTGTGATTTTGTATTGAAGGACCTTTACCGTACTTATGATGATAAGGGAGACTTTTCATTTTCTTATTCTCCCTTAGATAAAAGTGTTGTGTTCAATGCCTCTCTTTTGGGAGCGCGCTTATTGAGCAGGGTTTATTCTATCTCAAAAGAGAAAGAATTATTTGAGGAGGCCAAGAAAGCGGTCAATTTTGCTTGTGGGTACCAGAAGGAGAATGGTGCCTGGAGTTATGGAACCTTACCATTTCACCAATGGATTGATAATTTTCATACAGGCTACAACCTCGAGTGTTTGTCGGACTATGCTCGTTTTACTGGTGACCATTCCTTTGATGAATATATGAATAAAGGGTTTGATTATTATATCAAGACCTTTTTCACATCAGAGGGCATTTCAAAATATTATAACAACAGTACTTTTCCAGTGGATATTCATGCCCCTACCCAGTTTTTAATTACCCTGGATAAATTGGACCAATTTGAGACTCACAAAGAAATGGCTGTTAAAGTAATGCAGTGGACCATAGAAAACATGCAATCCCCCAAAGGATATTTTTATTATCAGATCAATAAGCATTTTACATCTAAGATCCCTTATATGCGCTGGGCTCAAGCATGGATGTTTTTATCCTTTACGGTTTTATTTAAAAAAGACAAATCATTATATAAAGAGGTTACGCAATAAATATTTTGTGAGACCTTGATTAAGAGGGGTTTTGTGGAATTAAATACCGTAATTAAAGATTAAAAAGCAATAATAAGTTTACTGAAAGATAAATTTGATGAAAGGAGTAAAGAGAGTTTTTATTTGTAATGTCCCAGTGGATTCCCTGACAATGGATGAAACTGTTGCCTTAATAGGTGAGAGCATAAAGAGAAAAGATAACTTGCACCATGTGGTAGTGAATGCCGCCAAGCTGGTAAATGCGCAAAAAGATCCTGAGTTAAAAGCTTCCATAGTTGAATGTGATATAATTAATGCAGATGGGCAATCTATAGTCTGGGCAGCACGTTTTCTTAAGGAGTATTTACCAGAAAGAGTTGCAGGCATTGATCTTATGGACAACTTGGTAGCATTGGCAGCCAGAGAGAATTATAAAATATTTTTTCTCGGGGCTAAAGAAGATGTGGTAAACAAGGTGGTGAAAATATACTCAGAAAAGTATTCTGGAGATATAATTGCAGGATATAGAAATGGGTATTTTGGGCAAGAGGATGAATTGGATATTGCCAATCAGATAAGTGAATCAAAAGCAGATATTTTATTTGTAGCCATGAGCTCACCCAAAAAGGAGATTTTCTTAAATAAGTACAAGGACATAATGAATGTCCCCTATATTATGGGGGTAGGTGGAAGCTTCGATGTCGTTTCTGGAAAGGTTAAAAGGGCACCTGTGTGGATGCAAAATATTTGTTTGGAGTGGTTTTACCGCACGATGCAGGAACCTGGTCGTATGTGGAAGCGATACCTTACAACAAACATTGCATTTGTAAAACTGCTGGTTACTGAAAGGCTTCTACTAACTAAAAAAAAAGCTTAATTAAATAGTTGAAATATTGACAGAAATAGGGAAGCCAAGGTTATTGTTGGTAAATAATTATAGCATGGAGAATGCTTATGCGCTTTGGCAAAAGGGAAAAAGCGGTAGTCACCATGTTTGGGGTAAGGTAGAGTTGGAAGAAAGAGGGAAGGTAGAAGTTGAAATATTTACCCATGAAAAATATCCTATTATCAACAAAATTGGTAGATATTTTCAAATAAAACACCTTGATCAACAATTGAGAGTATTGACTTATGGCAAACATTTTGACATATTGTATGCGCCCTATTCATGGTCAAATACAAGGCTTTTAATTGTGCTAAAGTGGTTGGGTTTATATAAAAAACCGATTTTGGTGACCATTCACCAACCTTTTATGAAAATGAACTCCAAAAATTCGTTTCTAAGGTGGTTGAGCAAGAAATTTTTATTTCAATATGATGGAATTGTTTTTCTTAGTGAAAAACTAAAAGAAAGGACCATCGAGGTGTTGAATGTTAAAGATAAGCGTGAGTTGGCTAAAATTGATACTGCGCAATGGGGCCCTGATACCAAGTTTTATGATAAAGTGGAATGTCATGAAGATAATTCATTGTCCTATTTTATAAGTGCAGGCCATACATCTAGAGATTATGACACGCTAATTGAAGCATTTAAAAAAACGGATTATCAACTCAAAATATTTTGTACACCTAGTTCGAAACCATCAATTAAAGAATTGCCGGCTAACGTTACTATTAACGCAACGGTAATACCTTATGAGGAATTGCTTAAGTTTTACAAAGAATCTATCGCTATATTAATTCCTTTAAAATACCCTGAAAGCCAAGAAGGATGCCAGGGCATGACCAGCTTGCAAGATGTGGTAGCTTTAGGGAAACCTACGGTGATAACAAAAAATCCTATGATAAATATCGATGCTGAAATTGAGGGTTTTGGAATTACGGTTGAGAAAGGAAACGTTCAAGGGTGGGTTGATGCAGTTGAATTAATTGTTAAGGATAAAGCTAAGTTTCATCAAATGAGTAAACAGGCAAAGCGTGTTTATAAAGAAAAATTCAATTCGGAATTATTTGCAGAAAAATTGGAGATGGCTGCTCTGAAAATTCGTTTGAGATAGCTTTGTTGAGAATTAATTTTGATTTTAGGAAATTTGCTTTCCATTTTTAACTAAATAAACATATTTAAGAGATGAAATTGTTTGGTCTTTCCAATGTTTCAATTGAGGACAAATCGGATTATCGATTTGAGGAGTTGAATGAATCAAAGTTTATTGAAAATGTTATTCAAGAATTAAGGGATATTTTAAAGGACAGATTTGATGAATTTGAGTTCTTTATTTATTCCAATCATCGGGTAAACAAAAAGAACCCTGATTCGGGCACAGATATTATGCCTCCAAGTGGGGATTATAAATCAAATAAAAAGAAGATATTACTTTATTTTTCAGATGAAAGAGGTCTGGATCCGAGCAACTTTTCTGACAAATATTATGCGGTTTTTAAATCCTATATTGGAATGAAAGCTTTGGCGAAAAATGTTTTTCCCTTGGCTTTGGGCTATGTCAATTCAGTACCGGAATTCCCTAATAAACCAATCAAGGACCGGAAGTACAATGTTTTCTTTAGAGGAAACCTGAATATGAATAGAATCAATTTCTACCGTGTTTTTTCTAAATGGAAGTTTATATTGCCATCCGAGAATTTTTTGACACATGATTATTACCGAAGGTTTTTGTTGAAATTGGGGAGTGACTTTAGTTCATTTTTTTCCAAGTCCATTGTTATCTTTAATAATGGATTTAAAGCAGGGTTTTCTCCTGAAAAGTATGGTGAAGTGCTTGCAGATTCAAAAATTGTGCTGTGCCCAAAAGGTTTTTTTATGACAGAATGTTTTAGGCATTTTGAAGCGATGAGAGCTGGCTGTGTCATAATCTCCGAACCATTACCTGATACCTCTTTTTATGCCAATTCCCCATTAATTCAGGTAAACGACTGGAAGGAAGGCTGTGAAATTGTACGAGAGTTACTTAATGATGAAGAAAAACTCGAAGAAATTCACCAACAGACGCTTTCCTGGTGGAAAGAAAAATGCTCAGAAAGGGCTACAGCCCAATATATCATTAATAAGATTACAGCATTAGAGCTTAATTAAATAGGCTTATAATTATGGAGAATAAGATCAAAGTACTTTTAATCAACTCCTATTCCTTCGAGAAAATCCATGAAAACTGGAAAAAAGGTGTTAATCCCAGCCATTACTTAATGGGTAAAATCGAATTGGAAAAGTCGGGTGATTTTGTAGTCGATATCCATGTACACCAAAAGTACAAATGGCTTGATACTATAGGGAAATACCTTAAAATTCCATTTCTGGACCAACAGGTGAGGGCTTTGGCGATTTTGAAGAATTATGATTTGGTATACATGCCTTATCCAGTTGCTACCAATAGATTATTGACTATGCTGAAAATTTTTGGTGTAGTAAAGATCCCTATGGTGGGGTTGGCACATCAAAATTTCATTTATTATAAAAATAGAGATTCTATTCTAAATAAGCTGGGAGTTAAACGGCTCCGGCAGTTTGATGCTTTTGCTTTTTTCTCTAAAAATTTAATGAAAAAGACCCAAAAGGATTTGAATTATAGCGAGACGGAAAAAGAAAACAAATGCTTTTCTGTAAGCTGGGGTGCAGATGTTGATTTTTATAATGACATACAATCGGATGTACTCAAGGAAGAACCACCCTATGCCGTTTGCGCAGGTACTGCCGACCGGGATTATGACATACTTATCAAAGCCTTCGAAGGATTGCCTTATAATTTGAAAATTTACTGTACTCCAAAAACAATTCCTTCTTCCGTAAAGCTTCCTGTAAATGTATCTGTGGATACTACATGGGTGCCCTATGATCAACTTTTGAATGCCTATGTTAATGCATCATTTATAATCATTCCTTTAAAGGAGGAAATTAGAGAAAAAGGAAATACTTATGGGCTGACAGTTTTATTAGATGCCATGGCTGTAGGTAAGCCGATATTGATGACGCAACATTCCTTTTTAGATATTGATATAGAAGAAGAGAAAATTGGGCTGTGGGTAAACGACAATACCCCAAATGGATGGAACAAAAAACTGAATCAGATGATAGGAGAAGAGATTGATTTGGACGCTATGGGAAAGAATGCAAAAAAACTTCATTTGGAAAAGTACAATATCCAAACTTTCGCCAATCAAATGGCGAAAGTTTTTAAAACAGTATTGAACCGGAATTAATTTTCTTTTTGGCGATGGATTCACCCTCCCAGAATCTTAATGTACAGTCAGTGTTGATGGCACATAAAAAAGGCTCCTTGAAATTATTCAAGGAGCCTTTTTTATTGAATTGTTATGTTAAGGATTAACGATTAGTCTTTGCTTGTTGATGATGGTTTGTTCGTTGCTTACACTTACCAGGTAAACTCCTTGAGAAAGGTTGTCAAGTGGAATGTTGAACTGGTTGTTAGTCGTTTGAATACCACTCAGATCGAAATGGCTTACCAACTGACCGTTCATGTTGTGAATAAGGACTCTTCCCTGACCAATTTCAGCATTAAGCTCCAAAGTAGCCCTTTCCTTAGCAGGGTTAGGGAAGATACGGATCTTGTCTTCAGCATCCACTGTTTCAGTGTATACATCCATTTCTTTGTATCCCCTTACGTACATTTCTTTGTATCCTCTTTTCAAAGAATTTTGAAATGTTCCTAAATTCGCTGCAATGGTTCCACCTTTTGCATCACTTCCTACAATGGCAATACCTGAAATACTTGCGTTGTTAACTGAGGCTGACAATTCAAGGCTTAATACCCCATCCGTTACCTCGATGTTTTCGAAAGACAATATTGCAGGTGCATTGTTGTTTTCTACAAAAAGGTCAAAGTTACTTTTTAACACTTCACCCTGTAGCGCGATGTCATAAACTCTTTTTCCTGCTTTGGCAGTACCTCCTGCATATCCAAACCAAAGCTCATTGTGCATGGTATATACTGTGTACGTTCCATTGGGTACCGGGATAGTGTATGTTAGATTTTCTCCTCCTCTTTCTGTTTGGAAAAGTGCATCTTCAGCTGTTTTACTGTTTTCATATCTTTTGGTTCCGTCGTTGTAATAGGCTTCAGAAGTAGACTCGTCCAGGTAAGTGATGCCGTTTAGTGTAGCATCTGATTTTCCACCAGCATTTAAAAAGTAAAGGTGTTCCGAACCAGGTTTTTGAGGAGTGTCTTTTCTTTCCTGAATGATAGTAATACCCGAAATAGAAGCATTGTTTACACTTGCGATCAATTGAAGGTTTAAAACCCCATCTACTACTTGAATGTCTTCGAAAGTAAGGATGGTCTGTTGGTTGTTGCTGTGGGTGTAGATGTCAAAATTGTCCATTACCACATTGTCTTCCAATAAGATGTCGAATACCCTTCTGCCTTTTCTGGCAGATGAACCGCCTTTACCAAAGTACAACTCATTGTGGTAGGTTTTTACGGTATACGTTCCGTTTTCCACAGGCACCATGAAACTCAATAAAGAAGAGTACCTTTCTGACTGGAAGATTTTATCGTCACTGGCTTTGGTATTGACAGAAGTCTTGGCGTTTGGAGAATTGATGTACTCAGTTCCTGAAACGAAGACATTGTCCTCAAAAGTAACCTCGTCCTCGTAACTGGTATTGAGGTACATGACAGGATCTGTGTTGGATGCATTGCTTTCGGAAATAATAGCCAATCCACTGATGCTGGCACGGTTTATAGAAGCATTCATTCCCAGATCAAGCTTTCCATCTATCACCTCAACTTCACTGAAAGTCAGTGTAAGGGGTTGGTTGTCATTTTCAACAAACATGTCCAGGTTTTCTTTGACTAGTTGGCCTTCAAGAAGGATGTCAAAAACTCTTCTTCCTTTTCTGGCAGAAGGACCATCCTGTCCGAAGTACAATTCTTTATGGAAAGTTTTAACAGTATAGGTTCCGTTGGGAACAGGAATTTCAAACACAAATGCATCACCGCTTCTTTCGGTCTGGAACAAAGGCTCCTGAGATTTTGTATTGGAATAGGTGTAAGTCTTTCCTGAAACATTAGCGGTTACTGCCTGCTCTCCTTCAAATTCAATTCCACCATAGGTGATTTCTTTTTGAGTACCCAGGTTTACAAATAGGCTGAATGTTTCTCCTGATTGATCATAAGTGATTTCAGGTACTTCCTCTTTTGTAGCCACAGTAACTACCACTTCATCAGACAATCCTTTACCGCCATCATTGTCAACCACCTGCAAGGCAAGGGTGAAAACTCCTTCTTGAGTAGACGTCCAGGAAAATTCGTAAGGAGATTTAGTGCTAGAAGCTGCAGTACTTCCATTTACTAAAAGGTTAACCTTGGCAATGTCCCCATCCAGATCAATTGCAGAACCTTTTACCTTTACACTTTCCGAAGTGTTGATATCCGTGTTCTCAAGAGGCTGAGTAAGCGTAATGACTGGCAATATATTTTGTTTTTTGACCTCAATGGCAACACTATCGGAGAAAACCGTTCTGCCGTAAATGTCTACCGCTTCAGCATAAATATAGTGGGATCCGTAAGGAATATTCTCCCAGGTAGAAGACAGTGGACTCTCTTCTTCTGTAGTGATCAGTGTTTCACAAAAATAGTAATTGACCTTTGCTACTTCTAATTCTCTGCCTGCAGATACATTCAAGGTAATAGGAAGGTCATCCCCCTCGATCATTCCAGATCCGTACTCTGGGATAATCACTCTCACTTCTTCTATTTCAGCTGGTTGTACAGCTACTTTTGAGGTTTTGATTAAAATCACAGAGCGGAAAGGGGCAATTTTTATACTTCCAGAATAACTTTTATTGTCCATATCGACAAACTCACCAGACAAGCTGATTGTTTTTTCATCACTTCCCTCGTTGTAGGCAAAAAGTATTTTTTCGTCAGGATCAGCTAATTTTAGATCCGCCTCGTGTACGTTAAGGTTGTCCATTTGGAAATCAGCAGCGCTTACATTTTCAAACTTGAACATTAGCACGGTTTTTTCAGAAGTTTCTGCTGGGCTTAATAAGATTTCGTACTCATTTCGCTCAGTGGAATACTCTATGGTGTTGACAGCACTTACCGTTCTCCATGGAGAATAGGTTTCTCTCAAATAAGCTTTTCCGGCAAAGGCCTTGTTGCCAATACCACTAAATCGAATCAGGTAATCAGTACCCTTAACTACTTTGCCTATGCTTACATTCATTTCAAAGGTACCGGATCCGGTTACGCGTAAAGCGCCACCATCTAGTTTAGACTTGCTCGACCAGCTGGTCTTTCCATTTTTTACCGTAACGTAATCGGCATTTTTATCAAATCCTTCGTTGTTGTATTTGTTATCGCCTATTACTCCATTCACCTCGTAAGCAGCAACGTCAATAGGGTGGATTTTTGACCCTGAATCCTTGCCATAAAGTTTTTTCCAGCCATCAAGATCCAATACCTGTGTAACTTCAGAACTGGTTCCCATGTTGTATTTACTGATAATCCTGTAATTGTCAGTCAATGGACTGGCATACACGTTGTCTTTAAAGGAAGCCATCTGGCTCAGGTCATTTTTGATAGAGCTTAGGTTTAAGTTATTCTGCTCTCTATTTTGGGAGAAAAACAGGTTGTTTTCGATGACATTGCTGCGAATATCAGCACCCATATCGTCATTTCTGAAAAACAATTGGTAAGCACTATTATAAACAGTGTTGTGGTGAATGTGGTTTTGACGTGCATTGTGCAGGTAGATTCCTTTGCTCGAGATATTGGCAATGGTATTGTAGGCAATTTCAACACCTGAAGTGTTGTCATCCAGGTAGATTCCCTCAGACTGTGGTTTAGCTAAAGAAGACCGGATATTTGTTCCTTCTACTACTCCATGACCATTCAGGATAATGTTTCCTATTACTTTTCTGTTGTAATAAGTCTCGTTGCTGTTGCCAGTATAAACGTAGATTCCACCACCGTCATTTTTTGTTTTGTTAAAGTGGTTGATAAAATTATTTTTCACCAGGCTATTGTTTCCGCCAAAGCGAATTCCTACATAACCAACGTTGATGATTTTATTGCCTTCAATGGTATTGTTGTCATTAGGAGAAGTGATGCCAAATCCATTTCCATCACCTGATTTCCCCATTCCTGGGAACAAAAGAATATTGTTGATCTCGTTGTTGCGAATAATGGCATCGTCACAAGACTTCAATTCAATACCTGAATTGTGAATATCGACCAATTCGTTTCCTTCCAAACGCAACTGTTGATTTCCTTCTCCGAAGATGCCATTTTCACCAACCAATTCTATTTTAGTGTTTTTGATGGTTACATTCTTTCCTGTGGAAAGTTGAATGGCATTGATATTGGCTCCTTTAAAGTGAAGGTTTTCGATTACTACATTGTCCACCCTTTTCACTTGGGTAAGTAAGATGTCTAGGGCAGCTACTTGTATGGAATGGTTTTTAGGAGACTCATTTCCAAAGAAGATATTAAGTTTAGAATTGTTGGTGTCATAATACCACTCTCCTAGTTGGTCCAGGGTTCCGATATGGTTTTGGATAAAATAACCGAACTCATTTTTAGGTTGGTAGCTTGTCTCGCTGTTAGTGGCATACTTGATGGTATTGCCAGAGTGAGCGGTTATTTTGTGACGATCAAGAATCCAATAGACTTTTCTAGCAACCACTTCAGCACCGGTCCAGTTTGGCCATGAGCTTAGCTCCTTGTCAGTAATAGCATTCCATGAACTGGACTCATAAGTAAGGTACCCTTTGTCACTGCTGTCTGAATTGGGGTATCTGCCCATTTCGGCGTTCTTCTCATTAAAGCTAACCATGTTAATGGCTTTGGCCTTTAATTGAGAGTGACCCGCTTCATATATCCCATTGCCTATAGACTTCCAACTGGTAAGGTCTACAAAACCGCTGACAACTGGCTTCTCTCCACTGCCATAAGCCCCTATTGTGATTGGGTTATTGGTGGTGCCTGAATTATTCATTACTATAGTGCCGTAAAAGGTTTCTCCCCTTCTCAACAATATTTTGTCTCCCGGATTTAAGGAAGCAAAAATGGCATTCAGTTTTTCGATTGATTTCCAAGGAGTCTCAGCATTTTGTGCCTGCGAAAAGCTTCTTGAATCATCTCCCTTTTCTTTGGAAAAATGATAACTAGCAGCATGTCCCTGAATAACTGAGAAGGTTAATACAATAAGAAAGGAAATTGAGAAAAGTAACGCTTTCATGACACTAAAAATTAAAGTTTATATTAATTCGGTTTTTTATATCCACCTTATACTTCAGGTGTTTGTTAATTTTGTCCTACTATTTTTGATTTATGAAGTCTTAAAACGGTATTTCAATTAAAAGAATCTTGTTTTTTGATTTTCATATATATCAAAATGAAATTCTAAATATGAATCTCATTTCAATAATAAACAGTATAAAGTTCTTAAAAACAAACTTTTCATTTGTATAGGAAGTTGGAGACGGGAGGAGAATATTGAATAATTTCAATAGGTGAAGAGAATAGTGCTTTTGGAATTCTGAAATTTGTTGGTGATCTAAAAAATGGAAGAGAAAAATTTTTTAAATTATTTTCAAGTTCTTTAAAATATTTTCAAGAAAACGCTGCACTTGAAGGGTTTACCCACTGAGATTTGAATGCGGGATGGCGACGGTAGGATAGAATTGAAAGAAAATATCAAGAATAATTGTCTCCCAAATCTGTATTGGAGCACTAAACACTTATTGTTGGTTAGGGAATTGGGCGCTGGAACCTTTGATTAACCTGATTTCTGGGTTTGAGAAAAATACAATAGAGGATCGTTAATCTATGAAAATGGAAGCTCTACCTAATTATTGCTATGCCCAATCTAAGCGCAAATGGAGTAGATTTATAGCCTTTACCAAATAAAACCACGATTGAAAAATAACATTACTTGATTATAAGGGAAGATAAACGGTTTTTCCTTTAGATTGATTTAAAGGCTAAGGATCAACAGGGGAAGGCATTTTTCTTCTTTAACCTTGCCTACGATAAGAAATCCCCACCAGTTTTTTTTCAACCTTCAACAGAAACCTTACAATAGGATTGCTGGTCCTTCTAAATAAGATTTAAAAACTCATAAAATAGGATGTGTCAGTAGATTATGGTAAATTAAATACAAGCCCTATGTCAAACCTTATATTGAAGGGACAAAAAAAAAGCCCTGAACTAAATCAGGGCTTTTATCTTAGATTCCTATTTTTGGATCATTAAGGCGTGACCATGAGTTTCAATCTGTCAATCACTCCTGTCTCTGATGTAAGGGTTATGATATAAAGACCTTGTTTCAAGTTGTGAAGTGGTATATTATACTTACCATCATCTCCTACTAGGTTTTCAGAATTAAAATAACCGATCAATTGACCATTAAAGTTGTGAATGCTAATGTAAAACCTTCCGAGTTCCTGGCCTATTTGTAAAGTAGTAGAGGTGGACGCTGGATTTGGATAAAGTATGTTTTCGTAGCTTTCCTCGATACTATTTTCACGCAATTCACTTAGTGTAGACAATTCTTCTACATCATCTATTATCTGTCTTAGGTTGGCGTTGGCAATATATTCTTTCCCACTTGGGAAAACTGCAATTCCCGATATCAATGCATTATTAATTGTTGCATTAAAATTTAGATCTAGATTACCATCTGAAACTACAATATTTTCAAAGCGGAAAGCGACTGGCTGATTTGCGTTCTCTTTGTAAAGATCCACATCGTCTTTAACCCTCTCACCTTCTATATTAATGTCAAACACCCTATTATTGGGGCCAGTAACCTTGGTGATTTCCCCAAAATAATTTTCGTCATGGTAAGTGATGACAGTATAGTTTCCATTGGTTACAGGAAATTTATAATTCATAGATTTCCCAAAACGATGCGTTTGATATATTTGGTTTGAATTTGATGAGGGTACATTATACGGACTAGAATTAGAAGGTACCTGAATCAAGCTTTTCTCCGAGACGAAATCCATTCCGTTGAATTGGGTGTCAGATTCACTTCCTGTATTGATGAAGTACGAAATGCCTTCAGATTGATCAAGATCCTCCATTGGAATAATGGCTATTCCTGATAATAAACCATTGTTTTCAGAAGCATTTAGCTCGATCTTCATTTCACCATTTTTCACTTCGATATCATCGAATATCAAGGTAGCCTCTCTGTTACCATAGGTAGCATAGAGGTCCAAATTGTTTTTAACCAATTCGTTTTGAATGCTAATGTCGAATACACGTAATCCAGCTTTTCCATTAGAAGTGATAGCACCAAAATAATTTTCTATGTGGTAGGTTATCACCCTGTATAAACCATTTTTAACTGGGATCTGATAGGTTAAATTTCGCCCATATCTTGTAGATTGGAAAATGGGTTCCGTGGATGCATCATTGTTTTCAAAAGTATTGGATGAGGAGAAATATTTGCTAGACAAATCAGAGATGAACTTATTAGACTTGTAAGTTTTATCCTCGTCAGAACCTACATTAATATACAAACCGGAAGGATTTTCAGATCCATCATTATTGTCTGGAGGAGTTGCATCATTTATTTTAACAGCGATAGGTGATGATGAGGCTACTTCATCGTCACTGTTATTGATGATCACAGCTTCTATTGAATGTTCTCCTTCTTCTCCGTTCTTCCAGGTAAAGGTATAAGGTGCATTGGCGACATCACCAATAAGTTGATCACCATTATAGTATTCTACTTTACTAATATTGCTATTGTCAGGTGTTATTTCGGCCTTTATTATTATTTCTTCACCGACTTGATGGCTGCTGTTAAGGCTTGGGGAGGTAATAGTAATTTCCTGACTTGGGTTTTGATCAGGTTTGCTTGCCTTGGATGTTCTCACCAAAAGAATAGAGGAATAGGGTGAAACTTCTATATTTCCGCTAAATGAATTTCCTTTAACATCCTTAAACGTGCCGTCCAAAGCAATAGATTTCTTTGTTTTGGAAGCATTGTATTCAAAGAGGAATACATCGTCAGGATCTGTTATTTCTACATTCGCCTCCTTTATTTCTAAATCGTCAATCCAATATTCCCAGTTACCTATGTCCGAAACGAGCATGATCGACGCTTGGTCTACATCATCATAAGGATTAATCAGTACTGAATATTCCTTTACTTCAGTTCCCAGTTCTACTGCTGTACTTGGCGAAACAACCTCCCACGGAGATCCAGAATACCTCAAAACTACTCTTAAAGAACCTTTTTTATTACTTTTAGCTTTGAACTTTACTACATAATTCTTTGCTTTTTTTACACTTCCTATCTTTGCGAGAGCTGAGGAGGTGCCTGGACTCTTTATTTTTAACGAACCCCCTGATATGCCTTTGGAATCCCAGGAATGAGTGCAATCATTACAATAAAATTCATTAACAGATTTGTTGAATGCCAAATTATCGAATAAAAAGCTACCAATAAAACTTAGTAGTGTAAATTGTTTGATTTCGTCTTGCTGGAAATTGTTAGAGGACAAATCTTTGTTGAAGCTGCTATTCCATGAATCTAAATTCTTTGTGTCTATTTTCATTTCGTTGTTCCTATAGTATTTAAGGTAAATACTATGATCGTCTCCCAGAGGTCTAGCGAAATAATTGTTGTTGAATGATCCAAAGCTTCCTATATCGTCCTTAAAGGAATTAATTTTATATGAATATTGGTCCGAATATTTTGAGAAAAACACGTTGTTTGAAAAAGTAACATTTCTGGTGTCTGCCCCTCTGTTGCTATTTAAAATACGAGCTGTGGCATGAGAATCATAAAACGTATTTTCTTCAATGGATATGTTAAAGACATTCTGAATCTTTACACCTGCGTATTTAGAATTTGCAACAGTATTTCTAATGATCTTTAAACCATTTGTATTATCATCTAAAAATATGCCACTACCCTGTGGTATTACAATCATGGATTCATTATAGGGAGTACCATCATTTGTAGCATCTCCGTCAAGTATGATATTTCCTTCAACTATTCGATTACTAAAAGTTATGGTTTTCTCCCCTCCATAGGTGTAAATTCCACCGCAATCATTTTTTAAGAGACAATATTTTTGGATCAGGTTATTTTTGATCGTAATGTTATTTCCTTTAAAATGTATTCCGTTAAATCCTGTTTGCTTTATGACATTGTTTTCTACTAGTATATTGTTTCCAGATACCAATATTCCATTTCCATTATTGTCGAGATTTTGTCCTCCTCCTGAAAAAGGAAAGCTATTCTCAATAAGGTTGTCTTTTATAATTGCATTGTCATTTTGAAAATGCAAGTTCATTCCTGTATTCAGGGAGAAGTTAACCCGGCTATTTGTGATTTTTAAATCTTTGATAGCTAAAGATGTGATCCCATTTTCTCCTGAAAATTCGATTTCTGAGTTATTGAGGACAAAATCACTTCCACCCTCAATGAAAATTGCGTCTTTATTGGCTCCTTTAAAATGTAGGTTTTGTACCAAAACATGGTCTACATTATAAGATTTTACGAGGAGATTTTCCAAAGTGCTTACCAATACTTCTTGGTTGTTTGGGTTTGTCCCACCAAAATACACATTTAATTTTCTGCTATTGTTGTAAAACCATTCACCATATTTATCCAGGGTTGACAGGTGATTTTGTATGAAAAAACCAAATCCACTACTAGGGAGGTAAGAACCAGAACCCGCGTAATTTATAGAATTACCAGAGTTGTAATTGATAACGTGTCGGTCCAATATCCACTGGTTTTTTCTGATTACAATGTCACCGTTGCTGAAATTCGGTGCCCCAGATAATTCATTACTGCTTACAGAGGATTTGCCTGAAGCAGAGGAAATAGTTAAATAACCGGAGTTTGGACCATCGCTATTTGGGTACCTTCCTATCTCGTAAATTTGTCCCCCTATTGAAACGATTTTTGTTTGATAACTCGAAAAAGTATTTGTACTCTCATATCTACCGTTTCCTATAGATTTCCAACCAAGTACTTTTTCAAATGAGGTGATTACGGGTTTAGCCCCTGAGCCATAGGAGTCTATTTTAATAGGGTTTCCTGAGGAACCTCCCTTATTTACTTTTATTGTACCATAAAAAACATCTCCCCTTTTTAAAAAAATTGCATCACCTGGCTTTAAACTTGAGAAAATGGCATTTAATTTGTTTATAGACTTCCATGGTGTGTCAGGGTTCTGTGCTTGTGTTGAACTTCTGGAATCATTCCCTGTTCCATTTGAGAAATAATAATTTGTTGCATTTGCCATGGTGCTCAGGAAGAAGAGACTGAAACACAGTATTAGCTTCGGTAAAGATTTAATCATTAGAATTCGCATTTAGTTGGTGGTTTGACTTTATATAATCAACTTAGGTTTGAAAGAACATAATTATTCCTACTCCAAAATCTAAAGACCTGGATAGGGTGTTCAAGTAGAGCTTTTAGTTGGCTTTCTCCACTTATCGACCTTACACTTCTAACCTGATTATCCTCGCACTTGAATTGCCTTCGCTTGGGTAATTAATAGTTTGCGTTAGCATGAATGTGCAATGAAATTTCGTACCAAAAATTCACTTTTGGCTTTTTACTTAAATTATGTAGTCATAAATCCGGTGATTGGTAATAGAATTTTACCTGAAATTTATTTCGTACCTATATTTTAGTATGTAATACTAATTAAAATGCATTTAGTATCCAATTAATACTGTTTGATTATTTTAAATATTTTTTAGAATTGGTAAATATTTTTTTATAATTGGTAAGTTGGGCAATCAATTTTAAAAGTTTGTGGGGGTTGATCCCACAAAGTGTTTATTTCTTCAACAAGTTTATGAAATTATTGGTAAAAGAATAAACTATTGGCAAAAAAATCACCTAAAATCCAGATACTGTTGTAATAAGAGGTGAGTTGGTTAGGTTTATTGTAAAACAAATATAATTAGGTAATAAAGCTTGAAGAAGCTCTTGAAATGATGGATTTAAAATTATTAACAAGTAGAATTAAATTAAAATATTCGATAGCAATCCGTTTGGGTGATCTTGATGCATTTGACTTATCCGGAAATCCTCCTTTTTTTATTGTGATTTTCCGTAAAGCACTGAAAATTAACAAGCTTGATATTTGATGAATAATTAGATAATAATTTTATTTTACGAGGTAAGACAAACATAATCAAGGTGTTATTATGGTTTTGTTAAAACTATGGCTTAAAGTCATAATTTTTATAGTTTCCTGATTTACCGAATTATTATTTCCTATTAAATCCTGGAAATAAAAATTTGCTATAAAAAAGCAAAGGTTAAATAATTGTATTATTGAACCTTTGGCTTTTTTATTTTTGGTTCTAATGACTGAATTTTATGTTTGGTCCTATTTTCAAAATGCCTTCTTAGCAACTCGAATCGAATGCCAATTTTATGATCGCTAATGTTCAAAGTAGCTACAAATCTATCGCTATGAAGCTGAGTTTTTTATAGAAGTTTCTGTATTGGAAACATTTTCTATCTTAAGTTTTTGTTCATTTTCATTTCGAAGATACAATGTACGGGTAGGGAAGGCGATAGAAATTCCCATAGATTGGAACTTGTCAAAAATGTCAAAGTTTATTTGTTGTTGAATGTCCATATAGGTGTTGTATGCCGCAACCTCTACATAGTAAACCACCTCAAAATTTAGACTGGAATCCCCAAACTCTTTAAAATGAGCCCGATCAAAGGTTATTGGCTTTTGTTGGTTAACGATTTCCTTAAGAATTTCAGGAATTTTCTTTAAATCAACCGTATTAGTTTCATAACTAACGCCCACCCCAAAGAGAATTCTTCTCCTTTGCATTTTTTTGTAATTGTGTATTCTAGAGCTTGTTAAATCACTATTGGCCAATACAAGTTGTTCACCCGATAGTGTTTTAATTCTGGTGGTTTTTATACCAATTTTCTCCACGATACCGTTTTTATCGTCTATTACAATGAAATCACCAATCTCAATTGGTCTGTCAAAAAAGATGACAAAATAGTTGAATAAATCACCTAGAATATTCTGTGCAGCCAAAGCAACAGCGATACCACCGATACCCATACCCGTTACAATGGCCGTGACGTCGTATCCGAGATTGTCAAATAGGAATAAAAAACCAGTCCCCCATATCAGTATATTGATAATGAGTATTATACCCCCAATTTGCTTTACCTTTTCTTCACCGTTTTCTTGTTCTTTTACCCAGGTTTTTAATAACAATATTAATACCCGAGAAACAAGTCTTATAATGTAATAGGCAAGAACAACTTTATGGGTATTGGAAATAATATTCCTGAAACTATCAGAAATCGTAAGGGTTTTTATACCGAAAAATACAATAGAAATATAAAGCGCGGGGATAACAAATTTCTCTATAGCTTCAACCAAATAATCATCGAAATGAGTATCTGTTTTTTTAGTCAGTTTTTTGATTTTTGTTAATAATGTTTTCTTAAATATTCTGACAATCAGAATACCCACAACGATAAAAACCATTGCCATTAAATAATCTTTTGTGGTGTTGTTCCAGAGTTCTTGAGCCAGGTATTCGTCAAACATAATGGGATTGATTTGGTTGGTTAAAGGAATTTTAAAGCATAATAACCGTATTTTTAGTAAGAATGGTTCAAAAAAAGCACATTAAATTGGGTCAAGTAATACTTGAATTATTTTTTTTCAGTCCCATCAAAATAAAAGGAGTCACAATTATTGTGACTCCTTTTGCAATTTTATTAAGCATTTACTGAAATCATACAGGGCTTACTGCTTCAGTTTTTTTAGAGTTTTTCTGCCAGAAGAAGAAAATTGTAAAGAGTACAATTAATATTATAGGGAAGAAAGCTATGTTTTGGAGCGTGGCCTGCCCAGCTGCCAATTCTAATGCGTCTCCTGTTAATCCTTTAGCACTTGATTCAGCTCTGGCTGAATCAATCCAGCCACCGATTACTCCTTGGAAAATCGCAGAAGAAAACATTCCGATACCACCAATGATGGACAATCCCAATGCACCACTTAGTGGAACTCTTTGGGCTACCGCACCTACCATAACAGGCCAGAAATAAGCCACTCCCAAGGCAAATATTACAGCTACGAAATAAGCAGCAGGTCCAGTTACTATACTGAAAAGGTATATACCTATTGTGGCTAAAATAGCTCCTAATAATAAAACACCAGTTTGACCAAGTTTGGCTACAACAGGTCCTGCAAAGAACCTTGCTACGGCCATTACTCCAGTAGTCAAGGCCAATATTATCATGGCATTGGCACCACTGTTAGCCAAAATGATATTCACCCACTGTTGTGGTCCAAATTCGGATATGGCAGTAAATGCCATACATACAAAAAGGAATATAAATACAGGACTAAATAAAGCTTTGAAGTTATTGAGTAGAGAGGTTGAACCTTCCACTTTTGCTTTTGGGAAAGTTTTACCAAAGAATAAATAGGCGTAAATAACGGTAGGAATCATGGTTACCCACATTTGTGCTTCCCATCCTAAGTTCAATCCAGTCATAAAGGTAGAGATTAGCGCACCTACCATAATACCTCCAGGGAACCACATATGGAACCTGTTCAACATTTTATTCATTTTCACCCCTGAATACATGTCAGCAATCATAGGATTACACGCAGCCTCAGTACAACCATTTCCAAAACCTATAAATAGAGTGGAAATCAATAAGGTGGTATAACCGCCAGCATAAATGGTTAATAAAATACCAAGAGTATGGGCTATAAAAGCAACTCTCATGATGTTTTTAGGACCAAAAGAGTGGTATACTATACCTCCAATAATCATGGAAATGGGAAAACCCAAAAACCACATTGAATTAATAAATCCTAATTGAGTTGCGGTTAATCCGAATTCTTCTCCAAGTTCAGGTAGGATACCAGCTCGGATACTGAAGGTGAAAGCGGTAGTGATCAGTGCAAAACAGCTCCCGTTAAAGAGTGCACTTTTGTTAATATTTTCGTTCATTGAATTTGGGTTTAGAAGTTTGTATACTTTTTTTTCAGATGGTTGATCAAATTAATTGGACAATATAAAAAAAAATGATTCTACCTTCTGTCCTTTTATATAAATTATCATTAAAATTTTGATTAATGAGTGTTTAATCACTTGAATGTATGTGTTTTACATATTTCACAATCTTTTTTTCTTTTTTAAAATCTATTATCTAGTAGATTTTCCTGCCTTTTTTCGGAAATGTGTCACCTTAAAATAGTAGAGGTAATGCATTTTTTTGACCTATTGTATATACTTCATTTTTCACCACCATCACCACTAATCCGTTTTTTATTCCTTTTCCTCCTGTAAATCAGCATTTAACCCAAAACCTTTTTCGAATAGTTTATGGAATATTGATTTATTTTTTTAAATTTGGAATGATATCATTATAATATTAAAATAATATGGAAAAGACAATTAAACCCCAATCCGGATACTCAATGGTATTCGTGACCCTATTCTTGTTGGCATTCCTAGTGTTTGCTTTTATTGGTAAAATTCCCTTTCTTTTTGTGCCGGCCGTAATCGTGCTAGTTTTTATTATACCTGGCTTTTTTATCGTGGAGCCAAATAAGGCAATGGTGCTACTTCTTTTTGGATCCTATAAGGGAACGGTAAAAAGCGACGGCTTCTTTTGGGTAATTCCATTCATGACCAAAAAGAAAATTTCATTAAGGGTTCGAAATTTTGAAAACAAACCTTTAAAAGTGAATGATAAAATAGGTAACCCAGTAATGGTTGGCACCATAGTCGTGTGGCAAGTAGCTGATACCTTTAAAGCATCATTCGATGTTGATGATTATGAAAATTTCGTTCATTTGCAAGCGGATGCAGCTGTTCGCAAAATGGCGGGGACCTATCCCTATGATAATTTTGAAGATGAGCATGCTGAGGTGACCTTGCGTTCAGGGGTAGAGGACGTAAACAAATCTCTTGAAGATGAAATAAGCGCACGCTTGCAACATGCCGGTATAAAGGTTATTGAAGCAAGAATTTCTCATCTGGCCTACTCTTCCGAAATCGCTTCTGCCATGTTGCAAAGACAGCAGGCTACGGCGATTGTGGCTGCTAGAAGGATGATTGTTGATGGAGCAGTGGGGATGGTAGAGATGGCCCTGGAAGATCTGAAAATAAAAGGGATTATCGATTTTGAGGATGAAAAAAAGGCTGCTATGGTAAGTAACCTGATGGTTGTATTGTGTTCTGATAAAAATGCGAGTCCGGTTGTAAATGTGGGCACCTTAAATCAATAAACATGGTTTATAATGAGTTCCAGTCTCTTAAGGACACTTGGTTTATCCCTGTTTTCTTTGGTTTACAGCTATTGGTAACCATCGTTGCATTGTTCAATGGCTTATTAGAGATTGAAGAATCCTCAAGCTATATGGGCTTAGCGATTGTTTTGGCTGTTTCAATGCTTATTGGTTTGTTGATTGTTAGTATGAAACTGATGATTAGGATGGATGCTACAGGACTTTCATACAAAAGTCCTCCGTTCATCAATATATGGAGAAGATACAAGTGGGAAGAAGTAAAGAATATTCAACAAATAAAGAAAGCCTCGATTTGGTCTGGGGGAGGGTTAGGCTTTCATTATGATTTAAAAGGTGAGTGGAAATACTTATTCAGCACAGCTCATGTAGTGAGGGTTTCATTGAAAGATAGTAGTTTTGTATGGAGTACCCGCAATCCGGATAAAATTCTGGAAGCATGGGGAGAATGGAGAAGTGAAAGGTAATATTTATGGCACAGAAAAAACCTTTTGCCCTGCGTATTGATGAACGGCTGATGAAAGCCATGGAAAAATGGGCTGCAGACGAATTCAGAAGCACTAATGGACAATTGGAATGGTTGATTCATGATGCTTTAAAAAAAGCAGGCAGGTTACCAAAATCAAAAGATGAAGACAAGTAAACTCAAAAGGTTTTACTTAGAATAGAACTTGAAATTAGCCTGATTTGTAATCCGCGAGTTGTAATACTATTATGTGATCCATTACATAATAGTATTACAACTCGCGGTGGTAAAGAAAGATAGCATATTCAGGATGGTTAAATCATGAACTAATTATTTCCCTTATATGGAAAGTGTTGAAAAAAATAATATTGATAAATTAATAGACAACCTGCTGGACAAAACCAAAGATGAGCCCATGAAATATGGTGAGCAGTTGGTTAGAATAGGTGGGAGTGAAGTACATGAGAAATTGATTCATGTACTCAAAACCAATGATTTGGAAGATGCTTTTCTGGCCACAAGGGTGCTTGCATTGATGGACAATAAATCAGCTACCCTGGATGTGCTATTTGAAGTGATTCACCATCCTACAAATCAGCAAAACAATGGCGGTTTGGTGTCTCTGGTAGAAGAATTTGACATTATTGATAAGTTCGTAGACCTATTTCGCATTTACCTTTTTGGTAATTTTAAATCGGCTACACTTGCAAAGGTCCATTTGGACTATGCGGAATTTGACATTACTCCAAGAACTTTGAAAAAAGCAGAGAAGCATTGGAATCATTTTCTTAACAACGCCTCAAAAAGTGATGATTTTGAATTGATAAAAGCTGAAGCAGGAACTATTTTGGCAGAACTAAAAGAAATTTTGGAAGAAGAAGAGTAGTGATCTCAACAGGCCTTCTGAATAATTACTTGATTTACCTGTCAAGGTAAAATTTAAAGATCTATTGTATATTTTGACATAATTTGAAAACTAATGAACCCAAAGAAAACCAAGAATTACCTTTTGCTGATTTTGTTTTTACTAATGTTTCAATTATCCTTTGCCCAGCAAAATTGGAAGGAAATCACTACGGTGAAAGATTTATACCAATCTTATCCAGAGACAGTAAAAGGGATATTTGACCATTTAGACTTAGACCTTAAGGGTTTAGAAAAAGTAAAAGCCGCCAGCTCAAAAGGGGATTGGGAGCAAGCTGCGAATGAACTATTGGCTTACTACAAAGCATCAGGGAATGCAATGGGCTTAAGAAGAACTTTGCCTGAAATTTCTTCACAAACAATAGCAGGTGCAGATACGATATTAAAGGATGTATTTACCATTCAAAATGTCAAAGGCAAAGTCCCCGTACTAGAGAATGGACATAGGGACTGGTATTATAAAGGGCCAAACAATGACAGGGAATGGGCCTGGCTTTCAAATCGCCACAGCCAACTTTCCAATGTGATGGGTGCCTACTTTGAAACTGGAAACCCAAAGTATGCTGAATACATGGACCTGTTTTTAAGAGATTTTATTTTAGCCAGCATGCCCTATCCAGCCGAAAAAAAATCAGAATCCATTTGGAGAGGGCTTGAAGTAGCCGCCCGGGTAAAAACCTGGTCCAGGGTTTTTTACGGTATGATGGAAAGTGAGTACATTTCCCCGGCCACTCGCTTGTTGATCCTGAGTAGCCTGCCGGACCATGCACATTACAATAGGAATTTTCATGGTGGAAACAATTGGCTAACCATGGAAATATCCTCACTTGCAACAGTCGTTGCCTACTTTCCCGAATACAAAGCTTCCTCTGAGTGGATGGATTATGCGGTAGAAACAATGACTGAAAGCATGAGAGGACAGGTTTATCCCGATGGTGTTCAAACTGAACTCTCTTCCCATTATCACAATGTATCAATGGTTAGTTTCGAATTGTTCAAGAACCTTTGTGATGAGGCAGGGAGAGAACTTCCGGAATATTTTAATCAAACCATTGAAGGCATGTACTGGTACATTGCAAGAGCAATTAGGCCAGATGGACACAGAATTCTAAATAACGATGGAGATAGAGGCAGTGATCGGGCCACTATCTTGAGAGCTGCTAAAAAATACAACCACCCAGAATGGGCCTATCTGGCAAGCAATGGAAGTGAGGGTGTTAAGCCTGATGAAGGTCCCTCTTATTTAATACCTTGGGCAGGTCAACTCATTTCTAGAAGTGGCTATGATTCGATGGCACATTGGTCCTTTTTTGATATAGGTCCCTGGGGCAGCGGTCACCAACACAATGACAAATTGCATTTATCTGTATCAGCTTTTGGAAAGGATTTTCTTGTAGATGCAGGAAGGTATGCCTATACAGGTGAGGTGGCAAGAAAATTCCGACCCTATGCACTAAGTAGTAAAGGACATAATTTGGTTTTAATTGATGGAAAAGTTCAGGAGGATGGACCACGATTGGCAGAGAAGCCACTTGAAAGTAATACGGTAAAGATTACCAATGATTATGATTTCGCCTCTTCTTCCTTCGGTGAATTTATTGACCTGGAAGGTAGCGCAAACCATAATCGGAGCCTTTTTTATGTTCGAGGTGAATTCTGGGTGGTTGTGGATAGGATAAGTACAGACCAACCAAGATCGATTAGTACCTTATGGCATTGGCATCCAGCTGCAGATGTCAAGCGTGTCGGGCAATCCACAGTAGGGAGTTATCCCGAAGGAAGCCTTGAAGTGATGCCTGTTGGTAACGCTACATTTGATATTCAAATGATCAAGGGGCAGGAAGAACCTGAAATCCAGGGTTGGTACAGTCCCGAATACAACCTTTACGAACCAAATATAGCGAGTATCTACACAAGTGATATAGCAGACAATTCAACCTTTGTGTGGTTATTAATCCCTTCACCTGGAAATGGAGATAGCCTTGTAACACGCGCAAAAATTGTAGGGGAGAGCAAGACTGGGGTGAAAATAGAAGTGAATCTTAAAGGAGATACCTGGGACCTTACTGTTCCTTTTGAGAATAGCGAAAACATTAAATTTAAAAAACGATAGCATTGACTTGCTGGAAGAATTGCTTTAACCTCATTAAAGGGGACAAATAATTCGAAAAAATAAAAGGCTTGTTTCCCTAAAAGAAACAAGCCTTTTTGCTTTTTATAGACTTTGCTTTATTTTTAAACGATTCAGGCTTTTTTGAGTATAAAATTGGTCGCTAGAAATCAAAGTCAGTTGAAAATTTAATCCAGTAAACGCTGGATTAAAGTCCGGTGTAATTAAATGGAGTTATGTTCTTTAACTCTGCTTTTATTTCTGGCGAAACATTCAGACCACCAATGAATTCGCTAATTGAGTTTTGAGTGATTTTTTCGTGTGTTCTGGTAAGTGCTTTCAATGCCTCGTAAGGTTTAGGGAAGCCTTCTCTCCTAAGAACTGTTTGAATGGCTTCAGCCACTACCGCCCAATTTTCATCCAGGTCTTTTTCAATTGCTGCCTGGTTCAATTCCAGTTTGTCTATTCCTTTGTCAAGGGATAGGAAAGCAATTTGCATATGTGCCAATGGTACACCTATTACCCGTAAAACAGTACTGTCTGTTAAGTCTCTTTGCAGACGACTGATAGGAAGTTTAGCAGAAAGGTGCTCCAACAAAGCATTGGCAATGCCTAAGTTGCCTTCGGCATTTTCAAAGTCTATTGGATTTACTTTATGGGGCATTGCAGAAGAGCCTACCTCTCCGGCTTTTATCTTTTGTTTGAAATAATTCATGGCAACATATTGCCAAATGTCTTTACTGAAATCAAGAAGGATGGTGTTGATCCTTTTTAGGCCATCAAAGTGTGCCGCAAAATGGTCATAATGTTCGATCTGAGTGGTGGGATAACTTCTGCTCAGTCCCAGGTTTTTTGAAACCAGGTCGTTTGCAAAGTTATTCCAGTCAATTTCAGGAAAAGCCACGTGGTGCGCATTCATATTGCCTGTTGCACCGCCAAATTTCGCAGCAAAAGGGATGGCTTTTAGCAATTCCATCTGTGCCGAAATACGACTAACAAATACTTCGAATTCTTTACCCAGTCGGGTAGGAGAGGCAGGCTGACCATGTGTTTTGGCCAACATTGGTACCGCTTTCCATTCTTCAGATCGCGCTTTAATCTTTTCTTGGACTTGTAACAATGCAGGAATTATCACTTCCTTGATACCATCTCTGTACATCATAGGTACCGCGGTATTGTTGATGTCCTGTGAAGTCAAACCAAAATGGATAAATTCGACTACACCTTCCAGCCCCAAAGCGGTAAATTTATCTTTCAAAAAATACTCTACCGCCTTTACATCATGATTGGTGGTTTTTTCAATGTCCTTGATTGCCTGCGCATCAGCTTCATTAAAATCCTTTTCAATAGATCTGATTAGCTCAAATTGCTCAGGTTTTACACTACTTAACTGGGGAAGGGGCAATTCACAAAGTGCTATAAAATATTCGATCTCTACTTTTACCCTGTACCGTATCAATGCATATTCGGAAAAATAGGCCATTAAAGGGCTGGTTTTAGCGGCATATCTGCCATCTATAGAAGAGATTGCGGTAAGTGGATTGAGTTTCATAATTCGTCTGTAATTCAATTGAGGCACAAAAATAATTGTTATTATTCAAAAGACGAGGCCAACACTAAAATAATATAAAATAAAAGGGGCTCCTGTTTCCAGAAGCCCCTTAAAATAAACATTGTTGAAGCTAATTAATAGTTGGGATAGTTTCTTATCAATTGGATTCGAAGTGCCTCAGCTGAATTGCTGGCTGCCTGAACCTTACCTCTGACTACTAAGGTGTAAATTCTTCCCTCCCTTAAGTGTACATCATTTAATCGGACGAGTTCATCTTGATCATTGCCCTGTGATTTTAGGATTAAGTCCGTCTCCCCAGAGTCTACGTTAATAAAATCAGTGATCTCCATGTATGGAAGACTTTCTATGATAGCCTCATCCTTGTCTCTTTGGAATAGCGTGACTTCTGGCCCATCTGATGCCAAATGGACAAGTCTAATAAGTGCTTTTCCACTGACGGGCAGTTCCAAACTGTCCTCTACAAAAAGCGTAGCAAAGTCATCTTCTTTTTCAGCCATAAAAAAGGAGTATGCCTTTTCTACTTCAAGGCTAACAGCAGTATCCAAAATTGACTGTCCTGATTCAGTGTCAATAAATGAAAAGTTTCGGTCACCAGTATAAAAATACCAATAGTCTATATAGTTTCCGAAATCAAATGGTTTTCTGTCATAAACCGTACTGTCTACTTTGATTTTGATGTCTGCTGTAGCATTGGTTCCATTGTAGAAAGAAACATATGCGGTTGGAGTATTCGGTGATTGATTGATATCATCATCGTTGTCCAGGCAAGAAAAAGTAAATGGAATCATCAACAACATTAAAAAATGAATTCCCCTTAATCTTGCTCTTTTCTTTAAATTATTAACTTGTGCATTCATACTGTTATAGTTGTTTAGTCTTATAATGCCAGTACGAGAAGAAGCATTCAAATGCTACATCAGCCTTGTAAAAATGTTCAGGTAAAGGGATCAATAAGCAACCTGGAATGATTGGGCTGTTAAACTTGGACTGACACTTGCGCCCTTTTGGTGAGTTTGAAAATAGAGACATTTGCCTGATTAGGGAGTGTTTTTAATAGGATAAAGATCAGCTATTGCCTAATTCAAGTTAAAGTTTGCTAACTATTTTTTCTCGTAATAGGTAATTGGAAAAGAGTATGTTAATTTTGCATGAATTGCTTTACAAACTATTCCTATTATTATAATGCTGTTTAAACTCTTTAAAAAGAAAAAAGATGATCTCGAAAAAGATGATCATTACCTCACCCTAAGAATTAGAGAAACTGTTCAAGAAACATCTGATACAGTAACCATCTATTTTGACCAGCCGGACCCTATCATGGAGTACCTCCCAGGTCAATTTCTAACCCTTATCGTTGAGATTAATGGGAAACAGGAGAGGAGATCATATAGTCTATCGACTTCACCTTTTATTGATCCGTTTCCTGGGATTACTGTTAAAAGACTTGAGGGAGGATTGGTCTCCAATTTTGTCAATGACACCTTTGTCCCAGGCAAAAGGGTTACGGTAATGAAGCCTTTAGGTCATTTTGTGTCAGATTACCATTCTCAAAACCAGAGGAAATATGGTATGTTCGCTGGAGGAAGTGGTATTACGCCCATTATGGGCATAATCAAGTCGATTCTTGTCAATGAACCTAAATCCACTGTGCATTTAATGTATTGTAGTAGATCACAGGACATGATTATTTTTGATAAAGAATTAAAGGCACTTGAGGAAAAATATCCTGGGAAACTTCATGTGACTCACAATCTAACGAAACCTCAACCCGAATGGGATGGTGCCAAAGGAAGATTGAATGAAGATAAAGTCAAGGAATTCTTTACCGCCCATTTTAATTCCTTTTCTGAAAATCAACGCTTTTTTATCTGTGGACCAGAAGGGATGATGAAAACTGCTCAGGAAAGTCTGAGTAATCTTGAGGTAAAAAAAGAATTTATTCATAGCGAAAATTTTCACCTCGAAAAAGTGGCGCACCCAGAGGAGGAATCCCTCCAGGCTGTCGTTGACAGGCCGATAAAAATATTATTGGAAGGTGAAGAATATGCTTTTGATGTAGCCCCTGGGAAAACCATTTTGGAAGCAGGATTAGATGAAGGGCTAAATATGCCGTACTCTTGTCAGAGTGGACTTTGTACTGCCTGCCGTGGGAAGTTGCTTTCCGGTGAAGTGAAAATGGATGAGGATGCAGGGTTAAGTGAAAATGAAATTAAGGAAGGTTATGTCCTATGCTGCTCTGCCAAACCAACCAATTCTGAGGTAAAGATTCAGATCGACTAATGGATTCAGAAAATCAAGTTAAATTAATGAAAAAAGACTTCCGTATTTTAGAGCGGAATGTCTTGCTATTGATAGCCATTCCTTTGCCCATATTTGCATTTGCGTATATGTATGTCACAAGTGGTAACCTCGAATTTAATTTACCGGAGCTTCCTCAGGTATTTAATTTTGTAACTTTAGGACTGGTTAGTGCGATACTTGTGATGCAACAAATAGCCTATACCAATCGGATTAGGATAATTAGAAAGACTACGGATGACCTCGGTCAGAAAGTAAAGGGCTATGCCAGAGCGATTTTTTTGAGGTATTGGCATCTGTTTTGGGTGGGCCTACTGTGTGCTTTTGGTTTGTTTTTTTATGAGAATCAAGGGTTTACAATTGCTTATGTTATCACCCTAATATACATTTCTTTGGCTAAACCTATGCCTGGAAGGATTGTAAATGCTTTGCATTTAAAAGGGGCAGATAAAGAAATGGTAATGGAAATTCGAAAAAGAGATGAACTAGACTAAAAAAAAATACAATCGCCAATCAAGACTTTTTGAAATTATCTGAGATTGGCGATTGCCTGTTGCCTATTTTATAATTATTGAATAGAAATATTGCCTGATCCCACCCTTCCGTTGATTGTAGTGCTTTTCCCATTATTAATGTGAATTGACTTATTTCCAGAGCGATTGCCTACCCTTATGTTCCCACTTCCAGCCCTCATGTCAAAGTTATAATCATTAAGATCACTTGTGGTGGTGATTTGAATATTGCCAGAAGAACCATTCATACTTGTATAGGCACCTAGTCCTGCATGATCTGCCCTAATATTGCCTGATGTAATTTCCAAACTTCCCAATTCGCCGATTTGGTTCAGTTTCATATTTCCTGATGTAAGTTTGGCGTTTAGCAATCCGCTAATTGAATTTGCCTTTAATTGTCCACTAGTTGCTTTGAAATTCATGTCTCCCTTTACATCTTCTACCGTTGCATTGCCTGAGGATACCTTGCAATCCAGATTTCCCATTAAATTGGCCAATTGAATATTGCCAGAGGAAGCTTTTAAGAGTAAATCGCCTTTAACATCAAAAACCTTTACCTGTCCTGAGCTGGCTTCCAATTGATGGGAAGGCGCATTTACGCCAGAGATTATTACCGACCCTGAACTTGATTTAATGGACAGTTGCATCCTTGAGGGGCCGTTTATTTTAATGTATCGTTTACTACCCCGATGTGGATTGGAACCATTGTATGCGATTTTTAAAGTGTTGCCAACAGTGATCATCACCAGGTTTTTATCGGCGTTTTCCTCTTGTCCCAGAAAGGCCTCAAGATCAAGTTGCTCAAGCTCTTCTTTGCCTTTATACTGGATTTCTATGGCTCCGGATTTTATTTCAAGTTTTTGAATGCCCGAGAAGGATTTATGAATGATTTCCTGAGCTTTGGAAGATCCAATACCTATAAACATTAAAATAATTAGTAGGTAATAATTTTTCGTAGATAACTTCATAATGATTTGGGTTGTTGGTTATTAAAATACTAGACCAAAACTAAATGGGTGAAGATTTGGGTTTAAAGGTTGTTGAAACAAAGGGTTAAAGTCATAGGTGCTAAAGAAAGTTACACTTCTAAATCCAATTTCACCTCTGATTCCGACCCTGAAATTATTTAGATAACCTCCTGCCGATGTTTTGTCTTTTTTTCTACCTGAACCGCCCAATTCTCTATATACAAATTTGCTTCTTCCTCCTAGTCTGTATCCGGCATAAGGTCCGATGGCTACTCTTAGACCATTTCGGCCACTATCATTTAATTTACCAAAGTCAAGCCTGTACATGGTAAGCACATTTAAATAGGAGGCCGCAACCTTACTCTTAAAGCCATTGACATCTGTTCGGTTGACAAAAGCTACTCCATCTTCGGTACCAAGTATCTGGTAGTTGGCATTGTCAAGCTTGAAATTGTACCAGCTCAATCCTAGTCCAAAATCCCAGTATTTACCTTTTGAAAGCTTTTGACTTGCCATCCAATTCCAGCCAATGTTCCAACTGCCCCAGCCTTTAGGGCTATAAGGGGTTCCTCCTCCTGGGATATTTCCATTCTCAAAAAATGTATTGATACCAATATCAGTATTAATATAAGTGCGGAAATCAGGGTCTTTATCCTTCTTAGGTCCAGTAACCAGTTTTACTTTCGTTTTTCCCCCTGTGTCGTCCACAATTACCTTATACCTGCCCACAGTAACCTCTGTCTCTCCCATATCTTCATATATGGTTACGATCTCTTTATTGCCGTCTTTTTGTTTGATTTCCACTACGGTGAGCTCACCATTCTTTGTCGAAGTAGGCAAATCAAGCTCTTTGATTATCTGGTTGATGTCCATGTTTTTTAACCTTTCAAAATCGTCAGGGTTATCAATTACAAAAACCATTTTACCAGATTGGCCAAATTCAACAATGATGCTATCATTTAGTGGTCTGTCATCTGGCATTATCGGATCAGCGAAAGCCACCTGTGCAAGTGCTATAAGTATTAGGGAAAATAAATACTTTTTCATATTTTTAAATATCTAGTTGGTTAGTTTTTCTTTTTATCACGTTTTGTAGTAAGAGAAGCAAAGAGATTGTTCTTGGCATCTTGTAAGCCTCCGAAGCCTTCGTCCATTTTGGTAAAAAAGCCTCCTATTTTACTTTCAAGTTCTTCAACTAGTTTTTCTTTTTCTGGTTGAATAGCATACCCATTGGATATTATCTTGACTTTATAATCATTATTGGCATTCTTTTTTCCTTCTTCTAAAGCAATTGTTGTGTAAACGTCCTGCTGCCTGAGTAGAGGAGCAGTAAACCCATTAGTTTTTTGGACCTTGTCATCCTCAAAAATTGGAGCTAACTGCTCACGGGTTCGTTTTATAGTAGGTTTTGCCTCCGATACAGGAAGAGTTCCTACTTTTTCTTCTTTGCCAACCAGATTTCTATTGGGTGCTTTTATTTCGCGGGTGTTCGTATTTGTTTCTTCGTTGGCTATTTTATCGGCTGATATCTCTGACTCAATGATTATCGGCATTGGGGAGATGCTAAAAGGATTTTTTTCAATAATTTTAGTGTCACTAACCGATACAGACGCGATATTTTTAGAAGTTGGGTCTTCATGTTGGTACATTAACCAAAACGAGATTAACACCACAGCGGCAGCAGCCATCCATTTCCACCAAATGAGCACCACCACCTTTTCTTTTCTATCCAATTTATTGGATAATTTATCCCAAACCATAGGTTCAGGAGTGACGGCATGATTGGCTAAGTTGCTTTTAAACAATTTGTCCAAATTATTTATATTATCTGCCATTGCTTTTTAATTTAAATGAACTGGGGGCTATTTGCTTTTGTAGAAGTGATCTGGCTCTGCTTAGTTGAGATTTAGAGGTATTTTCTGCAATGCCTAATAATTCGCTAATTTCTTTATGTGAATAGCCTTCTATGGCGTACAGGTTGAAAACCGTTCTATAACCAACAGGAAGGGAAGCGACTAGTTTTAACAACTCTTCAGCTTCAATATTGCCAAAAACCAGATTTGGGGACGTAATATGGTCTTGATCGTTCCAATCTACCTCCATTAGTAACTTCTTGTTTTTTCTAAGCGTAAGCAGTGCTTGTGTCACCATGATTCTTTTCATCCATCCTTCAAAACTGCCCTCATTCCTATAAGTATTTAAACCTTGAAAGATTTTCATAAACCCCTCTACTAAAACATCCTGAGCCAGGTCGTGGTCCTTAATATAGCGCAAACAAATGCTTAGAAATTTTCCAGAAAACTGATCATACAAACCTCTCTGGCTTTTTCTGTCTCCTTCAAGGCAACCTTTGATCAGATCGATCTCTTTTTCTGTGAAGTTTTCTTTGGTTGACATTTTTTTAGCTTTCAATAAGGTAGATGCCCCTAAGTCAAAAAAGGTTGCATGCCAAAGGTAAAAAAATTAACAAAAATTAATAGATTTAAATATAAATCGTTTAAAAAATTGATAATCAATTAATTGCCTCTTAAAAGGA
Organism: Cyclobacterium sp. 10D3-21; assembly: GCF_055809755.1. Lineage (NCBI taxonomy): Bacteria > Pseudomonadati > Bacteroidota > Cytophagia > Cytophagales > Cyclobacteriaceae > Cyclobacterium > Cyclobacterium sp. 10D3-21. Next base: position 1,595,972 of record NZ_CM147924.1, read on the forward strand.
AGCTTTGTAATCTATTGTTATTTCAACCTGGCTCCATTCATTTTCTACCACAACTACTGGGTGAATGTAACTGTCAAGGTCAAAAATGCTTGCGAAATAGCCATTTTCCTCTACGGTAAAAATAGAGTATTTACCAGGCGGAAGCTTCACTGAGAATTCACCCTCATCATTCGTTTCCACTGAGGCTACGAGTGGCGTCTCAATATTTCCGAAAAGGTAATCCCCTAAACTGGCCTCATTAATGTGCGTGAGTTGATGGATTTGTACCGTTCGTTTGGCGGGCTTTTTAGAAGCAAGAGAAACCGATGTAGCTTTATCACCTGCAGCCTGAGGCATTTGATTTCCCTCTATCCAAAATATTTGCCCTTTTATTCCTTGGGTATTTATTTTATTTGTTTTGCAAGAGCTGAATAAAAAAAATACCAGTACACAGCCGAATATTAAATTAGAAATATTTCTCATCAGGAATTAATTAAGATTAGTTTACCATTAAACAAATGGAAACCCTATCGCTAAATTCCTGAAAACAAAACAAAAGATTCCAGGTATTCTGGACATATGGGGTCCCAATCAAACTTCTCTTTCAAAATCCTGGCCAATTCTTCACGTGCTTTAGGTTCTCCATGTATTAAAAAGGTGAATTTCGGTTTTGAAATGAAATTGTCACACCAATCTACCAGCTCACTTTGGTCTGCATGCGCAGATAATCCATCTATAAAATAAGTTTTCGCTTTGACAGGAACGGCTATTCCATAAATCCAGCATGTATCATCTCCATCCAGGATTTTTCTACCTCTGGTTCCTTCTGCCTGAAAGCCTACAAAAACAACGCTGTCCTGTTTGTTGGGCAGCCTGTGATAGAGGTGGTGTAAAATCCTGCCTCCAGTGGCCATTCCACTAGCAGAAATGATTATAGCGTGGCTTTTGATATTGTTTAAACTTATGGAAGATTCCTGATCTCTATAATAATGTAGATTTTTGTGATGAAAAGGATTGGCGTCAAAATTTTCCAAAGACGGGGCCAAATGATGGTATTCAGGGAATTTCTTGTAAAGCCCTGTAACGTCTATGGCCATTGGGCTGTCTACATAAATAGGGATCTGAGGTATGAGGCCTTTTTGTTGCAGACGGTGGAGGTAAAATAGAACCATTTGAGTTCTGCCTACTGCAAACGAAGGAATAAGAGAAACGCCGCCATTATTACAAGTATCGCGAATAACCTTACCTAACTTCCTGTCTATTTCAATTGAATCGTTGTTTCTATCACCATAAGTGGACTCCATAAAAAGCACATCGGCAAAAGGAATTTCTGCAGGAGGATTTAAAATCGGATCTTTGGTCCTTCCTAAATCACCTGAAAATACAATGCTCTTATCCTGATTGTCTCCTTTGATTTGCAATTTTAATATGGCTGCACCTAGAATATGTCCCGCGTTATAGGCGATCAGGCTCAACCGCTCATCTATTTTAACTTCTTGGTTGAATGAAATAGGGCGCAAATTTGGGAAAACTTTTTCTGCATCTTCTCGAGTGAATAAAGGCTGGGGATTTTCATGCTTGGAATAACCCTTTTTTCTGGCAAACCTGGCTTCTTCCTCCTGTAATTTTCCAGCATCCAATAACAAGATTTTCACCAATTCAAGGGAGGCCTCAGTGAGGTAAATTGGACCATTAAAGCCTTCCTTTATAAGTTTGGGTAAATATCCGGAATGATCAATATGGGCATGGGTCAAAAGCACAACGTCTATGGAATCAGGAGCTATGGGGAAAGTTTCCCTATTTCTGAGTCTGTTCTCTTTTATGCCTTGAAACAAACCACAATCCACGAGAACCCTTAGTGTACCTATTTCCAGGAAAAATCTGGAGCCTGTTACTGTCCCGGCAGCTCCAAGAAATTTTACTTTTACATCCATTGCTTTAATGTTTTGAACCTGTGTCCGACTTATACTAGGCGGTATTTATATTGTAAAATATGGCTTTATTACTTTCAAACCTATATTTTAAGAGGAAAGTTACCAGAGGCTCTGTGTAATTGGAGCATATACGAAGTTTTCTAAAAATAGGGTGATAAGTACGTTTTAAGCAGGTTAAATGAAAATAGGGGTAAAATAATTACAAGTTTCATTTCCCCAATGTAGGATTGAAATTATAACTGAGTATAATTAATCATTTCATTACTATTGTTGCTTCTGTACTTTTCAACTTTTTCATTTAATGATGTATTGTCATAGTCATTTATGATATCTTCTGATTCTGATGGTTTTGTATGCACCATGATCTCAATCGTTCTGTTTTTCAAGTTGATTTGACTATTGTGAATATCAGAAAAATCCCCAAAAAAATCGGTCGTAATAAACCCCAATTGTTTTAAATTCCAATTGAAATATGCTTTATACAATCTTTTAAGGGGACTAATATTGTCCCCTAAATTTCTTGATATTCTAATTTTGAAAATGCCGTTCTTTTTTGCGATTTTAGCAATACAACGCATAATTGCCCACTCTGTATGGATATGATGATGGCCATCAATATGACTTGGTAAAAACCCAAATTCAGCAATGAATTTATTTACCTGAGCTTCTAATTCATTGTGAATAAGATTCTTGTCTTCCGAATTGAAGTAAAATTGAGGTTTGTCTCTAATTCTTTCATGAAATAATCCGTTTTCACATAGTAAACGACATGCCTTGGTTTCTTCAAGTAAGGGAGCTCCAGATGTTAGACTCAAATGTATACCTATTCCATTTTTAGGGATCTGATTAGACTTAACCAATTCAACAGCATCTTTCAGTCCTTCAGGGTAATTGACAAGTGCTGTAGAAGAAGATATTATTTTTTGATGAAATGAAGTTAGTATCGAATGGTTTTCTTCTTCGTTTACCCCAAAATCATCACTATTAATTATAACGCTAGCCATAGACCTGTTAAATAGAGGTTTAGTATTACAGGGGATTTATCCTTCAATACTCGTCCTATCAGGATAAATTCACTATTTCAGATCTGTGGGATTCTATTTTTCCATGAAAAAGCTATCTTTATATATGGCCCGAGATAGACTATCCACCGGCGATTGCTTATGGTCATTGATACAGTTCAAGCAAAGTAGTCCGTTTTCATTAAAAACCCAATAGTTTCGGCTGTTTATGTCCCTGCTTTTATAACCATCTTGACCAAACGTATACTTTAATATTGGTAGTAAATTCCGATCTATGACAAAAACCTTGTTTTGAGGAATAAACAAGGTTTGATCCAATTGCTGCATCCTAAATATAGCAGAATCAGGAAAAGTAAGTGTTTTATCAAATACAAGTACACTATCAGTAAGCTGTAAGTCATAAGTCACTTGGGAAGCATTTTGAATGGCGTCTTTTCTGTTTGAACCTTTGGAAATAAATTTCTGACTGACAATCATCTCATCCTTTTCATGCCCTTTCAATTGAAGTTTTACAAGTCCAAGTTCGCCTTCATCCATTCCATTTCTTTCCGCAGTTAATACTAGAATACCCTCTGGCGCATCCATGGTTTGATCCACAGTGAAGCTTCCTTCAGATTTAAACTGGCCAATTATTTTTGGTGCTTGAAAAGCGCCAGCAAGGATACACATTATCCAAATTCCAAAAATCACCAGGCCAAATCTTCCGTCAATCAGGTTTCTTTTGATCAAAACACTTATTCCCAGAAGTACCAATACTATACTAGGAATAAACACAATTACGGATAAAGCAATGGCCAACCATACGGGGAGTAGTTCGGCAATAGTATTGATAGGGAAACCCTCAAACATACTTGACCAATCGTTGTTTGAAAGCAGCTCAGTATAAAGACCTAAAAACGCAAGTGGGACAATAAGGATTACCATTCCTAAAGTGAAAATGATAAGACCAAAAATCACCCTTATAATGGCCAGTAGAAAGGAACCAAATGGCCCAAGGGCTTTTCCTAAGAGATTCAATATCTTACCTAAAAACCGAAAAGGAGCGAGTAGTAGTTTTTTTGAAGTGGATTCTTCTTTTACTTTTTCAGTGGATAAATTTTGCTGAATGGTGGTTTCAATATTACTCAATGTTATTGCTCCACCTTTCATCTCAATTCTTTCAGTGATGGACTTGGCCATTGGTGTGATAATCCAAAGAATAAAGTATAGAACGAATCCTGATCCACCTGCAAATATTAAACCGAAAAAGGCAAGACGCACCCATATAACCTCAATGTCAAAATAGGCAGATAGGCCGCTACCTACGCCTCCCAGTACCCTGTCATCAGGGTTTCTGTACAGTTTTTTTATATTTTTATCTTCTGGTTTATCATAGGAGACAGGAAGTATGATCCATAATAAGATATAGGCGATTACTGTCCACCAACCAATAGCAGTATCTATTTCAAATCCTTCCGAAAAAAATGGTAGTCGAATGCTATTAAAATGCAAACCTCCGCTAAACAACAATAGGATGGTGATGAGTCTTGTCCATAATGGATCTATTGAGAAGTAGTTAGCGAATCCAGCACATACCCCACCTAGAATCTTACCATTGACCAGCCTGGTAAGTTTCTTATAGCCCTTGCCTGAATTTTGATCAGGTGGGGTTACATATTTATAAAAATCATTTTCTGATTCTTCAGATGGTTGTTCCTCTTCATCCATGTCCCGTTCAATAGCTTTGAAATCTGCTATTGTACCCATTTTTTGAATAAGATTCGTAACGTTATCTGCTGTAATAACCTGTTTGTTGTTTTTTAGATTACTGAGGAAAATTTCCGCGATCCTATTTTCAATATCAGTAATTATTTCCTGATTGCCCTCATAGTGAGAAAAATGTTGGTTGATTGCATCCAGATAATTCTTTAATGATGTATATCCATCCTCTTCAATATGGAAAAGAATGCCACTGATATTTATGCTGATTGTCTTTTTCATGATTTAAATGACTAAGGTCAAGAAAATTAATTATAATAGCTTGGTTGAAGCTAATCGTTTTTAGCTTTCGATATAATTTGATTGACGGAGGTATCCAGATCTTCCCAAGTTTTTTGGAGATCATTTAAGAAATCCAGCCCCTGTGGGGTAATGGAATAATATTTCCGAGGTGGCCCTAAATCAGATTCTACCCACTTGTATGAGGCCAGATTGGTGTTTTTAAGCCGGTTTAAAAGTGGGTATAATGTACCTTCTACAATTATCATTTGAGCAGCTTGCAACTCCTCTATCAAATCAGTAGCATAGACTTCTCCACGAGAGATGATATGTAAAATGCAGAATTCCAATATCCCTTTCCGCATCTGGGTTTGGGTGTTTGAAGCTTTCATGTTTATTTTTTAAGAGAAATATTTTAATTATAGTCACTTTTTTTGGCGATTGTTAAATCATGTTAGAAAAACAATACCAACTTTTTACCGACTAGTAGGTTATACCGAATTCTATGGTATACAAAGGTCTTTCAATTGCTTGTAAATGTGTCAAAATGCGTTATTTTTTGTTTTAAAAGCAGATTACAGTAGAATTAATTAAGCGGGAAATAATTTCCATTTTTTTCAATTTCAAAAGTACCTTCTTAAATGCCATCTTGTTTGTGATGACTTCGTACAGTTTATTGTTCACAATTGAACAATTCCAAACAAAACCTTCAATAATTTTTCAATTTCAAAATATTTACAATGGTATTTTCTTTTTACTTTGCGAAAGAATTATTATTTAAACTCATGTTTAGTAGGGCAAATTTTTGTGTGTTGGTGGGGATTTTGCTGTCTGGAGCTGTCGGAGCCCAGGGAATTGCTCCCAAATATTCCAACGAATTCATGAACATAGGAATCGGAGCTAGGGCCCTGGGAATGGCCGGTGCCCAGGTGTCTGCAGTGAACGATGTCACTGCAGCATATTGGAATCCTGCCGGCTTGTTGGGTATCAAGCATGAACACGAATTTTCATTGATGCATGCAGAATATTTCGCAGGAATTGCAAAATTTGATTTTGCCGGTTACTCCACACCTATTCAGGAAGACAATCAGATAGCAATATCCTTGATAAGGTTTGGTGTAGACGATATTCCAGATACCAGATTTTTATACGATGCCAATGGAGCATTGAATTATGATAATATACAGTTTTTTAATGCGGCTGATTATGCTTTGGTGCTTTCTTTTGCCAGAGATATAAGCGATTATTTCAAGATGGGGGTAAATGCCAAGGTAATTCACCGTAACGTGGGGAAATTTGCCAAGGCTTGGGGATTTGGCTTAGATTTTGGTGCCATTTATATGGAGAATGGTTGGCGAATTGGATTGATGGCCAGAGACATCACCACCACCTTTAATGCATGGTCTCACAATGCTGAATTAGTGAGAGACATATACGCCCAAACTCAGAATGAAATACCTATCAATAGTATTGAGCTAACCCTGCCAAGAGCTACTTTAAGCCTGTCTCGGAATTTTGAGCTTACTAGCGAGGTTGATTTATTGGCTGTATTGGATTTGGATCTTACTTTTGATGGTCAAAGAAATACCTTATATGGTAGTGAACTGTTTAATTTGTCTCCTAAATTTGGCATGGAGCTGGGCTACCGACAATCTGCTTTTTTCAGAGTGGGGGTTGGGAATATACAGTCCCTAAAGGATTTTGATGGCTCTAAATATACATCAGTCCAACCTGGATTCGGTTTAGGGTTCAGGGTTAGCGAAGCAGTTTTGGTAGACTACGCACTTACCGATATTGGTAGTATTTCAGAAACGCCCTATTCTCATGTTTTCAGTGTAAAAGTTTCTCTTAATCCGTTAAAGTCTGGTTTTAGGTTGTATGATGGATTGTAGAAAAAACAAAACCAAGGCGTTGCGCACTGCCTTATTGGTGGCAGGTATATTTGTACATTTTTTTGTAAATGGGCAGTCTAATCAATGGTTGAATTTTGATCGTGACTATTATAAAATCCCCACTTACGCTGATGGCGTTTACAGGTTGAGTTATACGACTCTTTCAGCATCAGGGGTTTCTATGGATGATTTGGACCCTCGAGAAATCATGGTTTTTCATAGGGGAGAGGAAGTAGCGGTGTACGTTAGTGGCCAGCAGGATGGTACATTTGATCAGAATGACTATTTAGAATTTTTTGGCAAAAGGAATGACGGAACCTTAGATAAATTATTGTATGAGGATGAATCGTGGATGACAAATCCTCATTATAACACACACAATGATACCACCGCTTATTTTCTTACCATTTCCCCAGGAACATTGGGGAAACGCATGACTTCACCATCAATAGGAGAAGGATTGGATCAGGTGAACAATTATCAGTTAGAGGCACTACAGCATTTTTCAGAGCAATATACTATGGGAAGAGAATATTTCCCAGGTGTTCGATTGTCTAAATATGATCAGGGGCAAGGTTGGACTTCAACAATAATTTCCAGAGGTCGAAGTAGAACTTTAATATTCGATGGACTTGGACAAGTAGTGAATGGAAATGTGGCACCGCAGCTAGCACTCAGCTTGGTAGGACGCTCAGAGAGCTCTCATATGGTCTCAGTATCTGTAGGTCCTACAGCCAATAGCTTAAGAGATCTGGGACAATTTACTTTCGAGGATTATGAAAACCTGGTGTTGAATGAACCACTTCAGGTAACCGATTTTTCATCCGAGGGTGATTTTTTTCTTAGAATAACGGCTATGGGGGTAGACAATGGTCTGGATAACCTTTCCATCAATTATGCTCAAATAAATTATAGTTCAACAGGTATATCTGGGGATTTTGATGCTAAAACATTTGAATTCGACGAAAGTAATAAAGAGCTAGTAATAGGAGGGGTAAATGAGGAATACAATGCATACAATATCGCAGACATTAATAATCCCGTAAGGTTAGCAATTAAAAAGTCAGGCAATGAAATACATGTTCCAACTGCTGTAGGACCAAGTGAAGTATTTGTGCAAAACCAGAAAAATGTAATCGAGTTAAATGTTTTAGAGAAGGTAAGGTTTAGAAATCTGCTCAATCAACAAGCGAACTTTATTATTATTTCTCATGAATTATTAAGGGAACCGGCGGACAACTATGGTGATCCAGTAGGCGCATATGCTTCCTATAGGGCTACTCCCCAAGGGGGAGGTTTTGATACGCTTACTGTCAATGTCCAGGACTTGTATGACCAATTCTCCTTTGGGGAAAAATCTCCGCTCGGAATCAGGCGCTTTTTGGAGCTTTATCAAAAACAATACCTGCCTGAAAATGTCCTTTTAATTGGGAGGGCTTATGGGATGTTTAACACACGTAGGTCCTCTGGAATCACGTATTTTTATAGAAATAACCCAGCTGTTTTTAGTTTTCAAGAGCTGGTTCCCACCTTTGGATATCCTTACTCTGACAATCGATTTGTGATAGGCTTGGATCCCTCAGAACCTTTGGATAGAAAAATAAGTGTTGGCCGTATACCTGCCAGGACGCCCAATGATGTGGCTGCCTATTTGGATAAAATAAAGGAAAAAGATGCACTGGGCGTTTCTGAACCCTGGCAAAAAAACCTGATGCACCTTAGTGGTGGAAGGTCCGCTTTTGAGTTGGAGAGGTTTTATAATTTCCTTAATGGTTTCAAAGTTACTGCGGAGGATGTTTATTTAGGAGGAAATGTGGAGACCGTTAGAAAAAGGTCAAATGCCACCGTAGAATTGATTAATATTTCAGATCAAATCAATGAGGGGGTCAGTCTCGTTACTTTCTTCGGTCATGCAGCTCCATCTACCACTGATATCGACATTGGTTTTGTAAGTGTCAATGAGATGGGCTATAGAAATAAAGGTAAATATCCGGTTTTGCTTCTAAATGGTTGCGATGCAGGCAATGCTTTTGGCGATGCCTATACCTTTGGTGAGGATTGGATCATTACGCCTGAACGTGGAGCATCTAACTTCTTGGCGCATGCAGATATCGGTATAGATGTTTATTTGAGAAGGTATAGCGAATCATTTTATAGTACTGCATTTGCAGATTCAAGCATGATTTATCAGAATTTAGGTAAGGTTAAGCTTCAAGCAGAAAAATTATTTTATTCAAGGTATGGCTCGTCAGAAGTCAACCAATCCCATGCCAACCAGATCATTATGTTGGGAGATCCGGCGGCTAGAATTTTCCCAGCAAATAAAGCAGACTATGCCATTTATGCTGACGAAATAGAATTGAATGGGGTCAACGATCAAGTATTGAATTCGCTCTCTGATACTTTGGAATTAACCATTCCTATCAAAAACCTAGGGATGGTTGATCTTGGTGAAGTGGATATTGATATTAGGCGTCAATTGCCAGATGGAACGGTGATAACCCTACCTGTAAGTCCTTTGGAGCCGATATTTCGGCTGGATACTTTGGTCCTTGCTATTCCCAATACTGGGATAAATTCATTTGGTGATAATGTGTTTACCATTACGGTAAATAAAAGTCGCCAGATTGATGAGATGACCTACGCCAATAACGTTGTTTCTGTATCGTTCTTTGTGCCTTTAAGCGGAACCTTAAACTTATTTCCTTTGGATTTTGGCATTGTCAATGAAACGAATTTAGAATTAATTGCTCAAATACCTGGGCTTGCTACTGAACAAAGAAACCTAATCATTCAACTAGATACTGCTTCGGATTTTTCAAGCCCTAAAAGACAAGAAGTGAGAGTGACCACAAATAACCTGGCCAGATGGAAGGTAAATCTTTTCGAAGGTATACCTAAAGTAGATTCCCTTACTTATTATTGGCGAACCAAGTTTTCAGCGCCTCGAGAAGGAGAAGATGCTTCATGGAAAGGAAGTAGTTTTTCCTACATTGAAGAAGGTCCGGAAGGCTGGACACAAAGGAAGTTACCGCAGTTTTTGGAAAATCAACTTTCAAATGTAAGTATTTCTCTCTCGGATCAGAATTGGAAATTTCAAGATACAGCCTTGAATATCGATATTTTTACTTTTGGATCAGAAAATGAGGGGTACAGGGTAGAAAACACGCAAATAATGCTGGATGGTGTAGCCTATATTTTGGATACGTTTAATCGTTTTTGTCCAAATGGTACACTAGGATTGATGGCTTTTGATCACCAAACATTGGAGCCATACTTACCCGTTCCATTGGTTACCGTAGATGTTTTAGATTATCGATCTTGTGGAAGAGTACCACAAGTTATTCAAAGTATTTCCAATTTGAACATTACGGGAGAGGGAAGGACGATGCTTCTTGATTTTGTAGATGGGGTGAATAAGGACGATTACGTTGTTATTTTTTCTGTTGGAAAAGTGACTTTTTCAGATTGGCCAGATGAAGCTTATTTAAAGCTTAAAGAGTTAGGCGCAAATGAAGCTACCTTGAGAAATTTAGAAACAGGTGATCCGTACATACTTTTTGGTAGAAAAGGGATGAAGGCGGGAGAAGCGATTGAGGTTGTTCCGACTATTGATGGAGACGTTTCACGTGATTCTCAAGTCATCTCATTTGAAACAGATATTGAAGGTTATTTTCCTTCAGGTAGTATTTTGTCACCAAAAGTGGGGCCAGCATCCGATTGGGTAAGCTTCTTTAATGAGGTGAAAAGTAAAGACTTGTTTGAGCCTTCACAAAGTTCTATGGATGTAGTTGGGGTGACACCTGATGGAGGGGAAGTGTCATTACTGCAAGATATAGAGGTGGAAACAGTAGATCTTTCAAGCTTTGATGCCACTAGCTATCCTTTTCTTAGGTTACGCTATTCCTTAGAAGATCTACCAGAGAACGATTTACCTCAGTTGTCCAAATGGCAGGTAGCCTATACAGGTGTAGCAGAAGGGGTGTTGATCCTAAAAGACCAACGCAAAGAGGTGGTTCTAAATGAAGGGGAGGAGGATCAGTTAGCGTTTGAGTTTATCAATATTTCTAAACATGATTTCTTTGATTCCATACAGGTAGATTACTCCTTTCACAATATTGATCAGCGAAAGATAACTCGAGAGACGATTAAAATACCTGCAGTGAAAGCTGGGGAATCTTCCGTTTTCACGATAGATTTTGATTCTAAAGGCAAGTCTGGTGATAATTCTTTAAACGTATTTGTCAACCCCAGAATATTAACAGAGCAAATTTACACAAATAATGTAATGGATTTGCCTAAATATTTTAAGGTAAAAGGGGACGATTTAAATCCTGTTTTGGACGTGAATTTTGATGGGAGATATATAATGAATGGTGATATTGTTTCCCCTACAGTAATTATTTCAACGAAAGTAAAAGACGAAAACAAAATAGCCTTGAAACAGGATACCCTGGGGATGGAGTTAATGCTTCGAAAACCTTGTGAAGGCTGTGATTTTGAGAGGGTAAGTTTTAGCAATTCCAGGGTTCAATGGTTTGAAGCAACAGAAAACTCAGACTTTACCATAGAGTTTCAGCCTGGACCATTAGAGGATGGTATTTATACTTTAAAAATTAATGCCAGTGATGCAGCTGGTAATAGTGCAGGTTCAGTGCCGTATGAGGTTAGTTTTGAAGTGATCAATGAGAGTCAGATTACTAATTTTTACCCTTATCCAAATCCATTTAGTAGTAGCGTTAGATTTGTGTTTACCCTTACTGGAGCAGAGATTCCGGATGAAATTAAAATCCAGATTATGACCATAACGGGCAAAGTGGTAAAAGAAATTTTTCAGGATGAACTTGGCCCAATTACTATTGGTAATAACATAACGGATTATGCCTGGAATGGCAAAGATGAATTTGGTGATCAATTGGCCAATGGCGTTTATATTTATAGGGTATTGGTCAGGAAAAATGGTCAATTTATGGAACATAGGAATACATCTGCAGATAAAGCTTTTAAGAAAGGCTATGGTAAAATGTATTTACTCCGCTGATTTATCTAAATAATAGATTGTCATGTCATTTTCCTTGATTGAGCTGATTTGGGGGGTGTTGTTAAGTTCTATGCTGAGCTTACTTGGGTGAAAAAGAACGATTATTGCTGAACCATTTAAAAGTGAAGCAATACTTTTTTGACGCTCTATTTCTATATCAGTTTCGTTTAATGGATAATTCTTCCCCTCAATAAATCGATTTTTTGGTGCTATTTGCCAGACGTCCCTGGTTGAAAAAGAAAGCATGATTTTTTCAGGAGCATCGGTGAGAATTTTTTGTTGGGGTAATTCTAAAATTGCTTCAATGGATTCCTTTTCTCTACTATTATCAAAATCTTTGGCTCTAAATAGCGAAGAAACATCCTTTCGCTGCCAAATCAAATAATGACCGGTTAATGTTTGAGCAGTAATAAGAATGGCAATGATCAAAATTACATTCCTATTGTGGTTTTGTATCAGGTAAATCCACAGTGCGAATGAAAGTGCAAGAAGCTGAGGGAATAAGGTCCTAAAGTTAATTTCTTTGTAGCCAATCCATTGCTGAAAACTTAAGAAAAATACACTATAAATAAGACTGATAAATAGGAGTTTGTAAATTGGTTTTTCATAGCTATCATGAAACATGATAAGGTAATATAATAGTAAAACAAGGCTAAAGCTCCCAAGTAAAAATGCTACCGACAAGGGGATTTTCTGGGTTACCAGATCTGAGAAAATCATTCCTAAGCTCACTTGAAACCAGGAAGATAGGTTTTCATAAAAATGAAATGCTGGGGATACTTGATTGGGTCGAAGAATTACCTGATTTGACAAGTGTAGGTCTAATATGTTTTCCGGGAGCATCCATCTGTAGCTCAGCCAGGAAAAAATTGTCGCCAAAATGACATAAATCCATTGCTTTTCTTTGCTTAAAAATACCCATAGAATCAACAGTGGAATTAAAAATAATGTGTTCAGTTTAACCCAAACCATTAAAGCGGAAAGGCAACACATTAAAATAAAATACCTTTTGTCCTTCTTTTTCTCCCAAATAAAAAGATATACCCAAAGCAAAAATAAAACATAAAAATGGCTGTCAGCATGCGCTCTTCCCAAAATCCTAAATGACCACCAGGAAAAGATGCTGATTCCGAAAGCAAGCAAATAACTTACCTTTTTTTGATGGAATTTACCAGATATTTTGATGGTAAGGTAAAATGCCAGTAAAAACATTAAGATTCCGGATACCATTATTCTGTCATAAATTGACATGAGTGAAAATGGAAATGCCGAAAGGATAAAAGCATAAAACGGTGACAAGGTTGTCAAACCAGAATCTTTCCCTTGGATCATATTAAAGTATCCAATGGTATCTGGTGTTATATAAGGGCCATATTTCCAAAAGTCAAGAATAGCGCCGATGAGGATAGCTGAAAAAAGTATAGCCAACGGATAGAGAGTGCTTTTGGATAGTTGTTTTGTTTGTGTATTCGGATCGATTTCACACATGATTAACTTATTGACAAAATGAGGTTTTGTGGAATTATGCTAGGAACTGCTATTTTTTTTAAGCCATGTCCCTGCGATGATGTGGAATAAAATCAAAATGTTTGCCCGATTTTTAGTTGTTTAAATACACGATTGAAATTCCAATGAGGGTTTCATCCTAAAGTTAGAAATATTAATTAGGCGGATAAAAAAAATAAAGATTTTAAATTCAATTGCTACAATGCAATATCTTAAAATAGGATCAAGATAGGCGGTTAAGGATTTTTTTGCATTACCTAACTTGAAGTCAACAACAGAGAGCTTTGATGATTTGAACAGAGGTTTCGATTGGTTGTTTTTTAATTTTCAAATCAATTTTTAATGTGTTTTTCGCCGTATTGCTACCTACATATTGGGGCTGTTCTTATTTTTTCCTACTATTTGCCATATATTTTTGTAGTTTTAGGAGGCCTTTTCAGGTCATCGACTCTTTTCTATATTGTAACACAAAATGCCCATCAATTAAGAGAAAAAATAATGGAGAATAATAGAAGAAATGTACTCAAAACATTGGGATTGGGTTCTTTGGCTGCAATCCATCCTGTTTCAAGCTACGCGGCACCTAAAAAGAAAGGTAAATTTACTTTTTGTTTAAATACAAGCACGATTAGAGGGCAGGATCCTGGATTGGCCAAATATATAGAAATAGCCGCAGAAGCTGGATATGACGGAATTGAAATCTGGATTCAAGATTTAAAAAAGTTTCTTGCCGATGGGAATAGCACCAGCACCTTGTCCTCCATGATCAAGGATAGTGGATTAAAGGTGGAGAATGCCATTGGTTTTGCTCCATGGATGGCAGCAGATCAAGAGAAAAGTAGGCAAGGGTTTCAGCAAATGGAAGAAGAAATGAATTTGCTAGCGGCCATCGGCTGCCATAGAGTGGCTGCACCAGGTATTGGAGCAGAGGCTCCTGTAGATTTGGTTTTAGCAGGGAATCGGTTTAAGGATTTGCTGGATTTGGGTCGTAAAACAGGAGTGATGCCTCAGTTGGAATTTTGGGGTGCGTTTAAGCCTTTCTATCATTTAGGGCAAATACTAATGGTGGCAGCTATAGCCAATGATCCTGACGCACGTCTGCTGCCAGATATATATCACCTTTTCAGAGGAGGTTCTGGATTTAACGGGTTAAAATTAATTAATGGAAATGCCATAGAGATTTTTCATATGAATGATTTCCAAGGAAATATTCCAAGGGAAGAACAGGAAGACAAAGACAGGGTTTACCCAGGTGATGGTATTGGGCCATTGGTTCAGGTGGTTAAAGACCTTCGGGACATGGGGGGAGATAAAGTGCTCTCACTAGAGCTTTTTAACCGGGAATATTGGAAGGAAGATCCACTTCATGTAGCCAAAACCGGTCTGGCTAAAATGAAAGCCATCGTTAAAGCAGCATCCTAAATGTTGAAGTGAATGATAATGCAAAAAGGCAGCTTAAGAAATAAGCTGCCTTTTTTCATTTACTGATAAATGTGATTCAAACACATTTTATAAATATTAATTACCCCTAGTAGATCTTCTGGATTTGGTAGTGCTAGTACTTCCAGAACTTCTTTGGGTACTTTTAGGCGTACTTCTGGTTTGAGTACGACTGTTACTATTTGTATTGACCCTTGAATTGGATCTCTGTGGCGTACTTTGAACCCTATTTGTACTCCTTGTTGCAGGAGCTACTTTCCGTGTGTTCGAATTACTTCGCGTAGGAGTACTTTTTCTAACCTGCCTTTGGGCAGGAGTAATTTGTCTAGTATCCCTTTGCGGCGTACTTACCCCACTATTTCTCTGAGATGGGGTGGAAGTAGACCTTCTGTTTTGTTGATAATTCGGCGTAACGTTACGTGAATTATTACTTGATGGTACCGTAGTAGGTCTTCTCTGATTAACGTTATTGTTCGGAGAAGTATTGCTATTTCTACTTCTGGAATTGGTATTGCCGGCGTTGCTATTTGACCTTGTGTTCGTTGAAGGAGATACCGTTTTCTGTTGCGCATTGCTCCTATCTGTGTTTGAGTTCACATTACTTCTAGCTGACCGTGTTGCTGGTGTATTGCTATTTCTGAGAGTTTCAGATCGCACATCAGAACTTCGGGAGCTAGTCCCAGTGGAGGACCTACTATTAGCAGGTCTAGTCACTGTAGATCGGGCATTGCCATATTCTTTAGCACTCAAATATTTGTTAGGTCTAGAACTTACCGCATTTCTTGAGGAAGACCTTGTAGAAACCTGAGGCCTGTAAAGATTAATGCTATTGTTACTTACAGATGTTCTTCCTGGCCTTCTGCCTTGTCTCACCTCAAAAACTGGCACATTGCGTCTTGTAACCTGTTGCAATTCTGAACGACTTGGACCAGAAATGTACCGGTGGTTGTTGTGAACATAGGTATTGTTAATGATTGTGGTCTGATTATAAATTACGTTCACATTTCTTCCATGCATGTAATATCTGTTGATCCTTCTACTCAATAACCTACGCCTTGGTACAAATACCCAATGGGAGTGGTTATAATAGCCGGAAGAGCTATAGAAATAAGTTTGAGGACCAAGAGGCATCCAACCATAGTAACCTCTACCTGATCTCCAATTCACCCAGGCAGGTCCCCAATCATATCCTGGAATCCATGCCCAACCGTAAAAATCACTGAAAAACCATCTTCCGTAATGAAAAGGGGCCCATCCCCAATCATATTGAGATACCCAGGTATTGCCATAAGTTGACATTACCCAATGTCCGTTAGTTCTATAAGGTTGAAAAGATTGATCTACATAGGGCGCCCAAATAAATCCATAATTGGGGTCATCTATCCAATCTCCATAAGGGCTTAATTCATCATAAAAAACCTGAAATGAAACAGATATAGGTATTGCATTAACTTTTTGCTTACTGCCTATAAAGAACAATAATAAACCTAATGTTAAGAATTTCAACGAAGCTGAAAATGGTGTCCGGTTACTTTTTGAATTTTTCATGGCACATCATTATTGGTGATACTGTTATAATGGCAATAAGTGTTCCAATTTTTAATTCAGGTAGTCGAAGGAGGGAATTCTACTATGGGGTAAAAATATCATGGCGAATAAATATTGGGCATTGCCAACTATCAGGAATAATCTATTGCGACCTCATGTTTAAATGTTTTTTAACGCATCTATTTTTTTTGCTATGGCTTCAGCTTCAACCATTAAACTATCTGAAAGTTTCCGGTTGTGATGGGAAGCTTTATGAGCTTTTTCCAGACAGGATTTATATTGTTGCTGGAGTTTCTCGAGCGGTGATTTCTTTTTAAATAGGTCAAACATAATTTTTTATTTATCTAACCTCTTTAATGCTGATTTGTTTTATTATTCAATTGAAATCTTGAAATAAATCACTTTCTTCAGGCGGGTCATCTGCCAAAACATCATCTTCTTCAAATTTCAAGATATCCTCCAGGTTCCCTGATCGGGTGTAATATTTCCAAGAGCCTTCTTTTTTTCCATCTTCCATCTTACCTTCAGATGCCAGCCTTCCATTGTCATGGTAATATTTCCATATACCTTCAGGTTTCCCTGACTGATAATTACCTTCTGATTCCTTCACTCCATTTACATAATAGGTGATTCTGGTGCCATTTCCATCCTTAAGCGTCCCTGGATTCAATGTTTTGGTACCGTCAAAATTATTGTAGGTACTAACATTCAAAAGTCTACCAAAATCCCAGGTTTCTTCTTGAGTAAGTTGTTTGTTGTCGTAAAAAAGCCCCCACATACCATCTTCTTGGCCAAGCAAATAACTCCCTACTGATTTCAACTGACCCCCATCATAATAATAAAACCATTGCCCTTGCTCATTGCCAAGTTGATAACTTCCCTCGGCTATTAATATCCCGATTTTATTGAAATACTTCCACAGGCCTGATTTCAGGTCATTTTTATATTTACCTATTGAATAAAGGTTGCCTTCTGGGTAATAACTTTTCCAGATGCCAGACCTAAAGCCATTTTCGTATTGCCCTCTCACAGAAGGTTTTCCATTGATATGGTTTTCGATGTATTCTCCTACAGGCACACCTAAATCATAAATTACTTGTTTGGAAACAGATTTATCTGGAAAAAACTCTTCCCACTTTCCGACGGGGATATCGTTTTCGTAACGTTCTATCCTTGCGATCCTTTTATTTTCATAATAATAATGCCAAGTGCCAGTTTTATGGCCTGATTCATCATAGAATTTTTCTGATTCCATAATATTAGTATCCGGAAAATAACTCGTCCATTTACCGACTCTTCTACCAGAATTATATTCTCCGGTTTCCTGAATACGTCCTGACGGAGAGAATCTATTAAATTCTCCATCAGGCTGATTTTCCTTATAATTGGCTGCTACTATCAGTTCCCCAAATGGATCATACTCTTTATAGGAGCCTTCTTTTAGGCCCTCTTTGTAATTTATTTCTACAGCAGTCTCTCCATTTTCAAAGTAAAAAATCCATTTACCGGATTTTTTACCATTCATATAATCTCCTTCTGTTTTGACTTGTTTAGGATTGGCAAATCCTGAATTACTTTGATTTCCGTAGTATTCCTTATATGGCCCCACTAGAACACTGTCTTGGTAAACAGCATTTTTGATTAAGGCTCCACCTAGATCGTATTCCAAGAAGGAACCATTTCTTTTGTTTTCTTTATAATTAGCGACAATATGCTTTTGTTTGTTAGAGAAATAAATGACCCATTGACCATCTTTCAATCCGTTCTTAAAATTGCCCTGCTGGATCAAACTATTGGTTTTAGGGTTAATAAACTTCCATAACCCATCCATTTTGTTTTTGAGCATTACCCCATTGCCCATCAGGGTGGAATCATTGTTGTAGAGGTTCACCACTTGGCCTTGTCCAAAAGAAGAAGACACATAAAAAATCATCAAAAGCCAGGAAAATGTATATTTCATGAGTATTTTATCAATTTTATAAAGTCATACGGAATGCACACAATCTTGGTTCCAATTTACATTATATAGTTAAAAAATTATATTTAGTTAGGGAAAAGTTTAATAGTTTTTCTAATTAATGTTCTTGTCTAATGGATTTACCAAACAACTAATTGTTCTTTAAATCCATCCATGTTAAGCAATCACCAATTTCTTTCACTAATAGGTTTACCAGAGATGACCTGTCCCTAATTGGAATTGCTTTGATTATTTGAAAAGGAATGCCGCTTTTCAAGTGATCAATTAGCTGCTTTGGCTCAATATTTTTACTATTTACAATTTCTTGTTCATCTATAATTTCCTTATAATTCCACAGGTTTGTTTTGCTTAAGTCAAAGGCTCTCTTTTTTATCCATTGTAGCACTTGATCTGTGTCCTGAAGCCTTGGGTGATCTGATCCTAAATAAATTAGCAAATAAGCTCCACGTCCCCACCAATGTAAAACCCTAATGTTAAAACCATATTTAATGTCAAAATCACGAACAATATCCAGTACCTGATAAGGGCAATTCTGCAATTCATTGCCTTGGCTGATTTTTATTCCTTTATGGTTTTTGTGAATACCATCAAGTTTATCGTAAGAAACCGCATTGCCTACCCAAGATAAGAGGGTGACAAATTCTTTTTTGGCCTGGCTTACGTTTTGGAATAGTTCCCTATCCTGAGTAACTTTTAATAGTTGGTCAAAAGGAGTTTTATTTTTATTGTTCGCTACCACCTGATAAGTGCTGAGGCCCATGAAAATCCACTTCCAAAAGCTGCCAGACAAACTAGGTCTCCTTTTTTAATTCTCTTTTGTTGAAGCGATTCGCTTATGGCAATTGGAATGGTTGCGGCAGTAGTGTTCCCATAATACATAATATTGTTAAATACTTGGTCATCATTGAGCCCCATTTTATTTTGGATATATTGGCTTATCCTTAAATTGGCTTGATGAGGTATAAGCAAATCTATGTCCTTGGTTTCAAAATTATTGGCAACCAACGCTTCCTCTATTGCTTCCTTAAACCTTAAAATAGCGTGTTTAAAAACAGTATTGCCATTCATTGACAAATTGAAAGACCCACTGTCGATTAATTCTTGAGAAAGTCTTACTTCTCTACTGCTTCCGGGATCCTTCACGTAAAGTTCTTCTGCAAAATCTCCATCAGCATGTAAATGTGTAGAGAGGATTCCTCTATTCTCATCTTCAGAAGCGCTACAAACCACAGCCCCTGCTCCGTCGGCGAAAATAACGGCGCTTGATCTTCCCTCATCATTCTTGTTTAAGGCGGAAGACTGGATTTCAGCACCTACAACCAGTATGTTTTTGTACATGCCGGTTTTTATATATTGATCAGCTATTGATAAAGCATATAAGAATCCTGAGCAGGCATTCCTAACATCCAAAGCGCCAATTCCTTGAAGTCCAAGCTCTCTTTGAAGCAATACGCCATTTCCAGGGATGAAATAATCAGGAGTAATGGTGGCGAAAATGATAAAATCAATAGCATTGGTGTCTATTCCGGCATTTTTAATTGCCATAATGGAGGCGTTCTTAGCCATACTTGTTACAGTATCAACCCCAGGTGTAAACCACCTTCTCTCGTGAATTCCAGTCCTTTCAACAATCCATTCGTCATTGGTATTCATCATCTGGGAAAGGTCATTATTGGTAACAATCCTCTCTGGTAAGTAATGTCCGGCACCTGTTATAATTGACTTCGGCATTTTGCAAATAATATTAGTTGGAAAGCAAATATGTTAAATAAAATTGAAAAGTCAATTATGGTATCGATTATGATCAAGAATCGAGGTTAAACGGGCAAATACAGCAGGTCAAGTGTTTTATCAAAAAAACATTGGCTTTAAACAGAACTTATTAAATGCTGGATTCAAACATTATCGGTGCTGTTGCCAGATTTAAAGCAAAATTTGAATTAAAACGCCTGTCAAGTATAGGTAGCACCTGAAAATAAGTCAATCGATACTATTATTAATTCGCATTTAAACTTCTGAGCTAAAGTTTAATGTGGAAAAAGAAGCAAGTTGATTATGGGTAGGCTAAGGGCGGAAATTTGAAGTAGGTACTAATCTAGAGGTATTCTGGCTTGAAGCGAAAGTTCAAAGCTACCTGAGTGTGTTAAGTAAAATATTGTCTGATACTTATTCCAGCTTCCTGAAAGGATCACTTTTCGGGATTACATCGCTTTACGATTGTAGGCGAACTGAGAACGGGGGCCTCATGCAAGTTCATGGGAAGTTATCCAATCACACAAATTGAGCAATATCCTGTTGGTGTCTGTTCGATCAGAGCCCTAAGGTTGAGCACAGGTGGTCAGACTGCCTTCAGCTAGATGCCTTGGTTACTCAAACTGATCAGATTGCCCAAAAGGCGTGGCTTGATCTCTAGCTTATTTTAATGGATAGCTTCTATCGTGAGTTTCAATATTTTCCACATTTAAAAAAAATAATCTGTTTCAAAATGCCCTTATTCTTTTATGAGGTTTAATAATGAAATACTTAACGAATGCTTCGCAAGCATCTTGTTGACTTTACTTATTGGTTCTACACCAATGGCTTATAGGATACTTTTTAATTCAAATTTTAAAGGAACGATTTCATCTGTTCAAATCGAATTTCATTTTAATGCATTTCAGCATCAAAAAAATCAAATAGACAATTTAATATTTGAAACATTTTTGTTTACATATAAATCAAAAAACTGAACATGAAAATATTAACTGCATTATATAATGCATAAAAAAACTAAAACGATATATAAATTAGGATGATAATACCTTTAAATTTTACCAACATATAATTTTTATATAATTAAAATATATTTTTAATAAATTATTATACATCTAAATTTCATTGAGGAAATACATTTCTATGTTTAGTATTATATTATACTATTTGAATTTGTATTTTATAACTCAATTTATGAATTAAAAATCTTAATTAGTCAGTGTAAAAGGTGGGTTTTCTGTTAGGGGTTCCTGTACGCTTGAGAGCAAATGTAGTTTGCAATTGGTGATTCTAGGTAGGTAAAACTGATTGAATTTTATCCATCTCAATTCTAATTTTAGATTGAAAAAAGCACATTAAATGCTTAATTATGGCAAATTGAGCCGTATTTTGATTTAACACCTTTGTTTGAGTACAGCTTCTTTTTGATCCGAAGAGGAGCGTTCAGACATCCTAAATGGTACATGAAAATTAAAAATTGTGAATGGAAATGGGCTTAGAAACCAGAAATAATTCCCAAAGTGTATTACTTAACTACTATAATGCAATACATATTTATAAGGTTATAATGTGTTGGTTATATAGAAATTAATATAAAAATTTATAGTCTATATACCCTTTTAATTTTAATGATTATTCACGCGTAACAGTCTGGAATTTTGAAAGTTATTATTGAATTGAGTTTAAAAATTGTATTTTAAATTAATCAATTTGCTTTGTACATTAAAAATTTTTTATTGTAAAAATTATCTATAATATTTGTTTCATATCAGTGATATAATTACTGTCCGAAACAAAAGATAAAGACATATTTATTCCTGGTTATTAAAAACTTAGTTACCTAAATTCTCTTTTTTAAAATAAGGTGGGTTTCAGTAACCTAGCTTATTCCTAAAGATTTAGGCCAATATCCAAGATATCGGTCAACGGAATCGCTATGTCTAAAGTTTTTAACAATCAGATCTTTTCATTCTACTGTTTCGGGCCACTTTTCAAACATTTTAAAGGGTTGTGAACATGAAAAATGTGATACTTAAAACGACAAGAGCTTTCAGCTTATTTTTACTTTTGGCAGGCATTTCCTGCTTTTTAGGAGCCAACGAAACATTTGCTTTTCAGGATGGCTTCAGTTCAAAAAATCTTACCTACGAAGAAACTTTTGAAAATGGAGATGCATGGAAAGGAGATTCGTATGCCAGTCAACAATTTGCTGGTAGCCATTCTTTCAATTCCAGTGATAATCTAGTATTTAAGGATAAATTCAGTGGGAAATTTGAATTGCGTTATGGAGATCCAATGGTTACCAAAAATGGTGGTCCAAGAGCAGAAGTGCTTTTTGGTGAACAGCATGACATGGAGTTATGGTATTCGTTTGCTGTATACTTTCCTTCTTATGGCTGGAAATTAGACAATGATGATGAAATTGTATCACAGTGGCATACCAGTGATGGTACCCCTCCTTTAGCATTAAGGGTGAAAAATGGAAATTTGAGATTAAGGATCGGACATACGGAAGGATCCTCCATTAAATTCGATTATTTGGAATTTGGTGAGGTACCTAAGGACGAATGGAATGAATTTGTTTTTCACGTTATTCACTCAGAAAACTCTGATGGTTTAGTGGAGGTTTGGAAAAATGAGAAAAAAATAGCTACACATAAAGGCCCTAATCTTTACAGCAATGCTAACCCCACACGTTGGAAAATCGGGATTTATAAATCCAATTGGAAAAAAAGAGCGACCAATGTCAATCTGAGAGTAACCTATTTCGATAATGTAAGAATAGGAGGGAAAAACTCCTCCCTTGAAGACATGGTTTCTTCTGGGAAAACGCTTTCTACTCCAATCGCGGTTACAGGTATTTCTTCTACTCCAGCTGTTTCATTAGAAATAGACAGAAAAATACAAATTAAAACAGAAATTTCACCTTCTAATGCCGATAATAAAAGCGTAACCTATACAACCTCCAATTCTAGTGTCGCCAAAGTAGACAACGATGGGATTGTAACTGGAGTGAAAAGTGGTACCGCAATTATTACTGCCAAAACACAGGATGGTAATTTCACTTCCAAAACTTCTATTACGGTAACTTCAGAAAGTCAGCCATTGAGTATTGCAAGTTTTGACCTTCTCAATGCGAGCACCAACAAAACTATTCAAAGCATTTCGGATGGAGACCAATTGGATTACAATCAGTTCAAAGATATGAGCCTGAATTTTCGTGCCTTTACCAATCCATCTACGCTTGGTAGTGTATCGATTTCTTTATCGGGTCCAGTGAATTCTTCCAGAACAGATAATGGAGCTGCTTATGACCTACTAAACAATGATGGTCTGCAACTTACTGCTGGTAAATATACCCTAAAAGCTGTTCCTTATTCGGAAAGGGACAAGTCAGGTACTGAAGGTGCTGCCCTTTCTATTCAATTTGAACTTACAGATACAAAGGAAATAGCTATTCCTACTAGTCCAACTCCTATTAGTCCTGAGAATGGATCAAATGGAGTCATATCTACTGTAAAGCTTCAATGGAGTCCATCTGAAAACACAGAAAAATATGAAATACAAGTTGCCGAAGACGAGGAGTTTACTGTAAAGCATGTTGTTTTGGAGGATGTATCCACCATCAATACTGAAATCGACCAACTGAATGCTGGGAAAACGTATTATTGGAGAGTAAAAGCCATCAACAATACAGGATCAAGTACTTTTTCTGAAGCATGGTCATTTTTAACCAATAAAGAAGTTATAGAAGAGGAAGAGGTTGCCGAGATGGACCTGCAAAATTTCTCAATGTTGGATGCTGCTTCCAATAAAGTAATCGCTGAAATCAAAGACGGAGACCGACTCGATTTTGATCAGATCAAGGACTTGAGCATCAATTTCAGGGCAAATACGCTTTCTGAAACCATCGGAAGCGTTGATTTTTCTTTAGAAGGTCCGGTAAGCTCTTCAAGAACAGACAACGGATTTGCTTATGATTTACTTAATAAAACAGGGCTTGACCTTACGGTAGGAGAATACACGCTTACTGCCACTCCTTATTCAATAAGAGAAAAAGGTGGTGAAAAAGGTACTCCTCTTTCCATTCATTTCTCCGTAGTCCAACCAATTGCTGTGACTGAGATAAGCATTGATCATTCTTCACTTAGCTTGGAAGAAGGAAGTTCTTCATTATTGAAGGCAACTATTTCACCTTCCAACGCTCAAAACAAAACCTTTACCTGGTCTTCCTCAAATGCAAGCGTTGCAAGCGTAGATGAAAATGGAATGGTAAAAGCTATTGGGCAAGGTACAGCCAACATCACCGCAACAACTGAAGATGGAGGTTTAAAGGCCATATCCAAAGTAACGGTTACAGCCAAAGAGGTTGAAATAGCTGTGCAACAATTCTATGTATTGGATGGCGCTTCCAGCAAAGTAATAGCTGAAATTAAGGACGGAGATCAATTTGAATACAGTAAAATCAAAGATTTAAGTGTAAATTTCAGGGCGTCTACTTTGCCGGAAACAATCGGAAGCCTGGAATTTTCTTTAGAAGGTCCGGTTAGCTCTTCAAGAACAGACAATGGATTTGCTTACGATTTGCTTAATAAGACAGGACTTAATCTTATTGAAGGAGAATATACGCTTACTGCCACTCCTTATTCTCTTAGGGATAAAGGGGGTGATAAAGGCACTTCACTTTCTATAAGCTTCACAATAACAGCACCTGTTTCGGTGACTGAGATAAGCATTGACCATTCTTCCCTTAGTTTGGTAGAAGGAAGTACTTCACAATTGATGGCAACCATTTTGCCTTCAAATGCTCAAAACAAATCTTTCACCTGGTCTTCTTCAGACGAAAGCATTGCTAGCGTGGATGAAAATGGACTTGTAACTGCTAAAGGACAAGGTACAGCCAGCATCACGGCAACAACTGAAGATGGAGGTTTGAAAGCCGCATCCAATGTAACTGTTACTGCGAAAAAGGTTGAAATGGCCGTGCAGTACTTCTCTATAGTGGATGCCGCTTCCAACAAAGAAATAGCTAAAATTGCAGACGGAGACAAACTTGAATTTAGTCAGATCAAGGATTTGAGCCTCAATTTTAGGGCAACTACTTTGCCTGAAACAATCGGAAGCCTTGAGTTTTCTTTAGAAGGTCCGGTAAGCACTTCAAGAACAGACAACGGATTTGCATATGATTTACTTAATAAGTCGGGACTTGCTCTTTTAGAAGGAGAATATACCCTTACTGCTACTCCTTATTCTCTAAGTAATAAAGAGGGAGATAAAGGTACTTCACTTTCCATCCGATTTTCTGTAAGCGCTCCTGAGCCGGTGCTTCCAGCCTCACCACAACTTATCAGTCCTGCAAAAGATAGCATTGGTACTCCTACACAGGTAGTATTGAACTGGAAACAGGAGGGATCGGTAGAGTCTTATGAAGTACAAGTGGCTGACAACAGTGACTTTATCAACCCAATCGTTGATCAGAAGAACATTAAAGCCAATGAATTTCAGGCAAGTGGACTTCAGGAAGGTACTCAGTATTTCTGGAGAGTTAGGGCCACAACATTACCTGGTCAAAGCGATTGGTCTGCCAATTGGATGTTTGAGACGGAAAGTATTATTTCTGAAGAGATTCCACAGGCGGCCATGCACATATCCATTGTCTTGGAAGTAGGGAATTCATTGTCTCTTTCGACAATGGTTACAGGTTCTGACGCAAACAACTCATCAGTAGTTTGGTCTTCATCAGATGAACAAATTGTTGCCGTAAACGCAGAAGGAAAAGTCACAGCATTAAATTCAGGTAAAGCCATCATAACAGCTAAAGCTTCGAAAGGTGAAATAAGTGGTGCTATAACGATTATTGTAAAAGAAGAAGAAGTGGCTTTGGGTATCGAAAGTCTTCAAATGATTGATGTTGCTAAAAACAGTGTAATCCATACCCTTACTGACGGGGAGGTAATTAACATCAATCAAGCCAGTGATTTAGAACTTAACTTCAGGGCCATCACCTCTGCTCCTGAAATAAAAAGTGTGTTTTTCTCTTTAACAGGGCCGGTCAATTCATCTAGAATTGACAATGGTTCTGAGTATGAGCTTTTATCTAATAAAGGACTAACATTGCCCTCAGGTAACTATTCTTTAACTGCCATTCCTTATACAGAACGTGATAATGGTGGTCAAAAGGGAGGTGCATATACTATTCAATTCACCGTTTCAGGTGAAAGTCTTCGACAAATGGTCAATGCTCCAGATTTGGTTAGTCCAAGTAACAAGGATACTGTCGATTCAAAAGCAGTTCAGTTTTTCTGGATAGACAATACTAGTGCTGATCTTTATGAAATCGAGGTTTCAAGTACTCCAGATTTTAGTGAAAAAGGTTTGATTAAATCAGCTACTATCAAGGACAATCAATTTGAATTGAGTGGATTGGAATTTGGATTGGATTATCATTGGAGAGTAAAGGCCAAGAAAGATGGCGTATGGGGTAATTATTCTAGCGTATGGAAATTTCAAACCGAGGATCAACCCATAGAGAGTCTTAGGATAGAGGATACAACGCAACTAACTGCGGCGGTAGAAATGACTTCAGGTATACGAAATGAAGAAGCTAAACTTTCAGTTTCTATGTTCCCAAACCCTTCTCAAGACATCGTCAATCTGAAATTTGAAAATGGAACTGAAGATTTAATTCAGGTCACCCTTACAGAGTTGAATGGAAACACCTTATTTTCAGAATTGATGGAAAATAATGATGGTCTGGTTACTTTGAACCTTTCAGATATCAAACCAGGGATTTATTTGGTATCTGTGCTTGCAAATAGACAACGAAAAGTTATGAAATTAATTAAAAAGTGATATTGTAAAAACTTTCATTTAAATTTGGCCTGTTATCAGGAAGTGTATCACCCACTTCCAGGTAACAGGCTTATTTATTTAGTCCATTGGGTTTTTTGGCTATTGGTTTATTCTTTTTGAGTTAGGACTTCTATTCGAGTAGGCACTGGAAATGGGTTTTCAACCGAATAATCAATTCCATTTAATCTTTGCTTTACGTTTAAAACAGTACAATGATGATCGCCACGAAGGTAAAGAGTTACTTTAACAAGTCGTTTTCCGATTTCCGTTTTTTTCATTCTTATCTGGGAAACAGGATTTTTATCGCCCTGATACTTAGCTTCACTGTGGGGCTGATGGATGGTCTTGGACTGGCCATGTTTATCCCCCTTCTGCAGATGGTGGATGGGACCACCGCATTTCAACCTGATGAACAGAGCATCGGCAATCTTAAATACCTGCTTGATGCCTTCAATTCCATGGGGCTGCCACTTAACCTGACCACTGTTTTGCTGATGATCCTCTTTTTCTTCGGCATGAAAGGTTTGTTTCGTTTTGCAGAATCCTATTTTGGTGTCATCCTGATGACCACCTTTATCAAGAAAATCAGGTTTGCAGGAGTGGAAAGCATATCAAGTGTCAATTACAAGTATTTCGTGAAAGTAGATTCTGGTAAGATCCAGAATACACTGAGCGGGGAAGTCGACCGGGTCACCTGGGCCTACAGAAACTATATGGCCGGTGTGCAAGCGCTTATGACGATATCTGTTTACATTACCCTGGCTTTTCTCTCCAATCCTCAGTTTGCACTTCTGGTTGGAATCGGAGGAGGTGTTTCAAACTTCTTTTATACCAAACTCTACAAAAAAACCAAGCAGACTTCCCGGAAAATCACCGCGGACGGCCACATCTTCCATGGCTTAGTCATGCAACAGATCAACAATTTTAAATACCTCCGTGCCACCGGACAGGCAGCAAAGTATGGGGAGAAACTCAAACAGACGATCATCACCCTAGCCAATGGAAACAGGCGTATTGGCTTCTTCAACTCCTTGCTGATCGCCACCAAAGAGCCCATGTCTATATTTGTGGTGGTGGCCATTATTTTCATCCAGATTTTCTATTTCAGCACCAATATAGGCCCCATTATCCTCAGTCTACTCTTCTTTTACAGGGCGCTGAATGCCATTATTGTCTACCAAAATTACTGGAACACCTTTTTGAACGTGTCCGGTTCTTTGGAGAATTTCCAGGGATTCCTTAATGACATGAACAGCAATAGGGCAGAATACAATACCGGACTGGTTATAGAAAACATCGAGCGGGTACAGCTCCGGGAAGTAGGATTTTCCTACGGAGATAGCCCACTACTCAGGCATATCAACTTGGAAATTCCAAAAAACAAAACTGTGGCCCTGGTTGGTCCAAGTGGAAGCGGAAAGACGACACTGATCAATATCATTACCGGACTATTGCCAATAGAGAAGGGAACCTTTCAGATTAATGGGATCGATCTAAGTGAAATTAATATCGGCCGTTACCAATCCAAAATCGGATACATCACACAGGAGCCTGTTATCTTTAGCGATACCCTGTTCAATAACGTGACTTCCTGGGCCGAAAAGAACCCGGAAAACCTCGAAAAATTTAGAAAAGCACTTAAAAAGGCCTCCCTATTACAGTTTCTGGAAGACCTTCCAGAAAAGGAGGACGCTCCGCTTGGCAATGCAGGGGTGCTCATTTCAGGTGGGCAGAAGCAACGGATCGCTATAGCAAGGGAACTTTATAAGGAGGTAGACCTGCTCGTCCTGGATGAGGCTACTTCGGCCTTGGATTCAGAGACAGAAAAGGAAATACAGGAATATTTTGACCAGCTCAGAGGGAAATATACCATCATCGTCATCGCTCACAGGCTCTCAACCATCAAAAATGCAGACGTAATTTACCTGCTCAAAGATGGACAGATCCTAAATCATGGTGATTTTGAATCCCTCACGAACCAGTCTCCAGATTTTAAAAAAATGGTTGAACTCCAGAATTTTGACAGCTGATCCATTCCTAATAGCTGCATGCGATAATTATGAGATTACTCCTGCACTATTCGATTGGGTTTGTTTTCACCAGATGTTTTTTTAAAAATGACATTGATAGCTCCTTTTTTTCTTCTAAAATTTTATTTACGGCATTCCAATCTATTTCTTTTTCCAATTTCTTATTATTAATATCCTCCTGAGAGGAGATAACCCTATCTGACAAATTAAAAATGTTTAGAATGGATTTAAATCGTGCAGCACCCCTGTCATAATTGATGAGTACAAAAAAGGGTTTATTGAAGACAATGGAAAAAACAGTACCGTGGAAAGAGTCTGTAATGATAAAATCTGCTTCATGAAAACTACGGATCCAATCCTCTACCTTGGCTTTAGTACGCCATTCCAGGGGGCATGATTCATATCCATCTATGATGTCCAATTGGAAAGGGATTAGTTTTTTCTTTCTCGCTACGGCTTCTATCAATTTTTTCTTTTCTTGAGAGGCATCCAAAACGTATAAAAACATGTCTCCTTTTTTACTTTTGTTATTTGTGGATAACAATTTCAAATAATCTTCAGGCTTTAATAACATGGTTGGATCCAAAGCCATAGACGCCTTGCAATCCAAGTGTTCTTTACAGAAATCAATTCCTACGTCTTCTCTGACAGAAATCCCATCAAAATCTTGGATCAATTCTTTGCAATTCCTGGTTTGATTTTCGGTATACCTCCAGACATCTCCCCCAAATGAT
The DNA here is from genome assembly GCF_055809755.1 of Cyclobacterium sp. 10D3-21. Classification (NCBI taxonomy): domain Bacteria; kingdom Pseudomonadati; phylum Bacteroidota; class Cytophagia; order Cytophagales; family Cyclobacteriaceae; genus Cyclobacterium; species Cyclobacterium sp. 10D3-21. Next base: position 1,625,657 of record NZ_CM147924.1, read on the forward strand.
GGGGCATAAGCTATCTTAATTGTTTTTTCACCTTTTAAAAACGAAAAAAATGCTGCCTCAATACTTTTAAAGTACCTAGCATTCCAAATCTGATCTGAGCCAACAACATATGCCTGAAATCCATATTTTTCCGTTGCTTTCTTCAGTTCATCCACCGAGGTAAAGGTTTTTGTAATCTTTGGGATATGTTGGTCAATAAATGGTTTGGTGTAATTCAAATAAGCTTTATGCCTTAGTCTTTTGGGATTGATCATGGTAATCTCTCCCTTTAGGTAAGACACAGATTCTTTAGCCAACCTCCAAATTTGTCTAGGCAAGGAAACCTGATTCAGTTGGGTATCTATTAACCAAACATCATGTCCCATCTTTTCCAGGACTGTTTTGAGGGCATAAGCTTGAAGTATACCACCATAATTGGTATGTAAGGATAAAGTCAGTATTCCAATTTTCATAAAATTTTCATTAGGTAGTTCTCGTATTCTTGGCAATCAGTTGGTTTTTTTGGGCTAAATATCTAAGTCGATCTCACCAAATATAGCATAATATATAGGGGGAAAGGCCAATATTCAATTCTTGTATTTTTCAGGAAATGTCTATGTATAACAATATTCTATTCCTTTAGTAATTCTACCAACTTTTTGCTTAAAGCCAAGTGGTCATGGTTATTATTAAGGTATTGATTACAATTGATCGATTTATTTAAATAACCTTGTAAAGTTAACCCATCTAATTTACTTTTCAGATCAGAAACATTTTCATAGGTTAATCCCAAATCGAATCGAGTGATAATACCGTCAGGATTAACCGCAGATGGAGTCAAAATGGGAGTGCCTACTACCATTGCTTCCAGGAAAGTATTGCTAAAACCTTCATACCTGGAGGTACTTAAAAGGAATTTCGCTTTGGATAAAAAGTTGAAGATCTCTTCTCTTGATACTTTTCCGGCAAAAACTACATTAGGTAACAATTCGAGTTTACCTAAATATTCCTTTGTTTCATTGTCCATTTTACTTAAAGCCGTACCAGCAATTTTAAATTCCTCATCTGGAAATTCATTGGCCACTTGGAATAACAGCTTCAGATTTTTGGGATATCTGAAATTGGCTATCCATGCGATATACCCATTCATTTCCATTTTTTTAGATTGGATTTTCTTATCAATCACAATTGGATTGTAAATTTTAAAAATCTTTTTGTTCGGAAATCGCTCCTTTAAGGTCTGGTATTGGAATTCATTCTGTACGGAAATATAATCAGCCGACTTAAAAGCCTTAGAAATAAATATCCGGTCAAATCTTGAATGAGAGGTTTTAATTCTATCATCCAACATAACATCACTGGCCACTCTCAGGATCATTTTAATGCCAAGGATTTTACAAAATTGCGCAATATAAAAAGTGGACCATCCTGGAATTGAAGCGTATAAAAAATCAGGATTACTTTTTTTTAGTGAGTGGAATATTTTGGGAAAACGATAGAAAACCCATCTTAACCATCGGATGCCTTTAGAAGGGTGATAAACTGGTAAAAGTTGAATGTAGTTAAACTCAGGAAGCCGAATTCTCTCATCATTTTCAAATTTAAACTGGTCAATTTCATGGCCAATTTCATGAAGAGATTTTATCCACACCATTGTCTCTACCACCGCTCCACCTATTGGATTCCCATTTTCAACAATTAATTCAACATTTTGAAACTGGGTAAATAAAAATTTCGCCATGGTATTTATTTTGTATTTAAAGTTTAGGATAAATTTTTTTATTAGTAAAAACCTTTCCTTCTTATTGAGAATTATATTTAGTTAAGCGGAAAATTCATCCTAATAGATGTCAATTTTAAGGTTTTTTGGTTATTAATACAAATTATGAAATTTGTTTAACACCTTAACATTTAAGGCTGTAATAAAATTGAATCCTACCAACAATGGTTACTATTTAAATCTTGAAATTCAGAGCCAACTAACAGAGTAAATTTAACCAAAAGATAGATGACCCAATGTGTTAGGTGATTAAATTGATTTTAATTCAAAGATTTGGTTATTATTTTCGATTTCACCCTAGTGGAGCTGGAGTTGAGTCCATATTTTAAAAATGGAAAAGGTGGTTATAATAAATTAGGAAGGTTAAAGGGTGAAAAATAGAGTCTACCTGTGAGACGGTGGCTTATCCCGAAAGGAGAAATTGCCTGTTTAATCTCTTCGCTTGCATTAGGTTTTACTTTGGTTTGATATTAGAGTTTTGCCTCCCAATAGCCTGATTTTATTACGATTGCAATGAAATATCTGTATTCTTATTGTTTAATCATGGCAAAAATTGGGGCTTGGATTCTAGCTTTCACCAGAAAAATCAAATCAGGTGATAATTGTAACTTTGATTAATTTTAAGAAAATATAAATTAGATTTGAGTTAAAATTTAAACGTAAAAAATAAATAGACGTAAATTTAAGTTGCTGATGCTCATTCCGATGATTTTAAATTACTGTATTGTATTTATATTACTTCTAACTGGCACTTTTACATTTCAATCCCCTGATCCATTTGAGTTGAATTCTAAATTTCATCTTGATGGTTTATTAATAGAAGAAGATAGTTTGATCCTGGAGGAAAATTTCGAAAATGAAACTTGTTGGGATGGAAATGCTTATGCTTATCAACAATTTTATGAAGATTATTCATTTGAAGTGGTCAATCACCCTGTGTTTTCTGGTAATAAATCAGGGAAATTTGAACTAAGGTATGGAGATATGGCTGACAAAAGAGGCGGGCCAAGAGCAGAAGTTCTCTTTCCAAAACAAAGCTATCACGAAATGTGGTATTCTTTTGCTGTGTTTTTTCCTTCCTATGGATGGAAAGACGATCAAGATGATGAATTGATTTCTCAATGGCATAGTGGAAAAGGAACTCCTACCCTTTCTCTGAGAGTAAGTAATGGGAATTTAAAATTAAGAATCGGTCATAATCCTCAAATACCTACGTCCCAGTGGAATTTTTATGAATTTGGAGCTGTACCCAAGGATGAGTGGAATGAATTTGTTTTCCATGTGGTGCATTCCCAGAAAGAAGATGGATTGGTAGAAGTTTGGAGGAATGGGGAAAAATTGGTAACCCACCATGGACCAAATTGGTATGCGAATAGCAATTACCCAAGATGGAAAGTAGGTTTGTATAAATCCGGTTGGAAAAAACGGAAAACAAATGTTGATTTAAGGGTTATCTTTTTTGACAATATTAGAATGGCCAGTGAAAATGCACAATTAAGACAACTAATGTCTTTCAATTCTTTTTAACTAATTTTATTATTTATAGGAATAGACCTAAACCTACTTCATCATTATTTTTAATGATCTACTTTGAGATAAATGCTTATTTAAATTAAATATTACGGTTTTGTTTTCAATCATTATACCTCTTTATAATAAATCTGAGTTCATCTCCAGAGCTTTGGATTCTGTAGTCAGTCAAACTTTTACTGATTTTGAAATCATTGTGATCAATGATGGCTCAACTGATGGAAGTGAGAAAATTGTTGAAAGAAAATATGGGGCAAGAGTTAAATTGGTTCATCAAAAAAACCAAGGGGTATCTGCCGCTCGGAATAATGGGATTCATCTTGCTAAACATGATTATATTGCATTTTTGGATGCGGATGATATTTGGCATCCCAATTACCTGTCACTCGTCCAAAAGGCAATCATCTCTAAGGAATATCCGGGGATATTGGGGACTGATTTCAAAAGGTTCAACTCATATAAAAGGTTGGCCAAAGAGGAATTGGATAAAAAGTTTGAGAAATCCGAGGCCGTCATACAGGCTTATTCTATTGCTGCTTATTTCGATCAAGCCATTCACCAGTCCTTAACCTTTACCTCAGCCATAGTTATAAAAAAGGAGTTTTTTTTAAGCAATGCCGGGTTTGATCCTTTATTGCGTTTAGGTGAAGATTTGGATGTTTGGTTTAGGGCCATATTGTATTATAAAGAGTTGTTTTTTTTGCAAGAAAAATTAGTTTATTACAGTCGAGAAGATTTTTCAGCTGCCACTAAAAAAAATTACCTGCTGGAACAAACACTGATTCCTAAAATCATTTCATCAAATTATTTTCCATTAAGTGAACTAGTAAACAATACTGATTCACTAGCTTTTGAAAAATTTAGAGTCAAATGGATTTGTCTGCGTTTGTCACCGACTTACCGCTTGAAAGAAAACCAGCAGGCGATTAAAAAATTGATTCCACAACTTGGAAATAGATTCTTCCTTTTCAAGTGGGTATACCTTTTTCCATTTGAAGTTCTGCATTATGCTTTTTCAAGAAGGTATCCTTACAAACTATGGGCAAAATATTTAAAGTTTAGTTTTAAGCACTTTTAAAAAGCATTTGAATACAATCCTCCCGATATGTGCAATAAACCTTCTATTGCGAGATAGATTGACTATAAAATTAGTCAATCGATGTGATTTTTAAATCTAATGAATAGTATGGTGTTATGACTCATTTTTCAAATGGCCAGATTTTTCTTGTGATTTAATTACTTCTCCTTGGAAAGTTCAGGGCAGGCTAAGAAAGTAAGGAGACCTTGTTAAACGATTCCATCTGACTCTGTTTGAATGTTGAGGAATAATAAAATGAACGAATTCCTTCCCATACATTAAGAAAATATATAACACAAGATTTTAGCAATAATGGAGCCTTTTATAGTGACAATATTGATATGAAATCCACTTTTCAATTCTTAGGATCCGGATTAAACCATTGCCTCAGTAGAACAAAGACCAAATGCCAGGGATAAGTTGGAGAATAGCCATTGGTAAGCGTGATTTTTTTACAGCTGCTGCTAAATGTACAAGGTTTAATAATCCCAAGAGCTCATGTCAAAAGGGTGTCATTCTTGTTGATTTGGGATTATTAGCCACTTAAATTTTTTCAGCCTTTATTTTTAACTCATTGATTCAGTTTGTGTTATAATTATGGATTTTCTGTTTAGGAAATGAGTACTTAATTCTATAAACTTCAATAGGTAAATAAAAATTGAGTAATTAAGACTAAGGAAAAAAAGTGAGGTAATCTTTCACAGAACGTGGTGGTTTTTCTCGAAAAGAATTAACTTACCAATTAGTAAACAGTTATTTTTTTAAAAACTTATAAAAACTTATAATTTTTTTTAAATATAACAATTCAATTTAATTATTTTTTATTAACACATCAATTTTGAATTTATATTAATTTACTTATTTAATTTTTCATTTTTTTTCATTTTAATTAAGTTGTTTCTCCCATATGTACAATTTATAACCGCTTATATAGTTGAACTTGTTTTGAAACCAAAATCTATAAAATAATGGTCAAAAAATATTTGAAAAATCAGAATTACATTAAGAAAAAGCTTCCAATCCACTCTTATAAAAGCTTTAATAGTGGAGAAATGTAGTGGGTAGCTGTAATATCTCAATCATTTTGTTAAAGACATTTTTAAAAAGCCTGTTGATTGGATAATTGGCCTTCTGATGTTAGAATTAGCTTTGAAAATGACAATTGAAAGCGATGGAGGTTTTCAATTCAGTAATTACTTGAAAATGCTTGGGAATAGGTATGAGAATTGAAAAAGGGCTGCTTCAATTCCTTTATTAAAATAGTCAAGTGTATATTGGAAAGCAACTTTTAAAAGGAGCAAACAATGGTAAATTTAACACAGCAATAATCGAATTTATTCTCCAGCCCACTTCTTATAGGGTATTATAGTGCTTAATTGACGCTTTATAACAGAAAAATAAGTTGAAAACTGCATAAACTATAGGGTTGTGATCAATTATGAAATACGAATCTTGTTCAAAGTGAAAAATAAATTGTCCTTCATTCTGCTCAAAATATTGAAATCACCAGTTGAATTTTATAAATTTAAAACCGAAGGTAAACTAGTTCAATTGTTATGCGGAAATAGTAAAACCTATTTCAATTCAAGTACTGAATCATGGAGTGGGTACAATTTAAATTTTAAATAATCGAATTCTCAAATTAAAATTAAATCTATGGGTAAAGACTAGTGAAAATCGTTTTTTTACACCAAATTATTATTTGGTATTAAACAAATTTTTAATTTTTAAATGATTAGTTGATTTTTTTAAGACATTTTAATCACCAAGGAGATTATTTTTTAGTTAACGTTAAAATAACTTTTTCCATTTCATATCCCAGTCATTACTTTTTTGAAGGGTGGGAATTGAAAAATGGCTTGGTATAAAAATTGTCTTATACGCAGAAATTGACAAGGGGTTGTTCTAAAGGTATTTAATCATCCAAATATTCTTATACCTAATCAGAACATCAAATCACCCAAAATTAATCAGAAAAATAATTGAATAAATTCAATCACCAATTAAATTATTAATTATGATCATTTTGCGAAAACCTTTTAGTTGGCTTTTAGCCACTTCGTTGACCTTGCTATGTTTTTCATGTCAAATGGACGGAGATTTAGAAGGCCCAGACGAAAAATTATTAGGAGCTGATATTGACGAGTTACAATTACTTCAAGCTTACGCTTCCCATTCTGAATTGGGCAATTGGAACATTATTTATGAAGAAACTTTTGAAGATGAAAATCCTTTTTATGCTTATGTCACCCAACAATTTTCCGAAAATCATTCATTTAAGGTAGCCAGCTCTCCCTCTTTTAAAGGAGATGGTGTTGGAAGATTTGAATTGCGCAAAACGGATGACCAGGCAACTAGAACGGGCAAAAGAGCTGAAATTCTTGTAGAAGCCCCTTCTGATATAGAAAACTGGTATAGTTTTGCCATTTATCTTCCTTCAAGTGGATTTAGGAAGGACAGAGATGATGAGGTCATTTCCCAATGGCACAACGCCAGTACACCAACATTATCCTTAAGAGTAATAGAGGATGATTTCGTATTTAGGGTAGGTCACAATTCCAAATTAAAAACTTCCCTATGGGACCATTATAATTTTGGTAAAATACCTAAAAACGAATGGATTACTTTTGTTTTTCATATTGTTCACTCTGAGTATAGCAATGGGTTGGTGGAAGTATGGCGAAATGGAAACAAAATACTTACCCATACTGGCCCGAATAAATACAAAGGGGAGCGAATGCCTAGATGGAAATTGGGTATCTATAAAGACGCCTGGGAAAAAAAATCTACAGACACGGATACCAGGGTTTTATACTATGATAATATAAGAATGGGCAATGAGAATGCATCATTGAAGGAAATGGATCCAAATGAGGATAATGATAAAGGATGGGGGCCGTATGTTCCCAAAATAGAGTCCTTTTCATTGATCAATACTATAGGAGACAAAGTATTGGGTTTGGTCCCAAACAATGGTGTAATTAATATAGGACCATTAGACGACAACAGGATATCCTTACAAGCGAATTTTGAAGAAGATTTTGAAGGGAGTGTTGAGTTTGAATTAGAAGGCCCCAAGAGTTTTACTGTGACCAGAAATGAAGCTGAGTACTGTATATATGGCTATGATCGTGGTAATTATCATAATGGAGGTGGAACGCCAGAAGGAACCTATAAACTCACAGCAACTCCTTATATAGGACACAATAAAAGTGGAAAAGTTGGAGAAACGGTTGTTTTCAACTTTAAGGTGGATGATTTAAAAAGTGGCGATATCATTCAAGGATTATCCAATGAATTATTAGAGAAGGAGGTAATTGAAAAGGTTTCGGTCAATGATTTGATTAATATATCGGATGATTCAAACAATTCAGGTTCTGATAACATCAACGGCGACGTAAGTTCGAGTTCCAGCCTAGTTGGTCATTGGAAAATGAATGAAGGTAGTGGACGAACACTTAAGGATGATTCTGGAAATGGTAACCATGCAAAAATAGAAAATACCTCCGGTGTCTCCTGGGTTTCAGGAATTAATGGAAAGGCATTAAAAACGAATGGCAAAACAAAAAGATTTTCCTCAATCCCTCACAATTCCAGCTTGGACATAAAGGAGGCTATCACCATAGCTGCATGGATTAGGCCCTCCGGAAAGGCTAGAAAACAGATTCTTTCTAAAGGGGATGTCTATGAACTAAGCATATTCGAAAATGGGAAAGTTGAATTCAGAGTTAACAGGGATTCAAATGCCAAAGATTACATGGTACAGTCCAGAAAGAGCTATCCTACAGATGGAAAAACCTGGATGCATGTCGCCGCCACTTTTGATGGCAAAAAGTCTACCATCTATATTAATGGAGTGGAGGACAATTCAACTTCTTATAGAACTACTAAAATCAATTCCAACAAGACAGCTGTTCAAATAGGAGCAAAGCACGGCAATAATAGATGGACGGGAACAATGGATGATGTAAGGTTATATAGGAATGCTTTAACTTCTTCAGAAATAAAAAATATATATAATTAAAGATAAATTGTATTATATTAAGGTGGTAAACTTGTTACTACTATAGAGCTTTGGATCGATAAGTCGATCCAAAGCTTTTTTTATTCTCTTTCTTATATTCAATCCTATTGAAATTTTTTTTAACCAACAATTGATAATTTATTGTATATTTTTTAATGACTTTAATCAGGTTTAAAGGTCAATTAAGGCCTTTAAAACACACTGTTTAAGCAATAGATACTTTATTTGCTAATTTATTATCATTCCATAATATATACATGATTATGCATTTGTGAATATTTTTTTTGTATTTATTATCTACTTCACTATATTTATAATACCAAACCAGCCTTTTATTAAATCTCAAAATAATATTTTGAGAAAATAAGTTTTTACTAGTTTTTATAATAAACAATTCAGGTATGTTATTTATACCAAATTCCCTCAACAAGGCAAAGTCTGTACTGTTCTTTGCACTTTTTATGTTTGTTGGCCAACTCTTGTATGCTCAGGATGTGCCATTTGATATTTCAACCCTTCAATTTGAGGGGTTTCCTAAACCGGAACGGGGGACAGCCCTCGAATTTGGGCCAGATGGAAGGTTATACCTTACGGATTTAAAGGGTGATATTAAGATTTACACCATTGAAAAAACGGGGCAAAACATTTACTCCGTAACCGGGTATGAAACCTTGTTAGGGGTTCAGAATATCCCCAACCATGATGATCTCGGTGTTCCAGCAAGGGATGGAAGGAGTGTTCGGCAATCGACGGGAATTACCGTTGTGGGTACGGCTTCTAATCCGATCATTTATGTAGGATCAAGTGATCCGAAGTGGGGTGGACCATCCGGAGACCGGGTATTGGATACCAATTCCGGTATCATTACCAGGCTTACCTGGACTGGATCTACCTGGGATGTGATTGATTTGGTTAGGGGTTTGCCAAGATCCGAAGAAAATCATTCTACCAATGGATTGGTATTGACAGAAATTAACGGAAAACCTTACCTGCTGGTTACCAGTGGTGGCAATACCAATGCGGGGTCTCCAAGTACTAATTTTGCCTGGACAAATGAATATGCCCTAGCATCTGCCATACTTTCTATTGACTTAAATGCGATTAATGCCTTACCTACGCAGACAGACGTAAACTCCGGAAGAAAATTTAAATATGATATTCCCACGCTGGATGATCCATTTAGGGTAAATGTGAATGGAATTTATGATCCTAATGACCCCAATTACAACGGAATTGATGTTGGGGACCCGTTTGGAGGAAATGACGGCTTGAATATGGGAATGCAGGTTTTGGGAGGACCGGTACAGGTTTTTTCTGGAGGGTACAGGAATACCTATGATCTGGTAGTTACCGAAACTGGAAAAGTTTTCGTGACAGATAATGGTCCCAATGCCAATTGGGGGGGATTACCTGAAAATGAAGGAGATCCAAATAGTGTAACCAATAATTATGTTGTTGGTGAATTAGGCAATAACTCTACCAATACCGCTCCGTCCGGGGAATATGTTACCAATCGGGACCATCTGATGATGGTGGCCAATGATATCAATAATTATCAATCTGGAGCGTATTATGGAGGACATCCTTCACCTATTCGCGCTAATCCTGGTATTCCCTATACATTAGGAGCCCCATTTCCTTTTAATCCCGGAGGAGCAGGACTCTACACCAAAAGTGTTGATGATGCATATAGCTGGGAATATGTCTATCCTTCTTACACGGAAAATGAAGTTTTTAGGACTCAAATTTTAGAACCGATCGCGCCCAATCAACCTGGGTTTTTAGACTATGCGGCTACTACCTTGCCTGCCAACTGGCCTCCGGTTCCTTTGATCATGGCCAATCCTAATCATGCAGATTATAGGGCTCCTGATTTGAATAACCCAAATGGTCCACAGCCTGAAATAGTGACCATGTGGGCCATCAACACCAATGCACTGGAGGAATATACTTCTTCTGCATTTGGAGGAGCCATAAAAGGCGCATTAATTGCTGGAAGGAATGGGGGTAGACTTCACCTGGTTACCCTTAATCCAGATGGATCCTTAAAAGACCTTTTCGAGAATAAATGGAATTTAAATGGAGGAAATGCCCTGGGAATTACTTCAAATGGAGATAGTGAGGTATTTCCCGGAACCATATGGGTAGCTACTTTTGATGATCGCATCAGCATTTTCACACCTGCAGATTTGGCTTTTTGTCCCGAGCCCGATGATCCTTTATTTGATCCGGATGCGGATTATGACAATGATGGATTTACCAATCAGGATGAAATTGACAATGATACAGATTACTGTTCTGGGGGGTCTAACCCTTCTGATTTTGATGGGGATCTGATTTCTGATTTGAATGATTTGGACGATGATGGTGATGGTATATTGGATGGTGCCGATCCCTTTCAATTGGGAAACCCCACAAACATGCCCATCGATAATGAATTGTTTTCTGACAATACAGATGAATTGGGAAGACCTTTTGGTTATTTAGGGCTAGGAATGACAGGCTTGATGAACAATGGGGATCCCAATCCCAATTGGCTTAACTGGCTGGATGTACTGGGTGACGGTCCATTGCCCAATGATATTTATGGGGGAGCAGCAGGCGCTATTCAAATTGCCATGACAGGAGGAACTGCCAACGGTACTGCCAACGACCAGGATAAAGGGTTCCAGCTAGGGGCGAATGTAAGTTTAGAAACGGGTGAATTTTTGATCAGAGGTGCTTTGCTTGGATTGGATGGGCCCCAAATGTTTTACAATATTGATCACGATGGAGAGTTGGGCATTCAGATAGGTGATGGCACCCAAGAGAACTTTTTGAAATTCGTGTTTACAAAAACCCATCTGGTAGCCGCTTTGGAAACCAATGATGTTCCTGATAATAATCCTCTGATGATTCCTATTCCAGTGGGGGATAGGCCAAATTCCAGTGAAAAAGTCGAATTTATTTTAAGGGTTTCTTCAGTGTTTGGGATAGTAGAGCCTATGGTCCAAATCGGAGATCGACCTTTGATAAGTTTAGGAACCAAAACCTTAACTTCTCCATTGCTGGACATTGTTCGGGACAGTTCTTTACCATTGGCAATTGGAGTTTTTGGATCATCCCTTCAGGATGGCGTTGAGTTCATGGCAACTTATGATTACTTCCAAGTTACAGCAGACCAACCTTACCCCATTAATGAATTTTTAGACCTAACCAGACAGGTTGGTTCTGGGGATAGACAATACGATTTGACAGAATATTTCAACGATAATAACGGGGTTGAAAATCTTAATTTCTCCGTAACGAATAGCAATTCAGCCTTTGGAGCTTCAATTTCCGGAAGTGAATTGACTTTGGTTTTATCCAGCGAACCTGATTCTACGAATATTACCCTTCGCGCTACCGATCAGGATGGTTATTTTGCCGAACAGCGCTTTACCCTATATGTCGTACCTGCAGAGCAAATTTTGTATCGGGTAAATGCAGGGGGAGCAGCTGTATCTGGAGAAGGTGTCTCACCTAACTGGAAAGAAAATATAATAGATGGGGCTTTTGAAGGTGATGGATATTCTGTGAATTTGGGATCATCTAAATCCACTGTTCTGAATTTTGAAAACAGGCATCCCTCTATTCCTTCTTACATTAATAACAATACTTTCACAGGAATATTCGAAAAAGTCCGTGAAAATTTCGGTGCAGAAAACATGGTTTACAGCATTCCTGTGACCAATGGTGATTATAATGTCAATTTATATTTTGGAAACGGTGCCAATGAAACTCCTTCCGTCGGAGCAAGAATCTTTGATGTCAAGTTGGAGGATAACATTGTGCTGGATGATTTTGACATTGTTGCACAATATGGACATGGAGTTGCAGGTATGGAGAAAATACCGGTAAGTGTGAGTGACGGGGTTTTGAATATTGAATTTGTTAAGCAAACAGGAAATCCAATAATCCATGGCATTGAAATTCTTGGCACACAGATATCCGAACCGATAATTATTGTACAGGAAATAGAAGACCAGCTCAGTAGGGTTGGCGAAGTACTGGATGGAACACTGAGGGCCATGGCTGAAGGTGGAGTAGGAGCCCTATATTATACTGCTTCGAACTTACCTCCGGGAATTGATATCGAAGAGGTGAATGGTAGGATATACGGCACCGTTGATGGTAGCGCCGTTGCCGGCTCCCCTTACCTGATATCTATACAAATCAAGGATTCCAATTATCCAGTCCAAAATGTGGAATCGTTTAATTTCACCTGGACCATAGAACAGCAAGGCTGGAACCTTAGTAATGAGGACCAAAACTATACCGAGAGGCATGAAAATTCATTTGTCCAAGCCGGAAAATACTTTTATATCATGGGAGGAAGGGAAAACTCCACCACTATTGATGTATATGATTTTGAGACTGACAACTGGAATGCGCTTAGTAATGTAGCCCCCTTAAGTTTCAACCATTTCCAGGCCACGACTTATAAAGGATTTATTTGGGTAATAGGATCTTTCCAAACCAACGCTTATCCTAATGAAGTCCCGGCTACAAATGTCTGGATATTTGATCCGGTAAATGAACAATACATTATGGGACCTGAAATACCTGAAGATAGAAGAAGGGGCTCAGCAGGATTAGTAATGTACAAAGATAAATTTTATGTGATAGGTGGGAATACCATGGGCCATAGCGGAGGTTATGTTCCCTATTTCGATGAATTCGATCCTGCAACAGGCACTTGGACACCATTGGAAAATGCGCCTCGACCAAGAGATCATTTCCATGCCGTGGTGATTGGTAATAAATTATATGCCGCTGCCGGCAGGCTAACAGGTGGAGCTGAAGGCGTGTTTGCCCCGGTAATACCAGAAGTGGATGTATATGATTTTGAAACTCAAACCTGGTCTACCCTGCCAAGTAACCTCAACATTCCTACTCCAAGGGCTGCCGCAATTGCTGCTAATTTCAATGAACAATTGTTTATTGCCGGAGGTGAAAATCTTAGTAGCGATGATGCGTTGGGTACCACAGAAATGTATGATCCTGTCACCCAAATTTGGTCCAGTGGATTGGATATGAACTTCCCAAGACATGGAACGCAGGCTATCCTTTCAGGAAACGGCTTATTTATAGCAGGTGGTTCTCCGAATAGAGGAGGAGGACGACAGCGGAATATGGAATATTTTGGAATAAATAATCCAACAGGACAGTCCTTATCCGGAAGTACCTTATCTGTTCTGGAAGACCTACAAGTGGACAGTGAAAGTCAACTTGTCGCTGATTTGAATGTTTCTGGTGGTAATCAAGCCATATATATCGAAGCGATGTACATAGAGGGGGATGATGCTTCTGATTTTGAGTTTGTGGATGGATCATTTGATCACTCAGTTTTATCAGCCAACAGTTCTAATACAGTTTTACTCAACTATAATGGCACAAAGAGCAATCTGGATGCTAAACTGGTTGTGGAATATGGTAACAATATTTTACTTGAAATACCCATTCAAGGGTATGTTTCTGGAGTAATACCTAGCCCTCCCACAATTATCTCACCTGCTGATCAAGCCACTGGAATAGAAAATGTTTCTGATCTAACTTGGGAAGCTGAACCCTTGGCGACTGAATATTGGGTACAGATATCAAAGAATACTGAGTTCTCTTCTACTGCAGCAGATGTTCAGGAAATAATCGGCACTACCTTCACTACACCTGAACTTCAGGATCTCACCACTTATTATTGGAGGGTCGCAGCTTATAATGAGGATGGGGTTTCACTTTGGTCAGAAGTACGGAGCTTTATAACCAAAGAGACCGAAACAGTGTTGCCTAACGCACCAGTGCCAACCAGTCCGGCAAATCAAGCCACGGATCTTTTAAAGACCGTAACGTTGAGTTGGGATGCAGAACCTTTGGCAGCGACCTATAAAGTGCAGGTTTCATTGGATTCTGATTTTACAACGACCGTAGTTAACGATCAGAATATATCAGGTACATCCTTTACTACATCTGCATTATTGGCAAACACTCAATATTATTGGAGAGTAGCCGCTACCAATACAGTAGGGGAAGACTCACCGTGGTCAATTGAATGGTCCTTTACTACTGCTGCTGACGAATCAACTTCATCTGATTTGGTGGGGTATTGGAAGATGGAAGAAGGAAGTGGCAGCACACTAATTGATTATTCTGGAAAGAACAATAATGCTGCAATAGTTAGAAATTCGGGAATCACTTGGGTTACAGGTGTAGAAGGACTTGCACTAAGTTTGACAGGCTCTTTAGACCGATTCGCCACTGTAGCACATAATTCTACTTTGGACATTACCCAAGCCATTACCATCGCTGCATGGATCAAGCCTGATGGATTAAGCAGAAAACAAATACTGTCGAAATCAGGCCCTGACGGGTATGAATTTACTATTTTCGAAAACGGCAAATTGGAATTCCGGTTCAACAGAGAAAGCAGCGGAACTGAATATATGATTTATTCCAATACTGATTATCCCACTAATGGTGAAACCTGGATGCATGTCGCTGCTACATTCGATGGGACCACTTCAAAGATTTATGTCAATGGGATAGAGGACAATTCAGCAACCTATTTTCCTGTAATGATCAAATCCAACACCACCGATTTACAGATTGGAGCAAAATATGGAAACAACAGGTGGAAAGGGGAACTTGACGAAGTCAGGCTCTATAAGGGGGCACTAAACAATCAGGAAATTCTTACTTTATACAATGGAGAGACAGTTGTTACTGAAGAGCCTGCAGCTCCTTTACTAGCATTACCAAATGATAATTCAAGTGATTTATCTAACTTGAATTTGAATCTTAGTTGGAATGCTTCAGAATCCGCAAATGATTACAAAATTCAGGTTGCCCAAAATACTCTTTTCACGGGCACATTGATTGAAGAAGAAGGGATTACAAATACCTCTTATACCGTTGCTGAACTTCAACCCAACACAGACTATTACTGGAGGGTGGCTGCATCGAACCAAGAAGGAGATTCACCTTGGTCTGAAATCTGGAGTTTCAACACTGCCGAAGTAATATCCGGCAATTCTGACTTGGTAGGTCATTGGAAAATGGAGGAAGGTAGTGGAAGTACTTTAATTGATCACTCTGGAAACGGGAACAATGCCAATATCAAAAATAATTCAGGCGTTTCATGGGTGACTGGAATCGATGGGCTTGCGCTAAGTTTGACAGGTTCTTCAAATAGGTATGCTTCAGTACCACACAATGCTACTTTGGACATCAATGAGGCCATTACAATTGCTGCATGGATCAGACCAGATGGGCTTAGCAGAAAGCGAATCCTTTCCAAGTCAGGGCCTGATGGATACGAGTTCAGCATATTTGAAAATGGTAAACTTGAATTTAGATTTAATAGGGAGAGCAATGGAACTGAATATAGGATTTATTCCAATGCAGATTATCCTACCGATGGTCAGACCTGGATGCATGTCGCAGCTACCTTTGATGGAACCACCTCAAAAATCTATGTCAACGGAGTAGAAGATAACTCCGCTACCTATTCGCCTACACTGATCAAATCCAACACCACGGAATTACAAATTGGGGCAAAGTATGGTAACAACAGATGGAAAGGGGAACTTGATGAAGTCCGACTTTACAGCGGTGCCTTGAACAATCAGGAAATCAATGATCTCTATAATGGTACTTCTAGTGTTCCAAATAAACCTACAGCACCACTCCTTTCATCTCCTGAAAACTTCTCCACCAATGTATCCGAATTAAGTATTAATTTAGTCTGGGAAGCTCCGGCATCTGCAGATGAATATTGGATTCAAGTTTCTGAATACCCAGATTTCTCAGGATCCTTGATAGAGCAAACGGGCATTACTAGCACTTCCTTTACTTTGCCTGATCTTGAGTCAAATTCTACTTATTTCTGGAGGGTGAATGCTTCCAATGAAGAAGGGGTTTCACCCTGGTCTCAAGTGTGGAGCTTTACCACGGAAGAAGACTTGTCAGAACTTTATGATTTGGTAGGCTACTGGACAATGGAAGAAGGCTCAGGCACCGTGCTACTAGATCAGTCCGGTGTAGGCAATGATGCCACTATTCAGGATAATTCCGGTATCACATGGGTTTCTGGAGTAGAAGGGCTTGCCTTAAGTCTAACGGGTGCTGTCAACAACTATGCTACTGTACCTCATAATTCTACCTTAGACATTAATGAGGCCATCACCATAGCTGCCTGGATAAAACCAGATGGAATAAACAGAAAACGAATTCTTTCTAAGTCAGGGGTTGATGGATATGAGCTCAGCATTTTTGAAAACGGCAAGGTGGAATTTAGTTTTAACAGAGGAAGTAACGGAGAGAGTTATGTGATTTATTCCAATACGGATTATCCAACTGATGGGCTTACCTGGATGCATGTTGCTGCCACTTTTGATGGAACAACTTCAAAAATCTATATAAATGGAATCGAGGACAATTCCGCTACCTATTCTCCAGTGCAGATCATCTCAAATAGCTCTGAATTGCAGATCGCGGCAGAATCCGGTAACGACAGATGGGAAGGAGAACTTGATGAAATCAGACTTTATAATATAGCTCTGGATAATGTGGAGGTCTTTGATGTCTTCAATGGAGGACCGCCTGAGGCACCAGTTGCTCCTCAATTAAGCAGTCCTACCAGTGGTGAAACCGGACTGGCACGCACAGGATTGATTCTGGATTGGGATTCAGTTGATATGGCAGACGATTATACCATTCAATTTGCTGAGGACCCTGGCTTTACAATTGGTGATATTACCATGTCCGGGTTAGAAGAAACTTCTTATCCTATGCCAAGCTTGCAGTACAACACGACTTATTTTTGGAGGGTAGCTGCAACCAACTCCGTAGGAGATTCTCCATGGTCTCAGACCTGGGATTTCACCACTGAACCTGAAACCATTTCAGAAGATTTGGTAGGTTACTGGTCGATGGAAAATGGCAGTGGGAATACCTTGATAGACTATTCCGGAAATGGTAATGATGCAACCATCCAAAATACATCAGGTGTAAGTTTGGTGCCAGGTAAAGTAGGGGTTGCATTGAGATTGACGGGATCTATAAATAGGTATGCCTCCGTTCCTCATAATGCGAGTTTGGATATCAATGAAGAGATCACAATTGCTGCATGGATCCGACCTGACGCAGTAAAAAGGAAGCAAATCCTTTCCAAGTCTGGACCGGACGGATATGAATTCAGTATCTATGAAAACGGGAAGCTGGAATTTAGATTTAATAGGGAAAGCAGTG
Organism: Cyclobacterium sp. 10D3-21; assembly: GCF_055809755.1. Classification (NCBI taxonomy): domain Bacteria; kingdom Pseudomonadati; phylum Bacteroidota; class Cytophagia; order Cytophagales; family Cyclobacteriaceae; genus Cyclobacterium; species Cyclobacterium sp. 10D3-21. The sequence goes on from NZ_CM147924.1 coordinate 1,643,312, forward strand.
GAACTGGATATAGGATTTTCTCCAATGCGAATTATCCTGCTGATGGGCAAACCTGGACACATGTAGCAGCCACATTTAATGGGACTACCTCCAAGGTTTACATCAATGGAGTGGAGGACAATTCAGCCACTTACGCTCCTGTGGAGATCAAATCGAATACCACTGAATTGCAAATTGGAGCCAAATACGGTAACAATAGGTGGGATGGTGACCTCGATGAAATCAAGCTCTACAATAGAGCGCTAAGTGGAAGTGAAATAGCCAATCTTTTCAACCCAAGTCTTGGACTTCGGATTATGACAGATTTGAATTCCGTTTATGTAAATGAGGATAATTCGGGAATAAATGCTGATCAAGAGGAGCCAGCATTGGCAACGCGCATTTATCCTAACCCCGTTGATGATGTGATAAACCTTGAATTGTCAGGTGTGATGGAAGATATAGTTCATATCCATATCTTTGACATGAAGGGTGTGAAAATGATGGAGGGAGACTTTGAGATTAAATGGGGTAAACTTGCCATTGATATTTCAGATCATAATCTATCTCAAGGGATTTACGTTCTTTTGGTCAACAGAAATGGCCGACAAGAAATGCTAAAATTCATTAAACAATGATAGGTATTTCATGATTTAAATATTTATTAGGTTGAAAAAAAACCGCCCCTTAAAGTTAAAAAAGGGGCGGTTTTTATTAGATTTATCCAGAAATAGGCTATAGATTTTCTGTTGATTTGTGTAATCATCTCAAAATCAAATGTTTATTCACTATTGATCCATCCCCAAATAGCCAGATTTTCTTCGGATTACACCCCTTCCCGGAAGAATGGGAAACCCATTTCATAATCAGGGTTTAAGTTTCAGAACAACCGACCTAATTCGACCCATACTCATCCAAATAGAGCAAAGGAAAGGAGGCATCTAATTTGTAATTCATATTAAGGAAAAGGGGAAGAGTGAAATTGGAATTTTCTTCACATATTTGGCATAATATAAGGAGGTTGTAAAAAGGAAACCATCTATCCGGTTGTTCAGCAAGTATGAAGCAAAGAATAGATATTTATTTGAAAATATTTTAAAGTAAAAAATCATTAGTTTTTAATTTACACTTATACCAAAAAGGGCAAACATTTTATGAAAAGAATTTTATTTTTTATAGGAGGATTGGTTGCAGGGGGAAAGGAAAGAAGGTTTATGGAACTTCTTTCTTTTATGAAAAACACAGGTGAATTTGAAATGATGATTGTCACAACTGGTAAGGTTGTTGATTTCCCAATTTTTAACCAACTTGAAATACCACTAAAAATCATAAAAAAGAACAGGTATTTTGGAAGCAGTAGCGTTCCTTATTCTTTTTTTCGTATTACAAGTGAATTTAAACCCGACATAATACATACCTGGGGGCGTATGCAAACCTTATATGTATTGCCTACCAAGTTATTAAAAAACATCCCTTTAATCAACGGTCAAATCACCAATGCCTCGCCAAACATCTCCTTTAGAAATAGATTCATCGACAAATTAAACTTTCAGAAATCAGATATTATTTTATCCAATTCTTTTGCTGGGATACAAGCGTACAAGCCACCAAAAGAAAAATACAGAGTGATTTATAATGGGGTAAACTTGGGTCGTTTTGAAAATTTAGCGAGTCAATCAGCTATAAAAGAAAAATACCAAATCAATACTCCGTTTGCGGTAGTGATGGTGGCTACCTTTTCAAAAAATAAAGATTATATAAGGTTTTTTAAAATAGCAAAAAAAGTTTTATCTATCCGACAGGACGTTAGCTTTTTAGGCGTAGGCCACTTTCATAAGGGAAAAAACTCTCTCTATCAAAAGTGTTTAGAGATCACAAATGGTCATCCAAATTTAATTATGACTGGGTTAATCTATGACGTTGAAGCCTTAGTGAATGCTTGTGATATTGGGGTATTGATTTCCAATGAAAAGGTTCATGGGGAAGGTATTTCCAATGCAATATTGGAATATATGGCTTTGGGATTACCCGTAATTGCTAATGATGCAGGTGGAACAAGGGAATTAATTAAGCCAGGAGAAAACGGTAGGTTGATTACTGAAGAAACCAATGATGAAATAGCCCAAATTATTTCTGAATTATTGGATCAACCGGAATCAAAACTAAAATTTGGTAGTGCCGGTAAACAACTTATTGAGCAAAATTTTACCATTAAAAAAATGGGAGAACATTTCATAAAACTATACGGGGATGTTTTAGGTAGCCCTACAACTGCTTTTCATCAAAACCAGGAAAAAATTTATTAGTTAATTTCAAATGATGAAATAATTCACTAAATCAGAGGTGTTTACAACGTGAAAAATGGAGATTATAAATCTATTACGTGAAATCATGGATATCAATTTTCCTTAATGCCCTAAATCTAGATAATGAATCAAGAAAATATCAGACTTGTTGAGGGGGAAGCGGTTTTACAATTATTAGAAGACCCTAGTTTTTTTGAAAGCTTGAATAAGTTATATGAGGAAAGCGCAGGGACAACTATTTTCCAAAATCCTGTATTCATTAAAACATGGTGCCAAATTAAGATTTCTGAATATGTTCCACTTATCGCAACTGATTATTTTGAGAATGGCCTAAATGCGGCAGTTTTTTTAGCGATTAAAAGAGAATCTAATGGTCAAATTAAAAAGAACCAGGCTAAGATTATCGGTTTGGGGGAATACGATGCAGAGTACCAAACCTGGCTGGTAAGGGAAGGGAATGAAGAACGTTTTTTGTCCAAGGCATTCACTCTTATCTTTCGGAAACATCCCAATTGTAAACTTGTCTTTCGGTTTATTCCTTCTTCAAAAAGTATAGCTTGGTTAGACCAAAATCCAAAATGGAAAAAAAACAGTGTGATACAGCCTTTCCATAGACCTTTAATGCAGATGTCGCATCCCAACTATAGGAAGGTGTTTAAAAAAAGGCATTTAAAGGCAAAGTACAATCGATTTGTAAGGGCTGGGAAAATGGACTTTGAAGAAATAACAGAAATCAACCGATTTACTGAAGTGTATGATTCGGTAATGATTATGTATGATTTCAGGCAAGGGGCTTTGTTTAATAAAATTCCTTCAGCTGCAAATCCACTAAGGCGCCCCCTTTTTATTTCTCTTTTTGAACAAAATATACTTCATGTATCTGTATTGAAATTGGATGATGAGATCACTTCATGCATTATAGGTATGAAATCTAAATTATGGATGCATTTGTCAGGTATGGTTACCTATTCTCCCTTTTATTCCAAACATTCACCAGGACTTGTACATTTATATATGTTGGGACAATATTTGGGAGAGCAGGGTTTTGCTTATTTCGATCTTTCTCCAGGTGATGATGGTTACAAAGAAAGATTTGCATCAAATGCCGATGAAGTATATGAACTAACCGTGAGTCAGGATCCAATTTTTAAACTTAAAATAGAAGCTCGGAAAAAATTCCATGCTTTTTTATTATCAAAGGGTATCCGATCCATGACTTTCAATGTTAAAGTTCAACGCTCAAAGCACTTACTCAAATCTAAATTTCATTACTTAAAAAATAGGATTACCCACTCCAAAGTGAAACCATTAGAAAATCCGATGGTATCATTTCAGATAGAGAAAAATAATATCAGGCATTTATTGGCATATGATGATGACTTGGGCATTTCTCGATGGGATTATCTTTCTGATGCCTTTAAACGAGTAGAGGATGGAGAGGTTTTTCTTTCTTGGGCTGACGAACATAGGCTTATGTTTTGTCTTTGGTTTCAAGAAAATAAAATGGAATCCGGTGAAGTGGAAGACCAGTCCATTGTTGTTAAGGACGAAGCCTATATTCACCCAAGTGCACATTTTATGAAAGATAAATTAATGGAAACTGCCTCATCAATCTTAGGACCTTTATACGAATGATGATTCATTTTATTTTGGCATAAAGACCTTTCATCTATCTTGCCATTGTTATAAATAACAGTTATTGTCCCTCAACTATAATTGTTCCTTTAAAAGGAGGCATGTTTTGGATTGGAAAAACTTAATGTGAGGTGATTACTGGACTGAAATCAAATTATCTAAAATCTTGAAAATAAAATTTAATTGAGAATGAAAATTTTTCAAAAAGAGGAAGCAATAAATTTGTTGAAGGATGAAAAATTTTTAGATGCCTGGGATCAACTTTTTAGGCTTTGCCCCTGGGCTACTGTTTTTCAAGGTAAAGATTTTGTTTTGGCATGGTATGGAATTTATACGGAATTCATTCCTATAATTTTAGCGGATTGGGACGGACAAAATCTTAAAGGAATATTTACACTTACCATTGATAGAAAGGGGACAATTACAGCTGCAGGGACCAATCTGGCAGAGTATCAGGTTTGGCTTTCAACCGCGGATGAAAGCAATGCCTTTATAGAGGATTCGATTGGACTTTTGAAGTCATTTTTTCTCGGGAAAACGATCATTTTGAAATATTTACCTCCAAATACCCCCGTCAAAAATTTTGGAAGAAAGGATAGATGGGGAAATCATGTATTTTTAAAATCCCATCTGCAACCATTGATGGCCAGCAATGAGCAATTGTTGATCCATGAGTTAAAAAAGAAAAACCGCAAAGAAAAAATCAATAGACTTAAAAGAAAGGGGGACCTTAAATTTGAAGTTATTTCCAAAATTGAGTCTTTTAGAAATATTATAGATGAACTGATTATTCAAAGTGATTTCAGGAAAGGGGCGATGTATGACAAAGTAGCTTTTAAACAAGAAGCTCATAGGAAAGATTTTATGATTCGTTTATTCGAATTGGGACTACTACATGTAAGTATACTAAAATTGAATGAGGAAATTATTGCCTCCAATGCAGGTATTGTCGGGGTTAAAATGGTGCATTTACAAGGTATTAATTCACATTCACCATTTTATGCCAAATACTCTCCAGGAATACTACATTTCCTTATGCTAGGAATCGAACTGAAAAACACTGAAAAAGAATTTTTTGACCTAACTCCTGGGGGAGCAAAAGGATATAAAGAAATGTTGGCCAATACCTTTCAGGAAGCTTATGAACTTAAAGTTTCTACACCATTTAAAAGTCTTATAGAAAAAAATAAAGAGATTTTGAAAATTATAATTAAAGATGCTTTCGATGGTTTGCCGAAATACAATGTTCAGCCCAGTGTGGTAGTCAATCGAATTCAATACTTTAAGAAAAAATCATCTTTACTTTTGGAAAAAGGTCTGGATGTCTTTAACTATGATGGGATCAATAAAATATTTTCCAATCAGCTTAAAACCTATATTACCATCAACGCTATAGAAAGGGATGAGCTTCCCAATCGATTTCAGGTTCGGGGAAATAGAATAAATGATTTAATGTGTTTTGATGAATCAGTGGGGATTATTTCCAGAAAAGAATTTCTATTTGATTGTATGAAAAGAATTGAAACAGGGCATCACTTCTATTGTCTAATGGCAGAAAATTCCTTATGTGCCGTTCTCTGGTACATTCCTACCGAAGTGAATTCAGGAGAGCCTACTACATCGAAAAAAAATAACTTTGAATACAATACCCTAGCTTTTTCCTATTACCAAGTCACCTTTCTTCAGGAAATCCATGGATTATTAAATACGGTTTTGAAAAAAATCAATGTGCCATTACCAATTCAAATTCAGTTTTCTTCGCAGCAGAAAATGTTAAAAAAACACCTAAGTCGTAACATATAAAATAGTTTTATTATAATTGCTGGTATATGAAATTTAATGCAAGAAATATTGTGTCCTATTTTGTAGCGCAAACTTTCATTTTGATGGGCTTGGTCAATCGTGCAAAAAAGAAGGCTTTAAACGGTGATCATATTTTGTCAATATATTGTCATAATCCGTCAAAAAAAGAATTTGAATTCACCATTAATTGGTTTACCAAAAATGGCTTCAAATTTATAGGTATGGAAGACCTTAAAAAGATAGTGACTGGGGATCAGTCATTTCCAAAAGGAGCAGTTTTAATTACCGCAGATGATGCCTGGGCCTCCAATGTTGCTAATTTAGCAGAAGTTGCTATTCAAAATAAAATTCCCCTCACCATATTTGTTCCTTCTGAGTCAATCGAAATGGGTAATTATTGGTTTAATTATGCAAAGAAAGCCAGTAGATTAGGGATGGATTATCCTACTTCCGAAGCATTAAAAAAGGTCCCGAACGAGGAGAGGAGGGTCATTTTATCGGAAATTGAAAGAAAAATAAATTTACCAAGAGAAGCGATGACTGTTTCAGAAATTCAGGAAATCGCCCAATCCCGGTGGATTACATTTGGTGGACATAGCCATAGCCATCCGATTTTACCAAATTGCAGTGCAGAAGAATTGAAATCAGAAATTTCTTTGAATAAAAGAAAATTGAAAGATTGGATTGACTATTCAATTGACACCTTTGCGTATCCCAATGGAGATTTTGGTATTCGGGAAATAAATGCATTAAAAAAGGAAGGTTTTCAATTTGGGTTTACCAATAAGCCAAATTATATAAATCCTCACGCACTTAAATCAAAATTTGAATTACCAAGGATTGGCATTTTAGAAGGAGCTTCAAATGCAGAAAACATTTGCCGACTGGTAGGGGTCTGGCATAAAAATACCTATAAGCTGTTTTAGATTAATATATAGAAACCTGTTCTTGTAAGGGTCAAACCACTTTCCCTTTGCAATAGGAAACTGCTTTTACTTTATCCTACCTATCGCTTTCAATACTAATCCACTATAAATTTTATAGCATCAATTGGGTTGATATCATCCCAAGAAATCGAAAATTCAAACGTCCCATCGCATTCAGCCGCATATCGTTTCATTCGAATTCGTGTGAAATTATTCAACCTGAAAAATAAAATAATAAAGACATATTACAACCAATTGCGTGGAGTTGACTAGTTTTTTTTGGTTTTCTTTTTTGTAATGGAAAGATTAAACCCGCATTATGTAATAGGATTTCCCGTGCTTACGGGAAGTGTTGTAATCGAAAGAAAGTCAGTCTGTTTGGATATTTTAGCATAGCACCGCTATGGTGAACCTGGCTACCGTCAGGTAAAATTTAAAACAGTAACGATTGGGTATTTTGAAGCGTTTTCAGCAGGTATTAGATTTTCTATTGCATATTTTAGGGTAAATCGAATATGTGAGAAGGGAAAATGTTTCAGGAGTTTTTAAATAATTTTATAACAAGTGAGATCCTTCAGTAGGTTAGGTGAATGTGTTTATTTCTTTCCCTTAGCTTATTTTGGGAATTAGCACTGATCTCCTCTATTTTTCCTGCTATCTTAAATGTTCTGTGACAGCCCCTTTTTATTTGCATTGCGGTAATTTTCCACAAGATGGTAATTACCGCCCAATTTTTCTTACAGTGGGGGGGGTCCATAAAAGCACTTGTAGAACTTTCAGAAAATAAAGGGATTAACTCTTAAAATAAAATACCTGCTGTGTTTTGCAATTTGATTATAATCCAATTGAAGGCAAGAACGCATAAATATTGGATTGTATACTATAATAAGGGTTCATTTGCTGAAATTTTACATTAATTTCTCCCATGTCCTCACATGAATCATGGTGTGTAAATTGAAGTCAGAAAAAATTTTTAAATAAATATCGTCTTTTCCAAGGATATGAATAGGAATATATGGTTATTTGGATTAGAACTTATTGAGTAAAAGTTCAAGAGATTCTAAATATTCAAATATTTGAAAGGTTTGCAATCGATGGAGCATTTAATAATTAAAAGCAGATATAAATTGGAATAATGTTTGTTTTGAGTTAAGTGTGGCGAAACTCACTAGGTTTAAGTAATTTATGAATTTATCATAACAATATTACAAATGCGGTCGAACTTAATCCCCAACTGCTCATATCCATTTGGAATATTGTAAATACCCGATTCTTATGGGGTTTTATGTTATCACCTGTAATTAAGGCTTGAGATGTAGTGGGCTGAGCCATAACTGGAGTATAGAAATGCTATTGGTCTTTTTCCTAAAAGAGATGAGAGATAATATGCAATCAATATTCCCTCCTTCATTATTCTATGTACCCCAAATTTATAGCTGTTCAATACGAATAATTAGTAGAGGTAAATTTGAATTCAAAATAGGAGTATTAAACCTTAGTGTTGGTAGGTGAAGAAAAACAATTGTTGAACGGTAAATAATATATTATCCTAATGGAACAATTTTCACAAGATCTTGGTGTTCAAATCGATTTTCCTGTAATCGAAAAAATCCATAATACCAGTAATTTCGGCAACAAAAAGAAGACTCTTAAGGTGCTTTTTGTGTCTTCCGGGAACATGAAAAGTTTTGATATTGCTCCATGTATTAGAATGCAAGGAGATTCTTTGGAATCAGAAAATATTAAAGTTACCTATTTTAAAATTAGAGGTAAAGGTGTTTTAGGGTATTTAACCAGCATTTCAGAATTTCGAAATTTTCTACATAACAAAAAATTTGACCTTATTCATGTACATTTTACTCTCTCTGCTTGGGTAGTTGTCTTGTCCTTTCCAAAACTACCTTTGGTTTTATCAATTATGGGGACGGATGCTTTTGGTAGGCTGAAGAAATACAGTAAGATTAGATTTTATAATAGATACCTTACTTTAATGACCATGTTGATCCAGCCATTTGTTTCATTTATTATATCAAAATCCCATAATATTGATCGCCATGTTTGGCTAAAAAATAAAAGTACAGTGCTGCCCAATGGCGTGGACCTGGAAAAAATTGATGGCAAGAGGGTTAGTTTTGCTAAGGAACTGGGGTTAAACACCAACAAAAAAAACGTTTTGTTTTTAGGTAATCCCATCGATGTTAATAAGAATTTTCAACTTTTAGAAGGTTTAAAAGAAAAGTTGAAAAAGTCAGGAATTGAAATCATCAACCCTTATCCAATTAGTCATACTAGAGTAAAGAAATTACTATCAACAGTTGACGTTTTAGTGATGTGTTCTTTCAAAGAAGGGTCTCCAAATGTGGTAAAAGAAGCTATGGCATCCAATTGTAAAGGTGTTTTTACCGATGCTGGTGATGTTAGAGAAATTGTTAGTGGTACCAGAGGATATGCCATTATAAATGCGGATGCTAAAGAATTAGAAGAAGCAATTTATAGAGTATTGGCCATGGATCACTGTGACGGAAGGGAAAAAATTAAAGAATTGGGCTTGGATTCAAACCAAATAGCCAAAAGGTTAAGATCCATTTATACAAGTGTATTAAAGCAATAATTTGGTCTGTTAATATTGAATGGTTAATAACTGGATTATAAAATATTCAAACTGAGAATTTTAACACTAAATAAGCTCCCTTTTGGAATTGTTTTTTTATTGATACATTTCATAGCGCAACAGTATACCATGAAATTAAAGGTTAAATATAGTAGAAATAAAAGCACACTTTAACGATATAGTATTATATTTATTATAAGTTATTTATAATATATATAATATTATTTCTAACGATATGTGTGTTATTTGAACCCTATAAAGAATGGTATTGTCAAAAAATAAAAATTCGACTCTGGACAAAAAACTAAAAGTATTGTTTGTTTCCTCAGGTAACCTCAAAAATTTTGATGTTGCGCCTTTTATCAAAGTACAGGGAGATTCTTTATACAACGAAGATGTTGAGGTTGAATATTTTAAAATATCGGGTAAGGGATTGAAAGGATATATTTCCAATATAGGTCCACTTAAGCAATTTTTAAAGGATTCCAATTTTGATTTAATTCATGCCCATTTCACCCTATCTGCCTGGGTAGCTGTACTATCCTTTCCAGGAATCCCAATAATTTTATCTTTGATGGGTACCGATGCCTACGGAAGGATCCATAGTTATAAAAAAAATCGGCTTTATCTAAATTACTTTACCCTATTAACCTTATTGATTCAGCCCTTTGCAAAAAAAATCCTTTCTAAATCTCCGAATATCGAAAAATTTGTTTGGCAAAAAAAGAAATCCAATGTGCTACCAAATGGAGTAGATTTTAAGAAATTTTATCCCGTTGAGAGAAACTTTAGGAAAAGACTTGGTTTGAGTGAAGACAAGAAGTATGCATTGTTTTTGGGAAATCATAATGATCCTAGAAAAAATTATCAATTATTGGATAAAACGAGGCAAGATTTGGCAAGTTCAAATATTGAAATAATTGCTCCTTATCCCATTCCCCATCATCAGGTCTTTGAATACCTCAATTCAGTCGATGTTCTAGTGATGTGCTCTTATGAAGAGGGGTCACCCAATGTTGTGAAAGAAGGGATGGCTTGTAATTGTAAAGGTGTATTTACTGATGTAGGTGATGTAAAGTATCTTCTTGAAGATACAGAAGGATATGCGATAACTGGATTTGATTCTAAGGAACTAGCTGAAAATATCAGAAAAGTGATAGCCATGAATAACTGTAATGGAAGGGACAGGCTTATCGACCTTAAATTAGATATTCCCTTGGTTGCAGAAAAATTAAAAGAAATTTATCTGTCTTCTCTTGCGTAGGCTTTATTTTGAATTAATACTATAACTTATAATATTTTTTTGTGCTAAGAGGTGTTGCGTATATTACTTAAGTAACAAATAAATTAAATAGGATGGGAGATTTATTGCAATCTCCCATTCCATTTACCAACACAAACCGACATAATTGGGCAAATTTTCCAATTCTGGAATTCTCACCAAATCAATCAAGACTTCTTTTTTAGAAAGCAAATCCATATAAGGTTTTGGGTCAAAGTTTTTGTGGTTTAATAGGACGATATCTGCATTTTCCAAGGCTACTTTGGGATCGCTGGTGATCAGATCCGATAAGTGTGGAAGGTGTTGGTCAATAAACTGTTTGTTGGCACCTACCAATTTTGAAATATGTACATTTTTATCATAGATAGAAAGATTAAATCCTTTCCCAATCAATTTTTCTGAAATATCTACCGAAGGGCTGTACCTTAAATCATCGGTACCTTCTTTAAAGGATAATCCCATCAGCGCAATATTTCTTTTACCTGTCCTGTTTATCAATTCAAATGCAATTCTCTTTTGATTTTCATTGGATTCATGAATGGCATTAAGTACCGGTGTAGAAAGGTATTGATCATGGGCTAGGGTTACGATGCCTTTTAGGTCTTTAGGTAAACAGGAACCACCATAGGCGAATCCAGGCTTGAAGTATACAGGGGAAATATTGAGGTGGGTATCCTTACAAAAGATGTCCATTACTTTATGAGAATCAATTTTCAAAGATTTGCAGATGTTTCCCACTTCATTGGCGAAAGAGATTTTCAACGCATGGAAAGAATTATTTACGTATTTGATTATCTCTGCTTCTTCTATACCTGTTATTTCTATTGGTCCACCCAGTTCTTTATACAAAGAGGAAACCATTTCAATTGCTTCCGGATGGTCACCTCCAATGACTGTCACCGCAGGAGCATAATAATCTTTCACTGCAGACCCTTCCCTTAAAAATTCGGGATTTGACACAACTGAAAAACTTTCTCCTCTCTTTTTACCTGAAAAGGATTCAATTATTTCTCCTATTTTACGGTTTGTCCCAGGCAAAACGGTACTTCTGATTACAATCACATGAAAGTCATCTTTTTCCTTTAAAGCTTCTCCAATTTGTTCCGCCGTTTTATAGATGTAATTAAGGTTAAGATGACCGTGTGGGGAAGATGGCGTACCCACGCAGATAATACTTAATGAGGTAGATTTGACTGCATCAAAGGCGGTGACCGTGGCAGAAATTTTGCCCTTATTAAATTCTTCCCTGATGATTTGATCGATGTCCTTTTCAACAATAGTGGGTAAACCACTATTAATCAGTTCTACCTTTAAAGGGTTTATATCCACGCCAACTACTTCATGTCCATTTTTTGCCAGACAACCGAGGCTAACGCATCCTACATAGCCCAATCCGAAAACTGAAATTTTCATATTTATTATTTTTTATATTTTAAAATTTGAGTGATCATGAACTGATTCATATCATCCCATTCCTTCAGCAGATTTTCTCTGGTTTGTATTTGCTTTAGTTGATGAAATTCTGCTGTAATGTACTTATTAAATGGTTCCACAGCCATGTTTCCAGGCCTATGCTCCAGAATACCTTTGTCAATTAACAATTCATTGGCCTTCATTTCCCTGATACCGCAATAGATACTCGGGACCCCCAGCATTGCTCCTTCTCTTGCCATGCTGTCTCCGGAAGAAACCATCAATTTAGAAAAATAGATTAGAGAATGGATGTCAGCAATTGGTTCTTCTAATATGGTCCAATTATCGGGGAACTTATCCTTTATGGCTTTGTCCTCCAATGACAGTAGAACTGGAATACTTTTATCAATTTGATTGGAAAAACTGCAAATGATGGCGTCTGCCTGATCATAATAGTTAAATGATTTATTACTTACCTCTCTGACAAATACATATTCATTTGGCTTTAGCCCGTAATTTTTTAAAATAGCTTTATCTGGTTTAAAATAGGCTGGACTTAGGTAACTCCACTCCTTGAGACAATTAAAAATCTCTACCTCCTTACCAGGCTTTACGATTGGAGGGAAAAATATTTTTGTAGAAAGTTTGGCATTGATCCTATTAATCCGTTTCCTTTCCGGGTCATCATAAAATTGAAGGATCGGAACTCCTGAAAGTCTACATGCCAAGGCCAATGGGGCACTACTAGCAGCTACGCAGATGTCAATTTTTTCTTTTTTAATAATTTGTATAAATGAGGTTGTTCTCATCACATTCCCATTCCAAAATATGGACCATTTTGTTCCTTTACTACTGCCCACTTTTATACGGGTAAATTCAGAATATTCTTTGTCAATAATTTTAGGTAGTTTGCCGCGATCAAGGTAACAGATAATTACTTTCCACCCTAAGACAACAAGCTCCTTTGCCAAACCCTTAAATAAATTGAGCTGAGCGGGATGTTTGATATCAATTAAAATATTCATAATGGTCATTTAAATAGTAAGCCTTTATAAAATAAAAAGTAAAATTTAATTTATTAAAACACAAAATTCATCTTTTATTGAGATACAGTTTCCTAAAATAGGACGCACCCTTTACAATACCCTTGTTTCGAATATGAAATTGAAGGGAATGCAATCCATCCATTATTGAGACGTATATAAGGTAAAATGGGCTCAATTTTTTATTTCGGCCTTGATAGCTTATGGGATAGTCCATCAAGGTCATTCCTTCTTTACCTATAGCTTCTAGTTTGCTGATTGCCTTTTTGTCAAAAGCTTGAAGATATTTTTCTTTATTGTTCTTGAGAACGGTCGATTCACCTTTTGCTGATCCCAAATTTTCCACATTTTTGTTGAGCTTTTCCAAACCGGGTGGATATTCTATGTTTAGAAATAAACAAATGTTTTTTAGTTGTTGGATTGGGGAATCAATAAGATTTTCGTATTTAATGTTGATATAATTAAATGGAGTTTCACGAACTAAATTTGAATAGTATTTGATTTCAAGATTCCATCTATGCATTGACCTGAAAATATTTTTTCCCCAAGCTTTTTTTGCAGACAAGCAATAATCTCTTGGATCTCTTACGATGTGGACAATATAAGCATCAGGGAATATTAGGTGAATATACTTCAGTTGTGAAAAGGCCCCCGGAGATTTATCACCCCATAAAAACGGATGCTTTACCCCTTTTGGCCCGTAAAAATTAAAAAGCAGTTTAAAAACATGTTGCCAGTCATATACAGTCAGTAAACTATCAAATTCTTCAAAAGAAAAATTAACACCATCAGCTTTACATTTTCTGTAAAATTTAGTTGAAGATAAAAATTCAAAGTATTTAACCCTATTATTTAATACGCTGAAATCATAGCCCTCACCGAATTTTCTTATGGAATTATGAATCAAATAACTTTCATTTCCAGGAATATTGACTTTGGGATGTTGATTTAAAAAGGAACGCAAAAGTTTTGTTCCACTTCTAGGCATTCCGAGCAAAATAATGGGTTTCATATAAATATTGTATAATCTATTAATAATTTAGAAAAGTTAAATTTGGGTTTATTAAAATATAGATCAAATAAATCAATTATAATTCATGCCATTGTCATTGAACAAGTACATTTTTTTCAGGCGCTAAACTTAAGGGCAGTGTTTTAAAAAGTTTTTTATTACCAGGTGGTTTTTTGGTTTTATTACCCAAAGAAATAAATAGTAAACTATACATGAGGGCCATTGATGAAATGGTATGCCACCTTCCTGACATAAAAAAAACTACAAATGCCAAGGCTATAAATAAAAAACGAAGATAGTCCTCCCTGGATTCAGTTTTTTTCCATGCTGATAAAAATGCCACAAAAACCATTAACATATACAAGGAAAATCCTAATATTCCACTGGAATGCAAGAGTGTTCCAAAATCAGTGTGCAGACTTCGCTGACCCAATTTACCTTTGCCATAATTCCCCGCATAAGCAAAAAGCTCATACCCAAACCATGGACTATAATCGTAATAAAGGAACATGTCATTATAAATCATTTGAAATTCCCTGAGCCGGGGTTCATTTTCCAGTCCTCTTTCATCTAGTTTTCGGTTTTCATACCCATCCCAAAAAGCATTTAAAAACCCCGTTTGATAAACAACCACTATACTTACCAAAGCAATGATGAATCCATATTTCATGAAATCAAAAATTTGACGGAAATTCAATAACTCCACCATTACAATCATTGGAGCCAATACCGTTAAAACCATCACTGTTCTCCTAAATGTAAGAAGAATTAAAAAGGCAGCTACTAAAAAGACCAATAGGTATATTAAGTTTTTGTCTTTAATCCCTTTTCTTACAACGATATAGATGGCAAAAGGCAAAATATTAAGACTGTCCAATGAAAGAGCTCCATAAAGAAGACCTGAAGTAGTACCATAATAACCTGTGCCCGTAGGCATGTGTTTGAAAAGGGTGGATAAAATGACGTTAATAATAAAAATAACCAATATGATTAAGGCTGATTTACTTAGTTCCTCAAAAAGTTGATGCCTGGAATAATTTCTTGAAATTTCAGATAGTAGTGGGATAAAAAAGAACAATAATATGGCCCCAAAAAAAATCGGCCTGATTTCAACTAAATTCCTTGAATAGGGCAGTAAAAAAAGAAAATACGGTATCAAAAGGATAGCAAATACATTGCGTTTAATAAAGGAAAGGTTGTTTATCGAATAAAAACCAATTATAAAGAGGAATATCGAATAACTGATAGCGGCAGACAAGCTCCTTTCTATTAATGCATAGCAAAAAAATATAACAGGCATATAAAGAATAGAAAGCTGACCTTTCTTCCATATAATGAAGCCCAAAAAAAGAGGAATGGAAAGTTCAATTAAAAGAAAGAAAATTTTCATCGGCTAACAAAATTTTGATGGTTCTTTTTCATAAAGATGAGCATCTGAAATTCCAATCAATAAAAAACACCAGATTCAACCAAAATGTAAATATTTACAATGCGGCTTTATTCCTTCCAAATATCCCTTTAATGCCAGATTTTTTTCCTCCTGGCTCGTCATAATAACCATAATTCAATCCTTTATATGTCAATTCTGAAGCGGCTACATCATTAAGAACTGCAAAAACATTCTTGACCCCTTTTTTCATTTTAATTTCATTGACATTGTCGATAAATTCTTTTTTACTAAAATTATACCTTAATACATATAGGGTCAAATCCACGTGTTTCAATAATTCAAAGGATTGACTTATCAATCCTACCGGGGGAGTATCAAGAATGATGACGTCATAATTTTCTTTTAATTCCTGCATCATGATTCCAAATCTTTCTGAAGCCAATAGGTCGGATGGATTAGGAGGGGTTTCCCCTGAAGTAATAATACTTAATAGTGGGAATTTGGTCGTCTGAACGATATCAGAAACGTTATTCACTTGTTCACTCAGAAAATTTGAAAGACCAATTTTACTTTTTAACTCAAAATCCTTAAGTGTACTTGGCTTGAACATATCACAGCTTACCAAAATTGTGTTTTTATGGTTTAGCGAATAAATTGATGCCAGATTAATTGCTGTAAAAGTTTTTCCTTCATCAGATAAGGTGGATGAAATGGCCATGGTCATTTGATTGTCCTTAGGAATAACAAAACTGATATTGGTTTTCAAAGATCTGAAAGTTTCTGAAACCACTGATCGAGGTTGTTTTAATACCACTAAGGGAGTCTTTAGCTTGCTTTTACCTATTTTACCTAAAAGCGGCACGGCCAAATCCTCTTCTAGCTCAACAGGATCTTTTATTTTTTTCTCCATAAAGACTATGGTACTGAAAAACGCTACAGGGAATGCAAAACCTATGAACAAGGCCACTATATAAACAGCTATTTCTTTTACTTTTATGGGTTTATCAGATGGTTGGGAATACTCTACGATTCTGCTTGATGAAGTATTTGATGCCATAGCAAGAGCTGATTCAGCCCTTCTTTGTAGTAAGAAGGTATAAATGCTCTCATTTAAGGTAAAAGCTCTTTCAATCTTTATTAAATCCTGTTGTGTAGTTGGCAAGCGGGTGAATTGATTTTCCACCGTCTTGATCCTATTTTCCAGGTCTTCAATCAAATTTTGAGTGTTGTTATTGGCATTCCTCAATGCTTCCAATAACAAAGCGTTGGTAGCTTCAATTTTTCGAGTAACTTCCTTAACCAATGGTGAAGCTTCAGTCGAGGTATTCAGGTAATAGGACCTTTCTGTTTGTAAAGTGATTAGTTTTTGGATAAGGCCATTCAAGACCATGTCTTCAATCCCAATTCCTGAAGGAATTATGATCTGATCATAGCTCTCTCTGACCAGGTAGGTTTGTAAATTCAAAAAATACTGTCTCTTCCATTTTTCCTGGGAAAGTTGTTTTTCTAAATCTGTGATTTCATTATAGACAGAACTCCCTTCCTCTTCAATATTATAGGTTTTGTTTTTGCTTCTGAAAGATTCTAAACTGGATTCAAAATAATTTAAAGAATCCGCCACACCTGAAATTTGTTTATCAATAAAGTCAACAGTGTTTTTTGAAACCCTGTTTTTCTCTTCCAATTCCATCTCCATGTATACCTCCATTAAATTATTAAGGTACTCGGCATCTTTTACAGGATGAGAAGTATTTAAAGTTAGGCCTAATATAGAAGAGGTTTGGTCTATTGGCCATATTTGTAAGTTGTCACCTGTATAGCGTCCCAGAAGGCTGCTTTTAGTGTTCAATCGAATTAGAATCTCTCCTTCGGGGGCATTTTGAATTAATCCAACCTGAATTTTAGCCAATGGGAAATCAATCCATTCACCAAATTTAAATTGCTTGGTTTTATAATTTGTTAGGTCGATTTTTTCGCTGGACAAGTCTGGAAGGAACTTATAGTAGGATTCTCCTGGAAAATCTATAGAATAAGATTCTTGATTCGTCCATGAAATCTTTATTTTATCTCCAAGAATCTGAGGATGGTTCCAATCTACTTGAACAAAAATCGGGGAGTCTTTATACAACTCCTTATCCACCAGCATACCAGGTTCGAAGTAATCCACACTCAAATCCATGACCTCCAGAACTTTCTCCGCCACAGGCTTGGATTTTATCAAGATGGATTGATTGGAAATGGACTGTCCCGGAGGTTGATAACCAGGTCCCTGAGGCATGCCTGTAAGATCTATTAAATTAGAGTTCTTATAGTCCGTAATCATGAATTTTCCTGCTACTTGGTATACCGGGGGGGTAGACTTGTTGTAGTAAATGGCCAATCCGATGGTTAAAATCATGAATGCCAATATAAATGGCCAAAATTTAAGAACCTTTTTAATGAACTTGATTGGATCAGATTGATTCTTTTCTTCCATGTATAAAATTTCGTTATTATTTTGGACGGATTTCATAATCGTGTTTTTTGTTCCTGATGCTGTTTAATGCACAATGCCTTCTTTAAATAAAGTTAATTTAGACAAGTGTCAAAAATACTATTATAACTTTCTCGCTGAGCCATTTCTAAAACGAAGATAAAATCTTAGCCTTTCGAATGCCAGGCGCTATGGGCTCATTTGTAAATGAAAGACTAAGATAAAGCATTTTATAAATAATAAAACGTATTTGGTGTATTTTTTATTGAATTTCAAATCAATACCCTGTTAGTTTAGAACTTCATGATTAAAATCCCCCCTTTATCCCTGATTTTTGATTAACTTTGTGAATTCAATATGTCCTTTAAAAAGCAAATTGAATACCCTTCGTTCGATTAACTATTAAAAAATAATTAGGTCCCATTGGGTTGGAGTATTAGGTTTATTAGATAAATTATTCAATTCTCGCATTTATTTACTTATTCGATAAAATTTAAATATTTCGCTATATATAATATTGGTTTTATGTATAATTGAAGGTTTTTAAATAGTAATAGTCCTATTTTTCTTTGATGATTTCAGTCTATTGAAAATTTCAATTGGCTATTAAAACAAAGATTTGTTTGAAGTTAAAATTATCGATTTTTCTATTTTATTAACTAATGATGATTTAATTCGGTAAGGCAGATGAAATTGTATACTAAAGCGGGAGATTATTATGTTCTCTGCATTGGACGTTCTTTATAATAGTGTTAGATACTTTGGGTACAGACAATGGCAGTGTATTTAACTCATTTGCGAATAAAAATCTAAAGCATTTATTTTCTCCTTTATATTTAGCTCGTTTTGAAATCTAATCCAGTAGGTAATTTTTCTATTATAACTATTTTTTTAATAATATTCCATTAAGGAGTAAAGGTTGATTTCCTTTATCGTTTTCACTCTTAATATGCGTTCGCAGCCATTAAAAAGGTAAAAGCATTTGGGTGTTAACAGTTATTTTAGAATTTGCTAAATTTTCAGTGGGGTACTTTCTTAGTTTAAGTTACACGCGGATATTAATTTTGGGGAGCGCTTCTAAATACTAAGATTGGTTTTTCTATTCCTACATAACACGATATTTTTTTAATTTCGAGCATGGCAATGGAATAGCTGTATCCATTTCCTGTCATTCCCGAAGAGATAGGATGAAATATGGTCGATAAAGGTAACCTAAGTTTACATTTTACTTGTTATTGGGAAAGCAGTTAGACTCTGAAAGAAGAGTGATCGCTTTAAAACCATTGTTCAGAGATGTCTTTTTACCCATGTAAAATCTGTATTTGAGGAGCCCCTATTTTGTCCTCTGCTTCTCCACTAGAAAAAACATGATTGTTGGCACTGGAGAGAGATTTAAGGGAGAAGTAATGTGTAAAGCTTTCTGGCTGTACAGGTTATATTGGGCCCTAGCAAGATGGAATAGTGGAAATGACCTATGAAATGGAAGGTCTATATAGATAAGGATGATTTGATCGGCGTTGACCAAAGGACGGTGGTGCGGTATGATTAGGATTGTGACAAGTGCTGCGAGTCGGACAGCGAAAGATGTCCCCAATATCTACTGGCGTAAAACCTATCTATACAAACGCTTGATTTATCAGCAACTAAATTTTTTCTGCTTGTGATTTTTTTCTTTGGAGAAAGATGTTTTTACCGGCGCTTAAAGAATTACATGACTATGGATGGCATTTATAGTCATGCAATGCTATTGTTGACTAATAAAGATAAAAATGTTGTCGCTTAAAGATATAATTATGCTAAGAAAATACTATTGATTGATGCATGAATAAGGCGCCAAATAGCATTGTTATTTATAGTACTCTTTGTTCAGGTGCTATGGAAACTTTATTTACAGCCATGAAGGAAGGTCTATCCTTAAATCACTAAATTCCTTTTAATAAATCCTAAACTATTAGGAATATTAAAATTATCCTATTTGGAAACCAGATTTTGGTAGTACCAATACTATTCATTTTTTTGGTTATTTTTCTTTAATTACAGTAGGGTCAAAGTATTTCTCTAAGACAGTTTTAATGCCAGTGCTTTCGAAAAGGTTGAGACTTTCTCCGGAATTAACAAAACCAAATTAAAAATAAAAACCTAGGAATTTTTCAAAAAAAAACACTTTTACAAGCACTTTTATGTTTTTTAATATATTTTTACTGCATTTTATTTTTTTATTGAATTCCATTTATTTACATTGGGTTTAATTAGCGTCCTGTAAGTTTGTTGTTTATGGTTTAATAAAAACCCTATAACCCTAAAACCCTAACTAGGAAAAAAGAAATGAAAAAATCTACCAAAAATCTACCAAAAAAACATCTCTAATCTTTCAAAAATTCTACCAAAATTTAATACAGATTGATTATTGTTTAGGAATGTCAAGCGATGGCGAGACTTCCTTTTTCTTCATTTATTACAGTGTTATTTTATAATAGTTATACCCTTTTAAGCAATGACACACTTTCAAAAAACAAATGTCCCCATTTTAGTTTTTGGTGACTTAGTTAATTTATCATTGGCCTTTTTCATATCTCTATATTACGTAGAGATTAATGATGCTTTTTTTCAGGAAATGCAATTATTTATTTTACCAACCCTGGTTTTATTGTGGATGGTATTCGGAAATTACAATAAACTCTATGCAAACTGGGACAATGGCCAGTTTTTAAACGTTAGAATTGGGAATTATCTGAAAACCTATCTGTTTCTTACTGGGTTTGTTGGCCTTATTTTCCTTATATTCTCCTTCCCAGTGGATGTGAGAAATCTTTATTTATCTATTTTACTAGGTATCCCTACTTTGGGCATTTTCACCAACCTTTTACTAATCCGTGGCTTTAGAATGAATCAGGATAGGAAAGGTAGGGTAAATTCTGTTTTGGTAGCCGGTTTTGGAAATCAGGCTAAAAAAGCAGAATCCTTTCTGGCGTCCAATACAATTACCAAGTATTCCTTACAAGGATTTATTGACTGTAACCCGGTTATGACTGAAGGAAACCAATCGGATAAGGCTGTAACAAATATTGACAACCTAAATTCTTATTTAAGTGATAATTACGTAAGAGAAATCATTATAGCTCTTCCTTTCCAGGAGGTAAATTCCATCAAATCTATTGTGAAAATTGCTGATTATCATGGAGCAAGGGTGCGTTTCATACCTGATTACAAAGATGTGTTCGGTGAAAATTACAAGACATTTCAAATCGGTAATCTTGAAGTTGTAAATACCAGACAATTGCCTTTGGATAATCTCTACTATAGTTTTTTGAAAAATTTCTTCGACATAGTTTTTTCCATGGGGATCTTGATTGTGCTGAGCCCGCTTTTTCTGATTATAGGTATTTTAGTTAAACTGGATTCTCCAGGTCCTGTGTTTTATTTGCCTGAAAGAATCGGTAAAAATAGTAAACCCTTCCGTTTGCATAAATTCAGAACTATGAATACCTGTGATGATCCTAAGAACGGCACCAAATCGACTACAGTAAATGATCCAAGAATAACGCGAATAGGAAAAATCCTAAGGAAATATAGCCTTGATGAATTGCCTCAATTTATCAATGTTCTCATCGGAGACATGAGTGTTGTAGGGCCTAGACCACATAGAATTCGTCTGAACCAGATGATGCAGGAAAGTGAAGATAAATACATGGTGAGGCATTATTATAAACCTGGCATCACTGGCTGGGCTCAGGTAAATGGATGGAGGGGTCCGTTAGAAACTTCCGAGCAGAAAAATGAAAGAACAAAACACGACCTTTGGTACTTGGAAAATTGGTCTTTTTGGTTGGATGTGAAAATTATCTTCCTGACCTTATTCAGTTCCAAAACCCATAAATTCACTTTTTAGAGAAATAAATATGAGATGGCAAAACCAAGTGATTTACGGACCTAGAGGTAGGTGTTATTTGTACAAGGGCTTGTATGCCTAATCTAAAATATAATAAAAAATGATTATTCCGAAATTATAGGATTGAAGGAGACTATATTATTCCAGGGATGGCAAGCATCACTTTAAGAATGAATAGGATGCAATAATGCTCTTACAAATTAAAATTTTATATGTCTTAACTGATTGCGCTATAATTCTAACCCATGACCTTGATTTATTTGACTTTAAATGCTTCATGCCCAAAATCAACTTTGTTTATTCTTTGATTTACGTTTAAAACAGTACAAATGATGATCGCCACGAAGGTAAAGAGTTACTTTAACAAGTCGTTTTCTGATTTCCGTTTTTTCCATTCCTATCTGGGAAACAGGATTTTCATCGCCCTGATACTTAGCTTCACTGTGGGGCTGATGGATGGTCTTGGGCTGGCCATGTTTATCCCCCTTCTGCAGATGGTGGATGGGACCACCGCATTTCAACCTGATGAACAGAGCATCGGCAATCTTAAATACCTGCTTGATGCCTTCAATTCCGTGGGGCTGCCACTTAACCTGACCACTGTTTTGCTGATGATCCTCTTTTTCTTC
Source organism: Cyclobacterium sp. 10D3-21 (assembly GCF_055809755.1). Classification (NCBI taxonomy): domain Bacteria; kingdom Pseudomonadati; phylum Bacteroidota; class Cytophagia; order Cytophagales; family Cyclobacteriaceae; genus Cyclobacterium; species Cyclobacterium sp. 10D3-21. The sequence goes on from NZ_CM147924.1 coordinate 1,665,703, forward strand.
GGCATGAAAGGTTTGTTTCGTTTTGCAGAATCCTATTTTGGTGTCATCCTGATGACCACCTTTATCAAGAAAATCAGGTTTGCAGGAGTGGAAAGCATATCAAGTGTCAATTACAAGTATTTCGTGAAAGTAGATTCTGGTAAGATCCAGAATACACTGAGCGGGGAAGTCGACCGGGTCACCTGGGCCTACAGAAACTATATGGCCGGTGTGCAAGCGCTTATGACGATATCTGTTTACATTACCCTGGCTTTTCTCTCCAATCCTCAGTTTGCACTTCTGGTTGGAATCGGAGGAGGTGTTTCAAACTTCTTTTATACCAAACTCTACAAAAAAACCAAGCAGACTTCCCGGAAAATCACCGCGGACGGCCACATCTTCCATGGCTTAGTCATGCAACAGATCAACAATTTTAAATACCTCCGTGCCACCGGACAGGCAGCAAAGTATGGGGAGAAACTCAAACAGACGATCATCACCCTAGCCAATGGAAACAGGCGTATTGGCTTCTTCAACTCCTTGCTGATCGCCACCAAAGAGCCCATGTCTATATTTGTGGTGGTGGCCATTATTTTCATCCAGATTTTCTATTTCAGCACCAATATAGGCCCCATTATCCTCAGTCTACTCTTCTTTTACAGGGCGCTGAATGCCATTATTGTCTACCAAAATTACTGGAACACCTTTTTGAACGTGTCCGGTTCTTTGGAGAATTTCCAGGGATTCCTTAATGACATGAACAGCAATAGGGCAGAATACAATACCGGACTGGTTATAGAAAACATCGAGCGGGTACAGCTCCGGGAAGTAGGATTTTCCTACGGAGATAGCCCACTACTCAGGCATATCAACTTGGAAATTCCAAAAAACAAAACTGTGGCCCTGGTTGGTCCAAGTGGAAGCGGAAAGACGACACTGATCAATATCATTACCGGACTATTGCCAATAGAGAAGGGAACCTTTCAGATTAATGGGATCGATCTAAGTGAAATTAATATCGGCCGTTACCAATCCAAAATCGGATACATCACACAGGAGCCTGTTATCTTTAACGATACCCTGTTCAATAACGTGACTTCCTGGGCCGAAAAGAACCCGGAAAACCTCGAAAAATTTAGAAAAGCACTTAAAAAGGCCTCCCTATTACAGTTTCTGGAAGACCTTCCAGAAAAGGAGGACGCTCCGCTTGGCAATGCAGGGGTGCTCATTTCAGGTGGGCAGAAGCAACGGATCGCTATAGCAAGGGAACTTTATAAGGAGGTAGACCTGCTCGTCCTGGATGAGGCTACTTCGGCCTTGGATTCAGAGACAGAAAAGGAAATACAGGAATATTTTGACCAGCTCAGAGGGAAATATACCATCATCGTCATCGCTCACAGGCTCTCAACCATCAAAAATGCAGACATAATTTACCTGCTCAAAGATGGACAGATCCTAAATCATGGCGATTTTGCATCCCTCACGAATCAGTCTCCAAATTTTAAAAAAATGGTACAACTTCAGAATTTCGACAATTGATCCGCCTCCTCTTTTCTGAAAGAAAAGTTAAGGGGTTGGTTTAAGCACGAAAATTCCTTGGCAGGGTTTTTTTTAAATAATTTAAGAACCAATAAACTTCATTTGGAAATTTTCTCAATAAGGTTTAATTCAATATTTAAATATTATTTGTTATTAGGATGATTGTAGCAGTTTATATTTAAAGCAGTACTGAGCCCCACTTAATGTTGACCCATTACATGTCAGAAGAATAACTGCATTTCTATTTTTAAAAAAAAGTCAAACCAGCATCCACTAAGATGGCGCCTTAATTCAATTATTGTTATGAAAAAAATTTCTTTCGACTTGACTTATGAATACCTGCAGGAAATTAGAATGGCCCAGGCAGTAATGGAGTCTGACTATACCCTATGTATTCGGCCAGAACAGGATATTCGGCTTCAGCGCCTTAAAGAATATTTCCCCTGCAAATATGAACTGATTCAACCAGGGGATACCGTTACTGAAATTTCAGATATTCAAATTGCCCACCGGACGGTTACGCCTACAACCAGAATTGGAGAACTTTCAAGACCGTTGATTTTTCCACATGGTATGCTTGCCTATTGCAAAAAACTGTGGCCGGAAAAAAGAAAATACAGATATGCATTTGTAGGTAAAATTACCAAAGCTAGGAAAATATGGATGCAATCTTTTTTAACTTCTAAGGTTAAGGGGTATATGGGCCTTTCAGGGAAGGTTTTAATCGATTATCAGGTTTTCAAGGTATTAAGCAAGGTTTTTAGAAATTTTGACCGACTTATAGTTGCCAATTCCCGAAGGGGAAGGGAGTTTCCCGGAAAAGCCTGGGATGATGAATATTTTCGAATGCATGCCCAGGCAGAGTTTATCATATGCCCTTCGGGTGATGTGGGCTGTCCATGGACCTATCGGTTTTTTGAGGCGATGCTTTGTGGGGCCATTCCTATAGTAGAATCTAAATCAGCCTGTTATGAACCTTATAAATTTTATACTGCGGATCAAGATCCGAAATCATTTATTTATGACTTACAGATAGTTGAACACAATTTCAAACAATGTGAGAAACACCTCACCGTTCCTTTAAGTGAATTGAACAAAGAACTGTTCAGGTTATACACTCAAAAGAATGTACCTGAAAATCAGAATAAAGTATGAATCCTTGGGGCAAATGAATGAAAAAATTCTGGATGGAAATTCAGGTGTTAAAAAATATCAAGATGAATGAACAATTTCTATACGAGGTCAAACATCTGTCCCTTGATAACTTTTTTACTAATACTAACATTCTGTCTAATACGGAAAATCAGGGTATCTATCTCATGATTTGGTGGAAGGATATACCATTAGGTCACGGGGTATTCGAACCAAAATCCCAAGTTTCCGAAATTGATTTTAACAAAGGGATAATTGAATCCATCAAAACCACCCTTGAATTTTATTTAAAGAATCAAATTTCACTAAATACCGATGACTGGAGATCATTTATCCTAGAAGGAAGAATCGATGAATGGAAGGTTTATTTTGAAAAGGTTTTTGCTTCATGGACCAATGTGGTATTTCCAGATGAGGTTCCGATTTCTGTAGTAATCTGTACCCGAAACAGATCAAATGATCTAAAGCGATGTCTGGATTCTATTATGAAAATGGCTAGCCTTCCAGCAGAAATCATTGTCATTGATAACGCGCCAAAGGATGAAAGTACCGCAGAGCTAGTCAAAAACTATGAAAAAGTAAAATATTTTAAAGAAAATAGTCCCGGTTTGTCTTATGCGCGGAACCGAGGAGTATTGGAAAGTACTCAATCAATAATTTCATTTACCGATGATGATGTTGAAGTGCATAGCCATTGGGCATATAGAATTTGGGAGTCGTTTGGATCCAATAAAAATTTATTCGCCGTCACTGGCCTCGTCCTGCCTATAGAGCTTAAAACACCTGCTCAAGTGCTTTTTGAAAAATTATGGACCTTTAACAGAGGGTATAAAAATATAGAATATGATGCTGTCTATTGGAAAAAAAACCTTTCAATAGGTCCTCCAGTTTGGCAAATTGGAGCGGGTGCAAATATGGCCTTTAGAAAAGAAGTTTTTGAATTGATAGGTCTTTTTGATGTTAAATTGGGAGCCGGTGCTTCTGGTTGTAGCGAAGATTCCGAAATGTGGTTTAGAATTTTAAACCAACATTATGAAATGGCATACTGTCCCCAGGCTGTTGTGCATCACAAGCACCGCCATAATATGCATGAATTAAGATCGCAAATATTTCAGTACATGAAAGGACATGTAGTAGCTGCCTTTGTCCAACAAAAACAAAATAGAAAAGCCGGTTATACAAAATACATTTACTATAAATTGCCTCGGTATTATTTAAATAAGGTCATTAAAAATTGGAAAAGTTTTGGGAGAGGTTTTAAATCTGTTTGGATCGAAATCAACGGTGCCGTAGCTGGTTTATTTTTTTATTTCAAGGATTATAAAAATTAATTCATTGTTCCTAATCAGATGGAATCAACCCATCCATTCGGCCAATTTATGTTTGAATTCCTGACCTGTCCAATTTTTAATCTGAAACCTTCCTATTTGAAATGGATTCATGCCTGGTTCAATAGGTTTTTGGTTAGTGGTAAATGCTAAATTAAAGCCTTGTGATTTCAGTTCATCCTTTGTGATATTATTGAATTTCCCAGAAGGGTAGGCAAATGTATCAATTGGATACTTTACAATTGATTCCAGGTATTGTTTGTTTTCATAAATTTCAATTCTTTGTTCCTCCTTAGGCAATGAGGACAATTGAGGATGACTTACTGTATGACCGCCGATGGTAAATAAAGGACTGGCTGATAGTGATTGAAGTTGGGATCTGGACATGGAAATGTCTTTTTCGTTCCAATGGCCTGTGTTAATTCCAGCCCAATCTCGCAGTGTTGACAATAAAGCCTGTTGTTCCATGTAATTTTTATCACCCAAGATTTGCCAAAGTTCCAAATATAGCTGAGCCCTCAGGCTGGGAGGGGTCATGGAAGCATTCCAAATCGTATGTAATTGCCTAATTTTGTCAGTCAGGGCGATTTCATTTTTCAAGTCAAAAGAAAAAACCGAACCAGTAATTTGCAAGACCAATATTTTGGGAAGGATAGGGCTTTCCAATACTATTTGACCAAGTTCATCCCACCAGAATGCTTTCTTGGTGCCAATATGTTTGGTGGAAATAAAAAATGTTGCTTGTAAATCAAAGGCTTCCAAAATTGGCTTGGCATATAGGAAATTATCCCTATAGCCATCATCAAAAGTAATTAAAATTGAAGGCTTTAAATGCTTCTTTTTTTGTACCGTTTCCTTAATTTGAGACAAGGGTACAACCAATTGGCTGGATTTTAGAATTTTTAAATGTTGCTCAAAATTTTGAGGACTTACAGCTAATTCCCAAGGGTCTAATGTTGAATCGATCACTCTATGGTACATTAGAACCAAGATGGGAGGGGTTGGATTAATGTTTTTCCATTGCTTTCTTATCCATCTTTTAATATTCATAGTTATTCTCTTTTTTGGGCCTTCACAGATACGATCACCTGCATTTTTGGATCATTAAAATCTAACATTTCCTTTTTGATCTCAGGAAGGCCCATGCCATAAAGAAAAGCAGAAGCCACATACACATTCCCATATGTTTTAATTTCAGAAAGTTCTTGTGGGAAATGCTCAGCCATCAATTTCCCCATGGCCAGGCCTGTAAAAGACCAATACCAAGTGTTACCCCATTCGCCATAATCTATTGGAGTGATTCCCGGAACAGTCAACAATAAGGTTCCTCCAGGTTTTAATATTCTATAACAGGTTTCGATCACAGCCTGATAATCGTACACCAAATGGAGGGTTTGTGTTAATATGATACAATCAAAACTATTGTCCAAGATGTGAGGGGCATTGCTTAGGTCTCCAATAATAGTAGCCATTGGGTTATTGTCATTCACATGAAGGATTTCACTGACTGTAACCTTTCCTTTACCATAGCGAAGGGTGTATTCATTGTCTCCAATTTCTAGAGTTCTCCCATGGATACTATCTGAGGCTTCATCTAAAAAAATCGCAATATAATAGCGATCGATTGGCCCACCTCTCTCATAGCCAAAGTTTTTGCTAAAGGGGGTTAAGCGTTTAAAATCACCTGAATTGACATGTTTTATAGGAGGGAGAAATCCCTTTAGAAGCCCCAAATTAAATAATAATCGCCTTACTGAAGGAGGAATTATTTTTTTTAAGTACTTTGAGTTTTTAATCTTAAACATAAATTTCTTATTGAATTTTTTATATACTAATTTGTAGAAATGAGGATTCGAAAAACCCAAAATAACCATTGAAGGCTTAGGCGAATTTTTTAGTTGATGGTAAAGTAGCTTGGTATAATATTTTTTAAAATTCTCCTTCCCTTCTTTCAAGGCCAATACCTCCTCCTTAGAAGACAAGTTGTTTTTTTGTCTGTCCAAAACTTTCAAAACCGTTGACAACATCTTAGGAATATCATTGGACATGTTCTCACCATGCATTCTATAGACTGTTAAAATCTTCGTGTGATGAGCTATTGGGTGCCTTCGGGCTATTTTCAGATAAATATCATAGTCCTCGCAGGCTTTTAGTGAGGTATCAAACAATAAATCATCAAAAATATTTTTTCTGAACATTACAGTAGCATGCATCCCAATGTAGTTCCTTTTTAAAAGTGTTAAAAAATGATTCGAATTTACAAATTCCTTTACCACTTTTATCTTGATGTTGTCAATGGTACTCACCTGATGAGCTCCTGAAATAAAGGCTAAATCAGGCTCTTTGATCATTTGTCCAATATTATAGGCAATGGCATCTTCAAATAATAAATCATCTGCATCCAAAAATACCAAATACGCTCCTTTACAGTGCCTAATTCCAGTATTTCTGGCAGAAGACAAGCCTTGATTCTTCTGATAAATGTACGTTACTTCAGGAAAACGTTTCGCTACCTCATGTGTAATGTCGGTAGATCCATCATCTACAATTATTATTTCTATAGCTGAATAGGTTTGGTTTAACCCGCTTTCAATTGCCTCTGCAAGGTATTTCCCATGATTAAAGCACGGAATAATGATGGAAACAAGTGCAGAGTTCAAATCCGAGAAGTGGTCATTTATATCCATGTTGAAATTAGTTAAAAGCAATTCTAGGCTATCGTACTTTTGTACGGCTTTTACTAGAGTTTTCTTAACCAGTTTTATTAAAAAATTTGGATGTCCTTCTTTTAAGATTGCGGTAATGACTTTTTATACTGTGAAAAGTGGGATACTTTAATGGGAATTGAGCGCGTCTCATTAAAACCCTTAATTCTTTATTTTCAATTGCATTTAACTTTAGGTACCTATCCATCCATTCCAAAAAAGATCTCCTGTCCTTATTATAGGATCCTTGAGCATGGGAAGTATGTACCAAAGAGCCTTCTCTTTGGCGGTATAAGTTGTTGCAGTTTGAAGATATATATATGGTTTCATTTAGGTAAAACTTGCACAAAAACACCTGGTCCTCATACATTCCTTTAAATTCTTCATCGAAACAACCATGTTTTTGTAATGTTTTTTTATCTACCAATACCCCACACAGACAAGGAGCAGGTCTTGCTCCCAAAGGGTACAATTTAAAAATCAAATTTGGATGCTCATGTAATTGATCATAATCGGTCCCTATAGAAATCACATAATCTTCAGCCTCTAAATCATTCCAACTGTTCCAGTAAAAGGTGGATTCGCAATACATAGGAGATGAATGATTTGACATGGTATAAATACCAGTGGCCAAAAAATCAGGTAACCAAACATCATCACCATCCAAAAAAGCGATAATTTCCCCCTCGGCAAGGCCAATCCCTAAATTTCTGCTCGCACTTAAGCCTTTATTAGCATGTTTATTATGGTCAAAATATTTAATGTTTGAATTTTTCGAAGCAAATGATTTCGCTATTTCTGTGCTTTTATCAGATGACCCATCGTCAATTAAAATCAATTCCCAATGAGTATATTTTTGTCTTAAAACACTTTCTATAGCTTCGGCCAGATATTTCTCTTCATTTAAAAAACAGGTAATCACAGATACCTTTTTGGAGCCATTTACAAGTTCCTCACTATCCCTCTCCAATTCTTGGGTTTCTCCAGTTAACATCTTTTATATCAGTTTAATACCTATTGATTTTAATTGGGCCTATTGCTTCTGTGTTCCATTCGAATTTGGGCCGAACCACACCTCCTATATAATCGGTATATTCTTTTCTCATATTTCCTGAATCCACAATAGTGAAAGTAACTGCGTCCTCAATAAAGGCAATACTGGTGGATGCTTCCCGATTGATCAATGCATTGATGAAATAACCTCCTTCGTTTAAAAAAAATCGCGGAAACTTGACCCTAGATCGGTACGTTCCTACTTCAAGCTGAATATCTGAATAAAAATCGCTATTGATTGTGGTTGATGGCCAGTTTCCTGTGGACAAAATCAAAATGCCACTTTCGGTATACAGCTGAATATTACTGGTTAGTTGATTTCCTCTTTGATTGGTCTGAAATTCTATTTCAATATAAAAGTCATCGTTATCATTCAAAATATTACAAACCTCGTAAAATTGATCCAAAACCCTCACCGCTGTTATTTTGACACCATATTTTTCAGTCTGTCCATCCTTATACCCACATAGTAACTCTGCCTTAGATTTATTAAAGGCCATTTTACTGTAAGCCGAGATGGTTTCATTCGTGGGGCCATCTGTGAATAATTTTCCTGCTTGCAATAAAATGGCCCTATTGCATAGCGCTTGTACCGCTCCCATATTATGGCTGACGAAGAGGATGGTTCTTCCTTCCCTGCTTACCTGGCCTAACTTTCCCAAACACTTTTTCTGAAACTCTGCATCCCCAACCGCCAATACTTCATCCACAATCAGAATTTCAGGTTCCAAATGGGCTGCAACGGCAAATGCTAAACGAACATACATTCCACTGCTATAGCGTTTGACAGGGGTGTCAATGTGTTTTTCAACTCCAGAAAAGCTAATAATCTCATCGATTTTTTTTCTGATTTCTGCTTTAGTCATTCCCAATATTGCCCCATTGAGGAATATATTTTCCCTACCAGTTAGTTCCGGATGAAAACCTGTTCCTACCTCCAATAAACTGGCTATTCTACCCCTTACCTTTACCATTCCTGAAGTGGGGTTGGTTACCCTGGAAAGAATCTTAAGCAGCGTGGATTTCCCAGCCCCATTTTTACCGATTATCCCGAGAACTTCTCCCTCTTTTACGGTAAAATTCAAATCCTGCAATGCCCAAAAATCCCCATACTTCGTAGGCTTGAAATCATCCTGTTCTACGGTTTTAAAAGGATCTTCTTTTCCCCTCATTTTTGCCCACCATTGGGTTAAATCCTGGCTTAATCTTCCTGTTCCGATTACTCCCAGTCTGTATTTTTTGCCTAAACCTTCAACACTTATTACTGTTTCCGACATACAATTGACTTAAACGACATCCATAAAACTTTTTTCAACCCTGTTAAACACTAAAACCCCTACAAAAAGAGATAGAACGGTAAATACAGCGCTATAAAGGAAATACCAGAGGTTTAACTCACCGACACCCAACAGTGAATAACGAAATACTTCAATAATTGGCGTTAATGGATTGGCCAGTATAAATAGCCTGTATTTTCCTTCAAAAAAAGAAAGGGGATAGATGACTGGAGTAGCATACATTAATAGTTGAGTCCCAAAAGTGACGAGATGAACCATGTCCCTGTATTTAGTGGTCAAAGAAGATATGATAATTCCAAAACCCAATCCCAAGGCAGCCACCAATAACAACAAAAATGGAATGAAAATTAGATAGGCATTCATTTGAATATTACTATCTAAAAACAAATTAAAATAACCAATGAGTAATAGAAGAAGCATTAATTGAATTCCAAATCCAATTAAAGCAGAAACGACATTGGATAAAGGTAAAATCAATCTTGGGAAATAAACCTTTCCGAATATTCCAGCATTGGCGGTAAAGGTTACGGAAGTTTTATTTAAGCAAGTAGAGAAATAGTTCCAGATTACCAGGCCAGATAAATAAAACAAAGCTGGGGGCGCACTGTCTGTCGGGATATTAGCTACCTTATCAAAGACCAGTATGAACATTAAGGTGGTAAGTAAGGGTTGAATGACAAACCATAGTGGACCAAGAATCGTCTGCTTATAGACTGCAATGAAATCCCTTTTTACAAACATCAATAATAAATCCCTGTAAGTCCATATGTCATTTAGATGGAGATCAAACCATGAAGTTTTAGGTTTTATAATTAATGTCCATTTTTTCATTGCTGCTTATGCTTCTATTGGTGTATTGCTTTTTTGGTTAGAATATTCTAAAATTAGTTCGATAATTAAGCTGTTTTATTGGGAGGGGGGGGCAATTTCCCTAGTGGATATCCAAAGAAATTCAGGCGGGTAGTTTTTATGTTGAAAATAACCTTGACATAAAATTTCATCAACAAATAATAAAAATGAGGATCATTGGTTTTTATGCTTAAGGCAATTTTAATCAATTTCTCCGCTTTTTTTCTATCGTTCATTTGCTGCCATATAATGTTAGCACTTTTAATGAATTTTTTCCTAGAGGCTATTTTTTGCTCCTCCATAATGTGTTTCATGTTTTCAGGAAGGTGCTTTTCAATATTGATAATGGTGGATGCAAGATCCCTTGCATTTTGTCCCGTTTCCATTTCAGGACAGGAAATAGATCCTTTGTGTATTCTGTATTCTGCCAACAGATCAGGCGTATAGGCTATTGGATAATTTTTTGCGATCCTGACCCACATTTCCCAATCCTCCCCAAAAACAACCCCATAGAAACCACCTAATCTTTCGTAAACTTCACGTTTTACAACAGTTGCTACATATTGGGTAGGTTGTTCAGCGGCCATTATGTATAATCCATCTTTTAATATTCCTTCATGATTATTGTTGAATTTGCCCTCCTTTTTTATATTACTGGTTTCATCAATAAAATGATAGCGAGAAAAAGAAGCTCCGGCTTGTGGATAGGTTTGAAACAATTTTGAGAATTTATTATAAAATCCTTCTTTAACCCGGTCATCGCCATGAAGAAGGTGTATCAATTGCCCTTTTGATTTGTTGAGGCAGGTTTCAAAATTCCTCAAGCTTCCCACATTTTTTTGTTGTCTGTAATATTTAACCCTACCGCCCCCTATTTCTTTGACAATTGCTTCTACATCCGCATCCGTACTACAATCATCAATTACCTCAATTTGCATTTTTTCTTCACCCATATCCTGCATCAACACACTTCGCAAAGCTTCCACCATGTATTCAGAACAATTAAAAACAGGAATCATTACCGACCAAAGAGGTCTATTATTGGTTAATATAGGTTTGATTCTGGGAGGTGAGAAAGGTATTCGTTCCATTAATACAAAATCTGTTAAAGCGTTAGTAGAACCATGCTGTGGAATAGATCTAAATATTTTTATTATGGATAATCTTATGTATAACATCATAAAATTATCCTCATACAAGAAGAATTTGACAGGGTTTGTACAGTAAAATTAGGCTCTTTAAAATTATAAAATTAAAAACACGAAAACAAGTAAAATACATTAAAATCAATTTTGAATCAAAATTTTTGAATTTCATAAAATATTTATGCTTGAAAATTTCCTTATCTATAAAAAAACATAACTTACTAGGGTCTCAATGATTTCACATATATAAATTATCAAAATTCTGATATCGTTTTTGTGTTTATTTTTAATATAATTATTCTAAAATATGTAATTGAAAATATATTGCGTGATAAAAATACTATAAAATACCTTATCTCTGCTTTTTTTCATCATCATTGCGGTACTAGGCTTCAGTCTTCAAAGGTTTGAAAATCAAGTGATTTTATCCTTCCTTATACAATAGGGAATAAAGAATCGTGAATTTGTCTTATAGAATTAGTTTAATTCGCTCATAAATCAATAGCCATAAGGTCTTAACCCTTTAATTGAGAAAAAATATGGGACTCAATTTTTGACGTTAAAGTTTCCATTTTTCTTTATCAATTTTGACAAAATCACGATGCCGGTTAGCGAATTTATATTGATTGTTAAGGTCTTCGGATCTGGGTGATTTTATGGGACAGCGAATAGTACAGGGCATTGAATATGTTAAATTCGCTAAAACATTACTGGATGGATGTAATTTAACTTTTGAAATATCGGGATGCATTAAATTTGAGATAGCAGACCATGGGCAGTTGGGGAAATCGGTTATTTCTGCGCTTTTAGTAAAATGCATGCAGCTGTAAAAATCATTCTGCCTTTCTCATTGATTAAGTTTTTGAAAATAGACCTGATATTTTCGAATGAGCGTATTGGTTACTCCTTGCCTAACCAGTAGCTTTATTTTGAGAAAAAATATAAGGCTTTCTCTTTTTTTAATGGGAGTTATTGGAGGGTATCTATTTGAAACTAAATCCTACTCTCAGATTTTAATTTCCAATACCTCATCAAACCGCTTACTGACATCCAGCTAGGGTTAGCGTATTCATATAGCGATTGGAGCTCTTTATGTGCACCTTGATGGTTCATCAGTTGTTTGGTATAATGCATGAAATCAGGGGTAATTTCTGTAGCATTCCTGCCATTATCAAATTGCACCTTCATCCAATTTGCCCAATCATCAAGTATATCAATAAGTTGAGCTAAATGTTCCTTTGGATTGGTGATTTTACCAAAATGAGTTAGGTACAATTCCTTTGGATGATAGTCTAAAATTTTTTTAATGGAGGATTTCCAGGCCTCTATGTTGATGTCTGGAGGTGGGCAAGGAGGAACAACAGGCCCATTGTCTATTTTAACGCCACCCACGTCACCAGTAAATATAGTTTCTCCCAATTGCCAGGCAATGTGATGAATCGCATGGCCTGGACTATGTATGGCTGTAAAAGTCAAGTCCCCAATTTTTACTGCCTCCGCATCACCAACAGGAACCAGCAAGCCTTCCTCAATCGTTTCCATTGGTCCCCATAGTTTGTCCATTTGGTCATCCCCGTATATTTTAGCTGCTGATTTCCAGAGCCTTTCTGGGTTCGCCAAATGAGGTTGTCCCATGGGGTGGAGATAGATTTTCACGCCTTCTTTAGCAAATTCCCAGGCTGCACCAGCATGGTCAAAATGTATATGGGTAAGAAGCACTGCACCTAGATCACCAGGCTTGATGCCAAATTTATCCAGGCTATCTTTTAATTTATCCCAGGTACTGTGAGGACCTGTTTCTATCAAAACTGGTTTCCCTTTTCCTCTGATAAGAAAGCTTGCAATTGTTTTTTCAGCTTGCTGAAACTTCAAGTCAATAATTTCAATAGAATACATTATCCAAAAAGAGTATAGTTGCCAAATTGATCCATAGGTAAAGTTTTTCTGATGACAAAAGGACTGTCATTACTCACTTGGTTAACCATTGGGGAGACGGTGTATTTGGTCATTTGATCGTCGGGATACGGTAAGAGCATGCTCAAAAGTTCCTCTTCACTGCTGTTTAGATTTAGCCATTTTTCCTCATTTTCTTTGGCAAGTATCACTGGCATTCTATCGTGTATTTCAGAAGTCAAAAGATTAGGACGCGTCGTTAGTATGGTAAAGGTGTGCGCTATTTCTCCTTTTTCAGTTTCAAATTCTTCCCAAATCCCAGCAAATGAAAACAATGACTCATTGAGAAAGACAAATCTGTAGGGGACCTTGGTTTTTTTACCCACCTTTTTCCATTCATAGAAGCCGTCTGCAGGCACTAGGCATCGATGCCTTTTGAAAGCATTTTTGAAGGATATTTTTTCTGTTATACTTTCTGATCGAGCATTAATGAGTTTGCCAGCAACCGGTTTGTTTTTTGCAAAAGCCGGTGTTATTCCCCAATAGAAATGAGAAAAACCTTTCGGGCTATCTGAAGTAATTACCGGCACTAGTTGTGAAGGGGCTATATTGTACCTTGGCTTGAATTCTTCCAGCATTTCTGCCTGAAATCTGTCTTCAAGTTCGATTTTTGATTTTGCGAGCGAATATCTTCCACACATAATAATTATTTCAAAATCTTAATTTATATTTTTACTTTGGATAAACTCTAATGCTCTGGTTTCGGACCAGAACCTATCTTTCCCTGACCTCGGGCTAAAACCTACGTGCCCGCCATGTTTCGGGTATTCCATAAATAGGTATTTTGAATTCTCTTCCTTAATTATAGGGAAACAAGAATTGCTCAAAAATGGGTCATTTTGAGCGTTCAAAACCAAGGTAGGGTGGCTAATATCTGATAAAAATTGAAGGGATGAGCATTGACTATAATAGTCGTCTGCATCTACAAAACCGTGTAGTGGAGCTGTAAACTCATTGTCGAAAGCCCTGATTGTCTTAATATGAGAAAGTTTATCAGTGGAAAATTTATCAGGAAAAACCAACGCTTTTTGTTTTATTTTTTGCTTTAAGGAAAGTAGGAAGTTAAGGGCGTACAATTTATTGCTTATTCCATCTATCTTGTCAGATGATCCACCTAAGTCCATAGGTACGGAAATTGCTATTGCTTTTTTAATATTTTTTTTACTTTTCCAAAATGGCTCACCCATGTATTTCAGCATAATATTGGCTCCCAGGCTAAATCCCACAAGGTGAATAGAAGCATACAATTCAGATGCGTGAGAAATGACAAGGTCTAAATCATACGTGGCTCCTGAATGATAAAAAATAGGCTTTGTGTTCATGGATTCACTACAGCCCCTAAAGTTCCAATTAAGGACATCATATCCTGAATCAAAAAAAACTTTTGCCATCCCTGTCATATAGGGCCTTTTGCTATTGCCTTCCAGTCCATGACTTATGATGACTAAACTTTTGCTGTTCTGTTTAAGCCAGTCAAGATCCAAAAAGTCGCCGTCTGGAGTTTTAATTCTTTCTCTTTCAAACGGTAAATCAACTTTTTTTCTAAAGATGGCTGGGTAAATGGTTTGTAGATGACCATTGAAAAGGAGCTGGTTACGGACGTAATTTGATGTTTTAACTACTGGCATTATAAGGTTTTACTCGATTCAAAAATCTATCTTACGTGAAAATACTATTATTAAATTTGAATAAACATATTTTAAGAACTATTTTTGGATTGCTGAAAATATGAATTCGAATAATTTAACTTATGGCCGAAATAATACGAATGCCCAAAATGAGCGATACCATGGAAGAAGGGGTAATCGCACAATGGTTGAAAAAGGTAGGTGATAAAGTGAAACCAGGAGATATTCTAGCGGAAGTGGAGACTGATAAGGCGACCATGGAACTAGAATCTTACGATGAAGGTACCTTGCTCTTTATAGGCGTTAAGGAGAAAGATGCCGTACCTGTCAATGGAGTCATTGCTATATTGGGTGAAGAAGGCGAAAATATAGATGCGCTTATAAAGGATATAGACTCAAGTGGAGGTGCGGAAAGTGCTCCAAATGAAAAAAATGAGGATGAATCCAAAGGGGAAACCAAGGCTAAGTCCGAAGAGAAACCTAAAGATGCTGAAGTTGATATAGACGTTTCAGGAATTGCTGCTACCGTAATCACTATGCCTAAAATGAGTGATACCATGCAGGAAGGTACTATCTCCAGCTGGTTGAAGAAAGTTGGGGATGTGGTTAAATCTGGAGATGTATTGGCCGAGGTTGAAACCGATAAAGCCACCATGGAATTAGAGTCCTATGACGATGGTACGTTACTTTATATAGGTGTTGCTGAAGGAGATGCCGTTGAGGTGAATGGCGTAATCGCCATAATTGGCGAAAAAGATGCTGATTATGAAACATTACTGAAAGCCCATCAACAAAAATCAGCTCCTAGTGAAGTAGCAGAAGCATCTGATGCATCTAAAGAAGACAAAGCTGCACCAAAAGTAGAAGAAGTAAAGAAAGAAGGTGCTTCGGCTAATACAAATGCTCATTCTACCGAGAATGGCAGAATAAAAGCTTCGCCACTTGCTAAAAAGATGGCGAGCGAAAAGGGTATAGATATTTCACTGGTTCAAGGATCAGGTGATAGTGGAAGAATCATTAAAAAGGATATAGAGAATTTTGATCCTTCAAAAGCGATCCCTGCAACTGCTTCAGGTAGTGATGCAGGTAGTGGAGTGGCCATTGGCCAAGAGTCTTACACAGATGTGAAAGTCTCTCAAATGAGAAAGGTTATTGCTAAGAGGCTTGCTGAAAGTAAATTTACTGCACCGCATTTCTACTTGACCATGGAAATCAACATGGACAGTGCAATTGAGGCTAGGAAAAGCATGAATGAAGTGGCTCCGGTCAAAATTTCATTCAATGATATGGTTATAAAAGCAGCGGCAGCGTCACTCAAACAACATCCTGCTGTGAATTCTGCATGGATGGGAGACAAGATCAGGTACAATGATCATGTTCATATTGGTATGGCTGTTGCAATAGATGATGGATTATTGGTTCCAGTAATTCGCTTTACAGACAGCAAATCGCTTTCTCAGATTTCAACAGAGGCCAAATCCTTGGCTGGAAAAGCCAAGAACAAAGAACTGCAACCTAAGGATTGGGAAGGTAATACCTTTACCGTTTCTAATCTCGGTATGTTTGGAATAGAGGAGTTTACTGCCATTATTAATCCACCTGATGCATGTATTTTAGCAATTGGAGGAATCAAACAAACTCCAATAGTGAAAGACGGTGAAATCAAAATAGGCAATGTGATGAAAGTTACCCTTTCGTGTGATCACAGAGTTGTGGATGGTGTTGTTGGATCTTCTTTCCTCAAAACGTTAAAAAGTTTACTTGAAGAGCCAGTTAGATTGTTAATCTGACATTTCTGAGTAATAAAATATGTCAAAAAGTCCTAGAAATAGGACTTTTTGTTTTTAGTACGGTTATTGAGAAATACTTTAAAAACTAAAATGGGAAATATAAAATCGACCACGGTGGTCGCAATAAAGCACAATGGTAAAGTGGCTATAGGAGCTGACGGTCAAGCCACGATGGGGAACACAATTGCAAAGAGCAGTGTCAATAAAATCAGGAAATTACAGGGAGGCAAAATTGTCACTGGATTTGCTGGATCTACTGCAGATGCATTTACCTTGTTAGAAAAGTTTGAAGAAAAGTTAGGCGCATACAGTAATAATATGAAAAGAGCTGCTGTGGAGTTGGCTAAGGAATGGCGTACCGATAGAATGCTAAGCAAATTGGAAGCCATGATGATTGTGGCAGATGCTGAGGATATCCTTATCATTTCAGGTACAGGAGATGTTTTAGAACCGGATATGGGAATAGCTACAATCGGATCAGGAAGCATGTATGCACAGTCATCAGCAAGGGCATTAAAGAAATTTGCGCCAAATTTAACAGCAGAGGAAATGGTTAAGGAAAGCTTAACAATAGCTGCTGATATTTGTATTTACACCAACCACAATTTGGTGATTGAAAAAGTGACAAATTAAAAAAAATGGGAGGTCTTCTAAAATAAAGAAATCCTCCCTTCTTTTAGACTTCGAAATCGTAGATTTTAACAGATGCCCATTTGTCTTTGTGATCCTCGATGAATTGGAGATGGATAGGATCCACTTGGTAAAGATCATGGTCTTCAATGGTATCAAAATTAACCATTAAGGCGATATGGTAACTGTCATCTATTACTTCACGCTTCTCTGTGGCTGCAGGTTTGCCTATCAAATGGCTTTTTACACTTTGGGTTAGCGCTATTTTTTTGCAGCCGTCTATTACCGCATTCAAATCTTTTTCTGGCTGGTGTAGCCAGAAATATACTTGGTGTACAATCATAATATTTTTTTTGTTTGTAAAGGGTTGTACAAGGTCATGAAGCTAGATGTAAATATTTCATTGATTTCAAGATAGTTACATGCGATTATTCATGACCTTCAATAATATTAATAAAGATAAATATATAAGTTTAAAAAATACAGCAACTGAGGAATTATGAAATACAGAAAACTTGGTAAAACAGAAATGGAAGTGTCTGAAGTTTCACTTGGAACCTGGCAGGTAGGTGGGGGATGGGGTGGTCGATTTGATCATAATCAGGCGTATAAAATTCTCAATGAGGCAATTGACCAAGGGGTTAATTTCATAGATACTGCGGATGTATATGATGGCGGTCTAAGTGAACAGGCGGTAGGGAAGGTGGTGAAAGAAAGAACTGAGAATGTTTTTGTAGCAACAAAATGTGGACGTCAAATTCAACCCCACACCAATGAGGGTTATACTCCAGAAGTTTTAAGAACATTTGTAGAGACAAGCTTACGAAATCTGGAATTAGAGGGTCTTGACCTGATCCAATTGCACTGCCCACCTACAATGGTTTTTGAGAGGCCAGAAATTTTCGGTCTTTTTGAGGACTTGAAAACGGAAGGAAAAATAAAGCACTTTGGAGTAAGCGTAGAAAAGGTTGCTGAAGCCATAAAAGCAATGGAATATTCCAATGTAGCAACAATACAAGTAATCTTTAATATGTTTAGGTTAAAACCCGCTGAAGAATTATTTGACCTGGCCCTTCAAAGAAATTGTGGGATTATCGCAAGGGTGCCTTTGGCAAGTGGTTTATTGTCAGGAAAAATTACTTCCGATACGGTGTTTCACCCGCAAGATCATAGGACTTTTAACAGAGCTGGAGAGGCTTTTGATAAAGGGGAGACCTTTTCCGGTGTTCCATTACACAAAGGTCTTGAAGTCGTTGAGGAATTAAGGGCGCTATTAGGAGCCAATAGGAATTTAGCGTCATTGGCCATAAGGTGGATTTTAATGTTCGATGCCATTTCCACCGTTATTCCTGGGGCATCAAGGATAGATCAAGTCAGGTCAAATGTTTCGGCTCCTGCTTTACCAGAATTCACGCTGAAGGAAATGGAGGGAGTAAAAGCAATTTATGACATGTACCTCAGGTCTGAGGTTCATGCGCAATGGTAAAGTTGAATACAAGAAAAGAATTCTTGTATTCAACTTTAATAATCCAATCAAATAATGAAACCCCAAATTTACATTAGAAGGTTTAATGCAAATTTGGGGTTTAATAACTTTTCAGGATTGGGGTTTGTCCCCCATTAATAATACATCATTGATCTGTACTTCTGTAATGTATTTTTTTTGGCCTTCTTTGTCCTCATAGGAGCGGTGGACGAGTTTGCCCTGTATGCATATTTCTGACCCCTTGTCGGTGTATTTATGGATGATTTCAGCAGGTTTTCCGAAAGCCACTAAGTTGTGCCAATAGGTGTCTTCAATTTTTTCTCCTTTACTGTTTTTATATACCTCATTGGTCGCAAGATTTAATTTCACCATTGGGGTGTCTCCTTTTACTGTTTTGTAGTCTGCTTTTGCACCTAATCTACCAATCAATTGTACGTTGTTTCTAATACTGTTCATGATTTTATTATTTAGCGTTATAGATAAAATATATTCCGTTTTGGAACAGTACAAATTTGAGGAATGCGTTTAAATTTAGTCCGATGGTATTCGTTTATATCCGTTTGTAAACGTTTGTAAATGATTACAAACGTTTTTTTTAATCCTTTTTATACTTATATTATACTTGTTTAAGCATATTTAAAAAGGATGTCTAACCAAAACCAGAATTGCCTTGACTGTGGAGCACCACTAAGTGGGCGATCAGACAAGCGCTTTTGCGATGATTATTGTCGGAATCATTACAATAATAAAATGAAGTCAGGTAGTAACAACCTGATTCGCAACATTAACAATGCCTTGAAAAAAAATAGGAATATACTTGCAGGCATTCTCAATAAAGAGGACGATACTGCAAAAGTTTCAAGAGAGAAACTTTTGGGAAGCGGATTTTTATTTAAGTACGGAACACATTCCTATACCAATAAAAAAGGGAACGTTTATATTTATTGCTATGATTATGGTTATTTGAAATTAGATCAAGATGTAATTTTGGTGGTAAGATTAAAAAGTGACCCTTTGGACAAACCGAATTTTATCAAAGGATAAAATTCGGTTTGTCCAATTTTTTGTCTATTCTGTAGGCTGCATTAAGTAGGCCTACGTGACTGTACGTTTGAGGAAAATTGCCCCATTGACTACCGGTATGCTGGTCTACATCCTCTGAAAAGAGTTGTAAATGGTTGCAATATTTGCTTAATGTTTCAAAGCCTTCCATTGCCTCGTCAAGTCTATTGACACAAGCCAATGCTTCTATATACCAGAATGCACAAATCAAGAAAGTTGTCTCTGGTTCACCAAAATCATCCTGATGCTTGTACCTGTAAAATAAGAAGTTTTTTGCCAATAAATCTTCTTCTAAAGCTTTGAGGTGGTTGTTTGCCTTTTCAATATCATCACCGAAGTAACCCATAGTAATCAGTTGTAAAGTACTGGCGTCCATATGGGTGGTCCCTATAGCTTGTGCGTATGCTTTTCTTTCAGGAATGTAACAGGCCTCGATTTTTTGAATGGCTTTATTTTTTAGCACCAATGCTTTTTCTTTCATTTCTGTGTCACCCATTCTCTCTGCTATCTTGATGGCGGCACAAGATCCTGCCCAGTGAAATAGAAAAGTGTAGCAATGCTCCTGCTTCAAATTTCTAAATTCCCATAATCCAGCATCTTTTTCATCCATTGTTTCCTCTATTTTGCTAAGGAGGTTATGGATAAATGGTTTGGAATGGCTTTTTTCGGATTCAACAAATCTTTTGTCGGCATAAAGTGGAAGTAGGCTCACCAAGACTTGACCATATAAATCATTCTGAATATGGGTATAGGCATCGTTGCCAAATCGGACAGGCTTTTCTCCTCTATATCCATCAAGGTCAGAAATAACCTCAATAAGTTTGGCTGAACCTGAGATGGCATACAATGGTTGGTACCTTCCCCTTTTGTCCGTTGGGAGATTTTGTAAGTATTCAAAATACCTTTCCAATTCCTCAAAGTGTCCAAGATGATTAAATACATTCAGGGTGTAATAAGCATCTCTCATCCAGCAATACCTGTAATCCCAGTTCCTTGTTGAACCGGGAGACTCTGGGAGGCTGGAGGTTGAGGAGGCTATGATTCCTCCCGTGTCTTCATACTGATGGATTTTCAAAACCAATGAAGAGCGGACGACCAATCTCTGGTGGAAATTTGGAATACTGGTGGATTTAACCCAGTTTCTCCAATATTTAAGGGTGGAGATTAAAAAGTTTTCTACGGTGCTCTCTATAGGTGCTTCCAAGGGGCTCCCGTAGGTAAGTACCAAATAGATTGTTTTTTGTAAGTGAAAAGCCTGTTCCTCCATAATATAAGTTATGGAGCAGTTTGAGGTAAGTCTTATGTCTTGATCTCTTCCTGAAAATTGTATGTGATTGCTTTCCGGGATGGCTTTTAATTTATTTTTACCATAATCGGATACGGGTTGGCAATTGATTTTTATTTTAGGCTCTCCCTTCAGGGGTTGAATTTTCCTGATTAACATTGAAGGTTTGAAGTACCTGTCATAGTTAAAAAACCGAGGGGCAAAATCAGTGACTTTGTAAGCTTCCCCTTCAGCAGTCTCTATATAAGTGTCCAGTACATTTGAATTCTCTTGGTATTCCTGTCTTGAGGTATAGTTTTCATGAGGGGGCAATACCGTGAATTCTCCTCCTCGCTTTTTATCGAGCATACTACCAAACAAAAAATCACTGTCAAACCTGGGCATGCACAGCCAGCTTATATTCGTGTTTTTTTCAATATGGGCGATGTAACTGCAATTGCCAATAAGTCCGGTGCCGTATGTATGCTTTTCCATAAAAATGCGGTATGTTTTAAAATGATCGGGTTAACGAATTTTTAACAAAATGAAATCAAAAACCCCGTTAGACGGGCTAAGTTATTAAAAATAATGTGTTTTTTTTAATGATGTGGTAATATATTGTTAGATGATTTCTAAATATTTCCTTGGGACATTTACGAGCACACTTTGATTTATGCTTGGAATGCGGATGATAAAATAATCCTGATTGGACTTTTTTATACATTCTCCCTTAAAACCTTGTAAAGGACCCCCAAGTATTTTTACCATTTCACCCTTCTCAATAGTATCAGTGTCGACTTCCACCGAAACGCCAGTTTCAATAATTCGCTGAATGGTTTCAATTTCCTCCTGATGAATGAAGGAATGTTCTCCTGAAAAGTTGATGAACTTTACCGCCCCTGTTACTTGTAAGGATTCCCACAATCTTTCTTTACTGGTGTGTACAAAAATATAGCCATTAAATAAGGGTCTTTGGATTTTTTTCTTTCTATCACTCCATTGCCTGATCTCCTCAATCAGGGGCAGGTATACTTCGGTACCATTTTCTTTGAGCCTGAGCGCAACTTTTTTTTCTGCTCTAGGGGCGGTATACATAACATACCAATTAAGCTTTTCGGTCATACTTTGAGGGTTAAAATTCGAAAGTACCGAAATTATCGGGCATAGTTCAAATATACGATTATAAAAATATCGATTTTTGAAAAAAACAACAAGGGTATAAATTTTAAATTCTTTAAAATGATTTTTGAATATTAAAAAATGTATTTTAAAATATTCTTTACACTGTTGATTTTTTTATTTACTTTTGTGGCATACTTTAAAAGTATATTGTTTTGTAGGTTAACAAATTAAAGAGCAACCAGTTATATTGGTTTTTTTTATTGTTGCCATCTATTTTTGAAAAATATTTAAGCACCTATATATAAGTTTTAATTGATTATATTTTGTGGTCTGACATAGGAATAGGTCATGTCCTGCCAATAACAGCAATAAATACATATACATGAAAGTCGTTAATGTGGTTTTATCAGGAGGAGTAGGCAGTAGGTTATGGCCGCTATCCCGAAAAAGTAGACCAAAGCAGTATTTACCAATTTTTGAAGGGCAATCCCTTTTTGAGAAAACTGTTGTTAGAAATTCAGATGTTTGTAATCAGGTAATGGTTGTAGGAGGAGTAGACAATTATCAGCTTTCTCGAGAAATTTTAAAAAAGGCTGGTATTTCCGATTTTATTGAGCTTGTGGAAGCTGCTCCTAGAAATACGGCAGCAGCAATTGCTTTTGCAGCCTTGTCTCTTCCTAAAGATGCAATCATGTTGGTAACGCCTTCGGATCATCTAATTGGAGATCAAGAAAAATACAATGATTCGCTTAGGCAGGCTGTGAATATGGCTAAAAATGGATTTTTGGTAACATTCGGTTTAATTCCAAGTAAGCCTGAAACAGGTTTTGGCTATATAGAGCATGAAGGAAATAATGTGCTTGGCTTCAGAGAAAAACCTGAATTGGAGCAAGCCCAAGCATATTTAGCACAAGGTAATTTTCTATGGAACAGTGGGATGTTTTGCTTTTCAGCAGGAACCTACTTAAGTGAATTGGAAAAATATGAACCGGATGTTCTGAAAGCTTCGAAGGCGGCAGTGGAGCATGCTGAAAATGGCTTTCTACCACTTGATTTAAGTATGGAAATACCTTCTATAAGTGTAGATTATGCTGTGATGGAGCGTTCTGACAAGATTAAAGTTGTACCTTCAAGTTTTTCATGGTCAGATATGGGTTCTTTTGAAGCACTATTTGATTATTATCCCATAGGGAGTAAAGAGAGGGTAGGAGAAAACCTGGTTTTGGGTTCTGATAAACACGTTGAATTCATAGGAATGGAAGATGTTGTCTTGGTAGAAACCAAAGATGCTATTCTCGTATTGAACCGGAGTAATGCCCAGGACGTTAAAAAGGTTTATGAACGATTAGAAAAAGAAAATCCAAGCTTACTTAATTAAGAATATGGTTGATAAGAATGCTAAAATTTATATTGCTGGCCACCGAGGTATGGTAGGTTCTGCTATCCAAAGGTCTCTTGAAAGCAAAGGCTATAAA
The DNA here is from genome assembly GCF_055809755.1 of Cyclobacterium sp. 10D3-21. Classification (NCBI taxonomy): domain Bacteria; kingdom Pseudomonadati; phylum Bacteroidota; class Cytophagia; order Cytophagales; family Cyclobacteriaceae; genus Cyclobacterium; species Cyclobacterium sp. 10D3-21. The sequence goes on from NZ_CM147924.1 coordinate 1,689,161, forward strand.
AATTTGATAGGTTACAGTAGCAAGGATTTGGATTTAACCAATCAGTTATCTGTAAAGGAATTTTTTGAAAAGGAAAAACCTCAAATTGTAATTGATGCAGCAGCTAGGGTAGGTGGTATTTTGGCCAATAATGATTATCCATATACATTTCTTATGGACAATATGTTGATTCAGAACAATCTAATTAATTATTCGCATCAATTTGGTGTTGAGAAATTTATTTTCTTGGGAAGTTCTTGTATTTATCCTAAGCTCGCACCCCAGCCATTAAAAGAAGAAAGCTTGCTTACCTCATCCTTAGAGCCTACAAATGAATGGTATGCCTTGGCTAAAATTACTGGTGTAAAAGCCTGTGATGCTATCAGAAAGCAATTTGGTAAGGATTTCATTAGTCTTATGCCTACCAATCTTTATGGGCCATCTGATAACTTTGACTTGGAGACTTCTCATGTAATGCCTGCAATGATCAGGAAATTTCATGAAGCCAAAGAGAATGGGAATGCCCCAGTTACCCTTTGGGGTACTGGTTCTCCAATGCGAGAGTTTTTACATGTAAATGATATGGCGGAAGCTGTAGTTTTTGCAGTCGAGAACAGTTTTAAAGATAACCTGTACAATGTGGGTACAGGAAAAGATATGACCATCAAATCCCTTGCGGAATTGATCCAAAAAATCACTGGTCATAAAGGTGAGATTAATTGGGATAGCGACAAGCCTGATGGAACGCCTCGTAAACTTATGGACGTAAGTAAGATGGCCACCGCAGGTTGGCAGGCTAAAATTGGACTCGAAGAAGGTATCAGGGAAACCTATGAATGGTTTTTAAAGAATATTGGCCAGTACAAACAGGTCAAACTATAACTATGAAATTTTATTTTTAACAGCTAATTAATTTAGATGGCTATGAAAACGGCGTTAATTACAGGTATTACAGGACAAGATGGAGCTTATCTTGCGGAACTATTATTGTCAAAAGGGTATATTGTTCACGGAATAAAAAGGAGAGCCTCTTTATTCAACACCGCTAGGATTGATCACTTGTATCAAGATCCTCATGAAGAAAACAAACGTTTATTTCTTCACTATGGCGACCTGACAGATTCGATGAATTTGACAAGGATTATACAGGAAACCAAGCCTGACGAAATATATAATTTGGCGGCGATGAGTCACGTAAAGGTAAGTTTTGACACTCCGGAATATACCGCAAATGCCGATGGGATTGGTACTTTAAGGATTTTGGAAGCTGTGAGACTATTAGGGATGGAAAAAACCACCAAAATCTATCAGGCTTCTACGTCTGAGCTTTATGGTTTGGTGCAGGCGGTTCCTCAATCCGAGACGACACCATTCTATCCAAGATCGCCTTACGCAGTAGCGAAATTGTATGGCTATTGGATTACAGTAAACTACAGAGAGGCTTATGGCATGTATGCTTGTAATGGCATTCTTTTTAATCATGAATCCCCTCTAAGAGGAGAAACTTTTGTTACTAGAAAAATCACAAGAGCAGTAGCTAAAATAGCACTAGGTTTTCAGAAAGACCTATTCATGGGGAATTTAGATGCTAAAAGGGATTGGGGGCATGCCAAAGATTATGTTGATGCCATGTGGAGAATTCTCCAACAAGAGGAGCCAGAAGATTATGTGATTGCTACTGGTGTAACTACCAAAGTGAGGGATTTTATAAAAATGGCTTTCGACCTAGTAGGTTTTACCTTAAAGTTTCAGGGAGAAGGTATAGAAGAAAAAGGAATTTTGGAGTCTATCGATAAAGAAAAAGCTTTTGATGTTTTAGGTACTTCAGATTTTAAAGTGAAAATAGGTGATGTTATAGTTAATGTTGATCCTGCTTACTTTAGACCTACTGAGGTGGATTTGCTAATTGGCGATCCCAACAAAGCAATGACAAAACTAAACTGGAAACCAAAGTATGACTTGAAAATGTTGGTGGAAGACATGGTGCTTTCAGATGTTGGCTTATTCAAGAGAGATCTTCACCTAATGAAAGGTGGTCATAAAGTATTGAATCAAGCTGAATAGTCTTATACCGCACTGAATTTATTTGAATTTTAATGAGCAAAGCATTTATTGTTTTGCTCATTTTTTTTGAAATTTCAGTAGTGTAGTTTATCAACTATCCATGAATCCGAAATTGGCATCTTATTTCATGATGCTTGGTCTTTAGGAGAAAGGCTCGAATCTAGCCAGTATCGATCCAAATAAAAGTGCTCTCAGCGTTAAAATAGAGCAGAATAGGTAGTGAGATATTGCATTCTTAGCGTTATGTTTTTTTAAAGTACAGGTCAAAATTCATGGTTTATATTCAGTTTATGCGACTATTGATTTAAAAATTGCTTGTTATGTTAATTCCATAGGTATTGCTTACTTTTGTGGTATAAATTGAATATGCCTAATTATTGTTCAACCAGGCAATGTCATTGATTGAATGCTCTATTACTACATGTAACTGAGGTGGCGAAGCTGTAGATTTTTAGTAATAATTACCACTAGTATTTTCAGCTAAACACCTCGTTTTTAAAAAAAAGAATCCGAAAGATGATCAGAAAATTCATCCAAAATTTAAAATTTGCACCAATAGTATTTTGCTTTTTTATTGGTTCAATAGGTTTCAGCCAGTCCATTCAAAATATTCAAAACCTCAAAGTAGATGAACTGTCTGATGCTCAAATCGAGCAATTGATTACGCGAGCAGAGTCCTCCGGTATGAATGAACTTCAACTGGAAGCCATGGCTAGAGAAAAGGGCATGCCTGCCTCAGAAATCAATAAGTTGAGATTACGAATTGCGGCCTTGAAATCAGGAAACAGTGAGGAGGCTGGTAAGAATGGCACAGGTAGAATGAACCAGAGGGAAGTTGTAGGTGAAAGGATGCAAAGTGATGTTTTTGACAGCTTAAGGAATTCAGACCCCTACTATAATCTCAGTCCACAGCAAAAGAAAATATATGGGTATACCTTGTTTCATAACCGTGAATTAAATTTTAATCCAAATTTAAATCTCCCCACTCCGGAAAGTTATGTTTTGGGTACAGGTGATCAGGTCTTGGTAGACGTTTATGGTGCTTCTCAAGCAGCATTTGATTTGACAGTTTCTCCTGAAGGTAAGGTTTTGGTGCCCAATGTAGGTCCAGTAAATATCGGTGGGGCTACTGTTGAAAGTGCCAGATCTAGGATTAAATCAGCATTAGGGCAAATATATTCTGGATTAAATGGTTCAAACCCTAACACATTTTTGCAGTTGAGGGTGGGTAATATTCGGAGTATCCAGGTTACGATGGCTGGAGAATTGAACCAGCCAGGTACCTATACTTTACCCTCTTTTGCGAACGTATTTAACGCACTTTATTTGGCAGGAGGGCCCAACGAAACAGGCTCTTTTAGAAACATCCAGGTATATAGAGAGAGTAAATTGGTAGGACAAGCCGATATTTACGAATTCTTAACTAGAGGAAATGAAAAAGGCAATATTATTTTGCAAGATAATGACGTGGTGATAGTTCCACCTGTTCAAGTCAGGGTGGAACTCGAAGGTTCCGTACGCCGACCTGGTCTATTTGAAATAAAAAGCAATGAGAGTATTCAGGACCTTATCAGTTTTGCGGGAGGTTTTAAAAGCGATGCTTACAAGGAACTTTTGGTTGTAAAGAGAACTACAGATAGAGACTTAAGAGTAGACAATGTTTATAGCAAGGATTTTGAAACTTTCGCCGTTAAAGATGGAGATCTATTCGTGGTAGGAGGGATTCTTGAGCGTTATGACAATCGTGCTCAAGTTTCAGGTGCTGTCTTCAGGCCTGGGGAATTCGCTATTTCTGAGGGGATGACTGTTAAGGCACTTGTTGAAATAGCAGGAGGATTAAGAGGAGATGCTTTTTCTGAAAGGGTAACCTTGTATAGAACCAATCCAGATTTCACAATGGAAGTGCTTACTCTTGATTTGGGAGCTATTCTTTCTGGGCAGGCGGAAGACGTAGTGCTGATGCGAGAAGACATTCTTAATGTTCCCAGTAAATACGACCTCAAAGAGGAATATTATGTACAGGTATCTGGTGAAGTAAATAGAACTGGAGTTTTTCAGTTTGCCAGAAATATGACCGTGGCTGATTTGATTACCAAGGCCAAAGGGTTTAAAGAATCTGCATCCAACGCCAATATAGAAATAGCTAGAAGAGTAAAGGGCGAAGTAGGGGGTCAAATTGCTGAAATTTTAACCATTTCTATTGATGAAAATCTGAGAATAAGTGAGGAGGAAAAAGAAATTATTTTAGCGCCATTTGATCATGTATTCGTAAGGAAAAGTCCCGGATTTCAGCAGGAAAAAGTTGCATATGTTGAGGGAGAGGTTTTTTATCCTGGAGGGTTTACACTTGAAAAAAGAGATGAGAGAATTTCAGATGTGCTTAAAAGAGCTGGAGGTTTAAACAATTATGCTTATCCGAAAGGAGCGACTTTGATTAGACGAACGGAGTTTTATAAAACCAAAACGGAAGAAAATATAAAACTTGACCAGCTAGAGTCATTGTATAAAAACACAATCCGAGAGGGCGAAATTGAAAATGCGGAAGCAGAAGGCAAGCTTTTGGAAAGACTTGATGATAGGATGAAATTGCTTAATCAAGAGGAAATGAAGAGGAATGAAAACGCCACTAAAGCGGAAAGTTTTTCTGAAGATCGGTACCAGTTTCTTGAGGAGGCAGACAGCACTGTAATGGAGGTAGCCACGAGAGACAAAGAATTGATAGGTATAGAATTGGGAAAAATTCTTTCACAACCTGGTTCTAAGTATGATTTGATACTTCAAGATGGGGATGTTATTAGTATACCTAAGGAGCTACAAACGGTAAGGATGAGAGGTGAAGTCTTGTATCCTACAACAGCAAGATTTGATGTATCTAGAGGTTTTAGAAATTACATTTCAAGGTCAGGAGGATTTACAGAGCAAGCTAGAAAATCCCGGTCCTATGTTGTCTATGCAAATGGAGATGTTCACCGGACAAACAAGTTTTTGTTTTTTAACTTTTTCCCGAAAATAGAACCTGGAGCAGAAATCATTGTTCCGCAAAAGCCTAAACGAGAGCCCATGTCTGTACAAGCCTGGATAGGGATCGCCTCAAGTCTCGCTACATTGGGTATTTTGATAGATAGACTTTCCCGTTAATTTCAATTTGGAGCGCAACAAAATCGAGTAGATACATGCTGATCTTTACCAATGAGTGTAAAGGATCACTAATTATTAATACACCACTTGATTAGGAGAATTAAAAACCGATGGAAGTACAACCTTTTTATTTAAAGCCCACTAAATGATGCCTAAGGTTTCCATCATTATCCCAGTTTTTAATAGAGAAAAACTGATAATTGAAACTCTGGAGAGTATATTAAATCAGACTTTTCGTGATTGGGAATGCATCTTGGTGGATGATGGATCTACGGATAATAGTCTCCATATCATTAAATCTATCGCTTCTTCAGATCCACGAATAAAGGTTTATTCCAGACCTGAAACATTAAAAAAAGGAGCGCCCACCTGCAGGAATTATGGGGTTAGTTTGTCAATAGGAGAATACATACAGTTTTTTGACTCTGATGATTTGATGTTGAGCGATATGCTTCAACGAAAAGTTCGTGTTCTCGAAGAAAACAAGGAAGCTACCTTTGTAGTAGCAAAAATGGGAGAATTCAATAGTACTGGAAGTTTACCAACTCCTGAGTATAATTTAAAATTGCCAAAGGATAATCTTTGGAATTTTATGAGGTATAGGATTTTTTTCCTTACGCCTGGACCATTGTTTCGTAAGGAATTTCTGGATGGTTTTGAATTAAAATTTGACACAAGTCTTGATAGAAGACAAGAACGTGAGTTTTATACAAGAATAATGCTTACCGGTCCGGAATATTTGGCGATCAATGATGTTTTGTCCCTTAGAAGAATTCATGATTCTTCGATTAAAAACCAGCATGAAGAACTTTCAGATTTAGAACAAAAAAAGTCCTCTTATTTATTTTATAGTAAACTATCCAAAAATGCTGGGCCACAATATGCTGGCTTGATTTTTAATGCTTATAGGGAATTAATTTCCCACCTTATTGTGTCCTTCTATAGAAAAAAATCGGTTGAGTTTTTTCTGAAATCTTCCATTCTTCTCAGTTCATTGTTTCTTAAAAAATTATTTTTTAAACAGAGTAGGAAAGAAAGATGATAGGCGGAGTTTTAGAAGAAAGTGTAGGTCACGAAATACTAGTTTCAGTAATTATCCCCACTTTCAGGGACTGGGATAGGTTGCGTCTTTGTTTGAAAGCACTGGAAAAACAAAGTTTTCCTTCGAACAACTTTGAGGTTATAATCGTAAATAATGACCCTAATGATTTCGTACCAGGTGATCTGGATATCAATGGTTATGAAATTATAGTAGAAAGTAAACCAGGGTCCTATGCTGCAAGAAATGCAGGTATAATGAAGGCGAAAGGCAGTATTCTTGCTTTTACAGACTCTGATTGTATACCAGATCAAGATTGGCTTCTAGAGGGGGTTCGGAAATTGGAAAGTACAGGTTTTTCTAGAGTTGGAGGCAAAATAGATTTGTTTCAACCAAAGAAAGGAAGCAAATCAGCATTTATTTATGAGAAATATTTTGCTTTCCAGCAGGAGCGAAATGTCAAGGTGTTTAAGAAATCAGTAACGGGTAATTTTTTTGCTAAAAAGTATCTTTTTGATAAATATGGAAGTTTTGATGAAGGATTAATGTCTGGAGGAGATTTTTTCTGGAATTTGAAGGTGAGTGAGAGAGGAGAGAAAATTGGTTTTGCCGAATTGGCTATTATCAATCACCCCTCAAGAGATAGTATTGCTATGATTTCAAGTAAGAAGAAGAGAACAATTACAGGCTATTACAAAGAAACCTATTCAAAATTGAAATATGAAAAGCAGTTGCTTGTGATTTTAAAACGATTAATGCCTCCTATATTTAGGATAAGTTATATTAAGTTTGAATCTACTTCAGATTATTTTCAGGTGCTGATGATTCGATGGTATGTGGAATTGGTAGGGGTCAAACATTTAATTGAATTGCAGTGGGAGGATAAAAAAACTAAAACCAATCATAATTGCGTCTAATGAAAAAAAATATTTCCCACATGGACCGATTTATCAAGAAGTCTCTCCATGAAGAAGAAATCCTATTAAAGGATTTGATCAATGAAATCATTGCTTTTAAAAAGTGGATTATTGTTGTGGCCTTGTCTGTGTTCTCTTTAGGTTTGATTTATATCCTGACCTCCTCGGATGAATATACAACAACTTCCAAATTGTTAATGGAGCAGTCAAATGGGATAAATTCTAAAGCACTGGGAGGGTTGGCTTCTATAACTGGTTTGGGAAATCTGGGAATAGGAAATCAGAATACTGAAGCTTTGCCTCCTGATTTGATCCCAGAGCTTGTGATGGAAAGTGACTTTTTAAAACAGCTTCTGTATGAAAAAGTTTACCTGGAAGAGGTAAATGACAGCATTTCCTTGGTTCATTTCGTTAACGAATATGAAAAACATAATTTTTACTATCACTTGGTAAGGTTTCCAAGCAAATTGAAATCGATTTTTTCCTCCAATACCCAAGTAGAAGTTGAAAATATTGATAAGCCAATTTCTCAGGAAGATGAAGCTATTTTAGCATTTGATAAGAGGGAAAGAAAAACCATAGCACAACTTAAGCAAAGGATTGAGGTAGAAAAAGAAGAGCGCTTATTGGTTATTAAAACAAAGATGCCCGAACCATTGGCTAGTGCTCAGCTTAATGAAATTTTAAGTCGATTCCTTAAAGAATATTTAACTAAAATAATATTGGATAAGGATGTTAAGAATTTTGAGTTCATAGAAGAAAGGACCCAGGAAGCAAAAAATAGGGTTGAACAAACTCAGAAAAAATTAGCGAATTTCAGGGATGGCAATAGAGGGATAAATTCTCAGTTGTTAAAGACAGAAGAAGACAGGCTTTTGGCAGATTTTAACCTGGAGTTTAGTCTTTATAATTCCTTGGCGCAGCAAATGGAGCAATCAAGGATTAAAGTGCAAAATGCTACACCTTTAATGACAGTTTTCCAAAAACCTCAATTACCAACGACTCCAAGTGAACCTAAGTTTTTATTACTAAGCATCGTCTTTATTATTTTAGGTGGGATCATTGGTGTTTTGTTCTTTTTTGGGCTTTTGGTATTAAGAATGCTAGTAATCCATTTTTCGCATGTTTAGTGTTATAATCCCTATTTACAATAAATTCCCTCATTTAGATCGGTCCATAACTTCAGTTTTGAATCAAAAATTTGGAGAATGGGAGCTCATATTGGTTGATGATGGGTCCACTGATGGTAGCTATGAAAAGGCGAAATCCTATTCAGATAAAAGAATACAGGTGTTTCAAAGAAAGGAAGCCGGACCGGGAGGTTATGCTGCTAGAAATTTGGGCATTGAAAAAGCGAAATACGAGTGGGTTGCTTTCTTGGATGCGGATGATGAATGGATGGACAATCATTTATCAACCTTTGTGGAATTGATTGGTATACAGCCTGCTGCTAAAATCGTTTCTACTTCGTGGACAGATAATTTTGAAGACAAAAAGGAAGATAGGTTTTTCCCAAATGCTTATCATAAAAAGCACAATGCAAAAGGAATTCACCAAATAGAACTCACTGGTTTTTTGAAAAACAGCATTAACGGAGCACCACCATTTTGGACAGGAGCAGTAGGATTTCGTACGGAACTTCTCCGGGAGATTGAAGGGTTTCCTGAAGGAAGGTGTAAAAGAGGAGGTGATGTAGATACCTGGTTGAGAGCTGTATTCTTTGGGAAACTGGCGATTTGGTCACCAGCATTAACCGTAGTCTATCATCGAGATTCTGTGAATATGGTCACCAAAATTCAGGGATTTGAATTAGGTTGTGAATTCACGACCGTACAGATGCTAGCTGAAATGTCTAAAGACAAGAAAGTTGTCAAACTTTTATTTCAGTTTTTGAATGCCAGGGTGGTTAGTAGGTGGTTGCAAACTTTAAGAGTTGGACAGCAACCAGAGTCTTTGTGGGGCAAGGTAAAATGGAAATTCCTGACCAAAAAAGGAGTAATAATAACGTTATTTTCAATCCTTCCGTCCAGTATAGCCAAGCAGCTTTACCGATTGGCAAGCAAAGGTAAATACGATTAATTGGCAACCTATTGAAATTTTCTCTTCCTGATAAAATCCAATTGAAAGAAATCCAACAATGGGATTTCTTTTCTGTGCTTTTAATAGTACTGCTTTTTATGAGGGTTCTTATTGACAGGTCCGGGCTGGGTGCCATCGTGGGCATTGCCTTACTTGGAGGGTTTTTCTTTCTTTTTGTTTTTAAGCTCAAGCTACCTAAATACCTATTATTATATTCATCTCTATTTTTTCTTTTGATCGGATATGCATTTGTAAACGCAGTCGTCTTACATGGTGAACCATTTTTTACAATCCGAGGATTAATTCGGTATTTTTCTTACTTCGCAGTTTTTATATTGGCCTACTACAGTAAGATTTCTTTTAAGCAAATTTTCATACTCTATACGCTGATTGTATTAATTCAGACGGCTCTGGCAGTAATCCAATTTTTGTTTTTGGGAATGGAAAGACCGAGTGGGACATTTATCAACTCAAATCATTTCAGTTATTTTCTAGTCCCTTACTTTTCTATTTTACTGATTGTCTATAAAAAGTACCTGCCAGCATTCTTTGTTTTTCTTTTATCTGCTTTCTTGGGAGGAATGGGAGGGGTTATAAGTTTACTATTGGTACTCTTTCTATATTTATCTCATTATGCCAAACGGTGGCAAAAGTTAATGGCCATATTCATGTTTCCTATTTTTATCGCTGGAGCTGGGTTTTTAATGCAAAATAGGGTAAAAGAATTAACGGATGTAACAGCCATTTCAGAAAGATTGGCAGAGAATCAAGCTGGAGGAGGCAGTTCATTGGTGTGGAGGATTGTGACCTGGAAGTTAATGTATGATGAGCTTTTAGAAAAAGATGGCCTTTACACTGGAATGGGCTTAGAGTATGCCTCCTTGGTTAGTCCTTATTTTTTGGAAAGTAGTATTAGAGAGCCTCACAACGATTATTTAAGAATACTATTAGAGTTTGGCTTGTTTGGATTTATTCTGTTTTTAAATTCCATGTATTATGCCTTGTATAAGCTGAGAAAAAATGCTTTAAAACAGAATTCATCTGCCTATTATGCCATTTATGCTGCCTTGGCAGCTATATTTTTAGGTATGATTGTTGGTAATATTGTTACCCTAAATACACTATGGTGGTTATTATTGTCTATTATTGCCATAATGCACAAAGAAGATAAGCTGAAGGAATCAAAAGTGTTAGATTAAAATGAAAAGTAAACTTGCAATAGTGACGCCGGCAAAGAATGAAGCCAAAAATATCCCCAATTTGGTAAAAGGAATGGCCGGACAAACCAGAAAACCTGATCTTTGGGTATTTATTAATGATGGGAGTACCGATGATACTGTCCGAGTTTTCAAAGAAGAAAGGCTAAAGTATGAAACAGACTTTGTTGATACGGAAATTCTCTTGGTAGATTATGAGGACGAGGACAAGTCCTATGCACTTGGCCCCAAGTACAGTAGAATTATTAAATTCGGCCTAAACAAGATTTATCAACATGAAAAAGAGGAGAAATTCGATTATATAGGAATACTGGATAGTGATGTTGTTCCAGAACTTGCCTACTACAAAACCATTCTTGATAAATTTCAGGAAAATCCCAAATTAGGTATCGCCTCAGCTGCTAAACAGTTGGAGGATTATGGTACTGAAATCATCACAAGTTATGTCAATAAAAGTTTTGCACCCAGTGGATTTAGGGTATGGCGAAGAGCATGTTTAGATCAAACAGACTATACAATTTCTGTTTCCCAGGATTCAGTATCTGCAGCAAAAGCAATAATGATGGGTTGGAAGGTGCAATCTTTTAGAGAATTGGAAGTGAGTTTAAGGCAACGTGGAGCAAAATTTGGCTATGAGTACTATGGAAAGTCTGCTTACATGAGGCATGTACCTTACTTTTATGTATTGGCAGGGGCAGCAAGAATGTACCTTTCAGGTAAAAAAGAGGATGCCAGACAATATATCAATGGATACAATGACTCAGCGAAGCAAAAAATCGATAGAATAGAAGATCCTTTGGCCATTAAATATTTCAAAAATAGGTTTTTTTATAAAATTATGGGTAAATAATGAAACCTAAAGTGATACTATTGATTTACGGTTCAGGAGGGCATAGGACTCAAATGGAGAAGTTTTTAGGTAGCATTTCTATGGAAGATTTGGATTTAAATGTTAAGTTTATCGGAATTACAGAAAGTGGTGTATCCATAAATAATTCCAAGATTATAGAATCCTTTGAGCAACCACCATTTAGAAATAAATACTTTTCTTTAATGAACCTGGTAAGATTACCTAAAAAGTACTATAATTTCATTTCCTGTTTTCTTAAAATCAGGAAGAAATACAATGTGCTTTCCGTCATCTCTACCGGACCCGGGCTGGCTATTCCATTTTCGATGTTATTTAAGAGGGAAAATTCAAAAATTATATTTATTGAAACCTGGTCTCGGTTTGAAACACAATCTTATGCAGGAAAAGTAATGTATAGGATAGCTGATAAATTCTATATTCAAAATAAATCTTTAGTAAAATTTTATCCTAACGCGATTTATTCAGGATTGTTATGAAAGTATTGGTCACAGTAGGGACGACGAGGTTTGATTCCTTAATTAAGTATATGGATGAAACATTTTCGGCCTCAGGTATTGAATTCACTTTTCAAATAGCTGATGGAAAATATGAACCTATAAATTTCCCATTTTTTACTTTTGTGCCAGACATCGATAAGCATTATAATGAGAGTGATATTGTGATATGTCATGCCGGGGCGGGGACCATTTATAAGTTGCTGGAAATCAGGAAGAAAGTTATTATTGTTCCTAATACTGAAAGGATTGATAACCATCAATTGGATATAGCTGAATATATGGGGTCTCATGGATACGCTATAACAGTGACTGATTTCTCTTTATTGGCTGAAGCAATTAAAAAAGTTACTGAAACAGCATTAATTTCTTTTGAAAAACATGATTTTGATAAAACCAGGGAAATTATGTTGTTTAGTCTAGGGGAACTTGAAAACTAATTAATCCAGGATTAATAAATGACAATGAAATACCAATACTCTTTCGGGCTGATTTTCGTGTTTATGTTTTTGGGCATAGAGCATTCTTTCTCCCAGAATTTAGCACCTGGGAGCCCTGTACTGGAGGAATTTGGAAGAAGGAAACAATTGCTTTCTAATGACATTGATTCCTTGAAACAAGCAGGCTTAAGGCCAGATCTCTCTGTCAAAAGCTTATTTGCTAACCCTGATGATAGCTCAAAAAAGAGCTATGAAATATCGCTTTTACCTGTGCAATTTAATATGGGCTACAATAGCAAAAGACCATATGGCTATGGAGGTTATGGCATGCACAATGGAAGAGGATACGAGCAATACCTTAGCACTGGGATATATGGGCGTGTGGGTTTTCTTCATATACAACTTCAGCCAGAATATGTTTTTGCTCAAAACAAAAGTTACCAAGGTTTTGGGAGTGATTACTCCAATAAGGTTTTAGAAGACAGGTTTCACTATTGGAATAATAATGATAGACCTGAATTGCTTGGGAATGGTAATTCCAGTAGGGTTTGGTGGGGACAATCGAGTCTTACAGCCAAGTTTGGAGGTTTTGAAACAGGCGTTTCTACGCGCACCATCTGGTGGGGGCCTGGTCAGTGGAACTCCCTGACTTTCTCAGGAAATGCAGAAAGCTTTCCCCATCTTACATTAAACTCTCATCGTCCATTAAAAACTTTTTTGGGACATTTTGAAGGCCAACTGATTGTAGGTAGACTAGAAAGTTCAGGGATGAATGCCTCTCAAAATGATGCCCTCAATGAAAAATATTTTCTTCCCTTGGATGAGGATTGGAGGTATCTAAATGCCATTACCATAAATTATCAACCCAAGTGGGTCCCTGGTTTATATTTAGGTTTTATTCGAACTTTTCAGCAATACAGTGCGAAAAGAGGAACTCAGTTCAGAGATTATTTACCCATTTTTGATGCTTTTCAGAAAATAGAGTATTTCGAAGACGGAAACTCAGTGGCATTTGATAGTGAAGCAAGAGACCAGCAGGCTACGCTTTTTCTTAGGTTTCTTAATAAAAAAGCAAAGTTCGAAATTTATGCAGAATACGGAAGAAGAGACCATGCCTTGAATTGGCGGGATGCAATTTTAAATCCAGAGCATTCTCGGGCCTATTTAATGGGTTTTCAAAAACTAATTCCTTTAGCGAAGAAAAATACCTACCTCCAAATTCGAAGTGAAATTCTCCATCAACAGGAATCCGTAAACAGATATATTCGTTATGAAGAACTGGGAGGGAGAACGTCTTGGGCGACACATTACCAAGTGAGAGGTTTTACCAACAGAGGGAAAGCGCTGGGATCAGGTATCGGTACAGGAAGTAACAGCCAGACTTTTGAAGTTGCTGTTGTTGAAGGTTTCAACAAATTGGGTATTATGGTAGAACGGATCGCCAACCATCAGGATTTTTATTACAGGGCATTTGGGCAGGATGAAAAAATGTTACCCTGGGTAGATCTTACTGCCGGAGTGGTGGCAAACAGGCAATGGAAGAACTTTTTAGTAGGGTCCCAGTTTCAATTTGTGAACGGGACAAATTACCAGTGGCAAAGCGATCCCGCAAGTACTGCTTCATTTCCAATAGGAAAAGACTTGTTGTCTTTTCATGGAACAATTAATTTGGTATATTTAATGGGTGTTAATAAGTAAACATCCTTTTCTTAATTTTAATAAAGAGAAGTATATGAGAATTTTGGTTACTGGCACTGCAGGTTTTATAGGCATGCATTTGGCGAAAAAGCTTTTGGAGAGGGGTGACGAGGTTGTAGGAATAGATAGTATTAATGATTATTACCATGTTGGGCTAAAAAACGATCGGTTAAGAGAGACTGGTATAGAGCCAAACAATATGAGTTATGGTAAACCTCTTATAAGTATAAAATATCCAAATTATACTTTTGTTCAACTAAAACTTGAAGATAAAGAAGGCTTATTCAAGCTATTTAAAGATCGTAAAATTGATAGGGTAGTCAATTTAGCGGCACAGGCTGGTGTGAGGTATTCTTTGACAAACCCAGACGTTTACATTCAATCCAATATAGTCGGCTTTGGGAATATTTTAGAAGCTTGCAGGCATCATGAGGTCGAGCACCTTACCTATGCCTCCTCCAGTTCAGTATATGGACTGAATACTGAAATGCCTTTTTCTACCAGCCAAAATGTAGACCACCCGGTATCTGTTTATGCAGCATCCAAGAAGTCAAATGAGCTAATGGGTCATACTTATAGTCATCTTTTTGGTCTGGCTACCACCGGGTTACGTTTTTTCACGGTATATGGTCCTTGGGGAAGGCCAGATATGGCACTATTTCTGTTTACTAAAGCTATAATTGAAGGGAAACCCATTCAGGTTTTTAATTATGGAGAGATGAAAAGGGACTTCACCTACGTTGGAGACATAGTAGAAGGAGTAGTGAAGGTATTGGACAATCCTCCAAAGCCAAATTTGAATTGGACTTTAGAAACAGGTGATGTTAGTAAATCTAAAGCCCCTTATGCAGTTTATAATATTGGTAACTCCAATCCTGTCCGCTTAATGGATTTTATTAAGGAAATAGAGGATTGTTTGGGGTTGAAGGCCAATCTTAATATGCTTCCAATGCAGCCAGGAGATGTGCCTGCTACTTACGCAGACACATCTCCTCTCGAAGAAGAGCTTGGTTATAAGCCGAATACGCCATTAAGTTATGGCGTTGGGCAATTTATAGAATGGTATAGAAGCTATTATAAAGTTTAAGATTTTACAGAGTTTATGAAATTTTTTCACAAAATTTTAATATTGTAAGATCCTTATTTGTATTTTTGTCAAAATTCTTTTCCTATGAATATTTTTCTGGCAACAGTTACTTCATTTTTCTTTGGTTTTTTAATAACGCCAGTGTTGATTTTGATTCTTAAAAAAATCAAATTTACCGAAGCACCAGGAGGAAGGAGGATCCATGCAGGTAGTATCCCGTCAATGGGGGGGATTGCGATTGTTTTCGCAACCTTCGTTGGGTTATTTGCTTGGCTTAGTTTTGATCAAATAGTTGAAACACGCTATTTCTTAGTCGGTCTTGCGATCATGTTTTCAGTTGGTGTAAGAGATGACCTTATCGAATTGACGGCCATACAAAAGTTGGTTGGACAGTCAATTCCAGCTTTTTTCGTTATTGTAATGGCTGATATAAGGATCTCAAGTCTGTATGGTTTTATGGGGATTTATGAAATTCCTTATTTTATTAGTGTTGCGATTACTTTCTTTGCAATATTAGTGCTTACCAATTCATTTAATCTTATAGATGGCGCAGATGGCTTAGCTGGTTCCTTAAGTTTGGCTACCTTGAGTATCCTTGGTTTTTGGTTTTATACAGCAGGGATGATTTCATATAGCCTTATTTCTTTTACATTGGTCGGTGGAATTTTAGCTTTTTTAGTATTTAATTGGCATCCGGCTAAAATATTTATGGGAGATACTGGATCCCTTAGCGTAGGATTTAGTCTTTCCGTTTTAGTAATCTTATTTGTTGATAAAACCGGTCTTATGGCTCCCTGGGAAGGGTTAAAATTAAATGCTCCCTTTTCTGCAGGGCTTGCTTTTTTAATCGTTCCCATATATGACACCGTTAGAATATTTATTAAAAGGACAATGAATGGCAAATCACCCCTTAAGCCAGATAAAAGTCATGTGCATCACTTTCTAATCAGAATGGGTTTACAGCATGACCAGGTATCCTTGGTGTTGGTGGTTGTCAAATTAATGTTTATTTCCATCGTGTTCTTCGGATACTCGCTAAGTGATCATGTTTTGCTGCCTACCCTCGCAATTATTGCCACTGTGCTCGGTATTTGGATGGATAGGAAGACCTTGGAGAAAGTCAAAATCAATTGTAAAAATTCCCCTTCAGTTTCTGGTAAAAATGCAAATAGGGTCAAAAGACGGCAAAGCAAAAGAAAACCTTCTATTGCAAAGAATATGTTTTCCAACAACCAAATCAATATGAATTGAGTCCAGATTATGCAATAAAGAAGCCATTGCATAATCTGGAATTGTTTCTGTTTTTCGATAGTATAAAAAAGAGGCGTTGTATTCACAACGCCTCTTTTTTTTGCATACCATTCTGCTTGCCGAACTTGAGATCTTTTCGATTATAAGGATTATTTCGGAATTAAATATCACAGATCTCTACACCTTGTTTTAAAGAAGCCAATTTATCCGGTCTTTTGGGAATAAATTCCTGTCCAATGTAGCCATTATAACCGGTGTCCATAATCGCCTTGACAATAGCTGGATAATATAATTCCTGGGTTTCATCTATTTCATTTCGACCTGGTACTCCTCCTGTATGGTAATGGGAGATATAGGGATGGTATTCATTTATTGTTGCTATTACATCGCCTTCCATAATTTGCATATGGTAGATGTCATATAATAATTTCATGTTGTCAGACCCGACTTCCTTACATAATGCCACGCCCCAAGCAGTGTGATCAGCCTGGTAATCTTTATGATTTACTTTACTGTTGAGCAGTTCCATACTCATTATGATACCATGCTCCTCTGCTATAGGCATAATCTTTTTCAACCCCATTGCGCAGTTGGTTATGCCTATATCATCATCCAAACCATTTCTATTGCCTGAAAAACAAATAATTTGCTTGTAACCAGCAGCGGCAACTTTTGGAATTACTTCTGTGTAACTTTTGATCAATTCATCATGTAGTTCCGGATTATTCCATCCTTTCTCTATGCCTAATCCTGCCCCCCATGGCATTGCACAATAAAGACCATATTTGGATAGAATTGGCCATTCTTCAGGTCCTGCCAGTTCAATGGACTTCAAACCAATCTCCACTGCACCCTTGCACAAGTCTTCAAATTCAATGTCATTGTAACACCATCTGCATACCGAATGATTAACTTTACCTTTTAAGCCTATAGGGAGGTTCGATTCAGCTGCTGATAGCCTGTGTGACAATGAAGGTACAAGCATACTTGCTAGCCCTGTTCCGGCAATTTTTTTCAACACTTTTCGTCTATTGTTTAGATTTTTCATTTTTTTGATCTTTTTAAGAATAAACAACCTTAGTTCTTTTGGTTAGGGTTGTCTTTGTACAATTGCTCCCTTTTTTATTCAGGGTTTATTTTACTCCTTAGCTTTCTTTTTTTAAGGACATTAAATAGGCTACCAAGTCTACCAGTTCCTGTGGATTCATCGATTTCTCTAATCCAGATGGCATCATTGAGTTTTCCATTTGTTTCATCGAAGACATATCACTTGTTTTAATGGACATGGTGTTGCCTCCAGGTAATTTTAAATCGATATCAGTTTCGGTTTGACTGGTAATGATACCCCCTAAAGTGCTTCCGTCTTTCATGTGGATAAGGTATCCCTCATAGCCAAAACTAATTCCAGCATCAGGATGGAGGATAGAAATAAATTGAGCCTCCTTAGAGAGTTTACTACCAATTTCTGAAAGTTTTGGACCGAAATCCATTCCTGTTTTGCCAACCTGGTGACAAACAGCACAATTCTTTTTGAAAACAACTAATCCTTTTTCTACACTACCTTTCATGGCCATCAACTCACTCATTGAAGGAAGCGGGTTGTCCTCATCTTTTGAGTTGTCCAGATAACTTGCTGCTTCCGATCTGATGTTTCTTCTCCATGCACGGCTTACTCCCGAAACAGCCGATGCAATAAGATTTTCTGGGATTTCTCCCCCTTTTAGCAATTCCAGTACTCGATCTTCCCCGCCATAGCTTCCTCCAATAGCAGAAACAGCTTCTTTTCTTACGACAATGGGTAAATCAGAATTAAATGTAATTTCTTCTATAATAGCAATTGATTCATTGTTTCCGATTCCGCTTAAAGCCGTCAATGTCGGATAAATCCTCTTTTCATCTCCGCTATAAAGCTCCTTAAGAATTATTTTTTTTCCACCTTGGCCAAGTAATAAGGTCGCAGCCGTTTTTCCTGTATTATTATCATTTTCCAGGATTGCCATTTCCAAAATACGTGGATTCTCTGAAGAGACGTGGAATTTTTGAACCAATTCCAGGTAATCCTCTGTGCCATAGGTTTCATTTAAGACGTTTGTTAGGGCTTCTTGAGCAAGAAGGGATCCTTGCAAATAGGAAGGGGAAAGATGGGTCAGGACAAGCTTTATTAGCTCCTTGTTCGTCTCCTGACCTTCTTTAGCCAATTGATCTTTTTCAAGCATTTTTAATAAAGCACTTGATTTTCTTTTTTGGTCAGGATTAAAGTCAAAAGCCCTAAAGTACCTCAACCTGTCTTCCAGTGGTGTTTTGGCATCTGAAGCCAAAATGGCAAGTTCAGGAATGGCTTCTCCAGTTCTGGACCTCCAAATGATGTCTTGCCCGTTTTTACTATTAATTAATTCCTTTCCAGCTTTATTTAGCCAGGTTGTATAGCATTTATCCCAATTGCCTGAAGCACCTATTCCTAAAGCTTCTAAGTACCACCGGTCTTTACCATCATGTTGCAAGGCTAAGGTTGTCCACAATTCGGCTGCCTGATCAGTATCATAATCTCTCAAAGCAATGGCGACCTCTCTTCTTACTTGTGGATCTTTATCAGTCACTAATTTTTGCATTATAGGCCCAAGGTCAATACTAGTTTGCCTAGCTGCTCTGAATGCTGTAATTCTAAGGTTTGGGTTTTCACTTTCCAAGGCTTTTTCTATGTACTTCATATTGGTACCCTCTAATTTAGAAAGCAACCATAAGGCTCTGGCCTTGAATCTTGGATTTTGGTTCTCATTGAATACTTTCTCTAAGGCTGGTGAAGCGTCATTACCCATGGCTTTTAAGTTTTTCCAACCTTGATAACGCATGGAAAGGTTGGGGTTTAAAAGTGCTTCGATGGCTCCCTCTAATGTAGTGAGATCATTAGTAGGTACTATATAAGCCTCTCCAGGACTGGAGATTCTAAATATTCTACCCCTGTTTAAATCACCCGCCTGATGTCCTCCAACTCCCGGGTCATACCAATCCGATACCATTATTGATCCATCGGGGGCAACACAAACATCTGAAGGTCTAAACCATTGGTCCTTGTCACCTTCCATGATATTTTCTATACTGGCTTTGTATCCGGCGCCATCATTTTGCACAGGGTAGGCCCTTACTACATTAGGCCCTGCATCAGTATGGATCATTTGGTCCCAAAACACCTCTGGTAAAGTCCTGCCTTCATAAACAACCATACCTGTAGGGGAACCTGCACCAGTTTGTAAAAGGTTTGGCACTACACCAGGGTCATTTAAATGCCAATGCTGCAATGGGATTTCTTTTTCCATATTGGTTCTATTTGCTTGCCAGCCTGCATTGGTCATCTCATCCTTATAGCCGTAATTTCCATATTCCATTACGTAATTGATCCGTACACCTTTATTGCCATCATCATCGTTGTCTGACTGCCACATGGTGCCATAAGAGTCCACTGCTACTTCAAAATTATTCCTGAAATTCTGTCCAAGAACTTCTATTTCTGAAAAATCAGGGTTACTCCTGAAGACAAGTCCTTGTTTATAATTCTCAGTATTTATGGCCTTGCCCTTCTTGTCTTTTAAAACGTCACCATTTTTGTCAGTGATAGTTCCTCCCGCATTGCCAAAATTAAAGTAAAATTTTCCGTCTGGACCAAATACAAATGCATGCATGCCATGGTCATGTTGTTCGCCTCCAATCCCCTTAAAAATCACTTCCTTTTTATCTGCTTTGTCATCCCCGTCCGTATCAGTGAGTAGCCATACATATGGACTTTGAGAGACTATCACCTGATTTCCCATGACCCAGATGCCTAAAGGGGCGTTTAAATCGGGTGATTGGTAGAAAACAGTGCTTTTGTCTGAAGTGCCGTCTCCATCAGTATCTTCCAAGATCAATATTCGATCCCCTTCTGGTTTGGTTTCATTTCCTGTTAGTGCCGGCCTGTAATTGTACGCCTCACAAACCCACACCCGACCTTTATGGTCAATGTCAATATTTGTAGGGTTCGTAAGTGTAGGTTCAGCAGCAAACAGGGAGGCCTGTAATTTTTCGTTCACTGTAATGCCCAGCAGTGCATTCTCAGGATTTCGTTTTTCTTCTTCTGATAACTGATCAAAAGCGGTCACTGATTCTGGTTCTTTTTTGTTTTCCTTACAGGAAATCCCCAATATGAGGAACAGAATCAGCCCTAATGATTTTATTTGGAGATTTTTGGCTATCATTATTGAAGTGGGATTGTCTATTGTTAATTATAATCTTTTAATAAAAAGAAAATTACATTATTTACCCAATAATTAAAGTAATTTTTTTGAAGTTGGTTTACCACTTACACAAAACGTTGTTTGGTTTTCAATTGTCTTTGTTATTTTTAAAGTCGCATTATACATTGGGTTCGCAATAGCCTAGCCTGAGCTTTTTCAGGAAGTAATTTTATCCCATTAGGGTTTATATTTCGCCTATTTCGGATTGATTTCTGCTGATCAAGAAGGTTGCAGCCTTTATAAAAAGTTTATATTTAAAGTAAATATTCGGTTTCTTGAATTAGAGAGCCATGTTTTAATCAATTATCATTTTACCCATTTCACTGTGAAAAGAAGAAAATTTATTCAACAAGCAGGTGTTATCACGGGATTGGCCGGAATCGCACCAATTCATGCTTTTTCTAATGATTTTTTAGCTACTAAAAAAGTACGAATAGGAATAATCGGTGGAAGATTCGGTGCTTCGTTCTTTTTTCATGAGCAGCCTAACTGTATCGTAGAGGCCGTTAGTGACCTTAGGGAGGACCGGAGAAATCACCTTATGAAAACCTACAAATGTGAAAAAAGCTATAATTCCCTTGACGAGTTATTAAAAGATCCGAAAATAGATGCCGTTTTTCTGGCAACACCTGCCCCGGACCATGCAAGGCATACCATCGCAAGCTTGAAAGCGGGGAAACATGTATTGTGTGCCGTTCCACTGGGTATGTCAATTGAGGAATGTCAGGAAATAAAGGAAACAGTATTGAAAACTGGTAAAAACTTTATGATGGCAGAAACCAGTGTCTACATGCAGGGGACAATCTCAGCCAGGAAGTTTTATGAAGAGGGCCGTTTTGGTGAGATCTTTAGCGCAGCAGCAGAATACAACCATCCAGGTTTAGAAGTGCTTTGGTTTGAGGATGGGAAACCCACATGGAGGCATGGTCTGGCTCCAATGAATTATCCCACGCATTGCACGGCTTTGCTAATCAGTGTTACAGGGGAAAGGCTAAAAAAAGTAAGCTGCCTAGGGTATGGCAAAGGGGATGGTTTGTTGAAAGGTAATCCTTACAACAATCCATTTTGGAATGAAACAGCTTTTTTTCAAACAGATCAGGGGCATCCTTTTAGGGTAGAAGTCAACTGGAAAGGGGCATTAAGAAATGCTGAAAGAGGAGAATGGCGGGGTGAGAAAATGAGTTTCTATCTTCCTACAGGACATTCTAATGAGCCGACTTTAGTGACCAATGCATCAGAAATGGGAAAAGATGATGCTGGCTTTGAACATACGAGAAATAAAGTTGAACCTTACGAGATCCCTGAATGGTGGAAAACGGATATGCTACCAGAATCGATGAGGCATAATAGTGGGCATGATGGATCCCATACTTTTATTACCCATGAATTTATCCAATCAATAGTCGAGGAAAGGATGCCTAAAGTGAATATTTATGAAGCGCTTGCCTATACTGTTCCTGGAATTGTTGCCCATCAATCCTCTTTGAATGGTGGAGAATTATTAACGATTCCCGACTTTGATGATTGATTGATAGGGAGAAGGAAATGACTTGAAAACTCCTCAATATTTGTAACCGGATATTCCAATCCCAGGTGTTTTCCTGCCAATTGGTAAATGGCTTCTTTATTCATTCCTGCTTTACGCATTTGCTGAATGGAATAGCTGCCATTGGATTTTGATAGTTTTTTTCCTTCTTCTTTAAATAACTGGTGATGATAAAATGAATTGGCACTGAAACGCTTGTTTTTTAACTGATTGGAGAGGTATACCTGTGCTATAGTAGATGGCAAAAGATCCATCCCCCGGACAATAAGATCCACTCCATAGCTTAAATCATCGGTCATGGAGGCCAATTGATAGCTTGCGAAGCGGTCTTTTTTTTGAAGCATAAAAAATTCCAGTGCACCAGGTAGTTGATAAATCGTCTGTCCTTTTGAATAAAGGTTTATAGGAATTGGTACTTCCTTTTGGGTAACCAATCTTAGTGAAGTTTGGTTATTCCAAAAGGGTAAGTTGCGGTGAAGACAGCTTCCTGTACACCATCTCTTTGGGTGTTTTTTTAACAAGGTTTTTCGGGAACAATCACAGGCAAAAACCAAGTTCTCCTCCTTTAATTCTTCGATAACGGCGCTGTACAATTCCTGTCTATGAACTTGAGAATAGTCTTGTTTAAATTCCTTTATATTTCGTGGCCCCTCATCATAAGATATTTCTAAAAAATCGATGGTGTCAAAAATATCTTGTATGTACTCCGATTTAACCCTTTTCTGATCTAAGTCATCAATCCGAAGTAGTATTTTTGCCCCATGCTTTTTGGCCAGGCTTACTGTAATGATAAAAGAAATGACATTTCCCAAATGAAGATAACCACTAGGGGTAGGAGCCAATCTGGTTTTATTGAAATCCATTAGATCCTTATTCAGGGGTTTCGTTTAATTTAATAGGGATAAATCTCGCAAATAGTTCTTCTTTATACCAGCCTTCCTCTTTTACTTTTTTAACAACCTCTCTATGATCGGAGTTGTAGGCGTAATTTTCCATTTGCTCACGACTGTTCCAATAACTGAAAGTGGCCTGTTCTATTATCGGCCATTCTCCTATACCCTTTGTGTAGATCAAACCTTTGGCTTTTTCAATAGCGAGACTTGTTTTAGGGACAGACTTTAAGAATCGAAATACTTTCTGGATTCTAACCCGAGCCCTGGTTATCACCATCATGGCCCCATCTATTTTTTCATTTGAGGGAGTAAATGGATTTGATCCTTGCCAGGTGCCATGGCTTTGAATGCAACGCATCCAATAAGTGAAATTACTTACACATTGTTGGTTAAATCTTAGGTAACTTTCGGACAAGCTGAAGTTTTTCGCTGCCTCCAGGTCTTCCCATACCATCAGTAAAGCATAGGTTGAAAGGTCTGGCTTTAGCGAAAATCCATAACCACCACCTGTTCCCATTAGTTTGAAGAATTTTTTACCCTTGGCTTTTTTTAATGGAGAGAGGGCCAATTGCATTTGATTAAATGCCCACCAGCGATTTTTTTTTGGATATTGAAAAAAAGTAATGGAAACGATTTCCTTTGATGCATTCATGGCATAGAGGTCGAATTAATTCGATACTGTATTAATTACTACAAGTATAATCATGCGGTATTGCATATCCATACGTATCAATCAAAAACTTTTTTAATAATGATTCTTATTAAGATTATGGCTAGAGCGATGGTGGTGCCTGCAATTACGAATTCCATTATGGATTTTGGTTCTTTGGTAAATGATGTGGTAGCCATTGAAATGAGTGAGAAAAGTCTCAGGAATTCAATTAATAACCGATTAACTAATTAAGTAACTCTAAAGTAGCAATTATGGTTTATTTAAAGGTTCACAAAAAGTTAAAATTGACCTTTGCTATTCATTGGTTTTCTCTATTACCTTTGTGAATTATTTAAGATTCATGGTGCAATTAAAAACAAGAAGGATATCAGCAGGCGCTTTCTTTTTCCTTACAGGTTTGTGTTTTTCATCCTGGGCGTCCAGGATTCCCGATTTTCAGCAAAAATTTTCTTTGAGTGAAGGACAACTTGGTTCTGTTCTATTGGGCCTTCCACTTGGTTCCTTACTTGCCTTGCCTCTTGCTACCTGGGCGGTAGTGAAATTTGGTAGCAGGTCGGTGGTGATGGTCGGCTTGTCCTTGTATATTTTGGTACTGGTTGGAATTGGGTTTTCAATGGATGCCTTTTTCCTGACTGTGATGGTGTTCATTTTTGGTATGATAGGGAATATGATGAATATTTCATTAAATACCCAAGCACTAAACTTAGAAAAGGATTATGGTAGAAATATTTTAGGTTCCTTACACGGTTTATGGAGTTTGGCCGGTTTTGCCGGAGCAGGGATCGGTGGCCTAATGGTCTATTTGCAATTATCCCCTTTTCAACATTATTCAATTGTTTCATTGGTGGGTATTTTTGTAATCTTCACCTTTCGAAACGGGTTTGTAACTGAAGTTCAAGACAAAACAAATTCAGTGAGGGGACTAGTTTGGAGAAAACCTGATAAAACACTTCTTAAATTAGGTATGGTCGGGTTTTGTGGGATGATGTGTGAAGGGTGTATGTTTGACTGGTCTGGCGTCTATATGAACAAGGTAGTACTAGCCCCAGCCTATTTGGTTCCTACTGGGTACATTGCTTACATGGGGTCTATGGCCATCGGTAGGTTTGCTGCGGATAAATTGGCACATCGTTTTGGGATGATTGTTGTATTGCAAGGTTCTGGAATCTTGATTTTTGCTGGTTTAATTTTGTCTATAGCCTATCCATATGTCTATACGGTCATTATTGGCTTTTTGATGGTTGGGCTAGGAACAGCTGCCATCGTACCTCTTTGTTTTAGCCTTGCCGCAAATTCTACATCCTTACCAACTGGAATTGCCATAGCAATGGTTTCTACCATTTCCTTTTTTGGATTTTTGTTAGGCCCACCTCTGATTGGTTTCATTGCCGAGTGGACGGGTTTAAAGGCTTCCTTTGCTTTAATGTCTTTGGTAGGCTTGATGGTTTCAATTTTGGTTTATATAAGTAAAAAAAGTTTTACTCCTAAAACTGCCTGACGGAATTCACTCATATTTAAAATTTAGGCTATTGCATATTAGAATTTAATTGCTATTTTTACAAAAATTTAATACCATACCAAGTTGGTAGGTTTTGTAGAATAATAAAAAACACCTGGCATGCAGGAATCCTTGATTTCAAAAAAAGTTTATTCAAAAGAAGAGATAAAAGTCCTCAATGAAAAGTACCGGGAATTATCGGTAGAGGAGCGTGTGAAACAGCTATACAATGACTTTGATGCAGGCGATGTGATGCTAACCAGTTCTTTTGCGGCAACTTCAGCTTTATTGTTGAGCGTGTTTTCTAAAGGAAATTCACAGCAAAAGATTTATTTCATTGATACGGGTTATCACTTTCCTGAAACACTTGAGTATCGGAAAAAATTGACAGAGTTGTACGGTTTGAATGTGGAATCTGTCAGTGCCGGTAAAGAAGATCATGAATATACGAGTAAGAATACCACCTGGAAGACTGATCCGGAATTGTGCTGCTCTATCAATAAAGTGAAACCACTTGAGTTAATTAAAAGTAGATTTTCAGTCTGGGTTTCAGGTTTAATGAGTTGGCAAAGTGATCACCGGTCCACGTTGGATATCTTTGAAGAACGAGGAGGGATTCTCAAGTTTTATCCATTATTGGATGTCACCGAGGAAGAGAGAGATGCTTATATCAAGAAACATGAACTACCCTTTCATCCCCTAATCGCTTTTGGATATCACTCTATCGGGTGTAAGCATTGTACCGTTCCGGGAGCAGACAGAAGTGGGCGATGGAACAACAGCCCGAAGACTGAATGTGGACTTCACCTATAAGTATCGGAGCTTTAATCGCTTCTGTGTGCTATTAATAAATGTGTTTTTTAAAGCAAAGCCCATTCCAACTTTTGGATGGGCTTTGCTTTTTGTATAATTTTGGTTTTACAAAAAACTTAAACCCAATGAAAAAATCCCTATTCCTATTTTCCCTACTGGTAGTTTTTTTGGCCTGTAAGCCGGAAAAGAAGGTTGAAATAATAGAATCACAAACTTCCCCATCCTTAGACTCTCTGAGCCAAGCCTTAGATTGGCCTGAAGATTTAGCCATCCAGTTTTTTTCAGGTCCGGATATAACGCCAAGTCCCGCCTGTCTCGCAGTATCTCCTTATGGGGAAGTCTACGTAGGGGTGGATGCCATTGGTTCCTTAGGGAAAACGCCAGGCAAAGGAAGAATTGTTAAATTAATCGACAATGACAACGATGGGCAGGCAGATACACATACCGTTTTTGCAGCCGTGGACAATCCAAGGGGGATTATTTCTCTCGGAGATAAATTATTTGTTCTTCATACGGTGTTTTCAATGGAAGACAGTTTGGCTACTGGTATGGATTTGGTAGTGTTTGAGGATAAAGATGGCGACGGAATTGCAGATGGTCCGTCAAAGCCAATTATACAGCACATTAGCTCACCTAAATTTCTACAAAGTAGAGGAACAGATCATGCCACCAACGGAATTCGCCTTGGGATAGATGGATGGATTTATATAGCAGTTGGTGATTTCGGTTTTCATGGGGCAGTAGATAGAGAAGGGACTGAATTAACCATGCTTGGTGGTGGTGTTTTAAGGGTTCGCCCTGATGGTACCGAAATGGAAGTATATACCCATGGACTAAGGAACATATACGATGTTGCCATCGATCCCTACATGAATATGTTTACCCGGGGTAATACCAATGATGGAGGGGGATGGAACATTCGTTTTATTCATCAAATTCAGTCAGGTGAATATGGCTACCCTGTTTTGTTTAAAAACTTTACAGAAGAGATCATTCCGGCACTTATTGATGTTGGAGGTGGATCGGGTACGGGAGCCTTATACCTGCAGGATGATCACTGGCCTTCAAAATACAACAATAACCCACTGATGGCAGATTGGGGTAGAAGTCAGGTGTTTATTCACAAAGTGACCGAAGACGGTCCTTCTTATACACAGGCGGAAGAACCATTTTTCAAACTACCTCAAGTTACTGACCTGGACATTGATGGATCTGGAAGGATGTTTATGGCTGCCTGGGATGGGGCTGGTTATTCAGGAAATGACAGTAAAGGATATGTGATCAGAGTAGTTCCAAAAGTATTGGAATTCAGTGAAGTACCTGACCTTCCTTCTTTAGGTACTGATGATTTAGTGGATTTGCTCAAAGAAAATAGTGCCACCATAAGGATTTATTCACAACAAGAACTGATTAATAGAGGGACTGAAAAAGAAACAGAGGAGATTTGGGATCTGGCCACTGATGAAGATGCTCCTGATTATTCCAGAGTAGCGGCCATGTATGCCTATACCCAGATTAAAGGGGTAGATGCGGTACCTCAGTTGTTGACTTTAATGAATGATGTTCAGCTTAAAGAATATGTAATCCGAGCAATCACTGATCGCAAAGATTTTATAGCAAAGTTAACCATAGCGCCATTTGTAGAGGCATTGGATGATCCATCTGTGAGAGTAAAAGCCGCTGCTATAATTGCTTTGGGGCGCATTGGGGATAAGGCTGCCATTCCTCAATTGTTAACCACCCAAGTTCCTGACTCCTTCCATGCGCCAACCTATGGAGAAGAAGGGCCTCATGCAACACCCAACGCTGACATAATATTGCCTCATTTGGCCGTAAGAGCACTGGTTAAATTGGATGCGGATGAGGAAAGCGTAGCTGCTGTAGGTTCTGCGAATTCTAAATTGGGGCTATGGGCCTTGCGGTATATGCATTCTAAAGCAGCTGTGGCTGGTTTGATTGCTAAATTCAATGGAGCAGGTACAGAGGACCTTGAATTGAAGCAAGGTATATTGACCACTTTGGCAAGACTGTATACCAAAGAAGCACCCTATAATGGCTCTTGGTGGTGGGGAACCCGACCTGATACGCATGGCCCTTATTACAAATCCGTGTTGTGGTCTGAATCGGCACAAATCAAAGAACTATTCAAGAAGCTTTGGGACAATGGTTCTCAAAGTGAAAAAGATTTGATCGCAATGCTCAACGAAAAAAACAGAATGGGAATCACTGAATTTGGAGGTGATTTCGCTGTCACTGAAATTATAGAGGAACCAGACGTTGATTTAGAAAAGATAAAAAATCAAAAAGGTCAGGTGGGAGCCTCTTCCATAGAAGACATTCTTTTGGCGATGCAGGAAGTGAAAGGAGAAGCGGTTAAGGGAAAAGCAATATTTCAACAACAAGGTTGCAAGGCTTGTCACAGTATTTCTTCTGATGAGCAAATGAAAGGACCCTTTATGGGTCAAATTGGTAGCATCATGAGCAGAGAGCAAATTGCTGAATCCATTTTAAAACCCAACGCTTCAATTTCTCAAGGATTTGCGACGGTAATGGTTTCCACCAAAGATGATAAATCTTATGTAGGCTTCGTAACTGCAGAAAGTGCAGCGCGTATTGTTATCCGAAATATTGCAGGGCAAGCGTTCACTATTTTAACGGAGAATATTAAGGAGCGGAAGGAGCTTGAGAATTCTATGATGCCAGTGGGATTGGCCAATGCCCTGTCTTATGAAGAGTTCGCTTCTTTGATTACCTATCTTTCTGAACAAAAATAAGGCTTACCCATAAGCTAAAACAAAATAAACCCAATCGAAAAACTGACTAAAATTTCAGGCTTTTGATTGGGTTAAATTTTAAGGTTTTTTTTGAAGAGGAGTAAATTAAGGAGAAAACTGCGAATTAAAATTTATCCTTAATCTTTGAGAACCAGGAAGGCGATTTATTGCTCTTATCGTTGAATTGATCATCTCCCAATAACATACCCAAAGGTTGGAGCGGTTTATAATGATCGCAAACTACCTTGAGCATGGCTGCGAAAGGAAGAAACAAGATCATACCTGCCACACCCCAAACTGAAGCCCCTATAATTAAGCTCAAAATAGCTGCCAAGGCATTAATATTAACACTGTTCCCAACTACTTTTGGACTTAGAAAGTTACTTTCAATAACCTGAATAAGCCAAAACATAATCGCTACAGCAAGAGGGACCCATAGTTCATCTTTGGACATAAAGGCATACAATACAGGAATACTGGCTCCTATAGTGGTGCCTACGTATGGAATAATGGAGAGTGAGGCAGCTAGAAAACCAAAAAGGAAAGGATTATCAAGACCTATGATCCACAGGCCAGTGCTATTGGCAAACCCGAGGATAATAATCAAGGTGAGCATGCCAGATAAATACTTTTGACCAACCAACTGGATCTTTTTGAGCATGTTGAGGTATTCTGATTTATGGTTTTCGGGTGCAAAACGCTTAAAGGCAGATACCAGTCCTTCTTTGTAAATCAGAAATAAAAAGGTGTAGATAATAGTGGTGAAAAGGCCTGTGAAAAAACTGGTCGTGCTACTAAAAGTGGTGCCCAACATTTCAGATGCGCCATCCTTTGCCCAAGCTTTGGCATCATTAAGTATTTTTTCTTTTTCCAGATTACCTAAAAAACTTACATTTTCATTTAGGTAACCTATTGAATCAGTAAATAAATTCATCAATTTATCTCCGAAATTGCTCAATTCATCTGAGAGTGAAATGATCTCTGCCGAGAAAAAGGTAAATACGCCAATTATTACCAGAAAAAAAGTGATTAAGACCAGAAATGCAGCGACTATGATGGGGACTCCTTTACGCATAAGCATGTTATGCAATGGATGAAGAATAAAGGAAAGCAAAAGGGCAAAACATAAAGATATTAAAACACTTTTTGCCAAAACCATGGCAAATAAAAGAAGGAATACAAAAGCAAGCGCATAGAAGGCTTTTTGAAAGGAGAGATGCATAAGTATCTTTATTACAATTTAGAATTAAATAGTTTATATTTGTATTGAAATAAAATTTAAAACTGAGAATTTATTTTTTTGGTTGTTTTATTTCAAGAAATCACCACATTTAGTTAGATTTACTTCTATCGTTAATTAATGGTCAAAATGCTTGATCATATGGAAACAGTTAAATTGAACTGAATGGCAAGATTAATTTGGTTGACCCCTAAAAGGCTTCTATTCAAGGTTAAGTATCCCTATTCAAGTTAAGACTTTTATTAACTTCTTGACATTGATAATGTTCGACGTTTTAATATTTTCCAGACTTTTTTGCTGAACTTCAAATAAAATGTTATTTAACTCTTTTGAATTTCTTTTAGGATTTTTACCTATAACTATATTCGTTTTTTATTTTTTCGGTCCAAAGCTTAAATCACCTTTTATAGGTCTGTGGCTTTTACTTTGCTCCTTGTTCTTTTATGGCTGGTGGAACCCAGCCTACCTCGTTTTAATTTTTATTTCCATAGCATTCAATTATTTAATTTCAAAAAGAATTTTCCCAGGAAGTAAAAAAACGCTTGTATTTGGCATTTCTGTAAATTTATTGGCATTAATATTCTTTAAATACACCGATTTTTTAATCTATAACCTAAATTTTATCCCTGACCTTTCTCTAGGTTACCTCAATTTGGTATTACCTCTAGGCATTTCTTTTTATACTTTTCAGCAAATCGCTTACTTGGTAGATTGTTATAAGGGTACCAAGAAGGAAAAAAACCTATTTTCTTATGGTTTATTCGTTTCTTTTTTCCCTCAGTTGATAGCTGGACCCATTGTTCATCATACTGAAATGATGGGGCAGTTCAGGAATCCTCGCCTGACCTATTTAAATTACGACAACCTTTCCAGAGGAATATTCATTTTCATGATGGGGTTGGCTAAGAAAATAGTAATAGCTGATAGTTTTGCTCAAATAGCTAACAAAGGATATGCCAATATTACCTCATTGGGGTCCGTGGAAGCCTGGGCTTCCTCCCTGGCCTATTCATTACAACTTTATTTTGATTTTAGTGGTTATTCAGCCATGGCTATTGGGCTTGGACTTTTATTCAACATAAAACTCCCCCAAAATTTCAACTCTCCTTATAAATCCCTTAGTATTAAGGATTTTTGGAGAAATTGGCACATGACCTTAAGCAGGTTTCTTAGGGATTATGTCTATATCCCATTGGGAGGAAATCAGAAAGGAAATTTTAGAACCAGCTTAAACCTTATGGCTACATTTCTCCTTGGGGGGATATGGCATGGGGCCGGTTGGACTTTTATGTTCTGGGGGTTTTTACATGGTATTGCGCTTGTGATTCACCGGGAATGGTCGAAATTGGGATTGGCTTTGCCGAAAATCCCTGCACTCTTATTGACCTTCTTTTTTGTAAACATTACTTGGGTGTTTTTTAGGGCGGATTCCTGGGGCAGTTCCTTAGAAATGCTGCACAGAATGTTTAGTAAAGTACCTGGCTTGAAGGATTTTTATTTGGTAAGCAATTACTATGACCTCCCAGTTTGGATTGCGGGTGTAGTGTTGCTTTTTGTGCCGAATGCCATTGAAATGGGTAGAAGACTTAAGCCTTCCGTTACCTATTTGATATTAAATGTCTTGTTGTTTTTGCTCAATGTGATTTACCTTAATTCCATTGTTAAAAATGACTTTTTATACTTTGATTTTTAAGTCTATGGAAAAACAATTCAAAAAATATCTTCTGATTTTACTTCTTAGTTGTGTCGGGGCCTTATTGGTTTTTGGCTTTCTAAATATTTTCTTGGATGTTTTTGGCTTGTATGGAATCAGAGATAAAGACAAGGTTAGGGTTTACGGAGAAGAGCGGTTTTCAAAATACCTTATGACTTTTAACCATGTCCCACAGCATTTTGATGGGATGATTCTCGGTCCTTCCCTTTCTGCCAATCTTAATCCGGAATCCATTCCTGATAAAAATTATTTTAATGTCAGTATTATGGGGGCAAGGATGAATAATCTTTTGTCTTTGGCAACAAATATATTACAGAATAATGGGACAATAAAAGAAGCAATCGTTTGTATCCACCCTTACGTGACGACTGATACGGGCCCCGAGGAGACGGATTTTATGAATCCAGACACTTACTGGAAAGCATACGGATCCGTTAATCTTCTTAGGGTTTATGGACTGGGGCTTATTAGAAATTTTGACTTATGGCCCAGCAAATACCCTAAAAATCAGTACAGAACAAATGGGAGCAATGCGTTTGAAACGCTCTTTAGAGTGGAGGATGTGGCAGGAAGAATAGCCGAAGAAGTGAACAATGTTAGGGTAAATGAATTTAAAATCGGAAGCAATCATCGAAGGGATTTTAAGAAGTTATTGACTTTACTGCAAAGCAATAATATTCAAACTTTCATTTATTTTCATCCAGTGCCCTATCCGATTTATCAAGCTCACAGTGATGAAATGGATCATTATTGGGAGGATATTTTGTCTGGAACAAATGTGAAAAAGAGTGACTTATTGCGCACTTATAATTTCAATAGGCCTGAATTTTCTGAATTTTCAAAGGATGTGTCCAATTATATTGATCATGGACATTTAAGTCTCAAGGGACAAGAGATTTTAATTCAGGAGATTGAAGTTAAAATGGACCAGATTAAATAATAAAAGGTCTTTATAACGTTTAGCTTAAAGGTTTCCAAGAGTTATCGTTAACGTTTTAAATGGGGGAAATCTGGCATAGTAATTGACTTTCTGAATTCTTGAAAATACTTTCAATTAAAAAAACAAAAATGAAGCGTTTATCCAATATACTTTTTGCATTAGTTATCTTTTCATTGGTAGGATGTACTACAGCAGATGTGAATAAATTTTTGGCTGCGGCCAGTGAATCGGCACTTACAGAAAATGAAGTAGGAAATGGGCTCAAAGAAGCCTTGATCAAAGGAGTGACCGAGGGAGCAAATCTTGCGTCAACCGAAGATGGCTTTTTTAAAAATGACTTGATAAGAATAGCACTTCCTGAAGATGTTCAGCGAGTAGAGTCTACATTGAGAAATATTGGCCTAGGGTCTGAAGTAGATAAGGTAATCATGACCATAAACAGGGGAGCAGAGAGTGCAGCCAAAGAGGCTAAGCCTATTTTTATTGCAGCGATCAAGCAAATGACCATTACGGATGCCTGGAATATATTGAAGGGGCAGGATGATGCTGCAACCCAATACCTACAAAGAACAACTACCGAGAAATTAACAGCCTTGTTTCAACCCCACGTTCAGGAGTCCTTGAATCAGGTGGGTGCCACTAAATATTATGGTGACCTGGTAGGTAGGTACAATTCTTTCCCAACTACTTCGCGTAAGCTAGACCCGGATTTGAATGCTTATGTTACGCAGATGGCGATAAATGGTCTTTTCCAACTTGTAGCCCAGGAAGAAAAAGCCATACGTGAAAATCCTGCAGAAAGAACTTCAGCATTATTGAAACGTGTATTTGCTGCGCAGGATAGCGCTGGAGAATAAGCGTAAGTAATTTACTCTTAATCGTATTTTGGCAAGCCAAGTAAAAGATCCTGTATAAATGGGGTTTCTTTACTTGGCTTCCTTTTTTTTAGACTATGTTAGAAATGAAGTCAACACGAAATGCTTTTGACTATGAGCCACTCAAATAGCCTTTCATTTTTCCGCATTAAACCTGTCATCCAAAAGCTTTAATCTTGTTAAAGTTTTGTCTCCAAATTCGTGAATTTTAGATGCAAAAGTAATTTTACCCCAGTTGGCATCAATATGCTTTATTGTGGAAGCGTATTGCCTACCTCCTTCCCAGGCAATTTGTAATTCACCGCTATCAACGTCAAATGACCATTTCCCACTCACTTTAGAATCGGCTTTCCCATTGATAAGCGCGTTTACGATTCCGTCCGGCTTGAATTGAAAATCAATATAGCTTCCATACCTGCTTTGCCAGAAAAAATCTGATGCTGTTAATTTGGATTCAAAACTTTCCAATTGCTCTGAAGATACCCCAATCGGACCGTTGCAACCCATTGTTGCAAAGAATATTAGAAGAAAGGAAAATTGCGTTAGTAGCTTCATGCTTGATTTTTATTTAATTGAGGAAGAATTCATTCCCTTTGCAATATTGGAAGAAAATTACAAAACATCCTTTATGTGGGGTTAAAAATTGATGGGTCATCGGTTGTGATTTTCGGTAAGAAGAAACAAATGGCCCACTACACTATAGAAGAACATCTGGCTTGCCTATGAATAATAAAAGACCATATTGCTTCCAGCTTTCATTTAGGAATGGATGATTTAGATTACACCCCTTTTGATGCACAAGGAAGAAAAAGGAAGATGTGAGAAATGTTTGGGACGATATGGAAGGTGCAATTAATAAAATGAACCAAGTGTTAACGACTTAATATTTGACTTTATTTTTGTAATATGTATTATAGAAGAAAAATAGTGCTTTCAATTCTCGAACTATTTGGGGATCAACTGGAGAAGCTTCAGTTACAAAAGTTGCTATTTATTTTGTCCCAAAAACAAAATGAGCCAAGTTATTACTTCGTCCCTTATAAGTTTGGGTGCTTTTCGTTTCAAGCAAATGCCGATTTAGGCACTTTGAAAAAATATGGGTTGGTCACCGAAACAGAGAGAAATTGGAAGAATACGTCTGCCAAAAGTTATTTGAATGAACTCAAAAAAGAAGATTATGTAAAGCTTTTTAAATTAAAGAAAGAGTTTGAAGGTAAAAGCTCAAGTGAACTGATACGTTATACTTATTTGAATTTTCCTTATTTCGCTACCAAGAGTCAAGTAGCTGGGACACGCTTAAATCTTGATGAAGTATCAATTGTAAATTCCTTAAAACCCACTTCGAATATAAAGGGCCTTTTCACTATCGGTTATGAAGGTATATCTTTGGAGGAATACCTCAATAAACTCTTGATTGAAGATGTAAAGATGCTTTGTGATGTTCGTAAAAATTCCAGAAGCATGAAGTTTGGTTTTAGCAAAAATCAATTAAAATCAGCTTGTGAAGGGTTGGGGATTCAGTTTATACATATTCCGGAGGTTGGTATTAATTCTGAAAAACGAAAAGAACTTCATGTTCAGGCTGATTATGATGCTCTTTTTGAAGAATATAATCAAACTGTCATTCAAGAAACGTTTGATCAGCAAGAATTTTTAATTGATCTGATTCATAAAAACCAACGAGTAGCAATAACGTGTTTTGAGGCAGATATATGCCAATGCCATAGATTGCACTTGGCAAATGCAGTGATGGCGAGACCTGAAGTAGATTTTGATCTTTTTCATATTTAATATTTTTCGACATGCCTAGGGAACGGATTTTATTAACAGTCACTACCTATCCACTTCCCTCTAAAAGCTATGATGAACTAGTGTGCACAGCTTGATTACGAGAAGATGGCTCTTGGATCAGGGTTTATCCTATGCCCTTGAGTTTTCTCAAAGGACTTAAAAGCACAGGAAAAGTAAAATCAAGAAAATATACCTGGATAGAACTGAATTTGGACATAAGATCGGATGATTTTCGCCCGGAAAGCCATTCGCCTACAGATTATGGGTTTAAGGACTTGAAAGTCGGAGATTCGCTTGATTCAAAGCTTAATTGGGCTAAAAGAAAGGCCATTTGTTTAAAAAATGTCTATACGAATCTAAACCAGTTGATAGAAGAATCTAAAGCTCCTAAAAACCTTTCCTTAGCTACTTTTAAACCCACTAAAATAAGACGATTAATTATAGAAAAAGATGAGGCAGATTGGAAGCCTATTTGGAAAGCCCTACAAGATCAGATGGATCTATTTAACGAACTGAATGAAGAGGCCAAAGAAATGTTTCCCAAAGTGCCCTGGAAATTCAAATATGAATTTGAAGATGATGAGGGTAAAGTTTCCAAGCTTATGATTGAAGACTGGGAGATTGGACAGCTGTATTGGAACTGTCTAAGAGATGCTAATGGTGACCCAGAGATAGCCAAGGAAAAAGTGAGAATGAGATATGAAGCCGACTTTCTAGCAAATAAAGACATTTATTTTTTTATGGGGACGACCAAAGAATGGCATATGCGAATAGCTAAAAATCTATTTGTAATTAGTAGGTGAATTTTATCCAATGGAAACGCTCCAAACTTCTTTATTAGGAGGATAAAAGGCGAAATTTATATTGAGCTTTGACCTATTTGAGGAATTGAATTTAAGCAAAGTCAATTCAATATTGATATTGTTTGTATGGCTCAATCATTGCTTAGCCTTCAAAAATAATCCTCAAAGCGGAGCATAATAATGGCGATACCTTTTAGTCTTGTACTGATTTGGTACTCTTGAACAAATAAGATATTATATACACACCTTGATGACCATTAAGGTAAAAGAAGAACTGGATCAGTTTGACAAAACACAAATAATTACTTTTGAGTAAGGATGCCGGTCATTTTCGAACCTGGTTGGGAAAATAGCAGCCACCCTAAAAATTTATATTTTTAGAAGCTAGAACGGTTGGTGAATGTGGTTGAAAGGAAAGCAAGGGATTCATGGCAAGATAATTGAGGAAAAAAGAAGTAATTGTAATTTAGTACAGTGTTTTTTCATTTAGAATGATTGAAAGTTAGATTCCGGGTTATAGCGTTTATTGTGGATTCAGGAGGGTTATCGGTTAATATTGGCGTTTTTTGCCTATAAATTATATCTAGTCATTTTAAAATGAGGTCAATATTAAAAGTGTTAAAAATTCATAGATAACTAAAATTTAATTAATACATTCTATTTGATCGTCAGTTTTAATTATTTAGTGCATACTTAAATTTTAAGTATATGGAGGATAGAGGAGAATTGATAGTAATGACTTACGAAATAAGAGATTCAGTTTTTGTTAAAAAAGAGATTTGGGCAAATGTTTTTCTACTTTGTCAGGTCCACAGAGAATTTGACTATGCTTATTTAGAGAACATGGAATTTCCTTTCGAATACAAGGGGTGGCTTTTTGAAAGTATTCCTGTAAACCAGAAGGTGTGTTGTTGACCTATTTTGTTATAGGATGCTTTGCCAAAAAACGCAAAAACCCCTTCAGATTTGCATCTAAAGGGGTTTTGTGTACCCAGGGCCGGAGTCTAACCCTATGTGTTTTGTGTTTTTTATTTTCTGTCTCTATTTCCTACAAATACCCTATTTAAGTCTTTAATGGACTATTTTAAAGGTTTTAACCTTGATGTACCCCTAGCATAGAATAGTATGTAATCCATTTAAATCCAATAAATGTTTGCCAATGGTTTGCCAAAAGTAGGAAATTGGCTAACTTCGAAAAAACACAAAGACAATGTTCCATGGCAACAATTAAATATTTGATTCGCAGCCAAGCGAATAGACATGTACCCATTTACTTTTATGTTTCCCTGGGCAGAGGGAGTTTTTTTCGTATGAAAACAGGATTCAATATTCTTCCTAAAAACTGGAGTTCAGTTAAAGGGTTTCCTAAACCCAATGACGAAGAAAATAAACGACTTATGGAACGGTTGAAATCACTTGAATCCTTTTTAATGGAAAAGGTGAATGAAGCGCAGGCCAAAGGAATCAATATTGACAAAAGTTTTTTTGAAAGACAGGTTGATGAATGCTTCAACAGGGTTAAGCCCACAAACAAAACTATGCTTAGCAACCATATTAAGCATATCATCGAGACTGCAGCAACCAGGAAAATTAAGGGTAAAAATAAAATCGGATTATCTGAGAATACAGTAAAAAATTACAATACTTTCTTGAAAGTAGTCCTGAACTATGAGAAGCATTTAGGTAAACCCATTCACTTTTTGGATATTGACTTTAATTTTATTGAAG
Source organism: Cyclobacterium sp. 10D3-21 (assembly GCF_055809755.1). NCBI lineage: Bacteria > Pseudomonadati > Bacteroidota > Cytophagia > Cytophagales > Cyclobacteriaceae > Cyclobacterium > Cyclobacterium sp. 10D3-21. Next base: position 1,726,991 of record NZ_CM147924.1, read on the forward strand.
GATTTAAAAATTGGCTTATCAATGACCAGAAATATTCGGTCAATAGTTCTGGAAAATCTCTGGCCTTTATAAAATCTATTTCAATTGATGCAGAAAAACATGGCGTTTCTGTAAACCCTTTTGTAAACAAGATTGAAGCTTTTTCAGAGGCCAATGAAGACAGGTATATTATTACTTTAACCTTCGGTGAATTAGATCAAATTAAAAATACAGACCTGAAGAGGGAAGCCCTAATTAATGCGAGAAAGTGGCTTTTGTTAGGTTGTGAGATTGGACAAAGAGTGGAGGATCTGTTGAAAATTACTGAAGCAAATCTGAGGAAAACAGCTCAAGGAACTTTTATTGACCTCAAACAGAATAAAACTAAAAAAGATGTAACCATTCCTGTAAATGACCGTGCCATGGAAGTTTTAAACGAAGGATTTCCTTATAGGATTGCAGATCAAAATTTCAATGATTACATCAAAGACATTGCCGAAGAGGCTAAATTGAATGAATTGGTGAAGGGTAAAAAATATGATAAAAGTAGTAAACGGAAGGTCCTGGGCAATTTCCCAAAGCACGAATTGATTACCTCTCATGCATGTAGACGCTCTTTTGCTACCAATTACTATAAAATTATCCCAACAACAATTTTAATGGGAATCACAGGCCATACCAAAGAAAGTACATTTTTGGTCTACATCAATAAACCAAAGGATAGGGATGAAAATGCCCGGCTTTTTTTGGATATGATGAAACGGGTGGGGTAAGGTGCGAAAGAGCTTTCAATTTGCGATAGAATTGGAATATAGAATTTTTATCTATACATTTGTAACAACAGTACACACCACGCTACCCGTAGAACAGCGTCCCAGGGTGTGTCTTTTGCTTTTATAAGGGTTTTATCTTAATTTTTGATCATGTTTGATAAGAGCCCCACTACTATAGATGAACAAATTGAAATTCTTAAATCCCGAGGACTAACGATTGAATCGGAATCTGATGCCAGTCACTATTTATCCCATATCAGCTACTATCGCTTGGGTGAATATTGGCATTCTATGCAAGAAGATAAAGAGAAGCATATTTTTAAGCCTACCAGCAAATTTTCGGATGTAATTGCATTGTATTGTTTTGACAGGGAGTTAAGGTCTCTTTTATTTGATGTGATTGAAAAATTGGAGATAAGTTTAAGAACCAAACTAATATATCATTTAAGCCATGAATACGATCCATGGTGGTTTCAGAATTTTGAAATTTTCACAGATAGCAGAGCTTTAGTTAAAACACTTTCAGGATTGGAGGAGGAGATAAGCAGGTCAAAAGATCCAATCCTTAAAAACCATTTTAAAAAGCATAAGGATGATAAACGTTTTCCTCCTGCCTGGAAAACATTGGAGCAAACAAGTTTTGGGGCATTATCTAAATTATACGGGAATCTCAAAAATACCATTAAATCAAAAAACACCATCGCAGAAGAATATGGTACGGTAAACCATACGTTTCTGCCGAGCTGGTTACAGTCCATTGCACAAATCAGGAACTATTGCGCCCATCATTCCAGACTATGGAACAAAAACCTTCCTGGAGCTCCCAAGTTGCTATCTAATCCACCGTATGCTTGGGTTCAAGATGTTCCAAAGCAACATGAGTTTCTCAAGCTTTATGTCCATCTTTGTCTAATGAAATATTTATTGAATGTAGTGGTTCCGGGAAACCATTTCACCAAAAAATTGATTCATTTATTTGAAAAATACCCAAGCGTGGATCCAAACGCACTAGGTATGAAACCGAATTGGTCGAAGGAAGATTTATGGGTTTAAATTAAAGTTGCCTAAAACTAGAGGAAATATGAGAGAATTAGATGCTGACCTGAAGAGAAAATTCAAATTCAATTTGGTGATACTTCGAATTTGCTTGACTGCGGGAGTTATTTTAGCATTTCTTTCCTTATCAGTTTTCTTTTTTGCTTGGAGGTACCCATGGACTACCAATAATTTTACTTTCCCAAATCCAGCCTCTGATTATGTTACTTCTTTAGCACAAGTTTTTGGAGCAATTTCTGGAGTGTTGTTTTTGTATGCAGCTTTTTTGGGTCAACAGCAACAAATTCTTATTCAACAGCAGGATATTAGAAATCAGAATCAGTTTAATACTAGAACCATCAATAATCAATATTTTTTTGAGCTTTTAAATAGACTCACGCTAATTAAAAATAGTTTGGTCATGACTAGATTGGAACCCGATACTGAAGGAAATCATAAAGCTGAATATGGTGACCATGCATTATCTTACTATATAAGAAGGTACTTACGATACGGAATTTGTTATTTAAATTCAAATGAATTGCCGAAAAACACTAAGCCTTTCATAATAATTAAAGATCCGGGTCAAAAAGGTCCTAAGCTGCAAATTGCTGAACCAGAATTTTTGAAAAGAGAGCATCTAAAATTTATTTTTGATAATTATGAAAAAATTTGGGGCATAGATAGTTATTTGAAGATTTTTGAGGCTATAATCACCTTTCTAAGATCAAATAATATGGGGGATTATTTGTCCGTTTTAGAAGGGTCAATAAGTGCTGATGAAAGTTTATTTCTTTTTTACAGGATACAATTAGTTAAGGAGGATCTAATTGATTTTCTCACGGAAAGAGGGTTTCTTGCTGATATTGATCGAAATTTTTTACTTTACCCTGATAATTATTATATGCTTTACCCCAATAAATAGTCAAATAAAAATTTGTGCTGAATTTACTTTTGATAAATCTAAAATTTAATTAAGTGAAAGAAAATAAGATTTCAAAAATTGACAGAAATATTATGTTTCATTTTTCCTCAAAAAGGCTCTGAATACGATTTTTATTTCGCTTATAAGCCCCATGAAAATCAATATAGAGAGGCTGTGTTTTTGATTCAACCCTTATTTATACGCAAGGGTGACAATTTCAATAAATCCAAGACGGATATTTGCTCATCATATTTTCTCGTTACAAATACCTCCTCAACTAGCAACTACATCTGTTCCAAATTATTTCTATTGACCATATATCCAGATGGCTAATAAAATTTTAATTTCAACTTATTAAATTATTCTTTAGTTTTAGGTGGTTGAAGTTTTTGAAATGACTTTATTGCAATTGCATTTTACTACTTTCATTACCTTCAATTCGATTTTGTTAATTTAATACTTTTCATTGGGCTTGATTTTCACTGTATAAAAATTATGGATGAAATAAGCCTTAAAACAACCAAATGATCACCGGAGATTTAAAATCACAAGTAGATAAAATATGGAACTCCTTCTGGACCGGAGGAGTGGCCAACCCATTGACTGTCATCGAACAACTTACTTACCTCATCTTTATCCGAAGGCTGGATGAGATGGAAACGCTGGAGGAGAAAAAGGCCAACCAGATGGGAATAGATAAAAAGTTGGAGTTTTTCTCAGCTGATCAACAGGATTTTCGATGGAGCCATTTCAAAGACAAGGATCCTGAAACCATGTTCAATTTGTTCACTCGCCCAGATGTCAATGGTTTGACGGTCTTTGAGCACATGAAGCAGATGGACAAAAAAGCCGGGGCTTTTGCGGAATTTATGAAGGGAGCTACTTTTATGATTCCTACTGCTCGATTGCTGGATCAGGTGGTGCAGATGATTGATAAAATCAATATGCAGGACAGGGACACCAAAGGTGACCTTTATGAGTACCTGCTTTCTAAAATTGCCACGGCTGGCACCAATGGTCAGTTCCGTACGCCAAGACATATTATCCGCATGATGGTGGACATGATGCAGCCACAAAGAGAAGACACCATCTGTGACCCATCTTCGGGCACTGCAGGGTTTCTGGTGTCTTCTGCTGAATATGTGTATGAAAATCATCAAGATTGGTTTCTGGATGCAACGTTTCGAAAGCACTTCCATAACCAGATGTTTACTGGGGTGGAGTTTGATGCCACCATGCTTCGTATCGGGGCGATGAACTTGCAGCTACACGGCATTGAAAGCCCTCAGCTAATCGGTAAGGATGCGCTGAGTGAAGCCAATGAAGATCAAACGAATTTGTATTCCCTGATCCTGGCTAATCCCCCATTTAAGGGTAGTCTGGACTATGATGTAGTAGAAAGTTCCTTGCTGAGCGTAACCAAAACCAAAAAGACAGAACTGCTTTTTATATCCTTGATTTTACGCATGCTGAAAGTAGGCGGTCGGGCAGCAGTGATTGTACCCGATGGCGTGCTCTTTGGTTCTTCCAATGCACATAGAGAACTACGTAAAACCTTGGTCGAAGATCAAAAGCTGGATGCCATTATCTCCATGCCTTCCGGGGTATTTAAGCCCTATGCTGGGGTGAGTACAGCTGTATTGGTATTTACCAAAACCAATAGTGGAGGTACTGATCAGGTATGGTTTTACGATATGCAAGCCGATGGCTTTAGCCTGGATGACAAGCGTACACCTCTGCTCAGTAAAAATGAAACGGTAGAAGAGGAAATAAAGGTAGCACTGGGAATGGGAATAGCAGCGGAAGAAAGCGTGCCCTATGGGCAGAAATCTACTGAAGAAGACCATTCCAAAAATAATATCCCCGATATTCAGAACCGATGGCAAAACAGAGAAAAGGAAACCAGCCGAGCCCGAACCGAGCAAAGCTTTTTGGTGCCCAAGGCCGAGATCGCTAAAAATGATTATGATCTAAGTATTAACCGATACAAAGAGATTATTTATGATGAGGTGGAGTATGAAAATCCTGAAACCATAATAAAACAAATTGAATCTCTAGATAGAGATAGGAATAAATTTTTAGATGCCTTAAAAGAGTTAATAAAATGAGTTTTCCATTAGTTGAAATCGGAAATATTTGTAAGGTAATAAATGGATCAACTCCTTCTAGAAATAAAAAAGAATATTGGGATGGAGATATTGACTGGTTTACTCCTAAGGATCTAAGCAGAATTGAAGACAAATTTGTCTGTGAAGCTCCAGAAAAGATTTCAGAGTTAGGTTATAAAAGCTGCTCTACCACATTAGTACCAAAGAATTCTCTTTTATTTACTTCAAGGGCACCAATAGGGCATATTGCGATAAATAAAAAGGAAGTTTGTACAAATCAGGGGTTTAAAACCTTGGTTCCTAAAAAAGGAGTTGATGTTGAGTTTCTTTATTATGTAATGAAGAAATATACACCTCAATTACAAGACTTAGGAAATGGTGCAACTTTTAAAGAACTCTCTAAAGCCACAATATCTTCTTTCAAAATCCCCCTCCCTCCCTTAGCCACGCAAAAGAAGATAGCGGCCATCTTGGATGCAGCGGATGCCCACCGCCAAAAAACGAAGCAGCTCCTCGCCAAATACGATGAACTCGCCCAAAGCATCTTCTTGGAGATGTTTGGGGATGCTCAAAGTAGTTTTAAACAAGTTGAAATAGGTGAGTTGATTAGGTTAATAGGGGGAGGAACACCTAGTAAAGATGTTAATGAGTATTGGAATGGTGACATACCTTGGGCCAGTGTTAAAGATTTAAAATCAGATATATTATCAACTACAGTAGATTCAATAACTAAGATTGGTTTAGATAATAGCTCGTCTAAATTAATCCCATCAGGTAGTTTAATTATTGCCACAAGAATGGCAGTTGGTAGAGCAGCTATTTGTGAAATGGATGTTGCTATAAACCAGGATTTAAAAGCGATTAAGATTATAGGTGATATTAATAAAGTATTCTTGTTTTATCTTTTAAAAACTAAAGGAAGCTATTTCGATAGAGTTTCATCAGGAGCTACGGTCAAGGGAATCAAAATTGAACATATTACCAAATTGAAAATTGGCTTACCTCCAAAAGCACTTCAAAATCAATTTGAACAATTAGTTCTAAACATATCAGATCAGAAAGCGAGGATTCAAGAGATTTCAATTCAATCAGAAAACCTTTTCAACAGTCTATTACAAAAAGCTTTTAAGGGGGAGTTGGTGAGTTAATATGGCATACGATTTACTGAGTTATAAAGAACCTTTCTGGGCCAAAAGCACAAAGTTTGTGCGTGGTAGAGATCCGTTGGGTGTTCAGAATAGCTCTATCTCGGTGTATGCTGTACTACTTCCAGGTATGACCAACCTGACCCTTCGCTTACGGTATTATGGTTTCTACTTGTGGCTGTTAGATGAATACGATAAACTTCCATCAGATAGTGTATTTAAATCAAGTACCACCAATCATTACAATTTCATTAGAAGAGGAGAGCTCATCATATCCTATCTAATGACAAATATGGCTCCTAAAGAGCTAAGCATTATTGGTAGTGACTTCACCAACAAAAAGAAAAACCAAATAAACGAGTTGGGCTATTACGATATAGCGCTAGGAGCCGATAAACTTAGCTCGACAATAAAAGGTTCTGTTTACTGGGATTACACTTCTGGAGCACTGGGTCAGTATTATGCAGGTTCTTTATTGAATCTAGGGTTAATAGAGGCGAAGCAACGCTATTTTGAGCGTACCAAAGATATAGGTGCTGAGTTAGCAAAAGCTTTCAGAGAATCACTAAACCAAGCTTCAGAAAGCCTATTCTTGCAACGTATCATGGAAGGAAAATTATATTCTGATGATCTAAACATTTTGACGGACTTTGCCATAAACAGGCCTCTTAATGGAACTGCTGAAGGAGCATATTATCAGAAGTTATTGTTAGCTCCAGATAAAGCTGAAGAAGATTTAAATACAGAAAAGCCACCACAACAAAGAAGGGAAACCTTGAATTTATTCCTGTCCTATATCAGTTCGCAGGATGATGAGAAAGACTATAGACAGTTGCCATACACCTTGTATAAAAAACAGTTGGGAAGTGAAAAGATCTCCGAGGCTCAATATGGGTGGTATTTCTATTACCTCAATGAGCAACTGCACTACAGCTTAGAAGGTGTTTTCTGGGGGCTATTAAAATTGATGGAAACCAGAACTTTTTCTTTACAGGAATTTCTAGGGTATGTAACCTTGAAAAGTTTGGATCATGAGCAAATATCAATGCTGAGCAGTGAAGATAAGCTCGCATATGTAATTGTTAAGTTGGATGCAATAGACAGCTCGGTAGATGATCATATTACTTCTATTCGGCAAGCTGTGAAAGGTTCAGATGAGATTTCAGCAATCACCCATGGTATAGTCACCTTGCTTTGCCTATATCGAGAAAACGAACAGAATTTAGTAGAGCTGGAAAAATATGCTCAACGCTATGGCCTTCAAACAAAGTACGGGAATGCATTAGATATTTTTGATACGTATGTGATGAAAAGTAAGCAGTTGACACTTTATAACTTCGTCCATAGATTAATCCATACGCTACTAAATGAGCACATTGCAATCGCCTATAATAAAATGGGGAACGGCGAAAAAAACTTATTGAAGTTCATCATTGAAGACAATTTGTTGATACACATTGAAACAATGGCGCCTAATTTTACCAATCCTAGGCTACGTACTTTGTACAACTTCTCGTTGGATTTGGGATACTTAGATGGCAATGGTCAGTTGACTGAACAGGGAAAATCAATTTTAGAACAAACGAGTATTGGGTAATGGCAGAAAAGAAACTTTTCCATGATATCCCAAATAAAGCCGAGTTCCATTCCGCTGTGATGACCTCGTTCTCTTTTGATTTTTATCACTTCGAATCGCAAGTGTTGAGAGCTCTAAAGTCAAAGGGTGTGACCAATGTAAACCTGTTTGTAGACTCCAGATTGCTTGATCAGAGTATAGGTTTTGCTACTGGGCATCTTAAATCACTCAGTACATCCTACAGCGTAACGGGTATTCATTCTAAAGGGGTTTTTCACCCTAAAATAACCTTGTTAGCTGGTAACCACGATGTGATGCTCTTATTTGGTTCTGGCAATATTACCAATGGAGGTAATGGTATAAACCATGAGGCTTTCACTGTCTATTATACTTCTGAAGAAGACACATCTCAACTTTCTTTGATAATGGAAGCTTGGGCTTACATAAAGCACATTACGAAGGATGTTCAAGGGGTAAATAGAGAGAAACTTAAATGGGTAGAAGATAATTGTAGCTTATTACGCAGCCCTATAGGTCCATTACATAGATTTCATAAAATCTCAGAAGATTACAGAGCGCTATTACTGTATAATGATGATGCTAGCATTTGGAGTCAAATGAAGAATGTATTGCCTAATACCATAGATCAGATAAAGGTGTTTAGTCCATTCTACGATGAAAGCGGAAGATTGCTATTGAATCTAAGAAAACAATTCCCGGGTGCTTCTATTGATGCTTTTATTCAAGAAGGTAAAGGTGTGCATCCTTTTAAGTTAGAACAAGGTTCTGGAGTTCGATTTTACAATTGGGATAAAACTAAGCGAGGCCGAGAAAGAAGTTCTAAACTCCATGCTAAACTGTTGTGGTTCAAGTCTGGAATTGATGAATACCTAATACTAGGGAGTGCTAATCCTACCATGCCAGCCTTTGGTACAGATACGGCCAGGGGGATGAATGACGAATTTTCCGTCTTGATCCAAGTAACCGAATACAACCTTCTTGAAACACTTGGTTTGGACGGTCAAGCAGAGCCTGCAAAGCCAAAGGATAATAATAGGTTGGAAGATGCTGTAGAGGTAGATGAAAGTAAAAGTTCAAGAGCTCTTATTAAACTTTATTCGGTAGACCTTAATGGAAAGCGAATATCTCTTTTCTATAAACCCTTAGTAGAATCGATTACTTGTACGTTGGCTATATATAATGCCTGGGGAGAAGCCTTAGAAACCAAAAGTCTATCACTGTCTGGTGAAAAGGCTGAAATGCAATTGTCTTACAGAAATCTTAAAGAAGTTGCTTTCGTCACTTTATTAGATGGATATGAAAGTCCGGTTTCAAACAAACAGATTGTTAATGATATCCAAGCACTTTGGAATACAAACCCATCCATAGAAAACCGAAAGCTACTAAAGCTCAGTAGTTTGATAGAGACAGGCAGCAACGGGGTATTTGATATTATCGATTTTTATAATTCCATTAAATCCCAATCTGAGCTTTCAACCGAAACAGAGAGTGTGAGAAAAGTTCGAACTGGTGATGAAGAAGAAGTCCATGTGGAGTTATCTTATGATGAAGCCATTGCCCTTGAAAATGAGCGAATAAAAAATGACACTAGGTTAACTCAGTCCCATTCCATTAGGATTTTCGATGCCATTGAGCGTCACTTTAAGCAATTGGCAATTGAACTGGAAGGTGGTGAAATGGATGATGAAGAGGTAGGTGATGCTTCTTCAAGTAACGATCGAGACGAAGATTCAGGGCAGCAGAGAGTTTTGTCAGAACACCTATATTCTCTTAAGGTATTAGCAAATAGAAGAAAGAACATCGACGCATTCTTCTATAATTATGATTTAATCGTTAACGATTTTGTAGCATCAGAAAGAAATGCTGATCTAACAGAGTTAGCAATGTTCTTAATAGCTATGAAGCAAGCGAACATCTTTGCTTGTACCCCTTTAAGCATTAAGAAGATCTCGGAGGAAGAAAAATTTGATAATCAACCACTCCTACATCTAAAATCACGTGATATAGAGCATTTGAGTTACTCTAATGTCATTGTTTCAACGATAGGTAGTTTAGTAAATGTTATGTGTGCCTCAAAGTTTGAAAGACATGAAGAAGCGTACTATGCCCAAAAGTTTGAGCATTATAAGAACTTGAGTTTAAAAAGTGCTTTATTTTCGTTGGCAATCGTAAATGGAATATCTACTAGGGACGAATATGTAAAGATTAGATTAAGTACGTTAGCATTTAATATTATTTCAAAGCTAGGAACCTCCGGTGACCTAGTAACAAAGGAGATTTTTAAGGATCAAATTGATGACTTCCTTATATTGAAGGAGGTTTATACTCACCATTGTAAATCTGAAATGGTAAGAACACTGACCACAGATCAGTTATTGTTATTTATTAAAGAGTGGTATTTGGAGTATAAAAACTTAGAAAACAATGCAAGCTACTTTGTAAGTGAGGAGTTGGGTGTGTGTCGGATTTTAAAGTTTATTCCACCCACTGGAGAACCTAAGTACTTGCGCCTTGCCAGACCTGGGTTTGAATACGAAAATCAATATGCTGATTTTGTTCTGTCTGAATTGTACAACTGTGAGACAGGTCAGCTACAGAGCTCGTTACAAACATTTAAAAGCCAACAGGCCTATCTATGAGCAATTTCCAGTTCATATCGACCGAATTTCCAGACATAGCAGATCGGGCTAAGAAGGCAGAGCATTTTGCTTTGACGAGCCCGGTAGAGTCTTGCTTTAATGCAAGAGCTGCTTTGGAATTGGGCGTGAACTGGATGTATGAAAATGATGCAGACCTCGAATGGCCATACGATAAGAAATTGGCTAGCCTGATGTACGAAGCAGGTTTCAAAGAAATCTTTGACCCCTATGGAAATCTGTTCCAGGAATTACATCTGATCAGGAAAATTGGAAATAATGCCGTTCACAATCAAAAAGTAAAGCCTGAGGATTCTGTACACTTACTAAAATGTCTGTATCGGTTTTCTGCATTTTTGGTTGCAGCCTATGGAGAAGAAGAGGTCCGAGTTCCCGATTTTAATGATGCGATCATTCCAACCGGGGATGAACTTAAGAAGAGCAAAAAAGAAATCGAACTACTTCGTGAGAAGCTGGCCAAGCTTGAAGAGCAGAATGAAAAGAAGCGGATTGTTCTTGAAGAAAAAGAAGAGGCAAATGAATTGCTTCGCATTACAAATCAAAAGCACCAAGAGCAGCTTAAGGAGCAACGGAAATCCCGAGAAGTATCCGCAATCCCTCATGCTTTGCCAAAAGCTCCTTCCGAATCCTATACTCGTAAGCTTTACATCGATGCTGCATTACAAGATGCAGGTTGGACAAACTTGAGAGAAGGCTATGAATTGGAGTATGAAGTACATGGCATGCCTGTATCAACCAATCCGTCAGGGGTGGGCTATGTGGACTATGTGCTCTGGAGTGATAATGGCCTTCCCTTGGCAGTCATTGAGGCAAAGAGAACCAGGCATGACGCTATGAAAGGTCGGCATCAGGCCTCACTCTATGCAGATTGTCTAGAAAAGAAATTTAAACAGCGTCCGCTTATCTATTATACCAATGGCTTCGATTTTTATCTATGGGATGATCTATTCGCTCCCGATAGAAAAGTCAGTGGTTTCATGACCAAAGATCAATTGGAATTGTCCATTAGAAGGCGAGTTGACCGTGTTGATTTGAGAGACTTTAAAGTAAATCTTAACATCACGGGCAGGCCTTATCAAACAGAGGCTATCCAGAGAGTTTCTGAAATCTATTCTGTCATCAAAGATGGCAAGCTGAAGCAACGATACAGAAAAAGCCTGCTTATTATGGCTACAGGAAGTGGAAAGACTCGAACAGCCGCTTCCATTGTGGACATGATGACCAAGTGTAATTGGGCCAAGCGAGTGCTTTTTTTGGCAGATCGAAATGCACTTGTAACCCAAGCTAAAAATGCGTTTACCGAGCATCTTCCAGAGCTTACAAGTATCGATTTGACCAAAGAAAAAGAAAATGATTCCACTAGGCTGGTATTCTCTACCTATCCTACTATGATGAATCTGATCGATAGAGCTAGAAATGGAGAAGGTCGGTTTTATGGCGTAGGACATTTCGACCTGATCATCATTGATGAAGCCCATCGGTCCGTTTATCAAAAGTATAGAGCTATTTTCCAGTATTTTGATTCCTTTTTGTTGGGCTTGACAGCTACGCCAAAGAAAGATGTGGATCACAATACCTACGATCTTTTTGATATTGAAGATGACAATCCAACCTTCGCCTATGAGTTGGAAGAGGCAGTAAAGGATGGTTTTTTGGTTCCACCCAGAGCGATAAGTGTCCCACTTAAGTTTATGCGGGAGGGCATCAAGTATGCCGAACTTACCGAAAAAGAAAAATTGGAATACGAGGAGAAGTTTGGCGATCCGACCAATGACGAAGCAGAAGCGGGTATTGACAAGAGCCAATTGTATAAATGGCTGTTTAACTCCAATACGGTGGATCAGGTCCTTGCACATTTAATGACCTCAGGCATTAAAGTGGATGGAGGAGATAAAATCGGAAAGACCATTATCTTTGCCAAGAACCATAAGCACGCTGTTTACATAGAAAAGCGGTTCAATAAGAATTACCCTGAATATTCAGGCAAGTTTTGCAGGGTGATTGATAATCAAACAGAGAAGGCGCAGGATATTCTTGAACGCTTTGTGCTCGACAAAGAAGAGAAAGAACCGCAAATAGCCATTTCTGTAGATATGATGGATACGGGGGTAGATGCCCCAAGGGTAGTGAATTTGGTGTTTTTTAAGCCGGTAAGATCGGTAGTTAAGTTTTGGCAAATGATAGGCCGTGGAACCAGGCTAAGACCCGATCTTTTTGGGCCGGGACAGCCTAAAGAAAACTTTTTAATATTTGACTACTGTGAGAATTTCGAGTTTTTTGAAGTAAATCCGGAAGAAAGTAAAGGTACGGCTGGGCTTTCTTTAACCCAGCAAGCATTTCAACTCAGACTTGACCTGGCCCTTGTTCTTCGTCAATCCACAAGTAAATCGGAAAATGATTTTGCAGAGGTATTAATTGACCTGCTTCATTCCCAAGTGGTCGCATTAAATAAGGAAAGATTTGTAGTCAGGCATCACCTGGAATATGTGGAAAAATACAAACATAAAGGGGAGTGGCTGGATATTGGCCCCTCGAAAATACAGGAAATAGCAGAACATATTATTCCGCTGATTATAGCAGAAGATAACGATCATGTAACGGCTCGTCGATTCGACGTATTGATGTTGAATTATCAGCTTGCCTTGAAAGGTGGTAGAATTACCATCAAATATGAAAACAGAGTCACCACAGCCTGCGGGGTACTTCAAAAGAAAGGTAATATCCCTTTAGTAGCGGGAAAGATGCCAATGATTAAAACGATTCTTTCTGAGGGCTTTTTACAAAAGGCAACTGTAGTCGACCTGGAAGAAGTCAGAGAGGCACTCAGGGAATTGATGCAGTTTCTGGATGCTCTGGAGCAATCTGATATTGAGACTCATTTTCAGGATTACCTTGATCTATCCAAAATAGAAGAAAAGAATATCGTTAAAGCGACTGCCTACGAGCCCTACAGGATGAGGGTAGAGCGTTATTTACATGATCATAAGGATCACCTGGTAATCAATAAAATCAAGACCAATCAGCCCATTACAGCAGCAGAACTGGTACAGCTTCAAGAAATCTTCTTTAATGCGGAAGAGATGGGTTCAAAAGAGGAATTTGAAAAGGTAAGTAATGGAAAAACCTTAGGGCTGTTTATCAGGGAATTGATTGGACTGGAAAAAGATGCCGTTCAGTCAGCTTTTGCAGCGTTTATCCAAAGTCAAAACCTCAATGCTGCACAGATCAAATTTTTGGATTTGATCATTGGATATTTGACTCAGAATGGGGTGATTGACAAAAGAGCTTTATTTGAATCACCTTTCAAAGATATTAATGATAGCGGCCCTTTTGGCCTGTTTGATGATGCACAGGTTACCAAAATCATCAGTATTTTAGATAGGATCAATGGGAATGTGGATGCGGGGTGAAATTTGATTGGGTTTTTTGAATCGATTGAAAATGTTTTATTTATTAAAATTAAATATTGTAGTTTGGGAGTTTGTTTGGTTAATGAGTTCTATTAATCAATAGAATTAGATTGTGAATTTTGAAATAACGAATTTTCAAAATGAGTTTTATTTAAAATTGTAATAATTTTTTCTATAAAAGAACTAAAAAGTAAACCTACAAGTTGATAATATGGAAATAGTGCCTATCTTTGAACTCCCAAACACCAAGTTGTTAACTGTTAAGTATGATGGTGAAGAGCTTGATGCTTTGGAAACCCTTCAAGGACAATGGAGCTCAACTGAATTTCTTCGAGAATTTTTCGAGAAGTTTAAAGATGATTATTATGCCAAATATGGTAGAAGTAAACTTAATACGCTTGTCCAGCAAGCCAAACAGCTTGCGGATAACCTCTTTGAAATATTGTATGAATTGGCCGAAGATGAAGAAACCGAAGCACTCGCAAAATTTTTCAAGCCACTTGATAATCGGGAGTTGGCCTCTGAACTTTATGAATTACAAAAATTAAAGGCAAGAGAAGAAAAACGCAAAAGTTATTTGCGAATTTATGCCATTCGATATAAAGAAAAGATTATCCTTACTGGAGGTGCAATTAAGTTGACCGATAGAATGGAGGTTAGGCCACATACTATGGATGAGTTAAAGAAGCTGGAGCTTGTGAAATTATTCCTAGATAAGAATGACCCAGAGGTCACCTTCAGTTATATAGATGTAAATTAATATGCCAAAATTTAACAATAAGATTGAAGAAGCTTTAGCCAAATCTCCTGTTTCCTCTTGGAAGCAAAAAGTGGAGTGGAGAAAAGCAAACAAGGAATGGTTGAAGAAATCAAGTGCCATCGCATTTAGAATGTTAGATGCCTTGGAAGAGAAGGGGTGGAAGCAAAACCGTCTTGCCAAAGAATTGGGTGTTTCTTCTCAACAAGTCAGTAAATACATGAGAGGTGAAGAGAATTTCAAGCTTGAAACTTTATGCAAGCTTGAAAAAGTGCTAGGTATTGAATTGATTACGGTTTTGCAAGAAGACCAGGAAGTAAAGCAAAAGGAGGCATTAGAATATAAGGAATATGAGGCTAAAATTGTCCAACTCAAACCAGAAGATTTCTCTCATTATGAGGTTGTAGCTAAAAATTCAAATAAAACATCTTATCCAACCGCGGTGTAAAATGGCTGAAAAGAAAAATATTTCTTTCCGTTTAATTGGAATAGAAACAATACAATTTGCTGTAATAGAAGAATCCTACAAAGAAGATTGTGATATCGATTTGGTAGTAAGTGCCCCTTTTTCTGCAGCAAATGAAAATCATATTATTGCCTCAAGTTTAAATATTCAGTTTAAATGTGAGGATGTTCCTTTTATTATTTTGGAGATTAAGTTACAGTTTGATATTGAGGCGGAAGCATTTAATTCCTTATTTGATACCAAAAAGAAAAATCCATCTCTGGTAATTCCGGTTGGTTTATCCAGACATCTGGCGACTTTATCGGTAGGAACAGCAAGAGGGATTCTACACGAAAAATTGAATAAGAGTAAATTGCAGCATTTAATTCTTCCAACAATAGATTTAACCAAAATCTTGGTAAGTAATATTGTTCTTGATAAAAAAGGGTGATTTAAGTAGGAGGTCAAGAATTGTTGAAATATTTGGTTTTGCATAAAAAAACTCAGTTTAGAAAAAAAAGCTAAACAACGGGTGCTTAATATCCTGAATTCGATCCAATATCATAAAAATAAAGCGCCATTTAAAGGCCTAGGGATGGCTTTGAATGGAGAAATCCTTAGGTGTCCAACAAGACTAGACTGTCACACCCCTTTTCACGTTTGCGTCCCCACTCAAAGGGTTCAAAGTAACGATATAGTCATTCTTAATGCGGTTTTTTTGGGAAGAAAATTGATTTTAATTACTCTAATTAAGTGCAATAAAATTATACTTAAAAACTCCATAAGAAATATTATTATTTCAGTTTGAAAGCTTGATTTTTAATAAATTCAAGAATGAAATGAAGTATCCTTTATTAATGAATTCAGTAATTTATCCTACTACATTAGAATTGATATTCTGGGAATTATAAGTTGAACCAATTACCAATTGCATTGGTAGATGGGGGTATTAATAAAAAGCTAGAAAATATAAATGAAAACCCACTAAAAATCTCAAATAAATTGGGGAAAACAAATATATACGTTGCCAATATTGGCATTGTCCCACTTGCATTTTAAAGGGCAACCTATTTTTTAACTGCAAGCAAACGATTGAAATGGTCCAGAATTGCTTCGGATTAACTTTTAACTAAGATTTCTCACGAATTCAAGATTCAATCAAGGTATTACAACAATAAAAGGTGGAATTAAAGATTGGTTTCTCTTATATCTGGAAACCGTAATCTAGTGCTTTTGTACCTGATAAGCTTCATTGGATTTTTTTTAAAAAAAGAAGCGAATTTAATAGAGGATTGCAATATTTAAAGAAGGTGATTTCCGGGAGTTTTAGGATTATTTAGTTTACACTACTTCTTTTACTATCTATAGGGGTAAATGTAGTTTCCGGTGGAGTAAACTAGGTTTACGACCCGTAAACTATTTTAAAGGTACCCGATTGAAAACTAACAATCATCTCACAGGTTTAACACTAAGAGCATGGGTATTCCATTCGTAAATTATTGACAACCTATTTGTTCAACTGGTATAACTAATTTCCCACTGTATTTTTTTATATTTATGAATAAAATAGGTGGTCAACATGAAAAAAATATTTGACGTTGGTGGTGCTGAAGTTCGCCTGACCGAAAAAGAATTCCGTTTTGCAGAACATTACCTATGCTCTTTCAATGCTACGGAGGCAGCCAAAGAGGCTGGGTATAGCCATCATTCTGCAAGGCAACAAGGCTATCAAAACCTTACAAAACCTTACATCAAAGAATACCTTCAGTATAGGGCCAGTCCACATTTAAAAAGCCTTGAGGTCACCCAGGAAAGGATCATTAAAGAGTTGGCTACAATCGCATTTTCCAATGTAGGTGATTTATTGAATCCGGATTGGTCACTCAAAAACATGGAAGAGATAAGCTCTGAAAAATCCAGTGCCATTAAAGCGATCCATGTCCAGGAGAATGGATTTGGACTCCAGTTATATGATAAAGTTTCGGCTTTGGAAAAGCTATTGGAGTTGACAGATGTAAATGGTGGATAAATGGAAAATAAGTTTTTGCAGTCTGCAATTGACTCCTGGATTTCCCAGGCTCCTTCACTAAGCAAGTATTTTAATAATAACAGGTTTGCAAAACCATTTATAGAATTGGCAAACCATGCAATTGAGTCTCCTGAATTTTGGGCTGAGCATGCGGAGGATTTTATTGATGGGTTGGTTTTTCTAAAGTTTGGTTTTGCAAAAAGTAATGATGATTATTTAGAAAATGCGGAAAAATGTTTGCGTCCAGTGAAGGATAAAATCATTGAACGTTTGAAATCTGAATCTTTTCAGAAAACATTGATTTCAAGGACAGTAACCGGAGAGGAGAGGCTTCCGATTAAGGTTCCTGAAATATATATATCTGTTAAGGAGTTATTGTTACTAAATGAGAGATTGAATGGATTTATTTTGGAGGATAAAGATGTATCGAAACTCAAACAGCAACTTTTGAAAGACAAATTAGATAGCTGGGGGCTAAATGATGAGAATAATGAAAGCTTTAATCTTCCGCTTAAATTGTATTACCCCAATATTTTTAATCCGAATGGATTCTTACTTTTTGATTACTTGATGAAAGATCAAAAATTTAGTGGGAGAGGAGTAGTCACCGATATAAATTTTTTTTACCATAAAATGGTCTCGGATAGATTTATACATGCAAAGGAAGAGGATTTTAAGAGATGGTTTGCTGACTATTATCCTGATTTTACAGAAATTGATAGGTTTCACAAATTAAGTAGGATCAAACCGAATGCCCAGAGGGTTGATCGATATAAGTCTGGTTTAGACTATATTAAATCGTATAAAGTTTAATTTTTTTCTTTGTACAGCAAACTGTACAAGTAGGTTGATTCCTTGCTGCCAAATCAAATATGATACGGTATGCAGACTATCCAAATTACACAACTTTCTCCCGAACAATTCGAGGAGGCCATTAGAAAGGCTGTAAGGTCTCAATTAGAAACCTTAAAAAAGGAAATCAATCCCCAACAGCCCAAGGAAGAATACCTTTCTCGGAAGGAGGTTGCAGAACTTTTCAAGATTGAATTAAGTACCCTACATAATTGGTGCAATAAGGGGAAGCTGAAACCTTATGGCATTGGTAGCAGAGTTTATTTTCTCCGTTCAGATCTTGAAAAGGCACTAAAGCCGCTAAACCAGGAGGGTATATGAAAACGGCACCTGCTCAACCCTCAATGGTGGTGGTTTACCGCAAATATAATGCTTCCACCAATCTATATTGTCTAAGTGACTGGAATACCAATCATGCCGATTTACTTTGGGTAGCAGCATTATTGGATAATCTGCCGTTTGAAATTTGCCTAAAGCAGAATCGAATCTCAAATAAGCTGGAGATTCATAACTATAATCTCGATACCCGGTACTTTTTTGCATCATTCCCAGATAAGCTTTTGTTTGATTGGGAAGAATTAAGTCCAAGTCCATTCCGCTTAAGTACCGGACTTGGTCATTTGATTACAAGGATCAAAGGGAATTGGCAATACCTATCATTCCGTTTTGAATTTCCTGAAGGGATTTGTCGTAGTGAGACATTAAAGGCAAGTGGGGTATGGTAGATGATGTAAAAATGGAAATTCCTTTTGATCCTCCAGAGGAATTCAGGCAGAAAGTACCATTTCCTTTTGAATTGAATGGTATCCTATTCAAACCTGAATTCAACAAAAATGGAGATTTAATCAGTTATTCGGCTAAGCTTGAGAACCTGCATGTCAAATTGGTTTCAGGTAAAGTAATTCTGATGAATTCCTGGCATAAATACTTTCACGGTAACAACTATTCGGATTTCTTTTGGGAGGAAATTCAAGTTTGTATGCAAACATTGAGTACAGTCTTTGGAGATGTGTTCTGGAAATCCCGAATAACCAAATTGACGGCTGGTGTTAATCTACAGTGTAATCCGAAAACCATTATTGAAAGGTTGATTTCCTTCAAGGGAAACCCAATGGAGCCTATGAGGCCCAGGAATAGTAGGTCAGTATATGGTAAAAGGTTTGCCAGTACCCATTACAATGTAAAAGTCTATGATAAGCAGTTTGAGGTGAAAAGAAATGCTCGGATGGATATTTTGCCAACCCTTCGGATTGAAAAGGAAATGAGAATGCCTTATTTCCAGAAACGGAAAAGTAATCCTGTTCCAATTTACACCCCCGGTGATCTTAAAAACCCCAATGCTGTCACCTTCCTTTCCTATGAATTGTATGCAGTCATTTTTTCCTTGGGGTTTGACTATGGGATTAGCCCCATGGCTATGAAGGATTTTCACGATGCTTCGGTAGTTATTTTTATGAGTAATCCGGAATACCGTAGGGTATTGAAGAAAAAATCCAACTACAGAACCTACAAAAGCTATGAAAAGAGATTGCTGGAATTGCAGGAGGAATTTAAAGTGGAGAATTACAACGAGGTGCTTTTCTTACTATTGAATCAGAAAGTGGACTTGTTGAGCAGCGTACTGGTTCCCTAAAAAAACCATGTAATTTTTACATGGTTTTTGTTTTGCAAAAACAGTGTAGTAAGTGCAATCTTTTTGAAGGGAGCCTAGAGTTACAAAAAAGTCATATTTCAAACATGTAGTATAGCAGAAATTGTTTGTAGTTTTTTCCAAGAATGACTATTATGAAATATCAATATTTTAGTACGTAAAGAAAGTGATAATCATAAAGATACGGACCGAATGCTGAATCCTACCTGAAGGTTCTTATTAGGTTCTGTTTAAGGTTATTTAGAACAAACTGATTTTTATAAAAATAACTGACTTTTGCTTTTAGCGATATCTACTCTTGATTTATTTTATAGCTTAAATAACTGGTACTTAAGTTTTTTCGATATTTTATTGTGAAAAAAAACATTTTAACCTTACGAGGAGTAAATAAACATAGAAAAATAAAAATACTAGTCTCCAGATATTTTATAGGGAACTATAAAATAAGATAATGTCCAGAGATTATTCAGTAGTAAAAAATATCAAGTTACATATCAAATATATTTTGATCATTTTGTTCTTTCAAAAGATTTATTTGACTGGAAATGAAATTTATTTTGTTGATGGGTATTTCAAAAATTATCTGGCCATTCCTTCCATTATCTCTTTCATAATATTCAAAATCATAAGTGAATCTTAAAATTTCAGCATTATTAATGTTGGGAATTTCAGCTTTTTTAGGGTTGTATATTGGTAACCTTTTTCCTAACCAATCGATATCACCTCTTATGAAATAATGAATGTCCTTTTCAATTCTATTAAGATTTTGTATTCTCGAAATGTCAGTCCCTAAATTCTCCAATCCACATAGAATGTTGATTTTATAATCCTTTGAATAACCTTCTATAGTGAAATCAAGATTTCTACAATTAACGTATCCATTTCCAAAATTATCGTATTTAAATTGAAGCCATTCATATAAGCTTGGGACCATTATAGATGAAAAACCGTTTTCTAAAAAAAAACTATTTAACTTAATACTTAAGTTACAAAAAGAAAGTTTCCTATGAAATATTAATTTTACTGTTTTTCCTGCCATAGGTTGCCCAATTGGTGAAAAAATATTTTGAAGAAATTCGTCACAACTAATTTCTAAACTGTTTGCTCTTTTAAACGAGGGGGAATATTCAACTACATAGTTGACTTCAGATTTTTTTTGGAAGATTGATGATAAAGCTAATAATCGAAAATCATTTATTCCATTAAAGTTGCTTATCCTAACAATTATAAAAAACATATTATTTTTATATCTGGAAGAAAAATATAAATATATTTCTTGTATATCAGCAGGTAAAAACCTCAAAATGTAATTTGGAATATCCCTTTTTATTTTAAACTTCAAAAAAGAAGATTTAAATAAAAAGTAATTTAATTTCTGATCTATAGGCGTTTCAGAAAATTGTGAAGTATTAAAAAAAGGAGATGAGTCAGTCATTTTTTAATTTTCATGCTATTATTCCTTATTTTCGAGCAATTAAATATTAACTGGCCCAATATTTTCACGTTTTTTTTCCAGATTTGATTACTGTAGATCATAATTTATAAGAAAAAACTTGCAAGGATAATGATCCGTTAGTCAAATATAGGGTTATTAATCTTCCCATTAAAATCTTTCTTGGAATAGAGATTTTATCTCTTCCTGAAATTAAGGAACAGTTTAAAAATTCACATTCCAATTTGGAAGTATTTCATCCCCATGGTTTTATACTTTTTGATTATTTAGTTAAGAATCATCTTGTAGCCTTCCCTATTCTAGGACACTTTAAAATTCGACAAATAATTATTGTTTAGTTACTGCGAATAAACCCCAAGTTAATTGTAGGTAAGAAAAAATTCCTCTATGTTCTTTAACATTACTGTTGTTCTTTCTTAAAATTATTTCATCGAAATGCTTGTGAATTATCGGTATTACTTTTTCTGAGGCATTATGATGCTTGAATAGTGATATTAGTTCATATTGGAAAAGTGTTTCTATTTGTTGCAGCATACTTTGATTCTCGCAGTTACATTGCATTTCCCAAATGGGATTGTCATGGGAAAGAGAACTATTAAATAATTGACTGAAAATTTCTTTAACAAGCATTTAAAGTGGAATCAGGATTCACGGAATTAAGTAGTCTTTAATTCTGACTAATGTTTTTAAAATGTACTGATCTTCAATTAATTAACTATATATCAATTATCTGATTAGCAACACCCCGGTAGCTCTGAAAGTAAATGTGTTTCATATATGCAGGATTGTGGCCAACGTTGTGCTAAAAAGCGTTGCCATCCCTCAGGCTGGCTATGATTTTTAGCGAGTGTTGGGGTTAGTACTTCTTTTATCATATAATTCATTCAGCCATTCTGAGCCATTTCTCTCTTCAATTCTCGATGACATTATTTCATAATAATTGTCCATACCTCTTGTATAAAATATGTCACAATCTACTTTTCTTACTTCAAATCCCATTTCTGTTGATATTGAATTAAGTCGTTCTAAATCGGTTCCATCAAATTCGCATTGAGGGTATACTAATCCAATAGTCCATAAGTCATAATGTGCCGAAAGAAAACTGTAGCGAGAAAACAAATTAAAAAATGAAATTAGAACTACAATTCCGAAAATCACCAATATGACACCTATTCTCTTCAATTCTGTCTCTTTTATATTAACCCCAACGTACGAATAAAGTGCACTGTGCACTTTATTCGCCATGCAACAATACACAATCTAACAGGTTTTTAATGTTTTTAAAAGTATTTATTGCACCATGCATTTAAATTTTTGTGATTTAGATGGAATTATGTACTGGCAATACCTAGGCGTAAACATTTGAGCCTATTCATATAACAAAAAAGTAGAAAGTGTCACTAAAAATACATTTCTTGCTACGATTTTTAAAATAGTCTCTAGAATAATAGCGGGGGATTTATTCAAAAAAATAAAATCGTTTGCCAATCGTTTGCCAAAAAACGCAAAAACCCCTTCAGATTTGCATCTAAAGGGGTTTGGTGTACCCAGGGCCGGAATCGAACCGGCACGCCCGAAGGCATTGGTGTTTGAGACCAACGCGTCTACCAGTTCCGCCACCTGGGCTTGTGGCATTATCCATTCACTGCTGAATGGGATGCAAATATGTGCAAAGAATTTTTCACAAACAAATATTTTACCTGCTTGCAACAGTGATTTTTTGGCTTTTTTATAGCCTGCCTTTTCTATCTGCTGATTTTTAAAGGTTTAATTAATCAGAAATCAGAAAATTAAACCTCAAAATTGATGAAAATCGGACTGTCGTATCTCAAGCCTAATAAATCTGCCCCATGGCCATGGTTAATTCCAATTTCCAATAAACCCAAGCTATTGAAAAATGCCCAGCAATCTCCAGGTTCCACTTCATTGTAATTGGTTTGGAGTTGTTGTACTGACTCTCTACCAAAAACGATCTCAAATTTTCCGGGATTTAATTTTTCAAAGACCTCCCTAGGGATATTCGTGATCAAATTGCCGTAAATGTCTACCCGAAGAACATACCCTACGATTTGTTTTTTGCTTGCTTTAAAGTGACGCCCCATCATTTTTTTGATGGCCTGCAAAGGCCCACCAAAATCATGTATGGCTGCTCCACTAGCCACTTTAGCAGCTATTGGCGCAAGAATGTCCTTGGCAGGAAAGGAACTGTTTTTAATATGGATGTCAGAAAATTTTACAATGATCCCTGGGTCATGGTCGGCCAACATACTTAGCACCCCATTGTTAGGTCCTATGAATATATGTTCGTTAAGCTTGATGCCTATATAACCATCCGTAATACTACTCGTGGTATTTAGTGCAACAAGGTGAACAGTTCCCTTGGGGAAATCGTTAAAGGTAGAGCGAAGCAAAAATGCGGCATGCGCAATGTCGTATAAGGCAATATCATGACTTATGTCTACAATTGACAATTGGGGATTAATGGATAGCATTTTAGCTTTGACCACTGGTACATAGTAGTCTGAGTTTCCAAAATCCGAAATGAATGTTACCAAAGCCATATAAGTAAGTCAATTAAAAATTCGTACTTTTGCGTTAAGGATGCACAAAAATAGGTATTTTTAATTTGTTTTTAGAATTAGATAAACAGAAGAAAATATATTGGTAGAAAAAGTCATAACATTGGAAAATATTTCCCTCCTAGACTTCTTAGGTTCGGAAAATGAAAATATCAGGCAGATTTCAGCGGCCTTTCCCCAAAGTAAAATTGTTTCCCGGGGCAACGAAATAAGGATCAAAGGTCGAGCACCAGAGATTCTTAAAATCAACGACATTTTAAACATGCTCCTGGAGCATTTTAGCCGTTATGGTCAAGTCACTCCTGAGAATGTAAAAGAATACATTGATTTAGAAGGGAATCCTCAAGTAAAGGCTGAAAGCAATAATTCTATTATTCTCTATGGAAACAAAGGGGTGATCGTTAGGCCGAAATCGCCCAATCAGAAAAAACTCGTAGATTCCTCCTTTAAAAATGATCTTGTCTTCGCCTTAGGGCCAGCAGGAACTGGGAAAACCTATATCGCTGTGGCGCTAGCCGTCAGAGCATTGAAAAATAGAGAGGTAAAGCGTATAATTATTACCCGACCAGCTGTAGAGGCTGGAGAAAACCTAGGGTTTCTTCCAGGCGACTTGCAAGAAAAGTTGGACCCTTACCTGCGACCCATTTATGATGCGTTGGCAGATATGGTGCCTACTGAGAAGCTGAGGTTTTATCAGGAAAACAGGGTGATTGAAATAGCGCCGCTTGCTTATATGAGAGGTAGAACACTTCACGATGCCTTCGTTCTGTTGGATGAAGCGCAGAATACTACTTCGGAACAAATTAAGATGTTTCTTACCAGAATGGGCCCTAATTCCAAGGTAATTATCACTGGAGATCAGTCCCAGGTTGACCTTCCATCACGTCAAAAATCAGGTCTTCGGGAATCACTACGTATTCTTAAAGGGGTGAAAGGCATAGGTGTGGTGAATCTTTCGGGCAATGATGTGGTAAGGCATAAGCTTGTGAAGTCAATAATTGAAGCCTACGAGAAAAATGAGGTCGAAGCCCATCCATCCAAATGAGTTTAACAGTTAGCAAAATCACAGATGAGCTTTTATTGGAGAAAGCTTTTTATGTCCGAGAACAGGTTTTTGTAAAAGAACAAAATGTAGCGGCAGAGGAGGAGTACGATGAATTTGAAGCCATCGCCACCCACTTCATTGTACAGGACGGTGAAGATGGAGTTGCGACAGCCAGGTGGAGGTTTACAAACTCTGGCATTAAACTTGAAAGGTTTGCTGTATTAAAGCCTTACAGAAGCCATGGTGTTGGCAGTATGTTAGTGAAAGCTGTACTAGAAGATGTTTTGTCCAATCCTTCAAATAAGAATAAAACGATATATTTGCATGGTCAAGTAACTGCATTAGGCTTGTATGGTAAATTTGGATTTGAGAAAAAGGGTGAACTTTTTGTAGAATGCAACATTGAGCATTACCTGATGGAATATAAATCAGTAGAGAAATTTTAACAGAGATATTTACTTTTAAGCAAACAGTTTTTTTATGAAAAATTTTATAGGTGCGCTGATATTGGTAGTGGTTGTAGGTTTGGGCAATTTTCAGGCCAATGCACAGTCAATTGAAGATCCGGGAATTCCAGAAAATGAGGTGAAATTGAACATATTTAACACCATTTTTATTGGTTCTCTGGAACTGGGGTACGAGCATTTTCTGGATCGAAATCAATCCATTGGTTTCGGTATGACTTTTATGGATCGATTTGCTTATGTTTCAGATTCTGGAGACGGACAGGATTTTAAATCCACAAGTGCTACGATAGCGTACAATTACTATTTTGTGACAGAATCCAATCCTTCAGGGTTTTATGTGTTCCCATTTTTAAAATACAGAAGTGGATCCTTCACAGAGGTATTTGATAATAATCAAATTATTGAAACATCTCTGAATAGTTTTATTATTGGATTCGGCGGCGGTTATAAATGGGTGCACAACGATAAGTTTGCTTTGGGGCCTTATGTTAGCATAGCCAGAGGCTTTAATAATGAAGTATCTGACCGATTTGATCCAGTTGAGTTCAATGCCGGATTCACAGTTGGGTTCAGGTTTTAATTAGTTGATTTTCAGGTGTCCAACACCTGATTTTTTGTTTGTTTTATTGATTTTGTGAGCAAAGTTGGTTAAATTCTTTTCTGGAACCTTGGGTTGAATTATTTCTCAGGGAAAAAGGGGAGTGGCAAGTGCAATTGTTTTTTGTCCCTGAAGTCGCTTATAGTGACAACGATTTAGCCAAAATTGTACTGTTTTCAATTACTTCCAATGGATTTGGTCCTATTCTTATTCCGTCCCTTAAGGGTGGTAGATAGGCAGGGCTTCTGAATTGGTTTTTCAGAGGATATTGTATGCAGTAGTGTTTAACCAATTTTGGTTTTCAATCATGAAATTCAATGAATTTCCCTTTATAAGATATACCGTTTTTTTCGTTTTGGGAGTTTTCCTATATCCCTTAACAAAGGAAATTTTGGGCGCTTTTTTATTGCTGGGTTTATTGTTCTGCTTGGGAGCGTATTTTGTTTTAGCATTAGTGTATAGCCCTGAAAGAAAGCTGCTTTTCCAAGTTTCCCTACCTATTTTAGCTTATTTAAGTTTGATTTTTTCGGGCATGTTTGTGGCCTCTTCCAGAGATGTCGACTTAATGCCGGATCACCTGGTCCATTACCCTAAAATAAAAAACTATTTGGCAGAAGTACAGGAGGCTGACCAAATCAAACCAAATAGCAGTGGAAATGTAGTTTTTGTATACGCCATAGAAAATAGTGATGGTTGGGGGCCTGCCCGTGGGAAAGTTCAAATTTATCATCAATACGCAAAACCATTACTACTAGGTACGACCATTCTGGTAAATGGAGCGCCACAATTGATTCCTGCCCCTACTAATCCATCTATGTTTGATTATTCTACCTACATGGAAAGGAAAGGGGTGTATTTCACCCATTTTATTGGAGAGAGGTTCACAGTTGTATCAACACCTAAAAAGGCTTCCTGGTCGACAACAGTTATAGCCTGGCGACAATACTTAGGAGATAAAATAGCAACCTATATAGAAGACCCTCATTCTGTTCAGATTTCAACAGCATTATTACTGGGGCAAAAACAGGACCTGGACACTAATTTAAGGGATGCCTATGCTACGGCTGGTGCCATGCATATTTTAGCCGTTTCTGGCTTGCATGTCGGGATTATCTATGGCTTTTTCTTCCTGATTTTTAAGCCGAGCCAGAAAAAAGGACTTAAAAGAGTATTCTATTTAAGTTTGATCATGGCAATTATTTGGTTTTATGCGATACTTACCGGGCTTTCTCCCTCTGTGCTGAGATCAGCTACCATGTTTACTTTTATCTGCTTTGCGCAAATGAAGTCCCGAAGTCCTTCAATATTTAATCCTTTGGCACTGTCTGCCCTGGTATTATTGGTTTATGATCCCTTTTTGATCTACGCCGTAGGTTTCCAGTTAAGTTATGTTGCCTTGATGGGTATATTGGTATTTCAACCCCTAATCAGGAAGTTTTGGCACCCTGAAAAGAAATGGCTAAGGTATCTTTGGGACATTACCAGTGTTGGTTTAGCGGCCCAATTAACTACTTTTCCTCTCGCAATCTATTATTTCCACGTTTTCCCTACTTATTTTATACTTACAAATTTACTGGCCATACCTGCAGCATTTGTGATCATGTCGATAGGTGTTCCGTTTTTATTGTTTGCTGCCGTTCCCTATTTGGCTTCAATTCTGGGTTGGCTAATGGAGCTGGCTATTCGCTTATTGAACTATGGGATTTTTGGATTGCAAGCGCTTCCTTTTGCTAAAATGGACAACCTGTACTTATTCTTACCTGAAATGATTCTGTTTTGGAGCTTTCTTTTTTTTCTTTTTCATTGGATCGAAGGGAGGAAAAAGTATCAGCTGACAGCGATGATGGTTTTGGTTTTTGCATTTGGCGTTTATAGACTTTATGCAGGGATTGAAAGGGTTTCGAATGATTATTTGATTATTTATAACCTCAAAAATGGAGGTGTTTTTGATTACCTTCACAAAGGCCAATTGTACGCAATAGAAAAAGAGGTTGATCCTTCTGAGTTAAAGTACAGTATTATACCCCACAGAATAAAGGAAATGGGCATGCCTGTAAATAGGCTTGCGCTTTTGGATGCAGAGGATAACTATAAAATTGCCCTACCAGGAAGAAGGGATGTCCTCTTAGATAAAGATACTTTTCTTCCTGTTGATTTAACAGGAATTCAATTGCGTTTTTGGAAAGATGGAAAATGGTGGCGACAGGAAGAATTTCCTTTGCAAGGTGCTTTTTCGGAGGGAGCCATTAAAATAACTTTCAACAATAGGGAATCCCCCTTGTGATTGGGGCTGATGAAGCGTAATTTGGATAAAAATTACATTCATGCAAAAGGATTCATTGCCACAATATGGATAAGCTAGATACTTCAGCACTGGCGATCTTAAAGCAGTATTTTGGGTATCAAGATTTTCGCCCCCTCCAGGGTGAGATAGTTGCTGCTATCGTGGAGGGAAAGGATTCCTTGGTATTGTTACCTACAGGTGGTGGAAAATCCATTTGTTTTCAGGTTCCAGCCTTAATGAAAGAAGGTTTGTGTCTGGTGGTAAGTCCTTTGATTGCCTTAATGAAAGATCAGGTTGACCAGTTGAAAAGCAGGGGGATTAAAGCCATGGCAATTCATTCTGGCCTTCGAAAGAGGGAAATAGACACCTTACTGGACAATTGCGTTTATGGTGATTACAAGTTTTTATATGTTTCTCCCGAAAGACTTAAAACTGAAATTTTTTTAGCACGGTTTCAAAAAATGAACATTAACCTTATTGCGGTGGATGAGGCACATTGCATTTCTCAATGGGGGTATGATTTTAGACCTTCCTATTTGGAAATAGTGGCTATTAGAGCATTTTTCCCGAAGGTGCCTGTAGTTGCATTAACTGCCTCAGCCACGCTAAAGGTGAGAACAGATATAATCGAAAAACTAGAGCTTAAGGAGCCTTCTGTTTTTGTTAAATCATTTAGGAGAGATAATTTATCCTATTCAGTTCGATGGGCAGAAAATAAATTGGAGAAAGCAGTAGAGATTCTTCAAAAAGTACCTGGGACTGCTATCATCTATACAAGGAGTAGGAAGGGGACTAAAGAAACTGCCCAGCACCTGCAACAGCTAGGAATAGCAGCAACTTATTATCATGCAGGTTTGGATCAGGG
This sequence comes from Cyclobacterium sp. 10D3-21, assembly GCF_055809755.1. Taxonomy (NCBI): domain Bacteria; kingdom Pseudomonadati; phylum Bacteroidota; class Cytophagia; order Cytophagales; family Cyclobacteriaceae; genus Cyclobacterium; species Cyclobacterium sp. 10D3-21. The sequence goes on from NZ_CM147924.1 coordinate 1,755,645, forward strand.
CGTAAGAAATGAACGTCAAATGGATTGGATAAGGGGAGGTGTGCGGGTAATGGTCGCTACCAATGCCTTTGGAATGGGGATAGATAAGTCCGATGTGCGTGTGGTTATTCATCTTGACCTCCCTGAAAATCTTGAAAACTACTATCAGGAAGCTGGAAGGGCAGGAAGAGATGGGATAAAAGCATTTGCTGTACTCTTGGTCAGAGAACAGGACTGTATCACGTTGGGAGAAATGGCTGAGATAGCCTATCCACCAGAGGAAATGCTGAAAAAGGTTTACCAATGCTTGGCAAATTATTACAGGTTAGCTGTAGGAAGTGCTCAAATGACAAGCTTTGATTTTGACTTTCTGGATTTCACCAGATCGTATAATTTGGATATTCCGCTCACTTATAATTCCATAAAAGTACTCCAGGAAGAGGCCTTTCTTCTTTTTTCAGAAAGTGTTTTTCTTCCATCGTCTTTACATTTTCTGGTTTCCCAAAGCAAGTTGTATGAGGCGCAAATTGCCTATGCAAAGTTAGACCCATTGATAAAGCTGCTGCTAAGATTATATGGTGGAGAATTGTTTGTGAATTATATCAGGATCAAAGAAAGTAAAATTGCGCAATTGTTAAATACCACCGAGAAGGAAGTAGTAGGGATGTTGAAAAAACTGGATGAACTTGGCTTGGTAGATTTTTCGGGAAAAAAGGATCAGCCCCAGATTACCTTTATTACACCAAGAATTGATGCTGGAGTTTTACCTTTAAATAAAAAACGAATTAGTGAAAGAAGGACACAAGCAATAGAGAAAGCTCATAAAATCATTGAATATGCAAAAAATAATAAAATTTGCCGTACGCTACAGATTGTAAACTATTTTGGAGAGGAAAGTGATTTACACTGTGGTATTTGTGACAATTGTATTCAAAACAAAAAAGAAAATAATAGGGCGATAATCCGGAAAAATCTCATTCGAAAAATTCTTAAAACTTTAGACTTGGGAGAGGCGTTTTCATTAAAGGAATTGTTTTGTGAGATCGATGAAACTTTAGATGATTTTTCTGTAGGTTTGATAAGAGAAATGGAAGATGAGGGGTTGATTTCCAGTGAAAAAAATGGTGTAATCAAAAAGAAATGAAATTTATTGACCACTTATTAGACAAACTATTTTCAGGTAATAGCAATCGAGCAATTATCAGGGAAAATTTTACCCGCTCCGAAAGAGAAGAGCAGGAGGTGGCTTTATGGCTGACTGCGGAAGAAGGGGTGAATGTTTTGAAAATGATCTATGACAATTATCATTTTAAACGTGCGGGTATAAATAAAGATCCAGAAGTTCACTTTTACCATACTTCCTATGCCAATGGTTTTGCAGTTAGCTATACTCCTCCATTGGATTCTGATACTTTCACCAAACTCTTTTTTGGTTTAGGACAGCGAATGTTGGGGATGGGGTATAGAAGGGTTAGTATGGATCGAAAAATTGATGAAATAAATGATCAGGTAAGAACTACTGAAAAGTTGTATTTCAAACCGCTGATTTCGGCAGATGACTTATCGGATAAAATAAATCAGCTATTTGGCAATGTAAGTATAGAAAAGATTTCCCTTGACAATAAGCCCGACTACCTGAAAGTTCTGGTGACATTGTATTCCGATAGGCAATACCATGACGCCAAACCTTTTGACGAGTTTATGGATAAATTATTCAAAGCAGATTAGTATGGACAGAGAAAATCTAAAGTGCTTGATTGAAAATTACAGGACACCATTTGAGGAGGAAAAATCCATGGTGCCTGCTTTTTTGGACCTTTTAAATGACCCCGAGGCATTCAAAAGAGAAAGAACGGAGGGGCATTTTACGGCCTCGGCATGGATCGTCAATAAGCGTCGCACGCATACCTTGTTAACCCTGCACAAGAAACTTCAGCGATGGCTACAATTGGGAGGACATGCAGATGGAGACGAGAACCTTGTAGAAGTGGCGCTTAAAGAAGCCGAAGAAGAAAGTGGTTTGAAATCCATTCGATTGGTGGACAAGTCAATTTTTGACCTGGACAGGCACGTAATCCCAGCAAATGATAAGGAAGAAAGGCATTTTCATTATGATGTTAGGTTTCTTATCGAGGCAGAAATGGATGAGCCTTTGGTTATAAGTCCTGAAAGTAAGGACCTTGCATGGGTTGGATTTGATCTGGCAGCAGAATTGGTTGGATTTAATGATTCGATATTAAGAATGTTAGAAAAAACCAGTAAATCTGAAATTCTTATTTAAGACAATCGGAGGGACTTGCTTTTTGTTCAAGCCTTATGTGGATTGTGCCCTAAGGAATCCTTATCTTTGCAAAAAAAAATGAAATGTATAAAAATATATGGACTAGCATTATAGCGCTGTTTATTCTTGTTTCCTGTCAACCCTCTTCAGAAGAATTATTTGAAGCAGGAATAGGAGCGTTGGATAAACAGGATTTTGATACCGCAATTGAGCATCTAAACAGGCTAGTGGAAAAAGATTCGGCACATGCACCAGCATGGAATGCCAGAGGAGTTATTTTTTTCCAAACAGGTAAATTGGATAATGCCATTGAATCCTTTTCCCGCTCCATTGAAGTGGATGAAAACAATTACAAGCCCTTTTTTAACAGAGGGAATGTTTACATGGAAAAGGAGGAGTACAAAAAAGCGCTAATTGATTACAATCGCGCAAATGGTCTCGATTTCAATCAGATGGATATTTATTACAATCGTGGACTGGCTCTTTTGGGGCTTGAAATGTATGATGATGCCCTGATTGACTTTGATAAAGCATTGCATGATAACCCTCAGCAGCCACAAGTATTGTTCAATAAGGCCAAGGCACTTCTCGGGAATAACGACCCTTTAAATGCCATTGCAACACTTGAAGCATTAACGAAAATAGATGCGCGGAACGGTGCTGCCTTTTACCTTTTGGGCGTAACAGAGATGAGCGCATTAGGTAAAAAAGCAGAAGGTTGTGAACACCTTCAAACAGCCCTGTCTCTGGGATATACGCAAGCAAAAGATTGGTTGGACGAATTCTGTAATGAATAATGGCTGAGATTGGAAAAGATATTATAAAATCGGCAGCTTTATTGTCATCAGGACAGCTTGTGGCCATACCTACCGAAACGGTCTATGGACTGGCCGGAAATGCGCTGGATGAAAAAGCAGTGTTGCAAATTTTCAAATCTAAAAACAGACCGAGTTTTGACCCTTTAATTGTACATCTGGCAGGAATTGATCAGGTGTATGATTACGTGGAATTTATACCCGATGAATTAAAAGCCTTGGCAGATGCCTTTTGGCCTGGAGCACTTACGTTATTGCTGCCCAAAAAAGATATAATTCCCGATTTGGTAACCAGCGGATTGGGAAGAGTAGGGGTTAGGGTGCCCAATCATCCCCTCACCAGGAGTCTGTTGGAATTATTGGACTTCCCTTTGGCTGCGCCAAGCGCCAACCCATTTGGATACATTAGTCCCACCAGCGCCAGCCATGTTCAGCACCACCTTGGGGAGGAATTGGCTTATATTTTGGATGGAGGACTTTGTGAAGTTGGCCTGGAAAGTACCATAGTAGGTATGGAGCAAGGTCAGGTCATCATTTACCGTTTAGGAGGAGTTTCCGTTGGAGCAATTGAGGAGGTTGTAGGGAAAGTTTTGATCTTGCCCCAATCAAGTAGTAATCCGCAATCGCCAGGCATGCTGAAAAGTCACTATGCACCTAGAAAGCCAATGGTTTTAGGGGACCTGGATGAGCTAATGCAGCAATACCAGCTTGAAAAAGGTGGGGTTGCTATCCTGTCCTTTAAACGTTCTTTTCCTGAAGTGCCGGCATCCAACCAAGTAGCATTAAGTAGTTCTGGAGATTATGACGAGGCAGCAAGAAATCTATTTTCTGCGATGCGCACACTAGATGAGACGGATGCTACCCTAATTTTAGCTGAAGAATTGCCTGAAATACACTTAGGAAAAGCAATAAATGATCGGCTAAGAAGGGCTGCTGCCAAATAAAATGTTTATTTTTGACGCATATATTAAACCTATAACGCATGAACAATCGAATCAAAACAGTAGATAATGTTGATTTTAGTGGTAAAAAAGCACTTGTGAGAGTGGATTTTAATGTGCCACTGGATGATCAAAACACTATAACTGACAATACCAGAATAGTAGCAGCAATACCAACGATCAAAAAAATTCTTAAAGATGGTGGTTCGGTCATTCTGATGTCTCACCTTGGAAGACCAAAGTCAGGGTTTGAAGACAAATTTTCTCTGAGACACATTGTCACTGAGTTGAATAAAGAACTCGGTTTATCAGTGAAATTTGCCAAGGATTGCATAGGGAGTGAAGCAACACAGCTAGCTACCAGCCTTAAGTCAGGTGAAGTTTTACTTTTAGAAAACCTTCGTTTTCACAAAGAAGAGGAAAAAGGAGACAAAGAGTTTGCTGGGATATTGGCGAAACTTGGAGACATTTATGTAAATGATGCTTTTGGAACAGCTCACAGGGCACATGCTTCAACCGCTATTGTTGCTGAATTTTTCAATGATAAAGTGGCCGGCTACTTGATGCAAGCAGAATTAGAAAATGCTGAGAAAGTTTTGGGTGAGCCTGAAAGACCATTTACAGCCATTATGGGAGGAGCTAAGATTTCTGATAAAATCCTTCTTATCGATAAACTACTTGACAAGGTTGACAACCTAATTATCGGCGGTGGAATGTCTTACACTTTTGCAAAAGCTCAAGGCGGCACCATAGGCAACTCCTTATTAGAAGAGGATAAAATGCCACTTGCATTGGAGCTTTTGGAGAAAGCCAAACAAAAAAATGTCAATCTGATCTTACCAGATGATGCGATTACGTCCAAAGATTTCGCAAACGATGCAGAACAAAGTACAGCTAAAAAAGGGCAAATCCCTGATGGTTGGATGGGCCTTGATATTGGACCTGAAACCTGTGTCAAATTTGCGAAAATAATAAAAGAATCTAAAACCATTCTATGGAATGGCCCCATGGGCGTTTTTGAAATGAGTAGTTTTGAGAAAGGCACCAAGGCAGTAGCTGAGGCAGTTGTTGAGGCGACAGAAAATGGATCCTTTTCTCTAATCGGTGGAGGTGATTCCGCTGCTGCTGTCAATAAATTTGGCTACGGCGAAAAAGTTTCATTCGTTTCCACTGGTGGTGGTGCATTGCTTGAATTGATGGAAGGCAAAGTCTTGCCTGGTGTAAAAGCTTTAGAACCCTAAAAAGCAATAAAATCACTCAGGAAGTATTTTCCTGAAAATTTAATTCTGGATTGCTGTTATATAGAAATAAGGCGACACCGTTACCATTATGGACGGTGTTCGCTTTTTTCAAGTTTTATTTTGTACCTAATGTTTTATTGCTTTGGCAATGAATGCGTCAGCTATGCGTTAGATAAAGTGAGCCTGGTTCAGTTATTGGAAACGCTACTGAAATAACATCTATCAGGCTGTTTATAAGTAATTATAGCCCTTTATAGAAGCCTTAATCCCTGTTTCTGGCTTGATTTACATTTGAATTATGTCCATAGAAATTCATCAACTGTCAAAACGTTTTGGGGAACAACAAGTCCTTAATAATGTCAGCTTCCAGGCAAATCCTGGACAGGTGTTGGGTTTTTTGGGACCAAATGGAGCTGGGAAATCCACCACGATGAAAATTATTACTGGATTTCTGCAGGCTGATTCAGGTGAAGCATTGGTCAATGGCATTTCAGTGAAAAAACATCCAATCGCCGTCAGTAAGTTGATAGGGTATTTGCCTGAACACAACCCTTTATATGACGAAATGTACATCCCCGAATTTTTATCTTTTATAGGGGGGCTTTACCAGATGAAGAGAAATCTGCGGAATGAAAGGGTGAAAGTTGTGATGGACCAGTGTGGGCTTACAGATGAGCGACACAAAAGAATAGGTAACTTGTCCAAGGGATACAAACAAAGGGTAGGCCTGGCAAAAAGCCTTGTGCATGACCCTGAAATCATCATTCTTGATGAGCCTACTACAGGATTGGACCCAAATCAATTGGTTGAAATACGGCAACTTATTAAAGCGATTAGTAAAAATAAAACACTTGTTTTAAGCACCCATATCATGCAGGAAGTTGAAATTCTGTGTGACAAGGTTGTTATTATTAATAAAGGCAAAGTAGTGGCTCAAGATTCTCTTCAAAACCTTAAAGCATCCGCAGGAAAATCTATAGTTTTATTAGAAACAGAGGAAAACATACTGGAAGAATGCTTAACGGGGCTTTCCTACCATACTTTAGAGCGGAAAAACCTGGGATTATTGGCTTTCACATGTAATGACCCCAAAAAATTAAGACTTGAGATTTTTGAAATGATTCAAAGAGATAACCTAAATTTGATAAGCATCAGGCAAGAAGAAAAAAACCTGGAATCAGTTTTTCACAGCTTGACCCAAAGTTAAAGATATGTACAGTCTGTTTATCAAAGAAGTCAATGCTTTTTTCAGTAACCTTTCTGCCTATCTGATTACTTCCATTTTTTTAATTTCATTAGGTTTGATAGTGTGGGTATTTCCCGGTACAAGTGTTTTGGACTATGGCTACGCTGACCTTGACCCATTGTTTAGCTATACCCCTTTTGTTTTTATTTTTTTACTGCCAGCAATTACCATGAGGATGGTTGCTGAAGAGAAAAAAACCGGTACTTGGGAATTGTTAAAAACTTCCCCATTAAAAAACTACCAAATAGTGGTGGCCAAATACCTGGCTGCTTTGGTGCTTTTGTTCTTTTCTTTAATTCCCACATTGATCTATTATTTCAGTATCGTCCAGCTCGGAGATACCATAGGTAATATTGACAGTGCAGGTTTTTTTGGTGCGTATATCGGCTTGTTTTTAGTCGGAGCATTGTTTGCTGCAGTGGGGCTGTTTAGTTCGTGCATTACAGCTAATCAGATCGTTTCTTTCGTCTTAGCGGTGTTTTTATCCTTTTTACTTTATGGTGGGATAAGCGCTTTGGCGGTATTGACTTCAGGTCATCTGGCTGTTTTATTAGAAGGATTGGGTACTGATTTTCACTATGAGCAAATGGGCAGGGGGGTTATTGTCTCTGAAAATATTTATTACTTTTTGGGAATGATACTTTCCTTTTTGGTTTTATCTTGGATTTTGATCAATAGGGATGAATAGAAAATACAGTTCTCTATTATATGGAATAATGGCTTTGGTGCTGATATGGTTTTTGGTAGCCAATCTGGAAAAATGGTGGTCCTTCAGATTGGATATGACTGAAGAAGGTAAATACAGCATAGGTCCGGCCAGCCTGGCCGTGTTAGAGGATATGGATGGCCCATTAGAAATAGATGTTTTATTGGCAGGAGACCTACCTCCTGGAATGGTACGTTTTCAACGGAATATTGAGCAGATTCTGAAAACCTTTCGCTCCTTTAGTCGGGAAGAAATAATTATCAACTACCTGGATCCACTTCAAGTAGCCTCTGATAGTAGTGAACATTATATTCTGAAACTTGCAGACTATGGTATTAACCCTACCAATTTGTACAGTACCCAGAATGGGACTCAGTCCACCCAGCTGATATTTCCAGGGGTAGTTTTAAGGACAAAGTCCAGGGAGACAGGTGTGTTGTTATTAAAAGGGGAATTGGGTATGGGCCCCGAGGAGACCCTGAACTTATCCATAGAGAACCTGGAGTTTGAAATTGGGCAGGCGATTAAACGTTTGTACACCAGGAATAAGCGTGCCGTAGGAATTATCATCGGGCAGGGTGAAATGGATGAAGATGATGGCTATGGTATGGTGGAAGCACTGAACGAAGATTTTGAGGTTTATAAGGTCCCGTTTGACCAGGCCAAAAGTGTTGAAGACCTTTTGACATTTGAGGTGTTAATAGTGGCAGGTCCTAAAATGGCCTACGGAGTGAGAGAAAAGTACCTTCTGGACCAATTTCTAATGTATGGTGGGAATATACTGTTCTTGGTGGATCAGATGACGGTAAACCTTGAAAAGGCTGGAGGGAATGGTACTGTAGCTATGCCTTTCGATACAGGATTGGATGACCTGCTTTTTCGTTATGGGGTGAGGATCAATAAGGACCTTGTCCAGGATTTGAATTTCGGGTATTATCCAGTAGTTTCAGGAGAATATGGCAACCAGCCTCAAATAGTGCCTTTACCATGGCCCTTTTATGTACAGGCAGGAAAGATGGCGAATCACCCGATCACCAAAGGTTTGGACCTGGTTGAGTTCCGTTTTGTAAGTTCTATTGATACGGTAAAAGCTGACCATGTTATAAAGACCCCCTTGATTTTTTCCAGTAATTACACACGCAGAGAAAGTGCTCCGGCCCGAGTAGCTTTTAAAGATATGGCTCAAGAACCTGATGTGAAATCATTCAATAGTGGAAGTATTCCTTTGGCTTACCTTTTAGAAGGGAAATTCACCTCCTTTTTCAAAAATCGTTTTGTACCGGATGAATTTGATAAAAATAAATTTTTACCTGAAAGCAATGGTGGAAAGGTGTTGGTCGCTGGAGATGCAGATGTCATAAAAAGTTGGATCCAGCCACAAGAAGAACAAGCTCTGCCTTTGGGTAACAATCCATTTGCTGAAAGTAAAACGGCGAATAGAACTTTCTTACAGAATATAATAAATTACATGGTCGCTCCTAATGGGATTATAGCCAGTAAGTCCAAGAGTTTTGAGATCAGGCCACTAAATAAAGTAAAAATAAAACAGCAGAAATCGATGTGGCAAATAATCAATGTTGGGGTTCCTGTATTGCTAGTTATTCTTATTGGTTGGTTCAAACAGTTTCTAAGAAAAAGAAAATATGCTAAATGATAGGATTTCGAGCTGTTTTTCAAAAATCAAATTAATTTTATCCGATCAAATCAAAACCTAATGAGGGCGTTTGTAATTTTATTTATAACTTTACCCTGTTAAATCCATCGAAATTGAAATTTGTGTCTTATTTGGTTAAAAGCAATGATTAAAAACGCTAAATTTGGCTTTACTGAATTGTATCGTGGATTCTACGATAATTTTTAATGTGACTGAATTAAAAAAACCATACATATGAAATTTATTGTTTCTTCTTCCTCACTATTGAAGCATCTCTCCGCAATAAATGGGGTGGTAACAACCAACCCTGTTGTGCCAATTTTAGAGAACTTCCTTTTTGAAATATTGGACAGCAAGCTTACGGTAACAGCTTCTGATTTGCAAACATCAATGATGACAGAAATTGAGGTGGAAGCAAAAGAAGACGGTAATATTGCAGTTCCTGCAAAAATATTGATTGAAACGCTTAAAAATCTTCCTGAACAACCAGTTACTTTTAGTATCGATAAGGAGACTTATAGTATTGAGATCAGTTCTGACAATGGACGCTATAAATTGGCCGGAGAAAATGCTACGGACTTTCCAAGAATTCCGAGCGTAACCAATGCTTCTACCGTAGAAATGTCAACAGATGTTTTGAGTAGTGCAATCGCCAATACAATATTCGCAACAAGTAACGACGAGTTGAGACCTGCCATGACGGGGGTGTTTATAAACCTAAGCAGTACCAACACAACTTTTGTTGCTACGGATGGACATCGATTGATTCGTTATAGAAGAGTCGATATTGCTTCTCCTGAGGCTACCAGTATCATTGTACCTAGGAAAGCCCTAAACCTTCTGAAGTCTACACTTCCAACAGAAAATGTACCCGTAAGTGTTGAGTTCAATGCCAGTAATGCCTACTTTAAATTCAACAATATCAAGATGATTTGTAGGCTAATTGATGAGCGTTTCCCAGATTATGAAAACGTGATTCCTGCGGACAATAACAATGACATGTTGATCAACAGGCAAGAGTTTTTGGGATCTTTGAGAAGGATCGCCATATATGCCAATAAGACTACGCATCAGGTAAGGTTGAAACTGACGGGCAGTGAATTACAGATTTCAGCTGAAGACCTGGACTTTTCTAACGAGGCCAACGAAAGACTTTCTTGTGAGCATGAAGGCGAAGATATAGAAATTGGTTTTAATGCCAAGTTTTTGGTAGAAATGCTAAACAATATATCAGCGAAAGAAGTGACAATGAAATTTAGTGCACCAAACAGAGCAGGATTGATTTTACCTTCAGACCTAAATGAAAATGAAGACATTTTGATGTTGGTTATGCCAGTAATGTTGAGTAACTACGTATAAAAAGTAGTCCTCATTTTAAATATTGAAAGCCCGGTTTTAACCGGGCTTTTTTTGTGCCTTTCATTTTCTAATTCAATCGCTTTTGTCTCCAAATGGTCTGTTTTGTAGGCGGTGGCTCCTTTGTGAGTAGTAACAAAACAGTCATTTTCACATCTCATTTAATGCGTTAAGGGTTGATAGCCATCTAAAAGGTTTGTTTAGAGGAATTGAAGTGGCCTTATACTTTATAGCCCTTGAATTCACTACAGATATAGGCCAATTTGTATTCAAGCCGTAATTTACCTTTAGCGAGCAAACTTTTTTTTAGGTTGAATAAGTTTAGCATGAAATTTGAACTTTTCCTTTTAATTTTAGTCTAAAACCAAACTAACTATTATTATGAATAAGTTATCTGATAAAAGAATAGCATTAATTACTGAAAATGGATTTGAAGAAGTAGAGTTTACTTCTCCGAAAAAGGCATTGGAAGATCAAGGGGCCATTGTGGAAGTCATTTCCCCAAATAAAGGAAGTATTAAGTCTTGGAAAGATGGGAATTGGGGAGGAGATTTTAAGGTAGATAAAACCGTAGATGAAGCCAATTCCGATGATTATCATGCTGTCCTAATTCCAGGAGGAGTCCTGAACCCGGATAAATTGCGTACCAATAAAAAAGCCATTGAATTCATTAAAGGTTTTTTCTCCAAGGGAAAACCAGTTGCTTCCATCTGTCATGGCCCTCAGGTATTGATAGAGACAGGGGCATTGGCAGGTAGAAAAATGACTTCTTTTCCATCCATAAAACAAGACATTATCAATGCAGGAGCAGAATGGATTGATCAGGATTGTGTTTGTGATCAGGCCTTGGTTACCTCAAGATCTCCAAAAGACCTCGAGGCCTTTAATAAAAAGATGATAGAGGAAATTTGGGAAGGCAAACATGAAGGTCAGAAAACACTCTAAGCAAAATTTGTTTAAGTTAAACTTAGTGCCTGAATGTAATTCACTCTTTTCACTGGGGTTAATTTATACAAATCCTTTAGTTTGGCGTTTTCATCGCTATCTATGGTTGCTTGTACTTATGGTTTTTCTAGGATCCTGTCATACAGAAAAGCTTTTTAAGGGTGAAAATCCTTATGAAAGTTATTCTGAAGCCTTAAAAGATACTGGCCTTGAGGAATATAAAATTATTCAGCAGTGGATTAATAATGGACAGGTAACAACCTCAGGTAATTTAAAAACTCAAAATTTGCCTCATGCCGAAATGGTCTACTTTGACCCTGCTTTGGCTGAGGCAATGTTCTGGTTATATAAAGTAGAAGAGGGAAGTAAGGTTTCTATTAATGCCAATGCAATTGGTGATAGTAGCACGGTCTATTTTTTAGATGTGTTCAGAAATACAATTGGCGGTTATTCATCCCATGTTTTCTCTAAAGATCAAAAAACGATTACTTATACAGCAGAACGAAACGAAAATCATTTACTAAGAATACAGCCTGAACTACTGGGAGGAGGGATGGTTGAAGTTAAAATAAAGGTATCAGGATCCATTGTCTTCCCCATACAAAATATGGATGCAAGTCAGATTTCCAGTTTCTGGGGAGATGCCAGAGGAGGCAGTCGCAGGCACGAAGGAGTAGATGTGTTTGCAAAAAGAGGTACACCGGTGCGTGCGGTTGTGGATGGCAGGGTGAATAGATCCGACCAAAATAGGCTGGGAGGTAAAGTAGTCTGGCTCAATAGTGGCAATTACAATTATTATTATGCGCACCTTGATAGTCAGTTGGTGAATATTGGGCAAAGTGTAATGCTTGGAGACACCTTAGGATTGGTAGGGAATACCGGCAATGCGAGAACTACAGCTCCTCATTTACATTTCGGAATATACAGGAAAGGAAGGGGCGCTAAAAATCCTTTGCCTTTTTTACAGATGCCGAAAAAAATTGAAAAAATTAATGCTTCAGATACTGTATCATTAAAGGATTACGGGGTTTTTTCTGTGAAAGCAGGGAATTTGCGCGCTTCTCCGGCACTCAATGCCAAAATTATTGGTACCTATCCTGAAAATACTTATTTCGATATTATGGGAAAGAGTGGTGCATGGTTTAGAATAAGGTTGCCAGATCAGACAATCGGATTTGCTCACCAGACAATTCTTAATATACCTGAAAAAAGTAGTTCTGAAATTGAAGTTAAAGCCGTTGATTTGGTGTTTCAGGATTGGAAGAAATCTTGGCCTGTACCTGCAGACTATTTTATCGGCAAGGGAAATGTTTTAGGCTATTTTAAGGACATGGTGTATGTTCAGTTAAAGACAGGCTCTAAAATATGGATGCTTGTAAAATAACATTTAGCCCTAATTGTCATCTTGGATTAGTATAGCGTAATTTCTTTATTCATCAGCAGGGTTAGTGCAAATTATTGGGTTAAACAAGCTGGGCCCTTTCGTGAAATTATGGTAATCCAGGGAAGGACCCAGTTTAGGACTTCAAATTACTAAATGGACTTAAAGAAATCCCAAATCTCTTTTACTTCTTATTTACTTCAACATTGGTAAACCAGATGATTTTTTCTCCATTTTTCATCCCGTGGTCAAGCGCTATTTTGATGCCTCCAAAATCTTTCTCATTTTCCCAGGTAAATGCGCGGCCTTCGGCGGCATTTCCTTTTCTGAAAACCCATTCCTTGATCATGTTTTTGTCGTCCACATAGACGTCATAAGCATCACCGGGTGTATAGCCATCTTCATTGTTGTAAAGAATGGTGAGTTTTGTTGTGGTTTCGCCGTTGATAGGAGAGGTTTGTCCCTCAGTTATTTCTGATGTAAAGCCTTCGTCCCATGCCAACTGGAAAGGGAATAAAAGCCAGTATTTGTCATTGATGAATTTATGATCAATGTCTTTAATTTGATCAGATTTTTCTGAAATAAGGTAAGTTACGCTTGTATCAGCATCAGTATAGCTAACCTCTCCTTTGACAAGGTCCCACTTCCAGTCTCTAACCAGAACCGTTACACTGTCTCTTCTCACATTCCAGGTATAGGAGATGGATTGAACCTCATCCAATTGATCATAACCATAAGCTTGAGCGATTTGCATGGGGAGATTATCAGTGGCCACACTTTTTTCATTTTTACATCCTACAAGGAGAATCAAAGAGAATAATATTGGGTAAAGTGCCTTTTTCATTTTTTTATAGGTTTTGGTCAGTATAGACTAATGTAAGCATAAAACACCATCTACGGGTAGCCGGTATCTTTTTTATTGTTTATTGTGGAGCCATTGGTACTTCTTTCCAGGGAAGGCCTTAACAAAACCCAAAAATTCTAAATTGAGCAGTTTGACAGCCAGGGTACTAATGGGTAAATTCAAATCATGGCTGAGCCAATTTACCTCTACTTCTTTTTTGTCAAATATTCTTTCCAGAATCTTGGTCTCTAGCGTGTCGAGTAAAGAGGTGTCAGGAAAAACCTGCAGGGCCAACGATTCGCCTGATGCCAAATTCCATGACAAGGAATTTACGATTTCTTTAGAACTCATATAGATCCCAGCTTTCATATTCCTTATAAGGTCATTGCAACCCTCACTGTATTTAGACTGGAGGTTTCCCGGGACTGCAAAAACCTCACGGTTGTAACTGTATGCTATTTCTGCTGTAATTAATGCACCTCCTTTTTTTGCCGCCTCTACTACTACCAATGCATCAGACATTCCTGCAATGATGCGATTTCTTTGCGGGAAATTATTAGAGCTCATTTCTGTTCCGAGTTTGTACTCGGTCAGCAGGCCTCCATTTTCCATCATTTGTTCAGCCGTTTTTTTATGGATTGAGGGATAAATGGTGTTAAGGTCAGAACCCATAACCCCTATTGTAGGTAAGTTTCTGGCCAAGGCGGCTCTATGTGCTTCCACGTCTATCCCATAGGCCAATCCACTGATGATTGTTGGCTGGAACCTAGACAGTTCTTCTGTAATTTTTTGAGTTATGTTCTTGCCGTATTTTGTGGCTTTTCTTGTGCCTACTATCCCTAGTGTTCTTTTCGGGTTGAGGTTTGTATTGCCCTTACTAAAAAGTATGGGAGGGCTATCGAGGATGGATTTTAATCGACTGGGATAGTTCTCCTCCATATAACAATGAATTTGAATTTCATGTTGGTTCGCGGCATCTATTATTGTTTCCGCTTCGGTCAGGTAACTTGCCCTTTGTTTTCTATAGGCAAGTAGTTTTGGCCCAATTCCCTGAATTCTTTCTAGTTTTCCTCGAGGTAAATTAAAAAATGCTTCTGCAGAACCGCAGTGTAAAATTATTTTTTTATAGATACTAGGTCCTAGCTTGGGGATCAAGCTGAGTGCTACATGGTACAAGTATTCATTATTCTGCTCGCTGTTCATTCAGATTATTTTTGATTTCTGTCAAAAAACTTCTGATTTCATTTAGCCTTTGGATCATTGCTGCTTTGTCCTGAACCTTATGCATGTCCCTTTTGATAATCTCCTGGGCACCTGTGAGCGTATAACCTTTTTCTTTTACCAGATGAAAAATCAATTGAATCTTTTCAATATCATCAATGGTAAATCTGCGGTTTCCTTTTTTGTCTTTTTTGGGCTTAATGATATCGAATTCCCCTTCCCAATACCTAATCAGTGAGGTAGCTACCTTAAATCTATCTGCCACTTCGCCAATAGAATAATACTTTTTTTCGATATCTTTTTCTTTGTATGGCAATCCTTTGGTATTTTTTTAATCAAAAATATAAAAATTATCTCTTATATAGAAAACAATTGGCGCTATTAATTCCAGAAAACCTACCAAACTCAATTTGTGGTAATAAAAAGCCCTTTCCCCAAATAATGAGGAAAGGGCTTTGTACTATTTGGTATTCCTGATTTAGGAAAGCGATTGATTTTCTCTTGAAGCCAATTCCAGAATTTTATCAAATTCAGTTGGTTCAAGGTCTTTAAAGAAGTAATTGACAGGGTTAACGTATTTATCCTCCTTGATTACCTCATAATGTACATGAGGAGCAGTGGATGAGCCTGTATTTCCTACGGTACCTATTTTATCTCCTCTTTTAATCTTGTTGCCGACTTTTACATTAAAATCATTCATGTGGGCATATCTGGTTTTAAATCCAAATCCGTGATCTATAATAATAGACTTACCATAGCCTCCAAATTCTGTCCTAACCTGTTTTACAACTCCGTCTCCTGTAGCGTAGATAGGAGTGCCTTTAGGAGCAGAGAAATCTATTCCCGTATGCATCTTTTTCACCTTAAGGATAGGATGTAATCGAATGCCGTAACCTGAAGCAAGCCTCTTTAATTCTTCATTGTGGATCGGCTGGATGGCAGGGATGGAAGCCCAATACTCCTCCTTGTTTAATGCCGTTTCAGACAATTCATTGTAGGATTCCCACTGAATAAAAAGCTGTTTTTTGAGTGTTTCCACTTTGTTGGCAACAGATATTATCATTTTGCCTTGATTAAGGCCTTTTTCTTTTATGTCTTTAAATCTATCCGAGCCTCCATAACCTGCATTTCTAACAGAACTAGGGATGGGTTCAGATTCGAAAATAACACGGTATAGGTTATCATCTCTTTCCTGAAGATCACCCATCATGGTGTTCAATTGAGCTACTTCCTTCTCTAATAGTTCATAGTAGAGGTTAAGCTCTTTGTTTTCTCTTTTCAGGATCAATTCTTTGGGACTGTCAAAATAATAATGGAAGACGATAAGTATTCCGACAGCTAATATTGAGGACAAGGATAAAAATCCTAATACACCCAATGTTACATCCCATTTGCTCTTAACAAATCTTTCGTATTTACAGGTTTTGGGATCGTAATAATATTTTATTCTACTCATTTAACAAATAGTACGTTAAAACTTCTAATTTTGTAATCCGAAAAAACCCAGGAGATTAAGCTACTTTGTAGGGAAGTAGATAGTTGGGAGTTTGGTTACAAAGATAATTCAAAAACTTTAAATATTCCAAGTAATTCATTCTAAGGTAAATAAACATGAATTCCAAACAAATAAGAAGCCATTTCATTGATTTTTTTCAATCTAAAGCGCATCAGTTTGTTCCATCTGCTCCAATAGTTGTGAAAAATGATCCGACATTGATGTTTACCAATGCTGGAATGAACCAATTTAAGGATTATTTTCTAGGCAATGAAACCCCGGATTATATTCGCGTAACTAACAGTCAAAAGTGCCTTAGAGTTTCCGGAAAGCACAATGATTTGGAAGAAGTAGGTGTAGACACCTATCACCATACCATGTTTGAGATGATGGGCAATTGGTCGTTTGGTGATTATTTTAAAAAGGACGCTGTCAACTGGGCATGGGAATTATTGACTGAAGTTTACCAATTGCCAAAAGACAGATTGTACATCACCGTTTTTGGAGGGGATAAAGACGATAAGTTAGCGGAGGATACAGAAGCTTTTGCCTACTGGGAAGAATTAATTGACAAAGACCGCATCCTTTTTTGTTCCAAAAAAGACAATTTCTGGGAAATGGGAGAAACAGGTCCTTGTGGACCATGCTCAGAAATTCATTTTGACATGCGGTCACTGGAAGAAATTCAAAAAATACCTGGAAGGGAACTTGTCAATGAAGACCACCCTCAGGTAATAGAAATTTGGAATTTGGTTTTCATGCAGTATAACCGATTCGCTGACGGACATTTGAAAGAATTGCCAGCAAAGCATGTCGATACTGGATTGGGCCTTGAAAGATTGGTTAGGGTAATTCAACAAAAGTCTTCAAATTACGACACCGATTTATTTGCACCGTTTATAGCTAAAATGGAAAGCATCTCAGGTTTTTCTTATGGAAAGTCTGAAAAAATAGACATTGCTTTTCGTGTCATTGTAGACCATATAAGAGCGATATCCTTTACCATCGCTGATGGCCAATTGCCTTCCAATAACAAAGCAGGGTATGTAATCAGGAGAATTCTAAGAAGAGCTGTACGCTATGGCTATACTTTTCTAGACCTCAAAACACCATTTTTGTTTCAATTGGTGCCTGTATTGGCAGAGAAATTTGGGGAGTTTTATCCTGAAATAAATTTGCAGCAAGAATTCATTGGCAAAGTAATACAGGAAGAAGAGCTGGCATTTTTGAGGACCTTGGACAAGGGTTTAAAAAACCTGGAAAGCATTCAAAAGTCTTTGGCAAGCAAAAATGAAAAAACCATATCTGGTGAGGTTGCGTTTGAGTTGTATGATACGTATGGGTTCCCGTTAGACCTTACTTCATTGATAGCAAGGGAGAATGGACTTAGCGTGGATGAAAAGGGCTTTTCAGTAGCTATGAAAGCGCAAAAAGACAGATCGAGGTCAGCCTCTAAGCTTGAGACTGGTGATTGGATCACTGTCAATGCGGAGGATAGTTCTGTTTTCGTAGGCTATGATACATTAAGTGCAACTGCTCAAATTATTAAATATCGAAAGATAAAAGATAAAAACAAGGACAGGTATCAGTTGGTCTTAACAGAAACCCCATTTTATGCCGAAAGCGGCGGACAGGTGGGCGATACTGGAATACTTTCGAACGACAAAGAGAGCATTGCAGTTCTGGACACTACCAAAGAGAATGACCTGATCGTTCACTGGGTAGATGTACTACCTGAAAATCCTGAGGCTGATTTTACGGGTGTAGTAGATGCAGGGAAGCGTGGTTTAATTAAAAGTAACCATACTGCCACTCACCTTTTACAGTCGGCATTGAAGCAAGTGCTGGGAGATCATGTGCAACAAAAGGGTTCGCTGGTAAATGATAAAATTTTAAGGTTTGATTTTTCCCATTTTGCTAAATTGACTCCAGAGGAAATACTTCAGGTGGAGGACATCGTAAATAGCAGGATCAGGACAAATATCTCACTTGACGAGAGAAGAAATGTGCCAATAGATAAGGCTAAAGCAATGGGTGCAACAGCGCTTTTCGGAGAGAAATATGGTGAGCAAGTTCGGGTGATTACCTTTGACCCTTCCTTTTCTGTAGAATTGTGTGGAGGAACCCATGTGACTTCCACAGGGGAAATAGGAATGTTTAAAATTACTTCTGAGAGTTCAATAGCTGCAGGTGTGCGTAGAATAGAGGCAGTCACTGCCTCGGGAGCACAAGAGTATGTCAGACGGCAGTTTGAGCTTTTGGAAAATATTCAGGAAACACTTAAGCATCCCCGGGATCTTGTGGCTGCTATTGAAGGATTAATGACTGAAAGGGCTTCTTTAAGGAAAGAAATCGAGGCATTGAACCTAAAAGCTACCGATGATATTAAAGAAACGTTAAAAAGTGAGGTAAAATCCTTAAACGGTTACCACTTAATATTAGGATTGATTAAATTGCCTAATGCTGAGGCCTTAAAAAAGCTTTCTTTTGAATTGAAAAATGAAATTGACAACTTAGTAGCTGTATTGGCAGCAGATATTAATGGCAAGCCTCAATTAGCAATTGTGGTAAGCGATTTGCTTGTAAAAGAAAAAGGTTTACATGCAGGCAAAATGGTGAGGGAATTAGCGATTGAGATCCAAGGAGGGGGAGGAGGACAGCCCTTTTATGCAACAGCTGGAGGGAAAGATTCCTCAGGTTTACCCAAAGCTTTGGAGAAAGCTGAAACGTTGCTTCACCAGGCCTTAAAATAATTTAGCGGAATTCATTTATGTTGTGGGCAATGCCCTGACATTTTGGAACGATAACTGTAATAATTGAAAGATGATTGAAGAGAAGTCCACTACCTTAACGGCAGAAAACCTCAAGAAAAAGTACGAGATGGTGATAGGGCTGGAAGTCCACGCACAATTGCTTACTAAAAGTAAGATGTATACTTCTGATGCCAACAGCTACGGGAAGATGCCAAACACCAATATATCGGTGATTACCTTGGGACATCCCGGCACCTTGCCTAAAGTTAATAGAAAAGCGGTAGAGTTTGCTGTAAAAATGGGACTGGCATGTAATTCTTCTATTACAAGGAGAAATGTATTTGCCCGTAAAAATTATTTTTACCCAGATTTACCAAAGGGATACCAACTGACTCAGGATAAAAATCCGATTTGTGTAGGTGGTTTTGTCCCTATTACGTTGAGTAGTGGCGAGAAAAAAGAAGTGGCACTAACACGGATCCATATGGAAGAAGATGCGGGCAAGTCCATGCACCTTGCAGGAGAAGTGGATACCCTCGTTGATTTTAACCGTGCAGGTGTGCCATTGATAGAGATAGTGACAGAGCCTGATATGCGCTCTTCTGAAGAAGCCTACAATCTCCTTTCAGAGATTAAGAAATTGGTTGTCTATCTGGATGTCTGTGATGGGAACATGGAAGAAGGCTCTTTAAGGTGTGATGCCAATGTGTCGGTGAGACTTAGGGGTGATAAAGAACTGGGTAAGAAGGTAGAAGTGAAAAACATGAACTCCTTCCGAAATGTGGTCCGGGCGATTGAGCATGAATACGACAGGCAAATTGGATTACTCGAAAAAGGCGAAACTATAATTTCAGAGACCAGAACTTTTGATGCGACGACTGGACTTACAGGAAGCATGAGAACCAAGGAAGACCTTAACGATTATAGGTATTTCCCTGAGCCGGATTTGAGTCCGGTAGTGATTTCTGAAGAATGGTTGTCCTCAATCAAGGCTGAGCTTCCAGTGCTTCCGCGAGAATTATTTGACAAATTTGTAAATACTTACGGACTTCCTGAATATGATGCAGGAGTATTGACCGACCAAAAAGAAATAGCTTTATGGTTTGAGTCGTTGTGTAAGCAAACCAATAACTTTAAAGCAGCTTCAAATTGGATGATGGGTCCGATTAAATCTTATTTAAATGAATTGACGTTAAAGATTGAAGATTTCCCATTAAAGGAATCACAGATCGCTGCGTTGATAGCCTTGATTGATGAAGGGAAAGTAAGTTATACAGTAGCGTCTCAAAAGGTTTATCCAGAGTTAATTGCTCACCCAGAGAAAACACCCCTTGAGATAGCTAAGGAATTAAACTTAATTCAAGACAGTAATGAGGACTCTATAAGGCCTTTGATTGAGGAAGTCATAACCCAGAATGCTGCCAAAGTGCAGGAGTATAGGTCTGGTAAAAAGGGACTTATGGGCATGTTTATGGGGCAGGTAATGAAAAAGTCTCAAGGGAAGGCTGATCCAAAAGTTGCCAGCAAAATTTTAACAGAATTATTGGATAATTAATTTTATGAGAATCTTAATTAGAAGTGTATTTTCGATAGGCTTGTCAGTCATGCTGCTTTACGCATGTGGAGAAGGAGAGAAAGAAGCATTTGATGGAAAAGTAACCATCTCAGGGAAATTGAAAAATATACCAGAAGGAGATGTAGTCCTTTCCAAATACGATGTAGACAAAATCACCGTCCTTGATACCTTAGGGATTGGCAAAGGTGGTTCATTTAGCTATGAACTGGATGTTGACAATCCTAATTTTTATGACCTTGATCTGTTTGGCGAAAAAACGATTCGTTTGGCTTTATTTGAGGAAGATGTCGAGGTAAAGTATGATTTTGAATCTGAAAAATTAGATGTTACGGGTTCAAAGGACAGTCAGTTACTTTATAATATAGATGAGTTAACTGTAAAATATCAGGAAGAGACCAATGAATTGAATTCAGCTTTTTACGAAGCCATGACAGCGAAAGACCAGGACAAAGTTCAGGAAATCCGTGAGCAGGCTATGGTTATGGGGATGAACCATGCTGAGAATGTAAAAGAAATAATTTCAAAAACGGAAGGAAGTTTTGCTGCATTGGCAGGATTAGGAATGCTGGATCCAGGATCAGACTTTAATTTTATGGACAGCGTGGTAGTTGCTCTCGGAGACAAATACCCTGACATGAAATTGATTAGTACATGGAAGCAGGAGTTGAATGAAATGAGAGCGCTTTCTATCGGTCAGCCGGCACCTGAAATTTCACTTCCTAGCCCTGATGGGAAAGTTGTAAACCTTTCTGATCTGAGAGGGAAATATGTAATGATTGATTTTTGGGCCGGATGGTGTAAGCCTTGTCGCGATGAAAACCCCAATGTGGTAAGACTCTATAACCAATACAAAGAAGATGGATTTGAAGTATTTGGCGTTTCGCTTGATAGAACCAAGGAGATGTGGACCAAAGCTATAGCAGAAGACGGATTAACCTGGACCCAGGTTTCTGACTTAAAATACTTTAATTCTGAGGCTGCAGCCAAGTACCAAATTAATGCTATCCCTGCTACCTATATGATAGATCCTGAAGGGAACATAATTGCCAAAGATTTAAGAGGGAAATCCTTGGAAAGAAAGTTGTCTGAAATTTTCGATTAAATTGTCTAATTACCGTTAAAAAAAACTTTCATACATTTCGATATATAATGATATATTAGCATTTTGTATGATTACACTATCAATTCGTAACTAATTGTGCGTTTTATGAAATTATTACCTATAATTGAGGAGGTTTACTTAAAAAAAGCAGATTGTTAATTTTGATAAACATAAATACAAACCAACTTTAGTGCCGTTCATTCCTTAAATTGTGCTGATAAAAAAAAACCAAATTATTCTAAAAAAAAACACTTAAATCAATCATCTACTACATCGTAAAAGTCTTGGCATTTCTGGGATCATGAAAGTGGAATCTCATTCTTAGGCAAGGTTTTTACAATTAACTTAAAAACCATTCAATTCATATGAAAAAAAGGAACCTAAAATTCCCCTTTACACGGTCATTGACTGTAATGCTATTTGTACTATTAGCTATGGGAGCTTGTAAAAGCAAGAAAAAAGTGGTTGAGGCCCCGCCTGCACCTGTGCCAGTTGAAGAACCTGCGCCTGCGCCTAAACCTGCACCACAACCTTCAGCTGAAGAGCTAGCAGTTGGGAAATTAGAAAATTACTTCAACGCAGTAGCAAACGCTTCAAGTTTGCAAAGTGCTAACAATACAATAAGAGAAGCGCTAGGGATGTTTTCTAACCAGGATACACCTGTATTAATTGTAATTCATGAAGAATCCGGAAGGAAAGATTATGATGAGCCTACTACCATTGAAAGGTATCTTAACTATTTAAAAGACACCAAGAAAAACCTGAACTTCATCAGCGACATCAGAATGGATGGATCCGGAAAGGTCACCGAATTAGAATTAAGAAGAAGATAATTTAAAAAACTATAGAAAGTAAGTTATTATGAAAAAATATATTTTATCCCTGCTTATCTTTTTCCTGGCAACAAGCATTTCCGTTTTCGCTCAGGATGAAAGTATCAGCCCGCAAAGAAAGCAAGCTATTGATTCCCTTGCCTTAGAAAAAGTAAAAGATTTAAGTAAATATATCAGTATCATCGGAAGTAAGGAAACGCAATTTTCTGAAGCTACGAGGGTAATGGATAGGGCTGAAGAGCTTTTCGCTCCTGATGCAGAAATGGGTGTTTCATCTGTTAATACCAATGAGGTTGCTTATTACAAAATCAGAAGGTATTTTGAAAGACTAATGGCCTTAAATTATGACAGGGTGAACATCAGCTGGTATGATATTCATTATATCTCTGATTTGGAGAGACAACCTGACGGAAGGTATGTAGGCGTTATTACAATCTACCAAAGGTTTGAAGGAACTTCACAAGAAGCAGGGTTGAACTACAGAGATACCACTAAGAAGGACATTACAATCTATGTAGAGAAAAAACAAACCCAGATTTCTGGTAGGACCATTGAATTCTGGGATGTGTTGTTGGGAGATGTGAGAGTGACTGAGACTTCAGCATGAGAATAGTATTTGTTACGTTAATTACCATAATCTTATCAAATTTTTCCGCGCCGGGGCAGACTTTCAATAGCTCCGGCCGGATTATTGATGATGGCAGGTTTGCTGCCGCTACCAAACAAGTCAACCAATTTTTCAGAAGATTTAATGCAGAGGAAAGCAAAGAAGGAGATGTAAGATATTACCCCGGCGATGAAAAGTACCACGATCTGGCCCTTAGGAAATCTTTTATTAATATTCTTTTCGACAATGAAACCTCTGGGATTAGCAATGACCTAAAAAGAGAATTTATAGGTTATGTAACATCCGAAACCTACCCCCAATACCTTAACTTTCACAGAGGTGAATGGTTTGCAGAACTCAACACTGTTTTTACTTATAATGGCAAAAAACAAGATGTGGTACTGTTTTTGAAGTTACAACCTCAAGGATTGGGATATGAGTGGGTCATAGAAAATGTTAATTTCCCTCCATTTACTGCCGCGTTTGATAAACCCGAAGGAGACGAGAAAAAATTTCTTCACCCTTTAAGTCATGAATTAGGTTTTATGAACCTAAGGAGAGCTATGGTAGAAAATCCTAGACCGGAATCTTATACCCCGGATGGTTATAAACCAGATTACCTTACATTATTTCTGTTTGAAATAAAAAGTAAACGACTGAAATTTGAAACAGTGAAAGACACTAAATTCCACTTCTTTCAAATTGATAAATGGTATTTTGAGTTGGGACAATTCAATAGACCTGGATTTAATACAGGTTGGTTGATTGCCAATTTGATGAAATTGGAGGAAGGTGACAAAGAAATAATATTGAACTACATCTATGACAGGGATTAAAGTAAATGCATTTCTCCTGATTCTATTTTTTTGTTATGCTCCCAAGATTCTTGCCCAGGATCTCGGAGGATACACCAAACAGGAGATTAAAGATTTTAGCCAACAGGCAGAAGATCAAGTCCGATTCTTACAATATTTTCTTAATACTGTTGGCAGTGGTGAAACCTCTGCCAGGGATAAAGATGTTATCATTCGAGAAAGCTATAAAAAAATCTTTCGAGATGAGAATGTACAGATAGAGGACGATTTGCTGTTGGATCGGCAAGTAATTACCAATAAGAGTGTTGTATCCTATTTAAAGGACATCGAGTTCTTCTTTAAAGATGCTGCCTTCGAATTTAAAATAAAGGAGGTAAAACCTAAATTAAATGACAACGATGAACTGTTTTTTGAGATATCGTTGGATAGAACACTTACTGGCTTGGGCCTCGAAAATGAAAGCATTGAAAATACCAAACTCCGATTTGTAGAAATTAATTTGGACAGGAATTCAAACGAGCTAAAAATTGCGAGTATTTATACCACCAAACTAAGCAGAGATGACGAATTGTTGGAATGGTGGAGTTCACTTTCCCTTGAGTGGGAAACCTTATTAAGAGAAAAGTTTGCCATCACAGATGATTCTGTTCAGCTTGACATGTTGTATAAGATATCTGCACTGGATACGCTTGATCTTTCGGGTAATAAACTATTGGTAGATATTGACCCCATTCATGTGTTTAGAGATTTAACTTACGTGGATATTAGTCATACACAGATTAAAGAACTGAGCCCAATTAGCAACATTACTTTTCTTTCCTACCTGGATGTATCCAATACGCCAACAGTTGATATTCAATTTATCAAATATTCAGATAAGCTTAAATACCTTGATATCTCAGGTACCCAAGTGACCAATATTGATGAACTAACCAGTCTTAAAAACCTGCAAACTTTAAAGGCTGCAAAGGCACCATTAAGAGGTTTTGGCGTATTGGAGAACTTCAGTCAGCTCGAAACGCTGGATCTTGAGGAAAGTGGGTTCAATAACATTGAAAACCTAAAAAACTTATCTCAACTAAAAGTTTTGAATTTACGAGGAAACTACCTGATAAATTTTGGGTTTTTATCCGAGTTAAAACAATTGGAAGAGATTAACCTTGAGGAGACAAATATACTCGACTTGTCCCCTTTGGCATCTTTACCTTCACTTTGGCGTGTAAATATCAACGGTACGGAGGTAAGTCAATTGGATCCAATAAATGGATCTAAATCAGTAAAAAGAATCTATGCAGATCGAACAAGTATTTCTGAAAATGCTGCAGATATATTTGCGAGAAGCAATAGAGGCATTCTACTAATTCATATGGTGGAAAACCTTCAGACCTGGTGGCAAACACTTCCTGATGGTTGGAATGATGTCTTTGTCGAAAAATTACCAGCACTAGGACAAGGTAAACCTACGATTGAAGCCCTTTCTACATTGGTGAACATGGATTCCTTGAATTTGAACAATAGCAAAGTGGTTAATTTAAGGCCTGCACTAAAGTTTAAAAGTGTTACTTTTTTATCATTTGAAAACACCATGATAGAAGATCTTTCTCCATTGGCAGAAATGAAGAATTTGTTGCACATTAATGGAGATTTTAGCGGCGTAAACAACCTTAAAGCACTACAGGAACTTACAGGTCTAAAACGACTTTCCTTTGAGGGTACTAATATTGAGTCCATTGAACCGCTTAAAAGTCTTCCTTCTTTGGATTTTATTAATCTGGACAATACAAAAGTACCCGACTGGGATGTGCAGGAACTTGCAAGTTTGTTGCCGCAAACCAATGTGATTTTCAGGACTGAGGCTTTGGTGTCTTGGTGGGGAAATTTGAATTCCGATTGGAAAAGCTTGTTTTCCAGGTATTATAGCCTAAGGGAGAATCCAGATACCTGGGCATTGCATCAAGCAACTTCGAGTGCCAAACTGGAAATTGCTGGAGACAATATATTAGATTTGGAACCCCTCTTAGTCTTCTTTAATTTAAGGGAATTACAAATTAAAAATGTACCGCTTCAGGATCCATCGGCCATTGCCAGATTGGAAAAGCTTGAGGTACTTAAAATCACCGAGTCCCCTTTTAGAGATTTGACTGTAGTAACGCCTTTGTCAATGCTTGAGACCCTTGATGTGTCCAATACTGCGGTAAGTGAGCTTGAACCAATAAGCAATCTTAAAAGGCTTAAACATTTGAATTTGTCAGGAACGAATATATCTAATCTAAAAGGATTGGAAATGCTTTATGATCTTCGAACCCTGGATATTGCCAGTACTGGAGTGAGAAGTGTTAAACAAATCACTCATCTCCTTAATTTGGAAAAATTGGTTTGTTTTAATACAAGGCTGAGTTCTCGAAGTGTTGAAAAATTTCAAAATGAATTACCAAACTGTGAAGTGAGGTATTATTAATAAACATAAAAGTAAAGGCAAAAAAAATCCCCGACTTAATCGGGGATTTTTTTTTATTCTTTTAAAAAGGATGTGAGCATCCAGTGGTGTAACTCTAAACTTTTGATAAATGCGACGAGCATATCTTCAGTAGCCTTGTCACCCAAATCAGCAACTTTAATTGCACAGACATCCATGCTGTCTACCAGTGTTTGAAAATCTCTTAACACTTCTTCAACCATTTCTCTAGAGCTCAAATCTGTACCAACCTCTTTAATGTCGGCTTTCTCGAGATAGTCTTTCATAAGACTGTATGGCGTCATTCCAAATACCCTGATTCGCTCGGCTATAAGGTCTATGTTTGCAAATGATTCGGTATAAAGCTCCTCAAATTTCTCATGCAAATCAAAAAAGTCACCACCTGTTACATTCCAGTGAAAATTCCTTAATTTTTGATAATGGACGTGATAGTTGGCTAAAAGTTGATTCAATGAAGCCACTATTTTTTCGGAGTCGTCCTTATTGTATCCTAGTTTTTTAAAAACTCGTTTTTCTGATTTAGCGCTCATAATATTCTATTTTACTTTATGAAATAATTCAAGGTTATTGGTATATAGGTGTCCATAAACTATGCCAATCCGATTAAATTACCTTGGAAAATTTCAATTTACTTTAGAAATTATTGTTTCTTTAGTAGATGCTTCATTTTCCTAGGTTTACAGGCAAGGGACTGTTTTTTATGAGGTTTATAAAACTGCATAGAGGTATGATCGAAAAAGTCAACCCTATTACGGAGTGAAATCAATGCATTGGTAGGCACGGTCCGGTTTATAGGATTGGTGTAGGATCACAACGTTTCTAATGGTGAGAAGCAGTGATGGCAACCCAGTGTGAGTTGTATTATAGGTTGTCAGATGCTGCACAATGGTCAGAATGAATAAAAATTAAAACCCAGTGAAATTTTTCGCTGGGTTTTACTTATGAATTAATTGATTTAGGCTCATTCTCAAAATCCCTCCCATATTTTTACAGCGGAGAAATGCTGGGTTATTATAATGCTTGGCCAATTCATTTTTGAGGGTTTCAATATTTGAATCTTTGGATAGAACATCTTTCTCCATACTATTCAAAATATCTGTAATTTCTTTAGGTGAACTTGTAAGTCTCGTTGCTATCAGTGCTCGCTCTTCTTTCTGGTACTGGGTCATTGATTCTTGAGTGATATGCTTGATGCCAAGTTGAATGAGGGCATTGTTTTGCTTGAAGAATTGAGGCAAATAAATTGACTTTTTGCCTTCATAGGACTGTTGGTCAAAATCGATGGAACGAATTCTATAATGCGTTTCTTCAAAGTCCGGCGTTACATCTATCACAAAATTCGAAGAATGCATGTCCCCTAATAACCGGACAAAGCATCGTTCATTGAACTTTACAAATTCTTTGGACAAGCGGATAGGATTAAGCAAGGGATCATGAAGTTGTTGTTTCATAAATTGTTCCCCAGGAATACCTGCAATATGTTCTTCAATAAGGGTATCCCTATATACAAGATAACCTATTCTATTGGGAGACAACAGGTGCTCTAGACCCAATCCATAGACCCTCGAAGCATCGGCATTTTTGATATAAAAATAATCAAAATTATCATTGATACGATTGACAATTCTCACCCTGAAGGGTTGGGTATTGCCATAGGTACATAGGTCTATTCTGTCTACATACAGGTGTTGCATGACAGACATGTCCCCATCTGCCTTAAGTAAGGCATATATTTTCTTTACCTTATAATGAATTTCATTTCGATCAGATTCATCGTAGAAAACCGTTTCCCATAATGTATCATTGTCTTTAAAATCATAAAGGGCAATAGAATTCGTATACCTGAGCAACTCCTTGTAGTGAATGGGTATATCCACTTCTCTACCATATTTGACCAGGTATTTCCTTAGGTTTTCACTTATGGGGTAAACTATCTTTTTTTTGCTAATGACAGCCATATTGTACCTATTAGGTGGCCACTACATTTTGTCTTCAATTATATGTTCTTGTTTTCTTAGTTTTCTATCAAATAAGAAGGGGCCAAAAGGAAGGACGGAGGCAATCAACCCCATCAAAGCAATTCGGAAATGCCATCTTAATTTCCTGGAAGTAGGGAACATGACCAATATATACACAACAAAAAGTACACCATGAATCCATCCCACATAGGTAACCATTGCAGGTAGATCAAAAATATATTTCAAAGGCATTGCTATGAAGACCAATACCAACATGGAGGTGCCTTCTGTTAAACTTACTATTCTAAATCGTTGCAAGATGCCTAATCGCTCTTCATTTGTCATTTTACTTTTGTTTAATATTGAAAAATATTTGTAGGGTATCCCATAGTTTCCTTTTCAGAGATACATTGTTTTCTAATCCATCCAAGTCATCCGCAAAGAAATAATCCAAGGATTCCTGCACGATGTGATAATTGTCTTTTTTCAAACGCATCAAGTGATGGTAGATGGTTCCGAAAATAATCATTTTGTCAGGGTTCAATTGCTCGATAGGATCTTCATTACTTCCTTTTAGGGAATGCTCAGACATCAATGCAATGTCTTTTAGTGAAAGATTTACGGCACTAAAAACCTTGAGAAGAAATGCTCTGTTACTTTCTTTTAATTCCTCACCCTCATAAATAACAAGTATCGATTTTTTGAAGCCTCCTTCAAATGGAATCGGTTCGGGATCGTGCGCTATTGCATTAGGTTCCAATTCGGGTTCATTTGCTACAATTGGTTCTGTTGAAGCATTCAAATCCAACCTTGACGCCATTTTGTTGACAGCAAGTTTTTCGTTGACTTCTTCTTTGATTACAAAGAGCTCGTCAGTTAGAAATAACGACAATTCTTTTAAATTCATTTTATAGGAATATTCATATTAAATTACAAAAATTATTCCTTTTGACCGATGTCTTCTAAGTCAAAAAGCGATTTTAATTCCGTAGCATCTTGAGGGTTCATCCTTTTAGCCAATACCAGGCGCAATTGTCTTCTCCTTAAGGCTCCTTTGTAAAGTTCTTCTTCTTGCTCATTTAAAGGAATTAATTCCGGTACTTTTACAGGTTTTCCATCACAGTCTACGGCCACAAATGTGAAAAATGCCTTGTGAGAGGAATATTTCCTATTGGCAGGGATGTCTTCAGCAATTACTTCAATGTATACTTCCATCGAAGTATTGAAAGCCCTGGTAACCTGGGCATTTAAGGTGACTACATTGCCTAAGGCTATTGGGTTTTTAAAAGAAATATTGTCCACTGATGCAGTGACTACTACAGAGTTGGAATGACGCTGTGCAGAAATGGCGGCTACCACATCCATCCAATGCATTAATTTTCCACCCATTAGATTATTTAAGGTGTTGGTGTCATTCGGTAGTACCATCTCTGTTTTGATGACCTGCGAATCCTTGACATGCTTGTGCGTTTCTTTCATAAGCCTTGTATTTATTCCCAACCTTCATCTCCCAATAAGGGGACAAATGAGAAGTTGTCAAAGGTCTCTTTTAATATTTTTTTATTCGTTTGTTTCGTTAGTTTCAGCATTTGTTGCTTTTTTCGGTCACCAACCGGGATAACCAATACACCGCCAATATTTAATTGTAGCAACAATGCTTTGGGTACCACAGGGGCACCTGCCGTCACTATGATTTTATCAAACGGTGCCTGATCCGGAATTCCCAGACTCCCATCTCCATGATAATGGGTTACCTTTACACCTATTTTAGGTAGAAATCTTTTCGTTCTTTCGTACAATACCTTATTGTATTCTATGGTGTGGACCTTTGCACCAAGGCAGTACAAAATCCCTGCCTGATATCCAGAACCTGTACCTATTTCAAGTACTTTTTCTCCAGATACAACATTTAGCAATTCACTTTGAAACGCAACCGTGTAGGGTTGGGATATGGTCTGGCCTTCACCTATAGGGAATGCTTTGTCCTCATAGGCATGACTGAGTAGGGCCGAATCAAAAAAGAAATGTCTTGGAACATTATTTATTGCTTCTAAGATTGCTTCATTCCTGATGCCCTTATTGCGCAATGTTCTAATTAACTCTCTTCTTTTGCCTTTATGTAAGTAGCTGTCTTCCAGTTTTAACATGATTTTGAGCGTGCCTTATACCGATTGAATTGCTAAGTTAATGCTAAAAATGCCTTACTTTGTCATTCAAACAGGAATTTATCCGTGGGTAGTTGAGTTTAGTTCACATTTTATGAATGGCCGCTAGGTAAGAGTTGGTATTGCAGGGAATTCGGTTGGGGTGGGAACTGAATCTCAGTGCTAATGGGAGCGTTTGAATGTTTGGGACCTGTTCGTTTTAAATATCCATGAAAGTATTAAGAATATGTTTACAGGAATTATCGAATCCATAGGTAAAGTCAAGGGCATAACCAAAGCAGGAAGCAATATCCATTTTGATATCGCAAGTACCCTTGCATCAGCCCTGAAAATAGACCAATCCTTGAGTCACAATGGCGTCTGTTTAACAGTGGTAGCTGTGAATTCTAATGAATACAGGGTGACGGCCATTGATGAAACGCTGCAGAAAACCAACCTTGGAAAATTGAAGGAAGGTGATTTGGTGAATCTGGAAAGGTGTATGCCAGCAGATGGACGATTTGATGGGCATATTGTGCAAGGACATGTGGACCAAACAGGAGAATTACTTTCCGTTGATTCAGTAGATGGAAGTTGGGTTTTTACCTTTTCTTTTGACCCTCAGGTAGGAAACGTTACAGTAGAAAAAGGATCCATTTGTGTTAATGGTACTAGCCTGACTTGCTTTAATTCCAAAGAAGGGCTTTTCAGTGTCGCTATCATACCCTACACCTATGAAAATACTAATTTTCACTTGTTACAGCCAGGAGATATTGTTAACCTGGAATTTGACATCATAGGGAAGTACATCCATAGAGTACTCAAGGGGTATTGATCTTATTACTGAGGGCTCTATTTTCCCAAAGGGTTTTTACTTTGGTAGTTATCCAGAAGATCAACCAACTGATAAGTATGCCAACCATAGCACCTACCAGAATATCCAATGGGTAGTGCACGCCAAGATAAATCCTTGTATAAGACACTATAGCTGCCCATAAAAATAACCAGCGAAATCCAGGGATTCTACTTCCTCCTACCTTATAAAGAAAGCCTGCCAAGGCAAAAGTGTTTGCAGCATGGGAAGAAGCAAAACCGTACAAACCACCACATCCGGAATAATTTAAGATGATGTCTTTCCAGCGTGGATCGTGGCAGGGGCGCAACCTTTCAAAATAAGGTTTCATAAAACCAGAGGTGAATTGATCTGTCATCCATATCACCAATATCAATCCCACAATGTACCAAATGCAACTGCTTTTGTATTCTCGAACAATGAGGTACAATAGGAATATATATAAAGGTATCCATATGTACTTTCCAGTAATGGCCAACATTATAGGATCTAGCCAAGAGGCATGAATTTGGTTTAAAAAAAGAAAAAGTTGTTCATCCCGATGTACAATACTTTCGATCATTGCTATGCTTCTTTAATCCAGTTAATGTCTTTTTTTAATAGCTGAAGGGTTGCTGATTCCTTGCTTCCTAATTCGGGCACTTGATTGTAAACCCAATTCGCCATAGGAGGCATGCTCATCAAGATACTTTCCGTCCTGCCATTCGTGTCCAGCCCGAATTTAGTACCAGCATCCCAAACCAGGTTAAATTCAACATATCGACCTCGCCTCAATGCCTGCCAATTGAGTTCTTGGTCTCCATAGGGGAGACTGGCATTTTTGGCCATGAAATGACAATAGATTTTAGGGAATAAAAGGCCCAGGCCTTCGACAAAAGAGAGTAATTTTGAAAAAGGCATTTGTTCGTTGGCGGTTAGCCGGTCAAAAAAGATACCTCCGATTCCTCTGGTTTCATTTCTATGTGGAATATAAAAATAATCATCTGCCCACTTTTTAAACTTATCATAGTAGGTTGGGTTAAAGGCATCGCAATGGGCTTTGAGTTGCTGGTGAAAATAACTGGCATCCTCCTGATCTACATAATGTGGCGTAAGGTCTATCCCTCCTCCAAACCAATAGGTGCCATTGCTCATTTCAAAATACCTGATATTCATGTGAATAATAGGGACCATTGGGTTTTTGGGATGGATAACGATAGAAACGCCAGTAGCAAAAAAATCAGCCTCTTCCAGGGCTAATTTTTTCAGGATTTTTTCTGGAGTAGGACCATGCACGGCTGAAAATGCCACTCCGCCTTTAGCGATAACTTGTCCATCGACCAATACTTTAGTGGCACCACCACCACCTTGGCTTCTTTGCCAGTTATCTGTTTCAAACTTACCTACACCATCTCCTTTTTCTAAAGCATCACATATATGTTGCTGTATCTCACGAAATCTTTCCGCTATAATCTCTTTGTTCTCTTTCTCCATGTAAACAGGGTAATTATGGGTGTTAAAAAGGATAACCTATTCCTATGTTAAATACTTGTTGTCCACTCTCTCCAAAAGGGTTTTTAAGGGAAAGTTTATCTAGAATAAACCTTTCATTTTCAGGTCTGGCAGGGTCGTAAGCTTTGATGCCCATGTCCAGTCTCAATACAAGAAATTCAAAATCCATTCTCAAGCCTATTCCTGTCCCTACAGCGATCTCTTTATAAAATCGATTGACCTTAAATTCTGCACCTTCTCGGGAGGGATCCACTGCAAAGGTCCAGGTATTGCCCGCATCTACAAAAATAGCACCGTCGAAATAGCCAAACAATTTCCTTCGGTATTCAAACATTGCTTCAAATAAAATCTCTCCAGGTTGCTCAAATCGGTAATCGAAGGTGCCATCTTCATTTGTTTCAGGAGTGAAACTGCCAGGCCCCAGCCTACGGGGTTGCCAAGCTCTGATGCTCGTACTTCCTCCTGCAAAAAAATATTTCTCATAGGGCAATACGCCACCACTAATCCCATAAGGCTTAGCCAATCCTAAATTTAAGCGGTAGGCAAAGGTACTTTTGTTGGTTAATGGGATGTATTTTCTAAAGTCAGATTGGAATTTTAAAAACTGAAAATAATTTAAATCTTTATCGCCAAAGCGTTTTGGGTCTATCCAATTGAGCGTAGTCCCTCCACTCTCAGCAAAAAGTCGCCACAGTGAGGCTTCTTTTTTCTGGAATAGTCCGTATTGGTTGAAATTGATGATAACCTGTCCTGAAATACTACTTACATAGGAAGGCAGAAATGAGTTGATTAGGTTGTTCCCTTGATCCTGAATCTCTTCCAGGCGTACCTGAAATAATGAATCTAAAGAAGAACGAATCAGATTGGCATCAAGAAGGCTGACCGTAAACTGTTGTTTTAAGTTTCTAGTGGCCCAAGTATAGGCTAAGATGGTATTCAAGGCCTCTCTTACGTATTCAGGGCGATTGACATAACTGTATCCAAGTAGGGTTCGGGTTCTAGGATTGTATCGACCGAATTTTTCCAAGGTGCCAAAATTAAAAGGTACCAAAAATTGGGGGAATAGGATGGAGGCTGAGGTGGAAAGTTCCCGACTTCTATAAACGCCCCCTTCAGTAGTGGCGGAAGCTACCCCTTCTAATCCCGCCCGAAAATTGAATTCAAATATTTCTAATCCTTTAAAGATATTTCTATTGCGAAGAGAATGACTGAAGAAAGGGCCGGGAAGCTGTTCGGTAACACTTGCTCCCAATTGGTTGGTTATCTGAAATTTCTGGTTGGGTCTAGTAAAGATCTTTGTAGTGATGCTATTTCCTAAGGTGTCAAAAGATATGTTTACGAACCTGAACATGTCCAGGTTAGCCAATTGCCTTTGGGTTTCTATTACAGCATTTTTATTGTAGAGATCCCCTTTTTGTTGGAAAATCCTGGAGCTGATTATCTTTTCCGAATACTTGTCTTGATACATTGAAAACCGAATGTCTTTCCAGGTGGTTTTTACCTGATTATCTGGTATCAAATCACTTGGAGGTGCTATCGAAAAGGTGACGGAATCGATCGTGTATACTTGGTGGTTTTGTCCTGATTTTGATTTTTTGATGATTTGTTCGATTACCACATGCTTTTCAAGGGTGTCCTTGTAGACATTGTATTCTATATAGGATTTGGAGAAGGTATAGTAACCATTGTCTTTTAGTAAATCCTCGATTCTTTGTCGCTCTTTTGTCACATTGGACTGACTATACCTGGAACCTTTTTTAAGGAAGGAATGCTTTTGGTAGGTTTTTAAAAGGCCATTTAAAGTTGTATCTGCAGTGGTATTGATCAAGCTGTCAATTTTATAAGGACTGTTTTCGCTAATTAAATAAGTAACTTTTGCCTTTTTTGTATTTCTTTCAATTTTTGTGTCCACCACCGCATCAAAAAAACCATTGTTTTGCAGATAAATAAATATCTGCTGCCTTGAGGAGGCCGTTTTGCTACTGTCCAAAATCACTTTGGGGTTTCCAGTCCGCATAAACCAATTGCCATATTCAAGCTTTTTTTCCAGGTTACTTATTTTGCTGCTTAGCTTATTGTATCTTTTTTGCACTTTTCCTGAAGTATTGCCCTGACGAATTTTTTCTGCGGTCTCCTGGAGTACCTGTTTGGTTTGGTATTGCTTTTCGGCAAGCTTACTACTGTCATAAAATGCATGACCCAAATTGTAAACCATAACCCCCGGGGAAATATTTAAAATTGGAATGGTGGTATTGGGTTTTTGCTGAATAAGGTTTTTAAGTGCTTCAGCGTTACTTTTTTGAATGCCTTGAGTATTTACATCTGTAAGCAATAGCTCATTCTCATGAAGTCCCTTGGTTAAGGAACAACTCCACAATAAATGGATCAAAAAAAGAAAATTTATATATTTGGTCTTCTTCACAACAACGCTCATTACTAATGCTAAGCAAAAATACAGTTAAGTTTATTAAATCCTTGCACCAGAAAAAATTCCGTAAGCAAGAACGAGCATTTTTTGTGGAAGGAGCCAAGAATGTAACGGAATTGTTGCTGTCAAATTTCACTGTAAGCCATTTGCTTTGTACAGAAAAGTACCAGGAAGAAAACACATCCCTGGTAGCCAACTTTTCAGGGATTGAAATTCTAGTAAAGCCGAAGGAGCTTGAGTCATTGGGTACTTTTTCTACCAATGACCAAGCGCTGGCCGTGGCAAAAATAAAAGAAAATAGTTCGTTGGTCTTAGAAAAAGGGCAGTTGATACTTGCCCTGGATGAGGTAAGAGATCCTGGGAATTTGGGTACTATTATTCGAATTGCGGATTGGTATGGGATAAGTAAATTGTTGATGTCAACCAATACAGCCGACATTTACAATCCTAAAGTGTTGAATGCCAGCATGGGGTCTTTCACAAGGATGAATTTTGAATATGTGGATTTGCATAAAAAACTAAAGGATTCAGGTTTGCCCATCTATGGTGCTTTT
This sequence comes from Cyclobacterium sp. 10D3-21, assembly GCF_055809755.1. NCBI lineage: Bacteria > Pseudomonadati > Bacteroidota > Cytophagia > Cytophagales > Cyclobacteriaceae > Cyclobacterium > Cyclobacterium sp. 10D3-21. Next base: position 1,791,340 of record NZ_CM147924.1, read on the forward strand.
TTGGAAGGGATGAATGTGCACCAGCTAGGCGGAGCTGCTGAGGGTGTTTTGCTTATGGGAAATGAATCCAATGGCATTTCTGCCGAGCTCGAAGGTATTGTGACCCAGAAATTGACCATTCCCGCATTTGGTAAGGCTGAATCTTTAAATGTTGCCATTGCCACTGCTGTCCTTTGTGACAATTTAAGGCGAATTATGCCGTAGGTATTCCTTTTCGAAATAGAATACCTATTGCAAATTTTGGGTTAAACTTAATCTTAATAATTTGCGTATGAACAATATCCCCAAATCAACCTAATTATTATTTCTTGATTTTTCCATTTTTCGCCAGATTTTAGGAATAATGCGCGAATCTTGAGTCAACGACTTTAAGACAATTGAGAAAAATAGAATGGCACAGATTAATCTTGCATAACAGCAATTAATATAAACCTCACATAACCACAAGATCCAAGGACAATGGCAATGGAAATACCTCATTGTAGCCCAATGTGCGAATTCCCAACCATAAATTTTAGAATGAATTCAAAGAGATAGTTTAAATAAAAACCAAATCCGAAGTTATGAACAAGTTATTTATATTGGTTTTCCTGTTTGCCTTTACGGCCTGTCAGGAAAAATCTCAAAACCACAATGTCAAAGGAGAACAATTTCAGGAAAAGACCCTAAGCGATTATCCTTCGGATTTCGCCAAAGTGCTTGAAGCACATGGCGGTATCGATCAATGGAAAAAGGAAAAGACATTGATGTATGAGATTGGTAATCCTGGTGAAGGTGAACAACAAATCATTGACCTGCACCGTCGAATGGACAAAACGATCACTTCAGATTATGAGATTGGTTTTGATGGCGAAAAAGCCTGGGCCTTGAACAAAGAGGGGGAATACAAAGGAAATCCTCTTTTTAGGCACAACCTCATGTTCTATTTTTATGCCATGCCATTTGTACTTGCCGACCCTGGTTTGAATTATGAAAAAACAGAGGACAAGGAGATATTGGGTAAAAACTATAGTGGTATAAAAGTTACATTTAATTCTGGTGTAGGTGACTCATCAAGTGATGAATATTACCTTTACTATGACACTGAAACCTACAAGATGGGCTGGCTTGCTTATAAAGCAACCTTTGGATCGGAGAAAAAACCAGAGTCGGCCAATTTTATCAGTTATGATAAATGGGCGGAAGTGGACGGAGTCCTACTGCCCACCGCAATCGCATGGCATACTGTTGAAGAAGGAGTTGTAGGAGAGGAAAGGAACAGGGTTAATTTTAACAATATTAGTCTATCCACAGAAGCCAAACCAGAAGGTTTTTATTCTATACCAGCCAATGCTGTTATAGCAGATGATATAAAATAATAAGCATTGCCTGCTGAAATCTGGATTGGATTTTCAGTTCTAAACCAGCCTTGGGGAAATTCCAGGCTGGTTTTTTTATTCCTATAGTTTTGGCTTTTACCTGGGCCATTTAAATAGAAACCAGGTTTTCGGATGATAAAAAGTAGGCTATAAAGTGCGTCTTCAATGAATTCGATCAGGATAAGCATTAGGATGATGGCAAATATTTTCGATCGGAATGTAGTCATTAACTATTTATAAGTCAGTTATATTACTTATCAAGCTCATTGCTCTTCTACGAAAATTTGGCTTTTGCCAGGTGTTACCTAGTAGGGCAATTCCTTGGCGATGGGAATCCTGCTCCGCCATTAGTTTTATACACTGGCACATTCACGAAATAGAATGGCTATACCTAATTTGGGTTTTACGAAAAGGTAAAATCAATTCAACCCCCGAATAATTCATTTTACCTTTGAAAATAAGCTGTCTAACGAGTTTCTTCCTGCTAGGCTATTTTTATATATACATTTGTGTCATTCAAATACAAAAAAAAATTTTTAAACTATATAAAAATGAAAAATTACAGCTTATTTCTAATTTTTGCCACTGTGGTCACAATGTTTGCCTGTGATCCAATGGATGAGATGTCTGAATCCATTGCCAATGAAGGCTATCTTGGGTTGAATTTCCCAGCAGGATTTGATTTTGCTACTACTAAAACAGTTGAATTTAATCTGTCTGCTAAAAGCCGAGACAATAGTCCAATACCTTTTGTGGTGTACAGAGTATATGACGCCAATCCACAAGAAGAAGGAAAGCTATTACACACTGTTCGCTTAAACGAGCAGGGAAGTGCCACTGTTTTTATGGATCTTCCTGGCTATTTAGAGAAATTGTGGGTTACCTCCAGTTATATAGGTGTAGAGCCGATGGCTATAGTACCTGTGTCAGGTACCCGTATTGGCTATGCTTATGACGCCGCCAACCCTACTGTTTTAGGGGATGAATATTTTGAAACGGTTGAAGAAAATATTAATGCCAGAACATCTTCGCCCCAAGAAGACTTCTTTACTCTGGGTTCGTGGGATAATAATGGTAAACCAGCTTATTTGTTGGCACCTGATGAAATCACCAATCAACTACTGAAAAATATTAATTCTAGTTTGCCTGAGCGAAGGGATATAAGAGGACACCATCCTGAAGCACTGGATACTAAATACGAAAGAGAATTGTTTGTAAGTGAAGATGCTGAAGTTTGGGTGACCTATGTACATACAGGAGGGAGTTACCGTAATGCGATTGGATATTATTGGTATAAAAAAGGAGAGGCCCCTAGGACTGCAGATGACATTAAGAACAAAACCATTATATTTCCCAATGCACAGGCAGGGGTATTAAGCTCTGGTGATAAGGTGAAATTGAATGGACCATTGGACGGCGCTTTTGAAAAAGACACTTATATTGGATGGTTTTTGATATCTAATGGCTGGCAGAGAAGTAGAGTATCGAACGGAAATGGGATTTTTTATGCTGATAAAAAGCTTAATACAGCAAACCGTAGAGAATCAACAAGAGATCAAATGGTGTTTTTGTATGACCAAACAGAAAAAATTCTGTTAATGGGTTGGGAAGATATTCGAAGAGATTATAATGGATGTGATCATGATTTTAATGATGTGATGTTCTATGCTTCATGGAATCCTATCAATAGTGTTGATGTATCAGACTATGTGCCGATTGATACCGATGAAAAAGACCAGGATGAAGACGGCGTAGCAGACCACGAGGATGAATATCCTGAAGATCCGCAAAGAGCATTCAATAACTACTCTCCAGGAGCCAATGTTTACGGTACCCTTTTATTCGAAGACCTTTGGCCGAGCTTTGGTGACTATGACCTGAATGACTTGGTCCTAGACTATAATATCAATGAAATATCAAATGCTAATAACCGTATCAAAGAGATTGAGTTGACAACAGTAGTGCGCGCCACAGGTGCAGGTTACCGCAATGGGTTTGGCATACAGTTGCCCGTGTCTTCAGACCAGGTTTTAAGTGTAGAGGGTACCAGATTGAAAACTGGAACAATCAAAACTTTATCTAGTGGCGTAGAGCAAGGTCAGCGGTTAGCTACAGTGATCATCATGGACGATGTAAATGATAAGTTGCCGATCATGGCCAATGTTAATGCTGGAAATGCACAGCATGAAGCAGATACAATAGTCGTGAAAATAGTTTTTAAAGAGTCAATAGGAAAAGATGACTTGGGTGCCGCACCTTATAACCCATTTATGATTATCAATCAGGATAGAGGAAGAGAAGTTCACCTTATGAACAAACAACCTACAGACTTGATGGATACAGAGTGGTTTGAAACAGCAGATGATATCAGTGCCATCGGGGCAGGTAAATATTATACCAGCAATAAAGGATTTAATTGGGCCCTTCATATCCCTCAAAGCATTTCTTATGCACAGGAAAAGGTGAATTTCACAAAAGCTTACAGCAAGTTTACTGAGTGGGCAAAATCAGGCGGATTGTCTTATTTAGACTGGTACATGGATACAGATGGTCAGGTAAATTCAGATGCTATTTATAAATAGCAGATCCTCTGAAGAAATATTAAAAAAAAAGGTCTTCCCATTGGATGGGGAGACCTTTTTTTGATTTGTCGCGAGTTAGTACCTGAAATTTGCGGTAGTGGTCCTATTATTAGAGAATAGATTTAACCCGAAATAAGCAATAGAAAATAATCAGAATTCAACTCATGTTAGAAAGCCTTGAATGATTAAGTTCAAACCCATGTTAATTGTAGGGGGACTAGAGGAGGAGTAAAAGCCGAAGTACCCTGTTCGTTCTGGTCTCAATAGCTCTTAAAGGTTTGCAATGATAATATAGTCTGTTGTTAGACCAATCTGATTTGATTATAGGTAATTGGGAATATATGGCAGTTAATTTAAGTCCTGATTTTGTCTCTATACCAGCTTGCAGAAAGTAGGCTTACCACATAAAAAATAGATTTTACTGATGGCTTTAAATGATTAAATACCAGGAAAGGTATAATTTAATATTAGGTTGGTATGGAAAAGGTTTACTTTATTGTACACCCAGGCAGGACGGAGGTCTTGTTGGTCCAAAGCCGTTTTGCCCATGAGGATCAAATGCATATTTAAGCCTTTAATCCATTTTTTAGGATTGTACCGAACGCCAAGGTTGGCTTGTGCATAGCTTGGCATGGCGTATTTGTTTTTTGTCGCATCTGCCGGATCAGGTAAAAAATACACACCCAGATAGCTGTACAATTGTAAGGGATTTTTAGGAAAAGCATACTGAAAATAGGTGCTGACAGCATCTACTTGCCCGAGTCCCTCGTTTCTTTCCCTTGGAATAAAGGTATAGAAAGGGTCTTTTCCCCATTCTCTGGGACTTAAATAGCGTCCGTTACCTTGCATTTTGGTGTAATTTACATGCCATAAGCTTCTTTGAGATTTCACCCCGATTCGGCCACTTAGTATCCAGTGTAAATCTTCTGGATTTTTGTACCTCAGGGCGACATCTTCATTTCCTCCATTTCCTATACCGTGTTGAACAGTAGCCTGAACTCCTGTTATTCCTTGCAAGGCACTGTTTGGCAATTTCCAGTTTTTGTCCCACTGGGCCAGATAAGCACTGTAAATGTTATTCACCAGGGTATGATTTAAAAGCAGTGTGGAGGCTGATTCAAGGTTTAATTTCAGGTCTATAATATTGACAAAATCCGATCGGGTATTTCCGAAATAGCCGGAACGTTGGCCTGATTCATCACGTCCTACCGGATACATGCCAATGCTTTCTCCAAGACTGAACCAATTTCCCGTAGACCGTGGAGAAATCCCCGAGATGAGGTGGTGAGAAATAGAGAACACAGGATTTACCTGGTAATCCCAGTGGATGCCTTCTACATAGGTAGGACTCAACCTCCCATCCTGTGCATTGACAAAAGGAGTGTTTATTTCCATCCGGCCCAAGCTTGCTTGAAAGTTGGTTTGCAAGTAATCCAGGTGGAGGTTGCCTATTTTGCCGAAAACAGTTCTATCCAAATGATTCACATCAAAAAGCCCGACCTCATATCGGTTTAGATTTGATACCCGAGCGTCTAGTGCACTAAGGTCTGAGCCAAACACCTTGAGGAATCCCAGGTACTCTGCTTTTACTTGAAAATGATAGGGCAACTTGGAAGTAAGAGCAATTCTGGCCATTTGGCCCAAGGCATAGTCATTTTTGTAATCCTCCCAATAGGAAGTACTCATAAAATAGGAGCGAAGCCCTACACGCAACGCTGGTTTCCAAAGTGTGGTGTCTTGCTGTCCATATACCGATATCCAAAAGAATAAACCGATTAGGAGCGTAAATATTTTTTTCATGTACCGCTATTTTTGTAAGGCTAAAATGGGTTGGAAAGGGCCATATTTATGCTGTTTCTCCGAAAATTCATCGGCATAGGGGCCGAAAGGATGGTCCATAGGTTTTTTGCTAAAATCTGGCCAATCGCCTGAAAGATCCTTTGACGGCCTGTCCATTGAATTGACATAGGCCGCCAGGTCCCAGGCTTCTTCATCACTAAGCAGTGGTCTTTCGTAGGTAGCACCCAAGGGCATATTGGCTTTTACATATCCGGAAAATTTAGACAAGCGGAACAATCCTGCGCCATTGTTATAACTGGCAGGTCCCCAAAGGGGTGGATAAAGGTAGGCAGTTCCAGCAGAATTTTTTAAGCCCTGTCCTTCGGTTCCATGGCAACTGATACATTGTTTGTCATAAACGGCTTTGCCCCGAATAGGATCTGCTGGCCGGTCCAGAAAGGGGACTTTATATACCCCCACTCCCAAGGGCCTTTCTCCTTTGGGGACATTATTACCCAGCCACTGCATATAGGCGACCATGGCCTTCATTTCTTTGCTTTCGGGGTCCAGGCCATTGCCGTTTAGGCTCCTTTCAAAACAATCGTTAATTCTTTTGGGTATGTCTTCGGAAAGACCGGAACGCGACCTTATTTTTGGGTAGTTGGCAGCAACGCCGCTGAAATTATTGCCCAATGGAACTGTTCCAGCTACTAAATGGCAATTTTGACAATTCATCCCATTGGATATCTGGAGTACCTTTCCTTTAGGGCCAAGGTATTCCGAAGTATGTGCAACCAGCTCTCTACCGTACCGAACTTGTTCCGAATTGGGTGCTAATTCCACGCTGGCCCAATCTGGGGCCTGCCAAATTCCTTCTTCTTTTATTAGCCGGAAATCTTCTTTTGGCGTTTCTACCTGAGCCATCTCCTTTTTCTCCTGAGGAGGGGATGGAATATCCAATTGGCTGACTACTAGTAGTGCAGCGATGAATGAAATCAAAATAAATACAACCAATGACAAGCCAAAGATGCTACGGGCTAATTCAATGATGGGTTTGGGAGCGTTTTTCACATTTTTATTTTTAACCAATTACAAAGATATCTTTTACCATGCTGCCAAAAAGTGATTTGTATCACATAAAAAGCTTCTCTTGAAAAAGGGTTTGAAGCACAGGTCATTGTGTAATTTCCATTTTGAACGCTAGAGTTGGTTGGGGTTAAAGTATAAAGAAAAATCAGCAATAGTTTTTTTTGTCGGGAAAAATGGAAAAATGAAATGACACCTAAACTTAGTTTCGAGACCGATTTCCTGTTAAATTCCTTTACGACTTCATTTTAATAATATTGATTTTTTTGTGTAAGGTTGCCAAGAAGGTTTTCAGAAAGAAGAAAGACAGGAGGGCAAAACGAATACTTTTACCTCAATTATTGACAAGGCTAACATTGATTTTTTGACAATGTTTTTACCTTATTAAAAATTAATCTAAATAAGTATTGCTATAAAAAATCCCTTTTTGTAATATTGTGTTCAATTAGATTAAGTCTAAATAGTGGTGGTGTTTTTAATGTCGCTACAACCAAATACGAGAAGAAATTAAGGTGTCGGTGATTATCTGACCTTAAAATATTTTAATAAATAGCATGAGAAGAATATTATTTACGCAGGAAAGACAATTGTGGTTATTTGCCTTTCTATTTTTTTGTAGCACATTTTCTTTTGCTCAATCCTTACAAGCCGCAACTGTAAAAGGTAAAATCCTTGACGCTGGATCCAATCCAATTCCTGGAGTAATCGTGCGGATAAAAGACAGCCCGTTTACTTCCATTTCCGCTGTAGACGGAAGCTATCAAATTTCGAATGTGCCAAAAGGTAATTTTGAGCTTTTGCTTTCAAGTATGGGGTACGAGGAGCATAGTAAGAATATAATCATTGATAGAGAAGAAACCATAATACAGCTTGATTTTTCATTGATAGAATCTACGACTGACCTTGAAGGGGTTGTTGTGGAAGGGCAGTCAGTTAAAACTGAAATAGAAACCACAGGTTTTGCGGTAGAAGTTGTAGAAACCAAACAGGCGGCACTTCAATCCATACAAACCAATGATTTGCTGAATAGAACTGCAGGAATTCGTGTAAGACAAAATGGTGGAATTGGCTCTCGGGTAGACTATAATTTAAATGGAATGTCCGGAAATTCAGTACGAATTTTTATTGATGGACTTCCTGTTTCTACTTATGGATCCTCTTTTAGTCTGAACAGTATTCCTCCAGCAATGATAGAGCGGATTGAAGTCTACAAAGGGGTGATTCCAGCACACCTTGCGGATGACGCATTGGGGGGAGCCATCAATGTTATATTGAAAAAGGGAATGGTCAATAATCTTTCAGCCTCAGTATCTTATGGTTCTTTTAACACCCTTCAGAGTAATGTGAGTGGCGCTTATAGAGATGAGAATACAGGTTTTACTACCAAGGTGTCAGCCTTTTCCAACTCTTCTGACAATGATTATGAGGTTTGGGGAAAGTTTGTAAGAAACATACTTCCCAATGGAAGGTATGACTATGTAAGGGCAAAGCGATTCAATGATGCTTACCGTTCGATTGGAGGAAAGGTTGATTTTGGATTTACCAACGTGAAATGGGCAGATCAGTTTTTTGTAAGCTATACTGGATCTGATGATTACAATGAAATCCAGCATGGAACTTACATGTCCATTCCCTACAAAGGGCGATTCACCACTTCTCAGTCACATGTGCTTGGATTGACTTATGTGAAAGAAGATCTTTTGACTAAGGGGCTAGACTTAACTTTCAATGGTTCTTTGAGTAAAGTCAATGAGGTTGTAACCGATACGGTTAAGTGGAATTACAATTGGTTTGATGAAATAAGCCTTGGATTTGATGGCGAACCTTTACTAACATCTGCAGGAGCACAACAAGGGGCGCCAACCCTTAACCATATCAATCGAAATATCGCCACTTTTCGTGCAGGTGCTTCCTATGCTATCAATGAAAACCATAATATTTTTGTTGGCCAGACTTTTTATACCCTGGATAGGGATGAACAGGATTTCATGAAAAGTGTCATAGAACGAGAGTTTATTGGTACCCGTGACCTTCAAAAGTCCATCACCTCCCTTTCTTATGAACTTGATTTGTTCCAGTCAAGGTTAAAAGGAAATGTTTTTGGTAAGTACTATTTGCAAGGTATAGAAAAGATGGATCCCTTGTTGGTAGAGGAAAATGGTACTTCTACACGGATTGAGGATCGGGTCACCAGGAAAAGTGACACCGGTGGATATGGTGCTGCTTTTTCCTTTAGGGTGTTTAAGCCTTTGGTATTGATGGCATCAGCTGAAAAGGCAGTTAGGATGCCAGCTGAGGATGAGATTTTTGGTAGCCCCGGAGAAAACATTGTCCAAAACCTTGGCATTAGACCTGAAGTGAGTGACAATCTGAATTTAGGTTTTATACTTGGTGATTTTGAACAGCAGTCACATACTTTTTCTTTTACTGGAACAGGCTTTATCAGAGATACTCAGGACAAAATTATTCGACAGATTAACCCAAGAGTCAATGATGCTGTTCAGACCAATGCCTTTGAAAATTTAGGTAAAACCAAATCTATTGGTTTTGAAGGGCAGTTGAAATATGCGTATGGAGATTCCTTTAGATTCATTGCCAATGTTTCAAAGTTCAATTCGGTATACAATACCAAGTATGATAACAATGGGAATGTATTTGAGAATTATCAACAACAGATTCCAAATGAACCCTTCTTCACGATTAATAGCTCAATGGACTATACATTTAAAAATGTGCTCAGTCATGGGTCTTTGCTTAGGCTATCTCATTATTTTGGATACGTAGAAAGGTTTTATACCACCTGGCTGGAAATAGAAGACTTTAGAACTCCCCGGCAATACATCAATGACATTGGCGCAACCTACACTTTCCCCAATCGGAAACTAGCTGTAAGTATTGACTTTAAGAATATGTTTGACAAACAGGTTTATGACAATTTTGCGGTGCAAAAGCCGGGAAGAGCATTCTATGTCAAGTTCAATTATACAATAGGTAATTTCAAATAGATAATGTTTAATAATAGAAGTATTACAACGATGTTTAGAAAAATCAATACAAGCAATAGGTTACTTGCTTTTAGTTTAGCAATTGCGATGATTTCAATGAGTGCCTGTGTTACGGATGAGGATGAGGTCCCTAAGGAGGACGAGTTGGAGGCGGATCGATGGGTGACCTTGGTAGGCGCATTTATGGGTGATGTTCCTGGAGATGGAAACGGCGGTACCAATATATATGCGGTTAGCTATGAAGATGCCATTGACCCAGAAATGGAATTTGATGTGTTTGTTGATGGTACACCAGTAAAATCAAACCGTACAGCCAGATTGCAGGTTTCTGAAGATGGTGGTACTTTGTTTAATATTGCCTATTCAGGTGAAAATGGAGGCGAATATGCTAAGTTTGACATTCGTGGAGGTAGCAATTATGTTCAGGAAGATGTAACAGTCAATATTTCTCAGTATGCAGGAACTTCACCAAGGTGGAGTAAACTATATGATGGAGATAAGACAGGTATTGCCGTAAATGTAGCAAATATAGTAGCAAATAATGTTGAAGATGAAACTGCTGGTTTTCAGTATTACAGAGGTACTGCCACCGTATTGGATTTGGATTTACAAGAGACCCTTATCTCCAATTACAAAACTTACGAACTTCCTTTGTCTACTGAAGAAGAACTTGCGGGTCATGCGATATTTAGATTAGATGCCCCTGTTTTAAACCAAGCCGGTGATAAATTGCTTATCGGTACTTGGATGAGGAAATATAATCCTGCGACAGGTGAGAGAGAAACGGAATGGGATAGACTGGGTACTAAAACTCTTGTTGTGGATTACCCTTCTTTGGAGAATCCTAAATTAATAACTTCAACTCAAGCTGACGGAGATTGCTCTGGTTACAGAAGCAATGTGAACCAACTTGCTGATGATGGTTATATTTATCAGGCTACCACGAGAAATAGCAATGGCTCTCATATTTTGAGAATTGGATCCAATAATGAATACGACAATACCTATGCTTTGAGTCTTGATGATGCACTTGGATTAACAGACACTTATGTGGATGCTTGGAAATATGTGAGCAATGGCATTGGATATGCATTGATCCGTCATGGTGTAGAAGACCAGGGATATGTTGTTCGCATGGACCTTAAACAAAAGACTGCGGCTATTGTACAGGGCTTACCAAATGATCCTGACGTAAGGTTTAACCAGTTCCAGGGATTTCTGGTAAGTGGAAACGATCTTTTGTTGCCTATCTCACCACTTGGCCAAGATGGAAATATTTATATCCTACATAGCCAAACCAACGAGGTGTCTATAGGAGCCAAAATAATCAACAAACCAGGAAACCACTTTATTGGTACTTTCTAGAAGAAATTAACCTTTTTATAATCCCCTGCATATTCTTTACGAAAATGCAGGGGATTTTTTATTTAAAATAGATTCTAATACCTCGAAAAACTAACAAGAGACAAATTGCAGAATCACAACTTCCCAAATTCTTTACCTGATGCATTAAGTCTACTGATACCACCAAGCCCCAACGGGTTGCAATATCCCAGCCACGGGTGTCAGCCCATGGACAAATGATGAAACGCCAATCGATTTTGGCGGTATTGTTGCCATTTTTCTGCAACAATGCTGACCAAATCTTTTTAGTATACTTTCTTTACCTATGTAAATGTGTGCCTTCATAAACAGTGTTTTCTTTGTGGTGTTATGCTATCACTAAAACTAAAGCAATGAAAAACGACAATAATTCTTTTATCAACCCAAAAGGCTTGTTCAATCCATTAAACAACGGATTTTCTCATATCGTTAAGGTGCCAGAAGGGAAAGCGCTATACTTTTTTTCCGGACAATGGGCATCTGACGAAAAGGGACAACTTGTCTCTCAAGATTTTGAAGAACAGGTTCGTCAAACGGTGTTCAATATTAAAACAGCAATGGAAGCAGCAGTTGTGTCTATAGATGATGTCGTAAAACAAACTGTCTATATTGCAGATTTCACACAAGAAAAAAAGGATATTTTAATAGAGGTGGCTTCCAAAGAATGGCAGACGGAGAATATTCCAGCAAGTACCATTGTTCCAGTACCCTTATTGGCAACTGCCAAAGGTTGTCTAATTGAGATTGAATTCATTGCTGCAAAGTGAAAATTTAAATTAGCCTAATTAAGGTTCGGATTAATCTATATAACAATATTAAACCCCGATAGGGGTGAAATGATTGTAGCCAGTGGCATCAGCCACTGGATTAGTAAAAAAAGCGTTATCGATTTTGGCGGTATTGTTGTTTTTTTTTCTGCAACAATGCTGACAAAATCACTGCGGCATTGTCCTCTATCGAAACCGCACATGAAACTTTATAACAACCGAAAACCCCGCTTGGGGTGATATTTTTGTAGCCAGTGGCATCAGCCACTGGATTCGTGGATAAAAGTGAATCGATTTTGGCGGTATTGTTGCCATTTTTCTGCAACAATGCTGACAAAATCACTGCGGCATTGTCCTCTATCGAAACCGCACATGAAACTTTATAACAACCGAAAACCCCGCTTGGGGTGATATTTTTGTAGCCAGTGGCATCAGCCACTGGATTCGTGGATAAAAGTGAATCGATTTTGGCGGTATTGTTGCCATTTTTCTGCAACAATGCTGACAAAATCACTGCGGCATTTTCCTCTATCGAAACCGCACATGAAACTTTATAACAACCGAAAACCCCGCTTGGGGTGATATTTTTGTAGCCAGTGGCATCAGCCACTGGATTCGTGGATAAAAGTGAATCGATTTTGGCGGTATTGTTGTTTTTTTTTCTGCAACAATGCTGACAAAATCACTGCGGCATTGTCCTCTATCGAAACCGCACATGAAACTTTATAACAACCGAAAACCCCGCTTGGGGTGATATTTTTGTAGCCAGTGGCATCAGCCACTGGATTCGTGGATAAAAGTGAATCGATTTTGGCAGTATTGTTGCCATTTTTCTGCAACAATGCTGACAAAATCACAACGGAACTGGTATTTACAGAAACCACTCATTAACCTTTACGCCAACCAAAAAACCAGTCAATAAGTCTATACGCCTACCTATATGTATGTAGAGGTACTGTTTTCATTGTTTTAGGTATAGTAAAAGTGTAAAAACAAAATTTTTTAATACAGAACCCCCAAAGTCTTTCGATATCAGAAAAAACTTAGTTAGTTTAGTGGGGATAAAAAGGTATATATAGTAAACTGAGCACTTTTAAAGTTCACATTTTTCACAATCATTCTCTACTTGAGTCCTGATATTTCAGGTGAAATTTATTGTTTTAGTAGTGTATTCAAAGCCCGTCGATAATCCTGTTTTACATAATAAAAAATTCATAAAAAGGGAAGTCAGCAGACTCCCTCCGTCATTGCGAAGGTATTGGGAGGTTTTACCAATTTCTTAAATAGCTAAGTGCTGGGCTAATAAATCGATAAACAAAAAAAGTACCGCAAACAGTTTTTTTTCAATTGTTTGATTTTCTGTAAAATACGTAATTGATAAACCAATGACCCTCTTGCAAGCCCTTCTTCCAATAAACGATGGAACCCTTAACATTACAATTGATGCCTTAACCTCAGTGGATGGAGACGGAACTATTAAAAATCTCATCACTTCGGTTTATGAACAATCCCTACTTATAATCACTGAGGCTCAGGTTTTGGGCGAGCCTAATGACAATAAATTAATGGTCACTGGTAAATCTGAATTGCCTTTCGGGAATGTGGAGGTTGACGCCATGTGCACCCTACAACTGATAGAGGGGCAAGGCCAATTGGTCGTTCAGTACGCCATGCCTGATGATTGGAAGTTTTCCGATAGTTTTCCAGATCTTCCAACGGTAACGCGATTGGATCAACTTGATGATCCCCTGCCTTCTCCACTTGATGACCTGAATTTAGGTAGCACCCAATTTTACATCTCTTCAGCTTCGATAGAAGAAGGGGAGACAGCCTTGTCTCCAGGAGTTAATTTCCAAGCTGACTTAGCGCCAGATGGTTTTTTTTATGGTGTATTCAGTGCCTACACCGACATATCGATAAAGCTGAAGTTGCAAGGCACTATTAATATATCTTCCGATTTGTCGAAATTGCCTGTCCTGGACGCAAATGAATTTCCCTGGTCAGCAGAAACAATACCTCCAGGTATTAACCTGAAGGCAAGCCTGGAAGTTAGTCCACTTCAATTGGGTGATACGATGCAGCTTTCAGCAGATGAATTACGAATTTACAGTCCAATTTCTGGGGAAACTTTTGCTGAAACGCCTACTTATTTACCTGCCGTCGCTTTTACTGGTTCCCTTAAAATCCCCAGTGCCAATGATTTTGATTTGGAAATCACCATTTTGAGGCTCCCAGGTACTGAAGAAGCAAGCGTTGTAGGTGATTTTTCTAAAACCCCCATCAAGAATTTTAGCGATCTGCGAGATTTAATAGGCTTAGAAAATGGAAATTCTTTTTTGCCTACCGAACTGACAGATGGGGACTTTGGTGGCTTAGGAATTAAAAGTGCTTATTTAAATCTAACAAAAGACCCTTCTTTGAGTGTCTCTTGTGTGTATGTGGCTGTAGGTATGCCCAATTTGAATTGGGAAATATGGCCCAATCAATTCAGCATCGATAAGCTATCTGCCAACTTTAAAGTTTCCAATCCATTTATTAAGCCAGAGGTTGAAATCAGTCTTTCCGGCAAGCTAACCTTAGCGGGAGAAGAAGTGGAAGTAAATGCCTATAAGGAGAATAATGAGGAAGGGAACTTATTTACCCTTACAGCCAATACCAAAAAGGGAATAAAAGTACCGCTAAAGCAGCTTCTCTCAAACTATGCCGGTAATATCGACACAGCTGTGCCTACTGTTAATGATCTTCAAATTGACAATATAGGTATTGTCATTGCTCCCAAACAATACTATTCTTTAAGTATTGCCCTGGCTCAAGAACCTAAGCCTTGGGAAATAACTTTATGGGATTTGAAGCTAAGTTTTAGTGATTTAGAGCTCTTTTTAAAGAAGCCGCAAACAGGTCCAGTTTCTGGTAATATTCATGGAACCGCCATGCTGGGTAGTAGAAGTGCTAACTTTACTGAAACACCGCTCGATAAACCCTACCTAAGCTTGAAGGTAAATTACAATTTGCCTGGGGATGTTGAGCTTCGTGGGGAACTTCCTGAGGTCAAAATAAGAGATATTGTAAAATGGTTTTCTGGGAAAGATAGCACAGAATGGATGCCTTCAGTCCTAAATGACATTGCATTCGAAAAATCCTTCCTACTCATTACAAAAGAGGAGGATTGCTATAATTTGGCACTTGGAACTACCATCCAAACAGGGACCGCTTCTCCCAAAGACATATGTCGTTTAGCTTTTGTGGTCCAAAAGGCGGGAGCCGATTGGGGCTTTGCTGCGGCGGCAGAAATTCATTTGGACAACCTGTCAGTCCTTTTGGGAGAAACAAGTGGGAAAGCGTTTACCGATAAGATTGGGACTTTGTCAGATTGGATTCCGGTAGACAAGTTTACATTTGCCATTACGAGCATAAAAGAGCCTGTCTTTCCTGATTTTGCCTCTTTTCAACAACCCTCACTAGAGGCATCCGAAGAAGATGGTCCACAAATTACCTTGCCAAGTATTCCCGACCGGGGCAAGGGCTTCTTTCTATTTGTTCAATCTAAATTTGAAAAGAAAGAAAACACAAATAAGAATCGCGACATCGCAATAAAGAATAGTCTAATTGACCTGCTAAAGATACCTGAAGGGACAATGATAGATGCCTTTTTGTCCTATAAAAAAAGCAAAGAAGATGCGGCAATTCAATTTGGAGTAGGATTGACTACCTACCTTATGGCTAAAGCGAGCAAAAGCCCGAACCTTAGCTATCCTTATGAAAATGTTCAATTTACAGGCGCATTGATGGTGGAAGCTGAGCCTAAAGGGAACTTTGGTTTAAGCATGGCTGCTCAGTTAAAAACACTGGTACCAAATATTACCACAGAAAACATTATTGACTTTGCAGAAGCAGTAAGTGCTGACAACAAACTAGAAATCACCAGGATTATCAATGAGCTTATAGCCAATCAATCCAAGGTGAAATTTAATATGGAGTTTGAGCTGGATACTTCGGCAGAAGCTGTAGGCTTGTCGATGTCCGGAGCGATGGAACCTATTGATAAACCGATCACTATAGGACCTGTGCAATTAGGGAATTTGGCTGCTGAATTGGGCATTTCAATTAATCCTGAAACATTGGTTCCTTTGCCCCCTAGTATGGGGTTTTCGGCAGAATTGACAGTAGGAGATGGGTTCTATCCCTTTAATTTTTCCTTTGCTTTTTTTGTAAATGGAGAAAACCCCTTAAAATGCATGGTTGCTGGTTCCATGAGCGATCTTAATATTGGAGATTTATACGGAAGTATTTTTAATAAAGAAACCATAAATGCTGTCAATGCTGCAGCTGGTACGGGCATTCAGAAACTGGATGATTTGACCATTGCCGTTCCTGATAAATTAAAAATGCTTAGTGATGCAGGCAATGCAAAAATAGTGCAGCAAAAAGCGCGTGAATTTGAAAAGCTCCTGACTTCAGAAGAACTAATCTCAGTGCTTAAGACCATTGAAATAGTTGGGACTCAGGAGGGGAAATTTTCTATTCCTTTAGAAGGGACGATGCCCCTTGCTGATGGACTCGATAATTATGATGGGACTAAGGTAGCGGAAGCCTTTAAAGCTTATGGTAAGCTGGATGGTTTTCCAAGTGCTAGTCCTGAATTGATGATTTTCAAGAGTAAAGGAAGTACTGAGAATAGTGAAAAATGGTTTGTCACAGAACAAGCAGGCGGCCAAGACCCCATTATTACCCATTGGCAAATAATAGAGAAGGAAGATAAAACTTTAGAAGTATCTAAAGAACCACAATTCTATTTTGTTCCTAGTCCGGATGGGGTTAAGATCGCTACACTCGAGTATAAGCAAGGATTTATGCTAAGTGGTCGTTTGGAATTTCTGTCCTATTTTGTGGATGCTGACATTGAACTGATTCTTGGCAAGGGAATTAAGGTGGATGCAGAAATGAGTGAAATCAGGCTTTCTAATGTGCCCGATAGTTTCTTCAGCATCAAAGCAATGGATGGAATGGGAGAAATAGGAAACGCAGGTGGGCCGAAAGTTTCGATCTGTAGCTACAAACAGCCAAATGCCAACCCAAAGGAGTTTGTAGATCCGCATTTTTATATCAATGGAAACTTACTCTTGCTTGATGGAACTTATGGTATTTGCGCTAACGTCACTTCTGAAGGGCTTGTTTTTCATTTCTTTATAGAAAATAACCTGGTCCATGGTGACATGTACGTTTTGTTAAAGGATGCCCATTTTGATGCAGAAGGAAGTCTTGAAATACTATCGATTTCCTCAATAAGTTTGGGCCCCTTGGGGGAATGGCAGCTTCCTAGTCATATCCAGACAGACACCCATATATGGGCCAATAAAGGTAATTTTGGTCTTTCATTCCAATTTTTAATCACCTTTGCAGGTACGACCCATAAATTAATTGTCAAGGAAGAAACCTCAACAGCAAGTTTTGAAAATTTGGTTATTAATACAGAAAAGGAGATAGAGAATTTAATTAAGGGACTTTTAACGGATGCAAAGTATTACGCTGAATGTTTCTTTGATAAAACGATAACAGGGGTAGACAATGTGGCTTTGGTCTTGGTGAATGAATTCAAGGAGACTAAAGTAGAAACGGCTAAGATTCTTAAAGAGGTGGGTTTCACCCTAGAAGAGGTGGGTAAATTCCTCTTTGATTTACCTGGTATGACAGCCCAGTTGATGTTTGAATGTTTGGTAAGTGCAGGCTTTGAGGTGCTTAAGGTTTTAGAATACATTAAGACTGCATTCAACTTAACAGAAATGCAAATGTTGCATTTGCTCAAAACTGCGGGGTACAACATTGTAGAAATTGTTGGTTATATCAAGGATGTGTTTGGTGTGGGAGCTGGACAAATGATCAGGTTGCTTCGAGAGGCCGATTATGGAATCGTAGAGATCATTGAGGTGGTCAGGACTGTTTTTGGCCTGAATATAAATGAAATGGCTGGTCTGCTTAAAGCAGCTGAGCTTGGATATGGCCTTAATGAAATTACCAGTGGTTTAGCCAATGCCTATGGACCCTCTCCAGGGTTGATGAAAAGCGCATTGGAAGGTGCTGGTTTTGCCGGTGATAAAGTGCTTGTAGCGATGAAGGCTACCGGAAAGTTTGGGATGGATGCGCTTAATAAAGCCTTTGAGGTCGGAGGAGAAATCAAAGACAAGTTGAATGATTGGAAGGACAAACTAAATCCCTTTGATTAGCGCCAAAAACCTCCTAGCCCCGCCGCGACGTAATATCTCAGCCACGGGTGTCAGCCCTTGGTAGGGAAGATTATACACATCTTGATTTTGCCGGTATTGTTGCCTTTTTTCCGCAACAATACTGAAAAAATCACGAAGACTATTCTTAATTGAAGACGCATATTTGGCTATCTGACAACCGAAAACCCCACTAGGGGTGATATTTTTGTAGCCAGTGACATCAGCCACTGGTTGAGTGAATAAAACGTCAATTGATTTTGGCGGTATTGTTGCTCTTTTCTGCAACAATACTGACAAAATCACGAAGACTATTCTTAAATGAAGACGCATATTTGGCTATCTGACAACCGAAAACCCCTTTAGGGGTGATAATTTTGTAGCCAGTGGCGTCAGCCACTGGATTCGTGAATAAAACCTCAATCGATTTTGGCGGTATTGTTGCCTTTTTTTTCGCAACAATGCTGACAAAATCTTCCAGAAAGGAGAAAGGGCGGATTAAATAACAGAATTGGTGCTTTTTAGTAAGATTTACTTTATGCGTATCTTTTAGATACTGATTTTTTGATAGGGTATGGTATTCTTCCTATTTACTCAATTAAGACTAATGACTGCTTAATTTCCAAGCATTTAAGGTTTTGAGGGACGATCGATACAATGATGTTTGCATTCATTGCAGTGGATTTCGACATTAGAGAATAGTTATAGCCAATGGTGACCTATGTCATATTAAAAAATAAAAATTCACTTTACTTTTATTGAACATTAAACCCATATAAAAGAAAATTATGGAAGAGAATAAAGAAAACCAAATAATTAGCATGCCAGGAATCGGTGATGCTGCGCCGGACTTTAAAGCTGTAACTAATCAAAAAGACATTAACTTTCCTGCATTTTAATATGAAAGATCTAAATCAATTATTAAATGAAGTAACTAGTTTAACATTGAATATTGAAACTAATTACCCTGAGTTGTACAAATTCTTAAATGAAAGCCCGATAACTATCCCTTCAGATGCACACCCGCATATTGATACAAAAGTAATGACTGATTATTTAGCCTCTTTAAAGGTGCTACTGTACGAACATATTGAAACGCATAAAAAAAAGAATAAGCAGGTTTAATAGGATGCAGCTCAAATACTTCCTGAATAATTTGCAGTTTATTTAGAAAAACATTCAAATAGCTAACCCAAAATGCGACAGGAAGCGCATCTTTAAATACGGACTCCCTTGCCTTGCATCCATTTATGTACTTTAGTTTAAGGAATTATCCAGGTAATTTATTTAAAGTGATGCTTACCGAAAAATTTTACCATTTCCGAAGAAGCCTGGAGGGCTTCAATAAAAAACAGTTGGTGTCAACCCACGGAAACCGGAATGCCCCCGCCCATTTATTTTGGCGGTATTGTTGCCTTTTTTCCGCAACAATGCTGACAAAATCACAAAGACTATTCTTCATCGAAGACGCATATTGGGCTATCTGACAACCGAAAACCCCTTTAGGGGTGATAATTTTGTAGCCAGTGGCATCAGCCACTGGTTGAGTGAATAAAACCTCAATCGATTTTGGCGGTATTGTTGCTTTTTCTCTGCAACATTGCTGAAAAAATCACAAGACTATTCTTCATCAAAGACGCATATTTGGCTATCTGACAACTGAAAACCCCTTAGGGGTGATAATTTTGTAGCCAGTGGCATCAGCCACTGGTTGAGTGAATAAAACCTCAATCGATTTTGGCGGTATTGTTGCTCTTTTCTGCAACAATGCTGACAAAATCACGAAGACTATTCTAAATTGAAGACGCATATTTGGCTATCTGACAACCGAAAACCCCTTTAGGGGTGATAATTTTGTAGCCAGTGGCGTCAGCCACTGGATTCGTGAATAAAACCTCAATCGATTTTGGCGGTATTGTTGCCTTTTTTTTCGCAACAATGCTGACAAAATCTTCTCGGTTGATTTTTGGCGAGATTGGCTTACTTTATCTACTTATTTATAGCCATAATATTCAAGGTTTCCCAATTTGCATAAATCCCCACCAAAACAATCCCCCCTTGCTAGAAGAAAACTTCCAAAAATAAAACCCACAAGGCTTCATTAGGATCACCTGAAGAAGAGAAATTAGGCCAGGCTTAATATCCCCAAACAGGTGCACCCAGACTCGCTACGGGTACTTCAAAACTCTCCCTATGCCCTTTTTTACTCCGATTTACCGACAGGAAACGGCGACGTATAACCAATATCTAACTAGCGTAAACCTTTGATAATGAGGAATGGGAAAATAATGAAAAGGAAGTAGACTTGAACGATTATTTTCAAGTTAAGTATGCCCACTGTAGCTATTTTTGAGCAAAAAAATAGGGTGCAGTCTGAAAGATTTCAACCGCACCCCTAAGTTACTTTTGGGTGACATAAGCAACTTTTAAAATTTTAACCTTCCAATTCATTAGAATGGGCTGAATTTTAAGCGATTTCAGCACGTAATAGAAGGTGGTCTATCGTGTATTTAGGGTTTAATTCATTCAAATCGGTGTAGGGGGTAGAATCTGTCGGTCTACACGGGCATAAACAATAGCTTTTTCCACAAAAAGAATGTTGGCATTACTCATTTTAAGTGCCGTCTGTCGCTAGGTAGGGCCAAAAGCAATCAGGTCAGTTTGGTTTTAAGGATAGCAATGGCATTTTTCATTTCCGTAAGTTCCTCTTTCGGAATGTCGATTAATAATGCGTTCATTGTGCGTATGACATATAAATTTGATTTGAATTTTAATGAATAGGATGAAAGTACTTTTTTATGTTTTAAAATGCAAATTTTAGAATATAAAAAACACAAAATGCTTAACAATGGAACTGTAATGATCTTTCTTGGCTAATTTCTAGAGGGGCCTTAGTTGTTCACCTGTTTGTAAGTGAAATACCTAATGAATCTATGTTTTAGTACCCATTATTCGGTAGTATATGTTAAATAAAAATATATGGAGAAATAATATTTTTATTTCTTTTGTATTCAGGGAGTTTTAGTAAATTTTGGGGAGATAAAAAGAGAATAAAGTGCAAGGTGCACTCACTCATTCATGCATTCAGTTAGCTAGAATAGTCCAGTTTAAAAGTTCTGTTGCAGTCATAAATATGATAAGGGGAAACTTTATTGAATTTTAGAGGAACTGCCATATTTCACCAACATTTATGCCTATTAATATCTTCTAAAAACCTCCTTTGAATCATTTACATTTTAGTGGGTAGATATTTTTTTGTTATCAACTATTCTTTTCCTTTAATACCTTTCCGACCCCCACACACCCTCATCCAAAAAAGTCCAACATTTCCCCCTCTTCCAACTAGTCATAAACACCTCTTTTTGAGTAGTAAAAAGAAAAAGTCATGCAAATCAAGTTGTTTTCCAGCCTCTTTCTGGCATCGCTATTAGTAATAAGTTCCTGTGGTCAAAAAAGTACCTCTTCTGAAGTACAAGAAGTGGAGACCAAAACCCCAGCCAATTGGGCCGAACGCCTGGGTTATCCGGAAGGGAAGAAAGTCATTATGCTGCATGCAGATGACATTGGCATGAGTCCTGAAGCCAATATTGCTGCCAAAGAAATGCTAATGGCAGGAGACATACAGTCTGCCGCTGCCATGCCTCCCTGTCCTAATTTTGAAGAGATCATTGCCTGGGCCATTGAGCATCCTGAAATAGACCTTGGCTTGCACCTTGCATTGACCAGTGAGTGGAAAACCTGGCGTTGGCCATCTGTTGCTCCGGCGGAGGAAGTACCCGGGCTTATTGATGAAGAAGGTAAATTATGGCGATCAGTAGAAGAGGTGGTTGCCCATGCTTCTGCGGAGGAAGTAGCCACAGAAATAAGGGCGCAGATTGAAAAATCCCTTGCCCTGGGTTACCGTCCCGATCATATCGATACCCATATGGGTACCTTGTATGGAGATCCCAAATATGCCATTGCCTACCTTAGCATTGCCATGGAATACGGCATCCCTGCAAATGCCATTGACCTTTCAAACCCAGAAGTGCTGCAGACCTTTAGACAAGTAGGTTATCCCATCACCGATGAGGTCGTTGATTTTATGGCTACCTACACCTTGCCCAAGCTGGACTTTTTCACCAGTGCACCCAAGGCAGATACCTATGAAGAAAAAAAGGAAGCCTTTAAAGATTTAATCAGGTCACTGAAACCGGGATTGACAGAAATCATTTTTCACCCCTCTGCAGATACCGAACAGTTAAAAACCATCACCGGCTCCTGGCAACAAAGGATTTGGGAAGCGGAAATGTTTGCTGATCCGGACTTGAAACAATTCTTCGAAGAAGAAGGCATCCTATTCACCAATTGGAAAGAAATCATGGAACGCTTTAATTCCTGATTCCGACGGTAGCAGAAGGTTTTGCTACCTCCTAACGGAACTCGGGTAAATCACTAATAAAGCCCCAAATTAGCTGAATTTGCTGTGATTTTATCCTGCAATAGCTATTCTATTGAACTGAATTTGGTTTTAAATGAAGAAATCCTTCTACCGAAATTGGATCAATACAATATTAAATAAAGTACCGGAAAATGAAGCTTGCGATTGAAATTTATATCTCTGCACTGGCAGTAGCCTGTATGGCCATTGCATGTTGTAAAACCACTGAATCCGTGGATATCCCTAATGGGCAGTTGAGCAACCATACGGACGTCCCTTTTGTGCAAGAGTACCATGAAGGTTTTGTGGTTCATGAAGCAATTCCAGCCGCCAATGATGTGCGGGCTATACATGTTGACTCCGATCAAAATGTTTGGATTGCTACAGGGTATGGTGTTTTTAAAAAAGAAGAGGCAGGAGCAGATTGGAAGCAAATGCTTCCAGAAGAAAATATCGGGCCCGTATACGACCTGGATTCGGAAGCTTCAGGAAAGGTTTGGGTAGCTTCATGGGATGGGGTTTATGTTTTGGAAAATACCTCCTTGGTGAAAGTCCCTGGACCAAAGCCTCCTATCGCTCGGGTACTTGGCATCGCCGAGGGAGCCTATGCTTTTGGCCCCTTTGGGATTTGGCTTTATAGCGACAATCAATGGGTTGCCAAGGACTTTACCAAAGTCAGGAGCATACGTGCGGTGCTTGCTGACAAAAATGATGGTCTTTGGCTAGGAACGGATGTTGGATTGTACCATTGCAATGAAAAAGGAACAGTAGCATATCAGGAAAATGAAGACCTAATCAGCGCTTATGTCAAGGGGATGGATTTTGATGACAGTGGCAACCTGTGGGTTGGAGGACTAGGTGGTGTTACAATAAGAAAAGGAGACAAGGTAATCGATAAAAAAGAGCCTGCGAATGGCATTACCCATGTAAATGTGAATGTGGTAAAAAAGGCACCTGATGGGAAAATTTGGGTAGGGACTGATTATGGGATTACCAGGTTTCAGCCGGGTGAAAGTGATTATTCCGTTCGCTTAAGCAAGCGATGGCTAAGGGCAGATGAGGTAAGAGACATTGACTTTGATGCCAAAGGAAATGCCTGGGTGGCGACTTCAGATGGTGTCAGCCTTATCAGAAGGAAGGAAATGACCTTGGCCGAAAAAGCGGATTACTTTTACCATCAATTGCTCACACGGCATGTTAGGGAGCCCGGGATTGTGGCAAGGTTTAAACTGGAAACACCTGGGGATACCAGTACTTTAGTGGCTGATGACGATGACAATGATGGAGAATATACCGCCATGTACCTGGCCATGGAATCTTTTCATTACGCTGTTACAGGCAGTGAAGAAGCAAAAGAAAGGGCAAAGAAAGCCTTTGACTTTTTGTATCTTTTGCGGGAAGTAACTGGCAGGGATGGCCTCTTTGCCCGAACGGTGGTTCCTATAGATTGGGACAGGCCCATGCACGACATGAACAGGACTTATACTGACAGGGAGTTGGCAGAAGCAATCATCAACAATCCAAGGCAAAAGGCAGTTGAAGTGCGTTGGCATCCTTCGGAAGACGGCAAGTGGTTGTGGAAGGGAGATACCAGCAGTGATGAATTTGCCGGTCATTTCTTTGGTTACTATTGGTATTATTTTCTCGTGGCAGATGCGGTCGAAAAACAGCGGGTTGCAGCGCATGTGGAGCAAATCATGGATCATCTGTTGCGGAATGATTTCTATTTGATAGGTGTGGATGGGAAACCCACAAAATGGGGCGTCTGGTCGCCCAAAAGTCTAAATCAAGATCCCGAATGGGCACCAGAGAAACCTTTGAATTCACTGGAGATATTGTCTTTCTTAAAGTTTGCCTATGCCATTACAGGCAAAGCAGCCTACCAGGAAGCCTATATGAAATTAATCACAGACCATGGTTACCTGGAAAATGCCAAAAAATTATACACCACTAATCCGGCCTTTGAAACCTATTTTGATATTTACATGGCCTTGTACATTCATCCACCGCTCATTAAACTTGAAGAGGATCCTGAGTTGAAGGCTGAGTACCGGAAACACTTGGATCAATGGTTTGAAAAATTCAGAGACACGCAAAGTCCTATGCTTAATTTTACTTACAACCTGTTGACCCAAGGAAGCGATGAACTGGAGGCTTCTATATTCTTTCTACAGGATGCCCCATTGAGTCTGGTAGATTGGCAAATTGACAATGGTAGGAGGGAAGACCTTCAATTGGTGAGGTCACCAATTTTGGAAGAGGTGCAGGTAAGTGCGCTAAGGCCACCAAGTGAATACCGCACCATGCGCTGGGACAACAACCCATACTTGGCTGTCTCAGGCAATCCTATGGAAGAGAAAGAACCTGTTTACTGGCTTTTGCCTTATTGGATGGGAAGGTATCAGCAACTGATCAGGTAAGCAATTAAGGCCGGCAATGCATTTATTAATTCTTTCCGCCCAATGGCTTAGTATTCCTTTGCCCCTTCAAAGAGGATTGATTTTTCTAATAGGATGTTTGCTGGTAAATTTTACGATAACAAAGAGAAGGACGGGGCGCAATATCACAGCCACGGGTGTTAGCCCGTGGACGAATGATCAAACGCCAATTGATTTTGGCGGCATTGTTGCCTTTTTTTTCTGCACCAATGCTGACAAAATCACAACCAACCCATTCCTTATAGAAAACGCGAATAAAGTCTGATGATGACACGAAGCCCCACAGGGGCGAAATAAATCAGCCAAGGGTGTCAGCCCTTGGTAAAGAATATTATACACATCTTGATTTTGGCGGTATTGTTGTTTTTTTTTCTGCAACAATGCTGACAAAATCACTACAGAACTGTCGATTACCGGAACCACACATGAAACTTTATAACAACCGAAAACCCCGGTAGGGGTGATATTTTTGTAGCCAGTGGCGTCAGCCACTGGATTTATGGTCAAACGCAAATGGATTTTGGCGGTATTGTTGCTTTTTTTCTGCAACAATGCTGACATAATCACTACCAACCCATTCCTTATAGAAAACGCGAATAAGTCTTGTGATCACCAAGCCCCACTGGGGCGCAATATCCCAGCCAAGGGTGTCAGCCCTTGGTAAAGAATATACACATCTTGATTTTGGCGGTATTGTTGTTTTTTTTTATGCAACGATGCTGACAAAATCACTACAGAACTGTCGATTACCGGAACCACACATGAAACTTTATAACAACCGAAAACCCCGGTAGGGGTGATATTTTGTAGCCAGTGGCGTAAGCCACTGGATTTATGGTCAAACGCAAACGGATTTTGGCGGTATTGTTGCTTTTTTTCTGCAACAATGCTGACAAAATCTTCTCGGACGATTTATGGCGAGATAAGCTAACTTTACTCGTAAAATTTAATCAATTAAAAGGCACAAATAACCAACATTTATTGCCATGTTTCCCAATCACGTCTGAAATCATAAAAACTTAATCATTACTTTATTGCTATTTACCTTTGCGAATTCTTGTACAAACAAGTACCGTGAAAAAACTTCTGAACCAATCAATTTTGAATTTGCAATCATCAAGCCAACAGTAGATGAACTTCAATTCATAGCTCAAGATTTTTCGGACACTTGGATTCCTAACACCACCGACTTAATTATCGTTGAGCAACTAATTAAGGATGCTGTCCAAAAGAATAAGGCAGACCTACTTACAAGAGCGTCTCTACCCAACTATTTTCGACAATATGTAGGGTTTCTAAACGCCACTGGCGAACGGATGGTTTGGGTAAACGCACTCTGCGAAATTAAAGAAGGTATGGTTGAGAAGAACGGAGAATTTTTTTTAGAACCATGGCAATGGAGGGAGGTACTGATAATTGTAGAGGATGGAGGCCATTGCTTCTGGAATATCCTCATCAACTTAGACAAGTATGAATATTCCAAATTCTTTATTAATGGAGTAGCATTTGCACCTGAAAATAAACGTTATAAAATGATGGTTGGTAAATGCTAGTAGATCCATATATGTGTTCTGAAATTTTACTCAAAGTGTATATTTGGTTATATTGTACTTGATAGTTTATCAAATGGCCACGATTTATATTGAAGAGTTGTGTGCTTGATTTTAACAATAGTATTAACCAATTAACCACTCTATAAAATGGATACAAGGCTGAATAAAATTTTCATTTTGTTGCTTGTTATTGGGGCCTTTCTTGGGTCCAGGCCCGGATATTCACAGCAAAGAGATGGCCCTCTGGAGGTAGCGCAAGAAGAACAAATAGACACTGCTGAAATTGATTTTGAAAATCAGAACATTGGATTTGTTTCAACCTTCGTCAGGACACCTTTTGTAATTTTTGTGTTTTTGGGAACGTTTTGCGGCGCTTTTTTCTCGATAGTTACTGAATTTCTAGTCAATATTTTTCAAGGGTTTGACAATAGTTACCCAAATACCAATTTAATTTGGGAATTGGGCTGGAATAAAATTATAAGTAGTTGGTGGTGGCAACCAAGTGTCTGGTGGCATTTGGCCATTGCTATTGTCTTTTGGTTACGCGTGATCAAAAGGTAAGATTTCTAAACGCAACCGATTGATCTATAAGTAGTAGAATTGTAGATGGTCAAAAAACTTGGTATGAGTTTTAAAAACCCAATTCAGAAACTTCCGAATTCCAAAACCCCACAGGGGTACTTCAGAAGTACCCCTGTGGGGTTTTTTTTGCTCCGATTTACTGACAGAGAACGGAAGCTTTCAACCGTACCACAGAATAGCGTAATTATTTCCTGTTTAGGGATATAGTTCGATGAGTTGTCAAATTTTTGGTGATGCGCTTTTGGCTGAAGCCTGCTATCGGGGCATTCACTATTTAAGTTAAAGACGTATAATATTTCGAAATTATACAACACTTCATCCGGGGTATCCGTACTTAGCTGAGCACGAACTTTTCTGTAAGTGTGTGAAAGGAATTGTTTACCTTTTGTAACATTATCCCGCATTGTCCAAAAGGACTTGCGGGAGATAGGTAAAGGCAAGATAGTCAGGTTGTTTGAGGTGGTGTCAGCAAGTAAACCAAGCGTTTTTGCCTATTTAGTGGTTAATCGGGAAAGTAGTGTAGCCAAGCATAAATAGGATCCATGAAATTAAATTTTCGTAAGGCCGGTTCAGGAGACCTGGAATTTCTCTTGAACCTTGAGAAGGAATCATTTCCTGAATTCCAACAAACCTCCCCTGCAAACCTCAAAAAAGGACTGAAAAGTTCTTTTCAGGAGCTGATTATTGCTGAGAATGCAGTGGACAATCAGCCTGTGGCTTCGGCTGTATTGTTTAAGTACAAGCACATGCTGCGCTTGTATTCTATCAGTGTAGCACTTCCATACAGGCAGGATGGTATAGGCAATGCATTTATTGAATACATCAAGGCTTTTGCGCTTTCTAATAACTTTAGGAGCATTACCCTGGAAGTGAGGGAAAGCCAAAGCAAGCTCACGGGCTGGTATTTGTCCAAAGGGTTTGAAGTGATCAAAACATTGAAGAACTATTATCAGAACGGTGAAGATGCCTTGAAGATGGGCATGAAAATTAGGACAGAAGCAATAGATAAGGGAAACAAAAACCTGATCGTAATCGATCAGCCTTACGTCTGGCAAAATACGGGACTAAAAGCCACCATAGTATCTGTAAAAGAGTATATTAATAATCCTTTGTATCAAAACAATGCCAATTTCAGGATCTTTAACCTCTGTAGTTCTTACAAGTACCAAAGCTATGGTTACTATGTCTCTCTTTTGGCCTCTGCTCGGGGACAAAGGGTGATACCAAGTACTTCTACCATCAAAGATGTGCAAATCGCCAATGTGGTGCAGGCACTTTCCTTTGAGTTGAATGAACAGGTAAACCAAATCCTCAGCAAAGAAAAAGGCAATAGCCTGTCTCTTGATTTGTATTTTGGACAAACGCCACTGAAGGCTTACAAGGTGCTGGCTGCCAGGTTGTACCAGGTTTTTGAGGTGCCCTTATTTACCATTAATTTTATAAAGGTAGATAAATGGATAATTAAAAGCATTAAGGTGCTGACCTTTAAAGGGCTGGATGAGGCACAAAAGGAAACCTTGTTTAATGCCGCACAGCGGCACTTCAACAAAAAGCGGTACAATTTTCCCAGGTTAAACAATTACAGGTATGACCTGGCCATTTTGATCAATCCCTTTGAAGCCAATCCGCCTTCAAATAAGGAAGCGCTTGAGAAATTTCGTAAGATTGCCAATAAAAAAGGAGTGTATGTTACTTTTATTGGTAAAGAAGATATCAATAAAATCAACGAATTTGATGCTTTGTTTATCCGGGAAACCACCAATGTCAACCATTATACCTATGAACTCTCCCGCCTTGCTTTTGCTGAAGGCCTGGTGGTGATAGATGACCCTTGGTCTATTCTGCGCTGCTCCAATAAAATTTACCAGCATGAATTGTTTAAGAAAAATAAAATCCGCACCCCTAAATCTTTCACTTTAACCAAGAACATGTTTGAAGACAAACTGCTGGACAATATCAGGTACCCGGCAGTACTCAAACAACCCGATAGCGCGTTTTCTCTCGGGGTGATAAAGGTAAACAATAAGGAGGAGGCAAAGCGTGAACTAGGCCTGCTCTTCAAGAAAACCGATATGGTAATTTGCCAGGAGTTTTTGTATTCTGCCTATGATTGGCGGATAGGAATATTGGACAATAAACCGATCTATGCCTGTAAATATTACATGACACAGGACCACTGGCAGATCTATAACTGGAATAGTGATGCAGAGGATAAGTCCGGCAACCATGAAACAATAGCCATAGATCAGGTGCCGGAGCAAATAGTAAGCCTGGCATTAAAAGCTTCTTCCCTTATTGGGGACGGACTCTATGGCGTGGACCTCAAATTTGTGGAGGATAAAGTATATGTAATTGAAGTCAATGACAATCCCAATATTGACTTTGGTGTGGAAGACCAGGTGCTGGGAGATAAACTTTACCAGCTGATCATCGATTCCCTGATCAACCGCATAGAGATAATGAAAAATATCAGACACATCAACCTGATCAATAACAAACAAATCAATACCGGTAACCAGAATAAATAATGGATAAGCCAAACCTGTAAGGTTTTATATCTAGCAACTTTTCATTGATTACCTCAAATCCGCAAACCTTACAGGTTTTGTTGATAATTAACCTGACAACCTGAGTTCGATTTAAATACTTGCTGGTAAAATTAGGTTCATTTAGTCAAGCAGTTCCCTCCCTGAAATAGACAAAGAAAAAGCAGACAAGGTAAATCCCCCTTTTAAACCTAAGCATTGCCATGGAATACGGTATTCCTGCCAATGCCATTGACCTTTCAAACCCTGAAGTGCTGAAGGCCTTTAGGCAAGTAGGTTATCCCATCACCGATGAGGTAGTAGATTTTATGGCTACTTACACCTTGCCTAAGCTGGACTTTTTTACTTCTGCTCCTAAAGCAGATACCTACGAAGAAAAAAAGGAAGTTTTTAAAGCTTTGATCCGCTCACTGAAACCCGGATTGACAGAAATCATTTTCCACCCTTCCGCAGATACCGAACAGTTGAAAACCATTACCGGCTCCTGGCAACAAAGGATTTGGGAAGCGGAAATGTTTGCTGATCCGGACTTGAAACAATTCTTCGAAGAAGAAGGCATCCTATTCACCAACTGGAAAGAAATCATGGAATGCTTTAATTCCTGATCCGGAAGAAATGTAATTGCCAATTACACCTAGATGAGGATCAATTTCTCAAAATGGATGTGAAGGTTGATTTTATAGTCTCAGAAGAAGCCTGAATGGCTTCAACAAAAATAACCGTGTGGTGTCAACCCACGGCAACAGAAAGCCCAAACGCCAATCGGTTTTGGCGGCATTGTTGCTTTTTTTCTGCAACAATGCTGACAAAATCACAACGTCAATTAATTACCGAAGAAGTGAATTAAGTCCTAAAATATCACCAAGCCCTGACCGGGCGCAATATAACAGCCATGGCTGTCAGGCCATGGAACCTTGTGACCATACGCCAATCGATTTTGGCGGTATTGTTGCTTTTTTCTGCAACAATGCTGACAAAATCACAACGTCTCCATTCCCAATTTATAATAATAGTAACCTTTACGAAAACCGAAACCCCGGGAGGGGTGATATTTTTGTAGCCAGTGGCATCAGCCACTGGATTGGTGAAATAAACGTTATCGATTTTGGCGGTATTGTTGCTTTTTTTCTGCAACAATGCTGACAAAATCTCCTTAATGCAGGCTAAAAACCTGATCAGGATAGGGTACGAATTGTTCGGTAGCCTTTATTGTCGGCATTTGTGCTTTGGTCTCTTTCAATAATTTTGTCATCAATTCAGCCATTTCTTTGGTTTTAATCTTATTGGACTTGCTTAGCTCGGTGGATTCACCGATATCATCCTTTAAATTGAACAATTCAAATTTCTGATCCACATGGTAGTAGATCAGCTTCCAGTTCCCCTTTCTGACGGCACTATAGGGTGGGCTATAATAGGTATTAGGGAAGTGCCAAAGTAGTGGTCTGTCCACGGAATTAGAATTCTCCCCTTTCAAAAGAGGAACAAAGCTTTGACCATCTATACTTTTATTTACCAAGCTATTAAGTCCTGCCATTTCTAAAAAGGTTGGAAAGATATCCTCAATGATAATACAATCATCTATAGTTGTTCCCGGATTGGTAACATCTGGCCACTTGACCAATAGGGGTACCCTGATACCTCCTTCATATGGACTTAATTTATGCCCTCTCAAGGGTAGGTTCTGAGGTACCTGAGGATGGGGCCCGTTGTCTGACATAAAAACGACAATTGTATTGTCATTCACGCCAAGTTTATCCAGGTGATCCATAATGTCTCCCAAGGATTTGTCCATGCCTTCAATCATTGATGCGTAGGTGGCTTCCAGCTCATTTAACCCCTGATCGATGTAATTTTGGTAATAGCGTTCATCCTTTTCCCAAGGCGGGTGATTGGCATAATGTGATAGGTACAGGTAAAAAGGTTTGTCGTCTTCAACTGCCTTTGATACTGCTTTTAGCCCTTCCCTGGTCAGCGCTTCAGTTAGGTAAATGGCTTTACCATGATAGGCTTCCAAGCCGGGTAAATCCAATAAAGGGTTGCCCGAACCTTTCCAGGCTACGCTGAAATTATGAATACCTAAATAGCTCCCGGGGCCACCTGCCGCATTTCCACCAATGTTAAGGTCAAAACCCAAGTTTAATGGATTCTCTCCCGGAGTACCTAAGGCCCCAAAATGTGCTTTCCCTACATGAATGGTCCTATAATCATTTTGACTCAATAGCAGTGGTAAATTTACGGGATGAAAGAAGGTGTATGGAATATTTGGGACTGGGCTCAGGCCGTTTAGATTCCAATCGGGAGACTTTACTACTTCGTGATCATTATCAGGGGATTCATCTTTTTTCAAGGTCCAGTTGGTAACCTTATGTCTGGCAGCATTTACCCCCGTCATTAAACTTACTCTGGAGGGAGTACAGACTGCACTGGCATAAGCTTGTGTGAATTTCATTCCCTCGCGGGCCAATCTCTCCATATTCGGAGTATAATACCTTTCGTTGAGTGCTGTCACCTCTTTGTAAAATGGCACCGAAGAATCTTGCCATCCCATGTCTCCTACAAAGAAGAAGACGATATTAGGTTGTTTTTTCTTTTTAGGAATAACTGATCCATGTAGTGCGCCGAAAGACACTGCAAATAGAAAGCCTAATAGGATAATTTTTACAGGTAGTTTTATCATTGTTCAATAGCTATACGGTTGGTTTAATAAGTATACGCAGGTTTTGGCCTTTCCTTCCATGAACCGAGCTCGGTTCGGTACTGTATACATATAAAATTTCACTGAATTCAATGGATCCGTCATACCAAGATAGAAAAGTTAACTATCCCAATACAATATTTTTAAACCCGGATTATGTAATAGGATTCGTGATAGCCTGTCCCGTGTTTACGGGAAGTGTTGCAATCGCAAGAAAATCAGGCTGTTTGGAGATTTTAGCATAGCACCGCTATGGTGAAATTGAAAACAGCAACGATTGGGTATTTTAAAGCGATTTCAGCACGTAATAGAATGTCTATTGCATATTTCGGGTTAAATACATTTTAGTATTGAACATTTTCTATTACAGGAATGGTAGCAATAAAGGATTCATTTTCCATCTTGCCGGTCAGGTCCAATACCTTTACGATCCCTTTTTCTTAGTACACAAAAGGCCTTTTCATCCTGTCGGGCTTTATAATTTCCCCTTGCAGGGTAGGGATGGTTTTAGTCATAATCTCAAAATCTTCCGTTTTTTACCAGGGAATACCATTCGTAGCGCTTACCAAACCTATAAAAACATGGGACTTTCAGCTACTGCAATACCGGTACTTTGTTTTTGACGAAGAATTCCCCAGTTAAGGTGTAATTGAAAATTCACCTAGCCGAAGTTCAATTTCCCCAAATTGATGTAAAGGTGAATTTTACAATATCCGAAGAAGCCTTAAAGGCTTCAATAATATTAACCGTGTGGTGCCAACCCACCAAAACCGGAATAAAACACCAATCGATTTTGTCAGGCTTGCCTATTACTAAATCCACATAGTAACATTTAATCCAATTAAAAACCCCGGCAGGGGTGGCATGATTATAGCCGGTGGCCTCAGCCAACGGGTCAGTGAATAAAACGCTAATCGATTTTGGCGGTATTGTTGCCATTTTTTCGCAACAATGCTGACAAAATCCTAACGTTTATTTCTACCAAAAACGCACATCAAATTTTTTGACATTACCAAGCCCTGACGGGGCGCAATACCACAGCCAAGGGTGTCAGCCCTTGGTAAGGAAGATTATACACATCTTGATTTTGGCGGCATTGTTGCCTTTTTTTTCTGCAACAATGCTGACAAAATCACAACGGCTTTATGACTTTATGACAATCGAAAACCCCTTTAGGGGTGATATTTTTGTAGCCAGTGGCTGTTGCCACTGGATTAGTGAAATAAACGTCATCGATTTTGGCGGTATTGTTGCTTTTTTCTGCAACAATGCTGACAAAATCTTCTCTATAAATGGCAAAGAAAAAGGGTTTCCCCATCAAGAAGCCAAATATGTTGCGGAAAATTGAACTAAGTGAGATTCCATTACTAGTTCTTGGGCTAATATTCATTATTTCAAGATGTTAAAGAATTAAAGTTTCCTTTCATTGAAACTTTTTCTACCTTTGGTAGGTATTAATTAATGCTGATTTGGTGGAGAAAAAATTTGATATCAAATTATTGGAAGAGGCTTTCGAATTTATCAAAAGCCAAAATGAAAAAGTGCAGGACAAGATATTCTACACTATTTGGAAGGCACAGCTGCTAAAGGACTCGAAACTTTTTAAAAACTAAATCAAAACATTTGGGAATTACGCACTAAATATGCAGGACTCCAATACCGAATTCTTGCCTTTTGGGACAAGGAGAATAATGAAATGACACTGGTTTGTGGCACACATGGATTCGTAAAGAAGACAGAAAAAGTAAGCCCTAAAGAAATTGAAAAAGCTGAAAAAATCAGAGTTGATTATTTTAACCGGAAAAAGAAAGAAAAATGAAAACATACAGTTTAGACGAAGCACAGGATTTAATAATTGGCAAGGTGGGGACAACTCGCAGAGACCAATTTGAATTTGAGCTTAAACTCGAGCTTATTGGTGAAATGATCAAGACTGCCCGAAAGGAACGCCACCTAACTCAGGAACAGCTTGGGGCATTAATTGGAGTGAAAAAATCACAAATTTCAAAATTGGAGAACAATGCCAAAAATGTAACCATTGAAACCATTCTAAAAGTATTTGAGGCCTTAAAGGCAAAGGTCAATTTTAAGGTCGAACTTATGAACAACGAGCCTAATATCGTCTGACTGTAGGAAACTTACACTAAAAAAAAATATAGGTAAACCGAATCTTCTGAAAGGAAACCCAAAAAGAGGTTTTGCAATGCATCTAGCAACTGGGGCGCATATTCATTTTGATTCGACATGGCCGATTTACACACATGCAAAATAAACGAATTGTACCAATAGTTTTCTTTCTTCTTTTAACCCTAAGCGCATACGCCCAACAAATCACACCAGAAGAATTCCAGCAAAAGATTGAATTTTGCAACAGCAATTTGCTAGATGGCTATTGATATAAAGGTGTAATTGCAAATTACACCTAGGTGAAGATCAAATCCCAAAATTGATGTAAAGGTGAATTTTACAATATCCGAAGAAGCCTGAAAGGCTTCAACAATATTAACCGTGTGGTGTCAACCCACGGAAACGAGAAAAAAACGTCAAATGTTTTTGGCGGCATTGTTGCTCTTTTCTGCAACAATGCTGACAAAATCCCACCGTCCATTCCTTACCAAAAATGCACATTAAGCCCTAATAGCTCCCCAAGCCCCAAAGGGACGCAATATCTCAGCCAAGGGTGCCAGCCCTTGTTAAGGAAGATTATACACATCTTCTCTTGGGATTCAAGTTTTTATTTCTTTTCGGAGAACTTTAGTTATGGTTTTTTTGGGCCATGAAAATAATGTTGCACTAAAGGGCTACTTTCTTTATATTTGAGGCGTGAGTAAGAAGCGTCAAATAGTCTTTTACAAAAGCTACTTTCAAGATTTTTTCATTAAGCAAAATCAGAAAGTAAAGGATAAGATTATTTGGACATTAGGATTGATTGAAGAGCTGGATAGAATACCGGAAACGTATTTAAAATTTATCAAAAACACGAATGGGCTTTACGAAATAAGAGTCCAAAAAGGGAACGATATTTTCAGAATATTTTGTTTTTTCGATGAAGGTAAACTTGTTGTCTTGATGAATGGATTTCAAAAAAAGACTCAAAAAACGCCAAAGAACGAGATAATTAGGGCACTTAGCATAAAGACAGATTATGAAAGCAATAAAAAATGATCTAATGACACTTGAAACGTTTAAGGATGTGCATTATGGTAAAACCGGGACTGAAAAAAGGGATGCTTTTGAAGAGGGTTACAAGTCTTTCAAAATTGGAGCAATGCTTCATCAAGCAAGGATTGATAGGGGAATGACACAGCAAGAATTAGCTGATAAAGTAGGGACAACCAAATCCTATATCTCTAAGATTGAGAATAATTTAAAGGAAGTAAAAATATCAACACTAAAGAG
This sequence comes from Cyclobacterium sp. 10D3-21, assembly GCF_055809755.1. Taxonomy (NCBI): domain Bacteria; kingdom Pseudomonadati; phylum Bacteroidota; class Cytophagia; order Cytophagales; family Cyclobacteriaceae; genus Cyclobacterium; species Cyclobacterium sp. 10D3-21. The sequence continues at coordinate 1,827,151 of NZ_CM147924.1, forward strand.
AATTATTGAAAATGGATTGGGTGGAAAGTTGGAGCTATCAATAAAACTTTAAATCATTCTACCCAAAATATTATCCTGGTAGTAATTGGAAAGGGAGTATTGCTGGTTTGATGAAAATGAGAATCGATAACAATTGTTAATTGTTTGATAGTCAATATTTTTTTTGAAAAAAAAGACGTGAATTTCTTTCCCAAGCCATTTAATGAACATTAGGAAAAGCAACCCCAATGTGATTACTTGTGTAATTACATAAACTGCTAGAATTATGGAAATATCAGTGGTGAAAACAGGGAATTCTAAGGGGATTAGACTTAGTAAAATGCTTATAGAACGGTATAATATTAAAGACACAATTGACCTGATTCTTGAGAAAGATCAAATTGTTCTAAGGCCATTAGCTACTCCTAGAAAAGGCAAACCAAGCCTAACAAAGTTAAAAATGGATAGAGCTTTATTTTAGCTTAAAAGTATTTACTTCGTCGCAGTTGGATGCCATATCTGACCTTTGCTATATGCGAATTTCCCGTTGACTAATAGGGTATTGCCAAGGCTAACACAAGTAAGATTTTCTTAGATGATTTGTTTTAGGCCATTGCAAATGGCCTTTTAAAATGACTTTTCTAAAGCTTATAGCTATTGATATAAAGGTGTAATTGCAAATTAAACCTAGATGAAGATCAAAATCCCAACGTCCATTCCTTACCAAAATCATACACCAAGTCTTAGGATTACACCAAGCCCTGACGGGGTGCAATATATCAGCCAAGGGTGTCAGCCCTTGGTAAGGAAGATTATACACATCTTGATTTTGGCGGTATTGTTGCCATTTTTTTTCCGCAACAATTCTGACAAAATCTCCACCGAAGATGACTACCACCTCTATATACCTCCTGGTTTTAAATGAAAATTCACTCCTTGAAGGAAATGTTTGCCCTATAATTGTAAATTGGCTTACCAAAGAAAAAGGACAATGAATCATATAAAAATTAGTAGTGCTATTGGATTATTATTGGTTTTTCTCATGCATTTTACCCCCATGGCCTTTGCAACAGCAAAGCAGGTCAAAGAAAATGGGCGCACAATCTATGTGGCTCCAAATGGAGACGATAAGAGTGAAGGAACGATAGACCAACCATTGGCCAGCCTTATAGGCGCTCGTGATTGGATCAGAAAACACAAAAAGAACAATGGGTCTACTGGTCCGGTTACCGTGCTGATAAGAGGCGGAGAATTTCAGATGTTAGCACCTCTGGAGTTGTATCCCGAGGATGGCGGTTCCGAAGAAGCTCCAGTGGTGTACAAAGCCTATCCGAATGAAAAACCAGTGTTCAGTGGCGGTAAAAAACTATCTGGATTTAAGGTGAATGCTTTAGGCATTTGGGAACTGGAACTCCATGAAAGCCGGTATTACAAATGGCGATTTGACCAGTTGTACGTCAATGGAAAAAGGGCAACATTGGCACGTACACCCAATGAAGGTTTTATGCACATAGGCGCAGTGAAGCAAAATGATTGGATAAAAGGTACAGGAAGGGCAGTAGAAAAAGCCCAGCATGTGTTTTCTTTTGACGAAGAGAATTTTTCCCATTTAAAAGGGATTGTCGATGAGGATTTGGAAAATGTTCGCCTCAGGGCTTACCACAAGTGGAATTTCACCATGCGGTATCTTGATAATTTGGACAAAGACAGTGCACAGGTATATACTTCAGGTGGAGGAATGCCTCCATGGAACCCAATCAAAGAAGGAGGGCGGATTGTATTCGAAAATTTTGCAGCAGCATTGGAGGAAGCAGGAGAGTGGTATTTGAATTCGAAAGGAACCTTGTATTATATTCCTCTTCCGGGTGAGCAACCAGAAAATGCGGAAGTAATTGCTCCGGTGCTGGATAATCTGGTTTTGGTCAAAGGGGATGCTGCCAATGGTAAACCGGTTGAACATGTAAGTTTTGAAGGTCTTTCTTTTATGCATTGCCATTATGCGGTTCCTCCTTCCGGTGCTGAACCCAGTCAGGCAGCAACAATGATCAATGCCGCGGTAATGCTCGAAGGGGCCAACCATGTTGATTTTGTGGATTGTGAAATTTCTAAAACTGGCCAGCATGCTCTTTGGTATGGCAAAGGCTGTCATAACAGTAGCGTAGAACGCAGTTATTTACATGATCTTGGAGGAGGGGGAATTTACCTTGGAGAGACCAGGGCCCATGAAGGTGTCAACCATACTTCCCACATCAAACTGCACAATAATATCTTACAGACCGGTGGTTTGGAGTATCCTACAGCTGTGGGGGTCTGGGTAGGCCATAGTTCTGACAATGAAATCAGCAACAATGACATCGGGAATTTTTATTATACAGGAATTTCTGTAGGCTGGGTTTGGGGATATGCCGAAAGCAATGCCAAAAGGAATAAAATAGTTAATAACCATATTCACCACATAGGCTGGACCCTTCTCAGCGATATGGCAGCGGTTTATACCTTGGGTAAATCAGAAGGAACAGTGATCAGTAACAATATTGTCCATCATGTGCATGCTTACTCTTATGGTGGCTGGGGCCTGTATACAGATGAAGGCTCTACAGGTATTCTGATGGAAAATAACCTGGTATACAGCACCAAAACAGGAGGTTTTCACCAGCATTACGGTGCAAACAATACCATTCGAAACAATATCTTCGCCTATGCCAAAATGTACCAAGCCCAGTGTACCAGGGTGGAGGAACACAGGTCTTTTGATTTCATGAACAATATTATCGTCTTCGATGAAGGCGCTGTCTTGCAAGGTGCCTGGGAAAAGATTGACATTGCCATGGATAACAATATGTATTGGAATACGGGAGGAGAGAAATATGATTACAATGGGAAATCTTTTTCGGAATGGCAGAAGTTTGGTCATGATCAACACAGTAGGATCATGAACCCCCAATTTAAAGATGCTGAAAATTTCAACTTTGAATTCAGTAGCAAGAAAGCCATTAAGCGCATTGACTTTAAACCATTTGATCTTGATGCAAGCGGTGTTTATGGTGATGAGACATGGAAAGAAAAAGCCAAGCTGCCCGAAAGCATATTGGAAGCCTTTGACAGGGAGGTAAAGGTGAATATGGAAAAGGAGTAGGGAATGATTTGATCCCATCAGGAAAGATGGCGTTTATTTAGTCAAGCAGCATCCTCCATTAGATAGCCACAGAAAAAGCAGATAATGAAGATTGACGAGTTCCGTTACTGACTTTAAATTGAGTCAGCCCGTTTCAATTCCATCAATTCAGCAATAAAATTTCTTTTGCCGCAAATCCCCCTTGACAAGGGGGCAGGGGGATTTATACGGGAAAGTAATTCTATTTCAACTTGATAATTTAGAAAGTTTGCGTCAGAAATCCCTCCAGAATTTGGTCGGGACAAGCTCTTTGTCCTCCTTTTTTGATGGGGGGGCGTTTTCAGGACTGACGAGTTCGTGCCTGATTTTGCAATTCCTCAGCCGGTATCAATGTCTTTAATACCCTTTAAATTTTCATTTTTCCGCAAATCCCTCTTGCGTGGTACATAGATGTGAAAAAATTAAACCCCTGACTACTTTTTAAACCCGGATTATGTAATAGGATTTCCCATGTTTACGGGAAGTGTTGCAATTGAAAGAAAATCAGGCGGTTTGGAGATTTTAGCATAGCAACGCTATGGTAGAATTGAAAATAGCAACGATTGGGTATTTTGAAGCGATTTCAGCACGTAATAGATTTTCTATTGCATATTTCGGGTTAAATTTTTTCGATCGATATTATCGTGATCACAGGTACAGACATTAGAAAAATAGGCACATCATTTGGAGCTGGTTGAAAGATGTCTTCCTTGTTATCCTGGATCTGAAATTTGATGTTTACAGGTATGGGTTCCTGAGATACTACCCTAAATTCTTCTGGTAAGTTTTCAGGAAAATAAAGGTCGCCGTCGAATTCGATGAGAAACTGATACCCTCCCCTTGAAGCTACTGAGATGGCCACCTCGGCGGTACCCTCTCTATTTGGGCCAATGTTATTTTCGCAGGAGAAAATCAGCAAGAGAAAAAATAGTAACGGTTTAACTTTATAAATCTTCATACATTTAAGACGAATGGTACCGAGGAATTGCTACAGTTTTCTCAATTTATTTAATCCCCTGCAGAAACGGTGATGAAGATAACCGGGCATGTCGATTATAAAAGTTTTCAAAGGAATGTTAGAGTTACTGAAGAAAGAAAAAGAAACGAGATGCAGAAAGCTTGGGGAGTTCATGAATGAATTAAACTTGTGAATTTAAAAAGTTCGACCACCAAAACCATTATGACATTCAAAGCTCCAAAAATACCTGGAAATGTTTGTAGTCGGTTCTATGAAAGGTTAGCCAATGCAATTAGTAGATGCTTATTTTATCCCACAAAAAGAGGATATTAAATCAAAGTGTTAACTAAAACCTATTTAAAGTACTTTTCTTAGGGGGAATTCCATTATGAGCCTCATCCTGCCAGTATTTTCAGCAACTGACTAAATTTTCTGATCATTGTTAGTGACAGGGACTGCTTATAATTCAACACCTTCCTGATGGACCCTCTGTCACAGTAGGCCTATGCTAGAGGGGGAGGCTCACCCACTTACTTTCATAGGAATACCTAATTGTACGTTAAAACCAAGAAAAAACTTTGGAGCTTTAATTTACTCTCTTTTGAAATCTTAAAGAAATGAAAAATATTGAACGATAACTTTTAGGAAAGAAACTAATGTGCAAAAAGAGCAGCGACCGTGTGATATATTAACCACCTTGTACTATACTAAACAATCTCTTCTAATGCAGATTTCCATATTATAAATCCTTTTTTTTTATCTGAATAATCGTGCATAATTCTAGCAAAGTTTTCTGGGCAGTTTTCTAAAAATGTCTGTCTTCCTTTTTTTCTAATAGTGCTTAATTGGCTGTCAATTTGTTTTACTTCCTCAATTAATGACGATTTATTTTTAAGGGTATGCCAAATGTAAGTTGCCTCTTCTGTGTCTAAGGTTTCCAAAACAACAAAATAACTTTGGTCTCCTGCAAGCAGAAATACGAATGAAAATGGATTGAGGACAAAACGCATTTTCATTATTAAACTCTCATGTCTTTCTGCTAAATATTGAATGTGTTGGGAATGTTTGTATTGCTTATTTTTCAGAATTTCATTCAACAATTCTTCTGCATTTGAATAAATTTTATCCTGCTCTTGTAATTCATCAGAAGTCAGAATGTTTTGCTTTTTGGGTCTGAATTTTTTGAGCAATCCATTATTTAAAAATTGAAATTTCACTCCCTCAACCACTTCTTTATTGATGCGGCCAATATCAGTTGATAGTGCTAATTGAGAAACCAATTTTCCGTTTTCAAACTCGGCTAACAATTCTACGGTAATATTTTTGGACTTCAATGTTTTGATGAAATAGGGTTTAAGCACCTCAAATTCGGGTCTAATTTCGTTGTTTTCGACCTGAAATTGAAGTTCGGTATTCATCTCTACAACTGAATATTTGAACGCAATACTTCCGTAATGAAAATCCAATTCTTCAATTGGAACTTTGATTTTCTTTTCTATGGATATAACATGGTTTGAAGTTGTGATTTCGTCCTTTGGTTCATCAAAAAAAGTTGCCTGCTTATCGATTTTTCGATAATACGTATTTCGCTTTAAGAAAAGTCTGTTGAGATAATCAATCTTATAATCTCGATAATCATAAATGGTCGGATTTATTTCCGAGCGTTGCACCCTGCCTATATATTGGATCAGTTTGCCTTCAAAAGAAAATGGGTAGACCAAAAACAAACAGCTAACATTTTGTAAATCTGTTCCTTCGCCAAAATATTGTCCTGTTGTAATTAAAACCTGGAAATTCCCTTTTTTTAATGTTTTCCATTTGGCCTTTTTAGAAGTTTCTGAATCTTCTCCGCTCAGAGTAATAGCTTCATACGATTGTTTTATAAATAAATACAGCGTATCAATATGCTCTTTTCGTTCGGTGATGATAACCGCTTTCTTACCCTGATTCAGTTCTTTTTTTACATCTTCCAATATCAGTTTGTTTCGAGCAGTATCGTGAATTAAAATTTTTGACAATGTTTCAAAACTATCTATCTTAGAATTATATGGAACATTTAATTCAGTGTTGCGGATGATGATTTTCGCCTGTTTATAATTTTCAATTTCAGTGGGTTGAATATTGGCAATAATTTCTCCCAAATGTGTAAAAATCATTTTCCCATCATTGTACTTTCTGAAAGGGGTAGCAGTCAATCCATAAAGATAATATGCTTGTAGTTTTTCAATTGTTTTCCTGGAAGTTTCGGAAGGAACGTGGTGGCATTCGTCCACTATGATAGTTCCAAATTGATTTTCAACAGATTCTATTTGTTTTGGCAAACTTTGAATTGTTGCCACGGTAATTTGTTTGCCTATTTTAGATTTTCCTTGACCGATAACTCCAATATCTCTTTTGGGAATGCCCAAAAATGCTTCAATCCGTTCTGTCCATTGCTCCAACAACTGTTTTCGGTGAACAATAATGAGTGCAGGTTGTCCTTTATCCCCAATTATTTTTAATCCAATCACTGTTTTTCCTGAACCTGGTGGTGCAACTATCACTCCGTAGTCCTTTTTAGAAACCGCTTCTATTACTCCAAGTTGATGATTTCGCAAAGCAGCATTAAACACAAAAGGAATAGTTGGTTTTAGCTTTCTTTCATCAACAAACCCAAATTCGATTTGTGATTCCTTGCAAAAGCGCAGTAGTCTTCCGATAAATCCCCGAGGAATGAAAACTTCACTTTCTGATTCCTCAATCAGTTTAAAATAACGAACTGTTTCAAAGGTGTTTCTTCCTGATTTCTTTTTGATGAAAAATTCAGAGTTTGGAAAATTTAATTCTTCTTTCAGAAAATGAGTAAGCGTTGGCGTTAATCCATTTCTGCTGATTCGTATCGTATTGTTTAAAGAAATGCTAAGTTTTCCATTTATTGGCTGCGATTTTATTTTCGGAACATCAGGTGATAATGTTTTGCATAGCTCGTCTAAAAAATCTGTGGAAACCCTTTGAATATTTTTCAGGAAATCCCATTGGTCTGTAAATTGTTCAAATGTTTCTGGATCAATAAAGCAGTTATTTCCCTTTTCAAAAGTTGGCTTAAAAAGCGGCAATGCAATCAAGTTTCCAAAGCCTTTGCCTGAAAGAAAGTCCTGATTGGGAAACAATCTGTCAAAACTGGAACATTTGTCGAACAATGAAAATGCACCCGATTCTTCTAAAATGGAAATAAATATTTTGCGACTTCTTATGGCAGGATATGGTTTGTCAAAAAATATCCAAACGTGTCCACCGTTACCCGACCGGGAACGTTCCAAGTAGGCTGGAATTTCTTTTTCTTTACAAGCATTAAGAAAAGTAACGGTTTCATCTTGCCAATTCGCTTTATCAAAATCTGCTACTAAAAACCAAGTGGTATTGTCTTGTAATAGAGGGTAAATTCCAATATGATGAAAGCCGTCCAAATGCTTTTGGATTTGTTCTTCTGTATATTTCAGATAAGACTTTTCGGTAAAATTCTGAAATGTCCCTCCATTCATTTTGTGCGCCCTTAAACGAAATGGGTCATAAAAATAGGCTGGCATATAGCCCGATTTGTTTCCTTTCTCCCAACGAACGGCAAATAGGTCTTCACGCCCTTTGAAGAGGGAGCGTAAAAGGTTGATATTTTCGTGATTGGAAACCATTTTATTGATAATACCTATTCCCAATCTTCAAATTCCCGTTGTTTCATTGGTGTTTTTCTGATTTCAGCAATATTGAATAGGATTATGTTTAAAGTTTTTCTGAACGCATTTTCATTTACTTTTTGCCCAAAGAAAATACCATCAATAATATCTTCAAAATCATTCACTTGAAGCCAATCTTTTATTAAGGCTTCCGCTTGATTCAAATAGTCGTCATCATCTTTACAACTGAACGCCAGAATACCAAATTGCAAAGTCAACTCGTGATTGAATTTTTCGGCTTCTGAAATGATTCCTTTATAAGTAGGTATTGATAAATCGTCTGTATCCATAGTTGCTTATTATATGTCCTAAAAAGGTGTAAATTGTCTCACGTTTTCAGGACGTGTCCCAAAATGTCCCACGTTTTTTTTAGCCATTTTTCAGTAAATTATACAGTTTTTCATTTACGTATATAACCTCTTTTCCCTTTGAAAGTGACTTTAAAACGTCTATTTCTTTTAAATTATTCAAATGTCTGGATGCTGCTTTACGTTCTAAGTTTAAATTTTTCACCAAAAACTCTATTTTACAATAAGGATGAACGAAAAGCTGCTCTATCAAATCTTTCGAATAGATTCTAGGTAATTTCTCCTGCACCAATTTTTGTGTTTCGTTGAACAGTTGATTGATTTTATTTATTTGCTCAATTGTACTCAGCGCTGTCTGCTCAATACCTTTGAGTATATACAAAATCCAATCTTCCCAGTTATTTTTAGTCCGAACCTCCTGTAATAACCGATAGTAATCTCCCTTGTTTTGGATAATATAAGAACTCAAATACAATACAGGTTCGTTTAATAAACCTTTCAAAATTAAATACAAGACATTGATAATCCTTCCAGTTCTACCATTACCATCATAAAAAGGATGGATGCTTTCAAATTGATAGTGTTGAATGGCTAACTTGATTAATGGAGAAACATCATCTTCATCAATGTTGATATACTCTTCAAGATTTTTCATTAAGCCACTAATCGAATCAAAATTATCAGGCGGAGTATAAATCACTTCATTAGTCAAGTCGTTGATTAATGCCGTTCCAGGAAGTTTTCTGAGCCCAGCATTATTTTCTTCCAATTCTTTCTGAATGGTAATTATTCCGTTTGTATTAAGAAATCTTTTTTCTTTGATTAAAAGCGTACCCATCAGAAGTGCTTCTCTGTATCGTAAAACCTCTTTTGTTGCAACATCTGGTTTTGCTGATTTGGCGTATAATGCCTGATAAAGTTTGTCTTGGGTTGTAATCACGTTCTCAATTCCTGAACTCGCTTGAGCTTCTTTTAAAATAACAGCATTGATGAGAATATTTGGATTCGGTAATGTATTTGTAAGACCTTTTAATTCTGCCAGTGCAACTGCAGATTTACTTTCCTGTTTGAGAATAGCAATTGTCTCTACCAAGGATTGTTTTGGAGGAAGAAGAGGTAAATCGTTAAATGCTTTATGTGATTTTGTTGCCATAGCCTAAAATTAAAATGCGTATTCCTGTAAATTACAACTCATTGATCTCCTTTTCAATTAATCGGTATTCATCCTTTCCATCTTCTCCTGAATAAAAGTCTCGCAAGTCCTTTTTGGTTAATTTTCCTGGCTTAAAAAGCGTTTCAAATAATCTTGGTTAAATTTCATTAATAGGATTTATTTTTCCAATTGTTTCAAAATTTCTTTGCCGATTTTGTCTTCCTTCGTATTTAAAGCAATATTAGTTCATTTACTATTGTAGTTATACCTTTTCTTGATTTCATTCAAATAGTAACTTCCCTTTGATACTGAACTTACCAACGCTTCAAATACCCTTTCCGGTACATCAAAATACTGATAAACAGCCCCATGGTGGAATTCTATTTCTAAAACCTTTTTTTCTGCATCATAGCCTACAGAGGCAATATTGGAAGATACTACGGGAATGAGTCCTGTTTTTCCTGTATTATCTTCCTCTAAAATTAATAGCAATTGCTTACCAAGTTCTGTACTAAGATATTGCTGGTCTCTACTCGTGGGTGTCTCAGGAAGCGTGAGTTGAAGCCAACCTGCATTTATTAACGGTTTGACATGATTTCGAAAATTTTTGGTGTTATTGAACATCCCAATTTTATCGAAAATTGCCTTCCTAGACTTTGGTTCTATGCAATATTGGAGTAACTGTTTGGCTTTTGTGGTAATGCTGTTTTTAATGGCTTCTTTGTCTCTGTCTCCAATTTCAGAGACAGAGAGCCCAAGATAAGGATTAATGTCAATTAAGCTTTTGTATTCAAGTAATTTATCATCGTCTCTTCTATTCGATAAATTTTCTCTCGACATTACCTTCATAAAAAAAACAAACCGGACGTTCAAGGATTTGCGCTTAGCGGATAATTTTGACATGTTGGAAAAAGGCGTTTCATATTTTTCAACCCAACTGGCCGGGAGGTGGGTAAATTTTTATATATACCAATAAATATTTTGTTACAATTTATTTTTAATCCACATACCTCTACTAAGATAAGTAGATATTCAAATAATGGATTAAAAACATTTTTACGTATGCAAATATTTTATGGAAAAATGAAATACTTTAACCGAACCGTTAAGCAATCCGCCCCTTACCTAAAAAAACAAAAGCCCTGACTACTTTTTAAAGTAATCAGGGCTTCTTTTGTGGAGCTGGCGGGAGTCGAACCCGCGTCCAGATAGGGAAACACCGTACCGTCTACATGCTTAGTCAACTATTGAATTGTCGACCGAAAGCCGCTGGTTGACACACCTACTTTCAGCTTATCTGCTTAATTTCGCACCTGATTAGCAGTATCACAAGCACTAGTCCTTCCTTATCGACACCCCAGTATCAACCCCGAAAAGACACAGGGTTGCGGGATGTGGCCGGGGAGCATCTATCGAAACTCAACCCTTTAAGCATTATCTAGTCCCCGAAGGGTAAGATTAGGCAGCCATGGCGTAATTAGATTCGCCAATTATGGTTTGTATGAATCGTTCAAGGCAGTACATACTCCAGCCTGCATGCGAGCCCAATCTTCACTCCTACTGTCAAAACCGGTCAGCCCCATTTGAATTAAGTTGACAAAGCTAACACAAATTTGGTTCCAAAACCTAAATATTTTTAGCAGAAAAAAAATAGACTGTTTCCACAATAGGCCTTCTTAGGTTTTTAATTTGTTTTTGAAAATTATAGGTCGTTTCCAATACAGAATAGACTTACAATTTTAAAAGTCTATTACAAAAAAAAGGCCATGGAGTCGTAGCCATGGCCTTTGAACTTGATAAGATAAAAAAATTACTTTCTCAAATATTGTTTGACACTTAATAATAGCGGTTGATTTTTTTTTATCTCAGCTTTAATTTTGATCACTTCAACAGTTACGAAGAACTGACATTTTCTGGATTTAAGGGAAATATTTTAGCCGTTATTTTTTTATTGCTTTAGCTATTCTATAATTAGCTGACAGTTATTCATATTACTCTCCCAACCACAAACGACGGGAATTGTTATAGTGGTTATGGGGATCCAATTCAATAAATGTGCCAAGGATAGCTTTGGACCTTGCTTTTGTTTTACTCGTTTTGGACAAAAATATACCATTGCTTTTAAGAAGATCTTTAGAAGGATTACAGAAATTAGAGGCTAAATCTTTTAAAAAAAGGGCTAAATTGCTCCATGGTTGGAGGTTATATAAACCTGGTCCAACTCAAGTCACTTGACTAAGTGATAGTAATCTGGTTTTTACCTTTAAAGTCAATGGTGCATGTTCGATGCAGATTCCCGAAGTGGAGCGCGTATTCTCTATAGGAAACTCAAATTAAACTGGATTTTCAGTACTTCTTCTTTTATTGGGAATTTTCTAATTGCTTTATTGATAACCTATTTTTTCAGTAAAATAGGTTATGATCCCCCTGTTAACTTTGTGTTTTTTATCAGCATATTGGCCATAGGTTTGTGGATTACTGAGGCCTTGCCTCCTTTTGCCGTGGGTATTTTTATCATTGCGACCTTGTTGCTTGGATTTAGTACCGATTTCTTCTTTGATAAAACCATGCCGGCCGAGCTCTATATAAGTACCTGGACCAGCAATGTTATCTGGCTACTCTTGGGAGGCTTTTTCCTGGCAAAAGCCATGAGTTTGGTAGAATTGGATCAGCAACTGTTTCAATTTACCGTTAAAAAGTTTGGGCACAAACCAGAGGGTTTATTGCTCGGACTGATGATGACCACAGCCATTGCAAGTATGGTGATGTCGAATACCGCCACTACGGCCATGATGATCTCGTCCATAATTCCTTTGGTAGGATTAATAGGTAAAAGTTCTCCTTATGGCAAGGCCTTGTTGACGGCTATTCCTGCTTCCGCATCGGTAGGAGGGATAGGCACTATTATAGGGAGCACCCCCAATGCGATTGCCGTGGGGGCATTACAGGAAAAGGGGATTAGCATCACCTTTGTAGACTGGATGGTGGTGGGTTTTCCTACTGGATTGTTGTTGGTATGGCTGTTTTGGAAATTTCTCTGCAAAACGCAGGATTTCTCTGGCGTTAAACTTGATCTTTCCCTTTTGCCCAAAGGAAATGGGAATGTGGGACGGTTTGAGAAAAACGCAGTAATTTTCACTTTGATTGTTACGGTGCTGATGTGGTTGACTGAACCCTTGCATGGGATACCTGTCGCAGCTACTTCTGCAATCCCCATAGTGCTGCTTACCATGACCCAGGTGATTCACTCTGAACACGTGCGGAGCCTTCCCTGGGACACACTTATGTTGGTGGCAGGAGGACTTGCCCTGGGCATCGCTCTTGTGGAGGTGGGCTTGGCAGAAATCGTCATGGAAAAAATCAATGCACTCCCTTTGCCCAAAGTTCTAATAGCCATTATCTTTTGCCTGATAGCGGTCTTACTCTCCAATGTGATGAGCAATACCGCAGCAGCCTCCATACTGGTTCCGCTGAGTCTTGCCCTTCCAGGGATTTATGGAATAGCAGGACCGGTGATGGTTGCCATTAGTTGCTCATGTTCTTTATTGCTCCCTGTTTCTACACCCGCAAATGCCATTGCTTTTGCAACAGGTATGGTGGAACAAAAAGATTTCCGGACTGGTGGCTTGTTCTTTATTATTCTCGGCCCAATAGTGGCATTTTTGGCCGTTATGGTATGGGTCATGGTATTACTTTAACCAAGAATTGCTATGAAATTATACTTGTTGTTACCTTTACTTCTGTTGCTTTCCTGTTCTGGACCGAAGGAAAAACAGGCATTGGATCAATTGGAGAATGAAATTCGCAACCTGATGCAGGCTACTGAAGGAGATTTTGCTCTTGCGTTCAGGCTTTTGGATGATACGGCCAAGGAATTATTTATTAATGAAAAAGAGGTGTTTCATGCTGCCAGTACCATGAAAACTCCTGTGATGATCGAGCTTTTTAAACAGGAGGAGGCTGGTAATTTCTCTTTACAGGATTCCATATTGATTCGAAATGAGTTCAAGAGTATTTTGGATGGAAGTACCTTTAGTATGGATCTGGGAGTAGACAGTCAGGAAGCTTTATACCGCCGAATCGGTGAAAAAGGCAGCATCTATGAATTGATGTATGAAATGATTGTCAACAGTAGCAATCTGGCCACAAACCTATTGATTGAAATGGTTGCTGCGGAAAACGTAAACCAAACCATGCGGGAATTGGGCGCAAATGACATACAGGTTCTCCGTGGAGTGGAGGATTTGAAAGCTTTTGATGCCGGATTAAGCAACACCACAACCGCCCTGGACATGATGTTGATCATGGAGGCCATTGCCGAAAATAAAGTAATAGGAGCCGGAAAAATGATAGAGATTCTTTCCGACCAACATTTCAATGGTTTGATTCCTAAATTTTTGCCCAAAACGGCGAAAGTAGCGCATAAAACAGGGGCCATTACCGGTGTGCAACATGATGCTGCCATAGTGAAGTTGGAGGATGGTTCACGCTATGTTTTGGTTGTTTTGAGTAAAAATCTTGTGGACGAAGAGGCAGGGAAAGATTGTATTGCAAAGATCAGCCAGTTGATTTATGCTTATGTAGCAGGACATTGAAGGTAGCGCTATAATGCTTTCATTCAGTTTATTCCCTTCCTAAAAAACCATATAATATTTTAATTAAATATATTTTTGGTATCTTTGCGCCTTATTTAAGAGCTAATTGCCCAAATGCCCAATTTTTTAGTACATCAAAAATTCATTTAAAATTTCACACATAATTCAGACCTATGACGCAGGCCTTTTACAACTTATTCAAACCAAAAGAAACAAATTTAAAAGATGAAGTTCTTTCAGGTTTAACTGTTGCCCTGGCATTGGTTCCAGAGGCGGTAGCTTTTTCATTAATTGCTGGTGTCAGCCCTTTGGTCGGCTTGTATACGGCCTTTATTATTGGCTTGATCACCTCTATTTTAGGAGGTAGGCCAGGAATGATTTCTGGTGCCACTGGTGCCATCGCTGTAGTTGTGGTGGCTTTGGTTATTGATCAAGGTGTGGAGTACCTTTTTGCTGCAGTTGTATTAATGGGATTATTCCAGATTTTAGTAGGTGTTCTGAAATTAGGAAAGCTTATACGACTAGTGCCTCACCCGGTTATGTTTGGGTTTGTAAATGGTTTGGCGATCATTATTTTCACCTCTCAGTTTGCGCAGTTCAAAACAGTTAATTCAGAGGGAGTAACTGAATGGATGACTGGCACGCCTCTTTACATGATGATTGGCCTTGTGCTGATCACGATGGTCATTATCAAATACCTTCCCAAGTTGACCAAAGTGGTTCCTTCGGCCTTGGCCGCTATACTTGCCGTTACTTTAATTGTGATTTTTGGTGATTTTGATACCCGAACAGTAGGCGATTTGGCCTCTATCTCCGGTGGTCTACCTGAATTCCATATTCCATTGGTTCCTTTAACTATGGAGACCTTCTGGATCATTTTGCCTTATTCTGCGATTATGGCTGGAGTAGGCTTGATTGAAAGCTTGCTTACCCTGACACTTGTGGATGAGATTACCGAAACAAGAGGAAGTGGCAATAAAGAATGTATTGCTCAGGGCGTAGCAAATGTTACCACTGGATTTTTTGGTGGAATGGGTGGATGTGCCATGATCGGCCAATCACTTATAAATGTTAATGCTGGTGGTAGAAAACGACTTTCGGGAATAGTGGCTGCCTTGGGCTTACTGACCTTTATTTTGTTCTTCTCCTCATATATAGAAATGGTACCAATGGCAGCCTTAGTAGGTTTGATGTTCATGGTAGCGATAGGAACATTCGAATGGGCATCCTTCAAGGTCTTTAGAAAAGTGCCTAAATCTGATGTTTTGGTAATGATTTTGGTAACATTGGTGACTGTGTTTTTACATAATCTTGCCTTGGCAGTATTGATAGGAGTGATCATAGCAGCATTGGTTTTTGCCTGGAAAAATTCTAAAATGATTCGTGCTAGAAAACGTATTGACGAGCAAGGTGTCAAACATTATGATATTTTTGGTCCCTTGTTTTTTGGTTCAGTAACAGCTTTCGGGGAGAAATTTGATCCATTAAATGATCCTGATGAAATCATCATTGATTTTGAGGAAAGTAGGATAGTGGATCATTCCGGTTTAGAAGCTGTACATAAAGTGACTGAGAGGTACAATAAGTTGGGGAAAACGGTTTATATCAGACACCTTGACACTTCCAGTAGGGCATTGCTACACAAGGCTAGTCCTATAATTCACGTGAATTACACAGAAGATGATCCTGAGTTTGTTCATGCAGATGAAAAGGTGTTTAAATAAAATTTGCGTTGACAAGAGCTATTGATCCGGGTTGATTTATTCAATCCGGTTTTTTTTTGTTTGTAGCAGTGAGTAAATTTCCAAGGTGAGAAGGAATTATGCCTTTTTTTATCGAATTCACCTGATTTTGACTTTAGGAAAGCATTGTAAGTTGGTGTGTGTGACTTTGGTTGCTTACCTTTAATCGAAAAAGGCAACATTACTATTAAAATCCTGTTGGGGCTTTATTTATTCTCTTCGCTTGCGTAGACCTATGTGTTGTGCCATTTCAGAACTGATAATTAGCTTGTATTCTAAAGCAGGATAAAGGAATAAGATGCCAATTCTGGCTTTAACATTGCTTTTTGACAAAAAATAAAACAGAATATTTGGATGAGATTTAAATTTTTAGTTAATTAAATTCTTTCCATTAATCCCAAAGAAAATATTAACCCTTTAGCCAAATACAGACATGAACAAAACACTCTTATTTTGTTCCTTGATTTTCTTTTTCGCCTGTGGTGAAGAAACCCAGGAGATAGAGGAAATTCCCATGGAGACTTTTCGCGATGAAGTTAAAGCTACCCCTGTGAAGGTCGGTGTATCTCAAAAAAAGTCCTTTGATTACCTGATCAATGCTTCGGGGAAAATAGAAGCCGAGAAGGAAGTCATGTCCATTGTAGAACGTAGCGGGTACCTTATTGACCTCAAAGTTGAAGAGGGGCAGCAAGTAAAGGAAGGACAGATTATCGCATTATTGGATAAAACAGACAGTGAGCTGGAATGGGAGAAAGCCCAAGTGAACCTGCGAACTGCCAGTGCAGAGTATAAAAGCCTAAAAATAGTATCCACAGTAGAAACCACCTTTTCGGAGGACCTGGACAGAAATGCCAGAGATGAATTTTGGAAAGCTTCTAGTGGATTGTTGGCTGCAGAAATTGCCGTGAGAGAAGCTGAAAATAACCTCTCAAAAACAGAAGTCAAAGCGCCTATTACGGGTGCAATTGCCGACTTGAAAATTAAAAAAGGAAGCCTTGTCAATGCCGGCGATGAAATTTGCTTGGTATTAAGCACTGGTTTACTGGAGATGAAAGTAAAAGTTTTGGAGTCAGACATTTCCTATGTAAAAAAAGGGCAAAAGGCAGAAGTTTATCCCGTCTCAGGAGCAAGTGAAAGTATAACTGGTACAGTTACAAGCATCAATCCCAAGGTGGATGAAAACGGACTGGTTCAGGTTACTTTAAAACTAGGCAAAGGTGGAAGCCTTTTGCCAGGGATGAATGCAAGGGCAGTCATCAGGGCACCACAGAACAATAACCTCGTTGTCCCAAAAGAGGCAGTGGTTTATCGATCTGGCCGGCCTGTAGTTTTTACAATAGACAACAATGAAGCCATTTGGAATTATATAGAGGTAGGGAAAGACAATGGAAGAGAAATAGAGGTTTTGGATGGGCTGGAAGCTGATAAAACAGTTATTGTAAGCAATAACGTGCAGCTAGGACATCAGGCAGCGGTGCAGATAACAACTGAATAAGCTATGGTAAAATTTTTACTCTCAAGGCCGATTGCAGTTGGAATGACCTTTCTGGCATTGCTTATTTTTAGCGTGATTTTGTTTCGGACATTGCCCATTTCATTGTTGCCTCCTATAGATGTGCCGCAAATTGTCATAAAAGTAAGCTATCCCAATTCCTCCCCAGAGTCGATTGAACGGAATGTGCTCAGACCAATCCGGGAAGGCATGGTTACCTTAAATGGCCTTCAAGATTTAGAAAGCAAGGCAGGTTCTGAAGTAGGGGATGTTCGTTTGACTTTCGATTTCCAGACCAGGATGGAGCTGGCTTATATTGAGGTCAATGAAAAAATTGACAGGCTTACCAACAGTCTCCCGCAGGATTTGCCTAGGCCACAAGTGGTCCGAATCAATTCCAATGATATTCCGATTGTTCGATTGCAGGTAATTCCAAAAGAAGGGGTTGATTTCGCTGAAGTTTCGATGCTCACAGAGAATGTGATTAAAAAGCGGCTGGAGCAATTGGAAGGAGTGGCGCTTGTAGATATAAATGGGCGGCAGGAAAAGGTAATTACGGTGACGCCAAATAAACCTTTAATGACTGGTTTAGGTCTTAAAGAAGCAGACTTAATCAGTGCGATCAAGGATGGGAACAGTGAGCTGCCTGGGATCAGTGTTGAAGATGGGCAATTCAGGTATTATTTGCGTTTGGCTTCAAAGCTTGAAACTGCGGAAGACGTGGGAAATCTCCCCGTCAGAGGGCCATCAGGAAATACCGTAACCCTATCGAAAGTAGCTGAAGTTAACTTTGCGCTATCTAAACCAACAGGTTTCCATTTGTTCCAAGACAAAGAAGGACTTGTGGTGACAGTGCACAAACAAACCTCAGCCAAAATGAATGAAACCATGCCTTTGATTTATGAGGCAGTAGAATTATTTAAGGTCGATTACCCACAGGTAGATTTTGAATTGACTCAGGACCAGTCTTCCTTGTTAAATGCAGGAATAAATAACCTACAAACCAGTTTGCTTTTCGGAGGTTTGTTTGCGTTCGCTATTCTGTTTGTTTTTATGGGCAATTACCGGACGCCAATCATTATTGGTATTAGCCTACCGGCCTCTCTTGTGATCAGTTTTATGGTGTTTTATTTTTTCAATATTTCCATAAATGTGATTTCTCTGAGCGGTTTGGCCTTGGGGCTTGGAATGCTTATTGACAATGCCATCATCGTTTTGGATAATATTAATCGGAAGCGTGAGGAAGGCTTACCTTTGTTTGAAGCATGTGTAAGTGGTGTAAATGAAGTTCAATCTGCACTAATAAGTTCTGTTCTAACGACATTGGCAGTGTTTGTTCCATTGGTGTTTTTAAGTGGGGTAGCAGGAGCCTTGTTTTATGACCAGGCGGTCTCTGTTGCAGCCATACTATGCGTTTCTTTATTGGTAGCTTTTATATTACTTCCCTTATTGTATTTCTTGTTGTTCAAAAACAAAACGAATAGCACGATTAAAGAAGACAGTCGCCTTTTCAAAGGGATGCTAAGAGGGTATAAAAAAATTTACCAGCAATTGTTTGCCCATCCTGGCTGGTCTTTGCTGGTTTTGTTTTTGATGATCCCACTGCTGCTGGCTACAGTCAAATTCTTAAAAGTAGAAGGTTTGCCGCCGATCGAGAAGTTTGATACATTGATCTCTCTGGATTGGAATGAACCTATCAATGCAAGCCAAAATAAAGACCGAATTCAAAACCTCCTTGGCCAATTGGAAGGTGAGTTTACTGTTGCTGAAAGCGATTTGGGGTTGAGGCAATTTATTCTATACGAAGGAGAAAATGCCATTCAGCAGGCTGATCTTTACCTGATGTTTGCCAATAATGAGGCAAAAGAAAATGTTAGCAAACAACTTCAGGGTTATTTCCACCAAAATTACCCCCAAGCCAGTTTAGAAATAAATGATGCTCCCAATGCCTTCGATCAACTGTTCAATTCAAACCGGCCATACTATGAGGTGCGTTTAAAAAATTTTGAATCCAAAAAGCCTATAAGTCCAAGCCAAATGGATTTATGGATGGGACAATTCCCAATAAAAGCCTGGTCCAAAGGCCCTGGTTTGCAAGAAGGTTCTTCTGTGATATTTAAAACAGATCTTGAGAAGTTAGCTTTGTACGGTTTGGGAGTAGATCAGTTGATCACTACAATTGAACAATTGTTTGGAAATTACCTGATTACAGATATCCGACAATTTGGTGAAATTATCCCTATCCAATTGAGAAATGATCAATTGGATTTTCAAACACTTCTGAAGCGTAATTTTATCTATGGAGAAGAGGGAGTGGCGTATGCATTGAATGAATTCATTGAATTTTCATATGACTCCCATTATAAATTTGTAACGGCCGACAGGGCAGGGATTTATCAATCTATAAATCTCGAAATTTCGGATCCGACAAAATATGCGTCGGACATTCGATCTTGGGGCGTTGAAAGAAACCTTGCCGTTGAATTTGCCGGGCAGTATTTTCAGGATCAGGAAACCATCAAACAGTTGATGGGGATCTTAATGGTGTCCATTCTATTGCTTTATTTCATACTGGCCGCTCAGTTTGAGAGTTTTTTACAACCACTTATTGTTGTATTCACCCTTCCCTTGGGAGTAGGCGGCGCCTTTTTGGTGCTATGGCTCACCGGCACTTCGTTAAATGTAATGTCAGCTATAGGTTTGGTGGTAATGTTAGGAATAATGGTGAATGATGCTATTCTTAAGATAGACACCATCAATCGGCTTAGGGTTACCTATCGAACGAAAGATGGATTGCTGCCAAGAGAAGCCCTTACCAAGGCCTTGTACCATGCGGGAGAAATAAGGTTGAAGCCTATTGTAATGACATCTATCACCACTATTCTGGCGCTTATTCCAGTGGTTTTTAGTGCAGGTTTGGGTGCTGATTTGCAAAGGCCTTTGGTTTTTTCAGTAATTGGTGGACTGACCATAGGAACCTTTACCGCTTTGTATTTTGTGCCACTGGCTTATTGGTTTTTATCAGGACATCGCGGGGCAGTAAAATTTCAAGGCTGAAAAAGAAAAGTCCCTATCGAACCTAAGCTTTAGCATAGGCCAGATAGGGACAAATTTTTAACCTTTTTTTAATTCTATAACCGTAATCTCAGGCCAGATTCCCACTCTACCGGCAAAGGCATGGAAACCAAAACCTCGGTTTACATAAAGGTATTTCCCTGCCTGTTCAGCAATTCCAGCCCAGTTGGTATAGCGGTATTGTGCAGGGCTCCAACGAACATAAGGCGTTTCTATACCGATCTGCATACCATGGGTATGTCCACTAAGTGTCAGGTGTATGTCTTTAGGATGGTTTTTCACTTGTTCGTCCCAATGTGTAGGGTCATGAGAAAGTAAAACCTTGAAGGCATTGTCAGGAACATTTCGAAGGGATTTCTCAAGGTCACCTTTTGATTGGAAGCCCAAGCCCCAGTTCTCTACACCCAATAAGCTTATTTTTTGCCCATTTTTTTCAATTACTCTGCTCTCATCCAGCAAAAGATCGAAACCCAATTTCTTGTGTTTGTCCTTCAGGGACTGAAGATTCTGTGCTTTTGCTTCGGGACTTGGCCACGATGTATAATCTCCATAATCATGGTTTCCCAAGATAGAGAATTGCCCAAAAGGCGCTTTGATTTGAGAGAAAATATCAATCATGGGATCAATTTCATCGGCTTTGTGGTTGACCAGGTCACCGGTAAATACAAAAAGATCAGATTGCTGGGCTGCTGCCATGTCAGCCCCTTTTTTTACGGCTTTATAATCGGTAAAACTACCGGCATGAATGTCTGAGATCTGGGTGATGGTAAATCCATCAAAGGCCTCTGGGAGGTCTTTAAAATAGAGCGTTTTTTTGATGGTTCTGAAATCATATTTTCCCTTAATGATTCCATAAATAAATCCGGTCATAGGAATGGCCGCCACTGCAAAAGCTATCTGGCTTATAAACTTTCTTCTGGAAGCCATTAGTGATCCATCTTCATTTGTAGCCCCTGTCGCATAGCCATATACAGAACCAATCCCCCTGACGATGTCTTCGCCAAATAGAAAGACAATGACGGTTATCTGGGTGACAAGAATGACCAAAAACAAGTTAAGGGATTGCTGGGAAGCAGGTGATATCTTGCCTTCCTGCATAATGGTGTAAAAGGTGAAACCTAACCAAATAGCCACTGCCCCAGCTATTGTCCAATATATTATTTTGCCTGGAGTTAAATAATCTGCGGGCAAAATTGCTTTAATTCCCTGAAAAACGTACCAATCTAAAAAAATCACAATTGATAGTAACGTAATAATAAATAAGGTACCTCCCACTTTTTTCATAATAGTTTATGTTATCCTATTAAACTGAAAATCATGGGAAAAGGTTAATAAAATTTCGTTTCCATCCTTTCGATTCAAGGAAACAGGGTATTCCTATTAAATCTGCTGAATGCTGACAGACGTGTGCAGGGTAGAAGGTTTGAGGTTTTCACCGCCAAAAGAACCATGGACGGGTAGCGTGTTTTCTGGAAGAAAGCTGGTAGCGAGGGGGATATAATGTTCGTCTGCCATTAGCCCAAGACTTGGATCTAATCCTACCCATCCGGCACCAGGCAAGTAGGTTTCCACCCAGGCATGAAGTTCATGGCCTTCCTCTAATTCCGGATTGAAAGCATAACCACTGACAAATCTGGCAGCCAGCCCTACATGTCTTAACATTTCAATTAACATAAAGGAGAGGTCTCTGCAGGAACCTTTCCCTGCGGCAAAGGTTCTGGCTGCTGACCAAAGGTTTTCTTCTTCTCGAATGATATGGTGCCAATCGGCATGAATGGCAGCATTCAGTTGAGTCAAAAATTGGATAGGGTCGTTGCTTTTCAGCTTTTCAAGCGCGTAGCTCTTTAGCAAATTGTTATTGCTATGGAGCAGGTAAGGATTTAGGATTGGTAAATTTTTTTGCTGGTAAGCAAAAGGGATGTCATTTTCAGGGTTGAAATTTTGTAAAAACCACTGATCCATTAGAAAAAGGAAGGGGTTAAAGTGACTGGTGTTTACCTGAAAATCTACATGAATCACCATGTTTTCCGTCTCCCCTGTAAACCAAGCCTGGAAATAGGGGTTTCCTTCTATGCTGTACCTTTCATTCATGCCCTCGGGCTTGGGATCTATATCCAGTTTATAGGCATTGATTTCCAGGTAGTTTCTCTGAAGTGGTTTGAGGTAAAAGTGATGGGGGTTTAACCTTACCAACTTTTGGTATTCATAAGTGGTGGTGTGTTGTATTTTCAGACGCATAATTGCTATTGGTTTTAATTAGAAAAGACAACAATATTTAAGCTTCCTTAGTCACTTTTCAAAAACTCTTTGCGGGAGAAAGCCTTTTCCAGGATATCTGCCGGAAGATTATGGATAGCTTCTTTTAGTGAATCGTTCCAAATTTCAGATAAATGATTTAATTCATGCTGTTCAAATCGGTTTTCTACTATATTGTAACTGTCGTTTTCTAAAACTACGGTATCTATTGGGTAGTCAACATCATTTGAGCTGATTCTAGTAGCATCAAAAGCCAGAAAGGCACTTTTTAAAGCGAGTAACAGCGGTTCATCATATTTGAGAGACCTTCTCAATACAGGGTTACCAAACCCAGTGTTGCCAATAATGACGAAAGGTGTTCCTTGTCGGATTTCTATCCAATTTCCCTGAGGATAAAGTAAATAGAGCTTTGGTTCCTTGTCTTCTTCAAGTTGACCGCCGATGATGGAAAACAAGTTGAAGGAAAATCCAGAATTTTCCAATGAGGCCATATCCTCTCCTGCAACACGTTTTACCTGATCAGCAAACCCATTGACAGCCTTATAAAGCTTGTCATAAGAAGAATCATTTTTTTCAATTAATTCTCCAAAATAAGTAATGGCTTTGTCTCTTACGGAGCGAAGACCAGAGGTCATAATAAAGAAAGAATGGTTTCTTCTATTTACTGTATATACTTTCTTCGAAGTGGTAGTGTCATTACCTGAAGTGATTCTGGTATCAGATAAGCCTACAATTCCGTCTTTTGTCTTTATTCCAATGCAAAATGTCATTCTTGTCCCATGGTTTGGGAGGCAAAGTTATCTTTTATTTGGAAATAATTGTCGTTTATTTTATTTGATATATTATTAATTTTGATTTGAAGGTGTTCGATGTATTCATGTAAACCGCTGGAAATAATGTCGTTGACATCATCATACTCTAGCTTAGAACGTAGCTCACCCATTTCTTTCTCCGCACTGTTTGAATATCCGTCACTATTGGCTCCTGAAATCTTATAAAGGCATTGTTCGGCTTCTTTCAAACAAAAGAAAACAGACCGGGGAAAGTATTTATTCAGTAATAAAAACTCCACTACTCCTGAAGGTGAAATATTGCCATAGAGCCTTCTATAGGTGTTGAAAGCGGTAACAGATTTTAGCAAAGCCATCCAATGCAGAAAATCCAGAGGGGAACCCACTTCATTAGGGGAAGGGAGTAAGATGTGGTATTTAACATCCAGGATTCGGGAGGTTTTGTCTGCTCTCTCCAAATACTGACCCAACTGCCTAAAATACCAGCCCTCCGTGCGTGCCACCGTATTGTCAGCCAACCCATACAGGAGCAAAATCTGGGATTTTACCTCTTCAAAAAAATCTCTGGGATCATCTTTTTTCCAGATTTTTCCATCAGAAGCTTTATTTACAAAATGGTAGGTTTCATTTAATTTTTCCCAGGTTTCCTTGGTGAGGTTTTCCCTTATCATTCTTGCATTCTCTCTGGCTTTGGAGATTGAAGAAATAATAGAATTCGGGTTAGATTGATCAAAGGCCAGGAAAAAAATGACTTCCTGCATATTGTAATCCAGGTTTCGAGATTTATAAAGCTCATGGTCTCCTGTGGCCATAATTAAAGGCTCCCATTGTTCCTTTAGGTCAGGGGGTAAATCCAACATTAAGTTGAAATTAACATTGATGAATCGGGCATAATTTTCAGTCCGCTCCATGTATCTCCCCAGCCAGTAAATTGAATTTGCAACTCTACTTAACATATCGTTTGTTTATTTTAATACAATACCCAGGTGTCTTTGCTTCCGCCACCTTGAGAACTATTGACTACGAGAGAACCTTTTTTTAATGCGACCCTGGTAAGGGCACCCGGAATTACTTCTACCTCATTGCCATACAAGATATAAGGCCTTAAATCCACATGCCTCCCTTCTATGGTTTTATTATCTACAATGGACGGCACAGTGGAAAGTGAAAGTGTAGGTTGGGCGATGTAATTGTTAGGGTTTGACTTGACCAATTGTCTGAATTTTTCATGTTCTTCAGCATCAGCTTTAGGCCCTATCATCATGCCATAACCTCCGGCGGCATTGGTTTCCTTTACCACCAAATCAGCAATGTTTTCAATAACATGGTTTCTATCTTTCTCTTCCCTGCAAAGGAAAGTTGGTACGTTGTGAAGGATAGGATCCTGATCGAGGTAGTATTTTATTATTTTGGGTACATAGGCATATACCGCCTTATCATCTGCCACGCCTGTTCCTGGAGCATTGGCAAGTGCTATATTGCCGGCCTTATAAGCTTCAAAAAGACCAGGGACACCCAGCATTGAGTTGGGATTGAAAGCCTGTGGGTCGAGAAAAGTATCGTCTATTCTTCTATATAGGACGTCTATTTGTTCCAAACCTTTGGTGGTCTGCATGTACACTTTATTGTCCTTCACGATTAAATCCAGGCCTGAAACCAACTCCACTCCCATTTGCTGGGCCAAGTATGAATGTTCAAAATAGGCGGAATTATAAACTCCCGGAGTAAGTACTCCTATTTTGGGCTTGGGCTTGTCAGACAGAAACTGCAACATCTCCAATAGTTTTGCAGGATAATCCGACACAGGCCTTACACCCAGTTTGTTAAACAAGTCTGGATAAGCCCGCTTAATGATTTCACGGCTCTCTAGCATATAGGAGACACCTGAAGGGCAGCGCAAATTGTCTTCCAAAATATAAAACTCCCCATTATTGTCCCTAACCAGATCTGTGCCTGTAATGTGACACCAAATACCTTTTGGAGGAGTCAAACCCATACATGGTTTCAGGAAATCTTTACTTCCCAAAATCAAATCTGAAGGAACTACTTTGTCTTTGAGGATCTTTTGGTCATTGTAAATGTCTTGTAAAAAGAGATTTAACGCAGTAATCCTTTGCTTGAGCCCTTCGTTTATTTTATTCCAATCGTTTCCTGGAATAATTCGGGGAATTATGTCTAAATGCAGAATTTTTTCCGAACCCTCCTTGTCATGGTAGACATTAAAAGTCATCCCCATGGCCATCTGGGCCTTGTCTGCAGAGTATTGCAATTGGTTAAGTTTTTTGGCCGAAGTGTTTTCAATAAATGCTCCGAAACTGGAGTAGTGTTCACGCAATGTCTGATGTTCATCATACATCTCATCATAAAAAGAATGTTGGGATTCGTGGTTTACCTTCATTTTGCCTAATTAAAACAGTTGGATTAATGACTTATGAATTATAGAAGTTATAAAAATTAGGTATTATATTTTAATTATGCAAATAATTGGAGGCTGTTATTAATATTTAAGAAAAATGTACTTTGGTTGCGGGGTATGACTGATTAAATATTCTGTTTGATTATCAGCCAAAAGTTCGGATCCAGTTTCAGGTTAACCTTCTTCCTTCTTGGGAAGCTGATCGATTACCAAATTGAAGAGTGATTGAAAGCTATAAATTAAACGCTTAGGTAAAGTTGTTAATTCAAACGGTATACACTAAATTATCAGTTATATAAATTGGTAACTGTGCCTTATAA
Organism: Cyclobacterium sp. 10D3-21; assembly: GCF_055809755.1. Classification (NCBI taxonomy): domain Bacteria; kingdom Pseudomonadati; phylum Bacteroidota; class Cytophagia; order Cytophagales; family Cyclobacteriaceae; genus Cyclobacterium; species Cyclobacterium sp. 10D3-21. Next base: position 1,853,100 of record NZ_CM147924.1, read on the forward strand.
GGTTCCTGTATTAAAATTTCATTGCTTTCAAGTATGGGCATTTTAGAAATGAAGCTTAATAGCTGTTTTTTTAAAGCAAAAAGGGCAAAACCAGAAAATAGCACCATCAAATTCATTAAAACCCAAAAATGAGCAGCAGACAAAAAACATTAGGAAAGAAAAACCTATACAAATTCTCTAGATTGATCCTGTTTTTGGTATTTGTTTCTGCTTGTAATAAAGGTGAAAACCTGGACAAAGCCGGTGCGTATGTAGTGTCAAAAGAATTGGTTAAATCTTCAAAATCGATAAGCATACCGATTGATTCATTAACGGTAAATAGAAGTACACAGCTGGTCCATTACCAAGGTTCGAAGGATTGGTTGTTCAATCTTAACATGCGTACCAACGAGATACAGATGTATGATTTGGAAGACAATTCCCTTCATAAAAGATTGAAATTTCCCGTTGAAGGAAACAATGGCGTTGGTCGGGTTTTTTCGTTTCACATTCACAATCTGGACAGTATATTCCTCTTTCAGCAGTTTAGTCCAAATATATATTTAACCGACACAAGCCAGTCGATCAGGAATAAAATCACCGTTCAAGTACCAGAAATGCATACCCCTCCATTTGTACACTCCACTTACTTTACATCTCCAGTAGTGGTTATAGCTGACGCTTTAGTGGTGAAAACCCGTCCTGCTGATGATTATAAAGAAATAACAAATGAGGCACTGTCAAAAAGACATTTGACTTATAGCATCAACCTCAACAATGGGGAGACGGAACTCTTGAATCATAAATACCCCAATGACTATTTGGAAGATGGGTATAAACTTTTCGACTTCAGTTTTGCAAAAGGGAAAGACAGATGGGTTTATTCTTTTCATTCTGACCCTAATGTGTACTATTCAGATTCGATGCAGGCTGGCTTAACAGCAGTACATTCAAAAAGTAAATACATCAATGGCTTTCAGAACTTCGACGTGACTGGCTCCAGGGCGGAGCATTATAAATATTATGCAAGCGCACCGAATTATAAAAGTATCCTTTACGATAAATTCAAAAACGTCTATTATAGATTTTGTTATCCGGAAATTGAGGTAACCAGTGAAGAGAAAATAATGAAGTATAGATTTCTGCCTAAACTTTTCTCCCTATTAATTTTAGACAGTGAGTTAAATGTCATTGGTGAAACTTTATTCGATGAAGGTGAATTTTTGTCTGACAATGTTTTCATAACCGAAGAGGGTTTATACCTATCTAAAAACCACCCTGATAATCCAGAACTTAAAGAAGACTACCTTTCTTTTGCCTTATTCGAGCTAATGGAAATTGATTAACCCTCATTATTAGCTGCAATTTGGGAAATTACAGGTTTGAAAAATAAATAGCCTGTTGTACAAGTCAACAGGCTACTTTAATTCAAAATAAGCAAGGCATCTATTATGTGCTGAAATTGCTTCAAAATCAGCCATTTCGTTGCTGTTTGGAGATTGTAACACCTCCTGATTGAGTCGAGAAATACTATTGTATAATTCCATCAAACTCTTTTAGCCGATACGGTAATCCTCATATAGTAAGGGAAGTTCAATCGTTCCGAATTCCCCAGCCTCAACGGGCGAAATAATATAGTCAAGGGTGTTAGCACTTGGTAAATATATTAGGAGCAGATCAAGATTTTGGCGTCATTACGACTTAATTTCACATGTTTTCGGATCCGGGTCATAATGCCCAAAACTTTAGCGTTTAATTCTCTGCCAGAAATAAAATAAAGGCATATTCCATGGCCAATTCTTTTAAAGCACTAAAGCGACCAGAAGCCCCGCCATGACCCGCCTCCATATTGGTATGCAATAGTAAAAGGTTTTGGTTAGTGCGCATTGCTCTTAATTTTGCTACCCATTTGGTAGGTTCCCAATACTGTACTTGACTGTCATGTAAGCCGGATGTAATGAGGAGGTGAGGGTAATCCTGTTTTTTCACATTGTCATATGGAGAGTAGGATAGCATATAGTCATAATATTGCTTTTCCTTAGGGTTTCCCCATTCATTAAATTCTCCGGTAGTCAAAGGAATGCTTTCGTCCAACATGGTTGTGACCACATCCACAAAAGGTACGGCTGCAACAACTCCATGAAAAAGGTCTGGTCGCTGGTTAATTACGGCACCTACCAAGAGTCCTCCAGCACTTCCTCCCATCGCAAAAAGCTTTTTTGGATGGGCATATTTTTCCTGAATTAAATATTCCCCACAGGCGATAAAATCGTCAAAGGTATTTTTTTTCTTTAACATTTTACCCTCTTCATACCAATGCCGGCCCATTTCCTGGCCTCCTCTAATATGTGCAATGGCAAATACAAAGCCTCGATCCAGTAAGCTTAATCTACTGGAGCTAAAATAGGGATCTGAACTTAGTCCATAAGACCCATAACCGTAAAGCAAAACAGGGTTTTGGCCATTATGATGGAACAGGTCCTTTTTATAGACCAGTGATATAGGTATTTCCGTTCCGTCCTTGGAGCTTGCCCATACCCGTTCAGATTGGTAGTCCTCAGGGGTATGACCTCCCACTACTTCATGACGCTTCATTAGCGTTTTATCCCGGCTGTCCATGTTGTAGTCATAAACAGTGGCAGGAGTAGTCAATGAATTATAGCCATACCTAAGCACATCCGTATAGAATTCAGGATTGTTGCCTATCCAAACGGTGTAGGCAGGATCTTCCATTCTTATGGTGTGTTTTTTATCTCCATCCCAAGACCTTATTTCTAATCTCGGCAGTCCATTGAAGCGATTTGCAATCACCAGATGATGCTTAAAAACCTCAAATTCCTCTAAAAAAACATTTTCTCTGGTTGGGATGATGTCTTCCCAATGCTCTTTCTCTGTTTTTTCTATTGGTGTTCTTACCAACTTGAAGTTTTTGGCATTGTCAGCATTGGTAAGAATTATAAAATGCTTTCCATAATGATCCACATCGTACTCCAGGTTTTCTTGTCGACTTTGGATGACTTTCCATTTTTCGTCGGGCTGATCAAGGGGTAGAAAACGGTATTCTGAGGAAATCGTACTGTGACTGGCAATGAATAAAAATTTTCTCGATTTTGATTTCTTTAATCCGACGGTAAAGGTTTCATCCGTTTCTTCATAAACCAATTCATCTGATTCCTGAGGTGTGCCCAGGACGTGGCGGAAAATTTTATTTGGCCTAAGGGTCATGGGATCCTGTTGGGTATAAAAAACGGTCGCATTGTCCGCTGCCCATGCCAGGTTTCCCGTGACGGATTTTAATTGATCCTCCAATACCTCACCCCTTATTAAATCCTTAAAATGAATCGTATAAATACGTCTACCAATATTGTCAAAAGAATAAGCAAGCAACTGATTGTTTTCCGCTACTGCTAGTGCATTGACATTCATGTATTCATGCCCCTCTGCCAGTGTATTTATATTCAAGAGCGTTTTTTCCTCCGCATCGAGATTTCCTTCCTTTCTACAATAAATGGGGTATTCTTTGCCTTTTTCAAAGCGATTGTAGTAATAGAAGCCATTTTTAAAATAAGGGACGCTGGCATCATCTTCCTTTATTCTGCCCTTCATTTCCTTGAAAAGTGTTTTCTGGAGGGTGTCAGTTTTCTTCAGCCAAAAATCTTTAAACTCATTTTCTTTTTTAAGGTAATCCAGAACTTCCGGGTTTTCTCTATCATTCATCCAAAAATAATCATCAGTTCTGGTTGAATCTTGATTTTGGAGTGTTTTGGTTATAATTTGTGCTTTTGGTTGATCTATGTTTTTTTGTTTGGCCATACCCTGCTTTATATACTTTTATTTTGTGTATCGGTTAATTATTAAAAGTTATAGAATTTTCCCTATATTGAAAGGGTTATTCATATTATATATTAAACCATTTAAATGCATTAACCAACAAAAATATGGGATTGATTAAAGAATTCAAGGATTTTGCCGTAAAAGGTAATGTAGTAGATTTAGCTGTAGCTGTCATCATTGGCGGAGCATTTGGGAAGGTCGTTTCTTCTCTGGTAAAGGATATTATCATGCCACCTATTGGCTTATTGCTTGGGGGGGTTGATTTTACTGATTTGGTAATTGTCCTCAAGGAGGGCTATATTGACCCCGCAGGGCAAGAAATGTCTGCGGTCACCATTAATTATGGTACATTTATTCAATTCACTGTAGATTTTGCCATTGTAGCTTTTGCCATCTTTATGATCGTTAAAATGATTAATAACATGAAAAAGAAAGAGGCTGCAGCTCCTACGCCACCACCACCTACTGTTAATAAGACAGATGTATTGTTGGAGGAAATCAGAGACTTGCTTAAAACCAAATAATTTCTGATAGAAACAAATTGGCCGGTAAGGGACAAATCAGGTCCCTTACCGGTTAAATTGATACCTTAACTGAAAAGTTGTTTCCGTTAACTCGTTGCCTTCGATTTCCTGCAAGCCTGAGCCAATACCCTCCCTGTTCGTATAGGTTGTTTTCGCCCACCTGCCCCAAAAGGTAAGCCGTCGATTGAGCTTATACTGCGCTAAAAAATAGATACGTATTCCCTGATCATAGAAATTCGGTATAGAAAATGCCCAAAGCACATTTTTTTCATACAAGTATTGCCTGTTTTCATAATCATCCGTATCAAACAGTGAAACTCTTCCTGAGAGTCTCCACGCGCCTGTCTCCCCTGATAAATCCTGAGAGATAGCAAAACCTTTAGATCTTTGTCCATCTATGTGGTAATAACTTTGCTGTACACGCGTTTTAGCCTGCCACCAGCGGCTTGGTTGGTAAGTTAGGTTCCATACTAGGTTTTGTCTTTTTCCCTGCGCCAACCGGTACTGACTGCTGACTTGGTTTTCTGAAAGGACGTTTCTACTCTTTACCTCTTCCCGAAATTGGAAAAACAACATTAATTGTTTGTTTGGCTGATATTTTATCCTGCTGAGCCATTCGTGGCCAATTGAAGGCGCATACATTCTAAAACGCATCCAGGGAAATCTAAAGTAGTCATAATAGGCAGACCAGCTGATTTTCCGGTCGGGTTTGAAATGAATCCCTAAATACAAGCCTTCTTCATTGATCGGTCGGGTACCTTCTGAAAAGGCATTACCATATCGTGAATGAAAGTTACGATCATACTTCCTCCAAATCATCGAGAAATCTACTTTGCTGTTCAGACTACTCATAACCCCCGCTACATGACCCATTCCCCCGCTTTTTGATAGTGCCGTTTCTCCAAACAAATAATGGTTTCGGTAATTGTAGGTAAAATATAGACTGTTGGTGACATTGTTCTTTCCCCGGAATTCAAATTGATTGTAGATTCTTTCCAATGGAATAAGCGGTTGACTGTATTGGGTGTAAAGGAAGTTGGTACCAAACTGAAAAGATTTGTTGGGATGCCGATAACTCATATTTAGTCCTAAATTTTGTTCCGTTGCCTGCGCTTTTTTCTTTATCTCGCCTATTGTCCGGTGAAGGCCGGATAAAACCAATGAGGATAAATAGGGATATTCATTGGCAAGACTGTCTTGAATGTATTGTAAATTGGCATCCCTGGAAGTGCTTGAAAGCATGACGGTCCACTCCAAATTTCCTGATGTATAGGTTCCCGCTATCCCTCTGAAAAACCCTGCTTCCATAACGGAAGTGTATGGTCTTAAACCAGTCGAACTTCTTTTTACGGTGGTGATGGTCTCGGCCCCTTTTCCAACAGAAAATCCCGAACCGAAAACCAAGCCTTGACCAAATTGTAATTGGTAATCCCCTAGAGACAGCGCCTTTAGTTTGCCTTTATTGTAGAGGGTGTAATGGAAAGAGAGGAAATTGAATCCGTAACGTTTGCTTTTCGGGTCCCAGGTGAATTTTTCTCCTGAATCCTTATCTAAAGTCAAACCAAGACTAAAATCCGCTGGTTGCTGTAGTCGGAATCTCATGTAAAAATCATTGGGGTCTCCCACATACCGGTTACTCAGGTCTCCATTGCTTAAAGTATCTGGTGAAGTGAAGCCTTTTCTTGTTTGCCACACCCTTCTTTGGCGAAAGAGCAAATAGGCATTCTCTGCTTTTGAGATGCGCTTTAGTCCTGGGGTGCTTTGATTGGGGTGAGTGGAATTGATTACCACAAATGGCAAAATGTTATCAATGGTTTCTAAATTCCATTCAGGGATGGCCTGCAGCTCGTAAATGGAAGAAAACTTTCCAAATTGATTTCTGTAGTCAATAAAAGATTTGATTTGTAGGGGGCTAAGAATGTACAAGGATTGAAGCTCGGTACTTGAGGCTATTTGTAAGTCCAAAGGCTGGAAATAAAGTTGGAGAAGGCTTTCATACAGGTCTTCGTAAGGTATGTCTTCTTCCTGCATGGCAAACCGCTCTTCTACGAATGCTTCTATATCGAGCTCTTTTTGTGGTGTTCGTTGTGCAAAAAGCGCAAAGGATACCAGGTACAAGGCAAGGCCGATGACAAATCGGCACTTCAAGGTGCTTTAAGGTTATAGTTTAAAGAAAAATGATGCGTAAATCCCAATAGATAATTGCGACTCATGGCATAATCTACCTGAAACCTTCTAGGCCTAAAACCTATACCAAAATACAGATTGTTAGGTTGGCTGTTGATGCCTGTTCGTGCCCAGAATTTTTCTTCAAAGCTATAAGCGATACCCGCTTTAAATTGGGGAGGAGAAAACAATTCTTTCTCCGTTTCAATATTGACCATCAAGTTATTGGATGGTCGGTAAGATATGCCTGCCTTAACGATCGTCGGTAAATAATCTAAATTGGCTTTGCTTATAGCCGCTCGGGTAATATTGTATACATGCGCACCAAAAAACAAACCTGGAATGAGTTCAGCTGTTCCTCCAAGTTCGAGCACAGGTCTGGCGCTTCTTCCATAGCCTTCAATATTTGTCTGGAAATAATTGATTTTCATCCCTAAGCTGGCCAAACCAAGTTGCTTTGCCAATCCCAAGCCTACTTGTTGTTGGTTAAAAAGGTCTCCACCGTAATTGGAAAAGCCAATTCCTATCGTCCCTAATTTCTCGGTAGGGAGCGTTATGCCAGCAGCAAGTGTGGTCAGTTCGTTGAGTCCAAGTCTGTGATCGTATCCCGCTATGGCTAATATTTCAGCGGGTGCTTTTCCCAGCGCTCCTATATTGTTAAAAATTGCCCATGGATCACTTAAAGTAACGCTTGCATTTCCTAGCCCTATACTTTGAGCACCTTTTGGAAAATGATCCATGCTGTTTTGGGACCAGATTAGCCCCGAAAAAAGCATTAATATACCAAGTAGTACCCATTTCTCCATAATCAAAAAAAAAGGAAAAAAAGAAAGTATTACTTGAATATACTACAATAAAATGTATTGAAGAAACAAAAAACGGATTATATAGGAGCTTTTACATTGATAAAGAAGCTCCCTGTACCCATATTATTCACCGAATATTCAAATCTGAAAACAGCGTCATACATTCCTATAAGGTCCAAACCCATGCCATATCCTGTCAGGTATTTGTTAGTAAGGGCTGCATTCTGGGGTAATCGATTGGCATCTCTTACGTATCCATGGTCAAAATTGGCACTGAGGTATAGCTTAAGGGGGAAAACTGAAAATTCATCTATGGGCATAAAATCAGAAATGTCATAGGCTACATTTAACAACTCATAGCGCAAACTGTTTTTATGGACAATCAATTGTTGGCCTTCGATAACGTTGAGCTCATAGCCCCTTATAAAGTCCGGTTTATAGCCAATACCACGGACTAGGGTATACGGTTGATGATCACTAAAGAAGGCAGAACCGGAAATGCCTGTGGCAAAGTGAGATTTATCGCCTAGCCTTTTGTAAGTGCTAGCCATAATGCTAAATTCCAGCTCATTGATATCATCATTCCCAAACAGACCGTATTTGGTTAGGCTAGCATCCAATAAAGTTCCTTGGGTAGCATAGGCTACATTGTCCCGATTGTCATGACGATAACGGTAAGAAGCCAGGAAATACTGTAGTTTTTGGCCCTCGTATGTGAAGTAATTGGGGTTTTCAATTATTACATCCTCATGAATTTGGGTTTTCTGATAGCCTGCTGTGAAATAATGAGAGTTATAAAAACTTCCTCTAAAACTATAGGTGAGGGAGGCATTGAGTGTTTTTCGTAGAATTTCTTCATCTGCATTCCTGAAGAAATATTGCTTGTTGCCAATTGACCTTACGGGTATGTTTTTATTTGTGTAAAAATTAAATTTAGCTGCCAGTCCATGAAGTTGATTTTTGTCAAAATAAGGAATGGTATAATTCAGAAGAATGGCTTGAGTAAAACCTATCTGGCCGATTACCCTGAGTTTTTCGTTTCTTCCGCCAATATTATTATGGTCTAATTTTACCCCATAGTTCACCCTCGAAAAATCCCTGTTTTGATTGGAATACCATTCAGAGAAGTTCCTGTCAGCCAAATTAAAGATTATACTAGGTAAAATGTACCATCTTTCTTTCAGAGAAACCAAAATTTCAACCTGCTCTTCTCCTACAAAAAGGGGCGTCACAGTTGCGGTTGTGAAAAGTTGAAGGTTGTATATTTTTTTTTGGTCAGCTGCTACAAGAGCTACAAATTCCTCCCAATTGTAGGTCATGTTTTCAGCAATATCCATTTCCCGTAAAATAATGTTTTTACGGGTTTTTTCGTTTCCAACGATAAAGATGTTATTGACAGTGACTTGCTTAGGCGTTTCTACTTCCTCTGAAGTGACATTAAGGGAGTCGCTATTCTGGGCATACAGGGCTTTGCCAACACCTGTTTCCAGAATGCAAATAAGGAGTAAGAGCCGGTAAAATAGCGGTTTTAGCTTCAATTGAATCTTAATTTTGATTTTAGAAACAGAACTTTATTTTTAAAAATAAGCTTGTTTACTGTAAATACGAAAAAGTGAAGAAAATAGTGAAAAAAATTGCTGTATTTCCCATTTTGATTTATCAATATGCTATTTCTCCTTTGATTCCGAGGTCCTGTAGGTACTATCCTACTTGTAGTCAATACGCCAAAGAAGCGATTATGAAACATGGTGTTTTAAAAGGAGGATGGATGGGAATCAAGCGAATAGGTAGATGTCACCCGTGGGGAGGACAGGGCCATGACCCTGTCCCTTGAATTAGTTTTCGATGGATTTTTTCTTTTTATTCGTTAATGAATAAACAACAAACCCAAGACCGATAAGGACCAAAGGAATACTTAGCGTTTGTCCCATGTTTAAGGTAAGGTTGTCCTCAAAGTCCACTTGGTTTTCCTTGAAAAACTCCCAGAAAAACCGCATTCCGAAAACGGAAATAAGAAATAATCCCAGGTATAGCCCTTCGGGTAATTTAGATTTATACTTGGTCCACCCAAGAAATAGCAAGATGAAAATCAATAAATAAGTGAGTGATTCATAAATTTGGGTGGGGTATTTGGCTTGGCCAAATGTTTTTACCACCGCCAGGTAATGATCACCCTGATCTTTGATCTCCAGGTCCAAAGGTTTTTCAGGATCCTCAGACATGTATTTTTTTGAGCTATTGAATCGGGTCAGTGCATACTTAACATCTCTTTCAAGAACAGCTCTTAGATTTTCTTCATCAAAGCCTCCCTTATCGATTTCAATATCAAAATTGACGGGGACACGTCCTGTTCCGGTAAGTCCACTTTGTCGGTCAGCTGGCTTATAGGCTTTGATAGAAGTTATTGGAAGTTTCATGGTATTCAGAATTTCTTCCGTATCTCGAGCAAAGACAAATCCGCTGTCTGTACCTGTGGCCTTACCACCAATTTCAGAATTCATCAAGTTACCGAAACGAATCAAAGCTCCGGTCAAGGCGATTACGATAACAACTCTATCTACAACCCATAAATAGGATTGGCCGGGCGTTTTTCTGACATAAAGCCATATAGCAATAGGGATAACGATGGCTGCGCCATGGCTCGCCAGGCCTCCTTCCCATACCTTCAAAATGTCTATGGGATTGCTCAGGTACCGCTCCGGCTCATAAAATAAAACGTGGCCTAGTCTGGCACCAATGATGGTAGCGAACACCATGTAAATTGTCAATTTGTCCACCAAATTTTCATCATGACCTTCTTTTTTAAAGAAATGGATCATGAACTGTTGGGAGATAATAAAGCCTAATGCAAAAAGCAGGCTGTACCAGCGTAACCTGTCAAATCCTGAAAAAATCGAAGGGTTTGGACTCCATACGACGTAATACAAAATACTATTGATCATGGGTTATTATGTTTTTGATGATTGTCGTTGATTTATTCTTCAAGGGTTTCCATTAGTGCCAACTCTTCCCGATACCCTCCGGAAAGTACAGGGAAACGGTACCAGGTCTTTGGGTCTACATTAAATTCATCCAAATGAAAAGAGACTGCCAGGCGTTCTCTTTTCCACTGATTGATTGACCACAGCCTAAAGAATTTGGCAATGTAACCTTTTAAAAGAGATGGTTCAAGAGATATTTCTTCTTTCAAAATCAGGTATACATCCATTGGAGACCTCTTGTCCCTTATGGCTAATTTCTCAATGGCAGAAATGATAGGGTAGGGCATAAGGTCTTCTTCGTCGGTTTGACTCTGCTCCTGAGGTCTTAATTCTGCAGTAGGTTGCAGGGCATTGACTTCCTTTAATCCATCATAGCCTTTTTCCTTTTCTGCCCATCGTAGCCATTGCAGGATAAAGTCTTTACTCACCGCTGCGATTGGCGAAATACTGCCGCTGGTATCCCCATCCATCGTGGCATAGCCCAAGTCCCCTTCACTTCGGTTGGAAGTGCTTAGAAGTAGGTAGTTTTTGATATTCGTCAACATCCAGATGATGGGGGATCTTGCCCTTGCCTGGATGTTTTGAAGGGCGATGTCATCTTGCTCCCAGGTAAGTTTTCTACCCAAGGCATTTTCGATTTTTTTGGTGTAAGAGTTTACTTCCTCGTCGATTGTCCAATGGTGAAAAGTAGCACCCAAACTTTTCGCCAGATTGCGGGCACTATTGAGGGTTGCTTCAGACGAGTTTTTTGTTCCCTGGTAAGCTGTAGTGAATAGTTTTTCGGTAATTTCCTGAATGCTGCTTTCTGGGGCAATGTCTGACGCTCTATGAATTTTCTCCAAAAATAGGGTTGTTCCAAGACCGTTTACTCCCCTTTTCACCATGTCGGCCACAAGTATGGCTATAGTGGATGAATCGGCTCCGCCACTAAGTGAGAGGACAAAACCCCTACTTCTGCTTTTTCTAAGGTAGTCAAAGAGCGCCAAAGTGGAGGCTGCCATAAATTCCTCATTTTTGGTTTGTAAACTATGTTCTAGTTTTATGGGTTTCTGATCTTGAGCAGGGTAAGCTACCGTAACCAACTGATAAGATTGAAAGGAAAGTAACTTGTTTTTTACCAAACACTTTCCTTGTTCGGAATAAAGTATTTCCCCATCAAATATCATTCTCCCACTTTCATTGCCCAGTAAATTAACATAGAGGTAGGCAACGCCCAGGTCAATTGAGCTTTCTTTAACTAATATTTCTCTTTGCTCACTTTTACCCATGGCAAAGTGGCTGGCACTGGGATTAAATATAATGTCTACACCACGTTCTTTTAACCGGTATCCAGGTCTGCTGCTACTTCTCCAGGCATCTTCACAGATTTCAAACCCATATTTATGGCCATTTTTCTCAAAGATGATATCCCCAAAAGGATATTTGGAATCAAAACATTCAAAGGAAATCTCGGCTCCTGCTTTCCAGGGAGTAAACCACCTGGCTTCATAATGGACACCGTCTATCGCTAAAAATTGTTTGGGTACAAAGCCTAGGATCTCTTGGTTTTCCAAGACTGCCATACAATTGTACACTTGGCTATTAATCCTAATTGGAAGGCCCACAAACACACTGATTCCCTCGGTATGCGGAAGGATCTTTTTAATCTTTTCAAGTGCTTTCTTAGGGTACCAATAGCTTAAAAACAAATCCTCACTTCCGTAACCAGTAATACAAAGTTCCGGAAAGCACAAAAGGTCAACCTTTTTTTCTTTTGCCAGGGAGATTGATTGGATGATGTTGTCCAGGTTTCCTTCCCAATCCAGTGGAGTTTGATTGAGAGTGGCGCCAGCCAGAAGTAATGGAGACATGATAATTTATTTAGAGACCGAAATAAGGATGCTTGGGTTTAGGAGATTATTTGGAGTTTTTCGCAGGCTATTCTAGCGGCTTCTTGTTCAGCTTTTTTCTTGGTAGCACCTTTTCCTTCAGAATAAGGTTCGCTATTGATATTTAATTCAACTTTAAACTCTTTAAACCGCTGGCTTCCTTCTACGGATTTTAGATTAAAGTCAATTTCTTTATTGTCTTTTTGTGCCCACTCAATGATTTTGCTTTTAAAATTAGTAGTGGTAGCAATGATATTATCCAAATCAAAAAATGGATTGATCAACCTGCTATTGATAAATTTTCTACAAAAATAATACCCTCTATCGAGGTATATGGCTCCTATAAGTGCTTCGAGGGTGTCGCCATATAAGGATTTGAAGCTATAAGGTACTTTAGTGCCCATCTCGGATTCTACGATTTTAGGCAATCCTATTTTTTGTCCTACTTGGTTTAAAGCTTCCCTATTTACAATTCTAGACCTTGTTTCGGTCAAAAAACCTTCATCACGATAGGGGAATTTCTGAAAGAGGTATTCGGCCACAATGGTGCCTAGTACCGCATCACCTAGGTATTCCAGGCGTTCATTACTTATTTTTACACCGGCTTTTATTTCCTTCGATGCAGAAACGTGTCTGAACGCAAGTCTGTAGAGAGATAAATTTAAAGGCTTGCTACCCACTATGTTTTTAATAGCGAAAGCAAGCCTTTTATCTTTCTTATTATAAGTTAGCTCTTGAATTCTGAGCAACCGAAGTAATTTCAAATTTATTCTTCTATTTTTCTGAAGATGATGGAGCAATTATGCCCTCCAAATCCAAAAGTGTTACTCAATACTACATTGACTTCTTTTTTCTGGGCTTTATTATAAGTGAGGTTCAATTTTTCATCCACTTCCTCATCATCAGTAAAGTGATTGATAGTAGGCGGAATAAGACTGTTTCTCATAGCCAAAATTGATGCTATGGCTTCTACAGCACCGGCAGCTCCCAGAAGGTGACCTGTCATGGATTTTGTACTACTGATATTAATTTTATACGCATGATCGCCAAAGATTTTTTTAATGGCTTTCACTTCACTTAGATCTCCAAGAGGAGTAGAAGTACCATGCACATTAATATAATCAATCGCTTCAGGTTGTAAACCGGCGTCTTCCAGTGCGAACTTCATCACATTGGCAGCTCCTCGTCCCTCTGGATGAGGTGCAGTAATGTGGTAGGCATCGCCTGTCATTCCACCGCCGATCAATTCAGCATAAATTTTGGCACCACGTGCTTTCGCATGTTCGTACTCTTCCAAAATCAATGCACCAGCTCCTTCCCCAAGAACGAAACCATCCCTGTCCTTATCAAAAGGTCTGGAGGCAGTCTTTGGGTCATCATTTCTTTGAGACAATGCCTTCAAAGCGTTAAACCCTCCTACACCTGCTTCAGTTACCGCTGCTTCCGATCCTCCAGAAATGAAGATATTGGCTTTTCCCAATCGGATATAATTGAATGCATCCAGTAGGGCGTTGGTAGCTGAGGCACAAGCTGAAACGGTAGCAAAATTAGGCCCTTGAAATCCATATTTAATGGAAATAAACCCTGCAGCGATATCAGCTATCATTTTAGGGATGAAAAAGGGGTTAAATCTTGGCGTTCCGTCTCCACCTGCAAATTCAGTGACTTCATCCTGAAAGGTTCTTAATCCACCTATACCAGATCCCCAGATTACTCCGGCTCTTGTAAGGTCAATCTTTTCAAGGTCAAGCCCGGAATCTTGCATGGCTTCCGCTACGGCTACCATTGCATATTGTGAATAAGGATCAATTTTTCTGGACTCTTTCCTGTCCATAAATTGAAGTATATCCAAATTTTTGACTTCGCAGGCAAATTGGGTTTTGAATTTTGAGGCATCAAAACGGGTAATAGGCGCAGCGCCGCTTACACCATTCGACAAACCGTCCCAGAATTCTGGAACGGTATTGCCGATTGGTGTAAGAGCACCTAAACCTGTTACTACAACTCTTCTTAAATTCATAAATGATTTTAAGTATGGGTTATTTTACGTTAGCTTCCAAATAGCTAACAGCCTGACCAACCGTGCCGATCTGCTCAGCCTGGTCATCCGGAATAGAAATGTTGAATTCTTTTTCGAATTCCATAATAAGTTCTACAGTATCTAAAGAATCAGCACCAAGGTCATTGGTGAAGCTCGCTTCAGGAGTAACTTCAGATTCTTCGACGCCTAACTTATCAACGATAATGGCTTTTACTTTTTGTGCAATTTCAGACATTTTGTGATCAGTTTAGTTTAAACACACCGCAAAGAAAATTATTATATACCTTAATGTCAAAAAAAATGACAAACTAAATTAAGAACTTTCACTCAGAGGTTGAAGTTGGAATAAAATTTTTACCTTTGAGCTTTTAAATTCTTCCTGAATGAAGAAAAGCAAACTTCTTTTTGAAACTACCTTTGATTTTGATCTTTTAGGCCTTGTAGCCCCTTTAAAGGACTATAAATTGGCTTGGCTGATCAATGGTGCTTTGGGAATAAGTCTAAAAAAAGCAGAAGATTATCATATGGAATTCTTAAATCAGCCCGATTTAATTATTTCTCAATTTATAATAAAAAAAGAACATGGATTCATACAGTTATTGAAAAACAAGTCTTATCCGGTAGGGGGGCACTCAAGATACTTGATACCTGAACTTCAAAGTATGGATTACTTTCTACTCTGCCAGGACTTTACAGATGAAGTGGATTTAAATACGTATATTGACGGCCTTTCTATAGTAAAAGGTATTCATAGTATAGTGAAAATTGATACTATAAAGTTAAAATCAAAAGAAAACCTGTTAACATATTAAATAAATAGAAAATGAGAGTACCTATTTTTAATAAAACCAAAATTTTAGCCACTATTGGACCTGCCAGTAATAATAAGGAAACCATTACAGAGCTTGTGATGGCAGGGGCTGATATTTTCAGGTTGAACTTTTCCCATGGCGATCATAGTATTCACGCAGAGGTAATCAAAACCATTCGTGAAATGAACGCAAGCATGAATATTAGTTCTGGTATTTTGCAAGATCTTCAAGGTCCGAAAATTAGAGTGGGTGAGATTGAAAATAATGAAGTTTTAATTAAACCAGGGGATCCTATAACCATAACTAACGATCCTGTGGTGGGAACAGCTCGCTTAGTAAGTACTGTTTATCAGAATTTGCCAAACGATGTTGAAGAAGGAGACAGAATCCTGATTGATGATGGAAATTTAGAGTTGGTCGTCCTTAAGACAGATGGTAAAAATGTAGATTGTACGGTAGTACATGGTGGTTTACTGAAATCTAGAAAAGGCATCAACCTACCCAACACCAAAATTAGTGCCCCATCACTTACAGAAAAAGACCTGATTGATCTTGAATTTGGCTTGGAAAATGAAGTCGATTGGATTGCCTTGTCATTTGTACGTAGTGCAGAGGACATTCTTGATCTTAGAGAAAGAATTACAAAAGCTGGTAAATTTTGTAAAATTGTAGCCAAAATAGAAAAACCTGAAGCGCTTGAAAATATTGATGAAATCATAAACGCAACAGATGCAATTATGGTGGCTAGAGGTGACCTGGGTGTGGAAGTCCCTATGGAAATCGTTCCGTTATGGCAGAAGAGAATGGTGGAAAAGTGTAAAATTGCTTGTAAGCCTGTAATCATCGCTACCCAAATGATGGAAAGCATGATTGTAAACCCTAGGCCAACTAGAGCAGAAACCAATGATGTGGCTACAGCTGTATTGGATGGTGCAGATGCGGTAATGCTTTCCGCTGAAACTGCCTCAGGTAAATTCCCTATTGCCGCTGTTAAAGCCATGAGTAGTATCATTGATCACATTGAAGTCAATGGAGATATCTATCATAATCTTTATAAAATTCGTGAAGATACAGAGAGCTATTTAAGTGATAATTTGTTGCTTATGGCAAGTAGATTGTCTAGAAATGTAAAAGCCAAGGCAATTGTAGGGATTACCGCTTCTGGATTTACGGCACTACGGATTTCTTCCCACCGTCCTTCTGCTGGTATCTTTATTTTTACTAGAAATAAAAAATTACTTACCCAGCTCAGTCTGGTTTGGGGTGTGAGGGCTTATTATTACGATAGTCAGGTTTCAACGGATGGTACCTTCCAGGATATTCAAGAGAGATTAAAATCCGAGAAACATGTTTCTGCGGGTGATATTGTCATTAACACTGCAAGTATGCCGCTGAAAGCGAAAGGAAGAACGAATATGTTGAAGATTCACGTGGTGGATTGATACCTTTTAACCTGGATTCCATGACCTCGGTATAAAGTAATGTTAGTTAACCAAGCTTGAGATTTTGGCGGTATTGTTGCTTTTTTTACGCAACAATGCTGACAAAATCTCGTCTAAAATATCTCTAAGCCATGGGCAATAACCCATGGCTATTGATTATAGTGTTGTATCTAGAACGAATTAGATGGATGAATCCGTAATTCCATCCCGTAAAAAAGCTTATTGTCTAGTTCGGGATAAAATATAAGGGATGTGTAAACATTTCGATGGAAAAATTACCTGTATAAAAAATGGCTACCCAATATGTTGGGTGGCCATTTTTTATACAGGTCTTTCAAGAAAGGGATAGTTGATTTACGAATGTCAGGGTGTCCTTTGTAGGAGCCTCATATTGATTCTGTGTTAAGTAGGTGTTAAATGTCCTCCGGCCCTTCAGGCTTTACTAAAATGACCTTCTCGCGGTCTACCTTTACAGCCCCTGGAAGAGAACCCTTAACCTTTCTTACATATTTGCAGGGAGTGTACATGACGGCTGCAAGCGATGCGGTTTTGTTTTTAGAATAGTGCGCCGCCAGTGCGGCTGCTCGTTCCAAGACCAGTTTGGTGGGTGACATTCCTGATTGCGTTTTGATGATTACATGTGATCCTGCCACATCTTTTGCATGGAGCCAGATGTCTTCTTTCCAAGTATACCTTCTTAGCAATTCATCATTGGCTTTCGCTGATTTCCCTACCCAGATCTCAAATCCTTCTGTTTCAAATCGTTTATAGGGTAATTGAAGCTGAGGCTGGACTTTTGAAAATCTATTTCCGGTTTTAATGAGAGACTTAATTGATTTGAAGTCTTCGGATTCATGTAGGAAATCTTCTTCTGCAGTGATTTCTTCAAGATCCTTTTCTTTTTGCGCCAGGTTTTTCCGCAATTGTTCAAATTCAATTTTCTTGTTTTTACTTTTTTTGTACAACTGCTCGGCAAACCTTTGTGGACTCAACCCTCTTTTCAAGACTATCTCCCTTGTCTCGTTGGCGTAAAAATCGAAAAGACTCACCTTTTCTGTTCCAGGGGGAATCTGGTGAAGGTTAGCCATGATTATGTCTGCCGTTTGGCTGGGAGGAGGTTCATTTTCCATTCCTTCCAGTTTCTGGCTGGTTTTATTTATATAATTTATTGTTTTTTTACGTTTCTCAGTAAGGGTTCGAAGCAATTGGTTTTTAACATTTTCGAAATTTTTTCTAACGACTGCCTTTTGGAAATATAGGTTGCATGCCTCCAAAGGGTCAGTAGTGCTTGCAATAGGACACTTACAAGGCAAGAGGGTAAGGAAATAGTTTTCGTTTTCACTGAAAACAGAGAAAAACGGACTTTCGAGCATGTCCATCAGGTCTACCATCAGTGTATACCGGGTTTCCATATCGGCTTCCAAATAACCTGCTTCTTTGAGCCAGGCTCTAGGCAGTTTACCTAATGTGGGTAGAAATTGAGAAGCATTCCCCTCCAGGTCGAAGAACCTATCCCTAGTTAATAGTAGAGATTTCTCAAGGTCCTGAATTTGCAATGCCATGTCTTCTTTAAGCTCTTTTCTGAAAATAGTAAAAGGAGTGGCTTCTAGATCTTTGAAATACAATAGGTTAGATCTGCTTCCATGCATTTTGAATAATAAGGCCTCCGTGTCATCCAGGGTGATGTAAAAGGCCCTTTCAAAATTTAATAATTTGATATCCGTTACTTTTTTGCCAATTATTTCAGGAAATAGATCAACGTTGTTTTTTTTGCTTCTTTTAAAATCCTTGGGAAAACTTAAACTGGTATTGGAAGGGAGTAACAATGCCCTGATGAAAAAGGGCGTCCCATCAAGTTTGTTTACTTCAATGATAAGTTCTTCTTTGTTTTGAGAAAAACAGGCGGAAATTGTACCCCCAAGAATTTCATCATTTAAAGAAGGACACAAAAATTTAAAGAAGTGATAATTAAGGTGCATGTTAAAGGTGCAATTTCAGGCCATCATAGGAAATGGCAACGTTAGGAGGTAAGGTAGTCGTCACATCCTGGTGTGTGCCCATCTGATGGCTAATATGCGTTAGGTATGCCTTTTCAGGAGCTATTAAAGCGATGAACTCCAAAGCTTCTGAAAGGGTAAAATGGGAAATATGTGGTTTTATTTGTAATGCGTTGATTACTAGTATTTTGCTCCCTTTTATTTTTTCAATTTCTTCTGGTGGAATATAATTGGCATCGGTGATATAGGTGAAATCGCCAATCCTGTAACCCAATACAGGTAGTTTGTTATGCATTACTTGTATCGGGATGATTGGAATTCCTTGTATTTCAAATGGCGAATTAGAAATTTTATTGAGAATAACCCTTGGAACTCCAGGGTATTTGGTTTTGGCAAAAATATAGGAGAACTCACCTTTTATTTGTTCTAACACCTGATCTGTTCCATACAGTGGAATATCCATCTGTTGTTTGAAATTGAACGGGCGAATATCGTCAAGTCCTGCAGTATGGTCTTTGTGCTCATGGGTATAAAGAACGGCGTCAAGGTGTGTCACAGCCTCTGTAAGCATCTGTGCCCGGAAGTCTGGCCCAGTATCTATGACAATGCTTAATCCGTCTATTTCCAGGTGCACAGAAGACCTGAGGCGTTTGTCTCGATAGTCCAAAGAGGAGCAGACTTTACAATTACAACCAATTACCGGTACACCCTGGGATGTGCCAGTTCCTAAAAATGTGATGTTCAAAGCTTCAGTTCTGTTTGTTTAAGTTCAATAAGGAAATCCTGTTGCTTTTGATTATCAAAGGACTGTGGGTTAAAATCAAGTGTTTTAAGGAGGTCCAGCAAAGCATTGATTTTGCCTTCAAGCGTGAAATATTTATTGACAATAACAATCTTAGTGTCTTTTAAAATACAATAACCAGATTTAAAATTACCTTTCTCATATCTCAAATGATACTCTGATGAGGCAAAAATATTTTCCAGTTTATCCAAAAAGTTTTTGGTGTATTTTATGGCCATTTTATTTGTAAATGTGTTTTTTTACAGTGGACAATAATAAGTCATAATCTAAAGGTTTCTGAATATAATCATCTAAACCCGCCTTTTTAAAATCATCCAGGGTGTAATTTTTATAATTGCCAGTAATGGCGATAATAGGAATCTTAGACTTTACTGGGTCTGAAAGTTTTCGGATGGCTTTGGTACAAACTATACCATCCATTACCGGCATATTTATATCCATAAGAATTAAATCAAAATCCTCTTTGTCAAGTTTGTCTAGAACCTGCTGACCATTTTTAACGGCAGTCATTGAAAAATTTTCGAAGGATAGTACATTCCTTGTTAGATTGATTATAACCGAACTATCTTCAGCTACCAATACTTTTTTTGCATCACTCATATTTCATAAAAATTTTATCGTTTTCTACCAACTGTTTGAATTTACTTAGGCTGGACTTCAATTGATCAATATCATCATTTATTCCTTCGGTAGTGGAATTTTTGATTTTTTTCTCAAACAAAGCAGTTACCTTATACATCATATTTACACCGAGTGTACCTGAATTACCTTTCAATATGTGAAGTTTTTCTCCAATTTCTTCAAATTTATTGAAATCTGCCAATATTTTTATTTCTTCCGTGAGGTTTTCAGCCTCTTCTAAAAAATCGTTGTAAACCGATTTAATATTATCCAAGCTGTGGTATTTTAATAATTGCTGGATTACTGATTCATTTATATCGACTTCAATGTCTTTTTCCTTTTCAGGAATATTTATTCTAGTTTTAATTTGATTTAAGTGGAAATGGATCGCCTCTAACAAGTCCTTAGGCTTTACCGGCTTGGCAATAAAATCATCAAAGCCTGTCGATAAAAAATATTCCCGGTCTCCTTGATTTGAGTAAGCCGAAATAGCTATAACAGGTATGTCCGTAATCTCCTCCTCCTTTATTATTTTAAGACAACTTATCCCATCTAGCTTGGGCATCTGTATGTCCATCAATATGATGTCATATTTGTTGTTTTTTAATAATTCTATCGCTTCTAGTCCATCTGATGCCGATTCAAAAAAATAATTGTGTCCGATTACATTTTCAAATACCTTCCGATTTAGGGCATTGTCGTCTACTATCAAGACTTTTTTGTTTTTCATGGGCAAATTTCCTTAAATTCGGAGCTTAAAATAGCTAACTGAATCTTGACTCCATTAAATAAAATAATCCTGGTGATTGCAGGTCCAACCGCAGTTGGGAAAACTGATTTGTGCATAAATTTAGCCAAAAAATTTAATACCGTCATAATTTCTTCCGATAGTAGACAATTTTTTCAAGAAATTAATATAGGAACTGCCAAACCTTCTGATAAAGAGCTGGTTACGGTGCCCCATTATTTCATTGGAAATAAATCAATTCACGATCCATATGATGTTAAGAGGTATGAATCTGAAGCCCTCACTTGTATTAACGCATTGTTTAAAGAGAAAGATTTATTGATTTTAACAGGCGGGTCTGGCTTATATACTGACGCTGTAGTTCAAGGGATGGATCATATTCCTGATATAGACTCAGGAATACGTGAAGAATTAAATTCCCTGTATGCAAAAGAAGGGATTGTTCACCTCCAGGAATTATTAAAAAAATTAGACCCTGATTATTACGAAAGTGTTGATAGGCAAAATCCTCAACGCTTGATCCGGGCTCTTGAGGTTTGCTTGGGAACAGGTGCCCCTTTTAGTAGTTATAGGGTTAAAAAGAAGGTCTTCCGGCCGTTTAAAACCATCAAAATAGCCTTAAACAGGGAAAGGGATGAATTGTATGAAAGAATAGATAAGCGAATGGATAACATGATTCGAAATGGACTTTTTAATGAAGCCAAAGAAATGTATCCCTATAAAGACTTAAATGCGCTAAATACAGTTGGGTACAAGGAGATTTTCGCCTACATGGATGGGGCCTATGACAAAGAAGAAGCCATAAGACTACTTAAAAGAAATTCTCGTAGATATGCAAAAAGACAAGTGACTTGGTTGAAAAAAGACAAAGCATACCATTGGTTTCATCCAGATGAAATCAATGGTATGCTCGAACTTATAAATGCTCAAAGGGAGTGATGCCTCATAAGCGTTGCCACGAAACTGTAAGGTTTTGTTTCAATTAACTTGTTATAATTGTAACGAAGCCTTTTCACTTCACCCAATTTTTGTCGGATGGCAATTGTTTGGTTTTGAGACTCACCTGTTTTTTCTTCCTCACTTAGGGATTGTAATAATCTTTCTGCTTCCTTAATATCGAGCACATCCGGTATATGGTAATCGATATTACTTGTTTTGGGGATGCTTCTAATTGTGGAAGAAATGTTTTTTAACTCACCCTCAAAGAGCTGTTTTTTTTGTCTAAAATTTTGATGAACCACCATCACAAATAGAAAAACAAAACCTCCAAGGGTTAAGAAAATTGGAATAAAGCCCATGGTTAAATACTTAATATTTCCTGAAGCTTAAAATAGTCTTTATTCAAAGGCTTGTTTTTGTTGATACAATCATCAAATGGTGTGTAAACTACCTGGTCGTTTATTATTCCAGCCATGCAGTTGTATTGGCCGTTTATTAAGCCCTCTACAGCGGCCAATCCACTTCTGCTACCCAATAGTCTGTCTTTAGCGGTAGGGCTTCCTCCGCGTTGAATGTGGCCTAATGTAGTTACTTTGAATTTTTTTTCATCACCAATGAATTCCGTTTTCACTTTCTCCATAATAGTATTCGCCCCACCTTCTTCATCACCTTCTGCTACTACCACAATACTAGAAGTTTTTGTTTTTCTCAAATTCTTCAGGTATACAGATACTTCGTTAATAGTAGTGGTGGTTTCAGGTATCATCACCATTTCAGCACCACCGCCTATGGCGCATTCTATAGCGATGTAGCCACTATCTCTTCCCATTACTTCTACAAAAAATACGCGGTCGTGAGCTGCAGCAGTATCTCTTATCTTGTCTATAGCCTCTAAAGCAGTGTTAACTGCTGTATCAAAGCCAATGGTGTAATCTGTGCCGTAAATGTCATTGTCAATGGTGCCCGGACAACCTACGACAGGAATACCAAATTCCTCATAGAAAACTTTGGCTCCAGTAAAAGTGCCATCTCCTCCAATGGCAACGAGTCCTTCTATACCGTGTTTAGATAGTTCATCATAAGCTTTTTGACGCCCCTCTTTGGTGCGAAACTCATTGCTTCTGGCAGATTTTAAGATTGTGCCTCCTCTTTGAAGAATATTGCTTACAGAATGGGATTGCATTTTTTTAATGTTGCCATTAATAATGCCATCATATCCGTATTTGATTCCATAAACTTCCAGGTTATAATAAATCCCTGTTCTAACGACTGCCCTTATACAAGCATTCATTCCTGGAGAATCCCCACCAGAGGTATATACTGCAATTTTTTTCATATCTATATTTCATTAATGAGCAATACCCAGTTTCCCGGTAAAAGGAGTTACCTGCCAAATTCCGAGTAAATCTGAAATGTAAAATTAACCAATTACCAGTACACACTTAATATTTGGCTAAAAAAAAAGGATGAAAATTTAATTCCATCCTTTAAGTAATTTAAGCGTTCTGCGATTTGGCAGCTCTGTTTCTTTCGTTTTCTTCCAAATGGACTTTTCTCATCCGAATACTTTTTGGAGTAATTTCGAGATATTCATCTTTTTGGATATATTCCATAGATTCTTCTAGTGAGAATTTTTTGGCTGGAGCAATTTTTGCGTTGTTATCCGATCCTGATGCACGCATATTGGTAAGTTGTTTACCTTTCTGTACGTTTACCACGATATCGTTGTCTCTTGAGTGCTCGCCAATAACCATACCAGTGTAAAGGTCATCTCCTGGATCCACAAAGAAGTTTCCTCTATCTTGCAATTTATCAATGGCATAAGCCGTGCACTGACCTGAGTCCATAGAGATCAATGAACCGTTGATTCTACCTGGGATAGGGCCTTTAAATGGCTCATAGGAAGAGAAACGGTGGTTCATGATCGCTTCACCTTGTGTCGCTGTCAATACATTGTTCCTCAATCCAATCAATCCTCTGGAAGGAATGCTAAACTCAAGGTGTTGTAAATCTCCCTTAGGTTCCATTACCAAAAGCTCTCCTTTTCTCTGGGTGGCCAGCTCTATTACTTTACCTGCAGATGTTTCAGGTACGTCTACTACTAAGGTTTCAATAGGTTCATGCTTAACGCCGTCTATTGTTTTGTAAATAACCTGAGGCTGACCTACTTGTAATTCATAGCCTTCCCTTCGCATTGTTTCGATAAGAACTGACAAATGGAGAATACCTCTACCATATACCAAGAATTTATCTTCACTATCAGTGGCTTCTACTCTTAGTGCAAGGTTTTTCTCTGTTTCCTTCATCAACCTTTCTCTCAAGTGGCGAGAAGTAACAAATTTGCCTTCTCTTCCAAAGAAAGGGGAGTTGTTGATGGTGAAAAGCATGTTCATAGTAGGCTCATCTATTGAGATCCTTTCTAATGCTTCTGGGTTTTCAAGATCTGCAACAGTATCTCCAATATCAAAACCTTCTATACCCGTGATGGCACAAATGTCTCCGGCTTGGACTTCCGTTACTTTATTTTTACCTAGTCCTTCGAAAACATGAAGTTCTTTGACTTTAACTCTTTTTACTACGCCGTCTTCTTTGCAGAGCGCGTATTGTTGTCCTTCTTTGATACTTCCTCTCTTGATCCTTCCAATGGCTATACGGCCAACGAAATTTGAATAATCTAAAGAAGTGATTTGCATCTGAGTGGTACCTTCTTCAATTTTTGGCTCCGGTATGTATTTAACTACCGCATCCAAAAGAGGGAAAATGGTGTCATTAGGATTTTTCCAATCTTCACCCATCCAGTTGTTTTTGGCTGAACCGTACAAGGTGTGAAACTCCAACTGCTCTTCAGTTGCATCCAGGTTGAACATTAGATCAAAAACTGCTTCATGAACTTCATCAGGACGACAGTTCTCTTTGTCCACTTTATTGATCACTACTATAGGTGTAAGACCAAGCTCAAGTGCTTTGCCCAATACAAATCTAGTTTGGGGCATAGGTCCTTCAAAAGCGTCAACCAAAAGAATAACACCATCTGCCATTTTCAAAACCCTTTCAACTTCTCCGCCGAAATCAGCGTGACCAGGGGTGTCTATTATGTTAATTTTGGTATCTTTATACCTAATAGAAACATTTTTTGAAAGAATGGTAATTCCTCTTTCCCTCTCCAGATCATTGCTGTCCAATATAAGGTCATCAAATTGCTGATTTTCCCTGAAAAGTTTTGAGGCGTGTATTATCTTATCTACCAAGGTTGTTTTTCCGTGGTCAACGTGTGCAATAATTGCAATATTTCGAATACTCTGCATGTGTAATGTTATTAAGATGCAAAAGTAAGAATTAAATTTCGGAAAAGTATTTAAATCTGTTATAGATAATTATAAAATAATATATTTTATCAAATAAGATAGCCTTTGTTCCAAATGTTATTTTACCTTAAAAGGTTTGCTTTTTAATACTACGTTTGATCCGGGATACGTTGTATCCATACTATTTTCTGCCGTAATCAAAATCATTGTAGGCTTGTACATGGTCTCTCCTTCAAAGGATGCTTTTCCCCTATTGCTGAAAACACCTCTGTTGTTTGAGATCTCTCCAAGTTTAGTTATTCCTTGACCAGAAGCCTCTATCCAGACCATATAGTGCTTTTTTGGTGGAGACAATCGCTCTGGGAGTGCCAGGTTGTTGATGTTTATTTTTACATCATAGGCACCTTCTTTGTTTTTACTGATGGTAGCGGTAGGTTCTGCTGCCGGTACAATATTGGAAACTGGGAAGGTGACTTTAGTAGAACAAGCCGAAAAGGCTAGGAGCACTGCAAACACTGTTAAGTAAGTGAAATAACTTTTTTTAGTAAGTAGGTATTTTTTCATTTTTTTTTGTTTTTGGTTTGCCATTTTATTTTAAACAATATCTGATATTAACCTGAAGCACAGTGAAATGTTCATTTTTTTATTAAGGGGAAATGATTAATTTCCCAAAGAGATCGATACAAAATGAGTTGATTCGGTGCTGTGTTATTGGTGAAAATTTAGATAAAGGTCCTATTTCACAACCAATTTAAATTCTGAGGGTGGAAGTCTAAATTCCTTCTTTTACTTTAAAGGGTTTTGGCCCTCTCCATCAGACATGAATACCCAACTAACTTCCCCAATATTGTCCGGCTTTTGAGAATCAACCGTGGAAATGGAGCCTTTCCATTTTCCATTGGGTTCCTTGGATACATTTATATCTCTCCAAGAATAGTGCCCATTTTCATAATCAAATGATATTCCATCATCATCATATAAAGTATAGTGACCAGGTGATTCTCCATAATGAAGTATTTGCAAATCGAAACTTTGGTTTTTACCAGGTGCATGAAGCATGGGTTCCATTAATGGGACAATTCCGCCATCTTTGACAAAGACCGGGATTTGGTCTAAGCGAGCGTTGATTGTAATGATTTCACCATTTCCTACATATTTTCCTGTGTAAAAATCATACCATTTTCCCTTTGGCAATACCACTTTTCGGGTATCTTCTCCTGCAAAGATTGGTGCAACCAATAAGGAAGGGCCAGCCATGTATTGATCATTTAATTCTTTTTTTATTGCCTCATTGTAGGGATTCTCTTCCAGATTTGAAATGCCATTTATTTGCTTCTCATTATTAATAGAAAATCCATTTTCAAGTTGCATGGCCCTGAAAGGCGGGATTCCCTCAAAATGATAAAGGGCAAAACTACTGTACCAGTAAGGCATCATTTTCATTCGTAATAGTGCCATTTCTTTTACTTCCTCTGCTACCTCAGGATAGGACCAGGGCTTTGTGCCGCTGGCCCAGGCATTGATCATCGCCATGGGAGAAAAAACAACGGTCTGGAATCTTCTTAGCCATTCCTCAGAACTTTTTGAAGCCCTGGCTTCAGGTGTCCACAAAAGACCCGAAAATCCACTGTTAATCAATGCCGTTATAAAGTCTTTATGGTCATAGTAGTCATTGTAAATGACATAAGGAAAAGAAACTCCACCGCCGTTAGAAGCCCTCACCAGCCCATAAGTTCTCCGATTTTGCTCTCTGAAAAGTTCACTGGATTGCTTTTGTACCAGCAAGCCGTAAGTTTGGCGAAGTTGTTCAGCCGCGAGTCCAGAAGGAAATTGAGCCACATCCGGCCACAGCCAACGGTCGTATCCGTCAACTTCATCAATCTTATATCCGCCAATGCCCGGAATGATATGGTCATCTTTGAAAGGCTTCCAATAAATTTTTTGTGCTTCAGGAATGCTAAGGTCTGGAACAGCACCAGCCCATACTGTATGACTTCCGTAATAGGGCTTGAGTTTGTCATAGAAGCTGGCTTCCGGAGAAACATATGGGTTGATCCAAAGATTTAAACTGATGTGTTTTTCCTTCAGTTTTTGAATCAATTGTTCTGGAGATGGAAAACGACTTTCATCCCATGCAAAGGTGTTGGGATAAGACTTGCTCTGCCAACCTGGCTCGAGCCCTATGAAATCCAATGGAAAACCTCTTTCTTCAAATTCATTCACTTCTGCCAATACCTGGTTCTGGTCCAAAAGCCGATGCACTCTTTGTGTAAAACCTAGTCCCCATCTTGGTGGGATAGGCCCTCCTCCATTGAATAAATTAAAACGCTGAACAGCTTCCAGCATGGATGGCCCGGCAAAAACATAAAAGACAACTCCCTTGGCGGGAACAAGAATCTCAACTGCGTCAGAATATGGAGACGCAGTCCATGCTGGATTGGTGTTCCTATCCAATGCTTCTGCGGGGTTTTTACTGTCTAACCGAGAACCTGTTCCGGCATAAACGTCCATATACCTTGATGAATTAATGAAAACACCGTATCCTTTACTGGTTACATAGAAGGGGACGGGGGCATGGGTCCTTCCATTGTCCTGCCCTCCATAATGATCTACATGAAGACGCATGATTCTGCCCCTTTTATGAATGGTTTTGAAATTTAATCCAAATCCATAAACCTCCTCCGTTTTATCAAGAGGGAATTGCAAATAAGTTTTGCCATCCAATACTTTGGCCTTGATCTCCTCTTTGCCAATTGGGAAGGGCGCTTGTCCCAAGTCTGAAAGGGCAGAAGCATTAGGTTGCGCATCCGCAGCAGTTAGGAGGTTGTATTCCTCAGCTTCTCCAACAGTTCCTTTCCAAACCCCTGGAGCGATACTTTCCCAAGCAATTTGCTGGGCATTAACTTGGTAAATAGTACAGGTAAGAAAACAAAATAACAACAGGTATCTCATGGCTTTAAAATTATTGTCTTTCAAATAGAAATATTAATAAAGTAAAAAAGATTAAAAAGGCATCTTGATAGGTACCTCGTGTAAAACAATAGTACTATTTAATCATTCCAGCGTATATTTGAAATATAAATTTGAAGACTCGATGCGAATGACCCTTAATAAACTAAATAATTGGCTTTTACCAGTACTATTAATCATGAGTACCACCCCTCTCTTTTCACAGGAATTATGGCAAATTAGGCAAGTGACCCATCAAGCCCAGAACCACGCGATGGACAATAACCAAAATTTTTCTCCCGACGATGCATGGATAGTTTATGATACAAGGCCTGACGAAGGAGGGATCGGAGAAAATGCTATCATTGAAAAAGTAAATATTGCAACTGGTAAAACTAAAGTTGTCTACAAGACCAAAAATGCCGATGAATTTGGACCTGGAGTAGGGGCTGTAAGTTATCATCCTACAGAAAATGAAGTCGTTTTTATTCATGGCTTACCGCCTACCAGTAAAGAAAAACCATATGCGATGCACAGGAGACTGGGGAAAATAGTTAATGAATCAACCCAGACTTCTTATTGGATGGACAGCAGGGATGTAATGGCTCCTTTTACTCCGGGAGCTTTGCGTGGAGGAACGCATAGGCATCAATGGAGCGGTGATGGAAATTGGCTGGGGTATACTTATAATGACGCCCTAATGTTTGATTTGGAGGAAAAGACAGGAGAAACGCATAATCTAAGAACAGTGGGGGTGTCTACAAGAAATATAAAAAGCCCTAAAGTCTCAACCAAAACCGGTGAAAATTTTCAGGGGGAATGGTATTCCGTACTCTTGGTAAAAGTGGTGCCTGCTCCAGGGCCTGGAAGTGAGGAAATCAGCAAGGCCTATAGTGATTGGTGGGTAGGACAAAATGGCTATCAAAAATCAGATGGGAGTTGGCAACGGGCAAGGGCATTTTTAGGAGATCTTGTGACCAGCAAGGGTGAGAAACTTACAGAGGTTTTTGTGGTTGATGTGCCAGAAGATATAAGTATTGAAGGTGCTGAAGGACCTTTAGCCGGGACTTCAACGACCATGCCCATGCCTCCAGCGGGCGCCAAAACCAAAAGGCTTACCTTTACTGAAGGAGAAAAATACCCTGGAGTCACTACAGAATTTAGACATTGGGTGACTTCTTCTATGGATGGAGCCTTCTTAAGTTATTTAGCCAAAGACAACAAAGGAATCGACCAGGTTTTTATAATACCAGTAAATGGAGGTACGCCTAAACAGGTTTCCTTTCATTCTACCTCAGTGCAGAGTACCGTTAGGTGGCATCCTAAAACAAGAGAGTTTGCCTATGTCTGTAATGACCAGATTTTTGTCAATACGATAGATGAGAAAATGAATCCTGGCAAAGCCAATGCAATTAGCCCGGAATTTGGAACGCGAACCTATGCTATAAATTATTCCAACGATGGTAAAAAAATAGCTTTCAACCAAGAGGTTGAAAGCCATGTGCAAATTTTTGTAGCTGAAAGACCTTGAGTTAGTTTTTCAGTTCATACCATTCGATGTTCATCAATGGTGCCCTACGGCCAGCGTTACTCTGGGTGGCGTCTTCTGGAGCATAGTTTTTCGATAGATAATCGAGGATTATGTCTTCTTGTGTGCCCAGGTCCCAAAGGTTTTGGCTGCTTTGCATCCATCTTATCATTTTTTCCCACCCAGCCCTATCGGCGTGATTCTGTGTGACCAGTTTAGCAGAGTGACAAGCGGTGCAATTTGCGATGACAAGGTTAAGGCCTTCATCCGCAATGAAACCAGTTGGCATATGAATGCCATTTTCTATTTCCGATGCCAAAGGGTTTGCTTCTATTGGTGCATCAGCTTTAATGAATTCCCCATCAGCTAAGGGTGTTTCTTTAATTGACCACAGGTAACCGCCGATTGCTACCAAGACGATTAGTACTGTGATTAGGATTACTTTTAATTTTCCCATTTTAAGCTACTTTTATGGCGATTCTATGACAAGCGTTGTTTAGATATCCTTTAGGATTCCATCCTGGGGTAACCATCGGCTGACTAAGGCCAGTATTGTCAGTGGCTTTGGCCCACACTTCGTAGTATCCATTTTGAGGAAAGTTTATAGTGGCTTTAAAATGTTGCCAGGCATAGCGATTGACAGCTTTCTGAAGGTTACATGGATGCCATGTAGCTCCAAAATCAATGGAATATTCTACTTTACTTATGCGCTCTGCACCTGTCCAGGCATGTCCTCTTATTTCAAGGGCTTGGTTTGATTTAATCATTGCGCCTGACTTAGGATAAGAAACCAGTGATTTCACAGGCATGCTTTCAATGATTTTCATGTCCTCATTCTTCACCTGAGCACCTGGTTCAACTGTGAATTTGGGTACTGAATAGGAAGGGGCTGCCATTTTCTCACCATCGTGAACCTTGTCCCGGATGGATAAAGCCTCCAGCCACTTTCCTGAAACTGATGCAGGAAAGCCAGAAGCGATCAAACGCAAAGGATGCCCGTGGGCAATAGGAATGTCTTCTCCGTTCATGGCAAAAGCTAAAATCGTATACTCATCCATGGCTTTTGCAATGGGGATCCCTCTGGAAATGGGTTCTTTGTTAGGGTCTCGGCTGATGTGTTTGTCGGCACCATGGTAGCCTATGTATACCGCATTGTTTTTTATGCCTGCGTCTTTCAATAAATCCTTTAAACGGATGCCTGTCCATTTGGCACAAGATACAGCACCTAAAGACCATTGGTTCCCTTTTGCAGGGGGATAGTATTCTTTTCTGCCATTCCCACCACATTCCAAAACAAGTTGGTAAGTATGAATAGGAAATTTTGTTTTTAAGTCTTTCAGTGTGTAAGTTTTCTCTTCATCTATGGACTCTCCTTTGATGGTCAAGGTCCAATTTTCCACCTCTATTTTTTCAGGAATCAGGCCATTGTTCCTGATGAACATTTTATCTGAGGGTGTGACTGCATCATCCAGTAAATGGGCTTTTGATTCCACATTCCAGGGCTTGTCATTGAGCACAATCATTTCCTTATTCTTGCCGAAAAGTGTAAAGGGGTCATTGTCTTGCTCTAGTGCCACAGGGGTGTAATTTTCCGGAAGGGCAAAGACTACATTAGTACCTAGTAAGGCTGCCATTGAGCTTAATGCTGTCTTTTTTATGAAGTTTCTCCTATTTGGATTTTCTGTTAATGCCATAGGTATTCTGGTTTCAAATGAAATTGTAAATTAAACCATTTTAACCAGAAATAGGCAAGCGAAAACCTATATTATCTCTAATATATATGAGGGATCATTTATGTCCATTGAGGGAAAAAGGTAACTATGAAAGGTTTGCCAATATCCTATTCTAATGCTTAGGGCATGATTTAGGTGTCATCTCCCTTTGCTTTTAGGTAGTTCTCCTTATTCTTAATAAAACCAAAACAGAAGAAATGCTGGGTTGAAAGTGGGCGAATCCTAGAGAGCTATAAATCAAAGGCTGGTATCAGGACATATAATGTTCAGCAGAGTACCTTAGGGCTTTTGTTTTTTCATTTTTGACTGAATGATCACCTGGATTTAACTGACATTAAAGTAATTGTTTAATTCTTCGGTCATATGGCTTTTGTCCTCCAAATCCTTAATAATTATACCTTTTTCAAGTAGCACTATTCTTTCGCAAATTTCGGCCACATGATTAAGGTCATGGCTTGAGATTAAGAAGGTCACCAGGTTTTCTTCTTTCTCCTTTAGGATTAATTTCTTTAACCTGATCTGCGAACTTGGGTCAAGGTTTTCAAAAGGTTCATCGAGCAATACTGCCTCAGGTTTTCCCAGTAGTGCGGCTGCGATTCCCACTTTTTTAATATTTCCTTTGGAGAGGTCTCTAATGTATTTTTTGGTTTCTAAAATTTCACCATTAAAAAAATCGTGGAATTTCTCCAGATGTATCTGAAGGTCCTCCTCTGAGAGGCGATAAATCTTTCTAAGGGCAGTGAAATACTCTTCGGGGCTAAGGTAGGAGAGAAGCATGTTTTCATCCAGGTAGGCACCCACTTTAGTTTTCCATTGTTCACCTTTACTTACTTCCTCTTCATCTACGGTTACAGCCCCCTCTGTAGCCCTGACAAGATCCAACATGACACGAAAAAGGGTAGTCTTTCCTGCTCCATTGTTCCCTACCAAGCCGAGGCATTGACTCTTGGGGATGATGAGGGATGGGATATCCAAAACGGTAGTGTTTCCGTATATTTTCTTTAATGCTTCTATTCTAATCATAACTCTTGACGGAATGCTGCTGAAATTTCATACTTTTTATCTACTACAGCATCTGCCATTTTAGTAGAGATCATTGGGAAAATGAGTAAACCAAATCCGCCTATAACACTTAATGCTAACAATCCAGAATAGTCACCAAACCAATATGCCACAGGAAGAAAAACCGCATAGGGTACAGCTATCAATGGAATGATCATTAGGAATTGGGAGATACCCATGCCTTCATAATTAAATACAGAGCCCTTGTTGAGGTTCATCGGCTTGGGTTTCCATAGTGCCATGTAAATTACAAGGTGTATGGTTACACCCATATTAAACAAAAAGGTAGCCAGGTGGATAAGCAATACATTCCATCCAAAGTATACATAAGGTACAGAGAGTATGAAGCATAGAAATGAAATCCCTGTAAACAAAAGGTATTTTCCTTTTACCAATGCCCTTAAACCATTTTTTTGGTGCACATAAAAGTCAAAGGTTGGCGAGTTCCAACTTAGAAATAATTGCCCGTATTGAAGCATGAATATTCCTGTAATAAAAGTACCTACAAATATAAATAAGTAGCTGAATCCGCTTTCTTGCACATAAGCAGGATTGTTGTAAAATATCAATCCGTAGAGCAGAAATAGTAGACATAAGGTAAGATAGGTACGGCTCTTTTTATGCCTGATTATTAATTTCCATTCCAAATTTGCCATCTCACCGGCGAGCCCGAATTTGGATAAAAATCCTAAGTCCTGGTTGGCAAATTGAAGATGATCTCCTTCCGAAAGTTCCTCTAAATAGGCATTTTGTCTGTAGAAGGCAAAACACAGAAAATAGCTTAAAATCAAAACCGCGACCAAAAGGAAAACAGGTACTGGGTTTTCAAGTGCAAAAGTAAAAACAGGTTCAAAAAAGGCTCCTAAATCATAGAGTCCTAAATAACTCGAACCTATGCTTATCAATAAGGCACTGAAAACGACCAGCGTGCCAATAAGACTGTCCTCAAATCGTTGTTTGAACCAAAGGACAAACCAATGCATGGACCAACTGGTAAGTAGCACTGCACCTAGCCATGCAAAAGCCGGAGCGGCGCCATAAATTGCCCTTAGTTCTATAATAGCAAAGGGCCCAAAGACTAACAATGCAATGATGTTCAGTGGAGAAAGGAAGCTGCAGACCAATAGGAAGTGAATGATAGCCGATTTGGCTATGGGTAAATGCAGGTAATTTTCCAAATTAATTACAGGAAGCTGTTGGATGAAATAACGATAAATCAGCTCTAACAAAAAGAAATACAGCAGGTTACTGTTGATAAAGTAAATGGCATCAGGTTTTTCCAGAACTTCCGTAATCAGCTTATTAAGAAACAGCCCCAAAAGAAGCAGGTAGCCTAATAATAAAACACCTATAAATAGCATAAATATGCCAATCGTCAAACTTCTAGCAAAAGAAGTGCTTCTTATCCTTTTTAATAATTCTAATTTTATCAGGATTTTCACCATATAGATAGCTGGGTTATTGTTGGGTTTTGTGGGTTCGAATTTCTAAAATATGAAAAATTTCCCCAAATGCAGTTAAATATTCCAGTTTACTGGTTTATATTTCAATTTAAGATGTCTTTAAAATTATGGATTCGGAATTATTTATAAGAGAAATGCAGGCAGAAGACCTGGATGCAGCTATGAGGCTGAAATCAGTGGAAGGGTGGAACCAAACCAGAGCTGATTGGGAGTTGTTTTTAATAAATAACCCTGGTTTATGCCTGGTAGTGGTGGCTGAAGATAAAGTAGTAGGCACCGTTTGTTCCTTTTCCTATAAAGGTAAATTGGCCTGGATTGGAATGATGCTGGTAGACAGGATGTACAGAAGGAAAGGCATAAGTAAGAGACTTATGCATGAAGTTATCCAGCGAATAGGTGAAAATCAAAGCATAAAACTAGATGCAACTCCTGCAGGTCAAAAGGTGTATGAACAACTAGGCTTTGTCAAAGAATATTCCCTCTTTAGGTGGATTAGACCTAAAGGGGTATTGCAATTGAGGGGAATTCCTACCGATGAAGTGCTGAAAGTGGCTCAGGAAGATTTTGCTGAGGTGCTGTCCTATGACAAGAAGGTATTTGGAGCCGACAGGGAAGAGGTGTTGGTTCAGTTGTTCAATAGTTTTCCTCAGGGAGCTTTTCTCATTAAGCGAGAAGCAAAAATAGTTGGATTTGTTTTCTGTAGACCAGGGAGTAAATTTTTACAACTTGGGCCTTTGGTCGCCTCAAATGATGCACTAGCCCAAATGCTTGTCAATAAGGTTTTAATCGATTTTCAAGGAAGTGATCTGGTCTTAGATTTAGGAGAGCATCATTCAAAATTAAATCCATGGCTTGAAGAATGTGGCTTCACAAAGCAACGAGAGTTGATTAGAATGTTTATTCCCCCTCAATCTACTAATGGCAATATTGAAAGCTATTACTTGATAACCGGACCTGAATTAGGTTAAGTCCAATAAAAGGTATTGCTATTCTTTCGACTTTAAAATAATATTTAAATAATCATGTTTCCAGTGTGTTAGCAAAAGTGGAGGGCTAAAAAGGAAGGGCAGAGCGTTTTAAGTTCGATTAATTTTATAAATTGCGGTGATGGAAAATTTTGTTGTTTCTGCCAGAAAATATAGACCCTCGGACTTTAAGAGTGTGGTGGGGCAAAGCCATATTACCACTACGCTAAAGAATGCGATAAAAAATGAGCACTTGGCTCAGGCATTTTTGTTTTGTGGGCCAAGAGGAGTGGGTAAGACTACCTGCGCCAGAATTCTGGCCAAGACTATTAATTGTGAGAACCGCCAAGAGGATGGAGAGGCATGTAATGAATGCAGTTCATGTACCGCTTTCAACTCTAACAGTTCTTTTAATGTGCATGAATTGGATGCGGCGTCTAATAATACCGTCGATGATATGCGCAGCCTTGTAGAACAGGTAAGGTATGTGCCCCAGAAAGGCAAATACAAGGTCTACATTATTGATGAAGTTCACATGCTTACTACCCAGGCCTTCAATGCGTTTTTGAAAACACTTGAAGAGCCTCCCAAACATGCTATTTTCATCCTCGCTACCACTGAGAAGCATAAAATTATTCCAACAATCCTTTCTCGTTGTCAGATATTTGATTTTAATAGGATTCAGATACAAGATATCAGCCAGCATTTGGAATATATTTCTAAAGAAGAGGAGGTAGATTATGAAACTGAGGCATTAAGGTTAATTGCTACTAAAGCAGATGGTGCCCTTAGAGATGCACTTTCCATTTATGATTTAATTGTTACCTTCTCAGCGGGTAAAAAGGTTACCTATAAGGAAACCATCAATAATCTTCATGTTTTGGATTATGATTACTATTTTAAAGTAACAGATGCATTGCTTAAAGAGAGTATATCTAAAGCATTATTGATTTTTGACGAGATCCTTAAAAAAGGTTTTGATGGACATAATTTTTTAGTGGGGCTTAGTGAACACCTCAGAGATTTAATGGTGTGTAAAGACCCGGATACGGTCGTATTACTTCAGGTTTCTGACACTGCTAAAGCCAGGTATGTAGCGCAAGCTGAAGAGAGTCCTTTTTCATTCTTATTGTCTGCCTTAAATATTTGCAACCAGGCAGACTTGTCCTATAAAACCAGTAAAAACCAAAGACTACATGTAGAGTTGGTTTTAATGAAATTGGCGAAGTTGCCCCATGCCATTTCACTTGCCGCTGTGGCAGGGGAGGAGGCAAAAAAAAAAGCCTAACGAATGAGACGGAAATAAAGGCTGAGAATCCAGGATATTCAAAGTCTTCTATCCATAGTGACCCTGTCTCGGCGATAAAAAAGACCATTACCATCCCATCCAATCTTAAAGCTGTTGAAAAACAAATTAAGGACCGGCCACTGGAAGAATTGACCAAAAAAGAAGCGGTAAAAGAGGAAGTCTCTGAGGTGAATGAGGATCTCCCCAGGCAGCCACTCAACTCGGATACAGTTAAAACAGTTTTTGAAGAAGTATTGGTTGAATTTAAGCAAGACCATAAAAACATGGAAATGGCTTTACTCAGCCAACCTTTTGAACTTAGGGGGTTAGAAGTCGTTTTTATGCTTAGCTCAGGGCTACATGAAGACTTATTCCCTAAATTAAAACCAGAGCTTACGGGAATGTTGAGAAGGAAGCTGAGGCATCCTGATGTAGAGGTGACGTTTGAAATTACTAAAGAAGTAAAAGACCCTTTAAAAAACCTCTATACATCCAGAGAGAAATTAACCTATCTGATGGAGAAGTCACCTGCACTAAAAGAATTGAAAAAACGCTTTGGCTTACAAGCTGATTTTTAAAGCTGAAAGAGGGTGCCAGGTGCCAATCTTTCCAGTAATTACCCCTTACGCCACTGTGATGCTAAATAATTTTAAGTTGTCCCTCCATAGGTAGGGCGAAACAGGTTTTTTATTAAAATCTAAGAGGTTAGTTAAAAATCTAGAGCAATTCCGAAATTTAGCAGGTTTTGGAGTTGTATGGCACGTGTAGCTGGACCATCATCTTGTGAAATATAGACACTTTCATCATAAATCATAATGGTTTCAATTCTAGTGGTGATGTATTTATTCACCTTCAAACTGATTACAGAATTGAAATTGACTACTGTGTTACCCAATTTCTCATAATTGGTAAAGAGGTTAAGGTCCATTTTCCATCTTACATTCTCCATCAATTGAAAATCAGCAGAAGAACCCAAAGAAATACCTGCTTCTGGCCTTACCTTTTCTCCTGGTATTACCCCAAATGCTCCAGCCATACTCAGAGAATCATCCAAAACGACAGTAAACCTTCCGGTAAAAGGAGACAAGATTGAAGAAAACTTGCCGTTGTTTTTAAAAGTTGTCTGGTAATTCAAACCAGTGGAAGACTGGACGTATCCAGGGCTTAAAAAATCAGAAAGTCGACTTCTACTATCTCTTTCAGCACCTGAAGGCCGAAAATAACGATAACCTTCCAGCAGTTGTGTTCGCGCATCAATCTGGGTGGAGAGGTATATTTTTTTACTTAGTTGCCGGCCATATTTACTAATGAAAATAAAGTTGTCATTGGATTTTCTTGTAGGAAAAGCCCTTCCTGCCTGGCGGTTAATCCCATAATTGATATTCAACTTGGTGTCCCAGATGATGTTTTCCTTTTTGTAATTGGCAAATAGTTGTAACCCGGTATTTAAAGCAAAAGAACTTGCTCCCCCAGCAGCCCAGTTACTAAGACTTACTTGTTGCAAGCTAAAATTGAAATTGCCACCATTTTTCCAATAAATAGGTTCTACTTCTGTGGTGAAAATCAAGGAATCTCCCAGCATTACAAGTGTATCACCACCGATGATTACAGTATCTGCCTTAGACAATGCGTCCTGACCCTGTACAAAGCTGATTTTTGTAGCAAATAGTAAAAATAAAATTAAAACAATCCTTGTGTGCATGGCGAATAAACGGTGGATTACAAATATACAGTCAATTATTTTATTTATTTTCTAATTTCCAGTTTTTGTCCCACAGAGAGGATATTATCTTCACTTATGTTGTTCCAATTTCTTAATTCATCTACTGTGACACCATAACTTCTGGAGATGGAATAGAGTGTGTCTCCCGGTTTTACCTGGTGTTCTCTATATGCAGTCTTTATTTCTGTAGGTATTTGGGTTTGTGGAGCGTTTTCTGACTTTTTATCAGGCACAGCCACAGGCGCATGAGGTTTGGCTGTAGGCGTCCTTTGAGGACGCTTTTGATCAGATTTTGCCTGAGCTGGTGCAGGAGTTAACTTAACCCGTGCAATTGCTTCATCCTTTTTGTAATATTTTCTTAAACGCAACACCATGCCGGGAAGAAGTTGTTCGTCTTTATAGACCCTGTTTTTTGCCATCAGAGAGTGTTTACGGATGCCATACAATTGAGAGATTCCCCAGAGGGTTTCTCCTGGTTGAACGATATGCTCAGGTGTTTTTGCCTTGCTTTTTTTGCTTTTAGTATAATAATAGCCACCTCTTTGTATAGGATCTGATGGCTTTAAATCATTTACCCTTCTTAATTTCCCTTCACTTATTCCTGCCTGAATGGCAAGTTGGCTTTGGTTGTTGGAAATCGCAACAATTCCTTTAATGCCATTTATTTTGATTTGATTCGGCTGGTTTGAATTCCCGGTATCCCCTGAGATTTTAGGGAAGCCCATGGCATTTGATTTTACAGGAAGTAGGCCGTTATCGTTGGTGGAGGGAGTATTATTGGTAAGTAAAGGCCGTTCAGGTACTATCCCTTTTAAAATATAGGTGATAGTGTAGGTCCGATCACCTGGAATGCTACCCTTCAAACACCATTTGTTGTATTCTTTTAAATGATTTTCGCTTACACCTAGTGTTTTGGCTACAGATTTAAGATTGGCTGGGCCCTGAATTGGGTATTCATGCAAATAATCCCCATTGCTCACCACTTTTCCTAATTGACCCTGGTAGGCGATTTTGTGTGCCAGGAACTTCTTAAGGTACCAATAGGTATTCCTATCGATGTCCATACTTCGATGACCCTTGTATTTGTCTTTATAATAACCTCTTGCTCCACCCAATCCCATTTGATAGGAAACCAGCGTTGTCGCCCAGTTGTCCATGTACCTTTGGTGTTTTTTTAAGTATTTCGCGGCTCCTCTTGTGGAGGAAACAATGCTTTTTCGTTCATCTACTTCATTGTCCACCCTTAAGAAGACTTCTTCTGCTGTACCTTTCTTAAATTGCCAAAAACCAACAGCATTTGATGTCGATACCGCATCTGAAATGAGACTACTCTCCTGAATGGCTAGAAATTTAAAGTCGTCAGGTACTCCTTCTTCCCTAAGCACTCTTTCTATAATGGGCAGATAAAGATTTACCCGGTCCAATTTTACCTGAAAATGAGAGGCACTTCTATATTGAGCATCCACATCTGCCTGAATATCTTTTCGGGCTGCATCATTAAGTTTTAAGGTTAGCCCAGCAAAGTCTATGACACGAGGTACTTGTGGTACCTGTCCAAAAACCGGGAGGCAAATGTTTAGAAAAAATAAAATGCTGGCAATTACTGTTTTTTTCATTCTTATTCCGGTTAAAGCTTTCTGGCAAGCATGATGCCATCTCTTATCGGTAAAATTACATTCTCTACGCGTTGATCAGCATTGACTTGCTCGTTGAAAGCGAGAATAGTTGCTGTATCCTTGTCAACTTTTTTACGGTTTTTGGACAGGACTTTTCCAGACCATAAAATATTGTCGGCTAAAATTAAACCTCCTGGCTTAATTTTATCAACGATAAGATTATAGTAATTGACATAGTTGCGCTTGTCTGCATCAATAAAAATAAAATCAAAAGGCCCTGACAACGTAGGGATAATTTCAAGCGCATCTCCTATTCTGTAATCGATTTTGTCTTCTAAGCCTGATTGATTGAAAAAACCTTGAACCATTTCTTCCAATTCTTCATTGATATCAATCGTTGTCAATTTGCCTGTAGCGCCCAATCCCCGAGCAAGAAATATAGAAGCATAGCCTGTATACGTTCCGATTTCTAGAATATTTTTGGCCCCGCTCATTTTCACCAGAATTTCCAATATTTTCCCCTGTAAGTGCCCTGATAACATTCTTGGCTTTAGCACCTTAAGATTTGTTTGTCTACGGATCAATTGAAGCAGCTCGTCTTCACTACCGCTATTTTGTTCACAATAGTTTAATAGGTCTTCGTCAATCATAATTATTTTGGTAGATAGGTTAAAAAACTAAATTTATCTACATCGTATATTTCATTGGCCAACTCCATAAGCTCTTCGGCTGTAGAAGAGCGAATGCTTGAAAAAATATCTTCAAGCCGTTCAATTTTCCCTTTGTCAAGAAGTGTTTTTCCATAGACAAGCATCAAGCCGGCATAGTTTTCCTCTGCCATGGCCATTTGGCCTATGGCCTGCTCTTTGCCCATGTGCAGTTGCATACTACCAAGTTTTTTGGTGCAAATGCGATGGATTTCTTTTAAGACGATTTTACGGGCTTTGTCGGCTGCCTTTTCTTCTGTGCCATAATAGATCCCGATAAAACCTGTATCTGTAAATGCCTGATAAACTGATTCAATACTGTAAACCAAACCATGTTTTTCCCTCAAAGCCATATTTAGCCTTGAATTCATGCTGGGGCCTCCCAATATATTGTTTAGCAAATGAAGCTTAAACCTTCTAGGATCATCTATTGAAAGTGCAAGCTTGCCCAAGGCACAATTGGCCTGCGTGATGTCCTTTTGGAAAGCGATGGACTGTGGCCTGTAAGCCAGAGAAGGGGTTCTTTTTACCAAACTTTCAGTAGCAGGAATATTACTTAATAAAGGACTTAACCGGTTAAGGGCTTTTTTGAAACTGATATTGCCCACCACAGAGACCACAATTCGAGAGGTATCCATGTGTTGAGCAATGAAATTAATGAAATCCTCCTGGGTGAAATTTTTTACCGAGTTCTCTGTACCCAGAATATTGTAGCCCAGGGAATGGTTGGGGTAAAGCAAACTGTCAAATTCATCCTGAAGGGCATCGTCCGGTGAATCCCGGTACATGGCCATTTCTTCCAATATAACCTGTCGCTCTTTTTCTATTTGTTTGGGTGGAAAAGTACTGTTGAAGGTTATGTCACAGAGTAAATCTGCTGCTTTGTCCCAATGCTGCTGTAATACAGTTGCGTAGAAACAGATTTTCTCTTTGGTAGTATAGGCATTAAGCTCGCCACCGACAGAGTCAAGCCTGTTTAAGATATGAAAGGCCTTTCTTTTTTTTGTGCCTTTAAAAGCCATGTGTTCCCAAAAGTGCGCCAATCCTACCTGATCTTCAGTTTCATCCCTACTGCCGATATCAAGAATAAACCCACAATGGACCAGTCGGGTACTGGTTACTTCCTGATGTACAACTCTGATTCCGTTTTCAAACGCCTTGATTTGATATGTCATGCCTCTCTTTCCAAAGTACAAAAATAGCATCAATTATCGGGAAAGAAACCAGGTAAGGGAAAAATTGGATCCTTGTATGAAATTTATATGAAAAATGGGGCCTTTGTATCGCTCATAAAAAAATAAAGAAAAAAAATGTCAGCTAGTAAAACTAAATTGGCTTTGAAAGCATCTTAGCATTAGATCATTTGTACATAGTAGACTTTCCAATGAATAAAATAAATCCAGACGATCAGATTATCCAAAGGGCTCAAAAAGGAGATCCCATCGCCCAGGGATTATTGGTGAAGACTTGGTACAAAAGAGTGTTTAATTATTCTTTAAGGATACTAGGTGATTATGATGCAGCGATGGAAGTGAGTCAGCAAACTTTCATAACAGTGTGGCTCAAATTGCCTGGATTAAAAGATGCTGCCAAATTTCAAACTTGGTTGTATACTATTCTACACAATCATTGTCTTGGGGAAAGGCGAAAAGCAACGAACCGAAGATATGAAAGTATAAATTACTCTCCTGAAGCGCAGGGAAATTTTCGTTCAGATTATATTTCACCTTCGGGTGATCCTGAGTCATTAATGATGGACCAGGAACTTAAATTATGTCTTGAAAAGGGGTTAATGGAGTTGTCAGAAGAACAACGAAGTGTTTTGATTATGAAAGAATTTGAGGGATTGAAATTTAGAGAAATAGCAGAAATTTTGGGTGTTTCGGAAAATACAGTCAAATCCAGGCTGTATTATGCATTCAAACACCTAAGAAAATAT
This sequence comes from Cyclobacterium sp. 10D3-21, assembly GCF_055809755.1. Classification (NCBI taxonomy): domain Bacteria; kingdom Pseudomonadati; phylum Bacteroidota; class Cytophagia; order Cytophagales; family Cyclobacteriaceae; genus Cyclobacterium; species Cyclobacterium sp. 10D3-21. The sequence continues at coordinate 1,894,938 of NZ_CM147924.1, forward strand.
TTAAACAAAATGAACATCAATCAAAATAGCTTTGATTATGGAGAATAGCACTGACAAAGATAGATTAATGGCTTACCTCTATGGGGAATTGTCCTCAGACGAAAAGAAGGAGGTAGAAGGGGAATTAGCGGAAAACCATGACTTGCATAAAGAACACAAAGACTTTATGCGAATCCGTGGTTATTTGAACCATTTAGAAGATGTTCCTGTACACCCTCCCTTATTACTTCCAACACCAACTGCTTCCCTTTTGTCAAAGCCAGCTGTAAGGCTGGTTGCCATCCTGGGGGTAATTGTCGGATTATTAATTTTCACAGCCAAGGTTACAGGCTTGAGTGTTTTTTCAAATTCGAACGGCCTACTTATAACTTTTGGTAATAAGGGGCAATTTATGGAATCGGATGGGCAACTAATTCCAAACGTAAGTGCTACATCAGTAGGTCTTGAAGCGAGAATCCAAAATATAGAAAAACTTCTCGATCAGGAAAGGCTGGTCTCAATAAAAATTTTAGATCAGCTATCAGAAGGATACCAGGTTCCGGAATTATTGGTTAGGAAGGAACTTGATCAATTGGAAAAAAACATAACAAATAAATTGAAGGTGGCAATAGAAAATGGGCAAGCCATTAATAAGGAATACCACAAAAAACTAGTGGTTGAATTAGGGGAGGAACAGCTATTGCAAAGCAACGAAATCCTTAAAGTTATGATGGCTGAGATGAAGGATATTCGGGAATACGACCTATTGTACCTTCAGATGGTACTGGCAGGAATAGAGGCAGATAAAGAAAACCTACTAGCTGAAACAAATAAATACTTATCTGATCATTATTACCTCAATGGTAACCTTAAACACGAATAAATATGAAAACCTACCGTATGTTATTGTTGTTTCTGCTCTTTTTTTCACAAGGCCTCATGGCTCAGGGAATTGACCAGAACTTGATGGAAAAAGACATCGAGGTGGCGGAAACCATTCTTAAAGGTTTGATTACTCCCCAAGGGAAGTCACAGGCCTTTTCAATAGTTTCAAATGGAGAAGTGATGGTTTTGGATATGGACCAGCCAATACCCCAAAATAGCCTTAGATTACATTCAGGTAATTCTAATAAAATGCGCTCCCAGTATATCAAAGGTTTTGGGGTAATGATAGCTATTGATATTAGAGACCAGGTGTTTAATGGGTTTCACATGTATAATAGCCAACCTATTATAGATAGTACTACGGTACCAACAAAAGGAGCGATCAACATGCAAAGTTTCAATGGAGATCAAACCTTTGAATCCAAAATTGGTTTGGGGAAAACGTCGTCTGTAACGAAAAGCATCCAAGGTTTTAAGTCAGATGGTAATAATATAGAGAAAGAAAACTTGATAACTTATTTGCTGGATTATGGCCAACTTATATCTCAAATGGCCCCAGATGACAAGTTGATGGTAGTATTAATTGAAAACAAAGATTCTGGATTGGCATTCAATATAAATGACACCCATAAGGTTGATTATAATGTTAGTGCAGCTATTACTAAAGCCGATTTAACTGATTTTACAACTGGGAAAATAAATAGGGAAGAGGCCATAACCCGCATTCAATTTTCAAGTTTGGATACCACTAAAATTGCACAAGATTTATTGGTATTCGCTTCAATTCTTGAGCGATTGTATCAGATAGATTTGTCAGAAAACTACTATATTCAACAAAAACCGTCCGTTCAGATTCTCCCAGGTTTTGGAGTAATCTATTCCATTAATCTATTTTCTTCGATAAGGAAAAACAAAGGGTTTTATGATTTCCCTACTTTAAATCTTAGAAATATAAGCGAAAAAGAAAGAGATGACAAGTTAGTTGGTCTTTACCCCGATTTTTTGAAGGAAATTACCAAGCAGTTTATCAACTACGGAAAAACCATTAAGTCCATTGCTCCAAATGAGCGAGTGCTGTTGCGCTTAAACATGCCCAGTTGTAATACCTGCCAATTGCCAGGAACTGTTGAGATTTCAGCCAAAGCAAAAGATTTGTTGGCCTATGGCAAAGGTGAAATGAACTTAAAGCAAATCATGCAAAAAGTATTTACAGAAATTATTTAAACTGAAGAAATATCCATTATCTGATAGGGTCACTTCCAAATAGCAAGATTGCCTAAGGACAATGCCCCTTATCACTAAAAATCCTTTTGAAAGTCCAAGTTTAATCATTTATCCAGAGTTAACTGTATTCATTAATTTATTGGGCTCTATTGATTTGAAGTTAGGCTTATGCAATTGTGGTGAGACAAAGTGCCTCAGTCAAGTAATAACCAATTTCCTTAATTTTAATTTAAAAAATACATCCATGAAAATAGTAAAATACATCACCTTGACCCTCTTGTGGTTTATAGTTAATTCTTGTTCTGACAATCCTCAAAAAATTTTCAACAAAGCTAAAATGAAATTGTCTGATCAAAAGTACTTTAGCTATTTTCAAAAAGCGTATTACCCTAACCCCATGGGGACATACGATACCTTAATTGCTTCGCTTGTATTTAGTAATGCTGATAACAGTGTTATAGGCTATGATTTTTTAATAAAATCAGAAAGGGGCGATGAAATATATACCAACGGGGAATATAGGATAGTAAATCACGCCCAAAAGGAAGTAATTTTTTATCCATCAGAAAAACAGGAAGAAATAAAACACCAAATTAATGGTAATTCATACATCAATTATTCACCAGTAGCCTTACTAAATCAATCGGAGTGGAAATTCGATAAAGACACGCTTATTGGTGGGGAATCGTATGGAGATTTTTTTAAAGTTGAAAGTGATACCATCGTAAACGGTAACACAATTTATACAGAGCTACGCATTTTCATTAATAGTGAATCGAAGCGACTAGAGAGGTTTGAACGCAGAAACTATTTTAAAGGGGATCTCAATCAAACAATAGTGTATGAATATTCTGACTTTAATGCTGAAAAATCAAGTGTGTCTCTTACTTATGATTATCCAGAAGGTTACAAGTCTGTCGCTTATGGGAGTGAGTATGAAGAGAAGATGCTGGCCCTTGGTCAGGTTGCCCCTATTTTTTTAGCCGATGATTTGCAAAATAATACCGTTGATTTAGAAGAGTTCAAGGGTAAAAAAGTACTACTGAATTTTTCAGTAATAAACTGCGGGTATTGCCTTCAAGCCCTCCATCATTTTAACCAAAAGGATTATCAATTGCCAAATAATGTTTTGGCCTTGTACATAAATCCACTTGATTCCAGAAATAAGGTAATCGATTACGTTGAAAAATTTCTTGTCCCTTTCCCCGTAATTGCAGGGGCAAAAGAAATTGCGGAAATGTATGGCGTATCAGCTTACCCTACTTTCATTCTTATCAATGAAGAGGGGCTTATTGAGAAAACCATACTTGGATATGATAAAGTGTTTCTGGACCAATTGAATAATGGTCAATTATAGTTCGACCGTATTCAAGGAAATAAAAGTTACCTTTTTTAATGAACCTTTTTATTTCGGGATCACTCAAAGGGGATCATTTAATTGTATGGTTTAAAGCCATGTAGTTTTATGTTTAATTCCTCGAAATCAACCATTTTTTCCATTTTCAACTTATCCAATGAACATTAAATAAAAAAAATCATTTTTTTTTTCAAAAAGTTTTTTTGAGGTGAAATGCAATTTAAGTAAAACGATTTGCAATTAAGGTTTTTCGTAATGGTTGAAAGTATAAAACATTGATTTTCAAAGGTGTTAAGCACTGTTAGGTGATTTGTTATTACGAAATAAATGCCCCAGATTTGTCATGTAGTCAAGTGTAAATAACTGCACTGATCATTTTTAATAGCTCTAATAACGTAAATTTTAAGATTATGAAAAGTCAAAAAAAATTAATGGTGGCCCATCTTTTTGCTTTGGTATCTGTAGTGATAATACTTGCTGTCGCCAGTCTTTTAAAATTGAATATTTCTCTTAGTGAAGGTGTAACTTTTCTTCATATTGTATTGATAACAGTACCTCAGCTTGGTTTCGGATTTTTTCTTTGGGAAAGTGTAAAAACTGAAAGAAAAGTATTGAATTGATTTTTTAATGAAATGTTTCAACATGATTAATTTCATGCTGGACTTTTATTTTTTTTGTAAATTTTTTGAAGCTTACAAGACACTAATTTTTTCAAATACATTTTTTTTTATTTTTTTATCTTAATTCTTTACTATCCTTTAAAGGGTTTGGTAATACCTAAAATCAATCGATCCTGGTGTTGGACTTGGTACTGGTTAAAGTTTTGTGGCAAAGTCCATTACCAGACAAAATGTAAGGTATCCAGCTTTGGAGAAAAAACACCAATTAAGGCTTGTAACTTTATTGTCCCAGATGGTCTTTGCTGATTGATTAAAACACATGCCTTGATTTGGTACAGATATCTAACCTTAATTTTAAGGGATGGATGCCATTTGCCTAATCATAGAAACTATTCCCAAAATTGGCAACACTCACTGTCTTCAGCTACTGTTTACTTAATTTCGCATGAAAAACAATCTCTTTTTTTTGATCCTGTTTTTGGTTGTTCCAAAGATTGATTTTTTAGATTTAGCCATGTTTGTCTAGGGATACTCTATATAAGTGCAGTTTGGAAAGCGACCCTGTCATTGACATAGGCCATGGTAGATACAAATTTGACAAAACTATTGGATCAAGCAATGCTGCCTTTGAAGTAGGTATGTTAAATGCAGCAAAGGGTAAGTTCAAATGGATCTCTGTTAGAAAGATCAACCAACTATTAATGCTTTATTGGATGTCCTGTGTTTAATTCATTTATATATGAAGCTCGTTATCGAATATGTTTAGGGTAGGTTTTTGATGACAAAGGATTCAATCAAATCGTTGAAATCTTTGTCAAGGATCTTGTCTTAAATCGATTAGTTTTTTAGGTGTACGTCCCCGGTCGAAAGCCATGTGATTTTTTTTTCAAAAAGTTTTTTTGAGGTGAAATGCAATTAATGTTAAACGATTTACATTTATGGTTTTTCGTAATGATAAATTGTCTAAAACATTGACTTTCAAAGGTGTTGCGTACTGTATAATGATTTGTTATTATCAAATAAATGCCCCAAATTAGTTCTGTATTCACGTGTAAATAACTGCACTGATCATTTTTAGTAGCTCTAATAAAATAAATTTTAAGATTATGAAAAGCAAAAAAAAAATAATGACGGCCCATCTTTATACCATGGTAACTTTGGTATTGATCTTGGTTGTTGCTGATTTTTTTAAACTGAATATATCTCTTAGTAAAGGGGTAACTTCCTTACATGTTTTATTGTTTGTAATCCCCCAGTTGGTTTTTGGGTATTTACTTTGGAACAGTGTCAAAGCCGAAAAGAAAGTAGTGAATTGATTTTTTGATGAATTCTTTCCGCATGATTTATTTCATGCTTGATTTTTATATTTTTTAATGATTTTTTAAGTAATACAAAGTATCAATTTTTTTAAATACATTTTTTTTATCTTAATTCTTTACTACAACTTAAAGGATTTAATAATACCAAAACTCAACCGATCCTGGTGTTGAATTTGGTTCCCGTTAAGGTTTTGTGACAAAGGCGTTTGCCAAACAAAACTCAATGTCCAATCTTTTATGTTGAGGTCTGTTCCTGCCTGTGCAAATACCACATCACCGCCAGTAAGTGCCTGTGTTCGACCTTTCCAAGTATCATTGGCGGAATGTTCAAAATATCCACCAAGGTTAGGGACCAAAATCCAATTGTTGTGAAAGGTGAATTGATGAAAGCCCACAGCAGATCCATTGAAACTGTTTCCAAATTGGTACTCTTGACTCCCCTCAGTGGCTGTTTTATAGCTGAACGAAAGGTTGGCTCCTGTCTTGGTATAGAACAATTGATAATTCATCCTTCCAATCAAACTCCAGGAACCTGTACCTGGCTGAATAATTGGGTCGAAAAGTTGCTCAGCATTGGCTATTTGTCTTGATTGTCCGGTGGGAGCAGTGACGGCTATCCCCGGACGGAAAGTATGCCTTGCCTTGGGGTTATAGATATAGTGGATATAATCAGCTGCTAAAGTCAAGTCTCCCCAACCTTTTACGCTTATGGTGGTGTCCTGAACGGGATTGGGTAGGTCTAGCAATTTTTCATAGTATACCAGGTTGGACTCATAGGGTAGGAGAAAGGCGAAGTTCCAGTTGTTTTTTAACATGAAGTTTCCTCTAAGTTCCACCGTTTCATAAGTTTCCCAATCCATTTTTGTTTTGTTGACATAGAGTCCTGTGCCTTCCGGTTCGTGCATAACCACATGATCAGGGATAGTAGTGGATAACATCCTTGCATTGGGCGTATAGCTATTAGTAGCGCTGTTTTCAAAAACAGCATTTGACAAACCAGCAGTGGTGACTTGGGGAGAGGTATTGCCATATTGATTGTAACCGCTAAAATTACGATGCCTGTAAAAAAGTCCAAAATAGCTTCTGTTTTGCAAGAGACTGTATTCGAAAAAGTTACAGCTATCACATGCTTTGGCCTCTTTGGGTAAAAAGGACAATGTCAACAGGGTGATCGCTAAAATAGTGAGTCTTTTCATAGTTTTAAACCTATTTTTGGTAGGCTGGATTTGTAATAAAATTATAATCGTTTAGGCTGTTAAGGAAAGCCAGTAATTGTGCTCTTTCAGCTGCACTTAATACAATGCCATTTTCAAGTTGTGGTGCCAAAGTCCCATTGGTCTTAATGCCGCTTTCATAGTGATCCAAAACCTCCTCCAAATTAGCAAACCTGCCATCATGCATGTAGGGAGCCGTAAAGGAAAGGTTTCTCAGAGAAGCAGTTTTATAAGCGCCCATGTCTTCCTCCTTGTAAGTGATTCGGTACCTGCCTTGATACAGTCCTTCCAATTCAGGTGGATCGGGATAGCTGCTGTCTAGTCCATTGTTATGGTAGCTTAAATCAGTAAACAAACCCTCCTTATGGCAGCTACTGCAATGTTCCTTGTATACTTCATAGCCCTTCAATTCTACTGATGTGAGACTGGCTTCTTCCCTTTTCCATTGGTCATATTTACTGTCATCGGATATAAGTGTCCGCATAAATTGGGCAAGGGACCTGGCGATGGCTGCGCTCGTAATGCTATCTGTGGGGAATGCTTCCTGAAATAGCCTAGGGTAAGTTTCATTCCTATTAAGGTATTGAAGGACTTCGGTTAAGTCCGCTGCCATTTCGTCGGGATGTGTCAGAGGACCGAAAACCATGGACTCCAGATCATTGGCCCCACCTTCCCAAAAGAGTCCATCATGCCAAGCCAGGTTAAATAAGGCCGGTGAATTCCTATGCAAGGCCAATCCTGAGACCCCAATATTGGTCAATGCCAGTCCATCGCTGAAAGCCTTTTCAGGAAGGTGACATCCTGCACATGAAACTTTTCCATTGGCAGAAAGTCCGGGGTCAAAAAACAATGTTTTACCAAGTTCAACCCCTTCTTTGCTGAGGTAATTTCTTTCCGGTTGGGGAAAGTCCTCCTGCTGAAGACTGGGAGAGGGCACCGGAACAAAATATTCCGGTGCTTTATTTCCCATGTCTTCATTTACAGGCAAGCAGGCGTTTAAAAAACCTGCTGCTAGCAAAATAAAAGACAAACTGATTTTGTAGCAATCCATTTATATGAAGGATGACAATGGTTTATTTGATAGAGAAAAGATTCTTCTGGTAATTATTGGCTACGGTAATGGCCAATGGTCCTCCCATAATACTTGTACTTTCAAGCTCATGAACAACAAGATCACTGTCGCCAGTAAAAAGGCTGCTTATTTCGGCCTCAATATCAAGATCAACCATTGCCTGATTGCCCAAAGACAAGCCTTCAGAGCTTAAGTCAAAGGAGAATTCTTTGAAATTAATCTCAGACTCCGGGTCATTGTTGCCAATATGCACTACAAGCCCTCTTCTGTCAGCAGTCTGATATTCCCATTCTCCTTCTAATACCAAAAACTTGTAACCAGTTTTCCAGCTCCAAACCATGTCATTGTTAGGGTCAAGGTCACCTATCTGATCTGTGGATAGGTTTCTTGCCTTGTCAATACCCACATAGTAGGATAATTTGTCGTAGTTAGCCGTAGGTACTTCCAATGAGATTTCCTTTTTTCCCGCTTCATCAATTAGGTAATAGCCATCTGCAACAGTGTAGGAGTTGCCAGTTTGGCTGTTTTCAAAAGTGATATTGGAGATATAGTATTTGAATTTACTTGGGATAAAGCTTTCACCTGAAGGTAGCGTGTAAGCTTTTCCTTCCAATACCAATTCTTCTCCATTGATAAAATGGGAAAATTCGAAATTCACCTGGATTTCTGCAGGCATTTCTTCCTTATCGTCTTTGCAAGCAGTAAAGCCTATAATGGCCAATAGTATAATAGCTAGTTTTTTCATCTGATTTTTTAATTAAAAGGATCCGAAAATGCCGGATCGGTTATGAATGTCTCGTCTGTTAATGTGTGTAAAAAGGCGATAATGGCCTCTTTTTCTTGAGTAGTAAGATGTAGTTTTACCGGCTGTCCTGGTTCAACGATTTCATTGCTGGCTTCCAGCATAAGGATGTCCAAAGTCGCATTGCTTTCCACATGCTCATTGTAATGGTCCAGTACTTCTTCCAAAGTGTTAAACCTACCATCATGCATATAGGGTGCGGTTAGTGCGATATTGCGTAGCGTTGGCGCTTTGAATTTCCCCTTGTCTTCCGATTTTCCCGTGACCGCCTCTAAACCGGTTTCTAAATTCAGATCGGTATCCAGGCCATTGTTGTGAAATCCCAACAAATCGTTTCTGTCCCCAGAGGTTAAAAAACCCAGGTGGCAGTCACCACAGTTTCCACCCCGCAAGGCTATAGATGCTTCCGGGTGAGTGAAGAAAAGCTCCATTCCCAACTGCTCGATATCGGTAAGGACAATCTCTTCTTTGATCCATTGGTCAAACCTGGAGTTTCCGGAGACAAGCGTCCGCATAAATTGGGCAATGGCCTTGCTGACCAGTTCAGCACTTATTTGGTCCGTTCCAAAGGCCGCTTTAAAGCGTGTTGGGTAATCCGGATCATTTTGCAATCTCACGACCGCTTCCTCAATGGGTAAGTTCATTTCTGTAGGATCCGAAATTGGCTGAAGGGCCTGCTCCTCCAGTGTCTCAGCGCGCCCGTCCCAAAAGAACCTGGATGTCCAATGCAAATTGGCCAATGACATGGCGTTCTTCACGCCAATGGTGCCATTTACGCCAAGACTAAATTGCTCGCCATCAGTGAAAGCCTTGGACTGTTGGTGACAGGAGGCACATGAAATGGAGCCGTCCAGTGACAGTTGTTTTTCATAGAAAAGCATGCGGCCTAGCTCAACACCTTTCTCTGTGAGTGGATTGTCGCTTGGGGAAGCAATATTGTTAGGGAAATAATCAGGATGTTGTAATTCAATTTCGGTGTTATCGGGAAGGGGTTCTTCAACCAATTCTTCCTTGCATGCCCAAATTGACGTACAAACCATGACTATCCCAATAGAATACGTAATTGGGTATCGTGACATAACCTATACCAGCCAATGTAGAATAATAGAAAATGTGACAGGTTGCTCCAAAGAAACGTCGAAAAAGCAAGTTTGATTATAATTTTGGTGTTAAAGCGATTAAGCTGCAAGCCTTGTCTGCTTTTCAAGGCTTTAAACCAAAATGTACAACAACTGTTCTAATTCGTGTTTTAAATTAAATGGCACGCTGTCAAAGAAATTTAGGCAATTGCCTTGGGCGGGTGAAAAATATCCACGAATTGGGAAACCCTGTAGGCTTCCTGATAGGAGGTTCCGTGATTTAGGGTTGTGGATGGAAGGGTAGTTAATGATATAGAGGCTTCTTGTAAAATAAAAATGCCAAAGTCTCTGTTAAACTCTATGCCACCGGTTTGGTTTTCTTTTTGGTCCTGGGCCTTTTTTAATTTCTCTGCCAAGAAACATTGCCCATCGCAATGCAGCGTGGGTTTGTCTTTATTCACACAAAAATTCTCAATGATATAGGTGCGGTTAATGGTGAAGTCCATCTGGATGACAGAAAAAACCAAGCCGTTGAGCAAGATCATCAAGGAGAGCGATATGTGAATTATTGCTTTCGCCATTTGAATGCAAAAGTAAGGATTTATTTGTTTAAATGCACCTTGTTTGCAAAACTATGATTACTGCTTTGCTTATGATTTTGATCATAATCTCAGCCCTTAAATTTGCCTAATTGTCTTTATAGTAACAGTAATCCATGTGAGAGGGTTCAAAGAGGTAAAGAGGATAAGCCGATTTATCAGGTCTGTCTGAATGATTAGGGTAAAATTTGGTCCCTGTTCAACCCCGTCCGGGGTTGCAGCGTTTGTTGTATATGCCAAATCCGTGGGTTGCCACCCCATAGCCGTCAAGTTAACGGGTTAAATCATTGACAATGAGTTAATTAAATAAAAACGTAGATCCCCCTTGGGATCTTTGTTCCTTTTTTTCATATCAATTGGTATTTTTTTTATTAATTCAGAAAAATGCAATCCCCACTGACCCCATAGCCGTCAGGCTAAAACGTCATAAGGTACTGACATAGAGGAAGAAAGAACAGTTCAAATTATCGAAAATATCCAAAAAATTCAAAATAATCCAGTCTATGTACACCTCAAAGTCGTTGGAGCGTATTGCTCGCCAAACAGGCTTTGTACAACGCAAAGGAAAGATTGATCCAAAATCGTTTTTGATGTCTGTCCTTTTTCAATGCTTTAGTGGTAGTCAAACGAGTTTAAACGATCACTTGGTAGATTTGAAGACGAATCAAGGAGTTAGGATGCGCAAACAAAGTCTCTTCGAACGCTTCAATTCCAAGGCGGTGGCTTTCTTTAAGTATCTACTTGAAGAACAACTCAAACAGAAATGGTCTTGTGAATTACCGTGGAAAAACCTAGAGAGGTTTACAGAGGTGCTTATTGAAGATTCGGTTCGTTTCCAACTTCCGGAGCATCTAAAAGATAGTTACCCGGGAAATGGAGGTGGGGCTTCCCAGGCAGGAGCCCACTTGCAGTTTGAATTTGATCTTAAAAGCGGAAATGTAAAGACTTTATCTCTTCACCATGCTAAATATCAAGATCAAAAAGCAGCTAGAGACCAAGTGGACAAAATCTCCAAAAATAGCCTGATTATAAGAGATTTAGGGTATTTTGTGATGGATGTTTTGGATTTGATCCACCGGAAAGGAGCCTTCTTTATCAGCCGTCTCAGACCTAAAACCACTATTTATGAGCTTAAGGGAGGGCAATATATCAGGTTAGATATTATTTCGCTGTATGCTGAAATAGCAAAAAGTAAAAAGCCCTATCTGGAAAAACAGGTGCACATGGGACCAAAGAAGATTCCCGTTAGGCTACTTCTGGAATTACTGCCTGATGCGGTAGTGGAAGAGCGCCTTCGCAAAGCAAAGAAACATGCGATTAAAAAAGGCAGGAATATTAGTAAGGAATACAAGGCCTTTCTCCGACTCAATTTATTTATCACCAACGTACCACCGGAGGATTTAACTATTAAGCAGATCCACGAACTATATCGATTAAGATGGCAGGTAGAATTGGTATTTAAAACCTGGAAGGGTTATTTCAAATTCCATCATTTTAAAAAGATGCAGCTCCATAGATTGGAGTGTTATTTATATGCCAGTCTACTCTTCATCCTATCAGGATGGGAACTGTACTACAGTTTAGCAAGTCTGATATGGAAGGAAAAACAAGTGCTTGTCAGCAAAATGAAGTTTGCAAAAGCCTGGATACAAAACAAACCAAAATGGCGTCAACTACTTTCTGGAAGTGGCAGACAAATGGAGGATTTTATAAAGAATACCAGAAGCAATTGTCTGGATTTCCTAATTCAGGAAAGACGCAAAGGAAGGTATAATTTGGAAGAATATTTACGATTAAACATTTGTAAATGAGGTGTTTAAGTGTTATATTGAACATAAAGAAAAAGAAGAAAAAAGGCCTGCTTCTCCTAAACATTAAACAGGCCTTCAAAAAAAATATGATTATGAGGAATAAAACTTCCCAAGCCCTCACCGGGCTTGGTGTGCATATACACCAAATATTATTTTGTAACCTAAAATTTAGCTTAGCCTGACGGCTATGCCCACTGACCCCCCTGTTTTTTCTAGTTAAATATACATATAATTTCCATCTAAAAGACCAAAAATTAAAGAAAATTACCAGTAAAATTTAGAGTTTTAGCGGAAAAATTTAATTTATCTTTCAACCCGGATATTATTGACTGCCTTGCCAAGGAAACAGGTTTTTCCAAAAGAAAATCCAAACTTAAGCCCCACCTGTTTTTCGAGAGCCTGATGTTTTCCCATCATTTAGGAAAATCTTTCAGCCTCATGGATGTGTGTTCGGATCTTATGGAGGAATACGAGCTGGGGATCACAAAACAGGCAATTGATGACAGGTTCAATGACCGAGCCGTACTTTTCTTCCGCCGGATACTAGACCGGCTACTTTCCGCCGAATTTAATACTTGTAAAGATTTTGGGGGGTTGCTTTCCCGTTTCAACAGGGTGAGGATAAAAGATTCAACGAAGTTTCCTCTTCCAAAAGCCTTTACCCATAAATACAAGGGACACGGGGGCGGTGGCAACGGGGGCAAGTCCGACAATTGCGAGTCCCTGATCAGCGTCCAGTACGAATATGACATGCTCAGCGGAGAAACAATGGATCTCAGGCTGACCGACGGGCTTAAAAACGACCTGTCGGATTCCAGAGATTTTACTGATGACATCCGCGAGAACGACCTTTTCATCAGGGATCTTGGCTATTGTAGCCTCCCTTACCTAGAAAAAATTGCCGAGGGAGGGGCCTTTTTCCTCAACAGACTTCCCGCCAAGACTGTAGTATATACCGCCGAAGACGGGTGCGAACAAATGGATTTCAAGAATTTATATGCGATAATGAAAAAACGCAATTTATCACACATGGAACTGAACGTGTTGGTGGGTAAAAAAGCCAAACTTCCCTGCCGGCTTGTCATCATGCCTGTCGATAATGCAACCTATGAAAAGAGGATAAGAAAGGCAACAGAAAAGGGTAAGCACTACAAGTACAAGGTGTCCCAAGAGTACAGGGCAAAGAGTAGGCTCAATTTCTTCATCACCAATGTGGACAAAAAGGACCTGGATACAGAAAAAGTACGGGAAGTTTATACACTAAGATGGCAGCTGGAACTCCTCTTCAAGGTCTGGAAATCTCAGGCGAAAATAGACCAGATCAAGGAAATGAAAATAGAACGTTTTGAGTGTCAATTGTATAGCAAACTGATCTGGCTGCTCCTAAACTGGAGGATCTTTAAATGGATGGGAAATGAGATCTACAAAAGGGAAAGAATACTCTGCAGTGTCTGGAAGTTTTACAAATATGCAACCCGGATTGCTCAAAGACTCAGAATGGCACTGAAAGATCCCGTTCAGATGGAGAAAATCCTTATTAGGGTGTTGAAAATAGCCCCCATGGAATTTATTCTTGAAAAGAAAAAAGATAAACTATCTCAAAATCAAACGTTTACACACTTAGCCTGACGGCTATGGGGTTGCCACCCACGGCTATTATTGTTCAGGCCCTCCAGGCCTGGGATGATGAGTATAATAAGTTTAGAATTAACTTAATTATATAATATTCGGTGTGGGGATTGGCAATACTGGCTGAGGAATATCCCGTGGTTGCGGTGGCTGTGTTGTCTCCAGTGTACTGGCTCCGGTAATTGCGATATCTAAGTTGACTCCGGTGGCTGCGGTGGCTGAGCTTGTCGAAGTCATCGAAGCCATCGAAGTCGTTGTATCCATCAGGTTTAAAATTGCCCAGCTTTTCTAGAAATCACCAATCTTGACGAAATATTGGCTTATGCTTAAGCCTTCAGGATGTGTTGTTATCGTGATGGGATGTGGGCAGCTTAGGGAAAAGTTACCCTGCCCATTGATTTTTTATGCCACGTAATAACCACTTCGAAGCGCAAAACCCCGGCAGGGGTGATATTATTGTAGCCAGTGGTGTCAGCCACTGGTTTAGTAAAATTATCCGTTGATATGATTTTGGCGGTATTGTTGCTTTTTTTCTGCAACAATGCTGACAAAATCACAACGTCTATTTCTTATCAAAAACGCGCATTAGGTCAATGGGTTAAAATGCAAAACCAAATCCTGGCACTGAAAGGTGGAGCCGGCATTGCAAATGCCTCGTAATCTTTTCAAATGGATGGTAGGGAGTAGTTCTAAACTACTCCCAGGGGAGTACGAAGTTTTGTAATGAGAGCAATTAACGGAAAAGTTACCTGTTTTCCAGCCCTGGAAGGGGCGCAATATATTAGCCAAGGGTGCCAGCCCTTGGTGTGAAAATTATAGCGCCATCTTGATTTTGGCGGTATTGTTGCTCTTTTCTGCAACAATGCTGACAAAATCACAACGTCTATTTCTTATCAAAAACGCGCAATAGATCAAACCAAACTATTCAGCCCTTAACCAAGCCGGATTTTCTCTACCTCTTGCCTTAAATTTTCAAATCAAAGTTTATAGAAATTTTAAACTTTGATATTAGTTCTTAATTGTTTAGATTTAGTTCTCTTGAGGCTAAATGATGCGAGGCTTTATATGGGACCTTTAATAAGGGGAAACTCCATTTTGACAAACTCTTTATATGCTTATTTCTACGAAAAATTTATTGACACATTGCAAAGTATTTACCATTTGCCTCTTGCTTTTTTGTTCATGTCAGGGAGAAGCAGGAAATAAATTGCTGGAAATAGTAAAGGTTAAGGAAGTGAAAATTAAGCCTGAGGTTATGATGTCATCTAACCCGGCCTATGTTCATTTGATAGAATCGGACTCCGGCCAATACCTTTTTTATCTGAACCATATTTCAAAGAATTTACAGTTTTTGAATTTGGAAAACGGAAAGGTAGCCAAGGAAATTGTATTGGAATACGATGGGCCAAATAGTATGAGCAGACTTTCCGGAATTGCAGGCCTGGAAGAGGATAAGGTTTGGACAACATTTAGCCCGCATGGCATATCATTTTTGAATTATTATGGCGAAATCCAGTTTGAAAAGAAAATACCTGCAGGTAAGGCTGATATTACTTATGTAGGCTCTGACTTTCATCAGGGGCTTCATCGCTACAGTGATAAGGTTTTCGGTATGCAACCGCTTTTTATGAATCATCATGGGATGGGAAAGGAAGACATCCAAAAACATTCTCTGGTCTATAGTTATGATATGGTTTCAGATCAGACCAAATGGTATGAGGTGTATTATGCTGAGGATTATTGGCATAAGGGAAAAAAGGGGTCTAACTTTTCATGGGTAAGAAGAGGGGATAAACTCTATATAGCTCCTTGGTACGACCATGAAATCCAAGTGTTTGATATGCAAAAGGAACAAGTAACTAATAAGGTGGAAGTTAAGTCGGATAATGTTAATAGTTTTCTTTATGCTAATGAGATTCCGGGAACTCACGAAGAAGGGTTAACAAAATTATTAAATAATGATCTATATGGGATAATCCTTTATGACAAGTACCGAGATTGTTTTTATCGGTTTTTTTATCCGGGATATAAGGACGATAAGGTATATTCGATAGAAAAATTAAGGATGCTAAGACACTCCAGACCTTTTACAGGTGTGATGGTTTTGGATAAGGATTTGAATATAATAGGAGAGCATGTTTTTGATAAATTTCAAGTTTACGCTTATTCTAATGTTTTTGTAGGAGAAGAAGGCTTATACCTCTCGCTTAACAATGTAAACCATTCTGATTACGATGAGGATCATTTGAAGTACATGGTGGTTCGGTTTGAGGAGGGGTAATGAGCAGAAGAAGCGTTTATAATTAAAATACCTTTGATTTTATTCGTCCATTCTTGTGGAGCCGGCCTCCAAATGCCTCAATTTCTTTTAAAATGGATAAATGAGAGTAGTTCTAAACTACTCCCAGAGGAGTGATGGTCTTGGACAAGGATTTGAATGTAATAGGTGAGCATGTTTTTGATAAATTTCAAGTACATGCTTCTTCTAATGTATTTGTCGGAGAAGAAGGCTTATACCTCTCGCTTAACAATAAAAACAGTCCCGATTATGATGAGGACCATTTAAGGTACATGGTGGTTGGCTTTGATGTGGGGGAATGAGAAGAATTAGAATTTATTAATATAATGCTTTTGGATTTATTGATCCTTTCTTGTGGGACCGGCATTGCAAATGCCTTGTATTCTTTTAAAATGGATAAATGGGAGTAGTTCTAAACTACTCCTAGGGGAATTTTATTATTTAATAGTTAATTCTATAAATAAAATTGAAATAATTATATATAAAATATATTGGGTAGGTAAAATTATTTATAAAAATTAAAATATTGTTTCCCGAAAAGTAAAAATACATTTATCATGTCAATATGGTAGTTGCTTTATATAATTTACACGAAATAATATATTGTTAAATAGCGTTTTTTACGTGATGTCATTTTGTTTTTTAAGAATATTGGACCGGTTTAATTTTGTAGTTTCATTTTTTTTTTTAGTTTTAACTAAATAATTGTTTCATTTAAATTTTTATTATTTATGAAAAAGTTAATTAAAAAACCAGTTCTTTTCTTAGGTTCTCTGGGAGCATTGATTGGTTTAGGTTTTGTTTCTACTCAAAGTGCAGATGTAATTGCACAAGGAGAAATAGAATGGTGTGAATTTATTGATCATCCTCAATTTCCAGGTTGCTTGGCACCTGTAAATACTACCCCGTGTATTTGCGATTGGTGTTAATGTTTGTTAGTAGGACAAGTGATTTAGAACAAAATTTAATCACTTGTCTTGTTTAAAAAAAAAAAATATGAGATTTATTCTTTTAATGCTTACTGTTTTATTTTTTAGTTGTGAAAGCAACAATGAGAATAAAAGGCTTGATTACGAAGACTTGTCTGTTTCTATTCCCATAACTGGTACCATTCCTTCAAATCCAGGTATTACTCAACTCATTGAATCAGATTCAGGGAATTACTTATTTATTTACAATGGATACAATAAAAGTTATAACTATTTGGCATTTGATTCTGGCAAACCTGTCTTGGAAATACCATTGGTATTTCAAGAAAAGGATGGAATAAGACAAATATCGGGAGGTAGTCTAACATCTGAAGACAGTATCTGGAATTTGGCCAGTCCTTCAAGTATTATACTCTTAAACGCAAAAGGAGAAGTTCAACTTAAAAAAGAATTCAAAAATGAATTGAATCCTGTAATGTACCTGTCTGCATTTCAACATAGGGCGCTATTTAAAAATGGCTCTAAAGTCTATGGAACTCAACCATTATTTGCAGATCACCACAATATGAATAAAGAAGATATCAAAAGCCATCAATTATTTTTTAGTTACGATATCGATACTGACAGTGTTGAATGGTACGATGTATTTTACCCAGACGGTTTCTGGAATAAGGGGAAAAAACTAGCCGAATTTTCTTGGGCAAAAAGGGAAAATAAATTGTATATCGCTCCCTGGTATGACCATCAAATCCAGGTTTTTGATTTGACTACTAATAAAATAATTGATAGAAAAGAGGTCAAATCAAATGATGTCAATAACTTTTTATATGTTAATGAATTACCTGAAAATCAAACCAAGGGATACATTGACAGATTGATCTATGATAGGTACGAGTCTCTTATCTATGATAAGTACCGTGATGTATTCTATAGGATCTTCCTTCCTGGTATGGAAATACCAGAAGATTTTTCTATGGAAAAGATAAAAGATTTAAATTGGTTTAGGAAGGATGTTGGGGTAATGGTTTTAGACCCTGATTTAAATATTCTTGGAGAAACTGTATTTAAAGAGTACGAGATTTTTGGTGCCTATAATTTTTTCGTTGGAGAACAAGGACTATATCTTTCAACAAATAATATTTTTAATCCTAATTTTGATGAAAACCACCTAAATTATAAAATGATAAAGTTTGATATCAGTGATTAGTTATGGTGAAATTTTAATTAAGCTTTTTATCAGCGTACCTTAAAAATATAACTTGATGTTGAAAAATGCAGGAAGAAAGTCGATTATAGATATTGCCGAGTTGATTTTGATAATGCCACTATTATTGAGCTGCCAGACTGATCAGGGCAAAGCCTATATGGAGCGAATAGGAATGGAAAGCGATCAATTTACCTCATTTGTTATTGTGCTGGACTATGGTTGTCACACTTGTAAGGATCAGTTTTATGAATATGTCCTAAAAACATTCCCCGAACAAAGTGCGGTGATCTTTAAGCACAAACCAGATCAAGCTACAGTTTTACCTTTGGTTGGTTAAAAGAATGAGAATCGGAATTGATTAGGCTGATAGAGGTTCCTGTTCAACCCCGTCCGGGGTTGTAGTGTTTGTTGTATGTACCCAATCCGTGGGTTGCCACCCACGGCTATTATTGTTCAGGCCCTCCAGGCCTGGGATGATGAGTATAATAAGTTCAGAATTAACTTAATTATATAATATTCGGTGTGGGGATTGGCAATACTGGCTGAGGAATATCCCGTGGTTGCGGTGGCTGTGTTGTCTCCAGTGCACTGGCTCCGGTAATTGCGATATCTAAGTTGACTCCGGTGGCTGCGGTGGCTGAGCTTGTCGAAGTCATCGAAGTTGTTGTATCCATCGGGTTTAATAGTGCCGATTGCTTTTAGAAATCACCAACCTTGACGAAGTAATATTTACTGACGAATAAGCTTTCAGGGTGTGAAGTTTTGTAATGAGAGCAGCTTTGGGTAAAGCGACCCTGTCCATTGATTTTTTTAAGCCACGTAATAACTTGTTCGTAATCTAAACCCCGGTAGGGGTGATATTTTTGTAGCCAGTGGCGTCAGCCACTGGTTTAGTAAATTATCAGTTGATATGATTTTGGCGGTATTGTTGCTCTTTTCTGCAACAATGCTGACAAAATCACAACGTTTATTTCTTGTCAAAAACGGGCATGAGGTCAAATCAAATTACCCAGCCTAACTAAAATGGCGAAATCCCTCAGTACAGGGTGTCAAACCTATGTTAAAATGCAAAACCAAATCCCAGCCTTGGAAAAGGTCAGCGAAACCACTTTTACCTAAGAACTCCCTTACTATTTACTGGTTTTTTCCAGTTGTTTGATCATTACCGCGAAATCCTTGGGGTAAGGTGCTTCTGCACTTATTTTTTCTCCGGAAAGGTCTGTAAAGGAAATGGCAAAAGCATGCAGGGCCACCCGCTGCATGATGGGGCGCTCTTCTGTGTCTTTTTTCAGGTTAAACTTGCGTTTAAGACTGGATAGGAACAATGGCTTGCCACCATAAAGCTCGTCACCACAAATGGGAGCACCCAGGTAAGCCAGGTGAATTCTAATTTGATGAAGTCGACCGGTGATAGGTTTACAAGCGATAAGGGTATGTGAAAAATAAGTTCTGACGGTTTTGAAAATGGTTTGCGCAGATTTTCCATTCACTACTATTCGTGCGATTCCGTTATTGCTGGCCGTAAGGTTCCTGTCAACCATTACGCCATCAAAGTCATGGATGCCATCAGCCACAGCATGGTATACTTTTTCCACCTTCCTGTCCTCAAACTGCATCGCAATATTTCGATAAGCTTCAGGGTTTTTGGCGAAAACCAGGCAGCCAGATGTTTCTTTGTCCAGCCGGTGACATACCTGAATATCTGAGAATTCCTGCTTGGCAAGAGCAAGCATGTTTTGCGCCTCATGCCTGTCTTCCAATGTAGAAAAGTAAGGAGGCTTGTTGACTATTAGGTAATCATCAGTTTCTTTAACTACCAATGATTTAAAATCGATCTTTTTCATACCGTTGTGTTTCGATACAAAGTTCCGAAATTAGCCAATAAAAAAAAGCCTTATTGAAAACACTTGGGTTTATTTTTTTGATTTGGCTCCCTGCACCTCCAAAACTTTGGCGGCATGAGGCAGCTCAAAACTAAAAACAGAGCCTTTTCCTGGGGTAGAACTTACCGCTATCTTGGACTGATGCCCTTCTAAAATATGCTTGACAATGGCCAAACCAAGTCCGGTACCTCCATTTTCTCTCGACCGGCTTTTTTCTACCCTGTAAAAACGCTCAAAAATTCGCTTCATGTCTTCTGGTTGAATGCCGATTCCCTGGTCTTTTACTTTTACCGTCAGGTGATTTTTATGTGCATTTAATTGGATCGTAACGGAACCAGCCTCTTTGTTGTATTTTATGGCGTTGGAAACGAGGTTTTGTAAAACCCTGAATATTTTATCCTTGTCTGCGTACGATTGGAAACTTGCTTCTTTGTCATATCGGAAGGCCATGCTGATGCCCTTCTTCTGGGCCTTGCCTTCCAGTTGCTCCATGACCTCAAGTATGGTTTCTTTAAGGTCAAAATTGATTGGATGAAACCTGATGAACCCACTTTCTATCTGGTTTAGTGTGATCAAGTCCTGTACTAAATCCTCCAGGTTGTTAAGACTCTTGGCCGCTCTATTTAAGAATTTGTCCCTTACTGTATGGTCTTCTACTGCGCCATCCATTAAGGTGTGAATATAACCTTGAGCAGCAAAAATGGGGGTTTTCAACTCATGGGATATGTCCGCTATGAACTCTCTTCGGAAGGTTTCATTCCTTTGCAGGATTTCAATTTCCCTGTTTTTAGCTGCGGCATAGTCATGAATGTTCGCCTGAATGCTTTTTAAAGGTGGGAGAGAAGCTTTTATTTTATTGGAGGCATTAAAGGTGGTGTCCTTTTTTTGGATTTTCTCCAGCACACTATAAATATTGCCAATTTCTCTAAAAATAAGGAATTCAAGACTGAGGTGAATCAAAAGGTAAGCAATAGAAAAAGTCAAGGTACCAGCAGCCAAAAGTATTATAGAATTGGAGGCTTCTAAAAGGGATAAAAAGGCTACCAATAGCAAAGCGATGGATATGGCCAGCCCAAATGCAATACCTTTGGAGGTGTTAATCATGAATTGAATTTATAGCCCACTCCTTTGACAGTAAAGATATAATCGTCACCTATTTTTTCTCTTATTTTACGGATGTGTACATCTACAGTTCTCGCCAATACAAACACATCGGTTCCCCAGATATTTTTCAGCAATTCATCCCTACTAAAAACCGTATTGGGGTTTTTGGCTAGAAAGTGGATCAATTCGAATTCTTTTTTTGGAAGCACGATTAATTCCCCATCCTTTAGCAGGGTGAAGCTGGTTCGGTCTATTATTAAATCTTTAATGGTGATTTTATTGGTGTCACCCTCTTTTTTAATTTCACGGCGAAATAAAGCTGCAATACGACTTACCAAGGCCCGGGGTTTGATAGGTTTGTGTATATAATCATCCGCACCCACATCAAATGCTGCCACTTCTGAGTATTCCTCTGACCTGGCAGTGAGAAAAATAATAAAAGTGTTTTTTAAGTCAGGGTTTTCGCGCAGCTGTCTGCAGGTTTCTACGCCATCCTGGTTGGGCATCATGATATCCAAAAGAATGATGTCAGGTTTGAAAATTGCTGCCTTTTTTACTGCATTAATTCCGTCGCCTGCTGAGTTAACCTCATAGCCTTCTTTTTCCAGGTTATAGGTTAAGATTTCAATGATATCCTCCTCATCATCTACTACCAATACCCTTTGCTTCTGATTGTTACCCATTGCTTGATTTCCTAAAAAAACAATTTATTTTAATTAAGTCACAAAGATAAGGATTATAAAAAACAATTAAGTGTTTGACACCTGAACTGTCCAAATAGCCAATAGCTGCGGAAATAAAACTGCATACAATGTGAAATTAGTTTTAACTTAATGTTAATTATTTGTTTCGTAGCCCTTCAGCAGAGACGATCTCCATATTAATAGAACCGACAAACATACTCGCCTTTATTTTAACAGGAATACGGTTTTGGTCGGCAGTAATCCATATTTTGATGGGTTTTTTACCCCGGAAGAGTTTATTGCTCGGCATTTCAGGGCTGAAAATATAGGTGTCAAAATCTCCAATATCTGTGGAAATATCATCCATCCCTTCGTATGTTAATTTTAAGTTATAATTTTTCTCGTCAAAGAATCCTTTGATGTCTATTTTATCACCTTTTTTTAATCCTGTGAAATCCATCGTCCTCAATAAATAATAACCACTGACGATGTCCTGTACCTGGTAGGGGATGTCATAGGTATTTCTTTCCTTTATATTTTCATTTTCCCTATCGAACAGTTTCCTGCTGGCTACTTGATCCTCATGATCAAAATCAATGATTTCATGTTTTCTATAATTGCCCTCTTCGATATGTCTATACGATCGATAAGGAATTATTTGTGCGGTATCAATATAGCTTCCCCAATTGTCTTTAACATAAAACAGCTTGAAAATATTCAGCGTTTTCCCGTAAACATCAACTTTGTAGGTAGGTTTTCCATTGATATAATGGATGTTATCATCAATGACCATTTTGGCTTCTGCAGCATTAAATAGGAAATAGCTCACGTTAAATGTGAGCGTTTCTCCTTTGGTAAACGCTTCATTGTTTTTGACATTGGACTGACTTGATGAGGCCGTTTGAAAAAACAACAGTAGCACTATAATAAAAGATTGAAGGTACATGATCATGCCTTTTTTAATTGGTTTACTTCAAAGTTCATACCATTGTGGATTTCAAGCACTGATGTTTGATTATCCAAATGTACTATAATGTATTGCGCTAACAATGGTTATTCAATAGTTGTTAATGAACTCCCTAATGTTTACTTTCACATTAGGAATGAACATTAGCGAATATCTGAAGAGAGAATATGAGTGTAAATACTGAAAAATTAAAAGCCCTACAGCTTACGCTGGATAAGTTGGAGAAAACTTACGGCAAAGGGACTGTAATGAAATTAAGCGATAATGTGGTTCTTGATGTGCCTGCTATTTCTACAGGATCCTTAGGTTTGGACATGGCGCTAGGCATTGGGGGAGTACCCAGAGGTAGAGTCATAGAGATTTATGGACCGGAATCTTCCGGAAAAACTACACTGTCTATGCACTGCATCGCTGAGGCGCAAAAAGCAGGCGGATTGGCTGCTTTTATAGATGCAGAACATGCTTTTGATAAAGCCTATGCGGAAAAACTGGGGATAGATACTGAGAATTTGCTAATCTCCCAACCAGATAGTGGAGAACAGGCACTAGAAATAACGGAACACCTTATCAGGTCCGGAGCCATTGACATTATTGTCATAGATTCTGTAGCTGCCTTGGTTCCAAGAGGAGAGCTTGAAGGCGAAATGGGAGATTCCAAAATGGGACTTCAGGCCAGATTAATGTCTCAAGCGCTAAGAAAGCTTACTGGGGCCATCAATAAAACAGGTTGTGCGTGTATTTTTATCAATCAACTGAGAGAGAAGATCGGTGTGATGTTTGGCAATCCTGAAACCACGACCGGTGGTAATGCACTTAAATTTTATGCTTCTGTTCGACTAGATATTCGTAGGATAGGCCAAATTAAAGATGGTCCAGACAATATTCTAGGCAATAGGACCAAGGTAAAAGTGGTCAAGAACAAAGTGTCACCTCCATTTAAAGTGGTAGAATTTGACATCATGTATGGTGAGGGTATTTCCAAAGTAGGAGAGATTATTGACCTTGGTGTTGAATTTGAAATTGTTAAGAAAGCAGGGTCATGGTTTTCCTATGAAGGGAATAAATTAGGCCAGGGAAGAGATGCGGTAAAAAACCTTCTTTTGGACAATCCTGAGCTTATGGATGAAATAGAACTTAAGATCAAAGAAAAAGCAGGGATACTTAAATTGGATAAGGAAAAAGCAAAGTCTGGTAAAAAGCCCAAGGCTGAAAAATAAATTCATTTAGAATAAAAAAATCTGGTAGTTGTGATCACATTCTGATAGCAACTACCGGATCCATTTTTGCGGCCAGTGAGGCAGGTATTATTCCAGAAATAATACCAATAGCAGAAGACAATACCAATCCCAGGACAATATTTTTAAAGGTGAGTATAATCTCCAAGTTGCCCAAAGAGACAAAAGTGGCGGCATAAACGATTAAAAGTCCTGCTAAACCTCCAATTAGACTTAAGACTGTAGCTTCGAATAGAAACTGAAGCAGAATAAAATAATTTTTAGCGCCAAGAGACTTTTGGATACCTATAATTCCAGTGCGTTCTTTTACCGATACAAACATGATATTGGCAATTCCAAAGCCACCAATTAAGATTGAGAATCCACCGATTACCCCTCCAGCAATTGATATGACCGCAAAGATAGAGCCTACGGCATCTTGGATAAATTCAGATTTATTTAAAGCGAAATTGTTTTCAGTTGTCGGTTTTAGACCTCTTTTTGCCCTTAGGAGTCCTGCCATTTCATTTTCCAACATCACCAGTCCAGGGTCATCATCCTTTCCTTTGGCAGCAATTATAGGTTCACGACCATTTTTTCCAACGTAGAATAGCTTGGAAAAAGCGCCATAAGGAATGATTAAAGCCTCATCTTTTGAAGGGGTGTCGAATAATCCTTCTCCTTCTTCTACAAAAAGGCCAATGACGGTGAATTTTAAACCTTTAATTTTGAATGATTTCCCTAGTGGATTTTGTCCTGGAAACAAGGCTTCTCCTATCTTTACACCTACAATGGCAACATTTCTTGCGGCATTTATTTCCATTTCGGTGAAGAACCTACCTTGATCAATAGGAACATCATAGACGTCTTTGTGATTAAATACGACCCCATCTAAATTGGCCATCTCATAAGAATTACTGTTTGCTTTTACGGTAGTTCTTGTGTTAGCAGAAATAGTAACCGCTGCAGCGCTTTTTAATCGTTCATCTAAAAAAGTAAACTCAGCATACGTTCCCGGAGGTCTTCTAAAGTATCGCCACCAAGGGTAATCCTGGCCTCCGGCAGCAAAAGGAAATCGATCGACCCGAACCACATTACTTCCCAGAAAAGTAAGACTGTCCTTGATGTTCTTTTCTAGTGAATCCACCAGCGTAAAAACAGCAATGATAGCAAAGATACCAACCGTAACGCCTAATAGAGAAAGGATAGTCCTTGTCAAATTAGACTTCAATGCATCCATTGCAAAGCGAAAGCTCTCCCAAATAAGTCTAAATACGATCAAATTATAATATTATTTAAAACAATTTGACAATATAAATAGAATCTGGCTTAATTCTTATTAACTTTGCATTTTTTACGATAATTACGTTTAATAGGTATTTCCTAAATATATACATATATGAAGTTATCAGATTTCAAGTTTGAAATTCCAAAAAAACTTATTGCCCTTCATCCCCCAGAAAACAGGGATGAGTCCAGATTGATGGTTATTCATAAGGATACAGGTAAAATAGAACATAAAATTTTCAAAGATGTCATTGATTATTTTGATACAGGAGATGTTTTTGTAACCAACAATACAAAGGTATTTCCGGCCAGACTTTATGGGAATAAAGAGAAAACTGGTGCAAAAATCGAGGTCTTTTTGTTAAGGGAACTCAATCAGGAACTAAGGCTATGGGATGTATTGGTGGATCCAGCTAGAAAAATCAGGGTAGGGAACAAACTTTATTTTGGGGACAGTGATTTGGTTGCAGAAGTAATCGATAATACTACTTCCAGGGGCCGAACTATCCGCTTTTTGTTTGATGGAACGGATGAAGAGTTTTACAAGACCATAGATACGCTTGGTGAGACACCGATATTGAAAGACTTTATTGAGCGGGATGTTGTAGATGCGGACAGAGAAAGGTATCAAACCATCTTTGCAAAGCATGTTGGTGCAGTAGCTGCTCCTACGGCAGGTCTGCATTTTACCCATCATTTGATGAAACGCCTTGAAATAAAGGGTATTGAGGTTAGTCCAATTACTCTGCATATTGGCTTGGGAACTTTTAGACAGGTAGATGTGGAAGACCTTACGAAACACAAGATGGATTCTGAAAATTATGACATCCCTCAAGGAACCGTGGACCTTGTTAACAGGGCCCTAGACCAAAAGAAAAGGGTAGTTTCTGTAGGAACCACTCCTTTAAAAACCATAGAGTCTTCTGTTACAGCCAATGGCCGATTAAAAGCTAGTAGTGGATGGACAGACAAGTTTATCATCCCTCCATACGAATTCAAAATTGCCAACGCAATGATCACCAATTTTCATTTGCCTGAGTCTACTCTATTGATGACTGCCTCGGCATTTGGAGGATATGATTTGATCATGAAGGCTTACCAGGAAGGGATTAAAGAGAATTACAAATTTTTCAGTTATGGAGATGCCATGCTGATTATCTAGTAGCAATTTTTGCTATAAAAAAATAAAAAAGCCCTGTCAATTATAATTGACAGGGCTTTTTTGATTGTGTGTATAATTAGGATTAATTTATCCCAACTTCTTCTTCAAATAGCTCCAAGGCTTCTGGTTTTCCGACCACATAGACGATGTCTCCCAGCTTAATTTTCGTGTGGCCCGTAATTTCTGTTACCGTTTTCCCATCTCGTTTGATGGCAACCAAATTAAGGCCTGAATTTTCTCTTAAATTACTGTCCTTGATGGATTTACCTATAAATGCTCCATGGTCTTTTTCAATTTTAATACCTGAAAAATTAATTTCCGGTAGGTCCAATGTTGGAACTGCATTGTCATTAGAAGGGGTACGGAAAACTTCATAATTATGATGCCTAACGTCTATAGTGAATTCATCAATTTCGCCTTTTGGAACGAGGTATTTGTACAAGACTCTTGTGAAAATTTCAATAGAGGTTTCAAATTCTTCAGGAATGACCTCATCAGCACCTTGGTTGAGCATGGATTCAATCTCATTGACATATCTTGTTCTAACAATGATAAAGACACTTTGTGACGTCAACCTGATGTTTTCGATTATTCCACTCGTTGCAGGTTGGTTAGAAATGGCAATAACAGCCACCCTTGCCTTGTGAATTTGAACGTGCTCAAGGACTACAGCATTGGCAGCGTCACCGTAGATAATGGGTTCACCTTTTGCTGCCTCTACTTTTACAGTTTCAGGGTTCATTTCAATAATTACATAAGGGATTTTCGCCCTTTTTGCTGCTCGGGAAAGATTTCTCCCATTCAATCCATAACCGATGATGACCAGGTGATCATTGAGCAAATCTTTCTCAAGATTCAATTCGGGTACCTTCGTTTGTTGCTCAAGTTTATCCTTAAATTTTTGAGGCATCGGGATGTTCAGTACTTTGCATGCGAGGTTTTCTCGTTGCTTAAGTACGAATGGGGTAATGATCATGGTCAGAATAGAGATTGCAAGGAAAAATTGGTAAGTATTATTGTCCAGTAATTCATATTTCAGCCCTTCTTTGGCAAGTAAAAGTGAGAACTCACCGACTTGAAAGATGGAGAAAGCCACGATAAAAGATTCTTTATAACTAGTCCCTAATGACTTTACAGCAATTGAAGTAACTATAAATTTTACAATAAAAGTAAGTGCGACCAAAGCCAAAATAAGTAAAAAATGTTCGGCTAGAAAGCTAATGTCAAAAAGCATTCCTACGGAAACAAAAAAGAAGCTTAGAAATATTTCCCTGAATGGCAGGATTTTGCCAGTAGCATGGTGGCTATATTCAGATTCACTGATAATCAAGCCTGCTAAAAAGGCCCCCAAACCTAGAGAAAGGCCAAGTAATGAGGTGACATAAGCTACAGCAAAACAGGTTACTATTATGCTCAAAAGGAAAAGTTCTTCATTTTTAGTTTTTGCCACTCTGTACAATAACTGAGGGATCAGGTATTTGGCACTGATGATGGTGAGTACAATTACCAAGCCTCCCTTAAGCGCCAGGTAGAAAAGCGATAGGAGGACGTTGTCGGACTCTCCAGCCAACATAGGGGTGAACAGTACCAAGGGGACAATAATGATGTCCTGGAAGATCAATATAGCTAGTGTGGTACGTCCTGAAATGGTGTTGACCTGTCCTGATTCCTGCAATAATTTCAATACAATGGCGGTACTACTCAAGGCAAAAAGGAACCCAAAGAATACCGCTATGTTCCAGCTGAAACCAAACAAATAACTGATCAATGCGGTGACACCAATGGTTAGGGTCACCTGCAGGCTTCCACCAATAAATACCGCTTTTTTGATGGCCATCAAGCTTTTTAGTGAAAACTCCAGGCCAATCACAAATAGCAATAATATTACCCCGATTTCTGATAAAACCTCCACAGCTGTAGAAGCATAGACAAGCGAGAGCCCATAAGGTCCGGCAATGGCGCCTGTAAGTAAGTACCCGATAATGGTCGGTAGCTTGAGTCTCATAAAGAGCAGAATTACCAAAGTGGCTAACCCAAAGATTACTACGATGTCGGATAATAAGGGTAGTTCTGCTACTGCTAATATAAAAGGGTTCATAGTACGGGTAATTGAAAAGAAATGGGTTAGAAAGATACTATAATAAAAAGAATTCTACGCTAAGGAGTCGAGTTGAAAATAATTGACCCTTTAACGCAGGGTGTAATGGAGGTTTTAGTTTTATTAATATATTAAACCCAATCGCTTATAAATGAAATGCATCAACCATGCGGGACCAATTAGTAAGAATTGGACATCTTTAAAAAAAGATGGTTTTTTGCCTTCAATTTTATGACCATAAAATTGAAATACCCAAGCTATAATAAAAAGGAATGTACAAAAAAGCCATAGTGGGAATGGCAAATAATAGGTCAATAAATTTGCTAATGCCAGGCATATGGATGAAAATAAAAACATTCCCAAAGCCAAAGGAGGGGAGAGGGCAAAATAATAAAACAAGACTAGCACCAACGTAATAGTCGCCCAGTTGGTGAAGTTGCTTAACAGAAAATCCAGATAAGTCAATGGTCCTGGAGGTATGCTGTAGATTAATCCCACAATGCTAAAAAAGATTGCAGGAACACAAAACCAATGAATGGCTTTATTGGTAGGGTTTTGATGACTGATGCCGTATTCCTCTAATAGACCATCTATTTTCCTCATACTAATGTGTTTGGTGGGTAAAGTCTTTATAAGTTAAAAAAAAATCGCTAATATTCATATAATTTCTGCGAGTGAAATTTTATCCTTGGACTTTTGATTCGTTAATAATTTTCAAAGTGAATCTGGTCTAGAAGGCTAAAACATATAAATTTTTATAACTTTAAACTGGATTAAGCTTCGGGCTTAATTGTGAATAAAGAAAACAAAGGAATAACCTTGCTGTTGAATGTTAAATAATGGATTTGCTTATTTGTCGTTAAATCGAATTTGGCATCTTCATTAATGCTACAATAATGAATAAATTCTAGCCGTTGGGAAACAAAGGGATAGCGTCACGGGACGTTTTCTAAGAATAAAATGAAGTGGCTGGTTTTGTTAGGATTACTTCCTGCGGTAGAATGACTATAGTTTCTTTGAAGTTTAAGAAAGGAATAGAATGATTGTGGCATATTCTGGGTTTAACAATTAATGGCTGAATTTAAAATGTTTTCGACAAGTTGTTGTGTAACTTGTGCGTAATTTGAGTTTCACTTTTATGATGAATATACCAAACATACATGGGTAATACCTCAAAAAGACCTTCCATTTTGGAGGCATTATTTCCTATTGTTTTCTTGATGATTCTTCTGGTGATCAATATCAAAGTATTTGGGACGGAGGGTTTGTCTGGATCAAATCAATTGGTACTGATTATTTCAGCTGCGGTAGCTGGGCTTATTGCTGCTTTCAGGTTGAAGGTAAAGTGGGGAGTGATCCAAGATGGGATGATCAATAGTATTTCTTCAGCCATGTCTTCAATCCTTATCTTACTGTTGATAGGTGCACTGGCAGGAACCTGGATGTTAAGCGGAATTGTACCAGCAATGATTTATTACGGACTGAAGGTTTTAAACCCTACGGTGTTTTTGGTGGCGGCATGTATTGTATGTGGCGTAGTATCTGTCGCCACAGGCAGTAGCTGGACTACGGTGGCTACCGTGGGGGTGGCTTTGCTGGGTATAGGCAAGGCCCTGGGTTTTAGTGAAGGTTTAGTGGGAGGGGCTATCATTTCTGGGGCTTATTTTGGTGATAAAATGTCGCCCCTTTCAGACACCACTAACCTTGCACCTGCCATGGCAGGGACGGATTTGTTTACCCATATCAAGCATATGATGAAAACTACCATTCCTTCGATCACCATTACCTTAATAATATTTGGTGTGATAGGTTTGATGGGAAATCCTAAGGGAACGATCGGTCAGGTGGAAGAAATCTCTGCTGTGATTTCCAATACATTCGCCATCAATGGTTGGCTGTTTATTGTTCCTGTAGTCATATTTCTACTTATCATTAAAAAAGTGCCCGCTATTCCCGTTCTGTTATGCGGAGCTATACTTGGAGCTGTTTTTGCAGTGATCTTCCAACAGGAAGTGATCCGTAACCTGGCAACTCTTTTGAACCTGGAAGGTGGTGTTTCTCTTCAATCTTTTAAAATCGTGATGATGGCACTTTATGGAGAGACTTCCATTGTCACATCCAATGAAATAGTGAATGAATTACTGATTACCGGAGGGATGTCAGGCATGCTTTATACCGTATGGTTGATTTTATGTGCGATGGCTTTTGGTGGTATTATGGAAGTTAGCGGTATGCTGAAAGTAATAGCAGAAGCTGTCATCAGTAAGGTGAATTCTGTAGGATCTCTAATTGCTGCTACTGCAGGCACTGGCTTGTTTTTTAATATCACCACATCAGATCAATACCTGGCCATTTTGGTTCCGGGAAGAATGTATGCCGATATTTATCGCAAACGTGGACTGAAGGGTGAAAATTTGAGCAGAACATTGGAGGACAGTGCAACTGTTACCTCAGTATTAATACCATGGAATACTTGTGGGGCGACTCAGGCATCGGTCCTTGGAGTGGCCACCCTGACCTATGCACCCTATTGTTTTTTCAATATAATTAGTCCAATAATGACAATATTGTTTGGCTATCTCAATTGGGGAATATCCTACTACTCTAAAAAGGAAATGAAATTAATCAACGAAGAAGAAATTGTGGCATGATTCCATTAAAAATAAGTAAAGAAGAAGTGAATGCATTGGACTTGGGGGCATTTCCAGGGAATATTATAATGGTAGAGGATGAAACAGGGCTTCGCGAGATGGAGCAAGATTTGAAAGCAAGTCAAATCATAGGATTTGATACCGAAACCAGACCAGCGTTCAGAAAAGGGGTAAGTTATGATGTAGCTTTACTTCAGCTTTCTACTACAGAGAATGCTTACCTAATTAGGCTTAACCATACCGGTTTTCCTCCTAGCGCCAAAGCAATATTGGAGAATTCGAATATCGTCAAAGTAGGTGCTGCGGTACGGGATGACCTAAAAGCATTGAAAAAAATTGCTCCCAACTTTGAGCCAGATTCTTTTTTTGATTTGAATGAAGAATTAAAGAGAGTAGGCTTCTTGAATGTAGGCGTAAGAAACCTTAGCGCTATGGTGTTGGGGATCAGAATTTCGAAATCTGAGCAAGTGTCCAATTGGGAAGCACCTGTGTTGACCGCCAAGCAAATGCTTTATGCCGCAACTGATGCCTGGGCTTGTCTGGAGATTTTCCTTAAATTACAGGAAGAGGGGCATTTGGATGAGATTTTTTCTATTTGAGGTGGTTGGCTGAAGGAACATCCGATAGTACTGCAAGGACCTCTTCTACCAGACTTTCTCTACATT
Organism: Cyclobacterium sp. 10D3-21; assembly: GCF_055809755.1. Taxonomy (NCBI): domain Bacteria; kingdom Pseudomonadati; phylum Bacteroidota; class Cytophagia; order Cytophagales; family Cyclobacteriaceae; genus Cyclobacterium; species Cyclobacterium sp. 10D3-21. The sequence continues at coordinate 1,926,677 of NZ_CM147924.1, forward strand.
CCAGTTTTATGAGGCAATTGTTGTCAAATTTCTGGGCGATTATCTTTAAGTCATATCGTTTTATGGTTCTCATTATTTCATCCATCGATAGGTATTCAAATGTAAAAGCAAGAGGTACCATGACGGTTTTTGTAATGATGTTTGCGGATAATAAAGCCTCAGCGGCAGCAGTTTTATAGGCGCGTATAAGGCCGCCAACTCCTAATTTGGTGCCGCCGAAATACCTGACAACGACAATCAATACCTGTGTCAATTCCTGAGACCTGATTTGACCCAAAATAGGGTCTCCTGCGCTGTGGTATGGTTCACCATCATCATTTGCCCGATAGGTTTCCATGTCCTTTCCCAGTATATATGCATAGCAATGGTGACGGGCATCATAATACTGCTTTTTGAGTTGTTGAATCAACTCCTGTATTTCTTCTTCGTCTTCTACCGGATAGGCAAATGATAAAAACTTACTCCCTTTCTCCTTATAAATACCTGTCGATGGTTTGTCAATACTGCGATAAGTATCCTCCATTATTATTGGCTTTGTTTAATAATCTCAATATTCATTTGCTAATTTAGTCATAAGAATTAATCTGATGAAGGAATCAATACATTGGTCTGCTCTGCGGGAAGAAGTAAAGCCTCTTGTGACGGTGATCTGCACTTGTTACAATCAAGGAGATTATGTAGCCCAGGCATTGGATAGCGTCTTGACTCAAACCTACAGGCCCATAGCACTTACCATTATAGATAACGGCAGTAGTGACCATTCAAAGCAAGAAATTAACTTATGGTTGGATAGAAACGCCAAAAAAATCCCTGTAAAATCAATCTTTCATGACAAACCCATGAACTATTGTAAATCTTTTAATCAGGCCTTTGCCAATTCACATGGGGATTTCCTTGTGGATTTGGCTGCAGATGATTTTTTTAATGCAAGGCATTTTGAGTTTGCAATGAAGCACTTACAGCAAAGTGAAGCCAAAGTTTATTTTTGCAATGCGTTAGAGCATTTTCCAAATGGAGAAATCCAATCCTTTTATTCAACAGATAATTCTGGAAAAGCGAATGTGCCAATAGTAGAAGGAAATGTTTTTGCTGAGGTGATCAAGAGATATGTCATTCCCTCTCCAACCCTGGTCATGGATGTAAAGGCATTTAAAGAGATTGGGTGTTATGATGAAAATTTGAGTTACGAAGACTTTGATATTCTGGTAAGAATGGCTGCTAGGTACCCTTTCGTGTACGGAGATTATTTAGGCGTAAATAAAAGAATTATTAAAAATTCTCTGTCTCAGCAACAATACCAATCAAAAATATCTCATTTGCTACCTTCTACTTTTATTGTTTGTGAAAAGATAGCGGGGATGGTCAGCACAGATCAAGAAAAGGAAGCACTTCGGCTGAGATTACTCAACGAAATAAAACACGCTACAGCATCCGCTAATTTTGATATTGCGTTGAGGATGCTGAAACTTTATAAAAAGCTTTATTCAGCGAATTTCAGCTACATACTCTTTTATGTATGGGCTAAAGTGAAATGTGACCTTTCTCCATTGTATGAAAAGTGGCGCAATAGGTCATTTAATTAAGCTCGGTTGTTATCCTGCACCAACGATGACTTCAAGCATGTCTTTCTGATCGAAATACTTATTCGCCATGGTCAATATGTCCTTACCGTCAAAATTAGTAATGTATTCAAGAAGACGTGTGTAATAATCAAAATCCAGACCCTGGAAATGTACCTGTTGGAAATGATTCATTTGATCAAAAGGGCTGCTGAAATTTGACAATAGACTCCCTGCCAAATAATTCTTGATGATTTCGAGCTCACCTGCAGCTACCGGTTCCGTTTTTAGGCGTTCAATTTCATTGTAAACTTCCTGAATTACCACTTCACCATAGCCACCCTTAACGTCAGCAACAGTCATCCAGTATTCATTCCCATTCAAATCCCCTAAGAAGCTGTTGATGCCATAAGTGTACCCTTTTTCTTCTCTGATGTTTTTGATCAGCCTACTTCCGAAATAGCCACCTAGAAGGGTGTTAAGAACAGACAATGCAGGATAATCGGGATGAGATTTAGGTACCATCCATTTGGCGATCCTAATGCTGGATTGTAAGGCCTCGGGTTTGTTTTCTACTTTTTTTGAAGGGATAATTTTACCAGTAGGTCGTGGGATTAGCTGTTCAGTGGATAAAGGTAAATCACTGAATGAGCTTTCAATTTGATACAGCTCCTCGTTGGAAAGTTGGCCAGTTAAGAAAATCTGGGGAGCTATCAAAAATTCATTATGGTAATAACGGCTAAGGTCATCTTGATTGATAGCATCTACATCTTTCTCAGTGACTTGATAACCGAAAGGATGGTCTTTTTCGAATAAGCTTCCTCGGATCAACTGATTTGCACGAGAAGAGGTTTGTTCTTCTTTAATGCTGATACTTAATTTTTTCTGGGATTTCCTTTTGTTAAGTTCTTTTTCCGGGAAAGTTGCATCTGTGAACAAAGACCTGAAAACAGGCAATACCTCCAAAAGGTGTTTTTTCGTAGTAAGCAGGCTTAATCCATGCTTTTCATAGCCCGAAATTACATCGACTTCAGACGCATGGAAATCAAAAAAGTCATCCAATTTTTCGGAGCTCATTGAATTTGTTCCTTCCAATAGCATGTGTAGCATAAAGTAAGGCAACAAGGGTTTAAACGGTGTGTTGTCTGAATTTTTTAGGGTGAAAATTATTTCAATTTTAACCGCATCTATATTTGGAAATGGAATATAATATAAAGGCGTTCCATTGGCCAAAACCCTTACTTCAGGAGGGTTAAGGTGAATTTTTTCAGGGAAACTATAATGGGGTGCAAGACTTCGGTCTATACTCATTTCTGAACGTTGTATTGCAGACTAAATCTAAGTGTTTCTGCCAAAGGGTGGTTTTGAACCTGCGGGACAAGGTAGGAAAAATCAAATCCAAGACGGTTATACTTAAACCCTACACCCATAGTGAAGTACCTTCTACCACCTTTTTTTGCGTTTTCATGAAAATAGCCTACCCTAAGTGCGAATTTATCATCATAGGAATATTCTGTACCAAATGATATCATCAATTCCTGTAATTCCTCACTGAATCCGTCTGGCGCATCCACAAATGAACCAAAAATGCCACTAATTAAAGGTCTTGAAGGGTCTTTCCCAGCTTCAATTTCAGGTTTACCAGTGTTGGGGTCGATGACCAATTGTCCATTTTCATCTTCTTTGTAAATGGGTGGACTTGGTACCATTAATTTGTTTAGATCCAGGGCAAACGTGATGTTATTTTTTTCATCCATTGGTATTGTTAGCGCTGTTCCAATTCTAAAATTGGTAGGGAGGTAATCCAAATCATCAGCACTATTATAGGTGATCTTGGGTCCGATATTGGAGAGGTTTATCCCCCAAGATAGAACACCTTCTTTATCGGAGATCAATATTTCTGAAGTGTGGTAAATCCCAACATCTGTACCTACTGATACTCCAGGTCTGCTTTCGTTGCCTCCTGAAGAACTAATGTTGCCAGATAAGTTGGAATGTATAAATCTTGCACTAATTCCTAAAGACAGGTTGTCAGAGAGTTTTCTGGAATAGGTACCTCCTATGGCAATATCCCTGGGACTAAATGCTCCAAGGGAGTTTCCCCGACCATCTGTTAAATCAATATCCCCCATATTAAAATACCTGAGGTCAATACCGAAGGCAGAAACATCGTCAATCCTTTTGTACCCGGTAAGATAGTTTAGAGACATATCGGGAACCAATCTTCCCAGCCAGGGAGAATAAGATAGGGAAAATCCCATGTCATCTTCAATGAACGCTAGCTTCGCAGCATTCCAATGTGCTGAGTTAGCATCAGGGGAAGTAGCTACCCCTGCATCTCCCATTGCTGAATGTCGACTGTCAGGAGCGAAATTCAAAAATGGGACTGCCGTAATTATAACCCTTCTGTTGGGGTCTTGTCCGGAGAGTACCACAGCATTTTGCGCTTTGGTGACGACCTGAAAGGAGCCGAATACCAACAAAAAAATAAAAATTGGGAAACTTTTTTTAATTGCTTTCATTGAATAATAATTTTACCTGCTAATATATCCGAAGTTGCATCCTCTTCAGAATATAGATTTAAATTGTAAAGATAAGTTCCTTTTATTAGATTCTTGGACTTACTGTTTAAAAATATCCATTGGATATCTAATATTGACCGTTCAGCTTTTGGAAAACGTCCTTGGTAAGAAAATATTTCAGTTCCTTGCAAAGAAAATATACTTAAGTTTAGATTCAAGGTTTCTCCTTGTCGGTTGTGGGATATTTTAAAGCTGACCTGATCACTCGCCGGGTTTGGGAAAACCGATAGGTTTTCTATTTTGAGGTGGTTACTGCCTATTACTTCCACCGTTTCAATGTGCTGGGTACTATTCCCCATTTGATCAATAGCCGTGAAAACAAGTGTATTTGTTCCTTCCTTTAAACCATTAGCCCAGGCTTTGATCCTGCCCGTATCATAACTCCCGTTTATGGCAGTGTAATAACTGGTTAGCGATATGGTTTCAGCACCATTTACCTGAAGTGAAAGATCCATTGGATCATTTATCCTAATTCCTGAATCATCAAATAATTGGACCCAAACAGGTGTGTTTCTAAATGAAATTACCTGCTTACTCAACAAACTATCCGCAATCCATACTTCCATCTTTGGTCCAATTTCTTCTGGAAGAATGTTAGATGATTTTGAGTTTGTAGCGATTTTAGTAGCACCAAATGCTTCCAGGTTTAAGGCTTCATGGCTGGCAAAAAGGCTGACTTGAAGTTCACCATTAGAATAGGCTGCTAAATCAGGAAGTAAGACTTCTCCGGAAAAACTTCCATTATCCACTCTTCCTGTACCACGAAACAAAGGTTGGTTATAATCAGTATAGGTGGTCTTTGGACTTTCATCGCCAAGTGTTTCCTTTTGCTGAGGAGGAGCACTGATGGTTATTTCATAGCTGCCGTTAAATTGAGTAATATTGGCGCCGGTTAATGGGTCTTCTACCTTGCCTTTATATTCAAGTCGATTGAGGCCAGTTAAGCGATCCGTCTTTATTTGAGTATCCAGCTCTATCCACTCCTTTGCGCTGGCTTTGTATAAAGGGAGGTCCAGTTTCAATGAAGGGTCACCAAGCAAGGAGAAATTTCTATTCAGTGGTCCGTTGAGACTATTGTTCTTTGTTTCTCTAAAAATCTCCCCCAATGTCAATGCCTCTCCCTGCTTAAATGCAACTTCTATAAAGGCTTTGTTTAGTTCGTAATTAATGCTGCTAAAAACAGGTCTTCCGGTAGTTAGGATCGCTATTACCCCTTTCTGCTCTGCAAGTAAAAGCTCTTCAGCCCCCGAACGAATAAAAGGGCTGTCGTGCCTGCCAAATTCACAAGTGGCAGTAACCATCACCGGGAACCGATTGGTTATCGGCCAGTCTTCAATGTCACTTACACTAAACAGCCCTTCAAAAGTTAGGTTAAGCCAACTGCCATGCCCAATATAATTAAGGAGCAAAAGTCCCTCTTTTATTTCTTTATTAAATGCTTCTTTGGCTTTTATCGCTGTTTGCTGGTTGTCCGTTAGTTCCTGAGGGAAGTTGTCAAGATATAGTTTTTTTAGTTCAAATTCAGGGGATTGGTCGTGGAGGTAGGCAGTATGCTTCTCTGAATCATTCAGATGTATATTATTGTCGCCATCGTCAGCCACGAATAAAAGGTTTTTTTTCCAATTGCCTTGATTTCCAGTCTGGTAAGTGATGATTTTGTCTACTGCTATTTTTGCTTCCCTGGAATTGATGGCAGGGATTCGCCCAATGCCTATTTGCATCATGTGATCCCCATCTGGGGTTTCCAACCATTCACCATCCCCCATCTCCAAAATGCCAAAATAATCATCTGAGCCATAGGTGGTCAATGGGTTTAGGCTAACTCTGGAGCTGTACGTAGGCACTAAGTTAGGTCTGCCACCTAACTTATGTTTGTAATCAAAACTGCCTTTCCCAAAGAACAAAACATTTTTTAAGCGGCTGCTTTTTTGCCAATAGTCAGCTATAAAATTCCGAATGCTTGTAATGTCTGGGTTACCATAGCCATAACTGTCATAAATATCGGTTGTCAAGACTACTTCAGTGGACAATCCATATGCGTTTTTAAAATCAGAAAGTCTTTTTGCCTGACCGTAAAGAAGGTCAGAGGTGATTATAATGAATTCGGGTTGTCCAGAAAGCAGGTCAATTCTTTGTTTTACTTGTTTGGGACTTGTTATTTCAGTTGTGTTTTCCGGGTCGAAAACGACTATTTTTTTTGAATCACTTACTTGAGATCCATTGGTTTTCAAATCCTTTACTTGATAAAAATCACTAACATCCCATAAGCCTGTAAAAGTGGATTCCAATGGGTAGGGTTTCTCATCAGGATTGTAATAAACTCCCTCAGGTAGTTGGGAGGAAGAAAACGGATAGCCTAAAAGGATGTTTTTCAAATAGCCGGTACCATTGGCGTGATCGGAGGAATAAGTGAGGACTATTTCTTGGGGTTTATTTCCTTGAGGTTTAGGAAAATTCGAGTCAAAGCCTACTTCACTTCCATTGATGGCATACCTGCTTTCAGGGACGGAAGGGATACTGGCCTCACCAATGACTTGGTTATTAGCGGCAAAGGTGAATTTACTTTCTGAATAGGATTTGGCCATCACTTGGGCCCAAATGGCAACAGGCCCATCGGAGTTTGGGGAAGGTTGGTTTATGGATAATATTTGGCTGCCTCTGTTTAAGGTTCGATAACCGTACCAATTCCTACCTGAGCTTAATAGGTTGTCCTCTTCCAATTTATGAATGGAAATTTGGAAGAGTTGCTTTGGTGGATAGAGGTCCTCATCGACTTCTAGAGAGCTGGCTTCTGACAAAACCCTTTTTACCGAAGGATTTCCGGTTTGGAGCAAGTAATAAAGTGTATCCGTATAGTGGTGCCCGTTTATTTTGGCTTTACCATCTTCGATGAGCACCTGGTCAGCTCCTTCAAGAAAAAAATACAATTTATCTCCTATTTTTTTCTGTGGGATTTCCTTTTGATAAAAAATACTACTGTCAATTTTTTGATTCAGCATGCCGGGATGTCCTAAAATGCTGATTTGATCAAGATTTCCAAGACCCCAGTCAGTGGCCTGACCTTGGCTTAGGTGGTAGATACCTTCTTCTAAAACCGGAAATTTATAAATTTGCTGGCCGTGGAGTGGCGTAAAGTAGTATAAGCTACCTAATACGCCAAACAAGAGTTTGAAAACAAATTTACCCCTTATCTCCATGACCGTCCATCCAGTTATTGACCAATGAAAGGCAAATATACGAAAGAACAGCGATTGGAATTCCAGCAAAGCCCAGGATCAGTATACCAAGCCCTGAGATGATAAGCACCAGATAACGCCATTGGTTTCCTTTCCAGTTAAAGTGTTTAAATTTTAATGCCAATAGTGGTAATTCGGCGGTAAGGAGGTAGGAGAAGAGCAAGGTTAAACCAGCGAGGAGCCAAGGGTTTTCCAGTCCATTTCCAATCCATATCACAGAAGAGCCCAATAGGGGCAAGGTAGAAAAAAACAGTGCATTGGCAGGTGTAGGTACGCCAATGAAGCTGTCTGCTTGCCTTTCATCAATATTGAATTTGGCCAACCTTAGGGCAGATTGGATGCCAATCACAAATGCAATGTAGGGAAGCCAGTCAGAAGTGCTGACAGACTCCAATAATAAAAAAATAATAAATGAAGGTAAAACCCCGAAAGTGACAAGATCAGCCAGTGAGTCTAACTCCTTACCAATGGGGCTTTGTACTTTTAACATTCTGGCTGCAAAGCCATCAAAGAAATCGAAAATGGCCGCTGCTATAATAAAATAGAAGCCATAATAAGGACCATTTACCATGACGAAATGAATTCCGATCATGCCTGAAAGTAGATTCAGGCTGGTTAGTGCATTTGGGATGTGTTTTTTTATGGTCAATTTACTGCATTTATTCCCACAAAGGGATTGTTTAACTTTTCATAACCAATCGTCGTTGATGGTCCATGCCCTGGGTAAACGATTACATCATCAGGAAGCTTAAAAAGTTTTTCCTTTATGGCATTAATAAGTGTGTCATGGTCTCCTCCAGGAAGATCTGTTCTGCCAATACTTCCCTGAAACAAGGTGTCGCCACCGATGCAGATTTTGGAGGCATCATTGTACAATACCAAATGTCCTGGTGAGTGGCCAGGAACCCAAATTGGCATCAATTCAGTATTTCCGAATTTAATTATTTCTCCTTCCTGTAAGAAGTGATCTACCTCGCTTTCCTGGTATTGGGCAAACCCATAATTAGGCGCGTAGGTACCTACAGCCTTCATAATTGGTTCTTCCTCAGCGTGAAACCAGAGAGGAATTTTATACGTTTTTTTGATAAAGGCATTGCCTAAAACATGATCTATATGACAATGGGTATTGATGATTTTTACTGGTTTCAGCTGTTCTTTGGTTATGAAATCATACAATATTCCTTTTTCTTGTTTTTCATAACAACCAGGATCAATGATTAGTGCTTCTTTTGTTTCATCAAATAAGATGTAAGTATTTTCCGAGAAAGGGTTGAAAGTAAATGATTTAATCTGCAGCATTTTAAAATGATTTGAATTCCTGCATCAAAATAACAAAGAATGATTTAATTTTAGGCATGGAAGTGGATTTTTTACTTATTGGTCAGGGATTAGCAGGTACGGTTTTATCCCATCGGCTTATTCAAAAAGGTTTTAGTGTTCACCTGATAGATGATGGAGATCCTAATAGCAGTTCTAAAATAGCTGCTGGATTGTATAATCCAGTGACGGGGAGGAATTTGGTGAAAACCTGGCAAGCTGATGTTCTTTTTAAAGAAATAGAAGGGTTTTATCACGAAATGGAGGTTTTACTTCACAAGAAGTTCGTACATCCAGTAGGGATTTACCGCCCCTTTGTTTCTTACCAAGAACAAAATGAATGGGTGGCCAAAAGTGCCGATCCTCAGTTCAATGCTTATATTGATCAGGTTTTTTCCCAACCACGAAATCAAGGTGTAAAGGATCCGTTTGGAGGGTTACTGCTCAAATCTACTGGCTATATTGACACCCGGGAATTGGTCCATGGCTATGGAGAGTGGCTCAAAGAACGAAACCTGCTTACGACCAGTGTGATGTCCGAAAAAGATTTGGTGCAAACTAAGGATGGTCATTGGCAATTGATGGACATTATTGCCAAGAAGATTGTGTTTGCTAATGGAATCCAAGCGAGGAACAATTCTTTTTTCGACTGGATACCTTTCATTCCAGTGAAAGGGGAAATACTTACAGTTAAACAGGATTTCTATTCTTCTGAGATAATAAATAGAGGGGTGTTTAGAATTGATATGGGCAAGGGAATTGGAAAGGTTGGTTCTACCTATAACAATTCAGAAATCGATTTATGTCCAACGGATGCAGGAAAAATGGAAATTATTGATAAATTAGGACAGTTAATTGAGCGAGAAGTGATCTCAATTATTGACCATCAGGTAGGAATAAGGCCTGGCATAAGGGATAGAATTCCGGTACTTGGAAAACATCCGAGCAAGGAAAACGTTTACTTGTTTGGTGGTTTTGGAGCGAAGGGAGTATCGTTAATGCCTCATTTAAGTAAACAGATGGTAAAACTTCTGGTTTGCGATGAGGAACCTCATAAAGAAGTGAACATAAATAGATTTTTTAAGTATATTTAAAACATTGGCTAATAATTCTAAGGCACGTAAATGAGACTTAAATATTTATTATTAATATGGATCCTTACCTCTTGCTTCACTAGCGGGGAGCTAATGGCGCAATTCAATAAGGAGAAATTTGGAAAGAACAGGGTTCAGCATAAAGATAAAGAATGGTATTTTTTCACCTCCAATAACTTTGAGGTGTACTATTATGATGGGGGGCAAACAAACGCCAGAAGGGCCATAGATTTCTTAGAAAGTGAATTTGATAACTTAACCCAGTCCATAGGGTATGTAGCATATACCAAACCCAAGATTTTTATTTACAATTCCAAGCAGGAATTACTTGAAAGTAATTTAAATCTCAACACCAATAATTTTACTGTTGATGGGCAAACTTTCTTTAGTAAACTCCTTGCTGAAGCGGCTTATTCAGGATCCTGGGAGTCCTTCAAAAAAGAATTATTATACAAAACATCTAAAATAATCATAGAGGAGATGCTATATGGGTCGAGCATTTCTGATGCTTTCCAATCCAACCTTGTGAATAACTTTCCAGATTGGTTTATAGATGGAGCGGCCAAATACCTGGCTTTTGGATGGAGTCGAGAAATGGATGATTTTGTTCGTCACTATCTGCGGGACAATGAAAACCCAAAATTATTCAAGCTTCAAGATGAGGAAGCTGGTTTGGTGGGGCAATCCATCTGGAACTATGTCGTTGAGAAATATGGCAGAAGGTATGTTTCCAGTATTTTAAACTTAAGTAGAATTAATCGAAATGAAGGGACAAGCATAGCAAATACCCTCGGACGACGCTTTAAAGATTTTACCACAGAGTGGAGAAAATTTTACATCGATATCAACACTGGAGTATTTGAGAACTTTAAAGATATCAATGAGGAAAATGTGATTAATATTACTCCCAAAAACCGATTTGGTGAGATCACAGACATTAGCTTTAGTCCTGATGGGAAGAACCTTGCCTATGTTGAGAATGTGGAAGGGAAATTTAAAGTAAAAATCAGGGAGGTATCCTCGGGCAGAGAAAGGGTGATATACAAAGGAGGTTATGCTTCTTATGAGCAGGAGGCAGATTACAGTACGCCTACTATTGCGTGGAGGGATACCCTTAATTTAGTAATAGGTACATTCAAAAGAGGTGTAACCACCCTAAGAATGAGAGCGATCGATGGCAGTAGTCAAGATAAAATATTTTTAAGAAACATCACACAGATTTTAGATCTCGATTTTTCTCCCAATGGGGGTACCATGATTTTATCTGCGATAATCAATGGTAAAACAGATGTTTACACCCTAAATATGAGAGGACAGGGGAAAAGAATTACCAATGATGTATTCGACAACAGAACACCAATATACCTGAATGATTCTACGATAATTTATGCTTCAAATAAGGTAGATCTTGCGGATAGCCTGTTGAATGGTGTTATAGACGTTCATAATTTCCCTGATTACTATAATTTATTTCAATTAAACCTGGGGGATACCATTACAGAAACCAGATTAACGAATGTGAATCATATTAACCTGCATCCCAAAAAACTTAACAATGCCACTATTTTATTCCTTAGCGAGCAGAGTGGGATCACCAATTTAATGCGACTAGCTCTTGGGAGTAGTGTTTCCAGCCAGGTTTCTGCATTTAATAAAAGTCTTGAATCCTTTGATTATGACTTGGAAAATAACAAATGGGCCTATTCCGTAAAAGACGGTAGTCGGAGTAAACTGGTTTTGGAAAACTTTCCTAATATGGATCAGTTTACCCCAAGCACTCCCCGAATCCAATTGGAACAAGCCAAACTTGTAAACGAAAGGATTTCTAACAGAAGAATACAAAGACAGGAAGAAGAAATATCAGCTGGAAATTCGGGTGAGTCTCCAGTGCTCGATACGGAAACCGATAATCAAGATGTACTACTAACACCGGCAGATACCAGCGTATCGGGTGTAGACCTGGAAGAGCTTTTATCAGGAGGTGAATCTAAAATACTTGCAGACACTAATTTGCCTGACAGGGCAGGAGCTTCTTTGGACAGCATCCCTCCCAAAAATAAGCCAATAACGGCCGCTATAAATGTGGACAGGCTAAGGTTTGAAACAGAGGGTGGTCTTGATACGGACAATTACTCCTTTGATACCATACCAAATCTTTATGGACAAGAATCTTCTAGGCCATTAGAGGATGCTTCAGGTCTTGCAGACCGAAGGAGCAATATATTGGATGCGTTCAGGAAACAAAACATGGTAAAACGAGTACAGGGTCCAAAAGACTATGTACCACAATTTATTACAAGCAGTCTCAATACCTCTTTCGTTGTGGATCCATTGAGAGGATTTGGATTGAATCTTAGTGGTCAGATGACTGATCTGCTAGACAATCACGCTATTAAAGGCGGCGTTTTAACCGCTTTGGATTTTCGATCTGGTAGTGACCTTTATTTTGAATACGAATATAGAAAATACAAGTTGGACATAAGCGGTCGATTTGATCGCCGTTCAATTTTAAGAAATGAAGGTGACCTTACCTTTCAAAAATACATCCTTAGCAAAACTGAAATTGGTGTTTCGTATCCATTATCTACTGGAGCAAGGGTGAGTTTAGCCCCTTTTATCGCCAAAACTCAATATTTTAATCTAAACCCAGATTCAATTATAAGAGGTGGCAATGGACCTCAAAATCGGTTGGATGTGAATTATGCAGGTGGGAGAGCAGAGGTGGTCATAGACAAAACCAGGCTTTTGGGATTGTATATGGAACAGGGGTTTAAAGGTAAAATAGGCATGCTTCACTATCAAGGGCTTAACCGAAGTGAAAGGTCTTTTAGCAATGTTTATCTTGATTTCAGAAATTATCAGAAAATCCACAAAAACATTACTCTGGCCACTAGATTATATGCTGGCAGTTACTTCGGTCGCAATCCTCAAAAATATTTGGTTGGAGGAATGCAGAACTGGTTGTTTAATAAATTTTACCAACCACCGACCAATAGACCAGAAGTTTCCCCTATTAGAAATGATCAAGGAGTGGAAAATTCCAATTTGCTCTTTGCTGAGTTTGTGGATTTACGTGGTTTTGATTATGATGAAATCAGGGGTAATAATGTAATAACCTTTAGCACAGAATTGAGAATTCCATTATTTTCTTACCTTTCTCGAGGGAATATAACTTCTAATTTCATTCGAAATTTTCAATTGGTAGGGTTTTATGATACGGGGTCTTCTTGGTCTGATTCCGCACCTTGGGAGCGCGTAAATGATCAAAACACCGAGGTAATCAATACGGAGGGTTCGCCATTTGTCATAACACTCAACAATTTCAATAACCCCTGGCTACAAAGTTATGGGGCAGGGTTAAGAACTGTATTGTTAAATTATTATGTGAAGTTTGATGCAGCAAGACCAATAAGAAATTATACGGTTGAGAAAACGAGATTTTATGTAACTTTGGGTTATAATTTTTAGATACAAAATCTTTTGAAATGATAAAATCAATGACAGGCTTTGGCCTGGCAGTATATGAGGACTCCGACTATACGATTCAAATAGAAGTAAAGACCCTTAATTCTAAGTTTTTAGACCTTAATTACAGGGCCCCAAAGCAATTTTCAGAAAAGGAGACAGAAGTAAAAAGTATAGTTTCTGGTATTTTAGAAAGAGGGAAAGTTAATGTTTCTATTGATTTCAGTGCCAAAAAAGAAGATGACCTTCCAATAGTAATACAAGAGGAGCTCTTCCAAAGGTATTATGAAAAATATGCGGGCATGGCCGAAATGGTAAAAGGTTCGACAATAGATGTTTTTAAATTGGCGCTACAGTCTCCAGGAGTCAGCACTATTAATATAGAGAAGTCTGATTATAATGAAGCCTGGAAAATTATTTTGCCGGTTTTAGAAGAAGCGTTAAAAGACTGCGATCAATTTAGAATCAATGAAGGTGCTGTGTTGATGGAGAAATTTCAGGAGAGCTTGTCTATTATTACGGAAAGCCTGGAAAGCATTAAAACATTGGTTCCCGTCCGTAAGAACAGACTTATTGAGAAAATAAGGGGTAATTTTTCGGAATGGGTGAAGGAACAGGACTTCGATAAAAACCGATTTGAGCAAGAGCTCATTTATTATTTTGAGAAGTTAGACATTACCGAAGAGGTGGTCAGGTTAGAAGCCCATTTGAAGCTTTTTGCTGATGTCTTACTGTCAAATAAGTCTGAAGGTAAGAAAATGGGTTTTGTCAGCCAGGAAATGGGTCGAGAGATCAATACCATAGGGTCAAAGGCCAATGATTCTTCCATTCAACATCATGTCATCAATATGAAAGATGAATTGGAGAAAATCAAAGAACAAGCACTGAATATCATTTAATCCAAATTATTCAATAGCAGTTTCTGAAATTTCTCAAGAAGTGATTTCATGAGGCAATTAGAAGCTTTCTTGTGCTTTCATAGTTTGGTGTTGAACTAGTCAAAAAACCACTTAATGATGGCCTTCTTTTTCTTTGTATAAGGAGCATATTTGATATTCCCTTCAAACCAAAAGGGTTTATCTAATATGCTTTTGTAGTGAGTGAAGGTATCAAATCCTGCTTTTCCGTGATAACTCCCCATGCCGCTTGAGCCTATTCCTCCAAATGGAAGGTTACTGTTGGATAGGTGCATTATACTGTCATTTACAGCCCCACCACCAAAAGAGAGTTCATTCAATAATTTATTAATGGTTTGTCTGTTTTTCGAATATATATAACAGGAAAGCGGTTTTGGCCTTTCCTTCACGGTCCGTATTGTTTCTTCAAGGTTAGAGAAGGTTATAACAGGGAGGATAGGTCCAAAAATTTCATCTTTCATAACTTCGTCCTCGAAGGATACATTTTGAAGAATTGTAGGGCTTATAAACCTTTTGTCTCTATTTAAATTGCCTCCAAAATAAACCTGACCTGTTTCAATCAATTTACTGAGGCGCTCAAAATTTTTGGTGTCTATTATTCTTAAATAATTTTCCTCAATATCTGCCTTGTTTTGATAGTGAGTTTCAATTTCATTTTTCAAGGCTTCTAGAAAAGACTCCTCTATGGATTGATCTACTAAAATATAGTCTGGGGCAATGCAGGTTTGGCCCGCATTTAAGAACTTTGCCCAGACGATTCGTTTAGCCGTCATTTTGATATCCGTGTCAGCAAGGACGAATGTTGGACTTTTCCCTCCCAGCTCTAGTGTGATAGGCGTTAAATGTTTTGCTGCGGCTTGATAAATTATCCTTCCGACAGGAATACTACCAGTAAAAAATATTTTATCAAAGGGATGCTCTAGAAGCTCGGTGGTTTCTTTTACACCACCTTCTATGACATGAAAATAGCTGCTTGGTAAATTATCATTGATAATTTTTGCCATTACTTGAGAAGTTCTGGAAGGAAGTTCGCTTGGTTTTAGGATAACCGTATTTCCAGCCGCAAGTGATGTGATGGCGGGCAGAAGCGAAAGTTGATAGGGATAATTCCAGGCGCCAATCACCAATGTAACTCCCATTGGTTCTGGAATAATGTAACTTTTTGCAGGGAAATTGGCCATTCCGGTGGCTACCTTTTTTCGTTTACTCCACTTTTTTGCGTTTTTTATAAAAATATTGATCTCGTGATAAAGAAATGATAATTCAGAAGCATAAGTTTCAAATTCAGATTTCCCAAAATCTTCATAAATTGCCTTATAAAGTAAACCTTCATTTTCTTTTAGAATGCCTTTAATATTTTTTAATTGTTCTATCCTAAAGCTTACACTTTTAGTTTTATTTGAATTGAAAAAGTCGTTTTGTTGTGCAAAAAGGTCTCTAATTTCCATTTCTATGTGATTTTACTTATTTTACTAATTCACATTTATCAGCTTTCAAATTCTTGAAAAATAAGTGTTTTACTCACCATTGCGCCTTAAATCACTTCATTAGAAAATTATTTGAGCACTGACTTTTACAGCAAATGGTTTGGTTGCCGGGTCATCCAGATAGGTCATTCTGTGAAAAAAGTCCACCCTGAAAAACTTGAAAATATTTTCCACACCATACCCCAATTCTAAATAAGGTTTTGTGGTATCAAGGTATCCAAAAGGTTGTAATGCATAACCTTCAGGGTCCATTACGGGCGCATGAGACCTATTGGCTTCACTTACTGAACCAAAAAGCACATTGGCATTGGCAACAGCCCTCCATTTTAATTTCCTTATCAAAGGAATTTTATTCAATAGGAACCCTTCAAAAAAGTGTCTGTAACGAATACTAAAGTATTGATCGGATGCAAATTCGTTGAAATTCATCGTATTGAATGCCGCTGAAGTATAAAATAGCGTTTCATTTCCCAAGTGGTTTTCCAATATTGGGTAGGGCACTTCACCAAAGACTTTCCCTGCTTCTGCCTCATATCTGGAAATGCCTAACATGCCCATGTTTAGTTTTTGTGTGATGGAAAGGTTTAGCTTGGAATAATTGTATTCACCTTTAAGCCACTTAAAGCCCTGAGAATAATTAAGTGAGAAAATTGGCCATCGGGAAGGTCCTAAAGAAATCCTTTCATTGTCATTAATGAGAAAGGTCTCGTCTCTTCCATAACGTATGCCTACTTTAGCTTCCGTAGTTCTAAATTCCGTTTTAAGTTCGGAATCTCCTTCATCTCTATGGTAGAAATTGTATAGAGGGTCAAAATGGTTTGACTTCAGGCCGCCAGATAAGATTAAACCTTTTACCAATTCCCTTTTAAGGTCCAAGCGATGGTTGGTAGAAATAAAAGGTTTTCGTAGTGTGCCAAACCTGCTCGCTGAGAGGAAAATGCTATTTCCCACTAAATTTTCCATTTCCAGTCCTACTTGGTCAATTTCTTTTTGGGTAGAGAGCTTGATAGTTGTCCACCTGTCCCTGTCCAGAATTCTAGTAATTCCTCCTTCATATTTCCAGCGTTGGTCTAGGAAACCATAAGCGGCATAACCACTAAGGGTCCATTTATTACTGAATTTTGAATTGGTGCGTAAGCCAGCTCCCAGCCTTATGCCTTCTACATTATTGTAATTGAAAAATCCTGGCCATGGTCCAAGGTCAAACTTGCCAATAGGTAAATAACTAGTGGCAAGAAATTTTAAGCCCTCTGAATAAAACCGAATCACAGGGATTTTTTTTAGGGTATCCACCATCTGCAGTACTGCAAGTTCTTCGCTACTAAGTGGGTCTTTTCTGTTTTTGTTCCAAAATTCATCTCCTCCAATATCAAAATCAGGTTTTAAAACAACTGCCTGATTGAAAAAGGAAGTAGGTTTAGGTGCCCCAGTACTAACACTGTCAACTGTAGTATAAAATTTCGCCAATAAACCCGCCGTCTTTGGCGTTATTTGCCCTATTTTTACTTGCACACGTGTTTTTGAAGGAATAAGTGCACCTTTTTGGGTAGGTGATAATTCCTGATGGATCTTAATTCTTTCGATAAAGTTAAGATTGGCCTCCTTTGGTATCGTTAGATCCACTTGTTTTAAAGCATAGGTGTCTTTATTGATCCAAATGGTACCGGTAAAGGCCAAATCTTGCTCTCTTAGAGGATAGACCTGTAAGACATAAACGGAATCTTCACCGATTTTAACAGAATCGAGTAGGTCATAGTCATAAAATCCACGCCATCCATCTGCGATTGGGGAGACAAATTCTTTCTCTAGAATAACCAGCCAGTTTCTATAAAAGTTATATTCCTGAAAGGCGGAACCTGTGATTTGAGAAGCAGTGGACCCATCTGTAATTCCTACACCCGTAACTCTAGATTTTTCCACCACCTCTTTTTTTAGTTCAGGGTTGTTTCTAAAGTAAAACGAAGAGAGTGTTTCAGAGAAAAAGACTGGCAAAATCTTTTCGCCCTCATCATTTGTCAATTGCTTAATGGAATCTAAAACAGCTGTTACTTTTTTAACAGCTTTTCTTTTTGTGAAGGCTTCAGAAACATGGTCTATGTCAATTTCTATCTTGGTATAGTTTTTTGTTTCATAGGCCTCTAGATTCCTCTTGTCAAATTGCTTTTTCTTGTCGACCGCTCTTCTAATTATTTCGAATGCTGGATTCTCTCCTGCCTCAAAAACAAATGCTTCCATTTGAATATCGGAAGGGCGTAGTTGAAAATTAAGGGTGAGCTCATCTCCGGTACCTATGGCTTTTGTTTGGGGTAAATACCCTATATACGAAACCTCTAGGCTATCTGCGCTAATGTTGCTGTTAATTAGGAAATTACCTTCGAAATCAGTAGAATTTCCAATAGTTGTACCCTGTAACAATACTGAAGCAAAAGGGATGGGGTCACCAGTTTCAGCATCAGTGACTTTTCCATTTATTACCACCTGTCCATAAGTCGATAGGGATAGTAAAATAGAAAGGATTAAAAGTAATGATTTTGTTTTCAATTTTCAGTAGTTAATTATTTTCTTTGGCCAAAAGTAATTTGCCATAGGTTGTTAATCGAAATTAGTAGGCAAAAGTTCTATTTGGAAGAATATAATTGTTAAATAATAATATTCTTTTAAACAATAATGAAGCCATTCTAGGATTTAACTAAAGGCTATTCACAAGGTTTCGAACTTAAACATTATTTAATGAGAGAGTTAATTGTCGGAAATTGATTGTAAAAGCGGAGGGGATTTTGGTGAGATTCCTCGTCAGGGTGTTTTCGGATGTTTTAATAATAAGTTGAGTTCGAGATTAAATCAAATTAAAACGAACTAAACCGTAACTGTAAACCTTTATAAAAACGATTTTTTTGGAGAAAAATGTTACACCTAGGTTAATAAAGCAGGAAAAATTTTAACAGGCCTGGCCTGTGTGCCAAAGTTATTTGGCTTACTCAGATGGGGATTTGTCTGGATTGTTGCCTTTTAGTAACAATCCAGACGAAATAAATGCTTTAAATTTATTGTTTTATGTAATCATAGGTTGAATAATGGAAAGGCTATTGCTGACCTATAAAAAAAAGTGATTTCATCTGACAGTGGGTTGTCGGATGCATACTTCGGGTATTTTATACCAAGTCAAAGGCAAAGCCATATTGGATTAAATCCCAGGTTTCATTGGTTTCCAATATTTCTTTAATCCGTTTTTTATGGGAGTTTACGGTATTCGTACCAATAAATAACCTGTCGCCAATTTCCTCCGCTTTCAGACAGCGTCCCATAAGTGAAAGAACTTCTTTGTTCCTGTCTGTTAGCTGCGAAAACTTTTTTTGATTTTTCTTACGGAAAGTCACCTCTTGAGCTATCCTTTTTGTTTTCGGAATAGCCCAGGACTGAAAACCTAGTGGAAGGATTTGGGTAAAGGAATACTGAGTGTTTCCATTGCTATCAGGTAGAAAATGGTATACGATGATTAGCTCTACTTCTTGGTTTTCCTGATGCTGGTCATATCGGATATACAGCTCTTTTGTGGAGATGTCGTTGCTACAAGAATTAGTCCTTTCAAGGAGGCAGGTGTTGGAGCCTTTTGGATTGAAGATTAGTTTCCTGTATTCATGAATAGGAAGGTGGCTAAAAAACTTTTCTGTTAGTCCGTATTTTTTCAAGCCAAGATTGCAGATAAATAAATTCTGAATAGGCTGAGTGCTTTGGACAATTTTGATGCCCGGTATCCACTCTCCTGCAACTTTTAGCGCATTTATCTTTGTTTTGATAAATTCCTGTTCATTTGATAATATTGGTTCCATGGTACATAGTCTTTAAGTGGTTGACTACTAATTATGGAAGACAATAAAGGAAGTGTTTTGAAGGGTTAGAAATCTTGTTCGTGAACGTGGCTAGGTAATTCTTGAAGCTTTTATTTTTGGGAGTGAGGGATGACAAGTAGGGAATGGAATTTGGCTAATTTGTGTGTGAAAATAAATTTCAAATGGGATTCGTGTCAAGGTTTTGTAATTCTCACTTTATTTTGTTCGCCCCCCTTTCTATTCCTCCCAGCTAATATTTTTAAATACTCCTCCAGTTACCACCACCGTTCGGTTCTCGTCCGGGTCGACTGCGGTAAATTCAAAGGTCCCCGAAATTCTTTTGGCCTCATGGTCTATGGCAGTTACGAACAACTCAATCTCCCCAAATTCATCGGTAAGTGCAGAATAGGCAACTTCTTCATTTAATAAGACCATACTGGAAGTTCCTGCCCCCGAGTAGGTATCGAAGCTGGGCTCCGTATCAGTTCCTCGCCACTCAAAAACAGTTCCAGCCTTCAAGGAGGCAAAGTCCGGCCCTATCAATACAAGTCCTATGTCTACGGCAGCCGCATTCTCCCAGGTTAAATCCACCCCACCAAAAAACAATACAAACCCACTCTGATTTGTATAGATAACAAGTCCAGCCTCAATCTGATCAAAACCCGATGAATTTTCCGGTGTTTTGATTGCTTTAAAGGCCTTTCCGTCTATAGTGGCGGTTATTTCCTGATTAATAGGGGTTTCTGTCGGGGTGGTTTCACAGCCTGCTAAGATTAAAATCATGGATAGGTAACTAAGAAAGCGTTTCATACAGTTTAAAATTTAAGATTATACGACTTTTACTCATTTTGTCCTGCAAGCCATAGGCAGACAGTTCAAAAATAGAAGGTCATTCTCCAATTTAGCTCACCATTAATGGTGGTTTTTTTTAACTCTCCGTCTTTCATAAGAACACCTTACTTTTAGTAGAATTGAAATTGAAAGACCATCTCTTCTGATTTCACTTTTTAGATCCCATAATTTCTAATTTAAGCGGGATACGCTCTCTACTTTTATTATAAGTAATAGCTATGACCTATTTGAGAGGGTAGGATTAAGCCATTATTCATTACTGTGTCTTCCAGCTGAAATAAAATTACCTGTGGTTTTTGCAGAAAACCACCATTGTTGGTGGTTGAAAACGCATCGTGAAAATTTACCTTGGTTATTAGAATTGAAGTAAAAAGCTAATCTGTATTGACATGAGAAATGTATGTATTATTACCCTGATAGGTATTTGTTTTTCAATAGGTAATTCCTGTGTCAGCAAAAAACCTACAGTAGTAGAAAAAGTGGATGCAAAGAGAGGAGCCATTTTGGTGGAGCCTCAATGGAAAGTGAAAAAGAACGGCATATGGCTTATTGCTCCACTATTGGGGCTTGCAGCAGGTGGTGCATATGGGTGCACTACTGATGTGTTTGAAGGGCTTGAAAACCAAGAACAAAATGCCGCGGCCTATGGAGGGGCAGGTTTATTGAGTGGGCTTTTGATCGCAGGAGCGATCAGCAAAAATACAATGAAAGGAAAAAATGTACCTTTAAAAATAAAGGATCAGAACCAATGGGTACGTAAATACAACCGGGTAGGAAACGAAAACTATCACTTGTTAAATGCTAGAGATGATGGGAGGCTTCTGCTGGCACCAGAAAAATTGGCGAAAGATTTAAGTAAGGTAAAAAAAGAGTACGATTCCATGATTTTAAAAATGGAATCCAATGAATCAATGGACTGGGAAGAATTGCTTTCTTATCGTGATTTTATGAGAAATGATTATTTTTATTTCTACCCGGAAGAAAAAAAACCATTTGGCGACCTTGTTCTCAGTAGAGAAAAGAATGCAGCTTTTGCGATGCTTCATGAAAAAATGGAACAAATCGTTCAACAACCACTCAATAAGGTACACGTAGACCAAATTGCAGCTTTCTCTAACAATCATAGGGAACTATATAGTAAAATCTCCTCTGACCAAAAAGAAAAACTTAAAAAGATGGGGGATGCTTATGTGTCCTCTGTCTTTGCCTCAGCATTTGAGGGGATAAGGGAGAAGGAGCTTAACAATATAGCAATGGATGATTTTACTTCCTTGGTTAAGGTAGAATTACTCTACAAAATGATTGTTAAGGATGCAGGGGAGTTTGTTAGGTTACCTATAGTTGGCGGTATGCTTTTGTACATGAAAAAATTGAAAACTAAAATTGTAGAGAATAATGAAAATGAGATAGGACAATATTTCAGGTCTATAAAGGATAGAAATCAATTAATTGAGAAAAGAGTATTTTATTTATCTAACCTGGAAAGTCAAGCCGCTGTACAAAGATTGGAAAGCCTTACTTCCAGATTGGAACAGAATCTAATTGCTGAAGAAAAAAGAAAAGAAGAAGCGTTAGTGCGGATGGCAAGATAGCAGGCGCAAAAGAAGATCGATGACATGATGCGGGAAACTACTGCTTCTGGAGAGCCTACAGAGGCCCAAATGAGATTTGCGATGCAAAGTCAGGTTGATTTGAAAAACAAAAAAATAAAACAAATAGGAAATACAAAACTGGACGAACAGCATCCAATGAACCTGCCCATAGTCTTGGGAGGAATGTTTTTAAAGGGCTCTGAGGTAGTCTTGGAATATTTTCGAAAAATCACCTGTGAAAAGTCTGCCAGCCGGGGAGGATTTGTATGCGACTATTCAATCAAAAAAAATATAAAAGGAGGAGTGTCAGGAAAAATGATAACCTCCATGATGGGGCAAATTGGTGCCGGAATGGCTGATATAGAAACGGGACGATTTGTTAAAACCGATGAGGGATGGATGTTGGTAGAAATTATGGAATAGATCAATGTGCAAAATGGTGTTTTAAAAAAGTCAGTATTTCACCCAATATATTAAGCGATTCCGAACCTGTCTGAATTTTGCGTTTCAAGTACGTTTATCAATTTTTTCGGTAAAATTTATTAAAATAAAAACTGTTTATATGGTTAGAATTGGTTTTGATGCCCACCGTTATGGCACTTCTTAATTGTTTAATATAAACGGAATAGCTGATTTCCGTGCCAAGATTTAGTCATTTTGTTTACAAGTTTAAGGATTGAGAGAAAAATCATGTTTTAATGGTATATTTTGTGTTATTTTGTGGTCATTTTGTAAACTTAACACCCTGGAAATGAAAAATGATTCACTTTCCTTCAAGGTTTATTCAGAACTAAGAAGGAAGATATTGTCCAATCATCTGGTTTCAGGCATCCGCTTGAAAGAAGATTATTGGGCAACCCATCTAAATGTAAATAGGATGGCCGTAAGAGAAGCATTGAATCGTTTGCTTGGAGAAAATCTGGTGGTTTTCGGAAAGAAGGGAGGTTTTTTTGTTAAAAGTCTTACGCCTGAAGATGTTAAAGAGATTCGTGAGGTAAGGGAAATTATCGAGTTGGGCGCTTTACGGTTGGTTTTTCAAAAACAGAACCAAAATGACATCACCATCCTTGAGGAAATTTGCGATGATTTTACAACAATGTTTAAGCGTGAGTATTTTGAAGGGGCCTGTGAAGCAGATGTTAGGTTTCATGAGAAAATGATTGAGCTTTCTGGGAATGAAAAGCTGAAGCAAATCTACCAATTGAGTAATATTCCACTTTTTCACCAAAAACTTGGGCATACACAGGTGCACATGAGTGATTATGAACATACCGATGAAGAGCACCGAGCTATTGTGAATGCACTTAAAAACAAAGACTTGGCAAAAGCGGAGGAAAAGCTAAAAAAACATCTTTTAAGAGGAGAAATGGCGTCTTTTAATCTGGAATTGTAGATGCCATTTCTGATTTTTTTATAGGCAAACAAGTTAGAATTTTAGCTCGATATCCTATCGTAACGAGAATTGGACGGTAAAAAAACCTCTTCACTGCTTTTGTTGGTCTTATTCTATCCCCCAGTTTCCAAACCTATATTTTTTTTTTAGCCTGGATTCAGAGCCTTGAAAAACTAACGTTTATTCGTTAGTTCGGTGCTGTATGCTGTGAAGTGAAGCAATGTTGTCACTATAATGATTCTGTTATTTTTCTAGGTGAAGTGTTTTTACTACTGTTTAATGTAATCCACTAGACATCTTAGTCTTTTTAGTGGGCATTCCAAGACTTATATGAGCAATATTATCTTTCGAAGCTACTCAAGAGCTGAATGGACATCCTATTTATAGGCCGAGGTTTAATTAGTCTTGTACGTTTTTTTTTTTTTTGACCGCCAAAGTACAATTACTAGTTTAAAAAATTTATAGAGGGTTGTTCATTTTTATGTTTACATAATTATTGCCTTTTCCATTCCTTTTTAACTGTGCTATGCAGGGGAGGAGTGTTGTTTCTACAATTCTAATGGTATAAACTGCTGTTATTAATGTGGTTGAAAACTATTCCATGAATTTTCTTAATTTTTATAAGTAGGTTAGATTACAAAATTAATTTTTGAATACTATTTTTAAATGTAAACAAAAATATATATGTTTGGTAAACAAAATTTGCATTTAAATGAAAAGTTTTACTTGAGAAACCTTACCTAACTCTAATGAAAAATCTACTTCAACCACTTATCAATTATTGCAAGCTTTTGCTATATCTGGCTATTTTAGCGTCAGGTATAGCACCGGGCTTGGTGAATGCCCAAAGCAGTTTTACGGTTAAGGGCACGGTACATTCTGCATCAGATGCTCAGCCAATTCCTGGCGTAACCATTCTTTTGAAAAACACCTCAGTTGGTACAGTTACGGATATTAATGGTGAGTACAGCCTACAAGTTTCTGGTGAAGGCAGTTTGGTATTTTCCTTTATTGGATATGAGCCTGTAGAAGAGCTTATCAGCGGTCGATCAATTATTAATGTTAGCCTCCAAGATGGTGCTACTTCGCTTGATGAAGTTGTGGTCACAGGATACACGACCCAGCAAAAGAAAGATATCATTGGAGCCGTATCTGTGGTGGATACAGATGCCTTGAAGTCGATTCCTTCTGGATCGGCTGCTCAGGCCTTGCAAGGGCAGGCTTCGGGGGTGAATGTAATTAGTTCAGGGTCACCCGGGTCCACAAGCAATATTTTTATCAGGGGAGTGAGTTCATTTGGTGATTCTCAACCTTTGGTAATTGTAGATGGGGTTCAGGCAGATTTAAATAACGTAAGTTCAAATGATGTGGAGTCTATTCAGGTGTTGAAAGATGCAGGCGCAGCAGCCATTTATGGTGTGCGGGGCTCCAATGGAGTAATAATAGTAACGACGAAAAAAGGTAAATCTGGAGCGCCTCAGTTTTCCTTTGATACTTTTTACAGCATGCAAATGCCTTTGAGTGGAAACCCTTTCAATATTGTGCGCAACCCAGAGGAATTTGCTGAAATGGCTTTAATTGCAGATCCAAACAATGCCCTTTACAGAGACGGAATACCAGATTACATGTATGCTGGACCTAGTGGTTCGGGAATTGCCATGGCTGGTGATCCAGCTGTAGATCCTTCAAAATACAATTTTGATCCCTTGAATCCTGGGAACAATTACCTGATTCAAAAAGTGAACAAAACGGGTACCGACTGGTTTCATGAGCTTTTTAAACCAGCCCCTATGGCTGAGCAAAACCTAAGTGTAAGTGGGGGTACAGACAAAAGCAAATACATGGTTTCTCTTGGATATCTTAACCAACAAGGAACCGTAGTTGAAACCTATTTAAAAAGGTATTCTGCCAGGATCAATACTTCTTTTAATTTTGGTGAGAATTTTACCATTGGGCAAAACCTAAATCTTTTCTATAGAGAAAATCCAAGCTTTAATACACAAAGTCAATTTGGGGGCATTTCCAATTTGTACAAAATGATGCCAATTGTTCCAACCCATGATATCCAGGGGAATTATGGAGGTACGAGAGCTGGGATAAATTTAGGGAGTAATTCAAATCCAGTGGCCAATAGAGAAAGGGCTGCGGATAACCAAGACAGGTCCTGGAATATTGTAGGAAATGTCTTTGCTGAATTGAGGTTCCTGAAAGATTTTTCTGCCAGGACCAGTCTTGCCACAGTGGTGAACAATAGTTACAATAATTCCTTTTCTTTTGCTCAATATGAAAATGTGGAGGGCTTCCTGAATCCAAATTCATTCAGTGAAAGCTCCTCTTTTTCCAATCGATTGATGTGGACCAATACGGTGAACTATGCCAAGGATTTTAAAGGCCATACTTTCAACGTGTTGCTAGGTACAGAATCAATTACCAACACCGGCAGGTCTGTTGGAGGATCACGACAAAATTACTATTCTACCGATGTAGACTATAGAACACTAAGTACCGGTACTTCCAATATCTTAAACTACAGTAGCTTTTATGAAGACGCCTTGTTTTCCCTATTTAGTAGATTAGATTATTCCTATGATGACAAATATCTATTTGGCGTTACCGTAAGAAGGGACGGTTCATCCAGGTTTGGATCCCAAAGCAGGTATGGTGTTTTTCCTTCCTTTTCATTGGGATGGAGAATCTCTGAAGAGTCTTTTATGCAAGATATCACTTGGCTGAATGACTTGAAATTCAGAGGGAGCTATGGTATCCTGGGGTCTCAAAATAATATCAATCCTGAAAACCAATTTGACCTTTTTGGGGGCTCTATAAGTAATGCTTATTACGATATAAGGGGGACTAGTAACAGTGCCGTTCAGGGTTTTTTTCAAACGAGAAGTGGCAATACCAGAACCAGTTGGGAAAGGAATATTGTAACCAATGCTGGGTTTGATGCTTCAATTCTAAATTATAAAATTGATTTATCCGTCGAATACTATAAAAAG
This sequence comes from Cyclobacterium sp. 10D3-21, assembly GCF_055809755.1. Taxonomy (NCBI): domain Bacteria; kingdom Pseudomonadati; phylum Bacteroidota; class Cytophagia; order Cytophagales; family Cyclobacteriaceae; genus Cyclobacterium; species Cyclobacterium sp. 10D3-21. Next base: position 1,953,000 of record NZ_CM147924.1, read on the forward strand.
TCAATTGATGGGCTATTGTTTGTGCAGCCTACCCTTGCGACAGCAGGTGGAGCTACCCCACCTACAGTAAATATTGGGGACATTCAAAATTCAGGGGTAGATTTTTCCATTACCTATAAAGGCAATTTCATGAATGAGATGGAATATTCCCTTGGAGGTAATATTACGGCCTACGACAATAAGATCGTGAATATACCAGAACCTGGATATTTTAATACGGCTTCTCACCAGCAACTGGGTAGCATGGTTAGGAACCAGGTAGGGCAACCTGTCAGTTCTTTTTTCGGGTATGATGTGATAGGATTATTTAACTCCGAAGAGGAGGTTAACAATGCACCTGCACAAAGTGGTGCTGAACCGGGAAGGTTTAGGTACAGGGATGTGAACAAAGATGGTGAGATTACACCTGATGACAGGACCTTTATCGGTAACCCAAACCCTGACTTTACTTATGGGATTAATTTATCTTTGTCCTATAAAGGGTTTGATTTCTCCACCATCCTTTATGGATCACAGGGGAATGAAGCAGTAAATACTGTTCCTGCTTACACGCATTTCTTTGGCACCTATGTTGGCGTCAAAAGCAATGTGCTGAAGGATGCATGGACACCGGAGAATACCAATACATCGGTTCCTAAAATTGAAACTCAAAATAGCTTTAGTACAGCGGGAGTGTTTAATTCCTATTTTGTTGAGGATGCTTCTTACTTGAGGATGCGCACCCTTACCTTGGGATATACTTTTTCTCCATCACTTTTGGAAAGAATCAAGCTTACCAGACTGAGGGTGTATACCCAGGCCTTGAATTTATTTACCATAACTGGATATACAGGTTTGGATCCTGAATTGTCGGGAAGTAGTTCCAGTTTCGGAATAGATTTGGCCAACTATCCCAACAATCAAAGGAGCTTTCTCCTTGGGTTGAACCTTTCCTTTTAATTATAATAAACACCTGATTAAACTTTCATAATCATGAAGCATTTAATAAAATCAAAAAGTATCATTGTAATGATGATTTTACTTACAGGGAGTTTTGGTTGTAACGAAGAATTTCTGGATGTTAAACCCAAAGGGACACTTTCATCTTCCAATTTGGCAACTGAGGCAGGGGTAAATGGCGTATTGATTGGTGCGTATTCACTGTTGAATAATGGGGGTACCTCTGGAGGGAGTTGGCCCTCAGGGAGATGGATATTTGGAGGAGTGACCTCTGATGATGCGCATACAGGAACCGAGGCAGGAGCCCTGCAACCGGTTCCCCAATACGAAAGTTATACCGCTACGGCAGCTACTCCAGGGTTCAATGACCGCTGGAAAGTATTGTACTCAAGTGTGCAACGTTCCAATGACGTATTGCGGCTTTTAGAACTAGTAATGGAGAATGGTGGAATGTCCCAAGACAAAGCCTTACAGGTAGAGGCTGAAGCAAGATTCTTAAGGGGGCTTTATCATCTTGAAGCTTCTCTGATGTGGAGGAATATCCCATTTATTGACGAGAGTGTTAGTTTTTCAAATGGAAACTTTAATTTACCTAATTCAGGACCTGTATGGCCTTCTATTGAAGCAGATTTTCAATTTGCTGCAGAAAATTTAAACGAAGTCAAAAGTGATGTTGGGAGAGCCAATAAATGGGCAGCCAAAGCTTTTCTGGTTAAGGCACATATGTTTCAGCACAAGTACACAGAGGCAAAGCCAATATTGGATGATATTATAGCCAATGGCGTGACTTCAAATGGATTGAAGTACGATTTGAATAAGCATTATTTCGATAATTTTAAACCTTCAACCAAACATGGGCCTGAGCAGGTTTTTGCTATAATGCATTCCGTTAATGATGGAGGAAATGGTGCGAATGGAAATACTGCTGGAGGGGAAGGGCATTCAGGACCTTATGGTGGTCCATTCCCTAGCTATGGTTTTTATCAACCTTCATTTTCGCTTGTAAATTCTTATAAGACCGATCCTGAAACTGGTTTACCGTTGATAGATAGTTTCAATGATTTCGATATCAATAATGACCTGGGTATACCTTCTTCAGAACCATTTTCTCCTTATGAAGGCACCTTAGATGCACGGCTGGATTGGATTGTAGGTCGCAGGGGAATCCCTTTTCTTGATTGGGGAGTTAATCCAGGCATGTCCTGGGTAAGGCAGCAAAGTGTAGGTGGGCCTTATTTGCATATGAAAAATGCCAACCCCCAGGCTGAACCAGAAGCACGACAAGGGAATAGTAGTGCAAATTCCTATAACTTGATTCGGTTTGCAGATGTGCTTTTATGGGCAGCAGAGGTGGAAGTGGAAGTTGGAAATCTTGAGCTAGCAGAAGCGTATGTCAATAGGGTAAGGGCAAGAGCTGCGGATCCTGAAAGTTGGGTGAAAAAATACAAAGACAATAATGCGCCTATGGCAGGAACCACAGATGAGCCTGCGGCCAATTATAAAGTAGGACTGTACAATGGGCAATTTTCTACCAATGGAAAAGATTTCGCCAGAGAAGCGGTGAGGTTTGAAAGAAAATTAGAAATGGCCATGGAACACCACCGATTCTTTGATCTCCAGAGGTATGACAATGGTACCGGCTATATGGCAGAAAAGTTGAACACTTATATTCAACATGAAACCAGTATACCTGATTACAATTTTTATTACATGCAGGGAGCTTCTTTCACAAAGGGTAAAAATGAAATATATCCTATCCCACAGGCACAAATTGACCTTAGTGAAACCAATGATGGGCCGACGTTAATTCAAAATCCAAACTATTAAACGGAGTTTGTAGCCATTGGAAAGTATCCAATTGTCTGTTTAGGTATTAATCAATCTTATAAAATCATTCTCAAATTTTATTATAACTATGAAACCAAATTCATTATCAGGAAAGCATCGTAGGAGTTTTTTGAAAACAGCAGGAATATTGGGAGCCTCCTTAGTGGTGAGCCCAAGGTTTGCCTTTGCTGGCCCACCTAAGAGTGATCGAAAACTAAGAATGGCAGTGGTAGGTGGAAGATTTGGCGCCAGTTTTTTCTTCCATGAGCATCCCAATTGTGTAGTGGAGGCGGTAAGTGATTTAAGAAAAGACAGGAGAGAAAGACTAATGGAAGTTTACAATTGCTCCAAAAGTTACGATTCCCTGGAGTTACTATTAAAAGATCCAAAGGTAGAAGCGGTCTTTATTGCCACTCCAGCCCCAGATCATGCAGAACATGTTCTAGCCTGTTTGAATGCAGGCAAGCATGTGCTTTGTGCAGTACCTGCTGCCTGGTCTATAGAAGATTGTGAAAGGCTTAGGAACACGGTAAATAAAACCGGATTGACCTATATGATGGCCGAGACCAGTGCTTTTCACCAGGTGGTCATCTCTGCACAGAAATTCTATAAAGAAGGTAAGTTTGGAAATATATTCAGGGTAGAGGCGGATTATCACCACCCAGGCCTGGAGGTACTTTTCTTTGAAGATGGAAAACCTACCTGGAGACATGGTATGCCACCAATGATGTATCCTACGCACTGTACGGCCTATCATATTTCTGTTACCGGGGAACGATTTACTGATGTGAGTTGCATTGGTTGGGGAGACGACAGTGAAGCTTTAAAAGGTAATCCCTATAACAATCCCTTCTGGAATGAAACAGCCCTTTTCAAAACCAATAAGGGCAATGCGAGCAGGATGTCAGTGTGTTGGAAAGGTGCATTGATGGGAACTGAAAGGGGAGAATGGCATGGCGATAAAATGAGTTTGTATGCCAGAGATCCTCATGGCCTGGATGAAGTGAAGATAAATGCTTCTGAAGAACTTGGAAGAGATGATGCAGGGTTTTTGTTTAAAAGGGCAGAGAAAGAAGATTACCATCAGCCAGATTGGTGGGATACGGATGCCCTGCCTAAACCATTGAGACACAATAGTGGACACGATGGTTCACATACTTTTATTACCCATGAATTTGTGGAAGCAGTAATAAACGAACGAGAACCTTTGGTTAATATTCATGAAGCATTGGCCTATACTGCTCCTGGTCTTATTGCCCATCAGTCGGCATTAAGGGGAGGAGAAAGCATGAAAATTCCAACATTTGACGTATAATTGACACTCTTAGTGGGTGTATATAAAAATAATTCAATTTATTACTATGAATAATTGGCCAAAATCAAAAGCATTACTTAATAAAAATGAGAAATGGATACCTGGTGGGGTTGTTTCTTTAAATCGAAAATCAGACCCAAATATTGCCTTTTCCAAGGGTAAAGGCAGTAGGATCTGGGATGTTGATGGGAATGAATACATCGATTATCAAGCGGGCTTTGCTTCAGCCTTTCTGGGACACAATGATCCAGATGTCAATGGAGCAGTAAAGAAATCCATGGAAGACCAAGAGGTGTTGATGGGGGCTGGACCTACTACCCACGAAGGGGAATTGGCAGCCTTGTTTTGTGCCTGCGTGCCTACTGTGGAAAGCATACAAGTGACTTGTACCGGTTCAGAAGCTACCTACCATGCCATTCGAATTTCAAGGGCAGTTACTGAAAAAGACCATGTCATCATCATTCAAGGCGGGTACAATGGCTGGCACAATGATGTTTCTGCAAATGTAATGAGTAGTCTTGACGATATAGGGCCTAGAGTTTCTCCAGGAGAGTATCCTTATGATTCTTTGTCAGCAGGAATTCCACAAAGCCACAAAGACCTGATTCACGTAGTCAATTTCAATGACCTGGAATCAATAGCTTATGTGGTGGACAAGTATCCTGTTGCCTGTATTATTCTCGAACCGATTTTACAAAATATTGGAATCGTAAAACCAAAAGAGGCTTACCTGAAGGATTTGCGTAAAATGGCAGATGAAAAAGGCTTTCTGCTGGTTTTTGATGAAGTGAAAACAGGTTTTCGCCATGCTTTAGGTGGTTACCAGAGTATTTGTGGAGTTACTCCAGATCTGAGTTCTTTTGGTAAAGCTGTGGCCAATGGCTACCCCATAGGAGTGATCGGTGGCAAGAAAAAATACATGGATTATTTTAATCACCCAGAAAAGGGTAAGAGGGTTTTAATTGCCGGAACTTTCAATGCCCACCCTTTCACAGATGCAGCAGCCATTGCCACGCTGAGAAAGTTGTCTTCTCCCGAAAGTGCTGTATATGATCATCTGGAAGCCATGGGAGCATTGTTGGAAAATGGATTAACGGACATCTTTAGTCGATATGACAAGCCCTTCAAGGTGGCACGTATAAAATCTGCCTATTGTGTTTACTTTATGGATCATGCACCTGTGGACTTTCATGACATTGTGTTAAATCATGACTTTGAATTGGATAAAGCCTATAGAAATGAACTTATCCATGAAGGAATTTATAATTTCCCTTTGCCAATCAAACAAGGCAGTATTTCGTATGCCCACACCGAAAAAGACATCACTGAAACGCTGGAAAAAACAGCGAAAGTAGTGAAAAAACTTATGAATAAAGGGGGCTGATTTCAGATCCCTTTTGATGAGTATTGAACAGGTTTTTTCTAAAATAACTATAATAATATGCTTGGTTCATTTAAAAACCATAGGGTAATCATAAGTGGTGCCCTTGGGGATATTGGTAAATCAATAGTAAAAGCATTTGTCGGGAAGGGAGCTGACGTGGCTTTAGGAGATGTGAAATCGATAGGTGAGGCAGAAGCCTTTTTAGCAAGCCTAAAAGCCATAAATCCTGAAGTGAACGTGCTTTATGATCAGGTAGATGTGCGAGATCCTGAGCAAGTTAAAAACTGGGTCGACCGGGCGTCAGGGGAGTTGGGACCATTGGATATAGTCATACCAAATGCTGCTACAGTTACCATAAAAGGAATCATGGATATCAGTCCTCAGGAATGGACAAATGAATTGAAAGTGAATCTTGACGGTGCATTTTACCTTTCCAGATTTGCCAGTGAAAAGTTGCTTCAGGACAAGTTGCCGGCAAGGGTAGTATTCGTCGGGAGCTGGGCTGGAGAAACAGTTCACCAAAACCTACCCACCTACAGTGTGTCCAAAGCAGCATTGAGAATGCTATCCAAATGCCTGGCATTGGAACTTGCGCCAAACAATATTCTGGTCAATGAAATTGCTCCAGGCTATGTGGATGCGGGTTTGAGTAAGCAGGTTTTAGACGGCAACGAATCAGCTAAGCTAAAGGCAACAGAAAAAGTACCTGTCAAAAGAATTATGCACCCGGATGAAGTAGCCAGTAGTGTACTCTGGTTATGTGATTTTGAAAATAAACACATGACCGGCAGTACCCTGCTTATGGATGGGGGATTGTCGCTATTGTCCTAAACTATTTCCAATATGACATCTGGTAATACGAAGAAAAAGCAATTAAATAGACCGTTTGAAGGAGAATTTGGAATAGGACAAAGGGATATTACACCTCCTGTTGGTATCAATAACAAAAACTGGGGGGCTGCTTCCCAGGCTACTTCTACAGGTGTCCATCAGCCATTATTGGTGACCTGTATAAGCATTGAGACGAAAAGTAACCCTACTCCTATGGTTTTTTTGTCAGCGGATCTTGGCTGGTGGAAAAACATGCAGGATGAAGGCTATGTTAGGAATTTTATCCTGGAAAACACAGGTATTGATGAAGCTTCTCTTTTGTTCTGTTTCTCTCATACCCATGCAGGACCCAACCTAAATAGGGGAGACAAAGACAAGCCGGGAGGAGAAATGATAGCTCCTTACCTGGATACCTTGAGGGAAACATGTACTGAATTAATTAAAGACTGCCTACGGAATAAAGTTTCGGGAATACTCACCTGGGAGTATGGTATATGCCAGCTGGCCAAAAACCGGGATTATTATGAGCCGGCGTGTAATCAATATTTTGTTGGCTATAATTCCAATAAACCTGCCGATGACACCTTGCTTGTAGGGAGAATTACGGATACTGGTGGAGGAATAATGGGCACAATCGTGAACTATGCTTGTCATCCTACAACCTTAGCTTGGGACAATCTTAAAATTTCTCCAGATTTCCCAGGTACTTTCAAAAAGGTAATGAAAGAAAATACTGGCGCTCCAAGTTTATTCATTCAGGGAGCCTCCGGAGACCTGGCTCCAGCAGAGCAATATTCAGGAAATGTGGCGCTTGCAGAAAAGCACGGCCGACAATTGGCATTCGCAGCCTTGGCTGTGCTCGAAAGTATGCCCCCTCCCGGCAAAGCGCTTTTTTTCAATAAAACTGTTGCCTCTGGTGCGCCGCTAGCCATCTGGGAACCTGAACAAATTTCTGCGAAAAGTAATGTTTCAGCTGAAATTATCGCTATTGAATTGCCATTAAAGCCATGGCCATCCGTCAGGGAACTTAGGCATTCAATCAATGAATGTGAGGATCCAGTGCTAAAGGAAAGGCTTATTCGGAAACTGGGCGTGAGAAGTTCAATTGGGGATGGGGCTAAGGTCACAGTCAAGGTTTGGTATTGGCAATTGGGAGATTGTCTGATCGTGGTGCAACCCAATGAAGCCTATGCTGTTTTTCAGCAGACCATTCGAAATAAATTCTCTCCGGCTCCTGTGATCGTAGGCAATATAGTCAATGGGCATATAGGGTATTTGCCACCTGAAGAGTTTTATGACAAGGACATGTATACAGTATGGCAAACGCCTTTTGAAGCAGGAGCTTATGAAGTTTTGGTTCAAGAGGTATTAAATAAAATGAACAGTAAATCCTGATTATCTTCAAAACAATATGGAATCCAATTTTACGAATTTAGACCTAGGGATATTTGTAGTCTACATTGTAGGGATCATAGGTCTAGGGCTTTATGCCTCCAGAAAAAGCACAGGCCAAAGTAAACGAGATTATTTCCTGGCAGGAGACAAACTTCCATGGTGGATGATAGGAGGAAGTATTATTGCTGCCAATATCAGTAGTCATCACCTGGTAGGGGTGATGGGAGTGGCTTATGAAAGAGGTTTTGTAGCCATTGTAATAGAGTGGGGAGCAATTTTGGTAGGTTTTAATGTGTTGTTATGGGTGTTTTTGCCTTTTTACATAAGAAATGGGTTTTATACCATGCCGGAGTTTCTACAGAAGAGATTTGGTGGAGGAGCCAGGACCTGCTATTCTATTTTAGTGCTTTTGACCTATATTTTTGTAGAAATCAGTGCCGTGCTTTATTTAGGAGCCATTTCGCTACAATCTTTGCTGGGAATACCGATGCTGGCTAGTATACTGTTTTTGGCGGTATTTACTGGAGTCTACACTGTTTTAGGAGGTTTAAGAGCGGTTGTATGGACCGAGATGCTACAGCTTGCAGTGCTGGTTTTGGGAATGGTTGCTTTGTCTTATTATACCATAGATGCATCTGGTGGCTTTGAGGCCATTGTAGAATCCTCCAAGGATTGGGAGCTGATGTTGCCAGCCAATGACCCTGATTTTCCCTGGACGATGTATTTAGGAGGACTACTTTGTATTAGTATCTTTTACAATGCCACCAATCAGTTTATCGTGCAGAGAACCCTGGCAGCAAAGAATGAATGGCATGCGCGAATGGGTGTGATTTTCGCAGATTACCTTAAATTTTTAATTCCCCTATTAATCATTATACCTGCCATCGTGGCACCAAAAATCTTCCCTGACCTTGATAAGCCAGACTTGCTTTTTTCCATGCTCGTAGAGCATTTACTCCCCACAGGCTTGGTGGGCTTGGTTATGGCAGGACTTATAGCGGCGGTAATGTCACATTTGTCAGGAGCCATTAACTCTTGCACGACTATTTTGACGATAGATGTTTATTTGCCGTATTTCCGTCCCAATGCTTCTGAGGCATCCTCTGTTCGTTTTGGTAGAATAACTGGAGTATTGGTTATTTTGATTGGAATTTTGTGTACCGGAATCCTTGTGTTTTATTCCGAAAAACCCATATTTATTTACCTGTTAAATGCATATGGCTTGTTTACACCGGGTATTGCCACCATGTTTTTAATGGGGATATTCTGGAAAGGGACCACCCATGCCGGGGCCATGTCAGCGGGTCTCTTGACTATTCCCTTGTCGCTATTGGTGGAGTATTTCTTTCCGGAGATGCCATTTTTTAACAGGACAGGAATTGTATTCTGGACATGTATGCTGCTGTGTGTACTGGTCAGTTTGGTCAGCAAAAGAAAGAGTGAAGCAGAATTGGAAGGTTTGATTTGGACCAAAGAAAGTCTTTCCCTACCTAAAAGTGAAAGAGAACAGCAAAAAGGCTGGAGGAATCCATTTATCTGGTGGGCCATCGTGATGGGCATGGTTTTGTATTTCTACATCAAATATGCTTAACTAATAGGTATGATACGCATTGGTTCAGATTTGATGGCTGTAAGCCTGAATGTACAAACAATAATAACCACTGCCGTAAATCTAAGGCCTGTAAGAATAGCCATTCTTTATACATTGGATGAATCAATGTTCATCCATTATTGAACCCAGATTAGGTGATATGGAAATAGCTATTGGATGATTAATTTGAATAGATTCCGACAAGTAATAATGTTGCTGTAGTTGGTGTGTGTTTCGGGTTGCAGGGTTTATTGGGGAATGGTTACTCCCCTTCTAATCATTTATGGTGCTCTGCCAGTATTTCAATCGAATGCAAGAAATGAAAGGTGTATACCCTAGCTAATTGTTGATTGTTTGTGATATTGCAAGGGTAGATTTTGTAACTCAATGTATTCTTAAAATTTCTATTGATATAAATGTATTTTGGAAATAATAAATTCTTTGATAAATTTATCGAAATCTGCAAATCACCATTTTATTTATAGCATAATCATCAAAAATCAAGTCAACCATACAGATGAAGATTTAATTGTCCTGTTAAAAAAAGGGGATAGGGATGCCTTTAATAGCATTTATGGAAGGTATTGGAAGGAATTGTTTCTGTGTGCCGTCAAAAAATTGGGGGAAAAGGAAGAAGCAGAAGACCTTATTCAGGATCTATTTATATCCATCTGGATGAAAAGAAATGACTTTGAAATTAAATCTTCATTGAAGGCATATTTGTTCACTGCCTTGAAATATAAAATAATTAATTATTTTGAATATAAAACGGTAAGAAGAAAGCATCTCGAGTCGCTTAAAGTGGAACTTGAAGCATTTGAAGATGTAACTTCAAATGCCTTGGTGGCGGAAGAAGTGGAGAAAAGTATTGAGGTTGGCGTTAATAAATTGTCTCCAAAAGTGAAGCTCGTTTATCAATTAAGTAAGGAGGAAAATCTCTCTTTGGATGAGATTGCTGAAAAGCTAGCCGTTTCCAAACAAACCGTTAAAAATCAAATATCAAAAGCATTAAAAATACTCAAAGCACACCTGAACCATGGTTATTTTTGGTTTTTCGTTTGGATGATTTCTTAAGTATTGTCCATTTATTTTACCCTTAAATAATATTTTTTTTCTTTTAATTTTTGAAGAATAATAAACTGATTTTTTGAAAAATCCCCATGTAAACAGCTTGTTCTGTATGGAATTGTTCTAGAATTGAAATTATATTTTTCTTTTGAATTCTGTAGGGTTGAGTTTCTTCATTTCTTTGCTACTGTCACCATTTTTTTTTCGAATGTTGGATGGTACGATGGTGGAGGGAAGCTGACTTTTATACAGTAGTAGATAATATTTATGAATTTATAGACCTCCCTGGAATTGCGAATAAATAGAATTAAAGAAATATTAAGGAATTATCGATTTGGTCGTTCGTCTCCTAAGGAAAACCAAATTATAGACCGATGGTATGCTTCATTAAACAATCAGCAGCAGGAGGTAAGCAAGGAAGAACTTGATAAGTTGGGTCAAAATATTTTAAAGGAGATCAATAAAAAAATAGACATAAATGAGCAGGACTTTGCCACATTCTCGGAAAAGGAGAAGGTAGTACATTTTGATCCCAGGTACCTACTTAAAATTTCTGCAGTTTTTGTCCTAGGGATAATTATGGTTTCAATATTGGTCTTCAATAAGTCCAACATAAACAGTGCGCAATATTCCAGCCTGGAAGTAAAAGTTAAAGAGATCCATTTGTCTGATGGCAGTATTGTCTGGTTGAAGAGTGACAGTAAATTAACCTATCCTGATGAATTTGATCAAAATAGTAGAGAGGTACATCTCGAAGGAGAGGCATTTTTTGATATTTTCCGAGACGAAAACAGGCCTTTTATTATTCATTCCCAGGACATGGTCACCAAAGTATTAGGTACGAGCTTTAATGTTAAAGATTACAAGGAAGGGACCGAAAAGGCTGTGGAAGTATTGACCGGGAGTGTTAAGGTTTCTTTAAATCATAAGAGTGGAAATCAGGAAAGTATCATCCTAAAATCTCGGGAAAAGATTAATTATAATAAAACAGATCCTTCTGGTGTGGAGGTCTTAAAAAAAGATCTACAAGTGGTTTTGCCTGAAGTTTCCAAGGAGTTGAAGTTTGAGGCAGTTCTTGTCAACGAAATAATAGAAAAATTGAATCTTGCCCATGGAGTGAAGATTCGTGTGAATAATCAAAAGTTAAATACATGCCGCCTTACGGCCGATTTATCCTTTGAAAAGTTGGATGTGTGCCTTGAGATTATATCCAGGGCTTTGAATGCTAAATATTACCAAATAGAGGATCAAATTTATATTGATGGAAAAGGATGTTTAAATTAAAAGGTATATGAGAATGAAATAAAAAGAAAAAAGGCCAAAAGTGTTGAAGCCACTTTTGACCTAATTATTCCCCCTCTGCAAAGGCATATAGCCTAAAGGGACGTTTTTGCCTAAAATTATTATGTAACAAAAACTTTACAAATGTATGAAAATTCAAATACACCACACTGCATTATTTATAAAAATAATGAGAATTTCATTGGTTCAACTTATTATTCTACTGATAGTTACTGGGGCTTCTGTAGCTGGCCCCTCACACGCTCAGAATGTATTGAAAATCAATCTGTCCTTAGAGATTGATGAACAACCTATAAAGGATGTTTTGGGACAAATCGAAGAATTGGCGGATGTGAAATTTGCCTATTCGGTAGGTTTGGTTAGACCAAAAGAAACAATTTCTTTGAACATCGTAAATGAAGAATTGGGCGCTATTTTAGATAAAATCTTTTCCTCAAGAAATGTCAAATATTTTGCGTTGGGAAAGCAAATAATTCTGAACCAATCCACAAATTTCAAAATCAATAATAACCTTATATCTATTAAGTTAAATGAGTTGATCATTTCGGGTAAGGTTAGCAATACAGATGGAGAATCTTTACCCGGTGTGACCATAATGGTAAAAGGCACGACCATCGGAACCGTTACTGACATTGATGGAGATTACAAATTAGAAATCCCAGGTAGTAATGGCGTCATATTGGTGTTTTCATCCATAGGGTTTAAAGACCAAGAGGTAAGCATTGATGGTAGGTCAGTCATCAACTTGGTTTTAGAGGAAGATGTACAAAGTTTGAATGAAGTAGTGGTGACTGCCTTAGGTGTTGAAAAAGACCCTAAAAGTATAACCTACAGCACTCAGAAAGTGTCTCCTGCTGAAGCAAGCAAAGTTAAAGACCCCAATTTCATGAACAGTTTGGCGGGTAAGGTTGCTGGTGCTGTCATCACCAAGGGTAACTTTGGACCAGGAAGTGCACCCAGAATATTATTACGTGGTAATAAATCTTTAACAGGAAATAGTGAGCCATTATTTGTTTTGAATGGTGTGCCAATGATAGGTGGCTCAGACATTCTATCCAATTATAATCCTGAAGACATCGAAAGTATCCAGGTATTAAAAGGAGCATCGGCGGCTGCACTTTATGGTAGTGAAGCTGCCAATGGAGTTATTTTGGTTAATACAAAGAAAGGTCAGCATGGCGTTTCTAAAGTAGAATTTTCTTCAACCTTTACTGTAGAAAATGCTGTGGATTTACCTAAATTACAAACTTCATATGGACAGACCGACCCCAATTTCAATGACAGTTGGGGAGAGAAAATTAACAACGGTAGTGACAGTCATTTGAAAGAATTCTTTGAAACTGGTAAAACCAGAATCAACTCAGTTTCCTTTTCAAATGGCAGTGATATAGGGCAACTTTATATGTCTTTTTCAAACACTTCAGCTAGTGGAATTCTTCCTAAAAATAAGCTAGAACAAAATAATTTTACGGTAAGGTTAACCTCTCAGTTTTTTAATGACAAATTATCAATTGATGGTTCTATCAATTATACCAATCAGGAAATTTTTAATCAAAATTCTGCGGGAGGATACAGTGCCTTGCCTGGGATTTATTCGTTTCCTGTAGGAGATGATTTTTCAAAATACGACAAGGATAATTTTGAAGTTTGGGATCCAGTTAGAGCCATGTATGTTCAAAATTGGCCATACATCCGGAATGAAACTTTCCCTAATCAAAACCCATATTGGGTGCAGAATAGAAATCAGCGTGACTTCCAAAGAGACCACACCATTTCTGCCTTTACAGCAAAACTTGAGCTTTACAGCTGGTTGGATCTGCAAGGAAGGGTCACCTATGATAAAATATATGACAAATCAGAATTTAGAAATTATGCCTCTACTCAAGGGACAGTAGCGGGCCCTAATGGGGGATATGGATTGGGTCAATCCTCAATTGACAATATTTACTCGGATTTACTATTGATAGGGAATAAAAACATCAGCAGGGATTACAATCTAGCAGGTACCCTTGGTTTTAGTAATCGTGAAACCACCAGCGCAGGGTTGAATTTATCCTCTACAGTTCCAACTTCCCTGGTTTTTCCAAATTACTTCTCTATTTATGCGCTAAATGGCCAATACAATAAAGGAGAAAGTCTTAGGAAAACGATGACACAAGCCGCTTTCGGGAATGCAACATTGGGATATAAAGAAAAAATATACCTGGACATAACCGCAAGAAATGAATGGAGTTCTACTGTTGCTCAATCTTTTTTCTATCCATCTGTTGGTCTTTCTTATATTTTGAAAGATGGTTCAAACGACCGCACCAGTGCATCTAATGTTTTGTCCTTTGCAAAGTTAACAGGATCTTATGCTGAGGTGGGGAATAGTTTGCCTTTTGGAATTAACAACCGAGCACCAGCCATGTCTTTGGACAATAGTGGCAATCTAAACCCCAGAGGCACACTTCCTTTTTTTAATGGTACGGATACTTTAAGTCTTAATCCTGAACGTACTAAGTCTTATGAATTTGGTACTGAACTTAGGTTTCTTAACAACAAATTGAGTCTTAACCTAAACTATTACAATGCCACAACCTCGGATCAAATCTTGCAAATTCAAGCACCTGCAGGGGCAGGGGCTTCAAATTTCTGGATCAATGGAGGAATTATTCGGAACAAAGGAATTGAAGGAATAATCAATTACAATTCATCGGTAGGCGACATCCAATGGGCTTCTTCGCTAAATTTCTCTCACAATAAAAATCAGATAAGGGAATTGAGTGACAAGCTTGATGCGGAAAGATTTGTATTGACTAGTTTTAATCAAAGTAGACTAGTATCGATCTATCTAACCAGACCGGTAGATGGCGAATACGGTTCCTTTGGAGACATGTATGGTAGGGTTTATGAAAAAGAGGATGATGGGACCCTTATTACCGATGAAGATGGACTTCCTCAAGTATCAGCAAATCCAGATCAATTTATTGGCAATGCAAACCCTAATTTCTTGGCAGGTTTAAATAACTCTTTTGCCTATAAGAATTTTTCTTTATCGTTTTTGATTGACAGCAGATTTGGTGGAGGAGTAATCAATAGGACAGAGGTATGGTTGGATTATAAAGGACTCTCAGAAAGATCAGGAGAGGCAAGAGACAATGGAGGTGTGATGGTAAATGGGCAGATGGTAGATGCTAAAGAATATTACCTGAACCAAACAGGAGCAGGTGCCACAGCAATCGCATCTGAATATTTTTTCGATGCCACCAATATTCGGTTGAGAGAATTTCAAATAGGCTATAATTTACCGCTAACCAATGAATTTATTAAGGAATTAAATTTATCCTTCGTTGGACGTAACTTGTTTTTCTTTTATAAAAAAGCCCCTTTTGACCCTGAGATTAGTGTAAATACATCTCCTACTTCAGAAGGTATTTCTTCTTTTAGTCAACCTCAAACCAGGTCATTTGGCGTAAGTCTAAGAGCTATATTTTAATTCGTCGGAAACTTTCGTTTCAAATGGATTTTTCCTGAGTATGTCAACTAAAATATAAAAAAATGAAAAATTATATCCCTAATATAAAATCTATAAATGCCATTATTATGGCATGCTTCCTGTTTTTATCAATATCCTGTGTGGAGTACATGCAGGACCTTAATCAGGATCAAAAACTTATTACAGATGAATTATTAAGACATGATGCAAATGAAGGTGGGGTATCCCTTCCAGGTATGCAGCTAAGCATAATGGATGTGCTTACTACCTGGCGTATTGAAATGCAACAAAACCTTAATGCAGACAATTATGGTGGGTACATGAGTTTACCAGCACCGTTTTTTGACAATAGAAACAATGGAACCTATGCCATGGTAGATAGCTGGAACAATCAGATTTGGTTGGTGCCTTCCCAAAAAGTATTGGATCAATGGTTGATGATGAAGAAAAGAGGTTTTGATCAAGACTATCCGGATCTTTATGCTTTAGGCGTTATTTTTAAAACTTTTGCAGGCCACAGATTGGCAGATATTTTTGGCCCAATCCCTTACTCAAAATATGGTGAGTCCAGTGATGTTAGCTTTGATTCAGTAGAAGAAGCCTATGATGTGTTTTTTAAAGAGTTAAAGGAGGCCGTAGATGTTTTACGTGAAGCGGAAGCCGCAAATCCTGATGCAGACAAGGTGAGGTACGCAAAATTCGACAAATCCAGGTATGCAGGCGATTATGCAGTGTGGGTAAGGGTAGCGAATACATTAAGGTTAAGGCTGGCGATAAGAATTTCAAAAGTTAACCCTGATAGAGCAAAATTGGAAGCTGAAAGTGCCTTGGCAGATGGTGGAGTTTTGACAGCTGCTGATGGTTCATTTGAAATGTCGACAGGTAGCATACATCCATTGGAAACAATAACTTCAGCCTGGCAAGAAACACGCATTAACGCAGTAGTTGAAACTATACTTGGAGGTTATAATGATCCTAGATTGCCTTTGTACGCTGTGCCTGCCTCTGATCCAGAACTCAACGGTCAAATTAAAGGTGTTCGTTCTGGAGCTATTTTCGGTGCCAAACCTTACCTTGGTTTTTCTCAAGTAAACTTTTTTGGAAATCCATATGTGAAAGTTATGGATGTAGCCGAAAGCTTTTTCCTTCGTGCTGAAGGAGCGCTTAGAGGTTGGAATATGGGTGGAACGGCCAAGGATTTCTATGAGGAAGGAGTGAGGGTATCATTCGGTGCAAATGGTGTTGGAGGAGTAGAGGAGTACTTGGAGAATAGTACTGGTTCCCAGTTGCCCTATGTTGATCCAAATAATCCTCTAAATAATATAGAACCCTTGTCTGATATTACCATAAAATGGGAAGATAATGATATATTTGAGAGGAAGCTTGAAAGAATCATTACCCAGAAATGGATAGCCATGTATCCAGATGGTCAAGAGGCCTGGTCGGAATTTAGAAGAACGGGTTATCCTAAGCTTTATCCTGTTGCTGTTAATTACAGTGACTTCTCAGGAGGAGAATTTATAAAAAGAATAAATTACCCTACTTCTATCACGAATAGTAGCCAGTCTTCTGTGGATGAAGCAGTTGGTTTGTACCTCAATGGCGAGGATAATATTTATACACCTCTGTGGTGGGATGTAGATTGAACAAATTAAAATTTGATATGCTAAAAAGGAATTTGTGTTTACCGGCGATGAAAGTCTTATTTTACCCTCTTCGCATACCCACCTTTGTATTGGGCCTTGGGCTGGTGTTTTATGCTTGCCAGCCAAAGTCAGCCACTGAAGATAGATCGCTTGAAAATGCCTTGTCGACCTTTGTCTTAGAAGATGATTTTCAGATAGAGCTTATTGCAGGTGAACCACTTGTGGCAGATCCAGTGGATATGGTAATAGATGAGCATGGTAGACTATATGTTGTAGAAATGCATGGCTATCCATTGGACCTCAGTGGATCTGGCAAAGTGAAACGCTTGTCAGATACTGATGGTGATGGTATAATGGATGAAAGTGTCGTTTTTGCAGATAGTCTAGTGATGCCTACTGGGATCATGCGCTGGAAACAAGGCCTTATAGTAACAGATCCGCCCAATGTTTACTACCTGGAAGACAGTGATGGAGACGGAAAGGCAGATATCAAGCAAACCCTCTTAACAGGGTTTGCGCTTTCTAACCCCCAACACAATGTTAATAGCCCTAAACTGGCGCTGGACAACTGGATTTATCTGGGTCACGAACCAGCAGTTACTACTACCATTTATGAAGACTTACTTGGCGATAGGGGGACAGATGTTTATTATCCTGAAAAACCAAATGTCAACAGATTGTCCCAAAATGCTGGGGGTAGAAGTGTCAGGTTTAAACCGGATACCTACGACTTGGAACTGCTGAGTAGTCGAACCCAGTTTGGACATACTGCCAATGAATTTGGCCACAGGTTTTTGCTAAACAATAGCAATCATATTATACAGGAAGTGCTTTCTGCAGAATACCTGGACAGAAATCCCTACCTGGTGATTACAGAAGTAACCCAGTCCTCCTCTGATCATGGCAGTGGTGCTGAAGTTTTTCCAATAACCATCAATCCCCAACATCAATTGTTGACAGACTTAGGCGTAATGACCTCTGCTTGCGGATTGACGGCATACTTGGGAGCTTCTTTTCCAGAGCGGTACAATCAAGCCACCTTTGTGTCAGAACCAGTAAGTAATTTAGTACATGTGGATTTTGTCAAGGAGGATGGTACAGGGTATAAAGCCTCTCGAGAGCATCCCGATAAGGAATTCTTGGCTTCTACGGATGCTTGGTTTCGACCAGTTAATGCCTATGTCGGTCCAGATGGAGCCTTGTATATTCTCGATTATTACCGTCAGATTATAGAACATCCTGAATGGATGTCTGAAGAGGTGGTTGAATCTGGGGCTTTGTACAATGGTACAGAGCAGGGTAGAATTTACCGCATTACACCAAAAGGCACTTCGCCCATAGATTGGACCGATAAATTGTCTTTGGGTACAGCATCTCCGGAGGATTTGCTTAGTATGCTGTCCCATAAGAACGCCTGGTGGAGAATGAATGCCCAGCGAATGATAGTGGACCAGCATCCGGAAAGTCTGATACCTGCCTTAAAAGAACTTGCGGTCTCTGGAGAAAGTCCAATGGGTCGGCTCCATGCCTTATGGACTTTACAGGGAATTGGAGCACTGGATCAGGAAACACTGGCAAGTTCCTTAAAAGACCCTGTTGCAGGCGTTCGGGAAAATGCGGTGAAATTGTCAGCTTTGTTCTTAACGCATTCAGCTGACCTTGAACCACAGTTACTGGCATTGAAAAATGACCCTGATCCAAAAGTTAGGTTCCAACTGATGCAAACCCTTGGGTACATTGAAACTGAAAGTGCTTTTCAGGCTCGAAAGGAACTATTGTTTAAGGATATTGACGATAAGTGGGTACAACTGGCAGCGCTTTCAGCACCTTTTTCTGAAAGTAGTAGGTTAATTGATCCTGTTTTGAATCAATATACTGCCACACCAGCTTATAATGGCTTGGTGCAGAAACTGGCGGCCATGGTAGGCGCAAGTATGGATGAGAAAGCGATTCTTACCATGGTGCAGAGGGCCACCAGAAAAAATGCACAAAACGAATACAATTGGCAGCCAGCGCTTTTACGTGGTTTGGCACAGGGAATAAAAAGTAAACACCTGGAAGGAGCGCATGGCGCTGCAGCAGGTCTATTGGCAACAAGTGTTTTTGAGCATCCTTCAACAGATGTTAAAGGAGCGGCCATTCAGGTATTAGAAGGTATTGGGTTGGACAATGTTGTGGGAAAAGAACAGGATTTGGCTAAGGCAAAAGCAATTGCTTTGAACAAATCATTGTCAGGTGAAGAAAGAAGTATGGGTATTCGGTTTTTGGCTTTGGCCAATACAGCCGAATACCAGGACATGCTAGTAGGTTTGGTGGAGGCAAGTGAACCACTTCCTGTTCAATTGGCTGCTTTCCGTACCTTAAGTAAATCAGAGGACAATTCCTTGTCCCAATTGGTGATCGACCGCTGGGTAAGCTTTACTCCCGAATTGAGAGATGCTGCCATTAGTGCGATGATGATGAATGGGGAAAGAATTGCGGTTCTATTGGGAGCACTCGAAAATGGCTTGGTTCAAAAGACAAGCATTGGTTGGAGAAGAAGTGTGGGCTTAATGGCCAACAAGGATGAAACGCTCAGGTTGAGAGCCAGGGCCATTTTGACCCGGCCGGAAGGAGAGAGTGAAAAAATCATTGCCAACTACCAACCCGCACTGGAGCTAAATGGTACCATTGATGCAGGAGCTTTAGTTTTTCAGAAGAATTGTGCCATTTGCCACCAAATGGGGGAAGAGCAGGGGCTCGCTTTTGGGCCAGACCTTTCTTCCCTGAAAAATAGACGTGCTGCCAGTATCATGAGTGATATTCTTAACCCCAATTTGTCGATAGCGGATGGTTATGACCTTTGGGAAGTAGAATTGCAAAATGGTGAGCTCCTGCAGGGGCTAATTTCCTCGGAAACACCTACGGCCATCAATCTTAGTAATTCAGGAGGATTAAACAAGAGCATTTCCAGGACAAATATTAAGGCGTTGAAATTAATAGAAATGTCGGCCATGCCTACAGGCCTGGAGCAAAGTATTTCGCTCCAGGAAATGGCTGATTTGTTGGCTTATATCCGAAAAGCAGAATAAAGGATTTTAGAATACGATCATATACGCATTAACTCGGATTAGGTAATGGAATTAGTAAGGAAGGACATTTCCAAATAATAGCATTGCTTTTGCCTAATTCGAGATCAATATATTTCTCAAATAACCCAAGAAAATGAAATTGATAAAAATTAAACGATTAATTCTGTCGCTGTTGGCTTTTGCTGCCTTGCAGCTGAATGGTTTTGGAGCTGCTCCAAAACCATTGAATGTAGGTTTGGCACGTGTGTCCATTACTCCAGAAACGCCGGTTCGTTTAACGGGTTACTCCAGTAGGGACTTTCCGTTTGAAGGAGTTCAACACGAGTTATGGGCCAAAGCAATGGCTTTTGGAGATGAAAAAAAAGGGTATCGGATAATTATAACTGTAGACTTGCTGGGTATTCCTCATAGGGTCACAGAAAGGGTAAAGGATGCACTTGCAAAAGAGATAGGTATATCCCCTGCCAATCTTTCCATTTGTGCTTCTCACACGCATAGTGGTCCGCAAATTGGAAATATTGTTTCGCATTTTAATAAACCGTTAGACCCAGACGAATTAGCAGAGATTTCGCTATTTGCCATGGGACTGGTTCCAAAGTTAAAAGGCGTGGCAATAGATGCCATAGCGAATGCTGCCCCTTCCTTGGTCTCCCATGCCAAAGGAGAGGTGAATTTTGCGGTCAACCGGAGGACGTCCATAAACCCAAATGGGGTGTCAGACCATTCTTTGCCGGTAATGAGAATTACGGATCTTGAAGGAAAGACAAAAGCAGTGATGCTAAATTATGCCTGCCATGCGGTTACCTTAGGCCCAAAAAACAATGTGGCCCATGGAGATTGGGTAGGTGAAGCCCAGATTCAGGTGGAGGAGAACTTGCATGAAGGAGCCATGGCCATGGTCGTGATTGGTTGTGGAGCAGATCAGAATTCTTCGCCACGCATGAACAGGGAAAATCCTGAGATGGATTTGGTTTATGCCAAAGACCAGGGAAAACAGATTGCTGATGAGGTAAATCGATTGCTTGCCGATGAAACCTGGAAAGGAATTCGTCAACTGCCTGAAGGTAAAATGAAATATGTGGAACTTACTTTTGCCAACATGCCTGATCCTAAAAAGTTAGCTGAAGATGCTAAAGGGGCAGGTAGGACAAGTAACTATTCACGATTATTGCTTGGTAGAATGGCAAGAAGTGGTGATATTCCAGAGAAAATCAATTATCCCATTCAGGTTTGGGATTTTGGAAAAGATTTGGTCATGGTATTTTTGGCTGGCGAAGTGGTGGTCGACTATGCCCTGCGACTAAAGCAGGAATTGGGTGAAGACAGAGTGTGGGTAAATGCTTATTCAAATGACATGCCCTGTTATATTCCATCCCTCAGAATACTGAGAGAGGGGGGATATGAAGCAGAAACAGCCATGATTGGTTATGAGAAACCCTCGAAATTTACAGAGGATGTGGAAGATAAAATCATGAATGGTATATATTCAATTTTACCTAAATCAAGTAAGTGATGCGTTTATCCAAACTGAAGCGACCAATGACTTTTATACAGGACCAAAAGAGTAGGGCATTGTCCTGTTTGGCGGTTCTTGTTTTTGCCCTTCTGCTTTCCATTCCAACTTCTTTTGCTGGAGATTTTAGGGCTGCCGTGGTCAAGGAAAATATTACCCCGAAAGTTCCCAAACAACTATTAGGATATGGTGCGCGGCTATCTGAGGGGATTTTAGATAGTATTTTCCATCAAATTCTAATACTAGATGATGGTGTGTCTACTTTTGCACTGGTGTCCACAGATATATGTGTACTTTCTCCAGCAACCTATGACCAGGTGGCAAAATTGGTGGAGCAAAAGTTTGGAATAGCCCGCAATAATTTTTGGTGGTCAGTAACGCATACCCATTCCGCACCTGAAGTTGGTGCTCCTGGACTCCCTGAGGCTTTTATGGGAGAGCGATATACGCATCCTATTGATACCAACTACACTGATTTGGTGACTACCAAATTATTGGCTGGAATCGAAAGGGGAATAAAAGAACTGGCTCCTGCTAGTCTGGGTGTTGGCTGGGGGCATTCCTCCGCCAATATAAATCGAAGGGCCAAGGACATTGATGACAAAGCTTTTTTGGGGATGGATCCTGATGGACCCGTGGACAGGAGAATAGGCGTTTTAAAAATTGTACATAAAGAAGACCATCGATTAATGGTTACTGTGGCCAATTATGCCATTCACGGTACCGTAATGGGTGGGGAGAATTTGCAAGTAAGCGGTGATGTTCAGGGAGTAGTATCGAAATATGTCGAGGAGAAATCTGGAGCTCCTATGCTGTTTATAAATGGTGCAGCGGGAAATATAGCTCCGATATACAGCGTATACCCGAATGCCAGGGCTGGAAGGATGAATCAATTCAGAAGGCTTTTGGGAGATAAAATCCTGTCAGCCAATGATGATATTTTGAACTATGAAGACCAGGTCTCTTTTTCTGCATCGGAGATGGAGTTTTTGACACCTATGAAGGAAGGGTTAAAGTGGCCGGAAGCTTTGAATGACTATATTGTAGATGAAAAAGGAGCTGCTAAAACAATCAAATTGCCTGTTCGTTTTCTCAATATCAATGATAAGATTGGTATTTGGGCAAGTCCTTTGGAGTTGTTCTGTGAAATTTCAAATGAAGTCAGGGAGCGTTCTCCGTTTCCTTATACCTTCTATTATGGCTATACCAATGGTTGGCTAGGATACATGCTCACAGAAAAAGAGTGGGAATACAAAGGCTATGAACCTACGGTTTCTCCATATGTTCCAAGTGCAGGTACCAGATTCGGTGAGGTAGTTTTGTCCTATTTGGAAAGTGAATTAAAAAGTAAATAATAAACCAATCCTGAGATGAAGTCAATATTTTCAGTAAGCGCAATTATAGTATTATTAGTTTTTGGAGGCCTGAGTGCAAGGGCACAAAATCCGGATTTCCCATGGCCAGATGGAAAAAAAATGGCCATAAGTTTAAGTTTTGATGATGCACGGGCGAGCAATCCAGACCCAGGAGCAACCCTATTAAATGAGTATGGGGTAAAAGCTACCTTTTATGTGGTGCCTGCAAGTATGGAACGAGATCTTCCAGGTTGGAAGATGGTGGTGGAAACAGGTCATGAGATTGGCAATCACTCTTTGAATCATCCTTGTACTGGGAATTTCGGATGGTCCAGAAGTGAAGCTTTGGAAGATTATACCTTAAAACGGATGCGAAAAGAATTGATGGATACTAATGATGAAGTAGAGCGATTATTAGGAGTGAGACCAGAGGTTTTTGCTTATCCATGCGGTTTGTCATTTGTAGGAAAGGGAGAGGGAACAAAAAGTTATGTCCCATTAATTTCTGAGATGTTTCTTTCAGGAAGAGGTTGGAAAGATGAAGCCCCAGTTGATCCTTATTATGCTGATATGGCTCAGCTTACAGGAATGGAAATGGACAATATGTCCTTTGAAGAGATATTGCCAATTATCGAAGCTGCTGGTAAAGACAGAAAATGGTTGGTGCTTGCCGGTCATGAAAATGGGACCGAAGGCAACCAGACTACTTACTTGAGTATGTTGAGAAAGCTTTGTGAATATGCCAATGACCCTGCCAATGGAATTTGGATTGCACCGGTAGGAACAGTTGCCAAATATGTAAAAGAAAAGCGAGCTGAGATGGAGGGAAACCTAAATATTCCCGGAATTACCAGGCCGGTAGATAATGAAACGGTTTATCTTCCTGCTGAGAAGGCAAGAGGTATAGGTCCTGATATCCAATACATGCCTGAGTGGAATGCCTTCGGTTGGTTTAGAGCTAAGGATAGAGTAGAATGGGACCTGGACCTGCCTAAGAAAGGCAGGTATGAAGTCTGGATGGAATGGTCTGTTTCAGATGAGGAAGCTGGTAAACCTTTTATGCTGACTTCCGGTGGGCAAACCATTAAGGGCATAGTAAAACCTTCTGGATCATGGGAGACCTTCAAAAAAATAAAAGTTGGCGAATTGTCATTAGATGAAGATTATAACCGGCTAATAGTGGCTTCGGGAGAGGCTTTTGATGAAGGTGCTTTAATGGATTTAAAAGCTTTGACACTGGTGCCTGTTAAAAAGTAAATCGGTTTTTGCCCTTGTTATTCATTGATTAAACCTCAGTTTAAAATCAGGACAATTAAGTTGTCCAAAATTGCTGTGTTAGCAAATGCGTTTTGGCATGAAATAAAGAATCATGCAAAGCACCTCGTATTAGGGGAATTTGTGTTAATGCCAAATCATTTACATGGTATTTTATTTTTGAATAATCCCTACATGGTATCAAACGGGGATAAAAACACGAATCCAAATGTATGGCCAAGGCATGCCTTGGCCATACATTTGGATTCGGAACCGGTTTCTGGACCCTGATCCGAATCCGAAAAAACGATAGGTCAAAATCATTTTCAAAATCAGGGAAAAAATCCCATTTCATCTATAGTGGGATCCTACAAATCAGCCGTAACCAAACATGCCAACCGGTTGGGTTTTGAATTTGGTTGGCAATCCCGTTTTTACGATCATATCCTTCGCGATGCACAATCGTTTAAAAATATTCAAAACTATATTATAAATAACCCAGCGAAATGGGGAGAGGATAAATTTTTATAATAGAGAATAGCCAAAATAATAAATTAAACCCGGATTATGTATTAGGATTTCCCGTGTTTACGGGAAGTGTTGCAATCGCAAGAATATCAAGCTGTATTCTTTTTTTAAGACCTTTTCGTATCCTTAGGATTCTCCAACAATAGTGAAGCTGCAAAAGCTCGGTTCGAACATTAGTTTAAGTAAACAGTTCTTTACTTGGGTTGAAGCATTGTTAATATGAAATACTTCTTTTGCACCATAATCTTATTTGTTTCAATGAACTCGATAATAATCTTTGATTTTAACAAAAAGTCAGACATTCAGGGCTGGACAATTGTTGATGATGTTGTAATGGGGGGTAATTCCTCTGGAACTTTTACTTTGAATGACGATGGTCATGGAGTTTTCGAAGGCCGTATCTCTTTGGACAATAATGGAGGGTTTTCGGCTGTTCGTTACAGATTTCAAAAATTGGCAGTTAAGGAATTTTCCAAGGTTATTATTAAACTTCGTGGAGATGGTAAGAATTATCAATTTAGGATAAAAGCGAATTCTCAAGATTACTATTCTTACATCGCGCCTTTTTCCACCACAGGAGACTGGCAGGAAATTACCTTTCCGCTTGAAGAAATGTACCCGTCTTTCCGTGGACGACGACTTGATCAGTCGAATTTTCGCCAAGATTTTTTCGAAGAGATTACTTTTTTAATTGGAAATAAAAAGGAAGAAAATTTCAAACTACAGGTAGATAATATTGTGTTGAAATAAAACCTGGCAATGAGCCTACACCGAGTTTTAGTTTTAGTACGAAAGAGAATTTTTCAACCTTAATTTTTCAAAAAGTAAAGGTACAACAGAGAATAAATTCCCTACTTGATATTTCTGGTTAAAATCATAATTGGTTTTTTATTGATAGTCTGGCTTTTTTTTATAACTTAAAATCTTTTAATGAAAGAAAAGCACCTATTAATTGTAATTGCTGTTTTCTGCTCTTTTTGGATGGGCTATTGGAATAGGCTACCTAGTGCTATAGCTATGAGGCTATACATTGAAAATTGGAATTAAATTACCTTATGAAAAAACTATTAAAACCTTGTCAGCTATTCCTTTTAGCCATTGTTTTTGTTTATGTGTGCCCGTCTTTCGGGCAAAATGTTAAATCATCAACTGGACCTGTTTTCAATGATTTTGGGCCTGTCTATTCCATAGATAATGTGGATTTTCCGCTAGATACCACCCAAGAATACAAAGCGGTATTTGATGTGGACAGAGACCAAACAGACCCAAGTCAGCAGAACTCAATTATTTCAAGCTTGCACCGTTATTATAATATGCATGTTCGTTCCGGAATACCAAAAGAAAATATACACCTGGCTTTTGTTGTACATGGGGGATCTACAAAAGATGTATTGTCATCCGAGGCCTATAAAGCGAAATACAATGTAGAAAACCCCAATAAAGAATTGATCAAGACCCTTTCTGATATGGGGGTAGGGATTTATATCTGTGGGCAATCAATGATGTCTAGAGGATACAGTAAAGAAGATTTACTGCCAGAGGTAAAAGTAGGTTTATCCGCTATGACAGTGTTAACCGTATACCAAAGCAATAATTATGGCTTGATTAAATTTTGAACTAAGTACATTAAATAAAATACAATGCGTCGATTAAAGTTATCAATCATGCTGAGGTAAAGTGATACCATTAAGTTATAGGAGATTTATCCCATTTTTTTGTTAAATGCAAATATTTGCAGATTAATACTGTGCTTTTCAAAAGCAAGAGAGGAAATATCGTCTTACCAATGCATTGATGATGTGGATTTTTTTGCATAGTTTTATGTTTTATTATGAAGTGGTAGGATAATTTGGGTAAAATCGGTAGTTTTTGCTGACTTCCTGTTGTAGCAGGATAGGTTTAACTTTTAAACAAGCCTCAAAGTCTGTAAAAATTGGTGCTAATGTCAAACGGGTTTGAATATAATACATTGAAAGAGCTTAATTCATTGCAACTTTTGGACTCGTTGCCTGAAAAAGAATATGATGATATAACCAGTCTGGCAGCTTTAATCTGTGACACTCCAATCTCTCTGATTTCTCTTGTTACAAATACCCGACTGGTTTTTAAATCACATCATGGAATAGCCAATACTGAAACGCCCATTGAGCGATCATTTTGTGCTCAGGCGATTAAGGAGCCTCACAAAATTTTTATTGTGGAAGATGTTCGTAAAGATGAGCGCTTTAAAGATAATCTATTGGTAACGGGTAAACCGCATATTGTTTTTTATGCAGGAATGCCATTGTTAAGTAAAGATGGAAATGCTCTGGGAACGCTTTGCATTTTGGATAATAAGCCTCGTAAGCTGGAGGCAAAACAAGTAGAAGCTTTAAAATCTCTAGCCAATCAGGTGGTTCATCTTTTTGAGCTTCGCAAAAACCGGTTAGACCTTAAGCAAATTGGTGAAAATCTTTCTGTTGAAACGTTGCGACTAAATAACCTTATCAGTGCCACAAATGTAGGCACTTGGGAGTGGGATATTCCTAGTGGAAGGGTTACCATAAATGAACGCTGGGCAGAAATGTTAGGCTATTCCCTAGAGGAACTTGAACCACTTGACTTTGGTAAATTTCAAACGCTTTTATATCCTAAGGATTTAGCCGATATTAATGAAAAGGCCACAGCTTGTCTTGATAAAAAAACCGACTTTTATGAAGGGGAATATCGCTTTGTACACAAAAAGGGATTTACTGTTTGGGTGCATGATATAGGAAAAGTTGTGAATTGGGCAGCGGATGGTCAACCGCTACTTATGGCAGGAATGCATACGGATATCACGGAGCGCAAAAATACCGAATCCCAATTTAAAACAATAACCAATAATATTCCTGGAGCGGTATTTCGCTATAAGCGCTATCCAGATGGCAATGATGAGGTGCAATTGTTAAGCAATGGCGCCAAAAATCTTTGGGGATTTTCTGCTCAGGAGGTTATGCAGAACAATAATTTAATTTGGGAAAGATTTGAAAAGAATGATCTGGAAGCATTCCTTTTAACTATTCAAAAATCCGCTGAAGACTTAAGCTTTTGGGAGCACGAATGGTCATATTACCACCCTAATGGGAAAACTCGCTGGCATAAAGGCTCAGGAAGCCCTTCCCGTTTAGATGATGGTAGTATCATTTGGGACGCTATTATTCTTGATAATACACTTCAAAAAGAGGCTGAACTAGAGATTGTGCAAAGTGAAAAAAGATTTAGAGGCCTGATACAAAATGGCTCTGATTTGATTGCCATTCTTGACTTAGAAGCCAATTACCATTATGTAAGCCCTACCTCTACAAGTGTTTTGGGGATTACTCCAGAAGAATTCATTGGTAAAAATGCCTTAGAATACATTCATCCTGATTATAGAGAAGCTGTTTTGATGGGTATTTTAAGCTTAAAACATAAAAAACAACTCATGATCGAACCATTTAGGTTTAGACATGCTGATGGTTCATGGCGATGGATAGAAACAATTTTTACTAACCTTATAGAGGATCCAACGATTGGAGGGATCGTGGCCAATTCAAAAGATGTTACAGAACGAATCCTTACCGAAGAAAAATTAAAAAAGAGTGAGGCTTACTATCGTGGTCTTTACGAATCACAAACCAATTATGTGCTTCGGACCGATATGAATGGTAATTACACCTATGTAAATAAAAAATTTGTTGAAGAATTTGGTTGGGTTTACCCAGAGGGAGAAATTTTGGGGAATAATAGTTTGTTATCCATTCTGGAATACCACCATCAAAAGGTCCTGGAATTAGTTGGCAAATGCGTTGCCGAACCTGGGAAGGTATTTAAAATTGAAATCGATAAACCAAATAGGTTTGGTGGGGTTGTTAATACCCTTTGGGATTTCGTTTGTGTATTAAATGCCGATGGAGAACCCTCGGAAATGCAATCTTTAGGCCTGGATATTACCGACAGAATTCAACATGAAAAAGACCTAAAAGAATCCGAACAACGTTATTCTAATCTGTTTCAGCTTAGCCCGCAGCCTATGTGGGTATATGATATGATCACTTTAAAATTTCTGAATGTCAATAAAGCAGCCATTAGGCACTATGGGTATTCTTATGAGGAGTTTATGAAGATGACTATAAGAGAAATAAGGCCCAAATCAGAAATTCCAAAATTAGAATTGGTCATCAAAGAACTACTACAAAAGGAAAAGAACTATTCCCGTGGTGAGTACATACATAAAAAGAAGAGTGGGCAAGAAATAATTGTTGAAATACAAAGTAATGGTTTGTCTTACCAAGGAAAGAAGGCCGAGTTAATATTAGTAACAGACATTACCCAACGAAATAAACATATTCAAGCCATTGAAGCACAAAATGAGAAATTTAAAAAAATTGCATGGATGCAATCTCATGGAGTGCGTGCTCCTCTTGCACGAATAATGGGATTGGTGGAATTGCTAAAGGGTGATTCCTATTTATTGGATGAAAATGAAAAAAAATATATTATAAATCATATTATTACTTCAGCTGCTGAATTAGATGAAGTTATTAGAAAAATTGTTCATACCAGTCAGCAAACATTATGAAGGGGCAAAAAAGCTTAGTTGTACCTAAAGAATATTTATCACTTTTTCGAGTGCGCTGAACAATCGGTCAATTCCACCAAACAAAATACGAGATCCATCTGATTGCGTTAAATTGTAAATTCTTTGATAAGTTGGTTTTTGAAACCTTAATCTTAAAAACTATTTGAATCAGTTAAATAAGTCCTTCATTTCATAATAAAATCCAGTTATGTCCCATTTATTCTGAGGATCTGTAAGCAAGCAACATAGGTTATCTAGTTGAGGGGTAAGGGAATTAAGATGTATGAAGTCCAGTCGGAAAGCCTTCAGTTAATTTAGATGGCAGTGATCTAACCTGGTTAAGGGCCTTTTCACTAAACTACTGCCGGTTCTTGCTGACTCAGGCAATGAAATGAACCTAAGCCCCAAATGATATCTAGAGAATCTACACCTACTACCTTTCGGTCAGGGAAACTTCCTGAAATAATATCCATAGCCTTCTGGTCATTTTTATCTCTAAAAGTAGGTACTACTACAGCTTCGTTGGCGATATAGAAATTTGCATAGGATGCTGGCAATCGCTGGTCTTCATGATACTTCACACCCGGCATAGGCAACTCTACAACGTTCAATTGCTTACCGTCCTCTAAGCGCATTTTCTTTAATAACTGAAGGTTCTCCGCCAAAAGTAAATGGTTTTCGTCGAGCTTATTTTCCTCTACTACAGTGAGCACTGTATCTTGATTCACAAAACGTGTAATGTCATCGATATGTCCATCCGTATCATCCCCCAAAATTCCATCACCTACCCAAAGAATATTGCTAACCCCATAGTAATTACATAAATATTTCTCGATCTGAGCCTGATTTAAATTCGGATTTCTATTTTTGTTTAGCAAACAAGCCTTGGATGTCAAGAGCGTTCCTTTGCCATTAAATTCCACAGAACCACCTTCCATAACGATATTAGGAGTGAAACAGGGCACTCCTAAATGTGCTGCAATTTTATGGGGAATTAGGTTGTCAAGGTCATAAGGAGGGTATTTGTCTCCCCAAGCATTGTAATTCCATTTCACCACTACCTTTGTCTCAGCAGCGATAGGATTGATCAAAAATGCAGGCCCATGATCTCGACACCAAGCGTCATTGGTAGGGAAGAAGTGAAATTCTATCTGGCTTAGATCCACTCCCGCTTTTTCCAGGTGGGTCAATGCAAAGGCTTTCATGCCTTCATTGCTCACATTGATATTTACCTTTTCTCCTTTGGCTACTATCTTGATAAAGGCAGCATAAGCAGGATAAATTGTATCAATTTTCCCTGGCCATGATGCTTCTTTATGGGGCCAACTTAGCCAGGTAGCGGTATGTGGTGCGAATTCAGCAGGAAAATAATATCCCAAGTCTGCGGGAGTAACTTCCCCTGAATTAGCTAAATCAAAAATGGTTGTCATGAATGCCTATTCTTCGTCAAGAAATCGTTTGGTAATTGGCTGGTAAGAATCAATTCTTCGGTCCCTTAGGAATGGCCAGTGCGTTCTGTATTGATCGGAACTCGCAAAATCAAGCTCTTCCACATGAATCTGCTCTTCTTCATGAGAGGCTTTGAAAATCACTCTTCCAAATGGGTTGGAAACAAAAGAGCCACCCCAGAATTTCATGTCGCCTTCTATTCCACAACGGTTTACCGAAACAACTGGTATGCCATTGGCAACTGCATGTGAACGCTGAATCGTTTGCCATGCACCGTATTGCTCTTCATTGGTCAGTCCATCCTGATCCTTATGCCAGCCAATCGCAGTAGGATATACCAGAAAATCTGCCCCTTTCAAAGCCGTGATTCTCGCAGCTTCTGGATACCATTGATCCCAGCAGATTAGCACTCCAATTTTCCCGAATTTGGTTGGGAAGACCTTATAACCCAGATCACCCGGGGTGAAGTAAAACTTCTCAAAATATCCCGGGTCATCAGGAATGTGCATCTTTCTATATTTGCCTAGGTAAGTGCCATCAGCATCCAAAACGGCCGTGGTATTGTGATACAATCCTTCCGCCCTTTTTTCAAAAAGAGAAGCGACGATCACCACGCCTAGTTCTTTGGCCAAGTTGCTAAAGATATCTGTAGAGGGACCAGGGATGGCTTCGGCCAATTTGAAATTCTCATAATCTTCTACATCACAAAAATAGAGGGATCGGAACAACTCCTGAAGAACGACTACCTGAGCCCCTTGGTCAGCAGAACTACGCACACCTGCAATGGTTTTTTCAAGATTTTCTTCCAAATCAGCAGTGCAGCTCAATTGGACCAAGCCTACTTTTACAGTTTTATTTGCCAAAATAAATTCGTTTTTAATTCGTGAACAAAGATACCTCCTAACGTTGCAATCCCAAAATGATATGCTTTATTTCCTTTTCAAGCATTTTTAATTTTTGGTAAGCGATTAATTAAAGAGGCCATAACAATGCGATTGGTTTATTGTTTTTCACATTTAACCCAAATTCATTCATCGTAACGAATATTAGATGCTTAGTGTTTGTTTTTGATTTAATGAAGACAGGAATAGAGTGGTTTTTTGATCAGCTTGATTTATTGTTGGGAAAATTGGACAAGATGCTTGCCTATAGCATTAACCTGTCTCTCATTACGCGTTTGTACGCGGAAGTAATCACGGATAATGGTTCCACAGCCGGTAGTGAAGGTTTTGTTGAATGTCGTTGCCAGCACGGTATTGGAGCCGTTGAGATTACTTCGCTATTTTGGTGAAGTAAAAGCATACCATAATTTTCTGGTACGGTGATGAATTTGGTTACCTGAGTTCGTCAAATTCAGCTCTCGGAAAGACGATGTTTATTTAGTCAGGAAGCACCCACTATTCGTTCTATTCAAATTTCGAACTAGAGCAAATTGGTAGAGAATGGCTCTTTATTCAAGAAAAATTAAAAAAAATGACAAATTTTGTAAATTTTAAATCCTCAATTTATTATTGTTAATAGAAACCATTAATTCGCTCATGTCCCTAACAAATCTTCAGTAAAATGAAAAAGAAATGACATTCAAGGCACCATGATTAGCTTTTTGGTACCTCCTAAGGGTCCAAACCCGTAGGAGGTATAGGTATGCTTAGCTATGACAAATAATAAAGAAGTATTTTTACTTCGGGTTCACCTATAAAATTCCTGGTTTTCCTTTGTGACAATGTCAATTGGCATGTAATAGACCTTGTCCACTGGGAGGTTTAAAGCAAGTGAATGGTACAAGCTCATGATTCCTTTATAGCCTTGTTCTTCGGGTTTATGGCAAATCAAAAAGTTAATTGTACCTTTCTGTAGGTGCTTTTGGTTTTCTTTAAGAAAATCATAGCCGACAAGCATGATATGGTTTAGCGCTCTCTTTTCCAAGTATTCAGCAACTGCAAAAACCCTGGAATTTGTGACAAAAATTGCCTCAATATCAGGATTTTTTATGAAAGCTTTATGAAGGAAAAGTTCCACCGACTCCTGATCAATATCCTGAATGTTTAGATCAATGCAGGTTGCCTTGTTCGGTGGCTCGGTAAAAAACATTTTAAATCCAGCTTCAATCTTTTCCAAATTAAAGCTTTTCTTTTGTTTTGCGATGTTTACTATTAGGATTTCAGGGTTTTCGGAAATGCCCAGCTTGCATAAGCTTGCCCCTAAATAACCACTTTGAAGCAATGGGGGTCCAATATAGGAAAGGCTGCCCTGAGCTTCAATATTACTGTCAATACATACAACAGGGATTTTGTTGGCTTGGCAATAAAGAAAAAATTCATCTGCCTCTTTTACGAACGAAGGGGACATCAAAACCCCATCTATATTTTTATCTTTAATTTCCTCGGTAGCCTGAATAAAGGAATCCTTGTTGGTTAGGTCAAAAAGGTAGCTTTCAACGGTTACTCCATATTGCTTGATTTCAGATTCCGCTTTTAAAATGCCTTTCAAAGGAGCTTCCCAGAAATCAGAATGAACGGAGGTTCTGGGAATAATTACTGCGAAATGAAAAACCTTTCCTGAAGACAATCTACTGGCTAAAACATTGGGCTGGTAGTTCAATTCCTTAATAATGGCCTCTATTTTTGCTTTTGTTTTGGCTGAAACTCCCGGGCGATTATGAATCACGCGGTCTACAGTTGCAATGGATACATTTCCCCGTTTCGCTATTTCTTTTACTCCTGTTTGACTACTTGTTTTTTTCATATGCATTCCATCCTTATATAGCTTTATATTGGTAA
This sequence comes from Cyclobacterium sp. 10D3-21, assembly GCF_055809755.1. Lineage (NCBI taxonomy): Bacteria > Pseudomonadati > Bacteroidota > Cytophagia > Cytophagales > Cyclobacteriaceae > Cyclobacterium > Cyclobacterium sp. 10D3-21. The sequence goes on from NZ_CM147924.1 coordinate 1,986,308, forward strand.
ACAATCAATAGATGATAATGTGAAGAATTTTAAAATTATCCGTAGCTGATTGAATTGACCTTCAAAATTAAAAGAATAATTCGTTTTACCCCTATTTTTTCAAAATTGCTTCGTTTTTCACTTTAGGTAATTGATATGACAATCTTTAAATAGACCTATTATGATCAACTGTTACTGCATTTTTTAATATCGGCTAGCACCTCTTGTGATTTTAATTCAAAACTTTGCTTTATATAAGGGCTCGTTGCTTAATATTTTAGTTAGTTGTATTTGAATTACGTGTCAAATAATTCAAATTAATAACCCCAGATTTACTAGTTTAGTTAACGGGCCTTTTTCATTACATCAGCTAATTTTACGGACCGACCACCTTTCTTTTTACTTTCATCAGCAGCTGTCATAAAGGCCATGATTTCAAGCGTTTCTTCTGGCTTTACAGGTGGAACCCCAGTTTCGAAGAAAATGGAAATTTCTTTTAGTAAAGGTTCATAACCACCATAGGGACCAAGTACAATAGCCCCTTTATCCGTAAATACTGTTCCTCCAAACCCGGAATCACCAGACCTGGTACCCCTAAAAGTACCTACCTTTCCATCTTCCCAAACGCCCGTAACAATATCAGTGAAAGGTGTGTGGATACGCGTTACAGATACACAACCAGGGCCCAGTGCCGTAAATAAAGTTTCTACTCCATGGATTCCATACCAATATAAATCAGGATGCGTGGGTTCTAGGCTTGCTGGACTGTAGGTGTCTGCACCGACAATTATTTTGCCTTCTAATTTTTCTATTCCTTTGATGTATCGAAGTGAGGAAGCAGAAAATACTGGAACATTGTATTCTTTAGCTGCATCGTATATGGCTATTGCATCCTCTAACGAAGCGGCCACAGGTTTGTCAATAAATACTCTTTTGCCTGATTTGAATACTTCTATGGCTTGCTCTAAGTGAAGCCTGCCGTCATTGGTTTCTAACAAAACCACATCTACCTTGCCTAATAATTCTTGAATAGAACTGGTAATGGATACCTCATATTCTTTTATCTTATCTATGTAATCTGGAATTCTATCAGCACTTGAAGCGATGGTTTTACTCCCATACGGGTAGGCGGCTACTACATGGTATCCATGATAACTCGCATTGTCCTTATTTCCATTTAAAACCTTGGTAAAAGCAAGGCAATGTGAAGTGTCCAAACCTATGATGCCCACTCGTTTTCCTTCTGCAAACGGTTTTCCGTAAGATGGGAGTCCAAGTGTCAAACCAACGCCCGCAACCACTGAGCTTTTCAAAAATGTTCTGCGATTTAATTGTTCAGGATTTTTCATGTCATGAGTTAAATTGATGTGGATATTAGGATAATTGGTTTGAAAATAAAGGGATTTAGTCCTTAGAATTTTATTTTTACAATTTGTATTAAGCTTTTATAAAGATGAGCCATCAATTGATAACCATAAGGGTTTTAAATTGGGATGCTCAATAAAAGTAAAAAAAGATCGTTAACGTACACATTTACCAATAGTAAATCTAGTATTTTCCTCATGTAAAACAAATAAATAATGGTAATAGTGAGTATTAATATTAGAAAAAGTTGATAAATTTTATAATTATAGATTTTAGTTTATTATTTTGCTTATAATTTAGAATTATACTTAGGAGTAGGATTATTTAGCTTAAATGGCTAGTTTTAGCTTGTTCGTTTGTTATTTAGGTTTTATAGTTAAGTGTTTTATACAAGTTGCCAATATTTAAAAAACGTTATTCACATTTCATTTCTTTGTTTGTTGAGAAAGAGAAAGATTTGTTATTTCAATATATGCGGTAACGTAAACACAATAAAAGTTAATTTTATCCATAGTAATAGGAGGATAGAATAAAAACCATCGTCCAAGTAATTTCTGGGAATTACAGGTCGACCCTGGTATTGAAAAGTGGATCAATCAAATAAACCTATATAATAGGTGTCAAAATACAAACCAGTAATCTATAGCAGGTACAATAATCTAAATCTATTTTGAACCATTGGTTAGACTTTCTACAAAATCCAGGCTATTAATTAAACGCTAAATTAAAAGTTATGAAAAAGATAAAAGATACGAGAAGAACATTTTTAAAGCAATCCCTCGTTGGCGCTACAGCATTGTCTGTTGGTGGAATGCTTCCTGCTTTTTCTGCCAAAAGTTATGGAAACATCCTTGGTGCCAATGACCGCATTAAGGTATCCGTAATGGGAGTAAACAGTAGAGGCAAAGCCTTGGCGGGTAATTTTGCAAAACAGGACAACTGTGATGTTATCCATATTTGTGATGTAGATACCCGTGCTGCCGAAAAATGTATTGAACATGTGAATAAAGCGCAAGGATTCAGTCCAAAGGCAGTGCCTGACTTTAGAAAAAGTCTGGAGGACAAAGATGTGGATGTATTGGTAGTAGCAGCGCCTGATCACTGGCATGCTCCAGCTGCAATTCTTGCCTGCCAGGCGGGCAAAGATGTGTACTTGGAAAAACCTGCCAGTCACAATCCAAATGAGGGCGAAATTTTAGTGAAAGTAGCTGAAAAATACAACAGAATCCTTCAAATGGGTAACCAAAGGAGGTCCTGGCCAAACGTAATTGCAGGAATCAATGAATTGAAAGCTGGTGTAATTGGAAGACCTTATTACGCCAAGACCTGGTACACCAATAATAGGCCATCTATAGGTGTTGGTAACCTGGCATCAGTTCCTGATTGGTTGAATTATGACTTGTGGCAAGGACCTGCGCCCAGAGAGGCCTATAAAGATAATTTTCTTCATTATAACTGGCATTGGTTCTGGAAATGGGGAACAGGTGAAGCCTTGAACAATGGTACGCACATGATAGATCTTGCCCGTTGGGGCTTAGGTGTGGACTACCCTGTAAAAGTTAACTCTTCAGGTGGAAGATACAGGTATGCCGATGACTGGGAGACCCCTGACACCCAAATGATTAGTATGGAGTTTGACAACAATACCCAAATTACCTGGGAAGGTAGGAGTTGTAATGGACATACCATAGAAGGAGCAAGCGTAGGTGTGATGTTTTTTGGAGAAAGGGGCGTATTGAAAATTGAAGGTGGGAATGCTTATACCATCTTTGACTTGGACAACAATATCGTTAAGGAAGTCAAGAATGACACCAAAATTGATCCAAGAAACCTCGCCAATCCTGCTCAAGCACTCGACAGTGTACACATTCAGAATTTGTTTTCCAATATCAGAGAGGGCGTTCCTTTAAATTCAGACATTGTAAGTGGACATATCAGTACTTTATTGTGTCAACTTGGTAATATTGCCCAGTTAAGTGGAGAGACATTACATGTTGATCCAAGCAATGGACATATTCTTAATAATAAAGCTGCCAATAAATTTTGGAGTAGAGAATATGAAAAAGGCTGGGAGCCAAAAGTTTGATTTTACAAAAGGGTATTGAATTTGTTTAAATGCCAACTAAAAAACCAATTTCAACTTAGTGAATCTAAGGTGAAATTGGTTTTTTTTGCATAAACTCGGTTAGAAGCAACAGCATCGTTTGGGTATATTTTGTAAATATGGGAGAATAATTGATTTTTATTTGTGAACTAAATGTACTTGATATAAGGAAATTCCCTGGGTTATTTAGATTTTTTAAAAAAAATTCGTTTCTTTAAACATTAATTCGGTAACGTTAACGAAAATCACTCGCTCAATGAACACTAGAAGAAAATTTATCCTTACCAGTGCCATGGCCGCTTCTGGGTTAAGCCTCTCTGCTTTTTCTCCTTTTTCCTATGACAAGAATAGGGTAGCGCCCTTGAAAGTAGGATTGATAGGGTGTGGAAGTCGAGGACAAGGCTTGGCTTCACTAATGCGAAAACTACCCATGATATCCCTAGTAGCCTGCTGCGATTCGATTAAAGAACACCTTGATAAAGGCCTTTCTCATGCAGACAAAGGAGCAAAAGGATATGCGGATTACCGGGAACTACTGGAAAAGGCAGATGTTGATGCCGTAATTATTGCTACACCATTGTACTTGCATTTTCCAATGGCCATGGATGCCATTGATGCAGGTAAGCACATATATGTGGAAAAAACCATTACCTACTCAATAATGGAAGCGGAAAAACTGGCACAAAAGGTGAACGGCTCTTCCACCATTTTGCAAGTTGGACACCAATATAGGTATTACGCACTTTACCATAAGGTAAAGGAAATTATAGATAAAGGTTGGTGTGGTCAAGTGACACAATATGAATGTCAGTATCATAGCAATCAAGATTGGAGAAAGCCAGTAAAAGATCCTGCCATGGAAAAACACATCAACTGGCGGATGTACAAGGAATATTCCGGTGGTTTGATGACAGAGCTGTGTGCCCACCAGATAGATATTGTCAATTGGTTTGTTGGTACCTCTCCTCAGAAAGTAACAGGAATGGGGTCCTTGGATTATTGGAAAGACGGAAGAGAAAATTTTGATCACGTTAGGGCTACCTACTATTACCCTCAAGGCATCATGTCCAGTATCAGTTCTATATTGACCAATGCATACAAAGGCTATTCTATTAATATTTTAGGAACCGAAGGAACCATAGAGATTATGAGGGACAAGGCATTTATCCATGCTGAACCCAAACATTTGGAACTTGGAACAGTAGATGGTGTTTCAGGAGCAACAGTTAAAAATGGGTCAGGTGGTAAGGCTGAACCAATTCTCTTTGGAAATAAGGATGGCAAAGACCTGGACCCAACCTCCTATGCATTAATGGATTTTGTTGGTTGTGTAAGGGAAGGCCGACAACCTTTTTGTGATGTTAACAAAGGAAAAGACACGGCTGTGGCTGTGCATTTAGGCAATAAGGCAATGGAAGAAGAAAAATTCCAGTATTGGTCGGAGAGTTAAAAACGGATTCCTAACCATTATTTTAGCAAGTTATAGAAAACTGAAATCTGAAGGAGATCAGTTTTTCTTACTTTTCTCTATTGATAAAATGCATTAACCCTCAATTCCTATTATTCTTTCGATGCTAACTGAATATTTATTCTATAGGAGTAAGTATCGAAAGGGGCGTATTTAACCCAGAGATTGAATATCTCTTAAACTTTAAACAAAAATAGTATAATGAAATTGAATGAATTGGACCTGGTGGTGATTGGCCTGTTTTTCTTGCTAATGATCGTCATAGGTGTTTATGCTTATTTTAGAAACAATGACGCTGATGACTATTTTGTTGCTGGCGGCAATTTACCTTGGTGGCTTTCGGGAATTTCCCATCATGTGTCTGGATACAGTGGTGCCGTCTTTGTGGCCTATGCTGCATTGGCCTATACCCATGGATTTTCTGTGTATACCTGGTGGGCATTAACCATCGGTATTTCGATATTGATTAGTGCTCATGTGTTTCCGGTTTATTGGGTCAGACTAAGAAAAAGATACCATATTCAATCCCCATTGGAGTTTCTGGAACACCGCTATAACTTATGGACACAACAAGTAATGGCCTGGAGTGGAGTTGTCCTCAAATTATTCGATGTAGGTGCAAAATGGGCCGCCATTGCACTTCTTCTTAATGTTTTTACAGGGGTAAGCCTTCCTGTAGGTATACTCATTTCAGGGGGGATCTCCTTATTATACATTACTTTTGGAGGTTTATGGGCTGTGGTCATCACTGATTTTGCCCAATTCATTGTTCAACTGCTTGCTGGCTTGGTCATGTTTGTGGTTGTTTTACAACACTTGGGAGGAATTGAAGGGATATTTACTTTATGGGATAAACTTCCACCACAAAATAGCCAACTATTCAATGAGCCATATGGAGTAGGCTTCGCATTGGCTTTCTTGTTTATTAACTTTCTTGCTTATAATGGTGGGCAGTGGAATTTGGCTACCAGATACATCTCTTCCCCAAATGAAAAAGCTGCTACCAAAGCAGCTCGTCTTTCCGGAATATTGTATCTTATATGGCCCCTTATTCTGTTCTTTCCCATGTGGGCTGCTCCGATTTTATTGCCGGATATGGCAGATCCGAGTAAATCCTATGGAGAACTTACCCTATTGCTATTGCCATCAGGCTTGGTTGGGCTGGTAATCGCATCTCTTTTTGCCAACACCATGTCCATGACCTCTTCAGATATTAATACAATATCCGCAGTAATAACACGAGATATTTTACCGAATATTACCAAAAAGGTTAAAAAAGGAAAATCTTCCTTATTTGTAGCAAGATTGACGACTTTCGTTTTCACAATGTTCACTATATTGATCGCATTTCAATACGAATATTTTGGAGGCGTTTTAGGCCTTATTATTTCCTGGTTTGGAGCTTTAGTAGGACCGATTGCTATCCCAATGCTTTTTGGTTTATTGCCTGCATTTAAGAAAAGTGGGCCTATCGCTGCAATAGGTTCTATAGTGGCCGGATTGATTACCTTTGTGATAACGAAAAACATAGATTCTTTAAGTTTAGCCTTAGAAATTAGTTTGCCATTAATAGTGTCTACCTTGACTTATATTGTAGTTGGATTTTTTGAAACCAACAGGAATGTAGAAAAAATAGCTGATTTGCTTCAGTCCATTGAGAAAGAATAAAATACCGATTATGAATTTACATATATACCAATCCCGGAATGAGATGGGGATCGCAGCAGCCAAAGCTGTGGAGAATAGAATTGAAAAACTTTTAAAGGAGAAAGAATTCATAAGAATAATCTTTGCAGCAGCACCTTCACAGTCTGAGATGCTGAACTACCTTACTTCCAGCAAAAGAATCCCATGGGACCGTATTATAGGCTTTCATATGGATGAATATATTGGTTTGTCCAAGGATTCACCTGCTCTTTTTTCAAATTTTCTAAGGAGGCACTTATTCGATTGTGTTCCTTTTCACCAAGTTCATTTACTTGATGGTGAAGCAGATCCTGAAATCGAAGTGAAGAGGTATTCAAAATTACTAAATGAAGCTCCTATTGACATTGTTTGCTTAATTATTGGTGAAAATGGACATATTGCATTTAATGATCCTCCAGTTGCCGATTTTAGCGATCCGTTGACTGTAAAAAAAGTAATATTAGATACTCCGTGCAGGCAGCAACAGGTCAATGATGGTTGTTTTAGCCAATTTTCTGAAGTTCCTGAAACTGCTTTGACATTGACCATCCCTGTTTTGACAAATGGAAGTTTTCTGTTTTGCGTGGTGCCCGGAGCTACCAAAAAAGCTGCTCTATACCAATCTTTATTTGGTGAGATTTCAACCAGCTGTCCTGGATCTATACTTCGCCAATCAGAAAATTGTGATTTGTTTTTTGACGGAGATTCAAATCCCTTCCCGATCCAAAAAGCAGAGGAAGCTTATAACCTAACGGCAATGGATGTGGTGAGCAACCAACCTGTCCTTTTGAATACAAAAAGCAATACCCGGGTGCAATTACCAGCAGGTTTTGAGGTGGATCAATATGTAGGAGAAGGTTTGGTAGACATTCAGATCAATGGGATCAAGGGAGTAGATTTCAATACTACCTTGACAAAGCCCGATGCGATCCTGGAAGCCACGGAGTATTTGCTTTCTAAAGGGGTTACCACCTATTACCCAACCATTGTCACCAATGGCTTTGATACCATTTTACAACTGGTAGAGACCATCAATAAGGCTTGTAGCACCTACCCTTTGGTGAACTCCTGTGTAGCAGGCCTTCATATTGAAGGACCTTTTATTTCTTCAGAACCTGGAGCAAAGGGCGCACATCCTGAGGAATTTACCAGAAATCCTTCAGTAGAATTTTTGGATCAGCTTCAAAAAATCTCTTTGAAGCCTATTGCTTTAATCACCCTTGCTCCCGAGTTGGAAGGTAGTGAAGAATTTATACGGACTTGTACTGAAAGGGGTGTTAAGGTGTCTATTGGGCATTCATTGGCCACTGGAGAGCATGTGCAAATGGCAAAAGATGCTGGTGCTTCCCTGGCTACGCATTTAGGTAATGGTGTCCCTTTAAAATTGCAACGGCATCCCAATATCATATGGGAATTAATGGCGCAAGAAGGAATCAATGCCAGTTTGATTGCTGATGGCTTTCATTTACCTCCTTCCTTTTTAAAGGTCGTTTTTAGGGCAAAAGGTGACGAATGTTTGCTTGTAAGTGATGCCACCTGTTTTGCAGGCATGGCTCCAGGTGAATATGATTCCCCCATTGGAGGAAAGGTAGTTTTGGAAGAAAGTGGAAGGTTGTCCATGAAAGGTGCCAACGGCCTATTGGCAGGGGCAGGGAAGGATCTATTGGAAAACATAGACTACTTGCTTGAAAGCCAATTGTTGTCCTTGTCTGAAGCCTGGAAGAAAGCTTCAGTGCTGCCAGCAAAATACATGGGAGGGGACAATGTATTAAATAAGGATTGGGTGGTGTTCAAATTGAAAGACAATGTAGTCAACATCCAGAAGGTTTATAAAGATGGCGATTTGGTCTGCGATCAAAGACTAGAAAAATAATATTTTTTATAATTTCCTGATGTGTTCATATAGGGTTGGAGGTCTTACCTGGTTTATAACCATGGTGATTCTTCCTTCCCTATTTTTTTTGTATTACTTGGTAAAGTATTATTATAAGCGACCTTTAGTAGGAATACAGATCGTTTTAGACAAAATGTAAGTGAGAATAGGAACAGGTATGATTTTAGTGAGATAGTCTGCTGTTTGTATTGAAATAAAATTACAGAAAAAATGTCCTATACGTATGATTACCCCCGGCCCGCTTTTACAGCAGATGCGGTTGTGTATTGTGTTGAGGAGCACAAAATCTTATTAATACAAAGGAAAAACCCTCCTTTTGCGCAACAATGGGCACTCCCGGGTGGTTTTATTGAAATAAATGAATTGCCATTAAAGGCCTGCATAAGAGAACTGGAAGAAGAAACCGATCTTCGACTAACAGGAGGTCAACTGATAGGTGTATTTGGAGAGGAGGGAAGAGACCCAAGAGGATGGACCGTAAGTGCCGCCTTTCTTTTTATAGTTGATAAATCCCTATTGGAGAAGACAAGACCTGGGTCGGATAGCCAGGAGGTAGCCTGGTATTCAATTTCCTCACTGCCGGAATTGGCATTTGACCACCTTGATATCATTAAAAGTGCAGGCTTGTTAAGCTCTTAATATGGGCTGGACTATTCTTTTCAAGTTAGTAGCTAGCCATAAAGGTTTATTTGATGTCCCTGTTGAAAAGTCGGAGAAGGAAATCGATTGAGTCTAGAACAATTAGGAGAGCCTGATGACAAGTTGGAATCTAAGGGAGTAAGTGGTTATTAATTTTTTACTGCATATTTAATCAATTCCTCAAGAGGGATAAGTTCCAGTGTTTTTTCATGCGTGGCTTCAAGAATCACTTTTGGTGCTTTTTTTTCTTCATAAGCGTGTAGCCATCTGGTAAGGCATATACACCATTTGTCTCCTGGTTTAAGCCCTGGGAAATTAAACTCTGGTCTTGGAGTAATTAAGTCATTGCCTGTTGCAAGGCTAAAACTCAAAAAGTCTTCAGTCATTACGGCACACACTGTATGTGTTGCGGAATCAAGCGCGTCTGTATTGCAGTAGCCATCTCTATAGAAACCCGTTATAGGAGAAAGACAGCAGGGGATAAGGGCTTCACCAAATACATTATTAGCCATATTCATAAAGGTATAAAATTAATAAAGTGCCATGAAATTTTCATTCATGGCACTTTATTTCTATTTGATTAATCTAGATTTTAATAAGCGATTAGCTTAACTTAAACCTGATAGGTAATCTCATTTTTACCCTAACTGGTCTACCTCTTTGTCTACCTGGTTCCCATGCTGGAGCATTTTTCACAACTCTTACGGCTTCTTCATCACATCCTCCGCCAACACCTCTAAGGATGCCAACATCTTGGATAGATCCATCCGTATTTACTACGAATACCACGTAAACAGTTCCTTCAATACCCATTCTTCTTGCTTGGGTTGGATATTTAAGGTTTTTAGACAAATACTTATTCCATCCTTCCATTCCACCCGGAGGGGTAGGCATGTTTTCCACAACGTCAAAGATAACATCTGCTTTTTCTTCAACAGGAGCTTCTTCGATTACCACTTCCTTGATTACCGTTTCTTCCTGAACATCTACGTCGAAGTTTACTTCAATTTTTTCTTCAATTTCAACTTCATCAGGGATCTCTTTAATTTCCGGCTGCTCTATTGGTGGCGGCGGTGGTGGTGGCTGTTCCGTAATCGGAATGTCTAATAATTCCTCAAAGTCATCATCGATCGATCCAAGGTCTAAAAGTACACCATCGTCAAATGATTTATACTCAAAGGCAAAGAGGACCAGACCAACACTGACCATTAAACCAAGATTTAAGAACATTCCTGTCTTTTTGGTTAAGTCAGCTTTTGGTGTTTTTTTGGCTTCCATGGTTATAACTCTTTTTTAATTTTTGTTGATTCAGTTTAATAATTCCAATTAACAATCATAACAAATAATTTTTATTTATACAAGAACGCTACCTCTCTTATTTAAATAAATAAAAATACTTGTACCAATAATAACGCCTACAATATTCGTGATAATATCAAAATAGTCAAATGACCTTCCTGGTACCAGTCTTTGTAAATACTCTGTCAATATAGCAATAAAAATCCACAAAACTAAATAATTAGTGAATAATTTTATACTTTCTTTCTTCTTTATGTCTACTCTATAACGGATTACACGGTTCCACAAGAAAGCCATGCCTGTAAACATACCAAAATGAATCAGCTTATCTGACCCATAGAATTTTGGTATATCTGGCACATTACTAGCTGGGCTAAATAAAGCATAAGCCATGCCAAATGACCATAGAAGAGCAAGAATGACTTTTTCTACCAAAATAAATTACTGACCGACAAGGGTTTTGTATTCTTCAGGGGACAGCAGATCAGTTTCATTTTCCTTGTCCCACTTCACCTTGATCATCCAGCCTTCTCCATAGGGATCTTCATTCACCAACTCGGGAGAATCTTCCAGAAGACTGTTTAGCTCCAGAATTTCACCTTTGATTGGCATAAATAAATCGGAAACAGTTTTTACTGCTTCCACTGTTCCAAAGACCTCTCCGGAATCCATGGAGTCACCCACTGTTTCTACTTCTACAAAAACAATGTCTCCCAATTCCTTCTGGGCGAAATCAGTTATTCCTACAGTAACAGTTTCACCGTCTATTTTGACCCATTCGTGGTCTTTGGTGTATTTTAAATCTTCTGGAAATTTCATGCTTGTTATTTTTACTGGTCAAAAATACGATGTTTCTAGACAGTACAAAAAATTATTGACTTAAATTAAATGTTAATTGTCCACCAAAAGAGGTGGAACTAGTTCTGTAAGCCGTAGAAACCTTGGGATCATTAATGGTTCTATCAAAATAGAATTGAATATTAAGTTTCTGGTTGACCACATAACCCACGCTAGGTCTTATTTGGACGTTAAGATTACCGTTCGTAAGTGTATTCTCACCTTCTATTTTTCTTTGAATAGTGTTGGTGTCTACTATTCTTGTTGATATTCGGATGGTAAGGTCATTGTTGAGCACTTCTTGTCTTCCCTGTATCTTGAAAGGAACTTTAACACCCGCCTTGGTATATCCAAGGTCAAATCTAAAATCCTGACTGCTTTGTTCGTTTACTTGAGCATTGGAAAAGTTCAATCCGATATTTCGCTCTGTATTGTATTCAAAACTAATATTCATTCGGTCTTTGGTAAGCAAGTCTACACCGATCAAAGGTGCAAACCTTTCCGATATCACTACATCACTAAGTATCATAATAGGGATATAGGCACCAAATTCATCTGTCATGCTCGCCATAGGAAGTTGCTGTAACGTATTGTATAACTCCAGACCTTCCTGATAAATAAGCGCATTCGAAAAATTACTTACTTCATACAACGAGGTATAATTGTGTGTTAAATCTATCCTTGAGAAGTATTCACTCAATGCAGGCAACCTTGACAATCCCCTATATTCGACTCTCCAGTTAGGTAAAGGCATTTTAGGGAAAGGATTTAAGGCTATGTCTGATGCTGCCTGACCTGAATAGGCAGCGATAAAGGCAGGAATCAATACATCTTGACCATTTATATTGTAGGCTCCTCCAGGGTTTTCGGTTTCAAGCCTGCTTTGTATCACAGCCCTGTAATTTTCAAATTCTGAAAACAATGGTGAGTTATTTTGAGCATCCTGTTTACTAAATGCAGTTTTAAGCACATTATAAGTGATACTATAACTTCCTAGCCTGTTAGGGTTGATAGATGCGAAGTCTTCTTCACCGGGTCCATTTCTTCTGAATATTTCGCTATAGTTCCCATTTTCTCGTTTTCTAAAATCAAGTGTGATTTTAAAGTCTTTAATGGGTTCTATCAAAGTGGTAAGTTGAAGGTTTCTGGATTCATTCTGGCTAAAGGCCTGCGTTAGCGAGGGACTGGAAGCCAAGGCACCTCTATTGGCCATTTCATACCTAATACTACTATTTTGTTCACCGAAAATAAAACCTAATCCTGGATTAATGAAACTTCTGTCCATGCCAAAAAGCCCTGTATTGGGCATGTAGCCTGGTAGGTAGGTGCCTTGAGTAATTCTGTAACTGAAATTTACGTCCTTTAGCATCATCATGAATCTTAAAAGATTTGAACCAAAGCCTTCTGTTGAAAACACTTTTTCCTTTTCCCCATCTTCAGATTCAGATTCAGTTGCATTTGCAGCAGGTCTTCCGGGAATCGTTGGCCTCTTGGGGGCATTAAGTGCATTAAGTCTTTTATTCTTGTTGTACAATTGTACCAGGTCCAGTTTACCCGAGATTGACCTGTCTCTTGAGTTTTGAATGACATTTCCAAGCGTATCTCTTTGGCCCAGGGCTCCAGTAACCCAGCCATAGGTGGCTTCATACCGTAGGTCAGCACTTATCCAATCTGTAAGCGGGATCTTGTCCAATGGAACCTTATAATTGGCGACAGCTTGCTGGTTATAATTGGTTGTTCTTCCTAGTTTTTTGATATTGTTTCTCAAAGAATCCAATTTTGCTTCGGTGTCCAGGTCTCCTGCTGGCTCATCCACTACAGCATTGACACTGGAATTGAGATCAAAGGACAGGTTTTCTGTTAAGTCCCAATTGAGACTATAAAACCGATTCAAGTAGAAACTCTTTTGGAAAAGTGGATCTACCCCCGCAGTGGTCAGTTGATCATTTCTGTTTTGAGTCCGCATAAACCGCCTGTCCATATCCAATCTTGCCGAAATGAGACTTGGAGCAAAATTCAAGTTGAAATCTTTAAATAATTGCAAATAACTACTGTTAAATATACCCCACCCTTTGAAAGGGGTTATTATAAGTGGGTCAGGCTGGTAATTATAAGCAATACTTCCTCGCGTAGTTTCGTAATTGTAGCTTTCCAGCTGAATGTTGCTTTGTGTAATAGAGCCATAGGCATAGGAAAATGAAAAGTTTTCCAATGCATAAATGCGATTGGTTTCTTTCTCCGGATTTTTAACTTTCCTAACATTATTTAGACTGAAATTCCGACTTTTGGATTGATCCATCACCAGGTTCTGGTATTCTTGTTTTTCGGTATTTGTTCTAAATTTCTGAATAGCAATTTCAAAGGGTACATCAGGATTGAGTGGGTCAAACTCTGGTTTTGTAGAAGAATTTTCAACACTTGCATAAAGAGGTATGCTTATTCCTAGTCCTTTTGGAAGGATTTTATCCACATTTACATTGGCTGAAATGTCATATTGGGTAGTCGATTCTCTAGCCCTTTCAGAAAGCCTGGTCTCTAAACCTCCAAAGCCAAAAGTATTGTGACGGATAGAAGAAGAAATGGTCGCCACATCAGCAATTTGAGCATTTAGACGTGCATTAGCAGCCCATCCGGAGGACTTATTGAAGTCTGAAACTCTCAATTCATTGGCCCATAGGCAAATAGATTTGCTTGCACCACCTACTCCAGGGTTTCGGACGCCTATCATCATTCCTTGAATATAACTTAACTCAGGCCTACCAACTACAGTAATTTTATATTGTCTCACCATAACAGAGTAGGGGAGGTTTTGAGGTTGCTGGCTATTGTCTCTTTCTGCCTTGACGCCTACTATTTCATCAAAGGCAACGTCTATTTCGTTTTTTGAAGGCCAGATTTGGCTGGGATCCCTAGTTCCAGGTGGTGTGATATTTAAGGGTACCTCTATTTCATAATAGTTGTCAGTGTAATCTGTACCCATTCTTAAAAAAGCCATTAACTCGCCGTCTTGTGCATCTTGGCTATCGGCATGCAAAAACATTTTTAGCCGGCCGTATTGTACGAGGTCTTGATTGACATTTTTAAATACCGCTCTTGAGTCTCTGCTTTGAAGGTTGTCGACACATAAGCGAAGTGATTGTTCGTTTAGTTGTCTTTCTACCGTGGAGGTATTGTCCCTGTCTCGGTTAATGCCTGGTGGCAATACATAGGGGCTTTGCGTTTCACTTCCTTGTCCATTTTCTTCAATATTGACCACACCGACGGTTAAATTGGAATTGTCAGGTTCAGGTATTTCAGAAAAACCCTTCTCAAATAAGGATTCCTGAAAAATTCTCCACTGACTCCCTACCAATCTAAACTGAGCCATTCTTAGCACCACTGGTTGTTGGAAATCGGTCAAGTAGGTCCTGATAAATCGAATGGATTTATAACCCGAAATATTGCCATAGGTGGCATTCGGTTGACGAATTGGAATACGGAAAAGATACCAATTGACCTCTTCACCATTTTCGACCGTAGATACCCTGTCTACAATATTGTTTTCACCGACCTCTAAACCGGTGGGACGCAGGTCTATTTCATATTCATAATAACTCTCCACCTCATTGATGGTATTGTCATTGTTCAGGTCTTCGTTGTCAGGGATATTTGAACCTGATGGGGTATAGGCCAAGTTACTATTGGCTGTGATCGGGGTATTTCCTTCCAGACCATTAAAATGCTTGTAGCGTTCTAATATTTTTATATCATTATTGTCAAATTCCGGGTCTAGGTAATATTTAAAATTATCAGCTGCTGGATCGACTTGTATTCTCTGCAAGGCTTGTTGATTTACATTAAGCCTGTTTATAAATCTTGCCCCATAAAAATCAACTTCCTGTTCACTACTCAATCCATTTAGCCCAACATCTTGGTTTTCCCTTGCTTCCGGGGAATTGTCAAATGCAGGTGTCAAAAACTGCTGGCTTGTAATTTTCCCCCATTCGTTGGTGGAAGTACTGGTTTCAGATCCATCTGCGGGAAGTCCATTTTCGAAAGCATGCCTCCCGTCTACAATCACGTCTTCAGATATCTCTCCAAGATTAAAGATCAACTTACCCCCAGTGGTGTTGTTTTCATTGAAAACACCGTCCAAAACCCTACCATTTTCTCCTTTAATGAAGGGGTCCATCATCCAGAATTCTATGTATTCAATGTTCGTTCTGTCAAAATCTACTTCAGAGGTGATGGCCCTTGTTATGCCTCCGTAATTTTCTCTGGGATTGGTCAGTAACCCGTCACTATTAAGAGCAGTATTGAAATTATACATCCCTCTTTCATGTGGGAAATAAGCCAGATCAAATAGAGGTTCATTGGTAACAATGTTATCGCGGTACCTTCCTTGAAAAATTTCTTGGGGAAGTACTCTTCTTACATAATGGTTTCTTCTGTCCTCAGTAGAGATATTTGAGGGGACACCCGGTCCTGAAGATCTATAAAAAACATTGTCCACTGTATACCAGGATAGACGGGCTCTTCTATAGGCATTGCCAAGTCTGTCTTCTGTTTGAAGACTAAGGTCAAATTTATTTTCTTCGGTAGCAGGAGTGGAGGAAATCTTCCAGTTTTGAGTGCTTGATCCAAGGTTAAATGGAATGATTGCTGTTTCAAAATCATCAATATAGGATGCACCTTCTCCATCTACCTGGTTGGAGGTCCCAGGGATCAAGTGCGCAAATTCACCACTAAACTGAATCAAAGACTTTTCTTTGGTTTCCGTAAAAGGCATTGCATCGGCCAGTTTGGTTAGAAACAAAGACTCATCATTATAATTGACATCAATGCCCCAGAGACTATTTCTTAAGGTTTCATTTCCTGTGGCGATTCTTGAAATATTGGGTCGTTCGTTTAAGTATAAGAAAGTACCTCCAATATTGAAATTATCATTGATCAAATAGTCCAATCGTGTTCCTAGCAAACTTCTTGTCTGAAAAGAAACTAAATCAGCTTTCTCAAAGCTGACGCTGATTTTTTTACCAGATTGAAGTATTCCTTCATTGATAATTACAACCCTACCTATATTATAATCTACTGTGTAATCCACTCCCTCTGTAAGTGGGATGTTTCCTGCTGTTATGATTACTGAACCCTCGCTGATATTTAGGCCAGGAAGCATGATCTCCGAAGCTGAACCTGAGGTGAAACTACCCTTAAGATAGTATTTGTTCAGCAGGGTTACCAATTCTGCATCCGCTTGAGTGGTCCGGTACAAAGTGTCGTAAACATATTTGTTTTCAAGGTTCACTTCTGCTGGTGAAAAATATCCTTCAAGGGTTTTACCGAATGGCTCTATAACGGGAAAAATTACTAAGCCTAGTTGTGGTTTGATGGTCAATCCATTGACAAAGTCAAAATTTCCATCAGGTTGAGGGTCATTTTGTGGATTCAGGTTGTCTAAATTTAAAAGTCTGATTAAAGGGATGTCTTTTACATTAGCCCCCTCCAAAAGACTTGGGTTATCCAATCCTGTACGATCGTCCCTATATATTATTTGTAATTGAAAACCTTCTTGCTCGATCTGGTTGGCATTTAGATTGTAGATGTTTTTCATCATCAGATCCCAAGTAGGTATAGAAGTATTGATCCTTGCCGGACGAAGCATTTTCAGGAAAATGACATTGTCCTCAGACAAGTTTTGGTAATCTTCAGATAACTCACCAACCTTGAAACTTTGTCCATTATAGGTGTATTCGTAGGAGACAGCGATTACTTCATCGTTTTGAAGTTTCCTGGAAAGACTAAAATATCCCAATTGACGGTCAAAGGTATATTCATTCTCATCAAGTTTTCTTGCTCCATTTATTTGTTCAAATTCAACTCCTCTTTCTAGCCCCAGGTCATTGCTTATCGTTGTAGCCGCTGTCTCAAAATTTCTGAAAGTTGGATTGCTCTTAAGGTTGTTAAATAGCTCGTTTGCTGTGTTGGAGGCAGGAGCCTGTGGGTTTCCTGTGCCTATGCTAGGGTTAGTAGGGTTGTATATTGTTTGCCCTTCACCCAAGTCCATGAAAGAAGCAAAATTCCGAAGGGTTTCAGTATTATTGGCCCTGTTCATGATATACACTTCCAGTCGTGTAATTTGTACACCTGATAGCACCTGAGGTAATCCTCTTAGCCAATTCTCATAATTATTTCTAAAGAAATGCCCAAGAAAAAAGTGTCTGTTGTCATCATAATCTGAAGCCCTTACTTCAAAAGGCCTTCCTTGGTTTCCTCCTTCAATGACGATTTCATCTCTTCTACCCCGTTGGGTAGATGCGACAGTGGTCATGAATAGTTTACCAAATTGCATTTTGGTTTTTACTCCAAATAGGTTTTGAGCACCCTGAATCAAACTGTTTTGAACGGGCATGCTTACATTGCCTATTTCTATGGATTTCAGAATGTCTTCTTCAAATCCGGCATATTCTACTTTTAGCTGATTTTCAAAGTCAAATGAATTATTGCTGTCAAAATTTGCACCGATGCTCACTTTTTGGCCCAGCATACCATTGACACTCATCTGGATTTGCTGATTGAAATTAAAATTCCCTGTCTTTTGTTGGCGGATAGGGATGGAAGGATTGTCTATTCTTCTGAAAATACCACCAAAATCCAGGTTTACATTTCCTGTTGGAACGATCGTTATCTCGCTACCACCAAAAAGTCGATCAAATGTCGGACTCATTGTAATTGGAGGAATTAGTCCTCTGCCTCCTACAGCACTTTCTCCATCTAATCCTCTGGAACGGTCTCTCCAGTATTGTTGTCTAATCCTATATTCCTGCATTCTTGAATAATTTTCATAATCAAGAGAGTATCCAGGATCAAGTGATGTCGAATCTAGATTGGGATAGATCCGGTAACTCACAGCCGTATCCACCTCAACTTCTACTCGTTGGTTTTTTTCGGGTTGCAAAAGAAAAGGAGAATCTCTTCTTAAAAAAGGATTTTGATAAGGGTATAAGGGTTTTGTATTTAAATTGTCCCACAACAAAAAGGAGGGCAGGGATCTTCTTTTGTTTAAAGTGTCCATTAGACTTGGTAAGCTGTCTGATGGGGTAGCCGCAGGCTCTTGGCGGGCATATACACCCGATAAAGACATCATGAACACTAAAAAAAACACTCCCGAAAGGAAAATGTAATAGTGTTGAAATGACTTTTTTCTCCAAAAAATATTTGAGAAGGTAAAGGCCAACGTTTTTAAAATTATGATGATGACTTTAAAGATGCTTTAATTAATGTTTCTAAGGAAACATCGGGGCCACTTTTTTTCAAAACTGTCATGATATTTTTTTCAGCCTGAGCTTTAGTGAAGCCTAGCGTAATCAAAGCTTGTAACGCCTCTTGTTTTAATTTATTGCTGTTTTGAACAAAGCCATGACCGATTCCATCACTGGTAGAAATACCCGCTTTTAAAATTTTATCCTTAAGCTCTAACACAATTCTTTGGGCAGTTTTAGCTCCTATACCTTTTACCCGCTGTATGGTAGGATGATCCCCTTCACTAATGGCCTGCTCAAGCTCAGGCACGGACATACTGGACAAAATCATTAACCCTGTATTTGCCCCTACACCTGAAATTGAGATTAAATCTAAAAATGCTTTTTTTTCTGATGCTTCAATGAAACCATATAAAGTGTGTGCATCTTCCTTAATATGGAGGTAAGTATGGAGCATGACTTCTTCCTTCTCGGCTATTTTCCCATAGGTGTTTAAGGAAATTTTAACCTCATAACCAATTCCCTGGATGTCTATTATAACATGGGTAGGGTCCTTAAACGCTAGTCTTCCTTTCAGGTAAGTAATCATTCAGTTTCTATGGTTTGGGCATCTACTACCGCAATGGCTATCATATTGACTATTTCTCGGATTGAACTACCCAATTGTAAAATGTGAACGGATTTGTTCATGCCCAAAAGAATAGGCCCGATGGCTTCAGCGTTTCCGATTTCTGCCACTAATTTATAGGCGATATTTCCAGAGGCAAGGTCAGGGAATATTAAAGTGTTTGCCTTGTTATTTATTAATGCACTAAAAGGGTAATTTTCTTTTTGGATGCTTTCATCTAGAGCTACATTGGCCTGCATTTCTCCTTCGATGACTAAATCAGGGTATTGCGCTTTGGCTTTTTCGGTGGCCAATGCTGTTTTAAAAGGTACCATTCCTTTGGCTGATCCAAAGTTGGAATAAGACAGAATCGCAATTTTGGGTTCTATATCAAAAAACCGTACTCCATTGGCTGTTAACCCGATTATTTCCACCAGCTCGTCCGCACTTGGGTTTTCGTTTACTGTGGTATCGGCAAAGAAGAGTGGGCCTTTATCCGAATTCATGATATACATTCCAGCCACCTTATTTACGCCCTTTTTTACCCCAATTATTTGCAGTGAAGGGAGGATGGTACGTGGATAATCCTTGGTTAGGCCAGAAATTAGCGCATCACCTTCACCTACTTCTACCATCATTGCACCGAAATAATTTCGGTCTTTCATGAGTTTTTTAGCCTCATACAAGGTTAAGCCTTTGCGTTTTCGTTTGTCATATAACAATTGACCATAATGCCTTAACTTCGTTTTTTCTTCATTAGGATCTATGACTGTTATGTCCTCCAAATCAAGTGCATTGGCTTGTATAAGTTTTTTTATTTTACTCTTATTGCCAAGTAATATTGGGATGCCTATTTTTTCATCCCGCATTATTTGAGCAGCTTTTAAGATTTTTGGATTATCAGCTTCTGCAAATACCACTCGTTTAGGATCTTTTTTGGCCCGAGCTACTACTCGTGACATTAAGCGTTGGTCTATGCCTATTCTTTCCTGAAGATCTAATTCATAGGCATGCCAATCTTCGATATGGGTTTTGGCCACACCTGATTCCATTGCAGCCTTGGCTACGGCAGGAGCAATTGTAGTGATCAACCTTGGATCCAAAGGTTTTGGGATAAGGTAGGTTTTTCCAAACGCTAACTTAGCTTCCCCATAAGCTTTGTTTACAATGTCTGGCACTGGTTCTTTGGCAAGGTTAGCAATTGCCAAAGCAGCTGCCAGTTTCATTTCCTCATTTATCCCTGTGGCCCTTACATCTAAGGCTCCTCTGAATATATAAGGAAAGCCTATCACATTATTTACCTGGTTGGGATAATCGGAACGACCTGTGGCCATAATGATGTCTTTTCTTGCTGCCATTGCCTCCTCGTAGCTGATTTCCGGGGTTGGATTGGCAAGAGCAAAAACTATGGGGTTATTGGCCATAGTTTTAATTTGGTCCTGATTAATAATATTTCCAGCGGATAATCCTAAAAACACGTCCGCTCCCTGCATGGCTTCAGTGATAGTATAAATGTCCCTATCTGTGGCAAACATTCCATGAATATCCGTTAGGCTTTCTCTATCTTTTCTTATGACACCGTCAATGTCACACATGACAACGTTTTCCAACTTTACGCCAAGCTTTATATAGAACCTGGCACAGGAAATAGCTGCTGCACCTGCACCACTGACGACCAATTTGATGTTTTCAATTTTTTTCTGGATCATTTCCAGAGCATTCAATAATGCAGCTCCTGAAATTATGGCGGTACCATGTTGGTCATCGTGCATTACAGGAATTTTCATTAATTCCTTCAGCCTTTTCTCAATGATAAAACATTCAGGAGCTTTGATGTCCTCCAGATTGATGCCTCCGAATGTCGGCTCCAGAGAGCGTATGGTTTGAATGAGTTTTTCAGGGTCATTTTCGTCTATTTCCAGATCGAAAACATCTATTCCAGCGAATTTTTTAAACAAAACACCTTTTCCTTCCATCACAGGTTTCGAAGCTGCAGGGCCTATATTTCCCAATCCCAAAACAGCTGTTCCATTTGATATTACAGCTACTAAGTTGCCTTTAGCGGTGTATTTGTAAACGTCTTCAGGATTGTGCTGAATTGCAGTACAGGGTTCAGCCACCCCTGGAGAATAAGCCAAGGCCAGGTCCAGTTGACTGGATAGGGGTTTTGTGGGTACAACCTCTATTTTCCCTGGTTTCTTAAATTCATGATAATTTAAAGCATCCTCTTTTCTAATCTTCATTGTGTAAGGGAAAATAATTATCTGTTTTTATGAAATTTATTCTGCTTCCATTCTAAACTTTGTAGCTTGAAGAATGGTCTCAATCTCTCTTAAGGAAGCCCTATGCGCCTCATTAGGGTAATAGACGAATCCTTCCATATAGATAATTTTTCCGTTTTCTTCATCCACTACGGTATAGGATAAAAATGAGCCACCCATTGATAAATTATTGGTTTTCCAGGCTCCTCGCATTTCAGTGGAATACTGCCCGTCAATCCTAATGTTTTTAAAAGCTGGCGGTTCCTGTTTTTCAGTGACCAAAAAGGATTCAGGTCTTTCAGGATCTCCAAAAATCCTGGTCCTTGTGATTTCGTCCCTTAACTTAATAATGTTTTCTGGAAAAACCTGAGATTCGTCTTCATAAGCGGTTTGATAAAAAAACAAGCTTATGTCTGGTTTGTCCACCCTTGGAGTAGGCTGTCTGCACCAAATAAAATGCTCATCCTCCTTAACAAATTGATAGGATGCAGGTAAGTTAAGTTTTACACCGAATTTCTGCATTCCCAATTGAGCAACTTCGCCATTTTTACGACTAAAAAGGGCAGTGCTTAATATTTCTTTCTCTTTATTGCTAAAGAGATTTTGTAATAGTTGTTTATTGGCTTCTATGTTTTTTATTAACTCGGGTTCATTTTCTCCAAATAAATAGAGTACCTCCTGACCAACGGCAAACTCATCTTGATTTCTGAGCATAAAAAGTGAAGAATCTGCCTTGCTTTTTTCGATAGATTCAGGAGTAAATTGATTCGCTATAGTTCTGCTTCCACCATTTTTGTCATCAAATGTTGTGACAAATATGATGTTAGAGGCCATCTTTAGAATTCTTGTCATTTTTCTAGGGTCCACCTTTCTCATGTAAAACATGGACTCCTCTCTAATGATCCCTTCGATACTGGATTCGAATACATCCTTAAGTGCATCTCCAACAGGTCCAGCATATTTCGCTGAATCAATTACTAGTATGATTTCTCCTAGAGTACCTCTTGCTTTTGGCTTGTTGCTATTTGAATTTTCTCCGTTATTGCTTTGACATCCGGCAAAAATAAAAGAAGAAAATAAGGCTATAATGCAAAATCTTAAACTCATAATGATTAGTTTATTTTTGTTCAAGCCTAATTTAGGGATATTTAACCCAACTAAAAAAACAATTAACGAATTAGTTTGAAAATTATCCTATAATTAATTTCTGACCAGGTTTTATTTGATTATTGTTCAGGTTATTCAATTTTTTAAGCTGATCAATAGTCACTCCTTCCAGTTTTTTTGATATTAACCAAAGGGAATCCCCGGGTTGTACGGTGTACAATTTACCTCCATTGCTGTTGGTGGAGATTGTTTGCGTTGAGGCCAGATTTTTTTCAAAGGCAGCTTTGTCTTGGTGGATATGAAGTACCTGACCTATTTTGATTGTGTTAGAATACAATCCATTCCAGGATTTGAGTTGGCTTACTGAAACCCCATACCTTCCGGCTATTTTTCCTAAAACATCTCCACTTCTAACCCGATAAGTAGCGCTATGTAGCGGTTTAACAGGTTCTTTTTCGGGCATCTCAGCCAGGTATCTTTCCGTTTCTATTTTTAATGAATCTATAATCCATTCCTGATTGTCGGATATGAATTTATGTCCAGATTTGGGTACATTTATGCTAATTGCTTTTCCAAAATCAGGGACTTTACTTTTCAGTAAAGAAGGATTTAAATACTCAAGGTCCTCAATGCAAAGCCCAGTGTGTTTGGCGAGATTTCCGAGGGTATAACCATTGCCGATGTCTACTTTCTCATAAGCTACAGGGTAAGCAGGTTCCTCCAAAATAAGATTGTGTTCCTCAGCGTACCTCAATACATACATGATGGCCTGAAATTGGGGGATATAGCTGCGTGTTTCACGAGGCAAATACTTATAAATTTCCCAAAATGTTCTTTTTCCTCCGGAACGACGAATGGCCTTATTTACATTACCGGGACCACAATTATAGGCAGCTAGTGCCAATTCCCAATTATCGTACCTGCGATTAAGTGCTTTGAGGTAGCGAATTGCTGCTTCTGTGGAACGTTCAGGATCCAGACGGTCATCTACATGACTGTTGTAATACAATTTAAATTCTTTCCCTGTTGCCGGCATAAACTGCCAAAGTCCCATTGCCCCTACACGAGACTTGGCTTTGGGGTTTAGGCCAGATTCAATGATGGATAGGTACTTGATGTCTTCAGGCATATTATGCGCTGAAAGATACGTGTCAAACATGGGGAAATACATGTCCTGCCTTTCAAGAACCATTCGGGTATAATCCCTATTTCTTACCGTGAAATAATCAATGAAGGCAAAAATAGTTTCATTTAGTTCAAAAGGCATATCCGTATCCATTTCTGCGATACGCCTTTCTACTTCTTCGTAGGTGAAATCTGGTATATGTTCGTAGTCATAGTAAGGCATGACCGTCTCTTCCTCTATGGGATTAATTGAGACAATCATTGCTTTTTCCTGAGCTATTGCCACATTCCGTATTGGAATGGACAATACCAAAGTCACTACTAGTATATAGATAGATTTTAACCTCATATTTTATTTATTAAATGCCGCTGCTGTTAGATAATTGGCAAAAGCATATAACTCAGCTTCTTTGAAAGAATTAGCCATGATTTGAAGTCCAATAGGTAACCCATTGTTGTCCTTACCATTGGGTATGGAAATGGATGGGACGCCTGAAACAGATGCCTGAACGGTAAACATATCCTCTAAATACATGGCCACTGGATCATTTGAATGCTCTCCAAATTTAAACGCCGTACTTGGGGTTGTTGGAAGAACAATATAATCATACTTGGTCAATAAGTCTTCCGTAAAATCCTTAATTAACCTTCTTACCTTTTGGGCTTTTGTAAAATAAGCATCATAATAACTGGCGCTCAAAACAAAAGTACCAAGCATTATTCTCCGTTTTACTTCATCTCCAAAGCCTTCTGATCTCGTAAGCTTGTACATGCTTTCCAGGTTGTGGGCATTTGGCGTTCTATAGCCATATTTGACACCATCAAATCTGGAGAGGTTTGAACTTGCTTCAGCAGTAGTAAGAATATAGTAAGTAGGAAGCACATAATCCAATAAAGGGAAATTAACTTCTTCTACTACATGACCTTCCTCTTTTAACTTTTCCAAAACATTTAGCGTATTGGCTTTTATCTCAGGTTGCAATGCTTCAGAGTAGACGGTTTCCTTCAGGTAAGCAATTTTTGCAGGTTTATCGAAATGCAAAAGTTTGCTGTAAGAGGGAACAGGTTTCCTTGAAGAAGTGCTGTCAAAATCATCAGGTCCAGCCATGGTTTCTAAAACCAAGGCATTGTCTTTGATATTGTTTGAGAAAACACCTATGGTGTCAAATGAGGATGCATAGGCGATCAAGCCATACCTGGAAATCCTGGAATAGGTAGGTTTAATACCTATTACACCAGTAAAAGCTGCTGGCTGTCTGACAGATCCACCTGTGTCGGTTCCTAAAGAAACGGTACAAAGATTTGCCTGTACAGCCACCGCCGATCCACCGGAAGATCCACCAGGTACTCTACTTTCGTCTATGGCATTAAGGACTTTCCCATGAACAGAATTCTCATTGGAGGATCCCATACCAAATTCATCGCAGTTAAGCCTTCCTATAATGATGGCATCCTCATCTATCAAACGCTGAACAGCAGTACCGGTAAATTGGGATTCAAAACCTTCCAGGATTTTACTGGAGGCGTTTGCTTCGTGTTCATTATAGCACAAAACATCCTTAATACCGATTACCATTCCTGCTAGTTTTCCAGCCTTTCCAGAAGCTATTTTTTCGTCAATGGCAGCAGCCTGCTCTAGAGCAGATTGGCTATAAACTTCAACGAAGGCGTTTAGTTGCGCCTTCGTTTCAATGTTGCTTAGGTAGTATTTGACAATCGCTTTACAATCCGTTTCCTTTTTTTCTAGCGATTTTCTTATCTCATCGAATGAACGAAATTTTTCCAACTTTTTATTTTTTTGCTTTCTTGTTGTCGTCTTTCAGTCCTTCTTCCAAATCGTCCTGAATCTCTTTGGTAGCGTCTTTAAATTCTCTAATACCTCTGCCTAGTCCTCTAGCCAATTCAGGTATTCTTTTTGCACCAAAAAGAAGGATAACTACCAGCACGATGACCACTAATGATCCTCCTCCGATATTTTGTATAAAACCCAATGTATTCATGATTCGATTATTTTGATTTTGAAATTATTACAAATATATGATTGTGCTTTATTAACGCAAAGGAATTAAAGCATGTTGTATTTAAATTTTTGTAAATATATTAAAATTTAGTGATTATTTACTAGAAAGCCAAATGCTTGGGTTCATTACTTCCAAGCCTTTCCACGTTTGAAAATGAAGTTCTGAATAACCATCATCATCCGAATATACGTGGCCAATGACCGTTGCGGATTGAACCTCTTCACCAGATTTTACATCAATGGTTTTGAGTCGGCTATACATGGTGTAAAAATCCCCATGTTTAATGATAATAGTGCCTCCCATACCGGGTACGGTGGTGATTTTAGTTACTGTGCCAGGAAAGACGGATTTGACCGGCGCATTATTAGTGGTTTGAATATCTACACCGTCATTGGTTTCAGAAATCCCTTTTAAGGTTGGGTGGGGGTAGGTGCCATATTTTTTGGAGATGAATCCACTATCAACTGGCCATGGGATATTTCCCTTATTGCTGGCAAATGAAGCTGATAGTTTTTTTACCTGCGGTGCATTTGGAAGTTTTTTGGTTTTGGGACTTTCAGCTTTCGGTGTTACGGTAGTTTTTTCTGCAGCTTTCGCAAGTCTGATTTCTTCGGCAATTACATTTTTAATCAGCTTATTGAGTTCTGCTTGTTGTTTTTTTGTAGCTGCTATTTCTTTTCTAACTTCCTCCTCTTTTTGGCTTAATGTATTGACCATTCTTTGCTGCTCAACCTTGAGCTGATCTAATGCTTTTTTCTGTTCCTGCTCTTGGGTCAGTACTGTTATTTGCTCCTGTTTTTGTAATTCCAAAGCCTCCTGTTTTTCAGCCAACTCTAGACTTACCTTTTCCATTTGTTCCACCTGTTTTTTTCGAGCATCACTGTATTGCTTCAGGTATTTCAGCCGCATGTAAAATTGCTTGAAGGTGGCTGAAGAAAAAATAAATGTGATGAGATTTACTCCTTGATTTAATTTGTAGGAAGTATATACCATTTGAGCGTATTCCTCTTTTAGTACGTTTAGCTCATTACTCAATCTTTTTATATGAGTGGAAGTTTCCGTTATTTCTTTATTTAAAAGTTGCAGCTCTTGGTTAATGGCAGCAATGTATTTTTCCCTTTCCTCAAGTTTTTGATTCACGACTCTCAGCTCACTTACGGAAACTTTTTTTTCATCTGTAGTCTTTCTTAATATTAGATCAAATTCCATCAGCCTCTTTTGAATAGCAGATTTCTCCTTCTCTAGTTTTGCTCTGTCTGCTGTAATTTGAGCCGTCAGGTAAGAAACTGAGCCCAAACCTAAAATCAAGAATAAGGTCAGGCATAGAACCCGAGCTCCGCTGAATAGCCTAAAAATTGTATGGGAAATTGAGTGGGTCATCCGTTAGTTCTACTTTGATCATCTCTACGTTCAAGAAAAAATTTGTTTTTGGCTTTTCCGGTAAGCTTAACACCATTTTTATAATTGCCTGATATGGGAATGGCTGTTGGGATACATCCCGGAAGTCCATATAGGACGCTTCCAGGCTACCACTTCGGGTTTGTGAAGCTTTACTCTTTAGTTGGGTAACTTTACCATGCCCGGCGTCAATGGAGGTTTCGTAAGTGATGTTTTCACGTTCCTGTTTCAATACAAAAGTTTTCCCTACCCTAATTAACCTATCTCTGTAACTGAATTCATGGGGTAAGTTAGCGAAAAGTAAATTCTGGAATAAAGAGAAGGACAAAGGAACCCCATATTTCTTTTGAAATTCAGTGTAATCCATGTCAATTTTTTGACCATTTATCCGGTCTCGAATCTTTATTCTATCGGCACTGATAAATCCTCTTAGGGCTTCTATTCCAAGTCCAGGGGACATGTTAAACCAAATAACACTGTCTTTTTTTGCTCTTATGTTTAGTACCCCTTTAGTAATTTTACCATCCTGTTCTTCCAGCGTTATTCTTCCTTTTGCCGACAGGTAGTTGAAATTAAGGTAATTAGGTTGAAACTCATCCATTGCCTTATCGGTAATATAAGACATGGGTTTTCTTGCACAAGACCAAAGCATCACTACTCCTAGGAAGTAGATCAATATTTTAGCTTTACTCATAGTATGATTTATTTTTGATTTTAAGTGTCAAAAATTCTGAGGTATCCTCCAACGTTAGGGCCTTTTTCCAGTAGTCCATAGCCACTTTCTTCTCCCCAATTTTGAACATGATATCACCATAATGTTCAAACATTACTCCGCTAGGCTTTGTTTCTATTTCTAATGCCTTTTCCATAAATGTTCGTGCTTCTTCGAACTTGTTCTGTTGAAATAAAACCCAAGCATGTGTGTCCAGATAAGTCGCATTGTTGGGAAACTTTTTCACTAATTTAAGAGACATGCTATACGCTTTTTCAAGGTCTTTCTTCTCTAAAGAAAGAAAGTAGGCATAATTATTCAATATATGTTCATTATTGTCATTTTGAGCCAAAACTTCATCATATAACTCAAAAGCCCTTTCCTTTTCCCCCAAGCCAAATAGTACATCACCTAATTGTGAATTTGCCATTAAAGTCAACTGAGGGTTCGTTTTATTATTTAGTTTTAAAGATTCCTCAAGTGATTTTTTGGCAGCTTCATTTTCCTTGTTTGCTGATTGGGCAGTGCCCAGGTAAAACCAAAACTCAGAAGACTCAGGAAAATTCTCCGTTGCCATTGTGGAAATAAGAGCTATCTCATCAAACGCAATCTGGTTTTCAAACATCAAAGGTATCAATTGCTGAAACAACTTTTCGTTTGTGGGATCAATTTTTACAGCACTTGTGTAATAATTAATGGCTTCATTGTATGCTTTTTGCTGTGTTTTCCAGTCCCCCAAAGCGATTAGGATATTTGAGTTATTAAGGTGAAAAGCTTCCATTGGTTTGGATAGGCTATCCAGTAATTGGTCTCTGGCAGAATTGTGGATTTGTGATAAAATGGCTGAAAATGCTTCAGCCTTGACATCCCCTTCCAGGTCTGGATTCGAAAAAGCTTCCTTCAAGTAATTGTTCGCTATTTCGAATTCGCTCCTTTGCTTGTAAAGTTTGTATGCCGCCATTTTTAAATCAGGTTGATTGGGGTACACAGACAAGGTTGATAAGACCAGATCCAAGGCCTGATTGGCTTTGTTATTGTTGAATAAAATATCTACCAGGGAGAGTACAAACCTTGAATTGCCAGGATGGGCCTCAATAAGTTTTTCGCCCTCTTTTATGGCCATTTCCAGGTTGTTTTCCTTCAAGTAAATGCGTTGTTTTTGCGCTGTGAGTTGCTCTACCACGCCGAAATATTCTTCGGCTTTGTTTAATGCTTCCAGGGCTTTGTCAAAATCTTGAAGTTTTAAATACATGGAAGCCAGGTCTAAAATGTATTGGCGGTAATTCCCTTCTTTGGCCATCAGGTTTTCAAGAACTCCTGCAGCTTCTCGTGTTTTGTTTTGATTATTGTATATTTCAGCTATTTGTAAATGGTAATATTTATTGTCAGGATCTAACTCAAGTGCCCTTTGCCCATAGCTTAATGCCTTATCGAATTGCTTGGCACGAACCATCATTTGTGATAGTTTGAAATGAATGGCACTTTCTTCTTCATTGTATTCCAAGGCCTTCATAAAATAAAAATAGGCTTTCTCATAATCTTCCAGCATGAGGTTTTTTTGTCCCTCAATAAACAATCTGCTGGCCATCTGCTCTTTCTCCTTGGCCTTGCGTTCTTTTCTGCTTAATTTATTTTGAGCAAAGGCAACCTCTTGGGAAATTCCCATAAGGAGTGTTAAAGTAAAAAAACAGATAAAAAATTTTAAATTGAATTTGTTCATTTTCATGCATGCTATAGGTTTGAAGTTAATTAATAACCTTAACCTTCATTTTAACTAAAGTGTGATTTGCAATTTTGTGAATACCCAAAAGGATTGCGAACATCCATTAGAAGTGATATTTTACAGATTACTTTAAAATATACAATTAACCCTTGCTTTTGGTTCATCTGATAGCTTACGCAAACAAAAATGATATGACTTAATTTTTAAATTTATTTTCCAGTGCTTCCCTAGCCGCCAGATCCCCTTTCGGTTTCAGAAAGCACTTCTTGTGGATTCCATTCGATTTGTTCATACCTGGCAATGACCATCTGTGCAATTCTTTCTCCATCTTGAACGGTAAAGGTACTATCAGAATTATTCACCAGCAAAACTTTTATTTCCCCTCTGTAATCAGCGTCAATGGTTCCTGGGCTGTTGAGTACTGTGACTCCATGCTTGAAGGCCAGTCCACTTCTTGGCCTTATTTGCGCTTCAAAACCCTCCGGTAATTCTATGTACAAGCCGGTTCCTATTAGCTTCCTCTCAAGTGACTTTAAAAGGATAGGCTCTGAAATAGATGCAGTAAGGTCAAGACCTGCTGATAGTTTGGTTTGGTAAGCAGGTAATGGGTGCTTTGATTTATTGATAACGTTAATTTTCATGCTACTTTTTAGAAATAGATTTTAAAAATGAAGTTAGTTCCTTTTTTTCCATCAGGAAAATGAATCCACCATACAATAAGACAATTCCTGAGTGTAGAATAAAGTTCACAAACATCGATCCTGTATCCAAAAGAAATCCTGCATAACTCAAGAAGAAAGCAATGAGAAGGTAGCTGATGTCTTTTTTTGTCTGATAGGGGATGGGGTAATATTTTTGCCCAATAAAATAACACAGCAATACCATTACCAAATAACTTCCCAAAGTACTTAATGCACCACCTATATAACCCAAAACGGGAACCAGGGTCAAAATGATAACTACTGTAACGATTGCACCGACTAATGTGATATAAAAACTATAGCGAGTTTGGTCGGTGATTTTAAACCAAATACTTAGGTTGTAATAAACGCCTAGAAGTAAATAGCCCATAAGAAGCAAGGGGACCATTGTTAGGCCTGCATCATAACCCTCATCCTGAAAAAACAATGCCCCAATCAATTTTAAATTGACGGCTACAACCACCATTAGGAAAGTGCAAAAGATAATGAACCAATGCATGACCCTGGCAAATAATAGCGGGTTGTTTTTATTTTCAGATTGTTGAAAAAAGAAGGGTTCAGCTGCATATTTGAAAGCTTGTATGATAAGGCTCATTAATATGGCCAACCTGAAGTTGGTGCCAAACACTCCTCCGGCTTCTCTGGAGGTCAGTCCAGGATAGAATCCTTCAGGAAGCGCATATTCAAATAAACCCCTGGAAAACACATCATTGGTGACACCTGCCAGTCCCATGAATAACAAAGGAAGTGCGTATTTCCACATGGGTAAAAGGATGGTTCGCTTAAGTTGAAATTTCCATTGGCCGGCCAGTTTCCATAAAACTGGCAAAATTAGCAGGTTAGCCAGCAGGTTAGCCAGTAAAATATAATCTACGCCCCAATCTGGTTTGTACCATTCGGAGACAATTGGGTATAAAATTTGAAGAATATCTCCTTCTACTATGTGATAGGCTACTACGATGAAAAGGATATTGAAACCCACATTCAGAAAGATGTTCAGCAACTTGAGTAGTGCGAAGGTCAGTGACCTGCCCTCAAGTCTCAAGCGTGCAAATGGAAGTGCCATCAAAGCATCTATAGTCAATAGCATGGCCACCCATTTAAACAAATGGGCTTTGCCTCCATATTCAAATAGTAAACTGAGATTTTCTGCAAAAAGAAATACAAGGACTCCTAGTGATATACCTACCACTGCCACCAAAGATTGGGCATTTTGAAAGACAACTTTTGGATTTAATCCCTTTCCCGTGGCAAATCTAAAATACGAAGTTTCCATGCCGAATGTGAAAATGACATTCAGAAATGCAATCATTGCATAAAGCATGGTGAATGAACCTAGTTCCTCCTTTGGAAGATATCCCGTGTACAGTGGGATAAGCAAAAAATTGATCGATTTGCCGAGGATACTACTGATGCCATATATGGCAGATTGCCCGGCTAATTTTTTTATCAGGCCCATAAAAAAAGGGGACTATTCCCCTTTAAAATTAGGTTTCCTTTTTTCTAGAAAGGCTTTGGTTCCTTCCCTATAATCTTCGGATTTGACGCAGCGCGCAAAACTATTGGCTTCGATTTGATACCCGTTTTCATCGCTGGCAAAAACTGCATTGACACAGTCTACTATCATTCCGATGGACAGTGGCGCTTTGCTCATTATTTTTCTTAAAATCTCTTCTGCTTTGGCCATCGCCTCTGCTTTGGTAGCTTCTACGTGGTTCAGGAGTCCTAAAGATTTTGCCTCATTGACATCAAGCATGTCGCCAGTCATCAGGATTTCTGTGGCTTTTGTTCTACCGATAAGGTTGGTAAGCCTTTGCGTGCCTCCATAGCCAGGGATAATCCCTAAATTCACTTCCGGTTGCCCAAATTTGGCATTCGAAGTAGCGATTCTCATGTGGCAGGCAATAGCCAATTCACATCCCCCACCTAACGCATAACCATTGACTACGGCTATCACGGGTTTATGGCAGGATTCAATATTATCAAAAACTTCCTGACCAAATTCAGCAAACTTTCTCGCATTGAGTTCGTTGAGCTCTGAAATTTCATTGATATCAGCACCAGCTACAAAGGCCTTTTCTCCTGCACCTGTGATGATTACGCCTCTTATAGATTTGTTATCATTCACCTCGTTGAAAATGTTTTTCAACTCTTCTAAGGTGCTGAAATTTAAGGCGTTGAGCTTTGTCTCTCTGCTGATTGTAAGGTAAAGTATTCCGTCTTTAGTCTCTGAAAGAATATTTTTATGTTCAGCCATTCCAATTCTTCAATGTTAAGGCCCAAATATACGAGGTGCCTGATCAATCACAAAAGATTCGGCTAAAAATCATAAACATGTTAAAAAGTAGTATTTCATAAAGTACTCACTTAATTGTATTTTAGATAAGGTTAAAATCATTTAATAACTGAATTATTGTTTAAAATAATTTGAGGTTGAATTAGCCAATAGAATTACCTGACGGTCTTCAGGAAGTGATTTTATTCGCTGTTAGACGGTTTTTTGCCTCTATCAGAGTGACCCTTTCATGTCTATGAATTCATAATGATCGAAGAAGCATTTTTATAGATTCTAAATGTCTATATATTTCTCAGGTTAAATCGATTGTATGTCAATATTTTCTATTTTTGCATTGAAGGTAAAAACTATTTAAAATTCAATCACTTACCACATGACCGAAAAAAAGAAAATTACAGTAGCATTTGGAGACGGTATTGGTCCGGAGATAATGAATGCAACCTTGTCAATTTTGGAAGCGGCAGGAGCAGCTATCGAACCGGATATTATAGAAATAGGTGAGCAGGTATATTTAAAAGGAATAAGTTCGGGGATCGCATCGAGTGCTTGGGATTCCCTAAGAGAGACCAAAGTCTTTTTGAAATCTCCTATCACAACTCCTCAGGGCGGCGGCTTTAAGAGTCTGAATGTAACTACACGAAAGACTTTAGGACTTTACGCAAATGTGAGGCCTTGTAAGGCATATTCTCCATTTATCCATACGCATTTTCCTAAAACGGATTTGGTTATTATTCGGGAAAACGAAGAGGACCTTTATGCCGGTATCGAGCACAGACAGACGGATGAAGTGTACCAATGTCTGAAGTTGATTTCAAGGCCAGGTAGTGAGAAGATTGTCAGGTATGCTTTTGAATATGCCCGAATGAACAATCGGAAAAAAGTCACTTGTATGACCAAGGACAATATCATGAAAATGACAGATGGTATTTTTCACCAGATGTTTAATGAAGTGGCCAAAGAGTATCCAGAGATCGAAACAGATCATAAAATTATAGATATAGCAACCGCACTTATTGCTGACAGTCCAGAAATATTTGATGTGATTGTTACCCTAAACCTTTATGGTGACATTATCTCTGATGTTGCAGCACAAGTGACTGGTTCCGTGGGGCTTGGTGGATCAGCCAATGTAGGAGAAGATGTGGCGATGTTTGAAGCCATTCATGGGTCGGCACCTGATATCGCAGGTATGGACATTGCCAATCCATCTGGTTTGTTAAATGGGGCGATCATGATGCTGGTACATATAGGCCAGCCTGAAGTGGCTCAAAAGATCAGCAATGCATGGATGGCTACCCTTGAGGATGGAATTCATACTGGTGATATATATCAAGACGGAATAAGTACCAAAAGAGTGGGTACTCAGGAATTTGCTGAGGCCGTAATCGCTAGATTAGGGAAAGAACCTAAAAGCATGAAAAAAGCGGTTTTTGCAAAAGCTGAGCGAAGTGAAGCCGAAATAAAGAAAGCACTGGCCATCAAACCAAGAAAACCTGCTGAGAAAGTATTGATAGGTTTGGATGTTTTTATTGACTGGAGAGAAGGAAACAGAGATCCTAATGTCATGGGTGATAAACTTAGGTCGGTCAATGCCAATGGATTAAAAATGCAACTTGTTACCAACAGAGGAGTGAGGGTGTATCCAGATGGAATGAAAGAAACATTTTGTTCAGATCACTGGAGGGTGAGGTTTTTTGATGCAGATGACAAAAGCATTACACATGAGCAGACCATAGAAATACTTAAACAAATAGGAGATCTGGGTTTTGACTTTATCAAAACAGAGAACCTATACACTTTCGATGGTGAAAGAGGTTTTTCATTGGCTCAAGGCGAATAATTATTTAGTACCATTCAGGCAGGATTACCATTTCCTTCTTGAATTTTTTTTTGTTGTATGAAAAGGGTTCTTATCATCACCTATTACTGGCCACCAAGTGCTGGATCTGGCGTCCAACGCTGGCTGAAATTTTCCAAATACCTGCCTGAATTTGGTTGGCAACCAGTGATTTTCACCCCTGAAAACCCTGATTTTGCGTTGCAAGACAGCTCACTTGAGAAAGAAATTGACAAGCATACTGAGGTGTTGAAGTTTCCTATTTGGGAGCCTTATCAGTTGTTTAGGTCACTTAAAAAACAACAACCAAAGGATACTGCAAGCATTCTGGAGTATAAAAACCCAGGGGCACTCGACCAACTTGCCGTGTGGCTCCGTGGGAATTTATTAATTCCAGATCCACGACTATTCTGGATCAAACCTGCAGTTCATTTTTTGGAGGAAATTTGTGAACAGAATGATTTTAAAGCGATCATTACCACCGGCCCTCCTCACAGCATGCACCTAATAGGGCGAAACCTTAAAAGAAAAACAGGTATTCCCTGGCTTGCGGATTTTCGAGATCCCTGGTCAAACTGGGAGTTTCTGGATACCCTTAAGTTAAGCCAGTTTGCCAGAAAGAAACATCAAAAGCTTGAGGCCAGCGTATTTGAGGAGGCAGACAGTTTGGTCACTATTTCTCCTACTTTTAAAAATGAAATGCAGGGGATAGGTGCTAGAAATGTGCAGGTAGTATTAAATGGTTATGATCCTGCAGATATCCCTGATTCGATTGCCCCTCCGGATCACCAAGCTTCTGTTTTAGAAATTGTTTATTCTGGGGTGATTGACGGTATAAGAGATCCCTTTCCATTTTTAATGGCCTTAAAAACTGTTTTTGGAGAGACCTCAGGCAAGATCAGGCTTACTTTTGTAGGGCGGGTAAATGAAAGTGTGAAAAACCTGGTAGCCAAGGACAGTTGGTTCAATGCACATGTTGAATTGCCTGGATATGTTTCTCATAAAGAAGTATTTTCCTATTACGAAAAAGCCCAATTATTGCTTTTGATCCTTACCAATACCAAAAATGCCAAAGGCAATATTCCAGGGAAATTATTTGAATACATGGCTACTGGCAGGGAAATATTGGCACTGGGGGATCCGATGGGGGATGCCGCTTCTATTATTGAAGCATCTGCGGCAGGAAAAGTTTTTGCTCACCACGATGAAGATGGCCTGATTCAATTTCTTAGCGATTTCGCTAAAGGGAAGGATCCGGGTTTGTCAAATGCAAGCATTCAAAAGTACAGCAGAAAAAGCATAACACAGCAGTTGGCGCTTCTACTTGATGGCATTGCGAAAAAGTAAGTTGATGGAAATTTATTCTACTCTTTAGGGGATGTGAGTAGACTTTCTTAACACCCCAGGTTCAACCTAATTTGCCTTAAGTTGGTTTTCAGCGGTTAACTATCATTGATATAGCTTCCTTAACTTTTTGAATAACCATTGCTTCGGTTTCCGGAGCTGCTTTTAATAAGTGTACCAGCAATAGGTAAACGACAGTAACAATACTGCTTCTAACCAGAATATCAAGGATAACTGCTGAAAAGGTAGGAATCAAATAGTATGAAACTGCCCAGCTAATTCCACCTGCGATAAGAATCAGAAAAACGCCGGGTGTAAATGGATTGAACCCCAATCTTAACTTTATGTAGAGGAATTTGATCAGGTTATAACATAGCATAGCAATCAAAGATGCCAAAGCAGCACCTTCAATTCCGTATAGTGGAATCAATGCCAGGTTAAAAATGATCACCGCTGCACTCATTAGAAGGGTAGCAGTGATATTAAAGGTATAGAATCTGGAAAAAACAATGATTTCTCCATTGACGGAAAAGATTACGTCAGTTAGCTTGCCCAATCCTATCAATAGGACCACCCATTTGCCCTGTTCATATATGGCCTTATTGGGGACAAAATGGTAGAGGTTTTCAATATTGATCCAGATCATCAGGAAAATCAACAGGCATATTAACAACTGGTTGACCGCAATTTTTTTATAGAGCGCATTTATTCCTGCGAGTTGATTTTCTGCAAACATCTCGGAAATAACAGGCATGGCTACCTGCGATATCGCCCGTCTAGGCATTTCTATTACCACAGCTATGGAAAAGCCAATGGTGTAGATGGCATTGGCGTCTAGTCCTATCATGGAGCTTACCATGATGCTGTCAATTTTCATGATCAGTAGCGCCCCAGCGGTACCCAGGAGGGTAATCAAACTGTATTGTAAAAATTCCTTCTTAAAAGGCATGGTAATCCCTTCCCAATTAAAGTCAATTTTTAATATCCTTTCTTTTTTCATGTAGAAAACCATAGAAAGCATGGCCAACATATAGACTGCTCCCATGCCCCATATCATGATGCTAAAGGGGTAAAAGGACAAGAAATAACCGATCACCAACACTGCCAAAAGAATCCTCAGGAGGACATCCCTAATCAATGAGGGGATGGCTACCTTTAAAAATGACCTACAAAATGCATCCAGAAGTGAATTGATAAGTGAGAAAAAGGCAATTAAAAGTGCAACAACCAAGAAGTTATTGACTTCAGGAGCTTTCTCTGCAAAAGCATTTATGATGGGGTTTTTGAAAATAATAAATAGTATTGCCACCAAAAAAAAGCCTATGGTAGCGATAAACATGCTAAAACTAAAGAAGGCAAATTCCTTACCTCGTAATCTGGGGAAAAAGCGGGTAATGCCATGACCAATACCCAATTGGGCAAATGGCACCAAAAGCAAAGCAATGTCCTGCACAGTTTTAAACAATCCAATTTGCGCTGGACTAAGTACGTAGGGAAACAACCATAGCAAGTTGAAATAGCCTACGATTACTCCCAGATAGGAAAAAACGGTTGTAAGTACACTTTGCTTAACACCTGCCATCAATAGTCGACTTTATTATTTGAATATTTCATTCAAAGTTGGAGATTATTTTTTTATTCAGGCGTCAAAATTATTTTAAAATAGCAATCAGCTTTTCTTTTCTAAGGGCATAATTGAAATTTCCCTTTATCCTTAGCGCGGTATTTTTTCGGAGTGTTTTTAAATCAACTTTTTCTAATTCGGAAACCAAGCCATGCAAACGTTTTACATCCTTTTGAGGTAAAATAAAACCGGTATGCCCAATGATTTTAGCAATTTCACCCACATTGCTCCCAATCGGAACACATCCACATAGCATGGCTTCAGCCAGGGCATTTGGGAAACCCTCCGAGTAGGAAAGCTGTAAATAAAACTGACTGCGTCTGTACACCTCTCTGATTTCTTTTTGGCCAAGTGAAGGCATTACGGTGACATTTGGAAGTGTCGCTTGAAAATTTTTGTCACCAATGATAGTAAAAGAATAGCTTGGGAAAGCTTTTGCCATTTCAATCACTAGGTCTATTCCTTTAACCAAAGCTCTATTTTTTTTTGAAATCCCGGTGGCCACTGTAACAAAGGAGAAAGGCGTTTTTTTTCTTTGATCATCGGTCCAAAATTGGTCATCAAAGCCATTGTAAACTACCTGTATTTTTGTCTTTAGGCCTGGAATCAAGTTTAACAAGCCTTGCTGTTTTGGGGAATCAGAATCGTAGGTATAAGTAGACTTTACCAGGGAATTAGAAACGGGAAGGATAAGGGAACAATTTTTAAAACTATATACAGTGGCTTTTTTAAGCCATTTTTTCCTGTAGTTGCCATAATCTATTTTGGGCAGGTGCATGGCGTCCGTACCTCCGCATTCGATGATAACTTCTTTGCCGAACAGTTTCCCTAGCCAGACAGGGATAATGGTATGGTAGCCAGCAAAAAAGCAAAGATATTTTTTGGTGAATGGAAGTAATAACAATAGCTGAAGAAACTGAATCACTAAAAAAAAAGGTAATAAATAGGGGTTTGCAGTGAAGTTGAGATGGATAATACGAAAAGTAGGGCTTAGCATCTCTATGTCCCTTTGGATAAAAGCAGTAGGAATAGGAGAGATATAGAGGATCATTTATTCTTCAATTGAAATTTAAAACCTAGGTAATTTTTGTTTTAGTTTGATCAATAATCTTTCCTTAAAAATGGACCACTTGTCTCTATGTTTGGTATTTTGAATGGGCTGTTTCTTTTTAAACACGAAATACTGATAATCTTTTTCTTTGTAAAAAAGACCATAGGTCTCCATTTTGTCAAGATAAAAATCATTAGCCGATAGTTTACTGACCAGTTCTCCGGTATCCAAAGGTTGATCAATTACCTGAAGTTTTTCCGGTTCATTTTCGATCATCCATTCCAGAAATCTAGGGGAAGGGATATGAATAAAAACAAAAGTGCTTGAATGACTGTGTTTTTTAATGGTCTCAAATAAAGCAAAGTGATCCTCCACAGGTATATGCTCCAGTACATCTGGGAAAACTATGGCATCAAATAAGGTGTCTGCTTTCTGAAAATTCTTCATGTCAGAGACCTCAAAGTGGAGGTTGTCAAGACCCTTCCATATTACTTTTGCCTGTGCGATACTTTCTGGACTAATGTCCACTGCCAGAACTTCGCCCTTAGGCGTGTTTTTGGCAATGAGTTGACTTACCGTACCGATCCCACAACCGACCTCTAATACCTTATGGTGGGGTTTTAAACCCGCATTTTTCAATTTAGAAATAATGCTAAGGTGTCTTGAGTTTACACCAGTTTTGATTTGCTGGTTGGCAAATTTGTCATAAAATTGGGCAACGTCTTTTGTCATCTTTAAACAATCGGATCTCGTTTGGTATTAAAATTTTTGTAAACAGCAAATAATAAGGATAGGACTAAAAGGTATTGAACAACCACAGATAGTAACTCCCATCGATAATAAGCAGTAGGTTCAAATCGCATCTCTACCTGATGTTCTCCTGCTGGTAGCATAAGGCCTCTCAATAGGTAATTGACACGTAAAATTGGTATTTCTTGCCCATCTATAAAAGCTTTCCATCCCTTAGGGTAATAAATTTCGGAAAATACAGCCAGGCCGGATTTTTCTACCGAAGCATTGTAGGTCAAAACATCTGGAGAATAATTGTCCAATGAAATAGCGCCTTTTCCAGTACTTATGGTTTCATTAGCGTTGTCTGGAGCATTGAAGGTGGCGGTCAATTTGGTGTTTATTTTTGATAGGGCCTCGATCTCCTCCTCATTTGTTTTTGTCCCTTCTATGCTTTCCGGGAACCAAGCTGGTCCATTTGCCTCAGGGTTAAGAAAAACGGCATTTTCAGCCCTTCCTGCCATAAGGTATTTCGTGTTCAGCATGTTCAATGCCTGAATGCCTTCATAATCAAAATTCCCTTCCTGAGCTTTTTTTACAAAAGTGGTGATTTCGGTACTAAGGATTCTGTCAATCAGGTCATTGTACCTACTCATTTTGGCTCCATGGTAACCCCCTATGCTGTTGAATCGATAGCTTGTTCGGGCATCATTGAAGGGATTCTGTAGGTTCAATACACGGAAATAATCTTTGTCAGCACTTATTTTATTGTCAGCAGGAGTTGCTGCAAAATGTTGTTCGCTAGGATCCTCAGTAAAGCTATCCTTGTCCAGGTATCGGCTATTGACTCCCCACAGGTCTATCAGTAACAATGCACCAATGCCTAAAACAGCATAAGTAATTTTTAATTTATTGTAAAGGACAAGTCCTATGAGCACCGCAGAAATCACAATAAAAATCCCAGACCGCATCGCGTCAGACACAAGCATGCTTTTTCGATCGGATTTTAGGGCGGCCATTAGCCAGTCAGGATATCCTGAATTAGGAGTGGAAGATTGGTATCCTGCCCAGGAAGCGAAGGTAATCCCGAGTACTATCAAGCCCAGGGTAATGCCTGTACCTATAAGGAAGGATTTTTTGGTTTTCTTTTCCCTTGTTTTACTCAAAACATTTTCAAGCCCTATGGCACCAAATAGAGGGATCACAAATAGTGTCATACCCAATGCCATGGAAACAGCCCTGAACTTATTGTAACCAGGTAAATAGTCAAATATTGTATAATTAAACCAAGCTAGGTTTTTTCCCCAGGAAAGCATTAGGGTCAATAAGGTCATGGACAGAAAAACGTTTCTGTACAAAGGTGGAGCAAAGATTATCCCTAAAACGAACAAGAATATCATGACAGCACCTCCATACATCGGGCCACCAGTAAAAGGTTGGTCACCCCAATAGGTGGGTGCACCATTGATAAATTGATTGACTTGCGCATTGTCAACCCCATTGGCACGAAGTGCTTTCTCAGAAGCTGAATTTTTAGGAACAGCTTCTTGGGAAGCACCTCCAAAATAGTTGGGGATTAACAGGGTAAAAGTTTCAAGCTTTCCATTGGACCAATTGAAGGCATAGTCTTTGTCAAGGCCAGAATCGTTTTGATTTATTGCAGGAAGGTTACGTTCACCGCGGATAGAATAGGTTCCATATTCCAAAACCGAACTTAATCTGGCGGTATGTCCCATCACTCCTATTACGGCAGCCAGTAACAACATGCCGGTAACTTTGGC
Organism: Cyclobacterium sp. 10D3-21; assembly: GCF_055809755.1. Taxonomy (NCBI): domain Bacteria; kingdom Pseudomonadati; phylum Bacteroidota; class Cytophagia; order Cytophagales; family Cyclobacteriaceae; genus Cyclobacterium; species Cyclobacterium sp. 10D3-21. The sequence goes on from NZ_CM147924.1 coordinate 2,027,134, forward strand.
AAAAGCTGGCAACTGTTGTTGCTTGTAAGCTAGTACCAATTGACCAATTCCATACACAATAACCAATAATAGGGTGTAATAGGTGATTTGCAGGTGATTGAATTTTAATTGAAGCAATACAGCAAATGCCGTTAGTAAAACGCCAAGTAGCTTTTTATTGTTGTATGCCAGATGCACACCTGCCAATAATAAAGGAACAACGCAGACTGCCCAGATTTTGGCATTGTGTCCTGCCTCAAGGCTGAGGAAATTAAAGGTATTGAAGGCAAATGCCCAGGCGCCTACCAGCGCAATAACAGGTCGAACCTTGAAACAGAGCAGTAAAATGTACATGGAGACCATCCCAAAGAAAAGAGCACTTATAGGATGGGGAAGTCCCAAGGTTAATACTTTAATCAGGGTGTTGGTTATGTCTCCTTTAGGTGCCAGATGAATTAGGTAAGCTGGCATTCCGCCAAACATACGGTTGGTCCACAGGGCTTCTTCACCTGTGTTTTCCCTATAGTCTAACAGTTCTTTGGCAGAACCTTCCCATTGAAGGATGTCTGACTGGAACATCATTTTCCCCTCAAATACAATCGGAGAAAAATAGAGAACAACGATCAGGTAAAAGGAAGAAATCGCTAAAAAATGGGGCAATACATCTGCTTTCAAATCAAACTTCATGGTCTAATCGTCTGGAATTAAGTTAGGTTTAAATTGAACTCGGATTGTGCAATAGTTGGTTTATTACGAGATGATCCACTGCAGTGGACAAAATCAGCTGCTTCGTCGCTGATTTCGGCCCCGCTAAAGCGGTGCTGCGCTTCAGTCTCCAAATAGCCTGATTCTCTTGTGATTTCACCACTTTCCCTGAGAAAGGTCAGGACAGGTTGGAGAAGTCAGGAACCCTATTACATAATCCGAATTGAATCTGCAAATTAGTAAAAAACGCCGGATTATCGTAGATGGACTGGGATGGATGGATGTTAAATTCAATTAATCTAATCAATGTGTGATGAATGTTTCTAAATTTAATTTCTTTGGATCGTTCTGTAGAAAATATAGGGTAGCTTATAGGGAAAGCAGGAGTAAGGTTTAGTGTGCCTTGATTTTGTAGCATGAATGGTACTGGTAGTGTCTAAGGTTGCTTCCAAGCTTATTATCATTAATCCTTTGAGTTTGGCTACACGGTTAAATCCTATCCAAATGTTGGGGCTTTGTGTATATTTTAATTGTTTTGTTTAATTATTGAATAAAATTCATCCCATTGTAATATTTCGTAGGATTTTCCTTTATTAAAAATGTTTTTTGCCATTGCTTGCCCTAGCACTTCTACTGGAATGCCTCGGTATTTCCGTAAACCTCCCACCAACAAGGGTTTCAGAAGAGGCCAAACTTTCAAGGTAATGGCTTGAGAAAGCCCATATCGATTGGTAGGCGTTAAAATCATAGAGGGTTGAAATATACTTAATCGATCAAAATTCAAGTCTTTTAAGGCTTCGACCAATTCCCCTTTTACTCTCAAATAGAAGGACCTAGATTTTGGATGAATACCAACAGAAGCCAATAATTCAAAATGTTTAATCCCTGCCTTTTTGCAGGCTATGGCGAAATCTAAAACAGCCTTTTTATCAATTTTTATAAATTCTTCTTTGCTTATTTTGGAAGGTTCACCTACACCTAAAGTGCAAATTGCACTGCTGTGATCAGATAAGAATTCCTGGTAAGAATGGGCATCACTGATGCTAATAATGTGTTGATGTACAAAATTAGCATCAATACCTAAAATGGTTTTTCTCCCAAGCAATGTTAATTGCGAAATGTTATTGAGAGAGAGAAGTGAGTTCAAGGCGGCTGTGCCAACGGCACCACTGGCACCTAGCATTACTATCGATTGTTGGTTGGGTTTTGTCGTCATCGCGTATTTTTATTCAATTTGATTTTATTATGGAAAACAATCTTCAGACACAATTAGGGCGAGGTTCACTAATTCTCTTAATGATTAGGGTTAAAAACCTTAATGGAATATTACAAAGCAATCCATTTTTCTTATTTCTATAAGGTCAGTGAAAAATAATATTTTTATAGATTTGCTTCGACCTAAGTTAACTACATTACCTTACTTATCAATTTCTTCAAATCGAAGTTTAACGGTTTTATTCCGTTAAAACTTATCTAAACGGTTCCGGAAGGTGAGTAGGGTGTTCAAGGTGATCAAGGTAATCCCGGCACGGCCAATGTGATTTATTCTGATTGGATAACATCCAAAAGCAATTTATGGAGTCAACCTATTTCTTATATTAATGTAAACCGAAGGAGGTATAGGATATCAGCTGCTGATTTGACCGAAAATATCTTGAATACTGGTATTATAATGGTTTACATAAGGAATGCAGGTCCAAAACAAGCTTATCCTCTGCCGCTTACGAGGGCTATAAATATAAGTACTCATCAAGTAATGGCCTTTGATGCCGCTATTGGATTCATGATGGTAAATTTTTATAATTTAGACAATACTGATGATCCAGGGGTGCCATCTGAATCATGGGACTACATGTATGTTTTCATACCTGGCGGCATGCCTGCCTCGGCCAGCAGGATAGCCAATATAGATCTTTTAGGTTTCGAAGAAGTTAAGCTGGAGTATAATATTCCTGATTGATTTTTTTATAAAAAGGTACCTGAGTTCTTCAGGTACCTTTTTATTCATTATTATGCTTTCTTTGTAGACCCTGCTATTTAGGTCAATCCTATTCACTTTTCAGCTTCTTAATGCTTCCATCTCTTTTATTAAAAAGTTAATTTTTTTGTCTCGGCGATAGTTTGTCTGTTTGTAACCAATTTCAAAAATAGCCAAAGCAAGAAGGGCGATCATTGGTAAAAGTAAAAATAAAGTCAGACTGGGCAAGTTTAGCGCATCAATTCCAAATATTTCACCAATGGTCTTTGATTGATTATTAAAATAGGTATACACTAGCATAGGGAAAAATATTATTGCCACGCTTGATATTGCTAGGTTTTTATTGAAGTTGGTGATTTCATACAATTTCTTTCTTACAGCAACTAAATAATCATAGCAGCTGTCACCATAACTAATCGTTTTTAATGATTTGATTTGCCTAATACCAATATAAAACCAGAGAAGGCAAGGCAGTGCACACATTACGCCCCAAAAAGCACTGTTTTCATTGTCCAGCCATAGGTTAAAAAAGAATTGTGCAAATGCCAAAGGAATTAAAATCCAGACTTCCACTTTAATACTCCTCAGAAGTTTATCGATCAAGAGGGTGGATTTTCGATTGTAAAAATCATTTAGTTTTGGCGTTAACGATGATTTTTCATTTAAGAATCCGTCCTCCCATATTTTTTCAAGTGTTTGATTCATAGCTGTTGGATTTTGTGTTATTTGTGTATTTCTATCTTGTTTTTCAGTAATTTTTTTAACTGGGACTTAATACGTTGCACCCTTACCGCTATATTTTTAGCATTGGAGTCCAATATGGTTGCGATTTCTTTGTAGGGTTTTTTTTCTAGGTAAAGTAGAATTATCGTCCGATCTATTTCGGAAAGCTTTTTTATGGCAGCATATAGTTCATTTAAATCTTCGTCACTATAAACCTGTTGATCTTCAGCCGACTCATTTAGGGCTGCCTCAGTAACAATAACTTTTCTTGTTTTTTGATCTTGTTTGAGTTGCGTGAGGCAGACGTTTAAGGATAACCTATATACCCATGTTGACCACTCAGATTTACCCTGATAATTGTCTCTACTTCGCCAAATCTGTAAGCAAACCTCCTGATAGTAATCCTCAAAGTCAGCTTGAGAATTGGTGTATAGTCTGCACATCTTTGAAATGATGGCTGCATAAGGCAAAATTCTTGAAATATAAAACGTGTGGCTCAAAGTATCTTTTTCTTTATTAGTGGCGATACTTTGGAAATATAACAACCTGTCATGGAATTTTTAAAAAATAGCTCTGATTCACCTTAACCATTTTTAGATTAAATAGGCGTTTAATGGATAGGGAGAAAGTCGTTACTTTCGTTGTCAGTACTAAGGTCTAATTTTCCTCTAGTATTTTAAAGAGAGTTCTTGGATCATCAGTGTAGATCCTGTCAACGCCTATGTCCAAAAGGGTTTTCATGGTGCTTGGTTCATTTACAGTCCATGCCCCGACTTCAAAACCGGCTTCATGTACCTTATCCACCTTTGTTTTAGTAATTCCTTTATGGTTGATTACAATAGATTCGAACCCTTCTTTTAGTGCAATTTCAATGTCTTCATCAATATCCGAGTCGGCTGGGCGATCCCAAAACACGGGAATTGCTTTTACTTCTTTCTTTACCTCTTTCATTTTACTCAAACTTCCATCGTTAAAACCAACCCATGCTTCTGCCTTAAGTTTTTTGATTATATCAATGGCTTCCTTGACACAATCTGATTTGGGCTGAATCGATAAGCGGGTCCTGTTTTGTTGCATTACCAAATGGATAATGTCTGAAAGTAAAGGCATTCTTTCAGGCGGACAATCATTTAATGTGAGGTTTTTACGAACCCGGAATTCATGGGCTACATCTATTGATTTCAAGGCTTCATAATTGTTCTCCGATATCAGGAGATCCTTGTTACTGACTCTGCTAGTATTTGCATCATGGGTAACTACTAGTTGTCCATCCTTTGTCTTGAATAGGTCAAGCTCGATCCAGTCTACTCCAAGGGAAATTGCACTCTTGAAAGCAGGAATGGTATTCTCCGGGTATTCACCAGAATTGCCTCTGTGTGCCGTGACACCATTGTGTGCGAAATTGCTATCACTTGAAGCCCCACAACTTACTAAGGTGCTTATTGCCAAGATAAAAAAACAATCTATCCCATTTTTCAAGGCATTAACAGATAGTAAGGCAATAGCGCTTGTATAAATGATAGCATTTTTGGGTTTTTGAGAGTTAATTTGATCTATTTAATTTATTAACATGTTACTCCTAAGGGATTTCGGTCTTAGCTCCAGCTTAATAAGCGTTTTAACTAGAGAAAAACAATAAATCAAGTCTGTTTGGGTAAGTTTGTATGTATTTTCGGGACTTCACAATCAAATTAAGACCATGTAAAGAAACAAAGACAGCAAGCAAAACTTCTGCTTCGAATGAACTTCTAATCTAGTGGTATTTTAATGTTTTTAAAAGAATTTGTTGGTTGCTCATTCGAAATGCGGATAAACGGTCGAGGTAAATGAGCCAAAAACCATTGAAGTGGTCATAAACAAATACTTATTTTTAAAGTAAGACTTCGAATGACAGAAAGGGAGTAAAAAATATTTGTTTACCTATAATTTAAAATCTTCTCTGCTCGCGCTGCTTGAGCCATTTGTTGTTGAGGTAGTACCCCAAGGAAATCTCATGGCTGTTATTGGTATAATTGCTCTTACTGTTTAAATTGAAATCATAGGCATAGCCCATCCGGAGTTCATCCGTAATAAAGATGTCAAATAGCAAAGCAAGGGCAGTTCTGTTTCCAGATATTTCAGAAATGGTTGCCTGGTTTTTAGTTAATCCTGATCGGAAAGAAGCGCCTATCCAATAGTTTTCTTGCAATAAAAACATTGCATTGATGTCATAACTGGTGGGACCATTTAAATCTTCACGGACAAGAATGGAAGGTTTAAAGTATACCTCCCTCGTAAAAGGGAATAAAGCTCCCAATTGAAAATAAAAGTGGGGATTGTGGGTTGCCACAGCTAGGTTTTTATTCTCTAAAATGTTTTGTCCGACTAAATTATAGGCACTTAAACCTGTGAAAAAGACAGGCGTGTGAAAGAATATTCCCAGATTTAAATTGGGCGTAAAGGCATTGATCCTGCCTTGAGGGATTCCAGGATCACTAGGGTCATCAGGTCGAAACTGACTTGCATCAAGGCCATAAGAAGTGAAACCCGAACTGACACCCAAGCCTAAAAAGCTTTCATAGGAGAGCTGGACATTGTAAGAATAGGTAAGTAACAGAGATTGTATATCACTGGCCCCAAACTGGTCTGAATTAATATTGAGACCGAAACCCATGCTTTGCTCCAAATTGGCCATGTCTGCCGAAATTGAAAAAGTCTGGGGGGCTCCTTCAAAACCACTAAACTGACTTCTATAGGTGGCCTGCACAAATGGATCTATTTTATATCCCGCATAAGCAGGGTTTACATGCATTGCATTGAATATATATTGGCTGTATTGAGGCAATTGTTGGCCATGCGCACCTGTCAATGTGACAAATACACCCAAAATAAAAAGAATGCTATTTAATTTTTTTGGCTTCATAATTTACTTTATCACCTGTATCCAGCCCTTGTATTGTTTTTCTTTCTTGGCAACATCAACCCCTGTTACCTGATAGTAATAGGTGCCAGCCAATAAACCTTCTGCATACCAGTCATTCTGGTAATCCTTTGAAGCGTACACGATGTCACCCCAGCGATTATAGAGGATTAATTCCACTCGCTCAAATCGATGGGATGCTCTGATTACTAAAGATTCATTTCTTCCATCACCATCTGGTTTGATGACATTTGGAATAAACAATGGCAAGATTGTTTTGACTTCAATGGAAGTGTTGTTTTCGGGTTTCACATCTATCCCATCGGCACTTACTTCAGCCCTGTTGCTGATTCTTCCATCGCCAACGGGATTTACGGTCAAGGTGATTTGGAGTGTTGCACCAACCGCGAATTGTGGTATTTCCCAAACCAATAATCCTTCCTCCTGTGAGAAAATGGGTGATGAAAACAGCCCATCTGAGGTCAGTGTTGCATTCACATATTTCAATTCTGGAGGTAGAAAATCGACGATTCTAATGTTATCAGCAGGATCTGGGCCATTGTTACCTACGATTATTTGGTAGTCATAAGTGTTGCCATCATTTACTGCTGCGTTAGAGGAAGACTTTTGTATGCTCATGTCCATCATTTTGGGCCTTACCTGCAATTCCTCACTCCTTATCGTTTGGTTATAATTTTCAACACTGATGTTTATTTCATTTGTAAAGTTTCCGTCTCTGGTAGGCATAATCGATAAGAGTAGCACAATAGATTCCTCCGGACCGAGGCCAACGATTTCCCATGTATTGTTTGGGCTTAATTCAGGGCTGGCCGACAAGACCATCAATTCCTCCGGTAGAATTTCTGTGAGGATTATGTTTTCTAAGGCGAAAATACTGGTGTTTTTGATTTTGAAGGTATAGTTCACAATATCCCCTGGCAAGGCCTGGGTTCTATCAATCTTTTTTTCTGCCTCAAAGGAAATTCCAACAATAACAAGGGTGATATTTGCTTCACTGCAATTATCAGGCACTTCTTTTTGACAAATGCTGTACCGGATGATATAGGTTTCAGGAGCGATATCGCCTGGTAGGGAAAGATTGCCGTTTTCATCCAATTGGTAATCCAGTTCGATGCTATTTCCTTCTTTATCTCTGATATACAGGACACTAATAATGCTGTTTTCAGGTAAGATAGGTTTGTCTTTAAGGCTGTCATTCAACAATATCGATGGCAATATAAGAGATTCATAATTTTTTAGCGGACCAAAGAAATCATCATTTGCCACAATGGGAGCAACCTGGACGGTGATTGTAACGGCATTACTTACGAAATCACCACAGAAAGCATCTGAGGTAGTTCTTCTGAAGCTTGTCGTTTCTAATAATGGTGAAGGGGAATAATTCTCTCCCTCTGCTCCATCGATAAGCTCCCAGTCGGTAGAACTTGTTTTTACTTCCCAGAAATAGGTAGTATTACTGGACCCACCCTGTGGCTTAGTACCTGTGATTTTTTCCGGTGTTTCCATTTGGAACAAAGTCTGTTCGCCTGAAATGGTGTTGTCTTTTACTTCTGAATAGATGAAAACTTTTACCGCCAATCTTTCATCAGAAAGACAGGTGCCGTTGGACTGAGTAGCATAATATGTTGTCTCATTTTGGAGTTTTGTCTCTGGAGGGAGTATTGCTTCTCCGAATGGAGACAAGTGCCATTGGATATTTACACCTTCCACTTCCAGGTCACTTAAGGTGTATTCACCAGGGCTACAAAATTCTTGAATAGGACTGCCTTGTGGGGCTTCTGGAACTTGAGCAAGATTTATAGTCACTGTGGTACTTCTTTCTCCCGAGCAGATACCTGTGATTTTGTAATCAAAAGTATAAACCCCAGGTTCCACTTCGGATGAAGACCAGGTGTTCTCAAACAGCCCACCACTGTTACTTGTTTCGCTCCAAGTTCCATAGTTGTCATATGGGCCTTCCAAAAAATCAAATAAGTTTACAAATTCCCCTTTACAAACATCCACCTCTTGCCCTTCACCAGGTTTAGGGTTAAGGCTTGACTCGTCCATTATAAATTCAAGGGTTCTATTGACACATGACTCAGGATTCGAATCGCTAATTCGCACATAATAGGTTCCTGAATTTATGGCCAAATTGAAGGGGGAAAATTCAAGTCGAGGGCCAGTGCTCAGAATAATGTCGGGTGCATCATCTTTGTACCATTCAAATTGAAGGAAATCCAGGTTTTTAACTAAAAGGGCACCATTTTCTCCGTCGCAGAGATTTTCAGGAATGATAATAGGAAGATTTTCTCCTCTTACCTGAACAGTGGTGTTGGTCAGGTTTCCACAGGCATCCTCCAATTGAAGTTTATACCTCCCAGATTCCAATCCTTTAAACAATGGGTTTTCGCCATTGTCGATAACAAATGGTAGGCCATCCTTTTCTACGATTTTATAAGTAATTGGGGAATACCCATCTGCGTTTACCGACAGTTCATAACTGTCACCACTGCATTTAAATGTATTGATGCTATTGAAAACACTTTTTGCTTTGATATCAAATGTTTTTAAAGTTTCCAAACAATAAGTAATTTCTGACCGTTTTATAAGCATGTCTTCCCCATTCTTCCAAATTCTGTAAGACTTTACCAACCTCAATTTACCAGTGTAATTTAGGTTAATATTTGAAGCACCATTGATCAATAATACTGCATTCTCATCGCTTAACTCATCTTCAGGATTGTATATTTCTCCTGTTCCCGGATGGGTCCAATTACCTGTAGATGGGTCAAACTTTTGGATACCAAAGAGAGGAAGCTGACGAGTATTCAAGTTATCTGAATGATTTAAATAAAGGTTAAAAGCACCGCAGTTTTCTGTTATATCAATTTCATTTTCAGTTATTTTAACTCCATCTATTGTCACCTTGGTAAGGTGTGTGGTTTTACAGCTGGTAGATGAGGTGAATTCATATTCTCCTTCTGGGAGGTTATTAATGTAAAATCTCCGTTGATCCTCATTTCTAATGTTTTTTGTAAAATCAATAGGTAGAGTTTCAGTGAATGAGGCAGGTGCCTTTGTCATTTCCACCTTTTCAAAGTAGAAATCATAGCTGTTTAATTGAACGGAGCCCGTGCCTGGCCCGCAACCTGGAAAGACGGTAGATGTTGGGCCACCTAATTTATCCAAATAGGTTTTTGAAATACTTGCAGAATTCCCACAAGCATCCATCAAGGTAAAGGCATAATTTCCAGTTGGAATAGGCATTTCAATAGACCCTATAGAAATATTGTCTTCGTAGTAGGGGCCAGGGTACTGTGAATTAAAAGCTACAGGATCAAATCCTGCGGGAAAGTCAGTAAAATTAATGGTATACGGGGCCACAAAATTAGAAGGAGTAACGGAAAGTCGCCTTTTTCCGCACAATCCCGCACCCCATAACAGGTCTTTGGAGATGGTCAATTTCCGGTTGATTGATTGTCCTGTCAATGTGGAGGATTGTCCACAATTGTCTGTAACAGTCAAGTCGTAGGTGTACGCTTGGTCGTGAAAAAAAGCGATGTCACCAAAGATTATGTTTTCCTTGGGATCTCCATTTGGTATTTCAATATTGGTTTCTTCTACGGCACCTCCGGGGGTATAAACCATATATTTCACCTTAAGGGGGTAGGGGATATCAGGTCCAATAGATTTAATAAGGTGACCGACGCTAATTTTACCACAAGATTTTAATTCATTTTTAAACTGTTGAAATTCGTTATCGATAACAAAATTATCTTCCTGAATTTCAATGGATTGTGAAAGCCGGTCTCCACATTCGTCTGTAACGATGATGGTATATGGTCCTGCTTCAAGGTCTTCGAATACCGGACTTTCCTGTACAGGCCTTTGTGAGGGTCCTTGCAATTGAAAACTGGTAGGTTTGCCTGAATTTACTACCACTTCAATACTCCCTAGTGCGTTTTTACACAGGCTTTTGGAAAGCACTGTATAGGACAAGGGTTGGAAAACTGTATTTAGGGTTATTTCAGATGAAACTTCCTTTGGAATGTTATCAACGGTATAATTAGCGGTAACTTTATAAGCTCCTTTTTCTAATCCTTCAAAAACGCCATTTTGGTTTGTAGAAAGGGGGATTTCTCCAGGAAGCACAAATAAGTTGTAGGCTAAATTCCCCGAATTGTTTACGTTCTCAAGCAATGCTGTGATAACCCCATTTCCAGAACAGGAAGGATCTACCTTTTCAAGGCTCAATGAAGGGTTTGATTGTGCCGATAAACTGGATTGAAAACCATTTCCTATCAGGCTCAAAAAAACCATAATCACTTTTATATAATGTGAATAGGTGAATTTTTGAATTTTCATTAACACTGGTTTTACCTACAATACCAAAAAGATTGGCAGTTATCCATTTGATTTACTTCTAATATTTTAACTCGAAATTCTTAAAACTGTTGTGTGATTTTATGGAATCGCTTTAAAATCAGCAACTTCTTTTTTGCTGCCAGGTTTTGTGATTGCAATGCTTCACTGAACAATTGAAACAGCTTAATTTTAGTGTGACTGCACCAGCCATGAGAGAAGTCAGTACTGGTAAATACGAACCCTTTTACATAAGACAGATATATACGGGAAAAAAATTTAATCAGATTACTTTGCTTAAAGATTAAATAATTCTCACCCCACTTTAATTTTAAGCGCATTGCAATTCGTGGCAAATAATTTGAATTAATTGTTAAGGTACCTTGCAATTTTAAGGCCAACTATAAAAAAAATAGAGGGTGTTAAGCATAAAAAATGGTATACTATATTGAGTAATATAGTATTAGTTAGTGGTTAATTGGGTTTAATCTACTGTGTCAGTGTTTATATAGCCTGCAATACTAGAATGGTCCAAAGATTGTACTATGGCTTTAAGAAGAGTAAGTACAAATTTGTCTTTTATCTTGGATTCAAGAAATGTAGGGCCATAGATGGTTTGAGATCTAAGCAATACAGTCATGATTTTACCAAGCGTAACTGTATCTAAACCTGCTAACAAAGACGGGTTCTGATAATACCTTTCGGCTTCAGTTTTCCATGACAGCCAATCGAAAAGCGGAACTAATCTTAGCTTCAATACAGCGTCTAATAATTTAACATGTATTCCATTTAATCCAATAGCATTAAGTGTGATGTCACTTAAATCATGGATTCCGAGGAATTTTTCTGTTTTGTAAAACCTTAATTCCATTTCTTGGATAAGGTTGATCAATGGCATTAGTTTCCTTCCATCAAGGCTGCTACAATGGTCAGAAAAATTTCCGATAGGAATAAAAAGCGGGATTTGGTCTTTCATCATTATTTATGTTTTTTTGATTAACTAATAATAATTTAAATTGTAAATATTTGATACTGTTTTATTTGAATTTGTAAGTAACGACATTTTTTTGATCAATAAAATACCCTGATCAGGGTATTTTTATATGCTAAATGCAACATTTTGTCTTTAATATCCAGAAAATAAATGCCCCATAATTTGCTGCGTACTTTACAAACCTTTTATAAAATGTACGTATTCTTTTGGGGATTTAGACTGACTTGCTTAAAAAAAATGGCTATTTTTGTTGATTCAAAACAAAAATGACATGTTCGATAATCTCAGTTTTAAATTAGACAGAGCCTTTAAAACTTTAAAAGGTACGGGGAAGATTACAGAAATAAATGTAGCTACCACGGTAAAAGAAATTAGGAGAGCACTGATCGACGCTGACGTGAATTATAAGGTAGCCAAAGAGGTTACTGACAAGATCAAGGAGGAAGCCTTGGGAAGGGATGTGTTGATCGCCGTTTCCCCAGGACAGTTACTAATTAAAATCACGCAGGAAGAGTTGACCCAGTTAATGGGGGGCGCAAAGGAGGAAATTAGCTTAAAAGGAGATCCTTCCATTATTTTAATTTCAGGATTACAGGGTTCTGGTAAAACTACCTTTTCAGGAAAGTTGGGAACCTACTTGAAAAAGCAAGGCCGTCAAGTTCTACTAGTTGCATGTGATATTTATCGGCCTGCAGCCATCGAGCAACTTAAATCGCTTGGTGAACAAATCGGAATTGAAGTATACGCTGAACCTGGCAATCAAAACGCATTAGAAATAGCTACCAATGCTGTAGAATATGCCAAGAAAACAGGCAAAAAGACGGTTATCGTAGATACTGCGGGTCGTCTGGCAGTAGATGAGGTGATGATGAATGAGATTTCAGCCTTGAAAGAAAGTCTGAAACCTTCAGAAACCTTATTCGTGGTCGATTCGATGACTGGTCAGGATGCAGTCAATACTGCAAAAACTTTCGATGAAAGGTTGGATTTTGATGGAGTTGTGCTTACCAAATTAGATGGAGACAGTAGGGGTGGTGCCGCAATTTCAATACGTCACGTTGTAAATAAACCTATCAAGTTTATTTCAACAGGTGAAAAGATGGAAAATCTTGACCTGTTTTATCCCGATCGTATGGCTCAAAGGATTTTGGGTATGGGTGATGTGGTTTCGTTGGTAGAAAAAGCACAGCAATCATTTGATGAAGATGAAGCGAAACGCCTGAATGCCAAAATAAGGAAAAACCAATTTGATTTTGATGACTTCCTATCTCAACTTGATCAAATTAAGAAGATGGGGAACATCAAGGACCTATTGGGAATGATTCCTGGAATGGGAAAAGCCATAAAAGGCCTGGATATTGATGATGAATCTTTTATTCCTATAGAAGCAATCATTAGAAGTATGACTCCACAGGAAAGAGGAAATCCTTCACTTATAGACGGTAGCAGAAGGAAAAGAATCGCAAATGGTAGTGGAAGAACCATACAAGAAGTCAATAACCTCATGAAACAGTTTGCTGACATGAGAAAAATGATGAAGCAAATGAATAAAATGGGAGGAGCCCAAAAAGCTTTGGGTGCACTTGGCGGAAATATGAAAAGACGTTGAGGGTGAAAATTAGAACTCAGAAATTGACATAAAAAAAGGCTGCAAAACGAATGATTTTGCAGCCTTTTTTTAATTAATATTCAAAGTAAAATATCAATCCAATTGGAGAAAATAAAAAAGCAGTGCCATTGGCACTGCTTTGATTTAATCGTATAACTGAGTTTAGTAATTACTTCTTATTATAAGTAACAGACTTTACTGCATCAATAGTCCTTTTTACATTAGGCAATGTAACTTCAATATAAGTAGGTGAATAACTCAAAGGTATATCCATAGAGTTTACCCTTATTACAGGAGCGTCAAGGTAATCAAAAGCTTGTTTTTGAATGTTATAAGCGATGTCTGCAGATAAGCCAGCAACTGGGTTGGCCTCTTCGACAATTACGCACCTATTGGTTTTCTTTACAGATTCAATTACAGTTGGGTAATCAATTGGTTTGACCGTTCTCAGGTCAATTACCTCAGCATGAATATTGTCCTTGGCCAATTCATCGGCAGCTGCATAAGCTACTTTCATCATTTTGCCAAAAGAAACAATTGTGACATCATCTCCTTTTCTTTTGATCTCTGCAACGCCTATAGGCAATAAGTACTCCCCTTCAGGAACCTCACCTTTATCACTATACATCACTTCCGACTCCATGAAGATAACAGGATTGTTATCTCGAATAGAAGCCTTTAGCAAGCCTTTGGCATCATATGGGTTTGATGGAATAACTACCTTTAATCCAGGCGTATTGGCAAACCAGTTTTCGAAATTAGAGGAGTGGGTGGCACCCAATTGACCTGCATTCCCTGTCGGTCCCCGAAAAACAATGGGAACACTGTATTGGCCTCCGGACATGGCCAGCATTTTAGCTGCTGAATTGACCAATTGATCCATTGCTACCAATGAGAAGTTAAATGTCATAAACTCTATTATGGGCCTCAGACCATTCATTGCGGCACCTACACCAAGACCTGAAAATCCAAGTTCCGAAATAGGAGTGTCAATTACTCGGTCAGGTCCAAATTCATCCAGCATTCCCTGGCTGGCTTTGTACGCACCGTTGTATTCAGCAACTTCTTCTCCCATAAGAAACACATTTTTGTCGCGTCTCATTTCTTCGGTCATAGCATCCCGAATGGCATCTCTGAATTGTATTTCTTTCATTTATATACAAAATTTTCTATCCTCGTAAAAATAGAAAGGAATCTTTCAATTACCAAGTTTGCAATCTTTTTAAGGTCGTTTTCTTGTGATTTTAAATCTCGATCAACAGACTTTATCGTTATTAACGAAACTTGGGGGGATTAAAAAAGAATTTGAAAGACTTTTACTTATGCCCATGAAAAAAACCGCTATTGGGTACAGTAATTAGCGGTATTTCTCAAGTTTTCTGATGAAATCACTTTATAATCAGTCGGTTTCCTATGTTTTACATGAATTTATAAAGCTCCGGTAAAGCTATTGCCAGTGATGTTGATTGTAGTGAATACTACGAATTATAGGTTTAATTTATCTATTATGGAATCCCTTAGGTAGCTATCCTTGTTTTTCAAGGGCATTTGGATTTGTTTTGTCCATTAATAAGTCAAACATTTTATTCCTATGGTGAAAATAGCCCTCATAAGTGATACACATAGTAGTCTCCCTGAAAATGCAATCAAAACATTAGAAGAGGCTGACGAAATATGGCATGCGGGAGATGTTGGAAACCCAGAAGTGCTGGATTGGTTGCCAAAGAAACCTTTACTCAGGGTAGTTTATGGGAACATTGATGACCAAAACCTGCAAAGGGAAATTCCCGAAGAGATTGTATTTGAAAGTGGTGGCGTAAAAGTCTTTATGATCCATATTGGTGGTACGCCACCAAGATATGCGAAAGGGGTAAAAGCTAAAATAAAATTACATCAACCGGATCTATTTGTCTGTGGGCATTCACATATTTGCAAGGTGATGCATGACAAGGAGTTGAATGTTTTGTATATGAATCCCGGCGCTGTTGGAAATCATGGCTTCCATCAAATAAAAACCATGCTGACTTTTGAATTGGATAAAACCATCAAAAATCTAAAAGTTATAGAGCTAGGAAAAAGAGGGAGGATATAAAAAAACCCGATTAAAATCGGGTTCCTTTATTATTTATTTACTTGAAGTAAATCCTTTTTTAATTTCTTCAACATCTACATTTTTGAGGACAGGCTGAGCACTCAATAATTTGATAGTTTGTACCCTGGCATTCTGTGCCTGTCTTTTTCTTCTTAATTTCCTTTTTAAAGTAGTAACAGCCATTGTATTGTTTGTTTTATTGTTCTCGCTTGAAATGATGGGCAAAGGTAAGTAAAATATTAAATAATCACATAAAATAATTAAAGAAGTTGAATTTAGCTTTTAAATTGCCCTGAGAATATCCTCCATATACTTATTTAATTTTTTAACTTTGGCCAAAATTCCAGAGAATGAGCAAACAAAAACCAGGTATACCTAAAGGAATGCGCGACTTTGGCCCAAAAGAAATGGCGCGCAGAAACTATATTTTCAATACCATTCAGGATACCTTTAAGTTATATGGGTACCAGCAGTTAGAGACGCCAACCATGGAGAATCTCAGCACTTTGACGGGCAAATATGGCGATGAGGGGGATCAACTCTTGTTCAAAGTCCTCAACAGTGGAGAATTTCTGAAGAAAGTAGATACGGATACTTTTAATGCAGGTGAAAGTAAAGTGCTGCCGAAAATTTCTGAAAAAGGCTTGCGTTATGACCTTACTGTACCCTTTGCGCGGTACGTGGTCATGAACCAAAACGAAATAACGTATCCTTTTAAACGTTTTCAAATGCAACCTGTTTGGAGAGCTGATCGCCCGCAGAAGGGGAGGTACAGGGAATTCTACCAATGTGATGCAGACGTTGTAGGCACAGACAGCCTTATCTGTGAAACGGAAATCCTTTGTATGATAAAAAGGGTTTTCTCCGATTTTAAGCTTAACGATTATGACATTAAAATCAACAATAGAAAAATCCTTACTGGAATTGCAGAAGTAATTGGTGCTTCTGGAAAAGAGTCCGATTTATGCGTGGCGATTGATAAATTGGATAAAATCGGATGGGAAAAGGTGAAAATCGAATTGCAGGAACGGGGTTTTTCCGGAGAAGCAATTGAGGTCTTATCACCCATAATTGCTCAAAATGAGAACACAAATGAGGATTGGCTGTTGTTCTTAAAGAAATACCTGGCGGAAAGTGAGGTAGGTTTAAAGGGAATAGCTGAACTTGAAGAAGTGTTTGATAACTTAAACAAGATGGGAGAAAATCAAAACCATGTGGTGTTTGATCCTGTTTTGGCTAGAGGCTTGTCGTATTATACTGGTGCAATTTTTGAGGTGAAGGTCAATGGCGTAGGCATTGGTTCTGTTAGTGGAGGCGGAAGGTATGATGACCTTACTGGGGTTTTCGGTCTTCCTGGAGTTTCAGGGGTTGGTTTTTCCTTTGGCGTTGACAGACTTTATGACGTTCTGGAAGAATTAAATAGGTTTCCTGATGATGAAGTGGAGCGGACTAAAATTATGTTGGCTTATTTTGGTGAAGAAGAAAGAGATGCCTGTCTAGGGATTGTTGCTGCTTTGAGAAGAGCGGGAATAGCTGCTGAAATTTACCCTGATTTGGTAAAAATTAAAAAACAATTCAACTATGCCGGCAAAAAGGGAATCCCTTTTGTAGGTGTGCTTGGATCGGATGAATTGAAAAACAAAACCATTAGCCTTAAAGACATGACAAGTGGAGAACAAGAAAGCCTGACTCTGAAAATGCTTGTTGAGAAAATAAAATGACGATTGGTAAATGGTTGTCGTTAAAATAATTCAATTGCGATGTATTGGTTTGGTAATTGGGGTCAATCTTTATTAAGGTTTGGTACTTTAATTTCCAATTCCATGGCTAAATTTAATTAATAAAAACAAAAACAAATAGCGAAGGATATGTTTGACATGATGAATATAATGAATAAGGTGAAGGAGGCTCAAGCCAAAATCAAAGCCACCCAAGCTGAATTGGTACACTTGCGTGCAGAAGGAGAAGTAGGAGCCGGTATGGTAAAGGTAGTAGTGAACGGCGAACGCAGAGTGTTGGACATAGAAATTGACCCTAGCTTGGTCAATGAAAAAGACAAGGACATGATGAAGGACCTAATTGTAGGTGCCACAAATAAGGCCCTTGAAAACATTGATATCAAGATCAAAGAAAAAATGGGTAGTGCTACTGCCGGAATGATGCCCAATATTCCAGGTATGGATTTTGGCAATATGGTTTAATGAAAGAGGCCGCTATTGTTATTTTAAATTACAATGGGGAAGCCATGCTCAGACAATACTTGCCCCAGGTGATCAGCAATAGCATTTTTGATATTGTAGTCGTGGACAATGGGAGCAATGATGCTTCACTATCATTTCTTAGCAATAATTTTCCTGATATTAGGTTGATTTTACTAAGTGAAAATCATGGCTACAGTAAAGGGTATAATCTTGGTTTAGAAGAATTACAAGGTGAGTATTCTTATTATATATTGCTAAACTCTGATGTGGAAGTCACCGCCCATTGGGATGAGACTTTGGTTAACTACCTGTTTGATAAACCAGAAGTAGCGGCTTGTCAACCCAAGGTGCTTTCACTAGTCAATAAAAAGTATTTTGACTATGCTGGAGCAGCGGGAGGGTTTTTAGATCATTTGGGATATCCCTTTTGCAGAGGAAGAGTGCTTCATGTTTTGGAAGAAGACCGGGGCCAATACAATGATTCAATTGAATTGGATTGGGCTTCAGGAGCCTGTTTTTGTGTCAATGCATCAATCTTTCACCAATTAGGGGGATTTAACCCTTATTATTTTTCACATATGGAGGAAATAGACCTATGTTGGAGAATGAGAAACGAAGGGTATAAAATTCAATATTGTGGAGAATCAAGAGTCTACCATTTAGGAGGTGGTACCTTGAACCAAGTCAACCCCTTTAAAACCTACCTCAATTTCAGAAATAGTCTTTACATGCTGAAAAGCAATCTGGAATTTAATAGTTTTATAAAAGTCTTTTGTGTGAGGTTGGTGATGGATTTTGGAGCCATGATGCATTTGCTGTTTACCAAGGGCTTTTCCCACAGTTGGGCTGTTGGCAACGCCTATGCGGACTTCCTTACAAAGCGAGAGGCATTGCGTTATCGCAAGTTTCAAAAAGTAAAAGAATTTAAATCAGCCAAAACGAGCCCAGTTTATTCCATAATACTGTCCTATTATTTGAAAGGAAAGAAAAAATACTCCCAATTAAATTAATCGAATAATACTGGGTTATTCATTCGTCTTAAGTAAGTCCTTATTTTCATTAGCATTCCAAGACTAACATAAACAATAATAGGCGATCCTAACGTAATGAATGAACTGTATATAAAAAACAATCGAATGCTGTCAATAGGGAAATGAAGTTTTTCTCCTAATTTTGAGCAAACACCGAAGGCCCTTTCTTGGAAGAATAATTTTATATTTTCCATTGTCATGACAATTTTAATGTTTTAAAATTCAAACATACAACAACTTATTGATAATAAATTGGTTAACCTATGAATATGGTGAAAAAAAACATTGCTTTTTTTGTTTTAAGTGCTACACTAATAAGCTACTCATGTAACGTAGTACAAGTTAAAAAAAAAGCAGACAACCAAAAAATTTATTTGGAGCCAAATGTTCTTGAACGTTTTGGTGATTCAGTAAGTTTTAGTTTGATTGTAACTTTGCCCAATGCAATGCTTTTGAAGAACGAAACTTACGTTTTAACACCTTATTTTAAATATGGTAATGAAACGTATTCTTTTGAAGAAAAGATGCGGGTAAAAGGAGATACATTGGATGTTTATTCAGGAGTTAAACTTAAGGTAAGTTTCAGTATGCCATTTATAGATGGTATGGAAAAAGGATCCTTGGTTGCCAAAGGAGAAATTGTAAACAATCAATCTGTCTCCCAGCAAGAGACGGAAGAAGTCCTTATTTCCCATGGGATAATTACAACTGCTTCACTTTCCCAAATTGGGCAATACAGGGGACAAGAGCAATACCCTGTTTTAGGCTTATGGGCGGAACCAAACAAGCCCGAAACCCTGGGGATGCTTTCTGAAAATAGCTGGAAGGACTTAGGGAAAACATTCACTGCTTATAGTGGAATTCCCTTTACAGCAAAAGCTCCATTTTTAGAAACAATTGTGGGACCCGGTGACGGGACTTATAAAAAGAATAAGATGAAAGCACTTGCCCATTTTGGACAAGTGGATCGAGACGTTTTGAAACGTTTCGAACGTATAAATGCCCAATCAATGGAGGGCTTTGATGAGGTTTCCAATCTCCAACTTTCCATCTTGTCAAGAAATATTCGCTTGGGAACAGTCCCTGCAGACACATTATCGGAGAAGGACTATATACGGGCATTGGATATGGAACCTGGCTGGTCTGAAAAAGAGGAGATTTTGAGGGCAATGGTAGAAGTCTATCCAAGTGCTTATTCCTACAATAACCTGGGGGTGGTTTTTACCAACAGAGCCAATAGAACCCAGAATACCAAAGAAAGAAACCAGTTGTTAGAAAATGCCCTTTTCGCTTTCAATAGGTCCAATGGGGTCTTTGAAAACCCTTATGCAGTATATAATCTCGGAATAGTCTTTTGGTTGTGGGAAGATAAGTTTAGTGCATACAATAGCTTTTATAGAGCAAATTCGCTTACCAAGTCAGATGCGCTTTTGAAGGTTAACCAAGCTGCCTTGGGTGCTGTTTCGATATTCAATGGCGATTATCGATTGGCAGTAATCCATTTAAATAAAGCGGACAAAAACCCAATTAATCTATTTAACCAGGGTTTAGCCAATTTCTTGGCAGGTGATTATTACAATGCGACCATTCAGTTTGAAAATAGTGCCATACAAAACATGGGGAATGGGTTTCCTTTTTATGGATTGGCACTAATAGCAGCGAGAAATGGAGAAGAAGCGAAGCTTTATGAAAACCTTAAAAAAGCGATTACACGAAGTGACTTTTTGAGAGAAAGAGCTGCCAATGACGTTGAGTTTGCCGCATTTCATAAGAAAGAAAGCTTCAAAGAAGTCATTAGATAAAAGAAAAAAGATTAAAATGAAACAAATCGTTGGTGTAGACATCGGAGGATCCCATATTAGTGCTGGGCTTCTGGACAACCAAAGCCTAAGTATTCTTGATGAAAAGGTTTCAAGGTATCCTGTCGATTCTCTTGGCTCTAAGGAGGAGATTCTGAATGCCTGGACGGAATGCATTTTGTCCTTGGGGATAACAGAAGACGCTTGCCTGGGAATAGCCATGCCAGCTCCATTTAATTATGAGCAGGGGATTTCTTTGATTATTGACCAGGGGAAATACCGCTCCCTTTATCAGGTCAACCTCAAGGAAGAACTTTCAGTACGCCTAAATATACCTGTGGGAAATATAGCATTTATCAATGATGCCGCTGCTTTTTTACAAGGAGAGGCTTTTGCAACCGGTTGGGGGAATGACGAGAGATTGATGGGGATTACCTTAGGTACAGGCTTAGGTGGTTCTTATAAATTTGGTGATATGGCAGAAGATGGTGCCTTTTGGTCAGTTCCTTTTAAAGGAGGCGTTGCGGAAGACTTGATCAGCACCTCTTTTTTTGTGCAATGGGCCAAAGCAAAACATGACATTGAAGTAGACGGTTTAAAAACCCTGCTTTCCATGCCTGATAGGAGAGCAGCAACGATAACCGTCCTCAAAGAATTCGGTCAAAACCTGGCAGAACTAATGCTTAAGCAAATGGAAGGGAAATCCATTGAAAAGGTTGTTATTGGTGGGAATATGGTGAAAGCTGCTGATTTGTTTTTGCCCGAAGTAATTAAGGTATTGCATGCCCATTCGGCAAGTCCGGAAATTTTTATAAGCAAGCTAGGAGAAAAGGCTGCGATGATAGGGGCAGCAAGTTTATTTGAAGGAAACTGAATAATTATTTATTATCTTTTGAGAGTTTTTAGAAAAGCAGGAAGTTTTAATACTTTGTTTAATTTATAGAAAAGAATGAAAATAGAGAAAGATTTATCCAAAGCAGCTATTTTTAAGACGGTCGATGAGTGGTTGGCCGCCAGCGGATTGCAAATTGTAAACAAGGATGAAAGCCGCCCCTGGGGAGGTTTTTTCGTTATCAATGAAGATCAAATAAATGAATTTCGGGAAAAGTTTTTCCCTGAGGTTGACTTGTCTCCGGAGCAGTTGAAAAATAAATTGAGCCCTAAAATATTATTGGTAGGCCCAGACAAAAGATTGTCATGGCAATACCACCACAGAAGAGCGGAAATTTGGAAATTGGTAGCAGGTGAAGGTGGACTAATTACTAGCGAAGATGATACCGAAGGAGAATTGAAAGCGATGAAAATTGGAGAAGTGCAGCGTTTGAAACAAGGTGAGCGACATCGCCTGGTTGGAATGGGCAATTGGGGGGTTGTTGCGGAAATATGGATGCACACTGATCCTACCAAGCCTTCGGATGAGGAGGACATTGTCCGTGTTCAGGACGATTTTTCTAGAAAATAAAAAATTAGTGGGATCAATGAAGTAAAAAAGAAGTCCCGAAACAATCCAAAGCTGTTTCTTGGGATGTGACCATGCTTCTTATGATTTTTGAAATTGATTTGTGAACCCTGAAAGCGGTTTCTCAATGGTTTTTAAATGGGCCAGCAAATGTAGATGGGCTGGGATTATCCGATGTGATTTTCCCAGCCTTTTTATTTATAGTTGCCATATTTTCATTATGCTACCTTGACACTTGGCGGATTAATGTTGCCTGATTTTCTGAGATTTGGAGGGAATGGAATTGTTAAGTCATTAATTTATGCTATAATTATTGTTCAAATTACTGGCTGGTTGGAAAAAGAGGCCTTAGCCTGAAAATTTGACCCTTACCAAATGGCAAAAACATGAAAAAATTCAAGAGAATTGTATTGCTATTGGGCATGCTCTTTTTGTTTCAATCTGCATATACTCAGGAAATCCATAAGGCAGATTTGCCGGTAAGAGGTTTTGCCATTGCAGCTCCTCAAAAGGCGGATGTCGATCGATTTGTCACCTTTATGGAGGAAGTATTGGCTCCAAGAGGTGTAAATGTGCTGATTCTGAGGGTAGATTATAATTATGCATTTAAAAGCCATCCCGAGCTCCGAAATAAAGTGACATTGTCCGAAGGGGATGTCAAGAAAATGGTGGCTGTTGCAAGGAAGCATGGGATAAAATTGGTTCCGCAGATCAATCTTCTCGGACATCAATCCTGGGCAGGGTCACTTGGGAATTTACTTAAGGTTTATCCTGAATTTGACGAGACACCGCAGGTGCAAATTCCAGCTGATTACAAATGGCCAAATGAAGATGGCTTGTATTGTAAAAGCTACTGCCCTTTACATCCTGGTGTGCATGAGGTGGTTTTTGACTTAATGGATGAGATTGTGGAAGTGTTCGAGACAGATGCTTTTCATGCAGGCATGGATGAGGTGTTTTATATTGCGGATGATAAATGCCCCAGGTGCAGTGGTAGAGATGCTGCGGAGCTTTTTGCTGGTGAGGTCAGCAAAATAAGAAATCACCTACAGGCGCAAGGGAAAAAGCTGTGGATTTGGGGGGATAGGTTGATCGATGGTAAAACCACCGGCATAGGAATGTGGGAAGCAAGCATGAACAACACCCATCGAGCGATTGACATGATCCCTAAAGATGTGGTGATTTGTGATTGGCATTATGAAAGGCCGGACCAAACGCCGGTAATGTTTGCGATGAAGGGTTTTGATGTGATAAGTTGTGCATGGAAGACCCCTCAGGTGGGCGTGCAGCAAGTCATGGACATGTTTAGGTGGAGGGAATACCAAACAGAAGCAATGAAAAACCGATTTCAAGGCGTAATATTAACCGTATGGTCAGGTGCTGCAGGGTTTATGGACGGACTGGAAAATTACCTGGCTTCAGAAGACAAGTCCAAGGAAGAACAATCCCAGCCATGGGTGACTTTCGTCCAGATGTTTGACACGATAGATAAGATTTCAACAAAGTAAGAATATGACAAATACATTGGATTACGCTACTCCCTCAAAAAGGTATCAATCATTGGATGTTTTACGAGGCTTGACATTGGCATTGATGGTGATCGTCAATACTCCCGGAGATGGAAGTACCAGTTTTGGTCCTTTAACCCACGCTTCCTGGCATGGTTTAACCCTTACAGATTTGGTGTTTCCCTCCTTTTTATTTGTGGTAGGCAATGCCATGAGCTTCAGCCTTGGTAAATTTAAACTGAAGGGGAGTAAGGAGTATTTTGGCAAAGTGTTTAAAAGAACCGCCCTGATATTTATTATTGGTTTGTTGCTTACGGCTTTCCCTTTCTTTAGAATCAATGATAGTGGGATGGTACCTTATGACTTTACTAGCATTAGAATTCTAGGTGTTTTGCAAAGAATAGCTTTGTGTTATGGCCTTGCGGCAACCTTGATCTATTTCCTGAGTGCGAGAAAAATTCTTATTACGAGTGGCGTAGTGTTGGTCTTGTATTGGCTAGTCATGCTTTTTCTTGGGGTTCCGGGCATGGATCCTTTTTCACTGGTAGGCAATGCGAGTGGCCGATTGGATTTATGGCTGTTTTCCCCTGACAACCTCTACACAATGGATGGGGTTGCCTTTGATCCGGAAGGTCTGTTGAGCTCTTTTCCTGCCATGGTCAATGTATTATTGGGCTATTGGGTAGGCTTGCAAATCCAAAAAAGAGGAGGGAATATCGAGACGGTGCTTTGGTTGGCCATGTTTGCAGTGCTTTTACTAGTCGCAGGTTACCTATGGGATTATGGGTTTCCGATCAATAAAAAGATCTGGACCAGTTCCTTCGTTCTCGTAACGGTCGGTTATTCCACCCTTACCTTAGCCGTACTGATGTTTGTATTGGAAGTGCGGTCCATCAAAGGCTGGGCTTACTTTTTCGAAGTCTTTGGAAAAAACCCCTTGGCCTTGTACATCTTATCTGGCGTACTGGTAAGAACCCTAGGTATGATTAAAATCCAAGGCCAATCCATTCGTAACCTGGCCTATAAAACCCTATTTGAACCAGTGTTCCCCGAAGGCTGGGCAAGTTTATTGTTTTCCATATCCTTTATGCTGCTCATATGGCTGATAGGTTGGTGGATGGATAAGAACCGCTGGTATATAAAGGTATAGAGGGATTTAAACCTGAACAATAAGCTATTGTAATTTGGTATTTTGGTTCCCGTATCTGGTCTAAGTTTGCTAACCTGGTCCAAGTTTAGCGAAGCGTAACTTAGACCTAAAATGCCGAAAGTTTTCAACTTTCGTTGAGTTAGGTTTATGGCTGCAATTATAGGCTAATTTGAAAGAGAAAACCCTGTGTTAATGATTGGGCTAAAGCCCCAGAGACGAATGAATTTCCGACATCCCCTAGCTGAAGCTAGGGGCTATTGACAAATGGCTTTATTATTTCAATTTCAGAATTTTACCCGAACCCATTGTTCCATAAAGCCCATTCAATAGGAATAGGCTTTAACCCATTTATAGGATTGGATATTAGAACCAGGCTTTAGCCAAAATTAAGAGGGTAGAAGGGTTTTTTAATCGTCTGCCTTTCCATATAGATAGGGGGTCTATTTGTAGAGTCCTCCAAGTTGCCTTCGACAGGCTCAGCCACCGGTACCGAATAACTCAATTACCTCCAAATAAAGCTGCGGGCTATTGAGATAAAAAAGTTTACAGATAAGTGTTTAAATACTGCTTTATATTTACAATTTACCAATAAATCCCCCTGCGCCCCCTTCAAGGGGGATTTGGAAGCGATTGGATTAACGGATACGACATACCCATTGGCTTTCTTTGCCCGATGAAATTAATACCCGGTCAGCATAAAATTAATTTCGGCGCAAATCCCCCTTAATCAAGGGTAGGGGATTTAACTGACCTACAAAACCAAGGAACTATTAAAATATGGGCCATTTACTTTTCCAAAGCCTTTCGGTCCCAGTTAGAGGTATTGGCTGCTGCCTCGTAGGTGGTCTGTAAAAAATCCATTAGTGTTTTTTCCGGCTCAGAGGAGGATTGTACGTCTTCATATTTTAGGAAAAACTCTCCCATTTCAGGGCTGTAAAATGCTTGTTCGGGTAAAACTTTTTGCTTTGCATAGGCTTCATTACCGGGATAGGCATAGGCATAATAAACGGCCATGGGCGAATCTTTGGATCCTGGCCAGAATCCCGCACTACTTACCTCATGAGAATAGGCTTCCTGCATTACATCCAGCGGCATGTTGGGTACTCCTCCCTGATGTAAGGGGGCAGGTCTTCCAGAAAATCGGGTTACCGCCAAATCAAAGGCACCCCAGAATAAATGTACAGGGCTGGATTTACCGATAAATCCACTTCGGAATTTATTGAACACTCCATTTGACTTGAGCATGGCTTTCCAAAGTAGGTTGGCAGCTTCAGGATCGTATGTACTGATGGCAGTATTGCTGGCAAAAGGAATGGCCGGTTCCATTTCGTTTGGACTGCCATGAATTTTTATGTCAATTCCTGAAGCAGCTAATTTTTCAAAAAGTGCATTGTAAAAGTCTGCGATACTACTTGTTTTCAGAGGTAGGTGTTGCGTTTCAGCATTTGAAGAACTGATGTGCAATTGATGGTGGACAAAATCCAATTCAATTTCAAAAATACCACCGTTAAAACAAATGGCCTGCGTGGAATATCCCACTGGAGAGAGGTACAACGTTGTGTGCCAGGAGTGGTTTTGCCAAGGCATTGTTCTTAAACGGATCTTACCAATTATCTGTATCCATTGGTGGATGGTCTCAATGGTTCCTTGCATGGCTGCAAAATCGAGGACCGGCCATTCGGTAGTTAGGGATTTTGTCTTCATTATTTTGGGGTTAAAATATTGATCTGGCTAATGAAAAAAACTCAATATTGTTAAATATGTTATCTCTTTTGGCGGTTCAAAACCTCGCTTGTGTTTAGTTAAGGTAAAGACACACAAAGCTTAACCGATGTTAAAATACGAAAAATTCCTTTATTACCATATGCCTGCCAGTGCTTTATCACCCGACTTAAAATGCTGAAAGTTTTCGACTTTCGTTAATTAGCATCCAGGCTGCTATTATACCCGATCTGGTCTAAGTTTAGCGAAGCGTAACTTAGACCTTTAGTGCGGAAAGTTTTCAACTTTCATTGAGTGGCCTCGACAGGCTCAGCCACCGGTGTCTAGTCGCCCATTAATCTCCAGCTAAGGCTGGGGCTATTGAAAAAATGGTTTTGTGATTTCAATTTCAGAAGTTTACTCGAACCCATTGTTCATATAAAACAATTTAATGGGAATGGGCTTTAGCCCATTTAAAGAATAAGCACGTAAAGTAGGGCTTTAGCCAAAATTTAGAGTTTAGAAGGGTATTTTTAATAATATGTCTTTCCACATGCATAGGGGATTCTAATTGTAGAACGACACGGTCAGTTAATAAAAGATCCATTGCCAAATTGGGGGGGATATAAAAATTCTTGACTGTTCTCCATGTGTGCTGCTCTATTTTAGGTTCAATGTGCTGTAGTGTAATATAAAATGGCAATGGATATTAAACAAAGTGTTTTCATGATATAATACCAGTAATGTATAAGATATTATAAGTATTTATGTTTTAAAAGCCATATTTTTATCTTTCATAGAATATATATATCGACTTAATTAAAGCTTAATAAAATGGAAACTTTTTCTAATTCAATTCAAAGGAGCAAAGGGTATTGCCTTTTCATTTATTTTGCTTGTTTTTTCTTATTGTTCATTAGCCATGCGCAGCTTAATGCTAAAGTGTTGAAATCAGGGTTAAGAAACAATCTCACAAACCTGGTACCTATCGATACTATAAAAAAGACACCTAACTTTATTATAATATTCTGCGATAATCTGGGCTATGGTGACATTGAGCCTTTTGGGTCCAAGGTGATCCGCACCCCAGCATTAAACCGGATGGTAAAAGAAGGTCGCAAGTTTACCCATTTTTTGGTTACAGCAGGCGTTTGTACGCCTTCCAGGGCATCCATTATGACTGGTTGCTATTCTCAGCGGGTAGGCATGCATGTCAATCCTAGAGATGGACTGGTTTTACGTCCTATTTCACCCTATGGCTTAAATCCAGAAGAGATCACCATAGCGGAAGTACTGAAAGAGGTAGGTTATAAGACGGGGCTAATTGGGAAGTGGCATTTAGGAGACCAACCTGAATTTTTACCAAACAATCAGGGCTTCGATTATTTTTATGGCATCCCTTATAGTGATGACATGACGCAAGAAGTCGGTCAACGGATTGGAACAAGATTTAATGGGTCAAATTGGCCTCCATTGCCTGTGATGGAAAACATGAATGTTGTTCGGGCAGGAGTGGATAGAAATTTATTGACCAAAGATTACACCGAAAAGGCTTTGGGTTTTATAGAAGAAAACCAAAATACACCATTTTTCCTTTACCTGCCCCATGCGATGCCTGGAAGTACTACCAAGCCTTTTGCCAGTGAGGCTTTCAAAGGAAAAAGTAAAGGTGGCCCTTGGGGAGACAGTGTCGAGGAATTGGATTGGTCGGTTGGTCAAATAATGAACAAGTTAGAGGAGCTTGGAATAGAAGAAAATACAATCCTAGTTTTTACTTCAGACAATGGTGCGCCAATGACAGAGGATCCAATGAGCACCGTTAGGGGAACAAACCTACCATTGACAGGTCGGGGTTATACTACTGCTGAGGGCGCTTTTAGAGTGCCAACTATCTTTTGGTGGCCGGGTACCGTTTCTGCTGGAACGATTAGCGAGGAGATGGCCACCACAATGGACTTCCTTCCAACCTTTGCCCACCTTTCAGGTGCCAAGGTGCCCCAAGATCGGATTATTGATGGTAAAAACATTCTTCCTTTGATTCTTGGAGAAAAGGATGCAAAAACCCCTCATGATGTTTTTTATTATTACTATATGGACCAACTTCAAGCCATAAGATCCGGTCAATGGAAATTATTCCTGCCATTAAAGGAGTTTAAGGTTCATCCGTATTTTAAAGAAGGAGAAGAGAACCAGCCACTTTTGTTTAATGTCGTCAATGATATTTCTTCTTCTCATAATTTGGCTGCTGAAAAGCCTGAGATAGTAAAAAGGTTGACGGAATTGGCAGCCATTGCCAATAATGATTTGGGAAATAATGGTCAGCCAGGAGTCAATCAAAGAAACCCTGGTAAAATGGAACATCCGGTTCCAGTACTTATGAAGTAACTTCAATATTAGTCATCTTTTTGTTTGGATTAATAATGTATGAGCTTAATTTTCAACCCTAAATATGCTCGTAACATTGTACTATATATGCATAAAATAGTAGAAGCCTTTATTTTTTACTTATAGTATCTTTGAAAGGATAAATGAAAGTATTCCAATAAAATCATTTTCCTATGAATGTAGTTATACACATTCCACCTATGTGGAAAAGAATTTTGATGTTGTTTGTCTGTATGTGCTTCCTGCAATATAGCTTTAGTCAGCAAACCAAAACCGTCGTAGGTACCGTAACAGACAATGCAGGTGAATCCATCCCAGGAGTCAATGTATTAGTTAAAGAAACCTCAATGGGTACAATTACTGATATTGACGGAACCTATAGTGTCAGCTTGCCGGAAAACAGTAATACACTTGTATTTTCCTTTATAGGTTTTCGAACCCAAGAGGTAAATATTGGCAATAGTACTCAGGTGGATGTGTCAATGCAGCCTTCCATATCTGACATGGAAGAAGTGGTGGTAATTGGTTATGGGGAGCAATCCAGGGAAACCTTAACCACTTCGGTTTCAAAATTGGACGATAAGGTCCTTGAAAACTTAACTTTTGCTAATCCTGCTTCAGCATTACAGGGTAACATTGCTGGACTAAGAGTACAGAGTACCTCTGGCCAACCGGGAGAAAGGCCCAGGGTAGTTTTGCGCGGAGGTACTTCCATTAACAATCCCAATGGGTCTACTCCATTATATGTAATAGATGGCGTTATTAGGAATGACATGGATCATATCAATTCCAGGGATATAGCATCCATACAGGTTTTAAAAGATGCTGCTGCCACTTCAATTTATGGGTCTAGAGCATCAAACGGTGTTATTATCGTGGAAACGAAATCAGGCAAATCGGGTGAAACACAAGTTAATTACAGTTATAATCTGACCTCATCGGATGTAGGGCAACTATATGACCTGGCAAGTCCAAAAGATTTTATTTACTTTATGAGGAAAGGGATCGCTGCCAGTGGTATAAAGTCTCCAAATGTCCTTGATTTTCTTACCCAGGCCAATGCAGGGGGAACAGGCAATGACTTAACCAATAACACTGCCTTTACCACCATGTACCTTACACCTGAGAACCAATATTTATTAGATCTTCCAGGTGATGAATGGGGAGCAGTTTGGGAAACTATTCCAGACCCTCTTGACCCTTCCAAAGATTTGATTTTTAAGGGATTGGATTTTCAAAAAACCGTATTCAGACAATCCTATACCCACGATCATAATTTTTCGGTTTCCGGAGGTTCTGAAAAGGTAAGGTTTAATATGGGATTAGGGTATCTTAATAATCCTGGAATTGCAATCAATACCGGATACGAGAGAATAACGCTGAATTTAAATGGGGATGTACAGGCAAGTGATAACCTAAACTTTTTTGCACGATTGAATTATGCCAACGTATCCGATTCTCAGGTGCCAAGTGTAGGCGTGGTATTTAAAAACAACATCAATACCGCCCAAACTTCCAAGTATAGATTTGAAGATGGATCTCTGGCCCCGGGAAGGCTTTTTACCAATGGAAATCCGGCCTATTACATAAGCAGGTATGATTCGAAGAGGGAGAGGGCGAATTATATGTTTGTAGTAGGATCGCACTGGGATATATTGCCGGGATTGACATTTAGACCTCAATTATCTATAGTGAACAATAGTTTTTTTAGCAGAAATTTCCTTAAATCTTACCTGAATGGCCCATTGGTGTTGAATGAAGACCGTCAGGCACAATCCTCTCAAATTAATACAGTAGATCATCAGGCAGATGCTGTATTGAATTATACCACAATTTTTGGGGATGGGCATAATATCAAAGCCACTGCAGGCTATTCCTATTATAAATCAATGGAAAGGGATGTAACTGCAGTAGGAAGAAATGCAGCAACGGACATTATTTCTACTCTTAATGCATCGGCCACCCCCTGGAGTGTAGGAGGGTCGGAAACGGAACTTTTGCTTTATGGCTATTTTGGTAGGGTTAACTATGATTTTAGCCAAAAATATTTAATGACGATCAATGCAAGGTATGATGGTGCTTCCAATTTAGGGGAAAATTATAAATGGGGGTTTTTTCCAGGAGTATCCCTAGGCTGGAATCTTCATAGAGAAAATTTTTGGAACGTGTTTCCAGAAGACCTTTTAACCTTGAAACTTAGGGCAAGTTATGGCATCAACGGGAACATAAGCGGACTTGGCCGTTACCAGTCTCAAGGGGCCTATCAGGTGGGAGACAGGTATTATGGTGATGCTGCTATTTATAATACCACTCTGGCAAATGCAGAACTTCAATGGGAAAGATCCAAAACTTTCAATTTTGGATTTGATGTTGGGATTGTTAACAATAGGGTAAATGCCATTTTCGATATTTACCGCAGAGTTACCGATAATTTACTTACCAATCTTGCCTTGCCCAGGTCAACAGGGTTTACAAGTATTTTAACCAATTTAGGAAGCCTTGAAAATAAAGGGTTCGAAGTGGAACTGAATGCATTGATAATCCCGGAAACTTCCAATTTCTCCTGGGCCACCTCTCTAAACGCCAGCTTGGTGAGGGTAAAAATTCTTGAACTACCAGATAATGGAATTGAAAACAACCGAATTGGGGGAATAAACATTTGGGACGAAAGTATTGGTGATTATTCCTGGCAAGGGGGTTTGCAAGAAGGAGGTAGAATAGGAGACCTTTTTGCTTATCAACAGCTTGGTATCTATCCCACAGATGAAGCTGCCTTGGCTGGTCCTACGGATATGTTGGTGGTCGGGACTGATAAGACCAAACATGGTGGTGATGTTAACTGGTTGGATACGGATGGCAATGGAATAATTGATGATAAGGACCGCATTTTTATGGGGAATACCTTCCCTGATTGGACTGGAGGCATTACAAATAGGTTTGGGTACAAGAATTTTGGTTTGACCATACGGATGGACTACACATTGGGACATATGATTTACAATGAGACCAAAGCCAGGGTATTAGGGAATTTTTCGGGCCAAAATGCCATTTCCAACGCCATTACCCGGTCTTGGCAAAATCAGGGTGATGTCACTGATATTCCGCGGTATTATTGGGCGGATCAAAACCAAAAGCAGAATTTATGGAGAGGGAATTCCCAATATTACGAAGCAGGCGATTTTTTATGTCTTCGTGAGATTTCTCTATCCTATAATTTACCTACCGATCTTATTAAAAAGCTAGGCAATGTAAGGCTGCATCTCACTGCAAATAATCTTGTCTATTTTACCAAATTCACAGGTTTGAATCCAGAAGAAGGAGGGACAGATTCTGGAAGATATCCAATGCCGAGAAATGTGACTTTAGGTTTACAAATTACTCCTTCCTTCTAAAAAATAATTAATTAAATAGACTGAATATGAAAGAATTACTAAGAAATCTGACATACTCCTCCTTTTTGTTATTAACATTTACCGCATGTACCGAGGATCTTACTTTAACTCCAATCAGCCAGATTACAAATTCCTCTTTTTGGCAGTCCCCGGAGGAGGCTGAAGGGGCATTAAACGGAATGTATGTGAGAATGAGGACTCAGGCTACATCCAATCTATTTATTTGGGGGGAAGGGAGAAGTGAAATTTGGGTTCAGAATTTCGGTTTTGATCCGTCTGTGAATTTCTACGTCTTTACTAATGATTTAAGTAATGTCAATGCTGGTCCGGATTGGACAACCATGTATTCTATAATCCATGATGCCAATTTAATCTTGAAATATGTACCAAATATTGATTTTGTAAGTGAATCTGAAAAAAACGATATTCTTGCCCAGGCACATACCATGAGGGCATTTGTTTATTTTACTTTGACGAAAATCTGGGGAGACCTTATATTAATTGAAGACCCAACTGAGGGTTTTGATCCAGCAGCAATTTACAGAGAGAGGTCAGCTCAATCCGAAGTTTTTAGCCTTATCAAAAGGGATCTAGAAAGTGCGATATCCCTATTTTCCGATAATGCCTTTCCCACAGGAAGAAACAGATGGTCAATGCCTGCCGTAAATGCACTCAAAGCAGATGTTTTTTTATGGACTGGTAAAAGATTAAACGGAGGTGAAGCAGATTTTAATACTGCATTAACCGCTATTTCCCAAATTGAAGCAAGCAATGTAGAACTACTTGAAGATTATTCTAGCATTTTTGAATTTGAAAACAAAGGGAATAATGAGATTATCATGGCTGTTAGGTTCCAGGAGGGAGAATCCCCAACTAGAACTATATATGGGGGAATTACCGCCCTCGTAGCCCCTACATTCCCTTTCACAGATATGGAAACCATAGAAAAAGTTTCGCCATTTTCAGGGAAGAATCCATATTGGCAGATCGCACCTTTAGTGGCCAACCAGTTTAGTGAGGTGGACGCTAGAAAGGAAGGCAATCTTATTCAAGTTTACCAAACCAGAGATGGAGAGACCAGTTTTATGTACAACACTGATCTTAAATGGCCGGGTATAATTTCCGGAGGAGTGAGGGTTATGTTTGATGATTTTATTCTCTACAGATATGGAGATATTGTTTTGATGAAAGCCGAAGCAAAAAATGCATTGGGTCAGGATCCTTCCGAAGAAATCAATAAAATAAGAAAACGTGCTTACGGGGATAATTTTGAGGACCATATTTATATAAATGGCACCAAGGAGGAAAATGATGAAACGATTCTTCAGGAGAGATTATTTGAATTGTTGCATGAGGGGAAACGTTGGTGGGATTTGGTCAGGTTTGGTAAGGCATTCGAAAAAGTCCCACTACTAGAAGGGGGAAGCGAACACCAGCTATTATTCCCCATCGATCAAGATATTCTTAGTTTGGAACCTTTGGTGGAACAGAATCCAGGGTATTGATGGATTCAATGTTTCTTTAATTGTAAATGAATTTCCTGATTTCAATTTCTTGTTTAAAGCAAATGAGTAATAGGAATTACAAAATATTACCAGAATGAAAAAAAACTATTTGAGCAAACTGCTTTTTTTGGGTGTTTCAGTAATCTTTTTTGGATTCATGGATGCTAAAAAACCGAATCACCTGGTTGAGGATATTATTCAAATGGGAAATAAAAGAGAAATCTTTTTAGACTATTTCCTAATAGATAAGCTGGATGGGCTCAATTTGGTTTTACATACTCCTGTTGATGAAGGAATCGCTTTTAAATATAACCTGCCTTGGGAGGTTTTTTCTCCAGCGTATGTCACCATATTAAAAGATGGTGACCTATTCAGGGCCTACTACCGGTCAGGAATTCGAGGAGAAAGGAAGCCTTATACCAATGAGGAATGGACATGTTATGCAGAATCCAAAGATGGTATAAATTGGGAAAAGCCTGAGCTGGATTTGTTTGAATTTGAAGGTTCACGAAAAAATAATATTGTGTTGGCAAATGAAGCGCCGGTTCACCATAATTTCAGCCCTTTCATTGATAAAAATCCCAAGGCATTGCCTGATCAAAAATACAAAGCTCTGGGTGGAACAAGTAGGGAATCAATTGGTCTGATTGCTTACACTTCCCCTGATGGGATAAATTGGAAAAAACTGCAAGAGGAAGGTGTGATTAAAGAGGGTGCATTCGATTCCCAGAATGTGGCTTTCTGGTCTGAAAGTGAAGAACAGTATGTTTGTTATTTCCGTATTTTCACAAAAGAAGGTAGATTCAGATCCATAAGTAGGTCAACTTCTAAGGACTTTATTCATTGGTCCGAACCTCAGGAAATGACTTATGGAGATGCTCCTTACGAACACCTTTATATCCAGCAGACGAGTCCTTACTTCAGAGCTCCCCATCTTTACGTTGCCATTGGTGCAAGGTTATTGCCCAATAGACAGATTGGTACCCTACAACAGCTTACCGAATTAAAGGTAGATCCAACCCAACATAAAGGACTGGCAGAACCTTATATAATGTCCACCCGTGGTGGCAATGAATATGACAGAACCTTTATGCAGGCATTTATTCGCCCAGGCATAGGATTGAACAATTGGGTAGCCCGTACCAATTTTCCAGCCTTAAATGTGGTTCAAACAGGGCCTCAAGAAATGTCCGTTTATGTCAGTCAGGATTATACGCAGCCAACAGCACACCTCCGCAGGTATTCCATGCGCTTGGATGGTTTTTCTTCTATCCAAGGAACTTACAAGGGAGGAACAGTCATTACAAAACCATTTATTTTTAAAGGGGATGAGCTTGAGTTGAACTTCTCAACTGCTGCGGTTGGAGAGATCAGGATTGAAATTCAGGACGAGAATGGTATCCCGATTCCTGGGTTCACCATGGAGGAATCACAAGAATTAATTGGGAATGAAATAGCAAAGATTGTTACTTGGAAAGAGGGTAGAAAACTCACCGATCTGGCATCCAAACCAGTGCGTTTGCATATTTATATGAAAGATGCTGACCTGTATTCCTTAAAATTCAATTAACATTTGAATGCTAAGCAAAATATTTTGGGAGATTGAAACGGGTTATTTATGCCACTTAAACCTTAATCTTAACCAACAAATTTATAGATATGAACAAGCATAAATCCATTGGTGTTTTATTTCTGTGTAGCTGTATCGTTCTATGCAGTTTTATAGGATTAGAAAATTTTTCAATCAAGGAAATTATAGAATTAGGGAATAGAAGAGAGATTTTTGTTGATAATTTTCTTATCGAAAATCTGGAAGGAGCCAAATTGGTTAAACATATCCCTATAGATGAAGGGCCAGTCATTTATTTTGATAAACCCTGGGAAAGTTTTGCACCTGCCTACATTACCATTATCCATGACGGAGATTTATATCGTGCTTATTATAGAGGAAGGCATAACATAGCCAATGGGAAAACCACTCAAAATACTTGTTATGCAGAGTCTAAAGATGGAATTACTTGGATAAAGCCAACATTGGGAATTATTGAAGTAAACGGGTCGAAAGCCAATAACGTCCTTCTGGATACCGAGCCTGAAACCCATAATTTCAGTCCCTTTATTGATAAAAACCCAGATGTAGATCCTGAAAAAAAATACAAAGCTTTTGGAGGTAGTTCTACTTCTGGCCTTATTCCATATGCCTCTCCAGACGGTATTCATTGGAAAAAGCTACAAATGGATGGCGTATTAAAAGATGGGTTGTTGGATTCACAGAATGTCTCTTTTTGGTCGGAGAGTGAGGGAATGTACGTTTGCTATTTCCGATCCTGGACAGGAGGAGGTATCAAAGGGTATAGATCTGTTAGTCGGGCTGTTTCCAATGATTTTATAAATTGGTCAGCGCCCAAAGAAATGTCGTATGGTAATACTCCGTATGAGCATATCTATATACAACAAACAAGTCCTTATTTTAGAGCCCCCCATATTTATGTGGCTATAGGTTCCAGGTTTATCCCTCATCGGCAGATTATAACAGAAGAACAGCTTTCTGATTTGAATGTGGACCCAAGCCAATACAAGGGCCTTTCCGAACCCTTTTTTATGACCAGTCGTGGTGGTAATACTTATGACCGTACGTTTATGGAGTCGTTTATTCGACCGGGGATTGGAATGAACAACTGGTCTGCGAGGACCAATTATCCTGCACTTAATGTAGTTCAGACAGGTTCGAATGAAATGTCGGTTTACGTCAATCAGGATTATGCACAACCTACTGGCCATTTGCGCAGATACTCTATGCGTTTGGATGGATTTACCTCCCTACAAGCTCCCTACAAGGGTGGAACAGTGCTTACCAAAACTTTCACCTTTTCTGGGGATGAACTTGAGGTTAATTTTTCTACCTCTGCGGGTGGGGAGATTCGGGTTGAAATACAGGATGAATTCGGGCAACCGATTCCAGAATATAGTAAGGAAGAATCTTTGCCACTAATTGGCAACCAAATCGCAGGAACAGTATCCTGGAAAAATAGTAAAAGTGTAAGCCTACTTGCCTCAAAGCCTGTTCGGTTAAAGTTGTTTATGAAAGAGGCTAATCTTTATTCCATCCAATTCAAATAATTGGGAGAGGGGAAAAAATTGTAGGATCAATGGAGATAATAAATAATCATACATCCAAACCCATGAAAAATACATTATTTAAGTTTTTATTTATTCTTTTCATTTTTCCTGTTCATGGTAATGCTCAGGAAAAAATGAAAGATGCTATTAAAAGCTTACCTATTGGTAAGCAGGAATGGGCAATAAAAAACCTTGATGTTACCCATTTCAATAATGGAGACCCTTTATATGAAGCCAATACTTTTGAGGAGTGGGAAAATGCCTCTATTAAAGGTTTACCAGCCTGGTGCTATTACAACAATAATCCCGAATATGGTAAAGAATACGGGAAATTATACAATTGGTGGGCATTGGTGGATCCCCGAGGACTGATCCCTGAGGGCTGGCATATACCCAATGAAAAGGAATGGACTGAATTAGCGGATTATCTTGGAGGAATGGATAATGCAGGAGAAAAAATGAAATCAGGTAATGGATGGAAATCAGAATTTTCAGGTGACAATTCAAGTGCGTTCTCTGGACTACCTGGTGGCTACCGAAGCCACGAAAGCTCTGGTTTCGCTGGTGGTCCATTTTATGGTGCCGGTTCAATGGGGATATGGTGGAGTTCTTCCAGATACCTTGTGGACAATGGCTGGTGCTTTAAACTCTCTGGTCAAAATCAAAAATTGGAAAAGGTAAGTTTTGTTAAAACAGCAGGACTCTATGTTCGCATCTTAAAAGATTAAGTAATTATTAAATTATATAGGTAAATAAAAAAACATATGATTAGGCTAAATTTTATTTTCTTACTATTAATTATTTATTCTACAAATGGTATGGCTCAGGTAGAAAAATTGGAAATAGCTGCCTATACCTTCTCTATACAGCCAAAGGTAGGAACACCTAGTGGGCATTCAAGAACAGGCAATAAAATTGAAGAAGTTCATGGCGACTTAAAAAACACCCTTCTTTTTTTCCGTCAGGGGGACAATAAACTTTGTCTTTTTACCTCCCCACTAGGAATTGAAAGAGGAGCCCTTCATGATTTTTGTGTAAATGAACTGTCAAAAAAACTGGGTATCCCTGTTGAGGCTATTGTTACCAATTCTTCTCACAATCATACCATTCCCTTTCCTGACGTCAGGGAGGTGGATATGCCGGAAAAGGGTAGTTCTGATTTTCTTTCCTGGGAGCTGGGAAGGGAGTTTATGCGTGAATTTTCCAAGGCGGCGGATGAAATTTCTAGCCGGCTTACTCCAGTATCAGTGGAGTGGGGTGTCGCAGAGGAAAACAGGATTACCTATAACAGAAAGGGAGTTCGCATAGATGGTACTACTTATTTTATGAGGGAAGAAGATAGAATCAATTTAAAGGGAGAGGGCTACCATGGTCTAATTGATCCAGATGCAGGTGTTGTTGTATTCAAGGATGAAGAAGCCAAACCTGTTGCAGCAATATCTTTCTTTACAGGTCACCCTGTTGCTGCTTATAGCCCTGAAAAAATGATTAGTTATGGTCAGTTTCCACAGGAAGCTTCTGAAATTCTATCCAGACATTTAGGGGGAGTTCCTGTTGCATTTGTTCAGGGCTGTGGGGGTAATATTAATGGCAAGCATATGTTGACGGGAACCATAGAACAGGCAAGGCAGCTAGGGGAGAATCTGGGGGAATCTTTTATCATTGCAGCTAAATCCTTAAGTCCATCAAAAAGAATGGGTTTTGAATGGAGCAGAGAACAGGTGAAAATCCCTTTATCTGAATTACCGGATGAAAAAAGTTTGAAAAAGGATTTGATGGAAATGGATGATTTTATCAAGCGTGGGAATGAGGGCGATGAAAACACTTTGGAATGCATAGGTATGAACTTTCCAAAAGCATTGACCCCGCCTTACCGGGCCAGGCTGGTTGAATTGGTAAGGCCATGGTACGTCTGGGCTCTCGAGCAACATGAGACTTATAACTTAGTTAATATACCCGATTATTTGCCAATTGATATTGTCGTAGCAAGGTTTGGGGATGTAGGCTTTGTAGGAATGCCTTATGAAGCATTTGTGGAAACGGGATTGAAAATTAAGGCCAATTCTCAGCTTCCATTTGTTCTTACCTGTGGATACACGGATGGTTCTTTTGGGTATATTCCTGATGCCTCCGGTGTTGACGATAGAGAATATATGTCCGGGAATTATAGGTATAGAGGAAGTTTTGGATCCTTTGTGGATTGGAAGGATAAAAAAGATCAATTACCACATAAGCTGTATGTAGCAAGAGAATTTATTCCACCATATAAGGAACCAGCAGGAGATGCCTGTGCAGATGTAGCAATCCTAAAATTAGCTGAATTTGCCAGATGACATAATCATGATAAATTGATGCTACTGGAGCAACTGCTATAAATTTAAACGGATTGCGAAATAAAAAATAGGCAAAAATACCATGGAAAATATTTCAGAAATGAGAAATTGTGTGATTGGGGGAGATAGTGAAGTTTCACCTAATGTAATGTTAGGATATGTCTACAAAGGTTGGCGAAAAGTAGCTGTTCTCGGGGAGCGGGCAAGAATACATAGTGGTACGGTAATCTATGCAGACACAAAAATAGGTGACCGGTTTACCTGTGGACATAATGTTACCATTCGGGCAGAATGTGATATTGGAGACAGGGTGGTTATATTACATGGCTGTATTTTAGAGGGGAAAATTGTAATTGGGAAGGGGGTTAAAATTATGGCAAATGTATATATTCCAAGTAGGACGACAATTGGAGAAATGGTATTTATTGGTCCAGGAGTAAATATTTTGAATGCCAAATTCCCTATGAGGGAGCCACTTGTAGCCGAAACTAAAATAGGCAACAATGTAATTATAGGTGGGGGAGTAACATTAGGTCCGGGGATAAATATTGGAGACAATGTTTTCATTGGGGCAGGCAGTACGGTTTTAAATGATATTCCGCCAAATTCTTTGGCCTATGGCGTACCTGCTAAATTCAAACCACTTCCAGAAAAATATGGTAAAAGAAATGATCCTAGGCAAATCTTTACAGGGCTTGATCTTTGGGATAATACAGGTGATGATGGTACCTGGGAGGAAGAAGAATATTTCGGAAAAACACCAGGATAATAAAATGTTTATAAATTTATTTTAGCCTATTATTTTATATTAGAAATTTTGATTGGGCTCATAGAAGTTGAAATTCAGGCAATACCTTTAGCAAGTAACGGTGTAAAAGATGTAGCTGAGCCAATCATCTCCTAATGATTTTAGGCAAGAGTTATAGCTATTTATAGATGTTTAATTAATGGGCAAAACCTCTGGAGACTGGCATTCTTTCTAAACTAGATAAACAGGAAGCTTCTGCTGGCTGGGGAATGCCTGTAGGTCTTTATGACAAAGTAGCCTTTTTAATTTGACATTTTCTAGCCCACCCTTACAACTA
This sequence comes from Cyclobacterium sp. 10D3-21, assembly GCF_055809755.1. Taxonomy (NCBI): domain Bacteria; kingdom Pseudomonadati; phylum Bacteroidota; class Cytophagia; order Cytophagales; family Cyclobacteriaceae; genus Cyclobacterium; species Cyclobacterium sp. 10D3-21. The sequence goes on from NZ_CM147924.1 coordinate 2,067,147, forward strand.
CCTCCTTACTCTGTTTGATCAGTTTCTTGACCACAGACCCCCATTTTCATAATTCCAGCTATGCCACCTCTTGTGTGTTGACTATCTTTCGAAAATCGGTGGGGGTCATTTTTTTATATTTCTTAAACTGCCTGTTAAAATTTGCCAGACTATTAAAACCACTTTCATAGGCAACTTCTACAATGTACCTATCTGTTTCGGAAAGCATTTTGCAAGCATGTCCCAGCCGCACCATGTGCAAGTATTCAACAAAGGTAATTCGGTACTTCTCTTTGAAAAAATTACAAAAAGTGGTTACTGCCATATTTGCAAGCGAAGCCACTTCAGGTAATGTGATGTCTTTGTCGAAATTTTCATGAATATAAGTTTTTATTTTGTCCAGTCTGTCTGAACTATGAGGTTCAATCTGATTTAAATAACCCACGCTGGCAAGTAATTCATATTCCTGGGTTTGGGAAAATATGTCAAAAATAGAAAGTAAACTGGACAAGCGTTGGATACCATTCATATGAACCATGTCTTTCATTAAGGCATTAATTTGTTCTTTGGTTTTTCCATGAAATGCCAATCCCCTTTTGGTAAGCCGGAAGAAATTCTTCAAAGTTTCCATCTCTGGAATATTAAGAAAATTTTCCCCTAAAAAATCCTTCTGAAAATGGATTACAATAGCCTCGGCATCATAGCAGGCCAGCCCATTTACGAATCTGGATTCATTAATCCAAACATGGGGTAGGTTGGGGCCCATACAAACCAGGTCACCTTCATTAAAGTATCCAATATGGTCACCTACCATTCTTCTACCTTGACTTTTGAGTACAAAAACCAACTCGTATTCAGGGTGATAATGCCAGGGGCAAGGGAAATATTGCCCTTTTTCTTTAAATACTATAAAAGATTTATCGAAATCCTTTGGCAGTCTTACTTCGATCGATTTCATAAGTTCCTCCTTTTGTTTAATAATATAATTTAAAGTATGAATAAATAAAAGGGATGGGCTTATCTGCTTAAATATAGCACCATAATTATAAAAAATATTAATACTCCTTCTTATTTTTTTAATCCTTTCTTGCTTTCGTTAGGAGAATAAAATAGGCTAAAAGATTATGGCATAAATAAGTAAAAATGGAAAGATGGAGTTTTTTGGCGCTTTTAGATCTTTTTGCAGTTGCTTAGATCGAAAAGCAGCAAATTATAGAATAAATGGAAGTTTTTGATTCCTGTCCAGCTTATATCGCTGATTATAAAAGATATTTTCATTGGAGTTGTGAAAAAGGAAATTCTGATTTACAGTAGTAAAAGACTATCAGATAAATCATTTCTTTTTTGTCTAAACAGGTTTAACATTGCTTAGTAGCGTAAGGAAAAATTGTAAGATTACCTTTTTGATTTCCCAAAAGTCGATCCCCCTTGGGATTAAGTTGCTTCCAGTAAGAATTACACTGTCAGATACCAACCAAAAATGGTAATCCTTTTCTTAATAGCCAGTCAGCCTGCTTCAAATATTAAATGAAGGAAATTTGATACCGCCCTATTCCCTTGTATAAAATCTCATTAGTACTAAAAAACGCAAAAAGAACATGTATTACTGTAATAATTATAGAACGGCAACATCGGATTGGTTAAGGGATATTTTTTGTCATAAACATTAAAATGTGGCCATTCTATAAGATAGTATCTTAGATCTAGGAAAAAGTATAGGATTGTCGGGAAGGGAATAATTAAATTTGGTAAGAATATTATCGTAGCTCCAATAGATATTGTCAATGCTACAGATAATAAAATAATAAATAAAAAGCCGAAGATCATGGGGATGATCTCCGGCCAATTAATGATCCTACTCATTTGTATCGATTTGCAATCTTAAGATGAATAGGAAATGCAGAAAAACTAAGTTTAATCTACAACCACGAAAGTATGAAAAAATTAATTTACAGACCACTTACCAGATTATTAAGTTTCTTGTTCCTGGGGATCTTCGCACCGGTTGTTTTCACTGGTTCTGGATTTGCCTATGGGATAGGAGCTCCCTTAATGAATAGGTATAAGGTGGACATTAATGTTGCTAAACAAGCCATTAATATAACAGGGAAAGTAACTTCCCAAACGGATGGAATTGGATTACCAGGCGTAAATATCTTGATTAAAGGGACCTCTAGTGGAACTGTCACGGATGTCGAGGGCAATTACAAGCTTAACGTCCCGGATGGATCAGAAGTCCTGATTTTTTCTTCTATTGGGTTTATTACCCAGGAAGTGCCCATTATGGGAAGAAGCCTTATTGACATTGCTTTAGTCGAAGACCTTAAGGGATTGGAAGAAGTGGTGGTGGTAGGTTATGGTACCAAGAAAAAAGTGAATTTAACCGGATCTGTTTCTACAGTGACCAATGAAGCATTGGAGAAAAGATCGGTACCCAAATCCTCCCTTGCCTTACAAGGACAGATGAGTGGGATCTCTGTACGTCAAAGTTCGGGTAATCCCGGTAAAAACAGTGCCTCTTTGTTAATAAGGGGACAGGGGACTTTTAGTTCTGCAGGCAATAGTCCTTTGGTACTTGTGGACATGATAGAATCTTCCCTGGATGATGTAGATCCCAATGATATTGAAAGCATTTCTGTGCTTAAGGATGCCGCATCCGCCGCTATTTTTGGTTCGAAGGCAGCAAATGGAGTAATCCTTATAGAAACCAAAAAAGGAAAGTCAGGAACACCTGTATTTAGGTACAATGCTTATGTAAGCAGCCAAACTCCTACAATGATTCCCGAGATGTTGAATTCATGGGAATATGGATTGGCGGTCAATGAAAACAACCTGAATTTAGGCCAGCAAAGGAGGTATACGGATGATGAAATTGAGTTGTTTAGGTCTGGAAACAATCCTGATTATCCCAATTTTGATCATATTGGGCATTTATTTGGATCAGGTCAAGGTACTGAAACCAAGCATGACTTATCCGTAAGTGGAGGTACTGCTGAAACGCAATACATGTTCTCTTTAGGCTATTATGACCAACAGGGTATCATCCAAAAGAACAATGCTGATCGGGTTAATTTGCGCCTTAACCTGGATAGTAAGCTAAGTGATAAATTAAGCATCAGTGTCAAATTGGCCGGAAATAAAACCAGTTCCAATGAACCATCCGCTCCTTATGGCAATGGAGGTATAGGGAATATCATTGCTGGGGCCATGAGGAATTCAAATGCCATACCAGGCTTTACAGCTGATGGTTTGTATGGCCGAAATGAGACCTCTCATCCAGAAGCAGATTTAAACAGCCAATCCTTTGTGTCTGGGGAGGAATCCAATATCTATACCAATGGTAGTATGATCTACCAAATCACAAAGGACCTTAAAATTACAGGTCAGGCAGGTTACACCCAAGGGCTTACTGAAAGTAAAACTTTTATTTCGACCTATCCTATCACTTCTACTTATGCAATTCAAAGAAACAGTTTAAGGACAGGATGGTACCAAAGTTCAGCTTTGACGCTTCAAGCGTTTCTAGAGTACAATAAGGATATTGATGATCACTCTTTTCAGGTGCTTTTGGGACGATCTGCTCAAGCTTATAGCTCAAAATACCTGGGAGCTTTCAGAGATGATTTTCCAAACAATGAAATTTATGAAATCGATGCAGGAGCAACCGTTCGTGCAACCAATAATGGAGGAGCATCAAGGAATACCCTTTCTTCCTATTTTGGAAGGCTAAATTATGACTTCCAGGACAAATATTTATTGGAAGCAAATTTCCGTTACGATGGTTCTTCCAGATTCCCAGAGGAAAGTAGATGGGGTTTATTTCCATCCTTTTCTGCAGGTTGGAGGTTAGCACAAGAAGGCTTTTTTCAGGATGCATTTCCATGGGTTGCAGATTTCAAGGTCAGAGGTTCTTGGGGGAAATTGGGTAACCAATCCATTGCCAACTACCCTTATCAGGACCTTATTGCTTTAGGACAGAATTATCCATTTGGCGGTTCGCTTTCTGCTGGAGGTGCTGTGACGACGATTGCCAACAAGCAAATCACCTGGGAGACAACCACCATGACCAATATAGGGGTTGATTTGGCCCTATTTGAGAACAGACTATCCTTTTCAGGTGAGTATTTTGTAAAAATCACAAACGATATCCTTTACCCGGTGTCAGTTTCCAGATTGTTAGGAGCTACGCCATCTGAATCCAATGCAGCGAAAGTGGAAAACAAAGGTTGGGATTTTGACCTTAGCTACAGGAATTCCATTGGAGAATTCAACTTCGGTGCATCGGCTATTTTCTCGGTTGTAAAGAATCAGGTATTGGAAATTGCCAACCTTGAAAGAGATATCTCCAGAGGCTTGTTTTTAGGTCAACCGATCGGGAGCAGGTATGGATTTATGAGTGATGGTCTATTTGTAAGTGAAGCGGATGTTGCGAGTTATGCTACCCAGCCCTTTTCAAACCTGGCCATTCCTGGAGGAATCAAGTACATGGACATCAGTGGACCTGAAGGGGTTCCAGATGGTGTGGTGAATTCCACCTATGACAGAAGTGTGATAGGCAAGCCTTTGCCACTTAGTACCTATGCCCTTATACTGAATGGGGATTACAAGAATTTTGACTTTAACATTATGTTTCAAGGTGAAGGAGGTAGGGATGCTTTTGTAACGCTTGGTCAATTCTTCTTTCCATTAGAGAACAATAGTAATGTGCAAAGGGACTTTTATGAAAACCGATGGACACCTGAAAATCCTGATCCCAATGCGGCTTACCCAACAATCATCGCTACCGCTTCTGGTTTCTACAATTCCAATCCAGTTGATTTCTGGAACCGGGATGCCACATTCGTAAGGTTGAAAAACGTGCAACTCGGCTATACGCTACCAGAGGGCCTTATTGGAGATACCTTCCTGGACAATGTGCGCTTGTACGTCACCGGTGAAAACCTTTTCACGATCACCAAATTTTACAAAGGTTGGGATCCTGAAATGCAAACAGGAGGAGCGGATTGGTTTTATCCGCTTATCAGGTCTTATGTGGTGGGTGTAAATGTTAGGTTTTAATAAAAGATATTCAGATTATGAAAACATATAAAAAATTAGGCTTAGTTAGTGTTTTGTCTATTCTGATCTTGATGGGTCAAACCGGTTGCCAGGATTGGTTGGATGAACAACCCTTGGTTCAGTTGTCAGAAGGGTCCTTCTGGAACAGTCAAAGTGATGCCATGCTTGCGCTCACTGGTGTTTATAATGGTAGTAATGTAGGCAATAACTCCTATACAAATGAATTACTGATTCTATCTAGTGCAACAGATGACTCCAGCTATAAATTTGGTTCTGTTGGGAACATTTACAGTGGCTACTTAAGAGCGGCTGATACGCAAGTGGTTTTGGCCATTTGGCAAAGGGCGTACAGGACCATCTTCAAAGCCAATTATTTCCTCGAGAACATTGAGCGGGTAGAAATGGATCAGACACTAAAGGCTGAGTGGATTGCAGAAGTTAAATTTTTAAGGGCTTACGAATATTTCTATATGTCACTGCTTTACGGAGGTGTTCCGTTGATCACCAATGTAATGACCATTGAAGAAGCCAATACGCAAACCCGAAATTCAAAGACTGAAGTGGTGAATTTCGCCATACAGGAACTTACCGCAGCGGCTGTAGATCTTCCTGCCAGCAGGCCAGAGAATGAAAAAGGCAGAATAGTTAAAGCTGCCTCATTGGGTATCAAAGGAAGATTGTTGATGATTGATGAAAAATGGGCTGAGGCAATTGCTGTTTATGAAGCCATTATTGGGCTGCAGGTGCATGAAATAGACCCCAGGTATAAGACGATTTTTGAAGAAGCAGGTGAGGGGAGTAGCGAGATTATCCTGTCTACCAATTGTATTGCTGGTCTTTATGGGAACACACACAACCAAAGAAACCACCACCCAGAATTTTACGGGGGATATTCAGAAGTCAATCCCTATCAGGACATGGTAGATGCGTTTTTAATGAATGATGGTCTTCCTATAGAAGATTCGCCATTGTACGATCCCGAAAACCCATTTGACAACAGGGATCCAAGGCTTTATGCCAGTATTTTTCTTCCAGAATACACCGAATTTAGAGGAAGGCTGTTTTTAGCTCATCCAGATAGGGCTTCCAACAACATTGCAGCTTTGCCAGGTGCCACTGGCTATGGGTGGAAGAAATATGTTACTGAAGATTATGCAGGTGATTTTGGAAATTCAGGAGACGATATCATTTTGTTGAGGTACGCAGAAGTGCTGTTGAGCTATTTAGAGGCTAAAATTGAAAATGGTGACCAAATTGATCAAGACCTTCTTGATTTGACGATTAACCAGGTTAGAGGAAGAGCGGCTGTAATGATGCCCATGGTTACAGAAACTGACCCTGCAATGCTTACAGAAATTTTGCGGAGAGAAAGAAGGGTTGAGTTCTGTATCGAACGAACAATCAGGTACATGGATATCCGTAGGTGGGGGATATATGAAGAAGTGATGAACCGACAATTCTATGGTATGAAATTGACCGATGACCCTGCCAATTACACGGATTACTCTGTGGAAACGTCTGGCCCTATGAGCGGTCATTATAAAGTAATTGATAAAACAGGAAGCATAACAGAAGACATGGAATTGATTCCAATTCCTTTATCAGAAATTGATATCAATTCGGCATTGGAGCAAAACCCAGGTTATTAATTCTGTGTGTACTGAATAAAGGTAGCAAACCACTAACATGCGGGAGACGAGTCATAGATCTTGTTTCAAAAAAATGGAATAGGTTTTATCGTCTCCCAATGGGGGTGATTTTAAAGACAGGAACTGAAAGAAGTAATATTTAATCAATAGAGTAAATGGTCGAAAATAAAATAGTACGCAGGAATTTTGTTAAAAAGCTATCCTTTGGGGGAGTTGGGTTAAGCTTATTGGGGCAGCCCTTATTTTCTATAGCCAAAAACCTTCCAAGGGAAGACTTAAAGGTAGGTCTGGTAGGCTTATCGGTCCATAGTGCGGCATTTTCAAAAATACTAAACGACCCAAATAAAAAGAAAGACCTTTTTGGTTGTAAAATGGTGGCATTGTACCACCCACCTGGAAACCCCGATGTTGACTTCACTCCAGAACAACTTAGCAGTTATCAAAAAGATGTGGAGGAGATGGGGGTTGCCATGGTTGATTCCATGGATCAATTAATTGAGATGGTGGACGTGGTGATGATAGAGACCAATGACGGCAGACCTCATATGAAGGAAGTTCTCCCAGCGCTGAAAGCAGGAAAACCTGTATTTGTAGACAAGCCTGTTGCAGAGGATTTACAAGGAGTGGTGGACATCTACAAAGAGGCAGAGAAATATGGTGTGCCCATTTTTTCCTCCTCAGCATTACGGTACATGGAAAGCGCTCAGAGCATCAACCCTTCTGAGGTGATAAGTGCCCATACTTTTAGTCCTGCGGCTTTGGAAAAGAGTCATACAGACTTGTTTTGGTATGGGATTCATGGCATTGAATATTTATTCACCGTAATGGGACCAGGTTGTGTGGAAGTACAGCAAGTGCAACATTCAGATGCCGAAGACCTGGTAATTGGATACTGGAAAGATGGCAGGGTTGGTGTTTTTAGAGGCATCAGAGAAGGGAAACGAGATTTTGGAGGTACGGTGTTCAAGGAAAAAGAAATTGTGGATCTTGGTTCATTTACAGGTTATCGATCCCTGGTTGTCAAAGTAGTTGAATTTTTCCTTCAAAATAAAGCTCCTGTATCAGCAGAAGAAACCTTTGAAATCTATGCTTTTATGGAAGCGGCTCAGGAAAGTAAAAACAAAGGAGGAAAAAAAAAATCCCTGGACAAAATATTACAAAAGGCTTTAAAATAATCAATTGAACTTTTAACTATTTAATAAAGAGGTAATTATGAAAAAATTGAATGTTGGAATTATTGGATACGGTTGGGTAGCTACAGCACACATAAATGCGATAAACGCTGGAGAATTCGCTCAGGTTTCTGCTATTTTTTCATCCAGAAAACATGACGATGCCGAATTAAGCAAAACCTGGGGAACAGACATTAAGTCTTATACTGACCTTGACGAAATGTTGAAGGACAGCAGTATTGATGCGGTTTCCATATGTAGTTACACCTATCAACATACTGAACATGCATTGGCCGCAGCAAAGGCGGGTAAACATATCATTTTGGAAAAACCAATGGCTTTGTCCTGGGACGATTGCAAGGAAATTGAAAAAGCGGTGAAAGCTGCAGATGTGAAATTTTGTATTTGCTTTGAATGCAGGTGGTCCAACCAGTTTATTTCCACAAAAGAAGTAGTAGATCAGGGATTGATCGGAGACATCCATTATGGGGAAATTGATTACCTGCATGGTATAGGTCCCTGGTACGGACAATTTGAATGGAATGCGAAGAAAACCGGTGGAGGAAGCTCTTTGCTAACAGCAGGATGTCACGCTTTGGATTCCCTTCTAATGTTTATGGGTTCTGATGTTGAAGAGGTTACCAGTTATGATACCAAAACCAAAAGCGAGATTTTCAAACCTTACGAATATACCACAACCAGTGTAACCATTCTGAAATTCAATAGTGGAAAAATTGCCAAGTGTGCAGCAAGTGTAGATTGTTTGCAGCCTTACTATTTCCATACCCATTTGTTTGGAAGTGAAGGGTCTATTTTAGACAATAAATTTCACTCGAATAAACTAAAGTCGGATAAAACAAGGTGGAGTGAACTGTCCATGAAAATGTTGGATTCTGGCGATGTGGCTGACCATCCTTATCAATTGCAGTTTGATTCCTTTTTCCAATCCATAAATAATGGGACAGACATGCCTTTAACAGGATTGAAAGAGGCCATGAAAACACATGAAGTCATTTTTGCTGCTGACAAATCTGCCGCTACTGGGAAAAGTGTAAAGCTATAATTGATGGATAAAATAGCTATGGCAATTGCAGCGCATCCTGATGATATTGAGTTTATGATGGCTGGTACATTGGTATTGTTAAAAAATGCGGGATATGAAATCCATTATATGAATTTATCTTCAGGAAATTGTGGAAGCACTGAGACGGATTCGATCACTACTGCCAAGATAAGGTTGCTTGAGGCACAAAATGCCGCAAAGATATTGGGTGCAGTATTTCATCCTCCTATTTGTGACGATTTTGAAATTTTCTATGAAGTTGAAACGCTAAAAGCATTGACGGGGATTATTCGCAAAGTAAAGCCAAGTATTATCCTTACGCATTCACCTACAGATTATATGGAGGATCATATGAATGCTTGCCGTTTGGCAGTAACGGCTGCATTTGTTAGGGGTGTACCCAATTTTAAGGCATCCTTTCCAGCAGTTTCCAATTACAATTGCGCCATATATCATGCCCTTCCACATGGACTTTTGGATCCTCTGGGTCAAAAAGTTGTGCCGGGGATATTTATCGATACTGAATCGGTTCAACCCATCAAAAGAGAAGCTTTAGATGCCCATAAAAGTCAAAAAAACTGGCTGGAAGACAGTCAGAAAATGAATTCTTACATCGCTGCTATGGAAAATTTTTCCATAGAGGTAGGCACAATGTCCGAAGGCTTTGTGCATGCAGAAGGATGGAGAAGAAGGACCCACTTTGGATTTTCAGAGTCAGAATTTGATCCACTTAAAGGTCTGGGAGAGGTTTATTCCCCATGCAAAGTATAGGCAGGTGTCAAATTGTAAAACTATAAATTAACGAAAAAAGATATGAGAAAGATAAGTTCAATAGCTCCGGATTGGTGGGATTATACCACCTTGGATTTAGGCAGTAAAATCACCGATCAAATTGCCAGCATGACTCCGGCAGATATGATAAAATTATCCAGACCTGGCTTTGAGGTGGTTTTTTATGATACCATAGAAGAGTTTTACCTTGCCGAAGCCCTGGAATACATTACTACCTGGAAAAAAGCTACTGCTGACAATCCAGTAGGGATTTGTGGCCCCATTGGCCCTACAGAACAATTACCCCTTGTGGCTAGGTTGGTCAATGAATTGCAGATTTCCCTAAAACACGCTCATTTCTGGTCTATGGATGAATGGGTGGTTGACGGCAAGGAAGTTTCCGCCAATCACTCCCTATCCTTCAAAAAAGCATTCAATGACCTTTGTTATAGCAGGATAGACAAAAAGCTGGCCATGCCAGAGGAAAACATACATTTCCCGCAGGCTGATACCGCCAAATTTATAGAAAGCTGGAAACATGCCAAATGTTTAATCATGCAAGGTGGACAGGGCGATGTCAAGCATTGGGCCTTTAATGAGCCACCAAAACGTGAAGGGAAATATAAGGACAATCCACAAACGGTGGAGGAATACAAAAAACTACCAACCAGGGTTTTGGATTTGCACCCTATTACTATTCAACAAAACTCAAGGTTACATTGTGGAGGAAATGTTCCTTTGATACCTACACAAGCTGTGACGGTAGGGCCTAAGGAAACATGGGAAACGGATCAAGTATCTATTTGGCACGCCGGGGCCCATGACAATCCTTTTGGTCAAAGACTGACCACCTACATGATATCCAATAAAATACCAGATACTTCCGTGCCTATGTCGGTTTTGGCAGATCATCCCAATGTAAAGTTTAACTTCTATGCCCCGGGTTTAGGTACCTGTTCTGTAGAAATGCATTAAGGAGACTACTATCCAATAGGTTGGAAAATTAATATTTATTTAAATTAAATTCTAAATGAGATTATTGACAAATTCGAAAAACCCTATTAGGGTGGTTCGTTCCTTATTCCTCCTGGTTAGCCTGGTTTATTTAGGGGCATGTTCCAGTGAGTCTGATTTTTCGTTCAGTGAAGGGGATAGAATTGCCATTGTTGGGAATTCATTGGCTGAACGATTCCAACATGATGGATGGATGGAGACTTATCTTCAAGCTGCTAGCCCGGGCAAAAAGCTAGTTTTCAGAAACCTGGGTTATTCAGGAGATCAGGTGCATTACAGACCCAGGGCCCATGAAGGGTTTGGAGACAGCGATAGTCATTTGTCAAACGTTAAGGCCAATGTAATCTTCTCCTTTTTCGGGTACAATGAATCTTTTGATAACCAACCTGAGACATTTAAAAAACAGCTTTCTCTTTGGATTGATCATGTGCGTACGCAGAAATATGATTCTGTGAATGTACCCAAAGTTGTATTGTTTTCGCCAATTGCACATGAAGACCTAGGTTCTCCCAATCTTCCTGATGGTTCCGAAAACAATTCCCGCTTGCAGGCCTATACCCAGGCCATGGATGAAGTGGCTGAGGAGAAAGGGGTTGTCTTTGTTAATTTGTTTGATGCAACCAAGCAAATGTATGAATCTATAGAAGAACCATTGACTATAAATGGTATCCATTTGAATGAAAAAGGAAACCAGGAAGTGGGTAAATACATTGCTGAAACCCTAATGGGTGGTGGGGTCAGTGCCGATTTGGTAGCTTTGGATTCCATAAGATCTACCGTTCAAGACAAAAACCTTTATTGGTTTCACCGGTATCGTGCCATTAGTGGCAATGATGTTTGGGGAACGCGATCCATACAAGATGGCAATTATAAAACCCTTCAGAGGGAATTAGAGATGTTGGATGTGATGGCCGCCAATAGGGATGAGAAGATATGGGCCAGAGCCAATGGTGAAGACATGGAAGTGGATGACAGTAACATGCCCGACCCTATAATGGTAGGCACCCATATTGTTAGAGATTTAACTTATATAGATCCAGAGGAAGCCATTGAAAGAATGACCGTCCCTGATGATCTGGAAGTTAATCTGTTTGCTGCTGAGGATGAATTCCCAGAGATCATCAACCCTGTTGCATTGCAGGTGGATACTAAAGGGAACATCTGGGTAGCCTCCTGGTCTACTTATCCAAAATGGGAGCCTGGAAGAGAGATGAGTGATAGATTGGCTTATCTCAGTGATGAGGATGGTGATGGCAAAGCGGATAAAGTAACCACTTTTGCTTATGTTCCACATCCTACAGGCTTTGAATTCTGGAATGGTGGGGTAATCGTTATATCTGCTCCCGATGTTTGGTTTCTTAAAGATACCGATGGTGACGGCGTGGCCGATTTTAAAGAACGTCTTTTTGGAGGCTTGGGATCGGATGATTCCCATCATACGGCGAATAACCTTATTTACTCTCCAGATGGCAATATCTATTACCAAAGAGGGATTTTCATCCTTGAAAATGTAGAAACACCTTACCGGAAAAGTGAAGAATCAGGAACACCGGGACTTTATCGATTTAATCCAAGGACTTCTGACTTTTCATTTATGGTGGAAAATACCCCCAATGCACATGGTATCAGTATCGATAGGTGGGGCAATCCGCTAATTACGGATGGTACAACCGGAAAAGCTTTTCAGGTTTACTACAAAAGGACGGTTACTTCCAGAACCGATACCAATGAATTTGACAAAAGGCCTTTGTTCAAACAAACCATCCGACCAATTACCTCCAATCAAATTTTATCAAGCCAGCATTTTCCAGACAAATACGAAAATAATTTCTTGATTTATAATGTGATTGGATTCCAGGGGATAAAAAGGTACCAATTAGAATACAAGGAATTAGGAGTGGTAGAAGGTGTAGAAGCAGGAGACCTGGTATTTACAGGAAATGATCCAACCTTCCGTCCTTCCTCTGAAGCCCAACCTAGGGTTGTGCCTCCGGGTTACACAGGTGACCCTAACTTCCGTCCTTCTGATGGGGTAATAGGAAAAGACGGGGCCTTGTACTTTGGGGATTGGCACAATGCGATCATTACCCATTCCCCCTATAATCTCAGGGACATCAACAGGGATCAGGCACATGGTAGAATTTACCGCATAACTGCAAAAAACAGACCACTTCAGGAGCCGGTAGCCATTTACGGGGAACCTGTAGAGAAGCTTCTGGAACTGTTTAGAAGTCCTGTGGATGGCATTAGGCATTCTGTCAGGATTGAATTGAGTGGCAGGGAGACCAAGGAAGTGATAGAGAAAGCGCAGGCTTATGCAAAGACACTTGACCCTCAAAGTAAAGAGGATGCGCTTCCGATGTTGGAGATTTTATGGCTCCACCAGCAACACAATGTTAAAAACAGGGACTTGCTTACGACAGTATTAAAATCCCCGGAGGAAAAAGCTAGAATTGCAGCACAAAAAGTTGCCTGGTTTTGGAGCGATAGGGAATCTCATAGACGTGGAGGTACTTCAGGTGACATTACAGGAATGCAAAATAGAACCTTCTATGAAAAATTCTGGACGGATTCAGATTCTACCAAGGTGGAGACGAAGCATGAAGACATGAAAGGTCATGCCAATATGGCACCAGCTAAGAAAGCGAATGAAAGTGGGAAACGAAAACTAGAACTACAAAAAGATCCCATTGCAAAGTTGACCATTGTAGCTGAGTTGCTTGCATTCGATGTTTCAGAATTTACGGTTAAGGCTGGTCAGCAAATAGAACTGACGGTGGATAACAAAGACCTGATGGAACACAATATTGTTATTGTAGAACCAGGTGCTGCGGATGAAATAGCCTCATTGGCCATAGCCTTGGGGGACGATGGCCCTGCCAAACAATATCTTCCCGAAAGCCCGAAAATAATAGCCGCTTCCAAATTGCTAAATGGCAAAACAGTGGAAACAATGAAGTTTAAAGCACCAACCAAGCCGGGTGAGTATCAGTTTGTATGCACTTTCCCGGGACATGCGCCTGTGATGAGAGGCATCATGCGGGTTTTACCCTAATTTCACGACCCTATTTCATTCGAGTACATTCATTCTAAAGCAGGAGACGAAAAACAATGGTTAAGCTGAAAATTAGCGTAGGTATTATTGGCCTTTCTGTACACAGTGCAGACTTTACTGAGATTCTAAATGCAGTGGATACCAATGGCAAAGGGTACAATTGTAAAGTAGTAGCGATTTACCACCCAGAAGGAAATCCCGACGTGGAATTCTCTGAAGAACGGTTGCAAAACTTTTCTGAGAGGATTGGTAAACAAGGGGTTGCTACAGTTAATTCAATTGAAACAGTCATTGAAAAGTCGGATGCTTTAATGCTATTGACCAACGATGGGCGACCACATTTGGAGCAGGTCTTGCCTGTGTTGAAAGCAGGGAAGCCGGTTTATATCGACAAACCATTGGCCGAGAATTTGGAAAATGTGATGAGGATTTTCCATGAAGCCAATCGTTATGGAGTCAAAGTATTTAGCTCTTCTGCCCTACGCTACGGAAGCCAAAACACATCGATTAAAGCAGGGGAATATGTGGGGGAATTATTGGGAGCGCAGACCTACGGTCCTGCTCCCCTCCAACAAGCCCATGTGGATATGTTCTGGGATGGTATCCATGGGATAGAATCGCTCTATAGTGTGATGGGAACAGGCTGTGAAACGGTAACAAGGACCTCAACCAATGGAACTGACTTGATTGTAGGAAAATGGCCTGGTGATAAGTTGGGTTATTTCAGAGGGATTCGAGAGGGGAAAGTTGGTTTCGGAGGGACCGTTTTTGGTACAGATGGAATTAATTCAATAGGAAAATTTGAAGGTTATCAGAGGTTGGTTAGGGCCATAGATGACTTTTTCGGGACAGGTAAATTACCAGTAGCTCCAGAAGAAACCATTGAGATTTATGCTTTCATGGAAGCCGCTGATGAAAGTAAAAGACAGGGTGGAAAGCCCATAAAAATTAGCGATACCATTAATAGAATTAAAATTTAACCCGAAATATGCAATAGACAATCTATTACGTGCTGAAATCGCTTTAAAATCAGCCACTTCGTTGCTGTTTTCAATTTCACCATAGCGGTGCTATGCTAAAATCTCCAAACAGCCTGATTTTCTTGCGATTGCAACACTCATCACGAATTCTATTACATAATCCGGGTTTAATTCAATCAAACGAAATAACCTTAGTAAATAAAAATAGTATGAAATTAAGTAGAATCAACAGGCTTTTTAACGAGAAATCTGGAAAATGTTTTGATGTAGCCATTGACCATGGGTTTTTCAGTGAATATACTTTTTTGAGTGGAATAGAGAATATTTCAAAATCTGTCAAAGTTTTGATCGATGCTGATCCAGACGCTATCCAATTGACCGTTGGCCAAGCCCGTCATTTACAATCAGTTCCAGGTAAGAGAAAGCCTGCGCTGGTTTTAAGAACCGATGTGGCGAATGTGTATGGTCTTGAATTGCAGGAGGTTTTGTACAGTAGGATGATAGAAGATCCGGTTTTACAGGCTGTCCGACTGGATGCGGCATGTGTTGTTGTCAATTTATTTAACATCCCTGGAGCACCTGAAGTTACGGACCATTGTATCCAGAATATACTAAAGCTAAAACCTTTGTGTGATTATTATGGAATGCCTCTGATGATCGAGCCACTGGTTTTCCAACCCAATAATAAAGCAGGTGGTTACATGGTGGATGGCAATATAAAACTGATTACGCCAATGGTAAGACAGGCAGCTGAATTGGGTGCAGATTTAATCAAAGCGGATCCAACAGATGATGTGGAAGAATACCATAAAGTAATCGAAGTGGCTGGTGACATCCCTGTATTGGTAAGAGGTGGAGGACGCGCCAGTGACGAAGAAATATTGGATAGAACCTATCGACTTATGAAGCAAGGAGCAAAAGGCATAGTCTATGGCAGAAATGTAGTGCAGCATGCCAATCCAGGAGGAATGACCAGAGCCCTAATGGCTATTGTTCACAATGATGCCACTCCGGCTGAAGTGAGGGGTTTATTAAAGTCAAATTAGGAAATGAAAACCATTAACGTAGGAATAATAGGAGGAGGCCTGATGGGCAAAGAGGTGGCGAGTGCGCTTGGTAGGTGGTTTGTCCTCAATGATTATCCCTTGAAGGTTGTTTTAAAAGCTGTTTGTGACATCAATGAGGAGGCTTTAAAATGGTATGAACAGATTCCTACCATTGATTTGCTGACCACTGATTACAAAGCTTTGCTTGATTCCCCAAATGTGGATGTTGTCTATGTAGCCCTTCCGCATCACCTGCATGAAGAATATTACCTGAAAGTACTGGAAGCAGGAAAAGATTTATTTGCTGAGAAGCCATTCGGGATAAATCTTGAAGCGGCCCAAATTATCAAAAATAAGATAGATGAATCAGGTCGTTTTGTAAGGTGTAGTTCTGAAATGCCCTATTTCCCTGGAGGCCAACAGGTGATCCAAGAAATTTTATCCGGAAGACTTGGTAAAATCATTGAGGTAAAAGCCGGGTTTTGCCATTCAAGTGATATGGATCCGCTTAAGCCAATTAATTGGAAAAGGCAATCCAGGTTTTGTGGTGATATTGGTGTAATGGGTGATTTAGGAATGCATGTAATGCATATTCCATTGAGGATGGGCTGGAAACCCAGCAGGGTATATGCCCAGCTTCAGAAGATAGTAACAAAAAGGCCTGATGGAAAAGGAGGATGGAGTGAATGTGACACCTGGAACAATGCGCATCTTTCTTCTACCATATCCATTGAAGGGGAAGATGTGCCGATGATGTTGGAAATGAAGCGCCTGGCTCCAGGGGAAACGAACTCTTGGTTCATTGAAGTTTTGGGCACCGAAGGTGGTGTAAGGTACAGTACCAAAGATACCAAAGTGTTATGGAAATTCAGTCGGGAAAAAGAGCAGGTTTGGCAAAGAGTTGACCTGGGTTTTCAGGTTCCATTTACCACTATTACAGGTGGAATATTTGAACCTGGATTCACTGATTGTTTCATGCAGATGCTAGCTGCCTATTTTGCTGAAAGAGAAGGATTCCTGGAAGGAAGACTGGGGTGTGTAACTCCCGAAGAAGCAGTTATGAGCCATCAGGTTTTTGCTGCAGCCTTAAAGTCTCACGAAACAAAATCAGCCATTGTTATACCTTAAATATTGTTAGATGGCAAATGCAATAAATTGTTATTTCACAAAATCACCTATAGCTGGATTTGACTCGATGAAATAATGGAAAAAAGCAATAGAGTAGGCATATTGGCTGGGGGGAATTGGATTTTGGATTTCATCAAAATGATTGATGTGTATCCAAATGAAAATGCCCTGGCCAATATTATAAGCCAAAATTCAGGAAACGGAGGCGCTCCTTTCAATGTGTTGAAAGCCATTCGTAAAATGGACTTTTCAATTCCACTCGAAGGGGTAGGCGTGTTGGGTGACGATGAATACGGTGACGATATTTTGGATCAATGTGAAAGGTTGGGTTTAGAAACCAGACAAATGAAGCGTTTGAAAGGAGTAGATACCTCCTTTACTGATGTGATGACGGTTTGTTCTACAGGAAAACGAACCTTTTTTCACCACCGTGGGGCCAATGCTTTATTGGAAGAGGATGATTTTGATTTTGAGGTTTCGAAGGCGAAATTTTTCCATTTAGGCTATTTGCTTTTATTGGATAATTTGGACAGAATTCAATCGGATGGGCTTTCCGGAGCTGCGAAAGTTTTAAGAAGGGCAAAGGAGGCAGGAATGTATACCTCTGCTGATATTGTAAGTGAACAATCAGATCGGTATACGGAGGTGATTCCTTCTTCACTTCCTTTTATTGATTTCCTTTTTATCAATGAGCTGGAAGCGCATAACCTTACTGGAATTCAATTATTGGACACCGACCACGTCTTTATGATTGCCAATGGTTTTAAAGCTGCAAAAAAACTCCTTGATATGGGCGTGCTTAGTTGGGTGGTCATACATTTTCCCAATGGGGCCCTGGCAATGAATAAAGAGGGGCATCAAATTCTTCAGCCATGTATAAAAATGCCTAAAACATTGGTGAAAGGGACAGTTGGTGCCGGAGATGCATTTGCTGCCGGAGTTTTGGCTGGGATGCATGAAGGTTGGCAGATGGAGGCTTCTCTCCAGTTAGGTGTCAATGTGGCGGCTACTAGCCTTATGGACAATACCGCCTCCGAGGCCATTTTGCCTTGGATGGAATGTCTTCAATTAGGTAATAAATATGGTTATAGAAAATTATGATTTTGTTTAAATATCAATGTAAAAATTAAAACCTCCATGAAAGAAACAACTATTGAAAATGAATTAGAAAGAGGAGACGAAGTCAGGTCTAGATTACCTGCTTCCAAACGCCTGGGCTTTTGGAGCAACACCTTTATCCTTTGGGGTCTAGTTCTTACCGTTACCAGTTTGCTGGTAGGGGGACTGGTAGGGTCCCAACTGGCATTTAAAGATGCTGTCATTGTTATTGCCATGGCAGGTGTTTTTAACAGTTTAGTGGCCATTTTAATTGGGATAATAGGAGCAAGAACCGGGTATACCAGCGCCATGATTTTCAGGTATTCCTATGGTGTCAAGGGGGTTTTGCTTCCAAATTTTATAATAGCCATTACCACTGTCATTTGGTTTGCGGTGATCTTAAACTTAACCAGGGATTCTTTTACGGGGATAATTGGGGTAAGCCTTGATTCTCCGGTGCTCTTTTATGGAATTACGCTCTTAATGGCCATATTATTCCTTATTCCTGCCTACAAAACCATGAAATGGATCGCCTATGTGAATTATTTGGCTGTTCCTGCGATAGTATTTATTTTGATTGTTACCGTTTGGGGCGCATTGGATGCTGGTGGTGGATTAATGGCAATTATTGATAAATCTCCGGTAGCTTCCGCTTCTTCTTTTGTTGTTTTCACCGCTGCAGCTGGTGGATGGTTGCATGCGAATACAGTAATATCCGATTTTACAAGGTTTTATAAAACTGGGAAACAGGCAGCAATAGGTTTGTTTTTGACCTATGGCGTAATGATGGTCTTTCAATACATCGGTGCTACACTAGGTGCGCTTGCTACCGGAGAGTGGAATATTTTCCTAATTATGGACCAGTTCGGTCTTTTGGAAATTTCTTTCCTTGCCATATTCCTGGGTTCCTGGTCTACTGCCATGGCAGCGATTTATTTCGGAGCCAATATGATGTCAACTCCTCCAATGCCAAAATATAAGACTGAAGAGAAAAACAGAAAGCTCGTGTTACTTATTTCATGGGGAATTGCTTTGTTTTTTGCCTGGTATGGACCTGATCAAATATTCAACTTCTTCCTTCAGTTCTTGTCTTGGGTGATTGGTCCCATTGCCATGACGGTGATTATAGATTATTGGTTATTTCCTGAAAAAAGAGATCTCTATGAAAAGGCCGATGGCAAACCCGATATGGTAATCAATCCCGCAGCCTTTTTGGCGTGGATTATAGGATTTTTAGTGGGATATTTTAGTCAGGAGTTTTTCATCTCATTAATAAATGGAATGATAACGACGGGAGTAATTTATTATGCATGGATGCGCCTTGCACTTAATCAGGGACTTACTCCTGAAACCCAATTGAAAAAATGGTTTTCCTCAAAGAAATCACAGAAATAACAAAATGCAATTGAATCTGGATGGCTTCCATCTCAATTTTCGCAGCCTATTGCCAAAAGTATATTAGCGTGAGAGATGGTCTTGGAAATGCAGTTGCAAGACCATTTTTTTTCAAAAAGTAATCGGGAACTGAAAATAATAATCTTATGAAAAGTTTGCTTGTATTGTCTTTATTGGGAATGGGCGTTTTGATAGGCCCTTCAATTTATTATTCACCAAACAAATCGGTAAGCCCAGCCAGTTTGCTTTCTAAGGATTTGGATCCAAACAAAGCCGACCCAAAATCCAAAAATATTGATTTGGGCAATGCCGTTTCTCTTGAGATTGTTTATCTACCTGCAGGTAAATTTCACATGGGAAGCACGCCAGAAGAAAAAGCCTGGGCCACAGGACCTGAAGGAGGAGCAACTGCAGGTACCGAAAGAGAGTCTTATGAAGGTGAATACCCTCGCCCCATGGAAGTGAAGAATGGGTTTTGGATGGGTAGGACTGAAGTTACAGTAGGACAATTCAGACAATTTGTAAAGGAAAGTGGATACATTACCGATGCTGAAAAACCAGGAGGCATGACCCAGGTTTTTGATCCGGAATGGAAAATCTCAGGCTTAGCACCTCCTCATCCATGGATCAAAGCAGAAGATAAAAGTTGGAGAGATCCGAATTTTGGCTTTCCACTGAGAGATGATTATCCGGTAGTATGTGTTAGCTGGAATGATGGAAATGCCTTTGGGGCTTGGTTGACAGATAAGGAAAGAGCAGCAGGTAGACTTCCGGAGGGAATGGAATACCGACTACCTACTGAGGCGGAATGGGCATATGCCTGTCGTGGAGGAAATGAAGGAAGTACTTATTTTTGGTGGGGAAATGACCTCAGGGATGGAGAAGGACGTTTAAATATTTCAAGTGTTGATTTTTTACCGGGAAGGAACAAGACATGGCCATTGGCTAAAGTGCCATGGAGTGATGGTTTTTCTTTCGTGTCTCCGGTTGACCAATATGGAGAGAAAGGTAGAAATGGATTTGGTATGTCAGACATGTTGGGGAATGTTTGGGAAATTGTCCTGGATCACTTTGATCCAAAAGGCGGGCATGAGGCATTTTATTCCGTTGACCAGAATTATAAACCTGTTTGTCGTGGAGGAAATTATTATGACGTACCAGGAAATGCCAGATCTGCGGTAAGGTTAGGCCTTCATAGTACTTCTTACTCAGATTCACGGGATGGGTTTCGAATTTGCCTTGGAAAGGTCGTTGAGAAATAAATAAACGCGGATTCAAAGATTTTGTCAGGTTTTTTGCAGAAAAAAGTAAAGAATATTGTCAAAATCATTTAATGTCCATTCACTGAACCAGGGGGCTGCACGTAGAAAACATTTCTTGCGACTCCGCGGCTATGAGAGCAATATTTATTGGGAACCTATTTAAGAGGCCATTTCGGTCTCATTTATGGTTTTCTTGAATTGAGAGGGAGTCATGGCTTTAAATTTTTTAAATTGTCGGTTGAAGTTGGCCAGGTTATTAAAGCCACTTTTATAAGCCACTTCCAGGATGCTATCATTCTGCTCCATTAGCAATTTGCAGGCATGTCCTATCCGAATTGAATTTAAATACTCCACAAATGTAATCCGGTATTGGTCCTTAAAGAAAATGCAAAATGTCGAAACGGCCATGTTTGCAATGGAGGCAACCTCTGCCAGGCTGATGTCCCTATTGAAATTGTTCAGTATATAATTTTTAACTTTTGATACCCTATCCGTATTGGGCGGATCCAACTGAGCCACATATACGGGGCTTGCCAGTAATTCGTATTCCATTGTATGGGCCAGAATGTCAAATATGGAGAGCAAATTGGATAACCTTTGTATCCCGTTCATATGGATCATTTCCATAATCAATGGATTAATTTGCTCCTTTGTTTTCCCATAAAAGGCCATCCCTCTTCTCGAAAGCTTCTGAAAGTTTCTGAAGGGTTCCATTTCAGGAAGGTTGAGGAAATCACCACCTAAAAAGTCTTCTTTAAATTGGATCACCAATGCATCCGCCTCCTCTGTGGCTTGTCCATTGACATAAATGGGGTCATTTGACCAAACATGGGGTAAATAAGGCCCAACTAAAACCAAATCTCCAGTTTGAAAATTCCCTATATGGTCACCTACCATTCTCTTGCCAGTACTTTTCAAAACCAGTACCAACTCATATTCAGGGTGAAAATGCCATGGACAGGGGATATACTGTCCTTTTTCCCTAAAAACAATAAAGGATTTATCAAGGTCCTGAGGTAATCTGATTTCTTTGCATTTCATGGTTTGAGGGTTAAAGTAATAGCTTTTAATTTAGAAAATTACCCGTAAATAAAAAAGGCTCTTTATATGGAAAGGGTAAATCGCCTTATAGAATAATTTCTAATTGGTAGGATTGTCTATAAAAGACAACAAATGAAAACTTAATACACCATTATAACCTGTTTTGCCCAATTAAAGATTGAGATATGTCAAGGTTATTGGTCTTTTATACTGTTATAAAAGAATGATAACAGACATAGAGCCTTTTCTTAATTATTAATAGTCCCTTGATAAAGAAAGGGGACTTAAAATCTATTTGGGACTATTGTTAAGGTAAATTTCCAAAATGATTTTATTAATGAAATGTATATATTTTCGAGTTGATGGTAGTCTAATAATTCGGCTGGGCCAAGCCCTTTTTGAAGGGCTGGACATGCTGTGTTTTAGAACAATTATTTCTCACTCCCTATAGAGAGATGTTCACGAATAACTAGCTTCTGTTAGCAAAGTTAATTTCCCGCTTTATCAATTAAAATAATTTAAATTAAAATTAATTAGGTTATAAGTTAGTGTAAATGAGGTGAATAACCTAATATTTTTTTTCAAAATGGCGATGCCATTATTCTTAAATAGAGATTTCTAAATCCATCTCTTATTTAATTTAAAAGCAACCAAAATCCCAAAATAGGACATTGCTAAGCCTGTAAGCGGTTACAGTTTGCTCATAAAGTTATTTGTTGCTGTTCCCTTTGGTATGAGAAGAGCAAATCTACTTTAGTAATACTTGGAAAAGCCGGTAATAATAAATATCACACTAGGTCAACCGCAAAGTGGTGAGCAAGCTTTTTAGAAATGCGAAAAGCTTTTCAATGGGAACATGTGGCAAGTGCTATTTAGGATTGCCGAAAGCTGTATCATGTCCAGGCCTTGGGTCACTTTTCACTTTCTCGATTATTATTTTTTTGATTCCTTTAAGTAATTAAATATTGCCATGCTTAATAAGGGTTTTAAGGAGATGAATAATCTGTTATTATTCTATTTCGAGGGCATAATATAGGGAAGGGGGTTCCATACATTGTTGGCTATTATGATTTAAAATTACTTTTTCCCAACCAAATAGGTTTAAAATGATCCCTTTATCATTTTAAGCATTTAATATTCCTATTAAATGGGCTTTCATTATTTTTCAAGTGTAAATAAAACTTGAATTTATTACAAAAAAATCGATTGTAATTCTTCTAATG
Organism: Cyclobacterium sp. 10D3-21; assembly: GCF_055809755.1. Taxonomy (NCBI): domain Bacteria; kingdom Pseudomonadati; phylum Bacteroidota; class Cytophagia; order Cytophagales; family Cyclobacteriaceae; genus Cyclobacterium; species Cyclobacterium sp. 10D3-21. Next base: position 2,090,081 of record NZ_CM147924.1, read on the forward strand.
ACTTGATTTTTTAACCATCAATGTAAAATAAAACAAACTTAATTTTTTAGTTTTATTAGTATTAAAAATAATTGTAATAACTTTTAAGCGTATTTCAGGACCAAGAAATAATATTTAGATGAAATATGGTCAAATATTTAATGAAAAAATAATCTACTTAATCCACTTTGTTCCTTTAAATGTATTTATTGGTTTTAAAAATCAGTAAAGAGATGTAAAGGAGATTCACAAACCAAAATTCAATGTTATGATAAAAATTCTTACCAAATTTAAAAAGCAAGTAGCTGCTTTTTCAAAACCTTATAGCCTGCCTAGCAAAGGGAAATTGCGCGGATTGGCTTTTAGTTTTTGGGTACTGTTAGGAGTCTCTTTTGTAGGGGTTTCAGGTGCACAAGCACAGAACGAAGTTACTGTTACTGGAGTGGTCATGGATGCTTCAAACAGTGAAACTTTACCGGGTGTTAATATTCTTTTGAAAGGTTCCGGTATCGGTACCATAACGGATATTGATGGAACTTATTCAATAAGTGTTCCTAATAGTGAGGCCACATTGGTTTACTCTTTTATAGGATTTTTGAATCAAGAAATTAAAGTAGGTAACCAGACTACAATAGATGTACGATTAACAACTAGTGCAACAGACTTAAATGAGGTTGTTGTTGTAGGTTATGGTACTCAAAAGAAAAGTGACCTTACAGGTGCGGTAACCCGTGTGGATGCAGCTACATTTAAGAACCAACCATTGACTCAGGTTTCTGATATGTTAGCAGGTACAGTAGCCGGTTTTTATGGTAGCCAAGGAACTTCTGCTTCTGGTGGGACTTCTTTAGAGGTAAGGGGACCTACTTCTCTCAATGGTGGAACCTCACCATTAATCGTGGTAGATGGTGTGATCTTTTATGGTGCTCTTTCCGATATTAACCCAAATGATATTGAGTCAATTGATATCTTAAAAGATGCGAGTTCCGCTGCAGTTTTTGGATCTAAGGCAGCTTCCGGTGTGGTAATGATAACTACTATTAAAGGTAAATCCGGTGCGCCAACTATTAATTTCTCAGCCAAAACTGGTATCAACACCTATACCAATAAAAATTTCGGACCAAAAAATGCTGAACAATATGAGGACTTTAGAAGAGATTTCTTTAGGACCTTAGGTGTTGCTGATCGTCCTGATTACTATTGGGATGATCCTGCTAGCCTATCAGATGGTGTTTCCCTTGATCAATGGAGAAATGCCAATGCCAATTCAAATTCAGACAATACTTTGGAGTACTTGAACAGACTTAATTTCTTTGATACTGAGATAGATCAATATCTTGCCGGTAATACTACCAATTGGATGAATGAAGCCACTCGTAATGGTGTAAGACAAGATTATGATTTAAGTATTAGTGGTGGAGATGAAAAATTCCAATACTACTGGTCTTTGGGTTATGTAGATAACCAAAATTATTTGGTGGGTGATGATTTTAGCTCTATTAGATCTAGGTTGAATTTAGACTTTAAGGTAACCGATTGGTTAAATGTGGGTACTAACACGCAATTCTCAAATACCGATAATAGCTCTGTTCCAGCTAGTATGAATTTTGCCTCAATCAGCCCTTATAGTTCTAAGTATGAGGAAGATGGGAGTTTGAATTGGTATCCTCATGGATATCCGATCATTGTAAATCCATTGATCAATAATACGTATCAGGAAAGACTTAATAAGACTACTGGTGTTTTCGCTTCTTTGTATGCGAATGTGAAATTGCCTTTTGGTATTCAGTACAAATTGTCTTACCAGCCTCGATTCAACTTCCAAAAGAATTATAATTTCTGGGGACCTGAAACCATTGTTGGTGGTAGAGACAGATTGGATGGATATGGTACGAGAACGGATTATTCTTTGAATGCATGGATGGTTGATAATATCTTGACTTGGAGCAAAGAAATAGGTGATCATAATTTTAATGTAACCTTGCTTTACAATGCTGAACAAACCAAGACATTTAATTCTTATGGAGAAAATCAAACTTTCCAACCTAACCAAGCCTTAGGATACAATGGGCTTCAGTTTGGTGCAAGACCACTTGTTGAAACTAAGGATACTGAAGCTGGTGGAAATGCCTACATGGCAAGACTTAACTATACCTATTTAGACAGGTACTTGTTGACCACTTCAGTAAGAAGAGATGGTTACTCTGCTTTTGGTGCAGACAATAACGTAGCGACTTTTCCAGCCGTGGCTTTAGGATGGATCGTTTCTGAAGAACCTTTCTTCCCTCAGAATACAGCAATCAGTTTATTGAAACTTAGAGGTTCTTGGGGTGTCAATGGTAACAGGGATATCGGTATTTATTCTTCTTTGGCACAAATTGGTACCAACTTGTACTATGATGGAACCAATGTTCAACTAGGATTGTACAACAATACATTGGCAAACCAAGGTTTGAGGTGGGAAAAAACCGAGTCTTACAATATTGGTTTGGATTTGGGATTGTTAGAAAATAGAATTGATGTTTCTACAGAATTCTATGACATGACTACCACTGATTTGTTGATGAACAGGCAATTGCCTGAAATAACCGGCTTTTCCAGCATCACTGCGAACTTAGGTGAATTAAGAAATAAAGGATTGGATATCACCATTAATACAGTAAACGTAAACCGTCCTAATATTTTATGGAAATCCAATTTTGTGTTCTCATTGAACAGAAACAAAATTGTTAAATTATTTGGTGATACTGAAGAGGTAATCATTGGAGGTGAAACTGTTACCAGAGAAGTTCCTGATTATACCAATCAATGGTTCCCAGGACAGGCAATTGATGTAGTATGGGATTATAATGTACAAGGTGTTTGGCAATTGGATGAAGCTGACGAAGCAGCTGTTTACAATATGCAGCCTGGTGATTACAAATCAGAGGATGTAAATAATGATGGAGTGTATGATGCTTTGGTTGACAAACAGTTTATCGGACATACCAGACCTAGATACCGTTTGGGTTTAAGAAATGATTTCACTTTCCTTAAAGATTTCACTGCAACTATTTTCTTGAGAGCTGATTTAGGACATATTGGAGAGTTTACCTATGCAACGCATGAGTCCTCAACTTATGATAGAATCAATATCATGGATATCCCTTACTGGACACCAACTAATGGAGAAAATGAATATGCGCGTACTTCCGAAGTTCATGGTGCATATGGTGGAGGTTTAAGGGTGTTTAAATCCTTAGGATTCCTTAGGGTACAGGACGTTTCTTTGTCCTACAATATTCCTTCCTATATCGCAGAAAAGTTGCAAACAAAAAGTATCAGAGTGTTTGTTTCTGCACGTAACCTTCTGACTTTTACTAAATGGCCAGGATGGGATCCTGAATCCACCAGTATTCCTGATGAACCGGGTGATCGACCTGTTTTAGGAAACACACCAATGCCAAAATCGTTTTCTGCAGGTATCAACCTTTCGCTTTAATGTTTAGTACCAAAAAGATTTAAATATTATGAAATATATAAAACAATATTTGTTCCTTTTTCTGGTAAGTTGCCTGGCATTTTCCTGCTCAGAAGATTTACTGGATCAAAAACCGCTCTCCTTTTTTGCACCGGAAAATGTATTTATAGATGCAGCAGGATATGAAGCTGGTTTGGTTACCATGAGAAAAGCCCTTACTGAGGGTGTTACAGGGAGTAGAAGGCATTATATGGTAGGAGAATGGTCTTCATCTGAAGCAGGAACTCCTACTTTTCAAATGGATTGGTTTCAAACCACTCCTTTCTTTGATAGATACTATACCTTTGTACCTCTTTTTTCTGAGTCGTTCGAATTTATCAAAAATGCCAACGTTGTTATTGGCAGAATTGATGACATTGAATGGGATGATGATGCTACTAAAAATAAAATTCTTGCCGAAAGTTTATGGCACAGGGCTTATTGGTATTACTGGTTGATCAATGCTTATGGTGATGTACCATTTGTTGGAGAAGAAGTAAGAGGTGTTAGATTGGATTACCAAACCCATAGCCGTTGGGCCATTCTTGATAAAATTCAATCAGATTTAGAGTTCGCTGTACAATGGTTGCCTGAAACAGCAGTTCCAGGAGCAATAACTAAAGGTGCTGGTAACCATTTGTTGACCAAGGTTTACCTTGCCAATATGGAATTTGATAAAGCCATTGCCTCTTCTTCAGCAGTTATCAATGGCAATTATGCATTGGTTGAAGATAGATTTGGTTCTGAAGGGGATATCGCTGAGAAAAACGTTATTTGGGATCTTCACCGTCCGGAAAATAAAAACAGTAATCAAAATACAGAAAACATTTTGTCCATGGTAGATAGATTTGAGGCTCCCTCAGGTGCTCAAACTGCTGGTTTATATACCATGAGACATTTCCATTCTTCCTGGTGGCATTCTTCTATTAGAGATAGTGAAGGTTTAAGAGGTACTTTTGACAGTGGACCAAGGTATGATTCTTTAGGAAGAGGAAACCCAGACATGATTTCTACCCCTTATGGTTTTTATGAAATATGGGAAGAAAATGGTTTTGATTATACCAATACACCTGATCTTCGAAGAAGTGATATCAACTGGATAGACAAACACGAACTTGTTTATACCAATCCTGAATCTGTTGATTTTGGAAAGCCTGTTAATCCAATGTACATGACGGCTCCACAGGATTCGGTGTACAAGCATTTCCCACTTCCCTTTTACAAAACTTATGTACCACAACAATCTTCCACAGCAGTTCCTATGGGTGGAAATGGAGACTGGTACATCTTTAGACTAGCCGAAACCTATCTACTTCGTGCAGAAGCTTACTATTGGAAAAACCAAATGGCAGAAGCAGCAGCGGATATCAATAAGGTTAGAAATAGAGCCAATGCGCTTCCAATAGGTGCCTCAGATGTAACGATAGAATATATCTTTGACGAAAGAGCTCGAGAGTTGTTTTTGGAAACGCCTCGCCATTCAGAAATGGTTAGAGTATCCTACATCATGGCTTCTCAAAACCTGGGTGGATATAGCCTTGCAAGTTTTGCAGACAATAACTGGTGGTACGATAGAATCATGGAAAAAAACATCATGTACACTATCAAGCCTATAGTTATAGGAAACACACCTGCAATTGCTCCATTCCATGTGTTATGGCCAATTGACAATAATGTAATCACAGCAAACTCCTTAGGGACCATTAACCAAAATGAAGGTTATGTGGGTTCTGAGAACAATATTCCACCATTGGAAACTATTGAATAGTTAATTAAATCCCTCTGTTAAATTTTTAGCAGAGGGATTTTTTTTCCAATCCCTTTCATCAAGAATCAATTCCTGATTCAATTCCACGAATGTGGGGAAAAAGACCTATTATTTTTTGCTGACTAATTTTATCTGAAGTATTTTGATACTATTATACTTTCAAGCATTTTAAACCCAAAACATCTTATAACTATTCTATTAGGTAATGAAATCATTTCAATACCAGCCTAACATTGTGATCTTCTACCAGATTATAAGAGCGTTGCTCTTCAAACCAAATTGAGGATCTTTCTTATGATAGCATCACCTGAGAAGGGGATTAAAACCCTTTAGTTTAATAGGTTTTAAAGCGATTAAATACGTTCCATTAAATATTGACTCATGAAAATAATCTACCCAAGATCCTGTCACCTTATTTTTTTCGGATTAACAATTTTGCTGTTTGGCCAAGAGGCATATTCACAACAAAACAATTCCTCCTGGAAAGCAGGTGTAGGTAGCGTTGAAATTACCCCAAAGGAATCCATATGGATGGGAGGCTATGCCTCCAGAAATCATCCATCTGAGGGGGTTAGACATTCCATATGGGCAAAAGCCCTTGCAATAGAAGATCCCAATGGTAAACTCGCTGTTATAGTGACCACAGATTTGCTGGCTTTTAGAAAATTTTTATCCGATATGATAAGAGACCAATTGAAAGAGAAATATGGGCTTTCAAGGGGTCAGGTAATTCTCAACAGTTCGCATACACATACCGGCCCAGAGACGGACTATCCGCGATATGAATTCCAACTTAGTAAAGACGAATACAATAAAATACATCAATATGCAGGCAGAGTAAAGCGAGAAATAGTGGAATTGGTAGGCAATGCCATCATGGCACTAGAACCCGTAACCTTGTCTTCTGAAAATGGGGTAACCAGACTTCAGGTCAACAGAAGAAATAACAAAGAAGCCCAATTAAACGCCCAAACTGAATTAAAAGGTCCCAACGATTATGCTGTCCCTGTCATAAAAGTCGAAGACCAAAAAGGAGAGATTAAAGCAATACTTTTTGGCTATGCTTGCCATCCTACTGTTCTGTCTGATTACCAGCTATCAGGGGACTATGCAGGTTTCGCTCAGATAGAACTGGAGAAGCTCTACCCCGGTACTACCGCCTTGTTTTTCCAAGGAGCAGGTGCTGATCAAAATCCACTGCCAAGGCGATCCGTTCCCCTGGCACAGCAATATGGCAAAGAGCTGGCAGCAGCTGTAGAACGCGTTTTAAATGAAGACATGAATGTTTTAGAAGGAACACTATCAACGGCCTATTCAGAAATAGACCTGACCTTCGCTAAAGCCGTTCCTACCAAAGCGGAACTGGAAGATATAATCAGTGGCGCAACCCCAGGATACCCGGATTACCTAAAGGAAAATGCAAAAGTTCTAATTTCAAAACTGGACAAAGGAGAAAAAATCAAAGATTCGTATCCTTATCCTGTTCAAGCCTGGAAAATAGGCAATCAACCTATTTTTGCTTTTGGAGGTGAACTCCTTGTCGGCTATTCCTTGGAACTGAAAAAGATTTTTGGCCCGGATATCATTGTGATGGGCTATTCCAATGATGTGATGGGCTATATTCCCACTAGGAAAGTCCTTGCTGAAGGCGGGTATGAAGCCAACAGATCCCCCATATTCACTACGCAGTGGGATGCTTCAATAGAAGACAATATAATTTCAGAAGCGACAGCGCTTGCTGAAAGTTTAGGTATTAAAACCGTGGAATATCCCTTAGTAGCGCCATGAGAAATAACAAAAAAATTATCAGCTTTAAGTACCTATCTATTTTAGTACTCATAGGTTCCAGCTTTTTAAGCGCCTCTCTATTATTTGCGCAAGATTCTTCTGCCCAATGGAAAGCAAATGTGGCAAAAGTAGACATTACGCCTAAAGTTCCCATGTGGATGGCAGGATTTGCTTCAAGAATAGGGCCTTCCGAAGGAACCATTCACCCTATATGGTCCAAAGCACTTGCCATTCAGGATGCGGATAATAATACCGCTGTTCTTATTACCAGTGACCTTTCCGGCATGCCTCGTGACATGTCCAGAAGAATTAAGGATGAAATAAAGAAACGCTACTCACTTCCTGATGCTGCCGTGTTGTTAAATTTTTCTCATTCCCATTCCGGCCCAGTTCTTAAAGATTACCTGTACCACGTGTATCCTTTGAGTGATACCGAGGTCCAAAAAGTCATTGATTATACGGCATGGCTGGAGGAACAAATGGTCGCACTGGTAGGGGAAGTATTGAAAGGATTGGCACCGGCAAAGATTTATTCAGAGAATGGAGTAGCCAGGTTTCAGGTAAACCGAAGAAATAACACAGAAGCTGCCATTGATATAGTATCTGACATGGTTGGGCCGAATGATTATGCCGTCCCGGTACTGAAAGTTACCGATATGGATGACAATATCAAGGCCATTACCTTTGGTTACGCGTGCCATGCAACCGTTTTATCTGTAACGCAGTGGTCGGGAGATTATCCGGGTTTTGCGCAGATTGAATTGGAGAAAAGGTATCCTGAGGCTACCGCAATGTTTTTTCAAGGAGCAGGAGCCGACCAAAACCCATTGCCACGAAGGACCATTCCTTTGGCTAGGAAGTATGGAAAAGAACTGGCGGCAGCTGTAGAAAGTGTGCTGGAAGAAGAAATGAAGCCTTTGGAAGCACATTTACAGACAGCTTATACAGAGGTTGAGCTGGGAATAAATGAGCCACCTTCCAATGAAATCTTGGAAAAGATGATCAAGGAGAGCAGTGGGCATTACCAGCGATGGGCCAAGATGATGTATGAAAAGGTGAAGAATAATGAGGTGAATACTACCTATCCCTATCCCATACAGATTTGGAAATTGGGTGATCAATTCATGATTGCATTGGGTGGGGAGCCTGTTGTGGACTACTCCGTGAAATTGAAAACCCAGTATGGGAAAGAGTTATTTGTCCTTGGCTATTCAAACGATGTGATGGCATATATTCCTACCAGAACGGTGTTGAACGAAGGCGGTTACGAAGGAGCTACTTCACAAATCGCTTTTGGTCATCCGGGAACATGGAAACCAACCCTGGAATCAAAAATATTTAGCCGAATTAACCAGATGATGGCCGATTTTTAGGGCTTTACAAAAAATAATTACAGAAGTAGAAGGCAATTTAAACGCTCAATCATGGATAAAAAATCAGCGAATAGAAGGGACTTTTTGAAACAGAGTGCGCTTTTGGGATTAGGAATGTATTTAAGCCCCATGGCTGTTTCATCAAACCCTTCAAAATATTATGGCTATCCAGATACCGAGCAATTACTTGACTGGTCCGATTGGGAAAAATACAGACTCTCAGTCAATCATCCTTGCCTGACAATCAAGGAAGACAACCTGCAAGCCGCTAAAGAAAACATTAAAAATTACGATTGGGCCAGGGTTCATTTTGATCGGATTGACGCGATCATAAAGGAGCATATTGGCAAGATCACACCAGACTTTCTCAATAGTATGGTGGAAGAAACAACTCCTGGTGACCCGCTTTGGACACCTTGCCCTTCTTGTAGAGACAAAGGCTTGCCGGTTCATCCTCATGGTTTGTGGAGTTGGGATGTGGAAAATCCAGAGGAAATCCAATGTACTGAGTGTGATGCGGTATTTCCTAACAGTGAATATCCAGAGGAAATTGTCCTAACGACAACTTGGGGGAAGCCTCAAAAACTAACTTATTGTGGTGGAGATCCCTTTGTGATCTTCAAATACAAAGAGGGCAGACCAAGCTTTACGGCCAATATAAGGTCCAGGAAAGTACAATGGATCGCAGGCTTTTGCAAAACCCTGGCAGAAGGGTATTTACTTACCGAAGACATTAGCTATGCCGCCTCCTGTAGAGAGATTCTACTTCGGCTAGCCAAATGCTATCCGGGCTGGCTTGTACACGTGGGTTATGGGGAATATGCGGACATGGATCCAAAAACGGCAGCACTCAATATGATGAAACTTCCCGAGCCAGAGCTTTGCCCTCCGCCCAATGTGCCAGATAATTACCTTTGGACAGGATTTTGGAGTGCAGGAAGGGCAAGTGGAGTAGGCTTGGAATCTGATTTTGTGAGAAAAGTTGTCACAGCCTATGACCTCACTTGTCAGGCAAAGAAGTCCGATGGAAGGCCTCTTTATACTGAAAAAGACAAACGCAAAATAGAAAAAGACCTGCTTCTTGAAAGTACCATTTTGCTGGTTTGCGACAAGAGATTGAACAATAAATCTGTCAGTAACCGAACCGCTGTAGCCCTGGTTGGAATGTGTGTAGGACATCCGGGTTTGGTTAGGTTTGGACTTGAAGGATTTAACATGACGGTCGATGGCTGGTATTTGCCTGATGGAACTACCAGCGAATCCCCTTTCTATGGCTTGATGACCTTGGGAGGAATTTGGGACATGGCACAAGCCGCTCATGGGTATTCAGACCCCTCAGGATATAAGGACAAGGCGAGACATCGAATAGACGATTTAGACCTTTACCATGATAGCAATTATAAACTGGTTTGGGAGGCCTTTTTCAATGGCTTGCAAGGAGATTTAAAATACCCACCCTATGCTGACTCTTTCGAAAATACCACACTTGATGTGGCTTATGTGGAGTTAATGGTCGCCAATTATCCGGAGAAAAAGGAATACCTCGCCTTGCTAAAAGAACTTTGCGGGGATGAACTTCTTTTACACAGTGGATCAGCGAGGTTTAACAGTGCATTTACAGACAGTGAGGTAGAACCCGTACTTCGACTTCCCTATGACCTTACCAAGCCCAATGGTGCTTTGTCTTTCTCCATGTATTATAGAAAGCCAAAGCTGGAAAAGGAAAAAGGAGCTGTCTTATCGCTCTCAGATTGGTGCCCGCCAAATCTGCAAATTGGCCACCTTAGAACGGGGCTTGACGGTAGGGAAAGCTTATTGTTATTGAGTGCTAGCCCTTGGGGTATTCACCATGAAAATGACAGCCTTAACCTTTACTATTGGAAAAAAGATACTGCCTTACTTTCAGACCTAGGGTATTTATGGGATCATCCATTTAAGCCCAACAATATCAGGGCCCTGGCGCACAATACGGTGCTGATCGATGAAGAAAACCAGATGAGTAAAGGAAGAGGGGGAGAAATTTTGTTGTTCAAAACCTTTCCTAAAGTCAAAATAATGGAAATGGCTTCAACGGCCTATGCCCAGGCTTCGGTTTACAAGCGAACGGCTGTATTGGTCGATCATGGAAACGGGCACAGTTATGTGGTGGATTTCTTTAGGGTACAGGGTGGTGAAATTCAGGATTATGTTTTCCACGCTTCGAGTAATTCACTAACAATAAGCGGTATTTCTCCCGTAGAGAAGGCTGGATTGACCCTTTATGATTTCAAGCAAATCAGAACGATTGATGGCAATGCAACCTGGACCAGTGAATGGAAAAATAAGTATGGATTGACTACTCGGGCCTGGTGCTTGGGACAGGAAGGGGAGGAGATGTTTGTTGGCGATGGCTGGGGACAAAAAGATTGGAAGAATGCAGATATTGGCACCACACTGCCTTATTTTGTAAGGCGGAAAAGAGGAGAGGGCTTACAGACTTTTGTTTCGGTCTTTGAGGGCTTCGACGGAGAGGAGTCATTTGTCAAAAATGTAGTACTCGTGGACATCAATGGAGTTGTAGAGGTGGAAACTTCTTTAGGAAAAGACTATATTATGTCCATGCATGGCAATGGAGAAATGAGCATTGAACATGGCAAGGGCAAGGAAATATTGAATGGCCACTTTGCTGCTGCCTCTGTCCAAAACGGGAAAATTGCATGGATGGAAGCATTGTCCCTTTAACTTGGGGAATGCCAAAAAAATATAAGAGTAAATGAATTGTTCTAGGGCATGATCAAGGTGTCGATTCAGAATTGATTGTTAAACTTTCAAAAAAACAGTTAGAAAATATGAATAGAAGAAAGTTTTTTTCGACTGGTGCCGTTTCTGTTTCAGGGATTGCATTGGGCGTACATATGACGGGTTTTACAAGCAAGGAAAAACCGCAAGAAGAGAATGACCTTATGAAAGAGGTCATGAAATACAGGAAAATAGATTCCCATGCCCATGTTTACACCACAGCCGATAGTCCAGAAACCCAAATAGGTTTTGCGGATCGATTGGGAATTGAAAAATTGGTGATTTCAAGGCCGATGGCGCCGGGTAGCAAAGGTCTTCCTGAAGAGTTTATTGCTTGCAATGATTTGATCATTAAGTCTATGGCCAAATATCCCGATAGGTTTATTGGCCAGCCCACAATCAACCCCGCCTTCCCTAAAGAGGCCATGGAAGAGATAAAAAGATGCATGGACCATGGCATGACAGGTTTGAAACTTTACAACCATGTTAAAATAAGTGATCCTTTGTTCTACCCAGTTATCGAAAAATACATCGACATGAAAATGATCATCTTGATGCATATGGGTATAGGTAAGTCCAGGGTTATTTACGATGCCAGAGAACCTGAGAATGTTTCTACGCCAGATGATTTTGTAATGATTGCGGAGCGCTATCCGGAGGCAATGTTCCAATTGGCTCACCTTGCTGGTGGAGGCGATTGGTTGGATGCCTGTAAAGCTGTAGCGCCTTATACCAATGTGTTTGTAGATGTATCGGGAAGTAATAATGAAGGAGACATCATTCCTTATGCCATGGAGCATGTAGGTGAAGATAGGATCTTCTTTGGCTGTGACAATAGCTTTTTTCAGGGCGTAGGACATGTAATGGCTGCTGACCTTACAGAGACCCAAAGGAAAAAGCTCTTTTTTGATAATTATAACAATGTACTTAAAAAGTCAGGCAACCATGTGGATAGATAGTAATGCATATATAGGCCACTGGCCCTTTCGTCAGGTAAGAAACAGTACTTGTAAGGACTTGGTAGAAAGAATGGATGCCAATGGTATCTCGGCCTCGGTTTTGACGAATATCAATGGGATTTTTTATAAAGACACCCAGGCTGCCAATCGGGAAACCTATGATGAAATCAATACCAACAAGAAATGGAAAGATCGCTTGATCCCATTTGCAGTGATTAATCCGGTTTATTCGGGATGGAAAGCAGACCTGAAGGAGAGCACCAGCAAATTGGGAATGAAAGGGGTCAGGATATTCCCTAAATACCACCGCTACAATTTGGACCATCCTGCTTGTATTGAATTGGTGAAAATGTGCAGGGATTTGGGTATACCCGTTGGCCTGACATTGAGAATGGTAGATAGCCGTCCAAGTTCCTGGTTGGATATCAGCAATGAATGGAGACTTAGCGATATTATGCCTATAGTGAAAGCCGTGCCTGATGCTAAGTTTATGGTGTTGAATGTAGCTGGGAGTACACATTTGGAAAAGGATGATTTGGCATTGATCAAAAAGACCGATTTGTTCCTCGATACCTCGGGTAGGAATATCATAGACTTGGCGGGATTGATGGAAACCTTTGGTAAGGAAAAGTTTGGTTTTGGTACGCATTCTCCAATCTTGGATTACAAAACAGGGGCGCTTAGAATAGCTTCACTAAGGGAAGATGAGGCAGATGCAAAGACCAGAGAGGACTTGCAGTCGGGAAATATTAAAAAGTTTTTAGGGCTGTGAGCTTGTCTTAAAGTTCTGAGAAAATGTCAGCTTATAGCGATTACGTCGATATGATTTTGTCAGCATTGTTGCAGAAAAAAAGGCAACAATGCCGCCAAAATCAGGATTATATACCTTCATTTTCCACGGGTTTTCACCCGTGGCTATTATAGTTGAAGCCCTTCAGGCTTCTTCGTAATGGTATAGGATATCATTGTTTTCTATAGAATAGAAGTATTGGGCTTTGAATTTACGGTGCTTCGTCCTAAAATAGGTTTATCTATTCTGATTTAAAAACTACAATTGGGTTACAGTTTACGTAATAAATCCCCCTGTGGCCCCCTTTTGAAAGGGGGATTTAGATTCGTTCGGATTAACGGATACGGTAAACGCAATAGTCTATTCAGCCCGATGGATGAATACAAAATCAGCATTAAATCTCATTTCCCGCAAGTCCCACTTAGTCAAAGGGACCAGACCTGTATAGTCGGGAGGGATTTGTTTATGAACTGGAATCCTTTGAGGAATCGTATAAGTTATGAATCGATGGTTTAGTCAAATTAAAGCGATTACGTCGATATGATTTTGTTAGCATTGTTGCAGAAAAAAAGGCAACAATGCCGCCAAAATCAGGATTATATACCTTCATTTTCCACGGGTTTCACCCGTGGCTATTATAGTTGAAGCCCTTCAGGCTTCTTCGTAATGGTTTAGGATATCATTGTTTTCTATAGAATAGAAGTGTTGGGCTTTGAATTTACGGTGCTTCGTCCTAAAATAGGTTTACCTATTCTGGTTTAAAAACTACAATTGGTTTACAGTTTACGTAATAAATCCCCCTTTGTCCCCCTTTTGAAAGGGGGATTTAGATTCGTTCGGATTAACGGATACGGTAAACGCATTAGTCTATTCAGCCCGATGGATGAATACAAAATCAGCATTAAACCCCAATTCCCGCAAGTCCCTCTTAGTCAAAGGGACCAGACCTGTATAGTCGGGAGGGATTTGTATAAGAACCGGAATCCTTTGAGGAATCGTATAAGTTATGAATCGATGGTTTAGTCAAATTAAAGCGATTACGTCGATATGATTTTGTTAGCATTGTTGCAGAAAAAAAGGCAACAATGCCGCCAAAATCAGGATTATATACATTTCATTTTCCACGGGTTTTCACCCGTGGTTATTATTGTTGAAGCCCTTCAGGCTTCTTCGTAATGGTTTAGGATATCATTGTTTTCTATAGAATAGAAGTGTTGGGCTTTGAATTTACGGTGCTTGGTCCTAAAATAGGTTTACCTATTCTGATTTAAAAACTACAATTGGGTTACAGTTTACGTAATAAATCCCCCTTTGTCCCCCTTTTGAAAGGGGGATTTAGATTCCTTCGGATTAACGGATACGGCAAACGCATTAGTCTACTCGGCTCGATGGATGAATACAAAATCAGCATTAAATCTCATTTCCCGCAAGTCCCCCTTAGTCAAAGGGACCAGACCTGTATAGTCGGGAGGGATTTGTTTATGAACTGGAATCCTTTAAAAAACTTCAACTAATCACCCTTCAAAATATAGCAAGAGCAATTAATTCCAAATTATGGGTGAAAATCCAGGGGTTTGGCATGATTATTAAACTACTATAAGTTTATAATTTAAACCATTAACCCATGAAAAAGCGAAACAAGGAGTATTTACAATCAGCAGTAATCACCGGAGGAACAATCCTTGGCGCCTATTTGGTGCGGAAAGGTTTGGAAGAACTGTATGAGAAACGCACAGGTAAAGAAGCTCCCAAAAACCCCTATCCGGAAAAAAATTCCCTTAAAGAGGCTTTGTTATGGACCATAGCTACAGGGCTGCTGGCTAGTGTGACCAAAGTTTTACTTCGTTATACCTTTACTGCAGGTACCGAAAAGGCATTAGAGAATTAAATTTGTTAACTTAAGGCGCAGCAGGGAATCGGTCACTACTTACTTGTATTAAGCAGTGATAAAAAACACCAATTCCCTAACCTAGTTGAATTTGCGATCAAGGGATATTTTTTACCTTTGTCAAAACCCAATATTTTATGAGATACGAACCTGCCAAAGCATCACTTTACATTAAAAACAGGGCTAAAGTTGCCGACAAATTACCTTCAAATTCTTTAGCAGTTATCAACTCCAACGACATCTTGCCCACCAATGCGGATGGGACCATGAAGTTCAGGCAAAACAATGACCTTTTATACCTTTGTGGAATCGATCAGGAAGAGACGATATTGGTAATTTGTCCGGACTTTCCGGATCCGGCACTTAGAGAAGTACTTTTTATCAAGCGGACCAGTGAGCATATCGCCATTTGGGAAGGACATAAATTTACCATGGAAGAGGCGGCAGCCCTTTCTGGGATTAAAACCATAAAATGGAATACCGACTTCGATACGGTATTTAACACTTTAATGCAGCTTAGCAAACATGTGTTCTTAAATACCAATGAACACCTAAGGGCTGTAGTAGAAGTAGAAACCAGAGATGCGCGCTTCATTAAGGAGTGCAGAGCAAAGTATCCGCTGCACCAATACCATCGTTTAGCGCCATTGATGCATAAATTCCGAGCAGTTAAAGAACCGGAAGAAATCACTCAACTTCAGAAAGCCTGTGATATTACGGATGTGGCTTTTCGCAGAGTATTGAAATTTGTCAAGCCGGGAGTTCTCGAATATGAAATTGAAGCGGAATTTCTGCATGAATTTATAAAAAGTGGCAGTAGGGGCTTTGCCTATGAACCCATCATAGGGTCTGGTAGAAATGCTTGTGTACTGCATTACCTGGACAACAGCGTAGCCTGTGCGGATGGAGATTTGATCCTGATGGATGTGGGGGCTGAATATGGCAACTACAATGCTGACATGACCAGAACCATTCCGGTCAATGGTCGCTTTACCAAGCGACAAAGGCAAATTTATGATGCCGTATTGCGCGTACAGCGGCAGGCCATGAACATGCTCAGACCGGGCATAGACATTCAGAGCTACCACAAAGAAATAGGCCTTGTCATGGAAGGCGAATTGATCAGCCTTGGCTTGATAGACAAGAAAGATGTTCAAAATCAAGATCCTTCAAACCCAGCTTATAAAAAGTACTTTATGCATGGTACTTCTCATCACTTGGGATTGGATGTGCATGATGTAGGCACTATGTATGAGCCGATTCATGCAGGCATGGTATTTACCGTGGAGCCGGGCATCTATGTGCTGGAAGAGGGAATTGGCATCAGGCTGGAAAACAATATTGTGATCAATGACAATGGCTACACAGATCTTATGGGGAATATCCCTATAGACCCTGAAGAAATAGAAACCCTTATGAATGATAAATAATTTTTAATTCAACCTAACAGCTACATTTTCCATTGATGGACAGTACATTTAAAACCGGCTTGAAAAAGGCCGTTCTTGATTTAATTTCAGAAAAAAAGGCAGACTTTGAATCGCAATTACTGGCCTTACAGGAAGCCTCCAATGCCGACACCAAAAGCAGTATGGGAGACAAATATGAAACGGGCAGAGAAAGCATCAACCAAAGCAGGGGTTTACTGGAAAAGCAGAAGGTGCAGTTGGATCGAAATGAAAAGATGATTGAGCAGACATCGGTAGATCCTTCTTCGATTGTTACCACCGGAGCCTTGGTTAAAATTCCTCTTGGCTGGATATGGATTGCCGCCTCCATGGGCAAAATAATGCACCTTGACCAAGAAATCCAGGTCGTCTCCGCTGATTCTCCGCTAGTCCTCGCCTTGAAAGGAAAAAGGGTAGGGGATAGAGTAGCCTTTAGAGGCAGTACGACAGAGATTCTGGAAGTGGTTTGACGTTAAAAATAAAACCTATAAGGTTTGTTAAATAGGGGTATTATTCCCCCCGTTTCTCGTTCGTTCTTATGTGCACATCCATTTGAGGGAAAGGGATTGAAATTTTGTTTTCGATAAATTTCCGGTTGATGATTCTTCGGATATCACTTTTCATGCGGTCCGATCCAAAAATGGTGCTGCTATAAAAAAGCACTTGAAAATCCAGCGATGAATTCCCGAAATTCACCAGTCTTGCTTCTACTAATTTCTCCGCATTTACTTCAGGATGTTCTCTGGCGCTTTCTTCCAGAATCTTGATGACAAACTCCACATCTGTTCCATAGGCTACCCCAACCTCAATTCTAAAGCGATTTTGTTTTCTTTGGTGACTCCAGTTGATGACTTTATTGGTGGTGATCAATGAATTGGGGATAATTATGGAAATGTCATCGGTATTCAGTCCTTTGGAGGTACGCAAGCCGATTTCCTGAATTTTTAAAATGCCCCCATCAATTTCCAGAATGTCCGCTACTCTGATCGACCGTTCGGAAAGTAAGATGATGCCAGAAACAATATCATTAAAGGTCTGCTGCAAACCCAGCCCTATGCCTACCAGTAGGGCGGCGGAACCAGCAATTAAGAGGGAGACTTTTATGCCGAGGGTTTCCAGAATTAGACCAAAGGCGACCACCCAGACGATATAGGTTAAGATCTGATACAGGGAATAAATATTTCCTTCGTTGAACTTGCTGATTCTTTTTTTGCGGAAAATGGATTTTTTAATTCCCCACAAAATCAGCTTCGTCAAAACGATAATGAGGAGCACCAGCACCAAAGTCCCAACCCTTAGGCTGTACTCCCCAATAGAAAGCAGCTCAAATCCTAAAAACTTATTCAACAAATCCATATGCGTTCTTCAATTGTAGTTAAAGCCCAAGCACTACTTAAAGGAGCTGGCATCGCGCAAAGCCCTTGGGATAAAACAGGTGTGGGGTATTGAATATAAGTTAAAATATTGACTGATCCAATGGGGGTGGTTTTTGAAGTTTTTAAGGATACGGAAAGCCCTAAAGCTATTTCGGGAAAAGTAATTTTTTCAACTTTAAGATACAATCATCTGATAATCTTGTCTTAGACTTCTTAATTTTTAACCATTTACCCGAATTACAAGCCATCCATCAATTCTCACCTTTTACCATAGAATTATAGGTAGGGAGCTGGTTTTCTAGGCTTATAGGATTGATTTAAGAAGGAGAGCTGGTAAATAGTCCGTTTGTAGGAAACTGCTTCTTTAAAATTGTACAAATACAAATGTTGTAGAGTTTTGCGAAATAAGAATTTCCAAAGGGTAATTTTTGCTTAAAATCATTTTTTTATTAAAATAAGATCATTTAATTGATTCTATTTTGTATTTTTATTTTAAAATATGCTAAGGATGATAAGAGAAATCTCTAAATACCAGGTATTAGACCGCATTCGTTTTGAAAACCCATGGTGGATTGAAGGGGAAATTGAAGCTGATTATGATGAAATGCCACGAAGATTATATTTTGAACTCTTCAAACCACTTGTAAAAGAGAGAGAGATTAGAAGAGCAGTGGTCTTGATGGGGCCCAGAAGGGTTGGCAAAACAGTTATGCTCTATCATATGGTTCAAGAATTAATCGATAATGGGGCGAACCCAAAAAAAATAATATTTATCACTATCGAGAACCCAATTTATAACAATATTTCTCTTGAACAACTATTCAATTATTCGAAAGAAGCATCAGGCTTGACAGATAAATCAGATTGGCATATAATATTTGATGAGATTCAATATTGTAGGGATTGGGAAGTACATTTAAAATCATTGGTAGATAGTTATAGAAAGGATAAATTTATTGTATCAGGATCTGCTGCTGCTGCCTTAAAATTTGCAAGTAATGAAAGTGGCGCTGGTCGATTTACGGATTTCTTACTCCCTCCACTTACTTTTAATGAATACATATCTTTAAAAGGATTGGACAGGTTAATAAAGCCAATACAGTTAAAATGGAATGATAAAAAAACAGAATTTTATTCGACAAGTCATCTGCATGAGCTCAATAGGCATTTTTTAGATTATATCAACTATGGAGGTTATCCTGAAGTTATACTTTCAGAGAAAATTCAAGCTAATCCGGGACGATACATTCGACAAGACATTGTAGATAAAGTGATACTTAGAGATTTACCAAGCCTGTATGGTATCAGTGACACAAGAGAATTGTATTCGTTGTTCACCACAATAGCTTACAATAGTGGGGGTGAATTTTCATTAGAGACGCTGAGTAAACAATCTCAAGTGCCTAAGAATACGTTAAAAAAGTATATTGAGTATTTGGAAGCTGCATTTCTTATAAAGCAAGTAAAACGAATTGATCAAAGTGGAAAAAGATTTAAACGAGATAATTTTTTTAAGATCTATCTTACAAATCCTTCTTTAAGAAGCGCATTATTTACCCCAATAACATCAACAGATGAAATGATTGGGAACATGGTAGAGACTGCTATTTTTGCGCAATGGATGCATAGGGATTGGTTTACCCCGTATTACGCGAGATGGAGCAATGGTGAAGTAGATATGGTTGGACTTAGTGATAATACATTAAAGCCTATATGGGCACTGGAGATAAAATGGTCTGACAGATATTATAATAAGCCGAAAGAATTAAAAAGTTTAATTAAATTCTGTCAAGAAAACAATATTAAAACACCAATTGTCACTTCAATAAGTAAAGAAGGTGAAGTAGAATATGCGGAGGTTCTTTTTCAATTTTTACCATCATCTGCCTATGCTTATACTGTTGGGAAAAGAACACTTGATACAAAAATAAACAAATAAACACTTTACAAAAAAGCGCTATGAAATAAGGTTTTATTGCTTGGTAAAGAAGAGATTACAAATAAATTGACTGACGATTGGCTGTTAAGGTAGATTATGAAACTTCGAGAAAATTCCCGAAATTGTAGACAAAATTAAAGGCATTTATGGCAACGGTGGATAAAATAAGAAGCGGATTGATTGATAAAATCCTGACTATAAAAAACAAGGATTTATTATTGGCGCTTGACAAACTGGTTTCTTTAAGTGGAACGGACAAGGAGCTAGTTGGGCTTACGGAAGAGCAAAAAGAAATGCTTAAACTGAGTGAAGAGGACATCAAAAATGGCCGCTTGATTTCACAAGAGGCGATGGATAAACGAAACCTCGAATGGCTAAACGGTTTATAAAGTGGACCCGGACTGCGGAAATTCAATACCTTGGAATTTTGGAGTATTGGGTGAACCGAAATAAATCAACTACCTATGCTAGAAAATTGATTGAAAAAGTAGCAGAACGATCAAAGCAAATTGCCGAGAAACCATTTATTTTTAAAAAAGCAGATTTCAAAGATACACGCGTAGCCTCCCTTGAGAATTTTAGCATTTTTTACCAAGTAGCTGATGAAACAATAGTCATTACAGCCTTCTGGGACAACCGACAAGATCCCGAAATTATCTCGGATTATTTTAAAAGATAAATCATAACTAGGGACTTCGGTACATTTCGCCCCCCTCGCCACCCATCGCCCCTTCGCCACCCTTCGACAGGCTCAGGGACCAGGCTCAGATTCAGGGATCAGGCATAGATTCCATTACCGTATTGGATCCACACTTCAGGGCCTTGGGTTAAAGTTTACTGTGGGGGATAGTTTTTCACCTACTTCAAATGCTTATCGAATTTCGGGGCCTTTTGAGCTGTACAACTGGATATTCCGGACTATGTTGACCCCCTTAAGCAGTGATCCAGAAAGGGATGTTTTAATGTGACATTCTGGCGGATACTGACCCCTTTATTTTAGAATAGCGTCAAAGTTTAGCTCTTGAATTAAAATAAAACGGAGCATATTGACCCCTATTTGTAGCTTCTGTTTGTTAAAAAACGGAGCATGTTGACCCCTTGGATTTAGGTTTTATTAATTAGTAGTCTAAACTACTAATTAATACTGATTATGGCAGGTAAACCTAAAAGAATGAGTCAGGTAAAGCAAATACTACAACTACACAATCAAGGTTATGGGAATAAGACCATTGCCCGGGATTTGGGTATCAGCAAGAATACCGTCAAAAGTTATCTTGAAAAATACCGCAAGTCTAAAATAAGGCTTTCCACCTTGTTGAAAATGGAGGATCACGCTCTTGAAAAAGTGTTCCACCCAGGAAATCCCGCATATAAAGACAATCGATTTGAAGTGTTAAAAAGCAGATTGGACGGGTATGTAGAAGAGCTCAAAAAAACCGGAGTAACCAAGCAGCTTTTATGGGAAGAATACCGAATGTCTCAGCCCACAGGATACAGCCTGAGCCAATTCAGCTATCACTTGTCCCAGCATGTTAAGGTCAAGAGTCCGTCCATGGTTTTAACTCACCAACCGGGTGAGAAGTTATTTGTTGACTTTGCAGGTAAGCCACTTTCATACATAGACCAAAGTACAGGAGAGATAATGAATTGTCAGGTGTTTGTTGCCTGTCTTCCCTATTCAGATTACGGCTTCTGCTTGGCTGTTCCCAGTCAGCGCATCGATGATTTTATTTATTCACTTACCTGCTGTTTGGAAAGCCTTGGAGGTGTACCTAAGGTACTGGTGCCGGATAATCTGAAATCTGCGGTTATAAAGGCCAATAAATATGAACCTACTCTTAATCGTGTTCTTGAGGATTTTGCTAACCACTACAACATGGCAGTGGTTCCTGCACGTGCAAGAAAACCAAAAGACAAGGCGCTGGTAGAAAATCAGGTCAAGCTTATCTACAATCGGGTTTATGCACGTATCCGGCAACAACAGTTTTTCTCCTTGCAACAACTTAATGATGCCATTAAGCACCATATGATCAATCACAACCAAACTCGCATGCAAAGGCGTGATTACTGTAGAGAAGAACACTTCCTGTCTAACGAAAAACCTTTGCTTAAGGAACTGCCCGCAAAATCTTTTGAGATCAAGTACTACAAAGAGTACAAGCTTGCACCGAACAACCATATCTACCTGAGTGAGGACAAGCATTATTACAGTGCTCCTTATCAATATATCGGGCAAAAACTAAAAGTAGTGTACACGCGTTCTTTGGTGCGTATTTTTCATCAGCATGACTTGATAGCTGTACACAAACGAAAATCAGGTATTGGCAGGTATACGACCAATAAAGAGCACTTGTGCTCGACCCATCAACACTACCTGAACCGCAGTCCTGAATATTACAAGAAGCAAGCAGGGAAGCTATCGAAAACCTTGGAGGAGCTTGTGGAGCTCGTCTTTGCCCAAAACAGATACCCGGAACAGCTCTATAAAAGCTGTGATGGGCTGTTCAGCCTGTATAAAAGCACATCTCTGAAAACCTTTGAAAAAGCATGTCAAATGGCTATTGATTACCAAAATTACAGTTACCTATTTGTCCAGAACGTTATCAAAAATAAAACAACCGAATATGTAGAAGAACAACCCAAGAAGAAATTGCCGGAACACCACAATATCAGAGGAAAAGAATATTACGATAATCAATTATCACTTAAACTAAAATACGATGGAGAACATTGAGAATCAACTCTCACAATTACGCTTGTATGGGTTTAAATCAAGCTGGAGTGCGCTTATGGAGACAAGAAGGTCAAGCGAGCTCTCGCTCAATGAAGGCCTGGAGATACTCTTGCAGGCAGAACTTCAGGACAGAGCTAACCGCCGTTTTGAAAGATTACGAAAAACCGCCAAATTTAGGTATCAGGCCTCACTGGAAGAATTAAAATACGATAACTCTCGAGGCCTGGACAAAGGACTTATAGCTTCTTTGGCTACAGGCAGTTATATAAACAACGGAGAGTCTGTATTGATAACAGGGTCCACCGGATGTGGAAAAAGCTTTACAGCCTCAGCATTGGGACATCATGCTTGTGCACAGGGGTACAAGGTAGCCTATTTCAATGTTCAGAAACTCATGCAACATACAAAAATGGCGCGTTTGGAAGGAACCATATATCAACTCTTAAACAAAATATCCAAGACCAGTTTGCTTGTCCTGGACGATTTTGGGCTGACCCATCTGGAAAAACAACACCAAATGGATCTAATGGAAATAATAGAGGACAGGCATGCCAGAACAGCTACAATAATAGTCAGTCAATTACCGGTAGGAAGTTGGTTTGATATTATAGGTGAAGCCACTATTGCAGATGCAATTTTGGATCGATTGGTGCATACCTCTCACAGAATCGAACTCAAAGGGGAGAGTCTTAGAAAATTAATGTAATTTTGTCATAGTAGCCTTTTTTAGTTACCAAAATCCAAGGGGGGTCAATATCACCGTTGGAGGGGTCAACATCACCGGTATTTCCAGTACATCTAAGCCAACTACTTTTTTATAGGCTTTTTCACGGAATGATTGCTTTTTTTTCATAGCTTATAATGTTGAAAATTAATGATAGGTCTAATTTCGGAAGAAAGGGCAATAATTACTGGCTTCCTGTCTTAGCAGGATTCATTTAACACATGGTAGAATGCATGCGGGTTTCTGGGGTTTTGGTAAGCTTGTAATTCGTAAAAAAGTCGGTGAAAACTGTTAGGAAATCGTCCCATGATCCCGCATAACATCCTACCATAGCCTGTTGTCATTAATTGAAACGTTACTTCATATTAAATCATTAGTAAAGTTGAAAAAATGAGAATTCTATTACTTATACTATTTTCATCATTTAGCATTTGCTCTTTTGGACAACATGGGTTGAATGAAAGAATAGATTCCATTTTGTCAGCGCAGGTTGTTACCGAATTAGGCCCTGGTTTAACAGTTGGTGTTGTTAAAGATGGGGAACTTGTTTATAAGAACAGTAATGGCTTAATGAATTTGGAATACAATATCCCATTTAATGATGCTACGACATTTGAACTTGCTTCAGTTACCAAGCAATTTACTTCAGCCTGTATAGCCCTACTCGAAAAACAAGGCAAACTCTCTGTAAATGATGATGTAAGAAAAATTGTTCCTGAATTGTATTTTTCTGGAGACACAATAAGGATTAAGCACCTATTAAATCACACAAGTGGAATACGAAATCACAATGTTTTGTTGGACTTGTCTGGGTTTGATTATGAACATCAGGGTTATACAAATAAAAGCATTCAACAACTGATGTTCCGCCAAAAAGGAATGAACAATAAACCGGGAGACAAGTTTCTTTATTCCAATACAAATTATGTTTTGCTGGCACTTATCATTGAAAGCGTGTCAGGAATGCCTATTCATCAATTTGCTGAAAAAGAATTGTTCGAGCCTCTTGGGATGCCGAATACTTTCTATAACAGTGATTTAAGGAGCATTGTTAAGAATCGTGCTTACCCTTATTATCAAGTAAAAAATGAATTCAAACAGCCAAAGTCGTTAACACTTTGTGTTGGAGCTGGCGGAATGAGTAGTACGATTTCTGACTTAATAACCTGGTCTCAGGTTTTTCTAGACAGCAAGCACCCTTTCTCCTATATTGCAGATTTTGTCACAAAGCTTGAGCCACTGAACAATGGTGAGGAGATGCAACACGCTCGCGGAATGTTTGTGACAGCTTATAAGGGCTATAATACTTTTAATCATAGCGGCAGAGACTTAGGGTTGCGGTCCCAATTCATCTGTATTCCTGATTTAAATCTAGGAGTAGTCGTTTTTGCTAATTCTGAAGAGATCAATGCGGTGGATGTATCCTACAAAATCCTGGACCTTTATATTCAAGATCTTCCTCAAAACGATTACAATCAGACAAAGTACAATCATAAGAAAAACGAGTTGAATCAATTCATAGGACATTATCAAGAACTAAATAGTGATTTGAGAATGCACCTATTTATAAATAATGACACCCTTAATGTACAGAGCAGTTATGGAAGAAATCCGGTGCAACTCAATTCAGTATCTGACAATTCTTTTGCTAGAATTGACAATGCTTCTGTGAAATATACCTTTCTTTCAGAAAAAAAATCAGAGGCAGATTTACTCGTAGATTTTGGAGGCGCAGTGTTTTACTTTGAAAAGATTGAATTAGCAAGGAACCCAAATCCGAATATTTCTGAATATGCAGGTAGCTACTTTTCCAAAGAGCTAAATATTGGTTACGAGATCATTGTTTCTGATCAAGAATTGATTTTGAATTACCCAAATAATGAAGGGTTGGTATTGAAAGAAGGGGAAAAAGATGTTTTTGGAGCAAATAGACGAACCAAATATGCTTTTATACGAGATGTTAAAAATAAGGTGTCTTCTTTTTATGTAGCCTCAGAAGGAACAGTAAAAGATATTTTATTCGAAAAAGTAAACCAATAAGCTGTGGTAATCCAGCGAGTGAAAGTCTTACCTAAATAATGTGGTGTGTATTTGGAAGGGCTCCCGACAGTTGAACAAGGATTTCCCTATATCTTAGCAAACCTTAATTAATGGCTTCATTTAAAAATTTCGTCTCACCATCAGAAATTTAGGTTTAAATCGTTATTTTTGATTATAAAATTAAATGCTATGGATATTCAAGCTGAAAAAATCGAACTGGTTAAAATGCTTTTGGATACTGAAAATCCAAAAATAATTGAATCCATTAAAAAAATTTTCAAAAAAGAAGCAGCTGACTTTCAGGATGATTTATCTGTCGAGCAATGTAAAGAAATTGAAAAGGCTTCACTTGAAATTAAAAATGGAGAAGTAACGGATTACGATACTTTTATGCAAAAACACAGGTAAATTGAGCAGAAAAGTTTTTCTTTCAAAAACAGCCGAAAAGAAATTAGATAAACTTTTTGAGTATTTAATTACGGAATGGTCTGTTAAGGTTAAAACGGACTTCGTTGAAAAATTAGATTCATCAATAGAAATAATTAAAAACCAACCTGAAATATTTCCGGAATCTAAAAAAGGAGAAGGTTTAAGAAAATGTGTTATCACAAAACAAACGATTTTATACTATCGCTATAATTCCAAGCGAATCAATATTGTTACGTTATTTGACACAAGACAAAACCCCAAAAAATTAGACAAAGAGATATGAAAATTAAAGCCCAACCGAGTGGATGGCCCAAGCCAAAAGCCTGTGGAGCACTCCTCTCAGCATCCCAGTCGATCGAGACCAGATAGAATACCGAAGTTAGTTCTGAAGCCAGCTTTGGTTTCAGGGGACAAGAAAATACTTTGAAACCGACACAAACCATATGCAAACCATTGATGTGTCACCAAGCTATGGTAATCCTGTAGGTGTAAATCCTTCCTAAATAATTTACTGTTCCATTAGAAGTAAAACCGACAGTTAAACGCCTGAGGGTTTTGCTGAAGCCTGTCAATACCTTTTTAGAAAGTTTTATGAAGAGCACAATCGGCAATAAATATTGGTAGGCGCTGATGGTTAAGGATTTATATTTATCTTTAAAGGCGTTAATGATTAGCCTATCAGGCGGTACTCTAAAAATCTGGGGATCAATTTACAACCTAATTAAGATTTCTTATTTTTACAAAAAGAATAAATTCATGAATTCAGCAGAGATTAAGATTGACTTATTTAGAAAACTAGATTCGCTCAAAGGGAAACGACTAGAAGAAGCTTATGGGATACTGTTGAATTATATCAATGGTAAGTCTGAGGTTGATGATTGGCAAAACCTTACTGCTGAACAACAATCGGCTATCCGTCATGGTGTGGAACAACTAAACAATGGACAGGGGAAAAATCATAAAGACGTAATGGCAGAAATGAGAAAACGTTTTACAAATGACTAAAAAAATCATTTGGTCCCCCGATGCTGAAAGCGACTTTGCAACCATACTTGAATATTTAGAACTGAAATGGGGTAATAGAATCACGAGTAGGTTCATCAATAAAGTAGATGACAGCATTGAACTTATTTTAGAAGATCCTAAAATATTTCCTTTGATTAATGAAGAGATGCAGATAAGAAAGAGTGTAATAACGAAACAGAATACACTATTCTATAGAGAAAACGAAGATAAAATTGAAATCGTAAGACTTTTTGATACTCGGGAAGATCCTAAAAAATTGATATTCGAGAAAAAAGAATAAAGGAGCAAAATATTTTGTATAGCATGTTAAGGTTAAGCAAACCTAAGGCATAGGTATTCCAGGATATCCGGTGAAGCCTTTTTGATAAAGTGTGTTTGGTGGCAAGATTATGCTCTGACATGCCTGCCTTAAACTCCTTGTTTTATAGCATCTAATCCAAATTACAAGCCATCCATTAATAATTTTACTCATTCTACCATATAATTAATGGTACAAGCCTAGTTTTCTTGTCCTAAAACATTAATTTGGAAGATAATTCATAAAAAGAGTTGGAGGAAATCCGAAAAAGACTAAAAAGACTTAAACCCTACGTAAGCAAACGCCCATCCCCCTATCAATAGTTAGGTTGGGGTCGTTTGGTTAATTTTCCACCTGTGGGGCAACAGGTCGGAGAATCTGCCTTCATAGTTCATGTCGTTTAGTTTCCTCAGCACGTCGAGCAGCCAGTCACGTGGATTGACTCCATGCTTTTTGCAGGTGGCGAACAGGGAGTAGATCATGGCGGCGTTCTGGGCGGTGGCGTGGGTGCCAGCGAACAGGTAGTTTTTCCGGCCCAGGGCGATCGGCCTGATGGCGTTTTCTATCAGGTTGTTATCGATCTGCAGCTGTCCGTGGGCGGTGTACAGTTTCATGCTGTCCATGAGTGGGAGTGCGTATGCGATTGCCTTTCCTATTGGGGAGGAAGGGAGCACCTTGGGGTACTCGGCGAGCATCCAGTCGTGGAGCTCCCGCAGTACGGGCTGGGATTCGGCCACCCGCTTCTCGACGACGAGGTTTTCTGACAGGGGCGGTTCGGCTTCCCTGATCTGTTTTTCCACCGCGTACAGTTTGGCGATATGCGTCACCGCCCAGGTGGCCCTTTCCCTGTCGTAACCGGCGGCTTCGTCGAATTTGCGGCGGATATGGGCCATACAATAGTAATGTTTTATGGCCTTGTTGTTGCCAAACAGGCTCTGGTACACCTCATAGCCGTCTGTTTGGACCACTCCGGTATAGTTGGCCAGCATTTCCGCCGGGCCGGATTTGTTCCTGCTGGTCCGGTAGTCAAAGATTACCAGCCCATCCGCGGGTGCATGGTATGCCCAGATGTACCCCCGGTGGGTGGAACCCTTTTTCGATCCGTTTTCAAGCACCTGCATCCGGGTTTCGTCCGCCTGCAGGTAAAGGTTAGCGAGCGTTTCCCGTTTGAGTGCCTTGTAGAGGGGGGTGAGTGCCCTGCAGGCCGCGTTGGTGTTGTCGATGAGCGTGGAGGCGGGGATTTCGAGCCCTATCCGCAGGAACATCTGCCGCTGCCTGTAGAGGGGAAGGTGGTCGACGAACTTGGAGGTGAGCAGATGGGCCAGCACGGATTCGTCAAAGAGTCCCCTGTTGACGGTCCTGGAAGGGATGGGGGCGATCAGCACGCCCTTTTTGTCGGTTTGGGAGGGGTCGGTGAGAGCCCATTTCCTGCGGATGATCCTGCGGACCTTAAAACTGGCGGGCACCATCACCAACACCTCCTTGGTCTCCTCCCCGATAACTTTGTAGCCTTCAAGGTCTTGGTTGGGGTCTATGATCTCGATCTCCCGCTCCAGACTTTCGGGAAACACCATGCGGGGACGGCGTGCGGCTGCCTTCACGCGCTTGCGGCCCTGTATGTCCTGCTCGCGGTTGTTCTGCTCTGCCTCGGTGGCGGTAAGCTCCTCGGAGGCCCGCAGGTCGGCATCCCCGGCGCCCAGCGGGAAGATGCCCAGCTGCCCGGTTACCCGGTTGTCTGATTGACCCGAGGCGAACTTCCTGTACCGGAGTTCGGCCGCTTCCATGAGTGCGAGCTTGAGTTTGAGTTCCGTTTCCAGGAGCATGCGCGTGCTTTCGGCCAGCTGTTTTTGGCTTTCAAGGTAGAGCGTTTTGTAGTCCGTTACGGCTGTGTTCATAGTATAAAAATAAATACAAAAAATGACTTTTTGGCATATTAAGGGCATTTTTTTACAATCTTTTTCGCTTTTTTTTCAAGCGGAAACACTCCTTTCATACCGTCTTCTGAGCTGTACGGAAGCCAGCTTCACGCCCTGAAGAACCAGGCTCAGCTCCCGGGAGGATATTAACAGTTTCCCGTTTTTGGGACGCTCGAAAGTACCCGCCTCCAGGCGCTTGATGAACATGGCGTACCCGTCCCTGTCCCACTGGAGCAGACGCAGCTGGTTGCCGCGCTTGCCGATGAAGATGAACACGTCACCCGAAAGGGGATCAAGGCCCAGGTTGTTTTGTACAAGGCCGGCAAGGGAGTAAATTCCGCAGCGCATGTCAACGGGCTGCTGGTATAGAAAATAGCGCGCCGACGAGGAAAGGAACAGCATACCCTGTTTACGACATCAGTGTCCTGAGCCATGCGGCGTCCGGCAGGCGGTGAAAGGAAAGGCTGGCACCGTTGGGGAAGTTCAAGACCACAACAGGATCCGGTCCGGGGCCGTTGACGCGCAACTCAGTAAAACCCGTATCCGCATTTCCTTCCTGCCCAAACTTTTTGGACCAGTATCGGAACGTGGCGTACTTGACTGAGGCTTGCTTGCAGAACAGACCGACGGATATACCGCTGGCCTTCCAGTCTTCATATAGGGAATGATAATAATCCCTGGGGGAAATAGTTGTTTCTTGTTTCATGAGGGCAAAGGTCTGGAACTGCTACCAAAAAAAACAGATGGGGGTGGGCGTTCGCTTACAACCCTACAAAGTCGTTTGGGACAAAAATGACTTGGCAAGGCAGCCGCCCTGGGGAAATGAAATAAGTGAAGATGTTACCAACCTATCAAACTATTTCGTGACCTCAGATGGACGAGATTTGTTTGAAGTAATTTTCAGGGCAATTGAAATGGCTAAAAAGGAAAAATGCGAACTGATAATTGAATAAATAAAGACTGCTTAAGAATGAATTGCTTCCTACCGTCAGCTACGACATCTTATGTGTGCCGAGAGTAACGAACGGCTGAAAATCGTTACGCAACTGTTTATAAGATGGTGGAACCGACCCACTGGTGTTGTCCTACAGGGGAGAGCATCAAACCACCATAAGGTGCTTTGGTAAAGAGTCAAGGTATTGAGCGTTATGGAAAAGGCCACGTCAAGAGCGTGGTCAGGTAAGGATAAAGGAGATGAATGCAAATGAACCTCTGATGAAGTGTCCCTGATACTCAGGGCAGGCTGAGAAAGTGCTACATTCTGTCAAACTTGCCTACCGGCAGGCAGGAGTGTTTGAAGTATGACAAACATTACGAGTTCAGTGGTTACCTGTTTATTGACTGGACGGTCCCGATGCCTCGGGATCATTTAGGAGGCATAGCCTGTCCCGTATTTACGGGAACCTTTATTCGGGCTTATTTACGGAACTCGGGAACCTGGATCAAGATGCAAAGTGAAACGCACAATAAGATCAACTTAGAGGCAGAATAGCGATGTTTGGTTCAGGGACGGACCAATCCGTAGTAGTGTTGAAATTTCTGTAATAGAAACGGAGCGAAGGGATTGGCTTATACAGTTTTCATCAGTTTTACAACTCGCAAGAGGATGATTGAATTAGAGAAGACAAAATCAGTACCTATTACCAAAGAAATGGTATGGGAAGCTTACCTACAGGTAAAGCGGAAAGGGAAGAGTGCAGGAGTGGATGAACTAAGTATGTCAGTGTATGATATGCAAAGACATCGGCACTTGTATAAAGTCTGGAATCGCTTGGCTTCGGGTAGTTATTTTCCACCAGCAGTCCTACAAGTTGAGATTCCCAAGAAGAATGGATCTATGCGTCAATTGGGGATTCCAACGATCAGCGATAGGGTAGCTCAAACGGTCATTAAGAATCAGATAGAGGTAAGATTGGAAAAGATTTTTCATCCGGATTCCTACGGTTATCGTCCAAAACGGAGTGCCCATCAGGCGCTAGAACAGGTTCGAAATAACTGCTGGAAGTATGATTGGGTGATAGACTTAGATATCAAGAATTTCTTTGATGAAATAGACCATGTTAAGTTGCTCAAAGCGCTGAACAAACATGTGGAAGAAAAGTGGATATTCGAGTACATCAAAAGATGGCTCAATGCTCCATTGCAAACCAAAGAAGGTGAAGTTATAGCAAGAACAAAAGGCACACCGCAAGGAGGAGTGATCAGTCCACTTTTGGCCAATTTGTATTTGCACTATACCTTGGACGTTTGGCTTAAGACAATTGATTCTTCTATTAAATTTGTACGCTATGCGGATGATATTATCATTCATTGCCAGACAAAAACTCAGGCAGAAAAGAGCCTACAAAAAATAAAAGAAAGAGTGGAAGATTGTGGGTTGAGATTGCATCCTGATAAGACGAAAATCGTGTATTGCAAGGATTTCAAAAGGCGACAAAAGTATAGGGAAGTACAATTTGACTTTCTCGGATATACATTCCAGCCGCGTACTTCGAAATCCAAGAAAACAAAGAAACTGTTTCTAGGATTTGATTGTGCTATGAGCATCTAGTCAAGGTCACGAATATTCGACCAACTCAGGAAGATGGAAATCCCACGAATTCAATGTGACAGAATTGTAGGTATTGCCCATCATTTAAACCCAAAACTTAGGGGATGGATCCGTTACTTTGGTAAATACCGTGGCTATAGTCTATCCAAAGTGTTTTATATATTGCGTATAAAACTAATAAGGTGGGCAAGGTATCGCTACAAAAGGTATAGAAACAACCTTACAAAAGCTTATAAATGGTTGGACAGGGTTCGGATACAATATCCAAGTCTGTTTTATCACTGGCATGTGGGGTATTCTAATTAGGGATTAAAGATTGTATAAGAAGAGCCGTATGTTGGTAGACTCTAACGTATCCCTGTCAATCGAGATGATAGGCTCGAGGTGAAATCCCCCTTGCCTGCTCGCTGTGTGCTGTGAGTGAAACATCAGTTTCACGTAACTATTTATAAGATGGTGGAACCGACCCACCAGAATCCGCTTATAGGAGTTGGTTCTAAACCACTTTTCTAATGCATTCAAAGTGATTTGTTTGTGTGAAGCGAGAGAAGAAAAGGCAGACTGGATCTGTCAGGTGTTGATAAAAGAGATGATCGAAAGCGAACCTACCGACGAAGCGTCGAGAAGGCAAAAGATGTTGTCAAATCCGAGAAACGTCGAGTTCTCAGGGACAAGGATAGCGGAAACCTATTTACTGGCTATTCGGCAACCGTCGTATAGGGGGCATGACTTTTATCTGAGCTTATAGATGGAACGCAGGAAGCCTTACATTAATGTAAAAGGGAAAGATCAAGCAGAGCAACCGCAAGATGATTACCAATGTAGTGTAAGGTGGCGGACTAACCCGTAGTAGTGATGAATCTCCTGTAATGGGAGTGGAGCAAAGGGGTTAGCTAATTTAAAATACGATTTGCCAACTTGAAAGAGGATGAGCTTATATTTGTAAATTAAATTAGAAGAGCCGTATGATGGGAGACTATCACGTACGGTTCTGTGAGAGGGGAAGGGTGAAACTCCCTTTTCCTACTCGACACTGATCGTTAGTGGACCACAAAGCTGTTGTAATCCTGTAGGTGTAAATCCTTCCTAAATAATTTACTGTTCCACCTATGCAGTTTTTGGAATGTAAATCTAAGCCAATCACATTTTCACAGGCTTTTTCAATGATAGTTTGCTATTTTTCAGAGCTTAAAATGTTGAATATTACGGTATGTGTAATACAGGATGAAAGGAGGGTAACTGCTGTTTTCCTGGCTTAGCAGGACTCGTTTAACAGGGTAAATCATTTATGGCGGGTGATGTGCTAAATAGGAGTGATTTTTCAATTAAAAAAATAGAGGTGAAGTTGAAAGATTTGTGTTTCAAATTCGCCAAAAAACCATATACTTGCCGTTATAGGAAAGTGTAGGATAGCAATCAGAATATGGGATTAGATTATGGACAAATAATCAAAACTAAATCACTCAATCCTATTAACAATATTCAAAAATAATTATGTATTTGAAAAAGTTTAAAAATTGGATTTTTTCAGGTTTTCTATTGGTGTTACTTTATTCATGTACTTCCTTACAGGTAGCCCATATGACAAGTGCTAAGATGAATAAGCTTGAACTTGGTATGTCGAAAGAACAGGTTACTCAGATATTAGGAACTGACTATACAATTGCGGAAAAGCGATTAGAAGACGACAATGAAATAGAAGTTTTGTCTTATAGGGACCATTTTGAAAATGACGAATTTTATTTGTTTGTTTTTAAAGATCAAAAATTAGAAAAGTGGTATCGTGAATTGTTACCAAAAGAAAGAATTGAAAATAAGTAGTTTTTTGCTCAATGTTGATTTTGAGTGAAGCCTAAGACTAGGGTTAAGATTTAGTGTTTTTACAGGTTAAAATAAACAGACACCTAGCTCATTGCTAAAACTAAATTTGAGGGCCTTGAAGAGGAAATTGAAGTTAGACAAGCAAACGTTTGTATATAAAATGAGTGTTTACAATTAACGAAACTTTTTGTATCTTTAATTCGTAATTGGATTTAGAAATGATTGATGAAACGCTTTGAAACCAGGCTTTTAAAAGAAGCATTTGAATTTGTCCAAAAACAGGATTTAAAGGTCAGGAAGAAAATATTACAAAACATAAGAAGAGCTGAAGAACATTCTAACCCAAAATTCTTTAAAAAACTCACCAAGGAAATTTGGGAGTTTCGGATTTTATATTCGGGAATACAATACAGGTTATTGGCATTTTGGGACAAAGAGGATAAAACTGAAACGTTTGTTTTTGCCACACATGGAATTATTAAGAAAACGAGCAAAGTGGATAAAAAAGAGATAGACAAAGCGGAAAACATTAGAATAAATTATCTGAAGAGCAAAAAGCAATGAAAAGTTACAAATTGGAAGAAGCAGAAGACCTTTTGATTGGGGAAAAAGGAACTCCGGAAAGAGAGGAATATGAATTTGAGCTTAAACTTGAACTAATAGGGGATATGATTAAAACTGCCCGAAAAAAGAGAAATTTGACACAAGAACAATTAGGGGAATTAGTTGGCGTTAAAAAAGCTCAAATTTCAAGATTAGAGAATAGTACTGGAAATGTGACTTTTGAAACAGTAATGAGAATTCTCAATGCTTTGGGAGCAAAATTGAAATTAAACTTACAATTCTAATAAAGCGATTAGCCAAACAATTACGCGAATAAAGGCTTCGCTTTATTGTGTTCCTGAGCCATCAGAACCTCCAATAGTTATACACTAGGAGTGTTCAATAGTTTCTGTTAGTTGGTTCAGTAGATTATTTACATGGCGTCTTTGTGAAAAGTGAACGGATTGTTGGTCTTGTACCGCTTTTTAGTGCTTGCTTTATCGTTTTATTCCAAGCTTCATGAGGTTTCAAAAAACCTAAGACATGGGTGGCTCAGGCCTTCAAGTGAAGCCATTTTGGGAGATTGGATTGGTCATTTGTATCAACCGGACAAGCTAATCAAAATCACTGCTTAATTTTATCACTTGGTGGGCATACAAGAGGTAATAATAAAAGTACAAACCAGCGATAGAACGCATTAAAGATGCATATCAATTAATACTGAATGTCTTGAGCAATGTATAATACCCTTACATTAGCAAATATTTTAAAAGCGGATATTTGACTTATTTTTGTAAATTGACTTATATTATATAGAAAAATGATTACAAAAACAAAGCTTAAAGAACAAATAGAAAATCTCCCTGAGGAGTTTACCATTGAGGAGCTGGTTGAAAAACTGATTTTGATTGAAAAAATTGAACGTGGCAATCAGCAGTCTAAGAAAGGTGAAGAAATCTCTGAAGATGAACTTGAAAAAGAGATGAGTAAATGGTTCAAATAAATTGGACCTTTCAAGCCAGGGATGATTTGAAAAATATCGCCGAATACATTTCTCTTGACTCGGTAAAATATGCGAAATTACAAGTAACAAGAATAAAAATCAGAACACAAGTTCTCAAAAATCAAATTAGGTCTGGAAAAATCATACCTGAGATTAATGATCCGGAAATAAGGGAATTGATTGAAGGCAATTATAGAATAATCTATAGAATCAAATCAGATAATGAGGTAAGCATTCTTGCAGTTCATCATTCCTCAAGAGATTTAAATAAAAGAAAAGAGAAATTTAAATAAACACGATTGGCCAGCAATTATACTAGAATGAAGCGAAATAAGGCTTTGGTCTATTGTACTCCTGAGCCATAAGGAACTCCGGTAGCTATGCGTGATTGTTTACCCTTGTAAATATTTGGCTTAACCCCTATCTTACTGCCGTTTAATCTACTGATCAAGTTTTGACTCCTAGTTTAAATAAGCCCCAACTATGGTTGAAAGCAATTAAAGTGGCTATTTATTCTCAAAGATTAGAAAAGTTTTTTAGAAAAAACCTGTTCCTTTTCATTAATTAGCGTGCATGAGAAGAAGGCAAATAGTAGGGTAAGCAATGTTAAAAGCAATTAAGCTAGCTTAGTCAATTTACAAAACCCAAATATTTACCATGAGAAGTTTTTTGTTATTGCTTGCCGTATTCAGTTCATTGTCTTTACATGCCCAGCAAATTTTACCGGAGAATTGGGACCCTGTTGCCGAAGGAAATGCAGTACTTGAGCGATTGGTAAAAGTTACTGCTCCCGAAGTCAAGGGAGCGCATGATGCTGAATTTGTAATGGTGGGTGACTACGCCTATATAGTGGCTGAGGTAAATGATCTACAACCTGGCGAGAGTGGTAATTGGGACTTTATTTATTCTGCCATGTCTATAGTTAATTTAAAGACTTTAGAAACAGAAAAGATTATCCCCTTTGCACGTGGTGAACAAAGTTTTGAGAATGTTACCCTGCCAAAAGGGCAATGCTGGATACCGCGGATCATTCAGAAGGATAAGAAAACGCTTCGCATTTACTTTGTGAGCGAACTTTCAGGAGAAAACCCTCATTCTCAGGTATGGTACATTGATTATAATTTGCGCTCTGGAAGCTTTTCGAAGAAGATTTACAAAGCGAAAATCAAAACAGCCGCAGGCAAACAAGATTTTACCACTGAAAACTTTTATAGGGATGCCAAAGCCCAAGGCTTTAATAAAAAGCCGGTTGGATACGGTGCCTACCTTTTTGATTCCTTCAAAGAAATTGACGGGCGAATTTATGTGGCACTGAACAACTTCCCCGGTAAGCAAAATGCCTTGGCTGTAACAAACAAAAAGCTGGATACTTTTGAAGTGTTGGGTCATTTCAATAAACCGCAATCAGCGAATTTGTCTGAATCTTCTGTCAACCGGCTTCCTGATGGCAGATGGATGGCCATTTGTCGTAGCGATGAGGGAGACAGGAATTACTATATCAGCTATAGCAAAGACGCTCATGACTGGACCATTGGTCAACCAATTCCTTCCATTCCTAATGGGACAAGCTCAAAGCCAACATTTGATTGTTTCGATGGAATCTATTACTTAGGCTGGCAGGAAGCAAGCCAAGTGGATGGCGTTTCTCGTAGTGTATTTAATATTGATGTTTCTCGTGATGGGGAAAATTGGGAACGCAAATACAGCTTTAGGACCACCAAATCTTTTCAGTATCCAAGTTTCGCTAAACACGACAATAGTATCTGGCTTATCACAACACAGGGTGACTTTTCAGCCAGCCGTAAAGAGCGGATAATGTTTGGGAAACTGGAATAAGGGTTTTACTTTTAGTTCTTGTCTAATTTTTTCCATGTCGTACTTCCATGCTGGTAATAATTGAAACGATCGATGGATCCGAATTTGTCTTTTTCAAAATAGAATACTGCATTGGCATTGGGCCTGAAGAAGGTCAGGGCATGATCGTACTTGACCTCATAGGAGGCGCCATTCCATGATTGTTCAAAATAGCATTTACCGTTCTCTATGGTCACCTTAATTCGGATGTCATTCCCAACCTCAAGCCCTTCGGCTTGCTGGTAGGTCCCTTCCAGTGTCAATGGTAGCGGAGCATTGGTGCTGCCTTCTAAGCGGTCTTCAGGGAAGATAACCTTTCGTTTTTGCATGTCATACTCGAGGTTAGCGGCCAATAAATAGAATTGTTCCAAACCTGCGGGAAGATTGTAAATCGTATCCCGTTCGGCTGACCATCGAGTGCCATCGTAAATACTGACATAACCCGCTCCAACCACCTTGAATTTGTCCTTATTAACAATAAGCCCTGTGTTTTCCTCAATACCAATTCCGAGGAGATTAGGATACTTTCTTTTGATCTCAAACATATCAAACTGTCTGTTTCTGGCGAGATGGTGTTGGTCAATGGCAATGTTTTCTACCAGGCCAAAACCTTCTGGGAAATCTCCAATCATCAAAGTGTGGTCTAGCGAATCTCCCCTGACAAGTAGGGAGCCCATGATAGAGGCACCGGCTGAGGTTCCGGCGATGATTTTCCCTGCATTGTAGATGGTTTTTAGGGAGGTGACGACTTGGGTGCCGAGGTAGGTTTTGGCCAGCCTCCATTGTCTGCCTCCCGTGATCCAGATCCCATCTGCTTTAAGCAGGATAGCATTTAAAGAATCCCCATTGGCAATTGTTTTGCTTCGTGTATGTACAATCTCAATGTTTTTAAAGCCATGATCCTCAAAAGGTTTTTTAATCCTGTTGAGGTCAAATTCAGTGTCAAGCAGATTGTCCTCCATGGCTGTAGGGATAATTACAATCTTACTTTCAAGCCCACCCACTAATCCTGAAAACTGTGTTAAAAAATAATCATTGGTACATTCTCCACCCATAATCAATAAAGCCCCAGCCTTAGGGGCATCCAATTGTTGAGCGTTTACACGGGAGAAAACCAATAAAATAAGTGCGACGAGTAAGACTTTGTATTTATTTGTATTCAATGGATTGTAGTGTTTTTTTTGGAACGGCAAGCAAATTAAGAAGCTTCACCTATGCGATTTTGAGCCATTCTGATTTCAAGGAGAATGTCACCTGCCTGTTTTAAGCTGATACTAATAAGCCACAGAAGGGCTATTTTCTAATTCAGGTGGATTGGTGGTAATGAAAGGTATTCTTTTAAAATGCAATTCGGGTAATACAACCTTGATTTCTTTTTCAGTTTCTTCTTCTTTCCAGTATACGATAAAGTTTACTATTACTGAGGTGAGCTAGAAACCTCGCTTTTCCAATTCATTTATTTGACTACGGAATTTCTTTGAAAACTTTAATATTGGTTCTCCTTCTTTATCAAAGCAGTCTCTATTGTAAGTTTGTAGCTCATCTCCACTTTTTAATTGGGAGGTTCTATATTGAGTGGACTTAAAGAAGCTTAACCAAACGTCTTTATAGCTCAGTTGCATGACCATAATATCTGGTTCGGTCCAAAGCTCAGGGTCTTCTGCTTTCAGCAAGTCATCAACGATAATTTTATCCAGAAAATTTCCTTTTAAATGAATAAGCAAATTCTGTTTAGCTCTTGTCATGGCAACGTACAAGAGTCTTATGTCCTGGCTATTTAAATGGGTAAGGTTTTGGAGGAGTAGAAAAACATTGTCAAATTCTTTGCCTTTGGCTTTATGTATGGTCGAAACAAAAATTGTATCCCCCTGATCAGTGATGAAATCTTCCAGCTTTGACTCACGAATAAAGAGGACAAGGTCCGTTTTGTATTTTCTTTTGGGATTGGATGCTTCAAATTCCTTAATAAGGTTAATGCAAATTTCAATCTTTGAACTCCCTCGATACTTTTCCCACAAAGCACGTTTGGCATTTCTCCAAACGTCATCATTTATCACAAAAACATCGTCGTCTAACTCCAATTGATTCAAAAAGAACCGAACCTCCAAAAGATTGTATAAATTAAAGCCATCATTGCTCTGAATTAATTTTGCCGGAATATTATTTTTAAGCAACAAGCCAGTGATTTGTAAAGCTTCATCATTTGATCTGGTCAATACACAGGTGGTTCCTTTGATTTCAGTGTTTCTGATGTCAATCACAAAAGGAGAAATCAGATGCTGGCCTTGGTATTTTACCATTCGTATTTTCCCATTTGTAGTTGAGACGGCTTTAATTGGACTGCTTTTTAATCGGTTTTGAAGTTTCTCAATAAACTGATTGGTGAATTCCACCAGGTTACTTTGGCTTCTGTAATTCTCTGTCAGTTCATATTTGATCGCCCGTTTTTCATTAATAAATTTTTGCAAGTATTTGGAATTGGCTCCTCTAAATTCAAATATATTTTGGTCGTCATCGCCAACAGCAATTACTCTCATGTCCTCATTTCGCTCCATTAATGCATTGACCAAGGCAAATTCATCCGCATCCATGTCTTGGGCTTCGTCTATTACCAAAACTGTCTTTGTAATCCTGTTGGCTTCTACTTCTCCATTGTTTATTTTTTCAACTGTTTTTTTAATTATGTCCAACGACTTATCTAAATTTCCAATTTTTCCAAGCAAGTCAAAACAGTAAGAATGGAAGGTTTTTATTTCGATGAAATTAGCAGCATTGCCAATTAAATTGAGTAATCTTTGTTTGAATTCTGAAGCTGCTGCCCTCGAAAAAGTAACCATAAGTAGCTGTTCGTGTTTCACATCTTCCATAAGAAGTAAGGAAGCCAATTTGTGGACCAACACCCTTGTTTTGCCACTCCCCGGACCTGCTGCAACCACTATATTCTTTGATTGATTGTCTTTTATGATCTTCAACTGTCGAGGTGAAAGTTCACCAAAAAGTTGTCTGAATTTAGTAGGTGTGATGTTTCTTTTGATTTCATTCTGTCGACTTCCTTTGAAGTATTTATTCAAAAAAACACTATAGTTCAATTGAAAATAATCTTCTACAAATTGTAAGGCTTCCTTGTAATCGCTGATCATTCTTTTGGCATATTCTCCTACGATGTGGATTTGCTGCACCTTGTTTTCATAGAATTGATTCAATTTCTGATAATCCTCGACCTTGTACCGGATTTTATTGTCTTGTTCAATTCTCTCAATGGTCAATGAGTTATAAACAACTAAAAAACCACCTTCAATTTTTATTGCTTCAATTCTCGATAAATAAAAAAGCGTGTCCTCGATGTCTTCAGTTGTGATATCGAGCTTAAATAGCAGAGGAGAATCTTCATAGGCTTTTTTAAGTTCATGAACCGAAAATTCAATCAGTACTTGCTCTTTGAACTGTACCTCATTCGAGGTTTTGGCGAAGCTTTTGGTATAGAGAAAATCTACAAGGAAAACAGCCAGTTCATGCCGTTTTTTTAATTTCGCTTTAAGGTTTTCCTTCGGCTGAATACATACAACGGCCAGGTGGCTTTTGGAATAGCCTTGTGTTTTCCGTTTGATCCAATTTTTGATTGCCCAAAAATTAACAATGGTTTTAATCTTATGGAGGCTTACTTCCTCACAGCCGCTTTCTTCGGCTTGTTCATTCAGTTCTTTTATATGAAATGACATTTCCTCTTCTTCAAATATTGAAAGAAGAAAGTTTTCAATTTTAACAAATGATTCCACAATGCTAAGAGATCTATTTTTGTGTTCCCCCTTTTTTATAAAAGCAGTTAAATCTTTGGCATCAGCCAAAATATTTTCTTCGCGAAGGAGGCGGATAATATTAATGACTTCTTCCTTAACAATTCCGAGGTGGTCAGAGATGTAATCTACCCGTGATTCTGCTTCTTCATTGTTTGAGTGACTTTTGCTTTTGCTGGAAAAAAGCTTTTTTATTATTCGAACGCCATGTTGTTTTTGTTTATCCTGAAATTTTTCCGAAGCGTTAATTTTATCAATGGCTTCCTGTGCATTTTTTGATAATATACTATTAGCGAAAATTCTAGGCATATTTTGCCCTCTTTTCAAGTAGCCAGCTTCTTCCAATGCTGAAATCGCTGTTTTGACTCTAGATTCAATTTGATCAATACTGTCATTCCAACCAGCTTTGCGGGCTATTTCCAATGCAGAATTTGATACCGAGGAGCGAAAGCGGGTGATATATTTTATAGCTTTCCAAACCTGTTGAATTTCTTTTATACTTAATTTGGTCTGATTGAGTAATATAAAGTGTTTACTAAGGTCATCTTCGTTAAATAATACAAAACAGTCTGCAGTAATATTTTCATCTCTACCTGCACGGCCCGCTTCTTGAACGTAGTTCTCAAGAGAATCTGAAATCTCGTAATGGACTACCATACCAACATCCTTCTTGTCGACACCCATTCCAAATGCAGATGTCGCCACCATTATTTGAATATCCCCATTAATAAAAGCATCTTGATTTTCAGATTTCTCCTGTTTATCCATTTTTCCATGGTAGGGTTTTGCCTGAAAACCATCATCGGATAAGCGTTCCGCTAACTTGTAGGCCTTATAGGTTCTTGATACATATATGATTGTTGGGCAGTTTTTTTCTTCAATTAAATTCCTTACTGTATTGTATTTTTGCTCTTCATCATCTTTAGGGTAGACCTTATAATGCAAATTTGTTCTTGAAGTATTCGAACTGAAAATCTCCAATTCCAGGGAGAGCTTTTCTTTAAAATAATCACGAATATCTTCAATGACTTTTTGCTTTGCCGTTGCGGTAAAACAAGACACAGGGATTCCTTCCGTTCTATTTTTTTTCACTTGTAAAGCGTGAATAAAATCCCCGATATATAAATAATCTACCCTGAAATCCTGGCCCCAAGAGGAAAAACAATGGGCTTCATCAATTACAAACCTGATAATATTCCTGCCAAGAAGTAAATGTTCTATGGTTCTAGATCGTAATGATTCCGGGGAAATGTAAAGAATGGATGCTGCGCCATTTTCTACCCTTTCAAAGGACTGGGCTCTCTCTATAGGGTCTAACAAGCCATTAATGGTAACGGCATCCGTTATTCCACTTTTCTCCAGATTGTCCACTTGATCCTTCATTAAGGATTGCAAGGGGGAAATTACAACTGTCAAACCTTTGGCATTTTCCCCAGCCATCAAGGCAGGAACTTGAAAAGTAATGGACTTGCCCCCTCCGGTAGGGAAAACGGCTAGAATTGACTTGTTGTTAATCGCTGCTTTTACGGCTTTTTCCTGTAAGGGCTCGTTTCCGAAAGTTCTGTAAGCGTCATAGCCAAAAAATCTTTTTAATCCCCTGTGAATATCCAAAGCCTGGTTGCAATAACCACATCCAGTGAGACAGGCATTGTTTCTTAACAAATACATTAACCTTTCCACCTCAGGGTAGTTTTTCAATACCCATGGTGGAGTGATTGAAAAACGACTTTTGGTATGTATCAATGAAAGGCAATAGGCCAACTCAATGGGATTATTAGCGATAAGATGCTTAAGGTTTGCATTACTACAAATCTCGGAATTGAATTTTTCACGAATCAAGGATTCTACCTCAACCTGTTTGCTTGCAAACCCAATAAAGGTGAAAAAAGCACTAAATTCTCTTTTATCTCTAAGCAGTAAAAAGTATATCCTTTGTAAGGATTCATCTGTCTGTTGGAAGGCTGCAATTTCATCAAAAAATAAATCCCTGGCTTTTATGGCGTCATTTAAAGGATTGTTTTTTTCTTCTGTTTGAAGTTTGTCATCTTTTAGTAAGGCATGATAAGGTTTTCTAGGAAATAATAGTGGAGATAAATATAAGGTGTCAATAATATTGGCAGCTTCGATTTTTACTTCGTTGAGATTCCTTTGAATGTACTTTAAATCATGATTGAAAATATTGTGGCCGCAAATAAATTGTGACCCATTAATAAAATTTGTGAAAGCAGTTATTGAAGGAGAATGAAATACTGCCCTATTGCTTTTAATACTCCCTATGTCCAAAACCTTTCGGGTTTTTGCATCTATTTCAGTATCTATGAAAGCAATTGATTTCATGATATATTTCCCGCTGAATTTATAGTGGGTTTAGTTTAGGTTAATTGTATAATAAAAGTTTAGCTAAGATAGTAATAAAAGATGGGTTTGGTGGTAGTTCCTATCTATGTGATTAATTTTCGTTTCTAGTCCTATTTTCAGTTAAATGTTCTGTTTTGTGGTGTGTATTTAAAGGATTGTTCGAATGAGGAGAGGTAAGATAAGGGCCGTGATTAATGTTTATCACAGCCCTATATTAAGTGGTTTTTTCTTATAGTTTTTCAATTACCTTATTTATTAAATCTGTTGTAGAACTGTAATCCAGGTCTTTTTCTTTGGCAATTTCTATAGCCTCTTTGGCGAGTTTTAATGATCTTGTATATTCTCCTGTTTTGAAAAGTAAAGCGGCGTAAGTGTCAGTGTTTGAGTAGTTTTTCTCCAATTTAATTGAGCGAATAACCCATTCTTTTGCCAGTTCTAATTTTTCTTTGTCATCCTCATTGCTGTAATAAGCCCATGCAAGAGAGTTTAAGTCTTTTGAACTGTTCCATATAAAACCAATGTCTTTGATTCGGTCGGTTTGTAACAAGCGATAGGGGTAAAGGGAATAACTAACTACAGCATCTGAGATCATCCCATCGACTAAATACAGCACCAATGGAGCTGAGGTAACATTGAATACATTGTCAAAGCCCTTCTCATCCTCCCCTAAGTTTGCATGAAGGTTTATTGCCTTGTCCCAATCATGGTGGTGCCCCTCGTCTAAGATATCGGCTAAGTTGTCTTCAGCGTCTACATTTATGGTTATTAGATTTAGCATCGACAAGTCGCAATCATTGTATCGGTTGATTAAATTGATGCAGGGATAACACCATTTTCCGCTCCAGGTAATGACCATAGTGGGAAGTGATTTGTCCAAGTCGTAAGTGTCATAGATCTCATTGAATGAAAAAGTTTCTTCACTTTCAATATCTGTTACGTTAACATCTATCTGGCTAAAGGATTGATTGAAAGAGATGAATAGTAAAAAAAGCACTAGTACTGAAATTGATTTTCTCATGGGGCAATTGTTTTAATTTTTATTAAGTGACGGATGTTTTTTTGTCTTTAACATTTAGTCCTTCTTTTTCTTGCTGTTTTGGGAACAATTTATACTGTTGAAAAATAGTGTACCTGGTTTAAAGCAAGTCAATGACTATTCGGAAAAGGACAGCTTCAGTTAGTTGAAAAAAACTTTGTTTATAATTAAAAGTTCAAAATACTATTTTTCAGTGGTTTGTTATAGCAATGAATAAAAAAAATACCTGTTTGGTAAAAAAAGGATATGCTTGAAGGCTTTGTTGCCTTTTTTTATCAAAAAAACCGCAAAAATATTGCTTTAAGTTAATTACCTAAATATACTTATCAATGTCTTCGAATCCGGGTAAATGAACAGTATATTTTTCATTATATAGCTGAATTGCTATCATTTCTGTGTAAAACAAATTTAACCTTCTCCTTTCCCTCTTTTAATTCGTACAGTATCCAGGAATCTTCGTTTTCACCCTGCTCCAGGATCCAGTTTCTTTTTGGATCAACCAATAGTTTTTTGATATTCCGTGGAAAAGCATTGGCTGAACGGGCCTTTTCCCAAGTGCTTATTGTTCTAAATATTTCGTATTTCTGAGGACAACTTTCCACCTCTTTTTGGTTCAACTCCAAACTATAGGTAGTGCCAAGGCCTACAGATATGGCTTGTATATGTGAATATTGTTCAACTGTCGAGCTGGCATTGATTGCGAAATTACGGCCCATGCCAACAGGGAAGAAATTGGCATATGTCACATCCCTAAGGTCTTTGCCCTGACTGGTGCTGCTGCCCCATTCTCTGGTTTCTAAATCGTATAAATTCTTTCCTCCTCCAATATTCCATATACTTTGATAATGCCATGAACCTTCCGATAATGTGGCTCCAGTAAAGCGGATGGGTGGAATTCCATGTGCTGCAGCTCTTTCAAACATTTTTCGAAAAAATCGCTTTGCCGAATAGTAACCATGCCCATTGTTAAACAAAAACTCCTGCCCGTCAAAATCGTAATAACCCAGCCCATTAATGAAACACACATCAGCATAGTATGCTGCAATTTTGTCCTGAAGTTCCATATTTGGAATTAACCCATCATAGCCATAATTTAAGGTGACCTGTAATTTATAAATGGTGTCA
This sequence comes from Cyclobacterium sp. 10D3-21, assembly GCF_055809755.1. Lineage (NCBI taxonomy): Bacteria > Pseudomonadati > Bacteroidota > Cytophagia > Cytophagales > Cyclobacteriaceae > Cyclobacterium > Cyclobacterium sp. 10D3-21. Next base: position 2,134,918 of record NZ_CM147924.1, read on the forward strand.
TTTCTGGAGTGATTAAGTGCTTTTGTTCCCCAATACCCACGTTTTACATTTAAAAGTCTGTAGGGTTTGTTTTCTGAAACGCCCAGATAATAAATGAGTTCCTTGCCAATTTTTATCATATTTAAATTCTCTGCATGGCCTTCCCAACTTGCGATTTCATCCAAATGGGTTGGGTCATCCACGATTAAAATGGTATCGTTGGGGTTGATGGAGTTTACTAACAATCGTTTTTGTTGGTAACAAAGACTATCACTGGGGATTGGGCTGGCATCTTTGGTGCCTGGAGCCAGTGCAGTTGTAATGGTGGTCCTGCCAATTGTAATCCCATATTTGGCGGCCATTTCAGAAAATTCCTTGTGGGATTTATTTCCAGAGGTAAGCTGTATAGGCTTACGCTCAAAATTTTTCCCGTCAATATAACCTTCATTTCCCCGGTCAGGTCTGACAAAACCCTGGTCATACAGGCTGATTGTTTTAAAACCCAATTGAAAAGTATAGGAAATGATGCTGTCATTTAATCCTCCGTGGGTCATGGCATCTGGCACAAAAGCCGAAGGATCTTTCACCCATTTATCATTAATGGTAGGGTAGGGCAAACCTTCTGACAATACAATGTTTTGAATAACCTCCATCAAGGCAAGGCTGTCTGGACTGCCCCACAGTGCTATTGAAGAGCCGATATAGTCAATGCCGGGCAATGGCTGAACTTCCAAATGATTGGGTGTATTTACTGCCATATTGGGAATCAAAGAATAGTAGACCTCCCTCTTTTTAGTCCGATCTCTTGACTGGTAATTTATGGAGATTCTTCCTTTGTCGTCAACGGTAGCTGCATTGCCATACATTATCCTGAAATAGGGTTCTTTGTGGGCATAAAATGCTACATCGTTGATGCCATCTCCACCAAGCGTGAAAACCTGACCTTCATGCAAGGAGTCAGGTAAGGGGTAATGTGAAGGATCAGGTGAATGGATAATGTACTGAAATGGTGCAGCATCTGCTATGGTTTCAGAAGTACCTCCCAGTGTGTTGTCATCCAGGGCAAGCATCCCAATGGCATAATTGACCAGCTCGCTGGTATCTCTTGCAACGCCGATTATCTCGCCAAAAAGATTGGTGATATTCGTATGATAAGGTCCCCATTGGATGCCCTCAATTCCCTCAGATTGGCTGAGGGATTCAAGGGTAAATTTGAAATATTTGTTTTTCGTTTCCAGGCTGATTTGTGCCACAGATCCGTTGGAGAAATCAAGTGTTATTGCCTCGTTCGTTTCATTGAATGTCGCCTTAATAGGCTCATAATAGATTTGCTTATCACCGTCATAAAGGCACATTAAAGGAGAAGGTTTATCTGCCGGACTAAATTCCTGATTTTGGGACACCACATTGTTTTTCATGCTGGTGATAAAACCCTTGTCATCAATCTTTATTTTAAAATACGAGGTACTAAAGTTACCCTGCTCTTTGTTTGAACAATTACTTATCAGAAGTATGAGAAGCAGCCATCCGGTAAAGTGTCTAAACTTATTGTCACTGAAAATATTACCAAGCATAATTAGATTCTTAATTAATGGGGTTACTTTGAGTGCAAGTGGTTGCTGTTAGCCTATGTCTCGTTACCAATAGAAATATTGTCTTAGGAGGTGAATATAGACCAAAAAAATGGGCGTTCCAATGGTGAAAAGGCTTAAGCCAATTTTCTATTGTATGGGTTAAAACCAATTTCCAAGGTATTCAATTCCTGAAATGAAGGGAGGAATGTCGGGTTAAGCTACACTACTTTACTTTTTTCCGAAGTCTTAACATTCCATACAGCGCTTTAAACACTTAGAGTGGTCCATAGTAGAAGAAAGTGAATTGTGTTTTTTTTACCAGCCCTAAATGCGCAATATCACAGCCACGGGTGTAGCCCGTTAATGATAAATGATTTTTTCAGGATGAGAATAGGTTAGATTAACCCAATTGTACCATAGGTTAGTAGAATTGGTTGTTTAGTAATCTTTTGCCTACTAGCCACTGGCTTTCTCTCGTTTACGTATTAAAAATAGCTTGTCATTTTCGTTCTTCGCCAGTTTTATGGCCAAATCCAAATGGTGAACGTGTTTGGCCTGATCTATTCCACTGTATAATTCAGCTAGAAGAGATTGGTAAAGATGGTTTTTTTTTAAGTCTATTTTCAAGGCTTCTTTCAATGCCGTTTCTTTACTTTCAGCCATAGCCAGTGCATAGGTTCTGTTCAAGGCAGTAATGGGTGAATATTCGATTTGCAAAAGGCGGTTGTACAATTGTAGAATATTTTTCCATTTTTCTTTTTCGGCCACGTTTATCCTTGAATGCCAAAAAGCAATTATTGCTTCCAAATGATATTTTGATACCCGCCCTCCAATCGCTGAATAGTTAAGATAAGTTTCACCTTTTTCAATTAGTTCAAAATTCCACTTTGCTTTATCCTGTTCTTCATAGATGACCTGTTGTCCGGACTGATCAAATCTTGCCTCAAATCTCGAAGAATGAAAACAAAATAGGGCCATTAAAGCATTCGCTTTTGGGACATTGGTTTTCTCATTTTCGGTTAATAGGTAGAGAAGACGCATTGCTTCTAAACAAAGGTCCTTGCTGAGTGAATTGGAAGATGTAGAGGAATAATAGCCCTCATTAAATAAGAGGTATAAAATTGAAAGCACATTGTCCAACCTGTTTTCCAGGTTCGAGTTCGAGGGAAAAGACAAGTCTATATTGTTTTCCCGCAAAGCTGTTTTTGCCCTGTAGAGTCTTTTGTTGATTGTTTCTTTTGTGCTTAATAGGGCATTGGAAATTTCTTCCACGCCAAAACCACAAAGTATTCTTAAGGCAAGGGCAATTTGTGATTCATTGCTATTGATAGGGTTGCAAACAGCAAACAACATTTTCAGTTGACTGTCATTGATATTTTCTTCAGAAAGGTCAAGTTCCAGTTCGTAGGACGGTGCTTGCGTATCTTTAAGGACCACTGAAACTTTTTCAGTAAAGATTTTTGTCCTTTTGAAATGGTCCCTTGTTTTGTTTTTGGCGACGGTATAAAGCCAAGCGGTGGGATCATCAGGTATACCCTTGATTCCCCAGGTTTCGGCCGCTAGAAGGAAAGTATCGTTAGCGATGTCTTCTGCAATCTCTATGTGTACTATTCCAAATAATTTACAGAGTACAGAAATGATTTTCCTGTACTCTGTTTTGAATAAATGAGGAATAAGCTCCTTTTCTTGCATAACCAAAATTATACGCTAAACTGAGTTAAATGATGGTACAGATACTTATAGTACAAGTTTTTCCATCCGTACACTTAATTCGATAAATCAGTTGAATACCATTACATCCCTAATTTCCACTTTTCCTCCTATTAAAAGGGTTGGGCAACCTTCGGAAAGTTTCACTGCATCGGCAAGGTTGTCGGCTTTTACGATAATATAACCTCCCACAATCTCTTTTACTTCAGCATAGGGTCCATCGCTGACTACTCCTTTTGCGTTTACTGTTTGGCCTTCATAGCCCAATGCATTGGTGCTAACGAATTTTCCCTGGGCAGCAATTCCTCCAATCCAATCCTGCCATTGATTGACCATTGCCTGCATTTGTTCTGGCGATGGTTTTGGCTGATCGCCTTTCTCTGTTCTGAAAATCATCATAAATTCTTTCATAATTGCTCTTGTTTTAAGTTTATACCCCTATGACGATTGAGGTTCTTAAGATAGGACATGGATTGCGTTTTTTTTTATAAATAAATTTTTTTAACAATTGCCTAATGGTTAGGCTAGGTGGAATTGTTGTTTTGTTTCTGAATAATACTATAGCTGAAGGTTTAACATGCAATAGGAAATAAGCATACTTTTTCGTGAAGAAGTCGCTTTTAAGTCAGCATCTAATCCATTGTCAAAGGTTCAATTAGGTTTTATGGTCATTTTTGTCATAATTGGTTTTAATGGATTAAATGTCAATAAGATATAGAGAGGTCTGTTTGCTTTTCTGAATAAAAATCCTCAATTTCTTCGAAATTCCTTGCCTGAAATATTCAGTGAGTTGAAGAAAATTAGCACCTGAGTAGTCGTGTTTAATTCTTATTAAAGGCATTAACTTGTTGAAACATAGTATTATACGGGTGTTAGCGATAAGGCTAAAAGATATAAACTCAACCGTATAAAATTCGATTTTTTTCTTTGAATTCAACATGTTATTTCTATAAAAAAATATGAAAAAATCAAAAATACAAGGGGAACTTTGGGGGAAATCACCTAATGGCTGGGCAGAAGTTCAGGAACCTTTGCACAAACCTTTATGGGAGGCCATGCTCAACGCTACTAAAGGTGGGAGAGGCACACCTTTATTCGATGCGGTCAAATAGTTAGTGAAACGCATTGAATAAGGTTTAAATGATATAAACCTTAAACTGAGGATTTACAGAATAATCGATGAGAGTACGGAAGAATATTATAAAAGCTTTCCTCCCTTTTAAAAGCATTTATAAGCTTCTCTATAGGTTATAGGTAATTGTTCAAAAAAAAATCTACTTATGAAAACGGGGGTTTTTCTATTATTCGCTATTTACTTAATCGTTCCAGCGCTAAATGCACAGACATTTACAGGTAGTTTTGATTTAGTCGTAAACCATTATTATCCTAATGGAAATGAACGTATTGATACGATCTCTTATTTTTTTGGAAAGGATAAAACGGCAATTATCATTTATGGAAAAAGAAGAGACCCTGACATGCGCATGGTATTTAGCCCGAAGGATTCTACCATTACGAATCTTTTTGAAATGAATGGGAAAAAAAGTGGCTACATCCTGCCTATGGATGAAAAACATTGGCCAGGAATGCAATATGCATTGCGACCTTTTAATGCAGGGCCTCGGAAAAAACTGAATTTTACTGGAAATGAAACCACATTAGAGGGGTATCACTGTCGAGAGGTTTTAGCTGACAATGGGAAATATTCTGCTACAATCATGCTTGCAGAAGATATAAAATTATCTATGTCAAGTGTGTTTAGTTATCAAAGTGTAGGTGCAGGTAAGTCCCAAGATGAATCGGGTCTATTTGACAAATTTGGTGTTCAAGAGTTGCCATTAAAATTGAATTTAAAAAGCAAAGAGGAGAAAGCCAATGTAATAATTCGAGTGGTTAATTTTAATAAGGCTTTTCCTGATACTATTTTTAGTACAGAGGGCCATTCATTAAGTAAAGTGGAATAATTAATTCCCTAAAAACCCGAGTTCGCCTTAAGGTCTTTTAAAAAAGGCTAAATCAACACTGCCCACCCCTTTTGGGGGCTAATGAAGCGGAAAAGGGTGCGGTAGTCCGGTTCTGCTTGGGGTTTTTCAATTTCACCAACTAATTGTATTTCCCATTTGAATCAATTGCATTTTTGATATGTGCCAAATGGTGGTTACAATGCCATGCATAATTCCCAATGGTTTCTGCCAGATTGAATTTTTCACCATGTTCGGGATGAATAAATTCCAGTTCCAATTGTTCTTCAGTAAGGCTCATCAGAAGAGTTACCCATTTTTGATGCAATCCATTTAATAAGCTTAGTGAATATTCGATATTGTCGTCTTGAGAATCAATCAATTCAGCCCACCTGTCTTCAAAGTAGGGTTTGATTGTTGGTTTTTTTTCTGTCAGCGTCAACTTAAATCGAATAAGGCTGTTCATATGGCTGTCACTGCAATGGTGTACCACCTGCTTCACCGTCCAACCACCTGGTCTATACCTCCAATTAAGCTTTTCAATGGAAATATTATGGGTTAGGTTTTCAATTTTAGCTGGGAAATCTTCAATTTCACTAATCCATTTTGTGATTAGATCACTACTAGGGCTTTTATTGGGTATGTATTCTCCAATGGGGAATTTGAGTTTTTGTATATCCATGGTGGTTGATTAGCTATAGTGAACATTGACTGGAAAGTGAAGAAAAGCATTCCGAAAGGTGCATTGGCGTTATCAGTATACCGCAAAAGGGCCCTAGAAGGTGAATTTAAAATAAAAATTTGACCGATCCTACGGCTAAGATGATTGTTCGGAATTCTCAGGATTAAGTGAAATTTTTTGTGAGACCTCAGTTGATGGGAGGAAGGGATAGGATCTCTTGACTTATCGGAAAGCCTTGCTTTAGTAGCGGGATCAGTCTGTTTGGAGATTTTGCTGCATAATAGATTGAGTATTGCTTATTTTGGCTTCAAATCCTCAAGGCATATTTCGGGTATAAATAGGAGAAAAAGGTTTTTATCTTTATTTTTGGTACAATGACAGATGAAATAGAAAAACAGCCAAATAATCCATTGCACGGAATCCGACTAGTGGATGTACTGGACTATTTGGTACAGAAATACGGTTTTAAGGAATTGGGAGAGCGTATTAGAATCCGTTGCTTTACAAACAACCCCACACTCAAATCTTCTTTGACTTTTTTAAGGAAAACACCATGGGCAAGGGAAAAGGTAGAGGAATTGTACATTAAGACAAAAAATAGGGAATCATCGCAATGAAATACCCTCATTACGGTAAAGGGTTTTATTCTTTTTATCACAGGCATTGACCAATTATGGAAATAATTGCTGGTACAGTGGTCAAATACCATTAAAAATCAGTATACTAATAGGGTTGTAACCTTTTTGTTAACAGCGAAATTCATAAATTTTAAACCTAAAATAGATCAATTCATAACAGATGACCATGAAATCACCAAAAAATGAAAATCAGGAAAACTCCAGACGTTCTTTTATAAAGAATGCTGCGATAGCTTCCTCTATTGCATTCGTTCCCAGACATGTTTTGGGTGGCGTAGGATTTACGGCTCCAAGTGACCAGCTGAATATAGCTGCCATTGGCGCTGGAGGAAAAGGTGCCAGTGATATTAAAAATGCATCCGTGAACGGTAGAGAGCGGATCATTGCATTATGTGATGTAGATTTCAACGGATCGGCAAAACGCTCTGTAGAAAATTTCCCTAAGGCCAAGCTTTATGCGGATTTTAGAGAAATGCTCGACAAAGAAAAGGATATTGATGCGGTGACCATCTCTACGCCCGATCATGTCCATGGCCCAGCGGCTTCTTATGCAATGCATAGAGGCGTACATGTATATGTACAAAAGCCCATGACACATAATATCCAGGAAGCCAGACTGCTTACGCAAATGGCAAGGGACAAGAAAATCGTAACCCAAATGGGTAACCAAGGAGGTTCAAATCCATTGTTGAACATGGTTCAAGGCTGGATCGATAGTGATAAAATTGGTAAGGTGTCTAAGGTACAAGTTTGGACCAATAGACCTGTTTGGCCTCAAGGAATTCCTTTCCCAAAACCAGAACCTTCCAAAAAACCAGATGATTTGAACTGGGATCTATGGCTAGGTCCTGCAGAATACATTCCTTTTACTCCAAACCTTCATCCCTTCAACTGGAGAGGTTGGTGGGATTATGGAACTGGTGCATTGGGAGATGTAGGATGTCACTTGATCGATATCCCTTTCAGAACTTTAGGCTTAAAGTATCCAACTGATGCTGAAGCCAGTGTAGCTTCGATCTATACCGATATGTGGACTGCGGATTATTATCCGAAAAGTTGTCCTCCAGCTTCATTCATAACCCTTCATTTTGATGAAACTACCAAGAGTAGGTCACCAATAGAAATGACCTGGAGTGATGGAGGAATCAAACCTTCTCATCCAGATATCATTCCTGCTGACAGTGATATCGGAGGAAGAGACAGTGCCAATGGTGTACTGATCATAGGAGAAAAAGGAATCATTTCTACCAATATTAATGATAGCTCTCCTTTGATGCCTAAGTTGTACCTAAATGATGGAACGACTGATTTTGGTCCTGAAGTAGAGAAATCTGATGAGCCAGAATATGGTCACCAGCGCAAATGGGTAGATGCATGTAAAGCAGGTTTCAATAGCTCAGAACACAAGGCTTTGACCTCCTCTTTTGACTATGCAGGTCCAATGACTGAAACGGTCTTGATGGGTAATCTTGCTACTAGAAGTTATATGCTTCAAAGAGAAGACAGCGCAGGAAAAACTGAATTCTTCGGTAGGAAGAAACTATTGTGGGATGGTGAAAACATGAGAATTACCAACCTTGAAGAAGCCAATCAATTTGTAGGCAGAAATCACAGAGAAGGATTTAAGGTTTGATTTAAGTAATAAGTAAATTATAAAAAAACTCCGCCCTTTTTAATTAAAAGGCGGAGTTTTTTTTATAATTAATCAATATCTAGTTTCACTCTAAAAAAGTTAAAAACCTGAAAATATGCAAAGCCTATATCATTGCATATTTTCGATTCAATACCCAGTAATTTCTTTCAGTAAATTGAAAAACCCCTTTTTTCTTTCCGAAGAAATGGACCAGTCCACAGGAACACTCTGGTAACCTACTTCAAAGGCTTCTCCCTTTTTACGGAAATCAAAATATCCCCAGGAAGCGTAAGCAGCAATAGAAGCGGTCAGGTTATTGAAGTCTTTGTCAAAATCAAAATGATCGTCTTCATTAAAGAGGATAGGCATTTTATGGTAGCCCTTTACCTTCTTGGTTTCCGCTACCATTTCCCCAATCTTTTCGGGTTCGGATACACCATTTCCATGCAATAAAATGAAATCGGCAACTTCTACTACATTGGGTAAAGGGATAAACCGACCTCCATAACTGGTGCTGACATAATACCTGTATCCATCCCTTTCAATGGATTTAGCTCTTAAAATCAATTCATGAACCCTTTCTGGTTTTAAGATTTCGTGGACATACCTCACATTGCACTCATTATTGATTTCTATAATTACATTTCTATAATTGTGATCATGAAGCCAATTGATCGTAAGGTCTACTGCCTTGATAATAGCTGCTTCGTCCTTAAGCCTATGGTCCTGTCCAAAATAAAACAATCCCAAAATGGGTACCATCTCCAATCTATCTGCCTCATCAAGAATTTTCTTCAATCGATTCATGTAGGCTGGTCTCAATTCACCTTGGGCAGTGAAAGCAGAATTGTGCCAAGGTTGATTTTTGCTGTACCCTTCAGGGCTTCCACCTTGAAGATTGATGGTAAAAGAAAGCAGGCCATGCGTTTTCCAATCGGCCATGTTTTGCACAAATTCAGATGTGTTTCTGTCAGCATCCCATTTGCCTGTATCGGGGTACTTCCACCGGTCTGAAGTTTCTGCATTTAAGTCATCAAAAACCCCCTGTACCATTCTTGAATTCATTAGAAGGCCTTCAATTTTCTGGCCTTTCCATTTTTGACCTGAATAGGTAGGCTTTCCATTAATGTAAAATTTATCTCCCTTGATTTTTACTTTGGTTTGAGAAAATGAGGGTGAAACGGAAAATAAAATAAGCAAGCCCAATAAAGTGCTCGCTAACTTTTTCCAATGGAAGAAATTTCCTAGATGCCTCATACCTCGTTTGGATCTGGGTGGATAAAAGGGGCTCGATAAGGCCTGGTCAAAAGTCTGGTTGCCTCTTCATCATTGATTACAATTCTTTTCTCAGGATCATAAGTCAAAGGTCTACCCAGTTTCATGGACATGTTGGCAAGTATGCAGCTAGCGGTGGAAATGTGTCCTTCTTCGATGTCAGCCACTGGTCTGCCTCCATTTTCTATGGCATGAATAAAATCTATCATATGGGCCCTGGTTGCAGGGGCAGCCTGTAGTTCTATGTCCTTTTCGGTAAGGTCTTCAGGGTACTTTTCTTTTTCATAGACTACATCTCCTTTAATTGTTTCCCCTTTACCCTGAGGAATAAACTCATATTTCATCACCGAAGCCTTCAGTGTGCCTTTGTCACCATAAATTTTGTAGGCCCAGGGGTATTCCGGGTCTTGTGGTGTACCCCAACTGCGATGGGTCCACACACAATCCAAATCATCGTAGTGGAAAGTAGCCGTTTGGGTATCTGCAATGGTAGATTTACCACCTTTTTGAACATATATTCCACCATTAGCGAATACACTTTTAGGCCAACCCAATCCTAAGGTCCACCTAACTGCATCAAACATGTGAACACACATATCACCAGTGATACCATTGCTGTATTCCATCATGGTGCGCCACCATCTTCTATGAGGCAGGCCATCGTAAGGTCTCTTAGGACCGGGACCAACCCAAAGGTCATAGTCGAAAAAATCTGGTACAGGTTCTACATCAGGGGATCCATTTGCTCTCATATGATAATAGCAGCACATTTCTACATGAGAAACTTTTCCTAATAGCCCTTTATCGACAATATTCTTTTTCGCCTCCACCAAGTGGGGCGTACTTTTTCTCTGAGTGCCTACCTGAACGACTTTATTGTGTTTTCTGGCAGCAGCTAAAATTGCTTCTCCTTCAATTACATCTACACTAATAGGTTTTTGTAGGTATACATGTGCTCCGGAATGGATCGAATCTATTGCATGAAGTGCATGCCAATGATCAGGACTTCCTACCAAAACAATATCAAGCTCATTTTCATCGAGCATTTGCCGGTAGTGGTTGTATTTTTTTGGGGTTTTACCTGACTTCTGTCTCTGACTTATCAATTTGCCTGCTTCATCCAGCAAATGGGCATCGGGATCAGCTATTCCCAAGACTTCTATATCAGCTACCTGAATAAGCCTGAAAAGATCACTTTTGCCGTACCATCCAGTGCCAATCAATCCTACCTTGTATTTTTTAGCCTTTGCGGAAAAGGCCATTGTCGGCACTCCGACACTCGCCAAGGTGGCCATTGCTGTACTTCCTTTTATAAATTTTCTTCGGTCAAATTTTAATGGGCTCATTTATCTATATGGAGTTTGTCTACATTAAAAATTCAATATATAAAAATTATCCCTGAGAGAAAGTCTTTCTTTCTTGAAAAATGGATTTTTAATGAAATTTCTTTCAAAGGGTAATTACTTGTGGTAATTTTCAGGAATAACAATAGATACCTCAACCAAATCAAATTTTAATGATGCAAAAAGCAACCAATTTTCTTTTTTTTGTAATTATTTCTTTGCTTTCACAAGCTGTATACAGTCAGGAAAATAGCTCGTTTTTGGACCCTCCTAGGGTAATTCAATTTTCAGCGTATGAATCTCGGCATAACTTGGAAAACCGAAAGTTTTCAGGTATTTCTTCTTTGGCCATTGATGAGAAAAATGGGGATTTTTATGCGGTCTGGTACGCAGGGATTAGTCCCGATGAAGATGAAAACAACTATGTCGTTCTTTCCTCTAGCGCAGACCAAGGAGAGACTTGGAATGAAATGTTAGTTGTAGATCCCGATGGTGGAGGGATGGTGAGGGCATTTGACCCTGAAGTATGGGTAGATCCATTGGGTAAGGTGTGGGTGTTTTGGGCACAAGCAGTAGATAAAGACGCGAAAATCGGTGGAGTATGGACCATTATAGGAGAAAAGTCCGGTAACGGGTCGATTGAATGGTCAGCCCCAAGAAGATTGACGGATGGAGTGATGATGTGTAAACCATTTGTATTGAACAATGGAAATTGGGTACTGCCAGCATCTACTTGGAGGGAAACGGATAATAGCGCCAAAATGGTGGTCTCAAATGACCAAGGAAAGACCTGGAAGGTACGTGGTGGAGTGCATGTCCCCAAAGAATTCAGGTCTTTTGATGAGCATCACTTTATTGAAAAGAATGATGGTAAACTATGGGCACTGCTAAGGACCAAATATGGGATTGGAGAAAGTTATTCTAGTGATTCTGGGAAGACCTGGTCTGACCTTAAGGAATCCCCGATAGCACATCCTAGTGCTAGATTTTTTATTCGCCGTTTACAATCAGGAAACCTACTATTGGTAAAACATGGACCAATATCCATCAAAACCAAAAGAAGTCATTTAATGGCATTTATCTCTAAGGATGATGGAGCAACCTGGTCAAGAGGGCTTTTGTTGGATGAAAGGATCAATGTCTCTTATCCCGATGGGCAACAAACTGCTGATGGTACTATTTATATTACCTACGACCGCAATAGAACAATTGACCAACAGATTTTAATGACCCATTTTAAAGAAGAGGATATTTTGAACGATGCCTACGATGAACAAATGGTAGAGATTTATAATAATAGAAGAATCATCAGTACGAAAAAAGATTAGTTGATTGATGAATACCTTTAAATGGTTTTGGATTGTATTATTTACTATAGCGCTTTTTGAGCCGAGTATAGTATTTGGTCAAGAGCGCTATAGGACCGTCCTTGATGCTCCTTGGGAGCGTCATACCATTGATGATTCTTCATTGGGCTCGGATGGTACTAAATTTTCAGATGTCAATAATGATGGAAAGCTTGATCTGATTACAGGTTGGGAAGAAGGAGGTATTTCTCGCATTTACTTGCAGCCTAAAAATACCAAAGAACAGTGGCCTTATATAGAGTTACCCTCTCCTGATGTGGAGGATGCGTTTGTCTCAGATTTAAATGGAGATGGGTTTATGGATTTGATCACCTTCTCTGAAGGGGGGCACCAGCGGATTACGATTCATTGGGCACCTGCTGATGCGGAGGAGTATTTAGATGGGCAAAATTGGATTTCTAAGGATATTCCAGTTACAGTAGGGAAATCGAAGTGGATGTTTGGACGACCTTTTAATTTGGATGGGAAAAATGGTCTGGATCTGGTTGTGGGATCTAAGGCTCCAAATGGTACTCTGGGATGGTTAGAAGCCCCTGAAAACCCCCTCATAATGGAAGATTGGAAATACCATGAGATTTCAGGTCTTGGTTGGGTAATGTCTATAGCCCTTTTGGACATGAATACTGATGGGGAAGTAGACATTGTAATTACAGATCGAAAAGGGGATTTACGGGGGTTGAGGTGGATGGAAAACCCAGGAAAAAAATCTTTAACCAATACTTGGGAGAATCATTTTTTAGGCATTAGAGACGGGGAACCCATGTTCATGGATTTCTTTGAAACCGACAAAGGTCAAAAAAATATTAATTTCATTGTTCCAGTAATTCAACATGGCTGGGAGCACTTTGTGAAAAACGAGGGGGTATGGGAAAGTCATACAATTCAGTTTCCCGACTTTGTAGGTAAGAGAGCTAAATCTGTAAAAGTAGGTGACATAAATAATGACGGCATTCCAGATTTGACTGCTACATTTTCAGAGTCTTTGGGCAAATCAGGAGTAATTGCAATGATGAGTTTCCAAACTGACACCCCTTACTTTTTAGATATTAGCGGAAAAGAAGGCGTTAAATATGATTTCATTTTATTAAAGGATTTAGATGGGGATGGAGATTTGGATTTGATCACTTCAGAAGAGACTGGAGCCGATGGATCGAAGAAAGGATTGGGTGTAATTTGGTACGAAAACCCGATCAAATAAAATGTTTACCAATCTTGTTTTTTTTTGAGTAATATAGGCCTGATTATAGGGGATTCGAGTAATACTCCCAATAGTTTGTTTATTGTATTGAAATAAAATAAAACCAAATAACTAAAAATAAAATATTGACGGATAATGAGCAAAGAGATATACCTGATTGCCAGTGGCGATTTAAGACTTCCAGCCAATCAAACCTGTTGGCCTGCACAAAAAGAAATGGAAGACAGTCTACAGGGCGTTTTTGATGACCTGGGAATTAACGTCATCAGGGCGCATAAATTTGATGAGAAAAAAGGTCATGGTTTTATCGATTCCCAGAAAATGGGGATGGAAGTATTTAGAGATATAGATCCCGAGAAGCCATTAATTGTAGCAGAAAGCGTGTGGCAGTTTTCGCATCATGTATTGGCAGGATTGACCACACATAAAGGACCTATCTTGACAATTGCCAACTGGAGTGGTCAATGGCCTGGGCTAGTAGGCATGCTTAATCTCAATGGCTCTTTAACCAAAGCTGATGTCCCTTATTCCACACTTTGGAGCAAGGATTTTAAAGACAGCTTCTTTTTAAATGGATTTAAAGAATGGTTGGAATCTGGGAAAATTTCTCACGATCTAAGCCATGTAAAAGCCTTTGACCCAAGCAGTATTCCTGCCAAAGCTTTGGAAACAGGAAGTGCGTTTGCAAAAGAATTCAGAAAGAATAAAGCCATAATGGGCGTTTTTGATGAAGGATGTATGGGCATGTTTAATGCCATTATACCCGATCATTTATTGCACAAAACAGGTTTGTTTAAGGAAAGACTAAGTCAATCCACTTTATATGCAGCCATGCGGAATGTTTCCTCAGAAGAAGCAGAAGAAGTACTGCAATGGTTATTGGATGAAGGACTGACCTTTAACTGGGGAACCAAACCTGAAACAGAACTTACAAGGGAGCAAACCCTTGAGCAATGCAAAATGTATGTGGCTGCCCTTAGGCTGGCCAATAAGTTTGGTTGTGATACAATTGGTATACAGTACCAGCAAGGACTTAATGAACTAACCCCAGCCAGTGATTTGGTGGAAGGTTTGTTAAACAATACAGAAAGACCTCCGGTGCTTGATGAGCAGGGAGTTGAAATTATCGCTGGTAAAGCACTCCCTCATTTCAATGAAGTGGATGAATGTGCAGGACTAGACAGTTTGATAACCTACAAGCTTTGGGAAAAACTTGGTTTGGTTGGAGACAATACCCTTCATGATTTAAGGTATGGAGAAAACTTCACAGTAAATGGTAAAGAAGAATTTGTATGGGTTTTCCTTATTTCAGGCGCCGCACCTCCATCCCATTTTACTGGTGGATTTAAAGGAGCAAGCAGTGACAGGCAACCACCTATGTATTTTCCATTAGGTGGAGGGAGTTTAAAAGGAGTGAGCAAACCTGGACATATCGTTTGGAGTCGGGTTTTTGTGATGGATGACCAATTGCATTGCGACCTTGGTACAGGTAGGGTTGTAGAGTTGCCTGCTGAAGAAACTCAGAGAAGGTGGGACATGACCACGCCTGAGTGGCCAATTATGCACGGTGTATTGGACGGTGTAAATCGCGATCAGATGATGGCAAGGCACAAGGCCAATCATATTCATGTGGTTTATGCAACAGACAAAGACAGTGCGCTTGAAGCTTGCTATGCCAAGGCTGCTGCAATGAATGAATTGGGAATTAAAACGTCACTATGTGGTCTCTAATATGAAAAAAACAACACTTATAGTACTAGCAATAGCGGCTGGATTGATGCTGCATTCCTGCGGAGGAGCCAATGAGAAAAAAGCTGAAGCCCAGGAAAATGTTCAATTGGCACCCAATGACATCACTGGAAACTATCACCTACCGGAAAAACAAAAAGTAGGAGAAGGTTCATTGGTACATGCTGAACTTATCTATCCATTGGACGATCGACCAACACCTCAGGTTCATGCTTCCACTTTGGTAGAAACTCCCTCAGGAATAGTGGCTGCTTTCTTTTCAGGAACGCATGAAAAAAATCCTGATGTAGGCATTAGGGTCACTCATTTGGAAAATGGAAAATGGACAAGACCTGTAGAAGTAGCGAATGGGGTACAAAATGCTAATTTGAGGTATCCAGCCTGGAATCCAGTGCTGTTTCAACCCAAAGATGGTCCTTTAATGCTTTTCTATAAAGTAGGTCCAGATCCTAGAACCTGGTGGGGCATGTTGATCACTTCGGATGATGATGGTAAAACCTGGTCTGAGCCTAAAAAACTTGGAGAAGACCCAGCCATTGGCCCCCTTTTAGGTCCAGTAAAAAACAAGGCAGTTCAACTTGAGGATGGAACTATCATCGCTCCAACAAGTACAGAATTCAAAAAAGATGACGATACCTTTTGGATGGTTCATTTTGAAATCAGCAAGGACAATGGAAAGACATGGGAGGTTGTAGGACCTATCAATGACGGAGTTGAGTTTGATGCCATTCAACCTAGTATTTTGTTCCACAAAGATGGTTCGCTTCAGATTTTATGCCGTACCCGGCAGGATGTTATTTCAGAAAGTTGGTCTACTGACAATGGCCAGACCTGGTCTCCAATGAAGGCTACTTCTCTTCCAAACCCTAATTCGGGTACAGATGCCGTGACTTTGGCTGATGGCAGACAATTATTGATTTATAACCATAGCACCAAAGAAGGGAAAGAACCTAAAGGAAGAAACATTCTGAATTTGGCGATTTCTGATGATGGCAAGACCTGGGATCCATTTATGACCCTTGAAAACGAACCAAATGAATCAGGATATAGCTATCCTGCGATCATCCAAAGCAAAGATGGAATGGTTCATATGACCTACACCTATGACAGGAAAACTGTTAAATATGCAGTGGTAGATCCAAGTAAAATTAAATAAAGACAATTATAACCAGAATAGAGTAGGTGTTTTCAATGCCTATTTATACGAATAAGAAATGCAGAGAGATTTAAAAAAAGAGCCATTGAGGGGTATTATACCTCCAATGGCCACGCTTTTGTTGGACGATGATCATCTAGACAAAGAAGGAACAAGCCAACTTATAGAGCACCTGATTGCTGGGGGAGTTCATGGTATTTTCATTCTTGGTACTACTGGAGAGTGTACTAATATTTCCTATAAATTAAGGAGGGAGCTAATTACATTGTCTTGTGAATTAGTCAATGGTAGAGTACCTGTGTTGGTTGGTATTACTGATACTTCGCTTGAGGAAAGCCTGGCTTTAAGTCGCTTGTCAAAAGAAGCTGGAGCTACAGCAGTAGTGGCAGCGCCACCCTATTATTATGGGTTGGGAGAAAGTGAATTGATTACTTATTTCAACAAGCTTGCGGATAAGTTGACCCTACCATTGTATTTGTACAACATGCCTTCGCATACGAAAACAATGATGACTCAGAAAGCTGTTTTGGAATTGTCTAAACACCCAAATGTTTATGGGCTTAAAGACAGCTCAGGACAAGCCGTGTTTTTCAATGCCATGATCTATGCTTTCAGAAATAGACCTGATTTCACTTTGCTGGTAGGACCTGAAGAAATGATGGCATCAACTGTACTGATGGGTGGAAATGGTGGCGTAAGTGGAGGGGCCAATGTTTTCCCTAGACTTTTTGTAGATCTTTACAATGCTGCTGACAAAGGTGATTTGAAAGAGGTTGCAAGACTTCAGGAAATGGCGATGGAATTGGCTGATGAAATTTATGCCATGGGATCTTATGGATCAAGTTTCTTAAAAGGATTGAAAGCGTCGATGTTTATCTTGGGAATAGGTACTGGTTATTTGGCTACGCCGCTATCCGCTTTTGAAAAAGACGAAATTGAAGTAATTAGAAAAAAATTGATTGGGCTTGCTGCTTATAAACAATACGTATAACCCAAATATGCCATAGTGTTTTAATCTCCGTGGTGAAAAAATTAGAGCCAATCAATCGTTTTGAGATTAATTTCTCTAGCTGTTCTGATTCTCTAATGAATTTACTACTATGTGCAAATCCTATGGCATAATCAGTATTTACCCCTGAAATAATCATTTTAAAAAGTAAAAAAGAATGGATTTACCCCTTATTGATCTAGTTGTATTTTTGTCATATATGTTGGCCATTATCCTTTTCGGAGCCTCCTTTTACTTTAAAAAGCGTTCCGCAAACGACTATATTACAGGAGGGGGGCGATTGCCTTCCTGGGCCATAGGGATGTCCATTTTTGCTACTTTTGTGAGTAGTATCAGTTTTTTGGCTCTTCCTGGAAATGCTTATTTGTCCAATTGGAGCGGATTTGTATTTAGTTTGTCCATACCAATTGCAGCCGTTTTAGCGGTCAAGTTTTTTGTACCCCTTTATAGAGGAATAAAAAACCCATCGGCCTATTATTACCTAGAGACCAAATTTGGGCCATGGGCTAGAACCTATGCATCCATTTGTTACTTGCTAACACAATTGGCACGAATGGGAGCCATTATGTATTTGTTGGCTTTGCCGATGAATGTTATGTTTGGATGGAGCATTCCTGTTATTATAATAATTACGGGGGTAAGCGTTCTTATTTATTCGATTATGGGTGGATTTGAGGCTGTTATTTGGACAGATGCCATACAGGGCATAGTTCTTATTACTGGTGCTTTGGCCTGTTTATTGATTATTATGTTTTCCATGCCTGAAGGACCAGGACAAGTATTTACTATAGGAGCGGAGCATGATAAGTTTAGTTTAGGGAGTTTTGGCTTCAGCTTGTCTGAGGGTACTTTTTGGGTGATATTGATATATGGCCTTTTTATTAACCTGCAGAATTTCGGGGTGGACCAAAACTATGTACAACGTTACCTCAGTGCTAAATCAGATAAAGAAGCGGTTAAATCTACCTTATTGGGGAGTCTACTATATGTTCCTGTGTCGCTTCTGTTTTTCTTTATTGGAACAGCGCTTTTTGCTTATTATCAGGCAATGCCTGAATTATTGCCAGAAGCATTTCGTGGTGCAGATCAGGCAGACAAGGTTTTCCCTTATTTTATTGTGAGTGGTTTACCTGTGGGTATGACGGGATTGCTTATTGCTTCCATTTTCGCGGCAGGAATGAGTACTATCTCTACTAGTATCAATAGTTCGGCTACAATTATACTGACTGATCATTATAAAAAATATATTTCTCCGGATATAACCGGGAAAGGAGAAATGAGGGTGTTGCTTTTCTCTTCATTTGTAATGGGCGTATTGGCCATTGTAGTAGCCATAGCATTTAATGGTGTCACGAGTGCATTGGAAGCGTGGTGGGCCTTATCAGCGATATTTAGTGGGGGTATTCTTGGTTTGTTTTTGCTCGGTTTCATTGGTAAAAACATCAAACAAAAATTCGCCGCCATTGGTGTTGCACTTGGAGTATTGGTTATTGGCTGGATGAGTTTGTCACCAGTAATTTTTGAAGAAGGGATGCGATTTAGAAGTACCTTTCATGCCAACCTTACCATTGTATTTGGTACTATTGTCATCTTCTTGGTGGGATTTGTCTTATCAGCTATAGCCAATAGGAAGAGCTAATGGGAAGGGGATAACGGTTTAACTCGGATTCGAAGACATTGAAAAGTTACCTGGAGCGAGAGGCTAACGTATAAGATTTTGTCAGCATTGTTGCCGAAAAAAAGCAACAATGCCGCCAAAATCGAGTCTGATTTATCCTTTACCAGACTGGAACATGAGGGAATAATATTTACCTCCCCGTTCTGGATGAAATTAATTCTGGTAAGTCATTTAATCAATTGAGGGTGGCGAAAAGCATTGCATTGAACCATTAATTATTCTTTGAAATAATTATAAACCGCCTAAACCGTATTGCCTGCATTGAACAATATAGTGAGCGTCAGGGACTGCTAAAACAAAGGAAAAAAGCTAATCCACACCCACATCTATGGGCCTAAATAATTGCTTTCTCAAGTGGGGAATCACATGGGGAACCTATGAAAATTAATTAAGTTAGATGGAATAAGCAATTTATTCTCCCAATAGGCGAGCAATTGCCTATTAAGAGTTTTGCTCTTTAAATCCTCTCGAAGAGTAAATGAGCATGCTGATGATAATTAGTAATATAAAAAGTACAGCATATTCAAATTGCAACCATATGTCAGACCTGGCTTTGATTCTATAACTTAGGTTGGCAAGTTTTTTACCTTCCAACAACTGGATTTTTGACAATTCCCTTAAATCGTTGAATACCCGCTCAAAATCCGAATTGAATCTTAGGACACTGTTCTCATAGTTTTTTTCCGAGGTTTCCAGGTTGCTAAAATAGCTTTGAATTTCAAGCTTTTTTGATACCAATTGCTTGAAATCATTAAGGTACTGTTCCTCCTTAGGTGTAAGATAGGTTCGTTCAAAACCTGAAATTATGGCTAGTATCTGTTCATGATAGTCAATTACCTGATTCTTGACCGCCAAATATTCTTCGATAGACTCGGTATTTGCCACTATTAAGCGCATTCTGAAAAGCAATTCAGTAATATTAAAAATATAGTCCTGAACGACTAACCTGTCTTCATACACAGTAACAAAAGAAGCTTCTAATTCGTCTACATTACTTTTGTCTACTAGACTTTTTGCAAAAATGAGAAACAAAATTAGAATCAATGCAATGGCTATTTTTGTTTTGAATGAGAAGAAGGTTTTTCCTGTCATATTTCCTTAATTTAATTCGCTTTATAAAATGACCTGTTTTTTTCTTTTTTAGTTGATAGGTAGACCTAATTTATCAAGTAAGTTTCATACTATTAAATAAGGTATTAATTTCTAATTAACCAACCAAAGAGAAAAATATTCCCGTTCCTTAAAAATACGCCGAAGGCAGGGTGAAGGTGATATTTGAGCCTTTCCCTAACTCACTAAAAACCTTTATTTCTCCACCATTTTTCTCGATAAAATCTTTCGAGAGTTTCAAGCCTAGACCTGTTCCTTTCTCTCCTTCTGTACCATATTGTCGTTTTCCCGCAAGTTCTTTAGTAAAAAGGTTGTTAAGGGCCTCTTCAGACATTCCAATACCATTGTCTTTAATCGAAATTTCCCAAAAATCCTGACCATGCTTTTTACTAGAAACAATTATTTCCCCGCCTTTGTGGGTGAATTTTAAAGCATTGTTTATAATATTTCTTAGCACCAGATTAATTTGATCTTTGTCTGCGAAGCAGATGGTGTTTTCTTCCAATTGATCAATGATTTCAATCTTTTTACCTTCAGAAATAGGTTGATTCAAGTTGATGTTTTCATTTAACAATTTGTGCATGGATAGTGCAGAAGGATCAGTTACTATCCCTTTCATTTGTCCTTTGGCCCAGTTTAGTAAATTGGTAAGTGTAAAGTGGACTTGCTCTACCTCATTTCGCAATTGAGTAGAAACCATCAAAAACTCTTGTTGATTTAACTTTTCATCCACCACATATTGCATAAGCCCCTTTAGACTATTTATAGGGCTTTTTAAGTCATGGCCAACTATGCTAAAAAGCTTGTCTTTGGTTTCATTGACCTGAAATAATTGATTTGTTATTTTTTCATTTTCAATTTTCTGCTTTAGCAACCTTTTATTTAAGTCCTCAAATTTATTTTTCTGTCGGGTGACCAGAGCTTTTGCTTTTATTTGTGTTTTTATAGACCTAATAGCAAGTATAAAAGCAATCAGAAGGATAACAAGAATCACGGTAACTCCAATACGGATGTTTCGCTCCATCTTTTTCTCATTAAGGAGTTCTTTTTCCTTTTGAATTTGAATAAGTTCAGCTTCTTTTTTGTCAAATTCATACTTTGAGCTAATCTCTTGAATTTGTTTCTCAGTTTCTAAATTGATTATACTGTCTTGGTATAATTTGTGTAGTTTGAAATGATACAGGGCTTGCATGCCCTTGTTTTCCTTTTCGAATATCTTGCTCAGAAGAAGATGACTTTTGTTGATATTACTTTTGATATTGCTTTCTACAAAAATGGCTAAACTTTCCTCAATGTTTTTCTTTGCTGGTTTTAGTCTATTCAAATACAATTGTGCCTCACCGATTCCCAATAAGTCAAATCCAATACCAACACGGTCTCCTCTTTCTTTATCGACTAATAGTGCTTTTTCAAAATATTCAAGTGCGCCCTTAAAATCTTCTTCAATCAATAAAATTTCACCAATATTAAAATAACTTACCGATATAAGTTGCCGGTTATTCATGTCTAAGCCTAGTTCAAGAGTTGCATTGAATTGCTTAATGGCTTCATCCAATTGACCTTTTTCTTTATTAACAAGAGCTATATTGATTCTGGAAGAGGCCATGCCTGTTTTGTCATTGGACTCTTCTCGGATTTTTAATGCTCGGGTATGGTATTCTAAGGCCTTGTCATAATCACCAAAATCCGTAAATACCAAACCTAGATTATTTAGCGTTTTACTTTGTTCTAGTTTTGAGAGATGCTCCTCTTTTATTCCAAGGGCCAGCAAATAATTACTGACAGCTTCGGGGTAATTCCCTCTTTCATAGTAGTTTAGGCCTATGCTATTGTAAATGTTTGCTAAACCTAACCAGTATTGCTCTTTTTCCGCAATGGACAAGCCTTCTTGGAAAAAATTCATGGCTCGATTGTACTCGCCTTTGATATTGTGATAAGCACCAATGTTTCTGTAGGCATCTACCATACCTCGGGCGTAGTCGATTTGCTCACTTGCCCTTAGACTCTTCATTGCCAATAAAAAGGTGCTGTCTGGATTTCGGTTGTAATAACGTTCCCCTAATCGGTTCAGTTGATCTATATAATCATAAGTAGGACTGAAATTTTCTTGGTTTTCACTGGCTTGTAATTGTTCAACTTGGCTTTGGATATTTTCTGTTTGTGCCAATAAAGAATGCGTTGCAAATACTACTGAAATAACAGCAGAAGTAAAAAAATATGTTTTAAAATTTAAAAACGCAGTCAAAGGTTTTTGGTTGTTTTAGTATTCAATTGTCTTGATCAAAGTCCAGGCATATTTAGGCCCCATTCAATATAGTTTATTGTCTTAATTAGAGATATTATTGCTAATCATGCGGGATTCAAAGCCCTAATAATCCCAATATATTAATATAAGAGAATTATAATTGATTTAGTGGCTTTTAGTTCTTTTATTCCTAGAATCTGATATAATCAATGAAAGCAATGTGCATTTCCTTGATTCGCATCTAGTCTCTCTAATAATTAAACATGTAGGGTAGATTAATGTTTCAACACGGATTATACAATCGTATCCATTATAGCCTGTTCAATTTTTTTCAGGAAGTAATGTAATCACAAAAGTACAGGAAGGTTAAACTGTATAGAAGTGATTTTATTACCTAGTAGAATGGCTATTGCATATTTCGGTTTTAATTAATCCTTAGCGTAAATAAGCCCTGTCGTGTCTTGTTTTCCTGCCGTTGGTAAGTAGGGGTTTTTGACCCTTCAGAGATATTACAAAGTTATTGCTAAAATATTAATTATCGAATATTAATTGATGGATTTTTTAGTTAATGAGCAGTTTTATTCTTGATTTTGATGAATTTACCCTAGTTGAAAATTTAACCGATTGGATATCAGTTAGTTATGAATTAGTGGTAAATCTAATTAGTTTGAATTTTATTGTAATTAATGTAATCCCCTTATGAAATAATTATGCAAATGGGTTCTAAATGCCCATTGTATTCCTAAGAATATTAGCCACTTGAGGTTTAAACTATAGGTTAAAACAGCTTTTTCATAGGATTATCAATTGGGTAACTCCGGCTCTTAAAGAGAAATTGGGTATAGCATTAATGAATTAATTTTGCCAATAGTGCTGGGTAATCAGGTCTTAGATTATCTTTTGCAAATTAGCGATATTGGGTTCAATATCTTTTACTCGAATTTCAGGAATGGATTCAAAATAACCTTTTCCAATCCTATTTAGGAAGCGATTCTATAAGGAATTCAATTGCCTATTTACCACTACGGGTTCAAGTATCTCTTTAGCAGTTGTAATAAAGGTTAGTTTTTTTGAGAATATAAAAGTAGGTAAGTGGATTACTTTTTTAAATGCTTGAAATTTATTTTTAGCTTTAAGGTTCAAATTTGAATTTATACGTACAATGAAAAATACCAACCCCACCTCGACAGAAGCCTGGAAATCACTCTCCGCCGCCAAGGCTAAACCTTTATCAATAAAATCCTTGTTTGAAGAGGATCCGCTCCGATTCGAAAAATTCAGTGTCCGGTTTAAGGATATCATCCTTGATTATTCTAAAAACCGAATAGATGAAGAAATTCTTTCGTCGCTTTTCAATCTGGCAAATGAGACCAGTCTTAGGGAAGCCATTGAAGACATGTTTGTAGGCAAACCGATCAATGGGACAGAAGGCAGGTCTGTATTGCATACCGCATTAAGGAATAGGTCCAATGTGCCTGTTTATGTAGAGGGTAAGGATGTGATGCCCGAAATCAATGCCGTGTTGGATAAGATGAAAAAATTTTCAGAGAAAGTTTCCAACGGAGTTTGGAAAGGTTTTACTGGTAAACCCATCAAATCCCTAGTAAATATTGGTATTGGAGGGAGTGATCTTGGTCCAGTTATGGTGACGGAAGCATTGAAACCTTACCAGCATTCGCATATAAAAACCCATTTTGTTTCCAATGTAGATGGTTCTCATATTACAGAGGTGCTAAAACAAGTAGACCCTGAAACCACCCTGTTTTTCATTGCTTCTAAAACCTTTACTACTCAGGAAACCATGACCAATGCCCATACTGCAAGAGATTGGTTTTTAGAACATGCCCAAAATGAAGCGGAAGTAGCCAAGCATTTTGTAGCCCTTTCTACTAATGGAAATGCCGTGAGTGAATTTGGGATTGACCTTGATAATATGTTTGGATTCTGGGATTGGGTTGGAGGAAGGTATTCTTTATGGTCTGCCATAGGCTTGACCATCGCTTGCTCTGTGGGATTTGAAAATTTCAGGAAACTGCTGGAGGGTGCCCATGACATGGACAAACATTTTAGAACGGAAGCATATGAAAAAAACTTACCGGTCCTACTCGCTCTAATTGGTATTTGGAACACCAATTTCTTAGGTGCTACTTCCGAAACTATTCTTCCTTACGATCAATACATGCACCGCTTTCCTGCTTATTTTCAGCAAGGAAATATGGAAAGTAATGGGAAGTATACAGACAGGGAAGGAAACAAAGTCAACTATTCAACAGGTCCTGTCATTTGGGGAGAGCCTGGAACAAATGGGCAACACGCATTTTACCAATTGATTCACCAAGGTACGCAGATGATACCTTGCGATTTTATCGCACCTGCTCAAACGCATAACCCGGTTGGTGATCATCATTCAAAGTTAATGTCGAACTTTTTTGCACAAACAGAGGCTTTAATGAACGGGAAATCACTCGAAGAGGTGAGGGAAGAAATGAAGAAAGAAGGGAGATCTCCTGAAATCATTGATAAGATTGCGCCCCATAAAGTGTTTGAAGGAAACCGTCCTACTAATTCTATTTTGGTGAAAAAGATAAATCCTTCGACTTTAGGAGCTTTGATTGCCATGTATGAGCATAAAATATTTGTTCAGGGTGTGATTTGGAACATTTTTAGTTTCGACCAGTGGGGAGTTGAGTTAGGAAAAGTTCTTGCGAAATCAATCTTGCCTGAATTGAAATCTGAAGAGGAGGTAACATCCCATGATTCTTCTACCAATGGGTTGATCAATGCATTCAAAGATTTCAGAAAAGCATAAGCTGATTCAGTCAAAAACTATTTAATTGAATGGCTAGTAATAAAAAATAAATAATTCCTGTACGGACTGTTTTCAGTTTGTATAGGAATTTTTTTTAAAGACCTTGAAAATAAGTTTATTTTCTAATAAATGTTCATTTATTGTATCTGGACGAATTCCAGTTGTATCACTTTCCATCCCAATTGTTAATTGATTTAATAATGGTCTTTACTTCTGATTTGGTCAATACAGGGTTTAGCGGAATACTCAATATTTCTTTATGAATTTTTTCTGTAATAGGTAATTCCCCAAAATTCATTTGTACATAAACGGGCTGGAGATGAGGTGGGACGGGGTAATGAATGGCTGTCTCAATTCCAGCTTTGGAGAGGTGTCGAATTAAGTTTTCTCTATTTGGGACCATTAAGGTAAACAAATGCCAGGTATGAGAAAGCGGCTGGTTTAGCTCCGGAGCCTTTGGAAGGGTCAGGTAAATTGAATCAATCTCTTTGAGGTAAGCGCTAGCGATTTCATTTCTGTAGCGGTTGCTTTTATCCAAATAAGGGAGTTTTACATTGAGTACACCGGCCTGAATTTCATCCATTTTTGAATGCGTACCGAAGTACTCGAATACATATTTTTCTTTACCCCCATAATTGCCCAATGCCCTGATGGTGATGGCAAGTTCAGGATCATTGGTAGTGGCGGCCCCAGCATCTCCTAAGGCTCCTAGGTTTTTTGTAGGGTAAAAACTATGCGCTGCAACATGCCCTAGTGCACCAGTACTTTTTCCATTGTAAACACTTCCCACCGATTGCGCATTGTCTTCAATTAGCTTAAGTTGGTGCTTTTCTACAAGCTGTTTTATCTCTTCATTGAATGCATTCCTACCAAACAGATGTACCAACAAAAGGGCTCGGGATTTTTTAGTGATTTTTTGTTCAAGAGATGAAGTGCAAATATTAAAAGTTAGAGGATCAGGTTCAACAGGAACTGGAACCAAACCCTGATTGGAAATGGCTAGGAAAGTAGCAAAGAAGGTATTTGCAGGAACAAGAATTTCATCTCCTTTTTCTAAAATACCCATAAGCAGATAAGCCCTAAATATTAATTCAAGTGCATTGGTGCCATTCCCTAAGCTGATACAGTGTTTCGTACCAATATAGCTCGCAAAGTTCTTTTCAAATTTCTCAGAAATTTCTCCATTGACATATTGACCGCTTTGACTGATCTCTATAAGCGTATCAGTGAGCTCAGGCTCAAATGCCTGATTTATGGCTTTTAAGTCCAAAAACTTTATAGGGGAATTTTCCTTCATTTATCTAAATCGTGAATTAAGACACGAAAATAATTAACTAGGAAGGATTGATACCATTAATTGAAATAAACTCAATAAAAATTTATTAATATTTAATTTCCGTGGTTTTTATGAATGGTCTGCATTGGATGATTCAACGTATATTAAATATAAAGGACAATAAAATGCGTTTACTGATATTTTCTTTTCTCTTGGCTTTGTGTGGTTCCTGTTCTTTAAGAGGGATTACGATTTCTGAGAATATTATTTATATGGAAGAGGGGTATCTGGGTGAATTACCAGAAAAAAGATTGAACATTTTTAAGCCTAAAAAAATAAAAGAGGCCCTTCCCGTTTTGGTATTTATCCATGGAGGCAGCTGGCGGTCAGGATCCAAAGAAAAATACAGCCTCGTTGCTAGAAGATGGGCAAGAAGAAATATTGTTACGGTCATTATTGATTATCCTCTAAGCCCGGAATATAAAATCCATAGTATGGGCAAAGCTTCTGCGAAAGCATTGAATTGGGTGGAAGAGAATATTGCTGATTATGGAGGAGACCCTGAAAAAATAGTAGTGTCAGGGCATTCTGCTGGTGGCCATTTGGCAAGTCTTGTTGCCATTCGGGATGAATATTTCGATAGTTTGGGCGTTAATAACCCAATTGCAGCTGCGGTTTTAATCGATGCTGCAGGTTTTGATATGTACCATTATTTTAAGGAGAAAAACAATGCGCCAGGGACATCTCATTTGAAGACGTTTACAGATTCACCTGAAGTGTGGAAGGATACCTCACCGATTTATTTTTTACATGACCATATGCCTCCAATGCTAATTATGATGGGTGGAAAAACGGAGGAAAGCATAATTGAAGGTACTCACAGGTTTATGAAGGAATACAAGAAATATGAACCAGAGCCCAATTTTAAAGTCCAGAAGAACAAAAGGCATATTCCCATGATGCTTCAAATGGTTTATACGCCAAGTCGAGGATTCAGGTGGGTAACTAGATTTGTTAAAGCAGTGGGCGAATGATTTATGGTGAAAATTTGGCGGAAACCACCTTTTTTTCGGCTCTATTTATTCCAATAAAATTTCCAGTTAAAGGGTCCAATGCGATCCCCTGACCTGTAAATGGTGCTTCATATTGTTTTATAAAGATTAAATTTTCACCGGTTTTGGGTAGGGTTACATAATACAATAATTTTTCATCGTGACCTGTTACTAGAAATCCCTGTTCCCAGGCCACGCCACCAGAAATGCTCATTTTCCCCATCTCTTTAATGATAGACTCAGGAAAAGTCCATTTTTGCATAACCTCCCAATTCTCACTCATTTTGGCCAGGTAAGTGAGGTGATTTTTTTCACCATAGTAAGCAAAAAGGGCGTACCAATAACCGTTGGCTTTGACTATCCATGTAAGGCTGCCTTCACTTTTTCCCAGATTTATCGTTTGTGTTAATGCGAGTGTTTTGGGGTCAATTAATCGAATACTACTGCTATCGGGTTGATTAGGGTAATTGGAGTGGGCACAATAGAGAAGGCCTTCACTCAGAAACCCGCTGTTCAAATGTTTGGTGTTTGGGTAGTTTTTGGTAGCGATTAACTTTTCTGAAAACCTCTCATATTTACTAATAGAATGGTTGTTAATCGCAAAGATGTGCTGCTCTGTGGCAGCAGCAGCCTGTCGGGCATCGGTAGATGGCCATTCTTTTATTTTCCCCCAGTGAGGTGCTTTGGTTGGTTTATTGGTGAATAAATTAATTGTGGTATTCTTTTTCAATTGATAGGGGGCTGCCGCCAATATTAAATTACCTGCGTTAGAAACATTTAGACCGGCCGCGGCTTTAAAGTCTACCGAAGTACTGGTATCGAATATTTTAGAATTTATTTTTGAGATTTTTGCGGATGAGGAGGCTAATTGAAGGTGAAATAAGTCTGCTACTTGTTCTCCTGCATCATTCTTGGCGGTACCAACCATGTACAGTCGGCCTTTCTGGTCGGAAAATAAATTTAGGTTTTGGTAGGACAACCAATGAGGATCGGACCATTTAGTTGTAGTTTGGCTTTTTACTTCTATTGCACTCTTCAGAATGAAATCCCCCTTTCCAGCATAAAAATCCTGCTCAGGACAGGAATAAAAGTCAAGTACCCGACTGTCCCAATTGGCAACCAAAATTAATATTTGACCTTGGAAAGCAGTAATCCCCACTGCTCCGGCAGTAACCCGCTCGTATTCCCCCTTTCGTTCAATGGAATAAAAAGGTTTGTCAAAGGGCTTTTCCGCTTCTAAGTTATAGACTTGTAGGTACGCAAGGTTCCTTTCCTTATTGTCTTCAATACCAACAGCCAGATAATGATCAAATATTTGAAATCCACCCGCATGACGCAGCGGAGAATGCATCAATGTATCGATGGTTACTGCCTTGGATTGATCTCCCAGTTCCATTTTTACCATATAACTCAGTTCTTCGGAGCTTCCGCTTAAGTATAAAGTTTGATCTTTATACAGTTGAATGCCTTGGAGGTGGCCTCCTTCGGAGTTATAAGAAATATTATTTGTTACCAAATAGGAGGAAGGCAGATTATTCAAATCTTCAAAAGCTTTTGTGAAATCTGTGACTTTAATGGTATTGGTCGGGGCTTCTGAAACAAGCAAGGACAAAACCATGGACCAATGCAGGAGGGAGGTGAACAGAGTGATCATTTTGAGGCTTTTATTTTGGATTAAAGTAAGGGCTATGGTAGACAATCACAATTAATATTGTCAGAATGTTCTTATAAATTGTTTTAAGTTCAAAATTCTCAATTCATCTACGGACAGCCGTTCACCTATAGGCTGGCCTGAAATAATCAGATGAACACCAAAACAGAGCCCCCTATATTGGATAAAAATTTATTGTCTAATTCTCCAGGTAATGATACTTTAAATCTGGCGCTTTCTATTTATGAAGAAGTAAAAAATAACAAAATAATGTTAAATAGGTACATAATTTAATTATGGATTAATGTTTGTGGTAATTAATTGAGTTAATAAACCATAAAACCCAAAGTCCTATGGAAAGCTATCAATTGAGAATTTTAGAGAAAAGTGCAGTGACGCACGATACCTATGCTTTTAAAATAGAAAAACCCAAAGGGTATTCCTTTGTACCTGGGCAAGCCACAGAATTGAGTTTATTGAAGGAAGGTTGGGAGGATGTAAAACGACCATTTTCTTTTACAAGCCTTCCTAAAGATGATTTTTTGGAATTTACCATTAAAACTTACGATGACCATGAAGGAGTGACCAAAAGGCTGGGGAATGCTGAGGTTGGGGAGAAGGTGGAAATAGGGGATGCCTGGGGAGCCATTGCCTACCAGGGTGAAGGTGTATTTTTGGCAGGAGGCGCAGGAATCACCCCTTTTATTTCAATCCTAAGAGATTTGCGTCAAAAAAACAAGATTGGCAATAACCGATTGATATTTGCCAATAAAACCAATGCCGACATCATACTTTTTGAAGAATTGAAGACCATTCTGGGTCATAAATTTCAAAATATCATCGAAAATCAAAAAGATACTGCTTATGATCGCGGTAGAATCGATAAGGAATACCTAATGAAGAATATTAATGATTTCAAGCACCAGCATTTTTACGTCTGTGGTCCCGAAGGATTTATAAAAGCAGTCAATAGGGCACTGGGAGAATTGGGGGCAACTCCGGAGGCTTTGGTTTTTGAAAAGTAAATGGCAGAAAAGAGAAGGAGATTTCTATCAACAGAAATCTCCTGTATTTTTATTTTATTGCCTCAATGGCTTTCGCAAGTTTTTCTTTAACCTCTTTTGCCAGAGGTTTTATTTCTTCTTTTCCTACCGGAACCATGGCAGCCTCAGGGTCAATGGCGGAAACCTCTATTTTACCATTTTCAAGTTCCCTTATCGTGACATTACAAGGCAACATGGCCGACATATTTGGATCTATGGTCAAAACCTTGTCTGCAAAACCAGGGTTACAAGCACCTAATATCACGGTAGGTAAATAATCCTTGTCCAATTTCTTTTTCATGGTGGCCTGAATATCTATTTCCGTAAGCACACCAAACCCTTGATCTTTTAGGGCTGCAGTTACCTTATCTTTTACTCCTGAAAAGGATTGCGCTTCAAGTGTTTTGTTGATATAATATTTCATAGCTGATTCATCTATTGGTTCAACTATAAAACTACACATAGATCGGGCCAAAGACAGTGACCATTGTTACATATTGAGCTGTCTTTGTTTATCTGAAAATCGCGATAGACTGAAAGGTGATCCTTTTTATTTGATAATTTTTTGAATAAATTTTATAATTCGGAGGATTTACCTGGAGGTTGAAATCCCTCAGGTTATCAGAAAAAGGACGGCAATGAAATGTAAAATCGTTCCGGCAAGGACAAAAATATGCCAGATGGCGTGGGCGTAAAGCATTTTTTTATTGGCGTAAAAAATGGTGCCTAGGGTATAAGCCAATCCTCCGGCAGCAATTAGGTAAATGATTTCCATGCTCAGATTAGCTACCAATGGTTTAATAAGAAGCAAGGCCATCCAGCCCATTCCCAGGTACAGAATAAGCGATAGTTTTTCAAATCTGCCGATAAAGAATATTTTAAAAACCAATCCCAGTAAGGTGATGGCCCATACGATTCCGAAATATACCCATCCTAAAGTACCTCCTAAACCTATCAACAACAAGGGAGTATAGGTGCCGGAAATCAAAAAATAAATGCTAATGTGATCAATGCTTCGCAATAAAGGTTTTAGTTCATTGGATTGTATGGCATGATAAAGGGTTGAGGAGGTATAAAGTAACAACATGGTGGCACCAAAGATACAGCAACTTACCACATGCAATGCAGTGCCATTTAAAACAGAAAAAACCACTAAGAGAGATATGGCAACAATACTAAAAAGAATACCAATCAGGTGGGTGAGGGTATTGGCAAACTCTTCCTTAATTGTTTGTTTTCTTTCTACCTGTCCAGCCATTGTAGTCGTTTAATAGTAATTCAGTAAATATCGCTTTTTTACGTCAATATTTCGGATGGTTAGCACCTAAAATCCGTAGGCTATTTGTTTACTCAAATGGTTCTCATCGAAATACAACCTTTCAGGTTTCAATCGGTTAATTTTAACATCAGGCTGGTTTTCCTTAAACCTGGAAGGTTTGCAGGTTTAAGGAAGGAAGTAATTTGGATTCGTTAGCTGGAAACTTGGCTCAAAAAGAAAAAAGGCCTCGAATGGAATCGTGGCCTTTTCAAAAAATTACAAGGAGTAATAAAAAAATTGTCGCTGTATTACTGTTTCAAAAGTAGGCTTTTATTGATTTAATAAAGCCTTACCGAGATTAAGGATTCTTTACATATTATTTCAGACTTTAATAATTCAATAACATTACGCTAAAGCTGAGATGTATAGAATGGTTGTCAGGGTAATTTTGTACTTTTGCAGGAAGATATGAAAGCACGAACCTTAAAAAAAGATAAAGTCAATATCATCACCATGGGTTGTTCCAAAAACCTTGTGGATTCTGAAGTGTTGCTAAGCCAACTAAAAGGAAATGGTATTGATGCCCGGCATGAATCAAATGCTGAGGACAATAATATAGTGATTATCAATACTTGTGGCTTTATTGACAATGCCAAGCAGGAATCTATCAATACCATTTTAGAGTATGCTACCGCAAAGGATCAGGGCTTGGTGGACAAAGTCTATGTGACAGGATGCCTTTCTCAAAGGTATAAAGATGACCTGGAGTTGGAGATCCCTCAGGTGGATGCTTTTTTTGGAACCAGAGAGCTTCCTGCGTTATTGAAGAAATTTAAGGCAGATTATAAGCATGAGTTAGTGGGAGAGCGACTACTAAGCCACGCCTCGCATTATGCCTACATGAAAATCTCTGAAGGTTGCGACAGGCCATGTGCCTTTTGTGCCATACCACTCATGAGAGGAGGACACGTATCCCGTCCAATTGAAGAGTTGGTTAAAGAGGCCAAACACAAAGTGGCTGGTGGAACCAAAGAAATACTTTTGATCGCACAGGATTCTACTTATTATGGTTTGGATCTCTATAAAAAAAGAAGACTTGCAGACCTTTTGCGAGCCCTTTCGGATGTAGAAGGATTGGAGTGGATAAGGTTACATTATGCTTATCCTACTGGGTTTCCTATGGATGTGCTGGAGGTGATGGCTGAAAGGGACAATATTTGCAATTACCTGGACATTCCTTTGCAACATGGATCTTCGGACGTGTTGAAAACCATGAGAAGAGGAACAACCCGTGAGAAACAAGAGGCTTTGATTAACGAAATCCGAAATAAAATTCCAGACATCGCCATTAGGACAACCCTTATTACAGGGCATCCTGGTGAAGGGGAAGCTGAATTTGAAGAGATGGTGGACTTCGTTGAGCGAATGCGTTTTGAACGATTAGGTGTTTTTACTTATTCTCATGAGGAAGATACTCATGCTTATGGTTTGGAGGATTTAGTTCCTCAGGAAGTTAAGCAGGAAAGAGCCAACCGCCTGATGGAGATTCAAGAGCAAATTTCTTTTGAACTCAATCAGGAGAAAATAGGGAAAGAATACAAGGTTCTGATTGATAAGAAAGAAAATGGCAAATTTGTAGGACGGACGGCTTATGATTCTGTGGAAGTAGACAATGAAGTGTTGATAGATGCCAGCAAGTATTATTGCAGGTTAGGAGATTTTGTTAATGTGAAAATTACTGAAGCTACCGAATTTGACCTTTACGGAGAAGTTATCTAGACCATTGTTATTTCTAATTATTAAATGATTTATTCATAATAAAAGCAGCTTTTAAACCCATGTATTTACAGGAAGTCACCACCTCAGCACATCAAAAGGAATTTTTTCAAATGGCAGTGAGGCTGTACCAGCATGAGAAAAACTGGATCAGACCCCTGGACAAAGATATAGAGGACCTTTTTCATCCGGAGACCAACAAACTGTTCAAAAGTGGAGGCAAATCCATCCGTTGGTTATTGATCGATGATCAGGGAAAAACCATTGGCAGAAATGCCGCCTTTATCAATCCCAAATGGAAAGAAAAAATCCCAACCGGAGGGATGGGTTTTTTTGAATGTATCAATGACCAAAAAGCAGCTTTTATGTTGTTTGATGTAGCTCGAGACTGGTTGGAAGCCCAAGGCATGGAAGCCATGGATGGTCCGGTGAATTTTGGTGAGCGGGACAAATGGTGGGGTTTATTGGTAGATGGTTTTTCTCCACCTAACTATAACATGTATTGGAATTTTGCTTATTATAAAGACCTGTTTGAAGCCTATGGCTTCCAGATTTATTTTAAGCAATATACCTACAGCAGAAATGTAAAAGGGGTAGTTGTAGATCCACGAATCAGGGAAAGGTCTTTGAAAATTCTTGAAAACAAGGATTTTGAATTCAGGTGTCTTAAAGGTAAAGAGCTGTGGGAGAAATTCCCTGAATACTTTATGACGGTATACAATAAGGCTTGGGCGGCTCATTTAGGAAAGACCATTTCCGTAAGAGAAGCAAAATTAATGCTTTCAAAAATGAAGCCTATCATAGATCCAAACCTTATCTTTTTTGGTTTCTTTAAAGGAGAACCCATCTGTTTTTTTATTAGTATTCCTGAAATCAATCAACTCTTTAAATATGTTGATGGTAAAATGGATCTAATTGGTAAACTTAAATTTCTTTGGCACAAAACTTTTAACCCACCAGATAAAATGTTGGGTTTGGTATTTGGCGTGGTGCCGGAATTCCAGGGAAAAGGGGTAGAAAGTGCTATGGCGACGGATTATAGAGACAATGTAGCAGAAAAGAAACTGCCCTATGAGACCATAGAAATGAACTGGGTGGGAGATTTTAACCCTAAAATGATGCGGGTCTGTGAACAATTAAATGCTACAATCTTTAAAACGCACCATACTTACCGTTATATTTTTGACAGGAATGTTCCTTTCGAAAAACACAAAGTATTGTAAAGTAAAGGTTCCTTTTCCCAAACCTATGGGCAAATGAAACAATTGTATATTAAAAAGGGCTGGGAGTTTAAAAACGCGCCAGCCCTTTTTTGCTTTAGCTACTTTTTCCTTTTGATTTACGATCAGCCAACACTTTTCCACTTCAAGAGCAGTACTAATAGGCTTGGTAGTGACGATTTAGTGTCTGTACTTGAATGTTTGTTATTTACTGCTTAATGAATTTTTGTTGACCTTTAAAACTTGAGTTTTCTAATTGAATTAAGTAAGTTCCATTCTTTAATCCGCTTAAATTTAAGTCTTCGGTTGATGAGAAGGCCGGTAGGTAGATGGTTCTTATTGGCAAACCGTCTAGTCGGATAATAGCGATTTTTGTAATTTCGGTAAATTCTTGAATTAACCTTAAGGTGCTTTTGCCCTGTGTGGGATTTGGTGACAATACAAATCTATCGGGAATGTCAACTGACACCATATTTGTCTGTACTTTATTAGCGCCTAATTCAGCTCGCGTATGGTAAGTCCCAGGATCAAGGGTGGCTAAATCTGCTTTCCAAAGTAGCGCTGACTCCTGAACCCAGTTAATGGAAGGATGCATAAGCGGTGTTTGTTCATTTATAAGCGTGATTTCCTCAGGGCTTTTTAATGGTATATTTGTGCTTAGCCTTAATTCAAATTCCGCTGCTTCATTCTTTAACATTTTTAAATTCCCTTCAATAGGTATGCTTGCTCCGTTTTGAACGGAATTCCCCAATTGTATCAATAAGGGTTTGGAGGAAAGGGGCAAAGTAAGTTTGCCATTGGCATAAGAAAGAGTCACACTTTCTCCATTCGGAGAAAGTCCAGACAAGTACCAGGCATCCTGAGCTGGAAACTCAACTGGAAGCTGATAATTAACCGTCAAGGAATCGTCTCCCGAGACTGGTCTCCAGGCAACAAGGTGTGTCAATTGTCCTTTTTCATTTCGCAATTGATAAATGTATGCCTGATCATCTTCTTTGATCACGTCTTCAAAATAAAGGTTGCCCATCCTGTTTTGCATGGCCTCAATAGCTGTAAATGCCCGCTTCTCCTTGAAACCATAATGTCCTGATTCGGTCAATCCAGATCGTTGATAGTTAATCGGGTCTATGCCCTCAAGGGTATCCACGTTGGCATAAAAGTACCAATGAGCCTTGTCTGCGCCCATTCTGCTTAGCCAAAATAAGCCACGTAATGCATAAACTGCCTGTGAGACAGCACTTACTGCTTCTGAATTAATAGCCGTTTCATTTTCACTCGAGGCATCCCAACCCCATTCGGTCACATGAACTTCCTTACCTGGCATATTGGCATCCCTAAAGCGCAATCCAGAAAACAGGGCCCTCATCTCTGATGCAGGATGCTCTGGATGCACAGCTATCCTGGCGCCTTCATTGTTTCTATAATAGCTATAGAGGTGTAAATTTACGCCGTCGAGATAGGGTGCCGCTGCCTCATTTAGCTTGGCACCCATGTAATTTTTCTGACCATCATTGGTGATAGGGTGTGAGGCCTGAAGCGCAGCTGGCAATACCTTAATCATAGGATCTGCGGTTTTTAACCCCTGAGCGGTCCCTTCCAGGATTTTACGGTAAGTAGAGTCACTGTAATCCCATGGCTCATTACCTATTTCCACCGTTCGGATAAGGTTTTCATGACTAGGGCCAAAAGTGCTTGCAAAAGCATGTCCAAGCCCGTAACCTGAGGAAAAGGGTTGGTCCCAGATGGATTCTGAAAACCTGTCAAAGGTGAAAGTAGCATCCACTTCAAACCCTTTATCAATCCAATCTTTGTATTCTCTGGTCCACTGCGTCCATGGACGTAACACTACCGGGTTTTCTCCTCCATAAGAAGGCGTAATGTCCGGATCAGCTGTGTCCCAATGGATATAGTGGTAATTTCTTGCCTGACTGGCGGCTCGGATAAATTTTTGAGCCCCTTCGTCTGGTCCTTGTAAATTGGGAACCTTCTTCGTTCCCCATGCCCATACCGTGTTAACGCCAAAGAGCTTACCAAAACTTGATGCTTGTGGTTTTGGAGCAGGTGGTGGGCCATAGTTTCCGAATTGGTCATATACGGTTAGCTCTTGGACAGTGGCTTTTTTATAGTTAATGTCTACCAATTGCTGTTCTAGGCGAATATACCTGGTTCGGTTTCCTTCTGGGAGTTCAATATTATGAATGTCTAATGAAGAGGGGTCAAGTTCTGCCAATAGAGTCAAACTATCAAGAGTAGGTCCTACCCATAGTTTAGAGGAAATGGCCGTATTGTTACCATTCCATTGTTTGGCCGATATTCGCGAAACAGGTTTGGTCTCTTTCAAGTCTAAGGTTACAAACTCTGACAGTGGTGCTGAGTAGGCCGCGATTTCCTGAATACTAAAGGCTGCACTTGAAGACAAGGAAATGGCTGTTACTTCGTCCATTTCAATTTGAAACCTTACATGGCCTACAGTGGTGGTAGTATAGGTTTCTCTCAAGGTGTCACCTTGTAGGTTGATTACTTGGATGTTTACCGGTTCAAGGTGGTTATTTACCAACCGAAGCCCTAATCTATGTATCCTAATCGGTGTTAATTCCAGCGAAAAGAAAGCTTCACCGTCCTTTGGTGTTAGAGATGGGGTGCTGTTGCTTAGATTTCCATCGGTAGCATTGACCATGCTTGCCCCGTTGCCTGCTGTTCCACTTTCATTCAGGAGAATATTTTGACGGGAATTACTAACGTATGCATCTGGAAGAGGATTGGAAGAAAGCCAGGCGGTAGCATTGTTTTCGTCCATTATTGCTTCGGGTCTATTTTGAGTATTGTTGACAGAGGAACTCGCATCAACTGTGGCAGCTTTTGACAAGGCAGGATACAAACCTGCATCTGGATCCCAGGTAGTCGCAGGGTCTGGTTCAGGAGTTATTGGGTCCGGTTCTGGAGCATTGTCTCCATAGGCTTCAATCTCAAACACGGTGACTTTTTTGTAATCCTCGGGAACAACGGTGTGCTCAATTCGGAAATACCTGGCTACAATTGGTTCAACGAAAGGAGTACTGATAAATGCAATCTCACTTGGCTGAAGAACAGCAATTAAATCAAGACTGTCTGGATGGTTTCCTGCGAGAAGCTGTGTAGCGATCGCATTGTTATTTCCCGTCCAATGCTTGGTTTTCAATTCACTTACCGCATAACTATCTCCCAGGTCGAGGGTGATGAATTCCTTGGGTAGGTCTTCTAATACGGCAAAATTCATAAGCGTAAAGGCGGCACTACTGGTAAGTTTTATTTTTTCAATATTATCCAGACCAACCTCATACCGGATATTATTGTAATTCTGAGAAGGTAAAAATTCTTCAGTGCTAACGATTCCTAAACTATCAAAAAAGGATATGGTAACCTTCTCTTGTAGACCATTGATTTTTAGTCCCAGTAAATAGATGTTTTCTGGTGAGGAGAAATTAATGAAAGCTTCAGCGGGCAATGTAATAGATGGTGAATAGGAATTGGTGGACTCGGGATATATATTGCTTAGTTTAATACGGTTAGGTTGTAGTGTTAAATTCTGATAAGCATTTTCATAATAGTTGGTAGGGAAAGGATTGTTTGATACCCAAGAGCTATTCTGTAACCCATCAATAGCATTGTTTGAATCAGATTGGGGAGCAGTAGAGCTTGAACTGATATTTCCTATGAGTTGGTGAATACCATCTTGCGCATGCGAAGCAATCGTAGCGCAAAAGAAAACTATTATTAGAACTAACTTATTTTTAAGATAAAAAGACATGATCATTCATTTAAATTTCCAATAAGAAACAGGAGTCTCAAAAAATATTACCATTGGAAGGAGAAATATTTTAGTTATAAAGAGCGCAAAAGCGATATAACGGATGACAACAAAAATAATATTGCTATATCCAAGGGTAAATATGGGTTGAATATCTTATAATAATTATATAGACCTTAAAAAAGTTCCAAAATAAAAAAAAATAGGTTTACAACTAAAGTTGTAAACCTATTGTGGAGGATAACGGATTCGAACCGATGACCTCTACACTGCCAGTGTAGCGCTCTAGCCAACTGAGCTAATCCCCCGAAACGGAGTGCAAATATAGGTAGGTATTTTAATTCATCAAATTATTCGGTAGAATATTTTATCCGAGTTAAAATACTTCTCCCAAGGGTTATTTCATCAGTATATTCCAATTCACTACCAACAGGTATTCCTCTGGCGATAGAGCTAATGTTTAATCCTTTGTCTTTCAGCTTTCTGGTAATAAAAAAAGAGGTAGTATCGCCCTCCATAGTGGCAGGTAGTGCTAAAATGATTTCTTTTACCTGATTATCATCTAGGGGTGAATCTATGCGTTTTATTAAAGTTTCTATTTTTAATTCATCCGGCCCGATTCCCTGAATTGGAGAAATAACACCTCCCAATACATGATATAACCCTGAATACTGATTGGTGTTTTCTATTGCCAATACATCAGGAAGATCCTCTACTACACAAATCACGCTTTTGTCCCGTTTATGTCCTTCGCAAATACTGCACACTGAATGGTCAGAGATATTATGACATATCACACAGTATTGGATGTTTTTCCGAAGGTTTAGCAATGCGTCCGTAAGGGCGATGGTTACCGGCTCTTTTTGCTTAAGCAGATGCAAGGTAAGTCGTAATGCTGTTTTTTTTCCTATACCAGGAAGTCGGCTTATTTCCGATACAGCATCTTCGATTAATTTGGAAGGGAAATTCAATTAAGGTTTAATTTATAAAATTGAAGCCTGTATGCCTGCATCAAGGATGGACTCACACATAGGTTTAAGTTTACTTGTACTTCCCTTTTTTACAGAACATTTGCCTTTATAATGTATTATAATAGTGCATTGTTCTGCTTGTTCCTGAGTATGTTTGCACACCTTAATTAAAACCTTGGAGACATGATCAAACGTATTGACGTCGTCATTAAAAACCACCAATTCATGCTCTTCCTGGTCTACCAGTTCTTCTACTAGTAATTCTTCTTCGGATTCAAATAAATGTTCTAAAGGTTTCATTTTGCAAAGTTAATAATTTATCCCAATTTTAATGCCCTTTAGCCAAAAGCATTATGGACTCAAATCTTGTATTAATTGTTATAACATCTTATTTTTTATTGTTGTTCCTGATATCGTGGCTTACTTCCAGAAATTTAAAATCAGATACTTTTTTTACAGGGGACAGGCAATCTCCTTGGTTTCTGGTCGCATTTGGGATGATCGGAGCATCTCTATCGGGTGTTACCTTTATTTCAGTTCCTGGTGAAGTGGGGAACAGTAATTTTTACTATTTCCAATTGGTTTTAGGTTATACTGTAGGTTATGCTGTGATAGCAAAGGTTCTACTTCCGCTCTATTATCGGCTTAATTTGGTGTCCATTTATTCTTATCTGGAAGGAAGATTTGGTTTTTGGTCTTATAAAACGGGTGCCTTCTTTTTCATCCTCTCTCGAATTCTAGGGTCTTCCATAAGGGTGTTTTTAGTCGCAGGGGTTTTACAGGTAATATTGTTTGACAAATGGGGGATTCCTTTCTGGGTTTCCGTCCTGATCACTGTTACCTTAATTTGGCTGTATACTTTTAGGGGAGGTATTAAAACAGTGGTGTGGACAGATACCTTGCAAACATTTTTTATGCTTTTGGCAGTTTTTGTTAGCATCTTTTTGGTATCCAAAGAACTTGGCATCTCGGGAATTGGGGATTTGATGCTAAAAGTGGCAGATCAACCTTATTCTAAAATATTCAACTGGGATTGGAAAAGTGGTACTAATTTTTTCAAGCAGTTTTTTTCGGGGATGTTTATAGTAATCGTCATGACGGGATTGGATCAGGACATGATGCAGAAAAATTTGACCTGTAGAAATCTCAAAGATGCACAAAAAAACATGTTTTGGTTTACCAATATTTTGGTGGTAGTGAACCTGATTTTCTTGGCTTTGGGCGTTTTATTGTACATGTATGCGGAAACCAATCACATCACCCTTCCTGAGCGCACAGATGATTTGTACCCATTATTGGCAACATCCTACTTTTCTACTTTTGCTGGGATTGTTTTTGTTTTGGGTATTACGGCTGCAGCTTACAGCAGCGCAGACTCTACTCTTACCGCCCTAACAACCTCTTTCTGCTATGATTTTCTGGAAATTGATAAAAACCCTGATAAGGAAAAAGCGATGGTCACCAGAAAAGTTGTCCATCTTGGTTTTACTTTTTTGATGTTTTTCGTGATTCTGACCTTTCGTTGGTTAAATGACCAGAGTGTCATCAATGCTGTTTTCCTTATCGCTGGATATACCTACGGGCCTTTACTTGGCCTCTATTCGTTTGGTTTGTTTACCAAGTACAAAGTTTGGGATAAATGGGTACCCATTTTGGCCGTATTGGCACCATTGATATCCTTTTTCTTTTCTTCGCAATCGGAGCAATGGTTTTGGGGATACAAATTCGGCTTTGAATTACTGATATTGAATGGGTTGTTAATGTTTTTAGGTCTTTGGTTGGTCAGAAGAAAAAATACAGAAGGATAGTTGTTTTCCCTTTGCCTCATTTGGATAGGTGTTTACTTTAATCCATAAAAGTAGGTGTCCACAATTGCATTTCGTTTAAACCCAGATTATGTAATAGGATTTCCTGTGTTTACGGTAAGTGTTCTAATTGCAAGAAAATCAGGCTGTTTGGAGATGTCATTTCCCTGGGGTCTGGATTTATGGTCAATGGTTGGTTAATAAGCTTTGCCTTTGTCCAAAAGTAAAGAAATAATAGTCCATACAATGATTTTTATATCTAATAATGGGGACCAGTTATTGACGTAGAAAATGTCCAATTTACATCTTGAATAGATGTCGTAAAAATCTTTGGTTTCACCCCTAAAGCCCTTTGCTTGTGCCAATCCAGTAATTCCTGGCTTGACGGTGTGTCGATACATGAAATTGTCAATTTCTGCCGAGAATTTATAATTCATTGGCATGGCATGAGGCCTTGGACCTACGATAGACATTTCACCTTTAATTACATTTATAAACTGAGGCAATTCATCCATGCTTGACTTTCGTAAGAATTTACCAATCCAGGTAATCCTAGGGTCATCTTTAGTGGCTTGTTGGGTGTCTGCCTGCTCATTAATATACATTGTCCGGAACTTGTAACAAAAGAAGGGTACATTGTCCTTTCCATGCCTAAGTTGCTGGAAAAAAACTGGACCTGAAGAGGTCAATTTTATAATAATGCCAATTAATGGGAAAAGCCATGAAAAAA
Source organism: Cyclobacterium sp. 10D3-21 (assembly GCF_055809755.1). Taxonomy (NCBI): domain Bacteria; kingdom Pseudomonadati; phylum Bacteroidota; class Cytophagia; order Cytophagales; family Cyclobacteriaceae; genus Cyclobacterium; species Cyclobacterium sp. 10D3-21. The sequence continues at coordinate 2,176,603 of NZ_CM147924.1, forward strand.
CAAAGAGCATCAGCCCCAGACTCAAGGAAACATCAAAAATTCTTTTGAGCATTTGTTGAGATTCATCAAACATTGCCACAGGAAAAATTCTCAAATATTTCCCCTTTAAATTAATTGATTTAGCAGTTGGTTTTCGCTCGGTAATAGTGGAGGGCATACGGGTGATTTTATTTAAGCAATTCAAAAGATTAAACGTCCATTAACTATTATCGTGCCACAATGGACGGTAATTGAATTTTGTCTTTCGAAAAATGTATTTCAAAACTAAAATAAAGGATTTTAATTTCCTAATATTAAATCTTAGTATTTTGTTTTTAATAAAAAATATAGCGAATAATTAAAATATTATTAATTTTCCACTATTTAATTGTGAAAAAATTATTTTATTGTGGAGGTTTTGGTTTTATGCAATCGAACTGTAATAAACCTAAAATTATCATGTGACTAAAGACTAATTACATGGTTAAAGTTGATTCTGGATCCCAAAACAAGATGTCAAAATCAACAATCAAATCATTTTCTACTTTTATTCCTTCTTTTTCCAAAATTTGCTGCATTAGGTCTGGTGAAGCAAAATGATTTTTCCCTGATAAAAGTCCCATTCGATTAACTACTCTATGAGCAGGTACGTCTTCCATACCGTGTGCAGCATTCATTGCCCAGCCTACCATTCGGGCACTTCCTTTGCTCCCTAGATAGGAAGCAATTGCCCCATAGGTTGTTACCCTACCAGGGGGGATAAGTTTCACCACCTGGTAAACTTGTGAAAAGAAGTTGTCATTTGTTTTCTTCACCTGTCAGGTTTATTATTGATTGGTTGATAATGCGTTGGATTCTCTTCTCTGATTCTCTGGATTTGCTGTTGAGTTGAACTTGAAGTTTCATCCGGACAATATCTTTGCGAATCTCAAGGGCTTTTAAGGAAAGGCTACTACTGTGGACTTCTTCTTTATATGGCTGTATAATTTTCTTAAGTTTACTCTCCATGTCATCTACATTCAATCTTGAGTGATTGGTAGTTTCAAAGTTAAAGGTAAGCTTTCTTATATTTTGTCGACTGTAATTCACCACATTTGCTGTGAGAATTAGGCTGTTGGGAACCATTACCAAATCATAGTCATCATTTAAAAGTACGATATTCAACAAAGTGATGTCCTGTATTTTCCCTTGATGTTCGCCAACCTTAATGTAGTCACCCAGCGTTATTTGGTCTGAAAACATGATAATCAGGCCATTGAGCATATTGATAATGTAATCTCTGGATAGAAGTGCAATGGCGGCAGCTACAATTGTGATACTGGAGAGGAATTCCTTCGGGTCAATATCGAAGAAAACCATGATAGCGATCAATAGGATAATCACATTCAGCAGGCTCGCAATTCTATTAATTCCTAAGACAAAATTACTATGCAGAGAGTTGGTTTTCTTTTTTCTCAAGTAAAACCTGACCAAAAATATCCTTCCGAGAGAAACCAGGATATTCCCTGAGAGAAGGAAGGCCAATGCATCTACGATGTTGTAAAGCCTGGAGTATAATATGTTTTTATCCGGTTCTATGGTTTCCTGAAGCACAAGAAAAGTAAAATAAGCGAGCACCTTTAAAACAAAGATTATTCGTTTTCTTCGCTCATTAACCTCAATATTGCTTTTCCCTGTTTCCATTACTATTTTAAAAATAAAGCTTACTTTTATGTTTTGTCTATTTACCTGACAAAAATACCGCATAATAACCAAACAAAATAATAGCATGAATAGAAATATTATCATCACAGGAAGTGCAGGGAATTTGGGTAGTGCAGTCGTAAGTAAATTTAAGAGGGAAGGATTTAAGGTGATAGCCGTTATTTCTCCTGGCAGTGACCAAGAAGTGGAAGAGGCTGATGATGTTTATCAGGTAGATGTCACTGATGAGGAATCTGTTAAGGATTTTAGCAAAGAATACCAAATACAATATGGGAGTCTTGAATGCATGGCTTTATTGGTAGGAGGCTTTGCAATGGGAGGAATAGATGAAACGTCCAGTAAAGACATAGAAAAGATGATTCAATTGAATTTTTTCAGTGCTTTCAATATGGTGAAACATTTTATACCGCTGATGAGGAAAGCCAACAATGGTACCTTCCTATTTGTGGGTGCAAAACCAGCCCTTCAGCCTAATGAAGGAAAAGATGTTTTGGCATACGCTTTGAGTAAGAGCATGGTGATTGACCTGGCAGACTTTATTGCCAATGAAACAGCGAACCTAAAAGTCAGGTCTCACGTATTTGTTCCCAGTATCATCGACACTCCTCAAAATAGAGCATCCATGCCGGATGCTGATTATGGGGATTGGGTTAAAACTGATGAAATTGCTGAGGCCATGCATTATGCTGCCACCAATGCCGCCTTAAGGAATATGACATTTAAATTGTACGGTGGCGTGAATTGATTTATTAATGATTTAGAATTATGAAAAACACTATTTTAACCTTATTCATGTTGCTATTGGTGGTTGCTGCAAAGGCACAAACCACTACCGAAACAAGAGAATTAAACGCTTTTGATCAAATAGCAGTAAGTGATGCCATTGAGGTGGAGCTTATCAAAGGAGAAAAACACGAAATCACCATTACTGCCTCTGGAATCGATATTAGTCAGGTGTCTGCCAAGATCAACAAGCGTGAATTGGAACTTGAGGTTGCTGGAAATAACCCCAAGTCAAGCTCAATCAAAGTGGTCATAACTTACCTTCAAATAAATGAAATTGAGGTGTCTTCAGGGGCAAAGGTTTTCGTGAAGGATCGAATAGAAAATAAAGTTGTTGAGCTAAAAGTGGCCAGCAATGCCTATTTAGAAGTCGAAGTGAAGGCGGAGAGATTGGTTTTAGCCGCTGAAACCAACGCAAAAATGTTTGTGAAGGGAACTGCTGATAATCTTGATTACAATGCATTTACAAATGCGGAAATTGATGGAGAGGGTTTGGTTGTGAAAAATGCTGAAATCAGAACCAATACCAATGCAAGTGGAAGTTTTGAGGTTTTAGAATCGCTTAAAGGAACTGCAGCCACGAGAGGAAGAGTGAGGTATAAAGGAGATCCTAATATAATAGACGTTAAAGAAAATATTGGAGGGACTATAGAACAGTTTTAATGTTCGGGATAGTTGAATAGCAAAACAGATTGGATTTTATACCAATCTGTTTTGCTATTCAATTGACCTTCACTTGCCTTGCTTCGCAAAACAAACTTCTTAAAAGAGAAATGCTCCAAAGGCCTTGGTTCACCATTAACCTTCCCTGAGAAGCAACGGTAAATGATTTTGTCTTAAATTGTATGAATAGGCTTAGTTGTGTAAGGAAGTTGCTAAACTTCTAATGAACACAATTCAATATTCTTTAAATTTTATCATTTTATGTGTCCTGAAAAGGTTGCTTTCTCCTTGAAATTAGCTTGCTAAGGGCCGAAATAACCAATCTTTGATTAGTTATAAGGAACTTGTTTGGCAGGCAATCAGTTTTTTAATCTTAAGGTAATAAGGGATTTCTAATCTAAAAAACTTGTGATATATAAAATTTGTCATTAGAATTGTCCCTTCAAACATTCAACCATGGTTTTCGCAGTAAATAAAATTCAAGAAATTTCATTAACCGAATCTTTTCGGTCATTAAACTGCAGTCTATTTTTTAGTGGCAATACCACCACAAATACAGGTATTACGGGGTAATCCCGTGCTTTCATACATATAGCCCCTGACACAAGAGGTCTTTCACAGACTTTTGTTAACCTTATTAACCGATAAAGAATAGCAATGAAAATATTAAAATTTGGAGGTTCGTCCATCGCTGATTTGGAAAGAATTAAAAATGTTCTTTCCATTGTCAAGAAAGCATCCCTAGACGATCGAATAGCAGTAGTGTTTTCGGCATTTGGTGGAGTAACTGAGGATTTGTTAAAATGTGCCCATCTCGCCATGCAAAACGATATGGACTATCAGGCACTTTTACTCTCCATGGAAAAGCGCCATCTTCAGCTTGTAAAACAACTAATTCCCGTAAGAAAGCAATCCTCAGTTTTGACCTTTGTTAAGGTTCGCTTCAATGAGCTAGAGGATTTGTATCATGGCATATTTTTAATAAAAGAATTTTCTGCCAGAACTTCTGATTATGTCGTAAGCTTTGGGGAACGTATTTCCACCTATATTATGACTGAAGGGATGCGGGAAAATGACATGGATACTCATTTTGTAGATGCCAGAGAGCTTATCAGAACCAATGATCGTTTTGGGAATGCTAAAGTGAACTTCCCTACAACAAATCAATTGATCAGTGATTTTTATTCCAAAAATGCAGGAGTTCTTATCATTACTGGTTTTATAGCCTCAACCGAAAAGGGGGAAACAACTACAATAGGAAGAAGTGGATCTGATTACACTGCAGCCATTTTTGCTGCAGCATTAAAAGCAGATAGCCTGGAAATATGGACAGATGTGACCGGAGTAATGACGGCTGATCCTAAGTTGGTTTATTCTGCGATTACTATTCCGCAATTAAGCTATAACGAGGCAATGGAGCTTTCTCATTTTGGTGCCAAGGTAGTTTTTCCAGCTACCATGCAACCAGCAATGAAGCGAAAAATCCCTATATATATTAAAAACACCTTTCAGCCAGAAGAGGATGGAACGCTTATTTGTGAGAATCCGGAGAACACCAAATTGATCAAAGGTATCTCCTCCTTAAATCACATTACTCTATTAAATGTCCAGGGTTCAGGATTGGTAGAAGTGGTAGGGGTAAGCAGCAGGGTATTTGGTACCTTGGCTAAAGCTGATGTCAATGTAGTATTGATAAGTCAGGCTTCTTCGGAACACAGTATTTGCATCGCTATTAAAAGTGAAAATTCCAGTGTTGCCCGCGAGGTTTTGGAAAATGAATTTCATTATGAAATTCTTGCTGGGGAGATGGACAAGATCCAGGTTATGCCAAACATGTCTGTAATAGCTGTTGTTGGTGAAAACATGAAGCATCATCCCGGAGCAAGTGGAAGACTCTTCCAGGCGCTGGGAAGGAACAATATAAATGTTTCGGCAGTTGCTCAGGGCAGCTCCGAATTGAATATATCTGCTGTTATAAAACAGTCAGACCTTCAAAAAGGATTGAATGCCTTGCATGAAGCATTTTTCCTTTCTGACAATAAGGTATTGCACGTATTCCTTATCGGAGTTGGCCTAATTGGCAAAACTTTGATATCAATGATTCAAAATCAATTGAATAAGTTGCAGGAGGATTATATGCTGGATATCAAAATTCATGGACTGGCGAATTCTCGCTATATGGCCTTTGATGAGGATGGGTTTGACCTTACCTCTATTCCAGTTCCGTCTGCTTCAGATTTACCCATGGACCTTAGCGTATTTTTAAATACGATGAACAGTATGAATTTCTCCAATTCAGTATTGGTGGATTGTACCGCAAGTCAAGAGGTTGCAGATACTTACGAAAGAGTACTTGTATCAAAAGTGGCCATAGTAACTCCAAATAAGAAAGCCAATTCGAGCTCTTTGGAGAATTACAAATCTCTGAAAAAGCTTTCCGGTCAAAGAAATATTAAATTCCTCTACGAAACCAATGTTGCGGCAGGTTTACCCGTGATTAGCACCCTACAGGATTTGATTTTGAGTGGAGATAAGGTGCTAAAGGTGGAAGGGGTACTAAGTGGTTCTATGAATTTCATATTCAGTGAATTAAGTAAAGGTATACCATTCAGTAAGGTAGTAGAACAAGCCAAGGAGAAAGGATTTACAGAGCCAGATCCACGAGATGACCTTAGTGGTATGGATGTTGCGAGAAAAATCTTAATTTTAGGTAGAGAAGCAGAACAGGATTTGCATTTTGAAGACGTTTCTATTCAAAGCATGGTTCCTGATGACTGTAAGGATATAGATTCTGTAACGGCATTTCTGGAAAAACTGAAAGAACATGATGCCTACTTTAAAGGATTGGTAGACGAAGCCAACCAAAAAGAAGAAACACTTAGGTTTATGGCTGTTTTAGAAAACGGTAAAGCCACTGTTGGCTTAAAATCTGTGGGTAAAAAGCATCCTTTTTATTCTCTGGAGGGGAGTGACAATATGATTTTGTTTACCACTGAAAGGTACCATGAGTTCCCTATGATCATAAGAGGTCCGGGAGCAGGAGCAGATGTGACTGCTGCAGGCGTATTTGCAGACATTATCAGGTTAGGAAATTATTCAAGGTAAAATGGAAAAGCAAAAAGTTACCGCATTTGCACCCGCTACTGTAGCCAATGTTTCATGTGGCTTTGATATTTTGGGTTTTGCGATTGAAGACTTAGGGGACAAAGTAAGTGTAGCGCTTTCTGAAACTCCAGGAGTTAGGGTAGTGAAAATTGAAGGTGACAAAGGGAAGTTGCCCTATGAAACTGAGAAAAATACTTGTAGCGTTGCCGTTAAAGCCATGGTAGATGATCTTGGTTTTAAGGGGGGACTGGAAATAGAGCTATACAAAGGACTTCCTTTAGGGAGTGGTATGGGCTCAAGTGCCGCAAGTGCAGTGGCTGCACTAATGGCGACCAATGCTTTGCTGGGCAATCCATACGAAAAAAAGGATTTGCTTCAATTTGGGATTGAATCTGAAAGAATTGCTTGTGGGGCAGGACATGCAGACAATATCTCCCCCTCTTTATTAGGTGGATTTGTCCTGATTCGTGAATATCAACCCCTGGATGTAATTCCATTGCATGTACCGAGAGGACTGTATTGTACCTTGGTTCATCCTCATTTGGAATTGAATACTTCAGATTCCAGAAGTGTATTAAGAAGGAATGTAAGCCTGCAAGATGCTACTACACAATCTGGAAATATAGCAGGTTTGGTAGCCGGATTGTTTCAAGAGGACATGGCCTTAATCAGCCGATCTCTTAATGATGTAATAGCTGAACCTTCCCGGTCGATTCTTATTCCAGGATATGATGAAGTAAAAGTAGGTATTGTGCCTGCGGGAGCTTTGGGTTGTGGTATTTCCGGTTCAGGACCAACCATGTTTATCTTGTCTCCTACCGAGGAAATTGCCTGGGAAGTAAGTAGAATTTCCCAACAGGTGTTTGATAAAATTCAATTGCCTATAGATTTATATGTATCGGCCATAAACACCCGAGGAGCATATATTATTGAAGAAGAAGTTTAATTCGCTGACAAACCTGTCACATCTAATGAAATACTACAGTACCAACAATCCGAATTATAAAGTAGACTTAAAAGAAGCCGTTATTAAAGGGCTGGCGCCTGATCAAGGGCTGTACATGCCCGAAAGAATTCCGGTATTACCTGAGGCGTTTTATGACTCTTTACATACGCTAACTTTTAAGGAAATTGGCTATAAGGTAATAGATGCTTTGTTCTCGGAAGATTTATCTACTGAGCAAATCAAAACCCTTGTAGACCATACTTTGGATTTTGATGCACCATTAGTGCCTGTAGAAAAGGATGTTTTTACACTTGAACTTTTCCATGGACCTACATTGGCCTTTAAAGATTTTGGTGCGAGGTTCTGCTCCAAATTGATGAGCATGCTTCAGGACAAGCATGGGATTAAGGTTTTAGTTGCCACCTCTGGAGATACAGGAAGCGCTGTGGCCAATGGCTTTTTGGGTATAGAAGGTGTGGAAGTTGTGATCTTATATCCTTCGGGAAAAGTAAGCGAACTTCAGGAAAAACAGTTTACCACCCTTGGTAAGAATATTAAGGCCATAGAAATAAACGGTGTTTTTGATGATTGTCAGAAATTGGTTAAAGAAGCATTTCTGGATACTGAATTAAATAGTAAGTTGTTACTTACCTCTGCCAACTCTATTAATATTGCACGCTGGATTCCTCAGTGTTTGTATTATTTTTATGCTTATTCAAGACTGCCTAAAGAGAATAAAAAACTGGTATTCTCCGTTCCAAGTGGGAACTTTGGTAACCTCGCTGCAGGGATTCTGGCGGAGAGAATGGGCTTACCAATTGATATGTTTATCGCTGCCACCAATGTCAACAAAGTGGTTCCCGATTTTTTAAATGGGTCAGCATTCCTAGCGAAACCTTCTAAACAAACCATAAGCAATAGCATGGATGTTGGCAATCCAAGTAATTTTTTCCGATTACTAGCCTTGTTCGGTGGGGATGAAGATAAGCTAAAAGAAAAAGTAAAAGGCTGTTATTATACAGATGAAAGTACAAAGGAGGCGATGATGGAAGTGAAAAATGAGATGGGATACACAATGGACCCTCATGGGGCTGTGGCCTATCTTGGTTTGAAAGCTTTTATGAAAAAGTATCCTTCTGATTATCAAGGGGTGTTTTTGGAGACAGCCCACCCTGGTAAATTCAGAAGTACAGTGGAGGAAGCACTTGGGGAGAAGTTAGTATTGCCGGAAAGACTGGCTGCTTTTATGCAAGGTAACAAGCAAGTGGATACCATGGAAAACGATTACCTTCAATTCAGAGATTATTTGTTGAAGTAATCAATCGCTCCTCAGTCAAAATACTTTTGAAAATCTCCCTTTTTACGCATGTAAGGATACAAAGGAAAGGGGTTTGTATTTATGAGCCTTTCTTTGGTGGGGAGATTGCGTCTTTTTTTTAATTTTTTGATTAATCCAAGAATACCCATTGATGGGTTGCTGGAGAACAGCACGGCCGAGCCATTATCGCTTAAGTTCGATAGGAGCTTGTCGTAGCTGTTCATGTCGTATCGATAGCCCAAATGATGAATATTCTTCATAAAATTCAGGTTGCTTTTTAAAAGCTCATGTTGGGTGTGGTTAGCGGGTTTCGTTGCGATAACTTGCTGTTTAAAGGATTGCTCATTTGGTAAAGTCCTTACAACTACTTCTTCCAATTCTACAGATGAAGGAATAAGAATAATAGTCACCGGTGCATCTGTATCACTTTTGGTAAGGTAGGTTAATGTTTCGTATCCAATATGAGAAATTTGGAGAAGAATACCTTCTGTTACCCAAATAGAAAATTCTCCCTTTTCATTACTTATGGTTTTGTGTGCTGACCAGTAAAGATGGGCATTAGCTATGGGAAGCATGGTACTTGCGTCTAATAGCTTGCCATGGAGCTCGAAATATTCATTTTGCACATTTTCGGGAATGGACGGACTTGATGTGAAAAGCAGGGGGATCAGGTAAATTAAAGACATGGACTTATTTTAGGTTATCAGCAAAAGATCTGATAAAAATAGAGCTGTTGAATTGATATAAATAGTAATTAACACTTGTTAACTGGGTTTTTAACAAAATATAAGATTGATTATTTTCGCAAACTGTATCTAAAAATCTGCTTCTTCCGCTTTCAATAGCTATTTTTCTTTAGCCCATAGGATTAATTTTTATAGAATTACCATAGGCTGATTTTAATTTGTAATTTTAGGTATCGAACAAATTCATGGTAAACCAACCTATAAACCAGAATAAAAAAAGTTATGGTAAAGATATTTTTAACATTTGCACTAGCCATTTTGGGGGCTGGTATTCAAGCCCAAACCTGGGAGACGCTTGACCCTCAAACCACCTGTACAAATCGCCACGAATGTTCTGGCGCTGCTGTCAACGGAAAATTTTATTTAATTGGCGGAAGGGGTGAAAAGCCTGTTGAAGAATTTGATCCTTCCAGTGGTAACTGGACAAAATTGAAAAATGCCCCTTTTGAAATGCATCACTTCCAGGCAGTGGCTTATCAGAACAAAATTTATGTAATAGGTGCATTTACAGGTGGTTATCCACATGAAACACCAGTTCCAAATGTCTATATATACGATCCTGAGGACGATTCCTGGACTAAGAGTCATGAAATTCCTAAGGAGAGAAGAAGGGGGGCTACTGGTTTGGTGGTTCATAACGATAAATTTTACCTTTTGGGAGGTGCTCAGGATGGTCATTGGGCTGACAATAGGGATTATTTGGATGAATACGACCCAGCAAGTGGCGTTTGGAAAACGCTTCCTTCAATGCCAAGACTCAGGGATCATTTCCAGGCAGTAGTAGTAAACGATAAGATGTATGCCGTTGGAGGCAGGCGTTCTTTTGCCAAAGAAGGACATGGTTTTGAGTTAACCTATCCAGAATTGGATGTATATGATTTTAAGACGGGTTCGTGGACTACTTTATCGGAACACCCCTTACCAACAGAAAGGGCTGGAAGTACCACGGTTCCTTATAAAGATGGTTTTTTGGTCATAGGGGGCGAAAGTGACGAACAAATAACAGCTCATAGTGAGGTGGAATACTTTCACCCTGAAAATGGGTGGGAATTACTGAATCACTTGAACAGAGGTAGGCATGGGTTTCCTGCAGTAGCAATAAACGGTGCCCTATACCTAGCAGCAGGTTGTGGCAATAGGGGAGGTAATCCCGAGTTGAATAGTATAGAAAAACTTGTCATTAAATAACAAGCTGTCAATATTGTAGTCAGTTATTTTTCAGAATTAACCAGTCAATTTTAATTACGCCGCATGGTAAAAGGAACACATCAGGCATTGCATGATGCCAGGAATGAAACGGTCAAAATCTTCATTAATGGGGAATTTTTTGTTAGGGAGGAAGCGAAAATATCAGTCTTTGACAGTGGCTATTTAGTTGGAGACGGCGTTTGGGAAGCTTTTAGGGTGCACAATGGAAAGCTGATATTTATAGACCAGCACCTAGACCGACTTTGGCAATCTGCAAAAGTTATAGGAATTACGCTTCCATTTTCTCGTGAAGACCTGATAAAAAATGTTCAGGATACGCTCGAGGTAAACGGTATGAAAGACCATGTTCATGTTCGAGCCATGATTACAAGAGGCATCAAAAAAACACCCTCACAAGACCCAAGACTTACCATTTCTGGGCCAAATCTGGTTATTATTGCAGAATACAAACAAGCAGATGGCGAAAGTAAAAACCAGGGAATTAGCCTTTTCACAAGTGCCATTCGTAGAGGGTCTCCAGATTACCTGGATCCCAGGTTAAATTGCCACAGTAAGCTACATGAAGTGCAAGCTTTGATCCAAGCCATTGAGGCAGGTGCCGATGAAGCACTAATGCTGGATATCAACGGTTTTGTTTCGACTTGTAATGCGACTAACTTCTTTATGGTAAAAGGGGATGAAGTATGGACCTCTACAGGTGCCTACTGTATGAATGGCATTACACGAGGAAATGTGATTAAAGTTTGTGCTCAAAATGGAATAGTTTGCCATCAAAAAAACTTCTCCTTATTTGATGTTTATGGTGCCGATGAAGCCTTTGTCACTGGAACTTTTGGAGGCCTAACACCAGTGGTAAAGATAGACGGAAAACCCATCGGTAATGGAGGCAGTGGGCCTGTTACTACCAGTTTGCGTCAATTGTATGAAGACCTTGTGGCACAACAACTACAATAAGAATGGTAGAAAAGAATAATAAAAGAATATTCCTTTGGTCGGGTCCCCGAAATATTTCCACAGCCTTAATGTACAGTTTTGCTCAGCGAAGCGATACCATTGTTGCGGATGAGCCTCTGTATGGACATTACCTTAGCCATTCTTCTGCTAAACCTTTTCATCCCGGTGCAGATGAGATTTTATCAGAAATGGAAACAGATGGGGAGAAGGTTGTTAAAAGGATGGTGGGCCCACAGAATAAACCTGTTGCCTTCTATAAGAACATGAGCCATCACCTAATACAGCTTGACTGGCAATTCATGGAATCAGGATTCAATATTATTTTGACCCGTAACCCTGAAGAAATGCTGCTGTCTTTTTCCAAAGTGATTGAACAACCAGGCATGGAAGATGTTGGCTATGCCATGCAAAAGAAGTTAGTAGAATATTTACAAACAAGGAATTTGCCTTTTGTGGTGCTTGATGCCAAAAAGGTTTTACAGGATCCTGAAGGTCAGTTGCGAAAATTATGTGAGGCTTTGGGTATTCCATTTATGGATAGTATGCTTCAATGGAGCAAGGGTCCTATACCAGAGGACGGTCTTTGGGCCAAATATTGGTATAAAAATGTTCATCTTTCAACTGGATTTCAGCCTTACGAGAAGAAGAAAATAGCATTTCCTGAGCAATTGCTTCCACTGCTGAGTGAGTGTCGACCCATTTATGAAAGCCTTGTAAAGCATGCGCTTTAATTGCTTAACGGGATACCGGTAATTCCATACAAAGGAATTTTGATGAAGGCGTTTACTGTAGAGAGGCAGGAAAAAATTTTGAAGCTCCTTGTTTTGTAATCAAGTCCTCCTAATTCTGGTGTCGGAATGTTATCGTTTCCTGCTAACCTAATTTTTTAAAAATTGAATTCTTTGCACTTATCCTTATTAGAAAAGGGTGTTTCAGAAATAGATTCTTTTAAGAAGAGTTGATTATGGATAATTTGGAGAATTTTTTAAAAGATTCATTAAAATACCGGAAAATAAATTGTGTTAAATAAGAATATTTTAGAAAGGTTGGGTTGCTTTCTTGCTTTGTCGTGTATTAAAACATAATTTTGATACTTATTCCTTCCGCCTGGGATTTTGAGAGATAAACAGAAATCCTCAGGGCTAGCATATCAATAGTTTATACAAATTAGGTACATCTTACAAAATTGAAATAAGTATACAAATGGAAAACGACCAGCCTGTAGAAGTAAATATTACGCCCAAGGGGTTAATCTATTTGCCAGAGACTGCAAAAGGGTTAAAATTTGTCACAGAAAGTGAAGTTGAAACCTTGTTCTATACTCCTGACGATAGCCCTATTGAAAATCTTAATTATAAGTTTTTATTACCGGCTTTGGACAAAATAAAGGGGCAAGATTATGATTATGTTATAGGTTTCGACCCAGAGCTTAGCCGAACAGTAATTGGTTACCCAAATGCTGAGGGAAGATTTTTGGTCTTCAATGCACACCAACAAGCTGCGATTTTCACCCACACCTTTTTGGCAGGAAATTCTTTTCCTTCTATGGATGAAGAAAAGACCAAGTTGGTGATCAAAGGAGTGGTACTTTCACAACAAATTGACAAAATAGTTACTAAAAACAATGGTGCCTATAAGGAGTCACATGCAGGTTACGAGGATTTGAAAGAAAGAATTCTTTCCATGGAAGAAGGGTTTGAAGCTTACTTGGCCTTTGATGAACGGAATCATGTAATTCTTGACCTTGAAAAAGATAAAAACATTCAATTGCAGATTTCACTGATTGAAGAATTGGTGAAAGAACTAAAAGGTAAAGAAAAAAGTCTCTACGATTTTCATGTTGATCTACAGATCAGGTATAAATTATATGGGGAGAAAACCTTTAATATCACTTCAGAAGGGGAAAACAAAAAAATCTTTGACAGGTTTCGAAACAAGCCGCCTTCTGATGCCATGCATGAAGAGTTGGTAAGTGTTTCTGATTATAAAAAACAATTGTTTTTCAACAAACTTACAGGAAGAAAAAGCGAACCCGAATTGAGGCAAATGGACATGGTTCAGTTGGATTATAGCAGTGGACTCAAGATTAGTGCTGAACTTACAGAGGGAGGAACTAAACTCTTTTTGCATCTAAGCGACTATACGGACTGTTACAATAAGGATTCATTCGCTTCTGCTAGAAAAGGAATCAATGACCGTCTTTTGAAAATAGTGGTTTCCTTAGGTAAGATGGTGATTGACGTTAATTAAATCTAATTGCGTTGATGCTATAATAATTAGCTGACTTTAAAGCAATTTCTTTCATTCTAAACAATACTAAAATTATTGTCTCGACATGAGAAGGTCTGTGATTTTCTTATTTCTGAACAGAACCTTGAAGAAAAGCACTTAAGAATTTACTGTTGGCAAACAAAACAAAAAAGAGCACAAAAACTGAGGTTTCCCTCAATTCTTGTGCTCTTTTTTAACTTTTCCCTCGTTATTTTTATCTTCCTTGTCGTCAGGATACTCATCCTTTCTGGGAGGGCGAGGACCTTCACCAGAAGTTCCTGGTGTGGATCGATTGGTACCTTTATCTACGTCATCTCTTTTTTTTCCAAAAAAAAGAAGATTTTGTAAACTGGTTATGGATGGTTGGCTTAAATTCATGGCTTTGCTGTTAGATGTAATCGAAGAATTCGCTAAAATCATGCCATTTTAGTGCATCTGTGCATAAGTATCGGATGGGAAACCTTTCCAGTTACATTATCAAAAATAAAAGCAATTTAAAATACTTTCCCAAATCAAATTAATTAATAGCAAAAATAGGAAAGATCAATTTTTAATAAATAATTTGAACTCTCAAAAAGAAGTGCTGAAAAAATTTATGGCGAGGCAATGCGTCTTTTTTAACAAATAATAAGCATCTCTGCTATTGTAGAAAGAATTGAACAATTAAACAAAAAGCCACATCATTTATGATAAATATTGAAGGACGTGAATTCAATTGGATGAACCCACCTCATTCCTGGTCAGAAGACAATGGGCTGCTACATTTGAGGACAGACTCAGAAACAGACTTCTGGCGAAAGACCCATTATGGTTTTATTAGTGAAACCGGTCATTTCTTACATACCGACCAATCCGGAGATTTTGAACTTATACTTCAATTCTCAGGGAAATATACTGACTTGTATGACCAGGCTGGTTTAATGCTTTTTCTTGATAGGGAGAACTGGATTAAAGCAGGGATTGAATATGTAGATGGAGTTCAAAATGCCAGTGCTGTTGTTACAAGAGATTGTTCAGACTGGTCTGTAGCAACAATTGAGGGCATGCCTGCGACTTTTTATATCAAAGCCAAGCGTGGCAAAGATTATGTTGAGGTAAGTTACAGTTTGGATGGTTCCTCTTTTCAATTATTGAGACAAGCTTATTTTCCACCTTCACCTTCATTACAAATAGGTTTTATGGCCGCGTCTCCTAAGGGAGCTGGATTTGAGGTTACCTTTGATCATTTTGAGATAACAGCAATGAATCAGGAATAGGCTATTTTACAGGGTTTTGGGTTGCCCCAATTAAGCGGTTTGGGTGTGAATTTGTTCTTTCCAAAATATAATTGGCGATTTTTTCCCCTTGTTGCATTCCTACCTCTATGGCATCTCTGAAATGAATGCCGCCATATAACCTTGAAATTGCGGCTTCATTTGATGCCTTTAGAAAGGAATCGAATGCCCGCTCTGGAAGGCCAAAGAAGACCTCTGAAGTATCTATAAAATTAAAATCTTCCCCAAAATAGGAAGTTAGCAAAACAGCAGAAGCTTTTGAGATCACACTATGCCCACTGGTATATTCAGGAAAGGGAGGGGTTTGTAGTATAGGACGCCATGCTTCATCTATAAGCTTGTTAATAGCTGTAATGGGTCTAATCCTGTCACTTCTGTACTTCTCGTCCCAGCAACTAATAAAAGCATCATGAAGCCCCATGGCTACAAGGGTGTGAATGTATAGGCTTTCCTCATAGCTCAATTCTGCTTTCTGACTGGCAATCCCAGTAATCCCCATCCAATGTCCACCTGGAGAAATTTTCTTAAGGCCAATGGCCATGTGTCCACTATAGGAGACATTAAAAGGGTTACAGTCCCAAAAATTAGCGATAAGCTTTTGTTCTTCGGTCAATTGTGTAGTGACTTCGTAAATCTCAGTCAATTGGGTGAAAAAAGAACTGTCTTCTTCTTCTGAATATTCAGCAGGAGCAGGTGGGCTAAAAGAAGGCAGGTTTTCCAAAAAGAAGGGACGGATCGTTCGCCACTCTGGATCTATTGCCGCCATGTAGGCTGGAGGCGTAGGGTACCATTTTCCCTGTCCATTGGTTGGGCTGTAGCGTTTAAGCGTGCTAAGTTGTCGATAGCCATCCTCCTTGGCATAATTCAATACTACCGCTGCAATTTTTTCTGCATAATTGATACTTCGTTTTAACGCTTTTTTCCTAATTAGCTTTTTTTTCGAATATTGATGTGTTAGGATTTCTTGGGCACTCGTTAATTTTTTACCGGAAGGCATTATGTTTTTACCTACCTCTAGCATTGCGTAAGTACTTGCAAATGGCAGGTTGATGCCTTCTTTTTCTAATGCCAAGTCTGGGTCTAGCTCAGCAATTGGGCTTTGTAGCTGCTGAAGTAGAGGGACTTCGTTTAAATCTTTAGTATCATTGTACACAAGGTAGGCCGCCATGAGGGAATAGCCATAAAACCTTGCGGCTCCTGGTGGACTTGTAACATCTGTTACCATTATATCTGTAATGGAAAAAAGATGCTCAATCATCTTGTCTCGAACAAAAAATTCCTTTTCAGAAGGGGGGATTTGAGCAAAAAGGCTACTTGTGAGTACTACGAAAAAGATGGTTAGGATAAATGGGTTTTTGCCTCTTGACATATTGAGTATAGATGTGTCGTTAAATATATTCAAAAATAGGCTAAAGCTCAATAGTAGAGCCCTAATTTGGATAGAAAAACCATCCCTGACTAATGATGGCATCTACGGTAGAATATTCAGCCGAATTTGCGATTTGGTTTTTAGAATATTAAATAAGGATGAGTAGCCAAGCAATTGGAAATTGCATTCGGTTCAAACCAAGATTTGACTTCGTCAAGTAGGGGAGATAAAAAACTGGGAAGAATTTGCTTAGTTTACTTCTCTCTTAAGAAAAGAAGGATTGAATTTAATTTATCCTGGTCGAATCTTGGGTATAAACTAACTAACGGTTATTTAACATTAGCCATTTTTTTTGTTTCCCCTAGGCTTAGCCTTAAACCAGAGGATTTGGAACATTAATGCTTTTGTCACCATTGATCAGGTACTGATTTTCTTCTACAAGAGATATGGCACCCAAAATGGCTGAATCATTTGATGAAGAAACGTAGACCTTTAAGTCTCCAGAAATTGGTAGATAAGGGAATGCGTCAATTACTTCCTGAACCCCTTTTTCAAAATAGGGAAAGGCTTTTCTTATAGAACCTCCAATCACAATGGCTTCGGGTGCAAAAGTCAACAATAACCTGTAAATCAGGGCTCCTATATGCTTTCCGAATTCATAAAAAATAGCAATGGCTTCTTCATCCCCATCATTTGCTCTTACGGAGAGCTTCTTAGCACTTGTTTTGTACCTTTCTTTAAAAAATTTACTTCCACAATAGTCTTCAAAGGTACCCTCCAGATAAGGGATTGCTCCCCATTCACCGGCACCACATAGCCTACCAGTATACAGATGCCCATTGGCAATTATACCGGTGCCTATACCGGTACCTAAGGTTATACCTATGACATGTTTATGAATACTGGCTGCACCAAATTTATACTCCCCCAAAGCGAAGCAATTTGCATCGTTATTGATAGCAACAGGAATACCGAATCTTTCTTCTAAATATTCCTTAAGGTTAACATTATGGAAGGAAGGGATATTGGCCAGATTATAAATGATCCCATGAATGGGATCAACTAATCCGGGGATACCTATCCCAATTGCTTTTAAATTGAAATGTTTATAAGCAGCAATTTGTTGAGAAATGGTTTCTAGGATTTCTTCTTTAGGGGCATTTGCAGGCGTTTTTATTTCCATGCTCTCTATTAAGCCTCCATCGCTAAATAATCCTGAACTAATTTTTGTACCCCCTATATCCAATCCCAGAACCATATTGTTACCTTTCATTTTACTCCTTAATTTCAGGTTATCCCTGATTAATTTTAATGTATCCAAACAAATCGCCTGAGTATTAATATCCAGGCAATTAGACTACCTGAGGCGTAGTGAAATATCAAGTTCACCTGTGATGAATTTACAGGCGAACTTGATTTATTATTTAGTTAGAGCATGCCTTCTGTAGACTTCTCTAACTCTCTTGCCTCAACCAAGAAATCCTCCACTTCCATTTCTCTAAAAAAGATCAGACCATGGCTTGACCTAACCTTAGCAGATTGATGCTGGTAGAAATAGTTTTTACCAAGTAGCAACTGAACATCACTAAGTTGGTCAACCCAAGTGTTTTTGGCCAGGGTACTAAATTTCCCATTATGGGCATAACTAGGGAATGAAGCATTTACCTGGCTCATATAACAGTTTGAGAATGAATCTTCCATAACTGACATGTCTCCTAAGGAAACAGGAACGATTACATTGGATTCAGCTGCATCAAATTTAAACCATACATTTCTATAGCCTATTATTTTGAAATTACTCAGGTCTTCTTCCAAGCTCCACTGCCTTATAGCTTCTGCCGTTGCTTGTAATACTTTATAATGCGTATCAGGGCCACTGCCTTCAGGGTCTAATGTCAAACTAAGTTTTGTAGGCTTAATTTCTCTAAGCATATTAAGGATAGGTTCTACATCCCTTTTCTTGTCCGGTTGTTCGGTGAAAATATCGCCTGTGTAGAATCCTAATCTTAGGTGGTGAACATTTTTTACCTGAACACCGAAATGAGCCCATACAAGTTCTTCTTCAAACTCCCTGATCATTCCTTTCAAGGTTTGAATGTTCTTAGGGTTCTTTTCACCATCATAAGAATTCTTAAGAACGGTGATGATTTCATTTATCTGTTCCCTAAGCTGTAAGGTAGACTTGATTCCGAAGGTAAAGACGATGGCCCTAACCAATCTATGACAAAGTCCTCTAAGCCTTTCTTCGGCATTGTCAGAGGCCACATTTGTCAAATAATGGTAAACATCCTTGTCCATCTTTAACTTGTAGCCAGATGAATAGAAATCTTCAAATTTAACCATTTGAATTCTTCCATTGTCCAAGAATCTCTTAGCACTCCTAAGGGTCTCTATAACAAAGGTGTTCGTTACAGCCGTGAATCCAGATGTTAGGACAGCAAAGTGAGCTTCATTGCTGTTTTCATGTAATTGCTTGGTGATTTGAGGCAATATTCCTAGTGAAATATCATCATGGTGAGGTCCTGTATGAAGGAAAACTTCATTTTTCTCCTCACTCATTCCCCTGTCTATCTTCTCACTGATACTTTTGATTACATTTTTTACAGTATGCTCATTCAATCCAGGAATCTGACTGGTGTATTTGTCTTCTTTAAGATCTTCAAGAGTGATTCTATGACCATACCTTTGAAGTTTCTTACAAAGATCTAAAACGGATCGTTCTGTTTTTGTGTCATTCCATTCTCCTTTGAAGTAGTATTGGTCTGTACTGTCCGTTAATTTTGAGGCAGCCCCTTTTGTGATAAAGAACCTTCCGTTCTTTAATTTCTGCAATACAGTGGCAGGGTACACATTGGTCATTGACAATTCCAATGATTGTTTCACTATTCCTGCCTTGGCTTCTCCTGCAGCGATAATGATAGCAACAGCATCAGGGTTATGGACAATTGTATCCAAGCCAATTGTAATGACAAGACGGTTGGCAGATATTTCTATACCACCTAAATCACCTGCAGCTACAGCTTGCGTTTCAAAGTTTGTTTCTGTAAGCCTGGTGGTAGAAAAAATGTCTGAACCACGTGTGTTGAAGGCAATATGACCATCAGGACCTATGCCCCCTACAAAGAAGCCTATTCCTCCTTTTTCACGAATTTTCGCTTCGTACTGTCCACACCATTGGTCGATCAGATAGATGGAATCCTGTTGTAATTTTTCTTGAGGAGTTTTATATTCTCTAAACCTCAAAGTCAAGTCCACTTTAGAATCTGGAAAAACTTCTTTATAGCTTTTACCTTCAGCAAGTATTATTTCATCACAATTTATAAGCAGGGCTTTTTTTGGATCCAAGCCAAAACCCTCAATATAAAATTTATTTACATAATGATGAAAACTGTTGTTTTGCGCGGAAGAAATCGGATAGAATTCATCAATTTGAACAAAATGGAGATCTTTTAATACAGGCTTATTGCAGTCAATTAACCCATATTTTTTTCTAATATCAAGCCCTTTCTTTTCCTCCCAGTTCTCAAGAAGAAATTTTGTCCATTTGATAAAATACTCAGGTGTTTTACCTGTAGGTAAACTAATTACTCCTTCAGGATTCGTAGAAACCCATTCTAAGAAGCGGCAGGCTGTAAGTAAACCTAGCTTAGGGAAATTATCAACCGCTAAATAAGGAATTTTGGTGGTGATTTTTTCAATATCAGAATCTCTAAAGAAAGCCTCTTCAGTCTTCGAAAGTGGATAATTCGCTAACATATGCTTGTATCTAATTTGTTTATTCTATTGTGAATTTATTGTGTCCTCAAAAATATGCTCATTAACTATGGCAATGGCGCCTTTAAGCCCAACTTCCATACCCAATTGAGAAAGTTCTATTGAGGTTTTTTCTCTTAATTTGGCCATGCTGTAGATATTCAAAGCCTGTTGAATAGGTGTAGTGATGTATTGCTTGGCCTCTGCAATGGCTCCACCTAAAATAATCAATTCGGGATTTAACAGCTGAATTAAAATGGCAATTCCCCTACCTAAATCTAAACCAACATCTGACAAAATACTGATGGCCCTTTGGTCTCCAGCAATCGCAGCTTCCACCACTGTGGAAGGTTCAAGGTTCTCCCCCTTACCGTCAGCCAGCTTGGAGAGAATGGAATCTTTGTCCAGTAATATCGCTTCTTTGGCCAACCTAACTACTGCTCCGCCTGAAGCCACGGCTTCCAAACAGCCTCTTTTGCCACAAGTGCAACTTATTTCCTTTGCATCAAATAAAGGCGAGTGGCTAAACTCACCAGCAAATCCTGAATAACCCCTGTATAGTTTTTCATCTATAATGATTCCAAGCCCTATGCCCCAATCTACAAAAATGCCCATCACATTTTTGTTGGTGCCTTTGTTGGCAAATTTAAACTCAGCAAGCGTTTTTGCCCTTGCATCGTTTTCTATAAATACTTTTCTACCAAACTTATCTTCCAACTGTTCCCTTAAAGTTTTTTTACCAGACTTCAAGTAGGTATGATTTATCCCAGAAACACTGTCTACCAACCCTGGCATACTTATTCCAACTGCGATTACTTTTTCTTCTGGAATTCCAGATGAATTTATGATTTTCATTGAGAAATCATAAATGGCATCCAAAGTCTCCAATTCATTATTCAAGGATAATTTGATGGAACTTATTTTACTTACCTTTTCATTTTTAGTATTGTATATTGCAGCCTTTGCTCCAAACCTATTCAAATCAATGCCTAAAATATAGAAAGAATCAGGTGCAAGGCCGTATAAATCAGGTTTTCTTCCTCCTTGTGATTGACCTCTTCCTTCTTTTATTATTATCTGCTCTTCCAATAAGTCGGTCAATAATAGATTGACTGTTGGCAAACTAATGCCTACCAATTGACAAATATTGCTGGCAGTATTGTTTCCAAGAGTATATAACTCTTTTACAATTTTAAGTTTATTGATATAGTTTTTGATCTCAACTACACCTTCTTTCTTATCCAGTACTATCTTCGGGTCTATTAAATTCATGGGATAAACTTTGATGCAAAATAATAAAAATTTTATTTAATTAAGGCAACTTATTTAAAAAAATTTACATTTTCAAATAAGTTCGTGATAAAGTTGAAGACCACTTTTTCTCTTTATTTTTCAAGATAGTGTGACTAATAGCTCTTTATCTCTTTGTGGGAGGTTATTGGGATTTCAAATTATTTATAAAATCACTAAAGTCAAGCTTTTCTTTGAAAAAAAATAATCATGTTTGTTTCCTTGCTTATAAATTCGGATTATGCATTAAGGTTTAAAATTGATTGTCCTGATCCTTTTCAGGATGTGATTACATCAGTCAATAGAATTGCTATTGGCTATTTAGCGTTTAGTTTAAGTTATAGCAAGAAACAAAATAAATGTATGAAAAGTAGAAGGAAATTTCTTCAAAAATCATTACTCACCTCTTTGGCGTTAGCCCCAATTTCAAATCAGGTGGCTGGAAAAGCCTTTAGAGGAATTACAAACAACGGTCAGCTGATTGCTAAACCACAAGTAATTTCAACCTGGAACCATGGCATGGCAGCCAATGACAAGGCATGGGAAATTTTATCAGCCGATGGGAGCATCCTGGATGCGGTTGAGGAAGGAGTGAAAGTGACAGAAATCGACAAAAGAGTATTTTCAGTAGGGCTAAATGGGATTCCAGATAGAGAGGGAATTGTAACACTCGATGCCTCTATTATGAAAGGGGATGGATCTTGTGGTGCTGTGGCTTTTGTAAGGCAAATAAAACATCCTATTGCGCTTGCAAGGATGGTAATGGAAAAAACACCCCACGTATTGTTGGTGGGAGAAGGTGCAAGGCAATTTGCTGTTCAGGAAGGAATGCAACTGGAAGAAGAGGTGCTAAGTCCCTATGCATCCAAAGCTTATGAGGATTGGAAAAGAAAGGCTAAATATAAACCGATAATAAATGTGGAAAACCATGATACAATCGGTATGATTGGAATTGATGCTAGTGGTGAAATGGCGGGGTCTTGTACCACAAGTGGGCTGGGCTACAAAATGCATGGAAGGGTAGGCGATAGCCCTATAATAGGGGCGGGGCTTTTCGTTGATGGAGACGTTGGTGCCGCTACTGCTACCGGTTTGGGAGAAGAGGTGATTCGCATATGCGGTGCATTTCTTATTGTGGAATTAATGCGGCAAGGAAGAACACCGCAAGAGGCATGTGAGGAAGCTGTGAAGCGTGCGGTAGCAAAAAGTAAGGATTTGAAGAATACACAGATAGGGTTTTTGGCATTAAATAAGGAGGGGGAGTTTGGCGCATTTTCCATCCAACCTGGATTTAACTTTGCCCATCACCAAAAGAATAATCAGGCACTTGTTGATTCAAATAGCTGGTTTAAATAATAATTAATGCAATGAAGAAAAAAAGTATTTTAATAGAATCCCCAGTCTACACCCTTGAGGCAGCAATGCTTGCTGTTGGAAATGGTGCAGATAGACTGGAACTCTGTGCTGATTTTGGGGAAGGTGGTACCACGCCAAGTTTGGGTTTATTAAAAGTAATAAAAAATAAGGTCAAGGTGCCTGTGTTTGTAATGATCAGACCCCGAGGTGGGGATTTTGTCTATAGCGAATCAGAACTCTTGGTCATGAAAGAAGATATTAAAGCTTTTATAGAGCATGGAGCAGATGGATTCGTTTTTGGAGTTTTAAATAAGCAGGCTAAAGTAAATTCGTCCGATTGCAATGAATTGATTCAAGTTGCTGCTGGTAAGCCCTGCACTTTTCACAGGGCTTTTGATCTTGTTAAGGATAAACACACCGCCTTGGAGGAGATTATTGCACTGGGCTTTAAAAGAATACTGACCTCAGGCGGTGAAAATAGGGTTAAGGAAGGGGTACCATTGTTGCTTGAGTTGCTTGAAATGGCAAAGGAACGGGTAATTATTCTGCCTGGAGGTGGGTTGATGTTGCAGGATATTTCCCACTTGAACAAGGAAGGGAAACTCAAAGAAATTCATGTTTCCTGCAAGAAGTTTAGATCCTCCTCAATGCATGGCTCCAATGAGCATTTAAAGCTTTCTCAGGCAGAAGAAACGGAAGGGATGGTATTGACAATTGATCCTGAGTTAATGCGCGAAGTTGTTCGCTTCCTTAAAGAGGTTTAACCAATATTTGAGAAGAATTGAAAGCATTCTCTTTCGGGTGTTGTTGATTTTTTAAATAGCTACTTACCTGGTAGGGAGTAGCATTGGCTGCTATTCTCAAATCTTCCTAAATCTTATATCAGGGCATGTACTATAGATTAAATCCTGAGAATAGAAATTTAAAAATAAGCGCTCTACCTAGAAAAAGCATTTGAGCCATTGCAGCGGAGAATTTGAAATAAGGGGTTTTGCCCCTTTATAACTGCTATTGTTAGAATAAATGGGTACTTTCAATTCAAGGTATAGTGCCAGATAATGTCAAAGGCTTTCCAATTATACTGTGTTAATATTTCCATTTAAGTTTAATTTTATTTTAATACAACGCCATTATATGGTTTAATAATTTGTTTTTTTGGGATTTAAATGATATATTATACCCTCAATAAACCCTATAAAAAGATGGTGAAAAGTTTTCAGGGGGTAAGAATGGCCCCACCAAAAATTAGTGACCAACCATTTCTGGTCCAAGATTTCATGACAACAAATTTGATTACTTTTAAGCCCGGAGACACAATTGATCATGTGATCACGGTTCTTACAAGAAAGAGAATTTCAGGTGCCCCTATAGTGGATGATTATGGGAAGCTGGTTGGGATGATTTCAGAAGGAGACTGCCTTAAAGAAATAATTAAAGGACAGTATACCAATACTCCAAAATTCCCAGCTTCGGTATCCGAACACATGACAACTCAAGTATTTACTTTACCGCCGGACATTTCAATATTTGATGCTGCAGATAGATTTTTGACGATGAAAATTAGAAGATTTCCTGTAGTCAAAGATGAGAAATTAATAGGTCAGATTAGTGTAAGTGATATTGTAAGGGCGATGCCTAAACTGAAGGCTTCTACATGGTGAAAATAATTGGCTCCCGTGGAGCTGAAAATCTAAATTAAATCCGGATTATGCAATAGGATTCCTAGTAGGCTGTTCTGACTCTTTTAAGAATGTGATTACCTAGTAAAAATAGAAAACTATTGCATATTTTGGGTTAAATATATCCAACTAGAGAATAAACTACAATTCCCACCCATTCTTTTATCAATTTGTGCCATACCATAATGGCCTGAAGACTTGGTTGAAAAATTGATTTAAAATCAGCTTTCGGATTTTTTCCATAAAAATCTACTGGAAAAGTATCGGGGTGTAGACCAACTTTTATAAAACATGCCTCAGCTCTTTTCATATGAAAAGCTGAGGTGATCAATAACAACTGTTTTGGCTGATCTAACCCTATTTCATCAGACGTAATTATTTTTTCGCTAAACAACGCATTTTCATGAGTATTGACCGCCTTGGTTTCTACGATAATATCCGCTTTGTTCACACCTGCCCAAACCATAAAATCCCTCAAAGATTCTGCTTCAGAAAGTGGATGAACCGGATTAAAACCAAGCCCTCCAGAAATCAGAATTTTCTTTATTTTCCCCATTTTGTACAATTGTATAGTGTGGGTGACCCTATCTGCTCCTCTTGCAAAATAAGTTCGGTCCTTAGGAAGTTTGTCGATATGGGTTACTCCTGTTAAAACCACCCCTAATTCGTAAGTAGGCATAGAGGAAAAATTCTTCGGTTCAGGCTCCCAATTATAAATGACCAGATTGGCTATATAGGAATTTGAAAAAAACAGTAGCAGTACAATTCCAGCCAGTAATACTTTTTTCCCCCAAGATCTTTTTAAAAAGACATAGCCCAAAATGATAAGTACCATGCAGATATTAAAAGGCATTATTAAAAAACTAAATAACTGAGAAATATAAAAAAACATTTTATTATTGATTTGAGTAAGACGTAGGAAACTTTACCTTGATTTCATTTTCAAAAATATTCATTATTTAGCTATTGTCTGAAACTTTTCTTCATAACTTCACTTTGCATGAAATGGTAAAGTGTCAACTTTGTGTTATCGATTCCTTAACCGATTGAATTAAATGATCACAGAAACGCCCTTACAAATCTATAAATCATCTGCTGGATCAGGTAAAACCTATACCCTTACCACAGCCTACCTCAAATTAGCTCTTGAATCTCCTATTGCATTTAGGCGAATTCTGGCAGTTACTTTTACCAATAAGGCGACCCAGGAGATGAAGGACAGAATCATCAATGAGTTAAAAAGACTTAAACAAGGTGTAGATGAATCTGAGACAATGGACAAAGAGCTTTTGGAAAAATGGCAGCTAAAACCTGCAGAATTGTCTAAGAGGGCTGGTGAAGTTCTTTCGGCAATTCTTCATGATTTCGGCTTTTTTTCAGTGAGCACCATTGATAGTTTTTTCCAGAAAGTAATCAGGGCTTTTGCAAGAGAAATTGATTTACAAGCCAAATTTGATGTAGAAATGGATCTTGATGGTGTAATGGGCAGGATGGTGGATAGGTTAATGCTACGCGTAGCAGATGATCCTGAGTTACACAAGTGGATGGTTGAATTTTCCATAAGCAAAATTACCGAAGGCAAGTCCTGGGATGTAAGAGCCTCAGTAGAAGATCTTGGGAAGAAAATCTTTCTGGAGGATTTTAAAATGGTCCAAAAGGAAGTAAATGCCTTTTTGAAGAATCCTGAAACATTTCAAAAATTCAAGAACTTTATATTTGAACAAAAGCAAGTGATCATTGATAAAGCCTTAGAACTAAGGTCATCGGCTCAAGAAATTAGAGATAAAAACGGTCTGGTTTGGGAGGATTTTTCTGGTGGTACAAGGTCATTTAGTAGGAAATTTGATCAATTAGGAGATAAAACCGAGCCTGTACCAATACTTACTGGTCTTCAGGAAAAACTGTTGCTTGGTCCAGAGGGTTGGTATACCAAAACCAGCAAGTCGAAAGCCGCAATTGAGGCAGCCTATTATGAAGGTCTGGGGGAGATCATGCAGCAATTTGCACCGATGAAAAAGCATTGGAACACCTTGGATGCGATCTCTAAGAATCTTTATAGTTTTGGCCTATTTGGTTATCTTCTTAGGGAACTGAAGGAATTGAAGGAAGAAGAAAATATGCTGTTGATTTCTGAAACCAATGACTTTCTTAAATCAATCACCAGTGACAATGATGCCCCCTTTATCTATGAAAAAGTGGGCAATCGCTATCAACATTTCTTACTGGATGAATTTCAGGATACCTCCGGATTTCAATGGGCAAGTTTCCGTCCACTTTTGCTCAATACCCTTTCCATGGGTAAAACCAATCTAGTCGTAGGAGATGTGAAACAATCTATCTATCGCTGGCGGGGAGGAGAAATGCGCCTGCTGATGGAACAGGTAGAAATTGATCTAGGGCATTTTGGTTTGAATGTTAAAAAATTGGACACCAATTTCAGGAGTTTACCCAATATTGTTGCTTTTAACAATACGCTTTTTCTAAAAATGTCTAAATTTTTAAGTGAACATTTAAAGGCAACGTTGGGCGATCCTTCAATGGAAATGATCGAAGAGGCTTATGCTGATATTTTACAGAAGGTAGCTCCCAAACAAAAAGCGAAAGGGATCAATGGGAAGGTAAAGTTGGCTTTTATAGAAACAGATAAAGAAACCAAATATGAGGATGAAATTCTAAGGTTGCTGCCAGGCCAGGTGGAGGGCCTGCTGGATCAGGGCTATCAATTGAAAGACATCGCTATTCTCGTTAGAAAGAATGGACAGGCTGCGCAGATTGCTGATGCATTTATGGCCTATGCTGAAGATAATAAGGGCAATAATTACAAGTATGATGTGCTGTCTGATGAGGCATTATTTCTTACCAGAGCCACCGTGGTGAAATGTCTTTTGGCGGCTCTTCAAATTATAAATGATGCGGAAGATTCACTTGCTGAAAAAACCTTTTGGATCCAATTGGCAAGGATCAGAAACATACCTTTTGATCATGTTTTATTCAAGCAAGATAGCCTTCCGGAAACTTTTCAAGAATTGAAAGAAAAGCTTTTTAGCCAACTTCCAACCTTCCGCAAATTGCCTCTAATGGATTTGCTTGAAGCTTTGATTGATCTTATTGGGTTGAATGAAGAAGGGACAGGTGAACTTGCCTATTTGTCGGGGTTTAAGGAGGCGGTATTTGACTTTATTTCAAAAAATAGAGCGGATCTTGGCGGTTTCCTCAACTGGTGGGAGCAGCAGGGTTACAAAAGAACTGTGAAAATCCCAGAAGAATTTGATGCTATTCGCATCCAAACCATTCACAAATCCAAAGGCTTACAATATAAAGTAGTTCTTTTGCCTTATCTGGATTGGAAGTTATTTGATACAGGGAAAGAAAATATCATTTGGACAAAATACGATTGGGATGAAAGGTTACCACCTGCTATTATCCCACTAACCCTAAGGCCCCAACTTCTTGATTCCGCCTTTTCAGCCGCTTACCTGGAAGAAAACCTTTTGCATCATCTTGATTCTCTTAATATGCTATATGTGGCATTCACTAGGGCGGAGGAGGTTCTCCTGGGAATGGTCCCTTACAGTAAACCTAGCAAGACCAAGAAATTGACAACGGTGGCCGATTTATTGCGAGAAATCATGGATTTCAAAGTTCAGGGAGATGAATTATTGGACTTTGAGAGGTATTATAATAGTGAAAAATTAACGTTTGATTTAGGAGATTGGCACCAAAATGAAGCAAAGGAAGCTGTCGATACCCCTGCACAGGCCATGGTGTGGAAATATAGGCCATGGGAAAAATCCTTGAAAGTAAAGCAGGTGTTTGGCGAATTTGAAGCCTCTGAAATTGTTTCTAAGAGGGAGTTTGGTGTATTGGTACATCGGATAATTGAAAAATCCCAAACTAAGTCAGATTTCTTGCTTGAACTCCAATCCATGTATTTTGATGGAGCTGTTACCGATGAGGAAAAGAAATCCCTAGAAATTCAGTTTGATAAGCTCTGCCAACACCCCATATTTAATTCCTGGTTTGACGGTTCAGGAAAAGTCCTTACTGAGCAGGGAATATATCTTCCGGGAGGAGAGTTCAAGAGACCCGATAGGATTATTTACTATCCGAATGGTATTGAGGTAGTAGATTTTAAAACAGGTGAAGAAAGAGCCTCACATAAGACTCAGGTATTGGATTATGTGGCCTTAGTGAAAAGTATTGAAAAGGAGAAAGTCATTAGAGGGTTTATCTGTTATATAGAAAGTGGTTCAATAGTAAAGGTTGTATAAATGGATGGATTTTTAAAGCGCACTGCGGCTGATTTATTGCAGAAGGGAAACGACCTAAAAAATATTCAAGTAATATTGCCCAATAGGAGGGCCGGATTATTTTTTACAAAGTACCTGGGACAATTGATTACTCAGCCGACTTATATGCCCAGGGTAATAACCATTGAGGATTTTTTCTATGATATCGCTGGGAAGCGACCTGCAGATAAGCTGACGCTAATTTATGAGCTGTATAAGGTGTTTAAATCACTTTCTGGTAGTAACGAGAGTTTTGACAGGTTTTATTTTTGGGGAGAAATGATCCTTAAAGACTTTAATGATCTTGATCAATTTATGGTTAACCCTGAGAAATTGTTCATCAACCTAAAAGAACAAAAAATTCTTGAAAGCGATTGGAGTTTTCTTTCGTCCACTCAAATCGAACTGATCCAGGCATTTTGGGCATCTTTCGAAAGCAGGGACAGGTTTCATCAAGAGAAATTTTTAAGGTTTTGGGATGTTTTATTCCCATTGTACAATCAGTTTAATTCTTCTCTCAAAACATTAGGACTGGCTTATGGCGGCAGCATATACCGAGAAGTGGCCGAAGGTTTGGGTAAAGTGGAGTCTTCGGAATTGGAGACTGTTTTCGTTGGCTTTAATGCATTTACTGGGGCAGAAGAAAAGCTTATAAAACATTATGTTGAAAATTTTGGTGCTACCATTTTTTGGGACATTGATCGGTATTATTTGAATGCGCTAAACCAGGAGGCTGGTATGTTTTTTAGAGATTACAAAAAAGACAAGGTACTAGGCCCAACATTTCCTGAAATTACACCTGGACGCATTGAAGAAAACAAAAGAAAAGTTCAGACCTATGCTGTACCCTTAAAAATTAACCAGGCCAATATGGTAGGAGCAATTTTAGAGGCCATTCCTGATATAGAACAAAATTGGGAGGAGACGGTAGTTATTTTACCTGATGAGCAACTTCTTTTTCCTGTTTTAAATCTTTTGCCAGACAAGGTCAATAAGGTAAACGTTACCATGGGGTATCCAGTCAAGCATACACCTGTATTTACCTTTTTGGAGGCAGTTGTGGACTTGCAGAAATACACAAGGGTTGTGAACGAGGAGCCAATGTTTTATCATAAGCCTGTTAAAGAACTCTTATCCACTGTCTATTTATATGACGCTGCCCCTGAGTTTTCAAAAAATCTAATAGAGGATTTTGCACGCACCAATACTTTGTACATTTCTACATCAGCCTTAGCAGTTGGCGGCCCCTTATTTGCAAAAGTTTTTCAGCAAATGACTACCGATAACTTAATGGATAACATGCTAGGGCTAATCCAAATGCTGGCAGAGCCATTAGAGGAAAATAGTATGGAGCGGACCTATCTTTATCAATGTTTCAAGCAAATGAACAGGCTTAAAGCTATTGTTGAAAAAGAGATTAAGGAAGAAGTCAATATTGCTTTTCTTCTAAGAATTTTTAGGCAGGTTTTTGGAGAGATAAAACTTCCTTTTAAAGGAGAACCTTTAGAGGGGCTTCAATTAATGGGTGTATTGGAATCCAGGAACCTTGATTTTAAAAGGGTCATTATTTGCAATATGAATGAAGGAAGTTTTCCACCTTCAGGTTCTATGAACTCAATGATTCCTTTTAATCTTCGGAAGGCCTTTGGTATGCCTATTCAAGAGCAAAACGATGCGATTTATGCCTATACTTTTTATCGGCTTTTGCATGAGGCAGAAGATGTTCATTTACTTTATACTACAGCTGGTACCCAAGGGCAGGTAAGCGAAAAGAGTCGGTATATCCATCAGCTTCAAATAGAAATGAATCAGGAAGGTATTCAAAAGGAGGACAGCATTACCCATATCCCGGTAAATTTGACAGCAACAAGGCCGATCTCCATACAAAAAGAGGAAGCCATATTGTCTCATTTAATGAGATACGCTAAACCTACAAGTGGTGAGAGGGAGCCAATATCTTTTTCGCCGTCGGCAATTAATGTCTGGCTGGATTGTAGACTTAAGTTTTACCTTAATTATATAGCAGGGATAGAAGTTCCGGAGGAGGTTCAGGAGGAAGTGGATCCAGCGATTTTTGGAAATCTCGTTCACATGTCTCTGGAAAACCTATACATGGGTTATATAGAAAGGAAAAAACGTAAAATTGTAGAGAAAACGGATATTCAGGGGCTAAAGGATTTTGTGTATCCAGCGGTTATGAATGCGATTAAAAAGCAATATTTTTTGGAGGATAAAGGTATCCAAAAACTAACAGGGCAATTGGTGATCGCAAGAGATGTTTTGCAAAAATATTTACAGGGAGTTTTGATAAAAGACGAAGAGTCAGCTCCCTTTGAAATTATTTCCCTGGAAGCAGGGAGAAAATACAAAGCCTTTGTACCTATAAATACCGATAAGGGAAAAATTGATGTGGCTCTAGGAGGTATTATTGATAGGGTAGACCGCATAGGTGAAACAGTGAGGTTGATTGATTATAAATCTGGACAGGACAATAAAACTTTTAAAGGCATTGAAAGTTTGTTTGATAGGGATGATTCCAATAGGAATAAAGCTGCGATGCAAACTTTCTTCTACGGTTTATTGTACGAAGCCAACTTCCCTGACAATAAGCACAAGCTAAAGCCAGCTTTGTTTAATTTACGTGAAATATTTAAAGAGGATTTTAACCCTTACCTTCAAGAAGTTATTGGACCTAGAGAAAAAGCGGAAGTAACAGATTACTCGGTATATAGAGAGAATTACGTTAGCCAGCTTAAAAAAACCTTGGAAGAAATATTTGATAAAGACCAGGCATTTGATCAAACAACGGACATTAAAAAATGTCAATATTGTCCATATGCAAATATCTGTTCAAGATGATTTGCTTTATCAGTGGAAAATTTTGTTGACAATTCGAGAAGTCTAATGCAAAGGTATCAATTGATTTGTTTAAAGAAGGATAATAGTTTGCGTGTTAGGGCATAAAATCTGTATTTTTGCGACAAGGAATTATAATTGAGCATATATACCCCAATAGGATTGGGGTTTTATGACTTTTTCCTTTTTTGGTTTCACTTAGATTATGCTATAGGATTTCCTGTCTTCTGACTGAAAATGTTGCAATCACAAGAAACAGCAATGATAGACTGATTTTGAACTGGTTTCATAATGTTATAGCCTATCTATTATTAGTACGATTTGATAATCAACCTATTTTGGTGAAGATAGAATTGAAACAATTGATTGATTTTAAGTGGGGTAAGGATCAAAATAAGTTGGATATTCTGTTATTAAAAGAATCTTACAGAGGAAGGTTAATTTCTAAAAA
This sequence comes from Cyclobacterium sp. 10D3-21, assembly GCF_055809755.1. NCBI lineage: Bacteria > Pseudomonadati > Bacteroidota > Cytophagia > Cytophagales > Cyclobacteriaceae > Cyclobacterium > Cyclobacterium sp. 10D3-21. The sequence goes on from NZ_CM147924.1 coordinate 2,208,598, forward strand.
AAAGAAGAAAAATTTATTTTTCAGATTCATACCAGATATTGGCAGGATTTTTTCTGTATAACAACAAAATAAATCATGTTGTTGGTTTTTTTTATTGGAAACAGCCGCATAAAAAATATACTTGGGTTATCTTTCTGAAAATTAAGGAACATCCAAACCTAAATAGCGGTTAAATGGTAGGAGTAAACTAAAATGAATTTGAAAATCAATTGTTTCAGTAGGTGAAATAGGAACTCATAATTAAAACTGACTTTAAATGAATTCGCAGTAATCTGCCCCAAACTTTTTTCGGGAAGTGATTAGGCCAATTAATAGAACGGTTAATGTTAATTTTGGGTTAATATTAGAGTGATTTTCTAATTTTTATTATTTTTATAGACTATCATTAGGGTTTTAAGTTAGTTTAAATTGCCTTTGTTAGGGTGTTTTGAGAAGTGGAGCTAATGAGAATTAAAGAGGAAATCGAAAGAAAGAAAACACAAATGTTAGAAAATTAGTTATAGGTGGAGCAGGATAAGAAGACAATTGTATTTGTTGATGATGACAAGGTTCAACACATGATCAACAAGCGAATTTTAGAAAAAATGAACCGGGGATTAAAAATGTTTTTTTTTGAAGATCCTTTTGATGCTTTAGAATGGTTAAGTAATAATTACACGGATGTAATTTTATTGGACATAAACATGCCTAAAATGGATGGATGGGACTTTCTGAAGCGGATGGAAGCCAAAGGTATTAAAGTAAACGTTAAAATGCTTACCGCATCAATTGATCCAGGTGATTTGAATAAAAGCAAGGAATTTAAGCAGATAAGTGGATTCTTGATTAAACCAATAAAAGAACAAAATTTCAGGGAACTTTTGGCCGATTAAAATTATTGGTTGATTTTAGAATTCCGTTTAATCATTTGAATTAAATATATCAATAATATGGCTGAAAACCTCAAAGGCAATGATAAAGTATTTAGTACAAGAATTGATAAGTTTTTCGTTGGACTAGAAAGGGCGTTTAAGTTTCTTAAGAAATTTTTTGTTGAGGTTTGGATTCCTCCATATGAGTTTAAGGAGGTAATTCGGCAATGTTATCGCATCGGTTATAATTCCCTGCCTTTAATATCCCTTACAGGGTTTATAGTAGGAATAGTTTTTACCAATCAGTCAAGGCCTTCACTTTCAGAGTTTGGTGCCACATCCTGGTTGCCAGCCTTGATTTCGATTGCCGTTGTCAGAGCGATGGGGCCTTTGGTTACCGCACTTATTGCTGCAGGAAAGGTGGGGTCTAGTATTGGGGCAGAAATCGGATCAATGAAGGTTACGGAACAAATTGATGCAATGGAAGTGTCTGCTACCAACCCTTTTAAATTTCTTGTTGTAACCAGGGTTTTGGCGAGTACATTTATGATCCCAATTTTGGTCCTCTATACCGATTTTTTGGCCCTTATGGGAGCTTTTTTAAATGTTAATGTAAATGAGAAGGTAAGTATCAACACTTTCTTTGTTCAAGTGTTTGATTCCATCTCATTTCTAGACATCTCCTCTTCAATGGTTAAATCACTGGTGTTCGGCTTTACCATTGGTATCGTTGGTTGTTATAAAGGATATAATTCAACCAAAGGCACAGAGGGAGTGGGTAAAGCAGCGAATTCGGCTGTAGTTATGGCCATGTTTTTAATATTTATTGAAGAATTGTTATCCTTACAGATCACCAATTTCTTTAGGCAGTTATAATATGAAAGATACAGTAATCGAAATTAGAGAGCTCTCAAAGTCTTTTGGGGATATGCACGTTCTAAAGAATGTCAATTTGGACCTATACCGTGGAGAAAATCTGGTGGTATTAGGTAAGTCAGGAAGCGGAAAATCAGTCTTGATTAAAATCATGGTTGGTTTACTTACTCAGGATAGTGGTTCAGCCATTGTTTTGGGACAAGAAGTGAGTCAATTAAAGTCAAAAAGTCTCAATGAATTAAGACTTAAAATCGGGTTTTCCTTTCAGGCAAGTGCATTGTATGACAGCATGACTGTAAGAGAAAATTTGGAATTTCCTTTGGTAAGAAATGTAAAAAACCTTAGCAAAGTGGATAAAGATAAATTGGTGGAGGAAGTTTTGGAAGGTGTTGGCCTCATTCAAACCATAAATCAAATGCCGTCGGAATTATCAGGAGGGCAAAGGAAAAGGATTGGTATAGCCAGAACACTTATTCTAAAGCCAGCCATTATGCTCTATGACGAACCCACCGCTGGTTTGGATCCCATAACCTGCATGGATATAAACAACCTGATCAATCAAGTAAATGAGGAGTACAAAACCACCTCTATCATTATCACGCATGATTTAACATGTGCTAAGGTGACAGGAGACAGGATGGCCGTGCTTCTGGATGGGCACTTTGGGAATACTGGAAAATTTGAAGAGGTATTTGAACATGCCGTAGATGGCAGAGTAAAATCATTTTATGACTATAATTTCATCGAACAATGAGAAATGAAAATAAAAGATCTGTAACGGTTGGCATATTTGTGTTAGTTGGGATCGCAATACTGGTTGTTGGCATTCTTACTCTTGGAGCACAACAAAAAGCCTTTGTTAAGAGTATTCGGGTAACTTCCGTCTTCGATGATGTAGGAGGTTTACAAACTGGTAACAATGTTTGGTTCTCGGGTGTGAAAATTGGAACAGTGAAGAAAATCAATTTTTACGGTGATTCTCAGGTAGAAATTGAAATGAATATTGAATCTTCTTCAAAGGATTACATAAAAAAGAACTCTAAAGCTACCATTAGTTCAGATGGACTAATAGGAAATAAGATTATTGTAATCTATGGAGGTACAGGTCAAGGACCTTCTATTGAAGATGGTGATAAGCTAACCGCTGAGATGCCATTGGATACAGACAAGATGATGGAAACATTGCAGGTAAACAATAATAACCTTGTGTCGATCACAGAAGACTTGAAAGTACTAACTCATAAAATATCCAGTGGAGAAGGTATAGTTGGCGCTGTATTGACCGACAGTATGTTGGTGAAAAATTTTAAGGCAGTTATGCAAAACCTCGAAAGAACAGCCGTTAATAGTAATAGAATGACTGCTGACCTGGCTAAATTTTCCAACGAACTTAATCAAAAGGGAGGACTTGTAGATCAAATGTTAAATGACACTACCCTTTTCTCAAGCTTAAAAACTACTGCTGAAAGTCTCGAAAATACTTCTGCAGAAGCAAGTACTGCTGCTAAAAATTTCAGTAAAGTAAGTGAGAACCTCAATGAAACAGACAATGCTGTTGGAATGCTGCTTAATGATGAAAAATTTGCAGCCGCTTTGAAAAGCTCGATGAGTAGTTTAGATACCGGAACAGTAAGGATGAACGAAACATTGGAAGCCTTGCGTTATCACTGGTTTTTTAGAAAATCTTTTAGAAAAAGAGACAAGGCAGATGCTGAATCAGAAAACCAATAGAATTTTAAAAGCGGAACTTGTTTCCGCTTTTTTTATGGCCCCATAATTGATAGGAATACCTTATATTAGTATATTAGATTATATTTAAAATTCGTAATTAATATCCTTTTTAATTATAAACCTTCTTATTTTATGACAAAAGATCCATATAAAATCATAAAGAAACTTCCATCAGCTCAAGGTGATCTTAATTACTGGAGTTTGGAAGAATTACAAAAGCAAGGATATCAAATTAATAAACTCCCCTTTTCAATCAGGGTTCTTTTAGAGAATACGCTGAGAAATTTCGATGATTTTGCTATTACAAAGGAGAATATTGAAACTTTGCTTAACTGGAAACCAGCACCTTCAGAAAAAGATATCCCCTACAAACCTGCAAGGGTTTTGATGCAAGATTTCACAGGTGTGCCCGCGGTGGTTGATATCGCATCTCTCCGCTCTGAAGCAGTTAGAAAAGGCAAAAATCCAGAAAAAATAAATCCTTTAATCCCCGTTGATTTGGTAGTGGATCATTCCGTTCAGGTAGATTATTTTGGTACGGATTACTCCTACAAAAAAAATGTAGATGTGGAGTATCAAAGAAATGGGGAGCGATACGAGTTTTTAAAGTGGGCGCAAAAATCGTTTAACAACTTTTCAGTAGTTCCTCCTGGGATGGGTATTTGCCACCAGGTGAATCTGGAATACCTTGCCCAAGGTGTAATTGCCAGAGACGGAAATGTTTTTCCTGATACTTTGGTAGGTACAGATTCCCATACGCCCATGGTCAATGGAATTGGAGTAGTTGGTTGGGGTGTTGGAGGTATAGAAGCAGAGGCTGCCATATTGGGGCAGCCTATCTATTTCATCATGCCTGAGGTGGTCGGTCTGAGGCTTACTGGGGCATTGCCAATGGGTACAACTTCTACAGATATGGTTTTGACCATCACTGAGCTTCTAAGGAGACAAAGTGTAGTAGGGAAATTTGTTGAAGTTTTTGGTCCCGGGCTGGACGGGTTGTCTGTTCCAGACAGGGCTACCATTTCAAATATGTCTCCAGAGTTTGGGTGTACGGTTACTTATTTCCCCATAGATGATCGCACCCTGGATTATATGGGCAGGACCAATAGGGCTTCGGAACATATTAAACTTGTAGAAAACTACGCCAAAGCGAATATGCTTTGGAGGGAAAATGAGGACGAAATCAATTATTCCTCAGTAGTAGAATTAGACCTTGGCACTGTGGAGCCTACAGTTTCAGGACCAAAAAGGCCACAGGATAAAATCCTTTTAAGGGAATTTAAAAAGAAATTTGGCTCCTTACTTAAGGAAGTACACGGAAGAGAATACATACCCATTGAAAAAAGAGAAGTGGGTAGATGGCTTGATGAAGGTGGAGGAAATCAGCCAGTGCAAAGCGGGAAACAGCAGCTAGATCGTGATTTGGAAATCGAGACAAAGGTTAAAAATGGATTAAAAACCGTTGGTGTCAAATTGAATAATGAGGAATTCGCACTTTATGATGGATCCATAGTAATTGCAGCCATTACTTCTTGTACCAATACTTCAAATCCAAGTGTTATGATCGGGGCGGGGCTTATTGCTCGAAAAGCGAGAGAAAGGGGTATCGATGTAAAACCATGGGTAAAAACCTCCTTGGCTCCTGGATCCAAGGTTGTAACGGATTATCTCCATCATGCTGGATTACTAGAGGATTTAGAAGCCTTGCGCTTCCACGTGGTCGGTTATGGCTGTACCAGTTGTATTGGTAATTCAGGACCCTTACCTGTTCATATTGCCAAAGCAGTTGAGGAGAATGACCTGATAGTAGCTTCTGTTTTATCAGGTAATAGAAATTTTGAGGCAAGAGTACATCCTCAAGTGAAGATGAATTACCTTATGTCACCAATGCTTGTGGTTGCTTTTGCGCTAGCAGGCAGAGTGGATGTAGATCTAAATAATGAGCCTTTAGGATATGACCCGAACCTTGAGCCGGTTTATTTAAAAGATTTATGGCCTACCAATGAGGAAATTTTTGAAGTCGCTAACCGTGTGCTTTCACCGGGAGATTACAAAAAGAGTTATGGAGAAATATTTGAAGGCAATGATCAGTGGCGTGCGTTGAAAGCTCCTGAAGATAAAGTGTATCAATGGTCTCAGGAATCTAGTTATATTAAAGAAGCACCATTTTTTAATGGGATTTCCGAACAAGTAGATAATCCTGATGAAATACTTAACGCCCGTGTTTTGTTGAAGCTAGGAGATTCCATCACTACTGATCATATTTCGCCTGCCGGTTCTTTTTCCTCCAAATCACCAGCGGGTAAATACCTACTTGATAAAGGAGTGGAACAGGTAATGTTCAACTCCTACGGTTCGAGAAGAGGTAATGACGAAGTGATGGTAAGAGGGACATTTGCCAATGTTAGGATAAAGAATCAATTGGCTACCCAGGAGGGTGGGTACACCACCCATATGCCTTCTGGAGAAGAAATGACAGTATTTGATGCCTCACGTAAATACATCAGCGACGGTGTCCCTTTATTGGTCTTGGCAGGGAAAGAATATGGTAGTGGATCTTCACGGGATTGGGCTGCTAAAGGAACCACTCTGTTGGGTATTAAAGGGGTAATTGCTGAAAGCTATGAAAGGATACACAGGTCTAATCTTGTAGGTATGGGTGTCTTGCCAATGCAATACTCAGAAGGCCAATCCGCCGCTTCGCTAGGGCTTACAGGTAAAGAGCAGATTTCTATTGAGGGGATAAAAGAGGGATTATCTCCTTTGAAAGTTTTAAAAGCCAAAGCTAAAAATGAAAATGGAAGTGAAGTAACCTTTGAAGTAATCGCCCGTCTTGATTCTTTAATTGAAATAGAATATTATAAAAATGGGGGAATTCTTCATTATGTGCTTAGGCAGTTTTTGAAAGCCTAAAACTTGAGGTAAACTATAAATTGATTAGAATGTGATTGTACAATGATGTTTCATTCCCTAGATCATTTTATAAAGCTTTTGGCCCCCTTTGCATGGCCTAGGGGCTTTTCAGGCCTTTTACCATAAGCTATTTACTCATTTTAAAGCGATTTCATCGCATAGTAATTTGCCCATTGTCTATTTTGAGTTTATACCAAAAATAGGCAATGGGTTTTTTTGTGGTTAATTTTGGAGTGATTCCAACACGTAACAGATTAGCTATTGCGAATTGTTTGTAAATAGTATTCCCTCCAGATTTGAGCAAGCAGTTTCATTAAGGTCTTGTGTAAATTGGTAATCTCAGATAATCAATAATAGCACTAAATCCAAAGGATGGTATACCAGCCGTCTTATCCAGATAAAGAATTCAATTAATAAATGCTCAATTCAATAATTGAAAAGGATACTTTTTAGGTATTAATAAAACAATTTTTTTCTTAAATGGGACAATATCCATCACCTATTTTTTTTATCTGGTGCATCACCATGATCTACATCATTGTTTCCCTTTATCTTTTAAATTAATCTTGTTAATAAAATAAGGTTAAAACATGAAATTCTATAAATCTGAAATGTTGTTTTTACTGGTTGCCATTTCTATAATCAATACAAGCTATGCTCAAGACAGTATCCCTCTAAATTTAGAGTCTGCAATTGAATTGGGGCTTCATAAAAATACAGATATTGCTATTTCAAAATATCAGGTTGAGACCGCCGAATTTGCCTTAAAAGAAGCCAAAGGTAATTTTTTTCCCAAACTGTCAGCAAATACCAATTATTATAGAAATATAAATCGACAAGTTATTTTTTTACCAGATGGTTTCGGAAGTGAAGGAGGAACGGCCACTGAACTTGGTGCTGATAATGATTATAGCGCTTCGCTAAACCTGTCTATTCCTGTGTATTCTAATTATAATCGGATCAATAAAATTAATATTGAAACAAGCCTAAACTATCAAAATGAAGTTGCTAGAAATACAAGGCAAAATATAATGAATGAAATTAAAAAGACCTATTTCAATTATTTAATAGCCCAAGAAATTGTAAAAGTGCAACAAAAACAATTAAAGAGTGCTCAAGAAACTTTAATAGATGTGGAAATAAGGAAGAATCTGGGGACATTAACGGATTACGATTACGCCACGGCGAAAGTACAAGTTGCACAAGCCAAAAATAGTTTACTAGAATCGCAGAATTCCATACTTCCATTGGCTAACAATTTAAAATTGCTATTGGGTCTAAAAGAAGAGGTTGTTTTAAAATTAACCGAACCAATTGCCCTTGTGAGTAACGAGCTTTTTCTGGATGAGAATCCAATAGAAAAACTAACACAAAATAGCACCTTAAAGCAACTGGAGATTGATGTTGCAGCAAAAGATATACAAATAAAACTTGCAAAATCTTCTTATTATCCTACACTGGATGCCATTGGGAATTATAACTACCAGGCTCAAGAAGATAATTTTAAATTGGCAGATTTCCAATGGGTAAACACAAGTCTCGTTGGATTTCAATTGCAATTCAGTATTTTTAATGGGCTCATCACTAAAAATAAGGTGCAACAGGCCAGAATAGCGAAGAACATGGCCAAAAAACAATTGCAATACACGGAGGAAGCAACCAAAATGCAATTAAATGAACTGTTGTCCCATCTCGATTTCACAAGACAAAAAATTGAAGTTCAGAAAGAGAATAAGGATCTTACAGCTGATGCTTTAAAACTTGCGAAAAAACGATATCAGTTTGGGGTTGGGACATTTTTAGAAGTCAATAATGCCGAATTATCCTATACACAGGCGCATCTTAATTGGCTACAATCCATTTCAGATTATAGAACAGCATTTTACGATTATCAATTATTATTAGGTCAGGATTAAATATAAATCCATGAAAAAATCAACCATTATTATTCTTGGGATTATAGCATTGCTTGTAGCAGGTTATTTTATTGCAAAGCCCATGCTTAAGAACAAACAACTTGAGTATACCTATACCACTATAAAAACTGGAGAATTGGAAAACATAGTGTCCAGCACAGGAACGCTGGAAGCTATTAATACGGTTGAAGTCGGTACACAACTTTCTGGCACCATCTCAAAGATTTATGTGGATTATAACGATGAGGTTTTTGCAGGTCAACTTTTAGCCGAAATGGATTTAAGGCTACTTCAAACCAATTTACTTACAGCCCAAGCTAATTTGGCAGTCAATGAGGCACGTTTTAATCAGGCCGAGGTAGATTTTGAAAGGAGTGAAAAGTTGTTTGAAGAAAAGGTTATTTCAGAGCAACAATACACCAATTCTAAATTCGCATATGAACAAGCCTTGAGTAGTAAAAAAGCATCGGAAGCAACTGTGAAAAACATTGAAGTGAGTATGAGCTATGCGCGAATTACATCACCCATAAATGGGACAATTACCGAAAGATCCGTAGAGGAAGGACAGACGGTGGCTGCCAGTTTCGCCACTCCCAAAATGTTCCTCATTGCTGAAGATCTTTCAAAAATGCAAATTTTGGCAGATGTAGATGAAAGTGATATTGGCTATATTAAAGATAGTATGCATGTTCGTTTTTCGGTACAAACTTTTCCTGAAAAAGAATTTTACGGTAGTGTAAGTCAAATTCGTTTGCAGCCCATTAAAATTAATAATGTGGTAAATTATCAAGTAGTTGTAGATGTTGACAATGATAAAGGATTTTTAATGCCCGGAATGACAACAAGCTTGGAATTTGTTGTAAATACGGCTAAAGATGTGTTGATAATCAACAATTCAGCCTTACGATTAAGGCCTAATGAAGCCATGTTGAAAGAGATAAAGCCAATGCTTATTGAAAAAGCCAGGGAATTTTTACCTGATTCATTGCACCAAAAATTCAATGAGGCTATTAATAATGAAGAATTGTACAGCCCAGCCAACTTTAAAAAGGAATTACCATCAGGATTCGATGGATTCTTTTATAAAGATGAAAATGAAAATTTAAAATTTCAATTTATAGAAACAGGCATAAAGTCTGGTTTAGAATCTGAAATTAAAAGATTTCTTGGGGGCACAGCGTTAAAAGATGGAGATAAAGCCATCAATAGTATTAAGTCGAAGGAATAGAATGGAAGCAAAAAAAGTAATAGAAATTAAAAAATTAAGTCGTGTTTTCAAAAATGGAGACATAGAAGTTCATGCCTTAACGGATGTTGATTTATTGATAAAAGAAGGAGAATTTGTAGCTATTATGGGTTCGTCTGGTTCTGGAAAATCGACTTTATTACATATTATAGGATGTTTAGATAGGCCAACATCTGGGGAATATGATCTGGATGGTGTTAAAGTAAATGGACTAAATAAAAATCAATTGGCAGACATTAGAAATCAAAAAATAGGCTTCATTTTTCAAAGTTACAACCTGTTGTCTAGAACAACTGCTCTTGAAAATGTGGAATTGCCCTTGGTGTATGATAGAACTGGACGCTTTTCAAATATTACTGAACTTGCAAAAAAGGCATTGGAGAATGTAGGATTGGCTGATCGTATTTACCATAAAACCAACGAACTTTCTGGAGGACAACAACAGCGCGTAACCATTGCCAGAGCTTTGGTGAACAATCCAGCGCTTATTCTTGCAGATGAACCCACAGGAAATCTTGACACCAAAAACAGCATTGAAATTGCAGACCTTTTCGTTAAACTAAATGATCAAGGTAAAACCATAGTAATGATTACTCATGAGGAGGAAATTGCAAAGTTTGCTAAACGGATGCTCTATTTAAGAGATGGTCGCATTCTTACGGATGAAATTATTAACAACCGAAGTACAAAAGCAAGTGCACTAAAGGAACTAACCGAGCACGCATAATGAAACAGCTTTTAAGAATATTCAAAGTAGCTTTTCAGGCCATCAATAAAAACCGGAGCAGGAGCTTTCTCACCATGATTGGGATTATTATTGGTGTTGCGGCTGTGATTATGACGATTTCTGCGGGAGAGGGTGCTGCAAAACAGGTAAGTGATCAAATATCTGGTTTGGGCTCTAATTTAATAATGATTAGTACAAAATCTGAACGACGAGCTGGAATAAATGTAAGAATGGGAAGACCTTTAGACAAAAGGGATTATGATATTTTGAAAAACAGCTCTGTTTGGATGCCGGAATTATCTCCTTTGGTGGGTATTGGTGGTCAGGTTATTGGTCCAGATGGAAATCGATCAAGCACCGTTTACGGAGTTTCGGAAGAATATTTCAATATTTTGAGCAGGGACATTGCTCTTGGCGAAGTTTTTACAGGAGAAGATGTAAAGACAGCCAATAAAGTTTGTGTAATAGGCGAAACTATTCGAGAAGAACTTTTTTCAGGTCGTGATCCTATTGGAAGTCAAATTAGGATTAATAAAGTGCCTTTTACCGTTGTTGGTCTTTTAACAGAACAAGGACAAGGTGCTATGGGACAAGATCAGGATGATATAATTATTGCACCCTATACCACAATTCAAAACCGGTTGTATGGCAGTTCTGAATACAATATGATTATGGCAAGTGCTTCCAGTGAAAATGCCATTGACGATGCCAAACTTGAGGCCACATTGCTATTAAGAGAAGCGCACAGACTTTTGCCAGATCAGGAAGATGATTTTGAAATTACTACTCAAATAGAAATTCAGGAAATTACAGGCAGTGTAATGAATATCTTAACTATTTTGCTTGGGGCTATTGGTAGTATTTCTCTCATAGTAGGTGGTGTAGGCATAATGAACATTATGCTGGTGTCTGTAACAGAACGTACACGTGAAATTGGAACACGACTGGCCATAGGGGCAAGGGAAAGTGATATATTAACTCAATTTTTAATAGAGGCCATTGCTCTAAGTTTAGTAGGGGGTGCTATTGGGGTGGTTTTAGGAATTATAGGTAACCAATTGATCTATAAATTAACAGGTTTTGCTATTCCTACATCTGTGTCTGCAATTTTAATTGGATTTGGTTTTTCTGTTTTTGTTGGTGTGGCCTTTGGTTTTTTTCCTGCCAGAAAAGCTGCGAAATTGAACCCCATAGATGCTATTCGATATGAGTAGACCCTTGGTTTGGGATTGAAAGTCTATTCTATATGTCTGGGAGCCGCAAAATAAGACTTTCAAAAGAAACGGGTTGGATCTACTAAGAAAAAAATGCGTTTAAACCCTGGTTATGTAATAGTATTCGTCATGCCTGCCCCGTGTTTCTAGGGCCATACGTTAATCGAAAGAAAATCATACTGTTTGGTGAATCAGGCATAGCAGTGCTATGGCTATACGGGAATTGTAAATGAGAAGCTGATTTTGATTGATTCAATGGCCTTCCAGTAGGTTTAAAACAAATTTTGAGGGAATAGAATTTTTATCATCCATTTAGTGCAAGCCTGCTCAAATTGGAGTCATAATATTTCTTAGTTTTGATAAAATTAAAAAAATGAACAAAGCCATCTACATCGCCACTACAGAGCCCAACAGTGGCAAGTCTATTGTCTCTCTGGGATTGATGCAATCGCTATTGGGAAAGGCAGCAAAAGTAGGCTATTATCGGCCTATTATTGATGACTTCAAGCCTGGGAAAATAGACAACCATATTAACACAATCTCAACCTATTTCAATTTAGATATAAAATTTGAAGACGCATATGCTTTTAGCCGAAGCGAGGTGATTCGGAAAAAAAATGAAAACAAAGATGACGAAATCATCAGTCAAATTATTAAAAAGTACAAAGCCCTTGAAGACCGTTTTGATTTTATTTTGATTGAAGGTACCAGCTTTTCAGGGGAAGGATCCATCATGGAATTTGATATTAATGTGCTTTTGGCCAAAAATCTGGGCGTTCCTGCGATTATTCTGGGCAGTGGCATTGGTAAATCATTGAATGAACTTGTTGGGAACTTGCAAATGGCCTTTGATTCATACAGAGATAAAGGTGTTGAGGTTTTATGTGTTATCGCCAATAAAGTAGAGCCAAAAAATCAAGATTTAGTAGTTTCTGAATTGGAGAAATACTTGCCTCCTGAAATAATTGTAAATGCTATTCCACTCAACCCGGATCTGGCCTATCCGTCCATGAAAGAAATCGTGGATACTTTAGATGCGAAGGTGCTCTTTGGAGAAGCTTATATTAACAACCAGGCGGGGAGTTTTAGCGTGGGCGCCATGCAACTGCACAACTACCTCCTTTACCTGAAAGAAAATGCCTTGGTTATTACACCAGGAGATAGAGCCGATATTATTTTAGGGGCTTTGCAGGCAAACATTTCAAATAATTATCCTTCTATATCAGGTATAGTACTTACAGCTGGTCTTGTGCCTGAAGATTCAATTATTAAACTCATTGAAGGGCTTTCAAACATTGTTCCGATAATTTCAGTAAAAGGAGGGACATTTTCTGTTACCAATAAACTTGGAAATATAAAATCACAGATTTATGCCGAGAACACCGAAAAGATAACTACCTCCATTAAGGATTTTGAAAACAATGTAAATGTAGAAGAATTGGTCGAACGTCTTATTACGTTCAAAACAAAAGGAATTACCCCTAGAATGTTCCTCTATAACTTATTTCAAAAAGCAAAATCGGATAAAAAGCATATTGTGCTGCCTGAGGGATTGGATGAACGCATTTTAAGGGCTACAAAACGCTTGGTTGACCTGGACGTGGTAAGCATTACATTACTTGGAGATAAAAAACAAATCGAGGATAAATTGGCTATACTCGGGATTGTACTTGATGTCAATAAGATTAACGTGATAAATCCCATTCATTCTGTTCATTTTGAAGCCTATTCAGAATCCCTTTATAAACTTCGAAAACATAAAAATATTGACCTTGAAATGGCCAAACATTTAATGGAAGATGTTTCCTATTTTGGGACAATGATGGTTTATAAAGGGGATGCTGATGGCATGGTTTCCGGGGCCATAAATACCACACAGCATACGATTCTTCCAGCACTTCAATTTATAAAGACTAAGCCTGAAACTTCCATCGTTTCTTCCGTATTTTTTATGCTTCTGGAAGATCGCGTTTCTGTGTATGGTGATTGTGCTATTAATCCCAATCCTACCTCAGAACAATTGGCTGATATCGCTATTTCCTCTGCAGCTACGAGTTTAGCCTTTGAAATTGAACCTAAAATTGCAATGTTGTCATATTCTTCGGGAACTTCAGGGGTAGGGGCAGATGTGGAAAGAGTGCGAAAAGCAACCGAAATTGTAAGGGGTAAAAGACCTGATCTAAAAGTAGAGGGCCCGATCCAATACGATGCTGCAGTGGACATTGCCGTAGGCAAAAGCAAAATGCCAAACTCTGAAGTTGCAGGACAAGCCAATGTATTTATTTTCCCAGATCTTAATACAGGGAATAATACTTATAAAGCAGTGCAGCGAGAAACCAAAGCAATGGCAATTGGGCCGATAATCCAAGGGTTAAATAAACCAATAAACGATTTAAGCCGAGGCTGTACCATTGACGATATCTTTAATACGGTGATAGTTACTGCAATTCAAGCGCAAGATATTTAAACCAAAAGACCTATGAATATATTGATAATCAATTCTGGAAGTTCTTCTATAAAATTTCAATTAATAGAAATGCCTTCAGAAACATTGATTTGTAGTGGTATGGTAGAGCGTCTTGGTCATCAAGATGCTGTTCTAATTTATAATACAAATACGGTTAACCTTCAGCAGAAAGATCACATTGAGACACACAACCAGGGATTGCATAAAATTTTAACATTATTGCTTGATTCTAATAATGGAGTAATTGAAAATACAAACGAAATTGAAGTAGTTGGGCACCGCATTGTGCACGGAGGAAATTTTTTTTCAAACCCTACTTTGATCACTGCCAAAGTAAAGCAAGAAATCTTATCGGTGGCTACATTGGCACCACTGCATAACCCCAATAATCTTGAAGGGATTCTTATAGCAGAACAGCTTTTTCCTTTGGCCAAACAAGTTGCCGTTTTCGATACTGCTTTTCATCAAACTATCCCGGAAAAGGCCAAAAAGTATGCAATTCCTAAAAAATTTTACGAAAAACATGGTATTCAGGTGTATGGTTTCCATGGCACGAGCCACCAATTTGTTTCTCAAAAAGCCATTGAATATTTAGGTCTCAAAAAATCTAAAATCATATCTATTCATTTGGGCAATGGTTGCAGCATGACCGCGATTATGGATGGCAAGAGTATAGACCATAGCCTGGGGTTTACACCTTCCAATGGTTTAATAATGGGATCCAGGAGTGGAGATATAGATCACGCAATTGTTTTCTATTTGGTCAATGATTTGGGCTACAGCTTGGATGAGGTCAAAGATTTGCTGACAAATAAAAGTGGAATGTTGGGTCTAACAGGGTACCTTGATTTAAGGGATGTTGAAGCTGAAGCTGAAAAAGGCAATAGCAACTGTAAGCTCGCTTTAGAAATGAATGCCTATCGCATTAAAAAATATATTGGTGCTTATGTTGCTGCTATGAACGGGTTGGATGCCATTGTTTTCACTGCTGGAATTGGAGAAAATTCTAGTAGGTTAAGAAAACTTGTGTGTACGGGCATGGATTTCTTCGGAATTAATTTGGATGAAGCTAAAAATGAATCAAAGGCTAAAAATTTAATGGAAATTAACAGCCCTTCTTCCCAAGTAAAAATATTGGTTATCCCTACAAATGAAGAACTAGAGATTGCCAAACAAGCTTTTCAATTATTACATTAATTCCTGTAATCTCTAGCTGCTACTGTAGGTCGTGGATTTGTCCTTTTTCACATTGGTTTCAGTGTAGTAATTTTTGCTATTCTCACTTTCTTGGCATTTCACACTAACTTATTTTTTCCTGTGCGATTTTTTTTAAAAACTTTACCAGCAAATTGATTTTAATTTTCATGATGTTGTATCGTAAGAGAGAATAATCAAAGGGTTGCAATTATAGGCGTTGAAATTGTGGTTTTACGGCCTATTCGTTTAGTCCTTAATGGCTCTAAGGAAAAAAAAGCTTAATAATATTTAGAATGCTTGGGCGCAAAGTTACCCTACCCATTGTAGTAAAATATATGGAAAGGAAAGCCGATTCCTTTGTACTGATTTGAAGTATAAAATTTGAGCCAAATTTTTACTTTGTTCTATGTTTAAAAATTTTTTGAACAAATAACATGGTAGCTCGAAAATGAAAAAAACCCTGCTAATTATAAAATTAACAGGGTTCTCAAATGGAATAGTATTCCATTTTGGTGATCCCGCTGGGGTTCGAACCCAGGACCCTAACATTAAAAGTGTTATGCTCTACCAGCTGAGCTACAGAATCGGCAATAAATTCAAAAGCAATTTTTTACCCTTGACACTTTTGGAAAATTTAACATTGTGATCCTGTCAGGACTCGAACCTGAAACCTACTGCTTAGAAGGCAGTTGCTCTATCCAGTTGAGCTACAGGACCTTTTTTTGTTAAAAAGAAACAGGCTTTTCAGCCTGTTTCTCTGTGCTTTTTCAAAAGCTTGTGCAAATGTAAGGTAGTTTTTTCTAAATGCAAACAGTTATTCAAAAATACTTTTCATTTCCTCAAAATGATTGGTGATCTTTGTAAAAAAAAAACCACCCATGGTTCCGGAGCATTTGACATCTATTGATGATTTTTATATTAAAACCTTAAGCGAGATCACGCTTAAAAAGGTACTTTTCTGCAAGCCTGACACTCCAGTCTTCAAGGCGGCTCAAATCATGAGGGACGAAAAGTCCAGCTGTTTGTTTGTGGGGAACAATTTAGACGAGATTCAAGGAGTGATCACTGACATCACTTTACGTGACAATGTGATGGCAATTGAAGGGTCGCTACATAGTCCAATAAAAGAGATCATGGATACCAGATTGGTGTCGATCTCTAAAGATTCATTGGTATATGAGGCGCTGTTGCTTATGTTTAGGACCAAAACCCGCTATTTATTGGTGGAAGATGCGGGACATTTCATAGGTGTTACTAGTCGAAATAAAATTTTAACTGTTCAGTCACTTTCGCCCTTTGTGTTTATTCAGTCAGTGAAACAAGCACTTGATGAAGCGGAACTGAAATCAAAATGGGAGCAGGTACCAGGAATGGTAGAACAGATGATTCAAAGGGGTGTAAGGGCAGAGATAATAAACCAGGTTATCTCAGCGATAGCTGATATCATTACCTTGAGGGTAATTGAGCAAGTCATAAAGAAAAAGGGGCAGCCTCCCGCTAATTTTGTTTTCTTTGTTTTGGGTAGCGAAGGCAGAAAGGAACAAACACTTAAAACAGACCAGGACAATGCAATCATTTATGAAGACAAAGCCAATGAACATAGGGAATTTGTACGCGATTACTTTCTGGATTTTGCCAAGACTGTTTCAGACCACTTAAATGAGATAGGTTTTGATTATTGTAAGGGAGGATTTATGGCAAGTAATCCTAAATGGACGCATTCTTTGTCTCACTGGAAGAAAAATTATGCAGCCTGGTTTCAGGAGTCCTCCATGGAAACAGTATTGAGTTATGGTACTTTCTTTGATTGTAGACCCATTTATGGAGATTTTTCGCTGTTGGAAAGCTTGAAATCATTTATGGATGAGCAGTTAAATTTTCCTCTTGAGCGGTTTTTCTTTAATATGGCACAAAATGCACTTCAATATGATACCCAGTTGACCTGGTTGAAGAATATAAAAACTTTTAAAGTAGAGCAGGAGGAGGTTTTCGATATAAAGCGTGCAATGACACCTATGGTAAACGCCATGAGACTTTATGCCTTAGCCAACAGCGTTTTTGAAACCAATACGGGGAAAAGGTTAAAGATTTTGACTGAGCTTAAAGTTTTTAGTCCCAGAGAATCCAAAGAGTTGTATCAGGGATACTATTACCTAATGGGGCTTCGCTTGGAAAAACAGGCAGGAGCGATTATCAATGAAGGAAATCCACCATTAAATTATATAAAAATAAGCCAACTTACCCAGGTTCAGATGGTTACTATCAAAGAAATATTTAAAGTAATCAGGGACCTTCAACTAAAACTCAAAATAAAATTCACTAAATCATTTTAATAAGGATTTTGCGAAAGCATTTACTGGCCCTTCTTGAGAAGTAATTTCACAATCGAATAGGTGTCTTTTTGCCTACTACCTATTGTCTAAACAGTGATTATTGCGCTGAAATTGAAGTTGTTTCAGCCCCCTGTATTAATAGCTTTTGCAGGTTTAGGAGTGAAGGAAAAGTTGATACTGCTACTGGTAGGATGTGTTTTTAATAGCAATTGAATGGCTACAGGAAAGGGGCAATAATTAATGAATTTAGGTTAAGAAAGCATACTTATTTAAACATTTTATCAATAGGGTCGTTCCTAGGGGTATCACATTTTTATGGAAAACAAAAACCATTCATTCGGTAAAGCCCCAATCGGTAAACTATTGCTTCAACAAGCACTCCCCGCAGCTGTAGGGATCTTGGTATTGTCTATTTACGGAATCGTTGACACCATTTTTGTAGGGAGATACGTAGGTTCATTGGGGATAGCCACTGTGACAGTAGTTTTGCCAATTTCTTTTTTAATTGCAAGCATTGGCATGTCTATAGGGGTAGGAGGGGCTTCGATTATTTCGCGGGCTTTTGGAGATTCAGACAATGAAAAGGCCTTCAATACTTTTGGCAATCAAATAGGGCTTACCTTAACACTGGCGCTATTGTTTGTCGTCTTGGGTTATATTTTTTCTGAAGAAGTTTTAATGTTATTTGGAGGGAAAGGAGATGTACTAGAGCCGGCAAAAGATTATTTTAGTATCATTCTAATAGGAATACCATTTATGGCTTGGGCCATGATGTGTAATAATGTGATACGAGCAGAAGGATATCCCAAAGTAGCCATGTATATTTTAATCGTTCCGGCGGTTTTTAATATTATCCTGGACCCAATTTTTATCGTGTGGTTTGATATGGGACTAAAAGGTGCCGCCTGGGCTACTTCAATATCGTATGTCGCTAGTGCAGCTTATTCGCTATGGTTTTTTGTATTTGGGAAGTCCACCATGAAGATGAGCTTTAAGTGGATCAAACCAAACTTGAAAATATCCACTGAGATTGCTTCCCTGGGTGCGGTAACATTAGCCCGACAAGGAACTGTTAGTATTTTGGCCATTGTTTTAAACAATGAGCTTTTCAAATATGGAGGTGAGATGGGGCTGTCCATGTATGGGGTAATAAGCAGGGTAATGATGTTTGCCAATTTCCCCGTTTTAGGGATTACACAAGGGTTTGTTCCTATCGCAGGCTATAACCACGGAGCAAAATTGCAAAACCGTGTTCATTCTGTCATTAGACTGGCCCTTAGGTCTTCTACCATGGTAGCTTTTTTTATTTTCATTCTAATTTTTATTTTTACAGGTCCCTTAGTAGCTGTATTTACAGCAGATCAAAATTTAATTAACGAAAGTATTCCGGCCATGAGAAAATCCTTCTTGGCCACCCCACTGCTTGCATTCAGCCTAATTGGGAGTGCCTATTTTCAATCCGTTGGAAAAGCCAAACCAGCCTTATTACTAGCCCTTAGTAAACAAGGGATATTTCTTATTCCTTTGGTGATAATAATGCCAGCCTTCTTTGGGTTGGAAGGTATTTGGTATTCCTTTCCCTTAGCGGATACAGGTGCGGCCATCATTTCTTATTATTTCCTTAAGAAAGAAACCAAAGCCCTTTAGCTTTATTTGGTTTTGTGATAGAGGAAGGAAGCAAGAACAGGGTAGTGATCAGATAGGATATCTGGAATCCCCTTATTGAATATTTTTGCTTCCAGCAGTGAGGGTTCCAGGTTGGTGCTTACTAGAATATAATCTATTCTATTCTTATAGTTTTCAAAATCTGGCTTGGATATGTCTTTTCCCACCATTGGTGTTGGGAATGTTTTTTTCTCCTCATTAGATAAGCGTTTCTGTACTATGTCTATCAATGGAAGGGAAAGAAATCTTGAAATTACGCTGTAATCTACTGTGCCATCCCGTAACGTTTGATAAGCATTAGGGCCATTTTGAACAATCCTTAAGCTGTCTGAAAGCTGACTTCTTTTTAATGAAAATGGATTGTCAGAATCAAATTTTGCATCAAAAGGGGAATGGGAATTTAAATCTCCAAGTACCATTAACTGATTGTCTGGATTATTGAAGAGGCTATTTTCAGTGTAATTGCAGATTGTTTCAGCCTCTCTTCTTCTAAATTTCCAATCGTGTGGACTTAAATGGAGAACTATAAAATCAATTCCATAGGTTTCCGCATGTAGCATTCCATGCCAAAGCCCACCCAGCATTTTTGTTTTTAAATGGATGGGTTCCTTTGAGGTGATGCCTATTGGGTAGCCGTTTTCTTTTAGCAATACCGAATATCCATGGCCGATTTCATTAGCCCACGACTTTAAATCTTCGGCGGTGAAATCGTTGAGTTCTTGAAAACCAATGACATCTGCATCTACTTCTTTCAGCCATGCAGTCATTTTTTTCTTCCTTTCAATATCTTTACCCCAGTCAAAACCATTCCAGATATTGTAAGTAAGTACTTTGAGCGTGTCATTTTGAGCAATAAGTGAATGAGATGAAAGGCAGAAAAAGAGGAAGAAGGAAAATAGCGTAATTGAATTGTAGCGCATTGTATTGGAGATTAATGAGGGGACTTATTTTTTGAGAGAAAAATTCAAACTTTGTTTTGTCACCTACAATTTAATAGTTATTTATATTTTAAGAATAAAAATAGGGGATTTCCTTCTACACTCTTTAAAGTTATTGTTTTAAAACTTCAGGATTTAAATGCCTTGTTTTTTTTATGTGTTTTTTTAATAATACAATCTATATTCAAAGTAAAAACAAAGGTTTGGTTCATTAGTTTAAAGTATATCATTACATTTAGTAGAATATTTCTCTTTTTGATTCATAAAGTAGTTATTAAAGTTTAGTAATTTGTGGTCTTTCATAGATAGCAGCAATAGGTTAATGACAGAAAATGGTTTTTATTTAAAGCATTCGTATGAGAGCAAGCTTTAAAATTTCACTTATATATATTTTAGCAGGAACCATCTGGATTATCTGGAGTAATGAATTTGCTGAATTCTTTTTTGCCAATTATTCTAAGGAAACCATTGACTTGGTTAAATCTTTGGACGGTGTGTTATATGTACTGCTAACAGGGGTTCTTTTGTATTTCCTAATTCTAAAACAATACAGATTTCTGGGAGATAAGGTAAAGGAACTTGAGAAAGTAAACCAAATCCTTGAAGAAGAGCGTATCAATTCCGACCATGCCAAAAAACAATTGGATCAGTTTATTCTCGTTGCTGCATTTGACCTGGCAGACCCTGTCAGGCAAAGTCATGGGTTTTTAGAACTTTTTATCCGAAAAAACAAAGAAAAATTACCCCAAAACTCTATAGATTTTCTGCAACTTACTTTGGATAATTTCTTGAAAATTAAGGCGGTAATAAGTGATCTTGTCACATTTTCGCAACTGTCGGAAAACCTAAATAAGCAGGAATTAGTAAAATTGGAAGAAGTTTTTGAAAAAGTTGTTCATTTAAATTCAAAAAAGCTAAAGGAGGGTAGTATAAAATTAAAAATTGAACCTATGCTTGAAGTGAAGGGGGAATACAAGCAGCTCATACAATTATTTGACCAGTTGATAGCCAATGCCATCAAATTTCAAGATGCAAGCAGACCATTGAGTATCGAAATTTCTTCTTCAGTATCGGATGATTATTGTACCGTGGAAGTTAGGGATAATGGAAGGGGGATACCTGCTGAAAATCTGGAGAGTGTTTTTTATATTTTAAAACGATATGATTATGGATTTATAAAACGTGGATCGGGCATGGGGTTGGCAATATGTAGAAGGATTGTAGAAAGTTCAGGAGGCAAGATTTGGGTTGAATCTACATTGGGAATGGGAAGTGTGTTTTATGTAAAACTAAAAAAATAATTTTTTTTCTTTTTCTTATTGAAGCTTAAGGAGAAAGCGAATAAATTTAGGCACCGTAATAAATGACTCCGGAAGATGCAGTATGGGATTTTTGGCTTGAGGTTATGGGCCACCTGATTTTTAATGACTTAACCTGTGAACTGTCCAAAATAGATTTTTAATTTTTTCTAACAAAAACCACCTTTATAGCCGTGGAGGTGCTTAATTTTAACTATCTTAGGTAGGTAGTTTTCCTATCACAATTTAAAATAGGTCTTTAGGATATTGGATTTCCTAGGAATAAAAATCCTTTTGTTTTCTCATAAATAAATTGAAAAAATTTACAAACATCCGATTGTACTGTGTCATGAGATAAAAATAATGTACTTTTGATTTTGGTTCTGGAAAGGTTTTTTTTAAAATCAGGGATATTGCTTCAGATTTACCTTATTTGTTTTTCTAGGGAGACCAATTAATTTTATATATGGATAGGTTAAATATACTTTTAGTTGAAGACAATGAAGGAGATGTCTTCTTAATTTCAGAGGCACTGGAGGAATTAAACTTACCTTTACAGATTAGCTTTGCAAAAGATGGTAGAGAGGCAATAGAGTTTTTAAATACCTGTCACGAATATGGTAGCAATCCAACACCAGATTTGGTATTACTGGACATAAATCTTCCTTTCAAAAATGGACTAGAAGTTTTGAAATTTATCAAAGAGTCGGATAGTTTACGGCGATTACCAGTTATAATGTTAACTACCTCCTCCAATCAAAAAGACATTAATGAATCCTACACCAATCACGCCAATAGTTATATTGTTAAGCCTTTTGGGTCTGGAGGGTATCATGAAATCCTGCATAAGGTCCAACTATTTTGGTTGTCACTTGTTGAATTGCCTTCGAAAATATAGCTAAATGAGTTCAGAAAATGAAGCATTGAATTTTTTAATTATTGAAGACAATGCGGGAGACTATGTTTTGGTTTCCGAATCGATAGAAGAAAAATTCCCATTTGCGAAAATCGAGTGGGCAAAGAACTATAAATCAGCCGTGGAAACCATTCCCAATGGTTACGATATCATTTTACTTGATTTAAGTTTAGATGGTATTGGAGGTGAAGAACTAATTAAAGATATTAGAAAGAAAGCTTCCAAAACCCCTATTGTGGTATTGACAGGATATCCCAATAAAGAATTTGCTGTGAAAACGATTGGTCTGGGTGTGTCAGACTACCTGATAAAGGATGAATTACAACCTGAAATTTTATTCAAAAGCATTACTTACAGTATTGAAAGGAAAAAGGTATTCAACAAACTAGAGGAATCAGAACGTAGGTACAAGGAACTTTTCCAATTAAATCCCATGCCAATGTGGGTGATGGATCAAAGTACCAATAGATTTTTAAAGGTTAATGATGCGGCAGTTAAAAGCTATGGTTTTTCGCAGGAGGAATTTCTGGAGATGAAGATCGCTGATATTCAGATTGGTAATGTAGATTTAATTACGGGTTTATCTAAAGTAGAGAAGGGAGATTTACAAAGTGAAAAAATAGCGGATAAATTTCTACATAAAAAGAAGAATGGAGAGATTATTACTGTCGAGACAAGTGTAACTACCATTAATTATGATGGGGAAAAGGTGAAGCTTGTCTTGTCCACTGATGTGACACATAAATATGCCTATCTAAAGACTATAGAGAAGCAAAACAAAAAGTTAAAAGAAATTTCCTGGGTACAATCCCATGTGATTCGCGCCCCTCTTGCAAGACTTATGGGACTTGTTCACCTGCTTCAAATATTGGTAGGTAATCTGACTGATGAGCAAAAAAAGATTTTAATCCATATTAACGATTCTGCTGAAGAACTGGACGAAGTGATTAGAGACATTAATAACAAGGCTAAGAAAGTTGAAAATATTGACTCTTAGGGCATTGTCTATAATTTTTTAGCAAACACAAAGTCGTCCATAATATAGCCCTGGCCTATTGGAATGGTTTCGGCTTTTACCTTTTCAAACCCCCGCCTTTTATAGAAATTTATTGCAGATGAATTGTATTTATTTACATTCAAAGTCAGCTTTTCAAACCCCTTGGATCTCCCGTACGCTTCCAAATTATTTAGTAAATCTTTACCTACACCTTTTCCCTGTGCAGTAGGAAGAATATATAGTTTATGAATTTTAATTTGCGATTCAGTTGGCAGTCGGGGCTCATAGGCCATGAAGCCTAGAAATAGTTGCTCTATTTCAGCGATCCAGAAAATAATTTTACCACTTTCTATTTGAGAGGTGAGTTCTTGGGTATTGTACATCAATCTCATCATGTAATCCAATTGAGGTTGATTCAATATGCCTTCAAAGGCCACTGGCCAGGTGGCATTGGCTATTCTTTGAATGTGTGGGATATGCTGTACCGTCGCTTGGTGAATTATGGACATTTTTGATTTAGTTTATACGGATATTTAAAATAATTTGAAGACCAACTCGGTATTGCTTATTGTCCAGACACTTGAAGCAAATATAGCAAAGATTGATTCATTTTGAAGAGATCCTATTTTGGAATAGGAAAGTTTTTGGACAATCTGAAATTAAAAAATCCCTCCTTAAAAAGTTATTTAGGAGGGATTGTAACCATTAAATATTGGTATCACTTTTAGTGTCGCTATAAATTAAAGCCTCTTAATTTCACCTGAGTTAGCTTTCTTTTGGTGTCAAGAGGGAAGTCTCCTTTCATCATCCAGTCATAATAACCAGGCTCTTCTTTTAATACTTGAGCTATAGGTTTTCCTTTCTGTTTACCAAAGTTAAAGCATTCTTCGCCTTTATCATTAAATACAAACCTACCAGCAAGATCTACCATTTTCTCATTGATCAGGTTATGAATTTTCTTCATGTCATTTTCCATAACACCAATTTTATTGCCCTGCAGGTCCTCAAGTTCTTCGCCCATGTATCTTTCGATTTGAGATTTGAAAACCTCGTAGGTTGCAATGGTGTCCGCCTCTGCACTATGTGCATTCTCTAATGTCTTACCACAATAAAATTTGTAGGCAGAAGAAAGATTTCTTTTCTCCATCATAAAAAAGATTTTTTGTGCATCCAAAAGGTTTCTTTTTTCAATGTCAAAATCTATTCCGGCTCTCAAAAATTCTTCAACCAATAAAGGGATGTCATATTTTAAGACATTGAAACCAGCCAAATCTGTACCTTCAAAAAAGCGGAACAATTCCCTGGCGACATCCTTAAAAGTAGGCGAATCAACCACATCCTTGTCATATATCCCATGTATAAGTGAAGTCTCCAACGGGATAGGGACGGTTGGATTGATTTTCATTGTTTTTATTTCCTGTGTTGAATCAGGGAGTATTTTTAAAATTGAAATTTCAACAATCCTATCCGTAGAAATGTTAATTCCTGTTGCTTCAAGATCAAAAAATGCAATGGGAGTTTTGATATTCAAATCCATTTTAATTATTATATTTAGTATTGAGAAAAATTATTTAAAATAAAAATGTAAGGGAAAACCACTGTTCTATGCAGTAGATCACATATATTGTATTGGTAAATCTTCCCTGGGTAATTATCGGCACAAAGATAGTGATTTTTTAAGAATTTAGGTTTCTGTTTTTTTTATCGGTGGCTATTAAAACTTCTGTTTTTATGCCTTCTTATAATTTACAGAAAATTATTATTACCTTATCTAAAGCTTTGACCTTCAAATCATCTAGGTGAGTTGGGTAGAAAACAAAATAAAATTGTTTTAACAGCTCATCATGGATTTTTTTGGATTTTTAATCCGGTTTACTTCTCGTATGAGAAAACGCAGACTGGCCAGCTTGATGCGCTAGTAGGCGGTACAATTGTGAAAGATCGCTATATGTTTTACTTTGCGTGGTGCGCAGAACCTTTCACCAAAGCTGAAAGCATCTTATTTTCTATGGGCTTTCCACTTTTAAGGAAGGCTTGTGTCACACCTAAATATTGAGGGTGTGAATAAAGCTTAGTTGAACTACATTTCAAAAAACGCACTTATATAATTATGGAATAAATATTGCTGTTTTCAGATAGAGCAATGTCGAAAGTAGTAAGAATTATTTTCTGAAAATTTTCACGAGAAAGGAATACCATTATGCTTAATTGGTTGTTTAAGTAGAGGTTAGAGAAATGTGGATAAGATAGTGCATAAAATGTTTAAAACCTTTGATTTTAATAGGGTACTTTTGTTAATATGTCAGACAATAACAGCAATAGACCAGAACGCAAAGTAAATAATAGAAGGCGGCCAAATGAATCGTTTTCTGCTTTGGGGAAATTGCCTCCTCAAGCCATTGATGTAGAAGAGGCTGTATTAGGCGCCTTGATGCTAGAAAAGGATGCCCTGACTACTGTTGTGGACATATTGTCTCCTAACAGCTTTTATAAGGATGCACATAGCTTGATCTATGAGGCAGTTCTTGATCTATTTAACGCTGGTGAGCCGATTGATTTACTTACGGTTGTTAATCAACTCAGGAAAAATGGGAGCTTAGACCTGGCTGGAGGAGTCATGTTCATAACTGAGCTCACTTCCAAGGTATCCTCTGCCTCCAATATTGAATATCATGCGAGAATCATCACTGAACAAGCGATGAAGCGTGATATGATTAAAATTTCTTCGGAAATTCAAAAAGAAGCATATGAAGATACAACAGATGTCTTTGAATTACTGGACAAGATGGAACAGTCCCTATTCGAGATCTCTGAAAACAATATCAAGAAAAATTATGTAGACATGCGTTCAATTATGCGGGAGGCCATAACTGAACTTGAAGGTAAAAAAGGACAAAAAGATGGGCTTACTGGTGTACCATCAGGGTTTACGGCACTGGATAGAGTAACTTCCGGTTGGCAAAAATCCGACCTTGTAATTATTGCTGCCCGGCCTGCAATGGGGAAAACAGCATTTGTGCTTTCAGTACTCCGAAATGCTGCTGTAGACCATGACAGACCAGTAGCCATTTTCTCCCTTGAAATGTCCGCTATTCAGTTGGTCAATCGATTGATTAGCTCGGAGGCTGAATTGGATTCGGAAAAAATAAAAAAAGGAAATCTTGCCGATTATGAATGGCAACAATTAATACACAAAACAGGTAAGCTTACATCCGCACCATTTTTTGTGGATGATACACCCGCTTTATCCATTCTGGAATTAAGGGCCAAATGTCGTAGGCTAAAGGCTCAGAATGACATTCAAATGATAGTTATAGATTATCTCCAATTGATGTCTGGTGACAGTAAAGGGGGCGGGGGTAACCGTGAACAGGAAATTTCAAGTATCTCCAGGGCCTTGAAACAAATAGCCAAAGAGTTGAGCGTGCCGGTAATAGCACTTTCACAATTGTCTAGAGCAGTAGAAACAAGGGGAGGCGACAAAAGACCTCAACTGTCGGATCTTAGGGAGTCTGGAGCCATAGAGCAAGATGCAGATATTGTAATGTTCCTGTATCGTCCAGAGTATTATGGTATTACTGAAGATGAAGACGGGAATAATACTGCAGGTGTAGGAGAAGTAATTATTGCCAAACATAGGAATGGATCACTTGAAAATGTGAAACTGAGGTTTATTGGTAAATACACCAAATTTACTGATTTGGAAATGAATGTGCCTTACCAACAGCCGCAGGAAGCACTTTATGGGAGTCGCTTTCCCAGTAATGCCACTGGGAAAGGTTTCGATGATGAAGGTATGGTAAGAATGGGCAGTAAAGCAAATGGCGATCAAGGAGGAGAAAATCCTTTTCCAGGTGGAAATGAACCGGCACCATTTTAACCGAATGGGGTAAGTAAAATTCTTAAAGAAGTTATTTTAAGGGTTTTTGTAAAGTATAAGGTTTAATCATTTTCAAATTGAAAATTTAGATAAGCATTTTCCAATTCCTTTTTAGCATGTAAATTGTTTTGAGTTTTGGCCAATTCTATGCCTTCAGTAAAGATTTTATCCGTTTTTTGCAAATGTTCCTCATTTGCAAAAAACAATGCAGCATGATAATAAGTAGGTAGATAGTCTTTATGTTCTATTAATAGTTTGTTAAAATAAAAAGAAGCCTTTTCTTTGTCTAGATTTTGGTATTCCAAAGCCAAAGCATAAAGGTTAAAAGGGTCGTTGGGTTCTTTTTCTATATAATTCAGGAGTTCTTTTACCCTGTCAAGATGTTTCATGCTCGTGGAATTAAGTTGCTTAATCGTTTTATTTTAATGACAAATTTAAATAAAAATTCATGAAAATATTGGTTTGTATCACACATGTACCTGATACCACTTCAAAGATTCAATTTACAGATAACAATACCCAGTTAGACAAAAATGGAGTTCAATTCATTATAGGCCCATATGACGATTATGCGTTGGCACGGGCTGTGGAGTTAAAAGCTGAAAGTAATGGGAGCATCACGGTACTTAATGTAGGTGAAGCAGAAACAGAGCCTACCCTTCGAAAGGCGTTGGCAATTGGTGCAGATGAAGCCGTGAGAATAAATGCATTTCCTAAAGATGCCAATTTTGTGGCCAGGCAAATCGCGGATTTCTCAAAGGACAGTGGTTATGATTTAATCCTTATGGGAAGAGAATCCATTGATTTTAATGGCGGGATGGTTCACGGAATGGTAGGCGAATTACTTGGTATACCTTCCTTATCACCTGTGATGAAATTGGAAATTGAAGGAAATAAAGGCAAATTATCGAGGGAAATAGAAGGCGGTAAAGAATTTATCGAGGTAGATCTTCCCTTTGTTGCTGGTTGTCAAGAGCCCATTGCGGAATGGAAAATCCCTAATATGCGTGGAATAATGTCTGCCAGAACAAAGCCTCTTACAGTGAAAGAACCTGTGGATGTTTTGGCTCAAACTGATGTTAAATCCTACGAGCTACCACCAGCAAAAGGAGCAGTTAAACTTGTTGAAAATGTAGATCAACTGGTAGATTTATTGAAAAATGATGCCAAAATTCTTTAAACAAAATTAGCATGTCAATATTAGTATATATAGAACAAGATCAAGGCAAAATCAAAAGTTCTTCACTAGAGGCTGTATCCTATGCCGCAGGACTTGCCGGAATGCAAGGAGCAAAGGTCAGTGTATTAGGCCTGGGATCTATTGGAAGCGAAGCCTGGGATCAGGTTGGACTTGCCGGAGCCAATGCCATCTTTCATTTTGAAGACAAGCGTTTGGATCAAGGCGTAATACTGGCGCATGCCGATGCCATTGCGCAGGTATTTGATAAAGTTGGCGCTTCTACACTTGTGTTGGCCAAATCTTCACTGGGAGATGCAGTTGCTGCAAGGTTGGCCATTAAATTGGAAGCAGGACTTGTGTCCAATGTGGTTGGTTTACCTGACTTGAGCAATGGGTTTGTGGTAAGGCGAAGCATTTTTACTGGAAAGGCTTTTGCAGAAACAGCTATAACTGCAGACAAGAAAATTCTGGCTGTTAAAAAGAATGTCTATCCAATCAAGACAGATGGCGAAGCGATAAAGGTAGAATCCTTGGATTTGACCATTGCAGATGAAAAATTTGTAGCCAAAATAACTGGAGCAGAAAAGGCTGAAGGAGAAATATTACTACCGGAAGCAGATATAGTTGTATCAGGAGGAAGAGGGCTCAAAGGACCTGAAAACTGGGGTATGATTGAAGAACTAGCAGATAGTTTACATGCTGCAAAAGGTTGTTCTAAACCAGTTTCTGATTTAGGCTGGCGTCCGCATCATGAACATGTAGGACAAACCGGTGTAAAAGTGGCGCCTACCTTGTATATTGCCATAGCGATATCAGGAGCCATTCAACACCTTGCAGGAGTAAATGCTTCGAAGTATATTGTAGTCATAAATAATGATCCGGATGCACCCTTTTTTAAAGCAGCAGATTACGGGATCGTAGGTGATGCTTTTGATGTGGTTCCTAAATTGACACAAGCAATTAAAGCATTAAAATAATTAATCGTGGACAATACAGTTGAGTTAGAAATTTTGGGGCTATCTTCCAATAGCACACAATCTGGTTCCTTTACCCTGGTTTTGGGTGAATCGGAAGGTAAACGTAAGTTGCCAATAGTTATTGGAATGTTTGAAGCTCAGGCCATAGCTATTGAAATAGAGAAAATTATTCCAAACAGGCCAATGACACATGACCTGTTTAAATCATTTTCTTCTAATTTTGAGTTTTCAATAGATCATATACTGATTTCAGATATGAGAGAAGGAGTTTTTTATGCCAAAATCATGTGCCAAAATTCCTTCAAGAAGGTAGAAATCGATGCCAGGCCATCAGATGCTATAGCCATCGCAGTTAGATTTGATGCGCCGATCTATTGTGCCAATTCAGTAATGTCGGAAGCCGCCATTGAGTTTACAGAGGAGGATGAGAAAAGAGAACAGGAGGCTTCAGATATAGCTAAATCGGGGAAAGGGAAATCTTCCGGGCGTAGTAAGTCTCCGGAAGCCTCACTCAAGGATTTTAGTCTGGACAAACTCAATCAAATGCTAGACAAGGCCATTGGAAATGAAGATTATGAAAAGGCTGCCAGGTTAAGGGATGAAATCAATCGGAGAAATTGAAAAGGCCTTTTTCTGTCTAAACAATATCATTTTGATTTGGGCTTTTCAATTTATAAAAGAAGGATTATTGAATAAGTATACTTTAAATCCATACGGGAAATTTAAACGTTAATTATTTAGAGTAACTAGTTTATTGCATGGTGATAACATTCAAAATGGTTCCTATTATAAAATCTAGGATATAAAATATACATGCATAAATGGACTATTTAAGAGGATTTTTTGGGATCTTGGTACTGGTGATTTTTGCCACTATTTTTTCGTCAAATAGGAAACAGATTGACTGGAGACTGGTAGGGATAGGCATCCTGCTACAGGCCATTTTTGGTGTTTTAATTACTAAAGTTGGTTTTGTTGCAGGTGTTTTTGAGCAAATTAGTGCTGGATTTGTTAAATTTCTGAGTTTTTCTGAAGCTGGAGCCCAATTTATATTCGGAGATCTGGCAACCAATTCCTTTGGCTTTATTTTCGCCTTTCAAGTGTTGCCGACAATTATCTTTTTTTCCACCGTTTCCGCAGGTTTATATTATTTAGGGGTTTTACAAAAGGTAGTATTTGGTATTGCATGGATAATGTCAAGAACCATGAGGCTTTCAGGCCCTGAAAGCTTGTCGGCTGCCGGAAATATTTTTTTGGGACAGACTGAAGCACCATTGCTGGTAAAACCATTTATTCCCAGGATGTCAAGGTCTGAACTAATGTGCTTGATGACTGGGGGAATGGCGACTATAGCTGGGGGAGTTTTGGCAGGATATGTAGCCTTTTTAGGAGGGGATGACCCGGTTGAAAAAACACGATTTGCCACTTACCTATTGGGGGCAAGCATAATGAACGCACCTGCAGCAATAGTAATTTCGAAGATCATTATTCCTGAAGAAAAGAATCGAAAAATAGATGAGCATTTGGATATAAGTGGCGAGGTGCCAGATGTAAACTTAATAGATGCGATGTCCAGAGGAGCTTCTGAAGGGCTTAAACTTGCCTTAAATGTGGGGGCAATGTTATTGGCTTTTATCGCTGTAATAGCAGCAGTAAATTTTTTATTGTCGGGGATTATCGGTGAATTTCTTGGTTTAAATTCACTTGTGATAAGTAGCACCAAGGGTACATTTTCAGGCTTTTCATTAGAGTACCTATTGGGGCAGGTTTTTCGGATTTTTGCCTGGGTAATAGGGGTTGAGTGGAAAGATACGCTTGCTGTGGGATCGTTGTTAGGCCAAAAAACGGTAATTAATGAGTTTGTAGCTTATTTGGGTTTGGCGGACATGAAAGATGCCGGCACGCTTTCCCCAAAATCAATCGTTATCGCTACTTACGCCCTTTGCGGTTTTTCTAACTTTAGCTCAATCGCCATTCAAGTAGGAGGGATAGGTAGTATAGCACCCGGGCAACAGGGGGATTTATCAAAATTAGGCATGCGTGCATTGTTAGCTGCTACAATAGCCTGCTTAATGACAGCCACCATTGCCGGGGCACTTTTTTAAACGTTCTGCTTAAATCAGACTTGAGGCTTGTGAGAATTATTCGTTGATCACAATTTTGATGATTTTATCCCCTTGTTTGATCTGATCAATAAGATCTAATCCTTCAGTCACTTTTCCAAAACAGGTATGATTTCTATCTAAGTGTTGTGTGTTTTCTCTGTTGTGACAGATGAAAAACTGAGAACCACCCGTATTTCTACCTGCATGGGCCATAGAAAGAACTCCTTTGTCATGATATTGTAGTTCACCGTCCAACTCACAATCAATAGTGTAACCAGGGCCTCCAGTACCATTGCCTTTAGGACATCCACCTTGAATCATAAAGTTTGGAATAACACGGTGAAAGCTAAGCCCATCGTAAAATCCTTTGTTAGCCAAATCAATAAAATTTGCCACTGCCTTAGGTGCGTCCTGATCGTAAAATTCAACTTTCAGAATGCCCTTATCTGTATGAATTTCTCCTGTTTTCATAAAGCTATAGTTTGTTTTTTTGCAATAATACAGAAATTATGGTAGTATCATGCAATCTTTCGGCCCATAAGCCTTAAAGGAATAAAATTTTATTACGTTTTTAAATGATTCGCTTTTGAAAAAAGATGACCAATTTTTAGGTAAGCACAATGCTCCTAAGGCAAATTTGGAGATTACAGGTCCACAATTATTTGGACACCCTAAAGGTTTAATGACGCTTTTCTTTACTGAAATGTGGGAAAGATTCAGTTATTATGGAATGCGGGCCTTGCTTATATTGTTTATGACGGCCCCTTTAGCCACTGGAGGTCTTGGTTTTGACGACCAGACTTCAGGTGCAATTTATGGGCTATATTCCATGTTTGTTTACCTCCTGGCATTGCCTGGGGGTTGGATTGCAGATCGAATTATAGGTCTTAAAAAGTCTGTTTGGTATGGAGGGATTATCATCACCCTAGGACATTTTACCATGGCCTTACCTGGGTTATTGGCTTTGATTTCAGGCAATCATGGTCCCAAGGAAGAACTCTCAGGTGTAGATCTTTATTCTTTTTTTCTGGGGCTAATTTTAATTGTTTTAGGGACAGGCCTCCTTAAGCCCAATATAAGTTCTATTGTAGGACAGTTGTATCCTGAAAATAGCTCAAAAAGAGATGCAGGATTTTCCATCTTTTATATGGGGATTAATGTAGGCGCCTTCTTGGCTCCAATTGCATGCAGTACATTGGCCATCTATGATTGGCACCTGGGATTTGGATTGGCTGGATTTGGTATGCTTATGGGGCTGATTCAATATAAGCTGACAGGTAAATATCTAAACGGGGTAGGAGATCCGGTTTTGCCTGCAAATGAAAGAGAAAGCCAGTACCGAATTAACTTAATTAGAGGGGTATGGGTGACATTGGTGGTAATAGGTATTATTATTTCTCTCTTTTTTCTAGGGATTTTCTCCATTGACCCCGTGGCAATAGCAGCTATATCCAATACACTTATTGCCATTGTAGCATTGCTTTTCTTTTTGTACGTTTTGTTTTTAGGCGGTCTAACCCAGGACGAAAAGAAAAAAGTGGTTGTGGTGATGATTTTATTTGTTTTCTCATCAATTTTTTGGTCGGGATTTGAACAAGCTGGATCCTCATTAAATTTATTCGCTGATAGATTCACCGATAGGAAAGTTTTGGGGTGGGAGATTCCAGCAGGGTACTTTCAATCCATCAATAGCATTTTCATAATCTTGTTTGCACCTTTTTTCGGTGCCATGTGGGTTGCACTCGCAAAAAGAAACCTAGAACCAAGCTCACCGCTTAAATTTGCTTTTGGATTAGTCTTACTAGGTGTAGGATTTTTGGTCATGTATTTTGCTGCTAAAATCGCTGCCTCTGGTGATTTGGCGGCTCCATCCTGGCTGGTAATCACTTATCTTTTCCATACCTTCGGAGAGCTTAGTCTGAGTCCTGTTGGATTAAGTTTAACCACCAAGTTGGCGCCTAAGAAATTTGTTGGGCAAATGATGGGGATGTGGTTTTTGTCCATTGCCATGGGCAGCCTTATTGCAGGGAGGGTTGCAGGAGGTGTTAGTGGAGGCACTACTGAAGCTTTATCCCAAATGCCTAATCAGTATTTGCTGATTGTTTATATTGTGGTAGGGGCGGGTATTGTGTTGATGACCGTAGCCAAACCTATACGGAAATTAATGGGGAAAGTACATTGACCTTGTAAATTCCATATAGGACTAAGGAAGCCAAAACCTTGTGTAAATGGGGGAGAGGTTAAATCTTTTGGCTTTGAAATCGAAAAAAATGATTTCGTTTGTATAAAGAAAAAAAAGGCTGGCAATTTATTGCCAGCCTTTTCTTAGTCTTCTTTGCTATCTTTCTTAAAAACAGAGCTCCTGAAGTCAACAGCAGAAATCCCTGCTCCTAAACCTACCAAAATGGCAACGATTAACCAGAAAGTCTGAGCTCCTGATGCTATAGGGGCAGTAAATATTTCTAATAACATGATGAAATGGTTTTAAATGTCAAATTTGCTTGCAATTTAACACTCAAAAAGGGGATTACAAAGCATATTTTTAAAAAGCCTTAATCCCTGGAGGGATTTGTGAAAATATGACTTTTGACCTTTGAAAAAAATGATTATTTGGATAGGCTTCTTGACATAATCATGCGGAACTTTTAAAAGTTAGCTTAAATTTATATAGGCAGGTTCATGGCTTTTCATTGGTGGCTACAAAATCAGCCCACCTTGAATGCCTCTCATTTCAGAACAATTAAATGGTCGACAATTGCCACTGTAAATAGGTAAATATAAAAGAAGAAGATGGGATTTTACGATAAGTTGGTCCTTCACCAAATATTACGGTGTGATTTCAACATGCAATAGAAGAACTATTGCACATTTTGAGATACATTCTCATCGCAGATAAGTTTTGCATCGAATCATGGAAAAAGAGTCAATCAAAATCATCATATTCATCAAAGAGGTCATCAATAATGTCATCTTCCTCCAGTTCGGTAAAATTCATGTCAAAATCATCCTCATCCTCATCTAAAAATACATCCTCTTCCATATCGTATTTTTCGTCATTAAATTCGTCTTCGAATTCATCTTCAAAATCTTCATTCATAAATATAAAATTGATATTAAACAGAAATAATTGCTGCTAAATAATGGAAAAAATAGCAATTTTCAACACTCCTAAAAAAATAAATTTTTCGATTACTATTGTGTTAAATTTCAAGGATGAAAGAAACTCAATAGAGAAGGAAAGTTAACAATTGAAGTGGGCTTGTTGGCTATCAAACTTTAAGTGCAGTTGGCACTTAATTATTTAGGGGTAATGATAGCAGATTGGTAGTATTGTGTATGCTGACAGAAAAGTTAGAAAATAACCTGATGAAATGTGCCTTGAAAGATCAACTTGGCTTAGTATTTCCTTTGGAGGATTTGCCACTAAAAATCAGTTTGATATATTGTTTTATCAAAGGTTTGGTTAAATAGTTTTTAACCTTTGCATATTGCCCGGCCTTTGTGATGTCCATTTCATCAATGGAACTACTTAATATGTAAATTTCAGGATCTTTTTTTTCGGGCTTAAATGTTTCTAAAAAATCCCATCCATTCATATCTGGCATGTTGATGTCTAGAAACAAATAATCAGGCCGAATTTTATATATGTCTTTTAATGCGGCCGTAGCGCTGCTAAATGAAAACACCTTAAATGGTTCCAAAACATTCCTTGAGATCAGTTTTTCAGTTACGAATATACTGATAGGATCATCATCTATTAAAACTATTTTTATCATTTAATTACAAAAAACAGATGGTAAAACGCATTTATTATATTATAAAAATAGTAAAAATAATCTCATTAATAGAATAAATGTAGTTTTTTAATGGCCATTTTTTAAATTAATTAATTTTTTAGGCTAATATTGTAGTTCTTTTATTAGAAAATTATCGAAAGAATGTTTTGAAGCATTTAAGAAGTGCATTTATTAATTCTTCTAATAATTAGAATGGTTGTTTTTGTTTTATCATTTTGCTGAATTGATAAATAGGGAATTTCAAATAAAAATATTGCCCTAGCTCTTTAACCCCCAGTAAATTATATTAAAATTTTGGCCAAGTGGCATTTGTCTATGGAATATAGTTCATAACTTGAACCCCTATTTAGGATGAGGATTTGATATTGTCTCTCCCAGTTGTTCTGATCCCTGCTGTAATTTCAAAGGGATATGTATGTTTAAATTTTAACGAGTATAATATCAATTGGTTACGAAAATTTCAAGGTTTGCCTGATGTTTAACAGTATCAGAGACGTAATAGAATTGCAAAAGTCTACCTTAAGTTAAAAGGCAGTATTTGATAAAGCATTAAATGATTGATTAAAAAATGAACAAGCCAGATTTTGAGGACATTTTTATGGAGTTGGCGGTAAACTTAGCACAGCGTTCCCATTGCATAAAAAAACATGTAGGTGCTGTACTGACCAAAGACACTCGAATAATTTCTATTGGTTATAATGGACCACCACCTGGCACGCACAATTGTGATGAAGAATTCCCAGTGGAAGGCTGTAGAAGAGACAGCAAAGGGAGTTGTTCTCTTGCTTTGCATGCAGAACAAAATGCCATTTTATATGCTGTGAAAAATAAAGCTACTGTAGAAGGCTCTACTTTGTTTGTTACTTTAGCACCATGTCTCCCGTGTGCCAGAATTATCTATTCTATGGGCATTACAAAAGTAATTTTTCTTAATTCTTATGCAGAATACAAAGGTATAGGAATTGATGAAGGTCTCGAATTTTTGAAGAAATTTGGCGTTACAGTATCAAAATACACCAAATCAATAAGTAATGGAGATGATTTAATCTAAACCTGAATTAAATTTTCGGAATTAACTACATTCACTTCTCTTTCCAGGGAAATGCCAAATTTCTCTTTTACTTCCGTTTGGATTTTTTGGCTTAATTCCAGAATATCTGCTCCTTTGCCATTTCCGTAATTTACCAAAACCAGGGGCTGTTTTTTATGCACGCCTACTTCTCCGTTCCTGACCCCTTTCCAGCCAGTATTTTCAATCAACCATGCTGCAGGTACCTTAACATGGGAAGCACTAGGATAGCCCGGTAGACTAGGAAATTTTTGCCTTAAAGCATCGAAGACATCTACAGGGATCACTGGATTTTTGAAAAAACTTCCAGCATTACCAATTTCTTTGGGATCGGGAAGTTTGGATTGTCGAATACGAATTATTGCTTCGCTTATATTTTTGGCTGTAGCTGTGGCTTGGTTCATCTGATCCAAAACTGTTTTTATGTCACCATAGCTAATATTTGGCTCGTGGATTTTGGATAAGTTGAAAGAAACCTTGCAAATGATGTATTTCCCTTTCAATAGGGTTTTAAAAATGCTCTCTCGGTAGCCAAATTTCACTTCCGAAGGAAGAAAAGTTTTAGAAAGTCCAGTACTGATTTCTATGGCTTCAAGACTATGGAAAATAGCTTTTATTTCAACACCGTAGGCACCAATATTTTGCATGGGGGCTGCGCCTACTGTCCCTGGGATTAAGGATAGGTTTTCAATTCCACTAAAGCCTTTTTCAAGACTGTAAAGGACAAATTCATGCCAAATGACCCCAGACCCAGCCTCGATCAAAACCGTTTTATCATTCGTTTTTATTTCTTTAATGCCAGTGATATTAATTTTCAATACCAGTGCATCAAGGTCTTCAGTGAAAAGCACATTGCTTCCGCCACCTAAAATAAGAATCGGTTTCTTTGTTTTTCTTGCAAAGGCAAGGGCTTCAAGAATATCTTCTTTATTTTTCACCTCAGCGAAAAAACTTGCGTTTACATCAATTCCAAATGTATTGTAGGCCTTTAAAGAAATATTTTCCTGTATCTTCATTGTCTTATTCAAATCACGAATTAAAAGATTATTTAATCAATTTGGAAAGATTACATCAAATAAGCGCTTTATAATTATTAAGTATAATGGTTTAAATAGGGAGACCAAAAGACCATTGCTACTGAGAGTCAGGCGAAATTGGACATAGAAGAGTTAATTATGAAAGAAATGGTTATCAACGGGATCAGGGTAAGGCCAGGACAATCCCTGAATATAGAAATTGCTATTGCCAGACTTCCGACACATACATTGATTGATTTGCCTGTATTTATCAGAAGTTCAAATATACCTGGTCCTACTGTGTTGATCAGTGGCGGAGTTCATGGGGATGAGATTAATGGTATTGTTACTGTTAAAAGGATGTTGGAGGAAAATATTTTTGAACCAATAAAAGGTACCCTAATTTTTATTCCATTGGTAAATGTTTATGGTTTTTTAAGTAATTCCCGCACATTTCCAGATGGTAGAGACCTCAATAGGAGTTTTCCGGGGAATAATAAAGGCTCTTTGGCTTCCCAGATAGCCCAAATTCTTACCAGAGAAATTATTCCCCAAATAGATTATGGTATAGATTTTCATACAGGAGGCAGAATGCTTTCCAATCATCCACAGATAAGGGTCGATTTCAAAGATGAAAAAGGACTAAAGCTCGCAGAGGTATTTGGAGCAAATTTTACAGTGAACTCAGCTCATATCGATAAATCATTTCGTAAGGAAGCTTTTAAAAACAACAAGCACATTTTGGTTTTTGAAGGAGGAGAGTCCATGCGTTTGGATGATAAGGTAATTCAAGAAGGGATTGCAGGAACCGGTAGATTATTGAAATACCTTGAAATGATCGAAGGTGATTATCCAAAGACCTTAACGCATAAAATTGAGGAAAGTAGTTGGGTTCGCGCAAAGGTTTCTGGCATTTTTAACGCTTCTGTCTCGCTTGGTGAGGAAGTGAAAAAGGGGCAAATGCTTGCCAAAATTTCTGATCCATACGGCCAAGTAAAAGTCCCGGTTAAAGCATCAGCTTCAGGATATATAATAGGAATTAACAACCTGCCCGTAGTGAATGCAGGTGACGCACTTGTTCATATTGGTAAGTCTCAAATGGAAGGATCTATTCCGACTTAATAGGAAGATTAGCTTTATACCATTGGGCTCACCTATATTGATGAAAAGGCTGGTTGGCACTTATCTATTTGATCATGATTACTCCTTCGCTCAACTTTATGGTCGTTTTAGTGTCGCATCCTTCAGCATTGGAGTAGGTTAACAAGTGAGTTACTGCGGATTCTCCAGTTCGTTGGATCGTCCAACTTTCCTCACCAGAAATAGGTCTGAATTTCAGTAAGGAAAGGCATTGGTGGGTTATGACTTTCGGGCTTGTAATTACTGCCTCTAATTGGTTTCCACCCCAATTTCTTCCTTTCATCATTCCGCTACTA
Source organism: Cyclobacterium sp. 10D3-21 (assembly GCF_055809755.1). Lineage (NCBI taxonomy): Bacteria > Pseudomonadati > Bacteroidota > Cytophagia > Cytophagales > Cyclobacteriaceae > Cyclobacterium > Cyclobacterium sp. 10D3-21. Next base: position 2,247,343 of record NZ_CM147924.1, read on the forward strand.
CTTATTTCCGTAAGCTTTTGTGACTGCATTTTGCCCTGATGTTCCAGGTCCAAAATAAGTCTAGTACTAGATCCATTCCCGTCTTTTAATAGAAGCGTGTCTGAAGACTCCTCCAGGATTATTCCGGAGCTAGTTTTTTGCGCGATATGGAATAACCGGTGTCCTTCAAATTTACTGTTATCGTACTGATAATCTTCATAAGTAATTTTAATGGAATCATTGGTATTGCTGGAAATTCTACTGTATTTCAGCAATAATTTTCCCTGACGATCCGTTGATCCTCCCTCGCATTGTGGGCTGTCATAATCGAGCGTCACGGTCAAATTGTCCTCGCCAATAGTTATCATTGGGCATCCCGGGAGGCTATCTGTAAAAATAGTGTTTGAAAAGACCGATACATCATAAAATGCCAGGTAAAAATGATCATCCAAAGACTTTGAAGCCCAGTAGGCTTCCTCTCCTTCAAAAGACTGATCAATCTGCAAATCCTTGTTGGTGTCAAGGTTACAGGAGAAAAGAAAGGTTAAAAAAACCAGTGGGATAAATTGCTTCATTTTTATGCGTTATTTACATTGTTCCCGTTAAATTAATCAAAGATAAATAAACTTTCACCCAAACATTTCAATCCTTTGAAATTTATGTACTTTGAGATATATTAGATATCAATAATTAAAAAAAATGAAATATCAGGAAGGTATGCTCGTTCATAATGCTTTAAAAGGTCATGTCATAATGATATCCGGAGGTGGTACTGGTTTAGGAGCTGCCATGGGCAGGTATTTTTTAACGCTAGGTGCTAAATTGGTAATATGCAGCAGGAATTATGATATTTTACAAAAGGCTGCTCATGAAATGGAAAGTGAAACTGGAGGAGAGGTTTTTCCCATAGCCTGTGATCTGAGGGACTATGATCAGGTGGAAAAAATGTATGAACAGGCTTTGGCTCATTACGGTAGGATTGACAGTGTGGTCAACAATGCCGCTGCAAATTTTATCAGCCCCACAGACAGATTATCTCCTAATGCTTTTCATACTATAATAGATATTGTATTGAAAGGGACAGCCAACCTAACACTTATAGCAGGAAAAAACTGGATCAAAGAAAAGACCGCTGGGACATTTTTAAACATTGTAACAACTTATGCCTTTACTGGCTCCGCTTATGTAGTACCAAGTGCTGCCGCCAAAGCAGGTGTTTTGGCGATGACCCGTTCCTTGGCGGTAGAGTGGGCCCCTCACAATATCCGATCGAATGCCATAGCTCCAGGACCTTTCCCTACGGCGGGAGCCTGGGAGCGCTTGCTTCCTGGGGAATTGGCGGAGAAGTTTGATCCTTCCCTAAGAGTTCCGCTTGGTAGGGTAGGAGAGCACCAGGAATTGGCCAATCTGGCAGCGTATCTTGTTTCTCCCTTTTCTTCCTATATCAACGGGGAAATAATCACCATTGATGGAGGTGAATGGCTTCAGGGAGCCGGACAGTTTAATGGGCTCAGGGCCATTAAACCTGAATGGTGGGATGCGATGGAAGCAAAAAGAAAGAAAAAATAAATTTCGGAATACGAATTATTTCTAGAAAAGAAAGTAAGGTTTTGAAACCCTAGCATCTGTAAATTCTGGGTTAAAGTAGCATTTTTCTAACTGCTTTCTTTGTAGTATCTGGTTAATTTATGAATTCAGTACCATAACGATTCTCAGCCTTAGCAATAGGGTAAATTAGGAATAACCTATTATAGTTGGTCTTCCTTAAAAACCGGAGGTTTTTTAAATGGCAATTCCAGACTATGGTCCCAAGAAGGAAGAACTTTGCTTATGTTTTGCTCATTAATTGAGGTGGTTTCTATAAAGTACCAATTGCCCCTGCTTTCGGTACCCACAGCTATTAAGTTGCTCTCAGAGGTAATCGTTCCCCCAGGAACCTTCGTAATTGTAATGAAAGGCACTACAGCGTGAACTTCTGTAGCATTGGTGCTGAATTTAATGTCGTCGCCAAACTCCAATGTGGTTAGTTTTTGCCCTTTATTGGTTTTGGTGTCCTGTATTTGCTTGAGGATATTCTTCATAGCAGGCCTGCCTCCAGCCCTTTCAATTAACTTAGGATAGGTGAAATCTAAAAGGATTTCATAATCACCATGAATTTGAGCGTAAGCATAAATTTGCCCTGCCGTTTTTATTTCTTCGATGACCTGTGCTTCTGCCGTTAAGGTAAATTGACAAACACATACAAAAAGATAGCATAAAAAATTCTTAACCATAACCGTTTCAATTTATCAGCTAAATTAGGTTTAAGTAAAGAAAATTCAAGTTATATGGCCGGAAATTTTACTGTTCAATATCTAAAGCGTCAAAGCTTTCCAATTCACCTTCTCGAATTTGATAGCTAACTTGTATAGGGTTGCAGCAGACTTCGCAGTCTTCGATGTAATTTTGATCTGGTATACTCGGATCCAAAAGCATGGATATTTCTGCCAGACAATACGGACATTGAAAAAAATGTTCTAATTCCATAATGGCTTAATCTTAGTTCATACCATTTTACTAATTTTCATAGAGCTGGAACAAAATAGAAATTGGCATTCATCCTAGTTGGGAGCCCTATGTTATTTTTGATGATTTCTATGAATACCATCTAACTCTTTCAAAATACACCGATTAAATCAAAAGCCATGGATTTTAGCCCATAGGAAAGTGAAATGCAAACACCGGATTTTGGAAATATTGTTGCCTTTAATTCTACAACAATGCTGCCAAAATCTTTACTAAAGTTAGATAAATAACGCTACTTACCAATGTCTTAGAATTCGGGTTTAAAACCACATTGGATTAAAGTCACAAAAGCAGGAAAGGATAAAGTTTTATTTTTTCAATTACAATCCGCTTCCCGATAAAGATATGGGTGCGTTTTTGCTGTCCAGAACTTCAGTGTTTTCACACTTCAAAATACGGTAAGGGTATTTTTTTAGCAATTCGTAATTATGGGTAGCCATCAATATGGCAGTGCCTCTTTTATTAATCTCCTGAAAAAGTTTAAAAATACCGTCCGAGACATCTGGATCAAGATTTCCAGTGGGTTCATCTGCCAGAAGTATAGAGGGTTCATTTAGTAATGCTCTTGCGATAACCACACGTTGTTGTTCACCTCCTGAAAGTTGGTGGGGCATTTTAGTAGCTGCACCTCCAAGACCTACACCCATCAAAACTTCGATCATTCGATTTTTCATCTTGAGCTTGTCTTTCCAGCCGGTAGCACGCAATACAAAATAAAGATTTTCGGCCACCGTTCTATCAGGGAAAAGTTGAAAATCCTGAAATACAATGCCCAATTTCCTTCGAAGGAATGGGATGTCTTTTTTATTGATGTCTTGAATGGGATAGCCGGCAACCGAAGCCTTACCCATGATCAATGGTAAATCTGCATAAAGGGTCTTTAACAAAGAGCTTTTTCCACTTCCTGTTCGCCCGATTAAAAAAACAAACTCCCCTTTTTCAATGTCGAAGTTTACATTTTTTAAAATGGTATTTATGCCTTGAAAAATACAAGCATCTTCTACCTTGACCACTGGCTCATTGGAGAAAACCATATCAGAGATCTAATTTTTTTAGTTTACCGAAAGGAAGTTCTTTGATGAGCTTTTCAAGCTCCTCTTCTTTTCCTCCAAGCCCGAATTTTTCAATTTTTTTAAGTGGCCTATCTGCCCTGAAGTAAGCCACAAGTACAAAATTTTCATCCCTGATCTGTATATAATCAGGGATTTTTGCTTTTCCCTTTACCTTGATAATGTACATATCCGGTTGTTTTTTTATTGTAACCTTATAGCTGGGCAATAGTTTTCAAAATGGGGCAGGAATTCAGCCTGCCCCATTGATATTTAATTGTTTGCCTTGGCATGGTCTGCCAGGAATTGAGCCAATCCTTTGTCTGTAAGTGGGTGATTCAATAAACTTGTAATCACTTTAAGGGGGCAAGTTACCACGTCAGCACCTAGTTCAGCACATTTTATCAAGTGCATGGTGTGGCGAACAGAGGCCGCAAGGACTTCAGTTTCATAACCGTAATTTTGATAAATATGAACGATTTGACCGATCAAATCCAATCCGTCGAAACCGATGTCATCCAGTCTTCCAATAAAAGGGGAAAGGTAAGATGCACCTGCTTTGGCAGCTAAAATCGCTTGTCCGGCAGAAAAGACCAAAGTGCAATTGGTACGGATACCTTCACTTGAGAAATATTTGATGGCTTTGATGCCATCTTTGATCATTGGTACTTTTACAACGATTTTGTCGTCAAGTTTCGCCAGTTCTTTACCTTCTTTAATGATTCCCTCAAAATCAGTAGCAATCACTTCTGCACTTACATTGGCATCTACTATGTTGCAGATAGCCTTATAATGGTTGATGACATTTTCGTCACCGCTGATTCCTTCTTTAGCCATCAAGGAAGGATTGGTAGTAACCCCATCTAATACACCTAGATCATAGGCCTCTTTTATTTCGTTGAGATTCGCAGTATCAATAAAGAATTTCATGCTTGTTTTTAGGTTTGTTGATATGTACCGGTAAATTTAAGCCAAAATTAACAAAAAGTAGGGGCTTGTGTACGAAAAGGACAAAAAAATAAGCGGCATCGCACCGCTACGACCGCCTACCCTTGCTTCCTTCCGGACCTGGGGGATTGAGCGGGAGCTGGTCGTGCCGCTTGCAACAAAGGTAACTAATTTCGGTTCATGTACAAAATATTTTTACCACACTTCTCTAACCCCTTTATAATCAAAGAAAAAAAAATCTGGCAATATTATTGATATCATTTCTTTAGAAATTACCTTATATTTTCGGTGCTTTGTAGGCATAACAGTTATTAGCTATGAAAAAGACATTAAGTATTTTAAGTTTGGTATTTATAATGAGTTCGTGTGCACTTATCCAACCAAGGATTCCTTATCAATTGGGCATGTCTGAAAGTAAGTTTCTTAGACAGAATAAGGATGCAGTTATCAGTCAAATAAGCGAAGACAAAAAAGTGTATAGAGTCAATAACGGAGACAGGTTTTACCTATTGGTCACTTTTGAAAACGATGCCCTGACAAACCTGGAGGAAATGGAATTGACACCACAATGGCCAGCACAACGTTACATGGAGGAAAATAACCCGAATTATAACAATCCAAATTATAACAACTCTAACGGAAACCCCAATAACTATCCACGGCAGAATAACCCTAATTGATCGTTTGAAATGTGGATGTGAAAAAAAATTGCCGCCAACAGGTTTTTTATATGCCATGTTTTGTTTTGGAATAAGTCAATGGGCCTTCTTTTTTTAAGGAAGGCCCTTATTTTTGGTTATAAGGCCGTGTGTGTTTTGGCATTAAATAAAAAAATGTATTAAGTTTATTGGATTGCTTAAAATTATGATTTAATATTTTCTTATATTTAATCCTTATTTAGCATAACAATTCACAATATCATGAACAATAACAGGCGGAAATTTTTAAAGAAAATGGGGATGGCTGGAGCTGCTTCGGCTATCGTTCCCGCAGCATTTGCAGGAGCCGAGCAAAGGTCATTTTCTCAGATGAGAAGAAATACCGAGATCCCTGCAGAGAAGGAATTGAAAATAGCGTTGATTGGCGCTGGGATTATGGGTTCCCAGGACATGAATACAGCACTTCAACATGACAATGTGGTTATCGTTGGTGTTTGTGACTTGTACGATGGCAGATTGGATTCCGCGAAGGAAAAATGGGGAGAACACCTGTTTTTGACCAAAGATTATAAAGAGATATTAAAAAGAAAAGACATTGATGCTGTCTTGATCGGTACGCCCGATCATTGGCACAAGCAAATAAGTATAGATGCACTGAATGCAGGCAAACACGTTTACTGTGAAAAGCCTATGGTGCACAGTGTCGAAGAAGGCAAAGCGGTCATTAATGCCTGGGAGAGTTCAGGGAAAATAATGATGGTAGGAAGTCAAGGGATTTCCAGCCTTGGAAATGAAAAAGCCAAGGAACTGTTGGCAGCAGGTGCCATTGGAGACATCAACTACGCTGAGGGTTTCTGGGCAAGGCATTCTCCTGAAGGGGCCTGGCAATACAATGTGCCGGAAGATGGTACATTGAAGACGGTGGACTGGGCAAGGTATATTTCCAATACCACTGATCGCCCATTTGATCCACTAAGGTTTTTCAGATGGAGAAATTACCTTGATTATGGTACAGGGATGTCAGGAGATCTTTTTGTACATTTATTTACCAGTCTTCATTTTATCACCAATTCATTGGGGCCGGACAAAGTCTCAGCCATGGGTGGATTGAGGTATTGGAAAGACGGCAGAGAAGTTCCCGATGTTTTATTGGGAATGTTTCAATATCCAGACAGTCAACAACATCCAGGTTTTAATTTGTCCTTGCGTTGTAATTTTGTGGACGGTACCAGTGGTTCTACCTACCTGAAAATTGTAGGCAGCAAAGGATCTATGGATGTAAAGTGGGATGAAGTAGTCGTGAAGACCAACCAGCAGGTGTCCAGCGATGATCCATTTATGGAAGCTCAGGCCAAAATGAGGGGAGATGCCCCTGATCGCAAGAAAATTTTACCACCAAATGAAATGGTTTATAAAGTGGAATCCGGATATAAAGGAGCTCATTATGATCATTTTGGAAATTTTTTCAAGGCCATTAGAGAGAATGGTCAAGTAGTAGAAAACCCGGTGTTTGCCTTCCGTGCTGCTGCGCCAGCCTTATTATGTAATGACAGTTATTTTCAGGATAAATTTATTAAATGGGATCCTGTAAATATGAAACTAGTATAATTAAATCTAATATTTAAAACCAATGATGAAAACACTTATTAAAACAAGCGCCTTAATGTTGGCCGCAGTACTTGTAATGTCATGTGCTTCTGATGGCACAGACTTGTTCAATGGTAAAGACCTTACGGGCTGGACAGTTTATGGTACTGAAAAATGGTATGTTGAAGATGGGATTCTTGTCTCTGAAAGTGGCCCTGATGCAGAATATGGCTATTTAGGTACCGAGAAAAACTATAAAAACTTTGAATTAACTGCTAAATTCAAGCAAGACGAGGATGGAAATAGTGGTATTTTCTTTCGTTCAAACTTCGAAGGTACCAAAGTATCAGGATGGCAAGTAGAAGTAGCTCCTCCAGGCAATGACACAGGAGGGGTATACGAATCTTATGGTCGTGGATGGTTGATCAAACCAGATCCTGAGAAAGATAAAAATCTAAAATTTGGTGAGTGGAATGATATTAAAATCCGAGTTGTTGATGACCATGTTACTACCTGGCTCAATGGCGTAGAAATGATAGATTATACCGACGAAAAAATTGGTGAAAGTGAAGGGCAGCTAGCACTACAGATCCATAGTGGTGGAGGCCTTAAGATTTCATGGAAAGATATTAAAGTTAAAGAATTATAAGCTGGCTGTTTTAAAACATCCTGCATTAAAATTCGTAAAATAATATATGAAAAAAGCCCCTTCTATGGGGCTTTTTTGTGTTCGGTTACTATTGTTTGACAAAAGGAACTAACCTTTGAGTCATTTTTAGTAATTTGCGCCCTAGAAAATAATGATATATGTCTAAATTTGATCCGATAAGACCTTTTTATGATAATGAAGTCAATCAGGCACTGAAAGAATATGCCCAGCATCCCATGATGAAGGCCATAATGAATTTCACTTTTCCTGACAGATCAGAGGCTGAATGGGAGGAAATGTTTTTAGATATTCATTCCATCAGAGACTTTCAAACAAAAATTATATATGATGCGGTCCTTAAGGTGTTGGAATTAAGTTCCGATGGTTTGTCTACTTCCGGGTTTGAAAACTTGAAACCAAATACGGCCTATTTATTTATTTCGAACCACAGGGATATTATTCTGGATACCTCTTTGTTAAATGCCACTTTGTACGAACATGGTCTGGTGATGACCACCTCAGCAATAGGTGATAATTTAGTGAAAAAGCCATTTTTAAAAGCGCTTTCCAGGCTCACTCGTAATTTTGTTGTATTTAGAGGGCTAAGTCCAAAGGCCATGTTTGAAAATTCCAAGCTGAATTCTGAATATATAAAGGAAGCTTTGCTAACAAAAAACAGGTCGGTATGGATCGCCCAAAGAGAGGGCCGGACCAAGGATGGTATGGACCTTACCCAAAAAGGGATGCTAAAAATGCTGGCATTGGCCAGTGAAGATACTCCTTTGAAAGACTATTTTCGGCAATTGAAAATAGTTCCTGTTTCCATTTCTTACGAAAATGACCCCACGGACGTTCTTAAAATGCCTGAATTACTTGCTAAGGCCAGGGAAGAGATTTATGTGAAGCAGAAAAATGAAGATTTCAAAACACTGGTAAGCGGAATTATGGGGCAAAAGAAACGCATTCATATTTCCGTAGGAAAAGTGCTGGACGAAGAAATAGGAGAAGTGCTTGGTGCTGAAGGTCCCATAAATAAACAATTGCAATTACTTGCTGAGGAGTTGGATCGGGTAATTGTGCACAATTACCAGTTGTGGCCTACCAATTATATTGCACTGGACATAATGCACAATACCAGTAAATATACAGCGCATTATACCAATGAGGAAATGGAAGCTTTTAAAGAAAGAATGCACAAAGGAATAGATATGGACAATGAAGTAGCGGTACATAATTTTTTGGCAATGTATGCCAACCCAGTTATTCACAAGCAAAATATTGCTCAACCAACTTCCTGATTACCCATTCATTTAAAATAAAAATAACCTCGGTTATAAAGCTTCTACAAGCTTTATAACCGAGGTTATTTTATATTGAATTTGGTCCTGATACAGGTAATTTATTACTTATTTCAATCAATTTAAATTATCCTTATAAGGACTGGTAGTGATTGACTATTATACTTTCCAGAATGCCTTCCTCGAAATTTAGTTTTACCACATCCATTTTATTTTTTTCCAATGTGTAACCAAAGTACCATTGAGGTGATTTCTCCATTTGGGTATCATAGGTTTTCGAGAGGTCTTTGGTTAGTAAATTAATGGCTTCAAATTTACTTTTATACTTCTCATTTTCGCTAATTGTTTTGAGCTTGTCATACAATACCGCTATGTCATCTCCTTTTCTGATGGCGGACTGTGACAGTTCTTGAGGCCATTTTTCAAGTGCCTGACCACTGCTTAAATAAAGGGTTTCGATCCGGTTGTTTTTAATCCCTAGCTGAACACCGGAAGAGGTGCCTATTTTTTCATCCATAAAAATATAGTGATACAGCGGCAATTTGTCTTCCAATTCAGCTACTCCTTCATATATGTTGGAGACAACGTTTATGTATTCAAGTCCTATATCACTTTTCAATTGATTGACCGACTCGTATACTGATTCAGAATTGGTACCAATGGTAAAGGTTTTATACTCTCCAGACTTAATGGTGTCGGTTGAAATGAGTGAAGAAATGGGTGGTTCAGTAATGATTTCCGGTACCGTTTCAACTGTGTTAAGGCAACCTACCAATAATAGAGGCAAAAGGAAAAATGCCCAGCCAACAGTAGTTGATGGCGCTTTCTTGTTTGCAGTCATTTTACTTAAAAATGAGTCATAGGTAATTTTTTTCATAATATAGCATGTTGGTTTAAAGAGGTTTCAATAACTGAATCAAACACTATACGTAACAAAATACGTGTATGTCCTGTTGAAGCATCTTTTTCTTTTATAAAACCTGAAATAGGCAATGGACAGTCAATTGCAATTGCAACATTTCCCTATTGATTCAGGAAATCCTATTGCATAATTCTATTTGACTCCTTTTAAGAAACGATTAGGTCATTAGGTTTTAAATACCCCACTTAATTAAACGTTGAATTTGAGGATTTTACACCGGAGTTAGTTATCCTACCTAACTTTTTCCGAGGTCATAGAATTCCATCTAACTCTTTCTGAAAACAACGATATAATCGATATCCATGTATTTCAAAAATAGATAAGAAACGATTTTGGCGGAATTGTGGCTTGTTTTTGTTTTATCAAAAAAGCCAGAGATTTCACGATTGAATTCCCTGGCTTTCCTTTAGCGGTAATTGCATAAAGGTATAAAATAACGTATTAGCCCTTAGCGGCTAAAACTTCTGGAAGCGATGCCAAACTTGGCAAGATATAGTCTGGATGAGCCGTTTTTAGTTGCCTCTCATTTTGCGCTCCAGTCAATACACCAATTGTCAAACCACAATCTGCATTTTTCCCTTCTTCAATGTCAATGGTAGAATCTCCGGCTTTCAGTACCTCTTGAGGCTCTGTAATGCCACATAGCTCCATGGCTTTGAAGATCATGTCTGGTTGAGGTCGTCCATTCGTTACATCATCGGCAGTTACCAGTCCATCAATGTCCTTTCCTGTTTCCCAGCCTAGTTTCAAAAGTAGCGATAAGGCTGTTTTACGGTCATAACCTGTATTAAGCACCACAAACACACCTTTACTCCTTAAACCTTCCATCATTTCTTTTACCCCAGGAAAAGTTTTTACCTCCAACTGCTCATAAGTGAGTTTTAGGGTTGGTTTAAAATTGGCAAATGCTTCAGAGGCAATGCTGGTAATATCAGTGGAAGTAGTACATGCTTTCAATACATCAGTTATGGCCTGATGCTTTTCCTTGCCTGCTCCATGTGCCAAAACTTCCTCCAATGAAACGTTAAATCCTTTGTCATTGATTACTTTTTGAACGGTTTTGTAAACTACATTGTCCTCATCCACGGTAGTTCCCGCCATGTCAAGTACCACTAGCTTAATGTTTTTCATTTTTATAAATTAAATAGTTTTTCAATGTTTTCTTTAGCAAATGCAGGACTTCCTGTCATTCCTTTTCCACCTATTCCGGTGACAATATGAATATTTTCATCGATTGTTTTTTCAAATAACTCCCCATTTTTACATTGAGCGTAGGTTCCATACCAGCGAAAGGCAATGTCAAAGGTAGGCAGGTCTATTATGATTTTGGCTTTTCGAAGCATATAATGATCAATATCCATGTCCAGATCAAATCCCAGTTCATCACTATTGTTAGCGTCCGCATACTGATGAGAGTCTCCCAGAATAACAGAACCATCCATTGCCTGTTTGAAAAGAATATGGATGCCCCATTTTTTCTCAAGCGTATCATTGGCTTCCTTCTTTTTTATAGAAGCATAGGAAGGACATTCCTGAAAGGCCTCATACCTTCGGATAGATCCTCCGGTCAATAGGGAGCCTGGCAGTTGATAGTACTTTGCCTGTGGTTTGGTCTGCATCATCTGCAATTTAGAAATTTCCATATTGCTTCCTGCAAAAATAGCTGGATACAATGTCTTAAATTCGCTACCACTGCAGATGAGCGCTTTTGAAGACTTTAGCTTTTGACCACAAGTGGTTGTACACCTTACAAATGGCCCATTGTTTTCGCAAGCGATCACGGTTGTGGAAGGGAGATAAGTGAGCCCCATTTTTGCAAGCATAAATTTCAGAAGCCGGTGAATCATAAGGCGCGGCTCTACAGTTATTTCTTCCGGGAAAAACAAACCACCTTTGACATAATCACTCCTAAGCCCTGGGTATTTTTCCAAACAAGTTTGCTTGGAAAGCAAGCTGGAGGGATAACTTCTAGAATTATTGATCAAATCAAGCTCTTCAATCAACTGCATTTCTTCTGCATCAGAAGCAAGATAGACTGTTCCTTGGCTTCTGACAGTTAAGTCAATTGTGCTGTGAATTTCTTTATAGATAGCCAGGCTTTCTCTTCCATAAGCTTGCCACTTTTCATTCATTCCTGAAGGAATTACCTGCCCAAAATTGCGTACAGTTGCGCCTTGTGGAGCCTTATCCTTTTCTATGAGGGCTACCTTTAATCCCTTCTTTAGGGCATGATAGGCATGAAAAGCACCCAAAACACCTCCTCCAACTACAATAAGATCAAACATTCCTTGATTGTGTTTCTATTGTCGACTTTTAACCCGGATTATGTAATAGGATTCGTGATGAGTGTTGCAATCGCAAGAAAATCAGGCTGTTTGGGGATTTTAGCATAGCACCGCTATGGTGAAATTGAAAACAGCAACGAAGTGGCTGATTTTGAAGCGATTTCAGCACGTAATAGATTGTCTTTTGCATATTTCGGGTTTAATGATACTTCATAATTCTGATAGGAAAAAGAATCAGTCCTCCTCAAATATTCCTGAAGGAACCTTTCCAATCCAGGATTCAGGAGTATCCCTAATCCCAAATAACCTGGCCACTATAGCAGAAGTGTTGGCATTTGAATTGGGAGAATTTAAGGCTACACCTTTATTAATTCCGGGACCTTTGATCATCCATGGGACAATCATTTCCTGAACCGATGTACCGCCATGACTTGTGCCAATTCCACCATGATCAGTGAAGAGTAAAAAGTTGCTGTCTTCATATATTCCTTTAGCCTTCAGCTGCTTTACAAACTCCCCGATTTTCACATCAATTTCCTCAATCGCCGTAATAAATTCCGGTGACATCCACTCGTGTCCATGCCCTGCATGATCTACATGCACAGAATAAAGGAAAATCAGGGAGGGTACATCCTGATTACTGACGAGAAAATCCAAGGCTGCCTGGTAATTTTGATCGTAGCGATCGTCTTCTTCAAACTTCTGCTCGTCGAGGTATTTCTTATTGAACGGTTTGATAAGACTTTTCCAATTAAAATAGAAAGCGGTCTTTATATTGGGGACATTGTCCTTTACAATTTTAAAAATAGAGGGGTAATAGCCGTCTTCATCCATCTCTTGGGGAGCAATTGTATGGTCTTCTTTCTCCCAGTCGTTGCCAAATACCCCATGTTGCTCTGGTCCACCGCCGGTGAGGTGACTGGTCCAGTTGGGCATGGTAACAGAGGGCATCACTGTCCTGGTACTCGTGGAAATCACCCCATCAGCAAATAGAGCATCAATATTTGGCGTCTTTGCTTTTTGGTAACCTTCTAGAGAAAAGCCATCAATGCCCAGCATGATTACTCGTTTTGCCACCGGCGCTTTTTCCTGACATCCTATAGTAAACAGTAACGTAAATAAAAGTAGGAGCAGGGTTGACTTGGCTTTTATCATCTGTGGATAAGGTTTTTGTTAAGAATTGTTTTTTTGAAGGAGGAATTCCCGTTTGATAAATATATAAAAAACCAGTGAGCAGAAGGATGTTGACCTTTTATTAAATCTTGTCTTTTTGTTAAATGGTTAAAAATTATTGTTTAAACAGACTTGTAGACATTCAAAAGAGATAGCTGTTAGCTGATTGCGATATGATTTTGTCAGCATTGTTGCAGAAAAAAAGCAACAATACCGCCAAAATCAAGTAGAAGCATTCCTGTAGTCCACGGGTTTCACCCATGGTTATTATTGTTGAAGCCCTCCAGGCTTCTTTAGTTCCCTTTGCGAATACAGTAAATCTCTAATTTGCTCGAATGCTATTTATGTGCTAGCTCGGCTTGGTGGAATGATTAAAATGGCCTTTAATTTATGCCTTAATGTTTAAATTTGTAATACAACCTTCAAAATCTTAATAGGTTGCGATAATTTCGAAACATGAGAAATGTGTCAAGCTTTAGCAGGTTGCGATATGATTTTGTCAGCATTGTTGCAGAAAAAAAGCAACAATACCGCCAAAATCAAATACTAGCATTCTTACAGTCCACGGGTTCGCACCCGTGGTTATTATTGTTGAAGCCCTTTCAGGCTTCTTCAGTTCCGTTTACTAATATTATAAATATCTAATTTCCTCGAATGCCAATCTTATTCTAGCTCGGCTTGGTGGAATGACTAAAATGTCCTTTAAACTATGCCTTAATGTTTAAATTTGTAACACAACCTTCAAAATCTTAATAGGTTGCGATAATTTCGAAACATGAGAAATGTGTCAAGGTTTAGCTGATTGCGATATGATTTTGTCAGCATTGTTGCAGAAAAAAAGCAACAATACCGCCAAAATCAAGTAGAAGCATTCCTGTAGTCCACGGGTTTCACCCGTGGTTATTGTTGTTGAAGCCCTCCAGGCTTCTTCAGTTCCCTTCACTAATACCGTAAATCTCTAATTTGCTCGAATGCCATTCTTCTGCTAGCTCGGCTTGGTGGAATGATTAAAATGGCCTTTAATTTATGCCTTAATGTTTAAATTTGTAATACAACCTTCAAAATCTTAATAGGTTGCGATAATTTCGAAACATGAGAAATGTGTCAAGCTTTAGCTGATTGCGATATGATTTTGTCAGCATTGTTGCAGAAAAAAAGCAACAATACCGCCAAAATCAAGTAGAAGCATTCCTGTAGTCCACGGGTTTCACCCGTGGTTATTGTTGTTGAAGCCCTCCAGGCTTCTTCAGTTCCCTTCACTAATACCGTAAATCTCTAATTTGCTCGAATGCCATTCTTCTGCTAGCTCGGCTTGGTGGAATGATTAAAATGGCCTTTAATTTATGCCTTAATGTTTAAATTTGTAATACAACCTTCAAAATCTTAATAGGTTGCGATAATTTCGAAACATGAGAAATGTGTCAAGCTTTAGCTGAATGCGATATGATTTTGTCAGCATTGTTGCAGAAAAAAAAGCAACAATACCGCCAAAATCAAGTAGAAGCATTCCTGTAGTCCACGGGTTTCACCCATGGTTATTGTTGATGAAGCCCTCCAGGCTTCTTCAGTTCCGTTCACTAATACAGGTAATCTCTAATTTGCTCGAATGCCATTCTTCTGCTAGCTCGGCTTGGTGGAATGACAAAATGTCCTTTAAACTATGCCTTAATGTTTAAATTTGTAATACAACCTTCAAAATCTTAATGGGGTGAGATAATTTCGAAACATGAAAAATATTTCAACCTTTAGCTGATTGCGATATGATTTTGTCAGTATTGTTGCAGAAAAAAAAGCAACAATACCGCCAAAATCAAATAGAAGCATTCTTATAGTCCACGGGTTTCACCCGTGGTTATTGTTGTTGAAGCCCTCCAGACTACTTTTGACAGTTTGAATTAAACTATTGCATTGACCAAATGCATTGATTTAAAAATGGAGAAATACACATTCCTATATAGAAGGTTACTTTAGAATCCTGACTTTTTCAGTTCAATTTCGTGTCAGGCGCAGCCTGAACACCGAAGTGTATAAACAAAGGGATTCTCGCTCAAAAATTCCGATGACTTCGACAAGCTCAGCCACCGGAATTTCGACAAGCTCAGCCACCGGAATTTCGACAAGCTCAGCCACCGGAACTTCGACAAGCTCAGCCACCGGAATTTCGACAAGCTTAGGCATCGGATCTTCGACAGGGTCAGGTACTGGCCCTTTAACAAGCTCAAACGCCGGTAATAGATTCTTGAAGTACAAACCTTAAAAAACAATTAACAATTAACAATTAACAATTAACAATTAACAATTAACAATTAACAATTAACAATTCACCATAAACCATAAACCATTAATAATTATATTAGCCCCTAGTCAATTAAAGCAATACGATATCAGAAGGAAATGTCTTTTCCGAAACAAAAGGAATACCGCTATGAGAATACAGAAAATGTGGCCTAGACTTTATTTATTAACGCTACTATTGCTCCCCTCTTTTCTTGGATGGGCCCAACAAACAGAAGAGCTTCCAATGTATAAAAAGGCCAAGATAACACAAGATTGGCTGCTTGGACCCAATGATGCCAAAACGGAGGTATTTACCAATGTGAAAGGAGAATTAATTCTCAGCAATGGCTTGATTAGTCGCGTTTTTAATGTGGAAAAAGGTGGCGCTACAGTAGGCCTTGAAAATGAGATGACCGGGGAGCAAATGCTAAGGTCTATTCGGCCGGAGGCAATGATCACAATAGATGGGATGGAACTGCCTGTGGGAGGATTAATCGGGCAACCCATTCACAATTACCTACTGGACGAATGGATAGATCAAATGGAGGTAAATCCTGGAGCTTTAAAGCTGGAGAAATATGAATTTGGAGAAACCAAGCCACGTTTTGCCTGGCTGAAAAGGTTGGAATGGATGCCAAAGGACATTCCCTGGCCAGCACCTGGTAAGCGATTGACTTTTACTTATGCTGCCGATGATGCTTTGCTCAATTACCTGGCACCAAAAGCGTCAACAGATCTTGGTAGAGCGGTATTGTTTAATGATAATTTCGCCCAGCTTAAAGATTCCTGGATGCTTACTGCTTCCAAAGGAGATGAAAGAAATTCCTTTATCAATGAAGGCAAGGCAGGGGAAATCATGGCAATGGCCAATCATGCCGTGGTGGCTGAGAGGGATAGTCCGGAGGGAACGAAGGTATGGATAGTACAATTAGACCCGGGAACAGATCAGTCTGCAAGCTGGGGGCCGGGAATGGCCCTGGTTAATGGTAATGGTGATGTATATAAAATAAACCTGAGAACCCAGGATCGGACTTTTGGTGTTTTTGATGGCCAAAAGGAAAGCAGTCTAGGTAAATATGAGGAGGGAAAACCTGTTTTTCTTCGGGCGGAAAGAAAAGCTTCAGAACTGTCTTTTTCCTATAGTTATGCCGGAGAAAATTACGAACACCTTGCCGACATCAAAATAGATTTCAGCCCAATAATTAAGCTAAGGCTTGGTAAAATGGATCCCAAGGGAGGTTTTGAGGATTTTGCCACACAAGGAAATCAGGGCAGAAGTCATGTCATGCAGGTCAGGCTTCTAGGCGACCAAAAAGAAACCGATAAAGCCGCTCTGAAAGCCCGATACAATTACCTGAAAGCAGTCAAAGTACTGGTGCATTATGAGCTTTTTGACGGCATTCCGCTACTCTCAAAATGGATAACCGTAGAAAATGGAAGCGACCAGAAAATTAAAATTAATGCTTTTAAAAGCGAGATTTTGGCTCTGGTAGAACCGGAAAGTGCTGTAGATGCCAAGACAGAGTGGAGGAAACCCAATGTATCCATAGAGACCGATTTCCGCTTTGGAGGCATGTCCAATGACAACCTGTATTCCAGTAGTATTGCTTGGAATGTTGATCCTATGTACAAAACCCAAGTAAATTATGGTTTACAAACACCAGTGCTTCTGGAAGCTTATCCCAAGCTTGGTCCCATGAAAAGCCTTGCTCCTGAGGAAACTTTTGAAAGTTTCAGAACCTGGGAATTGTTTCATGACAGTTGGGACAGGGAGAGAATAGGATTGGCGGAAAGAAGAATGTACCGGTCTCAGGCGCCTTGGGCGACAGAGAATCCTATGATGATGCATGTTCGCAATGCCGACAATGCCGCTGTCAAAAAAGCCATCGATCAAAGCGCTGAGGTGGGCTTTGAGATGGTGATTATGACTTTTGGAAGTGGTTTTCAGATAGAAAATGACAGCCCGGAAAACATCAATAGAATGAAAGAATTGGCGGATTATGCACATGCCAAAGGAATTGCCCTTGGCGGTTATTCTTTGCTGGCCAGTAGAAGTATCAGCAAGGAGGATGATGTCATCATGCCGGAAGGCTTACAACCTCGTTTTGGTAATTCTCCTTGTTTGGAAAGTGAATGGGGCATCAACTATTTTGAAAAGCTGTATAATTTTTATAAAAATACCGGACAGGATATACTGGAACATGATGGGAGTTACCCCGGAGATGTATGTGCCAGTCATGAGCACCCCGGACACGAAGGACTTGAGGATTCGCAGTGGAACCAATACCAAAGGATCAAAACCTTCTATGAATGGGCCAGGGGCAGAGGTGTTTTTCTCAATGTGCCCGATCATTATTTTATGGCAGGAAGCAATAAAACGGGTATGGGCTATCGGGAAACCAATTGGTCTTTGCCCAGGGCCCAGCAGGAAATCATCGAAAGACAAAACATCTACGACGGTACCTGGCAGAAAACCCCTTCAATGGGCTGGATGTTTGTGCCGCTTGTAGAATACCATGGGGGAGGGAAAGCCGCTACCATAGAGCCCTTGAAGGAACATTTGCCTCATTATGAACAGCGCTTGGCCAATCTTTTTGGTGCCGGTGTACAGGCCTGTTTTAGAGGGCTACAGCTTTATGACAGCCCACAAACCAAGGAGTTAATCCTTAAATGGGTGAATTTTTACAAGCAACACAGGGAAGTTTTGGATGGAGATATTGTGCACCTTCGAAGACCTGATGGCAGGGATTACGACGGCCTACTTCATGTCAATCCCTTCGGAGTGGAAAAGGGACTAATTATGCTTTACAATCCTTTGGACATACCCGTTCAAAAGGATATTTCAGTGAACCTGTATTATACAGGCCTTGACAAAGAGGCCAGGCTAGAGGATAATAAGGGGAATAAAATAAGCCTGGAATTGAATAGAGATTACACGATTGAGCTGCCTGTCAATATTCCGCCCAGGTCTCAGCAGTGGTTTGTAATCAAGTAATTTTAAATGTTAGGAAAGGGGTTCCCCATAATCTTTTGTAGCGTATTCAAGGTCGGATACGTCCTGATTAAAAGCAGCTGTAAAAATTAGAGAATTATTCTTTAAACTATAGGTTTAGATAGGTTTTCAGCCCTTGTCTTTTTTACTCGTTTATGGTTTTAATCAGTATTGATCAATATGAAGATATTTGAGGTTTTCAAAGGTACAAGGATGATTTTAGTAGGGATGGTTATTCTTTTATCGATCCTTGTGGCTTGCCAGGATAACGATGGAGAACCTATCTTTAAAGAACAAAATTATTACTATTCCTTTGAAGAGAAAATCCCTCTTTACACCGTTGAAAACCGTTATGTACTCAGGTATGATACAATACCGGTAAAAAATGCGGAATCAATAAAACTGAAGGGAATGTTTCCTGAAATTTCCATTTCTTGGAGGGATGACAAGACTGCTATCGTGGATTTAGGCAATAAAGGAGCGTCAATTGAAATAATGGACTATCTTATGGATTTTGAAAACTTGTATACAATCCAACCATTGTTTAGGCTTAAAGAAGGTTTGGAAATGCCTGTTACGGATGAATTGGTGATAGGATTCTCACAAACCAATGAGGCAGAGGTCAGAAATTTACACATACATTTAGAGGTGACAATATTAAAAACCAATAGTGTTTCCCAGCATTTGAGGGTACCTAAAGGAGCTGATGCTCTAAAGATTGCTAACCAGTACCAGGAAAGCGGATTGGTGGATTTCGCGTATCCCAATTTCCTTATATTTGCAGAACCTTTTTAAGGTGTCCCTTTAATAAAGCATACAGGGCTTCAAGTTTAGCTCAGTCATTGATGGTATCAATTGTCTGATGTAGTCTTAATTTTAATTCCATTATTCCCATAATGAGATTTATCCAAAATCAAGTTGTAATTTTTTCACGGTTTGTTACTTCTTAAATGAAAGTAGAAGTTAAATTTTGAGTATATTAAAATATGCAAATCGAAAGGATAAATAACGAGATCTTAATCCAAGTTCCCTCAGAAACTGATCTGGTGGGTTTGCAACGTATTTTGGACTATATCAAGTTCAGGGAAATTGCTTCAAAAAGTAAAGCCAACCAAAAACAAATCGATTCGCTAGCAACTCGATCAAAATCAGCTTAGTGGGACAAAAATAAAGACAGCGTCATCAAGTGAATGTTGTTGTCGACACAAATATCGTCTTTAGTGCGCTTCTTAGCCCTAAAGGGACAATCAGGGACATTCTGCTAAATTTATCTGGATTATTTAATTTCTTTTCGCCTACCTTTTTGTTGGATGAGCTCGACCATCACCATCAGAAACTTTTGAAAATTTCGGGTTACTCGGAGCAAGATGTATCTTTCTTGAAGAGAATAGTTTTTAAGAAGATTGAACTTATAGACATTGTGTTGCTGGGTAAGCCCATTTGGTAGGAAGCCGTTAAAATGACCAGTCCTATTGTTGAATTTGATGCTCCTTTTGTTGCTTTATGCTTGGCTATGGATGCCGTTCTATGGACGGGAGATAGGAAACTTGCAAGAGGGTTAGCGCTACTTGACCTGGATTGGATCAAGAATACTTCAGACTTAAAGCAAATTAGGGATAAACAATGAAGTTTTATTATGGGAAGAATGCTTCCCAAATGATTCCACACTGAGGAAGAATATTACCAAACATTGAATAGACGTTCTGAAGTCTTCGATGCACCTGCCGATGGTACTAAGGGTATGGAGGCGGAATTATTGGTTACATTAATAGAGAAATATGAGAGGGAACATTATCCCATAGCTTTGCCGGATCCTGTCAATGCCATTAGAGAAGCGATGGAAATAAAAGGTTTAAAAGACAAAGACCTAATTCCGGCTGTAGGCAGTAAGACCATTGTAAGCTTATTGCTCAACCGAAAAAGAGCATTGACAGTAAATATGATCAGAAATCTCAGCGAGTTACTGAGACTGCCGGTTGAGGTGCTGTTACAGGCTTACGAACTGCATGGTAAAAAGGAAGTGGTTAATTAGTCTTTCTGGAAAGCTGGGGCACCACAACCATATTTTGGGCAATCTCCTCCCTTTAATAAAAAGCCGACTTAAAAGGAAAGTCTTAAATTTTATCTTCTTCCTCACCGTCTTTGTCTGGTTCCTGGATTGTTAAATATTCAATTAACCATTATTCAATTAAGTTAAGGTGCTTTCCCACAGCTTATTGTAGCGTTTACACAGTTGCTTACGTCTTATTAGAAAAAGGCGAAAGGATTAGGAAATTAAAAATAAGACCTGTATGTTTAGTAGTGTTTTTAATCCTTTCTTTTTACCCGAATGAGGTAGCAATTATAATTCGAATAAAATGAAGAAAATAGTAGTTTTTAAAAGTAGATGGATGGTTTTGGTAGGCACGGTTTTTCTTTTACCGATTCTTGGCGGATGCGAGGATGATGACTTACCGGAGGGGGAAATCCGATTAAGTGATATCCAAGATATCCTTGACTATAAATCTCTTTCCCTTGAAGGTACTCAGTGGAAACTTATCGGGTTTGTGGTTGGAAGACGGGATAGGTTAAGATTAGCAGAGCCCACCAACGAAAACAGTTATAGAATCACATTTTTCACAAACTTATCTTTTCTTACTAAATCTTTAAAATTATGCGAAAATTAGTTTTCATAACCTTCACAATTGCACTAGTCGCTATAACGTTTCCCATTGAGTTGTATGCACAACAAGTTGGGTTCAGTTGGGATTATCCGATTAAGCCTGGAACAGTAGAATGGAAGAATTTAAAAAATAGCGATGAGAAAATTGAAGCCTGTCAAATACCTGTTGAAATTTTATCAGTAATCCCAACTGAACAATTAATCGATTTATGTATAGCTTATCCTTTAGTATTAGATATTACTGCGTTTAATAATGTTTTAACCGGATTTGAGAAGTACGAAAAAGATTTTAATGGATTTCAAGAGTTAACCCGAAGGATGGATGCCGCCTTAATATTGAAAAAGAAATACACGGATATTGATCCACTTGAATTGAATATGGATTGGTCAAATTTTAAAAACGGTAATCATGCAATAAAGATATCTATAATGGAAATTTTGTTGTCTCATAAGAATTTATTATCAAAACTTGATAACGAGGAGAAGAAAGAATTGGCAAATCAGTATGTGGTTAAGAGAGAAAAAAAAGAAAGTATGGAGGAGTTTTATAAGGATTTTGGTATTCAAACCACCTACTTGGCCAATTACAAATTGCTAGAGTTCGAATCATCAAAACCCGAGGATATAAAAGCAATTGAAGGTCTTTTACCTTATGTCACTAGTGGTATCTTAACGGATTCCTCTTCGAAGGAAAAAATTAAGATCGCAACTCAAGAATATCTATCCAAATAGAACCTACCATGAAAAATATTTTCTTTATTTTGACAATATTGATCGCTGCAAATTTATGCACCAACGAGAACGAGGATAGTATTGTATCTCCAAATAATGTATGTAACACTGAGAATGTTGTTAATGAATTACAATGGCTAAATAAACATATAAGCGATGTTAAAAATGATCCAAATTTTATTGAAACTGTTTGGATTAAAAAGTACGGTCAACAGGATATCATTGTCATAAAATATGTGGTATCAAGCGTTGCTTATTATTGTTTTGATTGTCAAGGAGAAAAAATTGATATTACAGACATAGCATTTTTCAATAGCCTCAACGATGATCATAAGGTTTATTCACATTTAAATAATTAGCGATGAAAAAGTTAGCAATAACCATTATATGTCTGATAATTGCTGTATCTCAAATATATTGTCAAGACCAGCAAAATGATGTTAATGCACCTGATGGTGATAATGTGGTGGCTTGGACTCGTAGTCCTGATTTCACAAATTATTGGCGAAACTATTATGATAGTGTTTTTACTGTGAGCTACCCAAACGCCACTAAAATAAATACTTATGGAGGATATAGCACCACTAAGGAATTTAATTGCCATGGATATGCATGGCATGTTTCAGAAGGAGGTGCAAATAGATGGATTGGGTATAATTACGGTAACACTGATGAACATGTTTATTGGACTGGGGGTAGTTACACTCAAATTAGCAGTCAACATTATCCAGGAGGAAAAGTATCCTATGCATCAGATGATCATTCTGCTGTTGTTGCAGATCCGAGTACATATGGCTCAGGGTGGTTTGTGTCAAAATGGGGAGACAAAGTATTAATGCGTCACGCGTATGATGACTGTCCTTATACAAGTACAAATTTGAAGTATTACAGGCTAAATCCAATTCTCACCACAAATTCAGGTGCTCTATGCAATAATGTTCAAAGGACTGTGAACTCTACTATTACGCATATGCCTTCTGCAACACACAGTTGGACAAAAAACAGCTATCTGACTTATGTGAGTGGAGCTGGGACAACAGACTACAAGGTCAAAGGGACATCTGGGAGCGGTTCTGGGCAAGTTACCTATCAAATTTCTACACCATCTGGATTTTCATGGACTGTAAATAAAGACATTTGGGTGGGCAAACCGAATTATAACAATTTGATACTTTCAGTTGATGATGATGAATTGAGCAATTGTGACCACACCTATGCTGATGCTGATTATTCAGGAACTAACATGGGTATTTTGGAATATGATTGGGATATCCCTAATTCTTCCGATTGGTATATAGACGAAGAATATGGAAGCCCAGCAGGTTGGCAATACGTTGAAATTGACTATTTCGATCATAATCCGCCAAGTCAGGAAGCTATCCATGTTAGAGCGCGTAACGGCTGTGGTTGGAGCTTATGGAAAGAGTTCTGGGTTGATGTTGACGATTGTGCGGGAGGGTATTATTCATTTGCATATAATCCTAACCCTGCAGATGAAATACTTACTGTAAGCTTTTATTCTAAAGCAGAGAAAACAAAAACAAGCACAGAAAGTCTAAAAACACCAAACCAAGAAACCACAAAAGTGGATGGTAAATCTGTCGAAATTGCCATTTATAATAAGGATCAAAAAAGAGTATTGTATAGACAAGGAAATACAGCGTATAATATGGAACTAGACATTTCAAGTATTCAACCAGGATCTTATTTTATTCATGTCTCTATTGAAGGTGATAAAACATATAAAAAGCACTTGATTATTGAGTAGTATGGAGAATATTGATGACCCTGTCTAGGAATATTTGCAATTACACCTCTCTATCATCCGAATAGAACTTTAAAATTAATCTTAAAAAGGCCATTTGTAATGGCCTTCTACTCGCCCTATCTTAGAAAGCTAATCAAAACCAACGTTCTGCTTAAAACAGATCGATCTGTGTCTGCTAATTGAGTTTAAGACCTTAAAAGTGATAATTTGAAGACTACATTTTAAAGGATTTGATATTTCCAAGACTTAATCTATTCTGATGATGAATTTGGTTACCATTTAGCTTTTGTGACAAGTTGTATATATTAAAGTAAAACAATCAACCTGGCAACGGGGAAGCTGATATTACCAACTATGTCTGGACTCCGCCTTCCGGTGCCTCGTGCTTTACGGCTGGAAACAAAAACGAAGTGCTTGCCTGCTGGTTCCAGACTGGGGCTGGGTTTGGGATGAATCAGACGGTAGCCGTAAGAGCAGTCAACTTCTGCGGTCAGGGAGCAATGAGTTACGCCAATTTTAGCGTATCCGATTGTTTCTACTACTCAGTAGGCATCAATCCAAACCCCGCAAGCAACCGGGTCACTATCGAACTGACCGAAACACCTCTTGATACGGAAGCCAAAGCTGTGTTGGCCGCTGAGAACGAGGGGGCCAGGGATTACCAGGAGTACAGTTTTAACAGCCCGCCCCACCGCATCAGGGTATTTGATATCGTGGGAGCCGAACGACTTTGCGTGGAGAATGTGCCGGAGGGCAACCGCCATGAAGTGGACATCAGCCACCTCAGCCCGGGCGTATACGTCGTCCACCTTGACCACCGCAATGGCACCGTAACCCGATAGCTTAGGGTCGACTAGGTAACGGATAAAGAATTGCTCCCCAGCCGATGGTTGGGGAGATTTTTTTGTTTGTTTGATGGATATCCAACACACGAGCACGGTCTTTTCCGGTTTTCGATGCAATAGGTTAACCTAATCGCATCTTTTTGAGTATATTTGACTATGCGAATAGAAATAACAAATAGCGAGATTGTTTTCAGGGTTCCGTCAGAAACTGATCTAGTGGGACTTCAACGCATCCTAGATTACATCAAATTTCGGGAGATCGCTTCAAAAAGTAAAGCCAGCCAAAAACAAATCGATTCGCTAGCAACTCGATCAAAATCAGCTTGGTGGGACAAAAATAAAGACAGGGTCATCAAGTGAATGTTGTTGTCGACACCAATATTGTCTTTAGTGCGCTGTTGACCCCCAACGGGGCAATCAGTGATATTTTGCTAAATTCCACTGGAATTTTTGATTTTTACACGCCAACCTTTCTACTGAAAGAACTAGGGCACCACCATCAGAAACTTTTGAAAATTATCAGACTTTTCGGAATAAGAACTTTCTTTTATGAAAAGAGTGGTCTTAAAAAAAAATCAGTTTATTGAACTGGAATTGGTAAGCGATCCCTTCTGGAAGGCGGCAATCAAAATGACCACTCCAATAGATGAGTTTGATACGCCGTTTGTTGCTTTGAGCCTGGCTTTGGGAGCCTCTATTTGGGCGGTGACAAAAAACTCGTCAAGGGGTTGAGGCTTCAAGATGCAGATTGGGTTGTGAATACGGTCAACCTGAAGGTAATCAGGGATAGAAGCTGAAATTTACATTAACCTCCATTTTCCACAGTGAATAGTAAACCTTCGCTTTATAAAGGGAAACATAATAGATTTAACTCGGATTCTAAGGCATTGGCAAAAAGTGTCATTCGATAGCTAACATAACTTCAGATTTTGTCAGTATTGTTGCAGATAAAAAGCAACAATACCACCAAAATCAGTTGCTTAGTTTCCACTGTCCACGGGTTTTTACCCGTGGTTATTGTTGGTGAAGCCCTCTAGGCTTCTTCAGTTCTCATTATGAATTTCAGGACATTTTCATTTTCTATTCCATTTGCAATGAAAAAGCGATAAGATTTTTCATTTCATCCTACTTAAAAACACCTTTGCCTTCGACAAGCTCAGGTACCGGTAGGGAAGTCCAACCATTTCAAACACCGATAATGGATTATTGAAGTCTGTACCTTAAAAAAACAATTAACAATTAACAATTAATCATTATAAAAAACCTCATTTATCTCTCCAATAGTAATCCCCAATAATTGGCGGGTAATTTCATTTAAAGCTTCTTCCTTTCCGGTAAAGTGGTATACATTGTGGAAATGCTCCATGGTTTGGCCGGGAGAAAGAAATGCTCCGGGAGATACACTCTCTAATTCGTAAAAGGGACCCATTTGGCTACCATCTTCCAAGGGGCCATCATTATAAGCATTGACAGCATCCCCTTTAAAAGGATCAGCTTCGGTGTTCCACTCCTGATTAAGGTAGGGCATTTCAGACGAAATATTGAAGGTAGTGATGGTCAATAATTTGTTGAGATGGTCATAGCTGGCGGCCATAGGAAGGCCTCTTTCAGGAGATACGCCCACTTTGCCTCTGCTTAAGCCATCGGCCTTTAGGAATAGGTATTTATCTGTGATGGCAATTCTTTCCTCAGGAATTTCACCGAAATAGTTGGTGGTAAGTCCTTCTTTGCTGTCATTTGGCTTGAGAGGTAATACAATGGTGGTTTCTGCGCTAGGCCTAAACATGTCCAAAACCCAAAGGCAGGGGGCTCCGGTTTCTGGGGTCCATGGGAAATCGCCGGTGTTTTGAATGGAATTGATGGTGGTATAGCCTATCATTTTGATGGCAGAAACATCGGCTGTCAAAGCCGTGTTTTTTAAGATTTCCTCCTTTTCCAGAAGTGCAACGGTACGTTGAAGCTGTAACTTAAACTCAGTTCCTTGATAGTTGGTAATGGATGTTGATTTGGTCATGGCTATTTCCCTCGGGCTAGCCTTGACTTTTTCCCAAGGTTCATGGTCAATGGCTGCTGGGGTGTGCCAGTTTTCAAACACCATATTTTTTCCCGGTTCAAAATATAGGGAGTACTTGTTTCCTTCTGGTCCAAGCCATAGGCGACTTTCTCCTCCATAGGCATTCATGTGTTTGTCTAAAGGGCCTTCAAATGCTTTATAGTTTATCCAGCCAAAGCTTTCTCCATTTTCACCTGCTGCGGTAGAGGTGAAAACTTTACCCTGGTACTTAGGGGATACCAGGATTTTTGCTTGGTTGTCTTCGGTGCTTAGCTCTACAAGATTAGGATCAAATATTTCTAAAAATTTTTTGTCCTGCAAAAAATTATTTGGACTGTGCTCCGTGACCTGATTGTCTTTTTGGCGCTCTGAGCAGGAAATAGTAAAGGATAAATTGCTGAGAAGGACAAAAATAAGGATGTATTTGTTCATTTTGGGTTAATTCTTGAGTGTTTTAACCACAATAATAGCATTAAACTGGGATTATCCAATAGAGTTCCGCATAGCCTGTGTTGACTTTTTTTGGAAGAGGTGTAGAACCATTAAAATCAATCCAGACTTTACTGAATAACTCAGTATGTTTTAAAAATACCCATCAATATAACCTTATAAAGGTTTTATTTCCCCATTGGAAATACCCACTTGGTTCAGTGTTTTTTAGTCTAACAATATCCGAAGGCATCATAGGAAGATCTATTATAAGATCTTCAGATGTTTTTAATTGAGCTGCATCCATAAAGACCATCCATCCTTTTCGCACTAATTCAGCTCTAACGGATTCTTCTTCTGATTTGTTCAGCGAATTTTCACAATTAAAAAAAGCAGTTAGTTTCTTCTCTTCTACACCACACTTGTTAGAAATATCTAAAAGAGATGTTCCTAATGCCCATACTTGTAAATTCAACCTATCCAAAGTTAATTTTTTCAGCATTTTTATTTCGTTTAGTTGGTAACTAATACAAATCTAGGTGATACATTTCAAATTGTAAAGTTTTGGCTATAAATAAATTAGAAGTTTGATGTTTAATATTTTTCCATAGTATAATGCAGATTATGTAAATTAGTTACTACCCGCCTTTCAGCTTCTGGCGCTAAGAAATCCTAGCAATGCGGTGGCAAAAGCAGAGGCATGATTGACGAAGGGTCTCAATTGAATTCTTATCCTTACGAAATCACATTAGATCCTGAGGAGTTTGCCTATGCGCGGGAGGCATCCGGGTTTTAGCCAAAAGATGTTCAGTGGCGGGATTTTCCCTGAAGTATTAGGATAGGTTGGTTACTTTTTTTACCACTGACAAAATTCAGGGCAAGCCTGTAGCTAAAAAATAACAAGCTAAACCAACCCAAATAAGCATTGGGAATCCTAATTGGGTAAATACAGAAAAGTAAATAAAAAGGTGGTAGCAAGCCTCCCTTTTAATTCTTTCAGGATAAGTAATAATCAGGTAAATTAAGTGAATAACGTATACTTACAATTCTCCAAACCCCTCATCCAAATCCAGCTCAAAACCAGAGAGAGCCTGAGAATTCACACGGTCTCCCATGGTGTACAACCGGGAGGAGCGGTATTTACCTCCTTCCAAGGTATAGATCAACAAGGTACGCTCGTCAGGGTGGATCACCCAATATTCCTTCACTCCGGAGGCCTCGTATACCTCGTATTTCAGTTGCAGTTCTTTTTTATTATTTCCTGGCGAGAGTATTTCTACAACCAGGTCAGGGGCACCTATACAACCCAACTCGTCCAGTTTTTCCGGATCGCAGACCACACAGAGGTCCGGTTGCACTACGGTATCTATTTTGTCAAGGTCTTTTGAGGAAACTGGTAAACGAACATCAAATGGGGCAGAAAATATTTCGCATTTTTTTCCTTGGAGAAAATTATAGAAAAGGTGAAAAATTTTCCCTGAGATTCGTTGGTGAATAAGCCTGGGTGCCGCTGCCTGTCGAAACACTCTTCCATTAATCAATTCCACCATCTCATCCAGCTGCCAGGAGAGGTAGTCTTCATAGGTATAACTCCCATATGCGGTAAAGGGTTCTTTGACTTTATCTTTTGACTTTTCCATCTTTCACGCAAATCCTAGAGGCCTAATAAAGATAACATTATTTGACCGAATTCGCCAATAGAAAATCTTGGGAAATGTTTGTAATTGTCAATTAACAAATTAACGATTATATAGTTCTTATTCTTCAGATAAAGAGATCTTATTGTTATCGTTTGAACTTACAATTCCCGAAACACCTCATCCAAATCCAGCTCAAAACCAGAGAGAGCCTTAGACATTACTCGATCTCCCAAAGTAAATAGTCGAGAGGGGCGGTATTTTGCTCCTTCCAGGGTATAGATTAACAAGGTGCGCTCGTCTGGATGAATGATCCAATACTCCTTGACTCCGGAGGACTCGTACACTTCATATTTCAGTTGCAGTTCTTTTTTATTGTTTCCGGGAGATAGAATTTCTACAACCAAGTCCGGGGCACCTATACAGCCCAGTTCGTCCAGTTTTTCCGGATCGCAGACCACGCAGAGATCTGGTTGAACCACGGTGTCGATGTCCTTATGTTTTCTGGAAGAAACCGGAAGCCGCACGTCAAATGGGGCTACATATACTTTGCAGGTTTTCCCTTTTAAAAATTGATAAAGCGTATTTGAAAGCGCCATAGAAACCTCTTGGTGTATCCTTCTAGGCGCTGCAGCCGCCTGCCTGAATACTTTTCCGCGGATCAGCTCCACCATCTCATCCAGTTGCCAAGAAAGATAATCTGCATAGGAATAGCTTCCATATGCAGAAAAGGGCTCTTTGACTTTATCTTTTGACTTTTCCATCTTTCACACAAATCGAAGTTGCTTAATAAACATAACAATAATTGAACGAATTCGCCGGTAGATAAAGTTGGGAATTGTATGTAATCCTCAAATAACAATTATATAGTTCTTATTTATATTCCTCAGTTATAAAGAGATCTAATTGTTATCGTTTGAACTTACAATTCCTCAAATACCTCATCCAAATCCAACTCTAATCCAGTAAGTGCCTGAGAATTCACACGGTCTCCCATGGTGTACAACCGGGAGGAGCGGTATTTCCCTCCTTCCAAGGTATAGATCAACAAGGTACGCTCATCAGGGTGGATCACCCAATACTCTTTGACTCCAGAGGACTCGTATACCTCGTATTTCAATTGCAGTTCTTTTTTATTATTTCCTGGCGAGAGAATTTCTATGACCAAGTCGGGGGCACCCACACAGCCCAGTTCATCCAGTTTTTCCCGATCGCAGACTACACATAGGTCTGGCTGCACTACGGTATCGATATCCTTGTGCTTTCTGGAAGATACCGGAAGGCGCACATCAAATGGGGCGGTATATACCTTACAGCTTCCTCCTTTTAAAAATCCATGAATTCTCGTTACCAAGGCTACCGTAAGCTCTTCATGGATTCTACGAGGAGCTGCTGCCGCCTGCCTGAATACTTTTCCCCGAATCAATTCCACCATCTCATCCAATTGCCAAGAGAGGTAGTCTGCATAGGAATAGCTTCCATATGCAGAAAAGGGCTCTTTGACTTTATCTTTTGACTTTTCCATCTTTCACACAAATCGAAGTTGCTTAATAAACATAACAATAATTGAACGAATTCGCCGGTAGATAAAGTTGGGAATTGTATGTAATCCTCAAATAACAATTATATAGTTCTTATTTATATTCCTCAGTTATAAAGAGATCTAATTGTTATCGTTTGAACTTACAATTCCTCAAATACCTCATCCAAATCCAACTCTAATCCAGTAAGTGCCTGAGAATTCACACGGTCTCCCATGGTGTACAACCGGGAGGAGCGGTATTTCCCTCCTTCCAAGGTATAGATCAACAAGGTACGCTCATCAGGGTGGATCACCCAATACTCTTTGACTCCAGAGGACTCGTATACCTCGTATTTCAGTTGCAGTTCTTTTTTATTATTTCCTGGCGAGAGAATTTCTATGACCAAGTCGGGGGCACCCACACAGCCCAGTTCATCCAGTTTTTCCCGATCGCAGACTACACATAGGTCTGGCTGCACTACGGTATCGATATCCTTGTGCTTTCTGGAAGATACCGGAAGGCGCACATCAAATGGGGCGGTATATACCTTACAGCTTCCTCCTTTTAAAAATCCATGAATTCTCGTTACCAAGGCTACCGTAAGCTCTTCATGGATTCTACGAGGAGCTGCTGCCGCCTGCCTGAATACTTTTCCCCGAATCAATTCCACCATCTCATCCAATTGCCAAGACAGGTAGTCTGCATAGGAATAGCTTCCATATGGAGAAAAGGGTTCTTTGACTTTATCTTTTGGTTTTTCCATCTTTTGCGCTAGGAATCAGGAGTTACCTTTAAAGATAAAAAGATTTGGTCAATTCTGCTAGTAGATAAAGTTGAAAATTGCAAGTAATTTTAAAAAATGAAATCTTGTAACCATCTATAAAACAGATGTTTATTTCCAGGCGTCTATAGGTTTTTGCCGCGTAATTATTATTGTTTCCTGGCAGGCCTGGCCCTAGTATCAAAGCGAATAAACAAGGGGATTCTCGCTCAAATATCCCTTTGCCTTCGACAGGCTCAGGCACCGGGTATCGACAGGCTCAGGCACCGGGTATCGACAGGCTCAGGCACCGGGTATCGACAGGCTCAGGCACCGGGTATCGACAGGCTCAGGCACTGATACGGAAGTCCAAAAGTCTCAGACGCCGGTAATAGATTCTTGAAGTATATACCTAAAAAAACAATTAACAATTAACAATTAACAATTAACAATTAACAATTAACAATTAACAATTAACAATTAACAATTAACAATTAACAATTAACAATTAACAATTAACAATTAACAATTAACAATTATCCTCCCCACCAGTCCCAGTAGCTATTTGTTAAAAAAAGTTAATTACTTGTATTTTTTTTTCTTCATTTTTATAATTGAAACCGCTATCAGGATAGCTATCATACGATAAATAGACAGAGATTTTACTTTATTAATTTAATTTATAAACTTCACTTATTTATTATTATGTCAGCCGATTATTTACAAAAAAAAGGCCTCAGAAGGGGCAAGGATTGGTTTTTCCCATTGTTATTAGTCCTTTTGTTCCACCTTATTCCAATTGCGGTTTCAGCACAAGAATTAAATTCTGAATCCTCGTTTACTGCACGCCTATTCAATATAGAAGCCCCGGTTAATGAGACCTTTCGTTTTCAGACAACCCTACAAAACAACTCTGACAAGGTACAGGTTTATGAACTCAACGCAGAAGCACCGAAAGGCTGGAGGCTGGTATTTAAGGCCAGAGGAAGCCAAGTCACCTCTATTAATTTGGAACCTGGTAAATCGGAAAGTCTCAATGTTGAGGTGAAGCCTGCCCATGATGCAGCTCCCAAAAAGTATAGCTTCCCTGTATTCGCAAAATCCGGAAAAGATTCGATGGAACTGGAGCTTGAGGCAGTTGTAGAAGGCGCCTATGATTTAGAGCTTACTACCCCTTCAGGCCGTTTAAGTGGTGAAATTACGGAAGGAAAAAATACTGAAATCCACTTAAAAGTTATCAATAGAGGTTCACTTCCTTTAAATGAAATATCACTTACTGCAAATACTCCATCAAAATGGGAGGTAAGCTTTTCTCCCTCCGAATTGGAAGAGCTTGAGCCTGGAAAAAGTGCAGATGTGATTGCTACTTTATCAGTTCCTAATAAAACTTTGGCAGGAGATTATGTAAGTAAGTTCACTGCCAAAAATTCAGAAAGCACAAGTACGGCAACCTATCGGGTGACAGTAAAAACATCCCTATTGTCTGGAGGTATCGGTATTTTGATAATATTGATCGCCGTAGGATTTGTTTATGTACTGATTCGAAAGTTCGGAAGAAGATAAAAAGGTCATGGATAAGCAGGTAATAGCGTTGAAAGGCCTTACTAAAAAATATGGCACTTTCACTGCGGTTAATGAATTGGATCTCACCATAAATAAAGGCGAAATATTTGGCCTGTTGGGCCCAAATGGGGCAGGAAAGACGACCACTATTCTGATGATGATGGGGCTTACTGAGCCCAGTGCTGGAACGGCTCATGTTTGTGGGGTTAATTCCACCAATGATCCCATAGCTGTAAAAAAAGTCGTGGGCTATATGCCAGACAATGTTGGGTTTTACGATAATATGTCTGCCTTGGAAAACCTGATGTATATCGGGGAATTGAATGGGATTCCACGCAGTGAAGTCGAAAAAGACGCCATAGCCGTAATGGATCTGGTCGGCTTGCCAGAAGAGGCCATTCATAAAAAAACAGCAGCCTATTCAAGAGGAATGAAGCAACGCTTAGGTTTGGCAGAAGTGCTTATCAAAAAACCTCAGGTTGTGGTATTGGACGAACCTACTTTAGGTATTGACCCGAGTGGGGTTAAGGAGTTTTTGTCTCTTATTTTACGGTTAAGTAGGGAAAAAGGACTTACAGTATTGCTTTCATCCCATCACCTTCATCAAGTGCAGCAGGTTTGTGATAGGGTTGGGATTTTTGTGAAAGGTGAACTCCTGATCGAAGGGGATATCGCTTCGCTTTCTAACCGCCTTTTTTCTGGAAAGTCATTTGAGTTAAATGTAACTTTTAAAAATCCAATTGACCTGCCATGGAAACATGAACCGGAATTACTACAGTTTCCCTCAATTAAGGAAATTTCAGTAAAGACTCATGATGCATGGATCTCAGGGGATGAGGATGTTACACCTGATATTGTCCGGTTTTTGGTGGAAAAAGGATATCCTATCACAGGGGTCCAAAAGAAAGAATATGGACTAGAGGATATTTATCAAAAGTATTTTGAAAACAATATAAAGTAGACTATAAATCAATGAAAGGAATCATAAATGCGTTGGATAAGAATGCTTCTATGCGCGATGATAATAAGCGAAACCCCTTTTGGATATTGGTGAGAAAGGAGATAGCTGATCATATACGCAGTTGGAGGTTTATTATTTTATTGGTACTTATCGTGCTTACCTTTTGGGCGGCCACTGCCGTGGCCATGAACAATATAAAAGACACCGTGGCAAAGGTCAAAGATATGGAAAGCCTTTTCTTGTACCTTAAAATACTGACAACTACAGAAGGGACATTGCCACCGTTTCATGTTTTTCTTAATTTTTTAGGCCCCTTATTGGGAATCAGCCTTGGCTTTGATGCCATTAATTCGGAACAACAAAACGGTACATTGACACGGATTATGGCTCAGCCCGTTTACCGTGACAATTTGCTTTTGTCCAAATTTGTCAGCTCCCTTATTCTGGTTGGAACCTTGTTGCTCTCACTTTCTTTACTGATGATAGGAGGAGGAATGCTCATTACTGGGGTTATGATAGAAGTTGAAGAGCTGGTAAGAATTCTATGTTTTATGCTGCTCTGTACTGTTTATGTAGGCTTTTGGCTAGGAC
Source organism: Cyclobacterium sp. 10D3-21 (assembly GCF_055809755.1). Taxonomy (NCBI): domain Bacteria; kingdom Pseudomonadati; phylum Bacteroidota; class Cytophagia; order Cytophagales; family Cyclobacteriaceae; genus Cyclobacterium; species Cyclobacterium sp. 10D3-21. Next base: position 2,281,250 of record NZ_CM147924.1, read on the forward strand.
TTTCTATTTTACTTTCCATTGTCTTTAAACAGGCATCAACTTCTGCACTTACAGCAATTGGTATCTGGTTGTTTTTCACGGTATTCTATCAGATTGTTGTCAATATGGTGGTTACCATGCTAACCTCTGGTTCGGGTGAATTGTCACAAATGCAAGTAATGCACCTCAATGAAATGATATTGAATTTTCTTCGATTGGCACCAAGTCAACTCTATGCAGATGCTACCACTACCTTGTTAATGCCATCTGTTAGGAGTTTGGGACCTGTTACCATGGAACAAATGGCTGGGGCCATTCCTTCACCACTTTCAATCAGAGATAGTCTGCTGATTGTTTGGCCACAGTTAACAGGGCTGATAGCAGCCACCTTACTTTGCTTTGCCTTTTCTTATTATCTGTTTATGAGAAGAGAAATACGAACCTAAGCATCTCTTTTTCCCTGTTTTATATAAATAATGCTGTTTGGAGGTTTTAGCTTTGTGTCGCAAAGATGAAATCTTCAAACAGCAACCAAGTGGATGATTTTGAAACCCTGAACTGGGCTAAGATTAGCTGATTCATTTTGTCTTATCACGAGTAAAAACCCAATTAGGTGCTTATCTAAACATTCGTTTCCAGATTGGTTTTTAATAGTATGAGAATTCCATAACTTTGCCTAGCAAATTAACAAATGCGGAAATTTTATTTCCGATCGATTGGGAGTTACAAAAATGGAACAAAAGAACAAAAGGCACTTTTTTATCATGAGGTTATTCATAGCCATCATGACACCTATAGTGCTGTGCCTATCCATTCTTCCTTGTTGCCCACCATCGGAAAGCTGCGCGGATGATGTTCGTCATGCTTGTGCGGATGACCCAGTTCAAGGGGCTTTTCCCAGCTCGGGATTATGTTCCCCTTTTTTTACCTGTGGCCATTGTCCGGGCGTTGTACTTCAGGAAGTGGAATTTCCTCCTTTATCTTTTCAGGAGGTAAATGACACCATTTCTGGAAATAGACCAGAATTCAAGCCTTTTATTCTCGTAAAATCCTTTTTCAAGCCGCCAAAGGCTTAACCACCCTATCTACCTAAAGGTAATTTAAACCAGACATCTACTAGTAAATATTTTGGCGGTATTCTTGCAGAAAAAAGAGCAACAATACCGTCAAAATCAGGTTGTTCTTGTGGTTTTCCCAAGGGCTTACACCCTTGGCTATAAAAAAAAACTTTTACAGGGTTTTTGGAATTCATGAAATTTCACGATTAAGAGCAGCATAGAAAGTAATGTCAAGCTATAAAAGGAATGTCTATTGCATATTTCGGGTTTAATTACGAACCATAATTTTTCAATCAATTAACTATTAATTAATTACCGTGAAACACATTGTCACCATACTGTTATTGCTTTGCCTTTATGGCACTACTTTGGCACAAAATACATTTACCGCTACGATCAAGGATGAGGAATCGAACGAAGCCCTATTTGGCGTGTACGTTTACTTTCCACAATTGGAGAAAGGGGCATCCAGTGATATTCAAGGAAAAGTTTCCATAGATAAAATCCCGAATGGTACTTACACAGTCCAAATAACGCACTTGGGTTATGAATCCATAAAATTGGAGAAATCCTTTCCCATCAATCAGCAAAAAGAGCTGACGCTATTTATGGAACATGGGCATGAGGAAATGGAAGAGGTGGTCATCTCATCCACAAGGAGCAGCAGGACCATAGAAGATATTCCTACAAGAGTAGAGGTTATCGCGGGAGAGGAACTTGCGGAAAAAGGGAACATGAAACCCGGTGATATCCGCATGCTACTGAACGAAAGCACCGGAATTCAGACCCAGCAGACTTCAGCAACCAGTTATAACTCAAGCATAAGAATTCAGGGACTTGATGGGAAGTACACCCAATTACTTAGAGATGGCCTTCCATTGTATTCCGGTTATTCAGGGGGCTTAAGCTTGATGCAGATTGCTCCCCTTGACCTAAAGCAAGTAGAAGTAATCAAAGGCGCTTCTTCTACACTCTATGGTGGAGGAGCCATTGCAGGCTTGGTAAACCTAATTTCTAAAACCCCTGGTGAAGACCGGGAGCTGAATTTTATGCTGAATGGGACCTCGGCTCTAGGCTTGGATCTTAGTGGTTTCTATTCGGAAAGGTACGGTAAGATTGGAACCACCGTATTTGCCTCCTATAATAAAGGAACAGCCTATGATCCGGCAGATATTGGCCTGACAGCGATTCCTCAATTTGAACGGTATACCATCAACCCTCGGGTGTTTTGGTACCTGGATGAAGCAACAGAAATTAACCTTGGCTTTAACTTTACTACTGAGGATAGGCTGGGAGGCAATATGGATTATGTAGTCGGCAAAACGGAGTCCGGATATTTTGAATCCAATGAAACGGATCGCTTGTCTACACAGTTTGACGCTACCCATCGCTTTTCCGACCATTCCCGCATTCAGCTGAAAAACAGTATCAGTTTTTTCGATAGATCCATAGCTATACCCAGTTATGTCTTTAGTGGGAAGCAGGTGTCCTCCTTTTCAGAACTGAATTATGTCACTTTCGGCGAAAAGATGGAATGGATTGTAGGGGCTAACCTATGGACCGAAAACTTTGATCAAAGACAAGGCGATCCGGACAATGACCTGGGATTTTCCAATACGACTACCGGAGCTTTCGTTCAAAATACCTGGAACATGGCTGCACAATGGACCCTGGAAACTGGATTGAGAGGCGATTACCAAAGTCAATATGGATCCTATCTGCTTCCCCGCTTTTCATTGCTGTTCGAGCCGAGTGAGCAACTTACCTTCAGGACAGGAGGGGGACTGGGTTATAAAACACCTACCCAGTTTACCGAAGATACTGAAAGACTGCACTTCCGGAATATTCTCCCTATAGACTTTTCAGAAACCAGTGTAGAACGTTCTACAGGGATTAATTTGGATGTCAATTACAAATGGCCTGTAACAGGTGATTTAAGCCTAAGTACAAATGCCTTACTGTTTTATACACAGATCAATGATCCGATGCTTTTGCAGTCAAACAATAACGGCATGTATGCATTCACACAGCCCAATGGGTATATCAATACCCAAGGTTTGGAAGCCAATATGAAGTGGAGTTACCATGATTTTAAACTTTTCGTGGGCTATACCTTTGCTGATGTTAATGAACATTATAACAATGAAGAAAGCGAATACCCATTGGTGGCCAAACACAGACTGAACAATGTATTGATGTATGAAAAACATGGGAATTTCTGGATCGGACTGGAAGCTTACTATTTCAGTCCCCAAAAGCTTTCAGATGGCAGTACCGGGAAATCCTATTGGATCACGGGAATCATGTCCGAAAAGAAAATTGGAAAGTATTTTTCCCTTTTCCTGAATTTTGAAAACATGCTGGATACCCGGCAGACCAGGTTTGATACGATTTACACAGGTAACATTAGCGATCCTCAGTTCAGGGATATTTATGCCCCTGTGGATGGTTTTGTGATTAATGGAGGGTTTAAGCTAAGTTTATAAACTTTACCTATTGAAGTCGAATAGGAAATTGGAAAGCAAATAATGGTTTTATCAGTATTGATGCACTTTATTGGCAACAATATCGATAAAACCACTTTGCCTTCGACAAGCTCAGGCACCGGATATTCGACAAGCTCAGACACCGGTAGTCTATCTTCCTAATTAACATTTAACAATTAAATAATTAACAATTACCATATTACCCCACTCACTCCATCACCACCTCTCCCTCGTAAAAACACCTTTGCCTTCGACAAGCTCAGGCACCGGTAGCCCACCTCGCTCACCCCATCACCCCATCACTGATCACTAAGCCTTTAATCGCACCCATCTGGAATTGCAACGTGATTCTTTACCCTAATGGTAATTCTTTTCCCTTTAATGACATTCCTAAACTAATCCATTGCTGAGGAAGAGCCGGGTATCTCACTACCTCTCGCTCAAAATACCTTTGCCTTCGACAAGCTCAGGCGCCGGTAGCCCACCTCGCTCACCCCATCACCCGATCACTGATCACTAAGCCTTTAATCGCACCCATCTGGAATTGAAACCAACCACGCTCGACCGCTCACTGGATCACCCGTTCACAAACTCACTCCACCACACCAACCTGCCCAAAAAACCATTCCTTAAAATTAATAATTAACAATTACCATATTACCCCACCCACTCCATCACTACTTCTCCTGCGTAAAAACACCTTTGCCTTCGACAAGCTCAGGCACCGGTAGTCTATCTTCCTAATTAACAATTAATAATTAATAATTAACCATTACCTACTGATTATCAGAAACGATTTTAAATGATTTTTTTGCCGTATAGGTTCTTCCTAGCCAGTCCTTGGCCAGCACTTCCACGGTATGTTCTCCTAAAGGGAGATCGGAAGGAATTCTGCCACTCCATATATGCGAAGAGATTAAAGCAGTGGATGGTCTTATTCCCCATGGAAGTTCTTCAGCATGGTCCCATTCATGGAGGATGTCCAACAAAAATTTATCGTATTCGGGTACAAGGTTCAAAGCTTTCCATTCGCCTTTGTCCACCCTGTATTTTACACTGTCTCTAGGGCTTCCCTGAAAAAAGTTTACGGTAATTTCCCCTCTGTATTTTTTTGCCTGGGGTACAATTTTGGGCATATGAATACTCATTTTCCAGTCGTTTTCTCCGGAAGGAACGTATTCATAGCTGTAGGTATTGTCAGTTATATTGAGGAAGGCATAGCCTTTTGGGGTACCATCACGCATAATGCCCGAAGGTGTTCCATAGCTGTCTTTGGGTCCAATATAAATACCGCCTGAAGTGGCTCCAGGGTTGTAATGGTGATGAATACCTGCGTTGGGCCAACCTTCTTCGGTGGTGAAGAAATGGTGGTTTTGGGAATGGGTGTGCCCCGAAAGGGAGAGGGTGTATTGATAGCCCTTTAGCAAATTGAAGAGTTTTTGTCGATCTCCTTCCCTGAATTGATCCGGTCCTTTTTCAAACTCATAAATGGGGATATGAAATGCCAATACGATAAGCTTGTCTTTTGAAACATGTTTAAGATCGTTTTTCACAAATTCCAGTATGTCATTTCTAAAACCGCCTATATAGCTGCCTTGTCCGGTTGGGTTGGGTGTGATTACATCATCCAATACGATAAAGTGAGCATTGGCATAATTCAGCGCATAATTGGTTGGACCAAAGCTGGCTTCATAGGTTTCATCTGAGAGTTTGTCTTCCTTATAGCTGTTGGTGTCATGGTTTCCCAGCAAATTGTACCATGGAATTCCTATTTTCCCAAGTGATTGGATATAGTTGTCAAATAAATTTCTAGCACCAAGGTCACCTAAGCTTATTCCAAAGGCAGCTCCTTTGCCCCCAATAAGCTCAGAAATTATGGCTTTTTCAAAGTAGCCAGCATTGGTGAGGTCATCTGCCTGAGGATCTCCAAATAAGAGTACCGAGAAATTAGGGTCTTCTTCCTGCGCAATCAATGGGAAATCCACTGATTTGGGTAGTTTTCCCGTGGGAAGAATCCTTTTTTCACCAGTTTCTGGTGATCCATTGGGCTTGTGGATGTAAAAAAATTGGGGTTGGTTGTTGGCGTCTACCGGTACCGCATAGCCTACAGGTTTAATAACTGAAACGATCATGTCCTCACTGGCGGGTAGGCTATAGCTTCCGTCTTCATTGCTCAGACTAACTTCTTTGCCATTGGTGACTGCTACGCCTTTGATTCCTTTTTCATTTCTGTCTTTGATCGCATTGGTATTGCGGTCTTCGTATACATAGCCAGTAACAGTTTCCTGGGCAAGTGCTGAGGAATAACTGGAGAGTTGTATCAAAATTAGGGCAGACAAAATGCCTGAACGTAGTACAGTTTTTATAGAAAACATGGTTTTGAAATGGATTTATATTGTGGGAATAAAGTACAATTGAAAAATAGGTTGCTATTGAAGGCTTAATTCTGGAATCAATAAGTGTAAATTAAGCGGTATTGGATAGCCGATTACAGTAATTACAAATCTATTGTTTTTTTTAAATTTATTGACATTATGAAATTGTGAATGTTGAAGGTGCTATAGATTTGGCAATGAAAAAATGGTCTATTTCTTTTTTAGTACTACTTTATTGATAGATCTGGGAAATAACAGCTTTTTTATTAAGCATTAATTTTCCTGTTGCCTAATCCAAGCAAACTCTTCCAAGACATAGCAATAAAATCAATAGCTTTGTATTTTAAGCCCTGGGAAAGTGATGGTTCCCCGCCCCCTGATTGAAAAGTATTAATATTCCTGAGAAAAATGTTGGGATGTTTTTTGGTTTTTTTGACAAAAAAAAGTCCCAAGTTGAATGAATCAACTTGGGACTTGGACTGTTGGCCGACCAGGGCTCGAACCTGGACTCTTCTGGACCAAAACCAGACGTGTTGCCAGTTACACCATCGGCCAATCATAAGATTAAAAAAGACTTGCTCTTTTTTAGTGTCACAAATGTAACAGGACTTTTTTTTTAATGCAAATCCCATTTAAAAGAATTTTCTCTCCAAAGCTTTAAAGCCCTAATTGTCAGAAACAAATTTTCCCTATTTATTGAAATAAACATTGGTTTTATTTTCAATTGGAAGATTTTGAGGTTTTTTAATCGTGAATTTTGATTTTCTCTGGAAAACGACCTCTTTAATTATCTGGGTAATTTGCCTTACAAACCTGTCATGTTCACTTTGGCATAATTGTCATTTGAAAGTTATTGATTCATGCTCAATTTGCTTTCGATTTTAATCAAGCCAATTGTTATTTCTATAATTTATTACTTCATGTCTATCAAATCACCCATATTTATTGTATTCCTTTTTTTCTTTACTACTTCCAGTATTTTTGCCCAGCAGCAATTTACCGGAACCATCATTGATAGCCAAACCAAGGAACCTCTGTTTGGCGCTTATGTTTTTTTAAAAAACCAAGACGGTGAAACCTTAAAATCAACTTACACAGATTTTGACGGAAAGTTTAAAATTGATAGGCCAATAGTTAAAGACTTTCTAATAGAGCTTTCTTTCATCGGTTATCAAGTGTTTCAAAAGCAGATAACATCCCCTGAGGGAAGCGATTTGGGTGTTTTTGAGATTGTAAGTGATGGTCAGGAACTAGAGGCCTTTGAATTGTCAGCCGATGCGCTTACCGGAGAAGTTAGAGGAGATACAGTGGCATTCAATGCGAATGCTTTTAAAACCAGACCAGAGGCTGATGCCGATGAATTGGTTCGAAAGATGCCGGGTGTGGTAATCCAAAATGGTGTCATTGAGGTCCAAGGCGAGGAAGTAAAGGAAGTATTGGTAGATGGAAGGCCTTTCTTTGGCGACAATCCAGCTGCTGCATTGAAAAACCTTCCAGCTCAAGTAGTATTAAAGATTGAATTTTTGGACCAAGGAAGTGAAGAATCAAAGTTAACAGGCTTTGATGATGGTGAAACCATAAAAACGATAAACATCATTACAAAACCGGACATGCGTGCGGGTAGATTCGGAAAGTTTTATGGAGGTGTCGGCACGGACAACAATTATATTGCTGGAGGAAATATGAATTTCTTCAATGGGGCAAGAAGGTTTTCTGTATTGGGTTTGAGTAATAATATCAACCAACAAAATTTTGGAGGAGATGAGTTGGGAAGTTTAGAAAGTAGTAGTGGAGGGTCAAATGATGGTTTAACTGTAGGTGAACTTCCGGGAATTACAAATACCAATGCCTTGGGGACAAACTTCTCTGATGAGTACCTGGATGCGAAATTAAAGGTTACTGGGAACTACCTTTTCAATGACAGAGACAATGTATTGAACAGGACTTCTTCCAGAGAATATATTCTACCCGATGATAGTCTTCAGTTGTACAATGAGGACAGAAACTACCATACAAAAACGCAAAGCCACAGGTTTAGTGCGAGAATAGACTATGAAATCAATGAAAAACATGCTTTGGTTTTGAAGCCCAGAATAGGTTTGGATTTTAGGAATTCTGTCAACCTTAGGGATGCCTACAATCTTTATGATGAGAATACCTTGATTAATCGGAATCAAAATGAGACCACTTCTTCTCGAGAATCCATGAGTTTTGCCAATTCTTTGAATTACAGGTATAAATTTGATAAAAAAGGGAGGGCATTCTCTACCTATATTTATACAAGTAAATACAAAAGTGACAGCAATTCAGATTTGGTGGCTGTCACGACGAATTTTCAGGATGCCAATATCGATTCACTTATACAATTCAAGCAAAACAAGTACAATAGCTTTTATTACAATGCTGGCTTGAATTTTTATGAGCCTATAAGTGAAAAATCCAGACTTCGTTTTGGATACCGGGTTTCAAATAACAATTCTGATACCAACCAAGATGTGGAAATTCAGGAAGCAGAAACCGGTTTAATTGAGATTGATAGTACTTTGACCAATAGATTCGAAAACAGTTATATTACCCATAGAGGAGGAGCTGGTTATAGTTATAAAACAGAAAAGCTTTCCTTTTTCACTAACCTAAATTATGAGGCTGCTTATATTGACAGTGACAGGTTATTCCCAGGTTTTGAAAATACACAGCGGTCTTTTTCCAATTTTCTACCAAGAGCGGTAATCAATTATAAAACAGGGGAATTCAGTAATATTAGAATTGATTACAATACCGATACAGATGCACCTTCCATCGGGCAATTGCAGGATGTTATCAGTAATGCCAACCCTTTGCAGCTTTCTACCGGTAATCCTGAACTAAATCAGGAATACAGCCATAGGCTTTTCACCAGGTATAGAATTATTAATCCTGAAACCAATCGCTCCTGGATGTTTTTCCTTTATGGAAACATCAGGAATGATTACATCGGTAATGAAACATTTATTGCTACCCAGGATACCCTTATTCAAAATGATGTAGCCCTGGCGCAAGGGGGTCAATTTACAAAGCCTGTAAATCTTGATAATTATTACGTGTATAGGCTATATGGAAGTTATGGGTTTCCACTAAAATTCATGAAAAGTAACCTGAGTGTTAATTCTAGTTTTAGTACGCGTAACCGTCCCGGTATTATCAATGGACAGTTGAATAACAATAAAAATACTTCTTACAGACAGGGGATAAACCTGAGTAGTAATATCAGTGAAAGCATTGATTTTAACCTTTCTTCACGAGGCACTTTTAATTGGGTAAGAAGTAGTTTACAGGAAAGTTTGGAGAATAATTATTATACCCACAATACCAAAGCCGACCTGTTTTGGAATTTTGTTGGAGGTGTTTTCGTAGGCACAAGTGTTAACCACCAGCTTTACACTGGTCTAGGCGATGAATTTGATAGGAGCATCCTTTTAACGAATATGGATATTGGGTATAGAATTCCTCCAAGCAATAAAACAGAGATAAAGCTTACCGTTTTTGATTTGTTCAATCAGAATGCAAGTATCAATAGAAATGTAACAGATGTCTATATAGAGGATGTCAGAACTCAGGTTTTAAGGCAGTTCTTCATGCTTACAGTGACATACAACCTCAGAAGATTTGGTGGCTATGACATGGCCCTGTAATTGGGGATAGCAAAGGATTTAATATGAATATTATCTAATAGGCGACCCAATAATGTGTCGCCTATTTTTTGTTGACTAGTTCTACTTTATAGATTTGTACAAAATCTTCTTCCTTTTCGGTGTTGAATTTGGAAAGCCACCAGAGCTCCCCGTCGCGCACCAAAAATTGACGGTGATCCAAATTATCAGGTAGGCTTATGCTTTGAATAGTTTCCCCTTGATGATCCATAACAAGTAGTGCAGGATGATATTTTCCTTCAATTTTTTCTTTGAAAACCTTATAATCCTCCCTTGCCTTGATGGTTTTGTAATTTTCTTTATCTGCCAGATCGTAGCCAGAGCTGTAGGAACTGATTAGGTAATCTTTATAAACTTTTAGGGAATAAGTGCGGCCGGCAGATTCATCATAAGCAATGGATTTAGGGTCGGCCTTTGCTCTATCTTCCCCTTCACCCATCTGATAATTGGGATAATCGATGCGTTTCCTATCCAGCAATTGGTGAGGTGATTTAATATCATAAACATTGAGATGGGGATCTGTCCCGGCAATGACCAGCAATTTGTCATCCAGAATGGTAAAGCATGGATTCATTTCTGAAATTTCATAGGACCGTCCTGAGCTTCGGAAAGGACTGCTTTCTTCAAGATTGATAATCCGTTCGGCAGAACCTTTATCCGGATCAAACTTCACTAGTAGTTGAAATTGATCATAATACTCGTCTTGCGTTTTGTTGTATTCGCCCCGGGCCACAAGCCCTTTTTGAAACAATATTCCATTGTGCTCCAATAATTCTGAGTCGGCAGCAGCACGTCCAGCAAAGAAAGGAACCTCTTCCTCAAATGGTTCGTGCCTGGCCAGGTTTCCTTCCGCATCGAATTCAAAAAATCCTTTGTGGGAAACGAGTGAGACATGGTCCTCTTTTTTGATTTTGGCAGTGCTCCATAAAAACCTGCCGTAATTGTCTTTTTGATCTCCTCGTTTGTCCATGGTTAGCAAATGATTCCCCTTGAAATCAGTCATCAAAATGATGCCTCTTTGCGGATCGTGAAACAGCAGACGCTCCCTATTGGGTTGAATGTCCATTAAGTCAAGCAATCCAATATAGTCGATGCGAATGCTATCCCTTATTTCAAGTGATATTTCGGTAGCCGTTTCTGTTTTCTCTTTTTGGCAAGAAATAAGAATTTGTGAAAAGAAGATACTATACAGGAAGATTAAATGCTTGGGAGATTTCATGGATTTATTCTTATGAACTAACATAGTAATTGTAAGCCTAATTGTCAAGTTTTATTGAATATTTTCGGATTTCAACCTTCTGTAAGTAAGTAAGATAGATCGGTTGGTGGTTTTTGAATGTTCCTGGAATGGACTAAAATTGTCTAGATATTGGGATGTAAGGTGTTTTTTAACCGGTATTATGAAGTTAATTGTCAATCTGTTTGGTTTTTTATCCTATAACTTTCAGAATGTTAGTAAAAATAAATGGGTCATCTTGATTTCGGATGGCAAGCCAAACGATTTTGACAAGTACGAAGGAAAGTATGGAATACAGGATGTCAAACAAGCCTTGCGGGAATTGAATGAAAGGAAAATTAATTCTTATGCCTTGGCCATAGAGGCACAGGCAAAATATTATTTACCTCAGATGTTTGGGCAGAATCACTACCAGACATTAACCTCCCCAGTCGAGCTCATGAAATCCCTTGTAAAACTATATGAGAAGATCAAGTATCAATAATACTGATAGAGCTAGAACACAAAACAATGGAGCAAATGCAGGGAAAAATATCCTATAAAAACATTTATTATCCTCCCGGAGGAATTATGCTCTGGATCATAATTTTTCTAGAGCTGGGTACCTTTGGGCTAGGACTGCTGGGTTTGGCCTATTATGGTAACTTGACGCCAGAGCTTTTTCATGATGCCAGATTGCATTTGAACTCATTTATAGGCACTATCAACACCCTGGTTTTATTGATTAGTGGATATACGATGGCCAGGGCAGTGGAGGCATTCAGAAGCGGAAGGAAAGACAAAGCCAAACAGTTGATGAAAATCACCCTCATAGGTGGCGGATTGTTTTTAGCATTGAAGTGTTACGAGTACTACGAGAAGCTTAGTTCCGGACTGGAGATGTGGGACAATATGTTTTACACTTTTTATTGGTTGCTTACCGGGTTTCACCTGATACATGTAGTGGTAGGGATGGTTATTTTAGGCTATATGTCGTTTATGGCTTAAATTCTTTCCTAGTATAGCCAGATTATCCAAAATTAAACCTTATTGAAAGGAAAGGTTAAATAGTGAGTATATAACAGAATGAAAAAGGATATGCATATCTTAAATTAAGGATGTCAAAAAGACATACCTATTTATATTGGCACTCTATGTGAATGAATGACTTTTATGGAAAAGCTTCTTAAAGAAATCAGAGCTTGTAGGATTTGTGAGAAACACCTTCCCTTAGGACCGAGGCCGGTTTTATCTGCACATTCCAAAAGTAAAATTTTAATAATAGGACAAGCTCCGGGAACCAAAGTGCATGCCAGTGGAGTGCCCTGGGACGATGCGAGTGGGAGGAATCTAAGGTCTTGGTTGGGAGTGGATGCGGCTCTTTTTTATGACCCCGAAGTTTTCGGAATTGTGCCGATGGGTTTTTGCTATCCTGGAAGGGGCAAGGGTGGGGATTTGCCTCCTAGACCCGAATGTGCACCCGAATGGCATGCGGATTTGTTTCGTGAGATGCCAGCCATTCAATTGGTATTGTTGATAGGGCAGTATGCACAAAATTATTACCTGGGAAAGGAGAAGAAGAAAACCTTAACCGAAACGGTAAGGAATTACCAAAATTACCTTCCAAAGTTTTTTCCTTTGGTGCACCCTTCGCCTAGGAATAGAATCTGGCAAATGAAAAACCCTTGGTTTGAAGATGAAGTGGTGCCCGCCTTGCAAAACGAAGTGCATGCGCTGCTATAATATGTTTTGGTTGAAGAATGTATTCTATCCCTTTATTGTTCATTGAGGTCTGTATTCAATGTTTACATAGTATTGTTTTATAGTGTATTTTTGAAATTTCGTTTGTCAGTTTACTGAATTAACGTTATTTTGAGGCATGAAAAACTTGAGAAGAGATTTTTTAAAAAAATCGGTATTGGCGGCTGGCAGCCTGCTTACAATACCAACGATCATACCCGGATCTGCACTAGGAAAAAATGGTTTTGTGGCACCCTCAGATAGGATTAACCTGGGTTTTATTGGTGCCGGGAATCAGGCTGGGAATGATGTAAAAGACTTTTTAGCAGACAAGCGTGTTCAAGTGACGGCGGTTTGTGATGTCAATAAAAAAAGTTCAGGATATTGGAATGGTAAAGTAGCGGGGAGGGATTATATCATGCAGGTAGTGGATGACTACTATTCGGATAAAAACAAAACAAGTTACCAATCGGCTATTGGATTTACTGATTTTAGAGAATTATTAGAAAGCAAAGACATCGATGCCGTGGAGGTGGTCACACCTGATCATTGGCATTCTATACCCGTGATGATGGCGGCAGCGGCGGGAAAACATATTTATTGCCAAAAACCACTCTCACTAACAATAGACGAAGGCAGGGCCATGAGTGATGCTGTTAAAAAATACGGTGTCACCTTTCAAACGGGCAGTCAGCAAAGATCCAGTCACCATTTCAGGAGGGTTTGTGAGCTCGCGAGAAATGGGAGGTTGGGAGATCTTCATACCGTCACTTGCGGATTACCAGGAGGAACGCCTGATTTTGGAAAGACAGGGCACTTGACAGAAACCATTCCAGTGCCTAAGGATTTCGACTATGATATGTGGCTAGGGCCTGCTCCTGAAGCACCCTACAGTCCTTGTCGAACCCACGTGAACTTTCGTTGGAATTTGGACTATTCAGGAGGGAATGTAACAGACTGGGGAGGACATCATCCTGACATTGCCCAGTGGGGTATGGGTACTGAGCTTACAGGCCCAGTGAAAATCCAAAATGCCCAGGCGGTCTGGTCGGATCATCCGGTATGGAATACGGCGACCCGGTTTTATTTTGAGTGCATTTATGAAAATGATGTTAAGCTAATCATTCAGAGTGACAAAGACTTTGGGGTAACCTTTCAGGGAACCGAAGGTTCTGCCTGGGCCACACGTGGAGAACATAAAATCAATCCTGAAAATTTGAAAGACACGGTAATTGGACCTGATGAGACACAACTTTATGTCAGCGATAACCACTTTAAGAACTTTATAGATTGCATTTATTCCGGTGAGGAAACAGTAGCTCCTGCAGAGGTCGGTCACCGATCCATTTCACTTGCACATTTAGGAAATATAGCAATGATGTTGGAGCAGGATCTGGTTTGGGACCCAAAAAAGGAGCAGTTTAAAGATAACTTTGCAGCCAACCAGTTGCTTATCAGGAAAATGAGAGAGCCATGGGGAGCTCTATACAGAAGTTTGAAAGTTTAGTTTTTTATTGACTATTGCTTTCTCAGCTTATTTCCTGACAAAAGTCAGTTTATAAGCTGAGAAAGCTAATCTTTTTTGAAGTCTTATACAGGTAATTTTGTTTTCAATCTAAGCACTTTCAAAGGTGCTTAGCATTCAATTTAAAGTTAACAAAATGGCTGTAATTCATAATTTTCACATTCCTGTAATGGGTCTGGGTTTTACCGTAGATACCCCTATAAAAGTTGTTCGTTTTGGCATCTCATCTGTAGTATCCATCATGGATGATCAGTTGTTGGAAGACATGCGTAGTCATTATTCCACCGCAACCCAATTTGAACCTATAAATGAAAAAGTTGATGATTCGAGAGCAAAACGGATAAAGGCTTACCTTAATTTTTTACAAAGTACTGTTGATGGTCAAATTGAAGAATTAAAAAAACAAAATTTTGGAGAAGGGCTGGAAATAGACAAATATTTCGATTTATTGCCCTTCGATCATGCCCTTAGCGGCCTTTATTCTAAGATGAAACTTGCTACAGGTAAGGAAAAACTTGAACTCCAACAAGCGTTAAGGGAGGCAATTGTCCCGGGTAATATCGATGTCAATATTATGACGAAGATAGACAAGCTCAATTATGCCAAGGATGGTACTTTATTGCCTAGAGAGTTTTCAGATGCATTGGCCGCATTAAGAGGTTTTGCTGAAAGTGAAGTAAGAGGTGGTGTGGTATTTTCTGCTGGAATGAATCCTGCTCTTTATGGCTATGCTGAGAAATTTGAAGACTTTTTTCCTGATAAAAATGGCCTCATTAAAAAACCAATTATTTTAAAAGTTTCGGATTACCGATCTGCCTTGATTCAAGGCAAGTTCCTTGCCAAAAAAGGATTATGGGTGGATGAATACCGTATTGAATCTGGGTTGAACTGTGGTGGTCATGCCTTTGCTACGGATGGCTTTCTTGCAGGACCGATTTTAGATAGTTTTAAATTAAATAGGGAGAGCCTTAAAGAAGAAATTTTGGCGATCTGCCAGGATGCTTTGAGTAAAAAGAATCAACCCTTATTACCGAATAATATCAAACCTAAAATCACTTATCAGGGAGGCATAGGTAATGCGGATGAAAACCGTATGTTGTTGGAAAAATACGAATTGGATGGCACTGGTTGGGGAAGTCCTTTTTTACTGGTTCCTGAAGCCACAAGTGTGGATGAAGAGACTTTTGATAAACTGCTGAAAGCCAAAAAATCTGATTTCTACCTGAGCAGAGCCTCTCCACTGGGAGTGCCATTCAATAACCTGAGAACAAGTACTGCTGAATCTCAGCGGAAGGAAAGAATTGCCAAAGGGAAGCCTGGGAGTCCTTGCTATAAAAAGCTCCTTTCCTCAAATGTTGAGTTTACAGACAAACCAATTTGTACCGCATCCCGACAATACCAAAACCTAAAAGTCAAACAATGGGAAGCGGGTGAAATTTCCGAAGCTGCTTTAACAGAAGTTTTAGAAAAGGATTGCCTTTGCGAGGGGTTAGGTGCTCCTGCATTATTGAGCGCTGGGGAAACACCCCGAAGGAACCTCAAAGCAGTAACCATCTGTCCAGGTCCTAATTTGGCCTATTTCAAAGGCTCCTTTAGCTTAAAGGAAATGGTAGACCACATTTACGGAAAGGCAAACTTGACCTTAGACCCTGAGCGTCCACATGTTTTTGTAAAAGAATTACAACTCTATTTGCAGCACCTTAGAAGAGACATAGAAAATGCTTTGCCTGAAAATGGAAAGAAAATGGAGGTTTATATCAATAAATTCAAGAAGAATTTATCTGAAGGGATTGCTTATTATCAGGATTTTAAATTTTCCTGGTCCAATGAAAATGAGTTGATATTGGAAAGAGTGAAAGCCCAATTGGCTGAGATGAAATTAAATTTTCAGATGGCATAAAACTTTTTAGACTATTCTCAATTTTTTACACTTTAGCCCCTTTACAGGTTTTAATTAATCTAAAAGGGGCTTTTTTGGTTTTAATCCGGATTTGAAGACATAGCAAAACAATACGTTTTGAAGCCAACCTAGGTTGATGTTTTGGTGATTTCATATGCTGACTAAAGGGTATCACCCGTGAATACACAGACTTCACCGTTTCTGATACTATGGTTAATTACAAGCTATTTCGTGATATTTCTTTAGCATAAGTACATTTGTATCGACTAAAAAAAGGTGTTTTCACCATTACTGCTCAGCTTGCCAATGTTTTTGACCTGGGCAATTCATGGACAGCTAATATTGATGGACGGTACATGAGCCCGTATATTGATGGAGACCAGGTAAAATACCTTCACCATTATATAAATATTGGGGTTAGTAAAAAATTCAAGAATGAGCATTTACTTACTTTTAGTGTTCAAGACATCACTGCAACCAGTGGTGTTCATGAATGGGAATACAATCAACCCGAGTTGGGTATTAGAACTTTTGGGGACAATGATTTCTCCGAAAGGGTTTTTCAATTGACTTTTTCCATACCTTTTGGCAATCAAAAAGTGAAGGTGAAAAGAAACCGAGAAACAGGATCTCAGGAAGAACGAAACCGGATGTAACCATTAACGTTAATGGAAGGAGAATTACAAGCAAATGAAAGGGAACAAACCCATTGAAAGGGACGCAAATGCTAGCACAAAAATATTTGATGACCGAAGTCTAAAAACTGACTATCGAACACCTGAGCCCATTCTTAAAAAAGGGATGTTAGTTTTGGATGTTGGCTGTGAAACTGGTTCAATTTCTAAGGACATAGCAAAAAAGATGTTGTATTGAATAAGGTCTTTGAAAACCTGTCTGATAATGAACTGGAATTTATGCTATCGGAAAATTTAACGGCTGAGGATCCAGGTGTATACGCCGTACTGTTTATAGTGATTGATTCCAATGGAAATCTTGGGACTTCTACTGCCAGAACATTCAATATGTTTAATTGGCGTGGAATACATTAGTATTGATATTGCCAAATGAAATTTATATAGGCCTGATGCTTGACTACGTATAATTAAAATGCAATTTTAACTTCGGTGGAAAGAATTATTGAAAAGCGGAAAATTAGATGAACATGAGCAATAGCAAAGCCTTTATATTCGATATGGATGGCGTTTTAGTCGATTCAGAAGGATATTGGAAGCAGGCAGAATTTGAAGTTTTCACCTCTTTAGGTGTTGAGGTAACGGAGGAACAGGCTAACCTGACCAAACCCATGACCACTTTTGAAGTTACGCAGTTTTGGTATAAAAAATTTCCATGGAAAAATGTTGATTTAGAAGTTGTAGAACAGTTGGTCGTGTCAAGAGTTATTGCTTTAATTGAGGCTGAAGACTGCTTGATTGAAGGTGTAAAACCCTTTATCGAAAAGTTAAAAGACAAAAGGTATAAAATTGGCTTGGCAACAAACTCCCCAAGTAGAATAATCCCTGTCGTTTTAAAGAAATTAGACGTTTTACATTTATTTGATGCAACCTTATCTGCCGAGTCAGAAGTAAAAGGCAAGCCTGATCCTGCTATTTATTTCAGCGCTGCTGAAAAGTTGGGTGCCAATCCAACAGAATGCATTGTAATTGAAGATTCCTATTCAGGGATGCTGGCTGCAAAAAATGCAGGTATGAAGGTCATTGCTTTTACGAATGGAAACCAGGGAAAAGGTTTCGAAATAGCAGACTTTCAAATGGACAGCTTTGAAAGTGGTGATATGGAATTTTAAAGAGATAATGACTAACTTTAAATGAATAATTTAATATTGCTATTGGTGCCTATAGATTCCCTCAGGCTTCAATAAATAGCAACCTAATCTCAATAAACCCTTTTTAAATAATCTAATTTTATACGATGCCTCCCTAACTGAAAGGGAGAGTCACAAGCTATTTTGTGTCCAATGGCATCATCAGGAATCAATATTTGAGGAACAAGAAGGTGTAGTAATCAAGCTTGGAAGGAAATTTGCGGGGATCTTAGGAGAATTAAGTTAACAACTATTCTAATGCATGCCCGTAAAATGTGTTTCAGAAAAACAGCCAATGGCTTGGACATGGTTTAATGGCAAAAACCCAAAATAATAGGCAGTTTAAAGAGGGAAGGGTGTGGTTGCATTGCTAGTGCCTATAGATCGAAATCCAGCATTTTAAAATTTAAAAAGTACATAAAATGACAAAAAGAATATTAATTATAATCTTGTTTTTAAGTAGTTACCATTTCACATCCGCTCAGGACAACAATTTGCAATGGTTAGATATTGAGC
Source organism: Cyclobacterium sp. 10D3-21 (assembly GCF_055809755.1). NCBI lineage: Bacteria > Pseudomonadati > Bacteroidota > Cytophagia > Cytophagales > Cyclobacteriaceae > Cyclobacterium > Cyclobacterium sp. 10D3-21. Next base: position 2,299,556 of record NZ_CM147924.1, read on the forward strand.
TTTCAAATTACCAATACCCCTATGCTGTTTCCTATTTGCCCTTGAACATCCAAGAACAAAATTTGAAGATGGCTTATATGGATGTAAAGCCAGATCATTATAATGGGAAAAATATTGTTTTATTCCATGGTAAAAATTTCAATGGCGCTTATTGGAAAACCACCATCGAAGCATTGACAAAAGAAGGGTATCGGGTGATTGTTCCTGATCAGGTAGGGTTTGGGAAATCCTCAAAGCCAGCTCATTTTCATTATACTTTCCAACAACTTGCACTAAATACCAAAGCATTACTTGATTCATTAAACATAAAGGAAACGGCTATTTTAGGACATTCTATGGGAGGCATGTTGGCCTCCCGATTTGCATTAATGTACCCTGAGACAACTGAAAAACTTATTTTAGAAAATCCCATTGGCCTTGAAGATTGGAAGCTTAAGGTTCCCTATAAACCTGTTGAGTGGTGGTATCAAAATGAATTGAAAAAGAATTATGAAGGCATCAAAAAGTACCAGCTTGAAAGTTATTATGACAATCAGTGGAAACCAGAATACGACCAATGGGTAAATCTCTTAGCAGGATGGACACTTAATTCATCTTACGAAACCATTGCCTGGAACTCGGCACTTACTTATGATATGATTTTTACTCAGCCTGTAGTTTATGAGTTTGAAAATATCTCATCACCTACCTTATTGATCATTGGCACAAGAGATCGAACAGCACTTGGTAAACCTTTGGTAACTGAAGAAGTGAGGGAAACCATGGGCTTATACAGTGAATTGGGGGAAATAACACAAAAAAGAATTCCCAATGCCCAATTAGTTGAACTTCCAGGGATTGGTCATTTGCCTCATATTGAAGATTATAATGGATTTATAAATCCTTTGGTCGATTTTTTGAAAAAATGATTTCCCAATAGGTCCACTGAAGATACTTAGTGTTCAAAAGAATTGTGCTAAATCTCTTTGGCCGCATTCTTTTTATATATTGGGGTTATTGGATAGTAAATCAGGGGATTGCTTTTGGTTGGGTAATTCTTGAAATGCTGGGGCTGATAATTATTGGGTTATTTTGCAAAGACCGGAACTTAAAAGCAAACCAAAGCGGTTATTTTACTGTCTATTCTGACTTATTGAAGCTTGAGACCCACTTTAATTTAGTCAGTGAGTTATTGTACAGATTTTGTTTTAGGGTCGGTTTAAATAAGTTTTAGGAAGGACAAGGTAAAGGGAATACGTTTGACCTGAGATAGGAGATAATTTTTCTGTGATGTGGTCACTTCAATATCAGCAAAGCATTGCTATATCAGACTCGAAATGGCCTGATTTTGTTTTGATTACACCTATTCCTGACAATGCATGGAGATAGGATTATGCGAAAGCAATGCCCAAAAGGTATTAATGGAAATTAAAGATAAAATAGTCTTTTAATTTACTTTTATACTCATTACCTTTGAATAGTTTCATGAAAATTGGGCTGACATAAGTCCATAAAAAAGTAAGCCTGTTATGGGAAAACCGCTAAAGAGACATCCGGCATTTGTGCCCGTTTCTAGAGATCATCATTTTGGCTTGTTGTTAGTATGGAAGGTACGGCAGGGGCTGGGTAAAGGAATTGAACCTGAAAGATTGTACAATTATGTGAAATATTTTTTCTCTACGCATCTTGAACCTCATTTCTCTCTGGAGGAAAAGGTGATATTTTCGTACATGGCAAAAAATGATTTACTTAGAAAAGAAGTTGAAGGGCAACACAAGGAGATCAGAAAGTTATTTAAGAAACTTGACCTACTTAAAGAAGACGAATTGTCTGTTCAATTAACAGAGTTCTGTTTGCTGGTAGAAGCCCATATTCGTTTTGAAGAAAGGAAGCTTTTCCAATATTTGCAAGTTGAATTGCAAAGCCAGGAATTGGATGAAATGGAGGGGAAAGTAGCGGCTATCCATGAGCCTACTAATGAAGAATGGGAGGATAAATTTTGGGTTAAATAATTAAAAGTATATGTTTTCAAAAGCATGTGAATATGGCATCAGAGCAGTTATCTACATTTGGTCCCAGAATTCAAAAGGGGTGAAATTAGGTGTCAAAGACATTTGTAAGGAAATAGATGCTCCTGAATTTTTTACTGCTAAAATTCTACAATCTCTTGCCAAACAAAATTTAGTAAGTTCTACTAAAGGGCCGAATGGGGGTTTTTATATCAGTGAAGACCAGGAAAACATGAGGTTGCTGGATCTAGTAGAAGCCATTGATGGGGACAAGCTTTTCAAAGGATGTGGTCTAGGTTTAAAACAATGCTCAGAATCCCACCCGTGTCCAATTCATAATGAATACAAAATAATAAGAGAAAATTTGGCTAAATTGCTTTCAGAGAAGACGATAAAGGAACTTGCCGTGGAAGTGACTTCAGGAAATGCTACTTTGTCAACTATTCTGGTATAATCTTTAATTTAATTGTAAAGTGGAGAATGAAAAGGGAGATTTAGATTCAATAGATAAAATCAAGAAATTAGTTGATCTTTTTTACGAAAAAGTTAAGGAAGATGCGTTGATAGGGCCAATTTTTGAGCAGAAAATCAAAGGCAACTGGGAGAGACACCTTGAAAAAATGTACACTTTCTGGCAGACGGTTTTATTGAAGGAGCATACCTATTATGGGAGTCCCTTTCCTCCGCACGCAAAATTGCCCATAGATAAAACACATTTTGAGCGCTGGTTATTATTGTTTCAGGAAACACTCAGGGAAAATTTTTTTGGTGAAAAGGCAACAGAAGCACTTTGGAGAGCAGCCAAGATGGCTGAAATGTTCCAGTTAAAAATAGCTTATTATAAGGATAAGGACATAGGCCTTTTAAGTTAAGACATTAGAGTAGGGAGTAATTGTGCAGGATGAAAATTGATTGAATGCTGTCCTGAAATAGTATATGATACTACCAAAACAGGGTTTTGCATCTCTAATAATTGCGTCCTAATGACTTATTAAACCCCATATTGGGATCCAATCTAAATTTCGCTTATGTCAATAATTTGGTCCACAATTTCATCATTTTCTAAGCCCAACCCTTCTTTCTGGTATTGCAATACTCCTTCCTTGTCAAATACACTAATGATATTTGAATGGGAAAAATCCATAGGGTTTATTTGTTTGTATTTTACCGACAAGATGTTGGCAAAATCCCTTATACTGTCTTCGGTGCCTTGCAAAAATAGCCATTGATCCCCAACCATTTCGTTTTCCGCAGCAAATTCTTTAAGTCTTGCAGGAGTATCGTTTAATGGGTCAATACTTACCAAAACATAGCGCGGTTGATTTTCTGTTTTTCCAGCTACTTTTTTCTCAATAAATCGCATGTCTGCAACCAATCTCGGGCAAGAAGCTTGGCAAGTCGTATAGATCATGACAACCACTAGTGGCTGTCCCTTAAGGTCAATGAACGAAATTTGATTTCCATCCTGCGTATTCCAATGGCTTGGTAAATTATAAATGGACATTTCATTCAATTCCTTGACTTCTTCTTGTGTTAATTTTGTAGAAGCTGTTTTTTCTTTGCATCCTGAAAGAAGGATACCAAGTGTAAACAATATGGTGATGAAATTCTTCATTTTAATAGTGTTTTTGGCGGATTAGGCCTTGGTGAAATTTATTAATTGATGTCTTTAGCACACCTAAAGCCAAGGTTGGTCATGCTGTAACGGGCTTTTAAACTTGAACGCATGGCATAGCGCATAAAGGCTGCATAGTTCATCAAATCGTTGGCCCCTAATGCACCACTTGCACAAAACAAACCTTGGTCAGTGTTTCCATTGCTTCGGGACTCGCCTGTAATGATGATGGAATTAAAATCCAGCGTCCACTCCCAAACCAAACCATGTAAATCATAGACCCCATAGACATTACTTGGTTTACTGCCTACTTTTAGTAAATAGGTTTTTGGTGTTTCATAGCTTCTTAGAATCGCCAAATTATAGAGACTGTCCCCTCTGGCATCTTCTTTCACTTCGTCGGCCATGGCTACATATTCCCACTCATCAACTGTAGGAAGTCGCTTGCCTTGACATGCACAATATGCTTTTGCTGCAAACCAAGATACCTGGATGACTGGACTATCCTTCAACGCTGAAGGATAGGAGAGGTCATTTTCCCAAATTTCCAGGTATCTTTTATCTGCAAATAGGCTAGTTACCTGAGATTTACGCCATTTTGGGTTCCCTTTTACGAATTCAAGGTAGTCCTTATGGGTTACAGGTTTTGGGTCAATATAAAAGCCTTTTACTTCCACCTCTTCATTTGAATTTCCATAAAGCGGGATATAGGCTCCCCCATCAATTTTTCTCATTGTTTGTTCCTGGCTCATGGCATTGAAATGAACCAGGATGAGTAACCCTATTATAATCCAGCGTTTCATTTTCTTCTGGCTTGTACCATTTGGGGGGATATTACTTTACCACTATTGCCCCAGCTGTTATATACGTAGGTCAATACATTGGCTATTTCACTATTGTTCATTTGTTGAGCAGGCATTATACTGTTGTAGGACTTGCCATTAACAACCAGCTCACCAGAAAGTCCATGTAGCAATATGTCGATGGCACGGTCTGAATCTGCATTGAGGTAATCTGAATTAGCGAGTGGAGGGAAAGCATTTGGTATTCCTTCACCGTTAGGCTGGTGACAAGCAAAGCATGCCTGCATGTACAGGTTTTTACCGGCAATAAGTTGTTCTTCTTTGCTTAAAATTATCGGAGCTTCGATTTCAAGTTCATTTTTAGGCATGTTCTGAATGACACTTCCCTCAGGTTGATAAATTCCTTCCATAATTGCTCCGGCGAAAATTTCCTTGTTTTCTTCTCCAGAAACGGATAGAATACCTAAAGCCCCCTTATTGAATGCCCTGAAAATACTATGGTCTACAATTACCAGATTGGAGGGGACATCGGCCACAAATTCTACTATGGCAGATCCACCTGCTGGTACTAGGGTTGTTTGTACATTATAATTGAATTGTTCACCACCTTCAAGATATACCTTGTCGAAAATTTCACCGATAACATGGAAGGAAGAAACAAGATTTGGTCCGCCATTTCCGAAGAATATCCTGATGTTTTCACCCACCTTGGCAGTGATGCTATTGTCACCTGAAAGTCCATTAACATTTCCATTAAAAACCACATAATCTGGATTTTCATCAATTGCTTTTTGCATACTGAAAGGTTGCAATCCTTGTTGACCAAATTTGCCCTCAGTATAAAAATCGCCTTGCATTACATAGAATTCCCTGTCCACAGGGGGTAAACCACCTTCTGGTTCTACCAATATCAAACCATACATGCCATTGGCAATGTGCATACCAACAGGTGCTGTAGCGCAGTGATACACAAACAAGCCTGGATTGATTACTTTGAAAGAGAAGACCTTTTGCTGCCCTGGAGCTACAAATGAAGCTTCTGCTCCACCTCCTTGTCCGGTTACGGCATGCATGTCTATATTGTGTGGGAGTTTATTGTCAGGATGATTGCTGATGGTGAATTCCACCACGTCACCTACTCTCGTCCTGATAAAGGATCCAGGTACTGTGCCACCGAATGTCCAATACATATAAGTAACTCCGTCTGCCATTTCACCCTCCTTTTCGATGATTTCCATTTCCACAAATAGCTTCTTTGCAGGCCTGTTTCCAACTGGTGGTGGTACGTTTGGTGGAGAAGTAAGGGTGGCTTTCTCTTCTCCAAACACCTTTATTTTAGAATAATCAGTAACACTTTTTGGGGTGTATTTTTTCTCAGATTCATGGCTTTGACAGCCAACTATTATTACCGGAATTAAAAGGATAAAAAGATAAAAATATCCTCTAATTGACCTTACTTTTTTTATTTCCATGATAAATTATTATTTATATAGATTGTGATTTTTGAAAGCTTGTTTTGGTGCTGTTTATTTGGGTAAAGGTAGTGAGGGACAGGTGCACAGGATAAAACAAAAATTAGGTGAAATCATGATATTTGTCATGTAATATAATACAATATTATTCTTCTTAAAGTACATTAAATTTTGTAATAAAACAATTGTATGTTTTTTTAGTGCTAATAAATTAATATAATTAATAATAATATATTGATAAAAATGAAATTTGCAGAATAAATAAAATGGGTGATTACTAGTGGTGTTTTATGCTTTGGTCTTTTGTTACACTGATTTAAAGGACTGTTAATCAGATTGGGTTTAAAACCCTCTATATTATAAAAAAAATAGGTTACATGAGTATTTCCATATAACCTATTCAGACTGACTTCTTCACTGATTTTTAATGATCCTTTCTTTACCAAGGTCTATTTTAATTGGATGCTAAGCTTCAATTTTGTTTTAACTTAACGCTTTTATAATTTTCATAGCTGATACTAAGGGTTGCGGTTGAACTTGCTTTTAAAGCGAAATTTCCATCAACATTTGTTACCGTTCCTACTACCGTTGCTGTTTTAGGTTTCTCTATTACTATAATGGCACCCGGAAGTAGATTTCCTTTTGGGTCCCGGACAGAACCTTTCCACACTCCATTGGCATATTTAGCATTAACTTTTAACTCATCCTTTTGTAAAATGGTCTCTCCAAGGGTTATTTCTCCTTTAGGTAGATTGTCAGAAGCAGAAATAGTTTCGCTCAAATTAAAGTAAACAGGAATTGTCGTTTTTATATTAGCTAGAAGTCCATTTTTTTGAGTATTTAAGGGGTATTTCGTTTCATTTTGGACATAACTTGAAAAGGCAGCCATTCCCCCTTTGAATTCGGGTTGCTTATCCAATGTGTTGTATAGGTATCCAAATGATTGTGTTTGGATGGTTGGGGAAATCCGATCGGGCTGATGGGCATTGATCTTTAATGAAAATCCAGTAACTATCAATAATGTCGATAAGCTAAAATAGGCGATTCGAAGGCGCATAGTCGTTTTCTTTAAGGGTTTATTTAACATGATTAAACGGTGTTTAAGCGTTGAAGAAGTTATGGCGCTTGTCAATGCCATAGAAGTGTTTTGAACAGTAAGTTTTAGCAGAAGTTTTTTGTATTTTATTGGATGGACGATATTTTGCACATCTTGGTCGGCAAGGTATTCATGGTTAAGCACTATGGCTTTCTTTACCATAAATACGATTGGATTGAACCAGAAAACCACTGTCAGGAATTCCATTATTGCCAAGTCAATATAATGTCTTTGTCTGATGTGAACGAGCTCATGTTTTAGGATCATTTCGGTTTTATCGTTGCCTTCTCTATAAGTTGAAGGATGCATAAAAATGAATTTACCAAAACTAAAAGGAGATAGAACTTTTTCTGATAGCACAAGCATGGCCCCCTTCAGAGGCTGCAAGGAGTCCTTTTTTGTCCAGTTGATTAACCTTTTCAATGCACTTATTTTTATTGTGAGTAGAATAAATAAAACTGCCAAATAGACCATCAGAAACCAAAATAGTGGAGGGAGGGCTTCTGAGGAAGAGGATGGAGGAATAATCTGATTGCCTTGGTATTGGACTAGCTGAAGATAGCTTTGTTGGATCGGACTTTCCTGGACAGAGCTTGTCTGTGGCAGAAACACTGGTATACTAGATAGAGGAACAAGCATGGCGACAGGAATCAAAAATATAAGTACCCTTCGGTTTAACTGGAAAGTTTTCTCTTTGGCCAGAAAAAGGCGGAAGAGCAGCATAAGGATTGCCGAGCAGGCGATAAATTTGATCAGGTCTAGCATCATTTTTTTCTTAGTTCAATTTCCGTCTCAACAAGTTTTTTAATTTCTTCCAATTCTTTCGTACTTAGGTCAGCTTTTTTGGTAAAGAAAGAGGCAAACTGCAGCGGTGAATCAGAGAAAAAATCTTTTATGATGGTTTTCACCTGTCCGGAAAAATAGTCAGGCTTTTCTACGAGAGCATGGTATTGCCTTGAATTTCCAAACAACTTGAATCCCACATATCCTTTTTGCTGCATGCGTTTCAGTAGTGTCGCCACCGTGCTAGGTGCAGGTTTGGGTTCTGGAAGGACCTCCAATAATTCTTTCATAAATATGGGCTGGTTCGACCAGATCAACTCCATCAATTTTTCTTCGGATTTGGATAATTTCATTCTACATTTGATATTGTACTCTACAAATGTAGATAAATATTTTAAAACTCAAAATTTAAGTTGACTTTTTTTCCTAAATGCTTACTTACCAAATGATTCAATAGAATAAGTGGCCTACAACAATATAGACATGATCAGCTTTTCTTTTTCTTACCAAAATAAGACGATAGCCAGGTATTTAGCATAGTGCCATATAAAAAGATAAAACTATCTTAAATTATATGTAGTTTTGTTTTATATGATTTAGTGAGGTTATTGGTAAGGGCGTTGATTGCACGAATGTCCAATACAAATACAGTCGAATAATGAAGAAATCCTGGATTTTAATTTCAATGCTTAATTTTTTAATTGCTTCTGTTATGGGCTTGTTGCTAAGGGCAGCTTTTGTATGGGATATCAATTGGATGGATTACAAAAACATGTTGCATGGACATTCCCATGTGGCTTTGCTAGGCTGGTTGTACATTGGGTTTTTTATTATGATTCACGGTAGATTTTTACCCAAAGAATTGGCCTCCAAATCCATTTATACCTGGTTGTTTTGGTTGACTCAATTCTCGGTAACAGGTATGATGATAGCTTTTCCCTTGCAAGGCTATGCCGGATTTTCCATATTCTTTTCATCCCTACATATTGTTTTGAGCTATCTGTTTGCTTTTAGGGTATGGAAAGACCATAATAAGGAAGATGCACAAATAACCCTCTTAATAAAAACCGCCTTAAGTTTCCTCTTTCTATCCACATTTGGTGTTTGGGCGGTAGCTGTAATCATGGGAAATGGAGGTGGTGGAGGGATGTTGTACCAGGTCGCCATTCAGTTTTACCTTCATTTTCAGTTCAATGGTTGGCTTTTATTTGCCCTTTTGACCCTTGTTTTAAAAGACTTCAACCTGGGCATTTCATGGCAAGGGTTTCGTGTTATTTACTGGTTAATGGTAAGTAGTCAGATTTTGACATTTGCATTGGTATTGTTCTGGGCCTACCAGTGGAGCTGGAGTTATTATACCAATGCTGTCGGTGTTGTTATTCAGCTTTTTGGATTAGGAGCTATTTTTGTTTTCAAAAGAAAAACTGCGTCAATAATATTGTTTTCCTCTCCAGCCAAACCATTTTTAATTCTGGCTTTAATTGTAGGACTTATTCGGGTGGGTTTTCAATCCCTGCTCGTAGGGCCAGCGCTTACCGAAATGGCTGTTTTCCTTCGTATATTTATTATAGGTTTTATTCACCTCAATATGCTAGGTTTATTCTCTGCCTACTTGATGTTTTCCTTTTTCAATGCGTATGCTTTAGGAGCTACTAAAGGTGTGCTAAAACCAGCGATTTGGCCGTTTTATCTGGGGTTTATAGGTTCTGAGATGCTCTTGTTTGTTCAAGGCCTTTACATTTGGCAGAAATGGGGTTCCTTGGCCTATTTTCACGAAGGCATGTTTTTGCTCAGTTGTTTTTTACCTCTTGGGATTGGTGTTTATATCTATTTATTTCAACGCTACAGTGACAATAGATCCGGGATGCTACCCATAAATGTTTAATATTTATGAATTCTTGGGAATCGAAACAATGGACTGAATTTGATTGAAATGCATCAGGTAAATGGATAACTTCTCCACATTAAGTTTTAAACAAATAGATTATTTATGGTCCATTGATATACCAGTCCTATACCTGCTCCTAATACAATGATCATGGGAGAAGGAATTTTACTATACCTTAATAAAACATAGGTGCCTATGATAATAATTATATTGATGAAATTGTTTTCCATTGGTTCAAATAATAGGTAGGCGGCCGCTATTAACATTCCGCAACTGACGGCATTGATGCCTTCCAGAGCTGCTCTTACAGGGCGGTATTTTTTTAAGGCATCCCAAAACCGAATGACAAAAAATATCAGAAAAGTACCAGGCAAAAAGATGCCAGCTGCGGCTACCAGACCTCCGGTAATCATTCCTGTGGCTCCCCATTCGCGCATAGACAATGCTCCTATATAGGAGCTAATACTGAAAGTTGGTCCTGGAATACTCTGAGAAATGGCATAACCCGTCAAAAATTCTTCCGAGCTGAGGTAGTGCTTAAACTCCACAAATTCTGTGTAGAGGTAAGGTACGAGCACCTGTCCACCTCCAAAAATAAGAGACCCATTTCTGTAAAAATTCTCAAATAATCTTACCGGTAAAAATCTAGTGTAATGTCCTAAAATAGCCGCAACAATTAATACCCCCGCCCACAAAATAAAATTAGACCAGGAGATGTTTATTTCCGATTTCTCTTCTATTATTGGTTGTTTGTTGTAGTTATGTGTGGTGATCAACCCACCTACAAGCAGCATGATAGGGAAAATAAAGGGGGAGTTGTAAAAGAAGGCAATAAATGCTGCAATCATCATAAGAATGGCTGCTTCCACCGTATGGATCATTTTTTTTATTGTGATCTGGGAAGCGTAGATAATGTATCCGATGGCCATGGGCTGGATGAATTTTGCAAATCCCAGCTCTCCTTTGGTGTTGGATTGTAGGTACTCTATCAAAAAGGCTGTGGCTATCATTAGAATAGTAGCTGGGAGTACCCATACCAATAAAGAAAGATAGGCCAAAAGTGGCCCACCAACTCTAAAGCCTATTGCAGATATGGTCTGTGTAGAAGTAGGCCCTGGCAATACCAAACAGAGGGCATTTAATTCTAGCAAATCCTTTTCTGTGATAAAGCCTCTTTTTTTGACCATGATGTCCAGAACCATGGCCAAAAATACTTGCGGTCCTCCAAAAGCTGTCAGAGAAAGTACGAGCACATCTTTAAGATATATATAATACCGTACCTTTCTGATGTCCGTCATTGGAGATTTTTATTTTTTCAGCCCTAACTCTTTTAATCTTTCCTCTAAGAATTCACCAGCTGTGCAGTCTTCAAAGGTCTTTGGATGGTTTTCATCTACACATGAGTCAAGGCAACTTAAGTCCATTTCAGTTCGGGGATGCAGGAAAAATGGAATGGAATACCTACTCGTATGCATAAGTTCCCGCGGTGGATTTACCACTCGGTGAATGGTTGATTTGAGCTTTTTATTTGTCAACCTTTCCAACATGTCTCCTACATTTACGATCAATTGATCGGGTAGGGCTGTGATAGGAATCCATTTTCCATCTCTTCGCAAAACCTGAAGCCCGTCCGCACTGGCTCCCATCAGTAAGGTGATAAAGTTGATGTCTCCGTGTTCTGCAGCTCGTACGGCATCTTCTGGAACCGATTCGGTCTCTTTTATAGGGAAGTAGTGAATAGAGCGTAAGATGGAATTCCCATGTTCAATTTTGCTGTCAAAATAAGTTTCCTTAAGTCCCAAATTTAAGGCAATGGCCTGAAGCATTATTTTTCCAGCAGCTTCTAAAGTCTGAAATGCCTTCAAGGAAGTTTCTTTAAATCCCGGGACTTCCGTAGGCCAGATATTTGGAAGGTACTCTTCTTTTACTGGATCATCATTTGAAATCAAGTCAAGTGGCTGACCTACATGATAGAATTCTTTCAGATCCCCGGTATTTCTGCCTTTTGCATGTTCTTTTCCTTTACCAGCATAACCCCTTTGAAAACCTATTTCAGGCTTTTCATATTTGGATTTTACCTCATCAGGTTGCAAGAAAAAATTTCTAATGGCCGCATACAAGTCGTCTTGCAAGTCTTGGTCGAGGCCATGATTTTTTATAGCCACAAAACCAATGTTTTCGTAAGCTTCTCCTAGGTCCTTTACGAAGGCTGCTTTTTTTCTTCTGTCACCAGAAACAAAATCTGCCAAGTCAAGACATGGAACTTCTTCAAATAAAATTTCGCCCATTTGATTTTTAAGTTTAATGCAAGGTAATTTTTTTATTGTTAAAAATAAATACCTTTGAAGCCGGATTACACAATAGATTTTCAATTGGTGACTGAAATTGGAAAAAATGATAATGCGGAGTGGACAGAACTGTAGGGTGAAGTCAGTAAATGGGAAATAGCCTTTTTGATAGTGTTTTCTCCAGGTATTAAAATAGCTGATGTACCTTTGTCGTTAGATTCTTATGAACAACCAAATATGAAATATTACCAAAATTTTTTCGGATTGGCATTTGTAGTGGTAGCCATGATTTCTTGTGATTCCTCAAGCAATAAATCAGAAAATTTGAGTAACCAGCAAATCACAGATTCCATTGCTTCAGGAGAAGAAATGGCTGAAAAAATCACCTTTGAACATCTTCAAGCTGAAATGAATCCAGATGCAATGCTGGATATTTATAACCCCTTAGGAAATGAAAACTTCAAGGAGGGGAAAGTGGCCTTTTCTTTCAATATTCGTAACCATGGTTTGGGCAAAGAAAACCCATTAATGCTATCCTTAAATGGTGCTACGCCAAAAGCGTATAGTATGCCTAATTTCCAATTGGAATTAAACAAAGGAACTTATAGAGCGGTTGCTTTTCTGCTCAATAAGGAAGGTCTTGCATTAAAGGAGTATGGTAATTTTTCTGCGAGAGATTTTACAGTAGGCGGGTCCAGGCCTTTTCCTGAAGACGATGCTCCGTATTTAATTTTGCACCTTCCCGGTGAACAGCAATCATATGCAAGGGATGAGTCAGTGATTGTGGACTTTCTTTATTTGGGTGGTGGGCCAGATAGTGATGGTGTGAAAGTAAGAATTGAGATAGATGGGCAGGAGTATTTCACGCAAGAGATAGCGCCTGTGCAGTTGTCAAAACTCTCAAAAGGGCCTCATAGCCTGAAGATTAGTATAGTCGGCGCAGCCAATGGCCAAGAAGTAAGCGGAGTCTTTGCTAGCGAAACACGGAATATTATAGTAGAGTAAGTAGTAGTTATTTGCTTTAGGAAAGCAAGGTGCGTAGTACTGTTAACGATTTTATTTCCCCAAATCCGTCCATATGGATTTTATAGAACAATATCCAATCGTCCAATAATTGCCTTTTCACATTTCCCGGGATCACTGGTGGAGTATGGTCGGTACTTTCTAGAATTTGGTCTAAAAATTGGACTTTATTTTGGTATATCCTTCCTGATTGATCTACGGGGAGCTGTAGGAAAAAATCTGCTGCATCTTCAGGCTCAAATCCCAGGTAGCGAGAGGTACCTATCAAAAAGTTAAGTGCAAATAATCCCGGTTGGTAATGTTCAGCATCTAATGCTAAAATTTGCTTTTTCAGATGGTCAAAAAGCAATTCATTTTGATAGTTGTCATAAACTACTTTACCTAATATTTCAGCCACAAACATACTTATTCCCGAGCGAATAAAATCAAAAGGGATCCGCTGAAAACTGGCATCTGATTTTATTTCAGAAATTCTATTGATGTTGGCATTTTCTTTATCGTAAACGACAAGGTCAACCAGTGATAGTGGTTGGAAAAGGGCGATTTTAGACGAAGACTTAGTACTCCTTACCCCGTTTACCACGTAAGATTTGAGCCCTAGTTCCCGGGTAAATATTTTGGTGATTATCGAAGTTTCTCTGTATTTCGTATATCCAATTACAATACCAATCGTTTTTCTCAGCATTGGCCCATTACCTAAAGGTCATAAAAACACTTGCGACAGCGGGCCTCATAGCTTTCTTTTTCTCCCAACATTACTTTGTTTTTATCCGCTGACAACCTGTAACTAAAAGAGGCAAGATCACCACATTTCATGCAGATAGCATGCACTTTAGTGACATACTCTGCAATGGCCAATAATTGAGGCATAGGCTCAAATGGCTTGCCTTCAAAGTCCATGTCCAAACCGGCAATGATCACCCTTGTACCAGCCTTTGCAAGTTTTTCTACAACCGGTACAATCTGAGCATCAAAAAACTGAACTTCATCGATCCCCACAACATCACAATTTCCCGCGAGTAGCAAAATATCTTCTGCGAACTGTACGGGGGTAGATCGGATTATATTTTCATCATGCGATACGACATTGTTTTCATCATACCTTTTGTCTATGGCAGGTTTAAAAATCTCCACTTTTTGTTTGGCGATTAATGCCCTTTTAAGCCTTCTGATCAATTCCTCTGTTTTGCCAGAAAACATTGAACCGCATATTACCTCTAATTGCCCCTTTGGGCCATGTTTTCCGGTTTTTCCTAAAGATGGTTCAATAAACATAAATTCTGGATATGGTAAAAAATCTCTATAATTGATTTGATCAAACAGAGCGATTGAATCAAGACCAACATAAATTTGTGGAATGATTAAACAGCCAAAATTAATTGATTTATATTTATTAATAAAGATTAAATGCAGATTAAGCAATAGAATATGAAATGGCCTGTCCATGCGCCTTTCAAGAACTGATGAAATGGCAAGAGAACTGGCTGGTTTTTAGTTGTGCAGGACGGTTTTAAGCTACAGATGTTTCCGAATCCACTGCCTTTTGTTCTTTATGCCAAAAAAGGCGAGAAATGAAGATTTTACCTAAAAGATTCTAACACGGCTAAGTGCAAAATCTTTTGCCAGCGTGAATTTTATTTAAAATTTAACTTGGAGGTACTACCTTGAGGATGATACTGGGGAAGAGGTAAGTATTTGACATTGAATTGGTTTATCCTGAATGAGGTGTGGTGTTTAAAGGTTTTAGAAAGTCAGAAGTGAATTTGGCGTTTACAATTCTATTGGCTTCTTTATTTAAAGAATAAATTACATAACTTTACCTCTGTACAATATGGAAAAATTCAAGTAATATGACGAAACAAATGATTTTAGATCAGGATTATATTGACAGTTATTCCAGAGATTTTTCTCAAATAATCTGCGACAATCATTTTACCCACCAGAGATACATTGGTGGACAAGAAATTATTGAGCTAACCCATTCTTCTCAACTTAATTTAATGGTTATCAGAGAGCTTTTTGAGGATTGGCAAAAACAGACCGATTCCTTCGCTCAAAACCCTTATTTTGACTTTCAGGACAAGGTTGTAAAAGAAGCATTGTCCACTTTTATGAATGTGCTTTCCAGAGCCATTAAAATTGAGCGGATAGACTTCGAACCGTTATTAAGTAAAGCGGTGGCCAAAACCATATACCTGGCAGTGGATCCAGTTGCTTTTATTGAACAAATTTTGGATGAAGGGCATAAAGAACCTGTTTCCTATGTAAAGGAATTGAAAAAATACATTAAATGGTACCGGGAGTCCTGGGTTACTGCAGCGGAGAACTGGGCTGTCGACTCAGGGAACTTCTTTTGGAAACAAAAACTATATGAAGGTTTTGAGAAGGAAATCAGTGATTCCTCACAACCAATAGTATTGCTCGAGCCTTTGCAAAAAATATTGGCCTTGAACTTTGATAAGCTAATCCAAGATATACCTGAGGTGGCAACAGATGAAATGGTAACTGAAGTGGCCAAAGAGTTGGAAGAGGCCCCGAAGCATTATATTGTTGAATCAACAGAAATAGCTATTGAAAAACAGGAAGTGGAATCCTCAAATGAAATCCAGGAAGATAAATCTTCCAATGAAAAGCGGATTGAAACGATAGATCCGTCAATTGTCTGGGCCAAGTTTGATGCTGAGGAAAATCCATATATGAAAGGAAGTATTTCCCATTTGAAAGAAGGTATGGGGATCAATCAGCGGATTATGTTTACCAAAAGGCTTTTTCAGGGCAATCCGGATTTGATGGATCAGGCCATTTTCGAGTTGGATGCAACGGATAGTTTCTTTGAAGCAATTGATTTACTTAATCAGAGTTTTGTTTTGAGTCTGAATTGGGACATCCATTCTGAGGAAGTGCTGGAATTGCTTCAGTTGATTTTTAGAAAATATGACGCAGTCTAATGGAACTGAGGAATCATTATGCAAATCTGCATAAGTCAGCCTTAACCACAATATACAAGGAGGGCTTTTCTCAAGACCTTGATTTGGACAACCCAAGGGATCTAAGGAGGGGAATGACCCTACTTCTTAGGCCTGATACACAGCTGAAAGAAGCATTTAAAAAGTTTATTTTTAAAGCTCAACAAATTATTCCTGATCAATATTTCTATCAAGCAGCGGACATGCATGTCACTATTATGCCCATTGTTTCTTGTTACGAGGGATTCTCTTTGGAAAAAATTGATCTGAATAAATACGATAGCCTTATTCAAAATGCCTTAAAAGGAATAAGTAAAATAGAGCTAAACTTTGAGGGAGTGTTCGCCTCTCCTTCATGTTTAATTATCAAAGGTTTTCCTCTAAATGATTCGCTAGCGCATTTTAGGCAAAATCTTAGGGATACTTTCGCTACTTCGAATGTGGAACAGTCATTGGACAAGCGCTACAAACTGGTCACAGCACACAGTACAGTTATAAGGTTCCGTAAACCTATTGAAAATGTAGATTTGGTGCTGTCATTAGTGGATACCTTTAGCAATCATAAATTCGGATACCAGCTTTTTGAACAAGTTGAATTTGTTTACAATGATTGGTACCAGCGAAAATCTATTGTAAAGACTTTGAATACCTATTTGCTTGCCTCTCAGTAAATTGGATAGGAAGTTCGATAGCGCCTACCTTTTAGGATGGACCAACACATTGTCCACATAAAATATTCCCAATGCTACTTTTTTGTCAGCGCCAGGCAATGGAGGTTCAATGTCCTCATTGGGTGTTTTTCTATTGGGAAGGTCTCTGTATTCCCCGGTTCTAAAGGAAATCCGTTCAACTGATTTTACTGCCTCTATAAGGGGTAGACTTTTGGCGACTAGTTGACCATTCCAATACAGGTCATATTGTCCATATATACTGGCATGAATGTCCAATTTTATGCTGTTCCATTTATTGAGGGTGACTTCTCCCAAATTAATTTCCTTATTTCCTGAGAAATAGATTAGATTTCCAGATGGGGTCAATTTTAACCGTATAGGTCGGTTACCAAACTGGTCTGTAATGTCCATTTCCATTGTACCCTTATTGGTATCTGGTACCATAAAATCCCATCCGATTTCTACATCTTGGCTTGTCTCGAATACTCGGATCGCTCTCGCATAATCGTAAGGGTCTTCATCCGAGAGTTGCAATGCCAGCCCATGTACTCTAGATGAATTCACTATATTGACAGGAGCCCATTTGGGCGAATAAATGTTCCAGTTCGGAATTTCCCCATTCTCTACAAGTTGGTCAAAGGTATCATTAATTGGGCCATTGACAGTGTATCGGATTGGAGTTGGTACCTTGCTTACCCACATGTCTTCCTTATTCATGCTATAGGTTAGCCACATGTCATCACCAGGAGGATTTCCATTGCCTTTTACGATGCCTCTGACATAACAAGGCCCAAAATCCTTCCATCTTCCATAAAATCTTCTGGCTGGGACTTCGCCTTGAACCAAAACCATGTCATCAAAAATTACTCCGTCATCTGAACTGATTACAATTAGCGGGTACCGGTATTCGTCAATATCTATGGGGTTATAGGTCAGTGCGTAACGATCGTCTTCAGTTTGCTGCCCCCATACCTTTCCGCCGGCCATGGTAAGTGTCGATGCCTTTACGAACTTAGAAAAGTGCTTGCCACCATCTTCGGATATAGCGGTTACAGATCGCTTCCAAAAGCCTACTATTTTCCCATCTTTTCGGGAATAATAAGAAAATGCTTCTCCTCCCCGTTCTCCTGAATAAAATCCATCCAGACCAATGTCTTCATCCCTCCATTGTAAGGTGACGAGTGTATTCGCAAGTAATTCCTCGCAAGCAGCTATAAATGCCTTGTCAGTAGCTGTTTTGTAAAAGGGAAAAGAGGTGTTGGAAGCATCCCAATCCGTATGGCTATTGTACCTGATAAAATAAATAGGCCCATAACTGCCATCCTTATTCACTTCTCTTACCACCCTACCAATGCCGCCTTTCTCAAATGGGTCTTCTGTATGTCCATAAAAAGCTATAGTGAGAAGTTTTCCATTTTTACTTACATAAAAACCCATTCTCTGGTGCATCATATAACCATCATATCCTTCCGGTATACGAACTCCAGTAGGAGGCTGGTAAGGAGGGAAAATCACTTCTGGCTTGGACCAATTTCTACCATCGGAGGAGGTCGTCATTAAAGTCTGTCCGGGAGCAATGTGTTCATCTACAGGATTGCTTAGGTACTGCTGATAAAACTTACCTTCCCAGTAGGCAAGGTTGGAGGCGTGATTGTAAGTCCAACCATAATCATCAGCCAATTGAGGATTTGTTCGATTTACCCGTAACGTTTGCCTGCTATCTACGCCGATGGCATACCTCAGTCTGCCCTCATGCCTGTCTGGATCAACACTGTTGCCACCAATATAGCGTACCGGCTCATGAATACTGCCTGTTTGGCTAAGCCCTGCAAGAGGTAAGCCAAACAGTAACAATAAACGAATATAGAAACAAAGGTTACGGGAAATCATTGGCTTAGAGTTTAATGAAGATCTTATTCTTAAACAGGATATAAGCCGGAATAAAATTGATCATTACAAACAAAATGGCATACAGCATACTCACAAAATTGACCGGAAGTCCTATGCCAGTAAATACATCTATAAAATACATGTTAAGCGATTGACCACCTATTTCAAGGGTATAAAAAATCAATGACAATACATCAGCCAAAACGTATACTGTAATGGCATTGGCTCCAAAGATGATTCCGACAGAGGTTCCTTTCTTTTTGCCGAGAATATCTACCACAAAATAGCATGCGCCCAAAGCAATAAATCCTGCTCCTCCTGTGATCAGTGTAAAAGAACTGGTCCAAAGGTGTTTGTTGATAGGGAAAACCTGTGCCCAAAGTAAGCCAGTCAGTACAATTACCAAGCCTATGGACATCAGGTAATTTGATTTTAAATTTTCACTTTTATCCGATAATAAAATTCTCCCTGCAAGAAGGCCAAGAATACCTGTAACAATTGCTGGAAGAGTTGTAAAGAATCCTTCAGGGTCCCAAGTGCCTTCCCACATTCTTCCTGGCAAAAACATTCTGTCAATCCAAGCCGCAAGGTTTCGTCCTGGCTCTAACATTACCACTCCTTCATCCGGAGTAGGGATCAAGGTCATACATAACCAATAAAAAACAAGTATTCCCCCACCAAGGTAGGCTTGCTTTTTCCAGCCGACATTTAAAAACAAAAATGAACTTGCTAGAAAGACAATTGATATTCTTTGTAAAACCCCAGCAATCCGCATGTTTGAAAAATCAAAGTCGGGAATAAGGTTTAGAAAAATTCCCAAGACAAAAAGCTTCAGTGCCCGAGTGATAATTTTCTTGTACATTCCACTTTTTGGAATCCCTTCCTCCAGCCTTTTAGAATAGGCAAAGGCTACCGAGACGCCTACCATAAAAATGAAAAATGGGAAAATGAAATCTGTCATGGTCATTCCATTCCATTCTGCATGCAATAAGGGAGGGTATACATGACTCCAAGAACCTGGATAATTCACCAGAATCATGGCGGCAATCGTAAAACCCCGGAGCGCATCCAGAGATATTAATCTAGTAATTGTAGGCTTCATACAATATATTTTTTTATTTAATAGTCAATTTAATACCATGAGGTGTAATAATAAGGCTACTTAAACATTTTAATTATGAATAAAATCACTCGGATAGTTCCCTTTTTACTTTTAATAAGCTGCTTTTTTGCCTGTCAATCCTCGCCAGATCGAAATGAGGCTGTTGAGAATATTTATATTGATTGGGAATTGAAAAGTAACTTTACGGACGAAGAAGGTCAATTTGAAGCTAGTTTTGGAATAGAAAATCGGAGCCAATTGACGCTCGGGGAAAAGGATTGGGCCTTGTTTTTTAGTATGTCTCCAAGAGCCATATTGTCCACCGAAAACGCAAACATTACCCATCTTAATGGTGATTGGTATAAATTGAGCCCTATAGAGGGTTTCTCATTGACTCCTGGTGAACGCATAGAGGTTCCATATGTGGGGATCGAAGGGGTCATCAAAGAGTCAGATGCTCCCATGGGTTTATATTTTGTTTTTTACAGTGAAGATGGAGCATCGGAAGAGATTATTGCCGTCAATAATTTAGAAGTTAAGCCTTTTACAGAAGACCAACAGCGCTTGAGAGGGACCATGGACAATGAGGTCCCTTATTCAACAGAAAGCCAATATGAGACCAATGAGAATTTAGTGAAATTGGATAAAGAGGATTTATTCCCAATTATACCTACTCCTTATCAAGTGAAAAAAGGGAATGGGAATTTCACAATCGATGAAAAAACTTCTATTGGATTTGAAGAAGGACTTTCCAATGAAGCAGAATACCTTGGAGAGAAGCTCAGTTCCCTTACTGGCGTTACATTTTCTAGTGAAGCCGGTGTTACCAGCAATCCGGGGATAGTTTTAAAGCTTGCAGATATTGAAGTGAATGGAAAAAAAGAAGAAGCCTATCAATTGGATATCGATCAGAATGGCGTGACAATATCGGGAGCTGATCCTGCAGGTGTTTTTTACGGTGTACAAAGTTTACTGGCCCTTTTGGGAAATGATGCCTATTTGAATCCACAAATGCCCCTTACCTTACCATATATTGCTATCGCCGATTCTCCAAGATTCGGTTTCAGGAGTTTGCATATGGACGTGGTAAGAAATTTTCAAACCAAGGAGACCATTAAAAGGACCCTTGACATCATGGCGCATTACAAGCTGAATCATTTTCTGTTTTATACAACTGAAGATGAAGGATGGAGATTGGAAATCCCTGGATTACCTGAACTTACTGAAGTAGGTGGACAAAGACAACATGCCAAAAGCATGCATGACCCTTCCGTACATCCAGGGTATGGTTCTGGTCCCTTTGCTTATATGGAAGGTAAATATGGGAGTGGGTTCTATACTAGAGAGGAGTTTGTTGATATCCTGGAATATGCAAAAGAAAGACATATTACGGTGATTCCAGTATTGAATTTCCCGGGACATGCCCGAGCGGCCATCAAGTCTATGGAGAAAAGGTACCTGAGATTAATGGAAGAAGGGAAAACAGAGGATGCAGAAGCTTATCGCCTTATAGATCCGGAGGACGAGTCGAAATACATGTCTGCCCAATCGTTTAAAGACAATGTAGTAAATGTAGCAAGTGCGTCAACGTATGACTTTTACCTCAAAGTAGTGGACGAATTGACAAAAATGTATGCAGATGCTGGGCTGGAACTTAAAAAAATGCATTCTGGAGGAGACGAGGTAGCGGAAGGGGCTTGGACTGCCTCTCCTCAGGCGAAAAAACTTTTGGAGAAGCTACCTGAAATCAAAGATCCTAAAAACCTTCAGACTTATTTTTTCAGGACATTATTGGAGAAATTGGCAGATAGGGATTTAGAAATGCATGTTTGGGAAGAAATGGTGCTGTTAAAAGATGAATCTGGTGTGTATTCCCCAAATCCAGAATTTGTCGGAAAAAAAGTAGTTCCTTATATATGGAACAATATGTTTGATTATCCTGATTTGGGATACCAGTTGGCAAACATGGGCTATGATGTGGTACTTTGTAATGTGTCCAACTTTTACTTTGACCTGGCCTATAGCAACGACCCGGAAGAACCAGGCTTGTATTGGGCTGGATTTGTCAATACCAAGAATGCATGGGCCTTTGCTCCATATGATTGGTTCAAGACTACATATAAGACCAGTATGGGCGAGACAATAGATCGGGACAAAGAATTTAAAGACATGGTAAGGATTAATCCAGATGCCAAAGAAAACATCATAGGACTTGAAGCACAGCTATGGACTGAAACAGTGAAGGGTAGGGATATGGCAGAATACTATATGTTTCCTAAAATGCTTGGGTTTGCAGAAAGTGCATGGGCGGCGGAACGCGATTGGGAGAAGGAAACCGATTTGGTTAAAATGGATCAAAGCATTGCTAAAGGCTGGAACCAATTTGCCAATAGGGTTGGACAAACTGCGTTTCCAAGGCTAAAGTGGTGGAATGGCGGTTATAATTACAGAATAGCTCCTCCTGGAGCTAAGGTACTGGATGGTAAATTGTATGCCAATGTGAATTTTCCTGGCTTACAAATAAGGTATACTACTGATGGTAGTGAACCTACATTAGCAGCCGAAGAATATACTGGGCCGGTACAGATCAGTGGAGAGGTCAACCTAAAGGTGTTTGACGAAACAGGCAAAGGAAGCAGAACAATCAAAGTTTCACCCAAGAATTGGGAGCTCAGAGAGACTAGGTAAGATTTAAAAATAACAGATTTCAAAAATTAATGTATGGATTTTAAAGGCTAAGTTATGTTAAGTGTTAAACACAGGATAATATTCTGTGTTTAACACATTTTTCAATAGTGCTCACTAGACCAATAAAATGTATCCTCATATAATTAGTTTGGTGAAAAGGTTAGAATTTAAAATGAAAAGTTAATGTATTAAAATTTAACACAATTTTAATTTATTGGTAATATTTCAATGATTTTAATAAACTATTCATTGTTTTTTCGTGAAATATTCCATAAGACATTCATTTACAATTATTAGTGATTTAATTGTTTTCGCAAAATGAAGATTAAAATACGTGATTTGCGCAGAATTTTCCAATTTATTCCTTGATATTCATAAATAATTAGGTGGCAATAAAGAATTAAATATTCTATTTGGCAACCAAATGATTTACCAAAACGATAAATACTTGGATTATGGAACAACCTGACAAAAAAGTAATGGATGGTTTTCGAAATGGCGACAAAAAAGCTTTTGAAAAAATTTACCAATATTACAGAATTCCTGTAATTCGCTTTAGTGTTTCCATTATTAAGGATGAACAGGAAGCGGAGAATATTTATCATGAAGTATTCATGAAAATTCTTAAAAGAAGAAAAAATATAAAACCTGAATTGAACTTCAATTCTTATGTTTTTACTTCTGTGAAAAATGAGATTTTCGACTACTTAAAAGCCTTGAATAAAAATAAGACTTTGAAAGAACAGTTTTGGGAAAGGATTCATCAACAGGAAGATGAATGTGGTCAGATAAAAGAGGAACAACTCACCAAAATGGAAGGCATTATTGGCAACCTTTCACCCAAAAGGAGACAGATTCTTGAAATGAATTATTTCGAGAAAAAATCTTATAATGAAATTGCAGATTTATTGATGATTTCTAAAAACACAGTAAAAAATCAGTTGGTTAAGGCAAAGTTCATCCTTCGTAGAGAGATGGAGTAAAAGGACTGAATTTTTTTTTTAATTTGATGGCGAATTTCATTGTCATTTTTCTTCATTTATTTTTTATCCTTGTGCAATTTAAAGGTGAGTCGTCTTGGGGTTTTGTGAAATTTTCAGTTCGACTTTGTAAATAATCAACATTGACTAATTTTTACGAGATTTCTTCTCGCAATAGCATGTTTATTGTCTTTTTCGGAGAATTGAAGGGAAAGTTGTGCTCTATTGGCTAAACTCTGTTGCCCTCCTCAAAATCTATAGATTTATTCGATACTTCAATATTTTCTATCAATTGAGGAATTCGCCTACCTATTGGGTCTGCAGGGCGGGAATTAATTGTAAACATGCAATTTGAGCGGTGGTTTAGCATTTTAAGCAAAATCGCTGAAGAAATACTTCCTTCGAACACAAATCAATACTTTTTATATGATTTCGAACTTGGATTTCTCCCTTAGTAACGACTCTTTAAGTTCAAGAAGAATATACTTTGTAAAATTGTATTGACATTGTATATAAAAGTATAAGAAATCGATCGCTACAGGTAATATCTTTAGTATTTCCTGTTTATGCAATATTTACGTCCTTCATAGTATGAAACATTTTAAGCAAATATTACCGCTGTCTGGGTTGCTATTCTTTTTTATGGTAGTGGTTGGATTGGAAGGGTATTCTCAAAACGAATACATAGGAAACAATAGAGAGCTTTTTGTAGATGATTTTTTGATTGATCAACTAGATGGAGCCAGGTTAGAGATGCATGCTCCAAAGGATGAAGGAATAGCGTTTACTTTAGACAATCCCTGGGAAGGAAAATTTTCGTTGTATTCTACCATCATTAAAGATGATAACATTTACAGGGCCTATTACCGTGGATTGCCCGATGTGGTAGAAGGAAACAATAGGGAAGTGACTTGTTATGCAGAATCAAAAGATGGCATAAATTGGTACAAGCCTAAGCTTGGGATTCATAAAATCAATGGATCGAAAGATAACAATGTGATTTTGGTTGAAAAAGCATTGACCCATAATTTCAGCCCTTTTTTGGACACCAATCCAAATGCAAAAGTCAAAGAAAGATACAAAGCGCTTGCTGGTAAAAAGGCGACTGGATTGTATGCACTTACCTCAGATGACGGGATACATTGGGCAAAAACCAAGGATGAACCTGTTTTAAATGAAGGAAACCTGGATTCCCAGAATGTTAGCTTTTGGTCGCCAAGTGAAAAAAAATATTTGGTTTATTTCAGAACCACGGATGCTGGGTTTAGATCCGTAAGCAGGGCTTCATCTATTGACTTTGATACCTGGGATGAAGGGGTTACAATGAAATATGGGGCAGCACCCTTAGAGCACTTGTATACCCAGCAGACAAGTCCCTATTTCCGGGCTCCTCAAATTTATCTTGCGATAGGGGGTAGGTTTATGCCCAACAAACAGGTTGTCACAGATGAACAAGCAGCTACAATGGGTATTGACCCAAATTACTACAAAGCTTGTTCGGATGCTTTTTTTATGTCTTCCAGAGGAGGAGATGTTTACAATAGGTATTTCATGGAATCCTTTATCCGGCCAGGGATAGGTTTAAACAATTGGGTTTCTCGCACCAATTATCCTGCTTTAAATATGGTCCAGACCGGCGCTCATGAAATGTCCATTTATGTTAACCAGGATTATGCTCAAACTACGGCTCACCTGAGGAGGTATTCGATGAGATTGGATGGCTTCTCTTCTTTATCTGCCGGATATGATGGCGGTGAAATGATCACAAGGCCATTTGTTTTCGATGGTAAAGCTTTGGAGCTGAATTTTTCCACATCTGCTGCTGGAGAAATATTCGTAGAATTACTGGATGATAATGGTCTTAGAATCCCAGGTTTTTCCAAAGAAGAATGTCAGCCTATAATTGGAAATGAACTGGCAAGAAACGTTTATTGGAATAAAAATACTGATGTGTCCAAGCTTTCGGGAAAAGCTGTCAGGATGAAAATATATTTAAAAGATGCAAATATTTACTCATTTAGATTTCACTAAAATGCAAGGATTCAAAAAATACACATTACTCATTCTATTGCTTTTAATTCAAGGAGTAGTCTTTGCCCAATTCCCTAATATTGGGAGCAATAGAGAACTTTTTGTGGATGAGTACCTAATAGCCGATCTAAATGGTGCCAAGCTCAAAATGCATGAACCTGTAGATCAGGGAGCAGTCATTAAATTTGAAAAACCCTGGGAAGGTGCATTTTCCGCTTACTTCACTGTTATCAAGGACGGGGATACTTATAGGGCATATTACAGAGGTGTACCCGAGGCAGGAAGTGATGGAAACGACGGAGAGGTTACCTGCTATGCTGAGTCCAGAGATGGCATTAATTGGACCAAGCCAGATCTAAATCAGTATACCGTTAAAGGCACTAAAAAGAACAATGTGATATTGGCAAATGCCGCTCCTGTCACCCATAATTTCAGTCCCTTTCTGGATAGTAATCCACAGGCAAAAAATTCCGAAAGATTCAAAGCCCTTGGAGGAACAAAAAATAGTGGGTTGGTAGCCTATGTTTCCAGTGATGGCATAGAATGGCGAAAATTACAAGAACAAGCAGTATTTACCAAAGGGGTGTTCGACTCACAGAACGTGGTTTTTTGGTCCATAAGCGAGGGGCAATATGTGTGTTACTTCCGTACCTGGACTGGGGATGGTTACAGTGGCTTTCGTTCGGTAGGAAGAACTACCTCCAAGGATTTTGTCAATTGGTCCGAACCTGTTCAAATGAGCTTTGGAAACACCCCATTTGAACACCTGTATACACAGCAAACAAGTCCCTACTATCGTGCTCCACAAATTTATTTAGCTATAGGTGCGAGGTTTATGCCCAACAGGAAAGTGGTCAATGACGAAGAAGCGAAAAAATTAGGTGTGAATCCAAAATACTATAACGATTGCTCTGATGCTGTATTGATGTCTTCCAGAGGGGGAGGATCTTATCAAAGGCAATTTATGGAGTCCTTTATCAAGCCAGGCATAGGTTTACAAAATTGGGTTTCCAGATCCAATTATCCGGCATTAAATATTGTCCAAACTGGAGATACGGAAATGTCGATCTATGTCAATCAAGATTACGCCCAGCCAACAGCCCATTTGAGAAGGTATTCTATGCGATTGGATGGATTTGCTTCTTTATATGGGGGCTATGATGGGGGCGAAATGACCACAAAACCTTTTGTATTTGAAGGAGACGTTCTGGAATTGAATTACGCTACCTCAGCAGCAGGTGAGATTTTAGTTGAATTACTGGATGAAAAAGGGAACAAGTTGCCAGGTTATTCCATGGAGGAATGTCAGCCCATTATAGGAAATGAAATCTCAAGAACTGTTTATTGGAATAAATCCAACAATTTGTCCAAATTGGCCGGAAAGCCTGTTAAAATGAGGATTTATTTAAAAGATGCAGATGTATTCTCTTTTAAATTTGACTAGAATGCCAATTTCTCAATAATTAATTATACAGTTGGTATACTATCGATTCATATTTGTGCCCTATTTTATTTCTTTATCTAATTTTGGTTTATGGTTGATACAATTTGGTCAAATTAAAATAACTAAACTAGCTTTAATATTTTTTAAAATACTATTTAACACCAAGACTGGGTCTTTGTAATATTGTATTAATAATGTAAAAGAAAGTATAAGTAAACGGTTAATTCATATAATATCTTTGGTATGTGCATGTTTGTGCAATATTTAAATCATTATTATATGAAAAAATTTATACAAGAATTGCGACTATTTGGGCTAATGATCCTTTTTATGATCATGGCCGGATCGGAGGGTTATTCACAAGGGTCCAGAGAAGTCTCCGGGACCATCACGGATGCTTCAGGGGAGTCTCTTCCGGGAGTGAATATTCTGGTTAAAGGTACCTCCGTAGGTACCGTTTCGGATATTGATGGGGATTACCGGATATCCCTGCCCCAAGGGCGGGATATACTGGTATTTTCATTTATTGGGTTCACCAGTAAAGAGATTAGTATTGGTAACAACAGTTCCATTAATGTACAACTTTCCTCTGCTCTTTCTGACATGGATGAAGTTGTGGTCATTGGTTTCGGTGAGCAATCCCGAGAACTATTAACTACCTCCGTATCCAAAATGGATGAGCGGGTTTTAGAAAACATTCCTTTTGCGAATGCCGCATCAGCCATGCAGGGAACATTGGCAGGAGTCAGGGTACAAACGACTTCAGGGCAACCAGGAGCAGCACCCAGAGTAATTGTAAGGGGAGGAACATCGATTAATAACCCTAATGGAGCAGCCCCTTTATATGTGGTGGATGGAGTTATTAGGCCTGACATTAACAATATAGCACCAGGTGATATTGAGACCTTTCAAGTGTTAAAGGATGCCGCATCTACCTCAATATACGGCGCCAGAGGATCAAATGGGGTGGTGGTTATCACTACCAAATCGGCTAAAGCTGGTTTTGTTTCTGCTACCTATTCAGGAAGTTATTCTTTGTCCCAACCTGGGAGTTTGTATGATTTGGCCTCTTCACGGGATTATTTGACCTTCGCTAGAAGAGCAATGATCGTTCAGGATAATTTCCCTGATGCTTCATTTAGAAATACTAACCCAGTAGGATTCGGGACAGGAAATGACCTGACCAATAATACTGCTTATACCACACAGTATTTAACATCGGATAACGAATACAAGCTTAATGAAGGATGGGAAAGCATGCCAGACCCTCTTGATCCTTCTAAAACGTTAATTTTTAAGGATACCGATTGGCAGGATGTATTGTTTAGAACAGCTACAATTCAAAATCATCACGTGTCAGTTTCTGGAGGTACAGAAAAAGCGAAAGTGACTGCCAGTCTGGGTTTCTTGGACAATGAAGGAATAGCCATTACTACTGGGTACAAGCGGTACACCATGAATGTCAATGGAGATTTTAAAGTAAGTGATAAATTCAGCTTTTATGGAATAGTCAACTATGCGAATTCAAAAGACAATCAGGTCAATAGTATTACTAATATTTTTGCCAGGGCAATCACTTTACCTCCAACAACAAAATACCGATTTGAGGATGGTACCCTTGCACCAGGACAGGCATTGAGTGAAGGAAATCCTGAATATGTATTGAGGAACAGGGTGGCAGAAAACAGGTCAGAAAACCTGACTTTTTCCGTTGGTTCCAGATGGCAAATAACGCCGGAGTTAAGCTTTGACCCGCAATTATCCATTTATAATACAACTGATGATTCCTATAATTTTCAGCCTGCTGTTTTGAATGGGCCTACCAATCTGGTAGATAACAGATCAGCGAGTGCTTCGATTTCTAAATGGAGACAAACTCAGGTGGATGCGGTTTTTCACTATTCCAAAACTTTAGGTGAAGCGCATAATGTGAACGCAACTGCAGGTTATGCCTACTTTGGAAGAAATATTTCTTCTCTGAGCGCTTCAGGCCAGGGTGCTTCTACAGATCTTATCCCAACACTAAATGCTTCTGCTGAAGCTACAAGTGTTAGCAGTGCTATTTCAGATCAGGTTATCCATGGTTATTTTGGTAGAGTAAATTATGACTACAACTATAAATATTTAGTTTCAATAAATGCAAGGTATGATGGGGCATCTAATCTGGGAGCGAATTACCAGTGGGGCTTTTTCCCAGGGGTAGCTTTGGGTTGGAACATGCACAATGAAGATTTTTGGGAAGCATTGCCACAAAATATATTCAGCAAACTTAAAATTAGATCCAGTTATGGTATCAACGGTAATATTGGGAATTTAGGGGATTTTTCCGCTCAAGGAGCCTATGGCGTAGGGGCAAGGTATGGTGGATATGCCGCTATTCAAAACACCCTGATACCCAATCCTGAGTTGAAGTGGGAAAGGTCAAAGACTTTGAATTTTGGTGCAGACCTAACTCTTTTTGACCGCTTAGGGCTTGTTCTAGACGTGTATAGAAGGGTTACGGATAACCTGATCACTAATTTGGCTTTGCCACCATCTACTGGTTTTGGTAGTACCCTTACCAATTTGGGTAGCTTAGAGAACAAAGGAGTAGAGTTGGAAGTGAATTACAATGTTTTGCCTTCTGCTTCCGATTTTCAATGGAACCTGGCAGCCAATTTTGCTACCCTTCAAAACAAAATATTAAAACTCCCTGAAAATGGAGCGGAAAGAAATCGTGTAGGTGGATATTATGTTTGGGATGCTGGACTGGGAGACTATTCCTGGCAAGGAGGCCTTCAGGAAGGCGGAAGTCTGGGCGAATATTATTCTCATGAAGAATTGGGCGTTTATGCTACGGATCAGGATGCAGAAAATGCGCCAAGTGATACCTACAAAAGATATCCAGATGTCTCATTTGGAGGAGATTTTATCTGGAATGATTTAGATAACAATGGGGTAATAGACGAAAAGGATAAAAAATATGTTGGTACCGAATTCCCAACCTTAACTGGCGGGCTTACCAATACTTTTTCCTATAAAAATTTGATGCTTTCCCTTCGTATGGATTATACAGTTGGACACACTATTTACAATTATGCCCGGGCATTTATGGAAGGTCAATGGAAGTTGAACATGAACCTTACCCAAAATTTAGTTGACAATGGCTGGCAGGAACAAGGCGATGTGGCAACATTGCCGAGATACGATTGGGAAAGTACCAGGGCCCAAGTCAACGTTCATCCAAACCGCACAGGCCAGGGGTACTATGAACCTGGTGATTACCTAGCCATAAGAGAACTAAGCTTAAGCTATAACTTGCCAAAAAGCGTATTAACGCCTATTAATTTGGAAAATGTAAGGCTTAGCCTGACGGGTAATAACCTGTATTATTTCACCAAATACAAGGGACTAAACCCGGAATTTGGCGGACGGGATTATGGACGTTACCCTATTCCGAGAAACTTTATTTTTGGTCTAAATATTACCTTTTAATTTATAATAAAGGAATCATGAAAAACTTAAATATAGCTTTAATTATAAGCCTATTTCTATTCGGCTCCTGTTCCGATCTGCTGGATGTTTCACCTACGAGTGTGATTACCACGGAGTCTTTCTGGAAGACAGAAGGGGATGCAGAAGGTGCCTTGATTGGAATGTATGTCAACCTCAGAAGTATTTCTACCTCTACCTTGTATTATCTTGGAGAAGCAAGAGCCGATGTTGTAGCCCTTGGGACTGTGGGCGATGGCGGATGGGCTAAGTATTACACAAACCGCTTGCAACCTGATGATGCAGGGCCAAGTTGGCAGAGTTTGTATACACTGGTAAATAGTGCCAACCTAATTCTCAAATATGTGCCAGGAATTGACTTTGCATCTGAAGACAGGAAAAACACCATCTTGGCGGAGGCATATACCATGAGAGCATTTACCTATTTTGTAATGACGAGAACCTGGGGTGATTTACCCTTGCGTATGGATCCAACGGAAAGTGAAAATCCTGAGTTGACGCAAATTGAAAGAACCGCACAAAGTGAGATTTTTCAATTCATAAAAGGAGATATTGATAAAGCTTTACAGCTGTTTCCTGACAATAGCTACGCAGAAAATAAGATGTTCTGGTCTAAGCCAGCCACTAGCGCACTTAAAGGGGAGGTTTACCTTTGGACCGCCAAACAAATGGGAGGTGGCAACGCGGATCTTCAAACTGCATTGGACGCATTAGAGGACATTCAAAACACAGATGTGGATTTATTGGATAATTTTGCTGATGTCTTTGATTATGACAATAAGGGCAACAAAGAAGTTATTATGGCTGTAAGATTTGCCGAACTCGAATCTGCTGGTAATAATTATTTCAACGCCATGTATCTCATCGGAAGTGCTATCCCTGCCAATATTTCTGCAGAAGCAAGGGAAACAATAGGAGCAATAGGTGGAGGGAGCAATAATATTACAGTTCCTACAGCATATGTTAAATCCTTGTTCACCAATGATGATCAAAGGAAGGATGCCTCCTTTTATGAAATATATACTATCGGGGAGAATGAAGCTTTGACTTATTACACAACAATAGTAACAAAGGGAAGTGGTACAGTAATAGGGGGTAGTAGAAATTTTATTGATGACATTATTTTATACCGGTATGCTGATGTTTTATTGATGATCGCTGAAGCCAAAAATGCCCTGGGAGAAGATCCTTCATTGGAGATTAATCAAGTCAGAATGCGTGCCTACGGTGATCAATACAGTGATTATGCCTTTACAGCAGGTTCTGTAGAAGAAAACGATGAGATCATCCTGGAGGAAAGGCTAAGAGAATTGGCCTTTGAAGGTAAAAGATGGTGGGATCTTGTGCGTTTTGACAAAGCCATCGAAATGCTTCCTACTTTAAGTGAAAAAGATAATCCAGAACAAAAAATCCTATGGCCTATCTCTACTAGCATTTTGAGTTTGGAAAATAAAATCACTCAGAATCCAGGGTATTAATAAATTCATGAAAGCTTGATTACTCAGAGGAAATGATTGTTAACCAAATGAAAATAGGTTTGGTATTGCTTGCACTTTTGTGTGGAGTTACCTCTGGGTGTAATTCAAAAGAAGCAGCAAGTCCCAGACCAAATATTTTGCTGATTGTTTCTGAGGACAATAGTTCAGATTTGGGGTGTTACGGGAATACACACGTACACACCCCAAACCTGGACAAGCTTTCTGAAAATGGCGTTAAATTTCTTAATGCCTATACCAGCTATGCAGTATGTAGTCCTTCCCGAAGTAGTATTTTCACCGGCTTATACCCACATCAAAACGGGCAGCTCGGATGGGCTACACACTATTATGCATTATATTCCGGGATAAAAGTTTTGCCCAACTACCTTAAGGAAACAGGTTATAGGACAGGAATCCTTGGTAAGGTTCACGTTAACCCTGCTGAAAGATTCGACTTTGATTTTGAAGCATTGCCTGGGTCCAATTTCAAAAAAGAAAGCTTAAAGGATTATGCTTCGCAGGCAAAGAAATTTGTCAGTCAATCAGAAGACCCCTACTTTTTGATGGTGAATTTCCCAGATGCCCACTTGCCATTTCAGAACGAAGTGGAAGGTTTACCTAGCCAGAAAGTAGATCGGAATAAGATTAAGGAAACACTTCCTTTTGTCGGGGTAAATAATGAAAGATTGCTGGACCAAACTGAAGCTTATTACAATTGCATGAATAGGTTGGATGAATCTATAGGGATGTTGTTGGATAGTTTAGGTGATTTATCCAACACCTGTATTATTTACCTAAGTGATCATGGAGCTCAATTTAGTCGGGGAAAACTTACCAATTATGAAGGTGGTCTGAAAGTTCCGTTTATCATTTCCTATCCTGAAAAAATTAAAGAAATTGGTTCAAGTAGAGAAGAATTGATTTCTGTGATTGATATTTTGCCTACAGTGTTAGATCTAACAGGGACATCAGGTGATTTTAATTTACCAGGAAGATCCTTGATGGATTTATTTACAAAGAATGGAGAGGAGACAAGTTGGAGGACCTATCTGGGGGCAGATGGAGAAGGAGCCTCACCTGTATTTTATTACCCTAGAAGGAGTATAAGGGGCGAGCGATACAAACTGATCCAAAATATTGACGTTGGCAGAGGGGAATTCCCTGCTTTTAAGGCCTATGCCAATCCTGATTTTGGTTCTGGTGCTACTATTGAAGAGATCGCAGCCTCAGCCGAAAAGGTGCGCCAGGCTTATGAAATCTGGAGAAAACCTCCAGACTGGGAATTGTATGATTTACAGGAAGATCCCTGGGAGTTTGAGAATTTAGCTGAAAAACCAGAGATGACGAATGTGTTGGACTCCATGAAAGAAGCACTTGCAGCATGGAGAAAAGACACCGGGGACCCTTTTTTATCAGCCGAGAAACTAAGAAAATACACCTTTGAAATGGATTCCATAAATACTCTTTACCCTGATCATAGTTACCGAAAGGTGGAGGGTTTTAAATGGGAGTACTTGGAATACCTTAACAATTAACCGTTAGTTACTATGAAAATCTTTTGGTCTATTCCCGTTTTTTTACTTATGCCAGCCTTTTGGCTAATTTTATTTCCTCCTAATGCTCCTTTAAAAAAAATCAAAGGTGAAAAGGTGGAAATTTTGCATCGCTATGTTTCTATTGACAATGTATGTGCCTGGCCAAATCTCACAATGCTTGGAGACGGAAGTATTCATGCAAGTATTTTTAACCAACCCAGTCATGCCAGAAGAGAAGGAAGTGTAGAAGTCTGGTCTACAGTGGATGGGGGTAGATTTTGGAATAAATCAGGTGTTGCTGCACCAAATGTGCCAGGAACCAACCGCATGAATGTGGCTGCTGGAAGAAACCAATCAGGTGATTTGGTAGTATTGGCCTCCGGGTGGGAATTAAAAGATGGAGAATCTTCTGACGGTACCAAGGAACTTGTTGGTGTCCTCCGTGCCTGGGTATCCTTATCTGAAGATGGGGGAGAAACGTGGGAAGTTTTTAAAAATGGTTTTCCTTTGGCCGAAACTGGGATGACACAATTTATCCCTTTTGGGGATGTATTAGAAGCCGCCGATGGAAGCCTGAGGGTACTTGCCTATGCACAATCTTTAGATAAAAAAATCAACAAAGTATCTTTTTTTAGAAGTGATGACCAGGGAAAATCCTGGCATTGGGTATCCCATATAAGTGATGCCAAGGGGTCCACTGCTTTTGCCGGTGGACATAATGAAACTGCATTTTTTCAAACTGATCCAAAAAAATGGATAGCTGTTGCCAGAAGATGGAAAGCTGGAGCAGCTATGGATTTGTTTGTGAGTGAAGATGATGGCAAAAGCTGGGCATTGGAGCGTCAGCTGACGGAAGAAAAACAACATCCTGGCCATATCACCTCCTTAGCAAATGGGGACTTATTGCTTACTTATGGAAATAGAAAAGAAGGTGAATTCGGTGTGGCTGCAAAATTCAGTAAAGATAAAGGTAAAACATGGTCCGAGGAATTTATTCTTATTGATGATTTACTAAGCAGGGATTGTGGGTATCCCTCAAGTGTTCAATTGGAAGATGGAAGTATTTTAACAGCCTTTTATTCTAATGGAAATGAATCACATCAAAGGTACCATATGGGGACAATTATTTGGAAAAACCCTTACCAACCATGAAACCTTTTTCGGCAGAAGAAATACATGGGGTTTGGGGCACCGTCCAGCTCCCTATATTAAAGGATCAATCCATCGATTGGGAAGTGTTAGAGGATGCGCTGAAATATACAATTGATGCGGGATTAAATGGTATTTACACAAATGGATCAGCAGGGGAGTTTTATAATCAAACTGAAAATGAATTTGATCAATTGAGTGAAACAGTGGCTATTGCCGCAGAAGAGGCTGGCTTACCCTTCCAAATGGGTTGTGGACATTCCAGCCCATCAATTTCGCTGGCCCGAATAAAAAGAGCGAAATCACTCTCACCCTGTGCTTTTCAGGTGATTTTGCCTGATTGGATCAAAACCAACACTCAGGAGACGCTCAAATTTCTGGAAAAGATGGCTAGCGCTGCGGCCCCTATAGGACTGGTTATCTATAACCCACCACATGCCAAACAAAAACTTCTTCCGGAGGACTATGCCAATATTTTAATGGAAGGGTTACCTGTTATCGGATGCAAAACAGGAGGAGGAGACAAAGAATGGTATTCAAAAATGAATAACTTACCTAAGCCATTTTCCTATTTTATCCCAGGTCATTACATGGTTACAGGCATCAAACAAGGAGCAAAAGGATCTTATTCCAACATAGCCTGTTTGCATCCTAAAGCTGTAGTAAAATGGTACCAGATGATGTTTCATAAACCTGAGCAAGCCGCGGAGATTGAAAAGCAGCTTTTGCTGTTTTTTGAAAAAGAAATCATGCCATTGATACTGGAAGAAGGATATTGTGATGTGGCCATAGATAAGTTTTTAGCCAATATTGGAGCTTGGTCAAGGACAGGAACCCGATTGCGATGGCCTTATTTAGGTATTGATCCGGATAGAAGTTTGGATAAACGAATACAGTTGAATAAATCAGTTCCTGAATTATTCAGGGATTTAAATTAATTAAAACCTATTACACGTACCTATTATGAAAACTAGCTTTTTATTTTTGATAGTAATATTCATTGGGATCATTCCTGGGTTTTCCAATGAATCCTTAAAAGATTCTTTGGAGGTGGAAAAAATCTGGGACAAGGCGCCCCACAATGCCTTCCCTGATATGATCAGGTTCAAGGGTGAGTTTTACATTGCCCTTAGAGAAGGAAATAACCATATGCCCGATAAAAGTGGCGCCATCCGAATCTTAAAGTCGAAAGATGGAGAAGATTGGCAAAGCGTAACCTTATTGGAAGAAGATGACAGGGATGTAAGGGAAGCTCGATTGTCCATAACCCCTGAAGGGCGTATAATGGTGTTGACTGCTGTTGGCGTATATGAAGGGGGATACAAAATTTTGTATCCCATGGTTTCATTTTCTGACACAAAGGGAGGGAATTTTTCTTCCTTACAAAAAGCGACCATGGACATGAAACCTTCTCTCGATTGGATATGGAGTCTGACCTGGCACAAAGGTGTGGGCTACGGCGTAGTATACCAGAATAAAGTGGGAGGATGGGAAGTGCACTTGTTGAAAACTACTGATGGGATTAATTTCAAACACGTTTCACAAATACCCGTTGATGGTAATCCAAATGAATCCACCGTTAGATTTGATAAGGATGGGAAAATGTTCGTTTTGATCAGGAGAGAGGCAGGAGACAAGATGGGAGTCCTGGCCAAAAGTGATTTCCCTTATAAAAACTGGACTACGAATAAATTAACCAAACAATTAGGGGGACCCAATTTTCTGTTTTTGGATAACAATACCCTTGTTATGGGAACCAGAGATTATAGAAAAACTGGAGCGAAAACAGTTATTCATGTGACTGACCTTGAAGGCAATATTAGTAAAACAATAGAATTGCCAAGTGGGGGAGATACCAGCTATCCTGGGATGGTCATTTACAAAAAGAAGCTATGGTTTGTCTATTATTCCAGCCATGAGGAAAAAACCAGTATTTACCTGACTAAAATCCCGATCAAAGCGCTTTACAAATAATACCTGACTAACTAAGAAAAAGATTACAACAAATTTATAATACTTATGAAAAAACACTTGTTAATAATTGCTGTCTTAATTTTAAACAGTTTTGCAGTTAATGCTAGCAACGCATCGGACAGCACCAGAGCGGCCGAACCGGCCACCAAGATCAAAGATTTTATCATTTACCAGGACAATAGCTATTATGCTACCTTCCCTTCAGTGGTTAAGAAAAGCAATGGAGAATACCTCGTGGCGTTTAGAAGGGCTCCTGACAGAATTGTAAACTTTAAAGAGAAGGGAAATAGCCATGTAGACCCAAACAGTTATTTGGTAAGTGTGACCTCAAAAGATGGTGAGAACTGGAGCAAAGAGCCTGAACTGATTTATTCCCATGCTTTTGGTGGTTCTCAGGATCCCTGTCTTTTACAACTAAAAGATGGAACGCTTTTATGTTCCAGTTATGGTTGGGCATTTCTGGAAGATGATGGCTTGGAAAACATAAAAAAGCCTCATTTTGCCAATGCCAAAGGCACTGTATTTCTTGGAGGCTACCTGGTTAAATCTCTAGATGGAGGAGAAACCTGGAAAGGTCCGATTTACCCACCATCTATTGCCCCTGAGGTAAACTATACCCCAATGGGCAATAAGGTTCCTGCCTATAATAGAGGGGCCTTGTATGAAGGGAAAAGTGGAAGGATATTTTGGATTGTTGCAGCAAGTGATAATGAAGAAAGACGGAAAACCTCCAACTATCTTTTGGTTTCAGATGACAAAGGAAATACTTGGGAACACTTAAGTACTGTGGCTAAAGATGATGAGGTGGTCTTTAATGAAGCTTCAGCTTATGAAACACCCAAAGGTGATATCATCGCTTTTATTCGTACAGCTAAGTTTGAGGACCAGGCAGTCATCGCAAGGTCCAAAGATGGAGGCAAAACATTTGATCAGTGGGAGTCTATGGGCTTCCAGGGGCATCCTCTTCAAGCATTAAGACTTCCAGACGATCGTGTCTTTTTGATTTATGGTTACCGCCACAAGCCATACGGTATTAGGGCGAGAATTTTAAATCCTGAATGTACCGATTTTGCTACTGCTGAGGAGATTATAATTAGAGAAGATGGAGGAAGCACAGATATTGGCTATCCATGGGCAGTGAACATGGGAGATGACAAAGTCTTGGTTACTTATTACTTCAATACAGACAATAAGAACAGACACATTGCCGGTTCTATTTTGAAAATAAACTAATTGTTACTGGCCAATTTGCAGTTAATGTCACCAAGAAGAGACGTTAATTGCAAATTGGCTTTTATTTTTATGTCAAGCCACTTCTTGAATATTGACCACTTTTCTATAATCTGAAGGGGTCATTTTTTTAAGCTTTTTAAATTGACGGTTGAAATTAGCCAAATTATTAAATCCACAAGCAAAGGCCACCTCTACAATATTAATGTCCTCATTGGACAACAACCTACAAGCATGCCCAATTCTGACAGTGTTAAGGTATTCTACAA
This sequence comes from Cyclobacterium sp. 10D3-21, assembly GCF_055809755.1. Classification (NCBI taxonomy): domain Bacteria; kingdom Pseudomonadati; phylum Bacteroidota; class Cytophagia; order Cytophagales; family Cyclobacteriaceae; genus Cyclobacterium; species Cyclobacterium sp. 10D3-21. The sequence continues at coordinate 2,337,411 of NZ_CM147924.1, forward strand.
AAGTGATCCGGTATTGTTCTTTGAAAAAATTGCAAAAGGTTGTCACACCCATATTGGCCATAGAAGCTATTTCTGAAAGGGTAATTTCCTGGTCAAAATTAGTCAAAATATGGTTTTTTATTTTAGTAAGCCGGTCAGATCCCTCAGGCTCGCTATCTATATAGCCAGGACTTGCCAGCAATTGATATTCTTTGTTTCGCGAAAGAATGTCAAAAATAGAAAGCAGACTTGAAAGCCTTTGGATTCCATTCATATCAACCATTTCTGTCATTAAAGCAGTTATTTTTTCCTTCGTTTTTCCAGTAAATGCCATTCCTCTGCTAGCAAGCCCCAGTATATTTTTGATGTTTTCCATTTCTGGGATTTGTAAAAAATCAGTGCCTAAAAAATCTGCTTGAAAATGAATAACTATGGCCTCCGCTTCATGATCAGCCTCTCCATTGGTATAAATGGGGTCATTGACCCAAACATGAGGAAGATAGGGGCCCATGCAAACCAAATCCCCAGGTTCAAAATGGCCTATATGGTCTCCCACCATTCTTCTGCCTGTACTTTTTAAAACCAATACCAATTCGTATTCAGGATGATAGTGCCAAGGGCAAGGGAAATGGGTTCCTTTTTCCTTAAAGACTATAAACGATTTGTCAAATTCTTGCGGTAGTCTTACTTCTATGGTTTTCATAGCTCTTTTGTTTAACCCTATTAATTTAGAAAAAATTGAAGCAAATCGAAACTACAGTGTGCCAAAAGGTGAAATAAAAGTATTAGGGGATCAGGTGGGTGCGTCCAACGACAGGATATAATAGACCATGGTTTGGGCATCTTCAAAACTTATGTCGGGATGGGCAGCCATCACCGGGTTTCCCCAGGAGCCAAAACCTCCTGTAATAATTTTTCTTGCCAGTAAATCTCTGTAAGCAGGTTGAATCGGGTAGCGTTCGGCAATGTCTGTGAATGCTGGTCCTTTAGACTTCTTGTCTATTCTATGACAATCATAACATCCCGCATAGGCGATAAGTACTTCTCCTCTTGACAAGACAGCCTCAGGTACTTCCTCATCTTTTCCCGGGATCTTTCTAATATAATTCTTTTGTCGTAGCTCTCCTTCAGAGAGAAGATGTTCCTCCTTCTCATTGGAATCACATGAAACCGATATCAGGCTTGCTAAAATAAGCCATAAAGACACCCATCTATAAAGAAAAACTTGAACCATCACCAAATTTAATATAAAAAGATAAACTTGTCCTTATATTTTTTATCAAAAATTTACAAGCCATGACAATCTACTGCCTGTTTATTTATAAATTTGGATATGAGGAGATTATTTAGGTTTACGTTTAGTTTGGCAAGCATTGCCAGTCTCGGACTTGCGGGTACCGCAATGGCTCAGAGCAAATTGGAAAAACAGGTTAACGAAAGTGCCAAGGAAATAGAGGGACAGGTTATCGAGTGGAGAAGAGATTTTCATGAGCACCCTGAGTTGGGCAATGAAGAAATAAAAACGTCAGGAAAAGTGGCAGCTCACCTAAAGTCATTGGGTATGGAAGTGACTGAAGGAGTTGCTGTAACAGGTGTGGTAGGTATTTTAAAAGGAGGGAAACCTGGTCCTACAGTAGCTTTAAGAGCGGATATGGATGCATTACCCGTTACAGAGCGTACAGATGTACCTTTTAAATCTCAGGTAATGACCACCTATAATGGGCAAGAAAGTGGTGTCATGCATGCCTGTGGCCATGATTCTCATATGGCCATTCTAATGGGGGTAGCAGAAGTGCTTTCTGGAATGCAAAAGGACTTGAAAGGAACGGTTAAATTTATTTTCCAACCTTCTGAAGAGGGTTTAGAGGACAAGTCTATTGATACCTGGGGTGCCAAGCAAATGGTGGAAGAAGGAGTGATGACAGATGTTGATGTAATTTTTGGCCTTCATATCAATTCTCAAACACCTGCTGGAGTTATCAAATACAAGCCTGGACCAGCCATGGCAGCAGTAGATGAGCTTGAGATTACCGTTAATGGGAAGCAGGCGCATGGTGCATATCCATGGTCTTCCATAGATCCGATCGTCACTGCTTCTCAGATTGTTATGGGATTGCAAACAGTGGTGAGTAGAAATGTGAAAATTATTGAGATTCCGGCGATTGTTACCATTGGAGCCATTCATGGTGGGGTTAGACACAATATAATACCCGAGAAGGTAGAAATGATCGGTACAATCCGTACCTATAGTCAGCCGCAGCAGGAACTTATTCACCGTCGAATCAGGGAGATTGGGGAAAATATCGCTAAAAGTGCTGGGGCCGAGGCAGATGTTAGCATTAAAAAAATGTACCCTGTTACTTTTAATGATGTTGAATTGACGGCCAAAATGCAACCTACCTTAGAAAGAGTTGCAGGAAAAGAAAACCTGTGGGTGCATGATCCGGTAACGGGTGCAGAAGATTTTAGCTTTTTTCAGCTTGAAAAACCGGGGCTGTTTTTTTTCTTAGGCGCAATGCCTGTTGATGGTGACCCTGAGGAAGCCCCTTCTCACCATACGCCAGATTTTTACCTGGATGAAAGTGGATTTGTGTTGGGTGTTAGGGCATTGTCCCTATTGACAATTGACTATATGGAGATGAAAAAGAAATAAGTTGAAAAGGGTTTATTAAAGCAATAAGACTTAATAAGAAGCAATTATTTTTATTGGGGAATAGAGGAGCTATTCCCCATTTTTTTTAGCAAAATGGGGACCAACGAAAATGTTTTTTTACGCAAATAGGCACTTTGTTTTAGTTAAGAGCTTTGGTCTATCTTTTAATGTGTTTATTAAGTCGCATATTATGAATTATTGATTCGGTTAATAGATAGAGGAACAAGAAATATCGCAAGTAAATGAGAAGGAATTCGTAAAAACGACCTTGAATTTCGCAATGGGGTCATAGGGCCTATCCCTACTTCACCGGGTATTGATTTGATCACATAGAAGGTCTATTGCACATCCGGGATTTAACCCAGGATAAGCAATAGGATTTGTAATCAGCCCTAAGGTAAAACCACCTCCCTCCAATTGATCTGCTCTAAAAGATTGACAATATGCCAGGAACGCATTGACCGTATGCGCAATGATCGACTGATTTTCAATTGAATCCATCACTCCTGATGAAAAAGTCTGGATCGATTATTGCAACCGTTTATACAAAATGCCCCGTAAACTTTATAAGTGGCGATCTTCATTGGTGCTTTTATAAACCTCAGCGGGAAGTCTAAATACTTGAGGTTCAAAATGTAAGAAATAGGTAAGAGTTGTTAATTTATGTATACCTTATACAGGTGTAATAGGTAGGTACCTTTGTTTTACTGGGGATAGAAGGCCTCATATCGTTTTATTTGCTCCCCTGTGAAAGCGCATTATACTTTTGTTATTGCTTTCACCTCATTGTCAACATAAAACGCTTTAATATGGAAAAATATCTAGCAGAGGAGTTGCGCAATTCCAATAAAGAACTTGTTTTCCAAATAAAAGAGAATGAAAAAAGAGAGTCAAAACTGATCATAGCCAATAAAAAGCTTGCTTTACAACACAGAGAAATAGAAAACAGGGCTTCGGAACTAATCGATTTAAATGACAAACTTGTTAAATCTGATTTGAATTTAAATAAAGCCAACCGTCTTTTTTCTTTTATCAGCCATATTAATAAAACCATTTCAAGGGTAAATGATGAGCATACTTTATTTAACGAGGCCTGTAGGATAGCTATTGAAATCGGCAATTTCAAAATGGCCTGGATCGGGATTACAAACCTTTCAAACAATAAGATTAAACTTATCGCAAGCAGTGGAGCAACGGAAGAGGATATACAATTATTTTCAGATGGGACTTTTCATATTGATGATTTGACCGAAACCAATTTACAGGAATCGGAATATTGTACCATCCCAAATATTCAAGAGGAAGAACATATCTGGTGGAAAGATTATGCTGCTTCACGTGGGTTTATGTCTGCCGTTTCTCTTCGGATAAAAAAATCAGAAAAGGTTATTGGTACCTTTAATTTGTATACGGCTGATACCAATTTGTTTTCCGACAAGGAAATTAAAATGCTCAAGGAGGTTGTAGAAGATATCTCCTTTGGAATTGATCTTTTTGAAAAAGAGGGAATACATAAAAAGACCTTAAAAAGTTTAGCTGAAAATGAATTGCGGTTTCTTGCGCTGATAGAAAACAGCACTGATATGAAAACGCTAATAACAAAAGAAGGTAAGTTCTCGTATTGTAGCCCTTCTGTAAAAAAATCACTTGGTTATTCATTCGATGAATTCCTGGAACGCAATCATCAGGATTTAATTCATCCGGATGATCTTCTTGAGTATTTGAAAAATTGGGACAACTTATTGAAATTTCCTGGCCAATCTTTTTCTTTTCGACAGAGGAGACTCCATAGAAACGGTAATTGGGTTTGGTGTGAAGGAAGTATTACAAATATGCTTGAGCAAGATGCCATCAAGGCATTGGTGTCAAATTTCAGGGACATTACCGAAAAAAGGATTGCTGAAAAACTGCATGAATTCGATAAAAATAACCTAACTGCATTAAACAATAGCACAGTTGATTTGATGTGGAGTGTTGACCGTGATTTTAAACTGATCACCTCCAACATATCCTTTGATAAAATGATTATGCGTAAATTTGGAGAAGTAATTTCCAAAGGAGACAGCATATTTTTAGCAGCATACACTACTGAAAACGTTCGTCATTTAAATAAGCAATATAAAAGAGCCTTTACTGGAGAAAATTTTGTAGAAATAGAGCACCTCTCTTTTCCAGATGAAATCTGGTCTGAAATTTCCTATTACCCTATAAAGAAAGGAAATGAAATAATCGGTACAGCCTGTTACTCCCGAGACATCACAAACATTAAAATAGCAGAGAATGAACTACGCAAAAGTAAGGAATTTAATAGCGGTGTAATCAATGCTTTAAGTGCCCATATTGCGGTTATGGATGCTAAAGGATTAATAATTTCTGTAAATGAATCGTGGAAAAAGTTTTCAATAGAAAATGCGGAATTTGATTTTTTACACCCCGAAATAGGAGGTAATTTCTTTACAGATTGCTTGAAAGCTGTAGAATCTGGGTACACAATTGCAGGAAATTCCTTAATGGGGCTTCGGGAAGTTTTAAACGAAAAAGGAAAAGATTTTTATCTTGAATACCCTTGCCATGCGCCTAATGCGCAACATTGGTTTGGGATGCATATAAAAAGATTTGAAATGGATGAAGTATTGGTAGTGATTGCCCACCAGGAAATTACCGACCGTAAACTTGCAGAAAACAAGCTGATCGTCACCAACAATGAACGAAAACGCGCCCTTAGGGACCTGTTTAAAATAATGGATTCATCGCTTGATGTAATTTGTGCTGTGGATGCAAATGGTAAATTTTTAAAGGTAAGTGCGGCAAGCGAAACCGTTTGGGGATACAAGCCGGAGGAACTTATTGGCAAACCGCTTATCAATTTCGTTTATGGCGAAGACATTGAGAAAACCGAACTAACGGCAGCTAAAGTGATGGAGGGCAATAATCTTGGTTATTTTGAAAACCGTTATGTACGAAAAGATGGTTCACTGGTTCCCATAGAATGGTCTGCCCGCTGGGACATAAAAGACCAAATTAGGTATGGGATTGCAAGAGATGTTACCGAGAAAAAGAGATTAGAAAAAGCTTTTGAAATTGAGCGGCTTCAATTTTTCAATTTGTTCTATGAAGCTCCATCCAGCATGGGGGTTTTAAATGGTCCAAACCACCTCTTTGTCATGGCCAATCCGCCCTATTTACAATTAATTGGTAAAAGGGAGATTATTGGTAAATCTGTAAAAGAGGTATTGCCTGAGATTATAGAACAAGGGTTTATTGAAAAGTTAGATGAAGTATTTCGAACAGGAAAAGCTTTTTCTGCCAATGAATATCTTTTTAAACTTGACGTTAAGAATGACGGAAAACTTGTTGATCGATACTTGAATTTTTTGTTCCAACCACACAGAAAAGAGGATGGGGAAATTGATGGTATATTTTTCTTTTTGGTGGATGTTTCAGAATTGGTACTTTCAAGAAAAACCATAGAGGAAAGTGAAGCCAGGTTAAATGAAGCACAAGCGCTTTCACATATAAGTAATTGGGAAATTAATTTAGCTACAGGGATTCACAGTTGGTCAGACGAGTTTTATACTATTTGTGGCATCAAACCAGAAGATATGGAACCTTCTGTCGAAGCTTATTTATCCTTTATTCATCCTGAAGACGTTGCCGAGGTAAAACTAGCAATCCAAAAAACTTTAGAAACATTTGAAGCATCACATTTTTATTCCAGGATAATCACAAAAGATGGCCTTACAAAATACATTTACAGTGAATGGGATTTTGAATTTGATAAAAATGGTATTCCTCTTCGATTTTATGGGATTTTTCAAGATATAACGGAACATAAACTAAGTGGGGATAAATTAAAAGAAAGTGAAGTTAAACTAAAGATTGCCCAGGAAATAGCCCATCTCGGTAGTTGGGAATTGGATTTTGAATCCAAGGTCCTTTTCTTATCTGATGAAGGAGCCCGGCTATTTGGACTCCCCGCTAACCAGCATGAATTGTCGTCAGAGGATTGGGTGGATTTTGCCCATCCTGATGATAGGAAAATGATACAAAATAAAATAGAAAAATCCCTTCTGAGCCTATCTCCTACATCCTTTGACCACCGCATCGTGCTTAAAGATGGTTCTGTTAAACATATTCATTCAGAAAGTAAATTCCGGTTTGATATCGATGGTAAGCCCAGTGGGATCAATGGCACCATGCAGGATGTGACCAAAAGCTTTAAATCAGCAGAAAAACTGAAACATAGTGAAAGACGTTTTCGTGAATTTTTTAAATCCGCACCCGAAAGCATAGTTGTAATTGATACAACAACCATGAACTTTGCCAAATACAATGAGAATGCACTTAAGTTACTTAAATATTCTGCTAAGGAACTAATAAAAAAAGGACCTGCGGATGTAAGCCCTCTGTTCCAGCCAGATGGTAAGTCAACTAAAGAAAAAGGGAGGGAATTGATATCGAAAGCAGTGAAGGGAAAGAAAACCGTTTTTGAATGGGTACTGATTGATGGTAATGGAAAGGAATTTATAAGTGAAGTACGTCTCGCCTCCTTATCAAACGTTAATGGTCCACTTTTAATAGCCAATTTTGCTGACATTAGCCTGAGAAAAGAGAATGAAAAAGGAATGGCGGCAATTACCTCAGACCTTATGCAAAGAAACAAAGATCTCGAACAGTTTACTTATATTGTCTCACACAATCTTCGTGCTCCAGTTGCCAATATTATGGGCCTTTCAGAGGCTTTGCGGACAATAGATTTGGAAGAACTTGAAAAGGAAGAACTGATGGATGGTCTTTCTGTATCGGTAGTCAAACTCAATGGGGTTATATTTGACCTCAATAATATTTTACAGCTAAAAAACAATCTGACAGAAAAAAAAGAATGTGTTTCTTTTTTAAACCTGATTGAAAATATCCAGATAAGTATCAATGACCAAATAAAAATGCAACAGGTACGGATTCAAACAGATTTCAATGCCGTAGAGACCATGTTGACTTTAAAAAGCTATCTCCACAGCATCTTTTATAATCTTATATCGAATAGCATCAAATTCCGACAACCTAGTCTCTCACCTGTCATCATAATTAAAAGTTATAAATTTAAAAATAAAATTGAAATTCACTTTTCAGACAATGGCCTTGGAATAAATATGAAGAAGGAAGGACGCCATGTATTTGGCTTATACAAAAGCTTTCATGAAAACACTGAAGGTAAAGGTATTGGGCTATTTATGACAAAAACACAAGTTGAAACATTGGGTGGGAAAATCAATATAGAAAGTGAAGTAAATAAAGGTACATCGTTCATTATCCAATTCCCAATATGAAACCAACACGCTTTATTCTAATTGATAATGATAATTGGAATAACTTCCTTTGCAAGATTTATATCAAGCGGGTGTCGCCAGAAATAGAAATAGTAGATTTTACATTGCCTAAGGAATGTATTCACTATTTGGAAACAGCATATACTATTGACCAGCCCATACCATCGATTATACTGCTGGATATTATTATGCCAATTATGAGCGGATGGGAGTTTCTTGAAACTTACAGTTTGCTTGACAATAAAATAAAGGACCAAATTACGGTCTATATTCTTTCTTCATCAGTTGATAAAAGGGATTTAGATTTTTCAGCCAATAATAAGTATGTAAAGCGATACATCGAAAAACCCATCACCCTTAAGGAAATTGAAATAATATACGAGGAGAATAATTAGGGTAGCTAAGGCTGAAGGCATTCTAAATCGGTATAAATAAAAATTTTTATGACTTAATTTTAGCAATAAATCAGAAAAACATTTCCCTTCTAAATTTGATGCGCTTCTGGTATACTTTATCTATTTTGGCCTAATAGCTTGTTTAAGCCAATAAAATTATTAGAAAGGTAAATTGTTTTATAGATTACCATGTTAAAATTTTATTTTGACCTGATATTTTCTAATATTGTTATACTTTAGATTAAAGCTTGTCCCCATTTTTATATCAAAAGACTAAACAACCTATGGCCAATAATGAAATGTACATAATTGGCATAGGAGCCTCAGCCGGAGGCATGGAGGCGATTCATTTGCTTTTTGACCATACACCTGAAGATGGTGTTTCTTATGTGATCATCCAACACCTATCCCCTGATCACAAAAGCTTTATGGCAGAATTGCTTGCCAAACATAGCAGATTAAAAATTTTTGTGGCTGAAAATGGCATGGACATTAAGCCAAATTGTGTCTATTTGATGCCCAAGGGTAATAATATGACCATTCAGCATAGAAAGTTGATGTTGACAGATAGCCATGCCATTCAACCCAATATGGCCATAGATATATTCTTAAATTCTTTGGCAGAAGATCAACGGGATAAAAGTATTGCTGTTATCCTTTCCGGTGCAGGTTCCGATGGCACAAAAGGAATAGCTGCCATAAAAAAATTCGGAGGGATTGTGATTGTACAAGACCCAGTAAGCGCTAAATTTAGCGGTATGCCTACAAGCGCAATTCATTCAGGCAATGCGGATGTTATTCTTGCACCAGAGTTTATTCCTGATGAAATCATTGCTTATTTAAAGCGGGATCAGTTGGTCAACAAATTTACGGAATTGACCGAAAATGATGTTTTAGCTCTGGAGGAGATTCTTCGCCTCATCGAGCAACAAACACCACTTGACTTTACTGATTATAAGCGTCCTACCATAATCAGAAGGATAGCCATACAAATGGCTTACCATAAAGTAACAAGCCTGGATGCTTATTCAAAATTTTTAAAAGCGAATCCCCCCGAAATAACATTACTGGCACAACAATTTCTAATTAGTGTCACAAAATTCTTCAGAGATAAGGAAGCTTTTAAAATATTATGTGAGAAGGTTATTCCAGAAATTATTAAAGGAAAATTGGTTGTAGATTCGCTCAAGGTTTGGGTGGTAGGATGTGCAACTGGTGAAGAGGCCTATTCTTTGGCCATATTGATAAGGGAACAACTGACCTTATTCAAAAAAGACCTTGAGGTTAAAATTTTCGCAAGTGACATTGACAAGACAGCGCTGCGTCATGCGTCTAAGGGGGTATATGCAGCATCTATAGCCTCTGATATATCGGAAGAGCGCTTAGAGAAGTTTTTTATTAAAAACGAGAATACCTATACCGTTCGGGGCAATATAAGGAAAATGGTCATTTTTGCAGACCATGATATTGTGAAACAGCCTCCCTATGGAAAAATAGATTTGATTAGCTGTCGGAATTTGCTAATCTATATGAATCCGATATTGCAAAAGAGGATACTGGCTTCCATTCATTTCTGCTTAAATCTGGGAGGATATTTATTTATTGGTCCCAGCGAAAGCCTGGGAGAATTGAAAAAATCATTCCAAGAGATAGATAAGAAATGGAAAATTTACAAAAGTATGGCGCCAGCCCTCAATTTACGAGACACCACTTATAATACCCCTGCATTGAATCCCCAAAGGGTGAATCCTGTACTTGATTCAAGGCCGCCAAAAGCGGTGTTTGCAAACAACCTATCAGAAAGCATCAATCAAACATTTATGGAGGTGTCTGGATATGAGGCTGCTATTTGTGTTGACAGTGATTTTATGATTGTACAATCTTTAGGAAATTACGAAAAATACCTACTCCCCAAACTTTTTAATTTTAATTTGCTTGAAATGCTACCGGAAGAACTTTCCATAGCTACTTCCACATCCTTACATAAATCCCTCAAAATAAATAAAAAGGTGCTATTAAAGGAGGTTAAATTTAGAAAAGACAAAGCAATACAATCAGTAAATGTTTATGTAGTACCCATTTCGGCTGAGCCCACCTCAATTAATCCGTTTATTCTCGTCCTATTTAGTGAGGGAGAAGAAAATACGGATGCTGATATAGATGTAGAACACTTCCAAATTGAATCCCATACCCAAAATTACTTGGAAGATCTGAGAAGTGAACTTGCAGAGACCAAAAGCCAACTTAAATTAGCAAATGATTCCCTGGAAGTTTCCCAAGACAATATCTCCGCCTATGGCGAAGAACTAATATCAAGCAATGAGGAGATGCAAAGTACCAATGAGGAACTTCAATCTGTAAATGAAGAATTGCAAACAGTAAATAATGAGTACCAGTTTAAAATAAAGGAACTGGCCGAATTGAATGATGATTTAAACAATTATTTTAAGAGTACGACAATCGGGCAACTCTTTGTGGATAGCAAGCTTGTCGTTAGAAAATTTACCCCTTCCTCTGTAAAACAGGTAAACCTGAAAGAAAGTGATGTGGGAAGGTCACTTAGTGACATTTCGACGAATATAAAGTTTGCTAATCTCGTTGAAGACATTAATGGGGTGATTGCCACCTCCAAAGTATGCGATAAGGAAATTCAAACTGTAGACGATAGGTGGTATCAAATGATTATCATGCCGTATGTCCGACAACAGGACAATCAAAATGACGGGGTTGTCATCACCTTTAATGACATTACTGAATTAAAAACGGTACAGGAAAAACTTTACAAGATCAATGAAGACCAGGGCAATTTTATTTATTCCGCTTCTCATGATCTCAAAAGCCCCCTTGCCAATATCAGTGGCCTGATTGATTTTTTGAAAGAAGCCCGCGACCCTGAAGGTATAAGTGTAAATGAGATAGCTGATTTGATTGGAGTAGCAATATCCAAACTCAAAGAAACAATTAATGAGCTCTCTGTGATCGTAAGAATTGAAAATGAAATCAATGAAGTTGAGTTAATAAATGTAAATAAGCTATTTGAAGAAGTTAAGTTAAGTATTAAGGACAAACTTGTTGAAGCAAAGGGGAGAATTAATATTGATTTCCAGGTGCCTGAAATTACATTTTCTAAAAAGAATTTGAGAAGCATTATTTTCAATTTATTATGTAATTCACTGAAATACAGGTCTCCTGACCGTGAGCTTGAATTGACTATTAAGACCGAGCAATCAGACCAGTTTATAATTTTATCTGTTCAGGACAATGGTTTGGGTCTTGATCCAAAAAATATAAATGATATCTTTTTGAAGTTCAATCGTAAACACAATCATGTGGAAGGAAGTGGCATAGGGCTGTATTTGGTGGAAAGAATAATTGCAAATTCTGGAGGGAAAATCGAAGTGGAAAGTGAGTTGGGAGAAGGGACGGTTTTTAGGGTGTTTTTCCAACAGTGATTCGTACCTGAAACGATTTAGTCCGCTTTTTTAAGATGATTTAATCTCGAACTCATGTTAATAAATAATGCTATCAAAAAAGCATGTGACTATCGATCATTAAACCCGAAATATGCAATAGAAAATCTATTACATGCTGAAACCGCTTCAAAATCAGCCACTTCGTTGCTGTTTTCAATTCTAACTGACGGTAGACAGGTTCACCATAGCGGTGCTATGCTAAAATATCCAAACAGACTGATTTTCTTGCGATTACAACACTTCTCGTAATCACGGGAAATCCTATTACATAATCCGGGTTAATTTTTCAATCCATTGACGGTTATTGTTTTATTCATATGAAAGGTTAATTTCGATAATGGTTAAGGCACTGTAAGCTTTGCAATGTAATTTATCCATTTCTTCATATACCTGTCAAACAAAATTAGGCATAAGTTACCAACTGCAATTTAAAAATACTGGTTATCCCATAAACATCGCATTAAAATAATTTTGAGTCCAACAAAATAAAAGGATTCACTTTTTAACCATATTCTGGTTATTTTGGGTAATAAAGAAGCTAGTGACAATTTGATTCTTCAGAATTATTTGTTCCAACCATAGTTGGATTACTACTGTAGTTATTTTGGTACAAAGCTTTATACAAAATCCAGACATTTCATTTAGAAAACCACCAATAACGACCACATTGATTATGATTAAAAATAGCCTTGCAGATCTGTGTTTAAAACGAAGCTCAATTAATAGAGTAGCTTCATTTTGCTTTTTACTTTTTATTGTTTTAGGATCAGGGAGATTGTCCGCACAGGATAATAATACCGATAAAGTGTTTCAGGCAGGTGCAGCCATGAGTGTAATTACTCCCAAAATCGGCACCTCAATAAATGGTAATTTTAAGGACGATACTGTTCGGCATATTCATGATGATACCCACGCCAGAGGTTTGGTATTAGATGATGGAAAAACTAAAATTGCTATGGTCACCTTAGATCTCTGCGTGGTTTATAGAGAAACCTTGGACAATGCCAAAAAGAGAGCAATGGCGTTTACAGGTATTCCAGTTGAAAACATGTTGATCTCAGCGATACACACCCATTCAGGAGGTACGGCTTGCTCCGTATGGCAAAGTGAGCCAGATCCGGACTATTTGATCTTTTTGGAGGAACGCACCGCAGATGCCATCGTCAGAGCCAATAATAACCTGGAGCCGGCAAGAATCGGCTGGGGTGTAGGACACGAGCCCAGCGAAGTATTTAACCGTCGATGGAAATTGAAAGAGGGCAAAACCTTTACCAATCCTTTTGGTGGAGAGGATAAAGTCCGAATGAATCCAGGTATTGGTAATCCTGATCTTTTAGGGCCAGCGGGCCCTATAGATCCTGAAGTGCCCATCATCTCCGTTCAGTCACTTGAAGGTAGACCTATTGCTATATTAGCCAACTATTCTTTGCATTATGTAGGGGGCACAAAAAGTGGGGAAATATCTGCTGATTATTTTGCAATGTTTGCCAACCGTATTGGAGAATTGGTAGGAGCAGATCGTCAAACTCCTGAATTTGTGGGGATCATGACCAATGGTACCAGTGGAGACATCAACAATATAAATTTTGGCGGAACTGCTCCTAAGCCCATGAGGCCATATGAGAAAATGGCCATTGTTGCCAATACGGTAGCAGCTGAGGCTTTCAAGGTATACCAAAACATTACCTATCAGGGTTGGGTGCCATTGGCAATTGTTCAAAAGGAAATATCCCTGGGAGTCAGGAAGGCGGATGCCAAAGAATTAAAAAGGGCCAAGGATATTTTAGCGGCAGCCAAAACAGATGGTTCCTATACAAGAGATGAGTTGTATGCTCGGGAAGCCATTTTTCTTAATGACTTTCCTGACCAAAAGCAATTGATCCTTCAAGCGATTCAAATTGGTGACTTGGCGATTACAGCTGTTCCTTGCGAAATATTTGTGGAAATAGGCCTGGAAATAAAAGCGAAAAGTCCATTTAAACAAACGTTTAGTGTCTCGCTTGCCAATGGTTACAATGGGTATTTACCCACCCCAAAGCATTACGAATGGGGTGGTTATGAAACCTGGAGAGCACGGTCCAGTTACCTGGAAGTGAATGCCTCAAATGTGATAACTTCCAATTTATTGGGGCTTTTAGATCAATTGAAATCTTCGGCCATAACTTCCAGATAAAAAATTATTCGAAATTATACCGAATAAATAGGCTGTCTAAAAATTTGGGGGAATGAAATACTATTAATCGTTAAGCATTATAAACCCACCCGAAAAGGTGAAATTAAGTTAGTGCTGGTAGTTGAATAACTACTGTAGCTATTTTGGCACAAAGCTTTACACAAAATCCAGACATTTTATTTAGAAAAACATCAATAACGACCACATTAATTATGATTGAGAAAAAGGTTAACAAACTGAAATTAACGCAAAATTTTGTCACTGGACTTCCAGTATCTTGTTTTTTATTGATGTTTCTACTAGTAGGGATAGGGAAGATCTCTGCCCAAGGAACAAATTCCGATAAGGAGTTTAGAGCAGGAGCAGCCATGAGTGTAATCACGCCCAAAATCGGCACCTCAATAAACGGTAATTTTCAGGAGGGGTTTACAAAAAATATTCATGACGAAACGCACGCCAGAGGCTTGGTTTTGGATGATGGAAAAACGAAAATTGCCATTGTCACTTTGGACCTTTGCATGGCTTATAGGGAAACCTTAGACAATGCCAAAAAGAGAGCGGCGGGTTATACTGGAATTCCAGTAGAAAACATGTTGATTTCTTCTGTTCATACGCATTCTGGAGGTACAGCTTGTGCTGTATTCGGAAGCACCCCAGATCCTGATTATTTGGTCTTTTTGGAAGAGAGAGCTGCTGATGCAATCATCAGAGCCAATAATAACCTTGAGCCAGCAAGAATCGGCTGGGGAGTAGGTCACGAACCGAGTGAAGTATTCAACCGACGATGGAAAATGAAAGAAGGAATTACTTTTACCAATCCTTTTGGTGGTGAGGATAAAGTAAGAATGAACCCAGGATTCAATAACCAAGACCTGGAAGGGCCTGCCGGTCCTATTGACCCTGAGGTGCCCATTATCGCTGTCCAATCCCTAGAGGGTACACCGATTGCGGTTTTAGCCAACTACTCCCTGCATTATGTAGGAGGTACAAAAAGTGGAGATATTTCTGCCGATTATTTCGGAATGTTTGCCAATCGCATTGGTCAAATGATAGGTGCAGACCAAAAGAACCCTGGCTTTGTTGGAATCATGACAAATGGTACCAGCGGAGACATCAATAATATTAATTTTGGCGGAACTGCTCCTAGGAAAATGCAACCATATGAAAAAATGGAGATCGTTGCCAACACTGTAGCAGCAGAAGCTTATAAAGTTTACCAGGACATTACTTATCACGATTGGGTGCCATTGGCAAGTGCACAAAAGGAAATATCCCTTGCTGTAAGGAAACCTGATGCAGCAGAATTAAAAAGGGCCAAAAAGATTTTAGCCGAGGTAAAAGGCGAGAAATTGCTTAAAAGAGACGAGCTGTATGCAAGAGAAACCGTTTTGATTAATGACTTTCCTGATAGAAAGGAGCTGATCCTCCAAGCCTTTCAAATAGGTGATTTGGCAATAACAGCCGTTCCCTGTGAGGTTTTTGTAGAAATAGGTTTGGAAATAAAAGCCAAAAGTCCATTTGAACAAACGTTTAGTGTTTCTCTGGCCAATGGATACAATGGCTATTTACCAACCCCAAAACATCATTAATGGGGTGGTTACGAAACCTGGAGAGCAAGGTCCAGTTACCTGGAAGTAAATGCTTCGAATGTAGTAACCTCCAATTTGTTAGGGCTTTTAGATCAATTGAAATCTTCGGCCATAACTTCCAGATAAAAAAGTATGGAAATTACACAGAATGAAAAAGGTATTCTTAATATCATAGGGTAAAAAATGCCATTAATCATGGCGAAGAATTTTAAAACTAACCCAAGAGCTGCATTTAAGTATTTGATGGAAGTAGAATTACTTCAAGCACTATTTTGGCACAAAGTTTTATACAAAGGCCAGACATTTCTTTTAGCCCAACACCAATAACAACTAAATCATTATGATTGAGAAAAAGGATAACCAATTGAAATTAAAGCAAAAGCTTGTCAATGGATTTTCAATCCCCTGTATTTTATTGTTGTTTTTAACATTGGGAATGGGGAGGCTATCAGCACAGGAAAAGAAGACCGAAAAGGAATTTAGAGCAGGTGCGGCTTTGAGTGTAATTACGCCTAAAGTAGGTACCTCAATAGTTGGTAATTTTAGAGATGATACTGTACGGCATGTTCATGATGAGACGCATGCCAGAGGATTGGTATTAGATGATGGAAAAACGAAAATTGCCATTGTCACTTTAGACCTTGCCATGGTTTCTAGAGAAACTTTAGATAAGGCCAAAAAAAGGGCCAATAAGTTTACGGGAATTCCAGTTGAAAACATGTTGATTTCAGCTATACATACCCATTCGGCGGGGACGGCAAGTGCCGTTTGGGAAAGTATGCCAGACCCAGGTTATTTGGTTTTTTTGGAGGAAAGAGTAGCAGATGCTATAATAAGAGCCAATAATAACCTGGAGCCGGCAAGAATTGGCTGGGGCCTAGGCCAAGAACCCAGCGAAGTATTTAACCGACGATGGAAACTGAAAGAAGGAATAACATTTACCAATCCTTTTGGCGGTGAGGATAAAGTAAGAATGAACCCAGGATTTGACAATCCAGACCTGGCTGGTCCGGCTGGGCCAATTGACCCAGAGTTGCCAATCATCTCCGTTCAGTCACTTGAGGGTAGGCCTATAGCCATTTTAGCCAACTATTCCTTACATTATGTAGGAGGGGCTAAGAGTGGAGATGTTTCTGCGGATTATTTTGCGGTGTTTGCCAACCGCATTGGAGAAATGGTAGGAGCAGATCGTCAAATCCCTGATTTTGTTGGGATCATGACCAATGGTACCAGTGGAGACATCAACAATATTAATTATGGTGGAACTGCTCCAAAGCCCATGCAGCCGTATGAGAAAATGGGTATAGTTGCCAATACAGTAGCGGCAGAGGTTTTCAAGGTTTACCAGGACATTACCTATCAGGATTGGGTGCCTTTGGCAATGGCTCAAAAGGAAATATTCCTGGGTGTCAGGAAAGCTGATGCCTCAGAATTAAAAAGAGCCCATAAAATATTAGCCGACGTCAATGAGAATGAATTTTTTACAAGAGATGAATTGTATGCGCGGGAAGCCATATTTCTTAATGACTATCCGGACCAAAAGCAACTGATCCTTCAAGCTATACAAATAGGGGATTTAGCAATAACAGCTGTTCCATGCGAAGTTTTCGTAGAAATTGGCTTAGAGATTAAAGCGAAAAGCCCTTTTGAACAAACTTTTTGCATTTCGCTCGCAAATGGATACAATGGCTATTTACCCACTCCAAAACACCATGCTTGGGGTGGCTATGAAACCTGGCGGGCAAGATCCAGTTACCTGGAAATAAATGCTTCAGATGTGATTACCTCCAATTTACTTGGGCTTTTAGATCAATTGAAATCTTCGGCCATGACTTCAAGATAAATAGCAAGGGAAATATCATCGAACAAAATAGAAATTCTTAAAATTACAGGGAATAAAACACCATTAAACACCAACAATGTCTAAGAATAATAAACTCACCCGAAGAGATGCAATTAAGTTAAGTGCTGGAAGTGGAATCGCTTTGGCACTAGGGACTACCAAGGGTTTTTCTGAAACTGGGACGAAACGAAAGAATCTAGTACAAGAGGAAAACAAAAAGGAAGGGACCACTTCCTGGCAGTTGACCAGAGTAAGGCCTGACGATAAAAATTACCGATCTGCTCTGATAGAAGGGTATTGTTCCAGGCAAAGTTTAAAGGCTGGAGAAACACTGGACATCATGGTTTCTGTAGATCCAGAAGTGGATTACCAGATTGATTTTTACCGGACTGGCTATTACAATGGAACAGGTGGAAGATGGATGAGAAAAACGTGCCCGTTAAAAGGCAAACGGCAAAGAACTCCTGTACCAGGTGACATGAATATCCATGAATGCAAATGGGAGGTTTCCAACAGTTTGACTATTCCTGAGGATTGGCTGAGTGGGGTATACTTGGGCAAATTGCGCACTTTGCCCAATAGTCCGAGAGAGCCCTATTGGGAGAGCTATATAATTTTTATTGTTAAAGATGAGCGCGAGACAGACCTATTGTTTCAATGTTCAGACAATACCTGGCAGGCATATAACAAATGGCCTAATAACTATTCCATTTATACCCATCCAAAAGGAAACCAAGGCCCCTGGGCGAAGGTAAGCTTTGATAGGCCTTATGCTCGTCAGGGGCAATACGAAGGCATTGTAAACGACCCGCTTTCTTTTGGTTCGGGAGAGTTCATTTCCTTTGAAATGCCTTTTGCCTATTTTCTGGAAAAGCATGGATATGATGTGAGTTATTGTTCCAATGTCGATTTGTTAACTCCAGATAGAGGATTAAAGGCAAAGGCTTTCTTAAGCATCGGGCATGATGAATATTGGGACATTCGACAGTTTAGAAGTGTAGAGACCCTTAAGGCAAAAGGAGTGAATTTGTTGTTTTTTTCTGGGAATTCTATTTGTTGGGTAGCGCCCTATACGTCAAGCGAAGCCGGCCAACCTAACCGTAGGATCTTTAGAGGAGGGCCTTATGGCGCCAATAATGATTATGCAGTTTTGAGAGAAAAATTAAATGGACCGTTTCCCGAAAGGGGCCCCGATGAGGGATTGCTGATGGGTGTGAGAAATACAGAACCGATTAACGGTGGAGGTGACTGGACAGTGAAAAAACCTGACCATTGGATCTTTAAAGGTACAGGGATGAAGCAAGGGGACAGTATTCCTGGGCTTATTGGCTGGGAATACATGGCGGATGCCGCTGACATTGAAGGTTTGGAAATTGTAGCAGAAGGCACCGCATGGCAGGGTGGAGATAACCCATGTCCCTACCAGGCGGTAATTTATCCAGGTCCAAAAGATAATTTTATTTTCAGTGCCGCAACTATTTTCTGGGGAATGGGATTGAGTAGCCCTCCTGGACATACCTTGCCCTGGTCTCATTATAGCAGACCACACGGACCTGATGTCAGGGTCCAAAAGATGACCCATAACCTGTTAGAAAAAGCCATAGAGTCATAATTTTTGACAGGTAATTACTGGCAGATAAATAAACTTTAATCAATTGGATAATAATTTAGCTCCTATATGATGACATTAAATGCAAGCAATTATAAGAAGGGCCGCGTACATAGTTTTTCATTTCTTTTTCTTGTAGTTGCACTTTCTATATTAACAATAGGACATGGGGTAAATGCACAGCAGTCTAATCTCAAATCTGGAATGGTGCAAATTGAAATCACACCATCAGAAGCCGGATACCCGCATTATAGAGGACCGAGTACTGGGGCTCACGATCCTTTGTTTGCAAAAGCAGTGGTTTTTGAGCAGCAGGACGAGAAAGTGGCTTTAGTGGTTGGAGATCTTTTGTGGGTTGAAAGGGACTTGTCCCTTAAAGCCAGAATGCGCATTGAAAAAGAAACAGGCATACCATTTCAAAATATCATTATTGCGGGAACCCATTCCCATACCAGCCCGGCTTATCATCCCAATATTAGAGAGTTAACAGGGACTTTAAGACCGCCATTTGATGAAAGACTAGATACAGGCAAAGCCGATGCTTATCCTAAGGAACTGGAGGATGGTATCGTAAATGCGGTGATTAAAGCATATGAGAAAAGGGAAGAAGTAGTCCTGGAAGTGTTTGGAGAAGAAGTAAATGATTTGGCATTTAACAGGCGCTTTATCATGAAAAATGGAAAGTTGATTACCAATCCCGGTAGACGCAATCCATCCATTAGGGAAACGGAAGGACCTACAGATCCAGAATTGGCTGTTGTGATGATCCAAAGGAGGAAAGACAAACACCCAATAGGGACGGTCTCTAATTTTTCTTTACATGCCGATACTTTTGGTGGAACGGCTTTCAGCGCCGATTACCCGGGCTTTTTGGCCAATAATTTGCGAAGGCATTTTCACAAAGATTTTGTATCGCTCTTTGCAGCTGGAGCTTGTGGCAATATCAACCACATAGATGTTACTGGTACCAAGGAAGAAGTAAAAAGTTCTTCTGAAATAGGTGAAATTCTCTCCTCTACAATCTTACAAAAACCAAATAAATTTCAAAAAATCAATGGGACAGACCTAAAGGCAATAGCTAAAGTCATTTATGTCCCCATCCAACATTTCACTCCAGAGGAATTAGAATGGGCCATTAAGGAAACTGGTGCGCCACCACTTTATGAAGAAACTGCTTTTTTGGAAAGAAGAAGACGGTTAAAAATCAGGTCACTTGAGAGAATAAGGAGAACAGAAGCGGTGCCTCCAGCAATAGGAGACCAACCATGGAGAATTCCATTAGAGGTGCAGGTGTTTCAAATTAGCGAGGACCTGGCCATTGTTGGCCTTCCGGGGGAAGTGTTTGTAGATTTAGGCTTGGCAATCAAAGAAAATTCCCCCTATAATAATACCATTGTGGTTGAATTGACCCATAGCCATATTGCTTATGTTCCCACCAAAGAGGCATTTACCCGTGGAGGATATGAAACCATTAATTCGAGGCTGGCTCCCGGAGGAGGAGAAATGCTGGCAGATACTGCTATAGCATTGCTGCAGGAAATTCACCAGAAACAATAAAATTCAGCATGCTGAAAGACCATATTAAAGGCATTTTCTATGTACGATAAAAGCAAATTAACATTCGACAGACGAAAGTTTATTGGAACGGTGGCTATAGGGACATTGGGTTTGCTGTCCTCACCTGTTTTGTCAATGAATGGAGGAGCATTGCTTGAACAGAAAGCTTACAATGGCATGTCCAAGGTACCTGAATACAAATGGCAAATAGGAATAGCCAAAGCACTGATAACCCCTCAAAATGACGTTTGGCTCGCGGGTTATGGTAGGAAACGAGTGGCCTATGGCAAAATCCATGATTTATGGGCCAAAGTAATTGCCCTAAAGGATGCGGCAGGCAAAAGAGTGGTGATGGTTACCACCGATCATATGGGCATGTCTAAGACCATCTATGAACGGATTTTTAACAAAATCGCGGAACAATTTCAATTGGAACGCTCTCAATTTATGTTGACCTTTTCGCACAATCATTGTGCGCCATGTTTAGAAGATGACTTGGTGGACTATTATCCCAGCGATGCACAACAGAAAAAAGCGGTAAAAGAATATACATTATGGATGGAGGATCAGTTGATTGCCGCCATTGATGAAGCACTTAATAACTGGCAGGACTGTGAGTTGTTTTCTAGCGGAGGCAATTGTTCTTTTGCTGTCAATAGGAGGGACAATAAGGAAGCTGAAGTTCCGGACTTATTGGCCAAAGGTATACCGCTACAAGGTGCAGTGGATCATGAGGTGCCTGTTCTGGCAGCTAAAGGTCCTGGAGGGCATTATTTGGCCTTGCTTTTCGGCTATGCCTGTCATCCTACCACATTGGATTTCAATACCTGGTGTGGGGATTACCCAGGATTTGCGCAGATAGCTTTAGAAAATAAATACCCAGGCACCGCAGCCATGTTTTTCAATGCCTGTGGTGGAGATCAAAATCCTTTGCCTAGAAGAGAATTGGCACTGTGTGAGAAATACGGTGACATGCTTTCCACTGCTGTTGAGGTAGCATTAAATAAACCATTGGAAAAGATTTCTTCACGGCTAAATACTGCTTTTAATTTTGTAGACCTGGCCTTTGAGGAGATGGTGACTTTGGAAAAATTAGAGCCCATAGCCAATGGAAGAAGTCCGCTTCAAGCCAGATGGGCAAAGCGGATGATTGCAAAGATTGAAAATGGAGAAACTTTTGCTAAAAGCTATCCTTATCCCACCCAAGCCTGGCAAATGGGAGATGAACTTCTGGTTATAGGGATTGGAGGTGAGGCAGTAGTAGATTATTCCCTCAGATTTAAAAAAGAGTTTCCTCAGAAAACCTGGGTTTGTGGCTATGCCAATTATATGGCAGCCTATATTCCTTCTCGGCGTGTTTGGGAAGAAGGAGGCTATGAAGGAGGATCACATTTGGATGAATATGGTCACCCTGCCTGGAGATGGCGAGGAGATGTAGAAGACCGCATTGCTGAAAGTGTGCATAAGGTGGTAAAGGATACGAGGTCTGTGGATTCGTAAAGAGGTTGGGTTTTTTATTTTGTCATTCCAGCAAGACCGTCATTACGAACCCTTTTGGGTTGGGCTGAGAGGGGGAAAGGGTGTGGCAATCTCTCGTTATAGCAGATTCTCACGGTTTTTAAAGACATCGGATTTTGCTAAAGTGAAAGTATTTCCAGAAAAATCATAAGCTTGATAAACTTTTAATTCCTATTAATGAATAGCAAACCTGGCAAAGTTGTAAGGTCATCGAAATTTCTAAGAAACTCAAGGAAGCCTGACAGGCTTCAACAACAATAGCCACGGGTGGAACCCGTGGACAGCGAATATTCCAATTACTCCTCAACCCCGTAGCGGGTTGAACAAGTTTCGCTAGGTGGCGCTGTTCAACACCTCCAGTGTTGAGAGTAGGAGGGTTTTTCCTTCCCGTGGGTTGCCACCCACGGCTATTATTGTTCAGCCCTTTCAGGTCTGGGGTTACAATAAACGTATCTGTCATACCTACTCCTTCCGCTCAGGATCCGGTTTTGATCCGGTTTTCAGGACTTGAGTAAAATTTAAATCGTTAAAGCAAGACCGTCATTGCGAACCCTTTTTGGGGTTGGCTGAGCGGGGGGGAGGGTGTGGCAATCTCACGTTGTATCGGATTCTAACTGTTTTTGAAGACATTGAATTTTGCTAAAGTGATGTTATTTCCAGAAAAATCATAAGCTTGATAAACTTTTAATTCCTATTAATGCATAGCAAACCTGGCAAAGTTGTAAAGTCCTCCCAATTGTTATGAAACCGAAGGAAGCCTGGATGGCTTCAACAACAATAGCCACGGGTGGAGCCCGTGGACAGCGCATATTCCAACAACTCTCCAACCCCGTAGCGGGTTGAACAAGTGTCGCTATGTGGCGCTGTTCAACACCTTCAGCGTTGAAAGTAGGGTAGTTTCTTCTTTCCGTGGGTTGCCACCCACGGCTATTATTGTTCAGACCCTTCAGGTCTGGGGTTACAATAAAGGTATCTGTAACACCTACTACTTGGGCTCCGCTCAGGATCTGGTTTTCAGGACTTGAGTAAGATTTGATCGTTAAAGCAAGACCGTCATTGCGAACCCTTTTTGGGGTTGGCTGAGCGGGGGGAGGGTGTGGCAATCTCACGTTGTAGCGGATTCTAACTGTTTTTGAAAACATTGGATTTTGCTATAGTGAAAGTATTTCCATAAAAATCACTCCTTCTTCAAGCGAATCACAAACATTTGCCGTGTTCCATTCTTGTCAATTCCAGGCACTAGAATAGCATCATTGGTACGGTTCCAGCGTGGAGCAGGGTCAATGCGGATATCACCACTGTAAAGGCCTTTGTCTATGCCTTCACTTCGGGCAAAGGCACCATCACTTCGGCGGTATACAGCATAATAGTTTTTATTGTCTTCACTGTATCCATTGACGAATAGGTCCCCATTGGGTGAAAGCGATATGTCACCTTCTGGTTTTGGAAACATTTCTGGAGTTCCCAATCTTCCGATAATTTCCTTGCTGTCTACATTGTACCGGATTTGCTCATCGGGGCTTTTCCCATCATTGTATTTGATACCTATCAATACATTGCCAAGATCCCATTCCGGATGGCCCCCTATATGTGTTTCATGGAGTTGAAGTCCGGTACCATCCGTATGAATGGAGGCAGGTACATTGATTCTTTCCTCGTCTTGGCCACTCCATCCGGCCCTGATAAAAAAGTAGATGCGATTGGCATCACGATTCCAGAGCGTGTGGTTGATAAACAAGCCGCTGTGATTAAGTTTGGGTTTGGTTTCTTTTAATTTGTCTTCCAATTTTCTATAGGAAACCAATAATCTTTTATTACCCGTTTTTATATCAACCAAAAAAATACCGTCGTTCTCAGGAGCCAATTGATCCTTGGACCAGTCCAATGCGCCAGGATATCCGGTAACTAGTCTAAGTCTTGCCAGTCGTCCATAATTCAAGCCTAGCCAAGCTGAACCATCTGCAGCGACGCCACCATTCCCGATAGGACTGTCCTCATACCGGTATTCTTTGATCCTTTTTCTCTGTTCGATATCATACAGTACAGTAAATACCTTGCCAGTCTTAAGGTCTCGGTCATTAAAGAAAAACTGGGTTTCGGGAGCCAAGGGATTCCAATAGAACATGGTGCCCTGCTGTGGGTTCCATGCATTGGATTTGTCTAATCGTATGAGCTTATTTTTATTTTGGGTATCGATTAGGAAAACCGTTGCCGATTCTTCAGGTCTTGGCATGCGGTCTATGGCATCAATCTCAAGTCCTAAAATATACCTTCCTGAAGCATTCCAGGGGATGGTTTGACATTGGCCAATGTAGCCAAAGAAATGGTGCTTATTACCAGAGGTTAATTGGGTAATGTCTAAATCAAAAGGGTTTGGTTGGGAAACACCTGAAAGAAAACTTGCCAGGTAGAAAAAAATAAAAAAAGAATATAAAAGGCCTTTTTCTGAAAAAAAGATTCCTTTTATATTCTTTGGAATTCGGGCAAAATAAGTCATGATCTGGATGGGTTTGTTATTAAAAGGCAATTAGCTACGCTTGATAAATATAAACAATTATAGCAGATTCTTTTGCCCAGGCCCAGACACATTTTATTTTACCTTAATTTATTTGGCATTGGTCAACATGGTATTGAAGATATCAAGTTGTTCTTTCATGGCAGCCACCCTGTCAGCAGGGCTTGTACGTGCTTCCAATAAAATCCAGCCTTTATAATTCATTTCTACGAATAAATTCATCAACTCCTGATAGGGGTATTTGCCTTCGTTTAGCTCACGAATATGAACGGTATCACCCAACCATTTTTTAACAGAATTGAAGTTGGCTTCCAATCCGGGAGCCATCAAATCCTGGTCGTTTGAATTCCAGCAGACCTTAACGCTTTTCTCAGTCACCTGATCAAATATGGCTTTCATATTTGGCAATTGTTGGGTCAGTTTTCCATGAACTTCCACACGAACCAACTGTCCCAAATCACTGGCATACTTACCTACCTCGTTAAACGATTTAGCGATCTGTGCGATGGTTTGCTCCTTGGAAACTTCAGCAGGTAACCCATTTGGTTTAACCTTAATGCCAGTGGCGCCAATGTCTTTGCACAACTTTAGGTATTCCTTTGTGCCTTCTATGTTTTGACGTACTTCCGCTTGATCAGTATAGTGATAAGCATAGTTTGAGCCATAGCCCAAGCAGGTAACGGGACTGTCCTTAAAGCGTTTTTTTACTTCTTTGCGTTCATTGGCAGACAGGCTGGATTCTACTCCGTGTGCATGCTCTGTACGCAATTCTACGCCAAGAAGCCCTGAAGCTTCACAGTTTTTTAGAAGGGTTGGAAGGTCCCAGTCTTTTCCCCATTGATAGGTGACCAGACCAAGATTGATTTTGGGTTTTTTAGCGAAAGCTGCCGAAGTAGCTGGGTCCAATAGTGAAAGCCCTATTCCTGCAGCGATACTCTTTTGGAGAAAATTTCGCCTTGATTGATTGTTATCCATTGAAATACTTGTGTTTAAAAGGATTTATTGCGTTACTTTTTAGCGTATTCGTCAGCTAAGGCATTGATTTCATCCTCGCTAAGGTGCTCAGACGCAACCACAACTCTGTATTTGAAAGTAGCGGTTTCACCCTTTTTTAAGCTGTAATTCAATTCGTCTTTGCCACCAGAAAGCGCTTTTTGTCCTAATGTATTCGCAGCAAATAAACCATAATCCCTAGCATGCCAATAAGTTGGGTAGCCTGGGTTTTCTGGATGATCAATGATTATCAAAGAAACTTGCTCTCCCTTAATTTCACTGGCCAACTCCATCCAACGGGCTCTGGTACCCCATACATCCCCTCCTGTAATTCCTTCTGAACTTTTGTAATCCCCTTTTACATAGGTATTGTCCATTTTATCCACTTTGGTTTCAACACCATGTGAATCCATTAAGGTAGTTGGTTTCTCTGAAGGCAACTCCATTTCACGGGCAACACGGATGGCAAACATTCCTTCTTTGTTGTCTGTAAATTTCACTTCGTCAATCAAAGCCGTTAATTCGGTGGTACGGTCAATAATGCGAATGTCTTTTCCTGCTTTAAAAGCAAAAGAAGTTTTCTCTTCCAACATGCTTGTGTTGTCAGGTGCTTTCCAAAGAGACTTAGTAACCAATAGGGCTTTTCCTTTACCACTCTTCGTTTTTTCGATAGATTGGTGAAAGATGGAGCCATAACCATCCTTTTTTGAAGCTGGAATAGCTTCAGAATTGTTCCAGAAATCAAGTCCGTTGACATCTCCATAATTTAACCATATACCTACGTGATGTGGGTGGTCGGTTCTGTCTCCTGCTTTATTGATCATTGGATAACTCCTGGTCAGCATGTTTCCGTCTGGGGAAATTACTGGCCACAGTACTGGTTTCATTACGTTGTCTGGATAGATATAGGAAGTAAAAAGTTTACCATCTACCATTACATCCACTTTATTCTCGGAGTCTTTAACTTCGATTTTTATGGGTTCTTTGTCTTTTTGACCAAAGAGGAGAAAATTGCTGCTCATTGCCATTATTACTACTAATGCTATGTATTTCATTTGAACACTTTGTTTATACCTGAAATATAATTTAAATTCCCTTTACAAGAAAAACCTGTCAGGACGAATTTTCCTGGCAGGTTTTTCTCAAATTGGTTATCAATATTATAATTATTGATTGTTTAAACCTGGTCTGGAACTTCGAAACCTGGTCTGTAATTACGTGTTAGCATTGCATCTGCCTCATCATCATTAACAAATTTTTCAGATTTAGGATTGAATGTTAATACACGGTCTAATTGATAAGCTATATTTCCTAAGTGAGCCAATCCTGAAGACAGGTGCGCTGTCTCTACTGGGCCATTAAGAATGGAAGCATCATGCTTACGAACTGCCTCGATAAAATTAGCAAAGTGACCGTCAGTTCCACCGGCTCCACGATCCATTTCAGATCCAGAAGGTCCACCGTCTTGTCCTGATTTACCAGGGGTTCTATCTTTGCCAAGGAATGTTTGGTATTTATCGTATCCATCAACTACCAAATAACCTTTGTCCCCATAGAAGATATTACCTACGGTAGCTCCATCTTCAGCATTGGTGCACCATGGCCTTACTTCAAACTGAATGATTTTGTTCTCATCAGGATATTTGTATACAGATGTCAATACTTCTGGTACCGTTTTGGCATCATCCCATAAGAATTTCCCTCCCATGGAAGTGATTTTAGTAGGTAGCCCTACATCCAATCCCCACATACACAGATCTGTTTCGTGGATACCTTGGTTACCAACATCACCATTGCCATAGTCAAAATTCCAGTGCCAGTTATAATGCACAAGGTTTTCAGTAAATGGAGTTTTTGGAGCCGGTCCTGTCCATAAATCATAATCCAATCCTTCTGGTACAGGAGAAAATCCTTTGTCACCGATGCTTGGTCTCCACCTAAAAACTAGACCTCTGGCCATGTAAACATTGCCGATATAACCATCACGTATTAGTTGGATGGCTTCTTGAACCGCAGGAGAACTTCTAAGCTGAACACCATGCTGTACGATACGGTCGTATTTATGAGCAGCTTCTACCATTTTCCTTCCTTCGGAAATGTTGTGGGAACCTGGTTTCTCAACATAGACGTCCTTGCCAGCCTGGCAAGCCCAGATGGTAGTCAATGCATGCCAGTGGTTAGGAGAAGCAATACTGATAACATCAATATCTTTGTCGTCCATTACCCTGCGTAAATCTTGTTCCAAGACTACGTCAGCATTGTATTTTTCTTTAAAGCTTTTTTGACGATCTTTAAGAATATTCATGTCAGGGTCACAAAATGTCTTGATTTGAACATTTTTTTGTGACATAAAGCCTTGGATATGACTTTTTCCTCTACCATTTAGACCTAAAACTGCCGCATTGATCCTGTCATTGGCTCCAAATACACTGGAAGGAACAATGGTGGGCACAATGAGGGCAGCTGAACTGGCTATGGCTGATTTCTTTATAAAGGATCTTCTTGATGATTCCTTATCCATATTGAAATTTGGTTTATTATTGAAGTTATAATTATTCGACCCATTAAATTAAGAAATTCCCCTGACGAAATGATAACATCAGGGGAATTAATTTACTTTTTATTCACCAATGGCAAATTCTTATTCACCAATGGCTCTCATAGGGTCTTCATTGGGGACACCTGGAGTTTGAACTACATGATTCAATAGCTCAATATTGTTCTCGGCACCATTATAACCAGTAGTTTGGTTCAAAACTGCCTCAACATTACCAACAAGGTAAGGCTGATATACTGGCCAAAATATGTGCTTTGGATCCATGGTATACTTGGTCGTATTATAAGTAGCCCAAGGCACCTCGTCTCTAAAGAAGGTGTTTTTCTCCATCATTCTGTCGTAATAGAAGCTACTCGCTGAAAGTGACTTTTCTATATCATCTCCTGATATGGAATAAGTTTTGCCATTATAGGCGGTTTTGCCTGTTTTAGCGAAAATTACAGAAATACGAACCAACTCATCATGACGGTACTCTTCACCAAACAACTCTCTGTTTCGTTCGTCAAGAACAGCACCTATTCCGTCAGTTTGAACGTCTGCGATCGTATACATATCGATTGCATTTGCTCTTTGGCGAATGGTATTGATGTCATCAGCTACGCCTGCAAAGTTGTCTTGCCAGAATCGGGCTTCTGCCCTAACCAGGTAAGCTTCTGCAATACGCATGATGTACATGTCCATTTTACCACCATCTTGTCTGTCAGGTCTATCCTGCTGATTAACAGAATAGAACTTGTAACGTGGGTAGCCATACCAGCAACGGATAGTATCCTGGCAGGTTAAGTTTCCATTGTCATCAAATAGTTGAAGGGGTTTTAGGTAATAAGGACTTCCAGGGTCGGTAGCAGTTGGTGCTAAAGAAGGATTGTCGTATAAAACATCCTCCATTTCAAACCAGTTAAGGTCTTTGTGACGGTAATCCTGTTCGTCAATTTTGCCTTTAAAATTCCAGATGTCATATTGTGAATAGTTGGTAGGTCTGGCAAATCCCTGACCTCTACCCCATTTTTTCATCATTCTACCTCTGTCGTCATTGGTGGCTTGTTGGGTATCAGTCCCTGTTCTATTGGTGCCAGGCTCCCAAACACCAAGGTTTGTACTTACAAAATTTGGTCCCCAAGCTCTGATTCTTGCAGATCTGCCTTGTGTACCCAAAACAAATGGCTCATTGACAACCAGCCAAATCCCTTCTGGATTGCTGGTTTTCTGATTGCCTTTGTCCATGTGCATATAGTTAATGGCATCAGCAGATGCATAACCACTTCTTCCTGGAAGAGGGTTGCCTGTATTAGGATTATTGGTATTGGCTACTTCTACTTCACTAACATCTGATGGGATCATGTCGTCAGTGAAAAGTTGCGACTCTCCACCATTGATAACATCGTCCATTAATTTTTCAGCATCAGCAAAACGAAGGTTTAGCATGTAAAATTTAGCCAATAAAACACGTACAGCATCCTTTGGTGCCTGACCTGATGCCAATTGACTTTTTGGTTTCACATGTTGAACAGCATACTCAAGATCCGCGATCATTTGATCCCAAATACCTTGCATATTGAAGGCTTTAAAATCCCTTCTGGCGTCAGTAACTACATTCAGTGGAAAACCTACATTTCCAAAATCCATGGTCAATTGCATGTAGAAAAAGGCCCTAAGAAAATAAGCGGATCCTAATAGATGGTTTCTTTCTACATCATTGGCGCCATCTGCCCATTCAGGGAAGTCAATATAATCGATTACGGTATTGGCTTTTTTGATGTGCTTGTAATTGTCTGCATAAAAAGACAAAGTACGGCCAGCATCATTGTTTCTACTATTCGTAGGAGTTGCGTAGACACGTAAATCTACCCATGCATCCGGTTTATCTGTAGCAGAAACAACAGAGGCATCACTCATATTGCTATTGAACATCAATTCCCGGGTATCCCCATTCCATTGGTTAAAAACCCCTTTATAAGCCCCATCCAAAGCTGTTTGGAGCCCTGCGGCATCCCCAAATGTGTTTTCTGGACTAAGAAAAGACAATGGCTTTTCATCCAGAAACTCCTCGTTACACGAGACAGAGAATATAAGGAATACAGGGAGTATAATTCCTTTTAATAAATTTATCTTTTTCATTTCTTTTTATTTTAATTTTGTGTTTCTAAAACTGTAAGTGTTCTATGTTTTAGAAAGTTACATCCAAACTAAAAGAATAAGTTCTTGGCATTTGTCTTGAAGATTCAGGGTCACCCAATTCTTTGATCCAAGGCGTGAAGACAGCAACATTTTCAATGTTTACGGCCAACCTCACTCTGTTTGCACTGACTTTTTCCAAAATATTTTGAGGTAAACTATAACCTACTGAAATATTTTGAAGCCTTACATAAGACTGGCTTAACCAGGCATTGCCACCACCCAAATTGATGGAGTTGATTCTGGCAAATTCATTTTGTCCGTTAAGAGGTGTCCAGTAAGGGATGTCGTACCAATTGTGGTTTTTGATGTATTGTTGGGAGTTGTTAAAAGGCTCAGAAGTACCTCCTTTATATCCCAATCTGGCAAGGAAAATCAGCCCAGCGTCAAAACCTTTGTATTCAAAATCGTTCCTAAAAGTAAGGTACCAAGGGTTATTGGTCAATCCCAGGAATACCTTGTCATCAATGTCAATGTCACCATCACCATCCTGATCTACAAACCTGAAATCACCAGGAAAAAGACCATATTCTGCAGCTTCAGCCTCTTCTCCTAATTGGTATACGCCGTCTAATTCCCAATCCCAAATAATATCCTTGTTTTCACCAATAAACCACCCGTTTTGCAAGTCATCAGGTTCTCTCATTTCTGTGTTTCCATCACCATCGGTCATGGCGATAGGATCATTTCCTAGGGTGGTGATTTTATTCACCCTGTAGGTAACATTAAAAGCAGAAGTCCAAACAAAATCAGCGGTGGATACATTGATTGAATTTAATCCCAGGTCAAAACCTCTGTTTTGCAAATTGCCAATATTTGTTTTAATTGATTCAAATCCTGTAATATCAGGTAATTTCTGATCCAATAGTAAGGACCTGGTTTCAGACTGGTAAGCATCAAATGATCCACTTAGTTTGTCACCGAAAAGACCAAAATCTATGCCTACGTTAAAGGAGCCTGTTCTTTCCCACGAAAGCAAACGGTTGGCTATTCTGTCTATTTCAGTGTAGGGAGTTGGAATATAGCCACCGTCATAATTCAAAAACACATCATTACTTAATCTGGCGTAAGCATTATAATCTTGTAATCCGCTACTGTTGCCATTTACACCATAACTCAATCTCATTTTCAAATAATTGAGTGTGGACATATTTTGCATAAAATCTTCATTGCTAATGGTCCATGCGGCAGAAACGGAAGGGAAATTACCGTAAATATTATCTATTCCGAATCTAGAAAACCCATCTCTTCTTATGGAGGCTGAGAAGTTGTACTTGTCACTGTAGGCGTAGTTTACCCTTCCCATTAAACCTGTTCTTGAGTTTGTCTCATCATAGGAAGACATCGTAGGATTTAAACCAAGTTGCATTGCATGGTATCCTAGAGCAGATGTTGGAGAGAAACTGTTTGTAAAGGCTTGGGTTTGCCAGCTTTGATTTCTCTCCGCATTGTACAATCCTGTGAAATTTAATCTATGCTCTCCAAATGATTTATCCCAGTTAAGCGTAGTGTTGGATTGCCAGGAGAAATAATCATTGTATCTTCTCTGGGCTTCATCTACAGCTCTTTGAGGATTACCTTTTTCATCCAAGTCAAATCTTTTGTACACATCAAAACGAGGTGTATAATCCGTTCTCACAGTAAATCCACCTGGTAGGTTTACGGAAGCATACAGTGTTGGATTTATCATAAATCGGGTATAGCTTCTTGTATTCCAAGATGGATCCTGGTAAGGGTTGCTTATGTTGGAACCTGCTGCTTGATCGTTTAGGTTTTCTCTGGTTTGTGGCATGCCATTCTTCCAAGGTTGATCATATGGAGAATATACCCTAAAACTACCATTGTCTATAGCTTCATTGCCTTCATTCTGATAGGTGAATTGAGTATTGGCGCCAATAGTGAAAAACTCAGCCAAATTAACATCCAAATTTAAACGGGAAGTTATGGTTTCAAAAGTATCACCTATTTGAACAGACTCCCGGTTACTGTATCCTAAAGAATAATAATAAGATACCCTTTCACTTCTTCCGGAAACACTTACGTCATAATCTTGCCTTACCCCTGTGTGGAATAAGAAGTCCTGCCAATCATAAGAAATGCCATTTTGGTAATTTTCAATCTCATTGTTCAAAAAACCAAAATTGTTTACTCGCGCAAGATCAATGGCAGCAGGATCTGTTTCACCTGGGATACCATTGGCTGCCAACCAATCGTCTTGGTATTGTGGATCTATGCTGTTGTAATCTCTAAACCTGGTCCAAGGCTCTGTGATGGAGTTGGTAATGGTTTCATTCATATCCGTCAGCCAATTCAAAACATCTTCACCACCTTGGTGGGTTTGCTGCCTTCTTGCTCCAGTTACCAATCCTACTCTGGAGCTAAAGGTAATTTGTGGTTTGCCATATTCACCTCTTTTGGTAGTGAAAATCACAACACCATTGGTTGCTTGAGAACCATATACGGCTGCAGCACTTGCATCCTTTAATACATCCACACTTGCAATCGTGTTAGGATTAATTTCCGCAAGATCTCCACGGAAGATAACCCCATCCAATACGATTAGTGGACGATTGGCTTCTGCTTCCTCGTCTACATCGTCATCTAAATCTGCTTTTATAGAGGCATCTCCCCTTACATTGAAGCCAGGTACATTTCTAGCATTTGTGGAATAACCCACACTCAAACCTGGTACGGTTGTTCTTAATATTTCAGAAACAGAGGTAGGCTTGTATTTCATTACTTCCTCTGCCTGAACATTAATCACAGCTCCTGTAAGGTCTTTCTTCTTTTGGGTACCATAACCAATGACAACCACTTCATCCAACGCCTGAGTGCTCATGGTAAGAGATACATCGATTGTAGATTGATTGCCCACTTCTATTGTTTGGCTCTCAAAGCCAATAAAAGAAATAACGACAGAAGAATTGTCAGGTACCGTAAGGGTGTATTTTCCATCCAGGTCGGTTGCCGTTCCTATGGATGTTCCTGGTACTGAAACAGTGGCTCCTGGAATAGGTTGGCCATTGTTATCAGTAACTGTTCCTGAAATCGTGACGTCAAAGAAATCTGCTACCTTCGATTTGCCTGAATTTAATTTGGAGGCGGTCGTCAGTGAATTTCGGTCGATATTTTTTAGGTTCTTGTCTAAACTTGTCTGCTGAGCCAATAGACTCCCTGAAAACAAGCATAACACTAAAGTCGCTAGTGATGATATCGGTTTCATCACTAGTCGATTGAGTAATTTTCTTTTCATAATGGGTTGTTGTTAATTGTTTTTTGATCTGAAAGGAATTCCTTCTTAGATTCTAGGTTTTAGGTTTTTCGTCTTTACTTCATTGGCATGTTGTTTAGTGAAAAATTGATGAACGGTCAATTATTTATTTAAAGTAACAAATAAATATTTCGTTTTATAGGGTGAATATTTAGTATTGCGAAATTTTATATTGTAAATAATGAATTTGATTTTTAATGCAAGTGATTTTTATTGAAATTAACTTATTTTTTATTATTTCAGTATTGCATATTAAAAATTTTTTCTTCCTAAAAAAAATATAAGACTGATTTTATCAACAAGCATCCACAATCCCAAATTCTCTGCTTGCAAAGCCATAATAATTTACATTAATGAAAATTTGGTGTCATTTAATTATTATTCATTTAGAATAATAGAAATGATGTTACTGATATCACTTTTTGTGCTTTTATTGGTTATTTTTCAAGAAGAATTGCCTGATTATTTTTAAGAGTGATGTGGGATTCCTGTTTATTCTTTTATTGTAGATGTACCGTTCTTTTCCTTCATTTGACAGTTAATAAATTAAGCGGATTTTGAAATGAGCATTTTATCTTTTCTTAAACTGGTTAATTCTGAGTATGCTATAAAAGCAAGGTTTGAAGTATAAAAACAAATTCTTTTTTTTGATAATTCTTTTAAAAAAGAGCACAGCTTGGCTGTGCTCTTTTTTAAAAGAATTATCAAAAATATATCTTGAAATAGAATTACTATAGCTATTTTATAGACTTGTGTTTGTATCTATTTGATTAGGTTTTTCACCAAAACCTAACCCCTATTGTAGGATAAAGGGTGTTGAGCTTATTGGTGCCGACTACCCCCACCTGAATAGAAATGACCTGGCTGACTTGTCTTCGGTAGAAGGCTTTGATCGTGGTTTGGTTGAAAAGTTGGCTTTTTTCATCATTCAAAAGGTAACCAATGCCTATCATGTTTTTATTATTGGATTTAGGATTGAAAAGTTCCCAGCTGAATTCCGCATTTAAAAACCAATTGTGATTGACCGCTACCTTGTTTTCAATCTTTTCCGGGAAAAATACTGAGTTCGTAATCGAAGCCCCAATATCAAATTTTCTACATGATAGCTTACTCCTAAACCCAATCTCAGGTGTGAAATAGCCTCCCGTATAATCGAGTCCAACTGGAAAGGTCAATTCAATTCGATCTGAATAAGGGACATATTTTTTTTCAATGTTGAGAATGACTCTGTCTACACTTGTCTGTGGAAATGCTTCGGCTATTCTATAGGTAATGGTTTTAAACTCTGGAAATTCAGTTGCTTTTTTAAGAATGGGCTTAAATTTTAATTTTAAGTCCTCCGGGCTGTGCTCATCAGAATTGAACAATAACAAGATTTTTCCTTGATTTGGAAGTTCAAATGCCAAAGAGTCGGTTACTGGCCAATCTTCGTCCATCCATTCCTGGGTATTTTTAGGCAATTGGTTTTCAACTTCCTGGGCAAGAATTTCATTTTGAATTGCACATAGCAATACCATTAAAGACAATTGGATTAATCTTTTCATAACGAGAGAATTTGAAATATTAGTTTTTTGACTTATTAAATTTTAACTGAATGGCGGCCGTGGAATAATTGGAGTTCGCCACTTGTACTTTTTCTTTTTTGCCAAACAGAGAGCCGGTCGCGGCTGGTTTTTCTGCTGTCCAGCTGATTTTCACTTCATGGTAAGTGTTTTTATTGGCTACCATTGGAGGCTGAATAGTTATTTTATTTATAGTGAATGTTTTTTTGATTTGGACAGGGGGCAATGGCATTCCATCAGCTGTAATCGGTTCTATTTTCTTACGGTTAATAGGTGGGGAAATGTTCACCTCAGAAGAAGGTAGTTTATTTATTGCTATTTTATCAGGTGTTCTTTCCTGTGGATTTAATACTTCAGGTGCTAAATAATTGTCAGGAGCATTTAACTTTGGTTTTTCTGTGAGTAAAGGTGTTTTTTCGTCACCCTGAAAGGATAGGAAGAAACCAATTCCTGAAAATAACAGAAACATGGCTACAGCCGCAGCGCCTAAATAGTACCAGATAAGTACCTTTTTTGGTTGATCATCAAGCCTATGTTCAATTTGCTCCCAAATCTCGGTATCGGGCTCCCTGACAGGAAGCTTTTTAATGTTTTCACCAAGTTGCTGGTCAAAGGTTTTCCTTTCTAAAATTTTATTCCATAGCTCTGGGTTTGGGTTGTGTGTTTTCATGCCTTTAGGAGCTTAGTGATTCGACTTTTTAACAAGGATTTAGCATAATGCAACTGAGATTTTGAAGTGCTCACTGAAATATTAAGAAGTTTTGCAGCTTCCTTATGCGAATAGCCTTCCACAGCGGTGAGTAGAAAAACAGCCTTGGCCCCATTGGGAAGACTCAAAATTGCCTGATCCAGAAGTTCTGCATCAAACCAGGAGTCGAATGCTTCAGTGGTGTCCACTTCATGATTTTCTACTGGTTCGAAATAGATTTTCTTTCTGCTATGGTTAATAGCCTTTCTAACGGCAATGGTTTTCATCCATGATATTAGTGCCTCAGGGTTTTTTAGTTTTCTTATGTTCTGAAAAACTTCTACATAAACCTCTTGTAGGATGTCGTGGGCTTCCTCTTCATCGCTGAGTATTCTATAACAAGTGGAATACAACATTCCTTTGGTCATTTCAAAAAGCTGAAATTGTGCATTTCGGTCATTTTGATTGATCCTTTTAATAAGTGTTGCATCTGGTTTAGGTATACTCATTTTTTGGCTGTGTATATAAAAGAGTCGTTCTAAAGGCAAAAGGTTGGAAAGCGAATAAAAAACTTTTGTAAATGTGAATCCTGGCTTTTACCCAAGTTAATCTTTTTACCTGATGGACCAAAGGGGTAGGTTGAGCCCAGGAAAAGAATTGGCTTTAAAGTGAATATTGGAATGCTGATAATAAAAGCCGGTTAACACTTAATGGTCTTCAGTTTTATTTACAGCTGTATTGGAAGGGTTAGTGTTAAAAATACTCCATTCATCACTTTTATACTTTGAAAAGTTATTTTTTATACCCTATAACTGGTTAAGTTTTATTTAATCTTTAATTAAGTTAAATAAGGAAAAATTGTTTGTTACTTGAATAAAATTTAATAGGTTTAAGGTAACGTAACCGATAAGATGATTAGTATTATAATTCTCTGATTAGGCATATTTAATTCCAATTTTGGAATTTTTACTATGATTATTATTTGAGTTACAAAACCAAATTAATCTTTATATAAGTATAATTTAACCACTTAAATCAATCAGTTTTGAAAAAAAAATACAATGGAAAAATGGGAAAGGAAGAATTCCTTCCCGTCCGTAGCAAGATCAACCGCCTTTTTTATTTAGGGGTTTTCACAATGATCTTATTTCTGGGTTCAGGGCTTGCCTCAATGACCCTTGCGCAACAACGAACCGTCTCTGGTACCGTCACTGATGTGGAGAGCGGTGAAACACTTCCTGGTGTTAATATCTTAATCAAGAATACGAATATTGGAACAGTCACTGATATAGATGGCGCCTTTAGTTTAAATATACCTGCAGAGGATGCTGTTTTGGTTTTTTCCTTTGTAGGGTTTGTAACCCAGGAGCTGCCTGTCGCTAATCGACAAATTCTTTCGATCAATCTTAGCCCAGAGCAATCTGATTTAGATGAAGTAGTCGTCATAGGCTACGGTACACGGAAGAAAACTTCTGTTACCTCCTCTATTTCTAAATTAGAAAACCAAAACCTGGATCAATTGCCGGTTGGAAGGTTAGAAAATGTCCTTGCTGGAAGAATGGCTGGGGTTAATATTTCCAATACCCGTAACCGACCAGGTGACGCGCCTGACATTAGGGTTCGTGGACTCGGTTCCATAAGTGCAGGGAATGACCCTTTGGTAGTCATCGATGGCTTTCCAGGAGGAAGCTTAGGTCAATTGAACATGAATGATGTGGAATCCATTGAGGTGTTGAAAGATGCTTCTTCTACTGCTATTTATGGTTCAAGAGGTGCAGGTGGAGTAATTTTGGTGACAACCAAAAGAGGTTCGAGTAAAAAACCTGAGTTAAAAATCAACTCTTATTTTGGAATGTCCAATGCCCTTGTTCATGACGATTGGTTGACAGGAGACGAATGGCACAGCTATTTGACCAAATATCAGAACAGGGAATTTGCATGGGCTGGGGGAGACACTTCCATTCCTATTTGGGGAGATCCAAGAAGACCTTTGACCTACCAGGTCAATCCACTTACCAAAGAACTTCCTCAAACCATTTGGCAGGATGAAGTGCTTCAGACAGCTACCATTCAAAATCACAACATATCCCTTTCTGGAGGTACAGAAAATACCAAGTATTACTTGTCAGGTACTTATATGGATGAAGAAGGAGTGTTAAAAACTTCTGGCTATAAAAAATACAGTTTCAGGGCCAATGTGGATGTGAAAATCAATGAAATGATAAGTTTAGGAATGGAATTGAGCCCATCCTATTCCAAAACAAGGTATGCAGGATCCAATATGGTTTCCCTGGTAAAATACCCACCCTTTGTCAGCCCTGATTACATTGATGGAAAATACTCTCGTACCTATGATTATATCCCAACTGGACACTCCGGACAGGCTAGTCCATATGTTTACCTTTATGGAACGGAGAATTATTCCAATGTTTTTACCAATATAGGTAGGGCCTTTATCAATTTGAACCTCATGGATGGATTAAGTTTCAAAACCTCTGTAGGAACCAATATTGCCTTCACTAACAATGATTATTGGAGCGGTGGAATTGGAGATACTCGCGTAAATACAAACGGAAATGTCTCGGACGCAAGAAGTATCAATCTAGTCAATGAGAATGTACTGAATTATACCAAAACGTTTAATGAGGTGCATAATGTAGGTGGTTTACTTGGTGCTTCTTACCAAAATTCAACCTCCAGATCTCTTGCGATGTATGCCGTTTCCAATTCGTTTAACAACGATAAGGTAAAGACGCTTAACAATGCCATCATCAACCCAGCCAATACTACACAGTCTAAATCTGAATGGGGCTTGGTTTCTTATTTTGCTAGGGTAAACTACGCTTATAAAGACAAATACCTCTTGGAAGGTTCTTTCCGACGTGATGGTAGTTCCAGATTTGGTCCTGAAAATAAATGGGGAAATTTCCCTTCCCTTTCAGCTGCATGGAGACTTTCTGAGGAAGAGTTTATAAAAAACATTCCTAATATTTCAGATTTTAAATTAAGAGCCAGTTATGGTGTTACTGGGAATTTTAACATCGGTAATTTTCAGTATTTAGGTTCAGTGGGTTCAGTAAGTTATTCACCCAATAATTTATTGGTGAATGGGATTGTTCAGAATTCCATGGCGAACCCAAGGCTATCATGGGAAAAAACCAAAGGCTACGATTTCGGATTTGAGATAAGCTTTCTTCAAAATAGGTTTAGCCTGAATGTAGATTATTATGACAACCTAACCACGGGCATGTTGTACAATGTAAACACTCCGGCCATTACTGGTTTTAGTAGTATCATAAACAATGTAGGTGAAGTAAGAAACAGTGGCCTGGATGTGGAGATCGATACCAGAAATCTGGTAGGAGAGTTCAAATGGAATTCTTCATTTAACCTTTCCATGAATAAAAATGAAGTGACCGATCTGGGAGAAGTGGATGAGCGAATCAATACTTATTGGTCAATGGACTTTCTATTGAGAGAAGGAGAACCAATGTTTTCTTATTATGGCTACAAGTCTATAGGTGTTTTTCAGAATGAGGAACAGATTTCTCAAAGCCCTAGCCTAGCCGGAACCAAACCCGGTAACCCAATATTTCAGGACACGAACAATGATGGTGAAATTGATCCCGAAGACAAGGTGATCTTAGGAAGTTTTCAACCTAAAATGCAATTGGGTTTTTCCAATGAATTTTACTGGAAACAATTTGACCTAAGTATTTTCATGCAGGCTTCTTTAGGAGCCAAAATGTTCAATGCAGAAAATCAATATTACGAGGGCAACACTTTGGGCGCCATGAGAAGGTCATTGGTAGAAAACCAGTGGTGGTCTGAAGAAGAGCCGGGTGATGGCGTAAATCCTGCTGCTGCTTTAAGTCAATTGTTTGGATACAATACCAACAATGACTTTTACTTAGAGGATGCTTCCTACCTAAATGTTAGGAGCATAAACTTAGGTTATACCTTTCCTGATTTCTCAGAAGGAAAAGGAATTAAAAGTTTAAGACTCTATGCATCTGTTAATAACGCATTGGTTATTAAAAACAAAGGAAATCATGCCTACAATCCCGAAGGAACGACAAGAGGAGAAGTTTCAGGCATTAGCAGTACCCCTGGGGTAAACCTCGGTTCAGAACCCTTGAATAGAACATTTGTCTTGGGACTTAACATTGGCTTTTGATTGGTATAGGCACGAAAAAACAGAAAAATGAAAACTTACAAATTAAATATACTAAGCACATTAGCGATTTTGCTAAGCTTTACTTCCTGTCACGATGATCTGCTCAATCCGATCCCAGAATCATTATTGACCAATGTCAACGCTTTTGAAAATTCGAATGACCTGGACTTGGCAGTTTTAGGGATTTACAATCGATTGCAATCAAGGTTTCCAACGGATTATGAGTTGATGGAAATTCCTTCAGACAATATGTATGGTTATTATTTTGCGACCTCTCCAGGTATGGCAGAAATAGGCTTGCTTGATGTTAGCCCTGAAAATCCAAGATTGAATGTCTTTTGGAAGGATACCTACAATGGCATTTTTAGAGCAAATACTGTTTTGGCAAATATTGATGTGCCCACAGATTACAGTGCTGAATTAAAAGACAAACATACAGGTGAAGCCAAGTTTTTGAGAGCTTACTTCTACTTTGATCTGGTAAGGATTTTTGGAGGTGTGCCAGCAGTGACCAGTATCATAGAGGTGGCCGAGTCCAGACAGGTTCCAAGAGCCACTGAAGCAGAGGTTTATGCATTGATTTCCAGTGACCTGAATGATGCCATTGCCAAACTCCCTACTACTTCCGAACAAGGAAGGGTGTCCAAAGCAGCAGCCATAGCACTTTTGGCTAAGGTGAAAGTTTATGAGGAAAAATGGGAGGATGCCAAAACCTTATTGGAAAGGTTGTTTGCAGATTACGATTATGAATTATTGCCCGATTTTAAGGACCTTTTTCGCATAGAAACTGAGGTAAACGCTGAATCCATTTTCTCCTTACCCTATTTGGAAGGTACCAATGGTCATAGCCTAACTTATGCCTTGGCACCTACTGCAGGCGTTTACGGGATTATCAACAATGGTAGCAGGGTTGGAAGACCAACATGGAATCTGCATAAGGCTTATGATCCTGAGGATTCCAGGTTTAGTGTTACCATCACAGAATGGCAACGAACTTTCTCTTCTGCACCTGATGATGAACCTTTTTGGTTTCCTTACTTCAATAAATTCATCATTCCAATCGACAATATCAGTAGTTCAGGACTGGATTTGCCTGTTTTGAGATTGGCCGACATGGTATTGCTTTATTCCGAAGCACTTTACCAATTAGGTGATCAGGAAACTGCTTTGGCACAGTTGAATAGCATCAGAGAAAGAGCTTTTGGAGATTCGGACCATAATTATACCTTGGTAGACATTGCCACTCCGGAATTGTTCATGGACAAACTGTTATTGGAAAGAAGACTTGAATTGGCAGTTGAAAACAACAGGTGGTTTGACCTGGTACGTACTGGTAGATTTACCACAGCTTTGACTCAACTTGAAAGTGAGTACAATCCTTCAACTGAACAGGCGGTGATTCAAAATCTGAATGCACAAGCATACATGAAATATTTCCCAATACCTTATGAGCAAATTCAATTGGCAGCTCCAGGGGTAATGGAACAAAATGAAGGTTATTGATTAGATCGATTAAACATGGATTTAGCTAAAGGACATTCCTTTGCTTAATTCCATCGAGATTTTGTCAGTATTGTTGCTAAAAAATAGGCAACAATACCGCCAAAATCAGTACAACTCTATTTTCATGCCACGGGCTAACACCCGTGGCTATGATATTACGCCCCGTCGGGGCTTGTGAAATGACATTATATAAGACGGTTATTTCACAATTCCCGTGAGTGTAGAATGAGTTGAATTTAATTATACAATGGACTTTGGGATAGGATTTATATCCTAAAATAAGTTAACTTCTTGAACAAAAAACAATAGGTCATGGGCATGACAAGAAGAGAATTTTCACTTAGTGGAACTGTTTCCATTTTTGGTTTAATGACGGGTGTTCCATCTGTTGATTTCAGAACGAGAGCATCCGGAGAAAATGACTTTGATTTGATGAAAGAAGTGAATAAGTACAGGAAAATAGATGCCTATGCTACTTCTAATATGACTCTGGATCAGCTCAAAGACCAAATTGATTTTGCAGACAGGCTATCTATAGAAAAGATGTTTGTTGGCATGCCCATGTTGCCTATAAAAGCTACTCAGGAAGAGTTTAGGAGTATCAATGATAGGGTGATCAAAGGAGTAAAAGCTTATCCTGATCGATTGGTTGGGGAATTTACTATTAACCCTACTTATAAAAAGGAGGCGATTGATGAAATCAACCGCTGTGTAGACAATGGGCTGGTAGGGACTCGCTTGTACAATCAGGTAAAGATCAGTGATCCTTTGTATGAGCCCATTATTGAAAAGCTCTCTGCATTAAAAATGATTGTTTTTATGCATGGAGAGTGTCAGCTAGGAGTAGGAGGGTACCGAATGAAATATGATGCTGGAAAATTGACTAGCACTTCTACACCAGAAGATTTTGTAGCTACTGCAAAGAAATTCCCAGATGCCAATTTCCAATTTGCACATATAGGAGGCGGAGGTGATTGGGAATGCATGTGTAAAACCTTTGAAAATACGCCCAATATATATGTGGACACAGGAGGTAGCAATAACGAAGAAAACATGATAGACTTCGCCCTCAAGTATTTGGGTGAGGACAGGCTTTTTTTCGGAACGGACAACAGTTACTACCAAAGCGTAGGAAAAGTACTGGCTTCTAATCTCAATGAGCGACAGAAAAAGAAGCTGTTTTTCGATAATTACAATGGCTTGCTGAAGAAAGGAGGCTTTGGTGTTAATTGATATCAATGCCTATGTGGGCAACTGGCCATACAAGCAGATGGCGTATTCTACCTGTGAAGCACTGCTGAAAAAAATGAATCAGTTTGGAGTTGACAAGGCTGTAGTCGCCAATATGAGCGGGATTTTCTATAAAAATTGTCAGGCAGCCAATGAGGCGTTGTTTGCTGAAATTAAATCCTCTGCCACCTATAAAGAAAGAATTGTACCATTTGCCATTATTAATCCCGTCTACCCAGGGTGGAAAAGTGATTTTGAAAAGTGTGTAAAAGCCGGAATTAAAGGCATACGTATTTATCCCCAATACCATGATTATCAATTGAAGGATTCCGTATGCGTTGAATTGGTGAAAATGGCCCGAGACCATGACTTGGTTGTTGGGCTGACCATGAGAATGGTCGATAGCCGACAGAAATCGTGGATGGACTTGGATCAATTAGCAGGGACAGATAAACCCGAGCAAGGATTAGTGGATTTATTGCCCATAATAAAGGAAGTGCCAGCGGCCAAATACTTTATTTTAAACCTTGCAAATGGTTATCAGCTTAAAAATGACGACTTTGAGTTAATTATGAAAAGTAAGCTGCTCATGGATACTTCCGGTCGATCCCTAGCCAATATGGCGCAAGCACTGGAATTCTATGGGGCAGATAAATTTGCTTTTGGGACACATGCCCCGATACTGGATTACCTAACAGGAATGTTGCGCATTGAATCATTACTCGAGGAAGAAGCAAGCCAAAGTACCAAAGATTTGCTGAGGTGGAGAAATGCCCAAAGCATGTTGAACTTATAATTAGGATCAATTGGCCTATACTTTTCATGACCGAATGACGAATCAGGAAATTATCCTTAAAACAATTAATGCCACATAAGCAATGAACAAAGCATACAGTAGGAGAAAATTCATGGCTGGTCTTTCTACCAGCTCTTTGGCCATAGCCGCCACACCTGTTTTGCCTGGACTGGGCAATGTATTGATCCAAAACAATGAAAAGCTGGCTATTTTAGGAGGCACAGCTATAAGAGAAAAAGGC
Organism: Cyclobacterium sp. 10D3-21; assembly: GCF_055809755.1. Taxonomy (NCBI): domain Bacteria; kingdom Pseudomonadati; phylum Bacteroidota; class Cytophagia; order Cytophagales; family Cyclobacteriaceae; genus Cyclobacterium; species Cyclobacterium sp. 10D3-21. Next base: position 2,381,235 of record NZ_CM147924.1, read on the forward strand.
AGGATAGGACCAGCTTGGCCTTATGTGGATGATCAAATGGTGAATGCCATCGTCAAAACAACCCGAAGTGGCATATGGAGCAGAATACAATCTGCTACAGGCAATGTGCCCACTTTTGAAAAGGAATTTGCCAGGCAGATTGGGGTTGGGTACAGTGTAGGAACAGGATCTGGCACCCAGGCCTTAAGTACTTGTATAGAAGCACTTGGTATTGGTCCAGGTGATGAGGTGATAACTTCTCCTTACACAGATATGGGGACTATTTCTTCTATTTTGACCAGCAGGGCGCTACCGGTGATGGTAGACCTTGACCTTACTTCATTCCAGTTGGACCCAGAGGAAGTAGCCAAAAAAATCAATACAAATACAAAGGCCATAATGCCGGTCCATATTATGGGCGTACCTGCGAACATGGAGCGTATCATGGAATTGGCGAAAAAACATGGTTTGAAAGTAATAGAAGATTCCTGTCAGGCACCTTTTGCCCGCTATCAGGGAAAAGCCATAGGTACCATAGGAGATTTGGGCTGCTTTAGTTTTCAGGCAAGTAAAGCCATTGCCTGCGGAGAAGGAGGAGCTGTGGTCGGAAATGATCAGGTTTTGATGGAACAATGTTATACCGTTCAGAACAGAGGGGCTTCCAGAAAAGGGAGGAATGAGACCATTGGCCCAAAATACCGAATGAATGAGTTTGAAGGGGCCATCCTTATGGCACAGTTGCCGGGGGCCAAGGATAGGTTTTTGAAGCGAAATGAAAATGCAGAGTACCTTATAGCTCAGTTGGCAGGTATTCCGGGATTGACTCCACAGAAAAAGTACCCAGGAACCGAAAGCAGTTCCTATTATCACTTTGCGATGTCCTTTAACAAAGAACATTTTAATGGTGCTGACAGGAGCCTTTTCTTAAAAGCGCTGAATGCGGAAGGGATTCCTATGGGCTCCTATATTAAAAACGGACTGCACAAAGAACCTTGGATCCAACATGTTTTGGGCTTGGATGAATACCAGACCATGTATACAAAAGAAAGAAGGGAAGCGTACGCTAATTCGCTGGATCTCCCAAATTGCGATAAAATTTGTAACGAAACGCTTATCTCCTTCTGGGGCTCTGGAATGCTTTTAGGCTCTCGTCAGGAAATGGACGAGATAGTTGCCGGGATTACGAAAGTATACGAAAACAGAGACAGTTTGAATAAAATCAAAAACAGCTGAGAAACTTTAACCACCATTGAAAGCCTGAATAACAACATTATGAAAAAAGTAAACCGCCGCAGCTTTTTTAGTACCACACTTAAAGCCACTGCCGCTGCCTCATTGCCACTTAGCTTTTCGACCAACCTACCGGAGGATGTAAAAAGTAAACCTAATTTGTTTGCCGGAAAACCTGGGGTCATCGATACCAATGTCAATTTGTTTGACTGGCCATTTAGAAAACTGAAATATGGTGAGACCGATGCTTTGCTAGCCAAGCTAAACAAACACAGGGTGGAAAAAGCCTGGGCAGGCAGTTTTGAAGCACTTTTTCACAAAGACATCAATGGCGTCAATGAACGATTGGCCAAGGAATGCAAGCAAAAAGGCAAGGGAATGCTGCTCCCATTCGGTACAGTAAATCTGGCTTGGCCGGATTGGGAAGAAGACCTGAGGCGTTGCCATGAGGTATACAAGATGCCGGGCGTTAGGATTTACCCCATTTACCAAACCTTTGATCCAAGCCATCCGGATTTTGAAAAATTGGTAGCTCAGGTAGAAAAAAGGAAAATGATTCTGCAAATTGTAGGAGACATGGATGACAGTAGAAATCACCACCCGATCGTCCTCACGAGAGGAGCAGACATGAATCCTTTGGTGGACATTATTAAAAAATACCCTAAGGTAAAAATTCAAATGCTTTACTGGACACATAAAATTACCGGTAACCTTTTGGAACGATTCATTAAGGAGACCAATGTGGTTTTTGACACCTCCAGGATAGAAGGTAGTGGAGCAGTAGGAAGGTTGATTGAAGGCAATCCATGGAATGGGAAGAAGGGTATTCCGTTGGCAGCAGAGCGGGTTTTGTTTGGCTCTCACGCTCCTTATTTCCCTGTAGAGGCAAGCTTTCTGAAACTGATGGAATCACCATTATCGGTAGAACAGGCCAATGGGATTTTGCAGGGGAATGCCAATAATTTCATGAATTCTTCTTTATAGTTAATTTAAAATGCCAATTACCTTAATCAATCCATTATGAACAATTTCGCCATAGATCCCCATTTATACGGACTTCCAGATATAGAAGAATTAAAAGCATTTAGAATTTGGGACACCCATTACCATGGGTTTTTGACAGGAACTGAGCCCATAAAGCAACACCAGGAAATGCTGTTTTATGTAAAAAGAATGGGGCTGGAGCGTATCATTTCTGTGGATATAGGGGGAACCCTAAGCGACCCTCTGGATCCTAAACCACATGATGCGGCCCAACTAGAAATCTTGAACAATGATCCAGACTGGATTTCTGGAATTATCCCCATAGACCCTGGTTTTCCGGATGAGAGTTTAGCAAAAATGAAAAAGTGGATTGCTAACGGACCTTGTGTGGGGATAAAGTATGTAGGGGGAAATAAACTGGGAGTGACCTGTGATGCAGATCAAAACGATAAGATTATTCGCTATGCCGCCGAATTAGGAGCTGTGATTTATATCCATACCTGGATTAAAGTAGGGGGAGAGCCTAGGTGGCCAGGAGGAGGAAACCTGGATGGAGAATCCACCCCAATGGATGTAGCGACACTTGCCAAACGATTCCCGAATGTGCCATTGATTTGTGGACATGCGGGTGGTGATTGGGAGTTGGCGGCGAGAGCTATCAGACCTTACGAAAATGTATTGTTTGAATTTAGCGGTGCAGATCCGCATTCAGGTTCTGTGGATTATGCGGTAGATATAGTAGGTGTTGACCGAATCGTTTGGGGTGGACATGGACCAAGTCGCTCTTTTTCTACAGAAATGGCTAAAGTCCTAGATGCCTCCCTTTCCCAGAAAGAACGCATGAAGGTATTCGGTGAAAACTACCGGAAAATTGCAAAACCAATTTTTGCATCAAAAGGCATTAACATTACGGTGTAAGTAGCCTATCTGTGAACAAATTGACATGATTATGAGACTTAAATGCTTGCTTTTTTCTTTTTTGTGTATAGTTGGAACGCATGGGTTTGGCCAACAGCAAAAACCCAATGTCCTATTGATTATTTCAGACGATCAAGGCTATCACGACCTTGGTTCATTTGGTAATAAGGATATTCTTACCCCTTACCTGGACCAATTGGCAGCAGAAGGAGTGCGGTTGACTAATTTTTATGTCACTGGTTCTGCTTGTACCCCTTCCAGAAGTGGATTGCTAACAGGAAGGTATCCGCAAAGAAATGGCACTTTTGAGCTCTTTCGTAACAATATGGTCAATTATGGACACCGGTATACTGATTATGAATACAGCGTTTCCCCGGAACGGATCTTAGGGACAGACCTTAGAGAGATCTTTATTTCCGAAGTATTAAAAGAAGGAGGCTATACCAATGGCTATATAGGGAAGTGGGATTTAGGCCAATTAAAGCGGTATTTGCCAATGCAGCAGGGCTATGACAAGTACTATGGTTTTGCCAATACAGGGATTGATTATTTTACCCATGAGCGCTATGGGAGTCCATCCATGATCGATGGCAATCAGTTAAGCCTGGAAGACAAAGGAAGGTATACCACAGACCTTTTTGAAAGGGAAGCACTGGAATTTATCAATGGAAGCCAAGGAAAACCCTTTTTTCTGACCTTGGCCTTCAATGCTCCTCACAGTGCTTCAAATTTAGATCCAGAGATTAAGGGCACTGTTCAGGCCACTGAAAAGTACTTGAAAATGTACCCCAAGTCAAATACAAAAAGAGGTGAAAAACAAAGGGCATACAAAGCTGCCGTTACCCAAATGGATCAGTCCATTGGTACTATATTGGAAAGGATAAAGGAAATGGGGCTAGAGGAAAATACCCTGGTAATCTTTCTTTCTGACAATGGTGGGATGTCCTTGGCCGACAATTATCCTTTAAGAGGAGGGAAGGCCCAGTTTTTTGAAGGCGGTATAAGAGTTCCTTGTTTGGTCAAATGGCCGGGTAAAATTGATCCCGGGCAAACAAATGATGCCTTTTTGACTTCTTTGGAATTGTTTCCCATGATGGTTGTAGCGGCAGGTTTAGAACTACCTGAAGCCATCATTTATGATGGCTTTGACATGTTACCGGTACTTCAGGGTAAAACCGATGCTGAAAGAACAGAAATGTTCTGGGAATTTAGAGGTGATCAGGCAGCAAGAGTAGGGGATTGGAAATGGGTGCAGTCCGCAAAAGGAAATGGATTGTTTGATTTGAAACAGGACATTGGAGAACAAAATGATTTGTCTTTGGAGAAGCCCGAAATTCTGGAAGAGCTTACCCGGAAATTTTCAAAATGGAAAGAGGAGATGGAAAATGCAGCACCAAGAGGTCCTTTTAAGGATTTTTAATTGATACAATTAGCTATGGTTTTGAAATACAGTACACTATTAATTTTCTGTTTTTCGCTCCTGCTGCATTCAGCACTTCTGGCACAGGATGAAGATAAGAAAATTACATCCATTGAAATAAAGGCTATTCCCGGTCTTCAATTTGACAAGGTCAGGTTTTCTGTAGCTCCGGGGGCTGAAGTCAAGCTCACTGTCACGAATAGTGATGATGACATGCCCCACAATATGGTCATTACTAAACCCGGATCAAGAGCCTATGTAGTCCTTGCAGCCCAGCAATTGGCAGAAAAAGGCCCGGAAATGAATTTTATTCCAAAGAGTCCTTTGGTACTATGGTCCATTCCTGTAATCTATTCGGGCGAGAGCAAGATCATACAGTTTAAAGCTCCGGAGGAGCCTGGCATTTATCCTTATGTATGTACCTATCCTGGTCATGGTTTTATCATGTATGGCTACATGTATGTGACTGAAAACGGTATAATGCCAGCACTAGAAAACGATGAAAACATCCCCCCTTTGCGAAGAACCGGAGACAAGAAAGTCCAGGATACAGAAAGTGCTGCCTTGCACCATCATCCCAAATTGCATCCATACGATAATTTGCCTCCTTACCTTTACCGAGTTTTTATCGAAGGATCCAGCCTTGCCAGTATAGCCGTCCACCTTCCCAATCAATTGTCGTATTGCTGGGATGCAGCATTGTGTCAGTTGCAGTTTGCCTGGCAAGGAGAATTCCTGGACAATACCGATCTATGGCACGGACATAAAAATGCCTATGCAAAAGTGCTCGGCGAAATATTTTATCGGGAGAAAATGGAATTCCCTATACGGATTGGCAGTAGAGAACGCATTCCAAGCCCTGAATTTTTGAGGTACAAATTGATCGATGGCTACCCTGAGTTTCACTATTTGCTTTCAGGAGTGGAGGTTCATGAAATTATTCATCCGAACAAAGAAGGTACAGGATTGATCAGAACAATAAAGGTTAATAATGCAAAAGAACCTGTCTGGTTTCTATTCAATGCTGATGGGCAAGTGGAGTATGGATTTAGTAAGGGTGAAACAGAAAATGGTGCCTTGAAACTAAGTCCAGATGAAGCAAAAGAATTTACCATTAGGATGACTAAAAGCAACAAGTGATGACAAAAACAAGGCATATATTAATTGTACTATTAACTGGTCTTTGTATTGTTACAGCCTGTAAGCCCAAACCACAAGGAGCCGGGGCCTCTTATCAGGTAACTACTATCCCTGTCCCCGATGGCTTATTGGCAGAAACGGGTGGGCTTGAATTTTTATCAGACGGCAGGTTGATCGCTTGTTTTACCCGAGGAGAGGTCATGATTTATGATCCTAAAACCAATGAATGGTCCTTGTTTGCTGAAGGGCTGCACGAACCATTGGGGTTGGTGGTGATTAATGACAGTGAAATTGTGGTTTTGCAAAGACCTGAGTTGACCCGGATTACGGATACGGACAAGGATGGAAAAGCCGATGTATATGAAAAAATAACAGATGATTTTGGGATATCAGGCAATTACCATGAATTCAATTACGGACCTGTCAGGGACAGTGAAGGAAACTTTTACATCGCCTTGAATACTGCTTCCTCTGGTGGAGGGATAAGGGAGAATGTTCGGGGTGAGTTGCGCTTGAATGGCAGAGATGGGGAAGATGGAAAGAGACAAATGTATTCAGTTGTTCCCTACCGAGGTTGGGTTTTGAAAATTCAGCCGGATGGCAAGGTTATCCCTTTTGCTTCGGGTTTCAGGTCACCGAATGGTCTGGGCTTTGATGATTCGGGTAACTTGTTTGTTACCGATAACCAAAGTGATTGGGTAGAAACCAGTACCCTGTACCATGTGAAAAAAGACCGGTTCTTTGGACATCCTGCAAGCCTCGTGTGGCAAGAAGAATGGAAAAATGCAGACCCATTTTCACTCCCAATTTCAACATTGGACAGCCTTCGAACCAAGGCGGCGGTATTGTTTCCACATGGAATAATGGCCAATTCTCCCACCCAACCCTTATTTATTAAGGATAACGAGCAGTTCAAAGATTTTGAGGGGCAATTTTTGATTGGAGAAATGAATAGGGACCGTATTTTCCGGGTGATGCTTGAGGAAGTCGCAGGGGAATTTCAAGGGGCTTGTATTCCATTTGTTGACGGACAAGGTTTGAGAGTTGGCAACAACCGCCTGGCTTTTGGGCCGGATGGAAGTTTATGGGTAGGGCAAATTGAACATGGCTGGAGAGGTGATCAGGGCATTCAAAAGATTTCTTCCACCGGAAACCCACCCATGGATATCGCCAAAATGTCCCTGACTAAAAATGGTTTTGCCTTAACCTTTACCCAAGCGGTAAATCCGGAAGGTGCATTGGCCATTAAAAATTACCAGTTGCGTCGGTATTACTATGCGTATCAGAAAAAGCCGTTTGATGAACCGGTGGATAAGTCTACGCAAAGAGATTTACAATCCGTGGCCATAAAAGACATCACCATATCTGCTGATCAAAAGACAGTGGCATTGGTATTGGAAGAACTAAAACCGGGCTATGTTTATGAGCTAAAATTAGATAGCATTTTCAATCAGGCCGGAAAGCCACTGGACAATCAACTGATAGCCTATACCCTCAATAACTTATTGCCTTCGTGAAAATGAAATAGGAAGTTTGATCAACACCTAATCTACTATTTCTGAAAGGATCTCAAGCACATTGATAGGAAGGAGTGGATGCAATCTACTCCTAGTGGTGTACAATTTATTGACCTGGTGGACTGAGTGTAGTTTGCAACTACACTCAACTATTCGGCACTACGTGAAAGGTAGATGCATTATTCCTAGCGTGTTAGCGAAAGTGAACTTGTTTATCGCAACACTGTTCAACCCCATCCGGGGTTGTGAGAAAGGTAAGTAACAGCTTTTCCGTGAGTTGCCACTCACGGTTATTATTGTTCAGGTCCTTCAGACCTGGGATTTGTGAGGTAATTGATGTAATCGATTTAGTTCTTTCGAATGGTCCATTAAAACGAAACCAAAGAAGCCTGTAGGGCTTCAATAATATTAATTACGGGTGAAAACTCGTGGACGGCGAATAACCATCAATTCCTCAACCCCGACGTGGGTTGAACAGGGTTCTTTCAATTTTTATAAAGTAGCTGATTAAAATCGAGTTTAAATTTCCTTTAATAGGTAGGAGTAGATGCAATCTACTTCTAGTGGTGTACAATTTATTGACCTGGACTGAGTGTAGTTTGCAACTACACTCAACTATTCGACACTATGTGAAATTGGAAAAGTAGATGCAATCTGCTCCTAGTGGGTATTTGGAGTAATTGAAGTTAACGATTTAGTTCTTTCGAATGGTCCATTATCACGAAAACCAAAGAAGCCTGTAGGGCTTCAATAATATTAATTACGGGTGAAAACTCGTGGACGGGGAATAACCATCAATTCCTCAACCCCAAGTTGGGTTGAACAGGGTTCGTTTAATCATTTAAAGCAACAGATGGTCTTCCGGATGTTCTTTTCTATTGACAATAAGGAGTAGATGCATATATTTTTGGTTTGATTTTTGGCGAGAGCCCTAGAAGGGCGAAACCTTTGTAGCCACGGGTATCGCCCGTGGTTAATGCAACAGAATACCCTTTATTTTGGCGGTATTGTTGCTTTTTTTTCTGCAACAATGCTGACAAAATCATTCAAGTTACCGCCAAAATGTAACATTTCTCCATGGTTTGCATTTGGGTTAAGCTGGTACCAGGTTTTCCTGGTTAAAGTTTGAATCAAGTCCAGAGGTAGATGCAATCTACTCCTAGCATAGAGTCAGGGCTTGATATCAAATAATTATTTCGGTTAATGGTTCAATCATGTTGTAATTAAGTTCTGTACCACCCACTTATTGGGTGGAATTAACATTAGGGATGTTCTTAGATGGATGACTATTGAATTTCTATTTTCGATTCTAGTGTTTTTTAACTATTTTCGTTGTATAACATTATTGTTTATATGCTCGTTTATCAATACTAGTTAAGGGAAGCTATAAAGCCAAAGGATTATTATAACATGAAGCAGCTAACGATCAATATCGCAGACAATAAATTCGAAGTTTTCCTGGAGTTCATCAAAACCCTGGATTATGTGAAGGTGGAAGATGGCGAAGAAAAGGCATTGGAAGAACTGCAAAATAGCCTGATACAAGTAAAACTAATGAAGGAAGGAAAACTACCCAAGCAATCGACCGAAGACTTCCTCAATGAGTTATAAGGTCATCCCTACGCCTGAATTTAAAAAGCTGGTTAAAAAACTGGCCAAAAAGTATCCTTCCCTAAAAACCGACTTACAACAACTGATTGAGACCCTGGTCGAAAATCCTGCATCCGGAATCCGTCTTGGACATAATCTTTATAAGATTCGGATGAAGATATCTTCAAAAAATAGAGGAAAGTCTGGAGGGGCCAGAGTGATCACCTTTATTGTAACCGATGACAGGGAAGTTTATTTGTTGCACATCTACGATAAGAGCCAGCTCGAAAATTTGACCAAGGAACAGATCATCGAATTGATCAATAATGCTGGTTTGTAAATGAGCAGAAAACTTTAGGTTAAATACAAAGTGGCGCATTGATTTTTTCAAATATTTTGCACCTTAAAATTCATCCCCTTAGAGGGTTGAACAGGGTTCATTCAATTTTTTAAAGCAACAGATGGTCTTCCGGATGTACTTTTCTTTTGATAATAAGGAATAGAAGCAATCTTCTCCTAGTGGCAAAAAAAAGGCGGAAATCATTCGAATAACTAAATTTTTATATCAATAAAAATTTAGTTATTTTTATTAAATTAATAGTTACAACCTAAGCAAGGGGAAATGATCTTAATTTATGTTTATTGGTTTTTTACCCTAACTCTCCGTGAATTTATTTATTTAAGATGATTTGTTATTGAATGAGGATTATTTTTTATACAGTATGCTGCCTTTTATTTTCCAGTTGCATTACAGAATATACTTTGGATGGATCAGAGGGTTTTGAGGAGCAATACAGTGTCAATGGGCTGATCAGGCCAGGTGTTCCAGCATCAATTTATATTCATAAAGTTGGGGATTTGGGAAAAATGGAAACAATATCTGATCCGTCCAAACTTAGGGTTTGGATTACTTGGAATTGGGAAGGTGAGGAAAAAATTGATTCTTTACAGTTTTCGGTAGATTACTTTGTAGGTGATGCCGAACTTAAGTCCAATACTACGTATCACCTAAATGTACTTCTTCCTGATGGTAAATTGATAAAGGCCACAACTAACATTCCTTCATCCGCTCCTTCTTATGATGTTTATTTGAAGTTTCCGGCCGGCTTTGTTCAGTTGGATAATATAACCGGTCCATTTTCCAGGTTTGTATTGACGATGCCTAATTCATTGGCTGAGGCAAAGTATTATGAATCCATGCTTTTGGAGGTAGAGGAGAATGATGCGTCAAAATTTATAATACAGTACTGTCGAAACGATGATACGGCGACATTAATCGAAAATCTACCCTCAAATTACCTGCCTTATTTCCTTTTCCAAAACAAGAAAGGAGACAAGCTTCCCATGATCTTAAATTTTGATAGCGTTAAAGCTAATCCTTTTTCTAATAGATTTATTTTTCGACTATCCTCCGTGTCTGAACAGTATTTTAGGTATAAAAAATCTCTACTTCAACACCTGGATGTCTTGTCTAATACTTCTGAATTTGACGCCCCCATGCTATTTTTCCCTGATATTTTTAAAGAGCTGCAACCTGTTTATTCCAATATTGAGGGGGCTGAAGGCGTTTTTGCCGGCTACAACCCTACCGATCTTTCTGTAACCTGCAATCTGTCCGGCTATGAGTGTATTTAAAACTGCTATTACAGGTTTTCTTTGCCTAATGAGTATCAGTTTATTGGCGCAAACCACTACGCTAAAGGGAAAAGTCAAAGATGCCGAAAGTGGAGAGGTATTGATAGGAGCAACTATATATGATACTGAATCCGAAACCGGAACCTTTACCAATGATTTCGGTTATTTTCAGTTGTCTTTGCCTGACGATTCCGCAGGAGTTCTCCGAATAAGTCATTTAGGTTATGAAATGTTTGTTCTGGAATACGCTACAGCCGACACAAAAAAAATGCTTTCGGTGGAATTAATTCCTCTAAACCTAAATGAAGTTGTGGTGCAGGCAGAACGTTTGGTAGCAATAAAATCTGGTTCTGAGATCACGATAAATCATCCCTCTGAACTTTCCTTACCAACATTAAAACCTGAGATAGATATTTTAGATATAATAAAAAATCAACCGGGGGTTCAGCAAACGCTGGAAGGTTCTACTGGGTTTTCGGTGCGTGGTGGAAATCCTGACCAGAACCTCGTGGTAATGGATGGCATCCCGGTCTATAATGGAGGACATTTTGGTGGTTTTGTATCTATTTTTGATCCCTTTGCAATAAGTAAACTCACTTTTTATAAAGGTGGTTTTCCTTCCAGGTTTGGAGGAAGGGCCTCTTCGGTACTGGATGTCCATCTCAAGCAAGGCGATTTGAACGCCTATCATGGAGAATTTCTGATCGGGCCATTGTTCAGTAAGTTTTCTCTGGAAGGGCCTATTAAAAAGGGGAAATCCTCCTTTTTGGTGTCTTTTCGTAAGTCTAATATTGATCTAGTTCTTGGTTCTTTATATTTATTCAACAAACCTGAGGAAAGATATGGCTTGAAGTTTCATGATTTGACTGTAAAATTAAATCATCAATTTAGTGAAAAAAGCAACCTTTATTTTTCCTTTTATCAGGGAAGGGATAGGATTTGGGAAAAGCTGGACAGAGACTATTTTTCAGGAGACCAACCTGCAAATTTTTCTTTCAACCGAACTAACTCCTGGGGTAATTTATTTGCCAATCTAAGATGGGGGAAGGTTATTGGAAATAAACTTCATTTGAACACCTCGGTAGCGCTTTCAAGTTATAATTATGATTATTCCCAAGAGGACCATTCTACAAGAGAAGGGAGTACCGATATGAGAAATATCAATAATTATGGGGTGGCTGTAAAAGATTACCTTTTCAAATCAGAACTGGAATATTACCTAAAGAAGAATGTCCAAGTGGATGTGGGTGGACAATTGATTTTCCATGACTTTACGCCAGTAGATACTTACAGGTATCAACTGGATCAATCCGGATTTGGAGCAACAGAAAGGCAAGAAAATGTAAATTTAAATGCCTTTGAGGCCTTTGGTTATGCGCAGGCCTCCATTCACAATAAAAAAAGAAACCTTCATTTTAGGCCTGGATTGAGATTTGGGGTTTACGCTATTGATGACAACAATTTTTTTTCACTTCAGCCTCGTTTAATGATAACCTATCAAGTCCGAGAGGATATAGGAATCGAATTGGACTACAGCAAATCTTTTCAGCCTGTGCACTCGCTTAATTCTTCCGGCACCTCTCTGGAACCAGATATTTGGATTCCTGCCACCAGGAAATTGGCTCCGGTAGAAAGCCATACTGTTTCTTTTTCAGTGACAAAGAACCATAAAAACTGGTCAGCAAGTGGCGGTTTGTACTATAGAAGGCTAGAGAATTTAATTGAGGTCAACAGAAACAATGGTTTGTCCATAGCAACCACCGAATGGGAAGAGTCAATATTGGGTGGGGGAGAGGGAAGTGCATATGGCCTGGAGATTGGAGGGGACAGGCGTTTTGAGCGGTTGCTGGTTTCAGCCAATTATACCTTTAGCAGGTCATTCCGTAAATTTGACCTGATCAATAATGGTGAAAAATTTCCATTTATCTTTGACCGGCCACATGCCTTTAATTTGGAAGGCAGCTACAAAATATCATCCCGATCATCCCTATCGTTGATTGGGATCATTCAATCTGGTCAACCTTTTACCCTAACCAATAAAAGCAATTTTCTCATAACAAATGCCTATTTCAGCAATGTAGCTGGAGCTGATATTGCTAACAATTATGACTTGAATACTCCCTTTCCTGTATTTTTTCAGGAAACGTTGGTTACAGAAAATATTAATGCGCTAAGAATGCCAATCTACCACCGAATAGATCTGGCTTATTCAAATAAAAAAAGGTGGAAAAATGGGTTCTTACGTGAATGGAATGTTTCTGTATACAATGTAATGAACAGAAAAAACCCCTATTTTATTTATTTGAATGCCAATAGCAATGGTTTTGAACAATTTACCCTGATGCCTATTTTGCCTTCCATTAGTTATAAATTAAAATTTTAATTTCCATGAAAAAACTACCTAATCTTTTTTTCAAGTACCTTACCTATTCCCTATTAATTTTAATGATTGGCTGTGGAGAGGATTTTGAACCTAACTTTCTAGAAAAACCAGATTTAACGATTCTTCCCGGAGAGGAAACACAGCAAGTATTAATTGGCCAGGAAATAGTTTATGACATATTGCTAACAGGAGAGGATACCAAGTTCACATCGCTTACTGTAAAATTGTCTTATGGTGACGCAACAGAGGAGTACAAACTGGTAGACAATGAAATCGATGATTTTATCGAAACTCCCTTCAGTGAAAAGTTTTCCTTTCAGCCCACTCAGGAGATGGTTGGAAAGCCGGTTACCTTACAATTTAGCTATATGATAGCATTAACAACCAATTCAGGTGGTGAGGTATTCTCCGAAAAGAGTAAAACTATCAATGTACTTGTTGAGGAATAGGCAAGGTATTGATGTTAGATGAAGACATGATTCCCTTGGCTAAGCATTTAGGTTAAACTGCGACCAGGCTTAGAAAATGGTATTTGTTAAAAACTTTTACCACATTAATTATTAAACCAATCCTAGAAGTAGGATCAATCTACGACTAGGCTTATAGCGAAAGTGAACTTGTTTTTCGTATCACTGTTCAACCCCATCCGGGGTTGAGGGAAAGGTAGGTAAGTGCTTTTCCGTGAGTTTCCACTCACGGTTATTATTGTTCAGGTCCTTCAGACCTGGTTTTTTTGTAGTGATTGATGCTAACGATTTAGTTCTTTCAAATGGTCTATTATTACGAAACCAAAGAAGCCTGTAGGGTTTCAATAATATTAACCACGGGTGAAAATCCGTGGACGGGGAATAACCATCAATTCCTCAATCCCGACGTGGGTTGAACAGGGTTCTTTCAATTTTTATAAAGTAGCTGATTAAAATCGAGTTTAAATTCCCTTTAATAGGTAGGAGTAGATGCAATCTACTCCTAGTGGGTATTTGGAGTAATTGAAGTTAACAATTTAGTTCTTTCGAATGGTCCATTATCATGAAACCAAAGAAGCCTGTAGGGCTTCAATAACAATAACCACGGGTGAAAACCCGTGGACGGGATACTCCATCAATTCCTCAACCCCGACGTGGGTTGAACAGGAGACTTTCAATTTTTATAAAGTAGCTGATAATAATCGAGTTTAAATTCCCTTTAATAGCTAGGAGTAGAGGCAATCTACTCCTAGTGGGGAATTGCTTGTTTGTTTTTTTTGACGGCTTCTTATTATATATTTTTTGCTTTAAAAATACCGGATCACCCTAACCTTTTTGGTTTTACTTTTTTCTGCGGATAAAATTTCCCCGGTTACAAATGACACCACACAGGCATTGGCCGCATTTGATTCACAAGAACTCCAGTATTCTTCCTCTACAAACCCTCCGATTTCTTCTCTTCGTTGAAACAATATCTCCATTTCTTTTTGACTAGGCATGAACCAGTCGTCATAGCCATTTAACCTGAATTCCCGAGCAAAATTCACCGCTACAGTACCGTCATTTAAAGCATGGCATTGTGTAGGATCATTATAATAATCCGGAAGATTGTCATGAAAAGCAAGAACCGTTTCTGTATTGGACCTACCCCTACCTATCGCAGGAGAAGTACCACCAATCTCTGTTCCCCTACAACCCCATTGAGATTCCAAAGCCAAATCTGCCTTCGATACAATTATACCATGAGTTTCACCTTGGACATATCCTGGTTGAGAGGATGTAAAAAGATGGGTGACAACCCCTCCCTCGTAAAACTCCCCAATTTTCGGTGGATCCTTTTCCTCTATTTCCGTACAGCTTGACATAACCAAAATTAACCCCAGTAATCCAAGGTAATGGCAATTTTTTAATAGCGCATTTGCAAACTTCATTTTTGTGTTGGTTTTTATGGTAATTTATAATAGGATAAATTCATGTGGGCTTAACAAATAAGTTAAATTCTAAATGATTTAACTAGTTACCTAAAATTATCATGGAAATTAAATACTTTATTATTAAAGGTGATTGGCTAAAACGCAAATACTAGGCCAGCTTAAAATATAAGCTTGGGAAATTGATCCTTTCAGAAAAAAACACAATACACAGCTCTGGATGATGCTAGATTTTCAGGTATCATTAATCCATTTTCAACCAGCTACCCAAGTGACGTCTAATCGGAGGATTTCCATGCACGACTGCTAAAAATAGACCTCAACTAGGCCCACTTATGAGTATCAATGGTGCCAGAATAGTAGTCATTAGTGGAATGATTCAATTAAATTGAATCATTGTTTAGGGGTTCCTTTGAGGCAATTAAATCGTTTTAAAAAATTCGTTAAGCTAGCTAGGGTTTTGTCTCAACCACTTATCAAATTTTTCATCTATTAGAATGATCTAAAATCTTCTAACGTAGGTCTTTTGTTTAAATATGATTAATTTAAATGCTGTTTAATTCAGCCCAGATTAGGCAAAAGAATTTGGTGATTCCGCTAGGGAAGTGATTGCATTAAGTAATAGAAAAGCAATTACAAATTTCGGGTTCAATACAATTTTAAAATATAACAATAGCACATGCAGGTCCATTGACCCATGTGGCACAATTTTAATCTACTATGTTTATAAAACAATTAAGGGTATCCATTTGGTTTTTGTTGCCCCTGCTCATTTTCGGTTGTAAGAAGGAGTCAGAATTAGGAATCAAGGACCTTGCGGCCAATGAGGACGTGGCCAATTTTATGGAAAATTACAAGGGTAGAGGTGTATTGACCGACAGCCTGGCAACCCCTACGGCTCCTGAAGATGTGCTAAAGGATTTCACAATTCCAGAGGATTTGTCTTTGGAATTGGTGCTTTCAGAACCTGAAATTGCCCAGCCCATACAGGTAAGTTTTGACCATAAAGGTAGAATGTGGGTGGTGCAATACCAACAATACCCTTACCCCAAAGGTTTGAAAATTACGGCCATTGACAACCATACCCGGGTGAAGTTTGATAAAAAATTGGATCCACCACCAGCAGGAGCAAAAGGAGCAGATAGGATTACCTTTTTTGAAGATACTGATGGGGATGGCAAATACGATAAAAGCACAGATGCCATTTCTGGTTTGAATATTACCACAGGTGTAGCCCTGGGAAGGAAGAAAATCTGGGTTTTAAGCCCTCCTTTTTTATTGGCCTACGCGGATGAGAATGAAGATGGATTACCTGAAGGCGATCCCGAAGTACATTTGGAAGGGTTCGGTTTGGAAGACACCCATGCAGTTGCCAATAGCTTAAGATGGGGGCCTGATGGATGGCTATACGGCGCTCAGGGAAGTACGACTACCGCCAATATTAACTCAAAAGTTTCCAAAAACGTGGCCTTCCTTGGTCAGGCGATCTGGCGTTACCACCCAGAGACCAATGTTTTTGAGCTTTTCTCCGAAGGTGGAGGCAACAATGCCTTTAATGTGGAATTTGATCGGAAAGGTAGGGTGTTTTCAGGAACCAATGGCTATGACAGAGGCCCTTATTACAAACAAGGCGCCTACTATATCAAAAGCTGGGGCAAACATGGACCCTTAACGAATCCTTATGCCTTTGGCTACCTGCCCAATATGCCTTTGGATGGAGAGAAGAAAAGGTTTACCCATTCATTGATCAAATATGAGGGAGCTGCTTTGCCAGCGCATTACAATGACCTGATGTTTGCGATCAATCCTTTGCATAATTTCATCCAACTGACTGCATTTACCGAGAAAGGTTCCTCTTTTGGGAATGTTGACAAGGAAATCGTTTTGTCCACCACGGACAAATGGTTTAGACCTGTGGATATCAAATTGGGTCCTGATGGAGGTATTTACATTGCTGACTGGTACGATAGCAGGTTGTCCCATGTGGATCCCAGAGATACCTGGCACAAAACAAGTGGAAGAATCTACAGGCTAGGGCCCAAGACCGGAGACAAGCCAATTGAATCCTTTGATATTAGCAGCTATTCTAATGAGGAATTGGTGCAATTGCTTTCCCATGAAAACAAATGGTTCCGTCAGGAAGCCTTGAGACAGTTTGGCGACCGGAAAGATCCAAGTAGTCTTCCGCTATTGGTCAAATTGCTACAGACAGGAAATGAACAAGAAGTATTGGAAGCCCTTTGGGCAATTAACCTTACTGCGGGCATAAACGATGAAATCGGCAAAATGGGATTGAATCACAAGGACCCTTTTGTAAGGATGTGGACGGTAAGGCTGCTTGGCGACAAGCAATCCCTTAGCCCGGCCATGTTCCAGGAACTTCAAAAACTTGCAGCGAAAGAGTCACATCCAGAGGTGAGGTCACAACTGATGGCTTCAGCCAAACGATTGCCTTCAAACCAAACTTTTTCACTTATAGAAAACTTGCTGAATAACCATGAGGATAGCGAGGACCCTGATATACCATTGTTGACCTGGTGGGCATTGGAAGAAAAAGCAACCTCGGATAGAGAAGGTGTTTTGGCCATGATGGCGGATGATAAAATATGGAATCATCCAATTATGGAAAAGGTACTGCTGGGTCGATTAATGCAGCGGTACATTATGGAAGGTGGTGCGGAAAACTTTGCCATGGCTACTCAATTATTGGAAGAAGCACCTTCATCCAAACATGTCAAAATATTGATTGAAGGACTACAAGAAGGTTTGTTAGGAAGAGAGATGGTTACCCTTCCAGATAATTTGTTGGAAATATTAGAGAAAAACAATAAGGAGTTGGGGGACTCTCCGCTTACCCTGGCCTTAAGGCGCAGGGAAGAAAAAGCCTTGACAGAAGCATTGAAGATCATCAAAGATCCTAATGCGGAAATCGGATTAAGGTTGTCCTATATTCAGGTATTGGGAGAAATCAATCAGGATGAAGTAGTTCCTGACCTTTTGAACCTGGTAAAAAATGGCCAATCCTCTCCTGTCATCAAGCAAACTGCGCTACATGCATTGCAATCCTATAACCAAAAGGAAATTGGTGAACAATTGTCAAAGGCTTATCCAGGATTCAGGGACAATGTCTATGTGAGGGAAGCTGCCATTTCCTTGTTTGCCAGCAGAAAGGAATGGGCGATTGACTTTTTCAATGAAATCGAACAGCCTAAAACCATAAGCCCCGATGACGTAGAGTATTACCTTGCCAGACGATTCAGGTTGCTTCAGGATGAGGAAATCAATGCAAGAGCTGACAGAATATGGCCGAGCAGTAAGTTGTTGACTTCGGAAGAAAAGACCAAAAGAATCAATGCCTACGGAAAGTTAATTGGTACAGGTGAGCAGAATGTAAAGAAAGGGCGAACACTCTTTTTGAGCAATTGTGGTTCCTGTCACCAACTGAATGGAGAGGGTGGAGTATCCGGTCCGGAGCTTACCGGTTATGATCGATCCAACCCTGATTACCTGCTATTGCATATAGTTGATCCAAATGCAGACATCAGAGAAGGATATGAAGTGCAAAGAATTGTGACGACGGATGGCCGTATTCTCGAAGGAAGGCTTAAATCACAGAGTGGAGGAACGATTACCATTGAACCACCACTAGGGGGTAAATCTACCGTTTTGTCTCAGGAAAGAATTGCAGCCATGGAAGTACAGCAAACAACCTATATGCCCGAGCGGATATTGGAACCCCTTTCAGATGAAGAAGTTAGTGATCTTTTTGCTTATTTGATGCAGGTTAAATAATTGTAAACCCAATACTATTTTAAAATGATAAATTCCGGTAAAAGGAGAAAGTTTTTGACGGTAGCAGCTGCAACATTGGCTTCATTTGCCGGGACACAGCAGTTGTTTGGAAAGTCCACAGTTGCCTCTCCTTCTAACTTAAAGGGTGAGGAAATTAACGTAAAGCATTTTGGTGCCAAAGGAGATGGCAAAACAGATGACACAGCAGCGATCCAAAAAGCAGTTGCCACAACAGGGAATCGTTTGTTTTTCCCAAAAGGCCATTATAAGATTTCCAAAACCATTTTAATTGATCTGGCAAAAATGGGGTATGCCAGCATTAGGGGAAGTGGTGATGCACAGGTGATTATGGCTGGTGCCGGTCCGGCATTTAAAATTGCAGGGACCCATTTTGGCTCAGCTGATCCTGAGGGATTTGATAAAAAGGTTTGGTCTTCAGAGCGAATGCCAACAGTGGAAGGTTTGTCTATAGAAGGACAGCATAAAGCGGCTGTAGGCATTGAAGCCATAGGTACCATGCAGTTGACCATCACAAGGGTACAAGTCAGGCATACGCTTCATGCCATTCACCTGAGGGAAAACAATAGGAATTTAATCATTGCTGATTGTCACCTTTACGAAAACCATGGCATTGGCGTCTTTTATGATGGGGTCAATTTGCACCAATCAAATATTACGGGAAGTCATATCAGTTATAACAAGGAGGGTGGAATTGTCACCAAAGGGGGCAATATCAGGAATATACACATCACAGGCTGTGACATAGAAAGCAATATGGGTTCTGACAAAGCCCCAACTGCGAATGTGCTGATTGATTGCTCAGGTAGTGCAGTTGGAACAGCAGAAGTTGCCATTACGGGTTGTACCATTCAGCATAACCGCAATGCGCCCAATTCAGCAAATATTCGAATTATTGGAAAAGATCAATCGGGAATTGGAAGTGAAAAAGAGCGCTGGGGAAATGTAACCATCACCGGAAATGTGTTGAGTGATGTGATGGTAAATATTGACTTGCAATATTGCAGGGGAGTGGTAGTCACTGGAAATACCATTTGGCAAGGCTATGATTACGGCTTATTGATGGAGGGTTGTAGCAATGTAGTGTTTGGGTCAAATCTATTTGATGCCAATGCCAATTATCCCTCCGGTACGCTTCCATCCAATAAATTACTGGTCACCAATAGTGAGGATTGTATCTTCACGGGGGTGCAGGTTTATGGTTCCAAGGACAGCCCAGGTCTTGTTGTGCGTGATTCAAAGCGTATAAATATTGGGAATTGTAGCCTACTGAGTTGTGAAAAGGTGGGACTCTTGTTGGACAATGTTACAGATAGTAAAGTTTCGGGATGCTTGATAACTGCCCTAAACCCAGATGACAGTTCCTTTGAACCCATTCAATCTATTGGTGGACATGGAAATAAAATAACGGATTAGCCTCAGAGGTTTAAACAAAATCGAATAAAAAATGCATGTAATTTGCTTTTCAAGGAGTAGGATTTGGCTTGTTGTTTTATTGATGATGACAGGAGTCCTTGGGGAAAGTTTGGGCCAAACTGAACATGAATTCCCTTTTCAGGCGCGTTTGTTGGACGAGAAATTTGACTTGCCCAATACCATGATGAAGGGAGTAGGAGAGTTTTTGGATCAGGCCCTTCAGAAAAGCAAGGCAACAAGAAATGATTTTTGGCAAAGGGATTTTACAAGTTCTGCAGCTTTCAATCAATCAATTGCCTCCCAAAGACAGGAGTTGCAGGAGATTTTAGGGCTTATAGACAAGAGATCGGCTCCTTTTATAAGCTACCAGGAAAGTGGAGCACTTGAACCCTATACTTTCGAGAATGAAAAATACACCATCTCTGCGGTAAAGTGGCGAGTATTTGACGGAGTATTTGGCGATTTTTCTGCCGAAGGTTTGTTGATCAGCCCCAAAGGGGAGATCAAAGCCAGGGTTGTCTATGTTCCGGATGCAGCCACATCGCCAGAGGTTGTCGCGGGTATGACAGGGGAAGGTGAACCAGGTTTTGGCAGGGCTGCACATATGGCTATTAATGGGGCTGAGGTGCTGGTTCCTGTTTTACTTAACCGAAAAGACACTTTTTCAGGTAGTCTTATCCAAGGGAAATTCACCAACCAAACCCACAGAGAGTACATTTACAGACAAGGCTTTATTCTAGGCAGACATGTGATAGGCTATGAATTGCAAAAAGTTCTGGCAGCAGTAGATTGGTTCCAAGCAAAAAATGAACAGACGGGAAAACCACTGAAAATTGGTGTGGCTGGCCATGGAGAAGGAGGGATGCTGTCCCTTTATGCGGCGGCTTTGGATCCTAGGATTTCCGCATCCTTGGTAAGTGGTTATTTTGACCAAAGAGAAGATATATGGAATGAACCTATTTATAGAAATGTCTTTGGCTTATTGGAGAAATTTGGTGATGGCGAGCTGGCGGTTATGAGCTGGCCGCAAAAATTAAACCTCGATTATTCTTTGTACCCTAAAGCTTCAGGACCACCGGCACCATCAGCAGGAAGGAATGGTGCTGCGCCGGGAGTATTACAAATCCCTGAACTTTCTTCGGTGAAGGCAGAATGGCAAAGGGCAGAAGCAATGCTTCCCATAGGCAAGAGCAACCTTCGTTTTTATGAGGGAAGTAATTCAGCAAATGGCCTGCAATCCGATAAAGCCTTGGTAACATTCCTGAAAGACCTGGGGATAGAAGCTGAATTAAATGAAAAGAATATTTCTTTATTAAGCAGTGGCTTACCGAGTCATTGGCTTAATGTTGAACACAGGCAAGAAAGGGCTGTAAGAGCTATGGAAAACCATATGCAGCAACTTATTCCTGCTTCTGAAACTATCCGGGACAATACTTTTTGGCAGACCCTTGATAGCAATTCGGGAGATTTGAAAGCCATAAAATCAGCCCATAGAGCAAGATTATGGGAAGAATTAGGGAGATTGCCCGACCCAGATGTGCCAAACAATACAGAAGCGAGATTTTATGCGGAAACAGAAGGTTGGACAGCCTATGAAGTGAAACTGGATGTTTGGGAAGGTGTTTTTGCTTGGGGAATTTTATTGGTACCTAAAGGAGTAGACCTATCAGTGCCTTTGCCGGCTGTGGTTACCCAGCATGGTTTAGAAGGCTTACCCAAAGATGTTTTGACCAAAGATAAAAGTGAAAGGGCTTATAAACCCTATAAAGGATTTGCTTCAGACTTGGCAGATAGGGGCTATGTGGTATTTGCCCCACACAATTTGTATTGGGGAAAGGATAATTTCAGGGTTTTACAAAGAAAAGCCAATCCATTGGGATTGTCCCTTTATTCTATCATTACAGGCCAGCACCAACGCATTGTAGACTGGTTGGGTCAGCAGGATTTTGTGGATGCAGAGAAAATTGGGTTTTATGGCCTGTCCTATGGCGGTAAAACAGCCATGCGGGTTCCAGCCTTGGTTGAAGGTTATGCATTGTCTATTTGTTCAGGCGACTTTAATGAATGGGTGCGAAAAGTAGCAAGCACAGATTATGAGGCTTTCAACAGTTATCCTTTTACCGGAGAGTATGAAATTCCTGAGTGGAACCTGGCCAATACATTCAATTATGCTGAAATGGCTGCCTTAATTGCTCCCAGACCATTTATGGTGGAAAGAGGCCATAAGGATGCCGTCGGTACAGACAAATGGGTAGCCTATGAATATGCCAAAGTCAGAAGGCATTACGCAAATATTCAGAAGGAAGGTTCCACCACCATTGCTTATTTTAATGATGGACATACCATAAACGGAATCGAGAGTTTTGCCTTTTTGGATAAGTTTTTAAAGAATGCTAAATGAGTTTGAATCTCAAGGATTAAAATATCACGGAAAAGAATCCCCCTTTCTCCCCCTTTAGAAAGGGGGATTTTGTGCTTTCAGGATTGGTGGTTTTGTTAATAACTTTCAATTGAGTCAGCTCATTTCAACTTCAGCCATTCAGCCATAAATTCTCATTTCCGCAAATCCTCCTTAACGAAGGGGGATTCTGTACTTTCAGGAATGACAGTGTCGTTACTAATTTTACATTAAGTCAGCCCGTTTCAAATCAGCCATTCAGCCAAAAATTCCTATTTCCGCGACTCCCCCTTGACAAGGGGGTAGGGGGATTTATACGGATATATCACTGTTTATCAGTATGTTGATTTTTGCAAAAGGTCGATTATACAACTGGACCCTGAGCGGAGCCGAAGGAATAGGAATTTGAGTATGTACCCCTAAGGCTTCGGCTCCGCTCAGCCGACGGGTGTTGGCTCCTCTTGGCCACCGGGGAACTACAATAGGTTTACAATTTGCGTAATAAATCCCCCTTGTTCCCCCTTTAGAAAGGGGGATTTTGTGCTTTCAGGATTGGTGGGTTCGTTACTAACTTTACATTGAGTCAGCCCGTTTCAAATCAGCCATTCAGCCAAAAAATCCCATTTCCGCAAGTCCCCCTTGACAAAGGGGTAGGGGGATTTTAACAGAAATATTATTGAAAATTAGGATGTAATTTTTTCAAAAGTCAATCCCCGTTACCGGATCCTGAGCGGAGCCGAGGGAATAGGAATTTGAGTATGTACCCCTAAGGCTTCGGCTCCGCTCAGCCGACGGGTGTTGGCTCCTCTTGGCCACCGGGGAACTACAATAGGTTTACAATTTGCGTAATAAATCCCCCTTGTTCCCCCTTTAGAAAGGGGGATTTTGTGCTTTCAGAATTGGTGGGTTCGTTACTAACTTTACATTGAGTCAGCCCGTTTATAACTACCAATTCAGTCTAAAATTCTCATTTCCGCAAATCCCGGTTCATTAATATAATTATACGCCTCTATAGCCCGGAGGGTCAATGCCTTGGGCCCTTAAATAAGCTATGGCTGCTCCTCTATGGTGAGTAGTATGGTCATCCAGCAATCCTACCATTTGTCTACGAGTGATTTTTCCAGCAAAAGAATCTATTTTTTCGGACAATTGCGCCTCAGAGAGAGAAGAAATGGTCTTTTTACCATAATCATAAGCCTTGTTGATGAATTCTTTCATCTCTGCTTTGGTTTGAGGCTTTGCAGAAGGATCGAAATCCATTTCACCACCTAGCAAAAATCCTTTTGAGATATTGGCTGCAGCAGCACCTATGTGTGTGATTTGCTCTCTAAAGGACATGGCAGATTCATGGAATTTATCGTCTAACTTGTCATCAGGCATTTTATCAATGGCTTCCAGGGTAAAAGCTTTGCTGTTTTCCCATTTGGCTAGAAACTCTTCCATGGTAGTTTGGGCATGGCTACTCGCCATTCCAATAAGAAGAAAAAGAGCGGTCAGTAGATTGTTTGTTTTTTTCATTGTTTTTGGGTTTGGATTAAAGCTAAAGTTCGGGAATTATTTTTGTATTTCTATAAGCTGTCATACTATCTCAAGCTTATACTTGAGAATGTTCACATAAAAAATCCCCCTTGGTCCCCCTTTAGGAGAAAGGGGGATTTTGTGCTTTCAGGATTGGTGGTTTCGTTAATAACTTTCAATTGAGTCAGCCCATTTCAACTTCATCCATTCAGCCATAAATTCTCATTTTCGCAACTCCCCCTTGACAAGGGGGTAGAGCCTGTCCCGATCAAATTCGGGAGGGATTTATACGTGTATATCTCTGTTAATCAGTATGTTAATTTTTTTCAAAAGGTTAATTTCGTTACCGGAACCTGAGCGGAGCATTTAACTCTAAGGCATCGGCTCTGCTCAGCCGACGGGTATCGATTCTGCTCATCTGCCGTGTTTATGTATTTTGATTTAAAAACTACATCAGATTTACAGTTTACGAATAAATCCCCCTTTCTCCCCCTTTACAGAAGGGGGATTTTGTACTTTCAGAATTGGTGGGTTCGTTACTAACTTTACATTGAGTCAGCCCGTTTATAACTACCAATTCAGCCAAAAAATCCCATTTCCGCAAATCCCGGTTCATTAATATAATTATACGCCTCTATAGCCCGGAGGGTCAATGCCTTGGGCCCTTAAATAAGCTATGGCTGCTCCTCTATGGTGAGTAGTATGGTCATCCAGCAATCCTACCATTTGTCTACGAGTGATTTTTCCAGCAAAAGAATCTATTTTTTCGGACAATTGCGCCTCAGAGAGAGAAGAAATGGTCTTTTTACCATAATCATAAGCCTTGTTGATGAATTCTTTCATCTCTGCTTTGGTTTGAGGCTTTGCTGAAGGATCGAAATCCATTTCACCACCGAGCAAAAATCCTTTTGAGATATTGGCTGCAGCAGCACCTATGTGTGTGATTTGCTCTCTAAAGGACATGGCAGATTCATGGAATTTATCGTCTAACTTGTCATCAGGCATTTTATCAATGGCTTCCAGGGTAAAAGCTTTGCTGTTTTCCCATTTGGCTAGAAACTCTTCCATGGTAGTTTGGGCATGGCTACTCGCCATTCCAATAAGAAGAAAAAGAGCGGTCAGTAGAATGTTTGTTTTTTTCATTGTTTTTGGGTTTGGATTAAAGCTAAAGTTCGGGAATTATTTTTGTATTTCTATGAGCTGTCAAACTATCCCAAGCTTATACTTCAGAATGTTCACATAAAAAATCCCCCTTGGTCCCCCTTTAGGAGAAAGGGGGATTTTGTACTTTCAGGATTGGTGGTTTCGTTACTAACTTTCAATTGAGTCAGCCCATTTCAACTTCATCCATTCAGCCATAAATTCTCATTTCCGCAACTCCCCCTTGACAAGGAGGTAGGGGGATTTCTTTTGGAATGAACAATATAATGCCAATGAATTTTTTAGAAGGTTTACGTAAAAAATCCCCCTTTGTCCCCCTTTACAGAAGGGGGATTTTGTGCTTTTCAGACTGACGATTTCGTCGCTGATTTTGAATTTTCTCAATCCCTTTCAATGTCAGTTTTCCGCAACTCCCACCTACAACAACCGCGAAAAGCCACTATGGGCCTTTTCTTCTTTGGGCCATTTTTCAAAGCTGTTTTCTTTTATGACTTGACTTAAACATCCAAAGGTTTCAGCCAAGGCCTGTTTGTAGACATCAATGATTTTTTCATTGTGCGCAAGCGTAGGGTAAAAGGAAGTGCCTGCAAGAAAGCCTTTGGAAAGCATCTGTTGGGTAAAAATAGTCCTTAACATTTCACTTTCAGGATGGTCGAAACTAAAGCTTGTCAAAGCAGGGAAGCCTTTGACTTGTAGGGGAAGGTTTTCACTAGCAGCGGTTGTTTGTAAGATACCCTGAACTTGTTGGCCAGAATGCTCAATGGCCTTTTGAACGTCCTGCTTTTCCATTTCTGCAATAGTAACCAGTGCGGCTACTGAACCCAAACTCTCTGTCCAATAAGTGCTACTGATAAAGGATCGCTGAGCACCTTCCATGGCAGCCTTGCTTCCTATAACTGCCCCGATGGGATAACCATTTCCTAAAGCTTTGGCAAAAACAGCCATGTCAGGTTCAATGCCATACTTCAAATGCATTCCTCCAAAATGCAAACGCCAACCCACTGTAATCTCGTCTATGATCAGCAAGATTCCATGTTTCTTGGTGATGTCCCTGATGGCTTCCAAAAAGCCGGGTGCAGGATTTTCATACCTGCAAGGCTCCATAATCACTGCTGCCAGATCCGGTTGTTGATCAATAATTTCCTGAAAGGCCTCCAGGTCATTGTATTTGAACGGGAAGGTAGTGTTCCTTAGTGCATCAGGAACACCTTCTGGACTTAATCCGGGCAATAAATGGCCTTTGAGGGCATCATTTTCTCCCAGATTAGCGGCCAGGTACCAATCTTGCCAGCCATGGTAGCCACAAAGGGCGATTTTATCCCTGCCTGTAGTTGCCCTTGCGATTCTTACTGCCACTGCGCAAGCTTCTCCACCGCCTCTGACAAACCTGGCTTGTTCTGCCCAGGGATGAATTTCACAGAGTTTGTCCGCCAATGCTACCTCCTCAGGTGGGTTGAGCGAACACATATTGCCAAGCTGTACTTTTTTAATTATGGCCTTATTTATTTCGGGATGGGCATAACCCAGAATGCAAGAACCCACGGCATTGGTGGAGAAGTCATAAAAGTGTTTCCCATCCAAATCCCAAATTTCACATCCTGAAGCTTTTTTGAAATAGGGTGGCCAATGATTGGGCGCCATGTTTTCAGGTCTTTTGCTTAGTAGCTGGGTGCCCCCAGGGATTCTGGTTTTTGCATGTTTGTAATAGCTTTGGTTCGTTGATGCCGAATGCTCATTTAATTCGAGTAAATGCATGGCATTTCTCCAAAAAATCAAATTCAAATCCGATTTATCGAGGCCAAAATTACTCGCAGCTTCCTTCAAGGCCTTGAGGGACTCTAAACCTACCAAGATAGGCTTGCCCCATGCCTGGTCCCAATTGCAATTGTTTTCATCCAGCCAGATAAAGCCATTGCCTATGCTAACACATTTTCCTCGGATTTGTGAGACGGGGAAGTCTGTCCCGAACATTAATTTTTCCGGACCGAAGTATTTCAATATGGGCAATATTGCCTGCATTTCGCAGATCCCTGACATGTCAAACCATATATTAGGAATGCTGTTCAGGAATTTTGCTCCTTCTGCATGCAAGGCATGAAAACTCCTCCCACAATGCGCCAGAATCAATTTTACATTGGGATATTTCAAGCAGAGCCTTCTAATGTCTTCACAGTTTTGAGGATCAAGTAAAGCCTTGTCCTTCATGATATGCAACATGATTACTGCTGCGTGTTCACGGGCCGTAGCCCAGATAGGTTCTGGTAAAAAACCTGTTATGCCCGATTGAGAAGTTGGGGTTTCTGTGCTATACACATGATAGGGTTTGAATCCGACCACTTTGGCATGTGAAAGCCCCATCTCCAATTCCTTTTGGGAGGTTTCTGGTTTCACCAGCATCAATCCTTTGGATAAGGTTGACTTTTCCAGTTCATCAAACAGGAATTGATTGGCAGAAGATAAATTAACCTTAGGCAATGGCGCAGGGAAAAACAAGCCGCCCAGAAGTGAGGTTTTTGGCAGCAATTGCTGGGTATAATCTTCCCACTGTTCATGACCAGCGATCTCCGGGTCACTGTTCCAAAAACTATTCTCAGGAGCATTTAAGTCTGCTTTTCTATACCAATGGGCATGAATATCAAAGAACTTCTCAGGAATAAAAGAGTCCAGTGCTTCTATTGCAGACAGGTCTTCAGAGCGTAAATGCCAGGGTTTGTTATTTTGGGCTAGGATCATATTTGAATTTCCATCCAATGAATAGAGGTGTTGTCCGTACTACTTCCTGTATAAAAATAGGCCCATAATTTATCCGCACTAATTTTTAGCAGATGGGGATGACCTGTAGTAAAACGATACATTTCATCCCAAGCCTGATTTAATTCCATGTTTTCACTGTCTTGCCCTTTTCCAGGTTGCTTGTACAATGGAAAGGATTTTGTGTAAGATTTTCCATCATCATGGCTGTTCCTGATAGTGATGACTGGCGCTTTTCTTCGATCAATATCAATGGTGAATAAACCTTTTTCCCCCATGTCCACCGGGCTACCGGGTTGTCCATAGATGCCAGTGTCATAGGGTGTGGACCAGCTTTTACCATAGTCTGTGGATAGGGAAGCATGAATATTTTTATAGGACTGGCTAGCACCATCAAAAGTCCAGAAGAAGTTGATCAGTTTGCCCGACTCCTTCATCACTGCAGGGCGTTGGTCCCAAAAGAATTTCTGAGGAAAGTTGGATACTTCAATCATTTCTCCCCATGTCTTTCCAAGGTCTCGGGAAATAATAAGTGCGGACCTATGGATCCAAGGTTTAGGATCTTGTGCATATTTATTGATCTCAAATTGGCAGGCAATGACATTGTCTGCTAGCATAAGGGGCGCTCCGGTAAGGGGAGTAGGTCCATTGGCTTTGGAAGTGTCAATAAATTCTGGTTCACTCCAAGAGGCACCATTATCCTGTGATAGACAGTAAAAAATTCTTGTATCCTTCAGGTGTTGATTGGATGGCTCGTAAAAGGGTTGATTTGGTTCTGAGTGATCCACCCAATTGGCCACTAAAAGTACGTTTTCTCCACCTAATGGTAATAAATACAAAGAATGGGCCCTGCCTGGTTTTCTTTCTATGGGCTTGAGTTGGAAAGGTTCAAATGCTTCTCTCCAGGTCATTCCTCCATCATCAGACCAGGTCAATAAAGCCCTTTGATGTATAGGGTCTGTTTTGATTTCCCCTGCCCTGTATCCGGCCAATATCCTTCCAGAAGTAAGCATTGCTATATTGGGGAAGGTATTACTCATTAAGTAACTAAATTCCCCTGTCCTTGGAAGTATTCCTTGCCTTATTACTTTCATTTTCCCATTATTTTTTCACTCCTTTTCTTCATGGTATCTTGATTCCCTAAAAATTTATGGTCAACATAACTGAATACTATACCTGCTGCTATACCTGAAAAAAGGGAAGCAGGGGTTATAAAGAGTACTTCTATGTCCATAAATTTATAAAAGGCTACAGCTATGGCTATTCCTATACTAACGATACCTCCAAGAAATACTCCCCTGGCAGTTGCAAAAGGAATAAATAAGGCCATAAAAAACAATACGAAAAGCGGAGAAACGAAAAGATTTACCACTTTGACAACCACATCATAAAGATTGCCTTCCACCCGACTGATCAAGAGGCTTAAAGCGAGGGTGAAGATGCCGACAATTAAAGAAAGTATCCTTATTCTTTTTAATTGATCTACATTTTTTGGTTTTGGTTTTTTTGATAATCTTTTGATAAGGTCTTCTGAGATAACAGAGGAAGTTGCACTTAGCCCTGATGACAAGCTAGACATAGCAGCAGCAAGAATTCCAGCAGCGACCAGCCCTGAAACCCCTATTGGTAGACCTACCAATATGAATTTTGGAAATAAAATGTCTGCTTGGGTTGATACAGTTTCATCAGCGGCTAAAAATTGAGGATTGTCCAGGAAGTAGGCCAACACTGCTAGACCTACAAGTCCCAAAAGAAATTGAGCCACAAAAGAGGTGATTAAAGAAACAGCGAAGGTTTTTCTGGCCGTTTGAATGTTTTCAGTAGCCAAAAATCGCTGGATAGACATTTGATCAGAACCTGATGAAGCCACATACCAAATGACCGTCATTAGGATGGCATTCCCTATACTCAAACGCTCCCTGGCATCAATGCCCCATTTGTATTCTCCCCAATGATCCAGCCAATGCGTAGGTATCCATGAAGTGGCTGATCCGAAATAGATGCTGATCAAAATAATGGTAAGCAAGGCGCCTCCTAGCAAAACGCAGGATTGTACCACGTCTGTAAATACGACAGCCTTTAAACCACCCATGGTAGTATAAATAATGGTTACCCCAATTAAAATTATACTTATCCAAAGGATGTTAGAAGTACTGTCTTCGAAACCGAAAATTGAAATAATTGCGGTGTTTACCGTGATGAAAATAATGGTTCCCATCCAGAGGAAGCGCAGAGATAAAAAGAAAAACGTAGCCAATAAGCGTATACTTACGCCAAGATTGATCTCTAGAATTTCATAAGCAGAGGTTACCTTTAGTTTCATAAATCGCGGAATCAGAAACCAACCCACGATATAGTAGATTAGAGGGAAGGCCAAAACCCCTGAAAAAACCACAGGACCATATTTGATCATTTCACCAGGATAGGAGAGGTAACTTAAAGAACTCAGTAAAGTAGCGAAAAGGGATAAGCCTACGGCTATGGGGTTCATCTTGCCACCGCCCAATAAAAAATCCTTTTCATTTTTGTTTTTCTTTGAAAAGACATAGCCTATTACCATCATTCCCAGCATATAAATCAGAACGATTATCCAATCAATCGTGGATAAATGGTGGGTTGTTTGCTCCATTTGTAGCAAGGCAAAAGCTGCGGTAGCCATAACATCGGCATTTGAAGCTGAGGTTTCAGCATTGACCTCAGTTCCTAAGGGATTGTTATTGTGCAGAAACCCCAGCAATATAGACTGATGCGACCAATCGCCTTTATGTGCGACAGCCAGTGTAAGGGACATTCTATCCCCTTTATTATCGGACTGCTGCAAGGAAAGTATTAAATCTTCAATTTTTTTATAGGAATCAGTCTTTTGATGTTCAGTACCTGCCCAATAATAGGCAGCAGTAAGCAGGTGGACTTTAGCAATAGAAGTGGAAGGTTCATTGAGTGCCATTGTTGCCAGGGATTCCCATTTTTCTTCCGGAATATTTCCTTCCATTTTTAGGGCATAGGCCGCTTGGAGTCTTGGGATTTCCTCCTCGATGCCAGCCATCAAGACTTCTAACATTGGGTTGTTAGATTTCTCTTGACCCTGCATACTTGCCCATAGGGTATACACCCATAAACTACCTTTTTCGCCTTTAAGGATTTCATCTGTAGTAGCTTTTGCCAAAGTACTGACAGGAACGCCCAGCTTGGCTAAGGTTTCTGCCGCATGTATCCTATCGGTGGCTTCTGTATCGTTATAAACTGCTAAAATTTTGTCAATGAATTGCTTTCTTTCAACTTCTGTTGGAGCAGATTTAGCCAGTACTCTCCAGATGCCAATTCTATATGGTGGCTGATTCTCATAAAGGGCAAGTTGTTCTAAAAATGTCTCATATACTCCCTCAGAAAAGCCTACTTGTAACTTGTATTCGGCAGCATGGACTTTTACCCATTGTTCTTCCTCATGCATCACCTTGTCCAGCACCTCATAAGAAAGATTTTTATCCTCTTCTGAGAGCATATTGTTTTTTTCTCCACAAGAAAAGAGGACAATCGAAGTGATTAAAAGGAAGCTTAAAGAAGCAATTTTTCTAAAGGAGTAATGCATTGATTTTATTTGTTTAAGGCGGCTATGTAAGCTTTTTTGGCAACTAGGTCTTCTTTGGCGGATTCTCCAAAATAAATCAACCCTAAGGCTTTTCTACTTCTATTTATACTGGTGTTTGGTGCTGCTCTATGGATGGTAAGTGCATGGTGAACCAATACATCTCCAGGATTTGTTGCTATAAACTCCTCATTTTCCAGATCCGAAGGTGTTCCAAAATCGACGATTTCCTGAGAAAAGCCTATGGTCCCGGATTTCCCATGTGCTCTCACACCATTCAAATGAGACCTTTTAACATAGCTAACCCAACCATTGTCTTTGTCTACTTTTTCAAGGGAGATCCAAAAGGTGACTGCTGCCATCGGGGTCAACATAAAATAGTACCCATCCTGGTGTGGGGGAGTCCCTTTGCCTATTTTGGCGGGTTTATTGAAGAATTCGACTGTTTTTCCCACAACTGGTTCTTCAAGTAGTTCAGCAGCTAAAGCCGAAAATTTACTCTCGATGAGAATTTTTTTGAACAGGGAATCATAAATTTGAAGGTCCTGAATCATTTTGATCTCCTTTTTATTTGCAGGGTCCTCATATTTTATATGTTCCGAAGGAATATCCTGCAATCTTCCCTCTATAATCTCATCCAACTTGGACTGAATATGTTCTATTTCAGAGGTGCTTAAAAATTCAGGAAGATACAGGTAGCCCTCTTGATCAAATTTCTCTTTACTGTTTAGTCCTTTCATAAGTTTGTTTGTTTCCTTATGGCTTGGTTTATTGGGTGTTATTTTCACCCTCAAATGGATACCTATCCATAAGCGTTTTTATTTTTTTATTAAATTTCAAAAAGTCTTTTTCAAAAGTTTCAACTTCATTTTCTGAATAGGAATAGAATCCCTCACCATCTTTCACGCCTGATTTGCCGGCATCTATTTTCGAAGTGAGAAGCTTGGAGGGGGCCTTTTCTTGTGAAAGTTCTGGGTTGAGGTCTTTCATGACCAGTCCATAAATAAATGTTCCCATTAAATCCATGTACCTGAAATTCCCTGCAAAAGGGAAATAATAACCAGGATCATTTCTACAAGCTCTGTCTATATCGATTGGTTCCGCATAGCCGTTGTCTATTAAATAAAAAGACTCTCTAGCCATCGCCGCCATCAACCTGCTTCGTATTCCCTTACCATTGCTTAGCAAATAGGGATCTTTCCCCCATTTATCCTTCGCCAAATTTATAAGCGCGGTTACCGGCGCAAGCTTCGTTTGATTATTGGTGATCACTTCAAGGAAAAAGGTTTGGTGAGCCGGATACACCCAGTTGAGTCCTATTAAGCGCTCTGGGTTTGGAAATGTTTCCTGTAAACCTTCCAAGGAATAGCTTTCGGAATTTATTCCAATAAGGGCTTCCGGAGAAGTGTTTTGAGCTATTTTGCCCAGTAATTCTTTTTTTAGCCCGATATTTTCGGAGGTATTGGCGATTATTAGGTTTGCTGTTTTTAGGTTTGACCAGTTTGTGTCAAGACTAACCAAAGGATGGGCTTTGAGTTCTTCTGATAATGCTGTCCTTGGTAGTTTATTTCCTATAAAGGAGACCTTATGTCCGGAATTGCCCAAACACAAGGCAATTCCGGAAAGGTCTTTTCCTTCCCCCACTAAACAAATTGTTTTTTCTGATGGGGTCATTTTATTTTTCATTCATCTGCATCAGTACTTTTTCTACACTTTTTAAAGCATGTTGAATATCTTCTTCAGTATGTATGGCAGAAAGGTACCATAAGCCCCTGCCAATTACGCGGATGCCATCATTGTGCAAGCCAGAAATAAATTGACCCAGCTTGGCTTTATCCAGTTTCAGGACATCTCTAAATTCATTTAGTCCATCTCCATCTGAGAATCCAGTATGGATGATAGGGCCAATTCCAGAGACAACCATATTGTGTCCTGTTTTTTTGGCAAGATCCCTAAGGCCAGCACGCAATTGATCACCCAATTCAAACATCTTGGCATAAGGATTTTCCCTTTCTAGATAAGAGACTGTTGCCATGGCTGCTGCTACCGTTGGGTTAGCGGTGTTCATGGTTCCTGCATGGATTACTCTCGCGGAAGAGATTTCTTCTATCCACTCTTTCTTTCCTACAATGGCACTGATAGGATAACCGCTTCCTATTGCTTTTGCAAATATGGACATGTCAGGTGTAATGCCGAAAAAAGTCTGAGCACCACCAAGACCAATTCTAAAGCCTGTAATTACTTCGTCAAATATTAGCGCAATATTATATTCATCGCAAAGATCCCTTAGTCCTTGTAGGTAACCTTCATTGGGAAGGATACATCCATTATTACACATGATTGGCTCAGTAATAATAGCTGCGATTTCATGGTGGCTTTCGGCCAATTTAGCTTTTACCAATTCCAGGTCATTCCAAGGAAGTAAATGGAATTCATTAATTGAGTCAGGTGGTAAACCTTGGCTCCAAGGATTAGGACTTGGCGCTTTTCTAGGGCCTAAAGCCTCTGGAGAAGGCGTAGAGATACCATAACAAACATTGTCTAACCAGCCATGGTAGTGTCCTTCAAATCTTAAAAATTTGCTTTTACCCGTTTTTGACCTTGCTACCCTAAATGCGGTTTGAACCGCTTCTGAGCCATCCAGACAAAAACGCATCATCTCAGCTGAAGGGATAAGTTCCTGTAGCTTTTCTGCCAATTCTAGTTCCATGATGTGCTGACCGGCGAATAACTGCCCTTTGGCTGAGTAATCATGAACAGCTTTTAACACTTCAGGGTGCGAGTGTCCTAAAATCAATGGTCCCTGACTTAAGGTAAAGTCTCTGTATTCATTTCCATCCACATCATAAATACGACTACCACTTCCATGGCTATAAAATAAGGCATGGGGATGATTGTATTTTCTAAATTCAGAGGAAACGCCTCCTGCCAAAACTTTTTTTGCTCTGGCCAATAGATCTGCTGATTTTTGGTACTTTTCGTTACTCATTTTTCTAATTATTAATTTCCGGGTATTGTGCAGCCAACTGGAAGATTTCGTGATTAAAGTTTTTAAATGCCTCTTCCCATTTGGCCGCTTCTTCTTTAGTGTAGCAATATAATCCTTTACCGTTGTTTACTCCCTTTCCTTGTTCTTTTACGATTCTTTGCATTGTAGGAGGAACAGTTTGAGAATTGTTCAACTGAGGGAATAAATTCTCAAAAATTTCCTTATAATCAGTTAGGCCCATTTGATCCATTCTTTTAAACAGTCCCATATAGGTCATCCAAGAGCCTGGGTCATACCTGAAGGCCTTGTCTATGTCATCCATTGATGCTTCTCCATTCTCTAAAATAGCAAACATTTCACGGTAAACTGCATATAGCATTCGGTTTGTAACGAAGCCTCGAAGGTCTTTTTTAAGGTAGGTTGGTTCCTTGCTCCAGGTGTGGGCCAATGCGAGCACCCATTTGGCTATTTCTTCATCAGTATGCTCTCCTTTAGTAACTTCTAAAAAGCGCGTCATATAGGCTGGTTCTGCCCAATGTATGCCAATAAATCTTGAAGGATGGCTAATGTTTTCCTGGAGAGTGCTGATGGGGATCGCTGAAGTATTGGTAGCGATGACAGTGGTGGTCTCGGTGTTTTGTGTTATTTTCTTGTATACTTCTGTTTTTATGGCAATTACCTCTGTGACACATTCCTGAACCAAACGGCAATTCCTTAGTTTTTCGTAATTCTCTGTAAGCTGTAGCCTTTTCAAGTAATTGCCTACACGCTCTTTTAATAGCCCTGCTTCTGCAGCATGATTCAATTGACTTTGTATCCTGTTCAATGCCCCATCCATATCCGCTGGAAGTGGTGCAATGCCGACAACCGTATGGCCACTAACTAAAAGTGAAACGATGATACTTGTTCCCATTAATCCAAGCCCTACTACACCTATTTCTATGGCTGAAGAATTGTTTTTTACTTCCAATGGTCTTTGTCGATTGTTTTAGAATTATTGAAATAAAGGGAGTATTTATTTTACTTGGTTAAAAACAGCCTTATTGCTCAAATTTATTATTGATCTGTAAAACTTGCTATTATTATTATGTGTAAAAGTGATACTATTTTTTATACGGTGGATTATTTGGGGTTTCCTTAATAAAATATTCACCCTAGGCTACAGATAAATTGATTCCTTTGTAAAATTATTGTTGAAAAAATCAATTTTTGCAGAAAATAAGATTGCTATTGTTTCCTTAAATCTCTGTCGTTGGCCCTGTTTGTTTAAAAAATAAACAATTGTTGGAAGGGCCTCTTAATAAAAAATAATTGTGTTCAGTTTCCCAGAAAATGCTGTTTGTATGGTTTTTCACCGAGTTGAATTGGTGCCTGATGTTTATTTTACTATCCTCTACTTTGCTTAAAGCTACTATGGACCTCAACCCATAGTCAATGGTGTTATAATTGCCAAACTAGTGAGAAAAATGTAAGAAAGGATGAGGCTTTTTTTAAGAGGAATGAATTGTACATCATCCTTTTTATCCCTAAATGAAAAAAGCCCGATAACTTGGTTATCGGGCTTAATAAAATTTCCTCTATTTATTCAGAAAATAAAAACTTTTTGAGGTTTTCCTTAGTTTCACCGGTTCTTTTCTGAAGTTTACCTAGTAATTGGTCTTCCTGTCCTTCGGCATAAGCTAAATCATCATCGGTGAGTTCACCGTATTTCGCTTTAAGTTTACCTTTTAACTCGTTCCAGTTTCCTTTCAATTTTAAATTGGTTGACATAATATGTTGGTTTTAGTGAAAAATTATTAAAACTTATGATAATTATATAACTAATCGCAATATCTATACCAAATGTGCTGAGCCCACCAGATAATTTAACAAAAACAGCGTTAATGTGTGCTTTTATATCCTGGTATAGCAAAATGGTCAGTAAGAACCCATTCCATTCTTCTCTATGGGTCAATTTCAACTGGTATTAAAAAATGTAGGAGGCATATTTGGGGTTTAATTATTGTGCGAAGTAGTTTGTTATTACCTTTGAAGGAGGGAGGAAGTTTTTCACTTGAAATTACCAATTGATAAAGTATTCTAATGGGCTTGAGTCTTGTTGGTTATTATTAAAAATAGTCAATCATAGTTTGATGTGTTAAAATAGGATTGGCATCAATATTTCTAAGCTTTTGATTTAAAGTGAATTAATCAGGTGATGTTTGTTGCTTGTTTCGGGTTAACGCATTAAGCCTTATATGCCTTCGTTTCTTAGGGAAGTGATAAAAGTTAATTAAATAGCTGATGAAGAAAAATAACATAATTTGGTTAAGCTTTGGCCTTTTACTTTCAATTGCCCTGTCTTGCACTTCAAATGAAGACAAAAAAGGGAGGTTTTTATTAAAAGGTAATAATGAACTAAAGGAGGGGAACCTGAAAGGTGCCATTACTTATTACGATGAAGCTTTAGCCATAGATCCACAATTTAAAGATGCATTTTTTAACCGGGGGATGGCCAAATACCAACAAGCTAAATTAGTGGAAGCCATAGCAGATTTTTCTGAGGCCATCAATATTGACAATGGTTATGTTCCCGCCTTACGTCAAAGAGCTATAGCACATCTTGATTTTGGTGAAAATTATAAAGCGTTGGAAGATACAGAAACGCTGCTTCAAATAAATGATCAGGATGGACAGGCTTATTTTATACGTGGCTTGGTGCAAGCAGAAATGAAGTCCTATAAGGATGCATTGGGTTCTTTTGGCAAGGCGATTCAATTTTCCCCTGATAATGCCGAGTTGTATATCAACAGTGCTACTGTCCATTATTATTTGAAAGACCTTGATGCCGCCATTTCAGATCTTGAAAAGGCCATGAAATTAGATCCAGGGGAGAGTAAGCTGTACAATCTTTATTCCTTGATCCATTTTGAAAATGGAGCCTACCAAAAAGCACTTGAATCGGTAGAAGAAGCCATTAGGCTTGACAAAGATCAATCTTACTATTACAACAATAGAGGTCTTTACAGATTGTATCTCGACCAATTTGAAGGGGCTTTGGAAGACATCAATTATAGCTTAAAGCAAAACTCGAAAAATAATTATGCCGTAAGAAATAAAGGGATCTATTACTTTAAGAAAGGCGACATGTCCTTGGCAAGTAAATTTTTAAATGATGCGTACAAAGCGGATCCTGAAATGCCCTTAGTTTCAGAATACCTGTCTCAATTGGATTCCGATGTTAGCCAGAAATAAATAACAAAATACTTACACACCAATTTGGCAATTGTTCCTCTAAATGGTAATGCGATCACTTATGGAAGTGCTCCAAGGAATCCTTTTGTAAATCTGGATTAATGTTATTGAGACAAAATTCTATAAAAAGGGGAAGGCTACAAAATTAATTGTAGCCTTCCCTTTATTATAAACAAGCTGGCTAATAAAGCCAGAAAAAGTGATTTTAACTCGCGTTATGCAATAGTTATTGTCCTTTTCCTACTAAATAAGACCTTCCTTTACAAGGTTCAACGCTGAGCCTGCTTTGAACCATTTGATTTGACCTTCATTGTAGGTATGGTTCACAGTTATTTTGTCCTCACTACCATCGTTGTGGTGAAGTATCACTGTCAATGGTTTGCCTGGGGCAAAACTATTCAACCCAACAATGTCAATAGAATCATCTTCCTGAACCAAATCGTAATCCTGAGGATTAGCGAAAGTCAAGCCTAGCATGCCTTGCTTTTTTAGGTTGGTTTCATGGATTCTAGCAAAAGATTTTACTATAATAGCACGTACTCCCAAGAACCTTGGCTCCATAGCAGCATGCTCTCTAGAAGAACCTTCACCATAGTTTTCGTCACCTACTACTACAGTACCGATATTATGTAACTTATATTGACGTTGTACTGCTGGAACCTCTCCATAACTGCCATCCAACTGGTTTTTCACCTTATTGGAAGTGTCGTTGAAGAAGTTGATAGCACCGATTAAAAGGTTGTTTGAAATATTGTCAAGGTGTCCTCGGAACCTCAACCATGGGCCTGCCATAGAAATATGATCAGTTGTACACTTGCCTTTGGCCTTTATTAAGAGTTTAAGCCCTTTCAAGTCCGTTCCTTCCCATGGTTTAAAAGGCTCTAATAATTGTAGTCGCTCTGAATCAGAAGCTACTTTTACTTCTACCATAGATCCATCTTCCGCTGGAGCAAGATAGCCCGCATCTTCAACAGCAAAACCTTTTGCAGGAAGTTCAAGTCCCATTGGTTCGTCCAATTTAACCTGCTCTCCATCCTCATTGGTAAGGGTGTCTGTCATTGGATTGAAGGTAAGGTTACCAGCAATGGCCAAAGCAGTAACTACTTCAGGTGATGCTACAAAGGAGTGGGTATTTGGATTACCATCTGCTCTTTTTGCAAAGTTTCTATTAAAGGAGGTGATGATAGAGTTTCTTTCCTGTTTTTCAGCTCCATGTCTTGCCCATTGGCCAATACATGGGCCACATGCGTTGGCCAAAACCACGCCACCCATATTTTCGAATATTTGTAGGAATCCATCTCTGTCTACAGTGAATCGCACTTGTTCAGAACCTGGAGTAATGGTATATTCTGATTTGGCTTTAAGTTTTTTATCTACTGCTTGTTGGGCAAGAGAAGCAGCTCTTGAAATGTCTTCATAGGAAGAATTGGTACAAGAACCGATCAGTCCAACTTCCAGTTTTTCTGGCCAATTGTTTTCTTTTACTGCTGCTGCAAATTTAGATAGCGGCCAAGCTAGATCTGGAGTAAAAGGACCATTGATGTGTGGCTCTAATTCAGAAAGATTGAGTTCAATGACCTCGTCAAAGTATTTTTCAGGAGAAGCATAAACTTCATCATCACCTGTTAAATATTCTTTGATGCCATTTGCTAAATCTGCAATTTCAGCTCTTGAAGTACCTCTCAAATAAGCTTCAGATTTTTCATCATACCCAAAGATGGAAGTGGTAGCTCCAATTTCAGCACCCATGTTACAAATGGTGCCTTTTCCTGTGGCTGATAAAGAGCGTGCTCCTTCTCCAAAATATTCAACAATACATCCTGTACCACCTTTTACTGTTAGGATTCCTGCTACTTTAAGGATTACATCTTTTGCGGAAGTCCAGCCAGATAATTTACCGGTTAACTTAACACCAATCAATTTAGGGAATTTTAGCTCCCAAGGAAGACCAGCCATTACGTCACAAGCATCTGCTCCACCTACACCGATGGCTACCATTCCCAAACCACCTGCATTAGGCGTGTGAGAATCTGTTCCGATCATCATTCCTCCTGGGAAAGCGTAATTTTCTAAAACTACCTGATGGATGATTCCAGCTCCTGGTTTCCAAAATCCAAGACCATACTTGTTGGAAACAGAAGAAAGGAAATCATATACCTCTTTGTTTTTATCTTTTGCTTTTGCTAAATCAATGGAAGCACCAATTTCAGCCTGAATAAGGTGATCACAGTGTACAGTAGAAGGTACTGCAACTTTAGATTTGCCAGCCTGCATAAACTGCAACAAAGCCATTTGGGCTGTCGCATCCTGCATGGCAACCCTGTCGGGTTTAAAATCAACATAAGATACGCCTCTTTCATGCCCTTTGGTAGGCTCACCTTCAGAGAGATGGGCATAAAGGATTTTTTCTGTTAGGGTAAGTGGCTTTCCCACAACTTTTCTGGCGGCAGCTATACGCTGAGGAAACTCAGCATACAACGACTTAATCATATCTATATCAAAAACCATTAATAATGAATTTATATTGTTGTTTGATGAAAATTCAATAGGGCGCAAAGATACAAAATTCAATAATTAATCGGCCATGATGCTTGTTATTATATGCTTATTTATAAAGGATTTAAAAACAGAATTTATTTAAAATTGAAGGTATAAGTAGTTTTACCGATGCTATTCCAGTGCCAAAAGGAATTTTAAGGTGTCAATTTTGTCTGCATACTCATAAACTTCAGGGCTCTGGGCCGTGCCCAAAGGAATGCTTCCATCAAACCAGCCATCTTTAGAAACAATACATTGGACCTTATCTTCCAAAGTGGATAAATTCTTCTTAAGGATGTCAGCCGATTCATAGACCTCGTAATAGATGACAGAAATCGGTGAAACCAAATCCTTAGCTTCTACCAATAATAAATGCCCATTGTCAAAATGTTCCACCCTATTAATAAGATACTTGGACTTGTTGTACTCGTAATTATTAAAATATTTGTGGTGGTTCAGCACATCACTTACTTTCTCCATGGCCTTCATGAAGTCCTGGACCTGGGAAATATGGCTAAAAAAAACTTTTGATACATTTCTACAGCCCAGGCCGTAATAAGTAAAGATATCTGTGGAAAGCAATTCCCAGTCTGCTTCTGATTCTTCCCCGTTTAATACGGCGATGGAGGTTCTGTTTTTACGTATTATATGGGGATATTTACCAAAGTAATAGTCAAAGTACCTGGCTGAATTGTCACTTCCTGTAGCAATATAAGCATCCATATCTCTTAGTCGCTCTTCGAATGAAATGGTTTCAGCCAATTCTGGAGACAATTCCTTCAATTGTTCCACTAACCAAGGGATCAATATATTGTCGGAAGATCCCAATTTTATTCTTGCATTGTGACCAGCCACTAGGGTACAAAGCAAATCGTGAAAACCGACACCTGGAATATTCCCAGCCATGATAATCCCTATATTTCTGGCTGCTTTGCCATTTTCGAAAGTGTACGGCTTGACCCATTTCTTCAATTGCGCATCGGAGAGGTACCTGCTTATGCCTTCAAGGGCCAAAGCCGATTGTTTGGGCGTAAACCAATTGTTGTGATTCTGCATTTTATCGAACAATTCCACTTTTTTATCATCGCTTAATTGAAGCAAGCGATCACCAAGTGTAGCAAGTAGGGTAAGTCTTTGATTTACATCCATAATTATGAAAATATAGTATAGGGTCCTTTTAAGACCCTATCATTTGGTGAACTTTGGCCCAAATATAATTATTCGCAAGCAAAGCTAATGGATAAATGAAATCAAATAGTTAGTGCAACAAATAATGTATGTAAGATATTTTTTGAAAGGAGAATCATTTTGCTTGTGAGATTGTGAATTGGTTAGTAGTTTTGTGCTCGAACAAAAAAAGAAGCACAATGGCAATAATGATAACGGACGAATGCATCAATTGTGGTGCATGTGAACCAGAATGCCCCAATACCGCCATTTATGAAGGGGGAATTGAATGGACTTGGGGTGGAGGTACTGAGTTGAGTCAGGTAACACAGGAAGATGGGACTGTGGTGGATGGTGATGAAAAACAAGAGCCTGTCTCTGATGAGTTTTATTATATCGTCACCCAAAAGTGTACAGAATGTACTGGTTTCCATGAGGAACCTCAATGTGCTGCTGTCTGCCCTGTAGATTGTTGTATAGATGATCCTGACCATAGAGAAACAGAAGAAGAGTTAATTGCTAAAAAAGAGTTTCTCCACGGAGAATAATATTAGTGATTAGAGAACCAATATTTTATAGTCACAAAATTGTCTTTTCCAATAGGTATTTTGAAGAATATCACATATTTTAAGAAAAAAAACGATCAATAACTTGAATTTGATATTTGAATTGATTTAACTTGGCATTAAATTGATTTTTGAAAAAATAAATATTTGGATAGTGGAAGATAATAAAGATTACGAAAGAGATGAGATTTTCACCAAAAGGGTAAAAGCTGGTAAGAGAACCTATTTTTTTGATGTTAAAGCTACCCGGTCCAATGATTACTATTTGACCATAACTGAAAGCAAGAGGAAGATCAAGGATGACACTTTCTACTATGAGAAGCACAAAATATTCTTGTATAAAGAGGATTTTGGAAAGT
Source organism: Cyclobacterium sp. 10D3-21 (assembly GCF_055809755.1). NCBI lineage: Bacteria > Pseudomonadati > Bacteroidota > Cytophagia > Cytophagales > Cyclobacteriaceae > Cyclobacterium > Cyclobacterium sp. 10D3-21. The sequence continues at coordinate 2,423,421 of NZ_CM147924.1, forward strand.
TTGTAGATGCCCTTCAAGAGGCTGTAGGTCACGTGAAAAATGACTTGATGCCAGATTTTGACTTCTCTCAGTTTGATGCTGAACCTGAAACTACCGAATCAACCAATGAAAATAACAATAAGTTTGGTGAAGATCTAAAGTGGGATTAATAATTTAATTAGCTCTTATTCTAATCATACTTTTGCTAGAATAATAAATCCAAAAGATATATAAATCGAACCTTGGAAATGTTTTTCCCCTATTAGTGGAAAGCATGGCACAGGGTTCGATTTTTTTGTTATTTTTGAACCATGCTAAAAGTTATATTAACAGCTATAGTTGCTACCATACTTGTTTTTGTGTTCGGATGGTATTTTTCCAATATTAGCCTATATTTTATATTCTCTCTTGTAATTGCCGCTGCACTTAGGCCGCTTACCAATAAAATCAGCAACTTGTACATAATGGGGCAACATATTCCCCGTGCCATGGCAATTTTAATATCATTTTTAGCCATTATTTCGGTTGTTTTTTTATTGGTGTTGTTATTTATCCCCCTTTTTCGCTCACAGGTTGAGCTATTAAAAGCGCTGGATGTCAACTATTTATACGATCAGATTCAACGACCAATTGATAATCTGGAAGTGATACTTATAAAATTAAATCTTATCGATAATGAGCCTGGTTACCTGATAAAACTTGTGAAAGAAAGCCTACTGAATAGTGTCAATGGCATGAATTTCCAAGGATTTGTCAATGGTGTAATTTCCACTACAAGTAGTTTCTTTATAAGTATACTTGCCATAGGTTTTATTACATTTTTCTTGCTCCTGGAAAATGGGCTACTTCGGAGAAATATTTTGAATTTCATTCCGAATAAATATTTTGAATTGTCTGTAGCTACTTTTCACAAGGTAGAAAGATTGTTGTCCAATTACCTGATAGGTTTATTGATACAAATGTCAGTGATTTTCACCCTTGCATCCGTCGGCTTGTCAATAGGTAATATTGAATATGCAATGACAATTGCAGTTTTTGCAGCAGTAGCCAACCTCATACCTTATGCCGGACCACTATTAGGGGCGACTTTTGGGGTATTAGTTGGGCTTTCTACCGGGGATTTCAATACTGCCAATGAGGTATACTTATTTCTATTTAAGGTGTTGGCTGTGTTTTCTGTGGTGCAGGTAAGTGATAATGTGATCTTACAGCCTTTTATTTTTTCTAAATCAGTAAAAGCCCACCCTCTTGAAATTTTTGTTATTATCTTTGTGGGGGCAAAAATTGCCGGTGTATTGGGTATGATTTTCGCCATACCAGTTTATACTATATTTAGGGTTTCTATAAAGGAATTTTACAAAGGGTATAGAGAATACAGGATATTTAGAATAAATAAGATTTAACATTCATGGGAGTTAAGTGTGGAATTGTAGGCTTGCCAAATGTAGGGAAGTCAACATTATTTAATGCCTTGTCAAGTGCTAAGGCTGAAGCAGCAAATTTTCCTTTTTGTACTATAGAGCCCAATGTGGGTGTTGTGACAGTGCCGGATAAGCGTTTACAAATCTTGGAAGGTCTGGTGAACCCACAAAGAGTACTTCCAACAGTAATCGAATTTGTAGACATAGCTGGATTAGTAAAAGGTGCGAGTAAAGGAGAAGGTTTAGGCAATAAATTTTTGGGTAATATAAGGGAGGTTGATGCGATAATACACGTGGTCAGATGCTTTGATGATCCTAATGTCGTACATGTAGCAGGTGGAGTTGATCCCATTTTTGACAAAGAAGTCATTGATACTGAATTGCAACTTAAAGATATTGAGTCAGTTGATAAAAAACTGCTTAGGATTGAGAAAGTTGCAAAAAGTGGAGATGCTAAAGCCAGAAAAGCCGTTGAAAGTTTACAGAAATTCAAAGAAGGCCTAATGGAAGGTAAGAATGCCCGTGCCATAGAAGCGGATGAAGACGATTTGAAGGCCATAGCAGACATTCATTTGCTGACGATTAAACCCGTACTGTATGTTGCAAACGTAGATGAAGGAAGTATAAAGGACGGGAATGAGTACGTGGATAAACTTAAAGCGGAAGTAGCCAATGAGAACGCAGATGTAATTGTCCTTTGTGCAGCATTGGAGGAGCAAATTGCCGAATTTGAGGAAGTCGAAGAAAAAGAAATGTTTCTAGGCGAGTACGGTCTTGAGGAAAGTGGTTTGAACAGATTAATTGCTGGAGCCTATAAATTATTGAACCTTATTACCTATTTCACAGCAGGAGTTCAGGAAGTGAGAGCGTGGACAATAACGAAAGGTTGGAAAGCCCCAGCAGCTGCAGGTGTAATTCATACTGATTTTGAGAAAGGCTTTATCAAAGCAGAGGTTATAAAACTAAAAGATTTTGAAACGTTCAAAACGGAAGCAATTTGCCGTGAAAACGGGAAAATTGCAGTTGAAGGTAAAGAATATGTAGTTTGTGACGGAGATATCATGCATTTTAGGTTCAATGTGTAAATAAATTGAAATATTATTATTAAGTTTGTTGCAACTTATTTATTCAACTATCAGTTAGTTCAGTTAGTACGATGAAATAAATTTTTGTTCAACTTTTCATTTTTATAGTCGTGAGAATTAGATTAATATTTTCCTTAAAGAACAAAGGTGCTTACTTACCCTTTCACCATCAGTACATCTTAGCTCAGTTTCTCAAAGGCCTGATCGTTAAAGGGGGCCAGGAAGAGTTTTTTAACTACAATTTCTTTAACTTTTCCGGTCTAAAAGGCCAAACTAAAGTTAGTAGGAGTGGGTTGCATTATTATTCCAGCTTGGTTACACTTGTCGTTTCAGCTCCTGATGAACCTTTCATAGAGTATCTATTGAAGCAGGTTTTCAAAACCCCTAAAATTGAATTGGGGAATTTGATATTGTCACCTGAGTATACTGAGAAAGAAATTGAGCCACCTTTAGAGACATCCAACAAATTTGTGTGCATCTCGCCATTGGTTTTGCTTACTCCCACATTTGATGACGAGTCAGGTAAAAGATTTATCAACCCTGACACAGATGAGTTTTCTGATCTTTTGTATGAGTCAACACTCACAAGAATGGAAAAATCTGGATGGTATGACCAGGAACAAATGGAATCCTTTTATAAATTCCAGGTGGTTCCAGACATGAATTATGTCAACAAACTTCGTGAGCAACAGAAAAAATTCGCAAGAATATATTCTGTCTATGATATGGATGTGAAGTATGAAGTCAGAGGCTATACCTTGCCTTTCACCTTATACGCTGCCGGTGAAGTCCAAGAATTTGTGTTCAAGTGTGGGCTAGGTGCCTTTACACACAAAGGGTTTGGAATGCTTGATCTGGCAAACAATATGCCAAGCCAGCGAACTGAACCTTATAAATTTAAAAGAGAGGGTTTTGTGCCTTATAGAGCGCAAACTCATGAACCTCGTAAAAACGACGAAAGAGCGGAGAATGAGGATGAAAAACCAGAAGAAAGTAAAGATTAAAAAAAAATACCCGGTGAATTAGCCGGGTATTTTTTTTGCTTTGATTTTTGTTATAACCTTATCGATTGTGCTCCTGCGTTTATTGATCCCATAATAGGGGACAACCATTTCCTATTATGGATTCAACTTAAAATCTTCTCATATTAGGATTGATTACAGTATAGCCTATCAGCTCGTCATATCTGGAACCCATTTCCCGGTAATAAAAAAAGATTTCGTATTTGTTTTCGGTTTGAAAATGAGTGCCTTCAAAAGGTTCCATATTCCAGCCATTGTCTGATTGAAAACCATATTGATAATCGTACCAGCCTTGTTTTAAAAACAAACTTGCCTGATAAAGACCCTTTTTTTCATTGTACACCATCTTAGCATCAGCACTTTTTCCCCAATTGGTCAGGGCTCCCAATACATAAGGAGGGGAGGGGAGCTTGGGAGATTCTAAGTTAAAGTTTAGTAATACATACTCACTTTCAAGGAGATGGTTCTGCCTTTCTACATTGAATATGCCAAATTGCCCATTTAGATCCAGGTATTCCAGATAGGTGACCCCTTTTCTGACTTTGTCAATTGTGGCTTCTGCAAAAACAACGTCTTCCTCCATACTTACTTTGGCAATGTTCCTTCCTCTCGTACGTACGTAGCGCAAATCCACAAATCGAAATTCATTTCCAGCCAGAAAAGTGTTAGAGCCATCAAAGAGCTGGTATTGCAACTGCTTGATGTCCTCTCGGATATGTGTAAATTTCAAACCAAAAATAGCATTGTCCCACCTTTGATTTTGACGAATCACCACCTTGGTATTGCTAAGAGGATCCACCAGCTGACGGTTGCCATAGCCAATAGTCAGATTGATTTGCTGCGCTACCCTTCTGTCCTCATTCAAACTGGGAGGAACAATTTCAGCCCCGATTCCAACCTGGTTTTGATAAACCATAAACCTTTTGGTGAAAATTACATCTGACTCTTTTCTGCCTCTGTAAACTTTTAAAATATAGTTCCCAGTTCTGGTAACGGCTGGCACCTGAAAAGTATAATGAATATAAGGTACCCTCGTGTTGATACCGTACTCATAAGAGTTGAGGATAAATTCATTGTATTGCTGGAGAAAATCCGGATCCTTTAGCCCAGAACTAGTCCAATCCGCATTACAGTGAATGAGTTTCGCAATGTAGCGGTCCGATTCATAAGAAATGTCATCGAAATGTAACTCTAGTGGTAGAGAACTGTTCAGTAAAATAACCGGTGCCGTCATTTGTGCCGAAAACTCACTGCTCGCTGGATAAAGCTGAACGGTTCTTATGTTTTCGTCAAATACCTGATCTTCATATATCTCCTGAGCAGACAAAAGCCCCGTGGAAAACAATAAAAGAATAATAACAAGCTTAATCAATGGTTGTCTCATCACTCAGGGTTATGTTTAGTACAGGTTAAAGGCCTTGGCCTTAGCTTTGCATACTTTCTATTTGCTCGGCAAGTGCTTCCCATTTCTTGTTAAGGGCACTTTCATCCTGCTTCATCTTCGTATACTTCTCATTGAGTTGTTGCATTTTCACCTCATCTTCATATACGGATGGTTGCGCCAATTGATGTTCTAAATCCGTTTTTTTCTTTTCTAGGTCAGTGATTTGTTGCTCCAGACTATCTAAAGTTTTTTCTTTCTCCTTTATCGCTTTCTTCTGCGCATGCTCATCTTGCTTTTCCGCTGAACTTTTTGGCAAAGGCTTTGGTGCTTTTTTTACAACATTTTGCGGCTTGGCTTCTTTTTCTGTCTGCTTAGAACGCCAGTAAACATACTCATCGTAAGTGCCTGGATATACCTTAATTTGCTCGTCTTCTATGTACCATATTTTATTGGCGACTCCCTTGATAAACAACCTATCGTGAGAGACCGTAACAAAAGTGCCTTCGTATTGCTTCAATGCCTGAATCAAAATATTGACAGACTGTATGTCAAGGTGATTGGTAGGCTCATCCAATAACAAAAAGTTAGCTTCGGAAATCAGTGTCTTGGCCAATGCTACCCTGGATTTTTCACCTCCAGAAAGCACTTTTATTTTTTTGAAGACATCCTCATTGGAAAATAGAAAACAGCCCAGTACATTTCGCAGTTCTGTTTCTGATTTTCTGCTGCCGGCTTGTACCATTTCCTGCAGGATTTCATTATTGATCCCCAAGGCTTCTAACTGGTGCTGCGCAAAAAAGGCTTTGACCAGGTTATATCCCTCTTCTCTATTTCCCTCTATAGGTTCAGAGCCATTGATGATCCTCAAGACAGTAGATTTACCTTTTCCATTGGCACCAATAAGGGCAATTTTATCTCCACGCTCTATACGGGCAGTAGCATTCTCGAGAATCTTAAGGTCACCAAATGATTTGGAAACATCATCCAATACGATTACATCCCGACCAGATTTTTGGGAGAAAGTAAATTTAAAGTTTACAGATACTTCATCTTTTTCTACCTCAGATATTTTGTCCAACTTGTCCAAGGCCTTAACCCTGGATTGTACTTGGTTCGATTTGGAAGCTTTTGCACGGAAACGGTCAATGAAACGCTCCGTTTGCTTGATCATTGCCTGTTGATTTTCGTAGGCATTTTGCTGAATCTCTTCTCTTTCTACCTTCTCAGTTTTATAGAAGGCATAATTACCTGCATAACTAGTGAGGTTGCCACGAGAAACTTCTACCGTAGTTTCGGTACTATTGTTCAAAAAGGTCTGGTCGTGAGATACGACAATAACAGAGCCTTCGTAAGATTTAAGGTAATTCTCCACCCACTGAATAGAGGGTAAGTCAAGGTGATTGGTAGGTTCATCCAGCATTAGTAAAGCTGGTTTCTCCAAGAGTAACTTGGCTAACATCACACGCATCCGCCATCCTCCGGAAAATGTTTTCAAAGGACGTCCCAGATCAGCGGTCTTAAAACCTATGCCTTCCAACACTTCCTCAGCCTTGGCTTTGATAGTATAGCCTTCAAGGGCCTCGAATCTTTCTTGAAGATTGGCAAGTTTTTGGATGATTTCATCAGAATAATCTGTTTCCATCGCTTTGAGCACTTTGTCTATTTCTACCTGTAAAGACAAAGTTTCTTTAAAAGCTTCAAGCGCAACATCAAGAATACTGTCTTCTGATTGATAAGACAACAAGTCCTGGTTAAGAAAACCAACACTGCAGTCTTTCGCTTTTTGGATTTCTCCAGAACTTGGCTGAAGATCACCATGTATGATTTTTAGGAGTGTAGACTTGCCTGTACCATTCAGACCTACCAAACCAATTTTATCTTTTGGCTTGATATGAAGGGAGGCATTTTCATAAAGGGGACGGCCCCCAATATAATAAGAGAGATTGTTTATGGATAACATGCCGCAAAATTAAGAAAACTATACGGGATATGGCAGCATTAGAAAAATGAATTCATTAAAGTAGTGATTTTTTTTGATTTTATCCCAAAAGTTCTACCTGAAATCCTGCCTTATGGCTAGCTTGAGGAGCCAATTGCACAATGCCTAATTTATTTTCAAGTGTTCCATCATGATCCGTGGTGGCGGCAATTCCGTTCCAAGGCTCTAAACAAATAAACTTTGCACCTTTTTCTTTGGTCCATAGGCCTAACCACTTGTAATCCGAAAATTGCATAGCATAGCCTTTACCTGTTTTGCGACTGCTTATACTTACTGCCGTAACTGGCCCCACATCTAATATCAGCGCATCATTTTCAAAAAGCTTGTAGTCCAAGTCCACTTTGCCTTCCCGAAGTGCTAAAGTACTTTTCTTGGTAGAGATCAAACCTCCTTCAAGGGTATACAATGGAAGGGAAGCAATATTTTTATGCCCAAAATCCAATTGGTAATCCGAGAAAGATTCCTTTTCAGGTTCTAGTGGGCAGCCAAAACCAGGGTGGGCTCCAATGCTAAAAAACAGGTTTTCCTCTCCTGAGGGATTGTAGACATGATAATCCACATTCAGGCCATTTTCGCTAAGACTGTATTGAATAGAAAGTTCAAAATCAAAAGGGTATACCTTTTTACTGATTTCATCTGCTTTGAGAACCATCGTAAGTTGATTGTCTGTTTTTTCAGTCAACTCAAAATTACGGTCTCGGGCAAATCCATGCTGGCCCATGGTATAATACTTGCCTTGATAGGTATACTTGTTGTCTTTTAGCTTGCCTACAATAGGGAACAGTACTGGTGCATGCCTGCCCCAGATGTCTGGATTTGCTTGCCAGAGGTATTCCAAACCATTTTTTTTAAGTGCAATACATTCAGCACCCATAGTAGAAATTTGGGCGGCAATTTTACCAAATGTCAAATGATGGATGGTAGCAGCAGTCATGGCTATAAGGTGTAAAAAGGTGAATAAAAATGGAATTTATAATAAATTAACCATCAAAAAAAAACCTTTCCCCAATTTAGGAAAGGTTTTGTACGCACGAGAAGATTCGAACTTCCACACCCGAAGGCACCACCCCCTCAAGGTGGCGTGTCTACCAATTTCACCACGTGCGCAGATAGGAAGTGCAAAAGTAGGAGATAATTCCAGCAGTGCAAATAAAAATGTATACAAATTATCAGAGAAGGTAAAGAATTGAGCGTTTTGTCAAATCAAAATTCCAGACTGGTATACAAGTGTCAATTTTTGGCATTGAAGGAAAGGGTTGTGGTAATCCAATGGTCTCAATCATTGTTATTATTAAAGGCAATAGTCCAACTTTTCTGTTTATTTGTACCCATAATATAGCATTCTCCACTAAAACTTTCTCTCATAGCTATTGACCAACTGGAGATTCAAATTCCTTAAGGTTGGTTTTAATCTTGCTTATTCGTTTATTCCAATTTCTACTAGATAAATAAACCAGTAGTATTAAAGAAAACAACATAAAAGCAAATGCAGTGTATTTCTCTTTTGTGAAGTCAATAGATGAGGAGAAAAAGGAAATCACCGCACAGCCAAAAAGAAAGGAAGTCAAAACAATACCAATGGTTATTTGCTTTAATTTCGATTGAAAATTAAGAAGTGATTGTTTTATATTGTCGCCATTGATAGGGTTTCTCAAAATGAGCCAGCCCACAAAACGGACAAAGATGTATAAACTGGTAGCGCCTATCAAAAGTACATTTGCCCACAAGGGTTTAGTTTCCCCATCAAAACCATCGTAGTAAACGGCTATAAAAACAACTAAAAGAATGGCCTCAATTAAAAATTTTAGCTTCATTTTTTTAATCGTTGGGTGGTTTTTCACTTTTGTCATTATCAATAATTCATTTTGGCTTTTTTTTCCAGTACTTGATTGATCCCAGGTTGATTTTAATTTATCGAGTTCCATAGCTTTTTATTTTAAGATGTTTTTGAGTTTTTCTTTTAATCTATTAATCTTCACACCGACGTAATTTTCAGTTATCCCTGTGATTTCGCCAATTTCCTTGTAATTGAAGTCTTCCAGAAATAAGGCAATGATGGCCCTTTCAGCCTGGTTCAATGTTCTAATGGCATCAAACAGCCTTTCCTCATTTTCTGATTGTTCACTTGCCTGATTTGAGTAAATCTCTTTTGGCGTATATTCGTTGAATTCGATTTCTATTTTATGCTTCCGGAACATTGCTATAGCGGTATTTAAGGCAATACGGTACATCCATGTGCTTACTTTTGATTCCTTTCGAAACTTTGGGAATGCCCTCCACAGTTGAAGCACAATTTCCTGGAACAAGTCCTCCTGGTCCTCTTTACTGTTCCGGTATAGTTTACAGACTTTAAAGATTATCCCCTGATGTGCTTCCACTATTTTTAGAAATTCCTTTTCCATTACCTAAAGTATTTAAAGAATTGAAAGCTTCGACCGGTCTTCTCGGTATTAAAACGAATTAAGGAATCATAAGCGGACCCAAAAACGGTATAGCCTGTCATTTTCTTTCCCTTTGGTGCAAGTGTCTTTTCATTGGTATCGGTTTTTAAGTTATTGAGGTAGGTTTCGAGCATTTTACGATTAGTAAAATCTTTCTTTTGAAAATTATCGGTTGACGATAAGCTAAAGGTTGAAGTGCGTATGGGGAGAAATATTGCTAGCCACATAAGGAAGAGATTGAAATGCTAATTTCCCTATAAGTTGTCTAAAAAGTATAAAATCTTACACAGGGTAATTTTATTTTTCAAATATTTGGTAACGATTGGCTTACGTCAGCTTTCACGGATTATGTCCCTTTTGTTAAGGCGCTGGACTTTCTAATTCCCCTTCTTTTTAATCAGCGGTTGCCTCTTTTAATTAATCTACAAGGGGTGGATTTAGACAAGTATTTTTGAATAAAAGCCTTTTTTGTATCAAGCCAGAGAAAGCAATTAAAAAATATATTCCATTTTAATGTCACAGCGCTCATAGGTTCCACATTCCATTGGGATTTCTTTAAAGCCCATTTTTAGGTACAGGGCTATCGCAGGAGCCAGTAGACTGTTGCTGTACAGGATCACTTTAGTAGCTCCTTGTGCTTTGGCCCATTCCAAGGCAGCATTCCCAAGTAAAAGGCCGATATTTTTGCCTTGTGCTTTGGGTGATACCCCCATTTTAATCAATTCGTATTGGCTCTCATTTATTTTTTTCAAAGCCACCGTACCTACGATCTCTTTTTTCCATTCGGCAAATAAAACTTCTCCACCATGATCCCGGATTGTTTCCTGGGGTTTTTGGAGTTGGGCGATATCAAAGGGTTCCATGGCAAAATACCTTTCTATCCATTCCTGATTGATAGAGAGAAAGTAGGGCGCCAGTTCTGCTGTATAGGGATGGATATTTATTTTTTCCATCTTTAAAAATACAGATGTTGACAAAAAGAATAAAGCGTTTTACCAGGAAAAAACCAGAAACTTAAAAGCCTATATTAAATAGCCTGCCAGGCTTGTCAACGGCTTCCATTTGTAGCAGCTTCAGCTTTCGCCACAGGCCACCGGCATAACCGGTCAACTCTCCCGTGCTGGCGATGATCCGGTGACAGGGGATAATGATCAATAGCGGATTTTTGCCATTGGCAGCACCCACTGCGCGGACAGCAGTAGGTTTGTCAAGTGCGCAGGCGATGTCCTTATAAGAAGCCGTCTGACCAAAAGGGGTTTTGTTTACCTCCATCCAAACCTTTTTTTGAAATTCAGAACCACCAATAGCCACTGGAACATCAAATAATTTTAGATTTCCTTCGAAATAGTAAGTCAACTGACTTATGATATCCAGGAAAAAGAGATTGTTTGTTTTTCCTGACAAGGGATCTTCCGTGAAACTACAAGACAAAAGAAAACCATCTTCAGCGACAAGTCTGATATTCCCTAAGAGCGATGCAATTACTACTGTTTCTTTCATATCCTCTACAATTTTAAAACCAAGACCAAGACAAGGTTTAACCTTTACTAAGGCAGATTTCCTACCGACGCTTCAATGAAATATTATAATGTTTAACCCTTTTGACTTCGGGTATGCAATAGCGGATTTGTTACTGAATGCTCCGCTACAGTGGACAGAATCAATCAATTCAACTTTTGACTGCTTCTTTACAATGTGCAGCCTCAGTCTCTTTCACTCCTGATTTTTTGTCATTTTATCACTTCCCCTGAGAAAGGTCAGGGTAGGCTGAAAAAAAATCGGGAAACCCTATTGCATTATGCGTGTTTAAATAAAAATCAATAGATACGATTCTCGACGGGTTCTAAGTTATGGAGCCGAGTAAGGGTATATATTATTAACAGATTATGGCAGAAAATGTTGCCATTAATTACACTGTCGGTGGGCAACCAACTTACTAAAGATAGCTTTAATTTCAGTTTATACCAACTTATTGGAGCACTTATACCATCATCATGCGGTATTTCCAGACCTCCCTCACCGTCTCTGCTTTTACTTCAAAAGGTGTGTATAAGGGGTTGCTTGAGCACAGTAGTAATTGTCTTTTTTTATTTAACTGATTGTAAGTCAGTTTAAAGGTAACTCCATCCTGAGCAGTGACGATGACGTACTTTTCACCATCCCGTATAGCTGTCCAGTCTTCTATGTATTCACAAATAATCCATGCGCCGTCAGGGATAGGTTCCATAGAATCTCCGTCTACCTGAAAAACGCGGTATTTTTTATCCTGAGGAAGAAAAGGAAGGTAAAACCGAGGCAGTTCACCAATAAAGTCGGGATCTGAAAAACCTGCCAGATAGCTTGCTTTGGCTTTTTGGGAGACCACTTCTATGAGTTCACGCCCTTGTGCATCTACAGTGGTGGTAAGGATGCGCAGGTCGCGGCCTTTGAGGTAGCGGCTGGTTTCTAAAATATCCCTGAGCTTGTGAGTAGGGTATTTTTCCAGGTTTTCTTTCAACATCAAATCCACTGATACTTCAAGGTACTCACAGATTTTCACCAAAGTATCCAGGGGAGGGCTGATGCTTAGTTCATAACCCGCAAGCTTGGACCTGCTGATGTCCAGTGACTCGGACATTATGGACTGGGTAAGCCCTTTTCTTTTGCGCAGTAGTTTGATATTGCTGTGAAGGTACATGGTCAAAATTTTTAATGAAATCAATGGTTTAAATATAAAACAAATGTTTAAATTATAAACAATAAAATGTCAATAAAATTAACAAAAAGAACTGTAAATCATAGTAGGAGAGGAAGGTAATGGCAGAAAGACGGAATATTGTACACATGGATTTGGATAGTTTTTTTGTGTCGGTCGAGCGTCTGTATGACAGTCGGCTTATGGGCAAGCCTATTCTGATCGGGGGGTCGGGAGACAGGGGAGTGGTGGCTTCCTGCAGCTATGAAGCCAGGAAGTTTGGCATTCACTCAGCCATGCCCATGCGCACCGCCAGGCAGCTTTGCCCGGAGGCTTTACAGATCCGAGGTGATTTCGCAAAGTACAGCCAGAAGTCCAATGAGATCACTGAGATCGTCAGGGAAAGTGTGCCGCTTTTTGAAAAAGCTTCTATAGATGAGTTTTATGTGGACTATACTGGAATGGATCGGTTTTTTGGTTGTTATAAAATGGCCCAGGAACTGCGACAAAAAATCATCAAAGAAAGCGGCTTGCCTATTTCGCTAGGGCTTTCACAAAATAAAACGGTATCTAAAGTAGCGACAGGAGAAGCCAAACCCAATAATGAAAAACAGATTCCTTACGGGGAAGAGAAACTTTTTTTGGCACCCTTGTCAGTGAGAAAAATCCCCATGATAGGGCAGAAAACTTCCCATACGCTGTACAATATGGGCGTAAAAAAAATCCATACCCTGCAAGCCATGCCTGCAGAATTGCTGGAGTCGGCTTTTGGTAAAAACGGATTGATGATTTGGGAAAAAGCCAATGGTATCGACCGTTCGCTTATTACGCCTTATTCGGAAGCCAAATCGATTTCTACAGAAAACACCTTCGAACAAGACACCATAGATATCGGTCTGCTGGAGGCTACACTTACGGCCATGACCGAGCAGCTGGCGGGTAAACTGAGACAGCAGCAGAAACTGGCATCTACCGTATCGGTAAAGATCCGCTATTCTGATTTTGATACCCATACGGTGCAACGTCGGGTGTCTTATACTTCCGCAGATCATGTGCTTCTTCCGCTGATCAAAGCGCTCTTTCAGCAACTGTACCAACGCCGTTTACTGATTCGCCTGATCGGCGTTCGCTTTAGTGGGCTGGTGCATGGCCATTATCAGATCAATTTATTTGAAGATACGGAAGAACGTATTTCTTTGTACCAGGCCTTGGACCGGCTCAATGGAAAGTATGGAGACAAGACCGTTTGCAGGGCCATAGGGATGAGTGTAGGGAGTCGAAAATTTAACCCGTTTAATGGAAAAGAAAACTGAGTCAGGTGATAAAAGACAAACCCCATCACTTTGTATATGTGATGGGGTTTGGTGATTGTACTTGTTTCGAATGTTATTGCATCTGACTTGTCTTATCGGAATCCCGCATTGATGGTGTCCAGTTTTTCTGTTCCCGGACACAATGTATTTTCCTTCATGGCATTTAAAGGTGTGTCGGAAGTATCGATAATGTCGTGCAAGTCGCCATATACTGGATTGATGTAGAGCAGTCCGGTGAGTATTTCATTTTTCATCCGTGCTTGTTGTATCGCATTTGCTGCCGATACCCTGTCTTCGGGATCCCAGTTTAGTGCGAGTTTGTGTAGTTTCATCTCTGAACCATCATGTAGAGAGACAGTTGTACCTGTGCCCTCTTTGTATTCTGTATGAATGGGTTTTTCTTCAGGAACAAAATCCAAGGTGCCAGTGGCCTGCATGTGTTCCCTTACGTAATCGTAGGATTTGGTAGATCCCGGATTGTTATTGAAAGTTACGCAGGGAGACATCACGTTGATAAATGCCAGGCCTTTGTGTTGTATGCCGGCTTTGATAAGGGGAACCAGTTGCTGCTTGTCGCCACTGAAACTTTGGGCAACAAAGGTAGCGCCTAATTCTACTGCCAGGCTGGCAAGGTCTACAGGTTGGAATGGATTGATAGATCCGGCTTTGCTTTTGGAACCTAAGTCGGCCGTCGCCGAATCTTGTCCTTTGGTAAGGCCATAGCAACCATTGTTCATCACGATATAGACCATGTTTAGGTTTCTACGGATGGCATGTACAAATTGTCCCATGCCTATGGAAGCAGTGTCCCCATCTCCTGAGACACCAAAATACACCAGGTCTTTATTGGCCATATTGGCTCCTGTAGCCACTGAAGGCATTCTGCCATGCACAGAGTTAAAGCCATGAGAATTGCCTAAAAAGTAGGCAGGGGTTTTGGAAGAGCAACCAATACCGGAAATTTTAGCTACCAGATGAGGCTCTATGTCCATTTCGTAACAAGCTTGTACGATGGTGGCACTGATACTGTCATGACCACAACCTGCACAAAGGGTGGAAATACCTCCTTCGTATTCCTTAAGTGTATACCCAAGTTTGTTTTTAGGAAGTTTGGGGTGTCTAAATATAGGTTTCAGATAAGTCATGAGCTACGGCGGTTTTTTGCTTTAAATAATTGGAGATTTGTGAAGCGATATCATCGGCAGTGATGGGCATGCCATCGTAATTCAGCACAGGGACTAATTTCGCAGGGTTGGTTTGCATTTCATTAATGATCAAGCTGCGAAGCTGTCCATCCCTGTTTTGCTCGATGATAAACACGAGTTTGTGTGACTGAATAAATGCTTCAGTTGCTTCCCCAAATGGAAAGGCTTTGATACGAATAGCATCCAGGTGAATGCCCTTTTCACCCAACATGTCTTTGGCCTCTTCTGATGAATAAGTGGACGTTCCGAAGAAAAGAATGCCTATCTCCTGCTGGTTTTCTTCTTGATACAGTTGAGGCTCCGGCATTATTGTTTTTGCGGTTTCCCATTTGGTCAACAGACGCTTCATATTACGTACATAAGCTTCACTGCTTTCAGTATATACAGCGTATTCATCTCTGGAGGTTCCCCTGGTGGTGAATGCGCCTTTGGAAGGGTGTGTGCCCGGATAGGTTCGGTAAGGAATACCGTCTCCTTCGTTGTCCAGGTAACGGCCATACCTACCCATCGCTTCCAGTTCTTCTCTGTTGAATACCTTTCCTCTGTCATATTTCTTTTCAGCATCCCATTCGAATGGATCACTCATGTGATCGTTCATTCCCAGGTCAAGGTCAGTCATCAGGATGATGGGGGTCTGAAGCCGGTCTGCCAGATCAAAAGAGGTGGCTGTCATTTCAAAACATTCTTTGGGAGTGGAAGGAAATAACAAAGGGTGCTTGCTGTCTCCATGAGAGGCATAAGCAGCTATGGTGATGTCCGACTGTTGTGTTCGGGTGGGCATGCCTGTACTAGGCCCAGCCCGTTGTACATCTATCAGTACAGCAGGTACTTCGGCAAAATAAGCCAAGCCTATAAATTCATTCATTAAGGAAACACCCGGACCACTGGTGGCTGTCAGTGACCTGGCACCGTTCCAGTTGGCGCCGATGACCATTCCCATGGCTGCCAGCTCATCTTCGGCTTGTACCACTGCGTAATTTTTCTTTCCCGTTTCGGGGTCTATGCGGTATTTGCTTGCAAATTTCTCAAATGCCTCTGCAACAGAAGTAGAAGGGGTGATTGGGTACCATGCCATTACCGTTGCTCCTCCATATACAGCGCCTAGTCCACAGGCCGTATTGCCGTCTACCAAGATTTTGTCCTTGATAAGATTCCTTCTTTCCAGGTGAAAATCAAGTGGGTAATCGAAATGCTCGCGGGCATAATTCATTCCCAGCTGCAGCGCTTTTACATTTGGAGCGATCAGTTTTTCCTTGCCAGCAAACTGTTCTTTGAGCAATGTCTCCAATACTTCAAACTCTATGTTTAGCAAGACAGAAAGTGCACCGACATAAATAATGTTTTTAAACAGTTGCCTTTGTCGGGGGTTGCTATAGTTTTCATTGGCCATCTCCATCATGGGGATTCCCAGATAATGAATGTCTCCCCTGATCATATCCGTATGCAGTTTTTTGGTGTTGTCATACATGAGGTAGCCTCCGGGATGTACGCTTTCTATGTCCTGCTTCATGCTTTGCGCATTGACTGCCACAAGGAGGTCTATGCCTTCTCTGCGGCCCAGGTAGCCCTTTTCACTTACCCTCACTTCATACCAGGTAGGTAAACCCTGGATGTTGGAAGGGAAAATGTTTTTAGGGGTGACGGGAATACCCATCCTGAATATGGCTTTGGCAAATAGAAAATTGGCACTGGCGGATCCGGTTCCGTTGACATTGGCAAATCGCGCTACAAAATCATTTACTCTTGCTTGAGGGTGGGCAATGGCTTCTTGCTCCTTCATATACTTCCTGCTTTTGTTACACTGTAAAAATATTGTTTCATGTCCCAGGCGGAGGTAGGGCATCTTTCGGCACATAGTCCACAATGAAGACAAACATCTTCATCTTTCACCATTACCCTGCCGGTTTTGAGGGTGTCTGACACCAATATGTCCTGAGACTTGTTAGTCGCGGGTACCAGTAGTTTTTGTCTTAATTCATCTTCTTCCGGCTCGTTTCCGGTAAATGTAATGCAGGAGGTGGGACAGACGTCCATACACGCATCGCATTCTATACAGAGATCAGTGGAGAATTCCGTTTGTACATCGCAGTTTAGACAACGTTGGGCTTCTTTGAAACCTGTGGGCAGGTTAAATCCCAGTTCCACCTCTTTCTTTCGGTCTACCAATGTCAGAGATTTCTCTGCCTGTGGGACCAGGAATCTTTGATCGATGGTTACAGGGCTGTCATAGGCCCATTCATGGATACCCATTTTGGTGCTGAACAGCTTGGTAAACGGAGCAGGCCTTTGCTTTAGGTCTTTTTCTTCGCAAAACAAGTGCATGGATACTGCAGCCTGGTGTCCATGAGCCACTGCCGTGATAACGTTTTCTGGTCCAAATGCAGCATCTCCACCAAAGAAGACTTTAGGATTCGTAGACTGAAAGGTGACCTTGTCTACCGTGGGCATTTCCCATTCGTTAAACTCAAGCCCTATATCCCTTTCTATCCATGGGAAGCTGTTTTCCTGACCTATCGCTATAAGTACTTCGTCTGCAGCTATAAATACATCCGGCTCTCCTGTTGGGATCAGCTTTCTTTTGCCATTGTCATCATAGACGGCTTCCACCTTTTGGAATTTCATGCCTATCAGCTTGCCATTTTCCACTTCAAAACTAAGGGGAACATGGTTGTCAAATATATCAATGTCTTCATGCTGGGCATCTTCTTTTTCCCAAGGAGAAGCTTTCATGTCCTTGAATGGACTTCTAACGACAACTTTTACGCTTTCTCCACCCATTCGGCGAGAAGTACGACAGCAGTCCATGGCGGTATTACCACCACCTAAAACAATTACTTTTTTTCCAATTTTTTCGGTGTGTTCAAAAGCTACACTTGCCAACCATTCGATGCCGATATGGATGTTGGCATCTGCTTCCTGTCTTCCTGGAAGTTTCGGGAGGTCACGACCTCTGGGAGCTCCGGTGCCTACAAATACCGCATCGTAATCTTGCTCCAGAACACCTTTCAGGCTATCTACATAATGCATGAATTGGGTGTGAATGCCTAGATCCAGGATGTAATTAACTTCTTCATTGAGCACTTCTTCAGGCAGTCGGAATGCAGGGATCTGACTTCTCATCATACCTCCTCCAGCTATTTGTTCATCAAAAAGATGGATTTCATAGCCCAATGGAGCAAGGTCTCTCGCTACTGTCAGGGAGGCAGGACCACCGCCTATAAGGGCGATTTTCTTGCCATTGTAAGGGAATGGTGCTTGAGGCATTAGGGATTTTACATCTCCTTTATTGTCTGCTGCCACTCTTTTTAACCTACAGATCGCTACAGGTTCTTCTTCTACTCTTCCCCTTCTGCAGGCAGGTTCGCAGGGGCGGTCACAGGTCCGGCCTAAAACCCCAGGGAATACATTCGATTCCCAATTGATCATGTAGGCTTCGGTGTATTTTTCCTCTGCAATTTTTCTGATATACTCAGGGACCGGGGTGTGGGCTGGACAGGCGTACTGACAGTCCACTACCTTGTGGTAATATTCCGGATTACTCGTATCGGTAGGCTTCATTGTATATTTTGGGTTTTGACCTTTTCCTTATGGATGGAAAGACCGTTTTTGCTAATTCAGAATAATTTTAGAAAACTTAACCCTGCAAAACAAATTATTGGAGATTATTTTTATCCCTAAGCTTATTTTACTTCTTTCTAAATAAGTATTTATGATTTTTAGTGGAGGGTTTTTTAAAAATAGCGGAAGGTTTCTGCTGCTTTTAATGAACTTATCCCAATGGGGGACTTCTTAGGGTCCAAGGTGAGTAAACCGTTGATGTCTCTTGTTTTATTTCCACAGATTATAGCATTGAAAATGGGCATTTGCTGTTCAAAAACTTTTGGGGAGGCAATAGCCAAAAGTATTGGTATCTAGCTAATTGGTCCATTGGATTTATTTTACCCTATTATATATTCTTTTGAAATGAACAATCATAATAAAGTTAAACATTGTCTATTAAGAAATTAGGCCTATTTTGGCTATGAAATCAAAAGGGACTAGCTACAAGGTTAAGGGAATACGCTGTAAAGCATTGGCTAAACCTATGGGAGTGATCGTTTTTTAAAGCAGATTAATATGAAGAAAATTAAATTGTTTATAGCCATTAGCTTAAATGGAAAAATTGCTAAAAAAGATGGAAGTGTAGACTGGTTAGAAGCCATCCCAAATCCGGGAGAAATTGATCATGGCTATTCTGATTTTTATAAATCCATCGACACCACTATTCAAGGCAATACTACTTACAAGCAAATACTAAGTTGGGGAATTGATTTCCCTTATTCCGACAAGAAAAATTATGTGTTTACACGGAATAAGCATTCGGCTGACACAGAACAGGTAACTTTTATTTCTGATAAGCACCTTGATTTTGTCAAACAACTGAAAGCAGATGAAGGAAAAGACATCTGGCTTATCGGGGGAGGGCAATTGAATACGATGTTGCTTAATGAAAAGCTTATTGATGAAATTCAGGTATTTGTAATGCCAATTGTTTTGAGTGAAGGGATTGAATTGTTCGAAAGTCTTCCGAAAGAAACATCATTGACACTTATCGAAACTAAAACTTATGCTACAGGAGCTGTTGAAATTAAATACAAAGTGGTTTAAAACAGCATTACTTAAATCGCTTGAACATTCTCTCGGCACTGTGTTTTTTTATTTACTTTACCTGCCGATTTTTTGTGAAAAAATGGTGGTTTATAAGGCTGGCTTTTCAGGTATTTCCTTATCAATGGTTTGATTTATTGCTTAAACTGGAAATATGCAATAGGCTGTCTCTTGCATATTTCCGATTTTAGTCTTTTGATTATGCTGTTCTCAAAATCAATCTTTTAAATAGCCAAATTTACCATTGTTGAAATCTTCGAAAGCTTCTAATAGCTCTTTTTTAGTATTCATTACAAATGGTCCGTGTGAAACAATGGGTTCATCAATAGGTGCCCCACTTAAAAGTAAAACAATGCTGTCATCTTCGGTTTTGATTTCAAAGGTTTCTCCATCATTTGCCATTAATGCCAAATGATCTGTTTGTATTTTTTCATTTCCATTGATCACAATATTTCCCTCCAATACAAGCAGTGCTGTATTGTATTTGGTAGGGAATTCAAAGGTTGCCTTACCTCCTTTGTTCAACTTTGCATTCAATACATGTAAGGAGGTAAAAGTGGAAGCCACGCCTTTGGTGTTTTTATATTCCCCTGCGATTACTTCAATATGTCCTGCATTGTTTTCCAATTTGTGGTGGTTGATGTCTTCTTTTTTTATGGCTTGGTATTTAGGTGCACTCATTTTGTCTTTTTGGGGTAGGTTCACCCATAGTTGAACCATTTGAAAAATACCACCCGTTTTGCTCCATTCTTCTTCATGGTATTCTTTGTGCAAGACACCGCTGGCAGCAGTCATCCATTGGACATCTCCTTCACCTATTATTCCTCCGCCGCCACTACTGTCATGATGTGCCACTTTTCCTTTGTAGGAGATGGTTACTGTTTCAAACCCCCTATGGGGATGAACCCCGACTCCCTTTGGATTGCTTGATGGTGGAAATTTATAGGGTGAATTATAATCCAACATAATAAAGGGATTCATCCGTTGCATATCTAGACCAAAACCATCGGGGATAAAGGTATGCACACGAAAACCATCACCAACAAAGTGTGGCACTCCAGGGCTTACTACCAATTCTACTGTTTTTGTTTTCATAGCTGTTTAATTTATATTTCAAATTTACATTGGACAGAAAGTCTGTGCATTGATAAATGATAAGAAATTATGCCTTGAAGTTTTTGAGAGTCAATTCTTTACGTACGCGGCTTAGGCTTTCTGGAGTAATGCCTAAGTAAGAGGCAACCATCGTCTGTGGTACCCTCAAAAGTATGGCTGGGTACATTTTTACAAACTGTAAATACCTGTCTTCTGCTGCTGTACTCAATAATAAGTTAACCCGGTTTTGTAAATGTCGGATATGATTGTGAAGCAACCTATTGTTGAAGTAGGTGAATTTTGGAATTTTATTTGAAAGCAACTGAATGAAGTTTTCATCTATGAGTACCACCTGGCTGTCTTCCAATGCTTGTATAAAATAGGTAGAGGGCTTATTGAAATAGACGCCGTCTCTGTCCGATACGAACCAACTTTCAGGTGCGAAAGTTAAAATGTGTTCCTTGCCCTTTTTGTCAATTGAAAATTGACGTAACAACCCCTTTTCTATAAAAAAGGTGTACTTGCAGTATTCATTTTTTTGCAGTAAAAAATCCCCTTTTTTTACCTTTTTTACTTTGCAGTTTTCTACAATGGATAAAATTTCGGTTTCGTCAATGCTTAGATTTGAAATCAAAAAGTCCTTTAATGTAACGTCGTTCATTATCGTCCGAGTGGGTATTTTGAATGGTATTGACATAGGTATCCTCTTGAATAAGGAGTCCCAATCAATAATAAATAAGTGGAATGCTGGCAGGTGAAGACCAGTCAGATAAAAGTACTGTTATTTTGTGAAAAAACCGTGGTTTATAAGGTTGATTTTCTGTATGTTTCCTTATTATTGGTTATTTGTCAGACTCCTCAAAAAGAATAATAGCATGTTGAACCGCAGAAAATTTCTCCTTAAAAGTAGTGCTTCTCTCCTGGTACTGAGTCTGCCTCAGGTCGGCTTCTCCTTTTCCAAGGCCCCATTGGCACCGGATTTCACGGTCAGCCTGGATGTGGTGGCCAAGCTTTTTGATGGCAAACAATGTTGGGTGCATCCTAGAGCAGGAAAGGTGAATGGGACAAAGGAGGTTGTTATGACCATGAGTACACTGGACCTGGAAGGAAGTGATGTGTTTAAGGGGATGTATCAGATTCGGAGTATGGATAAAGGGAAAACATGGACAAAGCCTAAAAAATCCGAGCCATTGGCACCAAGGATGGAAACCATTGATGGCGTAGAGCGACCAGTTGCAGCCAGTGATTTTTGGCCCAAGTGGCACGAAAAGTCAGGCGTGCTTTTGGGAACAGGCCATACCATTGTTTACACTCCTGACTGGAAAGTCGATCATCATGGGGCAAGACATACTTCCTATTCTGTCTATGACCCCAAGAGTGCTGAATGGCTGCCGTGGATGAAATTGGAAATGCCGGAAGGGGATGAACTTGCAAGTGCAGGGGCTGGATGCGTTCAGCGACTGGATTTAGCTGATGGCTCTATTTTATTGCCCATATATTATACTTCTCAGGGAAAAAATTCCAGGGTAACGGTTTGTCATTGTAGTTTTGATGGGAAGACTTTGCGGTATCTAAAGAAAGGGAATTCACTTTGGGTGGATAATGATACCAGAGGTTTGCACGAACCCTCATTGATGGAATTTGGGGGTAAATATTTTCTCACTATCAGAAATGACCTGCAAGGTTATATTACTTCCAGTAAGGATGGTTTGCATTACGATGAGATCAAACCATGGACTTTTGACGATGGATCTCCATTGGGGAATTACAATACCCAGCAGCATTGGGTAAGGCATTCTGATGGATTGTACCTGGTATATACACGAAGAGGCGCAGACAATGATCATGTTTTCAGGCACCGTGCGCCATTGTTTATGGCGAAAATTGACACCGAAAAGTTAGCGGTAATCAGAGAAACCGAAGTTGCCCTGGTGCCAGAGAGAGGCGCCAGACTGGGTAATTTCGGAGTAACAGAGATTAGCCCAAATGAAACCTGGGTGACTGTTTCTGAATGGATGCAACCTGAAGGAGTAGAGAAGTATGGCAGCGATGGCAGTGTATATGTAGCCAAAATCAATTGGAAAAAACAAAACAAACTATTTGGTAAATAGGCCCTCTTTTAGCTTTATTAGTTGATTAGAACCAGTCTGTTTTCCCTTATCCATGCTTACAAGGGTTAGGAGAGACCAAGGCTTTTATTGAGATTAGACAGCAGATAGGATGGTTTTGTCCATTGCTGTACTATAACCTATTTAAAAATAAAATGATATATTACTTACCATCAACCACCAAAGACCAATATTCATGAATGAGCAAACCATCAAGCCCAACCGAATCCTTTCAATAGATGCATTGAGGGGGTTTGACATGTTGTTTATAGTTGTTGCAGACCGTTTCTTTGCCTTGCTTAATAAGG
Organism: Cyclobacterium sp. 10D3-21; assembly: GCF_055809755.1. NCBI lineage: Bacteria > Pseudomonadati > Bacteroidota > Cytophagia > Cytophagales > Cyclobacteriaceae > Cyclobacterium > Cyclobacterium sp. 10D3-21. Next base: position 2,446,102 of record NZ_CM147924.1, read on the forward strand.
GCGCACAATCCCCCTTTACGGAGTTCCTGGCCAACCAATTTGATCATCCTGAATGGTTTGGGTCTACTTTCTACGATATTATAATGCCGTTGTTCCTATTTATGGTAGGAGCAGTTATTCCATTTTCTTTGTCCAAAAGGATGCAGGAAAATACAGGGAAAGCTAATATTTACAAAAAACTCTTTAAGCGGGTATTTATCCTGTTTTTCCTGGGATGGATTGTTCAGGGAAATCTATTGGCATTGGATGTCAATACCTTTAAGGTTTTTAGTAATACCCTTCAGGCAATTGCCGTAGGTTATTTCTTTTCTTGCCTGGCCTTTATTTACCTAAGCAGAAATGGGCGCTATATAATGTTTGTAGCCTGTCTGGTTATTTATGCTTTGATACTTACGGTTCCTACCGTTCCAGGTGTAGGTAGAAGTGTAATTCTTCCAGACCAAAATTATGCCCTGTATTTTGATCACCTGGTTCTTGGTCGATTTGACGATGGCTATCAATACACTTGGGTATTGACTGGATTTGGCTTTATTGCTACCACCCTGTCCGGACTCTTTGCCGGAGAGCTGATTAAATCTAATCTTCCGCGAAACAAAGTGGCGCTTTACCTTTTACTCGTAGGTGTTGCCGGACTGGCTTTGGGTTTGATTTGGGGGATTTGGCATCCAATTGTCAAAAAGATTTGGACCAGTTCATTTGTGCTGGCCTCCTCTGGGGTTTGTTTTATTTTGATGGCCATTTTTTATTGGATCATTGATGTTAAAGGCAAGGTGAAATGGGCTTTTATGTTCAAAGTGATTGGGATGAATGCCATAACTGCATACGTGCTTTCTCATGTCATAAGCTTTCCTGATATAGCCAATTTCCTATTGTATGGTTTGGAGCAATATACCGGCGCTTATTATGGGGCATTGACCACACTTGGTGGTTTTGGTCTGCTTTACTTGATTCTTTGGTACATGTACAAAAACAAAACTTATATAAAAATTTAATAATTCTTCGCATTCATGATTTTACCCATTAAAACCCGGCTACCTATTTTGGCAATAGGTAGCCTTTTATTCTTTTCCTGTGGATCAGAGCAGCCAACTGCAGAATCAAGCCTCTATGGTGACAATATGCTTCACAAACTGTCCTACAATAACCCGGGATTGTTGGTGGATTTGGATGCTGGTTTTAAAGCGGTTCCTATGCCGATGGACTTTGATGGGGATGGAGACCTTGATTTGCTGGTATCCGAATCCAGAAGCTATACCGAATCTGGAATTTTCTACTTCGAGAATATTTCTGGAAATACTGAAATGCCTGTATTTAGAAGGAGAATGAAGGTGTCTTTTGAAAGAAGGAGATTGGGAGATGATGGCTCCAGATTTCAGGCATCTGAAGTGGAGGGTAGGGTACATGTGCTAACCCCGGATAGGGTAAGGGATAGATTATTGATTTATAAAGATGTGCCGGAAAATGTTTTTTGGGATGACAATGAGGTTCCACTTCCCATAGAAGGTTACGATTACCTGTACAATTGTAAAACAGAATGGAAAATCATCGATTTTGATGGGGATGCTGTGCATGATTTGATGGTAGTAGCGACCAGAGACAAACCCAGAACTTACAGGGGAAGGGTAGGGGAACTGGCGAAAAACCTTGCCTTCGTAACGGATGGTAAAAGTCATGTCTTGTTTCTCAAAAACAGTGGCACCAATGAGGACCCTGTCTATGAAAATCCTCAACGGTTATTAAAAATAGATGGTGCTTCTTTGTCCGAAGGGCTTTCCATGAAACCTATGTTTGCGGATTTTGATAATGACGGAGATTATGATTTTTTAAGCATTGGTAAAAATCATGAGAATTTTGACATTGATTGGAACGAAGACTTTATCGTTTATTTTGAAAACACAGGGTCTGCTACGGAATATGAATTTTCCAATGGTGAAGCTTTGAAAATTGATGGACTGCCGATTCAATATGAGTCAAGGGCAACCATGCACCAGACGGCAATTGACTGGAATAAAGATGGTTTTATGGATATTTTGGCTGGGGATGAAGATGGGAAAATCTCTTACCTAAGGCATACTGGAGAAATCAAGGATGGCTTACCACAATTTGCAACGCCAGTATTTATTCAGCAGGAGGCCAAATATGTAGATTTTGGTGCTTTAGTAGCGCCTAGGATTTTTGATTGGGATGGAGATGGATTGGATGATATCATCAGTGGAAACGGAGTGGGACATATTGGCTTTATCAAAAATCTCGGAGGAAAAGACCCTGTCTGGGATGCTCCCAAGTTATTGGAAGTAGATGGAAAGCCTGTAAGGTTGATTCAATCGGAATCCCTTCCCAATACTGAGAAAACCATCTGGGGTTATTCCACCATAGATGTGGGCTATTGGGACGAGGATGATTTGCCTGATATTCTGGCCAATGAACACAATGGAAATATTGTTTTTTTCAAAAACACCGGCAGTAAAACAGCTCCTAAGCTGGCTGCTCCACAGCCTTTAGAAGTGGACTGGGAAGGCGAACCACTTCGCCCGGCATGGGTACCGGGGGTAGCGGGAGGTGACAATGAATTATTGGCTCCCTGGAGAACATCTCCACTGATTATGGATTTTAACGAGGATGGATTAAATGACCTGGTCATGTTGGATCATGAAGGTTATTTGGCAGTGTACCCGCGGAAAAAGGTAAACGAAAAGCTAGTGTTGATGCATCCGCAAAGGAATTTTGTCTTTCCTGACGGTCAGCCTATATTGCTCAATCAACGCACAGGTTCCAGTAGTGGGCGGTTAAAAATCACCTTTCACGATTGGGACGGAGATGGTTTGGAAGACTTGATTGTTTCTTCCAAGCCGGCTGTAGACTGGATGAAGAACAAAGGCATGAAAGATGGTAAATTGGTATTGGAATACATGGGCAGGGTGCTGTCCAAAACACTGATGGGGCATACCGATGGTCCTGTTGTTTCCGATTTCAACAAAGACGGGATACCTGACCTTGTAGTAGGTACCGAAACGGGGCAATTCTATTATTGGCAACGCTCAAGTTTCGATATTACTTCTACCATGACCACAGAAGGAAAACAAGGCCCTGCCAATTACCCTTATTTTAAGCGGTAAATGCCTGCCGTCATTGCGAGCCTTAGCGAAGCAATCTGAATTGTGACAGCATCGCAAAGATTTTGAATAGGGTTATTGGGTAAGTCAGAATGTTTACTTAACCCAACAGACTGCCGCGGTCGCAGGGCTGATTTACTTTACCATTTTTGTACGCAATTACTCCCTCGAAGTGACGATAAGCCCTGCCTACCATCATTGCGAGCCTAAGCGAAGCAAGCTGAACTGTAACGACAGCGTATGGATTTCGAATAGGGGCATTGATAAATTAGTACGTTATGCCCAGATGTACGTGTGTTATCGAGATTTTGTCATCATTGTTGCAGTAAAAAAAAGGCAACAATGCCGCCAAAATCGTAATGTTATCACTCACTGATTGTAACAGGGGCTCACGCCCCTGGCTACAAAAATTTCACCCCTCCAGGGTTTTTTTGGATTCATTAATATCACAATCAGCATCAACATAGAGATTTATGTTTGATTATATGGGGTAGATAGAATTATTCAATATGATTTGTAATAGATTATCTATTTGTTAATTAGGGCTTAAATGGACTATAGAGAGAAATTTACAAATACTTCTCTAAAAAAGCATCAATATAATATTGGGCGTATTCATTTACTTTTTTGGCAGCATCCATGGTATGTGGCCAACCTTTGAGGCGGTGATAATCGCTTTGAACACCTGCCTGGTCTAACCAACTGACAAGTGAATCCGATTGACTGATAGGGACCAATGAATCAATTGTCCCATGAAAGATCAAAGTAGGAGGGTCATCAGCACTGATGAAAGTACTCGGTGAACCGAGTTTGTATAGGTCGGGATTTTCGTCGTAGGAAACCCCCATAAAACTTTGAACCTGCTCTGTGGTAATCGAATAGGGAGTAGTGAGATCCACCGGACCATAAAAATCTACTATGGCTTTCACTTTGCTATTTGGGCCTTGATCACAATCCTGATTAAATACGGCTTCTTCCCCTCCATAGCCAAGCAATAAGGAAAGGTGCCCTCCAGCAGATCCTCCAATAAGTACAAGACGATCTGGATCAATACCATAATCAGCAGCATGCTGTTTTACCCATTTTATCCCACAGTTTACATCCTGGGCTGCGGCTGGAAATTTAGCCACCTTTGAAAGCCTGTAAGAAACCGTGACAGTAACATAGCCCTTTTTTGCATAGTCTATCATATAGGGCAAATAATCCTGTCTCTTGCCCTTTTTCCAAGCTCCTCCATGAATAAATATCATCGTAGGAGCAGGAGCTTCCAAGCCTTTTTGCTTGTAGATATCCAACTGTAGGTCCACCCCTTCGATGGTTTTATAAGTGATGTCTTTAATTGCTTCTAAATCATCAGGCACGGCTGGTTCTGATTCTATTAAGTCCAACATTCCTAAACCATAGGAAATTTTTATTAAGGTTTCATTCATGTAGCCTTTCGGCGCTTTGAGTGGGCGTTCTGGGTCTGTTGCTGCAGTTTTACATCCAAACACACAGAAAAAGGTAAGTAGTACAAGAAGTGTATTTTTCATAGTTAGTTGATCTTAATTAAGCAAAGTATTGACAGTTGAGTGTTTTTTTTTTAACTGTTAACTCTATTTACAGCGTACCATATAGGCTTCTAATGTTTTTATTTTCAGGTCATCTTGTTTAGCTTAAAAATTGATAAGGTATAGCCCATCTCTGTAGCTTGAAGTTTTAATTTGTAACTTATTAGTTTCCGTATTATAATTATAATCTACTTCTTCAAAAAGCAGCTTTCCATCCAAAGTTACTTTTGAAGGCTTGCCATGGGATTTGATATTGAGGATATGTGGAATTCGTTTTCCGGAAATTTCAATCTCTAATTTTTTCCCTGAGTTTTTATAAGTCAAGACCGTGCTTTTATCCTTTTCCCTAAACACCTCAAATTTTGATTCTTTCAGATCGGGGTATATTAGGAAAGTCAAATAACCTTCATCCTCTGGATTTCCTATCCCTGTGTAAGAACGTTTGATATGCATTGGTACGATGGCTCCTTCTTTGATAAAAACCGGGTAATCTTCCAATGGAAATTCTTTGTCAAAAGTGGTGGGCCCTTCGATTAGCTCTGTGTCATCAAACCAATAGCGCCACTTACCTTCCGGGAGCCTCACTTCATTTTCCAACATGTCCTGATAAATGGGTGCAACCAAAAGACTTTCCCCAAACATATAATGGTATTTCCCTTCTATGGGTTGCATCAAAACACGTCCACCTTCATGAGCTGATACTACATAATGATACATATAGGGAACCAACTCAGTATGCAACCAAGAGTATTCTCTAATGATATTTAATTCTTCCTCAAGGCGTTTCCAAAGCCTGCGTTCCCCATGTCCACCATTCAAAAACAAGCCGTTGAATGTAGAAAATTGCGCCCATCTGATGTAGAGTCTTGGTGGGATTTTGCCTCCTGAAAATCCCGCAATATCAGATCCAATGATATTGTAGCCCATTTCAGCACTTTTCAGAATGCTTGTAATGGCAGATTCAAAACCCTGAATGCCTTCCAGTGCAATGTCTACCTTATCTTCTTTGGCTTCTTTCAGCATTTCGCTTGTCACCCATTCGTGCTTTTGATCACCTACCCAGTTTACCGGAGATGCATCAAAGGGAGCAAAACCTTCCGGATGAAAACTACGATCTATGGATCTTGATAAAGTGACAAATTCCGGGTTTTGCCTTAGACCATGCTGGTACTCATCCCGGTAATAATGATCCATGTAGGTTCGCGTGGTCATAAGTCCTGAAGCCGTTTTCTTGTAAAAAAAGGGGATGCCTGCAATGTTTTTCCAAAACAAGGTGGCTGTACCATCCAGTTTCCAACCATCTATGCCCAGGTCAAAAACCTTTTGCTGCATGCCGCGCCACCATTTCATGGCTTCAGGATTGGTATAGTCAATAAATCCGCCTCTTCCTTTCCACCATTTATTCTCTATCCCATCAGAGACAAGGTATCCTTTGGATTTTGCCTCTTCATACCATTTTGAGTCTTCTTTCAGTTGTAGGTCTTTGTTATAAGAGTTGACCATGGTTGTCATCCACAGAACCACCCTATACCCATTGTCTTGTAGCTTAAAGAACCAGTTTTTATAATCTGGGTAAAGTGTAGTGTCTACATCAAAATCATTGTACCGGTAAGCCCAAGGGCTGTCAATAAGAATAGTTCTAACGGGAATGTCGTGTTCTTTGTAGCCTTCCAGTAGTTCATCAACATAGGCTGCTGTATTGACGTCATCTTCCCATAACCAACATTCCAATGCCCATGCGGGGGTCAAAGGCAATTGACCATGCCTTTGCGCATTAAAGGGATAGCCCCAGAGTGGGAATATAAAATAGAAGTAAACAATTACAAACAGTGAGAAAAGTACTGCCAATGTAATCTTAAAAAACTTCTTCATGGTTACCTTATCTTTTTAACGCTTGAAATGAATTGATCTGAATAGGTAAAGCGTATTGGTTAGTGCAATTGTCTGGGGTTGATTTCAATACACATAAATAGGATTGGTATAAATCCAAGGAATCCATTCGGCTTTCAGGTCAACCCTTGCCACTGCCCGGTAATTCCCTTTGTCTCGAACGACATATTCATACTCGTAACTTTTCTCAGTCTCCTCTATAAGCTCCCCATTCTTATAAAGCTGAAATTTTACCGGAAAAGGTGAAAGTACCTTCAACTTACTGGCTGCAGCCAGGTTTACAGAATCTCCTAAAATGGCTGTTAAGCTATCCGTTTCATTTACCGCAAAATATTGAAAACCTTCCCCTTTGGCCAGGCTTTCAAAGGATACAAAAACATGACCTAATTTAATATGGTCCCGAATATTGACGTTGGTAAAGGTGTCGCAGTAGACATAGTTATTGGCATGGTTGTAAGAGTTGAAATAAGGATCCAATTCCCATTTAAAGGCCCAGCCGTATTTATCGGCTTTTCCCATAAGCAATATGTCAAACCAATTGGGTTTCCTTATCACCAAGGTGTCTGCATTGGGGCCAACCCATTCTATTTTTTCGTCCTCAAGATGTCTGGCCCTGAAACTTTGATTGTTGTGTGCATCTACACCAGCTACGCCTACAATCTTTCGTTGTTGGTTCAGTTGATCCCAGTTGGACAGGATTTCTGTTTGTTCATCATAGAGGTCCCTAAACATCCAATGCGTGTATTTTTTTGGATTCAATAACCTATTGAGAAGAATGGGGAATATTCCATCTTCATCTTTCATGTCCGTATGGATATTGTAAATCTCCATGGCCTGATAATCAGGATTGTTCCAATCGTGTTCGTCTTCCGAGTGTACATAAATGGCCAATCCATTCTTTTCTACTATATCGTGAATAATCTCCCCTTCAGGCCTGTTCCAATCAATTACAGTGCTGTCAAAAGGGCTGATCATCAACCCTGAACTATGTTCTGTACCGGATTCTATGATGATGCCTTCGTAAATCCCCTGGTACCCACGTGGGAAGGTATCCAGCTGATTGCGTTTGTGGTCTGAATTAAAAATGAACTGAAGTTCGGCTTTTTTGGCCCCATCCATTATCTCGGGTAACAAACCCCTGCTGTCGTGGGACCAGAAAGTATGGGAATGAACAACTCCCTGGTACAGCGGCATTGGAATAACCTGTGGAGGTTTCCGGTATTGCTGCCAAAGTTCATTCCTGGCCTGTTCCAATCCTGGATAAGTTACCCAACGGTTCCATAGGGCTGGTGAGATTTTCACCAAGATCAGGAGTAACAAAAGTACAATTGCTCCCAAAAACAAATACTTGAACCATTTCAATATGCCGGATGTAGCAGTCATGTCGTTAATTTAAATTTTTGAGAAAGCTGATTAGTTCCTCGGGTTTGTCTGTTTGAATACCATCAATTCCCCATTCAATCATTTTTGACCATTCAAGCTTTAAATCCTCCAGGCTGTCTTTGCTTTCATCCACAAATAAAATGGCCTCTTGTTCATGAACTGTTCTACAAAAAGAAAGGCTACAATTTTTCATTCCACTGGCGACCACCTTAGGTTGGTATTTGGCCAAAACAGCATTTAGGTTGCTTTCTTTTCCCGGATCAGGCATGAGGAAACAGTTGGGGCAGTTTTGCCGGACTTTTGAAATGTTTTCCTCATCATTACCATTCATAAACCAGACAATTTTTTCCGCCATATCATACTTCCGAATCAATGGGAGCAATGCCTCAGGATTTGCATCTTTGAGGTCAAGGTAAATCCCTATTTTATCCTGGCAAAGCTTGAGAATTTCTTCAAAGGTAGGTATTGGGGTGTTTTGCCATTCCGCACTAATCTTTTTCCCAATATCCAAGGCTTTCAATTCAGCCAGACGCATGTCTTTAACATTTCCAGATTTGCCATCCACATAAGCATCAATGCTGCTATTGTGCACGCTTACAAATTGCTTATCTAGTGTTGTCCTAATGTCTATTTCTACAAAATCACATCCCAGATCGATGGCTTTTTGGTAGGCTGGGAGGGAATTCTCAGGAATGCCTTCATGAGCGCCCCGGTGTGCAATTACGTAGGTGTTGCCATGTTTCGGTGAAGGCAATTGTGGGTAACAGCTGTTAGGTAGCAATAATACAAACGAGCCAATTAAAAGTAGAAACAGATTTTTCATGGTATTTATGTCGCTGTCTGTCATTTAGAAAAGTTCTTTTTTTTAATGTAAGTACCTGCCAATTAAAATGCTAATATATTGATGACTTGCTGACTGAAGATGAGGTTTTTACTATTCTTGTGAAATAAATAGAATACCGACAAAATTATGGTTTGGCGGCTGGACTCTCTTCAATCAATTGAAGTGCTTCCTCTATATAAACCTCCGCTGTTTCCTCTCCAAGACTCGTTTCGCTGATGTATTCATAGCGTTTGAAACTATTGTAATCCACTTTTGTAAGCATGTAGCCAAAGGCATCATTGGTCAGCCCAAACAAAAAGGGATGATTGGTAGCCATCTTTCTTTTCAAGTAATAACCAATATTCGGTAGCGCCTCTCCGGGGATGGTAAGGATTTGGGCAGAGCCAATGTTCAGAAGGTTTATCCTAGTTTTTAGCATATAATCCTCGGATACCTTTAGCCCTATTTCAGAATGGTCTATCAGCATTTTCATTAGTGGAGAAGTCACAGGAAAATTGATTTCCTTTGAGCTCGTGAACAAGACAGGTGCAGTTTGCAATGGCGCCTTGTCTACAATGGACAAAGCCTGGTCTGCCAATAATTCTCCAATGCGAATACACTCTTCCCAATCCCCAGCCTCTTTGCCTTCAGGTCTTCTATTGTCGGCAGTTACCATGCCCCCTTGTGCACCATTCATGAAAATCGCTATTCCGCCTGCTTTGGCTTCAATGCGATCGTACAAAGGGCCGCAAAGATCAGGAGATAAAATGCCTTTTTTATTGCCAATGACTTCCGGGTGGATGGCGTAATTGACCAAGGTGGCTATGGCCTTGTCTTTGTTCTTTCCTGTAGTACCAAAAGCCTGGATGACGCCACAACGTGGGTCATAAAGATCTGGCGCATAATAATTGTAGGCAATCTTTCCCTTGGCTTCTCCCACGGCAATTTTTAATGCAGCAGGCTCCATGTTTTCCATGGCTTCATTTACTGCGTCGGCTACCTGCTTGACACACCATTCCAGGTAGTCAAAATCTGCCAGTACCTCACCCTTTTCATTGGGAAAGCCATAGGCATCTGGTGCACTGTGGGTATGAGTGGCTCCGATAAGAATGTTTTCAGGAGGGATGCCCTTGATAAGGGCCCGTGACTGGTCTCCAAGGACTGCAGGCCATCCCAGGTTGTCAATGCCAACAATGGCTATTTTGACTCCATTCTGGTCCATTACCATTGCCCGAACAAAAAGGTCTCCCTTTTTTTCTGTTGCCGGACTTGGTGTTCCCACTCCACCAGAAACGGGAATCAAAGGATCAGGAGTTATTACCCGAAGGGCAGCCCCAACTTTCAATTCCTGTGCAGAAATGGTTGTGGAACAAAAAAGTGTGAAAACGAGTAGATAAATGAGTTTTTTCATGGGCTATTATTGCGTTAAACCTCAAAGGTTCACTTAGATTACGGGCAATTATAGGTTTAGTACTACTCGGTTGAGGTAGGATTCGGGGGCAGGGTATTTATTTATAGTAAATGCCACAATAAATCAGGAGGTTCTTTATATTTATATGCCCACATGGCAGCATTTCAAGTTTAGCTTTATCGATTAAATGTCTAGCAGAATTGAGCTGATTTTTGGAAAATTCTTGATTTTCATATAATTTTATTTCAGGTAAATGTCTGTTTATGAGTAATGTATCGTTGATAACCTATAATTACCACAGATTGAGTAAGGAGTATGTAATCCGGTTTTGGGTTTTTGAAACAGATGGTTGATTTATAAGCTCCTGCTTTTACTTGGGTTATTGCTAATTGAAAATACAGCAACTTCCGGATATACAGCAGGCATAAATAAGTTTTTCAACCCAAAAATTCAAAAAATAATATCTAAATTGATAAATTCGTATCTTTGATAAAATGCTAAATAAAATGGATTTAGAAGCTCGGAAAATTGAATTTGTACAGGAATTTCTAAAACTTCAAAGCGAAGAAGCTATCTCTCGTCTTGAAGAGATTTTACGGAAAGAAAGGAAATTTATCGAAGAGCGAAAATTCGAACCTATGACTCAGGATCAGTTGAATAAACGGATTGAACAATCAGAATCTGATTTTCAAAATAACCGATTTAAAAGCAGTTCTGAGCTTTTAGCTAAATATAAGTAGTCACGATGAAAGTTATTTGGTCTGACTTTGCTGAAACTCAACTTGACGAAATCTATGATTATTATAAAAAAAATGCAAGTCCAAGCATTGCGAACAAACTTGTAAAAGAAATAATCAATGAGGCACAAAAGTTAAGAAAAGCTCCTTTAATTGGACAAGTAGAAGAATTTTTAAAACACAGAAAAATTAAATATCGTTACTTTATTTTTAAAAACTATAAGATAATTTACGCTGAAGATTTGCAAGAAGGGTTAATAAGAATTTATGATGTTTTTGACACCCGTCAAAATCCTCCAAAACTGAAACGAAATGGATAAGGTAAGTTCTTTAAATAGGCTATAGCCCATTCCTATTGAGATATTTTTTTGATGAAAGTTGAAAACTTTCAGATTTATAGGTCTATCTACGTTATGCTAAACTTTGGCCACGCAGGGTAGCTGAAGTTTTATTGGTTAGATATTTCGAAATTAATTATCGGCCTGTTTTTGTGATACTAAAATAACATAGTGGCTATCTTATTTTGAAACGTGCCATATACCGAAAGGATGTAATTGTTCAAGCAAAAGGGTAATTAGGCTAACATCAAACAGATTTACTGTCAGTGCTATTGGCACTCGTGACATATTGTCTATATTAGGAGTAAGGTGTTTTTGAAAAATACAACACAAAGTATATCTATGGTTCTGCGCAATGCTAACAATTGGTTTAACCACGCCAATTATCGTTGTCACGATTAATATTTTTAGATAGTTATTTAGCGAAGTTTTTATTAAAAATTAGAATCCCAATGAATTCATTTAGCGCAATTAAATGCATAGCCCTCGTCATAGTTGTAAACCTATCCATACAAAATGCTATTGCTCAATCAAAAAAAGCCAGTAATGCATCGGAGCTTAAAATTCTTGAGGTAGTGGCTATTTCTGATAAACAACTTCAGGTGAAGGTGGAGTACAATTATACCGGTAAGGCTGGTTCAGGTGAAACATTCATTCATGCATTTCCTGTGGAGTCTGATGGTAAGTCAAATTTTAAAGAAGTAGACATTGAAAAAGTGCCACTGAAATCCGGAATTAACCAGGTGAGTCTGCTCATAACAAAACGCCCAAAAACGGAGGCATTTACAAGTGAAAGTATAAAGGTGTGCATGATGGAATCAAGAAGTTTAATATTGTGTGAAGAATATTCGTTTGAAAAATCATGGCCAAATTTTGACCTGCCGGTTAAGATTCTCTCGTTTTCTTCAAGCGAAAGCAATGTTAGCAAGGGCGATTCTATTACGATATCCTGGCAAACAGAGAATGCCTCCAAGGTTATGTTTGGTGCGCATGGATCAGAAAAATTCCAGCAGGTCAGGAAATCGGGAAGCCTAACTGTTGGGGTAGATAAGACGACGACCTATACACTTATGGTTGCACCTATGGCTGAAAAAGGGGGGCCGGTGAAGATGGAGACTAAAGCGCTTACCATAGATGTCCCTATCGATCCTTTGATTGGTAGGTTCACTGCAGATCGAAGCGCCATTCGCCGAGGGCAAAACAGTAAATTGACATGGGAGGTTTATGAGGCAGAAGAGATCAGCTTAAATGGTGAAGCGGTAACCGCTTTTGGAGATAAAATAGTATCCCCAATGAGAACAATGAAATACACTTTAGAAGCCCAAAAAGGGGAGGTTATTATAAGCGAAGATTATGTCGTAATGGTTACTCCATTTGGTGCGCCAGATTTGAGCAATCCTTTTTCAAGCATAGAATTGTGTAGAAGTGTGGATGAAAGTGGAGAAAGCTATCGATGTATTTCTTCCGATGGACCATTCACCTCAAATGACAAAATATATGCCATTGTGCGCATTCAAAACCTATCTAAAGCAGCCCATAATTTAAAGCTGACCACTTATAATAGTTTTGATGGAGAGAAATGGATAGAAGTGCACCAAGAAAACAGGAGTTTGCCCAAACGAGATACAGACGGATACCTCGAATTTAAACTTGAAGTAGAAAATACGGGCGAAGGTAAAAAGAAACTTGAGTTTATTTTAGATGGAAACAATACTACAAAAAGCGAGATTGCCTATTGCATTGACTGTTCTCGTATGTGGGAATAAGGTATATGGAATTTCACAAGCCAGCTAATGGTATACAATAAAAGGCTTTCATTGTATGAGAATGCCTCCCTTTCTACCGTTTGCTAAGATATTTTATACTTGCCGTTATCATTTTCTGTAAATAAACATTTCGGCAAATTTCAGAATCTTTGCTATAAAGATTTAATGGAATCAACACTTAGAGTGGATTTGAAAATCCAGACAGGGGGAAATGGAATCGTAAATAGGTGCTTTGAACCAAAAGAATATGCGTGAATCTATAATTTTAATCCTGGCAATTCTCTTTTACGGTTGTAATGCAATTTCCAATTATGAAGTCATAGATGGAACACTAGAAGTTCCTGAAAATCGACTGAACCCTGATTCACGAACGCTTAAATTAGCCTACAAGGTGCTAAAGGCTAAAAAAGCTGATTCCTTAAAAGTGCCTGTTTTATTTTTACAAGGTGGCCCGGGAGCAGCCACCTTAACCATGGAAATGGAAGCCTTTTGGAAAAATCATCCTCTAAGAAATAATAGGGACATTGTGCTGATGGATCAACGCGGAACTGGCGCTTCTGAAGCAAACTGTACGGAAGCTGGTTCCTCACTATTCGACATCATGCGACAAGATCTTGACCTAGAGGGGGATTTTAAAGCTATAGCTAACTTGATAGCAGAATGCAAGCAAACCATGGAAGGCAAAGGAGTCGATCTTGCCGGATACAATAGCCGTGAAAATGCCGCGGATTTTGAGGACTTACGCAAAGTTTTGGGTTATGATCAGTGGAATCTTTATGGCGTATCATATGGGTCAAGGTTGGGATTGACCATCATGCGTGATTTCCCTAAAAGTGTACGAAGTGCTGTGTTGGCTGGTGTTTTAACCCCGGAATCCGATGTGTTTGGGGACAGAATCAAATCCTTTGAAAATTCCCTTTTTGAGGTTCTTCGACGTTGTGAGGAGAATGAGGAGTGTAAATGTAGATATCCCAATCTTAAAGAACGATTGTTGAGAACTTTGGAGAAAATGGAAACAGCGCCTTTGCATTTTGATTATAAGGAGAAGCTGTTTGTGCTTAATGTCCAGGATACAATGTCTTTATTAATTTATCTACTATACGACCGCCCTACCATTAGCGATATACCCTTACTTATTGAAGCTTTGGCAAATGGAGAATCCGAACCTATTGCCGACGTTATACAGGCTTTTGAGCCCTTTTATTATCTCATGAATTTTCCCGTGATGTATTCGGTGGCAGCTTATGAAGAACTTCCTTTCTATAATGCGGCAGACATGGACAAAGCTATAAAACAATCTGAGATTGGATTTGCCTTTGCTTCTAATTCGGCCGCCAGGTTATTGGCAGAATGGCATCCTTACCGGGCGACATATTTGGAAAACGAAGCCATAGTTTCAGAAATCCCAACACTTATGGTATCAGGAAATTTGGACCCTGCCACTCCCCCCATCAATGCCACTGAAGCTTTAAGGCATTTGAAAAATGGGTATGAAGTAGTTTTCCCAGATGAAAGTCACCAGTTTTACAGTCCTTGTTTTTTTCAAATTGTAAAAGATTTTCTGAACGATCCTTTACATAAACCGGATTTAGAATGTGCTTCGATCCGAAACCCAATTGAATGGAACTTACATGAATCCATTGAGGCAACTGGGGTAAACCGGTAGCTGAAATTTTCACCTAAATAAATGGCATTAAACCTAGCGTCTTAACGATAAAAACAACCTGTTAAAAATGAGTTTTGAATTAAAAAATACAGTTCCATGGGGGCGAACTTTAGCGGAATATAAAAGCATGTTTAACCTTACTGAATCCGATTTGAATAAACGGATTATTAGTTTTGGTGATGGCCCTGCTAGTTTTAATAGTGAAATGAATATGTTGGGTAAGAAGGTTACTTCACTGGATCCTATTTATCAATTTTCAAAGGAAGCATTAAGGCAACGTATTGATGAAACAAAAGACATTGTAATGGATCAAATGAAAAAAAATAAAGACAATTTCATTTGGACTACTATTAAAGATTTATCCGAATTGGAGCAATTAAGAATGGGGGCCATGTCCGATTTTCTTGCGGATTATAAATTAGGGTTAAATGAAAATAGGTACCTAATGCATGAATTGCCTGAATCGACCAATTTTAAAGCGCAGGGTTTTGACTTGGGTTTGAGTTCTCATTTCCTATTGCTTTACTCAAATCTTGGACTTGATTTTCATTTAAAATCTATTTCTGAAATGTTGAGGGTATGCAAAGAAATCAGGATTTTCCCGATACTAAATCTAAATGCAGAGCAATCAGAATTGTTGCCAAGAATTGAGAAGGAATTTAATAATGACTTTGAATTGAGTATTGAACCGGTTAACTACGAATTTCAAAAAGGTGGGAGTAATATGTTAAGGATACAGAGGAAGTAAAGGGGCTATAAAAATTAATTCTTGGTTAAATTTCTTAGTGCCGAAAAGCTATAAGGCGGCAATTTATTGATCGATTGAATAAAGATTGACGGTTAATATTATCTATTCCGATGCATGTTGATCCTTTGACTTTAGGCGTTATTATATAAAGTTCTATTGTTCTCTAATCTTTGGCTAAAGCCAGATAATTACGAGATAACATTTAAAATGGGCTGAAGCCCATTCCTATTGATGTATTTTTTATCTATTGGCAGAGTCTAAAGCTCTTAAAATGAAACAATTATACCATTTCAATCGCCCTTACTTTTCCTAGTAGATGTCATTGGTTTTGATGTCTTTGTTGCTATAGCCAAATCATATACCTAAGGAGCACTGCAAGTATTTTTTGCGATGGTGTCAAAATGTGCTTCCTTTATGAAAGTTGAAAACTTTCGGTATTTTAGGTCTAAGTTACGCATTGCTAAACTTAGACCATACGGGGGATTAATTGGGCACTGGTAATTTACTTATTTTAGGTACATTTAGATGTGATTATTTGAGTTAAGTCACGGTTTTTACGCTAAGATCCATTTAACCGAACTGAATAGCATTTTACATTTGAAAAAAGTCAGAGTAACAAAAGGACAAATCCTTCAAAGAAAAGGAGACATTAACACAAAAGTCTACATCGTTGAGAAGGGGTTGTTGCGTAGCTATATTATTGATGGAAAAGGAAAAGAACATATTTACATGTTTGGACCCGAAGATTGGTTGGTAGCTGACAATTGTGAAGAAGGCATACCTTGCCAATTGTATATTGATGCCATTGAAGATACCGTTTTAAATGTTTTGTCAAAGGAAGAGGTAATAAAAGGAGATCCAAATCTTAATGCTATATTAAGGCGATTAAATACCATGCAAGTCAGAATACTGATGTTGATGAGTTCGAGTGCAAAAGAACGGTATGAGCACTTTACTCGAACCTATCCCGATATCATTCAGAGAGTTCCTCAAAGGATGATAGCCTCCTACTTAGGCATTACGCCCGAGGCACTAAGCAGGGTGCGAAAAGAAGCCTCACGCTGATTCACCTAATCGCATTTATTGATCTACATCAATGCACAAGTTTTCTTAAAGGATGACTTTTGTTGCTTCTAATTTAAATGATGTAGAAATGACAAAGGAAAAAAGCAACAAAGCAATTAATATCGGATTGTGGATTGCTCAGGGATTATTAGCAGGGATGTTTATCATGGCTGGATTAATGAAGGCTACGCAGCCTGTGGAGGCCTTGGCAGCTTCACTTCCATTTGTAACCACTACACCACTGGCATTGGTAAGGTTCATTGGGATAAGCGAACTATTAGGAGGTATAGGCTTAATGCTTCCAGCATTGCTTCGTATCAAACCATTCTTGACCATTTGGGCGGCTTTGGGAATATTGGTGGTGATGGTTTTAGGAGCCGGTTTCCATGCTTCACGCGGTGAATTTTCAGCCATTGGAATGAATGTAATATTAATGGCTTTAGCTGCATTTGTTGCTTGGGGAAGAAGCAAGAAAGTGCCTATTCAGGCAAAATAGAGTTCCTTTTTCAAAAAAAAATAGTATTTCTCTTTTGAGCCATTATTTCTAATTTACGTACATCCCTTTAGCGCTGGTAAGTTTTGTTTATCTTGAAGTCGAACTTACCCATATCCCTTGAATATAGTTTTTGGGATTTCCAATGGTTTTTATTAAAAGCAACATCTATAGAACTTATTTTTGGGCTGCTTGATCTTTTTTTCTTAGTCATCCAAAAGAAAAAATAATTTATAGCAAAGATAAGGTGGTTCCAATGTTCGGTTTTTTGTAGGAAAATTAAATTCGAAAAAATATGGAAATAGGCATTGACAGTTTTGCGGCATCGCCCAACAATCACAACAATGGTGCTAAATCATTGCGCAAGCTTTTGGAGAGAATAGAGCTAGCCGATCAGGCAGGCTTGAGCTATTTTGGCATAGGAGAACACCATAGGAAAGATTTTCTCGATTCAGCACCTTCGATGATTTTAGCAGCCGCGGCAGCCAAGACCAAAAACATCAGATTAGGAAGTGCTGTCACGGTGTTGAGTGCATCCGATCCTGTGCGCGTATTTCAAAACTACGCTACCCTGGATTTGTTGTCGGGAGGAAGAGCCGAGATTGTAGCAGGTAGAGGTTCATTTACCGATGCCTTTCCATTGTTTGGCCTAAACCTTCAAGACTACAATGCCCTTTTTGAGGAAAAATTGAATTTACTTTTAAAGATTAGAGACAATGAGGTGGTCAACTGGACAGGGAAATTTCGACCTGCTCTAAAAAACCAAGCAATTTATCCTCGACCTCACCAAGATAAATTACCTATTTGGGTGGGTGTTGGAGGTACGCCCGCTTCATTTGAAAGGGCAGGTAAACTGGGTTTGCCTTTGATGGTAGCGGTAATTGGAGGCGAAACCCATCGTTTTAGACCCCTGATTGATTTATACAGAGCGGCCGGAAAACAGGCTGGATTTGCTAAAAGTGAATTAAAAGTGGGATTGCACTCCCTCGGTTTTGTGGGTAAAACCCAAGAAGACGCGGTTACGGATTTCTATCCTGCCTACAAGGAAATGTTTGATAAAATTGGCAAAGAAAGAGGTTATCCTCCAGTCTCAAAAGCTGGATTTGATACTCAAAACACGGATACGGGAGCTTTATTGGTAGGAGATCCAAAACAAATAGCAGGCAAAATTTTGCACCATAGTGAATCGTTGGGAGGGATAGAGAGAATAACTTTTCAAATGGATGCTGTTTCAGACCATTTAAAGCTAATGAAGTCTATTGAATTAATTGGCGCTGAGATTGCCCCCTTAATTAAAGGGAAAAATTGATTCAATGCCATAGCCAAGTGCACTAGCAAGTCTATAATATTTATTAATCCCATTTTCACAATGAAAAGTCTTTTACCATGCGAATGTCACTTTTTTGCTGCAGGCATGCCCTGAAGTGAAGCAACTCAGGGCCTGTCCTGAGATCTCAGTGAAAACTTCGCCCCTGCGTTATCAACTGGATGTTGCCTTAATCAAAAATTTCGTCAAACAATGCCTGTGCCCTTGCTATGCCCTGTTTAAATTTCTTAACGCCGAAAAACTACAAGGAGTAGATGGCACTGTTTTCCCGAAAATGCTGGTACAAATCAAACCCATTGTCCCTTTAATTTTTGGCTAAAGCCAGATAATGACGAGATAACATTAAAAATGGGCTTTAGCCCATTTCTATTGAGGTGATTTGGTTGATCGATTGGCCTATCGGTTCCCAAGTCCAGCCGAAGGAGTAGGCATTACCCTATGGCTTCGACTCCGCTCAGCAGCCGGGGAGACAAGGGAACCAGGCAAAGATGTATTATAATAAAGCCATTCTTCTTTTGCAATAGCCCCCAGCTTTAGCTGGGGGATTGTAGGTAATTGTGTTTTTTTGGGCTTTAGATAAAACATAAACCCAACTAGCTATTCAATAATTTATAAGATGATAACAATAAGTGCTTCTTTGCTGAAAGTTGAAAACTTTTCTTATAATTATGTCTGAGTTACACTTAGCTAAACTTAGACCAGATAGTATACCTTTCTAATACTCTAATTATCAAATGATTAAATACATTGTAATAGCTCATGAAAAAATTGTTTTTTTTAGGGATCATCTTGATTAGCTTTCTCAATCCAATATTTGCCCAGAAATCAACTGATTACGAACAATTTTGTAGAGAGGTAAGTGAATTGTTAGTAGCAAATAATAAAACTGATTTTGTAATGCGTTTTTGTCCAACCAAGGAGGATTTATTCGAGTTTTCTTATGGGGCGAAAGTGAATAAAGTAAAGAATAAAGAACGTGTTGGTTTCTACGAGACCATTGGTCCTACAATTGGGATGTTAGAAGAAAATATCTCCTCATCATTTGATTTCGTTTACGGTAAAATGGGAAAAAATAACATACTGAAAATAGATAATGTTGATATTCAGAAGTCGACTAAAACAAAAATTGGAGAATTGGAAGTACAGAATTTCTTTTTTGTTGTATCAGATGGTCAAAATCAATTTAAATTAGAGCTTCTGGGTGTTTTTCGATCATCAAGAGATTGGGTTATATTGACAGATATTGCTCCTTGGAATTTTTAAATGAGGTTTAATCTGCCAATTGTCATTTGGGGAAATTGGAGCATTACCAAATTTGTTGAATTTAAAAATATGAGTGGCCATTTGTGAGTATAGCGTTTTGTGTATTCTAAGTCGCACCCACTTAGGCTTAGCTATACTAGTATTAGAACAAAGGTTTGATTGATAAGTGTTTATAGGGTGGGTATTATAAATTTGGGATAAAAAAATGGAATTTCAGCACGATAAATCTTGGGACTGTTTAGAAAGAATTTTTAAAAATAAATTTGTGGCAAAAGAAGCCTGGAAGCAATTTATTGATTTTCATAAGCAACTGCATCCTAAGCCTTATTGGTCAGACTTACAAGATTTAGATTTTGAAGATGAACAAAATGATATCATCAATTGGGTGCATCGGTTAATAATTGATTCGCCATTACCTGAGAACGTTCAAGCAATATGGATAGGGATATTGAAATTAGAAGATAAAAACAATGAGATTCCTGCGATTTATATGGTCGGGGCAGATACCTATGCCATTAATGATATTGATTGGGCTTGTGAACCGACTTATTTGCCGGATAATAGGTACGTTTTACCTGGGAATTTAAAGGAAATTGACGATATAATAAAAATAGATGTTGCTAATTATGATTTTCTTGATTGGATTTTGCCACTGGCGTATTCCACATTTATGTTTGACGAAATTATTAGGACAAGGATTGATAAAAACTTATTTCTAAGTAAAAGAGATAAAATTTTTATTGCAACAGGATATGACAGTGGCGATTATTTTAATTTGTCAAATATTGAGTGATTAACTAATGAATTATCATAAGTAGATAAAAACGATTTACAAGCCATAACCGATACTCTTATATTAAGTTTACATCGTAGTACAAAAAAACACAATACATAATGAAGATTTATGGAATAAGTGGACTTGGAGCTGACAAGCGAGTTTTCAACTTTCTTAAGTTGGATCATACGCTAATTCCTATTGAGTGGATCAAGCCTTACAAAAAGGAAGCATTAAAAGATTATTCAGCCCGACTTTCGAAAATCATTGACCCTAAATCAGATTTTGTACTTATTGGTGTCAGTTTTGGAGGATTAGTGGCTGTCGAGATTAGCAAAATTTTGAAACCTTGCTTAACAATATTAATTTCTTCGGTCGAAACTAAAAATGAATTAAGACCAATTTTTAAAGCTTTTGGTAAACTAGGCATCATAAAGAATTTGCCGGCAAAATTTTTTGACCCACCAAGATACATTGCATTCTCTTTATTTGGTACAGCCAATAAAGAACTTCTAAATGATATCTTAGAAGATACTGATTTAAAGTTTGCAAAATGGGCCGTTAATGAATTGGTAAATTGGGACAATCGAAACCAAGTTGAAAACGTAATTCGCATTCATGGTACAAAAGACAAGTTGATACCCTGGAGAGGATCGGGTAAAGTTGAATTCATTAATGATGGGGAACATTTTATGATTGTTGATAGAGCTGAAGAAATAAGTGAAATCGTAAATAAAAAAATAAAAAATACGACCCTACAATTTACCAAAAATGCCAGTAGTTAAGCCTTAATTTTCTCATGGTACCTAGGATATCGACTGAGGTGGAAAAGGGCTAATTTATTCTTCTTTGATGAAAGTTGAAAACTTTCAGCATTATGGGGCTATTTACGCTTCGCTAAACTTAAACCAGATAGGGTAACTAGCAAAAAGCACTTGAATAACTTACTTTACCAAAGAATCGTCAAAATCTTCCACTGATACATTGGATTTTTTTTCTAGTTTAAATGAAGGATACATACCGACCTTTAGAGCTATTTGAATGACTTTTTCTAAACTAAAATTAATATCACCATCATTTAAAATCTGGGATACACGCCCCTTACTTAAATTTAAATGTGCGGCCAAATCCTTTTGCTTCATGTTATGTTCCTCCATATAATCCACAATAGCATTGTATAATAATGCGTTGATATTTTCAATCCAATAGGAGGGTTGGTTTAAAATTTGTTCTCTTTTATTCGCTTTCATTTTTGAAGTCTTTAATCGTTTGAAGCACTGATTTAATATCTTCTTTTTGATTGCCCTTTTTTCCACCAGTTACTATAACTCTTCCTGTATTTTCTTCATGGAATAAGTACAATCTTATAATCCCTGATTTAGCCTCATACACTTTACATTTCATCGAATGTCCTTCAATTAACCTGAATTTAGTTTTAGGTAATCGTAAAAGATTTGATGTAATTTCGATAATGCTAAGTGCACCGGCTATTTTATCAAATATTAAGGCATCATTTTGATGTTCATCAATAAACATTTGCAATAGACTATTACCGTTCTTGCACAATTCCCAAATGTCGATTTTGGTTGAATTTGGAATATTTTCTGTATGGATTAACGAATATTTTTTCAAAATGTTTAGGTATAGCTAAACTTATAGATTGCAAATTTAGACAAAAGTTTATTTATAACAAGTAATCACTCTTAATAACTTAAAGTGGGGCGGTGGTCCAAAAACAGTTATCAATTTGACCTGTTATGTCAGGGAAGACTGCTTCGAAGAGTAATTTTTTGTTTGTAATTCAAGGCAATCACAAATCAAACCCATTGTCCCTTTAATTTTTGGCTAAAGCCAGATAATGACGAGATAACATTAAAAATGGGCTAAAGCCCATTTCTATTGAGGTGATTTGGTTGATCGATTGGCCTATCGGTTCCCAAGTCCAGCCGAAGGAGTAGGCATTACCCTATGGCTTCGACTCCGCTCAGCAGCCGGGGAGACAAGGGAACCAGGCAAAGATGTATTATAATAAAGCCATTCTTCATTTTCAATAGCCTTCAGCTTTAGCTGGGGGGGATGGTGTGGATTTACTCGTCTCTGTGGCTTTAGCCAAATCATAAACCTAAGGAGCTGTTCTATTGTTTTATTTGATGGTAACGAAATGTTCTTCTTTGATGAAAGTTGAAAACTTTCTGCACTATGGGTCTAAGGTACGCTTCGCTAAACTTAGACCAGGTAGGGGAAACTTTTGGCATTATGGGTCTATTTACGCTTCGCTAAACTTAGACCAGAGTGCGGGAAATTTAAAACCGAAAAATCTGGCATAAATCAAACCGTCATATTTAATTAGGTCTGGTTCAGGTAAGGGTTAAGAAATTACCTGAATTATCCTCTGGCAATTTTCTTTTCTCCCATAAGCCTAAACTAAAAGGGAACTGTCGCTTGTATAATTTGTATACCTAGAAGTGTATTTTTTTAATCACGATTAATTTTCCCATAAAACATTTTTTTATATTTAAAATACAAAAAAGTTGGTTTAAAAATAATATTTTTCATAATTTTGTACCAGTAACTAATTCTCCCATAGAAAGCTACTATGGAATGGTTGTTTGGCTTTCATCAGGATGAGTACAATTCTTAGCGGTAAGAAATAGCAGAGGATATGAATGAGTAGAATGTAAGGGAATGTAGCTCCTGATTTTTTTTGGAATAAAGAAGCTGGATTTTTTAGTTGTAATTAACGTAACGATTTAATTAATTTTTAGCATAAATCTATAGAAAATGAAAGTGAAATTTTACTTTATAGCCATGATTTTTTTGGCACTTAATCTTGACTTGCTTGCGCAAGAGAAGACAATAAATGTGGAAATTACAGACCCGACTTCAAGAGGTCTCTTAACCGGGACAATTGGTGTTATCGGTACAGCAGAAGATGGTTACTTTTTATTGCGAGCCATTTCCAAAGGTTTTTCATTGTATGGAGTGGGAGTAGGTACCAAAGGGGTATTGGTTGTCGAAAAGTTTAACAAAGACTATGTACTGGAAAAAAGCAGAAAAATAGAAGACATTCCGATGACTGTCTTAAATAAGGCCAATGACAAAAGTTTTGAGTTTTTTTACCAAGACAGCAATAAAGGCATTTGGTTGTTTTATTCAGATGAATCCAATGATAAAAACCGTTTGTTCAGGAAAAAGCTGGACCAACATACCCTGGCTTTTGAAGCGCCAATATTTGTTTCCGAACAGCCAATTGTAGACAAAAAGTTGGACAGAAGGTCAAGCTATAGTATTGTCCCCTCTGAGGACAATAACAAATTTGCTATTTTCTCCTTTGTGGGCAGTAGGAGCAATGAAGGGTCTGAAGCATATGTTGAGGTGTTCGATGCCTCGATGAACTCCGAATGGCAAATGAATACCAGTATACCTGAATACAATAAGGGAGGGTTGGATACGAAATTATATGGTATTTTAAAATCCTTAAATAGCAATGGAAATATTCGCTTGTCCAATGAAGGGGTGTTTAACATGTTGAGTAAGGTGGATATAGTAAAAGGGGGCAATGAATTCATGCACTTTATGTATTCATTTTATAGGGGAATCGATGATCCCGTTATTAATTATTTGAAAAATACGGACAAATACCTGTTGAGAATGTCACTGGTTCAGGACAAAAACAAGGATATTAGACTGGTTGGTTATTACTCCAATGACAAGAACCTTAGGCGAATTGATGGTCTATTCGTTCAGAGTTTAAACCCTTTTACTTTGGCCGTTGACAATGAAAAATTCCTTCCTTTTTCTGATGAAAATAAGTTGGATTTTTTATACCAAAGCGAGGCTTACTTATCCGGTAAAGACAAACGAAAGGTAAAAAAGGGGAATGAGTTGGATGTCCCTTCGAATACTTATATCAAGTCGGTTTTTGTCAATGAGGACAATAGTATTACCATGGCTTCAGAGTATTATCACTCATATAGATATGATGGTAAATTGTACCATGTTAACAATGATTTTCAGTTTACCAATATCTCACAAAATGGTGAAATCAATTGGATTCAAAATTTCAACAAACGACAAAAAGACATTAGTCTGCATACGAATGGTATTTACCAAATGTATGAAAATGGCACCATTTATTTTATTTACAATGAGCCCCTTAAAAGGGAAATTCATGTAGGTCAGATAAATAGTGACGGGGAAATAAGTTCTAAAACGATTTTGGAATCTAGGAAAGGTGGTGAATTGAAGAAATTTTGGTTGGTTCCTGGGACCATTTCAAGGGTAGGAGATAACGCTTATGTAGGAGTAGCCGCCAAATTCTTTAAGGAAAGACTAGTGAAAATAGAAATTAACTAGGTCTGAATTTTATTAAGTCTTAAATCACAACTTTTCTATCAAATATCTTATTTAGAATGAAAATGAAATTATACTTATTTGTATTGGTTTTTTTGTCTCTTCAAATCGACTTGCTAGCGCAGGAAAAAACAGTAAATGTTGAATTATCGGGTTCAGCTTCACGAAAATTATCAACAGGATTCATCGGGATAGTTGGTGCCACAGATGAGGGAATTTATTTATTGCGGGTCAAATCTAAAGGCTACAGCATTTCTGGTGGAGGATTAAGTAAAAGAGGGGTGCTGTTTCTAGATAAATACGACCACGAATCTATTCTTATAAAGAGTAGAGAAATAAAGGATATTCCGTATACTATTTTAAGTAAAGCGAAGGAAAAAAGTTATGAATTTTTTTATCAAGATGATAAAAAAGACCTTTGGTTGTTTTATTCTGATGAGTTTAAGGGTGAAAACAGGCTTTTTAGAAAACGTCTCAATCATGAAACTTTAGACTTTGAAGAACCATTATTGGTTGCCAACCACCTAATAATGAAAAAGGGTTTGGATAGGAGATCAAACTATAGCATTATCCAATCTAAAGACAAGAAGAAATTTGCCATTTATTCATTTTCAGGCAACACTCGCTCCAAAGAATCCTATGCATACGTTGAAGTATTTGACAATAGCATAAATTCTGAATGGGTAATAAATGCTACCATTCCTGAGTTTAACGAGAGTGGCATTGATACCAAATTCAGAAGCCTTGAGGTGGCTGCACTAAATAAGGAAGATATTCTATTATCCAATGATGGTAGGTTAAATATTTTGAATAAGGTCTATGTGGGAAAAAGTTGGGATGAATACGTACATATACTCTATTCTTTTCACAAAGGGATTTCAGCCCCGGTTATACATCACTTAAAAAATTCAGATAAGTATATTTTTGACCTCTCCTTGGCTCATCATAAGAATGAAATAATAAAGATTGTTGGGTTTTATTCCAATGATAAAGGATTAGACACCATAGATGGTTTATTTGTACAAAGTTTAGCACCTTTTACCCTAGCAGTTATGGCTGAAGAACACCTCCCATTTTCTGAGGAAGACAAGTTGAATTTTTATTATGGGGGAAGAGAATTAGCGCATAAAAAAGTTTTGGATAAGATTGAAAAAGGTAAAGGCTTTGATTTACCCTCATATTTAACTATAAATTCGATCTATACCCTTGATAATAATAGCGTAACCTTATGTTCTGAATATTCTAATACCTTTGAAAGCAAAGGTGTGATGTATTATGGTTATTATAGTATGCAATTCGTTAACCTCTCAGAGAGCGGAAAAATTAACTGGATAAAAAAATACACTAAAAAGCAAATTGATAGAAGAAGTATAAGTGGTAGCGTATATGAGATGTTTGAAGATGACGTAATTTATTTTGTCTACAATGACATTCTAAATCGAGACTTATTGGCTGGCCAAATAAATAGTAATGGTGAATCACGTACGGAGGTTGTTTTATCCTCGAAAAAAAATGGGGATTTGGCTAATTTTATGATTTTCCCCTCTAACATTTCAAAAATAGGTGACAATCAATACATGGGTGTGGCACTTAAAGCTTTTAATCAAAGTTTGGTGAAAATAGAAATTAAGTGATTCTTCGTGGAAGAGTTTTGGATTGGTTAAATTGAAAAGAATAGTTAACCATAAGCTGAAATGGCAATTGAAAGACATTTATTAAAAGGCATATTGAGCCAGTACATTGAGGCCATATTTCATTTGACGGATTTTATGCCTGACCATTCCATAGAACGTGTGGTTCCCACCGGGAATGTATTTATCATTTTTGAGTTAGATGGCTATCTAAGAAATACCTTTGACAATGAAACCTTAAAGCCAAAAGCCTCATTTAAGGAAGTTTGGGTTTCAGGCATGCAAAAAAAATTATATTTCAATTTCAGCGCACCAACATTCAGAATTGTTTGTGATCCAATTTAAACCTTTTGGTGCCTATCCTTTTTTTCACTTCCCCATGTTGTAATAAGGACAAAATGGAGCCTATTGAATTGTCATATTCAACAAGCTCCATAATGTTTTATTTATGATGTTCCTGGATCTTTTTAAACATGTCACCGAAAATTTTGTCTCGATGGAGGTAGGTGACATGTCGAATAAAATGTCTTGATTGGTCAACACTATATGTCATTTGATCGGTTAAAATAGGAGAGTGTCGTATTTCTGTTTTAAACCATGATGGATCAATAACATAAGCTATCACTGCAATATCCCAAATGATTTTAGAATAGGCATAATGGTTATGATGGTAGTCTTTGAATATTTCAATCAAATAATCCCCGATGGCTCCTTTTCCTTGAAGGTAAGTTTCAAGTTCTGGAATGGTCGTAAGTAGATGGGAAGTTACAGGTTCAGTAGGAACTTGAATTAGAGAAACTCCAGAATCAAATAGCAACTTGGAAGAAACCATGTCCTGTAAAAGGTTGAATTCCCGAGCTGTATCCCATTCAAGTCCTTTTCCTCCCAACCAAACCACTACAATTTTATTAATGATTTCAGGCTCCATCAATATTGCCGAGGCCACATTGGTCGGTGCTCCTAAAGTAAGCACATATAAAGGTTCGTCTGAAGCCATGGCTCTCTTTACCAGGTCTCTTGCGGCATCACTTTCAACAGGCTGTTTTGTGCTTTTTAAAAATTCCTTAGAACCACTGTAAACCAATCCTTCATGTTTCATCCCCATTTTATTCATCAATCTAAGGATTTCTTCATAGCTTTTTTCCATGCCATCAGCAGGACCTTCAGACCGACTATTATGATAGGGAGCAGCATAAATAGCCTCCACATCCATTTTTTCAGGAGAAAGCAAGGCATAGACTACAGCAAATTGATCGTCCACTTCATTATAGGTATCAGTATCAATCACTACTCTAATTTTCTTATTAGTGGGTTTTAACCTTGACAGTAGTGTTTCATCAGATAGTTTTGGGAATGTTTGGGAATAAGCGGAAGACATTCCATTGAATAGTGAGAATATTAAAAAAACAACACCCATTAAAATTACGTTTCCAAGCGTAATTGTCACCGTTGTCTTGGTAGGTTCAAGGTTGGTTTGGATATTTTCGGTAATTAATTCCTTGTTTGTCATTATTAAAATAAATTGAGGTTAATAATAGTTTTGTATGATGGATAGAAAAAAGCATCAATTTAATTCCTGTTTTTAGGTTTGGTTGTTATGATGTCAATGAATTCACTTTTTAAGGCCTCCGCTTGTTCTGAAGAAACTTTTAGATATTTATGGTTTCCATTCGAAGTTTCAACGAAACGGGTATAACCTTCATCATCCACTAAAATTTGGCCATTATTACTTGAGGTGAAAAAATCACTTCCGCCATCCACAACATAAATCACCGATGTCAGATCCCAAGTAGGTCTGTCATATGGCATTTCCAAATAATTCTCATAGGCCACTACCAAAGGATGAGGTGTCGCCCATTTAAAATCATTTTCAATACTGGAGGCGGGATATTTGATTTGTTCTCCAAGTTCCCAAGGGCTGGCAACAATTTGAGTAGGCCATTCCGCAAAAACTTTTTGAGCTGATGCAATGTCGATCCTTACATTGTATTCTTTCATACGATTTTCATCAAAATTCCCAGCCATAATGCTGAGTAATTTTACTTTTTCCTTTACCAGATCTTTACCGGATAATTCAGAGTAATTATCAGAAGGAGAATCGAGTAATCTGGCTAAATTTGTTGAAAAGCCCACTGATACTATGGTTACTGAATTGTTAGGCTGTTTGGCTAAAATTTCGCGATATAAGGCTACAGCATCAGGGAACTCAGTGTTTTCTGATGCTGACTCAGTAAAGGCTTGCTTTCCATCCACTTGATGTTCCCAGGCCGCTTGGGTATAATTTCTAGCCTTATCACCAGAGTCTGCCCCATTGGTCACAGTCCCAACAGGTATATCGGGATGTCCATACCAGCTATTCATAAGGTCAATAAAAAGGGGAGCGTATTTATTGTTTTTATTGACATTAATAGCTAAAATCTCCATCCTATTTTGATCGGCATATTTATACAACATATCCAATGCCAGGGCATCATCAATATCATTTCCCATATCAGTTTCAAAAATGATCTTGACAGGTGATTGGGCATTGGTTTTTATCACTTCTTTATCAGCACTTCGGCTTGTACACCCAATAGCAAGGATAAAAAACACTATAATAATAGTGGGGTAAAATGAAATATTTAACTGGTGTGGTGATCGGGTTTTTGCGTTCTTGTTCATAAAATGTCTTTTTTTATTTAGGGTATCATTATTTTCCATGAGAGGCTTAATTGTCATTGGATCGATAAGAATGGGTACGATAAATTTTTTATAGCCTCGGCATATAATTCTTAAATTTTATAGGGCTATTGAGCGTGAAAATGAAAGGGAGAATTGGGTAAGAAGACTCCCTTTCATTGATATTGGTTAATTCCAACCGGGATTTTGCTTGTATACACCCTCAATTAAATTGATCTGTTGTAATGGAATTGGTAGGTATTCATCTCTATTTTTAGTAAAATGAGCAGTTTCCATATATGGAACCCTAGTCTTCTCAACTTCGAAATATAAATTAATCGTTTCAGCTGCTATTCCCCATCTTACCAGATCAAAAAAGCGTATGCCTTCCACCGCAAATTCTAAACGGCGTTCCCACCTTAGGGCTTTTCGGGCATTTTCCTGATTCCAATTAATGTTTACACCTGGTATATAAGGCTGAATATTATAATTGGCGATTTGTTCACCATTGCCATAAACCAATCGATCGGTTGAGCCTTTGGCACGCTCACGAATGTAATTAATTATAGGCAAAGCTTCATCCTGTCGTCCCAATGCTATTAAAGCCTTTTGCCGAGAGCCAAAAGCAGCAATGGTAAGATTAAGGTATTAATATACCAGAACCTACCAAATTGTTGTCGTACTTGTGTGATGAACATAGTTTTAGATTTTGGGTTAGTCAATTGTTGTAATATTTGTGATTAAATCTTCGGGAGACTGTCCAATAACAATTCTCTTCTGTATGGGATGGAAGATTGTGCCCCCATCCTGGTGGCTGTAATAGATGCGGCTTGACAAGCAAAAGTAACGGCAGATAGAAGGTCTTTCCCTTCAGAAACGGCTACTGCCAATGCCCCATTAAATACATCCCCAGCCGCAGTCGTATCTATTGCATCTACCTTTGTGGCTGGAACTATATGAAAGCCATCCTTATTTAATAAAACAGCTCCTTTTGAACCTAATGTGATAGCTACATTTTTCACTCCTTGTTTGTAAAGATACTCCGCAGCATTTTTTGCTGAATCTATGTCCAGGACTGCAATTCCAGTTAACATTTCAGCCTCATTGGAATTAGGTGTAATCATATCAATCATGTTGAAAAGTTCTGGAACCAGGGGATTGGAAGGGGCAGGGTTTAAAATCACTTTTATACCATGCTTAAAAGCATATTGAACAATAAATTTCACAGTATCCATAGGGATCTCTAGCTGCATCAGGATTATTTCGATATTGGCTACTTTCTTTAAGTACTTTTCAACATCCTGAGGTGTTAAGTTCAGATTTGCACCAGATGCAACTACTATACTGTTTTCCCCTGATTCATCTACTGTTATTAATGCCACTCCAGAAGGGGTGCTATTGTCTTCCAGGACCCCACTAATATCAATTCCCTCTTCCTCAAATGCCTGAGTGGATTGTTTACCGAAAACATCATTACCAACTTTCGAGATAAATATGACTTCTCCCCCTAACCTGGCAACAGATACTGCCTGATTGGCCCCTTTTCCTCCTGGATTCATCAAAAAAGCTCCACCGAGAACCGTTTCTCCTGGTACTGGGATATGTGAAGATTTTACCACCATATCCATATTTGTGCTACCTATTACTACTATTTTCATTTTACTCATATAAATAAGCTATTGTCAAAATTTGATTTAACCAAATATATTATATGTGGTAAAAATATTTTAACATCTTTTAGGTACTTTTATTAATGATAATTTTGAAATAATGAATGAAATTTTTTGTAATTAATTTATTTACAATTACTTATATAAACATTATTAATTGAATTCTATTAATCATGAAGTCAATAAACAAAACCCACGAGGTGATAAGATTGGTGAAAACATTGTCCGGTCCAGAAAAAAGGTATTTCAAACTCTATTGCAAAAAGCAATCTGGGCAAAAAGTTTATCTGGATTTATTTGAATGTATTCGTCGTCAACAGTTAAATGATGATCCAGAAAAAATCAAGGAGAAATTTAGTAAAAAACATCCTGGAAAATCCTTTGAAAACAGTTCTCAATATCTCTTAAAAATAATCACAGATGCTTTAGTAGAGATAGGAATTGCAAATGATAAATGGTATCAACAATACCAATGCTTAATGAGATCAAAAATCCTATTTGAAAGATCTCTTTCTAAAGAAGGATACAAAGAAATAAAGAAAGCCCAACAGTTAGCCCATGAAATTCAAGACAACTTCGTACAGTTTCAAAGTCACCGGCTTGAGTTAAACTGCCTTTCGGAATTTGGATTTTTAAAAATGAAAGAAAGAGACCTTGTGGAGCTACAAATGAAAACCAAAAATTATCTTCGGCAACTACACCTCCTTCAAGAACATTCCTCCCTATACGAGACATTACGGCTTAGGTTAATTAGATCGGGAAGATCTTTTTCCAAGGAAGATACAGGTAAGTTAAATGACCTGCTAATCAGCGAGCTTAGCCTTATTACAAGAGGGAACCAGGAGAATTTTGAGTCCCAAAAAATCCATTTGTTGTTTCAATCGTTTTTTTTGATCCAAACTGGACAGTTTAGATCTTCACTCAAATCCTTTCGGGAACTGAATAAGCTCTTTGAAGACAACAAAACCTTGTGGAGCTTTCCACCTTATGAATACCTCTTCACCTTAGAAGGTATATTGGATAATTTGAGAACGATAGGTTTCTACGACGAAATTGAATTCTATATCCAAAAAATAGAAAATTTATTGGTGAAAAAACACCCTCATTACTTTCAAACCATTGCTTCTCAAACCATCCATATTTATAAAATACACCTGCTACTTAATACTGCTTCGATTGCTCAGGCACTCCAATTTTGCTTAAATATTCCGGCAGTATTGCTAAATAATGAATCTTTGGTTGGTTATGAGAAAAGAACTGAATTGATGTTTTACATTGGACTTACCTATTTTTCTAATGGGGACTTAAATAAAGCCCACAAACAAATGGGGAAAATTACAGCATTTGGAAAGGCAAAGGAAACGTCTGCCGCATTTAAAGTAGCATGGCTCACCCACCTTTTAATTCATTATGAATTGGACAACCTTAGGTTTCTTGATTATGAAATGCGATCCTACAAAAGGGCTTTTTCCAATCTCGGAAAGACCCTAAAGATAGAAGGACTTGTGTTCAAACTTATAAAGCATGATCCTAAAAGAAAAAACAAATCCAGTAATATAAAATTTTGGAGCAAGATTGAAAATGAATTGAATGGCATTTACCAAGACAGTTATGAAAAGCAGCTTCTTAAATTTTATGATTTCGGTTCCTGGATCAAAAAAAAGTTGGTACAAGGATGATTTAGGATTTAATAAAAAAATCGGATAGCTTCAAGATTTATGCACTATACCAAAAGATTAAGAAAGCGTATTTAATGCTTACAATTAAATTACTGCAATTTCATTTAATGATTGGAGATGTTTTAATGGAAGTGAATGATAGGATTACCTTGTCTTATGAGTGGGGATTTCGCAGTTCTACTTCAAAAAATGGGCTAGTTTTGAAGAAATTGAACTGGGCCTTTGTTTTATTTTTTTAAATTAAAGGTATAATTTATCTGAGGTGATACTATTCGCCACTTGAAAATACCATGAATGGCAATTGAAAGACATTTATTAAAAGGCATATTAAGCCAGTACATTGAGGTCATATTTCATTTGACGGATTTTATGCCTGACCATTCCATAGAACGTGTGGTTCCCACCGGGAATGTATTTATCATTTTTGAGTTAGATGGCTATCTAAGAAATACCTTTGACAATGAAACCTTAAAGGCAAAAGCCTCATTTAAGGAAGTTTGGGTTTCAGGAATGCAAAAAAATTATATTTCAATTTCAGCGCACCAACATTCAGAATTGTTTGTGATTCAATTTAAACCTTTTGGTGCCTATCCTTTTTTTCACTTCCCCATTCAGGAATTGAATGACAGCGTTATTTCCGGTGAGGAATTGCTTGGCGATGAAATACTTGCTTTAAGAGAGGAGCTCTTGAACAAAAAAATGTCTGAAGAAAAGTTTAAAAGTGCAGAAAAATGGTTGCTTAACAGGTTTCGGCAGGAAAAAACCCCTCCAGGAGACTTATTAAACGTTTTGGAAAAATTACAAAATGAACCTGTAGCCAATTCTGTAGAAATTTTTGAAAGCTATTCAAAATCCCAAAAACACCTGATAGACCAATTCAAAAAGTACGTTGGTTTGACCCCTAAATATTACCAAAGGATGCTTCGCTTTAATGAAATTCTGCAGCAAATCTATCAATCTAAAAAAATTGAATGGGCTCAGATAGCCTACCAATTTGAATATACCGACCAATCGCATTTCATCAAGGAGTTCAAGCATTTTTCAGGAATCAATCCGCAGAAGTTTATCCAACAAGGATTTCATGGTTCTACCAATTTTTTTCCACTCGATAAGAAAGGTTAATTTTTTACTATTTCAGGATTTCAAATTCCATTAGTATTGTAAAGAACAAAACACAATACATTATGGATATGGTATCAGCTTTGGAAAACATCAATTGGCTATCGGTTATGGTCGCCTCAATATCCTCATTTTTAATAGGAGGGATTTGGTATGGGCCACTATTTGGTAGGGCTTGGATGCAGGCTTTTGGTTTTACACAGACGGATTTGAATACTAGGAATATGCCTAAAGTTTTCTCTTTATCATTGCTATTGGCATTTATTGCCGCGCTGAATCTGGAGCTTTTTATAGGTGCAAATGCAGACATTTCTTATGGCCTGATTGCAGGATTCTTAGCGGGTTTTGGTTGGGTTGCTACCTTTTTGGGAATTTTGTATTTATTTGAAAAGCGATCCTTCCAAGCATTTTTAATTAATGCAGGTTATTGCATCGTGGCCCTTACCTTAATGGGAGGGATCCTGGGAGCTTGGTGAATTTTGGCTTTATTAATTCTATTTGCCGAAACCGGTTTTATTGTTTTTTTTGATTTTAAACAGGTTAACGTTGCCTATTTGATGGTACTTCCATAGTCGAATTGTATTAATTTTCAATCTGTTTTATGGAGTAGGCTGGAGGTTTTTTCGCCAATTTCCCCAATATCATATTGTAATACTTTTTCATTAGCTTTGGAAAGGAATAGGATAGAACTCCTTCTATTCTAAAATCGAATTGATGTTAAATAAATCAAACATTTCTGTTAATTCTCATCAACTTTTTAATGGTAACATTGAGCCGGTGAGAACGGCACCTAGTGGAAGGGTAGAATATAGGGATTTATCCTAACCGGAAATACAACTACAAATTTTAAGCTCATTTCGTATCAAAATGATATATTTGAAATGAAAATTAACTTGTAGAATCACTTTTTAGTAAACTTTATAAATAATATTAACTACATGAAAAATATACTCTTAGTAGCTGTTATATTGATAGTTAGTGGGATTTTTTATTTTAATTATATTGTTAAGAAACATAATTTAAGACCATTGCAAAAATACAATGACATTCAAATACCTGTCGGTCTGGATTGTTCTCCCGTCCTATTAGGGAATTTTGAAACTCAGAATCTATATATTGAAAGGACAATAAACAAACAAATTCAAACGAAAAAAGCAACCGGTGAAAAAAAAGTGTTTTTTGTTTCTTGGAAAAGTAATTGTGAATACATCCTGAAATCAGTAACGGACGAATCTGAAGTCCTACGGATTAAAATTACTGCAGTTAATCTCTATAACTATGAGTGCTATGTGATTTCTGATAAATATTCAGATAATTATCCAAATTTTTTGAAAATCAAGCGTAACGAAGACTCTTAGTAAAAATACTATGAATGAGGGGATTGGTCAGGATGTTTTGAGTTTAAAGTCCACCACTTTTTATATTTATTTTACTTATGGTTACTAGCAGATTGATAGATTTTTATTTTTCAGTCATGCGAATTATAACTAACCCTAGGAGGTCATGATATGAAGAATAGCATAAAGAAAATATTCTCTTATTTTAAATCAAAGCCGATAATAATTGAAGGTCGTTGGCATGGGTTCTATAAATATAGTGACTCTTATCCAGAAAAAATTAGGGAAATAAAGGTCCAATTTACAGCGGATATAACTATCGAAAAGAACTTACCAAACTTTATAGGAACAGTTCAAGAAGGAGAAGGAGGAGTACCAGAAATTGCTGGAATTAATGGCATTGTTAATCGAAGTAATATCAAGTTTACAAAGAGTTATAGCAACTTTTATCAACTGGATGAACAGGGAGTTCGAACCCTATTTATAGGTCCTCAGTTTGTCTATTACGCTGGTATATACGATCATTCTAAAGAGATGTATTCAGGACAATGGGTGACCAGATCTATAACTGAGTATTCAAATGGTGAAAAAATAATTAGTGATACTACTGGCCATTGGCAAATGTGGAGAAGTTCTGCCGGCAATTAAACATTCTTATAACTCTAATATCCTACTCGATGAGCCCTATTAACTGTAGTGAAATTTTTACTTGAGGTGAAAAACACTGGTGAAGGTAAAAAAACTTGAGTTTATGGTGGATGGAACTATCAATAGCATGATATTTTAATGTGTTGATTTTTCTTGTAAGTGGGTATACGGATTAGGAAATTGATCGAAGATTTAAATGGAAACTTTTATTGAAACCTTCGTCCTGAATTTTCAAGCTTCTGCCTTTCGAGGTAGAAACGCATCCTTTACACGATAATTGGCCATAAAATATACTATTACTTGCTAGCCACAATTACTTTCGGAATGAACATAAAATCACGTAATTTGAGATGAATTTCACCCTGGTTTAGGGATTTCATTGTCGATTAATATTTTGCCCAATAATCCTATGAGAAAAATCTATTTTCTGTTGAACATAGCCTTGATTTTTAGCTATAATTTCAGTGGTGCTCAAAATGAGGCCCCCAAGATAGCATCTGAACCAAGCCAGAGTGTTTTTTATATAAAAGATGTCCTACAGGATGGCAAGGGAGATTTTGACCCTTGGAATACTGAACGTTGGGCTGCCTGGTACAATTATAAGGGAGAATTGATCCGGCAGTTTGATGTGGATACCACTGTTAAATTCAAACCAAGGAAGGAACCCTGGCTAGTGAAGATTAGTGAGCAGTTTACCAATAAATCCCTGTTTACCATCGCAAAACAAGGCATTGTGATGGATGGCAATGGATTGATTATGGATGTAAGAACCACAAACCAAAGCCTCCCTCTTGATGAATTGTATGCCTTAAGAAAAGAGCCGTGGAGAGAAGGTAATGAACTTCGTGGGATATTTTATAACCTTCCCCAAGTAGAAGGAATCCAAGCCACACAAATAAAGAATTTCACGTTTATGGGCTGGAAACGAGGCATTAAAATCAATGGCACAGGCGATCAGGAACAACACCGGTTAATTGTTGAAAATTGTGTTTTTACTCGAAACAAGATAGGGTTCTATACCAATGGGTACAATACCCTTTTGAATAATTGTGAGCTCTATGAAAATGGTTATGGGGCCATTTATTCGGGAAGTCGCAGTCGGCGCAATCAATTTATCGGGAATGTGTTTCGGGACAATACACTAAGCCAGAATCAACATTCCTATGGGGATTTTATCGGGGATACTTTTTTTGACAGTGAAATTAGTAACAATGAATTCTCTAAATCCCAAATAAAAACGGACCAAAGGAGAATTGGGATTTCCATGTTCAGAAACATGGGGGAAAGCAATAATTTGCGGGAACAGATGCCGCACAATAACATTATCCGTGGCAACCATTTTGATGGTTATTCTGTAGCGATTCATATAGGCTCACGTATGGGGAGGGACACAAGAAATGACATTACTGATGAAGGACGTGACTATGCTTTTTATAACCTTATAGCGGACAATACCATTGAGAATTCAACCATCGGAATAAAAATCAACACCGAAGGAAACACCATCAGAGGCAATGCCTTCATCAAAGTAGAAGAAGAAATTGTTTTGCAGTGTGTATTCTTTAAGCTAAAAAATACAACGATCAATTACCAAAAGGATGATGAAGTGAAACTCTGGTTTGTTACCGAGGATTATGCCCAGTATTCGGATTGGTTCAGGTTTCAGGATGACCTGAATGGAAGTATCAAAAAGGACGAGAAATTGATCACTGTGTTTTCGCAAAAGGAGGGTCCGAGTTTCTTGCAAAACCAAGATGAAAATTTTAAGCTTAACCCGGTAAAGGCTAAAGTTGAAAACCTATTGGAAGACTACAGGCTAGGCGTTCCTATGGCCACTGCTACTGGAGAGTTCAGTTTGGATTTGCCCGGGGAAGAGTTTGTTGCCATCTGGGATCAACCAATTTCCCGAATCAATGAAAAGGATTATTACAGCATCTTATTTTTTGACGACAAGGGTACGGAGATCAACAGGTGTGGAAGGTCTGAGGTGAAATGGAAGGAGATTGCTGTTGGATACTTTACTAAAAAAGAGGGGAAAATGGAAGTTGCCGCCATTCCTGCAGAAGCGATTGAAGGTAAATACCCTGTGTATATTTTTGACCGGGGATTTCAGGTTCCGAAAGAAATCCTTTACCAGGACAATCAGAATTCAAACATTACCATTAATACGGATATAAATCAGGAGCTCCATGTGCAGATTCAATAGCGCTAACATAGGTTGATTCAGTGAATTAAGTTTTATGGTACAAAGGGAGAGGCTTTAACGAAGCTTATGGCTTAACCTTCTATGGTGATGTTTATTGTGGCTTTTTGTATTCTGGAGCCAGAGCTTTTCTAGTTAACCAACCATACCGTTTTTAGGCTACAATAGTCAATCCATGGCATTTATTCTATTTGAGAAATAATTTAACGCATATTAACGTTATGAAACGCATACATGAGTTGGATAACTCATGTATGCGTTATATATTTATGCTATGAAAGAATTAACGCAAAGAGAATTGGCAGTATTGGAGATTCTTTGGGAGATAGAAAGCGGTTTTGTAAACGATGTGCTTGATAAATTTCCAGACCCAAAGCCCCCCTATACTACGGTGTCTTCAATAATTAGAATTTTGGAAACCAAAGGATACGTAAATCACAAGGCCTTTGGAAAAACCCATGAATACAGACCATGCATTTCAAAAGTTAAATACAAAAAAGGACTATTGAAAAATATGGTGTCTCATTTTTTTGAAGGTTCTTTTGATAATGTGGTTTCATTTATGGCCAAGGAAAACGAACTAACAGAAAAGGAGATTTCAGAGATTTCTTCGCTAATTGAACATTATAAAAAGAAAGGAAATGAATAGCTGGCTTGTTTATTTGGTTGAAGTTTCTGTTTGTCAGGTCCTATTTGGTCTTCTCTATTGGACTGTCTTTCGAAATCTTTCTTTTTTTCAGGCCAATAGGGTATTGCTGTTAACAGTCACCATTTTAAGTTTTATTATTCCACTATTAAGTATTCCTTTTTGGAATGTACCGGTAAGTGATTCATCTCAGTCCGTTCTTCAGGGATTTCAGCATATAGAATTGGCCTTTGTCCCAGATAAGACACTGTCAACGCATTCTATTGCTTTTAATGTCAACTGGTTGGCAACCATTATAGGTTTGGTTTATCTAATTGGATTTTCAATTCGCTTTTGGAAACTCTTCAGCGGAATTATAGCGGTTTTAAAACTTACCCTAAACAACGAATCCATCGAAAAGGATGGCATTAAAATCATTTACATTAACAGTGGACCTTCATTTTTTTCATTTTTGAATTACATATTTATTAACACGAGCCATTTAGCCATTTCAGATGAGGAATTTTCTCAGGTAATTGAACACGAAAAAACACATATAAATCAGCGACATACCCTTGATAACCTCCTAATGGAAGTGTCCATCTTAATATGTTGGTTTAACCCAGTTTTAAGGCTTATGAAAAAGGAACTTAACAACGTCCATGAATATTATGCCGATGCAAAAGCCTCAGCATTTAAAGGAAATATTGAAAGCTATTCTAAGCTTCTATTAAAACTTGCCTCTAACAAAGGGAATAGTTTATTAACGCATCAATTTTCAATGAACACTTTTAAAAAACGAATCATTATGCTAAACGAATCAAATTATAGTAAGCGTATTGCGCTACGGTACATGCTGGTTGCGCCATGTTTAATCCTGCTGTTGGCAGTATTTTCCTTCGTCCAAAAGAACCCTAGTTCTCCGGACATTCTTGCTACCTCTGCAACACCTCCTGTAATTGGAAGTATATCATGGGAAGGGAATACCCTTTACTCCGATGAATATCTTTCTGAATATTTAGGGCTCAAAATAGGAGATCAGTTTAATGAAGAAGGGATTAATGAAAGCCTTTCTTATCAACCAGAAGGACGTGATCTAGGTTCTTTATTTATGGACCAGGGGTATCTATATTTCACTTTAGAAATGGAAAAAGAGATGGTAGAAAGTAGCGTTGACCTAACATTTAAAATTTTTGAAGGAGAGGTTTCAGTGATCGACAAAGTATTTGTTACTGGAAACAATAAGGTGCCAACTGAGGAAATCTTGAAAATGGTAGATACGGTTAAGGGAGAATTGTTCAGCAGAAGTAAGCTGGTATCCTCTCAAAAGAAAATCTTAGCGTCAGGTCTATTTGATTCAGAAAAGCTTATTCCTAATATTATTCCTCATCCAAGTGCTGGAACGGTTGATATTGAATTTAAAGTGGTGGAGCTTTAAGGACAACCAACAGCCACTCCCATCAGGTGTTTTTTCAAGTCTAATTGGCGATCAGGGAGTGGCTATTATTTTCATTGACGATAATTAATAGTGTGAAATATTGAATTAAAATTTTTAGATTTTACCATAGTATTGATCTTTTCTTCGCTCGATTGCTGAAATTCTATAAGAAATTACTATTTTGTAATTGACAATGAACAGCTTAAGAGATTGTATCTGGAAATTGCTTTTTAGCATGGGGTACTGATGGAAGTAATTTAAGGCTATTTCAATAATTACGTTAAATAGGCGTATTTAGGTTGACTATCCCGATTTTCGAGTGAATCTTAGACTAGATGAAAATTTCACGGTTGGGGTTTGTTTAAAAAAACATAAGGGTAGAAAGAGTGTTATAAATACCGTTTGCATTAATAAATGAGCGAAAGCTCAAATTGAATTTGTAAAAAAACAATAAACTTTTCAACTATGGACAATAACAAAAACCCGAAATCATCAGAGGATGAAAGCAAATGCCCACACCATCCAAATCAGGACGAAGGTGTAACCATTGCTGAAGGCAACGATAATTCGTCTTCCAATGGAGGTTCTGCTGGTAAATGCCCTGTGATGCATGGCGGAAATACTTCCACTAAAGCATCAGTAATGAGTTGGTGGCCTAATGCACTCAATCTTGATATATTGCATCAACATGATGTTAAAACAAATCCTTTGGGTCAAGATTTTGATTATCATGAAGAACTAAAAAAACTAGATGTTGAGGCATTAAAAAAAGACATGCATGCCTTAATGACAGATAGTCAGGATTGGTGGCCAGCAGATTGGGGGCACTATGGAGGATTATTTATACGCATGTCTTGGCACTCCGCAGGATCCTATCGTATTTCTGATGGTCGTGGTGGTGGTGGAACCGGAAATCAACGTTTTGCACCATTGAATTCCTGGCCAGACAATGTGAGTCTAGACAAAGCAAGAAGATTGCTATGGCCGATCAAAAAGAAATATGGCAATAAAGTTAGTTGGGCTGATTTAATAATTTTAGCGGGTACCATTGCTTATGAGAGCATGGGATTAAAAACCTATGGTTTTTCTTTTGGAAGGGAAGACATTTGGCATCCTGAAATAGATACTTACTGGGGAGCTGAAAAAGAATGGTTGGCACCGAGCGACGAACGGTACGATAATGTAGAGGATCCAACAACCATGGAAAATCCTTTAGCCGCTGTACAAATGGGGCTAATCTATGTGAATCCAGAAGGGGTTAATGGCAAACAAGATCCCTTAAAAACAGGTGCTCAAATTCGTGAAACGTTCGCAAGAATGGCAATGAATGACGAAGAAACGGCTGCTTTAACTGCAGGTGGGCATACGGTAGGGAAAACGCATGGTAACGGTGATGCGAGTATTTTAGGGCCTGCTCCTGAAGCTGCAGATGTAGAAGAACAAGGCATGGGTTGGCACAATCCTACAAAATCAGGTAAGGGTCGCTATGCGGTAACAAGTGGGCTTGAAGGCGCTTGGACTACACATCCTACCAAATGGGACAATGGTTTTTTCGAGATGTTATTCAATCATGAATGGGAGCCTCGTCA
This sequence comes from Cyclobacterium sp. 10D3-21, assembly GCF_055809755.1. NCBI lineage: Bacteria > Pseudomonadati > Bacteroidota > Cytophagia > Cytophagales > Cyclobacteriaceae > Cyclobacterium > Cyclobacterium sp. 10D3-21. Next base: position 2,487,400 of record NZ_CM147924.1, read on the forward strand.
AAGTCCTGCTGGTGCATGGCAGTGGGAACCGGTGAGTATAAAAGAGGAAGATAAACCGGTGGATGTAGAAGACCCTAGTATCCGTCTTAATCCAATGATGACGGATGCAGATATGGCCATGAAGGTAGATCCCATTTATAAGGAGATTTGTTTAAAATTTATGAATGATCCAGCCTATTTTTCAGAAACCTTTGCACGTGCTTGGTTTAAATTGACACATAGAGATATGGGGCCAAAAGTAAGGTACTTTGGTCCGGATGTGCCGGAGGAAGATTTGATATGGCAAGATCCTATTCCCGCTGGAGCTACAGCTTATGATGTAAATGCTGTTAAAAATAAAATTGCTGCTTCTGGTTTATCTATTTCAGATAGGGTAGCTACCGCCTGGGACAGTGCACGTACTTTCCGTGGTTCGGACATGCGTGGCGGAGCCAATGGTGCCCGTATACGTTTAGCCCCTCAAAAAGATTGGGAAGCCAATGAGCCACAACGTTTGGCACATGTATTATCTGTTCTTGAGCCAATTGCCGCTGAATTTGGAATTAGTATAGCAGATACGATTGTATTGGCAGGTAATCTGGGTGTAGAACAAGCTGCAAAAGCAGCCGGCCATGACATTACTGTTCCATTTTCGCCCGGTCGTGGAGATGCTACTGATGAAATGACGGATGCAGAATCTTTTGCTCCTCTGGAACCATTGGCTGATGGGTATAGAAACTACAGCAAAAAAGACTATGTTGTCAGTTCAGAAGAATTGATGCTAGATCGAACACAGCTAATGGGATTAACTGCACCAGAAATGACAGTACTTGTTGGTGGTATGAGAATGTTGGGCACAAACTATGGCAATACCAAACATGGTGTCTTTACCGACAATGAAGGTGCCTTGACCAACGATTTCTTTGCCAATTTAACCGATATGGGGAACGTCTGGAAACCGAAAGAGAAAGGACTTTATGATATTTGTGACCGAAACACGGGTGAAGTGAAATGGACAGCCACACGCATGGATCTGGTGTTTGGTTCCAATTCTATTTTGCGTTCGTATTCTGAAGTGTACGCCCAAGACGACAGCAAAGAAAAGTTTGTAAATGACTTTGTAAAAGCCTGGACGAAGGTAATGGATGCTGATCGATTTGATTTGAAGTAAACAAATCCCTTCAGATTATAGTAAAAAGCGGCTTTGATATGCTATCGAAGTCGCTTTTTTATTTTTGTACGTAACCATGCAAAGGATTTCTTCATCGAAATTAGCTACTCATCTGAGTTAGTCTAATAGGTCTAACGTTAATATAATTTTAAATCTTTAAAGGGTTTGATGGAATTCTAAAACTTCAAAAAAGTAACTTAAGGTAGCTAACTCCGGTCGAGATTTTGTCAGCATTGTTGCAGAAAAAAAGCAACAATACCGCCAAAATCGTGTTGTGCTCAAGGTTTTTACCAGGGGCTGATGCCCCTGGCTACAAATATTTCACCCCTTCCGGGGTTTTTTGGATTCGTTGAATTTTAAAAGTTAGCGTCAATATAATAAGTAATGTTTAGCTATAACAGGGTTATTTGGAATGCTAAAATTTAAAAAAATTAATGTAGGATGTCTAAACTAAGTAGCGATTTTGTCAGCATTGTTGCAGAAAAAAAGCAACAATACCGCCAAAATCGTGTTGTGCTCAAGGTTTTTACCAGGGGCTGATGCCCCTGGCTACAAATATTTCACCCCTTTCGGGGTTTTTTGGATTCGTTGAATTTTAAAAGTTAGCGTCAATATAATAAGTAATTTTTAGCTATAACAGGGTTATTTGGAATGCTAAAATTTAAAAAAATTAATGTAGGATGTCTAAACTAAGTAGCGATTTTGTCAGCATTGTTGCAGAAAAAAAGGCAACAATACCGCCAAAATCTGTGATTTGTTATTATTTCCCCAAGGATTAGTACCCATGATTATTGATTGTATCGCTGTATTTTGAAAGCATTAGATGGAATTCATGCCCTATATTTTTAAAAGATTTGATCATGCTATTTATCTCTCGTCACAGACGGAACCAATTCGAAAAGAATGTACTGCTGTAGGCCTAAGTTTAGATATATGCGGAGAAAAGTATTTTAAAAATCAAACACAAGAAATCCAAGTTCATCCGAAAAATTTTTACATACCCAAAGCTTTCCGTCCTTAGCAAAGTATTTATATTGCTCGGCAAACAACTCCTTAAGTTCCACCTCTGAAATGAGGTTAAACTCTGCATCGAACACCGTTAAAAATACATGAGTCTTTCTGATCGGTAAGATTTCGTCCTCTGGTCCGTCCTCAAAGATCCGTTTTGCAGACAATCGGAAGTAGCGCCGCTTTACTTTGTCCCATACCGGAGCTTCAAAACGGACTTGTTCCAATAGCTTCCGGCTTTCGCGTCGAACTTTTTCCCGAGTGCTAATTAAAACTTCTGGTGCTTTTGCCCGGCTAGGCGTTAATTTCGGTTCATACTGAATAATTTTCACAAGCTCACCCTCTGGATGGAATAGGAAAATTTCATTGGAATATTGGTGGCTTACGTAGGTGTAGTTTTCGTCAGTCCGCAGATATACCCATGGGGGTCGGAAATTATTGGGAAACTTTAGGAAATAATTAGAAAACGAATTCTCAGTATCTACATAGATATTTTTTACTAATTTCTCATCAACTGAGAGGATACCCAAAAAAGCTGTCGATTTAAAGAAATCAAGATTAGTACCCATCACCCGCCAATTTTTGGTGTCTACTACTACTTCCGATCTCGGCGGTGTATCACCAAATGGATCTCCTACGGAATCCTTTGCAGTAAGCCAATTGATCTTTTTAACTACACGCCCGTTTCTATCAATAACCGTAGAGAAGGGCCCTGATTTCGTAAAAAATAGATTATCATCTAATACCTGCAGCCAAAAGATAGCATTCCCTACCCCATTGGGTCCTTCAGCAACTAAGGGATAGGTTTTGACAAACTCCTTCCGATCGAGGTTGATTTCGTCTATGGAAAGATCATGGTAATTAAACAGGAAAAAGGATTTTTCATCATCATCCAAGTCGGAAACATTCATATATCCTGAAACACCCAATATTTGCTCTTTTGAGTCAATTAGGACTGTATCTACGGTATACTCCATGATCTGATTTTCCTGGTCTATATTGCCCTTTTCACAAGACATGGATATACAGGCAATCAAAAAATAGAATATACAACCCCAGCTCATACGACCACATGATGGTAGCAACTGTGTCAAATTTTCCATCTCTGTATGTAGATTTTAGCTTTCCTTATTCATTGAACAAAACCGTTTCAATTTTCTGTAAAATCATTTACTATCTCCTATTAAAACTATTGATTTTCTTAGTTTTAGAATAAGGGTATAATAACATGGCGAAGTTGAGCTTTTTGTTTTCCTCTACGCATAATCCAGTTTAATTAACTAAGTATTTATTAGTTTTCAAAATATTCCCCCCTTTTTTTTTGATATTCCCACTTCAATTCGTGATTTAAACAGATTAATAATTCCCTATAAATCTAGCAGGTGCATTGGTGATCGGTTGTCTCTGGAGTTGAGAAGTTTTAAAGAAAGCAATGAGGAATAGGGTTTAAATGAGCGCTTGGACTGGAGATTGAAGCGTGGGTACTTAGCTTGATCCATTGGTCCAGAAGAATTAGGGCTTAAAGCTTTTAGAAAAGAATTACGTGAGATTAGCTAAGCTCGATCGAGATTTTGTCAGCATTGTTGCAGAAAAAAAGCAACAATACCGCCAAAATCGTGTTGTGCTCATGGTTTTTACCAGGGGCTGATGCCCCTGGCTACAAATATTTCACCCCTTTCGGGGTTTTTTGGATTCGTTGAATTTCACAGTCTTTAACACCCAAATGTATGTTTAGCTATAAAGAGTTAGAGGTGGTTATACTAAAGGATTTCTTAAGGTAGGTTTTTCCGAGAAGTGATCTATCCCTAAATAGATACTTCCTATTTGAGTTTTAAGCAGCCAACTTTTCTTTTGTTACTTTATCTAAAACGATGGCAATCGCCCCGTCGCCTGTAACATTACAAGCAGTGCCAAAACTATCCATAGCGATGTACAAAGCAATCATTAAGCCTATCATTTCTTCGTTAAAGCCTAACATGGATTGCAGAATACCAACAGCGGCCATAATTGCGCCCCCAGGTACTCCTGGTGCTGCAATCATAGCGATTCCCAAAACGAAAATAAATCCTGAAAAGAGCGCAAAAGTAAATGGCATACCAAATAATATCATCAATGCCATGGCGCAAGCAGTGATTTTCATGATACTACCAGACAGGTGAATGGTCGCGCATAAGGGAATGACAAAACCTGCAATTTTATCGGAAACACCATTTTTGAGGGTTTGTTCCAAGGTTACTGGAATAGTAGCTGCAGAAGATTGTGTACCCAGTGCCGTAAAGTAGGCAGGCATCATTGTGACCAATAATTTTAAAGGGTTTTTCTTCGTAACCAACCCTGCAATGCTGTATTGAAGCAATAATAGTAAAATATGTAAGGCGAAAATAACGCCGATTATGCTTATAAATACGGACAGAATTGAAAAGACTTGTCCGCTAAAAGACATGCTTGCAAATATGCCGAGGATGAATAGTGGCAAAAGCGGGATGATGACATTCTCTATCACTTGCATGATGATTTTCTGAAAGTCATTAACCACCGATTTTAAACTGGAATTCTCCTGGTAGGAGAGTCCTATGCCAATCACAAAAGCCAGCACCAATGATGACATGACATCTAATAATGGCGGAATCGTAATGCTAAAGTAAGGCGTTAATTGCGGGCCCTCCCCGGCAATTGGGGCAACATCATTAATATGGGAAGCCAAAAGCTGTGGAAATATGCTGGAAGTTACAAAATAGGTCATAAACCCTGAAAACAAGGTCGATCCATAAGCAACGGCAGCAGTAAGCAATAATAATTTCCCTGCCCCTTTCCCTAAATCAGCAATGGCAGGCATTATTAAACCCATTATAATTAACGGGATAGCGAAATTTAAAAACTGTCCGAAAAATGCATTGAATGTGGTAAATATCCGGTTTATTGATTCCGGTAGGTATTGCCCGAAAATAAGCCCCAATACTATGGCAAGAAAAACCTTAAACAGTAAGTTTGAAAATATACGCTTCATAATTTATGCTAAATGATAGGGAATTTCTTCCAAAAGTAATTTTTACGTTTGCTAATATACAGCCATTGTCATAAAGGAGCGTTTTATAGCAGGGCTTATTTTGTATGATTTGCTTTAAAATCCGTCAATCGTTGCTGTTTCCCACTCTGTCTATCAGTTAGACAGGTTTACCATGGCGGAACGATGAAATCGTCCCCACATGGCCTCCGTTTCTCGTAATCACACCACTTAGCCTGAATAAAGACCAGGGCAGGCTGAAAAAAGTTAGGAAACCTATTGCATAGCCCAGGTTAATCAATGAGAATTAGTATAAAATCATTTTAGGTGACAAAAAATAGTTGGCTAAATACCTTAACTTTATAGTATTGTCAATTAAGAAAGCGACATTGTATACCAATTGGAACAACTTCATTTGGGTAAATGGACAAGTCGATTGAGTTCCTTTTTTAATTATCCCGAAAGTTGACCCTCATCACAGTATGTTTTCTGATGCTAATATTAAGGTTGCACCCAATTTTAACCTTTTGTTTTATTTAAAAGAAGATCTAAAAGGAGAGGTTTTTTGTTAAAGTAACAGATGACCAAGCTTTATTTTAGCCCAAAAGCACCTTGTAATTGGTGTTTAAATTTAAGTGTTTGATAAATAAGTGTTTGACTAGTATTTCATGATTTAAATAAATGAAAAACCACTTAATATTTCCAAAAACATAATATAAAATTTATACTTCAAAAGATGAATTATAACCCTTTAACAGCTCTTGCCATTTTTTTTGGAATTTGTTTGGTGCTTTTTTTTGTTTTCAGACCAAAAAGTGGAATTTATTTTGTTCTGAAAAGCGGCAATAAACAAAAGGATAAAGTAATCATTGAGGATATATTAAAGTTCTTGTATCACAATCAAATATCCAATAACTCAATAACCACTAGTGACCTGACAAATTCATTAAACTTTTCCAATTCATTGATTATTGAAAGTCTCAAAAAAATGATGGACAATGAATTAATTGTTTTAGAAAAAGACAGCTATAAACTAACTGCAAATGGAAATGAATATGCATTTCAAATCATTAGAGCACACAGGTTGTGGGAAAAATATTTATCTGAAAAAACTGGTTTTCATAAGGAAGAATGGCACGCAAGAGCAGAAGAAAAAGAACATGAATTAAGTGAATCTGAGATTGATAAATTATCTGAACTTTTAGGTAATCCAAGGTTTGATCCACACGGAGACCCCATACCAACAAGTAAAGGTAAAATGAAAAGCAAAAGGGGGGTGCCTTTGTCATCGCTTAAAGAAAATGATATCGGTCAAATTATTCATATTGAAGATGAACCAGATATTATTTATAAGCAGATATTGGCAGAGAACATACACCTATACTCAACTATTAGAATTATAGAAAATAACCATACCCGCGTAGTTTTTCATTCAGAAGGAGAACAATTTGTTTTGGCACCAATAGTAGCAGGAAACATTACCATATCAGTATCAGAGAAAAATGAAATACAAGAAGAAAATATTGCCCGTTTATCCAGTTTGAAATTAGATGAAAAGGCAATAATTGTTGGATTATCGAAAGAATGTAGGGGAGAAAGTAGAAGGCGATTGTTAGATTTAGGTTTCGTAAAAGGTGCAACTGTAGCCATTGATTTATTAAACCCTTTGGGTGACCCAAAAGCATACTTTATAAAAGGGACAGCCATTGCTTTGAGGAAAGACCAAGCGTCAAAAATTTTAATAAACAGAAATGAGTAATGGAAAATAAGACGAATAGTGCTTGCGAAACTTGTGGCCTTTTTAATGCTGAGGGACTAAAAAAATTAGGTGTAAAAACCGACGATTTTGATTTTGTTGTGGCACTTGCAGGCAATCCAAATACAGGTAAAAGTACGGTTTTTAATGCCCTTACTGGTTTAAGACAACATACGGGGAATTGGCCTGGGAAAACCGTATTAAGAGCTGAAGGCGCTTTTGAATACAATAAGCAAAAATATAAATTGGTAGATTTACCAGGGACCTATTCTTTATTGTCTACTTCGGAAGATGAAGAAGTTGCTAGAAATTTTATCCTTTTCGGCAAGCCCACAGTTACGGTAATTGTAGCAGATGCCAGCCGCTTAGAACGAAATTTAAACCTCGTTTTGCAAATTTTAGAAATTACCAATAATGCCGTTTTATGCCTGAACTTGATAGATGAGGCAGAAAGAAATAACATTAAAATAGATACCAGGATTTTATCAAAAGACCTTGGGATTCCTGTTGTTCCAACTAGTGCACGGTTTCAAAGAGGTATTCCGGAACTCATTCAAACCATAAGTGAATTGGCCAATGGGAAGATTCAATGCAAACCCCGCAGGATAAAAAACATCCCTAAAAATATTGAGCATTCAGTTCAGAAATTGAGTGAAACAATTCAAAAAGAATACCCCAATATTTCAAATAGCAGGTGGATTGCTTTTAGATTATTGGAAGGAGATACTCAGATAATAGAAGCGTTAAAAACAGGCAATATAGCAACCGATGAGTACTAAAAATATAGATGACATAATCGCATTATCAGAAGAGTTGCGATGGGAAATCGGAGATGATTTTCATGATAATTTAGCCGAAAGTATTTATTCAGATGCTTCTAAAATTGTAGAGGATGCAGTTACCAGAGACAACGAAAAATCCAAATTTAGACTAGATGCTAAAATAGATAAAATTGTTACCAGTAGAATTTGGGGCTTTCCTATCATGCTTTTTATTCTAGGAGCTGTTTTGTGGCTGACTATCATTGGTGCCAATTACCCTTCTTCCATGCTAGCTGCATTGCTTTTGGACAATATTCACCCAATGCTGAAAAATCTTGGAACTAATATTGGCTTTCCCTGGTGGTTAAACGGCTTTTTATTTGATGGCGTATATTTGGCAGTAGCTTGGGTCGTAGCAGTGATGCTGCCACCAATGGCCATCTTTTTCCCTTTGTTTACCCTATTGGAAGATTTCGGGTATTTGCCAAGGGTTGCATTCAATATGGACAAGCTTTTTAAGAAATCTGGTGCACATGGCAAGCAAGCACTCACTATGAGTATGGGCTTTGGTTGTAATGCTGCAGGAGTGGTTGCAACGCGTATTATTGATAGTCCCCGGGAGCGTTTAATTGCCATTATTACCAATAACTTTTCTTTGTGTAATGGGCGTTGGCCAACTCAAATATTATTGGCCACCATATTTATAGGTGCTGTTGTTCCTGCCTCTTATTCAAGTTTGGCGTCATTAACGGCCGTAATAAGTATAGCTGTTTTGGGGATTGCCTTTATGTTTTTCTTTTCCTGGGCCTTGTCCAAAACCGTATTGAAAGGAGAAGTGTCAACTTTTAATTTGGAGTTGCCTCCTTATAGACCACCTGTTTTTTGGAAAACCATTTATACCTCATTAATCGATCGAACTTTAATTGTGCTATGGCGAGCGATTGTTTTCGCAGCCCCTGCGGGAGCAGTCATTTGGTTGATTTCTAATATTTTTATAGGTGATGAAAGTATTGCCTCCTGGTTAATTGATTCATTTGATGGGTTCGGATTTCTTTTAGGCTTAAACGGAGTGATTCTGTTGGCCTATATTGTGGCCATTCCTGCCAACGAAATTGTGATACCAACCATATTGATGCTTACGGTAATGGTTACAGGAATTGCAGCAGGCGTTGGGAATGGTGTAATGTTTGAGCTTGACTCTGTAACAGCTACCGCAGATATTTTGAAGGCAGGTGGTTGGACTTTACTTACAGCTGTGAATGTAATGTTATTTAGTTTGTTGCATAACCCTTGTAGCACTACCATATACACCATTTACAAAGAAACAAATTCTGTAAAATGGACCGTAGTAGCTTCAGTACTTCCGGTTATTGCTGGTTTTATTGTCACTTTCTTAGTGGCTCAAATTTGGAGGATTTTCGTTTAATTTTTTTTTTATAAAAGATTTATAGCTGGATTAAGGTTTCTTTGATTTGTATGGAATAGCAAAACGCCCTAGAAACAGTTAGCGGTTGGCTGGACCAAGCGGTAGCTTCTTTTACTGTTCCAAAGTGAATGTTAACCTGTCCTTAATTTCTCATAAAGGATTTTGCCTTTTAAATTAACCATTTTATGTTGAAGATGGGAGCAAAATTTAATCAAGTGTTATTTTGATATAATATTGTGTAAATAGGTGGGAATCAATATTTTGTATTAAAATATAAGTTTTAAAGAAATATTTGTTATTTATAAATAATTTTTGTACATTTTCTATCATCAATAATAAAAAGGAGTATTGTCCATTTAATTTTTTTTTTATTAAAAAAATTCTACAATTATGACAATGAAGCTAGATACCATCCTACTAATTGATGATGACAGAGCCACTAATTTCATCAATAAATTTGCCATTAAAAAATCAGCTTGTACAGATAACATTGTAGTTGTTGAAAATGGTTTAGAAGCATTGGAATATCTTCAACCAAAAGGAAGTGAATCTTCACCACAGCCCAATATTATTTTCCTGGATATTAACATGCCTATAATGAACGGTTGGGAGTTTTTAGAGGAATATGAAAAATTAAACCATAACTATCGCGGAGATATTGTTTTAATCATGTTGACTACCTCCTTGAACCCGGACGATGTAACTAAGGCCAAACGTTTCTCTACAATAAGTGGGTATCGTAATAAGCCTTTAACCGTGAAAATGATTGAAGAAATTGTAGATGAATACTTTAAATAGAATAGATAAATTTTTTTTATTCTAAACCTTGAAAAAAGTATTTTTTAATGCTTAGTTTAATTGTAAAAGAGTCAATAAGTATATGTCATTTAATTAAATGAAATTATAGATTTTTTATTGCGTAAATGACTAGTTTAGAAAAGAATTTTTTTTTATTAATTTCACCAATAGTTAGAAAAACCGAGTTTTATTTTTAACCATATATGACGAAAGAATTACAAGTCAGGAAGTCTAGAAATATTAAAAAAATTAGCTTAATAACTTTGGCGATTAGTACAATTGTCATTAGTTTATGGATTTTTAATTTGGATGCGGTTCTAAGCCTTATTCCACGTGTTCCGCCTATGAGTTTTGTTACTGCCCTTTCATTCTTTTTATTAAGTTTGGGTGTACTAACTTCTCAAAAAAAATCCGATCTTTTTTTGTTGTTAAACAGGGTTACGATCGCATTTGTTTTGATTATTTCATTGATAACTATTGGTCAATACTATTTCCAGTTTAACTTTATTGCCAAAATTTCAATTTTAAACGAAAATTATTTTTTTAAATTTCCTGGAAAAATGAGCATTGCAACTGCAATATCCTTTTTTTCAATGGGCATTTCAGTTTGGGGAGTGAATTCTAAGTCAATAATAGTTGAGACAATTACTCAATTCATAATGTTTGCTGTGCTTTTACTTAATCTCGCTTCAGCAATTATTTTTGTTTTGAATATTCCGGGAAACATCTCCAGTTTTTTGATAGCATCACCAATTCATACGTCCCTGATTTTTTTCTGGCTTGCCGGGATAATATCCCATAAAAATGCCACCGAAGATTTCAATGAATTGCTTTATGGCAATTATGCAGGAAGTAAATTGTTAAAAGTGGTCGCGCCTTACAATTTTACCATGATTTTGTTGATGACTTTTATATTACTATACCTGACAAATAACAATATAGTAGAAATGAACAGTGGTATCATTGTCTATGCCGTCATTGCTGTTTTTGTTTCAATTAGTTATGTTTTTGTGGTTGCTATTAAATTTAATAAGAAAGAACATGAAAAAGACATGTACGAAAAAGCATTCCGAGCTTCTACCAAAGAAATTCAGATGTATAAGGAAGCATTGGATAGCAGTTTTCTTGTTGATATTTCTGATGTAAATGGAACAATTATTTCTGTCAATGATAAATTCTGTGAGGTATCGAATTTTGATCGAAATGAACTAGTTGGAAAAACCCATAAAATAATTAATTCTGGTTTTCACACTAACGACTTCTTCTCAGATCTATGGGCAAAAATTAATAGTGGAGAAATTTGGATTGGAGGTATAAAAAACAAAACCAAAGACGGTAAATTTTACTGGGTACATACGGCAATTGTCCCCTTTAAAAATGAACTTGGAGAAATTTATCAGTTTCTAACCATTAGGCAAGATATCACCAAACATACTCAATTGGCCGTTCAATTTGAGAATCTTAAGCAAAAGAACCAAGAGCTTGAACAATTCACCTATATCGCTTCCCATGATTTACAAGAACCGCTGAGAACAGTTAGAAGTATGATCGACATTTTACAAGAAAATTACTCCGACAAATTAGATGAAGAGGCGCAAATGTCACTTGATTTCATGATAGAGGCTACAGATAGAATGAGTGATTTAATTAAAGGGCTTTTGGACTATTCTAGAATTGGTCGCACAAAAAAAATTCAAACTGTTGATAGCAATAAAATTATACAGGAAATAATTGTTGACCTCACGACTGTAATAGAAGGAGAAAAAGCTGACATTACCTCCGATGAGCTACCTGTTTTAAAGGCTTATAAAGTTGAAATTCGGCTTTTGCTCCAGAATTTGATCAGTAATGGTATAAAATTTCAAAAGGAGGGAAGCTGTCCAAAAGTTCACATTTCTGTTCAGGATGAAAATGATTACTGGAAATTCTCTGTGAAAGACAATGGAATTGGTATTGCTGAAAAGAACTTGCGCAATGTCTTCGCTATTTTTAAAAGGCTTAATAAGCGGAGTAATTACCAAGGTACTGGCATTGGTTTGGCGCATTGTGAAAAGATTGTTCATATGCATGGAGGTCAAATATGGGTAGATTCTAAAGAAAATGAAGGCAGCACCTTTCATTTTACGATTCTTAAAAATTTGGTTTAACGCGGCCGATTGATTTTTCAGCTTGAATGCTACTTTAGAATGGATTTCTCTTTACAAAAAACTGTTGTAAAGTTAGCCATACCATTAAAAAAAGACGCTTTTACAATGGAAAGCATTATTCAAATTTAAGAAAATTGATTGTGATGACATCAGAATTTAAGGCCAGGAAGTCAAAGAATATTAAGATTATTGGCTTATTAACATTGATGATCAGTTCAATTATCATTGGTTTATGGTTATTCGGTAAATATTCGACATTGAATTGGGTGCCAGTTGTACCACCAATGGATTTTGCTACTGCTGTTTGTTTCTTCCTATTGAGTTTGGGAGTGTTGGCTTCACAAAGGAAATCAAGTCGTTTTTTAATGCTGTCCAGGGCCACTATCATTGTTGTTATGATCATAGCCCTACTTACTATTTGCCAATATTTTTGGAGGGATATAAGTAGTATTGGCACTTCCATTATAAATGAAAAGGACTTATTAAATTTCCAAGGGAGGATGTCTCTCGGAACGGCATTTTGTTTCTTATTATTAGCCCTTTCTATTTGGGGAATGGAATCAAGTTCAAAAAAAATAAATAAAATTACCCAATATGTTTTATTTGTAATATTACTTTTGAATTTTGTTTCGGTTATTTCCTATGTACTAAATCTTCCAGGGAGAGATTCTGGTTTTTTAATACCCATACCAATTCATTCCTCTATAATTTTATTCTGGTTCTCAGGATTTTTATTTCTGAATAACATAAATAAAACAATCAATACCTTGCTTTTTGGCAACTATGAAGGAAGCAAGGTGGTAAAAAAGGCCGTGCCTACTATGCTTATGGGGACTATTGTATTTGGCCTTTTGTTTTTATATTTGGTAAATGAAAAAATGGTAGCTGTTAATGCTGGGTTTATTGTTTATTCCATTATAGCTATTATCGGATCATTGAGCAATATTTTCACGATTTCAATACAATTGAATACTGTAGAGGATGAAAAAGCTAAGTATGAAAGAGCCTTACATGCCTCGATTGATGAAATAAGACAGTACAAAGATGCCTTGGACAGTAGTTCTCTGGTTGATATCTCAGATGTAAATGGAACCATCCTATCTGTAAATGATAAATTCTGTGAAGTGTCCAATTATGATCGAGAAGAGCTTATTGGAAAGACACATAGGATTTTTAATTCTGGCTACCATTCGCAAGAGTTTTTCGCCGAATTATGGAAAAAAGTTATTGGGGGTGAGATCTGGATTGGTGGAATTAAGAATAAAACCAAGGACGGTAAATTTTATTGGGTAAATACGGCAATTGTTCCCTTTAAAAATGAACAAGGTGAAATTTATCAATTCCTCACTATCCGGCAAGATATTACCAAACATACCTTATTGGCTGTGCAATATGGGGATCTTGAAATGAAGAACAAGGAGCTTGAACAATTCACTTATATAGCTTCACATGATCTACAAGAGCCTTTGAGAACAGTAAGAACCCTAATTGAACTTTTACATGAAGAATACTATAATAAATTAGATGAAGATGCTCAATTGTCCCTAAACTTTATGGTAGAGGCTACAGATAGAATGAGCGAATTGATTAAAGGCCTGTTGGACTTCTCAAGGATAGGTAGAAAAAAAGAGTTAGAAACTGTTGATACCAATGAAATAATTCGCGAAATAATTCAAGACCTTGGGGCTACATTAGAAACAAAAAATACTTCGATTTCTTTTGATAAGCTTCCGGTAATAGATGGCTATAGGATGGAGTTTCGTCTTTTGTTGCAAAATTTAATAGGCAATGCAATAAAATTTCAAAAAGAAGGAGTCAATCCAGAAATTCATATTGCGGAACATGATGATCCTGAATACTACAAATTCTCTGTAAAAGACAATGGAATTGGAATTGCAGAAAAAGACAAACGCAATGTTTTCGCCATTTTTAAAAGGCTAAATAAGCGTAGTAATTATGAAGGAACTGGCATTGGTCTGGCGCATTGTGAAAAAATAGTGAATATGCACGGAGGAGAGATATGGGTAGATTCTAAAGAAAATGAAGGGAGTACCTTCTATTTTACCATACTCAAAAATTTGATTTGAACCAACTATTTCCTTTTCTCCCCTATCTCCCAAAGTAAATCTAATACCCAGTAATGGCACCAATCCCAAAACATCAATTTGACCACAATTTGAAGTCGGGAATAAAGTCTCATCTGCTAGCCAATAGATTATAATTGCGAGGTATTCTTGATATAAAAGGATCCCTGCGGCCATAATGGTTTCATTTCTATTTAGTCACCACCCGCTTCATTGCACAATAGTAGGAATGTTACCCGTTTCAGGGCCTAAGGTTAAATATTTACTAAAGACTGTTTTTTTGCAACGTTACTATCTTTTTCAGCTTGCCACATTGGTAGGATTCGATTAAACTAGAGTATTAAATATTGGGGTCTAATAGGTTTTTGTAGAACCCTGGTATGAGAAAAACTACGGGGGAGCTTAAACTACCCAATTCAATAAATTAAATGGTTAAAAAAGATGGAAATAAGACGAGCTATTTGGCTGCTATTTATGGTTGCAGGTACATTAACCTCCTGTGCAACTGAAGGGTCAAAAGACCTGAACCTTTCTTCTGCAAAGGTTTTAATATCGCCCAATATTAAATCAACCATGCAAGAAACTTCAGCAACTGTTCTTATTGAAGAAATTGAAAAACGCACGGGGATTTCCCTGGAGAAAAACAACAATTGGGATGCCAATATCACCATTGCCCTCGCCCTTTCGAGTGATAAACAATTGTTTGGAAAGGAGCTACCTTTTAAAAGTGCTGAAGATGCTCAGGAGTTAAAAAAAGAAGGATACCGCATTTACCATGCGTCTAATGACGGGAAAAATACGTTATGGATCGTTGGAGCAGATGCGAGAGGGATTCTTTATTGTATTGGAAAGTTGCTAAGAACGGCCAAAATGAGCAAAGGAAATATTTCCATTGATTCTAACATTGATTTTTCTGAAGCGCCAGAATATGCCCTTCGTGGTCATCAGTTTGGCTATCGAAATACTGCCAATTCCTGGGATGCCTGGACGGTAGATCAATTCGATCAACATTTTAGAGAACAGGTACTTTTTGGTGCCAATAGTTTTGAGAATATTCCTTTTCAAGAAGCAAATTCGAGTCCCCATTTTAAGATTGATCCGCAGATCATGGAAGTGGAACTTAGCAGAATTTGCGAAAAATACGATGCTGATTATTGGGTATGGACTCCAGCACCTCATGATCTGACTGTAAAAAATGCCCACCTGCAGGGGCTTGAAGAGCAAGAAGCATTTTATGCCAAATGTCCTCGATTAGATGGGGTGTTTGTTCCTGGTGGTGACCCAGGAGAAAACCATCCGGCCCAATTAATACCCTATCTAAACGATTTGTCTGCAATATTAAAAAAATATCATCCGGATGCAGGTATTTGGGTTTCTTTGCAGGGGTTTAATAAAGAAAAAGTTGATTATTTTTTCGAATACTTAGAACAAAATAATCCTGATTGGCTCAGAGGATTGGTTTATGGGCCTAGTAGTCCTCCCATTGAATTAGAGAGAAAGTTATTGCCTGAAAAATACCTGCACCGGTTTTATCCAGACATTACCCATACGGTAAGGTGTCAATATCCGGTAGATAACTGGGACCAGGCATTTGCTTTGACTTTAGGTAGAGAGCCTTGCAACCCACAACCTCTAATGTATACTGAGCTTTTCAACAGGGATTCAAAATATACTGATGGTTTTATCACCTATTCTGACGGTTCCCACGACGATGTTAATAAGGCGATTTGGAGCCAATTGGGTTGGGATGCTGGTAAAGATCCCCAAGAAATTGTCCTTGAATATTCTCAATTTTACTTTGGCCCGGAAGTAGCAGTAGAAGTAACTCAAGGCATATTCGCCTTGGAAAAGAATTGGGATGGTCCTGTCCTGGAAAATACCTCAATCAAAGAAAGCCTGGCCTTATGGAAAAGGTTGGAAGAAAATAATCCCCAATTGGTAGATAATTGGAGATGGCAGCAATTGCTGATGCGGGCCTATTACGATGCCTATATTCAGGATAGGCTTGCCTTCGAAAAAGGGCTGGAAGTGGAAGCTTATGAAATACTGGCAAACGCCAACTCCATTGGAGCGGACAAAGCCATGGAGGAAGCCTTGCATCATCTTGATAAAGCGGATTCTGAAATGGTCTCACAAGACCTGAAAAAGAAGGTTTTTGTCTATGGTGAAAAGCTATTTCAATCCATTGGTGCGCAGACCAGCGTGGATAAATATCAGGCAAGGAGTGCTGAGAGAGGTGCCGTCTTGGATTTTATTGACTACCCCTTAAACAACAGGTGGTGGTTGGAAGATGAGTTCAATAAAATTAAGGCATTTGATTCTGAAGCAGAAAAATTAGCCCGATTGGGATTCATAAGCACCTATGAATTTCCTGGGGAAGGTAGCTTTTATGACAATGTGTCCAGTGCTGATGCCAAACATGTTACTTCCAAAACAGATGATGCCATTGACTTTTTATGGGAGAATGAGGGGCGCAGCAGAAAAAGATTGTCTACCCAACTGTTCCAGTTTACTCCAACCCTAGCATACAATGGTTTGGACCCAAATGCCAATTATATGATCAGGGTTTCCGGTTTTGGTGAAGCACTTTTAAGGGCCAACGGTCAATTGCTGGAACCTACAAAATATGATAAAGGCTTTGAGGAGTTTAAAGAATTTCCCCTTTCCAAAGAATTGATCAAGGAGGGTAAATTAAAAATAAGTTTTGATAAACCGGATGAAGAGCATCTGAATTGGAGAAAGCAATCACGTGTTACCGATGTATGGCTGATCAAACAATAAATTTGCAATCGAATAGCAAATCACCAGTTGGGAAAGAACTTTACTCATTAAAGGGGATTGTTACGGTGCTCAATACCCCCTTTACCAAAGAGGATTCCATTGACTTTGATGCTTTAAAAGTAAATGTACTTGAGGCCTTAAAGGCAGGTGTTGCAGGTATATTGGTGCCTGCCATGGCCGCGGAAGTGTATAAATTATCCCATATAGAACGACAGAAGATCTTGGCTATGGTTTTGGAAACTGTAGAGGGCAAAATACCTGTTATCGGTGGTGCTGGGGAACAGGACTTATCTAAAAGCAAAGCACTTTTAAAATCCTATCTTAACCTAGGTTGTAAAAATATCCTGTTTCAAATTCCATTTGTTAATGAAAATCAGTTTAGAAATCATTTTATGGAATTGGCTGAGCTTGATCCAGAAATGATCATGCTTCAAGATTGGAATGCTACAGGATATGGCTTGTCGGATGAGCTAATTTGTGAGCTATTCGAAAAGGTGGACGCCTTCCGGTGTTTGAAAATTGAAACTGTTCCGGCAGGTCCCAAATATTCACGGATTTTGGAATTGACAAAAGGGAAATTGAATGTCAGTGGGGGTTGGGCTGTATCTCAAATGATGGAAGGACTGCACCGTGGGGTTCATGCATTTATGCCAACAGGCATGCATTATATTTACACCACCATCTACCGTCTTTTTGAGGAAGGAAAATCTGAGAATGCTGAAGCCCTTTTTGAGAAGATCATTCCTGTCCTGGCCTTCTCCAATCAACACCTGGACATCTCCATACATTTTTTTAAACGCCTGCTTTACCGGCAGGGTATTTACACCACAGCAAATGTGCGAAATCCCATTCTTCCCTTTGATGTCCTACATCAAAAATTGGCAGACAAACATATTGATCGTATTTTGCGCATTGAAAACGAATTGAAAATCCAAAGGTCAAATAAACCCTGATTTTCTTGGTGTTTCATTTCTTCTCCTGAATAAAGATCAGGGTGGGCTGAGAATGGTCAGAAAATTTTATTGCATGATCTGGGTTAAAGAATCACTTGTTTTTTTTAGATGAAGAAGATAATAATTATTGGCGGAGGTCCTGCCGCACTTATACTCGCAGCAGAGCTAGACACAAAAAAATATAAAGTGACCCTTTTTGATAAGAAAAAGACAGTGGGTAGAAAATTTCTGGTGGCTGGTGAAGGAGGCTTGAACCTGACTTACAATGCTACCTTAGAAGCCCTCACAAATCAATATTTTCCAAGAGAATTTATGGCTCCTGTCCTTCGGCAGTTCAGCAATCAGGACCTGATAAGTTGGCTTAACAAGCATAAAATCCCAACGTTCATTGGTTCCAGTAATCGGGTTTTTCCTGAAATGGGAATAAAACCTATTGAGGTCCTTAATAAAATTACTGCTATTATATCAGCCAAGGAAATAGCATTTCAGCTAGACACCAAGTGGGAGGGTTGGAATAAGGATGGACAATTGTGTTTTGAAGATACTGAAGACATTGAGGCTGATATTGTTGTATTTGCTTTAGGAGGAGCAAGCTGGAAAGTTACTGGCTCTGATGGGAACTGGAAAAATCACTTTGAAAAGCGAGATGTTAAGGTACAGGCATTACACGCAGCCAATTGTGCTTTCGAAGTTGACTGGAATGAGAATTTTATTGCTACTCACGTAGGAAAGCCTTTGAAAAACATCGCTTTGACTTTCCAGGGTCAATTTTCTAAAGGGGAGTTAAATATTTCCAAATTTGGGCTTGAGGGGAATGCCATTTACGCCTTAAGCCGAAGCATTCAAGAAAAACTAATTGAAGGAGAAAATGTTGTTATCCACTTGGACTTGAAGCCTACTATGACGATAGATCAGTTGAAGGCTAAATACAAACGTTCTAGACGGTCTAAAGTGACAGATATTTTAAGTAAAGATTTAAATCTGGATCGCACTTCTATTGGCCTTTTAAAGCAATTCTGCGACAAAAATATTTTCTCAAGTCCTGAGCTGCTTATGCCTACCATCAAATCGATTCCATTAATTATCAAATCCGCTGGAGAATTGGATGAAGCCATTTCTACCATCGGTGGCATTGCCTTGGATGAGCTAGATGAGCATTTTAAGCTTATAAAAATACCCAATTCATATGCAATAGGTGAAATGCTAGATTGGTATGCTCCTACAGGTGGCTATTTATTGCAGGGCTGTTTTAGTATGGGATTTGTTTTAGCGAAATACTTGAATGGCTTGGAGGATGGAGCGGACTAAGAAGCATACCGTTGGGATTAATCATTAATTTGAAAGGTGCTTCCCAATTTCAAGTTCCAGTAATTTTTGAGGATTGCCATGAGAAAATGTAACCATCCATTTAAATTTAATACTTAGGTTCAAAGATATCCATACAGGTAAGAAAATTGTAAACGCTTAGCTACTTGATATTGCTGAAAATCAGGAAATGGTTACCTTGCTTTGCCTATGGACAGCGTTATTATATATCCAAAGTCTTTTATATATTACATATACAATAAGTAGAATGGAAAGGATGGCGCTATATAAGTGTAGGAATAAGCTTTCATTGGTTGGAAAGAATGCTGATACAATTTAGAATCTGTTTTATACTGAGCTTCATGAATCTTATAATGGAGGATTTTTTCATGAAATATTATAGGATGGAGGAGCATCAGATAAATGTGTTGCACGAATCCTGATAAGTATTTTGCAAGAGGCTTAAAATGTCATTTTCTTACCATACAAAAATGCATAGTTGCGGTGGATTACAATCATATTTAAATAACAATTGAGACCCAACCCAAAATACACGCATGACCGACAATTTTCAAGAGTTTGAAGCCATAGACGAAGAACAATTACCAGTTGCCAAAAATAAACTTCATAACTGGCCCCATTTTGCTGGATTATACGCTGCTGAGCATGTCGCCGCAACCGAGTTCGTTATAGGAGCCACCTTTGTAGCATTAGGTGCTAAAACATTGGATATTGTACTGGGCCTATTGATTGGTAATGTTTTGGCTGTTCTCAGCTGGACATTTATTACTTCGCCCATTGCGGTGGATACAAGACTAAGTCTTTATACTTATCTCAATAAAATCGCAGGTGATTCGATGACCAAGCTCTACAATTGGGCGAATGTTATCATCTTTTCGGTTATTTCTGCTGCCATGATTACGGTATCAGCGACAGCGGTTCGGTTTGCTTTTGACATACCGGCCCAACTCAACTGGTATCCTACTAATGCCTGGTTTGTTTTGATTGTTTTTGCGGTTGGAATAGTTGTGGTTGCTATTGCCCTATATGGGTTCAATGCTGTTTCAGAATTTTCTAGTATCTGCGCTCCCTGGTTGTTCGTGATGTTTACGAGCGGTGCAATGGTGCTTTTACCTGCATTAAGTCTTGACGTTTTGGGCAAGACCTTACCCGCTGGATGGGATGATTTTATAACCTTGGGAAATCAATCAATATGGACCGGATTTGATAGTAACGGAGAACCTGGGATTGGATTGGTTGAAGTAATAGGTTTTGCCTGGGCGGCCAATACCATTACCCATTTTGGGCTAATTGATATGGCCTTACTACGTTTCGCAAAGAAGAAGTCTTATGGATTGGCTACAAGTACAGGGATGATGTTTGGTCATTACGTTGCCTGGATTGCCGCAGGTATTATGGGCGCAGGAGCTGCCGTGATATTAGGAAAATCAATAGTGGAACTTGATCCTGGAGATGTGGCTTACTATGCGCTTGGTTGGTCTGGATTTGTAATCGTAATTGTAGCAGGATGGACCACCGCCATAACCAATCTTTATAGGGCAGGTTTGGCTGCCCAGGCTATTTTCTTTAACCATTCTCGAAAGAAAACTACCATAGTGGTCGGTTTGGTAACCATAGTTATCGCATGTTTTCCTTTCGTTTTTTCACAAATACTTCCACTATTGACCTATGCAGGTTTATTGGTTGTTCCGGTAGGTGCCATCGTGTTTGCAGAACATCAAATCTTCCCCCGAATAGGATATACCCGTTATTGGTTGTCCTATCAACAATTGGCCTTCAGTACACCGGCAGTAGCTTCCTGGGGCTTGGGCTTAGTGTTTGGTTTTGGACTAAATGCACTTAATATAATGTCCTTCTTTTATTTATTTGTGCCCACTTGGGTTTTTACAATCCTGGTATATACCTTCCTGGCAGGCCGCTATGGAGCCAAACAAAAATATTCTGAGGCTGAGCTAAAAGAAAAATTACGCAACGAAAATATAGAGACATTTCAGAAGCAAAAATCAAAATTAGAAGTACCCCATACCACAGATAATTCGATTTTCTCCATTTTACTAAGAGTCACAGGTATAATTGCACTACTCATAACTATGGTTTTGGCAAGTAATGTTTTATTCGGTAGTGTGGATGAAAGCCTTTATTTGGCAAATAGAGAAGTGTTTTATCGATACGCATTCATTTGTACGGTACTTTATTTCGTTGTAACCTATTGGGCTTTGCTCCGTGGAAAACAAAAAAAAACAAAATTGAAATGAAAAACAATATAGCACTTAATCAAAACAACCTAACTATTATAGCCAAGCAAATTCCTTGCCCTACCTACCCTAGGAATGAGCTAACGGTAGGCATGGTGCATATTGGCGTTGGAGGTTTTCATAGGGCCCATCAGGCATATTATACCAATAGGTTACTGGAAAAATTCAATGTCAAGGAATGGGCCATTTGCGGAATTGGTTTACGAAAAGGCGACCAAAAAATACATGATGTTCTTAATAAGCAAGAGGGATTATATACCCTAATTATTAAACATCCTGATGGAAAAATTGAACTCCAAATTATGGGATCAATAATCGATTTTCAACTGGGTGTTGAAAGCCCTGAGCCTGTTATTGAACGAATGGCCCATCCAGATACTAAAATTGTTTCGCTTACGATTACGGAGGGAGGGTATAATTTTAATCCTTCAACTGGAGAATTTGACTTTGAGAATCCTGATATCCAACATGAATTAAAACATCCTGGCAGTCCTAAAACCATTTATGGATTTTTAACGGCTGCGCTGAAAAAGCGTCGTGATGCTGGCCTACCTGCATTCACCATTATGTCATGTGATAATATTCAGCACAACGGTGATGTTGCCCGCAACATGTTGCTATCGTTTGCTAAAAGACAAAATGAAGAATTGGCCAACTGGATTGAAAAAGAAGTACGTTTCCCTAACAGCATGGTTGATCGAATAACGCCAGTTACCACTCAATCTGATATTGATTATTTAGAGAAAACCTTTGGATTTAAAGATGAATGGCCAGTAACTTGTGAACCATTTATTCAATGGGTAGTGGAAGATAATTTTTCAAATGGACGACCTGAATTTGAAAAAGTAGGGGTGCAATTTGTTTCGGATGTAAAACCTTACGAGAAGATGAAACTTCGCCTCCTAAATGCGGGTCATTCTGTTTTGGGAATTTTGGGAGCTATTCATGGACATCCAACGATTAATGCCTGTATGGAAGACCAAACGTTCGTTACCTATTTAAGGGCATTCATGGATGAGGAAGCTACTCCAACACTAGATGAATTGGAAGGAATTGATTTAAATGCTTACAAGGACAGTTTGATGGTGCGTTTTGCCAATCCTAATATTAAGGACAGCGTTAGCCGAATTTGTTCTGAAAGCTCTGCCAAATTGCCGAAATTTCTGATTGCTACGCTTCAAGAAAATTTGGATTCAGGTGGAAGTATTCAATACGCAACCCTGATAATTGCTGCCTGGTGCTATTATAGCGACAAAGGAATTGATAAAAATGGACAGCCGATTGAAATAATCGATGCTTTGGGTGCCGAACTGCAACAAATAGCCAGGAAAACCAAAATGGATACGCTGGCTTTTATAAAACAAAAATCTCTTTTTGGTGATCTTGATCAAAATGAGCGTTTCACAAAATTGTATACTGAATTCGTTCAGAAAATCTATAAGGAGGGAAGCATCAAAAAGCAAATGCAAACCATGATTTAATGAGCGATAAGAAGGCAATAGATTTTGGGCGAGGACAGGTCATAAATTTATTTAAAGCGAGTTTATAGGATTATTTATGAGTGAAATATTTTATCATTTTGGAGTGGCATTGGCGATTGGCTTATTAATTGGGCTGGAAAGGGAATTTAAAAAATCCGATGAAGCGCAGCAATTCCTTTTTGGCGGGATTCGTACCTTTCCTTTACTTGCGCTAACAGGTTGTTCAGCTGCAATGTTAGGCGAATTGATGAATTCACCTTGGGGGTTTGCCCTTCCTATAGTTATTGCAGGCGCATTTTTAGTCGTTGCCTACATGGGGACTGTTAAAAAGAGGGACTTTGGTATGACCACTGAAGTAGCCGGTTTGCTTACTGTTATAATAGGCATTATGTGCTATTATGGCCAAATAGAACTTGCTTCAGCCTTGGGTATAATTGTTTTGGTTTTACTGTCTTTTAAAGTAAAGCTTCATAAGTTTAGTAAAATGCTTACCCGAGAGGAAATTGTCAGTTTAGCCAAATTTGGCCTTATGACTGCAATTGTACTTCCAATACTTCCGGATGAACCAACACTTCCAGCCCCATTTGATGTTTTGATCCTAAGAAATATATGGCTGATGGTGGTGTTGGTGACAGCCTTAGGAATGGTTGGTTATTTTTTGAAAAAACTGATCACAAATCGCAAAGCAATTGTTTTAACTGGTTTCATTGGTGGCTTGGTTTCAAGTACAGCAGTAACTTTGTCTTTTTCTTCTCAAAGTAAAGGTCGTCCAACATTATCCAAAGCATTTGCCATTGCAATAACCGTTTCCTGGATTACAATGTTTCTACGTATACTTGTTGAAGTAGCTGTTGTAAATTCAAATTTGATCGTAGACATGTGGATACCAATGACTGCAGCAGCACTTGCCGGAGGACTGTATTGTTGGTTGCTATACATGAAAGATGGAAAACATGAAGCCATAGCTGAGAATGTTGCGGTAAAAAAACCTTTTTCCTTGAAGAAATCGCTTGTTTTTGGAGGGCTATATGCGGCTGTTATCGTTATTGCGAATATCGCTCAGATTAATTTTGGTGACAAGGGAATTTATTTGTCAGCAATTGCTGCAGGATTCACAGATGTGGATGCAATTACTCTCTCAATGGCAGAAATGAGTCAGGTCTCAGGAACTGTGGAACCAAGTGTTGCTATTAGAGCAATTTCCTTGGCGGCCGTTTCCAATACATTGGTAAAAGCAACAATTGTCTTGTCTACCGCTCATAAAGTACTGAAGAAAGATATTTTACCCGGAGTTTTACTGATTGTTATTGCCGCTTTGGCTGCTGCTTTTTTTGTCTGAGAAAGTAGTAATTGATTTGATTTCCTCTATTGAAAATTGCAATTGTATTTCTACTTAATACCAATCAAAGTATAAAAGAAATTGCTTTTGAATCTGGGTTTGATGAGGTAACCAACTTTACCAAGTTTTTTAAAAAGCATACCGAACACAGTCCAAAGGAATATAAACCCAGTCTTTAAAGACTTTTATTCCCACATTTACCATTTTTAGTAGCGCATTTACCTTTAAATACCAAAGGGATATAACGACCTTTGATTAAATAAAATGAGTCAAGTGGTGGCAATCACCAACTGTGACTGCAAGCACAAAAATTAAACACATTATGAAAATAGCCGTAACATCAGCAAGTGGGAAATTGGGTGCCTCCATTGTAAAACAATTGGTAAAAGAAATTGGAAAAGACCAGGTTATAGGAATTGCCAGAACACCAGAAAAAGCGGAACACCTTGGAGTTGAAATTAGAAAGGGTGATTACAACAATCGGGAACAACTTGACAATGCATTAAAAGGAATTGACGTGGTGTTACTGGTTTCTGGTATGGATGAGCCTCAAAAAAGAATCCAGCAACATAGAAATGTAATTGAGGCAGCAAAGTTAAATGGTACTAAAAAAATTGTATATACAAGTATAATAGGGGATGAAAAAAATACTGCGTTTAGTCCAATAGTAGCGAGTAACAGGCAAACTGAAAAAGATGTACAGGCTTCCGGCCTTCAATGGGTAATCGGTAGGAATGGTATTTATATCGAGCCAGATCTTGAGTACATCAGCCATTATATTGAAGAAGGTGGAATTAGGAATTGCGCAGGAGAGGGGAAATGTGCTTATACCAGCAGAGGAGAATTGAGCCAGGCTTACGCACAAATGCTATTGCATGAAAAACACAATGGCAAGATTTACAACCTTGCAGGGAACCCAATTTCACAGACAGAATTAGCCGACATTATTAATAAAGTTTACGGTACCAACCTTGCTTATTATCCAGTGTCGGTGGAGGCATATCAAAAAGAAAGAAAAGAGGCTTTGGGTGATTTTATAGGAACTGTTATCGCTGGTATTTATGAAGGGATTCAAATGGGCGCGAACAATGTGCGATCGGATTTTGAGAAAGCTACTGGTAGACCGCACAAAGCCCCTTTAGCAATGATTGAAGAATTAAAGGCCTCCATAAAATAATGGCTGTAACTTTTATTAAATTCTTTAGGGATATAAGATGACTATTGCCTTTTCTGGAAGTAATTAGGGTTAAACAGTAAAAAATTCGAGCAAGTTTTAAAATCGGTATAATGGGAATTATTGAAAGTATCTTAAAAAAAATAGTACTACAAGAAGCACTTATAATTGAGAAGACCAAACTTTCAGAAGTAGCGTATAAAATCCGTTTAAAATCCGAAGGAATTGCGTCCGCAGATTTTATTCCAGGCTATTTTTTACGTTTGGGCATCGGTATTGACAAAGAAGAAGTTTCATTGAAAGATAAAATTAGAAGCTATACTGTTTGGGACATAAACAAATCGCAGGGATATATAGACATTGCCATAGCCACCCACAGCAATGGAATTGGGGCCGTTTGGGCAAAAGAATGTAAAACAGGTGACAAGGTTTATTATAAGTGGAAAAAAGGTAATTTTTTAGTAGATATTACTGCTGACAGTTACCTGATGATAGGAGACTTGTCTGCTTTGTCCCATTTGTATACGATCAATAGAAATCTTCCAAAAGAAAAGAAAGTAGAAAGTATAATTTATAGCCAAAATAAAAATGAATTGTTCCCGGATATAGCCGGAACAAAACCTTTTGATTTTTATGAGATGGCTCCAAATCCTAAAGAAGAAATTATGGAAATGGTAAGAGAAAGCGTTGCTAAGATGTCAGGTAAAAAAATGGTCTATATCGCAGGCGATAGTAGAATATGTGTACAATTAAACCAGTATTTTAGAAAGGAATTGAAATGGGAAACCAAACAAATTAAAACCAAACCTTTTTGGAATCCAGACAAAAAAGGTCTTGAATAAGATTACCTCCCAGGTGGTAGATTACAATGAACAGCTCTTGAAATCCTTTCCACCAATCCAGTAGGAAAAAAAGTTATAAAAAGCAATTTTAATTTTTGAAAAATTCAACCTAAATTTTCTTATAGACATGCTATTATAAGTATTGGGTTAAAAAAAATACTACAATGAAAACGATTAAAAATCAAAGTTTGTCTACACCATCTGCTGGTGGTAAAGGATATCAGCAAATAATTATGGGAATGGTGCTTTTTGTGGGGCTCATTTTTATACAGTCTTGTCAACATTCTCCTGAAGAAAACACAATTCAGGAGCAGTCGCATTCGAATATTGAGAAATTAAAAAAACAGTCTTCTGAATTCATACCTGAAATTATTCAGGTGAATGAGAATGTATATGTGGCTGTTGGCTTCGATGGCTCCAATACCTCCATGGTTATTGGAAAAGATGGCGTAGTGATTATAGATGCTCTTCGGGCTTTGGGGGCTGCTGAAAAGGTAGCTGAACGGTTTAGAAAAATAACAGATAAACCGGTTAAAGCAATAATTTACACCCATGGTCACGAGGACCATACTGGCGGAGCTTCTGCTTTTATTGGCAATAGCAAAGAAGTGAAAATAATTGCCAGAGAAGGATTTAAGGAAGAATTGGAAGTAAATTCCCCTGTAGAGGCTGTACTAAAGCGACGAAATGGAAGGCAATTTGGTAGGGACTTGCCTGCTGAAGTGGTTATTAATAGAGGAGTAGGTCCCGGAAATACTTCCAAAGACAGGGTTGGTGAAGGTTATATTGAGCCAAATGTCATGATTCAAGATTCTTCCTACCTAAATCTTGCAGGGATAGATTTTGAATTGTATGCTGCCGATGGAGAGACCAATGACGCGCTTTTTGTGTGGGTGCCGGGTTTAGAGACATTGTTCACTGGTGACAATTACTACAAATCCTTCCCTAATCTTTATGCAATTCGTGGTTCCCAATACCGGGATGTAAAATCGTGGGGTGAATCCATACAAAGAATGAGTACTTTTCCAGTGGCTTCTCTTGTACCAGGTCATACCCGTCCACTTTCCGGAAAAGAGTCCATCCATAAAAATCTAACCAACTATTCCTCAGCTATCTTAAGTGTCTATCAGCAAACAATAGATGCCATGAATCAGGGGTATACCATTCAAGAAACTGTTGATAGGGTTAAGCTACCAGATTCTTTAGTGGATCAACCCAATTTGCAGGAGTTTTATGGATCCGTTCCCTGGGGAGTTCGTTCTATATTTGCACACTATGTAGGTTGGTTTGACGGAAACCCTACGAATCTTTATCCTTTGACAAATATTGAAGAAGCGAAACAATTTATCGCATTGGCAGGAGGAGAGGAAAAGATGTTTGCACAGTTAAACAAGGCATTTCAAGAGGCCAATTATCAATGGGGGCTACAATTAGCGGATTTTTTGCTGCAAACTGATTTTAAAAAGAAGGAAGTTAAAGAGGTTAAAATAAGCCTTTTAAGGGTTTTAGCTGACCAACAAATAAATGCCCCTGCTAGAAACTATTACCTTTCATATGCCTTAGAAATGGAGAAGGATTTGTAACCAAAAAGCAACATTTTTAAAATTAATTTCAGTTCCTAACCTTTCGTGTTTTTAGGTTAGGCTTGAAATTTTTAGGTAGTGAAATTTGAACCGTATATAAAAGATGGTTTCAAATGTAAAAAATGAGCCATTAGGAATAGAAATTTTAACTGCACAAGTGAAACTAAAATCCCACAGTTTTAACTGTGGGATTTTTTTGAATCATCCATAACTGATACCGGTTCAATGGTTTAAAAAATGCAACGGAAATCTCCTTTCCAAAATTATACTGTTTTTGATGAGCCATTGAATCAAAGAATTTTTTGAAATCTTTGGCAATCTTAAAATAATTCAGAGTAGCTGTAAAAACCATAGACCAGCAAGAAGTAACACTACTCGCTCTATTCTCCCCTGAATTTTCCTTAATTGGTCTGGCTACTGATTCCGAAAAATAGTACCATTATTTAAGATAAAAGTAATAGTGTCTCTAAGAGTCCTGTGTTATATTTGATCAAGCAAAAAACGGATATGACTATAAAAATGAGAGAAAGCCTGGTACTAAAAAAGTTAAGGGCCGGAGAAAACGTTTGTTCTTTTAAAGTAAACCTGGCAGATGCACGCATTGTAGAAATTGCTGCGCAGGCAGGTTTTGATTGTTTGTGGCTGGATCAAGAGCACATCGGTCAGGATTGGTCCATTTTGGCCTCCCAGATTTGGGCAGCCAAATCCCAAGGGAAAGACACTTTGGTGAGAGTGCCAAGAGGTAGCTATAGCGATTATGTGAAACCACTGGAACTTGATGCCAGTGGGATTATGGTGCCTCATATTATGAACCTGGCGGATGCTAAGAAGGTAATCGAAATGACGCGTTTTCACCCCATTGGCAAAAGAGCCATTGATGGCGGAAATGCGGATGGAGGCTACGCAGCTGGTAATTTCAAAGACTACCTGAGAGATGCCAACCAACAGCGTTTCGTTATCTTCCAGATAGAAGATCCGGAACCTTTGGAAGAGATAGAAGCTATCGCACAATTAGATGGTTTTGACATGTTGTTTTTTGGTCCAGGTGATTTCAGTCAGGCCATAGGAGCACCTGGAGATATGGATCATCCCAAAATCCAGGAAGCAAGGCAAAAAGTGGTAGAAGTGGCCAGGAAATACGGGAAATTTGCAGGCACTACAGGACCATTAACAAAAGTCGCTGAATACCAAAATATGGGCTACCAGTTTATGAGTATTGGTGCAGATGTTTTGACATTGACGAAATATTGCAGTGACCTGGTGACTGGTTTCCAAAATGGGCCGGAAGAAGAGGGCAAGGACAAGGACTATTACGCTGGTAAAAAATGAACCATAAGGTTTTAGGTAATACTGGAATAGAAGTTTCTCAAATAGCTTTTGGAGGTGTGGAAATAGGTTTGCCCTATGGTCCAGGCATAACCTCTGAAAAAGACATGCTTCAGGAAAATGAAGCAATTGAGTTGTTGCTCCAAGCACTGGATTCTGGCGTAAATTTTTTCGATACGGCGAGAATGTATGGGAAAAGTGAAGAATTAATCGGCAAAGCATTTGCTCATCGCCGTAATGAGGTAGTCATCTGCACCAAATGTCAGCATTTAAGAGATGCATCAGGGAATTTGCCAAAAGGAACGGAATTGGTCAAGATGATCAGGGAATCTCTGGAAGGAAGTTTGAAAGCCTTGAGAATGGCAGAAGTGGATGTATTGATGTTGCATCAGGCAGATCTGGAGATTTTAAATAATGACACAATTTCACGAACCTTTGAGGACATTAAAAAGGAAGGACTATCCAAGGCGATAGGTGCTTCTACTTACACTGTGGAGGAGTCGGAGATGGCTATCAATTCAGGCTTATGGGAAGTAATTCAATTGCCTTTTAATCTACTGGATCAGCGCCAAGACAGTATTTTCGATTTGGGAGCTAAAAAGGGAGTAGGCATGGTGGTCCGTTCGGTTTTGCTTCGAGGAATGCTTAGCGACCGAGGCAAAAACCTAAAAGAACCTTTGGCTGAAATTGAGAAACACATTGCCAAATATGCTGTGCTTGCGGCTAAAGAAGGCCTAACTTTGCCCGAATATGCAACAAGATTTGTTCTTGACCAACCTAACATATCTTCTGTGTTGGTGGGTATAGACAAACCACTTTATTTGGAAAAGGCGCTGGAAACAGCCAATCGGCCAGCCTTAAGCAAGAAATTAATTGCCGGTGCCATTCCATTTCCAGACCCGGAATTTATCAATATCCCTTATTGGGATAGGATGGGTTGGCTTTAGTATATAATGTAAAAGCGATAAAATTTTCAAACATATTTA
Source organism: Cyclobacterium sp. 10D3-21 (assembly GCF_055809755.1). Classification (NCBI taxonomy): domain Bacteria; kingdom Pseudomonadati; phylum Bacteroidota; class Cytophagia; order Cytophagales; family Cyclobacteriaceae; genus Cyclobacterium; species Cyclobacterium sp. 10D3-21. The sequence goes on from NZ_CM147924.1 coordinate 2,517,580, forward strand.
TCTTCAAACAAAACAAACATGTTAAAAATAGGAATGATAGGAATGAGTCCGGGAAATGCCCATCCTTATTCCTGGTCTTCAATCATAAATGGAACATTTGATGGCGAGCTTATTAGTGCCATTGGTTACCCAGCTGTGGCAGACTACCTCCAAGCCAATTTAGATACACTGGGTATCCCAGGGGCATCGGTAAGTCATGTATGGAGCCAGAATGCTGAGGTTAGCAAGAGCATTGCTAAAAATGCTGGGATTCCTTTTGTTGTGGATGAACTTGAGGACATGATTGGGGAGGTGGATGCAGTCATCCTGGGTAGAGATGATCCCGAAAACCATGTGGGAATGGCCAAGCCTTTTCTGGATGCGGGCGTGCCACTTTTTATTGACAAGCCATTGGTCTATTCGCAGGAGGATCTTGATTATTTTATTCAACAACACCATTTAGGGAAAGTTTTTATGTCCTGTTCCTCTATGCGTTATTCGCAGGAATGTCGGACTGTGAAAACAGGGATTAAATCGTTGGGAAAAATTCATTTGGTCACTGCTGTAGGGAAAAAGGACTGGAAAAAGTATGGCGTACATCTTTTGGAAGCACTTTTCAGCACCCTGGATGACCCGAAACCAGTAAAGGTTCAGCATATTGGAGAGGTTGATGAGGACATTGTATTGGTAACTTTTGAAAATGGAATAAAAGCAACTGTACATCTATTCAAGGATATTTGTGGGACTTTTCAACTCAGCTTTTTTGGGGAAAAGGGATGGAAAATCGCTGATATTCAAAACTCCTATTCTATGTTTAGGGACAATCTCATAGTATTTATTGATGCCCTTAGGGATGAAAAGCCCTATTTGGAATTTGCTAAAACAGCGGCCATCATGCAGGTAGTGATTGGCGCCAAAGAAAGTTTTGAAAATGGGGGAAAGGTTGTTAATTTAGAAAAACATGGACGTTAAAGAATTACTTAGCTTAAAAGGAAAAATAATCGTAGTCACTGGAGGTTCCGGTCTATATGGTAAATGCTTGGTTGAAGGTTTGGCCGAAGCAGGAGGGACCGTTATAACTACTTCCAGAGATTTACAGTCGGCAGAAAAGACAGCGGCTTTATTTCGTGAGAAAGGGCTAGATGTGCATCCCATGGAAGTGGATCAAGGGGATACTGAGTCAGTTAGTCGCTTTACCAAAAGCCTACAAGAGAGGTTTGGGAAATTGCATGTCTTTGTTAACAATGCCGTTTCCAGGCCAATGAAAGGGTACAATGCACCTTTGGCAGATTTTGATGAATCCATGCGGGTAAATGCGACAGGAATGTGGGATTTGTTAAAGTCCATGTCAGACTTGATTATAGGTAGCGGAGGTGGAGCAGTGATCAACATCAGCTCTATGATGGGAATGAAAGGACCCGATTTGTCCAATTACGATGGTACCAGTATGGGGGATTTGCCACCTGATTATTTCTTCCACAATGCTGGATTAATCAATCTTACTCGCTTTATGGCCAAGATGAATGCAGGTAAAAATATTCGATTTAACTGTATCTCCCCTGGTGGATTGTTTAATAACCAGCCCGAGCAATTTGTTGAAAATTACAACAAAAAAGTACCTATGAAGCGGATGGCCAATAATGATGACATCAAGGGATTAGCCGTATTGCTTGCTTCTGATGCAGGGGCCTATATCAATGGTGAAAACATCTTGATGGATGGAGGTTTAAATGCCTGATTCAAATTCCAGCTCCGCAATAAAGTCCCCGTTTTCTCTAGAACGGAAAATCATTTGGGTGGTAGGTGGAGCAGGATACCTGGGTCAGGAAGTTGTGCGCCTGCTGTGTGCTCAGGGAGCCAAGGTTTTGTGTATTGATAGAGAAGACAAGGCCATGGCATTTGAAAAAGAAGCCAAGCTTGGCAGTTTGTTAATGACGGCAAGTTTTGATCTCTCGAATACGGATGACATACCTGAATTTGTCAACGAAAATAAAGAAAAATTAGGCGTACCCGATGGCTTGGTAAATATGGCCTATGCCGCTAGTGGGAAGTCATTTGAAGCCATAGAAGCGATGGACTTTGATGAGGTAAATCATTCCGGGCTCACAGCTACCTTTGTACTTGCCAAAGCGGTGGGAGCCATAATGGCAGAAAAGGAATCGGGAAGCATTTTGTTATTTGGCAGCATGTATGGAATGCAAGCTCCTGATGAGCATATTTATCAATTTCCGATGATGCCAAACCCGATAGAATACGGGGTAGGGAAAGCTGGAATAATACAGATGGCCAAATATTTGGGCATGCATTACGGGCCTAAAAATATCAGGTGCAATAGCATTTCTCCAGGTCCATTTCCCAATAGCAAGGTCCAGCAAGATCACCCGGAATTTATAAAACGATTGGAACAAAAAACCTATTTAAGAAGGGTAGGAGTTGCCCCGGAAGTGGCGGGTGCAGTTTGTTTTTTACTCTCTGATGCTTCCAGTTATATTACAGGTCATAACCTGGTAGTGGATGGTGGATGGACTGCCTGGTAAAAAAATATTTAAACAATTAAAAAAGATCAAAATGAAAAAGATAGTACACCCTAAAAGAGATTTAAGTTTTGATACAGGGGCTTATTCAGACGCTATATTAACGGATGGGTTTTTATTCGTTTCAGGACAGGCATCAGTGGATTTCGAAACCTCTGAGTTTAAGCTGGGAACCATTGAAGAGGAGACGCAAAGAACCCTGGACAATATAAAAGCAATCATAGAAGCTGCCGGAGGCACAATGGACAATGTAGTAAAGTGTACCGTTCATTTGTCAGATATCTCTGAATTTGATCGTTACAATAAAGTGTATGCCAGCTTCTTCAAAAACACCAAGCCTGCCCGTATCACAGTTCAATCTGTGTTGGCGGAAAACCTTAAGGTGGAAATAGACTGCATCGCCAAAATACCCACCTCGAAATGAGTAAACGACTGATTCTGGATGCGCATTTAGACTTGTCTATGAATGCCATTGAGTGGAACAGAGATTTGAGTAGACCACTTTCGGAAATCAGGCAATCAGAAATGCACATGCCTGACAAACCCGATAGAGGCCGGGGAACCGTTTGTTTACCTGAGCTTAGAAAAGGTAATATCGGGATAGTGGTGGCCACGCAATTGGCCCGGTATTCTCCGCCCGATTCTGCCCTTTCAGGTTGGAATTCACCCCAACAGGCCTGGGCAATGACACAGGCTCAGTTGGCATGGTACCGTGAAATGGAGGCTCAGGGAGAAATGAAGCAGATATTGAGCCGAAAGGACCTGGATCAGATGGTGGATTTATGGGAAGATGATTCCATTCCAGATGAGAAGAAGCCGATTGGTTATCTATTGCACCTTGAAGGTGGCGATTCTTTGGTATCCCCTGATTATCTTGATAGGGCTCATGCTTACGGATTAAGGGCTTTAGGCCTCTCTCATTTTGGTCCGGGAAGATATGCCCCAGGCACAAAATCTGAGGGACCGATAACCCATTTAGGTAAGGAGTTGCTACAAAAAATGGAGCAATATCAAATGATTTTAGATGTAACCCACCTTACTGATCAGGGATTTGAGCAGGCCATGGATTTGTATTCTGGACCCATTTGGGCCAGCCATCACAATGTGCGTAAAATTGTTCCGAATCAGCGCCAACTGACCGATGAACAGATCAAAAACCTTGTGAAACGTGGGGCTGTCATTGGTGGAATGCTAGACTGTTGGGCCATGGATATTCGGTTTATTGACACCATTTCAGATCCTTGGCAGTTAGACATTAAACTGGAGCATCTGGTAGACCATTGGGACCATATTTGTCAATTGGCAGGGAACAGTGAGCACATCGGTATAGGCAGTGATTTGGATGGAATATTTGGTACCGAGCAATCTCCCTGGGACCTTAATTCCATAGCAGACCTTCAAAAGTATGAAGAGATATTAGACAGAAGAGGTTATTCATCGGAAGACATTGACAATATATTCCATGGCAACTTTCTTCGATTTATGAGAAATGCTTTACCTGCTAGTTAACTTTTTACATTAAATAATTTACTCCAACAATGTCAGATAATTTTCAGGCTGGTGCGGCCAGTGTAGTTACTACTCCCCCTTTAGGTACCATTATTAATGGTGACTTTGTCACGCATTATGCACAGAAAGTGCACGACCCCTTGCATGCCAAAGCTTTGGTGCTGAAAAATGAGGCAACTACTTTGGTATTGGTGGTTGTGGATATTTGCATTTTGGGTAAAGAATTGCTGGATGGTACCAAGGCAATCATCCAAGATAAATTTGGGATTCCCCCCGAACAGGTACTGATTTCAGCTACCCATACCCATGCTTCGGGAGCAGTGGAAGATGTACATATGGTCCCTGCTGATTTGGCTTACAGGAAACGCATACCGAATTTAATAGTGGAGGCAGTCGAAAAGGCATTAAGCAAATTAATGCCTGCTCAACTAGCCTTCGGAACCGCTGATGCTCCTGAGTATGTGATGTGTCGCCGGTATTGGATGAAAGACAGCTATACCTCGATAAATCCTGTAACGGGGAAAGCAGATTTGATGAAAACCAACCCTTTTGGAGTGGAAGATGAGATCATAAAACCCCTTAATACCCCAGACCCTGAATTGGGCTTTTTGGCGGTAAAAGGTTTGGATGATCAATGGATAGCTATTCTTGGGAATTACTCCCTTCATTACGTTGGGGATTGGGAAAATGGAACCATTTCAGCTGATTATTTCGGGGAATTTTCAAATGCCCTGAGAGAAAAGCTGAATGCGGGAGCTGGATTTGTAGGCATGATGAGCAATGGTACCAGTGGGGATATCAATATTTGGGATTTTAGCGGACAAAAGAAATTCCCTGATGGGGAACTGGCTAAAAGCAAGAAAATTGGCAGTGATTTGGCTGACAAAGTGGTAGAGGGTTTGAAAAATTTGGAGTGGAACCAGGCGCCTTACCTCAACAGTAGTTTTGCCCTTGTAAAGGCAGGCCGAAGAATGCCAGGTAAGGATGAACTGGAATCAGCCAGCGCAATTTTGGCTACTGGTGGTTTGGAGGAATTGAAGCCAGATACCGAGGGATGGCGAAAGCTTTATGCCCGGGAACAAATGTTGCTCCATGAATTTCCTGAAGAAGCGGAAAGTCCTGTGCAGGTTTTACATATAGGGGAGGGTAAAATTGGTGCTTTGCCTGGTGAGTTTTTCGCTGAAACAGGACTTAAAGTTAAAGCGGAAGTCAATGGCCCCTATTTCACCATAAGTCTGGCCAATGACAATGTTGGGTATGTCCCACCTGCTCATGAAATAGAAAAAGGGGGGTATGAAACCTGGAGGTGTAGGATTAGCAATCTTTTGCCGGAAGCAGAGGAATTGTTTAGAAAAAAGCTGCTCCAACTGATTCAAAAAGATAAAAATCCTTAATTTTGGGTTCAGCATAAAGTCAATAGGTGAATAAGGAAAAGTGGTTTGAATTATTAAAGGATAGGGTGCCCCAAAACGCCTTGTCCTATTGTTTTTCCCTTTGGGAAGAGGAACCTTTTTTCTTTGAAATTGCCAAATCTAGAAGGACTAAATTGGGGGATTTTCGCTACCGAAAGGACAAAAGCATTCAAAAGATCACCATCAATCACGATCTAAATCAATACCAATTTTTAATTACTTTTATCCATGAGGTGGCCCACCATCGGGTTTTTAGCAAGTACAAGGATAGAATTGGGAATGGGATCATGCCACATGGCATAGAGTGGAAGCAATCTTTCAAATGGTTGATGGCTCCAATGTTACATGAGCGAGTGTTTCCTAAGGATGTTTTAATTCCGCTTCGGTTACATATGGGGAACCCCAAAGCTTCTACGGGAGCCGATTTCTTCTTAATGAAGGAGTTGAGGAAATATGACAAAGATGCCTTCACTTTTGTACAACCTCTATTGGGAGATCTTCCGCAACATGCGCATTTCGAATTAAGAAAAAGAGTTTTTAAGAAAATGCGCACCCAAAGGTCAAGAGTGCTTTGTCAGGAGATTTCCACAGGAAGAAATTATCTGATATCAAATAATGCGGTGGTCAAAAATGTGGATGATCCTGGAGATGTTCCGTTTTAGTTCAGGTTTAAAGCCATGGGGAAACAGTCTGGAATTTTTATTGCTCTCCTGAAATTTTATTCCGGGCATTTATCCCCAAGGTTCTGAGTTTTTCAGCTTGTGAAATAAGGTTTCCTTTGCCAGTTTTAAGTTGCTTGATGGCCGTAGCATAGCTGTCCTGGGACCTGTCGAGGTGTTTGCCTACATCTTCCAGACTATTTACAAAATTTGAAAGTTTGTCATACAGTTTGCCTCCTCTTTCAGCTATTTCCAAAGCATTTTTGGATTGATCATCTCTAATCCACAGGTCTTTAATCATCTTAAGGGCTGCGATAAGATTGCTGCTACTAATCAATAATACCCGTTTTTTATAGGCGTATTCCCAAATTTGAGGATCTGCCTGAAGGGCTACGATATAAGCGGCTTCCAATGGGACGAACATGATCACAAAGTCCAGGGCCTTTGCGTAGCCCTCATACTGTTTTGCAGAAAGCTGGTCTATATGGGTTTTTAGAGCCTTTATATGAAGGTCAAGAGCTAATTTTTGTTCGGTTTCACCTATAGCACTGCTGTATTTCTCATAGGCAATAAGTGATATTTTACTGTCAATGATTACTTTCTTGTCGTCAGGGTAGTGGATAATCACATCAGGCTGCATTCTTTTGCCATCTGGACCGATAAGAGGATGACCATTTTCATCTTTCAAAAATCCTTGAATGCTATAATGCCGGTCTTTTTCCAGTCCGGAGTTTTGAAGGATGGTTTCTAAAATAGCCTCACCCCAATTGCCCCTGATTTTGGCATTTCCTTTCAAGGCATTGGTCAGGTTTTTGGCTTCCTGGCTGATTTGCTGATTGAGCAGGGCGAGTTCCTTGACCTTTCCTTCAAGCGAAAAGCGTTCTCTGGATTCCATGGCGTAGGCTTCTTGAACTTGTTTTTTAAACGCCTCCAATTCTTTCCCCAATGGTTGGAGAATATTTTCAATATTTACCTGATTCTGGCTAGTGAATTTTTTAGCTTTTTCTTCCAGGATTTTGTTGGCCAGCAATTCAAATTCTTGCTGAAATTGACTGCCAATTTTGTTAAGTTCTTGTTTTTGAAAGGCTAGCTTTTCTTCCAAATAAAGGAATTGGCTATCCAATTTTCCTTTATCCAGTGCAAGCTGATAATTTTCTTTTTCAAGAGACTTGACTGAAACCGAAAGAGCTGAATTGTTCTGTTTGATACTTTCCTGTTGTCCCAGAAGGAGTTGGTATTTTTCGCTGTAACGCTCCTTTTCCAGGGTCAGGGCATTAAGGTTTTTCTCCAAATGGTCACGCTTTTGTTGAGATTGATACAGGAGTACAGCCAATACAGCTATGATCCCGACCATTAATACCAAAAGCGCAACCAGTTCAATTGCCATTTATACTAAAATTAAGAATCGGCTTGATTTCTTTGGCGAATGGCTTCATAAATCACTATTCCAGTGGCCACAGATACGTTTAGACTCTCGATCTGACCATGTACAGGTACTTTTACGAACTCATCGCACAAGCCTAACAATTCATCAGAAACCCCATCTTCTTCAGAACCCATTACCAAAACAGTAGGAGTGGTAAGATCTGCCGCATACATCATTCGGTCAGTTTTCTCAGTTACGCCCACCACTTTTAGTCCTGATTTCTTAAGGTCTTTGAGTGTGTAATAAAGGTTTCTTACCCTACTTACCGGTAAAAAGTTCAACGCACCAGCAGAAGTTTTAACAGCATCTGAATTGATCTGAGCACTGCTTTTTTCAGGGATAATAATGCCATGTACTCCTGCTACTTCTGCCGTTCGGGCGATGGCACCAAAATTACGAACATCTGTGACCCTATCTAACATCAAGATAAGCGGTGCTTCCCCTTTGGTAAAGGTACTGTCGACCACATTTTCCCATGAAGCATAGGCTATAGACGAAATATAAGCAATTACCCCTTGATGGTTTTTTCTGGTAATGCGGTTAAGTTTGCTTTCTGGAACCTTGGTTACCGGAAGTTTTTTTTCTTTTGTTAAAGCAAGTAATTCTTTCAGGAGGTCTCCTTTGAGCTCCTTATTGACCAATATTTTGTCTATTTCCCGGTCTGCATTCAAGGCCTCCATTATAGGCCTGATGCCAAATATAAAATCTTTTTGGTCTTCGTCTTTGTCTATTAAAAAACCATCCTTCCGTTTCTCCATGCTGTGATTGTTTTGAACCATACAGGCTGATAGGCTCTGGATCGATTCAATGTATAATATTGGGGGGTTAAAATATTCTTTACTCGTGCAAAGGTAAAGGTTATTTTGGAATTTGAATCCTGAGCCAGGTAAACCCAGGTTTCTTTGTCTAAATTAAAGTAAACTTCTTGCGGAGGACCCATAATAATATAAACCATTCCACGGTCCGTTGCCCATCCTTCTTTGAAGTCAGTAAACAGAATATTGGCAAATTCTACTTGTCTAAAATATTCTTTGATCAATCCTTTGGCTGCTTCCTCATCTCTGGTCATTCTGATCCAGTATTCATCCAGTGCTATTTTTTTGTTTTCAGCGGCAAGGAGGGTTTCATGTTCCTTGCGAGTGGATATATAGGCCACCATTTGGATCATTTCTTCCCAGGTAGATACCTTTGGGAAAGCCTTTCCTGCAGTTTTAATCATTAGGCCTGATGCTGTTGAGGTGTCCTCCTGTACAAAATAATAGCCTGATTTCTCAAAAGGTACGGGCACATTTACCAGGAAGTCCCCATCGTCAATTACTTGCGTCTCTTTGGCTATTTCTGGTGACTTTGTTTCCATGGGAGGAAGTGGGATTGGGAATTCCTGTGGATAAAAATACCTGTACAAACTTACACTGTGCTCGCTTTTAAAAAGCAGGGATTCTTCTACATTTAAAAAATTCTGGTCATAAGGAATATCATTCCCAAAATAAGCGCCGAAAGAAGGCTGGTCTGCAATAAATGGGCTTATTAAATCTGCATGATAAACATATTCATCTTCCTGTCGGGTATCTGTTGCCCTGAAAATCACATAGGCCTGTTCATCAGAGGAAGGTATTTCCACCGTTTCTTCAAAATAAAAATGGCTATCGGTGTCTTTTTTAAGGAGGTCCCGGTCCAATGCAATTACTTTGTCATCATCAATTCTTTGCTCAAAACTATTGACAATGGTATAAGAAAAAAGGTAATCATCAAAATTGGCTCCATCCTCTATTTTTTCTACTAACATTTGAAGTTTAAAGGTTCTGTCAGCGGTTTCAATAGGGATTACTTTTAATGATATTCTGGAATACCTTGAATACCTTAAACTTTGGTTGATACTTTGCAGATTTTTTTGTGCAAAAGTTGGAAGGGAAAGCAGGGTTAAAATAAATATAAACCCAATAATTCGTTTCATATGCAATGACTTTATTTTTTCCATAGTTGGTTTTAAAAATTAACCTTAATTTTGTTGAAAATAATAAAATTTTAGATGGCTACCTATACAACGGAAATTACTTCCGATAAGTTGATCAGTGACAACCCAATTCATCAACGCCTTTTTAAAGCATACATTGTTGCTAAAGAGTATGTTTCAGGCAATCTGCTGGAAATAGGCTGTGGTGAAGGTCGAGGGGTACATGTTCTCGGCCCTTTGGTACAACATTACCATGGCATGGACAAGATAGGAGAAATCCTGGACAGACTAAAGGATAAATTCCCTGAATTTACATTTGAGCAGGCAATTATTCCACCCATGGCCACCCTAAAAGACAATTCCTTCGATTCAGTAGTGAGTTTTCAGGTGATTGAGCATATTCAAGACGACAAAAAATACCTTGAAGAAATCTATCGCGTGTTAAAACCCGGTGGAATGGCCTTGATTTCTACCCCTAACATCAGATTTTCATTGACTAGAAACCCCTGGCATACCAGGGAATATACCCCAACTCAATTAAAAGAGTTATGTACTTCTATATTTGATAAAGTGGAGACCAAGGGGGTCGGAGGCAATTCCAAAGTTTGGGATTATTATGCTGCCAATAAGGAATCTGTCCATAAAATTACCCGCTGGGATGTGCTTAATCTTCAATACAGACTCCCTTCTGCATTGCTTAGAATTCCCTACGAAATACTTAATAGGGCCAATAGAAACAAGTTGCATAAAAAGCAGGGGAAGGCTGTAGAGCAGTTAAATCATGAGGACTATCTGTTTGTGGATGATCCAGAAAATGCCCTTGACCTTTATTATATTTTGCACAAAAAATAGCTTTAAAAAACAATCGACTGCCCATCTGTGACGGGCAGTCGATTGTATATAATTGCGCCAATTTGGCTATTTTTTTGATTCCAAACCTACTGTTCAGCTGTTGGAATAGTTTTTATCTCCTTTGTATACCTTGGTTTCCAGCTGCTGAGCCGAAAATTCGCATATATTCCAGCTGAATTTCATTGGCTTTCTCCACATAGCCTTGATCATTTAAAACTTTTATAAAGTAATTCAACATTTGCATGGAAATTTGAGCTTCTCTATCCATTTCCCTTCCGGTCTCTTGGTAGAAATCCAGCATTTCTATAGATTTTTTAGACATTTGCGCTATTATATCCATGGCCTCATCTTTCATTCCCAATTCAAATAATATTGGGACAGCCTGTCCGCTGGCCAAATCATAAGGGATTGCTGCACCCGGTAATTTTTGCAAACTCAAACGCATAATGTCTGCGGCCCTTTCTTTATCCTCTTCCTCCAGTAAAGCTATGGCAATGCTATTTAGCACGCTTCTGTGATTAGACGTGAAACGCCTGTACTCATCGTCAAAATAGTTGTCTGGATTGTCCATTCCTCTAAAGGCGAAATTTTCAGTAACATTCTTATAAGCCAGGTCTGTATTGATCAGTTCATCCTGATTGTCTGGTTTCTGGATAGGAAGCAGTCGGTAGGTTAATCCTTCCATTACTACATGGTTACTCATGTCAAACCCTATGGTAGCCAGAGATGTGTTGTTGAAATAAATAGGCCTTTCCCAATTATTGGTCGCAATTAAATCCAGTAGCATCAAGTTGCCTTTGGTTACATAGTTCCCTTTAATACGGATGTTGATGTTTGGTATTTTCAAGTCCTTAAATTCCTCCGGTACAATTCCAGACTTATCAACGTTTTCTGTGTTGATAGGCAAGGTCAGAATACGAGAAGGAACGGTGTTGATACTGCTACTTGACCTGTTACCAGAAAGCTTCAACAAGTCACTGTTTTCTTTTAACAATTTAAGGTAATCTACCAATGGCAGGCTTTCAATTCTCTCTGTGACGTATAGCACGTCGTTGGTGCCTTTTTTATAATTGTCGTATTCCAAGGTGAAATCCAGTGCAGCAGATTCATTGACGGGTCTGGCCATTTGTTTTACATACCAGTCAGTATCAAAATAACTGAGTACGATAACCCTCACATCGGTTCTGAATCCTTCCACTTCCTGTACATACCAAAGGGGGAAGGTGTCATTGTCTCCTCCAGTGAATAGAATTGCATTTGGGGCACAAGAGGCTAAGAAATTCCTTGCAGAGTCCACCGAGAAATAACGGTCAGACCTGTTATGATCATTCCAGTTTTCCGAAGCCATTAATATTGGTACAGGCAATGCGATAAGGGCAGCATATACCCCAGCCATCACCAGGCCTTTTTTCATTTTCTTAAGCTGGTTGCTGATGGCCATTACACTGAATCCGATCCAAATGGCAAAAGCATAGAAAGAACCAACGTATATGTAATCTCTCTCCCGTGGTTCTACAGGTGGAGAATTGAGATAAAGCACCAGCACTACGCCCATCATTAGGAATAGTGACAATGTAAGCCAAAATGATTCCGGATCATGTTTGGCTTGGAAAAACATTCCTATCAACCCTAAAATTAAAGGGAGCATAAGATAATTGTTATGGCCTTTGTTTTCTTTGATATAATCTGGAAAATCTGTGGTGACTGTATTCCATATACTTAAATAAGGAGAATTACTTAAATCACTTTCCCTACCACTGAAATTCCACATAAAGTATCGCCAATACATGTGCCCTAGCTGATGATCAAACATGAAATAAACATTGTCAAAGAAGGTAGGGTCTTGGCCTTCCCTCAGCCCTAGTTTAGACCTATAGAGTTGCTTGTGGCGCTCTTGGGTAGAGTATATTCTCGGTAGAAGAGTGGTCTTCTCCGGGTCATAGATGTTTTTAAGTTGGTAATCGACTATCTCATATTTTTCTTTGCCTTTGGCATATACAGGATCACCTTCTACCTGATCTACAACATCAGCGGTAAAATATTGCCCTTGAACCAAAGGGCGGTAGCCATATTGCTCACGTTTCAAATAGCTGACAAAGCTAATGATGTCTTTTGGATCGTTTTCATTGATAACAGGTTCTGCATTTGCTCGGATTACTATCAATGCGTAACAGCTGTATCCAATAAGAATAAATGAGAAACATAATAATATGGTGTTGAGGATTACTTTCTCTTTGCGATAAGAGTAAATAACCGCAAAAACAAGGCCTCCTAAGAAAACGATGGAAAAGAAAATTATCCCAGAACCAAATGGAAGTCCGAGACTATTGACGAAAAATATTTCCAAAGACCCAGCTATGCTTGGCAGGCCTGGAATAATAAAGTTATTGATTACAACCAATGCCACCCCACCCAATAAAAAGGCGATTATTCCTCCTTTTAAGTTGTGGTTTTTATATTTCTTAAAGTAGACGACAAGTGCAAGTGCTGGAAGTGTTACAAGGTTTAAGAGATGGACTCCTATTGATAATCCTACCAAGTAAGCAATAAAGATCATGTACTTGTTTTCATCCCTGGGGTCTTTGATAACGTCCCATTTCAAAAAGGCCCAGATAACAATGGCAGTAAAGAAGGAAGACATGGCATATACTTCGGCTTCAACTGCCGAAAACCAAAAGCTATCTGAAAAGGTGTAAGCCAATGCACCTATAAATCCGGCACCAATTAAGGTGAAAATCTGCTCTTTATCCGGTGCTTCATTATTTTTGAGTAATAACTTTCTACCAAGAAGCGTAATGGTCCAAAATAAGAATAATATAGTGAAGGCAGAAAACAAAGCGCTACCTACGTTCATCCAATACGCAATTTCAAGAACATCCCCGAAAGCTAGAAAACTAAACATACGGTAGATTAGCAAAAAGAAAGGAGCACCAGGGGGATGGGGTACTTGTAATTTATAGGCTACTGCTATAAATTCCCCCGGATCCCAGAAACTAGCAGTTTCTTCGATGGTGAGCAAATAAGTAATAAATGCAATAAAGAAGGTGGTCCAACCTGCGAGATTGTTAACCCTGGCATAATTTAGCATGTTACCTGAATATTTATGAAAGGCGAAAATAAAAAAAATATCATGAATTACAGTTGAATTGCTTTATTTAAAAAATGAAAGTTGGTTGAATAGGCGTAAAAATTAGATGTTTCATCAAGAATTGAATGACAGCATGAAAAAAAAATAAATATAATGGAGCAAAATTAAATTTTATAAAAAACTTATTTGTGTTGTATACCAGCCCTGTTTTTTCGAATTGCCTGATTTTAATGTAGGTAATAAAGGTTTGGATTTATATAAGCTGATTAGTTAAATTGATTATTTTAAAATATTTTTTATGTATTTTAAATACAATAAAATGGTTTTTAAATTTTTTTACTTACCTTTACATCGTCATGAATAAACAGCAGACAAACAGCAAACAAAATTTTTAATGATGAAAAGTAACAACGGTAAAAAACTTAGGATCGGTATAGTAGGTACTGGCGGGATCGGCAGGGGTTTGGCTAAACTCATTGCTAGAAGACAAGACATGGTCATCTCAAAGATATTGACCAGAAGAGCAGGATTAATTAATGATCTTGGAGTTAGTCAGGAATTTTTAACCACTTCCCCTGAAGAGGTATTTGACAGCTCAGATCTTTTAGTGGTTAGCACTGGAGACCCCATTTATTCAACAGAAATTATTGACAAAGCATTTATTTACGGACTTCCGGTCGTTACTATGGATGCCGACACTCAGGTGCTAACTGGCTCATGGTTGTCAAAGCGTGGTGTGATTACAGAAGCAAATGGTGACCAACCTGGCTGTCTTGCTGCGCTTAATAAGGAAGTGATTCAAATGGGCTTTAAGCCATTGGTGTATGGTAATATTAAAGGGTTTCTAAACAAAACCCCAACATTAGAAGACATGTTGTATTGGGCGCAGAAACAAGGTTATAGCCTTAGCTCTGTTACTTCCTTTACCGATGGAACAAAACTTCAGATTGAACAAGCACTAATAGCAAATGGCCTAGGCCTGGATATTGTTAAGCAAGGTCTTGTGGGGTACGAAACAAGTGATTTTGAAACTGGAGCTTTTGCATTGGGTGAAATTGCTCAAAAAGAAAATTCGGTTATCAGTGATTACATTATCTCCAGAGAGTCACCTCCAGGTGTGTTCATCACTGCTACTCACCAAGAAGATTTGGCAGAAGAATTGACAACCTACAAAATGGGTAAAGGTCCATTTTATTTGCTATACAAACCCATGCATTTGTGCTTTTTTGAGATACCTAACAGTATTTTGAATTTGGTGAATCACAATGAGATTTTGCTTGACAATGGAGATGTTCCTTCCATTAGTGTAGGCACGATCGCAAAGAAAAAATTGATTTCAGGTTCTTATATTGACAAAGGAATTGGTGGGATGGAAGTAAGAGGTGAAGCGATCAAAATTACTGATTGCCCTAACCATATCCCTATTGGCTTAATGAGCCAAGTTCAATTGAAGCGAAATATTGAGGAAGGAGAATTAATTACATTTGACGATATAAATATACCCGATTCTTTGGCATTGGAAGCTTGGAAAAGCACCATTTCCGATGTAAACTTAAAAAATCGATTAGGTATAAAAGTAAGCTGTTAATTTTTTAATCTTATTGCTGTTTACAGATCCATTGGCCAATATTACATTTCTTGTAGTAGTGGTTTAATGGGTCTGTTTTTTTATAGGCACCTTGAAATTAATAGGTGATCAAATATTACTCACGAAATTCTCCTCAGGACCTGTTTTTTAGTTGGACAAAAGATTTTTTTTGGATTTTCGAAATTAATTATTGTCATATAGCGTTTATGCTTTGTGAAATGAGTTTTATTGAAAACGATCTTAATGAAAAATATCCAGATAGTATTATTCTTATTACTAATAATAAATAGTATCGTCCCTGCAGAAGTTCAGGCTCAGGAGGATGTCATCACTGATGTGAGCTCGCAGGAAAACGGATATCTTTTGCTTGACAAAGGACTTCAGTTTAGAATAACCGACGCCATCAATAGCATGTATAACTTTGATTTTGAGCAAGCTGAAAGGGGTTTTCTTGTCATGCGTTATACTTACCCAGAACACCCTCTTCCTTATTTTTTAATGGGATTGAGCCAATGGTGGAAAATTGTTGTAGCCGTTGACAACAAAAGCCATGACGCGCTCATGCTTAAATACATGGATTTAACCATAGAAAAAGCGGAAAAACTGTTATATGAAAATCCTGAAAATAAAGAAGCAGCTTTTTTTCTGGCTGGGGCTTACGGTTTTCAGGGAAGATTGCATAGTGAAAGAAAAAATTGGACAAGTTCCACGATTGCCAGTAAAAATGCATTAAAGTACCTGGAACTAAGCAGGGGTGAGGAGGAGTTGAGTCCTGAATTGTTATTGGGAGATGCGTTGTTTAATTATTTTTCAGTATGGATACCTGAGAATTACCCTTTGTTAAGACCATTAATGTTATTGTTCCCTAAAGGAGATCAACAATTGGGATTGAAACAATTGGAAGAAGTAGCTGAAAGTTCTTTCTACGCTCGAATTGAAGCGCAATATTTTCTATTCAGACTTTATGCTACGGAGGAAAAAAAGCCTTTTAAAGCTTTGGAAATTACGAGTTATCTCCATAGTAAATATCCCAATAACCCCTACTTTCACAGGCATTATGCCAGGCAACTTTATGCGGTAGGTAGAGGAAGAGAGGCCAGGGATGTTTCTTTGGAAATTCTTAAACGAATAGATGAAAAATGGACAGGGTATGAAGCCACTAGTGGAAGGTATGCCTCATTTTTTGTTGCTCAAAATTACGATAGAATGGGGCAAGCCGAAAATTCATTGCCCTATTACCTAAAATCAGTGGCTTTTGGTAACGAGTTGGAAGCCCAGGATAGCGGTTATTATTTGTTTTCACTTCTTCAGGTGGGGAAAATTTTATTTGATCAGGGAAATAAAAAAGAAGCCAAGCGCTATTTAAACTTAGTTAAAGAGAATTCGAAGCGCCGACACCCAGCAAATAAGGAAGCCCGAGATTTTTTGAAAAAGAATAAACTTTGATAAGCACTAAAATGTTCATTATTAGTTTAATCGATGGTAAAACCACGTTTTTTAGGAAATTACGAAACAGTAAGTGTAATAATTTTAAAAATAATGACAATTAAACAACAATATTCCGTCCATGCTTGCGTTTTTTTCGTAAATGTCTTTAAAATAAATATAAATTAGATTACCTTTGTGCCACATATAATTCGGTAAATTCTTTACAATATGGATAATAGTATAAAAGTGAAATTTGACAAAATTGACCGTAAGATTTTAGAAATTCTACAAGGCAACGCAAAAATTACAAATGCGCAGCTTTCAAAAGATATAGGATTGTCTCCAGCACCAACTTTAGAGAGAGTTAAAAAATTGGAACAATCGGGAATAATTAAAAGCTATCACGCCAAGTTAGATCCAGAGAAAATTGGACTTGGAGTTAGTACTTTTGTTTTGGTAGGTTTGATCGGTCATAATAAGTCTAATATAGATGCCTTTATGAAGGAGATCAACCAAATCCCAGAAGTGATCGAATGTCATCACATCACTGGAACAGGAGATTTTATTTTAAAAATCATATCTAAAGACATTAACTCTTATCAGAAGTTAATGTTGGAGCAGGTAAGTGAGATTAAGGAAGTAGATTCTATGCAATCTATGGTAATCCTTTCCACTTTTAAAGACAGCAAGGTTTTGCCTATCCCGGCTTAAACTTACAATTATTTAAAGCGTTTAAAGGGTGGCTTTCAGTCACCCTTTTTTTTGTTATGAAAAATCCGTGGACAACAATTTCTAAAAAAGAGGTGTACGACAACCCTTGGATCAAGGTAGAAGAACACCAGGTAATAACTCCCACTCAAAAAAAAGGCATTTATGGGAAGGTGATTTTTAAAAACCTGGCAGTTGGAATTATTCCGCTTGACGAAAATGGTTATACCTGGCTTGTGGGCCAATACCGGTATACGCTAGATGAATATGCATGGGAGATCCCAATGGGAGGTGGCCCTGCTGATCAGACAGCTCTTGAAAGTGCCAAAAGAGAACTTAAAGAGGAAACCGGTCTGCAGGCAAATGAATGGACAGAATTATTAAAGATACATACCTCAAATTCCGTTACGGATGAGGTCGGTTATGTGTATCTGGCCAAAGATTTAATACAGGGTGAAACTGAGTTTGATGATACGGAAGATCTGAAAATTTGGTACTTACCATTCGAGGAAGCCTATCAAATGGTTTTGGATGGACAAATCACAGATGCCATTAGCATGGCAGCCATTTTAAAAACTGCTGTTATATTGAAAAAATAAATACCAATATTGAATGTTCAAAGGCTTTAGAGTTAATTTTGATAAGACATTTACCTTGGCTTACCCAGTGATGTTAAGTCAACTTGGCCAAGTAATGGTTGGAGTGGCGGACAATATTATGGTAGGTAAATTAGGTGCTGTACCATTGGCTGCAGCCTCTCTCGCCAATAGTATTTTTTTTGTGATTTTAATGTTTGGCATTGGAATTTCTATGGCGGTAACCCCTATGGTGGCAGCTGCTGACGGCGAAGGGAAAACGGGTAAAATTGGAAGGTTATTGAATCATGGGTTTGTGATCAATACAGTGGCCTCTATTTTTCTTTTTTTGTTGATTTTAGCCATTTCTCCAGGATTGAAATTGATTAATCAGCCCCAGGAGGTAGTGATACTTGCTATTCCTTATTTGTTGATTATTACCTTTTCTTTGCTGCCTTTTATGTTTTTCCAAACGTACAAACAGTTTATAGAAGGGCTTTCTCAAACCAAACAAGCCATGTTTGTAACGATTATTTTTAACCTTTTGAATATTGGGTTAAACTGGTTGTTAATTTATGGTAACTGGGGCTTTCCGGCCTTAGGGTTAAATGGTGCAGGCTGGGCTACTTTGATTTCCCGAATACTTATGGCCTGGGCTCTGTACCTGTATGTGACAAAATCGAAAAGGTATAAAAAGTATATTCGTGGCATACATTTTAAGCAACTAAGATTATCAATCGTTAAAAAAATGCTTGGAATAGGCATTCCTACAGGCATGCAGTTTATTTTTGAAGTAGGGGCTTTTAGTACGGCTGCCATAATGATGGGCTGGATAGGTGTCAACGCCTTAGCTGCGCATCAAATTGCTATTAACCTCGCTTCAATAAGCTATATGATGGCTTCAGGGCTATCAGCAGCGGCTATGGTAAGGATAGGTAATCAACTTGGCAAGGGAGATATTATTAAGCTCCGGGAAGTGGGGTTTTCTATCTTTGGGATGGTGACCGTCTTTATGTCCGTGTTTGCAATCACTTTTCTTTTGTTGAAAAATTACATGCCCTTGCTCTATATTGATGATCGTCAGGTAGTAGAAATGGCTGCCAGTCTTTTGGTTATTGCTGGGATTTTTCAAATTTCAGACGGGCTACAAGTAGTTGCTCTAGGGACATTGAGAGGGTTGTCAGATGTGAAAATACCCACGCTAGTAACACTTCTTGCCTATTGGGTAGTTGGGCTTCCTCTTGGGTATTATTTGGCTTTCGTACTTCATTGGAATGAATTGGGTATTTGGATTGGATTGTTAATTGGTCTAACCCTTACTGCTATTATGCTTGTTTATCGGTTTCATTCCCTTAGTTTAAAATTAAAGCGCAGTTTTGAAATTCCCAAAACCTAATTTTATAAATCACTTATTTGAAATCCAGGTCAAAATGCTCCGGTCTTTCATGAAGGAGATATTTCCATATAATAGAATGACCATTGCCTTTTTTAGGCTGAATCAAGTTTTATTTGGTTTTTTCCGTAAAGGATTCGCTTTTTCAGCACATAGTTCAAACGCATAAATTATTATAAAATGGAAGGACAATCTCTATATATTCTTACTGGTGCCAGTAAAGGCTTAGGTAAGGCACTAAAAAATCGATTGTTGAAATTACCGAATACAAGGGTGATTGGTATTTCAAGAAGTCCAATTCAGGTAGAGGATAATTTCATTCCTTTACAAATTGATCTTTCTGACAGCAATATCTTGATCGATAAATTACATGAGATTTTCCCGTTTGGGAATTATGACAAGGTAGTATTGATAAATAATGCAGGTTGGATAGGCGATATCGCTCATAACGGAAATATTTCTCCGAGGGACATAAAAACAATCCACTCTTTAAATGTCATTGCCCCAGCAATTCTAATGAATGCCTTTATGCGAAAATACAAGAACAATAAAGGTACTAAAGTAGTCATTAATGTAAGTTCAGGTGCAGCAGCAAAGGTAGTGGATGGTTGGTCAGGCTATAGCTCATCCAAGGCTGCTTTAAATCAAATGACTTTAATAGCACAGCATGAATCTGACCTAAAGGATTTAGGGTTTAAACTGTTCGCTTTATCACCGGGTATTATTGACACCCCAATGCAGGAATCAATTAGGGCAGCTTCTGAAAAGGATTTTACTGGACTGTCTAAGTTTAAATCTTTTAAAGAGAATGGAGACCTAAGTACCCCTGATAAAGTGGCAGAGAAAGTCTTGTACTTGATAGATAATCCTTTAGATTTCGATGAAGTATTGCAGGATGTTAGAAAATTTTAGGTGATTTATTCTTAGGGAAATCATACATCCAAAAAGATGGATTGTCCCTACTTATTTTTTCCCAACTGTTTACGTCAAATTTAAATCCCATAACAGCAGCTGTAGGAAGGTTTACCAAAGGCTCTCCAAGATAATTAACCAGTTCCGTCAAACCAGGGTTGTGCCCAAAAATAAATAGGCTGTTTATCTTATTGTTTGTTTTTTTTATCTCTTTTAAAAGCTCAGGTACAGAAGCCAGGTAAAGGGCATGTGACACTTCGTAGCCTACCTCCATTTTTTCAAAAGCTTTAAGATAAAATTCAGCAGTCATTTTTGCCCTTATCGCATCTGAAGTCAATATTTTTTCTGGAAAAATATGATTGGTGTGCATTCTTGCTGCCATCATCGGTGCATCTTTTAAGCCTCTATAGGTCAAGGGCCTTTCATGGTCACTTAATGCTTGGTCATCCCATGAGGATTTTGCATGTCTACAAATTACTAATTTTTTCATGGGGTACCGCTTTTTGAGTTTGAAGTAATAACAGTATAATGCTATAAATTAACAGAGTGCTATTGCTTAAAACGACGGTAGCCACTCTTTTATATAATAAACTTTCGTTAAAATCAACAGGCTATGATTCAGTTTTCATAACTTCTAATATTCGGCCGATTATTGTCCCAATCCTGGCACTAATGCTTGATCCAAGATTAATCGCCTTTTTGCTCCCAACAAAAATGATATATTTGTTGAAAACATGACCTTGAATTAGATGCATAAGTTGAAATTGCATAAAAATATTTGCTATTTAATGATTTTGTCAGCTTTATTTGGCCTGTAACACTGGACAAAGCTCAGATTAACAGGGGAGACAGTACCATAGCAGCAGTTGGGCAGATTACCAAGTTAGAAGGATTTTTGTATTTGACCGGGCCAACGGCACTCCACTTTTTCCGATAGAAGAAGTGGAAGTTCCCCCTTCAACCCTATTAGGAGAAGTAGCCTGGCAAGGTCAGCCTATGTCAGTTTCTCCTCAGCAATTTTCCAGGCAAGTTTTTACTGAGGAAGAGGTGACCAATATTTCGTCGGTAGCGACTGCTTATGTGAAGGGAAAATTGAAAAATTTAAAGTTCGGCTATAATTTTACACCTCCCAGTACAGAATTGACCGTGATTTTACCAGGTTTTGATGGAGGAGGAGAGTGGGAAGGAGGAGCATATGATGCCTCTACCGGTGGTCCTGGAGTAACAGCAGAAGGAGTGGTTTTTAACGCGGCGGCTAAAGACGAGCATATTAGAGCCTTTGATAAGGATACAGGCGAGGAACTTTGGAAATATAAAATCCCTGTTGGAGGTTATGCTACTCCTGCAGTTTATTTCGTTGAGGGGAAATAATATGTAGTAATCGCAGCTGGAGGAGGTAAAATGGGTACTCCGTCTGGCGATTACTACATTGCATTTGTTTTGGAATGGAAATATTAATTTATGGGAGTTCCTTTTCTTTCCTTAGGTACATATTGTTTATGTTCGTAGGTGTCTGGGAGTACTTTTATCCCTGTGGTGAATTTCAAAGGTGCATCACCGGCATAGGTGAGTTCAACGAAATGACCAGACCAGCCTTTAGAAGGAGAGGCTATAGGTATAGTGTATTCGCCATCTGCTTCAAATGGAATATTTGTGGCTTTCCATTCTGGGCCTAAAACATCAATCCTGAAATCCCTGGTATTTTCATTGGTCGCAGACCATAGTTTTACAGCTACTGGAGGGTTATTGATGTCTGTTTTAATTTCAATGGCATCGTCTTTTACCTCCCAGCTGTAGGAGGGACGTTTTACATTGTTAATGACTTGAGAGTAAAATCCCAAAAGGATCTGAGCAGCATCAGAATCTCTCAAACCATGACCCGCATTTGGGATATAGGCCAAGTGGCTTTCACCTGGTAAATCATTCCAATAATACCTCCAACTGTCGGGAAGGAAAAACTGATCTCCAGATCCGTTGATTAGAAGTTTAGGAATGTCTTTGTATTCTTCCAGAAACTCATAAGGTTCTACGATTTCAACCAATCGATTAAACTCCTTACTGTCCATCCACTCGAAAATCCCCTCATGGTTATAATCATTTACAGCTGGGGCCCAAAACCCGTACGTCTGCCAATGGTGCTTAAATGAAGGGGTCAAATTGAGCATGTCTATTACTATTGGAACCATTCCGATTACTCTGTCATCTACCGCAGCAGTTGTCCATGTAGTCCAACCTCGTTTAGATGCACCTGCAACTACGTACTTGTCTAGAGATAAGTCTAAGTTGGTTTTAGAATAATCTACTACTGCATCCATTGCTGAAACGACGGCTTTTGTCATTGGAAATCTAGCCAGCCAAATAGCATCTTCATCTTTTGCGCCATTCTCCATAAACTCTCTCCAACCGTAGGCAATAAGTCCATCTTCAGTTCTTAGACCAAGCGTGTCTCCTACAAACTGTACTGGCTGAAAAGGGATATTATGAACCTTTATAGCGGTAGAACCGGTGGCAAGTGCTGCCTGAAGAATCATGTCGTCCGGTTTTTCAGGAACGGTGGTGTTTTTACTTCCTCCGGAAATGACCAGTAGTGAAGTGTTATGCTTAAGTTCATCTGGAACAACAAAGGAAACCCAATGCCACCAAGTGGTCTCGGTTACTTCTTTCTCTGTCAACCAGTTTTGCGAAATGACTTTAAGCACATAATAGGAATAGCCATCGCCTTTGGACTCAAATGCCAGTTCGTAATTGTATGCGTCTTGGTCCTTTTCTACGTAGGCTTTTAAAAGGTCAAAACCTCTTACTTTGGTTTCTTCCGCCTGAACCTCAGTTTCAGAATTGACTTTCGACTGGCAATTGGGAAAACAAAATAGGCTAACGCCTATTATCAGCACCAGTTGTAACGCTTTGTGTATTTTAAATGTATGGAACATATATTATAGGAGTAGTTTATAGATATATTACCTGAAAGTGTGAAAAAAGACCATTAATAAAATGGGCCTTCTTCTAAAATTATTTCCATTTCCGGTTTATGCTTTTGAAGGGCAGCTATTACTTCAGGCTCCACAGGAGTGCCAAAAAGGTAAACTTTTTGAAGATTTTTAAAATCAAGAAGATGTAGTAAATTTCCCTCATCCAGTGGAGTGAAGGACAGGTTAAGCTCTTCCAGATTAGGAAGCTCTTTTAAATAGGGAAGCCCTTCCCCATTTATGTTGGTTTTTTGTAAGATCAGCCTACGAAGTTGAGGCATTTTTCCCAATAGGAATAGCGCATTATCGTCTATTTCCGAAGAAGCTAAAGATAGGCGTGAGAAGTAAGGGAAATAAGGAGAAAATGCTTTAATTTCTTCATTGCCCACAGGTGCTGGCGGGAATTTCATTTTCATTCCAAAGTATTTGTTATTAGTCATTTCATCTGCTGAAATTTCTACACCTATTTGTTGGCCGAGCTCTTGTAATTCCTGCAATGCTGCATCAAAAGCCTCCTTCTCTTCAAGTATCTTATACTGTGCCTGTTGAATCCCGGGCATCAATCCTTCTATTTCCGCCAATACTGCCTGATTTTCAATGTCCCCATATTTTAGGGTGTCAGAAGCACCATTGGTTATCCAGTAAGAAATTAGAGTGATTTCATTCGCCGTCAAACCAGGCTTACCTTCTGGTGGCATTCTATCGTCATGGTCTTCGGGAAGCAATACCCGCACTATAAGTTCACTTTTGCTTGTGTCTTCAGGCACGACTGCATGTTTTTCGCTTTTTCCTGCTTCCATTACGGCCATATAGCTGTTGAGGCGCAGATCACCTTTGGTTTTATTTTCATTGTGGCAGGAAACACATTTTGTGTCCAAAATTGTTGCAACCATGTCGGCATAAATCAGCATTTCCTCAGGGGATTTGTCGATTTTTTTTGCAGGTAGTAAAGCCTCTAAAGGAGCTGTTAGAAAATCTTCCCCATGCGTTAGGGAACCTCCAAGATGACTAGTATAGGCCAATGAGAGGTTTGCTAATCCAAGAAATAGATAAAAAACAAAGCCTCCTTTTAGTTTTTGACCCAGATTTGACTCATAAATAATAAGGCAAACCGATATGGATATACCAGTGATCAAAGCACCATCAAGATGATTATTAACCATGTCTCCTGAATAAGCTTCGGCAATAAATAATAGATATCCAGCAAGAATGGTGACAAACGAGAAGAAAACTGATGCCCATAGAAGTGAACGGATTATTATGGGTTTATTGAAATTGGGATTAAAAAAACCCATTAAAATAAAACCCGTAGTAATCAGGATCAATACTATTGGGAAATGAAGGACAAGTGGATGAAATCTACCAAAAAAAACGAGTAAATGGCTTTCTTGTTCAAGGCTAAAAGGTACAAAAAGAAGGGTGAGGTAAAGTAGGATAAGAACAGTGGGTAAAAATATTTTTTTACTTGAATAAAGGTTCCACTTATTATCGTTTGGTGGCAAATCGTTGTTGTCCATATGATTCCTGTATACCAGGCACTAAGGACCTGTTATTATGGTGCTGTTTTTATTGGATGAGAAATTAGGCCAGAATGCCTTCTAGGGTGCCTGTGCTGTCTGCAAACTGTGTTTGTTCCAAACCAACAGATTGCATCCAGGTTGTGTAAAGGTTGGCCAGAGGAGTATTCTCTTTATAGATAAGGTTTTGGCCGGACTTAACTTTATGTCCTCCATGACCTCCAACAATAATAGGTAGATCTCGTGGTGAATGTCTGTTTCCATCGCGTAAGCCAGAAGCAAACATTACTAAGGAATTGTCTAATAAGGTGCCATTACCTTCTTTAATAGCCTTAAGCTTGTCTAAAAAATAAGCATATTGTTCAAGGTGCCATTTGGTAATACGGTCATATTGTTCCATATTCCCTGGATGATTCATGTGGTGCGAAAGAGAGTGATGGGCTCCATTTACCCCTTCTAAGAATGAGAAGTTTCTGTTGCTTACAGAGTTGCCAAACATAAAAGTAGCAACTCTACTGGCATCACTCCACATTGCAAGTGCAATGATGTCAAACATTAACCGGGTTTTTTCTGTAACATTAACCCCACTGTGCACTTCAGCATATTCTTCAATATTCTGGTTTACGCTTATTAACTCACGTTTGATATCAGGGGTAATACTGCTTGCAAAATCTTTTAAGCTATCCTGGTTATTAATTCTTTTTTCAATTGATCGGATAGATTCCAAATATTCCTCCAATTTGTCTTGGTCAGACCTGCCTAAATTATTTTTAAGTGATTTAGCATCCGTCAATACGGCATCTAA
This sequence comes from Cyclobacterium sp. 10D3-21, assembly GCF_055809755.1. Taxonomy (NCBI): domain Bacteria; kingdom Pseudomonadati; phylum Bacteroidota; class Cytophagia; order Cytophagales; family Cyclobacteriaceae; genus Cyclobacterium; species Cyclobacterium sp. 10D3-21. The sequence goes on from NZ_CM147924.1 coordinate 2,542,885, forward strand.
AATGCTGCTTTTGTAAGGGTTTTCTATTTTATTGTTTCCTGGAATGAAAGTTCGAAATAGTCTGTCAAAAGCCATCCTAGGATCAATTTCCTTGGATAGGGGTGTCATGGCATTTTTCCAGGATATACTACTGGCATACAGGCGGGTAAACCCTACATTGATATCTACTCCAGTCTGTATACGATCCAATCCATATTCCAAAGAGGGGAATAGGGTTTCGTTTTTATAGTGATTGGCAATGAGCTGATCTATTGAGATGCCACCACTATTGATATTGTCTCCAGCGGTTTTTTGGATTGGGAGGCAAGTCAAAAGATTGGCAGTTTTGGCATAATGCCCGTCTGCTCCCTGGAAAATAGAATGTTGGTTCATCAACTGGCCCAACACCAATATATCATCTTTTAAATGTGCTAAAGGAGCCAAGGTAGGGGATAGGCTGTAGTTTTTCCCAGTACCTTCTGGTGTCCATCTTCCAGGATGAACACCGTTTGGCATAAACATAAAGGTTGACCTTACCGGAAACCCATCATTGCCAAATTTTTTAATATTTAACGGAGAAGCCATTGCTTCCATAAAAGGTAAAGCAATGGCAGCCCCTACACCTTTCAATAATTTCCTTCTAGATATTTGCCACTTTTTATTCATAAATACTAATGTTTTAAAGCAAGCTTATATTTGAAACCCGTTTATTATCCTTCTATAATCACAAGACCAGATGTTAAGCTGAAATATTAAAATAACGTCTTTTCACATTTAACTATGGTTCAAGTTAACCACTTACTTGTAATTAATCAATTTCATTTACCTTTTTCTGGAAATCTTTAATTTTCATTCTAAAAGGATAGCTTTGAACCAAGGCTGTAATAAATTTATCTGGATTGAAATCGTTTTCTAACAAGCTGGCAGACAATTCTCTAATTGCAGTTTCATCTGTAAAAGTTGTACCTCTACCTATAGCAAAAGACAATGATTTTTTGGATAGGTTACGTGCAAATTTGTCTTTCTCTTTCATGAGTAAATTTTTCAATTCAGCCGGACCTGCAAATGTTTCTCCTGATGCCAGGACACCTGTGGGGTCTATTGGGGTATTGCCATAACTGTCTCTCCACTTTCCATCAGCGCCAAAATTCTCTAAGCCTAAGCCAAGGGGGTCCATTTTTTCGTGACAGGATTGACAAGCTGGGTCATCTCTATGTTTTTCCAATAGTGCCTTCAAACCTAGGTCTTCGTGCAATGACTCATCTTCGGGCAATTCGGCTACATCTGGTGGCGGTGGTGGAGGTGAGGTGCCCAGTATTTCCTCTAAAACCCATTTTCCCCTTAGAACAGGGCTTGTTCGAGTAGGTAAGGAAGTGACGGCCTGAACACTGCCCAATCCTAAAAAGCCTCCCCTCGAATTATTGGTGAGTATTACCTTTTTGAAATCGTCTCCTTCTACTCCCTCTATTCCATAGTAGGTAGCCAATTCTTCATTAAGAAATGCGTAATCACTATTGATTAAATCAAGGAAGTTTTTACTTTCAGTCATCACATAATGGAAGAAAGAAGTTGTTTCTTTGAACATGGCCTCTCTAATGGAAGGGGTGAATTCCGGAAATCGAACCAGATCAGCCAAAGGTGCATTGACGTCCTTCAGTTTATTAATCCCCAACCACTGGCTAACAAATGATTCTGAAAACCGCTCTGACTTGGGGTCATCGAGCATCCTTTTCACTTGATTTTCTATTGCCCCGGGAGCTTGAAGCTTCCCTTCCATGGCAAGGTTAAATAGCTCGTCATCAGGCATGCTTGACCATAAAAAGAAAGAAAGTCTGGTAGCCAATTCAAAATCGCCTAAGGCGATTGGGTCAGGGCCTAACGGTTCTTCTTCCATTTTGTAAAGAAAAGAAGGGGAAATTAATACGGCCTTAAAAACTTCAGCAATTGAGAGGTTAAATTTTTGTGGATCGGTATCTTCTGGACGAGAGTGATAGACTGTAGAAAAAAGGTCAATAAATTTTTCCTTTTCTTCTGTTTTTAAAAGCCTTCTATAAGCCTTACTGGCAAAAGGGAATAGTACTTCTTCTGCTGCTTTTTCAGGCGGGTTAAGTGGTTTAAAATTATTGGTGAATTTAGGCATTAGCCAATTTATAAACCTTTCCCAAAGATTTTGACGGTAGCTGTTAGGAACAAGTTCATTCCATTTGACTGGATCTTCAAAGATTCTCGAAACGATTTCTTCAGAGGCATCATAATACCTTTCCATTTTAAGAGGGGTGAAAAACAAGGATCCTCCTTGATTGTCAAATCCACCACCACCTGAACCATCTGCGGGAAACCTGTTGACTGCATCAAAATTCACACCCGTCAAATCCAATACGGTGTAATGATATTCTGTGTGACTTAACCTTCGGATGATTACTTTACCAGGAGTCCTTTTTTCGAGAGATTTGATCAGGATTCCATTGATTCCGTCGAGAAGGACATGATAATCCTCTTCATTTAACGCTGGTTTATTCGATGGAGGCATTTCTTTTGACCGTATTTGATCCACTACTTTTAGCCAAAATTGCCCATCTTTAACAATTCGTCCAGCTTCTTCATATCTTTTCAGGTTTACCCCTCCTTTAGGGTTTCCAGTATTGTGACATGAATAGCAATGCTTGTCCAGTACCGGAATTATTTCGGTAGTGTAATCTAAAGTTTCCTGTGCTTTTACTGCAAAAAAACTAAAGGCAGCTAGAACCAGTAAAATATAAGATTTCATCAATGGCATAGGTTTTATTTGGATTCTATTAAAGGTCACGGCTTAAATTTAACGCAATTTATTGATTAATTCCAATACTATTTTGATGGAAGGTGAAGAGGTGGTGCTTAAACTTAAAATTGTTAATAACCAATCAATTATACAATGGAATCAATTCAAAATCAGTCCCTCATAGCCATTCCCATAAAAAGGCCGGCATAGGGCAATTTTTTAAAGTATATAAATTGAGAAAATAAATTGATCCAAGTCTGTAGGCATAATTTAAGGGATTGCAGTAGCCAAAGGAGTGCTATTAAAACAGAAGATCCTGCCTTCCCCTCCCGGTATTACCCGTTGGTTGTATCTTTTGATAAAAAGTTTGGCTTAGGTCTGTATTTGATTATCATTCGGTTACATCGGCTCCTGAGAATGGTGAGAGGAGGGGATACCTGTACCTAATAAAAAATCTGAATTTTAAATCGATAAAAAATAACAAAAAAATAAGGAGATCAATTGATCTCCTTATATAAATACTGTATTTAAGCTAAAGATTAGTAATGCAATATCATGCATCAACACCCAATGCTTTGGCCATTACCTCACCGATTTCGGCTGGAGATTCAGCAACAAAAATACCATTTTCTTTCATGATACGCATTTTTGCGATGGCTGTATCATCTTTACCACCAATAATGGCTCCAGCATGTCCCATTCTTCTGCCTGGAGGTGCTGTCTGTCCTGCGATAAAACCTACAACAGGTTTTTTGTTTCCATTTTCTTTGATCCATTGGGCAGCTTCTGCTTCATAATTCCCACCAATTTCACCGATCATCACAATAGCATCAGTTTCCGGATCTTCCATTAATAGTTGAACTGCTTCTTTAGTGGATGTTCCGATTATTGGATCACCACCAATACCGATAGCAGTTGATACACCTAACCCAGCTTTTGTGATTTGGTCAGCTGCTTCATAAGTAAGGGTACCTGATTTGGAAACGATACCTACTCGTCCTTGTTTGAATACAAAGCCAGGCATAATGCCAACTTTAGCCTCACCAGGAGTGATTACGCCCGGGCAATTAGGGCCTACCAAAATGGCTCCTTTTTTCTTAACATACGGCTTGGCTTTCATCATATCCTTTACAGGAATTCCTTCAGTAATCGCAATGATCACTTTAATACCCGCATCCGCAGCTTCCATAATCGCATCCGCAGCAAAAGCAGGAGGAACAAAGATTATAGTAGTATCTGCTCCCTTTAATTTAACCGCATCTTCAACCGTATTAAATACTGGTTTACCTAAATGAGTACTACCACCTTTTCCAGGAGTAACGCCTCCTACAACATTGGTACCATATTCTATCATCTGCTGGGCGTGAAAAGAACCTTCAGTTCCTGTGAACCCTTGTACAATTACTTTGGAATTTTTATTTACCAATACGCTCATAAGTCTACTTTAATTAATTTGCTACAAAAATAGGAGATAAAGAGTGATCACAAAAAGAAATGGCAAACAATATCAATTTAATTTATACTATCGATAACTTTTTATATTTTTATGGAAGATACCCTATCCAATGAAAAAAATAATTCATATTGTTTTTTATGTTTATTTGCTTTTTTTGAAACGAGGCAATTCGTAAAATTCACTTAGAAAATTAATGAAGCAAGTTATTTGACCATTTAAATATTACCTTTTTTTTCATGCTGGATTGGGATTTATTTGGGTAGATTTAAAAAATGGAAATCTAAAGGTAGGAAAAAGTATTATTTAGGGTTTTTAAAACAGCATTGCTTGTTTTTCGTCGGGTGGGGGTGTACAGCTAATTTCCCCTATACTCAGGTTAGTTTTAAATTATGGAAATATCGAATACACGTAATTAATATATTGCAGAGAGGCGAGAGACTCCTTAATGATTGTTTGTAAAACTTTTAAATCATAATGATGTGAACTATGTCAGTCTTCAAGATTTTTATACAATTTAAATGAATCGATCCGCAAGGGGGATGGGAAATTATGGTAAGTTCCAGAAATAATAAGGTTTGTTCGAATAATTTGTCTTCCGACAAATACCAATTGGTCTTCGTGGCTTCAATGGCGGATTATACTGAACCTGAAAAAGGGCAACTTGCATTGGAAAATCCACTTTTCAATAATTTTTGGTTTATCCTTATCGCACTTATCTTTTTAATAGCGATATTTTATGGCGTTTGTATTTTTATTCGTCAGACAAAAGACAAGGGAATTCTAAAAACCACCCTGGACAAGAAAAATTTAGAAATTGCCCAAAGGGAAGATCGTTTTAAGTTTGTTTGGGACAATTCTCAAGATGGATTGCTGCTTTCTGTTTCTGGTGGCAGGGTATTGGCTGCAAATCCCGCCCTTTGCTCAATAGCTGAGGTAACTGAGGAAGAACTTCAAAATAATGGACTACAGTATTTATTTAATAGTACGGATACCTACGAAACCGTAAAGAAGGAAATTACGGATGAACTTCGATTAAATAATGCCAATAAAATCATAAGAGAAATCGAATTTCCCTTAAAATCCGGTAAAAAAGAGATTGAAGTTTCAATTTCAATAATGAAGGAGAGGTTTGAGGGGAAAGTGATGTATTTAAACGTTTTCCGCGATATTTCTAAGAAAAAAGCCTATGAAAAGGGCTTGAAAATAGCCAAAGAAAAAGCGGAAGAATTAAGTCACCTTAAAAGCAATATCATCTCCAATATGAGTCATGAAATTCGAACACCTTTAAATGGTATACTTGGTGGCACTGAATACATTATTCAAACCAGGGCTGAGGACAAAGAACTTATAGAGCATCTCAATATCATTAAAGAAAGTGGGGACCGGTTACTTCATACCATAACAAATTTCCTGGACCTGTCTGCATTAGAATCAGATGAGCTAAATATTGTTTTAGAAAATACCAATGTCAATGATTTTATTTCAAAAATATTGATAAATCATAAATCTATAGGAATAAAAAAAGGTATCTTAGTCACTTCAAAATTTTTAACAAAACCATTTAATGCAGCTATAGAGCGGAAATACCTTCAAATTATTGTTAATAATATTGTGGGGAATTCTGTTAAATATTCAGAAACAGGTTTGATCCAGGTTGTTGTGGAAGAAATTGATAACCAATTGGTCATAAAAGTATATGATCAAGGTATAGGTATGAGTAAGGAATACTTGGACAAATTGTTTTACCCATTTGAACAAGAGAGTAAAGGTTTTAACCGTAAATTTGAGGGCTCGGGTTTAGGCTTAGCTATTACCAATCATTTAGTTGAAAAATTAAATGGCCAAATACAGGTGGAAAGTGAAAAAGGTAATGGTACTTTAGTAAGGATTTTATTGCCACTTTATAAATAAACTATTTTAGGGCACGTTATTATTTAATTTTGTAAGTATGTTTTCTCTTAAAATATTGATAACCGAAGACGATACCGTTTCGGCACTTTTATTAAAAAAAGCTCTTGAAAAGAATCACCACCAAATTATTGGGATGGCTGATTCAGGTGAGATAGCATTGGAAATACTGGAAAAAAACCATGCTGACATTGTCATGATGGATATCAATCTTTCTGGGAAGTTAGATGGTATTAAAACAACGGAAATTATCAATGAAAAGTATAATATTCCAGTGGTTTACCTTACTGCCAGCTCAGATAGCGAAACCTTGCAGAAGGTGGCTGTTACCAATCCGAGTGCTTATGTCATCAAACCATTTAATATTAGAGAATTAAATATGGTGATTGAATTGGCCATTTTTAAGGATAAAAAAGAGAAAGAGTTACAAAGTTTAAACAATGAGCTAGAGGAAAAGGTCAAAAAAAGAACTGCAGACCTGAATGAAGCCAATAAAGAGCTTCAAAAAGCACTGGAAAAGGAAAGAGAATTAAGTGAATTAAAATCCAGGATTGTTCAAAACGTATCCCATGGGTTTAAAACGCCACTGACTTCCATTTTAAGTTCTGCACAATTACTCAAATTATATGCAGAAAAGGACCATCCTTTTAAAGCGAAATTGGTCAAGCATGCCAATAAAATTGAAAATTCCGTACGAAACCTTAATAGTTTACTGACCAGTGTTTTGTTCTTTGGAAAAGCGGATGCTGATAAGATGAACTATAAGCCGGTAAGGATTTATACTTCTGCATTTCTTAACGAGGTGGTGGATATGGTGAAAGCTGGGATAGATAACAATGTCAAGATCAACGTGGATTTTGATAAACTCCCTAAAATGATTACCTCTGATATGGATTTGTTGTACCAAATTCTAGAGAATTTATTGTCCAATGCAGTAAAGTATTCTAAAGATGGTGGTTCTGTTTATTTCAAAGTAAAACATGAAAACGACACCCTTTTCTTATTCATAAAGGATGAAGGTATTGGCATCAATATAGCCGAACAATCCCAGCTTTTCGATCGGTTTTTTAGAGCAAAGAATGTAGGACTAAGAGAAGGTTCTGGACTAGGATTGTCCATAGTCAAAAAGTGCATTGAGGTCATGGGTGGGAAAATCGAGTTTAAAAGTAGGGTCAATAAAGGCACCGAATTCTCTCTGGAGATACCTGCAAAAAAATAGCTGGGAATGATTATTGTAAAGGGCATTCAGTTTTCATATGATAATCAGACCAAAATAGATATCCCTGACCTTGAATTAAATGGAGGAGATGAATTATTGGTGTTAGGGAAATCAGGATCCGGTAAAACAACTTTTTTAAATATTATAGGAGGCTTACTTGCCCCTCCTATTGGAGAAGTTTTGATTGACGGCATATCCTTATACAAGCTAAAAGGACAAAAATTAGATAAATTTAGAGGTGCCCATATTGGGATAGTATTTCAAAAGCCACATCTTCTTGGACCTTTATCCGTGGCTGAAAATATTTCCCTACCTCATTTTTTTGCCAAAAAACCGACGACAAATAAGCTGCTTCATTATTTAAAAGAGCTGGGAATCCAAGACAAACAGAATGCCCGGATACAAACTTTGAGTGAAGGGGAAGCCCAAAGAGTCTCTATTGCAAGGGCATTAGTAAACGAACCAAAAATTATTTTGGCGGATGAACCTACAGCCAGTTTAGATGATGAAAATGCAAAGTTGGTGGTGAATTTACTTAAAGGTCAGGCAAAAAAACTTCAGGCAGCACTGATAATCGTCACTCACGACCAACGAATAAAAAATCATATTGAAAGAAGCATAACCTTAAAGTCTAACGACTTATGAATATTTTTAAGTTGAGTTGGAAATACTTGATGGACAAACCATTAAGCACTGCTTTAAATGTTCTTCTTCTCGCACTTGGCTTGTCAATAATAACGGTTTTATTGCTAATTCAGGACCAGTTTGAAAATAAAATGAGCAGGGATGCTTCGGGAATTGATCTTGTCATTGGGGCCAAAGGGAGTCCATTGCAATTGGTGCTCTCCTCGGTGAACCATATAGATTTCCCCACTGGTAATATCCCTTTGGATGAAGCCAGGAAGGTTTCTAAGAGTCGCCTTATAAAAAAGGCCATTCCAATGGGGCTTGGAGATAATTTTGAAGGTTTTAGAATTGTAGGTTCCAATCATGAATACCTTGAGCTTTACAATGCTAGTTTTAGTTCAGGAAAAGCCTGGGCCAAACCTTTCGAAGTAGTTTTGGGGAGCAAGGTGGCAAAGGAGAAAGGCTTTAAAGTAGGGGATACTTTCGTAGGCTCCCACGGGATTGCATCTGCCAGTCATGAACATGATGAGCACCCTTATGTTGTAGTAGGGGTTTTGGCTCCTTCAAACAATGTAATTGATCAACTTATTGTCACCAGTATTGAGTCCATTTGGTATTCACATGATAATGCTTACGAACACGAGAAATTGGAGCAGGAAGTGGCAAAAATAGGGTTTCCTGAAACCGATGAAGCCAGGGAATTGACTACTGTTCTCGTTGCTTACCGAAATCCAATAGCAGCCATTCAACTCCCTCGGTTGATTAATAGCAGAAGTTCATTGCTGGCTGCCTCACCAACTTTTGAAATTGCGAGACTTTTTGAATTGCTTGGCATAGGTGTATCCCTGATTCAAGGCTTAGCGCTTGTCATAATATTTATAGCTGGATTAGGAATATTTATCGCATTATTCAATTCACTAAAGGAAAGAAAATATGACTTGGCTGTTATGCGGGCAATAGGAGCAGCTAAAGGCCAGCTGTTTTTGTTAATTCTTTTAGAAGGTTTAATTCTCACTTTTTTAGGTGCAATAGCAGGTTTATTCCTCGGACACCTTTTTCTCTATATATTGGTTATGATTAATGAACAAGGTGTGATTTCCGGATTGACGGCCTTTGTATTTGTGGAAAAAGAATGGTGGATACTTGCATATGCCTTGTTGGTAGGGGTGCTGGCCTCCATTTTTCCGGCATGGAATGCCTACAGAGCAGATATTGCTGGTCAACTAACCAAGTAAAATTAAGATTGCATGAAATATTTAGTTTTAATGATAGGATTCATTTCATTTTCTGCCATTGGGCAACAAGAAAATGTTTGGAAGAACCTTTCCAATGTAACCTACGAAATCGGAGAAGATGATTTTGGGGAATTGTATGTGCCGGTTTTTGGCGAAAAGACTCAGCAAATGGAGGGTAAAGAGATTACCGCTGAAGGTTATATTATTCCTTTTGAAGGAATGTTTAAACCTGAACACATTATACTTTCCTCCCTTCCTCTAGCCGAATGCTTTTTTTGTGGATCTGGAGGGCCAGAAACAGTTATGGAAGTGATGTTAAAAGAACCAGTCAAATACACCTCAAAAAAAGTAAAAGTTAGGGGTAAATTAGTGTTGAATGCTAATGATCCGGAAAAATTGATGTATATCCTGAAAGAAGCTGAATTAATCAACCCCTGATTGGAAGGATGCGAATTGTTCACTTTAAAAACTATAATTTGAATCTTTCCGCTATTGAAAATGTCAAAACGATGGGCTATCTAATAAAATTGCCACCCCCTTATTATTGTTATACGGCTAATTAATATTCTAGATGGAGAAGCAATTTAAAATAAAAGCATTAACTTTTTTTATCACATTATTTTTATAACATTTGAATTTATTTGCCATTAGGTTAAAATAGTAAACAATAATTTTCTAATAAGCCATGAAAAAAACACCATTTGTTCTGTTGATTTTGCTAAGCATTTCAGTTTTTTCCTGTGGGAATAAGAAAAGTCAAAATGAACTATTGAAAGAACAGGTAATCCTGGTTCATGATGAGGTGATGCCCAAAATAGGTATCTTGAAATCTCAGCAGGAAAAATTAAATGAAAAGGCAGAAAACCTTGAGAAATCGGAAGATTCAGAGAATTTTCAAAAGGAAATAGCTGAATTAAAGGCAGCTGCTATAGATTGTGAAAATGCCTATAACGAGATGTTCGTATGGATGCGGCAATTTGAGAGTGACCTTGGAGAAATGTCAGATGAGGAAGCTAAAGTTTACCTGGAGGATCAACTTGAAAAGGTTGAAAAAGTGAAAAAAGATTTTCTTGAGGCTTTAGAAAAAGGCGAAGGATTATTATAGTATTGGTTGGTTATTGATTAAGTGCTTCGTTTACTTTTTCGGAGGTAATAATTCCATGATCATTTCCCCATATATTATAGATATAGGTGCCTATTTGTGCAATTTCCAATGGGGTTAAATTATTATTCCCAGGCATTGGTTGATTGTATTCTACATTATTCACTGTAATGCTACCTTTGAGACCTTTTCGGATAATAAAGAGAGTTCTATTGACGTCAGCTAACATGTAGTCTGCTTGCCTCAGTGGAGGGATGAGCCTATTTAATCCGGTGCCGTCTTCCTGGTGGCAATTGCTGCAATGCTGCAAATAGAGCTGTTGACCAAGAATTGCATATTGTCTGGTTTTTAGATCATTTATTCCATTAATTCCTTCATGATTGTTACTGTCCCCACTATGACAGCCAGTTAAAATCATCAATATTAAACTACTTATTGCTAATCTCATTGCGTTTTCCGAGTAGTTTAGGGATATCCTTGATAAGTAAGTTTACCTGTTTTTCTTTTATACCATCATAAACGCCCCTGATCCTTCCTTCTTGATCAATTAATACAAAAGCGCCTGAATGTAAGAAGCCGCCAGGTTCGTTTTTGTCATCCATGGCTGTAGTAAGATAACTTGTTTGGCCGATTTCAAATATTTTCTCCTGATCACCAGTTAGAAAATTCCAGGTACTTGCATCCTCAATGCCAAGCCTAAGCGAGTAATCCTTTAAAAGGGTTTCAGTATCATATTCTGGATCTATTGTGTGGCTCAAAATCATGAAATTGGGATTGTCTTTATAAACTTCAAAGACCCTCAACATCTGTTTTTTCATTACTGGACAAATGGCAGGACAACTTGTGAAAAAGAAATCAGCTACATAGACTTTGCCTTTCACATCGGCATTGGTTATCTGCTTCCCATCTTGATTTGTAAAACTAAAATCTGCAATGGTATGGTAGACGGTGTCGGTTGTTGGCTTATTGTCTACGATTATCTCCTCTACATGGCGATTGCCTAGAATTGGCAAAGTGTCGTTATTTGAGCTTCCTTGGCAGGAATATAGAAATAAAAAGCCTAAAATGAGGGAGGCGAAATAAATGGATCGAAGCATTATTTTTTTAATTATTATGACATTAAAAAGTGCTGTTTAGTTCCTTTCTCGTATTTTTTTATACCATTTGGTAGCCAACATAAGGGCTATCCCTAACAATACCAAACCTGTAATTCCCCAAAGCATATTTATTAAACTTTTGAGGACGATTAGAAAGACAATGGCAAATAATAACAATGTTGCTATTTCATTCCACAATCTGAGTTTGGTACTGCTCCATACGGCGATCCCATTTTGCAAGGATTTAAAAATATAATGACAACGAAAATGATAAATGTACAGTAGCAATACAAAAGAAAGTTTAGCATGCATAAATGGCATAGACAAATAGCCTGGACGGTAAAACAATACCCATGTCCCAAATATTAAGGTCATTACCGCTGAAGGCCAGGTTATAAAATACCATAGCCGGTTGGCCATGATATCCAATTGAGGTTTCAAAATGTTTTTTTCAGCTTCAGGCCGATCCAATGCTTCCGTTTGGTAGATAAAGAGCCTAACTATATAAAATAAGCCAGCAAACCAGGTAACAATGAAAATTATGTGTAATGCTTTAATGTATTCGAATGCCATTCTTGCTATTTTTGGCTAAATTAACGGTTTCAGATCGTTAATGAGACATATGAAATCAAAAAATATAATATATCTACTTACATTCTTTGTTGCTGCCCTTATTCTGGTCATCATTTACCAAAGTTTAAATCAACCAGGGGTAAAAGACCTAGAAGGAAACTATACGGAATTGGCTGTTTACAGGAATGAAAACAATACTGGGCCCGTGATTAGAATTTATGCAGTGTTTACTGATAGTGAACTTTGGGAGGATATGCGTGCCTATGGGGATTTTATGCCACATACCAAGTATGGCAATACCAAGGTGTTCTTTTTTGACCAGCCCATTGATCAGTTCGATTTATCGCCTAACTCACCTTACTTTCAAGTGAATTTCCAGGAATCATGTATCGGTAGTTATGAGAAAACGGCCATGGGTACAACAAGTTTTAAAAAATACCCATTCAATGAACCCAATTAAAAACTTCGGTACAATACGATTTTAAAGCAATTGATCAATTAGTAAGATCTAATTTTGAATTGTTTTTTCTGCTCCAGAACGGCATTTCTAAAGGATACTTCTGTTTCCATTAGGTCATTAACTGCTTGGACGGCATGAATAACTGTACTATGGTCTCTTCCACCGAAATGGTATCCTATTGATTTTAGGGAATGATTGGTGAATTCCTTGCTAAAGTACATGGCAACTTGTCGGGCAATGACAATTTCCTTTTTCCTGGTTTTAGCTTTAAGGTTTTCTAACTTGATACCGTAATATTCTGCGCAGGATTTTTGGATAAATTCTATGCTTACTTCCGTTTCAATGTCCTTTACGATATTTTTCATAATCGTCTTGGCCAATTCAAGACTGATTTCCACCCTGCTCAATGATGCATGGGCGATTAAAGAAATCATTACTCCTTCCAGTTCCCTTACATTTGTATCTACCGTATAAGCCAGGTATTCTATGACATTATCAGGAATATCTATTCCTTCCGACTGCATTTTTTTTCTGATAATCGCAATTCTCGTTTCGAAATCAGGCATTTGCAAGTCCGCTGTCAGTCCCCACTTGAAGCGAGATAGCAATCGATCTTCTAAGCCCATCAAGTCCTTTGGCGCACAATCGGAGGTCATGATGATTTGCTTTTTATTTTGGTGGAGATGGTTGAAAATGTGGAAAAACATTTCCTGTGTTCTTCCCTTGCCAGCCAAAAACTGAATGTCATCAATAATCAACACATCTACTTGCATGTAGAAATTGGTGAAAGACTTGATATTTCCATCTTTAATGCCATCCATAAACTGGTTGACAAATTTCTCGGAAGAGACATAGAGCACAAACTTCTCTTCTGGGCCATTCTTGATTTCATTGCCTATGGCCTGTACTAGGTGTGTTTTCCCCAAACCTACCCCACCATAAACCATCAATGGATTAAATGAAGTAATGCCTGGTTTATTGGCTACTGCAAATCCAGCAGATCTGGCTAGACGGTTACAATCGCCTTCAATAAATGAGCTGAAAGTATAACTTGAATTAAGATTGGACTGTAAGGTGGTTTGTTCATCCAAACTTGAAAGATCGAAGGGGCTGTGGGCTGATGCGAGGTTTTCCTTTTTCTTGGCAGCAGCAGAGCTATTTACTCCCTGTGGGTAGCTTACCATGTAGGGTTGGTTTTGAGAATTACCTTTATCTACTACTACCGCATATTCTAACTTTCCGTTTGCCCCTAGAATGGTTTTTATGGCTAGTTTTAAAACTTCGACATAATTGTCTTCTAACCATTCGTAAAAAAACTGGCTTGGGACTTGTATTGTGAGCACAGAACCATCGATTCGTGCAGGAATTATTGGTTTGAACCAAGTCGAAAAACTCTGTTCATTGACGTGTTTTTCGACTACCCGCAAACATTCAGTCCATATAGCATTTGCCTCTGAATTCATTGAATTTCTTTTAACCGAAAGTTGAAAAATCGTGAATACTCCTTTATTAGGGGGTAACAAAACTGAGGAAAAATATCTTAAATAAAAAATGTCTTTTTACTTGATTTTTTTACTTTATGGGTACATTGTCAGATCAGGCTGATTTTAACTTTTTTTTATTTGAAAATTTAAACAACTTCCTTGTTTTACAATAAACAAATTTAGAATTATTGGTCTAAATAAGGAAGTATTTTTTACCTTTTTAATAACTAACTCAGGTTTGGTTTTTTATCTTTACCCAGAGGTGGGTTTTAAAAAATAAATTTTGTTACTGGTTCTTTAAATAGATTGGTGAGAATTATTTTTTAAATACAAACAAAAAGCAAAAATGGTTATCGGCCTACGAACTTTTTCAGCATCTGTTTTAGGATAACCTATAAATTATTGGGCATGAATTTGTTACTATGAATCTAAGAGATAATTGATGAAAAGCAGAATACTTATTTACGATAGTAAGGAAGAAGAGCAGGTTCAAAAATCCATTGTCCCCGCATTTGGGACCAATTTAAAATCCATCTTTCCGTTCTCTAAAGACATAAATGAGAAAATTCAAGAAGTCGAACAGGTAATTACTTTCCTTTCTGACGAACAACTAAAATCTTTTCTAATTGTGGCCCTTGAAAGAAACTTTGAATTGGCCCTATTGCCACACCCTGAAATGATTCATGGAATTAAGAGTTTTGGAATTAAAACTGGCATAGAAGAAAATATCGCTTATATTTTACTTGATGAGAAAGTTTCTAAAGTAGATGTTCTAGAAGCGAATGGGGTTCCAGTTTTTAATACGATACTGATCGGAGAATCATTGAGCTTAATGAGTGGTTCGGTTGCCCGTTTTGGTTGGCAAAGATTTTGGCAAAGGTCACATTATTTTTTCAAGCTTTTTTGGAACACAAGGTTAAATGGTTTCAAAATTAAAGCAGGTAATCAGGAAGAAATTAACACTGCAGCCATAGGTTTAATTATCGTACATCATGCTCAGAGTAGCCTTCTAAGCAAAAGAATTCTAGAGCATTCTGTCATAAATGATGGGAAACTGCATGCTTTTATTTTAGCGCCCAAAAGTATTAGTGGTTTATTCTGGTTTGTTCTCAATAGTTTATTTAGAAAAAAAGGCGATACAAATTTACCTCCTTTTGCCGCTCATATCAAAACTTCATCAATAACCATAACTGGGGATAAAGCAATAGATTATTCTCAGGATGGCATATTGTTGTCTGCTGAGGAATTAAAAGTTGAAATTTGTAAAGGAGCCTTAAATATGGTGCCTGGACAAAAGTTAAACATGGACAATAAAGGAGGAACTGATGATGTGTTCAAAGTTGAAGCCTTGCCCCGAGGAGATGCAAGAGATGAATTGTTAAAAAGGAAACTTCCGCTTATAAATCATGCAACAACTGAGGAATTCAAAGATTTGTTTTCCAATTTAAGGTCCAGCTCCATCACTTCAAGTGTGTACCTTGTATTGATGTTTTTGGCTACCTTGATTGCCACTTTTGGGCTTTTTGGCAACTCAGCCCCTGTAATTATTGGGGCTATGATTCTAGCCCCTCTAATGGCCCCCATTATTTCGCTTTCCATGGGAGTATTGAGACAGGACCGAACCTTAATCCTAAATAGTTCAAAGACCATAGGATGGGGTGTTTTGTTGGGGTATATATGTGCCATATTCATCACATGGCTTACCCCATTGAATATTGCCAATGATGAAATTTTATCAAGAGTAAGACCTAATTTATTGGATTTAGGAATTGCTGTTGGCTCTGGTATAGCTGGGGCATATGCCAGCGCAAAATCAGAAATATCCAAAACACTGGCAGGGGTGGCCATTGCTGTAGCCTTGGTGCCTCCTTTAGCGGTATCTGGCATAGGCTTAGGATGGTTGGACTGGGATATTTTCCAAGGGGCTTTTCTTTTATTTTTAACTAACCTTGCTGGAATGGTAATGGCTGCAGCAATAACCTTTTTGTTTCTGGGATTTAGCCCATTCAGGCTTGCAAGACGCGGGATTATATATTCATTGATAGTTGTTTGTTTGGTAAGTCTCCCATTGTTTTTTGGTTTTATGGACATGGTGAGAGAAAACAACATCATATCCAAATTAAATGGGTACACAGCCAATGGCGTTATTTTGAGGGATATTTCTGTTCGAAATATTGAGCCCATAAGACTAACTGTGAAAATTGTAGCAGATGGAACCCTGGATAAAAGCCAATTAAAAATTATAAAGAAAGATATTGAACGGATTGTGGGGGATAAGGTAGAGTTGGAGGTGACGGTAGCCATGAAGGTCGATTGATTTTAATGGTTTACAGGTCATCAGGCATCGAATGGAGACTAAAATGGACTTGTAATCACAAATAGATCAGGTAATTTAATTACCCTATTTCAGTGCTAAAGCATCATTGTGGAACCTTGAAAAAGAAAAATAAAAGATTGGTTTTTTAAGTGAATTTGTAAATATGGAAATGGTTTAACTCTTATTTAAGGTTAAAGAGTTTGGAGCTTTAAATGGCTAAAGTATTTTCATCACATCATTATACCTAAAAATTTGAGGATAATTTTTGATTGTGCTAAGGCATTCTTTTTGTATGTTTAAATAGATGCAATTGAACTGAAGTCCATGGGGCAATAGTTTTAGTATTTTTGACAGATTATGAATACATTGAATATTGAAATTCAAGAACAAACTTTAAACCAAACAATACCTAAAAAGATGAAAAGAAAAGCAACAGCAATTTGGAAAGGCTCCGGGAAAGAAGGAAGTGGAACCCTATCTTCACCAAGTGGATTTTTTGACAAATCACCTTATAGTTTCAAGACAAGATTTGAAAATGAGGATGGAACGAAGGGAACTAATCCAGAAGAAATGATTGCAGCCGCTCATGCCGGTTGTTTTAACATGGCGTTAAGTTTTCAGATCGCAGGTGCGGATTTGGAAGCAGAGGAATTAAATACTACCGCTACAGTTACCATAGAAAAAGGGGATGCAGGATTTGCTATAACTGGCATTGTGTTGAACCTAACTGGAAAAGTACCAGGGATGGATGAGAAGCAATTCACAGAATTGGCCAACGCCGCTAAGGAGGGCTGTCCGATAAGTCAAGCCTTGAGTTCAGTACCAATTTCCTTGAATATTACATTTAATGCTTAATCCCTTTGGGAATAAGCTATCGTTTAGAAAGTACCAAAGATGATTTTTTGGTACTTTTTTATTTCTTTTTTTTAAGACCCGGATTTTGAAGAGGTTGCTCCACTAAACAGGATTGATATCACATGTTTCGGGTTAGAAGTAAGTATATGAATAAAAAAATGTCATTACTGGGGTGGATCACCCTTCTTGGATTTGGTTTGGCAGGACTTTTCTTGGTTTATTTTTTTCAACAAACTACCTTTGTGACATTATTTAGGGGAAATTGGTCAATACTTAACCAATTTCTAGCGGGGCTATTGTCAGGAATTATGGGCGCATTTATTGCCCTGAAAATTATCAATGCACCATTTTTTAGAGAGGAAAAGCAAAAGTACAATCAACTCATCAATACCTGGCCATGGACAATAGAAGGGGTCATTTTTATTTCCATTTGTGCTGGAGTGGGAGAGGAGCTTTTATTTAGAGCTGGAATCCAACCTTTGCTTGGTCTTTGGGTGACTTCCGTTCTTTTTGTGTTAATTCACGGATACCTCAATCCCTGGAATTGGAGAATAAGTGTGTATGGGACCGCTATGATTCTATTCATAGCAGTTTTAGGCTACCTTTTTGAGAAATGCGGGATTTTCTCAGCAATGGTAGCTCATGCTGTTTTTGATGCAATTTTACTTTATTGGATAGCCATAAAGAAATCCTAAATATTCCGCTTTATAAAGCCTTAAAAATAACCCATTTAATTATTGAAGCATATCTATTCCACAGCTTGGCTAAATTCATTACTACTTCTGCCTCCCGGTGTGATCGTAACATAGCGAAGAGTGAGTGGTCCTTGATCTTTCCCAGCAATAGGCGCTAAAATGGGGCCCGTATAAAGTATTGCTGTTTGATCTGCTTTGTGGCCATCAAAGGTGTAATAGACGCTTGCATTGGCCACCATCGGATGTATTTTTACAAGGTGCCTACCACTTGTTGCATCTTTGCTAATTTCTACCTTAGCCTCAGGAATCCTAAAGAAAACATCCTTTTCCTCAAGGCTTAGAAGTCTCTCTGGTAACCTTTCTAAACTAAATGAATTGAAGTCCTTGTTTTCCTTCTTTTTCCAAGCCACTTCTGCCAAAGCTAGGGCTCTTGGGAATAGAAAATATTCCAATTTATTATTAGTGGGAATGTATTCAGTCCATAAATTGGCTTGAACTCCTAGAACATGTTTTGATTCATCATCTGTAAGTTCCTCCGGAATGGGATGATAACTGTAAACCTTTTCTAAAGCCAGGAATCCACCAATAGCCAATGGCTCTGTTGTTTTATCAGCCCCCTGACTATGGTCAAAATACATATGGCTATTGGGTGTCATGATGACATCCTGCCCCATTTTTGCTGCTTGAATTCCACCTTTTTCTCCTCTCCAACTCATTACAGTGGCATTTGGAGCTAAACCTCCTTCGAGAATTTCATCCCATCCGATAAGTTTCCTGTTATTTTTATTGAGAAACAATTCGATTTGATGTATGAAATGACTCTGAAGTTCATGTTCATCTGCCAGCTTTTCTTTCTTGATTACATTTTGAGCAATTTCTGATGTTTTCCAATGGTCTTTCGGTACTTCATCTCCACCAATGTGTATGTATTCACTTGGGAAAACTTCCATTACCTCAGTAAGTACATCTTTCAAAAAGGTAAAAGCCTCAGGGGTAGGTCCAAAAATATTATAATGTACGCCCCAATAGCCAGGTACATTCTGGTTGATATCATTGTCATATGCTTTACCACTTTCATTAACTGCAGCGATACTGCCTGTCCCTATTCCCTCAAAAGTATCGAAGCTACCGAGTTCTGGATAGGCAGCTATTACTGCGGAACTGTGCCCTGGGAGTTCTATTTCTGGAATTACGGTGATTTTCCTATCGGAAGCGTATTTTACTATATCTCTAGCTTCTTCCTGAGTGTAAAATCCTCCGTGAGCTTTGCCGTCATATATAAATGGTTTAAAATCATAGTATTGACCAATAATGGTCGAGTCCCTCCAAGCACTTACTTGGGTGAGT
The DNA here is from genome assembly GCF_055809755.1 of Cyclobacterium sp. 10D3-21. Taxonomy (NCBI): domain Bacteria; kingdom Pseudomonadati; phylum Bacteroidota; class Cytophagia; order Cytophagales; family Cyclobacteriaceae; genus Cyclobacterium; species Cyclobacterium sp. 10D3-21. The sequence goes on from NZ_CM147924.1 coordinate 2,561,997, forward strand.
TTAGGATATTTTTTAATTTCCAAACGCCAACCTTGGTCGTCCGTAAGGTGCCAATGAAGGGTGTTTAATTTTAATTGGCCCATTAAATCAAGTATTTTCTTGATCTGGTCGGTACTGAAAAAATGTCTTGACACATCGAGCATTATTCCGCGGTAGCCAAAAGCCGGTTCATCCGTTATTTTTAATTGTGGAACGGAAACCTGCCCACCATTTATCTCTATTAATTGAAAAAGAGATTGTAATCCATAGAAGATGCCTTTTGAGGAACCTTTAATGTTTACCTGGTTACTATCAATATGCAATGAATACTCCTCGTCATTTTTTGGTGATTGGATTTCCTCAAGTACTATAGAAACTTCACTTTGAGTCGTCGCTATTTTTATTGGTAATCGAAAACCAGCTTTGGCGGCTAGCATCTCATTAAAAATTGAGGCCGATTTTCTACTTTCGTCACTAAACGCTACAATGATGGTTCCCTGTTTTAATATCAAGTGCCCATCACCCATTTCAATGGATTCAGGCATAGGGATGATTTTTAGGGTTTGTGCTTTAAGGTTTGAGGCAAAAAAAACAAACAAAAAGCTGGCTACGATCAAGAATTTATCCATGGGGAAACAATTTTTCATACTTTATATTTACGCAAAAGTATGGTAAGTTAAATAAAAAAATTAATTAACTTAAATATGTAAATAAAAATATTCGAATTTTAGATTTGAATATCTCAGAAATAGGTTTTGAAAAAATAAAGTCTGATTAGTTTCCTTCGATATAAAAAGGATCAATTAAAAATAAATTGGGGTTTTCAGGTTCAACTTTAATTTTCACTGAATGGATATCGTGGTCTCCAAATACTTGAACTGCGGTAAAATTAGTAATGGTTTTACCGTTTTTATCTATTAAAGGTTTGGCCATCATGAAATGGTGGTGGTCCCCATATAAAAGTAGCACAGGTTCATTAAAATCTTGCACTTGTTGCCTAAGCAAGGAAACGAAACTGGCATGCCCATTCGTTTCATCTTTGTTGTTATAGTTTAATCCAGCATGTAAAATGAGGACTAGGCCTTTGCTTTTGTTTTTCTTTGCGGCTTTGAAAAGCGATTCTAACCAAAAATTATTTGCCAATTCTCTTTCATAAAATTCATCGTTTATTGCATCAGCGCCACTTTGAAAGTTATTGTTAGAACCTATAACATGTAAGGTACCAAATGTCACTCCGGATTTTTGCCATGTGGAATTTTCAGGGAATTTTTCGAATCCTTCCATTTTATTTTGCCTTGAGAGTTCAATGGGCTTACGTCCTTGGCTAAAGCTATTGGAGAAAAACAATTGCCTTAATTTGTCCAACCTTTCTTCTGGATCATAGCTTCCGCAAGACTCCCTATCACAATCTGCCCATTCATTGTCTCCTGGTGTATAGATCAAGGCTTCGTCAAAAGTGTCGAAGTAGCCTTTTATTTTTTCATAGTATTCATCAGAACATGGAACACTTCCAGACTTAATGTCACCAACATGAATTGTGAAAGCGGGTTTGGCCTCATTAATTTGTGAGATCATGCGATCAAATCTTTCAAAATCTTCAGGAAGATGGTAAGGGACATCACCTATTGCCATAAAACTAAATGAACCATCGTCTTTGGTTGAACATGAAAATAAAATGGCACTTGTTAGGATAGCAAAAAGGAAAAATAAGGATTTTTTCATAGGCGAAAGATAATAATTTGGCAGTTAAATTTAAACAAATTGTAATTTGAAAACATAGGCTTATTGAAAGGAATAGACTGGTTGTTAACTTCTATTTTATTCAGAATTAAGGTTTCTCCCAAATATTCAAGCTGTTTTGAAAGAAATTACGGGTGAATAGTATTATATTTTCAAGGGATTTTACTTTTGGAAAAAAGAACATCCTGCAATTATTTAATTACAATTCTTGCCTTTCCCAAAGTAAAACCATAGTTTCCCTATCAATTTGCAAGAGTATTGTTTTTTCGAAGAATTTGAATTAAGCTAATATGTCACCAAAAGGGGATTTATAATCATCTGAAAATTTTGAATTATATATCTGATCTACTACTTTTATGTTTTAATCACCCATCATTTGAAATGGTTACTTCAGAAAAGAGTATTCATTGGATTTAGATTACCGAATAACAAGTACACTACTTTTAATAAACTAAAAACATTTATAACAAAAAAATGCCTCCCAAACCCAAGGATATCGGTGAGGTTAATGATTTTTCAAATTTTTCTATAGATATATGTGGCCTGTTAGGCGATGTTATGATCAACAAATTTAAATTTTTATGTTCTCCTCTGGTCTGATAACGATATCGGTAGTAATCATTCTGGTAATTGTATTGTACAAGGACCTTTTGAGGCCCTCTTTTGCTTTTTTGGGAGCTGTATTTTTATTGCTTGTATTGCAAATAATTAGCCCTGAAGAGTTTTTGATGGGGTTGGCCAATAAACAGATAATTGTTATTTTTCTGTTAATAGGTTTGACTTCAGGTATCCAACAGAATATAGGAACTGGATTTTTTTTCAAAATTTTCAGTCAAAAATTAAAGCCAGGGACATTTAGACTTAGGCTCATGTTGTTGGTAAGTAGCCTTTCAGCAATATTAAACAATACACCGGTTGTGGCTTTCATGATTCCTTATGTAAAGGAGTGGACCAAAACCAATAAGGTTCCGGCTTCAAAATTTCTAATTCCCCTTTCTTATTCCACTATTTTAGGAGGGATGATCACTGTGGTAGGTACCTCTACAAATCTAGTGTTGAATGGCTTAATAAGCCAGTTTGGTTATCCCATGTTAGGGTTCGAGGATTTTCTTTATTTGGGTATTTTGGTGGCTACCATTGGGATGATTTATTTAAGTATTGCTTCCAATTACTTATTGCCTTCAAGGGAGGAAAATAAAAGTGAAGTAATCGATCACCTGAATGAATATTTGGTGGAAACCTATTTACCCATTGGTTCCAAAATGCATGATAAAACGGTTAAGGAGGCCGGATTAAGACAACTTAAAGAGGTTTTTCTCGCCGAAATCAGAAGAGGGAAAAATGAGATTTCTCCTGTAGGCCCAAATGAAATTTTACAGGAAGGAGACAAACTCTTTTTTGCAGGAAACTCTGAAGCTATTTTAAAGCTTATTCAGGAGGAAAACGGTTTGAGCTTACCTGAAGATGGCCATGTGTCCAATTATGGTTTCTTTCAGTTGACAGAGGCAGTGGTTCCTACTTCCTCCTCCTTGATAGGTTTAAAAGTAAAAGACAGTGATTTTAGGAATAAATATCAAGGCTCCATTATTTCCATACATCGCAATGGTACCCAATTAAAAGGAAATATTAGTGAAACACGGGTGCATGCAGGAGATCTTTTCCTAATGTTGACTGGTAAAGACCACAATCGCAATGATTATTACAAGGATTTGATCATTGTTACCCTAAGGGGAGAAATAAGTACAGATAGAGGAAACCTAAAAAGGTTGCCTTCATTATTGGCTTTGGCAGTGTTATTTACTGGCATTATTGGGTGGATAGATCTTTTTATAGCAGCTTTTGCAGGAATTCTTACCTTGTATCTATTTAAAGTGTTAAATTTGAAAACTTTAAAGAAAGCCGTTGATTTGGATCTATTATTGATTCTTGTTTGTTCGCTTTCTTTGGGCTTGGCGTTAAATAAATCAGGTGCGGCCAGTGTATTGGTGGAGCTATTGATTCATATGACAGAAGGGTCGGGCGTGATGGTTGCCTTGGTGTTATTGTTTGTCATGACATTGATTTTAACCAGTTTAATTACCAATGCAGCAGCGGTGTCAATAATGTTTCCAATTGCATTGGAGTTGGGAAATCAACTAAATCAACCCTTGACGCCTTTTTTCGTAGCAATAGCTTTTGCTGCATCAGGAGATTTTATGACTCCCATAGGTTACCAAACCAATTTGATGGTAATGGGCCCTGGGAATTATAAATTTAGAGATTATTTTATTATTGGCTTTCCACTTACATTGATTTATTCTGTTGTGGTATTGTGTTTTATTAATTGGTATTACCTATAATTTTTAAAAAAAGTGTAAAGTAAAATTCATTTATAAATGCGTGAAAATATTCATCCGTCAGTATTTAAAGTAAAAGGAGAACACCGAAAAAAAGCACTTTGTCAGCAGCCGAAATTGATTTGGTATACGGGTCTATCAGGTTCTGGGAAATCAACTTTAGCAAATGCTACAGAGGATGCGCTTTACAGAATGGGATATCATACCTACCTTTTGGATGGAGATAATGTCAGGACGGGATTAAATAAAGATTTGACATTCAGCAATGCGGACAGGGTAGAAAATATCCGAAGGATAGGAGAGGTGGCCAATTTAATGTTAGATGCAGGATTAATTGTAATATCTGCATTCATATCACCGTTCATTTCTGATAGAGAAATGATTAGGGAATTGGTTGGAGAAGAAAATTTCCTTGAAGTTTATCTTGATTGCCCTTTAGAAATATGTGAAGAACGAGACGTCAAAGGCCTGTACAAGAAAGCAAGACAAGGTCTGATCAAGGATTTTACTGGCATAGGCTCACCCTATGAGCCACCAGAGTCCCCATTTGCAGTGGTTCATACTGCTGAGGAAAAAATGGAAGAGGCAGTAGTAAGATTGGTACAAAAAATAGATAAAAAAATAAAAATTTGATATGACACAATACTATTTATCCCATCTGGAGGAGTTAGAGGCAGAAGCAATTTTTGTTATTAGAGAAGTTGTTTCTCAATTTGAAAAACCAGCCTTGTTATTTTCAGGGGGTAAGGATAGCATCGTTTTGGCTCATTTATCCAGAAAAGCTTTTTATCCTTCCAGAATCCCCTTTCCATTGATTCATATTGATACAGGACATAATTTCCCTGAAACAATTGCCTTCAGAGATGAATTGGTGAAAGAGCTTGGAGTACAACTTATTGTTGGCTCGGTTCAAAAGAGTATAGATGATGGTAAAGTAAGAGAAGAGACTGGAGCAAATGCAAGCAGGAATGCATTGCAGACGGTCACTTTGCTAGACACCCTAGAGGAAAACAAGATAGACGCCGCTATGGGAGGTGCCAGAAGAGACGAAGAAAAAGCCCGTGCGAAAGAACGATTTTTCTCTCACAGAGATGAGTTTGGACAATGGGATCCTAAAAACCAAAGGCCAGAATTGTGGAATCTTTTCAACGGTAATAAGCATATGGGAGAACATTTTAGAATTTTCCCCATTTCTAACTGGACAGAAATGGACGTTTGGCAATACATTCAATCCCAAAACATTGCATTGCCCTCCTTGTATTTTTCTCATCAGAGAGATTGTGTGGTGAGAGATGGTGTCATTCTTGCTAAATCGGATTTTGTTCAATTAAAACCGAACGAAGAGATAAAGAATTTAACGGTAAGGTACCGTACCTGCGGGGATATGCCTATCACAGGCGCTGTTGAATCCGATGCGGATGACCTTGACAAAATCATTGCTGAAGTGGCTACCACAAGGACCACAGAAAGAGGTACCCGAGCGGATGATAAAAGGGGAGAAACAGCTATGGAAGACAGGAAAAAAAGTGGTTATTTTTAGGAACAAATAGACCATATATCCCAGCCGATTAAAGGATATGCTTTTGATAAATAAATCAACACTTTTTAGTGTTCTAATTTAATTATTAAAATTTGCGGCAATTTTGAGATTTATAAATAATTCTAGTGAAATAGTATACATACAATATGAGCATACAGGAAACCAATCAATTGTTAAGATTTACCACTGCGGGATCTGTTGATGATGGAAAAAGTACCTTGATAGGTAGATTGCTTTATGATTCGAAATCTATTTTTGAAGATCAGATTGAAGCGGTTAAAACTTCTAGTGAAAAAAAAGGATTTGATTATGTAGATCTTTCTTTGCTCACAGATGGTTTGAAATCTGAAAGAGAACAAGGGATTACTATTGATGTGGCTTACAGGTATTTTGCTACCCCTAAGCGAAAATTTATAATTGCAGATACTCCGGGCCATATTCAGTACACCAGAAATATGGTGACGGGAGCCTCAACTGCAAACCTTGCAATAATTTTGATTGATGCAAGAAAAGGTTTGTTGGAACAAACTTTCAGGCATAGCTTTATCGCTTCCCTATTGAAAATACCACATGTAATTGTATGTGTTAATAAAATGGATTTGGTAGATTATGATGAGGAGGTTTACCAGGAAATCGTAAAAAATTACAAAGACTTTGCCAGCAAAATGGAAATCAAAGACATTCATTTTGTTCCGATTTCCGCACTTAATGGAGACAATGTGGTGGACAGGTCTACCAGTATGAAATGGTATGAGGGACCTACTTTACTCTACCTTTTAGAGAATGTTCACATTGCGTCCGATTTCAATCATATCGATTGCCGTTTCCCTGTGCAAATGGTGATTCGTCCTCATACACATGAGCACCAGGATTTCAGAGGTTACGCTGGTAGAATTGAAGGAGGGATCTTTAAATCTGGGGATGAAGTGAAAGTTTTACCTACCGGATTTACCTCTAAAATTAAAAGCATAGAGTTAGATGGAAAACCAATTGAAGAGGCCTTTTCTCCTATGTCGGTAACCATGACCTTGGAGGATGAGTTGGATATCAGTAGAGGTGACATGTTGGTAAGGCCCAATAATATGCCTAACGTGTCCCAAGATATCAATGTCATGATTTGCTGGATGAGTACCCAACCTTTAATGGGAAGGACCAAATTTTTACTAAAGCATACTACCCAGGAATGTCAGGTAATGGTAAAAGAAATTCTTTACAGGGTAAATGTCAATACCCTTCATAGGGAAGAAGGAGTGGATCAAATAGGGATGAATGATATTGCTAGAATTAGTATACGGTCTTCTAAACCTTTGTTTTTTGATCCATATAGAAAAAACAGGCAAACAGGCTCAATTATTTTAATTGATCCAAATACCAATGAAACGGTAGCTGCAGGAATGGTGATTTAATGTTTATTTTTAATTTAAATACCTGATTGCCATATAAATTGAAACATTATCCGTTGTTGTTAACGGATAATGTTTTTTGTTTATTGACAGAATAATTAATCGAAGATAGTTTAGTTTTTATTGGAATTTCATGCAAATTGACGAAAAACACCTTACCGAAATTGCCCTAACTGCAGCAAAAGCTGCAGGTTTGGAGATACTTAAAATTTATGAAAGTGCTGACTTAGGCCTTGAATATAAGAAGGACGATTCACCACTTACCAAAGCAGACTTAGCGGCACATCAGAAAATCGCTGAGTACCTATTGGACACCCAATTGCCTATACTTTCGGAGGAAGGTAAAAGTATTCCTTATAATGAAAGAAAAAATTGGGATTTTTTCTGGATGGTAGACCCATTGGACGGTACAAAAGAGTTTGTTAAAAAGAACGGAGAGTTTACCGTCAATATAGCACTCATCCATAATGGATCACCTGTTATGGGGGTAGTATATGCCCCTGTTTTGGATATTATGTATTGGGGTAATAGTGAAGGTGCTTGGAAAGCCAATGGAACTAGCGAGCCTATAAAGCTTTTGGAGAAGGGGGACACATTAGTGCAAACGATTGTAGCTTCCCGTTCACATTTGAGTGTAGAAACGCAGGAAGTTATTGATCAGTATCCTGGTGCTGAAGTAATTAGTATGGGGTCTTCCCTCAAGTTTATGCTTTTGGCTGATAATAAGGCGCAGCTTTATCCTCGTTTCGCTCCAACCATGGAATGGGATACTGCCGCTGCTCATGCTATCTTAAGCGCTTTAGGGTATGAAATAAAGAAAGTAACCGTTAATGAGCCACTTGATTATAACAAAGAAGACCTTTTGAATCCCTGGTTTATTGCTTCTTAGTTCCATAGCCTAAAAATCAAATAATTGATTTATCTTGACATGAAGTGCAATTTTTTAATGGTGAAATAAATATTATAGTATATAATCGTTTGTTTGCCAATTATTTAAAATTTATTGGAAACTTATAAAAATTAATAATATATTTACCAAATATTCAAGCGATTGCATGGTTTTAACTCTTTATTCCAGTTTTCAGGTTGTTTTATAAGCCCAGAAATTAACCAAATAATTTGTTTAAATGTGACATTAAAGCAGCGATATTAACTATGTTTATTGGACTAATTCTTGTTTTATTTTTTATAGCTTGGGCATTATCTTGTATTAACGTATTTTTGTTAAATAGACCTGTGGATTCACCTCTTTATTTAAGCTTTCTTTTTGAGGGAGTTAATATTTCCACAATTTGCAGAAGATTATTGACTATTGAGCATGGGTTTATATCTAAAGTTAAACCAAAAGAAATGTTTATTTTTGCTCAGAAGCTTGGTATTGCATTATTTAATAAAGATTATTTAGTTAAAAGTCCTTGTCTTACCGTTTTAAGTCTTTAACAAATTCATGATGAAACGAATTCAAAGATTAAGCATATCGAATTTAAATTTTAGTATTTTAGTAAAATTTTTAATTAGTAGAGTAAAAGGGTAAGATGAGGTTCACCCTGATTTTATAAATGTTTTAAACTATAAGAAATGAAAGTCCAGAATATTTGTTGTATTGGTGCAGGTTATGTTGGAGGTCCAACAATGGCCGTAATAGCAAAAAAATGTCCAGATATTAAAGTTACTGTGGTAGATATCAATGAGGCACGTATTGCAGCATGGAACGATGAGAATGTTGAAAATATACCAGTATATGAGCCAGGTTTACCTCAGGTAGTAGCTGAGGCAAGAGGTCGGAATTTGTTTTTCTCTACTGATGTAGACAAGGCAATTGATGAGGCTCAAATGATCTTTATTTCCGTAAATACACCTACAAAAACATATGGTGAAGGAAAAGGACAGGCAGCAGATTTAAAGTGGATTGAACTTTGTGCGAGGCAAATTGCCAGAGTAGCAAAAGAGAAAAAAATAGTTGTAGAGAAATCTACGCTACCTGTACGAACTGCTAGTGCTTTAAAAGATATATTGGAGCATACAGGGAATGGCATTAGCTTTCAAATTCTTTCCAATCCTGAATTTTTAGCTGAAGGAACAGCCGTAGAAGATTTAATGGCCCCAGACAGGGTGCTAATCGGTGGCGACCAATCTGAAGAGGGGCTGAGTGCAATTAATTCCTTGGTGGAAGTGTATGCGAGATGGGTACCGAGAGAGAGAATACTTACCACTAATGTATGGTCTTCAGAGTTATCTAAATTGACTGCTAATGCTTTTCTTGCGCAACGAGTCTCGTCTATCAATTCTCTTTCAGAGCTTTGTGAACATACCGAAGCAGATGTGAATGAAGTATCAAGAGCAATTGGAACTGATTCTAGAATAGGACCTAAGTTTCTTAAAGCATCAGTAGGTTTTGGTGGTTCTTGCTTCCAAAAAGATATCTTGAATCTTGTTTATATTTCACGTTCATATGGACTTGATGAGGTTGCCGATTATTGGGAGCAGGTGATTATCATGAATGATCACCAGAAAAAACGATTTGCAAAAAAAATTATCAAAAATTTATACAATACCGTAAGTGGTAAAAAAATAGCATTTTTGGGTTGGGCCTTTAAGAAGGACACCAATGATACCCGGGAATCTGCCGCTATTTATGTAGCAGATCATCTTTTAAATGAACAATCAAAAGTATCTGTTTTTGATCCTAAAGTGACTGAACAACAAATATATTCTGACCTGGATTATTTAGGGAGCCGTAGTTCAGAAGAGAATAAGGAGTCATTAAAAGTAGTAAATGATCCTTATGAGGTATGTAATGGTGCACATGCCATTGCTGTTCTTACTGAATGGGATGAATTTAAAACCTACGATTGGCAAAAAATTTATGACAATATGCTAAAACCGGCGCATGTTTTTGATGGAAGAAATATAATGGACAAGAAGGCCCTAAAAAATATAGGTTTTCAGGTACATTCGATTGGTACTTCAGATGACAATTAGTAATACCATCAGGTTTTACCAGTTTTGAAAAACCAATGGGACAAAATTTTACAAATCCCTTTGAACATCATCCGAGTTATAAATAAAAAAGGTGAACGAGAAATCGTTCACCTTTTTTATATTTTGGTTTTGTAGAGTTAGCTATTATAGATCAGTCTTCTTTAACGTCATCTTTTACTTCATCCATAATTTTTTCCAAAGCTTTGATATCTAATTGTTCATCTTTGGCGAAAAAGGAGGCCAGATTGGCGAAAGAACCACTAAAATATCCTGTCAATAAATTTTTAATCGTAAAACTTCTGTATTCGTCTTTAGAGACTATCGGATAATATTCGTGCGATTTTCCATATGCTTTGTGCTTTACAAAACCCTTTCTTTCCAAAATACGTATTATAGTCGAAACGGTATTGTACGCTGGTTTTGGAGCGGTCATTTTTTCCAGGACATCTTTGACAAACCCTTTCTCGATGTCCCATAGAATCTGCATTATCTGCTCTTCTGCTCTTGTTAGTTCTCTCATATTGATTATAATTGTAGGTGATTTTTTATGAACTTAACCATTTAGTTTTTTAATTGCAATACTTTTTTAAAAAAACATGACGTTTTCCTTGGTATTTTTCGAAAATGTCTGTTCAGATCAGCTTTTTAAATAATTTGTTACGTTCAATATGCTTTTACCAACAATTAGCAATATAAGGGATTAGCCAATGATAATATTTCAAGATGGCTTGGTCACTTCTCGATTTTTTTTATCCCTTGAGGAAAAAAAATAACTCAATTGGAAGGGATATTTATTCATTGATAAATAGTGCTAATATGAAATATTTAGCTCTTTTTGATCAAGTTTTTTTAAATTGATCGAAAAACTAATTTGCAGATTTCAGTTTGATTATTCCTGTAGCATGAAGTAGTTTAACAATAGGATAGGTAGGGTCAAATTCATACCATTTTACGGCAAAATTCACTCTTTTAGGTAGTCTATGGTGATTGTTTTGGAAAAGCTCTCCAAGCATAAGGAAATCCAATATCAATGAATTTTTTGATTTGTCATTATTATCAAAATTGGCATATCCGTATTTGTGACCACTCCAATTGACTATCGCACCGTGAACCGGGCCCATCATGAAATGAATTGGTAAAAGAAAATACATCCACCAATGCGTTCCTGGAAGGTCAAATACACTAATACTAAGCACATAAATTAAGACATATACGATTACCCATCCTATTCGAATTCCCATAGTGTCTGCAAAACGATCAAATTTATTCCAATCAGGAACATCTTTGACAAACCTTTCTTCTGGTTTTGCCCTGAAGGAGAAGTGTTCATTGTAGATCTTTTTGGTTTTCCACATCATGGTAAAAAGGTTTTCAGTATGATGTGGACTATGTGGATCTAACGGAGTATCGCTATAGGCATGGTGCATCCTGTGTAGAATGGCATAGGCACGTGGTGAAAGATAAGAGCTTCCTTGACACATCCAGGTGAAAACATAAAAGAATTTTTCCCAGTATTTGTTCATTACGAACATTTGGTGGGCGGCATACCTGTGTAGGAAAAAACTTTGGCAAAACAAGGAGAAATACCAGTGCAGTAGAAAGAAAACAATTAGAATCACTTGAGATATAATTTGATATAGCTTGCAAAATTAAATCGTATTTTCGTTAATTAAGCAATCCTGACCTAATTTTTTATAAAAGGTGATTATATTCATGTTTTCTGGCCGATTTTGATCGTTTTTAGGCTACTTGAGTATTCATTTTAATTATTAAAAAGAAAATTATACATTTAGGGCCTTAATGAATAAGCCCTACTCAAATAGTAACCTCTCAGTCTCGGACTCTCCATTTGAAGATCACTCAAATGGAAGGTTGGTTGTAAGTGATGCCAATTTATGGCAGCAATTTAAAGATGGGAGTGAAGCAGCTTTTATCAAAATTTACAATGATAATTTCAACATACTTCTCAACTATGGGTATCAACTTACCGGAAATCAAGAACTTATTGAGGACTGTATACAAGATATTTTTATTTATCTCAGACAAAAGAGAAAAAGCCTTGGCCAAACAAATTGCATAAAGTTTTACTTAATGAAATGTATGAGGAGGGAGCTTATAAAAGAAATAAAAAAAGCCAAAACCTCTTTCTCATTTGAATGTCAGGAAGGATTTCAAATTACTTTTTCCCATGAAGACTTTCTAATTGATCAACAAATTGAACTAGAGAAATCGGAGAAATTAAACAAAGCATTAAGTCTTCTTTCCAGTAAAAAAAGAGAGGCTATTTATTATTTTTATTTTCAAAATCTGAACTACAGCCAAATAAGTGAGTTGTTTGGCTTTTCTCATATTAAGTCTGCGCGAAATTTGGTATATAAAGCCCTTTCTACACTTAAGAATTCTATGGAATAAAGGTATTGTTTTCACTTCTTCTGGAATTACGCCTGTTAAATTTGAACTCTTTTTATTTTGCTCCCATAATTTTTTTAACAAAAAATTAACAAATAAGTGATGTCATTTTTCCTATAAAGCTCTTATAGAGTTGAAGGTATTAAAAAATGGACAACACAGAAGACACATCACTTTTATTATTAACCAATCCCGAATTTGTAAAATGGGTATTGTACCCTAATGAGGATTTAGACATGTATTGGAACAATTGGCTCCATGTACATCCTGAAAACCTATCGGAGGTTAAGAAGGCAAGAGAAATTCTTCTAGGTTTACAACATCATCCGCTCAATGTCTCGCAAGGAGTAAAGTCCCGAGTTCTGCAGAATATTTTAGCAAATGATAAAGAAGAACCATCCAATTATTCTTTTAGTACGTTACCTTATAATGAAAGAAAATCATGGCGAACTATAAATCAGTGGTATAAGGTAGCGGTAATTTTAATTTTAACATGCTGTTCCGGGTATTTGATAAGCAAGTTTGCTGTATCGGGAAAACCTATGGAAATGCTTGCGAAGACACAACCAGTAGTTATTACCAAAGCTACACAGTTTGGAGAAAAATTGAATTTCAAACTTCCGGACGGTTCAAGTGTATGGTTAAATTCAGGAAGTCAATTATCGTTTCCAGAGGAGTTTGATTCCCTTGAAAGAAAGGTTGTTTTATTAGGGGAGGGATATTTTGAGGTAAAGAAAGACTCGTCTCGGGCGTTTAAAGTGGTTTCGGGGAATTTAGAAACTGAAGCTTTAGGTACCTCATTTAATATTAATTTTTTTAACCCTCAAGAGGTGTTGATTTCTTTATTGACAGGGAAAATCAAAGTTCAATCCGAATCCTTAGCAGAAAGCTATCTCCTTGTTCCAGGAGAACAGCTGAAATACATTCAATCTGACAATCATTTCAAAATTTCTAAAATAGCTTCGGAAGCTGTTATTGGTTGGAGAGAAGGGTTGCTTTCCTTTAAAAATGCTGGTTTTGAGGAAGTTGTTGCAAGCCTTCAGCGATGGTATGGTGTTACCATCAGGGTGTCTGGGACACCTTCTGAGACCTGGGTTTTAAATGGAAAGTATAAAAATCAAAATCTTGATTTGGTGTTGGACAGAATGTCCTTCATAGAGTATTTTAATTATGATATAAATGGGAAAAACATTCACTTAAAATTTTAATGTTATGCATATATAAATGAAAAAAGAGGGTAATCCTCAAAATTGGGCAGTTAGGCAAAGAAATACGCCATGCCAAACCTTAATTATTGATTGAACAGTAAACCAATAAAACTATGAAATTTAAATTACAAAAGACAATCTACTTATTGTCACGCTATTTGCTATACGGGTTTTCCTTGCAGCTCATTTTCTTCAACCTGGTTTTGGCATTAAATGTCAATGCTCAATTTAAAAGTATCGAGGAGGTAAAGGTAAGGGTGACTGAAAATGAAATGACTTTGGGGGAATTTCTCCTAAAAATAGAATCAGAAACTGCTTTCACTTTTTCTTTTGATAAGGCAGATGTTAATGAGGATTTATCACTTGTGCTTTCAAAAGGGAATTCTAGTATAGAATCATTTTTGAAAGAAATAGCCTCCCAAACTACTTTAGGTTTTCGTCAAGTCAATGATCAAATTGACATTCGACTTACAAAAAACTCAGAATTATTGAAGGTTTCGGAAGTAGATAAGACCATCAAAGGTGTGGTTAAGGATGATCAAGGCCAACCATTGCCAGGAGCCACCATTTCAGTACAGGGAACGACCACTGGTACGATATCTGATTTAGATGGGAGCTATTCATTAACAGTGCCAGATGGGTCTGTTTTGGTGTTTTCTTATATTGGTTATGAGCCTCAAATCATTGCCATAGGAAATCAATCGATTATCGATGTAACCATGACTATGGATGAGTCCTCTTTAGAAGAAGTAGTTGTAGTAGGCTATGGTACTCAAAAAAGAAGTGACCTTACTGGGGCTGTATCTTCTGTAAAAGCTGAGGAATTGACTGCTTACCCTGCAATTGATGCCATTCAAGCCTTACAAGGAAGGGCTGCCGGAGTTCAAATCCAATCAAACAATGGAGCACCAGGTGCCAGTATGAAAGTAAGGGTAAGAGGTGGAACATCCATTAATGCCAGTAGTGATCCTATATTTGTGGTAGATGGATTTATTGGTGCAGCAATGCCTCCTCCAGAAGACATCGCTTCTATAGAGGTACTTAAAGATGCCTCTGCAACTGCAATTTATGGTTCCAGGGGAGCCAATGGTGTCATAATGGTGACCACTAAAAGAGGGAAAACTGGTGCAGCTAGAATTGAATTCAATACTTCTTACAGTATGCAAAATGAAATCAACAGACTTGATTTATTGAATGCAGACCAGTTTAACGATTATATTTCAGACGCAAGACCAAATATCCAGCCTGCAGGTGGTGATACAGATTGGCAGGATCAGATCTTCAGAACTGGAGGAATCCAAAACTATCAACTTTCCATTTCCGGAGGGACAGATAATGTCAATTATTATGTTTCAGGAGCTTATTTTGATCAAAAAGGGGTTATCATAAATTCTGATTACAACAGATTTAGTATCACCAGTAATTTGGATATCCAGGCATCAGAAAAACTTAAAATAGGATTGAACCTTTTTGCAAGAAGGAGTAACAGTGATGGCGTAAGAACGCAAGAAAATTCTGGTGGATTAACTCCAGGTGTAGTGGCTTCTGCTTTCAAATTTGAGCCTGATCAACCTATCTATAAACCAGATGGTACTTTCACAGTGGCTAGGCTTAATGATCCGCATGACAACCCATATGCAGTGGCTACTCAATTGGAAAATGAAAATGTAAATGACAGGTTCCAAGGGAATTTCTTTGCAGAATATGATATAATTGAAGGACTTAAGTTTAAAACTACTTTTGGTGCCACAGCCAACACATCTAGGACCGGAACCTATGCCCCGACATCTGTTACTGAGGGAAGAAATGTTGGTGGAGATGCTTCTATAGATGCTTTTAGAAATACACTGGTTTTAAATGAAAATTACCTAACCTATTCTAAAACATTCGGTACTGACCACACTATTTCAGCTATGGGTGGGTATTCTTTCCAATCTTCAGAAAGTGAGAGTTACGGGGCAAGAGGTACTTCTTTTATTACGGATGCGTTTTCTTTTTGGAACCTTGGCTCATCTGCAGTATGGCAAGCACCTAATTCTTCATTAACTGACTGGCAAATTTCTTCCTATTATGGTCGTTTAAATTATTCCTTAGGGGATAAATACCTCATCACATTTAATGCGAGGTATGATGGCTCATCTACATTTTCCAAAAACAATAAATGGGCATTCTTTCCTTCTGGAGCCATTGCATGGAACATGAAAAATGAACAATTCCTTGAAACTTCAGACCTTATCAGTTTTTGGAAGTGGAGAGGTAGTTATGGTATTACTGGAAACCAGGCCATTTCTCCTTATCAAACTTTGGCCAGGTTCACACCTGTTTTCACCATTATTGATGGAGTACCTGTAAATGCAGTAAGACCTACCACCGTAGCCAATGAAAATTTGACTTGGGAAACTACAGCTCAATTGAATATCGGAACTGATGTAGGTTTTTGGGATGATAGGGTTACTTTCTCTGCAGAATATTACAGGATGGTAACTTCAGATTTATTGTTTGCCGTACAATTGCCTCAATATTCGGGTTATACTACCCAGTTAAGAAATATTGGTGAAGTAGAAAACAAAGGTGTTGAGCTAACTTTAGGTTCTAGAAACCTTGTAGGGGCATTCCAGTGGGACATGGACATCAATTTTTCCAGAAATAGAAATAAAGTGCTCTCTTTACCAGAAGGTACTGAAATCCAATATGGATCAGGCCCTGGTCATATGGTTGGTTTAGGTACCACCCAACTATTGAAAGAAGGTTACCCAGTAGGTAGTTTTTATGGTTGGGTTTATGATGGGGTTTACCAGGAAGGTGATGATTTTATACCAGGTGGAGGTTTTGAACAGGAACCCGGTGGAGAAAAATTCAAAGACCTTAATAATGACGGAATTCTTAATAGTGATGATAGGGAAATTATTGGTAACCCCAATCCAGATTTCTTCTGGGGATGGAATCATGCCTTTAGGTACAAGAATTTTGACCTGAATATCTTCTTCCAAGGGTCTTTTGGAAATGATATCCTGAGCTATACCTTAATGGAGCTTAACCTGATGTCAGGTATTAACAATGCTACGACAGCGGCACTTGATAGATGGACACCTACCAATACCCAAACAGATGTACCTATGGCATTTAATGGTAGGACCCGTAGGGTTTCAACAAGATGGATTTATGATGGGACTTTTACCAGGTTAAAGAACCTTTCTTTAGGGTATAATTTCCCTAAAACTATATTAAATCGCTTGAATATATCAAAACTGAGGTTATATGTTAGTGCACAGAATATCCTGACCTTTACAGAATATGAAGGGTATGATCCTGAGGTGAATTATCGTTCCGATGGCGCTACAGATGGCAACCGAAATCTAGGTTTGGATTATGGTAGTTATCCAAATGCAAAAAGTTATACAGTAGGTCTTAATGTTGGATTTTAAGCATCGAAATTAAATAGAAATAACCATGAAAATTAATATATATAAATCTTTGGTATTGGCGGCCACCTGTCTATTTGCAGGCTGTGCTGACTTAGAAGAAAAGCCTGTAGGCTTATTGGCACCGGAAAGTTTATTTAATTCCGACAAAGATGTGGAAACAGCCATCTTCGGTGCTTATGGGTGGATAGCCAGTGAAAGGCTTTACGGTAGGCAATTTGTCACTTCAATCATGTTAAGAAGTGATATGGTGGATATTGGAGACAGAGGTACTCCTGCTGAAAGGCAGCAAGTGAATGACTTCAATATGGACGATAACAATGGTATGGTCAGAGCATATTGGCCCTATTGGTACCAGGTAGTTGGAGCTGCCAATGCGGCAATTGCAGGTGCAGAAAGTTTGGAATTAGACGAAGCGGTTAGTAATCAACTTATAGCCGAAGCCAGATTTGTAAGGGCATTTAGTTATTATCATTTGGTACGCGTATTTGGTGACATTCCTTATATAGATTATTTTATAACTGATCCTGAAGCGGTAAAAGATATTTCCAAGACTTCTGTGGCAGACGTTTATATAGGGATTTTAGCAGATTTAGAATTTGCAAAACAATACCTTCCGGATGAGCAACCAAGCGATGTAAGATCAAGGCCTACCAAAGGAACAGCGGCGTCTTACTTAGCTTCTGTGAACCTCACGCTTGCAGATTATACAAAGGCTTATGAAGAAGCCAAATGGGTAATTGATAATAAGGACAGGTTTGGCTATGATTTGGAACCTGATTATCAAAACCTCTTCAGAGCAGATATGGCGGATAACCAAAAAGAACACATCTTTGCGATCGATTTTCTTGGTCAGCAAAACGGAAGTGGTGGCGCAAATGATGATATCATGCCTCCAATGACAGGAATAAGAGGTGCAGATCAGCTGGGCTGGAGTGTGTGCGTGCCTTCTATGGCAGTTTACAACACCTGGGATGATAGGGATTACCGTAAGAAAGTAAGTTTTGAAAATGAGGCATTGGTCAATGGGGTAATGGTGTCTTATACTGAGTTCCAAAACACACAACGACCACATATTGCCAAATACAGAAGATTTCCTGGTAATAGTAATTCTGATGGAAGGTACTCAGACAATAACTATGCCGCCATGCGTTATGGTGAAGTGTTATTGATAGCAGCAGAAGCAGCTGCTGAAGTGAACAATGGACCTACAGCTGAAGCAATTTCTTTGGTAAATGAGATTAGAGAAAGGGCCAGAAATGCGGCGGGGCAAATGAATAGTTTCCCTGAAGATGTTCAAACTGGGATGGATAAAGAATCATTCATCAACCTGGTACTTGAAGAAAGGAGAATTGAACTTTCTTTTGAATACAAAAGATGGTATGATATCAAAAGGAGGAATTTAGGTGAGACAGTTTACAAAGGTTCAAATAGTCTTGAACCGCATGCTAATTTTGATGCCTCAAGAGATTATTTAATGCCTTTGCCAAGTTTAGAATTGGACGTTAATCCAAATTTAGCTCCGCAAAACCCAGGTTATTAATCATTTAATTTTTGAAAAAAAAGGTGGTAGGATTATCCTATCACCTTTTTTTTATCCAATGCTTAAGATTGGAAAAATAATTTTATAAAGTTTACCTGGAGGGCATTAAACCATTGCATAATTTGGGTTAATACACTGGGAATTCCTTTTGAAGCCCAGTAAACCCATCGATCATTTGCCATTTATCTTTGGACGGCAGAATTCGGGAATTTGAATTTAGGCTTCCATAAAGAATATAGGATAAGGCACTGGATAATTTATCATCTTCTAAGTCACCCCAATTGATCGAAGGGTCGTCTGAAGCTGCAATATCCACAGGGAAGCCATCATAATATTCTGCTTCTCCTGAAGCATTTGCAATGGCAAATGTAATGGGTACCAACTCCACGTTGTTTTGATCCAATATCTCATTAAATGAGGACAATGGAAAAGATCCCACAGGTTTTCCATAGGTTCTTTCGCCTATTAATACTACCTCCATATAGGGTCTTAGACAATTTATTACCAATTCACTTGAAGAGGCTGATCCCCTTGAAGTAAGTACTACCAGTTTATCTAAGTCAAGATTATTGGGCTTTTCGAAATTGGCGGCCTCATTAAGGTTTTCCTTGTCAATATTGAATGCATTGGTATACATTAATTTGCCATTGGCTGCAGCCGGGACCAAAGCATTCATTATTTGCTCAGCTACATCAACAGACCCACCTCCATTGTATCTTAGATCCAGGATCAATTCATTAATATTTTCTGATTCAAAATAGTTTAAGGTTTCTTCTACTTCTAAACTTTTGGTAGGTGTAATATTAGCAGTTGCTTTAAAACTGTTGTACACCCAATAGCCGATTCTTTTGTCCCCTTCTTCAATAATATCCTTGTGAAGGACAGAATTTGCCTGATAATTGTTTTTGATATTGGTTCTGGTAGTGGTACTACCATCTGGTAGTTTGAACTTGAAGGTATTGGAAATGCCTGGGACATCATCTCCCAAATTAAAATTGAAACCACCTGCTACGCTATAGTTAGCTATCGGTTTGTCATTTATTTCAAGAATTTGCCAACCTCTTTGCCATCCATCTTTTCCGGCAGGTGAATCATCGTATACAAAAGACACAAATAATTCATCGTTCTCATTTAACCCAAAACCAAATCCATGACCTGCATTTTGTCCAGTAAATGCATTGTTGAATTCTTCCTTTGTCGTAAGGTATGACCACCTGTCCAATTCAAGGTACATTAGATTGTAAAGTAATTCGTCATTGCTCCCATAGCTATTAATGTTTACCACACTTGGCAATTGGTCGTTCCAATAATACCATTCCTGCATGCTTTCTAATATGGCATTTTTAACAAGATTTGGATCCTGAGGTGTTTCCTCAGTATTTTTATCACATGATGTTGAAGTGAAAACAACTACAAGGATGAATAAAAAAAGAGTGTTTTTGGCCTTTGACATTGAAGTGGTATGGTTAAACTGTATTATAAATAACGAAAAAAAATAAAAAATAGATGTTTAAATTTTTATTTAACCCTCGTGAATTTACTCATTCTCTAACAATATTTAATTTTTTTTGAAAAGTTTTTGCATTAATTAACAAACCTCAAGGGCATTTATCTTGTTAATGAATGGAGACTAAATCAGTACTTGAAAATGACGGAAAAAATTAAAAATCAGCAAACTGACAAAAGTAAAATTATTGAAGGCTATATCAATTACATTTTAGAGACTGGCCACGAGCCAGCATCTGTTTTTAAGTTTGCGAAGGACTTAAAGATGAAAGAAGCGGCCTTTTACGAACACTTCACTTCTTTTGATGCTGTTAAAAAAGCAGTATGGGAATTGATTTTTGACAACACCCTCCATGCCTTGCAAAGTCAGGAGGTTTATCAGCCCTACACTTCAAGAGAGAAACTGTTAGGTTTTTTATTTACCTGGATTGAAGAACTAAAAGATCGAAGATCTTATTTACTTGCCGTTTATGGTGAGGTATCCTTGAAGGATCGCAGTTTCCCAACAGAATTAAAGGGGTTCAAATCAAAATTTAAAGATTTTGCCAATAGCATAGTTAATGAAGGAAAAGAAACTGAGGAGATTGCTGAAAGGCCCTATTTAACGGACAAATATCACGAAGCCATGTGGTTACAAGTTATGTTTGTATTTCGGTTTTGGTTAAAAGATGATTCCCCTGGTTTCGAAAAAACGGATGCTGCCATCGAAAAATCAGTGAATTTGGCCTTTGACCTGATGGGAAAATCAGCAGTGGACAGTTTTGTCGATTTTGCCAAATTCTTATTCCAATCCAAATAAACCATGACAGAGAAATTAAATGAGCAACAGAGCATACCTGTTACGAAGGTGCAGAGAGCGGCTAAGTTTATCAGTACGGGAGCCAAGGTTGGGGGCAATTATATGAAGCACTACGCCAAAAAGGTAGTGAATCCTTCCATGACCAAAGAGGAACTTCATAAAAACAATGCCACAGACATATACGACTCCTTGAGCGAGCTTAAAGGTAGTGCGTTAAAGGTGGCTCAAATGATGGCAATGGATAAAAACATGCTTCCAAGGGCTTATCAGGATAAATTTACCATGGCACAATACAGCGCACCTCCCTTATCTTATCCGCTGGTAGTAAAAACCTTCAATCAATATTTTAAGCAAGGTCCAGAAAGCCTTTTCGATACTTTCACAACTTCAGCTGTAAATGCAGCATCGATTGGTCAAGTACATAAAGCTACTAAAGGAGACAAAGTATTTGCTGTTAAAATTCAATATCCTGGAGTGGCCTCAAGTGTGAGATCAGATTTGAAATTGGTCAAGCCATTTGCGCTCAGATTATTGAATATGAATGAACGTGAGTTGGACAATTATATGGATGAAGTGGAGGGAAAATTATTGGAGGAGACTGACTATCAATTGGAAGTCATAAGGAGCAAAGAAATATCTGAAGCATGTGGCCATATTGAAGGTTTGAATTTCCCAAAATATTACGAAGAAAAGAGCAGTGCCAGAGTGATTACTATGGATTGGATGGAGGGGAAACACCTTAAAGAATGGCTTGAAACAAATCCGACTCAAAAGGCTAGAGATAGGGTTGGACAAACCTTGTGGGATTTTTATGACCACCAGGTACATACCTTAAAACAGGTGCATGCTGATCCTCATCCTGGAAACTTTATTATTCAGGGAGAAGACGAATTGGCCGTGATCGATTTTGGCTGTGTTAAAGTAATTCCAGAGGATTTCTATTCCGGATACTTTTCATTGATAAAGAAGGATTTGTTGATCAAAGAGGAAGAATTAGACCAAATCTTTTATGATTTGGAATTTATATCTGACAGAGATTCTCCAACCGAAAAAACTTACTTTAAAAACACCTTTAAAGAAATGATATCTCTGCTTGGAAAACCTTTCCATGTTGAAACATTTGATTTTGCAGATGACGATTATTTTCAAATGATTTTTGCCTTGGGAGATAAGATTTCTAACGACAAGATGTTTAGGAAATCAAAGCAGGCCAGAGGATCAAGGCATGGATTGTATATCAACCGAACCTATTTTGGCTTGTACAATCTGCTGAACCAATTGCAGGCCAATATTAAAACGACCAAACCCGAATGGCTTAAGAGTTGAAAGGAATGCTTTGTTTAAAGATGCTTTATCATACTGTAGGCCAGTTTGTAAGGAAGGAGGGAGTCATCGGATTGATTGGTGGTTCCCGTCATGAAGGTTTGAAATTCAGGGATGTAAAAACTAAAAGCACCGGAAGTAAAACCTGAATTCCCGATAATCTCTGGATCTTTGCTAACTGTTGGTAAAATGTGCAGCTTTTGGTAGCGAAGAATTCCTTTACCCTGATTTAACCCATGTTTAATAGGAAGCCATTGCATGGCATTTTCGAGTTCGGAAAGAGGAAAAAGATGGCCATGGAAAAAAGCTTTAATAAAGGTTAGACTGTCTTTGGCAGTACTTACGATGCCTCCAGTGGCACCTAAAGATGCCATGGCTAGTGGTAAATTCAATGGGTTGTTCTTGGAGGAAAAGAGTGAAGGAGTTCGATCGTTTGGGTCCTTATAAATATAGGTTTGGTTCATAGAAAGTCTGCTAAAATGAAAATCATATAGGGTCTTTTCTAAGGGCTTGCCATTGATGCTCTCAATGATCCTGCCCAGAACTTGGTCATTTGTTGAAGAGTAAACACCTTTTTTAGATTGTCCAGGTTTGAAATCAGGCTTTTGATTTTTTGTTCTATAAAGAACCTCAGCATAATCCCAAGCCTGATCCACCCCAGACATTATATCAACTTTTAAAGCGTTTTCTTTGTCTTGGGAATAATTTAAAAAATCAGGGATGCCTGATTTCTGTGAAAGTAAATGAGAAATTGTGACATCCTGGGTATAGTCCTTGCCTCTGATATTTACCAAACCCTCATACTCCTTTTCTGTAAGAAAGTCTGTAATAGGCTGATCCAATTTTAGCAAACCCCTAACTTTTAGTTTGAGCACAATTGCCAGTAAATGAAGGTTTCCTAACTCAGTAATAAAATAGGGTTGATCCAAGGATACATCCCCTGTAGTACCTGACCATAATAAAGGCTCTGAATTTTCTTTATAGATACTGAGTACAAGACCAGAGATTTTTTTCTGGATAGAAAACTGGTTGATTGCTTTATGCCAGGCAGTAAAAATAGGAGATTCCCTGTCGGTATTAGACATAAATTGATATTTATGATTAAAAGGGTAAGATACTAAATTTAACCATTAAATGGCAAATCGAACAATAGGTTTGCAAACTATTAAAGGTTAAATAGTATAGGATAATTTTTTCATAAACTGAAATTGAATTGGACAATGACTATGGGCTATTTGGGGGCTTGTTTGGCTTCCATTCAAGATGGAATTGTGAATTCAAAATTTTTAGCCCATGCCTAGACTTTATGTTAAAAATTCCTTTATTTTGATTGAATAAGTACAAAAAATCAATATTAAGCCTTTTTTCATCATTAGATATTTCTATTATGCTAAGGAAAAACTCAAACTATTATCGACTGTTGTTAATAAATTTAGTGCTCATTTTCAGCAGTTGTGGGGGGAATTCCGCGGAGAGGAATGCGGACGAGGCAAAATTGCCACGTGTGGCCATTGCCGGTTTAGCGATAGAATCAAGTACTTTCTCACCAGCAGTTTCAGAAAAAGATGCCTTTCATGCGAGAAGAGGTGAAGAAATATTTAATTATTACCCTTTTATGAACGAGGATTCTATCAATAGGTCCCGGGCTGAATGGTTCCCTACACTAAGGGGACATGCTATTCCTGGAGGAATTGTTTCTCGGGAAGCTTATGAGTCTTTAGTTGGAGAAACGCTTGACAGGTTGAAAGAAAATTTACCATATGATGGATTGTTTTTTGACATCCATGGGGCAATGAGTGTTGTAGGTTTAGATGATCCTGAAGGAGACTTTATTGAGAGAATTAGGAAAGTAATAGGAAAAGAAACCATTATTTCTACATCTATGGATTTGCACGGGAATGTTTCCTGGAGGCTTGCAGGCAATACAGATTTAATTACTTGTTACAGAATGGCACCGCATGAAGATGCGTTGGAATCCAAAAAACGTGCAGTAAACAATCTTTTGGACCGATTGGAAGCAGGAAAAGGTAAGCCAGCATTCAAAGCATGGGTGCCTGTTCCAATATTGCTTCCGGGGGAGAAAACGAGTACCCGTGTTGAACCAGGTAAAAGCCTGTATGCAGAGGTGAATCCTGCGACCCAACAAGAGGGTGTAATCGATGCTGCGATTTGGGTAGGCTATGCCTGGGCGGATGAGCCTCGTAATCATGCAGTGGTTATGGTGACAGGAGATTCAAAAGAAAAAGTTAGCCAGACTGCAGAAAAACTTGCTAAAAGCTTTTGGGACAAACGAAAAGAGTTTGATTTTATCGCCCCAACTGCAAGTTTGAAGGAAAGCCTGGACATGGCCATAGCTAGTGAGGTTAAACCATTTATGATAAGTGATATGGGGGATAACCCGACAGCTGGGGGAGCCGGTGATGTTACCTGGACCTTAAAGGAAATATTAGACAGACCCGAATTCAAATCTGAATCTGGCCCATCTTTAATTTATGCTTCCATTCCAGGGCCTGAATTGGTGGAAGCAGCTTTGGAAGTAGGAGTAGGTGGTAAGGTTTCTGCAAAAGCAGGAGCAGCTGTTGATGATCGTTTTTCACCTCCAATTTTACTGTCAGGTATTGTTGAAGCAATTGAAAAAGGTGATCGAAATGCAGAAGTAGAAGTTGTAGTGAGGGTAGGCAGTGTACGTGTAATTGTTACAAAAAAGAGAAAACCTTATCATAGAGAAAGCGATTTTACTAATCTTGGCCTAAATCCGAGAGATACTGATATTGTGGTCGTTAAAATCGGCTATCTTGTTCCAGAATTATACGACATGAGGGCTGATTGGATAATGGCCCTAACACCTGGTGGTGTTGATCAAGACTTGGAGAGGCTTGATTTTAAACGGATAAACAGGCCAATGTTTCCGTTCGATAAGGACATGGCAACACCTGATTTGAGTGCACGTTTAGTTCCCTCGTCCGATGAATTCTGATCAAATTGGATCAGAATTGTTTGTCTTGTTTAAAATTTTATTAAAGACTGAATTCATCCGTACCTAATTAAGCATCTTAAATTGCTAAGAGTTGCTGGACCGAATATATTCCCTTTAATTTACGTAATGAAAATTTTATGCCTGATTTGTTGGTGAGAAAACAACAGATCAGGCAATTCTATTTATAATTTTCACCAAAATTCTTATTTCACAGATTGTGCACTAGCGTCTTTTAACTTTTCTCAGGGCGGAATTCAATTTCCTGATGGTAGGGCAATTGGCTATTTCAGTATACAATAAGTCAAGAGTAAAATGGGTTGATTTTCAATAGTAACGTATTATTTAAAATTCAAGTGAAAAGCCCTTAAAGAGAATGCGTACAATGAAATTCAAAAAAATGAAAAAAAAGTTTTACGTTGTCTTACTTTTGTGGTCTTTTCCGCTATTGGTTTTTAGTCAGGTGAAGATCGAAAAGGAGTCCAAGATTATGAGTAGTGAGGTGCCAGAGCGCGCCATTTCTTGGTTAGAAGATGTATTTGACCAGAAGAAAAAACTGAAGTGGTATTTTGAAATAAGTGCGGACAGCCATAGTTATGAAGCCAAATTTATTCGAAATGGTAAAAAATACAGTGTTGAATTTAGTGAGGATGGATTTATTGAAGACATAGAAGTATTTGAGCATTGGAGAAAATTACCCCATTCGGTTAAGGATAATATTTCAAATTATATGGGGAATTTATTTATTAAATCAAGAATAGAGAAGGTTCAAATTCAATACACAGGGAGCAAAGATGACCTCCAAAATTGGGTAAAGACCAATTTTTTGAATCAAATTGTGATAAAATATGAAGTGGAGTTTTATGGTCAAGCATCGAACACAAAAAAGTTGTGGGAAGGATTATTTGATAAGGATGGTAATATCCTGATGAGAAGAGAAATCATATTATCACCTTCTAATAATCTGTTTTTTTAATGCGGAAATTATTATTAATCTTTCTCTTAATTCTGCCAGCACAGTTAATGGCTCAAGGTACCGTGCGCCTATTTGGGTTTTTTCCTGAATTTCAGGTAGGTGTAAAAGCCAGTGATAAACTGAAAATAATTGGTAAAATAGAGAGTCAACACGGGATGGCCGAAAAATTTGAAGGCAAGGATCTAGATGTAGGCTACTTTCATAATCTTACGGATTTTCAAGGATTCTTGAGTACTAAAATCAATCCGTTTATAGATATAGCTGGAGGTTATCAATACCGAGTGAATAGCAGGGGAGACAATAGCCATAGGACAATACAACAAATTTCTATTCTTCAGTTGCCTGGAAATTATAAGGTAGGGCATCGAATTCGAGCAGATCAAACTTATTCTCCTTTTGAAAAAAATGATTATAGACTTAGATACCGTATTTCTTTTGAACTGCCAATTGAAGGGGAAAGTTTGGATCCGGGAGAGTTCTACCTGGTATTTAGCGATGAAGTCCTTTACAGCTACCAAGCCGGTGAAAGCGGTATAGAAAATAGGGTAGTGGCTTCTCTGGGACACCTATCTAAGGAGAAACAAAAATTCCAGGCAGGAATAGATTATAGAACTGATCGCTTTTTTGATCCTGATCTTAGACACAGGAGTTGGTTTAAATTTGGCTGGTACTTAAATTTTTAGCAGTTATACCCTATCTTAATTATAAAGCTAAACTTCATCATTCCAGGTATTATTCTAAAACCAATCGAACCTAGTGGAATAAACATAGCCAGAGGAATTTATCCGTGGCTATGTTTTGGTGCTGGATTTTCAGGTGAGCAACCCTGCGCTAATTGAATCATTAGTTCCCCAGCTTAGTAAACGTCCAAGATTTTATAGTTTTGACCTTTCATACTGAAGGAGTCTCCCTTCTTTTTGCCCTTCATTTCATTGTAAATTGGGGCTTCTCGAGATATTCCAAATAAAGTGTCTCCTTCAACTTCAAATTGTTCCAAACTTACACTTGGAAAAAAAGTCATTTTATCAGTCCTTACTACCGCTCCGAGCGTTACTTCAGTGAAAAGATTGTCTGCAGTTTTCATTTGTTTTAAAAAATCCAATTCTTCAATAACAAAATTCAACTCTTTCGAAATGCGATTGATGACAAGGGCACTTTCGTTTTCTTGTCCTTGCTGATCATATTCCTGAGGTTCGTCTTGAGGTTGTTGGTCTCCCTCTCTTATTTCCTTTATTCTTTGTCTAAAATCTGACACGATACTTTCTTGATGGTTAATGGCCTCATCCATCACTTTTTTCTTGTAGGCTAGTTTTTCCATAATCATTAAGGTGTTTTTGATTATAGGGTGGCAAAAAGGTTGCCAGAAGTGCTATTTATTGATTTAATTTTTCCGGTTAGGAAATGGAGTGTTTATCAATAGACTATTTTGTTAATTACTAAAAAATAGGCTATTGTTTTTGAATTTTTTAAAAAAGATGTATCTTTAATAGAATCAGAAACCGAAAAAACATGAAAATTGTGAAAAATTTAAAGGCATTTGCTTTAATGGCCCTGTTAATGGGTTTTTTCTTTACGTTCACAATTTCTTCTTGCGGAAACAAGAAGAGTGAAAGTACAGAACAAACAGAAGAACACCCTGCTTCTGAAGAGGAACATCCGACAGCAGATGACGAACATCCTACAGATAGCGATGAACACCCAAAAGAGGAGTAGTTCCATTCATTAAAAAAGCGCTTATTAGCGCTTTTTTAATGAATTAATTTTTTCTTGTGAAAGAAAATGTTGTTTTGGCCACTGCTGATTTTCCATTAATTTCCAACACTGGGTAGGCCATGAAATTTACATCACCTGCTTCTGGTCCAGGGTTTAAGGCTAAGTCTCTACCTCTACTCAATTCTATCCTGTTGGCTGGGTGGCGACCAAAATAATAAGTGGAAAGTGCAGTGTATTTATTGCCCTCGCTTATATCCACTGGCCACCATTTTTCATCCGCATAAAATTCAGCCCAGCAATGATAACCATCAATACCCCCTTCGTCCCTATCTGAGGGAATGGCTGCTCCTATGGAAAATCGTGCTGGAATGCCAACAGACCTGGCCATAGATATAAACAAGGAATGAAACTCTGTACAGTTGCCAGTTTTGGTATCACAAGCATAGATCGAATCCCCTTTGCCATAGTCACCATACTTCATGTACTTCATATTGTCTATAATATAATCGTATATAGCCCTGGCTTGCATAAGGTGACTGTCTTTCTTTTTTTCTCCAATTGCCTCCAAAGCCAATTCCCTGAATCTCCTGCCTACGGGCATTAAAGCGCTTGATTCCAAGTAACGAGGGTCTATCTCACCCAGGTCATCATAGGGGCCTTTTTCTTTTCGTTTTACATTGTAAACCAATGATACCGGCATGCCACTTTCTTCAGGGCCGAGTTCAAGAAATAGAATTGCATTGTTATTTACATTGTCATTTATGATCTCATGTTTACCTGGCACTTCTTTTTTTACCAGTTCAACTTCCTGAAAATCATCAGTGACCGCCACGGGAATCCACATTTTTGCTTTGCCGTTTATAGTAGGTAAGATGACTTCATAGTTGAATTGGAATTGATCTTCACCTTCTATTACTCCAAGTAATTTATTACTTGCCTCAGCTACAGGCAGGCGATACCAGGTTTTGTCAGGTTTTTGTTTCCAGGTATAAAATGGTTTACCGTTTAGTTTGTGGACGGTGGTCTCAGTTACCTCCATCGCGCCTGGTTTACCTTCCATGAAAAAATCTACATCATATACATCTCCACTGGTATCCGCAAGGTCTACACAAGCAAAGTGACTGTTTGGGCCTAGGTTTGACAGGTATTCAGTGTGAACCCTCACTAGATGTAGCCTTAATAGTTTGCTTTCATCCCTAACTATAAAATAGCCATCATTGTCAGCTGCTTTATCTGCGATAAAGGTTTTGATTCCATCCTCTATGTCTGCAATGTCTACCTTGGGTGTAGTTGAAGTTTTAATTTCTGACTGGTTAATTTCTTTATTTTTGGATTGGCAACCTACAAATGCCAAGCAAAAAATAGATAGACCAATTAGCGGAGCAAAACACAAAAGATTTTTCATTTTAAGCCTTTTAGTTGATGTGTTCAAAGTGAAATTTGTGGGAAATTATTTAACTCAAAGTTAGTGTTTCTTAATTAAGTATCAAGTCAATGGACGCCGATCCATCTATTCATTTCGACTGAAATAGAAAAGCTATTTGACCTTTGATATACAGTTCCTACGCACAATAAATAAAAATTAATGGGCTGCCTTTCTAAGGTAACCAACCATGGTTGCTCCTCAGCGTCTTTTAATCAAGGTTGAAAAGAGTAGTTTACTTTCTAAGGAATTTTATTTTATCAAAACCATTAATGATTATATTGCATCTTAATTTTTGATTTCTAATATGCAACTGAATTGACAAAACCACAAACCCATTAATCCAAAATTCATGAATTTCACCTCATTAGACCTGGCCATATTTGTTGGTTATTGTATCCTCATCATTCTGATGGGATATTTTGTATCAAGAGAAAAAGAGGGCCACGTAAAAGATTCCAATGATTATTTTCTGGCAAGTAAGGCATTGCCTTGGTGGGCAGTTGGGGCCTCATTAATAGCATCTAACATTTCAGCAGAACAATTTATTGGGATGTCTGGATCAGGATTTGCTCTTGGCCTGGCCATTTCTACCTATGAATGGATGGCTGCAGCTACTTTAATTGTTGTAGCAATATTTTTTCTCCCCATATACCTGAAAGAAGGAATTAGCACCATGCCTCAATTTTTGCTTAAAAGGTATGATAGCAGGGTTAGGACGGTAATGGCGGTATTCTGGCTACTGGTATATGTGTTTGTAAACCTTACCTCTGTGCTTTATTTGGGAGCCTTAAGTCTTGAAACCATATTGGGAGTACCCATGATGTATGGTATTGCGGGCTTAGCAGTGTTTGCGATGTTGTATTCGATCTATGGTGGGCTAAAGGCTGTGGCTTGGACAGATGTTGTTCAGGTGTTCTTTTTAATATTAGGTGGCTTGGCCACTACCTACCTTGCATTGTCAATGGTAGGTTCAGGAGATGTTTTTGCAGGTATTACTACACTTTTAAAAGAAGCGCCATCTCACTTCAATATGATTATAAATGAAGGAGAAATGATGATACCTGACGGTGCAGGAGGTGAAAGGGACGCCTATATGGATTTGCCTGGGCTTTCTGTGCTAATAGGGGGTATGTGGGTGATTAATCTAAGTTATTGGGGTTTCAATCAATACATCACGCAAAGAGCCTTGGCTGCGAAGTCACTAAATGAAGCTCAGAAAGGGATGCTCTTCGCTGGCTTCCTTAAATTATTAATGCCACTTATAGTTGTTGTACCTGGTATTGCAGCTTTTGTGATTGTTAATCAGGGCATGGATCCGGCATTCGCTGATTCCATGGCAGATCCTGTTACAGGTATTATCAAATCTGATAGGGCCTATCCCACCTTACTGCAACTACTTCCTTCAGGTTTAAAAGGGCTGGCCTTTGCCGCTTTAACCGCAGCTATAGTATCTTCCCTGGCCTCAATGGCCAATAGTACTGCTACTATATTTACCTTGGATATTTATAAAAATTTCTTTGACGAAAATGCTTCCGAGAGAAAGCAGGTAAGAGTAGGTAGAATAACAGCCATCGTTGCGTTTATAGTTGCCGCTATTGTGGCTCCGGCATTAAGAGAATTAGATCAGGCATTTCAGTACATTCAAGAATATACTGGTTTTGTATCTCCAGGTGTATTTGCCATTTTTGTATTTGGTTTCTTTTGGAAGAAAACCACTTCAAATGCAGCATTAACAGCTGCCGCACTTACCATACCTTTATCTGCCGCTTTCAAATTTTTGACACCTACCTTACCATTTATAGATCGAATGGGCTTGGTTTTCTTAATCCTTTCAGGACTTATTATTGCGATCAGTTTATTTGAAGGCAAAGGAAATGATCATCCTAAAGGAATAGAAATCACCAAGGATCTATTTAGGACAAGCACTCAATTTAAAATAGGTGCAATTCTAATATCTGGCATCATAGCAGCCCTGTACATTGTATTTTGGTAAAATTTAATTTCCGTTCGTAACATGAGACAACTCCTTATAGGATATGATATAGGCAGTTCTTCTGTGAAAGCTACCCTCCTGGATGCAGATTCTGGTAAAGTAGTGGCTGCAAAAGGACTACCCGAAGTAGAGATGAGTATAGAATCCCCTCAAAAAGATTGGGCGGAACAGGATCCTGAAATGTGGTGGAAATACATCAAAGAAACAACAAAAGATATAATCTCTAAGGGCAATGTAAAAACCGGAGAAGTCAAAGGAATAGGCATCTCGTACCAAATGCATGGTTTGGTAATGGTGGACAAAAATAGAGCTGTCATTAGGCCTGCCATCATTTGGTGTGACAGTAGGGCAGTAGAAATAGGCAATAAAGCTTTCTCAAATTTAGGGAGTGAATACTGCCTTAGTCACCTGCTCAATTCTCCAGGAAATTTTACAGCATCAAAGCTCAAATGGGTAAAGGAGAATGAACCTGAAAAGTACGATCAAATCTATAAAATAATGCTTCCGGGTGATTTTATAGCGATGAAGCTTACGGGTGAAATACTTACCACAGAATCCGGTTTGTCAGAAGGTGTGTTCTGGGACTTTCCCGAAAATAGTATAGCAGATAGGCTATTGTACCATTATGGGATAGATGCTGAATTGCTACCAAATGCAGTTTCTTCTTTTGGCATACAAGGAAGGCTATTGCCTGAAGTTGCCAAGGATATGGGGCTGGACTCGGGAATACCTGTAACTTACAGGGCAGGTGATCAACCCAACAATGCCTTTTCACTTAATGTTCTTCAAGAGGGAGAATTAGCCACTACCGCTGGGACTTCGGGAACCGTCTTTGGCGTAAGTACCAAACCTGTGTTTGATCCTTTGTCTAGAGTCAATACCTTCGTCCATGTCAATCACCAAAAAAGTGACCCTAGGTATGGGGTTTTACTTTGTATCAATGGCACGGGAATATTGAACAGTTGGCTTAAACGATCTTTTGGTGGCCAGTCTCTCGATTATGAGGAGATGAACCAATTGGCTGCTGAAGTACCTATAGGTGCCGAAGGGTTAAGCTTTTTACCCTTTGGAAATGGGGCTGAAAGGATTTTGGAAAACAAACAAATAGGGGCACATCTTTCAAAGTTAAACCTTTTAAAACACGACAAGAGACACGTCTTTCGTGCAGGTCAAGAGGGGATAGTTGCGGCATTGACCTATGGGTTTAACATAATGAAAAGCATGGGGCTCAACTTAAAAACAGTAAAAGCTGGTAGGGCCAATATGTTTTTAAGTCCAATTTTTAGAGAAGCATTTGTCAATATGAACAATGTTTCTCTAGAACTTTATGATACAGATGGTGCCCAGGGGGCTGCCAGAGGAGCAGGAATAGGTGCTGGTATATATTCAAGTCCTGAGGAAGCCTTTCAGGGATTGGTTAAAATCCAGGATTTCGAACCCGATGCTCAAAAGAAAGAAGCATATGGGGAGGTTTATGCGCAATGGGAGGATTGTCTAAACCAGATAAAATAATTTACAATACTTATCTAAAACCTAACAAAAATACAATTATGTCAGATTTGTTTTTTCCTGAAATTGATAAAATTAAGTTTGAAGGAAAGGATTCTAAAAATCCTTTGGCTTTCAAATATTACGATGAAAACCGTGTTATTGGAGGAAAATCGATGAAAGAGCATTTCCGTTTTGCCATTGCTTATTGGCATTCATTCTGTGCTACAGGCAATGATCCATTTGGACCAGGTACTATCGTTCACAAATGGGATAAATCCAATGACCCGATTCAGCGGGCCAAAGATAAAATGGATGCAGCATTTGAATTTATTCACAAGATAGGTGCCCCATTTTATTGTTTCCATGACATTGACCTTATCGATGAGGGAGACAGTATTGCTACTTATGAGAAGCATATGGGAGCCATAGTTGATTATGCAAAACAAAAACAAGAGGAAACAGGAATAAAATTACTTTGGGGAACGGCAAATGTATTCAGCCACCCAAGATATATGAATGGTGCAGCTACCAATCCAGATTTTGATGTGGTAAGTAGAGCAGCTACTCAAGTAAAAAATGCCATAGATGCGACAATTACCCTTGGAGGTGAAAATTATGTGTTTTGGGGAGGTAGAGAAGGATACATGTCCTTGTTAAATACAGACATGAAACGCGAGACTGAACATTTGGCTCAGTTTTTAACCATGGCCAGAGATTACGGTAGAAAACAAGGCTTTAAAGGTACATTTTTGATTGAACCAAAGCCAATGGAGCCAACCAAACACCAGTATGACTATGATGCCGCTACAGTTATTGGATTCCTGCGTCATTTTGGATTGGACAAGGACTTTAAATTAAACCTGGAAGTAAACCATGCAACTCTTGCAGGGCACACTTTTCAACACGAACTGCAGGTAGCAATGGATGCAGGCCTTCTGGGTAGTATAGATGCCAATAGGGGAGATTACCAGAATGGTTGGGATACAGATCAGTTTGCGATTAACTTACAAGAGCTTACCGAAGCTATGTTAGTATTGTTGCAAGGACCGGGATTTACTTCTGGGGGAGTTAATTTTGATGCTAAAATTCGAAGAAATTCCACAGATCTGGATGATCTTTTCCATGCACATGTAGGCAGCATGGATGCATTTGCCAGAAGTTTGCTTATCGCAAGTGATATCATGGAAAAATCAGATTACCAATCTCTAAGAAAGCAACGTTATAGTTCTTTTGATGGTGGTAAAGGAAAAGAATTTGAAACAGGAAAACTGGATCTGGAGGCTTTGAGAAACCATGCTTTGGTAATTGGGGACCCAAAAATGATCAGTGGAAAGCAAGAGATGTACGAAAATATTCTGAATCAATATATCTAAAGACCCATATTGATCAGGTTTAAAAAAAAGCGGCTTAGAATTCTAAGTCGCTTTTTTTATGGGTTTAAATTAATATGAAAATTTCTACGCTACTTTTTCCTGAGCCAAAAGGGCTTTTACCTCTTTTATCAATGCCTCACTGAGTCCGTACACAAGGTTGAGGTCTTGATCCCAATATTCTACCTTCGCCAAAACACTTTCCACCACTACTTCTGGCGTTTTAATCTTCCAAACCTGATCAAAATATTTAACGATTTCAGGTTTGTCATTTATGGGTGTCTTTTCTCCGTTGTAGTGTCCTCTATAATAGACAATCATTGCAGCAAAAGCTTGAACCATGCCTGTAGGGGTTTTATCTTTTTTGTTGATAAAATCTAGCAAGGAAGGCAATACCCTGACTTTCCATTTAGAAATAGAGTTTAATGCAATGTCACTAAGTTTGTGTTTGATAAATGGGTTTCTGAAACGGTCAAGAACATCTTCAGCAAAAGGAATAAGGCTTTCAGCAGGTTGATCCATGGCTGGAATTATTTCCTCAAAGATAACCTTCTGTAGATAGTCACTGGTTATCTCATTTTCCATAGCATCTTTTACCAGTCTGATACCTTTAAGGTAAGCAACAGGTACAAGGCAAGTGTGGGCACCATTTAGGATACGTACTTTCCTGGTTCTGTAGGGAGCGATGTTTTTTACGAATAGTACATTGAATCCTGCACTATCTAGAGGCAACTCGGTTTTCAACCAATCAGGTCCCTCGATTGCCCAAAAGTGAAATGGCTCGGCCATCACCATTTGTTCATCTTTAAATCCAATTTGGGCTTGAATATCGTTACCATTGCCCAATGGATAACCAGGGACAATTCTATCTACTAGTGTGTTACAGAATGTGTTGTGTTTGACAATCCAATCTTCAAATGATCCTGGTAGTTCCCATAAGTCAATGTATCTAAGGATGTTGTCCTTTAGTTTTTTACCATTATTTTCTATCAACTCACAAGGGATGATTACCAAACCTTTTTGGGGATCACCTTTGAAATGCTTGAAACGTTTATAGAGCAATGCAGTTAATTTACCTGGAAAGGATTCAGGAGTAGTTGCCCAATCTTTGTCGTCTTCATCAAAATATATTCCTGCTTCAGTAGTGTTTGAAATGACAAACCTTAAATCAGGTATTTTTGCAAGATTCAAATAAGCCTCATAATCTAAAAAAGGATTAACTGCACCCCTAACAGATTGGATAAGTCTGTTTTCTTCTATCGTTTTACCTTTACTTATACCCCTGGTTAAAATATGATACAAGCCATCCTGATCATTTATCCCCTTAGCCGGCTTCCGACTATGTACTTGAACCATCTGAATGTCGCCATCAAATGATGTTTTTTCGTTGAGGACATCTATCATCCAATCAGCAAATCCTCTTAAAAAATTGCCCGTTCCAAATTGGATAACTCTCAATGGACGAGAAGTAGGTGTTGGGGCATTTTGTCTATTTAATAGTTTCATGCTTTACTTACAATTAGTATAGTTAATGTGGTTTGGAATTTATTTAGTTTACACCCAAATGAATCGTTTAGAGATAGTAAATTTTTCACTATAGGTAAAATGGGTTGCGTGTAATTTAAAACGCATTCCTTGTATTCAATGATTTTTAAGTCTATGGGTAGTGGTAATTAAAAAGAGATGATAAATGCTGTAATGGTTTCATTCTGTATTTGTTATGGCCAATTAACGCTGGAAAATCGCAAGACATTTTTATCCATATACTGAAATGGTTTTACAATGTCATAATTACTAACGAAATATAGCATCAAAGTATTTATTTTTTTTTAAAGTAGCTACGAACTTCACAATTATTGCCAAAAGGTACTTACTGCATTATAAAGAAAACTTTAATCAAATTCTGTACCACTCTTAACCTTAACCTAGCTGTGAATATCAACACGGGTAATGCAGTGGGATTCGCTGACTTGTCTCAACATGCCCTGACCTTTTTCTGAGGAGGAGAGTTCATTACTAAATAGATTACCTAATGCCCATTTCTTTACTGTTTAAGACTACGGAATCCCCCAGATTTTAAACTTTATTGAGGTAGGAGCACCTT
Source organism: Cyclobacterium sp. 10D3-21 (assembly GCF_055809755.1). Classification (NCBI taxonomy): domain Bacteria; kingdom Pseudomonadati; phylum Bacteroidota; class Cytophagia; order Cytophagales; family Cyclobacteriaceae; genus Cyclobacterium; species Cyclobacterium sp. 10D3-21. The sequence goes on from NZ_CM147924.1 coordinate 2,598,234, forward strand.
CAGTGGCCATGGTAATAATCTGAAAAGGTATATTCCGTTTCTTTTTTAACCCAAATTTGTCAAAAGATAATTTGAATGGCTTCCTATCAATACCGTTTATAACGAATTATTAGTTCTAATGCATTAAATGCAATCGGTTGCGCCAATATTTGTTTTATTCTCCTTTTATATTCTTTATATTTAATCCCTTGATTAATTTTCTTGTTGTTCTTTTTATTAGAACAATAATTGGATCTTCTTGCATCAAAAACAGATTGTCCCAAAGTAATTATTACCTAATTTAATTAATTACCAAAACCAGATCTTATGAAATTCAATAGTAAATTTTGGTCACCATTTGCTGCCTCAATTTTGCTTTTATCAGTATCATGTTCCAACGAAAAAAATGTGGAAGAAGAAGTAAAAACTACCTTTACAGGAGGGAAAAATGAAATTAAACTCATTACCCTCGATCCAGGTCATTTCCATGCCCACCTTGTGAAAAAATCCATGTATGAGCAAGTAGACCCTAAAGTTTACGTTTATGCTCCTGATGGACCAGAGTTGCAGTCTTACTTGAAATCAATTGAAAGTTACAATACCCGTGAAGAGGATCCTACCAGTTGGGAACTAGAGGTCTACAAAGGCGACGACTACCTTCAAAAAATGCTTAGTGAAAAGAAGGGTAACGTAATGCTTACTGCCGGTAACAATAAAGAAAAAACAGCCAATATCAAGGCAACCATTGAAGCAGGTATAAATGTTTTGGCAGATAAACCAATGGCGATTGACGCTAAAGGTTTTGAAACATTGAAGGAGGCTTTTGAGCTGGCGGAAAAAAACAATGTTTTACTGTTTGATATCATGACGGAAAGGTTTGAGATTTCTACTATTCTTCAAAGAGAGTTTTCTTTGATTCCGGATGTGTTCGGACAAATGGAAGAAGGAACTGTTGACAACCCGGCCATTACCAAAGAGAGTATTCACCATTTTTCTAAGTTGGTTTCAGGAAAGCAATTAATTAGGCCAGGATGGTTTTATGATGTAAATCAACAAGGAAATGGTATTGTAGATGTTACTACCCACTTGGTGGATTTGGTGCAATGGGAAAGTTTTCCAGATAAAATCATAGATTATAAGACTGACATTGAAATGATCAATGCCAAAAGATGGACTACTGACCTCACCCTTGATGAGTTTACTAGTTCTACAAACCTTACTGAATTCCCTGATTACCTTCAGTCAGTAGTGTCTGATGGATTATTGAAGGTTTATGGCAATGGAGAAATTAATTACAAGATCAATGGGGTGCATGCCAAGGTATCTGTTATCTGGAATTACAAAGCGCCTGAAGGTTCTGCAGACACACATTATTCTATCATGAGAGGAACCAAGGCCAATTTGGTGATCAGACAGGATGCAGAAGAAAAATACAAGCCTGAATTGTACATAGAGCCTGTAGAAGGTCAGGATTTGGCTGAGTTTGAAGCCAATGTAACCAAGCATGTAAAAGAGCTTGCAGGTACCTTTAAAGATTTGGATGTTGTGAAAGTAGAAGGTAAAAACTCCTGGAGAGTTGTAATCCCACAGGCTTACCGACATGGACATGAAGACCATTTCAGGGAAGTAACAGAAACGTATATCAATTACCTTAAAGAGGGAAAATTACCTGATTGGGAAGTGCCAAATATGTTGGCCAAATACTACGTTACTACGCAGGCTTTAGAATTGGCCAAATAAGAAATCCATACTTATAAAAACTACAAGCAGATGAAAAAGCAAAGAAGAGACTTTATCAAAACTGCAGGATTGGCAGGATTTGGTTTGGCAGGGGGAGTACTATCTCCTCAAAGTTTTGCTGCTTCATCTGCTATAAAAGACCTTGCCATGACCAAAAGTGACCTTAGTATCATCGGCCCTTACGGCCCATGGGCCAATGGGTTGATAAGCAATGAATTGCCATCACTCTCTTTCAGGAACGAGCGATTCACAGCGCTGGAATCTTGGAAAAAAGAGGCCATGGCTACAACTAGAGAACGTATGGGTATTCCTGATTTGGGACCTATACCAGAAGTAACTGTTCATGATACTTATGTCAATGATGGTTTGCGTTTTGAAGAAATTAGTTGGCAACTGCCCTATGGCAATCCCACCAAAGCTATAGTCATCAAGCCGGAAGGGGCCAAAGGAAGGTTACCGGCCATTTTGGCTTTTCATGACCATGGAGGGAACAAGTATTTTGGTTTAAGAAAAATTACCCGAACAGGTAAAGATCAGCACCCGCTGATGGAAGTGCACCAAGACCACTACTATGAAGGTAAGGCCTGGGCCAATGAAATCGCCAAAAGGGGATATGTAGTCATAGTGCCAGATTCTTTCACCTTTGCCAGTCGAAGGGTGCTATTGGAGGAAGTGCCGGAGAACCGAAGGGGTGGTTTAACAGATGAAAACCCAGAAAAAGAAGAAAATATTGCAGCCTATAATAAATGGGCTTCAGATCATGAACACATCATGGCCAAGTCTTTATTTTGTGGAGGTACTAGCTGGCCGGCGGTGTTTTTTGCTGAGGATCAAGTCGCATTGGAAATTTTACTAGCCAGAAAAGATGTAGATCCGGACAGAGTGGGCTGCGGAGGTCTATCGGGTGGAGGATTGCGTACAGTCATGATGGGAGGATTGGACCACCGCATCAAATGTGCGGTATGTGTTGGTTTTATGAGCACATGGACAGATTTTTTATTGAACAGGGCCTATACACATACCTGGATGGCTTATGTGCCAAGGCTACCTAATGAATTGGATTTTCCTGAAATTCTTGGATTAAGAGTTCCATTACCCACTTTGGTACTCAATGATAGTGAAGATCAGTTGTATACGCTTCCTGAAATGCAAAAAGCAGATAAAATTCTTGAAGCGGTCTTTGATAAAGCTGGGGCCCAGGACAAATACAGGGCCTCCTATTACCCAGGGCTTCACAAGTTTGACCAAGACATGCAAAAAGAGGCATTTGAATGGTGGGACCAGTGGCTGAAAAATTAACAATTTCTTATTAAAAACACCTTCCTTATGAAATCAAATTGGTATTTAGTAGTTGTACTCTTCATGGTTTTTACTTTTCCAGAAGTAGTGAGTGCCCAAAGCTCAGGTTCAGACATGCTCTGTGTTGGTGACCATTGGACAGAAGAAGAAGGGGCAGCATTTCTTCAAATGGAGAAGAAAAAATACACCACAGAAAAAGCCTGGGACAAAAGAGCGGCAGCGATAAGAAAACAAATCCTAAAGGGAACAGACCTGGTTAAAATGCCTAAAAAGTCACCATTAAAACCAATAATGGGTGAGATTAGAAAATTTGATGGCTATGTGGTTCAAAACATTGCTTTCGAAAGTTTGCCGGGAGTATTTGTAACCGGAAGTTTGTACATGCCGAGTGAAAACCCAGGTAAGGCACCAGGTATCCTTAGCCCTCATGGGCACTGGACAAAACCTGGAGATGTAGGAAGGTACAGACCTGATGCACAAAAAAGATTTGCATCTATGGCCAGAATGGGTGCGATTGTTTGGGCCTATGATGCTGTTGGTTACGGTCAAATGGGAGAAATTGGCTGGGAACACAGAGAAGGAGATGTACTCAAATTGCAATTGTGGAACAGTATCAGAAGCGTTGATTTTATCCTTTCATTGGGAGCGGATCCCGATCGGCTGGCTGTAACCGGAGCCTCAGGTGGAGGAACGCAATCCTTTCTTTTGGCAGCAGTAGATGACAGAATAGATGTTTCAGCGCCAGTAGTAATGGTTTCGGCTCATTTTTTTGGTGGATGTGAGTGTGAGAGTGGCATGCCTATACATAAAGCAAAGAACTATCAAACCAACAATGTAGAGATTGCAGCAGTATTTGCACCAAAACCGCTATTATTGACCTCTGTTGGAGGAGACTGGACCAAGAATACGCCAAATGTGGAATACCCATTCCTTCAATACATTTATGGGCTAAAAGGGCATACTGAAAAGGTTGAAAACAAGCATATTCCTGAGGACAATCATGGCTATGACGATAAAAAAAGAAAAGCTGTATATCCATTCCTTGCAAAAACCCTGGATTTGGATCTTTCCAAAGCCATGTACAGTGATGGCCGCTTAAAAGAAGAGGCAGTAACAGTGGAAGACCAAAAGGCCTTATACCCATTTAATGATGCGCATCCCTTTCCTTCGTATGGAATTACTTCCATAGAAAACATAAAATGGTAAACCCAAAACAATGAACAACGATCAAAATAATCGAAGAGATTTTCTTAAGAAAAGCCTTTTATCAGGTATTGCACTAAGCAGTATGGGGGCAACATGGGCCAGTCCAGCTGTTCCTAGAGCAGCTTCCATGAAGTTGGGTTTGGTGACCTACCTGTGGGGAAAAGACTGGGCTTTGCCTGAACTTATAGCCAATTGTGAAAAAGCAGGTTATGAAGGGGTGGAGCTTCGGACACAGCATGCCCATGGGGTTGAAACGAGTCTTAGCAAAAAAGAACGAAAAGAAGTTAAAAAGAGGTTTAAGGGCAGTCCAGTGACCTGCGTAGGATACGGTAGTAATTACGAATACCATAGCCCAGATCCAGCAGAATTGGCGGCAAATATTAGAGATACCAAAGAATACATCAAATTGTGCCATGACATTGGCGCCACTGGAATTAAAGTCAAGCCCAACCGACTACCAGAAGAAGTGTCCAGGGAGAAAACCATTGCTCAAATTGCAAAATCGTTTAGCGAGGTAGGTGAATATGCCAAAGATTATGGGCAGTTGGTGCGTGTAGAAGTACATGGAAAAGTAACCCAGCAGCTTCCTGTGATGAAAGAAATATTTGATCAGGTAACCTCTTCCAATGTGAAAATTTGCTGGAATAGCAACAATACGGACCTAATGGAGCCAGGCCTTGAGGGGAATTTTGAAATGGTCAAACAATGGTTGGGAGATACCACCCATATCCGGGCTTTTGATGAAAACGATTATCCTTTTCAGGAACTATTCAAGTTGATGCATCAAGCCGATTACAATGGTTGGATTCTAATTGAAGCCCATAGTGATCCTGCTGACAAGTTGGCCGCCATGATTGCTCAGAAAAAAACTTTTGAGCAATACCTAAAAAACCTATAGGACAGAAGAACCGAAATTAATCAAAAAATTGAAATGACAGAAAGAAGAGATTTTATCAAAAAAAGCCTATTGGGAAGTGCAGGGCTGGCTGTGGCAGGAATGACCATGAGTGCCAAATCCTATGGGAATATCTTAGGTGCCAATGATCGTTTGCACATAGGCATGATTGGTATTAGGGGACAAGGTACCAATCATATCAACCAGTATTGTAAGCTTAAGGAAAGTAGAAATGTTGTCATCAAAACCTTGTGTGATACGGATGAGAATACCTGGGCTGAAAAAGTGAAACTGGTAAAAGACACTGTAGGAGATAAGCCCAACACAGAATGGGACATGCGAAAGGTTTTGGATGATCCTGAAATTGATGCCGTTTCATTTGCTACGCCAAATCATTGGCATGCACTTGGTACCATTTGGGCATGTCAGGCTGGAAAGCACGTCTATGTTGAAAAACCTGCAAGTCATAATGTGTTTGAAGGTAGGAAGATGATTGAAGCCGCCAGAAAATACAATAGAGTGGTTCAGGTAGGCTTTCAAAACCGGTCTATTGAAAATGTACAAGAAGCCATGAAATTTCTTCATGATGGCAATATAGGCGAAGTTTATATGGCCAGAGGCTTGTGTTACAAGCCAAGAAATAGTTTTGGTATCGCCAATGACAGTGCGGCACCTGAAGGATTGCATTATGACATGTGGCTAGGGCCAGCACCGTACCGGGCATATAACGAGAAAAAGGGACATTATAACTGGCATTGGCATTGGGACACAGGAAATGGTGATACCGGAAATCAAGGGCCCCACCAATTTGATGTTGCCCGCTGGGGATTGAATAAAAATGAGCACCCTGTGTCTGTATTTTCTTCAGGAGCCATTTACGGAATCTCTCCCAAAGAATGTTCACAGGAAACCCCTAATACCCAGACTTCCATCTTTAAGTATGAGGATGGTAAAACCTTGGAATTTGAAACCCGTGGAAGATATACCAATGGAGAATCTAGCCTTGGAACCAAAATAGGAAACATGTTTTATGGCACTGAGGGGTACCTTGAGCTTAACGGCGGTACCTGGAAAGCTTTCCGTACAGATGAGAAAGAACCATTTGCTACTTCCCAAATGGCTAAATCTGAAGTTTCCGGTAGCAATGTGTTGGTGGCTGCTCCAGGAGGTTCTGAGCACTACGCTAACTTCCTTGACAGTGTTAGGGCAGGAAACAATGAAGCATTGAATTGCGATATTAGAGAAGGCTATTATTCTTCTGCATTGCCGCAGATAGCTAACATTTCTTATCGTTTGGAGAGAGGACTTAAGTTTATGGGTGACTATGAGAGATTTGCCAACGATTCTGAGGCAGATACCATGCTCACCAGACCTAGTCGACCTCCTTACGTGGTCCCAGATCAGGTATAATTTTTAAGAATAAGGACCTAAAATATTGTCCTTTAATTCTTTACAATAAATCAGGAAGGTTTTTTCTTTTGTTTTGAAGGAAAAAGCCTTCCGTTTTTACGCCAATTATTGCTGGAAAATATTGGAAGCCTCAAGGATATTTAACAAATAATTAAAATAAACAAACGCCAGCTGGTTTTATAAACCCGTTGCACCATAAAATTACAAACTTTCTTTAAATGAAAAACATACCACTGACACTACTGCTTTTTATAGGCTTGTCTACTATCGGGTTTGCTCAAGAAGACCTAACAGTGATTCAATCTCACTGGGTTAACTTTACCGATGGCCCCAATGCCCTCTACAAACACCAAAGTCAACAGGCACTTGAAATGCTTGAAAAAAGAGACAAGGCCATTGCTTCTATCTCTTCTTTGAACGAATGGAAAGACTGGCAGGCCACTGCCAAAGACAAACTGATGGAGGTCGTAGGACCATTTCCTGAAAAAACACCTTTAAATCCAAAAGTTACTGGAAAGCATAAAGGCGATGGATATAAATTTGAAAACATTGTATTTGAGTCCCAACCGGGATTTTATGTGAGTGGAACGCTTTTTATTCCGGATGGTGTGAAAGGGAAAACACCTACCATTATTTATTGCTCAGGGCATACGCCTTTGGCTTATAGAGCTCCTACTTACCAGCATGTAATTCTTAACCTGGTAAAGAAAGGATTTGTTGTTTTTGGCTTTGACCCTGTTGGACAAGGAGAAAGATTGGAATATTTTGATCATGACACCAATAAAGATCTGGTAGGTGGCGCTACCAAACAACATTCCTATCCAGGAGCACAAGCATTTGTTGTAGGCTCTTCAGAGGCCAGGCACATGATCTGGGATGGTATCAGGGTGGTAGATTATCTGATGACTAGAAAAGAAGTGGATCCGGAAAGAATCGGAATCACAGGTAGATCAGGAGGAGGTACACAATCTTCTTATATTGCAGCCTTCGACGAAAGGATCAATGCTTCAGCTCCGGAAAATTACGTTACCAATTTCAAGCGACTGATGCTTACCCATGGTCCTCAGGATGCAGAACAAAATTTTTACCATGCCATTGCAGAGGGATTAGACCATCCTGATCTAATGATCGTCAGAGCACCAAAACCCAATCTGCTTATCTCCACTACCCGTGACATGTTCAATATAGAAGGGGTTAGAGAAACCAGTCAACAGGTTCAAAGAATTTATGATGCCTATGGTGTCTCAGAGAATTTCCAAAAAATTGAAGATGATGATGGCCATGCTTCGACGAAGAAGAACAGAGAACGCATGTACGCTTTCTTTAGAAAACATCTTGACTTACCGGGAGCTGTGGAAGACCAGGACATCGATACACTATCAATGGAAGTATTGCAGGTTTCTCCTACAGGGCAGCTGGTGAGCAGCTACAATGGCAAAACAACGTATGATCTTAACAAGGCTGAACTTCAAGAATTGAATGGCTCTTTGGAAGAGAAGGTAGCTTGGGCTAAGAAACTTTCAGGTTATCAAAAGCCGGAAACATTGTCAGAAACCATGATGGTGGGAAGATTTCAACGCGATGGGTATACCATAGAACAACACCTGATGAAGGGAGAGGGAGACTACTGGTTGCCTTACCTTTTGATGAAACCTGACCATGCTACAGATAAAGCGGTACTATATTTAGATCCATCTGGTAAAGCTGTTGATGCTGAAGTTGGCGGAGACATGGAAGCCTTGGTCAAAGCAGGAGCCATGGTACTTGCTCCGGACCTTTTAAATACCGGGGAGATGGGCAATGGAGGCTTTAGAGGCGATGCCAATTTTGATGGCCATTCATACAACCTCTGGTTTGAAAGTATCCTTATTGGTAGAAGCATTGTGGGGATTAATGCAGGTGATGCCAATCGTCTGGTAGCTGTATTGCAGGAAAAAGAAGGCGCCAGGGAGATCAAAGGCCTTGCTAAGGGAGAAATGTCTTCGGTACTGCTTCATGCGGCAAATTTCAACCCTGCTATATCTTCAATAGCCTTAGTAGATCCAATGAGTTCTTACCGTGGAATTGTAGAGTCCTTCAGGTACAATACCAGTGAAATCAATTATACAGTAGCAGGTGCATTGAAGCATTATGATTTACCAGACTTGTTGGAAAATTTGAGCATAACCAATCCGTTGGTACTTCATGAAAATACTGAGTTGAAAAAAGAACACTCCCTATTGCCTGAGCGTGGAGGTAACGAAAAAATCAAAGCCCTTTCCGTGAAAAATGCAAACGATAGAAAAGCCCATTTGACAAAATGGCTTAATCCTTAAGTAAGGATATTGTTTCAATTTCAGGAACAGGTTTAACCTGAAATATGAATACAGATAAAAGGCATCGGGTTTCTACTCGGTGCTTTTTTTAAATCGCTCATTATTGCGAGGGGGAACGTAAAAGATTTGTAAGTTGAGGGCCCCTTTTAACAGTATCAACTGTCAACCTAAGAAATTATTAGACAACAGCTTTAAGGGGAAATCTGAAGAAACAAAGACAAAAAAGCTGCCCAAATAGGGCAGCTTTAACAATCAAATATCAATTTTCTAAACTTAATTTCTATTCAATGCATTTAGCATATCGAAGGCAAGTTCTAGTCTCTGACCAAAGTTCTCTTCACCTTTTCTAAGCCATACCCTTGGGTCATAGGATTTTTTGTTCGGACTGTCTGGTCCATCAGGATTTCCCAATTGGGTTTGAAGGTATCCTTCTTTCTTGTGGTAGTATTTCAACACACCTTCCCAGAATGCCCACTGAAGATCTGTATCAATATTCATTTTTACAGAACCATAGCTATTGGCTTCTCTAATTTCTTCTACAGTAGATCCTGATCCACCATGGAATACGAAATTTACAGGTTTGCCAGTAGTTCCGAATTTCTCATTGATATAATCCTGAGAGTTTTTCAAAATTATTGGCTTCAATGAAACATTACCGGGCTTGTATACACCGTGAACATTTCCAAAAGCAGCAGCAACAGTGAACAAGTCGTCTACTTTTTTCAACTCTTCATAAGCATAAGCTACTTCTTCAGGCTGAGTATATAGTTTGGAGCTATCGATTTCTGTATTGTCTACACCATCTTCTTCTCCACCAGTTACACCTAGCTCAATTTCGATTGCCATTTTAATTTTGGCAAACTCCTTGAAATATTTTACGGATGTTTCAATGTTTTCCTCAATAGACTCTTCAGACAAATCCAACATGTGGGAGCTGAAAAGAGGTTTTTTATAAGCTTCAAAATAAGCTTTCCCTTCGGCAAGTAAGCCATCTATCCAAGGAAGTAATTTCTTAGCTGCATGATCTGTATGTAACACTACAGGGACACCATATATTTCAGCCATTTTATGTACATGCAGGGCACCGGAAACACCACCTGCTACAGAAGCTTGTTGCTTGTCATTTGGTAGACCTTTACCAGCATAAAACTGAGCACCGCCATTTGAAAACTGAATCATTACCGGGGAGTTGACCCTTTTTGCGGTTTCTAAAACAGCATTCACAGTATTACTGTTGATACAATTCACTGCAGGCATTGCAAATTCACTTTCTTTCGCATAGGCCAATAGGTCTTTAAGCTCTTCGCCGTACTTTACTCCAGGTTTGAATTTCATATTAAATAATTTATGGTTGTATTAAATTTTGATCCACCTTTATTCACCGAAGTGATAGTTTTGGAACTCAAAGATATAAATAGTGCAGAACAATTACCTTATAATTTGATTGAAAAATACATTTTTACCGAATATTTCATTATTTCCTTGCCCATAATCATGGATTGGAAACTATAAAATTTCCTTTATATATTTGTTTTATGGATAAAATAAGGATTACAGGGGTGCCCGAACATTTTAATTTTCCCTGGCAACAGCTGGTAAAAGAACAACCTTTCTTGGATGATCAGGTTGAATTGGTTTGGGGAAATGAGCCCAGAGGATCTGGCGCGATGAACAGTGCCATAAGGACTGGTGCTACAGATTTAGCCATCATTCTCACCGAAAGTTTCCTTAAAGACAAAGTTGAAGGGAATCCGGGGAAAATCATAGGCTATCATGTGAAATCTCCTTTGGTTTGGGGGATTCATGTTCCTAATGCCTGTGAGGTACAAAGTCTCAGAAGCTTGAATAATGCGCCATTTTTAGTGAGTAGAATGGGATCAGGCTCTCATTTAATGGCTTATCTCTTGGCAAAAAGGGAAGGTTGGGATACAAAAAGTCTTGATTTTGAAACCATTGGTAATTTAGACGGAGCCATAAATTCCTTTAAGGACAATAAGACCAAGGCCTTTCTTTGGGAAAAATATACTACGAAGCCATTGGTGGACAATGGTTTTTTTCGGCGGATAGGCGAAATTCCGACACCTTGGCCATGCTTCGTAATCGTTGCTTCGGGTCAAATGCTAAAGGAGAATAAGGGCCTGCTCCAAAAAATTCAAAAGGAAATATACCGTATCAACAAGACCATTATGGAAGACAAGCAAAGCTTTGTTTTGCGTATAAGTGAAAACTACAAACTTGATAAAAAGGATGTTCAGGAATGGATGGGACAAACCAATTGGGCAACTGATGGAGAAGTGCCTGATCATGATGTGAATACGACCTTGGATGCTTTACTAAACCTTGGTTTAATTAATAAAAGGTTAGCGCCAGATGAAATCATTGAAAAATTATAGGTGAAAATTTAACCGGATTATGTAATAGGATACGTAAACCTGTCCCGTGTTTAAGGGAAATGATTTCAACACGTAATAGAAGGGCATTGCCTAATTTGGGTTTAAGTGAATGGCTGTATGTAATGTTGTTTTTACCTTTTTCAAGGCATAAAAAAGGCCAATCATAAGAAACTATGATCGGCCTTTTTTGCGGAAAATGAAATTTAGAAATCTGAGTAAGAAGTAGGTCTCAACAGTCTTTTGTCATTCTTCGCTACTGTATTGTCATATTCCTTATTTGCTTTCAAGGCTAACCAAGCTGGATAATCACTAAACGCTGCCCAGTGAGCGTCTCGATCTTCCATGTTTTCAAATGCAGTCATATAAACCAAATTCGGCATATTTGCACCTGCTATAGGTTCCCCATAAAAAACGCCATTAAAATTCAATTCATCAAAAATATCGATTTCTCCTTCATTAAACATTTTCACTTTTTGATTGTAAAGGCGTTCTGTGGCGGATTCATAACTCCTTAATTCATAGATTCTTTCGCTTTTAGGAGAACTTAGCTTAGGCAGAGCCATTCTGGTTCTCGTTTCAAAGGCTTGCATTAAAGAAGTCTCTATCCTACTAAAAGAAGGATTGTCGAAAGCCGCCTGAATATATGCTTTGCCATCCGCCTGGTGTTTGGTATCGGTATTTAACTTTCTCTGAAACCTGAAAAAATCTTTAGCGTTGGTAAATGGCAAAAAAACGTATATTTTTTTTCCAGCATCCGGTTCTGAAGGTAAAGGCTTGAATACACCTACATTCTCGACACCTGCTCTATGGGCTGCTGGAATAAATGCGTTTTCCAGATAGGTATCAATTACTTTTTCCTGGTTTGAATTTTCGATGTGGTACATCCTTATTTCGTAAAGATCACGTTTGCCATCTTGTGCTGCCAACGGAGAATTGAAGACCATAAAAAGTAGCACTATAGTGAACAACTTTAAAATTGGTAGGCTGTTTTTCATGTTATTTTAGGATTTTAACGATTTTGTTGTTTGGAATATGAGATAGATACTTAAATTTAGGTAAATTATAAACAACATTGAAAAAAAATTATTTGAATGGGTAATATATTATTATTTTTGCATATTACTCAGCAGCAATAGCAGACTTTAAGTTTTTAACTAATTATTTAATATAATGAAGAGGATTTTAGTAACCGGTGGAGCCGGATTTTTAGGTAGCCATCTTTGTGATAAACTTTTGGGTGAAGGCCATGAAGTGATTTGTGCAGACAATCTTTTTACAGGAAGAAGAAGAAATATTCACCATCTGTTGGATAATAAAAATTTCGAATTTCTTAGACATGATGTGACACTTCCATTGTATGTAGAAGTGGATGAAATTTATAATTTAGCCTGTCCTGCAAGTCCCGTTCATTATCAGTTTGATCCGGTTCAAACCACCAAGACAAGTGTGATTGGTGCCATTAATATGTTAGGACTTGCCAAAAGGTTGAAAATAAAAATTTTACAGGCCAGTACCAGTGAGGTTTATGGAGATCCTGAAATTCATCCTCAACCTGAATCGTATAAAGGTAGTGTAAGCATTACGGGCCCTCGTGCTTGCTATGATGAAGGGAAAAGGTGTGCTGAGACTTTGTTTTTTGATTATCATAGGCAGCATGAATTGAATATTAAGGTAATGCGTATTTTCAATACCTATGGACCTAGAATGCATCCAAATGATGGTAGGGTGGTAAGTAACTTTATTGTCCAGGCTTTGAAAGGAGAAGACATTACCATTTTTGGAGATGGCAAGCAAACCCGTAGTTTTGGATATGTGAGTGATTTGATTTCTGGAATGCATAAATTGATGAACAGTCCGGATAGCGTGATTGGGCCCATCAATATTGGCAACCCGGTTGAATTTACCATGTTGGAATTGGCTGAAAATGTTTTGGAACTTACAGGTTCGAAAAGTAAACTTAAGTTTATGCCTTTGCCTCAGGATGACCCTATGCAAAGAAAGCCTAATATCGATTTGGCGAGAAAGGAACTTGGTTGGGAACCGAAAGTTCAGTTGAAAGCTGGTTTAGTTGAAACCATTAAATATTTCGATCTTATTTTAAAAGAGGATAATATATAAGTCTTAATTCAACTCTAGTATTCGCATTGTTCTTTTCCAAAAGAGCAATGCTTTTTTTTGTCTATTGGTTGCTATTTTGGAATACATAATTAAGTTATTTAAATAATATATTTTGTATTTTATAAATTTTGTAGAAGAATTATCCTTGTAAATCCAAAAACATTTGATTAAATAAGGAAATTAAATATTAAAACCTTTTTTTATATGCAGGTTCGTTTTTACCTTTATTAGTAATTTAATAGAAAAAATTCTATTTCGTAACTATGAAAAATAAATATAAAATTTTTGGGATAGATGATGAACCTTCAGTTTTACTGATCATACAACATTATTTTAAAGAAAAATTTGATGTCAAGGTGTTTAACAAACCTGCAGATGCCATTGCGAATATGCAAGAAGGAGATTTGCCGGATATTATTATTTGTGACTTAAATATGCCCGAGATAAGCGGTGCCGAATTTGTTGGACTTGTACGTTCAAGCGGGTTTTTCTCCTCTATTCCTTTAATCGTTCTTTCTGCTACCGATTCTTCTGAAAAGAAAATCGATATTTTAAATATGGGAGCAGATGACTTTATGGTTAAACCTTTTAATCCCAAAGAACTTGAAGCCCGAATAAATTCAATTTTGAGAAGAACAGGAAAATTTGCTATCGAATCCATAAATGAATAAACAAACTAAAAAAATTGCATTGATTTCCAAAGATACCAAGGTTATTGATGCGATTGAAAAGGCCGTTGGTGATTCCTTCGAAATAAATACTTTTTCTAACGGTATTATTTTTTACAACACGCTTTCTACAGCTACTGATAGCTTTTGTTTGATACTTAGTGATTCTTCCTTATTGGATGTTCATGGAGTCGCCCTTAAAAATACAATTGAAAAGCTAGGGTTTGGTCATCTGCCTTTTTTTATGGTTGTGGATAAGGCCACTCCCGCAGACATCTATAATGCAATTTCTAAAGGAGTTTCTGATTTTGTCTTAAAGCCCATAAATGGAAAGCAATTAAAAACCAGACTGGAGTTTCAAATGAAACATCCAATAACAAAAAAGAAAAAGGCCCAATACTCTGCCTTAAAAGAGGCTAAAACACCATTTCTCAAAAGGGCTTTTGATATTGTGGTTTCCGGTCTTATACTTTTAGGATTGTTGCCTTTGTTCCTGATTGTTGCTATTTTGATCAAACTAGAATCAAGAGGACCTGTATTTTATTATTCTTATAGAGTTGGGACAGGGTATAATATTTTTAAATTTTACAAATTTAGGTCCATGGATCCTGATGCAGATGCCAAATTGCAGCAATTGAAGCATCTCAACCAATACAATGATGATGAAGTAGTGGAGGAAGTAGAAATCAAGTCTACTAATGTTGTTAACGAGGTAAAGGAACTCTGTGAATTTTGTGAACAAGCAGGTGGTGGTTGTCTTCAACCATTGTATGATGACAATAAAATGGTTTGTGAAAAACTTCTTATGGCTAAAAAAGACAGCAATAAGGATGCAGCATTTATCAAAATCAAAGACGATCCACGTGTGACAAGGATAGGTAAATTTATAAGAAATACTAGTATTGATGAATTGCCGCAGCTTTGGAATGTATTAAAAGGAGATATGTCTCTAGTAGGAAATAGACCTTTGCCACTTTATGAAGCGGAAAAAATCACCACTGACAAATATGCCCTAAGGTTCCTTGGACCTGCAGGGATTACTGGTCTTTGGCAAGTAGAAAAGCGAGGAAGAGGGGCAATGTCTGAAGAAGAACGACTAAGTCTTGACAATGATTATGTTAAAAATTTCAGTATTTGGTTTGATTTAAAAATTCTCTTAAGAACGATTCCTGCATTGTTTCAAAGTGAAAATGTTTAATTAATCAGTAATTCCCAAAATAACTTAACTCTCCCTTTCCAAGTGTTTTTTGAGGCTTCCAAATACCTTGCCTTTGCTTTTTGTTCAGTATTTGTTGCCAATTCTACCTCAATAGCTTTATTAAATGTCGCAGGTGATTTTTCCAAGCCAATAAATGGGTGAAACAATTGGATGTCCTCTGAGAAAGGCGTAGCTACTATGGGCTTTCCGGAAGCGAGGTATTCATTGATCTTAAGTGGGTAAATGCTTTTGGTAACCTCATTGCATAAAAAAGGCAATATTAAAAGCTGGAAGTGTGCCAGGTATTGAGGCAGTTGTTCTATTTTTTTTGGGCCTGTAAAGTACAAATTAGGAATTTCATCCAGGTTTATGGTTGTGTGTCCTTGATGATTCCTAGGGCCAACCATTACCATACTCTTGTCAGGATTTGCCTCACAGATGCTCTTTATTAAATCATAATCTAATCTATGACAAATATTCCCGGTATAGCCGATTATGGGCTGGGGTATATTTCTAATGTCTTCTGGCATCTCCAGTTGCTTTTCATAGGCAGTTTTGAACAGGTCAAAATCTGCTGCATTCGGAAAATAAGCCACTTTTTTTCCGGAAAGTTTTTCTAAATCCTTTTGCAGCATTCGCGAAGTGACCAAGCTTTGGTCTGCATTTCTAACAGCATCTATTTCTTTTTGGGCTCCATGTTTTCTCAAATAGCGCTCCAAGGCCCTGATATTATCCCGGGATTGATAAACGAATGCATTGGGTTTAAACCCTGTGGGTAATTTACTTAGATACAAAGGGTTAAAAGAATTAAAGAATATGAAATCTTTTTCCTTAAGCTCTTTTAATGCTTTTTTAATTGATTTGGCCAATCGCCTATCATTCCAATCCGAAAGTAAATTATAAAAAACACCCTGGGGTAGCCAGTTTATAGGAAGCATTAAAGGAGGTGTCAGGGCATATAGAAAAGGGCTAAATTGGGGCAATGGTTTAAGACTATCCTTTCCCCAAATTAAGGCCTGTTTCCTAGCGGAAACAGATGGTCTCTTGCGTTCTTTGAAATAATCCAATAAAGTAAATGGGTAGTCTACATAAACAACCTTTTGGGTTTGAGCAAAAGTTTTGGCAAGCGACCAGGAAGCTGATGAAAATTCACCGTCCCATCGGGACATACTTGTCATTACTATGGTAACCTTGTCAAAAGTAAGGTTAGAAAAATCCTTCATAAAAAGCTGTTTTTTTTCTAAAATAATGAATGTTTTCCGCATTGGAAAGCTTAAATTTAGGTTTATGTAAACCATTAATTTTTAAAGCTTTGATCTTATTTATTATTATTTCGTGTATTTGCAGTTTTTATCTTTTATTCCCATTATTGAGTACTTTTGTTTCATTTTTTGGTGGTAAAATAAAGCTAAATGAATCTGATCTGAATGCTGATTTTGCTTGTGTGATCACTGTATACAAAGAGAAAGATATAGCATGGCCATTGGTTAGGTCTCTTTTGGCTCAAGATTACCCTCATTTCCACATTTATTTGGTAGCGGATGGGATCGATGAAAAAATGGACATATTGGTAAATGAAAAACTTACCGTATATCAGCCTAGTCCTTTTCTTAATAGTAAAGTAGCCTCCCTGGGATTGGTACTGGAAGAAATGAATGAGAAACACAGTCATGTGGTAGTTTTTGACCCCGATAACCTGGTACCTTCGCATTTTTTAAGAATAATTAGTATGTTTCATGCAAGTGGGTATAAGGCAGTTCAAGGAAAAAGAATTGCTAAAAATATAGCTGGAACTTATGCAGCTTTAGATGCCTTGGGTGAATATTATTATGATTTTGCTGTGAGGAATATCCCTTTTCGTTTGGGATCATCCTCTACGATTGCAGGTTCAGGAATGTCTATCGAAAAAAACTTGTACGGCAAAAATATCGCCAAAGAGTTATTGGTATTAAAGGAGCAAGGTGTGGTAGTAGCAGAGGATAAATCCTTGCAATCAGAGCTAGTAGGTCAAGGGCATAAAATTGCCTATGCGGCCGCAGCCATAATTTTTGATGAGAAGATTACTGCCTCTACACAAATTGGCAGACAAAGGGGAAGATGGCTTAATAGTTACTTTGGTCAGTTGCCAGGAACTTTAAAACTTTTAGGAAAAGGGATTGTGAATTTTGACTGGAATCGCATTTATTTTGCTTTGATGACTGCTATGCCACCTATGGTGATTTTGGTTGGCATTAGTGGCTTATTGGCATTTGTCGCATTGTTTGTCCAATGGAGTTATTTTTTCCTCTTAGGAGGAAGTCTTGTATTGTTTGCCCTAGGTTTCCTACTGCTATTGCTTCTTAATAAGACACCACAAAAAGTACTAAACGCCATCCCTAAAATACCGCTATTTGTATTGGGACAAATCTCCGGTATACTTAATATAAGGAAAGCCAATAAGGATTTTATGGCAACCACTCATAATGAGATAACTGAAATTGGCCCACTTTGGGAGTCTAGAAAAAAGGAGTTTAAACACCTTGAAAAATATTGGCAATAGTGGACTTAGAATTGCTGTGATTTCATTTCTTGAGCTTACTACGCAGTGTATTGAGCATTATTGGATAATTTTGAAATGCCTTGAGCCAACAACGACCGAAATTGACTTCAATAAATTTGTTTAAAATGATATGCTTGATTATCGCAGTAGTGAAAACCGCAAGTACCAACCCGTAAGCTGCTCCCAAAAGGCCAAACCATTGAATAAAAATCCAGCTAAAAATGGCACCATAAATAAATGTGCCAAATACCATAATCATATTAATAAAGGGCTTGCCAATAGCATCGAGAAATACACCAGACTGTCTATCAAATGGCTTTATAAGTGCTAAAAAAGCCATAATCCTTAAAAATGGAACGGCATCTAAGTAGGCCTCACCTGCAATGAAAAGAACAATGTAATGGGCAAACACCATACAAACTAACCAAAAGGGAGCCGTAAGGCTTAGCATCATTCCCAAGGTCTTCTCATAAATCTCTCCTACGAGGCCAGCCTGCTTTTTCTCATGGGCCTCTGCTGCTTTTGGATAACTGATAGAAGCGATAGAGTTGACGGGTATTTCCACCATGTTCATCACTCTTCCTGCAGTATTTGCCATTGCCACTTGCACTGGAGACAACAGCGCGCCCAGTAAAAACTTGTCCAGGCTGTTTGTCAGCATCGACACCAGATTAGTACCAAAAACATATTTACCAAAATGGAAAATTCTGCTCAGCCAGTATTTTTTTGCTTTGAAACGAAATTTAAAATATTGTCTTACTTGATATACAGACATAAAAGTAGCCAAAAGAAAAGCGAGATTTTGATACCAGGCCAATTCAATCAAACTAAGCTTATTATCAATTAGGTAGGCAAATAAAATAACCAAAAAGAAAGGCAGGCTTTTGCTTATTCCCGCAAAAAAATAAGCTTTGAAATCATATTTGGCCTGCATAAGCACCATATTATGGGTATGGAAAATCAATACAGGAAGTACTATAGAATGAATTTTCAATAAATCGGCTAACCCTTCACCATTTAGTAATTGCTCCAAAGGCTTGGCAAACAACCATAATAAAATCATCATTAAAAAGCTTAAAGCAGCATTTAACCAGATCGAAGCAGTTTGAATTTTTGCTTGTAGGGCCTCATCCTTTCCTACAAGGAATTTAATCATCCCATTTTGAATGAATCCATTTCTGGCCATATCAATTATCGATACAATAGTGATAAGCAACACCCAAATTCCAAATTCTTCGGGACTAAAAACCCTTACCAAAAGCATGAATCCTATAAATCCGAGTAAAAAATCTACCCCTCGGTGCATCATTGTAAAAAATCCTCCGGTAAGCCAATATTTCTTATCTGTCATTTGTGCGGGTTGATTTTCTGATAAGCAGCAAGTGTGTCCAATGCTCCTTTTTTATAATCAAATAGAGGTGGTCTTAGAAACCCCCTTTGTATAAGCATATTTCTGGATGCCGAATCGAACAATGTTTTTTCAATGGCTTTGCTAATTGATGCTGGATTAAATGGATCAATGATAATAGCAGCATCTCCAGCTACTTCAGGCATTGAAGAGGTGTCGGAGGTGATTACAGGGCAACCACAAGCCATAGCTTCTAAGATGGGAAGACCAAAGCTTTCTCTTAAAGATGGGTACAAGAATACTTTTGCCTTACTGTAAATGGCGGGTAAGTCTTCATTGGGAATATATCCTGTGAGGTGAATCTTTGAAATCAAATGTGGTGCTTTAATCTCTTCTAACATTTTTATGAGCACCTCTTTCCCAAAATCAGGCATGACTAAATCAGGGTGTTCAATACCCCTCTCCTCCAGAATTGCCAAGCTTTTGAGCACTCCTCTAAGGTTTTTCTTTGGATCAGTATTCCCCAGAAAAAGTATGAACGATTGTGGTAAACTGTACTTTAAGCGGATAGCTTCCTGTTTTTGGAGGTCTTCTATTCTAAAATGACCGGCTACCCCATTGTAGATGACCTGAACCTCATCCTTTTCTAACCCAAAATGTTCCACAATTCTCTTCTGCTCGTAATGGGAAACTGTAAAAATCATGGAAGCTTTTTTTACCACCTTTGGTACATTCCATCTTCTGTAGATGTTTCCCAGTCTTTGGTACCAGGTGCCTTCCTTTAGGTTTATTTTTTCCAGATATATAATATCATGTAAGGTGATAAGCAGCGGTATTGAACAAGAAACTGGTGCAGTATTGCTGGTACAATGTAGAATGTCTAATTGATAGGTTTTTATAGCTTTGGCAAGATTTTTCTGTTCCCAAATGGGATAGGGTGATGGAGGCAAGGGGACAATTTTAAAATTACTTGTTTCATTTATTGCTGAAGGGTCCTCTGTATCATTTACAAAAATGAAATACTCATTTTCAGTATCCAGCTGCTGCAAGTTTTTAATCAAGGCTAGGGCTACCATGTCCATGCCGTGTTTTTTCTTTCTAAAGATACGTTGCGCTTCTATGCCTATTCTCATCGTCAGGTAGTTTAATTAATTAGGGTAGGGTTCTCTTTAATGTCTTTCAAAAATAGGCCATCTATAAATCCTTTAAAGTATTTTTTGAAATGGGACCATTCCGATCTGAAAACATATACCAGCAAGTTTTTTGGTAGGGCCACTAGCAGGTAATATCCCGCGGTGAAGATGAATAAAGGGTAATGTACATTTCTCCGTAGGTATAGCCACCTGTTTCGGCTCATGTAATAAGTCTTTAGCAAGGAGTTTTTACCCACACTCATGGATTCTTTGTGGAGGATATAACTTTTGGGCTCATACCATATATCATACCCCGCTTGTTTGATACGTTCGCAATAGTCCATCTCCTCATAATATAAAAAATAAAGTTCAGCCATTAAGCCGATTTCATTGACTACTTTTTTTGGAATAAACATGGCTGCACCATGTGCCAATTGAGTAACCTCTGCTACTTGGTGTTGACCCTCGTCTTTTTCTAAATAGCCTTTTCCTTTTCCTCTTCCCGTTATAGGGTTTATGGCCGAAAATCCTGCATACTGGATAATGTCAGGTTCTTCATGGTAAAGAATTTTAGGACATACCAGACCTACTTTTTCTGATTTTAAGGTACGTTCTAGCAAGACTTCTAAAATATTAGGGGCAACTTCAGTGTCGTTATTGATTAAAAAGAAATATTCCCCTTTGGCTATTTCCATTCCACGATTATTCCCTCCAGCAAAACCTTCATTAACTGGGTTTTTAATTAAAATGGTATCCGGATATTCATCAAGAAGACTATCAGGAGATTCCTTAGAAGCATTGTCCACCACTATAATCTCCACATTTGGATAAGTGATCTTTTGAAAAGATGCTAAAAAACCCATTGTATGGACAAGCCCATTATAATTAATGGTGATAATGGAAATTAAAGGTTTATTCATTTTTAGACGATTTAATTAAGCTATTGTCCATGTCTTCGGCAAGAAAAAAATATGCCCATGACATATAAAGAATGATGCCTGTAGGCATTTGACCCAATAGGGGATTGCCATATGATGCCGCAGCGATACCTACATAACCACCGAATAATGCGAGGAGCTTTTGCCGTAACCTTGGGTCTTTGACTTTCCAAATCTTAAAGAGTCCAATGATTGCAATAAAACCTAAGATGAAAATGTGTAAATACAAGCCGACAATCCCCATCTCAGCCCATATTTTGATGAACCAACTGTCATTAGGCGTGTCTGCCAAAAATGTTCCTGGACTAAATCTTTGCCCCCAGAACCCAGAGGTACCTATCCCCCCACCAAAAGGCCTTGATTTTAAGTATTCAGAGAATTTTCTTTTATTTAAATACCTCACATTAAGCGACGGGTCGTCAGGATCTAAGGCAGATCGCATTCTTCGTACTTGATAGTTTTCATTGGCGATAGTGGAAAATTTTAAGAATGAAAAGACCAATGCCAAACCCAGGATACCAACAGCCATCAATTTAAAATTCTTTGAAGCAAAAAGATAGGCCATTGTGCCCGCCACAGGTACCATAAGGGCACCTCTTGTTCCACTCATGATCATAAGATAAAAGAACAATAGGGCCATAACTGCGAAAATAATTCTTTTTTTCAATGAAAAAGGCCCTATGGCCAAAACCATAGCCATCACTCCAGCGTGGGCTATTCCCGCACCAAACTGACCTGCATCAGAGAAAAAGCTAAAAACCCGCAAGTTGCCAAACAATACATGAGTAGATCTCGATCCGGCATCTAACCAACGGTTTTCAGCAGCATCCAGTCCAATATAAAACTGCCTCAATCCCCAAAATGAGGCCAGTATGCTAAAGAAAAAAACAATATAGAAAAGCCGATTTAGGTCAGAAGGCTTGTTTGCATACAGAAGGGTAAGTGGTACAGTGAGGAACATATACAAAGCTGTACCCCTAACTGCATAAATCCAGGCAGTAACACTTCTTGCCTCAGGATTGAATATTTCTGCCACATTATAACCCATCCATATAAGGGTAACTAAAAACAGGCTATTGTTTAGCTTGGTAAAATCTGTTTTAACCTCGGTATGAAACATGGCACTTACCACCAGTGCAGCCAAAGCCAGGTCTACCGAAAGTCCCAGAGGTAAATTGGTAATGTATCGGGTGGCACCTATTGAAACAAATGCAAATACCAGGCCTGTAGCCAATGCTTTATTGGGGTGGCTCATCATGAAAATCCCCAATGCAAGGGCAAAGGGTATCACAATCATTAAGCCTATTCCCAAAAGACCAGTTTTAACAACAAATAGACTCAAAAATCCTGCTATCAGAAGACAGAAAACGGGGGTAGTTATATTTTTTCTGATAGTATGCATTTAAACTTAGCTTGATAAAGTGCCTTATGATAGCATTTTCTTTATTTTGGTTCTAATAAATGACCTTCTCCTTGGAATTTCCCCATTGATGTCTTCTAATTCATCTCCATCCATCTTGTTTAGCCAAAGCAAATGAGGGATTTTCACCATTTCTTTTAGGCTATTGTTAAAGTAAGTGTCGGAGGATTTCCATTTACGATTGGCCTCAATAACTAATACCAAGGCACTGGCTTTATTAATCAAGGAATAATTGAAAGGTTTCACATTTATATTTTGCAGCTCTAAAAGAACAAATTCATGTGGCATTTTGGCAAGTTTTTCTTCCCAAAATCGGACTTCTTCTGATGGATTGACATTAGAACCTTTGTCCAATGTTAAAGTTTCACATGGCATATTTGCGGTGTCTTCTTGATTTCCACAATAAATCACTGTTCGGTTTTGCCTTAATAGTTCTTTGGCTAAAGATTGAATTAAAAATGTTTTTCCTTCTCCATCCTGATGGCTATAGAAAAGCAAGATTTTCTGTCCTGAATTGGGGAAATACCTGCTTAAATTATTGTAAAATTGCTTGATCTGGTTATTCTGCAATTGATTCAAAAACACGTTTTTTTGGATTTTATCTTCATTTACCCATCCTCCTAAAACCGGCAAACCAGTCAGTTCGGTGGCGTTTTTGCCTGACTTTATGGATGAATTCAGGAAGAAAGAAAGCAGTATCACGGTTAGCACCATGATTCCGGTGCCTAACATCCCTCCAACCACCAAATACATTCTTTTAGAAGCCAAAGGAGTCTTTGGATAATAGGGTTCATCTATAAGTTTTTGGGATGAAGACATTTCCAGGTCATACTTCTTAAGGTACGCCATATTGAGGCCATGAAGAATGGAAAGGTATTGTTCTTCATTGACAGTTACTTCGCGCTCTAATTTTTTCAATTCAGCACCTAGTGGGGCAAATTCATCAATTTTATCCAGAAGGTAGGATTTTCTGGTTTTCATTACATCCAGAGCCTGTTTTTGCTCTTCATAAGAAATTTTAAGTGTCAACCATTGTTCTAATACGGTTTCTCTTTGGACTCCCTGAACAGAATTACTGTTTTTAAACAATTCGTCGGAAAGCGCTTTAATTTCTTTTTCTAAGCCTCTTTTTTCTTTTTCTAAATTTCCTATTTGAATGGATTGATTGTCCAGAACATTTAATCCTTGAATGTTCAAACTTATTTTAACGATTCTATCTTGAAGTGAAGAAATGTTTTTAATTATAATTTGTCGCTCGTCAAAATTTGCAAACATGTCTTCAATCAATTCTAAATTATATCCAGTCCCTGAGAGCAATCTTCTAGAACGCTCCTCATCCTGGTCATGTTCCAGTTTGGCGATGTCCAGGTATTTGCCTTGTTCGTAATAATTTAGGATTCTATTGTCTGTCATAAACCTTTTTAGGGTTTCTTCAGCCTGCTTTAGCTTGTCCTGAGAAATGGTCAGTTGGTTTTGAAAATAGGTGATGGTATTGATGTTTTCCAATTCTTTCATTTCTGAATATCCTTTCATAAAGGATTCCACCAATATTTTTAGCGTGTAATAACAAATTCCTGGATCATTGCTACTGTATTTTATTTCCATCATATCGCTGGAAAATTTCCTAGAGACAGAAAGCCTACCGATTATCTTATTGACGGAATAGTATTCATGTTCCCTAAGCAAATATTCAATAGGTGAATCTTTGTCTTCCTCAAGGTTTTTCAATAGGTTATGTAAGGTTTTAACTTCATCATGTGGTACAGCCAATTGTTCCCATAGTGAAGGAGGAATATGGGTTTTTAAATCCAGATAGGCCTCAATGCATAGTACCTCGTCTATTTGCTCAGGAAGTGCCAAATGCTTTGCCAGGAGTTTTAAGGAAGCTTCTTCTATGGTTTTCCTGGATTTGACTATAAGTGTTAAGTTATCAAAAAGGTTGTTGGAGGTGTAAAAATCCATTCTTACAACCCCTCCATCCGTGGAACCTCTGTCAGAAGTAGGATTTGTAAAAACCAAAGTGGAAGTTTCATATTCCCGGGGAAGGTCTTGCGTAAGAAATAATACGCCGATTGCTACAAAAATGGGAGTTAAAAAGATCCAATATTTGCTTTTCCAGAGAAGCCTGATGATTTGTTTTATTGTCATTTTACTGTATTATATTGGCCAGTGAATCTCCTAGAAGGATTTCTAATTTTTGAACGGCCACGAAAAAATTTCTTCTTGCATTTTCATATTCAGAACGGGCAATGGTATAAATCTCCTGATTTCTCAAAAAAGAAGTTGGATCAAGGTTTCCCAGATTAAATTCCATTTCCATTTGTTGTAAGTTGGTTCTGGCTTTCTCTTGCATTTCTAACCTGATCAGCATAAGTTTTTGACCTAGCAATACACTATTGTATTCTTCAATGACTTGGTTTGAAATGGTTAATTCCATTTCTTTTGTTTTGTGAAAGGTGGCCTCTAGTTCCTGTTTTTGAAGTCTGATTTTATCACCTCTGGTGAAAATCTCTGACAGTGGGATACTGAGGTTTGCACCAGTTCTGTATCCGTTGGCTATATTGGATAAGTCCGACCCAGATGAATATAAAATTGCCTGATTACCATAGGAATAATCAGCATAAACACGTAATAAGTTTGACCAAGATTTTTTAGCCATTTTCACCCTGGTTTCTGCTGAACCTATCAAGGCCTGGTTTACTTTTACCGTAGGATGGTTAGCTATTGCCACACCAATTAAACTGTCTAGTTTTGGTAATTGGTTTTCAAGAGGCATATTTAAATTTAAATACTGTTCTATATCTTTTTGTTCCTGAGCAACAAGGTTATTCTCTGAAATAAAAAATAATAAAAACACAATTGTATAAATAAAAAAATTGACCTGAGGCTTTTTAAATATGAATTTCATTTATTTATATATCAATGACATTAAATGCTTCACGTAAAATAATTTACTGTTTTTATCTTATTTTTAAAATAAATGTAATAAAAATTTTAGTTTATCCTTTTTTTTGAATTTAAAATTTTCACTTCTATATTCATTAAATATTTGAAAATTGAATGATTCAGGACAAGATTTCGGGAAAAGTATCTCAATTAAGTCATCAAATTTACGGACGGGATTCAAGGGGTTTTAATGAAAAACTTCATGTTTTCGTTTCCTTAACTAAGGACCTCACAAAAGGAGTAATTCGTATTCTTAATGGGAAATTTCGTTTAAGAAATTGTAAAAGTACTGGGAAGCTGATAACTGTACGAGGACCATTGAGAGTAGAGGGTTATGGTGACATCCGAATTGGGGACAATTGTAAGATTTGGTCTCATATGGGGGTAACTCAGTTATTTGCTGATCGAGGAGCAGAGTTAATAATTGGGGACGGAACTTTTATAAATACGGCCTGCATTGTATCTGCAAGTAACCGGATTGTAATCGGCAAGAATTGCCAAATAGCCAATCAGGTAATTATAATGGATGGTGATTTTCATGGAGTAGACGATAGGTCTGCACCAGGGAAGTCCGATGCCATCATTATTGGTGATAATGCATGGTTGGCCACACGTTCAATGATTTTGAAAGGAGTAACGATTGGAGAAGGTGCGACTGTCGCAGCTGGTTCCGTGGTAACAAAAAATGTGGCACCATACACTTTGGTAGGGGGAGTTCCGGCAAGACTGATCCGAAATCTTGAAGTACCAGAACAAAAACAAAATATAACTGTCTAAGGTTAGTCGGTTAATTTGAAACTTTAATTGATATTACAATATATACGATGGATAACTGCGTAATTTTAGATGATGATTCATCTAGCATAAAAGTACTTTCACATTATATTGAAAAGACTAAAACGTTAAAATTACTAGCGGATTTCTCAGATGCAATTGATGGGTTGAACTTTTTGGTGGAGAATAGAGGGAAGATTGATCTTTTATTTTTGGATATAGAAATGCCGGAGATGAACGGTTTTGAAATCTTAAAACACAGCCAGTATAATGGCGCTTTAATAATTATTTCAACAAATAATGAAAATGCAATTGCCGCATTTGAAACCGACGCTTGCTTTTATTTACCCAAACCATTCAGTTACCCACAATTTTTAAAGGGGATAGAAAAGCGAAAAGAAAAAGAATTTAAAATCGATCCAAACTCCTATTCTAAGGATTTTATCTTTGTGAAAGATGATAGGTTATATAAAAAAATTCTCTTTTCAGATATAAGCTATTGTGAAGGAAAAGGAGATTATATTAGTTTGAAGTGTAAAAATAAAACGTATACTATTAAATCAACTATTTCCAATTTCTTGGAAAAGTTATCCGGTAATTTAGAGTTTGTTCAAGTTCATCGCTCGTATGTGATAAACCTTCATTATCTCACGGATTTCGATAGTGATACCGCAGTGGTAGATGGGAAAATAATACCTATTGGAGCCAAATATAAAGAGCAATTAAAAAGGAGCGTAAATTTCCTTTAATCCTGATACAAAGACATATATAATATAGTTATATAGCTAATTTGGTCAGAATTTCATTTGATTACCTCTTAAATATTACGGATTGGTCAATCGATAAAGAGCAAGAGGAGAACTGAAATAGTATTTTTGAAACACCCAGTTCAAAATTTTCTCATGAAGAAATATCAACAACCAATAGTTTAACTATTGGTTGTTTCGGGTTAGATAAGCTTAGTTTCCATTGGTGATGTAATCATTTATTAAATTTTCAACTATTGCATTTTCAGATTTGTATCTGTCGATAAGTTCTTTCGATACTGCTAAATCCAAAGTAGGCATTTCTTCTAATGTCAAAGCTATTTCAAATATTTTCCCTAAGCCGGCAGTAAGTGCAGATCCTTTTAGTTTGTGGCCTTCTGAGTTCAAACCTTCAAGGTTTTTGTCCTCGAGGTGTTTTAAAAGAACACCCTTTGATTGATTCAACTCGTGAATGGTCAGCTTAAGGACTTCTTTTATGATTTCTGGTTCGTCACCCAGGTATTCTTTTACTTTGTCTACATCAAAATGTAATTTTTGTTCTTGGGTAATGCTGCCACTTATTGGTTCAATTACTGAGGGTATCTCCTCATCTTTTATTTCTTGTTGTTTTTTCACTTTTAGCCATTTATCAAAAATATATCTAATGTTTTTTTCTACGATAGGTTTAGGTACAAAATCTGACATGCCAGACACCATGCATTTTTCCTTTTCTCCTTTAATATTTCCTGCAGTAATAGCTACTATAGGTATGTCTCTCGTCCTAGGATCAGCTTTTATTTTCCGAGTGGC
Source organism: Cyclobacterium sp. 10D3-21 (assembly GCF_055809755.1). Lineage (NCBI taxonomy): Bacteria > Pseudomonadati > Bacteroidota > Cytophagia > Cytophagales > Cyclobacteriaceae > Cyclobacterium > Cyclobacterium sp. 10D3-21. Next base: position 2,626,109 of record NZ_CM147924.1, read on the forward strand.
CTCATGTCCGCTCATTATAGGCATCTGAATGTCCATTAAAATAATGTCCGGTAAATGTTCTAATGCCAATTCATAAGCATCAAGTCCATCAGTTGCTTCAATGATCTCAATCTGTGGAGACACTTTTAATACAATAGTTTTAGCTAAAAACATATTAATAGTGTTGTCCTCAGCGATAAGCACTTTTCCCTTACTTGATTGATTGCTCGACTCATTTTCATGAGAAGGTTCTTTGGGTTTTTCTTTGACAGGTACCTTCAATTTGGAGAATGCCTCGAACAACTCATTATTTTTGATTGGTTTTGACAACCTGAGGTTTATTGAAAGTTCTTTACACTGCTTTTGTATGAAATCGTCTTCAGCAGAACTGTGCAAAAGTAAAATAGGTACCTGTGCTTTCTCTCCACTGAAATTCTCTCTAATTTTCTTTGAGGTTTCAAGGCCATCCATATAAGGCATATTCAGATCCATAAGCACAACATCATACTCATTGGTTTCTATCTGTTGCAATGCCTCAAAGCCATTTTGAGCCTCATCCATATTTATTTTTTTCAAAGAGAAAATTTCTTTGAGAATAAGTCTGTTGTTTGCATTGTCATCTACTACCAGAACATTATCGATTGGGTAATCTTCTGGTTTTTCGATTAATTCCCCTTCTTCCGTGGATAGTTCTAAATCAAAATAAAAGGTGCTTCCTTCTTTGATTTTACTTTTTAACTGCAGCTCTGAGCCCATCATGGACAAAAGCTTATTGGAGATGGTAAGGCCTAAACCAGTACCTCCATACTTCTTAGTAGTAGAACCATCCTCTTGCATAAAGGCTTCAAAAATCCTTTTTTGATACTCATCAGATATCCCAATCCCGGTATCGCGAACTTCGAACCTTATTACCCTCTTGTTTTCATCAATTACTTTTAAGGTTTGTATTTTAAGTTCTATTTCACCCTCATTTGTGAACTTAACAGCATTTCCTAAGAGATTGATTAGTATCTGTTTTAATCGAATATCATCCACAAGAATGAACCTGGGCAAAGATTTCTCGATGTTCAGTAGCATCTCGACCCCATTTTTCTGTGCCTGATAAGATACAACATCAGTGGCTTGGCCGGACAGTTCAAAAATATCTGATTTGTTAATTTCTAACTCGAGTTTACCTGCTTCAATTTTTGAAAAATCTAAGATGTCATTTATAATGTTCAGTAGGGCAATTGCCGATTGATTTACGATACCTATGTATTGATTTTGAGTTTCATTGAGCTCAGTTTTTACAAGCAGATCTGTAAAACCAATAATACCGTTGAGAGGAGTTCTAATTTCGTGGCTCATATTGGCTAAAAATTCCGATTTGGCTAAACTTGCCTTTTCGGCAATCTCTTTGGAATCTATGAGGTTTTTTTCTAAAATATTCCTATCAATTGCATTTGAAATACTGTTTGCAAAACTTTTTAATAGAGATAGTTCAGCCTGGGACCACTCTCTTTCATTGGTGCAATCATCATAGCCAATGAAACCCCAATACCCTTTGTTTGTGAATATCGGGATAGTTAAAATTGATTTAATGCCTTGATCGTCTAAGAAATTCTTTGTTTCAGATTCATCGGGTAAATTTGAAATAATTGCTTGAAAAATGTCATTGTTCTCCATTGGCAATACGAACTCTCCAAAAGCTTCGAAGGGAATGTTTTGTAGGTGAGGATTATTGATTTGGGATTCCACAGTCTCAGTACTCCATTCAAACCTTTGTGAGGTGAGTTTTTCTCCTCCTTCACCCAAGCTGTTTTCGAAATAATAAATCCTATCAACACCTACAGATTTCCCTATTATTTCCAGACTGTTTGGGATAGCCTCATATAGTTTATTGTTTGAAAGGAGTTCATCTGTAGCCTTTGATATAGCCAAAAGCATTTGTTCTTTTTGAATAAGTTGATTTTCTTTCCTTACCTCATCATCAATGTCTTGAATAGTGCCAGACAAGTACAGGCATTTCCCATTTTCAACATTGGCTTCTCCAAGTGTCCTTACCCATAATTCTTCTCCTAATTCATTTACTATTTTTAATTTTTCATCCCAGGACTTTCCATAATTCACCGCCAAATCAATTAATTCTTTGATTTTATCTCGGTTATAACCTTCCTTGTAATAATTTATGCTATTGGCAATGTCCGGGGTAAAATCCTCGGAAACACCGAAAATTGTTTTGGTAATATCTGTCCATGTTGTCGTTTTCTTCTCTAAATCATACTTCCAGCCACCTATTTTGGCCATTATGTGGGTCTGATTTAGGATTTCTCTGGCATTTTGGATTCTTTTTTCTAACCGTAACCTTTCTGAAATGTCGATGGAATTGCCTATTACATAGCTATTGCCAAAATGGTCTTTTTCCATTTTGTTGCTGTATAGCCACACTTTTAGTTGTCCATTCGCCTGGAAAGTAGTCATTAATCCTTGTGCTTTGCCGTTTTCTTTAATTTCCTTGAGATAGTCATCTATCTCATACCGAAATTTTGATGGTATAATGTCCCACAGCTTTTTGTTTACCATCTCATCTACTGTATAGCCTAAAAGCCTGGCGCCGTAGTTATTAAAGCTTAAAAAATTACCTTCCATGTCGTGAGTTAGCATCAACCCTTGACTGTTTTCAAAAAAGGACCTGAATTTTTCCTCACTAGAAAGTAGCCTGTCCTCATTTTCTTTTTCCTCACTTATGTCTCTACCTATGGCAAAAATCCACTTGTTTTTTAAATCGCTGGTGGCGCGCCAAGAAAAGGTTTTATATCCCCCTTTTTGACATTTTAACCGATGGCAAAAACTAGTGGTGGGTTCCCCCCCTTTAATCAATAAATTGATCTGTTTCATCGTACTGTCCACATCAGCGGGATGTATGTAGTCTGTTACTGGTTTGTTTGAAAGCTCGTTTTCATCATAGCCTAGAAGGCTTTTAAAAGTTTTGTTTACTTTTAGGAATTTCCCGTCAAACCTTAAAATAGTAATCAGATCCTGGGACAGTGCCATAGCTTTACTAAGTACCTTGTCCTCTAAGTCGTCAGATTGGTGCAATAATAATTCATGTACCTGAGGGGTCAATAAGCTTAAGTTTTCGGCTATTGGTAATTTTTCTGCAGGGATTTCTTGATTTAGAACCACTAGAAAACCGATGTTTTCATCGGATTGGTCCAGGATAGGAAGTATCGAGAGGTATTTTAATTTACCTAATAAGTTTAGGTACTCACTTTTTAAAAGTGTTTCATGAATAGGCAAATCTTTAACTTCGGTGAATTCTACTGTCTCTTTTAAAAAATCAAATAGGGGGTCACTTGTTTTGATAATATTTGAGGATACCTGATCAGATGAAGCTTTGATATAAATGCCATCATCCTGTAATGCACCTAGGAAAGCATGATTACATGAAGTTAATTTCAGCGTCAGTGCTACAATCTTTGAGGAAATTTCATGTCTGGAATAATTTTCTGGTATCATTTTTTTAATATGTCCGGTATTCTCCGTATTATTATCTGAAATATTTTTTTTCATACTCTGAATTATGCTTTCTTGAGATGGATGCATTATCTCAAAATAATTACCAAAATAATTTCAATTCTTGTCAAGTAAAATAGAGTAGTTCTATTTTTTTAAAAAATTAAAGTATCTGAGAAAAATCTAGTTTTGTTTCAAACGGACTTTAAATTTTTACAAAATCGAAATTTTAAATTTAAAAACAAATTCATTATTTAAATTAATTCTTATGATGCAGGCAGTTTTTTGGATAGCGATAGGTGTTGTCGCGTATACATTTTTAGGTTATGGCATCGTGATAGGTTTCCTTGTAAAAGTAAAAAATTTATTACGAAAAAAGACAAATCAAACAGACAAAGAATTTTTGCCGGATGTTAGCCTCGTTGTACCCTGTTACAATGAGGCCGATATTATTAAAGAGAAGGTGCTTAATTCACTTGGACTTGAATACCCAAAAGAAAAAATAAAATTTTTTTTCATCACCGATGGGTCAAATGATAACTTTGAGGAAGTCTTATTGGAATTTCCACAAGTAAAATTGCTCCATGATGAAAGACGTGCGGGTAAAACAGCAGCCGAAAACAGGGCAATGAAATTCGTGAACAGCCCGATTGTAGTATTTACCGATGCCAATACCATTCTTAACAACAAAGCCATTAAAAACATTGTCCGACATTTCAGCAATGAAAATGTAGGTTGTGTTTCTGGAGAAAAAAGAGTGTTCGTAGAGGCAGAGGACTCCGCCAGTTCAGCAGGAGAAGGCATGTATTGGAAATATGAATCTTTCTTAAAAAAGATGGATTCAAAACTTTATTCAGCAGTAGGTGCTGCAGGAGAGTTGGTTGCCTTTAGGTCTGATCTTTACAGGGACTTGCCAGAAGATACCATTTTGGATGATTTTATGCAATCCCTCCTCATTGCTTCTGATGGATACAGAATTGTGTATGAACCTGATGCCTATGCCATGGAAACTGGTTCAGACTCAACAGGTGAAGAATTAAAGCGTAAAATTAGAATAAGTGCCGGTGGCTGGCAATCAATGAAAAGGTTGTTTTTCAAAATCACCCCTTTCAATAACCCTCTTTTATTTTTCCAGTATCTTTCACATAGGGTTCTTAGATGGACAATTACACCTTTTTTATTGGTTTTGATTTTTGTTCTCAACTTTTTTCTGTTGGATCAAGGCATGGTCTACCAACTCTTGATGGTTAGTCAATTGTTCTTTTATGCAGCGGCCTTGCTTGGATACCTATTGGAAAGCCGAAAAATTAGGGTCAAGATCCTATTTGTTCCCTTTTACTTCTGTATGATGAACTATGCTGTGGCAGCTGGTTTGATTCGCTTTTTGAAAGGAAGTCAAAAAAGCACTTGGGAAAAAGCCAAACGAAAAAGTTGATCGTAACCGAAAGCTTTTGAGGCAAGTTTGAACAGTAGAATTTTCCACAATGATCTGAGAGGCGGTTGCTGTATTCAATGGATCAACACTTACTATTTCTTTTTAAATCACAAAGTAAATTGGTTCTTAACAGGTCAGTATTTTTTAGAAATAATTTGGAGTCCAATGAAATTGTTGTTTTATTGTTTGATTAAGCAAATTAACAATACCCAAAATCATGAAAAAACTGCTCTTACTTTTATTACTTGCCTTCCCCACGTTTCTAAATGCCCAACAATTTCCCCTACCTTCTGCTGTTTTTGAGTGGAAGATGTTACCAGCCTATGTAGAAGGTGGAAATGAAATAAGACCAATTGCTGATGGCCCTACTGAAACGTTAGATAATTTCCGTGTCAATCACTACACACTCAGTAATGGAAAAAGTATCTCCATCAAAAAGGGAGATGAAAAGCTGATCCTAATAGGTTCTGGTAAGCTTGAAATCAATCAAGGGGATAAAAAGGATCAGTTGGGAAGTAGAAGTGTGGCTTGGGTACCAAATGACAAGACAGTTAAAATTCAGCACTTGGGAGATGAAACTACCTCGTTTTTTGTGATAGAATGGGAGGCTGATAAAGTTGGAGATGATTTTATACCGGATGTAACTTCCATGACCAGCTATGATTATCAAAAATTACCATTTAAGGAAAGTGCAAAAGGTGGAAGAAGGAATGTGGCAAGAGGGCCGACGCCTACCTTACAAGAATTGGAAATGCACATTACCACGCTAAATGAAGGTGAAAAAAGTCACGACCCTCATCAGCATGCTGATGAAGAAATTATAGTAGTGCTTCAGGGGGAAGTGGAAGAGATGATCAATGGAGTTCCTTACCATCTTGGACCCGGCTCACTTATCTATTTGCATGCAATGGATGCGCATGGCATCCGCAATGCAGGTAAGGGTGCATGTGAATATTATGCTATTCGTTGGATTACAAAGAATACTGGTAAATAACTATTATTGTAGTAGAATTAAGGAATAGGTCAATTTTTTACTTAAATATTATTAGGCTATATTGTCTTTCTAAATCTATATTAATTATACTAACTTATTCCTTTCGCTTTTCACTACTTTTGGCGGATACTAGTACCACCAAGCAATAATACCATGGGTATGCTGAGGAAACATACAGACAATACTTTGCTGATCTCCCTTAAACAAGGAGATATGGCTGCCTTTGATGAATTGTACTTCCGGTATGCCAAGAAATTAATGGCTTTTTCTCTTACCTTTTTTGCTGATCAACAGTTGGCGGAAGAAGCCGTGCAGGAAGTTTTCGTAAGGGTATGGGTACGAAGGAAAAAATTAGATCAAACCAAATCATTTAAAAGTTACCTTTTTCAAGCCGTTAAATTCTATATGTATAACTATATACGGGATAGGAAGAAGGATTGTAGCCTGGAGGTATTGTCAGATGATAATGTGATTGGCGCTAGAAACCAAGAGGATGATTTTACCTACAAGGAAATGGAAGGCATGATGATGGAGTTAATAGAAAACCTTCCTAAGGTTCAAAAAGAAGTTTTTAAGTTGAATAAATTGAAAGGCATGAACAGTGAGCAAATTGCTCATCAGATGAAGTTGTCCAAAAGGACTATTGAACACCATATTTACCTGGCTTCAAAATCGTTGAAAAAAAACCTTCTCCAAAACCCTACCTTAAGCTTGATTTTATTTACCAACATTTTCCTTTGAATGATTTAATTTTGTATATGGATTAAAGTGCCTTTGCCACTATTTTTCAACGGTCACATTTCTTTTTTGAAATATTTTTTACCTGAGGTTAAGTAAATGGGGTGGTTAATGTTTTATATACCAAATTACAATAAACCCATTGGAACGAGAGATTATTATTAAATTTTTAAATCGAGTAGCCAAGCCTGAAGAAAAGCAGCAGGTTTTGGAATGGCTAGAGCAGCCCGGTGCCAAAAAAGCACTGGATGATATATTACAATCAGAGTGGGAGATTACTATCCCAAACGAAGAGGATGGAACAGATTATAAAAAACTTCTTCATCAAATCCATACCAGGACATCCGCCGCTAAAGGCGACAAACCTTCAGTCTCCATTATACCTTGGTCAAGAGTTTTTAGAATAGCAGCAAGCTTTGCTCTTTTGGTAGGGAGCATTTTTTTAATTAAGAACGGACTTGAGTTTAAAAAGGAAACAAAACCCTTAGCGGAAAAAACAATCCACCGAAACACGGGTGTAGGCGAAAAATTAACACTCAAGCTTCCAGATGGTACTACTATTGTCTTAAATGCCAATTCCAGCATTCGTTTTACTTCAGGATTTGGTAAGATAAACCGACTTGTAGAATTGACTGGAGAGGGATATTTCCAGATTGCCAAAGATAGTCTGAGACCGTTTCAGGTTAAAACAGAAGGAATGCGAACCACCGCCTTGGGAACGGCTTTTAATGCTTTTGCAAGAGATGGCATTTATGCGGTTGCACTTACAGAAGGCAAAGTTGCCATAGAGGCCAGTGATAAAAAACTAAAATTAAAGCCAGGACAAATGTTGATTTTGAATAAGCGCGACAGCTTGTCAAACATTGAAGTAAAGTCTTTTGAATACAATGAGGTAGTGGGCTGGAAAGAGGGAATACTAAACTTTGACAGGGTTTCATTAGGATCTATTTTAAATGACCTGTCTAAATGGTATGGTGTTAAAATAATAAATGAAGATGGTTTCAACCTAAACAGAAGAGTTATCGGAACTTTCCGTAATAAAAACCTGAAGGATGTATTGACAGGACTTGGGTTTTCAATGGGTTTCGAATTTAGCATTGATAAGAACCAGGTAATAATTAAAAAAAGTAGCCTATGAAATAGAAAAATAAAGCAGGGCAATACTCCCATCGCCAAATGAAATGAATTACCCTGCAGACCTTAAAATTTTAACTTTAAAATCATTTAAAATTATGAAAAGAAAATTACTGTACCTAATTAAAATGGTATCTAAAAACCTATTATATGGCTTGTTGATGCAGTGCTTGTTTATGACAACACTAGCTGCTCACGAGATAAATGCTCAGATCAGGCCCATTGATAAATCCTATATCAGGCTTAACAAAGTTCAATGGGATCTGGAGGAGATTTTCCAAAAGGTGGAAAATTCAACTGATTATCAATTTGTACTTCCAGAAGATATTTTGGACAATAACCCAAAATTAAACTTAAAAAATAAGCGACAGTCAATCAATGATTTGTTGATGGATATTGCAGTCTCTGCAAATTTAAAGTTCAAGCAGGTAGACAATGCCATTTATGTAGCGGGTTTAACTGATGAGGTTAGTAGTAGAAAAATTGAAATTACAATTGATGAACGTCCTATAAAAGGTAGGGTGGTTGACAGTAAAGGAGTGGGAATACCAGGTGCCACTGTATTGATACAGGGTACCAATATGGGAACAGCCACGGATATTGACGGCAACTTCTCTTTGGAAATCCCGGACAATGCTGTTTTGATTTTTTCCTTTATCGGCTATGAGCAGCAAATTGTTTCGGTAGGCAACCAAAGTGAGGTCAATATTACGATGAACGAAGACCTTTCTTCCTTGGATGAAATAGTAGTCGTCGGTTATGGTACGCAGAAAAAAGTAAATCTAACTGGAGCGGTTAGCTCCATTTCTTCCAAGGAGATTGTCAATCAACCCGTTGGTCAAACTTCAATGGCTTTGCAAGGAATAGCACCAGGCGTTACCGTGACGCAGAGAAGTGGACAGCCAGGCAGTGATGGTGGTTCCATTAGAATCAGGGGTATTGGTACACTAGGGGATTCGAACCCACTGGTAATGGTAGATGGAGTAGAAACAAGTCTCAACAATGTAGATCCAAATGAAATTGAAAGCATCTCTATACTAAAAGATGCCTCTTCTGCAGCGATCTATGGTGCCAGAGCTGCAAATGGAGTTGTGTTAATTACAACCAAACGTGGTGTTGATGGGATAAGGGTAAACTACAACATGTATGCTGGTTTTCAAGTACCTACACAACTTCCAAATATTGTAGGGGCCATCGATCATATGGAAATGGCCAATGAGGCCTTTACCAATATTGGCAATGATCCCCAGTATACAGATGAGTACATTGCAGCTTATAAAGCGGGCATGCCTTCTGATCTATATCCAGATACAGATTGGCAGGGAATTACCATGAGTAATGCTGCCTTTATGCAAAACCACAATGTTAGCATTAACGCAGGAAGCGAAAAGGCGAAGCTTTTTGCTTCTGTAAGTTACCTGGATCAGGAAGGTATAATCCCAAACACAAGTTTTAACCGATTTAATTTGAGACTTAATTCAGACATTAATGTGTCTGAGCGGTTGACACTTTCTACGGATATATTTTTAAGAAGGGCTTTACAAACCCAACCATCTAGTGGAACAAGTTATATTTTTCACTGGATGAGAAGAATCCCTTCAAACGAAGTAGGCATTTTATCCAATGGCCTCTACGGTGAAGGATGGAACGGTGACCACCCTTTGGCAAGGGCTAAAGATGGTGGGTTGAACACCAATGAAAGCTTGGATGCCATCCTGAATTTTCGCCTGAAGTATAAAATTACAGAAGGACTAAATGCAGAGGTGATGTATGCGCCTAAATTTTGGAATCCACACAATAAGAGTTTTTCCAATATTACCCAGACTTATGCCAGAGATGGAGTTACCCCAACTCACTTTGTTCCCCAAAGAAACTCATTGTCGGAAAGTTTTAATCGGGAATGGTACAATAATATTCGAGCCATTGTCACCTATGACAAGACCTTTAATGAAGTTCATACCATAGGCGTTACAGCAGGTTATCAGCAGGAAGACCAAACCAATATGTGGATTTCAGCTTACAGGGAAGTATTCCCATTGCCTCAATATGAGCAGATCAATGCTGGTAACAGGGCCAATGAAAGAACAGGAGGAGCGGCCTCCCATTGGGCCTTACAGTCTGTATTTGGAAGGGTTGCCTATAACTTTGATGAAAGGTATCTTTTGGAAGGCAATGTTCGAAGGGACGCTTCTTCCAGGTTTGCAGAAGGAAACAGGTCAGGGATTTTCCCTTCCTTTTCTGCTGGATGGAGAATTTCTGAAGAATCATTTATGCAGGACTATTCAGGTTTAATTGACCAATTAAAACTTCGAGCTTCCTGGGGTCAATTGGGTAACCAAAATATTGGTCTGTATCCTTTTGCTGCTTTTATGGCTTTAGGTGGTAGTGCTCAGGATTATGTCTTTGGCGGTGCAAATGCACCTGGTGCAGCGCTGAACAGTATGGCCAATTCCACAATTAAATGGGAGACCACAGAAACAACAGATTTAGGACTTGAGTTTAACCTCTGGGGTAAATTAGATGTGTCTGCTGATTACTATGTAAGAAGAACGAAGGACATTCTTTTGGCTTTAAATATACCTCAGACCATAGGTCTCAGTGCACCTTTCCAAAATGCTGGTGAAGTTGTAAATAAAGGCTATGAATTGATGGTTAATTATCGAAATAAGATAGGCGACCTTAACTACAGTATTATGCTGAATTATTCTGATGTTCTCAATGAAATTGTGGACATGAGAGGAATCGAAAACACAGGACTGACTGTAAATAGAGAAGGTTATCCTATAGGTTCTTTCTTCGGTTATATAGATGAAGGCTTGTTTCAGTCTCAGGAAGAAGTAGACAATCATGCGGATCAGTTTGGCAATATTGCCCCAGGTGATATCAAGTATAAAGATGTCGATGGTGATGGAATGATCAATGACCGTGACCTTGATGTGATCGGGAGCTCAATACCGAGACATACTTTTGGTGCACGTTTTAATGCAGATTATAAAGGATTTGATCTATCCATCTTTTTACAAGGAGTAGGCAAGGCCGATGGGTATTTGTTTGGTCAGGGAATCATGCCTTTTTATTTGGGGGGAACGGTACAAGAACAACACAAAGACCATTGGACACCTACCAATACGGATGCCGCTTATCCTAGATTGGCCTGGAACCAGACCAACAATGAGCAAAACTCAAGTTTTTGGATGAGAAATGCAGCTTATTTAAGAGGTCAAAACATTCAGGTAGGATATTCATTTTCTGAAGCTGCTTTAGCACCACTCAATATTCAGGGAATAAGGATCTACCTAAGTGGTAGAAATCTTTTTACCATTCATAATTTTTATGAAGGTTATGATCCAGAAGCACCTGTTAGTAATGGTGGTTGGTATCCGCAAATGGCTACTTATACTATGGGTTTGAATGTTAATTTCTAAACACTGAGAACTGATGAAAAAGATAATTATATATACAATATTGATACCTGCTTTACTATTTTCTTCAGCATGTAATGAAGAATTTCTAGAGCGCTTGCCACTGGATTCGCCTTCAAGTGAGACCTATTTTGCCAACGAAACTGAATTGGAGATGGCAGTCACTGGAGTTTACAACAGACTTTGGTATTTTCCTGTAGGCATAGCCTGGTTTTTATCCTTCGATTTTGCCTCAGATGATGGCTGGGATCGTAATGGTAGTGCACTACAGGCCCTTGGTAGAGGAGAGCAAAATGCCGACAACGGTTATACCAATGGTTTTTGGTCACATTTCTACAGAGGAATTAACAGGGTGAATTTCATAACCTCAAAGGGAGACCATTTGAGGCAAGAGATGGATCCGGCAAAATACGACAGACTAGTAGGAGAAGCGAGGTTTCTCAGGGCGTATTTTTATGCTTACCTGACAGAGCTCTATGGGGATGTGCCTTTGGTGACAACTAATCTAACACTTGAGGAATCGCAGACCCCAAGGTCCTCGAAAGAGGCAGTGATTGATTTTGTCCTTTCAGAGTTGAATGAAGTGAAAGATCAACTTCCAATGAATGCTGCTGAGAAGGGAAGGGTCACCAAAGGTGTGGCACTTGCATTGATATCAAGAGTGGCATTGTGGAATGAAAGATGGGATGAATCAGCTGCGGCTGCCAAAGAACTGATGGATGCTAATGCTTATCAAATTGATCCTGACTATGAGGGGATGTTTACCTTTGCAGGAGACAATTCTAGTGAAGTAATCATGCGAATTCAATACTTAAGAGGAGTTGCAACGCACAATATGCCAAGAAATTTTTGGTCTAGAATGGCCCTTGGGCATTCCAATAAAAAGCCACCTCAGGACATGGTAGATACCTATGATTGTATTGATGGATTACCTATTGACGAATCTCCACTATTCAATCCTCAAAGTCCTTTTGAAAATAGAGACCCAAGATTGAACTATACCCTAGTAGTACCGGGCTCGCGATTGGTAAACTGGATTTATGAAACCCATAGGGACAGTACCATGACCTGGGAATTCAGGGGAGATGAGAAGATTAGAGTGCCTAATATAGAAGCGTCACACGCTTATGCATCCTTTACTGGCTATTTATACAGAAAACACATAGATGTAGCCAATTATCCTACAGATGTGGGGTCTACGGATCAAAACCTTACCATTTTCAGGCTTGGAGAGGTGTTGCTAAATTATGCAGAGGCAAAAGTAGAATTAAATCAACTTGATGAAACTGTTTACGAAGCTTTAAATGCCATTCGTGGAAGAGAATCTGTGCAAATGCCAGCTATTGAAGGTGGAAAATCCCAGGAGGAATTGAGGAATATTGTTCGCAAGGAGAGAAGACATGAACTGGGAATGGAAGGTTTTAGGTATTTTGATATCCGAAGATGGAAAGTAGCTGAAGACATAATGCCTGGCCCTTACCGGGGAAGAGTCAATAGATATGGCGGCGGCGGCTGGCTGGCTGAGGCCCCTATGATTGATGAGATAGGCACCCCTAACTACGACAATATCAGCAATGCCGATGAAATGGTAGTGGTGGAAACCAGGGCATTTAATCCAAACAGGGATTACTTATGGCCGATTCCAAGGATAGAACTAGAAACCAATACTGCATTGACTCAAAATCCAGGTTACTAAAACCATGCAAGGAACTGTGGATTGAAAATAACCAATAAAGTAGGATTTGCCTGCTCCGAGTCCAATAGCCTCGGAGTAGGTGAATTCTCTTTTTGTTGTGCAGGATTTTTCTAGGATCAAAATTAAAGTAATCACAAGCACTTCGTATCAATTTATTGAATTCAGACCTAATAAAACCATTTAAGTTCGGCTTAGCATTTCCCACATAAGGGTAATTCCATCATTTTAATGTTACAATTAAAATCCTTTAAATATGAAATTCATTGAGAACAAATTCTTAAAAAAAGGAATCCTCGTTTTTTTTGGACTGATGGTCTATTCTGTTACTATAGCCCAGGATTTGATTTGGCTGGAAGCTGAGAAATTTGATAAACTAGGAGGCTGGACCAGTGATTGGCAATTTCTTGATCAGATGGGCTCTTCTTATTTGTTGGCCTCAGGTATAGGAACTCCTGTAAAAGATGCCCAAACCAAGATGGAATTATCTCACAAAGGGAAATACAGGGTTTGGGTGAGGTCCAGAAACTGGGATACTACCTACAGTCCGGGGCAATTTTCTATATTGGTAAATGAAAAACCAGTACAACAAACTTTTGGAAAATCAGCAATTGAGGGCTGGACTTGGGAAGATGGAGGAATAGTTTCCTTGGTTAATCAAAATGAATTAACGATAAGAGACAATACCGGTTATTATGGACGTTTGGATGCAATCGTATTTTCTTCCGATCTCGATTGGACACCTCCCAATGACAGATCCTCCTTAGATGAGTTAAGGAAAAAATATCATGCCATCAGCCCTAATATTGTAGATAAAGGAGAATACGATGTAGTGGTGATTGGCGGTGGCCTGGCCGGAACCTTAGCAGCAGTAGCTGCTGCAAGAGAAGGATCAAAAACTGTTTTGATTCAAAATAGAGATCAGTTAGGAGGAAATGCAAGTCTTGAGATTTTGGTTCCTCCAGTAGGGGTTGTGCAAACCAACCTGGAAGAAGAATATAAAAAATTTGATGTCCGCGAAACGGGCTTGATTGAAGAAATTGCCTCCTATGGCAATCAAAGATATTTTACAGATGGTAAAAAATACCCGGATCAACTTTTAAAGCTGGTGCAATCAGAACCCAATCTTGATCTATTTTTAAAAACCCATGCGACGGATGTCATCATGGATGAGGACAAAAAATCGATCAAAGCCGTAATTGCCATTTCTGTTCCTGACGGAAACCGGCTTAAATTCCGTGGTGAAATTTTTATGGACTGTACTGGCAATGGGATCATAGGCGTAAAAGCGGGCGCTTCCCATATGTATGGTAGGGAATCCAAAGAAATGTTTAATGAGACAAAAGCATTGGATTATCCGGATACCACCACATTGCCAAGTTCTTTGAAGTATTGGTATGAAGATACTGGTAGCCCACATAAATTTGTAAGTCCATCCTGGATTTACTCTTTCCCTACCTGTGAGGATTTTGGTCCCGGAAGGCATCCTCAGATGGGATTGATAGACCACCAATGGATGATTGAATTAGGAGGGACCGACAAGACCCACGGGAATGCAGAAGGGGTTAGGGATGATTTGTTTAAACTGATTTATGGTATTTGGGACCATGTAAAAAATCATTGTGATGAGTGGAAAGGGTCTATGGAAAATTATAAGCTTGTATGGATGGGACACGTGGTGGGTGTCAGGGAAAGCTATCGACTAGAAGGTGACTATGTCATGTCCGAGAAGGACATTACTGAACAGCCACTTCTCGAAGACAGAATTGCCTATGGTGGATGGGGATTGGATGACCACCCTTCATTAGGCTTTTTTGATAAGGAAAGACTGAACAACCATACCCACAGGGGTGTGCTACATTCCATACCCTATAGGAGTTTGTATTCAAAAAATATTGATAACCTTATGATGGCAGGTAGAGATATATCGGTCACCCATGTAGCCCTCACTGGAACAAGAGTGATGCTGACTTGTGGAATTATTGGTCAAGCAGCTGGGACTGCTGCAGGAATGGCCATTAAAAATGATGTCAGCCCAAGAGGAATCTATCAGCATCATTTAAGTGAATTACAGCAAAATTTACTGAAACAAGGAGCCTATATGATAGAACTCCCAAATCAGGACCCAAATGATTTGGCTTTGTTGGCTACCGCAGAGGCATCTAGTGAGTTAAGCCCTGCTAAACAAGTTAATAATGGATACTCTAGGGCCAGATTGCCCACAGCTTTTCCATTTGCGACTTTCGAAACCAATGCATGGGTACCTGACACTACAGGTTTAGGTACACACTGGATAGAATTAAATTGGGATCAAGCCCAACAATTCAATATGGTTCATTTGGTGTTCCAAAATAGGGGGGATTTGGCAATAAAAAAATTCAATATAGAATACCAGAGAGAAGGGAAATGGACCCTTTTAGGTGAAATTGATAATCCAGAAGGTTTCAGACGTTTGGTTTTGCCGGTTAAAAATACCAAGTCCAATAAATTAAGGATAACTTTAAAAGATGAAAAAGTACCCGGTGGCATCTGTGAAATAAGGGTATATAAAGAATCACCGGAATCCCTGGAAATGGCTCAGAGATCTATGAAGGTTATGAAGACTGAAATAGGAGAAGTCAACCTCCCATGGGAAAATGATTGATTCATTTGTCATAAAAACCTTACCAGGGTTGACGTTTTTGGCATTGATGGCCTTGGTGATAAAGGGATTTTATAATGAACCTATTGAATACCAGAAAAGTAAGGGGAGTTATGATCCTGGAGAAATAATATTGATCGACAAAAAAGTAGTGGATTTTTCGGATTCTTTAATTAACGACACCTTGTACATAGGTAAAATTTATGAAAACCAATTGCCAATCGTTTTTCGGGAGTTGAATGCAGGAGTATGTGAAGATAAATTATGTTTGCCAGTTGATCTGTACCTATTTTGGTCCTTTTCAGGTAATTATTTGGGAATAAGGCCCATAAAACCATTGACAAAAAATAGACATGTTCCATTTTCGGAAGCAGATTACCTGAAGCTTCACCGCTTGCTTGGTGATCCTCAGTCGCTTTTGGCCAATTATACATTGGGAGACCTTACAGCAAAGGAACCGGATAATCCGAAAGTGGACGGGATAAGTGCTGCCACCCTGAAGGATATACAGGGGTATATTATTGATGGTGCTGCTTATACCACGCATACTTTGTGGCACATGGCTTATGGACCAATGCGGGACAGTGTTAGGCTTGTGTCTACTGAATATGTGGACCAGGATATTTTGACCAAATACCTGGACAGTTCTAACCGTCAGGACATTTTATGGGCCTTGCATCAGTTCAAGAAAAAAGCCCAAATATTTCCTGGGCTGATTCCTGTGGTACAGCAGGTTATGACTGGTAATGATCCAGTTATAAGCAATTTGGCCTTGGGAAGTGTGGTTACATCTGAAATGAGTAATGAAAGGATCCAACAGGTTTTGTTAGATGTGTACATACAAGTAGATTACAATACCAAGAGAGGAATGATTACTTATTTTAAAAGCTTAGAAGGTTGGTACTTCTCTTCGATAATCAAAATTATTGAAATTTTAAGTAAGGAAAACAATAGATTAAACGATGTCCTTTTTGGGCTACTAAAAGATAAAAGTAAAGTAGCTTCATTGACTAAAGAAAATATTTATCAATTAATAACTACTGAAAATGACCAGCAAAGGCAATGGGCCAAAAGGTATTTAGATGAGATTGGCATTGAGAAAGAAATGTGGTAATGCCAATTATGGTTGATAGAAAGTAAAATGAGAATTATATATATAAGTAATATTAATTTATTGGCTGAATGAGATTTATACAGATTGCTATGTTGGTTTTTGCCTATATGCTTATGTCCTGCGATGCAGGGGAGAAGGAGGAATTAACGGAACCTTTACCTAATATTCTCTTTATTTTTGCAGACGATCTGGGTTATGGTGATTTAGGTGTATACAATCCAAATTCAAAAGCGCTAAGCCCTAACCTCGATCAATTGGCAATGGAGGGGATTCGGTTTTCTGAAGCATACTGCCCTGTATCAGTTTGTTCTCCCAGCCGTTATGCGCTGATGACAGGAGAATACCCTTGGAGAAGTTGGAAGAAAACCGGTGTGATGGCGAATTATGAACCTTCCATGATTGAGGATGGAGTACTAACTTTGCCTCAAATGCTTCAGAATGCAGGCTATCAAACAGCCGGATTTGGGAAATGGCATTTAGGTACCACCTTTCCTACGAATGACGGTGAGCCTCCAATTGGGTATGGGAAATTTCAGGATGACCAGAATGGTGCTAATATTGATTTCACCCAAGCACTGAGTGATGGGCCTTTGGATAGGGGGTTTCAGCATTGGTTAGGTTTTAGTTGTGCCAGTGAATGTTGGATATTCGAAGACAAGCAGGTGGTAGGGGCACTCATTCATGATCTGTACACGATCGAAGCTGCCTCAGGAACCGAAAACCTCAATAAGATTCCTCTGCAGGGATATTTGCCTTATATCACAGAGGAAAGCATTAATTACCTACAAAACTTCAAAAAAAGTGGTGGAGAAAAACCATTTTTTCTCTATTATTCTCCCTATGTTCCCCATATTCCATTGGCTGTTGATGAGGACTTTATAGGCAAAACAGATGCTGGACTTTATGGAGATTATGTGTTTGAGCTGGATTTCTATGTTGGCCAAATAATAAAAGAACTAGCGCTTCTCGGTTTAAGAGACAATACGCTTATAATTTTTGCCAGTGACAATGGCTCGCAGTTTATTGCTACAAGTCGGGAAGGAGACAAAGAGCAAGTGACAAATAGCCCAAAGGATGTGAACAAGAAAATACATCCAGATGCACACCGGCCCAATTTTCCTTTTAGAGGTACCAAATGGTCTGTTTATGAAGGAGGGGTACGTACCCCAATGATAGCAAGTTGGACAGGTAAAATTCCAAAAGGACAGGTGAGCAATCAACTCATTGCGCTGAATGATATTTTACCAACTTTAGCAGCGTTGGTAGGGGAAACATTATCTGAAGATTCAGCTATAGATGGGCATAACCTATTGTCCGCTTTTTTTGGCGGTAAGGTGACTTCAGGAAATAGGGAATCAATAGTGGTCCGGGGCAGTGGGAATGCATATGGTTTGCGTGAAGGGAAATGGAAGGTGCTTGGTAAATATCCTTTTGTATCGCCAGTGGAACTGTATAACCTGGAGGAAGACCCTGGGGAGACGAATAATCTGGCTAAGGAAAATCCTGAAATGGCTGATAAATTATTAAAACAATTGAACGATCATTTAAATGCAGCCATTACTGCGGAAAATTAACAGGACTAATTTTGCTTTTGGCCCGACCATTTCACCATTTAAAAAAAACAAATAATAACTTATAATCAAAGACTGGAATAGTAACCAAATAGGATACATTCCTTAAATTTAAACACTATGAAGCAACTGTTTACAGCATTTCTACTTCTTTTCACCTCATGGATTGCTCATCCATCGCAGGCACAAAATTCCTCTTATGACCTGGTCGTCTATGGAGGTACTTCAGGTGGTGTCGCAGCAGCCATTCAAATGGCTAGAATGGGCAAATCTGTAATTCTTATTGAGCCTTCAAATCATTTAGGTGGGCTTACCACCGGGGGATTAGGCGCCACAGATATTGGGAACAAAGACGTAATAGGAGGTATTTCCTTAGAATTTTACCAAAATATCAAGGCTTACTATGACAATCCAGAGGCCTGGAAATATGAGGGTAGGCTAGATTATTTGACGAGGCCGGACCAAACAAGATCCAATGAAGGCGAAGCGGCCATGTGGACTTTTGAACCATCAGTAGCGATGAAAGTCTATAAAAAGATGTTGGCGGAGGAAAATATAGTTGTCGTAATGGATAAACGCCTAAACAGAGCAACCGGAGTCAAGACCAATGGCAATAGAATTACTTCCATTACCATGGAAAGCGGGGAGACTTATTCAGGTAAAATGTTTATGGATGCTACCTATGAGGGAGATTTGATGGCCGCTTCAGGGGTGAGTTATACAACCGGTAGAGAAGCCAATAGTCAGTATGGAGAAACCCTTAATGGTGTGCAAGCCAATTTTTATAACCTTACCCTAAAAGGGAATGTTTCCAGAAATGCGATCCACCATAATTTCGTACCGGGTGTAGACCCTTATGTGGTAAAAGGTGATCCATCCAGTGGATTACTGCCATTTATAATTGAAGGTGGACCTGGTTTGGATGGCACTGCAGACAAAGGGATTCAGGCTTATTGTTATCGTATGACCTTAACCAACCATCCAGAGAACAGGATTCCATTCGAGAAACCTGCAAATTACAATGAACTTGAATATGAGTTGTTGTTTAGGAATTATGAAGCAGCCAATGGACCAATAGAAAAAATGTACCATTATGGGGATCCATTGGTGCCTTGGATCAATACACCCATGCCCAATAAAAAGACGGATACCAACAATCAAAAAGGGTTTTCGACAGACTTTATCGGTCAAAATTTCGATTATCCTGAAGCAAGTTATGCGGATAGGGAAGCTTTTAGCCAAAAACAATTGGGGTACCAACAAGGGCTGATGTGGTCATTGGCTTACCATCCAAGAATTCCAAAAAAAGTGAGGGATGTAGTGTCCAAATGGGGAATGACAAAAGATGAGTTTAAGGATAGAAATGGATGGACGCCTCAACTGTATGTAAGAGAGGCAAGGAGAATGGTAGGTGATTATGTCGTTACGCAAGCTGATTGTGAGGGACTGGTCCCACAAGTAAAAGATGGAGTAGGCATGGGCTCTTATGGGATGGATTCCCATATGGTACAACGCTATGTAGACCACAATGGCTATGTTCAAAACGAAGGTAACTTTGAAGCTAGGGGCTTGACCGCCTACCCAATATCTTATAGATCGATTGTTCCCAAAAAGGGAGAAAAAGAAAACCTTTTGGTGCCAGTTTGTATAAGTGCCACTCATGTTGCTTTTGGATCAGCTAGAATGGAACCCGTATTTATGGTTTTAGGCCAATCTGCAGCCACTGCTGCTGCCTTAGCAATCGACCATCAGGTGGCAGTTCAGGATCTTGACTATAATTTATTGGTTGAAATCCTTCGCAAAGACAATCAGATTTTAGAATATCAGAAATAATTGAATCCGAAATTTCAGTGTTGAAACCAGCCTTATTTAGACTTTCGTGAATTCTGCATTAACATAAATAGTATTGTTACATTGCATTTAAACTTATAAAAGCAAATAGTTATGCCAATTGAACCCCAAAACCACAGAAGATCTTTTTTGAAAAAGTTATCGACATCCACGGCCTTGGCAGTGGGTGCACCAATAGCAATTGCCTCTAAAGGATTTGAATCCTCCACTTACCTTGACTTGGTAAAAAGAAAAGCGGTGTCTGCCAATGATAAAATCCGCGTAGCTGTCATAGGTACTGGAGGCATGGGCATAGGTGATGCCAATACGGCCTTGATGGTAGATGGCGTTGAAATTGTAGCAGCTTGTGACTTGTATGATGGAAGACTTGTTCGCGCCAAAGAACTTTGGGGTTCAGAGATATATACGACCAAAGACTACAGAGAGATTTTAGAAAGAAGTGATGTGGATGCTGTTATCAATGCGACCACTGATCATTGGCACCAAAAAGTGTGTTTGGATGCCATGCAAAAAGGCAAACATGTCTATTGTGAAAAACCAATGGTACAACGTTCTGCAGATGGTCACAGCATTATTGACATGCAGAAAAAAACCGGAATGGTATTTCAGGTTGGTAGTCAGTATGTGAGCTCCATCATTCATGCCAAAGCAAAAGAACTGATAGCGGCTGGAGAAATTGGGGAGATTAACTTTGCTGAAGCACAGATTGACCGACACAGTGCGAGAGGAGCTTGGCAATATACAGTTCCATTGGATGCCTCCGAGGAAACAGTCGATTGGGATACTTATCTAGCCAATGCACCAAAAAGAGATTGGGATCCACTTCGTTTTTTCAGGTGGAGAAACTACCAGGATTATGGCACAGGCGTAGCGGGTGATTTGTATGTGCACATGCTTTCCATGCTGCATTTTGTCACAGGATCTAAGGGGCCTGAAAGGGTTCAGGCTACTGGAGGTTTGAGGTATTGGAAAGATGGAAGAGATGTGCCTGATATTCATTTGGGATTATTTGATTATCCTAAATCGGATGCTCACCCTGCATTTAACCTGTCATTGAGAACCAATCTTGTAAGTGGGGGAGGAAATAATTTTCTGTTTAGAATAGTGGGTTCGGAAGGGGACATTACCATCGATTTTAATGGTTTAAAATTACGCAAAACACCTTTCCCCAAAGATCCTGGGATGTCCTTAAACAGCTTCCCGGAAGCCATGCAGGAAGCACTCAAAGCTGCTCACAGTAAAAAATACCCTCAGAAAGCTGAAATGGTTGGGCCTTCTGAATTTGAATTCAAAGTACCTACTAACTACAAGGGAGATAGGTATGAGCATTTTGTCAATTTCTTTGAATCCATCCGCGATGGGAAACCTGTAGTGGAGGATGCAGTATTTGGACTTCGGGCTTCTGGTCCAACTGAAGCAGGCAATATCAGTTATTTCCAAAAGAAAATTGTCGGGTGGGATCCTGAAAACATGAAGCTTGTAGGGGCTTAGTTGAATTCAGGATTATCTTTTATGATTTACTTAAAAGGTATGGGGATGAGGGTATTTAGTGATTGAATCCACCTCTAGGAATATAAAAAATAAAATCATATAAAAATTAATAAATAAGCATTTAACCCAATGAAACAATGAAAAAAACAGGTATTTTAAAGACTGTGTTGTTAAACCTTTCTTTGCTTTTCGTTTTTATGGCTTGTGGCCCAGCAACTGAGCAGGAAGAAACAACAGATGTAATAGTATATGGCGGCACATCTGGAGCAGTAACTGCAGCAATACAAGCAAAGAAAATGGGCAAATCAGTAATAATGATTTCTCCGGACAAGCACTTAGGAGGTTTGACGGCCGGTGGTTTAGGCTGGACGGATACAGGGAAAAAAGAGGTGATAGGAGGCCTTTCCCGTGAATTTTACCAACGTGTATATGAAAAATATACAGAAGATGGTGCCTGGAAATGGGAAGCCCAATCTGATTTTGGAAACAAAGGTCAGGGCACACCTGCTATAGATGGAGCGTTTAGAACCATGTGGATTTTTGAACCCCATGTTGCTGAGGAAGTCTATGACGAATGGATTGAGGAATTAGGCATTGAAGTTCTTCGGGATGAATGGTTGGACAGAGAAAGTGGAGTTACCGTTGAGGACGGAAAAATCACAGCTATTCGTACATTGAGTGGCAAGGAATTCAAAGGTAAAATGTTTGTAGATGCCACCTATGAAGGAGATTTGATGGCAGCTGCTGGGGTCAGTTACCATGTAGGAAGAGAAGGAACAAGTGTATATGGTGAGGATTGGAATGGAGTGCAGACGGGTGTTTTTCATCACAAGCACCATTTCAAAGCAGTAGATCAACCGATAGATCCTTATATTATTCCAGGTGACCCTTCCTCAGGTTTGCTTCCTAAAATAAGTGGAGAGGACCCAGGTGTTAAAGGGGAAGGGGACAACAAGGTTCAGGCCTATTGCTTTAGAACTTGTATGTCTATAAATCCAGACAATCAGGTGCCTTTCCCAAGACCAGACAATTATGATTCTACCCAATATGAATTGCTAGGTCGAATTTTTGATGCAGGATGGACAGAATGGTTCGGTAAATTTGACATGATTCCAAACAAGAAAACGGATACCAACAATCATGGACCATTTAGTTCTGACAATATAGGGATGAATTATGATTACCCTGAAGCCAGTTATGAAAGAAGGCGAGAAATCATCAAGGAACATGAGGACTATCAAAAAGGACTTTTATACTATGTAGCCAATGATCCCAGGGTGCCAAAAGAAACCCAGGATGAATTTAAAAAATGGGGCTTGGCCAAAGATGAATTTACAGACAATGGTAACTGGCCACATCAAATTTATGTAAGGGAAGCCAGAAGAATGGTTGGTAAATATGTCATGACTGAAAACGAGTTATTACAAAAAAGACCTACCCCTGAATCAGTAGGAATGGGATCCTATACCATAGATTCGCACAATATCCAACGCTATGTGGATGAGAATGGACATGTCCAAAATGAAGGAGACGTGGGAGTTCCATTGCCACAACCTTATGAAATTTCTTATGGTTCTTTGGTACCTAAAGCCGACGAAATTCAAAATCTAGTGGTTCCTGTGGCAGTTTCTGCAAGTCATATTGCCTTTGGATCCATTCGAATGGAGCCAGTATTTATGATCTTGGGACAATCGGCTGCTACTGCAGCGGTAATGGCTCTGGATGAAGGTGTCAGCGTACAAAAACTTCCTTACGCAGATTTAAAAGCAAAACTTTTGGAGGATGGTCAAGTATTGACTTTAGCTGATAAAATTAATTAATACTAAGATTTTATATAAAGAATAGTGTTGATATACTGAATTTAAGTGTTTCAAAAGTAGGCAATAAAGGACCAATGACTTTAAAAAGTTTGCAGTACCTGTTGCTTACTTTTAATTTCTTTTAACTTCCAAAAAACTTCCATAAGGTAATTGTTGATTTTAAATTAAAATATATGCCTGTGAAATTTACTGAAACCTGTATATTCTTCTGCTTGTGCTTGTTTTCTTTTATGGCTTGTAAGTCAGAAGAAAAGGAGGAGGACAGACCGAATGTTGTAATCATCCTATCCGATGATCAGGGTTGGGGAGATTTAAGTTTTACGGGTAATCCGAACTTGCAAACCCCAAATATTGATCAATTGGGTGTTGAAGGGATCAGCTTTGATCGTTTCTATGTTTCTCCGGTTTGTTCTCCAACTCGGGCAGAAATGCTTACTGGAAGGTATCATTTGCGTGGAGGAGTCAGTGGGACTTCTGCAGGGCAAGAACGGCTTGACCTTGATGAAGAAACTTTTGCAGAAGTACTTCAAAAAGAGGGATACCTAACAGGCGCTTTTGGCAAATGGCACAATGGCATGCAATTTCCTTACCATCCCAATGCCAGAGGGTTTGATGAGTTTTATGGCTTTTGTTCCGGACATTGGGGGAATTATTTTAGTCCTCCGCTGGAACACAATGGCAAACCCGTTCAAGGTGAAGGTTTTCTTGCCAATGACCTGACTACCAAAGCCATGCAGTTTATTGAGAAAAATCAGGAGCAACCTTTTCTAGTTTACCTGCCCCTAAATACACCCCATTCACCCATGCAGGTTCCTGATCGTTGGTACGATTCATTCGCTAACAAATCCTTGGATAGCCTGGTGAATGATGAGGATCAAGCGTTTACCAAGGCAGCTTTGGCCATGTGTGAAAATATTGATTGGAATGTGGGAAGAATTATGGACCAGTTAAAATCCCTTAATCTGGAAGAAAATACAATTGTCATTTATTTTAGTGACAATGGTCCAAATAGTTTTAGGTGGAATGGGGGAATGAAAGGCAGAAAGGGATCCACGGATGAGGGAGGCGTTAGAAGTCCTTTTTTCATGCAGTGGAAAGGGACCATTTCCGGAGGGGAAGTGATCAAAGAAATATCGGGTGCAATTGACCTTTTTCCAACATTAATGGAATTGCTGGGGATAAATCACAAGGCTGCTAAACCATATGATGGTATAAGTTTAACACCATTGATATTTAAAGATGCAAAGGACTGGGGAGATAGAATAATCTACCGACACTGGAACAACCGAACGAGTTTAAGGACTCAAAATTTTCTTCTGGATCATGAAGGCGCTTTGTTTGACATGAATAAGGATCCTTATCAGAAGAATCCGGTTCAAGATCAAAATCCTGAAGTTACCGCCAGGCTTATAGCCGCAAAAGTGGCATGGGAAAGTGAAATGGCTGATGAACAAGCCAATGAGCCCAAGATTAGGCCATTTACTTTAGGGGCTCCAGAAGCAATTTATACACAAATGCCAGCCCGAGATGGTACTGCTCATGGTCAGGTCCAACGTTCCAATCGTTTTCCCAATGATTCTTTCTTTACAAATTGGACGAGTTTGGAAGACAGTATCACCTGGGACGTAGAGGTATTAGAAGCGGGAAAATACCAGGTAGTGATATATTATACATGCCCTAAAAAAGACATTGGTGCCACCTTCAGGCTTCAGGTAGGAGAGAATTACCTGGACGGGAAAGTGGAAACCGCCCATGATCCCCCGATCAAAGGAATGGAAAATGACCGAGTGGAACGTATGGAGTCTTACGTTAAAGATTTCAAAGCCATGTCTTTGGGTGAAATAAATTTGGACAGTGGAGAAGCCACTTTATCCTTGAAAGCACTTGAAATTCCTGGTAGTCAGGTAATGGATTTAAGATTGATTGTATTCACCAAAACCAATTGAGAATAAGTAATGAAAAGACAATTAAATTATTTAGTAATAGGCTGTTTGATTTTATCAAGCTTGATGTTTTCATGTTCGGGCTCTGAAAAAGCAGAAGAGGATACTTATGATGTAGTCGTGTATGGAGCCACATCCTCTGGGATAATAGCAGCTTATACCGCTAAAACCATGGGCAAGTCAGTGTTGCTGATAGAACCCAGTCAGCACTTAGGTGGTTTGACTACCGGGGGGCTTGGGTATACAGATATAGGGAATAAAGTTGCCGTTACTGGGCTTTCAAGGGACTTTTATCGGAAACTAGGAGATCATTATGGGAAGTTTGAACAATGGATATTCGAACCAAGTATTGCCAAAGCGACCTTTCAGGAGTATTTAGATCGGGCAGGAATCACAGTTCAATATGGGTTAAGAATTCAAGATGCAGTCAATAAGGATGGATGGGTTTCTAAAATCTCTTTGGAAAATTCGAACAACCTTTCAGAACCGTTAAGGGAAGTGTCAGGTAAAATGTTTATTGACGCTACCTATGAAGGTGACTTGATGGCCAAGGCAGGCGTCAGCTATGACATCGGTAGAGAGGCCAATGATAAGTATGGGGAAACCTATAATGGCGTTCAATTAATGAATGGCCATCAGTTTCCTGACGGCGTTGATCCTTATAAAACTCCAGGAGATCCTTCGAGTGGATTGCTGTGGGGAATCAGTGAGGGTAGTCTGGCGGAAGATGGTACTGAGGATGATAAAATTCAAGCTTATAATTATCGTATTTGTTTGACCAATGATCCAGGAAATCGGATAGAAATAACAAAACCAGAAGGTTACGACCCAGCTATGTTTGATTTATTGGTCAGACTTTTTGAAGCACAACCTGAGAAAAGAAGCCTTGGACAATATTTTATCTGGAGTCGAATGCCAAATAGCAAGACGGATATTAACAATCGGGGAGGCTTCTCTACAGATATGATTGGAATGAATCACGAATATCCGGAAGGAAGTTATGAAAAGAGAAAAGAAATAATAGATGCCCATACGCTTTACACGAAATCACTTCTTTACTTCTACAAAACCGATCCAAGGGTGCCAAAAGAACTTCAGGATGCCATTCAGGAATGGGGTTATCCAAAAGATGAATATGTAGATAGTGAAAATTGGACGCCACAATTGTATGTGAGAGAAGTGAGGAGAATGATAGGAGAATACGTAATGACTCAAGCCAATTGCGTAGGTGAGGAAGTAGTAGCGGATGGTGTTGGAATGGCTGCTTACACCATGGATTCTCACAATATCCAACGTGTAGTTGTAGAAAAGGATGGTAAGAAAATGGTGAAGAATGAAGGCAATGTTGAGATAGGTGGTTTCGGCCCGTATCCAATTGCTTATAGGTCTATTATACCTAAAGCCAATGAGGCAAAAAACTTGCTTGTACCTGTTGCCCTTTCTGCCAGTCATATTGCCTATGGGTCTATCCGAATGGAACCAGTATTTATGGTCTTAGGACAATCTGCTGCAGTTGCGGCTAGTCTGGCCTTGGATGAGGGGCAAGCTGTTCAGCAGGTTTCCATCAAAAAGCTACAAGGAGAACTCAGTTCAAATCCATTGGCAGATGGAAGTACAGCAGAGGTATTAGTGGATAACGATGATGAGGGTGTAGTCGTTACTGGAGATTGGGAAATTCAAAATAGACATGGATATGGCCCTACACTTTTGAAAAACGCAGGAAAGGACAATTCAATTAATACAGTACGTTTTAGTCCAAAGGTGGTAGAAAATGGTAAATATGACATTTATGTCTATTTCTCTGGAACCGAGGACGCAACCAGTCAGACGAAAATCATCATTTCTGATGGAAAAGCAGAAAAAGAGGTTTTTGTAAAAGAAAGCGATATTAGAGTTGAAGGCCAGACGAGAGGAGAATGGGTAAATGTAGGTGCTTTTACCTTGGAAGTAGGTACTAATCCTTTTGTTACTGTAAGTACAGAAGGTGCCGATGGCACTGTTGTAGCTGATGCAGTATTGTGGGTGCCTGAAAAATAATATTTTCACTACTGTTTATTGAATAAAACTTAGTTAACCAGTTTCAAAAAGTTAAAACTTTTTGAAACTGGATTTTTTAACTCTATTTGGAGTGTTGGAATCAAAGCTGGAATATGACCGGAGTTGCTGATTTTGTGGCTTTTCTCATCAGGTAATACTATTCCATTAAATTTTCAGGGCTAATTTTTTTTCAGCATGAAGGTAAGATGTATTCAATAGCTGGTATGGAAATAGAAATGTGGTTTA
The DNA here is from genome assembly GCF_055809755.1 of Cyclobacterium sp. 10D3-21. Taxonomy (NCBI): domain Bacteria; kingdom Pseudomonadati; phylum Bacteroidota; class Cytophagia; order Cytophagales; family Cyclobacteriaceae; genus Cyclobacterium; species Cyclobacterium sp. 10D3-21. The sequence goes on from NZ_CM147924.1 coordinate 2,653,713, forward strand.
ATTTTTGCATTCTGTATTCTTGATTTATCCTGTTCAATTTTTTTAGGGTTTCAGGATTGTGATCAAGTGTGTTTTTTTGAATGTTTCAAGTTATACACACTGATAAAAATACAATGGAAAACCTTACTTGTAACTTTTTAACCGAACAAAAAATAAATCCGTTTTAATAAAAATCACCTAGTAAAATTCATTCTTAATCAGCTATTAATGAACAGGTTTCATTAATGCTTAAAAGACTATGAGTATAAATAAAATAGTAAAAAACAATATAAAAATTTTTGGTAACGGCAAGCAGCCTATAGTATTTGGCCATGGGTATGGTTGTGATCAGAATATGTGGCGATTTATCACGCCTGCTTTCGAGAAAGATTATCAGGTTATTTTATTTGACCTTGTTGGCTCTGGGAATTCAGATCAAAGCGCTTATGATTTTGAAAAATACAATTCTCTCACAGGGTATGCTCAGGATCTAATTGAAATGATTGTTGCACTTAATCTCTCAAGCGTGATATTTGTTGGTCATTCTGTAAATTGTATTATTGGTATACTGGCTGCTACCGAAAGGCCTGATCTATTTGATAATTTGGTATTAATAGGGCCGTCACCTTGCTACACCAATGATGGTGATTATTTTGGAGGCTTTACTAAAACGGATATCGATGAATTGGTAGAAACATTGGATAGTAATTATTTAGGTTGGTCCAGTTTTATCACTCCAATAATTATAGGGAATCCTGAGTTGCCTGAATATTCCGAAGAATTAAAGAATAGTTTCTGCTCAATGAACCCTGATATAGCCAGGCATTTTGCCAAGGTGACTTTTATGGGGGACAATAGAGAGGATTTAGAAAATGTATCTACACGCACTTTGATTCTTCAAAGCCATCCCGATGTAATTGCACCTGTGAGGGTTGGAGAGTTTGTCAATCAACAGATTAAAGAAAGTAATTATGTGCTATTGAATTCCTCAGGGCATTGTCCTCACCTGACTGCCCCTGATCAGGTTATTTCAAGTATACAATCCTATTTAGCCAACACAAATTGATAGAACAAGCCTATACAGAGGATTCTGAAGACCTATACCAAAATGCCCCTTTTGGTTATATGACTACGAGTGCTGACGGAAAAATCGTCAACATCAATGGTACATTGCTAAAGTGGTTGGGATATGAAAGAAAAGAGATTGTTCTTCAAAAATCCTTTCAGGATTTGTTGGGTATGGGCGAGAAAATTTATTTCGAAACCCACATATTGCCCATGCTGCATATTCAGAGAGAAATTTCTGAAATCAACATTGAACTGAAAGGAAAGAACTCAAGGAAATTGCCCGTTTTGCTAAACGGGATGAGAATTTTAAAAAGCTCAAGCATAGCGCCATTTTTTAGGTTTTCAGTGCTAAATATTACCCGAAGAAAACAGTATGAGGTGGAGTTGATAAAGGCCAGAAAACAGGCGGAACAAACTGTCGAACGGCTCAGACAGGTCAATGAAGGACTGGAACATTTCGCCTATACAGCTTCCCATGATTTGCAAGCCCCATTGAATACAATTTCCAGTTTGGTGGGATTACTGGAAAAAGAAGGGTATCTCCCACCTGACAGCGACGGAAAAATGTATTATTCCCTAATTTTAGACAATACCCAGAGGATGAAACTTATGATCAAAGACCTTCTAGATTATTCCAAAATTGAAGGGAATGAAAAGGAATTCGAAGAGGTTTCGTTAAATGAAGTTTGCAGGTTTGCGCTTGAGATGATTAAAAATCAGGTGAAAGAAAACAATGCTACTTTCACTATACCTGCATTACCTTTAACCCACATTGCAGCTTTTGGTCGTTAAATTAGAAATTTCAGTTTATTTTCTGTTTTTAATCTGCAAATTATTCGTACCCCCCTACGATCAAATTTTTTTACGCTCTCCACGGGGCCTTCATTTGGTTTGTAGTACACAGAGGGTATTGGATTTGGGATCTAAAGATCAGTACTTTACGGGATGTATTTCAAGTTCTCTTTACGAAAACACCCCCAATCAGGAAAGCTATGCGGTTACTACCGTCTGGTGGAGAGTTACCGTAATGCGGACAACAGGATATGCCACCGTACCATTCTGAATGTAGGATTCATTGAGGACACCACCCCAGAGCAGCTCAATAAGATCCAGAAGCACCTTACCGATAAATATGAGCAAAAGACATCTCTATTTGATCAGGAAGAAGATCCTGAGGTCACACGATATGTTGAAGATTTTTGGCAGCGTATCCTATTATCAAAAAAGCTGGACATCAAGTCAGCAGAGAAACTGTCGCGCATGGTCAACATGGACACACTTCAGCACAGCAATGCAAGGGAGATCGGAGCGGAGAACATAGCTTATCAGACATGGGAGAAGCTGAACCTAACGCCGTTGCTGCTTTCGGTCGGCTTCAGCCCCGAACAGGCCAAGCTTGCGGCCACACAGGTTGTAAGCCGTGCGGTATACCCGGCCTCAGAGCTGAAAACCGTGCGCTGGATAAAGGAAAACTCTGCGGTGTGCGAACTTACCGGGTACGAGGCAGACAAAGTGACAAAAGACAGGCTTTACAAAAGTGCCCTTGACTTGTACAAGGCCAAGGATTCAATCGAAAAGCACCTGTCCAGACGTACCAACGAGCTGTTTGACCTGGAGGATAAGATCATTCTTTACGACCTGACCAACACCTATTTTGAGGGAGAAAAGCGGAACAGCCAACTCGCAAAATTCGGAAGGAGCAAGGAAAAGAGAAACGACGCAAAGCTCATTGTGCTCGCCCTGGTGGTCAACGTGGAAGGCTTCATAAAATATTCCTCCATTCTGGAAGGAAACATTGCCGACTGCAATACCCTATCGGCAATGATCGAGAAACTCGCGTCCCATACCTGCCGTGGTCCTGCAGTAGTGGTACTTGATGCCGGCATCGCCACAGAGGAAAACCTCAGACTTATCGAAAGTAAAGGGTACCGATATCTCTGTGTAAGCCGTACCCGGCTGAAAGATTACAGCTATGTTCCCGGAAGGCTTACCACCTTGCTGGATACAAAATCAAAGCAGACCATCAGACTCAGATCAGTCAATACAGAAAAAAACACCGATTATTACCTTGAGGTCAAAAGCCCTTCCAAGGAAAAAAAAGAGGAAGGGATGAAGCTCCAGTTTGAAAGTAGGTTTGAGCAGGAACTCCAAAAGATACACAACGCACTGCACAGCAAGGGAGGAACCAAGAAAGCTGACAAAGTCCACCAGCGTATAGGCAGGGCCAAAGAAAAATACCCGTCTGTCCAGCGTTATTATGACATTACCGTAAGCAGTGATGCGAAAACAGGTCTGGCCACAGAAATCACATGGAAAAAAGACCCGGACAGGCATCAGGAAAAAAATGAAAGCCTGGGCGTCTATTTTCTCCGGACCAACCTGAATGTACAGGAAGAGTATGTGGTCTGGAATATTTATAATACCATCAGAGAGATAGAAAACGCATTCCGTACCCTGAAAACCGACCTGGACCTAAGGCCTATCTACCACAAAAACGACGACGCCACCATGGCACACCTCCATCTGGGGATATTGGCTTACTGGCTGGTCAATACGGTAAGGCATCAATTAAAACACAATGGCATAAAAAACTGCTGGGGAGAAATTGTCAGAATAGGCAATACCCAGAAGGTAATCACTACTTCGGGGACCAACACATACAACAAAACCATCACCACCCGAAAATGCACAGTACCCAACAAAAATCTAAAGCAGATCTACGATATCCTCCAAACCAAATACCAGCCATTTACCAAACGAAAATCCGTAGTACACAAAACGGAAATCGAAAAAATTGAAAGACCTGAAAAACAGATACTTCTGAGCGGTTAGCTGCAATATGGGTTAATAGTGGCTGATAAAATCCAGATGGTTCGACTATTTCAAAATCTATTTAGTAATGCTATAAAATACCGTTCTGAAGCAGATCCGATAATTTCGGTAGACTATGAAGAAAAAGGAGATGAAATCACTGTTTTTGTCAATGACAACGGGATAGGTTTCAAACAAAAATCAACCAAGGAAATTTTTGGTTTTATGAAAAGACTTAACCCGCATGGTAGTATACCTGGAACTGGTATAGGACTTGCATCCTGCAAGCGGATTCTTGAAATTCATGGAGGGACAATCGGTGCAAAGTCAGAACCAGAAAAGGGAAGTACCTTTTATTTTACATTGCCTAAAATCGGTCGAAAACAGAATTATTAAACCCTATTAGTTTCAATGTGACACTGCCTTCAAACCGATGATGGAGCTTATAAGCATGAAAATAAAAAACAATCGCCAGAAATGGGCTGGTTCCTTAAAGACAAATATACCAACCAATACGGTTCCTACTGCGCCTATTCCAGTCCATACCGCATAAGCTGTACCTATTGGCAGGCTTTGTGTCACACGTATTAATAATCCCATACTTATGGTCAGGCAAACTAGAAAGCCTCCATACCAGCCATACATTTCTTTACCAGTAGAATCTTTTGCCATACTCAAACAGGAAGCAAAAGCCACCTCAAAAAGACCTGCAACAATTAAAAGGATCCAATTCATGCGATATTTTTATTTTAGGTTTTTGTTAATTTTTTTTCATTTATTCTGCTAATAACCTTACTTTAAGCATTTTACTAAAGCAACTTGTCAATGATTTTTTTTGTCTTTTGGAGAGACAAGTTTATTCTCGTGTTTATTGTATAATATTTTCAATCAATTTATTAAAGTTGCTACTGAAATTAAGGGGTTATAGGTTTCAGTAACTTTTATAATATCCTTAATTGGGATTTTTTGATGCGTACCAAAACATCCATAAATATGTAGGTTGATGATCAAAAGCATGACAATTGAATCCAACCAAACTTGGTTGATATACAATTTATAAGATACCCAGTGGAATAAAAGCCCAATGGGAACCACCAATTCAAAATCTATTTTGATGGGGAATCTTCATGGTTTGAGTATTGATTTAGTTTAACAAAGGATTACTTTACAATGGTCCTAAAGGTCAGGTTTATTCTAGGACCGAAACTCCGTTTGGTTGGTGGCAAACGATGTAACCAGTTGGTTTGCGTATCTCCCTTCATTATTAACAAACTTCCATTTTCTAAAACCAGCTCTGTTTTAGTTTTCGTTTCTTTATGCTTAAAAGAAAATTTCCTTTCTGCTCCAAAACTCATTGAAGCAATGGCACCTTGTTTTTTTAGGTCTTTTTCTCCATCACTGTGCCAGGCCATTCCTTCACTGCCATTGTGGTACAAGTTTAGAAGACAGGAGTTGAAGGTTTCACTTGTAAGCTTTTCTATGGTAATTTTCAATTCAATTAAGGCTTGCGTCCAGGGCAATGCCAATTTGGTAGTTTTAGAATAGGTGTATTCAAATGCTTCTTCACCATACCATGCGACTTTTCTTTTGGTAATGATTTTTTTACCAAAAATTATGGCCTCATCATTTTTCCATTCGATGGTTTGTAGCAAAATAGACAGGAAATCATTTGCTCTTTTTTGATCAAATACTTTCCCATAATAATTTACACTTCCGCCATATGGTAAAAGGTTTTTAGTTGGATCTATTTTGCGTTCAAATAATTCCATATTTATTTGGTACACTTCTCCCGATTACTTGTAATCGGTCTCGATTATTTTCTTTATTCCCATATCGTAGGGGGTTGGAGTAAAGTTAAAAGCCTTTTCAAATTTACTGCTATCAAATATATAATCCCTGTCATATTGGTAGAGCATTTCCACAGATTCTCGCATAATTGGATTGAATAATCCCATTATTTTGACCAGAAATTTAGGCGCCAGCTGTATTCTTGCTGGGGTATTTAATTGCTTAGCAATATTTTCTATCCATTCCTTGCCTGTATAAGGTGAGGAGGCAGTTGGCAAATGCCATACCTGACCATAGGCCTTTTCCGTGTTGCCCAATAATGCTGTAGCAACAGCAGCGTCGATAGTATAGGTAAATGAATGTACGAAATGTTCGCTTACCAACCAATTTGCTTTTTTACCTTTGCTTAAAGGTTTAAATACCGTTTCAGTAAGAATATTATTGTTAGGGATGGAGGGGCCGTAAAAATCAGCAGACCGGGCTATAAGGGCTTGGATTTTTTTAGAAGCGATGGCATCCAGAATCATTTGAGCAATCTTAGCTCTAATGACTCCTTTTTTACTTGGCGGGTTTACTGGTGTTTCCTCGGTCATGCCATTGAGAAAGCTGGGATCATACATGTAGATGTTGTCAAAAAACACCAATTTGCAATTTTCTTGTTCACAGCTATTGATCACGTTTTCAATAAAAGGGACCCATTTTTCAGCCCATTCTTTGTAGCTATAAGGAAATCCAACCGTAACGTAAACTATTGATGATCCACGAATTGCTTCGTTTAAGGCCTTAGGGTTTAAAAGATCAGCGGTAAATGTTTCATCAGAATCATTTACTTTCATTGGATTTCTGCTAACCAATCTTATCTCATTGGTGTAAGCCTTTAGGGCTTTTGCCAATTCAGTACCTATAGCACCACCTGAACCTAGTATCGTTTGCATAATTTAAAGATTTATTAATAGCCCTTGAAATATTGCATGATTACGGTATAGTATCCATTCTTACGAATTAATAACAATCCTGGTTTCCCTTAGATTATACTACTTAATTACGTGTATAACCTTTATTCTTGAATAAATATAACAACTTTGACGTATTAATTACAAACTAAATTAGGGAGTTAATGAGATCGGTTTACTTTTCAATTACCACTTCTTTTACTCCATTTTTCTTTTGTTTTAAGTAAGCACCTTCAGGGATTTCAGGATAAATTTCACTGTATTTTAAAACTTGATTCATTCCAATCCTTCGATTAATATGTTCTCTGTTTAGTTTCTCTGTTTTTCGAATACCCGAAGCTGCGATAAGTTCAATAAAACTTTTCACCGTTTCTTCATGGAAGTTGGCTACTCTTTGGGCTTTGTCTTCGACCACCAGGCCTTCCATTAAGCTTTTATTTTGAGTAGCAACCCCTGTAGGGCAGGTATTGATATTGCATTGCAAAGCCTGAATGCAGCCTGTTGCCATCATCATTGCTCTGGCACTATTCACCATATCCGCTCCCATTGCTATGACCCTGGCGATATCAAACCCACTTAAAACTTTACCTGAGGCGATAACCTTAATGTCTTTTTTTAAATCAAATCCGCGAAGGGTGTCAATTGCAAAGGAAAGCCCATCTTTTAAAGGCATCCCTAAAGAATTTGAAAATTCGATTGGAGCGGCACCTGTACCACCCTCACCGCCATCTATGGTGATAAAATCAGGTTTAATATTTAAAGCAACCATGGCTTTACATAAATCTATAAATTCGGCTTTCTTGCCTATACAGATTTTAAATCCTATGGGTTTTCCTCCAGACAGATCCCTTAGCTTTTGAATAAAATGCATCAGCCCTTCAGCACTGTCAAATGCGCTGTGCTTGGGGGGTGAATGAACATCTGTATGCGGTTTTACATGGCGAATAGCAGCAATTTCTTCGGTATTTTTGGAGGCAGGAAGTATTCCACCATGTCCTGGTTTGGCACCTTGTGAAATTTTAATTTCGACCATTTTTACATTGTCAATGGTTGAATTTTTCTGAAAATTTTCTTCACAAAAATTGCCTGCATCTGTCCTACATCCAAAATAGCCGGTGCCAATTTGCCATATTAGATCTCCTCCAGGTTGTTTGTGATAAGGGCTTATGCCACCTTCCCCGGTATTGTGTGCAAATCCTCCAATTTTAGCTCCTGTATTCATGGCTAAAACTGCATTTTTACTAAGGGAACCAAAACTCATGGCGGAAATATTCAGGATACTGGCAGAGTAGGGTTGTAAGCAGGCTTCCCCACCTACCAAAATCCTGGACTCCCGTTGTACATCAGCATGGTTGTTGGCATAAATGGAATGGTCCATCCATTCATAACCAGCCGCATATACATCCATTTGCGTACCAAAAGGCGTTGTATCATTGGCTTTCTTTGCCCTTTGATAGATCAATGAACGAAATATCCTGTTGATAGGCCTCCCTTCAGTATCCGTTTCTACAAAATACTGCATGATTTCCGGTCTGATGTCTTCTAATAGGTACCTGAAGTTTCCGATTACTGGAAAATTTCTTCTAATGGCGTGTTTGGTCTGAAAAATGTCCACCAATCCTAAAACAATAATGGGTACAACCAAACATAAAATCCATAAAATAGATGGCATGTAGATGTAAATTGCAGGAATACAAATAATAGCGATTAAGGAGGTAATGATAAAAATGTGCTTGGGCTTCATTTAATTTTAATTCTAAGGATTCAGTCAATGTCTTTTATCATTGACACGTTATTTTTGCGGGTCACAAATTGCACAACGAACCTGTTGCTAAAGGAGTTCAAATTAGTTAATCAAGTAAACTCATTTGATAAAAACATTAACTTTTCTCTTGGGTAATAAATCTAATTTACTATTTTTTTTCCAATTCAATGAATTTTTTTAGTAGGACTACCAATGGACTTTTCTGTTTATCAGGTGTTTCAAGAATTTTGTTTAGTTAAAATACAGGAACACAACAATTAATTTTCAGTCTTGTTCAGGAAAAATAATGGAAAAAGACCCCGTATTAGGCAATAGGAAAAAATCAAAAAAAAGCAGGCCATTGCTGACCTGCTATTAGATATTTTAAATATAAATTGGTTAAGAGCTCAAAGATTAGCTTGTCCTAATTGTTTAATTTTATTGTTATTTCTTCGATTTTAGCGCTTTTTTTGTAGTGATTATCACCACACCATTTGGAGCATTGTATTTTTTCATGCCCTCTTCTCCTTTAAATACTTCTACAGAAGCTATATTATCAGGATTAAGCCTTTCAAGATCTCCTTTTCCCGCCGTAGTTCCATCAATAATAATTAAAGGTTGTGCCCCATCCGCATTGCCATTACTGTTTCTAATTCTTATCTGATTGGCCTTTGCTTTTGTTTTAATTATGATTACCCCATTTGGCGCATTGTATTCTTTTATTGCTTTCTCTCCTTTAAGTACATCTATGGAGGCAATTTTATCTTTGTCCAATAGGTCAATGATAGCATGATCGTATTTTTTACCATCGATATAAACATCTGGGTTGTCACTGTCTTTAATAGTGATTTCTAGCTTTTCCTTAACATCTTTACTGGTTTCCTGAGCGGTGATACTAGAAAATGGTACAAGCGCTAGGGCGACAACTAATAGAAGGTATTTCATTGTGATTTGTTTTTAAAGTTAAATTTTGAGGTAATTATTCTGAAGTGCTGTAAATGATGATTATTTCGTCTTCATAGAGCAACTTTTTATTGTTTGTTTTATTGGTGTTATTTTCAAACATAGCCAAAGCCTCTTTTAATAAAGCCTCTTTTTCAGCAAGGCTTTTCGTTTCTGGGATTGGCGCTGGCCTTAAGTAAAACAACAGAAATAGAAGGGACGCTGCTATCGACATACCGCCAATTATAAGCTTTCTGGTTAGCCTCTTTTTTTCTTTTTTCTTAATGGCCTCCCAAATTTTATCGTTAAAACCTGTCCTTGGATTTTGCTTTTTTCCTTTTACATATTTGAACCATTGTGTCTCTATTGACTCATTATCAGTTGAATTTTTGATAAGTAATTCCTCTTCTTCAAGTGTACTGTGTCCTGCAGCATACTTTTTCATCAAATTTTTAATTTCCCCCTTTTCCATAGCTGTATGTTTTTTGGAGTTCTATCGCCACTTGTCGTCTTGCTCTGGACAAAAGAACCCTGATATGGTCCACTCTTAATTTTGTCAATTCGGCAATCTCTATAAATTCCATGCCGTCTAAATCTCTCATGATCATGACTTCCTTCTGTTGTTCTGGAAGACGTTCCAATACCTCCTCTATATTGCGCTTCAGTTCCTTCCATTCATAAGTGTCATGTTCAGGATCCGAAGCCAATAACTGCGTTTGAACATCATATGAATCCTCTGGAGGCTTTTTCTTTTTGATCGAATCGAGGCAATAATTCCTTGCCGTCAGGAAAATATAGGCTGGAAGATTGGGATGGTTTTTAATTTGTCTACGTCGCTCCCATAACTTGATCATTATTTCCTGAATGGCATCTTCAGCATTGGTGCTATTGCCTAACATTCTTGCTACCATTGGGTACAACCGCTCAGACATTGAAATTACCCTTTCTTTAAATTCTTTCGTTTTCATCTTGTACTTAAATGACGATTATCTGGGAAATTCATAACAGGAAAGGACATTTTTCTTGAAAATAGGTATCCTATTGGTTTTTGAAAGTTTTGGTCAGCGCGTTTGAGGCAAAACCATAACAGTTTCTAAAGGAGGTTGTTAGGTTATAATTTCAGCCTATTCAATTTAAGGGAAAAGATAGGCTCTTTTTTGATGAGCATGTTAAATTTAGCAAGTCAATCCAACCCTAGATAACAATTATAGTTGTTTCATTACTGAATTACGCCTTAAACACATCCGTTTTTTAAAGCCTCATCAATAAAATGCTGAGAATTAATATTATGTTTTAGGCTTAAGGAGCAAAGACGTAAGTTAGTTAAAGTACTTTTCAACTTTATTCTACAAGCTTAACAGGGATGTTTTTAAGGCAAAAGGAACAATTTATTAAAGAATTTAATTGTGGTAATTTTTATATAACAATAAGTTAATAGTGGGATAACCTTCTCTAAAATCTTAAAATAATGGTAGAAATTATTATAAAACGAATAATCTTTTTTTGAATTTGTAAGTAGTACAAGGGTATTTAATTGTCTTACTAAAAGACAGGCAATAAAAAACCCAAATACCAATGCCACAATCCAAATCCAATGCAAAAGTTATGCGCATTTTGTCACCTTCCAGGCAAAATTCGGAACCTAGGCCTCCTGAAAAGTCCTTTGAAAAAGCAAAAAAGGACGAACAGCTAATATGGCATGCGTTAAATGAAGCGCCATCTAAAGGTATGGAGCTGGTATTTAGGAGGTATTACCAGCCATTATGTTCCCATGCCGTTCGGTTTGTGGGATCAAAAGAAGTTGCGCAAGACATTGTTTCAGACTTGCTCGCCCAATTCTACGACCAAAAATTATTTTTGACCATTACAACTTCCATTCGGTCCTATTTATTTAAGGCGGTAAGAAATAGAGGGTTCAATTACCTAAAATTTGATTTGGCTAGAAAAGTAGACTTGGATACATCACCTGAACCTAGAATTGCTGAGACCTATCAACCAGATAGCATAACCCAATATGAAGAGCTTTATCAGGATTTTGAAAAGGCCATAGAGACCCTACCAAGTCAACGGAGAAAAATTTATCTCTTGTTCCAGTTTGAAGGGAAATCTATGAAAGAGATCGCAACGGGTATGGCGCTTTCTGTAAGGACGGTAGAAACGCAATTGTATAGGTCAAAAATAGCTATTCGACATTTGTTAAAAGACAAATGGTTGATTTTCACACTGGTATTTACCCATCTGCTTTAAGGCTTGATTGCCCACTAATTGCAAACAGCCCTTAGCAGCTAACCAATAACACGATCAACAATGCATGATAAAGATACGATAAAGGAATTATTGCTTAATTATTTCAAGGGTTCAGTCTCCGTGATCCAAAAGAAATGGATAGACGATTGGGTGAATGAATCCCCTGCGAATGAGGAAGTATTTTATGCCTATCTGGAGGAATGGGAAAGAAAGAACCCCCAATACCTTACAGATACGGAACAGGCATTGGTAACCTTTAGAAACAAAAGTAAGTCCGATACTAGCTCAAATATAACTTCAGGGTCTACCCTTAAACCTCAAAAGCGACCCTCTTTAAAGCTTTTTTTAGTGGCATCACTTACCCTTTTTGGGCTATTGTTTTGGGGGACTTTTGAGGAAATTACGGTGAAGACTTACCGTACCGGCTATGGGGAATTGGCCACTGTGACATTAGGCGATGGTACTGTGGTGTATTTGAATGCGAATAGCGAATTAAAGACTTCAAGATTTGCTTTTCTTTCAAATTCGAGAAAAGTGGAATTAATAGGTGAAGCCTCCTTTAATGTCACTCACGACCCAACAAACAAATTCATTGTCCAAACAATGAATGACTTGGATGTAGTCGTCCATGGAACAGAATTCACGGTGTATAACCGTCGACACAATACGGAGGTACAATTAAAATCAGGGAAAGTTGAATTGATCAAACATAATGCTACTGGGGACGAGTCCGTCCTAATGAAGCCAGGCGAAAAAGTACGGATGGAAGTTGATGGGATTCTTCAGAAAGAAAAAGTAAGCGTACCAGAGGAATTCGCTTCATGGAAGCAATACCGATATGTATTTGATCAAACAAGCCTTACTGATATTGCCCGCATAATAAGCGACAATTATGGTGTTGAGGTAGAAATCACTGGTGATTCAATTGGGAAACGAACCCTATCTGGTTCTTTCCGATCTGAAGATGCCAAAGAATTTGCCGATGCAGTAGCTCAGGTGTTGGGTATTTCTATGGAAATAGAAGAAAAAGGCTTCCGGTTTGTTGAATTGGACTAGCATTAATGACGAATAATTTTATTATCAAAAAATACATCAAAACGAGAATGCTTTTCAATTTCACTTTACCGAATCAGAACCTAACCTTAAATGATGTCATTTCTTAGAGTGACTACACAAATAGGAACCCAATTGTATAAACAAGATTAATCAAAACAATTAGTTAATAACTTTAAACCTAAATCTGATATGAAAAAGATTTTACCCTTTTCGCTATTGGTTTGGACTTTTTGCTACCTTTTGCAAATTGGTCCACTCACAATTGCCCATGCCACAGGCACAAAGCCCATGCAATTGGCACATCTCTCAATGGCCAAAAATCAATATGATATAGCTTTGGCTGATGCGCTTGATAAGCTTAAAGTTTTTTACAAAGCTGATATATTATTCGCCGATGGTATGATAAAGGACCTTTCGGTAGACAGTACATTAATCGATTGGGAAAAAGGACTTGAGAAAAATCTCTTAAGACTTCTTAGTCCCTATGAACTTTCATTTGTAAAACAAAAAGGAGGATCCTATGTGATTGTGCCTAAAAACAAACAGTCGGGCAATAGTATGGCAGAATTGGCCAGGCTTGTCTCTGAAAACAGTGAGCTAATTCAGATTGCCTCCCTTGACAATAGCGCTATTCACTCAAGTCAATACCAAGTGGTTGTCAATCAGAAGGTTAGGGGTAAGGTTACTTCTGATATTGATGGTTTGGGGCTTCCGGGAGTTACCGTATTGTTAAAAGGAACTTCATCCGGAACAATTACTGATCAGGATGGAAATTATAATTTGGAGTTTGATAGAGAAAATGCAGTTTTGGTTTTTTCCTTTATAGGTTTTGAGAAACAGGAGGTAACTGTTGGTAACCGGGAAATAATTGACGTTGTCTTGCTTGAAGATATGAAATCCCTTCAAGAAGCGGTGGTTACTGCCTTGGGTGTGAAAAGAGAAAAACAATCCCTGGGATACTCAGTAGGTAGTGTAGATGGAAGAGACCTCACGGAGACCCCACAAAACAATGTCTTGAATGCCATGGCTGGAAAAGTTGCAGGCGTTCAAATATCTCAAATGGATGGTGCTGCTGGATCGTCTGTGAATATCATTATTAGAGGCGGAAACTCCCTCAACAGTGACAACCAACCACTTTTTGTAATCGACGGAGTACCGGTAGCCAATAAGCTGAACAACGGATTTGGCGGTGCTGACATGGGTAATCCCATCTCAGATATTAATCCCAACGATATAGAAAATGTATCTATTCTTAAAGGCCCGAGTGCAGCTGCTTTATATGGTTCAAGGGCTGGTAATGGGGTAGTATTGATTACAACTAAGTCTGGGTCAGGAAGAAAAGGTATTGGAGTGGCTGTAAACTCATCAGTGGTGATGGATTTTCCATTTCGTTACCTTCCAATTCAAAATGAGTTTGCTTCTGGAAAAAGTGGCGCACATGTATTTGAAGAAAGTGAAAATGAGAGTTGGGGACCGGAACTGGATGTAGGAGAGGAGTGGGTGCAATGGAATAGTAATGGTGAACCTGCACCACTTGTATCCTATCCTGATCGGTTTAAAGACTTCTTTCAGACAGGCTACACAAATACCAATAATATAGCCGTCAATGGAGATTATGACGAAGGTAGTTTTCGATTGTCAGTCGGGAACATGTCAAATAAAGGAATTATTCCAAATACAGATTTTTCCAGACTTACTATAGGACTCAACACCAACTATAATATTACCAACAAATTAAGAGCTACTGCAACGATTAATATCACAGAATCCGGATCTGATAACCGGCCGATTATTGACGGCGGTAGAACTTCCCCGGTAAGAAGTCTTTTTGAAACGGGACCTCAAGTGAATATTTTAGATTTGGAACAATATTGGATTCCGGGATCTGAGGGGATACTGCAGCGGAAATACAAGCAAAAGCAAAACAATCCATATTTTGTCGTTAATGAAAACCCTACCGGTTTTGATAGAAATAGAACAGTAAGTAAGCTACAGCTTGACTATGACCTTACCAATAATTTAAGCATGTTGCTGCGTTATGCGAGGGATTCCTATGAAGAACAACAAGAGGCGATCATTGCCTATAATAATTATGATCAGATCAATGGAGGTTATCATATAAGGAATAATTTCAATAAAGAGAATAACCTGGATTTCATGATGAATTACCAGAAAATCTTCAATGAAAATTGGAACATAACTGCATTGGCTGGGGCAAATAGAATGGAACAAAAGTACAGCCATGTGGACAATAATGCCGGTCAGTTGGTAATCCCTATGTTGTATACTATAGCAAATGGGGCACCTGGTTCTGTGTCTTATGATAGTCAACATTTCTGGAAAGTTATTTATGGTATTTATGGTTCTGTATCTACTGGTTACCAAAATAAGTTATTCCTGGACATTACGGCCAGAAACGACTGGTCCAGCACCTTGCCAATTGAAAATCGTTCTTATTTCTATCCATCAGTTTCTTTAAGTGCCATTGTTTCAGAAATGGTCGAGATGCCTTCTTTTGTTGATCTTTTTAAATTTAGGGCAGGCATAGCACAAGTAGGTAATGATGTAGCACCTTATAGTTTGGTGCCAACTTTTGGAACAGCATTGGACTGGGGAACAGCAAAGAGCATGTACATGGGAGGGCTATTAAGAAATGCTTCCTTGAAGCCTGAAATATCAACTTCATCAGAAGCCGGCTTGGATATTTCTCTTTTCAATAACCGATTGGGAATAGAAGCGACCTATTACGTCCGAGCCAATAAAAATCAGGTATTACCAATAGACCTTCCTATAGAATCTGGCGCTAGCAGTAAGTTGATCAATGCTGGTTTGGTAGAAAGCCGTGGCTTCGAATTAGGAATTAGCACTACACCGATCATTGCAGGAGATTTCAGGTGGGACCTAAATGTGAACCTCTCCAGAAATCGAACAAGCATCAAGGAGCTGGCAGATGGAATAACCTATTTTAATTTCACCTCCTACAGTGGTGCCGAATTGCGGACCTATGTGGGTGGAGATATCGGTGACATCTACATGCGTCCGGTGCTTACTGTTAAAGACCAGGAGTCAGCCTATTTCGGATATCCAGTGCTTACTGGAAGTGGATTGTACCAGGAAGATCAGGATGTTAATAATTTAGTGAAGATTGGGAATTTCAATCACGATCTCATGTTGTCATTCCAACCGACATTTAGGTATAAGAAATTTAGTTTATATGCCAATATAGACTGGAGACAGGGGGGAGAGTTTTATTCCAATACGATGATGTTTTTAGGGAACAATGGGATGCTGGAAGAAACACTTTCAGGTGTTTCCTATGATGCTGGAAGACCAATAGAGGACCAGGTCAAAGAAAACCCAGAAGCTTATTTTGGAAAATGGATAGGGGGAAGAAATGCAGCTTATGGAGGTCTTCCATGGCCTGGAGATGAAGCCAATTTCAGAGAGCAAGATGCGAGTTTTAATGTGGGTGTACGGGAAAGCCGCGATGCAGAAGGAAACATCGTCTATATAGAAAATCTGGGTGGATCTACTACACAATGGCTTAATCCTTTCCAAGCTTACAGGTATGCCCACAGACCTTTTCCGGACAGAAATCTTTACAGTGCCACTTATGTCAAATTAAGGGAAGTAGCTGTTACTTATCAGTTGCCTACCAGTTGGTTGGATAAAATTAGCCTGAGGAGTGCTTCAATATCAGTCGTAGGTAACAATCTTTTTATTTGGACCGAAGCAGGAAATGGGGTAGATCCTGAAAGAGCCTTTAGGCAAACTGGTAACCGATGGATACAGGGGGTGGAATATTACAATGTAATGCCATGGACCGGTTCTCTGGGACTGAAATTAAATGCTGAATTTTAACTGAACAATAGCCATGAAAAATCTATTAAAAAATATACTTTGTATTGGGTTGATGACGACTTTTTGGGCTTGTGAAGACCTCAGCGAGGTAAACATGAACCCGAATAGTCCCGAACAGGTGTCATCCAATTATATTCTGACCTATGTCTTGTCAAATACAGCCAAAACCTATCACAACCTGGGATATGAAAATTCAAAAATTGCTGGGGCAATGCAATATGTACAGCGGGGGACCAATGAGGGGGCGGTAGTTGTTAATTTCTATGGCTGGGGACACGAATCCTGGAACAGTTATTTTGATATACTCAGGAACAATCAAGTTATCTATGAGAATGCAGTAGAAGAAAACAATGCCTTCTTCAAAGGAATAGCCTTGATTATTCGTTCTTTTCATTATGGTCTCATGACTGATCTCTATGGAGATATTCCTTATTCCAGCGCTTTACAGGCCAATAACGATGTGTTTTTCCCTATTTACGATCCTCAGATAGATGTTTATAATGGCATATTGGTAGACTTGAAAGAAGCAGATGCTATTCTCCAAAATCTAGATCCTTCCAAAGATGTAGTAAATGCAACTTCGGATATTATGTATGGAGGTGACGCCCAGAAGTGGAGAAGGTTTGCCAATGCTTTGCGAATGAGATACAGCATGCGGTTAATTAATAAAAAATCTGATATGAGTTCTTTAGGAATTGACCTTGATAAAGAATTCAATGAGGCTTCACAGTTTACTTTTATGCACAACAGTGATGATGCAAAAGTTGATTTTCTCGGAACTGATGAAAACAATGCTTCTCCAGGAGGGCCATTAAACAGTCCAAACCCTAATTTATTGTTAAAGCCTGCACAAACACTTGTAGACAAGCTCATTGACTTAAATGATCCTCGACTATACCGTTGGGTATTACCGGTGCAGTACAAATGGGATGATCAAGTGACGGTAGAAATGGATTCAGTGGTAACCAATATTCTTGGTGAATCTGCTACGGTTAGGTTTAAACCAGCTCCTGAAGGAGTAGAAGTGAATACCAATTTATATGTAGGCCTACCGGTTGGACTCCCTATTGTGGAGGCCATGTCATACAATAAGGGGGATGACGAAGAAGGGTATCATCCAGAGAGAAGTCCTTATATTTCCTATTTGCACGAGAGGTATAGAAAAAACCAGGACAGCTATGTAAGCATGAACCTTGTTACCTATAGTGAAATAAAGTTTCTGATGGCTGAGGCAGCTCTTTTAGGTGGCCTTGGGGCCAATGATCCAGAAGCACATTACAAAGAAGCAATAGCTGCTTCAATGGAGAAATATGGTATTTTATCGAATTCAGGGGGCTTCAATTTTGAAACTTATTACGAGCAGGAAGCAGTTTCCTATGCTAAAAGCTCGAATAAAGCTCAGCGGATCATAGAACAAAAATGGATAGCCAACTGGCAAAATCCTCAAGCCTGGTTTGATTGGAGAAGAACTGGTTATCCAGTTCTGGAGGTAGGGCCAGTAACCCAGTTTGGTGCGGCCATTCCGGTCAGGTACATGTATCCTACTCCTAACCTGGATCCAAATTATCTAACCAATTATGAGCAGGCAATTTCCTCACTTGAGGATACCCAATTTATTCCTGCAGGACAAAGTAAGGACCACCCGTATGCCAAAATGTGGCTATTGCAGAACTCAGCAAAACCCTGGTAAAAACACGAAGTTATAATGGGTAGAGTTGTCGGTTGAAATGTGATCCCGAGAATTCTTTTTGAGTGGGGAATTCCTATTGCAAATTTCCATTTACTTCTTTCAAATTATAACAATGAAATCAATAGCCATGGGTTTTTAACCCATGGCTATTGATATACGAAGACTTGATTTTGGCGGTATTGTCACTTATTTTTCTGCAACAATGCTGATAAAATCTCGACTTATCATTGTTTCCGAAGCCGATTTTAATCTTCTAAAAAGCAAAAAAGCCACTTGATAATTCAAGTGGCTTTTTAATTCTTATACTGGATTTATTAAAGATGAACGATGAATCTTATTAATTCCAGCCACCACCGAGTGCTTTGTAAATATTTACTTTAGCATTCATCTGGCTCATTTTTATTTCTATTAGCTCCATTCTGGATTCTAATGCTTCCCTTTGGGTAAGTAAAACTTCCATATAATCTGCTCTTGCTGAGCGGAACAAACTATTTGAAATAGTGATAGATTGATTGAGTAAATCAACCTCTTTAGACTTTGTCTCATAGCTTTTTCTTGTATTGGCTATTTGCGAAAGTTGATTGGCTACTTCTATATAAGCTTGTAAAATGGTTTGTTCATAGCTGTAAACAGCCTGTAACTGCCTTGAATTGGCACTATTATAAGTCGCTTTTATCGCATTTTTATTTACCAGTGGAGCCACTAAATCACCACCCAAATTATACAGTATGGATTGAGGATTGACAAGGTATTTAGGGTTAAATGACCCGAATCCTACACCAGCTTCAATACTGAATGAAGGGTAAAAATTTGCGCGGGCAATGGCGACATCAAGTTTGGTTGCAGCCAAAGCCAGTTCAGCTTGTTTAATATCCGGTCTATTGATTAACAATTGGGATGGAATCCCAGAATGAATTTCATTGACCGTAATTTCATTGAAACCTGAAGAGCTTCTTTCGATGGGCTGTGGGAAACGACCAACTAGAAAGTTTATCTTGTTTTCCGTTTCCACAATTTGCTGCTTGATTTTGTATTGCAGGTTCTCGGTGTTGAGCACCTGAGCAGCAAAGCGATTTACCGCCAATTGCGTTTCCTGAGCAGCTTGTTTTTGTTGTTCAATTATATGTAACGCATTCTTTTGTATCGCTATGTTTTTTTGAATAATATCCAGCTGATTGTCAAGTGCCATTAGCTCATAATAGGAACTTGAAATTTCAGCGATCAGGTTAGTGACCATGAAATTTTTGCCCTCAACACTTGATAAATACCTTGCTACTGCTGCCTTTTTTCCATTGCGAAGTTTTTTCCAAACATCTAATTCCCAGGAAGCAAAGGCGCCTACCATAAAATCAGGCAATGGATCAGGGATGGCTTGACCTTCCCTGATATTCAAGCTTTCATCCACAGCCCCATGTCGGGTATATTCGCCATCCTTCTCCAATCCAGCGCCGACTCCTAGATTAACAAAAGGTAAATACTCTCCTTTTCTCGCTAGGATTTCGTTATTGTCCACAGCAATCTCCTGAAGCATAATGTTCAACTCCTGATTATTGGCAAGAGCGGTATCTATCAAAGTGATTAACTGAGGATCAGTAAAGAATGCTTTCCAATTGGTATTGGCACTGTTAGTAGTGTCTTTAGATTGGTTAAAACTATCTGGAACTGAATTGCTTTCGTCGAATGTCGTCGCCTGAGGTATCTTACATCCCCAAACAAGGAGCATGCAAAGCAACAGGGTTGTCGTATTTATTAGGAATTTATTGACCATTTTCTATTTCATTTTTCGACAATAATTTCTTTAGTTTCTTAAGTAATCTTGAATCGGATTGCCTTTTTACGTAGTCTTCACTAAGCGGTGTTTCATCTTCATCTTTGATCAATGTTCGACCTTCAGCAATACTGCCGAATATATAGTAGAGCCCTGGGACGATTATTACACCAAATAGGGTCCCGAATAACATTCCTCCCATAGCTGAAGAGCCAATGGTTTTGTTACCAATAGCTCCAGCTCCTGTAGCCATTACCAAAGGAATAAGTCCTGCGATAAAAGCAAATGAAGTCATCAAAATAGGACGGAATCTAACCTTGGCACCAATTATAGCTGCCTCAAGTATAGTGGAACCCTGCTGGTGCTTCTGGATGGCAAATTCAACAATCAACACAGCGTTTTTTCCCAAGAGTCCAACCAGCATTATCAACCCAATCTGTGCATAAATATCATTGGCGAGTCCCATGAATTTTAGCATAAGGAAGGATCCAAAAACGCCTATTGGTAAAGAGAAAATAACAGCCAATGGAATTATGAAACTTTCGTATTGAGCAGCCAATACCAAATACACGAAAATCAAAACGACAATAAAGATGTAAATGGCCTCATTACCTCTCCTTGATTCATCGTAGGAAAGTCCCTCCCAAGCGATGTCATATCCATTGGGTAGGGATTGTTCTGCTACTTCCTGAATAGCTTTTATAGCATCTCCACTAGTGTATCCTGGTGCTGGAACGCCCTTGATAGAGGAGGAAGTGTATAGGTTGAATCTGGTGATTTCATTAGGCCCTTGTTTTTTCTCCATCTTCATAAAAGCAGAGTAAGGGACCATTTCTCCATGGTCATTCTTGATGAATAATTTCATGATATCCGAAGGCATTTTCCTGTATTCTGGAGCTGATTGTGTATAGACTTTAAAGAAATTCCCAAATCTAACAAAGCCTTGTTCATAAGTACTACCAATGAGTACATCCAGGTTTTCCATGGCCTTACCTATGGATACACCCTTTTGCATGGCTAGTTTATTGTCAATGGTCAACTCAAATTGAGGATAATTGGCAGCAAAGAAAGTAAACAGTCCGCTTAATTCAGGTCGCTCTCTTAAGGCATCCATGAAATCACGGTTTACTTGATCAAATTCCTGATAATCAACAGTACTGTTTTTGTCCAACATTCTTAAGGAAAAACCATCTGATGCCCCATATCCTGGTACTGCTGGTGGTTCGAAGTATTCAATAACAGCTCCTAAATCCTTGGTTTCTTCCTCAAGTTCCTCTATTATTTCTTTGACAGAGTGCTCTCTATCCTCCCAGTTTTTGAGGTTAATGAGACAAGTACCTGCATTTGATCCCCTTCCTTCCGTAAGAATTTCATACCCTGCCAAAGAAGAAACAGATTGGATACCATCAATTTCTTCAGCAATTTCCTGGAGTTTTCTCGATACCTCATTGGTGATTTCCAAAGTAGATCCTGGAGGTGTCTGAATAATCGCATAGATCATTCCCTGATCCTCATTGGGTATAAATCCTGTAGGTAGGTTTTCATTGACTGCAAAAATTCCAAAACCAAAAGCCAAAAGAATACCATAGGTAACGACCTTTCGGTTCACTATTAGCTTTAGTAAACCTTCATATTTATCGGTGATTTTTTCAAATTTCCTATTGAACCAATCCAGAAATAAATCGATAGGAGATTTCCTTCGTTTTTTTCCATGGTTGTTTTTAAGAATCATCGCACACAAGACTGGTGTTAGCGTAAGCGCTACCAATCCCGAAAGGACGATTGCACTGGCCATTGTAATGGAAAATTGCCTGTAAAAAACACCAACCGGTCCTGTCATAAAAGCAACAGGTATAAATACCGCAGTCATAACGAGTGTAATGGCTATAATTGCACCACTGATCTCACCGAGCACTTTCTTAACCGCCTTGAATGGGCTTAGATTCTCCTCTTCCATTTTGGCATGGACCGCCTCTACTACTACAATCGCATCATCGACCACTATACCTATCGCTAAAACAAGGGCAAAAAGTGTGATCATGTTTATTGTTAAACCGAATAACTGCATAAAAACAAATGCACCTATCAAAGATACGGGGACAGCAATGGCGGGGATAATGGTTGACCTTAAATCCCCTAGGAAAAGAAACACAACTAAAGCTACTAGAATAAATGCCTCTACTAATGTATGCAATACCTTATCAATCGAAGCATCAACAAATGTCGAAACATCATAATTGATCTCGTAAGACATGCCGGGAGGAAAATTCTGTTCGAGTTCAGTTAATTTCAGTTTTACCTTGTCAATTACTTTACTGGCATTACTACCAAAGTTTTGCTTCAATACCATTGAAGCGGCGGGATAGCCATCTTTGTTCGAATAAATATCAAAGAATTCACTACCAAGTTCAACCTCTGCAATATCCTTGAGCATTAAAATTTCCCCTTCAGGATTTGCCTTAATGATGATGTCTTCGTACTCTTCTGGAAGATTAAATCGACCTTTATAGGTCAATACATATTCAATGGATTGAGCTGTTTTACCAGAACTCTGCCCCAGTCTACCTGGTCTACCGATTACACTTTGTTCATCAATGGCAGCCAGCACTTCCTCTGTGGAAATGTTATATGCCCTCATTCTATCTGGTTTTAGCCAAACCCGCATCGCATATTGGCGGCTACCGAGAATCGTAGCCCTACCCATTCCACTTATCCTTTGCAGCTCCGGTAGAATGTTGACATTGGCATAATTGTATAGAAATTTCTCATCAGCATTTTTATCTGTACTGAAAAGGTTGACATACATCAACATACTCGGTTGTATAGGCGTAATGATTACACCTTCTCTTTGCACCAGGGGCGGGAGATTGTTCATCACCTGGTCTATCCTGGTTTTTACGTTAACTACTGCCGCATTTGGATCCGTTCCAGGTTCAAATATTATCTGTATAGTAGCCTCTCCTGCACTTGTTGCATCGGAGATGATGTACTGCATACCTTGTACACCATTAATCGCTCTTTCCAGAGGGATCAATGTTGATTTGACCAAGACATCTGCACTAGATCCCGGATAGGCAATGAAAATATTCACCCGTGGAGGTGCGATTTCTGGAAATTGCGAAATTGGCCTGGTCGTAATGGCTAATATTCCGAGGAATATGATGGCCAGGGAGATAGCTATCGCTAAAACCGGCCTTTGTATAAACTTGCTAAACATGTCTAAAGTAATTTAAAGGTTAAATTTACTCTGCATGAAGCAGGTTTAAATCTTTCAAAATTTCTCTTTGGTCAAGAAAATCATATTTTATCTCCTGATTGTTTTTAACTTTTCTCAGTCCTTCAATTAGAATTTTATCATCCGGTTTCAGTCCACCACTTACCATATATAAATGCGGAACTTCGTGAGCAATAGTTATTTCTGTTGTTCTTAAAGTGTTGGTGTCGTCTACGATATAGACGTATTTTCTATCCAAAATCTCGAAAGTAGCTTTTTGAGGAATTATCAATGCGTCATCAAAGGGTACAGGCATTAATATATTGCCCGTTTCACCATGTCTTAAAACACCCTTTTCATTAGGGAATGTAGCTCTAAAGGCAATGTTTCCCGTTTCATTGTTAAAGTCAGCTTCAATGGTTTCAATTACCCCTGAATGGCTAAAGTTTTTGTTGTTGGCCATTTTGAATTGCACTTCAGGCATGTTTTCTAAACCTGTTGTGGAGGCATAATCCAAATATTCGGCTTCAGGAACATTGAAATAAACCCACATTTTACTATTGTCGGAAAGGGTTGACAATAATTCTCCTTCGTCTAAAAGACTTCCCAACCTTACTTGAAAACGTCCCATAATACCATCGAATGGCGCTCTGATCTCAGTAAATCCCAGGTGTGCTTTTGCTAGATTTAGTTCGGCTGTTGCCTTGGCAAGTTTTGCACGCGACATGGCCAATTCATTGTAGGAAACAATATTGCTGTCGGCAAGACTTTGTGTATTGTTATATTCTATTTCAGCAAAATCTGCTTCTGCTGATGCTCTTTGCTTTTCAGCTTCATAAATAAGAGGCATAATTTGGAACATTAGTTGCCCTTTCTTAATGTGCTGTCCCTCATCTACAAACACTTTTTGCAAATATCCCCTTTCAAGTGCTCTAAGTTCTATGTGTTGTATGGAGTGAACCTGACTAACGTATTCTTGAAAAACTACTGTATCAATTTTTATGGGATTTGTTACACGGTAGGTGGATTCTGGATGTACAGCTTCCTTTTTATGCTGACACGCAGTGGTGCCTAGTATTGCTACTAAACAGAGAAGAATTAATATCCTCGTCATAATAAATTTTATTTTTTTTGTAAAAATTGAAATGAATTACCCTTGTGCAGATTAAAATCTGCTTATACGAAGGGATTGGAATAAATCATGGGTATAGACCCTAATGAAGTATTTGGATTTTTTTTAAAAAATTATGAGAGGAAGCTCCTCCAGGAATGGTGGAGAATAACGAGTGAAATCTTAGATCTATTATGAATGGATAGGTTAAATTGGGAAAACAATGATTTCCTCAAATTATAACCCGCTTTGGAATAAAAGGCAGTATTTAAACAAGAATTTTCACTGTCCTCATCTAGTGTTTTGTTGGATTCATTTTCACTTTCATTTTCCTGTTCTTCAGGAGCATCTCCTTCAGATGGTAAATGTAAAAAGTAGTGAATATCATTTAGAATATCATTCGCGGAAAGAAAAGAGACTTGTTGATTTGATTTTTCTGAAATCTTTACGGAAGAATCCGCTTCCCACAAGGTTGGACTCAAAAATAGCATCAAAAAGCATGATGCTAGGGAGGCCCCTATTAGGAATGAGTTCTGTATAGAATCCTTTATAAAATGTCTCTTACTTTTCATTTAGATCAACAAACCTATAAAAAAATTTTAAATGTTTTAATTTTTTACCAAATTTTTATGGAAAAGATATTTGGTTAAAATGAATAAGATGCCAATAGAACAGGGTTATTTTAAAATTTTAGAGTCAATAGGATGAGGTGAAGCCCAGTATTTTTTTTTGTAATTTATACATGCCGAATTGTATTGTTTTTTTGTTTAAAAATTTAATAATCAGTAATTTATAAGTTGATTTTCCAGGGGTTTTACTCAGTCTCTAACGCTCTTAAGTTTTAAGTTTGTTGATCTTTTTTAAGACAATTGTGCGGATTAACAATAAAAATTTAAAGAAAAAAAATCAACCCAAAAAATTACCATAATTTCAAATATTCTGATAAATACTGAATATTCAGCAAGCTTATGGCGGATTTTCTTCCTTTAGGAGAAGAAAATTCCAAAATTGAATAAGTAAGGTTAAAAGGATTTATGTACTACAGATGGAAGCCATTCCAGCTTCAATCTTAAATACACTATTTTATTTGTTCTCTTTTAAGGTGCCTTTAATCTACATATTGATTCTCCCTCGAAGTGATTAATCTAATGGCCCCTTTAATTATTTCAATTTTAAGTCGATCAAATTTTCCAATTACTTCTCCGTCCAGTTGCAATAATCGTGGTTGGTCAAATTTCAAAATGGCCTTTTCTGTACTTATTGCTGTGATGTTTTCTTTCATATAAAAAACATCATTGAACTTAGAAAGACCTGCATTGATTAAAAATTGTGTGTTCAAATTTTTGACCAGGATAATTTCAAATTTGCCATCCATAGGATTACCGTTAATATTCAGCGGGATACCTGTTCCGTATTTTCTGGAGTTACAAATACCTACCATCACCGCCTTTTCCCTCGTTTTTTCATTATTTGCTTCTACTTCAATTTCGAAAGGATCTATTTTCAATAACTCATCCAAAAAGTATTTGGCATAGGTGGTCATTCCTCTACTAGAATCTTTTTCGTAGGAGGCTACGATTTCTGCGTTAATTCCCACATCCCCAATGTGGAGAGAATAATACTTGTCATTTATTTTCAACATATCTAAGTCCTTGATCATGGAAGACATTATCAGGTCTTTTAAAGCTTCAACAGGGTTTGAATTGACCCCCAATTCTACAGCCATACCATTTGCCGAACCTAGCGGAATAATACCCAAAGGGATTTTTTCCTCCAACAAAACAATAGCCGAAAACAAAGTCGTACCATCACCCCCAACAGAGGCTACTCTATCAGGACCAAAATCAGCAATAATTTTCTTTACCTTTTCTTCATCATTTTCTCCAGTTGTTTTAAAAAAATGATTCACAATTCCATATTTAAGGCACAATTCTTTGGCATTTTTTATAAAGGGTTCTTTGTCCACATCGCCAGAAATGGGATTGACTATAAATAGTAATTTCATGTTGTTTTGGTTTGCTATTTAGGTTGCTGAAATCCGGGTTCGGTTTAATGTTATTTAGTGTTCATCAACGTCAAACAATTAATTTTAGTTTTAGTTTGAAAATAATTATTTTTCGCAAATGAATTGAAAAAATACAGGTGAAATATGCAATAGGAGAGGAGCTAAGTTCCCCTAATTTAAGCTCAAAATATAGTTAAATAAATGTCTCAATTAAAATCTGGAATTTGAACTTAGGAGTAAATAAGAAATAAAGTGTTCTTGTACAAGTAGCCCACAATCAGATAGTTTAGCCATTGAGGATAGCATTGTTGTATTGATTACAAATAAGCTAAAAGGGAAAGGTCTTACATGAATAATTATTCTGAAATCTTTCGGTTACTGAAAGTATTTTAAAGAACCGCACCATTTTGAGAGATCATATTTCACAACTTGTGACCTTATACCCGTTTACACTTATGAGTTGATCAAGCCGGAATGTTTCACCGTTTTCCAAAACAATAAATTCTTCGCTATTCTTGGTGAAAATGTCACAAATTCGGGTATTTAAAGTATTGCTGTTAAAGTTTTCATCTAAGAAAACGATTTCCACTATTACCTTCCTTGTTGCCCAATCCTGCAATCTGTCAAAAAAGGAACAACTGATAGGAACATATTTTTGATATTTATGCATGACCCAATAACTTTTATGATAATAGAATTAACGGTTATTTGATTGGTTGAGTTTTTATTGGAAACCATAGCCAATATTTTTTGGTCAAAATATTTACCGAATTCTAATATTTGGAAAAGTTACGTTTAAGATTCAATCTTTTTAGTCACTTGGCTTCTCTCTGTTATTTTATGATAGTAAGGCTTTTACCAAGGCCTTACCTTATCATTTTTTCAATGATTTGACCTGCTTTATCATCTGGGTATTCTCTCCCTAATAATTTGAAAATTGTACGAGCGATCATTGAGGAATGCCACAATCCTTTCATTTTCATTTCACCTGTTGCAGGGGTGTCGGGACCTATGGCTGCCATCCATATTTCTTTGGCTTCTGGAATGGAAGATCCATGACCTGTCCAAGATTTATTATTTGTTCCTCTTCCATGATCGGTGGTGATGATCATTGTTGTTTTATCCTTGTATTGAGGGGTATTTTGGAGATATTCCCAAAGTTCTTTCAGGTAGGCATCGAATTGGTGGATGGAATATAAGTATTGATCGTATTCATTGTCATGTGCCCAATCATCAGGTTCGCCATAAGCTATATAAACTATTTTTGGGGCATTTTTGATTATTCCTTCCAAAGCGTAATTGTGTGTAAAAGCATCTAGTCTAACCCCTCCCCAAGGGCCTCTGATTTCATTTTGAAGACGATTGATCATGACTTCTTTATCGGTCAGGTTAGCGCCTTCAGCCAGGTCAAAACCTGCGTTAACTGGGACCTTGCTGCGTTCCTCATTAATGATGTAGGGGAAAACGTCCCAACTTCCATAGGCCAATACCTTGTCCTTGTATTCGGGTATTTGATTTAAATACTCCAATAAGGTTGTATTTGGATTGTTTGTTTTTGAATTTGAAGTGATGCGTTCATCGTCTGCAAAACCACTCAATACTTCATTGTAGCCAGGATAAGAAAACAGCATGTTATTGCTGTTGTCAACAAAATTCCCGTAAACCCTATTGCCATAGAGTTGTCCTTCTGATTGTAATGTTCCCCAAAAGAAAGGCATCAGCATTTCTCTTCGCTTGTGTGGGTCATTGTCCCAAAATTCTTCTAGTAGCTCCTCTGTATTCTCGACCATTCCTGTATCATCAATAAATAGAGAATCAGCACCCTTAAATACTTCTTGCCAGCGAAGTCCATCCACCGTTATTAATAAAATGTTCTCCGTTTGGGTTGTTTTTTGTGCCTGGATTTGGGTTATGTTGAGAATTAATCCAAATAATATCAGTATTGGTGTCTTTTTCATCTTTTGGTAGATTTTTTAGAATAACATTAGTCCAGAATTAGCAATTTAATTCACATAAAAGTATCGAATCCTACAAGCTTTACGCTGGTGATTGTCATTTAGACCATCAGGTACCTTTATTTCTAGTAGGTGAGGGGCTTTTTGTAATTCACTCGCCAAAGTATAATACCATGGCAGATGAAGCTGATCACTCCATTTTGTCAACAGGTCTAATTGCTGCCATTCACCTTTATCAATTCTAAAGTTAATAATGGCGGCATCCTGACCTGCTGCCACTGCGATTCCCACAGCATTGCCTTCGAATCTAAATTTAAGGGTTTTAGCGCCTTTGTCTCCTATCAAAAAAGGCTCATTTACAAAACCA
Source organism: Cyclobacterium sp. 10D3-21 (assembly GCF_055809755.1). Classification (NCBI taxonomy): domain Bacteria; kingdom Pseudomonadati; phylum Bacteroidota; class Cytophagia; order Cytophagales; family Cyclobacteriaceae; genus Cyclobacterium; species Cyclobacterium sp. 10D3-21. The sequence continues at coordinate 2,682,272 of NZ_CM147924.1, forward strand.
GGTCTTGTTTTCTCATTGTCATTTGGGGTCCAGTTTGGATCGATGTGCCATCCCTTCGCTGGTTTTGCCTTATTTATATCGATTAGCTTTCCTTTATCATAGGAAAAAGCATCCATTCTTTCTGGTAATGGATAGTTAGTAGTTTTAACCGATAGGCTTTGGTTGGCATCATAGTTATTTTTAAGAAAGGTGATAATAGAATTGCTATAAATTCCCTGGCCAAATGGTGAAGGATGAAGGTTTTTAAAATCATCTTTCCAGGTAAATTCTCCAGCATTGATTCTATCTGTTACCTCTTTTGCCAGATTTATCGTAGGAATATTATAATGCTCCGCTACCGCTTGGTGATTTTTGATTACTTCAGGTACAATGCCTTGGTTATAAGAAGCCATTTTCCCTGGATCTACAAAATGCATGATGACGATATCCATTTCTGGATTTGCTTCCCTCGCATGTCTAATGATGCCTTCCATAGCACGCTGTTGCTCTGTGGAAGTTCTACCGTTGCCCGAATCATTCACAGCTGCCTCTATGAATAAAAGATCAATTTTCCCTTTGGATAGAACATCTTTTTCTAATCGGAAGGCAGATGGAGTACTTCCCATCGAAGGGATACCCGCATTAATAAATGCTAATTCCGTGTTTTGAAATCGGTTTTGCAGGTAATTGCTGACACTGTCCCTCCAGCCGGGATTGTAAGTGATGGAGCCTCCCAAATAAGCTACCCGTCCACTTTTATTATGCGAAAATTTTATCAAAGAATTCTTTATTCCTCCAATGGTCTGGTGGTAATCTTCTGAGGCCAATGGAAAAGCTTCTATTGAATAGTATTTGATAAAATCAGCTACTAAACGGGGTGTTTGTATAGGGAAATGGTGGCCTTTTAGACTTTGTTCTCCATCCACCGATGTTACTACGGTGGCAATTCCACCTGATTTTATATATTTTTGAACAAGTGGGAGGGTGTTTTCGTCAACAGGTACAACCTGGTCCTCAAGCCCAATCATATGCATTATAGGCACCCTGTGGGCAGGTAAGTCTATAATATTGTCGATAGGGTTATTTTTATATGCTTTTGCTTCGGCATCATCAGCAAAGTTGTACACTTCTTTAAGTCTGTCCCAATCCTTTGGAGATCCCTCACTTTTCCCAAAGCCTCCAGGCCAACTTTTGAAATCCAATACAGGCGCTTCGGCATAAATGCAGGCAACCTTATCTGGGTTTACCTTTGCCCAATTGTATATGAATAGTCCGCCTCTGCTGACCCCCATTAAGGATACTTTATATTGTAGCTTTTTCTCTTCCGTTAAAAATGTGTGAAAATCATCCCATACCTTAACGGCCTCCGGAGCCCCATATAAATTGTCGGTGTTGATATAGGCCAGGTGAAACCCTTCGGATACCAAAATGCTGTCTGCTTCAGTATGCCAGTCGGGGAATCGGGCACGCCATATCCAAGGGTTTCCTTGAAGAGGCTTTTTGGGGAGAATTAACCGAGCTTTTCTTCCTTGAAAACTAAAATCATAACGTTCAAATCCTTTCCAGTTAGACTGCTCAGCACTGTCTATAGGACTTGAGAGCTGGGATTGTGGATAAACTTGATAAATGAGGAAATAGAAGCCAAAAAAAGCGAGGTAAGAAAAGATTTTCAACATTAATTATGGGGTTATCATTGAATTTTTGCTAATATATTTCTGAACTATTCATAAGCCCGGATTTCGAAAATTCGGGCATGATCTATGCCATGAGTGGCCAGTACCTTGATTTTAATTGTGTCTATAGCTTCACCGTTTAGCGTATGTCTGCGATGTCTATGGTAGTTATTTGATTCTGATAAAGTCTCCTTTAACTGACCATTTAAGTAAGTGTCAATTTGGTAATCCTTCACGGTTTCAGGTTGGGGGCTTCCCCAATGCATCTTTTTTGTGTATTCATCGGCAAGACTGAAAGTGAGCACTCTATGCGCTCCAGTATCAAAGGTTATCTGGAACTGACGAATCTTTTTTGAAGTATTCCAGTATAATTCAATGGTCGCTGGGAGGCCTGTCTCAGGATCACTCATCCATCGGTGGGTTCCAGGGACAGCTATATCTGACCGAACCCCCCTTTTTCCGTGAACACTGCGGTTCTGACCACTAATGATATTTACCGCTTGTCCATCTTTCTGTTCGGATTCGGCTTTAATCTGAGCCAATTTCACCATGTCATTTTCATCCTCGTTTGATATACCAGGGATGAATGCATCGTCTTTTAACAGCTGTTGTTGGATACTGCTTAGCAATTCCTTATTGGATACAATATCCGCCGGAGCTATGTGCTCCTTTGCGGCCAAAGCCGCAGCAGTGCCAACTGCTTGTCCTACCACAGCGCAGGTAGCCATCACACGCGTTGACGCAAATGCCACGTGGCTTGCGGAGATGTTTCTCCCTGCAAACATCAGGTTGAAGATGGTATTGCTGATGGTAGTTCTTAATGGTATTTGATAGAGGTGGGGCACATCATGATGAATACAAGGGGATTCATTGATCGCATCTACCCCAGCAGGCGGATGAATATCAATATGCCATCCACCAAAAGCGATGGCGTCTTCAAAGGCATTTGCCTCTTGAATGTCGTTTTGCGTTAAGGTATACTGTCCTATAAATCTTCTGCTTTCCCTTTTTCCAGGCAGAAATCCACACCATTCTAAGGCCCAATTGTCTGCCCCGTGTTCGCCCCCATTTTTCACGTGGTCCCAAACTCCCAGTAATATTGCGAGTAATTCATCTCTTATGAGCTCATTGTCTTTAATGGTGTCCAGCGTTCCACCCCATTCCAGCCACCAATACCCATATTCTAATCCCAAATCCATGTCCATGGCTGGGGTAGCATGCGGTCTGAGAATGAGGTCTTCTTCTGTTATTTTCCGGGCCCAGATTGGTGGGGTAAAAGGCATAGGTTGCCCATATTTTTTAGCCTGAAACATGAGCGATGAGCCCAATCTTAATTTATCACTTTTATCTTGCGCCAAACTTTCACCAAAAGTAGATTTGGCCTCTCTACCTTCAAAATAGGGTGCTCCAGAGGATGCACCGATAGTGCCATCTCCCGTGCAATCAATGAATATCTGGGCCTCAATTTCAAATTCATCTTCTGTAGACTCTCTTCTTGCGAAAGCCTTTTTGATGGTTTTGTCTTGTACCTCAGTTGCATAGACCCTGGTATTGAGCATTAACTCAAGGTTGGGTTCATTTCGGCACTTGTCATACCAAATCAAGTCGAAAACTGATGGCGACCGTTGGGGGTTATTTACACTTGCTTCAAGACGGATCTCTTCTATAATACCGGATTCTCGGGCCTCAACAGATAAATATTCACCTCGCTTACCACTACAATCTGCACCCACTATGTGCATTCGAACTTCACTAGAAGCATTGCCACCTAAAACAGATCTATCCTGACAAAGGATTACTTTTGCACCAATTCTAGCCGCAGCTAATGCCGCAGGTATACCTCCAGGACCTCCTCCGGCTATTAAAATATCGCAATTAAGTTGTTTCATCTTCAAAGATATTTTCTATTGTCAACTCAAAGATAGTTTTTATGATGGCTTATAAATAGGTTCCATTAAGAAATTCCATGTACTTGGTACTGAAAATTGAATTCCATTTCAACCCATTCCGAAATCAATCTTTTTTACTGACATAATTAAACGATTTATCTAATAACCATCTATAGATTCATTAAAATCAATTTTGAATTTCATCGTATTCTCTCAAAATATTAAAACCATTTCAGACCCTACAACCTACCTAAATTTTCTGTAGTATTTATTGTCATCATAAATTATGGTACACGATTTGTTCTATTTGACCTGAGAATTATTAAAATTTAATTAGGTGTAAGAAAATGGTGGATCTACCTATCGACAAAACATTTTTGAGTTAGGTGGGTTACTCTTCGTATTAATGAAATCGATCTAGGTTAACATTTATATCCTGTTTCGAAACGGAACCGATTAATTGAAGTATAAAAATTAAAAAAATGGAAAGATGGTTGTTGGTTATATTAATGGTAAGTGTTTTAGGGTGTCAGGAAAGAAAGCTATCCGAAACTGAAAAAAAAGAATTCGCTGACAATGGAAGTGTTACCGTTGAAACTACTGTAGGTGACTTAATTTTGGAAGCACCTTTCGTTTCGGAATCGGTAACCAATCAAAGTAAAATGATTGACTGGCCTGAAGGTGTGACACCTAAAGCCCCGGAAGGATTTGTTGTTACCCGATTTGCTGAAAACCTTGATCATCCCAGATGGACTTATATTGCTCCCAATGAAGATATTTTTGTAGCGGAATCAAATACTAAAAACAGCGCAAATCGAATTACCCTTTTGCGGGACAATGATGGCGATGGAATTGTTGACGAACAGCACATTTTTTTGGAAAATCTAAACCAAAATTTTGGTATGCTGGTTCTTGATGATTTTTTCTATGTGGCGAATACAGATGGCCTTTACCGCTATCCATATAAGGAAGGGGATACAAAATTGACAGCAGAAGCCGAGAAAATAGTTTCACTTTCTGCAAGTGGCTACAATAATCATTGGACAAGGAATATCATTGCCAGTAAAGAAAAAGATAAAATTTTTATCTCTGTAGGATCTGCAAGCAATGTGGGCGAGCAGGGAATGGAAAAAGAGGAGCGAAGGGCCAATATTTTACAAGTTAATCCAGATGGTTCTGGGGAAATTATTTATGCCAATGGGCTTAGGAACCCTGTAGGAATGGATTTCAATCCTGTATCTGGAGAGCTTTGGACGGCTGTAAATGAGCGCGATAAGTTGGGAGATGACCTGGTGCCAGATTATATTACCAGTGTAAAAAATGGTGGGTGGTATGGTTGGCCTTACAGTTATTACGGTCAGGTTAAAGATCCCCGATGGAAAGATGATCCCCATGATGAAATGGTTGCAAAGGCCATTGTACCTGATGTGCCTGTTGGAAGTCATACGGCATCATTGGGCTTGACTTTTTATACTGCTGATAAGTTCCCTTCGAAATATATAAATGGGGCATTTGTTGGACAACATGGCTCATGGAACCGCGCGAACCTTTCTGGATACAAAGTTATTTTTATTCCTTTCAAAAATGGGAAGCCGACAAAGGCCGAAGATTTTCTTACGGGATTTATTGCAAACGAAGAGAAGAGTGAAGTTTTTGGAAGGCCTGTATGCGTGGTTGTAGCCCCAGACGGCTCGCTTTTGGTTAATGACGATGATGGAGGGATTATTTGGAAAGTTTCACCTAAGGTTACCGAGAATGCAGAATAGCTATTAAAATTAAATTAATATTCTGAAAATGGATTGAAGCAAGATTTGAATTTATTGAGACAATAGTGTTGAATCTTAATTGATAATTTTGACCCGAAGGTATTAAACTGCCTCATTTAGTATTAACAACCCTAAAAAAATCACTATGCTACGTTGGACAATTATTTTCATTATTATCGCAGTTATTGCTGCGATATTCGGTTTTGGCGGTGTTGCCGAAGGAGCAGCTTCTATCGCCAAGGTAATCTTCTTTATTTTCGTTGTCTTATTCCTGATTTCCTTGATTTTTGGACGAAAAGGTGTTTAACGAAAAGTTATTTAAGATTAACAAACCAAATTTTGAAGTTATATTATTTTGTAATCACTTAAACTAAAGTTAGAATTTATGAAACGTTATATTAATATTTTGCTATTGGCCTTAATGACCACCTCTTTTCTGTCGCTATCAAGTTGCAGAGAAAAAAAAGAAACGACAGGCGATAAAATAGAGGAAGCAGTTGAAGATACTGGTGATGCCATTGAGGAAGGTGCTGAAGAAGTAGAAGATGAAATTGATGACGCAACCGATGACAATTAAAAGTCAGTTTTAAAAACGCATTTGTAAAGCGGATTTTCCTTAAATGGAGAATCCGCTTTTTTTGATTTTGTCTCTTGAAAAGGTCAAGGTGCTGATTTTTTGAGCCCAAGCTGCTAATTTCTGCTGTCAACAGTAGTAAATCTATGGAAAATGATATCTACCTACTTGAGTACATAAAGTTGATGGCATCGCTTTTTATTGAAATTTCACCGTTTTAATATGAAATTTGTGATTATCTTGCTTCAATTCATGAGGACAAACAATAATTGGATCATTTTTAATGAAAATTTATCTAAGATATAATTTTAAGGTAATTTGTGAAACCATCGTGCGAGAGCAATTGGAGAAGCTTCAAATTCCCTACTCAGCAACAGAATTAGGAGAAGTAAACACCTTAGAGGTATTATCAGTTGAAGCAAAGGAAGCACTTAATAATGCGCTGAAAAGATATGGCATTACAATCTTGGATGACCAAAAAGAAACACTTGTAGACCGTATTAAAAACACCATTGACGAAATGTTGAATGATGAGAATGCACGAATATTAAAAGTTTCCAGTTATTTGTCAGATAAGCTCAATTATACCTATTCCTATTTGTCTTCCGTTTTTTCAGAAAACACCTATTCATCCATTGAGAATTATGTGATTTTAAGAAAAGTAGACCTTGTAAAGGAATTATTATGTGACGAAGATTTGACGCTTACGGAAATCGCTTATCGTTTGAGTTATAGCAGTGTCTCCCATTTGTCTGGTCAATTTAAAAAAACAACAGGGCTTACTCCAAGTAGTTTTCAGCGTATTATGCGTCGAAAAAAAACCAATACACTTCAAAGTATCAAATCTTAAATTCTGTCAATGGAAACGAACTATCTGAGTGTGGCACTTGCTGATGACGATGAAGATGATAGAATGCTTTTTGATGAGGCAATTAAACAGCTGTCTATAAAAACAAAGCTATCCCTTTTTAAAGACGGTCAGGAATTAATGGATTATCTTTTTCTGCCTGATGTTGTGCAACCAAATTTAATATTTCTAGATTTAAATATGCCTGCCAAGAATGGCATGCAGTGTTTGCAGGAAATTAGACAAAATGCGGCATTGAAAGACCTTATTATAGCCATTTATTCTACCTCTTCCTCTGAACAGGATATTGAAGAAACCTTTGTTAATGGAGCCAATATTTATATAAATAAACCAACCAGCTTTAGTAAACTTAAGGAAGTGATTGAAAGGGTGTTGCATTTAAATTGGCAGTACCATACTTCTAATATGAATCGAAATACTTTTTTGTTTAGGTTTTAACCTTTAAGATTAAACAAAGATCTTGTAAGCAGTGATTTTAAAGGATATATTGCTTGATTTTTTTACCAACCATACTGAAATCATTTTTTAATATTCTCTTGGAACAATCAGATTGAATAAAACGGTTAAAGCCTAAAACTTGACTTATTCAATTAGATCTCCTTTCCTTTTCAGAAAGTATTGCATCAAAAATTAAAACCATTTGTCGATAGGGTTACAGATCCGTTGTGATGAAACAGATATAGTAAGGACAGGCATGTTTCGATTTAGTATAGCTCTAGAGATACAACTTTCTGCTCAGAGATTTGAATAAATTGGGTTGCCTAAAGCACTATATATATTATTTTTTTAGGTGTTAATGTATTGATGTTTAATTGTTTATTAGTCGGTTTGAGCTCGTGAAGCATGAGGTTTTTAAACCTGCAATAGGTTGAGAACTACCTAATTTTTACTTGGAACATGAAATTTTGTAACGCAAACCCAAAGTTGTGTAACTTATTCTGTGCCGACTTTGTGATATTTGTTGAAGGATTTGAGATAAACAATCAACGGATCTATTTGTGATTGAGAGCGGTCAAAAAATAAATGCTTTTACTATCCTAAATAGAGCTTGATTTAAGGGGAGTTTACCACTTGATCATTGTTTGAATTGATAAACCAATTTACTTGAGTCGAGGCTCAAAAAATTAATGTTTAACCCTATTAATGACATTATGACTACTATATCCCTTTCTTCAACAGCCATTAAAAATATGTTCGATCAATTGCAACAAAATTTTAGTGGAAATCTCAGTATTAAAGTAAAAGAACATATTCTGGATATTGACAATGAATTTGGTCGTGGCCGGATTAGAGGTATTACTTTCAAGAGTGGCATTTCACTTTTGGAATTTGATGTAAAATTTTCACAAGACTTTGTTTTACGCGCAGGGACAGGTGAAAATCCCCCTATTTGTTTTGCGTACTGTTTGCGGGGAAAAGTAATCCATAGTTTCGGTAGTCAGTCAGGTAAAAAGGTTCTCGAGAATTTTCAGACAGGTATTCTCACGAATAAAGCTTTTGAAGAAAATGTCCTGCATTTTTCTAAGGGTGAACATATTAAGATTTCTCTAATTGTTGTAAAGACTTCTTCAAATCATAAGATTCTGAAAAAACACAATTTGAATTATAGGATTCAGAAGTCATTTCTAGGAGAAAAGGAATCACATAATTCAATATATATAGGGTCCTACAATTTGAAAATTGCTGATAAAATTCAACAACTCGAAGCCATACAGCAGCGTGGGATTGTAAGAAGTTTAATGATTGAAGGTTTGGTTCACTTGATCCTTGCCTATGAAATTCAGCAGCATGCCGATGACCTGAAAAATAAAGCCTTGAATAAAGGGAATTTAACAAATAGAGAATTGGGTGCGGTGCGCGAAATTTCTAAAACAATTCAAAGCTTTCCTGAAACACAACATTGTATTTCAGAATTAAGTCATCAATCCGGATTGTCTCCTGGGAAATTACAAGAAGGTTTCAAACTCATGCATGGAACTACTGTGAGCGATTATATCAGAGCGTTAAGGGTAGAGAAAGCAGAGGAGCTTATCAAAACTTCAGACCTCAATATTTCACAAGTGGTGTACAGCGTTGGCTTTACTAGCAGGAGCTATTTCTCGAAAATTTTCAAACAAAAATACAATTGCAGTCCAAAAGAGTATAAGGAAAAACAACAGTTGATGAGCCTGTCGGCTTAAGATATTAAAAACAGACCAACTATTATAATTACGAACAACCAACCTTAAGCCGTCTAGATATTAGACGGCTTTTTTGAGCCAATAAAACCCCGGATTAAACTCAGGTTTACCACAGAACTTCATGACTTTCTACGGAAATTATTCCATCAAATAATAGCGGAATTATGTCAGTTTAGGATAAAATAATCTATTGAAAAAATAGGGTTGAAGAAGTTTATTCATTGGTTTTAATAAAATTTGAAATGAAAACAACAGAAACTGATATTCAGCTTACTGATTTAAGCGTGAAAGTTAATATTAAAATATTTCAACAGTTATTAGCTGATGAACTTGTTCTTTATGCCAAAACTTTAGGCGCTTCTTCTATGGTTTTAACCAATAAAAGTGAGGTGAATAATTTTTTCTATAAAAATATTGAAGTTTTAGAAAAGGCTATTAATATTATTAATAAACAGATCAGAAAACTAAATTTTAATTTTCAGGGCACACTTACTAAAGGATTAAAAAATGCTCATTTAAATGAATTTGATTCCAATAAAAATAATTCAGAATATTTCGTTAGAAACCTACTAGGAGATCATCATTTGATTATTAAAGCTATACGTAAATATTTAAAAGATGATTTTATCTACCTTAATTCAAACGAGTCTTTAAATTTAATTGCTGAAATTCTTCAACTTCATATTGAAATGACTTGGTTGTTAAGGGATCTTTTAATCCATATTAGTTATTCAAAATAATTAATTGTATAACTTATTTTTCAGTTTAATAAATGATTGAAATGTGTCATTAGGTTAATTTTTTATTCACAAATTTTTATGTTTTTAAAGTCTAGGGAATTAATCCTCAGCACCTTGAATGTCTTCTGCATGCAAGATTAAACCCGGATTATGTAATAGGATTTTCCGTGTTTATGGGAAATGTTGTAATCGCTAGAAAATCAGGTTGTTTGGAGGTTTCAGCATAACATCGCTATGGTGAAACTGTCTACCGTAAGGTAGAATACAAAACTGCAACGAAGTGGCTGATTTTTTTAAGTGATTTCAGCAGGTAATAGAAGGTCTTTTGTATATTTCGGATTAAAGACAAGCTTTCGTAAAAAAAATCGCTGATAAATTGAATGGGTATCCGTTTAAGGATTTGGGATATTGCTATTTGATTATTTTCAGTAGTTCTTTTTTGTTTTTCTAAAAACAAGAAGGCAACTTTAGGCTGTTTTTCTATTTCTACTAAGTTCTTCCGGATTAAAAAACAGGAGTAGAGAAGTTCAAAAGGATTTAATGTTTACATTACCCATTGTATTTCTTAACCATTTGTTCCCTTAAGATGTCATGCAGGGTATCTTGGAATGTAAATAGTTGACAGGTAATTTGTTCTGCGAGATTTGTGAAAGGTTATGATATTCAATCGTTAAAAGGTAGTTTCATATTGTGTTTTTTTAACGCAAAGAGGCATTATACTTTGGTCTTATTTTTGAAGTTAAGCTACTCCAAAGTATTGTTAAATTTGTTTTCAGGATATTACCTTGTTCTAATAAGAATAACTTTGGGATAATTTATTTATAATGACCGATTTAATAAAAAAATTCAATCAAAATTTGCTCATTTTAGCGGATGATGATTCAGACGATTGCGAGCTATTTCAAGATGCGATAGCTTCTATAAATGTTAATGTCCGAACAATTATTTTTAATGGTGGTATCCAACTTATGGAATACTTAAATGATGAGTACGCTGAATTGCCTGATATTTTATTTCTTGATCTCAACATGCCTTTAATGAATGGTTTTGAGTGTTTGGAAAATATCCGGAATAATGTCCGTTTGAAAGATATTTGTATCATTATTTTTTCAACTTCCTTTAACCCTTCTGATGTTGATAAATCTTATAATCTAGGTGCAAACGGATATATTCAAAAACCATATAGTCAATCGGAAATGGTGCATATCCTAAAAAGTACCCTAGACACAGATTGGAAGGACCCATGTTCAGCGCTTAAAAGACATAATTTCGTTATTCAAGCATAATTTGAAAAAATAACATTTCTTTCAATTTTAACCCTTAAAGAGCGCAGGTTTGTGGCTGAAATATCGCTTAAACCACTCCGAAAACAGCAATTAAATAGCTGATTTGACGTGGTTTAAGCGATTAATAGATTGTCTATTCCATTTTTCTGGTAAAAATTAATGCACCATATTCAGCAATTGAAAAGGTCAATTTATGAGGTTGGTTGTCATAATCTTCATCATGCGATACCTTTAAATCAGTGTGAGCTGTATAGAAAGCGTCTTCATCGTATCCTGAAAAACTACTGTTAAAATTGGTCTCCCAGGATCCTCCAAATGGAATACCTATATCATAATGATCAAACCTCCTATTAGAGAAATTTAAAACAACCAAAACTGGGTTTTCAGGGTATTCATCATGGCTTCTGAGGTAAGCCAGCACATTATTTTCTTGGTTAAAATGGATAATTTCTATGCCTTGACCTTGTAATCCTTGGAACGCTTTTTCCTGGCTCAATCTCATTTTGATTAGGTCTTGATACAATTTTGCAATTCCTTCAAAATGAGATGCCTTTTTCCAGTCAAGACCCTGATTGTCATTAAAATAACCGTCTTCTAAAAATTCCTGACCTTGAAATATCATAGGGATTCCAGGAGATGTAAATATCAGTGTTGCACCAAGTATAGAGCGTTTTTTAGCAAATTCTCCATCAGCCTTTCCAGGTTGAATTTCTTCAGGTATTCGAGAATTTCCATTGGCTACTTCATCATGTGATTCTGTATAGACAATTCTCTCAAATACGTCGTTGTTGTATTTAAAAGTCAAAGCATTGACAACCTCCTGTAAATTTCGCGATTCGTCCTCCAGGTGGATCAAAATATTCCGTACTTTGTTGACAAAATGAGAATCCCATTGAGCATTAAAATTAAGCCCATCAAAGCATTGGTCTTGCGTAATTATTGTGTCTGCATTTAGGTCCTCTGCAATCAATATTTTTTCTGGATATTTGGCCCTTATTTCACCATTAATATCCTGAATCATTTTTTTACCTTCAAAAATCTCATTCCTTTCGTATCCGGTTCCTCCCTCTACAAAACGGATATAAGAAGTTGCGTCCCACCGCAGACCATCACAGCGGTAATCCTCCAACCACATTAAGGCATTGTCCCTTATGTATTGACGAACTTCTGGCCTTCCATAGTCTGGCCTTGAATGTCCCCATGGAGTTTCTGCCCGATAATCATTATAGAAATAGATGCCACCATTGTCATTTTCATTCCAACCATCGAATTGCCATAAATCAGAATCGGAGGAACCAAAATGGTTATAAACCACATCCATTAATACAGCCATGCCATGTTTGTGGGCAGCATCTACAAAAGACGCGAAATCCTCAGGAGTTCCATAATCCGTCTCGATAGCAAAGGGAGAGGAAGGGTTATATCCCCAAGAAATACTTCCTGAAAATTCTGCTATTGGCATAATTTCAATGGCATTGATACCCATTTCTTTGAGGAATGTCAATTTATCAATGGCGCTTTTAAATGTTCCAATGGTTGGTTCCCCTGAATTGAGTTTTTGGTGAAAGGTGCCAATATGCATCTCATAAATAACCAATTGGTTTAGGCTGGGTATTTTAAAAGAATTGTTTTGCCAATTAAAGGTTCTACTTGCTACCACAGAATTGCCATTGCTATGGGTCATTTGCCTCGCATAGGGATCATTTTTTAGCACACTATTGCCATTAGATTTCAATGCGAATTTATATTCTGCACCAATTTTGGCCGATGGGATTTGAATGGCCCAATAGCCATTATTTTCAGCGTTCATGGGGTGTTGATCCTCATCCCAATTATTAAAATCCCCTACCACGGAGACATTATCTGCATTCGGTGCCCAAACACGGAATGTTGTACCTTCCTTGGGGGAGGGAATTGCACCCATTCCGTCCAATAAAGCCTTATCATTATTTATTGTAGCTGTTTCCATTATTTGATTAGATTAACTACGTAAAATAAAGTTTAATTTAAAGAGGAATAAGCTTCTAAAAGATAAAATTTTATCTCTAAAATATATTTTTTACTTTGAAAGGAATGCGTCCATTTTTTACTTTTTAAGATCAACAAAATTTGTTGGACTGAAGTAAATTGGTTTTTTAAAATCACCTAGTAAAATGAACATGAACAAAATTAATAAAAGGCTTGAAAATCAGACATGTATTGTAACAGGGTCAAGTGCGGGAATAGGTAGTGCCATAGCCAAATCAATGGCCTGTGAGGGAGCAAATGTGGTGGTCAATTACCGGAAAAGTAAAGTGGAAGCCGAGGAAGTTGCCCATTGGATCAATAATAATGCTGACTGTGGAGACACACTTGTTTTAAAAGGTGATGTTAGTAAAGAAGAGGATGTGAAAAATCTTTTTAAAAAAACAATAGACCACTTTGGCACAGTGGATGTGTTGGTAGCAAATGCTGGTGTTCAAATCGATCACAAATTACACGAAATGCCTTTGAAAGATTGGAAAAAAGTTATTGGTGTTAACCTAACAGGACAATTTTTATGTGCAAAAGAGGCCATAATTGAATTTTTAAGGAGGGGAATGCGTCCTGATGTTTCAAATTCGCTTGGCAAGATCATCCATATCAGTTCCGTACATGAAGAAATCCCTTGGGCGGGACACTCAAATTATGCAGCTTCGAAAGGAGGGTTATTAATGTTGATGGAAAGTATTTGCCAGGAATATGCACCCTCCAAAATCAGATGCAATAGTATTGCCCCCGGCGCAATAAAAACAGAGATTAATGAAGAGGCCTGGAGCTCGGAAGAAGGTTTGGAAAAACTTCTTAAGCTCATTCCTTACAAGCGTATTGGAGTGCCCGATGAGATCGGTAAAGTGGCAAGCTGGTTGGCGTCTGATGAATCCGAATATATAAATGGAACATCGATTTTTGTTGATGGGGGTATGAGCTGTTATCCTGGGTTTTCTTCAAATGGATGAACTTTGAAACGGCTTTGTTGAAATTGGCTTGTATTTTTCAGGAAATTGATGGTCATTGATTTAGCTGCATTAAGCCGCACAAATTATGTTTGGAATCGAAGGGCCACATTACCATAAATAACCTTTTGAGAGACTATTATTATCAATACAAAATTTGTTTGAGCTAAAAGCTTTAAAGGATTAAGAAGGTTATCTTTTTTGAGTTAATTTCTGATTCAATAGTAGCATCCCAATAGATATTTCTGCTTTATATTTAGGGTAAATAAAAAGTAAAAATATGAGCAGAGAAAACTTATTTAATGAGGAAGCCATATCCAAATTGAAAGATTTGGCGGAAGACATACGTTTTGCTATAATGGGAACAAATTTAAAATCCTTACCTCCCCATAATGTTCCAATGAGTACCAAGGAGGTCGATAGGGCAGGATGCATTTGGTTTTTGAGCAGTGACCAAAGTGTGCACAACCAGAATATTAGTAAAAACAATAATATACAATTGATTTATGCCAAACCGAATGAGATGAGGTTTTTGACGGTATTTGGCCAAGCCGTTATTTATAGAGATAAGGCAGTTTTGGAGCAATATTATAAAAGTGTGGATGATGCCTGGTTTGATGGTGTTGATGATCCCAATTTGACAGCTATTAAAATAATTCCAAAAGAAGCTCAATATTGGGATACGGAAAGTGGGAAGTTTATTAGTTTATTGAAAATTGGAATTAGTGCCATAACGGGTGATAATGCAGATTTAGGAGAACAGGGTGATTTAAACATCCCATTAAATAAAAATTGATATGGAACCAATCCGGCTATTTATTGCCGATGACGATAGAGATGATAGGGAAATATTTTTGGAGGGTTTGGAGAAATTACCCATAGAAAAGTTAGTAAGTCAATTTGACAATGGAGTTGAATTAATGAAAGGCCTCTATGCCAATACTCCATTACCAGATGCCATTTATCTCGATCTATACATGCCTCTTAAAAACGGATTTGAATGTCTTACAAATATTCGCAATGTTCCTGAATTTTCTGAGATTAAAATTATAATATATTCTACCACGTATAATAACAATGTAGTAGATCTATTGAAAGAAAATGGCGCTAACCAATACATCCAAAAACCTATTTCTTTCAATCATCTGAAAAAATTGTTGGATAAGTCTGTGAATTCCATAATGGACACCAAAGGGAACACAAATGCTCAAGACCAATTTGTTATAATATTGTAATATATACCAAGGCCAACGATCAATTTGAACGATTAAAATAGAACTCTTTAGCCATAAATTTCATGCAAATTATTAGTTTTAAAGGTAGTATTCTAAATTATAGATAATTGGGGTCTGCTAAATAATAATTTATATTTTTGGCAATAGAGCTATTTATCCAAATCAGTTGGAATTTAATATACCTCCTGTGTTAAACACCATTTTTGTTTTGACTCAAATTGTACGTTTTAAAGATTGTGGCAGCAGCAATTTATTTCAATGAGGTCTGATTGTAAATTATTTAGTAAACAAGTGTATGAATCTTGTTTTCATCTCCCATCATTTGAAATAATTATATGAAATTTCTACAATGTATTCGCTTATTTTTAATAGCAGCACAATGCGCTAATGTATTTAAAAGATTTATTTTGAAGGAATAGTTTTCATCGGGATTTGTCAGTAGTAATTGATGAATTATTAATGTCAAAATATATGAAAGATGAATTTAGAAAGGATCAATCTACGCCAAAATTTTTACAAAATGGAGGAGAGATGGGTAGGGTTATTTGTGATAAAGATTGGATGAATCATCCATTAGGCATTCCCGAAGATTGGCCATTGTCTTTAAGGATGTCAGTTAGTAGTATGCTTAAAACGGCCTTTCCAAATTTCATTCTTTGGGGAAAAGAGTATTACTGTTTTTACAACGACGCGTACAGGCCTAGCCTTGGCAAAGATGGGAAGCATCCGTTTATTGTAGGTCAAAAATTTGAAGATGCCTTTCCTGAACTTATTGAAACTTTAAAAAAAGAGGTAGATAGCGTATGGCAAACAGGAAAAGCAACCTGGCATGAAAATCAGCTTGTTTCCATTTACCGCAATGGGAAAATGGAAGATGTATATTGGACATTTAGTTATAGTGTTCTGATTGGCGATAAGGAAGAAACAGATGGGATTTTAATTACCTGCATAGAAACTACCGAGGCGGTATTGAACCTAAAAAAATTACAAGAAAGTGAAAATCAACTGGCCTTTGCAATAGATGCAGCAGAGATGGGAACCTGGGATTACAACCCAGCTATTGATGCCTTTCAAGGGAATGACAGATTAATGGATTGGTTGGGTATTTCAAAAGGAGCTTCCGTTACTATGGAAAATGCTTTCGAGGCCATAGTCCCAGAAGACAAAGCTCGAGTGATGAATAATATTCAAAAAGCATTTGTTGGCCCAGAGGAAAGTAAATTTTCTGATACCTTTTCCATAATTAATCACAAAACTAAAGAAGTCAAAATAGTGCGTGCATTGGGAAGAACACGTTTTAATAATGACAAAGTCTTTTATCGCTTCAATGGAACCTTACAAGATGTTTCAGAGCAGGTTCGTTATGAAAAGAAGTTAAAGCATGCCAATGCTCAGATAAAAAAAGAAGAAAGACGTTTTAGAGATATTGTATTCAAAGCTCCTGTAGGCATAGCTATTTTTAAAGGCAAGGAATTAGTGAGCGAGATGGCTAATAATACAATGTTAAAATTTGTGGATAGGGACGCTAAGAACTTTGTTGGTAAAAAATTATTTGAAGCAATGCCTGAAGTTAGAAATACGGTTGCTCGTTTGTTTGAGGAAGTATTTAGTAAACAAGAGGCGATACGTGGCACAGAGGTTAAAATCAATATCAAAATAAATGGAGGAATTAAAGACGCCTATTTCAATTTTATTATCCACCCCATTACTTTTTGTGAAGGAGAAGTTGCTGAAGTAATGTTGGTAACCAATGAGGTGACTGATTTAGTTGAGTCAAAGTATGTTTTGGCAGAAAATGAAAGTCAGTTCCGAAATCTTATGCTGCATTCACCTATAGCGATGGCAATCCTGAGAGGAAAAGATTTGAAGATAGAAATGGCCAATAAGCGTATGCTCAATTATTTTTGGGGCAGAAAATGGAGAGAGGTAGACGGGAAAAATTTAGCGGAGGTATTCCCAGAATTAAAGGATCAGAAATATCTAGGCGAACTTCAGCAGGTTTTGACTACAGGTCTGGCTATAAAAGACAAGGCCTCTAAGGTGATCATCACTATTGATGGTAGGGACCAAGAATTCTATATGGATTACCACTACCTGCCTCTTCCAGAAATAGCCCACGCCATTCCAGGAGTAATCGTAACAGCTACTGATGTTACTGACCAGGTTTTATCGAGGGAGAGATTAGAAAATTTCACCAAGGAGTTGGAAAGTCAGGTTGATTTAAGAACCAACTTGTTATTAGATGCCAATGAAAAATTACATGATTCGATAGCGAAACTCGAAAATGCAAATGAGGGTTTAGAATCATTTGCCTATGTATCAAGTCACGATCTTCAGGAGCCTTTACGCAAAATTCAAATGTATACTTCTGTGATTATGGAAAAGGAGCAGGAAAGACTATCAGAAAAAGGAAAAAAACATTTTGATAAAATCACATCTGCTGCAGGTAGAATGCGAACCCTGATTGACGATCTGCTTGCTTTTTCAAGATCCAATGATGATGCTACAAAATATGAAAAAACAGATTTAAATGTTATATTGAAGCAGGTGATTGAGGAAAATAATAGTATTATTGAGCAGGCCAATGCAAAAATCACAGTAAAAAATCTTCCTGAAATAGACGCCATTTTATTCCAGATGCATCAAGTCTTTACAAATTTGATAAGCAATGCCATCAAATTTGCGAAGAAAGGGTTGCCGCCTGAAATTGTTATTAGCGCTTCGGAAGTTCCGGCAAATCAAAGGCATTATTTAAAATTAAACCAAAATAAAAGATACTTTGCTATATCCGTTTCTGACAATGGAATAGGCCTACCCAAAGGTATGGATGGGAAAATATTCGAAGTTTTCCAAAGACTTCATAGCAGGCATGAATATGAAGGTACCGGAATTGGTCTGGCCATAGTCAAAAAAATAATAAACAACCATAATGGCGCAATTAAAACTGAAAGCGTGGAGGGGGAAGGAACCACCTTTACTATGTTTTTACCTGAAAAATGCACCTAACCTAACATTTTTAAAAGATCACCTACATTAGAGGTATAATTCAATCATAGCCAAGCGGGAATTACAAATAGGAGTTCAATTACCTATTCGGCTTTTTTTTCTCAAATTACATAGTCAAGTTATTGGTTTTTTTAAATTTATAATAATTTTTTTCATTATTGAAATTCCATATCTTTTCGATAAGTTCCATTTCATTTGGCTATTCTCTCTACTGAGAAAATGAATCGTTTGGTCACTACAATAGGACAGAATAAGTCTGATATTTATAGCCATTTTTTCTGACTGTATACAATGTCATTTCATTTTTCTAAGCTAATAAAGTATCTTATTAAGTTAAGTTGATGCGGTATTTACGCTTAAATTTATAAACGTATTGAACCTATAACTATAAAATAATGGAAACGACAAATAGAAAACTAAACGAACAACTAGCAGAAATTTTAGAAAAAAACAAAGATGCAGAGAAAGGTTATGAAACCGCTGCCGCGAATACTGAACATCCAGGACTAAGAAGTTTTTTTCTAAAGAGGGCAAATGAACGTAGGGATTTCAATTTGAGATTAAAGAGAGAATTGGCTGCTAATTTCGATGAAATGAATACTGAGGGTAGTTTTACCGGAACGATACACCGTGCCTGGATGGATGCAAAATCATTTTTTTCAGGTAATACAGATGCTGATATGCTTGAGGAAGCCATCCGAGGTGACAGAGCCGCATTGGAGGAGTATGAAGAATTATTGGGAGTACAACATTTACCTATAATGTTGGATCAAATAATCCAGAATCATGCGATAAAAATTCGAACTGATTTGGAGCAAATAAAAACATTGGAAGATTTAGTGGAGTAGCAATCCAAAATTTAGGGTGATTTTTTTTATACAGGCATATTTGAATATATGCCTGTTTTTTTTGGCCTCTATTTTTTGGTTTGGCTTTTAATAGACGGACATTTAATTTTGGTCTTTTTAATAAATAACATCTCTTCAAAGCCAATAATTCTAAAATAAGTTAGCTTTTCGCATTGCTATCCGTATACTTAAATTCAGGTTCTTTTTACATCTTTCATTAACCACAAATCTATAGCATGGTCTCCTTGGGAGTGGAGAACTGAAATGTCACCAGTAGTTTCGAAAATTACTGCTTTTACCTGTGACAATTGCGTTACATTTGCTTCTCTCAATTTTGATCGGAGATCACTTTCAGAAACCCTGGCTTTTCTTAGGTTATAATCCAGGATCTTCTCACCATCCATCAACAATAATGGTGTATTGTCCACCAATTTTTCTACAAATTGAATTCTTCTGGCTAGAGCTATGGAGATTTGTAAAAGATAGACGATCATTAAACCAAACATCCCTTCAATCAAATTAACTGTTGAAGATAGAATGGTTGTTGCGATGATGGATCCTACCGCTACCGTCATTGCAAAGTCGAAACTGGACATTTTAGAAAAACTTCGCTTCCCACTGATTCTAGTAAGTAAAATAACGGTAATATAGATTCCTACAGCAGTAATTGCCATTAAAGCAATGGACGTCCAGGTAGTTTCAAACAAGCTTTCCATTTATGGTTTTCTTTAGATTAAGAGAATTTATTTCACCATTTCACTATCAAAGGGGTTGGTGTTCAGAGTTATTGATTTTACTTGAGATCAAATACTCCAACTTTTTTTAACCACTTGTTATATAATTGAAGATACACATTGTACAAGTGAATAAGCAAGAAATGTCTCTTTTTTGCCCATTGGAAATTGGAAATACTCCTTAAGCATCTTTAAATACGTATTTTGCAATAGGTTTTTTTTGAGCTTCTCTGAAATTGATACCTTCTCATAGTAGATATTCTATTGCCTAAAATGAGATTAATCACCTTATAATTAACATGCTACCAGCTAAAAATTATCACTAAAGTTTGCATGCTTTCAATTGGTTAAGTTTCCATCATATTTTTTTATATAGTTGCAAGTGAATCGTACAGACCTTTAATTTACTCGGTCATTTCAAATTAGGATTTAAACTCTTTTGAAATTTGAAAACAATGATCCAATTACCATTCCTGTGAAAATAAAACACAGTACTTTTGCGATGTCCGCTGCTCCTTTAGCTAAGCCACCAAAGCCATACATAGCGGCAAGAATTGCTAACAAAACGAAAATGATTGTCCATTTAAGCATACTAAATTTTTTTTGTTGTTATTTTTGGCTAAGATACTTTGTTAACCTTTTTTGGAAGAACTCAAAAAATTATTTGTTTGCCTTATTCAAGTAGGTGGGAACCTAGATATTGAATCGAGGGTTGAATTTAAAAACTTTATTGAATGCATCTTGATTACTAGGTGAGTACAAAAAATCAAATCAAAAATTTAATTATACATCATTTATAACATTTAACTACTAATATACATGGCTTCAGGTTTTTTTGCATTACTAGACGACATTGCCACACTTATGGACGATGTAGCTACCATGAGTAAAGTAGCAGCGAAAAAAACAGCTGGAATTTTGGGAGATGATTTGGCAGTCAACGCAGAAAAATCTTCAGGTTTTATCGCATCGCGCGAAATTCCAGTGCTATGGGCTATCACAAAAGGCTCATTTTTTAATAAATTAATGATTTTGCCAGCCGCATTTTTATTGAGTGCATTTCTGCCTAAAGTTATTACCATAGTGCTATTATTGGGAGGGTTTTACCTGGCTTACGAAGGGGCCGAAAAGGTTTATGGTTATTTGGCAGGCCACCAACACCAGAAAGCTGAAATCCCTAATAAAAAATTAACCAAAGAGGAAGTGTTGGCGACTGAAAAGGATAAAATTAAATCAGCAGTTTTTACTGATTTTATTCTATCGGTTGAGATTATAATTATAGCTTTAGGGACAGTCGTCCAGGAACAAATTTGGATTCAAGTTTCTGTGGTAACTATTATTGCTGTTTTAGCTACTATGGGTGTTTATGGAATTGTAGCTGTTATCGTAAGGATGGATGATTTTGGGTTAAAGTTGATTGCCTATAATGAGGGAGAAAACAGTATTTCTGATTTTTTCGGTAGGCTGTTGGTGAAAGCTTTACCAATTGTAATCAAAAGTCTATCTATAATTGGTACAATTGCCTTGCTTTTAGTTGCAGGAGGTATTTTTGCACATAACATTGAATTCCTTCATCATTTGATGCCAACATGGCCTTCAATTGTTACGGAGTTTTTAATCGGTTTGATAGTGGGAGCGATCACTTTACCAATTGTATTTCTTGCAAAAAGAATAGGGAGTCGTTTTAGAAAATAAAGAATGTGGATTTTAGTTAAACAAAGGGGTATTTATCATTAAGGGATAATTTTGGGTCTTAAAATTTGGTAAGCATTTAACCTAATAACCCGTCTTATTGACTAAATATTTTAGCTTGATTTTAAATTCAGAAAGCTTTATTAGTAAAACTTATTCTGAGGCTTTTTCGATTATGTGTAAGGCGAGCTTTTCACTTGCGGAAAGCTTGTATGCGCTTCTTGTGGCTTTAAATGGATTGGGTTGTGGTAAAGTTTGCTGCTCAATTTGATTGAAAATTTCAGGATGGATGTAATAGTTTTTGCATACGGTTGGTGTATTTCCTAGTTCTGAAGCCACTATTTTTATGAGGATGTTACTAAATTTCTTTCGTTTGGCTTTCTGATGTTCTTTAAAGGCTTTAGGATAATATTCTACAGCCATGCGACAAGCAGCCCATGTTCGAAAGTATTTGCTAGAATAATCTTCACCCATGTTTTCAGTAATAAATTTGTTCACTTCATCACTGTCTACCGCTTGAAAGTTTCCGCATTCATCCTGGTAGCGAAAAATCTCATATCCGGGAAGATCTGCTGAATCCTTGATCAGGGTGATCAATTCTGTGTCGTCTATCAACACTTTACGATCAATTTTACTTTTACCTTTAAAATGAAAGGTAAGCGCTTCGCCTTCAATTTTCATATGCTTTCTACGTAAAGTCGTTAGCCCAATCGTTTCATTGCTGTTTTGATAAACCTTGTTACCAATTCGAATACCGTATTCATCCAAAATTAAAACCATTAGCCCAAGGACTTTCGCTTTGCTCCATTCTTTGGTCTTCAAAGCCTTATACGCTTTTTTACGTATTTCTGGTAAGGCCATTGCGAACTTGACCATTTTATCGAATTTCTCTTCTTGGCATTTTTGTTCGTAGATAGAATGGTAAATGTATTGTTTCCTTCCTTTTTTATCCCTTCCTGTAGCCTGTATATGACCTTCCTCAAACCTGCAGATCTTAACATCTTCCCACATAGGAGGAATAACAAGATTTTTCAACCTTTTTAATTTTTTCTGGTCTTTAATGGTATTTCCTTTCTCGTCAATATACTTGAAACCTCTAGCCCATTTTTTTCGATAAATGCATAAGGCCGAATCGTCTATTTCTTTTATTGCTTTCATTTTTATTAATTCCGCTTTTGAAAACTTATACGGGTAATTGAAACTGAAATTAACTTTTCAGTTATTTTAAAACCTATTCTTGAAGACTATGTTTATTAAAATTTAATTTTTTTTATAGGCTCACCTTTTTTGGAAACTAATCATAAAACAAATCATTGAATAGTAACGTAAATAACTTTTTAATAAGACCACTCTCAAGTTTTATGTCATAGAGATCAATTCGAACAATGGAATCATAAACTGTTTAACAAAGCTGTTTTTTTAATTTTTTTTGAAATAAATAAAAGACTATTTAACTTAAAACAAAAGATTGATTTTGATAGAGCTAACATATAAATCTTTTGAGCTATACTTTATCTTATTGCCATACTAGATTTGATTTCTTAAACCTGAGGGGTGAAATAAAATTTCTAGCTTATTTTCCAAGATTATATTTTGGAATGAAATAGATTGTTTATTGCATGTTTCGGGTATAACCCTTTTAATATACAATCATGAAAAATAAGGAACAACAAACAGCAAAATCTGAACAATTAAAGAAATTCACAAAGGACCCTACAGACCAGGCATTGACCACCAGGCAAGGAGTAAAAGTGAATGACACAAACAATTCATTGAAAGCGGGAGTTAGGGGGTCTACACTACTGGAGGATTTTATTATCCGGGAAAAGATTACAAGTTTTGACCACGAACGAATTCCAGAGCGAATTGTACATGCCAGAGGCAGTGGAGCGCATGGGTATTTTGAGTTGTATGACAGCATTAGCCAATACTCAAAGGCAGGTATATTTACAGATACAAATAGAAAAACGCCTGTATTTGTAAGGTTTTCAACTGTTGCCGGTTCCAAAGGATCAACTGATCTTGCAAGAGATGTTCGTGGTTTTGCCGTGAAATTTTATACAGAAGAGGGAACCTGGGATTTGGTGGGCAATAACATGCCGATCTTCTTTATTCAGGACGCCATGAAGTTTCCTGATCTTATTCATGCAGTGAAGCCTGAGCCCAACAAAGAGATACCTCAAGCGGCCTCGGCCCATGATACTTTTTATGACTTCATATCGCTTACGCCGGAAACCTTACACAATCAGATTTGGGTAATGAGCGATAGGGCCATTCCGAGAAGCCTTAGAATGATGGAAGGTTTCGGTATTCATACTTACCGCTTGGTCAATGAAAAAGGGGAAGCTCATTTTGTAAAATTTCACTGGAAACCAATGTTAGGTGTGCATTCAGTTACCTGGGATGAGGCAACAAAAATAAGTGGGGCAGATTCTGATTTTCACCGAAGAGACCTTTGGGATGCGATTGATTCCGGACAGTTTCCAGAATGGGAGCTAGGGGTTCAAATCGTACCAGAGGCAGATGAACATAAATTTGATTTTGATCTGTTGGATGCCACCAAATTAATACCGGAGGAGATGGTTCCTGTAAAAATCATCGGTAAAATGACTTTGAACAGGAACCCTGAGAATTTTTTCGCAGAAACAGAACAGGTGGCCTTTCTACCAGGAAATATTGTTCCAGGCATTGATTTCACCAATGACCCCTTGCTTCAGGGACGATTGTTTTCTTACCGTGATACACAACTTTCCAGATTGGGAAGTCCTAATTTCCATCAAATACCAATCAACCAACCAGTGGTCAAGACCCATCACAACCAGCGTGACGGGCATATGCAAACAGAAATACCCAAAGGACAAACTGCTTATTTTCCCAATACCTTAGGTGGTGGATGTCCACATCTCTCTAAAATTGCAGAAGGGGCCTTTTCTTCTTATGAGGAAAGAATAGATGGGAAAAAAATAAGGGCCAGAAGTGAAAGTTTCAATGATTTCTTTTCTCAGCCAGCTCTTTTCTATAGAAGTTTAGCAGAATGGGAAAAAAGTCATGTGGCCAATGCCTATTCCTTCGAATTAGGAAAATGTAACCACAAGCATATCCAAGAAAGGATGTTGTGGATGATTGCGCAAATTGATAATGAATTGGCTGAGGAAGTTGCTGGTAATTTAGGATTGAGCGTCCCTGATAAAATAGAACAACCCATTAATCAAGCGATAGGAGCAGATGCAAACGTTGAAGATTATCAGCCGGGACCTAAAAAGAATTACCTTGATAAATCAGCTCCATTAAGCCAAGCCAATACTAAATTTGACAGTATAGCTACGCGCAAGGTGGCTGTTTTGGCAGGTGATGGGTTCAATATGGATGATTTTAAAGCCATGAAAACTGCTTTGGAAGCTGGAAATGCTACCGTAAGTATAGTTGCGCCACATGGTGGTACAATCAAGTGTGACTCCGATATGGATCAT
Source organism: Cyclobacterium sp. 10D3-21 (assembly GCF_055809755.1). Lineage (NCBI taxonomy): Bacteria > Pseudomonadati > Bacteroidota > Cytophagia > Cytophagales > Cyclobacteriaceae > Cyclobacterium > Cyclobacterium sp. 10D3-21. Next base: position 2,707,187 of record NZ_CM147924.1, read on the forward strand.
CCTGTTGCTGCAAGTATCACCACCACTGAAAGTGTGTTGTATGATGCTGTTTATATTCCAGGGGGGCAATCATCTGTCGACGCCTTGTTGAAAAATGCCAAGTTCAAAAAGTTTATTAATGAAGCTTTAAAACACTGTAAAGCCATTGCTGCAGACAACGAAGGGGAAAAGTTTTTGAACGAAACCTTCGTGAAGGATTTTAAGGGGGATAAAGCGGTATTGATCAATGCTGAACCTAAGGCCTTTATAAAGGCCATTGCTCAACATAGAAATTGGGACCGAATGAAAAAGACTGAAGGAATTCCTGTCTAGTTCATTTGAGATTAAGATTGTACTAATGGCAAGGTTTCCTGATGGGTTTTTCCACTTCTATTCAAATTGGAAATACTTATTCGGGAAATTTTGCCTTTGTTAAAGGTTGTTAACCATTGATTCCAAATACTTTATAAATTAAGGGGCTAAATGGTGTTGGCTGAATGGAAAAGTTACCTTCTTGGTTCTTTATCCAATTGTAGTAATATGGTTCAATAATCAACCTTGTATTGGATATTTTTTGATTTTTATGGCATTGGTTCGTGATAAATAGTGTCGAATGATTGATTTAATATAGATTTATTAAAAATGGGACATAAATTTAAAATAGGAGATGAGGTTACATGGAACTCGGAGGCTGGACATGTATCAGGGGCCATCATAAAAGTGCATACAGCTGATTTTGATTATAAGGGGTATACCCATCATGCCAGCGAGAAAGCACCTCAATATGAAATAAAAAGTAGCAAGACGGATCATATTGCGGCCCATAAGGAGCAAGCTTTAAAAATGAAAACCTGAACACCAATATTTAAGGTCTTTTAAAAGTGTGATACAATACAGTGGGACCAAAAAAATGACTTAAAAGTACTATTAACATCGAAATAGCTAATTTATTCCTAGATTTTATCAAGGGGTAAATTAGCTATTGTTTATTTCGGGTTAAAAGTATTTGGAGCAAGTTTTGAAATGAGAATTTTGATTTATTCAATCGAAACATCCAATTCAAAGGAGTAGTCTATAAAACCAATATTAAATTAATTGTTTAGATTTAACGTTAATGATAGGAATTCTAATTCCGATTTAACCACTGAAATCTTAAACATTATGTCAAAGAAAAATGTCGAAATTCCCGACGAAACAGGAGATTCATTTCCAATTACAAATACTATTGATGCTAATCCCCTCTATACAAGGCGCGAAATGCTTGGAATGGCCAGTATGGCAGGATTGACGGCTCTGGTTGGCTTTCCAATTAGTTCTTTTGCGCAGCCTGCACAAAGCCGCCCTCGAATTGCAGTGCTTGTTAGCTATTGGGGTGCTACAAGATCTCATGCAGACTGGATCGTAACCAAGCTTATTGACGGTTATTGGTGGCAAGGAGCATATACCAAGTCCCGGGTTGAAGTTGTCGGTTTATACCTGGATCAACATGATGAAAGCGTTCTGGGTCAGAAAGTAGCCAAAGCGAAAGGTATTCCAATATTTAAGACAGTTGGGGAAGCAGTAACCCTAGGCGGAAAAGAATTGGCTGTGGATGGTGTTGTCATTGTTGCAGAACATGGGGATTACCCAAAAGACCTTAAAGGGCGTTGGCTCCTGCCAAGATGGAGGATCTACCAACAGGTTGTAAGGGTGTTCGAAGAGAGTAAACGCGCTGTTCCAGTTTTTAACGACAAGCATCTCTCCTACGATTGGGATGAAGCAAAGTGGATGTTTGACAAATCCCGGGAGTTAAATTTCCCTTTGAATGGGGGCTCCTCTATACCAATCTATTATCGGAAACCTGAGAAAGAACTCGATATGGATACGCCATTGAAGCATTCAATCGTGGTTGGAGGTGCTTCCGATGAGGGCGGTATTTTTCATTGTATTGATGTGCTTCAGGCTTTTGTAGAGCGGCGAAAGGGAGGCGAAACAGGTGTTAAATCAGTACAGTCCATTCGTGGGAAAGAAACATGGGAATGGGTCGAGCGCAATTCCTGGGCCAGCCAGTTGCTTGATGGAGTAGCGGAAGAATTTGAACTAAAACCGGGTCACTTTCAAGAAAACGATCGAGCAAATGTTTGTATCGTAGAATACAACGATGGAACGAAAGCGGCCGTAATCTCAGGAAGAGATGTCGGTTGGACTTTTGCCGGAGAAATCGAAGGGCAGAATGAACCTACGATTATCTCTATGTTAGGTTGGGCTGGTCCTTTTGACCAGTATCATGCTTCCAATGCCCAACCACATTGGATTACTGAGATGATGGTGACCAAAAAGGAACCATTCAATGCAGAACGTTTGCTGCTGTCAACCGGAATAACAAACCACTATGTGGAATCCAACTGGGAGAATGGTCGCTATTCTGCAGTCGGTCGCCGTATCGAAACGCCGTACATGAACATGAGCTACCGTACAACCCGTGGCCCTCAATTCAATACAGGAGAGCGACCACCTTCTCGTCCCTACATCCGAGGGTTTGATCAATAGGTACGAGCCATATGTATTTAAAGAACCATAATTATTTAATAGGTGTTTCCTGAAGGCAGCCTGTTTGCCTTTCTCGAGAAATCAATTGTAATTATTTGCAGCAAAAAAAATAGAAATAATAAAAGCATATATAAATGAAACGCCGAAATCTTATTAAAGGCTTAACATTACTGCCAATAGCAGGAAGTGTATTGCCACTACATTCTTTGTTAGCAGACTCTACTAGAAGTAAGAAGCTTCTAGTGACACCTCAGGATAAATTTATGCCTAAGTTGCATCGTGAAGCCTTTGTGATGGACGGACATGTACATGTTATGACCCGTGAGTTGCTGATGAATACTGATATTGGTCAAAGATATTCTGACGGAACAGTTGATTTACCAAGGGCTAAAGAAGGCGGGTTAGATGCCATGTTTTTCACGGTTTATACTCCTGAGCATTATTACCCTGGACGGTTTGAGATAAAGAACACATTCCGTGTTATAAATCTTGCGCTAGATCAGATAAAAAATAACAACTCGGTAATTGAATTGGCGCTTAATGCTAAAGACATTAAACGAATCAATAAGAAAGGTAAAATGGCTGCTTTTCTTGACTTAGAAGGTGGGTTTGACTTGGATGGGGATATTAATTTACTTAGGGCACTTTATCGCTTAGGTTTAAGGTCCATACAACTTACCGCACACAATACCACAAATGCGTTTATAGACACATGCAACGATGTAAGTCGATGGGGGGGGATAAATGATCTAGGGAGAAAGATTATCGCTGAAATGAATAACCTTGGGATGGTTATTAACATAGCCCATGCATCCAATGATGCCATCCTACAAACTGCCGAGGCGAGTAAACATCCGATAACCTACAGTCATGGCGGTTTTTACGGTATAGTCCCTCATCCGCGTTGTATTACCGACGAGGCGGCAAAAGCGGTGGCATCAAAAGGGGGCGTGATCGGGATTCACTTTGGCAGTTTATTTAACAATCCTAAATACTGGGCTTGGCAAACAGCCCCTAAAGAAACTACTCCCGAATCAGTGAAGGAATCAACCTCCATGAATACAATTGAAGAGGTTGATGATGCAGTAAGGAAAGAAGTTCCGCTGGTCTTCAATGGCACCATTCCTGACGAATATTGGATGCATGTAGACCAGCTGGCCAAAGTAATTGACTATGGGGTGAATTTAGTAGGAGAAGACCATATGGCGCTGGGTTGTGATTTGGATGGAGGACCTGAATTGCCACGAGAAATTAAAGACATCAGCGATTATCCACAAATCACCATGGCGATGCAAAGACTGGGTTATAGCGATCAGCGAATCAAAAAAATTCTTGGTTTGAACTGGCTCCGTGTGATTAAAGAAGTGACGGGGAGCTAAAATGAGATTATCAATTGATGGGCCCTAGGCCTATCAATTGCATTCCGAGGATTATTGCTCTGGTGAAGGAAGTGATTTAGGTATTCCTTGTGGATTTTTTTGAAGTCTAATCTCATGACCCCTAAAGTAAAACACCAACCCATAAAAGCTAAAAGATTAGCTAATTTGGGTTGGTGTTGCGGAATGGACGGGACTCGAACCCGCGACCTCCTGCGTGACAGGCAGGCATTCTAACCAGCTGAACTACCACTCCAATATTTTTATTCTTAAGTTTCGATCCAGCGACCTTCCCGACGAGTCGGGACATTCTAAGCAGCTGAACTACCACTCCAATATTTTTATTCTTAAGTTTCGATCCAGGGACCTTCCCGACGAGTCGGGACATTCTAAGCAGCTGAACTACCACTCCAATATTTTTATTCTTAAGTTTCGATCCAGGGACCTTCCCGACGAGTCGGGACATTCTAAGCAGCTGAACTACCACTCCAATATTTTTATTCTTAAGTTTCGATCCAGCGACCTTCCCGACGAGTCGGGACATTCTAACCAGCTGAACTACCACTCCAATATTTTTATTCTTAAGTTTCGATCCAGCGACCTTCCCGACGAGTCGGGACATTTCTAACCAGCTGAACTACCACTCCAATATTTTTATTCTTAAGTTTCGATCCAGCGACCTTCCCGACGAGTCGGGACATTCTAACCAGCTGAACTACCACTCTGTTTTTTTTAGTTTATTAGTCTTCGTTTGAATTGAAACAAAGACTAATAAAATGTTTGATCTTAATATCTAAGCAAAAAAAAGCCTTGGAAAACCAAGGCTTTTTAGCGGAATGGACGGGACTCGAACCCGCGACCTCCTGCGTGACAGGCAGGCATTCTAACCAGCTGAACTACCACTCCGTTTTTTTGTTTGTTTATTACTCCTCGTTTGAAGTGATACAAAGGTAGAAGAATGTTTGTTTTTTTACAATAGTAGGGCGAAAAAAAAGAGATCATTTGCTTTATCGCTTTCATATTCAAGGAGATTAATTTTAATTTTGATTTTTCAATCCTACTCCAATATCAATAAGTGCCTATTGGATGCCTATCATCCGTTGCAGTTTTTTGAAAAATGTAGCTATTTAAGTTCAGTCTTCTTATTTATATGGTTCTTGACCGTATTTGTAGAAGCTATAGAAAAGAATTTTGGTAGCAAACTCTTGACTTGTGGACAGCCCAAAGTATTTTGGTTTCAGGAATAAAATAAGGGCGTTTAAACTTTACCAATCTTGAAAAGCTCTTTGTTTTGTAGCGATTTAAAAAGAGTGCAGGTGAAGATTACCTATTTCCAACGATGGCAAAGGTTGACCCAATGCATTGAAAAGGTTAGTGGGCCCTCTCTATTCATGCAGAAAATACATAATAGTGCTGAATTTTTTGCCTCGCAAGAGGTGTTGCTCCGTTTTAAAAACTGACTTTGAATCAATATTTGGAACAAAAACAATTGACCTAAATGAAATTATGCGGTGGTTATTAAATTGGATGGTCCTTTTTATATCGGTTTAAAAGAATCATTCGGTACAGCTGTTTAACATTTTCCATGTTAACTGATTTTTTGTAAATTCAAAACGCCTCGTGAACGCATTCACTTTGACTTGGCCATAAAACATATATTAATTGGGGAAATAAAATAGACATATTTTGGAAGAATCAGTTTTGCATCAGGAGTTACCTTTTTTTAAAAATCTTCAGGATTACCTTAGGGAATTTGTTTATGGAGGCATAGATGGCGCCGTAACCACTTTTGCGGTAGTTGCAGGAGCAGTAGGGGCGAGTTTGGATCCTATGGTAATTATTATTTTGGGCTTTGCCAATTTATTTGCAGATGGATTGTCCATGTCCATTGGAGCCTATCTTTCTTCCAAATCAGAAAAAGAGAACTATCAGAAACATAAAAATATTGAATATTGGGAGGTAGACAATCTTCCAATGAAAGAACGTGAAGAGATTGTCACTATTTATAAAGAAAAAGGTTTTGAAGGAGTGCTTTTGGAAAAGGTGGTTGATGTAATTGTTTCCGACAGAGAGCGATGGGTAAATGAAATGATGAAGGATGAACTCAATTTGATTGAAGAAGTAAAGAGTCCTTTTAAAATTGGGCTAGCGACCTTGATTTCTTTTGTAGTTGTAGGTTTTATTCCACTTATAGTATACGTGTGGGATTACTTTTATGAAGCTAATTTTGATGTGTTTTTATGGACCTGTCTGCTCACTGCAGTGGCATTTATATTGGTGGGGACATTGAAAAGCTGGGTCAACCAAACAGGGATTTGGCAAAGTGTATTAGAGACACTTTCACTTGGTTTTATAGCGGCTATGGTTGCTTATTTTGTAGGAGATGTATTAGAAGCATTGCTTTTAAAATAAAAAAAGAAGCCTTTGGTTACAAAGGCTTCTAGGTGGGTTTATTTTAACCGACTACAGCTATATTTTTGGCGCAATGCCTTACTGAGTAAGTAATTAAATTGTTATGATTTTTTAAACTTAATAAAAACAAATGGAAGCGCAAACATCCTATTAGCTTATCTTTTCGTTAAGTTAAAAAAAAATCAATTATTTTATTATTTGAGTAAACACCAAATTATATTCTATTATTTTTTTTTCAAAAACCATTATTAAGTGTTTTTAATACACTTTTAAAGGGAGAAATTGCGAAATATATCAGGATAAAAATAACTTTTATTTGTATTATATCCTCTCATTGTTTCAGTTGTTAACGATTGATTTGATCACTATTAGTTTAGGGGTAAGAGCGCTATTTTCTTTAAAAATGCTTCCGTTTCTATTAAAGTTTGGTCGTAAATTTCTCGATTTTTAAAATTAAAAAAACCATGTGGCTGCCCTTCGTATAAAATTAATTCGCAATAGCTCCCTAATTTTTTCATTGCTGTTTTATAATACTCAGCCGTAGGCACAGGGATTAATTTATCTTTGGTTCCTACCAAAAAAAGTGTTGGCGGAACACCTTTGTGAAGGTTGTGGAGAGGAGAGACCTCTTTGTACCTCTCTGCCAACCTATCATAACCGTATCCAGCAGGGCCATTGTCTATTACAGGGTTAAATAAGAGCAATGCAACAGGCTTGGAACTGATCTCCCTGTTTTCAAGTCCTTCAAAACCCTGAATTGTGGCTGTTGCCGCTGCCAGGTGGCCACCCGCAGAACCTCCGGAGGCAATGACCTTAGCACTATCCAAGCCCAGCCTTTCCGCATTCTTTTTGACATATTTCATTGCTGCCTTTGCATCTTCAATCGCCTCAAATGGGCTGGTTTGGTGCCGAGAGGAAACCCTGTAATCGACCAAGATGGTTACAAAACCTTTTTGAGAAAAGTGAAGCGCATGTGGTCGAAATTGATCCCAACTTCCAGAAACCCAACCACCACCAAAGAAAAAAACAATGGCAGGTTTGCCTTTCTTTTGTTCGTCCGAGAGGTAGATGTCCATTTTCAAGGTGTCATTTCCTGCTATTTTATAGGTTTCCTCTACATGGTTTTGGGCACTACTTGAGAAGGGATTCAAAAGTATAGTCGTGAAAATTAAAGTGAAGAGAAGGGATTGGATTTTATTTTTCATGTGATTACTGTTTTATGATGGCCACTTAATTTACACAAAGATTTAAATGCATGGTAGACTTTGGCTTTTAAAGGCTAATAAAGGGTGAAACTCTAATCAAAAAATATAGACCAGATAATGTCAATCAACAATTGAACTTATCTAGTCAATAGTAATCTAGGGATTATTTGCCATTAAGTATCGATACTGATTCTTTATTCAGAAATGAATTGATTTCCGCTAAAAAGCAACTTTAAATTTTAAAATTATAGGGTCTTCTTCTTCAGATAATTGCTCAATACTTTGCAGGAGCTTGTCTTCGTATTTACCAAAATAGCTTAAATCCAATGCCCTTTGCCAATCCTTTTGTTGCATTACCTGATAAAAATAACCTCCCGCTGAATAACTGTTGTTCCTGACATTTAACAATGACTTTGTGATTTTTAGTTCTCCGCTACTTCGGGAAATAAACACATCATAAAAAGGAAAGGTCGAAAGGTCTCCCATTTCAAAATTTGGGTTTTTTTCGATACCGTAAGTCATTAATTTCAGGGTGCCTTCACTAAAGTCTATTTGTCCTGTATTAAAGGCGTAGTTTTGAGAAAGCAGGATTTTTTCTATAAATGCTTCTCCTTCCAATTCAAAATCATCAGGCGTTATGCTTTTGTCACCAAAATTCAACGTGATAAATGTCTTAACAGAATCATGTTGATAGCTATAAATGGTGTCTGATAGGCCAAAATTTAACAATTTCCCTTCTTTCATGCTTGCAATCATTCCGGGGTTTAATTCCCCACTATATGGGAGAGATAAAATGGATAGCGTTTTAGCTTCCCCTGATTCTGAATCCACAACATGGAATATCTTTTCACGCGCATTGCCTGGAGGTTCAGAAGAAATCAACCAGCTTTCAGGTGAAATAAGAGACACTGTTGGAACAAAATTATAATCCCCCAACTGAATTTCCTCTTTGAAACCAAACCCAGGTAAGCTGTATTTTAAGATGGACCCTCTTCCTGTACTGATGTAAAGTTCATTATTATTAACAATCAAACCATGTATTGCTGGATATTCCCCAGGGCCCTCTCCCTTCTTGTTCCAGCTCCGAAGGTGATTGCCTGCTAAATCGAATGAATGAATGGAAAGGTCTTTATAACACCTGTTGGCATAAAAAATCCGATCATTGACAACCAACTCGTTTTCATTACAGGAAAGGTTTATCAAAGTGTCTTTTGGAGCCACTAGCGGGATAAACTCAATTTCAGCAACTATGTTATCAAATGGGAGGAGGGAAGTATTGTCAATTAAAAAAGAAGGGGGGCTGTTAGTTTCCCCTTCTTTTGTCTGGCATTGTACCAGAAGCATTCCTAGTATACCAATGATTGCACTGTAATACCTGATTCTTCTCATTCGCTATTTATTTTGGACCTGCTTTGGTAATGTTTCCATCAACCTGGCTTTCAAATTGTTTGAAATTTTCTTTAAAGAGATTGACCAATTTATTTTTTACTTCACGAAACTTATTCTGGTCTTTCCAGGTGTTTTCGGGAATTAGTATTTCACTAGGCACTTCAGGGCAAGTTGTCGGAATCTGAAGATCAAAATCCGCTTCTTTTACAAATGCTACCTTGTCAAAATCCCCATTATGGATCGCATCCAATATGGCACGTGTGTACTTTAATTTAATTCGGGAGCCTACTCCATATGAACCGCCGCTCCATCCGGTATTGATTAACCAAGCTTTTACATTGTGTTTTTTTATTTTGTCTGCCAGTAAGTTAGCATATTTATTTGGGTGCCACATCATAAATGCCGCACCAAAACAAGCACTAAAAGTGGCTTCCGGATCTTTTACACCCATTTCCGTTCCGGCAACCTTGGCTGTATATCCGGAAATAAAGTGGTAGCTGGCTTGTTCTGGACTTAGTTTACTAACAGGAGGCAATACCCCAAAAGCATCGCAGGTCAGAAAAATAATGTTTTTGGGATGGCCGGCGGTACAAGGGATTTTTGTGTTTTCAATATAATCAATTGGATAGGCGGCGCGTGTATTTTGCGTGATTGAAGTGTCTGAATAATCTACTTCTCTGGTCAAAGGGTCGTAAACAACGTTTTCCAAAACTGTACCATAACGAATGGCACCAAATATATCTGGCTCGGCTTCCTCACTTAAATTTATGGCTTTTGCATAACATCCCCCTTCTATATTGAATACCCCTTCTTGGTGCCAGCAATGCTCGTCATCACCTATAAGCTTTCTAGAAGGATCAGCACTTAAAGTGGTTTTACCAGTGCCAGAAAGCCCAAATAGTAAAGAAACATCCTCCTTTTCTCCTACATTGGCCGAGCAATGCATTGATAAAACATCCTGTTCAGGCATTAAATAATTCATGATCGAAAAAATGCCTTTTTTCATTTCTCCAGCGTATTCTGTCCCCAAGATCACAACCTCCTTATTTTCCAGGCTGATTCCTATGCTGGTTTTTGAGGTCATGTCAGTTGTAAAGTGGTTGGCAGGAAATTCTCCAGCATTAAAAATAACATAATCTGGTTCGCCGAAATCTTTTAGCTCTTCAGCTGTAGGCAGGATTAGCATATTTTGCATAAATAATGCATGGTAAGCACGGGTGCAAATAATCCTTACCTTTATCCTGAATTTTGGATCCCATCCGGCATATGCATCTACGACATAGAGATGTTTTCTGGTGTTAAAATAATCAATGGCCCGCTCTCTATTTACCATAAAGGTGTGCTCAGTCATTTCATAATTGACAGATCCCCAGTCGATGTCTTTTTCAGATTCAGGGTGTCTTACTATTCTCTTGTCCTTGGGGCTTCTTCCCGTTTTTTTGCCTGATAAAACCATTAATGCCCCTGTGCTTGAGATGGCAGATCCTTTTTCCAACTTTAAGGCTGCTTCATACAATAATGCAGTTTCACCATTCCTTAAGATATCGGTTACTTTAATCTCGTATTTTTTTAAATCAAAATCCATAATCCTATATTTCTAATTTAGTTCCCATTTGCAATTCCATAAAAATACCAAGAACATGATGGCTAAGCTATGACGAAAGTCATGAAAAAACATAAAAAAACTAATGGTTTTGAAGTTTAAATACCGGGAAATCAATGAAAACAGCCTTGAGTGATACTAAGTCTCTCTAGGCTGTGTTCCATGAATCAAACCCTTCAAATAGGATTGCTTTTTATTTAAATGAAATTGGGAGCTTGTTTGTCCAAATGGATTTATCAAATTTATCTGCACAAAAATGAGCCAATTATGGAATCCATTTAATTTGTTTAAAATTAGGTTTGCGTTTTTGAAGGAATGCATCCCTTCCTTCTTTTGCTTCCTCAGTCATATAGGTTAGCCTGGTTGCCTCACCAGCAAATACCTGCTGACCTACCATGCCATCGTCTGTTAGGTTAAATGCAAATTTGAGCATTCTGATTGAGGTAGGGGATTTTTCCAATATTTCTTGCGCCCACTCAAAAGCGGTGTCCTCCAGTTCGTCGTGTGGCACCACGGCATTTACCATTCCCATCTCAAAAGCTTCTTGAGCGGAATAATTCCGACCTAAAAAGAAAATCTCTCTGGCCTTTTTTTGCCCTACCATTTTGGCAAGATAGGCAGACCCATAGCCCCCATCAAAACTAGTTACATCAGCATCAGTTTGTTTGAAAATGGCATGCTCCTTACTCGCCAGTGTAAGGTCACAAATGACATGAAGACTGTGACCACCACCTACAGCCCATCCTGGGACCACAGCAATGACTACCTTGGGCATAAAACGAATGAGTCGCTGTACTTCAAGTATGTTTAGTCTATGCATTCCATCTTCACCAACGTAGCCCTGATGGCCTCTGGCTTTTTGATCTCCGCCACTGCAGAATGAATAAACCCCATCCTTTGAAGAGGGGCCTTCTGCAGACAATAAAATTACACCGATATTTACATCCTCACGTGCATCTAAAAAGGCATCGTAAAGGTCACTTGTGGTTTGTGGTCGAAAGGCATTTCTAATGTCTGGTCTGTTGAATGCAATTCTGGCCACACCATCACATTTTTTGTAGGTGATGTCTTTGTATTCTTTTACTGTTTTCCAATTGATCATTTCCAGGTTAATTTTTTATTGCAAGTTAACAGGCTAATTTAATTTTGTAAAATTAAGCTTGTGGAATATGGATGACAGGCGATAATTTATTTATTTTGTATAGCAGAAGACCTATGATAACATTCGGAACTACAGTTTTTACACTTAATCAAATACAAATAGGAGATAAAAAACAGCTTTCTCCATTTTATGAGGAAGCATTTGATTTTTGTTTTGAATGGTTGAATGGAAAGAGTGATTTTATCCTTCAAACGTCCGGTTCTACCGGCCCACCCAAAAACGTGTTGGTTTCGAGGACCCAACTTGTTGAAAGCGCAAAGGCTACCAAATTGTTTTTTGGTTTTAAAGAGAGGTGTAAAATGCTTTGTTGTCTGGATACGAATAAGGTAGCAGGAAAAATGATGCTCGTGAGAGCCATGGAGTGGGAGGGTGATTTAAGGGTGATTCCTCCAGAATTGAACCCATTGAAGGATTTTAGAAATGAATTTTTTGATTTCGTTGCCATGGTTCCTTTGCAAATTGAAAAGTGCCTATCCTCCCCTAATGGAACAAAAGCGCTGGAACAAATACACAACATTATTATAGGTGGTGCACCCATTTCTTCTCAGTTGAGGGAAAAGGTTAAGCGTTTACCAGGCAGGGTTTTTCAAACCTTTGGTATGACAGAAACCGTCTCACACATTGCCCTGGCCAACCTAAAAGATAGGGGAGAATTGCTTTATAAGGCTTTACCCGGTGTAGCAATAAAAGTAGACAAGCAAAACCGGCTATTGGTTCATGCACTTATGGGTGGAAATATATGGCTACAAACCAACGATATAGTAAGCCTCCAGAGTGAAAACACCTTTATATGGAAAGGCAGGGCTGATCAGGTGGTCAATTCAGGGGGAGTAAAATTACATCCTGAGGAAATAGCTCTAGAAATTTCAGAATTAATGAACATTTATTTTCCTGATAGATTATTTTTCCTGACCGGTATGGGGGATAAAAATTTGGGGCAATCACTTACGCTTGTCATCCAAGGAAGGGAATTGCCAGGTAAAATTGATTTGTTTTTGGAGGAAGGAAAGACGGTACTGCCTAAATTTCACTGCCCTAAAAAAATCTTGTTTATTCCTAAATTTACTTTAACCTCCTCTGGAAAGATAGATCAATTGCGTACTTTAGCAAAATGTTGAAATATTTGTCTCTTACCCTGATCGCTGTTTATATCGCCATGTCAAGTTTGGTGGAAGATTCGCAGCTTACCATTATTGTAAACCTGGACAAGAATGCAAAAGGCGTAGTACAGATTTTGCTTTTTGATGGAGAGGAAGGATTTCCTGAAGTTCACGAAAAAGCCGTTTCAAAAAATATAGCCAAGGTTGAAAACGGAAAGGCTATTTTTAATTTTGAAAATTTACCTGAAGGAACCTATGCGGTTGCTGCTTTTCATGATGGGGATGCGGATGGTGAAATGAGAAAAACACTCTTTGGAATTCCTAAAGATGCTTATGGCTTCTCTAATGATGCCCGGAGTAAATTTTCTGCCCCCTCGTTTGAAAGCGCTGCCTTTGAACTGACTTCAGGGGAAAATACAATTAGCTTTAGTTTGAAATTATAATGTTTAAAAATCTCCAAATCACGGTTTCGGTCATTGGTCTGATAGCAGCCATTGTATACATTCTTTATTTTTTCAGGGTCATTTACCATCCTTATATACCTACCATATCAGGTGGAATTGTGATATTTTCCTATCTATTTGGTGTTTATGCTAAGAAAAAACAAGAATAGAATACAATAAGCCAGAATATGCAATAGACTGTCTATTGCATATTCTGGCTTATTGACACTAATTATTTGGTTAAGGAAGGCCTATAATATGCCGGTAAAGCAACCGGCATATTTGAAGGTGGTGGTTTTTATTCAAAAAACTTCTTCAAAGCATTAATTTTTCCTTCAAGAGAGGCCTCGGTAGCTCTATAAGCTTCCCTATTGGGTAATTTCTCATTGACAGAGATATAGTATTTGATTTTTGGCTCGGTGCCAGATGGTCTTGCAGAAATTTTACTGCCATCCTCCAGGTAAAATTGGATCACATTGGATTTTTCCAAATCTAATTTCGATTCCTTTCCCTCTATCATGTCGTAGATTTTACTTTCCTGAACGTCCACAATTTTACTAATAGCGATTCCATTTATTGATTTTGGCCTATTGGTTCTGAAGCCTTTCATCAATTCTTGTATTTGCTCGGCACCGTCTTTTCCCTTTTTGGTGATAGAGATAAGTGATTCTTTGTAAAAACCATATTCCATGTATATCTCTGCCAAGACATCGATTATATTCATGTTTTTCTGCTTGTAGTAAGCCATTATCTCAGCGACGATAGCACAGGCAGAAACCCCATCCTTGTCTCTAACAAAATCACCTACCAAGAAGCCGTAACTCTCTTCGCCACCTGCGATAAATTCTTTTTTACCTTCATTGGCAAGTATTACTGCGGCAATATTTTTGAACCCTGTAAGGACATCATAATAGGTGACATCAAAGCCTTTGCTGATTTCTCCTAAGAGACCTGTCGTCACAATTGTACTTACAGTAAATTGATTTCCTGTAAGTCTGCCTTGCTCACGGTACATGGATAGCAGGTAATATATAATAAGTGCACCCGTTTGATTGCCATTTAGTAATTCGTATTCGTTTTTTTCGTTTTTAATTACGGCAGCGTATCTATCCCCATCAGGATCACATGCAAGAACAAGTTCTGCATTTATTTCTTTGGCCAGTTTTATAGATAGGTCTAATGCTTCGGGTTCTTCTGGGTTAGGGTACTTTACAGTTGGAAAATTACCATCAGGCTCTATTTGTTCCTTTACCACATGGATGTTTTCAAATCCGAAAACTTTTAAAGCAGCAGGGACCATTTTTCCCGATGCACCATGTATGGGTGAAAACACAATGGACATGTCTTTTTCTGCCAAATTAGTTAGCGGAGACATGCTTAATTTTTTGACTTCGTTTAAATAGAAAAGATCAAAATCTTTCTCGATAAATTCTTTAAGGGCATCGTTTTTATTCCAATTAACATCATCGATAGACTTGATTTTTAATACTTCTGAGATGATATTTTTATCATGTGGAGACACTACTTGACCTCCATCATCCCAATAGACTTTGTAGCCATTGTACTCTTTAGGGTTGTGTGAAGCGGTTACCATTACACCGCTTTTACAACCATAATGCCTTATCGCAAAGGAGAGCATGGGGGTTGGTCGCATTTCCCTGAAATATTTCACTTTTATGCCATTGGCGGTAAGAACATTAGCAGTAGTTTCTGCAAATAGGGTGTTGTTGATCCGGGAATCATTGGTGATGGCAAGACTGATTTCTTCCCCCGGAAAGCTTGCTTTCAAATAATTAGCCAAACCTTGTGTGGCCATTCCGATGGTATAAACATTTATCCGGTTGGAACCTACTCCCATTAAGCCCCTGAGTCCACCAGTTCCAAATTCTAAATCTTTATAAAAAGAATCGATAAGATCAGTATTGTCTGGAGCGTTTAGCAAGTCCTTTATCTCTTGTTTGCTCTTTTCGTCGATGTTACTATTAAGCCAAGCTTCCGCTTTGTTGATTATGGATGAATCTGTCATTTTTGAAAAAAATTATTTTCGGTTTGAGATTTACGGTCAAAATATAAGCAATTATATGGATTTAGCCTTGCGGAGTCTTTAGATTTTTAATTGCATCAAATTAATAGCATACCTTAAGTACTTTTAATAATTCTAAGTTGGAATATGATTTCATATTATTTACCTTCATGTATTTAAAAATATAATAGTAATAGCTTATATGGATTTTGAAAAATTAGATGTGGAGCTCTCCAAGATCGTAAAGTTGCGAATTAAGTTGAGTGAAATAACTTATGCAGACCCGAATTATGATGACATTGAGGAGGAATTGCATGACCTTGAAGATGATCTGAATGAGGAGTTTGGAGATGAACTGGAAAGTAAACTTGAGGATATTTATGCCACTTTGGTGTCGGACAATGATGTCCTACTTCCTTCTGCGTATTTGGCCAATAAATACGTACCAATGCTACCTGATGCCCGAGGAGTAATCACCTATGATGTTCAGGGTAAAGAGGGTGTTCCAATAGAGTCGGAACAGTTTGATGGTCAGGATGTAAGAATTGTGTTGGTGCCCAACCCAACCAGATTTGTTATGGTTATAAATGGCAGATCGTTAAAAGACCTTTGGAGATCAAGATAAGTACTGTCTTTAAGATTTCTTACAAATGGTAATTGGTTTAAACGGATATTTATCGGTTAGAACTGATTACCATTTTTTTTGCTGAATAATTAAAAAAACACATGCCTTATAATTTTTAACCGGGCTATTGCAATAGCCTCTCCTTTCTATTTTCGGAAGGATTCCATCATTTTATAAAATAGCTATTGCATATCTTGGGTTCAGCAAAAAAAAAATCAGATGTGAACACATCTGATTTTCTGTAGTATCAATTTTTAAATATAATAACCCATTTGAAAGGGGGATTTGAATTCAACAGGCTATCCAAAACCAAGTCGTTTTCTAAGGGTAACCAAAAGCTTGTTGGCTACCTCTCTGGCTTTTTCTTCACCATCCATAAGTTTAGATTCCAGGTCGGGAAGGTTATTCATATAATAGGTAAATTGTTCTCGCTCATTTTGATAGGTGTCCAGTATTAATCCTAACAATTCCTTTTTGGCATGACCATAACCAAAGTTGCCTGCCAGGTATTTTTCTCTCAAGGTGGAAGTTTGATCCTTACTGGCGATTAGCTTATACAATTTATAAACATTACAGACATCCGGATCTTTGGGTTCTTCCAGAGGAGTGCTGTCTGTAATTATAGTATTGACATTTTTCTTTAATTGCTTTTCAGGCAAAAAGATGTCAATATAGTTGTTGTAAGATTTGCTCATTTTTTGTCCATCAGTACCTGGGATAATCATTACCTCATTACTGATTCGGGCTTCAGGAACTTTTAGCAGCTCCTCTCCAATGCGATGGTTAAAGGTGCTGGCGATGTCTCTGGAAATTTCTAAATGTTGCAATTGGTCCTTCCCAACAGGCACAAGATCGGCTCCATATAGAAGAATGTCTGCTGCCATAAGCACTGGGTAAGTAAATAGCCCTGCATTCACATCAGATAAACGATCAGATTTATCTTTAAAGCTATGGGCATTGGCCAACATAGGGTAAGGGGTAAAGCAACTCAAGTACCAGGTGAGTTCTGTTACCTGAGGAATTCTTGACTGCCGGTAAAAAACGGACCTATTGATATCCAATCCAAATGCCAACCAGGCTGCAGCTACGGCGTTGACATTGTTTATCCTCGTCACAGGGTCTTTAATTGTGGTGAGGGAGTGGAAATCAGCTATGAAAATATAAGACTCATTGTCCTCATTTTTGGTTAAGGCTATGGCTGGTTTTATTGCACCCAAAATATTACCTAAATGCGGTTTTCCTGAACTTTGTATACCTGTGAGTACTCTTGCCATTACTGTGTTTTTGACACAAATTTAAGGAATTTAAACAATAATTTGTGGTTATTTTATCGTTATTTGCCATTATGAAGTACACAGTGTTTTTATTAAAAGTCAGTGTTTTTTTGTTTTCCTCTATAGTAGAGGTTAATAGTCAGGAAGTTGAGCTTGGAGGATTGGTTTGGGAAAACAATCTGATAAATATTGGTGCAGTAATGCCAGAGCAAGGAGAGGGGATTGCAGATTTCTATTATTTGAACCAAACTGATTCCAACGCCTATATAAAGGAGGTAATTACAGATTGCGGATGTGCAGTAGTTGCGTATTCTGAGGATACATTAGCGCCTAGTAAAATTGGTCACCTTCAAGTCACCTTTGACCCAGAATCTCGTGGTGGGACTTTTTCAAAAATGATTCTGGTTAAAACCAATGTTAAACCAATGGGCGACTCCTTGTTTATAGAAGGGGTTAATGTCCACTATCCAAACGATCCTGAAACCTATTATAAAGTAAGAAAAGGCGGTTTGGGATTTGTATTTGATCAAAACAATTTAGGTACACTTTATACAAATAAACCTAAATTTAAAGTAGTGGACTTTTATAATTTCAATGATTTTCCTGTTCAGTTGAATTTAAACCAGGATAGTATCCCATCTTATGTTCAAGTTCGAATGGTGCCTTCCGTGGTAGAAAGCAACAGCAGGGGTGTTTTGGAAATTGAGTACGATCCAATTAAAAGAAATGATTTGGGTTTTATTCGCGATTCATTTATGCTCTCTTTTTTATCCGGTGAGCATTTTGAAATACCTGTAAATTTATTAGCAACTATTCATGAGCACTTTGATCCTTTGCCCGTGAGTCAAGTAGATGAGGTACCCAAATTATTAATTGCAGAAATGGAAATAGATTTGGGAAAGATAAGTGCTAAAAATGTGGTTTCTCGAATTTTAACCTTGGAGAATGATGGACCAAAACCACTAAACATTAGAAAGATTGTTACCAATTGTGAATGTTTGATTTTTGATCTTCCTAAAATGGACTTACAAGGTGGGGAAAAAGTTGAACTTGTATTTACCTTTGATCCAAAAGGAAGACGAGGTATTGACCATAAAACCATAACCTTTTTCAGTAACGATCCGCTGACACCTACCAAGACTGTGGTTATCAAAAGCAGGATAAACTAAAATTACAAATCGTGGCTATTTTATGATTCAGGTCATTGTTAGGCTATTTTTGGATTAAAGGGGCCTTGATTCAAAAAAAAACTTATTAATTTGCCTTTTCAAAAGAATTTTTGCTCGCCTTGTACAGAAAATCATTCTCTTTAGAGTATATTAATAAACTAATGCTTCGGCACCTTGCATGGAAAAAAAATATCCCGAGAAGGAAATCGTAGATAAAATTAAACTACTGGAAGAAAAATTCAGGGCTTCTGGACAGGATTTATCCTCTTATTTGGAAGGACTGTTGCATGCGGATTATCTCAATTACTGGGATTATATAAATTTAGATACGCTCCTTACACTACAGCAACCCCGAACATCCTTTAAGGACGAAAAGATTTTTATTATATACCATCAAATTACCGAGCTGTATTTTAACCTTATCCTTTGGGAGATAGAACAAATGGCTGCAGTTGAAAATATTGAGCTGAAATTTTTTAAAGAGCGACTAAAAAGGGTCATTATGTATTTTGACCTATTGATCTCCTCTTTTGCCGTAATGTGGAAAGGCATGGAAAGGGAACAATTTATGAAATTTAGGATGTCTTTGCTTCCAGCAAGTGGTTTTCAAAGTGCCCAATATAGAATGATTGAAATCATGTGTACAGATATTCAAAACCTTGTATATCTGGAAGAGCGGGAAGATTATAAGGACATTAATTTAACGAGTATCGACAGCCTTTTTGATATCCTTTACTGGCAATACGGGGCCAAGGAGTTGGCTACTGGTGAAAAGACCCTAACGCTCAAATCATTTGAAGAAAAGTATGGCGGTGAATTGAAAGAGTTAATATCAAAATTCAGAAAGAACAACTTGTGGAAAAAGTACGTTTATTTAGCAGAAAAGGATGATGAATTGACCAAATTAATGAAAGAACTGGATGAGAAAGCCAACGTCTATTGGCCACTTGCTCATTATAAATCAGCTGTTAAATACCTGCAAAAAAATCCTACAGATATCGCCGCTACTGGTGGCACCAATTGGCAAAAGTTTTTGCCTCCCAGATTTCAAAAAGTAATCTTTTATCCTGAATTGTGGACTGATTTGGAAATCAAGGATTGGGGCAAACGGTGGGTAGAGACTGAATTGCTTGACGTGGTGGAAAAATAGAATATGAAAAAAGAATTGCAGCTGGTGCTCAGCCCTGAGGAAGCCTATGATGAATCATTGTTCCAAAAAATAGCAGCGGAAAAATCAGGATTTTCTGATCAGAAAAACTTAATCATAAGGGCTACAAAAAGATCCATTGATGCAAGAAGCAAAAAGGTTAAAATTAATATAACAGTAGAAGTCTATAGTGGTCAAAGCCCTGAACCATTGATAAATAGTGGTAAAGATTACCCCAATGTTAAAAACAGGGATCCATTAATAATTGTAGGTGCAGGTCCTGCAGGTCTTTTTGCAGCACTTAGGGCCATAGAACTTGGTATAAAACCCATAGTTATTGAGCGGGGAAAAGACGTCCGGGCCAGAAGGAGAGACCTTGCGGCACTGAACAAAGAACATATCGTAAATCCTGATTCTAATTATTGTTTTGGAGAAGGTGGTGCAGGGACTTATTCTGATGGTAAATTATATACCAGATCCAAGAAGAGAGGTGATTTACGGCGTATAATGGAAATTTTAGTCGCTCATGGTGCCAATGAAGATATTCTGGTGGATGCGCACCCACACATTGGTACAAATAAATTGCCCTTGCTAATTACCCGGCTTCGTGAAAGCATTATTGAAGCGGGGGGTGAGGTTTTATTCAATACAAAGGTTACCGACTTCCTTTTAGAGAAAGACAATATAAAGGGCGTTATTACAAGTGAGGGAGAAAAAATCACAGGGATAGGTGTGATTTTAGCTACTGGCCATTCTGCCAGAGATGTTTTTCAGCTCCTCATGCGACAGAAAGTTTTGATAGAGGCAAAGCCTTTTGCCTTGGGCGTTCGAATAGAACATGATCAAAAACTAATAGATAGGATTCAATACCATTGCGATTCTGAGAGGGGCCCATTTTTGCCTGCATCCTCCTATAGTTTGGTGCAACAAACCGTCCTGGATGGAAAGCAGAGAGGTGTTTTTTCTTTTTGCATGTGCCCTGGAGGTTTTATCGTGCCCTCGGCTTCATCACCGGGAGAAATAGTGGTTAATGGAATGAGTCCAAGTAGAAGAGATGGCAAATTTGCCAATTCTGGTATGGTTGTGGCAGTGGAGTTGGAAGACCTACCGGCTTATCAAAAATATGGCCCACTTGCAGCTTTGGTTTTTCAACAGGAAGTGGAGAAGGCTGCATGGGCGGCAGGAGGGGAATCCCAGGTGGCTCCGGCACAGAGAATGGTGGACTTTGTTAATAAAAAACAAAGTGAAGACTTATTAGAAACTTCTTACCAGCCGGGACTAAAGAGTGTGAATTTTCACGATTTTCTTCCTGATTTTATCGCCAAACGTTTGGCCATGGCCCTTCCGCTTTTGGATAAAAAAATGAAGGGGTATTATACCAATGAAGCGCAAATAATAGGTGTGGAAAGCAGGACGTCATCGCCAGTAAGAATACCGAGAAGCAAAGAGGGCTTTGAACACCCACAGATTAGCAGGCTTTATCCATGTGGGGAAGGGGCCGGCTATGCAGGAGGTATTGTTTCGGCAGCCATGGATGGTGAACGATGTGCCGAAAAATTGATTGAAAAGTATGGCAAAACCAGGAATCGTGAGAATTAGGTTTTAAACAAGAAGTGTAAGATGGAAAAAAATAAAAGAACAGTGATTATGGGTGCAAGTCCAAATCCTTCGAGATACGCACACACTGCAGCTATTATGCTTAAGGAAAGAGATATACCTTTCATTCCAGTGGGGATCAAGACTGGTGAAACTTCAGGAGAAAAAATTCTAAACTTGAGAGAAAAACCAGCCCTGTCAGATGTCCACACTATTACACTTTATATAGGACCTCAAAATCAAGCAGAATGGTATACGTACATACTTTCTCTTGAACCCCAAAGAATTATTTTTAACCCTGGGACTGAAAATCAGGAATTAATGGATTTGGCCATAGATAAAGGCATCGCCGTTTTGCCAGCTTGTACGCTTGTATTGTTGAGTACGGGGCAGTATTAATAACGAAAGGATGAGATTTAAAAGTATTCGTAATCGCTAGTAATTGGCTGTTTATGCCCGATGAAAACAGCAGGCTTTTTAAATCACAATAGATACTGTCATCAGTGGAGTGGCAATTGACTTTTAAGATATTTCTTAATTTTAGTACATTTTTGTAAGCGATGATCTAATACACCGACTTAATGTAACCGGAGGCGCATAATATAGTAACAATAGCCATTAAAAGGATTACATTCTCGTTTTTTTTATGTATTTTTGTCTTTAGTTTAGTTTAAAATATTTGAATTTGAAATGGCACTTCTTTTGCCATAAAGTCTAACTATGAGTCAGGAAAAAGCGTCGAATAAAAGCGATTATTCAGCCCAGAATATTCAGGTGTTGGAAGGGTTGGAAGCGGTTAGAAAAAGACCCGCCATGTACATTGGTGATATAGGTTTTAAAGGGTTGCATCATCTGATTTGGGAGGTAGTAGATAACTCTATTGATGAAGCACTAGCCGGTCATTGTGACACCATTTCAGTCACTGTTCATGAAGACAATTCTGTTTCGGTACAGGATAACGGTAGGGGTATACCTACAGAGTTTCACAAGAAAGAAAACAGGTCTGCACTAGAAGTGGTAATGACCGTTTTACACGCCGGGGGTAAGTTTGACAAAGATACCTACAAAGTATCTGGTGGACTTCACGGAGTGGGGGTTTCATGTGTGAATGCCCTTTCCTCTACCTTGACGGTAACAGTCAAGAGAGATGGGAAAGTACATGAGCAAGAATATGTTCGAGGTGTTCCTCAATATGTGGTTAGGGAGATAGGGAAAACAAATGATCGTGGAACTCATGTACATTTTAAGCCTGACCATGAAATATTCCAGGTGTTGGAATACAAGTACGAAACAATTGCAAACCGTTTACGTGAGATGGCCTTCTTAAATGCAGGCATTAGGATTTCTTTAACAGATCTTAGAGAAAAAGATGATGATGGAAACTTCAGAACTGATGATTTCTATTCTGAAGGTGGTTTGGTTGAGTTTGTTGAGTACTTGGATGAAAACAAACAAAAGATAATTGAAAAACCAATATATATAGAGTCTGAAAAGAATGGTGTGCCTGTTCAGGTGGCCATGGGCTACAATAACTCCTATACAGAGAATGTTGTTTCCTATGTTAACACCATTAATACTTATGAAGGTGGTACACACGTTTCAGGTTTTAGAAGAGCTCTCACCAGAACGCTTAAAAGCTATGCTGATAAGTCAGGAATGCTTGATAAGTTGAAACTAGAAATTTCAGGCGATGATTTCCGAGAGGGGCTGACAGCTGTAATTTCCGTAAAAGTGGCAGAGCCACAATTTGAAGGGCAAACCAAAACCAAATTGGGTAACTCTGACGTAACAGGAGCAGTAGATGCTTCAGTTTCAGAAACACTTCAGTTTTGGCTTTTAGAACATCCCAAAGAGGCTAAAATAATAATTGGCAAAGTAGTGCTGGCAGCTCAGGCCAGGCATGCAGCCAAAAAAGCCCGGGAGATGGTTCAGCGTAAGAATGTACTAGGTGGAGGGGGACTTCCTGGTAAGTTGGCGGATTGTGCCAATTCCGACCCAGCTGTTTGTGAATTGTATCTAGTGGAAGGGGACTCGGCTGGAGGGTCAGCCAAACAGGGGAGAGATAGAGATTTTCAGGCGATTTTACCCTTAAAAGGAAAAATATTAAACGTAGAAAAAGCGCATGAGCACAAAATCTACGACAATGAGGAAATCAAAAATATTTTAACGGCTTTGGGCGTTAAATTTGGTACTGTGGATGATGAAAAGGAATTGGATTTGTCTAAACTCCGCTATCATAAAATCATCATTATGACGGATGCTGATATTGATGGTTCTCACATTAGAACACTGATCCTTACTTTGTTCTTCAGGTACATGAGAAGCCTGATTGAACATGGATATCTTTACATTGCTCTTCCACCATTTTATTTATTGAAAAGGGGAAAAGAGGAAAGATACATCTGGACTGAGGAAGAAAGACAAAGGGCTATTAAGGAAATGGCTCCTGACGGTAAAGAAGATAGTGTTGGTATTCAAAGATACAAAGGACTGGGAGAAATGAATCCTGAGCAACTTTGGACGACTACTATGGACCCGGAGTCCAGGACTTTGAAAAGAGTAACCATTGATTCCGCTGCAGAAGCTGATCATCTATTTAGCATGCTTATGGGTGATGAAGTAGCTCCTCGAAGAGAGTTTATTGAAAGAAATGCTAAATATGCCAAAATTGATACCTAAATGGTTGCCTATTGGTTTTCCGGAGAGAATAAAGAAAAGGGCATTTAGCCCTTTTTTTTATTCTCTAAATAATTTAGTATCATTGATCTACTTTTTCCCATTTTAATGAAAGAAACATGAAATTGATCCAACTCGATAAAATTGAAGAAACCATTAATAATAGTAAATTAATCAGCAGAGACCTTAGCTGGTTGAAGTTTAATGACCGGGTTGTTGATCAGATTAAAAAAGACAAACGGAATATTTTTGAGAAATTTAAATTTCTCGCAATTGCTGCATCAAACCTGGATGAATTTTTCATGATCAGGGTGGGCTCTTTGTACAATTACCTTGATTATGACAAGGTACGAATTGACTATTCTGGCTTACGAGAAGATAGCTTTAAAAAGAAGCTAATGATTGAATCTCAGAAATTTCATGTCAACCTCCAACGACAATTTGTCGATGAATTACTCACTACTACCAAAGAAGCCGGTTTCCAATTAAGCAATGTGCGCAATCTTTTAGCTGAAGAGCAAAAGACAATTGAAGACTATTTTTACAAGGCAGTTTACCCTATGTTGACGCCCATGGTTTTCGATGGCTATCATACCTTTCCCATTTTGATGAACAAATTGTTGATTTTTGGGGTGGTAACAATAGGTCCTGGGGAGAAAAAAGACAATAAGAAGCTGTCTTTTGTACAGATACCTTCCAATATTCCACGATTTTTTGAGCTGGAAAGAGAGGACATGACCATCTATGTGCCGATTGAAGAGATGATACGGGAACATATTGTGTCTTTGTTTAGAAATGTAAACATTGAATCAATTAATCTTTTCAGAATAACCAGAAATGGAGATTTTACCTTAGAGGAAAGTGAGGACATGGACTCCAATTTTTTGGAGGAAGTGAAGCGGAAACTCAATGAGCGAAAAACGGGAAGAGTTGTCCGGATTGAAATCGAAGAAGGCTACAGCAAGTACATGGTCAATTTGCTGAAGCAGCGCTGGACACTCAATGATGACAGTATATTTAAAATTGAGCGTAAAAGCTTAATGGACTTTACTGGCTTATGGCAGGTGATTGGCAACAAGCGATTTAAAGACAGGATGCCAGCTATCCATGATCCAATACCGCCATTGTCTTATCCTGAAGCAGCATCAGAAGATATTTTCCAAGTACTCAAGAACAAAGATGTCTTGCTTCATCATCCTTATAATGATATGGAGCCTATTCTAGAACTTCTTGATAAGGCTGCAGATGATCCCCATGTGATGGCCATCAAGATGACAATCTATCGCCTGGCAAGAAATTCAAGGATTGTCGGTGCTTTACTCAAAGCGGTAGAAAATGGCAAGCACGTTTCTGTTTTGTTTGAAGTCAAAGCTCGATTTGATGAAGAGAACAATATCAGAGAAGCAAAAAAAATGCAGAAAGCAGGCTGCTTTGTGATCTATGGGGTGAGTAATTTCAAGACGCATACTAAATTACTTTTAATCGTTAAGAAGGAAGAAAATAGAGTTACCCGCTATGTTCATCTGGGTTCAGGGAATTACAATGAAGAAACAAGTCGTATCTATACAGATATTGGGCTTTTGACAACGGATGAAACCCTTGCAAATGATGTTTCTGAATTCTTCAATGTTATAACTGGTCATTCAGCTCCAACAAGCTATCAAAACCTTATCACCTCACCACGTGATATGAGAAATAATTTGATAGAGTTTATTAATATAGAATCGGAAAATGCAAGCAAAGGATTGCCTTCAGGTATATTTATAAAAATCAATTCCCTGGAGGATTCTGAATTTATCCATGCCCTCTATAGTGCTTCTCAGGCAGGAGTTCCTGTAAAATTGATCGTAAGAGGTATTTGTTGCTTAAGGCCTGGTAGGAAAGGCCTGAGTGAAAATATAGAAGTCATCTCAATTGTGGGGGATTTTCTTGAGCATTCCAGGATTTATCATTTCCATAATAATGGGGATCCCACGATTTATGTAGGTAGTGCTGATGCCATGGTTAGGAGTTTTGATAAGCGTCTTGAATCTTTATTTAAGGTGGAAAATGAATTCCTTCAGAAGCAATTGATGAATATTTTAAAGTACAATCTTTTGGACAATGTAAATGCCTATGTGATGCAGGAGGATGGAAAATACATTAGTAAAAAACCTAAAGAAGGAGAAGAGATATTTAATATCCACCAAAGGTTTTTTGAACTAGAACCGGAAATGATCGAAAATGTAAAACTGATCGAATGACCTAATTATTAAACCTTGGCTTTATAAATCGCCACAATCCATAGGTTGTGGCGATTTTTTATAGATTGGCTCCATAACCCGAAAGATGACCATCGCGTATCTGTGCTTGCAATTCGACCATTGTATTGCGTTTTTAAGCGGGTTATTTCTTTTTGCCAACAGCCAATAAAACAAAACCAGCAATTACAGCAATTCCTCCAGCATAGGGTGGCCAGTGGATACTTTGTTCTTTGTCAGCACTTAATTTCAATGGCCCGGCATCTATCACAGTTTCTTCAGTGGTATACGAGAAACCTGTCATTAAAAACATGGCTATTCCTGCAATAATCAAAACTATTCCTAAAATTTTCATCATTATAAAGTTTGCTTTCAATTTTTAGCGTACAAATAGCTTACCAAATTAGAAATAAACATTCTTTGCTTCCAATACACTTACATTTTTTCATATTTCCCCTTTGATAATTTTCTTTTAAGATGGAAAAAATTTATAAATCCTACAATCAATAAAATAACACTTATCATAAATGAGAAATACCCAAGGCCTTTTACGTTTTGAAGGTCATTAACCTTGATTAAAGCCGTACCGCTAACTATAAAGTATAAACTCGTTCTTATATAAGCGAGTAGGGTTCGTTCATTGGCTAGTTTTGTTCGTTGCCTAGCCAAAAAATCTCTAACAATCAGTGTTTCTTCTGTTTGATTTTCCATAAATTTGCTCTTTGGTTTTATTTTCCATTTAATTTAAATTTTTTTTTCATCTTTTAGATTAAAAACGATTCAAATTAAATTTTAAGTTTTGAAATAATTTCGAATAAAACATACAATAATTAAATTCTAAAAGACAACGCATGAAAAATTCTCTACTGACCTTGTTGGTATTTGTGATAACAACGAATATAATAACAGCCCAGGTGGTTTCAGATTCGCTGGAGCAAGTACCTGTGGACACTACTTACTGGCAATCCGAGTTTAGTGCCGGATTAAATTTTAATCAGGCAGGCTTTAGCAGCAACTGGAAAGCGGGAGGCGTTAATTCAGTGGCCTTTGGGAGTATAATAGCTGGAAAAGCCCTTTACCAGAAAGATAAAATATCTTGGGACAATGAATTGGAATTACTCTTTGGAATCGTTCGCAATGAGGGGGAGAGCACTAGGAAGTCTAATGACAGAATATTTCTGGATTCAAAATTGGGATACCAATTGAATTCTAAATGGTCAAGTTACTTCTCAGTAAATTATCTTTCACAATTTGCGGAAGGTTATAAATACAATGATGATGATACACAATCGCTGATTTCAAAATTTATGGCTCCTGGGTATTTAACGACCTCTCTTGGTTTTGAATTTAAACCAAGTAAGGAATTCTTCGTAAGAATTGGCCCATTCTCACCAAGGTTTACTTTTGTATCTGATGACCAGATTATAAACAATGTACCATCCAATTACGGCGTTTTGCCAGGTGAAACAGTAAGGATAGAGTGGTTGGCCATGCAGGTATTTGCAAGTCTGGACAAAGATCTATCTGAAAATCTAAACCTTAAGTCTCGGTACACAATGTTTGCCAATTACGAGACCCTTTCCATGAAAAACATTGACCACAGACTAGATTTAACGCTTACAGCAAAAATATCAAACATCATTAACGTAACCTTCACGGGAATATCTCTTTATGATATCGATCAGGATGCTGCCATACAGTATAGTCAAGGCCTTTCATTAGGCATATTGTATAAAGTAGGTAACAAAAAATAGATAATTCCCCATATTTTATCTTCAAAATTTGGTTTTTAATCAGTTATTGTTAATTTTGTTTGTATTATGGTAGTTAAATAATAGTTGGTTTAGTTTTCAAAATAAAAAGCAGGAGATATTCTCCTGCTTTTTTATTTTAAAGCTAATTTTTTCAATAAAGGCATTAATAATTTACTTAATATGTATTTACCAATACGATTCCATGTCCTTCCTCAGGATGAAATGTAGCCTCGATATTTGTAATGTAGGTTAGTGTTTGGATTGATTTCAATTCGAAAAAGATTGGTTATTGCCTATTTTGCATTTCAAAAAGTAAAGTTAATTCTCTTGAATCTTTTGAGCATAAAAAAAAGCTATGAAACAATGTCTCATAGCTTTAGTCAATTAACAATAAACCCAAAATAACCTGCTGTAGGAGAAGGAGTCGAACCTCCACGGAGCAGTTAGGAAAAATACGAGCTCGCTATTTTCTTTGTTCTGTGATCTCCACCCTCGAGACAGGAGGGCATGTCTGCCAGTTTCATCATCCTACAGTATAAGAGACCATTTGTCTCTGTTTGATATTTCAAAGGTAATGTATAACCTTGATTTTTAAAAATATGGCAACAAATAAATTAAAAAAATATAGTATTTTTAATAAAATAACATTTTAAATATAAATACAATAAAATGACTTGATTTTTAACGGGCTTTATTGACGATTTTTAAAAGATAGGTTTTATTATTTTGGTTATCTTAGGAGTTGAATGTAAGGATTGCAATGGAAGAACCGATCAAAACGTACGAAATGCCAGAGATAACCAACAAAAGGGCATTTCAAATTTATGAGGTACAAGGGAAAACCATACAAAACAGGACGTATCCTCATGAGACCGATAGGCCGCATCGGCATAAATATTATGAAATATGTATTTTTGTTAATGGTGCGGGAAAGCATGAGATCGACTTTAATGAACATTCTATCCATTCGAATAGTGTACATTTCCTTTCTCCAGGACAAGTGCATAAAATAAGCAGAGAAAATGATTATCATGGTTATTTGATGGTTTTTTCCAGAGAATTTTATGCCTTAGATACCAAGAATGAAGAATTTCTTTTTCAACTTCCCTATTTTAATAACCCCACCTTGGTACCAATTCTCAATTTGAATTCGGTTGATTTCAAGGACCTCACCGATTTGATAAAGGTCATTAGCAAAGAATACAAACAATGGAATAGCTTTACTACGGCTATTTTGAACAATTACCTTCAGATTTTCCTGATCAAATGCAAACAATATTACCTCAGGTACTTTGCTGATAAAAAAAACACGCTTGATCCGGATTTTGCCCTGGTACAACAGTTCAATGCGTTGGTTGAGCACAAGTTTAGGCAAGTGCATCAGGTTCAGGATTTTGCGGAGATGATGAAACTTGCGCCGAATATTTTAAACAAGCATGTAAAGAAAATAACCGGTATGACTGCTGGGGAGGTGATTTTGGAACGTTTGATGCTTCAGGCAAAAAGATACCTTATCCATTCAGACCTCTCTAATAAGGAAATTGCCTATCAATTGAATTACCCGGATCCGTCTTACTTTAGCAGAATTTTCAAAAAGAAAACAGGTGTTTCACCATCCGAGTTTAGGTGGTTGGAAAATCAAAAGTACCAGCAATAGATTGAATAATGCCTTTATATTTGGTGATATTTGAGATATCTTTATCATATTAAACAAAAAGTGCATGGTTTGATCGTCTGAAATTCAGACAATAATTCTGTATTCTTGGGATGAAAATCTCAAATCCAAAATAAACTTAAACCCATTAAATTTATGATTGCAATTGATTCTGAAATTCAAGCCAAAGATCTGAAATCGGCTTTGGATAAATTTTGGCAACTTTCTGCTGAGAAAATCTCCGCAATTGAAAAAGAATACCCCCAAAATCAAGGTTCGCCTGTTTTTACCGTTAATGGTAAATACGCTACCAGAGGATGGACCGAATGGACGCAAGGCTTTCAATTTGGGTCTTCCATCTTACAGTTTGATGCTACAGGAGAGAAAAGTTTTCTGGAAAAAGGAAAACTAAAAACACATCAATACATGGCACCGCATATCAGTCATACTGGTGTTCACGATCATGGCTTCAATAATGTCAGTACCTATGGCAATCTATTGAGATTAATGGTGGAGGAGAAAATTCCTTATGTAGAGTGGGAAAAAAATTATTACGAATTGGCACTAAAGATTTCTGGTGCTGTTCAGGCCAGTAGATGGTCTCCTATAAAGGATGGTGGTTATATGTATTCCTTTAATGGTCCACACTCCTTATTTGTGGACACTATTCGTACTGTCAGAATTCTTATGCTAAGCCATAGCTTGGGACACGTACTTCAAGAAGAAAATGACAAAAAAGTAAACCTTTTGGTAAGGGGATTACAACATACCAAAGCTACGGCAGATTACGCTGTCTATTACGGAGAAGGTAGAGACCGTTATGACCTGTGGGGTAGAACTGCTCATGAGAGTGTTTTCAATACCAACGATGGTAATTATCGCTGCCCTAATTCCCAACAGGGATATACCGGATTCTCAACATGGACGCGGGGATTGGCTTGGGCCATGTGTGGTTTTGCTGAGGAGTTAGAATACCTTGAGACTTTATCAGATACTTCTCTTAAAGCCTTCGGTGATCCTGCCGAAATAAAAGCTTTTATGTTGAAAGCTGCTACTGCATCCTGTGACTTCTACATCGAACATACACCAACGGATGGGATCCCTTACTGGGATACTGGAGCACCCAATCTACATAAATTGGGAGATTATTTGTCTCGTCCTGCAGACCCTTACAATGATTTTGAACCGGTAGATAGTTCTGCAGCAGCCATTGGTGCACAAGGTTTATTGAGACTTGGTCATTACCTAAAGAAAAAGGGTGATACAGAAAAAGGAGATAAGTATTGGAAAGCAGGCCTTACGGTGTTAAAAACATTATTGGGCGAACCTTATCTTAGTACAGATAAAAACCATCAGGGTTTGATCCTGCACTCCATTTATCATGAGCCCAATGGATGGGACAATGTGCCAGCCGGACAAAAAATTGCTTGTAATGAATCCAGCATGTGGGGTGATTACCATGCCAGAGAATTGGCCCTATATGTTCAAAGAATCATAGATAAGGATACTTATTATACTTTTTTCAATTGTCTATCATGAGCGTAGAACCAATAAAAGACCTTAGTAAGCTCTGTATACATACGATTACAACAAAGCCATGGAGCTTAGAAGAATCTGCTGAAAACTATGAAAGAGTAGGGGTTAAGGGGATCTCTGTTTGGCGTCAATACCTTGAAGGTAGAGACATTGCGGCCTCAGGAGATAGGTTGCGGAGTCATGGACTGGAAATCGTGTCCTTGGTAAGAGGTGGGTTTTTCCCCTCCATTTCGCAAAAGACCCGAGACCAGGCCATTCAGGACAACTATGTTGCCATTGAAGAAGCAGCTGCGCTAGGGGCGCCAATGATCGTATTGGTTTGTGGTGCAGATCCAGGCCAATCTTTGGTTAAATCACGTGAACAAATCAGGGAAGGTATAGAGAAAGTATTGCCCTTTGCAATTGAGCATGGGGTAAAACTTGCCATTGAACCTTTGCATCCTATGTATGCTGACACCAGGTCTGCCGTCAATACCATGCGTCAGGCCAATGAAATGGCGGAGGCAATTGGGTCAGATCATGTTGGTGTTGCCGCAGATGTCTATCATTTGTGGTGGGATCCTGATTTGAGAGAGGAACTGTTAAGGTGTGGACGCAATGGAAATCTTTATGCATTTCATATTTGTGATTGGATGTGCCCAACAGTAGATTTCTTAAATGACCGAGGTTTGATGGGAGAAGGATGTATCGATATCCCAACCATTAGAGGATGGGCTGAGGAAGCAGGTTTTTCTGGGTTTAATGAAGTGGAAATTTTTTCAGATAGGCATTGGGCTGGAGATCAGAAGGCGTTTTTGGATAAGATTGTTGAAAGTTATTACAAGAGTTAAAAAAATATAGAAATGGAACACAAAGTAGGAATTATCATGAATGGTGTCACCGGAAGGATGGGTACCAATCAACATTTGATGCGCAGCATCGCAGAAATTATCAAACAAGGTGGTGTAAAGCTTGACAATGGTGACATCATCATGCCTGACCCAATTTTGGTAGGTAGAAATGAGGCAAAATTGAAGGCTTTGTGCAAGCGTTCTGGGGTGTCCAAATACACTACTGATTTGGACAGTGTCATGAATGATGACCAATACAGCGTTTACTTTGATGCCCAAACCACTGGCAGAAGAGCCGATGCAGTAAAGCAAGCCGTAAAAGCCGGTAAACATATTTATTGTGAAAAACCTGTGGCTGTAGATACAGCAACGGCTTTAGAATTGCATGAAATCTGTCAAAAAGCAGGCGTAAAAAATGGTGTTGTACAGGATAAATTGTGGTTGCCAGGATTAAGAAAGCTACAAAGGTTAATTGAAAATGGTTTCTTTGGCGAGATTCTTTCTGTAAGAGGAGAATTTGGTTATTGGGTTTTTGAAGGACATTCTGTGCCTGGTCAAAGACCATCCTGGAACTACCGTAAAGAAGATGATGGTGGTATCATTGTGGATATGTTGTGCCATTGGAGATACGTTTTGGACAATATTTTTGGCAAAGTGAAAGCCGTATCTTGTTTAGGAGCCACGCATATTAAGGAACGTGTAGATGAGCAAGGCAAGCCTTATAAGTGTACTGCAGATGATGCTGCCTATGCTACCTTTGAATTAGAAGGAGGAGTAATTGCCCAGTTCAATTCATCATGGACCGTAAGGGTGAGAAGAGATGACCTACTTACAATCCAGGTGGATGGTACCAAAGGTTCAGCAGTAGCTGGTCTTAGAGAGTGTTATATTCAGCATTATGGTAATACACCTAAACCTGTATGGAATCCTGATATCGCTCAACCGATTGAATTTTATGAAGGATGGGCTAAAGTGCCTGAACAAGAACCAATGGACAATGCCTTTAAAGTTCAGTGGGAGATGTTCTTAAAACACATTGTAACCGATTCACCTTTCCCTTGGGACATGAAAGAAGGAGCCAAAGGTGTTCAATTGGCCGAAAAAGGATTGGAAAGCTGGGAGAAAAGAACCTGGTTGGATATCCCTGAACTATAAACAGATAAACCCATGAAAAGAGTAGCCTTAGTCACTGGGGGATCCCGAGGAATAGGATTAGGAATAGCAAAATGCCTGGCCAGTCAAAATTTTGACTTGGCCATCAATGGCATGCGTAAGGAAGAGGACACCCAATCCAGCCTTGAGGAATTGAAAGCCTTGGGAGCAGATGTGCTTTATTGCCGGGGAGATGTTGGCAGTGCTGAAGAAAGACAGGGGATTATGGACAAGATCAAATCTCACTATGGTCGATTGAATGTTTTGGTCAATAATGCAGGTGTAGCACCTAAGGAAAGAAAAGATATACTGGATGCAACCGAGGAGAGTTTTGACTATGTGTTGAAAACCAACCTAAACTCAGCTTATTTCTTGTCTCAATTGGCGGCAAATTGGATGATTGAACAGAAGAGTAAAGCAGAAGATTTTGCAGGCTCAATTATTAATGTTTCCTCAATTTCAGCAACAGTAGCCTCCGTAAACCGAGGAGAGTATTGTATTGCCAAAGCTGGAATGAGTATGGCTACACAATTGTTTGCCGTTAGACTTGGAGAATTCAATATTCCTGTATTTGAAGTCAGACCAGGAGTAATTGCAACAGACATGACCTCAGGTGTTAAAGAAAAATATGACAAATTAATCGGTGAAGGCCTTATGGTCCAACCACGATGGGGCTTGCCAGAAGATGTAGGTTTAGCGGTTACTGCTTTAGCAAAAGGCGATTTTCCTTATTCCACTGGTCAGGTGATTATGGTGGATGGTGGTTTGACGCTTCCCAGACTTTAAGATTTTACCGAATGGTCGGAGTTTCTCCGGCCATTTGGCCTTTTAAATAAATAATTGCGCAGAATCAATCAACAATTGTATATTGTCAATTAAAAGATTAAACCCAATTCAAATGGAAAAAAAGAAATTATATTGGAGAATTTGCTGCTTCGCAGCCATTTTCTTATGCATCCTAACTTATACTCCTTTGGTGATTCCGCAAGGAGTATCTAAGCCTATGCTGGGAGGAGTTCCTTATAGCCTTTGGACAAGTTTTATTATTACAGTGCTATTGGTTACCCTTACTTTTATAGGTACCAGGGTACATCCGGGCTTGCAAAATGAGGAGGAAGACTTATGATTTTCTGGGTATGGGTTTTCGGTCTGATATACGCAGGCCTTCTGGTTTTTGCTTCTCTCAAGTCATATAAGAAAGGGAGATCTTCTGAGGAGTTTATGATGGCAGGCGGAAATATTGGCCTGTCTTTGGGGGTGCTGACTTTTGCTGCAGCACTTTTTAGTACATTTACATTTTTGGGAATGCCTGATTTCTTCAGGATCAACGGAATAGGCGCATGGATCTTTCTGGCAGTTTCAGATGGTGCAATGGTGTTTGTTTTACTCTGGTTTGGCTATGAAATCCGTAAAAAGGTCAGAGGAATGGAGTTTAGAGGAGTTTCCGGGCTAATCTCTCGCTGTTATGAAAATAAATTGGCGGGGTATACCTTCTTTCTAAGTGCCTTTTTGTTTTTGATTCCCTATGTAGGGATTCAAATCCAAGGGATTGCCATTTTCCTTGACGCAGCATTTCCACAATCATTGCCAGCCTGGGGTTGGTCTTTAGGTATTGTACTTATCATGTTGACCTATAGTGAAATTGGAGGACTAAAGGCAATTATCTTTAGTGATGCTATTCAAGGCGTGCTTTTGCTAGCTGTGATTTGGATCATCGGATGGGCTTGCCTTGATCACTTTGGTGGCATAGGACAAATGTTTGAAAAAGTAGGTTCGGTAAAAGAAGAATTGCTTTCTACACCAGGACCAAAAGGATTGCTAACTCCCCAGTTTCTACTTGCTTCACTTATCGCCATTTTGATGATTCCTGTCACCCAACCTCAATTTACTACCAGGATTGTGGTGATGAAGAGTATGAAGACCATGAAATTGATGGCAGTGTCATTGGGAGCATTTGCTATCCTGGTGATCCTTCCTACAATATTCATTGGTATGTATGGCGCTGATCTTTATGGTGAGTACAGCAGTGAAGAATTCTTTGCTATGGCATTCTTAAATGACCAACATGAGGCTGTTGCGGCCCTTGCCATTATAGGATTGATTGCCGCCGGGTTATCCACTACCAATGCGATGATTTTTGCAATGGGATCAGAATTAAGAGGATTACTTACAGGTGCAGAGAACCTGATTATGAAGCGAACAAAAATTGGGATATTCATTTTCTCAACCATTGCTTTTATCTTCTCAATCATCGTTTTCGATCAGTTGGTATTGCTTGCAAGGGTGAGTTTTGCAGGTACTGGTATTATGGGGCCAATGATTCTATTGGGGATTTTGAGCGATAGGAAAATTTCACCTGTAATGATTTACTTGTCTTTAGGTGGACTGGCCATATTCTTAATGTCTTTGGGAGGATTAATTCCTAACATGTATTTTGGAATGCGTCTAGATTTGTTGCTATTTATTGTTCTTGGAATCTCCGCAGTAGGAAGTTACCTGAGCAGTGAAAAGCGCATTGTTACTGAGTCTACTAAAGTCAATGAATAATTAGAACTATAAATGGAACCCCTGCTTGATTATTTAAGAAGCTAAGGTGTCCAATCAAATTTTTATTACGCCTCTGTTTTTCACAAAGCAGGGGCGTAATTGTTTCTGAATTTTATTCCTTTAACTAAAGGAATTAATTTTTTAAGTTTTCACTTTTTGGGAAGCTTTTTCGAACTTTAGTTCAATCCATTCCGTGGTTGCGAAGATCAAATCAGAATTTCCAATAGCATCCGAATTAATCAATTTTGAAGCGATTATCTCTATTAATAAAATAGTTTTCGCCTAAAATCAAAAAAAAGCCACAAAAAGTAGACTGGTTAAGGCAATGACCAGTCTACTTTTTGTAGCCCATTTAGCTATAGGAAGGGTTTTAGTATGGATTGATAATCAATTAATATTCACCCATTTTTCGCTGCTGGAAGATTGGAAAATGGCTTGTAGCACCTTTGTGTTGGCCTTGGTATTTTCCAAAGAAACAGGGACCTCTTTGTCTTCAAGAACCGCATTGGAAAAATCTATTGCCTGCTGGGTATATTGATTGCTAACAGGAAGGACAATTTTTTCAACATAGGCTTTGGAGAAGTCACCCTCATGAATATAAATTTCATTGGGTTGATCAGAAGGCGCATTGAATGGAATCCTGACTTCCAATATTTTTTTCTCACCAAAAAACAGCATCCGCTGATAAGCTGTCAGCTGTGTGCTAATGGTGAATGTCATTTGAATTTCATGAAAATCTAGCAAAACAGAGCCTAATTTATCGGTACGGAACTGAGGGTCAAATTCCAGCATTGAGACCAGTCTGCCAGGCTCTTTATCTAGAACAAACCTAGAGGTAAATACAGGATAGCAGCCAATGTCCCAAACGCCTCCGCCTCCCATTTCTTCGATATTTCTGATATTGTCTTTGTTGTCATTAAAATAACTGAAAAAACCTTGAACCGCTTTTATCTTACCTAAATAACCACTTCTTACCAGTTCTCTGGCTTTCAACCACTGTGGGTTTGAAGCGACCATAAAGGCTTCACCTACTTTTACATTAAATTTGTCCCTAGCGGTAATTAGCCCATCGATTTCCTCATTATTCAATGCAAAAGGTTTCTCACAGAGTACGTGCTTCCCTGCCTCGATACACTTGAGAGTATATGGTACATGCATGTCATTTGGCAGTGGGTTATAAATAACGTCTATTTCAGGATCTTTGATAAGTTCATCATAGGAGCCATAAGCTTTGGGAATTCCCAGGCTTTTTGCGGTTTCTTTAGCTCGGTCCAAGTCTCTGGAAGCGATGCCATAAATCTCATACAAATCACTATTGGCCATTGCAGGAATGACCTTTTCCCTGGCGATTTTGGCAGTACTAAGTACCCCCCACTTCAGTTTTTTTTTCATTGGTGTTCGAGTTTAAAGAAAATTTAGAATTATTAGCCCCTTATCCTTGGGGAACATTTACTGAAGCAATTTAATATTATTGTCATCCAAAGCCAAAAGGAAGGCGGTCTTCTTTCTGCCAAGTATTTGTATGCATCAATATTATTCAATTGCTTTTCTTTTAAAAGCTGAAAGGCATTAAAAAGGGAGCGAAATGTGTCGATTTCACTTCGTTAGATAATATATGAGTTGATGAATCCATCTCTAAAGGTTTGAATTTAGCCATTCCTTCAGCCCCTATTCGAGAGGCAGGTTGGAGACGAAAAACGTATTTCTATCAGGGAAAATTTGATTTTTTTGTAATTTATGGTTAAATATGTGAAATATATTATATATTTAAAAAATATGAGGTGGTGTGCTAATTTTCAGGTCGCTATCTTCTTGGAAAACAAGTTTTCAAGTTTCCATCAGACATTTCTCTACATTTGTATTTTAAGTAGCGATTCAAAAATCGAACAAAAGTTGCGCTGATTTATAAATAACACTTAAAGAATCATTAAAGATTATTTTTATTTTTCCCCTCCATAAAGATTTAACGATCCATGGAGGGGTTTTTTGTATAAGCACAAATAAGTTGTTAACAATTCATTTTATAGAAAAATAAAGACACATGAAAATTGAACACATCGCTTTTAATGTAAAACATCCCTTGGCCGTTTCAGATTGGTATGAGGAACATTTGGGTATGAAGGTGGTAAAGAAAATGACTACCTCTCCCTATATGACCTTTTTAGCGGACAATAGTGGGAAAACAATGATTGAATTGTACAATAATCCCGATGCTGAAATATTAGATTATGCCAATTTAAATCCCTTAATGGTGCACTTGGCATTTGTATCTGAAAATCCGGAAGAAGAAAAAGATAGATTGCAAAAAGCAGGAGCTGTATTGGTGAGTGACGATACCTTGGAAGACGGTACCAGATTATTGATGATGAGAGACCCTTGGGGACTGGCTATCCAGTTCTGTAAAAGAGCGCATCCCATGCTTAAATAAATTCATGAATGTCTTAATGGGATTTCAATTGGAAATTACGGGTGATATTAAAACCGAAATGAATATCTCCATTGAAAATATCTCCCGTAGTTGAAGGAATAAAACCAGTTTCAGTCATTTCCTGAGCATTTGTTATATGTAGCTGAAAAACGTGACCCCCGGTCTCTATATCTACACCCAAAGAAAGAGGGTTTGAATAATCCTGGTTCTGGTCGGCTAAGCGATGATAATATTCCATAGTTAGGTGCATACTTTTAGTGATTTTATAACTTAATCCTGCTCCTAAAGTAAATAAGTCATTGTTTTCTTCTCTCTCCTTTACTAAGTTTCTATGGATATAGGTTGGCATCAGTTGAACTGATGCTTTGTGATTCACTTTGCGGGCCAACAATATTTGATGAGAGAAACTTAACCTTCGTTGGGTATTCATGGGCAATTCCGGACGTTTTAGGGTATTGATAGCTGTGTTCGAGACCCAGACGACAGATATCGGCATTTTGGATTTATTCTGCTGTTGTTGGAAAATGCTGATTTTGGCAAATCCATCATAAATTTTTTTGAAAGAACTTCTCCCCGCCCCCATGGTTAACCAATCCTGAATGGAATAATCCAAACCTAACCTCATGTTTGCCTCATCCATGCCGAAAAATTCATAAGCACCAGTGTTGATCCTTCCGAAACGATGGGAAATCAAGAATTCCAGATTTCCCTTTTTTCGGGTTTCTACTGTGTGGCCATTGATCAACCTGACGGCTTTAAAAGTGGATAAAAGGGGTGTCCATTCGGTATCATTCTCTTTCTTGAGTTGATCCAATAGGTTTTCCTGAGCCTGAACAGTTATAATGAATGGGAAAAAGAGGCTAAATAGGATGAGGAATTTTTTCATTGTTTTTCTATTTTCTTTAAAACAAAGTTGACAGTTACCTCTATTTCTTCTGCAATATTATAAAAGAGAACTTTGGGTATCTGAATTGCGTGATCTACCAATTTTACGGGGAAAACTGCTTCCATAAGGACTTCATCTTCTTGAAATTCCATGTTGCCAGAGATATTGGCATTAACTGTAAGCCCATGAATCGTTAATTTTCCTTTGGCTTGGACAATTTGAGTCCCTGCTTTCGAAGTGTTAAATCCGACGAGTTTCCCTTCAAATGTGGCCTCAGGGAATTTATGAGATTCCATGAATTTCTCATTAAAATGCTCTTGCATCAAGGCTTTCGGAAAACGGAAACCACTGATAGGTACCAAAAAAGCAAGACTACCAGTTTGAGCATCAAATAACCCTGAAACAGTTTGGTTTTCAGCCTTGATGTCTTCCACCGGAGCACTACTGAAAAAGGTGACTTTTCCTTCTGTTGTTTTATAGCCTTGCGCGTGTAAATAGGCAAGGGAAAACATACAAATGCTGATAAGTAGGAATTTTTTCATATTATTTTAATTGTCCAGAGCGCCTTGATCTACCCAGCAGTAAATGAGTTCTTTTTCTATATCACTAAGTTGTTTACCAGATGCTTTGGGAGGCATAAAACCACTTTGTGTAAAATCTCTAATCCGATTCGCCTGTGAGATTATATTTTCTTCAACAGAAAAATCTACCCGGCCTGACCCTGATGCATGACAGCCTGATAAAGCACAGTTTTGGCTGATAATTGGAATGATATCACCAGATAGCGTAGCTGCCTGCTCTTCGCATCGTTCCTCTTTCGGTAATATATCGTCTTCATTTTCATTTGAGCAGGAGAAAGAAATGAATAAAAGGAATACCGATATTGCTGCAAATAAATAATTTTTAATAGTCATAGTTGTTGTTGGATTTGGCATGAATATTATTGATTGTCTGGTTGTTATTACCATTATTTCCCTGTGAATTTAATATTGAAATAGAGGGAGTACTTAGATGGCCATCAAGATTAAGTAGCGCTCCATAATCTATGGCCGCACCGTCGATCATTTGGGTAACTAGGGTTCCACTTATCTCTGTTTTCCTTGTCACATCATTTACTCTAATAGACATGCCTCCGCCATCGGTAGCTGCATTGGTTTGTATATGGACAGGAGTGGAATTCTCCATTTCCGTTCCCTTCAACTCAATTCGATTCAGGGTGTTTGTTTCACCTTTTTTGGTGAAAGTGATGGTTTCATAGTTAAAGGGTATATAGTTTGGTTGGGTTTTTTCAGGACTTTCACTTTCCTTTTCACAGGCACCTGTGAAAAGGCCCAACAACAAAAAGATTTTAATTGTTGATTTGATCGTTTTCATGCTTTCTAAAATTTGTTAAAGTGATTGGATGGATAATATTTTATACCAAAGAAAATCCCCATACTTTTTAAGTCCAGGTTTCCTTGTCCAATTCCCACCAAGGGCAGCCGAAAATAGGGTTCGGCCTGAATAGCAAATTTTTCGCTTAATTTTTGCTCATAACCAAACCCGAAATTCCATATTCCAAAAACATGTTGGTTATTTCCGTTAATCTCAATATCCTCCGAATAAGGTTTCCCATTTTTATATTCATATAACAAAGAATATTTTTCTTTCAACATGAAATAGGAAGACATACCTGTGCTGATAAACCAATTGTGTTTCAATCTTTTTATCGGATAATACCTGAAATTCAAGGGTACTTCTATCATCCAACAGTCTCCTACCAAAGACTTATGGGCTTTATTATATCCTTCCCAATACCCTTCACCCTGACGATAGGTTTTCAGATCATGGATCACACCTAAGGAAATGCTCCAACTTTCGCCAAGAAAATATTCCAGACTAGCACCAAAGTTTCTTCCTGAAGATGGAATATGATTAAATTGTACAGCGCTAAAATCAGGTGAAGCCATTAGCAAAAGGGCGATTTTATTTTTACGAACAAGCTCGGATTTATCCTGCACCTGATCCACGGAATTACCTTGAATTCTGGAATCTTTATCCCATGTGATTAGGCGATTGTATTCCTCAAAAACTTCCCACTTTGAACCAGTATTCCAACTAAAAGTAGGGAATTGATGTTTTTCAATTTTTTCAGTTGCATTGGTTAATGGAAGGTTAGTTTTGGTTTGACTAAATTTTGTAGAACCTCTGCTTCCATCCGGATCCTCATTTTCCTTAGATATTTCAAATGAATAAATAGGTACATCCGAGGTTTTAACTTTATTGTTTTGAAAAACATCTGGTTCCGTCTGAAATAAAGAAGCTTTAATTTGGGAATTACTCCCAACCAATGGCTGAATTTGGTTATTGGAAACCATCATCCAAACCACTACAAGAAATCCTACCAAAGCAAGAGATCCCAATAGGATCCATTTGGCTCCATTCAAAGGATGACCTCCCTTATTTTTGGCCAATATTTTTTCAAACTTGTCCCAATCTTGAGGAACATAAGGGATGTCTGGTTTAGAGGATAATTTTTTAAAGAAATCATCCAGCTCTTTATCATTCATTTTTGATACTTGCTTCTTCATGATTTCTACTTGTTAACATGGTCCTCAACTTGAGTCTTGCTCTATGGAGGTTTGACTTTGACGTTCCTACAGATATGCCCAATAAATCGGAAATTTCCTGGTGGTCGTAGCCTTCAATGGCATAAAGGTTGAATACCGTTCTGTACCTTATAGGTAGTGCTTGTATGATTAGGATTATTTCATTGTATTTTACCTCATTTGATGCGTTGTTTCCCTGATCCGGGATTTCCGAAATATTTTCTAAACCAATATTTTGGGAGTGGTTAAGGTTTTTTTTGTAATAATTTATGGCACCATTGATCAATATTCTTCTAAACCAAAGTGTAAAAGGTCTATGGGGATCGTAGCGGTCGATGTATTGAAATACATTCAGGTAAGCATCATGAAGGATTTCCAAACTTTCCTGCCTATTAGCAGTATAGCGCAGGCAAATACTCATTCCATAACTGTAAAATTGTTTGTACAACAACTCCTGACTCTTCCGGTCACCACTGGAAATTCCATTTAAAAGTTCTTTTGTCAGGTATTTATCCACATTTGCTGAGTTTGTATCCGTCTATACAACAAACGATAATGATTGGTTGCGTGGGGAAAACTAATTTACAACATAATAATTGCTCACTTTAAAAATTTAACCGAATTATATTCTAACCTTTTCACTTAATTCGAATTCTAATTAGATATAGGGTGCTTGAAAAAATGGATGATTTACCTCTTTTATTGCTTTTTACTCTAAGTGTTTATGTCTTGGCAATGACAAGCCTTATAGGCATTTACTAAAGGAAATATTTAGAATATAAAATAACCCGTGTTCTTGTTAGGGTTAAGGGACTGAAGTTATTATTAACCTTAATTCGTGTAAGATCATTTTAAAGCAGATGAATCGTTAATCCAAAACCTTGTTAGGGGCAGTAGAGGCGGGAAAGGCTGTGGCAGTCCCTCCTTGCAGGGGATACCAATAACTTCTTCTGCCCAAAGTCCGTCCTAAGCCAACAGGTTTCGATTTTATTATAACTCAAGCCATTAGGCAAAGCCAGAATAATAAAACGAAATTTTTTCACTTTTTCAGGACAAAGAATAAAAAGCTATCGTAAGGACTAAGAACCCACTATCCAATTATTGAAATGAAAAGTAAATTACTGTTTCTACCAGATGTTTTATTGCTGTTGTTCATCTGCATTGCTTGCGAGCGCCATGAGTTACGTCACAACCAATTTGGGACGATTGGTGAAAAGGTAATTCCCGCCATAATGACTGAAAAAAACACCTCCTTAGGAGATAAAAGTAACAATGAAAAGGTTTGGGAAACCATGAAAGACAATATTAACGAACATCTAGCTGGGTTAAAAGCAAAGGTGTTGGAAGACTAGTTGGTGATTTTTTTATCCTTCTTTTTAATAAAGGTAAGTGTTCGGCGCTTACCTTTTTTTTATCACAAATGTCTTAGTATTTGGCCTTTCATGAAATCTTATATTTGAATTAAGGGTGTTTTTAATTACTTTGTTTCGTGATTAGATTGATTGGGCAAAACATGAGTATGATCGGCCGAAAAAAAGCATTAGTTTACATTGTATCATCCACTTTTATTTTAGGGTTATTATGGTGGATAGTTTGGGTAATTCCTTTGGAGAATAAACATAAGTTTTTGCCCCAGGTGTTGCTTGGGGAAAGGGTTGATTTCAATCATGATATTAGGCCCATCATCAACAATAAATGTATTGCTTGTCACGGAGGCGTGAAGCGTTCAGGAGGTTTCAGTTTATTGTTTGAGGAAGAAGCATTGGAGGCCAATGAATCCGGAAAAAGGGCCATTGTTCCAGGAAATGTCAGGAAAAGTGAGTTGATCCAAAGGATTTCTCATAAAAACCCGGAGTACCGCATGCCATTAGAATCCACGCCGCTTTCTGATGAAGAAATAGCCTTGTTTTCCCGTTGGATCAATCAAGGAGCACAGTGGGATGATCATTGGGCCTATAAAGCGCCTGAAAAACAAACTGTACCTGAAACAGATAATGCATGGGTCAAAAATGATATAGATCGTTTTGTCCAGGCCAAATTAGAAGAAAAGCAGCTTAGCCCAAATCCATCCTCGGACAAGCAATCCCTACTCCGGAGACTTAGCCTTGACCTTACTGGTTTACCTCCGACGATAACGGAAATGCAGAATTTCATCAATGACAATTCTAATAAGGCTTACGAAAAAGTAGTGGACAGCTTATTGGCTTCGCCCGCTTATGGTGAGCGCTGGGCTGCCATGTGGATGGACTTGGCAAGGTATGCTGATTCGAAAGGATATGAAGCAGACAGGGCCAGAGAAATCTGGAAATACAGAGACTGGTTGATCAATGCATTCAATGAAAATATTCCCTATGACCAGTTTGTAATTACACAATTGGCAGGGGACCTGAAGCCAGCCGCTACAGATCAGGATTTTATTGCGACAGCTTTTCACCGCAATACGATGAACAATGATGAAGGAGGTACTGACAATGAGGAATTTCGGGTGGCAGCAGTACTAGACAGAGTCAATACCACATGGACGGTTTTGCAAGGTACCACGATGGAATGTGTACAGTGTCACAGCCATCCCTATGATCCGATCAGGCATGAAGACTTTTACCGAAGTCTGGCATTTTTTAATCAAACAGCGGATGCGGACGTTCCCAGCGAAGCGCCAGTACTTGTCTCCTATAAAGAGGAAGAGGACATAGAAAAGCTAACATTAATAAAGAACTGGGCCAATGAGCATGGTACAGATGCAAGAAATGGCCAATATTATGATCGATTGCTGAGATTGGGCGTTCCCAAATTATATGCGCATTATTTTTACCAAATGGACAAAGGCCTTCCTATAAGAGGAACAGCTACATTTAAGGTGGATCAGGAAGTTTACTCCTTTACAAAAGACTTACCATTTGAAGGGGAAGATAGGTTGGTATTTAAGGCAAGAACAAATGGAAGCGAGGGTAAGATTTCGTTTCACCTGGACAGTATCGATGGGCGACAAATTGCCGAATGGAAAGTGAAGGCCAAGTTTAAAATAGAGTATGATGAGGAAGAAAAAAAGGATGTTACCTATTACCTCAACGAGGTCATCTCCTTGCCTATAAAACCAGTAAAGGGAAAGCATGACCTTTATATGGTATGGGAGGGAAAAGCAGATATTGAACAGACGAGCACCTTTGAATGGTTGATGCTTCATCATGCACTACCAGGCGAGGAAGATAAAAAATTCCCAGAGATAGAG
This sequence comes from Cyclobacterium sp. 10D3-21, assembly GCF_055809755.1. Classification (NCBI taxonomy): domain Bacteria; kingdom Pseudomonadati; phylum Bacteroidota; class Cytophagia; order Cytophagales; family Cyclobacteriaceae; genus Cyclobacterium; species Cyclobacterium sp. 10D3-21. The sequence continues at coordinate 2,751,739 of NZ_CM147924.1, forward strand.
GAGGCCATGTATGCGCTATTTAATTCCGAAAATGAAATGGAAGCTACTCCTGTAATGGTTGATTTACCAGAAAATCAACATAGGGTGTCAAGGGTCTTTGAGAAGGGAAGTTGGATGGTGCCAGGGGAAGAAGTAAATGTAGGAGTACCGGAGATTTGGAACTCATTTAATGAGTATGAAGAAAACCGAATGGGGCTGGCCAAATGGTTGTTTGATGAAAAGAACCCGCTTACTTCTCGTGTGATGGTTAACAGGATTTGGGAACAATTTTTCGGTAGAGGGATTGTTTCATCTCTGGAGGATTTTGGCTCCCAAGGTTTCGCCCCCACACATCCAGAGCTACTTGATTGGTTGGCGATAAAGTTCCGGGATGATTTTGAATGGGATCTTAAAAAATTAATAAAAGAGATTGTTATGTCTGCTACTTACAGGCAGTCCTCACACTTTACTAAGGAGAGTAGAGAAAAGGATGCTTTGAATGAATGGCTGGCAAGAGGCCCTAGAATTAGGTTAAGTGCAGAGCAGGTGAGAGATCAGTCTTTGGCAGTTTCTGGTTTATTAAGTGAGAAAATGTTAGGCAAAAGCGTAATGCCTGAACAGCCAGATGGTATATGGCAGGTCGTTTACAGTGGTACAAAATGGGAGACAAGTAAGGGCAGTGAAAAATACAGAAGGGCATTGTATACTTTCTGGCGCCGGACCAGTCCTTATCCATCCATTATTTCCTTTGATGCGCCAAGTAGGGAGTTTTGTCTGCCCAAGAGGATAGCGACCAATACACCGCTTCAGGCCTTGGTTACGCTAAATGATCCGGTTTATCTCGATGCTGCCGTTGCTTTGGGTAGGGAAGTCCTCCTTTCTTCGAATAGCGATGAGGAAGAGCGGCTTTCACTACTTTATAGTATGGCGATGATAAAAGGTATAAGTGAAGAAAAACTGGCGGCCCTGCAAAACATTTACCAGCAAACTATGACCTATTTTGAAAATAGCCCGGAAGAAATTTGTAAACTAACCGGAGAAGAGGATAAGGCGCTTGCTGTATACACAGTAATGGCCAATATAATAATGAATTTGGACGAATTTCTGATGAAATCATGAGTAGAAGGATCGATTTAACCAATGAATACCAATACAGGGAAATGCAAAGCCGGACCAGAAGGCATTTTATCAAGCAATGCACAACTGGCTTAGGGGGCATAGCTTTGGGAGGCCTATTGGGTTGCGACAGAAAAACCTCAGTACCTTCGGGACCAGACCTGGAATCCTATATTCGTGAACAAGTACCACATTTTGCTCCCAGCGCCAAGAGGATCATTTACCTGCACATGGCAGGAGCTCCTTCTCAATTGGAGCTTTTTGATTACAAACCGGAATTGGCAAAATTAGATGGAAAAGATTGCCCGCAGTCGCTTTTGGAGGGAAAGAAGTTTGCCTTCATTCAGGGCGTTCCAAAAATGTTGGGGCCACAAGCCGCTTTTTCCCCAAGAGGAAATTCAGGCATGGTGATTTCAGACAATTTGCCTCATTTTTCGTCCGTTGTAGATGATGTGACTTTGATTAAAACCATGCATACGGACCAATTTAACCATGCTCCGGCACAATTGCTTTTGCAGACAGGTTCACCACGGCTTGGCCGCCCAAGTATGGGAAGTTGGGTGACCTATGGCTTAGGTTCTGAAAATGAAGATTTACCCGGATTTATGGTTTTGGTTTCAGGTGGGAATACCCCTGATGCAGGGAAATCTGTCTGGGGAAGTGGGTTTTTACCTTCTGTTTATCAGGGCGTGCAATGTCGGTCTGAAGGCGATCCCGTGCTATTTGTTTCCAATCCATCAGGTATAAATGGAAGCCTTCGCAAACAAACCATAGATGCTATCAATAATATCAATGAGAATGAATACAAGGAATTTGGAGATCCGGAAACCCTGACCAGAATCTCTCAATATGAAATGGCTTACCGCATGCAAACTTCTGTGCCTGAAGTGATGGACATCAATGATGAACCTGATTACATTCATGAAATGTATGGGACCGAACCAGGTAAAACTTCCTTCGCCAATAATTGTCTGCTGGCCAGAAGACTTGTAGAAAAGGGCGTCCGTTTTGTTCAGTTGTTCGATTGGGGCTGGGACATGCACGGTGTAGCAGAAAGGGAAGCGCTGGACACTGGCTTGCCAATAAAATGTAAGCCTATAGACAAAGCCATGACCGCTTTGGTCAAGGACTTGAAACAAAGGGGCTTGTTGGATGATACCCTGGTAGTTTGGGGTGGAGAGTTTGGGCGTACGCCCATGCAAGAGAATAGAGGGGGAAAAGAATGGCCATATAAGGGCAGAGATCACCATACGGAAGCTTTTCCTGTGTGGATGGCTGGCGGTGGCGTAAAAGGTGGTTTTACCTTAGGAGAAACCGATGAAATAGGTTATTATGGCATCAAAGATAAAGTGCATGTGCATGATTTGCAGGCAACAATTATGCATTTAATGGGTATGGATCATGAAAAATTTACCTATTTTGCACAGGGAAGAGATTTTAGATTGACGGACGTGTCCGGTAAAGTAGTTAGTAAAGTTATCGCATAAGTTAAATGGAGCAAGGATCAGACATTATCATTTTCTTTGGCAGGTTTCACCCCCTGTTTTTACACTTACCTATCGGGTTTTTAGCCTTGGGATTTCTTATGGAATTGCTGTCCCGGAGGGATCAGTTTTCCTACCTTAAACCAGCTATAGGGTTTGTTTTAGCCCTTGGAGCCCTATCTGCATTGGTAACAGCCATACTTGGTTTGATGTTGGCCCAGGCTGGAGATTATGGGGAAGACCTGCTGTTTATTCACAAATGGTCAGGAATATTATTGGTGCTTTTTGCTTTTGGAGCCTGGGGCTTGCACTTCAAAAGAGAGAAAAAACCTACCCTCCAAATCAAGAGGGCTTATATAGGTACACTCTCTATAATGATGTTGCTCCTGGCGGGAGCGGGGCACTATGGCGGATCGCTAACACATGGCTCTACCTTCCTTACCCAGTACATGCCTGATACCATGAAAAAGTTGGCGGGTATACCTATTGAAGCCAAGGGACCGAAATTGATAGAGAACCTGGATGAAGCAGTTGTATACGTAGATATCATTCATCCCATCATGGAGCAGCGTTGCAATTCCTGCCACAATGCCAGCAAAAAGAAGGGAGACTTACAAATGCACACTAAGGAAGCGCTTTTGAAAGGTGGGGAAAATGGTGCCATATTCGAGCCTGGAAGTGCTGCTGAAAGTGAGATGATCAAAAGGGTTCATTTGGAGGAAAATCATGACGACCATATGCCGCCCAAAGGAAAGTCTCAATTGACTGATGACCAGGTGCTTTTGCTTGAATGGTGGATCAATGAAGGCGCCTCTTTTGATAAAAAAGTCGCTGAACTTCAGGCAGATGAGGAAGTGAAAACCGTATTGCTTACTTTATCTGACCCCAATGCCAATAAAACGGCTGTAGAGATACTACTTGCAGAAGGTACCAGTCCTTTTGACGAAGAAAAATTAAATGCTTATGTGAATGAAGGCATTGCCATCAAGCGGCTTTCAAATGAAGACAACTGGCTTCAGGTGACTTTGTATCGAAAGGATTCGGTAGATGCCTTACTTGAGCGATTGGCTACCGATTTTCCTGATCAGATTACATGGTTAGATGTTAAAGATACCCAATTGTCTGATGCAGGATTGGAAGCGGTAGGGAAATTCAAGAACCTTACCCGTTTAAGAGCTGAAAAGACATCGGTCACTGATGCAGGCTTGGTCCATTTGGCAGGATTGAATTATTTAGAATCCCTAAACCTTTATGGTACTAAAATTACGGATACTGGACTTGATCACCTGTCTAAATTACCGAGCCTAAGACGTTTGTATGCCTGGAACACACAGGTGAGCAAAGAAGGGGCGACCAAATTCATGGAGGAAGCAAGTCTAATAGAGGTCAACCTTGGATATGAAGTCAATATGATAGATTCTCTAACAGTCGAAGTCAAGCCGATAGCAGTGAGTAATTGATTTCACTCCTATTTTATTTTCTGAAGAACAATAACCGTGGAAACCTACGGAAAACGAAAAATACCAAGCCCCCAATTCCTTCCAGAGTTGGGGGTTTTGTTTTTTTCGCTATTTCCAGCAATGACTTCTACTGCGGGACCAATGCTACCTGATAGATGGTATAGAATTCAGGCTCCTGATCCAAAAGCTCAACATGCTGTCGCGTCCACAATCGATTTTTACCATCCACATGCGTAGGTGTAAAATTGGTGGGACAGAGGCCAACTTCGCTGTATATCCCTTCAGCTTCTCTCACCAGAAACTTTAGGGGGTTCAACCGGGCGTTAATTTTGTTGGCTTCCTCCTGAGTAGCCGTTCTGTTGGCAAAAATTACATCAAGAGACAGGCCAGACCGGTAAAGGATCAGGTCTTTCTCATCCACCTTAAAATAGCTTTCTACTACACCTTTCCTAGGTTTTGGGGTGTCATAATCTTCACTTCCCCCAAATGGGTATCCCGGATTAAGGATAAAATCATCAAATGGGATACCTTCCGCGGTTAATCCATTTACCGGTTTGCTCAGGTCATGGGAATGAAATAAGGTGTCTGTGGCAAAAACAAAATGAATCTTGTCTTCATTTACCTGAAACATTGGCCTGATAAAATTAAAAGCCTTACCCTGTTTGTACCTGCTTTTGGGATGCAGGGGAGTAATGGGTAGGAAGCCCCCTGAATCAAGGCTGATAAGGTCAAAGGTGTTGAAATGGTTGTAATAGGCCTCCTGATTTGTTGCGACTGGATGTTGGGCCCCTCCGGTAAAGGCAACTAAATTTATTTTATCGGCTATATTGGCCTTATGCAAATGGTCGTAGCCGGAGTAAGTCATACCTTGACCTTCATAGGGTTTTTGATGACTTTTAATATAATCAAAATCAAGGTTATATATCACCAGCTTTTGTCTCCCCATGACAACAATACTGTCTCCTACAAAAGTAGCGGAACAAGCGGTATTGCCATAGGAGCTGGGGGCATCGCCCGGTTGATCGAAGGTGGAAAGAACCTCCCCGTTTTTATCCGTGAGGATGAATTGATTTTGCTGGAATTCATGGAAAAGGAACAAATCCTTTGTAGAATGAACGGCATAAAGTTGCAGGTTTCCTAGAAAATCCACCTGTACTGAATCCACTATTTCTAAAGCGTAGGAGGTAGCTGTTACCTTATCTATTGCAGTGGGGCCACATGAAAAGAGGTAATTGACCAGACACAGTTGTAGCAGGATTAATTTTTTCATACCATCATATTTGGACTATTAAATTAATAATAAATAAGGTAAATCCAATTTGAATAGGAATGATATTCATTTTGTTGGAAGGAAGAAGCAAGTAATCTCTGAGGATTCCCTTCTAATGGGACGCATGAAGTGTCCATTCTTTCCCGTTTTTTCTACTGTCAATCATCTGCATTCCAATACGCCATTCTTTCGCAGCTACTCACCTCTATGCTATAAAAGTCAAATTCCTCGGTTACCTTGCCCTTGAGAAGATAGATGCCCCTCCCTTTTAAGGGTGTTTTTTTTACCACCGGAGGAAAGTGTACCGTGTCTATCCAATGTCCGTCTTTGTCTATAAAAGTGCCAAAATTCATGACATCCCCCTTAACGGTACGCGTGTATTTGACTGTGACCAGGTAGCCAATAAGTTGTACCCGCTTGCCTAGGAATTGCTTCATTTCCAAAGCGGCAATTCCCGAAGTTTTCTGATCTTTCACCAAGTGGAAAGGACTGATCAACGGGAATTCCAATATTTCAAGTTGATCGATAATCTCCTGCCTTAGGTCCAAATCTTCCAGCACGGGCGCCTTTAGCTCGCGAAAGCCCGCACTTGCAAATAAACGCTGACTTCCACCAACAGGGCTTTTTTTGCGGTGCATAATGAAATGGGCTTCCCATAAACTCTCTTGTTTGCTCTTTCCTGTAAAACGAAAGCAACCGATTCGGATCAAAATCAGCACTTGCTCCAGACTGATGTCTACCCTGGAGATAAAATCAGTCAGTCCAGCATAGGGGCCAGCCTTTTGCCTTTCAGCCAATAACCTGTTGGAGGTTTCTTGTTGCAGGTATTTCATGTGTACAAAGCCCAGGTAAACTGTTTTTCCCTTGATATTGGTGAAATAGTCACTTTCGTTTAGGTGTGGGGCCTGTACATCTGCGCCATTCATTCGCAGCTCGTGTATGTAAAACTCTGTATGATAAAAACCACCAAAATTATTGATAACGGCCACCATAAATTCCAGAGGATAATGCGCTTTCAGGTACAGGCTTTGGTAGCTCTCTACAGCAAAAGAGGCCGAATGCCCCTTGGCAAAGGAGTATCCAGCAAAACTTTCGATCTGATGCCATACTTCCCCTGTTACTGTTGCATCCCTGCCCATTTCCTTACAGTTGCTAAAGAAGCGCTCTTTGACCCTTTGTATGGCTCCTTTTGAGCGGGATTTGCCACTCATTCCGCGTCGGAGGACATCGGCTTCACTCAGTGTGAGCCCAGCAAAATGGTGAGCCACTTTGATTACATCCTCCTGGTAGACCATGATGCCATAAGTTTCAGGCATGATGTCTTTCAATACAGGATGGGCCCTTTCTCTACGGGCGGGGTTTACATGTCTCAGAATGTATTCCCGCATCATGCCAGACCTGGCCACACCAGGTCGGATGATGGAACTGGCCGCTACCAACTCCAGGTATTCATCGGCTTTCATTTTGGCCAGCAACATACGCATGGCGGGAGATTCTACATAGAATGCCCCGATGGTACGGCCTTCACGAAGATGCGCTTTGATGCTGGGGTCTTTTTTAAATGCAGCCACCTGACGAATATCCACCGTTTTTCCCTGGTTTGTATGGATAATCTCCAGTGCACTTTTAATGTGGCCAAGGCCCCTTTGGCTGAGAATGTCGAATTTATGCAAACCAATGTCTTCTGCCACATGCATGTCAAACTGTGAAGTAGCAAAGCCCTTGGGCGGCAGTTCGGTGGCTGTATAATAATGGATGGGCTTGTGGGCAATCAATATTCCTCCGGCATGGATGCTCAAATGAGAGGGCATATTGCGGATCACTTTGGCATATTGATAAATCAGTTTTCCATATTGGTCGGGAATGTAATTGCTGCTCTCCAGCTTGTCACCATAGTAGATCAGGGATTCTATTTCCGATTTGGGTAGGCCAAAGACCTTTCCCAATTCCCTCAGGACGGAATTGTATTGGAAGGTGTTGAATGTGGCCAATAGACATACATGGTCCTGTTTGGGTCGGTTATAGGTGTCGAATATATAGTGGGTGATTTCATCCCGATCTTTCCATGAAAAATCAAGGTCAAAATCCGGTGGGTTTTCCCGGTAAAGGTTGATGAAACGTTCGAAATACAGGTCCAGCTCAATGGGGTCCACATCTGTGATGGCCAGGCAATAAGCAACGATACTGTTGGCCCCACTGCCCCGACCTACATAGAAGAAGTTTTTGTGCTGCGCGAAATTGACAATGTCATAATTGATCAGGAAGTAAGAAACAAAGCCTTTTTGTTGGATAATCTCCAGCTCTTTTATAATACGTTTTTCTTTGATTTCATCCAGGCTGCCATAGCGGCGAAGGGCGCCTTTGTAGGTTTCCTGTCGCAGGTAATCAAAGTCTTCCCAATCAGATCCCAGAATGTCTCTACGGTTTTTTACAGCTTGAAAATAAAAGGAAAATTGGCACTGCTCCAGAAGCTTTTGAGAATTGTAAATCAGGTAACTGTGTCCTTCACAGCGCCCAACCATGTCGGCATAGCCATAAAACCGATCTGTAGGATCTCCTTGTTCGCTAAGCGGAAGCTTGCTGAGTAGGGTATTGCCATCCATGGCCCGTAGCAGGCGATGGGCGTTGAAGGCCGTTTTGCTGGCAAAGGAAACCGGTTGCAAAAGTACCAGGCGTTCTTTGTATTTGGCCCATGGACTGTAAGGAAGCCTATTGAGTTGCGAAGGATGTATGCCAAGGTATTCATTTTCCTTCAGGTCAAAGACCCTTTCCGTGAAAGGGTAGATCAGCACACTGTGGTCGAATGCCGGTGCCCTTTCGGGAAAAGGCAATTTGTTCATCAGGTGGTGGGAAAGGTACTTGTTCAGTTCATAAAAACCTTCTTGATTTTTGGCCAAACCGATAAATTGCTGCTTGCTGCCATTGCGAAAATCTATTCCTATGACTGGATGAATGCCATTTTTTTGGGCCTCTCGGATAAAAGGAAACACCCCCGAACAGCTATTGATATCTGTCAGGGCCAGGGCGTCGAGTTTTTGCTTCTTGGCTTCCACTACAAGCTGTTCAACAGAGAGTGTGCCGTACTTGAAGCTGTAGTGACTGTGGCAGTTAAGGTGCATTTTGTTTATATAATTAACATTTACTGGTTAATAATATAAACAAAATGAATTGATTCCAGGGGTTTGGTAGGAAAATTTTTAACTCAGTAAAGACAATACTGGGTATTTCCAACACAGGATTTATCTATTAAAATAGCCATTAAGCTGCTTTTTTATCTTTATTCTATTGGTGATTTATTCCCTAAATTTTCTTATTTTAATTGATGCAATCAGTGATCCTTTCTAATGTTCTAGAAAAAGACCCAAAAAACACCGAAAAAAGAAATAGACAAAGCAAGTAGGTTAATGCATCAGTATTTTGATAAAAAAAATAATGAAAGACTATAATAATATAAAGACATTTGATGAGCTAATCGAACTTGAACATGGGAAGATTGGTACCGAAAATCGAAATAAATACGAGGAAGGTGCACAAATGTTTATCGTGAGCGAAATGTTAAAAACTGCACGCAAAGAAGCAAAACTGACTCAGGAACAATTGGCTGAGAGATCAGGAACAAAGAAGAGCTACATTTCTAAGCTTGAAAATGGGAAAGTAAACATTCAACTCTCCACACTAATCCGAATTTTTGAACAAGGGTTGAACAAGAAAATTGGACTTACATTCATGTAAAGTGGGTGTAAAATAAACCATCCTGAAAACAATTGCTCTCCTTGAAAGCATTGTATAGAAGGTTCTACCTACTTCAATCAACTGTTTAGCCCCAAGAATTCCCAGGCCTAAAGGGCCTGAAAAACCATAACCGTGGTTTTTACTCACGTAAAACGTGAAATCCCCTTGTCCCAACCCCGAATGGGTTGAAACTACCACTGTTGACCTCTTTTTTATTTCCAACTGTATCAGTAATCTTTCCTATATAAATTTGACTTCGAGCCAAGATCGTCTTAATAACCAGCTGAATCGTCACTGCGAACCCTTTTTTGGGGGTTATAGTGCTGGGCAAGGGGGTGGCAGTCTCTCCTAACTAGGGATTCCTTCGGCTTTCTCGGCTCAAAGCCCTCTCTAAGTCTACCAATGACAGATCTTAAAATTCTTGAGTAAGGGGCCATTAGCATTAGTGAAAAGCGGTTTCAATGTTGCACTTACGGGAGGCTAATGCCCTACAAATGCCAACTCATTTACACCCTGGGTCGCACCTCCTGCGTCGGCTTTCCCAGGGCTACAAATGTTGCACCCCACTGGGGTGCGACATTGGATATTGCGTCTGGATTGCTGCATTTCGAAAATGTTAGGTCTCGGAATGACGATTTTCCTATGATATTGGGTATAAGCTTAAGTCAAGAATTACCTTATCACTGGTCGGCCATGAACTTCTATCCAGTCCAGTCTTGAGCAAGCTTTGGATTGTCCTCCGGGCATTAAATCGGTAAAGCCAATTTCTTCAACATTCGATAAGTCTGGATCAGTTGCTGGACCTATGGCTACTATGCCTGTAGGGTCCAGGTGGTGCCAGTTGATGTCCTGTATATTGAATTCCCAGATGCGCCAGTCTTTAGAGGCGCCGGCAGATTGGTCACTTACCAGCCATTTGCCATCAGCCAGTTTCAGGGAAATTCTAAGTTCCCTAAGGCCGACTTGTTTGGAGCGAAATTTCACTTTGGCAAAACCTGTAAGGTCAACGTTTTGTTGGCGGTGTTTTAGGCTTAGCATCCAGTTGTCCTCGCATAAACCTGACCAGATGTAAAAAGGATCGTCTACGGGTTTTTCATGGTTGCTTTTTTTGATAACATCTTTTCCCGGTCCATATAATTGTACGGTTAAATTCTCATTCTGCACATGGTTTTGGTTGACAGGTATTTCTGCGGGTGTTTCTTTCCAGTCTTCCCTAAAAAAGAGGTCAGGCCTATAGCTGCTTTGTGCGACGATAATTCCGGTAAATACCAGGTAAAAGCTGAGGGTCAGGAGAATCTGTTTCATGTGTAAGGAGTTATTTTGATACGATGGCCAGGCCTTATCTGGCCAATGCCTTTATTGCAAGCAATTTACATTTATTTCCCCAAATAAGGGAGATAGGAGATAAGATGCAAAGGGTTTTTTATGGGTAGGTATCTATATTTATTTAATGTTCCTTTTGATGACTAATACATTTTTGAAAGGTTGGAATGTGCCGCTCCTCTGGAGCTCTTGATCATAGACGGTACAATAGGCTACAAAAATATTGCTCCTCTGGAGCATCATAATTCCTAAGTGAATTATGGGGGGAGCAAGAAGGATTTGTTTCTAGGTTTGAGTAAATAATGGTTCGTAAATAGGGGGCTATATAGAACAATGAAAGAACAAAATATTAGTTTATTTAACTAGCAATACACGATCGAATTTGTTTTATTTCTTAGGTTTAATTATATTATTTTCAATGGATTAAGTTGTGGTTAAGCTCCGTAGGAGTTTTATTTTTGTAGCACTGGATTTTTGAATTATTACCAGCTCCCTAGGAGCGGTACCTAAATTTTAACGACATGGCGAATACCTATACCCAAATTTTGATACAGTACGTTTTTGCTGTAAAAAGCCGCGAATCAATAATTAAAGAGAGTTTCAGGGTTCCAATGGAAAAATACATTTCGGGGATAATATCTAACAAAAGACACAAAATGTTGGCCATTTATTATATGCCTGACCATTGCCATATATTGGTAGGCTTAAACCCTTCACAGTCAATTTCAGATTTAGCTAGGGATATTAAATCAAATACCACAAAATGAGTTAATGAACATAGGAAAATGAAATTTAATTGGCAAGAAGGTTATGGTGCATTTAGCTATGGAAAAAGTCAGTTAGACGCGGTGGTGAATTATATTTATAATCAGCCAGAACATCATAAACGAACATCATTTAGAGAAGAGTATATGACATTTTTGAAAGAATTCGAAGTTTCTTTTGAAGATCAATACTTATTTGATTGGTTGGAATGAGGAGCCGCTCCTCTGGAGCATATTAAAGCTCCGTAGGAGTTTTATTTTTGTAGCCCTAAGTTTTTGAATTATCATCAGCTCCATAGGAGCGATACCTAAATTTTAATACAGTACGTCATTGCAGTACGAAACCGAGAATTTCTAATTAGGTTTCAGGGTTCAGAAGACCAATACACGTTTGATTGGTTGGAATGTGGTGCCGCTCCTCTGGAGCTCCTGATCAAAGACGATACAATAGGCTACAAAAATATTGCTCCTCTGGAGCATCATAATTCCTAAGTGAATTATGGGGGGAGCAAGAAGGATTTGTTTCTAGGTTTGAGTAAATAATGGTTCGTAAATAGGGGGCTATATAGAACAATGAAAGAACAAAATATTAGTTTATTTAACTAGCAATACACGATCGAATTTGTTTTATTTCTTAGGTTTAATTATATTATTTTCAATGGATTAAGTTGTGGTTAAGCTCCGTAGGAGTTTTATTTTTGTAGCACTGGATTTTTGAATTATTACCAGCTCCCTAGGAGCGGTACCTAAATTTTAATACAGTACGTCATTGCAGTACGAAACCGAGAATTTCTAATTAGGTTTCAGGGTTCAGAAGACCAATATACGTTTGATTGGTTGGAATGTGGTGCCGCTCCTCTGGAGCTCCTGATCATAGACGGTACAATAGGCTACAAAAATAATGCTCCTCTGGAGCATTAATAGTTTAAGAGATTTCTAAATTACTTGTTTAAATTTTATGTGATTAAAATATGGAAAAACAAATTGAAGATGAAATTAATTTGATTTTGGCTGAATGTTATGAAAATGGCATGATTCCCTTTCATCAAAGTATTCCCGATATTAGAGATAAAGCCATTACCCGCGCCAAAATTTTAGGCTTAATTAAGTGTAAGAATAAGAACGCCTATGAACTTTCAATAGAAGGACTAAAAGTGCTTGACTTTGATGGGGGAGTTCGAGAATACCTAATGAATATTGAATCAAAAGAGAAGAAAGATGATTTGATAAGAGATCTGTCTATTAAGGATTTAAAAGGTAATATCTTCCAATTTAAATTGGTCTGGCTTTTCTTTGTTTTGAATGTAATTGCCTCATTTATTGCAGGTAATTTCGAATTGGTTTCAAAATGGTTTGATTTGATTCGATAGGGCTTAAACATTTGTAGTTTAATAATAACTTATGTCCAAAACTCTGTAGGAGTTTTATTTTAGTAGCACTAAGTTGTTGAATTATCACAAGCTCCATAGTAGAAACACCTGAATTTTAACGAGATAGGGAGTACCACAACCCAAATTTAATACGGTGCATTATTGCAGTGAGAAACGAAGAATCTCTAGTTAGTGAAGGTTTTAGATTTCTGAAGACTAATACATTTTTGAAAGGTTGGAATGTGCCGCTCCTCTGGAGCTCCTGATCAAAGACGATACAATAGGCTACAAAAATATTGCTCCTCTGGAGCATATTAAAGCTCCGTAGGAGTTTCATTTTTGTAGTACTAAGTTTTTGAATTATCACCAGCTCCATAGGAGCGATACCTGAATTTTAACGAGACAGGGAATAACAATTGAAAAATTTATAAATTGAAAAGCCATACCAAAAATTTTGGTGAGAATGTAAAACCATGACGGAATTTTGGGAAGAAAACTTTAAATACAAGCATGCCATGTGGGGATTCAGCCCGGCTGATGCTGCCCTTGATACGGTGAAATTGTTTAAGGAGCATGGACTTCATAATGTACTTGTTCCCGGCTTTGGCTATGGGAGGAATGCGAAGGCTTTTATGGATGAGGGCTTTGATGTGACAGGAATAGAAATTTCCGAAACGGCAATTGCTATCGCCAAAAAGGAGTATGGAAACCAAATAAAGGTTCACCACGGATCAGTAAGCGACATGCCTTTCGACAACGAAACTTATGACGGGATCTTTTGCTATGCATTGATCCATTTGCTCGATGAGAAAGATAGGTCCAAACTAATCGCTGATTGCTATAATCAGCTCAGTGAAAATGGCTATATGGTTTTTGTGGCGATCTCTACCGATGACCATGCTTTTGGGAAAGGGGTGGTGATTGACAAGAACCGATTTTTGACACCTCATGGTGTTGAATTGTTTTTTTATAACTTAGACGCTGTAAAGGATGAATTTGGAGACTTTGGCTTACAAGATTCAGAGAAAATAATGGAACCTTCGAAAAGTATAAAAGGTAAGCCGGGGCAAATATTTTGGAAGATTGTATGCAAGAAAATCGCTAATAGTTAAAAGAATGAATTAAAACCATGACCAAGGTAGTAATCGAGGATTTCTGTCCATCAAACAAAGAAGAATGGAGCGATTGGCTAGAACGCCATCACATAATAAAAGAGGCGGTATGGCTCATTGTTTATAAAAAGAAATCACCCACTCCAAACCTTACCTGGAGTGAATCTGTAGACGAAGCTTTGCGGTTTGGTTGGATAGATAGCTTGAAAAAACCGATAGATGATGAAAAGTATAGACAATACTTCAGTAAAAGAAAGGCAAACAGTATCTGGTCTAAAACGAATAAAGACAAAATTAAAGCCTTATTAGAGAAAGACTTGATGTCGGAGGCAGGCTTGAAAACGGTTGAAATTGCCAAAAGAAATGGCTCATGGTCTATTTTGGATGCTGCTGAAACCCTGGAAGTGCCCTTGGATTTAGCAAGTAAATTCAATGAATTCCCGGGATCAAGAGACTTCTTCAATAGTCTAAGTAAATCTGGCAGGAAAAGCTTACTACAATGGATTGCGATGGCTAAAAGACCAGAAACCAGAGAAAAAAGAGTATTGGAGATTGCAGAAAGTGCAGGCCAAAAGCTAAAGCCAAAAGCATTTCGGTAGGTTTGGGGCCCCAGGCCTTTTTTAGGATTGCCAAAAGCACACTATTGTCGACAGCTTCAATACAAGAATAGGTATCAAAGAACATAAAATCCCTTTTTTCTATGAAAGATACAAGTCACCACGATGAACGCATTGCCAAAATGACATTCGCCACGGTTTACCCGCATTATGTTGCAAAAGTAGAGCGGAAGGGTAGAACGAAAGAAGAATTGTACCAGGTAATTGAATGGTTAACGGGCTATGATGAGAAACAGCAGCACGCACTTATTGAAAGCAAGGTAACATTTGAAACATTTTTTCAGCAGGCCATATTAAACCCAAATGCTCATCTGATTAAAGGCCTCATATGTGGCTACCGTGTGGAGGAGATCACAAATCCACTGACACAACAAGTTAGGTGGCTGGACAAGCTGGTGGATGAATTGGCCAAAGGTAAAAAGATGGAAAAGATTTTACGGGTGAGTTGAATGGATGAATACGATTTTGCTACGAAATGGGATTAAATAAATTCAGCTTTACCTAAGACTTACCATGCCGATCGCTGGAAGCCAGTGCTTTCAAAAGGTAATACACATAGAAAAAGCCGGCAATTGTTGCCGGCTTTTGTCTTAATAGAATAAAGTTTTATTTATGGATGTTAATTTGGAGGGAATACATCTTGGAGTGGATGTCTGAAAGGTACACCTTCGCGTGCATCCCACCAAACTCGGGTCAACAATTCATTGCCACCCATTCTATCCGCTGCTGCTTTGACATTTGCCTCATTTTTGAGGTATTCGTCATTTGGATAGGTCAACCTTCTTGGTACCTGCCCATTTGTAACTCCCGCATCACTTCCAATCCATACCCTTGGATAGCCTGTTCTTCTAAATTCAGCCCATCCCTGATAGTGCTGGAAAAAGGTGGAAATGTACTTTTGTGTAACAATCTTTTCAAATTGCTCCTCCTGGGTACCAGCTAAAGTTCCTGTTGCCCCACCTAGAAAATCTAGTATAGCTGTTTCAGAAATCTCATATTGTTCCATAGAGGCTTGTACACCCAGACGGTATTGCTGGTTGGCATCTTCTCCGGTAATGCCTGCAAAGGCAGCTTCTGCCTTTAGGAAGAACACTTCGGCAGCATTCATCACGATTATATCATAGGTTTCCTCTTTTAATAAAGGGCCTACACTGGCCACCATTTCCTGTCCATAAGGTTCTTTTTCCTCCTGGAGTAATTGTATAGGTCTACCTCGGAAAGAGCCGGAACCGTCAAGTGCAGGACTGGCCAATACTGGCAATCTCGGATCGGCAGTGGGAATCATAACATCCATTATAGGGAATCCTACAAACATAGGGGTAGTGGCCGTCAATTCTCTGGTCCAGATATAATTGACATTGTTCGTGTTTTCTGATGAACTTGGTGGAAGGGTGCGCAATGAGGCATTTTCAGAATTTTCATCAATTAAAGGACTATTAATCACATCAGAAATATGTTCGGAAGCCAGCGTTGGACTTGCAAAGCGGGCCCTGATGGCGAGCCTAAAACGTAGGGAATTGGCGAATTTCTTCCAATTTTCCACATTTCCCTGGTATAGGATATCCGCATTACCGAAAGACAACTGATCTCCCTGGGCTCCCAATTGCGCTTCTGCTTCCTCCAGCTCTTTGAGCATGTCTATATAAATTTCTTCCTGTGTATTGTATACAGGCTGATTAATCACATTCTCGACTCCTTGGGCAGCTTCAAAGTAAGGGATGTCTCCATAAGCATCTGTAACCCAATGGTACAACCACACTTTCCAGATCCTGGCCATTGCGTTTTGGTCATTTTTCTGTGGATCGTCAGCAGTGAGGCGCATGACTTCACTGATGTTGATGATATAATCCCTGTAATAATTGAAAGGGGAAGTGTAATCCGCATTGGAGAAAATATTACCACTCGCCTGATTGGCAAAGTACCCTGAAAACTCTCCGATCGTCCCACTGTTATAGGACTCAAAGATGGAGCTCTTCAACACATTGGTAAAAATGGTCTTGGGTTGAATCTTCTCCTTCGTCAACAATGTTGGATCCGTATTGATGGCGTCAAAATCAGATGTACAAGCAAGGCTCATCATAAGCAGCACCAAAAGAGATGCAATGCTTTTACTCTTTATGTTTAATTTTATTATTTGCATAACTCAGTTGATTAGAAAGTCAAAAATAAGTTAAAACCCATGCTCCTGGTAGTAGGGAGGCCACGTGCTTCTACCCCCTGCGCCGCTGTGGAACTGTTAAAGGCTGTTTCAGGGCTGATGCCCATCAACTTAAATTCAGGATCACGGTACAGGTACAACAGGTTCCTTCCTACAATGGATAAGCGGGCATTGATAAATGGGGTCTTGCTTAAAAATCCTTTGCTGAAATTATAGCCAAAAGTAACTTCCCTTAAAGCCATATAATCAGCGTCGATGACCATGGTCTCAGCAATTCCTCCCCAAGGGCCCTGCTCGGCATAATATTGATGAGACAATAAGGAAATGTTATTTTCTGTAAATGTTCCGTCAGCATTTTCTATCAGACCATCCACAATAAGATCCTCCGTATCCCTTGCTTCTGTAAATTTCCCAGTGCCTTTGGCCATCTGATCATATTTACTGTAAGAATAAACCTGACCTCCTAATCTAAAGTCGAGCATTCCACTTAATACAAATCCTTTATAGGAAAAAGTATTGGTAATGCCACCTAGAAAATCTGGTTGAATATTTCCCAAAACAGTCATTTCGTCTGCTCTTTGCCATTTGCCAAGTTCTGATACCAAAATCCTGCCGTCCTCATTTCTCTTTTTAGCAAAGCCTACAATATTACCATAAGGTTGGCCTACTCTGGCCTCAATAGTTCCTGTGCCACTCAATAAGGTGTGACTGTTTATGCCCGGTGCCAGAGAGACAACTTCGGACCTGTTTCTAGATCCATTGATGCCCAAGTCCCAGGTAAAATCGCCTGCCTTTACCAGCTTGGCATTGATCATTAATTCCAAGCCTTGGTTACGGATTTCGCCTGCATTGATCAAACGAGTATTGAAACCAGTAGCTGCAGAGATCTCTACAGGAAGGATTTGATTTGTGGTTGATTGGGTATAATAAGTGAAATCAATTCCCAGCCTGTTGTCGAAAAACCTTAAATCCATGCCCAGCTCAAAAGAGGTGGTTAGCTCATTTTTCAAGTCTTCTAAGGGAACATTGCTTCGGATGGAAGCCAGGCGAAGGCCGTCGAAAGTTTGGGTACTCAAAGAATAGCCTGCTCTGGTCAAATAAGGATCGGCATCATTTCCTGCTTCTGCATAGGAGGCCCTAAACTTACCAAATGTTAAGATGGGGGAATCCATTTCCAGGAAGTCTGTAAAAGCGAAACTCGTACTAACGGAAGGGTAAAAGAAGGATTGATTTTCCACTCCTAAAGTAGAGGACCAATCGTTTCTTCCCGTAATATCAAGAAACAGGTAATTTCTAAATGCCAGTTGACTTTGAAAATAGACAGAATTCATTTGTTTTTGAATGCTATAATTACGTGGGAAAACCAAAGAGGCATTGTTGATGTGATACAAATCGGGAATGTCCAGGTTTTGACCACTTACTTGTACCACCTCTTGGTCTCGGTTCAAATGATTGGCTCCTATAGAAAGGGTACCGTTGAAATCACTGTTTAAATCCCCTGTAGCGGTCAGCAATACATCACTGTTTTCTTCCTTTACGCGCCACATGGTATTTCTTACCTGCCCATTAAGATTGGACCCTCCAGGAGTTCCCTGAGGAACCATTGCAAACCTGTTGTCAGTATAAAAATCTGTCCCGGTTCTACCTTGTATGCTCAGCCAATCAGTAAAATCATATTTTACCCTGGCCATGCCTATTACCCGGTCTCTGGTGTCATTGTTTTTGAATTTTTCAGTAATCCAATAGGGGTTATAAGGTGAGCCAGGCTTAAAACTTGACATAAGCCCATCAGCTCTGGTATGCTCCCTGAGCCAATCCAGGTCTATGCTTCTTGGCATCACTTCCAGGCTGGACTGTAAACTGCTGAAGCTGATTCCATTTTGAATTCGATTTTTGCCTTCTTGCCTCGTGTAGTTGATCTTTGCATCTACAAGCAGCTTTTCAGAAACCTGGTGAGATCCTCTTAGGGTGATGGTTTGCCGATCAAGGGTGTTGTTGGGTACAATACTCTTGTTGTTCATGTTTGAAAATGAAAGCCGTAAGGTACTGGTTTCATTTCCTCCAAACACAGAGACTGTATTGGTGCTTGTCGTTCCTGTCCTGTAAAATTTCTCAATATTGTCGGTAGGCTGGGCAGTGTATGGTTTTACTCCCCAATCTCTGGCATAATCATAAATAACAGGTCTTCCGTCCATAGCGCCTCCCCATTGGTCCAATAACCAACCGGGCCAAACCAAGGTTTCTTGCCCATCAATAACCTCTGTGCCAAAAGCACTGTAATTGTCATCATATCCACCTCCCCAGGTGTTTTGAAAGGTTGGGTTCACACTTGGTGTTTCGAAGGTGTAATTGGAATTGATTTCCACACCTATTCCCTGTCCTTTTTTTCCCGACTTGGTAGTGATCAAAATGACACCATTGGCTCCACGAGCACCATACATAGAAGCAGCACTTGGTCCTTTCAATACAGAAATGTTTTCTATGTCATCGGGGTTAATATTGCCTATTCCATCTCCATAGTCATAACCCGAGAAACTGGATGCAGGATCAAGGGTTTGATTGTCAATGGGTATACCGTCCACTACGTATAAGGGTTGATTGTTTCCTGTTAAAGAGCTGTTTCCACGGATGACCACATAGGAAGATCCACCGGGACCACCAGAGGTAGGGTTGACATGAACGCCTGCCACTTTCCCTTTGAGGGAATTGACCACATTGGGTTCTCTTGCCTGGGTCAATGCTTCGGTACTCACTTCCTGAACAGAATAACCCAAGGCCTTTTTCTCTCGCTTAATTCCAAAAGCAGTTACCACTACTTCTGAAAGTTCACTCACTTCAGGATCCAATAGTATATTGATTTCGGACCTGTTACCCACCTTTATGGTTTGTGGGGTATATCCGATACTTGAAATTATAAGAATCGATTCAGGTCCCTGAACAGATATACTGTAATGACCATTCACATCTGTCACTGTGCCCTGATTTGAGCTTTGACCACCCTGCAATAATAGGGTAGCACCAATAATTACCTGACCATCTTCCGAGGACGTTACCGTCCCCCGAACAATTGCATCCTGGGCTTTTACCTCTTCCAGAAAGAGGAGTAGAACAAATAAAAGGGAAACCAAGCCCTTAATACGTAAATTATTTTTCATAAGTAATGTGTTTAAATTAAAAGAAAATCAAACAAAATATAATATGGTTTTTATGATTAAATAATTACATTAAATATAATAAATACAAATAAATAATTAATGTATACTATAATATTTTTATATAATGGTTTAATGCCATCTAAAAAGTGGTATAAGCTATGATTATCTTTTTAGTATAAAATGGATATAGAAATTAATTTTTATGTTAATGAAAAATGTAAAGAATTTTTGCCCTAGGTGAAAAGATAACCTGCTTCTGGGGATGAGGATTTGGGTCTATATTGAAGTTGAAAAATCACCAATGAATGCCGAATAGAGGTAGTTTATTTATTGCTGAATTTTGTACACATTTATGCCAAAAGGGACATTATTAACGCTAAAATATTTGGGTAATGTTTCCTACGTTAAGGCAAATTATTTTATAAAATTTTAACTTGAAATATCCCAATAACTTGATTGCTTCCCTTTCCACTGACAATAGTCAGGATAGGCATTGTCTCTGACTATTGTCCGAGAGGGAAAAATTTATTGTAAAATCCCATTTAACTCTCTATAGAATTAGCGTTTAGCAAAATTGGATCATTGTCCCTATTTTTCCATGTCTTCGAATTTGGGTTTAATTTTATTTCTGGTGATGACTATTCTGCTGAATCTATCGAAAGTAATAAGAACGGCATGAGAAGCGTTAAGAAACAGATAAGTATCGATAAGGAATGAATGGAGATTCAAAAGGAATGCTTCATGAATTGTTTAATGCCGATAGGAGCCAATTTGGAAAACACTTGGAGTCTTCCAGAAATACAATGGAAATCAATGCAAGTCTCAATAAGAACGAATACTTTGGCCTAAACATTAAAATCCATTACTTTTGCCTCATTAAATTGCATGATATGAGAAAACCATTGTTTTTGGCCTATTTATTTTTGATCCTCGCTTGTACGGAAGAAGAAGTGCCTTCACAGCCCGTAGTTTATGAAGGGAACCTGGAAGTGCGTTCTCTTTCAGATCTTGAGGACATTGCTGAGAAAGGTTATACGAAAATAAATGGCGTTCTGGCCATTCATTATACCGATGAAGTGGAGGACTTGTCCCACTTGAAAAGTCTTCAGGAAGTGGCAGGACTTATCATTCGGTACAATGATAATCTCCAAAGCTTAAAAGGCTTGGAGAACATAAAAACAATTGATTTTTTGGAAATTGAAAGCAACCTTGAGTTAAAGGAATTGACAGGTTTGGGAAATTTGCAAGCTGTTTCAAGGATACTGTCGATCAAAGACAATGACAAATTGATTTCCTTAGAAGGCTTAAAAGCCTTGACATCCTTGAACGAGCAATTTGTGCTTTTTGATAACCTATCTCTGACCAATCTAAATGGGCTGGAAAAATTACAGGAAGCCAATCAAGTATTGATCACCAATAATATTAACCTGATAACATTGGATGGTTTAGATAACTTAAGCAAATCTGCTGATATAAGGGTTTATTCTAATGATTCCCTTGTGGACTTATGTGCGTTGGTGAATTTCGTAGCGCAAAAGGGAGAAGAGGATACCTTTATCGCTCAATTGAATGCTTATAACCCTACATTGGAGGATTTTGCAAATAATAAATGTGCCATGGAGCCATAGATTATAATTCATTGCTGTTCCCGGTTAAGTCCTCTGATGACTTTATGATTTTTTTAAAAAAAAATAATGGCCTGCTTTTACCTTTTGAGGTATAGCTAGGTGTTACTTTACTAATAGATTAAAAAAAACCTATGCACCTGAATTTAAAAAGGATTTTTGCGCCATTTTTATTGTTTTTCTTGTTCATCCAATTGGGACAGGCCCAAGTCGATGAGATTAAAGACAAGTTTCTTAATTCGTATGATTTGATGGTGATCGCACATCGGGCAGCCAATCAAAATTTCCCGGAAAATAGTATCATCGCTATCGAAGAAGCTATCCGCATGGGAGTAGACATTATAGAACTTGACATCAGGGTGACTGCTGACGGTGTAGTGGTTTTGATGCATGATCAGACCATAGACCGAACCACCACTGGTACCGGAGATGTTGAAACATTGGATTATAGCTATTTGCAAACCTTGCATTTGTTGCATAAAAATGCACCAACAAAGGAAAAAATCCCTACACTGGAAGAAGCTTTAAAAGTAACTAAAGGCCGTATTATGGTGGACATGGACATGAAAACAGATAAGGTGGAAGAGGTGCTTGAGGTGGTTAATGCCATGGATGTATCGGACGAATTACTATTTTTTGATTCAGACTGGGATGTATTGGCCGTTTTTCAAGAAAGGATTCCAGATGCTTTTATCATGCCTAGAACTTACAAAACAAGAGAGATAAAAAAGGCCGTAAAGAAATTCAATCCTCGGGCAGTGCATATTGACCCGAGTTTTTATACACCCAAAACAGTGGCAGTCGCCAAGAAATACGGAGTGAGACTTTGGATCAATGCATTGGGTGATATTGATAGAAAAATGCTAGCCAATCCCGACCAAGAATGGGCCAGAGAATGGCTTGACAAAGGAGCAACAATGGTACAAACTGATGTGCCTAGTTTTTGGACACAGTTGAAGTAAGAAGGGCTTCCAATCATCGAAAGTGCGGCAATGTTTTATTTGCCGCACTTTTTTTGTTTAAGCCAGGTAACTGGCCAAACCAATAATAGCCCCCATTCACTTTTTTTATGTAGTTCAGCTTAACCCTTTTAAATAAGTCTGTGAATATCGATTCTTATGCCCCTTGATTCCGGATTTTATCATAAGCGCGGTACAAGATCACAAGGGCTAGCACCTCACTTACTGCCAGCAAGACCAATCCCAGTAAGGTAAAAACAACAGATATAAAAGCCAAACCGGTCAGTATGCCTACAATTCCGGCAGCCAATGCCATGTTGCCAAATTCCTTTTGATACTTGACCAGCCCGTAACCAAAAACAAGGTAAATGCTGCCGAAAACGATGGCTTCGCCGGCCATCACTGCCATGGCATTGGTATCATTGATATGAAACAAGTACAGGTCCGCGACAATACAGATCACAATTCCAGCGATCCCTAGTAATGAAGCCGGTTTTATCCAGTTATTTTCCCAGAGACTACCTACCTGATAAAAACCAAGCATAAAGCAGGAATAGAAAAATAGTATGCCCAGTTTGACCAGGGAATATTCCCATGGAGAAATATCAGCATCCATGGAAACGGTCAGCTGATAGTCCATAAATCCCTCCCAGAAAGCCAATAAAAAATACACCAAACCGCTGATGAAAGCCAATATTATCCATTGTGCCGCTTTCTTGGCGCCTTTTGGAACGGTAGCTTTTGTCTGCCATTGGTCGATATCGATGTCAAGCGCTGCAAAGATCGAGCGAATCGTATGTCCTCTGGGGGTGACTTCTCCTGCCTCTATCCGTTGGATCGTGCGCACATTGATATTACAACGAGCGACCAGTTCTTCCTGTGTCAGTCCGTTGGCTTTTCTAAGCTCAAGTATTTTCTTTCCTAATTGGGGTTGTTCCATGGTTATTGCCTATTTAATTTCTGTTGCAATGTCTGTTAAAAATCAATGAATCAGCCTGTATTTGCAACGGATTTGACCCGACATTTGCCCGACATTAGGCTTAGATTGCCAGAAACAATGCAAAATACCATTAATTCGTCAGGATGATAAAATCAGCGAATGCTTTGTTTGTGCTCCAATCTTTAGTTGCCCCTTCTGGTGAAGCAAAGCAAGAAATGGTAATGACCTTTATTTTTCGTTTCCTTTTTATCAATTCCGAGAGGGTCCCAAGTCGCTCATCACTATGAAACCTGCCTGTCAGGTGAAGGATTTTGATGTTATGGTTTCTGCGATATGCCTTTAATATACTTTCTGCCATGGTAGCATCTCTTAGGAGTTGGGCATGAAAAACTGTAGGCCCCATGCTATGGGCATGTGCGCCCATTGCTGCATTGAATTTCGCGAGGTAGGCATCGTCTTTTTCAGGGATTTTCACTTTTGCATACAGATGACTGGCTTTTCTGTCCAGTTGGTTTAGAGAGCCAAGCCCTTTCCGGCTGACCATGTTTGCATACCT
Organism: Cyclobacterium sp. 10D3-21; assembly: GCF_055809755.1. Classification (NCBI taxonomy): domain Bacteria; kingdom Pseudomonadati; phylum Bacteroidota; class Cytophagia; order Cytophagales; family Cyclobacteriaceae; genus Cyclobacterium; species Cyclobacterium sp. 10D3-21. The sequence goes on from NZ_CM147924.1 coordinate 2,775,359, forward strand.
GCCAGGTACATTTGCTGCGATTACTTTTTGATCACGATCCTTTGCCAAATTTACCAAAGGAGCATAATCCGAATAATTGCTCCAGGCTTTTCCTGCATGGATTAGTTTGCTTTCTGTAATCAGTCCTGCCAAGTATTCATCCAAAACCATTTGCACATCTCTTTCAAACATCTCCAAACTTAGGCTCACGGATTCATGGTTCTCCAACAAGCCCTTGTACAACTGGTATTGGAGTACATGCCCTAAACTGTCATCATGTTCCTCGCCAAAAACAATCACATCAGCACTGTTGATTTTATTTACCAATACATCAAGGGTCAACTCATTTCCTGTTGCCGTCTCGTAAATTGTATAGTCCCCCTGATGGATGTTTTTGGTAGGAACTACGGTTTGTAATAGGAGTAAAAATAGGGTAGGGATGGAGAGACACATTTAAGGAGAATTAAGAAAGATAAATTAAAATAGCTGTATGGTTTTCAAATTAGTACCGATCTGGTAAAATTTGAAATAAAAGCAGGGGAATTTCCGGTTTAAAGCTTAATGTAAGGGATGTTTTAACTGTTCTATACAACATTTTTTAAATCAATCTCGTCTTAGATTTATATTTATTTCAACATATCTTTCTCAAATTTATTCAAAGATGATCAAAAAAGGGATGATTGCACTCCTATTAATTCTGGGAGCTGTTCAGATAGAGGCAAAAGCCCAACAAGAATTCAAAATTGTTACCGTTGTAGAATCTATTGTACCTATGGGTATTGGGAGGTCTCGAATTATTGATAGCCAGTCGGAAAATAATTATGAAAAATTCACCACTGATAGGACAGATGGAAAGAAAAGTAACCAAAAGGAAATTAAGAGGTCCGATATTAAAGTTGATGAACTGGAAGAAACCAAGCTGCTAAACTTTTTTAGTGCCACTGGTATTAATTTTCAAAACATTGCCTCTAATGATGCAGTAATTGCTTCTAAAATCAATACCATGTTGGCTGATGGTTGGAAACTCACCTTTGTCGCAAGTGGAGTAGAGAGCAATGCAGGAGCGGATGATGGAAAAGGCATTTATATTACCCGTTTGTTTTTCTCCAGGTAGCCTATTCTACCTCGGCAATAGGAGTAAAGAAGGATGAATTGAATAATTTTCCTTTTTTACTACTGTAAAAATGGCTCCAGCCTTAATTTAACAGGAATAACTTTTCAGAATTCCGGCCTTAATTGTACATTTAGGATAGATGTCTAATAAGCCTTTTACCAAAGAAATAGAGAAGCTGGATCCAAAGGAGGATTTTGAAAAAATCTGCTTTTTACTTACTTATCATTGCTTCCCATGGGACATGGAGAAGGCATTGGAATTTGCCTTGTTCAGAACTTTTGCTGTTCCGTCCGTTTCCCGTTTGCTCGCTGCTACGGGTGCGTTTATCAAGCATACGCGCAAACGCTACGATGATACGGAGCTTCTGTTGTACGAAATTCTGGAAAACGGAATGGACAGTGAACGAGGAACAACAGCAATTGACAGGATCAATAACATGCATGGCAGGTACAAAATTGCGAATAGAGATTACCTCTATGTGCTTTCCACCTTTATTTTTGAACCGATTCGCTGGATGGATCAATGGGGCTGGAGGCCTTTCTCTACTAAAGAAAAAGAAGCCATACTTTACAATTATCAAATATTGGGTGAAAAGATGCATATCACTGATATTCCCCAAACGCTTGCTGAATTTGAAGCGTTTAACCTGGCTTATGAGCAACAGCATTTTGAATTTCAGGAATCCAATGCCATAATAGGCAATAAAACGCTTGATCTTCTGCTGGGTTTTTATTTACCTACATGGTTGTTTCCAGTTGGCAAGCCGGTAGCATTGTGTCTGATGGATGCACCTTTAAGGGATGCAATGGGGTACAAGAAGCCGCCCAACTGGTTAATAAAAACCATAAAGCAATCCATGGTTTTTCGTGGAAGGTTGCTGAGATGGTTACCAGAAAGGAAAAAGCCAATTTTAGGCACACTTCGTAAACGGAAAACCTATCCACAAGGATATAAAGTTGAGGAATTAGGGACTTTTAGGTAAATAGCGATTATTGTTTCAAATCCTTTGCTGGGTAAGGACAATGTCTGCAACCGCTACCACAGCATTTCCCTCGGAGTAGATGATAGTCTTTGGTGAAGACCATTAAACCACCTTCAAAATAGTAATGCACCCCTTCCTTAAGAAGGTGGGGTGGAGGAAGCTTGTTTTCTTTTGGCATTTATTTGATGCTGTAATCCAGCTTCATGGTAATAGAAGCAGTTTTTGCTTTAGCAGAGGTATTAAACGTTCCTCCCCAAGAGTAGTCTTCTCCCGAATTTTGACCTGTAATCTGGAATATACCCATATTGGCGGATATCAAATTACTAATCGTTGCCCCAGAATTTTTAGCGATCATCTCCGCCCTTAGTTTTGCATCCTCGGTAGCTTTAGAGATTAATTCAATTTTCAAATCAGCCAACTGCGTGTAGTAATAGCGAGGTGCCTGAGAATAAAATTGAATTTCCTTATTGAGCAATTCGGTGATTTCTCTGGCCGTTTTCTCCACCTTTTCCACTTCTCTGGATTCGATGGTGATTGTTTGACTTAGAATATAACCTAAAAAGGTGTTGCCCATAAATCCCCCCTGATTGTTGTATTCTGCGCGGGTATTTTGACGGGTTTTTACGGCACTAAAAACAATTTCTTCTTTGGCAATTCCTTTGGAATTGAGGTAGGCTGTAACTATCTGTCGGTCTTTTTCAAGACCTGAGTAAGCATCCCCAAGGCTAAGTGCCTCTTTTTCAAATAGACCTTCCCATACGATAAGGTCTGAGACAAAGTCAGTTTCACCCAGGCCAGTTACCGTAATTTTAGCCGGAGCCTGGTTTCGTTTCCAGTAGGCATTGCCTAGAACAATGGCAGAAACAACCATTGCGATGGCAAAAATGACTGCTGTAAGATGCTGTTTCATAGGGAAGGTTTTTATTTACTAAAGGTATACGGGATACAGACACAAAATTATGTAATAATTGCTGATTTGTTTTGAGTCTTTCTAGCCTTCCATGATAAAAAAAGCGGTGAGCGTTCTCAGTTTTCAGCTTTACTGAATTCCTCGTACGCCCACCGCTTGTATTCTTCAGGGATAATCTAGGCTATATTAGCCAAAATTATTCCTTATAAACTTGTTCTTAATAACCTGGGTTTTGCACCAGTTGAGGAGCTCTGTTCAACTCGTCTTGTTGAATTGGAACCCAGTATAGTTTTTCTGAAAAGTTTCTTTTAGGAGCTGCAGATATTTTTTTCCAGGTGGTAGTTGTAACACCATCTTCTGTAACTTCTTTGATATCTACCCCATAAAGGTCAGGAGCAAAATTTTCTTCCAATAATTTCCACCTTCTGGTGTCAAACCAACCCACATTTTCAGAGAAGAACTCTACCTTTCTTTCATACCTTAAGGCTTCCATGATATCTCCCGTAAAATCCGGTAAGGCTACCCGATTACGGATCATGTTGATATAAGTAGTAGCCGTTTCGGTATCTCCCAATTCCAGAGAGGCTTCAGCATAATTCAATAGTATTTCCGCATAACGAATCCATACAAAGATGTTTTCATTGGCCATGTCTCTACCAATAATCTCATCGTCCATGAATTTTTTCATCACGTATCCGGTATAATTCCCATTGGAAGGAGATAGTGGGCCTTGTCTGGTATCCAAACCGAAACGTTCGCTTATAACAACACCGTTTTCGATTACTGTCCTCGTTCTCCTTTCGTAGATTCCAAGTGGATCTATTTGAGCTAAATCATCAAATCTTGGCTGAAAAACAGCGCTGTCATATAAGATACTGCCATAGAATCTAGGCTCCCTATGCTTATAAGGACTTTCATCTGTAAAATCTGATGAGACATTGATGTATTCATCATTGGCATTAAAATGAAAATGGTCAAAGAAATCTGTGCCATCAGCCATTTGGTAGCTGTCCACAAAATTTCCATAAGGAGCATTGTTTCCATGACAAGATAAACCGTTGAGGCCATTTCTTAGGTTGGTGTTAATCCTAGGGCCATCATCTGCTCTGTGCATTTTTCCCCAAATAACTTCAGGGTTTGATAAATCTCTGGCTTTAAAGAAAGCAAAGTAATTATAAGCAGCAGTCTCCTGATCCGGTGCTCCAAAATCTGCTAAAAAGACAGTTCCGAAATCTATTAAATCTTTTGCCGCATCTCTAGCAGCAGTCCACAGTTCCTGCCTGTTAGGATTCGCATAACCTACATATTCATTCACAGCAGTTCCATCTGCCGTTAAATCACTGGCTGCAAATAACAACATCCTGGATTTAAGCGCCATCGCGGTTTCTTTGGTAGCCCTGCCCATTTCCATTTCGCTTTTCACCAACAATAAATCGGCAGCAGCATCTAAATCCTTTACAATAAAGTCAATGGTTTCTTCAAAAGTGCTTCGCAAGTATCCGGAAAAGTCTTCCCCCAATTTAGCAGGAGTGTCCAATAAAGGAACACCTCCGTAGGATCTGCAAATATCACTGTAAAATACAGCTCGAAGGAAAATTGCTTCTCCTTTTAAGACATTTACTTCTGATTGGATTCTTGGTTTTTCTGAATCAGGATAAGCATCCGGTAAAGCATCAATCTGGGAAAGAAACAAATTTAGCTTGTGGATATTGGAATAATGTTGCCAGGTTAAATGTCCCCTGTCAATACCTGGATTTCCAGCACTGATGGTTCCTCTACCATAGTCAGTCAACTCAGCCCCCTTTGTCATTGTGGTTTCCCCCACAAATAGACCTGTCTGGTAGCCATGGCTCCTTTGGTTCCATCCATATTCCACACTGTTGTAAAGATCGTTAAGGTAGTATTTTACCAGGTTTATGTCCGACCAAACTACAGGGTCAGAATAGCTGTCAAGGGGAGACCTCTCCAGTAAATCATCGTTGCAAGAGAAGCTTCCAAGCAGCAAAGCAACTACTATTGTCAGTTTACTTATATTTGTTTTCATAACGTAATGTTTTTTAATCAATTAAAAGGAGATTTGAGCACCAACTGAAACAACTCGCATAATTGGGTAAGCTCCCATACCACTTACTTCTGGGTCCATGATATCATTCCCCGAATAAATCAACCAAAGGTTTTGGCCTGATGCATAAACTTTAGCTGACTCAATACCTACAAAATCAAGTACACTACTAGGTACCCTATAATTGATCTGTAAATTTCTTAGCCTGGCATAAGATACATTGGCATAGTTATAATCTGTAACATGGTTACTTCTCCAGTATTCTTCCAACCATTGGTAAGCACGTGGTTTTGTAGCATCAATATTCTCAGGTGTCCATCTGTCTTCAGCGTCATATTGGAAGTAATTGCCAGCAGTTCCAGAACGTAAATCATCGTAAATCCCGCGAATAGCATTGCCATGTCCCTGTACAAGAGCCGTTACCTCCCAATTTTTGTAAGAAAAATTAAGGTTCAAGCCAAATGTAATTTCAGGTGTTGTTGTCAAAGGAAACAATTGGCGATCATCTGTGGTGATTTCTCCATCGTTATCAAAATCCTCAATGATAATGTCGCCAGGTCTAGCACCAGCGATGTGTGGCATAGAATTCACTTGTTCCTCGTCTCTAAAGATACCGATTGAATTGTACAGAAGTAAGGCACCTTGTGGATGGCCTGTTCTTACTTGCCATGGAACTGGACGTTCTGGTTCATCAGATTCAATGATTCTATTGCGTGCAAAAGCAAAATTACCTGAAACACCATAACCGATGTCACCTTTTTGGTCATCATAGCTCATGATCACTTCAAGCCCATAATTGTCTACTACACCAAAATTTTCATCAGGTAAAGAAAGACCTACGAAACGAGGTATAGAAACATCTCTCTGTACCAAAATATCACTCCTTCTTTCGTAAAAGAAATCTGCATCGAAACCTAACTTGGTATCAAATAAAAGTGACTCCCAACCTATGTTGAAGATACTCGCTTTTTCCCAGGTTATATTGGGGTTAGGAATTCCTTGTTGTCTTAGACCTGGAAGGTATGCTTTGTTTTCACCCAAAGCGAGTCCTTGTACAAAACCGTAGCTAGCCAAATATTGGAATGGAGAAACCAAATCATTCCCCATTTGTCCCCAGGTGGCCTTTAATTTAAATTGGTCGATTAAACCCAAATTGTTCTTCCACCAATCGTATTCAGATGGACGCCATCCTGCCAAAACAGAAGGGAAATTACCCCAACGACCTGCTTCTTTGGAGAAGTTAACTGATCCATCTCTCCTAAAACTAAATTGGAACAAGTAAATTTCTTTGAAATTATAACTGATTCTACCAAAATAATTTTGTCTGGCACCAAAACTTACCGATCCTGAATTGTCTTTTTCTGCATCACCTCCGGCAAATAAGTAGGGGAGTTGATCAGATACAAAATACCGTCTGTAAGCATTGAAGTTTTCCTGAAACCCTTCATTTTGCTCATAAGCCATAAAGGCATCAACATTATGTACTTCGTTAAATGTTTTGGTATAATCAATTTTAAAATTGAAAGTACTGGTGTTAGAATAGTTTGAATAATCCGTTAGTCTAGGCTCTGGTGGGCCTTTCTGACTGCCAATGATATAATCTGATCCATCCTCAACTCCAGTATTCCCATCCGCCAAATAAGCTTCTTCATTGAAGCTATATAAGGTGAAAGGCTTTTGGAACAACTTTCTTTTTTGAAAATACAGGTCATACGCAAAATAACTGGATGCTGACAACCCTTCTACCCATGGGATTCTAAGTTTTGCAGAGAAGATATTATTGCTTCGGAATTGTTTGTCATCATCAAAACCTGTTTGGTCTGAGGCCATTACCATAGGTTGGTAACCAAATTCGATATCAGGTCCTGGCAATCCATTGGGATATACGGCATGATTGGTTGGGTACATTCTTCGGATGGTCTGAAACATACTAGAAGTGGACATTCCAGAATACATTCTGTTTTCCTGAATTCCTGAGATGTCTACACCTAAATCCAAATACGCATTGATTTTGAAATCAACATTTGCCCTTAAATTGTACCTTTTATAAGAGGTATTGGAATTGGTATAAATACCATCATCCGCCTGCGTACCAAACGAAGTGAAATAACTCACTTTTTCTCCACCACCTGTAACAGATAAGTTATGGTGATCGGTGCTACTGAAGTCTCTTAATGCTACTTCGTTCCAATCTGTGTTGGGATGGGTCCAGGGGTAATCTCCTGATCTGTATTTCTCTACATCTTCTAAAGAAAAAAGCATGTTGGATTCATCCACTCCACGATAAGACTGGTTTTCTCTGATCATGGTAGCATAAGTTGCCGCATCTGCCATTTCAGGTAATTTGGTTGGAGAAAGCCATCCTTTATAAAAACCATAAGTGATTCTAGTAGGGGTGTCTTTCTGCCCTCTTTTTGTGGTTACAAGGATTACGCCATTGGCAGCTCTTGCACCATAAATACCAGCGGAGGCATCTTTAAGAACGGTTATACTCTCAATGTCATTGGGGTGAAGGGAATTTAAGTCTCTTCCTATAATACCATCAATAACCACCAAAGGTGAATTGTTGCCTAATGTAGCATTCCCCCTGATTCTGATGCTTGCCTGGTCTTTTCCAGGCTCACCACTACTCTGCATAAATACAGCCCCAGGAAGCCTACCTGCTAATGCATTGGAAACCGAACCTACCGGAGCAGCAGAAATCTCATCAGCACTAACGGTAGTAACTGAACCAATTACATTTACTCTTTTCTGAGTACCGTACCCGACCACGACCACTTCATCTAAAGAAGAGATGTTTTCAGATAAAACGACATCGATGATGCTTTGGTCACCTACTTTAATGGATTTTGAATTAAAACCTATAAAGGAGAATACCAAGGTGGATTGCTCTGGAACAGAAAGAGAATAATTGCCATCAAGGTCGGTCGCTGTTCCAATATTGGTACCTGGAATGGATACTGTTACTCCGGGAATAGGTTCTCCACTTTCATCGGTAACCTTACCATTAATAGTTACATCTACCATGGCCTTCACTGTGGTGGAAGGCTGCTTCGTCGTGGCCATTGCCGGATGTAAGCATACCAATTGTGATACTAAAATGAGTACACAATACAGGGGTATCCTGCGAAATTTAAAATGTTTCCTTTTTTTCATTGTGTTGATTGGGTAAATTTTAAGTATAGAAATATTGATTTAGTTTTTAAAATTCGTTTACTGGCCAAAAAATATTATTGAACTTTTTTGGGAATTATACTGAGAAAAAAATAGAGAGGTTTTTGTTGGAACTAGATTAATACGTAAAACTACGTTTATCAAAGCAATATAATATTATTAAAAAGACAAAACATATAAGTTTCTATTTTATTGTAGAAAAAATATTTTGTTTCTTTAAATAATTATATTTAAATATAATTGTTCTATTTCCATTTACCTTTAATTATTAGGATGATTTTTTAAATTGGGTTGCAATTAAATGGATGTCAGCGGATTGAATTCAAAATTTAAAAGTTGGTAACTTTTTACCTAGGTAAGGGCTGTAACGATAACTCTTAATAATTAAAATAATTTACTGAATAGCCTACCTAGGGCTATATCGCGGCTGGCAAAGATTTGTTTATTTAGGCGTAGGTGCAAAAATTAACAAACCCTAAAGGACCTGTTTTTGGTTTAACTAAAGTCTGAATAGACTATAGGCTGAGAGGCTGCTATATGTTTCCTTAGCGCTTTGTCAATTCCTACGAACCACTGCTTCTTCTGAAGCAGTTCTTATTTCACTCCTTGTATATTTTACTATTAATAACATGATTTTAATCATATTAACACCTTCTTAATGTCAATTCGACTACGGATTTACAAGCGTAACTTTGTAGAAAATAAAAGGTATATGCAAACCAAGCTAGATACACAATTTGCTTTCCCAAGCGAATTAATTACTGCACATCAAGAAATCCCAATACCAGAAGATTTCGAGAAAAGTGTTGGTGAGGGAGCATGCAAGAAACAATTTCATTTAGCCACCCAACCGGTACTTTATACGGCACATTTACCTAAAATTCTAGATTGGCTACACAAGTTGGAGCAGCCAAGTCCTTTGGAAAAAAATCCATGCGAAATTCCAGTACTACTTTATGATAGCGCGCTTTCTTTTGACCGCCTTCTTTTTCACTATGATGGAAGTCCTGCGTCAGCTAAGATTATTAAACAATTCTTGAATTTATTCGCTAATAACCTTCAAAACAGTAAAGCCACCATTATATCCCCTGCTTTTATCCCCAAATCAAAATTAAAAGAAGAACAGGAAATAATACAGGAAGTAACCAATTGTACCTCTGAAACCTCCTTCATTAAATTTAATTTCAATAGAATCGGAGATTTCTGGTCTTATGCAGTCAAACAACAGGTAACCGTGTTAGTAACTACTAAAAATAATCAAGCCGATTTGGCCAAGGTTCTGTTTCACTTTTATAAAGGAGGACTGTGGTACGAGAAATTATCATTTTATCTGGCTTTATAAATTATTGTTTTCAATGATATTCGTCATGTTTTTACTTATATTAAAGGATTAACTTGTCCGAAAATGCAAGAAATGCCAAGCAAAACAGAAGAAACCAAAATTATATGCTGTTATCATTGCGGTGAAAACTGTGATGAGGAGATGCTTATGTACGACGAAAGAAATTTTTGTTGCACAGGTTGCCTGACTGTTTATGAGGTGTTGAATGAAAATAATTTATGTGATTATTATGATATTGAAACAACGCCCGGGACCAACCAGAAAAAGAATCCATTAAGAGAAAATCGATTTGATTATTTGGATGATGAAGAGGTAATAAATAAGCTGATAGACTTTAAGGATGAAGAGCAGGCTCATGTGACTTTTTTTATCCCGATGATCCACTGTGCATCCTGTATTTGGCTATTGGAAAACCTTTACGTGCTTAATCCAGGAGTGATATCCTCTCGCGTAGATTTTATTAAAAAAAAGGTACAAATAAAGTTTCAACTGAAAGAAACCAGTCTTAAATCTGTGGTTAGTTTGCTATCCCATATCGGTTATGAGCCGAGAATCAATCTTTCTGATTTGGGTGAGAAAAAAAAGCCGCAGAATAACAAAAGACTTATCTACCAATTGGCAGTAGCAGGGTTTTGTTTTGGTAACATGATGTTTTTCAGTCTTCCTGAATATTTTTCAGAGGCAGAATTGTTAGGAAATGGCTTTAATAGCCTTTTCAATTACCTGAACATTCTTTTGGCTTTACCGGTCGTCTTTTATTCGGCTACCGATTATTTTCGTTCTGCATGGATAGCGATAAAAAATCGTTCCGTAAATATGGACGTGCCTATAGCCTTGGGTATTATTAGTTTATTTACCTATAGCTTGTTTGAGATTTTTGTCTCTGGGCAGGAAGGCTATCTCGATACACTAGGTGGCTTGTTGTTTTTTCTTTTAATAGGGAAATATTATCAACAGAAAACATTCGATACCCTATCCTTTGATAGAGATTATAAGGCCTATTTCCCAATTGCCATTACTAAAATGGTGAAGGACCTTGAGGAGGTAATACCTTTGACAAAGCTTAATGTGGGAGATATTGTTAAAGTTCGAAATGAAGAACTGGTACCTGCAGATAGTCTTCTTTTGGCCGATGAAGCTTCTATTGATTATAGTTTTGTGACGGGAGAAGAAATACCAGTACCTGTAAAGAAAGGAGAGCTTGTATATGCAGGAGGAAGGCAAAAGGGGGCAGCCATTACCTTAGCTGTCCAGAAATCTCCCTCTCAAGGTTACCTTACGGACCTATGGAACCATGAAACTTTTGCCAAGGAAAATCAGGAAGACTCTCTGGCTTCATTGGCCAACCGAATAAGTGGAAAGTTTACTTTCACAGTTCTTTTTATTGCATTTGGGGCATTAATTTATTGGAGTTTTAATGATATTTCTGTTGGGGTCAAAGCATTTACCTCTGTATTGATTATTACCTGTCCATGTGCTTTGTCCATGTCTACCCCTTTTACTTTAGGAAATGTGATGCGGATCTTTGGAAAAGGTGGCTTTTATTTAAAAAACACCCAGGTGATAGAAAAACTAGCAGGTATTGATACGCTTGTTTTTGACAAGACAGGAACCCTCACAGCTCCGTCGAAAGCAACTGTTACCTATCATGGAGAAAATTTAACAAATGAATCAAAGCGAATGATTAAGGCTTTGGTTAATTATTCTGTGCATCCATTGAGCAATAGGATCAATCAATGGCTAAATGGTGTGAAGCCAGCAGTTCTGGATAATGTAAAGGAGATTCCGGGAAAAGGTTTATCGGCCAATTACCAATCCAGAAGCATAAGTTTAGGGTCAGCATTATTTTTAGGAGTAGGAGATAAGAACAAAGCCATTAATACGGGAAATGAAGTGTATCTTGTAATTGACGGGATGCATTGGGGCGTTTTCAGCATAGCAAGCGGTGTAAGAGAGGGAATAGAGAAAATGGTGCCGGGTTTAGCAAATTCTTATGAGGTTCATTTGCTTTCGGGTGATCATAATCATGAAGAAAAATACTTAAAGAAAGTGCTGGGGGATAAGGTGGCAATGCATTTTCAGCAGTCTCCAGAGAATAAATTGACACATATTCGTGACATGCAAGCACAGGGCAAACATGTTTTGATGGTTGGCGATGGGTTGAATGATGCAGGAGCACTTAAGGCAGGTGAAGTTGGGATTGCCGTTACCGATAATATCTCTCATTTTAGTCCTGCAAGTGATGCTATTCTGGATGGAGACAAGCTTAATCTGTTGCCACAGTACTTAAAGTTTGCACGGACGGGAAGAAGCATAATAAAAGCCAGTTTTGGTTTGAGTTTTACCTACAATGCTGTTGGGATCTTTTTTGCAATTCAAGGATTGGTAAGTCCGGTTTTGAGTGCAATTCTAATGCCTGCAAGTAGTATTTCAGTGGTGTTGTTTACGACATTAGCCACAAATTATCAGGCGTATAGGATAGGATTAAACGATAAGAAGATAATAAAATGGAAGTAATTTTTATTTTGATCGGGGTGAGTTTGACGTTGGCTGGAGGGTTTTTATGGCTTTTTTTTAAAGCGATGAGAAGCGGACAGTTTGATGACCAACACACACCAGCTATCAGGATATTATTTGATCAAAAAACAAAAAATAAAGCGAACAAAAAACCACCTAAAAAAGAGAAGTGATATGTCAGGAACGACACTTGAAAAGTTTAGTTACGATAACAAGATCGTAAAATTCTTCGGCGCGGCCACCATGATTTGGGGACTTGCTGGCATGCTGATAGGGCTGCTTGCTGCTACCCAGCTATTTCTACCCGAAGCCAATTTAGGCAATCCTTATACGACTTTTGGTCGGATAAGGCCGCTTCATACGAATGCGGTAATTTTTGCCTTTGTTGGGAATGCCATTTTTGCCGGCGTTTATTATTCTATGCCGCGTCTACTGAAGGCTCCAATGTGGAATAAAACCCTTAGTTGGATTCATTTCTGGGGATGGCAAGCCATTATACTTTCTGCAGTTATTACCCTTCCATTGGGTTTAACGTCTTCAAAGGAGTATGCAGAGTTGGAATGGCCAATTGATATTGCCATTACCATCATATGGGTTGCATTCGGTGCCAATATGATTGGTACACTCATCAAACGCCGTGAAAAGCACATGTATGTGGCCATTTGGTTTTACCTTGCCTCATTTGTCACAGTAGCCGTTTTGCACATTTTCAATTCCCTCGCTTTACCAGTTTCTTTGTTCAAAAGTTACTCAGTGTATGCCGGGGTTCAAGATGCTTTGGTGCAATGGTGGTATGGACACAATGCAGTTGCATTTTTCCTTACGACCCCTTTTCTGGGATTGATGTACTATTTCTTACCGAAAGCTGCCAATCGACCTATATTCTCCTATAAGCTTTCTATCGTACATTTCTGGTCGCTTATATTCTTGTATATCTGGGCAGGACCACATCACTTGCTATATACCGCATTGCCTGAATGGGCACAGGTTTTAGGCGTTGCCTTTTCAATCATGTTGCTTGCTCCAAGTTGGGGAGGTATGGTGAATGGACTTCTTACGCTTAGAGGAGCTTGGGACAAAGTTAGGGTAGACCCTGTACTAAAGTTTATGGTTGTCGCTGTGACTGCCTATGGTATGGCCACCTTTGAAGGTCCGCTACTCTCTATTAAAAGTGTAAATGCTATAGCTCACTATACTGACTGGATTGTAGCACACGTTCACATTGGTGGGTTGGGTTGGAATGGATTCCTTACTTTTTCCATGTTGTATTGGTTATGGCCTAGAATGTGGAGAACAAAATTGTACTCAACCAAATTGGCCAATACCCACTTTTGGTTAGGTACATTAGGGATACTCTTTTATGCCTTGCCGTTGTATGTTGCAGCACTTACCCAAAGTTTGATGTGGAAAGAATTTGCAGACACAGGCCGTTTGGCTTATCCAAACTTCCTTGAGACGGTTATCCAAATAGTTCCCATGTACATGCTTCGCGCATTTGGAGGATTACTTTATCTAAGTGGAGCCATTATGATGGTCTATAACCTTGTCAAAACAGCGGCGGCCGGATCCTTTCTGGAAGAAGAAGAAGATGAGGCACCAGCCTTGGCAAAACATGTTCCTGATAAAAAGGAATTTTGGCACAGGGCATGGGAGAGAAAACCTGTGTTTTTCACTATTTTGGCAACCATCGCTATCTTAATTGGTGGTATAGTAGAGATTATTCCTACCATTCTCGTGAAATCCAATATACCTACAATTAGCAGTGTGCAGCCTTATACGCCGCTAGAGTTACAGGGTAGAGATTTGTACATTTCCAATGGTTGTGTTGGCTGTCATTCTCAGATGATCCGTCCTTTCAGGTTTGAAACGGAACGTTATGGCGAATACTCCAAAGCTGGAGAGTTTGTATATGACAGACCCTTTTTGTGGGGCTCCAAAAGGACTGGTCCAGATTTACATAGGGTGGGAGGCAAGTACCCAGATAGCTGGCATTACCACCACATGGTAGATCCGAGAAGTATGTCTCCGGGTTCATTGATGCCCCCTTATCCATGGATGACCACCAATGTCATGGATCATAGCAATATCGAAGCTAAAATTCGAACCATGCAGAAGCTAGGCGTTCCTTATCCAGAAGGTTATGATGTCAAAGCCATTGAAGACCTTCAAAGTCAGGCACAATTGATCGCAAATAATCTTAAAGAAGCTGGAATTGAAGTGTTGCCAGATACTGAAATTATTGCTTTGATTGCTTACCTGCAGCGATTGGGTACTGATATTAAAAAGGCTTCGCCTGACAACGAATAAAATAAAAAAGAGATGAAAAAAAATATTTTAAGCTCGATGGAAAACGTTGAGATATACCCCATCATTTCCTTATTGATATTTGTAATTTTCTTTATCGGAATGTTTTGGTGGGTCCTTAAGGTAGATAGAACCTACGTGGACCACATGAAAGAAATGCCATTCAATGATGAACCTCAAAACGATAAGTCTAATGAAAACGTTTAAACTGATTGGAGTCACCCTGATGTGTTTGTTGATGGCTGTCCCTGGCTTTGCGCAGGAAACGGAAACAAGCTTTACATCACAAATGCAGCAAATGGATAGCAACACTTTGCTCCTTCTGGCCATTATAGTGGTTGTTTTACTTGTGATAGTCATCATAATTGGATTGATGATCTATATGCTTTCATTTTTAATGACTGCGTTGAGAAAGGAAAACCCTGCTCTTGAAGCAGCCCCTTCTTGGTGGGAAAAATTCAAGACCAAATATGTGGTCGGAAAATTCAAACCTATAGAAGAAGAGAAAGATATCCAGTTGAATCATAGCTATGATGGAATCGTGGAACTTGACAATTTTATGCCACCATGGTTAAGATATGTCTTTTACCTGACCATTTTTTCCGCTATTGTTTATTTTCTCTATTATTCTGTACTCGGAATTGGGATGACTCAAATAGAGGAATATGAAGCGTCTTTAGAACAAGCAGCTATAGAAGAAGAAGCAAGAGGTGCGATGATGCTGACATCAATAGATGAAACCAATGTGGAGGAGGATACCTCTACTCCAGCATTAGCAGCTGGCAAAGAATTGTTTACGGGCAATTGTGCCGCCTGCCACGCAATGGATGGTGGAGGAGGAGTAGGTCCAAATCTTACGGATGAATACTGGCTACACGGAGGGGATATCAAGAGTGTCTTTAAGGTGGTGAAGTATGGTGTAATTGAAAAGGGAATGATTCCATGGCAGGATCAGCTTGGGCCCGAGGAAATGCAACAGGTTTCCAGTTATATTCTTTCATTACAAGGCACCTCACCAGCCAATCCAAAAGAGCCACAAGGTGAGAAATATGAACCAGCCATCGAGAAACCAATAGATGCATTGGGAGATGAAGATTTAGGTGCAGTACCTGCGGAATAAAGCCTAGAAGTCGGGTTTGGTGTTTATTCCAAACCCGACATTTCACATTAAAACTTCATAAAAACATGGCTATCAAAAATGAAAATCTTAATCCAGAAAAATTCAGGGATGCACTCGGTACTGTAAACCAAGATGGAGGGAGAAATTGGGTTTTTCCCAAAAAAGTATCTGGAAAATTCTATCAATACAGAACCTATTTTTCTTGGTTATTGCTGGGGATATTATTTGCAGGACCATTTATCAAAGTGGACGGTCGACCTTGGTTACTGTTCAATATCTTTGAGCGAAAATTCATCATTTTTGGAGCGGTTTTTTGGCCGCAGGATACGCATTTATTGATATTCTTACTTTTGATTTTCTTTGTATTTATCATTCTGTTCACGGTGGTATTTGGGCGGGTGTTTTGTGGATGGGCTTGCCCCCAGACACTTTTTATGGAAATGGTTTTCCGTAAGATAGAGTACTGGATAGAAGGAGATGCCAATCAGCAACGAAAATTGGATGCCATGCCTTGGAATGGAGAGAAAATAAGAAAGAAGACAATCAAAATGTCTCTTTTTATTCTTATTTCTTTGCTGATTTCACATACCGTGATGGCTTATCTTATCGGAATTGACAATGTCATGGAGATCGTTACCTCTTCGCCATCGGAGAATTTAGCAGGTTTCTTTGGCCTATTGGCCTTTACCGGAATCTTCCTATTTGTATTTTCATGGTTTAGAGAGCAAGCCTGTATCGTGGTGTGTCCTTATGGCCGACTTCAAGGAGTATTGCTCGATAACCAATCCATTAATGTGACTTATGATTATAAGCGAGGTGAACCCAGGGCTCCAATTAGAAAAAACAAGGTGGAAGCTGAGCCAGCTGGAGACTGTGTAGATTGCACGCTATGTGTACAAGTTTGTCCTACCGGAATAGATATCAGAAATGGCGTGCAGATGGAGTGCGTTAATTGTACTGCGTGTATGGATGCTTGCGATGATGTAATGGAGAAAGTGGATAGACCTAAAGGATTAATCCGTTATGCTTCTGAAAACAGTATAATTACAGGTACTTCGAAATTAATTACTGGAAGGGTAAAAGCATATTCTGCTATTCTTTTGTTGCTGATCATTGGTTTTGTGGCATTGTTATCAACCAGAGAGGACTTAGGGGCTACCGTCACCAGGTTTAGAGGAATGACCTATCAGGCCAGAGAGGATGCGCAAATAAGTAACCTTTATGAAGTAACCTTAATTAATAAGACTTTCGAGGAACAAGAAGTTACCCTGGTTCCTGATGATCCTACCTTTACCATTGAAAAAGTGGGGCATACGGATTGGCGTCTTGATGGACAATCAAAATTTGAAGGTAGATTCTTTCTGGTTAAAGCACAGAAGGACATGAAAGTCCCTCAACAAAATGTTGACCTTTTATTGCAACAAAATGGGGAAACAATTGATAGGATTTCCACCAGCTTTATGGGACCTGTCGGTAAATAACACATTTTAAATGAGAGCTATATGAATTGGGGAAATGGAATTTTCTTGTTATTGGTCGTTTTTATCGGATTAATGGCCACTTTGGTGACCATTTGTGTTAAACAAGATGATATTCACTTGGTTACTGAGAATTATTATGCAGAAGAAATCAAATACCAGGAACATATTGATAGGGTGACAAACACCAAAGCCACCGAAGGTAAGGTCATGCAGTTTGATGCGGTAAGCAAGACTTTACAGTTCAAATTACCTGTAGGGGCGAGTGGAGAATTGCATTTATTTAGGCCTTCGGATGCCAGGTTGGACAGAAAGATTAAAGTGGAAATAAAAGATTCTGCAGCCAATGTTTTGCCACTTGAAGAGCTGGCGCCTGGATACTGGAAAATGAAAATGACCTGGGAGGCAGATGGAATTGCTTATTTTGAAGAAAAGAAAATTGATATCTAAATGATCTGGACAGCCTTTATTTGGGGAATACTGGGTTCTTTTCATTGCATAGGTATGTGTGGACCGATAGCGCTTGCCTTAGCAGGGAAAGACAGGAACAAATACCTTTTCAATAAATTACTCTACAACTCCGGAAGGGCTGTGACTTATTCTTTGTTGGGAGGCCTGGTAGGTATGGTCGGTTTCTCCCTTTCTCTTGCAGGAATACAGCAGTGGGTTTCTATTGTATTGGGATTATTAATTATAGGCCTGGCTTTTTTTTACAAGAAATCTGAAAAATGGATTACAGGCTCCTCTTTTTCCACCACATTAATAAAAATTAAGTCGCAGCTGGGGAAATCGATAAAAAGAGGTGGTAGAAAAGCATTTTTTATGACAGGGATTCTAAATGGGTTCTTGCCTTGTGGTATGGTTTACATGGCCTTGGTCGCCTCTCTAGCTTTACAAAGTCCGGTGATGGGGATGGCTTATATGTTCGTTTTTGGCTTAGGCACTTTTCCAGTGATGATTTTGCTAATGTTTTCAAAAGATATTTTTTCGATGAACTTTAGGATGAAAATGAACAAGGCAATGCCGTATTTTGTGATGTTTATGGGTGTCTTATTTGTTTTAAGAGGTATGGGTTGGGGGATTCCTTACCTAAGCCCTAATTTGGGACTGCCTACGGCTCATGCAGTAGAACTATTAGACAGTGGCATTACCCATTGTGAATAAATCAATTGCTTTCGACTGGGCTGTTTAAATTCCTTTTGAAAGTGGAATTGTGATAGATTACCTATATCTTTAAGAATGAACAGATTAATTCTAGTCTTATTTGTTTTTGCACTCGTTTCTTGTCAGAAAGAATCTGAGAAAGGTAATTACAGAATTATAAAGGAGGAGGATTTCAAAGTAATGTCCATTGCTTCTGAAAAATATTTTTTTGAAGAGGTTCTCAGCCCTTCTAATATTGGTTTAGTAGGTAGGAAAGTGCTGCTTTTTGAAAGAATGAGAGTTCCTCAAGAACATCCTCGTATTCATATTATCGATTCTAAAGATTGGACTTATGATAAACCAAAAGGAAAATATGGAGAAGGTCCTTTGGAGGTAACCGATGCTGGCTTGGTTTATAGCGAAAAAAACGACGATACTTTTTGGGTCTATTCAGTCAATAGGAGGAGATTGGTTGAATATTCAATGTCTGATGCTACATTATTGGGTAAAAGTGAGTGGAAACTGCCCGAGCCTATGCAGGTTCTTCGGTCTTTTAAACTGGCTACTTACAGTAGTTATTTGGGTATATCGAAAGAAGTTAAAAACCGAATTCTGGAATTTGATAAAGCTGGAAATAAAATTGGAGGATATGGAGAATGGGAGAAGGAAAAGGATAGGCCTGACCTGAATGATTATCAACTGGCAGAATTAAACGGTGGTTTTTTTAAAGGAAATGCAGATGAAGGGTTATTTATTAGGGTTGGCCTTAGAAGGGACAGACTTGAGATTTTCGATAATCGAGACAAATCGTTTGTCATCATAGATGGGCCAGCTTTGGAATTGCCTCCATTCGAAATAATTGATGGTAATTTGTTTTTAGGTTCGAACCATCGCTATCACTATAGAGATGCTGTAGTCACTAAAAAACATATTTTTGCTTCTTATGCAGGAGTAAGTTCATCTGAATTTAACAAAACAGCTATAATGGCTGAACAAATTTGGGTTTTTGATCACAAAGGAAAACCACTCTGGAAGTTAATGCTGGATAGATCGATCAACAATTTCTTGATCAATGAAGAGACGAATGAAATCTATGGTATGACTACTGACGAAGACCCCGGAATTGCAGTTTTTAATATTCCAAAGGAGTTGTTGTAGCCCATAATCCATTTACTTTTCGTATTTTTAAATGGCACCTTCTATACCTTTAAATGTGAAAACAATGATTAGATTTTTCAAGTGCATGCTGCTGGTTTTATTAAGCGGTTCAATCCAAGCCCAGCAAATAGAAAAGTACCAAATTGTGACCGAAGTCGGTACTATTGATGTGGAGGTGTATCCAGAGATCGCACCGATCACGGTTGAGAACTTCCGGGCCTATGTTAACAGTGGTGCTTACCTAAAATCCAGCTTTTTCAGAGTTTGTACGCCAGAAAATGAGGCAGACCGGGAAATACAAATAGAAGTAATTCAGGGGGGAGATGTTCCTGATAGCTTATTATTACCCCCAATTCCCATAGAAACAACCAGGGTAACAGGTTTAAAACACAAGGATGGGACACTTTCCATGGCTCGGTTTGAACCCAATAGTGCGCAAAGCTCCTTCTTTATTTGTATTAATGATCAGCCTGAGTTGGACTTCGAAGGGGAGAGAAATGCTGATGGATTCGGTTTTGCCGCATTTGGTCAGGTGACTAAAGGAATGGACATAGTAAAAATAATACAATCAGGGAAGGAAGATGCCCAATACCTGATTGAGCCAGTTGAAATACAATATATTAAACGACTCTAATTGGTTAGGGTGGTGAAAATAGAGCTTTTAGCGTTCTATTTCATGAAAATTCTGTTTAACGATTGAAGTTTAAATAAAATTGCTTTATTTGTTATAGAATATAAACCCAAAAACCGATCTATGTTTATCTTTATTTTGATTCTATTGGCATTGGCCATAATAATTGTGGCGATTATCAAATTTGAAATTCATCCTTTTCTTGCTTTGTTCTGTGGGGCCATCCTGTATGGTCTTATGTCAGGCATGCCTGCAGAACTGATCATTAGTTCTATTACTGAGGGTTTTGGGGGAGTGCTGGGTAGGATCGGCTTATTGATTCTTTTTGGAGTAGTAATTGGCACTTTTTTAGAAAAATCAGGTGGTGCATTTGTAATTGCTCAAAAGGTTTTGTCCTGGGTAGGAAAAAAGTCGGTCATGCTGGGAATGATGATTACAGGCTATATTTCTTCTATTCCAGTTTTTGGAGACAGTGCTTTTATCATGCTCAACCCCATCAATAAATCCCTGTCCTTTAAAGGAAAACTGCCGTATACGGCCACTACAGTAGCCTTGACATTGGGGATTACTGCAACCCACTCTTTGGTGCCGCCAACCCCCGGACCCATAGCGGCAGCTGGAATACTTGACGCGGATTTAGGCCAGATAATTTTCTTTGGCCTAATTACTAGTGCACTAGGATTGGTGCCATGTTATTTCTTTTGTAAATATTGGGTTTCAAAAATTCATTTGGTTCCTGTATTTGCTGAAATTGATAAACTGGGCAAAACAACAAAAAATCCTTCCTTAGGTAAATCCTTCATGCCTATCATCATTCCATTGGTACTAATTATCCTGTCTTCTATAGCAGCATACCCTACACAACCTTTTGGCGATAACCTGTTTACCTCTCTGATCTTATTTATTGGTAACCCAATAATAGCCCTGTTATTAGGTGCTTTTTTAGCATTTAGCTTGCCTGAAAAACTTGATAAAAAAGTTTTGTCTTCTTCAGGTTGGTTTGGTGAAGCATTGTTGATAGGTGCACCAGTAATTCTAATCACTGGTGCAGGAGGCGTATTTGGTAAAATGTTACAAAACTCTGGAATTGCTGATCAAATAAGTGGTTTGATGAGCGCAGGGAATTTAAGTTTATTCCTACCTTTTGCCATGGCCTTTGCCTTGAAATCAGCACAGGGTTCTTCTACCGTCGCTTTGGTGACAACGGCTTCAATCATGGTGCCTTTGATGCCAGCCTTAGGCTTGGATACAGAGATTATGCGCGTACTTACAGTATTGGCCACCGGTGCCGGAGCCATTGCCGTGTCCCATGCGAATGATAGTTTCTTCTGGGCCATGACGCAGTTGTCAGGCATGAATATCAAACAAGGCTACCAGTCACATAGTCTTGGAACAGTTATTCTTTCCTTTACGGCAATGGGCATTATTTTGATTTTGGCCAGCGTGCTGGCTTAATCAATATTTATACTAAAACGAAGTTTACTTAGCTGTCCAGCCACCGTCTACTGTCAGTAAGGAACCAGTCATATAACTTGCCGCATCACTGGCCAGGAATATGGCTGCTCCTTGTATTTCTTTTAGTTCACCCCATCTTCCCAAGGCTGTTGCACCAATAATGAATTGTTTGGTGGCAGGATCATCGGCCACTGGGATATTCATCTCTGTAAGAAATGGTCCCGGACAGATAGCATTGACTTTAATGTTAAATGGAGCCATTTCGAGACCTAGCGCTCGGGTCATTTGTACGATAGCCCCTTTGCTAGAAGTGTATGGCGTACGGTTGGCAAGCCCTACCACGCCTAGTGTACTCGCCAGATTTATTATTGCCCCTGACTTTTGGGCTTTCATATGGGGAATCACTGAACGACTACAAAGCCAGGTGCCGGTGACATTGATTTCCATCACTTTATTGAAATCTTCAAGGCTAACTTCATCTATTGCCCCCCTGATATTTATTCCAGCGCTATTTATCAAAATATCGATGCTACCAAAAGCTTCCATAGCAAAGTCAGCCATCGCATTGGTTTGCTCTTCTTTTGAAATATCAGCGGCAAATGACAGGGCTTTTACGCCAAATCCTTTGCTGATTTCTTCAGCAGCTATTTCCCCATCTCTTTCTGTTCTATTGACGATTAGAAGATTAGCTCCGGCTGAGGCTAGCCCTGCGGCCATGGCCAGTCCTAAACCTTTTGAGCCTCCTGTTACAATTGCGGTTTTTCCACTTAGGTTAAATAATTTTATTCCTGGTAAGCTGTTGATCATGATTCTTAATTTAGAGGTTTAAATTTTTGTTACTGTATGCTAATGAGGTTAAAACGTTTTCCTCTTCTTTTGCCAATAAAGCTTCTGGAGCTAAGGCGTTGATGCTTGGAAGTGTGCTGCCATTTGAGTTAACCCAAGCCAGGATTTCGGACAATTCTGAGGCTGGAACTTGCTCAAGGGTTGTCCAATAGGCAGGTGTCAAACAAGGGATAAGCAAAGGGTTTCTGGTAATCATCTCAAGATTAAAAGTTATGGATGGATTGTGCGCTTTACAAGTGTTGACAATCTTCTTGAGGTCAATGAGGCCCTCGCCTAATGGTACTTCTGATAGTTGGAAGCCTTCCGAGTAAGGAGTTACGGCCATGTCTTTTACATGCGTAGAGAATACATAGGGTGCCAAAAGTTGGAGGGTGTGTTCAGGTTGTTCCATTAGTGCAATACTGTTCCCGAAATCTAGGGTTACACCAACCCATTCACTCGAGATCCCCTTCATCAATTGAACCAATTCATTTGCACGCCAATCTTTGTGGTTTTCAATAGCCAGTTTGACTTTGTGTTTGCGTAATATTCGTTCCGTTTTTTCAAGCATCTGCTCTGCCTGTTTTTGGAAGCTTAAAAATGCCTCCTGGCTATGTAACGCTTCATACCTCCTCGGACCAAGACTTACTGTTCTTAGAACTTGTATCCCTGCTTCTTTGGCCAGGATTACTTGTTTCTCAAAATCAGACAATTCAGCTTCTTTTTTAGGTATTCCTATTGACCCCTCCAGGTACATGTCAAGACTTTCCCGCTGGTCTCTTATTTTCCGGGTAAAATCTTCCGTCCAACCATTGACACCCACCTGGATACCGCCAGCTCCGATTTCATAACAATGCGTCAATAGATCACTTGCGTCGGAGAATCCTGGGTAATTGCTGCTTTGATGGGATGCATGCCACCTTTTCCCATAGGAATGAACCACGATACCCAATTTTGTCTTGTCAAAAATTGCAGGCAACTCAGGCATTGACATCGCCAATAAGCCCAAACCAGCATTTTTTAAAAACTTTCGTCGGGCATTAAATGAATTTGAATCAAAGCCATTCTTTATATTTTCTTCCATAATTCGCTTAAGGTTATTTAGGGGCATTTACCGGAGGCTTGAAGAGCAGTAGTTCTTCAGGTTTCCATGGAAAAACCCTTCCTTGGGTTGAAATTCTAATATCGGCCACTGTACCACTCTTTACCGCTTTTGCCTGATTGTCCCATTCATTCCTTATATAAGTAAGGATGTTTGCAATGGTGCTGTTATCCAGGCTAGCCATGGATGGCATTACTGGTAATATATCAGGGCTACTGTATTTTATTCCGCTTACTGAAATCGGACCTTCCAGTCCATGAAGTAGGATCATGGCAAGCTTTGTCTCGTTTCCGGTTACCCATTCTGATTTGTTTAGCGGAGGGCCCATCCTTTTTACCCCCTCACCATTTCCTCCGTGACAGCCTGCACAGGTACTTAAAAAGTACTGCCTTCCCTTGGCAAACGAGGCTTTTTCAAGGGCTGACAATTGGTTAATACTTGACAAGGAGTCAATTTTAACCTCTTTCCCAGGCCAATTGAATAGGTTGTCCCATTCTGTGGTTTTTAAATTACTTTTGACAAATGCGATAGTGTTGGGGAATTTAGGAGCTGATTTTAGGTCAATTGGTTCGCTCTTGTTTTGGGCACCAGCCATGGCCATACCAGTGAAAATGGATAAAGCCTGCCAATCTTGAGAGGGGTTTCTTTGCTCTAAAATGGCTATAAGCTGTTGCATTTCTTCAGGGCTATTTTTTTTACTGATAGCAGAAGAGAGCATTTCCAGAAAGATTGCTTTTGGGGCTGATTTTTCTTTCCAGGCGTTATTTTCCATCAAAAATTGCAAAAAGTTAAATTCCTGGTTAGGTAGACTACTTAGTGCCGCATCCCTGAATATCGGTTGATCAATTGTGTTTTCGAGAATAGCCAAAATACTGGCATTGGAAACATCTGGAGACAAACTTCCAGCAGAAAGAATCATTTGAAGTGCCAACTCTTCATTGGTGATTTTTTTCAAATTTTGAAGAATAACTTTTTCAAGTCGCTTTCTAATTTGAGCGTTAGTTTTGGAAGTCTGCTCTGCCAGTCTTAGGGCATGTGTATAAACCATCGCATGCTGTCTTTCTGGTTTTTCCAATAAGGTAAAAAGCATGTTTTCATCCAATCGTTCAAGTCCTTCCAGGGTCCATAAGGCATGAAGCTGCCCAATTGGATTTTCCTTATTCAAAGCCATATTTTTCAGAAGGGATAAGGTCGAGCTATCATTACTTTCTATTAGTAGTCTTTGTGCCATATCTCTGTACCAACCATTGGGATGTGCCAGGGTTTCTACAAGTTCAGGACCAGTGTAGCTGGATAATTTCGGTAAAGGTTTTGGTTGCCAATTTTTAGCAGTAACACGCCAAATTCTTCCATAATGAGTAGGCTGCACCAATTTCCGTTCGATCGTGATTTCTTTTAAATAAGGGGATATATAGGCACCGTGTTGTACCAATCCTCTGTACATGTCTGTGATGTACAATGCCCCATCAGGGCCTGATGTTAGGCTTACAGGTCGAAACCTTTCATCATGTGAGGCAACCACTGAATGACCAACATCAGGGGAAACCGCTGAAAGCTGGATTCCATTGGAAACAATCGCATTTCTTCTTATCAAATTACCAGAGGGCTCACAAACAAAAACATTTTCTTTGTACTGAGAGGGAAGTCCGTTTTCTCTAAAATAGAATGGGGAACATGCTGAAGTAAATTCTTTCAATCGGTTTTTTTCATCCAGAATCCCTGGAATATAACCCCTGTTGATGGCTAGATTTTCTCGGATGGGATAAATCCCTCTGTCTATGGTAAGGCCATGGTCAAGCCCTGAAGTGGTGCTATGATGCTCATTTCTGGTGAAATAATTGGGAGGAACGAGGTCAGCATGTAAGGGTGACCAATTGTAATTGTAATAAAGCCTGCCAAAATCATCCATACTAATCCCCCATTGGCCCCGGAATTCTGTGGTCTCTTTTATCCATTGATTGTCTTTGAATTTGTACCGAAACCTAGATTTAGCATTGTAATACCAATTGTCAATCCCTTTAAGTAATCCATTACCCGAATGCTCTGGTAAATTACTTCCAGCATAATCAGGGTCGATCAAAACCTTTGTGTCGGCTTTTAGGTCTCCATCCAGGTCCTGGGTCCACCAAAGTGACATGTTTTCAACTACCAATGCACCACCCTTAACTACAGCAAGGGCTCTGGGCATAATGATACTGTCTAAATAGATGGTGCTTATGTCCATTAAGCCATCCCCATCTCGATCTTCTAATATTGAAATTCTACCATTGGGTTCTAATTCGTCCGATCCGGCGATGTCATTCATGAATCCCCTCATCTCAACTACCCACAATCTACCATCTTCATCAAAACTTGTAAAAACAGGATCCTCAATTAACGGTTCTGCTGCTACAAGTTGGATGGATAAGTCATTGTTTATTTCAAATAACTGAAGGGCTTCTTCTGGTGACATGGCAGGGGAGGGCCCTTGGTCTCTTGGGGAATTACAACTTACCATGAAAAAGCAATTAATCCATATTCCTAACCAAAAGGAGTTCTTCACTAGAATTAAGAATGAATTTGGCAATATTTTGGGATTTGGTGTGGAGGTGTTAAATCTAATATTTGTTTGGTGAAATTCAAATTAAATTCAATAGAATGAGGATAGAATTATTTTTCTCAGTTCATAATTTTTTGCACAAAATAAAATAACCACTTCCTAGGGTAGCATTTTCATTGAGTTTTTGGTTAGATAGACTATTGTTTATTGAGTTTGGGGTGTGAAGCTGAATCGTCCTAACAATTAAGGAAGTGAAAATGTGTACGCTACCATTTAATTCCTTTAAGGTAAAAAGTAATTTAAGGTGGAATACTTAGGATTTGAATTTTTATAAGAAGCCAGCATTAGAGATGAGCTATGATTTATTATTTTTTAATAGAGCGAATTTGGATCGGTAACCTTACCGGAAAATGATGTATTTATTGGCATCCAAAATTTATAATATATAATGGCTTAAAATAAGCCTTAAAGAGATAGGATAAACCCTCAACTAAATAAATTTAAATTGGACTGATTCTTTATAATAGTGGTATTTTGAGTTTAAAATTTTTTAATTAAACAAACAATTAGTTTAGAATATAAATCTGAAAACAGATTATTAGCCCAATAAAACATATACTTTTATGAAAAAATCATACAATTAAAATATAATATTTTTAACTTTAAGTGGTGAAATACTATTGTTTTTGCTTTAAAATGAATGTAATCGAGGATTAAAAATTGAATTTTTTATCGAAGAAAAAATAATCTAAAAATGCTTTTGTTTGATGGAAAAAATGGTAAAATTGCAATCAATAGTTAATTAAAATTTAGTCGAAAAAATTTTATTATTGTTTAGCTAAAACAGACAGCCAAATTTAAACAATTTATGTTAATCTAGTTATTATCCATATCGGATACATTTCCAAATAATGGAATTGGATTTTCTACAAGATGGGAGTTCAGCCAAAATCTTCCAATTAAATTTTATAATTTTAAACATATATTAGTTTTATATGGTTTGTTTGATTACGTTATATACCAATAAGAATGAATAAGCTTTAATTAATCGATTAATAACTTAAACCTAAAATTTGCTTATGTTAAAAATTTACAAATTATGCAGTTTGGTACTGTTTTCGATATTTGTGAGTACAAGCTTTGCTTTAGCACAAATAGAAGTTACAGGTACCGTTACGGACGACTTGGGAGACCCTCTTCCAGGTGCTGCCGTATTAGTAAAAGGTACATCTAGTGGTACAGTCACTGATCTGGATGGTAATTTCACAATCTCAGTTGCTAACCAACAATCTACATTGGTTTTTTCCTTTTTGGGTTTTAATAATGTGGAAGAAGTAGTTGGAAATAGAAATACCATTGATGTTGTTTTAGAGCAAGGTCTGAGTGGTCTTGATGAAGTGGTTGTAACAGGTTATGGCTCTCAATCACGGAGGGAAATTACCGGTGCGGTAACCTCGGTTGATTCTGAACAATTATTGGCCATTCCAGCTACCACCTTTGCCCAACAGTTACAAGGAAGAGCTGCTGGTGTCACGATTGTCAATGATGCTACTCCCGGAGGTGGAGCGACAGTGAGAATTAGGGGTTTTGGGACCATTAATAACAACGATCCCTTGTATGTTATTGATGGTGTTCCAACTCAGGAACAGGGTAATTTAAACCCGAATGATATCGAATCCATCCAGATATTAAAAGATGCCTCTGCAGCTTCCATTTATGGTTCTAGAGCGGCCAATGGGGTGATTATTATTACCACAAAACGTGGTAAAGTAGGGAAGCCAACAATTTCATTTAATGCCTATTACGGCACTCAAACCTCAGACCGTAGTCCTGATCCACTAAATGCAGAGGAGTTAGGTGAGTATTTGTATCTTGCCAATATTTACGGCAATCCAAATACTACTCCGACTCATGGGCAATATAGCTGGGGTCCAAATGGTGAAGTAAGTATTCCGGATTATGTTTTCCCAAGTGGAGCAATGGAAGGAGACCCTGGAGTAGATCCAAGCCTTTACGCCCTTAGGCCGGGAAATATTTACCCGATTACCCGATCTGCGGATACGGACTGGTGGAAAGAATCCACAAGGACAGCACCTATTCAAAGTTATCAGGTAACGGCTAATGGAGGTACCGAAAATGGAAGGTATGCCCTTTCCCTTAATTACTTCAGTCAGGATGGAGTAATCAACAATATTGGCTATGATAGGTATTCATTAAGGGCAAATACAGAATTTAAAGCTCTGAATAATAGACTTACTGTGGGCGAAAATCTTTCTGTGACAGTAGGGAACAGAAAAGGTGGTTTTGGCAATGGATCAAGAGGAAACAATGAAGAGCAAAATGCTGTTTTTAGTTCCTCCCTCCAACATCCTCTATTGCCTGTATATGACATTATGGGTAATTTTGCTGGAAGCCGTGGTGCAAATCTTGGGAACAACTACAACCCAGTAGCCTTTTTGGAAAGAGCGAAAGACAATAGGAATCTTGAGTTGAGGGCATTTGGTAATGTTTATGCGCAAATAGATTTAACAGACAATATAAATGTCAGGTCTAGTTTTGGTATAGATGCCAACAACCGTAGAGCAAGGTATATAGGTAGACCTCAGCCTGAATATGTGGAGGGTAATTTTGTAAATAGCTCTACTGCTGAAAACTCCTATTCTTATCAGTGGGTATGGACCAATACAGTAAGTTATACAAAAACATTTAATGATGTTCATGCTTTTGATGCTTATCTGGGCTTAGAATCCATTAAAGAATTTGGAGAAATATTCGGTGCCTCCCGTCAGCGATTTGCTTTTGAAACCAATCCAATTATTTCATATCTTGACTTAGGAGATCCAAACACGGCGACAAACTTTGGGAGTGTAGAAAGTGACTACCGACTGTATTCTCAATTTGGTAAATTGAATTACTCTTACGATGGTAAGTACATGGTTCAATTCATTTTGAGAAATGATGGATCATCAAGATTCCTGGCAGCTTCTAGGAATGCGACCTTCCCTGCCTTTAGTTTGGGTTGGAGATTATCAGATGAGGCAGCTGTAGCTGAGGCATTGCCTTTTGTTTCCGATATGAAATTAAGGTACGGATGGGGTAAAACCGGAAATCAACTGATAGGAGATTACAATGCTTATACTACTTATAGGTCTAATATCTTTAATGCAGGTTATCCAATTGATGGATCGAGTTCTACTCCGGCATTGGGTTTTGACACCCAGCGTTTTGGGAATCCTAATGCAAAATGGGAAACAACTACCTCCAATAATATAGGGTTGGATGTAGAGTTTATGGACGGTAAGTATTATTTTGAATTAGACCTTTGGAACAGGGTAACTTCTGACATGTTGTTTCAAACCCCCATTAATTATGGTCATGGAGATGCTACGGCTCCCTTCTTCAATGTTGGGCAGATGACCAATAAGGGTATTGACCTAAATTTAGGAATGGATGATACCGCATTGGGTGGAGACCTTAGGTATGGTGTTTCTGGAAACATCTCTATGTACAGAAATAACGTGGATAATTTGGCTGCAAATGATGACAATGTGTTGTTTGGAACATCCACAAGGGTGCCATCGGTTACCATCACACAAACTGGCTATCCAATTTCTTCCTTCTTTGGTTACAACAACCTGGGGATATTCCAAACTCAAGAGGAAGCTGACGCCCATCCCGCTTACGGTAATTACAATGCTGTGGGTAAATTCAAAGTTCAGGATGTTAACGAGGATGGTGTGATCACCGATGCTGATAGGACAGTGATTGGAAATCCTCATCCAGATTTTGTTTATGGAATTAACCTTAGTTTAGGGTATAAAAATTGGGATCTTGCTTTATTTGGGAATGGATCTGTTGGCAATGATATCTTTAATTATATCAATTACTGGACTGATTTTAATACGTTTCAGGGGAATAAATCCAAGACTGCATTGTATGATGCTTGGCAACCTAGTAATCCTGGAGGAACTTTCCCAATCATGGATATAAATGACCAGGTGAGTAGCCGACCTTCCAGTTATTTTGTTGAGGATGGCTCTTATTTTAGAATGAGAAACGTGCAATTGACTTATAACCTTTCTGATGCTTTGCTAAAGAAAATTGGTATGAGTAATGCAGCCATTTATTTCCAAGGACAGAATTTGTTCACTGTGACGAAATATTCAGGAACTAATCCTGAAATTCAAACAGGAAGTAACAATACAGTTGGGTTTGATGGAGGTTATATGCCGATCTCCAGAAATTTGATTTTGGGATTAAATGTTACGTTTTAATCAATCATAACATAAAGAAGCAAACAAATGAGACATAAATATTTTAAAATAGCTACAGCAATTGTACTGGGATTGTCCATTTCTTCCTGTCAGGAAGAGTTCTTGGAAACAGTGCCACAAGGCCAATTCAGTACAGTAGATTTGGCAAATGGCCAAGGAGTTGAAGGGCTTTTACTTGGAGCCTATGCAATGATAGATGGATACGGTTTGGATGGTCAGTCTGGATGGAATGGCACCATAGACAATTGGGTATATGGGGGAGTAGTTTCCGATGATGCCTATAAAGGTACAGATGCAGGTGACCAACCTGAACAATCCTTTTTAGAAGCTTTTGATTTTCAGCCCACCAATCTTCACTTAAGAAACAAATGGAGGGCCGTTTACAAAGGAGTTGCAAGGACAAATGATGTTCTAAACACGCTGAAGGATGCCGATGATGTATCGGCCGAAAGACGAGCGCAAGTTATTGCTGAGGCCAGGTTTTTGCGAGGATTTTTCCATTTTGAAGCCAGAAAAATGTGGAGAAAAGTCCCTTATATTGACGACAATACTTTCGATCTGATAGATTTGGAGAGTAGTAAGGTTCCGAATGACAAGGAAATTTGGCCTGACATTGAGGCGGATTTTGAGGCAGCAATGAATGTGTTACCAGAATCTCAAGTGGACGTGGGTAGACCTACTAAATGGGCAGCGCAAGCCTTTCTGGCCAAAGCCAAAATGTTTCAAGGTTGGGATCAATCTACAGGTGTAGCGAATACCACAGTTTTAGCTGAAGCGAAAACGCTTTTGGACGATATCTTGAACAATGGACCGTTTACATTGACAAATACCTTTGAGGAAAATTTCCTGGTAGGAAGAAGGAACAATGAGGAGTCAATATTTGAGATTCAATTTTCTATATCAAGTGCAACTACAGCTGCTGCCAATGAAGGTACTACCTTAAATTATCCCTATACAGATCCATGGGGATGTTGCGGATTTTACCAGCCTTCTCAAAATTTGGTAAATGCATTTAAAACTACCTCAGAGGGCCTCCCTTTATTGGACACTTTCAATGATAGTGATGTGAACAATGATCAGGGATTGGCTTGGGACGATCCTTTCAATGCTTATGCAGCTCCATTAGATCCTAGATTAGACCATACAGTAGGTAGAAGAGGGGTGCTTTATAAAAGGTATAAAATTCACGGAAGTGACTTCATTAGGGACCAAAATTATGCAGGGCCTTATTCCCCAATCAAACATGTGGCAGAACCTGAGTTTTTCGGGATCGGTTCCAATCCCAGACTGTCGGCTAACAACTATAGAATAATGCGTTTGGGTATGGTGATTTTGTGGCTTGCTGAAGCTGAAGTGGAGCTTGGAAATCTTGAAAGAGCAAGAGAACTTGTTAATATAATCAGAACGAGAGCTGCTAATCCTGAAGGTTTTGTACCCAAGGCCATTCAGGGAGCTGAAAGAAATGATTATACAATAGTTGATGGAGAATATGCTGCCAATTATATGATATCAACGTATGATTCGCCATGGACTGATCAGGCTGTTGCGAGAAAAGCTGTAAGAATGGAAACCAGGCTTGAGTTTGCCATGGAAGGGCATAGGTTCTTTGATTTGCAACGCTGGGGCATTTCAGCGGAAACAATGAACGAATACCTCGACGAGGAAGGTACGAAAAGAACCTATCTCAGCAGTGCTAATTTTGACAAAGGAGTGCATGAATATTTTCCAGTGCCTTTGGAAGCTATAGAACGTTCGTTCAAGGATGGTTCACCAACATTGGTTCAAGACCCAGCATTCGACTAATTTATTTCAACTTATTAATTATGAAAAGGGTGAGAATTTTCTCACCCTTTTTGCTTTTTGTAATTTTCATCCCCGATTCAAAAATGTTTTCAAGCAAATTGTGGTTGAAAAAATTAAAAATGCCCTTAAAATCAATTAACTTGAAATATGCAATAGACTATTTTCCACGTATTAAAATCACTTCAAAATCTGACTATCTTGTGATTACACTCTTTAATAATAGAGCCAGGAAACCTTTTTTTGGCAATCAATATTGAAAGTCAGTGAAGCAGATAAGTTTCAGTTCAGCATATAAGCTAGTAGTGAAGTCTGTTAGGTAAAATGCTATTCTTGAATCTAAATTTAGAATTCAATTAAGACTTATCTGCCATAATTATTGCGCGGGTATAAACTTGAATACTCAAAGTAATTGCCATTGTAATTATAATTAAAAACATACTAGATTTGTAGTGCAAATTAAATAATTAAAAACGCAGATTGTTTAAACCGTGGGTTTAACCACTTTAAAAAAAGGTTATGAAATTTATTTTATCAGTGATTTTTTTATTTATTATTTCTTTAACAAATACGTATTCTCAGTCAATCCAAGAATTAAGTCTCTCATTGACACGGTGTTTGGAAAATAAAGATTACGAATGCACTGAAATCAATTTAAAGAAACTTATTAAGAAAGATAAAAAAGGGATAAACTATCTACTTACTACTCAAATTTAGGTACTGTTCAAAGGAGAATAAACAAGAATGAAAAAGCCTTAAAGTCTTACGACAAAGCCATTGATTTAAATTCAGACATACCTAGTTACTTCACAAATAGAGCATCTTTGAGATCACAATTAGGCGATGAAAATGGGGCATTAAAGGATTACGAAATAGCACTAATATTGGATCCGGAAAATGAAAATGCTTACATTAATCGGTCACAACTTTTTAGAAAAATAGGTGATCTGGAAAAAGCTCGAATGGATTTGGAAACGTACCTTGAAATTAATCCTGAGAGCTTTGCAGTTGCCTCGAATTTGGCTATTTTAAAGAAGCTAGAAGGTGAATATCAAGAAGCTTTGGAAGATTTTAATAGATTAATAAACCTTAATCCCAATGAAGCTATATTGTACAATAATCGAGCAGATACACATATGAAGCTTAATGATTTTGGAAAAGCAATGGAAGACATAGAGAGGGCTATTGAACTTGATGCTGAATATGCAATTGCCTATGCCACCAAGGGTGAAATCTACCTGAAATTGAAAAAAACTATGGAAGCATGTTTTTATTTTAAAACAGCCGTAATAAAGGGGTTAGATCCAAAATTATTAGGCTCTTTATTGACAAATTGTGAGTAACCCTTTACAAATACTAACATTCTTGTTGTTCGGATAAGACGCTCTTAATTATAGAGGTGATCTAAATACCCTAATTGCTCGATATTCCGATTAAGTTCTCCACTTTTGTATCAAATGTTTTAGACGGAGGAAAAAGTTTATTGATTAGTTTCAAGGTATAATTCAGTTTGCCTTTTGAACGGGAAAAATAAATCCTCTTGAATTGCTACTTTTTACCAATTCCATTCGTTTCTAAAGTGAAAAAATAGCTGACTACTGAATTGAATATTTTATTTTTCAACCGATTTAATAGGTATATTTGACCTTTTAATTAAATAATAGCTGAATGCCAAAATTGATTAGGATCACTACTGTTCCCATTTCTCTCAAATTATTACTAAAAAACCAAATGAGTTACATGTCAAATGCTGGCTTTGACGTGCTCATGGTAAGTGCAGAAGGAAAAGAATGGTATGATGTATTAAAAAACGAAAAAGGCATAAGAAAAGAGATAATACCTTTTACCCGAAAGATTACACCACTTAAAGACATTTATTGCTTGTGGTTACTTTACAAACTTTTTAAAAGGGAAAAACCTGATATTGTACATACACATACGCCAAAAGCAGGCTTACTTGGCATGATTGCCGCTCGATTGGCAGGCGTTCCAGTAAAGATTCATACATTGGCTGGTCTTCCTTTTATAGTTGAAAAAGGTAAGAAGGCTAAGTTTCTATCTGATATAGAGAAAATAACCTATCGTTTTGCAGATGAAGTTTGGCCCAATTCCCATTCTTTAATGGAATATATATTGGAAAAAAAATTGGTTAACCCAAAGAAGGTTAGGGTAATTGGTGATGGATCTTCTAATGGAGTTGACTTAAATGTCTTTGATAGGAATAATCTTCAAGAAAACCATTTGGTGGCGGCTACCATGAGAATTGTGCCGGGAGATGATGATTTTTTGATGTTAACTGTGGGTAGGTTAGTAAAGGATAAAGGAATAGCAGATTTGGTAGAAGCTTTTATCCAATCTAAAATAGTCAACCGTTCTAAATTAATATTGCTGGGAGATTTTGAGCAAGACCTTAATCCCCTTGACCCCAAAACCATTAATCAGATAAATGATCATCCCCGAATAGTACATGTACCATGGACAGATCATGTAGCGCATTACATGGCTATCTCAGATGTACTTATCCATCCATCTTATAGGGAAGGTTTCCCAAATGTCTTATTGGAATCAGGAGCGATGTGCTGTCCTATCATTTGTTCTGATATCCCAGGTAACACTGACTTAGTGAAGCATAAAAAAACGGCTCTGGTATTTCAGGTCGGTCTTGTGTCCGCCCTTAAGGAGGCTATGGAGTTCGCATTTGTGAAAAGAGCTGATATGCAAGGCTATGCTGACAATCTTTACCAAAGAGTAATTAATAGATTTGAAAGAAAATCCATACAAAAGGAGATTTTTAATGCGTATAATCGCTTGTTGGACACGAAATAATATACTTTAAATTAATTACCTTCTTTTTTTTCAATACGTTCATATTTAATTAATTTTGAAGGTGATTACAAATTATTTTTATATGAGAAGACTGGTATTACCGGTTTTGATTTTTGTTTTAATTACTTCCTGTATAAGTAATAAGCGAATAAATTACCTTCAGAATTTGAAAGGGAATGAGCCTATAGGACTTGATGAATTTATTCCATATGCAGAGGTAGATTATGAGTACATTTTACAACCCCACGACATCATAGATGTGGATTTTGCGTCTCCCAATCAGGAATTACTTAGGGCCTTTGAGTTTCAGGGAGCTAAGTCCGCAAGTTCAGGTAGAAGCGGAAGTTCAGGAGGTAATATGGATATCTTTTATTTTTCCGGATACTCAATAGATAAGGATGGATACATTCAAATACCAAATTTAGATCCGATCAAAATTTCCGGATTATCTGAAATTCAGGCCAGAGATAAAGTTCAGGAAGCAATCAATTTTTATTTTAAAGACGAAGTACAAGTAAAACTTCGGATCGGTGGCATTAGGTTTACGACTATGGGAGAGTTTAATAGTGTAGGGACCAAAATTCTTTTGAAAAACCGAGCTACAATTTTTGACGCTATTTCCATGGCTGGAGAGTCAAGCATTTTAGCCAGGAAGAATGAATTGTTTTTGATCAGGCAATATGATGGAGGAACAAAAATTCATCAAATTAACCTCAATGACAGGCGACTCTTGGCTTCTCCCTATTATTTTATTCAGCCCAATGACATTTTATATTTGCAACCTATGCAAATCAGGCAAATTGGTTCAGGAGAGAATTTAACCGCCAGCTTACAGTTAGGTATATCCATTATTACTGCAATGATGTTTGTCTATGGAATTACCTCAGGACTTTTTTAATTATGGAGAATCTAGATCTATCGAAGTTTGACGAACAGGAGAAGCCCATTGATATTAAATATTACCTTATCAAATACTTCAGGTATTGGCCTTTGTATTTAATTTGTATTTTGATCGGGCTGATTGCTGTCTTCCTTTTCCACCGATATACCATGGAAAAGTTTGAGGTAAAAGGTAGTGTTATGATTAAAAGTAATGCTGCACCTGAAGTTAGAATTCTGGACAGGTCAAATATTTTTTCAGGAGGGGAGAATCTTACAAATGATATATTGCTTTTTTCTTCCAAAAACCTGACCTCTGAAGCCTTGGATAAATTGCACTTTGATGTTAGTTATTTTGCTTCTACCAACATTAAAGAAATTGAATTGTATAAAAATAGTCCCATAAAAGTAGATGTAGATTGGGACTACCCACAAATTACCAATAGAAAAATTAGAATTAATATTCTTACTGATTCTACCTTTAGATTACTTCCCGGAGAAAACATGTTTTTAGATAACTTATTTATGAGTTACAGATACGTGGAAGAAGACAGAGACATATTCAGAAAAGATTTAAAATTTGGGGAAGAGATTATTGGTGAAAATGCTAAGTTTAAAATTTTTTTACAAAACAATTCCCGACAATATGACACTTATGAGTTCTTGCTTCATGCCCCATCTTCACTAATAGACCGTTATTCTAATGCTGTTCAAGTAAAGCCACTTGTCAATTATGGAACGGTGCTGGAAATTAGTACGATTACTAAAATTGAAGAAAAGGGGAGTGATTATATCAATGCATTAATGGATGCTTTTCTTGAATACGACCTAAAAGAAAAAAATCTAATCTCAGAAAATGCTTTGAAGTTTATCGAAGAACAACTTTATATTGTTGAGGATTCCTTAAAGTCTGCGGAGGGAAGTTTACAACGTTTTAAAGTGCAAAATAGAATGTTGGATGTGAATGCAGAATTTGGCGGGGTGCTAAATAATATTCAGGTTTTGGAAGCAAATATCCAAGCCATTGATTTTGAATTGGCCTATTACAATACTTTAAAAAATTACCTGATCTCTAAAACGGATTCATTTGAAGAAATTGTAGCCCCCTCTATTGTTGGAATAGGTGATGGACTTTTTAATGACATGACGATGTCATTGGTAGAACTTTCATTGGAAAGGCGAAAGTTGCTTTCTATAGTCAAAGAGACACATCCAGATGTAAAAGTTTTAGATCAGCAAATTGAACGATTGAAAGAAAATATTTTTGAGAATATCCAGAATCTTATTTCAAATACGGTAAATAAAAAGAAGGAAAATCAAAAGAAATTATATTCTTTTGACAAACAGTTTTCCAATCTTCCTAAGGCAGAGTCGGATTATACCAATATATTAAGAGAATTTAAGTTAAGGGAAAATTTGTATACCTATTTACTTGAGAAAAGGGCAGAAGCTGGAATAGCGAAAGCTTCAAATGTGCCGGACAACAGTATCGTGGATTATGCGAAAAGAGGAACGCTAATTTACCCTAAAAAAACGCAAAATTATACTTATGCAATTGGTCTGGGATTTTTTCTTCCTTTTGGATTTTTAGTTTTATTCCATTATCTAAACAATAGGGTAATGGATCAAATACAGCTAAAAAACCTGTTGAGAATCCCTATGCTAGGTACCATTGGATTTAGTGATAAAAACACCAACTTACTAGTTGCAGAACATCCCCGGTCACTTGCTTCTGAATCGTTTAGGTCTCTTCGTTCTGCGCTTTTCTATATCGCCAGTGAAAAGAAATGCAAAAAGATTTTGGTGACATCCAGTATTTCAGGTGAAGGTAAAACCTATATAAGCTTGAATTTGGCATCAGCAATGGCATTGAGTGGAAAAAAAACCTGTATTATTGGACTTGATCTTAGAAAACCTAAACTTGCCAAGTACCTAGGAGTATCGAATAAAAAGGGACTTTCTACATTTTTAGTTGATAAAGATTCAGCTGACGAAATTATCCTTAAAACACAATATGAAAACCTGTATGCGGTGCCTTCAGGGGCTGTCCCTCCTAATCCGGCAGAATTGTTGTTGAAAGATAAAATGGGAGAATTTTTAGAGCAATTAGAGCGAGACTTCGACATCATAATTATGGATTGCCCTCCTGTAGGATTGGTGTCAGAAACCATGGATTTACTACGTTTTTCGGATGTCAACCTCTATATAGTAAGGCATGATTTTACCCATAAAAATCATTTATTAATGATCAATGACCTCTACTCAAATGATCAGGTGAGAAATTTTTATGCTATTTTTAATGGTCTTAAAGGTG
The DNA here is from genome assembly GCF_055809755.1 of Cyclobacterium sp. 10D3-21. Taxonomy (NCBI): domain Bacteria; kingdom Pseudomonadati; phylum Bacteroidota; class Cytophagia; order Cytophagales; family Cyclobacteriaceae; genus Cyclobacterium; species Cyclobacterium sp. 10D3-21. The sequence continues at coordinate 2,813,287 of NZ_CM147924.1, forward strand.
GAGGAGATACTTATGACTTTGGTGGGTATAATTATGGATATGGCTACAATTATTCTTATATGATGAAGAATAGCTATGGTGACGGTTATTATGCAGAGGAGAAGAAATTCAAAACAAGTTGGCTGGCAAAATTTCTCGCAAAATTTAAGGTTTAATTAGAGGTCGTTTTTAAACCTCTTAGTGACTATCGAATTTATGGTGAAGGTTGCTGATTAATTGGTTTCAGGTAATTCGAAGTCAATATTAAAGCAACTTTCCTTTGATTAGGAAAAAATATGTAAAATCGATTGTGTAGTAATTTCAACCCATTAAAAAATTGAAATCACCGATTTAAGGTTAAACTTATACTTTTATAAACTCATTTTATTTTAAAATTTTGGATTATGGAAAAATCAATATTGATCACCGGAGGTGCTGGTTTTATAGGTTCTCATGTTGTAAGACTTTTTGTAAAAAAATACCCCAATTACAGGATAGTTAACCTAGATTGCCTGACCTATGCAGGTAATTTGGAGAATTTAAAAGACGTTGAAGGGGAGAAAAATTATGCCTTTGCAAAAGTAGATATAAATGATGAAGAGCTATTAAAGGAGGTTTTTAATGATTATCAAATTACAGATGTCATCCATTTGGCAGCTGAATCTCATGTGGACAGATCGATTACTGATCCATTGGCATTTGTAAAAACGAATGTCATGGGAACGGTCAATCTTTTGAACACCGCTAAGAACCATTGGAAAGATTTAAAGAACCATCTCTTTTATCATGTCTCTACTGACGAGGTTTACGGATCTCTTGATGATGGTGGTTTTTTTCTTGAAACCACACCTTATGACCCTCAGTCTCCTTATTCCTCCTCTAAGGCTGCCTCAGACCATTTTGTGAGAGCATATGCCAATACTTATGGTTTGAAAACCGTGATATCAAATTGCTCAAACAATTATGGTCCTAATCAATTCCCTGAAAAATTAATCCCGCTTTGTATTCACAATATCAAGCAAAATAAACCCTTGCCAGTCTATGGTAAAGGTGATAATATTAGAGATTGGTTGTTTGTATTAGATCACGCCATAGCCATTGACATGGTTTTTCACAAAGGAAAAACTGGAGAGACCTACAATATTGGTGGATTTAACGAATGGAAAAACATTGACATCGTAAAGCTGCTCTGTGAAATCATGGACCGAAAACTTGGTAGAGATAAAGGTGCATCAGAACAATTAATTACCTTTGTAAAAGACCGTGCAGGACATGACCAACGGTACGCAATTGATGCAGATAAAATCAACAAAGAACTAGGATGGAAACCTAGTCTAACCTTTGAAATAGGGATTGAGAAAACCGTAGATTGGTACCTGGAAAATGAGGAATGGTTAGATGGAGTTACTTCCGGTGACTATCAAAAATATTACCAAGAGCGTTACAGTTAAAAAGCAATACATTATGCAACAATACCATCAGTTATTACAACATATATTGGACCATGGTATCAAAAAAGGAGATCGAACAGGAACTGGCACATTGAGTGTTTTTGGGTACCAAATGCGGTATGATTTGTCTAAAGGCTTTCCTTTGGTCACCACTAAAAAATGCCATACCCGTTCGATTTTCCATGAATTGCTTTGGTTCTTAGCTGGTGATACCAATATCCAATATCTCAAAGACAACAAAGTGTCTATTTGGGATGAGTGGGCCAATGAAAAAGGCGACCTGGGACCAGTTTATGGTTACCAATGGAGGCATTGGCCTGATGGTAAAGGAGGAGAGATTGACCAGATTAAAAATCTAATCGATCAAATCAAGAAAAACCCCAATTCAAGACGCCTTCTCGTTAGCGCTTGGAATGTAGCAGATGTAGATCAAATGGCTTTGCCTCCTTGCCATTTAATGTTCCAGTTTTATGTGGCTGATGGCAAATTGTCTTGTCAATTGTACCAACGCAGTGCAGATGTGTTTCTAGGGGTCCCCTTTAATATTGCTTCCTATGCGCTATTTTTAGCCATGGTAGCGCAAGTATGTGAGCTAGAACCAGGTGAATTTATTCATACCTTGGGAGACGCCCATCTTTACAATAACCATTTGGATCAAGCCAGGCTTCAACTAAGCAGAGAATGCAGACCTTTACCGCAACTAAAGTTAAACCCAGAGGTAAAGGACATCTTTTCATTTAAATATGAAGACATCGAACTGCTAAATTATGATCCTCATCCACGGATCAAAGCTGAGGTCTCAGTATAACTTGGATTATGCAAGTGGCTTCTTTACATAATAGAGAGGCTTTGCAAATTTTGGGGAATTGGGTAACCGTATAATTTGCTTAAAAAAGGAATCAGATTTCAAAAAGGGAAAGGAGTGCAGGTTCAGGGCTTGTGTCGAAAGTTTTACCATCGATATTAAGCAAGTAACTTATTCCCGTAACGTTGCTTACAAATACCTGGTCTGCATCCATTAAATCCTTTGCTGTGAAAATCCCAGCTTTGCAAGCGAAACCCTTGTTTTTGAGTTGCTCCAGGATTTGCTTTCGGGCAATACCTGCAATGCAATTTGTCTGTAAGGAGGGGGTAAAGTAATAGTTGTTTTTTACCCAGAAAATATTAGCACTGCCCCCTTCCGAAACATTGCCCTTGTCGTCTAAGAGGATTACATCATCCATGCCTCTATCCAGGCGTTCTATATTAGCCAATACATAGGTAAGTGCATTTAAGGTTTTTGTCCCTGCCCATGGAGAGGCATTGACTTGAATGGACTGGCTAATATAGGCATTGTTTTTAACTGCTGGTGAAGACTGAAAATCAGTAACCATCAAATGTTCAAAATGATTGTTTTCCATTGGACTGTATTTCCCAATACCCGATCTAAAGATGTTCCAGCGCACTCGCAAGGTAGCATTTTCACCATAGGTAATTTTGAGCAATTGTTTGACATCTTGAAGATCCGGAATGGACTCAATTCGTAATATATTGAGCCCCATGTTAACCCTTTCCTGGTGATCTTTATGAAATCTAAAATGTCCATTGGTGAACACCATGGTTTCAAATAAACCGTCTCCAAAAAGAAGTGCTCTGTTTAATGGTAATTCCCTAACCTCACTAAAGCTACTCGTTTTATTTTTGAAAAACTGTCTCATTTTTGTACAGTAATATGTCCATAATCGAACACTTATAATTTTAACTTAATATTTAAAATTAAAATTAATTAAATATACCCATTCATAGCTGGTTTTTAAAGAGAAAGGTTTAAACTTGAAAGTAAATGACTAACTAGCACTTGATTTGCATAATAAAAGCAGGTTTATTTAGGTTTCGAAAGGTCTCGATGAAAAACATAAACTTTTTAATTGGAAAATTGATAAAATACCAAAGTTCATGAGAAAGCATATTTTACTGCTATTGTTATTGGTTACTGGGCTCTTACCGGTTGCATTTTCCCAGGATAATTCGGGTAAATTGACTTTAGAGCAAAGTGTAGCAATAGCATTGGAAAATAATCTAAATTTAAAAAGGTCTGAAATGAACCTGATTAGTTCAGAAGCGACCCTAATGGAATCAAAGGGACAGATGTTGCCTTCATTTTCTATGGGTGCTAGTTCAGGTTTTCGCTGGGGTAGATCTATCAACCCAGTTACCAATGATTTTGAGAGTAGAAGAATTGGAAACGTTAATATTTCCGGCAATTCAAGTTTACCTATTTATTCTGGAGGCAGGGTGCGAAACAGCATACAACAATCCAAATTAAATGTGGAAGTTAGCCGGCTAAATGTAGAGACCACAAGGAATAATATCACTTTAAATGCGATCAATTTATTTATAAACATTGCCTTTTCCATGGAGCAATTGAACATTGCAAAGTCTCAATTAAAGACAAGCACGGATCAGTTGGCAAGAACAAAAAGCTTGGTAGCAGCAGGGGCTTTACCAAAAGCCGATCAGTTGGATTTGGAAGCCCAGAAAGCGACCAATGAGTTGGAAGTGATTAATGCTGAAAACAATTTAAGAATAGCGAAATTAAATTTGTCTCAGGCGCTTCAAATACCATTTGATGATTCATTTGGCATTATAATTCCTGAGGTAGGGATAGATGGATTAGAAATAGGTAGTGTTGGTGTAGGGGAAGTTTATTCAATTGCAGAAGGTAGATTACCTCAGATAAAGGCAGCTGAATTGGCCGTAAAAAGTGCAGAATATGGAGTTAGAATAGCTAAAGGGAGCTTTGCACCCAGTTTAAATCTTAGTGCCAATGTGTTTTCAAATTATGTTGATCAAAGTACGTTTATGACTCCAGATCCACTGTTACAACAATTTGAAAACAACCTATCTCAGTCTGCAAATATAGGTTTGAACATTCCTGTTTTCTCCAATTTCCGAAACAAGGCAAGTGTTCAAAGGGCAAGGGTACAGAAACGTTTGAGCGAAATTCAGGAAGTAGAAGCAAAGAATGTTTTGAGACAGGATATAGAATCAGCCTTCACCTCAGCGTCAGCGGCCGAACAATCTTACAGAAGTTCATTGATAAGGGTAGAGGCTCTTGGTGAATCCTTCAGAATGGCCCAACAGCGTTTTGAAGTTGGGGCAATCAATGCTGTTGATTTTCAAGTTGCACAAAATAATTTATTCAATGCAGAAGCAGATTTGGTCACCGCAAAGTACCAGTTTGTTTTTAGCGTTAAGGTTCTGGATTTTTATTTAGGGAATCCACTTACACTTTAATAGTTTAGAAAAATGGCCAAGAAAAAGTCAAATAAATTAATTTACATTTTATTGGGAGTAGTTGTTCTCTTAGTAATAGGGATGGTCGTTGGCAGGCAGGCAGGATGGATAGGAGGAGAGAAACCACTAGAGGTACAAATAGGTAAGGTAGATAAAAAAGACATCGTAGAAAAGGTAAGTGCTTCGGGTGTAGTTCAGCCTGAAATTGAAGTAAAAATGAGCCCGGATGTTGCAGGGGAAATTATAGAATTAAATGTAAATGAAGGGGATTCTGTAAAAATAGGTGATTTATTGGTTAAAATCAGACCTGATAATTTCATTTCAGCCCTTGATAGGGCACAGGCCAATTTAAACCAACAAATGGCAAATTTAGCCCAATCAAGGGCGAGTTTGAAACGTGCTGAAGCGCAATTTAATAGGTCGAAGCTCAATTATGACAGAAATCTCTCTTTGTACAATGACAAAGTTATTTCTGATGCTGATTTTGAACAAATAAAGGCGGATTTCCTTACTGGTGAGAATGACCTTGAAGCAGCCAAACAATCCGTCATTGCATCAGAGTTTATTGTAAAAAGTGCAAAAGCATCTGTGGATGAAGCGAGTGAAAACCTAAGGTTGACCAATGTTTATTCACCGACAGATGGGATTGTTTCTAACCTTCTTGTAGAAAAAGGAGAGCGAGTAGTAGGAACGGCTCAAATGGCTGGAACAGAAATGTTAAGGATTGCCGATTTGTCAAAAATGGAGGTGAGGGTAAATGTAAATGAGAATGATATCGTTCGAATAAGCATGGGAGATACCACTTTGATAGAAGTGGATTCTTATTCTTCTACTGGTAAAAAATTCACCGGAGTAGTTACAGCCATTGCCAATTCAGCCAATGAAAAAGTCAGCACTGATGCGGTTACAGAATTTGAAGTACGTATCCGGATTATAAATGATTCTTATAAAGACCTCGTCAGTAAAGGGAATCCATTTCCTTTCCGGCCAGGAATGACTGCCAGCGTGGAAATAATCACAGATAAAAAAGTAGGCATTTTGGCCATTCCACTTGCTGCTGTAACTGTTCGAACGGGTCAGGTTATTGAATCCGGTGATGGCAAGGGAAATATGAAGGAATTGGTGTTTTTGAAAAAAGGGGATAAGGCTGAAGTGCAGGAAGTAAAAACAGGGATTTCTGATTTTGAGAATATCGAAATTCTGGAGGGATTAGAAGAAGGGCAAGAAGTGATAACAGGTCCTTATTTTGTTGTCAGTACCCAACTTGAAAATGAAAAGGAAGTAACGATTGCAGTACCGGAAGGTCCTGACAATAAAAAATAATCCTTATTAACCAACAATATGCAATAGGAGAGATCCATTGCATATTGTTGGTTTGAGTTGAAGTTTAATACTTCTAAAAAAGCAGGTTTACATAAATTCTACCTGGAATTTTGTAAACCTGCTTTTTAGCTTTTGGATTTCTCCAATGCGCTTTCTATATCAAGAATAATGTCGTCTACATGTTCCAGTCCTACAGATAGCCTGACCAATCCATTTAAAATACCCACTTTTTCTCTTTCCTCTTGGGTAAGTTTGCTGTGTGTGGTAGAAGCAGGATGGGTGACAATGCTACGGGTATCTCCAAGGTTTGCAGTGACAGAGATCATCTGTAATTGATCAATAAACTTTTTAGCTCTGGCTAATCCCCCTTTTAAGGTTAAGGTGATAATTCCTCCGCCATGTTTCATTTGTTTTTTAGCGAGGTCGAATTGTGGATGGGAGGCTAAAAATGGATATTTCACCACTTCCACTTCTTTGTTTCCTTCAAAATACTGGGCGATTTTAAGCGCACTTTCACAATGTCTGTCCATTCTAACGGCCAAAGTCTCCATGCTCTTGGACAATATCCAGGCATTAAAAGGGGACAATGATGGTCCGGTATGTCGCATAAAAAACTGAACTTCGTCTATCAGCTCCTTTTTCCCTAAGATGAGCCCTCCTAAAACCCGTCCTTGTCCGTCAATGAATTTAGTAGCACTGTGGGTGACAATATGCGCTCCCCATTTTGCTGGCTGCTGAAGGTAAGGAGTAGCAAAGCAATTGTCCACAACCAGAACGAGGTTATGTGCATTTGCAAATTTTGCAATATATTCCAAATCAATAATTTCCAAACCCGGGTTGGATGGGGTTTCGATAAACAACATCTTAGTATTAGGTTGTACCAGTTGCTCCCACTGATCAATATCTGATATGTCACCGTAGGTATGCGAAATTCCCCACTTAGGAAATATGCGCGTTAAAAGTTGGTGCGTAGATCCGAACAATGACCTGGAGGCAAGAATATGGTCTCCCTGCCTTAACAATGATGCCATACTACCAAACATTGCAGCCATTCCAGAAGCAGTTGTAACACCACTTTCAGTGCCTTCTGCAGCACATACCTTTTCTATTAAATCACTGGTATTCGGATTGGCATACCTGGAATATATATTTCCTTCAATTTCATCTGCAAACATTTGCCTGGCTTGTTCTGCAGAATCAAATACGAAACTGGAACTAAGGTAAATAGGAGCGGAATGTTCTCTCTGATTTGAGGAAGAGGCAGCTATTCTTACTGCTTGTGTTTCAAAATTTTTATAATCCATAAAAGAAATTTTTCTTACCGTAGATACATGAATATAACCCATTCGGCGAAATAGCTGAATAGTGAAAATAAACGAGGTAGATAAAGAAGGAGAATGTAAGTGCTGTCATATTTTCTAATTTATCGTTCCCTATTTAATGGGCAGGTATTGGCACCTTTCCTTGGTTCGGAAGGTTGCCAGAGGTTCACAGAGCCTGATCTCTCGCCTCTTCTATATAAATCAGTTTCCTGAAATTCAATGCAAATAAAGGAATGACACGGCTATTTTCCAAATCTCACTTGTTTTTTATATTGGCTTACGAGACCTTTTGAAAGAATTGTATACTATTAACTGGAACAAATAGGCCGCCATTCTGTTTTATGTTTTTTTTACTTAAGCCTTTAAGGAATGAGAATGCTATAACGCCAGAAATAAATTTAGCCCGAATTAGGCAGTTGTTTACCTATTTCGGGCTAAATATAGCGGAGTAAACCATCTTGAGGTTAAATAAGAAAGTATTTCTTATTGACAATCAATTTATAGCATGCGATGTTTACGTTTGACTAATTTGACTTAATATTGGCAAGTGGTTTACAGAAACTTCTTGATCGTTTTGGCCCAAATGGCATAGCCTTTTGCATTCATATGGAGGTTGTCTTCAAGGAAGATGTCCTTCATAGGTTCTTTGTCCTTGTTAAGCATAGGCTTCCATAAATCTGCATATTTCAAGTATTTTTTACCCTTGGTTGATTTTTTTAGATTTTTGTTTAATTCAAGGTACTTATCAACTAATTCCCATCTGGAAACACTTGGTTTTGGGCTAATTAGTATAATTTCTGTGTCTGGTAGTGCCTGGTGAATTTTGCTAACGATAAGATCATAATTGGCCAAAATCTCTTCTGTAGATTTTCCTCCTGAGATATCATTGTCACCTTCATAAATAAACACCTTCGAAGGCTTATAATCTAATACCAATTCGTTTAAATAAAAAAGTAAATCAGCAGACTGAGAACCACCAAACCCAGCATTTATAACCTTGTGTTCTGGGAAATCTTCCTGAAGGCTTTTCCACATTCGAATAGTAGAACTACCAGTGAAAACTATCGTATTTAAATTGTTCTGGCTTGGATAATCTTTATTAATCTGTGCTACCTGGTTCTTAAATCTTGCAGGATCTTGTGCAAAAACCGACAAACCTATAAAAAGTAAAAGAGCTGTTAAAAGGAAATTATTTTTTTTCATAATCTTATATGGGTTTTGGGTTCCAAAATACTTTAATTATGTGAATTTTAAAATATTTTGATTGTATCATTATCGGACAATTGAACCGGACATTTTTCTGTTTTGTGCTTTTAAAAGGTTTTTTATTGTCATGAGTTGAAAAGACAATTGATAAAACACCAATATTTATCTAAAAATAATTTTTTAAAGTATTGATTGTCAAATAAATATAATAATTTTTTAAAAAGCCGTTTTAAATTTAAATGAAAGAAAATATTTGGCAGTGTCCTTGAAATGTATTTCGTTTAAAATCTAAAGAAGTACCAGCCTTTTATGAATAAATTAGAACGCTTTCTCGTATTTTGTTCTGGAGCATACCTTCCTTTGGTAAAGCGGTGCCCAGGTTCCATTCATCAGTTTATAGGAATAGGGGGGACTGTTCTATTTACGGCTGTGTTTGCTGGATTATCCGTAGGCTATGCCCTGTTTACCATTTTTGAATCCATTTTTGCCGTTTTTGCTGTTGGTATTGTATGGATGTTGATGATTTTTAACCTGGATAGGTATATCGTTTCAACACTTAAAAAGAGAGAAAAATTTCTTTCGGAGCTTAAACAGGCAATTCCCAGACTAATATTGGCAATATTGATTGCCTTAGTCATTGCAAAACCTTTAGAATTGAAAATATTTGAAAAAGAAATCAATCGGGAGCTGGACAGACAACGATTGTCAACTATAAGTGAAAGTAAAGATGAAATAAAAGCGGGTTACCCGGAGCTACTCAAGTTGGAAGAGGAAATAGAAGCTTTAAATGCTGAAATTAAAAGCAAAGAAGCCTTTAGAAATGAAAAGCAAGTAGAATACGACAATGAACGGTTTGGCGTGAAAACCGGCGAAACAACTGGTAGAGCAGGTATAGGAATCAATGCTGAGAAAAAAGAAACGCAACTGGACCAAGCCCAAAAGGACTTGGAATACACCCAAAACTTGAACCGGGAAAAGATTCAGGATAGAGTAGATCAAATCAACCAACTCAACGAAAAAATGGCTGCTGAACTGGATTATCAAATGGTATCGGTGACTTCAAATAATGGGCTGGCGGCAAGGATCCAGGCATTGGATACACTCACCAACGCAAACACCGCAGTATATTGGGCCAACCTCTTAATTATGGCCTTGTTTATTATGATAGAAATGGCGCCAATATTGGTCAAGCTTTTGGCAAAAAGAGGTCCGTATGATCACTTATTGGATTTGTATGAAGCTGGTATAGTATTATCAGCAGATGAACTTTGGTACAAAAAGAAAAGCGAAAGTGAATTAAGAAAAGAGGTATTTGATGAAATCCATCCAGAAAGAAAAGTCGCGCGAAGAAATTTTGATTTGGGCTTATTCCAGAACAAATGATTTGCTTCTCCTTTAGGCAATAGATTCAATGCTGTGATTTATAAATAGTTTATCCATTCTTTAAAAATTTTTAGTCGAGGGGATTGATTTTTCTATAATTTTCACCAATTTCAACTTGACCCAAATTTCACTAAAGATGAATTTTTATAAATCACTGATTTTTAGCTGTTTTCTTATTCTTGGCTTTTCTTGCAAGGAGCAATCAAAAGAAGAGGTTAAAATTGAAAAGCCCTCTGTTGCACCAAATGTGGTTTTTGTTTTGGCAGATCAGTGGCGGGCACAATCAATTGGTTATCTAGGCAACGAGGATGTAATCACCCCAAACCTGGACAGCCTTGCCCAGCAGAGTGCTGTGTTTCACAACGCTGTAACTGTGATGGCAGTGTGCGCACCATGGAGAGGAAGTTTTATTTCTGGCCAGTATCCTTTGACCCATGGGGTTTTTTATAATGACAAACCTTTTCCTACTGAGGCCACGACGATCGCCAAAATATATAAAAAGGCAGGGTACCAAACAGGGTATATTGGGAAATGGCATTTAAACGGGCATGCGCGTGGAGAGGAACATTTTAGTTCAAGAAATAAACCTGTACCAAAAGAAAGAAGACAAGGTTTCGATTATTGGAAAGTTAGGGAAGTTACCCATAATTATAACGACTCTTTTTATTTTGATGAGGAGAATGAAAAGCAATATTGGGAAGGGTATGATGCATTTTCTCAAACAGATAGTGCCATAAGTTATATTAACAAAAACAAGGACAATCCTTTCTTATTGGTGTTGTCTTGGGGGCCGCCACACGACCCATACCATACTGCACCAGAAGAATATAAAGAGATGTATGATGCTTCAAAAATACAGGTAAGACCTAATGTTCCTGAAGATTTTGAAGACAGTGCAAGAAATGTTATGGCCAATTATTATGCTCATTGTACTGCCTTGGATCACTCGGTTGGTGAATTGTTAGCTGCAATTGATGAAGCAGGAATTGCAGACAATACAATTTTTGTTTTTACCTCTGAGCATGGAGATATGCTAATGTCAAAAGGAGTGTTAAAGAAACAACGTCCCTGGGATGAATCCATAAAAGTGCCTTTACTTATTAGGTATCCTGACAAATTGGGTAAAAGGGCACATCAGATTTACGACCCTATCAATACGCCTGACCTTTTGCCCACTTTATTAGGCTTAAGTGATCTGGAAATACCTAATTCTATCGAAGGAGCGGACTTTTCAAAAGCCCTTATCGATGGAGATGAATTGGGAAATGAAGCTGCCTTGATCATGCTTCCTGTACCTTTTCATGAGTGGCAGTTCATGAATGGCGGGAGGGAATTCAGAGGTGTCAGGACTAAAAAATATACCTATGTTAAAGATTTGTTGGGACCATGGTTATTGTATGACAATGAACAGGATCCTTACCAAATGCACAACCTGGTGGACATGCCCCAATTTGGCCAATTAAAAAATCACCTTGATGGTGTTTTAAATGCAAAACTAAAGGCCACTAACGATGAGTTTCTTCCTGCTGACGAATACATGACGAAATGGAATTATTTGTACGATAGAAAGGATAGCTTAAGAATGGAAAACTATCTTGAACTCAACAGGTGAAAATAGGGTAAGCTAAGCAAAAATAACTAATCCATTTCCATAGAAAACTGGGCAGTTTTCAAGGCATTGTTTAGACTGTTCTGGTATTGAATTCTCAAAACATACTTTCCCTTAAGCAGGGAGGATTTAAAAGAAAACGTGAGATTGCCATTTTCATCTGTTTCTTTGTTCGTTTGCCAAGTCAAAGTGCTTCTGAAATCAGGGAAATGGTTATTGTCTTTTCCAAACGCCGAAGTAGAATGAAATTGATAGGGTTTTTGAATGCCATTATAGGTTATAAACAAGGCATTTTTAGGCAAATCAAAACCTCCAAAATCATTTTTAAATGAGGTGAGGTTGACCATCCCAGTAAATTTTTGATCATTGATGTAAAAATACCGGTTGATAATGTCCATGCTTTCTATGCCTTTTGGATTAAAATTAGCAAAAGCTTCACTATCAAAGACTGGCATTCCATCAATGACTAATAAGGGGCTTTCTTTGAACACTAGGTTGTAAGGGATATTGAAATTTTTAAATATGGTTTTACGATTTTGACTTCGCACCAATACCATAGGTACATATTCTCTAATGGTGGTGGCCATATCTACAAATCGATTATAATCATCTAACGCATAGCTATAATCCGTAATGTATTGGAAAGGCAAAGGTGTTTCAGGAATTTCTATTGGTCCAAGATAGTATTGATGACTTGCCCTTGCCAAAATCTTTTCCTTAATAAATTCCTCGTTGCTTTGACTTAAATTTAAAACAGGTAGTTGAAAATTTCCCTCAGGAACCTTTTCCCAAAAAGGAGAAGTAAGGATGAAGTTCACTTGCTGCCCTGTTTGAGCAGATTGGATGATAGCGTAATCATAATAAGAGAAATTACCGGTGTCAAAATATAGCTCTCCTTTATCATTGGGTTTATCGATAAACATATGGGATTGACTACCATGAACGGTAAGATAAAATACTTCAGCAGTATCGATTACGCTGTCGAGCAATTTCCCTTTAATAATATGCCCATACAGTTCTGGTACCAAAGTGGGGCTGGAACTATTGTTTTCAGGATACATCTCTGGGTAATTTAAAGCCATTTTAAGATTGTCAAATGGCGTAGTTTTATTTACTACCACAGAGATATCCGTTGCTTTAGCTAATGGAATTGACACTTCTATAAGACTGTCCTTGCGAGCTATAAATTTGGTTTCGAGTGGCATTACGGAACCGCCTTCCGCCAAGGCTAGTGTAGGTGTAATTATAGGAGGAATTTTTGGGTTGATAACTGTAACCAAAGATTGAAAAACCCCTTTTTTCCCTGAAATATAAGGGCTAATTCTAGTATAGACTCTTAAAAGATAATGATCTGAAGGCAAATCGGAAGGAAGCATCAGATAGGAATTGACTTCGCCTTTTTCAAGTCCAGCGAGATCCTTTACCACTGATATCCCATTTCGGTCCAATAACTCCATATATATGACTTTAGATGGACTTGGTTCGCCACCTGAAGTTACAGAAACATTCATCCATAAGTATTCCTCCGTTAGGGATACGGGATTAACAACTTGAACGATTATTTCTTCATCGGGAAGTTGCTTGCTACTTTGCGCTATTACTTGATAACTGCCAAGGAACCAAAGACCCAGAATAAACAAAGTCAAGGTTACAAAATTAATTTTTAACTGCTTACTCATCCTTCCAATATTCTGGTTTTTCAAGAACTCCTCCTCGAAGTCTACAATCTGTACATCCTTCTGTGGAAGCAAAATAACCTCCGCAAGGTAAATCATCACAATATTCAAACAAGGGTATAAAATTCAATAAACCAAAGATCTCTTCATAATCTGGTGGTGCGATAGTATCTATAATACAGCCATAATAATCCTTTAATGAAGTTCGCCAGGGGACAACTTCATTTGTGTTGATATATAGGATTCTTTCATTCGATTTTCCGGCAGAAATATAGCCAATAACAGATTCTTCTGGATCTTCTGTAGAATGAATATTACTTGTCACAGCGGAGGGTAAAGGGCTGAAAATATCGCCAATATCATCCGAATTTCTTCTTATTCCTTCCCAGAAAATATATGCTTCTCGATCTATGGCATATTGCCGTGCTTTTATGCGATAACGGATACCTAACTTCTCAGATAGACTGTCGATTGTTAGCAATTCTTTTTGAAATATTCTATTGTTTTCAAACCGAGATGATGCCTCCAGGATTACCCTTCTGGATTGATCAAAATTATAACACCTGTTGGTCAATTGATCTAATGGAATATCGACCATCTGCTTTGTAACCTTGTCATAATTAAAGAATGAAGTGTGTGGCGTTCGGTACATCCAGGTTTCTTCATATTGCCATAAAAAAAACTCTGCCTCATCATTTCCTGTGGTGTTACTGTATATCTGCACATTGCCGTCCTGTTTGGTAAATGTGATGTCAAATTCTGGACTTACAATAGGCATAATTTTATCTGAAACATAACTTTGGCCATTGCTCAAGTCAATGGTAAGTGTATATGCTTCCTCTTCAGGTAGAAAAGCATCTGTTTCATAGGCTCCTGAACTATTCGTATTTAACTCCCAACTGTCACCGTTCTCTCCAAAAATGGTAATGATTGCTCCAGGTACAGGGAAATTTGGGATATCTGTATAAAGTGGAGAAGCCATGCTAAGCTTAATACTAGTGGTACCACCGCCCACTTCTATAAATCCTTCTACCACCAAAATACTCTCGTTAAGGTCTTTGAGCTCGGGAGAAAAAGGTTCTCGGCAACCAAAGAATAATACAAGAATACCTAGAATTACAGGAAGGTGTTTTATTTTGAATACAGCATCCATCAAAATCTGAAGTTATAGGTGATAAAAGGAATAGGTCTTGCAAAAATAGAAAGCTTATAGCCCTGAATTGATCCATTTTCTGGTGAAAAGTATACGGAATAAGGATTAGCTCTACCGAGTACATTGTATATACCTAATGACCAGGAGGCATGCGCAAGCTTTTTGACTTTATGATTTCCCTCAATATTGAAAGAGATGTCTACCCTGAAGTAATCTGGAATCCGGTAGTCATTTCGATCGGAATAGAAAACCCTTTCCGATCCATTGTAATAGAACTTGGCTATTGGAAGTGTTATTGGTCTCCCTGTGCTGTAATTGGCATTAACCGAGGTGTTAATTCGCTTTGTAAATTCAAAATTACCTGCCAGCATAATGTCATGTGGTTGATCGAAATTACTTGGGTATAATTTACCTTTGTTAACTTTCTCACCCAATTCATCCGGATTGGTCCTTAACAATGACCGCGAGTAAGTATAACTTACCCATCCGTTTACTTTTCCTTCGGTTTTTTTCGCCATTAACTCGATGCCGTAGGCCTTACCCTGTGTATTGAGTACATCTTGTTCAATATTGTCATTTAAAATTAAAGATGCACCGCTCCTAAAATCCACCAAATTCTTCATTTTTCTATAATAGACTTCTATGGAGGTTTCTATTATGTTTGATTGGTAATTTTTAAAGAACCCAATGGCCCATTGTTGTCCCATTTGGGGTGCTAAATGTGGGTCGCTTAACTTCCAGGTATCGGTAGGGGCGATGGCTGAAGTATTTGTGAGCATGTGTAAGTGTTGCCTCATGCTATTGTATCCCGCTTTTATGGAAGTGAAGTTATCCAAAGCATATCGTGCAGAGAATCTAACTTCCGGACCCTGATAGGTATTTATAAGGTCTCCTGATGCATAGGTTTTTTCTCCTGTTTTGGTATCCTCTGTTTTTATGGAATTTGCCGGGTATTCATTGACCGTGTTTGGCCCCAGGTAATTATAAACCACATACCGTAATCCATAACTGAACATTAGTTTTGGGTTGAATTCATAATCATCTCCTAGAAAAAAGGATGTTTCCAGGGCATTTTCCCGAGTTACGCGTTCATTTAAAAGTATGGATTCACTTCCTTGGGGTACTTGTTTACCAGGGTTGAGGTTGTAATAAATAGCATTCATACCAAAACTCAATTGGTGTTTGTCATTTAAATCATAGGTAAAATGATTTTTCCAACTGCTTTGATCCATTCCAAATCCAAAAGTAAAGGCATTTAAAGGGTCTTGTTGGCTCTGAATTTCAAAAGTATATTGATCATGCCCCAAATGAAATTTTCCTTCAAGTCGGTCGCTGAAGTAATGGGTCCAGGTGGAACTTAAGTTTAAGTTCTGGTAATTAAATACGGTGTCTCTATCAAAACGAAAAGAATCCTTGCTCCAATAGGTAGAGATGGTTAGCTCATTGTTTTCGTTTATTTGATGCTTCATGTTGAGATTCAAATCATGGAAAGATGCCCTACTATCTCGGAATTCAGAATCCTCATCCAAAAAACCAAATAACCAGTTAGAGTAGGTGCTTCTTCCTCCGACAGCAAAAGTAGTTTTGTCTGAAATCGGCCCCTCCAGGTACAGCCGACTTGTCATCAGGCCTATACCCCCTCCACCTTTGATCTCTTCTGTTGAACCATACTTACTCTTGATGTCCAATACGGAAGATAATCTTCCGCCAAACTGAACAGGAACGCCAGCTTTATACAAATCTACACTCTCAATCATATCAGGGTTAAAGGCGGAAAAAAGCCCAAAAAGATGTGTAGGGTTATATATGGTAGCTCCATTAAATAAAATCAGGTTCTGATCTGCCGCTCCGCCTCTTACATTAAAGCCAGCACTGGCTTCCCCTACCGTCTTCACCCCCGGAAGGGTCAATATGGCCCGGAGGACATCCACTTCGCCTAATACCGAAGGCAATTTTTTCAAGGACTGTACAGTGATGGATGCCAAACCCATTTCAGGACGTTCTATATTGGCGGATTTTTCTGAGGTTACCGTAACTTCAGTTAGGGAAATGATGTTATCGTCCATTTCCACATTTAATTGCCCATCACCAAGAAGATTCACTTGCCTTTGTTCCTGATAAGCACCAAAGTTTTGGAAAATCAAGGTATGTCGGCCCTTAGGTAGGGTAATGGTGTAATTTCCATTTTCATCTGATATGGATTTTGCATTTTGTCCAGTGGTATATATCAGTGCTCCTATAATAGGTTCTTCTGATTCAGCGCTGGTGATTTTGCCCTTCAAAATAGCATCCCTCGCTCCCGGAGAAGCATTATTGTTTCCTATTTCCCAAAGCCTGTTTTTGGCGAATGTTCTATCTTCTGTTTCCTGTTGACTGTTTGCCAGCAGGTTTAAATCTTTTTCTGGTTTTTGAATTGCAAAGAAGCCCGCTGGGAGTCGCATATCCAAAGCTGATCCTTTACTTATGAAAATCCTCTTTTCATTATCGATAGCATAAAAGAGTCCTGTGGATTTAAATACTTCATCTAGAATGTCCTCGATAGGACTATCATATGCATTGATATTAATGGTTAGCGTGTCTACATCAGCATGCTTGAAGAACAATTGATAATCAGATTTACCCTCGATCATTTGGGCAAATTGATTAAAGGAAATACCAGAAAAAATTCCTGAAATACGGTCCTGATCTGGTGTTTGAGCAACAGAAAGCTGCACGAGCATTATCAGAAACAAACTACTTAGCTTTAATAAATTCTTAATCATGGTTGGACATTATTAGCCATATTCACCAAAGTCCTCAAATAGGCTTCTTTGTTTTTTTTATACCTTAAGCCAGCTCTTTTGAGTTCTTGTTTTGCTGGTTTTTTGGAAATCCCCAAGGTTTCAAAAAGGTTTCTTCTACCTGGGACAGGTACCAAGGCACCTTCTAGTTCGAAAAAATACCTAATCACTTCATCGTAGCTTCTTAAAAGTTCTATAGTAGAAGATTCTTGTTTTTTTTGTTTCCTGTGTTTTGCATATAGGCCAGTTTTTCCAGTTACAATTTCTCGATAAAAACCATTAGCATGAAATAGGAAACCATCAGGCTTCTCTTTTTTGACAAATGTGGAACCATCAATTAATTGAAAGCGGTCTATTTTTAGATGATTTAAGATCATCCTTTGGTTAAAAACGGATGAAAATGAAATGACCCAGTCTTCCCATATGTCATATTGAAGTGGCACTTTCTCAAAGTAGAAATCTCCAATTACTAAAGAACCAAAATCGATTTTAGAAGACAAATAAAATGGATGTCCATCTAAAGATCTGTTTTCCTCAACATAATGCGTGCCGGTATTTATTTCAGGAAAATACTGTATGATCTCTTCATACTTTTCTGCATACTGTTTTGAAGGTACGTCTTGAGCCTTTCCTTGAAAGGGTCCTATCAAAACAATTGCTACAAATAGAATTTTGAGCATATTAAATAGCAAATCTATTAGATCGATAATTGTAAACTAAAACATCTGAAATATAGAACATTTTATAATAGAATAAACAAGTGTCTTTGGTATTACTGAAAAAAAAATGAGTTAAACGGAAAAGGAGAAGATGCATTTACCAATAACCCCATTGCGGATTCATTGGAGCAATGGGATAGGAGAACCAAATGCAAAAAAAATGACTTGATTGTTGTTTTGGAGCATCACTTTAAAAATGAAGATTTTTCAATTAAGGGAATGGGCTGCCTGGGACAAAGGTTTAACAAATCCTTTATGGCTACCAAGCTTAAGTCTAAATGGAAGGCGCATGATTTCATTTTGAAGGCTTGATTCAAAATGAATTTTCCTCTGAAGTTTTGTCCATTGATAAAAAGATCTTTTAGAGTTGAATTTAAAAAAGTAATAAAAAGCTACCGCCCTGCAATATTGAGGAGAATTGTCAGCTAATTATTTTCTTAGGAGCTCATCAAAAAACAAAAAGTGATAGGGCAGTGCATTGGTCCAGTAATCCCAGTTATGAGAGCCTGGTCTTTCAATATAATCATGTGCGACACCCGCCTTTAGGAGGAGCTGATGCATTTGCCTGTTAGTGTTCAATAGGAAGTCTTCTGTACCACAGTCGATTATCATATTCACACCATTTTCCTCCATA
Organism: Cyclobacterium sp. 10D3-21; assembly: GCF_055809755.1. Classification (NCBI taxonomy): domain Bacteria; kingdom Pseudomonadati; phylum Bacteroidota; class Cytophagia; order Cytophagales; family Cyclobacteriaceae; genus Cyclobacterium; species Cyclobacterium sp. 10D3-21. The sequence continues at coordinate 2,831,798 of NZ_CM147924.1, forward strand.
TTTTCAATTAAACCTACAGCAGTATACGTACTAAAAGGAGCATCATAAACGATAGCTCCTAGCATTTCCTTTTGCTGCTTAATTCTTAACTCTTTTCTATTTTCATCAATATCCCATTCCCTGGTGTCGATATTCATTACGCCACTCATGCTTCCTGCTGCGAAAAATAATTCAGGATGTTTTGCACTTAACATCAATGCGCCATGTCCTCCCATAGAAAGACCAGTAATTGCCCTTCCGGATTTATTGGCAATGGTTCTGTATTTTTGATCGATCTCTTTAATTAGGTCAATTGTAATGTAGGATTCATAGCGAACAGAGTCGAGCACCGGGCTGTCATAATAATAGCTGTATGGCCCCACTTCCGGCGTTACAATAAGAAAATCATAGGTATTGGCCAATTCAGACAAAAGTCCTGGTCTTTTACCATTTTTATGCCAATTGCTGTAATTCCCCCCTGCTCCATGTAAAAGGTATACCACAGGATAATTGCTATCATTCTTATCATAAGAATCTGGAAAAGTGATGGCATAGCGCATTTCCTTTTTGAGACTTTGGCTGAAGTGTCTCACAGTGTCTACCTGCGCATAGGAAGTATTGACAATTACGAACAGAAGTGATAGTATCACGTTTGTTTTGATAGAAAATCCCATTGTAAGTAAGTTAAGATTTTATATTTTCTTTTGTGGCTTAACAATTATCGTAAAATGGGGAATTATCCCCAAAGATCCACTATAAATATCCAATGCACACCTAAATGGCTTTGTCAACGAGCCATTATGGGAAAGCGTAGGCTTTGCTAAAAACCTGCTTTATTAGCAGTTAAAGCCATTCATTTTCAAATGCTAAACTTAAGGTAATTTCTCATTCCACAATAGACTACTGTCCCCATAGCTTAAGAATCTGTATTTATTAGCTATTGCTTCCTCGTAAATTTCCTTCCAATTCCCATGTGTAAAAGCTGCCACCAACAGGATTAATGTAGAGCCTGGCTGATGAAAATTGGTTACCAGACCATTACAGAGTCGAAATTTATACCCTGGGAAAATAAAAATTTCAGTGGTGCCAGTCAGTTGATCCAATTCGTTTTGTTCCATCCAATTAAGAATGGCATTTAAGCTTTCAATTTTCCCTGGTAGACTGGGGTATTCCTGGTACGGGTCTAGTTTTTCTATGTGAAATAGCTCAGATTTCCCATTTAATAAATTAACACCAAACCAATAAAGGCTTTCTAAGGAACGCATGGAGGTAGTTCCCACAGCAATAATATTACCCTTTGCAGCTATTAAATTTAGGATATTTTGTTTTGAGAAAACCATTTGTTCACTGTGCATTGGATGTTCGATGACATTGTCATGTTTAATGGGCTGAAAAGTGCCTGCTCCTGTATGCAATGTAAGGTATTCAATAGAAATCCCATTTGATTTTAAATCATCGAGGGTTTTATCGGTAAAATGGAGGCCGGCTGTGGGCGCCGCCACAGCACCTTCTTTGTCGGAGTAAACCGTCTGGTAGCGCAGTTTATCGTCTTCTTCGGCCGCTCTGTTCAGATAGGGAGGAAGCGGGACCTCTCCGCTTGCCTCTACAATTGCGGCAAAAGATTTATCGTTGGGACTCCAGCTTAGTTCAACTTCCCTGTTTTCTCGATTGATTAATTTCGCATGAATATTATAGGTGACTTCTTCTATATCGATCTGGCAAGAAAGCTGTTCGTTTTCTTTCCATCTTTTAAGATTCCCGATCATGCACTTCCATGTTACTGGTCCAGTGCTTTCCATGCATTGTTGAATAATAGAAGATGGAAGGAGTGGATTTAATAAAAAGATTTCAATTTTCGCACCAGTTAATTTTTGAAAATGAAGCCTGGCTGGAATTACTTTTGTATTGTTGAAAACAAGGTGACTGTTTTTAGGTATTAAACCTGCAATACCCGAAAATTTCTCATGACGGATAGTGCTATTTTCATAATGCAATAATTTGGACTTATCTCTGAGTTCAAGGGGGTATTTGGCGATGAATTCATCTGGTAATTCGTAGAAATAATCCTGAAGCTTTGGAGCACTTTTAATGCGCATATTTTTAATAATTCTCGATATTGAACATTTTTTTCAAATCCGATGCAAATATAGCCCTTTACATCCAATTGCAGGAGATTATGCCATGTTTCTATGGAGACCTTGACCATTTGAATAATAACTGGGACAATTATCCTTATTCGGCCATCTTTAACTTTTATGGTTTGGAAGAAAATGGTCATATTTGACTATAACGAAAAATAAAAATGACCCAATTATTTAAAGTTAAATGTTCCATTAAAGCCTATGCATTAAATTTCAAATTTGAGGCAGGAACCAGTAGAGGAATACTTAAAGAGAAAAAAACGTATTTTATTCAAGTCACTTCGGACCTATATCCAGGGATAATTGGCATGGGGGAAGCAGGCCCTTTAAAAGGGCTTAGCAAGGATGATGTGCCTAACTTTCTGGAAGAAGCCTTTAAGATTTTGAAATTAGTGGAGAAAATGGAATTCCAGGCTAGTCAGGAAATGCTTCTCAGTCAGATTGACAACATGATGCTTCAGAATTTTCCAAGTATCCAATTTGGGCTGGAAACAGCATTGTTAGATCTGATCAATGGAGGCCGTCGAAAAATTTTAGACAATAGTTTTTACGATACAGGTTCCCCACTACCCATAAATGGATTGGTTTGGATGGGGAAGAAGGAATTTATGGAAAGGCAGATTGATCAAAAGATCGAGCAAGGCTACGACTGTATAAAAATGAAAATAGGAGCCATTGATTTCGATCAGGAATGTGAGCTTCTAGGAAAAATACGTTCTCGTTTCTCTAAGGATAAAATTTCTATCCGGGTAGATGCAAATGGCGCATTTGCTCCTCAAGATGCCCTGGGAAAACTGGAAAGGTTAGCCAAATTTGAAATTCATAGTATTGAGCAACCCATTCAACCTGGATTGATAGCTGAAATGGGTGAATTATGTAAGAAATCCCCGATCCCAATTGCTCTGGATGAAGAACTGATAGGAATATATGGTCGAGAAAATAAGCTTCAACTCCTTGAATCGATAAGGCCTCAATTTCTTATTCTAAAACCTACTTTACTTGGTGGTATAGTAGCTATTAGAGAATGGGTGGCCCTTGCCCAACAAACAAGTACTTGCTGGTGGATGACCTCAGCTTTGGAAAGTAATATTGGGTTAAATGCAATTGCCCAACTTACCTCCTCATTGAAAGGTGAAATGCCTCAAGGCTTGGGCACGGGACAATTGTACCATAACAATGTAGACTCTCCATTGAAGATCTCAAAAGGTAAAATAGGCTATGATACCAAGCTTGATTGGAAATTACCTGAAATATTAAACGATTAAATTCAGGTTCTGCTATAGGGTACTTATTCCAGGTTAGCTGCATTTTATCCTTAGCCCATGATTCACAGAGGAACTCTTGGGATAGAAGCCTTTCCAAATAATCAATGGATAGGTAGAAAAACAAGGTCCGTTGGAGATTGAAAATTAGCACTCAATTTATTATTTCTAGCAATTTGATCAGCTCGTATAAAGGCTGTTGCATATATCAAGTATAATCAACTATTTTAGGTACCGTATTTTAAACGCTCAAATAGACTGTTTCACTTTATCTCTTTTAAAAATAAAAAATGCACATTCTATGAAGATAAACCCTTCTTACACCTATATAATATTCTTATCTCTTGTGGCAGCCATTGGAGGGTTTTTGTTTGGGTATGATACTGCTGTTATTTCAGGAACGATTAGTCAAGTGAGTCAACAATTTGAGCTGTCTGTAATCGCTCAAGGCTGGTATGTTGGTTGTGCTTTATTAGGGTCGATAATCGGTGTAAGCTTTGCCGGTGGACTTTCAGATAAATACGGAAGGAAAAAAGTGATGCTCCTTTCAGCAGTTTTATTTTCGATTTCAGCTATAGGTTGTGCCATTGCCAGTAGTTATAATGAATTGATCTTATATAGAATTATAGGAGGAGCGGGTATTGGGATGGTTTCGATTGTTTCGCCAATGTATATATCTGAAGTTGCTCCTTCAGCTATTAGAGGGAGCCTGGTTTCTTTGTATCAGTTGGCCATTACCATTGGGTTTTTGGGTGCCTTTTTAATGAATTTTGAATTATTGAGCATCGCTGAAACGCAACTTTTCAAGGGAAGCCCCTTATTGTCCCAGGTTTTTCATGAGGAAGTCTGGAGGGCAATGTTGGGCATGGAAATCATTCCTGCATTCCTGTTTTTTATCGTGCTGTTGTTTATACCAGAAAGTCCCAGGTGGCTTGTTATTAACAATCAAACCGCTAAAGCAGAAAATGTGTTTGCGAAACTTTACCATTCCGCTGTTATTGGAAAACAAAAAGTAGAGGAAGTATTGAAACAGGCTGACCAGATCTCAGAAAGTAGCTGGGGGCTGCTAAAAAACCCGAAAATTCTAAAGCCGGTACTGCTAGGAATGGCCATTGCCATTCTAGGCCAATTTATGGGCGTCAATGCTGTGCTGTATTATGGGCCAAGTATTTTTGAGCAGTCTGGTTTGAGTGGGGGAGATGCGCTTTATTATCAGGTGATGGTAGGAGTCGTCAACGTCTTAACAACCATTCTGGCCTTGTTTATTATAGATCGTGTAGGAAGGAAAAAACTGGTTTACTTTGGCGTTTCTGGGATGGTTCTTTCTTTACTTTTGATAAGCTTTTATTTTTATGGTAGCGAAATTTATGGCTTACCATCCCTTTTCTTATTGATTCTATTTCTGGCCTACATTTTTTTTACAGCCATATCGATCTCTGCAGTCATTTTTGTTTTGCTATCTGAAATGTACCCCAATAAGGTAAGAGGATTAGCCATGTCAATTGCTGGTTTCTCCCTTTGGGTGGGCACCTATTTAGTAGGTCAATTGACCCCTTGGTTTTTGGAAAATTTGGGGCCTTCAGGTACGTTTCTGTTTTTTGCATTGATGTGCTTTCCCTACTTGTATATAATCTGGAAAAAAATACCCGAGACAGCTGGTAAGAGTTTGGAGGAGATAGAAAATTACTGGTTTGGAAAAGGGATAAAAAATAAATAATTAGTAATGAAGCAATATTTGAATTTATACAAAGAGGAACTACTAAACAATGTGATTCCGTTTTGGGAGAAAAATAGCCCTGATAAAATCAATGGAGGCTATTTTACCTGTCTTGATAGGTATGGGAAAGTATATGACACAGATAAATTCGTTTGGTTGCAAGCCAGACAAGTATGGATGTTTGCCGTGTTGTACGACCGGGTAAAACCAAATAAAGAATGGCTTGATTTGGCCAAGAACGGCGCTGCTTTTTTAATTAAACATGGTAGGGATAAAAATGGAGCCTTTTATTTTTCTTTAGATCAAAAAGGGAATCCATTGGTTCAGCCATATAATATATTTTCTGATTGCTTTGCAGCCATGGCTTTTGCTGCTCTGCACAAAGTGGCACCCTCGGAGGAGTATGCAGAAATAGCCTTGAAGACCTTTGAAAATATTTTGAAACGTAGGGACAACCCAAAAGGCATTTACAACAAAACCTTTCCAGGCACAAGGAATTTAAAAAGCTTTGCTTTGCCCATGATTTTGAGCAATTTAACCCTGGAAATGGAGTCTTTGCTGGATGAGGATAAAGTAGCAACATTGGTTCCAGGTGTTATCCATGAAGTGATGGAGGTGTTTCTTCAAGAAGAAACAGGATTGATATTGGAGAATGTGAATGTGGATGGAAGTTTTTCTGATTCTTATGAAGGTAGATTAACAAGTCCGGGGCATGCCATCGAGGCAATGTGGTTTATGCTTGACCTAAGCCAAAAGTACAATGATGAGGACTTGTGCCAGAAAGCAATCGCTACTGGCTTACGAACGCTTGAATATGGCTGGGATGAGGAGTATGGAGGCATATATTATTTCCTGGATATTTGCGGCCACCCATCCGAAAAGTTAGAATGGAACCAAAAATTATGGTGGGTTCATTTGGAAACATTGGTCTTTTTATCCAAGGCATATGCCATCACAGGCAATAATGAGTGCCTTCAATGGTTTAATAAAGTACATGACTATACTTGGGAACATTTTAAAGATCCCGATTCTCCGGAGTGGTTTGGCTATCTGGACAGATACGGTAAAGTGCAATTGCCTTTAAAAGGTGGCAAATGGAAAGGCTGTTTTCATGTACCACGGGGATTGTATCAAGTCTGGAAAAATTTAGAGAAAATCAAATAATACAATATTCAATTTTTAGCCTATTAAATATAGATAAGATGAATAGAAGAAACTTTATGGGTAAGGTGGTATTGGGTGGTGGAACCATCGCTTCAGCCACACTTACAGGTTTACCGGTACATGCTAGTCAAAACAGGAAAAGTGTGGCCATAAACGAAAGTGGAAAAATATTACAAGCAGATCTGATGGTAGCTGGAGCTGGACTAGGTGGCTGTGCGGCGGCTTTCGCAGCCCTAAGAAATGGTTTGACTGTAGTGATGACAGAAGAGACAGATTGGTTAGGTGGGCAACTATCCCAACAGGGTGTTCCCCCCGATGAACACCAATGGATCGAGTCACATGGTGCACCTGAATTGTACAGGATTTTTAGAGAGAAAATCAGGGATTATTACAAAAGGTATTACCCTTTAACCCCTGAAGCAGCGTCAAACAAATTACTTAACCCAGGTGGTGGATCGGTTTCGCGTCTTTGCTTCGAGCCAAAGGTTGGGCATATGGTTTTGCAGGAAATGTTTGCGGCATATGAAAGTTCTCGCAAACTTATTTTATTGAAACATCACAAGGTAGTAAGGGCAAAAGTAGCTGGGAAAAGAGTGCAGGCATTGATTGCTAAAAACTTGCATACAAACAAGAATGTACTTTTGGAAGGGGAGTATTTTGTGGATGCCACGGAGTTGGGTGACTTGCTTCCTTTGACCGGTACGGCCTATGTTACTGGTAGCGAAGCCAAAGGTGACACTGGAGAATGGCATGCTGGAGTGACCCATAGGCCAGATAACAATCAAGCCTTTACGGTTTGTTTTGCAATTGATTATGTAAAAGGGGAGGATTGGACAATTCCTAAACCTTCAGACTACGATTATTGGAAAAATTTCACTCCTGAGATGAACCCTCCCTGGTCTGGAAAAATGCTTGAACTTAACTACAGCAGCCCAAAAGATCTGGAACCCAAGGAACTTGGATTTCACCCTGAGGGAATAAAGACAGGGAATAGTTTGAACTTGATGGTTTATCGAAAGATTATCTCTCAAGCCAACCATCAGCCGGGGTTTTATCAAGGCGATGCCACCTTGGTCAATTGGCCACAAAATGATTATGTGTCTGGAAATATTGTAGATGTAAGTGAGGATGAATTTAAAAAACACCTGGATGCTGGCAAGCAACAAAGCTTGTCTTTGCTGTATTGGTTGCAAACGGAAGCCCCTAGATCGGATGGTGGCAAGGGCTGGCCTGGACTCAGGTTGAGAAATGACTTAATGGGTACGGAAGATGGCTTGGCAAAATATCCTTATGTGAGAGAGGCCAGGAGAATAAAAGCCCTGTTTACTGTGAAAGAAGAGCATGTGGGGGCTGCCCAACGTGCCCAGGTTTCAGGACTTGAAGGAAAGGCTTTAAAAGCTGCAGATTTTTATGATAGTGTGGGGATTGGTTATTACCATATCGATTTACATCCAAGTTGTGGTGGAGACAATTACATAGATTTTGGTTCCCTGCCATTTCAGATTCCTTTAGGAGCATTGATCCCACAGGAAACGGAAAATCTTTTACCAGCGAATAAAAATATTGGGACCACACATATTACCAATGGTTGTTACCGTTTGCACCCTGTAGAATGGAGTATTGGAGAGGCAGTAGGTATGTTGGTTCCATTTGCGATAAGTAAGAAAGTGAGGCCAAAGGCAGTAAGAGAGGATAGCGATTTGTTAAAAGAATTTCAGTCCTTTGTAAGGTCACAAGGGATTGAGACGGCTTGGCCAGCGACTGATAAGTAGGCTATATCTGTAATAGGCTATGTCCTTTTATTATGAGATTATGCCATTTCACGCGAAAGGAGACAATGGCTATTGTGAATTCAATTGCCAAAAAAAGTGCCTGAAAATATTGCATTTTCAGGCACTTTAAACTTTCTGTTAAAAATTATCTAACCCCGATTTTTTGGATTAACCAATCGTGTCCTTCTTGGCTTTGTTCAGCATAACGCCAATGTGCGGCATCGTGATAGAGAGACAATTCCTTTTTACCAGGTACTACATTATAGGCAGAATACATGGAAGTTGGAGGGCATACATTGTCATTAAAACCCCAGGAATAAAACCCTGGAACTTTTACAAATCTTGCAAAATTAACAACATCATAATACTTTGAAGTTTCAATTTTATCAGGTTGATTGCTCCATTCGTCTTTGAATAATTGAGGCCAACCTCCGGCACGGCCGTGTAGGTAACCTGTAAGGTCTGATAGAGCTGGATAATAGCTCACCAGGTATTTGATTCTTTCATCCAGGCCTGCGGTAATGATAGATAAGGCACCTCCCTGGCTTCCGCCCATCACGCCAATATTTTCACCATCAAATTCCTCTTGTGCAAAAATAAAGTCTACGGCTCTCACGCAACCTAAATATACCCTCTTGTAATAATATTTGTCTTTATTATCAAGAAAGATTCTATTGTAGCCATTTAAGGCACCTGCACCTAAATCCTGATACAAAGAGGACTCATATAGATTGACAGGGATGCCATGAATTCCAATCTGTAAAGAGATGACATCCTGATTAAAGTTGGCCCCAGAGTAAGGTCTGATTCCGGCTCCTGGCACATGTAGAATGGCAGGATATTTCCCAGGTTTTTTAGGCTTGGTTAATATCCCGTAAATGTCACCACTGATGTTCTTAAAGGAAACATGGTAAACATTGGTATGGTGGGTTGAACGTTCTGGCATTAGTGTGAGTACAGGTTCCAAAGGAATCTTTTTTAATGCCTCTTTGCCTTCATCCCAAAATGCTTTGAAGTCATCAGGTAAGGTAGTCGTTGGTTGGATAGCCAAAGGTGTCACACCAGCAGTGCCTGTGTTTCTATAGGTTTCTCCATTTTCTTTATAGGTTACCTGACACCTGACAAAACCAGGAACATCTAGTTTCCCTCCTTTAATTGTGGTCGTCCCTTTTTTTAGGGTGCTGGTTCCTGTTAAGACCGGATCCATTTTTTCCGGACCAATTTCATATTCTATTTCAGCCCCTTCTATTAACTTCCCGAATTTATATACCGCCACATTAAATGAAATGTTATCGCCTTTTTGATAAATCATGTCTGAAGAAGAGGGGCTTACCATTATTCGGATAAGCTGGCCTTGTTGGGATTGTCCCAAGGCTAGTTGGCTGAAGATTAGTCCAACGAAAAGTAATAAGAAATAACATTTTTTCATTGATATATGATTTTGGTTAAAATTGGTAAAAACTACTGCTTTATGGTTCATTAATCCATTTATAGAATAGTAGCATTCTTTAATCCCGAAAATACAATAATTCTGCTTTTCTAGGGTAATGATGCGTGAAAATTCATTGTCAATTCCTCCTTTTGTCTTCACCAGGATTTTCCCAAACCGCATGTTTCAACTCATCTAAGTTTTTAAGAATTTTTAACTTTATTCAAAACTTAATTCAAGTTGAAGGTTAAATTAGGTTAATAGGCCATTAGCAGACGATTTTAAAAATATATTAATGAGTTGAAATAGGAAAAATCCATTATTTTGGCCAAATTTGTGGCTACCCGGAGAAATAATACCCAATTATCTTGAAGATAGTACTGGATTGACATGGGTTTTTTTCAGAACACTTGCTCTTCCTGATGAATAACATTTCAATTATTTGGGAAGCATTTACTGGAAGATCGGGTTAATATCTGGATGAAACTAACGTAAGAACAAAAAATAATTTATGGCAAAATCGAAAGAAACTTTTAATAAAAAAGAAAAAGAGAAAAAAAGATTAAGGAAGAAGAAAGAGAAGGAAGAAAAAAAAGAGGTAAGGAAATCCAATTCCAATAAAGGAGGAGACCTGGATGATATGATTGCCTATGTAGACGAAGATGGGAATATCACTTCAACGCCTCCTGATCCTACAGTTAAGAAGAAAAAAATTGAGCTTGAAGACATCGAAGTAAGTGTGTCTAAGCAAGCACCGATTGATCCGGAAGATCTCAGAAGAAAAGGTAAAGTTACTTTTTTCAATGAATCCAAAGGATACGGGTTTATCAAAGATTTAGAATCTCAGGATAGTATATTCGTCCATGTAAAAGGACTGGTTGATGATGTCAGAGAAAATGATCAGGTAACCTTTGAAACTGAGAAAACTCCTAAAGGTTTAAGTGCTATTGATGTAAAATTGGCCACTTAATCCTTAAATCATTTTATATAAATTCCTTTTGCTAAGACGTGGAACAGCTATTGCGCTACCATCTTTTTGCTTAAGAAAATATTTGCCTATAGGCACCATTAAATTGTTAAAATCCATCCAAAAAAAATCGTGTTCTGGTTTTTGCAAGGATGGATTTTTTATTTACAATAAATTCTTGTCCAGCCCAATTTTTTACATTTACATGGCTATATAAAACCACCTCAAGACCATTCAAATAACAGAATTTGAGGTGGTTTTTGGGTGTTTAGAATGGTGTTGGAAATGCGCCTATATTAGGTTAAATAAATAGGGTGATTTGATACCAGCATTAAAAATGGGCTTTATCCCAATAGAATTTTTTTTATTTCGTCCCAAGTATTTACCCTTTCATGTTTTCCCGGATTGGATTGCTCATTGTGAGGCTGTGTGAAAAGAAAAGTTTTACCAGCAAAACCATTGAGATTTTTAAAATGATCATCGATCATGATGTCCGTTTTAATTATCTCTTTTGAGCCGCAAAATACCATTTGTTGCCAGCTGATAAACGGGAAATATCTGTTAAGCCAAGTGTGTTTTTCTGACAGACTTAGCGGAAACTCAGTGGCAGCAGAGACAATAAAAATTTTATACTGCTTTGATAATTCCTCTACAACTTCCTGTCCTCCGGGAATGAGTGGAACTGTTTCAAAGAAACCTATGGTATTCACATGCTTTAAAAGGTGAGGAAAGGCTTCTGCTTCAGACATTCCCACCATGTCACTTCTTTGTAGGGTTATGCCGCTTTCAGTATAATGCATATCAATAAATTGCTGATAAACATCTGCCAGTACACCGTCCATATCTATGGCAATGGTTTTCATGAATCTTTATTATTTAAAGCATCAACCAATTGGCGATTAAGTTTCCGTTCTCTTTCCAATGTGTTTCTTCGGTGCAAATCGAATTCCTCCCTAAGGTCTTCAAGGCTTTGCTGTGTTTCAGCTGTTATTTGATGACTTCTCTTAAATCGGAAATAAGAAATAGCCAATATTAAAATTAAGAGTATTATTATACCCCATACCAGATTATTGTAAAAGTTCTTGTGCAATAACATACCAAACATGCTAAAGCTATCTTTTTCTTCAACAGCCCTATCATAATCAGCGATGGTGGTGGTAAGCCGCTGATTTAAATCGTTAATTTGCATTTTGTTTTCCTGCAGTGTGGTTTTTAATTCCTGTATAGTGGATTGGTATCCTTTTATAGAGTCCAATATATTGGATTGCAGTTTTTCTAGGGAACGGAATTTGATTACTTTGTACTCTTGGTAGTTTGTTGAAACCTTTTTTAAATAGTCAAATTGTTGTTCGATCGTACCATTTTCTAACCCTTCAGATTCAGCAGCAGGTTGTTCCTGAGCAGATAGTTTTAAGCTTAGTGATAGAAATAAGGTGAATAAAAAATAGCGAATCATCATAATGCAATTGGTTAATTTTTTAATTAATCTATTCTTGTATAATCAATTTCTGTGCAAAATAAACAAAATTTCAATGTTTTGTCCATTTGTTCTCAGTACAATTTGCATCTCCATTTTTGAATCAAAATTTAAATGCAAACAATAGTGATCCATAAAAATCTACCTTTATGAACATTCACTATTTAGGTAACTCCAAATCTAGTTTATTTTAAATTCAGATTAATCCTCATTGATGGATTGTAAAATGCAATTACATGCCATACGAATCTCTTCTTTACTGATGGTAAGTGGTGGTGCTATGCGCATGGCATTGTCACAGTATAAAAACCAGTCTGTAATGACTCCACCTTCTATACAGCGGTCTATAATTGGTTTTAATACTTCAAAAGAGTCGAAAGCTACTGCCATCATCAGTCCTTTATTTCTAATCTCCTTGATTTTGGGATGTTTCAACAAGCTTTTGAACAATTCTGCTTTCTCATCAACTTGTTCGACTAAGTTTTCATCTAAAATCGCTTTGATGGTAGCCAGAGATGCTGCGGCACTCACGGGATGTCCACCAAAAGTAGTTATATGACCCAGTAAGGGGTTTTCCTTGAAAACATCCATGATCTCCTTAGAAGAAATGAAAGCCCCAATTGGCATTCCACCACCCATACCCTTGGCACATACCAAAATATCTGGCTGTATTCCAAAATGCTCAAAAGCCCAAAACTTCCCTGTTCTACCGAACCCAGCTTGCACCTCATCGAATATAAGTAGCGTTCCAGTCTCGTCACACTTTTCACGCAAGGCCTTGAAATAATGCTTGTCTGCCACCCTAATTCCTGCTTCACCTTGTACTGTTTCTAATATTATGGCAGCCGTTTCTGTGGTAATAAACTTAAGTTGGTCTTCGATTCCATAGGCTATATTTCTTATACCAGGTAGCAAGGGTCTGTAAGCTCGCTTGAAAAGCTCATTCCCACCGATTGATAATGCTCCGTGTGAAGAACCATGGTAAGCGTCTGTACAGGAGATGATTTCCCTCCGGTTGTTGTATCTTTTCGCTAGTTTTAAAGCACCTTCGATCGCTTCACTACCGCTATTGACCAGGTATACATTGTCTAATTCTTTAGGAAGAGTCTTTACCAATGCTTGTGCCAGAAGTGTTTGAGGTTGCTGGATGTATTCTCCGTAGACCATCAAATGAAGGTATTTATCCAATTGACCCTGGATAGCTGCCAAAACTTTTGGATGACGGTGGCCAATGTTGCTTACCCCAATTCCAGCAATTAAGTCCATGTATTTTTCACCATTTGGACCATACAGAAATACTCCCTCTGCTTTTTCTATTTCTATCATCAGAGGGAAATCAGTGGTTTGAGCCAAATGAGATAAAAATAACTGTCGGTTGTTCATAATTAATAATACAAATGGAAATATCCTGTTTCTAGCACAGTTAATCGCAGTAATAGTTGGTTTTAATAGGATGAAAAACAAAAGTAATCATAATAAGTCCTGTAATGAAACCCTTATCAATGAAGGTGGGTTTAAAACATTTTTTTAGTGAGAATTATTGGGTAGTCATCCATTGAATTGTCCATGTATGATAAAATTAATGCCCTTATTTTAGGGTTTATCTGGTACAAATCACTTAATTTGAAATTTACAAATTCATAAACCAAAAATATACCAATGAAATCAAAATTCTTTTATTTGTTTTTAGTATTGGGTGTCAGTGGAACCTTTTCTGTGACAGCTCAGGAAAAAGAAATTAAATTACCACCCCAAGCTACTGAATTTTATGAGCCGGTTGTGCAACCAGTGAGTCCTGGGAACGAGAATCACCTGCCCCCTGCAGATGCCATAGTGCTTTTTAATGGAAGTAGTTTGGATGCCTGGGTAAGTGAGAAGGATGGGAGCTTTCCTAAATGGGAAGTGAAAGACGGTGTTTTTACCGTAGTAGCCAAAACTGGAGGAATCCAGACCAAAGAAACTTTTGGTGATGTTCAGGTACACTTAGAATGGCGTTCTCCAAGTGTAGTTAAAGGAGACGGTCAAGGCCGTGGTAATTCAGGCTTTTTCTTAATGGGGAAATATGAATTACAGATTTTGGATTCGTATGATAACAAAACCTACTCCAACGGACAAGCTGCAAGTATTTATAAACAACACCCACCTTTGGTAAATGCTACCCGCCCACCTGGTGAATGGAATACTTACGATGTGGTTTTTACTGCCCCTCGGTTTGATGCGAAAGGCATGTTAATAAGCCCAGCGAGAATTACAGTTTTTCACAATGGAATCCTTGTTCAAAACAATGTAACACTTAAAGGTCCAACACAATATATAGGTATACCTCATTATGTAGCGCATGACGCGGAGTTACCATTTCATATCCAAGATCATGGGAACCCAGTTAGTTTTAGAAATATATGGGCCAGAAAGTTAGATTGATCCATTCATTTGTCTAAACATACTTAATGATGAATTCCAGAAGAAAATTTATTCATAAATCGTTGCTTACCTCTGCGGGGCTAGCAACTTTGCCTAATTTTTTGTCAGCTGAGCATTTGAGCGCGCGTGCTACCCGAATAGGAGCAAATGACCAAATTAATTTCGGGTTGATTGGTTGCAATGGTATGGGGTGGTCAAATATGCACAGCCATTTGCGTATACCTGAAGTCAACTGTGTAGCATTGGCGGATGTAGACCAAAGCGTATTGGATAAACGTACGGAAGATGTTTATAAGCTAAGAGGAAAAAGGCCTAAACAATACAAGGATTACAGGCTGATGCTTGAAGATCCCAACATTGATGCGGTAATTATCGGTACACCCGATCACTGGCATTGCCTGAACTTGATAGATAGTCTTTCAGCAGGTAAGCATGCCTATACCGAAAAGCCTTTAGCCAATTCTATTGAAGAATGTAACCTGATGGTTAAAGCCGCTGATCGATACGGTAAATTGATTCAGGTGGGACAGTGGCAACGAAGTGGATCGCAATATGCTCAAGCCATAGAAATGGTAAAATCAGGTAAACTAGGAAATATCAGGTTGGTCAAAACCTGGGCTTACCAAGGATGGATGAATCCTGTTCCAAAGTTACCCAATAGTCAGCCTCCTGCTGGTGTAGATTATAAAATGTGGCTTGGACCTGCGCCAGACAGACCTTTCAATGCCAATCGATTTCATTTCAATTTCCGTTGGTTTTGGGATTATGCCGGTGGGTTGATGACAGACTGGGGTGTACATGAAATTGACATTGCCCTGCATGCTATGGGAGTAAGTGCTCCAAAATCTATCATGGCTTCAGGAGGCAAATTGGCTTATCCGGATGACGCTTCAGAAACACCTGATACCTTGCAAACAGTCTATGAATACGACGGGTTTAATATGCTATGGGAACATGCCACAGGTATTGATGGAGGGAATTATGGCACTACTGAGGGGATCGCTTTTATTGGAAACAATGGCACCCTTGTGGTAAACCGAGGTGGTTGGAAAGTGATCGCCGAAACTGAAAACGTAAATGGCACCAAAAAAGAGAAAATTGAGGCCATGGAACTTGTTAAACCTGAGGGGTCTGCTCAGAGGATTCATTGTAAGAATTTCGTGGAAGCGATGAAAGCCAATGATCCTTCCATGCTAAACTGCGGAATTAAAACGGGTTCCATTGCGGCAATAAATGCCCATATGGGGAATATTGCCTATAAATTAGGTGAGAAAATTTATTGGGACGCAGACAAAGGCCAATTTACAAGTGGCAAAGCAAATAAATTAATTAAAGCCAATTACAACAACGGGTGGAAGTTACCAAAAGTGTAATCAAAATTTAATTTACAATCTAAAGGGATGCATTCATGCATCCCTTTTTTTGAAATATCTTTCACGACCTAAAAACAAATACTCTTTTCGGTTCAATAGTTTTCCAACATCTTTTTTATATGCCCTTTGGCGTCGAACATGTCTTGAAATTCATCCTTAATGACATGTCCTTTATCCAATAAATAAGTGACTCGTTTTGGAATACCAAGGATAGGCACCAATGCGTCGTATTTTTTGCACACTTCGCCACTCATGTCTGACAACAGCTCAAATGGCAGTTTATTTTCTTTTTTAAAGCGTAGATGGGTTTCCATATCGTCCCTGCTAATTCCGATAACAGGAAGGTCTAAATCTCGGAATTCCTCAAATTGATCTCTAAATTCACAGGCTTGGGCAGTACAGCCACCTGTAAAGTCCTTTGGATAAAAATATATAATACATGCTTTACCGAAGAGATCTCTAGAAAGCTTAAAATCAGAACCTGATGTGGAAGGTAACGTGAAGTCTGGTGCTTTTTGTCCTTTTCTTAATCCCATTTTTTTAAACACTTAAACAAATTTTAAGAGAATTAGTTTTGTTTTGCTCCTTTTATCTGTTTTTAGGAACCAATTTTTATAGAAAGTGCTTTTAATGGGGTAATTTTTATTTACGATTAAATAAGACGGTTTGAGTAATTCAAGTGTAAAGCACATGTTGCTGGCGGTGTGTTTTTTCGCACTGATGAATGTAGCTGTGAAGTTTTTGCCCCATATTCCTGCCATTGAAATAATCCTTTTTCGCTCTGTATTTAGCCTTGTTTTTAGTTACCTGGTTTTAAAGCGCAAACATGTTCCAGTATTGGGGAACAACAAGCGATTGTTGGTGATAAGAGGTGTAGTGGGCTCCGTGGGCTTAATTACATTTTTCTATACCTTACAGAATATTCCCCTGGCAAGTGCGGTAACCATTCAATACCTAGGCCCTATCTTCACGAGTATTTTAGGCATTTTTATAGTAAAAGAGAAAGTTAAACCCATGCAATTCGTTTTTTTTGCAATTGCCTTTTTAGGGGTAATAACGATCGAAGGATTTGACCCCAGAATTGATATCTTATTTTTAGGAATAGGGATTGTCTCTGCTTTGTTTTCTGGCTTGGCATACAATGTGATCAGAAAGCTCAAAAATACCGAGCATCCATTGGTGATTGTGTTTTACTTTCCACTTGTCACTATTCCTGTTGCGGGAGTGCTTAGTTATTTTTTCTGGAAACAGCCTGAAGGCTGGGATTGGGCTTTATTGCTTTTGATCGGAGCTTTGACTCAACTAGCGCAGTATTATATGACCATGGCTTATCAAAATGCAAATTTGGCAAAAGTGGCTAACCTTAATTATATTGGGATAATCTATGCTTTAGGTTTTGGATACATTCTTTTTGACGAGACCTATAATTTATTTACTTACGGGGGCATGTTATTGGTTCTTTCAGGAGTTATCCTTAACTTTTTATATGTAAGAAAACCAAAATCAAAATAATGGGTCAAAATGTGGTTTAAGCCGCTTAATCCCGTAAATTTGAGATTTATAGCACCGCATTATATGAAAATCACCAAAGACCTTTATCACAGCTCTCTAACCCTACTGACTGATTATTACCAATTTACCATGGCTTATGCCTATTGGAAAGCGGGTAAAGCAGAGGAAGAGGCCATCTTCAACCTGTTTTTTCGAAAAAATCCTTTTCAAAGTGGATTCACAATAGCAGCAGGCCTGGATTATGTGATCGATTATTGCAGAAATATGAAGTTTGGTGACAATGACCTGGCTTTTTTAGCTGAAATGAAAGAGACCAATGGTGAAAAAGTTTTTGAAAGCGGATTCATTGAATACCTGAAAAACATGACTTTTAGCTGTGACATAGATGCGGTAGAGGAGGGAGAAGTAGTGTTTCCAAACATGCCAATGGTAAGGGTCAAAGGCCCATTGATCCAATGCCAGCTTTTAGAGACTCCTTTGTTGAACATCATCAATTTCCAAACTTTGATAGCCACTAAGGCTGCAAGGATTGTTTTGGCGGCCAATGGCGACCCTGTAATGGAGTTTGGCTTGAGAAGGGCGCAAGGGATCGATGGAGCACTTGCAGCCAGTCGGGCATCCTATATTGGCGGCTGTGCCTCTACTTCAAATGTTATGGCGGCCAAGCTTTTCGGTATACCGGTTTCTGGAACACATGCTCACAGTTGGATCATGTCATTTGATACTGAATTGTCAGCTTTTGAATCCTATGCTGAAACCTTCCCAGACAATACAACCTTATTGGTAGATACTTATGATATCGTTCAAGGTGTCAAAAATGCCATAGTGATAGCCGAGAAGCTAAAAGAAAAAGGCAAAGAATTAAAAGGAATAAGAATAGATTCTGGCGATTTGGCTTACTTTAGTAACCTCGCTAGAAAAATGTTAAATGAAGCAGGGTTCCCCAATGTTAAGATCGTGGCCAGTAATGACCTAGATGAACATATTGTCACCTCTTTGAAGATGCAGGAAGCGTCTATTGATATTTGGGGGGTAGGGACGAAACTGGTAACTGCTTATGATCAGCCTGCTCTTGGTGCGGTATACAAGTTATCGGCTTTGAAAAGTAAAGACGGAGACTGGGTTCCAAAAATTAAATTGTCCCAACAATCTATAAAAATAAATATACCCGGGTTCCATAATGTATTGAGATATACTTCTAAAGGGAAAGCCATAGCGGATATGATTTACCTTGAGGGTATGGATCAAAGTGATACCGTTACCATTATAGACCCTATTGACCCTACCCGAAGGAAAAAGATTTCTGTAGACCATGCTGAAGTAGAGGTGCTTCTAAAGCCGATTTTCAGCAAAGGGGAAAAAATTTACAATCGACCAAGTCTCCAACAAATCAGGCAACGTACCCAGGACCAGTTAGCCATTTTTGATAAAACCCATAAAAGGCTAATTAACCCACACATATATCCAGTAGGACTGGAAGCAAATTTGTATGAGTATAGGACAGCATTGGTATTGAAAGCTAAAGCAATGGACAATGGTAATTGACCAGAAAAAGAGTGCCCTCATCATAGTAGATGTACAAAATGACTTTTTGCCGGGGGGAGCACTTGCTGTAGGTGACGGGGATGAAGTTATACCCGTTATCAATAGCATTCAGGATAAATTTGACCTGATAGTTGCTACTCAGGATTGGCATCCGGCCAACCATGGAAGTTTTGCTGCCAATCATCCCGGTAAAGAAGTTGGTGACTTCATAAACCTAAAGGGTGTTAATCAGTACTTGTGGCCCATCCACTGCGTAGAAAATTCAGAAGGGGCAGGTTTTCCTAAGTCGCTACAGGGGCAAACCTGGAACAAAATATTTAAAAAAGGCACCAATCCTGAAGTTGATTCTTACAGTGGTTTTTTCGATAATGGGAAGATAGAAGAAACCGGATTAGGTGACTTCTTAAAAAGTCAAGGTGTAGAAAAAGTATTTGTAACTGGTTTAGCAGCTGATTATTGTGTCAAATATACCGTGCTAGATGCTTTGGATTTAGGATTCAAAACCTATTTATTGAAGGACGCTACCAAAGGTGTGAATATTTCCCCGAACGATACAAAAGACGCATTCAAAGAAATGGAAAATAAGGGAGCCATTCTAATTCAAAGCAGTGCATTGCTTTAACCAGCTCAATATTATTGATATCCTTCGCTAATCTGGATATCGTAATAGTAATTCTGCCAGCCTGTCCCTCCCTTTTTGACAGCTCATTTCATCATACAATGGAGGACAAGCCTATTAAAAAATTGGGTTAAAATAAAATCGAAAAAAGTTGATTAAGAGGTAATAAAAAACCCTCCAGAAATGGTAACTGAAGGGTTTTAAATTATACGTATATGTTTTTGAATTAAACTTCAGGCTCTTTGGTTGCGTGTAATTTGCCCATTTCCTGGTCGATAGTCCATAGCCCAATACCTTCCTCACCTATTATATCGAAAATCTCCAAGGCTCTTCTTGCAAGGGTTTCTTCTTCACGTTGTTCAGTGACATACCACTGCATAAAACTGAAGGTGGCAAAATCTTTCACGTTGAAACAATGATCTACAATGATGTTGATAGACTTTGTAACTTCAATTTCATGTTCAAGAATCAATTCAAAAACCTCTCTTAGAGAATTAAAATGCTGCCTGATATTCGTGACTTCGGGTTGGATTGCATGTCCACCGGCCTCATTGATATACCTGAATAATTTAAGCATATGCCCTCTTTCTTCTTCTGCATGATCATACAAAAATCGAGCAGAATTGGAAAATCCCTGCATCTCTGCCCATGAAGCCATAGAGAGGTAGTAGGCAGAAGATTTGCCTTCCATTTCCACTTGTTTGTTAAGCTTTTCCTCAGTATCCATCAGTAATGACCTTTTTAAGGTCACAATTTCTTTTTCTTTAGTTTTCATAATTGTTTTATTTCTAGGTTAATTGAGCAACTATCCTCTTTTTTTAAAGCTTTTTGGCTGCATTATTCACTTTCCATCACTTTCTAGTTGCATATTAAAAGATAAATATAGTTATTTTCATTGGCCATTCTCCAAATGTGAATGTGCAAATCCTAATTTTAAACCATTCTAAGGAAGTACCATAAATTCAATTTTACTTGCAAATTCCATTGTATGGAATACCCTGTGTGTTGCTTTAATGAAATCTTCATTTTCAGCTTCAAAAATGTTCTCAATGTATTTTTGAGGATTTCTGTCTATCAAAGGGAACCAGGTACTTTGCACCTGAATCTGGATTTTATGGCCTTTTTTAAAGGTGTGAAATACGTCCTGTAACCTGAAATCTACCGCAGATATTTGGTCTGGAACAAATGGTATTGGAAATTCAAAACTCTCCCTATACCTTCCTCTGAGCACCTCTGATCGAACCATAAGGTGGTAATTGCCCAAATCAACACCATCCAACACATACTCATGGTTGGGGTAATCCCCAGGGTATACGTCTATTAATTTCACGATCCAGTCTGCATCAGTTTGAGAAGTGGCTACTTTCAAACGAGCCATAATCTCGCCAGCTAAGGTCATGTCTTCCTTTAAGACCTCAGTTTCAAAGGTTAAAACGTCGGGCCTTCTGGCTGCAAACCGTTGATCATCTGCCATGTATTTTCGAGGGGTGAAGTTTAATTTAATGTCCTGGCTATAGGGTATAGGTTTGGCGGGATCGGATATATAAGTAGAAAACCTGTCTCCTTTAGGCATTGTTGTTGAAAGCTTGCCTTCATCTTGCAGGTAGAAACTTTTCCATTGGCTGTTTTTTGGAGGCCATTCATCGAATTTTTCCCATTTATGCTTTCCTGTATCAAACATATATGCTTCTGGAAGGGCTGGTTTACCCTCGGCAGATTCCTTTAAGAAATGATTGAAAAATTCACGTTCTATATTCTTTTGGTACCAGGAAGAAATAGAATCACCAAAGTAAATGTTTGAAACAATTTGATGGCCTGTCTCCCTTGACCAATCGCCGTGAGACCATGGACCCATAACGAGGGCATTATAGGTGTTAGGATTGTTGCTTTCAATGGTTTTATAAATAGTAAGTGGCCCGTAAAGATCCTCTGCATCAAACCAGCCACCTACAATCAATACTGCTGGTTTCACATCCTTTAGGTGAGGAATGATACTTCTCTTTTGCCAAAAGGAATTGTAATCGGGGTTATCCTTTAACTGTTGCCAGAAGAAATTATCCTCACCATACCATTTATCGGCATTTTTGAGTGAACCCATATCCATGAAAAATTGGTAGCCATCATTGGTTTCTGGGTTAACCATGCCATACCAGGCTTCCTCTGTGGGGCCTTCTTTCTGGTAGCCAAAAACTGTTGTTGCCAACCAGTAACTTAACAAATATGCGCCATTGTGATGGAAATCATCAAAGTAAAAATCTCCTATTGGTGCTTGGGGGGAAACTGCTTTGAGATTGGGATGTGAAAACGGAAGGGCAGCAGCACTATAAAACCCAGGATAACTTATTCCCCAGATACCGACTTTTTCATTGTGGTTTTCTACATTGGCGAGCAACCATTCGATGGTGTCAAAGGTATCGGTACTTTCGTCTATCTCCTTAGAATTAACCCTTCTTTCTGAAAGTGTGGGGCGCATGTTGTCATACAAGCCTTCAGACATCCATCTGCCCCTCACATCCTGGTAAACAAATATATAGCCGTCCTCCATTAAAAAAGGAGAGGGGCCCAGTTTGTTTTTCATTTTACCCAGTCCATAGGGGCCTGCACTGTAGGGCGTCCTTTGCATCAAAATAGGATATTGCTTTGATTTGTCTTTAGGAGTATATACAACGGTGTGTAGATGGACCCCATCCCGCATAGGAATGTCATGTTCTGATTTTTCATATAGTATACCTACCTCATTGACCTCTTGGGTAAATGCAGGATGTAGGCAGACCAGGAATAAGGTTAAAAGGACCAAAATGGTACGGATGTTTTTCAGGCTCATATTTTGTTTATTAGTGTCCATTGCTGTTAATAAAGATATTGTATTTTACCCTAAATTGCTCTCAAATTGCTTAGCTTTGCTATTAATATAATCCTTATTTTATTGATTTAGGATAAAATCGTACAAAGAATTTATTCTAAATCATTGATAAACAGTTAAAGTTGAATTTGTAAATCCAATAAATGAAGACCATTGCCTTAATTCCTGCAAGATTTGGAGCCACTCGCTTCCCTGCAAAGTTGTTAGCGGATTTGAGAGGAAAACCATTGATCGCCAGAACCTATTTGAGTACACTGGCTACGGGTGTTTTTGATGAGGTTATGGTGGTGACAGATCATCAATCAATCGCCGATGCTGTAAGCAAAGAAGGAGGTAAAGTGTTTTTTAGTCAAAAGGCACATGAAAGTGGTTCTGATAGGATAGCAGAGGCAGCAGCTTCGATTGAAGCAGACATAATTGTAAATGTGCAAGGAGATGAACCTTTTCAAGACAAGGAGTCACTATCTAACTTGGTTGCAGCATTTGAGGATAAAACCGTGGAGGTAGCTTCACTTATGTCACCTATAAAGGAAACTAGCCTTATAATTAACCCCAATATTGTGAAGGTAGTTACTGACAAGAATAACTTTTCCCTTTACTTTAGTCGTTCCCCTATACCTTTCCAGAGAAATGAAACTTCTTCTCCTGAGTATTTCCGCCATATAGGGATTTATGCCTATAAAAAGGAGCTTTTGATGTCATTTACCAAATGGGAAAAGTCCCTATTGGAAAATGTTGAAATGCTTGAACAATTGAGATTGTTAGAAAATGGTATTCGCATAAAAATGGTATCTACTAACCATCAGGCGGTAGCAATAGATGTTCCTGAGGATCTTGAAAGGGCGCTTATTTATTACGACAAACACTTTTCCAAATAAACTTTTTTGAATAGCATTCGGAGGGTACTATAACTAAGGTCAGGATTATTCTTCCAGGTTCAGTAAGTTCAAGGTGTGTACAGCTACAAAGCCAGCAGTTTCAGTTCTTAAACGGTGCTTGCCAAGGGAACAAGGTTTAAATCCATTTTCAATAGCGGAAGTAATTTCTTTAGGACTAAAATCACCTTCAGGACCTATCAACACCAAATAGGATTGATTGGGAGTAGTTTGATGGATAAGGTGCTTGCCATTGTCTTTATCTACATAGGCGATAAAGCGTTCATGTGTTTGAAAAGCTGCGTCAGAAATGAATTTGTCGTAGTCTACAATAGGGTTTATTATGGGTAACCATGTTTTAAAACTCTGTTTGCAAGCAGAAATAAGTTTTTTCTGAAGTCTATCCAGTTTAATGGTTGGCCGTTCAATATGCGCAGTTTTTAGAAAGGTAATTTCATTGAATCCTACCTCTCCGATTTTCTCCAGCATCCATTCCATCCTGTCCATATTTTTAGTAGGAGCGATGGCCAGGTGAATATGGTATTTATCCATAGGGGTGAAGCGCTGCTCCACTATTTTTAGTCGACATTTTTTTGGGTTGTTGTCTTCAATATGGCAGGTAAACAAAGACCCTTTTCCATTCGTGAACAACACGGTGTCTCCTATGTTTTTCCTTAATACCTTACCTAAGTGGTTGGATTCCTGAGTATCCAATGTAAATACGTCCCCGTTAATCTCCTCTTCATAAAAAAGCTGCATGGTATTGTCGTTTATTCCTACGAATTTATAAAATTAACCGCAAAGGTTAAACAGGATTTGTTTATTATTGTAATAGAAATCTGTTTGTTGAAAACGAAATAAATTTAATGATGGTAACCAATTCTGATCTTGCCCAAAAGATTTTTAATACAAGCAATTTGGAGTGGCAATCCTGGCTTGAAGAAACTCTTGCTTCGTTTAATTGTGTAACGGGTACATTGCATGTATTAAATAAAGATACTGGACTATTAGAGCTTAAGGCTCAGGTAGGAATTCCAGACTTTCTCTTACCAAAAATGAGTACCATTCCTGTGGGCAAAGGTATGGCTGGAATTGCTGCTGAAAGAATGGAAGCAGTCCAAGTATGTAATTTACAAACAGATGATTCAGGAGTAGTGAGGCCAGGTGCTAAAGACACAAAGGTAGAAGGAGCCATCACAGCCCCTATGATCTTAGAAGGGAAGCTATATGGTACTTTGGGTATAGCAATGAAAGATCCCTATGAATTTAATGAGGAAGAAACGAAAGCTTTGATGGAGATAGCTGCAGCCTTAGCCACAAAAGTAAAGGCTTAATATTAAATAGGCATTAGACATGCCCTTTAGTGACAGCATAGAAAATAACAGTAACTCATTGCTGTTTTATTCAATAGCGATAAAAATTGAGCTTTAGCCTTCAAATATCAAGTATATTTTGTAAAAAAGCCTCTCAATACTAACCCTTTTAATGAGAGTTATAATTGAGGGGCTTTTCTATGTGAGTGGGTAAGGGGGGGTTAATTTTATTATACCTTCACAAAAATCTTTAAACGGTAAAGGATGTATAAAAACACCCAAACCAGAAGGAGCGCACCGAAGGCTTGAAAAACAGGATGCCATTCTTCAGCAAGTGGGGAATAAAGACCAGCAAATAACTTCTCACTAGTGAAGCGAAAGTTGATAAAACTGTAAGCAAAATAAATGGTTAGAGAGTTAAGGCCTATTACCTGAAAGAAAAAAGCCCATTTTCTTATTTTCCAAACATCTATTACCACGTAGAACAAAAGTAGAGTTAAGAAGCTCATACCGCTAGTTAATAGGATAAAAGAGCTGCTCCACAAGTGCTTGTTGATTGGGAAATGTAATCCCCATACCAAACCTAATAGTATAGCCGTAATTCCTGCAATGGCCAGGTATTTTATTTTCTTGGTATCCAACCATGCTTTTCCTAGAATTTCTCCAGCCAATGTGCCAAATAGGGTTAGGCAGAGCGCAGGAATTTGAGTTAAAATGCCTAATTCATCAAAAATATCTTGTTTAAGAATTCCAGGTAAAAAAGTACGGTCAAACCAACCGACTAAATTTCCTTCAAAACTTAAATCACCCGCTCCATATCCAGGAACAGGAATTAGAAATAAGGCAGCATAATAAAGCAAAAGGATTATAATTGCAGCACCTAATCTTTTATAGAAATCAAAATTCAAATAAATCAAAGTAGACACAAAAGTAGCAATACCGATTCTACCCAATACACTCCCAAATCTTATTTGTGAGGGTTCGAAAAATGGGACAGGTGAGTTTTTAAACAAAATCCCCAGAAGAATGAGAACCAGCATTCTTGTGAATGTTTTTTTATAAAGGGTTTTTTTGGACATACCCAATGATCTGCCCTTGTTGAGAGAGAACGTTAACGAAACCCCAGCAATAAATAAAAACAAAGGAAAAATAAAATCATAAAAAGAAAACCCATTCCAGGCGGGGTGGTAAAATTGTCCAGCTACCCAGTCTACGGCTGATATACCTGTTTTACCTTTTAAAAGTACTATAAATGAACCAGCTCCTGCAATAAGCAACATGTCAAACCCTCTTAATGCATCTATAGAGAGTAGCCTTTTGGAAGCTGTGGGTGAAGAAGTAACCGGAGAATTTTTCTCTGGACCATTTTGATTGATGGGTGGGTTTGTCATGACGAAGACTTTCAGTAAATTTGGGGAGTTATTTAAATAACTTAATACTCCCAATTTATTTTAAATTTTTGTAATTAAAAAGGAATTTTATTTCATTAACCATAAAAGAAATGGGAAGGAAGGGGTAAGTTTTGATAATATCTGGTATTATAATATTATGATGAATAAAAGAAGATATTTTTTAAAAATAGGAAGTTTGACTGATTTGGTTGCATTGACTGGATTGGGCACTGATATAAAAACTCAAAATATTAAAGTTAAAAGCCCCCATCGCCCATTGGATATGGACGTATATGAAGCGGCGGCCTGGAGTGTTATAGGGCCTTTAAGTGAAAGGTCTGTAGCCAATAGAGGAGAAACACTCAATATTCCCGATTTTACCAGAGGCGCTTGGAGAAACAATACCCCTGTAGATGTAACTTTGTCCCTTGGAGGCAATACCAATATTTTACCTGATCATGGGTAGCAAATATTTATGTTCTTTGCCAAAAAGGATTGACCGATATCGATAATTTAGGTCAACAATAAATTCAATATCAAACAAATATACCTATTAAATGAAGATTTATAATCGAAAAGACCCAGCTGAAATGGGCAAGTTAGCAGGAGATCATGCTGCAGCTGCAATTTTGGAAGCAATCCAAAATAATGGTGAGGCCAATATTATTTTGGCTACCGGAACAAGTCAATTTGAAACAATTCAAACGATATTGACACATAAAGAGATTGACTGGAGTAAGGTCACCATGTTTCACTTAGATGAGTACCTTGGTTTACCTATCACTCATCCTGCAAGTTTTAGGAAATACCTTAAAGAAAGATTTTTGGATCAGGTTAAAGAATTAAAGGCCTTTCACCTTATCGATGGCGAGAAGGATCCTGCGGAAGAAACCAAGCGATTGAATGACCTCATTACCAAATCCCCAATAGATGTAGCGATGGTAGGTATAGGAGAAAATGGCCACCTGGCTTTTAATGATCCTCCGGCTGATTTTGAAATTGAAACGCCCTATTTGGTTGTGAACTTGGATGTGGCTTGCCGTCAACAACAATTTGGAGAAGGCTGGTTTCCAACTTTAGAAGATGTGCCAAAAAGAGCAATAAGCATGTCTATACAGCAGATAATGAAAGCTAAAAAGATTATCTGTTCAGTACCTGATGAAAGAAAAGCTAAGGCAGTCAAAGCCTGTCTTGAAAATGAAGTTAGTCCGGAGTTTCCTGCAAGTATTTTGCAACAACATGGAGATTGCGGTATCTATCTGGACGAAGCGGCTGCTTCTCTCCTAGATGCCACCATTACAGTGAACTAGATATTGTCTAGCCAATTGGTCGCAAGCGCATTGCTTTGAAGGATATTCAAAAGTTTAAACCCTAAACAATGCGCTTGTGACGATTTATTTTTTTTGGTGTGATGGCGTATTTGCTTTTTATGTCACAGCTATTTTATTCTAAGGTTGTTTTTAGCTGTCAAAATGGCTCCAATCTGACCTTTTGAAGGCGATCAAGTCAGAAGGGGTATCTATATCGATCTTTCCAGCTTCAAAATTGACCAACGACACCAAGTCTGGATTGGAAATGAGTATCTTTTTCGCACCTTCCTTATCTGGCATTAATTTTAGCTTATCAAAAACTGACTTGTCAAAAATGGCTGGAACTCCAGGGGAATTTTGATAATAGGAAGCCGCTATTGGTAATTTGCTATTTGCCTTTGAATCTATCAATTGTTGAATCAATTCTTTACTTACCATTGGCTGGTCTGATAAAAGAATCAAAACCTGGTCTGGTAAATAATTCTCCAATAGCGTTTTTAGTCCCAATTTTAAGGAACTTCCCATTCCTTTTTCCCAATCCATGTTAACCACCTTTTTAAGTCTTGGGTGTGGAATAAGTGGGTAATTATCATGTCCTTCCACTACGATTACCGGCTCTAATGTGGCGTTCAGGGCAATACTAGTAATGCTTTGCAGAAGGGTACTGCCATTAAAATTAATCAACTGTTTGGGGATTCCTAATCTACTGGAATTCCCGGCAGCCAATAGGATGGTACCTGTTTTCATGAAACCTAACGTGGAAGATCGTTGCCTATGAATGCATTTGGATTGGTTAACGGTATGGTACTATTCCATTTCTCATTGATGGTCGTAATGAAATGATTCGCTAGCGCCGCACTTCCTCTCGCATTTGGGTGAACACCATCAGTAGAAAAGACACCATTGGGGGGACTTATGGAGTTTGTCAGGGGTACAGTATTTGCTGATACCAGCCCCTGTCCAATATTGTCCATAAAATTATTGGCATCAACCAAAACCAATCTATCGGCATTGGCGGATACGGCTGCTGCAATAATCTGATTGAATGCAGTTATCTTTTCGGTCATTAAATCTTGTTCAGATGGAAGCAAGACGTATCCGTCTCCAATGGGCACTGTGACACCATAGATTAAAGTGGGATCATTTCCAGGAGTTTGACCCAATATTTGTCCGGTCGTTAGGGCAATTTTGTCGGCTTCATTGCTTTGTCTTATTGAAGGTAATCCCAGGCCCGATAGATCTGTCAGGGTTTTATCTTCTATAACAAAACCATTTTGTCCTGCAGCAAAATTAATATTTCTTAGCTCCCTTTCACTTTCACTAATCATCCCAGCGGTTACAAGGTTGTCCAGACCAGAATTATAGCCAATATAGGCACCATTGGCCAGGTTGGCCAATCCGTCCGATAGGGGTAAAGCATTCCATGTTACTGTACTAAAGTAAGGGAGTTCATTAATATTGGGAATATTTCCTATAGCCCCTTTGGCTTCAGAGTTGGCCTGAAGTATGGTTCCAAGAGCAACTTGATAGCGTTGTGAAAAATCCTGTTCACTGGTCAATAATTCGGGAATGGCACCTCCTGTCAACGCATAGGGCAAAACATCATTTTTTCCTAACCAAAAAACGAAAAACGTCCCTCCATCTGCCAATGCCGTTGCCGCGTCAACTATAGGTGTTGATGTTCCTGGGTCACTGGCAAATCGTGCATAATAGGGGTTGAACAATGGATGGGTAGGCTCTAGTAGGTTTCCGGAAGCAGGCAGAAGTGCACCTGCCAAAGACAGCCCACTTATCCCGAAATTATTAATGGCAGATTTATCTCCAGTATAGGACGTTATTGCATTTCCCGGTACAATTGGGGAGGGCAAAATGCTGCCAGTATTTGCATTCACTGTAAGTATTAAACGCCCTAAATTCCCACCTGTTGGCGTGAGGATTAAATCTCCTACGGGTGCATTAATGTCAGGGACATTAAAATCTCCTCCGCCAGCTTCTTTCAATTGGTTGGCCAAAATAACGGCAAAGGAATTTTGTTGTGACCTATCGTACAATGCAGCATCCATAACACCTGCGGTAATTGAGCTTCCAATAGTGACCATTTTGGTAAAATCCGCCTGTCCGGAATCAGGTGTTAATTGGTCAGGTTCTGGAAATTCATATTGACAGGAGAGGAGTAAACCAATGGCCAAATAGGTAAAAAACGTTTGAAATCGTTTCATGATTTTAATTGGTTTAGTTTAGCAATTCATCAAATGTGATGGACAGATAATAAATGGCGCCAGTGGTAGGGCCACCAAAATTTAGAAAATACCGGCTATTTAGCACATTGGACCCGCCCAATTTTAGGATGGATTTCATGCTTTTTACTTTGTAGGATATTTGAGCATCCAGATTATGGATTTCAGGAACATTTCCTCTTGCAAAGCTAGATTCCCACCTAAATGAAGTCTGGTACCTATAGGCTATATTAAATCCAAATTTGTCGGTGAGTTTTCGGTTGCCAAAGATGATATTCGTTTTGTGTTCAGGGGTATTGAATTCAGAAAGATACCCTGCCTCAAATTCAGTTAATAGTTTGTTGTAATTATAATTGCCACCTATAGTATAATTACCAGGCAGATTAAAATTGATACCTAAAACCAAACCGTGCGCACGCACCTCTCTGTCTACAATATTGGTGTAGGATTGAAAGGTATTCTCTTGTCCTGGGGTGGTCACTGGGGTAAGAAGGGAAGGTGCATTGATGGCATTAATGGCTCCTTCATCTGAACTTGGGTCAGCACCAGGAAATACTGGTCCTGGTGCTTTTCGAATAGCCGTTTGAGAAATGAAATTATTGTATCTATTGTAATAGTAGGCAAAATCTATTAATAGTCTGTTGTCCATTAGCAAGCCCTTATAGCCGACTTCTATCGCTTTAACTTTTTCAGGACTCAATGCGGGAAGGGAAGTCACTGGTTCTAATAGCCCAGTAGCAGATGCCGCAATTGGGCTGGCTCCTTCAGCTACAGCAGCAGTATATTGTTGAACGGAAGCCAATGAGTATCCATTTTCATATATTTTATATTTCTCTCTATAGTAAGGTAAACCTGAAATCAACCGGGCAGATATTACGTTGAGGTCAATGTGCTGCGCTTGTGTAGATGGCATTCTAAAACCTGTTTGGTAGGATAACCTGAAATTATGATTGTTTTCAGTGAATACTGCCGAAATTCTCGGACTAAACTGACCATCAAAATTTTCGTTTTTATCATACCTTAAGGAACCTATTACCCTTAATTTTTCCTGAAGCAAACGTTTGGATGCTTGGGCATAACCACCTATTTCTGAAATAGTGATGTCGTTTCCCCCGCCATCGGCAAAAATGGTCCCGTTGGACCGCAATTCATAAAGCCTGTAGGCAGCTCCTATTTGAAGGTCAATAAAATCCACTTCATTTTTGAAGTCATATTGACCTTCAGTGAGATACATCCTGGAGCGGTCATAAAACAATGAGCCACTAGGAATGAAATCTGCACGAATATTTTCTGCTGTTGTATTAAATTCAGTACTTCCCGGCAGGTACCTTCCTGTGTCTGCCTGTTGCCTTGCAAATTGATGGGCAGCAGTTTGCTGCTGAACAGTTCCTAAAGTACCTGGAACAACCTGTTGATTTGCCAGTGCCCCTAGGTAATTTAACGTGTACTCACCAAACCATGTTGAATTGTCCTTCCAGGTATCATTGACCAAAATTCCATTTAAGTCAGAGATATAAGATTTCCCGGAATTGTCTCTGGTGGTATAACTTCGGACAAAAAAATTGTCTCCTTTCAATTCCAGTTTGTGCTGGGTAATGAAAAATTCATTAAGAGAATACCGCTGTGCACCTGTGTAAATAGAAGTTCCTGAACCGTAATTTAAGGAATAAAATAGTTCCGCATTGTCAGAAATTCGGTAATGTAAAGCACCGTTTAATTTGTAATTTCGGGCACCATAATCCACCAAATTCTTTTCAGGGTAGCCCGTTCTTGAAACAACCTGGTCAGGAATACTTCCTATATAAGCCCCTATTCCAAGCGCATTGGCTTGTTGCTGCAGAGCACTCACATTTCTAAACAAGCCTATATTATTGGATACTTCATCTCCAAAGGTGTGAACAAGGTTTGCTCCGGGGTTGAATGGTAAATCTCCTTGGGAAACTGAATTAAGGTCAGTTTCATCTGTGCCATACCAATCTTCAGCCCGCATCATTGATGCACTTATTTTAAAAGCCCATTTATTATTAAAAGCCTTTGCATATCTTATGGCCCCTTCGTACATAGGTTGTGCCGATCCAGGCTCACCTGAATTCGAGCTGATATGGTTGACGCCTTGTTTGTAATAGGCACTTAATCCCTGATAATCGAAAGGATCTTTGCTATTTACCAGTAGGATGCCGTTAAAGGCATTTGGCCCATAGAGTGCAGATGAGGCACCGGGTATAAATTCAACACTTTCTACATCGAGCTCGGAAGGCCCATTGAGGTTTCCAATGGGGAAATTCAAAGAGGGCGCCTGAGTGTCCATTCCATCGGTAAGTTGAACAAAGCGGGTATTACCAGTAGAGTTAAAACCTCGGGCATTTAGAATTTGAAAATTTATAGAAGAACTCGTGATGTCTACTCCTTTTAAATTGCCTATGGATTTGTAATAAGAATCCCCAGGTGCTTCCCTTATGTCCAGAATATCCATTTTTTCAATGGAAACCGGGGATTGAAGAATACTCTCCTCTACCCGAGAAGCAGACACTACAACTTCTTGTCCCAAAAATGTTTGTTCCGCCAAAATGATTTCTAAAGGTGAAGGATTAGAAGTAGAAATGAGTACTTCCTGACTGGCAAAACCGACCATTGAAAAGATCAAAGTAAGGGGTGGAGGACTGTTAACAGTAATAGAGAAATTACCTTTTACATCGGTGATGGTACCCGAAACTTTCCCTTTTACGAGAATATTTACACCAATCAATGTTTCGCCTGTATCCTGGTCTTTGACGGTCCCCGATATGGTGGTGGATTCCTGTGCGAATGAGGTGGTTACAGGGACAATCAATAGCAAAACAAAAAGTAAATAATAATGGAAACCCTTTTGTTGTTGGTTCGTATTCATGGCACTTTGGGATTAGGTGTCAAATGGGTAATGCAAAACAATTTACATCGTATCATCCTGATCAATTATTATTGAAAACAATAGCGCAAAGATGTTATCCGTCTAAATGTGTTCTATAATCTACAATAAAATTTACGAATTAATATAATAATAAGATAGCTAAAATGCTGAATATTTATTTTGATACAGGTTTGGTTGTTTAAAGTGTTCCCTATCAAGTGTTTTCTTCGGTAAATCTTTTCTTGGAAAATTGTGCGTTTTACTCCCAAATTAATTTAATACAGCTACCAGAAATTAGAAAAGGCAACATAGGTTTCAACCTTATGTTCTGTAATTAGATGCATAGAAGTTTGATTGAGTCTTTTACAAGAAGTCCCTTCACCAAGGAGAAGAAATATTAGAGACTGTTCCGCATTGAAAGTATAGGTAAGCGGTGTTAAATAGACTGAAGGCTTCCCCTTTACAACAAGAATTGTAATAGGTATCAATGGTGAAGGTTCTCTCAAAATAGTTTTACGGGAATATTAAAACGAAGAGATTTATTTTACAAAAACAAAAAATGGATAACCCATTTAGGATTATCCATTTGCTTTTATTTTCATAGAGAATGAAAATAATTATTTCTTTTCGTTTTCTTCGTTAACATGTTTCACCAAGCGGTCGCAAAGGGCCTTAATCTCTTCGGAATAATATTCATCTCCAGTACTGTTTAATATGTTTTGACCCATACCACCCAAGATGTCAATATAAAACCTTTTCATTTCTGCAACTGACATCTCTCCTGTCCAAAGGTCGATTCTTAAGGTGCTTTGGTTAAGGGTATCCCAAATATTCAAACTAATGCTTCTGGTTGATTCTAGCCCTTCGGTTTCTTTGTCAGTAGCATCCCATTCTATACTCTTTGGTAGATTACCCTCGTCAAGTGAAACGGTAAATTTGATTTCAGATTTTTTCATTTTTATAATTATTCTATTAATTCATGCAAAATTAAGAAAGAATTGGCAAAGGTCCTTTACTAATCCTGTGCAAACAATTCCATTTCCTTTATTTCTCCCTTGATAACAAGTCTTCCCTCTGTTTTAGCCTTTATTTCTTCAATAGTTACTCCTGGGGCTCTTTCGCACAATTTAAAACCACCTTCAGGCAGAATTGTGAAAACCCCCAAGTCAGTGAATATCTTCTGTACGCATTTAATACCAGTTATGGGCATCTCGCAATGCTTGAGCAATTTGGAGCTACCATCCTTGTGACAATGATGCATGGCCACATAAAGTTTGGCCTCTGAGGCTACCAGATCCAATGCGCCACCCACACCTTTGATAAGTCCTGAAGAAATTTTCCAGTTGCTGATGTCGCCATTTTCTGAAACTTCCAATGCTCCCAAAATGGATAAGTCAATATGGCCTCCCCGAATCATGGCAAATGCTTCTGCTGAATCAAATAGAGAAGAACCCTTAACCATGGATATTGTTTCTTTACTGGCATTGATTATGTCTGGATCCATATCCTCTTTTTCAGGATATGGGCCTATACCCAAAAGGCCATTTTCAGATAAGAAAACCACCTCTAGCTGTTCTGGAAGATAGTTGGCAATCAAATTTGGAATGCCTATGCCCAGGTAAATGTATTGACCGTCTTTGATCTCACTGGCTATTCTCTGAGCTATTTGTTTTTTGCTTAGCATGCTTAGTAAAGATTATTTTCTAACGGTTTTATTTTCTATTCTTTTTTCATAATTATTTCCCTGGAAAATACGCTGCACATAAATCCCAGGAGTATGAATTTGATTGGGATCCAGCTCACCAACAGGTACTAGCTCTTCGACTTCGGCTATTGTTATTTTACCTGCTGTAGCCATAAGTGGGTTGAAGTTTCGGGCTGTTCCTTTATAGATCAGGTTTCCAGCTGTGTCGCCTTTCCAAGCTTTAACTAGTGCAAAATCTGCTTTTATCCAACGCTCCAATAAAAATAAACGTTCGTCAAACTCTCTTACTTCTTTTCCATCAGCCATATGGGTACCTATACCCGCAGGTGTATAGAAAGCAGGTATACCAGCTCCTCCAGCCTTGATTCGTTCAGCTAGTGTTCCTTGTGGGATCAACTCTAATTCTAGCGTTCCTGCTGCATATTGTTTTTCAAATTCCAGATTTTCACCAACGTAACTGGAAATTAATTTTCTAAGCATGTGTTGCTTTATGAGCAATCCAACACCAAAATCGTCCACTCCTGCATTATTTGAAATACAAGTCAAATCCTTAAGATTTGTGGTTAGAAGTGCATTGATGCTTGCCTCAGGAATGCCACATAATCCAAACCCACCGATAAGTATAACAGCGCCATTCTCTATATCGGATATTGCTTCAATGCCGTCTTTAACAGTTTTATTTATCATTAGACTTCTTATTTAACGTTGAAAAGAAATCTACCACCTGTTTTCGGTCTTTACTTAATTGCGTTTTTAATGCATCAAGGTCTTCGAATTTTTTTTCTGGTCGTAAAAATTCTAATAACTGCAGATTGATGGTTTTACCGTAAATATTTTGATTGAAATCTAAAATGTTTACTTCAATATTCTTACGTTCACCTGATACCGTTGGTCGCATGCCTATATTGAGCATGCCCTTATAGGATTCTTCACCTATTATAACCCTAACAATATAGGCACCATCCATGGGTACCAATTTATTGGGTTCCTCAAGTTGGATATTGGCTGTTGGATAACCGATTGTCCGACCAATTTTATCTCCTTCTATAACTGTTCCCTGAAGGTTATAAGGCCTGCCCAGAAATTCATTGGCAAGAACTATATTGCCTGTCCCTAACGCTTTTCTAATTTTAGTACTACTTATGCCGATATTATCGATATCCTTTCGAGGGATTTCTTCCAGGTCAAAATTATACCGGTCTTGCTCTGCATCCAGATGAGCAAAGCTACCTTCTCTTCCTCTGCCAAATCTGTGATCATAGCCGATGACCAGTTTTTTGGTTTTGATTTTATTTACTAAAATTTTCTCAATAAAATCCTTCGATTCCATTCTGGAAAACTCCTTTGTAAAAGGAATGCTTAAAAGATGGTCTACCCCAAAACTTTCCAAAAGTGCTGCCTTTTCCTCAAAACTGTACAGCAATTTAATTCCGTGGGATTCAGGAAATAATACCATTCTTGGGTGTGGCCAAAAGGAGACCAATACGGTTTCTCCCTGAATGGTTTTGGCAATTTTATGGATCCTTTTAAGTATTTTCTGATGTCCAAGGTGCACACCGTCAAAAGAGCCAATGGTGACTACAGGTTTTTCAATATTAGGGAAATCATCAAGAGATTTATAAATTTTCATTTTGCTCTTTTTTGATTTTTTCTATCAATTGATCAAGTTCCCAAGCTTTATCAAGAGTGTATTCACCAATTGCATCTCGCTTAAGTGCAGACATATAGGCACCTACACCCAAGGCGTCTCCCAGATCCCTTGCAAGGCTTCTAATATAAGTGCCTTTAGAACAGACTATTCTGAAATGTATTTCGGGAAGTTCAATACTAGTTATTTCAAATATTTCTACCGTAACTGGTCTGGGGTCTAGTATTACGGTTATGCCTTTCCTAGCTGACTCGTAAACGCGCTTTCCGTCCTTTTTAATCGCAGAGTGATTCGGAGGAATTTGCATAATGTCACCAGTAAGGGTGGCAACAGCTTTTAAAATTTCCTCTTTTGTCAAATGGAAAGGATCTGCAACAGTTATAACCTCCTGTTCTAAATCGAAAGAATCAGTGGTTTTACCCAACACAAAGGTGCCGGTATATTCCTTTTTTTGGGCCTGGTATTTTTCTATGTTCTTCGTTTCTTTTCCTGCACAAATAATCAAGAGTCCGGTGGCCAAAGGGTCAAGGGTGCCCGCATGTCCTACCTTCTTTACCTTAAGCGCATTCCTAAGTTTTTTTACAACATCAAAGGAAGTCCATTGGTAAGGCTTATTGACAAGAAATACTTCTCCGTATGGTTTTTGCTGATTGTCCATTAATAATATGTTCCAGCAACGATGGCTAGTATTCCGACTATGACACAATAAACTGAAAAATAGCTCAATTTGCTTCTTCTTACCAACTGGATCATCCAGGTACATGCCGCAAGTCCTGCAATAAATGCAGCAACAAATGCAATGGCCATACTGCCAAACTGATCGCTTTGGTAGGTAAGGTCTCCAGAGAGGATATCTTTTCCGATTTTACCTAAGATGAGTGGAACAACCATTAAAAAGGAAAATCTTGCAGCTCTATTTTTATCTATTCCCAATAAAACCGAAGTGGAGATAGTTGCTCCTGACCGGGATATACCTGGCAGCATTGCAATTGCCTGAGCTAAGCCAATGATTACTGCATTAAAAAAGGAAACTGGCTTACCCGTGTTTTTTGCTTTGTCAGCAAGGAAAAGTAATAGGCCCGTGATCAACAGCATGAAACCTACAAAAACCACTTTACCTCCAAATAACTGTTCTAGTTGTTCTTCAAAAAGTAAACCTACAACCACTGCAGGAATCATAGAGACAATAATCTTCAGAGAAAATTGTGTTTCTTCATTGTTTTTGAATTGAAATAACCCTGCCAATAAGTCTGCTACATCTTTTCTAAACACCACGATTGTACTTAATGCTGTAGCAAAATGAACCACGACGGTAAATAGTAAACTTTCTTCGGGTACAGATTGGCTTCCTAACAGCGCTCCGGCTATTTCTAAATGGCCGCTGGAGGAAACAGGTAAAAATTCAGTGAGGCCCTGAACAATGCCCAAAATAATTGCTTCAAAAATGGTCATTATTTTTATTTTGATTTATAAAAAATGGCGTAAAATTCAAAAAGAAAACCTGACAATACTACGATAGGACCTAAGGTCAAACCCATAAATCCAAAACCATGAAGGGTATTGTCCATTCCCATAATGGTGAAACCAACCACGATAATGGCTATGCCTATAAGCATAAGCTGGTAATTTTTTTTCGAAAAAGGCAATGGATTGTTTTTCATATTCTTAGTATAATTCGTCTAAAGACATGTTGAGGTATTTATTGATGGAGCGGTACGTGCTTAACCAGGACATAAGCGCCCCTAATAAAATTAAGGTGCCAAATAACATGGCAAGCAATTCTATGTCATAAAGTAATTGTAAACCTTCAATGAAGTTCTTACCATATTCCAATAGACTAAAAATAATGCCTGATGCAATTACGCCAGCCAAAGCACCATATAAGAAAGCTCTCCACAAAAACGGCCTTCTGATAAATCCTTTAGTGGCACCTACCAATTGCATGCTTCGGATTAAAAACCGTTGTGAAAATAAGGCTAATTTTATTGTGTTGCTTATTAAGATAACCACCGTAACCAGTAGAATTAATATCAAAGCTCCCAAAACAATACCCACTTTTAACAGGTTTTCATTTATGGAAGAAACGACGTCTTGCATGTAGGTGACTTCAAAAACACCCGGAATTGCTTCTATCTCTGTTACGATTTTATCAATTTTTTCAGGGGTTTGAAATTCTTCATTAATTGAGAATGTAAAAGAATCCCTTAAAGGGTTGTCGTCAAGGAATTTGGTGAAATCTTCACCCACTTCCTCTAGAAAAACCTCTGCCGCTTCATCTTTACTGGTGAACTTAATTACCGGTACCTCTTCTTTTTGAAGGACATAGGGTTTTTTGCCCATTTGTCCAACAAGCTTATCAATACTAGATTGCTTTATTTCTTTGTTTAGAAATACCTGCACCTCTATATTTTCACGGATGATGGAAGTCAGCTTTTTTGCCTGAATGGCAATTACACCGAATAATCCCATCATTAGCAAAGATAGGGTAATGCTGAATAGTACGCTGGTGAATTTATAACTCCCCAGCCTTGTTTTTTTTCTCTTTAATTTGGCCATCACATAATAATGTGTTTGTCAAAATTAATCAGGTATATTTACTTAACCAACCTTATTATTTAATTTGATTGGAATTACCCTTTCTGGGGTGGTAACCATGACGCTTTCAGCACTTTTTACATCCATGGAAAATAAGCCGGTAAATTGGCCAAAAGCAGGCATGATCAATGAATTGTTTTTGTAATAAAAGGCGGGTAGCCTGAACCTTTGTTTACTTGTTTTTTTTAATACGATGCCAGGGTGAATATGGCCACAAATATTTAAAGTATCTTTTGGGAGTCCTTCCTGAGGTTTGTGACTTAAAAGTAAATTTCCCAATATTAGACCGCCTGAATGTGTTTTTAATGGACTGTTTTGGTAAAGGTTTTCGGGTAAAATATCATGATTACCCAAAACCAGTTGAAAACTAATTTTGGGGTGAAGTTCAATAAACTCAAGAAGGGTAAACCAACTTTCATTGGCATCACTATGAAACAGATCACCTAAGAAAATCACTTTTGACGCTCCTGTGCTGCTCAGTAGTTCATGGATTCGGGCAAAATCTTCTAAATGAATATTTTCAGGAACAGGAATACCTGCCTTGCGAAAGTGAGAGGCCTTACCAAAATGAGTGTCGGCCAATAAGAGAGTATTCTCATTCGCTAACCAAATGGCTTTTTCCTTTAATAAATGCAAGGTTACCAGCTCATGATCCCAAATGTATTTTCCGTTGTCGAATGTTGTCAAAGGCTTTAGAAATTTTGCTCACAAAGGTAGTTTTTTCTTTGGGTAAAGAGACACCCTTTATCAATTCTTAGCGCTTAAGAAGCATTTTTAAATGCTGCCTTTGAGTTGTATGTCGAATTTTAATGGAATAAAGATTACCCAGAATTGTCACTTTTTTCAAAAAAAGCCTATTCTTTTAAAAATTTCTATTCCATCAATATTGGAATAGAAATTGTCTTCTCATTGGCGGTATTAGAAATTCAAATTATTTCAAACCAGGATCATAGGAGATTAAAATTCATGAAGAAAATAGCCATTATCACTCTCTTAAGCTATTTGTTATTTTTGTCCGTAGACAATGTTTTGGCGCAACAAATTGAAATAAGTGGCGGACTTACGCAAAAGGTATTGCTAGGCGAGCAAAAGGATACTTATAAACCTGCAATAGGATATGAGCTCGGATTTAATCACCAATTGAATGATTACCGTTTGGCTCATTCTTTTAATTATGGAATTAATTTCGGTGTTTTTAATCTGAATAGGATCATTACTGAAGAAAGCTTGTCCTCTCAATTCCAACAACTATTTGAAACAAAAGCTTTGTTTCGCTATGATTATTTTATCAGTGATTACATTTCTTTGTTTTCTGGAGGAGAAGTAGGTTTTCAATTTATTAATCTAAAATCAGATCAGAAAGTTGTCATTTCTTCGGAAAGGGCAACCAAGGTTTTCACCAAAGCTATTCTTGTGCCCCAAGTAGGAGTAAATTTTGACTTGAACTCAAATCTGGCCATCTATTACAAGCTATCTTATGACTTGGGATATTACCTTGGCGATCAACCTCATTGGGGAGACCTATCCTCAAAATGGAGCCATTTGTTGACCAATTCAGCAGGTATTAGAATTAAATTTAGCACTGGTTTCTATTAATTAATTTTTTTTGGACTTTTTAAGTAGGCCATTAAATCAACCACCTCTTTGTCGGAAAGTGATTCAAATAAGCCTGGTGGCATTAATGAAACGTTGGTAACCTCTTTGTTTTGAATCGCTGATTTATTAATCTTCACCGGTTCCTGCCCAGCAATCTTTAAAGTAAGTTGTTTGAGATTTTCTGCGACTACATTGCCGGCATAAGTGCGGCCGTCCATTGTCGTGATGACTACCAATTTATAGGCGTCCTGAATTTCAGCACTAGGCTCAAGAACATTCAAAAGAATATAATCAGTATTCCCCCGATTAGAACCTGTAAGATCAGGTCCAATTTCAGCCCCCTCACCAAATATTTTGTGACAAGTGCCGCAAGATTGCATAAAAAGCTGTTTTCCTGATTTAAGGTCTGCTTTTTTCAATGCTTCTGTTGTCAAAATTGACCGATAGCTGTCGTAGGCAGCCGCATCATTGGGCACATGCTCTATGGGACCCCAAAATTCTACAAATCCACTACCTATTACACGGTGAAGCTGTCTGGCTAAGGTAACAGGGATTTCTTTTTTGACAATATTTCCCGCTTTTATTTCATCAAGAAGTAAGTTGCCATAACTGGGTCGTGTGGACAAGGTTTGAAGGATTTCTACTTGGTTCTCAGCTGAAGCATTTGGATACATTTTTATCAGTGCTTTGCCCAAATCATCATTATTGAATGCTGCTGCAGCTCTTATGGCTGTAGTGCGTAAGCCTTCATCTTTAAATAAATCAAGAAGTAAGGGAACCAGTTCATTTTTTTGTCTGGCAGCCAATAATTGCAAGGACTTTATTTTGTCTGCCTGACTTACGGAACTGTTTTGTAAATTGGCCAGGGCTTTTTGGGTAGCTTCAGCATCACCAAAGAGTGCACTAATGTCCTCAGTAAGCCTGCCCGTGGCATTGTTGCCTTTTAATTGACTCTCCAGCGTTTTCCAATTATCAGGCACGATTAAATCTGTTCTTCCTTCCATTCCACTGATCATACCCTCAAGTAATAAGGTTTTATTGGTTGTGGCCTTTTGGATGCTGGCAACGAGGGGCTTTAATTGATCACCATCCACGGCTCTTCTTGCCATGTACCCGGTAAGCAACGGAATTTCTGACTGGTTAGCCAATTCTAAGAATCTTTCGGCATCCTTCTCAATTAGGTCAGATATGCCAAACCAAATTAACTTGGGAATATTATGGTCATTGCTATCCTCTTTTCTGCTTAATAAATCAGCTGTCAGGTCCCATTTCCAGTTTTCAGGAATCCTTTGTAATGCAGAAGCCAGGTAAAGCCGTACAGTAGGTGAGGGGTCACTTTTGGCCATTTCCAGAAACAATTTTCGGGCTTCCTCGGGTGGGTTTTTGGTTTCACAAAGCAATTGAATTGACCAGGAACGAACATAAGGATCACTATCCTTTAGGTTCTGAATCAGATCACTTGGTTGCCAATTTCCCGTCTGATGCAAAGTCCATAGGGCTCTTAATCGTAAGTCGGAATTTTCTTCATTCGCAAAAAGTTTCTTTAAGGCTTTTATCGCTTTTTCTTCTATTTCGCTAGTGACAGCCCTTTTTTGAAGGACACCTCTGGCTCTTCTGGCATGCCAATCACTTTCACTGGTTTGCAATTCAGCCAGTTCTAAATCAGAAAGTAAATTGAGGTCTGAATATCGGCCTTTCCAGTTTTCAGCCAAGCTCTTTTCGGGCATTATTCTGAAAACCCTTCCTGTTTCACCGTTAAGCACCTCTTGCCCACAAATATCAGCATCGTGCCAGTCCAATACATAAACCCCGCCTTCAGGGCCTACTTCCATACTAAAGCCAACCCACTGTGCATTATTGGCCATTAAGAAATTATCGGCATGTTTGCCTACGAAGCCCGAACCATTTGGAACCAATTTATCTGTTAAAACAGCATGTTCGTGAATATTGGCCATAAAAACTTTACCTCTTTCTTCTTCAGGAAAAGCATCTGACTGGTAGATTCGAGCGCCGCCGTGGGCTGAGCGATGACTATGATCGGTGATTGTTTTAATGTCTTCATATATATAGGGATTGAAATGCTGTCCTCCCTGTCTATGATAAATACCGCCAGGAACCACATGCCAAAGGTGGGGTATTACACATGCTGACATAATGAGTTGGCCTTTGGCATCGTAATCTATTCCCCAGGGATTACTAAATCCGTGAGCCACTACTTCAAAATTGTGTTTTGTAGGGTGATACCGCCAAACGCCACCATTAATATCCACACCATCGGCTTCTAATAAGTCTTCAGGGAAGGGGTCTTTATGGTAATACAATTTTGTTTTCTCCTCCTCGGTCGGTTTTCTTATTTTGGAAGGTGTAGCAAAACCTTGAAGACCATAAAGCCATCCATCAGGCCCCCAATGTAAGCTGTTTAGTGTTTCATGTCGGTCTCTTATCCCCCACCCAGTAAGCAATACTTCGATGTCATTTATATCTGCTTTGTCATCCTGATCCCTGTCGGGGATAAAAAGGAGGTTTGGTGGCGCACCTACATATACCCCATCAAAACCCACTGCCAATGCAGCAGGAAAGGCCAGGCCTTCCATAAACACTTTTTTGGTATCCGCTTGACCATCTCCATCGCTGTCTTCCAAAATTAAAATGCGGCTGTTACCACTGTTTGAAAAACCATGTTGGCGAGACTCATAATCTTTGTTTTCAGCTACCCAAAGCCTTCCTTTATCATCCCAACAAAATGCCATGGGTTGGGTGATCATTGGCTCTGAAGCAAATACATTGACCTTAAAACCAGGTTTTATTGTCATTTCACCTACTGCTTCCTGCGGATTTAAAAATTTGGCTTTTCTACCTTCATCTCTGGCCATTTGCCACAATGAGGCAGTGTTGTACTTGCCTTTTCGATCTGTATATTCGGCCCAGGCCTCAGTAATAGCTACATCATTGAATTCTTCGGTGTAGAAAAATAGCCTATGTTTAATGTGTTCATTGGCACCGCTATCAATTTCCCAATCCTCGTCCCTTGTATAAGCAGGTCCCATCCCAAATTGGCTGTCTACTCTCCATTTTTGTGGGTAAGCCTTATTGTCAGGATGATCAAACAGGGCAATATTGGCCATGTTCTCTCTTCCTTCTACCTGCATGCCCAGGTTGATCCACATTGAATTTTTCCCTTCGGCCAATTCATTTATATGCCTGGTAGTATTGGTGATTGCTGCGCTCATGCCTTCCTTCCAGGGCATGCGGACAAATAATCCACCATAATCATACTTGCCTATCCTAATGTCCTGTTGTGCCTTACCATTCCAATCCAAATCCAAAAGGTATTCTTCCCCTTGAGCTTTTAATGTCCAGGTCTGCGTTTCTGTCATTAATGGATTACCCAGGCTGTCCAGCATTTCATAGACCGTTTGCCAGGACACATTTTCACCTTCTTCTTCCAATAGGTTCACAGCGACTTTTCTCCAATAGTCTGCTCCTGGATTATGGAAAAAGTCCCTTTGATTTACCCTGGTAAAACCCCAATAGATACCCGTTTGATGCTTGTGATGATCGGGGCTTTTCTCTGTCAGAATGCCTTTTCCATCTGGAGCCACTAGTGGGTGAATGTAGGG
Source organism: Cyclobacterium sp. 10D3-21 (assembly GCF_055809755.1). Taxonomy (NCBI): domain Bacteria; kingdom Pseudomonadati; phylum Bacteroidota; class Cytophagia; order Cytophagales; family Cyclobacteriaceae; genus Cyclobacterium; species Cyclobacterium sp. 10D3-21. Next base: position 2,875,216 of record NZ_CM147924.1, read on the forward strand.
TCTGAAACCTGCTTCCACCACCTGCGTTAGTATTGGTTGATCCAATTCTCCCTTCCTAAAAACCTGTATTTGTTCATTTGATTCGCCAAGCTTAACAATAAGGCTATCAGCTCCGGTTAATGCTTTGGATTCTTCATTTTTAATGTTTTTTCCACAACCGAAAACAATGAATGCAATCAGGACTAGAGAATAGGTTATTCGCATGGTTTTAGGCTTTGTTTTGATTTAATAATTGCTTTTGGGTACGATCACTCCATATTGGGTCTTAATCCTTTTTAAACGATCCGTCATGGCCGTTTTAATGGAGTCATAAGAAGTGTCATTGTAGATATTATTCATTTCCATTGGATCTTCGTCAAGGTCATAGAGTTCCCATTCATCCAATTCATAAAAATGCATTAATTTATACCTTTCACTCGTTACACCTTCGTGTTTTCTAACACTGTGAACAGCAGGAAATTCATAATAATGGTAATAAAGAAATTCCCTCCAATTTTGTGGTTCATTCCCCATCATCAAAGGGGCTAAACTTCGGCCTTGCATACGGTCTGGGGCAGGCACATCTGCCAAGTCGAGAAATGTCTGGGCAAAATCAAGATTAGAAACCAGTTTGTTACTGGTAATCCCTTCCGGGATTTTTCCTGGCCATTGCATCAATAGGGGAGTTCTGAAAGATTCTTCATACATAAAACGCTTGTCGAACCAACCGTGTTCTCCCAAATAAAACCCCTGATCAGAAGTGTAAACCACCAAAGTGTTTTCGCTGAGGCCATTTTCTTCTAGGTAATCCAATACACGGCCTACGTTGTCATCCACTGATCTTATAGTGGCAAGGTAATCCTTCATGTACCTTTGGTATTTCCAACGGATTAAGTCATCACCTTTGAGGTTTTTACCTTGGAAATCCTCAATTATAGGGTCATAGGTGGCATCCCAATTGGAGCGTTGTGCATCATCCATCCTCTCATAGGTACGCTTAAATATTGGACCATTTTTATTGTCATCTGTCCATATCTTTAAATCAGAAGCCAAATCCATGGTTTTATTTAAACTCATGTCTTGTGTTTTGGCCGCGGTACCTCGGGTAGCATAATCATCAAATAAATTTTCTGGTTCCGGGAAAGTAACGTCTTCATAAAGATCCAAATGCTCAGGTCCTTTTTCCCATTTTCGGTGAGGTGCTTTGTGTTGCAACATTAGCATAAATGGTTTTCCACTATCCTGATTTTCGGAGAGCCACTTCAAAGATTTGTCCGTAATAATATCTGTGACGTATCCTTTTACTATGCTGGTGTCTGTTGCTGAAATAACATCTGGGTTGTAATAGTGCCCTTGTCCGGGAAGAATTTCCCAATGGTCAAAACCTGTGGGAACAGATTTTAAGTGCCATTTGCCTATCAATGCGGTATTATAACCGTTTTCTCTGAGCAGCTTGGGGAAGGTGATTTGACTGCCGTCAAATGTATCCCCATTTGTTCTATGCCCATTTACATGGCTATGTGTACCAGTGAGTACTGAAGCTCTTGAAGGAGCACATATGGAATTGGTTACATAAGCTTTGTTAAAAAGGATACCGTTTGCTGCGATACGGTCAATATTGGGGGTTGGGGCCAAATCTGCCAACCGGCTCTGATAAGCACTTATGGCTTGATAGGCATGGTCATCTGTGAAAATGAACAGTATATTAGGCGCTTTGGCTTCTTCTATTTCAACCACTTGCTTCCCAGAACATCCTGCTAAAACTACAAGGACGAAAAAAAAGTAAACTTTTAACATCCATGGCAGATAAGGTAGTCTTTTCATATTGATGAATTTCATTTCTTTAATTATAAATACCTAAAGAAGTGAACAATATATAGAATATTGGGTGATCTAGGAATAGTTAAGTGCAAAACCTTACTACAAATTTTATTTTCCAATTTCCCTGCTGTGAATTGTAATAAGTTAAAAGAAACACAGAAAGAGTTTGAGACTGGCAATAGCCTTTGTGGAATCGGGTCCCTTTGTTATATTTGATCAACTAATAAATTACCTGCTATGAGATTTTCACAATACGCCTATTTTTTAATTCCTGCATTCTTTCTACTCAGCTGTAAGGAAAGTAACCTCTTGACTCAACTTCAAGAAAGGGAAGGCCTTGTAGCTGCCTGGGGTTTTGAAGAAGAGGCAGGCCATGAAAGGTTAGCTGTAGGCAAGGGAGAATTTCCACTCAAGGAAATGAATGGAAAAGTGGAAAGAGTAGCTGAAGGGCCTTTGTCAGGATATTCAGTTCGAATGGAAAATGAGGCCTATTTCTCTCTGCCTCATGAAAAAACGGATAAACTCAATATCCATGGTAAAAATCAGGGTGTTACGGTAATGGCATGGGTAAAGTGGGAAGGCAAAACTGGATTTGTCGGCGGAATGTGGAATGAATATACGGATGGAGGTAAACGCCAATATGGATTGTTTGTAGACCTCCCACATTATAATGGTGCAGCTCAGGTTTGTGGCCATATTTCTTATTCGGGTGGCCCTACACCACCATTTCCTTACAGTTGCGATTATGCAGCAAGTAAGCAAAAACTAACCAAAGGGAAATGGCACTATATTGCTTTTACCTATGATGGTGAATACATTAAGGCCTTTTTAGATGGGGAGTTTCAGGAAAGAGCACCTGAGCCTATTAATAATACCAAAGGTTTTGAAGGACTTCCTGATGGCCTGGTTCATTCCAAAAACCCCTATCTTTTTAAAGAGGGTATAGGAAATAACGGTTCGGATTTCACAGTGGGGGCAGTAGTACTTTCCAGAGGGATGGGGAATTTTTTCAATGGACTAATTGGAGGATTGGCTGTTTTTGACAAGGTTTTAGAGGAGAAAGAGATAGATGAGATTTTTCAGCAAACAATGGTGGAAAATGATTTCATGGCTAACCAGGATTAAGCCTGGTTAAGTGGTTTTATTTCCTTTGCTCAAAAAGCCAATCCAGTAATCCTGGTTCTTCATCGATAATTTCCCAGCCATGGCCTGCATTGGGACTTTCGTGGTATTTTGGGTGGCCACCTTCTTTTTTTATTGCCGCTATCATGTCTCTTGAACCACTTACAGGCACATTCTTATCATTGGCTCCATGAAAAGCCCATATTTTGGAATTGGCCAATGCTGAAGCTTTTGAAGGGTTACCTTTCCCTGCTACTGGAATAGCTGCCGCAAATAAGTCAGGAGCTGTTTCAATAAAGTGCCAGGCCCCATATCCTCCCAATGAATGTCCGACAACATATATCCTCTTCTTATCAATTTTAAATTCTTTCTCTAAAGCCTTGATGGACTCAAATACCAAGCTGTCTATTGTGGTATGGTTTGGCAGATTTCCCCATGAAGAACCTGATGGAGCCTGTGGTACATGAATATATGCAGGGTATTTTTTTCTGTTTTCTATTTTTGAAAACATTCTGGCAAACAGTGATCCTTCAATTTGCTTGAAATTATCTGTACCCCAACCTGCCCCACCATGCAAAGAAACAACAAGGGGATAGGCCATTGAAGAGTCTAATTGGTAGGGAGTGAGCAAACGGTAATTTAATTTATCACCGTTTTTATTGGTATATATTCTATGTTCAAAAGGTTTTGCAAGCCTTTTTGCAATGGGAGAAATGTGTGTTTTCCAATAGGCTTGGGTACCTATTTTTCCGCCAAATATAAGGAGAAGCACAACCGCCAGTACCGCAAGGGCATAATAAGGATCAGGGTTGGTTTTTATTTCTTCATTTTCTTTGCTTCCCTTTGATTCATGGTAAAACAAAAGCGCCAAGGGTATTGGTATTAATAGCCCTGCAAAGGATAACCCCAAGGAAATGAATTCTATGGTTTCGTTTTCTTTCAGGGCTGGATATTTCACTACCAGAGAAAAAATGGCCAAAGCTATTCCGACTATAATCAAAATGAGTATGCCCATTACCTTCAAATAAATAACTTTCCTTGTTTTAGATAGAACCAGGCTGAAACCATATAGAAGTCCGGCAATCAATTTAAATCCAGTTACATAAAGAAAGTAAGATTCCAATTGCGCAAATGCATTGTTATTAACAATTAAATATAAAATAATGCCTTGGCAAATCTCAAGAAGAGCCAATAATGCACCTAAAAGAAGGGGTTGGTTGTACCCTTTGTGATAAAAATAGGCAAGTCCAAAGCCATTGGCAACCATGCCCATGCTTGTAACAACCAAGAACCAATTTCCGAAGGAAGGAAGTCCATAAATGGAATTGCTAATAAAATAAAGTAAAATGTTTTGATATAGGATTGCAATAAGGAGCAACCCAATGAAAAATATACCGAACAAGAAAAACAATCGCTTCATAAAATTTTAATTTACGTTGATTCCATGAATTTCATCTGCCAAAAGCTTTTCTGATAGTAGTTTCAACTTCTTTTGAGCTACAGATTTATTGGTATAGGAAAAGGCATAAGTAGGATGTTCAGGAGCAAAAAAGAGGATGATTTCATAACTGGATTTAATCGTGCTAAAGGTCGGACTTATTCCATTCGGTGTATTGGTGGTTTTTTGTTCTATTGGGACCAACTTGATGGTTTTAACCAAAGGTAGTTTTCTCCAATCTCCAGTTTTAAAACCACAAAATGAAAAGTAATCCTTGACTTTATGGTCATCAAGATTAATCAAGGTGCCCTCATAGGTATTGATAATAAGGAGTCCAATAATGAAAGAAATTGATCCAACCCATAAGGTTTTTTGCAAATTATCTCCAGCTTCAATAAAAAGGGGACTAAGTAAGACGAAAACACTTATCAATAGTAGGATTGCACCTAAAAGGTGTGCTCCAACGCGTAAATCTCTTCGCTTGTAATTGTAAAATTGCATGTTTGGTCCTTTTGGGCTAGTTGGAAGAATTAACCACTATAATAGGCGATTACTGTGGAAAATAGAAATATATAGTGGGAATTTTAACTTTCTAAAGGCTTTATTACCATTTGTTTATTGGTGAATGACTAACATTAGATTGAAATTCTGATTATAATAGCTTAGCTATTTTTGCTACCAAAATCCCTGCAGAAAATTGAGCACTTCAATTATTTGATTTTGATGGTCCCATCTTTATATAGGGCAATTACGCTGTTTAATATCTCACCGATGGTCTCTATGTCAATGTCTAAATTAGGGTCAACGCGTAAAATCTTCATCCGACTTCGATTGCCTTTTTCTAGTTGGGGGTGGTTAATTCTATTTCCCTCAACAATTCCGATATAGGGTTCATTTGTTTTCTTGTCTTTCCACAGGTAGCAACACATTTTATTCTTAAAGCTAAAAAAGGGCATGCCGTATTTCAAATCAGTGCTGATATTTCCATCCAGAGATAGTATGAAATTACTGATAGCCAAAAATACACTTCGCTCAGGTTCAGGCGTGTTGTGGTAAAAAGAGTCTATTTTCTTCAATTGGTTAAGGGATTGTTTGATGGTATTAATAGTATAGGACAAGTTTTCTGTACGGATCAAATGATTATAAGGAATTGATTTTTTAGCCTTAATCATTTGATTCTATATGGAATAAATGCATCAACCTGTGCGCAAAAGGAGCAAAAAAAATGGCGACTGTACTTAAAAATATTACGCCACTGAAAAGCGCATAGCCTGAAGCAAATATCTTGGCTGCGTCAGTAGACATTTCATCAATAGGCCCCATACCAGTCAATATCATTGATGCATTGTACAAACTGTCGATCCATTCCAATTCACCAATAAAGTGGTAACCCAATATGCCTATTCCCAGAGAGATTATAAGAATGGCAGAAGCAATGGATCCATAATTGATAACCCGTTTAGCAAATTCCGGGAAGGGTAAAAGATTTTTATTTGTAGGCCTATTCATCGTTAAATTATTCTATGTTTTACCAACTCCTCTATAAGCAGTGTTGAAATTCTAACCTACCCAAATTTATAAGTATTTAAGAAGTATAATTTACAAATGATGTTTCCTAAATTAAAATCTCTGGAGCGTTTAAATTCCTAGGCTTGGACCGATACATTTTGTTAGCACCTCTCGAATTTGGAAAAAAAAGAATATAGTAAAATTATTTAAACCCCAAATTGCGTCAAATGGTGGTCAAGATGCTTGTAAAACATATTGTTCCATTCTATTTTGCTAAGCTTGCCAAAGGAATGAGATTCCTTATTGTCGAAGCTTTCTTCTCCTAGTTCCTGTGTATGTTTCAGGTAATCGATGAGCCTTTTACGTTCTAAATCAAAATCCCTTGAATCTGTAATCAGGAAAGCCGGAGCTGTTTGGGAATTGCGTTTGTATGGCTTTTCTCCAACAACTATGTTTTTTACGAAAGTTTTTAAAATAAACTTCAAGAAAAAATTTGGCTTGGGGTGTTTGTTCTCGTACACCATTTCATATGTCACATTGCAGTGGGCAAGCATTTGAGGAGCCGACATTTTACCCCATGCAGGTTTTGTATCCGCTTTCAGCTTATTGATTCGTGCAATCATTTCATCGGTCACACTTTTGTTAAATATATTGGGTAAAGCCATTTTAATGTCCTTAAAGTTTGAATGTGCTATTTACGATTTTTAGACCAAAACGAGTCCTCTAAATGCGATTTCTTACGGTTCTTTGGGATAGGTTTATATTTGAAATATTAATGTTTTCCCTTAGTCTGCTTTACTTTTGTCATAAGAATTACACCCGTTGACCAATTCATTTTGGTTAGGTTAAAGTCTTCTCTTTTTTCAAGGTATTTAACTAGGTTTTCGGCTTTTTCCGCATGTCCTATTGGCCAGTTTGTCTGTTGATTCATGTCATCAATTATGTAAAAGCCACCGACTTTTATCATAGATAATATTTCATCTATCTGGCTGTATTTCCCTGGCCATGCATCGGCAAAGATTAAATCGAATTGCGGGCCCGAATAGCCTTTTATCCATTTTTCGCCATCTTCACAAAGGATAGAAAGCCTTGGGTCTGTTCCAAAAAAGTCCTGCGCAATTTTCGTTAATTTAGGATCGTTATCAATGGTGGTAAGTAAACCATCTTTTCCCAATCCATCCACCATCCAGGCCAATGACAAACCAATCCCTGTACCCAATTCCAAAATATTGGCATTTTTACGAGAGGAAATAAGTGTTTTTAGCAAACTGCCAATGTACAAATCAGAGGGCATGCTAAAGCCAATTTCCTCCGATTTGGCTTGAATTTTTGGGTATGCTGAGGGAATGTCTTTAATATTGGACTGATCCATAGGTATGGTTTTAGCTAAATTTATTTTTTTATTTTCGACCAACTGGTTTTCTAATCCAAAATGGTTTTTTAAGGCTTTGTATTTTACATCAATGCATCCCTTTTTCAAAGTAGCTGCACAATTAGAGACTTGCAATTTAGCAAGGATTATTTTTCCGTAATTCTTTTGATTTCATTGATTAATAAAGGAAAGGCAGGATGCGTCATGCCATGTCCATATCCATCCATTTCATACAAGACAGTTTCTTTATGTCCCACCACTTTCATCATACGCATTAGATAGGCATTCTCCTCATACCTGCCCAAAAGTTCGCGTTCACGGTCCCCGGTAATCAATAAAAGCGGAGGAGCATCTTTACGAACATGAAATAGCGGCGCATATTTATCAATGGTTGGTTGTTCTCCAGGAATCCCCTGTTCCCCACGCACCGTGAAATGGGTAATCGTGTGGCCGCTAAATGGAATCAATCCGGCAATGTCATTAGCGTCAATTCCATGGGTTCCTAAATAAGATTTATCTAAACCTATCATACTCGCCAAATACCCACCTGCAGAATGTCCGGAGACAAATATACGAGATGGGTCTCCTCCATAGTCCGCTATGTTTTGAAAGGCCCAGGCAACCGCTGCTGCCGCATCCTTAATGTATTCGGGGGCTTTCACCTTTGGGGATAACCTATAATTGACACCAATTATAGCTATACCTTTATTTTTTAGGGCTTCAGGGATTTCTTTTTTACCATTTGTAATTCCTCCCCCATGAAACCATACTACTGTGGCAAAATTCTCTACGCCTTTTGGGTAGTAAATATCCAGAACGCATCGTTCAGACAAGTAAGCGTCTGATTTTCTTATTTCATTCTTATAGTACGGGATGTTCTCAGCGATTTCATAGTTGTCTCCCTGCGCATAGGTAAACAATGCCGATAAGGCAAAGCATAAAATCAATACAATTCTTTTCATGGGATAAGTTTGGTTAAATATTTTGGGAGTTTATAAATGCTTGATTTTTAAAAATATGTCAATTGAATTTTTAAATTACTTAAAATAATTAAGGATTTCATTAGCAATGAGTTCATATCCTTTTTCATTGGGTGGGTTTATAGGCTTAATTCGCAAAGTTTTTTGACGGTTTTTAAGTTCCTTGTAGTTGCAGAGGTTTTAAGTTTACTCTCAAAAAAGTTATTGGTTAACTTGGACTGATGGTATTTGCCTTCGCAATAAATGAAAACATCTTTTCCTTTAATTATGAATTTATCAGGATTAAAATCCAATCTTTGAATTTTCTCAAGGTGTTCCTTTTCAGGTTCATTGTTTAGGAATGTTATGTGAAGTTTGGAAATTTCTGTACCAGCTTCCCCGTAAAAAGGGTTGTTTTTAAAAGTATTGTGTAATTCCTGAGCAGCTCTTACAATGACCGGAACATCGAAGCCGAACTCACTTTTAATTGATTTTTCGATTGAATCGGCCATTTCGGTTTTGCTAGTTTTATTTTCAGAAGTGAAAATAACATTTCCACTTTGAATATAGGTCAAGACCTCTTTAAATCCCAATTTTTCAAACAAGGCTTTTAAGTCTGCCATTAGGATTTTTCTTTTTCCGCCAACATTAATTCCTCTTAAAATCGCGACTTTCTTCTCCATGTTTTTTGGTGTGAATTTATTGAATTTTTTATTAAGCTATTTGTTTTGAAGACCTTTTCCATCCAATATATTGGGGATACATTTTGCTATTCGGGAAACCCGGGTTTTGGACTGTTTTGGTTGCGAAAAATACAAAATATAGCCTCTCTGCCTTCCTGGAGTTAATGCCTTGAAAGCCAGTTTAAAGTCTGGATATTCGGTAAATTTTGACTTTAATTCTTCGGGCAAAACTTCATTGGAGGTATCCTTTATTTTCACCTTTAAACCTGATTTTTCTACTTCTATGGCTTCAAAGATCCAATTTCTCAATTGACCTTCTTTATCCAATATTTGCTGGAGATTGGTAAATTTTATTATTCGAGCTGCCTGTGTGTTTTCACCAGGTTTTTCAAGGATATTGTCCGCATTTTTGAGCAAAGCCCCTTTAAAAAAACTTACTGCGCAAAATTCTTTAAAAGCACTCATTATTAGTACGTTGCTTTCTGACTTGCTTGTTTTGGGATTATGAATAGTGTAACAAGGAACGCCCCACTTTATCTGTTCCGTCAGGCCACAGCTAAGAATGATTTTTCTTAGATATTTCAACTCTTGCTGCCAGTTATTGACTTTACAGGCGGGGGTAGCTCCCAATGGGCAACGCCCACAGCCATCTTTTAAATAATGGTCAACACCTAAGTTCATGGATTTCTTTTCGTTTTACTGATTTTATTTGGAGCAATTGGTCTTTTAATCATCCAAGCCTTTGCCATTAAGGATATTGTTCCTGTATTTTTCTATTCTTGTGAATCGGGTCTTAGATTGTTTTGCAGAAGAGAAGTACAATAGATAGGCCCGTTGTCTCCCAGGAGTAAGTGATTTAAAACCAGCCTGTAAGCCAGGATCTTTATTTAGTTCCATCTGAAATTCTTCAGGAATGGCATATTCTGTTGTTTTTTTCTTTGGTACTTTTAAGCCTTTTTTCTCTATTGAAATGGCTTCTTCGATTAAAACTTTTAAGGTTGGTGAAAGCCTGTTCACCTCTTCTTCATTTGTAAATCGCATTTGTCTAGCTGACTGCACATTTTCAGTCTGCTGGACAAGGACCTTGTCGGTATCAATTAGTAGTGCCCCTTTTATAAACAATACAGCACAATACTCCTTAAAAGCATGAATCAAAAGCACATTATTATGCTTCTTTTCAGAGGTTTTTGAGGGCATTGTGTAGCAGGGAACACCCCATTTTAACTCTTCGGTCAATGGGAATTCCAAAATGACCTTTCTTAATAGACTCATTTCTGCTTGCCACTTTCTGGCTTTGACGAAATAAAAATTGACATCAGTATTCATAGCAACAGCTGATTAAAATAAGTGTACTCTAAAATATCACAATATCTGCACGGATGCAAAAAATAAATTATTGTGGTCTCTTAATTTTGCTCGAATAAGCCTTTGCTATTGCTACTAGGTTGAAATAAAAAAGGCTATTCAAATCAATTGAAAAGCCTTTTTTATGTTGATAATAAATAAAGATCAAGGTAATAATTTGCTTTTAAAAACCATGAGTTTTTCACGGGTCATCTCATGCATAGAGTAGGGTATTCCTCCCATTCCTTCACCCGATACATCTCTTCCCCCAAAAGGCATCCAATCTACTCTAAAGGCAGTATGGTCATTTACCATAACAGCAGTAGCATTTAATTTATGAACCGTATCTAAGGCGACGTCTAAATCTTTTGTGAAGACAGCCGCTTGAAAGTGGAATTCAAGACTGTTGGCCAATGCAATGGCTTCATCTCTATCGTCATAGGCGTAGACACATACTACAGGGCCAAAAATTTCTAATTTTGAAACCTTGGCCTCATTTGATGGATTGAGTAATACCGTAGGTTCGTAGCAAGTGTCACTGATTTTTTTACCACCACATAGCAGCTTAGCACCACCAGAAATGGCTTCTTTCACCCATTCATCTACACGATCTACTTCTCCGGTTTGAATCAATGGACCAACCTCTGTGTCCTTTGCCAATGGATCACCTACTTTTAATTTTTTAGCAGAGGCAGCAATGTCTTTTGCTAGTTTTTCTGCAATGGATCGATGTGCAAACACTTTTTGGACAGAAACGCATACTTGTCCTGCATGGTAAAAACCACCCTTCACCAATAAGGGTAACATGTCTTCCATCACAGCGTCTGCTTCTACTATCACAGGTGCAGCCCCTCCATGTTCCAATGCACACCTTGTTCCTGGTGCCATTTTTGATTTTAGTGACCAGCCAACTTTAGCAGAGCCAATAAAGGATAGAAAATTAATTCGTTTATCGCTAATCAATTTTTCCGAAAGCTGATTGCTACAATTGATGGTTTGTACCCAACCATCCGGAACGCCAGCCTCCTCTAGTATCTCTACCAGTGCCAGGCAGGAAAATGGTGTTTTACTGGCTGGTTTGACGATAACCGGACAACCTGCAGCGAAAGCTGTTATTACCTGGTGAACAATTAGATTTAAAGGGTGATTGAATGCAGACAAAGAAGCGACCACGCCAATTGGTTCACGGATAGTAAAGGCCAATCTATTCACGGAAGATTCGGTAATTCCCATTGGAATTTGTCCACCTTTCATATGAGAGATTTCTTCTGTAGCGATTTTCAATCCGTTTATCGCTCTTTTTACCTCTACTTTGGAGTCTTGGTATGGTTTTCCGCCTTCCTGAGCAGCTTTATTGGTTAATTCTTCTACTTTTTCCTCCATCAAAGCCCTTGCTTTTTCCAGAATAGCAATTCTTTTATGCGCTGGAATCCATTGGTTTCTATCTTGAAAAAGGGCATGAGCAGTTTTTATTTTTTGCTCCAACTCATCTTCGTTGGCCATAGGTAATGTACCTATTAGCGTTTTGTCATAAGGTGAATATACTTTTAGTTGGTCATTCATAACTTCGAAATTTTTTCTTTCAACATTACATTTAAAATCGGGTGGTTTAAAGAGTAATCAACTTTTAGGTCGATTACATGTACTCCCGGACTATTAAGTGCTTTATCCAGAATTTCTTGTAATTCTTTGTCACTTTCGGGACGGTGGCCATGTGCGCCATAACTATTGGCATATTGGACAAAGTCAGGATTCTTAAAATCTAAACCAAAATCTTTAAATCCCATGTCTTTTTGTTTCCACTTGATCATTCCATACGATTCATCATTAAGGATGATTACGACCATATTTAGTCCAAGACGAACGGCGGTCTCCAGTTCCTGGGAATTCATCATAAATCCTCCATCACCACATATAGCTACCACCTTTTTATCCGGGTTTAACAATTTTACACACATGGCAGATGGTAGCCCAGCGCCCATGGTTGCCAATGCGTTGTCTAGTAAAAGGGTGTTGGGATGATAACAAGTATAATTCCTGGCAAACCATATTTTATAAACACCATTGTCCAGCGTAATCACGTCTTTTCCCCCAAGTTTATTTCTCAATAAATTCACTAATCTTTGGGGTAGGGTAGGGAAGCGTTCGTCCTCGAAGTATTTACCAAGATGTGCCGAAACTTCTTTTTTTACTTTTTTGTAGAAACTAAAATCCCAGCCATTTGAAGGTTTCACTGTCTCGGATAATTTCTCTACAGAACTAGTGATATCACCGACAACGTTTAGTTGTGGGAAATATACTGGATCTACTTCTGCAGCAGAAAAGTTAACATGGATAACCTTTTTACCACCCTGTTTCATGAAGAAAGGGGGCTTTTCAATCACATCATGGCCTACGTTGATGATTAAGTCAGATTCATCAATTGCAGCATGCACAAAATCATTGCTGGACAGCGCGGCAGTACCAAGGTATTTAGGGTGTCTTTCGTCGATTACTCCTTTACCCATTTGTGTAGTGAAAAAATAGATTCCCGTTTTATCAACGAACTCAGCAAGTGCTTTGCATATCACTGTTCGGTTGGCTCCTGCCCCTATAAGTAAAAGAGGCATTTTAGCATTTTGAATCATTTCAGCTGCGGAGCGAATCGCAGCATCATCTGGTTTTGGTGATAAATGGCCTACTACCTCAAAAACATGGTCATCAACTTCTTCTTGTGCTATATCTTCAGGGAGTTCAAGGTGAACAGCTCCTGGTCGTTCTTCTGTCGCCAAACGGAAAGCCTCACGGATGTTAGAAGCGATAACATTGCCATCTACGATTTGCTTTGTGTATTTGGTGATCGGTCTCATCATATCGACCACATCTATTATTTGAAAACGTGCTTGCTTGCTTTTCTTAATGGGCTTTTGTCCAGTAATCATGAGCATTGGCATCGCACCCAATTGTGCGTAAGCTCCCGGAGTAAACAAGTTGGTAGCACCAGGACCTAATGTGGACATGCATACGCCTGGTTTTCCTGTAAGCCTTCCATAAGTAGCCGCCATAAATCCGGCTCCCTGCTCATGCCTTGTTAAGATTAATTTTATTTTTGAGTGGGTCAAGGACTCTAAAATATCGAGATTTTCCTCTCCTGGAAGACCAAAAATATATTCTACACCTTCTTTTTCCAGTGCTTTTACAAATAAATCAGATGCTTTCATACAATAAAAGTTTGTGGTTATGGTCTCAGTTTCTATTTAATGATTGATAAAACCGAACGTTGAATAAATAACTCAAGTAGCACTAAATGCCTCAAAAACCAGGCCTATAAACGCCAATCATTATAGAATCAATTGTTTTTGCAATTTCAGAAGGAGGTAAATATTCAATCAAGTATCGATGTAATCCTTCAGGATCTTCTTGCCAGGTATTGCTTCCATCTTTATTAACGAGAACATTGCCTTTGGGGCTCATTTCCCAATACTTTTTTTCAGAAAGGGCAAAAAGGATGGAAGTCTGGTCCCAGCTTTGTCTTCCTGAATAGTCATTGAATAATTTATAGGCAAGGCTAACAGGATGGTCAGCAGGAAGCGCATTTTTTAGAAAATCAGCCCCAGTGATGATGTCATTACCTATTTCCCAACCAGAAAAAATCACTTCTCCTGGCCAGTTCTTTACAGCAACTTGAGTAGACTCTGGATCAGGTCGATAAAAATTAGCTTCTTTTCCATTTGGAAATTGCCCACCCATGCAGGACCAAAGTTTCACCTTTTTTTTGATCAGTTCCTTGCCGTCCAATGGACTAATTTTATCAGGCTTGGATTCCAATAAATTACGCACATTTGTCAAATGGCCAATGCTTATAATGATAATGCTATTGTCAGGAGAATTGGCAAGCAATCTTCTGTAAAGTTGAGTGGCGTCCTCAGGCTCCCGGTCTTGTTTTAAAGGATGAGGAAATGCTGTCGCTAATGTTTTCGTGTATTTTGAGAAACTCCTGAGAGCAAGCCCTTTTTCGACAGCAATCGGTATATCAGGTCTACCGTAATAAGTGTTGATTGCAGCGGCACAGCCTGCAGCATCTATATCATCACTAGTGACAACCACACCTAAAATTTTGATTCGTTGATTGTCTTCCAGAGTATGGAGCATTGCCAAAGCGCCAACATCATCTACGTCAGAATCCAAATCGGCATCGAGGATGATGGGTACCTGTGCTTTTAGAGGTAGTGAAATAGCAAAAAGTAAAAGAAAGAATAATTTAACTTGAAGATTCATTTATTAAAGTGGGTTTATCAATCTGATTTTTATCAGGAAAAAGCAAAGATACTATTGGAATAGTTATTAAACTGCAAACCATGGAGAATGTTCTAAATGGAAATTGAATTCCTGCAATAGGGTCCTCCATCGGGTAAGGTAGGAATGGAGAAATCCCAAAGATGGGTTCACCGCCACCAAACCTTAATAATAAACCAACGATTATTCCTGCAATGGCTCCATTTTTATTTGCTTTTTTAAAGTACAATGCCATCACCAATTGAGGGAACAAGACAACATATACGAGATCGGCACAAAGGTACCATAGCTCATATACACTTTGAAGTGTTAAGGCAAGCCAGGTAGAAATCATACCTATTATCAATATGGCCAATCTAATTGATCCTTTGATTTGTTTGTCCGTACAGGAAGGGTTGATCAATGGTCTGTAAAAATTCCAGGTAAACATTGAAGCAGCAGATAATATGGAAGAATCTACTGAAGACATCACCGCTGCCGCTACAGCCCCAAGCCCCAATGCTGCAACGATTGGAGGAGTCATTTCTAGCAATACATAAGGTAGGACCATGGTTGGTTCAGGGGCTACCCCTAAGGTAGATTGCGTCCAATCGAAGCCAACACCCGCAACGCCAATTAGTATCGCAGGGATGGCCATTAAAGCACAACATATTCCTCCCAAAATGGACAACCTGACCGCTGACCTATCCGAATTTGAAGACAAGACCCGCTGAAAATATACCTGCCAGGGAATTCCACCCATGATCAGGAGCAAGGCAAAATCAAGCCACACCCATATACTATTTCCCCATGCCGGATCATTTCCTGTAAAGGCGTTTAGACTTGGGAATAAGGTGAATCCGTTTGCTATTTGTTGGTCATAAATGGTCAATGCAGCATCTATTCCACCGATTTTATCCAAAGCAAATGGAATAGAGATGCCTAAGCCTACTATTATGAAAATAAGTTGGACTACATCCGTATAAGCTACTGACCATAATCCCCCCATCATGGTATAGCCTATAGCTATACTTGCTGAAACCAAAATAGATGTTTCCAGGTCCAATTCAAAAATGGTGGCGAAGGTTATTCCCAAGGCTGCCAGAATAGCAGCACTCCAGAAAATTTCCCCTATAAGCGCTGGGATAAATAAAATTGCAGCAGTTTTTTTGCCGTATTTATGTTCGAATACATCGATGAATGTGGTATACCCAAAACTTCGGATTTTTTTTGCAAAGAACAAGCCCCCCAATATTAAACTTAAGGCA
The DNA here is from genome assembly GCF_055809755.1 of Cyclobacterium sp. 10D3-21. NCBI lineage: Bacteria > Pseudomonadati > Bacteroidota > Cytophagia > Cytophagales > Cyclobacteriaceae > Cyclobacterium > Cyclobacterium sp. 10D3-21. The sequence continues at coordinate 2,890,965 of NZ_CM147924.1, forward strand.
TAACCCCAAGGAGCTTGCGCCCAAACCAGTCCTCTGGCGCTATCATATACGGCTTCGCTTGTGCCTATGAGGTATCCGCCACCTACCCATGTTGCAGTCATGGTGAAAATCCCGATCCAGGCGGGCATTCGGCGACCAGCTAGTAAAAGCCCTTGTGATGTTTGGTCACCGGATTCTTTTTTACTGGCATAATATCCAATGTAAAGAATAATTAAATAAAATATTACTGTTATGAGGATTCCTAAGGTCTTGGTATCGATAACTTTGGTGGTTTAATTTCCGAACCAGTTTAAGGGCGAGGGGTTGAAGTTTTGATAAATATGTTTTATTTCTTGAAACTCTTCCAATCCGGCATGGCCAAGTTCTCGGCCTTGGCCTGATTGTTTGTAGCCACCCCAGGGGGCTTGCACAAAATAGACATTGAAATCATTGACCCAAATGGTGCCAAATCGAAGCGCTTTTGATACCCTTTCTATTCTTTGAGCATCACGGGTCCAGAAACCTGCTGATAAACCATAAATGGTGTCATTTGCTTTTTTGATGGCTTCATCCTCCGTGTCGAATTTCTCCACATGGATTACAGGGCCAAACACTTCTTCTTTTACAATCGCCATATTGGCAGTGCAACCAGTAAGCAAGGTAGGCTCATAGAAGAAACCGTTTATTAATGCTGGGTCGGTAGGTTTCTTGCCTCCAACAACTAATTCAGCACCTTCCTTAATGGCCTTTTGAACGTGATTTGTCACTTTATCCAATTGGGCTTGGGAAATTAAAGGACCCATTTGTGTGTCCTTATCCATTCCGTTTCCGAGACGAATTTTACTTATCCTTTGTTCCAGGTGTTTTACCACCTTGTCATGAATAGAAGAAGCCACCATTACTCTGGTGCCTGCAGAGCAAATTTGTCCTGCGTGGAAAAATACGCCGTTCAATATAAAATCTATAGCCGTCTCCCAATCTCCATCTTCAAAAAGAATATGAGGGTTTTTACCCCCAAGTTCCAGTGCAACTTTTTTGACATTACCTGCAGCTGCCTGCATTATTTTTTTACCAGTGACTACTCCTCCTGTGAAAGAGACCATGTCTACCTCCCAGTTTTCGGCAAGCTCAGCACCTATAGTATGACCTGGACCTAAAACGATATTGACAACCCCTTTAGGGAATCCTACCTCTTCTGTCAAACCCGCCCACAAAAGGGTAGTTAATGGCGTGAATTCACTTGGTTTAATCACCATTGTGCATCCAGCAGCCAATGCTGGTGCTATTTTCCATGCCGCCTGAAGAAGGGGGTAGTTCCAGGGGCAAATCATGCCCACAACACCTATCGGTTCCTTTACCAATAGGCTTTGACTATTGGGATTTGGGCTGGCGATGCTCTCTCCTTCATTTTTGTCAGCAAGCCCCCCATAATACCTAAATATCCCTGCGATATCCTCCATGTCCCAAAGACTTTCAGCAAGAGTTTTTCCAGTATTTAAAGTTTCTAGTTCTGCTAGTTCTTCTTTATTCTTCTCAATAAGGTCTCCTAAAATATAGACCATCCTTCCTCGTTCAGTCGCAGAAAGATTTCGCCATTCTTCAGATTCAAAAGCAGCTTTGGCACTTTTGATGGCATTCTGTGCATCTACTCTATCACCTTCTGCTACAGTAGCTAAAGGTTGATTGTCAAATGGGTTGTAAATGGTTCTGACTTCTTTTGAAATGGCATCTTGCCAGGAACCATCTATATATAGATTTGTAGTTTTGATCAATTGGAAGATTGGTTTTGTTCTTTTTCAGGAAGGTATTTGTAATAAGGAACCTCTTGAGGAGCCTCAGGAGTATTTCCAAGAAGTATGTCGGCCGCTTTTTCGGCAATCATAAGGACTGGAGCATAGATATTGCCATTGGTAATATGAGGCATTACAGAAGCATCTACAACATATAGGTTGTCTATGCCATGGACTTTTAAATTGGCATCTACTACGGACATGTCATCATAGCCCATTTTGGCTGTACAACTAGGATGGTAGGCACTTTCGCCCTCTCGAGCAACAAAATCAAGGATTTCCTCATCTGTTTCTACACTTGCTCCTGGAGACAATTCTTTTCCCCTTAACTCATCAAAAGCAGTTTGATTGATTAGCTTTCTTGTAACCTTGATTGCTTCTATCCACTCTTTCTTTTCCTGTTCGGTGGAAAGGTAGTTGAATTTTATGCTGGGATACATTCCCGGATCTGAAGATTTTATTTTCACATGACCTCTAACATCCGTATTCATAGGGCCTACATGTAATTGGAAGCCATGGCCTTCATTTGGTGCAGAACCATCGTATCGAATGGCTATAGGTAAAAAGTGATACTGTAGATTAGGGTAAGCAACGGCATCATTTCCGCGGATAAATCCTCCAGCCTCAAAATGATTGCTTGCGCCCACACCGGTTCCTTTGAACAACCACTCAAGGCCTATTTTTGGTTGGTTATAAAATTTTAGTGAAGGGTAAAGACTAACAGGTTTTTTAGCCGCCCATTGCACATACACTTCCAGGTGGTCTTGTAAATTCTCACCTACACCTTTGAGGTCTGCTACTACAGGTATGCCTAATTTTTTAAGCTCCTTGCCATTGCCTATACCAGAAAGTTGTAGCACTTGTGGTGTATTAATGGCTCCACCACAACAAATAATTTTTTCACCGAAGGCCTGTGCTTTTTTTCCGTTTTTAATATAATCCACGCCAATTGCAGTAGTGCCTTCAAACAAGATTTTGCTGACAGTTGACTTTAGGTGAATCGTTAAGTTTTTACGGTCTTTAATAGGGTGGACATAGGCCCTTGCGGCATTCCATCTTTTACCTTTATAGATGGTGGCATCAAACTTTCCAAAGCCCTCTTGCTGATAGCCGTTGACATCGTCAGTCAGAGGATATCCAGCTTCCTGAACAGATTCAAAAAAAGCTTTGAATAATGGATTGTCACATTTAGGTGTGGTCAAGTAAAGGGGGCCTTTATCCCCTCTGTAGGTGTCACCACCAATAAGGCGGTTTTCTAGTCGTTTGAAATAAGGTAGACAATGGGAATAATCCCATTTTTCCATCCCTTTTTCATTGCCCCATTTTTCATAATCCATGGCATTGCCACGAATAAAAATCATTCCATTGATAACACTTGAACCACCCAATACTTTTCCACGAGGTTGGAATATCCTTCGGTTGTGCATGTGTGGTTCTGGCTCGGATTCGTAACCCCAATTGTAAAAATTATTGGTTAGCGGATAGGTAAGGGCCGCAGGCATATGAATTCGAAAATCCCAACCATGGTCAGGTCTTCCTGCTTCTATGACAAGTACTTTATTTGAAGGATCTTTGCTTAATCTATTGGCTAGTACGCTACCTGCAGAACCTCCGCCAATAATTATAAAATCATACTTTTCTTTGGACATTTTGTAATGTAGGACAATTATCCTGTCAAAAAAGCAATTGCTGCTAAAAGTCAATTTTTCAGCAGCAATTACAATTGTTCGAACAATTAAATTTTAATTTCCTTTTGGGACAATTTTGACAATCCCTTTACCGTCTATTCCGGCATAAATAATTCCGTCTGGGCCAAGTACGACATTTCGAACTCTTCCCATTCCGTCAATAATCTTTTCTCTTTTTGTGACCTTATTGTTTTCTATGGTAAGTTTTTCTAAATAACCAAACTTCAATGATCCTGATAATACGTCACCTTCCCATTCAGGGTATTTGCTTTCCGATATAAAAGCTAGACCACTAGGAGCAATGGATGGTACCCAATAATACAATGGTTGTTCCATTCCTGGTTTAGAAGTCTCTTCACTTAATATTGTTCCGTCATAATTAATGCCGTAAGTGATTTCTGGCCAGCCAAAATTAGCTCCTTTCTTAACAACATTGATTTCATCACCTCCTCTAGGTCCATGCTCATTTACCCATACTTTTCCAGTTTTTGGATGAACAGCCATACCTTGAGGGTTTCTGTGTCCATAAGAATAAATTGCCTTTTTTGCACCAGATTCATTGTAAAATGGATTGTCTTCTGGTACCCTTCCGTCATCGTATAGGCGATAAACTTTTCCGCCATCACGGGTGATGTCTTGTGGGTTTTCAAATTTATTACCTCTTTCTCCTATAGAGAAATACAAGTAACCTTCTTTATCAAAAGCGATTCTTGATCCATAATGTTGACCAGCTTCCGTGTTAGGTGAGGCTTTATACAGTCTTTCAAAATTAACCAATTCGCTCCCTTCTAATTGACCGCGGCCTATGGCCGTGTGAGCACCTTTTCCAGTACCTCTTGAAGAAGCGTAAGAAATATAAACCCATTTATTGTTTTCAAAGTCCGGATGTAAAGCCACATCAAGAAGACCTCCCTGACCTTTTGCCCAAATTTCAGGCAATCCTTTAATATTGGTTTTCTGACCGTTTTTGAAATGTACTAAATCACCGGATTTCTCCGTGATAAACATACTTCCATCAGGTAAAAAAGCCAATCCCCATGGTATATTGAAACCATCAACTACTGTTTCTATGTCATAAGCATTCCATTCAGGATCCGTAACTTCGGGGCCATTGGGTGGTGTTTGACCCATACAGGTCATATACGAACTGATCACCAAAAGGGTAAGTAATAATGATTTCATAAGGACTAAGTAAATAATGGAATAGGTTAGATTTATTTTGGTATTTAAAAAGCTAATTTAAATTTAAAAATGCTCCTAAACAAGTTTTAATCTAGCAGTTCAACTTGTAGTCGAAGGATTCTGTCGGTCAGATTTTCTGAGCTTATGTTGTTTCGGCTAAGTCTATCCACCATTATAGGAAAGGCAAATGGGCTGATTTTTTTTGTGTTAATCAAGTGGATCTCATGTTTGTTAACCCGCTCAACTACCTGATACAATCTGTTTTTTTCCATTTGTATTTGGACTACTTCCTGTCGGGCTTGTTCTAACAACAGGTTATCAGGATCGTAACTTTCAAATACACCGTAAATAATCCCAGAACTGGCTTGAAGATGTCTGGTAGGTACATTTTTGCCTGGGTACCCTTGAAAAGCCAAACCAGCGATTGCCGCAATCTCTCTAAACCGTCTTTTACCCATTTCACTTTCATTAATACTTGCGAATATGTCCTCCATTAAATTTTCCATCCGAAATAAATCTTCCTCCAAACTGTCCTCAATGGGAATTGGGCTTTCTGAAAGTAATTCAAAGCCATAGTCATTCATGGCTATGCTGAGGCTTATTGGATGGCTTACGCTGATCCTATAAGCGACTAAAGCAGCGAGAACTTCGTGAACAAATCTTCCTTCAAAAGGATAGAAAAATAGGTGGTAGCCTTCTCTGCTTTGACATTTTTCGATCAGCAAGGATTGTTGATCGGGTATTCTTGAAATCGTTTTTTGAAGTTCTAAAATGGGCAGTATGGTTTTTAACTCTATGGAGTCCAATTGGTTTAATGAGGCATTTTGTAACTCCTGTCGAATCATTTCCGCAAGCCTTGAAGATAGCGGCATTCTTCCGCCCATCCACCGGGGAATCGTTCCTGTTTTCTTTTTTGACCTTCTTACTAATGCTTTCATTTCCTTGATTTTTAGAAATTCAAGGTTCCGTCCCGCAAACCAAAAAGAGTCGCCAGGCTTTAGCTTGGTAATAAAACTCTCTTCCACTGAGCCTATATAACCACCTGTAATGAACTTTACCTGGATCATAGGATCACTTACAATCGTGCCAATTGAGAGCCTATGACGCATGGCTATTTTTCTGTCAGTTACCTGATAAAGCCCTTGCTCTGACAGGCTGACTTTTGAAAATTCCGCATAGTTTCCCAATGCTTTACCTCCAACGGTAATAAAAGCTAACATCCATTCGAATTGTTCTCTTGAAAGGTTTCTATAGGCAAAGCAGCTTTTAATTATTCGGTAGGCCTTTTCTGATTCAAATCCATCCCCTAAAGCAAGTGTGACCATAAACTGTACCCCTACATCATAGCATGCCTCCATGGGGATCTGGTCTTCAAACTCACCTTTATTTATGGCCTTTCTCAAGGCACTGGCTTCTATTAATTCCAGGGAATGGGTAGGGACAAAGAAAATTTTACTGGTAGCTCCAGGGGAATGACCAGAACGCCCTGCCCGCTGTACAAATCTGGTAACCCCCTTTGGTCCACCCACCTGGATAATGGTGTCCACAGGCCGAAAATCTACCCCAAGGTCTAAACTGCTAGTGCAGACCACAAGCTTTAATTTTTTCTCATGAAGTGCGTTTTCTACCCATCCCCGAACTTGAGGGTCCAGAGAACCATGATGCATGGCCATTATCCCTGCCCATTCTGGTTTTGCTTCCAAGATTTTTTGATACCAAATTTCCGTCTGAGAACGCGTATTTGTAAAGAGCAATACGGTTTGGCTCTTTTCTACTATTGGAATAATTTTAGGCAATAGCTTAACACCTAAATGTCCAGCCCAAGGATATTTTTCTACTTCATCTGGTAAAACAGATGTTACCTTTATCTTTTTCTTAAGCTTACTCCTTATGATTAATATCGGGGTCTGAGGGCCTAACAAGACAGTGTGGGCCTGGGATAGGTTACCTATAGTAGCTGATATTCCCCAGACTTTAAGTGGGGTTTTGACAAGGGTCCTCAAATAACTAATGGCCAATTGAACTTGAACCCCGCGCTTGTTGGCCAATAATTCATGCCATTCATCAACAACAATGGCTTTCAGATTTTGAAATAAATCTTGACTCCCTTTTTGCGCAATTAGTAAATGAAGACTTTCAGGCGTGGTTATCAGACACTCAGGCATGGCTCTTTTTTGTTGCTGCCTTTGTTTAGTAGAGGTGTCTCCGTTTCGTACAGCAATCCTCCATGGCAAGCCAGTTTCCTGACAAACCTCTATCATGGCTTGGCTTAGGTCTTGGGCAAGTGCTCGTAACGGCGTAATCCAAATCAACTGTAAGCCATTCTTTCTAGGCTTTGTCCAACTGTCCGGATATTGACTTACATATTCATTGAGTATGGGTATCCAAAGGGCCATTGTTTTGCCACTGCCTGTTGGGGCATTCAATAGGCCACTTTTTCCTTCGCCGTAATTTTTGAGGCAAGCTTTCTGGAAATCGTATGGAGTTCTATTTTTTGAAGAATACCAATCCTTTACCCAATTATTTTTCATGTTTCTTAACTCCAGTAAAGTGAAATGCTATTCCTTCAAATAAATTGAGGTTAAATTTAAAAAAACAATAATCAACAAGGTTTGTATTGTAAGCCATCTAAAATCAGGTATTTGTTGTGTCCCATTAGCAAGGAAGCTGTAAATCATTACCGAAACTCAGGCACCTTTAAATGTCAGGTGTTTTTCTTTAAAACCAATTAACGGTAGTAATATGAAAAACACTATTTGTGATCAATTGTTTTGTTCTAATAGGGCCGAATTACAAAAGGTATAACAAGAATTATCCCAAATGTTTTGAGAGGATGAAAATTCTCAGGGAAAGGATTTAGATAGTGAGTGATTTTAGCGTTAGGAATAGCTTTTAAAAAATATTATTTCTTTGCCACAATTAAGTTAAGCAATGTTTTTAGCTGATATAACCGAAAATTTTTTCCCGTTTAAAGTATTAGGCAATGTACTTTAACTTGGTTTGGGCTTTTTCAAGCCTGAAAAAATACAGGCTTGAAATTAAAATCTAAAAAATGTGGCGGCATCCATACTCCTAGAAGCATCATGAGAGGTTAAAAATCTGTCTTAAGCCAATTGGTATGGAATTAAATGCTTAGACAAATGGCACAAATTCTATTGTGAACTTTGGTACAGGAAGCCCTTTAAATTCATAGTACCTTACTTAAATCAATCGAATAGAATTTGTGCCATATTGATGGTTCTAGCCAGTTTGAGTTGTCAATAATGTTTAGCCTTTCTTTACGAATTCAGACTTTAAAGCCATTGACCCAAAACCTGCGATTTTACAATCAATGTTGTGATCCCCGTCCGTAAGACGAATGTTTTTTACTTTTGTGCCCGCTTTTATTGGCTGAGGATATCCTTTTACAGGCAAATTTTTCAAGACAATTACGGAATCTCCATTCACTAAGACATTTCCATTTGCATCTTTTACCTCTAATCCAGAATCGACTACTTCTGCTTCTTCGGGGTTCCACTCATGACCACATTCTGGACAGGTCAATAATGGACCTCCAGTGGAATAAGCAAATTTAGATTGACATTTTGGACAAGGTGGGAATTGTGACATGTTTTCTGGATTAAGATTTAGTGCAAATAAGGCAAAAAAAATCAATTTTTCGATGCCATTATTATGAAATCATTCAAATTAAGGCTATTAATTATCATTAATAGCAATATTTCGAACGATCAGTGAGGATTTAGTTGCCAGATTAATTGGACATTTTCATTCAAATGGATTGATCGTTAATTCATAGCAATCAGTTACTTAAATGGATTATGAGTTTTGTCCGGGCAACGCTAGTTTCTGGTAAAAAATTTAATGTCGTAAAGGATCTAAGTGAGCAATAAGTATTACATGGTTGAACACTTACCTTTTGATTTATAGTGGCGCTTGACTTGATTTATGAGTTTACCGGGTTTTCTTGTTTTTGCCAAGCCAGAATATAAATCCTGTTATTGGGAGTGAGGCGCCAATAAGGGAAGCTAAAAACACCAGAATTCTTCCTGGAAGCCCCATGATTCCGCCTAAATGAATGTCATAAACCATTCCATTTATTAAATTAAATGTACTTCTTTCACCAGATAAACCATTTAAAAATTCACCTTGAATAAGTTCACCACTGTATTGATCATGATAAAAATGATCGACGGCATTGATACCTTTATACGGATCAATTACCGAAAGGTGGATGGCCTCATCTTTACGATGGGGAATACCTATCCTTACCTGGGATTCAGAAAATTGAGCATGGTACTTTTTGATCAATTCGTTTAAAAGTTCGTTGGTGTTTAATTCTTGTACATTACTTGGAACCTTGGAATTGGGGCTATCATAGACCATTTTATTTTCTCCACTGATTTCCTTGGTGACATTTTTTACAACTGCAAATCCCCAAAATAGTCCTGTGATTATACTAAAAATCAGGATCCAGGTGGCATAAAAACCCAGGATGTTGTGGAGATCATAATTTAATTTTTTTGGAGAGACAGTCCATTTAATTTGAAACTTCTCTTTTTTAGGCCAGCCTTTGAGTGGCCACCACAATACCAGGCCAGAAATCAACATTGGTAGTGCCAATAATGTCACCCAATGTACAATTTCTCTACCTATATCGCCCAATAAAAGGTTACGGTGCAGGTTTTTTAAATGGTTGAGCCAACCCTGTTTCATGTCTTGTAAATGAATGAGTTCAGCTGTATAAGGATTGATTTGCGCCAGGTAATAGGTGCCTGGAACATACAATAACACTTCGATGCTACTTTCTTGATCGCGGTAGAGCGCCGTACGGAAATCACCTTCAGGTAAGGCTTGTTTTATGGTATTTTTAATTGCTGAAATAGTGACAAAAGGCTTTTCCTGTTTTTCAACTTCATGCTGATAGATAATGCGACTTACCTCAGGTTCCCAGGTATATAAAGCTCCAGACAGGGCTATAATTGAGAATAGAAAGCCAGTTCCCAAGCCAATTATCAAGTGTATTTTGGCAAGGACTTTTCTAATGGACATCAATGAATAAAATTTAATGTGATTTGGGTGATTAATTTTAAATCGGGTTATGCATTAGAATTTGTACTAGTCTGTCCCGTGCTTAGGGGAAGTGTTGCAATCGATTCATAATCAGTCAATCGCCTCTATTTCCGGCAGCGGCACAGCGGTGTTGTGCCTAAGTTGCCAATTGAACTGATTTCATTGCGATTAAACCACTTTCCTAATCTATTATCGGGAATAGAATACTGAATTACTTGGCAGAATCCGAGTTTAAAGCCTTGAATTTAAATATTATTTTTTTAAATATTGTTTAGGCATGGTTTTTCTTTCGAATTAAAGTGAGATGCCGTTATAGGGGAGTAGTAAGCCAAATAAGTTGGGACAGAAAAAAACTATGTGGTTTTGATGCATATTGAATTAAGTATTTCACTTAAAGCCCAATGCTTAAATATAAAAACCACAGAAACAAGCCTGTGGTTTTTATTAATTTCTAGGCCTTAGAAGTAAGTCGACTAATCCTGCTTATTTGACAGGTGTCAATACGATATTGCGGTAACTTACATTTCCGTGGTCCCCTTGTAAATAGATGGGGCCTGCAGCGAGTACATCAGCACTCATGGCACCGCCTGTTGGTCCCCATGCGGGTTGGTTGTCAATGATTTTTTCACCGTTTAATATTACGGTTACATGACGATCGACTAAAGTAATGTCCATTGATTGCCATTCTCCTGCAGGTTTTTCTGCAGCTTGGCTAGGTTGAATACGGCTGTACAAAGCACCCATGTTGTGCGAATCCAAATCATTTCCATAAGAGTCTACCACCTGAATTTCATAAATTCCTCTGAGATAAACACCACTGTTATTTCCCTTCGGTACATTTACTTCAAGTTTGAGGTTGAAATCTTTGAATTCTTGCTGGGTACGGATATTTCCATAAGAAATATGCTTTCCATTCTCAGGCTGTACTGGATCATTGACCAATATTTCATTTTCTACTTTGAAACCATTTTTTTGATTGGGGTTCATCAATTCCCAACCCGTTAGGTCTTTTCCATTGAACAATGATATTGGTTGGCCATACACCACTTTTGAAAGGTCTGGTTTATCTGGCATTGGAGGCATGGGAAAACCCGTGAAATTTGCTACGTATTCCCCATTTCTTCGTGGGCCAGACATGGTTCCTTTTAAAGAGTTTCCAGTCTTTTCAATTCTCAGTGTATTGGTAATGGTATGGCTTCGGTCATCACTTTTCTTTGAAATATTGGTTCTAGTGACTACAAGTGTGTTTTCATCTGCCAGATAAACGTTTGATACTGGCAATACACTTCCTCCAATCCACAGAAGTTCGGCGTCTAGAAAACCCTGGTCTTCATTTACGTGAAGCCATCCGATACCACCACCTTCGATTTCCAGGCCCCACATGCCTAAAAATGGGTTGGCCATTTGATTGTTTGAAAGGGTATTGCCATAGCTATTAATGGCAATAAAGAGAAATAGGAGAGAACTTAAAATATGTTTCATCTTGTGTTATTTTTGAGTTATTTGTTAAGGTTTAAGGTCACTTAGCAGAATAAATATTGAATGTAAAAATTTTTTTCTATTCTTAGACTTTTTTCTTCAATAAATACTTTGTGGCTTTGGTAGATAGCCCTGCTTATTTACGCTAATCTAAAATGATGATTCTCAAGTTTATAACATGAAAAAAATTTTTCGTTGGACTAGAAAATTCGTTAATATAAAATTGTTGGGTTGCCATTTGATTAAACCCCGTGTACCAATTGCCAAAACTAAATTAATATGCCTATTCATCGGTTTTTCATTAATTATAGAGTATAAAACTTAAATTCATGGCATAACTAGCGTATAATCTATATATTCAATTTATAAAATTTTGAAAACTATGAAGCAATCCAGAAGAGCTTTTCTTAGAAACAGTACTTTAACGGTTGCAGGAATAGGGCTAATGCACTCAAATTCTTTTGGTGTTCCCAGTTTTTCTGCAAACGATAAAATTAATATTGGCTTGATTGGGGCAAGAAGTAAGGGGTTCAATATTTTAAGTCACTTGATGAAAACGGGTCAGGTCAACTGCCTGGGTATTTGTGATGTAGATAAAAATGTTTTAGAAAAGCGAATAGCAGATGTAAACAACGAATTCGGGCAAACCCCAGCAGGTTATGGGGATTTCAGGAAGTTGCTGGCAAACGATGAAATAGATGCTGTGATTATTGGTACGCCAGACCACTGGCATTGTCTGATTACGGTATACGCTTGTCAGGCAGGAAAAGATGTATATGTTGAAAAACCATTGGCGAACAGTATTGCTGAGTGCAATGTGATGGTGGCCGCAGCCAATAAATACAGCAGAGTAGTCCAGGTTGGCCAACAGCAAAGGAGTGGGGAAGTATGGAATAGTGCCATGCAACACATTCATGCGGGAGGTATTGGAGAAATTAAGAAAGTAAATGTGTGGGCGAATTTTCCTTATGGTATGGGAGCACCTAAAGTACCAAACCAAGCTGTTCCAAAAGGATTGGATTATGCACTTTGGCAGGGTCCAGCAGAAAAAAGAGGCTATAATCCCAACCATGTGCATGGTAGTTGGAGGCATTTCTGGAATTATGGAGGAGGTTTAATGACCGATTGGGGCGTCCATTTGTTGGACATGGCACTTTGGGCCAAGAATATAAGCGATGAACCAAAAACTGTGCTTGCTTCTGCGGCCAATTATAACATGAACCCTTATTACCGGGAGACCTATGAAATTATGGATGTCAGTTATCCCATGGACGATTATATGATCCATTGGTCACATACAGCAGGGATACAGTCAGGTCCGTATGACAAAGCCTATGGGGTGGAATTCATAGGGGACAATGGAATTATTTTGGCAGATAGAGGCGATTGGAGTATCCGGCAGGGAGACAAAGGAGAAAGTGAAAAAGCCACACAATTGGCCAAGGCTAATTTTGATTTTAAAGGGAAAAGCGATATGGAATTTCATGTCCTGGATTTTTTAAGTTGTGTGAGAAGTAGAGGTGTTACCAATTGCCCAATAGAAACGGGTAGAAATGTAGCATTGTACGCCCATATGGGAAATATTGCGGCCAGGTCTGGTACCCAATTTTTAAACTGGAATGAAGCCTCAGGTAATTTTAAAGGGAATAAGGCAGCAAACCAGTTCATCGAACCAGATTACCATGGAGAATGGGATTTTCCGAAAGTTTAATTTATAACTAATGCTAGAATATTACTGATAAAATTTCTTTTGGCTATATAATTATAATTTTTTTAATAAGAATTTAATTTGTTCCAAATAGCTTTATACAAACAATAGCAAAGCTGGTCGTAATTTGATAAATCTGCATAATCCTTTTTATTTCTAAAGTTGTGAGGTTGATGTTTTGGGATTATACTGAAATTCCTATTCTCTTATCAAAATCTTTATTTGGAATGTGCATTTTATTCTTTTAATTAGCGTATTACTAGTTGAGTTGTTCAAATCCCAAAATTGACCAGAATTACAAATCATAGTGACCAGGAACTGCTGCAGTTGATTGGAGAGCATCAAAACCATAAGGCTTTTGAAGTACTCTATCAGCGCCATTTTGATCCAGTTTTTGGATTTGTATTCAAGGTCATGCAAGACAGGGAGACTGCAGAAGATGTAGTTCAAAACATCTTTATTTCCATATGGAGAAAGCCACCAAACCTGAGTCATCCTACAGTACTCCCTTACCTTTTTGGTGCTGCAAGGAATCAGATTGCAAAAGAAATCCGAAAAAATAAGTGGAACAAAGAGCAGCTATATTTAATTGAAAATACAAAAGGTATTTGCTCTACTGATGAGTACCTTGAAGAAAGGGATACCCGTAAGCAGCTGGAGAATGGGATTCAAAAATTGCCTGTAAAATGTAGAAATGTTTTCACCCTTAGCAGATTTAGTTATTTAAGCAATAAACAGATTTCTGAAAAATTAGGGATTTCTGTTTTTACGGTGGAAAATCACATCAAGAAAGCTTTGTACCTCTTAAGACAATCCTTAGAGTTCATCGTAATTTGTCTGGTTAGTTGGTATTGATTTGTTGCCTAATTTTTTCTTTTAATGCCCCATTTAAATCAAATTCAGCACTTTATTTAGCCTAAACGAAAAAAAAATCTTTTTTTTTTCGTTGCCGACTAGCTGATCCTTCGGTATTCTGGTACTTCCCTATATAACCCTTTGGAGTTTTATGCAATTGAAGCAATTAATTAAGTGGGCAAATAAGTACAGATCTGAGAAGTTAGACCCCAAAAGAAAGGAACAATTCGATTCTTTATTGGATGAATTGGCACATTTGGGTAAAGCTCCTTCCCAAAATGAAATGAATGCAGCAAAATTAAACGTGTGGAAAAAAATAGGCTCCACAGGAAAGCCAAAATCATCTGGCAGGAGAATATTCTTAATGGTTAGAAAATTTGCTGCTGTACTTTTCTTTTTTGCCTTGGTAGGCTTAGCTGTTTGGGAAATGTCAAATCAAGCAGCTGAAATCCCGATGTTGGTGAAGAGGACTGAGCAGGGAATGCGTTCAACAGTTACACTTTCAGATGGTAGTAAGGTACGTTTAAATGAAAATAGCAGTCTTGAATTTCCAGAAACTTTTGCAGAAGAGTTGCGCATTGTCCATTTGAGTGGGGAAGCTTTTTTTGATATCAAGCCAAATCCAAGCAAGCCATTTAAAGTGGTTACCGGATCCTCTGAGATAACTGTTTTGGGTACCTCTTTTAATGTGAATACCCACCATCAGCCTGAGATTACTGTAACAAGCGGTAAGGTCAAAGTAGCCAATTTAAAATCCAATAAAGGCGTTGAATTAAATCCAGGACAACAGGCCATTATAAATACCGATCAAATCCAGGTGAAAGAAGTGAATCCAGATTTCTTTATTGGTTGGCATACTAGGAAATTGGTTTTTGAGGACGAGTCAGTAGCTTCTGTTTTCTCTATTCTGGAGCGTGCCTATGGAGTGAATATTGAAGTGGAGATGCCACAAAAAGAGATTGAATGTGTCATCACTGGAGCTTACACCGGAGAGCGAATAGAAACGATTTTAATGGGATTGCGACACATATTGGATTTTGAATACCAAACGGATATAAGTACCAAAACAATCACGATTGATCTTAAAAATTGTAAATAAATCTTTATAGCCTATGTAATGAACAACGCATAAGAAAAGGATCCAGAAACTGCTGTAACAGTCCTGGATCCAACTCAAAACACTCATCAATTAACTAACCCGAAAAGAATTTTAAGCATTTAAAATTATGGAAATTAATTTACTAAAACTATTGATCATGGTATCAAAGAGGCTTTTATATGCCTTCCTTGTCCAGGTGATTGCAATGCAATTTCTAATGGCTACCACCTCAAAAAGTCAAAACTTAGAGGATGTTAGCCTAAGTATTAGCGTTCAATCGAATACTTTTAAAGAGGTACTGGGACTAATCCAGGAAAAAACCCTTTTTAACTTTACCTACAATCAAAAAGTAGTCAAGGATAACAATCGATTTACCTTTTCTTATGAGAAAAGCAACCTGAAAGAAGTGCTCCAGCACCTGGCACAGGTTACGGCTTTTGAGTTTAAAAGAGTAAACAATACAATTTATGTCAAGCCCGGCCTTGCGACCGAAAATGAGGAAGGGGAAGTGTCAGATTTCACTTCAGTTATAAACGATGCCGAGGATGCGTTTGTACCTATCAATGGAACAGTACTGGATGAAGGTGGAAACCCTATCCCCGGTGCAACAGTAATTATTGATGGCACCACCACCGGAACAGTAACTGATATTGATGGAAAATTCTCTTTGAATGCAGACGCTGGTGCGGTGATAAAAATCTCCTTTATAGGTTATAAAAGCCAAACATTCATTGTAGGCAATCAAACTACTTTTTCAATCACCTTGATGGATGATCAGGCTGCCTTGGATGAGGTGGTAGTAGTAGGGTATGGAACCCAGAAAAAAGAGGATGTCACAGGAGCGGTTTCATCGGTCAATCAGAAAGCGATCAAAAATTTGCCTGTTTCCTCCTTGGACCAGAAAATGGTGGGACAAGTGGCAGGTGTACAAATCCAGCAAGTATCAGGTGCGCCAGGAGCAGGTACCTCAGTCAAAATCCGGGGTAGTGGATCCCTTGGAGCAGGCAATGAACCGCTCTATGTGATTGATGGAATGCCTTATTCCTCTGGGATGAATCAAACCCTAAACCCTTTGATGTTTATTGATCCGAATAATATTGAGTCCATAACGATCCTTAAAGATGCTTCTTCTACAGCCATTTATGGTTCCAGAGGTGCCAATGGAGTGATAATGATTACGACCAAAAAGGGTGAACTTGATCAAACAACCATCAATTTTTCTTCAATGGTAGGGGTACAGCAAGCGCCACAGAAGGGAAGACCACAACTTTTAGATCAAAGAGAATTTGCCCAATTCCAACGCGATAGAATTGATATCGGAGTTAGGCAAACTGAAGGAAGGGAACCTACCTTGGCCGATTACCCTGAGGAATACAGGAATTTGGATGCCCTATTAGGTAAGGGAACAGACTGGTATGATCTTGTTTTACAGACAGCTAAAATTCAGGACCATAATTTTAGCATGCAAAAAGGCACCAAAGATTCCAGGATAAATTTTAGTTTAGGTTACTTCAAGCAAGAGGGTGTGTTGAAACATACCGGAATAGAAAGGTTTAGTAGCAATCTGGGCATTGAAAGCAATGTAACTAACAAACTTAAAATTGGGGCATCTATTCAACCAACTTTTATCAAGCAAGACCGAGCAAATACCAATTTAAATAGAAATGATATATTGGGAGTAAGTATATGGGCCAATCCCATTTCAACTCCTTATGATGCCAATGGAAATATTAAGCCATACATTGTAGCCCCTCAAAGTCGATTCCATTCTGCATGGAGTTTTGTGAACCCTTTATTCGCCTTACAGGAGATAAAAATGCAGCAAAACACTTTCCAAAACCTTGGATTGGCATTTGCTGAGTTGGAGATTCTGCCTAATTTAAGATTCAGGTCTTCTTTGAATACTATTTTTGAAGTGTCAAAATATGAGCAGTATATTCCAAGTTCCATTGGCGCGTCCAACAGGCCTCCAACACCAGGAACAGGTTCTTCCTATAACTCCAGAAGCAATAGTTTTGATTGGTTGATAGAAAATACGGTAAATTATGATTTAACCAGAGGTGACCACCGAATCAATGCCTTGCTTGGATACACTACACAGAAGTTTACTTCCAATAATATTTCCTTAGGAGCAAGTCCTTTTCCGAACGACCTTATAACCACCATTAATGCGGCCCAAAGTATTGATAATTGGGGAGAAGCAATCAACGAGTGGAGCATGATTTCTTATTTGGGAAGAGTGAATTATGCGTTGAAAGACAAGTACCTGTTGACAGCTACCTTCCGTTCTGATGGATCTTCAAGGTTTGGCAATCAAAACCGCTTTGCCATGTTCCCTTCTATCGCTGCAGCATGGAGAGTTTCAGAGGAAGATTTTTTCCAAAATATCAACTGGGTAGATGAGTTTAAAATCCGGGGAAGTTATGGTAAAAGTGGCAACAATAATATTGGTAACTATGCGCACCTTGCCTCCATTAGTGCAGGATCATATGTGTTTGGCACCAATCAAGTAACCGCTTCTACCGTAGGACTTGCCAATCCATTTTTGACATGGGAGGAATCCAATCAATTTGACCTTGGACTGGATTTTCAATTCCTCGAAAGCAGACTTAGCTTATTGATAGACTTGTACCGAAGGGAAAGTAATAACATGTTGTTGAATGATGTCATTCCTACCATAACAGGTTTTAATTCACAAACCATTAACCAGGGGAATGTTCGAAATATGGGACTAGAAATTGCCTTGGGTGGTTCGCCTTATGTTGGGGCTTTTACCTGGGACATTAATGCCAATATTGCCTTCAATAGAAACAAAGTCATGTCTCTAAATGACAATACGGTTAGGATCCTGGCAGGAAATAATGATGGTAATCCCACTCACGTTTCAGTAGTAGGTAAGCCTATCGGGCAGTTTTACGGTTTTGTATTAGAGGGAGTGTATACGCCAGAGGATATGGAAAATCCTGATATTGTAAAAACGCCTCAGGTATACGAAGGCAATGTGAAGTATAGGGATGTTAATGGAGATGGCCTGATCAATGATGTATTGGATTACACCATTATTGGAAACCCTCATCCAGACTTTATATTTGGGCTCACCAATAATTTTGCTTACAAAAACATTGACCTGGGTATAATAGTCAATGGGCAAAGTGGCGGACAAGTAATGAATGGTCTGCGCCAAACAACAGATAACCTTCAGGGCTTTTTCAATGTGGACCAAGACTGGGAAAATCGATGGAGGAGCACAGAAGTTCCTGGAGATGGGATTCATTCAGGCATTCCTCAAGTCAGACCTAGTTGGGGTCACAGGGTTTCAAGTTTATGGGTAGAAGATGCTTCCTATGTGAGAATATCCAATCTTACTTTAGGATATACCCTGCCAAGTGATTTTCTGGAGCGTTTGAAGGTGGTAAAAGGATCTAGGATCTACATGACAGTTCAAAATCTGGCCATGTTTACCAATTATAAAGGCGCCAATCCTGAAGGGCAGGCGGCTAACCAGAACAATACCTTGGTTCCAGGATTTGATATGACTTCTTATCCACTCTCCAGAACCATTTCCATAGGTATTAATTTATCTTTTTAAACGCATTTGTAATCGAAACCTGAGATTCACAAAAATTATTCAGACATGAAAAAGTTACTATATATACTTGTCTTTTTGGGAATGAGTTCTTGTTCAGAGGATTTTCTCGAGATCTTCCCAGAGACGACTTTAAATGAAGGCAATTTCTATCAGACCCAGGAAGAGTTTATCCTGTTGGCCAACGGTTGTTACGTGCCCATGAGAAATTATGAAAAGGATTTGCATTGGGTATTGGCAGAGTTGATATCCGACAATACGAGTTTTCAATACAATATCAGAACAGGAGAAGCTGTAAGAGGTGTAATTGACCAGTTTATCATCACCTCCGACAACCGTGGTTATGGGCAATTTTGGGATGAATCCTACAATGGGATCACCCGTTGCAATAAGCTGTTGGCAGAAATTGACAGAGAAGGAGTATCCTGGTCAAATGAAGCCTATAAAGACAGATCAGAAGGAGAAGCCTTGTTCTTAAGGGCCCTCTATTATTTTAATTTGGTGCGACAATACGGAGGCGTTCCTTTGGTAACCAACCCAATTACCGCTCAGGAAGCGGTCAATATAGACCGATCAACTGAGGAGCAGGTTTACCAGCAAATCATCAGTGACCTTACAAACGCAACAACTCATTTCTCCAATGCTACTGCTGTTCAGGAAGATGGTAGAGCCAATAAATATGCGGCCCAGGCACTTTTAGGTAAAGTTTATCTTACCCAAAAAAATTACACCGAAGCAGCAAGTATTCTCAAAGAAGTGATTGATTCCAATCAATACAGTTTACTTCCTGAATATGCTGATTTGTATGATCCTTCTAATCCTGATTTCACTGAAACGCTTTTTTCTATCCAGTTTTCTGAAAATAACAGGGAGCTTTCCAATAGGTTTATATTTATGTTTGCCCCTTGGAGCTCTGAAGGAGAGATCACAAACAGACCGAATATAAGTATGGTGTCTGCAGGCTGGAATATGCCCACTGAAGACCTAATAAATGCTTTTGAGGATGGCGACAAAAGAAAAGCTGTTTCAATTAACACCTGGACAGGACCCGATTGGGACGGTGAAACAAGAGAATTGTCCTATATTGGAAAATTCAAACCACCAGTTTCTGCACCTGATGATAGATGTGGGGACAATATGCCTGTATTGCGCTATTCAGATGTTTTACTAATGTACGCCGAGGCCTTGAATGGTTTGGGCAGAACAGGAGAAGCCATTCCGTATGTAGAAATGGTGAGAGACCGTGCCGGACTAACAGATGCGCTGAACGGATATGATCAAACAAGTTTACAAGACTTGATTATGAATGAACGCCAGGTAGAGTTTTGTTTCGAGAACCAAAGGTGGTACGATTTAAAGAGAAGTGGCAAAGCAGTGGAGGTCATGTCAGCTCATGGGATCAGGGAAAAAGAAATGAAACCCTTCCTATTTGATGCCTCCTTTAATGTGACAGCAAATAAATTGTTGGCACCTATTCCTGCCGAGCAGATTTTAATTAACAGATTAGAACAAAATTCAGGCTATTAAAAACGCAATAACCAAAATAATTTAGAATGGAAAAAGTAAGTAGGATTCGTCCTTTAAAATGGGTAATAATAATGTTTATTTTGGTGTCATTTACCAAAATGACTTCCTATGCCCAAGGAGAGAAACCCAATATTATCTATATTCTTTCGGATGATCAATCGTGGAATGATTATGGATTTACTGGGCACCCACATATTAAAACGCCAAATATAGACAAACTGGCTGGTGAAGGACATACATTCACCAGAGGTTATGTGACAGCACCACTTTGCAGTCCTTCCTTAGCCAGTATCATTACAGGATTGTATCCTTATCAACATGGGATTACCGGAAATGATCCGGAATTTGATTTTAAGGGAAAGCGATACAATAATGATTGGCAAATGGCCAGATCCAGATTGTACAAGGATTACCTGGATGAATTTCAGAAACATCCTACCATACCAATGGTTTTGAAAAAATTGGGATACCTTTCTTTTCAGGCTGGGAAATGGTGGGGTGGAAACTACAAAGAGGGTGGATTTACAGATGGAATGACACATGGTGATCCAAGCCGAGGGGGAAGACATGGAGATGAAGGGCTTAAAATAGGCCGGGAAGGCATGGATCCTATATTCGATTTTATGGATCATGCGATTGATGAGGACAAACCGTTCTTTGTATGGTATGCACCCTTCTTACCTCATTCCCCACACAATCCACCGGATTCCTTACTCCAGAAGTACTTGCCTTTAGCGCCTACCAAATCAGTTGCGGCCTATTGGGCCATGTGCGAGTGGTTTGACATTACTGTTGGGCAGCTCCTGGACAGGGTGGAGGAGAAAGGACTTACTGACAATACTTTGGTAGTTTTTGTCACGGACAATGGTTGGATACAAGATCCAAATGTGCCCAATAAATATGTGGAAGGTTCCAAACAAGCCCCACAAGACATGGGCATTAGAACACCTATCATATACAAGTGGCCAGGTAAAATAAAACCCAAGATGGATCATTCCAATCTGACCAGTAGTATTGATATGGCTGTGACTACTATGGCTGCTGTAGGCCTTGATCCGCTTCCGGATATGCAAGGAATCAATATTATGGATAAGAAAGCACTGAAGAAGAGAAAGGTGATTTACAGTCAGGATTTTGCCCATGACATGAAAGGGGTAAATGCTAAGGAAAAAACGCTTGAAAGCAGAATTCTTATCACCAGTCCATGGAAGATTATAGTCCCAGGCGTAGCCAATAAGGATACGCAGGAGGTTTTGCTTTACGATATTCTTAAGGATCCATTGGAAGAAAACAACTTAGCCGATAAACATCCTGAGGTAGTGAAGAAACTCACTGCTTCACTGGATAATTGGTGGGGTAAATAATATTATTTAGGAAAGGGATTTTATCCCTTTCCTTGTTTTTTTAGCTTGGATTAGCTTTTGTTTTTGCTTACTGATTTTGAACGATAACCTATATGTTCAATGATTTTTTATTAAAAAAAGTGATTTACTCTCAACCATTTGGTGGGTAAAAATCGTTAGGGATTTGAAGGTATATTTCCAATATAAATCCTAATAGTTTTTGGTATGAAACTTTACACTTCGATTCCCACTAAATTAGCACCTTATTTTAAAGAGGAGATTAAGAAGTATAGCATTGAGTACAATGCTGGAAATCTGGAAAATGCATGGATGCATTTGGAAAAAGCCCATATATTGGGACAAAGATACCCTTATGCACACAGTTATGTTCACTGGAAAATGTTGCAATTTGGTTTTAAGATTAAAAGTTTGAAAGAAATCTTCGGACAAATTCCGCGATTGATTTTTGGAGGAGTGAAGTCCTTTGTAGGTAAAGTACCTGTGGGCAATCCTGGAGGAGCAAATGTGCCCCCTTTAAAGCCTTTTCCAATTGAAAAAGAATTGCAGGATATTTTTGCAAAAACAGGGGTGAAACAGTGAAAAGGAATACCTGAATTATATATTGGATTGAAATTAACCTATCACCTGAAGGTTTTTTAAAAAATGAATAACTTTCTCTTCAGGCATTTCGCAGGGTTTTAGCAATTCTTTACTGGAGGTTATATAATAATTTAAACTTATAAAATTGGTGCCCCCCAATTCTTGGGCGTAAATTTTAATACTCTTCCCACTATTAAAATCCGCACGCGTAAGCACATATTTTTTATCGGAATACAGTACCTCAGAATACCCAATAGGAAGTTTGTGAATAAAACCCAATAACATGGTTGGTTTCTATATAATGAAAATTAAATTGTCATTGACTTAAATTTCTTTGATTTCCTAACCAATCCTTCATTTCGTGGCTCAGTGAGGGTATTTCGTGGAGAAAACTGTGTTAATTCTCAGCAATAAGAGAGGGCCACACCCTTTCCCACCTCAGTGGCCCCAAAAAAAGGGTTCGCAGTGACGATTTAGTCGGTCTTAAGATCTTGGCTTGAACTTGGGTCATTAGTAGTGAATGAAATATTTGTAATAAGCTACCAAACAAGAAGCTTGTTATGAGCTGCAGGAAAGCATGGAGCAGCCCACTTTATGCCTTGCCCATTCAGGTCGTTTGGCAAACCATTTTTCATTTTCAGGTTGCTCGGCGTAGGGGTTTTTTAGCATTTGATACAATTCATCAATAAGCGCGTAATCACCTTTGTCGGCATCATCAATGGCCAGTTGAGCCATGTAATTGCGCAATACATATTTGGGATTTATTGCGTTCATGGCTTTTTTTCGTTCCGAATCCGAGACTGCTTCCACTTGCAAACGGGTAGCATAATGTTGAAACCAATCTTTCCATTGTTGCTTAATGGTATCGGTTACTTCTGTGGGAGTGTAAAATGCCTCTTTAATCAATTCCAGGCCTTCATCCGGTTGGTCTTTTTTAAAGGCTGCCAATTTCCTAAAGAAAATCGTCATATCGGTTTCCGTTAGTTGAAGAAGGGTCTCCAAATGCTGGATTATAGCATTGTCCTTTTGATCATTTGTTTTTAAACCTATTTTGCCACACATCATTTGAGCCATGGCTTTAGGGAATTCTGTTCTGTATTGATTCAATGCTGCCTCTAAAGGTTCTACCTCTTCAATTAATGGATACAAGGCATTGGCCAATTGGTATAAATTCCATAGGCCTATATTGGGCTGGTTGCCATATCGGTATCTTTTGTGCTGAATGTCGGTTGTGTTTGGTGTCCAACCTTCTTCAAAACCCTCTAACCAACCATAGGGGCCATAATCAATGGTCAAACCCAAAATGGACATGTTATCCGTATTCATTACTCCATGAACAAAACCAACACGCTGCCAATCGACAATCATGCTTAAAGTCCGTTGAACGACTTCATTAAAAAAAGCGATATAAACAGCTTTCGAAGGAGTACCCAAATGGGAGAAGTGGTGACGTATGGTATAGTCTACTAATGTTTTTAGTGTCTCTGTATCTTGTCTTGAAGCAAAAATCTCAAAACTACCAAAGCGTATAAAACTGGGGGAAATACGGCTAACCACGGCACCTTTTTCATATTCTGCATTGCCATTGTACAATACATCACGCATTACCTCGTCACCTGTTAATGCCAGAGATAAAGCTCTTGTGGTTGGTATGCCTAAGTGGTGCATGGCCTCACTGCATAAATACTCTCGAATTGAGGAGCGTAATACCGCTAATCCATCTGCTGTCCGAGAGTAGGGCGTTGTACCTGCTCCTTTAAGCTGAACGGTCCATTGCTTGTGATCATGTACTACTTCAAATAAGTTTATGGCCCTACCATCACCTAATTGGCCTGCCCAGTTTCCAAACTGATGGCCTCCATAGCACATGGCATAAGGTTTTGTGTTTTCCATTACAGTATTTCCTGTCAACACATTTAAAAAGGCCGTGGATTTACTATCGGCCTCTGTCAAACCTAGGTTTTTCAGCATTTCGTTAGAGACATGTAAAAGCTCAGGTTTTGCAGTTTTTTTCAGTGTAGCATAAGAAAAACAAGCCTTTTTAACTTGTCTGCGGCTATTTTCCAAAATTGGGTCCGCAGGTAATTCTTGTATGAAAGTGTTTTTTAGATTAAGATTCATTATTTTTATTCTATTGACTTCGTCGCTATTCTATAAAGACAAACGGTTAAAGCATAAAAGTAGTTCTAGAAGGCTTTCCAATATTTCTTTCCACCCAATATACTGTCTGATTTAACTTTTATTATTGTTTTCAAAGGTTTTCCATCCTGATAGTCGGTAAAAATATTGTATTATACATTTGAATGAGTACTTTTGAGATTGTTAACAATCTAAATTTTTGAAAACTAAGAATCATAAACTTGAATTAGTAGCACTCCTAAAAAAAGGAGACATGACCGCTTTTGATGCTATTTACAATATGTACTGTCATAAACTCTACAGGTTTGTATTTAGGTATTTGAAGCAAAAAGAAGATGCTGAAGGTATGGTTCAGGAAGTTTTTATTAAAATTTGGGAGAACAGGGATAAAATAGATGTTTACCGATCTTTTGATTCATTTATTTTTACCATTCTGACTAACGTTACAAAAAAACCTTCAAATTGGCTCAATTTCGAGCCCAAGGTCCTCATTAGTCAGACCGAATTTATCGATTTGTTTCTTTATCCGTTTAACTAAACCCAATTTTCTTTTCTGATCTAGGAAGAGATAGCCTTCCGGATTAATATAGGGAACTCCCTTCACCACCATATTCCAGATGATAACCGCCAGCTTACGGGCAGTGGCACTTATAGCCGAAACCCTTCCTTTTCTAAAGCTTATTCTATGGAAGAAGTCTCGTAGTGGTGTAGAATCCTTCAGGTTCCCAATGGCATTGGCAGCATTCCGTAATGCGATTTTCAGTCTGTTGCTTCCTTTTGGAACTTTACTGGAAAGTACTTTTCCCCCACTTACTTTATTGTTAGGTGCAAGCCTCAGCCATGATGTAAAATGCTTGGCTGTTTTGAATTTCCTAATTCCTTCAAGGCCAACCTCACTCATTAGTGCCAGAACAGTAGAATAACTCATCCCTTCAATTGCAAGCAGGTCAGTACCTTCAAACATTTGATAGGACTTCAAATTAAGATCAATGTCCTTTGGGGTATTTTTGTTGACTCTTTTGTGGGGCTTCGCATCGATAAAATGCTGTCGCTTATTGTCATCGGAATTGATGATTTCATTTAGCATCTTATCAATTTCCATATCGCACTCATTGATTTTATTTTGGAGGTGGTCGTAGGTATCCAGTTCCTGCTGGAGTGCGAAAAGGTAATCTTTCCTGCCATTGGTCTGCAAGGCTTTGGCTATCTCTTCTTCACTTTTCCGGCAGTTTCCGTGCCTGAAAGAGGCCAGTTTTTCTGGATCAGTTTCACCATCACAAATAGCCCTAATAATCAACAGACCAGTCAGCCCACAGATATCCTTGACCACTACGTCCAATCTTAAGTTGAGCAACCTAAGGTTCTTTTGCATCTTCTTGGATGTAGAGGCGGCTAATTGAAGTAGATTAGCCCTTTGCCTGCAGTAGGTCCGGAGTTCTTCTGTCTTACCATCAGGCAGAAAACTACTGGTCAAAAGCCCTAGCGTATGCAGTTTCTGAATCCACTGACAGTCCTTTATATCTGTTTTCTTACCTTTGATGTTTTTGGTAAACTTTCCATTACAAAGCACCACATGAAGCCCTTTGGAAATCAAAACCGCATACAAGTTTTGCCAGTAAGTACCGGTACTCTCCATGGCCACTGTTTTGACATCTTTTTCTTTTAACCAATCTGCCAAAGCGAACAGATCCTGATTAAAGACTCCATATTCACGCACATCCTTTTCGGATTGCCCCACAGCCACCCAATGGGAGCGACTGCCTACATCGATACCCGCAGCCTGCGGATTAATGACTTGCATTGATACAAATTCCTGTTCCATAATGAGACAACTTAGGCTCTAAGGGGATGTGCTTTTGGCAAGAAAATATTCTGAACGGGGTTTCCGGTAAAAACCGGAACCGCCACTAAAGTAATCGCAAGCATCCCAACCAGGATTGCGCCCGTGCTTTCCGAATAATCAGAAGCAACAGTTTAAAAATCGGCCTTACAAAGAGCCTTACTAATTTAAGAAAATGTCGGGATGATGCAACACCCCGTTAGCTTTGAAAGTAAATGTGTTTCATATATGGAGGATTGCCTATAACGCAACCATTAGTCTTCTTCGTAAAAAGATTACCGAGTCCAACAGCAGGGAGTATTTAATGGCTGTTCAAGGCATTACAAGTCCTGACAATGTAATCAATGAAATCCACTTTAATGAGCTTACTGCAAATGTTAAAAATTTGTTGTCTCAATTGACTTCAAGACAGCAGGAGATATATGGGATGAGCCGTGATAAGGGATTTAGTCACAAAGAAATTGCACAACAGTTGGGGATATCTGAAAACACGGTAAAAAATCACTTAGTAACCGCATTGAAATTTTTAAAATCTAATTTGAACAATGAATTAGCTATCAATACCTTTTTTATATATTTAATGATTTAGGTAAATCTGGCCTTTGTTTTACTTCCTAATTAATAAGACTAAAAAATAACAATTACGAATACCTATTTATAGTCTCAGGTGTGTTACTTAAATCACTTATAGTGAGGTGGTCAAGGCGTTTTTATTCGTTTATCAAGTTGCTATAATTTTTTCTTCAATTGTCCGGTTTGCTAAGAAAGTTTCCATTCTATCTAGTCCCCTAATTTGGCCCATGCGTATTATATAATAGGGTTTGAGACAAAATTAAATTTTAATTATAGGCTAAAATCTAATATTTTATACATTTCAGAAGGATGCATTCAGTGGGTTTATGAATAAAAAAATACTTGGCAAATACTTAAATAATAAATGTACCTATCAGGAATTTGAGGAGCTATCTGGCTGGTTAAAATCCAGAGAAAATGAGGATGAATTTAAAAACTGGTGTTTAGAGGAATGGGAGGCTTCAGATAAAGAAGAGGATATTAATAACCCGGAAAAATTTACCGCCATTCTAGACAAAATACACCATGAAATAAATATTAGCAGTCATTCTAATGACATCTCTATAAAGGAAGAAAAACATGTAATTAATTGGTTTAGCCGTGTTGCGGCAGTTTTATTTTTACCACTGATAGGGGCTTTGGTTTTCTTGATGTTATCCAACAATTATCAAGGACAATATTTCTCTGCTGGTTCGGTGGATACACTGGAAATAATTGCACCTATTGGTAGTCGAGTGGTTGTCCAATTGTCTGACGGCTCAAAA
This sequence comes from Cyclobacterium sp. 10D3-21, assembly GCF_055809755.1. Classification (NCBI taxonomy): domain Bacteria; kingdom Pseudomonadati; phylum Bacteroidota; class Cytophagia; order Cytophagales; family Cyclobacteriaceae; genus Cyclobacterium; species Cyclobacterium sp. 10D3-21. The sequence continues at coordinate 2,918,187 of NZ_CM147924.1, forward strand.
GTAAACCTTAATTACGGAAGTAAAATTAAATATCCACGCATTTTTAGCGGTAACACAAGGACAATAAGCCTACAAGGAGAAGGTTTTTTTGAAGTGGCTCATAATCCTGAAAAGCCTTTTGTTGTTAAAACTAAAGGGCTAACCATTAAAGCACTAGGAACTTCTTTTAACGTTTCTGCTTATCAAAACGATGATTTTGTCGCCACTACCCTTGAAGAAGGGCGTGTAGTTGTTGAAAGAAGCATGACTGAAGGTAAAAATCAATCGATTGGTGGGTTAGTGCCCGGTCAGCATGTAACTATAAATACAAATTCAGGAGAAATAACCTCTTCGGTTGGCGCCATAGAAAAATACATTGCCTGGAAAGATGGGAAAATGATTTTTGAGAATGAACTCATTGTCAACATCGCTGAAAAGATGGGGAGAAAATTTAATGTTGATTTTGAAATTAATGATGAGATTAGGGATTACACCTATACAGTAACCTTAGAGGATGATCCACTCATGGTTATCCTTGATTTAATGAAGGAGGTTACCGACATCAGCTATAAAGTTTACCCCAGGATCAAAAAAGCTGATGGTTCTTTTTCAAAACAGAAAATTCGAATAGAAAAGCGGTAATACCGCATTTATACATTTTTAACCTAACCTAAAAGCAAATGCCTATGAAATAATATGTTTTACTACAAAGGTAGGAATGTTACAATTTCTACAATTAAATTTTACTATAAACCCTGAAGAATTGCACAGGGCAATTTCAAATCGTAATACTACAAGAGTATGAAACAAAATAACCGTAATTATAGGGGAGGGGAAATTCCCAATTTCCAAAAAGCAGTTAGAATTATTAAATTAACTTCTTTCTTAATCGTTTTTTCAGCCATCACAGTATTTGCTGGAAAAACCTACTCCCAAACGAAGAAACTTAACTTGGTTTTTGAAAATGATGTAATAAGAGAGGTTCTCCATGATATTGAAGCTCAAAGTGAGTTTTATTTTATGTTCAGTGAGAAAGTAGTGGATGTAAACAGAAAGGTGTCCATTGATGTTAGCGATGAATCCATTGACAACGTTTTAAACCAATTGTTTGCTGGGACCAATGTAGAACATGCTGTAAGGGACCGATACATAATATTGACAACTCCTGAAATATCCAGAAGTAATCTATTTGTGGAACTAGAAAAAGTGGTTACCGGTACCATTTCGGACGAAAATGGAGAGACGATTCCTGGTGTCAATGTTATTGTGAAAGGAACATCTCAAGGGACGGTCACAGATATTGATGGTAGCTATTCTATTACTGTCCCAGATAACAACTCCGTTTTGATATTTAGTTATTTGGGATTTTCTCCCCAAGAAGTGGAAGTGGGAAATCAGACAGTAATTGATTTAGAACTTTCTACAGATATCGCCTCGTTGGATGAAGTGGTGGTTGTAGGATATGGTACAGCCCGTAGAAAAGACATAAGTGGTGCAGTGGGAACTGTAAAATTGGAAGATTCAGAATTGTCGCTTTCGACTTCCAGTAATGCGCTTCAGTCATTACAAGGAACCATCGCAGGCGTTAATGTAGCTCCCCAAACATCCCCGGGTTCCACTCCTGGTATTTTGGTAAGGGGGCAAAATTCCATTAATGGATCAAACTCTCCCTTAATCGTATTGGATGGGATTATTTATCTGGGAAGTATTACAGACATTAATCCCGATGACATAGCCGTTATTGATGTACTTAAAGATGCTTCAGCTGCCGCAGTTTATGGATCAAGGTCTGCAAATGGGGTGATTGTGATCACTACAAAAAGAGGGAAAACCAACAAACCAATCATAAAATATGATGGTTCTTTTGGAGTCAACCGTTGGCAAAATCAATTTGACATGATGAACCTTGATCGGTGGACCCAGAAATATGTGGCCCAAACTCCCTCTATCAATTCACCCTCTGAAATTGTTTTTGATGATGTGACCAGAACCAGACTTTTTGCCCAAGGTGTGGACACTGACTGGATGGATTTGATTTCAAGAAATGGCGCTATCCAAAACCATCAAGTGTCTGTAGCTGGAAGGTCTGATAGATTAAACTATTACTTTTCAGGTGGTTACAATAGCAACGAAGGTGCTATCGTAGGTGACGATTACCAAAGAATTTCTGTGCGTTCAAAATTGGATGCAGAGGTGACCGATTGGCTGAAGGTAGGAATAGACGGTGCCTACAACAATAATAATTATTCAGGTCTTGGAGCGAATGTTGGCAGGGCTTATTCAATGGCTCCGCAAGGATATCCCTATCGATGGGATGCCATGCCTGAAAATCCTCAATCCAATACGGGGACGCTTCTGGAAAGGTATCCAACCGGATCATCTATCCCAAGTCCATTATGGGATTTGAGCGAAGGGGTTGATGACCTTGACAAAAGAAATTTTTACCGAATAGCAACTTATGCATTGGTTAAAGTTCCTAAGATCGACGGGCTTACCTATCGATTCAATTATTCCATTAATGCGAATAATAATATTCAGGACAGGTTCTATCACGAGAATTATTATATCCAGGAACAATTGGTGCAACCTTTTATCCAAAGATACTCACCTACTGAGGTAGCTAAGACATTGGCTCAGGCAAATGGATCCAATCGTAGAACAAACTATCACACCTATGTGATGGACAATATAATAAACTATAACAAACAATTTGGAGACCATTATCTCGATGCCACATTCGTAGCAACAAGGGATTATTCTTACACTAAATTGGTTGAAGCAAGTGGGAATGATTATTCCGATAACGGCAATACCTTATTGGGTATCAATGGAATCCATAAAGGAACTATTCAAAGAAATAATCTGAATGTTGTTGAAAGAGCAAATATTGGATATGTAGGCCGTATTGGCTACTCCTATTTAGATCGGTATAACCTGACTGCTACTGTTAGAAGAGATGGATCATCAGTTTTCGGTAGTGAAAAAAAATGGGGTAATTTCCCATCACTTGGTGTTTCATGGACGCTTTCAGAAGAAGAGTTCCTCAAAGGAGGGGATTATTTGAATTACCTGAAGGTAAAAGCATCCTATGGCCAAAATGGTAATCAGGGCGTATCTCCTTATGGTACATTAGCCCCTTTTGCCAGTGGAAGTGGGGGTGGAATTCGCTATGAATTTGGAGACGCACCTTCTACAATTTTGTACGGGATATCACAAAACGCCTTGGGGAACCCAAATCTTGGTTGGGAGACCACTACGGCATTTAATGGCGGATTCCAGTCTGCCTGGTTGAATGGAGACATTCTTTTGGATCTCGATTTCTATTTTTCCAGCACAACCGATCAGATTTTTGTGAGGCAAATACCTATTATGACAGGTTTTAGCTCCATTATATCAAGTCTTGGTCAAGTGGACAACAGAGGGATTGAAATAAGCCTAAGAACTACCAATATTTCAAAGAAGGATTTCACATGGACCTCTGGACTTATGTTCTGGAAAAACAGAAATAAATTAGTTGAGTTGTATGGTGATGACAATGATGGTGATGGTATAGAGGACGATGACCTTTCCAATAGATTATTTATAGGTAAACCTTTAAATGGTATTTACGGATATGAATATGATGGAGTAGTTCAGGAGGCTGATACTGAATACATCGCCAATACAGGAGCCACTCCAGGAGATGCAAAGTTTAAAGACCTAAGTGGTCCCGAAGGTATTCCAGATGGTATCATTACTGCTGATTATGATCGAAGAATACTGGGTTACAGACAAGAGAATTTTAGACTTAGTCTGTCAAATACTGTCAAATACAAAAATTTCAGCTTTTATGTAATGCTTTCAGGTATTTTTGGAGGTGGAGAGGATAACTTTTACCAAAGGGAAAACCCTCGTCACAATTCCTTCAACAATAGGTTCGATACCAATGAAATCGACCATGATTGGTGGACACCTGAGAACAAGAGTGAGTATTACCTAAGACCAGATTTCAATGGAAACAGGTACCTTGGTCTAATGTCCAGAGGCTTTCTTAGAATCCAGGACGTTAACTTATCCTATGAACTACCTAAGGGCATGCTTAGCGGGATAAGCGTATCCTCTTTAAAGTTATATGGTAGCATTTACAACCTATACTCCTTTACGGATTGGTATGGTGGAGGGGACGCAGAATCGGGGATTAGGCCTGGTGACAATGCCTATCCTGTACCGACCACCTATTCTATGGGTTTAAAAGTAGGCTTTTAACAAATAAAGACAGAAAACATGAAGATATATAAATATAAAATTCAACTTTTCTCACTATTGTTTCTGGTTTTTGCAGTAGGGTGTAATGATGACGAATTCTTACTGGAGGAGCCAAAAACCTTTTATACATTCGAGAACATATTCTCTTCTGAATCCCAGGTGGATCAACTATTGATCACTATGTATTCTCGGGTGAGGAATTTCAGAACCACAAACTACCAGGCCAAAGGCTTTAGTACTGATGTAATGGATGCTCCAGAGTTCAGGCTTTCTACTACCTTCGGTGACTACAGTAGGATCAACCCTGAAAGAGGTGAATTTCGCAATACCTATACCTTTTATTACCAATTGATAGCTACAGCCAATACAGCTATTTATGCGGCCAATCTTGAAGAGATTACCTTCGAGTCGGATGAAAAAAGGGCATATACATTGGCACAGGCAAGGTTTTTCCGCGCTTATGCCCATGGAATGTTGGCAGAATTGTTTGGTGGTGTGCCAATCGTGAAAGAAATAGCTACTGAGCCAAGGTTCGATTATATCCGGGAGACCCGGGCGGACACCTACCAATTTGCGATTGATGAACTGGAAGCTATAATAGGGGACCTTCCTCAGACCACAACACAGGATGGAAGGATAGTAAAGGGTGCAGCACAGCATTATCTGGCTGAATTTTACTTGGGGCTAGGCATTGAGAGTTCCGATGCCTCAGCTTATGATCAGGCGATTAAACACGCCTCTGATGTGATAGATGGTGGTACATTTGGTTTAATGACTGAGCGATTTGGACAAAGAATGAATGAACTAGGCAAAGATGTTTACTGGGACCTTTTTCGTATCAACAACATCAATTACAATGATGGAAACATGGAAAGTATCTGGACATTTCAAGTAGATTTTGATGCTTTCCTTGCTGAGGACGGTCAATCTTTTTTGAATTATCCCAGGTATTATATGCCTGTTTACAGAGCCATTATAGGATTTGATGGTGTAGCCGAAGATGCGGGTGGTCGTGGTGTAGCCTTTTTCAGGCAAACCCCTTATGCTGGGGATATTGTGTGGGAGGAAGCCATCTCGGCCAATGATCAACGTGGTGCAGAACACAATATAATCCGAACCATTATATACAATGATCCCAATTTTCCAGATCTTTTTGGTAAGGAAGTGCCTCAGGATGTGATCGATGAGACAAATGCAGGTAGAGGTTGGGTATATCCCATAATTTTTAAACTTACCACCGATCAGTTTGTAGGTCTTGATCAAGGACAAAATAGGTCCAATCTCTTTAGGGATGAATATGCTATTCGCCTTGCGGAGACAATTCTATTGCGTGCTGAAGCTTACCATAGGAAAGGTGACAACCAGAGTGCTGCCAATGATATCAATTTAATCCGGACCCGGGCTCAATGTGATGTATTAATCTCTGCTGGTGATGTGGATATTGATTTTATTTTGGATGAAAGAACCAGAGAGCTTTTCGGTGAAGAATGCAGGTGGAACACGCTCTTGAGAATGGGTGGTACTGTAGCTGTGGATCGAATCAGAAAGTTTGCATTACATGAAATCACTCCTTTGACGCTTAACTTTGATTTTAATCTGTGGCCTATTCCACAAAGTGTAATCGATAGGAACAAGGATGTCGTTATGGAACAAAATCCAGGATGGATAAACAGATAGTGGTTTTAATAAAATAATAAAGCCCTGATTAAACTGGTAAAACTGTTTGGTCAGGGCTTTTTTGAATTTAGAGGATACAGTCTGCCACAATGGGAATCATTGAACGTTTATTGCCCAAAATAGGCTAAAAGTAGGTATATTGAATTGCTGAATTTTCAAGAATTTGATTCAATAACCTATACCATGAGTAGATTGTTAAAACTTTTTTTCGTTTTAGGGGTTTTTGCTTCCTCCTGTCAAGATCCTGGCAAAAAGCCAAACATTATATTAATCATGACAGATGACCAAGGCTGGTATGATGCAGGATTTAATGGAAATACAGCTTTAAAGACGCCTTTTTTGGATTCACTAGCCGCTAACGGAGTTGTTTTCAATCGGTTTTACTCAGCTTCTGCGGTATGTTCACCTACCAGGGCCAGTTTGATCACAGGTAGAAATCCACTAAGAATGGACATTCCCTATGCCAATACTGGACACATGAAGGAAGAGGAAATTACTATTTCAGAACTGTTGCAAAAAGAAGGATATGCTACGGGACACTTTGGGAAATGGCACCTTGGTACACTGTCCAAATCAATTCCCGACGCTAATAGAGGGGGCAAGGAAAAATTTCTTAAGGATTATACCGTTCCATCTGATCATGGTTATGACACCTTTTTTTGTACAGAGTCCAAAGTCCCAACTTATGACCCTATGGTCTCTCCAAAAGAATTCATAGCAGGAGAAAGCATGCGATATGGGTGGAGAGCTGTAGAAGGCAATGATTCAACAAATAATTATGGTACCGTTTATTGGAAAGGAGAAAATCAAATGGATACCAGTAATGTGCAAGGAGATGATTCTCGCGTAATAATGGATCGTGTGGTACCTTTTATTGAAAATTCAGTAAAAATGGAACAGCCATTCTTCTCCACCATTTGGTTTCATACTCCTCATTTACCGGTAGTCAGTGATAGTTTAGACAGGAGTTTATATGCTGACATGGATTTACCGGAGCAATTGTACTACGGAACCATTTCAGCGATGGATAAGCAAATTGGGAGATTATGGGAAACTTTGGAAAAGGCAGGAATTGAAGAGGAAACCATTGTGTTTTTCTGTAGTGACAATGGACCTGAGGACGGGACTCCAGGTAGCGCAGGGGTGTTCCGGGGTAGAAAGAGGAGTTTGTATGAAGGTGGAGTAAGGGTGCCTGCTTTTGTGATCTGGAAGAATAAAATAGAAGGCGGCAGAAAAATAGATTTCCCTGCTTTTACCAGTGATTATTTACCCACCATTCTTGATCTTTTGGGATTAGATTATCCTGAAGAGCGGGCATTGGACGGTACTAGTATATTGGATGCAATCGAAGGCAATGAAGAAGAGAGAATTAAACCGATGGGTTTTATATGTACACCAAATGTGTCATGGGTGACCCATCAGTACAAACTTATTGCTGATGAAAATTTGGAAAACTTTGAATTATTTGATTTGCTGAAGGATAGGTCGGAAAAGAACAATATTATCAACGAATTCCCCGAGGTTGCAGCGCAGTTAGAAACTGAATTGTCTGAATGGTTATTATCGGTTGAAAACAGTAAGAAAGGAATGGATTATAGGAAATAAATCAATTGGTTATTTAAACTCGAAGTGGCTGGTTTTAAAGCGATCTCATTACTTAATAGATTGTCTAATGCCTATTTAGTGAAAAAACATCAGCATCTATGGATTTCATAAATAAACTATTGGGGATTGACCCAAATTTCATTGTCATTGGTCTGATCGCCTTTTTCTTTTCCTTAGAGCAGTTGATGAAAACGAGGTTTAATTTTAAGAATAGGATGCAACACCTTATTCAAAATGTGTTGTTTCAAATTGTACTTGTTGTTCTCAATATCTTTTTTGTGACTTTCCAAGTCTTCCTTATAGGCTGGTTGAATGGACAACAAATTGGCTTGCTCTATCTGTTCTCCCTACCTATCTGGGCCAAATTGCTTGTTTCGGTCGCCTTGTATGACCTTACTGCGTATTGGATACATAAAGGGACACATAAAATACCCTTACTTTGGCGTTTTCACAGAGTTCACCATAGCGACACCACTATGGATTCTTCAACAGTGTTTCGATTTCATCCTATGGAATTAATTTTGGTATTTGGCCTTGGGAATATTATTACTGCTCTGTTATTCGGAACGGATGTTTTATCAATAGCATTGTACTATTTTATTCTCTATATATTCTTCTTTTTTGAGCATGCAAATTTTAATTATCCTAGATGGTTAAATTCTACTTTGGGGTTGATTTTTGTAATGCCAGACCACCATAGAGTGCATCATCAGCAGGATCAGTTTTATACTGATTCGAATTATGCTGATATATTTATCGTTTGGGATCGGTTATTTGGCACATTTAAAAAGATGGATGCAAATAAAATGAAATATGGTTTAGAAGAATTTGATTCCAAAAACAAACAAAAATTTCTATACCTTATGAAAAGTCCATTTATTAATATTGAACGCGCTAAATATGAGCCAAAAAACCGAAAATAAAATCAAGTCTCCAAGACGCTTTTTCTGCTTTTTTTGGATTGGATGTTGAAATTTTGCATTCATTGAAAAAAAGAAGAGATTGCCTGTTAAATAAGCTCCGTTTAGGAATTGTACCCCGAAAACAAAGTTTAATATTAAAGAAATTATACTACAGCTGGTTGTCTACAATATTTTCAAGCATTTCCTTAGTAAGTGGTTTGCTTAAAAATCCATTGATAAACCCTCTGGAAAGTGCTTTCTCTTTATCATCTGGATTGATAGATGTCGTTAACATTACGACTACAACTTTTCCTTTAAGACCATCATCTAATTTATCATATTCTTCCATAAATTCCCAGCCGTTCATTGCAGGCATATTAATGTCAAGAAAGATAATATCAGGAGGGTACTCACCTTCTTCTTTTTTCTCTAAATATTCTAACGCTTCATAGCCACTTTGTACGGCTACAACCTTTTCCGCTATACCACTGTCGTCAATAATGATTTTATGTAAAAAGTTTGTTGGTTCGTCGTCATCAATTAATAAGATGCAGTTTACTTTTTTTCTCATGATCTTTGATTCTTATTGTAAAATTAAAAATACTTCCTTCATTTAGCTGCGAATCGACCCAAATTTTTCCTCCATGCAAATCTACAATTTTTCTACAATGAGACAGTCCAATTCCGGAGCCTTCATATTTATTTTTATTGTGTAGGCGTTGAAAGATAACAAAAACCTTCTCTTGGTGTTCTGAGGAAATGCCTATTCCATTGTCTTTTACAGAAAACAACCATTCTTTTTCTTGTTGGCTTGCTGAGATTGTTATTAGTGGCTTTGTTCCCTCGTTTCGGAATTTAATCGCGTTGGAAATTAAGTTTAGGAAAAGCATTCTTAGTTGAGTTTCATAGCCTAAAATCGAAGGTAATTTATTTACTACAATTGTGGTACCAGTTTCGCTGATTTTTTTGCTAAGATCAACTTTTATTCCATTTATCAAATCATTAAAATCAACAAGGGTTAGGTTATTGTCTTTGCCAATACGGTTATAATCCAGTAAACTATTGATTAGTTGACTCATGCGGACTGTTGCCTCCTGAATAAATTGTAAGCTTTTTAAACCTAATTCATCAAATGAATCCGTTCTTCTTTTTGCAAGCAGGTCTGTATAATTGATAACTGTACGTAAAGGTTCTTGAAGATCATGGCTGGCAACATAGGCAAATTGTTCGAGCTCTTTGTTTTTATACTCAAGCTTCTTCACATAGTCCATTTTCAACTCCTCAGCTTCTTTTCGTTCCGTTATGTCTTGACTTAGTGCCATGTATTCAGAAATCTCACCCTTTGCGTTTTTGAAAGGAACAAATGCAGTCAAAGTCCAAAAATAAGTACCATCTTTTGCTTTGTTTTTTATTTCTTTTACCCAAATTTCACCAGAACCGATGGTGGTATACATGTCGATGAAAAATTGTTTATCGTGGTACCCTGAATCTAATATGGAATGGGTATTTCCAATAAGCTCATTTCTTGAGTATTTAGATATCTTTCGAAATGAATCATTGACATAGGTTATTACTTTATCCGTATTCATTAGTGAAACAATGGATACCCGATCGATTCCTTGTTTGAATCGTTTGAGATAGTAGCGATTATTTTCTTCCAATTCCTTTGCTAGTTGCTGTCTTTCTGCATCTGTCTTGTTTAGTCCTAATGCTATATATATAACATAAATGATACTCACAGGTATGAAAATAGCAGCATAAGCTACCAGCCCGAAATCGATGGTAATGAAGTCTTGTTGAATTCCTAAAATTAGCAAGTAGCTGGAGAAAATAGGAAACAAAAAAAGTGAAGGAAGAATTTTACGTGTTAATTTGCTGCCTTCATAATCACCCGTTAAGATTTGGTGAAAAGGAGAGTTTTGGTTTTTAAATAATTGTAAGGTAGAAATTAAAAAATATAGACCTGATGTATTAATGGCCATCGTTTTAAATAAAGAAGTCTTGTTGGCTACTGGTATTGATAGGATAAAAGCAATAATAGCCACAAGTGAAATTATAGCTGTTGATGAGAAAGCATACAAACCTATTTTCCCAAAAGTTTTATTAGGCATCAAGTTTCCTAAAAAACCTAATCCTAATAAAATTGAACATATGGCTGTGGCAGGAGACATTCTGCCAGGGTTTTTCGCTGAGAAGGTGTCGGTTACAAAAATATTGTCAATTGAAATAAATGCCCAATCTATATATTCCCCTAATGTTATAATGCCAATAAGGATTAAAACACTGGCTAAAACCATGTAGGTAGTACGATAACTTTTCTCTTTTTTGTGACGGATAGCCATTAGGATACCAGCTAAAAGAAAAATCAAGGCGGTATTGAATTTCATGGTGGCACCACTAGGTGTCATACCCAATAATTCGTAAATACCTATAAACCATCCAATTAAAACAGCCAAGCTCAATACCAAACAAATTGAAATTAATGCTCTTTCAATTTTATTTAAATTAAGTTTTTTAAAAATGGTTCTTGACATAGGATTTAAAAATGTAATTATTATGGTAACTAATTTACTGTTAAAAAGTTTCTATTCATAATAGGTACACTTATTACAGCGTAAAATAATAATTCTTGTTTCAAGACCCATTCAAAATTAAAAACTGACAGCGAATTCGTTTCCTAAATTTATATAATGATAGCAATCATTTGATTCCTTTATTAAAAAAAATCGTCTTTTTTATTATTTTTTGCCGTAACGATGTGTTTCACGAACATCATCCTCTCAAAAGGTACCATATATTTAGTTAATATTTTTGATAAACTGATATTAAACGTTCAAGAAACACTTTTTTACTCTTTTCAATTGCTAGGAATTGGTCTAGCTATATGAGTATTTCGGATTAATATAAGGGGGTATTTGTTTCAGTTTAAACCCTAATAAGTAGTAGTTTTCTTGAGAAATAATTATACTATTTCAACTAAAATTTATTTTTAAAAACATATAGGAATTGAAAAATAAAATTATTTCGTTGTATTTTATCAGTTTTAATATTGGTTTTTTTAAATCTATCTTCAATTTAGCGGGATTTTAATTTTTGCTACTAAATCAAAGAAGTTTAGAAAATAATCTATCTAATCCACCAGTTAGAAGTAAATGAATATTTTCAGGACTTTTTTTAACTTTGATTAGGCTAATGGTTTGGTATTAGCTAGCCCCTATTTTTTTTAGAAAATGTTGGCAATTTTAGGAAATTAGACCATTTCTGAGCACTACCTAAAGTAAAACCTTTTTAACTTTTTCTACTAAGTTTTATTCATGGTGAAGTTTTAGTGATGCGTAGACATCTTTGATGTTTTCAAGTTTATCCGTCAAGACAACCAACTTATCGTTGGCTTTTAAAATGGTCGAGCCATTTGGCATTAGATAATTTTCATCCCTTTCAATCATTGCAATTATGGCATTTTTAGGGAAATTTAAATCCACAATTTTTTTCCCTATGGCATCAGTATCCTTTTTGAGAATTATTTCCCTTAAAATTGTTTTGGGATGTTCCTCAAGAAACTCCTGGCTTGGAGTAGGTTTTACGGCGCCTTCTGGTAAGCCCACCTTCAGCCACTTAGCAACTAAAGATATGGTTGTTCCTTGAATTAGTACAGAACTTATAGCAACGAAAAATACAATGTTAAAAATAATATTGGCCTTGTCAATGCCCGCCAATAAAGGATAAGTAGCAAATACAATGGGGACAGCACCTCTTAAACCTACCCAAGAGATATAAAATCTCCGCTTTAACTTCATCTTAAATGGTATAAGCGAAATGAATACAGCCAGTGGGCGAGCTACGATGATAAGAAAAAGAGAAATAATTAAACCAATGCCTATATATGGAATAATCTGGGATGGAAAAACAAGGAGTCCAAGTGTTAGAAACAATACAATTTGCATCAGCCAAGCCAAACCATCAAACATTCTTAAAATGGTATTTTTATGAATAATGTTTTGGTTTCCAAGATAAACGGAACAAATATAAATCGCGAGAAACCCATTGCCATACAAGGTATTTGTAGCGGAGAAAGTAATAAACATTAAGGCAATGGTAAGTGCAGGATATAGGCCTTCAAAATCAAGTTTAATTTTATTTATTATCCATTTACTAAGTTTTCCAAATAGAAGGCCAGCTATGGCCCCTATAATCATTTGTGAAAAGAACAATGTTACTATTGACCAAACGCCTTTGTCAGGGTGCTGAACCAGCGATAAAAATGCTATCGTCAGCACATAAGCCATGGGGTCATTGCTTCCACTTTCTAATTCCAGGGTGGGGCGTAGGTTTTTCTTCAAGGCAAGGTTTTTTCCCCTGAGAATGGAAAAAACAGCCGCCGCATCTGTAGAAGATACGATTGCGCCTAAAAGTAAACTCTCAAAAAGGGTAAAGTCGGTGATCCAATACACAAAATAGCCTAGACCTAAAGCGGTTAATAAAACCCCTAAGGTAGACAATGCGATTCCTTCTTTAAGAACAGGTTTTACGGAAGGCCACCTTGTATCTAAACCGCCAGAAAAAAGGATGAAATTTAGTGAGACAATACCTATAAATTGAGCAACTTCAGGATTGTCAAAATAAATACCTCCTATGCCATCTGAGCCAGCCAACATGCCAATGCTAAGGAATAATAATAAGGTCGGTATCCCGAACCGGTAACTTGGCTTTCCAACAATTATGCTTATAAGTAATAGAACAGAGCCTATCAGTATTATGTTCTCAATGGTTATATTCATCCAACCTTAATTTATACTTTTAAACAATTGTTAAACAGTTATTATTCTGGGACCTAAATCGAGGAATAATTAAGAGTGTTAATAATTATTCCTCGAATAGGAATTGGCCATTAGAAGTTCATAGCGTTTTATCCTGATTCTAAAATAAATTTGAAGGTGTTGCCTTGGGCAATCCTTTCATTTTTATACTCAAAAGCTGAAGAAGTGATTTAACTCAAAATATTCAAAAGGTATTCTATTATCTGGTGGTATCACGCTGAAATTGGTTGACCTTTGCTGTTACCAGTTTTACTTATACAGTGTCATCACCTGGTTTTTTTTTGCTGTCCTGTTTACTTGAAATTGAGGCCCTCACTCCGAAAACTATTGAATAATCCGTGCTAAAAAGCAAAAATAAAGAATTCTTAGAAGGTTTACCCCATTACTTTAAAAAATAGTTAGATGGAAAAATTGAATTATAAACTTGTAAAAAGTAAATAAGGCCATATACCTGAAAAGCCCCATTTCTATCCGATACATTCTTTTCATTTGTCATCACTTTCTATCAATGAATGAACAGACTTATTAAAATGGGTCTGGGCAACTTGTATTTTGCCAATATTCTTTACGATCAAAAAAAATACCCGGATTGGTTGGAATCCGGGCACAATAGGTAAAATAGGTTTGTTATTTATTAAAAGTAAAATCAGGAAGTTTGATAATTTCTCCTCCTTTCATGGCCGATTCATGTGCTAAAATACCAACACAGGTAATGTTAGCAGATTGCCGGGCATTTGGATAAGGCGCTCTATCTTCCTGTAGCGCAGCTATAAATTCATGGACCAGATGTGGATGCGATCCTCCGTGTCCAGCCCCTTGTATAAATGAAAGGTGCTGGTTGTCGCCATCATCGTATACACCTGCAGTAGTAAATGGGGCGATCTCTTCCGGGAGTAAATGGGCATAATCCGGAATTTTAACCTTTTCAGGTATTTCGCCGGTATGAACCACACTGTCTTCGTCTTCGATTAGTGTCCATTCAAAGGATTTTTCAGACCCATAGGCATCAAAACTCTCTCGGTATTGACGTGCAGTATTGAAAAGGGATCGGGTAACTTCTGCGGAAAGATCCGAATCCTTTAATTTGATATGGCAGGATTCTACAGCAAATGGAGAGCCGTACTTTTCAATCAGGTTTTCGTCAATTTTTCCAGAGCCAAAACAGGAAACATATTCAGCTTCTGCTTTAGGCAATGCCAAAACTGGTCCGACACAATGTGTGGCATAGTGCATAGGAGGGAGGCCTTCCCAATACCCGGGCCATCCGGCCATTTCTTGCTGATGACTTGCACGTAAAAATTGCAATTTACCCATTGCTCCACTCTCATACATTTCTTTTACAAAAAGAAACTCCCTGCTGTAAATCACAGTCTCCATCATCATATAGGTAAGGCCTGTTCGCTCCGTTTCAGCTACTATTTGCCGACATTCCTCTACGGTTGTAGCCATAGGTACCGTGCATGCTACATGTTTGCCTGCCCTTAAAGCTTTAAGGGATTGTTCCGCATGTGCCTGGATAGGAGTGTTTATGTGAACCGCATCGATATTTGGATCTTTTAGCAATTCATCATAATCAGTATACCTTTTGGCTATACCGAAGGCATCTCCAATTTCATCCAGTTTTGCCTTATTTCTTTGGCAAATGGCATAAATATTGGCAGAAGGATGTTTTTGATAAATAGGGATAAATTCCGCACCAAATCCCAGTCCTATGATCGCTATATTCAATTTCTTACTCATGTTAACAAATTATTTGGGTTGAACGATTGAATTTTATTAGTTGTAGGCCCAATTTTTTAGAAAATTGTAACCCTCAGAAGCAAATTTATCCTGACTTTCTGCCAAAGGCCTCCATATGCAAACTGCACCGGCCAATTCTTTTATTTCAGGAGTAAAACTCTCTATTGTGATTGTACCTTTGTATTTTACTTTTTCCAGTCCTGATTTGAAGTCTTCCCACCTTGTTTGTCCAGTTCCTGGAGTTCCGCGGTGATTTTCCGACACCTGAACATGGATCAGCTTTTCACCGGCCTGTAAAATGGCTGCTTCAATACTTGGTTCTTCTATATTCATGTGAAACCCATCCAATAATACCCTGGCAGCTGGATGATTTATGTCAGAAATTAATTGCATCAAGTCAGTGGTTGTGTTGATCAGATCCGTTTCAAATCGGTTTAACGCTTCCAAAGCTATTTTTTGACCTGACTTGTCTGCCATCTGACAAACCTTGTGCAAATTATTTACAGCCCGGTCCCATTCGATTTTTCTTTGTTCTGGAGAAACCAACCGTGCCTTGCCCACCGCCGAATACATGGGGCCAGCCACAAATTCCGCACCCAAGGCTGCACTTATATCAAAACAAGCCTGTATATATTCAAAACTGGTTTGATGAAATGAAGGATCATCATGCGTTAGGTCGCGGCTAGGGCCAAAAGCAGCACAAATAATAGGACTAAGGCCATTGTCTTTTAAGGCTTTGTCAACTATTGCTGTATCGATTAATGATGGGTCCTCTACAGGGATTTCCACAGCATCATAACCCATCTTCTTTATTTTAGGAAAAAGCGAAATGGTATCTGAGCTGAATGGAGAGGTCCATAGCCAGGTACTAACACCCAATTTTATATCTAAAGCCATTACTTATCTTTTATTTAAAATCTTATTCTACAATCATTACGCCATTCATAATCCTCCAATGCCCGGGAACAGTACACAAGAAAGGGTATTCTCCAGGTATGCTCGGGGCAGTGAATACCAGGCTTTCATTGCCTTCCGGATCCACCAAAGGAGTAGCAGCAATTATTTCCGGTATTTTTGGTACAAAATTCATTTCGATGCCTTTAGGGTCTCTTGCCAATTCATCTGCAGCTTTGCCTATGGTTTCCAAACTTCCGGATTTACCTATCAATAGATTATGTTGCATAAAATCATTGTTTACAAAATCAATGGTTACTTGCTGCCCAGCTTTAACCTTAAAGCTGGCCTTGTCAAACTTCATTTCATGGGCAATTACGCCCATTTTGATGGTAACTGAACCTGCATTCTTTGTTTGATCCTGACCTTGTTCTATTTCAGTAGCCTCAGGTTCATTACCTCCTATAGGGACCTTAAGGTTAAGAAAAGAAGACCTGGAATTCATTCTTCCGTTAAAATAAAAGCGATCCTTGTAATCCCCCACCTGAGATGTACCCATATTGTCATGCCCTATTCTAACCCTTTCCTGATCAAAATCCTTGGTGAAAAGCCCAGAAGCCTTCGCTTTTGCAAGCTGATTGTCATTGATGCTTATCGACATCTTGCCACCTTTTTCTAGGGAAGCATTCAATACAAATTGCTGCTTGGGTAAGTTTATGCTGGAAACCGCTTGGTAGGCTTTTCCATTTTGTTTTACCAACCAGTAAACGCGATCATTTAAGATGTACAAGCTATAACCATTGGTCTTGTCTCCCTGCGCCACAATTATCCCTGTTAATGGTTCATCGGACTTGCTTAATGTGGCTTGGATTCGAATTTCTTTGCCTGCTATTTGTGGTGGAAATGGAACTCCAGATCTTCTGTCCAAACTGTATTGTTCCTCAATTAAGCTCTTGGATAGCCGCTCATTTAACGATAACAATGAGTCAGGTTTATCAATTGGTTCATACGCTATCGAAGAATCGTTGAAAGAGGATGGATGTGAGATTACTGCAGCAAACAATGCTTGAGGAAGATAAGCATCTGTAGCATTTTTATCGTCTTGACTAGCAGATAAAAGCAAACTTGAAACATCGGCAGAAGCAGGCATCTCTGCAATGGCAAGTAGTGCTTCTTTTCTGGTATTAAGATTTTCATCATTGATCAGATTGGCAGCCAAAATGGCCTGCATAACTGTCTCGTTTTTAGGCAATACCCGAATGGCATTTTTTCTCACCCCTGCTGCAGGGTGCTTCAATGCCTTTGTTACAGCATCCATGGCCATTTCATTGCTTCCATCTAGTGCCCCAATTCCATGCAGGGCCCATAAAGCATGAACCGCAGGAGAATTTAAACCGATTTCATCCACTGATTGGTCGGCCAGGAGTTGAAGGAGGTCTTCAATTATTGAGGTATTCTGATTTTCTACAATAAGCCTTTGAGCGGTCATTCTCCAAAACATATTGTCACTTTTCAACCCATCAATAAGATTATTATTATTGGTAGGATCGATGGACATCGTATTATAATCCCCTCCTTTATAAACCAATCGGTAGATTCTACCATGTTTAGAGTCTCTAAGAGGATTGATATAGGCATTCCCATCCCCATTTTCAAAGCCTTTGGGCGTAGGGTTGTGCTGAATGATAAAGTTATACCAATCGGCGATCCAGACTGCGCCATCAGGTCCCACTTCTGCATGGACAGGAGAAAACCATTCATCCGAACTTGCCAATAGGTTAAAACCATTTTTCTCTTTAAAACCTGATCCTTGGGGGGTTATTAGAGCGTTGTGTAAAACCCTACCGGTTGGTTCTGCTACAAAGGCGACCTTGTTCCAGTAAGTTTTAGGGAAGCTCCTTGCTGTATAAAAATTGTGTCCAGCAGCAGCTGTGTAACTACCATGCCAATCTACCTGACGTAGAAATGGCGTAAGGTGGGGCATATCATAATGGCTGTCTATACCATGAACAGCATTGACGGAACCTCCGTTTACAGGTCGTTTTACAAATTTATTGGGCATAGCCAAATAAGCACTGTGCTGACCATTTGCAGTGGAAATAAAGGTGTTAAATTCTTCAGTAAAACCTAAGCCCCAGGTATTGTTACTGGTATTGCCGAGGAATTCAAGGTTCGTGCCATCAGGAGAAAACCTGTATACTCCCTGACTGAATGACAAGGCTTTCCCCTCTTTTTCTCCTTTAAAGCCTGAATAGCCTAAAACGCCCCAGATCTTGTTGTCGAAACCATATTTTAAATTGGAAGGCCCTGCATGGGTGTCACTTTTTCCCCAGCCGGTAATGATGGTTTCTCTAATATCTGCTTTGTCGTCCCCATCTGTATCTTTTAGAAAGATAAAGTCTGGCGCCATAGAAAGTAATATACCTCCATTGACATAAACCATACTGGTTGGGATATTTAAGCCTTCTGCAAAAACAGTGATTTTATCTGCCTTTCCATCTCCATCGGTGTCCTCCAAAATCTTGATTTTATCATTGCCTCCATCCTTCCTTACTTCATTGGGGTAGTCAGATGTCTCAATTGAATAAAGCCGCCCTTTATCATCCCATGCAATGGCCATTGGGTTGATAATGTCTGGTTCTGAAGCAAAAAGCTGTAATTCAAAACCAACAGGAACCTGTACCAATTTCATGGATTCTTCGGGTGAAAGTGGAAGTTGGTACCTGGGTGCTGGATCATTGTTTTCGTAGTTGGGGATTTTCGCATCCTCAAATTGAGGCTGTGGAATGTCAAACTCAGCCACCTGCTCAGCGATATTATCTCCAATGGCCCATAAAATGCCATTGGCTACTAATTTTTGAAATTCAGGTTGATTCCATGTTCTTTCATCATGACCATAGGCGGTATAAAATACACGACCTTTGCCTTGTTCTCTTACCCAGGTATAGGGTTCTTTTTTGTCTCCTTCATCCCTTTCCATCAAAATGGTCATGTCCTCATTTAAATGGCTGTGAACATAAGTTTCATCCCAGGTTGTAAAAGTGGAAATACCATCCATTACTGGGTGGGAAGGATCTGTAATGGTAGTTGTGAATTCACCGGTTCCATGAGTAGAAAATTGACCTCCCACCGTTTCTATAAACCAATCAGAATTTTGGAAACAAAAAGAGGCACTGTGAATGGGAATCAATGCCTTGCCTCCCTCTACATAGTTTTTGAGTGCTACCTCTTGTTCTTTGGATATGGTTTCATGATTGGCATAAATAATAAGGCCATCATAAAGTCTTAATTTTTCTTCGTTAAGGTCATCAGGGTCAGCGGTATAAGTAAGGTTGATCCCTTTTTGGAATAAATGCCTGGCAAGAATGGGCATTAATTTTTCTGAATCATGATGCGTGCTTTCGTGGCCGAGGAATAGTATTTCCGCTCTCCTTGGCCCATCTGATAGCTCAATCCTGTTAGATTTGGTGCCACATGACATCCATAATAACATGGCAATGGCAATTATCCCGAGGTTTTTCATTGTAATTGTAGTTTGGGTAATATTGTACTCCTATTTCAAGATACTAATTTGGGCGTTTTATTGTCACCATGCTTACTGTTTTTTGTCTGATAATGACTGTTTTTTGTCAATTTTTACTATTTTTGAACCTATATATAACATAAAATAATTACTATTGAAGAAGGCCTTTCAAAAATCGCGTATTCCTGAACACAGCGCTTTCGTGGTTAAAGAACTGATAGCGCCTAGTTTTGACAAGAATTGGCACTTCCATCCAGAGTACCAGCTTTTCTTAGTCCTTGAAGGGAGAGGAACCAGGTTTGTGGGGGATGACATGCGGGCTTTCAAACCAAATGACCTGGTTTTTACTGGTCCTAATTTACCTCACCTTTGGAGGAATGATCAGGAGTATTTTGAAAAAGAGAGCAAGCTCAAGACCCAAGGGATAGTTGTTTATTTTCCTGAAGACTTTTTAGGAAAGAATATGGATGCCAAAGAGGAATATGAAGAGTTGCATACCTTGCTCAAAAGAGCTTCACTTGGTCTTGAGGTAGTGGGGGAAACCAATAAATTAATCAAAATGCAAATGATTAATCTGGTTCAAAAGAAAGGTTTGGAAAGAATTATCGGGCTACTTGAAATATTAGTGCTGATTTCCAGGTCCAGTGAAGTCAAGACGATTGTGCAAGCAGGATATACAAATGCCAATAAAGAATCTGAAAAAGATAGAATGAGTAGGGTTCACGAATTTGTTATGGATCATTTCCAACAAGACATTAAACTGGAAGAGGTTGCAGCCTTGATCAACATGACGAGCAGTTCTTTTTCACGGTATTTCAAGTCCAGAATGAATAAATCTTTTTCTGATTTTTTATCAGAAGTGAGGATTAGTCATGCTTGCAAACTGCTTCATGCCGAAAATCTAAACATTAGCGAAGTGAGTTACGATAGCGGATTCAATACGCTTTCAAATTTTAACCGGCAATTCAAAGAAAGAATTGGAATGACCCCTAAATCCTATAAAAAAGATTTTCAAACCAGGTATGAATAGTTCGATTGCAATCAATTTGAGCAAAAAAATTATTCTGGAATAAAAAAAAGGCCGGACAAATATTTGCAAATTGTCCGGCTTAAATACTTTTTATTTAAAGTGCTTTAGCACCTGCTTCAGCTACGGCATGGTCGTTTTCTACAGCGCTTCCGCTGACCCCAATTGCACCGACTACTTCACCAGAGCTATTTTTTATAGGTACGCCACCAGGGAAGGTGATAAGCCCATTATTGGAATGTTCAATATTGTATAAGGATCCACCAGGCTGAGACAATTCCCCTATTATGCCGGTGTTCATGTCAAAAAAACGTGCTGTTTTGGCCTTTTTGATAGAGATATCCAATGATCCCAACCAAGCACCATCCATGCGTACAAATGCCAAAAGATTGGCACCAGCATCCACTACAGCAATATTCATTTTTGTGTCAATGGCAGTTGCTTTGTCTTTGGCAGCCGCTATGATTTTTTCAGCTTGAGCTAATGTAATATTCATATTAATAGGGTTTAAATAATAATTGATTTAATAAAACTTAATATTATAAAATTAAATATAGGAAAAATTTACATAATGAGTCTAGCCAAACTGATTAAAATCTTTTGTGCTTGACTTTCTAATTGACAAAATACAGCCTATCTCCCCCGTAGGCCCATATTCTTTATGCAGTTCCTTTACTGAATGAAATGTTGTTCCCAGGAAACCATTGCCACAAATTTTCTCCAAACGGGTTTATTTAGTTCAAAAAAGGCAATAGCAAATCCTTAAGGTGATAAAAACACTTCGAGATTAGTCGATCGTAATTGTCTTCCTTTTTGAATTTATAAAAATGAACATAAAACAGCCTCTTTGCTTTGGGTTGACTAGGTTGTCTTTAGGGTTAGAGGTTTAGAATAATTTTCCCCTTATGCTGTCCATTGCCAAAATACTGAAGTTTTTCAGCGGCAGCCTCCATTGGATATGGACCGTCAATAATTGGTTTGAGCTGTTTTTTTTCATAAAGTTCAGCAATGTAGGGCAGGCCTACATTAGGTTTAAGGCTTAGAATACTCAGTTTTTTATTTGAGAAGAGTGATAGCAGCTTTCCCCAGATTAAAGTTGCTAACAAATGGATTAGGCTACCACCAATAGTCACATAGGTACCGCTTGGCTTCAGCGATCCAGGATAAGAAAGGGGAGATTGATTGGTTTTGCAATCAAGAATCAAATCATATTGAAGGCCATTTTTGGTAAAATTTTCCTCATTATAGTCCAAAACGTGGTCATATCCCAAGGTCTTAAGCATTGCTAACTTATCCTTACTATCTACACCCGTTACTTCGCAATGGTACAATTTTGCCAACTGTATAGCCAACGTTCCTACACCGCCCCCTGCTCCGTTAATTAGTACTTTCATACCTTCCTTGATCTTGCCAATATCCCTTAAACCCTGTAGCGCCAAAAGAGACGCATGAGGCAGAGCTGCTGCTGACTCAAATGAAATGGATTTAGGTTTTTTAACCAATGCTTTGTGGTGGATACAAATGTATTCAGCAAAAGTTCCAAAACCATGTTCCGAAGTGTCACCGAAAACAGCATCACCAATGCTGAGGTTTTCTACTTCAGCGCCCAGCTGAACAACTGTTCCAGAAAGTTCCATCCCCATTATTTTCGATTTCGGCTTGATCAAACCAAACATAAGCCGATACAGCAATGGTTTACCTCTTACCATACTCCAATCGTAGTCATTGATTGCCGTACAATGGATTTTAACCAATACTTCATTGGCCTTTGGTACAGGAGTGTCTTGCTCACTTAATTTCAATACCTTTTCAGGTAAGCCGTATTTTTCAAAGATGAGTGCCTTCATAGTTAAGCGGATGCATTAAAGGTTAAATAAATACAATGGTTGGTTCTTCCTGTGAGCAATAAAAATAATTTAAAAAGAAAGATAGCCAAAACACGAAGATTATGAAAAACAATCATCGTTAATTGACCTTTTCACAAGAGGATGGAGGAAATCCCCTTTAATATATTTTGCAATAGCCTTTTAATCTCATTATTTTGACGTGTTCTTTTGGCATAATGTTTTGGAAGGACCTAGTAAAGTTTACGCTACCTTTTAAATGCATCATTTACATGAGATCTCAAATTAGGAATATAGGTTACATTGCTTTGGTTTTTGGCTGTGGAATAAGTTTTTTCTTGTCCTGTAAGGGACAAACCTTTGAGCCGGTGCAACCCAATATTTTATGGATAACGACTGAAGATATCAGCCCTAATTTAGGATGTTATGGTGATGAATTTGCAAAAACGCCATTCTTAAATCAGTTGGCCAAAGAGGGGGTTTTGTACACCAATGCCATAGCCTCAGCTCCGGTTTGCGCGCCAGCCCGATCGTCTATTGCCACTGGCATGCACCAATCTTCCATTGGTTCTCAACATATGCGGAGCAAGGGTAAATTTCCTGACACATTTAAGTATTACCCGGAGTATTTACGTGAGGCGGGATATTATTGTACGAATAACAGTAAGGAAGACTATAACTTGGTTTATAATTCCTCCAAAATTTGGGATGCGTCTGGTAAAAATGCGCATTGGAGAAACAGAGAAAATAAGGACCAACCATTTTTTGCAGTTTTCAATTTTTTAGGTACACATGAAAGCGCGACAAATCTGAAAGAAAAGCACTTGGAAGTAGTTAAAGCTATTCCCGAAGATCAATTAATAAAAGCAGGAGAAGTTCAACTTCCACCATATTTTCCGAACACTCCTGTAGTGAATGAATTGTGGACCAGGTATTATAACAATATAACAGCACTCGATAGTTACGTAGCCGATTTAGTTGCTCAATTAAAAGAAGACGGTTTATCGGAAAATACCATTATCATGTTTTATTCCGACCATGGAGCAGGTGTGCCAATGCACAAAAGGTGGCTGTATGATACGGGGTTAAAGGTTCCTTTAATCGTATATGCGCCGGAAGCCTATCGCCATTTGTTGCCACAAAGTGCGGGGAAAACAGAAGATGAATTGGTTAGTTTTGTGGATTTGGCCCCAACTGCTTTAAACCTTGCAGGAATTCCAATACCTGAGAATATGCAAGGAAGGGCTTTTCTGGGCACTAATTTAAGTCCCCAAAGAGAATATGTTTACGCTTCAAGAGACCGAATGGATGAGCGCTATGACATGCAACGCGCCGTACGTGATAAGGAGTTTAAATATATCCGTTATTACGAGTTTACAAAGCCCTTCGTCCAGTACATGAATACCCCTGAAAAAGGAGAGATTATGCAGGAAATACGTAGGGCTTATGCTGAAGGAACCTTACCTGAGGCTGGAGTGAAACTGATGGCAAATAATAAACCTGTAGAGGAATTGTTTGAATTAGTCAATGACCCGCTGGAACTTCACAATTTGGCACAGAATCCTGAGTTTTCTGAAAAATTAAAGGAAATGCGGAAAGCGCACCTTGCATGGTCTACCAGGGTAGGGGATACAGGTTTAATTCCCGAACCAATTTTACGTGATTGGGAGGAAAGTAATGGCAAACCCATATATTCGATTTGGAGAGATAACAACATCCCAGTAGATGAAATTCAAAAAACCGCTTTGTCCAATGATGTTGCGTTATTTACCAAAAACCTTACACATAAAAATGAGGTGGTCCGTTATTGGGCAGCAACGGGTATAGGCAATTATTCAGCTAATGCTACTCCGCAGTTGCATTCTCAATTAATTGCTTTATTAGATGATGCGTATGCTTCTGTACAAATTGCAGCAGCACGAGGACTATGCAAATTAGGGTATGAGGAGATTGGATTACCTACCTTAACCCAGTCTTTGCGAAGTAGTGATGAATGGGTCCGATTAAATGCCGCATTGGTATTGGATGAAATTGGAGAAAAAAGCAGACCTGCTCAAGAAGAGCTGCGAGAAGCCATGGAGGATGAAAATAAATATGTAGTACGGGTTGTCAACCACAACTTAAACTTTTTAAATGGGACGCATACTATTGTAAAGTGATTTAGCCCAAAGATTGGAATAAATATTTTTACCATTTAATGAACACGCTCAAGAGCTGATAATTATGATTTTCTATTTTTTTATTATGATACCTATATCAAAAATGGACGCAATAGCTGTCAATTGTTGACGCAATAAAGTAAAGTTCAATTTTATTATTAGGTTTCACTATTTTTTGCATTGTTTTTGTAACTATCAAAACAATATTGTTTAATCATTGTTAGGTGTTTGTTAAACATAAAAAAATGAAGCTCTCTTTAAAATATATCGCTATAATTCTTTTTTTCTGCTTTGTTAGTTTTAATGATTCTATCTTAAGAAGAATCTCAAAAGATAAAATTAAAATTGAAAAGGTAGAGCAATTTCTGGTTAATTCAAGTCAAATTGTATTAAGTCAGGTGATTGTAAGTTTTAAATGATAGGAATATTTTCTTTTGAACTTTTATTACTTCATTTTTTATATAAAGTGAAGGGATTACCTATATCGGTCAATAATATTGTTGGACGAGAAAAGGCGTAACTTTTACATTACGCCTTTGAATTTTATATTTATAGCGGTTTTAAACAATCAATCCATATCCACATGGAATGTTTTTTCTGTGGTATTTCCATTGACATCTTCAGCTCTTATGGTTAGGTCAAGATGCTCTCCTGATGTAGGAAGAATAATTGCATTTTCACCTGTTAAAAGCGTCGCTAAGTCAATTAATTGATCATTTGGCAAATCAGGGCCTTGGCCTTCTGTAATCCATTGGGAACTTCCCCACATATTGTCGTATACATATTCGTCGTTACTTACCCTTTCATTATGATCATGGTCGTGGTCATCTTCGTCCTCTTCTTCTCCCAATTTTATCCAAACAAAAGCCAATGGAGCACTTAAATCATCGGTGGTTTTGCTGATTTCACCTGTTACAGTTAGTGGCTGTCCTTTGGTTCCCATCAGTTCATCCTCATCAAGGTTGGTGACAGCTATATTTGGTGCATAAGTAGTTCTTATATGAATGGTGGTAAGGTAGCTTGAAGCATCTGCAAAATTGGTTTGATTTCCGAAAATATCCGTAGCTGCAATAGAAAAGTCATAAATACCTGCTAAAATAGGTGCGCTTAATCTTGAATTGGATCCAGACCAATAGATATCAGTGGCGGATGAATTTACATTAACTTTGGTTGAATTAGCAGGGAATTGAAAATTTTGGTCGCTGGCATCTACAGCATAAATATCGTTAATAACCAATAATTCAAAATCATTTAAAACCCTGGCATGACTATGTCCATCAAAATTTGCATGGACATTTACCTTTATTTGGCCTACACCTGAAGGATCTGTCACAGAAAAACTAACTGGGATATGATCCATAGTAGCTGTAAAAACCTCTCCATGATCAGGGCTGATTTCATCTTCTGAGTCAGCATGGTCTATTACTGGAGCTATCAAGTCCTGAGGGGACTCGCTTGTGGATTCGCAAGAAAGTAAGTTTAAAGCAATAATCCCCGCGAACAGAGTGTTGATTTTTTTCATCTTTAAATATTTAAATACAATAATATTGCATTTGCAAGTAAGTTGCAATGATATACATTCCTTTTTATATTTCCAAGAAGAGAAATATATTGCTACTGATTTTTTATTTGAAAGGGAATTTTTAAGCTAATATTTATATTCCGACCTTGTTCTGGAAGGTTTAAAAGCTTGTAACGGCTCATGTGATTAAAGTAGTAGCTGTTTAATAAATTCTTTCCACTGATTCTGAATTTGAAAATTTGTTTGGCCAAAGAAATTTCCAGGCCTAATCCTGCTTCCAAAAGACCATATCCCTCTGTGACCCTTTCATTCCTATCTACCCTATTTTGCGCTGCCACCTGCCTGTATTCTATAAACATATTACTAGCAGGCAGCCATTGATAATTGTAGGGTAAATCCCATTCAAGGCCAATTAATACGCTTGCAGGTGGTGTTAAAGGAAGTGGCAAATTAGTGTCTAAATTTTGGCTGTATACGTATTCCGCAGCCATTGATGTTTGTAATTTAGGAAGGATGGCCCATTGGATTTTTAATTCTCCCCCTGAGAAAATGGCATTGTTTTGTCGGTATTCCCATAAGAATTCAGCGCCGGCTAATGTTGAGAATATGGCAGTAGGGGAAAGATAGATATAGTCAAGGTAATAGGCAAAATAAGGACTGAATCCAATAAGAAGGTTTTTTTTAGAATAGGTGAAATTCAAATCACCCTGAAAGCTACGCTCGCTATTAAAATTTGAATGGCCCAGTTCATGCCTGAAATTTCCGTGGTGGATCCCGTTAGAGGCCAACTCTATGGGGCTTGGGGCTCTGTAGCTGCTTCCAAAGTTTAATTTGAGGTTACTTTTGTCATTAACAATCCATGAAAAGCCTGTCGCCCCACTTAGATTCGTGTAATTACGATCAATATCAGGGTTTCTCAGCACTTCATTTCCAGTAGCCTCTCCATTGTTATAGGTAGGTTGGGAGTGTGCATCAATTTGGTGTTTGGCAACATCTACCCTCAATCCAGCATTCAAAATAAAATTGTCCTTCAACCGGTATTCACGAAAGTAGAAGAAGCCGGCAGACTTCGATTGAAATTGTGGCAACAAAAACTCAAAACCTCCAAACTGGTTGTCCATCAAACTGGATTGAAAACCTATAATGGCTTGTTCTTTATTATTGATGTGGTGATTAAATCTTAGGTTTGCTGTGTAAGTATTAAGGTAAAGTGCCAAAGCCAGGTTGCCTTGTTCACTTGAACTGATTCCATGTGCATGAGGTAGGGAATGTTCTTCTCTTTCATTTCTCTGGTATCCCAAATCAATTTCCAACCAGTTTTGATTCAGCTGAATTGTGGTGTTAGAAATAACCTTGAGATGGGAATTGTCCTGATTTGGCAATTCTATATTCCCATAATCCCCATTGTGCTGTAGGTTATAGCTATTAGGTATGCCAACAGCTCCTATAAATAGGCCAGCTTGCTGCCCAAACCGGCTTAGGGTAATGGTAGATTTGCCCCATTTTTTTCTTATTCCCGTCATTAAAGAAAAATGCCTTTCCTTACCTGCCGTGTTTTTTAAGCGGTTTTCATAAACAGGTAGTACATATCCGGCATAGGTGAATTCCTCTGCAGGCACACGATAATCTTGATAATCCTGGAAGGTAAGTCGACCTTTATAAATGAACCCATTTTCATTTCCTTCAACCGTAGCCGAATGACTACGCATATTATTATTGGTCTGATAGCTATTGACCAAATGCCCCCTTATAACTCCATCGTTTGGAATAGGCGCTGGAGAGATATTAATAACACCAGACATGCCATCAGATCCATATATTAAAGAAGCGGGGCCTTTTACGATTTCTACTCGATCAACATCAAATGGATCAATTTCTAATCCATGATCAGCACCCCACTGTTGGCCTTCTTGCTTTATACCTCTGTCATTGACCTGGATTCTATTGGAACTCATTCCACGGATAACGGGCTTGCTAATACCTACTCCTGTATTTATAGTGCTGATTCCTGGTAGTTTTTCGAGGGCATTGGAAAAAGTGCCTGAATTATTCTTTTCTATAAAATCTCTATCAATGACATCTATTGTTTGGGATTGTTCGACGGGCCCATTTTTAAATGGGTTGGCCTCAATGGTAAGGGATTGGAGCGTTATGGCAGAGGATTCCATTTGCCATTCAAGGTTTACATCTTTATTGCCAATGGAAACTGTTTTGGTTAGCGATTTATAACCCAAGTGGGAAACATGCAGGTGGTAATTTCCTGGGTTTAAATCTCTTAATATGTAATTGCCATTTAGGTCGGCAACGGTTCCAGTTCCCAGCTCATGAATAAGGATAGTCGCCATTAATGGTTCTCCAGATTCGTCTGAAATAGTGCCAGTGATAGAAAAACGCGGTGTAGACTGAGCAAAAAGGATAGAATTGCCTATCGTTACCAGTATGAAAATTGGTAGAAAGATAAATCGCACTGTAGTAATTTGAATGATTGGAATACTTTATACAAACAAAGATATCCTTATCATGCAATATTTGCAACACTATGGCAAAAATAGAGTGGATTATCTCATTTTTTTCAAAGGGTCTAATAGGTATTCCAAACCATTTAGACGAATTTCATACATCGTTTCCAACCACATTCCCAATTTACCTTTCGGGAAGCCACTTCTTTTTAACCAAATCAAATAATGTTCAGGGACATCGCAGATTAGCCGGTCCTTGTACTTACCAAAGGGCATTTTTTTTGAAACAATTTCCAAAAGTATATTTTTGTCCATATTGCTTGATGATTAATTCAACCAAGCATCCCAAGGTATTCTACTTAAAATCAGAATGAAGGCAATACCATAGAACATGTAAATACTTCTGAACTTGCTTCTGCTTTCTGTTAGTTTTTTAGCTCTGCTATAACCAATCGTGATAAGTGCAATTGCGATAATATTTATAAGCGGATGTTCTAAGGCATACAATCTACTCATTGAATCAGCCATCGTTTCACCGCTGAGATTAGATAGACCTAAAGGACTTAAAAAATAAACGCCAATGCCCACCAATAATTGGATATGAGCCAATATCATTCCAATTAAGCCAATTTTACGGTCTTTTTCGGTAAAGGCTCTACCGCTTAAGGCGCCAATAAGTGCAGAAATAAAACTGAATATTATCCCAGCCAAAACGATATATGCCAGAAAGGAATGGAGGTGTTGAAATCCGGTAGTCATGTTAATTTAGATTTTCTGTTTATAAACGGCTAAATAAGTAAAAAAAAACCACTATACCATTAGTGTGGAGTGGCTTTGTGTCAATTATCTTGAAAACCTTTTAAAAGTACAAAGATTTAAAATTTAGTACAATTGAGCCATTTAATAGGGATTATTATCCTGTATAAATTTATATTTTGCAAATATCTTTTTTTCATTTAGTTAATTGGTTTTTATAACCTGAATATTTACTTAATTTCGCAGCTCGTGTTTCTACTTGCCAAAAAGCCTTTTTTATTTTTCTTTTAAATATTTGCCATAGATGAGTTATTGGAATTTTGTATTTAAGAACAAAAAGTTGTTGACTTTTGGCCTATTGATGACCTGCCTTTCTGGGTATGGGCAGACCTATCTTTTGGCACTTTATGTACCTTATTTGATTGAAGAATTTTCACTTCAAAATGCACAGATTAGTGTTTATTACATGATAGCCACTATTGCCAGTGCTTTTTTATTACCACAAGTAGGGAAGTATATCGATAAGGTTAGCCTGGTGAAATATACATTACTCACCACAGTGGTCTTTATTCTGTCCATGCTACTCATGAGCTTTAATCATCACTGGTATTTATTACCGGTCGCTTTTTTTGGTTTAAGAATCGCGGGGCAGGGTTTGTTCAGCCACATTGCCATTACCTCTATGTCAAAGTATTTTGTCAAGGGGAGGGGTAAAGCGATTAGCATGGCCTCTCTGGGACATCCTTTTGGTCAGGCAGCATTACCCATTATGGTTGTGGCACTTATCAATGTTTTTGGTTGGAGGCAATCGCTCTTAGTGAATGCATTGATTGTAATGATACTGGTCCCCTTGTACTTGTACTTTTTTATAGATGAGAAAAAACTGGTGGTTTATGAAGAAACAGTTGATTCTTCAGTTTCAGGCTCCAAAAAGGAAATTTCTCAATGGGAAATAATGAAAACGAAAAGTTTTTGGATTTTAGCTCCAAACCTATTTGTATTGGCTTTTACGGTTACAGGCTTGTTTTTTTACCAGTTTGCTATAGCTGAATTTAAAGGATGGAGCCTGGAATGGATGGCAGTAGGGCTTACCTTTTATGCCATAGCTGGATCCATTGCGATATTGTTTTCTGGACCATTGATTGACAAGTATTCCGCCAGGACGTTTTTCCCTTATTACCTTATTCCCTTTTTAATAGCCATTATTTTCATTTGGAAAGTCAGTGATCCATTGGTTATTTTCCCCTATATGATTCTAATGGGGGCTTCAGCAGGTATAGGCAATTCCATCATGTCAGCCTTGCAGGTTGAGTTATTTGGCACCGCCTATATTGGTAAGGTAAGAAGTATTTTCGCTTCTATTATGGTGCTTAGTTCAGCTGTCGGTCCAGCCGTTTATGGGGTTATAGTAGATGCGGGATATGATTTTGAGTATATTTTTATTGGTTCTGCTATTTTGATGGCCATAGCCATTTTGATTTCGTTTAGAATTATCCCGAATTATACCTATGCTAAAATAAAATATAAGTATAAAAAGAGAGACAGAAGATTCGACTTTTTCAATATTTTCACATTGAGACGTTAGTCCAAATTAAGGATGAAGTACAACTTTACCCTGAGATTGTAGTTGATAAAAAACTTCGAAAATATAACCTGAATTTTTGCAGGCTATTGATAAGACTTTATCTTTGCATTAAATGAAGTGAGCTATGCAGACTTTGGTAACCTTGTTTATTTTTACTATTTGTTACGGATTATTATTCCTTTCAATTTTTCCGGTTAAGCCACTTCAAAAAATCAGTGACTTTACGCATAAAACGAAAAAAGCCATGTACAAACAATATGATTTGACATGGCCTTATTTTTTCTCCTTCCTTGGAGGTTATTTAGTGGCTTCGGCGATGGTATACCTTATTCAGGATTCCATCTAAGCCTTATTTTCCCAAAGAACTTGTTCCGCTTTTTCTGCATCGGCAAAGTCTACCTGCGTCTTTGTCATTTTGTTTTTAATTTCTTTCAAGCAAAGCTGTCCTATACTGCCTTCATGCGTATGTTTGATTTTTTTTCCAGGAGTAAAAGCTCCTTTTTCTATGTCCATCCCTACTTTTTTGTAAGCATCTCTAAAGGGAACACCATCCAATACAAGCCTATTTACCTCTTCTACACTGAATAAATACGCATAAAAACCATCATCAAGAAGGTCTTGCTTGATGTTAATGTTTTCAAGCATCAATTGGGCGATTTTCAAACTGTCATTCAATTGCTCGAAAGCTGGGAAGGTGGTTTCTTTCAACAATTGCAAATCACGGTGATAACCTGTACTCAAATTGGTAAGCAGCATCATTATTTGCTGTGGATAGCTCTGGATTTGATTTGTTTTGGCACGAATCAATTCGAAAACATCAGGGTTCTTTTTATGGGGCATTATACTTGATCCTGTAGTCAATTCATCTGGAAAGCTTATAAAGCCAAAATGCTGGTTCATAAACATAATGGAGTCTGTCGCTAGCCTGTTCAATGTGCCTGCTGTACCCGCCATCGCAAAGGAAAGTGTTTTCTCGGTTTTCCCTCTGCTGTTTTGTGCATTGATAACATTGTAATGCATGTCCCCAAAACCCAAGAGTTCGGTTGTCATGGTTCTATTTAATGGGAAGGAACTTCCGTAACCAGCCGCTGACCCCAAAGGGTTTCTGTTGGCCAATTTGTAAGCAGCCTGCCATAAGTCCATGTCTTCTGCCAAGCCTTCAGCAAGTGAGCCAAACCACAAACCAAAAGAGGAGGGCATTGCCAATTGGGTATGGGTATAGCCCGGCATCAAATCATCTTTGTGCTTTTCAGCCAAAGAGGTAAGCAATTGGAAAAGATTCTCTATTTCCGTTACCGTTTCTTTGATGGCCTTTCTGTAATATAATTTTAGGTCTACTAAAACCTGGTCGTTTCTAGAACGACCACTGTGCAGTTTTTTACCTACATCACCATACCTTTCGGTGAGCAAAAATTCCACCTGGCTGTGAACATCTTCTACTCCCGGAGCAATGCTGAATTTCCCTTCAGCTATTTCTTCCCGGATTTCTTTTAACCCCTTTTTTAAAACTTCCAATTCATCCTTGGTTAGCAGACCAATAGACTCCAACATAATGGCATGTGCCATGGACCCTGTCACATCAAAAGGTGCTAGTAGAAGATCAAATTCAGGATCTCTGCCTATGGTAAAAGCCTCTACTTCTTTTTTACTGGTTTTATCTTTTTGCCAAAGCTTCATTGGGTGGTTCTTTTTGTAATTGAAAAATAATTTTCCAAGAGTGTAACATATAATGAGATTCCTTCCTTCAGTTCATCAATATAAATAAACTCGTCCGCAGTATGGGACCTTGCCGAATCTCCGGGGCCTATCTTAACTGAAGGAAAAGGAATCAAGGCCTGATCTGACAATGTTGGACTACCATACATCTTCAAGCCCATCTTTTGAGCAGTTTGAACCATTGGATGATTGTCCGCTATAAAAGATGATTTTAAGCGGAGAGACCTAGGGGTAAGTTCTGCCTTTAAATTGGTTTTTAATTCCTGAAATGCTTCCTCTAAAGTATAGGCATCCGTTACCCGGACATCTAGGGTATAAGTGCACTTGTCAGGAACTACATTGTGCTGGCTACCAGCATTAATGATGGTGGCTGATACCTTATTTGGCCCTAGAAAAGGCGATTCTTTTTTGAATTTGAAATCCCTGATAGTCACAAGGTCTTCAAGGGCCTCATAAATTGCATTGGTACCTTCTTCTCTTGCCGCATGACCTGCCACTCCTGTTACCACTGCATCAATCACCATCAATCCTTTTTCCGCCACAGCCATATCTAATAGGGTAGGCTCACCCACGATGGCAACTTCAAGTTCAGGTAGTTCTGAAAGGACAGCTTCAATGCCACCTCGGCCGCTTATCTCTTCTTCGGCAGAAGCTACCATGACCAGGTTCACGGGCATTTCTTTTTCGTAATAATGGACAAAAGTGGCCATTAAGCTCACCAGGCATCCTCCGGCATCATTGGAGCCTAATCCGTATAACTTCCCGTCTTTTTCCACTGGGGAATAGGGGTCAAGGGTGTAGCCTTGGTTCGGTTTTACGGTATCATGATGCGAATTGAGCAGAAGGGTAGGCAAGGTAGGGTCAAATAGCTTGTTGAAAGCCCAGATATTGTTGCCTTTTCTATTGGTCTTTATTCCTTTGTCTTCAAAAAAAGCTTGGATTAAATCAGCCGTCTTGTCTTCCATTTTACTTAAAGATAGAGTGCTGATAAGTGATTTCAGAAGATCAATTGCCTCAATTTTTAATTTTGCTAAAGCTTCCAATTATTTTTATTGGTTAAAGTGGATTCAATTCCCCACCATATGATAGTTTTTCAATGGAAATCGCCTTACAACGATTCAATGGTTGTTCCAGTATTTTCTCCCTTGGCTGCTGCAAGAAGCAGGTTTTCGGGTAAGCCCATCCATACATTGGATACGCCTTTATTAATAGCATTGAATGCATTTTCCAATTTAGGAATCATTCCAGAATGGATTACCTGATCCTGAAGCAATGCCTTGAAAATGTCTTCATTGATCAAAGGTACAAGCGTTTCCGGGTCATCAGCATCCATCAAGACCCCTTTTTTGTCAAAACAGAAGTAAAGCTTCACATTGTGGCTTTTTGCCAATGCGGTCGCTATTTCAGAGGCAATGGTATCCGCATTGGTATTGAGCAATTGCCCATTCCCATCATGGGTTATGGCTGAAAATACCGGTGCTATGTTTTGTCTCAGAAGGGTTTCAAGCAATGTGGTGTTAACCTTATCTATATCCCCCACAAAGCCAAAATCCACATCCTTTACAGGACGCTTTTTAGAGGTAATGGCATTGCCATCAGCTCCAGTAAGGCCTATAGAATTCTGTCCGTAAGCCTGTAGTTCAGCCACCAGATTTTTATTGATCAGGCCGGCATAAACCATGGTGACCACGTCCAGCGTTTCTTTGTCTGTAATCCTTCTCCCATTGTGCATATTGGGAACAATCCCCAATGAACTGCCTATGCGGCTTGCCATTACTCCTCCTCCATGAACAAGTACTTTTACTCCGGGGAAATGAGCAAATAACTTTAAAAACTCCGTACAGTTTTCCTTGTGGTCTATTACGTTTCCGCCGATTTTAATTACACTGATATCCATTAGAGAATTTTTATTAAAGCATGGTGTCAATTACTGCCTGGGCAGCAAAGATCCTGTTTTTTGCTTGATTTTGGACAAGACTACGTTTGCCATCTAATATTTCATCACTTAACTCAAGGTTACGCCTTACAGGCAAGCAATGCATGACTTTTGCATGTGTATTGTCTCCAAACTTGTCCTCATTCAATAACCAGTCTCCTGTAACGCTAAGGATTTTACCATATGGAGTAAAGGCACTCCAGTTTTTA
This sequence comes from Cyclobacterium sp. 10D3-21, assembly GCF_055809755.1. Taxonomy (NCBI): domain Bacteria; kingdom Pseudomonadati; phylum Bacteroidota; class Cytophagia; order Cytophagales; family Cyclobacteriaceae; genus Cyclobacterium; species Cyclobacterium sp. 10D3-21. The sequence continues at coordinate 2,952,782 of NZ_CM147924.1, forward strand.
ACGTAGACGAAATCAGCATCTGCAAGGGCTTTGGTTTGGTCGTATTCTATGGTAGCACCATTTGTGAATTTTTTATCCAACTCGTATCCATGCGGATGTGTGATAGTCAAATCATGATCACAACCTATCGCCCATTCTGAAAATGAATTGGCTACGGCATGAGGAATGGCTTTGATATGTGGGGCCCAGGTAAGCACTACTTTTGGCTTCCTTTTTTCTTTGAAATTTTCTCGGATGGTCACCATATCAGCCAGACTTTGCAAAGGATGTCGGATGGCACTTTCCAGGCTAATTACAGGGACGCCAGAATATTTGATAAACTGATTGATAACAAAATCGCTGATATCTTCTTCCTTATTGGTAAGGGTAGGAAATGCCCTTATGGCCAAAATATCAAAATATCCGCCCAAGACAGCAGCGGCATCCCTGATGTGTTCTACCTTGTTCTGGTTCATTACAACACCATCCTGCATCTCCAGTGCCCAGCTTTCTTTGTCCATATTGAGGACAAAGCTTTCTACGCCAAGATTGGAAGCAGCCAATTGGGTGCTCATTCTTGTCCTTAAACTGGGGTTTAAGAAAATCAAGCCGATACGTTTTCCATTGCCTTTATTTTGATTGACCCTGGGATCTACCTTGAAAGTCAGGGCTTTTTCTATTAGACTATTGGCAAGGTCAATGTTTTCAAATTTGGTGAAGTTTATCATGACTTTTATTTGGTCTTCTTGCTATTAATTACTTCTCTAAAACACTTAAGGAATAGCTGCAATTCTTCCTGCTTCACGCAAAGTGGGGGCAGTATTCGAATGGTGTTTTTTGAGGCAGCACTTCCTGTAAATATATGGTGGTTATTGATTAGTTCTGAACGATACCCTGCAGCTTCTTCTGTAAGATCAAATCCTATCATCAGGCCTTTTCCCCTTATTGCAGGGATCTCTGGAAATCCATCCTTCAACTCGCGCATTAAGAATTCACCCAAGGTATAGGCATTGGCCATAAGCTTTTCCTCCTCCAAAACTTCCAGGACGGCAAGTCCTGCAGCACATGCCAGGTGATTTCCACCAAAAGTGGTTCCCAATAAACCGTATTTGGCCTCAATATCCGGATGGATCAATACGCCTCCAATAGGAAAGCCATTTCCCATTCCTTTTGCAATGGTGATTAGGTCAGGGGATAAAGCTTTTGCCCATTGGTGGGCAAAAAACTTCCCAGTCCGGCCATAACCTGATTGAACTTCATCCAGGATTAATTTGGCACCGTATTTTTTTGTTAACGTGGAAAGACCGATCAGGAATTCTGATCCAGCTACCTGAATACCATTGACACCTTGAATTCCTTCTATAATGACAGCTGCAATTTCTCCACCTTTCAATCTTTGCTCCACCGCTTCCAAATCCCCTAAGGCCTCAAAGAAAACTTTGTGCCCGCTATTAAATGGGGCGACAATCTTCTTATTGTCCGTAATGGCTACTGCTCCAGATGTCCTTCCATGAAATGCACCGTGAAAGGCTATTACGCCCGGTTTTCCAGTCTCAAAAGAGGCCAGTTTTAATGCGTTTTCATTGGCTTCAGCTCCAGAGTTACACAAAAACAAATTGTAGGATTCATAGCCGGAAAGCGCTCCCAGTTTCGTCGCCATTTCACTTTGAAGTGGGATTTGTACTGAATTAGAATAAAAGCCTATTTTATTCAATTGCTCGCTTATCCTTTGGACATAGTGAGGATGAGAATGGCCAATGGAGATTACGGCATGGCCGCCGTACAAGTCAAGGTATTTTTGACCCTTATTGTCCCAAAGATAAACGCCACTGGCTTTTTCGGGAGTGACATTCATGAGGGGGTAGACGTCAAACAATTGCATATAGTATGTGTTTGGGGACAGGTCGGTGCTGCTGTCCGATAGTCAATATTTTTTAAAAGGCTGCGCTTTTTAATTGTAAGCCCGTTTTTTCATCAATTCCAAATGCAAGGTTCATGTTTTGAACCGCTTGACCAGAAGCACCTTTTATCAGGTTGTCAATGGCCGAATAAATGACCAATTGGCCCGCTTCTTTTTTGAGATGGACCAAACATTTATTGGTATTGACTACTTGCTTCAATTCAATGTCATTTTTGCTGACATGGGTATAAGCCGCATCTTTATAAAATGCCGAATAGGCTTCGTAGGCTTCTTCCAGGCTTCCTTCAAATGGGAAATAAGCAGTAACCCAGATTCCACGGGAAAAATTACCCCTATAAGGGACAAATAATACCTGCTGCTCAAAAGAGGGGGTAAGTTGTTTGAATGTTTGATTGATTTCATTCAAATGCTGATGCGTAAACAACTTGTAAACAGATACATTTTGATTCCGATGACTAAAATGAGTGGTTTCGGAAAGCTTTTTACCTGCTCCGGTACTCCCTGTAAGCCCTGTGACATGCAAGGAATTTTTCACCCATCCTTTTTTAATGGCAGGAACGATGGCCAATTGGATAGCAGTAGCAAAGCAGCCAGGATTGGCTATTTTTTTTGCGCCTTTTATTATCTCCCGATTCACTTCTGGCAAGCCATAGACAAAGCCATTGGTTTCATTTCTGAAATCTGTGCTTAGGTCTATTATCGTAGTATTGGCATCAAATGCATGTTTCTCTAAAAATGGTTTTGCCTGTCCATGGGGCAGGCATAAAAATACCAGGTCAAGATTGCTTGTGTCGATTTGAGCTGTAAATGCAAGAGATGCATCTCCGATTAAATCGGGATGCACCTCTTCTAAATTTTTACCTTTTTGACTATTGCTATGAATCCATTTTAAGTCCACATTAGGATGGTGTACCAACAAACGAAGCAATTCTCCTCCAGTATATCCTGCAGCACCAACTACGGCTGTTTTAATGATTTTCATTGTCTAAGCTTTTATTTACTTTATGGAAAATGGCTGTTTGATTTCCTAGAATTTTTGTAAATCCTTTGACATCTTCAGCCGTATAGCCTTTATTCATTTCGCCATAACTGCCAAATTTTGAGGACATCAGGTCGTGTTCTGAATTCACGCCAATCATACTGAATCTATAAGGAGCGAGTTGTACTTTTACGACTCCACTAACATAGGTTTGTGTATCTGCCATAAATGCCTCCATATTACGCATCACCGGATCCAGGTAATGCCCTTCATGCAAATGATTGCCATAAAATTCCGACATCTGATTTTTCCAGTAGCTTTGCCATTTGGTCAGCGTATGTTTTTCTAGTAGTTGATGGGCTTTTATGATGACCAAAGGACCTGCGGCTTCAAAACCTACTCGGCCTTTTATCCCAATGATGGTATCTCCCACATGAATGTCTCTACCAATGCCATAAGGACTAGCCAATTCTTGAACTTTTAATATAGCGGTTACAGGGTGATCATATTTGTCTCTATTTACACCTACCAACTCACCTTTTTCAAAAGTAAGTTCAACAGTAGCTGGATCTGTAACCGTCACTTGGGTAGGATAAGCACTTTCTGGAAGCGCCTGGTCGGAAGTTAAAGTCTCCTTACCACCAACCGAAGTGCCCCAAATACCCTTATTGATAGAATAAGCAGCTTTCTCGAAGTTCATACTTACACCATGCTTCTTTAGGTAAGTGATTTCTTCCTCCCTGCTTAATTTCAGGTCTCTGATAGGAGTGATGATTTCTATATCTGGTAATATGGTTTGAAAAATCATGTCAAACCTTACCTGATCATTTCCAGCACCGGTGCTACCATGTGCGATGGAAGTAGCTCCTATGCTTTTAGAATATTCAGCTAAAGCTTTTGCTTGTAAAATCCTTTCAGCACTAACAGAAAGTGGATAAGTCTGATTTTTCAATACGTTGCCATAAATCAAAAACTTAATCACTTCGTCGTAATAAGTAGAAACGACATCAAGAACTTTAAAGGAGGCTACGCCTAATGTTTTTGCCCTTTCGCCAATGCGCTCCAATTCCTCCTGCTCAAATCCTCCTGTATTGACCAATACTGCGTGCACTTCATAACCTTTTTCTTTGCTAAGGTGAATGGCGCAGAAGGTGGTGTCTAGACCTCCGCTATATGCTAAAACAACTTTTTTCATACAATTAATACCTTTTATTTAAGTGCTACTCTAAAGCAACATATATGTTATTAGGATTGGTTTACTTTATCTTTAACTTTTACTAGTGCTTCTTTTCCTTTTGCGAGATTAAGAAACATGGCCCGTTTAATATTGACCAATCGCTCAAAAAGACTAAGATTCTTTTTGAACTCAGAGGCTAATTTCTTTTGCTCTGCCTTTTTCACGTTTTTTGGTTCGTAAAGCATGGCTGTACACAAGCAATTTGACCTGTTTTTGCTCATGAGTATGGGGTAATTGACACAGCTTTGGCATCCTTTCCAGAAGTCTTCATCAGTAGTAAGGTCAGAATAACTAACTGGATAATAGCCAAGCTCTGAGTTGATTTTCATTACTGCAGCTCCAGTAGTCAAACCAAAGATTTTAGAATCCGGATATTTTTTTCGGCTAAGCCTGAAAACTTCCTTCTTAATTTCCCTGGCTAGCCCGAATTTTCTGAAATTAGGGGATACGATCAATCCTGAATTGGCCACAAATTTTCCATGGCCCCAAGCTTCAATATAACAGAAACCGGCCCAATCTCCCGTCTTAGTAAGCGCAATTACGGCTTTGCCTTCCCGCATTTTTGTTTTTATGTATTCTGGGGATCGCTTTGCTATACCTGTTCCTCTTGCCTGAGCAGACTGTTCCATTTCATTTGTAATGGTCTCTGCATATTGACAATGCTCTTCTCCTGCAGGTTTAATAATAAATTTTTGATTAAACATTGTAGCATTTTTTTGGCTTACCGTCATCTCCCATCAAATCGCTATTGACGGACAGCCTTAAGAAAATTGGTTGAAATGAATGATTGAAATGCTTTTGGAAATAGAAATATCCACATAGGATATATTAAAAGAGTGTAGGGACTATGCCCTAAATAAGGTCCTGTAGGTTTTGATAGGGCCAAATATCGGATACCCAAAAAGGTTATTTTGGGCCAGATAATATTTATATGATATGTTTACTTCTTTTTTCATGCTAAACCTTGCAAATATTTATTTATTTCCTCAAAAATACAAATTTAATAGGGATATAATGCGATGCAAATGTCATTCAAAGCCAATTATCAAAAATAATGCCTATTGTAGCGTTTACTTTCCCTTATTATTTCCTTTTCTTAAAACCCATACTATTTGTTTTTGAATTGACTTTTTCTAATAAAACTTCATTATATGAAGATATTAATTAAATATAATAGGAGATTTTTTTTATTTTTAATTATAAATTGACTTTAGCCTATTTTTTGTTGTCTATAGTGCTGTAACCAAAAATATTTAGAAAATGGCAAAATGTTTTGCACTAATGGGTTGGAGTTTACCTGTTATAGAAAGTATGCAAAAACTCAATAAACCTTTCGTTGTTGTTTCTTTCCCTGATTTTGAAAGTTACGCGAAAGAAAATAACATTCCTTTTGTGTCCTACCAGTTTGATGAGTGGAGTGATGCTTCGAATTCTTTGGATTTGAAAGACAAATTAGATGCTTATGGTGTGGATGTAGCTGTGCCTTTGTTTGAAGAAACAGTAGAATGGGCAGGGGCTTTGAACTCCTTGTATAGAGATGATCCTAAAGTATTGAATCGAGCTTTCCTATTTAGAAACAAAGCCATGATGAAAAGGAAAGCGCTTATAGGAGGATTGAGAGTTGGGCTTTTTGAAGAAGTTCATAGCAAAGAGGGAGTGCTAAATTTCATGAACCGACTGAACCAAGCCAACCTGCAAGTAGATGGAGAAGAAGATAGTTGGGTACATATCAAACCATTTGCTTCAGCAGGAACAGTAGGGCATCGGCTTTTACGATCAAAACAAGACGTGGAAGAAAAATGCGAAGTAGAAGATTTTCCCTGTCTTGCAGAAAGTCACCTGTCTGGAAAAGAGTTTTCATGTGAGGCATTTATCCACGGCGGTAAAATCCGTTTTATGAACATCACAGAATACGTAAAGTTGGGTTATTCTAATTTTATTCCCGAAGGAAATTACCTTCATACCAAAAGGGATAGGATTTTGAAAGAGATGCAGAAACTAGTTGATCTCTTTGGTATACAATATGGTATGATTCACCCTGAATGGTTTCTCACAGAAGACGATGAGCTGAGTTTCGGTGAAGTGGCATGTAGAATTCCTGGAGGACATATATTGGAACTTTGCGGTCAAGCCTACGGTTTTGATGCCCTTGCTGCTTTTGTTTGTTGTCATGACCCAGAGCTCTCAGAAGAGGAACTCAATGAGTTGCTACCCCCATTGGATGCAAGACCGAGTACTTTTTATGGGAACGTAATGATTTACCCTCATAAAAATTTAATATCAAAATTAATCATTCCGGAAGAACTCAAAGAAGAGTCTTATTTTCTGGACCATAATTTGATACCTCCATTAACCAATCAAAAGGTCAACTCAAGAGAGGGTTTCGGTAATCATTTTGGTACCGTTAATTTCAAAGGAGATGATCCTGATCGAATGACAGAATTGTTGCTACATTATGAGAATGTAGATTTTTATCATTAATGAATCTTAATAATTAATATGCAAGAAGGAGTGATCTCAATAAGTAATTTAGAATCTTTTGAAGAGTTATTTGAGAGCTATAAATCAGCCACTGTGCTGACAAGAGGGGAAAAAGCACAAAAAATATTAGGACAATTGGATGCATGGTGCGACACCATAGAAGGTATTCAACAAATTTACGAGCGCATTCCCGCCTTAGATCAGGCGGGAATATTTAAAGGTACTCCCTGGGAAAATCCCTCAAGATTGGTTCCGTTATTGGTAAATGGAACCTACAAGAGCGGCCACCCCAATTCAACTTATGAATTGTTAAGTGAGCTAAGGATGTTGGCATTGGCACGAGGTAAGATAGAGGCTTCGGAGAGTATGAAGGAAGAAGCCGAAAGTTACCTGCAAGAAGCCCTTGTTCTAAACCTGGAGTTTGTTTTTAATGAGCCGCAGGAAGAAACCAGACTTTTGATGAGTGAACATGAGTTAAAAAAGGTGCATTCCTTGTTTGGCTTTGTTTCAGATCAGATTCAGTTGTCTAAGGTTAAAGCTGCGCTGGTTGAAGAGCTTGAACTTATTTGTGAGCAAAGACCAGTCGTGACTGAAAAACAGCGGCGGATTATCGCTTTGGTAAAAGAAAAAATTGAGCTTGACCCCAATGATCCAGCAGACAGTGCTTTACTAGCCTTTCAGCGTTCTATTTATAGGCCTACTTCAGGCACTATAGATAAAACCTTTGATGAATATGAAGCTTATTTAAGTGGTCTCAAGGAAAGTCAACTTAAGACTGAAGCAGAACAAATTAGTGAAAGCATGTTGTCCTATGGGTTGGTCAGTACCTACCATGCCACCCTTTTGCTGTTTTTGGTGAAGGAGAAAAAATATGAACTGGTTGCCAAATGTTTAGGGCTTGATGAGTCTGGTGTGGTTAGGTTTAACGAGCACCAGGAATTCGTTTGCTCAATAATAGCTGATGTAATTCATCCCTATAATGCGCAGTGTATTTATGGATTGTCTAAGACCTTAGAAAACGGGGTGCTATCCAGAACGGCAGTAAGAGCCGGTTTGCACAACCTGCTTACCATTTCACTTCATCCTGAAGTGGAGGAAAGAATCATTAAATCAGTAGGGAGTTCAGCCGGTGTTGTCAGCCCTAAACAGTACCTAATAGGTGCATTGCTAAGGATCCTGGGACAACCTTTAGGGGTAGGGCAGGGGAACAATCCTACTTGCCAGAGTGCAAGAGGGATAAGTATGTGGAGTCAACATGCTCCGGCCAAGTTGATCCACATGGTTCATTCTGCGGCCGTTCATGACGATTTAAGTTTCCGCTTTGAAGGTAGTGAAATCAAATATTCGGAATCTGCTTTGGGTTTGGTCCAGAAACTGGATCACCAGCTAGATGCAGTGTCTGTGACATTGGTGCCAATGCTTGATAAAATCTACAACGAAATGATGCGTAGAGCGTCAGGTAGAGGAGAAGATCCGCATAAATGGGTGAATCCAGGTTTATATGGTCAATGGATCCAGATTGGCTTTGCCTCTGCATATGATTATCTATCAAATGCCATTGTGGATTTTGATGGCTTCCTTAGAGTGTTTTATGGCATGTGTCATCCTGAATACAATGGAGGACATCGATTGGTATATCCCAACCCTGTTGGAATTTTTATTACCTCTGCGAAAGGGGAGATGTTAGGTTTTCACGCCATATCTTTACTTCGCGTGGAAAAGGATCCAAAAGGTGAAGTAAGGGCCTATTTTCTGAATCCTAATAATGAAGGAAGACAGAATTGGGGGCAGGGAATTACCCCTTCCGTTTACGGCAATGGGGAAATCCATGGTGAATCATCCCTTCCCATTCACCAATTTGCGGCCAGAATCTATGCTTTTCATTACAATAATTTGGACGCAGCATCTAAAATGGATAAAATTCCCCAAAGTGAAGTGGATACAGTAATGGAACTGGCCAAGGATAGTTGGGGAAAATCTTATATCTGGTTAGAATTTAAAAAACAATGGTAAAGCATTCTTCTAGAATTGAATTAAATCAAGTGGCCTATAAGGGCAATATCAATTTTATTAGGAAAAAGATTGGTGAAAAACCCATTCTCTCATCCGTGGTCAAGGCGAATGCCTATGGCCACGGCATTGAGGTGTTTGTTCCCATGGCAGAAAAATGTGGTGTCAATCATTTTTGTGTGGCTTCTTCATTTGAAGCAGAACAGGTATTGAGCGTTTGTAAACCAGACAGCCATATTCTGATCATGGGAATAATCTACGAAGAAGACCTGGGCTGGGCCATTTCCAATGGCATTGCATTTTTCGTTTATAATTTTAATCGCCTTTCTAAGGTTTTGGAAGCTGCAAAGCAGGTGGATAAAAAAGCCAAGGTTCACCTGGAAGTAGAGACTGGAGCCAACAGAACTGGCATGCACGCCAAAGAATTTCCCAAGGCCCTCACATATCTAAAGCAACATCAGGACTATCTTATATTTGAAGGTCTGTGTACCCATTTTGGCGGTGCAGAGAGCATCTCAAACCAATTTAAAATCGACCAACAACACAAAAAGTACAAAGCCTTTTTAAAAATTTGTAAAGAGAGAAAGTTCTTACCTGAAATCAGACATATTGCTTGTTCTGCAGCTGCTTTGGCCATGGAGGATACCGTTTATGACATGGTCAGGATAGGCGTGGCCCAATACGGTTTTTGGCCTAGTCCAGATATTTATTATGCTCATTTGCACCAAACCAACAAAAAGTCAGATGCTACCATGAAACGGATTTTCACCTGGAAAACAGACATAATGGATATCCGGACAGTAGATCAGGGAGAGTTTATAGGTTATGGAACGGCATTTCAGGCAACCCAGGAGATGCAGATTGCTGTTATTCCTTTAGGTTATTCTAATGGTTACCCGAGAGCACTGTCAAATAGAGGTCAAGTATTGATTCATGGAAAAAAAGCGCCCATTGTAGGGTTAATAAATATGAATTTGTTTATGGTGGACATCACACATATTCGAGAAGCGAAGGTTGGCGATGAGGTGGTATTGATCGGTAGACAAAAAAATAACGTAATCAATGTGTCCAGTTTTACCAATGCGACACAGTTGCTGAACAATGAAATGCTTAGCCGTTTGCCAGCAGCGATTCCCAGATCAGTATTAAAATAATTCAGATACAGTTTCTACTTGATAAATATATCAGTAATTATTTGTTTGGGTAGCCCAGGACCGTCAATATAAACTTCAAGCTCTTGACCTGCGGAATCTTCAAAATACCAAACTTCAATTGGATGATTTCCTTTCGATAGGTTTATTTTGTTTTTCTTTAACTGGCTGGAATGAGAGCCGTCATTGTCTACAATAACTTCCCCATTCACCAATATTTTGCTTCCATCATCTGACTGAGAGAAAAAAGTATAGTCACCACTTTCTGGTATTTGTAGCGTACACTTAAATTTTATTGCAAAATGGTCTGGACGATGCGGTATTTCTTTAAGGCTAAATTCATTACTAGTTCCTGATTTTACAATGCTAAGACCATTAAAATCAGGTAATTGTGAAAATTCACCTTCATAGTAATCCCATGAAATTTTTCCTTTCCCTCCATTTCCAATACGGTATTGGTTGATCTCTGGGCGACTGTAGGTTCCATTTTTATAAGAAACGCTTGTGAGCAAAGTGCTTTTTTCAAGTAGAATAGGTCCTTTATAAACTTTTCCTTCGTCTTTTGAAGGAACCGACCCATCTAAAGAATAAAATATTTCGGCATCCACATCGTCCACTTTAATTTCAACCGTTAAAGGTGAAGATATGAAAAAGCCCTGTGTAGGAGAAATTAAAGGCATAGTTACATAAGGTGCAGATGCACTATTGGGGTCAAAAGCTTCCAATATGGGTCGTCCAATACCTGCAGCAGGAGGTGTTATTCCCAAGGCATAAGCAAGGGTGACTGGAACATCGTAGATATAGCAAGGTTTATTGATGATTAATCCCTTTTTAACGCCGGCCCCATACATTATTATTGGGATCTCAATCTCATTCAATGAAGTGCCGCCGTGGCCTTTATTAATCCCACCGTGATCCCCAGTAATCATTATCAAGGTTTCGTCCATTAAACCAGCAACTTCCAGTCGTTGGACAAAATCCCCAATTAAACTGTCGAAATGAGCAATTGCACCAAAGTATTCCTCAGAATCATGTCCTTCGGAGTGTCCTTGATGATCAATTTCATCAATATTGAGGAATAGAAAGTCTGGCTGATCTTCAAAAAATGCATCTACTGCTTTTTCAAAGATAACATCGGCATTTTTTCCTCGGTAGATTTTGTCTACCTCGTCTAAATCGAATAATCTAGCCAACCCTTCCCATTCATAGAAAAAATGGATTTTTGAAGAAGGTATTTGATTTTTTATCCAATTAATAATGCTTGGATAAACACCTTTTTCTGTAGCAATTACAGGAGGCCATTTTACTTTGTCCCTTTCCCAATCGTTGTCATAGACTCCATGCTGCAGAGGCCCAACCCCTGTTAACATTGCGGTCCAATTTGGGGAGCTATTCGTAGGTAACAAACAACGAGCAAATGGAGCAATTGCCCCATTTGCGATCATTTTATTCATATAGGGAGTAGATGCTTTTTGGAATCCTCTGGCTCCAAAAGCATCAAGACCAATCAGAATGGTATGCTTTACTTTCCGATCAGATGTAGATGATTCATTGCAGGAAACGCTGATGAACAACACCAATGCAAGCATAAATACAGTACTACAGGAAATTCCCTTAAATTTCATTTTTTATTTAATTAGTGAAAATAACTTTTCAGGTTCGTCGGTAGTGATAAAATCCACATTTTGATCCAATAGCCATTGCATGTCCTCTTCTTTATTAACAGTCCAGACATTCACAGTCATGTTCAGGTCTTGTGCTTCCTTAATCCAATGTGGGTTTTCTTTTACTTTTTTGATGTTATAATCAAAACCAAAAAAGCCATTGTCTTTTAATTCTTGCGGTGTTTTATCTCCGGTAAGGTAAGCTACATTGGCATTTGGATCCAATTCAATTACTTTCAAGCCAATGTCATAATCGAAAGTGATGTAGTCAACCCACTTTTCTGCTCCTAATTCCTTTACGATGGCTACAGACTTTTCTGCAAGTTCAATTCCTTTTGCTTTAGATACTCCTGAAGGCTTGATTTCGAAAATAAGCTTTGTTTTGCTTTGCTTCATGCCATGTTTGAGGTATTCCTCTACAGTAGGGATTTTTTCACCATTGGGCAATGGCTTTTCTAACAGTTGGGCATAAGTAGATTCTTCAACCACCATTTCTTCATGGTCAGCGTCATGGTTGGCTACAAGGACTCCATCTGCAGTCATCCAGACATCAAATTCTGATCCTTCACAGCCAAGGTCAATTGCGGCCTGTAAGGAAGCTAATGAATTCTGAGGGTGCGGACTTGCTTTCCAGGCCCCTCTATGGGCGATTACTTTGTTTTTGTGAAATTCCATATTTTGGGCAGTGCAGGATAAAAGACATGCACACAATCCTAATGTAAAAATAAATTGATAAGACATTTAACTTGATGGTTGGTTTTCTTGCAATATTCTAAAAGAAATCACAATCCACAACTCATAGTTGAAAAATTATTGTTAAAATAATATAGCAAGCAGGCTAGATAACTTTATAAAGCCTAAAAAATGAAATAAAATTATTCCCAAATCCCCTGAGGTACAATTTCAAGTACATGACCAAATGGATCCTCAAAATAAAAACTGCTTAAGCCATTTCCCCAGTCTTGCGTGTGGGTGACTTCAATTTCTTTCTTACTTAATTTCTTCCTAATCTCCAGGTAATCTTCCGCTTTTACCTCAAAGGCCAGGTGCTGTTTTCCATAGGCATAATGGGGAGGTAAATTGGTTTCGTTTTTTGTCACTTCTGGAAGAAAACAAAGCAAAACACTTTCTCCACATCTGAAAAAAACATGTCTTCCTTCCACCTTGGAAATTAGGGGCATTTCTAATACCTGATGATAGAATTCTTCAGCTAAATCCAGGTCATCGATGTACAAACAAGTTTCCTTTATCTTAGTGTATGGAATCATGAATGCTGATTTTTTTCTTAACCGTTATTTTCCAAATAAAAGGATTTTAAAAAATATTGCAATTGCTCGTATTCTATTAGGAAGGCATCATGTCCATAAATTGAATTTATTTCCCTGTATGTGCCCTTGGGAACATGCTTGCTAATGTACCTGGACTCTTCACTTGTAAACAAAATGTCGGTATCCACTCCAATTGAGAGAACCTTACATTTTATTTTTGATAGTGCTACAGTTGTTCCTCCTCTTGACCTGCCTATATCGTGACTATCCATAGCTTTAGACAAGGTCCAGTAAGAAAGTGCATTGAACCTATTGGCCAATTTTAGTCCTTGATACCTTAGGTAGCTGCTAATCTTAAAGCCATCTCTTTTTTCCTCCGTTTCACCTTGGCTCTGTAGAAATGTCAAGGGATGTCTATAACTAAGCATGCCAATGGCTCTAGCCGTTTCCAAACCCTTTTTACCTGCTTCAGGATTTAATTTGCCCCAGGTACTGTCGGATTCAATCGCCATTCTCTGGGTTTCATTAAAACCAATGATCCAGGGGGAGGCTTTTGCATTGGAGGCAACAATAATGGCATTTTCCAGGTTTTTTCCCAGCGTAACTGCCCACTCCAATGCTACCTGCCCACCTAAAGAACCTCCAATAACCGTATTGATTTTATCTAATCCCAGGTGAATTCTCAATTTATCCAACGCTGCCGCAATGTCCCTTGTAGTTAAATTAGGGAAGTCATAATAATATGGCTTTCCCTGCTTTGGGTCATTGCTCAACGGTTGGGTTGAGCCATAGCAGGAACCAAGGAAATTGGCACAAACAATGAAATATTTGGAGGGGTCAAAAAATTTGTCCTCCCCAATTAATCCAGACCACCATTCCTGTGGATTGGCATCTCCTGTTAAAGCATGCAATACCCAAATCACATTGTCTTTATTGGTATTTAACTGGCCTTGGGTAGTGAAATTCAATTGGAATTCCGGAAAAGATTCTCCGGATTCCAAAAGTAATGCTTCCTGGCAATAGAAGATTTCTTGAGTCATTTCAATAGTCAAATGCGGCGATTGAAGGTTCATTTTAATTGGTTTTATACTTTGTCAAAAGCAGCAATAAGGTCGGCTTTCACATCCTCAATGTGTTCTATACCCAAAGAAATCCTTAACATGGTTGGTGTTACACCTGCTGCTAACTGGGCTTCGTCAGAAAGCTGCTGATGGGTGGTGGCTGAAGGTTGAATGATCAAAGTTTTTGCATCTCCAACATTGGCCAAATGAGAAATTAATTCCAGATTGTTAATAAAGTTTGAAGCAGTCTCTTTTTCTCCTTCAATTTCAAAACTTAACACCCCGCCAAATCCATTGGGAAGATATTTTTTTGCGGTTACATAATAAGGGCTATTTGTCAATCCAGGATAGTTAACAGACTTTACTTTAGGTTGTTGTTCCAACCATTTCGCCAGTTCCAAAGCATTGTCAACAGTACGTTGTACACGTAAGGACAACGTTTCTAAACCTTGCAATAGTAAGAATGAATTAAAAGGGCTGATTGCCGGTCCAAAATCTCTTAGTCCTTCTACTCTTGCTCTGATAGCGAAAGCAATGTTAGGCAGCCCTAGAGGGTTGTTATAACCAAAGGTGTCCCAGAAATTCATACCATGATAGCCTTCTGATGGCTCAGAAAATTCAGGGAATTTACCATTGCCCCAGTTGTAATTACCGCCATCTACAATAATGCCACCTATAGAAGTCCCATGGCCACCGATCCATTTGGTTGCAGAAGAGGTGACAATGTTAGCGCCATGTTTGATAGGTTGGCAAAGATATCCTCCTGCGCCAAAAGTATTGTCAACCACTAAAGGGATATCATGCTTTTTGGCTAGCGCAGCTATGGCTTCAAAATCTGGAACATTAAATTCCGGATTGCCAATGGTCTCAACGTATATGGCTTTGGTTTTTTCATCAATTTTTTCTGCCAAATCCGCAGCTTTGTCAGATTTTGCAAATCTTGCTTCTATTCCTATTCTCTTGAAAGAAACCTTAAACTGATTGTAAGTGCCTCCATAAAGGAAAGGAGAAGTAACGAAATTATCACCAACGCTAAGGAAGTTATTCAGCGCTAAGAATTGAGCTGCTTGGCCTGAGGCTGTTGCCACTGCTGCTACGCCACCTTCTAATGCTGCTACCCTTTTCTCAAAGACATCTGAGGTAGGGTTCATTATCCTTGTATAGATATTCCCAAATTCCTTTAGGGCAAATAAATTGGCGCCATGTTCAGCTGAATTAAATACATAAGAACTGGTTTGATAAATAGGTACTGCTCTGGAATTGGTTGTAGGATCTACTTCTTGTCCGGCATGAACCTGCAATGTTTCGAAACGATAATTTTTTGACATGTTCTTTGTTTTTTTAGGTTTGTTATCAATTCTAATAAACTTGATTAAGTATACAATGTGCAAAACTACCTGGCACTAAATGCATCTAAGGCAGAATTTTTCCATTCTTTTAGAAAAGAAAATAAATGATTGAAGAAATTTCTGGAAACTTTATCCTTTTTTATGCTGTAAAATAAAACCATATAGTTTTGAATTTATATTCCCAGATGTAAACTTTTTCATCTGGCAGGAATTGGCACCTTGGATTTTCCAGGTTGCCAGAGGGTCACCGAGCCTGTCTCTTGCCTCTTCTATATAAATCCTGACACTTTTAAAAAAGTAAAAGGATTATGCAAAATAAACCTACATTGTTAAATTTTCCAATAGATGGCAGTAATTTTTTATGATATAAAGTCAATCTTTCAGGTAATCAGTAGGTTACAAACTGTCAAGGAAACAAATAAAATTAAGAGGGAATAGAAAAACATTGTTAGTCTTGACCTATTCTTTAGATCAAAAATCTCTTTAACTTTCTAAAATTTAAAGAGTTAATATCAGATTCCGACACCTAATCTGTTATTATTTATTTTTGAAATTTTAGCCACAAATTCTAGCATTGTTCCACCATTTGACTTAACATTTAGAAATAAGAACAAGGCTTTTTCTGTTTTTGTTTTCAGGCCCTTTGATTTCGCTGTCTTAAAATTAAACCACAAAAAGGATAATCTTACCGTAAAAGTTTTTGAGATTTGTTTCAAACTGAATCTTTGGTACCTTTCTATTTAAGAAAACACGAGTAACAGCAATAAAAAATCTACTAAATCATATTTATACTTCAAATTTTATGCAAAGAAATTTCAAAACTTATTTTTATGCTTTTTTACTGGGTGTTGTTCTCAGTGGTTATGGTTCTGTATCCGCATTTTCAGAGACTATATATCTTAAAGATAGTCTAGAAACGCCTGACAATTGGTTTTTACTTGATCCCATAGATGATGGGATAATGGGGACTGGTGCAGAAAAAGCCTACCAGAAATTACTTCAAGGGAAATCTCCAAAAGCCATGATTGTGGTCGCTGTGATTGATTCTGGGATAGATATTACCCACGAGGATCTTCAGGGGAAAATATGGACCAATGAGGACGAAATAGCTGGAAATGGAATAGATGATGACAAAAATGGGTATATAGACGATGTCCATGGCTGGAATTTTATTGGAGGCAAGGATGGTTCTCAGGTGGATAATGATTCACACGAATTGACCAGAGAATATATCCGATTAAAAGCCAAATATGGGGACATTGACCAAGAAGATGTAAAACGTAAAAACAAAGAGGAGTTCGCCTATTGGGAAAAAATCAATGAAAACTTTGAGAAGACCAAGAAAGAGGCGGAATCCAATTACAACATGTACAATAACATGATGGAAGGGTTTTCGAATATGGCGGATTTAGTGAAGGAGGAATTTGACGTATCGGATTTCAGCGAAGAGGAATTGGCTGGGTTTACCTCTGATGATGAGAAAATTACTGCAGCAGTGGATATGTTGAAGCAAATGTTTGGGATGATTAGGCTCGAAGATGCAAGTATCAACACCATCCTTGCAGAACTTGGGAAAGCGGTTGAACATTTTGAAGTGCAAGCCAAATTTGCCTATAATGTTGATTTTGATCCCAGGTATATTGTGGGAGATGACCCAGAAAATTACAAAGATAAAGATTATGGTAACAATGATCCAACAGGCCCTGATCCATCTCACGGTACGCATGTAGCAGGAATTATTGCAGCTAACCGTGGAAACCAATTGGGAATAGAAGGAATAGCTGACCATGTACTGATCATGCCCATAAGAGCTGTGCCTAATGGCGATGAGAGAGACAAAGACATAGCAAACTCCATCAGGTATGCTGTAGATAATGGCGCTAAAGTTATCAATATGAGTTTTGGAAAATCTTACTCTCCAGGGAAAAAATATGTTGACAAAGCCGTCAAATATGCGGAGAGAAAAGGAGTACTCTTAATCCATGCCGCAGGCAATAGCTCGAAGAAGGTTACGCCCGAAAATAATTTTCCTAACAGATGGTTTGCCAAGAGAGGTACCTCAGATGCCTGGATAGAAGTTGGTGCTTCTGGCCCAAGAGAGGATGAAAACCTTGCCGCCACTTTTTCTAATTTTAGTAAAGAAGGTGTGGACCTATTTGCACCTGGGGTAGACATTTACTCTACTGTCCCGGGTTCAAAATATGAAAACAACAGTGGCACTAGTATGGCTGCTCCAACTGTCTCAGGGGTTGCAGCTTTATTGCTTGCCTATTATCCCAAACTTAAACCTGAGGAAGTAAGAACAATTCTGAAAAACTCTGTATATAAAGTCGGAGGAGATCAAGTTAATCTTCCTGGACAAGAGGAAATGGTAAGCTTTGGAGATTTGAGCCAAACGGGAGGCATAGTGAATGCTTATCAAGCCATTCAAATGGCTGAAAGATTGGCCAAATAATTGGATAAACTGAATACGCATGAGATGGATTTACCCATTTATTTTGATCACAATGCAACAACACCATGCCATCCAGAGGTAGTAGAGGCAATTTTGCCCTACTTTACGGCTGCTTATGGCAATGCTTCTAGCGTACACCACCCTTATGGATGGATAGCTGAGAATGCGGTTGAAACCGCAAGGGAAGAGGTAGCGGAATTGATCGGTGCGGAACCTAAAGAAATATTATTTACCAGTGGTGCTACTGAAGCCATTAACCTGGCAATAAAGGGGCTTGCTTCGGCAGATAAAGGGAAAAGAAAACACCTGATTACCATAGCAACAGAACACAAGGCTGTTCTTGACACAATTGACCATTTGGTTAGCCAAGGTTTTGAGTGCACTTGTCTTCCCGTAAATGCAAAAGGAGAAACCTCCCTGGACCAATTAAAATCCAGCTTTAAGGCAAATACGTTAATGGTGGTTGCGATGATGGCCAATAATGAGACAGGCAATTTGCACCCTATCAAAGAAATGGCTGCATTGGCCGGGGCTCACGGGGCTTTCTTTATTACAGATGCGGTACAAGCTGTTGGGAAGATACCATTAAATGTTAAACATTTAGGCGTGGACATGTTGACATTATCAGCCCATAAAATGTATGGTCCTAAGGGGGTAGGTGCATTATATGTGAGAAAAGGGATTCCCAAAATTGCTTTGGCAGCTCAAATAACCGGTGGAGGACAGGAAATGGGTATAAGAAGCGGAACCTTAAATGTACCTGGAATAGTGGGTTTAGGTAAAGCTTCTTCAATAAGCCTAAGCCATCAATTGGGAGATTCGCAAAGACTTTTTAACTTGAGGAATAAATTAGAAACAGGATTACTTAAAATAGCGGGAAGCCAGATGAACGGGTCTTCCGTACGATTGCCACATGTTTGCAATGTCTCGTTTAAGGGCATATTAGGAAAACCTTTGTTAATAAGAATCAATAAAGAATTAGCGGTAAGTTCTGGAGCTGCCTGCAGCAGTATCTCAGACAAGCCTTCCCACGTATTAACCGCCATGGGCCTTGATAAGGCCACGGCAATGGCTACTTTGCGCCTTTCTCTTGGAAAGTCTACTACCGAAAACGATGTGGACTTTGCGATAAGTTATATAAGTAAAGTGGTAAATGATTTACGAACAGCTTCATAATTTAATGCATTGCAATGACAAAAAAAGAATTTACCCATCTGGACAGTAAAACAGGCAATCCTGCAATGGTTGATGTAGGAGAGAAACAAATTACCCAACGCTTTGCCAAGGCATCCTGCAGGGTGATCTTAGGTAAGGAAATAATGCAATCACTCAATGCAGTTTCAGAACTGATGACCAAGAAGGGGCCTGTTTTTCAAACGGCAATTATCGCAGGAACCATGGGCGCCAAAAGGACCTCCGACCTTATACCCCTTTGCCATCCTATAGGGATGGATGATTGTAAGATAACCATTGAAGTAGCAGGAGAAGAGGAAATTCTTATCAGCTGTACTACCCGTGTTACAGGTAGAACCGGAGTAGAAATGGAAGCCATGACTGGAGTTTCCGTTGCTGCATTGACCATTTATGACATGTGCAAAGGATTTTCACATGATATCGTGATTACGGAAATGAAATTAGAAGAAAAAACAGGAGGTAAACGTGATTTCAAAAGATAAGCACCAAAAACATGTTCAATTGGCCAAACCTTCATTGGGTGATTATGGCAGGATAGAATTGGGGTTTCTGGGGACTTCCTGTAGTACAATACAAAAGTTAGCCCACCAGATTATTCAGCATCTATCTACCACCTATAAGATGGCTTATGTAGATGCCGACCATAAAGAAGGGGATGAACTCTTAGCAGGTGGCGGTAGTAATGATAGCTTGATGCAATTCGCTGATGTAGCTGAATTGAGAGACAAGATTGTTTTTAAGCGATTGGATAGAAGGCAAGAGCAGGTATCTGTTTTTGAGCAAAGGGAATGGTTAAACAATCAGGAGCTTGTGCTGATCAATGCCAATCATTTCAAGGCCAAAGACCAGGTATTGGTCATTGATCCCAAAAAGCCAATGGATAAAAAATTGGCAAAGCTTACCCGTGTGAGATTACTGCTTTTACAAGAAGGCCAAACAACTATTCCAGATTGTATTAAAAGCCATATCCCCAACTGGGAGGAATTGCCTGTATTAAAAATTGGCGAAACAGATAAAATACGCTCTTTTGTAATTGATTTTATGGAAGAAAGTCGTCCACTGCTTAATGGTTTGGTCTTAATAGGCGGCAAAAGCAGTAGGATGAACCGTGATAAATCAAACCTGACTTACCATGATAAAAGTCAAAAAGACCATGTAAGCGAGCTGTTGACATCACATTGCAAAGCCGTCTATCTTTCATGTAACTCAGACCAGGATTCAAGTTTCGATGCTAGCCAATTGACAATAACGGATAAGTTAATAGGAATGGGACCTATGGGAGGGCTTATTTCTGCCTTTATGGAAAATCCAGATGTGGCCTGGCTGAGTGTCGCATGTGACTTGCCTTTTTTAAGTCACAAAACATTGGATTTTCTGATTAGCAACCGTAATCCTTCAAAATTGGCGACTTGCTTTATGGATTCAGAAGGTAAATTTCCAGAGCCTTTGGTTACCATATGGGAACCCAGAGCTTATCCTGTTTTATTCCGGTATTTAAGTCAGGGCTATAGTTGTCCGCGAAAAGTTTTAATTAATTCAGATGTAGCGCTATTACAAGCTCCTGATAAGGAGGAGTTTAAAAATGTAAACGACCCTGCTTCCTACGAAGCAGCGCTTAAGGTTTTAAAAAACCAATAGATTTAGAACCGAAGCCTTAGGGTATTTTCGTTTCAAGCCAATTTTTTCAGGTATATTTGTGCCATGATAGATTTCAATAAGGAAGGAAAAATAGTCATTACCTGTTATGACAGAAATGCGCCCTTTTTAGAAGCTGAGCTTGTTGCATTGGATTTCAAAATCGATGGTGTTTTCCGAACGCATGTAGCCTTAAAAGGCACATTAAATGACTGTATTTTTTTGAACATGCACCTGAGAACTGCCAGTCATGTGCTTTATGAGATCGATTCCTTCCCATTGGATCATATTCAAGGTCTTTATGATATCATCAAAGCAATGCCTTGGGAAGACTATATATTAAAAGATGGTTATTTTTCTGTCATCAGTAATGTAAAGCATGAGACGGTAGACAATCCCTTATTTGTTAACGTAAAAATTAAAGATGCCATCGTAGATAGGTTCAGAGATAAGTTTGGTATAAGGCCAGATTCAGGCTCTGAGCTTAATGAAGCAGTTTTCCAGTTCTTCTGGAAAGGAGAACAAGCAAGCATCTATATCAATACTTCAGGGGATACCCTGATCAAACATGGCTATAGGAAGATCCCTGGAAGTGCTCCAATGATGGAATCCTTGGCTTCAGCCTCTTTAATTGCCTCCGGTTGGGATGGAAACAGTCCATTTATAAACCCAATGTGTGGAGCAGGAACAGTGGCCATTGAAGCAGTCTTAAAGGCTACAGACAGGTATCCTGGGTTATATAGAGACGATTATGCCATCATGTATATCAATGGATACGACGCAGGGGTATATTATGACTTAAAGAAGAAGTTGGAGCAAAAGATTAAACCTCAACCTGATTTCCCAATTATAGCTTCAGATATAAGTGAGCGGGCCGTCAATGCCAGTAGAGCAAATGCCAGAGAGGCAGGGGTGGAGGATTTTATTCAATTTGAAGTTTGTGATTTTAGAGAGGCTACTATACCGGAAACAGAAAAGGGTGCTATCTTTTTCAATCCTGAATATGGAGAAAGGTTAGGCGTGGAGGATGAACTTGAGATAATCTATAGAGAGATTGGTGACTTTATGAAAAAGAGCTGCGCCGGTTATACTGGATTGGTTTTTACTGGTAACCTTGACCTAGGTAAGAAAATTGGCCTAAAGCCCAAAAGAAGGATTCCATTTTACAATGGAACGATCGATTGCAGACTTTTGGTATTTGAATTGTACAAAGGCACCAGGACAATCATTTACGATACGCCAAAAGAAATATAATTAAATATGCAGGAGGGGAATTGAACCTCAATTTCAAAATCCCTTCTAACGCTTTACTAATAGTTGTTACGGCAAAGCGTAAAAAAATTAAAAAAAATAACCCCGGGTTTTCGCTCGGGGTTATTTTTTAACAACACTATCAATTGGTTGGGTTGAGGTTACTTTTTTTCAAATGCCTTCAAATTCGGCTATAATTACCTGCTTTCCAATTTTTGGCTGATGGCCATTACCTTTTGATTAAGGTTCAAAATGACTTTCTCGTAAACAGCATCCCAATGGTTTAATTGGTCCTTCTTGGAATTAGCGATTTGATATTCAATCGCGGGTAAGATCCAGGAGGCATAACCACTGTAGGGGTCATTTGATGCATACAGGGAAAGGTACCATGGACCAAAAGGCATTCCTTCCTTGTGCAGAAAGCTCTTTTCGAGTTGGATCAAATCGGCATTGAGCTGCGTTATTTCTTTCGCATTTAATCGACCTTCGTTGATTGCCTTGGGAAGTGCTTTACTAAATGCGTTGGTGGATTTCTCCAATGTTTTGATTGCGGAGACAGATTTTTGGAACCCTGAAAATGCTGGATAATAGGCTTTTATGTTGTCAGTTGCAGTTGAAAAATGCAGGGTCAAATCTTCTGCATACCTAGGCAAGTCGTAAGGGATTAACGTCGCATTTGCTAATTTTAAGGACATAATCCCTGCCCATTGTGCGACAGCACCACCCATTTTTAAACTGGGGTCAATAAATTTCTCATAGAAGAAAAAATCATCATAATTGGTATGGTAAAGCGTTTTTCCTCCCGTGCCTCCGCTTATAGATGGTACGCCTGCATGCATGTAAAAAGCGATATGGTCAGAGCCACCACCAAGATTACCAATCGGTAGGCTTTCTCCATTTTTTGACCACATTTCAAAAACAGTCTTGGTAGAATCCGGGTAAATTACTTTTTTGGCAGCATCAGTCATGAGCTTCTTTAGGCTTGGCGCTGCAGCACCTCCAAAATTCCTACCCGATACACCTGCGTCAAAATTCAAGTAAGCTACTGCATTCGTTCCCAGTTCTTTTTTCATTTGCTCCACCCATTCTGTTGAGCCAATAACACCATACTCTTCTGCATCCCAATGCGCTATCATAATTGATCGCTTAGGCCTGTAACCATCTTTAACAAGTTCACCCAGTGCTTCTGATAAGGTCAATAACATGGCTGTTCCACTTCCTGGATCAGTGACCCCATATGCCCAGGCATCATAGTGACAACCCAAAATAATCCATTCATCTGGGTATACGCTACCTTTAACGGTTCCTATTACATTATTGACCCGAACAAACGCTTTCGGTTGATTGACGCTTAGTCTTACCGTTAAATCTGCTCCTCCTTCAAGTCTATAGGTAAAGGGTAGGCCTCCTTGCCATCCTCCCGGAACGGGTTTCCCTTTCATCAAAGCCATAATTTCACCAGCAGCACCGTAGCCAATAGGTGTAATTGGGATTGTATGCAAACTTGTTTCGCTTGGATCTAAACGATTGATTTTAGTTTTTCCATCAAGAGGTAAGGCCGGTTCAAAGGGAGTTAAAGGATCACCGGTAAATGATTCTGTTAATACAGAGCCTCTTTGAATGGAACTCTCGCTGTAATTATTGCCTTCAGGATAAACCAGTCCCTTGCTATACCCATAATCGCCTGGGTCTGTATAAATCAAAAGTCCTGCAGCCCCATATTGTTCCGCAAATTTTGCTTTGAAACCACGGAAGTTTCTTCCATACCTTGCGAGTACGATTTTTCCTTTGATCGAAATTCCAAGCTCAGCTAATTTTTCATAATCTTCCTTCGTGCCATAGTTGGCATATACTACCTCTGAAGTTACATCCCCAGACCCAGAATAGGCATTCCATCCTTTGCGAAGTTCCGGATGAGAAGAATAGGGGTTATCTGGTATTATGTCTTCCATTTGATTCAATGGCTTTCGCTTTGGAGTGACGATTTCTATTTTTGAATCTCCAGGGTTTTTTGGTATGTATACATCATAGGGATACAAAGTGGTCTCTAGTTCGGCTTTCCCCATCACTTCCATCAGGTAGTCCCTTACAGCTTCATTGGCTTTAGATCCAGCAGTATGTGGATTGGCAGTAATGGTTTTTAAGTGGTTTTTGTAACTTCCAAAATCCACCTTCTCTAAAAATAAATCTTCTAAGTCCGTTTGCTTTTTTGTATCACTTTCCGAAAAGCCATCCATTTGGGATTGGGCTAAAAGGTTGAAAGTTAAACCAACTGTTAAATAAAATAAAAGTAATCTTTTCATGGGTAATATTTATTATTGTAATACCTGGTCTACAGTTAGTATGTGCTCACTAGGTTGATTGCGTATGCGTTTGGTTCTTAAGTAACGGGCCAGTTCTGGGGCATCAAAGTGCTCGTCTTCCGGATCAAAACTACTTATTCGAACCCTTCCTCTTGAGTGTATGAATTTTCCATCTCCAATCCACATGCCTACGTGCACCACCCGCTCTTTGCTCGTTTCAGTGGCTGGAACCCCGAAGAACAATAAATCGCCTACTTGTAAATTGTCCCAGTTTTTGTCATTGTCAATAAGCTCTCCTTCATTTATTTGTTGAGAAGCATCTCTAGGGATTACCATACCATTAAGGAAATAGATGGTCTTGGTAAATCCACTACAGTCGATTCCTTTTGGAGAAGTGCCTCCCCATAAATAAGGGGCACCCATCATTTTTTTCGCAGTTTGGATTAAGTTGGTGTCACTGGTACTTCTGCTATTTTTCCATACTTCGTAGGTTATGGCATGGTCTCCATGGATTACACCTGCCCGCTGATCGGGAAGGATTACCTGGTAGTTTCCATTTTCATAGCCCACCAATTCCAAGACATTCCCTGCTGTAATATCGCTTACTATTTCTTCGAATTTATCATTTTCATAGACAGTGCTAATCATTTCAGTGACGACGATTTTTTCCTTCTGTAGCCACTCGTCCATGGTTTTTTGATCGATCAGGACAATGGCTGCAGCATCTACCCAGGATAAGTATTTGTCTGGGGTTTGTACCAGGTACCAACTTCCTTCTGATTTCAAGACATTCAAAGGCGTTCCCATCAATGCTTGTGTTGCTAGTTCGGCCGAGTGTTTTGGCGCACTCCTTATATTGGCAACTGAATTGGTCACTAAAGCCAGGTTTTTGGTACCCAATGCTGGATCTGGAAGGAGTTGTATGGAATCTGTAAATGAAATATTGTTTGAAATTAATCGCTGCAATAATTCATCATGTGCGGCAGGCAAATTTGTTTCACCGTTTAATTGACCATCTTTCCAATGCACGTCAAATAGAGCCACTCTTTTATCTGGCGCATGACTTTCTCTGACCTCAGAGATAATGGTTTCAAGGCCCTCGGAGTTGTTTTCTGTCTGACAGGCAAATAAAGCCCCCACAAGCAATAAATATAAATAGCAAGAGTGTTTCATTGATTGGTCTTTAGGTTTTCACTAAAAGAAAGGAAAGTTAAGGAGGCAATGGGGTAACCCTATAAACTACGGTTGCATTTCCCTGTCCAGGAATTCCTGGTAAAGCCTAATATGCCTATTGGTCATAGGAATTCTATAGCCATTGATAAAAACCTGTTGGATTTGTGTTTTAGGCTCAAATGGATCGCCATCAGCGATAAAGAGGGTAGCTTTTTTACCTTCTTCTAGAGAACCCATACTATCGCTTACTCCGAAAATCTCTGCGGGATTAATGGTAATGGCCTTTAAAGCCTCGGTAGTACCCATTCCGTATGCCGCTGCAAAACCAGCATTAAAAGGTAGGTTCCTAACGTTTTCTGCTTCCATTGTTCGCAAAGCTACTTTTACACCGGCTTTATGGAGCAAAGCAGGATTGTTATAAGGTGCATCGTAATTGTCAGAATCTCTGGTAGGCAAAGCCAGGACCGGACCAGTAATCACTGGTACACCAGCGGCTGCAATTTTCTCTGCGACTTTCCAACCTTCAGCCACTCCAGTAAATACTACTTTAACGTCCTTTTCTTTGATCCATTCCAAAGCTAAAACAATGTCTTTGGCAGCATTTACTTCTATTAATAATGGCAATTCTTTGTTTAAAACCCTGGAAAGTTGCTCCATTTCAGGGTAGTAATCCATTTCCCCTCCCTTGGTTTTAATCGCAAGATAGGTAGTTGCTTTTTCCCAAAGTGCATTGATTTCATCCAAGTTCTTTGTTGCTGCTTTTTCTAAATCCTCTAATGACCTGGTATCATTGCTTCCCGACCTTGAAGCAGAAGGGAAATTCATAATCAGTCCTTTAAAACCACCGAACATCTGCGCTGGCGTATAGCCATTCAAATTAATCAGTGCAGCTGTTCCCGGAAAATAACCACCTCGGGGTTGGGTCAGTACTGTAGTGACGCCACTAACCCTTGTTACAGGTATTGCTACACCGTTTGGGTTCACAACGGTTAAGGCCTGCATTTGGGGTGTGAATTTACCCAACTCCATATAATCCTGGGTCTCGGTCAATGAGTTTATCTCTACTATTCCCAAGCTTGTTCCGCTGTCAATGAATCCTGGATAGAGGGCCTTCCCTGAGCAGTCAATTATAGTATGGTTTTCATGCGGTATATCTTTCCCTATTGCCTTGATCAAACCCTCTTCAATCAGCAAATCATGGCCTTCCAGAATTCCATTGGTGATGGTATGGATTTTCGCATTGGTGAGCAGGAAGTTGGCTTTGTATGGCTTTATGACTTCTCCTTCAATCTGGGCCATAAGACCTTGACTGAGTAAGAAAAAACAAGACCATATCAATATTTTTAACTTTTTCATTTGAACCGTATTATTACCAAGGAAATTGAGTTGCCTTTTCATTTTCAACTATTAATTGTGGTAGTTTTCAGTAAACAACATGCCAACGTCCTGCATGCAATCGTGTGAACCTGTGCTTAGACGAAAAGGGTCAGGGGATCTTTTTAGGTTTATTTTTATCCTTTGGTCAGCCTCATCAGATTTTCGATCAAAATACTTAATCCCATCTACCCAGGTCATCTGTGGAATGGCATAAATAGAAAGTGGGTGATTGTCAAATAAAACCAGATCAGCCTGTTTGCCTACTTCAATAGAACCTACGTATTTGTCAATGCCCAATTGTTTGGCTGGATTAATAGTAATCAATGCCAATGCTTCATCATCAGTAAGTCCACCATAGCGCTGCGTTTTGGCTGCTTCATGGTAAAGGTGCCGAATGAGTTCATCAGAGTCTGAGTTGATCGAAGTCACCACACCGTTCTTTGTCAAGATTGCCGCATTGAATGCAGTTGAGTAATAAACCTCAAATTTATAGGCCCACCAATCAGAAAAAACGGAAGCACCCATGGTGTATTTTGCCAGTTCAGGAGCTACTTTAAATCCTTCATTGACATGCGAAAATACAATCTTATCCACGCCATATTCCTTGCATACCTCAATAAGCATGTAGATTTCATCTGCTCGGTAAGAATGGCAGTGAATAATGATTTTTCCATCCAAAATATCCACAAGTGTTTGCAATCTTGAATTGTACTTTGGTGGGGCAGTATTGATTTCTTTTTTCTGCTTTTCTAAGTCCCATTTTTCCCAGATCGCTTTGTATTTTAGTGCTTCTTCAAATCCATTTCTGATGACTGCTTCTACGCCCATTCTGGATCGTGGCTGTAAGTTTTTTCCGATTCCATGTACACGTGTTGGATTCTCACCCAGTGCAAATTTAATGGTTCTTGGTGCTTCTTCCATTATCAGCCTATTGGGATCTTTGGTCCCATAGCGGTGTTTCAATGTTACATTTTGCCCTCCAATTACGTTTGCAGATCCATGCATGGCGTGGGAGATCGTTGTGCCTCCTGCCAAAGCGCGGTAGATAGAAATGTCAAAAGGGTCAATCACATCCCTCATCTGAACTTCAGAAGTGATGGGACTGCTTGCCTCATTGATGATTTCAAGCGCAAGGTGAGAATGGGCGTCAATGATGCCTGGCATTAGGTATTGGCCGGAAGCATCCACGACTTTTGCGTTTTTAGAAGCCTTAAGGTTGGTACCTATTTCAGTAATAATGCCTTTCTTAACCAGCACATCTGTGTTCTCCAGCGTTCCATTGGTTATGGTGATTACTTGGGCATTTTTTATCAATAAATCCGCTGAATGATTTTCCTGGGCGTAAACTTTTGCGCTCAACCAAATTAATAAACCAGCCAGTAATAGTCTTTTCTTATTCATGGTCTTTATTCGGTTTTTCTTTTTTAGTAGCCTGAACGGTGAATTGGTTATAACCTTTAATGTTCATGGTACCTTCAAACTTATTATTATCAATATCTCCATTAACCGTTACGTCCAGGATTGCGTCGTTGGTTTCAACCATAAAGGAAAACGACAGAGATTCATCTGTAAACTCCAGGTTTTCCATTTTAGCCTTTTTGATTCCGGTTCCTTTTGGGCTGTCATAAGAAACAGTACCTTCCCATTTGTCATTCTTTTTAATAAATTCCCATGTACCTTTTGATTGGCCCACGGGTGTCTCAGTTGCATAATTCCAAACCTGACTTCCAGATTTCTCTGAACTGATATCGTCTGTGAAATCAAAAAGGTAGCCATCACTAACAACCATGGAAACTTTACCATCCTTAGAGAAAAGGCTGTCCGTCATTAATACCATATTGGCCATTTTTCCTGGGGCGATACTGCCACTAATGTCTTCTATTCCCAGGATTTTCGCTGGATTGCTGGTTAAGGCAGCAAGTGCAGCATCCTTTGAAAGACCATTGTCTATCATCAGTTTTAGGTTGCTATAAAAATCTTTTTTCTCTAAGCCCATACTGGTAAAGGCAAAAGGGATTCCGGCTTTTTCGTATTTTGAAGCTAAACTCAAAGGCTCAAGGAATGCCTTACGGGCCCTTTCAATTCTTGCTTCGTAATCTTTCCCTTGCTCATCAGTATCGAGAGAATCTGAAAATTTATCTTCAGGCAGTGCAAGGTTAAGTGCCACTCCTACCTTCTTCGAACGCAAAATAGGAATAAGTTCATCCCCTTCATTTACACCAAGCAATATAAGTTTAAAGCTGTTTTCTTCTTGCATTTTCAGTGCTCTTCGGGTATCTAGTTCGCTTTTGGGAGCTACAAGGAGAGGTATCTGATTTTGAGATACAGGAATTAATGCATTCAATACAGGATCAAATTCTGCCCGACCGATTCCCTTGTTCTTGGCATAGATAGCCAGGTGTTCTCGGTAAAGGACTGTGTTCTGGAAAAGATCCCGCCACTTGGCCATTACGGCTAACTTGGTATGGGGATAAACGCCACGTACCGTATTGAATTGAAAAAATTGAGATTGGTTCTCGATGATTAGGTTGTTATTGTCTTCATGTCCTAAAACAACAAGTGTGGTCAAACCTGGTAACATTCCCTTCCCCTCAGGGAGTTTTTGTGCAATGGTAAAACCAAGTTTACGCCAATCTTCTTCAATTTTTTCATTGAATTGATAAAGTTTTGCTGCAGAAAAATGGGGGTGAATTCCCGCCAATTCTGGGATAGGTTTTGAGGTATCAAAATCTTTTGGCCTTTCAGGTAGGACAGGTACCTCGACACCGGATTGATTACCCAAGTCAATAAATCCGGGATATACAAATAGTGATTCCCCCTTGATTTCTTTCGCATCCTTAGGGATGGTCAGGTTTTTTCCGATTTCACTAATCGTACCATTCTTAAAGATAATAGCATAATTGCTATGTATTTTACCTGGTTCTGAAATGACCGTCGCATTCGAAATATAATAACTTGTGGTTATCCTTCTGTCCCCATTATTGTCACTTTGTGCTTGTGCCTGGCCTAAAAATAAAAGGGTGCAAACAAGAAAGACAGTATAATAAGGTAAAATGAGTTGTTTTTTCGACTTCATTTTTGATGTTTTGTACTTAACTAAAAGCTAAAAATAGGGTTTAAAAGTCAATTTTAGAATAGTTATTTATTAAATGTTGGTAATTGTCCTGAAAATCGATTTTGCCTTGTTAACTTTGTTTCGCCAAAATGAATTTCTCTTTTTTTGAAAAAAAATGAATTTTATGAAGTTGATTTTAGTAACTTTGAAATTTGTGATCGTATTTAAATATTTATAAAATTCAATTGCAGAAGGTTTAAAAGCTTAACCCTGGTTTAATTCAATTAACTAATGAATAAAAGTTCGCTTTTCAAAGAGTTGTTTGTCAATATTAAAACTACTGGCGCTGTAACATTTAGTTCAAAGTCTTTGGTAAATAAAATGCTGTCTTTTGCCGAGTTCAAAGGTGCAAAAGTCATTGTGGAGCTCGGAGGAGGTGATGGCAGCATTACCACAGGTATAATCGAGCGGATGGATAAAGATGCAGTACTTTATGTATTTGAGATTAGTGAGCATTTTTGTGATAATCTTCGAAAGAAATATGGTTCTGATAATGTTGTTATCATTTGTGATTCAGCAGAAAACATGGACAAGCACCTGAAAGGAAATCCTGTAGATTTGTTTCTTTCTTCACTGCCCTTTAGCCTGATTGCGAAAGAGTCCAGAACTGCCATTTACGAAAAAAGTAGCCTGATGCTCAAGCCAAGTGGTTTTTTCATCCAAATTTGCTATTCTTATTTGTTGCGCTTTCAGTTTGCTACGCATTTTAGTACCATTAAGACAGCCTTTACGCTTAAGAACTTCCCTCCGGCTTTCATTATGGTGTGTAATACCTGATAAGGTTTTTTGCTGTTAATTTAATATCTTGCTCCTTATGAAAGGTGCGGATTTTAAGGGTAGAGGTACGGGGAATCAGCCGGGTAATGTGTATGAAAATACCAGCCTGGTACATGAACATATAGAGGGAATTGATGTGCCCGAATATGAAGAAAATCCCAGCACTAAATTCATTAATGTCAGCACTAAATCTGCTCTCTCTGTTAATGATAGTCCTGACCTACCTTTAAACTACTCCGTAAATCCTTACCAGGGTTGTGAGCACGGATGCATCTATTGTTACGCAAGGAATTCCCATCAATATTGGGGTTATGATGCAGGCTTAGGTTTTGAAACCAAAATCCTGGTGAAAACAGACATTGTAACCCAGCTGAAAAAACAATTCGAAAAAAAGAATTATCGTCCCCAGACCATTATGCTTTCTGGTAATACGGATTGTTACCAACCTGCAGAAAACAAGTATAAACTCACGCAAAAAATACTTGAAACATGTCTCGAGTACCGACATCCTGTTAGTTTGATTACCAAAAACAGCCTGATAGATCGAGATTTTGACCTTTTAAAAAAGCTGGCAGAAAAAAAGCTGGTTCATGTCTATTTTTCTATCAATCACCTGGACAATAAATTGAAGCTGTTACTAGAGCCAAGAACGGCTGTAGCGCATAAAAAAATTGAAATCATTCAGGAATTTTCTAAGGCAGGAATACCAGTTGGCATTATGGTTGCTCCAATCATTCCAGGGATTAATACTGACGCTATTCCACAGATAATCAAATTAGCAGCAGAAGCGGGTGCGAAGCAGGTGGGTTATACCGTTGTCAGATTAAATGGTCAGGTAAAAGAACTGTTTAAAAATTGGCTGGAGGAGCATTTTCCTGATAGAACAGACAAAGTGATGCATCAAATAGAAGCACTACATGGGGGCAAATCAAATGATACGGATTGGGGCAGAAGACTTAAAGGTGAGGGCATTTTGTGTAAAACCATTTCAGATATGGTGCAACTTTCTATTAAAAAACACCTCCCTAAAGACTCAAAAATGCCTGCCTACGACTTCAGTCAATTTAAAGGTAACGGACAATTGAAACTTTTTTAATATGAATTACCTCGATAAAGGCATTCTTGTATTGGCTACAATGGAAATGGCAAAAGGAAAAAAGAAATGGCATTTAGTCCCACGGAAGTGGTAAAATGGATTTACCCCAATGATTGGGAAAGTTTCCTGGAGGATGAAAATGAGGCAGTGGTTTGGTTGTGCGAAAAGGGTTGTATCACTTTAGAGAATGAAAGGCGGTCCATAGATGATTTGACTGTTGGAGGGTCAACTAAAATAAAACTGTATCAATAGCCCGTTGGCTATACTGAAATTCAAATAATACTGCTGCGGTATTTCTTCAAGCCAAATGACTGTTTAAACTTAATGAATATTAGATATATTTCAACTAAGCACCAAACGGACGTTCTTAAACCCTAATAATATGATTTCCGACAATGTATAAATTATACTTTTGTTAAATCGGCTTTTATTTTTCTCTAAGCAGAATAAAATTTTGTAATATTACCTAATTTTTAAACCTCAACATTTATGAAAAGGACCAAAGCACAGGAATCCAGGGCAGCCATTGAACGCTTGTACATCACCATGCGGCACCTATTTATGCGGGGGAATTATAAACCTACCGGAGTTTCTGGTGAATCCTTGGTGGAAGCTTTGCTT
Organism: Cyclobacterium sp. 10D3-21; assembly: GCF_055809755.1. Classification (NCBI taxonomy): domain Bacteria; kingdom Pseudomonadati; phylum Bacteroidota; class Cytophagia; order Cytophagales; family Cyclobacteriaceae; genus Cyclobacterium; species Cyclobacterium sp. 10D3-21. The sequence continues at coordinate 2,984,879 of NZ_CM147924.1, forward strand.
ACCCTGAGTCCGGAAATCTACGGCCTGGTCAATGATTCCGAAAAACTTGAGTTGGAAGGGCTTCTTTACGTAATGGAGCGCCTACCTCAAGGCATAGAAGAATGCAGGTACATTCGCCTGATCAGTAGGGAAGGCTATGAGGATTCTGGTTTTCCACCCTTAATTCCTTCCAAAAGGAAGCGAAATTGCTATAGGGTAGATGAGGAGCAGATGTATGTGGAAATGACTCGTGGGAAGAGTGATATTTATGATATTCTCACGCACTTAACTTTTTTATACATAGAGTCAGAGAAAATCCGAAAGAACAGTACAGACCCCAAAGGTAGGATCAACCTCAATTGGAGAAAATTGAAAGAGGTCGTAGAGAAGGAAATTAAAGGCGAAGAATTCAATAAGGAAGCCGCTTGTTCTTACCTCAGCCATTTGACAGGGAGGACTTTTGAGGAAACTAAAAATGCGGTTCAAAAATTTGAAAATTCTTACAATAGCAATAGTCTTTTTGCCATCATTTACCATATGGGAAGGCTATCCATGGAAGAGATTCTGGATGGAAGTGACAGAGAGATTTCTTTCTCAGCAACCCTTAGAGAAAGGGTAGGACACCATGTATATGGAGAATCCTGGGCCAATACCATTAAAATGGTTTTGGATGAACAGGACTTATTGAGTAGACCCATACATGTGATTAGTGCCAACCTTCACAGCGTCATCAATACTATTTATGGGTTTCAGGCCCTTGGATTGGAAGATTATGAAACCATCGAAGAAATGGCCATGAAAATCAGTGTAAATGGAAAAGGGAGTAAAGAAAAGGAAATACTTGCCTATGCCATGAAGCATGGATTGACACAAGTGCCAGATTCCTCGGGGACCAATATTGGAGTGCAAATTATAGATACGGAGAAGATGGTATCAGATTTTTTGATTCCAGGTGTAAAACTGCCTGAAGGCAAAAGGAAGAGGCCAGTTCTGGTGGTAATGGATTATGCTTTTGGTGAGCAGGCTTATGAGTGTTTTGATGAATTGTTAAAACCTTATGAAATTGGGGAAAAGAAAATACCTTTAAATATCATAAGCACCTCTATTATGGGGAAAGCAGGTATTTTGGAAGGAAAGAAGGGGGATATTATGATACCCAATGCCCATGTATTCGAAGGAACAGCAGACAACTATCCTTTTAAAAATGAATTGAACCCCAATGATTTTGAGGGATATGGACTTGGTGTATATGATGGGCCAATGATTACTGTATTGGGAACTTCCCTTCAAAACAAGGAGGTATTGGGTTATTTTATGGAATCATCGTGGAAAGCTGCAGGATTAGAAATGGAAGGCGCACATTACCAGAAAGCCATTCAATCTGCAAGTAAAATCAGAAATAGCATTCGGAAGAATGTAAAAGTAATGTATGCCTACTATGCTTCAGACAATCCATTGGAAACTGGTAGCACTTTAGCTTCGGGAGCATTAGGTATGGATGGTGTCAGGCCAGCCTATTTGATTACGTATAAGATACTTAAGAAGATTGGGGAGGCCTAATCTTCCAATTGAAAGTCAATGGTGGTAACCACCCTAACTGTTTTAATTTGGGGTGTGTTTTCATCCCTGTCATTGATGGTAAACAAGCCTTGCCTTGCTGTTCTGATTTCCCCAACTTCAGAATCGGAGTCTCGGGCAAATTTCTCGGCAACTTCACGAGCATTTTTTGTTGCTTCTTCTATCATGGAGGGTTTTAGCTCGTTCAGTCCGGTAAAGATATATTCAATGGGCCTCCAGGTATTTTTCGATTCCAATAAAATGCCTTTTGACATAAGTGCGAGTGATTCAGAAAGTGCTTTCTGAAGTTTGCCAAGATCATCGGTTCTCACCGTGAATTCTGACTTGGCCAAATACCGGAATTCACTGTATTGAGCATTTGAATTGTACCTGTCCGCTCGTAAATCGCTAATATTGGTGCTTCCTTTGGTCAGTTCATCCTCAGTAAAGCCCTGAGCAATAAAAAAATTGTAAACTTCTTTGTTTTGCTTTTCTACATTAAGGCTAAGTGCATTCAGGTCATTTGCCATTAACGAAATGTTTATGGGCCATACGGCCAAATCTGCATCTACCTCACGTTCAGACAATCCTTTTACTTGAACTGTTCGGTCATATTGCTTGCCAATTTTGTGCATGTTGCCAATAAAAAAGCCTGCAATTATTACAGCAGCACTAAAAACCAATGTTTTCAACCAATCAAATTTCATAATCCTTACGTTTTACCTGGTACAAGTTAATCCTAAAAATGCTGCTCATTTGCCAGCTGAATAACTAAGACTATTTCATCTTCAATTTCAGTGCCACCTTAATGCAAACCGCAATTGAAATTTATTATAATTACCCTTTAAGGATAAAGCGTGTATTTTTTCCGCATCAATTTATAGTTAGACAAACCTGGTTCCCAGCTTGCTCGTATTTCACTTTCAGGTACCCCGTCGATAATTTGCTGCCGGAACAATCCCGACCCTACCTGAATTTCAATGTTGTTCATTTGTTTGCTTAGACTTCCGTCAAAAAACTTTTCTTTTTCAGGGCTATTTTTATAAAGCTCCATGATCCATTTTAAGTTTATTTGACCAGTTTCTCTAAGTAAATCGGTGTCATAATCACGCAGGTCAATGCCATAACATACCTGATCCATAAATAGAGGACTTTGGGACATTCCTTTTATACTTTTTGGGGTAAAAGAGAATGTGTAAATGTCTTTATAGGCAGGGCTTCCAAAAATGGTAAACGGAAAGTAAGTACCTCTGCCATGGTTGATATAGGTGCCTTCAAACATGCAGGTTGAGGGGTATAAAAGAATGGACTGCTGGGTATTTAGATTTGGAGAGGGGGAGACGGGGAGGGTGTAGGGCATTTCATGGGCGTAATTGGCAACCCGTATGATTTTCAATTTACACTGCACCTTGTCTTTTAGCCATCCTTCACCATTTGCCATCAAAGCAAATTCAGCCACAGTCAATCCATGGGACATGGGGATAGGGAATTGCCCTATTCCTGATTTGTATTTCATATCCAAAACAGGTCCATCGATCAAATAACCATTTGGGTTTGGCCTATCCAGGATTAGCAATTCCAGGTTGTTTTCATGGCATGCTTCCATAAGACGGACCAAAGCATTGATATTGGTATAAAAACGGCAACCAACATCTTGTAAATCATAAATCAAAAGATCCACCTCTGCCAAATCCTCTTTTGATGGTTTTCTCTTGGCGCCATACAGTGAAACAATGGGAATACCTGTTTCACTGTCAATTTCATCCTTCACATGCACTCCTGCGCCCACATTGCCACGAAAGCCATGTTCGGGCCCAAAAACTTTAACAATATCCACTCCCAGCGATTGCAAGCTATCAACCAAATGTTTTTCGCCAATAATGCTGGTCGGGTTTGCCATGATCGCTACTTTTTTGCCTTTCAAGTAGGGAAGGTATTTATCCGTCTGATCGGCAGCAGTGATAATGGGATTGTTTTCACCTGAGCCCTGAGCCTGCACTTTCAATACAGACATAAAGAGTAAAATTATGCAAACACAAAAGTATTTTAAGAAGGAGGCCATAATTAGAATATTTGCAGTGAATATAATAAGGAAAAAACAAACCCCAATAGGTATAGACTTTTGTCCATAGCTATTGAGATTTTGGAAATAGAAAAGGCTTCGTGGCATGAGAATAATTCCGGTGGCTGAGTCTGCCGAAGTCAGCGGAATTGAAGTCATCTTATTGGAATCTTTTTCTACTAAGTAAATTGGTCTTTGATGAGTCGGGATAAGAAGGCGTAGTTGCAAACTCACGCCTAGAAGGGGTCGAAGCCAGCAGGGTCCAAATCAGAAATTATTTCACCTAGATAATCCCCCCTTACAACTGAATGAAATAATTTCCCGGAATTGTAGTCAGGTTTTGTGGCCTTTCCCGACTAATTATAGGCATGCTATCCATGTACCAGATGTGTTGGGTTTTTAACAGTTTATTGAATCTGAAATTACCGTTCATAGTGAACTTTTCAGCACTTGCTCGGCAAATCCTATTTACAATGGAAAGAGGCATCAATGCTGGATCAGATCTATTGATTTCTTCATTTGGACGAAAAAGCACTTCCCATTCAGATAAAAAGCTGGATTCTGAAGTGATAGAGGAATCATGCTACTACTATTAAACTTCATTCGCATTAATGTAAAGAATCATTTTAAACCTCCAGTTTCATGAAACGAAATACCATCCTGCCATTTTTATTGCTATTTGTATTACAATTTGCCTGGTTTTCAGCTCTTGCACAGGACGAGCCTTCCTATAAAAATAGGATAGGCCTCAATGTCTTGGGTATACCCGATCAAAGCCTGGTAGCAAGCTTTGAATACAGCTTTATAAAGAATGGTTTTTGGCTGGGCATAGAACATAAACTAAATCAGCTTTCAGAGGATAAGGACCAACAGGTGAACTCTCTTGCACTAGAGTATCGGTATTATTTTTTTGCTAAGGGCAAAGTTGCAGATGGGCTTTTTGCTGGTCTGTATTCTAAATTCCGATGGGGAGAAGAAAGCACCACAACCGGAGCCAATATACAACACGAGTATGAGGCCATTTTCACAGGCCTAAATACAGGTTATCGGTATAACTATAAAAGGTTGGCACTTTCCGCTTTCGTAGGATATGGTTTGCCACTTTGGTCTACAGCAACCACCAAGCCCAACGAAACCTCACATGAACTGAATGAAAATTACAAGAAGGACTTGAGGCTTGGGCTAACCGTAGGCCTGGCTTTTTAACTTGGTTTAGGAATAGGATAATGATCCCAATTCAATAGCCTCCTGCTTTAGCTGGAGGTAATATTAGATTTCCCAGCAACGCTGGCTTTAGCCAAATCATTCATCCCACCACCTTTCCAAATAGGAAGAAGTGTAATTACATGTTTCACCAGGTAATAGCCATAAACTTAAAATCTTCAGCCTGACGGTGGATGAGCGGAGCCGAAGCCAATGTAACTAACATCAGCTATTTGAAACTGCTTTTTCCAAAATTTTTAGGCGGTTGATGAGTGGGGATAGGGAGGCGTAGTTGCAAACTACGCTTAGATTTGCGGAGCCGAAGCCAGTTATTGGGAACTGCTTTTTGCGAATTTAAGATGGCTGTGGTGGGTCGGGATAAGGAGACGAGGTTTCAAACTACGCCTAGATGAAGATAATCGGAACCTGTTTTGTTCTACAAAAAGATTTTATTTATGAGTGGGTGAAGGAAGCCAAAGTTGCAATCCAGTCCGAGAAGAGATATATTGATTTGACATTGGCTCTCAATATTTTATTGAAATGAATGCGAATGAAAGTTCTAATCCTAAGAAAGGAGTACTAAAACACCTATCATGCGAATTGTATTTATATTCATCTTGCTGCTTTTCCAGACTTATTTAGGTAATGGGCAAACGTCATTGGAGGGAATTAACTTAGACAACGGGAAATATATAGTAGGATTTCGACACTATATCAGGTCTGACAGCACAAGGACATACAGTAGAAGCTTTGACTACAGCAATAAAGAAATTGCGAGGCCTATTAATGTAAGTATATGGTATCCTTCTGAACAACTTAAAGGAGATGAAAATCCAATGAAGATTTTGGATTACTTTCAAATCTTGAAAGAAGAAGAGGAATGGGAATATTTGCCAGACGAACAACTTTTAAATTGGTTTTATTACTCCAATACACCTGCAAATCAAAATCACCTCAAGGAACAAACAAAAGCTTACCCTGAAATCGATTTTGCCGAGGGTAAATTCCCGGTAATCGTTTACGCACCAAGCTATCAGGCATCATCAATAGAGAATTTCGCACTTTGTGAATATATATCCAGTCACGGATACATTGTGATCTCAAGCCCAAGTCGTGGAACAGAAACCCGTTGGTTTAGCAATAACAATGCAAAGGAAATGGAGACCCAAGCTAGTGATGTAACATTTTTGATAAAAGAGATCGGGAAATTCCCGATGGCCAATTACGACAAAATAGCAGTTATGGGTTTTAGTTTTGGTGGTTTATCAAATGTAATTGCCCAAAATAGAAATGAAAAAGTAAAAGCGATTGTCAGTCTTGACGGTACAGAAAGGTATCAGTATGCGCTGTTACAAGAATCCCCTTTTTTCGATATTGAAAAAATGAATGTTCCCTACCTTCATATGGCCCAAAAAGATATTCCCGAAAAAGTGCTTAAAGAAGACAATATCAAGGCTGAGCTTAATACGAAATTTGAGTTCTATGACAATATTACCAAAGGAAAAGCTTACCGATTTAAATTCAATGATTTAACCCATTCTTATTTCAGCATTTTAGGAACGCTATTCGCAGAAAGGGATTTAAGACAAGACAAAAGCGATCCTGAAATAATGGAATCCTACAAATGGGTGGCCACTTATACTTTAAATTTCCTCAATGCCTATTTGAAAAATGACGGAAAGGCATTAAAATTTCTCGAGAATAATCCAACTGAGAATGGGGTAAGGAATGGCTTGATCACTCATAGCACCAATCAGCCTGAAGGACCCGAATTCACTTTTAAGGATTTCAATGATTTAGCATCAAGTCAGCACTATCAAAACCTTTCCCAGTTATATGATTCAACTTTAAAGGAACATCCTTCATTTAAAATTCCCGAAGGAAATCTTAACACACTTGCGCTACAGCTAGTATTCAACTCTGATACGGCTGAACAAGGGATAAACATTTTTTTATTTGCAGTAGCGCTTTATCCTAATTCTGCAAATCTTTTTGATAGTTTGGCAGAAGGATATCTATTTGTTGGCAATAAAGTCAAAGCAGTTGAAAATTTTAAAAAGTCCTTAGAATTGAATTCCCAAAATCAAAATGCTATTGATAGGTTGAAACAATTAAAAGATTAAAGCTAGCCTGGATACAAGAGGGGTCAGTTGCCTAAAAAGCGAGTGTTTGAACCTTTGTTTTCATGGGAAAGTTAAAACAAATGACTGCATAATTCCCTAACTTCGCTGCCTACCCGAGGAATCACCAAAAGTATATAACACCATCAAGTATCAGTTCAATATCAACAAGGAAGGTTGATATTGTGGTCTTGAGTTAGGGGTGTTACCTGTAGGTTATCTACCATTCGGGAAAAATTAAACGGAAATTATTAAAGGTTAGGTTAAAAATGAATTCAGCACAAAAATTAGGGTTCCCAACAGATACTAAGTTATTGATAATACATGCAGATGATGCAGGACTTTCACATTCTGAAAATAGGGCCACGATTCAAGCGTTGGAGAAAGGAATTGTGAATTCCTACAGTATAATGGTTCCCTGCCCATGGTTTTATGAAATGGCAGTATTTGCAAAAAATAACTCCCAATTTGATTATGGGGTACACTTGACACTAACCTGCGAATGGGAAAACTATAAATTCGGACCTGTGTTGCCGGTTTCAGAAGTGCCAAGTTTAGTCGATGAAAATGGACATTTCTATAAAAAAAGGGAGCTTCTCAGAAAACACGGACAAGCGGAACACGTTAAAAAGGAGCTTCAAGCTCAAATCGAAAAAGCCATCAAATTCGGGTTAAAACCAACGCATATTGATTCTCATATGTACAGCGTAGGGGCAGACCCTGAGTTTTTTAACATTTACAGAAGTTTAGGAGAAAAGTACAAACTTCCCGTTGTAATAAATGAAAAATTGTTTGAAATGGTCGGCTTAAATCCTGAACAGTTAATCCAAAAAGATGATTTTTTAATTAATAGCGTACATATGGGGGAGTTTAAATACTTCGAAAAAGGTGAACTTGCCGATTATTACGATTCTATTTTCGAGGAATTAACAAGCGGTCTGAACCTGATTTTAATTCATCCAGCCTTTGATGACAATGAAATGAAAGGAGTTACAATCAACCATCCCAATTTCGGTTCTGAATGGAGGCAAATCGATTTTGATTTTTTCACAAATGAGAAGGTCAAGTTAAAGCTCAAAGAAAAAAACATTGAATTAATTACCTGGGATGAAATCCGAATAAAATTGTACAACAACTAATCTATTCAAGGCACAAGATAAGTCCACATACCAGTGGCTTCGACAAGCTCAGCCACCGGAGTGGAAGCCAACTTGAGGTGCTCTCCGACTATTAAAACGTTGGCAGCAAATTGTGCTTATTTTAACAAAAGTTGAATACTTTCAGCATTACAGGTCTAAAGTTTAGAAGAGGGTAACTTTGATAAGGCCGGGTGAAAAGGTGGATAGCATACAGACAATGATTTATTCGAATTTTGTGATTGATCAAAAATGCCTCAAATGAACAAGCCCAAAAAAATAGATATAGTTTACTTAATGCCACAGATTGATGAGATGCTCATCGAATTGTTGGAAAGTCTGTCTGAAAAAGATTGGGAAAAACAGACGATTACTCCCAAATGGACAATAAAAGATATTGCTGTACACCTTTTGGATGGCAATTTAAGGTCACTTTCAATGCTTCGTGATGGATATTATGGAGAGAAACCCGAAAACATAAACTCCTATCAGGATTTGATCGATTTCCTTAATGGGTTGAATGAAGATTGGGTAAAAGCTATGAAGCGATTGAGTCCAAAAGTAATTGTCAATTTGCTAAAAATTTCTGGGAGAGAGTATTGTGATTTCTTGGCAACTTTGAATCTTGACGATAAGGCAAATTTTTCGGTAGCATGGGCAGGGGAAAATGAATCAAAAAATTGGTTTCATTTGGCAAGGGAGTACACGGAAAAATGGCATCATCAACAACAAATAAGACTTGCTGTTGGTGACGAACAGGAATTATTAAAAGGAAGATGGTACCTCCCTTATTTAGACGCATCCGTTAGGGCGCTTCCACATCATTATAGAGATTTGGAAGATGTAGATGGAGATTTAATTAAATTCACCTTTTTAGGCCAAACGAGTAAAAGCTGGTATTTGAAATACACGACTAAATGGGAACTGCTCATTTCTTCCAATCAACAGCCAAACTGTGAAGTCAGAATAAAGGATGAAATTGCTTGGAAAATATTTACCAAGGGAATCAAAAGAGAAGATGCAATAAGGGATTCAGAGATAATTGGGAACAAAAAGCTTGGTGAAAAAATATTCGACATGATTGCGGTCATGGCCTAGGTAATGATGTTCAAATGCAATTCGGGTATGCTTACAGGAATTGGATCACCCTGATTCCCCAATTTCTGCTTTTCATTAGCCAAAGCTTCAGCTGTTGATAATCGGGTATATACGAATTACTTTGACAAGGTCACCGGTGGCTGAGCTTGTCGAAGTCATCTGAGTCGAAGTCATATCGAGGAGACCTCCAACTTTTAAGGCGATGGAGAAACATGGGGCTTATTTTAATGAATTTGAATACTTTCAGCATTATAGGTCTAAGTTACGCTTCGCTAAACTTAGATCAGACTGGGCGCAGTGCCGAGTCAAAACTACGAGGGGCGTTGGGCCATTTGGTGGGAAGATTAGTTTTGGCTAGATTTTTCTTTGGTTCGTTTCTTTTCATCATGTTTACCCTGTCTTTTTCAGGGCTTGTCCTGAAGCGTAGCAAATCAGGGGAAAAGAAATGAACGGCTAATCCTTTGTTTTCAGTATTAAAATCACCTTAGAAAGCCAAATCAACCTGGAAGGGTTTCATTTTTGCAGCTCTTATTGTTTCAAGAAATTAATAACCCAAGGAGATCTCCTGGCCAAAACCATCGGCAAAGGTATATTCAGTAAAAACCCTTTTGTTCTCTAAATTTTGGCTAAAGCCAGTTTATACGAAAATACCTTTATAAATGGGCTGAAGCCCATTCCTATTGAATTCTTTACTAAGATCAATTGGTCCGGATTAAATGTTGTAAAAGAGGTCTAAATTACTTTTTTCAATAGCCCCTAGCTTTAGCTGGGGGATTGTATGGAAACTCTCGTATTTGTGGCTTTAGCCAAATCATTAACCCGTGGAGCTTTCCACCGGTTTGAGCGATGTGGGCAATTAATGAAAGTTGAATACTTTAGGTATTATAGGTCTAAGTTACGCTTCGCTAAACTTAGACCAGTCCATGACCGGTCTATACCGTTATCGGTGGCTGAGCTTGTCGAAGCCAGCCTTGTCGAGGCCACTAGATCCAAAGCCACCCTATTCCTTCTTCTTTTCCTCTCCCTCCTTGATTGTATCAGAGTCCCAGGCATGGTCGTTGAGGCTAAAGCGCTTGTTGAGTTCAAAGGAAAGTAGGTTCTCCTGCATTTCTATGGATTTCCTTACGGTGGAGATGAAAGCCTTTTTGTCATTTTTCACTTTGGCCAACTCAACCAAAGAGTCCTCGTCGTATTTGATAAAATCCTGTGCAAGGCGGTGTACTGTATGTGCCCGATAACCCATTTTTATCAACACATCTCTCCCCATTCTCACGGCGCTTTCTAGATTCTGCATGTAAATATGTGGGACTTCCAATTCCAGTAATTCCAATGCTTCCCTTTTGTCTTTTGCCCTCACCATCAATTCCAGGTTGGGGAAGTGCTTCTTTACCATTGTGACCAGGCGATTATTTGTTTCGGGATTTTTTATCGCTGAAATCAATACCTTGGCCTCTCTGGCACCAGCCATCTCTAGTAAATCTGCTCTGGTGACATCTCCATAGTAGACTTCAAAACCCATTTTCCTAAGGAGGTTGACACGGTCTGAGTCAATGTCTAAGATTGTTGGTTTGATGCCATTTGCCCTTAAAAATCTACCAACGGTACTGCCATAATTTGAAAACCCTGCCAAAATCACCTGGTTGGATTCATTCATTTCATCCTGGGGCTTCTCCTCTTTCTCTTTGGTGCCTATATAAGGCAACAAGAGCCTTTCATTGAACATCATCAGCAATGGGGTAAATGTCATGCTTAAGGCAGTCACGGCCATAAGGATTTCTGTTGTTTTTGCATTTATAATGTTCAATTCAGTGGCAAAGGAAAAGGTGACAAAGGCAAATTCACCTACTTGACTTAGACCCAATGCGAAAATAAGCGTTTGGTCGGTACTGATTTTATTCATTTTACCTATCCCAAAAAGTATAAGGCTTTTTATTAGCAGGATGGAAAGTGTAGCGGCAAATACCATCAATGCATTCTCTCCAATTAATCCAAAATTGATGGATGCGCCTACTGCGATGAAAAATAGACCTAGCAGTAGACCTTTAAAAGGCTCAAGATCACTTTCAAGTTCATGCTTGAATTGGGAGTTGGCCAATATTACGCCACCGAGGAAAGTACCCAAAGCGGGGCTTAATCCCACCAGCTCCATTAAGAAGGCTATTCCCAGCACGATCAATAGGGCACCGGCAACAAAAAGCTCTCTTAATCGGGTCTTGGCAACCAATTTCAGCATGGGTATTATTACGTACCTACCCGAAACGACCACCAGGATCACCGCCCCAAAAACCAAAAGTGTTTGCAACCATCCGGGGAACTGGGAAATGGGGCTCATGTGATCGATATCCACATCGGATGTAGCAGCGAGGGCTATTAATGGCAATACAGCCAATATAGGAATGACAGCAATATCTTGCATCAGTAGCACAGCAAATGAATTTCGCCCTGCAGAGGAGTTCATCTGGTCCTTTTCTTTAAGGGACTGTAAAGTGATGGCGGTAGAAGAAAGGGCTAGTGATGTACTTATCGCAAGGGACTGTCGCCAGCCTAAACCCGAAAAATAAAGGATGCCAAAAAAGACCAGTGTTGTGATCACAACCTGTGAAAGGCCAACCCTAGTAATCATCTGACGCATTTTCCACAGTTTGGATGGCTCCAATTCCAATCCAATCAGGAAGAGCATCATTACCACGCCAAATTCAGCAAAATGCATGATGTCTTCACCTTCTTCACCAATAAAACCGAAGAGATAAGGCCCAATGATAATACCCGCCAGTAAATAACCCAATACAGAACCCATTCCGAATTTCTTTGCCAGGGGTACACAGACAACAGCAGCTGAGAGGTAGATGATTGCTTGAAATAAAAACCCGTTTTCCATGATGTTAGTGCTTGAAATCGTTTAAAAAAGGAAGGTTCACTACATCACTTATATTGGGGCTGTCTCTCAAGTGGATGATAAGCGCTTTAAATTTATTAATCTCATGGTTCAATTGCTCCCAGGTAATGTTATGGGTGCCAGCAATTTGAAAAGGTGGCAGGTATTCCATATTGCACAGCCTAGCAGTTTGCTTATAGGGCAGGAGAAATTCCTTTAATGGATAACCATGATGGCCTGTTGCACTGTATGCTTCTGGGGAGCCTCCCGTACTGATCGCATTGAACAGGTATTTGCCTTTGAGGTATGTGCCTTTATGCCCATAGGCCCAGTTATACTCCAAAACCAGGTCTATCCATTGTTGCAATAACGGTGGCCCCGTATACCAATACAAGGGATGCATCCAAACGACTATATCTGCCCCGAAAAGCATCTCCTGTTCATGTTGCACATCAATGTTAAAATCTGGATAGCGCTCATATAGGTCATTGATCTGAACATTTTCCAAACCATTGATAGAGGCCACTAGCCCGGAAATCACCTTTGAATGCTCCAATTTGGGATGGGCCATCAGGATAAGTATATTTTTCATACCATTTTTTATATGCTTGGCAAATAACCAGTTTTTTGACTATTTAATAAAGCGTATTTAGTGAAAGTTTCAAAATCGTTGAAGCTGTTTTCTTCAGGAGGTTGATACTCCACTTTCTTTCCAGGGTTTTGATGACCTTTATTCAATTAAAAAAGAGGAGACAAATGAAGAGAATAATACGTCAATAAATCTTAACAAAAAGTAATCACAAAGTGGCTGGGATTTGGAATGGTCTATTACACAGGAATGCAAATTTTATTGGGATAGAACTGCAGAATTCAGGAATGGCCAATAATTTCTCTTGCTCTTAAGTTCAATTGCATGCTTATTATCTGGTGTCGTTGTCCTCCTTAAGCAGATGGGAGAAAGTGCTGAATCGTACTCCTATTCGGGCTCTGAAACGTGAAAATATATTTGTTGTTCAATTTTTAATTTTTTTTATGGCTTCATGAAAAAGCGAGATATTATAACTGATACTTAACTGACCTTCAATATTTTGACGGCAAAATATTGTTTTTGTCAGGCATTATTTTGATATTTATATGCAAATATTTGTTACTTGTAAATAATCAATGGTTCAAGAATGATTTCGCACAGAATTTAATTTTCAGTTGTAAAATTAAAAAACTTTGAAATTTTTAACACTTTTAAGGTTGATGGGCGCACTTATACGATCAATTTTGAATTCAATGAAATACCAGCTTTTTAAGCGCAATTATTTGGCTTTTTTTTATTTAACCCTTAATTATTTTAACTATGGAAACATTAACTTCCATTTTAAACCAACAGTATGAAAATTTAGATTTTTACGAGGATTTGCTACAAAATAGTGAAATGAATTTTGAGCAAGTTGGTGAAATGAGCAGGGAGATTTTAACCTATATCGATGAAGATTTTAATTTAAGACACTTAAACAAAAAGGGAAGAGAATGGTTTGGACTTCCTTCTGGTAGCATATCCTATACTGAAAAGTCTTTCAATGAAAAATATTACCATCCGGATACGTTGCGATTTGAGTTTCCTAAAATTAGGAATTATTTTAAAAACAAGCGATTGGGTTCCATTTACTCCAACTATCAACAAATTTTCAGTCCTAAGACCAATGCCTACTGTATTTGCTTGGTGCTTTTTAAGAAACTCCAATCTATAAGTCTAGGATACCTTACCCTTACTATTCCGATCACCCATTTCGACAGTTTAAATAAAAAAATGCAAAGGGTCATTTCAGAAGAGATTTTTCGCAATAACCACCGAGCTATGTTTGAACAGCTAACTGAAAGGGAATCAGAAATTTTGAAAATGCTTGCAACTGGAAAAAGCAATCCTGAAATTTCCGATGAATTATTTATCAGCCGCCATACCGTGGAGCAACATAGAAAAAACATCAATAAAAAACTCAGCATTCATGGACTAAAAGAGATCTTGGATTATGCCTATGCTTTTGATTTGGTTTGATAGTTTCGAAGGTTTTAGAGCGAATAGGGGTTTTCTCATAAACGCAAAAAGTAATTATATTGATTCTATTAAATAATTACACATAATTGTTTTGATTTGCCTCATTCCTGTTTATCCTGAAGGAGAAATGATAAGAGGTATGTGTAATTATTTATCATACTGTGTATAATTGGCTATAGTAGTAGGAGATAAAGTGTTGGATAGCCTTCATTCTGATAAAGGTTTTTTTTCAATTACACTTCATTGTCATTCATCAGGCTGTTTGAGGATCAAATTACATTGTCCAATCACTGCGTAATCCCAATCGGATTTTGATTTTTTATTGTCATACTCAGTTCTAATTTTTTTGATCTGTCCTTTTAGCCCTCTACCGTCAAGCTTCCCCAAAACAAAAACGATATAGGCCGTTTTTTTTGGTGTTGTATTCCTGGAAAAATCCACGAGACACGAAATGGCCACAGGTCCATAGCTTATTATTTTTTCAATATATTCGGATGACTCCTCCAATTGGGGTCTTCCCAATTCATAATCCTTTGGTTCGAGGGCTTCAAGAGAGTCAAGACACCTCTGAATTTGAGCCTTTGTAACATTACTTATCATTCCTATTACAGATTGGTTGATCCTTTTAACCCTTTGTCAGGATATCTTTATTAGCCATAGTGCAAAGACTTTAATTTTCAATATTTTTAAAATTTTTCATTGTTCTTATCAGGTTATTTCATTTCTGGTTACGCTCCCATCGACTACTCGGATTGAAGTTGACCAGCTTACTGACTTGCGCCCCGTAGGACCTACCAGTGAGGTGACAAAATCTTTATCCGAATCGGCATTCATAGTAGCATTATAACCAATACTCGGCGGATCCGCCATTGAGATATTGTAACCTTCACCAAGAAAATCCTGTCGTTCAGGAGGTGTGTCAAAATTCCGGCCTGATTTAGCAATGTCATCCTGCACAATCCCCTCCTTTGGATCACGCCTACCATTTGTAACCCGGTTTCGATAGGTAACCGTTTGCGCAAACGAAAATTGCTCAGGCCGACAAGGACTGGGAACGACCCCATACAATTGGACTATTGCCCCCACACGAGTACCGGTATCAAAAGGTCCGGCGTTTGTAGGATAACCTCTACTGGCCAGAGTGGGATAATAATCATTTATCGTAAGCCCTCTCCGAAATGAACCGGAAATGATTTTATTCATCGATAGGGGTTCATCACAACTATCCGGTACCCTCTGAATTTGATTTAAAGGACTTTGGTGAATATTTTGTAATAGGTTTTTTGATCTTGGGATATCGTTTTGATTTTTGAAACCAGGTACTGAATCCAACCTGATAGACCTGGAAATTCTGCCATGATCCGTAATTGTATGCCCTTTGGGAGGGCTGTCTTCTTCAATGATTCCCTCGCCTATTTTAGGGATATTTTCCTCCATTTGATCTGTTTCGCATTCAGCACACTTTCTTTGAATTTCAGGGAGAGGATTTCTCCCTGCCAACTGATTCACCACCTGGTTCTCTGTGGTCTCCGCTTTCTGTCCATAGGAGGTGCTGGGGTCATTTGCGGCAAGTTTGTTTTGAACAAAATCTTTAGATTTGAAAAAGAAATGATGTCCACTGGTGTTTCCACCTGAAATAGACATATCATTGCGGCCTTTTTTGGACAGGGAATTTCGGGAAAAAAATGGTTGTTCCGCTTGGGAGGTAGCAGAGGCATTACCATCATTCTCTTTTTTATAGAAAAACCCCTTAGAGGTTTGTGTAGTGAGATTATTTTCTTTGGTTGCAGAAGTTTTCACGGAATTTCGTATTTAAACAAGCCTTAAATTTCAGATAATTGTATTGTTAGATTGGGAAATTTTGTCTTGAAATTTTTATCTTTTTCATGAAGGTTTTAAAACGATAAAATGAATACTCTTTCGCTCATTTTCAAAAAATAGTTAATGGTTTAAGCCGGGTCATCAGAATTCTATTGTGAAATTCAAACTTGAAAAACCCTTTCTTCCTTTTCATATTCCCTTTTTATCCCTTCTATTAAATCTTTCTTGGATAAGATATTGCTTTTTTTATGGATGGTTTGCAGGGAGGCATAATGTATCACACTAATTATGGCGGAACCGCTAAGCTCATATTTTTCAGCTATGTAGCGTAGATCCACATCATCCGCTAATTGTGCCTTGGGAGGGACAGAGGATTTCCATAATTTATACCGCTCTTGAGGGTTAGGCATTTGAAAATGAATAATGGCATTAAAGCGGCGGATAAATGCCTGATCTATATTGCTTTTAAAATTGGATGCAAGTATGATCAAACCCGCAAAATCTTCCACCCGCTGTAATAGATAGCTGACTTCCTGATTGGCATACTTATCATGTGCGTTTTGCACATTAGAACGTTTTCCGAATAACGCATCCGCTTCATCAAAAAACAAAATCCAATCCTTATACTCCGCCTTTTTAAAGATTTTTTCCAGATTTTTTTCCGTCTCTCCAATGTATTTGGATACTATTTGCGATAGATCTATTCTGTAAACATCCTTGTTATATTGCTTTCCAAGCAGGGTAGCCGTCAAAGTCTTTCCTGTACCAGAGGGTCCATAAAATAAAGCCCGGTAGCCCGGTTTAATTTTTTTCTCCATTTCCCATTCCTTAAGGAAAATCTTATTGTTATGTAACCAAATCTGAATATCGTTTATTTGTTCGGCTGCTTTTGGTTTGATGACCAGATCTTCCCATTCCATTTTTGTGGTAACTCTTTTTGCTGGGAAATCAGGGCTAAAGGTGGGCTTAGAAACATTTCCTTCAGTAAACAACTCAACATACTCTTGTTGTAAAATAATTTTCCCACTCATTTTTGGCTCTCCTTCATTGACTGATTCCAATAGAAGAATGTTTTCCATAGCAAAATAATGATCCGGTGAAAAATACTTCAGGCATTGCATCCGTTTAAGCATATCATTTCCTCCAAGAATAAATAATGCCGTTTCTCCAGTAGGAAGTGTTGCCCTGTGGTGAACCCCTTTAACTCCACCGATATCAGGAAACTCTCCTCCCTGGGGTAAGAATTCTTGAATGGCCTCATCCAGGAAATTAGGTTGTAAATGGGGGGCCAACCCAAGCAATAAAATGATATATTCCTCAATATTCATATTGTGGGATAGCATCATCTGGTTTAAGGGCGTATCATTTGCCTCCAGGATTACTTCGGGATAGGAGAAAGTATTATTTTCTTCCTTCTGAAAAAAGGTGAGCAACCTTCGGTTGATGACTTCTTGTAGAAAATGGATGGAATTGACAATATTTTGAGAAGATGCAATCACGGTACAGGTTATTATTGATTATTTTTTAACAGCAAGTTTAAGCCCTTTCAGGTTTATGTTTTTATTGATCAGTTTGTATATTTCTGATTCATAAGAAAGGAATAACGGAGATACCTCCAGTGAATCATAATTTACCTTTGTGGCTTTATTCTGCGAAAGATAAGTTGCTCCCGGAATGGAAATATTTTCTTTTCCAGATGCGCCAGCACCCATATTGACTATTGCTTCAGGATTTTTCCGGTTCAGGTAAACGCCACCTATATGCAGGTCATCAATGCTTTTACTGCCTTTATCAAAAGTAAATGTACCTGCCTTTTTTTCCTTAAGCAATTCCTTTATTACTTCTTGAGGGGTTAAGGAAATGTCAGCAGTAAAACCAACTCCTTTTATGTTTCTCTTAATGGTGTTTTTCAAGTTTTCCGATTCCTGTCCAAGACTGAACTGGATGAAGGCAACCATTTCTTTTACAGCCTCACCTATGCCCATTTCGCTCAATTCTTCCTCTGTACGAGTAATGCCATCCTTCAACCTTTTAGCACGTTTGGAATCCTGTTGTCCTGCCATCGAAACCAAGGCAGGGCTTACGTATGACAGGTATTCAACAAAGCCGTAAAGATTATAATAATTGGCTTTATTAGGATGCTTGTATTTTTGTTCACTAAGACCGACACTGAATTTATCATAGCCGCTCATATCTAATCCGTATGAAGTATTAATATTAAAATTCAATCCAAACATTGTAGGATCATCCCTTAGAACTCCTTTTTCAATCGATGTTTTTTCAAGGAATACCATCACAGCGCCAAATCCATTTCCATCTGCTATTGCATTGATGAGACCACGGGTGTAGGGTGTTGCCAGGGTATACCAACGCTTTAAACCTTTCCCTATTGCTTTCATGTCCTCACTGCTCCAGAAGGGTTTATCCACCGTGGATTGAAGAATGGAAGTGATTAAGGATTTTAAACTATTTACCACAGTATCGGATATTTCCAAATATTTCTCCCCCTTGTAAGTTTCAATATTAAGAGGAATGACGGTATCAAAAGCCACCATTTCTGCCTGGATATTGCCTTGGACCGCATCAAGGTATTTCTTGGTCATGGAGGATTGAGCATTGCCTTTTGCAGCGCCGATTATACCTGATCGTTGGGTCTTATAGGCTTTTTCAGCGACCTGAGCTGCATCATACGCTTTGGACCATTCCGGATTGGTAAAAGAATGGTCCCCACGGTGGAATTCATAAGGTGTTCTCGCTAAGTAATCCCTGGCAGCTTCCAATTTTTTCTCCAAATCTAAAAGTTTTATCTGGGCTTGCGTTAGGGGTTTCGGGGGCTCATCCTCGGAAGGCTTGGGGGCACTTGTATCCTTGTACTCAAGGACCATGTTGTTGATCTGAACGGGTACATTTTCTGAAACCTGAACAACAAAGGCATCGGATGGTTCCCCAAGGGTCATGGTAGAAAAAATTCCATCACCCATTTCCATATTTCCATCAATTTTTAAATCACATCGAATGTTGGTAAAATCTCCCTTTTTTTCTTGACTGGGTACCCGGAGGTTGAAATTCAGGATTGTGGGTTTAATAATGGTTATTCGCTTATTTCCTTCCGGATCTATTTTAATGTTTACTGCTTCTACATCTATCAGGCCTGGATCCGGCAATCGAATGTTTTTTTCTGATTTTCCTTTCGCATCTGTTGAAACAAGGTCTGCACTGATCTCTCCTCCGGTAATTTGTGAAAGTGTTATTTCCTTGGAATTATCAGCATTCAATTTTACCTGTGCTGATTTTGCACCCAAAGCTTTTTCGGCTATTTTCACAGTGGTTGTACTGACTTCTTTTCCTTTGGTCTCCTTACTTTCGATTTTTAAGCCGCCTGCTGTAAGACCTGAAAGGTCAATAAGATTGTTTTTGTCAGTACCTAATTGAACCACCAAACTTTCGGCAGCCAAGGCCTTTTCCATGCTTGCAATGCTTATTTGTGTTTTTGTTCCTGTAGCAATATCGTTTTGGGTAATGATCATTTTAGGGAAGCCTCCCTGGATTTTCCCAAGAGTGATGGTCATATTCCCAGCTTTGTCCCGGTTAAATCCCAAAGAGGCCACATCTATACTCAGGGCTGATTTGCCCGCCTCTGATTCTGCGAGAAATCCCCCATCAGTTAATCTTGCCTGGATGGATTCCAAACTTGCTTCTATGACTTCAGCGCCACCAGCCGCAGATGCCCAGCCGCCAGCCTTGCCGAATACATCAAATCCCTTAGCTGAGGAAAATCGGAATCCACCAGCCTTCACATTTGGAATATGGAGTGGCTTTGTCTTTTCAAAGACTACATCAATGCCCTTGGCAATATTGTGATACTCCAATCCATAAACTGACATATCCGCGATGTCCAGGGAGTCAAGGAAAATAGCATATGACATCTTATCTTTTTCCCCAAACTCAACAAAAGCCCTCAATTTAACATCCACATCATTTAAGGATGACATATTGGTTTTGTTTACTGGTCTGGGTATTTTGATAATATGATCTCCGTTTTCAATTTGCATTGCCGGTACATTGATCCGTGATAATGGCAGGCGTATGCTGTAGTAGCCTGGTTTCCCTTCTTCCATTTCATGGTAATCCACAGCAATGGCCCGGTTCTTTTTCCCAGAAAGCCCAATGGTACCAGAATTTTCACCATCACCGTAACTAAGGCTTCCATCCAAGCCCTGTAGTCTTGTCCTTCCGAAGAATTTAAAGAATTCTTTTAAGGTGTAACGCCTTCCATTGCGCCCAAGTGCTTCCAGGCTGAGGGCATCAAATTTTCCGCTATGTATAGAGACAGCACGTAATACGCTCCTCTTTGCACTCCTTTCTTTAAATCCTATCCCAGAAAAATCCGTTTCCCCTATTTTTATAGCTGCATCTTCCTCAATGGTACTCAAAGCCATTCCCTGCTCCTCAAAAGTAAGCCGTAACCCACTTATATGAATGTCTTTAACGCTTACCTTATCCTCTTTTGGAAGAATAACTTCCTGTACCTTTTTATCCTTTTCTTCTTCACTTTTCTTTTCAGGATCTTCCCGCATAAGTACTTTAATGCCTTGGGCCATTATTTCCCCAATTTGCAGACTTTTAATTTCAATACTTGCAGGCCTTGCTTTTTCATTGAAGGATTCCTCTTGTTTAAGGATTACCTTTACATTAGCACGTATATTTTTCAGCTCCACGGCCCGGGTACCAGGCAAACTTGCAATATCCAGGGTAGGAGATTGCAGGTTTAAAGATGGCAACCATACCGATGGGATATTAAGTAGGGTTTCAATACTGTCCTCTTTCTTATCATATTTTATCTCTATCGCATTTTTTAGACCCTCTTTGGTTGCATTGTCTTTGGTGGTATCGATGCCGAATGCTATTTCCTGGCTGGTTTTTTCCTCAGAATCCTTGTCTTTATATTTCCCTTCTGCCTTTACATCACGGATCATGAGATTGATATTTCCTACTTCAGGATCAAAATCAAGAAATTTCAATCCCCAAATCTCAACTGGGGAAGGAGCAGGGAAATTCAGAAGAGGTTCAGCTTTTCCCATTTTGAGCGTAAGTCCGGTAAAACTGGCATATTCCACCGACAATTTTTCCAATTTATATTTGTATTGGTTAGCCGGATCTTTCTCGAGGGGATTTTCCGCAAAATCAATGCGCAAGGATACTTTTACATTCCGAAGCAGGGGAGTACCTGCCTCTATCCACATACCGGATGCTTTATAAGAAAGCGCAGGTGCTTTAATTAAAGGAATATTCAAATTGCGGATACTCAAACCCGGTTTCTCGCCTTTTGAAGAAGCCCCTTTACCGCTTATGGTATAGGAGGAATCCACCGCCCCAATATTAATATTTTCCACACCTTCCAGGGTGGGGGAAATGAATCCCATGGAAACCAGCGAATCATTGATAATGTCCCGGACATAAGCGCCTCCAGTCAGAGAAATGCCACGTAGAGCCATGTCCACTTCAAAGCTTTTATATTTTGCTTCAATTGCGGCCTTCCTTTCGCGGGCTTCAAACCTCTCTACACCTCCTTTTTTACCCTCAGCTATTTTTATATCCTTCTGATAGGTATTGTCCAGATAATCCAGATCCGCTTGTAATACTTTTATTTCTCCCATCAACACCTTAAAAGTAAGGGGGTTATACAGGGGGTCTTCAATCTTTTTCTTTTCAAATTGAGCGTCTAGTTCTTGGGTAAGCCTGCGGAGTTCAGGCATTATTTCACGAAGTCGTTCTAATTCTGCATCCCTGTTTTGATATTTTAATCCTTTCTCTGCAGCAATTTTCAGTAACTTTATCTTTTCCTCCTCAAGGGCATCTATTTTTTTATCCGCATTGCTGCCTACCAACTCTGCCTTTTCAGCACGTAGCTTACTTTCAAGAGACTTTATTCTTTTTTTGATATTTTGCGTAGCATCAAGGGTCCATTGCCAGGTTTCTTTGACAAGGAAGCCTTGCCGTATAAATTCATTTTTCTTATTTTTTTGTTCAATACTGAAATCATCCAGGAATCCGGCTGTGGTATCAAAAAGATTTTTTACGGTTAGGCTTGTAAAGGTGAGTGAGGTTTTGAGCGAAGAGAAATCTGATCTCATCAGGGCTCCCAGGGCATCCTTGTATTCATGCGCTTTTGCCCCGTTAAACTCCTCGGTCATGGTCATAACTGCATATGGCAATAGTTTCAGGGCGTTGGGCAATAATCCCATAAGGGCTTTTAGCATGAAATCAGCATTCTTAAAAAGGCCTATAAATAAGCCTTTGGCTGCTGGCAGGTCTTTTTGGGAAAGGGAAATCTGAAATCCTTTCATTCCTATATGTCCAATGGCTAAAGTGCTATTGGATGAGATCAACTGAAAATTGTCAAGTTGAATATTTTCTATGCCCAGACGTAGGCTAACGGAATTGTCAGGATCACCGGTATCCTTGGTCCATGATAAGTTAATCGCCAAGCCCTGTAGCACTCCTGGGCCACTGCGGTACAACGCACCCCCTGCAAAATAATTAAGTCCTTCCAGGGGAATATTGGAAGCATAAATATTGGCTTGTTTATTTTTGTTGTGTATGCTGGCAAATATTTTTCCCGTCCGTGCAGCTCCGGTTGTTTTTGCCAAATTAGGCAAAAGGGTATTAGGGGCCCCTTGATCCTTAACCTGATTATCCAGCCATTGATTGTTGTAGTAGTCATCCCCTTCATTGGTTTGATTTCCGATTTTCATACCACCTAGAGCGCCTTTGTTATCTGCAGTATCCTGTATCTTACGCAAATCAAAAGTGCCCCGCTGCTCTCCGATAACCTTTCCTGATTTTCCACCGAAAAGGGTCTGTTTTATTACATACCAGGTTTGACTACTGTCGTGTTTTGCATGCAGAGCCTTGTCCGCATGATAACGGAAACCATCGGAAGCTACAAAGCCATAACTTTCCAATAAGGGAATAATTGCCGGGGAAATTTCTCCAGCCTCATTTTTTGGTTTTAATACCCTATCTGTAACTCTTTTTTCAAGCCCGCCCCTGACGGCAATGGCCAAGAGAAGAGCCAGGCGTTGGGGATCATTGAAATTATTTGATTCCTGGATCTGCATTACCAACCGCTCTGCATCACTTTTATTCTTCCCACCTGTGGGGCCAGCTTTGGTATCAATACCCCGGTCAAAGCCAAATTTCCGGCTGGCTTTGTCCTCATAATTCAAGGCACTGCTCATCAGGTCCACATGATCAACAGTAAGCCTTTCTGCAAAAGGAGCATCCCAATTAGACCAGTTCCATGGCCATATGGCGCTGTCCCAATTATGGGGTAAGGCTTTGTATTGCGCCTTGAATTTCTTTTTATAGTAGGCTTCTGCATCCTTGTCCGCTTCCACGGTTCCGGCAAAAAATGCCAGATCTAAAAATGCCCGCCGTTGTTCCTCAGGAAGAACCTTGAGTTGTTTGTAAATCTTTAAGGCCTCCTCCCTATCTATTTCATTGGTATCGGTAATGAATTCCATGGTCTGCTTTCTGATCCCAGTAAAGGGATCAAATTTATCGACTACCTTTTTAAATAGATTTTCGTACTTTTTATAAAATTTTAATTTTCTTTCAACCGATGGGGCTAATAAATGTATCTGGTGAAATTCATTGTTGTTAAAGCTAGAGGGATAGTTTTTATTAGCTATTGTCTTGGTTAATCCTTCCACCACATCCTTAATAGGCTCTCCTATGTATGGGGAAATATAATTAAGGATATGGTCAAACAGAGGGAGATGCTGCGAATAGAGCGTTTTCTTTTCTGCTTCTGTTTGATACCAGCAATCGATCAGGGAAAATGAGGCTACTGATGTTTTCATCACCAGTTCCTCAGCAGAATATACCTCAGCAACAATGTTAGTGGGTAACTGACTTAAAAATAGCCTGCGAATATCAGTATGTCTTGCCAACCAGGCTTTCTTTTCAACCAGACTGCCCCAACCTAAAAGATCATTGAGTTGAAGCCAGGCTCCAGCGTAACTTCCTGTCTCCAATTTTGTCCGAATTTCTTCCACTTCGGTTGGTTTTGTCAAGGTCTCGCTTTCCTTGCGTTGTAAAGACCCAGTTTGTTGTACTACATGGACCAATTCATGAGCAATGAGGTTTTTACCTGATTCATTTGAGGGTTGGAATTTTCCATTTCCAAATACAATGTTGTTTCCACTGGTATATGCATTTGCATGTATGGCTTCAGCAGATTGTGCTGCCTTGCCTCCCGTATGAATACGCACTTGGGAAAAATCTTGTCCAAATCTGCTTTCCATAAACTGGAGCGTACCAGATTCCATTTGAGCTCCTTTTCCTGAGGACAAAACTTCCGATACAATAGGAGGAGTACCCCTATCCATAGGGTCATTATTACTGGCTTTCCGTTGGACTTTCTGTTTGGATTTATCTTTTTTAGATCCAAACAGTTCCGGTACTCTAAATACATCAACAGTAATGAAAACTCCAGTACCCTTTGGTAAACTTTCATCCAGCTGGCTTGGTAAGGTGCGCATCAGCCATATTGGAGGCTCACCCATATTGGGATTGCTGATTAAAACGGGGGCGAGAGGCAGGGTTTGATTGTAAAAGCCGGAAACATTAATAATTCCCGCACCGAATTTTAACTTGATATTTCCTCCGGTTATAGGTTTGAAACCAGCTTGTTTACTGTAGGAACTGTCAAGACCAAAACCAAGGTCTACTTTAGGGAATTCCCATTTCTTCCGCAGCAATTCCAAAAATGGAGTTAATGAAAACTCCGTTTCAAAAGTATACTGAGCATTTTCAGCACTGGGAAGTTTGTATTTAAATGCAGAAAGGCCTAAATACTCGCTATATGGCAACAGACTAAGCGGTATTGCCAAATTTACATCCTGTAAGGTTTCTATGGATTTTGCCCGAAAGCTAGGATCTGTAGCAAAAGCCGTCCCCAATAGTCCTACACTTGACAGACCAAAACCAACCACGCCTACTTTAAGCTCTGTGGGTTGACTGTCCCATAATTTATACTTGAGTTTGCTGGTTTGCTCCTTCTTCCAAAGCTCGAATTCAGGATTTTCATTTAACTGATCCCATACTATTCCTGCTCCCTCAGTAACGACTCCCCCGGTTTCCTTGCTTTTTTCGTCTCCCTTTTCTTGCCTTTGTATACTTTTAGATGCATGGGAGATGGGAATTGCTGGTTCCGGCATCCGCATCACCCTATCCGCAATGGAATCCGCCTCCTTTTCATTCTTGGATTCCTCCATGTCAAGAGGGTGATCCATTGAAAGTTTTGGTTGAAGAGCAGGTTTAAAAAATGGTTTAGAATCTTTTGGGGGAGATAAATTTTTGTGGACCTTATTTTCTTTGATTGGTTTGGACATAAAAGAAAGGCATTAAAGGCAGGTAGTTTTGAATACTTGAGGGATAGAATATGGTGGCAATAAATGGGTAGGATCAGCATCGTAACTGCTGATCCCATAGAATTACATATTTAAAGTTCTTTTCTTTTTTTGATTAGATAAAATTAATTTAGGTTTTATAGGCTAAGGGTTTTATACCTTCCTATTTTGGTCAATCGTATAACTTTTTTTTAGTTCTATTTTGTCTAATTATCGAAATCTATGCTAGGTTGGCATTGAATTATGGGCGACCTGCTTTATTATTAAACTTGATCTAAAATAGATTTGAAAAATTGGTTTATTTAGGCATTTCCGAATATTGTGACACATTGATCCGGTGTTAAATTTGAACCTGTGGCGGTATTACTTGGATGCATCAGGTTGTCAGAAGGTAATTCATGAAAATAGCCGTTCAGCAATATATGTCCAAACTCATGAGCCAAAGTCCGAGAAGATGCTGAATTGGTCATGTATATATGATTCAAAGACAAAGAAGAGCTGCAGTATTGAGGATGGCTTGTGGCACGTGCAGAAGGATTTATTCTTTCAAAATAAAAAACCCTTAGTCTCCCGTTCAAAGCAAACGCAGCGGTTGTTGCGGGTATTAAAGCCTCTTCTTCCGAAGAGTCACTTCCACATGTATCCCTTTCAAATGTTGTGTCATTTCCCATTAAAGAGTTTGAAAAGGCTGGGTCAACAGTAGTTCCCTGACCAGGGACAAATTCAACACAGCAAGGGCTGAAAATTCTATTTGCTTCTGCTAAATCATCATTGGGATTTCTTGTTGAACCCGAGAAAGAAATCAAATCTACAACGACCTGTTTCTTGTTGGCACAACCTTCTTCCTTCCTTGAAATCATTTTTTTTGGGGCAATGGAATTCTGCTGCACGACATGCGTCAATTCATGCCCCAACAGTTTTTTACCTTCTGCAGATCCCGGGGAATATTGACTATTATTAAAAACAATGTTATTGCCTGAAGTATACGCCAAAGCATTGATCGATCGGGCAGACTTGGCTGCAACACTATCAGTATGAACTTTAACTTGGCTAAAATCATAACCAAAGCGAGGTTCAAAAAAATCTCTGGTTTCGGGTGATAATGCCTGTCCTTTATTATTTAAACGGTTAACATAGTCCTCAAACCCGGGTTCTAAATGGGTTGGATTTCCATTTTCCCCTTTCCGTTGTATATTATTTTCTTTCTCCTCACAGTTTTCGCATTTACATTGTATGGGTAAAGAAGCCGGTTTAAAAAAGGGTTGCTGTTGGGTTTCATGATTTGACATGCGCATTACTTTATCAGCCATGGCATCAGCCTGCTTTTCAAATGGATCGCTACCTGAATTAATGGTAAGCTTAGGCTGAATTCCAATCCAAGATGAATTCCTTTTAGGAAAAAACTTCTCCTGGTTCTGGAGAAGAGTTTTTGTTTGCGGTTTTTGCTTGGTCAAATTTTCCATAAATTGAGATATATTCTGTATGAAATTTAATAATAACCTGGTTTTTACAGTAAGCATTTGGAATTATCCTAGTCCATCCAGCCTGTAGAATGATTTCTTTCTGGAACCAAGGGAAAGATTAATAATTGAGATTGACTTCAGCCATTTATTCCATGTAGGCAATCCTATTGATAAGTTTTTTATCATTTATGGAATTGGATAAAAACCTACCAGGTAAAGGTTACTGGTAGTTCCAACAAGCGCTGGAGGGCTCCAATTGCCCCTTCATTGCCCACTATTACTCTGCACAAAATGGTGCCGCTGGTTATTCCTTTGGTTCGTAAAATTTCTCTTGAAGGAGCATTGATATAGGCATTGAGCTGATTACCATATCGATCAACAATTGATTCATCCGCACCCCGCATCCGGTACCTGTCATTTGCAGCATCCTTAATCATCCACCTTGCGCTGAGGTTATGACCAGGGATAAGGGGGCCAACACTGAAATGAGGCCCATTGGCGGAACCAGGAGTAGTGCCGGATAGGTCTATGGTAGTTCCTCCGCTACTTAAGCTGGAAATGGACAGTGAAGGGTTTGTAATCATTTCATAACCTGCCAATCCACGGTTAAAGGACGAAAAGGTCCTTTCAAATAAAGCAGTAGGTGTATCCATTAAAGGCCCTCCTGTAACAGCAGGAATTATGGTGGATAACACTGTTGGAAAGGCCCCTCCAGGCGGAAGTAGACCTCCTGGATGAAAGGACATTCTTTTATTAAAAGTATAACCATGATATTTTGTAAGTGACCGGGCAGCATCCCAAACATCACAAAATGTTTCAACATTTGACCGATTTAAGGATCTGGCGGCCATATAAAAAGCGATTAAATTGGAGGTAAGGTCTTCTTCGGAAAAGGAGGAGTTACCAATAGAATCCGTCCAGGACTGTAAAGCCTCAAATCCAAGGGACTGGAGCATAAAAATTCTTAGTGCAACCTGTAATACTTCATCCGCGGTCAAAACTTTTTTAATATGGACAATAGGAGTGACCCCACTTAAAAAAATGGGGCCTCCACTGGATACCATACTTGGGGCAATTACCCGTTCCGGCACCGCAGAACCACTAGTGGCCATACGGTCGGAGGCATTCTGAACCGCATCGATTAGCCTTCTTGGCATTCCCGGATTTGCATGGTTCCAGTCAATCCAGGCACAATTGGTGGAAAATGAATAGCGAGCTGGGGATTCATTGATTCCGCTTTCATCCGGAATTCTCATTATCTTCCCGGAATTGGTACTGCTTTGCTGAACCACATGAGTTAGCTCATGTGCCATCAGTTTTTTGCCCCTGTCAGATTCCGGATGATATTGATCCCTTCCAAAAACGATATGATTTCCATAGGTATAGGCCAAGGCATTAATATGCTGTGCAGATTGGTCTGCTTTGGCACCGGTATGTAACTGGACTTCTGAAAAGTCAAACCCAAAACGAGGTTCAAAAAAACTTTTCTCTTTCGGGCTTAGTCCTTTACCTGTTCCTGAAAGTTGCTGTAAATCCTCGCCAATTTTCGACACTGAGTTATCATACAGGTTATTTCCCTGGTCCTTTTCTTCGGATTGACTTTTACGCATTATCGCAGGCCTTGCCAATTCATCTACTTGAGAAGGCTGACTTCTTTCCTGTCCCAATAGCGGTTGGCCTCCCCAAAGCTGAGGCAATCGCAGTACATTTATGGAGAAAATAAAACCACTTCCTCTAGGCCAGGATGCCTCAGGAATTCCCGGTAAAGAACGCATCAACCAGGTGGGAGAATCCCCTGGATCTCTTCCTGAAAGCAAAATAGGGTAAGGGCTTATGGGTTGGTTCACAAAACCCCTTAAATCTACTATCCCACCACCTATGCTTAATTCCAGACTGCCTCCGGTAAGTCCAAATCCTCCTGATGATCCCTGTTCTCCCTGAAGTCCAAGGCTCAGGGCCATTTCTGGAATCCTATCATTACTTTTATGTAGCAAATTCAAATAGTCATCAGCCTGAAGTTCTAAATGAAATCTGGTGGTGGGATGAAGGGAATCCGAAAGCTCATAACTGAATCCTCCAATAGGATTATAAGGAATCCAGGAAAAGGCTGAACCTATATCCAGTCCACTAAAAGTTTCTCGGCCCTGAGGAGTGCTAAATACTGATCCAATGGGTGCCAAAGTCAATAAACTATGCCCCACAATTAAGGCTTTTTCGGACGCTGAACGATCTTCCCAAAAAGTTCTTTTCAGGTAATTGAATAGATTGGCATTTAAAAAATTATAAAAAGGTTCATGCTGCATCAGTTCGGAACCTACAATACCTAATCCGCCAGTAATAACTTCCCCGTCATCGCTTTCTTCTTCCCCAGCAGCATCCTGCCTTTGGATTTGGGGTTTATGCCCTGTTGTAATTTGGGCTTGTTTTTTTTGTTTTTCAATACCGGATTTGGCTTGGATCCTATTGGGTTTGGGAAGGAAAAATGATTGAAAAGGACCAGCATTTTCCATCACCCTCTCCGATACGTTTTCAGCTTCTTGCTCATACCGGTTATGAACAGGATCATTTGCAGACATCACCAACGGAACAGACTTGGTCTGGAAGAAAGGGATCGTTTGTTTGGACCTATTGGTATGAGGGTTTCGGTAGGTTTTGGCAAATGAGGTCATATCATTTAGGGTCAGGAAGATATAACTTTATTTCGGGCTAAAACTGAAAATTAAGGGAAATTAATAGGTATGCTTCCGAATGGCAATTAAGTTATTGTATTAAAAGCGTATAAGACTTCCTAGAGTTACAGAATGCACCGTCCCCGGGCCTTCAAGAACATTGAGCATGCCGGAATAGTGGAGCCTTGCTTCTACATGAATACCCAAGTGAAAACCTTATCCTCTTGATCGCCTTCCTGCCGCTGTACTACCGCATGTTCCGGAGAATTAGGTGTCGAATGAATGTTACTTGCTGCACTAGGGAATATTAAGTCAAAAGAATCGTTCCCCTTGAAAAGCCTGAATTTCTGAATTTAGGCCGGTGTCACCTTTTTTTCGGATTTCCCCATTTTCCCTACATCCTGAACACTTCAATTGTTCAGGGAAAAATTCACTACTGCTTTTCCCCATAGCATTACCCGGTCGGCCATGGTATCTGCTTCACGCTCGAATCGGTCATCTACCGGACCTACCTTAAGTTTCGGTTGAAAAAATACCTGTTTGAAATTCGATTTAGGAGCGAAAAAAGAGCGATTTAATAAAGCACCTGGGGATTTATTTGATTTTACTTTCAATTGCATGCGAACTTATATTTTCGGATTTGCTATATCTATTTAAAATAAGAATAATATAAGGGCAGGGGGAAATTGTTTCAGGTACAATGCTATTATTGGGGGGTGTTTTGAACGAATAATAGGAAAAAATCCTGAATTATAGCATTAAAAGTTTGGCCAGAGGAAAGATGGTCAGGTTGGATTAAATTGTTACTTGAATTAAGTTGATGGATAAAACGACCTCCAAAATTTCCAACTG
This sequence comes from Cyclobacterium sp. 10D3-21, assembly GCF_055809755.1. Lineage (NCBI taxonomy): Bacteria > Pseudomonadati > Bacteroidota > Cytophagia > Cytophagales > Cyclobacteriaceae > Cyclobacterium > Cyclobacterium sp. 10D3-21. The sequence goes on from NZ_CM147924.1 coordinate 3,015,177, forward strand.
AAAGCAAGACAGCACTTGCTGCGTGTTTAAAAAATCCCTACTTAAAAAACTTCCTGGTATATATAAATTTCCCTTAAGAGTGTCCAATCAGTCCCATAAAAGGCATTTGGCCCTTTATGTGATCTCCTGTGTGTAAAAGCACCCATTGTAATCAATCAGGGTGTCGATGTTATGGCTTCTTTCCTGATATTTCCAGTAGTAATAGGTACCGTAGTACCATCTGCTTTTGTATGGGTACCGGCCTGAAAGTTCCTTGTAATCCGAAAACTTCCTGAGGCAGCCTGTGTTCTATCACAGGCATAGGTTTGTTGGCAAACAACTGAGCAGGAACTCACTCCTGAGCCTTCCAGCAAACTGGTCCTGAAACGGGTTCTATGCAGATCGATAAAAGAAGTTGGCCCATCGTTTAAAGTACTGCCTGTGGCAGCATCACCTGCAGATCCGTACCGGTTGATCCCCAAACATTTGTTTCCACTACAAGGGGAGCTAACATTACCATCCCTATTATAAACCTGATCGGGGCAATTGTTGGATATGGTAGTCAAAGTTTCTTTCATGCAATGGCCGGAATGGTCAGGGCCTGGGCCCACATTCATTTGTGAGGTAACTCCCAAATAGGTGCCCCAGACATCCTTCTGTGCGGCAGGTAGGTTGCTATGGTTAAATGGTGCCAAGCTTCCAATGTTTACTGATGTGGCACAGGGTGTTGAGGGTGTACTGGGCGCATCTTGTTTTTGAATACCGGTTTGGCCATTAGTATGAACTGGATAGATCGGAGCAGCATTAAAAAAGTTATTGGTTGGTTCCCGCCGAATGAAATTGAAAAAAGACGTATTGTTTTTAATTTTTGTTTCTTTTACTGGAGTAAATTGTTTAGGTCCCATGGAAAATCAGGCATTCCCGTATATAGTTAAACATTGTTCCGGAGTTATATTTGAACCGGTGGCAGTATCGCTCGGGTGCATAAGGCTATCCGAAGGCAATTCATGAAAATACCCATTTAGCAATATATGGACAAACTCATGGGCTAAAGTTCTTGGAGCAGCGGAATTAGTCATATAAACATGGTTTAGTACTAATGGAGTACTGCAATATTGTGGATGGCTCATGGCAAGGGCTGCCGGATTTACGTTTTCAAAATAAAAAAACCGTAACCGTCCATTTAATCCAAAAGCCCTAGTCATTGCAGGTATTAAGGCTTGTTCTTCCGAAGAATCTGTTTCGCAAGTAGCTCGATCAAAAGTCATGTCATTTCCCATCAAAGGATAGGGAAAATTGAGAGTTGCGCTCCTTCCTTGCCAAGAGACAAATGAAATGCAACAAGGGTGAAAAACCCTGTTTGCTTCTGCCAAATCTGCACAGCTCTTCATCTTGGTTAATTTTTATTTGGAAAGTACTTATGATTCTCAGCACAGTACTCACATTTTCGTTGTATTGATGAAATAATAGGTTGAAAAATGATGGATTTAACCGGATGATCATTTACCTGCGTGCGGCAGATCCCGGAACACTGGAAGGTAGCCCCGTTACGGCAGCGCTAGGAACAGAAGGAATTGATCCTTGTATGGATGCGGCCCGACCGAGAGCAAGTTGCCTGAAATCGCTGTCAATCCATTGTTCAAATCTAAGGCGTCCTGAATTTTCCACCTCTGTTGCGAGCACTAAAATGTGTTCATCACCTATCGCGACCCATGCGACAGCTGTTCGTGTTTGTCTGGGAGTTGTTTCGATTGAAGATCTTTGTTCAGAACCTCTCGTTCCAATACGGAGAATTTGTTGCTGGAAATCACTCCACTGTCCGGGGAAATCGGGGCATCCATTTTCGTACATAAATCTTATTAGGACGAGATTATAATGATTCTGCCGTTCAATCTCATTCGTTACCCATTGGCTTTGAAAGAACTCATCGTTTCCTAAGAAACCCAAAGCTAACCTTCCCATATGTGTAATCTCCTCAAAACCAAAACTTTCTACTTCGGAAATTGCCTCCTGTACAATTTGTGGTAATTCCAGGCCAGCGCCTACGACTCCCTGGGCAGCATTGCCAATCGTTCTTCTTTGTGATTGCATATCTTCCCAAAGAATATTCCCCTCATTAAACTCATGATACAATTCAATGACTTGAATACTATTTGCTAAAGCGGATCTTAAAGCTTCACATACTTCACCAACATCACTGGATTGACTGGTCTCATCTGAACCATTTCGCTGGATGGTTTTCCTGGGACTTTTTAATACGGTATTGGTCGGTTGGGATATAAGTGCAGTTTCAGAATTTTGTTGTACTACATGTGTCAATTCGTGGGCCAATAATTTCTTGCCCTTATCAGTTCCGGGAGAATACTGTCCCTCATTAAAAACAATATTATTTCCACTCGTGTACGCCAATGCATTGATGGATTTGGCGGATTTGGCTGCAACACCATCTGTATGCACTTTTACCTGGCTAAAATCATAGCCAAATTTAGGCTCATAAAAGTCACGAACCTCATTGGGTAAAATTTGTCCTCCATTATTTATGTTGCCGATATAGCTTTCCAGTTCATTATTGTTTGTTGTCTCTTTTTTATTTATTTCTTTTCGTTGCAGATTCTTTTCTTCCTCCTCACAATGAGCACACTTCCGCTGTAGAGTTGAAGAGACTGAATTGAAAAACGGTTGCTGCATTTCACTTTTATTCGCCATTCGCATGACTTTATCTGACATGGCATCTGCCTCACGTTCATAAATATCGTCTACAGGACCGATGGAAAGTTTGGGCTGGAAAAACAGCGACCCTGATCTTTCATTCGGGGAGAAGAAAGGAGGGCCCGTTTTTAAATCTTTGGCTGCATTTATTTTCTGAGTGCCTTTTGTCATGCTGCAGTTTCGAATTGACTTCGAGAGAATAATATATTATATCTCGGCAGACTCGTTGAATTAGGAGGCATACCAGTCCGCGATTGTTATTCAATTTTTGAGCTTGTCGGCAACCCAGATTGGAATATCGGGCAGTTTCAACTTACCTGGTATAATTTAAACACATAAAACCGGCTTTTTTCCACAGATTCAATTTCGGCAGTTTCTGCATACAACCGGGCAATGGCATAATCTTCAAAGAGATGGTACTGATTGAGGTGGTTAATGAATTCAATATTTTTTGCCCTTTGACTATGCCCATAATTCGTCAATGCGCTGACCAATCCCGAGTCCGCAACGTCAAAACCCAAAAACTTCCAGTTTGGTTGTTTAGAATTAGGTTTGGATTGAGGAATCATAAAGATCGTATTTATTTCGTGTTTCTTTTCAGAATCTATACACAATGCTATTGAAACTACTGTGTTTTTAGGAACACTCGTTTTCTTTATTTTTTTTTTCAGGGAAATAAGATCACTGTAAAAACCAAGAAAATTGATGTCCAAATTTTCTGTTTTTTTTACCATTCCTATCTGTTTCTCCCAAACATTATGGTCAACCGACAATGGCATTTCTATATCTTTTTTGATCAAGTAGGTATCCTTTCTATCCTCATCCCAGTTGAAATAAGGGCTGATATTCCTTCGTACATCAAAACCCAATATTTTTTCTTCACTATTCATAAATGTAGTTTAATATTAACACGGAGCACCAGGCATCCCTAATCCACAACAGCCTCCGAACAACCTTCTGGGACCATAGCAATGGCATGTCACTGGATTTTGATTGTATTCATAATAATGCCAATGGTCACTAGGGCAAGGGAAGTGTGGTCTTGAAGGCGGAACACGATCGACTTCCGGTGATGGTGCAGCAGGGCATGGCGGACAAGGTCTAGACTGCGATGCCGCATAAATAACAATTCCAACCCCGATTACAGCTAAAGCAGCCCACCCTATCGGCCCGGCGCCAACTAAAGGTATAGCCGCCGCCTGAGCCATCCTTTGAATTGTCCCTTCCTTTTGAATGGAGTTGCCATTCTCTAACAAAGAGTTTGGATTTTGGGGGTTGGATAGGTCTATATCCTGACTCATGGCAATGATCTGATCAATTATGATACTTTTCTGTTCAGCACTGCCGTTATTCATGAGATTAAGCAAGGACTCTTTCGCTTTAATTAATTGATCAATAGATTCACTATCAACCTGTTCTATTGATCGATCGAAATTGATTATTATTCGATCTAAAATAGATGTTGAATAATTAGGAAGATCTGATACCCCTTCATCCTCTACTTGAGCTTGGACCTGATTTAAACCTGCCGTACCCTGCTGCTGTACAACATGAGTCAATTCATGTCCCAGTAATCTCTTTCCACGATCTGTATCTGGTGAATACTGTCCCTTATTAAAGACAATATTATTACCAGAAGTATAAGCCAATGCATTAATGGATTGGGCGGATTTGGCCGCAACACTATCTGTATGCACTTTTACCTGGCTAAAATCATAGCCAAATTTTGGCTCATAAAAATCACGAACCTCATTGGGTAAAATCTGTCCTCCACTATTTATGTGTCCGACGTAACTGTCCAGTTCAAAATTGCTATTTGTCTCCTTGTCATTTATTTCTTTTCGTTGCAGATTCTTTTCTTCCTCCTCACAATGAGCACACTTCCGCTGTAAATTTGAAGGGACTGAACTGAAAAACGGTTGCTGCATTTCACTTTTATTCTCCATTCGCATGACTTTATCTGACATGGCATCTGCCTCACGTTCATAAATATCGTCTACAGGACCGATGGAAAGTTTGGGCTGGAAAAACAGCGACCCTGATCGTTCCTTCGGGGAGAAGAAAGGAAGACCCATTTTTGAAACATTGGGTGTATTTATTTTCTGAATGCTTTTTGTCATGCTGCAGGCAATATCAAAGGTACGTCAACCTTTTATTTAATCTTCATTCAGAGGAAAAGATAAGTTTTCAAATTGTTGACCACCTTTATTCTTTATCCAAATTTTACGTTAATTATCTCCTGAATAATTGAATTGCTCAAATCGGTACTCAGGAAAAAAATCACTTCATGCATAATTGGAATCAAGATGAATGATTTTTCCCAATTTATAAAACCACTAAAACGTATACCCCAATTGCAAGATAAGCGTATGTAAGGTAGTTGTTGAATCAATTCCGGTATTTCGAAATGCATTGAACTGATACTGAGGAGATATTCTCAATCTTTCAAAGTCTGTATAAATTCCTGCTCTTGCATATCCTCCAAATTCAGGATCAACATGCGATGCTCCAGGCTCATCTTCAGATCGGATTCCTCCGGCAGTAAAACCTCCACCAAAAGTTATACCCAGTGGACTGAAGGAACGAAGCGGTAAATTGAAAATAGAAATATCTGTACTTAAACCGAGACTCCCTCCAAAACGCCCTTGAACTGGTAAAGTGTAAAAACCTGCATTCAGCTGCAAAGGAATAGGTATTGGAATGCCATCACCCACTTGCGGAGAGAAAGTATGCAGGCGTTGTTGAACTTCAGCATTTAACAAGAAACCATTTCCACCACCAAAACTAAGTAGAAATAAAGTGGGTCTTTCCGGACTGATTTCTTCACCACCTAAAGGTGTGACTTCCATTTCAAACCCGGGAGTAGGAACTGCCGGTTTCCTTTGGGGCAGGCTTGAAGCTTTTAGCAAGGTAGCTATAACAGAATTACTATTGGGTCCTGCTGGCACATAAGGCACATTCCAACCTTCTATTTCATTTAATTTGTTCTGCATTATATTTAGCTTATCACAAGCATCCATTCCCTGATAAACCTCCTCCAAAAGGTTTCTTGGATTATATTCTATTTCTCCTTCAACATAAGGAGCGCATGCAGTAATAATGTTTCCATACCCAGATTCGCTTCCACCGGGTCCACCCCGAAAATAGTACTGAGCGCCGGAACTATCCGTATAAAGAACAAACAAATGGTAGTATCCGATTATAGGACTACTGATTGTGGTGGCACCAACATGAATGGTCCCTTCACATTCAGGATCGGAATAGCCTGAAAAATCAATATCACATGTTCTTTGGATCAGCCCTATGTTCTGAGGTGATTTTGTTTGCTGCACTACATGGGTCAACTCATGAGCCAATAATTTCTTACTCTTATCAGTTCTGGGGGAATACTGGCCTTCATTAAACACAATATTATTTCCGCTGGTATACGCAAGGGCATTTATGGATTGGGCAGACTTAGCTGCATCAGGACCAGTGTGAATATTTACCTTTGAAAAATCATAACCAATTTTACTTTCCATAAATGATCTCGCACCTTCGTCCATGGAACGGCCTTGAGACTGAATGCTTTGGTTCACTAAGTGTAGCGCATTCCCTTCCGAAATCCCTCCATTGATTTTTTTCCTTTGCAGCTTTTTTTCCTCATCCTGACATTCTGAACAACTAGGCTGCACGATGGTTTGGGACTGCTTATGAGGTGTCTTTTTTTCTTTGGAGTTTCCCTCTTTCATCACCCAGTCTGATACCGCATCTGCTTCCCTTTCATATACATCATCAACAGGTCCTATTGTGAGTTTTGGCTGAAAGAACAAACGGTTTGAGGGTTCTTTTTTAGCGAAAAACGAATGCTTCGATTTTGGCGCTTTTAATTTGCTAAATTTTCCTGAAGTTAATGTCCTCACCTCATGTTAGTTTACTCCAAATACTGTCAACCGTTCAAAAGTTTTTTCCCTTTCAAAAAAAACTTAATACTACAAAAAAAATAAAACTGCTGTCTCTCCATTTATTTCAAAATACTGCAACTGCTTTTGGCGGTTTGGCCAACATTTGGAGAATTGCTTTATTAGAATAAATAAAATGTGGATCTCAAGGCTTTTCCCGAGATCACACATTTTGTTGAGTGGAGATCATTCTAATATGACGGCTTTTTAAAATGGGCTTAATGTTTTTTTCTTGACAGCCCAAGAATGGATAATAACAGTGCTACCACTAAAAGAATCAGCCAAATTATCCAGTCTGGCAATCCTATTGAAACTAGCCAATCCTGAATGTGGTCAATAATAGAATCGGATTCACCTATTTTTGAAAGATTTCCAGTATATATTTCCTGACCAGTTAATGTCAAAGACACATGTTCATCGATGTTTCCGGAAAAAGTAAGGGTATAGCTACCATCCTGATGATCTTCAATCTTATCTATTTTCACATTGGAATTGTCAATAGTAAAACCTTTTCCATATGCAGGGCCAATTAATTTCCCGGTTGTAGAAACCGGTTTCATGTTTATCACTAAAGAATTTTTAATTGGTTCGGTAGAAAGATTAGAGGCATCAAGGTCAATTCCGTTGAAACTGGTAAAAAAACTTTCAGTGGCAAATCTTTGGAAATTGCCTGTTTCCGGACTGTCACCAGAGATTCGGTAGACTATCTGATAATTACCGGCAACGGTAAGACCATCAAAAGTGTTTTCATACCTACCATCTGAAGTATGGTTTAAGGTAATTACGTTTTCATTATAGGCCAGACTATTTTTAAAATTTGGATCATCTCTTATAAGCTGATTGTATTTCTGAACTCCCGGAGATGGTGCATCCGGATCGTTTGAAACATTAACAGTCAAAGGGTTATTAGCTAGATAATCTCCCAAGTCTTCACCCGGCCGTAAAATAATTGCCTGAACATCCGCATCAGTTATTGGTTCTCCCAGCCAGTTAACTGTCACGGAAGGGTTCAATACAGTATTTACCATTGGAGAAGAGGCTCCATAGGAATAAGTATAATCCAACCTGTGGTCATCAGCGATGGAGGTAACTTTCACTTCACTGATATTTAATTCACCTGTAGCCCCTATTTTAACTGTCCAGTTGCCTTCCGGTGAAGTGACAGGAGCGCCACCAATGATAGGGATATTAAATGGAATGGTCAATAAAATGGTGTTGGAATAATTACCAACCCAGGAGGGATTCACTCCTGATGTTATAGGTACCCCATCCTTTTCAAGCGTAATTGCTGAGGCAAATTGGACTAATTGGGGGACTTCAAATTTTCGGTTTGCCTTAATTTTGACCAATAAGCGAGATACCTTTTTGTTCAAAGGAAAGGATTGTAGGGTAGTTGAGGCCTCAGTTCTATTCAAATTAGTGGTTGATCGGACTAAAAGCTGTGGGCTGAGTGAATTCATTGCATTGGCAAGCTGATTTTCGAATGCTATATCCAATGTTCCATCCTCTGTTCCCACATAATTCCCTCGATTTGTATCTGCAAGATTTTGTAGTACATTCAGGTCAGGCCCGTTTGGGCCGTCAATCCCAATAGTAAAGACTTTTATGCTTCCCGGGCCTGCAGGGTAGGAAGGGTTAAGTGATGTTCCGTCAGAATAACCCTGACCATTTAAGTTAACTTCAGGATTCACATTTTGATCTCCATCTGTAAACAAAACCAAAAACCGGGCCCGTGAACTATCCGTTATTTTACCTTGTCCATCTTTCATACCTGCTCCCATCGCTGTACTTCCTCCTGGAGACTGGGAATTTAATTCGGAATTAACGGTATTTGCTGTATTTACATTGTCAATTGGAATAAGGGAGGAAGGGAAATTTCCTGCTGAAGGTTGGGTAACAGCACCATGAAAATAGGTAAGACCAATATTATCACCGGTTCTACCCAGATTATTTAAAACAAGCATAAAATTTGCGGCTGCATCCTTGAGTGCCTGCCAGCGTGTTATTCCTGCACTGGTATTAATGCCCATACTTCCCGAGCGATCCATTACCAGTACGATATCCATTCCCGGACTTATGATCAGGGTATATGGTCGGTTTCTGGTACGTGCACCTGGATCTGTTTCATCTGAAACTGTCACCGTAAACGTGAATGTACCCGCTTCAGTAGGTGTCCCTTCAATGGTAGCAGTTGAGGAATTGGCTACTGCTCCTCCAGAAGTATCCGGAATTGTTACTGTGATGCCATATCTGGTAAATGAAGTGCTTGTTACTCCTGTGGCACCACCTGGAATAGAGGCAAATTCCCAAAACACATTTCCAATAGCGTTTACCACCCCAAATTCAGTTCCGGCAGGGATTTCTTCCATTCCTAAATTAAATTCATAATCAGAATTCGGATTTGGTCCCGTAACATCAACATCTTCCGGAGCAGCTTTTAATCCACTAAAATAAATTAACCCAATCACCAAAAAGGCTATACTTTTTAATGATAATCCAGATAAAACCTTTGTATTTTTCATGGTCAATAATTTTTTATATCCATTTAACTTGTAAAATATTAGGCATCCATTGTAGTTTTATCATGGAAAATCCCCATGGTAATTTCTTTAATAGGATGTCCTGTGTTTTTTGTTCTACTTCTAAAATTAATGCGGGATTCCCGGGAATTAATTTACCAGGCCGGCGAATAAAAGCTTCCTGCACGGCCTCAGGGGAACTGTTACCCAAAGCTTTCCAGTGATTGACCACTGCTTTAAGTAATTCCTCAGCATTGGACCTTTCCAGATCAGAAATAGGTGAAATTTCGGGCAGTACTGTTTCCCATAATATGCCACATAACAATTTTGGAAGAAGTTTCTGGTATTCAGGTACCTCCTCTATACCATGGGCCAAATACACCAAAACATTGACCGCCCTGGCACTCATTTCCACGGACTTAAAAAGTCCTTTGTCCAAAAAATCACAGGACTTAAAAAGTTCGTTGATAAATGGAGATAAAATCGCCAAACCTGCATTATTTACCCAAATGGGTTCCAGATCCGACGATATTTCTTCCTGAATGGCTCTGGCCATTTCTTTCATTTTGCCCACCTCAGCTGCAGGAGTTTGAAGTGCTTTTTCGCCCGGGGATGTTGATGTATTTTGGGAATCAATTTGGCCCTCGAATGGGGACAGGGATTTTAGTCTTGATTTTTCCTTTTCTTTGTTTCCCTTATCAGATTTAAAATCTGAAATAATTTTATTTAAACTATTCCCCAGGTTCCTTTGAAGCGTTTCAGGGATGCTTTGTTTCATTAATAAAAGCTTCATTGAAACCAATAAGTTTTCCGGAAGCTTTTTTAAAGTTTTAAAAAGAATTTCATTCTCTTTACTATTTGTGGAAGCTGGATTTTCCTCAACATTCACAAAACACCAAGAGAGTACATAAGACCAGTAGATTCTTTTAAAAAGTGCTTTATCCAGTGCTGACGTTAATAAATAAGTGTCAATCCATTTCCAGTTATCAAAATTTGATTTTACTGGTGTAAACTGATCCAGGAGCTTCAAAATAAAAGGAACCGAAAAATGGCTTGACAATCTTAAGAGGGCCTGTTCTGATCTTTCAATCAGCTTTCTCAATTGTACAAGTTGCTGGCTATCCAAGCCTTCCAACCAATCTTCTTCAAACTTAAAATCTAATGGTACCCAGTTTGGCAACCGACCTTTTTCAAGAAAGAAAGTAAAAATTTCAAAAGGTCCCTTAAACAGTGAAATCGTTTCTGGAGTTTTACCTATCTCCGCTCCAATAAGGGATTCATGGGAACCATTGGAATTTGAGGTTTGTCCATTTTTTTCTTTTTCTGAAGTAATGGATGTCTTATGAGAGATGTTCTTTTTAAGTGCTTCCCTAAGTGCATGGTTTAAATGGGTGCCCAATTCATTGAAAAGGTTGTTTTTATTGAATTTCCCCAAATCAATTTCCATTCTTTCTATCAGAAGGTGTTGATTAGGAGGTAGGAGGTCCTCAAAACAGTTTTCAAAAGAGGGGGTATTTATTTGTTTGATTAATTCCATATATCGGCGCTCAATTTCCTGGGCATCCTTTACATTATCTGTAATTATTTCAAGTACCTGCTTATGGATGATGTTTAAAGACCCTTTTGTCATTTCAACTATTATGTAAGAAAATCCAGATAAATTGCATTTAAACAGGCAACTAGCTCACTGCGCAAAACCTCCATTTCTGAAGCTTCAGAAGTATCCCTGAGATATGCCTCGAGCCAGGACCTGTACCTTTGTTCAAATAAATCAAAACAAGGAGCATCCCCCGGAATTGCTGATCCTCTTCTTGCAGTATCCACCCATAAGATTCTGGCTAAAATATGTGCAGGACAAGTCTTTCGGATCGTTTTTTCAGCATATCGCCTAAACTCCTCTCCGCGGAAACGGTCAGGTTGAGCTGTTTCTGGTTCAGCCTCGGTGTCGTTGAAATCTCGACTATATCCGGAGGGAAATATAAAGCTAATCTGGAATGAATAGGGTTCTACTGTGGTTTCCTGATCTATCAACCCCAGAGAGGTTGTGTCTTGAGGAGCAAGTAGAAAATGTTCGATCATATAAAAACCTTCCCTACTATAATGTTGGTAAAGGTGATCCCTAATTCTATTCATTTCTTCCAGGGCTGTCTCTTGGTCCGGGAAGACCGAAGCTGACCTGGCAAGGAGATTTCCAGCTCCTGTTCCAAGGGCAACCTGATATTGGTTGGGGGCATTTTCGACAATACTGTAATTGTTATGGTTTTTTCCAATTCCGTTAATTGTTTCGATGGCCACCAAAGCATTCTCCGTGGCGGTTTCATCATCAGGCCCCAGGTAGTTGCCTATACTTTCAAGGAGGATTTCTCCCGATGCACCTGGCAATTCTCTAAGTCGAAAACGTTTTTCGATAAGTAGATCAGCGTCTATTTCATCATATATTTCGAAATATTCATCTAAGGGAACTGTAAGTACCCTTCTTTGCATTACCCTTATTCCTAAAAAATGATAAAGTCTGCGTTCAAGTGGAATAAGGGCAAACTCTACCCATTGCCTCAACAAAGACTGAATGATCAAATCCCTTTCAGTCTCCGCCTCAGCCTCTGAATTGAAGGATTGCGTACTTCTTGCAAGGGCATCACCCCCAGGGGCTGGGCGTAACAATAGGAAATTAATGCCATCAGCAGTAGCAACTTCATAATTTATTTCAGAAGTCGCCAGTCGCAATGAAACTGCCGCAGTCCTTTCTGCCTCCATTCGTGGAGGATATACCTGGAGACTTTCCAAAACCGGCACTTGTTCTGAATTCATTATTTGCCAATGAAAACCCAAGGGAGTTTCATTAAGCTCAATTGCCGTACTTAAACGCCAAAGGAGACTTCCATATGCTTGAAATCTGTCTCGGTTTAAAAGTGGTAAATCGTAATAAAAAGCAGATTTATCTTTTAACAACCTTTCCAATGCATATAAATAATGCTCCTGCTGTAATTCCAACAGGTTGTTTAGCTCCATTTCTGCCGAATCGGTAACCTCCATCACTTCCTGGAAAACCATTTCAGCGTATTCTTGCATGTCTTCTCCTAGCCTGGCTAATAAATGATCCAAAAAACGGTTTCGCCTGTCTAGAAATTGCTCTCTTTGCTCTCCGGCCCTTAAGGCTTCCCTGTAAGGGTTACCTTCCTCTGCCTGAAAGTCTTCCCATTCAGAAGATTGGTTTTCGAATCCAAAAAGTTCTGAAACCATGGGAAGGTGATATAGAGTTTGATGAAAGACCGTTGTATCCAAATTCGGATCAGCGGAGAAGAGAGCGTTCAATTGAGACAACTGAGTCAATTGCCCAGCAATGAGTTGTTCATAAAAAAACAAGTATCCTTTTAGTTGTTTGGCTTTGGCTTTACGTGCAGGCAACGCATTTGCAGATAAGCCATACTTTCCCACCCCATAAACCACGGGCAGCTCATTTTGTAAAGGATAATAGTCCTTTATCGGCAAGGTATTTCCCTTTGGAATGGGTAAATCTTCAAAACCAGGGACCAGGGTATTCAAGTATTCCTCTTTTAAAATCCGGTATTTTTCAATAGCCCTTGAAAAATCGTACACTACCTTTACGTCATTTCTAATGATAACAATCTGGCATTTTGCAGGACTTAACCGAGGGACATGACGGGTGCTGTCCACGAGTTGTAGGCAATCCTTAGCTCCTTTGGTAATGGCATGGTTATCCAACCAGTTGGAAAGGGTCAGACTCCTCAGGGCAATAATTCTACGTGAGGAAATTTTTTCTCGTTTATTTACATCTGTATGCTCGGAATTCCTTTGTTGAAAAATCAGTCTAAGGATATCTGAGGTATATATTTTGGTTTGAGGTTGATTGGAAAGAACTTCCTGGGTTTTTAAAAAACCCTCTGCCATAATGGGGCCTTCATAAATTGAAGCCGAATCATTGTCTTCCCCCTGAAGGTCATTCAGACTTTTTAAAATTATCGGTGGTGAAAGATGCTGGTCAACTGCAAAAAAGATGTTGGCTAACAAGGTTTCTACATCAACTCCTGAGCCTATTTCCAATATGGCTGAAAATGCGATTTCCTGCAAACGGACGGCTTTGAATTCAGAAAAATCTTCACAAAGATTTCTGTAATCCCTGGCGTACCTTTGAACGGACCTCATGGCCGTATTGGCTTCTATAATCCGGTTATTATAGGCTTTAAAAACATTTTCGTTAGGAAGTGTAAACAATAAATTTTCAATTTCCTGTAAGATTTGAGGCAATTCAACAAGGGTATTGTTTAGTGGAGAAGTTACTTGCAAAATTATCCATAATTCCATGCTTGCCACTGGTCCTGTTATCGGTTGATAATCAAGGGTTATGCTGGCAAATTGGGAATTTTCTCCTTTTAATGGCTGCCAGGGATTGCTGAAAGCGGCACTTAATATCTCCACGTCTTCTTGAAATGGCTGTACATCCACTTCATCCCAATAGGGAAATGCGAGGTCTACCCGGAAATCGGCCCCAAGGCCAGGTGGGGAAACCAACAAGGAAAACACATTGGAATTTAAAGTGTCATCGGCAAATTCAAGTAAAATACTCAGTTGGCCACTGGGGATGTTGGGAAGTTTACTTACCCAGGCATTACTTACCAATGGATGGTCTAGGAATATTTTCTTAAAATCAATAGATGAAACTGGAGCCACTGGCAAAACCTGTGATGCAGTAAAAAACTCCTGTCCGGCAAACTGTTCCCCGCTGGTGAGCAGGTCCGTCATATCCATGCCGGTACGTAATCCCACTTCTGTCAGGGAATAGCAGTATGCTTCCAGTAAGGTTATTCCCGGATCATGAATATTGTGGTCTGTCCAGGTTGCGCCTGCAAGCTCACGGATGATCTTTAAACCTTCCTCCCTTAGAAAATCATAATCCTGGCTTTTGTATAAAGGTTTAGAAGTTGGTATGCGTTTTGATTCATCCATTTTATACTGATTTTCGAGTCTTTATTGCTTTTTGCTTGAAGATTTTTTAAGGGTTGCTACTTCTTTTTCCAAGGTCTCCACTCGGCTGGCCAATTCTTTGATCGAATTTACCATGACATAGGTCAAGGCATTGCCATTAAATGAAAGTAGATTTTTTGGCAATTCTTTCACTTCACCGGCTTTATTCCTTTTGGAAATCATATAGGGAAATACCTTTTCAATTTCTTGTGCAATAATTCCCACTTCTTCCTCATTGGGATCGGTGTTGCTTAGGCCATTGTACCGAAACTGTACCGGGCGAACATCCATTAATTTTTTAAGTCCGTCCTCAAAAGGTTTTATATCCTGTTTAAGTCGTTTATCCGAAATTACTGCCCATGTAGTACCTCCTGTAGTTTTTCCTGCAGTTCCATTCACCTGAAAAAGTTCGGATGCTGCCTGAACAGGCCCATTATTTCCAATAATGGTTCTTCCATCCCCCATAATAAAGATTCGCGACTGGGTACGTCCGTGAGAAATGCTGATGGGTTGGTTAACAGGGGCATTGAGGTTAACATCGCCTGCCTGGCCTTGCCTTAAAGCAAAATTATCGTTCCCATCACTTTGGGTTTGGTTACTAAACTGTGCATAAGCGGCTGAAGCTCCCTGGCCGTTACTTATCACAGAATTGCCTAAGCGCACCCTTTCAGCAGTGCCGGTATTTGCGCCAAGGTTTACTTCAAGGCGGTATTCTGGAGCGGTTTCGAAAGTACCTATACCTACTTGTCCACCTCCAAAAGCCACATCTCCCTGATCCCCTACTGGACTAAATGCCCCTGTACTTCCAGAGACAATTGGATTCCAATCGGTTCCATCGGATAATTCAATTTCTCCGGAAGTGGTATTAAAACGAAGTGTTCCTGTAGGTCCATTTACAGGCTCACCTAGGGTCACTCCTCCGGTTACAACCAGGTTTTGATCGTCATCTACCTGAATTTCATCATCAATAATATTTATAAATGAATCCATTATATCAGAGAAATCCACTCCGTTAGGACTATCTCCATCTTCAAATTGGCCCTTTAAATAAGTTCTACTTCTTGGTTCCATACCTTTAATGATTTATAATTGAAATAAAATTCACTGTACTATAAAGTTTACCTTGACAATCATTTGACCTATTGCGATATTTTTATTACCACTGCATAAAATATCTTCAGTTTGAATGGCGTTAATCCTATGGTTGTTGTCGGACACCAGAATTGAATCGGCTTGGGATGCTTTTGCTACCTCCACTGGCTGGCCCACAATAAAATCACTGCCTATTTTGGCATTGGTCACTCCAATGGTAGCCTTCGGAGTAAGACCGACGATAAAATCCTCATTGATTGCCATTTTGGAAATTCCTCCAATAGCAGGACCTTTAAACCGATGATATACTTTGAAATCCACAACATAATCCACATAATTTCGGCCTTCCACAAATGCCAAAAGTTCATTGCGGTATATTTTCCCGCCAAATGTGATGTCCTTTCCTTCATCGTAGGCCCAGGCACTTAAAAATTGCTTGATCTCTTCATTTAATTTTGCCGAATAAAAGCCCGGATCAAATCCCTCCATAAAGGATACCTTGCAATCCACTAGCAAAGTTTCATATTCTGGGTTACTTGCAACCGGTTTTACAAAGGGAGAGCAGCAATGTTGGCTGATATAATCAGAAATATCTCTTAAAAGTGAGGCGTTACATTTGGGTTGCAATGGATCCCCTGCCGCAAGCTTACGAAAGTCAGGGACAATAACCATTTTGATGTTCCCTGGTGCTATGTGGTTGTTTGAGTCCGTATGGGAAAGGCATTTTACTTTGAATATCTGTGGGAATTTATCCAGAATTTTCCTTTCGTAATCCCAACTGGAAACAGTTCTGTTTTTATGGCGCAAACGCTCACTTACCCGCTGAAAATAAGCACCATCTGTTTCCGGAGATAAACCTTGAATAGATCCGTATTCTTGAATGACATTTTTAATTCCAGATACTTTTTTCACCAGTTTGCCAATGCTGTTTGGAGGTAAAGGCTTGCTAAGATGGTCAATAAAGGAAGTCTCTGAAATATCATTCTGAACCAAGGTGGACGCAGCAGCCTGCAAATGAATGGCTTCGAAATTTCCAGCCCCATCCGCATGTTCGTTTACAAGTACACGGAGCCAATATAAATTTTGGGTCATGGTAGTATTTTCCCAAGTAGCATCCGCTCCTAAATTCAAGCGTAATAGTCCTGATCTTTGCAATCCGTTTGTGCTATCCTCCAATATGTCACCAGCGGAAATTGTTTTCCATTGGTCTTTAGCCATATAACTCCAAATAAGGTCTGAGGAACGTAAAAGCGTATTACCTGGAGCACTGCCATCAGAGATCTGAAAAAGCATAGAAAACAATTGAGGAGGAGTAGCATCCTGGATTCCAATGTAAAGTGCCCCATTTTCAGGTGTTTTTGGCACTATCCGGGCTGTTTCATATTCCCTAAGCTCATGTGGTCCAAAGATATCCAGAGAAAAAAACTGTTCCACACCATTAGGGCTGGAGGGAATAAAGGAATCTCCTGCTGTATAATTCAAGCTTACCGACTTTAATGTAGGTGTGTATGGTTCATTGGGCAGCTCCGGAGGATTACCTGGAGGACTAAATTGGCCCAATGCAATAGCTTGTGCCGTATAAACCTTTGAAAAGGACTTATGGCCGAAAGCTTCAAAAGGGGCATAGGCGGGCAAATAATCCATATCTCCTCTTGTAGGGCCTGTAAGAACCATTTTAATAAAACCGGTGGACAATCCGGCCTCATATTGGGTAAAGGTATTCATGTCAGGATTTCTGTTAAATCCTGAATTAATTAAACTATCCGCCATTACAGTTGATAGTACCTGAAAATCCCGGGGAAGAAGGGTCCCTTGGGCGTTAAATAGACTTTGCGCAAAGAGGAGGCGTGTTTTCCAATTTTTGGCTGCTAAAAGATACAAGTCTGCAGTGAATATATTGTTGCCAAATCCTTCAATATCTTCGCTACCGTATTCGCTGTAATGGTCGGTAAAATTCTCTGGTGGATCCTGCCATTCAAGTTTGAGAGATAGACTTTTAACGGACTTATTGAATATCTCAGGACTGCCAATATAAAAATTGGATTGGATGAGTGGCTGGCTACCAAAAGGGAGCACAGGTTTCTCTGGGTCCTGTAATACCTGATCATTTTGTAATACCAAATCCTTTACCCCATTGGCCTCCACCAGAATATCAACGCTTCCTATGTTAAAGGTACCCAGGTTTTCAAGTTGGTAAGCATAAGGTAATACCTGACATCTGAACACTGGAAAACGCGTTACATAGCCAGGGCCATGGAGCTGTTCATCATAGGCGATTACCTCTCCTGAAGATGCGGGGATAATTGCTTCAAAACTTAACTTTGATGAAGAATACTCCTTCACACTAAATGATGGATTGATCCAGCCCTCTGATCCCGTCATGGAAATTTCAAATGCTTTGGGTGGTGGGCTTGAGGACGAGTCCTTTAAATTAAGGGTGACAAGTACCTTTCTCTCACCCTCTGAAAGAAAAAAGTTAGGGGATGCAATAGCAAAACCAATTTTTGCTTCCGTCATGTTTTTTTCCTCAGCAGAAAGGCCTAATTGTGCTTTGCCTAGAGGTCGAAATCCTGGTCCGGAATTGGCTATGACAAGTTGAGCATCTTCAGCTTTATAGACAATCTTTTTACCGTTTGAATTTTTATCTGTATAGCTTGATTTGAGTGTCTTGACAATGGCATGGTTGACAACTATTTCGCTATTTAATGCATATTGCCTTTTATAAAGTCCGTCTGAGGTTTTTCCTGCATCCAATAGCGTACCTGCTGGAAGCAGTACTGGGGCTGCATTTTTATTTAATCCAAATACAGTATGTACCTGATCAGGTATCGCCTTTTTTCTTTGGATTTGCAGGACTTTTTCATAATAATAGGTAAGATGTCTTCCTGTCAAAAGGTTGATATCCTCTTGTAATATCCCGTAAACATGTAGAAAAGACAAAAGCAGGGCTTGGTGTGGGGGCCAATCATTTCTGGAAGTTGCACCTCTTTGATAAATGATCTCGGAAGTGCCTATTACTGGTGAGAGGGTTTGCTGGATAAATAGCCTTTGTGAATGACGGTTTCCCTTAGATACTTCCACAACCTGACCATCAAAATCCGCTCTTTGGTCTGCATTATATAATCGCTGTAAAACAGTTGGTTTGGACCCATTTCCCTGGCTCACCGAATATACGCCATTTTGGATGGGATTGTCCTGTTTCCATACCAATAAGAGGTCGCCAGAAAGCATCCTTACTCCATCCTGCTCAGGCAATAATCCATTTGAGATAGCTATTAAACTGGAATTAATTCCATTGTTTCCATTGTAATACTCAGCCGATAAATTTTCTGTGGTGGCAGCCTTTACAATGATAGTGCTTACTTGATCAAGGTTTTCAAAAAGCGGAAGCCAGGTACCTTGCTCCTGATTGTTAAGGTTAAAATATATTATCTGTTCCGACAACCTTTTTAGGAAACTGATATGGTCTGATTTTTTGCGTTCGTCAATCCTTATCGAATCAGGATCCTGAGCAGGGATTGCCCTTTGGAACTGATTTACACCATCGGAACTCCTAAGAAACTCAATTATCCGATCCAGTTCTTTCATATATTATTTTTCTGAGAGATAGAAGGGGAATACTAAATTGGAGCGACTGTTGGTGGCTCGGACAGTATAATCTATGGATAGGAGTATTCTCCCTTCCAGTTCAACTTGGGGTATTATTTTAATTTGATTGAGGTTAATCCTAGGCTCAAAGTAAAGAATACTAGTTTCGACTTTATTTTTAATTTCAGTCATTAAAGTAGTGTCCAGGGTTTCAAATACCAAGTCATCGAGATTGCAGCCAAATAGGGGTTGCATTACCCTTTCACCGATTCTAGTAGCAAGCAAAACCTCCAGGCTACTTTTTATATCTTCCTCTCCGGAAAATATTTCTACGTGCCTGTTAACCGGGTCGAAGGAAGGGGGAAAACCCCAGCCTTTGCCTAAAAATGAATTTTCTGGTTCCATAGCTGATTTAACCAATTAAAACGGTGAAACAACCCAAAATAACCGTTCCCCCATGAGCGGTTGAATCTCCCATTCTGGCAGCAAATTTCCCCTCGATCTGAACGCTTGTTGATCCTTTGATTATGGTATCAGGAGGACCCGTACAGGTAGCCATATCCCCAACACATGCTGCTGGTAATCCCCCAATCAATACGGTGGCACAACCCGGTGGTAAAATTGGACCTCCCACATGCGGAACGGTTCCAGTCACCATCGGACATACATGCATATCAGAAACTCTTGCTGCTGGTAACATCTTTTTTTTAAGTTAGTTGATTTGGACCAATGAACCTTTCAATTTGGCAATAGCAGTACTGGTCAACTCTATACCGGCGGCCCCATCCGCTTTAAAACTTGCCTGGGCTTTGTTATTTATATTATTACCCTCAATTTCTACATCATCTGCTGTTTTAAGGATAATCTTTTTTTTGCTTTCTATCGTGATTCCATCTTCATTCATTATGAATCGGTTACCATTTTCGTCCTCCAGCTTGAGGATTCCCCCATCTTCATCCAATAGAATCTGTTTTCCTGCAGGCGTTTCCAGTAGCAACGATTTTTTATCATCATTAAAAATGATTTTAATTTCGCTTCTGGAGACAAATCCTTTTTCATGGTTTTCATCCGCTCCTGGAATAGGGGAGGGCATACTACTGCTGTTTAAACCTCCCAAAATGATTGGATCTCTGGGATCATTGTTAAGAAACCCCAGCACAACTTCATCTCCTATCTCTGGTCTAAAAACACTACCCCTGTTATTTCCTGCATCAAGGCAGGCCACCCTGGCCCATATCCCATTTTCTTCATTACTTATGATAGGAAGCTTTACCAATATTCTATCCTCACCATCCGGATCCTCTTGCAGCTGAATGACCAGTCCTATCTGCAAACCCTGAACTGCTGGCAACAAACCGGAAGCAGGCATTTGATTAATGGCATATTTTTGGGTAAACCATTCAGGAGACAATCCAAACTGAGCATCTGTTTTCCATGTGCCATTACTTATTTCGTGACGAATCCCAGACACATACACATTTCCATTCATTCTTTCTCCCAAGCCTTGAAGTAAAATAAGATCGCCAGGCTTTATCTCCGCATAACCGTAAAAACCCACTCTACCCCTTGTTTTGGCAAGTTGTGTTTTTAAAAATTGTGAATCCGCCCAAGCCTGGAGCTCATCCTGTGCCAACCTTCCCGTGTGGCTGAGATTTAAATGATCCAGAGCGATTACAGAAGCCAGGTCCGCAGGGTTAAGGTTTCCGTTTCCGGAAATGGCTGGATCTGTTCCATCTACCTCAAGTATGGCCTGGTTTGCGGGATCCCAGGAAAATGCCTTTACTGCCTGATACTGGTCTCTGGCATCGATGGTGGCATCAAAATCAAGTATTGTAGCCCCGTACAAGAGGTCTAAAAGTGGTTCACCTTCCATGGAGGGCTCTTTTATGGAAATGGTTCCGTCATTTACCAAGCATACTTTTCCGTTTGCCTCCACTCGGCTTAGCATGAAATCCCAGTCTGTGGCATAATATTGTACAAGGTCTTTATGTTGGACAGAAGTAGCCTCTACCTCATTTTCCAGACCATAGCTATCAATGATTTCTTCGATAACATCACTGTCTGTTTGATCAACAAAATATTTATTTTTGGGGCCTACGGTTAACTTAACGGCCGCATCCCTACATTCCAGAATCAACATGGAAGTTCCGCTCCGTTTGATTTTTATGGAAAATTTAATAATAAGTCCTTTAAAAATGGTTGATTCTTCCGATTGATATCCTGCCAGGATTTCTATTTCTTTTCCAGGGGCAAAAAAGGCTTCATTACTTGCTTCAAAATCTTCCTTTGATGCATTTCCATCCTGGATTATTATATGGGCGGAAGGGATTTTATTAACCTCCTTATACACTGTTATTGAAGAAACCCCAAAAACTTTTGATAGAGGTTCCCCCTCAATGAGGAGGGTAAAAGTGACCAGACTAGATTTTTTCGGGGTAGGTAAAGTTCTGCTGTTTGGCATTATTTTGTTTTTTCCAATGGTGGGAAAAAAATCTCATCCCCAACCTGTAAGTCCCTAAAATTGGTCAAATTATTTGCTTTGGCTACTTCAAGGTAATAGGAGGAGTCTCCATAAATCCGGAAAGCCATTAAAGGCAATTTATCCCCCTCCTTAACTTTTCGGATATGGGTAAGGTCAGGTGAGCTACTTTTTTCCTTTGCAATCCTGAGGTCGTCCTCTATGGTGCCATTGAAAGCAGCAGTAGCCACTACCCTTATTGGGGTTCCGTCTGGTTGGAATAATTTGAAATTAAAATTTAAGCTTGTGAGTACTCCTTCAAACAACAACGTACCCCAAAGCAACTGTACATTTCGAGGAGAATGGTTTTCTCCATCATATTCATAAACGATATGCTTAAACTTATCTATATCCTCTAAAATATCATATTCCTTTTCATTGGAAAGAGCACCCGCAATTGCGCCAGCAATGGGGACATTGCTAAGAGCGCCAGCCAGACCGCTAAGAGGTTTCGGAATTACCCCAGTACTGTCGAATAGAAAATCAAACTGAAGGGTTGGGGGTAAGCTTCTTACAAATTGTTGCTCTTTACCTGTATTCCCTGAGGGAGGAGGTTCAGGATTGTACTCAACCAAATGATTGATCGAATAGGTTTCCGGATTTACCAATGCATCATAAATAAGGTCAGGATTGGTCGTCGCCTGTCCATTTTCTATGGCTTTAATCTGTAGTTTTTTTAACGCTGAGGACATTTACCTTTCTTCTTTCTCCTTAAGAATATTTAAAACCTGTTCTACGCATTCGGCAACAATGGCATTTACCTGGTATTGGTTACCAGCTGAAACAGAATGGTTGTTTTTTTTTTCACCATCCTGCACTATCGCTTTAATATGGAGTTCCTTTATTTCTATGGACATAAGTTGGGGGTTAAAATCCTACATTGATATTGGCTGCACCAGTAAGCGATCCGGCCAAATCCATTGCGGCACTGGCAGGATCATAATATTTGAAATATTGGTAGCTTAAAGTCAGTGTTTCAATGACCACCTCGCTGCTCTGGGCATTAAATCCCGATATTTCAATTTTTTTAGGGATGGCATTAATTACATACCAGTTGTATAGGGGCAAATGATCATCATTCAATAAGGAAATCATGATGTTGGTAGGTTTGAATTCAAAATTTTCAATGGCATTTTTGCACCAGTGTAAAATTCCAGAACCCAAGAATTTGCCCCTTTTTAAAACCAACTCATTGTAACTGGAACGTCCGGGTAACTGGTGAACAAAACGGTTTTCTCCTCCTTCCTTGACAGCCTCCATTTCCATACTGACAGTAAGCCCAGAAACTTCCTGAAACCTGAAATCATTGGGCAACTGTGGGAACAACTCAAAGACCACCAAAAAATGGAATCCAACTTGAGGATAATTGAGATCCATATTAACTTCCGTTTTGAATGGTTAGCCCTTCGTGGACCAATTCTACACTTTCCATGGCCACTTCATTTCCTTCTGATTTTAAATCTGTTGGAGTAATCTTGGTAGGCCAGGCATTTTTAATTTTCCATACAACTACCGGTTCGTGGTTTTCATTCAACAAAGAAATGATGAGATCCCTTCTTTCAATGGTATTTAAACTGACAGTATTGAACCATTCATAAAATTGATTGTCATTACCGAATGTTCCCCGTTTTAAGGTCACATTAGAAAACTTACGTTGGCCGGGCATTTTAACGGTTGAATATTCAGGACTGGCCCCGTCACGATACTCTATAACTTCAGAGGTAATGTCAAGTCCTGTTACTTCTGTAAAACCGACTCTTGCACCACCCCATTCAACCAGGTAGTGAAATTTGGGAAGAGGATATTCTGCCATAATATTTAGATTTTAGATATTAATGATTAATAAGATTTATCAGGATTCTTGTAATTTGTGGGAAAATCTCAGGATAATGAATTCTGCTGGTCTTACAGCAGCCATACCAATTTCTACTATCAGTTTTCCTTCCAAAATATCCTGCGCTGTCATGGTCTGGCCAAGTCCGCATCTTACAAAAAATGCATGTTCAGGTTTTGCTCCAGCCAAAGCTCCCTGACGCCAAAGTAGTGTCAAATAATTTTCCAGCATGGCCCTGACTTTTATCCATGTTTTTGCATCATTGGGCTCAAAAACGAATGGGAAAGTCGCCTTCTTTGCTGATTCTTCTACCATGATAAATAATCGGCGAACAGAAATATATCTCCATTCGTTACTGTTCCCCTCCAGGGTGCGTGCGCCCCAGACCAATATTCCTTTGCCTGTAAAGGGACGTATGGCATTGACGGATTTGCCGGTGTCTGGATCAATATTCATGGTATCCTGTTCTGCATCTGTGATAAAATCCGTAACCCCGAAAATAGAGTTAATGGAAACATTGGCAGGTGCTTTCCAAACCCCTCTTGAACCATCTACTTTAGCATATATTCCCGCAATGGCAGGGGAGGGTGGAAGAGTGGGGCTTAATTGAGCCCTTATTCTGTCTAAGGCTAAATTGTATATTGATGTACCGGTTGATTGAAAAGTATCCAATGTAGCGGTGGATGGAGCCCCCCCGTCAGTGCTTACATTTACATCCACATCGGATGGTTGATAAGCATAGTCAAGAGTAGTTTTTAGATTTGGATAATATGCAGCTGCATAATTGAGGTCATTGTTTCTGAGAAATTGAAGTCTGAAATTGTCAATTGTCCCCGTGGTATTAACTGGTGAGGGTTCAAGCGGTGAACCAATAGAAACAGGTAATGAATGATGTATATCCACCAAGGTAAACCTGTCCTGTAATACCCTGCATTGTTCAATGGCCTGACTGATAACCGTATTGTAATAGGCGGCTTCCGCTAAAGACTGTCCTTCGGGAAAAACGATGATAGTGGGTTCATCTGATGCTGACAAAACATTTAAACCACTTATATAATCATCGGGATTAAGGGATGAAGGAGTATTACCTATGGAAATAATATAGCAGGGTCCCCCTCCATTGTCAAAATATATGCGGAGGCTGTAATACATATTATGCGCCGACGGATTGGAAATCGCTGCACTTCCAATAGTGGTTCCTGTTGTAGAGTTGATATTGATATCAACCGAAATCCCTATTTCATTTTCGGCAAATCCAAAGTACAACTCATAATCTTTTAGGGAAAAGATTTTGGTGGGTACCATATTGAGGGAGGCACCTACTTCATCCTGTGCCAATTGGGTGTACCCGATAAATGCAGGAATCGCAGAAGAAACCTGGGCAACGGAAGGCGGAAGTGTTGGAATTTCGGTGGTATAAACCCCTGGGGTTCTTATTGCACCTTCATTTATTTGTGACATTTTTTCCTGTTTAAGTCATTAAAATTTTTCAGATTTTACTTTTAAATCTTAAATTATATACCGGACTTCTTAATTGATTATCCGGACCGAGTACAAAAAGATTGTATACATTGTTGGTAGTTCCACTATTGAAAATATCGATTACGGCAAAACAGACTTCTTCTAGTTCAAGTAAATCTGGATCTATTAAATCAGCATTATTTACCAGTTGCTCGACCGGTAGAATTTCCTCCCAGTAGGCAGGATCATTGAGGGGAATATTGGCACTTCCCAATACCGGCTGAATCGTCTGGAACAGCTGCGCCCCTTCCTGAACAATCGTTCCTGCACTGTAATCACTAGAAGCATCATATCCATCCATGGGCCTGGAGACATAAGAATCAGGACCAATTACATTGTCTATTCGATTTGAGAAGTGATAAACCTGGTTTTTTCCGGCAGAGGCAACAGTAGTCTTGTCCCTAAAGTCATTCGAGATATATAGGAGGAGTCGAATTCTAACCTCCCCCAAAAAAGAAGTGAAAGGCACTTTTAAATCCGTTGCCGGAGGAGCAAAAAGTCTGCTTCGAATAAAGCAAACAAGCAGGTCATTAAAGATTTTATAAGAAATGTCATAATTTCTGAACAAGTTCTTGGTGTTTTGGTCTGGAATCACTTTGATTGATTTTGATAAAGTGTTGGAGGCAGGCGTTCCATATCCAGCATGTAAAAACCTTACGGAAAATAAATTTGCATATAAAGTGTTGATTGTATCCACGCTTTTAGATAGGGATTAGATTTTTCGATGCTGGATCTCAATTTCCTGTATCATAGCTCCTGTTTGGTCAGATACGCTGTCGATGGTGACCATCCGCATTTTATAGACAACGGAAGGATGATATTTGCCTCCCAATACCGACCACACTTGTTGCAGCTGTTCCAGATTTAGATTGACCATTTCGAGGACCAATTTTTCAATGCCTGGCTCAAGATTTGGAGTATTGGAATGGTTAAAAACGTATTTTCGCTGGAAAAACTGTATTACTTGTTGAAGACTTTGCAAGGCTAGCCCATATCCTCCCACGGGTCTTACAGAGGTGAAAAGAACGGTCAAATATAAATTTACCGCCGGATTTTTCATTATTATATCAGTTCCGTTTCTGACATAATTGTTTGGGTCTCTGGAGATACGGTTTTCTTCTACATTGATTAGAGACATGAAAATATTTTCATCCCCACCGTTTGTGGTTTCGGACAATATCTCGCCAATGTTGCCCATTTCGGCTGCTATTCCGGCATTGGTCATCTCAATTCGTATTATATCAAGGGCTGGAAAAATCATTGGAATTTTTATTAAAGCATATCAAATCAAAAATTTATACAATTGCCAATTGAATGGTTTAAGCAACTTTCTGTACAACCATTAAACTTTCTGCCAAATGAATTTTTATATAGTGTCCTTCTGCGAGAATTTCATCCACGAATGCCTGGACACCTGGGTAGTAAGGAGCATAATCATGAAAGGCAATGTATCCCCCAGGAACTACAAAAGAGGAGAATTTCCAAAAATCCCGTGCTACATTGGGATAATCATGAAGCCCATCAATAAATAAAAAAGTAATGGGATCCTTCCATTGAATGTTAAAAGAATAATCTTTCATCAGAACCACCACCTCATCTAACCCAGCATTTTCAATGTTTTGCTTGAATTTTTCGAGTGTAGGAGAGACTTGTTGTATTCCCTGATCACTGGCACCTACCCTACCTTCATGGGGATCTATGGCGAAAACGCTTGCGTCAGGGAAATAGGCTTTGGCAACACTTCCTAAAACCACGGTGGATTTCCCCTGAAAACTACCAATTTCTACAATACGATGGGGTCTGTTTAAGGAAGTACAGGCTTTAAGCATAGCTGAAATTAACAATTCAGCTTCCTTGTCTGCAAGCCAGCCTTCAATCCCTTTGATGCTTGTTAATAGATTACTGTTCATAAACAATTCATCAGAAGCGGGGACTTTCCTTTCTACGTTAGTGTTTTTGTAATGGTAGGATTTTTCTCTTGCAAAATTTCGTAGGCCGTTATCATATTTTCGTTCTATGGGATGTATCCAAAAAGCATTGGGCATTTTTTGGGCAACAGCAACTTCCTGCAGGGTATAAGATTTCCGATAGCGAACAAAATCATGGGAACAGGGATTTTGTGCAATTTCGTAGCCTAAAAGTTTGACAAGCGTAGGCAAGACAATTTCCTCCGTAGCCCATATTTTCGTTTGCTGCATGATTTCCTGCAACTCCTTGTTTTTCTTAAAAAGGTCGGTCAGGTCTTTAATAGCTTCCCGTGTGAATACTGAGGAAGGCCAAAAACTCCAATGAACAAAACTTTCATCGCCATCCTGAAATTGCTTTAATAGCGGTTTCCATAAATCATACTCCTTAAAGGCCTGAATTGCTGGCCATACTTTGGTATCACTTGGCATTACTTTTTGAGGCCTGTTGGAGAGCAGGCCTACATTTGGCTTGTCCTTTAAGTAATCTCCGATAAAAGAACTGTATCCCGATCTTAATGCCAGTTGGTCCGAATCAACTATGGTTAAGGTGTCAAATGAATAATTGTCCAACGCATATTCCATACACCTTATGGCAAATGGGTGGAGGTACCCATGTTGTACTCGGACCGGATCTGGATGGATCCTGGCACCAAAGTTTTCATAGGGAAAAATTTTTGAAAACAATTCGGTGTTTTCACCTCCATTGTATAATAATATAGAAGAGTTGGGATCATGGTAATGTAGGTTACGTACCAAGTCAATTATACAGTCCTCATCTTCATGGACCAAACAAGCATAAAAGTTTCTGAGGGGCTTTTTTGATTCCGTGAAATTGGTTTTAATAAGCTCATGGCTTTTAACCATTACCTCCGTAGTGGTAAATGCTCCGTTGCTATAAGTATTCCAATCACTTTGCATCAGTTTTTGGATTTCTTCCACCGGGTAATCATACCACCAACTTCCGTTGGTTTTTTTTGGACTCGCATTGTCCTCATGTATCATGTGAACAGCAATCCCGGAATCTTTTAGCGACTTAACGCGATTAGCGGAAATACTCCAGACAAATAAAGCATCCATTCCCACATTTATAGGTGCAAAAGGATTGGTATTCCACAATGCTTTTGTGTAGCACAGTGAACTTCCCAGCAGCCATGCCCTTTGATCGGAGGGATATTTGTATTGGTAAGCGTGTTTGGTTGATAAATTAAAATATAGTAACTGGTTAATTCCACATACATCCACCTGTTCATTTAGTAAAGCGTGGATTTGGTAACTTAACCGTTGGGGACCGTACCAATCATCATCATCCCAATGCGCAATTACGTCTCCTTTTGAATATTCACAAGCAAGATTAAGCTTTTCTCCCAAACTGATCTTTTTGTCTAATTTATAGTAACGGAGACTTACCTCATCCGGTATTAAGTCTTCAATTGGATCGGTTCCATCGTCAACAATTATCAGCTCCTTGTTCGCATAGTTTTGCCGCAAAAAGTATTGGATGGCAAAAGGAATAAACTTCCTCCGGTTGTAGGTTGGCATGATACAAGAAACCAAAGGCTGGATGTTATTATTCATCGGAATTGTTCGTTACCTTATTTTAATTAAATTATGCACAGCTTCGCCTCGTCACTCACAGGCGATGTGGGAATAAGGAATTATTGTACAATTTACTGTTTAGAAACAGTGGATTCAATACCCAAGGTTGGGTATATTATGCAGGACTGCTTTGGTTTTTTTATTGAACCGGAGGGTAAAAAGATCCACAGAAAATATTGATGGCTTTCCTATAAAAACTGAAATGGAACCAAATGTTCCGCATTCATTTGGTTCCACACTCGGGATGATTTTCTCCTTACTGCGTTCCTTTTCCTTACTCATGGATTGGCTTAGTCAGAACAGAAAAATTAAACTCCAATCGGCAATTCTTTGTCAACAAATGGGATTCATATCTGCTGGTCCAATGCAAGGTTTCTTGTAATCAGGATAAACAAATCCAAAAAATGGCTTCCTTTCTGTCGGCCTCATTTAATGTTTAAGACTGTAATTTTTGAACATAGAGGCTTAGTAATTGGTAATAAATTTTTTATCGTTTTTTTATACAAATTAATTAAATGGTTAATTAAATGTTATTCAATAGATAATAAGTTTTTTTTATACATTGAAAAACCTAATTTGGTTAATATTAAAAGGGGGTAACATTTTCAATAACCCACTTAAACATAGCTGACAGAAAAACGATTCAATTGGATTTGTTGCCTCAATGCATTGAATAGGAGTCCTAAAAGGGTGGAAAGCTTCATTGAATAGGGGTACTTTAAAATTACTGTAACCTAAAAAACTTTCATAATGAAAGAAAAAATAAAAGTAGTACAAAAACTTTTGTCAGAAAAAGGATTGTACAATGGTGCAATAGATGGCGTGTTTGGTCCCGCCACACTTGCAGGATTAATTCAGGTTCCTGGGATAAGCCCGAATCTACCGCATGTGAGAAAGATTACTACCATGATTCAAATAGGGGCCAGGGAAAAAGGATTTAACTCAGGAGCAATAGATGGTATGTGGGGTCCCCAAACCCAATATGCATTTGAAGAACTGGAGTATTTACAAAAATTTGGAAAAGTAAGAGACCCGTGGCGACCTGAAGAAATCACCCCAATGAATCGCTGGCCAAAACAAAATACAGCAGCATTTCATGAGTTTTATGGACTTAGGGCAAAAAACCTGGTCACCATTCCTGTACCCTATGAAATGAAAATTGCTTGGGACATGAGGTACAGAGCCAGGAAAATTACCTGTCATACCAAAGTAGCGGACAGTTTACTGCGGGTTTTGGAAAATGTAAAAAACATTTATGGTGAAAATGAAATAGACCGATTGGCGCTGAATAGATTTGGAGGATGTTTTAACAACAGACGTATGCGTGGAGGGACCCAATGGTCTACCCATTCCTGGGGAATTGCCTTGGATTTTGACCCTGCCAGAAATCAATTGACTTGGGGGAGAAACCAGGCAGCCTTTGTTCATCCGGTTTACAACGACTGGTGGAGGTGCTGGGAAGAAGAAGGTTGGGTAAGCCTGGGCAGAAGGAAAAATTATGATTGGATGCATGTACAGGCAGCAGAAGTTTAACATTTGAGACCGAATTTCTTTAATAGATGGGGTGGTTGATTATTATCATTTCTATAAGTTTAGTCCTAATATTATAGAATCAACAAAGCGTAACATTTTGTATAATGTATTTGGTTTCTTTATAGATGGAGTTACTAGGACTACTGTGATTAATTGAATTTTTCGCTTTATTATTTTGTTAATAGACGAAAAAATCAATTAGTTTTCCCTTAAAAGGAATTTATTTACCCTATTATTATCAAAATTTTTGATATGCAAGTTTGAAGTCCTAATTTTAAAGAATAAAGAAATTACTGCAATTGATTTTTATGGATGAAGCATTTCTTTATGCAATGGCAATTTTTTATATGACGACGGGCATCATGCATTTTGTGAAGCCTGCTATGTTTATAAGTATTATTCCGCCTTTTATTCCCGAACCCAAATTGGTAAACAAATTAGTAGGGAGTTTGGAAGTGGGATTGGGATTTGGTTTGATATTTGAACCAACCCGTACTTTAGCTGCCTATGGAATCATCCTATTGTTAATTGCCGTATTTCCAGCCAATCTTTACATGTATCAAAGAAAGCATTTAGGAATTCCAAAGTGGTTGTTGCTGATAAGACTTCCGATGCAATTGTTGTTAATTGGCTGGGCATATTTGTACACTTAAACTAGAGAAAAATTGATTTTTAGTGAATTTAATTTTGTTCCCGAACTTCAGGAAGGTTTGGACGCAATGGGTTTTGAAAAAGCAACCCCCATACAAGAGCAAGCAATACCAATAATTTTAGGGGGAAAGGACTTAATAGCCACTGCTCAGACAGGAACAGGTAAAACTGCGGCCTTTATCCTGCCTGTACTTAACGAAATAAGCAAGGGCGATAGAAAAGGCGTTAAAGTTTTAATTATCGCACCGACAAGAGAACTGGCGATCCAAATAGACCAGCAAATTCAGGGATTGGCCTATTTTCTAGGCATTAGTTCCATTCCCATATATGGGGGAGGAGATGGTAAAGTATGGGAACAACAAAGAAAAGCTCTGGAGATGGGTGCTGACATTGTCGTAGCTACTCCTGGAAGGTTAATTGCCCTACTTGCGGGTGGAAAAGTGAATTTTGATTTCCTGGATAATTTAATATTGGATGAAGCTGACAGGATGTTGGACATGGGATTTTCAGAAGATATTTTGACGATAGTAAATTACCTTCCTAAAAAACGCCAAACCTTGTTGTTTTCTGCAACAATGCCTCCTAAAATTAGAAAGTTTTCTCAGCAGATTTTGCAAGATCCTGAGCAAATATCAATTGCTTTGGGTAAAACAGCAAAAGGTGTAAGTCAATACGTTTATCATGTTTATGATGGGCAAAAAGAGGCACTGGTCAATCATATCCTTAAATCACAGGACTTTCAAGCGGTCATTATTTTCTGTTCAACCAAAGACAAAGTGAAATCTTTGTTTAAAGCGTTAAAGAAAAATTTCAAGGTTGAGGCTTTTCATGCTGATTTAGATCAAAATGAGAGGGAGCTAATTATGTCCTCTTTTAAAAACAAATCACTAAAGATACTGGTGGCTACAGATATACTCTCTAGAGGGATTGATGTGGAGGACATTGAAATGGTTATTAACTTCGATACGCCTAATGATCCTGAGGATTATGTGCACAGAGTAGGACGTACTGCCAGAGCTGAAAAGAAAGGTAAGGCTGTAACATTTGTCAATGAAAAAGACAGGTATAAATATAAAAATATTGAAAACCTTATCGGCATGGAAATTGAGGTATTGCCTAATCCAGAGGAAATAGGTACTGGTCCTGATTTGAAAAAGAGTCATTCTGGTAAATCTTCTGGAGGAAATAGACCTGGGGGGAATAGAAATTCGCCAGGTAACAAGAGACAAGCAAAACCTTATAAAAAACAGTCAAGACCTGTTGATAAAAAAAGTGCAAGCGAGCGAGTTAGTGCAAAGCCAGAAGCCAAGCCTAAAACAGAGTCCTCTTCTGATAAAGGGAAGTTTCGTGAACGTAAAAATATTAAGGGTGGTCTTGAATAATAGCAGATAATTTAAACCAAACCAATGCTAACAGCTGAAAAAAGTGTATACATTATTGGGGCTGGAATTTCCGGCTTAGTGGCGGCAATTGAACTTGAAAAAGCCGGTTATTTTCCCGTAATTCTTGAAGCATCTGATAGCATTGGAGGAAGGGTGAAAACGGATGAAGCGTACGGTTATTTACTCGATCATGGGTTTCAGGTCTTGCTTACTTCCTACCCAGAATTAAGCAGGTACCTTGACTTGGATAGTTTGAATTTGAAAAAATTTAAAGCTGGTGCCGTAATTTTGGAATCAGGTGGAGAATCATATGCTATTCATGATCCCATAAGGAATCCACTGAAGGTTTTTTCCATGGTTTTTTCCAATGTAGGAACACTATGGGATAAATACAAAATGTATGCTTTGACTAAAAGGTTAAAGGAAAAAAGTATTGAGGCTATTTTTACAAGCCCTCAAAGTTCCACTTTAGCATACCTAGAGGATTTTGGTTTTTCGAAGCGGATAATTCACAACTTTTTCAAACCGTTTTTTAGCGGAATTTTTCTAGAAGATAAACTTTCGACCTCTTCAAGAATGTTTGAATTTGTTATTAAAATGTTTGGCGAAGGTCATGCAGCTATTCCTGAAAAAGGTATGGGACAAATTACACAACAACTCTTCGCACAACTTGAGCATACCCAAGTAAGGTTCAATACCAAGGTTTCTTTGGTTGAAAACAATATCATTCACCTGGATTCAGGGAATACCTTGACTGCAGATCAAATTATCATTGCAACTGCTCCAGGAAAAATCATTGGGCAGGAGAATTTTCATTACCACAATGTTACCAATCTGTATTTCACCTTGCAACAATCTTTTATAGCCAAGCCTATGATTGCATTGGTGCCAGCTGATAAATTCATGATTAACAACCTGGTGTTTTTAACAGATGTTAGTAAGAAATATGGCAGTGATGGAAGGGCACTGTTGTCTGTATCGATTATTAAAGATGTCAAAGGAGTGGAAAATCTCGAAACGCTTGTGGCAGAGGAATTGGCAGCACTCACAGGAATTGATGCCAATTATTTTGAACACATCAAAACCTATTCCATAGAAAAAGCATTGCCAATACTTACCGATGTAAAGAATACTGCTCCCCTACAACATGTGAAATTATTTGACAATGTTTTCTTGGCAGGTGATCAGCTATTAAATGGTTCTATAAATGCAGCCATGACTTCAGGTAGATTGGCAGCAGAGGCCTTAATGGCCAATTCTTAAGCCCAATATTCTGGGACAAGCGAAAAATTACCTTTCAAAGCTGAAATGGGGGGTGGGATTTTGTCAGTATTGTTGCCTAATAAAGACAACAATACCGCCAAACTCACTACTTTTTTATAAACTGCATAGGTTTAAAATCTCAGTTAGTAAAGGTTTTCGCTTCAATAATAGAAATTTCAAATTAAGGCAATGACCAACTTTTCCAAAGGAAACGGGTAAAGGTTATATTGAAATACGCTGATTGCAAGGCTAGCCGGCTGAATTGCAATTAAATTCTAGCTTGGAAGTTATACAAATCATGGTACCTGCCATTGATGTTAATCAATTCATCATGTCGTCCACGTTCTACGATTTTCCCTTTTTCAATGACAAGTATCTGATCTGCCTGCCTTATGGTACTTAACCTGTGGGCGATCACAAATGTAGTTCTACCTTCCATTAAGCTTTTTAAACTGGATTGAATAAAATGCTCACTTTCTGCATCAAGGTTACTTGTTGCTTCATCTAAAATGAGTATTCGTGGGTCAGCTAAAATTGCTCGAGCAATGGCCAGCCTTTGTCTTTGTCCTCCTGAAAGTTTCACACCACGTTCCCCAATAACGGTTTCAAGCCCCTTTTCGAAATGGTCTGTAAATTGATGAACATAGGCAGCTTTCACCGCTTCTTGAAGCAACTCCTCAGAGGCATCAGGTCGCGGGAACATTATATTTTCTCTGATTGTCCCTTCAAAAAGGAAATCATCTTGTAATACGACGCCCAGTTGCCTTCTAAATGAATTCAAGTCTACCTTACTAAGGTCTTGGCCGTCTATGGTTACTAATCCTTTAGAGGGGTTTAAAAACGAAGCAACCAGACCTGAAATAGTGGTCTTTCCGGAACCTGAACTGCCCACTAAAGCGGTTACCGTTCCTGGCTCGGCCACAAAATCAACTCTCTTTATGATTTCTGTACCAGACTCATATTCAAAATGAACATTTTCGAATGCTACCCTTCCCTTTATTTGTGGCAAAACAATATTTCTGGTTGTAGGGTCCGCTTCTAAAGGAATGTTCATCAGCTCTTGAGTCCTGTCCAGGCCTGCAAAAGCTTCTGTTAATTGACTGCCAATATTGCTCATTTGAAGAATAGGCGCAATCATAAACCCTAACAATAGCGTAAATGCTAAGAAATCACCAAAAGTAAGCTGGTCTTGCATGATCATATAACCTCCAATACCCATAATTCCCGCAGAGGCAAGGCCCAATAAAAAGGTGGCTGCACTAGTGACAAAACTGGTGGCAGTTAAGCTACTTTTAACATTTAAAAACAGTCTGTTTACACCTGATTCGAATGTTTTAGTTTCCTGGTCTTCAGCATTAAATCCTTTTATTACCCGAATGCCTCCCAATGTTTCTGTTAATCTACCCGTGACATCTGCATTGATTTTGCCCCTTTCTCTGAAGATTGGCCTAATGCGACTAAATGCTTTTAAGGAAATAACGCCGAAAATTATCACCGGAACCAACACATATAAGGTCATCTTGGGACTGATGTAAATTAACAGCACCAAACTTATAAGAGAGGTCAATATTCCCCCTACCATCTGTGCAAGTCCTGTACCTACTAAATTGCGAACACCTTCAACATCCGTCATTACCCGAGAAACCAACTCTCCGGTTTTGGCATTGTCAAAAAACCGAATAGGTAGCCTTATAATATGGGCCTGAACTTCCACCCTTAATTTGGCAATAAGATTTTGGGCTTCTACACTCAATATCTGAGTTAAACCAAAAGAGGTGACTGATTGTATTGTAACCGAAATGACCACTGCAATGATTAGCCATTTTAACAATTCAAAATCACTGGATGGAATAACATCATCAACAAGGTACTTGCTGGCCCAAGGCAAAACCAGTCCGGATAACCTACTGATGATAATTAAGAATAGACCTAGAAAAATATGTTTTCGTCTTGGCCAGATAATGGTTTTAAAAACACTTTTTAAACTAACCTTACTTTTATTTTCTGTCATTGGAAGCCTTGGATGGGGTAGAAGTATAAAACAATTTTCAAGAAAAATCATTCCCTTTTTCCAAAAAACATATTGCATTAAACACTTATTACTGGCCTTATACAACTTTGATTTACGATTTAATCGAAGAATAGCAATTAATTTTTGAAGCCAATACCAAGAAAAAAATTAGAGTTCCTTTTACTTTAAATTATTTAATCGTAATATTGCAATATAACGATTGATAGATACTTCAAGTAAGAAGTTGCCAAGGGGGTAAACCCAGACATTGTTAAAAAGTTATTGGCAGTAAAATTATTAATAAAGGGATTTAGTAATTCAATTAAAACAAAAGGCCATGAAATTATCAGAAATAAAACCATTATTGACAGAGCATAAAGAGCTTAGTTTCCAATTGCCTGATGGCACTTTAGTGCCAGAACATTTTCATGTTACAGAGGTAGGTAAAGTAACCCGGCACTTTATTGATTGTGGTGGCACAGAACGAAAAGAAGAAGTAATTAATTTTCAACTTTGGGCAGCCGATGATTATAATCATCGTTTACATCCAGAGAAGTTACTGCATATCATTGAGTTGTCTGAGAAGGTTTTGGGATTAACAGACGCAGCTATAGAGGTTGAGTATCAGGGAGAGACCATTCAAAGATTTGGCTTAGCATTTGATGGAAAAGCATTTTTGCTTACCGGGAAACAAACGGATTGTTTGGCAAAAGAGAATTGTGGTATACCAGAAAAAAAACCAAAATTAAAAATGGTAAGTACCCCAGTAGGTGAATCTTGCACCCCTGGAGGAGGCTGTTGTTAATAGATAACTATTTTAAAGGGATTGTTTAACCGGCACTTTCAATGCCAATTTCCGAAAGGAATGGGTAGTGGAAGTGTAGTTTTGTTTTCAAACAAGTAATGTCATAAATGTTAATTGTACTGAAGGGATAGGGAACTATTACGCTATAAATCTTCATTATTGTCAGGAAACACCTCAATTGGTTTAATCATGACGATTTTGGAGAAAATTAAAAACGAAGCCTTTTCTACTGAGTTCACCTTTCTTACTTCTAGAAGCAGTGGGCCTGGTGGTCAAAATGTTAACAAAGTAAATTCAAGGGTGACTTTGTTTTTTAATGTGCCCAATTCTCAATTTTTGTCTGATGAGGAAAAAAGTAAAATTTTTGAAAAATGTAGCCAAAAATTAGACAAAGAGGGCATCCTCCAGATTGATGCTCAAACTTCACGGTCTCAACTTGAAAACAAGAAAATCGTCATCAAGAAATTTTATGACTTGATGGAAAAGGTCTTTAAAAAGAAGAAAAAAAGAATAGCTACTCGTCCAGGCAAAGCAGCCAAAGAGAGACGTTTAAAAGGGAAACGGGTACGATCAGAGAAAAAAGCCATGCGAAAAAAAGATTTTTGATTTGTAACACCATTGCTGCTAAATGATGTCAACAAGATCTATAATTGGACAATCTTAAAACTAAAAAGCCTGAAACTGTTAGAATAAGTTTCAGGCTTTTTTTTAAATAATTCCGGTAGTACTAGACAAGGTCAGACCAACCAAATAAGTCGGGACTAATTCCCTTTCTGATTTCAGAAAGTTTGTTTTTGATACGGTACATTCCCGCATCTTCCTGTACATAGGTTTCAAATAATTCGCCTTTATAGGAAATTTCCTTAATTGGTGAAATAACTGCAGCAGTTCCAACTCCAAAAGCCTCTACTTGTTCTCCTGCCAGAATCCTATCTAAAATCTCAGAGATTAAAATAGACCTTTCTTCTACTTCCAGATCCAATTCAGGTGCAAGTTTTAGAATAGAATCCCTGGTTATACCGTCCAGGATACTGTCACTTAAGGCTGGCGTAAGTAATGTTTTACCATTGAGGATAAACATAATATTCATGGTGCCAGATTCTTCAATGTATTTTTTCTCATTGGCATCTAACCATATGATCTGATCAAATCCGGCTTGTTTGGCCATTTGCTGCGGTAGGAGTGAAGCACCGTAATTCCCACCATTCTTAGCTGCTCCTGCACCACCTTTTGCCGAGCGGATATAGTTAGTTTCCACTAGTACTCTTAAAGGCCGATTGTAATAGGCCTTTAACGGAGATAGTACAACCATGAACAAATATTCATGAGATGCATCCACACCAAGTTTATTCTCAGTAGCGATGGCAAATGGGCGAATATAAAGGGCATACTCAGGATCATCTATTACCCATTGACTCTCTTTGCTTACCAGCTCTCGAATCCCATCTATAAAGCAGGATTCAGGTAAAGGAGGCATGGCCATCCTTTCAAGTGATCGGTTCATTCTTTTATAATGACTTTCTAACCTGAATATATTTGCTTTCCCATCCACAGTCTTAAATGCTTTTAACCCTTCAAACACTGTTTGTCCATAATGCAAACACATGGCCAATGGAGACAAAGAGATGTTTTTGACTGGACCAATTTTAAAATCTGACCAAGAGCCATTTTCATACTTTGCCACCAACATTTGGTCTGTGGCCTGTACCCCGAAAGTGAAATTTTCAAAATCAAAATCCGGTCTTTCAGTTATCGTTTCGTTCATCATGGGTAATTCTATTAAAACTGCATTTGCTTGACAATCATGCTTTACAATGAATATTTGCCGACGTCAATATTTCTTAATGGTAAATTTTTAACAACCAATATTAATAATAGTTCAAAAAAATAAATTACCGTCCTTTAAAGAATCAGAGTGGATTTATTTATTTTCAGACCTATTAAATAAGATGCCTCCTGTTAATTTTACAAAATCATTTGATTGTAATTGCAAATTAAAGAAGAATCATTGATTGGTTACAGATACAATTTATTTAAATTTGAAGGGTACAGTATAAAATTTATGTAAATGACCCTATTTGAAAAACTAGCTGAAAACTTCGAAAAGCTTATTGCAAAAGGCACCTTAAAATTAGGGGATAAAATGCCTTCTATACGAACGGTAAGCAAAGAATATGGGGTTAGTAAAAACACAGTAATTCAGGCCTATTTGCTATTGGAGAGCAGGTCTTGTATTGTCTCCAGGCCTCAGGTAGGATTTTTTGTTTGTCTAAAAGAAGACCAAAGACTTCCTATGCCTATGGCGAGTAGTCCTAGAATAAACAGTGCTCCAGGAAAGGAAGATGGTTTGATAGGGAAAGTTTTTTCAAACTTTGTCAACAAGAACATTACACAAATGTCTTTAAGTGTACCAGATGAATCCTTCTTTCCAGTTGCCAGGTTGAATAAATGCCTTCAGACGGCTGCCAAAACCCTTAGTGCTGGAGGTACAGGATATGATGATATTCAAGGGAATCTCCGTTTGCGAAAAAATGTTTCCAAATGGTCTTTTACTTGGGGAGGAAACCTTGGTGTGGATGAATTGGTAACCACCTCAGGAGCCATGCATGCCATCTCTTTGGCGTTTATGGCCCTAACCAAACCAGGTGACCGAATAGGAGTGGAGAGTCCTGTGTATTTTGGTATTTTACAATTGGCAAAAAACATGGGGCTAAAAGTAATAGAACTTCCGACGGATCCTGAGTTTGGCGTTTTACCACATGATTTGGAGGCCTTAATTGGCGAAATTGATATTTGCTTGCTCGTAAGTAATTTCAATAACCCTCTTGGAAGCTGCATGCCGGAGGAGAATAAGAAATCCGTGGTTGAATTATTGACCCAACACAATATCCCCTTAATAGAGGATGACCTGTATGGAGATGTATACTTTGGTGCTAGCCGACCAAAACCCTGCAAAGCGTTCGACAAAGAAGGTATCGTTCTATGGTGTGGTTCGGTGTCCAAAACTCTGGCCCCAGGCTATAGGGTAGGATGGATGGCACCGGGAAAATTTATTAAATCTATATTAAAGCTTAAACTGTTTCATTCTATTTCGGGTACCACGGTTACGCAGGAAGCCATCGGTTTGTTTCTGGAAAATGACTATTATGAAAAACATTTAAGACAACTTAGAGCAACATTGTACAGCAACTCGCTACATTTTATACGAACAATTGCAGATTATTTTCCAGAGGGGACTAAAATTAGCAGACCACAGGGAGGTTTTGTACTATGGGTAGAATTGGATAAAAAATGGGATACAGGGAAATTATTTGATAAAGTGTTGTCCAGAGGCATCAGTATTGCACCTGGTCGTATGTTTACCCTCCAGAGCCAGTTTCACAACTGTTTGCGTTTGAATTATGGATTGCCCTGGTCTGATAAGCTGGAGAAAGAGTTGAAATTATTGGGCCAGATCCTAAAGGAATAAAATCCTTTAGGATCATAGACCAGATGGTTTTAGAATTCTTTTTCGCCAAACTCACTTTTGACAAAACGTGATTTATTTCTTCCAGGGTTTATGGTGTAGCTTAGGTTTAACATAAACATGTCCACTTCCAAAACATAATTGGTCGTTGTGTAAAATTCACCCTCTCTCCAGGTCGTTATTCTTTGCTCATTTGTAGGCAACAATCCCATGTCCATATTGAGCCACTGAAGGGTGGCGCTAAAGCGATCTCCAAAGAAAGATTTTTTTGCTACTAGATTAGGGGATAAAAACCTTGAATCTTCACCCTGTGCAGTAATTCTTTTGGAAAGGTAGTTAAGGGACCATTGCATACTAAATGTGGAAGTAAAGGCGTAGCTGGTATTGGCATTTACAGAATATACCCATGCAGAAGTATCAATAGGGCGTTCATTAAATTGACCATTAATTTGATATTGGTATAAATTGCCGCCTGCAAATACCTTCCATTTGGCTGTAGGATTCAATTCAAGACCCGCTTCTAAACCAAGCGATCTTCCTGTTCCAACATTGGAATAAATTCGGTTTAAGATGGTGTCGTTAAAAATTGTGTTTACCCTGTTTACTAAGTTTTTCACATTTCTATAGTAGGCTGTGGTATAAAAGCTATTTTCACCAAAATTCTTAACCACACCGGCTTCTAACAGGTCTATGAATTCCGGCAATAAGGTTGGATCTCCTTGTTCCAGTGTTTCTGAATGCTCTCTTTCTGGAAACGGATTCATTTTGAAGGTAGTGGTTCGCTCTACTCTTCTACTATAAGCAGCTTTAAAATTTAAATTTTCATTTGCACTGTATTGAATATTGGCAGATGGATAGGGTCTAAAAAAATCGTAGTTATAAGAGCTATCAACTGTATTTCCTTTGTCTTTTAGGTGCAGAGACCTGTCCATGTATTCCATTCTCAAGCCGGCAGTATAATTCCATTTACCCTGAATTCCATTTACCTGGCCAAAGGCCGAGTGAATTAATCTTTTTAAATCTACGTTTGAAGAAAATTCTGGAACCAGTTCAAATTCACCCTCGGTATTTTTCCTTTCATAGACAAAATCACCCAGATGGCTCAGGCTTCTGAATTGGTAGCCAGCCTCCAATGTACCCCAATTTCGAGGTTTTGCTTTGTAGTCTGTTTGCCAGCGGATACCATGGAGGGGATTGTCATTGGTATTGTATTCATCCTGATAAATTAGCTCAGTGTTTGGATAGCCTAGGTTCCTGTTTGTAGTAGGTCCTCCCAGCATGGTGTACTCATATAGAAAAGAGGTAGATAGGGAGGCTTTATTATCAAAAGTATGGACATAATCAAAACTACCTAATGCAAAATCACTTGTTCTGATCCGAAGATTCTCATTGTAATACTTCATGGTGTAAACCCTCTCTTCATTTACCACGGCATGATTGTCATAGTATATGATATCAGCGGTTCTGTCTTTGCTCCTTATTCCTCCGTAAAAACCCAAGCTGAAATTATTCTTTTCATCTGGTACAAATCCAAGGGTAAACCTTCCTGAATATGCCTCCTCGTCAAATCCCCTCTCGCCGTCTGAGGGAAAGTAGGTAGTTTTGTCATCAATTATAGTATAGACTTCGCCTTCCCTACGGCCATTAATGTCGTTTCTCAAATAACTTGCGCCAAAGGACAAGTCCCATTCATTTTTTTTGTGGTTGATTGTGAAGTCCGCTCCATACCGTTGCGACTTTTCCTTATTGTCATAATCTTGAATACTTGGAAGGCCTAGTCTGGTGTTTAATTGTATAAAAGTGCCGTCTGTAGCTCCTTTTTCTGTAGTTATATTGATTATTCCAGCCTTGCCTTCAGGGTCATACTTAGCGGAAGGAGCAGTTACCACTTCAATGTTTTTAATGGCGTTGGCAGGCAATTGAGAGAGGATTATGGAAGGGTCAGATTGAATAGGTTTACCATTTAACATGACAACAAAACCAGTTGACCCTCTTACGGAAAGTTCGCCTTCAGCATTAATGGTTACTGATGGAAGGTTTCTTATAAGATCAATCGCATTCCCCCCTTTCCCGGAAAGAAATTCAGAGGATTCAAATACCTGACGGTCTACCTTGTGCATGGCTGTAAACCGAGAACCGGAAACTTCCACCATTTCTAGCAATTGCTCATCTGGGGAAAGATACAAAGTACCTAAGTTAAGGAGCTTTCCTCTACTAACAATTACGGGTGTTACGACAAGATTCTTATAACCCATAAATTGTATACTTAGATAATAATCTCCCGGTTTAATGCCTTTTAATTGAAAAGCACCATCAGGAGCGGTGACGCTACCATTAATGAGACTGGAGTCAGCAGGAGAGAAAAGACCTATGCTTCCATATTCAATAGGCGTATTTTCTTTGGCATCTTTAAGTATCCCGTTAATGCCTGTTTGCGCAAAAAGGCAGTTAAATAAAAGTAAATTTAAAAGGAGTAGTAGGGCTGTTTTCATCATGTTTATGGCTTAGAATGCAAAATAAGCGAGTAATTCCGTCATTTGCGTGGTATATTCTTACCAAAAATGGTGATTTTAGGACAATAACCTAGCACGATACTCCATAGGCGTTAAAGTTGTTTGAGATTTAAAGAATTTGATAAAATTCGAAGCATCTGAAAAGTTCAATTGAAAGGCCACTTCATTTACAGGAAAATTGGTGTGGGTAAGTTGGTTTTTGGAAGCTATTAATACGCGTTCTTTTATGATTTCAATGGCATTACAACCAGCAGCAGCCTGACAAATTTGATTGAGTTTTCGGCTACTAATGTTCATTAGGTTGGCATATTCCTCTGAAGTTCTCAACGTTAAATAATTTTCATTGAGTAATTTTTTTAACCGACTAAATTCACTAATGAAATTTGGGTGGATGTGGTCCTTATGAGAGGGGAGATGTACCGTTTTTAAAATTAAAGTGTTTAGATGGGCAGAAAGTAATTCTAAGGGTTCATCTGCTTTATAATCCATATAGAAAACGGCTAGATGCTCCATTAAGGTAGACGCTTGTCTGGGGATATTGAATTTGTCATGAAGCCGAAAAAGGTTGTCTAAAGCTGAAGGGTAGTTGGAGAGTGCTTCCTCTTTAAACATGACCACATAACCTTCGGGGATTTTGGAAAAATCCCAGCAATGGACCTGGCCTAGGTTTAGGTAAAACCCTACAGGAGGTTGCACTTCATGTTTATTGTCATCAACAATATGGTGGCCAGAGCCTTTATTTAAAAATATCAATTCATGGTATCCTTCGTGTCGATGAGGCTTTGTAGGCTTTATTACTGGTTTCATCTTTGAAACCTTGATTACAAGCTCCTTTTCGATTTTGTTTTTTTTGCCTATTTCCCTGATTTCTTTTGCCATATGCTGCTTGAACTGCCCTTTCATTATTCAATAATTTACAACAGGCAAAAATACAGAACCAATTTAGGGATTTACCCATTGGTGAGGTATTAATTTTATTAAAGGATTAATTATCCCCAATTCGTCCATCAGTTTGGAGTACCTCATATCAAGTAGAGATTGTCATTTTCCCTTTTAATAACAAGATAAAGACCAAAATGGCTATTAAACCTAAGGTGATATTTTTTCTGGTTTTGTTTTTTGGATTCTGAATTTTGGTTTTGGGTCCCTTCAGGTTTGGATAACTAATTTATAAGATGATTTTCTTGATTCGATTGTTTGGGTGTTATTCTTAAGGGCAATCCGGTAAAATTTTAGAATAAAAACCATTAAATCCATAAAATTTCTACCTTGTTCCATTAAGGTTAATTGGAATCTAGGAAATGTTGCTATAAATTGGAAGGGTTTAGCAAGGAGAGCCTACTTTAAATAAAATGAAAAACACTGATATATTATTGTTAAATGAAATGGCCAAAGGCAATGTGAAAGCATTTGAGGCCATTTACAATAAATATTGGGATCTTTTAGTACGGCAAGCTTATGCTAAATTAGGAGATTTCTCAGAGGCAGAAGATTTGGTTCAGGATATCTTTTTGACCATTTGGAACAAT
The DNA here is from genome assembly GCF_055809755.1 of Cyclobacterium sp. 10D3-21. Lineage (NCBI taxonomy): Bacteria > Pseudomonadati > Bacteroidota > Cytophagia > Cytophagales > Cyclobacteriaceae > Cyclobacterium > Cyclobacterium sp. 10D3-21. Next base: position 3,058,577 of record NZ_CM147924.1, read on the forward strand.
AGAAAAGCGCTGACTGTTCAAAAAAACTTAAAAGTTTACTTGCTCACTGCTGTAAAGTACAAAGTTTACCGACTTATTTATAAAAGAAAAATGCTTTGTGATATTACCGGTATTGATGAAGTGCTGGTTCAATCAGAGGTTCCTAGGATTTTGGAATTCGAGGAATTGTATGAGAAAATAGAAGTGGCCATTGAAAAATTGCCAGAGGGCCAAAAAGAGACTTTTAAACTTAGCCGTTACGAAGAACTTTCCACCAAAGAAATTGCGGCCCAACTTCAAATTGCCCCTCAAACAGTACACAATAAGATTCACCTTTCTTTACTTTTTATTCGGGCAGAGATAAAAAATTATCTTTACAGTTAATTTCTGTGTTCAGAATTACCCACAGTTCACCTGTCTTTGACATTATCAAAAGGTGAATTTTCCATTAAAATTAAAAAAAATAAAAAATTTATTAGGTAGTACCCTACTGTTTTTGACACTTAGTATATATAGAAGGTTAATTATGAATATCCCAAATCATATATCGCAACTTATTGAGAAGGAATTAGAAGATAATCTAAGTCCAGAGGAAAGACTAATTTTAAACAATTGGTATGAAGGATTAAAAGTTGGTAATGAAGCAGTCCTGGACACCAGGAAAGAAGAAAATTTAAAAATTTTAAAGGCGAAAATTAAGCCTCAACGCCATTCTGAAATGGATTTTAACTGGATCGGTTGGGCAGCGGCTTTTATGGTGGTTTTTTTAGGAATATTTGGGATGTATAATTTAAAAACCACAGATTTACCCGTTGAGGAAAAGCTAGTTGAGGAGCGTTTTGAAAAATTTGTCAATCCCAGAGGAGTGAGGAGAAAGCTTACTTTATCAGATGGGTCCGTGATTTTTTTAAATGGAGAAAGTAAAGTAGAGATAAACAAGCAGTTCTCATCCAATCGTAAAGTATACCTTGAGGGGGAGGCGTATTTTGAAGTTGTAAAAGATCCCGAAAACCCTTTTGTGGTCGTTACAGATGGACTAGAAACCAGTGTTTTAGGAACAGCCTTCACCGTTAGTGCTTATAAAGGGGAACCGCAAACAGTTGCGGTGAAAGAAGGCAAGGTCAAAGTAATAGAGGCCTCGGATCAAAGTCCTAAGGAAGATAATTTCTTGATTGCAAACGAACAATTGACCTACAGAACAGCAACTGGATTAGGGAATAAAGTCAAAATTAATCCAGATTTAAAGTTTGCTTGGGTTAATGGAAAGATAATTTTCAACCAGACACCTATTAATGAAGTCTTCATAACTTTGTCCAAATGGTATGGATTAGAATCCGTCGAATTAAGTGATAAAAACATGAAATGTTTGGTAACTGGCAGCTATACCAGGATGACACTAGAAGATATTATGGAATCAATTAAATATGCTACAGGAATTGCCTATGAGATAAACGGAAAGCACTTAAAAGTAAAAAAAGGGAATTGCTAAAAGTGACGCTACTTCCAATAGCGCCACTATAATAGAAGCAATTCATTAAAAATGAATTACATTTAACCATTGCAAATTATGAAAAAAAATTTACTCATCCTTTTTATGAGGATTACTATGCGGATATTTTCCATTGGATGTCTATTTTACCTTGGTTTAGGGGTAGGTTGGGCATATAATTCAGATGCCCAAATAATGAAAGAAACCAAAGTAAGCCTTTCTGCGGAAACAGAAACTTTGGTCGACATTTTCAAACAGATTGAAAAACAAAGTGATTTCAACTTTGTCTATGAAAATGCACTTCAAAAAGATTTGGTTTTAAATATTGGTTTGAACAATTCAGATGTAGAGACTATTCTTGAAGAAATTTCAAGAAAAAGTAATCTTGTATTCAAGCAAATCAATCACACAATTACGGTCGCTGAAAAAAATCCACCTGTCAAAACGAATGCGCCTCCAGTTTTTCTAAAATTGGTAACCGGAACAATCGTAGACGAAAATGGCAATCCTATACCTGGCGCTACTATATTAGTAGAAGGCACAACAACGGGTACGGCAACAGACCTGGATGGGAATTTTTCAATCGACGCACCAGCTGGTGCAGTCTTGGTAATTTCCTTTATCGGTTATGAGTCGGTAAAAGTTGACGTTGGGAATCAAACCAAGATAAACGTTACTTTATCAGAAGACGAATCTTCATTGGATGAGTTTGTTGTTGTAGGTTATGGGTCAGTAGAAAGAAGAGAAATAACTGGATCTATTGCCTCCATTAGCAGACAGGACATTGTGAGTGAGCCTACTTACTCCTTTGAGAGTTTACTTCAGGGTAGAGCTGCAGGAGTAGATGTAGTTGCTGATAGTTACAGACCTGGTGCTGGAGCTACAGTAAGAATTCGTGGTGCAAGATCATTGGTTGCAGGTAATGATCCATTGATCGTTATGGATGGTATTCCAATTGCTGGAAATCTAATGGACATTAATCCATCAGATATTGAATCTATTGAAATACTAAAAGATGCTTCAGCAACAGCAATTTATGGTTCAAGAGGATCCAATGGAGTAATACTAATTACTACAAGAAGAGGATACTCAGGAGGAACTCAGATTGAGTACAGTGCTTTTGCAGGTATCCAAAACATATCCAATAAAGTGGATTTGATGGATGCAGAGACATTTACTGAAATGCAAAGAGATGCTGCCAGACAGCAGGGATCTTATACAACAGATGAAGCTTTATTTCTTGATTGGGAGTTAGAAGGAATTCAAAATGGCGTAGATACCGATTGGCAAGAAGCAGCCTTTAAAACAGGTTTTCAACAAAACCATCAATTAAGTGTTAGAGGTGGTACTGAGGATACAAAATATGCATTGTCCGGAACCTATCTTGACCACAAGTCGATTGTCTCCAACAATGATTTTTCTCGTTTTGTAGGTAGATTAAATTTAGACCAGGAAATAAGCAGTCGCTTCAAGGCTGGAGTTTCGGCTCAGGTGACAACCAGTGAAGAATACCAAGGAGGTAATTTCAGAGACCTTATTCTAAGAAGTCCTTTGGATTGGCCTGAAAGAGCTGAAGGAGCCCTTTCAAGTGAATTTGCTGTAGGTGAGAGTTTTCCAACCCTGGCATTGGATCGGGATTTATACATTGATAGAAGAGACCGAACCCGGATAATCACAAATGTTTATGCAGAAGCTAAAATAATTGATGGTTTGACCTACAGGTTTAATTTTGCTCCTGACCTTACTTATTATGATAGAGGAACACACCAATGGCAAACTTCTACTGCTAGTGTTTCCAATAGTAAGACCAGCAACATTCTTTATGAAAACATTGTCAACTATTCAAAAGACATAAACACTGATCATAAAATTCGTGCAACTGGTCTTTATAGTGTGCAGAATCTAAGAGAATTGGGTACAGGTGTTTCTGTAAGGGGATTGCCTTTCGAACAACAACGTTACCATAATATTGGGACTGCAGAGGAAACAACCTCAAGAAGCTCTTATTTGAATGAATGGGCCCTTGAATCCTATATGCTTCGTTTGAATTACTCAATGAAGGATAAATATATTGTAACCATGACTGGTAGGGTAGATGGCTCATCTAGATTGGCTGAAGGCAATAAATATGGTCTATTTCCATCTATGGCTTTAGCTTGGTTGTTGGATAAAGAGGATTTTATGTCCAATAACTCAATGTTTGATGAATTAAAATTACGTGCCAGTTACGGTGACGTAGGAAATACAGGGATTAGCCCTTACCAAACTCAGGGAAGAGTGCAAAGAGTAGGTTATGCTTTTGGTGACCAATCGGTTTTCGGTTTTCAAAGTGCTGAATTGGCAAATTCGGAGCTGAAATGGGAAAGAACAAGACAAATTGATATTGGAGTTGATTTCTCCCTTTGGAATAGCAGAGTGATGGGTACTGTTGGGGTATACCAACAAAGAACCATTGATCTACTTATGAACAGACAATTGCCTCCAACTTCAGGTTTTGCAAGTACATTGGAAAATGTTGGTGCAACCAGAAACAGAGGGTTTGAATTTAATGTGTCCATAGTTAATGTGGAAGCCAAAAGACCAGGTGGTTTTAGATGGACTACAGATTTGGTTTTCCATGCCAATAAAAATGAAATTACAGAGTTATATGGCGGCAAAGAGGATGATCCAGGTAACCTATGGTTTATCGGACAGCCAATTAACGTTTATTATGATTGGGAATTCGTTGGTATCTGGCAGGAGTCAGAGCGAGATCTTGCAAATTCATATGGTGCCAATCCTGGTGACATGAAATTGAATGATCTTAACAATGATGGTAAAATTGGTGCTGATGACAGAATGCTTTTGGGCTCTGATGTTCCAAGTTGGACGGGTAGTTTAAATAACAGAATTACTTATAACAATTTTGATTTTGCGTTTTTTATCTATACTACTCAAGGAATCAATATTTTCAGTGAGGCAGGAGGGACTTCCCTTGGAGGTATGATAAACCTTAGAAGGGGTTATAACCTAAACTCTAGAGATGTGGATTACTGGACTCCAGACAATCCAAGTGAGGAATATCCTCAGCCTAGGGTTCGTGGTCATGATTATTCTACTCCTATGGGTTATTTTGATGCAAGTTTTGTCAGAGTGAGAAACATCACGATGGGATATAGTCTACCAGATAAAGTTTTGGATAGATTGGGCTTGAGAAAATCCAGAATCTATACTGGTGTTCAAAATCCTTTTACTTTCACTCAGTTTCCTGGATTGGATCCTGAAGGGGCTAGGGATCACGATATGCCTAATTACAGAACCTATTTGTTAGGTATTGAACTTGGATTTTAAAAAACTAATGTCAAAAAGATGAAATCTACAATAAAATATATACTTGGATTGGCTGTCTTTAGTACTTGCATAAGTTGTGCAGACTTGACAGAAAATATGATTACAGATACAGTTGCTGATGTGCAATTTTCCACAGCTGTGGGATTGGATGAAGCATTGGTAGGTGCCTATGTACCTTTAAGGTGGTATTATGGAAGAGAGCCTGGACTATTGATGAATCTTTTCGGAACAGATTTGTTCAAGGAAGGACAAAGTTATAACTCCGAATGGGACAATTATGGACCAGGTTTAAATGCTTCAACCGTGCTTTCACCTGCTGGTGACGTTTTGGTTTGGGAACATTTTTACAAAGGTATCAATTATGCCAATACTGTTATTTCAAGAGCTGATGGAATAGAAGGGCTGAATGAGACTACCAAATTGGAAAAGATAGCCGAAGCAAAGTTTCTACGTGCGCATTATTATTTTGTATTGGTTCAGCATTTTGGTCCTATACACCTGACTTTGGAAGAAACGAAAGGTGTAGAACTGGAAGCATTCAGAACTTCTGAAGAAGAGGTTTATGCCGCTATTGTCGCAGATTTGGAATATGCAATGGAACACCTTCCTATGGAACAAGTTCAGTACGGAAGGCCTACTAATGATGCTGCTACCAACCAATTGGCAAAGGTATACCTTACCATGGGTAACTGGGCAAAGGCTTCAGAACTTGCGATTAAAGTAATTGAAGGAGGAAGACATCAGCTATTGGATAACTATGCTGATATTTTCGATCCGTTTAACCAAAGACATTCAGAGGTAATCTGGTCTGTTCAATGGGGTGACAATACAGAAGTAAACAACCCTGGAAATGAACTTCAACGATTCCTTGGTCCAAGACAATGGTTGCTCCCAGGTTTAATTGGGGATGATATGTACCATGTTGGTATCGCACGTTTCTGGCCAACTGATTTTACGCTAACTACATTGTTTGGAAATGACTATAGAAATGGAGGATTACATATCCGAAACGATTCTAGATATAGCGTTACCTTCAAAGAAGCTTGGCTGTACAATGATGAAGCCAATGTGCCTGCAGGATTCTCTATAGGAGATACCGCAGCTTGGTTTACAAACGATCCGATTAGACAAGAATTTTCTGAAGAGGAAATAGCGAATGCACCTTATCGATTGGTTATTGTGAAAGACAGAAATGATGTATTTTCTCCTACCGTACAAAAACACCGTTATCCTTATGAAAGAAATAATGGAAGGGATTATATGTACATGCGATTGGGAGAAACTTACCTTATTGCTGCTGAAGCTTTAATGATGCAAGGTAAATTGGATGAAGCAGTAACTTATTTCAATACGCTTAGGAAAAGAGCTGAATTTCCTGGTGGAGAGGAAATTCCTTTGATTACTGCCTCTGAGTTGGACATTGACATGATCCTTGACGAAAGAGGAAGAGAGTTGGCTGGAGAATTGCATAGATGGACTGATTTGAAAAGAACAGGAAAACTGTTGGAGAGAGTTAAAATGTACAATCCAAATGGTGGCCCTAATATTCAGGAATACCATACACTTCGACCTATTCCTCAGAGCCAGATTGATAGAACTAAAAATGATTTCCCACAAAATCCGGGATATTAATTCAATACTCGCTATAAATCTCGATCTATTGATTGTGTAGCAATGGTATTTTAGATTATACTAATTTCCCCCGACTTTCAAAGGTCGGGGGATTTTTTTGTTTAGGACTATAGAGTTTAATCCGAAATAGGCATTGATCTTCCGTTACGTAATGGCTACAGCATTAATAAGGTTTACCTACTCTAACTCATAGCTTATGCTTTCTTTTTCTCCATTATTGATTATCTCTAAGGTGACTTTCTTACTACCAATTTTAGTTTTAGAGGCTATTTTAACAACCACATCAGAAGGGGTTGTTCCTTTAAAAGGTTCAAGACTTGTAACGAACCTCATGCCTTTTCCCTTACCATTCCAATCTTTCTGAAAAGAAAATGCAGGCCTTGGCTCCTTCTTAGTATAGATAAAGGATACCTGACCTTCCATTGGGTTTAGCTTTAGCGCTTCGGTCTCCTGCGCTTTGATTGAAAGGTTATAGCCCTCATCAAATAAGGTTTTAACAGCAAGCTGTTTCTCATCCAATTCCACCTTTCCGGGAGTGAGCTGGAAATTCAGGTCAAGAATACCTTGGTCATCCCCTATAGCTTCATCAATAATGATGAATAATGATTTGTTATAAAAAATCACGGCCCTTCTATGCGCCATTCCTTCATAATTCTGATTTTCCACCACCAGAATATCATGTTTTTCTCCGGGCTGCCAAAGGAGTAGTTTTGGAGCATAGGCAATGTTTTCCCCGTTCAGGGTGAGGGTTTGGTGAACTTTGCTTTGCCTGAACCAAGCCCTACCTTCAGGATCGCCACTATAGATAAAGCTCCCTGAATCTGGTGTGAGGTTTCTTCCGCCTGCATAAAGCGCAAAGGTGCCATTGTCAGGCTGACTATGTCCACCACCATCTGGGCCACATTTTAATACCAAAGAAAGGGCAGAAGGATCCCAGCTGCTTCTCATGGAGTACAATCCACTTTGGGGGAAAGCAAATGCTGTCTGTTCGGGTTTGATGCCTTTTTCTCCTTCAGTACCCACATACAGAAAATCAGGTCTGTCAAAAAGCGCTGCCCAGGTTTGTAGTTTTTCATAATGCTGTCCAGGGTTACCTGTCCATGCATCTCCAAACTGAGGCGAAGTACCATCTGGAAATGCAAGTTTCATGGGTACTTCTGCCATTTTTTCGATCAAGCTTAGGTAATCTTCCGAAAAGCGATTTTCCATTCCATTCATTTGAGCAAGTTCATAAGTCCTTAAAAACCAACTAATACTCCCCATATGATAACCAAAAGCCAGTTCCCTTTGGTGGCCATCAGGATAGACTTGTTCATGTATTTCATTGTTAAACCGCTTTATAGCTTCATCCAACCATTGGTCTGACGCCTTGAATTCAGGGAAAGTCATGGCAATAAAAGCCATTCCTTCGGCTTCCATAAGGGCCCAGTTGCTCCCAGAGCTGTATTTAGTCATCAGAAATTCGCTATGGTCATAAACACTGCTTAAAAAGAATACCAGAGCTTCGGGACTGAAATTTGGTGAATGAAGAAAATAGTTAAATACCTGGGTCCACCTGTTGCCTCGAATACCAGCTTCAATGGATCTCCAGGCTAATGGGTGATCCATGTCTCTGGGGTTTTTAATCACCCAATCCATAATTTGTTTGTTCCACTCGATGGCATATCTTTCATCGTGATTTTCTTTGTAAACCTTGCCCATGCTTTGCCAGAATACCATTCTGTTTAGTTGCCAAACCCATTCTTTGTCCTTCACAGGCTGACTCTCCCAATTAATATCCCATCCTACAAATTGAGAGGGGTAAGCGGGTTGACCAACCATTACATGATTCAAGGCATTTTCAGCATGAATAATGTCTTTTTGGGAGGGATTTCCGGAATAATTGTCATTGTCTGAGGGATGTTTTATACTTGTTCTATTCTGAAAATAATTAAGTAAATAACGTGCCGCAAGTAATGGATTGTTACGCTGCGCTTTTACTTCATCAGGTAAATTAAGGTTTTGAGCTACTTTATTCCATTTCTCAAGGAAAAGGTCGTTAGGAACGGTGGCTGTATTACTCCATTTATTGTGTTGCAGCAAATTATAAGTCCATAATTCTTCAGAATTTTCCGGGTAATTTATACCCAATGCTCCATTGTTGCGGATAAGGTTATCATTGATTGTTAATTGACGATTACCTTTGTTTAGTTGTTCTAAAAACAATCCGTTCCGATCATTTCCCTCCAATAGGTTTTCTGTAATCGCTATCGCTTGAGATTCATTGATCTGAATGCCATCCAATTTGTTCCTACTGCTTTCATTGTTTGCTATGGTAATACTTTCACATAGACTGGCCAAAATTCCTGAACCCCAAGGTGAATTGCTAAACCTACTCTCTTTAATGGCAATGTTGGTGGAACGGAACAGGTGCAGGTTATGATGCAGGCCTTTTCCAGGTACTACGTTGGAGCCATTTTCACTAAAATCACAATTAATGATACTAATGTTGGTAACTCCTCGCAGCGAAACCCCATTTTTGGTAAAATTTCTTACTGTGAGGTTTTCAAGTTGAATATTTCGGATTTGGTTTGGTAAATCAGCGGCTAAAACCAAGCCTTCTCTTCTAGGAGCTGATTGTCTTGCACGAGATCTTCTGCCTTGGTTTGGGTCATATTCTGCTTCGGCACTTGTTCTACCTTCAATTACAAAATTTTTTAAAGTGATGTTTTCAGTTTCAGGATTTTGGTTTCCTATGGTTAGGCCACTTGCCTTTTCGTCGAGTAATAGAATGGTAGACAAACCAAAACCTTCCAAATGAGTGTTATCAGGTAACCTCAGGGTTTCCTTTAGCACATGTTGGCCTTTTGCCAATAAAATCTTTTTTCCAGATTCACTTCCCTTTTCAATGGCTTTTTGGATGGATTGACCTGGATTTACCTTTATAAATTCATCTTCATTTAATTGAGCTAATTTATTACTTGCACCAGTTTGTACTCTGGCATTTCCTAGAATATCATTGACATTTTTGGAAATTGGTGATTGTTGAACTGGTGCCCTTTGCGCTTCTAAAAACCCCCAGGTTGAGCTTGACCTTGTAAAAGCAAGCGTCTTTTTGGTGTAAGGCATATTGACTTGCTTCACTTTGGAGTAATGGGCGTAAACAGACTCGTAAATATCTCTAAATTCCCCACGGCCTCTTTGTGAAATAACTCCATAAACAGGTACCTCCTCACCAAGCATAAACTTGGCCGTATATTCAAAGCCCAGCGCAAGTCGGTTGTCTGCAACAGTATAGAAATCTACCCCTTGGGTCCAGGCTATTTGAGCAGCTTTTGCAAATTCACCTAGTCCTAATTGTACATGTGGCCAGTCTCGGGTGGTTTCCTGAATTTGACCATTGGGGTAGATGTATTTGGTAATTCCTCCGTTATTCGGCCCCCAAAAATACCTGTCCATAGCTCTTCTAAAAATATCTGGTCGGTCTGTGAATATACCTATACCTAGCATGGTATTGATCATGGCAGCATCCCAATTGCCATTGGCCTCTGTGAAGAAATCCTTGATATACGGATAGAAGACAGTAAGCATTACTTGCTCAAATTCTTCAATTTTTTTTTGATCCCAGCCGGATTGGCTGTAACGCAATATCTCTGCTGCGTTAAGAAAATACTGACCCGTCAATGCGGCGATCAACTTTGCATCATTGTCATCAAAATCCCATAGTTGGCCAGACCATGCATTGATGATTTCAATGGCTTTTGTAGCATGTGAATTTTCTTCTGTGATGTACCATAGCAATGCCTGTCTGTAAGCTTCTTTAGCACTTGCAGAGAGTTCTCTATGTCCTTGACCTTGCCGTCCGTAGGAACCCCTGACCACATGGGTAAAAGCCTGAACTTTAAAATCATTTTCAGATTCTTCCTTTAAATTTTCGAAGGAAGTTTTCCAGGGTTCTATTCCTTGCTGGATTTGGGATTTCATATAATCCAAATCAGCTTTATTTTGCAAAATTCCCGGATGGACAAAAGAAGTGGGGTATACTATATCAGAATGGCTTTTAGTAGCCTGTGCCAGACTATAAAAACCGGTGAGCAATGAAATGGCAAAAAAGGCTATTGATAGATGAGCTGGTTTCATAAGTTATTTTGAGCTGTGTTCAAGAAATGAAAATATACGGGTATACCATCAAAAATGAAAGCTTTAAAGGGATGGGTGATGCAAGTGAACAAGTATTGTTAATGATTTTTGATCCATTTTGAAGAGATTTCAGCACGTAATAGAGTGTCTATTGCTTATTTAGGGTTTAAGCATCCATTTGCCAAGTTTTCAATCTGTGGGTATTAATACTTGTTTTTTTTGGTGGCTAGAATGTGAGGTAGAAAACAGGAAGTAGGTAGAAGTTCACCGTTTTCACTGAAAGTGCACTTTGATTTTTTAATAGGAGAGAGGTCTTTCCTTTTAACAAGGACTTTTGAACCCTTTAGGTTTATGGATCAAAGCCATAGCATTGGCGATATGAAAAAATAACTTCTAATATTTAATTGTAATTTATAGTGATTATTTGTTTTAAATGGTAGACTTTAATCCATTTTATTGTTAATATTAATTTTTAATTATATATCTAATAATTTAAATTAACTATAATTTTCTTAAACGATTAAAATCTTACATATGAAGTGACTTATTCCTACATTTTGTCATTATTTATTTTCATTATCTATGATTAATTTAATTTAAAACCTCAAATCAATGAAGAAATCATTACTTGTTAGAAGTAGGGTTTACTTACCCTATACCAGACGGGCTTTTTCAAGCCTTCTTATTATGATAATATTTCTATTTTCACCAGTTTTCGGGTACGGTAACACCAATTTAGTTAAACCCAATTATGCGAATGAAAACTCGTTGAGAGCAGAAGTTAAGGGCACTGTAGTAGATGAAAATGGGGAACCCATTCCAGGCGTTACAGTTTCGGTACCAGGTACAGGCATAGGTACAGCCACAGATTTAGATGGAAAATACACTTTAAATGTAGATGAAGGCGCAACCCTTGTATTTTCATTTATAGGTTTTGTTTCCCAAAGAATTCAGGTTTCAGACCAAAGCATTGTAAACATTACTTTGCTGGAGGATACCTCATCTCTTGATGAGGTAGTGGTAGTAGGATATGGTACTCAAAAGAGAGAAAACCTAACGGGTGCCGTTTCTTCTGTTAATTTTGATGAGGAGCTTCAGAACAGGCCGCTTACAAATGCTTCTCAGGCATTGAGTGGACAGGTGCCAGGTGTTTGGATCAGTCAAAACTCAGGAAAACCAGGTAGTGATGGTGCCCAGATTCGTGTAAGAGGATGGGGTACTTTAAACAATTCAAATCCACTTATACTTGTGGATGGTGTAGAAGCTTCTATTAATGAGATCAATCCCAATGATATCGAAAGCATGACGGTATTGAAGGATGCTGCAAGTTCTGCCATTTATGGGTCTAGAGCAGCAAATGGTGTGGTTTTAATTACACTAAAATCAGGAAAATTTGGAGAAAGAACCAGTATTAATATTGGAAGTTATGTTGGACAGCAAAGCCTGGGAAGACGTTATAACATTATAGAAAACAGTGCAGAGTACATGGGAATGTGGAATCAAGCCTTAGCCAATCAAGGAGGTAGCGCTTTGTTTCCAGAGTCAGTTATTAATGAGTTTAGAAATAATAATGATCCCTATGTTTATCCAAATACCAATTTCTTTGATGAAGTGTTTAGAAAGGCCCCTATTACAGAACACAATGTATCCGTAAAAGGTGGCTCGGAGATGACCAAGTTTTATGTATCCATGAATTATCTGAATCAGGACGGGATCATGCTCAATTCCAATTCAAGTAGATATGGACTTACTTTAAACCTGGAATCTAAAATAAAAGATTGGATAACCATCGGTGGCCGGATTAATGGTATCAAAAAATCTTCTGAAGAACCATTTAACCTTGGGCGAATGATGTATATTTTCGCCAATGGGGGATATCCTTTTACAGCGCCTTATACTGAAGATGGTAGATTTGGTTCTGTTCAGGCAATTAACAGCAGTGGAAATACAATTGTTGGCAATAGAAATCCATTAATAGAAACAGCCAATGGGCTTTCTCTTACAGAAAACAATTTTTTTAAAATGAATGTTTTTGCAGACATTGATTTCACCGATTACTTGACTTTGAAGGCCAATTTTACTTCACAGTACAATAGTAATTTGAGAGACCGACACAACAATTTGGTTTATGGATATACCAATACAGGGGTAGAAGGAAAAAACCTGGATTACCTTACCATTTTGGAGGCTAGTAGAGAGAATGTTCAAAGCAATTATAACACCTTATTCTCTACCTTGAACTTTAACAAAACCTTTAATGAAATTCATAATATCTCTGCCATTGCTGGTATTCAAATAGAGAGTACTGTAATCAAAGACGTATATGGTAGAAGGTCAGACCCACCAAAAGAGGGGATGATTCAGGTAGATGCAGGAACCGCAGGTTTTCAAGCCAATGGAAACATGAGTGAACTCAGAATGATGTCTTATTTTGGTCGTGTAAATTATGCCTTATCAGACAAGTACCTTTTTGAAATGAACCTTAGAGCGGATGGTAGTTCCAGGTTTAAAGAAGACTATCGATGGGGTGTGTTTCCAGCATTTTCAGCAGGTTGGAGACTTGGCGAAGAAGCCTTTATGAAAAGCCAAAATTTAATATCAGACCTTAAAATACGCGCATCCTGGGGGCAACTGGGAAATCAGAATATCAATTCCTACTGGCCATACCTAGCTGTAGTAAATCAAACCAATGGACTTAGCTACAATTTTTCAGGAAGTTTTGCGCCTGGAGCGGGCATTACTGCTCTAGTGGATGAGAGCATTGGATGGGAAACTTCCGTAACCACAGATTTGGGAATTGAATTTGGTTTATTGAACAATAGGATTTTCGTGGAAGCAGATTATTTCAGGAAAACGACAAATGATATTATTGTCCAATTGCCTATTCCATCAATTCTTGGCGGGGTAAGTGCTCCCTTTGAAAATGTTGGAGAAATGACCAACAATGGCTTTGAGTTTAACATCAATTACTCAAAATTGGCTAAAGACAGAGATGATGTAGGTTACAATATTGGCGTCAACATGACCTATATCGCAAATCAGGTAACCAAATTCAGAGAAAATTCACCAGATCAATTGTACCTGATTCGCGAAGGGTTTTCCTACCGTGAATTGTATGGTTATAAAGCCATAGGGATTTACCAAACTGACCAGGAAGCATCAGAACACATGTCTGCCAATGGATATGTTCCACAAGCAGGTGAATTGAAATATGAAGATGTTAACAATGATGGTCGTCTGGGTTTTGAGGATAAAATGGCTTTGGGGAATACCATCCCTAAATACACTTTTGGTATTACACCAAGTGTTAATTATAAAGGTTTTGATTTAAGTACTGTGATCATGGGAATAGCTGGGGCAAATGTTTATACCCAGAATGCCTGGACCCAACCTTTGGGAATTTCCGGAGGAACAATCACTGAAAAATGGAGAGATGCCTGGACGGTTGACAATAAAAGTACAACAGTACCAAGGATTTCAATAAGTGATACATGGAGAAGTGAAGCATCCTCTTATTGGGTAAGCGACATTTCATTTGTTAAGCTCAGAAATATCCAATTAGGTTATACTTTCTCTTCTGCATTAACAGAAAGACTTGGACTTCAAAAACTATATGTTTATGGGAATGCCCAAAATATAGGTTCATTAGTATCCAAAGACTATGAGGGATTTGACCCCGAAAGAAACACGTTTGATTCGGGGGATAATTTTTATCCTTTACCAAAAATTCTTTCCCTTGGTGTCAATATTAATCTATAAGCATTATGAAAACGATAAAGATATTTAAAATAAATTATGTAGTCCTGGGCATGCTTCTTTTTAGTAGCTGTGGTGAGGAATTTCTTGCAGTATATCCTACAGACAGGATTACAACGGTTTCATTTTGGCAAAATGAAAATGATGTTAAATTGGCTTTAAATGGTATCTATAGTGTTTTGAAACATAGAGGAGTATATGGTTCAGGGCCGACTTTTGATGCCATCACACCTTATGCTTACCAGTGGGCACACTGGAATGGTTTGGAAAAGCAAATTGGTAACGGTTCAATTACAGCAAGTACTACAGGCGGTTTAGTAGATGAGCGATGGACGATGTGCTATAGGATCATTAATTTCTCCAATGATTTTATTGCCAATTTAGAAAATGTTGATCTTCCTGCAGATAAAAAAGCCACCTATTTGGGGGAGGTACATTTTCTCAGAGGGATTGCTTATGCATTATTAGCGGATGCTTATGGTGGTGTGCCCATCATATTAACCAAGTTAAATACTCAGGAAGTAACCGAACTAAGTAGAAATACCCTGGAAGAGACATGGGCTCAGGCCATTTCAGATTATGATATAGCGATTCAAAATTCAGAACCTGTAAGCTATGAATTGGGTAGGGTTACCAAAGGCGCAGCTTTGGGTATGAAAATGAGGGCTTATTTGTATCAAAATAAATACACCGAGGTCTTGCAGATGATCGAGCAAATTGATGCCTTGGGAATGTATGATTTATTTCCAAGCTATGAAGGACTCTTTAAGTTGGACAATGAGAACAATGAAGAGGTTTTATTTGATATTCAGTACATAGCTGGTGAACAAGGTCAGGGAAATTTCTTTGCATGGCTGGCCCTTCCAGGTGGTGTGGCTGCCGCAGGAGCGAGTGATCCTGCACCTACACAACATATTATAGACGAATATGAAATGATCGATGGTTCAGCCGTTGATCCTAACAATGAGTTTGAGGGAAGGGATCCAAGATTGGATTTCTCAATATTAAGGCCTGGAGCGACCTTTGAGGGTAGGTTATATCCTGAAGATGTGCCTAATCATACCGGTCAGAGGGTAGGATTTGGATTACGGAAAAATGTAGGTGAGGGAATAGCCCTACTTAGCCCCAGGGTTTCTCCATTGAATTTTATCGTACTGCGATATGCTGATGTGTTATTGGCAAAGGCTGAGGCGCTTATTGAGACCAATCAAAATATACCTGAAGCCATTGGCATTATCAATAGAATAAGAACAGAACGAACCGATGTAACAATTACTTCATTGCCAACTGATCTTTCTCAAGAGGCTGCCAGAGAGAAGTTAAGACATGAGCGCGTTGTTGAGTTTTTTGGAGAAGGAATTTTATGGGCTGATATTAAACGATGGAAAATTGGCCAGGACCTTTATCCTGTTGATATCAAGGCTGCTGATGGAGGTTTGATTGAGGTGAAATTTCCAAATGGATACGAAGATAGACACAACCTATTGCCTATTCCTGACAATGAAATTTCTTTCAATAAAAATTTAGAACAAAATCCAGGTTGGTAAATAATTAACCGCTCGGATTTAAACCCGGTAAGTATTAAGATCGATAAATAGCTTATCGGATAACAATTGTCATGACCGGAAGTTTTGTGCATTGTCCTTACAAACACAAATACTTCAGGTCATGACATTTTCATTAAATAATATAAAGGCAATTCGTATATTAGATTGAATAATTTTGCCAATCGTGTCAAAAATGAACAAAGGTCTTATATTAAAAACAGCTATATTTTTAACCATTTTTTTGGTTGTTATTTGGCTTGTCCCATTTAATCAGCCCATTGAGTTTTCGGAGGAAGTGGAAGAACAATTACCAGAAATGGTGGATTTTAACTTGCATATCAAACCCATTTTGTCTGACCGGTGTTTTGCCTGCCATGGGCCGGATGTCAATAAAAGAGAAGCCAATTTAAGATTGGATGTGGAAGCTGATGCACTTGACTTAATTGGTGAGAATAAGGACCATTATGCTTTAGTGCCTGGAAATCCTATGAAGAGTGGAGTTTATCAGCGGATAGTTTCAGAGGAAGCAGACCTAAAAATGCCACCTGCTGAATCCAACTTAAAACTTTCTGAAACGGAGATTGCACTAATTACCCGATGGATCGAACAGGGTGCCAAATACAAACCTCACTGGTCCTTTATTCCCCCTCAAAAAATAAATACTCCCACCCTGGATGATAAAGCCTTGTCATGGGCTGAAAATGAAATAGATCATTTTGTCTATGCTAAAATGCTTACAAAAGGATTGGAACCATCAGAAAAGGCTAGCAAAGAAACCCTGATTAGAAGACTTTCTTTTGATCTAACTGGTTTGCCGCCCTCTATGGATGATGTGGAGGGTTTTATAAACGATAACTCCAATGAAGCTTACCTAAAGTTGGTGGATAAATATTTGGAATCCCCACATTATGGCGAAAGGTTGGCCTCTAAATGGTTGGACCTGGCCAGGTATGCAGATTCAAACGGCTACCAGGATGACGGTATGAGAAATATGTGGCCTTGGAGAGATTGGGTAATAAAAGCATTCAATGAAAACTTGTCCTATGATGATTTCATTCTCTGGCAATTGGCCGGAGACCTATTGCCAAACCCGACCTATGACCAAATTCTCGCAACAGGATTTAACCGCAACCATCCACAGAGCCAGGAAGGAGGGATTATTCCTGAGGAGTATCGTGTAGAATATGTCGCTGACCGTACCAATACCCTTGGTAAAGCATTTTTAGGATTGTCTACAGAGTGTGCTAGATGCCATGACCACAAATATGACCCTATTTCTCAAAAGGAATATTTCCAGTTATATGCATTTTTTAACAATATCAATGAAACGGGTCAAGTGCCTTATGTAGGTGATGCAAGCCCTACCTTGATCCTGAAAGACGATGAAGAGGTGGAGAAAAAAATCGCCTATATCAATGAAGAAATTCGGGAAAAAGAAACAACTATTGATAGTGTTAAAAATCAGGCTTCTAAATCCTTTGAAAGCTGGTTGGCTAGTCTCAATTCTAAATCAACCTCCCAATTTGCATTAAAAGGTCAAATCGGTCATTATCCACTTGATAAACCAATGGATAATAAATTTAAAAACTTAGCCAATAAGACCAAGCCAGCAGACATGGTGGTTATTCAAAAGGACAAGGAGATATTGACTGTGGATGGGAAGTTTGGTAAGGGGATTCAATTGGTTGGAGACAGTTATGTTGACTTGGGTTCTGATATCGCATATTTTGAGCGGAGTGATCCTTTTTCCATCAGTTTGTGGTACAAAGCAATGGAGGACAGTTTAAATGGGCCAATTTTTTCCAAAACAGGTGGTTTTGCAAATGGTTTTAGAGGTTATGAATTGTTAATCAGAGAAGATGGAAGATTGGCAGGATTGATGAGCCATACTTGGCCAGCAAATGCCATAGAAATTCATACTGAAGAGATTGTACCAGTTGGGGAATGGGTACATCTTGCCATGACTTATGATGGATCGAGTAAAGCTGCTGGTTTGGAAATTTATATGAATGGGAAGCCACTCGGACATAAGGTTGTTACCGATCATTTGAAGCAAAGCATATTGGCCTATGGCAAAGAAAAACGAGGCATTGGTCACCCTGGGAATTTACAGATAGGAAAACGAGGGACCAATTTTGCAGAAACATTAGACCATTCTCTTGTAGATGAAATCCGGGTTTTTGACCGAAAACTAACCGCTATCGAAACCCAAATGTTGGCAGGGATCCCAGACCCAATATTGAACAATTTAAAGGAGGGAAACAATGCTGCCTTACAGGACTATTATTTTTCTGTGGTAAATCAACAATACAAAAATCAGGTGAATTCCCTGCATCAACTCCGGAAAAAGGAAAATGCATTAGTTAGTGCCAAGCCTGAAGTCATGGTTATGCGGGAAAGAAGTGAAGAAAGAGGGACTTTTATTCTAGACAGAGGGGTTTATGATGCACCTACTGAGCAGGTTTTTCCTCAGACTCCAGCCGTATTGTTTGCTTTTCCTGAAGAGCTTCCTAAAAATAGGTTGGGATTGGCTAAATGGCTACTGCATAAAGAAAATCCTTTAACGGCCAGAGTAGTGGTCAACCAATACTGGCAGATGCTATTTGGTAAAGGAATAGTGGCAACACCCGATGATTTTGGAAACCAGGGTGAATTTCCCTCTCATCCCGAATTACTGGATTGGCTAGCCGTAAATTTCGTGGAATCAGGATGGGACCTTAAGCAGCTGCTAAAAATGATGGTAAGCTCAGCTACCTATCAGCAATCCTCTACCTTGAAGAATGACGCAAGGGAAAAAGATCCCTCAAATATATGGTTATCAAGAGCCAATGCATCTCGTCTTCCTGCGGAAATGGTTAGGGATCAGGCTTTGGCCTCAAGTGGCATATTGGTACCAAAAATCGGAGGGGAAAGTGTGAAGCCTTACCAACCCAAGGGACTTTGGAGGGAGTTAACTGCTGAATATGCAAATGAATACATTGAAGATACAGGAGACAATTTGTACAGAAGAAGTCTTTATACCATATGGAAACGAAGTGCACCTCCTCCGGCGATGATTAATTTTGATGCTTCAGATAAATATGTTTGTATCATCAAAAGACAAAATACCAATACCCCACTGCAGGCGCTGGTGCTTATGAATGACCCTCAGTACATAGAAGCCTCCAGGGTTCTCGCAGAAAAGATGTTAAAAGTTGGTGGAGAAAAAACTTCGGATCAGTTAAAATATGGTTTCAGAGCAATAACGAGTAGGAATCCTGAGCCTAATGAATTGATGATTTTAGAAGAATTGTACCAAAATGAGCTCACTGAATTTCAGAATGTCCCACATGAGGCAGATAGTTTGCTTCAGGTTGGGGAATATGTAAGAGATGAAAGCTTGCCAAAGGAGAAATTGGCAGCCTTTACGCTTGTCAATTCCACTTTAATGAATTATGATGAGGCCATCTACAAAAGATAGGCTGATTTTAAAACGAGTATTTGCTGTGCTGGAAGTGCATGGGATTTAGGAATAATAAATTAAGAAAATGAGTTTATTACATGATCCAAAAATGGATCGCCGTCAGTTTTTAACGAAGACCAGCCTGGGCTTAGGAAGTGTGGCCTTGTCTTCTTTATTGGACCCAGGAAATCTCCTGGCCAATATAGGAGGTAGTAAACAAGCTGGCCTCGGTAGGCTTCCTTTGGTTCCAAAAGCCAAGAGGGTGATCTACCTTTTTCAAAGTGGGGGACCTTCCCAAATGGAACTGTTTGATTATAAACCATTGCTTAATGAGCGCTTTGGTCAGGAGTTACCGGCATCAATCAGGGCAGGACAACGCTTAACGGGTATGACTTCAAGTCAAAATTCCTTCCCTCTTGCCGGCTCAGTTTTTGATTTTGCCCAATATGGGCAAAGCGCCGCCTGGGTAAGTGAATTGATGCCGCACACCGCTAAAATTGTAGATGAATTGTGTTTTGTTAAATCCATGCACACCGAAGCAATAAACCATGACCCTGCCATTACCTTTTTTCAAACAGGATCACAATTAAGTGGTAGACCTTCGATGGGTTCCTGGATAAGTTATGGTTTAGGCAGTGACAATAAGAACCTTCCTGAATTTTGTGTTTTACTTTCGAGAGGCAAGGCTGGAGGACAACCCTTATATGCTAAATTATGGGGGAGTGGGTTTTTACCTTCATTGCATCAGGGGGTCCAGTTTAGATCTGGAAAAGACCCTGTGCTTTATCTGAATAATCCCAATGGGTTAAGCGCTAAGAGTCGAAGAAGAATGTTAGATGCACTGAAAGATCTTCATGATATAAAGTATGACAAGGTAATGGATCCGGAAATTAATTCCAGGATTTCTCAATATGAGATGGCCTACAGAATGCAATCTTCTGTGCCCGACACCATGGATATTTCTAAAGAGCCTGACTATATATATGACATGTACGGTCCTGATTCCAGAAAACCTGGAACCTTTGCTGCCAACTGCCTTTTGGCTAGAAGATTGGCTGAGAAAGATGTCAAGTTTATCCAACTCTACCACCAAGGTTGGGATCAGCATGGAAATTTACCCCGTGACATTAAAATCATGAGTAAAAGTGTGGATCAGGCAGGTGCTGCTTTGGTGATGGATTTAAAACAAAGGGGCTTGCTGGAAGATACCCTGGTAGTTTGGGGAGGTGAATTTGGCCGGACCAATTACTCGCAGGGTAAATTAACACTTGACAATTACGGAAGGGACCATCATCCAAGATGTTTTACCATGTGGATGGCCGGTGGTGGTGTGAAAAAAGGGTACACCCATGGAGAAACATGCGAATTTGGTTACAATATAGTTAAGGATCCGGTTCATGTGCATGATTTTCAGGCGACAATGCTCCACTTGCTAGGGGTGGACCATGAAAAATTAATTTTCAAACACCAAGGGAGGAGATTTAGGCTTACAGATGTAAGTGGGCATGTCGTCCATGATATTATAAGTTAATCCAAAACCCAATCGGTATTTATACATAGAAAATAGATAAACAAACCACCAAATGACAAAAATAGAAAGAAGGTCTTTTATCAAAGGCGCGGCAGCAGTGTCTGCGATTACAATTTTGAAACCAAGTACAGTGTTTGGCACAAAAGCCAATTCTGCTATTCAGCTTGGCATAATCGGTTGTGGAAATAGAGGGACATCTGTAATTACTGCGATGTCAAAACATACCAATGTTAATATCATGGCAATGGCTGATCTGTTTGATGACCAGCTTAAAGTAGCCAAAGAAAAACTGGATGGGCTAAATAAGGATAAGGGATTTGGGAAAATTGATCCAAAAAACATTTATCAGGGATCTAAAGCTTATATGGAGCTTCTCAACAATAAGGATGTGGAAGCGGTATTAATCTCTTCACCAGCCTATACCCATCCTGAATTTGTAGAAGCTGCCATTGCAGCAGGAAAGCATATTTATTGTGAAAAACCTGTAGCGATAGATGTAGCAGGTGTAAAAAGAATAGAAAAAGCTGGCAGTACCATTAATGGAAAATTAAGCATGGTTGTGGGTTTCCAAATCCGACATGCTACTGCTTACCAGGAAATGGTTAAGAGGGTTCAGGAAGGAGCTATTGGGGATGTAGTGAACGCACAATTGTATTACCTGGCATCCGGTCTCCCGTTAAAACCCATAGACAATATGTCTAAATCGGAAGCAATGATTCGAAATCAGTTTCACTTTAGGTCTTTGTCTGGTGGTATTCTTTTGGATCAAGGAATCCATATGCTGGATGTCTGCAGTTGGGCTTTAAATAGAAAACCTTTGACCGCAATGGGATCAGGAGGTAGAGATCATAACAATGCTTTTGGAGATGCCTGGAACAATTATCAAGTGATCTATAAATATCCAGACAATATCAGGGTGAGTTTTCATTCCACTCAATTGGGACCCACTTTCGGTGATGTTTGTGCTCGTTTTATTGGTAGTAAAGGAATAGCAACAGCACATTACAGTGGAGGTGTATTTATAGATGGCGAGAATACCTGGGATTCAGGGGTGATAAGACATGAAAGTGCCAACCAAGACCGAAGTCAACGGGCTGCTGGGGTTTTTACCTCTGCATTACATGATTCCAATGAAAACAAAGTTAAAAGTTTTATAGGTAGTATCAATTCAGGTAAATTCCTTAATGAATCAGCCTCAGGTGCGACCTCTACCTATACCGCAATTTTGGGCAGGATGGCTGCCGAAAAAGGGGATCCTGTTTCCTGGAAATCTATGCAAGATTCTAACGAAAACATAGATCCAAACCTCAATTTACCTCAGTTTGATTGAGGTAAACAATCGCTTTATTAGGGTGTATTGTTGGTCCAACCTTTCAGGTTTCAGCATGCGGTGGCCATGCCATTGTGTGCTGAAATTACCAATACCTGAAACAAACAATAGAAGCACTTTCGCAGGCTTTGGGTTTGAATTTTAAAACCTTTCCTATAACTAAACAAATACCTTATTGATAATCAGTTAGTAAATGTATTTTTTTTCAAGATTTATTCAAAATAGCCAATAGGAGCATCAGGGATTGGTGGATCAAGTTCGGGTTAAAATCATCTTTAAGCAAAACCTATTGTCATTACACATCCTTATTTTGGCACTGAGGCGGAAAAGAGTGATGCTGCCTTGTTTTGGAGAGGTTTAACAGATCTTTTTCTGCTTAAAACCCATCCCAAGTATAGCGAACAGGGGTTTATCATTAATTTAAGTAGACCACAATTGAAAAAGTGTTCAGACAAGAGCGCTTTAATTCAACAGGGCAAGGTTTCACCACTCTTCCACTAATATAACATCTTCACCAAAAAAATATCAAGGAAAAGCTTTCGGCTATCGGCTTTTGTCAAAAATACCTTAATTTTGAAATGGTCAACAATAACGTATTGATTCGTTTGATTTTAATTTAGAAGATTACTGTAATGATTATTATAGTAAATAATTGAGGTAAGATTTAAAGCATGAAAAAATTTAATTCAAGTCAGGTTAATTGGGGTGTGATCGGTGCCGGAAGTGTATGCGAGAAAAAAAGCGCTCCCGCAATGAATAAAATTGAAGGTTCATCTGTAGTAGCCGTGATGCGCAGAAATGCAGAAAAAGCGAAAGATTATGCTGAAAGGCATGGGGTGCCTAAATGGTATGACGATGCAGATGCACTCATTAATGATCCAGAAGTTAATGCTGTTTATATTGCGACGCCACCTGATTCTCATTTAGAACTTACCCGGAAGGCTGCAAATGCAGGTAAACCGGTGTACGTTGAAAAGCCTATGGCTAGAAATCATGCGGAGTGTTTAGAGATGATTAAGATTTGTGAAGAAGCAGGGGTGCCTCTTTTTGTGGCTTATTACCGTAGGACTCTTCCTAATTTTTTGAAAGTAAAAAGCTTATTAGCAGAAGGTGCAATAG
The DNA here is from genome assembly GCF_055809755.1 of Cyclobacterium sp. 10D3-21. Classification (NCBI taxonomy): domain Bacteria; kingdom Pseudomonadati; phylum Bacteroidota; class Cytophagia; order Cytophagales; family Cyclobacteriaceae; genus Cyclobacterium; species Cyclobacterium sp. 10D3-21. The sequence continues at coordinate 3,081,851 of NZ_CM147924.1, forward strand.
GAGAGCCCAGGTATTTAAGCGTGGTCATTAATAAAGCCAACCACCCGGATGTAGAAGAAAATACTGTGGAAAATTGGAGGATAGACCCATCCATTGCAGGGGGAGGATACTTTTATGATTTAGGCTCTCACCAATTGGATTATTTTGATTTTCTTTTTGGACCAATAAAAGAAGTAAATGGTATGGCTGCCAATCAGTCGGGAAAATACCCTGCCGAAGACATTGTTCTGGGTAATTTTTCTTTTGAAAGTGGTGTGTTGGGTACTGGGAATTGGTGCTTTACCACAGGTGAATCTTCCCAAAAGGATGAAATTGTAATCATTGGGAATCAAGGAGAAATAAGGTTTCCTTGCTTTTGGGGAACTTCTGTTACCTTAAAAAGAGATGGCAAAGAGGATGAGATTTTCCAATTTGAAATGCCAGAAAACATTCAGTTTTTTCTAATTAAATCTATAGTGGATGAGTTATTAGAAAGAGGATGGGAATGTCCAAGTACCGGAATTTCCGCTGCCAGAACAAATTGGGCAATGGAGCAAATGACTAAGAATTTTAACAATTAAAAAGACATTATAAAATGACTAAGCAAAAACCATTAGGGTTTGGTATTATAGGGACTGGAGCCATTGCAGGAATGCATGCAGCAGCCATCAATGCTTGTGAAGAAAGTGAACTAGTTGCGGTATTAAGCTCCACAGAAGCACGTGCCAAGCAGGCTTCGGATAAATTTAATGTGCCGGCAGATTATGAAATCGATCAGTTTTTAAGCCGAAAGGATATTGATGTGGTGTGCATTTGTACACACAGCGGTAACCATTTAGAACCGGCTATAGAAGCGGCAAATGCGGGGAAACATATTTTATTGGAAAAACCCATTGAGGTAAGTACCGAGCGAGCTGATTTATTAATAAATGCTTGTGAAAAGGCTGGAGTGAAATTAGGCGTAATATTTCAAAATAGGCTTAAACCAGGATACCTTAAACTAAAAGAGGCAGTAATGGCAGGTAAAATTGGAAAACTCCTTATGGGTACTGCAGCCATAAATTGGTACAGGGATCCTTCCTATTACAGTAGCAGCAGCTGGAAAGGAACAAAAGACGGTGATGGTGGTGCGGCGCTTATTAATCAAGGCGTACATACCATAGACTTGCTTTTGGATATTATGGGAGATGCTGAGGCAGTTTATGGCCAAGTTAGAACCATGGTACATAAAATAGAAGGAGAGGACTTGGCAACTGCTATAGTCAATTTTAAAAATGGCGCATTAGGCAGTATTACTGGGGGAACTTCCTTGTATCCTGGAAACCCTGAACGATTAGAGATTTATGGAGAAAATGGGAATATAATCCTTGAAGGTGGGAAAATTGTAACCTGGAATATTAAAGGAGAAGAAACTGCCGTAATTCCAGGAACAGACATTGGTGGAAGTGGCGCTTCAGATCCTATGGCCATTGATTATAAATTACACCAAGGACAGATCGAAGACATGGTTCTGGCCATTAGAAACAATAGTACTCCTGTAGTTACAGGGCAAGATGCCAAGAAGTCTCTCGCATTAATTTTAGGGATATATCTTTCTTCCCAAGAAAACAAAAAAGTGAATTTGTAAAATACAGTTCTATCCACGAAAACTAAATGACAATAAATTTTTCGAATTTTGGATGGCTTTAAATCTAAAGTTGTCCTGTCAAGGAATTTTGGCTTATTAGTTTTCGTGGTTTAAATGAAGCGATTATCTTTTCTACCATATGTGCTGAATTTGCTCATTCTTCAATATTTTTAAGAATTTCCTCCAGTCGGTATTACATTGGCATGCGCTTGAAATTCAATTTAGCCAATTGGTTGAGGTTCTAGTTTTTTTATGTCCTAGCCCTTATCTTGAACACTATTTACAATTCAGGTCAAATATTGTGAGTGCAAAAAAGAAGGATATGTTTTTTTTAAGCCCTAAAAGGTCTTAATTACCATAGATTTCATATTAATTGTTTATTTTTAGATAGTCCCACAATTTTCTGGGGTGAAATACAAAGTTTTTTATATATAAAATGGATGTTAACAGCAAAAGTGGAGATAATAAATTAATTGATAAGGGAATTGATGCAGAACTAGATTCCATTACTAGCCTTGTTACCATTTTAACCGAGGCACCTATAAGCATTGTTTTTAAAGTTGAGGAAGAAAACGTGTTGATCAATTCTTGTCAGGGAATAGAAGCTAAGGATGTTCCCGACACATCATCTTTAGCTGAATTTATTGTTGGTAAGGACCAAGAAATCCTTCTTGTACCTGACGCCAGAAAGGACCCCAGGTTCTCAACAAATCCTCTAGTAAATTCTTCCCCAGGTATAGTTTTTTATGCTGGAGTGCCTTTAATGACCTCGCATGGCCAATTATGGGGCATGCTTTGCGCTATTGATTTTAAACAGAGGGAATTAAATGAAAAGACTATTAATGGACTTAAAATTCTTGCATGGCAGGTAACCAAGCTTCTTGAATTGAAAAAAAGTCAAAAAGACCATGAGGTTACAAAGGTGCATCTTGAAATTGAAACCAACAGGCTAAACACTATTTTAGAAGCCACACAGGTCGGAACCTGGGAATGGGACATTGAAAATGATGAAGTGACGGTAAACGAACAGTTTGCTGCCATGGTTGGGTACAAGGTTGAGGAGTTGGCACCAATTACCATGGACACCTGGTATAAATTATTACACCCAGAGGATAGAAATTCTTCAGATGGTATTTTACAAGCTTGTTTCAATAAGGAAATTGATTATTACGATAAAGAATGCAGGTTATTGCATAAAGAGGGCCATGAGGTATGGATCAATGATAGAGGTAAGGTTACGAAATGGTCCCAGGATGGAAAACCTTTAAGGATGTCTGGTACCCATACAGATATTTCTATAAGGAAGAATAACGAAATTCAATTTCGTGTAATTTCTGATAACATACCGGGTGTGGTATTTCGTTTCCAAAGATATCCTGATGGTAAAATCACCTTTGGTTTAGTGAGTAATGGAGCCATTCAAATTTTTGGGTTTAGTCCAGATCAGGTAATGGAGAATAGCCACTTGATAAATGAAAGGTTCCATAAAGATGATATCAAAGGGAATATTGATTCAATAATGAAATCTGCTTCAGAATTAAGCTATTGGAACAGAGAGTACCGGTACCATCACCCCGATGGTTCTTTGAGATGGCACAAAGGAACCGGAAGCCCTCATAAATTAGAAGATGGTAGTGTGGTTTGGGACGCTATTATTTTGGATGTCACTAAAAGGAAGGAAGCGGAAAGTAAGCTGGGCAAAACGGTAATGTCCTTACAGAATAGAATTAAAGAACAAGATTGTATTTATAAAATTAGCAGATTAAGTTATTCCTGGTTTCAAATTGATGATTTTTTCCAAAGGGCAGTTAAAATCCTTCCCTCAGCATGGCAAAACACTAAAAAAACATATGCTAAAATTACTTTTGGAAATAAAGAATATTTCAGCTCTGGTTTTAAGCTGACTAAATTTTCTTTAAAATCAGAATACATAGTACAGGATAGGGGATCTTTATTTCTGGAAATTTTTATACTAAAAGACACCAATTCCAATGAAAAGAGGAGCGAATTGGAAAATGATAGGAGATTAATTAACACCTTAGTTTATCATTTAGGGACGTATTTAGACCAATTGAGTAGCCAAGAGGCATTAAACGTATCAAATAAAAAAATTAACTCACTGATAGAATCCATACCAGGGGTGTTTTGGGAATCCCACCCCAAAACATTTGAAATAAACTACATCAGTCCTCAGGTAAAAGACATTTTAGGTTATTCTGTAGAGGAATGGATGCAAGCACCGAATTTTTGGGAGGATCATATCTATGAAGCCGATAAGGAGCATGTAATGCAATTGATTTCAGAAAATTCACTTTCTGACAATGATTTCATTATTGAGTATCGCTTTTTGGATAAAAATGGGCAATTAAAATGGATCAGTGATTTGGTGAAAGTAATAAAAGAGGATGGCAAGGAAGTGATGTATAGGGGACTAATGGTCGACATTACACAAAGGAAAGTTGCTGAAATTGCCTTAAAAGAAAATGAAAAAAGATTTAAGGCATTGATAGAAAATGGAGGAGATGCGATTGCAATTTTAAGTGCCAATGGGGAGATGAAATACATTTCACCATCAATCACCCAGGTTTTAGGATATACTGAAGAAGAAGGATACCAACTTAAGCTAAGAGAAATCATTCACCCAGATGATGCTGAACTTGTTTCCGAAAAACTTAAGGAAGTCTTGGCTACTCATGGTGTGCCCGTTGAAGGGCATACGGCAAGGTGTAAACACAAGGATGGATCCTGGAGGTGGCTGGCGTCTACAATGACCAATTTATTGGACGATCCGAATATTAACGGAATTGTTGATAATTTCAGAGATGTAACAACTCAAATAGAACTTAACGAGCGTATAACAAAGAGTGAAAATAGGTTTAAAGCCCTTGTTCAAGAAGGATCAGATCTTACTTCTATTTTATCTATAGAGTCAAAATACATATATGTAAGCCCTAACTATCCTCAAATTTTAGGATATGAAGAAGCCGAAATGATAGGTAGTAGCGCTATAGATAAGGTACATCCAGACGATTTGGAAAGAATGGTAAATGAATTGGCAGGAATAGCCTCTCAACATCGATTAAAGTGTAGCCCTTTTCGGTACAAGAGAAAAGATGGAACCTGGTGTTGGTTATTAAGCACAGCGACCAACCTGTTAGATGATCCTGCAGTAGAAGGATTGGTCTTTAATAGTGTTGATATTACAGATTTAATTAAAGTCCAGGAAAAATTAAAAACAAGCCAAGCCAGGTACAAAGGTTTTTATGAATCACAGACCACTTTTGTTATTCGAACGAACCTTGAAGGATTTATCACTTATGCCAATACGAAATACATGGAAACATTCGATTGGTTGTTTCCTAATAAGTCCTATAAAGGAATCAATTTGATAAACACAATACTGGAAAAGGAAAGACCTAAAGTAAAAGGAACAATAAATAAGTGCTTAAGACATCCCGGAAAAGCATTTAAAGTAGAAATTCAAAAATTGAGAAATGGCGGAGGGTTTTATTCTACCTTATGGGATTTTGTGGTCATTTTAGGTACAGATGGTCAACCAAATGAAATTCAATGTAACGGAATAGATATATCTGAGCGAATCGCATTTGAAGAAGAATTGAAAAAAAGTAATGAGCGATTTGAGTTGGTTATGCAAACCGATGCCGGGAGTATTTGGGATTTAGACCCCGTCACAGGGGATATGTTTTTAGGGGAAGGTTTTAGTAAAAACTTCGGAATAATAATTGACGAACCCTCCAAAAACTATAGTATTTTTTATGACAGTATTCATCCTGATGATACAGCGATTTATCAGAATAAAGTTCAGCATATAATTCACAACAGTATAGATAAACAATGGGAAGCCGAATACCGTCTCATAAAATCTAATAGTGAATACGCTTATGTTAAGGAAAAAGCAGTAATTCTTAGGGATAGTAAGGATAAAGCGCACAGGGTAGTTGGCGCTATTAAAGACGTTACATTAGAACATTTTTATGGGGAATTGGAAGCCATAGAAAAGGAGTTAATGGAAGGAAGCATGAATCAGGATGCCAGACTTACTGATTTATTGCACAATTACCTTTCCAATCTGGAAACGCTATTCCCTTCGATTAAAATCGCTGTTTTTAAAGTTTTTGGTAGACAATTGCAAAATTATGTTATTCCTTCCTTATTGGATTCTAATGATTTAGACTTTAAGGACTTTGAACTTAATTTAAACGATGAGATTGAGCAGGGGAATGCTCTTGACTTTTTGAACAGTGAAGTATTTGTAGCTGACATAAAAAAAGACAAAAGATGGAACAGATTGGTAAATTTTGCCAATAAAATAGAGGTAAATAGCTGTTGGTCCTTACCTATTTTTAATTCAGACGGAAAGCTGGATGCATTACTTATAAATTTTTTTGAAAGTTCAAGGAAACCAAGAGATTTGGAATCTTATGCGATTCAAAAAAGTCAGCGAATTTTATCCATGGTGTTAACCAAGTTTGAATATCTAGAGAATTTACATAAAAGTAATGAGCGTTTTACTTATGTGAACATGGCGACCAATGATGCTATTTATGATTGGGATTATAACTTGGATGAATTTCATTGGGGAGAAGGGTTTTATAGGATATTTGGTTATAAAAAGGGTGAAGAAATAAATCAAATTTCGGAATGGGTTACGTTTATGCATACTGCAGATTCAAAAGTAACCGATGAGATTTGGGATGATTTTGTGCATAATCCTTCTGAAAATAGCTGGCATAAAGAATACCGGTTTTTGCATAAATCAGGACACTTCCTACATATAGAGGAAAGTAGTTATATGATTAGAGACGATTCTGGTAGGCCATTGAGAATGATTGGTGTGTTAAGGGATAAATCAGATGAAAAAGAAGATTTCTACTTAAAGGAGGTTCAACACGAAATTACCAATCAATTTAAAAATGAAGTAGCACTCAAGGAAATATTACATGGTGTTTTAAAATATATTACTGCCTTTTCAAATCTTGTAGGTGGAGAAGTTTGGTTATTAAGTAAAAAAGGAATTGAAATCAACTTGCTCCATGGTTATTGGACTGATCAAAGCCCAATATGGTTGAAAGATGATATTTTTGAAATAGGAGCAGATTTTGCTGAGCATGTTATGAATTCAGGTGTTTATTCAGAATCCAAAGACTTTTATGAAGCCTCTAGGCACGAAGGTCTCAACCCAGAGATGCAAACCCATATAAAATCTATTTTAGGAATTCCGCTGGTTCAAAATAATTTTAAGGTAGGGGTTATGCTCTTGTATACTAAAGAAAACATCACTTTACCTAAAGATTGTAAATTGTTTTTTGAACCGATTGGTAAATTATTGGCGGGTGAAATTAAAAGAAAGCAGCAGGAAGAAGAAATGAGTTTGCTCTTTAAAAGTGCGCCGGAACTGCTTACCATAATTGGTCCTAGCGGCTACTTTGTTAAGGTTAATCCCTCTTTCTGTAATTTGTTCGGTTATTGTGATGAAGAAATGTTGACCAAAAAATTTGAGGACCTTATCCATCCGGAGGATAAAGAATTTTCGATTCAGAATTTTTCTGTTAAGGAGGGTATTCAAGCCAAAAATTTAACCATTCGTTACCGTACTAAAGCCGGCCTATACCGATGGATTTCCTGGAATTCATCAGATGAATTTGGTGAGGAAGGATTGGTTTTTTCATTTGGTCATGATATTACAGAGATGGTGGAATTACAGACCTTGCTTGACAATGCCTCTAAACTGTCAAGGATGGGAAGTTGGGAAATTGACCTTGTAAATAATTCAAAAATCTACATGTCTGCTACCACTAAAGAGATTTATGGACTACCAAAGGAAAGTTTACCTCAATTAGATGACCTTTTAAAAAGGTTTTCTGGAGAAGATAAAATGCTGGTTGAGAAGTCACTTGATCAGGCAATTAACAAAGGTGAACCATGGGATTATCAGATGCTATTATCCCTTCCAAATGGAAAGCAAAAGTGGATCAGGAGTATAGCGCAAGCAGAGTTTAACAATAATCAATGCGTTCGGATTTTTGGTTCCATTCAGGATATTCACAAGCAAAAAACCAATGAAATTGAGTTGGCAAAAAACAACCAATTATTAGAAGTGATTTCAAAGGTTATCGAAAAATTCCTTTTGGTAGAAGATTGGAAAGATGCAATAGAAGATGTCTTTGTGCTCACTAGTGAGACGGTTGAGTTAGACAAGATCAATTATTTTCAGAAGGATTTAGTTTACGAAAATAATGGGAATGAATTTTTCAGTAAAAAAGTGGAATGGAGTAAAGATGGAATTAAAACATATACCGAAAAAGATGCCTTTCAAAACATTCCTATTGCAGAATTTTCTGAAATAATAGATGTTTTAAATTGTGGAAATGTATTCAATGTCCATACCAAGGAATTACCCGATAGTAAATTAAAAGATATTTTTGAGGCAGGTGAGGTGCATTCATCTTTTTCTATCCCTATTATGATCAATAGTGAATTCTATGGATTTTTAGGGTTTAATGACTGTACAAGAGAAAGGAGTTGGACGGAGAGTGAAATTTCATTTTTATTCACTGTAACTTCTAACTTGTCCTCAGCCATCCAGCGTAGCAATAGCCAATTGGCGCTCCAAAATTCATTCGAGGAGAAAAACACAATTTTAGAGAGTATTGGGGAGGCCTTTTTTGCGTTGGATAGTAATTTCAGGATTTTATATTGGAACCAACGTTCAGAAGAAATAATGGGAGTGAGCAGGGGTAATGCCATAAATTCAGAATTGTGGGAGGTGGTACCGGGAATGAAAAACAGTTATACTCAGGAACAATTTATCTTTGCTTTAGAAAACCAATCAAAAGTTCATTTTGAGACGTTTTCAGAACATATGAATATATGGTTAGACATTAATGTGTATCCTTCATCAGAGGGTATAAGTGTTTTTATCAAGGACATTACCCAGGAGAAGAACACTTTAGAAAAAATTCAACTATCGAACGAACGGTTTGAGAAAATTGCCGAAGCAACCAATGACGCTATATGGGATTATGACCTGGTAAACAAAAAATTATTCCGAGGAATAGGGTTCAATACACTTTTTGGATATGAAATAAAAGGTGATACTCCAGATATGGAGAATTTAAAATCATTAATTCATCCTGATGATCGGGAAAGAGTTGGGGTCAATTTTAATAAATATTTACAAAGCGATTTTTTAACCAATTGGTTTGAAGAGTACAGGTTATTGTGTAAAGAGGGTCATTATGCATTGGTTATGGACCGAGCCATTTTTATTAGAGATAAAAATAAAAAAGTCACGCGAGTAGTCGGTGCAATTACAGACATTACCTATAGAAAGGAATATGAAGAATCCCTGCAAGCCTTGAATAACCAAATGGCCCAACATGCCAAAGAATTAGAAAGGTCGAACAATGAACTTGAGCAATTCGCTTATGTGGCATCACATGATCTACAGGAACCTTTACGAATGGTTAGTAACTTTATGGGTTTGCTAGAGCGGAGATATGGAGATAAACTCGATAAAAAAGCCCACCAATACATTGAATTTGCGGTAGATGGTGCCAAGCGCATGCGTCAAATTATTATGGATTTGCTGGAGTTTTCTAGAATAGGAAAGCATGAGGACAAGTTAAAAAGCTTGGCAATTATGGATTTGGTAGATGAAGTTTGTGTCCTACAGAAAAAAAGAATAAATGAGACCAATGCAATTATTAAATACAAAGGCCTTCCTGTGATAATAGCTTATAAGACGCCTTTATTTCAAGTCTTTTATAACATCATAGGCAATGCTTTAAAATATAGAAGCGAACGTGAAAACCCAATCATCGAAATTAAAGCGCTAAAAGAAAAAGACAATTGGTTGTTTTCAGTAATCGATAATGGTATTGGAATAGCTCCTGAAAATCATGAAAATATTTTTACCATATTCAATCGATTACATAGCAAAGAAAAATATGAAGGTACAGGAATGGGCCTTGCCATTGTGAAAAAAATAATTGACAATTTTGGCGGGAAAGTTTGGGTAGAATCGCAAAAAGGAGAAGGAGCTACTTTCTATTTTACTTTGCCTATAATTGTTCCAAATTTAGATAATGAGGTACAATCCTAAACCACAAAACTTAGTTCTTCCCAAAAACTGGATAAGTGCTAACCTTCATCTATTCAAAATTCATAGAAAAAGATAAAGCCCTGAAATTTATAATTTCAGGGCTTTATCAAAATGAAAATAATTTAAATACTAAATTTTTGGCAGTTCAAAACCTGCTCTGTATTCCTTCGAAACAAACTGATTCGCAGGTTCAAAATTGGTTACTTTCATGTTTTCACCATCCCACAGCAATTTAATATCTCTGCCTGGATAGTTGTATCCTTTTCCATCAGATTTCGCTTCCCTGTAGTCATGGCTCTTAATCGCTAGATTTCCCATCAGTACTGATTCAGTCAGCGGTCCAGCTATTGAAAAAGGAGAACTTAACTCATTGAATTCTTTGCTGCCATGTCCTGCAATACAAGCATTGACCCATTGTGCATAATGGCCACCAATTGCTCCTTCTACCCTTGGTAAAGTTGGCGCAACGTTTACACTATCGTTAATTGAAGAGGGTAATAATTTAGGGTTAATACCATAGGTAGAACACATCATTTTGCCTCTGGTACCTTCTATAATTACTCCGTTTCCTCCATCTCCCATTTCTTCATTTGGTCCAAGTTCTTCAGGTCTGCTTGGCTGGATACCACCATCCATCCAATGAAATTCAAGGTTACCTCCATTTGGCTTATCAAATCCTAGGGTAATGTGTGAAGATGGCGGACAGCTCTTAGGGAAGTATCCTCTAGTAAATTCTCCGGTATATACAGAACCTACACTACATTCTGCTCCTGTAGGGTACCCTAAATCCAATGTTCGGAAAGCTGGTTCCATTAGGTGACAAGCCATATCTCCAAGTGCTCCTGTACCGAATTCCCACCATCCTCTCCAATTGAAAGGGTGTAGGTTTTCAACATATCCCATTTGCTCAGCAGGTCCTAGCCATAGATCCCAGTTAAGGTTTTTAGGCGCTTTTTTACCAGACTCTCCAGGCCACGGAACACCTTGAGGCCATACTGGACGGTTGGTCCAACATTGAACCTTGGTAGCCTCGCCAATTAATCCTGCAGCATACCATTCACGCATTTGTCGAACGCCGTCTCCAGAAGAACCTTGATTCCCCATTTGGGTTACCAGTTTGTATTTTTCAGCAGCTTGAGTAAGTATACGGGCTTCCTGAATGGTATGGGTCAATGGTTTTTGCACATAAACATGTTTTCCCATTTTCATTGCCATAAGTGCCTGGATGGCATGATTATGATCTGGGGTTGATACAGAAACTGCATCGATATTGTTATTTTCTTTTTCTAGCATTTCCCTAAAATCGGCATAAAATTTTGCCTTAGGATAAGCTTCAATGCTACCAGATGCCCTTACTGGATCTACATCACATAATGCCACAATTTCTGCATTCCCACTTTCATAAAAGTTTCTAATATCACTTCCGCCTTTTCCTCCTGCACCGATTCCGGCTATCCTAAGTTTATCACTGGGGGCTTTAAAACCTGGCCCTCCAAGTACATGTCTAGGTACTATGTAAAATCCTGCAACAGCAGTGGTGGAGGCTTTTATAAAATTCCTCCTGGAATTGTTTTTGGTGGATTTATTGATGTCTTTCATTGGTAATTTTTTTATTTATTATAAAAGTCTAAAATATTAAAATTTTGCGAAACTTTTTTGTTTTTTTATATAAAAGGAAGCTTTTTTTAGGGCTTGGTACTTAATCTATATATAGACGATGGTTAGCGCAAACATGTATTTTAACCCTTATTAATACTAAAAATAATTCAAATCAGGCTCAAACTCAATTGGATTTGTCTTTCTGCTTCGTTAGTTTATTTGATTTGTTGGGCAATTCCTCTTGCTTTTGAAGAGGTAAAAGATATTCCTCTTGAATGTCAGGATCATTTTGAAAGCAAACAGGAGAGAAATTTTCCCTAATCTTGTTTTTTGTTTTATGCTTTTTTTGATCCTTCATCATTAACTTGTTTTCTCTTTTACCAGATCAGAGATAAATGCAATGTTGTCACTGATTGCAGCTGGGTTTTTGTCAATAATTGCCAATCCTAAATCCCCTAAGGCACCTATAAAATCAAATGCTTTTTGAATGTCTATCAAAGAAGTTATGCTACTTTTTATCTCCTTATTGATATTTTCTAATTTAAGAATTGCCGTTGCAGTTTCTTCGCCGACTATGAGGGTGGATAAAAGTTTCATCTCCCTGGCTGTTTTCATCAATTGAGTTGATTTTTTCCCCATTTCCAGAAAGGTATCATGGCTAATTTTCTGTTGGCTGATTTTTTCAAATCGATAATCATTGAATTTTTTCGCGATCTCTAAAAATTCATCAGCCAATTGGCTTATAAACTCACTGTCCAATCTTTCTTTCATTTTTTCAGTTGCTCAAAAGCATAATGTAATGTGTGTAATTCTCTGGATACTTTGCCAATTTCTTCCTTGAAATTGGCACTATTTAATTTTGTTCCTGCTTCAATCAATTGATGGTGCTTTTGAGCAATTAAACTAATTACGTCAATCAATACCTTGATTTGATTGCTTCGGCTTTTATTGTTTTCTAACAACCTGTAATACTTATCCGCAGCCAAAGCCTTATCTACAGTGTTTAATGCTGGATCAAAGGTCATTGTTTTATAATAAGAATACCAGCTCTCTTCCTGTATGGCCATTAAGCCCGAAAGGTTTTCCTTTAGCACAAATGTCAGCTTATCGCTGATAATTTGTTGATAAATATCTGCCTCTACCATATAGGATTTTATTTTATTTTTCCTGTATTGGCCTGTGACTGCCTTTAAGCTAATTTCTGATAGCTTTTGGAAAGCCAATAAATGTTCATCATTAATCTGGATTAAATTAGTAGCCCCTAAAACAGCCGTAGGTCTGTTCAAATTGTATTGGTTAATATTCATCGATGAAAGCTGATAAAGGCCTTCCCAGTAATCGATTAATGTCAGATACATATTGTAGACCTGATCATCTGCTAATTGATAAGGTTCACAAGAGCAATTTAGTTCTCTTTCAATTTCAAATTGACTTATTTTGTTAAAAGTACAATCTTCAATACAACTTGTATAAAAGCTGTAATCCAATTCTCTAAATTTCCCGATTCCTTCCAGTGCATCAGCAGACAAGTCTTGCACTGGTCTTAAACTCGTACAGGAAATTGCCAGCAGGCTTGCTAAGTAAGTGGCATTTCGGAAGAATAGATGCATGGCCTAAATATACCCATAATTCTTGTAATCTGAGTACTAGTGCCTGGCGTAGTGAGGCAAATAAACCAGTATAGTTGGTCTTGAATATACAGTAAGTTGTGGAATAATACCGAATTTGTATTTATTAAAGGGATATAATCCGGTATAAATCGAAAATTCATAATAATTTCGACTTTATATTAAAATATATCTCATTGTATTCAGGCTTTTCAATCTTGCTGTAATCTCCACAAGCATTCCGTTTACAGGTTCTCCAAAAAATCAATAGGTTATGCCAGCTACTAAAAATAAATCTTCATCGGCTTATATTTTAATTCTATCATCTATTAATTCAATTTCTGGATGATGCCATCAATGTATTAATTGAACCAATAGATCCAGGTAAGCGGTGACTTGAATTGCTTTCGATTATTTTAATAATTTTCGAAAATAAAATAAGACTTCCTATTATAAATCTTACTTAAAATATAAATGCATAAGTCCTCTATTAGTAATCACAGCTGATTTATTGAAGTTAGTATTTAATAGGAAGCTGTATAGGGAAATTAACCCTTTCTTTTGTCTACTTCTCGGCTTGGGTTCCTATGGGTATTCCCGTGTTTAATTACGTACCTCTATATTGATGATTTCCACAACTAATTAGAAAAATACGTCAAAATAAATTTGCCATTTGGGTCTTCAAAAAACAATCCTTCCGTCAATATTAAAATACCTTTCACCTTCAAAAATTAAAGTCTGCTACTTAAAGGAGGGCCTGGTAATTAAACTACTGATTTGGCCCGTAAAAGGCATCCTAATCAAAAAAGATACCTCCTTAACTAAACCGACGGCTGTTAGTTTACTGTCAAAGGATTTTCGTTGTGATATAGAATGTCTGTTTAGGGGACTATTATTTTATGTGCTTTAAAAGTAAGTAAGAAATGTAGTTTTTTATTGGGGTTTTTCACACAAATATTTTTTAAATACGCCGTCACTAAAATGCTCCTCTTTAATAATAAAGCCAGCATCTGATAAGAGTTTTCTCATGATCCAGTCAAATGTGGAATACTCTTCCTTAAAATGGATAATAGTGTCGTCCTTCATGAAATCTCCCCCTCTTTGTTCCTGTCGACTAATAAAACCATTGATTATCTCCCTTGATTGCTGATCAGGTATTACCATATCGTATAAAAAGAACCTCCCTCCAGGTTTCAAGACCTGAAATATTCTATTTAGAGTAATACTTTTCCAATAGTCTGGGAGGTGATGAAGGGAGAGGGAGCTGATCACTCCATCCACATGGTTTTCCGGAAGTTCAAAATTTAGGTACCCTGTATGAGAAAAAGTTATATTTCTGGCATTGACTGATTTGGCTTTAGATTTCGCAAATTTCAACATGTTTTCAGACACATCGATCGCATATACTTTTGCACAGATTGAAGACAGATGAATACTAAAGTTACCTGTGCCACACCCGATGTCCAATACGATTGAATTTGGGTTTGGACCTAACCATTCTATTGTTTCCTTGATCTCCTTGGCAAGGTCCCTGAAATCATCATGGGACGGGTCATAAACAGCTACCTCCTCCTGAGAAGAATAATCTTTGCCAGTTTGCTGGAATTCATTATAGCGCCAATCCTGATACATATTTATTGCATTTAAAGTTATGGTGGGTTTACAAAATTAACTTTAGTTTTTTAAATTTATTGATTTTTAAAATAAATAGCTGGTTATTGGACATTAAAGATTGGAATCCATAAATAGGAAATAATGTCAATATTTCAATGTAATTAAATATAATAAAATGAGAGAAAAATCGATAGCTATCCTTGGAATAGGAGGGGTAGGTGGGTTTATAGGCGCTAAAATTTTAGCTAAACGGAAGGATGATTCAATAAAACTTGATTTTATTTCACGAGGGACCACCTATGAAAACATAGCATCAAAAGGACTAATATTTACCTCACCAGAAAAGGAAGTGGCTTTGAACCCTGATGACCTATTGCTTAGTGGTAAGGTGGATGTTCCTTACGATCTTGTGATTTTGGCAACAAAGTCACAATCAATGGAAAATGCAATAATTGAAAACAAATCCATTTTTGGTGAGAATACTTTGGTTCTTCCCCTTCAAAATATGGTAAATGCTGCTCAATGTGTCCGATCTTTGGTTGATAAACCAGAAGTTCTTGATGCCTGCATATACTTGATCTCTAATGTTCAAAATCCCGGGCATATCAAGCATTTGGGAGGTCCCGGAAAGGTTATAGTAGGTAAACCCCTTACAGATAAATTTGATTGGGCTTTTAAGTATTTAAACCAATGTGGTGTTCCTTTAATGTTGGTGTCTGACATAGACACGCACCTTTGGAAAAAGTTTTTATTCATCTCAAGCTTGGGAACATTGTCAGCGGCGCATGATGTGACCTTAGGTGAAATAAGGACCAATCCTGAATTGAAAAAACAATGGATATTTTTGATGGAAGAATTGATTCAATTGGCGCAAAAGCTTGGGGTACCGATAGAAAATTCAGACCTAAAAGCTGCGCTAGATATGCTGTCGAATTTTCCTGCTACTGCTAAAACTTCCTTTCAACTGGATATAGATAGAGGCGTGGCTGGGGAAAAAAAGACTTTGGTAGATGAAGTGATTAGTGATTCACTAGCAAATGGATTAACCTGCCCTTATTATCAGGAGATGGAAGAGAAAATTACAGCCAGGTTAAAGACCATGGCTCAGGCCAGCACTTAATCCTTTTTGTTTTGGTTTTTTAGTCAAAACTTTAAGTGTATATTTCCTTATCCTCACCTTTTCCCAACTGGAGTGATCTTATAGAATAAGGCTATTTAAAGGCCGAAGGACCTGTCTTCGTTCCCTTGACACAGGCAGGGCGATACGACAATGTAAAGCAGTATTGAATTTGCACTGATTTGCCGAAAGAATTGAATGCAATTGCCTTTATTTGGTCATCTTGTTATTTCCCTCAAGGTACCCATACAAAAAGCCATCCTATTATGGATGGCTTTTCTATTCGTAATTCACTTTTGAGTTAACGATTGACCTGAATTATGCAATATTAAACCTATTGCAAATTTCGGGTTTAAGGTTTCGAGATCTCAAAATTTACTTGTTTACCTTTGATGGTATTCGTATTCATGACATTGATTACATGAGAAACATCTTTCTTAGGGATGTCTACAAATGAAAAGCTATCAAAAATATCAATTTCACCTATACTTCCTCCTGAAACACCAGTTTCTCCAGCAATAGCACCAACAATATCATTAGGGCGAATCCTGTCTTTTTTACCTAAATTCAGGAAAAGACGAGCCATATTTGGTTCTCTTTCTTTTTTGCCGCCTCTTCTGCTACTGCGGTCTCCTCTTTCTCCAGAACGTCCTCTAGGGCTAGCACCCCTGTCGCGATCATTTCGATCTCTTTTAGGCCTTCTGTCATCCCTTCCTCCCCGATCTCTGTCTGGAGTAAAGTTCATCTCCTTGAACTTATCTATTGCCTCACCCAATTGCATCTTTACTAAACTTAGTGCAATTTGTTCCGTGGTGATGCCTTCAGCCTGAAGACTTTCAATTGCCTGCTCAAATACAGTGTTGTCTTCTTCTTTGGCCAGTTGTCCTTGTATATCTTTGGTCAATTGGTCTTTTTTCATCTGAACAAGCTGGTCCACAGATGGTGGCGCTGCTCTATCTATAGATGTTTTAATAAACCTTTCAAGATCTTTGATTTTACCAGAATCTCTTCGTCCAGAAACAAAACTTATCGCTGTTCCTGTTTTACCAGCTCTTCCTGTACGACCAATTCTGTGAACATAATTTTCTTCATCAAGTGGAAGATCATAATTGAAAACAGCCTGAACATTTTCTACATCAATTCCTCTTGCTGCAACATCAGTTGCTACCAATACTGAACAATGTCCTTTACGGAATTTGTTCATCACTTTTGTTCTTTGCGCTTGAGACAAATCGCCATGTAAAGCCTCTGCAGGTATTCCTTTGGCTGTCAAATCTTCAGTCACTTCATCAGTCACCCTTTTAGTGTTACAGAAAATAACACTAAGCTTATACTCATGAAGATTAATTAGTCTGCTTATCAAATCAGTTTTTAATCCTGATCTTACCTCATAATAGAGCTGCGAAATATTTTCTACAGTAAGTTCCTTTCGAAGAACCTTAATGATTTCCGGATCTGTTTGATATTTTCTGGTTAGTTCCAGAATCGGCTTAGGCATAGTGGCTGAAAAGAATACTGTTTGCCTTTCTTTTGGCATTGAGCTCAGTATTTTTTCAATGTCATCACGGAATCCCATGTCCAACATTTCGTCAGCTTCATCCAACACGATGATGCTTACCTGACTAAGGTCTAGGGTTCTCCTGTCCATGTGATCCATGATCCTACCAGGAGTACCTACTACGATCTGAACACCTTTTTTTAAACTTCTAATTTGTCTATCAATAGCCTCACCACCGTATATACACGTAGAAGAGATCTTCCTGTTGTATTTGGTTAATTTGACGATTTCCCCTTCTACCTGAACGGCAAGTTCTCTGGTAGGGCACAAGATTAGTGCTTGAGGTTTGTTATTAGAGCTGTCAATGCGGTCAATTATTGGTATACCGAAAGCGGCTGTTTTGCCTGTTCCTGTTTGTGCCTGACCAATTAAATCTACACCCTGTAATAATAAAGGGATTGTTTGTGTTTGAATAGGGGAGGGTTGGGTATAGCCCATGTCTTCCACTGCCCTTAAGATTTCTTCCGAAACCCCAAGGTCTGAAAATGTTAATTCTTTTTCCATGAAATGTGTTCCTTACTTCTCTGAGCCACGGTATTCCAAAATATCCCAGTGTCGATCAACAATAAGGAACCCCACGGCGTAGGAGAAAATGTATCTTTTAAATAAGTTGCAAAGGTATGAATTTTAAACCTCATTTACAACTATAATAAAATGTTAAATAGAATAAATCACAAATAACTGTAGATTTTTCTAAATTTTATTTTGAATTAAATCAAAAAAAGGGTCATTAGACCCTTTTTTTATATTGAAGTTATGGTTTTTATTATCTTTTGTCAATTGTTACAAAATCTCTTTCGGTCTCACCTACATATACTTGTCTTGGTCTACCAATAGGTTCGTTATTTTCACGCATTTCTTTCCATTGAGCAATCCATCCTGGAAGTCTTCCCAATGCAAACATTACCGTAAACATATCTGTAGGTATACCTAAAGCTCTGTAAATAATTCCTGAGTAGAAATCAACGTTAGGGTAAAGTTTCCTATCTACGAAATACTGGTCGTTAAGGGCGGCACTTTCCAATTCTTTGGCAATGTCTAATATAGGATCATTTATACCAAGTTTTTCCAAAACTTCATCCGCTGCTTTTTTAATTATTTTTGCTCGAGGATCAAAGTTTTTATACACCCTATGACCAAAGCCCATCAGTCTGAAAGGATCATTTTTATCCTTAGCTTTTTCCAGGTATTTTTTCGAATCTCCTCCGTCAGCTTTAATGGCTTCAAGCATTTCGATTACTGACTGATTGGCACCACCATGCAAAGGTCCCCATAGGGCATTGATTCCAGCTGAAATGGAAGCATAGATGCTGGCTTGAGATGAACCTACCATTCTTACTGTAGAAGTAGAGCAGTTTTGCTCATGGTCAGCATGAAGGATCAATAACTTGTCCAATGCTTTTGAAATAACAGGATCTATTTCATATTTTTCAGAAGGGACAGAGAACATCATTTTCATGAAATTACCACAGTAGTCTAAGCTATTGTCAGGATAATTTACAGGATGTCCCATTTTGTTTTTATAAGCCCACGCAGCGAAGGTTGGCAATTTTGCCATTAGCCTCACTATGCTCAATTGAATTTCTTCATCCGTATTGTTGGGATCTAAAGAATTTGGGTAAAAAGCAGTCAGTGAACAAATCAGGGAGGATAAAACCCCCATAGGGTGCGCTACTGAAGGGAACCCGTCCAAAATCTTCTTAATGTCCTCATGGACGAGAGTATGTTTGGTGATTCTATTTGAAAAATCGTCGTATTGGTCGGTAGTAGGTAATTCACCATTTATCAACAAATAAGAAACTTCTAAAAAATTAGAATTTTCGGCCAAGTCTTCAATATTGTAGCCTCTATACCTTAAAATACCTTTCTCCCCATCTAAAAACGTAATGGCACTTTTTGTCGACCCCGTGTTTTTAAAACCAGGATCAATGGTTATTAAACCCGATTGCCCACGTAATTTTGCAATATCAACTGCAATTTCATTTTCTGTACCTTCGGTGACTGGAAGATCGTATTCTTTACCTTTAAAGGATAGTTTAGCAATATCCGACATGTGTTTATAATTAAATGATTTTATAAATTACTAAATGCTTCAGTTAAAATAGATTTGAATACAATTTAGTAAAAATTGGTTAATATTTTCCCAAAATGCAATTCGAATGCTTTTGAATTGATAAATGAAAATTAAAACTTTATTTGGAAAAAATAAAAAATGTCCTAATTAAAGCAATTAATATATCTGTTATTTCACCAATTCAGATATATTTCTAGTTGAATTGACCAAATTTATCTTAAGCGATTTTTATTGTTTTCAGGCAAGGAAAAAAACACCCCTTAGGGGTGTTCCTTAACAGAAGTGTTCGAAAACTTCTACCAAATGATCGCCGATCATTTGTGCATTTCTTCCTTCAATATGATGCCTTTCAATAAAGTGTACCAATTCACCATCTTTAAATAAAGCCATGGCTGGAGAGGAGGGAGGGTAAGGAAGTGTCAATTCCCTAAATTTTGCTACAGCATCCGCATCATTGCCGGCAAATACCGTTGCCAAAACATCAGGCTTCTTGGAAGCCTTCTCTATGGCAGTACGAACTCCTGGTCGAGCGGCCCCTGCTGCACAACCACAAACGGAGTTTACAACGATGAAAGTAGTTCCTTTATGGTCTTTAAGATGATCTTCAACATCCTGAGCCGTTTTGAATTCCTTGAAACCAACTTCTGTAAGCTCTGCACGCATTGGTGCTATCAATTCTTCTGGATACATATTTTTTTTGTTTATAAGTTATTATTATAAAAATCCCAACTCTAACTTTGCTACTTCTGACATCATGTCCTGTGAATAGGGAGGGTCAAAGGTAAGTTCAACTTCAACATTGTTGATACCTTCTATTTTAGCGACACTCTCTTTTACTTCGGAAGGGATTGACTCCGCAGCAGGACAATTTGGTGATGTAAGGGTCATCAGTATATATACATTGTTTACGGGGTAAACAGTGATTTCATAAATTAGACCAAGCTCGTATACATCTACTGGGATTTCAGGATCATAGACATCTTTAATCGCATTGACGACTTTTCGCTTTACCTCTTCCTGATCGTCTGTTGATTGATCTGTTTTTTCCATAGCTGAATTATGCATTTATTTTGGCTTTATACGCTATTGCATATAGCTTCATTTGTTTTATCATTGCTGAAAGTCCGTTTGACCGCTGCGAACCTATAATATTGCCCATACCAATCTTCTCTATAAAATAAAGATCTGCATTTATTATTTCACCGGCGGTTTTCCCTGAGAGCACCCTGATAAGCAAACTGATTAGCCCTTTGGTAATGTCTGTATTTGAGTCTGCTTGAAAATAAACTTTCCCATCTTCAAAGGTTGTTGTTAACCATACTTTAGATTGACATCCTTTAATGATATTGTCTTCTTTCTTTTCTTCTTCAGGAAATTCAGGTAGTTGATCACCAAGCTCCATGATATAGTAGATGGTTGACTCCTTGTCATCACCCAGAATTTCAAACTCACTAATAATTTCTTCCTGAATACTGTTGATTCCTGCCATTAATTTTTCCTTTTTGAGATTTTAGTCAAGCTCTCAACAAGCCTGTCAACTTCTTCTGTGGTATTGTAAACAGCAAAGGAAGCCCTGACAGTTCCCTCAATCTTAAACCGCTCCATAAGTGGTTGGGTGCAATGGTGTCCGGTTCTAACTGCGATACCGGAGGCATCCAACATCATTCCAACATCAAATGGGTGAATATTATTTATGCCAAAGCTTAAAACACTTACTTTTTCTCTGGCAGTACCAATTGGAATAAAACCTTTTATTTTGGCACACCTCTCGTTTGCATGAATCAATAGTTGGGTTTCATGCTCCCTAATAGCTGCTTTGCCTAACTTATTGATGAATTTGATGGCTTCACCAAAAGCTATCACATCCCCAATATTAGGGGTTCCGGCCTCAAATTTATACGGGATGTCATTGTAAGTGGTTTTTGCAAAAGTAACCTCCTTTATCATTTCACCCCCTCCTTGATAAGGTGGCATCGCTTCTAGAAGTTCCCGTTTTCCATATAAGACACCTACTCCTGTTGGACCGTAAATTTTATGAGCCGAAAATGCGAGAAAATCGCAATTTAAGTCCTGAACATCTACCTCTAAATGAGCAGTGCTCTGCGCACCATCTAAAAGAAATTTCGCTCCAAATTCATGAGCATGTGCTATCATTTCCTTGACAGGATTGATTGTTCCTAATGCATTGGAGGCATGAACGACGGCTACCAATTTGGTTTTATAGGACAAAAGATTTTTGAAGGCTTCTAAATCTAGTTCCCCATTGTCATGAATAGGTATAATTTTTAAAATTGCACCCTTCTCTTCACACAACATCTGCCAAGGAACAATATTGGAGTGATGCTCTAAGGTAGAAATAACAATTTCATCACCCTCCTTTATGAATTTTCTACCAAAGGTAGAAGCCACCAAATTTATGCTTTCGGTGGTCCCTTTAGTGAAAATTACTTCCTCCGATGAGGGCGCATTTATAAACGCTTTGACAAGCTTTCGGGTTTGCTCAAAATAGTCAGTAGCTCTTGAAGCTAAAGTATGTGCCCCCCTGTGAATATTGGAATTATCCACCTCATAATATTTCTCCAAGGCTTCAATTACTTGAATTGGTTTTTGAGTGGTCGCTGCATTGTCAAAATAAACCAAAGGTTTTCCATTTACTTCCTGATGAAGTATAGGGAAAAGCGCTCTGATTTTATTTTCAGCTATAATTCCCGAATAAATACTATTTAATGGCTCCAAGTCGCTCATGTACTATTTCTTCACAGTATTTTTTAAAGGCTTCGTTGTTGATATGTTCAAGTACTTCACCTGCAAATGCATAAAGCAATAAGGATTTGGCACTTTCTTTTCCTATACCCCTTGCCCGGAGATAAAAGAGTGCTTCTTCGTCAAGTTGCCCAGTAGTACAGCCATGAGAGCATTTCACATCATCCGCCCATATCTCAAGTTGAGGCTTCGTATTTAAAATGGCATCCTCTGACAGTAAGATATTGTTGTTTTGCTGAAAGGCATTTGTCTTTTGTGCATCCTTTCTTACGAAAATTTTGCCATTAAAAACACCTCTTGTATGGTCAGTTAAAATTCCTTTATAAAGCTCATTTGATTCAGAATGAGGTTTCTTGTGATCAACATTGGTATGATTGTCTACATGGGTTTTCCCATTCAGCATATAAAGACCATACATATTGGCTACACAATTACTATCATTGATGTTGAAACTAAGGTTGTTCCTTAACATCTCTCCTCCTAGGCTTAAAAGTACAGTGCTGAAGGTGGCATCACGCGCTATATTGCTACTTGTATTGCTTACTCCTAATTCAGCATTGTGTCCATTCTGAAGTTTATAATGACGAATGTGTGCATTGCTTTCAATGTTCCATTCTTCAACTTCATTAAGGAAGACGGATGCCTCATTAACAAATATAGTTACTTCTATAACGGTAGCCTGGCTATTTTTCCCTGCATGGAAATAGGCTCTAGGATGAACGCACTCACCATTTGCATCAGCGCTTACAACATCTACCAATAGAATTGGCTGTTCTAATATTGCACCCTCTGGAATTTCTACCCGAATACCCGATTCAAAAGAATAAGAATTTAAAGCTGTAAAGGCATCTTTGCTTACAGTTTCAATCGATCCAATTTCCTTGACCTCTTCTGCATTAAGGACAGAAAATGGTTTAACTATAAATGCTCCATCACTAGTGGATGATAACTCGGGTTCAAAAACGCCATTGTTTCTGACAAGTTTATACCCTTTAAGGGAATTAAACAACTGATTGCCTTTCAGTACATCTCCAATATTGTTGATGGTACTGGGAGAGGCGTGTTTTTTTATCTTGTCAAGAATTCGTTTGTTAATATTGGTGAATTTATACTCTTCCTCCTTTAAGGTAGGAAAGCCGGTTTCGTCCAGTGATGATTTCGCAGCAGACTTCAATTCATTAAACAGGCTGGATTTGTCTAAATTCGCCTGGGCTGAAAGGAATAACTCAACCAGTTGATGGTCTTTTTTTGTTGATACTGTCATTAGAAATTAAAATCTAGGATTAAAATTAAACCGTTGCTCCTGATAATTCATCCTTGATCCAGTCGTAACCTTTGGCTTCAAGTTCTAGTGCCAATTCTTTTGTACCAGATTTTACTATTTTACCTTTGTAAAGGACATGAACAAAATCAGGGACAATATAATCCAACAAACGTTGGTAATGGGTCACGACTATGGTGGCATTGTCTTTCGTTTTGAGTTGATTTACTCCGTTGGCCACAACTTTAAGCGCATCGATATCTAAGCCTGAATCTGTTTCATCCAAAATGGAAAGTGTTGGTTCCAACATGGCCATTTGGAATATTTCGTTTTTCTTCTTCTCCCCACCGGAAAATCCCTCATTCAAAGCCCTACTCAAAAGCTTTTGATCTATTTCCACCAACTTCATTTTCTCCTTCATAAGGGAAAGGAATTTCACCGCATCTAATGGGGTTTGGCCTCTGTACTCCCTTACTTGGTTAACAGCAGTTCTTAGGAAATTTGTAGAACTAACACCCGGGATTTCCACTGGATATTGAAAGGCAAGAAAGATTCCCTCTCGTGCCCTATCCTCTGGACTAAGTTCCAGAATGTTTTTGTTTTTAAAAGTAACCGATCCTTCTGTTACTTCATATTCCTCTCGTCCAGCCAAGACTGAAGCTAAAGTTGATTTTCCAGAACCATTGGGTCCCATTATGGCATGCACTTCCCCTGCTTTGATCTCAAGGTTTATACCATTCAATATCGGGCTGCCTTCAATTGCAGCATGTAAATTTTTTATTGATAACATTTTTTTAATTTTTTAACCTACGCTTCCTTCTAAAGTAAGGGCCAAAAGTTTTTGGGCTTCTACAGCAAATTCCATAGGGAGCTGATTCAACACTTCTTTGGCATACCCATTAACAATAAGTGCTACCGCATCCTCTGAGCTAATTCCTCGCTGGTTGCAATAGAAAATCTGATCTTCTCCAATTTTAGATGTAGTTGCTTCATGTTCTACCTTAGCAGTAGGATTTTGAATATCTATATATGGGAATGTATGCGCACCACATTGATCACCCATTAGGAGGGAGTCACATTGTGAGAAATTTCTGGAATTGGTAGCCCTTTTCATTACCTGAACCTGACCCCTATATGAATTCTGTGATTTCCCAGCTGAAATACCTTTAGAAACGATTCTTGAACGGGTGTTTTTCCCGATATGAATCATTTTTGTACCTGTGTCAGCCTGTTGGTAGTTATTCGTTACCGCAACAGAATAAAACTCACCTATAGAATTGTCACCTTTAAGAATACAGGATGGGTATTTCCATGTGACAGCAGATCCAGTTTCAACTTGTGTCCAGGAAATTTTAGAATTGTCACCAGCACAAATACCTCTTTTTGTTACAAAATTATAGATCCCACCTTTACCATTTTTATCACCAGGGTACCAGTTTTGAACTGTAGAGTATTTTACTTCAGCATTTTTTGCTGCATAAATCTCTACAACCGCTGCATGGAGTTGATTCTCGTCCCTCTGAGGTGCCGTACAGCCCTCTAAATAAGATACATAAGATTGGTCTTCTGCTACAATAAGGGTTCTTTCAAACTGCCCTGTGTTGGCAGCATTGATCCTGAAATAGGTTGAAAGCTCCATAGGGCAACGAACGCCCTTCGGTATATAACAAAATGAACCATCTGAAAATACGGCAGCATTAAGTGCTGCATAGTAATTGTCGGTGGCTGGTACAACAGACCCAAGGTATTTTTTCACCAAATCCGGATGTTCTGTCACAGCCTCACTAAAGGAACAAAATATTACCCCTAGCTTTGAAAGTGTATCTTTGAAAGTAGTTCCCACAGAAACAGAATCCAACACCACATCTACTGCAACACCCTGAAGTCTTTTTTGCTCATTTAAAGAGATACCTAACCTCTCGTATATTTTCAAAAGCTCAGGATCTATATCGCTAATTTTTTTGGACTTGCTTTTTTGTTTTGGAGCTGAATAATACCTCAATGACTGAAGGTCTATTTTAGGGTAATGAACATTGGCCCAAGTAGGCTCATCCATTTTCCTCCATTGTTCAAAAGCTTTGAGACGCCAATCCAAAAGCCATTTTGGCTCTTCTTTTTTTGAAGAGATCCATCGAATGATGTTTTCATTGAGGCCAATTGGAGCTTCATCAGCTTCGTAATCTACTGACCATCCGTGTTCATACTCTCTGGATGTTAATTCTTCTAAGATTTCATTGTCCTTGCTCATAAAAAAGAGTTATTTAGACTAATTATATTTTGATCCACAAATATATAACATTAATCTATTTTTTATTGTTCTATAAGAAAGGAAATAATATCAAATAATGCTTAAATGGTCACCTAAATTATTGATAGTCAGTAGAATAATATTAAAAAATTACCATCAGTTAAAATAGTAAATATTGAAAAAAACATATACAATATACAAAAACCTAAATATATTTTTTATTTAGATTTAGTCTTAATAATTAAATTTCACCTACTTCTTGTCAGTAGCGAGATGAATGGGTCTGTTGATACTTTCCTCTAATACGATGAGCGTTTCTGTTCTATCAATACCTTCTACCAATTGAATTTTGTTCAAAACCTCCCTTAAATGATTGGTGTCCTTACAGATTATTTTTGCAAAAATGCTATAGTTGCCAGTGGTATAATAGGCATTTATTACTTCAGATATATCTTTGAGTTTTTCAATTACAGTATCGTAAAGGGAGCTTTTTTCTAAATAAATACCAAGAAAGGCAGAAATGTCATATCCTAGTTTTGAAAAGTCAATGTTTAATGTAGCACTTTTAACTACTCCGAGATCTTCTAATTTCCTCATTCTAACATGAACAGTTCCCGAAGAAACGAAAACCTTTTTGGCGATCTCTGTATAGGGGGTTTTAGCATCTTTGTTGAGGAGAGATATGATTTTTAGGTCTACATTGTCAATATCTAAAATTTTGTCCATTTTTCAATAAGTTAATTGTTGATTCCAAAATAAAGATCTGCTTAAATTATTAAATTGTCAAAGAATTTAAAGACTATTTTTGTTTTTAGGAATAAGAAAATGCCATAATTGCTAAATTCATGTTCATTTAAGCTTTTAAAATAACCCTTAGCTAAAAAAGAAGTTGGTTATGGTTGATAAATGGTTTTTCCAGTAGCTATTTTTTAAAAGCTTTGACATTTAACCGTAGGATGATCTCTACTGTGAATTTTTTTGCGAAAACGTTATGATTAGCCTACTCCAACCAGAGGTTTTGAAGATTTTTCCCAATAAATAACTTATCGGGACGACCTCCGATCATTTTTGTTTCTTTGTTTCAAGCAGGAGTTTGAAAGTTCATTTTTTCTATTGAAAGGAATATGGAAAAGATTATCTTAGGAACTTATTAGTTTTCACTTAACAATTTCAAAAATTGAGATTCTATCCGATTGTACTTTTTCTGTTTATGACCTTCAATTTGGGAGCTCAACAAATAAAACCCTCTCTAACCCATCAGGATTATGACCATTGGGAAAGCATTGCAAATAAGCAAATCTCCAAAAATGGTAAATGGGTGGCGGTGGAAATTGCCCTTCAAGATGGTGATGGCAGGGTTCAATTGACTGAATTAACAGCTACTACTAAGGAAATAATTATCCCAAGAGCAAGCAAAGTGGTATTTTCTGAAAATAGTCGATGGATGATAGGATTGATCAAAACGGAAAAAGACAGCATCAGGCAACTTAAACTCCAAAAAGTAGAAAAGGAAAACTTCCCTGAAGACAGTCTACTGCTGGTTAATTTAAAAAGCGGCGAAATCTTTAAAACGCCAGGAGTTGGAGGGTACAAAATGCCAAAAAAGGTAAAAAATTGGTATGCTTATCAAGTACCGTCTAAAGCTGTGGAAGATACAAGCAACATTGAAACCAAATCTATAAAGGGTAAGGATGAACCTTTTGACCTAACTATTAAAAATTTTATTGACGATAAATCTTACACCTATGAAATGGTATTGGATTACGGTTTTTCAGATAACGGTAGTAAAGTGTACATGGTTAGTAAAAAGGAAGATTTAAAGGGAGATTATAAAATTATAACGCTACTGGATTTAGAATCAGGGGATGAAAATCAGTTGATTGATAGCTTGACAGTTTATAAGTCTCCAGTTTTCTCTTCCAATGGAACCCAATTTGCTGTTTTGGGAAGCACTTCAGCTGTTAAAGAAGACATCAAAGATTTCCAATTGTATTTGTTGGATGTTGATGGGAATTTTAAGCATTATGATAGTATTCCCGATCAAATTGACCACAGGATTAGCGAGCATTTTCCTCCTTCATTTTCAGATTCCGATAAATATTTGTTTTTCGGCTGGAATCCACAGCCGAAAACCTATCCCTATGCTTCTGACTCCAGTATCTTAGAAGATGAAAGGGTAAACCTTGATATCTGGGGCTGGCAAGACAAAGAGATTCAACCCATGCAACTAAAAAACCTGGAAGATAAAGAGAAGGAAAGTAAAGTAGCTGTTTATCATGTTAGTACTGGTGAAATTTACGCATTAGGTGATAACTTCAGCAGTGATATTCATTTCAACAGGTTTAAAAAAGGAGATTGGGCAATTGTCCGTGACAATAGTCCCTATCAGAGGGCTTATAGCTGGAATATACAGATAGGAGAGGACCTTAGCCGGGTGAATTTGAAAACAGGCGAGATAGAGCTACTGGCAGAAAATGTGATAGGGAATCCCCGGATTTCTCCAGCTGGAAAATTCGTGTATTGGTACAATGCTCCAGATAGCTCATGGCAGGCCATTCATCTCGAAAGTAAAACAAAGATAGAACTGACTTCAGAAATTAATGAGGCCTTCCACAATGAATTGCATGATAGTCCATCTTTAGCGGGAAGTTATGGTAGTCCCGGTTGGTCTGCAGATGATGAATTTTTCCTTGTCTACGGAAAATATGATGTTTGGAAAGTTGATCCCTTTAAGCTTGATGAAGCAAAGAACCTGACCAGGGGTAAAGGTGGTGAAAGTGAAATGACTTATCGCTTATTAAACTTGGATTCTGAAAAGGATTATTTCGATTTGAATGATGAAATGATGCTTAGTGGATTTGAAAATGAAATCAAGAGCAGTGGGTTCTTTCGTGGAGATTGGAAGGGAGACAAGCTGCCAAAAACGCTGGTTTATGGAGAAGCGAATTATTATGGCCTAAAAATAGCCGAAAATAATAAACGGTACATTTATCAGAAATCTACTTTTAAAGCAAGCCCGGATGTTTATTATTCTAATGCAGATTTTCACAATGAGCATCAAATGAGTCATGTTAATAAGCAACAAGAAGAAATTAACTGGGGAGATGTAGAGCTGGTAGATTTTCTTTCCAACGATGGGGACAAAATGAATGGGCTTCTTTTTAAGCCCGAAAATTTCGATCCGAACAAGAAATACCCAATGATGGTTTATTTTTATGAAAGAAGGTCGGATGCATTGCATCATTATTATTCCCCAGTGCCATCTGCATCAATAATCAATATTCCCTATTTTGTAAGCAATGGGTATTTGGTATTTGTGCCAGACATAAAGTATAAAATTGGATTACCTGGACCAAGTGCGTTTGATTGCATTGTTCCTGGTGTTCAAGCGATGATTGCGAAAGGAATTGTAGACAAAGACAATATTGGGATTCAAGGCCAAAGCTGGGGAGGGTATCAGGTGGCCTACGTCATTACCCAAACCAACATGTTTAAAGCCGCAGGAGCAGGCGCACCTGTAGTCAATATGACATCTGCCTACGGTGGTATCCGTTGGGGTACCGGCATGAGTCGAATGTTTCAATACGAACAAACCCAATCGCGGATTGGTGGAACACTTTGGGAAAAACCATTGTATTATATTGAAAATTCACCATTGTTCTATACTGACAGAGTAGTTACACCTACCCTGATCATGCACAATGATAAAGATGGCGCGGTCCCCTGGTACCAGGGGATTGAGTTTTTCATGGCCTTAAAGAGAAACGATGTTCCTTCCTGGTTATTGGTTTATAATGGGGAAGACCATAATCTGAAAGAGCGGAAGAATAAAAAAGATTTGAGTATTCGATTGTCTCAGTTTTTTGACCATTACCTTAAAGGGAAGCCGGCACCCTTGTGGATGACAGAGGGAATTCCGGCCACAGAAAAGGGCAAGACCTTGAAATATGAGCTAAGCAATGATTAGTACTTTGTGCCATTAAATGACTACCAAACTCGGACAAGTATATTAATATTTAGGAATAGAGAAGAGAAGTGTTTTATCTTTTGGAAGACCCCCGTATAATCAATTCATGCCTTAGCGTAATTGTGTTTGTTTTTTGAAGAATTTCCTGGTGTTCATCATCGAGATGGTTGATTAGGTTTTTCATGGCCACTTCGCCCATATGGTAACTTGGATAATTTATAGTACTGAGGTTAGGTTCCACCATTCTGGAAATCAGGTCATTGTTAAATCCTACGATAGCCATGTCCTCAGGTACTTTTATTTTTTTCTTTTTTAAAGCCATCAAACAACTTGCTGCACAGGCATCGTTGGAAACGAGTATTCCATCCGGACGGGGTTTTAATTTTAATATTTTTTCCACAATCCGGTCTCCTGATTCTTCCCCAAGATCATTGGTGATCACATTTTCTTCTTTAAATACCAAGCCATGATCCAAAAGCGCATACTTATAACCTTTCAAACGATCTGAATAAACGTTTATTTTAAGGTTTCCTAAAACATGGACTATTCGTTTGCAACCTTCTTTGATTAAATGGCTGGTTGCATCATAAACCGCCTGGGTATTATTAATTACTACGCCAGTGCAATTATTGTCTTCCGGTACCCTGTCAAAGAAAAGGACAGGGATTTGCTTCTTGAAAAAAGGTGCAAAATGTTCAATATTGTCCGTTGTGCCTGCTTTTGATACCAGAAGACCATCCACCCGACTGTTAAACATGGTGTTGGCATTGGTTACCTCTTTTTCCAAGGATTCAGTAGATTGACTGATTATTAGATTGTAACCTGCCTGAGTGGCGATTTCCTCCATTCCAGCCAAGACAGAAGACTGAAATGGACTGTTTAATTTGGGGATAATTACACCAATACTTTTGGACCTTTTTTTTCTTAGACTAGAAGCAAAAATATTGGATTGGTACCCCATATTTTTTGCAGTATTAAGGATTTTTTCTCTGGTAATTTCTTTTACTCTAGGGTGATTACTCAGCGCCCTACTTACAGTGGTAGGAGACAAACCTACTGCTTTGGCGATATCGTAAATCGTAATTTCTTTATTCATTTAATAATTGCTTTGCCATATATAAACTTAATTATACTTAAAATTATAGATTAATGCAACCGATTTCAATAGATAGAAATCTATGTGCATTATTCCGTAGGTAAGGATTTAAGCAGCTAAAAAGAGATTATATTTTATGGATAAGTTAAATTTAAAATATTATACATGAATTTAATCGCTTATATGCCAATAATGTTAATATTATTGTGTGGGTCAAAAGAAATTTAGCTTTAAAAATGGTTTTTTTTAGAATATTTCCAATTAAAAGAGAGATAAAATTTTATGAAATCGGTTGTATTGAAATAAATATATTGATATGTTTACGGAAAGAGAGGTTTAAAATAATATTCAATATAACTCCTAATGAAATTTAGTAAAATCCTTTGTTTTTTTATGGGCTTTGGGATGCCATTTTTAGGAATGGGTCAAAAAATTGCCGAAATATCATTTGATGAGGTGGTTACTTCTAAATTTGGATATCCTGTATCATTAGACCTTAATTCCATTACCCATTTGCCGGACTCTTTATTGGTTTTGATGGACGTCACCTCAGGAAAGCCCATTCATGTCCCTTTTCAGGTAGATAATTTAAATGGCAGAAATATATATTGGATGATCGTGCCACAATCCAATAAGTATCAGTCGTCCCATTTGTTTGAACTTCACAGAAAGGCCAAAAAAGAGAATCACAATGATTTTTTAGCTTTTGAAGCTACTGAAAACAGCTTAGTCATCAAGAAAAACGGAGAAAATTTGTGGCAATACAATCAAGGTATTGCTTATCCTCCAGAAGGCATCGACAGTGCTTATGCGCGAGGTGGTTTTGTCCATCCTATGTGGACTCCTGGTGGTAAGTCTTTAACCAGGATTCAACCTAGCGACCATTACCACCATTATGGACTTTGGAATCCATGGACTAGGGCAACCTACAAAAATGAGCTTATAGATTTTTGGAATTTAATGGAGAAGCAAGGAACTGTAAGGTTTGCTAATTTTATTAATAGAACCTCAGGTCCGGTCTTTGCCGATTACAAAGCACTACATGAACATGTAGTTTTGAAGGATAGAAAAGTTCCGGAGATAGCCATGACTGAAGTGCAAGGTACTCGGATCTTTGCGCTGGAAAAGGACAATGATTATTACCTGGCCGATATCAGTATTGTATTGAATACAACACCTGATGAGCCTGTTGTTTTGGAGGAGTACAGGTATGGAAGTTTAGGTTGGAGGGCGACTGAAAAGTGGAACCGCAACAATAGTGAAGTGATTACATCAGAAGGCTTGGACAGGAAAACAGCAGATGGTAGTTTGGCAAGATGGTGTATCGTTCAAGGGGAATTGGATGAAGATTATGGTGCTGTCGTTATGATGTCCTATCCCGCAAACTTCAATCATCCTGAACCCTTAAGGATTTGGCCAGAAGACATGTACGATAGGGGAGATATGTACGCTAATTTTGCCCCAACTAAAAATAGGGATTGGAAATTAGAACCTGGTAAATCGTACCAACTCAATTATCGTTTTTTAGTATCTTCGAAGAAGATTAGTCCAGAAGAAGCAGAGGCTGCATGGATGCAATTTGCGCATAAACCAATCATAACAATTAATAAATTTTAATTATTAGTATAAAACCAACTATACAAAAATGAATAATAGTACAATAATTTCTATACCATTAAAACAGCTCCAAATCTTTGTCTTATTGGCTATTTTATTGGTTTCAGGCATTGTCTTAGCTGAAGCTAAGACACCAAAGAATCATTTGAAAAACAAGAATGTCTTGGTATTTACCAAAAATGGAAAGGGTTTTGTCCATGACAATGTCCCTTTTGCAGTTGCAAGTTTAGAGAAATTGGCTATTGAATATAAATTTAAAATAACGGTAACAGATGACCCCAACTATTTTACCGATGTCAATCTTCAATCTATAGATTTGATGGTATTTCCAAGTACCAATAATGAGGTATTTACAAACAATGAACAAAGGTTGGCTTTCAGAAGATACATTCAAGCAGGTGGTGGGCTAGTGGGGCTGCACTCCGTAATGGGTACAGAGAGAAACTGGGAATGGTTTAAGATGCTTATTGGAGGCACTTTTGTAGGGCATCCTAAATACCAGAAACTAGCCATTAATAAAATTGATAAAAGTCACCCTTCAATGGAGGGAATACCTAATATATGGGTTAAAGAAGATGAATGCTACTTGATGAAGGAGCTTTATCCAGGGGCTAAGGTTTTAATGGCGCATGATTTGACTTCCTTAAATGGAGAGCAGCATGAGATGGTAATGGAGAAAACGGCTCCATTTCACAGGTATTATCCAGCCGTTTGGCACCAGGATTTCGATGGAGGAGTAGCTTGGATTACAGCATTAGGGCACAATAAGAAAGATTATGAAGACCCAACTTTCCTAAAGCATATTTACCAAGGCATGAATTATATTGCCAGTCGCATTTCTAAAAAAGATTACTCAGAAGCATACGCCAATGCCTGGGATAGCCCTGTAGATTTTAAATAAGCATTAGGCTTTCAATAATAAACAATAGACAATAGAACAATTTTAAAGAGTGCTTCTATGAAAAACACCAAAAACACCAATGCATCCAGAAGGAAATTTATAAAATCAACGGGTAAGGGGGCAATAGCTGCTTCTTTGGCCGTAACTGGTTTTCCTACCATTGTTCCTGCTTCTGTTTTAGGGAAAAATGCCCCTAGTAATAAGATCAATATAGGTCAGGTAGGTTTTGGAAGAATAGCCATGACCCACGATTTGCCCGAAACCCTGAAAAACGATATCGCTAGAGTGATTGCTGTGGCAGATGTTGATAGTAATCGTGGAGCACAAGGCAAAAAGTGGATTGAGGATGTTTATCAGAAAAAAACCGGTAAATCCAACTATGTGGATGTAAAAGTATATGACGATTTTCGAGAAATGATAGCTCGAAAGGATTTAGATGCGGTTATTGTAAGTACGCCTGACCACTGGCATGCACAACCAGCAATGGAAGCTGCACTGGCAGGTAAAGATGTATACCTTCAAAAACCTACCTCTTTGACAATAGAGGAAGGAAGAATGTTGAGTGATACTATCCATAGGACAGGAGCTATTTTTCAAATGGGTAGTCAGCAACGTTCACAAAATCCCTGGCCACAGTTCAAGAGGGCTTGTGAGTTGGTGCGTAATGGACGAATTGGGAAAGTTGAAAGGATATTTATTGGTTTGCCAGGAGATCCTGCGGGTGGAACGGCTACAGAGATGCCGATTCCTAAGAACCTCAATTATGAAATGTGGTTAGGCTCTACTCCTTGGGTTCCTTATACCTTAGACAGGGTGCATTCTCAGGATGATATTACATCCAGGCCTGGTTGGTTGAGATGTGAGCAGTTTGGAGCAGGGATGATCACAGGATGGGGTGCACACCATTTAGACATTGCACATTGGGCCATGGGTAAGGAATATTCTGGTCCAATAGAAGTTGAAGCGACTGCTTCCTTTCCTACCGAAGGCCTATGGTCTGTTCATGGCGACTTTAAAGTAAAAGCCAAATATGACAATGATGTTATCATGGAAGTAAGTGGTAATTATCCCAATGGTGTGCGTTTTGAAGGGACTGAAGGCTGGATTTTCGTTGCGCGGGGTAATGTAGGTGTAACAGCCAGTGATCCTGTGCCTGGTGGGAAAGCAAGTGATGCTTTTAAGGCCAGTGATCAAAAAATCTTAAGTTCTGTAATAGGGCCTGACGAAATTCACCTTTATGATAGTGAAGAACAGCACAAGAACTGGCTGGACTGTATTATCTCCAGAGAGCAAACCATCGCACCAGTTGAAGTGGCGCATCGTTCTTGTAGTGCTTGTTTGGTTTCTCATATTGCGATGAAACTTCCCCGGAAATTATATTGGGATCCCGTTAGAGAAAAGTTCAAAAATGACGATGAGGCCAATGCGATGTTGTCACGTCCCCAAAGATTCCCTTATGGTTCTTCTAATGTTATTTAATTATTCGCATTAATAAAGTTTATGTCGTTAATTCAAAGCTGGCGTTGGTTTGGCCCCAATGATTCAGTAAGTCTTCAGGATATTTTACAGGCAGGAGCTACAGATGTAGTTTCTGCCTTACATTATATTCCTCATGGAGAAGTATGGCCACTGGAAGAGATTTTAGAAAGGAAGGCCTTGATAGAAGCTGCAGGATTAAAGTGGACAATAGTAGAGTCTGTTCCTGTTCATGAAGCCATTAAAACCAGGAGCGATGCAAATGAAAAATACCTTGATAATTATAAAGCAACTTTAAAAAATCTCTCGAAAGCTGGCCTTAAGCTGGTATGTTATAATTTCATGCCGGTTTTGGATTGGACCAGGACTGATCTTTCTTATGGCTTACAAAACGGGGCCAAAGCCCTTTTTTTTAATTGGGCAGATCTGGCCAGTTTTGACAAGTATATATTGCAAAGAAAGAATGCTTTCTCCTATTACAGCAATGAAGTAGTTGAATTAGCGAAACAGAGGTGGCTTGAAATGACTGAGGAAAGGAAAAATGCCCTTTCTGACATCATCCTTATGGGCGTGCCTACTGAAAAGAGCATGACTCGAGAAGACCTTATGAATAGTATTGCTATTTATAAGGAAATTGGAAAAAATGGACTTAGAGACAACCTTGTATACTTTCTAAAGTCCATACAGCAGACCTGTGAAGAAGAAGGAATAACGATGACCATTCATCCTGATGATCCCCCATTTCCAATATTAGGTTTACCCCGGATTGCATCAAATGACGAGGACTTACTGTATATTTTGGACAAAGTGCCGGAATCTTTCAATGGCATTTGTTTTTGTACTGGGTCTCTAGGTGCAGGAGCACACAACGATCTACCTGATATTTTAGCCAAGATTGGTGATAGGGTTCACTTTGCCCACCTTAGAAATGTGAAAAAGAACAGTAGAGGCGATTTTTACGAAGCCGATCATTTAAATGGCGATGTAGACATGGTAGCCATTATGCAACAGCTAATTAAGTTGAATAAAAACCGAAATACCCCCATTTTTTACCGACCTGACCATGGCCATCAGCTTTTAGATGACCTTGGTAAGCAAACCAACCCTGGTTATTCCGCAATAGGACGACTTAAAGGATTGGCAGAGTTGAGGGGTTTGGAAATAGGTTTGGATAGGTAGGTGCTTATTTAATTCACTCCCAAAATTTACACTAGTACACCACAATTTTGGCGGTATTGATTTTTTTTATGCCACAATACTGACAAAATCCCGATTCAATTTAACTTCAAAACCATACTTTTTCCCAAAGTTTAGCATCCAGGTTTAAATAATTATCAAGTCCTTGTTATCAATTTGATTTGGAGGGTCATTCCTGGGACTAATGGTTTGAAATTTTCATAAAAGGGAATTACCTTGTTAATTCATCGCAAACAAGAAATTTGATTAAATTCATCAGAAGAAAACATGCCCATACAAAATTCGATTAACAATAGGATTTCTATTAATGTAGTTCGTGGAAAAGCCATTTCAGCCTTTTTCATTTTATTATTGTTGGTGAATGGAACCCTGCTTCAAGACACCATGGCTCAAAGCATAGAAATGCCTAGTAAAGGATTTTGTGCACACAGGGGTGCCATGACCAGTCACCCTGAAAACACCATTCCTGCCTTTGAACAGTCCATTTTATCTGGGGCTCAAATGATAGAATTTGACGTTCAGTTTAGCAAGGATTCTGCGCTCATCATCATGCACGATGGTACTGTGGACAGGACCACCAATGGAAGTGGGGAAGTTGCTTTGATGGATTCAAAAGCGCTAAGAAGCCTGGATGCTGGAAGTTGGAAAGATGAGGCCTTCGCCGGGACAAAGGTGCCTGTTTTAAGAGAAGTTTTAGAGATGATGCCGGCTAATATTTGGTTAAATGTTCATTTGAAAGGTGGATATGAGCTGGGTAAAAAAGTGGCTGAAGTTATTCTGGAAATGGGAAAAACCCATCAGGCAGTAATGGCCGTACAGGAGGAGGCAGCAAATGGGGCAAGGTCAGTCTCAGATAAAATTTTGATCTGCAATATGGAAAGACAATCTGGTGGATTGGACTATGTGGAAGGGACCATTGCCATGGGTGCAGATTTTATTCAGCTAAAAGGTCCAATAACTCCAGACTTTAAAAAATATGCCAAAAGCCTCCATGAAAAAGGCATTGGCATCAATTTTTTTGGTACAGATGATCCCGTCGTTTTCAAGCAATTGTTTGACCTGGGAATAGAATTTCCCTTGGTGAATGACATTGTAACCGCCATGAAACATGCCGATAAGTTTGGGATTGTACCGGTATCTATAATAGAATAATGATTTTAATTACCCTGCGATAGATTTGAAGTTTTTCTTGCGTAAAGGAAATTTTACTTATTAGGTGATTTGAAGTTTTTAAATTCGGTTGTGAAGTGATTTCATCCTGGAATAGGTTGTATTTTGACTATTTCGGATTTTAATACATCATAATATTTTTTATTGAATTTATCAATCTTTATACATTTTTTTGATAAATAAAAAATAGCTTTATTTAACGGTTAAAATAGCCTATAAAGCGAATTGAATTTGTCAGATAAGGAACTTAGTCGACGCCTTTACCTCGGTAAAGAAGAGGCTTTCAATGCTATCTATGAGAAGTATTGGAAGAGACTCTATTGCTATGCATTCAAAATATTTGAAGATCAGACAGTTTGTGAAGATATCGTTCAGGAAGTCTTTGTTAAGTTATGGGAAAGAGCTCAGCTTAATGAAATAGAAAAATTGGACAATTATTTGTTTAAGGCTGTGAAGTTTCAAGCCTTAAATGCTGTAAGAAACCTTAAACAAACCACTGATTTTGAAGAATTTTTTAATCATTTGCCAGATAATTTGGGAGTAGATCTACTTTTGGAAGAAAAAGAGATGGCGCTAAAATTGGAAATGATTGTAACGACTTTGCCTATGAAGTGCCGTGAAGTATTCGTTTTAAGCAGAGAGAGACAATTGTCCAATAAAGAAATAGCAGAGAAATTGGGTATTTCCAAAAGAACTGTTGAGGCACATCTTAATAAAGCATTAAAAATAATTAAAAATAATATTGGCGAAATATTTGTCTGTTTTCACCTATTTTTAAATCATATTTTTACAATAAATTTTTAAAAACCACAAATTCATAAAATAATAATTTTAAAATAATTGATTAGTTTGATTAATGATTTATCAAAAGTTCTATTTGCATAAAATAAATTTTACTTTAACTAGGTGTAGACTGGGTTTCATGTTACTTATAAATGACAAGTATGAAATCAATGGACAAGAAAAATTTTATTAGATTATTAAAGAAGCAATCAAAAGGGGAGGCAAGTCCTGATGAAGTGGATCAAATAAAGCATGTATTCGATCTTCTTCAAAAAAGAAAAATTGATTGGTCACTTTCTACAGACCAGGAAAAAGAGCTTAAATTAAGAATAAAGGAAAAAATAGATAGCAATAAAAAGGAAGTTAAGGTTTCTTTTAAACTAAATACTGTATTGAAATGGGCTGCTATTTTAACCCTCGGCTGCTCACTTACCTATTTGTTGATTTCCTCGGTAAATGAAAAATCATACAAAACAGAATGGGTTGAAAAAGTCACTAGTGAAACCCAAAAGAGAACGGTTACTCTTCCTGATGGATCAGTGATTTATATGAATACCAATTCAAAGGTTCGATTTCCTTTACGTTTTGAGGAAGGTACTAGAGAAGTTCATTTTGAAGGGGAAGGATTTTTTGAAGTTATAAAGAATAAACAAAGACCTTTCGAAGTTTACAGCAATGGTGTTATTACCCGCGTTTTGGGCACCTCCTTCAATATTTCAGCAGTTTATAAAGACCATGTGGAAGTTGCTGTTGCTACAGGTAAAGTCGAGGTAGCAGAAGATTTACCAGGAACTCCAAATTTCACCGCTATTGAACCTAATCAAAAAGCCACAATAAATAAGGGAAATAAAGAAATTCACATTGAAAACATTGATGTCGATAAGTTTTTGGCCTGGAGAGCAGAACAGATGTTTTTTGATATGCTCCCATTTGATCAAGTAGTAAAAGCTGTAGGAGAAATGTATCATGTAGATTTTGAAATCAAGGGCGGAGGAATTGATTTGTGTCCCGTGCGTGCGTCTTATTCCAATGACAACCTCTATTCAATTCTATATGGGTTGAAAAACATTGTTGATTTCAAATGGAAAAAAGTGAATGATAGGAAAATCATTATAGAGTATAAAGGATGTATCAATTAACTGAAAGTGCCTATGTAATACAACCGTTTTAAAACCAAATAAAACCGGAACTGCTGGAACAGCTCCGGAATTAAATCAAAAGGTAAAACCCGAAAACGGGTAAAACCTACATTTATTAATTTAACCTTACAAAAGTATGAAAAATTATTTACTGAGGATAATTGTGCGTATTTCAAAACAAACATTAAAGCTCTTTCTTCCCATGCTGCTAGGTCTTCAGACCTTGATCGCTGAACCTTCTACTAGCCAGGGATTAGAAGACTATCAAATTCAACTTCAGGTAAGTGATCTGAAGTTGGTGGATGTGTTAAGTCGGCTTGAGCAACAAACGGATTTTGTCTTTGCCTACAACCAAGCTGTAACAGTGGACAAAACAAAAGTCACATTAAATATAGCTACTGACCTAAAAAAGGTTTTAGAGCAACTATCTGGCATGGTGGCTTATGATTTTAAAAGGGTCAATGAAAATATTTACGTAATTAAGAAGCCGAAGGTTAAGCACTTTTCCATTGCTTCAACAAATACACCTGCTGATAATTTCGCTATAGCTATTAGTGGAACAGTGGTAGATGAGGGTGGAATGCCCATACCTGGTGTTACGGTATCCATTCCAGGAACCTCAATAGGAACAGCGACGGACTTGGAGGGAAAATACACATTGAGTGTTCCTGAAGGGGCAACTATTGTATTTTCATTTATAGGGTACCAATCTCAAAGTATAGAGGTGGGCACAAGAAGTGTAATTAATGTAACACTAGTTGAAGACATCTCTTCCCTTGAGGAAATTGTCGTGGTTGGTTTTGGGGAGCAAAAGAAGGCAAACCTGACCGGTGCAGTAACAACCATTGACGCAGGGGTGATCGCTGAAAGACCTGTTCAAAATGTGGGCCAAATGCTTCAAGGGGTTATTCCCGGCCTGAACTTGCAAACAGGTGGCCTGGGAGGTGAATTGAATCAGTCTTTGAACTTCAATATTAGGGGAGCAGGAACGATTGGACAGGGATCAAGTTCTTCTCCATTGGTATTGATTGATGGAATGGATGGGGATTTGAATGCGCTTAATCCGCAAGATGTAGAAAGTATAACTGTTTTGAAAGATGCTGCTGCGGCATCTGTATATGGTTCAAGAGCGGCATTTGGTGTGATTCTGGTAACCACCAAAAGTGGTAAAGAAGGAAAAGCAAAGGTGAATTATAACAACAATTTCCGTTTTGGCCAACCTAGAGGTTTACCGGACATGATGGATTCTCATACTTTTGCATTGTACTATAATGAGGCTGCCTATCACGCTGGTCGAAGCCCTATATTTAGTGATGAAACAATAGAAAGAATTGTAAGCTATCAAGAGGGAACCCTTGAGGCTTCTACCATTCCTGATAATAATGGTGAACGTTGGCAATATTACTCTACATCAAATGGTAATACCGATTGGTTTGCAGAACAATACAAGTCACTGACATTTAGCCAGGAGCACAATGTAAGTGTCAATGGAGGTAGCGAAAATGCAAAATACTATGTATCTGCAAATTATCTGGACCAAGGAGGGCTTACCCGACACGCTGATGATAATTTTAATAGGTATGGCATCACTGCTAAAGTTGACCTAAAAATCAATGACAAGGTTAGCTTTTTATACAACAACAGGTTTGTGAGGGAATACTTTACAAAAGCCACGCATTTAAACGATCTTTTTTACCATAATGTAGCAAGGAGATGGCCTACAGTTCCGGTAAAAGATCCCAATGGATATTATTCTTACCCTTCTGAAATCAATCAGATGAGAACAGGAGGTAGGGTAAATAATCTGAAGGATTTTTATTACATGCAAGGGCAATTGACCTATACACCAAAAGAAAACTGGAACATAATTGCCAGTGTTAATTATAGGTTGATCAATACCAATAATGACAACAATGTGCTGCCTGCTTTTGCTTACGATGTGGATGGAGAAGCCTATCCCGCACCTGTTTACTGGAGTGCAGCCGGCCATACTGCTGTAAGTCAATTCAATCAAAAAGAAGACTTTTTCACAAGCAATATTTATTCAGATTACAGCTTCAATGTAGGTGAAGGACATAATTTCAAGGTAATGGCTGGATTCAATTCTGAATTGAATAAATACAGAAATATCAGTGCCAGTAGGACCGGTTTAATTACGCCTACAGTAATCTCTATCAATACAGCTACAGACAATTTCCAAAATGCAGGTGCCCTTAATCATTGGGCTACCGCAGGTTTCTTTGGACGATTGAACTATAACTATAAAGAAAAATACCTCTTTGAATTCAATTCAAGGTATGACGGTTCTTCGAGGTTTATCCAGGATTTGAGATGGAACCTATTCAACTCTGCTTCTATGGGGTACAATATTGCCAGAGAAGATTTTTGGACATGGGATGACAAAATCCAAATGTTTAAGATAAGGGGATCATATGGAGAGCTGGGTAACCAGAATACATCAAGCTGGTACCCTTTTTACCTTACCCAACCTTTTTCTGTCAATTCCGGAAGTTGGTTAGTGAATGGGGTTAAGCCAAATACAGCCAATGCTCCTGGACTTATCAGTAGGTTTATGACCTGGGAAAGGGTAAGAAGTTACAATATAGGTTTGGATATGGGAATGTTTGACAATAGGCTGACGGTGAATTTTGATTACTTCAACCGGTTGACTTTAGATATGGTTGGACCTGCTCAGGAATTGCCGGTAATTTTAGGTACAAGTGTTCCACTCATAAACAATGCAGATTTAAAATCTTGGGGATTTGAGTTAGAATCAACTTGGAGAGACAATATTGGAGATTTTAATTACAGTGTAAGAGGAGTGCTTTCAGATGATCAGATGAAAGTAACAAAATATCCCAATGATACCTATAACCTTAGCCAATGGTACGAAGGTGAGTTAAGTGGCAATATCTGGGGTTATGAGACAGTGGGCATAGCAAAAGATCAGGCCGAAATGGATCAGCATTTAGAAACGACCAATCAAAACCAAATGGGAACCAACTGGATGGCCGGAGACATCATGTACAAAGATGTAAATGGTGATGGAACTGTTAACGGAGGTAGCAATACCCTTGAAGATTCCGGTGACCGAAAAATAATAGGTAACTCCACGCCTCGATTCAGGTACAGCCTTGACTTATCCGGACAATATAGAAATTGGGATTTTAGAATTTTTATCCAAGGAGTGGCCAAAAGAGACTGGATGCCTAATGGACCATATTTCTGGGGAACCGGAGGTCAAAACATGTGGCAGGCAGCTGGATTTATGGAGCATATGGATTTTTACCGAGATGAGAATTCACCAATGGTACAAGCCGGACTGGCCAACGTGAACCTTGATTCTTACTTCCCAAGGCCTGTTTTTGATAATGGTAAAAATAACCAGACCCAAACCAGGTTTTTACAAAGTGCGGCCTATATGAGGCTGAAAAACTTGCAATTTGGTTATAGCATACCATCTGAAATTGTTTCCAGAATTGGTGTGGGCAATGCTCGCTTTTACATCTCAGGAGAAAATCTTTTGACCTTCTCTAAGCTGTCCAAAATATTTGATCCGGAATCTGTGGGCTTATCCGGTTGGAATGACGGAAAGACCTATCCTTTCTCAACTGTTTATTCATTGGGTTTAAATGTTAACTTTTAAAGAGAATTTGTGATGAGAATACATATAAAATCAAAATTATATATAGCCTTTGCAATGGTATTGCCATTGTTGAATATGTCTTGTAATGAGTTTCTGGAAAGAGAACCTTTATCCGTAGTAACCCCTGAAGCTTACCTTCATTCTGAAGCTGATCTATCAGCTTATACTATTGCTAATTATGCTTTTCCTACGCATTCCGGATGGAATGTAGGTACCTTTGGCTATGACAACCATACAGACAACCAAGCCACTACCAATGCCAGTAATTTGTGGATACCCGGAGAGCGTAGGGTGAGTCAAACTGGCGGCTCATGGAATTTTGGACAAATTAGAGACATGAATTATTTTCTGGAAACTGTTGTCCCTCGCTGGAAAGAAGATGGGATTTCTGGAAATACTTCAAATGTGGAGCATTATATAGGAGAAGGTTATTTTCTGAGGGCCTACGAATATTTTAATAAGGTTCAGAGTTTAGGGGATTTTCCAATAGTTAAAACTACACTTCCTGATGATATGGGAACCTTAACTGAAGTTTCCAAACGAAAACCTAGAAATGAAGTGGCCAGGTTTATTATTTCTGATCTTGATTCTGCCATCAACCTATTATTGGTTAGCCCTCCGGGTGGAAAAAACAGGATCAATCAAATGGCAGCATTGAATTTCAAATCTAGAGTTGCACTACATGAGGCCACCTGGCTGCTTTACCACAAAGGTACTGCACATGTACCTGGGGGACCGGGATGGCCTGGTGAAGGCGATAACCCAGGATTTAATTTAGACATCGATCAGGAAATAGATTACTTTCTCAATGAGGCCATGGAAGCGGCTGAGTTGGTTGCTGATCAGGTTTCATTGACCACCAATACCCTAGATGATGGCTATGATTCCTCAGAAAATCCTTACCATAAAATGTTTGGGGACTTGGACATGAGTCAGTATGATGAAGTATTACTTTGGAGACA
This sequence comes from Cyclobacterium sp. 10D3-21, assembly GCF_055809755.1. Classification (NCBI taxonomy): domain Bacteria; kingdom Pseudomonadati; phylum Bacteroidota; class Cytophagia; order Cytophagales; family Cyclobacteriaceae; genus Cyclobacterium; species Cyclobacterium sp. 10D3-21. The sequence continues at coordinate 3,125,377 of NZ_CM147924.1, forward strand.
ATACGACCATACCTTGGGTATACGCCACAATATCAATGCTTATATCAATTCCAACGGAGGGAATACAGGTTATACCAAAGGTCTTGTTGAAAGCTTCTTGATGGCCAATGGACTACCAATCTATGCTGCAGGTTCAGGATACCATGGAGATGATTATATTGCTGATGTAAAGGCAGATAGAGACAACAGGCTTCAGTTATTTATGAAGGATGAAGGTGAAGTCAGGTTAATAGGCCAAACCAATGCAGATGGATCACCAGTCCTTATCACTCAACCAGAGATCATGGGTAATCTGGAAACCAAATACGTTACTGGATACGGCATTAAGAAAGGCTTTAGCTATTTGCCTTCTCAAACAGTAGGTGAAGCAGGGACCGTAGGATCTATGGTGTTCAGAGCAGCGGAAGCCTACCTGAACTATATTGAAGCCTCTTACCTTGCCAATGGAAGCATTGATGCAAAAGCAGCTGCTTATTGGGAAGCATTAAGGGTGAGGGCTGGCGTTAGTCCGGACTTTAACCTTACGATAGCCAATACCATTATTAGCAAGGAAGCTGAAGGGGATATGGGCACTTATTCTGCCGGAGAAATGCTTGCAGATCCTATTTTGTACAATATTAGAAGAGAAAGAAGGAATGAATTGATTGCAGAGGGCATGAGGTTCTTTGACCTTAAACGCTGGAGAGCTTTGGACCAACTTAAAACAGATCCTTACATAATAAAAGGGTTCAAACTTTGGGGACCAATGAAAAGCTGGTATGTGGATGAGGATACCAATGAGACTTTATTAATCCCAGCCGGCTCCAATGATTCAGCCACTCCAAATGTTTCTAATCCTGATGAAAGTGATTACCTATTGCCTTACAGGATCATGCTTGGAGGTACCAATTTGGTGAAAGATGGTTATAAATGGGCTACCGCTCATTACCTGGAGCCAATTGCTATCCAGCATTTTATCATCACCTCCCCTAGTGGAGATCCTTCGAATTCTGTTATTTACCAAAACCCGGGTTGGTCACTACAGGCCAATGAAGGTGCATTGGAATAGTAGCTTACCTGTCTTTAAAACTAATTTCTAAAAAGCAATACCTATACGGGTATTGCTTTTTTATGTAAAGGACATTTCCAATTTCCATATAGGTGACTGAGCGGAGCCGAAGTAATTGAAAACTCTTCCTATTAATATAATAAGTAGCAGATACAAACGCCTAGCCAGTACCGTTTGAGGATAAAAAAGTATAATTGCAAAATACAGCTAGATGGTGAATAGCATTCGAAAGCGTCTCTTTTGACCCTTTTAGGGGTGGTTTTCGGAACCCTTAAATAAAAACTTTATCCACCCATTAGAGGTACTTTAATTCTGTTTTCTTAAATTACTCGGACGGCAGTAAATTTCAATACCTAAAAATACAAATAATGAATCCTAAAAATTTTCTTTTAGTAATGATGTTGGTTTGCACCCTGACAATACAAAGGGGATTCTCTCAACAAGTGAGCTTTGTACAAACCGAAGACCAAATCGATCTATTTCTGGACGACAAATTGGTTACCAGTTATAAAATTGGAGAAAATTTACTAAAACCCTATCTTTTCCCAATTTTATCACCTTCAGGTGCAGTGGTAACGAGAGGTTTCCCAATTGAGGAAAGGCAAGGAGAGAGCAAAGACCATCCCCACCATACCGGACTTTACTTCACCTATGGAAGTAACGAAGAGGTCAATGGCAACAGTTTTTGGAATATCCATGATATCCCCCCTCAAATCAAACATATGGAAGTGTTGGAAATAAAGGAGGGGAAAAATAAAGGGTATTTGACCACCTTAAGCCATTGGATAGGTAAGGACCACAAAGCGCTACTTTCTGAAACCCGTAAAATGGAATTTTCTTTTATAAAAGACAGGTACATTTTTAATTTTGACATTGTTTTGAAGGCTTTGAGCCTACCGGTAACTTTTGAAGATACCAAAGAGGGGATGTTTGCTATCCGGGTAGCAGATTGGCTGGCAGAAAAGTCCAACCAATCCGAAATTAAAAACACAGGTGAATACTTAAATGCAGAAGGAGATCGAACAGAAAAAAACATCTGGGGAAAACGTTCAAGCTGGGTAAGACTAGAAGGAGAAAAGGATGGCAAAAGAATAGGGATTGCCATTTATCACCATCCCGAAAGCACAAATTATCCCACTTATTGGCATGCAAGAGGTTATGGATGTTTTGCAGCAAACCCCATTGGACAGTTTGATTTTCAGAAAGGTCGCCATTTAGAACAACCTGAAAAGCGTACCTTAACATTACAACCAGGAGAAGAAGCCAAGTTCAAATTCAGAGTAACCATTTATGAAGGGGACCGAACCTTTGAGAATTTTAATCAGGAATTTATAAAATTCAGTCGAAAATAGCCTGACCAATGAAGTATAACTTAAAAAATCTTGCCACACTCAAAAAAATAGGTATCAATGTCATCAACTAATAAATAGGCTATATTCTTTTAACCTTCCCTTCTTTTTTCCGTCAATTGCATTGGGCTCACTTTGATGAGCATCAACACAATTGTCTTAATTTTTTTAGGAAGAAAAGGCAATAACTGTCAGATTCCCAGTTGTCCTAAAATTTGTGTTTTTGGGCATGATGGGTTAAAGTTTAGCCCCTTCAAATATCATAAACTATAGCGATGCTTCAAAAATTCGCCACTGTATTTTTTTAAGATCAATTGGATTTAGAAAATTTCTTCTCGAATGATCTTAATGAAATTCTCTCTGTTTAATGATTTTTTAACCACTTGTAATTTTTTAAATAGGACAATTATCATAATTTTTATACATTGTCTAGAAAAATAATAACTAAATAGCAAATTATAATTGCTACAATAGTTTGTTATTTATGTACCTGGTTCTAAACTGCAAAATTTAGTTGAGTGGTTTTTTGCAAGCTGATCCATCAATTATTCAATAACCCAAAACAATAAACCCATGAGAAAAAATTTTACTCCTTACCAGCTGGTTTGGCTGGTGGCATTATCTGTATTGGCACTGTGCACCCATTTTCAAGTAAGTGCACACCCTGCCCTTTCACCAATCAAACTGAATGCAATTGATAATACTGAAAATTTCACATTGGCCAATCCAGCTAATATTAGTGGGACTGTAGTTGATCAAAACAATGCCCCTATACCTGGAGCGACAGTTATAATTGTGGGTACCAATACGGGTACTGTTACCGATATTGATGGAAAATTCAATATTACGGCTACTACCGGTGAAATTATTCGGATTTCATTTATTGGCTTCCTACCTGTGGAATTAACCATAGGAAATCAGTCGGTTTTAAATGTAGTATTGAAGGAAGATACGGCCTCACTTGAGGAAGTTGTAGTCGTAGGCTATGGAGTCCAAAAAAAATCTGACCTCACAGGATCGGTAGTTAGAGCAGATATTGAAGCTTTCCAGGAATCGCCAAACGTTTCCATCATGCAATCACTTCAAGGTTCTGTAGCAGGTTTGAACGTAGGACAGGTTAATCAGGCTGGAGGGGAGCCTGATATTCAGATTCGAGGACGAACTTCTCTTTCAGGTGAACAAAGTCCACTGGTGGTGATTGATGGTGTCATTTATAGAGGGAATATCAATGATTTAAATCCAAATGATATCAAGTCGATTGATGTACTTAAAGATGCCAGTGCCGCAGCCATTTATGGTTCCCAGGCTTCCAATGGCGTAATTATCCTAACAACTAAGAAAGGCTTGGATTTGGGAAAACCTACTATTTCCTATTCCAATAGCTTTACGCTTCAACAACCCATCAAAGAGTTTAGAACAGGGACGGCTGCAGATTATTTAAGAAAGACTGAGGAGTCCGATTTGTACAACAGCAGGACTGAAGCTTCTGGCTATTTGGAAACTAATCCAAACTGGGAACCCTCTTCCAATTTTAAAACAAGTGATGAGATTATCGCTTATAACCAGGGGCGTTCAGACAATTGGTATGGCCTAATGACCAATGACAACCCCTATATTCAAAACCATAATTTATCTCTGGCCAACTCATCTGAATATTCGAATTATTTTATTTCATTGGGCCATACTGATCAAACCGGACATTTGGTCAATGAAGGTTACAAAAGGATCAATGCAAGAATAAACCTGGAAACAAATGTTACTGATTGGTTGGCTTTTGGCCTGCAATCCTCCTTCGCCAAAAGCGATTATATGGGACCGACACCAGGATTGGGGAATCGCTATTTATCCCCATTTGCAACTGTTAGAGATGAAAACGGAGAACTGATACAGATCACAGGTGGTAATACCATCAACCCAATGGTTCAATTGGAGTCTGACTTTGTGGATAAAAGGCTTAACTTCTTTGGTAATTTTTATGCCCAAATTGACTTTCCATTTTTGGAAGGGCTGAGTTATAAAGCCAATTACCTTAACAACTATACTACTGATCAAAACAATTACTTTAGAGAATATGCCAGTAATTTTCAAGGCGGTGGTGAAAAAAGGCATCAAATAAATTACAATTGGTCCAGTGACCATATTCTTACTTATAAAAACACCTTTAATGATGTCCATAATGTATTCTTAACCCTACTGTATGGTGCAGAAAGCCGGGAATCAGAATATACACAGGCCACGTCCTTTATTTACGCCAATACTGCTTTAGGCTATAACAACCTTCAATCTGGGAGTGCTGACCAGCAGAAAACAAGTTCCGGCGCCTGGGATGAAAGCAGTTTGTACCAAATGGCCCGCCTGTTTTATGGGTATGACCATCGCTACTTGTTAACAGGGACGGTAAGAAGAGATGGCTTCTCCGGTTTTGGGACAACCAATAAATTTGGCATATTTCCATCTCTATCATTTGCCTGGGTGGCCAGTGAAGAAACTTTCATAGCCGATAATTTTAATTGGCTGAACAATTTAAAAGTAAGGGTTTCTTATGGGTCCAATGGTAACCGCACCGTGGGTCGATACCAAACATTGGCCACAGTATCAGGAGGATTTAATTATATAAAAGCAGATGGAACACCTTTATATACCCAAGCGATAGATAAATTGGCAAGTCCCAACCTTAAGTGGGAGACCACAACAGGCATCAACTTAGGTCTGGATTTCGCCATTTTGGGAAACAGGATCACAGGATCCATTGATTATTACAACAATGAAACCACTGATTTATTGTATCAGGTAGACATTCCGGGGATAAGCCGGTTTGAAACCTTTCCTGACAATCTTGGTCGAATCCATAACCAGGGGCTGGATTTAGCCATTACCACTGACAATATCAGAAACAAGGATGTTTCCTGGAAAAGTTCTTTTATATTTTCCCGAAACCGGAATGAATTGAAAGAATTATTGGGCTTTGATCTCGATGGAGATGGGATCGAAGACGATTTGGTTTCGGAAGGCTTGTTCATTGGCTATCCTTTAGATGCTATTTTCGATTATTCAATCAATGGCATTTATCAGGTCAATGATGAGATACCTGTTTATTCTGACTTAGGCGCCTATAGGGTAGTGGATATCAATGATGATGGAAACATAGATCCTTCAGACAGGAGCATCATAGGTTATACCGAACCTTCTTTCCGCTTTAGTATCGCCAATACCGTCGCTTATAAAAATTGGACATTGAGACTCTTTATCAATTCCATCCAGGGTGGAAACTCCAGGTACTTGGGTCAGGACAATATCAATAGTTGGCAAATTATTAACCAGGAAAACCATTTCAACAATGATTTTCCACTAGGGTTGGATTATTGGACACCAGAAAATCCAGATGCAACTTATGAACGCCCCAATATTAATGTATCAAGCGGTATCTCAGGGACAAGGTACCTGGCCAGAAGTTTTGTAAGGCTTCAGGATGTTTCCTTAGCCTATAATTTCCCTCGAGAATTATTGGATAGAGTTAAAATCCAGAATTTAAAGGTTTTTGTGAGTGGAAAAAACTTGTATACCCTCACCAAATGGCCAGGATGGGATCCTGAAACGGGACAGAATATTAACCGTACTGGAAGACCTGTGCTTAAGGGTTACTCTGTAGGACTTAATCTGGGATTTTAATGAAAAACCGCCTAGTAAATTGCAACACCATGAAAACGATAAAAAATAATTTCTTGACAATAGTAATGCTCCTGGTGACACTGGGATGTAATGAAGACAGCTTTCTAGAAGAAATCCCTAAGGATTTTCTTTCTCCGGAAATTGCCTATGTGACGCAAAAAGATTACGAAGCTGCAGTTTTGAACTTGTATGCACAAACGCGTAATGAATTTTTCACCAGTGATAACCAAAACAAATTCCCCGCAATAAGTTGGGATGGAACAGATATGGTTTATGCCCACAAGAATTTTGGGGTTCGGCCTGATTGGGGAGGTTCTTTACTTCTTCCCACCAATACCAACCTCGTTTATGGTGCTTTGTGGAAACCTGCGTATCAGATTATTTATGATGTAAATGTGATCATTGGCAGATCAGAAGCTCCTCAAAGTCAATTGACTGATGCCCAGAAAAAACAGGTTCAGGCTGAAGCCGCCTTTTTTAGAGGGTATATGTATAAAATGCTTGCCAATTTATATGGAGATGTGCCGATTGTATTGGAAGAAGTTACCTCGCCAAGAAGAGATTTTGTCCGTTCCAGTAGGGAAGAAGTATACCAACAAAGTGCTGCAGATCTAAAGATGGCTGCTGAAGAGCTTCCAGATGTGGATGAGGTGGATGATTCCAGGATCAATAAATTAGTTGCCTTCCATATGCTTTCTGAAGTGTATATTTCCTTGGGCAAATACCAGGAAGCAGTAAATGCTGCCTCAGAAGTAATTGATCATCCCCGAACCGCCCTTATGACCGAAAGGTTTGGTTCTATGGTGGATCACCCCACACTGGGAGGGGACGTTTATTGGGATTTGTTCAGACAAGGCAATCAAAACCGATCTACCGGAAATACCGAGGCCATTTGGGTTTTACAGTATGAATTTAATGTTCCTGGGGGAAATAATGGATTTCAATTGGAAAGAACAGTAGTACCAAGATTATGGCAAGCAAAAATAGCCAATAATGATGGGTCTGTCCATCCTTTAATACCTTATCCAAACACCTTTTATTATGGAAGAGGCTCTGGATTTATGAGTCCTTCCAGGTATATGTACGACAATATCTGGCAGAAAAGTGGTTATGATCAGGACATGAGGAATTCCGAATTCAACATTGTTCGAGATTTTATTGTCAATAACCCAAGTTCAGATCACAACGGCAAATGGGTTTTCAAAGACAACGTTCCAATAGCCCTAAGTTCGGTTAATGATACGACCAGAAATTTCTTCCCTGTATTTGCCAAAGCATCTGTCGTCGGACAACATCCTACAGAGCTTTACCATAACGATCAGACCGTTCCTGGCTCACTTACCAATTCCGCTCAGAGAACTTTCAGAGACAGGTATGTCATCCGGTTGGCAGAAACCTACCTCCTAAGGGCGGAGGCTTATTTGGGCATGAACAATCAAGAGAAAGCTGCTGAAGACATCAATACCATCAGAAATAGAGCGCAGGCGCCTGAGGTAAATGCTGCTGATGTGGACATCAATTATTTGTTGGATGAGCGATTAAGAGAATTGCATTATGAATCCTTTCGCTTGTTAACCCTTACCCGATTAGGGAAATTGGTGGAATGGACCAAAGCACATAATCCATGGGTAGGAGAATTGTACCAAAGCCACAACAACTTGTGGCCCATACCATTCAATGAAATTGAAAAAAATATTGAAGCTGATTTAGGTCAAAACCCTGGCTATTAAGATTTCAAATATCCCCCCTGATTAAGCACCAACCATGGTTTGCTTAATCAGGGTTTTATTTATACCAGGGAATTTGAATAAAATGAAAGCTATGGATTTATTTAAACCCGGATTATGTAATAGGATTTCCCGTGTTTATGGGAAGTGATGTAATCGCAATAAAATCAGGCTGTTTGAAGCGATTTCAGCACGTAATAGATTTTCTATTGCATATTTCGGGTTAAACAATCATTTTAAAATGATATTAATAAAATGGTACAATGAAAATAAAGCAAAATAAAAGGAGGTCTTTTTTTGGGAAATTTGGCGTCATGCTTTTTACCTTTTTTATAGGAAAAGTAAAGCCTTTGGTTTCAAAGAATCATTTTGAACCATCCAAAATTGTACCGGCAAGACTAAATAAAATTTATTTTCCCAATGGCTTCAAAGTGACGGAAGTTTCCCAAACAGAAGCCTTTGTATGGACGCGCCTGTGCTCCAGCGAAAAACCCCATCCCATTGTTCATCAAAAAGCCAAAACAAAACCTAAAGCAAACAATTTCTATCCGGTGGATTTTGATGAAAACCAACCGGTTAAAAGCATGGACGGAGCAGTGGAAGGGGCAAAAGGGAAGGTTAGAGTTAGCTATAAAGCTAATGGAGAAAAGGGTGTTTCTAATTGGGAAATGGCTGAACCTTCGGATGACTTTACGGTACAAATTCCGCTTACAAAACTTAAGCCAGGTACAAAATACCATTTTCAATTGGAGGGGATAACGTCGGAAAGTAGCAATAAAACAATGGTAAAAGGTGAATTTAAAACCGCTTACGATGCAGCGCACGTTTCACCTGTAAATTTAACCACTTCCACCTGTCAGTATTTCTGGAATTACGACGATGAAAAACGCGGTTTCAAAACCTATGATGCCATGCGAAAGTTGAAACCAGATTTTTTCGTGCATACTGGAGATTATGTGTATTATGACAGAATAGGTCCATTGGCTACCGATATAGAAAAAGCCAGACACAAGTGGCATGCTATGGATGGCTGGGCCTCTATTAAGGAATTCTATCAACAAGTCCCGATCTATATGTTGAAGGATGATCATGACCTTTTAAAAGACGATGTTTATCCGGATTCCAGTCCATTGGGAGCCTTTACTGTAGAACAGGGCTTGAAAGTTTGGCGGGAAAATGTACCCTTAAAAGACAAGCCCTACCGAACCATTAGGTGGGGAAAAGATTTACAGATTTGGCTCGTGGAAGGAAGAGAGTTCCGAAGTCCTAAAGAACTACAAGCGGGAAGCCCTAGAACCATTTGGGGGGAAGAGCAGAAGAAATGGTTTACCGAAACCATGGAGGCTTCTGATGCCACTTTCAAAATATTGTTTTCTCCTACACCTGTAGTAGGGCCGGACAGGGAGAAAAAAAGAGACAATCATGCCAATAAACTGTTTGAAGAAGAAGGCAATTGGTTAAGACAGTTTTTGTCTGGTGAAAAAGGTGTTTTTGTAGTCAATGGCGACAGACATTGGCAATATTATTCCATAGATAATGAAACGGGATTGAGGGAATTTGGTGCAGGGCCTGTATCAGATGCCCAGTCTGGAGGATGGTCTCAGGATGATAAACGAACCGAACATCAGTTTTTGAGAGTAAATGGTGGTTTTTTAGGGATCAAAGTATTCCGCAACGGCGCTGTGCCCAAAATCGATTTCAGGCATTATGATGTAAAAGGAAATATAGTGAATCAAGAACTATTTGAAAGTTGATGTTTAGGAATGACAAGGAATGCCTCCTTTTTAATCTGTGAAATTGCAATGGGAATAAAAAAATTATTAAATATTAGATCAAGGTATGAACGTAAAATATTATTTATCCAATCAATATCGGGATGTAAATTACCCGCCAAAAACATTCAATTATTGTTTGGTGGTTTTCCTGTTTGGGTTGACTTTCCAGATCAGTGCTCAGGATTTTGGTGAACAAGGTCACCCAATGAACAAGAGTACAGATAGCCGGGAGATTTTGAAATATTGGGGCACCACTCCAGAAATTGAAAAAAAACTTTACGAATCAGCTTTTCAAATTTTATCGGCCAATAAAAATGCTTCCTATGCTGATTTAATGAAATCTCCCTCATTTAAAGACCTGGTTATTCAAGAGGAACGTGGAATTCTTGCCGGGCCAATGCTTGGCCAAGTTAAATCCAATGGAGCTTCGGTTTGGGTAAGGACTTTAGAACCGGCAAAAGTAGAAGTGTGGATACAAAAGGAAGATGGAAATTTAATCTATGGCCCGGTATTTACCGAAGAAAAAACAGAGTTATCAGCAGTTGTAAAAATCGATGATTTGGAACCTTCTACAAATTATGCTTACAAAATCATTGTAAACGGCATAACCATTTCGCCAACCGTTGATCAATCCATTATGACATTGGCAGAAGACAACCAGAATGAAGAAGTGAAAATAGCATTCGGGTCATGTCCTCATCGTTGGGGTTTGGGAAACCATACCTTATTAGAACAAATTCAGGACAGGGGAAATCAAGCCATGCTATTATTGGGCGACATTGCAGTTCAGGATCGGGATGATCATTTAGGGCTACACAGAGCGGATTATTTGTTGAGGGACTTTTTGCCAGCATGGAAAAACTTTGCCTCAAAAACGCCAGTTTATGCGAATTGGGATGACCATGATTATTTTGGCAATGATAAGGCTGGTATACCTCAAGGTTTTACAGAATTAGACCGTGAAGGAGTAAGGGACGTTTTCCAGCATTCCTGGGTCAATGCTTCCTACGGAGAGGGACCCACCAAAGAAGGGATTTTTACAAGAGACAGAATAGGTCCCTTTGATATAATCATGACGGACAACAGGTTCTACAGAACTGGGGAAAAAGGATCCTTTTTAGGCAGAAGTCAAATGGATTGGCTGAAGGATCAATTACTGGATTGTAAAGGACCATTTATTATTCTTTCCTGTGGCTCAATGTGGAGTGATTATGTGTCCAATGGAAAAGACTCTTGGGGTGTAAATGATCCGGAAGGTAGAGAAGAGATTTTTAGGTTTATAGAAGAAAATAAAATCAGTGGAGTGCTTTTAATTTCAGGAGACAGACATGGTGCTCGTGGATTTACTATCCCAAGGAAATCTAATTTTGGATTTTTTGAATTTGAAGCTGCAAGTTTGGGAGCAAGAGTAGGACCTCCTGCAAAAGATCCATCTTGGGATACCCAATTGTATGGAATCGACGGGAAATTTGCATTTGGTGAGTTTACTTATCTACCATCCAAAAAAGATCCGGCTGTAGTGTTCCGACTAGTAAGTGAAGAGGGGCATTCAATTTTTGAAAAAACGATTAAGAAGAGTGAATTAACCCCATAGAAAATCCTCCCATAAATGCAATCATCCGGTTTAAATGAGCTTAAATCGGATGATTTCTCCCTTTTAATCCTTAAATATTTGACCCAGATTCACGAGGGGCCAATTACAAGTTTCTAGGTGGGGATTGTTTTTTTCCATTTAAAAATTGAGGATAGGCCAAGAAATGTCAGGAAATAGTATTGCATAATTCCATCTAACTCTTTTTAGGAACATATATAGAATCAATAGCCATGGGCTTTAATCCATGAATTTGAGAAATATTTTATAAATGGTTTTGGCGGTATTGTTGCTTTTTTTCTGCAACAATACCGCCAAAATCTCTTAGGTTAGCATCATTACCTCATATTTTTTCCGATACCTTCCAATCCGGGTTTAACAATTTTTTTTACCGTTTGTATTCTTATAGAAAAAACAATTATCCTAATTTTTATATATTGTAGAGCTAAAAAATTTGGATGTCCAACTAAATATTGCATCCTGAAGTGAAATCTCACATTCAGGTCTACAGTATTTTCCTTTTCAGAAAATGCACATTATTTAGTTTATAGCAACCAAAGCGTAAATACAATAACCTTAATCAATAAACCCATGAGAAAAAAGTTTACTAACTATCAGCTGGTTTGGCTGCTGGTATTTTCTGTGTTGGCACTAAGCAATCAAATGCAGGTAAATGCACATACAGTAAAAGCTGCTGTCAATCCTCCTTTTGAAATTGAGACCATCAATTTCGAAAATTCGCTTCCTGTTCCAATTAATGGAATCGTTGTAGATCAGAATAATTTACCCATCCCCGGCGCCACAGTTATTGTTGTGGGGACCACTATCGGTACGGTGACGGATATTGATGGGAAATTCAATATTGATGCTATTCCAGAACAAGTCATTAGGGTCTCCTTCATTGGCTTTCAGTCTGCTGAAGTTACAGTAGGCAACCAAACCGTTTTAAATATTACTTTGCAGGAAGACACCTCTTCTCTGGAAGAGGTTGTTGTTGTGGGCTATGGTACCCAGCGTAAAAGTGACCTGACAGGAGCCATATCTTCTGTTACAAGCAAAGACCTTAAGGAAACCCCAGCAGGCAATTTCCTGGAGCAGTCACAGGGCAGATTAGCAGGTGTTGATATCGTTAGAGCAAATGGCTCTCCCGGATCGCCTGTTCAAATCAGGATCCGTGGAAACCGTTCCATCAACGCCAGCAATGAGCCACTTTATGTCATTGATGGAATCCCTACCAATGCAAACATCAATGATTTTAACCCCAATGATATAGAATCAATGGAGGTTTTAAAAGATGCCAGTTCGGTAGCCATTTATGGTTCCAGAGGGGCCAATGGTGTTGTTTTAATTACAACCAAAAGGGGTAAAACAGGTAAAGCGGTAATTAGCTATGATGGCTATTATGGGGTGAAGCAGCCTATTGAAAACCTTAACCTTATGGATGGAAATGCTTTTGCTGCTTATTCCAGGATTTCCAGAGGGCACGATGGAGAGGACTCCTCCTTCGACAGTAATTTTCTTGCGCCTCTGGAAATAGAAAACCTTCAAGCCGGTAGATTTACAAATTGGCTCGATTTGGCATTGCAGACTGGTAGCCAGCAAGACCACCAGGTTTCTGTCAGTGGAGGAACCGATAAGATCAATTATTATGTTTCTGGTTCTTTTTTTAAAGAAGACGGATACATCCCTGGAACTGATTTTGAAAGAACAGCTATTCGGGTAAACCTTGAGTCTAAGCTTACTGACAAACTTAAATTGGGAGTAAGTGCTACTGTTAGTTTAAGTGAAAGAAATCAAATGGCAAGCGCCCCATTTTCCAATGCTATCGGTTACTCACCTTTGGTGGGGCCTAATGACAGTGATGGTAATTTTCTGGCCTTTCCCAATCCACGTGAAGGCTTGCTTGCCAACCCTTTGCTAAACTATCAACCTTATCAGTACATTGATGAGACAAGAGGACACAGAATTTTTGCCAATCTTTATGCCGAATACCAATTCAATGAAAATTTGAAACTCAGGGTAAATTATGGACCTGACTTTAACTTATCAAGAAGAGGCACATATGGTGGGATGTTGGATGGAAATATTAACCAAGGGTCCATCAACAACCAAATGGATTTTGCCTATACGCAGGAAAACATCCTTTCTTATGATAAAATCTTTGGGAAACATGCCCTTAACCTTGTGGGGCTGTTTTCAGTGCAATCTAGTAGGTTTGAAACTTCCTCCCTTTCGGGGCAGGACATACCTATTGAAAAGTCATTGTTTTATGACTTAGGTAGCTCTTCTACTATCACAGGTATAGGTAGTTCTTTAGGTGAATGGGGACTTACCTCCTATATGGGAAGGGCCAATTATCGATTCGATGATAAATTTCTTTTTACACTTACGGGTAGGGCAGATGGTTCCTCAAGATTAGCAGAAGGCAATAAATGGGCATTTTTCCCAGCCTTTTCAGCTGGATACATTTTGTCTGAGGAAGAAGTAATGCAGGACTCTAAAATTTCCTTTTTAAAGGTTAGAGGGGGATATGGTGAAGTGGGCAATACCGCCATTTCTGCTTACCAGACACTAGGAGGATTGGAAAGGACAACTTATCTGTTTGGATCTACTGCTGCTTTTGGTTATGCAAATAACCTTATTCCCAACCCCGATTTAAAGTGGGAGATTTCTAAAACCCTCAATTTGGGGGTTGATTATGGCCTTTTCCAGGACCGAATCAACGGTAGCTTAGAATACTATATTACCAATACCAGCAATTTACTGCTGAACAGGTTATTGCCCATAACTTCAGGTTACAATTCTGTACTTCAAAACATAGGCAGTACTAGAAATTCTGGTTGGGAGCTGTCTGTAAATGCCAATATTATCAACCGACCAGCAGGTTTAAAGTGGGATGTTAACATGAATGTATTTTCCAATAAAGAGCAAATCACAGAGCTGTTTGATGGAGAAAGCGATGATGTGGGTAACAGCTGGTTTATAGGTGAACCCATAAATGTTTTCTACAGCTTTGAACAAGGTGGGATTTGGCAAACAAATGAGGCTGACCTTGCAGCAGACAAGGGGCAGCAGCCAGGTGATATCCGTATCAATGATGTGAATGGTAGAGGAGCTGATGGCGAACTTAACAAGCAGCCTGATGGAAATATCAATTCGGATGACAGAAAAGTTTTGGGATCAACCGTCCCAAGTTGGTCAGGAGGATTGACCAATAGAATTAGCTTTAAAGGTTTTGACTTATCGGTATTGGTTCATGCGCGTATGGGGCAAATGCTCAACAGTGGTTACCATAACCTTGGAGGAAACAATTGGCAAGGCAGGTACAATGCCATCACCATGGATTACTGGACGGAAGACAATCCTTCCAACTCAATTCCAAAACCCAATGCAGGAGAGGCTCCTTTGTATTCAGATGCGGTACGCTATTTTGATGGATCCTATGTGAAAATCAGAAACATAGCTTTGGGTTATAATATTAACGCAGGCCTGATTCAGAAGTTAGGTTTAACCTCTGCCAGAATCTACTCTACTGTTAACAATGCATTTATCTTCTCTCCATATTCTACAGTGGATCCGGAAACTTCCAATGGAAGTGTAGGTGGAGGAAGCCCTCTTACTACGGCTTCTTATATTTTTGGAATTAATTTGAAATTTTAACCTGTCGAAAACATGAAATGCTATAATATAATTATTTGTTTCGTACTGGGCCTTTTATTAAGTGCATGTAGCGAAATTTTAACGGAAGACCCTGTGAGTTTGGCCACGTCTGATGGCTATTATGTGACTGAAAGAGGAATTGAGGATGGCCTCAAGGCATCTTATACCACGCTCAGGGATTTTTACGGCCAACAAAATGGCTTTTTCCTGACCGTAACAGGAACCGATATCTTTACCAATGGTTTTGGTGGAATTGCCAATAATCCTGATATTAACAATTATTCTTCTAACTTTCTTGGGACCAATTCTACGGTAACCAATATATGGAATGCTTTGTACGTAGGCGTAAACCAATGCAATACTGTGGTCAGTAAAATCCCTGATGTTATCGGTATTTCGGAAACCCGTAGAAAAGAAGTTGAGGCTGAAGCAAGATTTCTTCGTGCACTCTATTATTTTCATTTGGTGCAGCAGTGGGGCGATGTTCACTTTTCACTTGATGAAACCAAAGGAGTGGAGACAGAAGTAAACAAAACACCAGCGACTACTATTTATAATAATGGGATTCTCCCTGACCTTGAATTTGCAGTAGCCAATTTACCTACAAGTTCACCAGATGCTGGGCGGGCATTTAAAGGGGCTGCAGAGGCAATACTTGCCAGGGTCCAATTGACATTGGGCAATTGGGAAGCGGCAGAAGATCTGGCCGCTAATGTAATTAATAACTATGATTTTGAGTTGATTACACCCTATGCTGACCTTTGGGACATCAACAATGACACCAATAAGGAATTTATTTGGACAGTACAGTTTACCGATGACCCTATCTTAAATGGCCCAGGGAATTCAGGTCACTTGTATTTTATATTTGACTATACTTTCAACCCCGCAATGGTGAGAGATACAGAAAATGGCCGGCCTTTTCAGCGGTTTTTACCGACAAATTATTTGTTTAGCCTTTATGATAGGGATGTAGATGCACGTTGGAATGGTTCTTTTAAAACCGTTTGGTATGCAAACATTCCCGGTGAGATAAATGGACATCAGGTAAATCCTGGTGATACAGCGATACATATTGTAATGGAACCTGTTGCAGATGAAGTGAAACAAGCTGCTCCTTACTGGATTATTGATTACAAAGGGAATTGGATCGGTGATGTAAATGCTTATCAGGAAATTGGCACCAATCAGCGCAGAAATTATCCATCCTTGTTAAAATTTCTGGACCCCTTACGTCCGAGTACGAATGAAACAGCAGGACGTCGGGATTTTCCAGTTGTGAGGCTTGCTGAAATGTACTTGATCGCCAGTGAGGCGGCTTGGCGCCAAGGAGATGCGAATGCAGCAGCTACTTATATGAATGTATTGAGGTCACGTGCTGCAATCCCTGGAAAGGAAGCCCAGATGCAGGTGGATGCAGCTGATATTGACCTGGATTTTATTTTGGAAGAAAGGGCCAGAGAATTGGTAGGAGAGAAGCATCGCTGGTACGATTTAAAAAGAACTGGTACCTTATTGGAAAGGGTTAAAGAATACAACCTGGATGCAAGTCCCAACATTAAGGAAATGCACCTGGTAAGACCCATACCTCAGACCCAGATAGATAGAGCGAGTAATCCTGCAGAGTTCAAACAAAACCCTGGTTATTAAAAATTAAAAAATTAAATAGCCTACCGATTTACTTCGGGGGCTATTTTCCTTTTTAAGAATTTAAGCTAAATTTAGTTCAGGTTGTGCCATTGGATTTGTAGTATGCAGTCTAAGGACATCCAAACCCATTAATCAAATAAAAAATAAGATGAACTTAAATAACAGGAGAAAGTTTTTTAAAAAGGTCATTGCAGGGCTGGTGTCTTTTTCAATAGTTCCCAAGATTTCCTTAAAAGCCAATTCTTTTACCATTAAAATGGATTCCGAAGGGCCCTATTTTACCAATGGATTTAAGATTGCTGAAGTGGATACCAAGACATCGATGCTTTGGACAAGACTTTGCGCTCAGGCAGAACCAAACCCTGTTAGGCATGAACGAATTGAAAAAGTGTTCAGGCATCCTATTGATTTTGATGAAAATCAGGAGGTAAATAAAATGGATGGGGCTGTCGCTGGAGCTGAGGGAATGGTAAGGGCAATAGTGAAAGATAAAAGAGGGCGTATTGTTTTCACTTCTGACTGGAAGAATGCCACCGCAGAGAATGATTTTATAGCTCAAATCCCGATTAAGGGCCTCAAACCTGGTCATGCTTATCAAATTGAATTGGAAGCAAAAAATTCAGCATCAAGTGAAGTAAAATATGAGAATGGTACTTTTTCCACTGCCCCAGGGAAGAATGACAAAGTTCCAGTGCTATTAACCACTTCTACCTGTCAGTATTTCTGGAGTTTTGATGACAAAAAAAGGGGTTTTCATACTTATGACAGTATGGCCAAGCTTAATCCTGACTTTTTTGTACATACAGGTGATTATATCTATTATGACAAACCAGGACCTTTGGCGAAAAACTTTGAAAAGGCACGTCATAAATGGCATGCGATGAACGGCTGGCCATCCTTGAGAGATTTTTTCAAGAAAGTCCCTATTTACATGATCAAGGACGATCACGATGTGTTGAAGGACGATGCCTATCTCGGGAAAGGACCCTATGGAGATTTAACTTTTCAGGATGGTGTTAAGCTTTGGTATGAAAATGTTCCAATCGAAGATAAACCCTATAGAACAGTTCGATGGGGAAAAGACCTGCAATTTTGGATGGTGGAAGGCAGAGAATACAGGTCACCAAATGACATGGAGGATGGCAGTGAAAAAAGTATTTGGGGCAAGGAGCAAATAGATTGGTTTACCAAATCTGTGGATCAATCAGATGCCACCTTCAAACTTCTTTTTACGGCTACCCCTATAGTCGGTCCGGATAGAGAGAAAAAGAAAGACAACCATTCCAACAGTAACTTTAGCAATGAAGGAGATTGGTTGAGAGGTTATCTTTCCAGCCAGAAAAACATGTTTGTAGTAAATGGAGACAGGCACTGGCAATACGTTTCTAAAGATGCTGAAACGGGACTGATGGAGTTCGGATCAGGCCCGGTGAGTGATTACCATGTGCAGGGTTGGGATAAAGGAGACGTTCGCCCAGAGCACCAATACCTTAATTTGATAGGAGGCTTTTTGTCTATTCACGTAGACAGGGAATCAGGTGAACCAAAAATCAGTTTCAAACATAGAGATGTTTTTGGAAAGGAAATGCATGAAGAATTTTTTGTTGGATAAAGGGGGTTTTAAAAAAATACTGAGTAAAGCAAACTGTTAAAAGTTTGGCTATTGATAATAACTGGGTTGGTCATTTACAATATGGATACACATTATTCCCTGCCATGGAATCAATCAATGGCCTTAAATAAAATAGGCTTGTGGAATAAATGAAATTTGATTAATATCGAAATGATAGAAGCTATCAGTACGACAGAAAGTTATAATCAATCAGCTAGAATCTTTAATGAAATATTGAGGTTTCAACCAATTTGAGATCAGACCAGTTTTGTTTTCATCACTCATTCTAATTGTATCATCAAGACCAAGCCTTATTTTAATCATCGAACAATCCCATGACAAAATTCTTGAAATCCTTCAAAGGAATTGCGCTCCTTATTATTTGTGCTAACCTCATTGTTATTCCCTCCTTTGGAAGGCAAAAAAACAACACCCAGGCACCTCCTAATATTTTGATCATTACCGTTGACAATGTAGGCTATGGGGATTTTAGTTTCATGAATGAGGCGTCACCAATATTGACACCTAACTTGAATAAATTGGCCAAGCAAGGGGCTATTTTGACTGATTTCTATACCGGTTCTCCTACATGTACAGCCTCTAGAGCTAGTTTGCTTACTGGAAGAATACCTCAAAGAAACAAATTGGATTACCAACTTGGTGGTTTGGCTGGAAATTATGGAATAGGGCTTCCTCAAACAGAAATCATTATTCCAAGAGTATTAAAAAGCAGTCCTCATGGTTATGCAACTGGGGCCTTTGGGAAATGGAACATTGGCTTTGCTCCAGGCTCAAGGCCAACTGAAAGAGGTTTTGATGAATTTTTGGGAATTGCGTCCGGAAATGTAGATCATTTTTCTCATGTATATGCGGGAAGACATGACCTTTACCACAACACTACCTCCATCAACAGACATGGTGAATACAGTACGGATCTATTTGCCAATGCTGCCATTGATTTTATTAATGAGAAAACGGACGAAAAGAAACCATGGATGGTTTACCTTCCATTTGATGCGCCGCATCATCCTGGAGATAGAAATATTGAACCCGGGGAAGAGAACATATGGAAAGCGCCTGATTATGCTTTTAAACCTTATGGCCTAAAACCCGATGAGAAAGACCCTAAAAAAAGATTCAATGCCATTGTCACTGCCATAGACATGGCCGTAGGTAGAGTGATGAATTCACTGGAAGAACTTGGAATAGCGGACAATACCTTTGTGTTTTTCTATTCGGATAATGGTGCTTTTTACCCTTACTTAGACATACAATCCAACGCACCTTTGAATGGAGCAGGAGTGACCCTATGGGAAGGTGGAATCCGAGTACCTGCATTGGTTAGATGGCCAGGAAAAGTCAAAGCCAATTCTACCATCAACACCCGGCTATGGTCTTTGGACCTGTTGCTTGCGGCTGCAGACCTCGCAGAGGCTGAGTTGCCACAAGACAGGTATTATGATGGAAAAAACCCCTTACCTGTTTTTAAAGGTGAGACGACTCATTCTCCCCATGCCTCAATGTTTTTTAAATACAAGGGACAAGAGGCTTTGATCTGGGGGGATTATAAAATTTTTAGAGAGACTAACCAAGAACCCTGGAAGTTGTTCAACCTAAGTGAAGACATTTCAGAATCCAATGACCTGGCCGAAAAGAGACCGGATCTGGTTAAAAAGTTGGAGGAACCTTTTAAATTAACTGAAGAAGAGATAAAAAGTGACTTAGAACGGGAAAAAGCCAACCTCTTGATGGCCCACTAAAAAAATAAATTGAAATTATGAATACCCTAAATAAACTTATCCTAGTAGTTGGCAGCTGTTTTATTGGTGTTTTGGTTCCAATGTCAACTTTCGCTCAGCAATCAAAGAAACCCAATATTCTTTTTATTATTTCTGATGACCTTACGACCACAGCAGTTTCATCTTATGAAAATGCAGCTGGTTATACGCCTAATATTGACCAATTGGCCAATGAAGGGACCAGATTTACTCGCGCTTATTGTCAGTATCCAGTTTGTGGTCCGTCCAGGGCGTCGATGATGTCAGGGTATTATCCCCATGCTACCGGCACCTTTGGCTATATCAGTGGGAGGGAGAATATTGGGCCTGATAAGAAGATGTGGCCTCAGTTGTTCAAGGAGAATGGATGGTTTACTGCAAGGGTAAGTAAGATTTTCCATATGGGAGTTCCTATAGACATCGAGAAAGGTTCCAATGGTACTGATGATGAAGATTCCTGGAACGAAAGGTATAACAGTCAGGGCCCGGAATGGACAGCAGATGGGGAAGCGGAATTGGTGCAAAACAATCCCTTTGGTTTATTACCAAGAAAAGGAGGGAATGTGATGACTATCGTGAAGGCAGACGGGGATGATTTGGTACATTCCGATGGTAAAACAGCAGAAAAAGCTTCTGCCATGATTCGAGCCCACAAAGACAAGCCATTCTTCTTGGCCGTTGGCTTGGTTAGACCTCATGTGCCATTTGTTGCTCCAAAACCTTATTTCGACAGGTTTCCTTATGAGCAAGTCGTCCTTCCACCAAAAGTAAAAGGTGATTGGGATGATATTCCTGCCCGTGGTATTAATTATGTCACCACGCTCAATGCAAAAATGACGGAAGAACAGCAGAAAAAAGCCATAGCGGCTTATTATGCTTCTGTCAGCTATATGGATGCCCAGGTGGGCAAGATTTTGGAGACTTTAAAGGAAGAAGGGCTTGAAGACAATACCATCGTAATCTTCACTTCCGATCATGGATTCCATTTGGGTGAACATGATTTTTGGATGAAAGTGAGTTTAAAAGAAGAGTCCGTGAGGGTTCCTTTGATCGTGAAAATACCGGGTAAGAAAGCCCAGGTTTCTGATAGTTTTGTGGAATTAATTGACCTGTATCCAACAATTGCCGAATTGGCAGGAGTGAAGGTAGAAGATGCCATTCAAGGGATTAGTTTTGTACCTACTTTGGAGGACCCAACCATAAAAACCAGAGACATGGCTTTTTCAGTCAATAGATGGAGAGGAAAGCATGCCTTTCTTTTGAGAAATGACAAATGGGCCTTTACACTTTACAATGAAGATGGAAGCGATGGCATTGAGTTATTCGATATGGAACATGATCCCAAACAATACAATAATCTCGCCGATTTCCCTGCTTACCAGGATATTGTTGCCCAACTCAAGGGGGAGGTCGAAAAGAAGTTAGTGGCCATCAGAAACAATGATTTGCCGGAAAAGGAAGTACAATAAAATCAAGTGTAACTATGGATAAACTAAAGAATTTCAGTGTTAAAAGTTACGGTATAATGATGCTTACTTTTGGGTTTTTGGTATCATGTAACCCAAAGAATATAAGGTTGGTAGAAGAATCTCTTCCCAATGTCGTCCTTCTCTTAGGAGACGACCATGGCTGGGATGAAACAGGCTACAATGGTCATCCATTTCTTCATACGCCTGTTTTAGATGAAATGGCAGAGAATGGAGTACGCATGGACCGCTTTTATTCAGCTTCTCCAGTTTGTTCTCCTACCCGAGGGAGTATTATCACCGGAAGGCATCCCAATAGATACGGTACCTTTACACCTGGTTTTTCCATTAGACCTGAGGAAATTAGTATCGCTGAGATCATGAAAGATGCGGGTTATGTTACCTCCCATTTAGGCAAATGGCACCTAGGTCCAGTTAAAGAAGCTTCCCCCACAAATCCACGAAATTTCGGATTTGATGAGTACTTGTCTCACGACAATTTTTTTGAAATGAATCCGCATCTTTCCAGAAATGGTGCTGAACCCGTGATCTTTAAGGGAGAAAGCTCTGAAATATTGATTGCTGAGGCCATTGATTTCATTGAAAGATCAAAGGAAAAAGACCAGCCATTTTTCATCGTTATTTGGTATGGTTCCCCCCATGAGCCTTACAGTGCAAAACCAGAAGACCTGGCCTTATATGATAGTTTGCCTGAAGATTTTGGCAACCGCATGGTAAGGTTGACTTCCAATGAGACAGGTAAGCAGGTACAACGCCTACAAAGAGATGTGTTGAGAGAAAGGTTTGCTGAAATCACGGCCATGGACAGGTCCATTGGTCAATTGAGAGACTATCTTGAAGAGGAAGGCGTTCGGGACAATACCTTGTTATGGTATTTTGGTGACAACGGTACGCCTCAAGAAGGAAATGCTACTGTTCCCTTCAGAGGGCAGAAAGCTTTGGTATATGAAGGTGGCGTTCGGGTTCCTTCCGTTTTAGAATGGCCGGATAAGATCAAAACCTCTTTTATAACGGAGATGCATGGCGTTTCCAGTGATGTGTTTCCTACTCTTTGCGAAATCACAGGTCAACCACTGCCCAATCGACCAATTGATGGCATTAGTCTTTTGCCTATGTTGGAAGGAAATATGGACAGCAGACCAGAACCCATAGCTTTTTGGAATGGAAGGCCAAGAAATAACGGTGAAGGTTTGGTGGATTATATAGATCCCGAATTGCAAAAAGGAACAACGCCACTGGTGAAATTGGCGAATGGTATTCCCACCAGAAATTTCAAAAACTTTCATCATCCAGACATCCAGGAACAGGATTTTTCCGGTGCCAGGGCATTGCTGGGCAACCAATATAAATTGGTTATTCACGATGGGAAAAATGGGGAAACAAGAAAGGAATTGTTTGATATTAATTTAGATCCTGCAGAGGAAAATAACATACTATCCGATCAACCAGAAATTGCCGGAGACCTGGAAAACACGCTCAAAAATTGGCAACAATCCGTCTTGGAGAGTTTGATAGGGAATGACTATCCTTAAATGAATTAGGGCTTGGAGAAATCAACTGTGGTTTCTCCATTTGCTTTGCTATGTGAAATAGCTATTGTTTTCCCATCAACGATTATCTGGTAGTTCCCATAAAATGCAGCTGTAGAAAATTGGCCTTCACTATCAACAATTCCTTCTAATTCCGTCCACCATGTGCTATAAATTAACTTTTGGTAAGCATTAGCAGCAGGTTTGGGTTGCCAGTCGCGGGTGTACAGGGAGGAGGCCGGTATCCAATTGGCTCCTTCCCAAAATCCCCACATCAATATTCCTTCCACAGCTGGATGGGCAAAACAGATGCTATAGTAATCCACCAATTCTATGGTATTTTGTTGTTCCTCTTCCTGGCTCATTTTCAATTGAGTGTCTTTGAGAAATTTTGAACGTTGGCCCGGCATGTTGAATTCGGTGATACGAATGGGAAGACCAAACTGGGCCAGCGAGTCCAGGCTGCGTTTCAGTTCCTTTCTATCAAAGGTGCTGGCGTGCAAATGACCCTGCACGCCAATACCAGCAATAGGCACATCTTGTGCCAGCAATTCTCTGATTTGGGCAAGATAGTCTGCCAGTCGATTTCCGGTTAGGATATCATAATCATTGAGATAAAGTTTTGCATCAGGATCACCTTCCAATACCCATTTGGCCATTTTAGCGGTTATGTCCGGACCCAAACGATCTGCATAATAATTGCCATGGATCATTTCGTTGTTTAGGTCGTATTCTACAAAACGGCCTTTATAGCGTTTGGCAATAGAAATGGCTCGGTCCCGAATCGTGGCCTCCAATTCGGTATCGCTCAATTCCATTATCCAGGGCTGTACAAATTTTTCTATGCCCCAGAATAAATTATGTCCCCGGAGAGGAATATGGTTATCATCCGTCCACTGCAGAATTCCTTCCACGGTTTGGTGGTTGACTTTTCCTTTTTCTCTTTCCATACTGGCCCATTTCAGCGCATTTTCTGTAACAGCACTGTTAAAGTTTTTCAAGAAATAGGTCTTGTATTGGCTGAGGTCTTCAGGGGACATGTTCCCGGAACCCAGGCCATTGGCAATGGCTGCTCCAAACCAGAATTCATGGGAAAGCTGCTTTACAATGACTTTATCCCCTGGCTTGGCCTTGATGATGAGTTTACCTTTTCGGTGCTGCGAAATGGCTTGGTCCAATGGATCGGATTGAGCCAGGGTCTGTAGGTCCGCACATAACAGGATGGCCAAGCTAAAAAAGAAGGAAGCTATTCGAAGCATGGTATATTGGGTTTAGAAGTCAGGAATTACACAGTTAATGTACGAATTTTAGAAACGATAAAAAAAATGCCCGACGGAATGGCCATGAGGGGTAAAGGCTTGTAGATGAGGGTGGAAGCTTTAATGGTATTTTAAGCCAGGCCCAGACAAAAGCTACAGTTTATAATCTTGAAATTGGAAGAATATGTACCAATAAAATAAGGGATTAGCCTATTAATAAATTTACAACTAATATTTTATGTAAAATTTAATACTAAATTTTTAATCATTAGAAAAATAAAGTACTTTCAACGGTGAACTAAAAACTAAAATAACGACCCCAGCAGAAAAATCTACTGGGGCCCTTATAAATGTTTTCACAACGGAATAATCCTTATTGTGAATTGCTTCAATTTGGTAATGCAATATAACTGTTAAAAGTTAAGTTTTTAAAAAACATGAAAAAAATTTTAGGATTGGATTTAGGGACTACCTCTATTGGATGGGCATTTATCCAGGAGCCGGACAAAGAGATTACTGGGAGTCATATTAGTGATATGGGTGTTAGGATTATTTCTTATGATAATTTTGAAAAAAGAGATAGAGCAACAGGAAAAGTTTCAGAATCAAAAAATCCAGAAAGTGATTTCAAAGCTGGCCAATCAATAAGTCCAAATGCAGGAAGAACTCAAAAAAGAGGCGCAAGAAGAAACCTTCAGCGATTTAAGCAAAGAAGAAATGCATTGCTTGAGGTTTTTAAAAAAGAGGGATTGGTATCTTTAAACTTTTTGCATGCCGAGGATGGTCCATCTTGCACGTTTTCTACCTTGAAACTTCGGGCAAAAGCAGTACAAGAAAGAATTGAGTTAGATGAATTTTTAAAAGTGCTTTTACAAATCAATAAGAAACGGGGATACAAAAGCAACCGAAAAGCAAAAGGAGAGGAAGATGAAGGTAGCTCCATAGACAGTATGGGCATTGCTAAAGAGCTTTATGAAAATGAATTAACTCCAGGGCAATGGGTTTATAAAGCTTTAAAAGGAGGAAGAAATAACATTCCAGACTTTTACCTCTCAGACTTACAGAAAGAATTTAAAATAATAGTGGAAAGTCAGGGGAGGTTCTACCCGGATATTTTAAATGCATCCTTTATTGAACAATGGATGGGAAAACCTGCTACCCCAACTAAACAATTTTTCAATAAGAATGGGATTGAATTGGTTGAGAGCCCTGGTAAAAGAGTTGAAAGAAAATTAAAAGTATACCAATTGCGATCAACAGCGGTTACTTCTCAAATTGACCTTCCTGAGGTAGCGTTAGTTCTTGCCCAAATTAATGCTCAAATGAGCAATTCCAGCGGGTATTTAGGTGCTATAAGCGATAGAAGCAAAGAATTGTATTTTAAAAATCTGACTATTGGCCAATTTCTTTATCAACAAATTCAAAATAATCCACATACAAGGTTAAAAGGGCAAGTATTTTACCGTCAGGATTATCTTGATGAATTTGAAAAAATATGGGGTTTTCAGTCACGGTTTCATTCCCAGCTTACGGATGATCTGAAGAAAACCATCAGAGATATTTCAATTTTTTACCAAAGGAGGTTAAAGTCTCAAAAACATTTAATTAGTTATTGTGAATTTGAGGAAAATCATAAAGTTGTTCCTAAGTCACATCCTGTTTTTCAGGAATTTAGAATTTGGCAAAATTTGAATAACCTTGTTTTAATCAAAAAAGATAACCCGAATGAAAAACTTGACATAGCCCTTGAAAATAAAATTTTATTATTTGAGGAACTGGAGTTTAAGAGGGAAATGTCCGTTGCGGAAGCTTTAAAGTTGATGAACTTGAAACCGAAGGAGTGGGAACTTAACTTTCAAAAGCTTGAGGGGAATCGAACCAATCACGCTACTTTTGAAGCATTTGCTAAGATAATAGAGTTAGAGGATGGAGAGTCAATTGATTTTGCAGAAATGAAAGCAGATGATGTACTCGATCAATTCTCTGAGGCTTTCTTGAGAGTTGGAATAGACACCCAACTACTTCGGTTAAATCATGAAATAGAAGGAAGCGAATATGAAAAGCAACCATATATTCAATTATGGCATTTATTGTATAGCTCTGAAAATGACGAAAAGCTAAAAAAATGTCTGATCAAAAAATTTGGATTCAAAGAAGAGCACACCAAGTTTCTATTAGGAATTAGCTTGCAAGATGAACATGCCTCTTTAAGTAGCAAAGCAATTAAGAAAATTTTACCCCATCTTCAATCGGGTTTAATTTTTGATAAAGCGTGTACCTATGCAGGTTATAACCATTCCTCTTCATTGACAAAAGAGGATAACGATAATAGGAAATTAAAATCTGGACTTGAATTACTTAAAAAGAATTCTCTTCGGAACCCGGTTGTGGAAAAAATTCTAAATCAAATGGTTAATGTGGTCAATGCTATAATGGAAGATCCTAGTCTAGGTCGGCCAGATGAAATCAGAATAGAAATGGCTCGCGAATTAAAAGCGAATGCAGAACAACGAAAGACAATGACCTCACGTATTGCTTCAGCTACTAGAGATCATGATAAATTTCGTAATATATTAAAGAAAGAGTTTGGTTTGCCAAGAGTTACCAAAAATGATTTGATTCGATATAAATTGTGGTTGGAGACGGGTGGAATTTCTATCTATACAGGAAAGGTTATTGAGGCGAGTAAACTTTTTTCCAAAGAATATGATATTGAACATATAATTCCGAAAGCCAGGCTTTTTGATGATTCATTCTCGAACAAAACCATTTGTGAAAGACAGCTAAATATTGATAAAGCTAATGTCACAGCTTTTAGTTTTTTGCAGGATACAATTTCACCTAAGGAATTTGAGCAATACCAGGAAAGGGTGAATGGATTTAATGGAAAAATAAGCAAAGCCAAAATCCAAAAACTATTGATGGCTAATGATAAAATCCCGGAAGATTTCATTGCTAGACAACTCCAGGAAACAAGGTATATCAGTAAAAAAGCCAAAGAAATTTTATTCGATGTTGCCAGGAAAGTTACGGTCACTACTGGAATAATTACTGATAAGCTTAGGGAGGATTGGGGCCTTGTTGATATTTTAAAAGAGTTAAACTGGGAAAAGTACGATAAACTTGGATTGACCTATACCATTGAAGGAAAGAATGGCGAAAGATTGAAGAAAATCAAAGATTGGAGCAAGCGAAATGACCATCGTCATCATGCCATGGATGCACTAACAGTAGCCCTAACCAAGCCGGTGTATATTCAATATCTGAATAACCTCAATGCTAGAGCTAAAGAAGATAAAAAAGGTTCCGAAATCTATGCTATTGAACATAAATACTTAAGGAGAGAAAATGGCAAAATTCGTTTCATTTCTCCAATTGAAAATATAAGATTTGAAGCTAAAAAGCATCTTTCCAGGATTTTGGTTTCCTATAAAGCCAAGAATAAAGTGGTTACGATTAATAAAAATAAAACCAAAAAACGGAAGGGATTCAATGAACAAATTGTTTCTACTCCAAGAGGACAACTTCATAAAGAGACCGTATATGGAATGTCGAATTTCTATGCCACCAAAGTTGAAAAAGTCGGAGGAGGTTTTGACGAACAGAAAATAAGAACTGTTGCTAAGAAAAAGGAGAGAGATGCCCTGTTAAAAAGACTGGCTGAAAATAATAATGATTCCAAAAAGGCATTCACAGGAAAAAATTCTCTAAATAAAACACCAATTTATTTGAATTTAGAAAAAAATATTAAGCTTCCAGATAAGATTAAAACGGTAACCTTGAATAATAATTATACCATAAGGAAAGTTATCGGGCCAGATCTAAAGGTGGAAAAAATAATTGATTCGAAAATAAAAAGAATTTTAGAAAATCGTTTGAAGGAATTTGATGGTAATTCAAAATTGGCATTTTCAAATATTGATGAAAACCCCATTTGGCTTAATAAAGAAAAAGGGATCCCCATAAAAAGGGTGAAAATTTCTGGTGTTAGTAATGTGGAGTCACTTCACAGCAAGAAAGATCATTTAGGTCATCTTATTTTAGATAAGGAGGGGAAAGATATTCCAGTAGACTTTGTGAGTAACGGAAATAATCATCATGTAGCCTTTTATGAAGATCAAGATGGAAATCTCCAGGAAGAGGTTACGTCATTTTTTGAAGCTGTTGTACGGAAAAATCAAGGTTTCCCGATTGTGAATAAGAATCATCCTGAAGGTTGGAAGTTTTTGTACACATTAAAGCAGAATGAATTTTTTGTATTTCCTTCGATAGATTTTTCACCTTCGGATGTCGATCTCTTTGATGAAAAAACCTATCATTTGGTCAGTCCGAATCTGTTTAGGGTACAAAAGTTTTCAAAAGTAGTTTATGGAAATTCTGCAGTAAGGGATTATGTATTCCGCCATCACTTAGAGACAACTCTCAATGATTCAAAGGAGCTCAAAGATAAAGCATTTAAACAGTTAAAGAGCCTTAAACATTTTCAGGGAATTATTAAAGTACGTTTAAATCATTTAGGAAAAATTATTCAAGTTGGAGAATATTAAAAATGGAAATCGGCCAATCATACCATATCTACTACCATGCCAATGGAACCAAAAATAATTTTCGGGAGGGGGAAAACTACTGGATTTTTTTTAATCAATATGCCAGATATCTTAGAGAGGTAGTAAATACCTATGCATACTGCCTTATGCCGAATCATTTTCATTTTCTGGTTGGTATTCGTGAAGACCTGCTAGGTCTGAAAGGTCATTTTCAAAACAAAATTGGCCATGCCTCCAAGAACCCTGTTACCAAAGCCTTTAGTGATATTTTCAATTCATACTCCAAGGCTTTTAACAAACGAATTGAAAGACGAGGTAGTCTTTTTGTGAATAAGTTCAAAAGAACGCCAATTCAAACTGAGCGACAGTGGCAGGAAATATTCATCTATATACATCTCAACCCTTTAAAGTATGGCTTTGTAGAACCTTCGGATTGGAAATGGTCTAGCAGTAATACCTATGAGTACTCTGATAAATTATCTTTATTCGGTAGGGATTACTATCTGATTTTTTTTGACAGTTGGAACCATGTTTCGAATTTAATGGAGATGATAAGGAATGGTTGATAAATAAGGATTTAGGATGAGATCATAACTTGAATATTTTTAATGGCTGTCAGTAAATTTTTTTCTAACCAAAACAAAGAATAGATGATAAAACGCACACTCTTTTTTGGAAATCCGGCTTACCTCAGTACCCAAAATGAACAACTGAAAATAAGCTTCCCGGAGTCAGATAAAGTTGACCGGATGGTACCCATAGAAGATATCGGAATGGTTGTGCTGGAAAACCAACAAATAACGATTACCAATGGTCTTTTGGCGAAACTTACCGATCGGAAGGTTGGAGTGGTGTCCTGCAATGCTCAGCATCTACCCGAAGGATTGCTATTACCACTTCAGGGACATTCAGAACAAACAGAACGAGTCAGGTATCAACTAGGAGCTTCCTTACCTCTAAAAAAAAATCTTTGGCAGCAGACAATTACAGCTAAAATTAAAAATCAATATAATTTACTGAAGGAGAAAAGAAAGGAATCCAAACGTATGGAATACCTGTATAAAAATGTTACCTCTGGAGATTCGGGGAATTATGAGGCCCAGGCAGCTGCCATTTACTGGCAAAAACTATTTGATATCTCTGATTTTAATAGGGGTCAGGTGGGTATTCCTCCCAATAACTTATTGAATTATGGCTATGCCATTCTTAGAGCAGTTATTGCGAGGGCATTGGTGTCCTCCGGTATGTTACCCGGACTTGGTATATGGCACCGGAACAAATACAATGCCTATTGTCTGGCTGACGATATCATGGAACCGTACCGCCCCTTTGTGGATTTGGTGGTTTCCCATATAGTGGAAACTTATGATGAATATGACGTATTGACTACCGAATTAAAAAACGAATTACTTAACATTCCAGCCTTGGATGTTATGATTGATGGACAAAAAAGTCCCTTGATGGTGGCTGCTTCCCGTACTACCTCTTCTTTGTTTGATTGCTTTGCCGGGACCAGTCGAAAAATCATTTATCCGGAATATGGATGAAAAATTTTATTCACGCCTTAATCAGTACCGAAGTTTGTGGGTCTTAGTGTTTTTTGACCTACCCACGGAGACGCGAAAGGACAGGAAAGTAGCCACCAAATTCAGAAAGCAACTTCTGGACGATGGGTTTTCCATGTTTCAGTTTTCCATTTACATGCGCTTTTGCGCAAGTCGGGAGAATGCAGAAGTGCATACCAAACGAACGAAAAAAAACCTTCCTCCAAGGGGCAAAGTAGGTATCATGTCCATTACCGACAAGCAGTTTGGGATGATGGAAGTTTTTTATGCTGCCAAGCAACAGGAAAAGGAGGCTCCACCTCAACAGTTGGAGTTGTTTTGAAGAAATCTTACAGGTTGTTAAAAGCTGTAATACTTTTGGTTTTGGTTGGTATAAACCTGTTGATTTTTTAATTCTAAATATCCATATAAAAGACAGCATACCAGCCATTTATCGTGGGGTATGCTGTGATTATCATATGAAGATACCAATTTGAAAGCAATTCACAACTGAATGTAGCCAAAGGACCCGGAGTATAGAGCTGTGATTATCATATGAAGATACCAATTTGAAAGCAATTCACAACCCTGACATGGAAGTTGTTTTATTGCAGAATGCTGTGATTATCATATGAAGATACCAATTTGAAAGCAATTCACAACAATTAACCGTGGCACAATTTACCCACTTTAGCTGTGATTATCATATGAAGATACCAATTTGAAAGCAATTCACAACTATGAGGAGTATTACCAAGCCATAGCACTGGCTGTGATTATCATATGAAGATACCAATTTGAAAGCAATTCACAACCTCCGTGCAGTGGAGAAACTTCAATGGCAAGCTGTGATTATCATATGAAGATACCAATTTGAAAGCAATTCACAACTAGGTAACTCCCAGCCTTACCCATGATGCTGCTGTGATTATCATATGAAGATACCAATTTGAAAGCAATTCACAACTACAAGCACTGGCAGACGACACAGGCATAGGCTGTGATTATCATATGAAGATACCAATTTGAAAGCAATTCACAACTCAGAACAAAGATGCTACCAAATCCCCCAAGCTGTGATTATCATATGAAGATACCAATTTGAAAGCAATTCACAACTAGGAAAGACTGGTCGGCTTCTGTCCACTCGCTGTGATTATCATATGAAGATACCAATTTGAAAGCAATTCACAACTATGAGCAAACCCAGGAGATCACGGAAGTTGCTGTGATTATCATATGAAGATACCAATTTGAAAGCAATTCACAACTCCACCAAAACCAATTAGACATGGATTTTAGCTGTGATTATCATATGAAGATACCAATTTGAAAGCAATTCACAACTATTGTTCGTTTGGGGGGCTTTCCATTTAGCTGTGATTATCATATGAAGATACCAATTTGAAAGCAATTCACAACCATCAAAGACATCTTCCTCACCTACAAAGTGCTGTGATTATCATATGAAGATACCAATTTGAAAGCAATTCACAACGGTTTGATGATTTTATAATCGCACCAAAAGGCTGTGATTATCATATGAAGATACCAATTTGAAAGCAATTCACAACACCTGTCTGAGGCACCACATTGTAGCGGGGGCTGTGATTATCATATGAAGATACCAATTTGAAAGCAATTCACAACTGGTATTTGATTACAGTAAGGGACAAATTAGCTGTGATTATCATATGAAGATACCAATTTGAAAGCAATTCACAACACAGATGGTGGGTTTAACTTCTCAGTCAACGCTGTGATTATCATATGAAGATACCAATTTGAAAGCAATTCACAACTACTTCTGGAAGCGTGGCGAAACCCTCACTGCTGTGATTATCATATGAAGATACCAATTTGAAAGCAATTCACAACTATTATCTGGGATTTAGTGATGAAGTGATCTGTGATTTAGTGATGTTGTGATATATGATTTAGTGATGTTGCGATCTGTGATCTATGAAAATCCTAACATAAATGCGATTCAGAACTCGCTCACCCCATCACTTATCACCGATCACTAAATTACTCCACACCCCATCACCTATCACCAAATCACCCCTCATCTGCGATGATCCTATGAAAATACCAACATTAAGGCAATTCACAACAATGATCTGTGTATTGTGATTTAGTGATGTTGTGATCTGTGATTTATGAAAATCCTAACATAAATGCGATTCAGAACTCGCTCACCCCATCACTTATCACCGATCACTAAATTACTCCACAACCCATCACCTATCACCAAATCACCCCTCATCTGCGATGATCCTATGAAAATACCAACATTAAGGCAATTCACAACAATGATCTGTGTTTTGTGATTTAGTGATGTTGTGATCTGTGATTTATGAAAATCCTAACATAAATGCGATTCAGAACTCGCTCACCCCATCACCTATCACGGATCACTAAATTACTCCACAACCCATCACCTATCACCCGATCACCCCTCATCTGCGATGATCCTATGAAAATACCAACATTAAGGCAATTCACAACAATGATCGTGTTTTGTGATTTAGTGATGTTGTGATCTGTGATCTATGAAAATCCTAACATAAATGCGATTCAGTACTCACTCACCCCATCACTTATCACCGATCACTAAATTACTCCACAACCTATCGCTTTACCGTTGTAATTTCTAAATGAATTTTCAATATCTCGAACAATTTTGGATAAATTGCCAGTCCTGACGCATTGTGTATTGGCTGTTTTGGATTAAATTCCCATTTGCCTCAAGAAAAGGTTGAAAAGGTGAAGGACCTAAAGCAATTTAATTCGACCAAAACCTTGTTTCACTTAGCTAAAAAAATTAACAAAGAACCCAATATGAGAACCTATTTTCTTTCAGCATTTTACTTGTTATTTAACGTTGGGATTGGCCTTGCACAGGGAAATCCAGCCCCAAATATTGTTTATATTCTGGCCGATGATATGGGGATAGGGGATGCTTCTTGTTATAATCCTGAGGGCAAACTTGAAACCATTCATATCGATAGGATGGCAAACAACGGAATAAAGTTTACAGACGCGCATACCAGTTCAGCTGTTTGTACCCCTACACGCTACGGGATACTAACGGGTAGGTACAATTGGAGGTCTACACTTAAAAGCAGTGTGTTGGGAGGGTTTTCGGCGCCTTTGATAGATACAGAACGTTTTACTGTAGGCAAGCTGCTACAAGGTGCTGGATACCATACAGGCTTTATAGGAAAGTGGCATTTGGGCTGGGATTGGGCTTTTACGCAAGAATATGAAAACATTGACAACCTGAATACCATTCTGGAGGTTGATTACTCCCAACCAATCAAGAATGGCCCAAATCAAGTAGGTTTTACCTATGCTTATGGATTTAGCAGTTCTCTGGATATTCCTCCTTATGTCTATATTGAAAATGACAAGGTTACTGCCTTACCTGAAAAAATGACAGTGAATGTAGATGACAAGGGCTTCTGGAGAAAAGGCCCTACAGGAGCCGATTTTGAACATGTTCAGGTTTTATCTAATCTGACGCAAAAGGCCGTTAATTTTATTGATGAAAACGCGAATAAAGAGAAACCTTTTTTTCTATATTTCCCCCTTCCAGCACCACATACCCCAATATTACCTACAACCGAGTTTATGGGTAAAAGCAATACCAATATGTATGGTGATTTTGTATTGCAGGTAGACGATGTGGTGGGTAAGATTGTTGCTGAACTAGAAAGAAAAGGAATTTTGGACAATACCCTTTTGATTTTTACTTCAGACAATGGCTGTTCTCCCAAAGCTAATTTTGCTGAATTGGCCAAGGTTGGGCATGATCCTAGTGATGGTTTTAGAGGGCATAAAGCGGACATTTATGAAGGTGGACACCGTGTTCCTTTTATTGTTCAATGGCCAGCTAAAATTACAGGAGGGAAAACCACGGACCAAATTATCTGTACAACCGATTTTATGGCCACCGTCGCAGCTATTTTGGATCAGGAAATGCCTGAAAATGCAGGAGAGGATAGCTTTAGTTTTTTGAAGGTGCTCAATGGTGCCATTGAGGCAGAGGTAAGACCTTCGGTAATTCACCATTCCATTGAAGGTAGATTTGCCATTAGAAAAAACAACTGGAAACTAATTGCATGGCCTGGTTCAGGAGGTTGGACGGCTCCTCGATCTGCCAAAGAACTTGCCGGTTTACCTACTATGCAACTTTTTGATCTTTCTAAAGATCCTGGCGAACAGATCAACTTGATAAATGATTTTCCTGAGGTGGCCTCCTTATTGAAAAATGAAATGATCAGTCTAATCAAAAATGGGCGAAGTACACCCGGACCAAAACTAAAGAATGAGGGACCTGAAGTATGGGACCAGGTTAAATGGGCCTATGAAGCGCAATAGTTGATGCCCTAACCCATTAATTGTTGTTAACCAATTCATCTATTTATGATAGCGTGGGTTAAATTGATGAATAAATGCTAAGTTTATTGATGCCCTATTAAGCTGGGCTAAAACTTGCTTAGATTATAATTTTATTTAATCTGGTATACTTGTAATTGCTGCAGGTTTTGAATGGTTTCTGCCTAATTTGGGTTGTTTCGGAAAGCAATGATGGAATGATAAAGGGGTCAATATATGTTTTTAGAGTAGCTTTGGTGATACTGGGTTTAGCCATTGCAGGAGTGCCTTCAAATGCACAAGGGATAAAAGGATTCGTCTCTAGTGAGGATGGACAGCCCTTGGCTTTTGCTACGGTATTTGCCAGGAATTTAAATGATGGCATACCCACCAATCAAAATGGATATTTTGAATGGAAGCTACCAAATGGGAATTATGATATTCTTTTTCAGTATTTAGGTTATACCGCTCAACTACAAGCCATTGAAGTTAAGGATGACTGGGTAGAAGTCAATATAAGTTTGGAAATGCAAACTTATGGGCTTAGTGAAGTAGAAGTGACGGAAGGTGCCGAGGACCCTGCCCTAACAGTTATCCGGAAAGCCATTGCAAAAGCCAAGTACCACAAGCTTCAGGTAGAAGCCTATAGCATGATGGTGTATATCAAAGGTACGGGCGAACTTACAGATGCCCCATTTTTTCTTAAAAAGAAGCTGGCTGAGGAAGGCATCGGCTTAAATGAGGCCTACACCTCGGAATCGGTTTCCAAAATCGAATTCGAACAACCAAATGAAATCAAAGAGACCGTAATTAGCATTCGTTCCAGTGGAGACAATAACCAAACTTCGCCAGCTCCCTATATTGGAGCCAGTTTCTATGATGACAAAGTAAATGAAATTATCTCGCCCTTGGCTAGATCAGCCTTTGCCTATTACAAGTTTCGCTTAGAAGGTACATTTCTTGAGAATGAAGTGCTTGTCAATAAAATCAGGGTTATTCCCCGTTCAAAAGGGGAAAGGGTTTTTGATGGTTATATCTATATCATAGAGGATTTGTGGGCCATCCATAGTCTGGATCTTAAAACTTCCCTATTGGGTTTTGACATACGCGTCAAGCAGCAATATGCGCCGGTAATGGAAAACGTTTGGATGCCTATTACCCATACCTATGATTTTGGTGGAAAATTTTTTGGTTTTGCTGGTGAATTTCAATACCTGGCATCCACCAGAGACTATGACTTAAAACTCAATCCAGACCTTGTATTCGAAACCGAAATCCTGGACGAGAAAATCACTGAGATCCCTGAGCAAATTAGAAATATATCTACCAAGGAATCACCAATCGAGCAATTGGAGGAGGCGGATCAACTCAGTAGAAAACAGTATCGAAAACTGCTAGCGGCCTATGAAAAAGAAGCTGCAAAAGAACGAGAAGACAAGGATATAATTTCCGTCAGGTCACACATCATAGATTCTCTGGCTACCAAAAGAAACAGTGCTTATTGGGACAGTATACGACCAGCACCTTTGACCACTAAGGAAATCCTGGGTTATGTGAGAGATGATAGTTTGGCACTGGTGGAAGCAGCAAAAAACAGTGAAGTAGATAGCATTGCCCAAAAAGCCAAAAGGAAATTTAAGGCTTTTGATTTTCTAACTGGAGGGAGGTATAATTTTGGTAAGGGGAGGTCAGCAGGATTTCATACCAATTGGACAAAGATGTCCTTTAATACTGTGGAGGGCTTTAAAGTCGGTTTTTCAGGGTTTTACCGCAAAGAGAAAGTAACCAAACTAGCAGATAGTGTCACCAATCATGTGAAATCCTGGAATATCAGGCCAGCCTTTAGGTATGGTTTTGCCAGTGAAAAAGCCTTCATGACATTGGGTTTTCGTAGGTCTGTAACCAAAGGTAGAGAAGGCTATAGCTGGGGGGTAGATGGAGGCAAATACATTTACCAGTACAACGCTGAAGAACCTATTAGTGAACAAGTAAATGCTTTTTATTCTCTTTTCTTAAGGGAGAATTACATGAAATTGTATGAGAAAACTTTTGCAAAATTCTACTGGGCACATAGGATGGGAGACAAGTTTACTTATAGGACAAGTTTCAGTATTGAGGAGAGAAGTCCGTTGACCAATCACAGTGATTACAGTTTTTTCTATACCAAGAAAAAAGAATACACCGCCAATCGGCCAAATCTAAATGGTGATGAAGAGGCCAGTTTTCTCGCTAA
The DNA here is from genome assembly GCF_055809755.1 of Cyclobacterium sp. 10D3-21. Taxonomy (NCBI): domain Bacteria; kingdom Pseudomonadati; phylum Bacteroidota; class Cytophagia; order Cytophagales; family Cyclobacteriaceae; genus Cyclobacterium; species Cyclobacterium sp. 10D3-21. The sequence goes on from NZ_CM147924.1 coordinate 3,162,215, forward strand.
TAATGGGGTGTTATTTGATTTGAACATTGATTGGCGACCGGGCCTAAAGTACCAGATAAGAAATGGGCGTAAAACCCCAATAATGGATTCAAGCCCATTAATTTTCCTGAACTACAAGCAAGCTTTTCCTATCATTTATAAAGGTGCAGAGGTGGCCGATTTTCAGCAAGTTGAATTGGGCTTAAAGCATGCTATTCCCTTTGGAGTGAGTGGGAAATTAGCCTTTAACTTAAATGCGGGTACTTTTTTAGCCAATGACAAAGCCTATTTTATGGATTTCAAGCACTTTGGCGGAAACCGAACGATCTTTAGCAATATGGGAGCAGCCAGTAATTATAGGTTTTTAGATTATTATATCTATAGTACTTCTGATATGTATATTGGAGGATTGTTTCATTACCAGTTTAGAAAGTTTCTGTTTACCCAATTGCCAGGCTTGAGGTTTTCAGGAATTAGGGAGAATATCTTTTTTAATTACCTAAAAACGGACAGTTCTCCTCATTATTGGGAATTGGGTTACTCACTGGATAATTTATTTCGCGTTTTTAGGCTAGAAATGGGAGCAGGTTTCGAGAATAGAAAATACAGCTCAGGGGGCTTTCGGTTTGGAATTGCTACCTTTATTTCTATAAATATAGAGGAGTAAATTGTTTTCACTTACTTTTGTATTTGCTAAAAAACAGACCCATTGAAAGATTTGCTTTTAATTACCCCTCCATTTACACAATTAAATACACCTTATCCGGGTACCGCTTATCTTAAAGGATTTTTGAATACCAAAGGGATTAGCAGTTACCAGATGGACCTGGGAATAGATGTGATTAAGGCTGTTTTTTGTAAAAAAGGATTGGATGAAATCTTTACACTTGCCAATCAAAATAACAAAATAGACTCTGAAAATGCCCATAGGATCTTTGCCCTTAAAGAAACCTACATTCAATCCATAGATGCAGTGATTCTTTTCCTTCAGGGAAATAACGCCACATTAGCAAGGAAAATTTGTACCGACAACTTTCTTCCAAAAGCATCCAGGTTTGAGCAGTTGGATGACCTTGATTATGCCTTTGGCAATATGGGGATGCAAGATAGAGCCAAGCACCTCGCTACCCTATATTTAGAGGATTTGTCAGACTTTATCGTAGAGTGTGTTGATCAAAAATTTGGATTTAGCCGCTATGCAGAGTCTTTGGGTCAAAGTGCAAATAATTTTGATGGTCTCCATGAAAAATTAAATACGGAGCTTACTTATATCGATCAAGTTAGTATCAAGATTCTGGAAGACAAAATGAAAGAGGTACAGCCCAAATTGGTTGGCATCTCTGTTCCTTTCCCTGGCAATCTATACAGTGCTTTTCGCTGTGGACAATTTATAAAACAGCACTACCCATCGGTGAAAATTGTAATGGGAGGAGGTTTTCCAAATACCGAATTAAGAACCATTACTGATTCCAGGGTATTTGACTTTATTGATTTCATTTGTTTGGATGACGGTGAAAAACCAATAGAAATACTTTTGAGGCTGATAGAAAATAAGGAATACCCTTTACTGGCAGATATTAAGTTAAAGCGTACTTTTTATTATGATGGCAATGAAGTAATCTACAACAATAAATCAGCCGAAAGTGATTACAAGCAAAGTGAATTGGGTACTCCTGATTACAGTGATTTACCATTAGACCATTATATCTCTGTTATAGAGATTGCCAATCCCATGCATAGCTTGTGGAGCGATGGCAGGTGGAATAAGCTCACCATGGCACATGGTTGCTATTGGGGCAAGTGTACTTTTTGCGATATATCTCTTGACTATATTAAATTATACGAACCACTGACAGCAAAGATACTGGTTGACCGCATGGAGCAGTTGGTGGAAGAAACCGGTGAAAGCGGGTTTCATTTTGTGGATGAAGCTGCACCACCAGCGCTGATGCGGGCGGTGGCATTGGAGATTATTAAACGAAAACTGACCCTAACCTGGTGGACAAATATTCGGTTCGAAAAGAGTTTTTCGCTTGATTTATGCCTGCTATTAAGTGCATCGGGGTGTATTGCCATCTCAGGAGGTTTGGAAGTGGCCTCAGACCGGCTGTTAAAATTGATTGATAAAGGGGTAACAGTGGAGCAGGTGGCTCAGGTAACAAGAAATTTCACCGAAGCGGGTATCATGGTGCATGCTTATTTAATGTATGGCTATCCCACCCAGACCGTTCAGGAGACTATCGACAGCCTGGAAATGGTGAGGCAACTTTTTGAAGAAGGTGTATTGAGGTCTGGTTTTTGGCATCAATTTGCCTTGACGGCCCACAGTCCTATTGGTTTGGAACCAGAGAAGTACCATATTATTCCAAAACAAAACCCAGTCTCTTTTGCCAATAATGACATTGCATTCAAGGACAAGACTGGAATAGACCATTCCAAATTTAGCTATGGATTGAAGAAGTCCTTGTTTAATTATATGCATGGGATAGGTTTCGATTTTCCTTTGCAGGATTGGTTTGACTTTAATATTCCCGGGCCAACCATTGGCCCTGAATACATAGTGGCTTGCCTGGACAAGGTGGACAGTAGCCTTGTAAAGGATGGGGCAAAAATGGTTTGGTTAGGCAATAAGCCAATCGTTTCAGAAAAACTCATCCGTAAAAAAAAGAAGTCCTTCACCAGGGTTTTACTTACTTTTCACACAACATCAGCCATTATTGACTTTACACTAGCGCAAAAGGTGGCTGATTGGCTACTTGGGACTATTGATAAAATGGCAAATTCAGGGAGTCCAATAACTTATGGGCACTTTAGGAAAAGCTTTGAGGAGGATTGCGGGAATTTTGATCCGTTTTTTACTAGCACAATGAGAGATGAACTCAGAGCCTGTGGATTGTTAATTCTCTAATAAGGATTAAGGATAGGATGCTTAAGTTTTCTAAATTATTCCAATAGAGCTGGGTTCCGAGATTGGAATGAACCGACATGTTCCACATTAGGAGAAATGCAGCAAAAGACAATTTTTGGCTAGATTACATTGTTCAATAAGTTGGTTAATGCCTATTTATAGTATTCGCTCAAACGCTAAAAAGAAAGTTTCCAGCCCTTTTCCTGTGTTAAAAAAATTGTATATTTAGGCTTTATTGTTTCCCGAAATCAACCAAAATCCACGAATATTTATGAAGCGTAGAGCTTTCATTAGAAAAAATGGAACATTAACACTTTTGGCTCCATTTGCCTCTTTGTCTATAAATCCATTTAAATCCCCTTCTCAAAATTCCGAAATCAGCAAACCTGATTGGTTACTTCAGATGATTTCAAACAATGATGCGGGAGTCCGAAGTATCTTGAAAAGATATGTTGATGACCAAAGCGCTCCTTACTATGGCGCCATCCTAGATGGCCATGAGATGGCTACTGCCCATTCTATCACATCCTTTCTTAGGGCGGGAATTACTGCCTTGGTTAGCCCGGAATCAGCCTTTTACAATGATCAGGAATTGCGAAAAAAATTGGCTTTATCCTGCGATTATTTTTTGACATTGCAGCATGAGGATGGAACAATTGACTTGGTGTCTACCAATTTTCACTCCACGCCTGATACAGGTTTTATAGTGAAGTGGCTAGCACCTGTATGGCGACTTCTGGACAAGGCTGAAGTTGTAGAAAAGCAAAGTGTATTGATACCACTTAAGCAATTTCTAATAAATGCTGGGGAGGCCTTAAAAGTTGGAGGCATTCATACGCCCAATCACCGTTGGGTAGTTAGCTCGGGACTGACAGAATTATATAAAATCAACCCAGATCCAGGGTACCGTTTAAGGGCTGAAGAATGGCTTGCTGAGCAGATAGACCTGGACCAAGATGGACAATTTCAGGAGAAAAGCAGCTATATTTATTCCTCTTTAAGTGATAGGGTATTGATAAGCATTGCCAGAGGATTTGATAAACCAGAGCTTTTAGATTATGTGTATAAAAACCTGAAAATGAACCTGTTTTACATTCATCCCAATGGAGAGATTGTAACAGAAGCTTCAGGAAGACAGGATAATTCTATCATTGGCTTCTTGCAGAATTATTATTATCCTTATCGTTATATGGCTTTGAAAACCGGGGACGGTCAGTTTGCAGCAGCCTGTCGGTTGATTGAGGAAACTTCTTTTAAAAAGGCCACAGGTTTTCTATACTATTTCCTGGAAGACCCCTCTCTTTGGAAGGAATTGCCACCAACAAAAGCATTGCCTATAAATTATGCAAAAGAATTTAGCAACTCCAATTTAATGAGGGTGAGGAGAGGTGCTTATGATGCCTCAATTCTTTCAGGTAGCTCTGTTTTCTTTACTTTTCACAAGAAGGAGCTAATGCTTCAAGGCATGAGGTTTGCAAGTGCCTTTTTTGGGAAGGGACAGTTCTCTGCCGACTCTTATAAAGTGGAGAATGGTAAATATATTCTTACTAGTAAATTGACTGGCCCTTACTATCAGCCTTTCCCAAAAGAGAATATTCCTGGCGATGGGGTTTGGTCAAATATGCCCAGAAATCAACGTGAACAATCTGAAATTCAGGAATTGACTAATACGGTCACCATCCAGGAGGAAGGGGATGGATTTTTAATTGACATTGCTATTACTGGGACAGACAATGTTCCGGTTGCCCTGGAATTGATATTCAGACAAGGAGGTACATTTTCCGGAACGGTTCCCCACGAAGGCATGGAGGATGCTGTGTTCTTAAAAGAGGGTATGGGTAAGTATACAGGGAATGGTTCCTCCATAAATTTTGGGCCAGGTTTGTACAAGCACAAATGGGTAGCCATTAGAGGAGCATTGCCTAAAATGGAATCACCTACTGCGTTTCTTACAGGTTTCACACCTTTTCACCACAGTATAAGAATCTCTTAATAATTCAAAATGGTTGTAATAAAATTTTTGTCAATAAACAGATTTCGGTTATTCCTAGGTTTGGTATTGTCCATGGCATTTATGGATAGCGAAAGCGTGAAAGCCAATGAAATAGAGGAACCGAAACGGCCCACTCCAAACATTGTCTTTCTTATTTCTGAGGACAACTCAAAGCACTTTATGAAGCTTTTTGACCCCAATGGGGTAGAAACACCAAATATTGAGAAAATGCTGCTTTCCGGCCTGCTTTATCCCAATGCCTTTTCCAATGCACCGGTATGTTCAGTGGCCAGAAGTACGCTTATCACAGGTACACTTACTACCAGAACAGGTATGTACCTGCACCGGAAAATCAAGATTGCTCCGATGCCTGAGGGGCTTGAGATGTTTCCTGCCTACCTAAGGAAGGCAGGTTATTATACCACAAACAATGCGAAGAAGGACTACAATGCGGTTGAGAATGACAATGTTTGGGACAACTCTTCATTAAAGGCTACCTGGCAAAAAAGACCAGATAAAAATCAACCATTTTTCCATCAGGAAACTTTCCATGAAACGCATGAAAGCAGGTTGCACTTTACAAACGATGTGATGATGGAGCACAAGGTCCAGGATGATCCTGCACAAGTATTTTTATTCCCCCAATTTCCAGACACCCCTTTGTTTAGGTATACTGTCGCTTATCACAGAGATAAAATAAGAGAGATAGATGAATGGGTAGGAAAGAAGGTGGAAGAATTAGCGGAAGCTGGGGAACTTGAAAATACTTTTATCTTCTATTTTGGAGATCACGGTGGCGTGTTGCCGGGTAGTAAAGGCTATTTGAACGAGACAGGTCTTAATGTTCCTTTGGTAGTCCGAATCCCGGAAAATTTCAAAGAACTTGTTCCCTATGATAATCAAGAAAAACCACAGGCATTTGTGAGCTTTATTGACTTTGCTCCTACGGTTTTGCATCTCGCAGGATTGGAAGTACCTGAGCAAATGGATGGTCGTCCATTCCTGGGCTTAGGGCTGAAGAAAGCAACGCTTGAAAAAAGAGATGAAACGTATGGACATGCGGATCGATTTGATGAAAAGTATGAAATGGTGAGAGCTGTCAGGAAAGGAAAATGGAAGTATATCCGTAGCTACCAACCCTATTATCCAGATGGCATGCAAAACAATTACCGTTATAAGATGCTGGCTTTTGCCTCATGGAGAACGCTTTACAATGAAGGGGAATTGAATCCACAAGAAGCAGCGTTTTTTAGAGAAAAGCCTGTAGAAAGGCTGTATAATTTAGAGGAAGATCCCTTCGAAATAAAAAACCTGGCAGCAAATCAAAAGATGGTTTTAAAAGACCTGCGAAAACGACTCAATGAGTGGATGCTTGAAAAGAATGACCTGGGATTTCTTCCCGAAAATATTTTGGTTAATAAGGCCTTGGAAAATCCGGTGGAATATGGGGAAAAGCATCACGATAAAATAAAGGATTTAATAGCTATTGCTGATTGGGCCACCAGGGACTGGGATGAAGTCAATGATAAAGTTATTGAAAGCATCAAAAGTGGAGATGAGCTGGAAAGGTACTGGGGCTATACTGTCGCTTGTACCTTTGGTAAAAAAATGGGCGTGGATTATACCCGGCTTCCAGACTTGAAAAATGAAGCCTCATCTATTGTACAATTAAAGGCCATTGAACTTTCTGGGAGGATAGGAATAAGAAACCCGATACCAGCACTAATCCAATGGCTCAATGAATCCACCGACCCTGTAGCGAGTTTGATAGGCTTGAATACATTGGTTTACTTTAAAGACCACAGCCCATATGGCGAAGGGTTTTCTTCTAATTCTTTGGAGTTAAAAGTAGTAAATGAGGAAGTCAAGCGTAGATTAGCCTACCTGGACGGGACATGGTAAGTGTATCCAAGATGATAATTTGTGCGTTCATCAAAAAATAGGTAGAACTATAGGTGTTTGCACGTATCTTCTTTAAATTGTAAGTTGATTTAATTTAATTACCTAAAAATGATCAATCGATTAAAATTTTTGACTCTTATTGGCCTTTCGGCCTTTACGCTATTTTCTTGTTCTTCTTCCAAAAATGAAGAAGAAGTAGAAGATGGAGAAATAGAAAATTGCCATGGTACTATTCCAGATAGGTTTAACCCATCTGCTAATGCTGGTTCAGGAGCTATAGAAGAGCGAGACGCCCCCATTTCACATGATGGGATGGTTTGGATCGAAGGTGGTGAATTTACCAGAGGATCGACTGACGACCGTGGTAGAGCAGATGAGCTACCCGCTCACAAAGCCAGGGTAGATGGTTTTTGGATAGATGAAACAGAAGTTACCAATGCACAGTTTGCTGCCTTTGTAGAAGCTACCGGATATGTAACCATAGCAGAGAAAAAACCAGATTGGGAAGAAATTAAAAAACAATTGCCTCCCGGAACACCCAAACCACCGGACGATGTCCTGGTTGCTGCCTCTCTTACCTTTCATTCTCCTAATCAACCCATTCCACTTAACAATGCTGCACAGTGGTGGGAATGGACACCTGGAGCTAGTTGGAGAATGCCTCAAGGACCAGGAAGTAGCATAGAAGGAAAAGAAAATTACCCAGTAGTACAAGTGGCTTGGGACGATGCCATGGCCTATGCAAAATGGGCAGGAAAAAGATTACCCACAGAAGCTGAATGGGAATATGCCGCCAGAGGAGGGCTTGAAGAAAAATCTTTCCCTTGGGGAGATGATCCTGTAGAAAAAAGTGGCTTTATGGCCAATATTTGGCAGGGAGACTTTCCAGTGACAGACAAAGGTGTGGACGGATTTACCGGATTGGCACCAGCAAAATCCTATGACCCCAATCCTTATGGTTTGTATGACATGGCAGGAAATGTTTGGGAGTGGACCAATGACTGGTATCGCGAAGATTATTACAGCAAGATAACAGATGAAGTTTCCGTGAATCCTCAGGGTCCAAAAGACAGTTATGATCCTCAGGAACCTACTGTTCCTAAAAGAGTAGTAAAAGGTGGGTCTTTCTTGTGCAATGTATCCTATTGTGAAGGTTATAGGGTAAGTGGTAAGATGAAATCCTCTGCCGATACAGGATTGGAGCATACTGGATTTCGTTGTGTTTCTTCCAATTAATTTAACTTGAATTTTATGTCTGCAAGATACAGTGTTTGGGGAGGGTTGTTGGTTTGCTTTTTTGTTTGTCTGTTTTCCTGTAAGCAAAAGGAAGAGGTTCCAGCAGTTCCCAATATATTATTTGTAATTGCAGATGATTTGTCTTTTCCACATACAGGTGCTTATGGAACAGACTGGATCAAGACTCCGGGATTCGATAGAGTAGCAAAAGAGGGACTTTTATTTACCAGAGCCTATACCCCAAATGCCAAATGCTCTCCTTCCAGGTCAATTATCATCACAGGAAGGAATTCATGGCAATTGGAAGAAGCGGCCAATCATGTGCCTTTTTTTCCTGAGAAGTTTCTATCACATGTAGAAGTTTTGGGTGACAATGGCTATTTCACTGGGTTTACAGGCAAAGGATGGGCGCCGGGGGATGCAGGTGATAGAGAACTGACGGGTAAGCAATTCAGTGATTTGAAAATGGATGCCCCAACGCCCTATATTAGTCCAATTGATTATGCTTCCAATTTTGAAGTGTTTTTGGATCAGAAACCAGAAGAGGAACCTTTCTATTTTTGGTATGGCGCTTTTGAGCCGCATCGTGCTTATTCTTACGGGTCTGGAGCAGTGCTGGGAGGGAAAACCACAGACATGATTGACAAGGTGCCTCCATTTTGGCCGGACAATGATTCTGTTCGAAACGACCTATTGGATTATGCCTATGAAACAGAATACTTTGACCAGCATTTGGTAAAGATGTTGGCTTCTCTGGAAAAGAGAGGGATGCTGGAGAATACTTTGATTGTAGTTACAGCAGACAATGGCATGCCTTTCCCAAGAGTTAAAGGGCAAGGATATGAATATTCAAATCACCTTCCGTTGGCCATAAGATGGGGGGAAGGAATAAAGAACCCCGGCAGAGTAATTGATGATTTTGTAAGTTTTGTAGATTTTTCGCCAACTTTCCTGGAGGTAGGAAAGGTAAGTTTTGACAGTTCAGGAATGGCTACTTTTGCTGGGAAAAGTCTTCAACCAATTTTTGAAGCAGAAGAAGGAGGAATAACCGACCCTTCCAGAAATGCGGTGTTGATTGGGAAGGAAAGGCATGATATAGGCAGGCCGGATGATCAGGGATACCCTATTCAGGGAATAGTTAATGAAGAGTATACCTATATCCATAATTTTGAAACGGATCGATGGCCCGCCGGCAATCCAGAAACAGGTTACCTCAATACTGATGGAAGCCCAACAAAAACAGTGATCCTCAATCAAAGAAGGGTTTCAGGTGAATTAAAGTATTGGAATCTTTCTTTCGGTAAAAGACCCCAAGAGGAGCTTTACGATAGAAAAAAAGACCCCTATGGCTTGAATAACCTGGCTTTGCATCCAGAATATAAAAATGTAAAAGAAGCCTTAAAGGATGAATTATTCAAACAATTGAAAGCACAGGAAGACCCAAGAATGTTTGGGAACGGAGCTATTTTCGATAATTACGAATATTCTCAAGACATTCTGAGAAATTTTTACAATCGATTTATGACAGGTGAAACTTTTAATACACGCTGGGTCAATGAAAGTGATTTTGAAGTAGACTTTAACGAAAAATGATAAAGACAGGTAGTTTGTTGTTTTTGATGTTTGTTTTCCTTGCCGCTAATAATTTGATCTGGGCCCAGGATAATCGACCAAATATTGTCATGATCATCGCTGATGATATAGGCTATGAAGATTTGGGTAGTTATGGAAATGCAATTGCTTCCACGCCTGTTACAGACAAAATCGCTTCTCAGGGAATCAAATTTACTAATTTTTATTTGACTACAAGTTCCTGTAGTCCAAGTAGGAGTAGTATTATCTCGGGAAGATATCCCCACAATACAGGGGCTGCTGAGTTGCACACAGCCATGCCGGAGAATATACTCACCTTTCCTGAATTACTTAAAGAAGCAGGTTATTTTACCGGGCAGTCCGGTAAATGGCATATGGGTCCAGTGCCCCGTAAGGGTTTTGACCTGATTTATGATAAACAACCTGAGATAGGCCAGGGAGGGGAAGATTATTGGGTACCCCTTTTAAAGGAAAGGCCAATGGATAAACCGTTTTTCCTTTGGTTGGCAGCCTTAGATGCTCACCGGCCTTGGGCAGAGAATGATTTCTCTGGAGCGCATGACCCGGATAAGGTGGAGGTGCCTCCTTATTTGGCCAATGAACCAGCTACTAAAATAGATCTGGCAAATTATTACGATGAAATGACCAGATTTGATCATTTCATAGGTAAAGTGGAAGAAGAATTGGAACGGCAGGGTCAATTGGATAATACAATTATTTTCATTTTATCGGACAATGGTAGGCCATTTCCCAGAAGTAAAACCAGACTCATTGATTCAGGTATCAAATCGCCATTGCTTGTAAAATGGCCAAAGTCTTTGAAGGGTGGTTTGGTAGCCGATGCCATGGTTAGCAGTATAGATCTTGCCCCAACCTTTTTACAACTTGCAGGGGTAAAAGCTCCTGATAACTTTCAGGGAAAGAGTTTTTTATACGTCCTTAAAAATCCTGATTTACCCTTTAGAAATTATGTTTTTGCGGAGCACAATTGGCATGATCATGAAGCCCATGAGCGAATGGTAAGAACGAAAGATTATTTATACATAAAAAATAACCGTTCTCAATTTGCCAATCAGGGACCAGCAGATTCCAATTCCAGCGATTCCTATGCAGATCTCAGGAAACTAAGGGACCAAGGCAAACTTAACCCTGCACAAGCAGATGTTTTTTCCGCAACACGCGCCTTTGAGGAGTTCTACTTCGTAGCTGACGACAAATACCAGTTATTGAATAGAGCGACCATCATAGGGGATAACAAAGAAATGGTACAGCTGAGGTTTGCTTTAGAGAAATGGTCAGTTGAAACCGATGATTCGGTCCCCACCAACTTAACAAAAGATTGGTACAATAAAGAAGATGGCAGGCCACTTAAAGTTCAAAGGGACAGAGGTGAGATGCCAGGCGGTCCAAAAGCACTTATTACTACTGAAAAAGGTCCATTTTAGTCAATAAAAAACAATGTATTTTAAAACCTGTAATCTTAGCTTAAAAAAAGGTTTATTGCCTTTGGTCCTTATCGCTCACGTATGGATTTTTAATGCCTGCCAGGCTCCAAAAAGTGAACCGGCAATCCGAACCATGGATCCTTGGGCATTTCGCTCCGTGTTGGATAAAAAACCACGAATGCTAACTCTGGCCTTTGATAGCGTTAATTTCGCAGCCTACGATCTGAGTATTGGCCAATTGTATAAAGTATGGAATGGTGGCGTAACCAAGGAAGGTACTGTATTTACCAATAAAAAAAACATACAACCCACAAGTTGGGGTGTTCCTTACTATGAAGAAGGAAAGCTTTACAATCGATGGACAGTAAGTAGAAATGGTAAACCTGTGCCTGCCGATTTGAAATATGAAGGGTATTTTATTTTGGACAATCACATTACGCTTCAGTACAAGCTGATTTTACCAGATGGAGAAGCCATCGCTATTGAAGAAAACCCAGAATTCACGATCAATGAAAATGGGAAAACCGGGTTTGAAAGGAATTTCACTGTAAATAGTCCCTCAGCAGACTTAGAAGTGACTTTACAACAGGCGTCGGACGCGCAAGAATTCATTACCGTGACTGACCAATCTAAGATTCTGGATTTCTTTGAGCCTATCCCTAAGCAGGAAAAACCTGCGATTAGTGAAGGATATGATCATTTGGGAATTTTGTGGATGGAAAACAGTGATTGCTATACTTGCCACGAAGAGAAAAACGCAATGGTAGGGCCTTCATTTAAGCAGGTGGCAACGAAGTATGAGAGGAATCCATCCAATATAGCCTATCTAACAAAGAAAATTATTAGTGGAGGCGCAGGAGTCTGGGGAACAACCCCCATGAACCCACACCCGGATTTAAAGGAGAATGAAATTAAAACCATACTGGATTATGTTTTTACTTTTAGACCAAAGGATGCTGAAGTAAGCTCGAAAAAGCCTACTGCCAAAGCAAAAATGGTTAAGCTACCCAATGAGGAGTCTATTCCGTTAAAGCCTGGTTTTGGCGCACCCTTGGAAGGTGTCCATCCTAGTTATGACCTGACGGTTTTGCACAATGAAGAGTTCCAACCAAGGGTTGGAGGATTGGCATTTTTGCCAGACGGAAGACTCTTGGTAAGTACCTGGGATTCCATAGGTGGAATTTATGCCTTAGAGGGAGTTGAGCAGAATGATCCTAAAAAAATCAAAATACAACGCATCGCTTCAGGTTTGGCCGAACCACTTGGAATGGAAGTAGTGGACGGATCTATTTACGTACTTCAAAAGCATGAGCTGACCCAATTGACAGACCTCGATGGAGATGGGATAATGGATGAGTACAAGGTGGTATGTGATGGCTGGGGAGCATCGGATGATTTCCACGAATTTGCCTTTGGCTTGGTCTATAAGGAAGACCACTTTTACATTACCTTATCAATGGCCATGCGGTTATTGTCCACAGATAGGCAACTCCCTGACAGAGGCAGAACGCTTAAAATTAGCAAAGATGGCAGTATCGAAAGGTTAGATTATGGCCTTAGAACGCCAAACGGAATAGGTATAGGGGTGGATGATGAATTGTTCCTAACAGACAACCAGGGCCAATGGCTCCCTGCCAATAAATTAATCCATGTTCAAAAAGACAATTACAATGGCATGGCTTGGGGCCTGAGTGCAGAACAGGAGCAAGACCCACCAGAAGCCAGTCCTCCTGCAATTTGGTTGCCTGATAATGAAATTGGCAATTCACCTTCCGAGCCTATTTTAATGAAAGATGGGCCTTATAAAGGACAGATGTTACATGGTGACGTCAGTAATGGAGGAATTAAACGTGACTTTTTGGAAAAAATCAAAGGACAATACCAGGGAGCAGTATTTAGATTTTCTCAAGGCTTTACTGCAGGGGTCAATAGGCTTGTTTGGGGACCTGATGGGGCTTTGTACGTAGGTGAAGTAGGCATGGTCGGGGGTTGGAGCTGGAAGGAAAACCAGTATGGATTAGAGAAAATCAAATTTAATGGAAAAAGTACCTTTGAGATGTTAACCATCAAGGCCAAACCGGACGGTTTTGAAATTGCTTTCACAGAACCACTGAAAAAGGAGGCGTTAAACGACGTTCTAGACAAGTTTGTCATTGAGCAGTATAGGTACAAAGCTACTGCTGCTTATGGTGGGCCAAAATTGGATTTGGAAACTTTGAAGCCCGAGGACATTAAATTGGCGGAAGATGGAATGAAAATAGACCTTAAGATTTCTGGGTTAAAGGAAAATCATGTCGTATATTTTAATTTGCCAGTTGATCTAAAGAGCAATACTGGAAATTCATTATGGTCTTCTGAGGCCTGGTATACCTTAAATAAAATCCCCAATTAACTAACAACCATGAAGAAGAACGAAAATAACGGATTTAGCAGAAGAGAATTTTTGAACAAGTCAGGAATAGCGCTAGCTGCTGGTGGAATAGGTCTTAGCCCTTCCATAAGTTTTGGTCATTCTAAAAAAGTAAACAAAGCAATGAAGAAAATAAAAATAACCCATACTGACTCAAACTTCGAAAGAGAACCATTATTTCCTTATCGTTTTAAGGGGAGTGCAATTACTCAGGCTTGGCAGGCGGTTGCTTTGATGGAATCGGATAGTGGGATTCACAAGATCGGAATTGGCACGCAAGGTACTTTGTGGTCAGACAAAGCCGTATTTCAAAGCCATTCTACTACAGGTGGAAATGCGTTGATGTATGCGATGACAGAAAGGGCCTTGCAAATCATAAAAGGGAACAGTTTTGTAGACCCCGTTAGCCTACTTGATGACATATTGCCGGAAGTTTATGCCTATGGCGTTAAAATCACTGGTAATCCTGATTTGAAGACCACTTTTGCGCTTAATTCACTCGTTCCTGTAGACAATGCCATTTGGTTATTGTACGGTGAAGAAAATGGCATGAAAAATTTTGATGAGATGATCCCTGAAGCGTATCGTCCGGGCTTGTCTCAAAAACATGATAAAGTTGCAAGCATACCTTCATTTAGTGTTGGAGCCCCTATTAAAGATATCAAAGCGGCCGCCGATGAGGGTCATTTTATTATGAAACTAAAAACGGGTGCTGCAGGAACACAGAAGGAAATGTTGGCCAAGGACATTGAATTCCTTACAGAAGTCCATAAAACTTTAGGTGACAGGGAAACGCCTTATACTAAAAATGGCAAAATCCCTTATTATTTTGATGTTAACGAAAGGTATGAGAAAAAAGAAACCCTGGAGCGCTTTCTAGACCATGCCAAAAAAATTGGCGCATTTGATCAAATCGCAGTAATTGAAGAGCCTTTTGGTGAGAAAAATAAGGTTTTTGTTGGTGATTTAGGAGTACGCATAGCGGCGGATGAAAGTGCGCATACAGTAGAAGATGCGCTTGAAAGAATAGAACAGGGTTATTCTGCCATTGCTCTTAAAGCGATAGCCAAAACCATGAGCATGACCATGAAGATAGCTCAAGCGGCCTATGAGAAAAATGTTCCTTGTTTCTGTGCGGATTTGACCGTAAATCCAATTTTGGTAGATTGGAATAAAAATGTAGCGGCAAGATTACATTCGTTTCCTGACATGCCTCTTGGATTACAAGAGACCAATGGACATCAATATTACAAGAATTGGGATAAAATGGTTAGCTATCACCCAATGGCAAATGAAGAATGGGTTAAAACCAAAAATGGCGTTTATCCAACTGGGAAAGCATTTTATGAAAAGAGTGGCGGAATCCTGGCGACTATTCCTCATTACGAAAAAATGTTCGACCACTAAGAGGCGTTTGGTGATTATTTGGTTTAAAAGGCCAATAATTAATAGACTTTAAGAATGGGCTTATGAGGAGAAGTATCTAATGGATTTATTTTGGTACTTCTATTCATTGTCGAAAGAAAGTTTTATATTCCATAAACGATTAACGTTTTGCTCAAATAATCATAGGTGATTTTGGCTATTTCATTATTAAAATCTTTCAGAATATTTATTCTCTAAAAATTTGAATTTATAATACAGCAAATATTTTATATTACGAAAAGTAGAATGGGCATTATTTTAAGAAAAAAAGGGTGCAATATTTTTTTAATTCGTTATTCTTAATTTACATTTGAAAAAATGTATTTTAAATATATAAAACTGTACATTGAATAATTGTTCTGATTTAGGTCTGAATACTACTAGTTAGTAAGGATTGATTTTGGGTTTAAAGTTTGATTTGTTCAAGTAAATAAGTAGAAGGTGGATATAATTTTAGTAGACGATGACCCAATCGTAATTTTATTACAGAAGAAATTGATGGAAAAAGCAGGGATTTCCCATCAAATAATTTCGTATAATAATGGCGAGGAGGTATTGGACTCTCTTGTAAAAAAGGAATCTGGGAATAAATACCTTATGTTCCTTGATATTAATATGCCTGGATTATCAGGTTGGGAAGTTTTAGATGAATTGGAGAATGTAGAAATACCGTTTGAACTTAGGGTAATTATTATTACTTCATCGATCGAGGATGCTGATCGTTTTAAAGCAAAGTCTTACGAAAGAGTAGTGGACTTTTGGGTGAAACCTTTCAGTTTACAGGATTTTACTAATCTAAAATCTAAATTTGATTTATGATTTAACCCTGATGATTTGTCCTTAAATTCAAAGGAAATAATACGGATTCCGTAATTTAATTTTAGTTTTAAAATAATGTTGAGATGAAGGTTTTTTGGTAAATCTTCATTTTTTTTTATCCATCGTAAATTCCATCAGTTGGAGATGTAGCCAACAGGGATGAATATTTTTTTAAGGCTTTTGAATACCAGGCCATGATACCGGTAAAATCATGTTCTCCTATTTTTCTACAAACGGCCATCATCCTTCGCCATCTGCGGGTATCTGTAGCGGTACTCTCTACCACTTTAATCCCGAATCTAAGACATCAGCAAAAAGTTACGTATGGCTGCTAACTCCAGTGGAAATCCCCTCATTTCAACAGCTCAATCCCTTGAAAATTGATTTTAAACCACCTTAAACTCGGATTATGCAATAGGGTGTGTCAAAGCTTGACACATAGGGAAGTGATTCCATCACATAATAGAAGGTCTATGCCTATTTCGGATTAGAAGGAAATGGTTGCAATACAAGGAAATGAGCTGTGGGAAGGTAAGAATTCTTAAAAAAATAAGCTTTTCATTGGCAATGTTTATAATTTTTTAAACTAATTTCAATTATCGGGAAAATATAAGGAGATATTTTGGATAAAGTATTGATTATAGAAATAATTTAAATGCCATGTTGAAGCTTACCAGTAATTTGTTTTTATTTTTTATCATGTTGCTAATGATTGGATGTGGCAAAGCTGAAAAAAAAGCATCAAAATATGAAAAGCTTGAAACCAATTATATATTATCGAATGAAGACCTTCCGGATTATGAAGAAAGGATTAACCACAAAGGGCTAATCGAAGCAATTGATGATAGGAATGGTGAATCATTGAAAACAGGTGCTCATTTATATGAAAAAATTTGCATGAACTGCCATGGGACTCCTGAAGAAGAAGGATCCATTCCTACAGCATTCAAATTTTGGAAGGGAGAATTTAAAGCGGGGAATGATCCATTTTCAATTTATCAAACTATAAGCAGAGGTTATGGAGCCATGCCTCCTCAAACGCAACTTTCACCTATAGAAAAATATGACCTCATACACTATATTACGGAGGAGTTTGTTAAACAGGGTAATCCCCAACAATTTTTTGGTGTCAACAATGACTATTTGTCAAATTTACCAAAAGGCAGCTCATATGGTCCAGCTCCTAAAGATTACAAACCTTGGGCAGAGATGGATTATGGTAATTTTTTAATCAATACGTATGAGGTAGTTCCAACAAATGCTCCCCCAAGAGAACGGTCCAGAGGCCCTGTTCAGCCTCTACCAGATGAGAATCTTGTGGATGCTAATTTTGCTTACAAAGGGATAGCTGTAAGATTGGATAAGGGTGAAGGAGGCATAGCAAAAGGCAAGGCGTGGATGATTTTTGACCATGATCTAATGCGAGTAGCTGGGGCATGGACAGGAGAAGGTTTTATTGATTGGGAGGGTATATTGTTTAACGGGAAACATAATATTTCTCCACGGATTACAGGAGAGCTACATTTTGAAAATCCAGTCGGACCAGGCTGGGCAAATCCTGAAACGGGCTCATTTGAGGATCCAAGGTTTATGGCCAGGGATAAAAGAAGATTTGGTCCCTTACCAAAGAATTGGGCGAAGTTTGATGGTGTATACACCCATGAAGATCAGGTAATCATTTCTTATAATATAGGTGGTACCAATATTTTGGAGACCTTCGGTCTAGAGATGGTGGAAAATTCACCTGTTTTTACAAGGACTATAAATGTGTCTGCTTCATCTCAAGTAATGAAAATAAGGGTAGCTCCAGGCGGAACAGCTGTGGCATTTAAGGGAGATGGGGCTAAACTTATAGAAGAAAATGGTTTTATACTCATTGAGATTACCCCTGGATCATCGGCTAAATTTAAGTTGTACATGGCAAAAGATGGATTGAAAAAATTGCAGACACATGCAGCTGATGCTCAAATACAACTTTCGCTTGACAAATATACCAAAGGAGGACCTCCAAGATATTCGAAAAAATTGACATCATCTGTAGTAAAGGGGGACCATGATGGACCTTTTCAGGTTGATGTTTTGAATCCACCATTCAATATGCTTTGGAAAAACCAACTGAGGTTAAGTGGCTTGGATTTTTTCACGGATGCCAATAGAGGTGTAGTTTGTTCATCAGATGGAGATGTATGGTTGGTTGAAGGGTTTACCCAAAACAGCGGTAAACTTACCTGGCAGCGAATTGCCTCTGGTTTATTTCAACCTTTGGGTATCAAAGTAGTCAAGGAGGAGGTATTTGTTACCTGTAGAGATCAACTGGTTAAATTGCACGACTTAAATGGTGACATGGAAACTGATTTTTATGAAAGTTTTAACAGTGACCATCAGGTAACAGATCATTTCCATGAATTTGCAATGGGATTGCAGACAGATGAGGAAGGAAATTTTTATTATGCAAAAAGCGCCAGGCATGCCAGAGAGGCCCTTGTGCCCCAGCATGGAACCTTGCTTAAAGTTAGTGCCGACGGTGCCCAAACTGAAATAGTTGCCACAGGTTTTCGAGCGGCCAATGGTGTTTGTATCAATCCGGATGGTAGTTTCATTGTGACGGATCAGGAAGGACACTGGAACCCTATGAATCGGATTAATTGGGTGAAAAAGGGCAGTTTTAATGGCAATATGTTTGGCTATGATCCACCTGCAGACAGTTCAAATACGGGCATGGAATTACCTATGGTATGGGTAGATAGAGATTGGGATCGATCCCCTTCGGAATTGCTATGGGTAGACAGCGAAAAATGGGGAGCCTTAAATGGTAAATTATTGAATTTCTCCTATGGATACGGAAAGGTATTTTTGGTGCCTTTTGAAACCGTCCAAGGCCAGGTGCAGGGTGGTATTGTAGCACTTCCTATTCCTCGGTTTTCTACAGGAATTATGCGCGGGCGATTCAATCCTGAAGATGGACAATTGTATGTTTGCGGTTTATCAGCATGGGGTACTACACAGTCCCAGCTGGGAGGGCTTTTCCGCATAAGAAAAATGAATGCGCCATTATTGGTGCCAGTGGGGATCAATGCATCCAAGAAAGGTATTACGCTCCATTTTGCTCAAAAAATCGACTTCAATACTGCTGAAGATACAGCAAATTATACAGTGACTACTTGGGACTTATTGCGCTCAAGAAGTTATGGGTCAAAACATTACAATAGCCAAACACTTAAAGTTACAAAGGTAAATTTAGGAAAAGACCAAAATTCCCTGGAATTGATTATACCTGAGATTAAACCAACCTGGGGAATGGAAGTAAAATATGCCATAAAAAATAAAGACGGACTAGTGATGGAAGGGGCCATTCAAAATACGGTACATAAACTGGGCAGTCCATTAAACTGAGCACATTACAAATCCATCTTCCGGTAGATAGGTTAAAAGAGGTGCCGTAAAATATCGCTGAACAACCAATTTTATTTTCTTTCCTTCCATATAATGTATATTTTTGGGTCCTCAAAAAACGAACCCTTATGAAGCTTTTCTTTAACTATTTATTAATTAGTTTATTAATACTTTTTTGTTCCTCTGCCAACACATTACTAGCCCAAGAGAATAACCCAACCATTGATGGATACAAAGGTATTTGGTTTACCCTAGGTCAAAAATCAGAATTTGGTGATAAATATTCTGGGGGCCTTGGCACCTATACTGCAAAGCATATTCCCTTGGCCATTTATGCGCCTAAAGTAAACCAGACCTTTTTTGTTTATGGGGGTACCAGGAGCGAGGATGAAAGATACCTTCTCTGCATGATAGGAGTGTTTGATCACAACACCGGCATGGTTTCAAAACCTGTAATTGTTTACGATAAATTAGGAGTAGACGACCCACATGACAATCCAAGTCTTGCAATTGATGATGAAGGCTATATATGGGTATTTGTAAGTGGAAGAGGAAGTCGAAGAATGGGCTTCAAGTACAAAAGTACTTTGCCATACAGCATAACTTCTTTCGAGCAGGTTACCGAGGAAGAGATGACTTACCCGCAACCGAAATACATTGCTGGGAAGGGATTTCTAAACCTTTTTACCAAATATACCGGAGTGCGTCAATTGTATTTTGAAACAAGTCCTGATGGTTCTAATTGGTCAGCAGACCAACATCTAGTAGGTATAAAAAGACCAGAAGATAAAAACAGTGGACATTACCAGATCAGCAGTCAGCATGAAAATAAAATTGTGTTTTTTTGTAACTGGCATCCCAATGGCAACGTGGACCTGAGAACTAATTTGTATTACTATCAGACAGAAGATTTTGGCCAGACATGGACAGATATCAATGGCAATACGGTGTCCTTACCGGTGACAGATCCTTCTACCTCGGGATTGGTGAAAGAATATTTTAGCCAAAAACGAAATGTATACCTAAAAGATGTGAATTTTGATGCACTAGGTAATCCTATCGCTTTGTATGTAGAAGGAGAAGGGCATCAACCAGGACCTAAATATGGCCCTAGAAACTGGCATGTAGTCCATTGGGATGGTAACCAATGGCAAGACAATATAATCACTCAGTCAGACCAAAATTATGACATGGGTAGTTTGTGGGTAGATGGTGATGATTGGATGGTAATAGGTCCTACGAATAATTCACCACAGGAATATGGTGCTGGTGGTGAAGTGGAAATGTGGAAGAGTACAGATGCCGGTAAAACCTGGGACAGATCGAAAAAACTAACGAAAGGGAGTAAGCGAAACCACAATTATATTAGAAGGGTGTCGAATGGAACAGATCCTTTTCTATATTTTTGGGCAGATGGAGATCCAAACGATTTCAGCAAGAGTCAACTTTATTTTGGGGACAGTGAGGGAAAAGTTTGGCAACTTCCTTATGAAATGACTGCTGAACAAGAAAAGCCTCAAAGGCTTAGAACCAATCTCTTTAGCAGGTGGTTTTAACCCAAATTTAAGGACTTTAAGAAAATTTATTATATCCGGCAAATTAACATTTATGGTAGTTTGCCGGATTTTTTTGTCCAGAATTTGCTTCGACAAGGTGAGTTTGCAACTACCCTTGACTAGGCGTAGTTTGCAAATACTCCTTTCTATTCTATGGAAATTCAAATTCCCAATTTTAAAGGTTTTGGGATAATAATTTGGCTTACCCTTGAATTGTTTTTTTATTCTTGAATTTCTTTGCGACTCTGCGGCTCTGCGTGCAGTTTTTCAAATTCTACTTAGTTATTGATTCTCGCAAAGGCGCTAAGACGCAAAGGGAATGGGGATGTCTCTTATTGAAAAGGTACCCCTTGAATTGTTTTTTTTATTCTTAAATTTCTTTGCGACTCCGCGGCTCTGCGTGCAGTTTTTAAGTTCTTTTTAGATTCTTGATTCTCGCTAAGAAGTAGAAAATTTTTCTTTGCGACTCCGCGGCTCTGCGTGCAGTTTTTAAGTTCTACATAGTTATTGATTCTCGCAAAGGCGCTAAGACGCAAAGGGAATGGGAATGCCTCTTATTGAAAAGGTACCCCTTGAATTGTTTTTTTATTCTTAAATTTCTTTGCGACTCTGCGGCTCTGCGTGCAGTTTTTCAAATTCTACTTAGTTATTGATTCTCGCAAAGGCGCTAAGACGCAAAGGGAATGGGGATGTCTCTTATTGAAAAGGTACCCCTTGAATTGTTTTTTTTATTCTTAAATTTCTTTGCGACTCCGCGGCTCTGCGTGCAGTTTTTAAGTTCTTTTTAGATTCTTGATTCTCGCTAAGAAGTAGAAAACATTTCTTTGAGACTCTGCGACTCTGCGTGAAATTTTTCAAGTTCTACTTAGTTATTGATTCTCGCAAAGGCGCTAAGACGCAAAGGGCAAAGGGATGCCTCTTATTGAAAAGGTAACCCTTGGATTAGTTTTTTTTCTTAACCCTCGTTAGGACGTTGAGAACATTTCTTTGCGACTCCGCGGCTCTGCGTGCAGTTTTTAAGTTCTTTTTAGATTCTTGATTCTCGCTAAGAAGTAGAAAACATTTCTTTGAGACTCTGCGACTCTGCGTGAAATTTTTCAAGTTCTACTTAGTTATTGATTCTCGCAAAGGCGCTAAGACGCAAAGGGCAAAGGGATGCCTCTTATTGAAAAGGTAACCCTTGGATTAGTTTTTTTTCTTAACCCTCGTTAGGACGTTGAGAACATTTCTTTGCGACTCTGCGGCTCTGCGTGCAGTTTTTAAGTTCTACATAGTTATTGATTCTCGCTAAGAAGTAGAAAACATTTCTTTGCGACTCTGCGGCTCTGCGTGCAGTTTTTCAAATTCTACTTAGTTATTGATTCTCGCAAAGGCGCTAAGACGCAAAGGGCAAAGGGATGCCTCTTATTGAAAAGGTACCCCTTGAATTGTTTTTTTATTCTTGAATTTCTTTGCGACTCTGCGGCTCTGCGTGCAATTTTTAAGTTCTACTTAGCTTTTGTTTCTCGCAAAGGCGCTAAGACGCAAAGGGAATGGGGATGCCTCTTATTGAAAAGGTAACCATTGAATTGTTTTTTTTATTTTTGAATTTCTTTGCGACTCTGCGGCTCTGCGTGCAGTTTTTCAAATTCTACTTAGTTATTGATTCTCGCAAAGGCGCTAAGACGCAAAGGGCATAGGGTTGCCTCTTATTAAAAAGGTACCCCTTGAATTGTTTTTTTTATTCTTGAATTTCTTTGCGACTCTGCGGCTCTGCGTGCAAATTTTCAAATTCTACTTAGTTATTGTTTCTCGCAAAGGCGCTAAGACGCAAAGGGAATAGGGTTGTTGCCTCTTATTGAAAAGGTAACCCTTTGATTAGTTTTTTTTTACTTAACCCTCGTTAGGGTGTAGAAAATATTTCTTTGCGGCTCTGCGACTCTGCGTGCAGTTTTTAAATTCTCTTTAACCATTCAGCCCCAAAGAAAGAAGTCACAGAAATATGATTTGGGTTGATTCCAAATTAAGCATGGTTTTTGCCCATTTTCATTTTTTAATAACTAAGCCCTAAAAGTGGTTGTTTGCTTCTATTGCATCATGGTCTACAAAGAGAGTGGAAATGTATAATTTATTGAGAAGACAGGTTTGGCCTATTGTAACGTTAATTTTGATCTCAAACTCTCTTTGTTTAGGTCAAAGAATATCTGGTGCCGCGACATTAAAAATTGATGATGGCTGGAATGAACGAATTTATGCTATCAATCAACTTGAATTTTTTGAGGACAGTACAAATCAACTGGATTTCAATGATATAAGTGAGGAAAGATTTCAGCAGTTTATAAAAATCAGGCCTAACTTCAGTAAGAATAACTTTAATACTGATTATACCTACTGGGTAAAGCTATCGATCGATAACAGTCCAGAAAGTAAAAAAAAATGGTTACTCGAGTTTTATGACCAAAGCATCGACCATATTATTGCGTATGTACCTAATGCCAATGGGGGATATACGGTAAAGGAAATGGGAGACAGTAATCCCTTTTCACAGCGACTTTTCAATCATAAAAATTTCCAATTGCTTTTGGATAATAGTGAATCTGGCATTTCTAATTTTTATTTCAAGATTAATTCTTCACAAAAGGCTGATATCAGAATTGCGGTAAGGTCCCTTAATCGTTTTGTTCATTATGCCCTAAGCGAATATTTTCTTTACGGCCTTTTTTATGGTATGATTTTGATTATTGCCTTCTATAATCTTTTAATATTTCTGGCAGTCAAAGAGATGAAATACGTTTACTACATTCTTTACCTTCTGAGTGTGGCGCTTTATGCAATGAGTCTAGATGGAATAGGTTTTCAATATTTTTGGCCCAATTATCCAAATTGGAATGCTGTGGTGAATGGTATTTTTAGCTTCTCGATTGTGTTATGGGCGGTTTTGTTTACAGTGAGATTTCTAAACACCAAAAGAAAGGCATTGGCTTTTCACTATTCCTTGTGGATTTCTCTAAGTATTAAGATTGTCCTTTTTTGTTTAGGTTTATTTGTTGACACTAAATATTTTGAACTTACCTATTTCGATAGCTTACCCTTTTTATTAATATTGTCTACTTCAATTTTTCTGCTAGTGAAAAAATACCAGGCTGCCAGATTTTTTGTCATGGCCTACGGTGTTTTATTTATAGGAGTCTGTATAAAAATTATGGCTAACAATGCCATTATACCCCATAATACCTTTGTTTATTACAGTCTTCACTTTGCTTTTCTAGTGGAAATGGTGCTTTTGTCTTTTGCCTTGGGAGACAGGATTAGGTTAATGAAGGAAATCAGGGACAAGGCACTTAAAAGATCCCTTTCGCAATACAAAGAGAATATGGCCTTAAAAGAAAAGGTAAACAAGGAACTGGAGTTTAAGGTGAGTGAAAGGACTGCTGAACTTCAAGCAAAGAACAAACTTCTGGAAACATATAATGGTCAACTTCAGGAGAAAGACGAAGAAATTGAGCGTATCAACGCCTTGTTGGATAAAGACAATTGGAAATTGAAAAGCTCTATAAAAGCTTCTTTTCGCGCAAGGCTAACCCAGAAATCTTTAACTCTTTCAGAATTTAGAGAGATATTCCCTGATTCTTCAGCTTGCTATAGGTATTTGGAAGAGTTAAAATGGGGAGATGGTTTTCAATGCCGGCATTGTGACAATAATAAATATGGGAAGACGCCTAAGGTATTTAGCCGTAGATGTACCAAATGCGGCTACATTAATTCAGTGACCTCAGGGACAGTATTCCATGGCATAAAATTTCCCCTTGACAAAGCTTTCTATATTATCTATGCCTCTTACATTACCCAGGAAAAATTAACCTTGGACCAGCTGGCGACAACTTTGGATTTAAGAAGAAATACCATATGGGCTTTTAGAAAAAAAGTCCAAACACGGATTGCCAATTCGGAAGATCTGGAGCCTGGATGGGAGGAAATTGTTCAACTTGAAATGGTCGATTACTAAAACCTGTTTCATGTTTTGATGATTGGCGGGGAAATTTAGAACTTATTTCCGTTTTTACTTCCTCTGCCCTTTTTTTGAGGTTATTTGCTTTGAGACATGGGTCCAAAGTAGGTGCCTGTCTAAACCTCTGAGTATCTCAAAATATTCAATTATAACAAGCTATTTATCAATCTTCATTTTAATGCTATTCAACCGGTACGAAATTTTTTAATATGCCTTTTATTTTAAAATTAGGCTATTTTTTTCTGATATTAATGTGATATTTTTTGATTGAATTTGATAGTATTTTATGTGGTTTTAGTTGAAGTTTAAGGTCATTTTTTATATCCAGCCAATACTTTAATATAATTTCAAACCTACAAATCAAAAGGACTTTGATTGACCTATAAACTATTAAAATTACCTAAACTCAAAACCTTATGAAAATTCCCTTTACCATTGAAAAAGGAAATTTAAAACCCAAAATCCCTTTTTCATTAATTTTGCTGACACTTTTATTTGGAGGGCTTATGCTTTCCGAAAACTCGACATTGCAAGCACAACAACTCACGGTGAGCGGCACCGTGAAGGACCCATCTGGGGAATCCATTCCTGGGGTAAATATTCTTGAACAGAACACAGGAAATGGAACCGTTACCAATATAGATGGTAATTATGAATTACAGGTTAGTTCGGCGCAATCTGTACTGGTATTTTCATTTATCGGCTTTGAAACCCAAGAGATATTGGTCGGTGACCAAAGCACAATTAATGTTAATTTCAAAGAAGATGCGCAAGGACTAGAAGAGGTGGTAGTTATTGGTTATGGTACGCAACGAGAACGAGACCTTACCTCCGCAATTACCACTATAAAATCCGATGACATCATCAAAACACCCAATTCTCAAGCCATGCAATCCTTACAAGGGAGGGTTGCTGGTGTTCAAATCGTTAGTAATGGTGCACCTGGTGCCTCGCCAACAGTACGGGTGCGTGGGATTGGTTCTTTCGAAGGAGGAGGAGCACCACTTTATGTGGTCGACGGTATGTTTTTTGACAACATAGATTTTCTTAATCCCAATGACATTGAAACCATATCTGTACTTAAAGATGCCTCTGCTTCGGCTATCTATGGGGTGCGTGCAGCAAATGGCGTGGTGGTAATAGAAACCAAAGGGGGGGATTACAATCAGGAGCCAGAAATCGTATATGACGGCTATTATGGCATTCAAAACCCTCAAAATGTATTGAAGATGGCAAATTCTCAACAATTTGTTCAATACATCAATGAAACAGGATCTGCTGCTGATATTGCCTTTGTGCAAAATGCCATTCAACGTTATGGAAGAAGCTATGTAGATCCCTCATTACCTGCAGTGAATACAGATTGGTATAGTGAAATGATGGCACCAGCTGCCATACAAAACCACAACCTTTCTTTTAATGGAGGCAGTAATAAAACCAGGTATTCAATTGGTGCCAGTTATTTTGATCAGGAGGGTTTGATGAAAGAAACACGCAACAGTTATCAGCGAATGAATTTCAGAATCAAGCTTGACACGGATGTGAAGGAGTGGATGACAGTAGGCGGTAATTTGAATCTAAGTACTGCCGAGCAATACAATGGAGACAATGGAGCTTGGTTTAGGTCTTACTTTGCTGTTCCTATTCTTCCTGTTTATGATGATACCAATGTAGATGCAAGGCCTTATGGCTTGTCTAATGCTCAGCAATTAGGATATAGAAGCAACCAAAACCCATTTTACAACTTGCTCTATTCTGACAACAGGAACAAAGTTTCCAAACTGTTGGGTAATTTTTATTCCGAAATAGAAATAATACCGAATAACCTGACCTTTAAAACTTCCTACAATTTCAGTATGGAGAGTATTAATGCAAGAAATGTAGGATTTGCTTATAGTGATGGTAGAGAGGAACGGCAATCCTCTTTGAGCAGGAATTCCTTCTCAAGGTATGATCAGATTTGGGACAATTTCCTAACCTATCAGAATAATTTTGACTTACACAACCTTACGGTAGTATTAGGACAATCTTTCAGGAGTGAAACCAATGAAGTTTTATTTGCAAGAGGTGAAAACTTAAACCCTGATCCAATGCGGGATGAGGAACAGTTTTGGTACCTAAACAATGCCACTGATTTTGATCTAAACGGAATAGGAGATGGCGGAAATAAGTTGTTTTATCAGTCCTATTTCTCAAGAGTGGCCTACAATTATGACGACCGCTACTTGTTGTACGGAACGTATAGGAGAGATGGAAACAACAAGTTTCAACAAAAATGGGGCAACTTCGCCACATTTGGAGCAGGTTGGGTACTTACCGAAGAATCCTTTTTTAATGTTCCAGCCATTGATTTCCTTAAGATAAGAGGATCCTGGGGTCAATTGGGTAATGATGGAATTAATTCTTCAGTTGGAGCACCTGAGTTGGTGGAAAACAGGGGGGCTTTTGATGGAGTTTTGATAATCGGCAGGAGATTAGACCCAACTTTTGATTTGATCGATCGCTGGGAAACTACAGTTGAGAGAAATATTGGATTAAATGCCAGATTATTAGGAGAGCGTTTATCAATAGATGCTGACTATTTTATTAGAGACACAAGAAACCTGGCTGTCAGCATTATTCCACCCGTAATACGGGCAAGTGAAAGAAGGAGTGTTGGCGAAATTAGAAATGAAGGGCTGGAACTGTCTCTAAACTGGGAAGACGATATCTCTCAGGACTTCTCCTATTACCTAAGTGGAAATATCGCCACCCTAGAAAATACAGTTTTAAGCCTAGGTGGTCCGGAAAGTCTTGATGCCGGCTCAGCCGAATTCAGACAGCGTTCTATTGTTGGACAGCCTTACCTGGCTTTCTACGGTTATGAAACAGATGGAGTATTTCAAACTGAGGAGCAAATCAATAATTACGGGTATACGCCACAATTCATTACCGACAACAATTTACAATCCGGAGACTTGAAATTCAAGGATCAGAACGGTGATGGGATCATCAATGATGAAGACAGGGTAGTCCTTGGCTCTTTTTTACCAAAGTATTCTTATGGGTTCAATGCTGGAATTAATTACAGGAATTTTGAGTTCTCCGCTTTGATCCAAGGTCAGGTTGGCAATAGTATTCTCAATAGAAAAAGGGGAGAAATTATTTTCACCAATGATACCAATATTGATGCTGAACTTGCCGAAAACCTTTGGAGAGGTGAGGGGACTTCCAATAAATATCCTTCAGCATCTGGGTTGAGAAGAAGTTGGAACCAGAATTTAAGCAATTATTTTGTGGAAGATGGAAGCTATTTTAGGCTTCAAAATGTCCGATTAACTTATGCCATTGTCGATAAGGAAGTGATGGGCGTGAAGTTTCCTCAAACCAGGGTTACACTCACTGCAGACAGGCCATTGACAATCTTCAATTACAACGGTTTCAATCCTGAAGTAGCCAATGGCATAGACCGTCAGGTATATCCAATCCCTGGCACCTATACAATCGGCCTAAACATCAAACTTTAAATTCGAAACAAAGATGAAAAACAATAAATATACTATCGTTTTGTTTTTGGCTTTAACACTTGGGCTGGCAGGACAATCTTGTACGGATTTGCTGGATGAGCCATTAGAAAACAAATTCATTGCTGAAAATACAGATTATACGCAATTCCAAAATATGGACCTTCTGCTGTATGGGGCATACAATGAGCTTTATTCACTTCAGTGGGAAAGCTTCCCTTTAATTAGTGTACGGGGTGATGATGTCAATGCTGGTGGAGATCAGGTGCCTCTTATAGAAACAGATAATTTTCAATACAACAGAAATTTCTGGATGTACAATTCCACCTGGCTCAACCTCTATTCTGATCTTTTATTTTGGCATGGTGCCATGGAGGAGATCCAAAAGTACCAGGATGCAGGGGCCAGTGAAGCTGATACCCGTCAATACATTGCTGAAATCAAAGTGCTAAGGGCTTATGAATTGATGCATTTGGCCCGACTATGGGGAGCAGTGTTGATTCCCAATTCTTCAGAACCAAGTCACTTGTTTAATGTACCCCTTTCAGATTTTGATGCAGTGATGCAGCATATTTCCGAACAGATGGATGAAGCTATCCCTGACCTTCCGGATGTTCACCCCAATCAAAGGACAAAAGTGAAAGGTGGCGTTACAAGGTATACCGCATTGGCAGTTAAAGCACTGGCAAATCTGGAAATGAAAAATTACCAGGCGGTGGTAAACGCAACGGATGAAATCATTAGCAGTGGCTTGTTTAGCCTGGAGCCAGATTACTACCAGCTTTTCAAAATTCCCGGTAAACTTAACGACGAAAATATTTTAGAACTGCAATATTCAGATTTTGGTCAGGCGAGTGGTACCAATACAAGATATTTATGGGATTTTTTCGGTCCTTCCAACTGGACACCTGCCGTTTCCGGTGCCGGAGGTGGATGGGGTTTTTGGGAACCATCTCTTAAATATGTGAAATTTATGCTGGATAGAAACGAGCAAGAGAGATTGTCCACCTCTGTTTTATTTACTCCGGAAGGAATAGCCGAAATACAAGCCGATCCCAATTATGCAAGCCTACCCAATTGGGTTACCAATAGCAGTGTGGACGGTGATGTATTCAATGATCACCCCAGGTATAATTTTCTAAGTGGAAAACATTATTTACCCTCTACCCAACTTACTCCAGGTAGATTCGGCTACGGTGAAAATAAAAACTTCACTTGTATCAGGTATGCGGAAATATTGCTTATCCATGCAGAGGCTTTGGTAAGTGGTGCCACAGGAGGAGTGGTTTCGGCTGATGATGCTGTCAATTTGGTTCGAAATAGGGCAGGTCTAGGAAATCTTAGTGGCGTAAATCTTGAGGCCGTGCTGGACGAAAAATTTGCAGAATTTGGAATGGAATGGGGAATCAGGTATTACGATTTGATTCGTCATGGCCAAACCGATGCCTTGAATTACGGAGGAAGGGTTTACGAACCTGAGGCAGATAAATACTTGCCTTATCCTTTAGAGCAGCAGGATATTTTGCCTCAAATCAAAGCCGCTGCTAACAATAACTAATGGTAAATTTAAAATATAATCCGATGATAAATATAAGGTTCACACTAATCATGTTGATGGCCTTGATTGCCGTCTCATGCACAGATGGATATATTGACGATATCGCCTTTGTAGCTCCCGGCACAGACAATGTGGCGCCGGAAATTCAAATCAATTTTCCAAATGAAGGCACGCAAATCCGCGTCATAGAAGATGTCACGGCTATCAATATAGACATAGAGATTGAAGATGATATTGAAATCGAAAAAGTATCATTAAATATGGATGGAACAGAAATAGCCAGTTTTAACGAATTTATTGATTACAGAAGGTTTTTGAAAAAATACACTTTTGAAACGCTTACCAACGGACAGCATGTGCTTGAAGTTATTGCCACAGATATGTCTGGTAAAACTGCTACGAAATCAGTGACTTTCGAAAAAACAGAACCCTATCAGCCAATTTATGAGGGTGAAGTTTTCTATGCCCCCTTTGATGGTGACTATGTGGAGCTGGTAAGGCTACAAATCCCTGATATTGCAGGAGCACCTGAATTCGCCAATGGATTGGTGGGGAGTGCTTATGCTGGTAAAACAGATTCTTACCTCAAATTCCCTACCGATGGATTAAAAAATGATTCTTTTAGTGCTGTGTTCTGGTACAACCTGAATGCCAATCCGGATAGGGCAGGGCTTTTGGTGATGGGGCCACCTGATGAATCCAATCCATCAGCAATGAACAATAGAACTTCAGGATTCAGGTTGTTTAGGGAAAATGCGGGAGGCAAACAGCGGATAAAACTCAATGTGGGAAATGGTTCCGGTGACAATTGGTTTGATGGAGGAAGTGCTGCAGATATTGACCCGGCTATTGCTGGTTGGAACCATATCGCTTTCACCATTTCACCTGATCAAGCCACAGTTTACCTCAATGGAGAAATTGTTAGTCAAAATAATTTTCCGGGGATTGACTGGACTGGATGTGATTTGCTGTCTGTAGGTTCTGGAGCTCCCCGATTTGCTGGATGGGGACATTTATCCACTTCCAGCTTGATGGATGAACTGAGGATTTTTGATAAAGTTTTGACTCAGGAAGAGATTCAAGCTATTATGGCTGCAGAAAACAATTAAGAAAATCATAGCTCAACGGCAGCCACCCATCACGGCTGCCGTTTTATTTTCTACCCCATGTACCGAAAATTAATTCTACCCTACCTTTTCCTGATTTTGATATTTTCTTGTAAGGAGGAAAATTCTGAGGCACCCAATATTCAATTGACCAAAGCAACGGCCGGTCAAATTCTGTTGGCTCAGGATTTTAGCCAAAATACAAGTGTTGCTGTAGACGAAAGCATTTCTTTGACTTTTTCTGTTGCAATAGAGGCAAGCAATATAGATGACCTTATAATTTTCAAAGAGAAGGAATCCGGTCAATTAGTGAATTTTAATGTTAATTTTTTAGCTCAAAATAGAGAAATAATCCTCCGACCTATTGGCTTATTAAAACAAGGCACTGCCTATTCCTTAGCAGTCAAAGAAGGTTCATTAGGGAAAAATGGTGCCTACTTTTCCGGTTATAAGTTGGAATTTACCACCTTATCTGCGGCCATTAAGGTGCTTAATTTCGAGATTGATGGGGCTGAATGGGTTGGTAACCGCCGATGGGTAGGGGCTAGTCTAGACTTTTCTTTAACCTTGGCTTTTTCCCAAACTATCGACCTTATATCAGATCAGGTAAAGCTAACAGAGAATGGGAATCCGCTTCTTGTGAAAGTGGAAGCAGGAGACAGTGAGAAGACTTGGACAATCAAAAGTACAGGTTTACTTAATGATTTTAAAAAGCATACCCTTTCAATAGTCTCTGATCCTAATTCTTCAGTGTCAGAAGAATTAGAGGATTTTACTGTTGAATTTTATACAGGCAAATCTGAGCTTAATAAGTTTCCTGTTCTCACCGATGCTGCTTTGTTAACGCTGGTTCAGGAGCAAACCTTTAAGTATTTCTGGGATTTTGCTCACCCGAGTAGTGGATTGGTAAGAGAAAGAAATACTTCAGGGGACCTGGTAACCACTGGTGGAACCGGATTTGGTATGATGGCCATTATTGTTGGAATAGAAAGAGGATTTATCAGTAGAAGTGAAGGTGTGGAAAGGTGGGCAAAAGTGGTGGAATTTTTATCAAAAGCAGATAGGTTTCATGGTGCATGGTCTCATTGGTTAAATGGCAATACAGGGAAAGTGATTCCTTTCAGTCCCAAAGACGATGGGGGAGATCTTGTTGAGACAGCCCTGCTCATTCAAGGGCTATTAACTGTTAAAGAATACCTGGATCCTTCTAATGCCACGGAGAATGAAATCATTGAGGATATAAATGTTTTATGGGAGGAAGTAGAGTGGGATTGGTATACCAGAGGAGGTCAAAACAAATTGTTCTGGCACTGGTCTCCAAACCATGAATGGGATATGAATTTACCCGTTTCCGGATACAATGAAGCCCTTATTGTATATGTTTTGGCAGCATCATCCCCTACCCATCCCATTGCCGCAGAGGTGTACCATAAGGGCTGGGCAAGAGATGGAGGAATAATGAATGGGAACAGTTATTTTGGGAAGGAATTGCCTTTAGGTGCTGCAATGGGAGGCCCCTTGTTTTACGCGCATTATTCGTTTTTAGGTTTGGATCCCAGAAACTTAAAGGATCAATACGCCAACTACTGGACTCAAAATGTAAACCATAGCCTAATTCACCAAGCCTATAGCGAGCAAAACAGTTTGGGCTATGTTGGGTATGGCCCAGAGATGTGGGGGCTGACAGCCAGTGACAACCAAGAAGGATATTCCGCCCATTCCCCGACCAATGATATTGGCGTAATAGCGCCTACTGCCGCATTGTCGTCCATGCCCTATTCACCAGAAGCCTCAATGGCTGCACTAGAGTTGTATTATTATGGTTTGGGAGACAGGTTATGGGGAGAATATGGTTTTCACGATGCTTTTAACCTTACTGAAGATTGGTTTGCGGATAGTTATCTCGCCATAGATCAGGGGCCCATAATAATTATGATAGAAAACCACAGAACAGGTTTATTGTGGAAATATTTTATGCAAAACCAGGAGGTCAAAGATGGCTTGGAAAAGTTGGGGTTTAGTTATTGAAAAATTGATTAATAGCGTCAATATAAAAGAGATATCAAATGAACAGGACATTAAACTTATGGATTTTTGGAATAGGAGTGTTGCTCCTTATTTCAAGTTGTGACAACAATCCCGAACCATCCAAGAGGATAATTGTTAAGGGATATGACCGACATGTTGAATTGCAGTGGGAGTCTGTTGAAGGGGCTAAGAGCTATGCTGTTTTTGTAAAAAAAGAGGACAATAGCTATACAGAAAGAGCAAACGTGAAGGATACCATTTACATGGATTTTGTGAACGACCTGGGGACTGAGCTAGAACTTTCCTACAAGGTGGAAGCACAATTAAATGAAGGTACTGAGAGTTTGGGTGAAGTCACAGTAGCTACCCAATCCATGACGGATGAGGAATTGCTGGACATGGTACAATACTATACTTTTCGGTATTTTTGGGAAGGTGCAGAACCCAATTCAGGAATGGCCAGGGAAAGAGTTCATATGGATGGAGTCTATCCACAAAATGACCAAAATGTAGTGACCACAGGAGGAACTGGATTTGGTATTTTTGGATTATTGGCAGGAATTGAAAGAAACTGGGTGAGTAAGGAAGAGGGCTTAGAGCGATTTGAACGTATAGTGGACTTCCTTGAAAAGGCAGACAGATTCCATGGAGTATGGTCCCATTGGATCAATGGTGAAAGCGGTAAAGTAAAGCCTTTTGGAAATGATGATGATGGAGGAGATTTAGTAGAGTCAGCTTTCTTAATGCAGGGCCTATTGGCTGTTAGAGAATACTACAATAATGGAAGTGAAAGGGAAAAGCAACTCGCCAATCAGATAGACGAATTATGGAAATCCATGGAATGGAGTTGGTACACACAAGGTGGTCAAGATATCCTGTTCTGGCATTGGTCCCCCAATTTTGCCTGGCAAAAGAATTTTGGGATCAAAGGCTATGATGAATGCATGATTACCTATGTTTTGGCAGCTTCCTCACCCACCTATGGGGTACCAGCAACTGTCTACCATAAAGGATGGGCCAGGGATGGTGGGATTGTAAATGACACTTCGGCCTATGGACATGACCTTCCTTTGAAACACAATGGCTCACCTGAGTTTGGAGGCCCCTTATTTTGGTCTCATTACTCTTATTTAGGCCTAAATCCTAAGGGCTTAAAAGACCAATACGCCAACTATTGGGAGCATAACCGAAACCATACTTTGATTAACAGGCAATGGTGTGTAAATAATGAACAAGGATTTAAAGGCTATGGAGAAGACCTTTGGGGCTTGACGGCAAGCTATACCGTAACAGGATATGCTGCCCATAAGCCAGGAAATGATTTGGGGGTGATTTCTCCCACAGCTGCATTGTCTTCTATTCCTTATACGCCTGAAGAAAGCATGGCGGTGATAAAAAATTTGTATTACAATTATGGAGAAAAAGTTTTTGGACGGTATGGCTTTTATGACGCCCTTAGCCCGGAGAAAGACTGGTACCCTCAACGTTATTTGGCCATCGATCAGGGGCCAATTGTTGCGATGATTGAAAACTACAGAACAGGCCTTGGGTGGGAGCTATTTATGGCTGCACCAGAGGTTCAAGAGGGATTAGAAAAGCTGGGTTTTACTGTATCTGAAGAGTAATTTAAAACATTTTAAACAACTTGGAAAGTTATACGTTGAGGTAGAATATTTAGATTAATGTGTGTATCTATTTAAAGCATAAACATTTGATTATGATTGATTTATCAAATATTGCTATTATAGGAAGTGGTCCAACTTCACTCTATCTACTTCAAAATATTTGGACTCATATTGACGTATTTAAAAATAAAATTGGTAAAATATCAATTTTTGAAAAAGATAAAAATTTAGGATTTGGTATGCCGTATAATCCTTCTAATACAGATGTATTTAATATGGCAAATATTTCATCGGAAGAAATCCCAAAATTACAAGAATCTTTCGGTGATTGGCTTCGCAGGCAAAATAAAGAATTACTAACAAAATTCAATATAAGTGAATTTCCTATTGATGATTCTGAGGTATATAGTAGAATAGCTTTAGGATATTATTTTCATGAGCAGTTCAACCAATTATTAACTTCTATTAAAGCTACGGGGATCGAAGTCAATGAACATGGTGATGCTGAAGTGATAGACCTACTACAGAAGAAAAATGGGAGAATACTATTAACCGACAGTAAACATAAAAAACAGACATTCTCTACTGTCATCATTGCTAGCGGGCACCTTTGGAAAGAAAAAGATAAAATAAAAGCTGGATATTTTGCATCCCCTTGGCCAATTAGCAAGATTCTCCCTAAAGAGGATGTGTTTTATGATTTTCCCGTTGGTATCCTTGGCGCTTCCTTAAGCGCTTTTGATGTTGTGACCTCTCTATCACATCGGCACGGAGAGTTTGTATCTGTTGAAAATAAATTAAAATTTTTAAAGCATAAAGAGGCTTCAAATTTTAAAATAGTTCTACACTCCGCAGAAGGGTGGCTTCCACATTTACAATATGAACAACAAGAGCCATTGCGGGAGATTTATCGCCATTTTAGTAGGAGGCAATTATTGGATTTGATAGGTGATGAAGGATTTTTAAGAATTGAAGATTTTTTTGAAAAACTATGTCGACCCTCATTGATTGCTGCTTTCATTAAAGATAATTTATTGGATGTAGTTGAAAAACTTCAGCAGGAAGCCTTTAGCTTTAAAGATTTGGTCGCTCTAATGTCCGAAAAGCACGAATATGTTAATTCCTTTGAAGGAATGAAATCTGAAATGGTAAGGGCTAAAGATTCCATTAACCATAAAATCCCTATTTACTGGATGGAAACATTGGATGATTTAATGTATAGTTTAAATTACCATTCAGAGTTACTGCCAGCAGAAGATCATGTTTTTTTACACAAAGAGATCATGCCTTTTTTAATGAACGTTATTGCTGCTTTGCCATTACAATCTGCAGAGATATTCTTAGCCCTTTATGATGCTAAATGTATAGCATTAAAGGCAGGAAAGGTTATTTTCAATGACGACTCCTTTGAAAATGATAAAACCAAAATTACGGTTGAGTTTGAAAATGATAGAAAAGAGGAGATGGAGTACAATTTATTTATCAATTGTGGGGGACAAAAAAGCGTAGAATTAGAAAATTTTCCATTTCAATCATTGGTAAAACAAGGAAGCATACGAAGGGCAACCACTAATTTTGCTAATCAAATGAACACGGATCAATTATTCAAAGAGTTGGACGCTAGCAAAATTATGCTCGATGGTGATCGTACTCGCTTAATACTGTCGGGGATCGACATTGATTCAAGTTATAGGACCATTAATGAAAATGGCACACTTAACAGTTCTTTATATGATATCAATTTCACCCATACCAATGGTTTACGTCCCTATTCATATGGTCTTCAAGCCTGTAATGCCACAAGTTTAATTTTGGTTGAGTCATGGGTTTCCGAAATTTTAGAAGGTGAAAATATTAGCAACAAAATTGAAGACATTACTGCCCTTTACGAAGAAAATGAGGAATTGTAATTGAGTAAAATAAGAAAGTATTGTCTACTGATTCGATCCTTCATGGAAATTTTATTCAATAGGAATGGGCTTCAGCCCATTTAAAAATAGGGTAATAAAAACATGGCTTTAGCCAAAATTAATGAAGCACAAGGCTGATTTGATAATTAAGGTGACCCCAATTCAATTGGGATCATAGATTAGGAGGGAATTTTTGGCTTCGGCTCCGCTGGCTTCGACTCCGCTCAGCCACCCAAACGGCTTCGCTCAGTCGCCCAAATGGATCTGCTAAAACGGGTTCAATCTATTACTGATTCGATCCTTTATGGAAAATTATTCAATAGGAATGGGCTTCAGCCCATTTAAAAGTAGGGTATTAAAAACGTGGCTTTAGCCAAAATCAATGGGACTGGGATCATAAATTAGTAGGAAATTTTTGGCTTCGGCTCCGCTGACTTCGGCTCCGCTCAGCCACCCAAACGGCTCCGCTCAGTCACCCACGGCTCCCGATCTGGTCCAATTTTAGCAACGTGTAACTTAGACCTAAAATAGGAACAGATTAGCTAACTGCTCCCATTAATTTGGCTCTCTCATAAAAAATCTCAATAATTTTTAGTTTTAGTTAAACTTAATAGCTCATTCTTTCTATTTTTAAGAATGAAATCTTTTAGACCCGAAATAGCTACAATTACCAAAGCCTGGAAGGGTTTTGTATGACAAACGTCGGATTTAATGTGTAGCTTTTTAACAGACTCATGTTTTTACAACTTGTTTTTCACTTATAGTTTTTAATGGTGCTATTTCAAAATTCCGTACGCAATAAATACATCGCTTCACAGGACTATGCAGCCATGCAGGTAGCCTTTGAAGCGTATCGAAAGTATTTTCACAATCCACTAATCCATGCCAATATCAGGGCGGCCAAAGAGGAACAGTTTCAGGAAGGTTTTCTTCGAGAATTTTTTGTCAATATTCTCGGGTTGGCTGATCTAATTATTGAAGCAACGGATTCCAATCAAAAGGTAATTGCTTCATTTTTTAACCACGTCCAATCCACATTCTCCATATCCAAACCTTCCACCAAACTAAAAAACTGGTCTACCTTAGGTTTTAAATGGTTTTTAGGAGAGTTAAAGAAAGCCAAGGTCAAATTAAGCCTTGCGGAAGAAGCCGATTGGAAGGTCTATTTCAACGAACAAAAAGCTAGAGCCCGGGAGCTACAAAATGAAATCACCCGCATTGACCAGGAAATCGATCAGTTGGTGTATGAATTGTATGGATTAACGGATGAGGAGATTAAGATTGTGGAAGGGGGTGATGGGTGAACAATTATATAAAAGAAATAAGGGCTGTTTTAATTTTCTTAGGTGTAGGATCTCTGTTTTTTCTGCTCGTCTATTTAATTAATCGATTTGATCCTAAATTTGGATTTATAAAATATTTTGTACTATATATAGTTATTGTTGTAAGTTTGACATTGCTAGGTAAAGTGTTAAAAAATAATATTTTCAATAAAATTATAAATATTATTTCGTTTCCTGCTGGGATAATGCTTGTTTTAGGACTTCTAATTAGGCCCTTTCTAGAATTAATCTATAATGTTGTAATTTATTTTTTATTAATTATCAGTGTTTCATATTTTTTATTTTATTTATTACAATATTTTAATCTCATACAATCTTCTACATTAGTCATATATTTAAATTGGACATTCATTGTGTTCACTGCTGTTTTATTTAATTTTCAAATAAGAAGTCTAATTAATTATTTGTCTCCGAGTATTTCGGACAGTTCAGATACCATACTTAAAGCTAAAGAGAATTCCGATTACCTCCTTTCAGAAAACAACATTCGATTTATTATTTATGTGGTTTATTTTTTAGTCTTAATATATAATAATATTTCATCTTTCCAATTAGAGGTAAGTGACCAAGATATAGATAATAACAAAGCTATTTTACAATCTTTTGTCACTTTTATTGCATTTGAAAGAAGTCTATCATTACTAAAGACATTAAAATTTAAACCCTCTGATTTACTGAATAAAATTAACGATTCCATATCCAATCATCTCAAAGAACTGAATAAATGAAATTGAAATGTTTATTATCAGTATTTCATATCAAAATTAAACTTCCACATATCTAGATTTTATTTGAACCTTCCACCAAACTCAAAAACTGGTCAACCTTTGATTTTAAAGGGTTTTTAGTAGAACTAAAAAAAGCCAAGGTCAAATTAAGTCTATCGGAAGAAGCCGAATGGATGATTTATTTTAACGAACAAAAGGACAAAGCCCAAGAACTTCAAACAGAAATCAACCGCATTGACCGAGAAATCGATCAGCTGGTGTATCAATTGTATGGATTAACAGAAGAGGAGATTAAGATTGTGGAAGGGGGTGATGGGTGAAAAAAAGCAAATTATGAATAAAGAGGAAATGCTCAATTTCTTTCAAGAAGGTATTGTCAATGATCTAATGTTTGCTACAAGGCATTATTTTATTTGGAGAACTGTGGGAGAAAATTATTTGGACCTTAAAAAAGTTTCTAATAAAAATATCGATAGCATGTTTGGCCAATTGCAATCATCATCTTTTGATTTAGCTGTTTTAAGCCTTGCAAAAATATATGATGTTCACAACTATAAATATCCGGTAAGAAGTATTTTCAGCTTTTTGAGTAATGAGATGGTTAGCACTCAATATTTTCCGTTTTTATCTAAAGATTTTAGCGAATTTACTATATTAAAAGACCGTTTTAACATAAAATCAATCCCTCAGGATTTTAAGCTTCCGAATGATTTGTCTAATTTTTTTTTAGAGATTCTTTCTAAATCGCCTTTTGCCAAAAAAATAGAAAACCTAAAGTTTTTTCGAGATAAATTCATTGCTCACAATGAAGGTGGTGTAGATTTTAATCACTTAAATAATTTCTGGGAAGACTTTTTAGATTTGATTGATTTTGTTAAAATATTTATTTTTTTATATGGTTCGACTATCTTAAGCACCGAGTTTTCTCAGTTTAGAGTTTCTGATGATGAGCCAATTCATTTTTCTATAATTATGGAATTATATTGGTTGGTTAATGAGCTTGAAAAGGCAATTGGCACTGACAATTTTAAATATTGGTGGATTAAAAATCCCCATCAATCTTGATCTTACTGGTATAACATCCCTCAGCTCCTATACAGTTCAAATTACAAAAATCCCGAATTGCTCAAATATTTCGCCCCTGCAGGGCTTAGGTTGCAATACTGGTTTTCTACACAGGGCTTCACCCTGTGCTATTGTATTTGTCCCTTTCCTTTAGATTTGTAGGAGTTTGTGCTTTACCTCCTTGAATTTTTAGTTGAAAATGAACTTATAATCCTAGTATTTTTTCATTTTAGCCCTGAAAGGGCATAGTAACTTAGCACAGGGTGTCGGCCCTGTGGCAATAGGTAAATATTTAAATCCTGAGGAAAGGGTGGCATCCATTTTACATAAATCCCGAATTGTTTTGAGCCCTGTCGGGGCGGAATATTTTCTGCTCAGAGATAATAGGTCAGATTCATCGACCAAACCCGGTGAACCAACCGGTCGGCCCCATATAAAATTGGATTTAAATCACCATCCAATATCCAATGATCTTTAATCAAAGGTGCCAATCCATGATAATAACGGACATCTAATACAATATGGCTTCCCAGCCGATAGCCCAGACCCGCTAATGCTCCGGCGTCCCAATGGCGGAGATGCGGTATGTCATTTGGAGAACTATTGTTGGTATTTAACCTTTCACCTTTTAGCAGATAGCCAAACTTGCCACCTGCCTGGAGGAAAACATTTTTCCCAACTGGACTGAAACGAACCAGGACAGGAAGCGCGATGTAGTCAAAATGGGTAAGTAATTTGTTCGATTGGGACCCGTCTATACTGCTACCCTGTTTGCTGTAGACCAGTTCGCTTGCCAAGGAAAAATTTCCTGAAAGCGGTTTTGCAAATGCAAGCCCTGCATTGTACTTCCATATCCTATCAGTCAGGTTAATACTGTTTTTAAGCTGACCAGCGTTAACCCCGCCAGTAATTCCTACCCGGATACCGCTCTGTCCGTACCCGTCCCAGGAAGCACTCAAAAAAAGTACAACGGCAATAAAGGCAACAACCTTATTTGTGTATCTCATAATCAGGTTAATTAATGATGAAAGGGCAGTATTTTTTTGTTCGTTTTAATAACGATTATTTATTCTAAAATGATTTTTGCTTTTTGAATAGCAAGCTTTGATTTATTATCTGGTATGGTATGACGATAATAAACCCCTCGGAGTAAATCTGCTATTTAAAATTATCATGTTTAAATTAAATACGCAATCAAAATATTTTATTTAATAAAAAATTAGTCAAAAAAAATATAGATTAGTTTAATCGTTTTGCCTTAACAAATATGACTCCGATATCACAAGTTAGATTAACTTGCGGTGTACCTGAAAGGTTGAGGAATTCTCTTGAACCATCAATAATACTTTGTTGCCTTTCCTTCCATTCTGATAAATTTCCCTCGCTTTCTTAGTAAAAATTTCAACCCGGATTATGTAATAGAATTTGCGATGAGTGTTGCAATCGCAAGAAAATCAGGCTGTTTGGAGATTTTAGCTTAGCACCGCTATGGTGAAATTGAAAACAGCAACGAAGTGGCTGATTTTAAAGCGATTTCAGCACGTAATAGAATGTCTATTGCATATTTCGGGTTCAACAATTATTGCCTTTGGTTTACCTAAAACCCCCAATCTTACTATTTTTAGGAAAATGTTTCCTTTTAGCGATCCGTTTATCAGACTATTTAAATGGCCCTATTTCAAAATTTCGTGAACAAAAAATACATGGCCGACCAAGTGTATTTAGCAGCTATAGATTTTTGATCAATTGCCTACTGCTTTAGCTGTAGTCAACTGGTGCTTTTTCGGCATTCTTGGCTTTAGCCAACTCAAAATGGCTTCTATGGCCTTACCTTTTCACCATTTTTGCTAAAGCCGGGGGTTATGCGGAGTAAGGACTTGATATTTTCCTGAGCTGGCGTATGGATCGACGAATATATTTCGCCCCTGCCTTTTTTCCTCCCGGATGCTTCCTACCACCTACCTTTTGTTAGCCTGAGTGATGGAAGGAAATTCGGTGCTTAGGAAGGTAAAATTGAACATAAATTATTTTTTGGATAAACGCTTTATTTATGGTTAAATTGAAAAAAATATAAACCTACTATCGTGACCTTTTACCGCCAGCCGACCTTTATAATCGCATTGTCCATTTGCCTGTTCTTTTTGGTTTTGGCCTTTAGCTTCCCTGTGGGGATCAGGGAACAATTGGCAATTGCTTCCGCATCTACTTTAAGCTTATTTGGGAATTATTATTTGGTCTTAGGTCTATTTATGGTGTTGCTATTGATAGGAATCGCCATTTCTCCCTGGGGAAAAATTAAATTGGGTGAAGGTCCCGTTGCTTACAATTGGTTTTCCTGGGTAGCCATGCTTTATAGTACAGGCATGGGCGCGGGGCTAATGCTAAGGGCCGTACAGGAACCTGTCTATTATTTCATCAATCCACCTAGATCAACAGACTTATCAGGAGAGGTTTTCGCTTTGGAATACACGTTTTTTCATTGGGGCTTGACACCTTGGGCATTTTATGGGCTATTTGGCTTGATGATTGGCTACTTGGTTTATGGAAAGGGGAGAGCCATGTTAAGTTCCTCGCTTCTGGTAGGTAGATACAATAGGCCTTTATTGATTGTAATTGTAGATGTAATTACCATTATCAGTACCTTATTTGGTGTGGTAGGCGCTGTAGGATTAGGCAGTAGGCAATTACTGGTGGGTTTTCAAAAGCTATTTGTAGAGGTAGAAATCAGCTATTTCAACAATGCCTTGGTAGTACTACTGCTTGGCGGATTGGCTACGATTTCCGCATTTTCAGGGCTGAGTAAAGGAATTCAAAATTTATCCCGCTTTAATATAAGTGTGGCAATCTTCCTACTATTGGCCACCTTGTTTTCAGGTGATATTGTAGGAATTATGGGTAATTTTTTATCTTCTATAGCTGCCTATGCGTATGATTTTTTGCCCATGAGTATCAATTATGGAAGCAAAAGTGTTTCCCAGGAATTCTTAATGGATTGGACCTTTTTTTATTGGGCCTTCTGGCTTTCCTGGGCACCATTTACAGGGGTGTTTATTGCACGTATTTCAAAGGGTAGAACATTTAGGGCTTTTATATTTGGGGTCATTTTGGTGCCCTCACTAGGTACATTTCTCTGGTTCACAGTGTTTGGAACCTCGGTCTTTGAATTGATAGGAAACCCTGAAAACTACAGCGGTCAATACGATTCTTTGTATGGATCCATCTTTGTTTTCTTTGACAGCTTTTCATTTACTGCTGTTATGAAAATATTGGCTTTTATCTTGGTTTTTACCTTCCTGATTACCTCATTGGATTCTGCCATTTATGTTCTAGGCATGTTTGCAGACAGAGGGAATATGGAGCCGGATAAACAACATTTATTGGGTTGGGGTTTGATATTGTCCTTATTTACAATTGCAACCCTATTTATAGGAAAAGAAGAACTGTTACAGGCTGTTAGTCAACTGCTTATTTTGATTGCGTTGCCTTTTAGTTGGGTTTATCTTTTGATGATTGGTAGTTTTATATTTATCTTGATAAAAAGAAATAAGCATGATGCAATTTAATCTGAAAAATTGGTATTTAACCCTAAGTCTCCTTTTAGGGATTTTTCTATGCCTGTCATGTGAAAGCAATAAAAAATTGGCCAGTTTTGAAGGGGTGAAACACAAGGGAGTTTGTTGGGTGGGAAGTAGGATGCCACTCAAAGGAGGGGAATTACTTTCCTTGAGAAATCTAGGCATTAGTCACCTTTCCCAAACGCCTTTTGGCTGGCAAAAATCGATTGCTGAACCAGATTTAAGCTGGGAAAAACACCGCGATAAATCATGGTGGGGAGAAAGTAGCAATGGGTTAATATCGACTTCTGATACTGCGAATGCTCTGGGCCTTGTTAATATTTTAAAACCCCATATTTGGGTACGAGGATCCTGGCCTGGAGAAATAGCCATGACCAATGAAAAAGATTGGGACTTGTGGTTTGAAAATTACAAAGGCTTTATTCTTTACTATGCACGGATTGCTGAAAGACAAGGTATACCCATATTATGTATAGGAACAGAATTCGAAAAAGCCAGTCATAAAGAGAAGGAATGGCGGGATATTATTAAGGCCGTCAGAGAAGTATACAATGGAAAGCTTACCTATGCTGCCAATTTCACAGAATACCAAAAGGTTAATTTTTGGGATGCTTTGGATTATATTGGTATTCAGGCCTATTTTCCATTGGTAAAAGACGATAAAGTTCCTGATTTAGCCCAATTGATTGCTGGTTGGGAAAAGGTGATTCCAGAAATTGAAAAAACAAACAGGACCTACCAAAAGCCTGTTTTATTTACTGAAATAGGCTACTGCAATACCGAAGATGCTGCACAATCGCCTTGGGTATGGCCCAATGAAAGGCATGCTTCCAACCTTTCGGAAGAGGTTCAAGCCTTGTGTTATGAAGCCTTTTTTGAAGCTGTATGGGAGAAGCCTTGGATGCAAGGGGTGTATTTTTGGAAATGGTATCCTGAACCTTCAGGACGGGAGCCTGACTTTACCCCTCAAAATAAGATGGCCGAGAAAATAATGAAAAAGTATTTTCTTGATGACCTAAGTTCGATATAAATACTTATTGGTAAAATTAGGTTTATTTAGTCAAGCAATTTTCTCTCTAGAATAGACACAGAAAAAGCAGATTAGGTAAGTCCCCCTTTCTTAAAGGGGGAAAGGTGGATTTTTTCGCAACCGTAAATAATATTAACTTCGAAATAGTTTTTGCTATTCCCGTTAAAATCCCTCCCGACTTTGGCCGGGACAGGCTCTGCCTCTTTGATTAAGGGGTGTCACTGATAATGAGATTTGGGTTGATTACAAGATGGTTTGCTTCGGAACTGATTAGAACCCGGTTATTAACACTAATTCCTATTCGAACTCAGGTTAATACTATAAATTTTCTTTCTACAATAGGCTATAATGTATATAAATTATCTCTTTAATAATCAGTCAGCCATTTTTGCAGGAATAGAGGTTTTTCGATTGATGAAGCCATGGATGGAAACGATAACAACCAATA
Source organism: Cyclobacterium sp. 10D3-21 (assembly GCF_055809755.1). Lineage (NCBI taxonomy): Bacteria > Pseudomonadati > Bacteroidota > Cytophagia > Cytophagales > Cyclobacteriaceae > Cyclobacterium > Cyclobacterium sp. 10D3-21. The sequence goes on from NZ_CM147924.1 coordinate 3,206,781, forward strand.
CACCTACCATTACAACCGCTACAATACTGAGCGTATCATTTAATTCCCATTGCTTGACAGCAATTGCTGTTATGCCCCAAGCACCTACCAATGCAGCTTCCCGCATATTCCTATAATAGGTTAGTAGTGCATAGATAGAAGTGGCCACGATAAGAACCAAAGATGCCCAAGCCGTTTCTGTCCAAATGCCATCCAATATCCCTGTATTTTTAACTCCTACAGAAAGGGTCAAAACCGTAGCCAAAATGACCCAACCAATATAAAGGCAAATGGGCCACCAGACAAAAAAGATGGTTTTCAAAGGTGCATCATAGGTTTCCAATCTTAGTCTAATCACCAATTGGATCAATGAGAAGAGTAATACTAGAATCACCAATACAGACAGGAGTATTTGTTCATTGACCCAAACGTATATCCAAAGGGCATTGCTCAAATTGGCTACGATAAACCAAATACCTGAAGGGGATAATGATAGGTCGTTTTGATTTTTAAAATAACCAATCCATTGGTAAATCAAGTAAGCAATCAAAGCCAAATAGATCAAGCCCCAAATGGAGAAAGCGTACCCTGCCGGTGTAATCAAGGTGGTGAAATCGTCGCTGATGTCACCTACTGAATTACCAAAATAATCTCCGGAGCCTCCCAGGTAATTGATGAATAAAGTAAAAATAAAAGTGAGGGTATTGGTTAATAGAAGAGGTAGTGGTTTCATTTTGTTCTTGGGTTATGTTGTAAGGTTTATTATAGTTCAGATTTTTTGATAGCCCTATAGGTTCTTTTTCTAAACAAAGGAAGGCTCTTGGCATAATAAGCAGCTAAAAGGAGCACGCCTAAACTTCCAAATGCCAGTGTAAATGGAGCACCGATCCAGTCAGTTACAAATCCAATTACAAAGCTGCCCAAGGAAAGTGAACCCATAAACAGCATAATATAAAAGCTTAAGACCCTTCCCCTTTTCTCCTCAGGTGAAATGGATTGAATCAATGTATTGGACCCGGTAAATATGATTACCCTTCCCAGACCTGTAGCTAAAAGTGCTAGTAATGAGAGCCATAATATTGAACTGAAGGAAAACACTGCCAGTCCCAAACCAAATATTATGGTGCCTATAAGTATTAACTTATCCAATCCTAAAATGTTATTTTTTGTTCCAACAAAAAATGCACCTACCAAAGAACCCAGTCCAACAGCACTTGTCATGTACCCGAAAATCACCGCATCACCATCAAATATCTCTGCAGCATAGACGGGTAGAATGACCATATAGGACATGCCAATTAAGGTGATGGCAGCAACAAACAACATTATAAAACGCAGGTGTTTTGTTTTAAATGCAAACCTTGCTCCTTCTGCAAAAGCATTTTTGAAATTTTGTTTTGGGGAATCTTTTGCCGCAGGCCGGTACTTGATAAAAGCAAAAAACACAACCACACTAAAACTTGCAATTGCGTAAAGGAGCAAACAATAACCTTCACCTATTATTGGTATTAGAATACCGGCAATGGCGGGGCCTACGATTCGAGCGGTATTGAAAAGTGAAGAGTTCAAGGCAATGGCATTGGTCAGGTAGGCCTTGTCTTCTACTAAATCGTTTACAAAAGCATGCCTTGAAGGCATTTCTAACCCACTCACCAGCCCAAAAATAATTTCTAAGCTGAGTATTAGGTTGAAATTTATATTGCCTGAAATGGTGAAAATCGCCAAAGCAGTGGCATTGATGGCAATAACCGTTTGGCAGACCATCAATAATTTGTGCTTGTTATATTTGTCCGCAAAAACCCCTGCAAAGATTGATACAAGGAAAGCTGAAATCTCCCTTGAAAAAGACACGACCCCCAAAAGTAGGGCAGAGCCGGTAAGGCTATACACCAACCAGCCAACTACCACCTGCTTCATCATATTTCCCAGGTTAGAAAATGCCTGTCCGGTAAAGAAATACCGGTAATTTGATGAAGACAGAGATTTGAAAATTAACATTGCTAGGGATGAAAAAATTAGTATTCTGCAAACAAGGCAAGTTCTGTCCTTGATCTTTTACAATCAAAAAAAGGCTTGTTTGGTTTCATCCATAGCAATATTGTTAAATGCTTTTTACGAAATCCTCCCATTTCCCAAAAGGTTCCGCTTTCATGACTCGTGGAAATTTGACTTGCCCACCCTTCTTTTTCTGCTTTTCATTGTAGGCAATGAAAGTAGAAACAGGCACAATTTTCACATCAATGCTTTTTAAAGCTTTGTTTCTGGCTACATTGTAATTCTTATTGTTCTCTCTAAGGAAAGCATCCAGAAAATCTTTAACAGCAGCTGCATCGGCATTTCCTGAGTCTTTACCCAAGTACCAACGGTGAAGGTATTCGTCATTTTCTTCAATAGCCGCCACGGTATATTCAGGAATGGTCAGGTTGAATTTTTCCTGTAAGGCTTCAATTGCCTTGTCCATTTGGTGAACGCCCAATTGGCTTCCTACTACATTGAGAAAAAACTTGGTTCTCCCTGTTATGCGTATTTCTGCACGCTCCTTATTGGTAAATGCTATCGTATCTCCAATCATGTACCGCCAGGTACCAGAAACTGTAGATATCATCAATATGTAATCTCTGTTTTCTTCTACTTCAGCAATCCCCAATGCTTTGGCATCGGCTTTCACAGCCCCATTTTCATCTATGTTTTCAGGCTCAAAAGGCACAAATTCAAAGTACACACCATTGTCTAAAACCAAAGCCATTGCATCTGTATCGGGACGGTTCTGAAAAGCCAGAAAACCTTCCGAAGCAAGGTAGGTATCTATATAGATCAATGGGTGGGCAAGATTTTTCTCAAAGCTTTTTCTGTGAGGCTCAAAGGCTACACCACCAGGAGTATAAACGGATAAATTTGGCCAGATATCATGAATAGAGGAGGCTCCATGATAGGAAATCACTCTTTTCATCATCAATTCTATCCATGATGGAATACCAGAAATACTTCCAATGTCCCAATCTTTGGCATTTTTTGCAATTTCTTCGATTCTTTCATCCCAGTCTTCAATGGCTGATATTTCGGGCCCTGGTTTATAGAAGCTTTGAAACCAGAAGGGGATTTGATTGGCGCTGATACCACTTATTTCGCCTTGTAAAAAACCATTTTTCTCCTTAAGTGCCGTGGAGCTTCCCAACATCATGATTTGTCGCTCAAAAAAGTCAGGAGGTAGATCATATTTAGATAAACTTACTACCTGTTGGATTCCCGTTTTTCTTATAGCATCTATCATCTCTTCAGTTACAGGGATGTACTTGCTATTGCTAGTGGTCCCTGAACTTACCGCAAAGTATTTATTGATGCCAGGCCATGTGATGTCTTCATGCCCTTCTCTTATTTTTTTCCACCATTCACTATAGATTTTATCATAGTCATGGTAGGGGACTTTTTCTTGGAAAGCTTTAGTTGTATTCTTTGAATTTAAAATATTTTTAAATCCATAATACTTTCCGAAAGCGGTGTCTTTCGCCGTTTCTAAAAGGTGATTCAATACTTTTGCTTGGTCTTTTTCAGGGCTGTTTTCAGAATTTAATTTACCGCCAAGTTCAATGGCTTTCTTTATTAATTCACCAATTACGGGCATAAGCAATGCTATTATTTGTGGTCGATTTATTTTTTTAATCTGAAGCAATTATCAGACCATTAAAAAATAAAAGTTTAAGTTGTTGCAATTTAGTCTTTTAAAAAAAGTTTATTTAAGTTTACAGAATGTAATAGTCAATAATGATTGATTATAACATCGTTTTTATTGGTTTCAGGGACTTTAAAGTCATTGTAAAACCAACTTTTTAAACCTTCAAACAGCGGGTTTAACTTTTGTTTCAGATTAAAATAGTTTAGTTTGGATATGGATTTATTCTAAAATTGGATTGGATTAAAGCGGTAATTTATTTTAAATTTTTACCCAATCCCTTTTGTCTTTTTAAGTGATAAATTCAAATAATTTTAATTGTTACTGGTTTCAAAGAATTGTTTTTTATTTGAATGTGGACTTTAATCTAAATAGAGTTTTTTAGATAATGACAGTATTTGAAATGAATGTAACCCAAAATAACATTGCTTTTTTAAAATTCGGGTTTAGTCTCAACATTATTGTTTAAAATTTAATTATGAAATCTTCATTAGATATTTCATTTGGCGCCATAAGTAATGCGATGCATGGTTTTAATTTCCCTGAAATTGATTTGGTTTTAGGCATTTCTGAGGGAGCCAAAGCACCTGCAGCAATGATTGCCCACCAGTTAGGCGTTGAATTAAAATTAATAATTGTAGGTAAGAAAAATAATCAAGGAAAATTTTCTGTTTCTATAGCCGAAATTGAACACAGCGAGGAATGGGATTTTTTCGGTCATCACCGAATTTTAATTGTGGATGATATTTCTATTACGGGCAATACGATTCAATTTATTAAAGAGAATGTCAAAGCGGATGATGTATACAGTCTGGTTCTTTTTGGTGAAGCAGACTATGTACTATTCCCCAAAGTGAAATCTATGGTAAGGTTGCCCTGGATTCCTGAAGAAAAATGAAAGGTTATATTAAATGAGATATTGGATGCCTAATAAATAAGCTAGGAGCTGCATTATAGGGCCAACTGTACTTTAAAGCAGTTCCGTTCCCAAGTCATAAATATTTCGTACCTCTTTTAAAATTTGATTGACATCTATATTTAAGTCAATCAAATTTCCTGTTTTGATATCAAAAACAACTCCGTGGATTATTGGGCCACCATTTTTGAGAAAGCTTTTTTGCCAAACAGCCATTTTCACCACATTTATACATTGCTCCTGAACATTCAACTCAACAAGTCTATTGTATCTTTCCCTCTCATCGGCAATTAAATTTAGCTCTTGAAAATGTAAACGGTAAACATCTCGGATGTTTCTAAGCCATGGGTTCAATATTCCAAGATCTTTTGATTCCAAAGCGGCGGCAATTCCCCCACATAGGTAATGGCCACAAACAATAATGTGCTTTACTTCTAAATGACCTACGGCATATTCTATAACTGATGCTGAATTGTTGTCATTGTTTGGTACCAAATTGGCAATGTTTCTGTGTACAAAAACTTCTCCTGCACCAGCTCCCAAAAGTTCCTCAGCAGTCACCCTACTGTCACTACAGCCAATAAAAAGGTGCTTTGGTTTTTGACCTTTGGAAAGCTTTTCAAAAAAGTCTTTGTCCTGCCCCAACTTTTTTTGAACCCAAACCCTGTTATTCTCTAATAGTCGCTTGTACTCCATAGTGTTACCTTATATTAGTTTACATCACAACCTTAGTGAATGATTGAACGCCAGGTTCAAAGCCTTCAAATATACTTTTAATCTTTGTGGGTGCAAACTACTGCCTGCAAATTGCTATTGTGGGCTGTGAATTTATGAATATATAATTTCACCCTAATACCATATAAAAAACAACCTAAACCATGGTTTGACAAGTCAATTTACAAAACTTTTTATCGGCCTGATCGGGGTAGGGGAAGCGGAACAAAATCTGTTTCACCAGGTACCTTCGGGAATTTTTGTTCAGCCCATTTTGATTTGGCCAACTTGATCAAATCTTTGTCAGAAGAAATAAAATTCCATTCAATAAAACGTTCTTCAGGAAAGGGCTCACCACCAAAAAGATAAATTGTAGCATTTTCCTCTATGGTAAATGTGCACAGTTTACTGTCCTTCGCTATCAATAGTTGTTTGGGGCCGTAAGTGTTCCCTTCAGCGCTAATCTCACCACTTAAGATATATAGGGCACTTTCGCCAAACAAATTATCACCCAGCATTAATTCTGTTTTATTTGTGCTCATTATCTCTAAAAAGTACAGTTCACTATATATGGGTACAGGTGATTCCTTACCAAATGCCTTGCCGGCAATTAATTTCATTTTAACGCCATCTTGTTCCCATTCTGGGAGGTCTTCAGCAGAAATATGCGCAAATGATGGTTCTATTTCCTCCAACTCTTTTGGAAGTGCAACCCATATTTGCAATCCATGTAGCTTTTTGTCCGATTTCCTAAGGTAATCGGGTGTTCTTTCGGAGTGGACAACACCCTTGCCGGCTGTCATCAAGTTCACTGCTCCAGGTTTAATCTCTACAGAGGTACCTAAACTGTCTTTATGCAAAATTGATCCTTCAAATAAATAGGTAAGGGTGGAAAGGCCGATGTGCGGATGAGGAGGTACATCAAGGTTTTGACTTTCATTTAATTTGGCGGGCCCCATATGGTCTATGAAAACAAATGGGCCAACAGCTCTTTTTTGTGCAAAAGGCAATAACCTTCCTACCAAAAATTTACCGATAGATGCTGCCCTTTCCTCAATAATCAAAGATAGGTTTGACATATTATTTAAGACTTAAAGTTTGTGCAAACAAATTTAGATCAAATCTCTTTCGCTTTGGTTGTACCAATTTCGGTTAATTTTTAAACCTAAAAGCATTAGAAAGATACAAATTAAAGCGATGCTTAAAGCAGTAAATGAGTAAATGAACCAAAAAATAAAAAGATAATAAATAGGGATTCCCACTAAACCCAGGCAAAACTTGACCGTACCGTAAAATACGGTGTCCTTTATCCTTGGTTTAATTGATCTCCACAGAATCCAAAGCGGAAAATGCAAAGCCTTAAATAGCCAATTCTTCCACCTTGGATGGTGTTTCTTAGACTCGTCTGGAACCGATAAAGTGGAAGTTTCAACTTCCCATCGACTGGTGGTGAGGTCCTTATTGGATCGAAGGAGCGATTTAAGGGATTCATTATAAGTACCCTCTGGAAGGTGTAAGGTCAAAGATTGTAACTCCTTTTCTACCTTTCTAAGCAATGTTTTTTCCTGGCCAATATACTGTTTAGCAGAGATGGGTTTTCCAATGTCCAGTAACACTTTGGAGCCAGATTTTTGGTGTGCCTGGTAATTAATGCCAATTGGGAGTATTTTTAAATCCATTTGCGGCTCATTCTGCAAAGCAAGGGAAACAATCCTAATAAACCCTTTGCTTAAGGGTCTTACCTGACGTCTGAGGCTGTGGTTGCCTTCTGGGAACACAAGTATTTTTCCATTATTTTTTAATACAGATTCACAAAAGGAAAAACTCGTTTTATTTCCAGGAATACTACCAAAACCATCTCTGATTCTATATACTGGCACCATTCGAATGAAAGTCAGGATTTTAGCAATGACAGGATTTTTAAATACGGAGGCTCTTGATAAAAAATGGGGTTTTAAATTGATAAAGGTTGCAATCAACAAAGGATCCAATAAAGCGTTTTGGTGGTTGGCTACAATTATGATTGGGTCATCCTTATAGGCCTTCCACTTTCCTTTCACATTAATTTCAGAAAAGTAAAACCACAGGGCAGTTTTCACCAATCGATTTAAAAGGTTATTAAACAATCTTTGCCACATAGCTGTATTTTTTCCATAGTGTAGCAATTGTGAGTCCTGAAACTATGTGCCAAATGCCCCACCATCCTGCAATGATGGACATGCCTCCTAGTCCATCGAAGTAATTAAAAATTAAAACAAGTGCCAATCCTGAATTTTGAATGCCTGTTTCGATGGTAATGGTTTTGGTGTCTTCAAGATTTAGTCCGAAAATTTTTGACAAACTGTATCCTGAACCTAAAGCAACAAGATTATGCATTAGAACCAGCCCAAAAATCCATCCAATGACCTTAATAAAGAGATCAAAATTGCTAAAGAAGGCAACAATTACAATGCTTATAAATATGACAACACTAATGGGTTTGAGGATTGAAGCCATTTTATGGGCTATTTTTGGATTTTTTTGATTGATATAAATCCCTAGTATTAATGGAATACCTAAGATTAATGCCACTGTTTCAAACACATCCCCATAATCAAGACTAATACTTTTTAGTAATAGGGCAGTAGGTGCATACATTCCAGACCATAAAGCAAAGTTAAATGGGGTAAGTAAAATAGAACTTAAAGTAGCAAAAGCCGTAAGACTTACAGACAGTGCAGCGTTGCCTTTTGCATAGTTGGTCAAAAAATTTGAAATGTTTCCTCCGGGACATGCTGCCACCAAAAACATTCCCAAGGCAACACTGGGAGTGGGTTTGATTAATAGAACCAGAAGAAAGGTTAAGAATGGTAGTAAAAGAAATTGGGAGACAATGCCTAAAAAAAAGGATTTGGGTTTTGTCCATATATAGTTGAAATCAGAAAGTTTGATTTCTAGTGCAACTCCAAACATGATCACGGCCAAGGACACATTCATTAGTAATAAAGAATCTTCCCCAAAATTGATCTGCATTTGATCTAATTCTTCCATATAGTTATTGATGTGAAGGCCAAAATTAAGATAAATTTTCAGAACGGTAGTTTTGTTGAATAAATGTTAAGTTTTTACAACTATTCAAAAACAAAATTTCAATGATAAATTTAATTTTTATAAATTTGACCATTGAAAATTTCGGAAGGAAAGATCAAATAGCCCATTTGGCTAATTTTGAATTGTTCAGCACTAGAACTTCATTTTATTTCCAAAGCGGTGAACAGCAATAAAAAGTAATCTTTTAAACCATAGAATAGACAATAAACATTATGGAAAAAATTAAAGTAGGTATCAATGGATTCGGTAGGATAGGAAGACTCGTTTTCCGTGCTGCTCAAGAAAGAGAAGATATTCAAATAGTAGGTATCAATGATTTAATAGATGTTGATTACATGGCCTACATGTTGAAATATGACTCTACCCATGGCCAGTTCAAAGGTGATGTACAAGTGAAAGATGGACAATTAATTGTGAATGGAAACGCCATCAGAGTAACAGCCGAAAGAAACCCTGCTGATTTGAAATGGTCTGACGTAGGTGCAGAAATTATTGTAGAATCTACAGGTTTATTTTTGACTAAAGAAAAAGCGCAAGGTCATATTGATGCAGGTGCTAAAAAAGTAGTAATGTCAGCTCCTTCAAAAGACGACACGCCTATGATAGTAATGGGTGTAAACGAAGGTACTTATACTTCTGACATGGTATTTGTTTCCAATGCATCTTGTACTACTAACTGCCTTGCTCCTCTAGCGAAGGTTGTCAATGACAACTGGGGTATTGTAGAAGGTCTAATGACTACGGTACATGCGACTACTGCTACTCAAAAAACTGTTGACGGACCTTCTATGAAGGACTGGAGAGGCGGAAGAGGAGCTGGACAAAACATCATCCCTTCTTCAACTGGTGCTGCTAAAGCTGTAGGTAAAGTAATTCCTGAATTGAACGGGAAACTAACTGGTATGTCTTTCAGAGTACCAACTCCTGATGTATCTGTAGTAGATCTTACTGTAAGATTGGCTAAAGGTGCTACTTACGAAGAGATTTGTGCCAAAATGAAGGAAGCTGCTGAAGGTGACCTAAAAGGAATCATGGGTTACACTGAAGATGCAGTTGTTTCCAATGATTTCATCGGAGATCCAAGAACTTCTATATTTGATGCAGGAGCTGGAATTCAGTTAAACGACAATTTTGTGAAATTAGTAGCTTGGTATGACAACGAATGGGGTTACTCTAACAAAGTAGTAGACTTGTTGCAATACATTGCAAAAAAATAACAAGCCTTAGGCTTTTGAATTTATTTAATAGGGTTGGGGATTTTCCAACCCTATTTTCGTTTTATGCTATTTTCATAAGTGGTTACCCACTCTTCCATACTCACTTTTGCTATTAGTTCGCCAATTAAAGCGAAGGGTATTTCGTCCAATTTTTTGAATCGAATACAGCTTTTACCAATATCCAGTTTGGCGGTGCTGTGTTTAGGGTATTCTTGTTTAAACCAATTCATTAACGCATCATTGGCATAGAGGCATAAATGATAGATGGCCAGGTAATTCTTTTGATTGGCAATATTCACAAAGGGTAGGGGCAATTTAGGATTACAATGGTAACCTGCCGGGTACCGCTCATGAGGAACTACATAGCCAATCATGCCATAGCTCATGGTTTCTTCAAAACCTTCAGGAAGTTGGGAGAGAATCGTGTCCCTCAGTTGAAAAAAAGCATCCTTTCTTTCCTCTGGGATTTCTTCAAGATAGGCTTCCACCGATTGTGCTTTACTGTTCATTTCAAGGCCTTTAATGGTTAATTTTTTTCTAAGGAAGTAGATGTTTTCGAAAGATCTTCAAGTAGTTTTAATGTCTCTCGGTGCAATATAGGAGCTGTCTCAGGCCCCAGGGAATTGACTTCCCCGTAGGGAGCTTTTTCTCGCCCATAAGTGAAAGGTGCTTTTTCATCCCATTGGCTTTTGGGGACGATATACCCGATCATATCATTGGCCATTCCACTAAAAAATTTAAACTTCCCAGGCATTTGACCTTTGATGGCAGGCACCTCTACTGGTGCAATACCAAAATCAGCCCCTTCAGGAGCTTCTACTCCTCCGTTAAGGATTTCAGGATAGAGTTCACCTGGGATATGTACAAATGTAGCAGGGCCTAGTTTCCAGGCATTCACTTCAGACCTAACATTGCCCCAGGAGATAAAGCCCCGATCAAAAACCCCAATAAAAGACGCAAGTCTAAAAAGTTTATTGGCCATGGGTAGAACCACAGTTTTGGCTCGTAAGGCCAGGCTACTGTTATAGACCGTGTCCATTCCTTTTTCCATGGTTTCAAAGCTTATTTTAGCCAGTGCCATTCCCTGAGCGTCAATTTTTGCTATGGTTGCTTCTTTAAGCGTGTCTTGAGAATAGGGATGGAGCAAAGCATCACTTGGCCTGGTGGTCATAAGGCCTCCTAAAGCGGCATTAAGAAATATGGAAACACCGCCTAGTCCTTCATGGTAAATGGAATCATTGTACACAATCCCTTTTTCCATGTATTCTCGCCAATAATGAGGGAAATCTGAACTTATCAGCGTATTTTGAGACCATAGCGTTTCGGGATGATTGCCCCAGTTCATAATTGTTCCCAAGGTTTTATTGGAACCTTTTTCTACTACTTGCATCAATCTTATAGCAGCATCGTACACCTCCGGAGCCCTGGTGTCGCCTACAAGAGGAGCAGCATCACTTTCATTGATAGCAAATTTTAAGTAAGCAGGTTTTTGGTTGTTGTAGGCTGCCAAAACAGATGAAACGATCCCGTCAAAAACAAGGTTTTTATATCCTTCATCTACACCTCTTGTAAATGGATCAGGTCCCCACATGCCCATCATATCTGGTGAGGAATGCACATGCGTACTTGCGATGATAAGATGATCAAGGTCTGTTTGTTCGAGAATTCGTTTTCTTACTGTAAGGACTTCATCATTCCCAAAGCCTATCATATCGATAACGCATAACCCTAATTTTATTTTACCGTCATTTAGAACCATGGATCTTGCCCATAAAGGATCATTAATTCCGGATGCGGGCTTATTTTGGTGAAAACCTGCCACCCAAATAGGGTCAAATTTGCCATTTTGATTAAGATCGTTATAATAATCGCCATCTGATTCATTGAACCTGGCATCGCCATTTACATCCTCCCAGGTATCGAATCCCACAGGGCTAATGTCTGCAATAGCAAAACCTGCGGAGAGATCGCCTTCTCCTTCTCCTTCATTCATCAATGAAAGATCCAGGTCATAACCTTTGTGCCTGTCTCGAAATTGGTAAATTCCGAAAATCACAGCAAACAAAATAATGGCACCTATAAATAGAAGAGAATACTTTAGCCAGCGATTCATAAAATAGTTTTTATTTATTACTAAAAATGGTAAGATAAGACCACTACCTCAATTGCTTATATCGATTATGGTAGTTGTAATTAGACGCACAAAATATCATTTAGATGATACAATTGAAAGGGTTAGGAATAGTATAATTATAAGGGAAATTGAAATATGCAGCATTAAATTTTCCTGTTCTTCCTTATAGGGAAATTGAATGGGACGCGAATCTAAATTTATTTCAGCTTTGGCTTTTCCCTACACCTTCCATTAGTCCTCTTATGTAACCAATGGCAAATAGAGTCCCTATAGTGCTATAACCTGGTTTATCATTGCTGTCTCCAGCCATGGTAGGGACATGGTCGGGGCGCATAGGGCCTTTAAAACCTATTTCATGGTAGGCTTGCATTGCCGCAAACATGTCTGTTTTACCTTCATCATGGAAAGTCTCCTCAAAGTTGTTTTTGTCACCTCTAACATCCCTGAAATGGACAAAATGAATGGCTTTTCTTTTCCCAAAATACCGTATGGCTTCAGGAATGTCCACTTGTTGATCACCGCTACCCATCGATGCAAAACTGCCCTGGCAGAATGTTATGCCATTGTTTTCACTTGGGTAAAGGGCTAACATTCTCTTAAATGTCTGAACGGAAGTAATTATACGAGGTATTCCCCGGATACTATCAATAGGAGGATCATCCGGATGCAAAGCCAATTTGATGCCATATTTTTCGGCTTCTGGAACTACTGCTTGAAGGAAATAGTTTAAGTTTTCCCACATTAATTCAGGAGATAAATCCCCATATTCCGTAATGGGTTCTTTTTGGAGAATGGCCGATGAATTAAATCCACTTACCAATGCACCACCACGACCTGGCTTATCTAAAAAAGTACGTGCCCAGCTTATCACTGGCATCCAATTGTAGCAGATGGTATCAATTCCCTCCAGCGACAAATTTTTCATTAAAATGATAAAGTTTTCAATTTCCTCATCCCGACCTGGCAAACCAAGCTTGGTTTTTGTGCCAAGATAGGGAGGCCCTTCGATCACCCTTAGGGTTAAACCTTCTTTTTCCCAGGCATTTTTGATTGCTTTGATTACTTTCCTTGAATTGTCTTTTTCACCTGGGAGGCCAGCCAAATTAGCATGTACTGGGCTCACTGCACCCATCACATCCATTTGCCGTGATAGGGCAGTCTTGTGTTTTTCTATGCCCCAAAAGTAAGCCAGGCACAACTTCATCCCCAAATCCCTTTCGTAGGTGTTTTTAATCATTGATCCTGCCTTGGAAATAGAGGGAAGGATAACCGGGCCCGCTAAAGTGAGCCCGGTAAGTTTAGCAGAATTTTGAAGAAAATTTCGTCTTTTAATTTTCACTATTAATGCCGTAATGTTTGTCAGCAAAATCCATGAATAAATTCCAATCGTAAGGAGTCAAATTGTGTTTTCCTTCGCGAATATGGTGTCCTGCATAAGGCAGGTGTATAGGATTGCCTGGTGCATTTATTTCTTCAGGGAAGTTTCCTTCCATATTGTAGATCTCCCTGTGTACACGTGTACCCAATTGTAGTGACATGTACTCTCCTTTGGGATCAGCCCATAGGTCTTCTGATGCGCTCGCCACATAGACTGCTCTAGGGGCAATCGAAGCAATTAGCATGTGTTGGTCTATAGGGAGGAGTGCTTCATTGTCGTTGTATTTGCTGAAATTGTCTGTAAACCAATAGGGGAAAACGGTGTTAATTACTTTCACAGTCTCTCCAAATTTTCTTCTGGACATCGCAGCACCTCCGCATCCTGACTCATTAGAAATGGTGATCGCCCATCTTGGGTCAGAAGCGCCAGTCCATAGGGATGCTTTTCCACCTCTTGAGTGTCCAATTACAGCTGCTTTTTCAGCATCTATCTCTGGTGCCGTTTCAAAATAATCCATGGCACGCATGGCGCCCCATGCCCAAGCTCCTAAGCCGCGCAGCCCATTTTCTTTTGCCAATTCTTCTGGGTACAATTTGCTTAAAATATCCTCACTAAATGTCACTTTATCATCATCAGAAACATCTTTAACATGAAAAGTTGCAGCCGCATACCCACGTTTAATTATTTCCTCTGCTGGCCAGAAGCCCATTTTACTTTTTCTTGTAGGATCAATGTTCTCAGGATCCCTATGGTTGATTAATAGAAAGACCGGGGCAGGGCTACTGCTTTTGTTGGGTGTGAAAAGGATTAACCTCATGGTTACCTTTTGGGTCTTATTGGTCACTTCAATGTCTACCTCTTTGAGTGTGGCCGTTCCATTCATGGCCATTTTGTCCTCATTGACTGTGGTGTAATTTATTGCGTCTAAGGTTTTGGGCATGTTCCCATAGACATTGTCCTCAAAAAGGTTTACAATTTCAGGTCTTCTGAGGTGTATCCAATCCTGTATGGTATTTATTTCTTGTCCTTTGAGGTTTACAAAGATGTCAGGAATAGAATATTCAGGGACTTTTGACTCGTCTTCATTGGCCTTATTTTGACCAAAAGTTAAACCTGGAAGAAGTGAAAGGAAGAATATGTAAAAAAAGGATTTGTAGGTCATTTTATTTTTTGATTAGGATAATTATTATTGCAATATATAAAAAAAACCTGCCAAAAGGCAGGTTTAAGTATAGCTAGGACCGTATTTTAGCCAATTTATCTTACGAAATTGACAATGAATTTCATTGTTTTGTTTTGATGATTATTGCGCCGTTTTTGGCTTTTTCTCCATACAAATGCAATTTGTCTGAACTTACTATGGAAATGGATTCAATCTCATCAGGTTTAGGATAATCCAATTTGTCAGAATTTACGTGTATTATCCCATCTATAATGTACAAGGGAGAGTTCTCGAGTTGTTTCGCATGTTGAGTCGCTTCTTCGTTAAAAGTTATTTTAGTAATGCCAACTATTCTTAGTGCTGACTGCACATTTTGCACGTCACCCATCTTCACACCTTTTCCGGCGGAAAACTTGACCATTGTCGATTGGGGATTGATGGAATGGTAAATGATATAGGAATTGATAATATCCGACAGACCTGAATTTATTGGCATTTTGACACCATTAAAGGAAACCAAACCTGCTTTAAGAACATGGACTGGAATTTCTTCTACTGGTGATTTAAAAGGGTCTTTTGTCAATCGATTTTCAGATACACTATAGCCATTGATGCGAATAGCGTCACCATATTCTTCATTTAAACTTGGGATTATATTGTTTATGCTTGAACCATTTATTACAAAAGAAATTGGCAATAACAACTCGTACTCGTTGTTTTGAAGTATTGGTATTAGGTTTGGAGCATCCGCTAAAACATTTATTATTGCCTCTTCAAAACGCGGATCAAGTCTTTGTACAAAGGATATGCCTGTCAATTCTCCAGAAGAATTCGTTTTTAATTTTGCTATTGCAGTCCCTGACGTGCCATCTTTTATGGTTCCCTCTGGAAATGATAGCATTTTTGCCATGTGCATTTTAAATGGGGTACCAAGGGCAATTGCTCCAGATTTGAGGTCATCCCTTAGCTCTATGGCCAAGTTTTCAGGTAATTTATTGGGGGTGTTTTTTTGATCAATACTAACTGAAGATGCCTGATTGTTTGTAGGAGTATTTAAAGTAGGCTCATTGGTTTTTTGTAATTTAATTTTTGCATTTACTATTACAGCTACATTTTCATTGCCTTCTTTACCTGGGAGCCATGCAGGACTGCTAGGATTGGTAAGGGCGGTTAGTAAGATTTGATCCACTTCCTCGCCTAAGCTTTTCTTGATGGATGCACTTACTACTTTAGCCTCCTGGTTTATTACAAACTCCAATTCAACACTACCTCCATTTATATAGGTTTCGTCAATAAGCTCCTCAGGTATTTGGCTAGTCAAATAATTTTCCCAAGCTTTCCAACCAATTTTTGGCTCTGGTTTATGGTCTATAGTGTAATAGGGGTAAGCGTTTTCATATTTTTTATTGAGTGTCGAATTCGGCCTTAATGATTCAACCAAATTAAGCACTTTTTTGTATTCTTGCTGATTTTTGATACCAGTAAATTCATAGGACAGTTCACCTACCTGAACATTGAGTGATTCATGATGAAGTTTTCCAATACTTTCATAGTGCGTAGGGTTTTTAATGTTTTTTAATTTGATACCAACAGCTATTGAATCTTGGAAAGCTTCTATTTGATTTTTAAGAAAAGAAATTGGAAGGGTTGAATAGTTATTTAAAGAGATGATACTACTGTTACTTTTCATGGAAATCAGACCAAAAACCATGACCGTTAAGGGAATTAACATGGCTAACTTAAACCAATTTGTTTTTCGATTTGCTTTCATCATCTGAATTCTTTTTAACGTTGTGGAGCGAATAAAATAATTCCCCAAAGAAAGATCTAAACCTTGAAAAGCCATCTTCGCCACAAGTTTCGGATAAGAATCTTTAAGTTCATGATCCTTTATTACCCTTTCATCAGCTTGAAATTCATGTAAATCAATTAATTCATTCTGCATTAAGTGAATGATAGGGTTAAACCAAAATACATTACACATCACTTGGTAAATAATCACATCATAGCTGTGTCTTTGTTTGACGTGCTCTATTTCGTGACTCAGAATTTGCTTTTTTTCTTTTTGGCTTAAAACAAGAGAGTCATCCCAGAATATTTTATCAAAGTAGGAGAATACTGGTGTAAGCCCAAAATTTGGCACATTAAAATAGTTGTCTTTCAGGATGTAGGTTGTCTGGTACCAGCCTTTTCGTAAAATTTCCTTGAGTTGGAGGTACTGCCAATAGAATTTGGCAAATAGAAACAGCACTATTATAATGTAGCCAAGATATAAATAGTCGGTAAATACCCATAAAGTTGGTAATTTACTTCCTGTTACGGTTACTTCTGGTAGCCCATAGGTTCCAATTATCTCTTTTTGGGAATCCGATTCAAAGGCTTTTAGAAAAGCTGTGTTTTCTAACGAAATGCTCGGTTTTTCAAAAGAAACAGGAATTTCGATAAGAGAAAATGCAATGGCTAAAATAGGAGTGATCAATAAATAAACCCTATTAAACACGAAAGTTTTTTCATCCTTTAGAAATACCCAATAAAAGGCATAAAAGAACAAAAGGCATATGATACTCTGCCAAATAAAATTGATAATTGAAGCCATATTCAGTTTTTAAATAGTATTGCAGATAAGTTAATTTTTCTGTCAGATTTAAAATCTAAAAAGAATTTGTACTAAATATTTTCAAAGTGATCTACTTTGAAAATTTGATGATGTCCGTTTTTATCTTTTTTAAATGGACAATTTTGTAATAATTGATCAAGGCCAACGTTTTTTGAACGTATTCTTTTGGGTGAAAATCTGAACAATTTGAACAAGTCGAAAACAAGCCTATTTAAACTTATCGATTTAGTTTTAAAATTCCTAAATAATTTAAAAAAATTAATAAAGGACAAAGATTGAAACGAAGCCTCGCTTTCAGTTAAACACAAATTGAATCAATTTGATGAATTACAATATCTTTTCCGTTTACGTTTCCGGATATTCCCCAATGCTTTTAATTGGATTGAAGTCTTGAAATATTCATTATCGACTATTTGATAAGTTAATTAAAACAATTTATAATAATAATACGTTTTAATTAAATAAATTAAATAAAATACAATATCAGGTATAGCATTTGTAATTCAATTAAAAATTATAATGTAACTTTGGAAAGTTTATCATCTAAATAATTATTATTATATGTCTATTCAAGAATTTTTAAACAAGTATTCAGATCTTTCTAAAACCAACGCTGTGGTTTATATGGAAGATGCAGATGGAAATATTTTCCATTCTATTGATGAAGCGCACAAGAAAGGTAAACATCCTTTCACAACAAAAAATTTAAAGGATTCAGCAATTGCTGACCTTAATGATTTAGGTTTAACTTCTAAAAGTGAGGCTTCCAAATTAATGGGCCTTATACAATTTATTTACGGAGTGGATGCTAAAGCTGATAAAACAGCTACGAGAGGAAGAAGAACTTATTCTGCGGAAGAAAAGGCAAATATTCTTGCCAACTGGAAGAAGGCTGAAGCCGATGGAAAAACCAAAGCTGATTTCAGTAAAGATACTGGAGTTACTTACCAAACTTTATTCAAGTGGATCAAAGAATCATAAGTCTTTTGACAGGGGGTGTATACCATCAGGTGAAGCCAATTTTTGTTTGGCCTGACGCAATTTTTAAACCTTTCTGCTGAGTGTATTCTTTAATGTAAAAGCCCCCTTATGATTTTCATAAGGGGGCTTTTTTGTGCACTCGGAAGGATTCGAACCCTCAACCCTCGGAGCCGAAATCCGATATTCTATCCAGTTGAACTACGAGTGCATGCAGGCCTATGGGGCCGCAATATTAATGAAATTAATTAAACATTTAGCACGTTCTGTACTTTTTCTGCTGCTTCTTTTAAAGTAATTGCAGAAGTCACCTTAAGACCTGATTCGTCTATGATTTTTGCGCCTTCTTCAGCGTTAGTACCTTGTAGTCTTACTATAATTGGAACACGGATATCGCCAATGGATTTGTAAGCTTCAACTACACCGGATGCAATTCTGTCACACCTAACAATACCACCAAAGACATTAATAAGGATAGCTTTAACTTTAGGATCTTTAAGGATGATTCTAAAACCAGCTTCAACAGTTTGTGCATTGGCCCCGCCCCCAACGTCCAGGAAGTTTGCCGGTTCGCCACCAGAAAGTTTTATCATGTCCATGGTCGCCATTGCAAGCCCGGCACCATTTACCATACAACCAACATTTCCATCAAGCTTCACGTAATTAAGTCCTGATTTGGCTGCTTCCACCTCAAATGGATCCTCCTCATCGATATCTCTCATTTCGGCCAAACCTTTATTTCTATAAAGGGCATTGTCATCCAGGTTTACTTTAGCATCTACGGCCAGGATATGATCGTCGGATGTTTTTAATACTGGGTTAATTTCAAATTGTGATGCATCACTGGCATCATATGCAGCATAAAGAGCCATGATAAACTTTACCATTTCCTTGAATGCATTTCCTTCCAAACCTAATTTAAAGGCTACTTTTCGTGCCTGGTAAGGTTGAATACCCACCATAGGGTCTATCCACTCCTTAATAATCTTCTCTGGGGTGTTTTCAGCGATTTCCTCTATGTTTACACCACCTTCTGTAGAGGCCATGATAATATTACTACCAGTAGCTCTGTCCAATAATATTGACAAATAATATTCCTTTGGCTCAGATTTTCCAGGATAGTAAACATCTTGTGCAACCAAGATTTTTTTAACCAATTTCCCTTCTGCACCTGTTTGAATAGTAACAAGAGTTCCTCCCAGGATTTCCTTGGCTTTCTCTGAAACTTGTTCTAATGATTTAGCCAAAACCACGCCTCTTGATCCTGTTTCTTTAATTTCTCCTTTACCTCTACCTCCAGCATGGATTTGTGCTTTTAGAACATACCAAGAAGTACCTGTGTCCGCAGTAAGCTTCTTTGCCGCCTCAAGTGCCGCTTCAGGGCTTTCTGCTACAATCCCTTCTTGTATTTTGACTCCGTAAGATTTTAAAACTTCTTTAGCTTGATATTCGTGTATATTCATTCCAATCAAATTTTTGCTCGAAGTTAATGTCAAATGTCCGATTATTCAAGATTTAGCAAGGGCTTTTTATTGATTCTTTAAATGTTTTTATTCTGTTTATACCAATAATTAGGTTTCAAGCCTTAAAAATCAAGTGCATAGCTACTGTTGCCCCCTCAAAAATTAAAAACTTCAATAGTAATTATATTTTTGATTAATTTTAAAATACAACTATGTTTGTCACCAAGACAAATTTAATCTACTGTTAATCCTATGCTTTACGCTAAATCACTTCAAAAATATTATGGCGACCTTCATGTACTAAAAGGAGTAGATGTAACTATCGAGAAGGGAGAAATAGTGTCCATAGTTGGGGCATCTGGAGCAGGTAAAAGCACTTTGCTGCATATCTTGGGTACTTTAGACAGGCCGGATGAAGGATCCTTGCATGTAGATGCCCTTGATGTATTAAAACTCAATGGTGATAAATTAGCGAGCTTTAGAAATGATAGAATCAGTTTCATTTTCCAATTTCACAATTTGCTTCCCGAATTTACTGCTGAAGAAAATATTTGGATTCCAGGCCTAATTGGTAAAAAACCTGAGAATGTCCTTAGAAAAAGAACCAATGAGTTAGCCAATTTGCTTGGAATCACTTCTCGGTTAGGTCATAAACCTGCCCAGCTATCAGGAGGAGAGCAACAGCGGGTGGCGGTAGCTAGAGCCCTTGTCAATAGCCCTGACATTATATTCGCTGATGAACCCAGTGGTAACCTTGATACAGAGAATGCCCAAGCGCTTCATGAATTGTTTTTTAAATTAAGGGATGAACTAGGTCAATCCTTCGTAATCGTAACCCACAATCAATCCCTTGCAGGGATGTCGGATAGAATGCTTACCATGAAAGATGGCAAAATTTTAACCTGACTTAAAACCTTTATAAAATATCTTTGATAAAAGTTGGTCACGTAATCAAAAATTAATTTTTATCTTTGATACTTCAAAACTTCACTTTATGGTATTAGAATTTGAAAAGCCAATTGCTGACCTTGAACTTAAACTTCAGGAAATGATTCAATTG
Source organism: Cyclobacterium sp. 10D3-21 (assembly GCF_055809755.1). Classification (NCBI taxonomy): domain Bacteria; kingdom Pseudomonadati; phylum Bacteroidota; class Cytophagia; order Cytophagales; family Cyclobacteriaceae; genus Cyclobacterium; species Cyclobacterium sp. 10D3-21. Next base: position 3,227,159 of record NZ_CM147924.1, read on the forward strand.
GCCAATGAAAAAAACATAGATCTGTCGACAGATATTAAGTCTCTGGATGAAAAGCTTCAGGTATTAAAAAGGGAAACCTTTCAAAACCTCACTCGATGGCAGCGAGTGCAACTTTCCCGGCATGCCGATAGGCCTTATGCATTGGATTATATTTATGAAATGACCAGCAACTTTATTGAGTTGCATGGTGATAGAACAGTGAAGGATGACAAGGCGATGATAGGTGGGCTTGGTGATATAGACGGACGATCAGTCATGTTTATAGGCCAACAGAAAGGGAGAAATACCAAGCTACGGCAAGAAAGAAATTTCGGAATGGCCAATCCTGAAGGTTATAGGAAGGCTTTGCGGCTGATGAAGATGGCCGAGAAATTCAACAAACCAATTGTCACTTTAATAGATACTCCAGGTGCCTATCCTGGAATTGAGGCAGAGGAAAGAGGGCAGGGTGAAGCTATCGCCAAAAACCTTCGGGAGATGTTCAAGCTGAAAGTTCCGGTAATCTGCATCATTATTGGTGAAGGAGCTTCTGGTGGAGCTTTAGGGATAGCCATTGGAGATAAGGTGATGATGCTAGAAAACTCCTGGTATTCAGTTATTTCCCCTGAAAACTGTTCTACAATCCTGTGGAGAAGCTGGGACCATAAGGAACAAGCCGCTGAAGCCCTTAAATTGACAGGCCCAGACATGAAGAGCAATGGTCTGATCGACTCTATTATAGAAGAGCCTCTAGGCGGTGCCCATAGAAATATGCAGGACATGGCCTTGAGAATTAAAGAAAAAATTAATGAATCGCTGGTTGAGCTTGACAAAATGAAAGTGGATAAACGCATAGAAAAACGAATAGAGAAATTTTGTTCGATGGGTTTTGTTCAGGAGTAAGGTGTCATTTATTGCAGTAATTGTGGGTTAATATATATATCCTGTTAATTATTATTTTGGAAAAAACCAATAAAATTGGAGTCGCATTATCTGGAGGTGGAGTAAGAGGTATTGCGCACCTTGGGATATTGCAAGGGCTAAATGAGGAAGGGATATACCCTGATTGTCTTTCTGGAAGTAGCGCTGGAGCGATCGTTGCAGCCTTGTATGCCCATGGCTACCAACCAAAAGAAATCCTTGAGATAATTGTTCAAACCAAATACTTCAAATTCTTCAAACCTTCAATCAGTTTTAAGGCCTTGTTAAGAATGGACCTTTTGGCAGATTTATTTGCCAAGTATTTGCCAGAGGATGATTTTTCAGCCTTAAAAGTTCCTATCTATGTTGCGGCTACAAATTTCCAAAAAAGCCGCACAGAGTTTTTCTCCAAGGGCCCATTGATAAAACGATTGATGGCCTCTTCCTGCATTCCAGGCATGTTTGAGCCGATATTAATGGATGGGGATTTGTACATTGACGGGGGAGTGCTTAATAACCTTCCCATAGAACCATTGGAAGAAATCTGTGATGCGATTGTTGGGATTAATTGCAACAATCTTCCGGATTTAAAGGCCGACACCCACATTAAAGGGTTGATCGAGCGTTCTGTGATTATGACATTAAACTATAATGTCTACAGTAGGAAAAATAAATGTGATTACTTTATTGACCCTCCGGGTTTGGCCCAATTTGGTGTATTGGAGGTTAAAAAAGCCAACGAAATATATGATACCGGATACCGGTATTGTAAAGAATTTTTACTTGAAAACCCATCAATGTCTAGGTTAAAAAGTCAAGATATTAATAGTCTATTTAAATCATGAAATTAATCGCCCGTTTAATACTTTGGATTTCTGGTTGGAAAGTTTCAGGAAATTGGCCGCAAGGTTTAAAAAAGGCTGTCCTTATTGCGATTCCACATACCAGTAATTGGGATTTGGTTTATGCCCGTTCTGCCTTCTATATTATGGAAGTCCCTGTAAAATTCACCATTAAGAAGGAAATAATGATAGGGCCACTTGGTTGGTTGATTAAAGCTTTAGGAGGAATACCGATTGATAGAAAAAAGGTTATTGGAAAAAGAAAACAAACCTATACTGAAGCCATGATACAGATGCTGAATGATAGGGAGGAGTTGGTTATGATGGTGACCCCAGAGGGGACTAGAAGCTATGCACCTCGTTGGAAATCTGGTTTTTACCATATTGCCTTAGGAGCAAATGTGCCCATAGTGGTCGGGTTTTTAGACTATAAAAGGAAGCTGGCAGGCATAGGTCCTGTCATCCATCCAAATGGAAATCTTCAGGAACAAGTGGAAGAATTGAAAGCTTTTGGTAGAACCATTACTGGAAAATATCCAGATCAAGGTATCCGTTAATATCCTTTATGCTCAAGGTCTGATTTCTGCTTATTGTAAAACCTTTTCTAAACTATTATCTAAAAATTTACTCCTTAAATAAGTAATAGATGGAATGTCTTTCGAATATATAATTGTTTAAGAAAGATCAATTAAAGTTGTTACATAATTCTATTTAATGTATCTATAATCCATTTTTCTTTACTAGAAACTAATCCTTAAGATTTCTTTCTAAGGGAAAAAAAATTATATATCCATACTTTTCAGGTATATTTTTTTTCTTTTTACTACGATCTGGAAAGGCCTTGATGCTAAGGTGAAACAAAAATAAAAGGCTGTATAGCGGATTTAATGTAGCCTGATCTCTTTATTTCTTATTTTCAATAAAATAGCAAATAAATGGCGTTTTTGAAAAATAGACTTGTCCTATTGGTCAGTTTACCTAATTTTTTAAAACGCTTTAATTTAGATACAAGATCTGGGGAAATGTTACCTAGTAAATCAAACCTAGCTTGAAATTTTTTCAGCAATGTTGCAGAAAAAAAGCAACAATACCTGTAAGACCCAGTATTGTGTATTACACTTTTCTATAGGGAAAAATCCATGGCATTGATTTTTTTGCTGCATTTTGAAAGAATTAGATAAATGCTGACCTCAGTTAAAATTACCTAGGTAGGCTGACTCCGATGCAAGTCTTCATATTTCAGGGACTGAAGCCTTTGGGAATTGATTTTAAATGAATTCGGTAGGCAATCATTCGACAGGTGCCAAAATTTGGGTAATACCATTGTAGACATATACGTAAAAAAATCACTACTGGCATCATGGGAAACCAGGAAGTATGTTGCTAAATTTTTTTTCTAGTAAACATCAAAAATCTTATTCAGAACAAAAATAGGGAATGGTTTTTGGTACATTAGATTCAAATTCAGGAAAAAAACAATGATCAAAAATAAATTAAAAAGGCTTAAAAAATATTCAATTTTTGAAATCCTTATTGATGCTGTTAAAGATTTTGGGAAGAATGATTCCATAACTTTTGCTGCTTCAACGGCCTTTTACACCATTTTCTCTTTACCAGCCTTATTGATTATTATTCTCAATATTGCTTCAGTAATATTGAATGAAGACACTGTAAAAGAGGAACTACTGGCTCAGGTGACTAAAATGATGGGTAGTGATAGTGCTTCAACTTTAGAAGGTGTTATGGCAAATGTCGCTATAAGTGGACAGACTTTGTATTCACGGATTGTAGGTATTTCTGTTTTAATCTTTTCAGCTACCACTGTATTTGTTAGTTTACAAAATAGTATCAATCATATATGGCACATAAGGTCAAAACCTGAAAAGGGGTTTTTGAAATTCATAATGAACAGGATTCTAAGTTTTTCAATGGTTGCTTCCATTGGGTTTCTTTTATTGGTATCTCTCCTTGCTGATGCTTTTATAGTTATCTTGTTGAATTATTTTTCTGATATTTTTGATACTGGTACTTTGAAGTTGGCATCAGTTATTAATTTTCTGGTGACTCAATCCATTTTTGTGCTGGTTTTTGGCCTTATGTATAAGATTCTTCCTGATGCCAAGGTGAATTGGAAAGATGTCTGGTTAGGCGCTTTCGTGACAATGCTCCTTTTTGGTTTGGGGAAATTACTCATCGGCCTTTATTTAGGAAACGCTGATGTTGGAAGTTATTATGGCACCGCTGGCTCTTTGGTGGTCGTTTTAATATGGGTGTATTATTCCGTAGTAATCTTCCTTTTTGGTGCTCAATTAACCTATTATATTGCTGAAAATGTTGGAGGACATGTTACCCCAATAAATGAAGCGGTTAAAGTTCGGCTTATTGAAATAAATGATGATGAGGAGGAAGAAGAGGGAGATCATTAAGAAGCTTGGATATTAGATTTAAACAAGCGGACATAGGACATCCGCCTTTAAAGCTTGTAATGTAAATAGGATAGCGCGGTGTAAATTGCTTTTCAGAATCCAAAATGACTCAAATCCCCTCTTTCTCGCAATTAAATCATTTCACCATTAACCAATTGGTTCTACTTCCATTGCACCATGACCTTTGCCCATCCATTGCGCAAATCAATCCCTATACCTACTATTTTAGGGTGATGGGATCGATTTATGCCTGAAATCGTCCCATTGAAGAGACTGAATTAGGTGTAATTATACAACGATGGTTATTTAAAAAAGTAGTCGTGCCTACTTTTCTAGCCTTAATTGTCCTAATTTTAAAATCAATTGAACTCATTTCCATTGGTATCTAAAGAGTGAAATTCGCCTATTAGTTGGGGTGCTTTACCTTTTTTAATACTTAAGGCCTGTGTTGAATTAAGCCTGAAATCCACCATCAACGGTAAATATACTACCTGTGGTGTAGCTCGATGCCTCAGATGCTAGAAATAGTGCCATGGATCCTATCTCTCCTTCTTCGCCTATTCTTTGTAAGGGGAGTTCTTCTAAAAATTTCTCACGAAGTTCTTGATTTGACCATAAAACCTCACTGAATTTTGTTTTAATCAACCCAGGGCAAATGGCATTTACACGTATATTGTAAGTACCCCATTCTTTCGCAAAGACTTTTGTCAACGAAATAAGGGCTGATTTACTGACGCTATAAAGGCCAAGCCCTTTCTCAGGTGATAAGGCACTTATAGAGCTAATATTGATAATGGAAGCTGAAGAAGATTGTTTTAAATAGGGAAGGCTAAGTTTTGACAACTCATAAGGAGCTTTCAAATTCACATCCAGAATTTTATCGAACACACCCAAGTCTGTGGTTTCTATCGCTCCATATACAGGGTTGGTAGCAGCGTTGTTTACTAGGATATCGATTTGTCCGTATTTATTAACCGTTTGCTCAATCAAATTTTTTCTATCCTCTTCATAGCCGATATTATTGGCTACTCCCATGGCCACATAACCTTTCTCCTTAAGTTTGGCAATGGCCTCATCTAGACGTTCCTGATTTCTACTATTTATCACCACTTTAGCTCCAGCTGCAGCAAAAAAATGTGCGATTGAAAAACCAATGCCACTACTTGCGCCAGTTATAATAGCGACTTTGCCATGTAATGAAAATAGTGTACTTAAATCCATAAATTTTCTGTTTTATTTTGTCAGAAATATACCTAATCAAATTTAAAATTTTAACCTGGATAAAGCAATTTAATTGGTGTTCCATCTCAGTAAGTATTGCATTTACAATAAATGGAAAAGCTTATATCCCAAAAAATTACAGCGCTTAATAATAGGATACCGGCTATAACTATCTGATTTTAATGTGTATTTCGGTAAGGTAGGTCTTAAAATACCCATTATTTATCCTATAGATTATTTTTTTGTTAAGTACCTAAAATAATCATTATCAAAATCATTCTTTTTTGACCTTATCCGATTTAGGGTGGGTAATGTTCCGATCGTTAATTTCTGAAACCTCCTTGCCTAAAACTTCTTTGGCCGAGATTTCCTGTTCTTTACCTGCTTTTGATTTCTTCGTGCTAAATATTTTCTTATAAAGCAGGAATATCGCAATTACAATTGCAAAAATAATGAGTGCTCCTATTAATAAATCCATAGTTTTGTCTTTAATTAATTCTACTATATATTTATAGAACAATAAAGATGCCTAAAAAAGAGAGATTTCACTTTTTTTTAACTTTAATTTCACATTAAGGATTGTTGCACATCCATGGACGTAATTTGCACTCCCAATTGCTTGTCTATAGCTTAAGAGGTTAACTTTTCCTCTTTTTTACCACCAAATTCAACTTTTAAAAAAGATTTCCCTGTATGGGTTGGGTTTTGAATGGGTTGCTGGTGCCTTTTAATATTTCAAAAAGGATCTTATTGAAGCCATTTTTCCAACTTTCAATATTGATCTTAATGTCATTTGGCTCCAAATTCACTGAGCCAGACAATTGACAGTAGCCAATCAGCATGCTCCAAATGGTATAAAAAGTGCTGTCGGCCTGCAGATCAGGACGCATGCTACCATCCTTAATGCCTTGAGAAATCGCTTTGATGCCGATTTTCGCCAAATCATTGTGGCTTTGAAGCAACTTATTGAAAAATTGGCTTTCTAAAAGCAATGGATTTACTTTTTCTGAATCTTGATGATACAATTCCAAAACAGACAGAAAATATAAAATGGCATCATGGAAAACTTTCTTTTCTTGGACAAATTGAAAATAACCATTGACCATATCGGTCATTACCTCTATGCCCGTTTTGTCTTTTCCTTTCCCGAAGGACTTGTTGAAGACCTCTTTCAATTCTTCAATGCCCTTTTTAGTAATGGCCATGTAAAGGTCCTCTTTACTTTTATAATAAAAATAAACCAGACCTTTACTTATTTTAGCTTTCTTGGCTACGTCTTCGACTTTTGTTGCATGGAGCCCTTTTTCAGCAAACAATGCAATGGCTGATTCAAGGATCTTTTTCTCTTTTTGCTGTCTTTCGTAAACGCCCATATTCTATTTTATGCCTGTTATAAATCTCCCTTAAATATAATCCTTAAGAGAGAACCTTGATTATATAATAATTTTTCTTTCCTTTTTGGACCAAAAGGTACTTACCTTGAAGCAAGGGGGTATCCACTTTATTGTTTGGATTTTCTATTTTTTGCTTATTGATAGAGACACCACCACCTTGAATCATTTTTCTGGCTTCGCCTTTAGATTTAAAAATGGTTTGGTCTAAAGTCAGTAAATCCAGGGCATTTTCAGCATTTTCATAGGTTTTTTGATCCATTTCTATCACATCTACTCCATCGAAAACCTGCAGAAAAGTACGTTCATCTAGTGTAGACAAATCTTCCAGGGAAGATTTACCAAATAGAATTCCTGACGCTTTCACCGCTACTTCATATTCTTTTAGGCTGTGAACAAGAATTGTAATTTCCTCTGCCAAGGCTTTTTGTAAAACCCGTAGATGCGGTGCTCCAATATGTTCTTTTTCTAAACCTTCAATGGCTTTTTGGTCTAAGGTGGTGAAGATTCGGATATATTTGGCTGCATCTTCATCAGAAACATTAAGCCAAAACTGGTAAAAAGCATAAGGGGATGTCTTTTCTGGATCAAGCCAAACACTTCCACCTTCTGTTTTTCCAAACTTGGTGCCATCCGCTTTGGTAATCAGCGGCACTGTAAGTGCAAAAGCTTCACCTCCGGCTTTTTTTCGAATCAGTTCAGTACCAGTGACAATATTACCCCACTGATCAGATCCACCCAACTGAATGCTACAACCTTTGTTTTTCCATAAATAATAAAAGTCATAGCCTTGGATCAACTGGTAAGTAAACTCTGTAAAAGACAAACCATTGCCATCTTCAAGTCTTCTTTTCACTGAATCTTTTGCCATCATGTAGTTGACGGTGATGTATTTGCCTACGTCCCTAATGAATTCCAAGAATGAAAATTCAGACATCCAGTCGTAATTGTTAACCAACAAGGCTTTATTGGATGCTTCTGCATCAAAATCTAAAAATTTCTCTAATTGTTTTCGGATGCCAGCAATGTTTTGATCCAAAGTAGCCTTGTCCAATAAGTTTCGCTCTGAGGACTTAAAGGAAGGATCTCCTATCATACCCGTAGCACCTCCTATAAGTGCAACTGGTTGATGCCCTGATCGCTGAAAATGGAGCAAGGTCATTACTCCAACCAAATGGCCAATATGAAGTGAATCAGCAGTTGGGTCAAAACCAAGATAGGCTGATGCTTTTCCTTTTTGAATATGTTCTTCTAATCCTGCGGTCATGTCCTGGATCATGCCCCGCCACTTTAATTCAGCTATAAAATCATTCATTCTACTTGGCTTTTTATTATGCGTCCGCAAATATAAGGCATCTTGATAAAAGGAAGGAATGAAAAGGATTTAATAATTTACCCTTCTGCTCTTTCATTAGGAATACCATAAATTTTAAATGGGTCTTTACGGATTAGAATGGGGGAGAAGCTTATAAAATGAATCTACCCGTTTCCGGAAAAAATAATAATATTGGGGCCAATGGATTTAAAAAGGTAGAATTATAATCTTCCCCAAGGAGGTATTAAAAAGCCTGTGCATGGTAAATCTATAATTATCGGTTTGGAGGTTGATTTTATTTCAAAAACTAAATTGCTATCAGCCGAAAATCAGGATTGGAAAGATTATTATTTTAATTTGAATTTAAACTGAAATTTCACCGTGTTATTTTTTAATTCAGGGATGTTCAATTCAGGGAATCCTTCAATTAGACTTTTACATTCTTCAAACAGCCATGGGTAGTCGTTGACTTCAGTAATTAATGAAGGATCAATTCCATATCCAACAATTACTATTTCGCTAAGTGTAAAAACTTTTCTTTGAGGCCGATCCCTATAAACGCCCGTCACTTTTCCATTGTTATCTACCTTTGCAAATACAATTAACCTTCCATTCTGCCCATATTCTTTGGCTTCTTTTGGGTAGGTAATGGTTTTGGCTATATACCTAATTAATTCATCTATACTATTTATTGCTGGGTCTGTTGATTTTTCCTGGGCCTTTGGCAATTCGCTTTCAGTTATATTTAGGTTCATTTCTGGAACATCACTTGCCTTTAACGCAGTAGTTTTTTCGGATAGGCCTGCCAATAGGATTAGAAAAACTGGAAGGACAGCTAATTTCCTGATTTTTGAAAATTTCGATTCATTTTGAGATTTCATCATGAGTATGCGGTTTCTGAGGTTGTTTGAGTTCAATTCTGTGAATTGTGGCAGCGCTATTCTTTCGCTGACCATTGAGATTAATGCCATTTGGTATTGCCTCATGTTTGCTTGTTGTACAACCATATCATCAGCTCTGTATTCCAGGTTTAGTCTTACCGCTTTGTTAATGGTAATAGCAAAAGGATTGAACCATTGGAAGGCCGAAAGAAATTCAATGATAAATAAATCAATGAAATGATTCTCCTTAAGATGAACCTTCTCATGGTCAATCACCATTTTTAAACTTGGATGATCGAGGATATTTCTTCCAATGATAATTTTATCAATGAAGGTAAATGCCCGTATATTTTTTTCTGACAAGTAGACTGTTTGGTTATCGATGATGTCCTGTTGGGATGCTTTTTGTATGGCCGATGCTTGAATATAGCTGATAAAAAACCTTATCAGACAGAAAACCATCCCAGAAACATAAATGATGGACAAAACTGATATCCAATTAATTAAGGTATTTTCACCGTTATTCTGTATTACATTAGATCCACTTATTGGGAGTGGATTTATTTCATTAAAATAAACAGTAGTCACGGATAGATCAGCTCCTGTGGGAAAGCTAATTAATGGAAGAATATGGGCGACAGGAAGGATAAGCAGTAAGTAGTAGCGATTAAAAACAAATTGTTTTTTTTCTCGGAATAGGAAATGGTAGGTAAGGTATAAAACCGCTGTGGCCAATGATACCTTCAATAAATAAAGAAAAACAGCTTCCATAAATTATTTTGATTTTATCAATTGTATCAATTCTTTTACTTCCTCCTCATCCAATTTTTCCTCTTTTACAAAGGCAGCAACGGCACTGGAAAATGAATTGTCAAAGTAATGACTGACAATTTCTTTCATGTAAATTTTGCGGTAGGCTTCTTTTTTAAGCAATGGGAAATATTCATAAGTATTGCCGAAGGCATTGAATCCTACCACTTCTTTTTCTTGCAAAACCCTGATGAGGGATGAGATAGTATTGTAATGGGGTTTTGGATCGGGATATTTGGCCACAATGTCCTTAACGAATGCCTTTTTAAGTTTCCAAAGGATTTGCATTAGCTCCTCTTCTTTCTTGGTCAATTTCTCCATAGAGATTTGAAATTTAAATTTGAATAAATATACAACGGGTTTTCCAGTTTGTCAATTGTTTTACCAGTTAAATAACTAATAATTTAAACTAAAGGTTGTGTGTTCAAATTTGATTTCCCTCGAAAGGGTTTCTATTATAGTTATTTATCATTTTTCTCTCCAAAGTTCGCTTAGTTGGAAATCCCAAAGAATGAAATTAAATTTAAGTAATTATTTAAACCCAAAATTATATGAAGCTTCTGACATGTGTAGTTATTTTTACCTGCTGTCTTGCCCAGCCAATACTTGCTCAAACACCCGAAAGAATTAAATTGGCAGATGAGATGGCTTACTCCATCAACAATGAATTGATCAACCATTGGTACCCGAAAGCTTATGATACTGAATTTGGAGGTTATATCAGTTCCTTTGATGCAGCCTTTAATCCAACAGAAAATCAGGACAAGATGATTGTTTCACAAGCCAGGCACTTGTGGACCTTGTCTAAAATGATAGAGAGAAGCCCAGATACTGATCACTATAAAAAAGGAGCAAGGCTTGGCTATACCTTTATAAGAGATAAATTTTGGGACAAAGAGAATGGTGGGTTTCACACCTTGCTAAGTCGTGATGGTCAGGTAAAGGAAAGTGGTATTGGAGCTAAAACTGCCTATGGTAATTCCTTCGGTATTTATGGCCTTGCTGCGTATTATAAGGTGTCATCGGATCCCGAAGTCCTTGAATTGGCTAAGAAAGCCTTTTATTGGCTGGAAGAAAACAGTTATGACCCTCAATATGGCGGGTATTTCCAATCTCTGGCAGTAGATGGTTCTCCACTGGATAGAGATAGCAGCACCCCCTCTACATCCACCATTGGGTACAAAGATCAAAATAGCTCCATCCATTTATTAGAAGCATTTACTGAATTATACACTGTATGGAAAGACCCTTTACTTAAGCAAAGGACTAAAGAACTACTGGCCTTAATCAGGGACACCATAGTTCAAAAGGAGGGTTACCTTCAGTTGTTTTTACAACCAGATTGGACTCCTGTAAGTTTTAGGGAAGAAGGTAGGGACTCCATAGAGAAGCACCATTCCATAGACCATGTTTCCTACGGGCATGATGTAGAGACGGCCTATTTGATGATGGAAGCCTCGCATGTTTTGGGGCTGGTTGATGACCATGCCACTTGGGAAATAGGTAAGAAAATGGTAGACCATTCGCTCACATATGGCTGGGATAATGCAACAGGCGGGTTCTATGATGGTGGTTATTATTTTCCCGGTGAAGCACCACCAGAAGTTATCAAGGACACGAAAAACTGGTGGGCACAAGCCGAGGGGCTCAATACCCTTTTAATTCTGACGGATTTATACCCCAATGATGCGATGCAGTATTTTAGTAAATTTAAACTTCAATGGAATTATATACAAAAATACCTTATTGACCATCAAAATGGAGAATGGTATGCTGGTGGATGGGATAAACAGCCAGAATTAAAAAATGCCCAAAAAGGCCATATATGGAAAACCGCTTATCACAACTTCAGGTCATTGAATAACTGTGAACAAAAGCTACGGGACCCTTCCCATCTCGCATTGACTATAAATAAGGGTGGAGTTGGTCATTAAGGCATGTTTCCAATCTTTATAAAAGTTTTATTTCCCACTAATAATCTTTTCCTTATATTTCTGAACTTGAATAGTGTCTTTTATTTAAACCTTTAGTAATCCGTGCTGTTCAGAAGTATTAAGAGAATTGAGGAGAAGGAACTGTTGCTAGCAGGAACATATAATGAATAACTACGTTTTCCTGTTTTACACCAGCAGGGGTTTAACCCAGATTAACAATAATGACCAGAGAATATTCTATGAATCTATTGAATGTGAAATTTAGACAGCAGTTGCAATATTTATTATTTGCTAGTGTATTAATTATTTTTAGTTGTGGTTCAAAGGATGAGCAGGATTTAAAAATTAAGCATTTTAGTGCTACTGATACCCAGAATTGGGCATCTCAGGTTGAGGAAATGGTACAGCCATCATTAGATTCCGGGTTGATGGTGCATATATGGGCATCTGATTCTATGGTTTTTGATCCAATCTCCATAGATTTTGACTACCAGGGAAGGTTGTATTATAGCCGTACCAATCGACAAAAAAACTCCGAGCATGATATAAGAAGGCATCAAGACTGGGAGATCAGGTCAATTGCTTTGCAAACCATTGAAGAAAAGCGGGCTTTTTTAAGGGAAGAACTTTCAGAAGAAAACAGCGATAAAAACGAGTGGCTGGAAGATCTTAATGGAGATGGATTCCATACCTGGAAAGACATGGCCATTGAAAAAGACCATATATACCGGCTTGAGGATACGGATGAAGATGGTCTGGCAGATCAATACCAATTGGTCTTTGAAGAATTAAATGAAGAGGTTACCGATGTAGCAGGAGCGGTGATGAAATTTGGAGACGATCTTTTCGTAGGTGCGGCTCCTGATATGTGGCGGGTCAAAGAAGATCCTAAAACTGGATTGACCAAGGAAAAGGTGTCCATCTCTCATGGATATGGTATTCATATTGGTTTTGGAGGACATGGAATGTCTGGCCTTGAAATGGGACCCGATGGCAGGGTTTATTGGGGTATAGGTGACATAGGCTTTAACGGAAAAGACCAGGATGGCAACACCAATAAATATCCCAATAGAGGAGTAATCGCACGCTCAAACCCTGATGGAAGCGATTTTGAGATTTTTGCCATGGGGGTAAGAAATACACATGAATTTGTTTTTGATGATTTTGGGAACCTGATAAGCGTAGACAATGATGGTGACCACCGGGGTGAAAGTGAGCGCCTGGTGTACCTGGTAGATGGTTCCGATACAGGATGGAGAATAAACTGGCAATTTGGTAAATACAGGGACCCCAAGAACAATGAATACAAGGTTTGGATGGATGAGGAAATGTACAAACCGCGCCAAGAAGGTCAGGCCGCGTATTTTCTTCCACCTATAAAAAACTACATCAATGGCCCTACGGGTATGTTGTATAATCCAGGTACTGCTTTAGGGGAGCGATGGAAAGACACTTTTTTTGTAGCAGGATTTTCAGGAAACCCAGCAAGGTCAGGAATCCATGCTTTCAAACTGGCCCCAAAAGGAGCTGGATTTGAAATGACCGAGACCAAAAAGATCATGGGTGGAATATTGGCGACGGGAATGGACTTTGGCCCGGATGGAGCCCTTTATTTTGCTGATTGGATTGATGGTTGGGGCACTAAGGACAATGGTAGAATCTGGAAAATGGAGGTTAGCGAAGGCAAAAATAACCAGCTGAGAAATGATACAGAAACCTTGATTAAGGCTAATTTCAAGGAAAAAAAGGACGCTGAATTGAGTAATTTGCTGGATAATCCTGACAAAAGGGTGCGACAAAAAGCACAGTTTGAATTGGCCAAAAGAGGCAGTGATGGACTTGAAATATTTCAGGCAAGACTAGGTGCAGGCAATGGCCAAATGGCAAGAGTTCATGCCATTTGGGGAATAGCACAACTTGCCCGATCAGGTGAACCCAATGCAGGTGAATTGCTGATCCCTATGCTAAAGGATACGGACCCTGAAATAAGGGCCCAAGGGGCTAGATGGCTGGGAGATATAAGGTATGAGGAAGCTGAAGGAAATTTGGTTCCTCTTCTTCAAGACCAATCGGTCCGGGTACAATTCTTTGCAGCTGAGGCATTGGGCAGGATTAAGGCCGCTTCCGCAGTTCAACCCCTAATCGCATTTCTAGAAGCCAATAATGATGAAGACGTATATTTACGACATGCCGGTAGCCTGGCCTTAGCGAGGATAGGGGATGTGGCTGCTGTTGAAGCGCTTTACCAACATCCGTCAAAGGCAGTAAGGATTGCTGCTGTAGTTGCATTGAGGCGCATTCAGGCACCTGAAGTGGCTGCCTTTTTGGAGGATAAAGATGAATATATTGTTGCTGAAGCAGCAAGGGCCATCAATGATGATTATTCCATTGAAGCAGCATTGCCTGCTTTGGGTAAAGTACTAACCAGGGAAAACCTGTCCTCAGAACCATTGCTCAGAAGGGCTATAAATGCCAATCTTAGGGTGGGAAATGAAGCCGCACTTAATCAGGTGCTTCGCTTTATTGCCATGGAATCTGCACCGGAAAGCATGCGCATTGAAGCCATAAATGCCCTTTCTACCTGGGATAATCCATCCGTCCTGGACAGGGTGGATGGTAGATATAGAGGAGAAATAAAACGGGAATCGAATTTAATAAGGCAACAGGCATCGGCTCCATTGTTGAAACTGATCAATCATTCAAATGCATCCCTTCGATACACTGCCGTAAATGCGGTTGGATTATTAAAGATTGCCAATACTTCCGATAAATTGCTGTCCATGCTTAAAACAGATAGGGATCCATTGGTCAGAGAGGCTGCATTAAATGCACTGGCTAAATCAGAAGCTGATAATATGGAGATCGCACTAGAACAGGCCACTACGGACAAAGATAAAAGTGTGAGGGTTGCTGGTTTGGCAATTCTGGGAGAAATGGACTTGTCTGGCAATACAGTAGCCAACTTATTAGAGCAAGTGATCCTAAATCAAACAGTGGAAGAAAAGCAAGCGGCAATAAGCACTTTAGGAAAAGTAGATGAAGCTTATGCTCTTCCCGTTTTTGAAAAATTACTAGATGAGTTAAAGAATAAAAAATTACCAGCAGCCGTTGAATTGGAATTAAGTGAAGCACTGGAAACATTAGGCAGTGCGAATTTGTTAGCTAAATATAAAGCCATTAATGAAAATTTGTATGCTGGGAATGCTTTAGCAAGTTACAATGGAAGCCTCTTTGGAGGGGATGCTTCTAAGGGACGAAGGATTTTCTTCCAAAACCAGAATGCCCAATGCATGCGTTGTCATTCTTACGATGATTTTGGAGGTAATGCTGGTCCTCGATTAAATGGTATTGCCAATAGACTTGATAGGAAGCAATTGCTTGAAGCTCTTGTGGCACCAAGCAATCGGCTTGCCCCTGGTTATGGAGTTGTTACCTTAAAACTTAACGAGGAGAATAGCGTTTCAGGAATTGTAGTAAATGAAGACAAAAGCAGCATTACTTTAAAAATAGGAAATGAACCAGATAAAATTATTGCAAAAAACACCATAAAAGAGAGGTCAAATGCCTTGTCCTCTATGCCTGATATGAAGGCTTTATTGACAAAAAGAGAAATCCGAGATTTGGTTAGTTTTCTAGTGACATTAGATAAAGAAGAACAATAGCCTTTTTTGCCAAATTTTTATAAAACCACCCATCTCATAAATTTATATTGATTATCCATGTTGAGAAAATTTAAATTGACAGAACAATACAAGATTTTTAATATCCTACCTTTTTGCATTGTCCTTAGCCTTGGCTTTACTGCATGTAACTCAGGTGAAAAAGCAGCGACACTTCAGGTAAAGCAACTGACTCAGGAAGAAGTTAACACACAAACAGTCGCCATCGAAGGCTTGGTCAATCCTGTGTATAATAATGATCTCAAATTGGACCTTTGGGCAGTGGACTCATTGGTTGCTGATCCGATTTCTTTACAAATAGATGATCATGGCAATGCCTTCTATTCAAAAACAAATAGAAGAAAAATTTCTGAATTTGATATCCGAAGCCATCAGGATTGGGAAATATCCTCTATAAGTTTCAAAAATGTAGCGGATCGAAAGGCATTTATCCATAAACAATTGGCACCAGAAAACAGTGCTGAGAACGAATGGCTTCCTGATATTAATGGTGATGGTTCCCATGACTGGAAGGACCTTACGATTGAAAAGGAAAATGTTTTCGAAATTCAGGATACCGACGGTGATGGTAAAGCAGATCGTTCAACATTAATTGCCAGTGATTTTAATCAGGAAACTTCCGATGTCGCTGGAGCGGTATTGTATTATGACGATGCGCTTTTTGTTGGTGTGGCTCCTGATTTATGGAGGATGACAGATACCAATGGTGATGGATTTATGGATGAGAAAAAATCTCTAGCCCATGGATTTGGTGTGCACATCGGTTTTGGCGGACACAATATGTCAGGACTTAAAGTGGGCCCGGAAGGTAAAATTTATTGGGGAATAGGTGATATTGGCTTTAGTGGAGAAGATGATAAAGGAAATCTACTTGATTATCCAAACTGTGGTGTAGTGGCTCGTGCCAATCCAGATGGTTCGGATTTTGAAATTTTCGCTTATGGTGTTAGAAACACCCATGAATTTGATTTCGATGATTATGGAAACCTTATAAGTGTGGACAATGACGGAGATCACAAAGGAGAACGAGAAAGAATAGTCTATTTAGTAGAGGGATCGGATACAGGCTGGAGAATTAATTGGCAGTTTGGTAAATATCGTGACCCTAAGAACAATGGATACAAGGTATGGATGGATGAAAAGATGCATCTTCCAAGAAATGAAGATCAAGCTGCTTATTTCATTCCTACAATTGCCAATTACGTAAATGGACCTACCGGAATGCAGCATAACCCGGGAACAGGGCTTGGTGAACAATGGAAAAATAAGTTTTTTGTTGCAGAATTTGGAGGGAATGCTGCCAGATCAGGGATTCATGCTTTTGACCTGAAACCAAAAGGAGCGGGTTTTGAGATGGGAGAAACGGAGCAGATTCTTACTGGTATCCTCGCCACTGGAATGGACTTTGCACCTGATGGAGGATTGTATTTTTCTGATTGGATTGATGGATGGGTGAACAAAGGCTATGGCAGGATTTGGAAATTTACAGATAAAACTGCAACTGCTGATATTCGAAAACTCACAGCATCTCATTTAGCAAAAAATTATCCTGATTTATCAAAAGAGGAACTTTCCTCTCTTTTAGGTTTCGAAGACCAGCGTGTCAGACAAAAAGCACAGTTTGAATTGGCGAAACGAGGAGAAGAAGGAATGGAAGTATTTACTACTGTCTTGGCTAAAAAAGAAAATCAATTGGCAAGAATTCATTCCATTTGGGGAATCTCTCAGCTCGCTCGAGAAAATTCTGAACGCGCAGAAACTTTGGTGCCTTATTTGAAAGACAGTGATGTTGAAATTATAGCGCAGTCAGCCAGATGGATAGGTGATTTAAAATATACGCCTGTTGCCAAAAATATACTTCCCCTGCTTTCATCAGATGAGCCAAGAGTTCAGTTTTTTGCCGCGGAAGCTTTGGGTAAAATGAAGTATGAAGCCGCTTTCGAAGCCATCGTAACACTTTTACAAGAAAATGACAATGCAGACCTGTATATCAGGCATGCGGCCAGTCTAGCATTGTCCAGGATTGGAAAGTCTTCAGAAATCGTTGATTTGGCAAACCATCCTTCAGAAGCGGTTCGTCTTGGGGCAGTTATTGCACTAAGGAGGTTAGGCGATAAAGGGATCGAAGCCTTTTTAAATGATAAAAGCGAATATATAATAGCGGAAGCAGCAAGAGCGATCAATGATGATTTCTCAATAGAAGCAGCCATCCCGGCTCTTGGGAAATTATTGGTATCTGGAGATTTTACTTCAGAACCACTTCTTAGAAGGGCGATTAATGCCAATTTAAGGTGGGGTACTGAAGAAGCATTCAATAACTTATTGACTTATTCCAATAAAGCAAAGGCCCCTGAGGCCATGCGTGTAGAAGCCATAGCAGCATTGAGTACCTGGACTTCTCCTTCTGTATTGGATAGGGTTGATGGATGGTATAGAGGCGAATTCAACAGAGATATTGTAGCCTTCCAGGCTTCGGCATCTAAAGTTTTAATGGACTTGACCAAAAACAATAGCCACCTGATTCGTGAAGAAGCGGTGACGGCTTTGGGCGAATTAAAAATTTCTGAATCCAATGAACGCTTACTCACTGTGCTTACAAATGATAATGATGCAGACGTTAGGGCTGAAAGTTTAAGGGCATTGTCTAAAATTCCAGAATCACCTATGGATAAGGCGATCGAGCAAGCACTTTCAGACAAAGAAAGAAGCGTAAGAGTTGCCGGTCTAGACCTTTTGGAAGAACTAACAATTCCTGAGGAAAGAAAAGCAGCACTCCTGGAAGAGGTCATTCAAAAAAGAACTGTGGAAGAACAACAAGCAGCGGTGACTACTTTAGCCAAGCTGGACCAAAATAGTACCAAACCTATATTTGAAAAATTATTGGTGCAATTTGAAAATGGAGCGTTGCCTCAAGCCATAGAGCTCGAGTTTTATGAAGCCATGGAGACAAGAGAAGATGTCCAATTAAAAGAAAGGTACAACAAGGTTCATGAAAGCATGAGCCAAGATGACCTTCTGGCTTCCTATAGTGGGAGTTTATACGGTGGAGACCTGGTAAAGGGACGTAGGATTTTCTTCCAACATGCAACCGCTCAATGTATCAAATGCCATGCATATGATGACTTTGGTGGCAATGCCGGACCAAAGCTAAATGGGGTAGGAGCCAATTTAACACGGGAACAATTGCTTGAAGCAGTTATTGATCCAAGTAAGCGACTTGCTCCAGGATTTGGCGTCGTTACCCTTTCTCTGGACAATGACAAGAAACTCGCAGGTATCAAAATGGACGAAACAGAAGAAAGCATCACCTTGAAAATGGGTAATCAACCGGATACGCTGATTATGAAAAGTCAAATTCTAGAAAGAAAAGATGCTCCATCCAGTATGCCTGATATGAAGCAATTTTTAAGCAGAAGAGAAATCAGGGACTTGGTTAGTTTCCTCGTGACCTTGAAGGAAGATTTTAATTGATTGAAGGATTCCATAATAAAAGCAAGAGGCCTCATTTTTTAAATGAGGCCTCTTGCTTTTTAGCCTTTAAAGAAGTATTAATCGGCATTAGCCCTAATTAACCTCCTATTTAGGTTTTAATTTATAAAGTCCCTTTTGTACTTGGCAGTTGATCCAATGCATTCAGGTCTTTCTTGACCGCCATTTTAATGGCTCTTGCCAAGCCTTTGAATATGGCTTCTATTTTATGGTGTTCATTTTCCCCTTCGGCCTTGATGTTCAGGTTGCATTTAGCCGTGTCGCTGAAAGACTTGAAGAAATGAAAGAACATCTCTGTTGGCATGTCTCCGATTTTTTCACGTTTGAAATCGGCTTCCCATACGATCCATGGTCGACCACCAAAGTCAATGGCTACTTGAGCCAAACAATCATCCATAGGCAATAAAAAGCCATACCTGTAGATGCCTTTTTTGTCTCCTATAGCTTTCAGATACGCTTCACCAAGTGCCAAGCCAGTATCTTCAATTGTATGGTGTTCATCTATATGCAAATCTCCCTCAACCTTAATCTCCAGATCGCATCCACCATGCTTGGCCAGTTGATCCAACATATGGTCAAAAAAGGGTAGGCCTGTGCCAATAGCGCTTTTGCCTGAACCATCCAGGTTCAGCCGGATGTCTATATTGGTTTCTGAGGTCTTGCGAATGACTTCAGCTTTCCTTGGGGGAAGCTTTAGAAATTCATAAATAGCATCCCAATTGTCGACACTTTTATCTGCATTTTTCACTACCTCTTTCCCAAAATAAATGGATTTGGTTCCAAGGTTTTCAGCCAGGGTCACATCGGTTAACCTATCACCTATCACATAGGAATTTTCCAGGTCGTAGTCCCCATTGAGATAGGCGGTGAGCATGGCCGTACCAGGTTTTCTGGTTGGTGCATTTTCATGTTCAAAAGTTTTGTCTATATGTATGTCTTTAAAAAATACCCCTTCCTGTTCCAGGGTTTTTAGCATTTTGAATTGTGCTGGCCAGAAGGTGTTTTCAGGATAAGAATCTGTTCCTAAACCATCTTGATTGGTGACAAGGACCAATTCAAAATCTCCTTCTTCTGCTATTTTTACCAGGTTACTAATTGCACGGGGTATAAATTCAAGTTTCTCTAAACTATCTACCTGAAAATCAGTTGGTGGCTCCTTGATGATGGTGCCATCCCTATCTATAAACAATACCTTTTTTTTCATGCTTCAATTTTTTCTAGTGCTTGTTGGTATGAATGCTAAGTACCCCTTTCAATGCATTGATCAACTGTGTGTTTTCCGCTTCACTTCCAACTGTTATCCGCAAACAATCTTCACAACGTTGTACTTTTGATCGGTCTCTGACGATTATTTTTTTATCAATTAATTGCTGATATACCTGATCGGCTTGAGGTACTTTCGCCAGCAGAAAATTGGCTGCTGATGGGTGTACCTTTTCAACCTCGGGAATATTTTCCAATGCAAGCCGCAATTGTTCTTTTTGTGCCAGGATTTCCTTCACCATCGCTTCAAGCTTCGGAGTATTACCTATGGCTTCCAATACCGTGTCTTGGGTCAGGCCGCTAATATTGTATGGAGGTTTGATTTTATTGAGTATGCCAATTATTTCCTTCGAGGCAAAAGCCATTCCCAGGCGCAATGTCGCCAGCCCCCATGCTTTGGAAAGTGTCTGCATAACGAGTAAGTTGGGATATTGACTCAATTCCAGGCTAAAACTAGGCTCATCACTGAAATCAATATAGGCTTCATCAATCACTACCAAGCCATCAAATTTGGCTAATATTTGATAGATCGCTTGTCGATCAATTTTATTTCCGCTTGGGTTATTTGGCGAGCAAATGAAGATGATCTTCGTATGCTCATCTACTGCATCCAACACATTTTGCACCTCCATATCAAATGCAGGGGAAAGGGATACTTTCTTTGTGGCCACATCATTAATGCCTGCACTTACTTCATACATGCCGTAGGTTGGGGGCATGATGATAACATTGTCAATTCCCGGTCTGCAAAAGGCCCTGAATAGCAAGTCTATTGCTTCATCACTTCCATTGCCGAGGAAAATATGGGCAGGAGGTACCTGCTTAATTGCACCTAGTTTTTCCTTTAACTTTGACTGATAAGGATCCGGATACCTGTTAAAAGATTGTTCAGAAACAGATCCCATTGCATTTTCATTGGCATCAAGAAATATCCCTTCTGTACCCGTATATTCATCTCTGGCGGAAGAATAGGGTTTCAGGGAAGCTATGTGCGGCCTAAGTAATTTTTGAAGATCAAATGCCATCTATTTCTTTTCTTTATCCAGGTAATTTAAACGAACACTAACGGCCTGTTTGTGGGCCATAAGTTGTTCATTCTCTGCCATCACTTCTATCACAGGACCCAAACCTCTCAGGCCTTCTTCAGTGATTTTCTGGTAGGTGATTTTCTTCACAAAACTGTCCAATGAAACACCTGAATAACTTCTCGCATAGCCATTGGTAGGAAGCGTATGGTTCGTGCCTGAAGCATAGTCTCCAGCAGACTCTGGCGTGAAATTACCTATAAATACTGATCCCGCATTTATAATTCCTTTTACAGCTCTGTCTTCTTCCTTAATGTTGATGATCAAATGCTCTGGGGCGTATTCGTTTATAAGTTCCAAAGCAATATCCATGTCGTCAATCACTACAGCTACACTGTTTTCCAAGGCTTTTCTTGCTGTTTTCTGTCGGGGCAAATGCTCCAGTTGACTTTCGACTTCAAGGATCACATTGTGCACTATTTTTTCTGAAGGACAAACTAGTATTACCTGACTGTCTGCTCCATGTTCGGCCTGAGATAGTAAATCTGCTGCTACAAAGGCAGGAATAGCCGTTTCATCTGCATATACCAATACCTCAGATGGGCCTGCAGGCATATCAATCGCCACTCCTTTTTTAGCTGCCAACTGTTTTGCAGCAGTTACATATTGATTTCCAGGACCAAATATTTTGTCTACCCGTGGAACGGATTCTGTGCCATAGGCAAGGGCTGCAATGGCTTGTGCTCCTCCGGCTTTAATTACTTTCGTGATGCCAATCAATTTGGCAGCATATAATATTGCCGGATGCACTTGTCCTTTCTGATCAGGTGGGGTGCACAGTATAATCTCTTCGCATCCTGCTAGTTTTGCTGGTATGCCAAGCATAAGTACGGTCGAGAATAAAGGCGCTGTTCCACCAGGTACATACAAGCCTACCTTTTGGATGGCAACACTTCTACGCATGCAAGTCACCCCCTTCATGATTTCGGTGCTTAAGGGGGGAGCTTCCTGTAATTTGTGAAATTTTTCAATATTGGACTTGGCCGTTTTAATCGCATCTTTCAGTGCTTTTTCAACATGCTTTCCAGCATTTTTTATGTCCGCAGGATCTACCATTATGGAATCTATTTCCACATGGTCATATTCAAAGGCAAACTTACGAAGGGCTTTGTCTCCTTGGCGTTTCACCTTTTTCATGATCGGTTTTACGATCTTTTCTATGTCCTTTGTTTTCTGAACAGGTCTTGCCAGTTCTTTCTTCCAGCTCTTTTTGTCAGGGTTGACCAGGATTTTCATACGTTATGAATTTTGTAATGGGAATATTCAATCCATTGATCACTTAATGAATTGATGGTATTTTCCATCAGTGTTCAATCTATTCCTATATAAGCATCTTCTCAATGGGAACAACCAAAATACCCTGTGCGCCAGCATTTCTTAGTTCCTCAATATTTTCCCAAAATTGGTCTTCACTAATGACGGAGTGAACAGATGACCATCCCTCTTCAGCCAAAGGCAATATGGTAGGGCTTCTCATGCCAGGTATTAATGCGACTATTTTGTCCAAATTCTCATTGGGTGCATTCAAAAGTACGTACTTGTTCTTTTTGCCTTTTTGAACAGCATCCATTCTGAACAGCAACTTCTCCACAGAGCCCTGCTTTGCAGTGGAAATGCCTTTATGACTTATAAGTACTGCCTGGGATTGGAAAATTTCTTCGACTTCCTTCAGTCCATTCATCATCAATGTAGACCCTGAACTGACGATGTCACAAATCCCTTCTGCTAATCCTATACTCGGAGCGATTTCTACCGAACCACTAATTTCATGAATGTCAGCTTTGATATTTACCTTTCTAAGGTAATCCCCAAGAATTTTAGGATAGGAGGTGGCTATGTTTTTGCCTTCAAAGTATTGGATACCAGGATAAGACTCTCCTTTTGGGATAGCCAAAGATAATCTACATTTTGAAAAGCCCAGTTGCTTAAGCACATTTACATTTTTGTCCTTTTCAACAAGTTCATTTTCTCCTACTATACCTAGATCAGCTATTCCATCGGCCACATATCCAGGAATGTCATCATCTCGTAGAAATAAAAATTCTATAGGAAAGTTTGTTGAAGATGATTTTAATTTACCTGTGCCGTTATGAAATTTGATGCCACACTCTTTTATGAGTTGGAGAGAATCGTCACTTAAACGCCCACTTTTTTGAACGGCAATCCTGATAATGTTTTCCATGGAATAATGTATACAATAAATACTTAGAATATATTTAGTTTGATTTGTTTCCCCCGGGGCAGGAGATTAGACGGAGGGGAAATCTCCATTTAGGAGCAATGATGACCTGCATGATGCTTATGTGCATTTGCTGGGTATAAAAATTTTGAGGTAAAGCGTAAACTTCCTGATATCATCATAGTATTGCAAATTTAGTCAGCAATTGCAAACTTGCAAAATAAAAATGATGTTTCCTGTGATAAAAAGGGTCTCTTTTTATCCTTTACTAAATAGCTTCTGGAGTATTGTACAAAAAGTTGACGATAGTGCTTATTTTTTTATTCTTTGGCAAATAGCCGAAAAGATTATTAATGGAATTCTTTTCTACTTTTCGGATTCGAATTTGATAGAATTCTCATTGATTTCAAGCATTTTACTAACCAACAAACCTATGGCTATTTATTGGGGTTAAAAAAAGTATAACTTGAAAAGTATACGTTTGAGATTACTTATCGATTTAAGTTGCAACAAACAAAAAGTATAATTATTTAAAAAATAATCTAAAAAGCTAGTTGTATTGGTAAAAATCATTCACTATTCTATCATAATTCATGATGTCTTTGTACTGAGTATTGCTTTTTATTTTTTCGATAGATTTTTTCAACAGTACTTTATTGACCCTATTATCGGTCATTTCAACTTTAAAAAAAGGCTCATCAGCAATTAAAACTTTAGTAAATTGGCCGCTATGAATATTTTTAACCAATAGTTTATTTGCTATGGACAGCATATCCTGGCCTTTTTTATTGTCAATCCAATTGAAAAATTCCAAATTCATTTCTGAGATAATAGGCCTGGCCTTTTTAAGCCACTTTTTGTTAATTTCCATTTTCTGCTCAATTATTTTGTAGATATCGGTCAGGTTAAATGGAATTACCTGTTGATTGTCATTGAAAATAGCTGTTAAATTACTTTTTATAGAAAGGTCAATGAAAATTTTTGTCGTGTCAAAATTCTTCTGAAAGTAATTTTGATGTAGTATTTGTTGGGCATCTTCAAAGGTGGAGATTAATATGTCATTTTCCTTTATCACATTTTCAACCTCTGACATGGGCTGAAAGATAAAGTTGTTTAAATCCATTTCAGCTAATGATGAAAATGAGGCAATACTTTTATCTACGATGGAAATGTTTTTAAAGCCTTTGCGAGTAAGATTTTTGTAAATTCTTTTGCTTAATGCATTGAATCCAATAATTGCAATTTTTGGATGTTTTAAATTTTTCACCAAATCAGTTATCAAATCTGAAACCGTGAAGGTTATCGAAAAATTCGGCAATTGGTAATCTACTTGTTCTTTTATACGTTTATTAGTGGCTAGTAAGTTATTCCACCATCTCTCAAGGTACTCGCCTACCATACCATTTTCTAGCGCCAAATTATACGCCTGAATAAAATGAGGGAAGAGGGGAGTGGTACCATAATTAGAAGACTGAACACCAAAACAAAGTTCTGAAAGGTGAACCAATAATTTCTCTTCATCACAGGTCTGGTGGAATTCATTTTTCAGAGGCATGCCACCAATGGATATACAATCAGTTATAGCTGCAAATACTCTGTCTTCCAAGTCTATATCGCTGTAATATATTATTTCAGTTCTCTCTGGAATTGACAGGATAATTAACTCTTTAATTTCTGGCCAGGATTTCAGCGTGAAAAGTAATTGTTTACTTTCATCCGAGTTCAAATAAAATGCGTCGCTTTTTAAGTTGTATAAATTGCCGCTGAAGCTCAATAATCTAAACTGTCCCATTATTGCTGTTTGTATTTGCTGTTAATGTATTGATACTATACGTATCTCCACACTTTGCCGGATTTACCGGTTTTTAAAAATTAATACTCAAATTTAAAAATAATATAAAAACTATTAAAAATTAGTCGATGAACGTGTAGGTATCGTCGATAAGATGGCTCAATTGGACGGTGAAATAAATCACTGAGCTAACATAATATTTAAAAAGCTTTTAAAAAAAGAAAAGCCCGGTTTCTAGCCACCGGACTTTTTGGCTTTATAGCCTATACCTATCAAGTAATCAAGTACTTTGTCTCTTTGATCACCCTGAATTAGAATTTCGCCATCTTTGGTATTTCCACCTACACCACACTTTGCTTTTAGGTCTTTACCCAAAGTTTTTAAATCATCTTCCTGCCCAATGAAGCCTGTTACAAGTGTAACCTGTTTTCCTCCTCTTGATTTTTTGTCTAATAAGACCTTTAAATTTTGCTGCTTTGGGGGAAGTGTACTTTCATTCCCATTGTTCTCTAGTTCAAAATCAAAGCTATCTGCCGTAGAATAGACTACCCCATCTCTCTTTTTCCAATCGTTGCTCTTTTTTCTAGCCATATTCTTCCTTTATTTTTTGAACTTCATTGTCCATACTGGCTTTTTAGAACTATTGACTACATCCTCTGCTATACTGCCCCCCAAGAGGTGCAAAAAGCCGGTTCTACCATGTGTGGCCATTGCTATTAAATCAGCATCTATGAAATCGGCAAACTCATTGATTCCTTCCTCTTCACTGTCAGCATTGAAAATGTCAATTCCTGTGTTTTCCAGTTTATTAGATTTTATAAACGCACTGATTTTTTCCATTGAGACAATGGATCTTTCAAAGGAATTGGGCGTGTTTATTTTTACAAGTCTGAGTGTTGCACCTAGCAATTCCTGCAGTACTTTTAATTTTTTGACTACCTTTTTGTTGCTTTCTCCAAAGTCACTCGCAAACACAATATTTTTAATGGAAGAAGCACCAACCTTAGCTTTAACCGTAATTACAGGACATGCCGAATGCCTTACTACTTTCTCAGTATTTGAGCCGATAAGAATTTCTTCAAGTCCACTAGATCCCTTGGATCCCATGATTACCAGGTCTGCTTCTACATCTGTTATTTCTCCAGATATGCCAGCATAGGGACTGCCAAAGGATAAATTTGTGCTGAATTTATAGGCTTTGCCTGCATGGTCCTCCTGTAATTTTTTGAATTGTTCCTTCCTTTTATTGACCAAATCAACCATGTAGATTTTATCAATGAAGTTTTCTCCCATACTTACTTCACCCATCGTGTTGAAGTTCTGAGAGGTAGGGATTTCGATTATATGTATTAGCTTAAGATTGCATGCAGCCTTAGTAGCTAATTCCTGGGCGAGTTCAAAGGCGAAATTAGCCTCTTCTGAAAAATCATAAGGTACTAAAATACTTTTCATAGGTATTGTGCTGTTTAATTTAATATTTCAGTTAAACTACATAAAAGTAAACAATTTAGGTACTAAATGGACCAATAATTCAAAAAATCATCCACCCTATTCCGAAAAATAAAACGCAAAAAAGAGTAGATAAGGCCATTACTTTTAAGTAAGGATCTAATTTTTCTGGAGTCTCAAACTTCCCAACGGCCCATCCGGTTTTCAAAATAGTAGGTGCCATAAATAAAAATGCCAAAGCCCCATAGGCCTGCTCAATTATAATAAATGCTACTAACAATAGCAAGGCAATAACAATAAGTGCCCAGTGGTACTTTTGGGCTGCTTTTTTCCCTATTCTCACCGGAATGGAAAGTTTTCCGGCAGCTTTATCAGATTCAATGTCTCTTATATTATTGATATTCAATACAGCTGTACTTAAGAGTCCTATCGAAGCTGCAGGCAACCAAAGCGCTGGATCAAAAGTCAAGGTATGCAAGTAATAGGTGCCCATTACCCCCACACAGCCAAAAAATAAAAACACGGAAATGTCTCCTAAACCGGCATAACCATAGGGCTTTTTCCCCGAGGTATAGGCGATTGCAGCGATAATAGCTAAGATACCAATGCCTAAAAACAATAGGAATTTATAAATGTCATCCAGGGCGATGATTAACAAAATCAAACCACTAATTAAGGATAGGATTGAAAAAATAATCACTGCGACTTTCATCTCAGAAGCTTTGATTAGGCCTGATTGAACAGCCCTTATTGGCCCCTGTCGACCAGCGTGGTCGGCACCATTTATGCTGTCTCCGTAGTCATTGGCCAGGTTGGACAATATCTGTAAAAGAGTAGTGGTAATTGCTGCCAATAATAATACTGACCATCTAAATCCAGACATCTGAAATGCAATAAAACTCCCCATGAATATACTCGACAATGCAAGTGGGAGTGTTCTCAGTCTAAGGGCGTGGATCCAGGCTTGTCTCTTGGTGTTAATGAGCAACTTAATTAATTTTTATGATATTGTAAACAACATAGACAAATTACCATCCTTGGTGCATCTAAATTATCTGTCCTTTAAATTTGGATTACCAAGGTGATTAGGCATTGATTAATTTTATAATCTCACTGTCCATTGGCTTTACAGCGGAAGGAAAGAACTTTACCAATTCACCTTTTTCATTGATGAAATATTTACAGAAATTCCAGGATGGTTCTTCATTGTTCCATCCGTTCAAATCTTTGTCTGATAACCATCTGTAAAGCGGATGTTTGTCCACGCCTTTAACAGATATTTTTTCAAAGATAGGAAAGGAAATGCCATAGTTTTCTGAACAAAATGACTTGATGTCTTCACTACTACCGGGTTCTTGGCCTCCAAAGTTATTGGCCGGAAAAGCCAGAATAGTTAGCTTACCCTTATAGGCTTCATAAAGTTCTTGTAATTCAGCATATTGAGGAGTGTATCCGCATTTTGAAGCCACATTGACAAGCAACAATTTCTTGCCTTTATATTTTGCCAAATCAACCGGATTTCCATCGATATCATTCAATGTGAAATCATAAATACTACTGGTTTCCTTCATGATTTCTGGGCTATTATTTTCATGAAAATTAAGCGTAGATAAAGCATTTGTCAACTGATTCTGCATGGGAAACTGAAAAGTAACCATGCTTATTGCGAAAATGTAGAAAATTGATTTCATAATTACATTTTTTGTGGAACATCTATGCCCAATAACTTCATTCCAGCACTGATTGTTTTAGCTACGCTGTCTGATAAGGTTACCCTAAAGGATTGGACTTCATTTTTTGCTTCACTAAATATAGGAAGTTCCGCATAAAATCTGTTATACTCCTTGGCCAAATCAAACAAATACATGGCGATAACAGCAGGAGATAGCTCTTCCGCTGCCATTGCTATTTTCTTTGAATAATCTGCAAGCATAAATACCAATTGCTTTTCAACATTCTCTAGTTCGCCTAAGCCATCAAAGTTATTGCTGCTATAATCTAATCCAATTTGATCGGCCTTTCTTAAAATAGCGGCAATTCGGGCATGTGTGTATTGGATAAATGGGCCAGTATTTCCTTGGAATTCAATTGACTCTTGAGGGTTGAACAACATCCGCTTCTTTGGATCTACTTTCAAAAGGAAATATTTGATTGCTCCTAAACCCAACATTTCGTATAGTTTTTCTGCCTCTTCCTGGCTAAAACCATCTATTTTACCGAGTTCTTGTGTGTGGGAACGTGCTGTATCTACCATTTCCTGAATCAGGTCATCGGCGTCTACTACTTTTCCTTCACGGGACTTCATTTTACCAGAAGGTAGATCCACCATGCCGTAGGATAGGTGGAAAAGATTATTGGCATAAGGTCGCTCCAATAAACCCATTATCTTAAACAAGACCTCAAAGTGATAATCTTGTTCGTTGCCCACTACATACACAGATTTATCTATGCCATGGTCTTTAAATTTAAGGTCAGCAGTTCCCATGTCTTGGGTCATGTAGACGGAAGTGCCATCAGCTCTTAAAACAAGCTTTTCATCGAGTCCTTGATTGCTTAAATCTGCCCAAACAGAACCGTTTTCTTTCTTGAAAAACACTCCTTTCTCCAGGCCTTCAGTCACTATATCTTTTCCCAATAGGTAGGTGTCCGATTCATAATAATATTGGTCAAA
Source organism: Cyclobacterium sp. 10D3-21 (assembly GCF_055809755.1). Lineage (NCBI taxonomy): Bacteria > Pseudomonadati > Bacteroidota > Cytophagia > Cytophagales > Cyclobacteriaceae > Cyclobacterium > Cyclobacterium sp. 10D3-21. The sequence continues at coordinate 3,256,487 of NZ_CM147924.1, forward strand.
AGAAACGTTCATCTTTTCGTAGGTTTCATTGAAGCCCTGGTAAACCCAGTTGTTTAATTTCTTCCAAAGGCTGACGGTTTCTTCATCCCCCAATTCCCACTTTACCAATGATTCTTGCGCTTCTTTCATCCATGGCGCCTCTTTTTTGGCCAACTCTTCAGTCATCCCATCAGCTATAAGCTCTTTTATTTGCTTTTTGTACTCCTGATCAAAAAGAACGTAGTATTTGCCCACCAGGTGGTCACCTTTCATTCCTGCCATTTCTGGTGTCTCGTTATTCCCCAATTTTTGGTAAGCGACCATTGACTTGCAAATATGGATGCCTCTGTCATTTACCAGGTTGGTTTTGATGACTTCATAGCCGTAGGCCTTGAGGATGTTGGAAACTGCGAAGCCAAGGAAATTATTCCTCAAATGTCCAAGGTGCAAAGGCTTATTGGTGTTTGGTGAGCTGTATTCAACCATTACCTTTTGATTTCTAGGTGCAAATTGGCCTGGAGTTTCTTCAGTCATCATTTGAGCGAGTAGCTCTATCCAAAAAGCTGACGAAAGACTGATGTTTAAAAATCCTTTTACAACATTAAAATTAGCTACTGAAGGATGGTTTTCCTTCAAATAATTACCAATCTTCTCTCCAGATTGTTCAGGAGATCCTTTGGTGATTTTCAGGTAGGGGAAAAGCACAAAGGTGTAGCTGCCTTCAAATTCTTTTCTGGTAGGTTGTAGGCTTAGGTCTTCACTGTCAACCTTATGATTAAATAGTTGCTCAAAGGCCTTGGCTATTGTCTTTAAAATGCTCTCTTGAATATCCATATTGTCAATTACTTCCTAATTATCGAGGCGCAAATATAAGGTTTTCCTTTCAAAGAGGAGAGGGCTAGGCCTAAATTAAATGGCGAGGGTTTTGAGTATAAGGTGTTATCATTACATATGTAAAACTCAAAATAAACGATAAAACCATGGAATCTGAAATATTTAGGATTAATGGAGTAGTTTTCCTTCATGTAACTTATCTACAAGAATGCCAATTGATTGAAAAAACCAGGATTCTAAGACACGGATAGGTAGCTAGCTTAGCTGGTGATTATGTCAGCATTCTATGGGAAAAGAAAGGTTTTATGCCTCATGGCTATTTATTGATTTTAAAAAATAAATAAGGTTTATTTCGAAACCATCAGACTAATTAATTCGTAGATATTCCGATTGCCTTTAACTATTTAAATAAGTAATAAAATTCATAAATTTTTACACCAAATTATTTATATGAAACACTGTCTCTTATTGCTCTTTTTTATTTCCGGGATCTCCACTGCCTTTGCGCAATTTGAAAAAGGAGATCGGTATGTTGGGGGTAATTTTGGTTTTTCCATAAATTCCAATGAAAGCTCAAATCCAAGCAGTTCCTCCACATACGGTATAAACCTTAATCCAAATTTGGGTTATTTTATTTCTGACCGATCTTTGATAGGTGTTTCTCCTCAGGTAAAATTTTTTCATAGTACAACAACCACTTCAAATTCAAAATTTATCAACAAAGATGTATCGGGAGGTATTGGGTTGTTTTATAGGAGGTACTTTCCTGTGATCGACAATTTTTATCTTTTTCTAGAACCTAAAGTGATGTTTAATAAGACCTTTGTAGGAGAAAATGACCTCAATTATTTTGGGTTTTCATTAGCACCCGGAGCATCCTATAGGATTAACAACAAATGGATGGTCGAAGCAACTTTTGGTGGGCTTGTTTATAATACCAACTATGATAACTCAGGACCAAATCAAGATTATAATAATTCTCGATTTGCCTTTGATTTAGTCACCACCAATAGCATAGGGATCAATTATTTTTTTAATAAAAAGGACCAATGAAGAAGCTAATATTTCCTTTCTTTTATTTAGGGCTTTGCCTCATGGGGAACAATGCAATTGCTCAGATTTCGCAGGGGAATCAATCTGTGGGCCTGGAATTCGGCTGGAGTGATAGGAATGTAGATTTTTATGAAGAAAGAACTCAAGAAGACGATTACTTTAGGTTTACACCTAGCTATTCCTACTTTATTAAAGATCAGCTAAGTATTATAGGTGGTGGGCGTTTTTACAAGCGGAAAATTAATAATACTACTCAAAATGCCAATTCTCCAGGATGGAAAAGAAAAGAGTTGGATGTTTTTGTAGGGTTAAGAAAACACATTGAAATCAGCCCCAAATTATTTATGCTAGCGACCTATGGATTAAGGTATTCATGGACTGATAATTTGGCGGAATCAGTTATTGCAGATGAAAAGGACTTTAACACTTCCCGGCAAAAAGTAAATCAATTTGGCCTTTTCGGGAACCTGGGATTGGCTTATTTTCCAAGTGAAAAATTTAGTTTTGAACTAATATTTATAGAAGGTCAATTTTTTAAGGTTTATAATAAACATATATGGAGTGGCCAATATAACAGCAACTATCAGGACAATGGTTGGGGTTTTGAAGTGGATGGTTTTCTGGACCAACCAAGCCTTGCCCTAAGGTATTATTTTTAACTCGGCCAATTAAAAAACTTAAGTGATCTTTTCAACCGGAAAAATGGTTTCTTGTTGGGCATAATCTTATTGTGTGCCAATCGTATAGCGTGGAGTATACGATCCTAAGTGTGCTAAAAAAGTAAATTTATTGGCTTTATAAGTTTACCAATGCTTATTTTTAGGCTTTATATGGAAATCAATAAATAGATTTCCATATAAGGTGTAATCAGGGTGGAAACAATCCGGAAATAAAATGAACAAGAGCCATATTTCTAAAAAAGAGATCAATAGAGGGGAAGTTGTCAATGGGAATGAAATCCGTGACGGAATTTTCGACTTTATAAAATCTCAATATCCTGATTTTTCCAGAGAAAGCTATATTTCTATCGGAGAGCTCAATAAATACCGTCGACTGTATTTAACCAAGCTTATCGAACAAGAAAAAGGGGATTTGGCTGCCATTGACAAGGATGTAATGGATGCCATTCGCAACAATTCCATACTTTCTGAAAACTTACAGGAAGACATTGATACCACTTTAACCTTAGGGGAAAAGATGGCCGATAAAATCGCTTCTTTTGGAGGGAGTTGGACCTTTATTATTGCTTTCTTTTCTTTTTTAACCTTGTGGATCATAGCCAATATTTGGTTGCTTGCCAGCCGTACTTTTGATCCCTATCCTTTTATATTGTTGAATTTAATGCTTTCCTGTATCGCTGCTATACAGGCACCAATTATTATGATGAGCCAAAACCGGCAAGGGCAAAAAGACAGACAGAGAGCTGAACTCGATTACAAAATTAACCTTAAGTCTGAACTTGAAATCCAACTACTGAATGAGAAAATTGATCATTTATTGGTGCATCAAAACAAAAAACTACTCGAAGTCCAGGAAGTGCAAATTGACTATTTAGAGGACTTGATGAAGGAATTGAAAAATAGCAAACCGGACCATAAGAAATAATAAGAGTAGCTAGCAAACTTGAGTGATCAATCTTAAATCCTTCTCTTTTTCAATTCTTGTATCATTTTTCAGCCTGTTTTTCTAAATAACAGAATTATTTATACTATTCAAATTAAAAATATACTTTTTATATAATATAATAGCCTTTCGTGTAATTGTGTATAAAATGTTAAGGTTATTTACAGTTTGTGGAGCTTGCTCCACATTTTTATGATTCTAGCGTTTCCAGATCATATACCTCTCAATTTCTCCAGTGTAAATAAAAACCTTGTTTAAAAGAGATTGAGTACTATTTTAGTTTAATTTATTAATTGAAAAATAACTTGGCATATCATTTGGCTTAGGATAATTGAAAATGATATTTAAAAAGTATTGTTTAACCAATTATTATTTAAACCTATAAATGTAAAAAGTCATGAAAAAGTTAATTTTGAGTGTCGCCGCAATGACTGTATTTGCTTTTGCAAACGCCGGATCAACTGTTGTACCTATTCCTCAAGAATGGTACCAGGAAACAACTAAGATTGATCCTGAAAGTCTTCCTGAAAAAGTGAAAGAAGCAATTCAGAATGATTTGGAATTGAAGGACCTGAAAATTGCCGAAGCCCATCAAGTGATGGAAGAAGCGCAGGTGCATTATCTGATAAAATTTGAATCAGATACTCCTGGCGAACAAATCGAAAAGAAATTTGATGCCATGGGTAAGGAAGTAGTAGAAGTAGAAGAGGAAGCTCCAGTAGAAAAAGCAGAGCCAGTTAAGAAATAATCTTGGGCAAATACCCTTAAAAATAAACCAACTAAAAAGCAATGGCCTTTGACCATTGCTTTTTTTATTCCAAATTTTATTGAGTGGATTGGTTTCTGAAAATTCTATACTGATTTATTATTTCCTGGGTTGACATTCCTTGGTGAACCAACAATTGATTTCTGAAGTGTAAAGGTTCTTTTTTATTTAGCAATAACGGTTCTTGGCCTGGAAATGCCATGTTCTGCATGCTGTTTCTTTTTCGGAGAATCCATCCTTGATAGGAGGGGAGCAAGTCTGGTTCGCCCATAATGACAACACCAGGATCATCGGGACCATTTTTTGTAATATTCATCCAATCGCCTCCAGAAACGGGTAAATTGTTAGGTGTCACTTCACCGTTTTCATCATAGAAGCCAACATTCTCCGACAATTTAAGCCTTGGTGAGAAGCCTCCGTACCCTTTAGCATCTTGAGAGCCTCCGATACGCACCCCGGATACCAATGGTTTTAAAGTAATGTCAAAGGTTATCTTATAAGCCTGGTTTCCAATTGGCTGGTAGGTGATGACTGTATTTTCTTCAATAAGGTTCTTTTTCAAAACCTTATTGCCTTTCCAAATCACCTTGAGGCCAATGGTAGCAGAATTATTGGGGTGAATTTTGGTTTTGATCTTTTTTACTTCCCATTCAACGCCATCACTTATCCATGGGTCACCAATCCTCAAATCATTAACCCATAGCTGATGCCAGGTCCAAAAAATTCCCCTATGGTGCAAATGGTCTTTAGGGAAATCTTCTGTAATGATCTCTCCTTTTGTGTCAAAAACTGGATGAAGGTAATTTGCTCTCGGATATTCCCCATTTTGACTAATCATTTCCTTTTGGTAAAACAACCTTGGTTTTCCATCTGAAAGTAGAAGCACGCCACCTTCCTTTTCCTCGAATGTGAGCATTTGTGCCGTGGCTGTAGGCACTTCGGCGATGAGAAATATTGCTGAAAATAGTAAAAGGACTACAGGGGTTATGTGTAGGTATTTCATTGGATGGAAAAAGGTTAGTTGTTCATAAAAGTAAAAGATAAGGATGAGCTAACCAAGTGCCTATTTCATAAGTGGCTGAAGTAAATAAAAAAAGGTCAATTAACCAGCGTTCGATGGTAGGGGAGGTATGATGATGCCTAATGTCCAGTTGAAAATCAATCGGGGTTGGATAAGTGGTGGATTTGCCTTTAGCTGAGGCTTCATTTCAACAGTAATTGTTTTTCGGGTATTATAGGCTTACCAACTCCCCATTGACAACATATCTTCATACCTAGTAGTCGGGGTTTATTTAACCCGAATTCAAAGACATCGCTAAGTAACGTTTAGAAGCTAACTTAGCCTGAGATTTTGTCAGTATTGTTGCAGAAAAAAAAAGCAACAATACCGCCAAAATCGTATTGTGCTGATTGTTTTTACCAGGGATTCGCATCCCTGGCTACAAAAATCCCACCCCTTCTGGGGTTTTGGGGTTTATAATATTCCAAAGTCAACATCAACATAGGAAGAAGTATCATACTATAAAGATTTAGATGTAATTCTAAGGCCTCGGAAAAGTAACGTAGGTGAGCTAATTTAGCGTAAGATTTTGTCAGCATTGTTGCAGAAAAAAAAGCAAGAATACCGAATACCGGTAAAATAGTATTGTACTGATGGTTTTACCAGGGATTGGCATGTCTGGCTATAAAAATTCCACTCCTTTGGTGTTTTTGAGTTTTATAAAATTCCACAGTCAACATCAATATAGAAAGAAATGTCAGGCTATAAATATTTAGATGGTATATGTAATATCCTTTCTACTTCGTGCTGAAATCACCTCCCTTAGATTATGATCAGGTCAGGCTAAAAAATGTCAGAAACCCTATTGAATAATCCGGGTTTAATTTTTCATCCTAAACCCCTATAAAACAAAAAAGCGGAGAAATTTCTAAACTTTCTCCGCTTCAATTTAATTTTGAATAACTTATTTCCTTGAAATAGCCTTTTTAGCTGCTTCAACGATGTTTTTAGCATTCAAACCGTATTTTTCCAATAACTCTTCAGGTTTTCCTGATTCTCCAAAAGAATCATCTACACCTATAAATTCAAGAGGTGCAGGTTGGTTTCTGATTAGCGTCTGAGCGATGCTATCATTTAAGCCACCATTGAATTGGTGTTCTTCTGCACTTACTGCACATCCTGTTTTAGCAACAGATTTCAGGATGGCTTCAGTATCCAAAGGCTTGATGGTATGGATATTTATTAATTCAACAGAGATGCCTTCAGCTCTTAAGATTGCTTCCGCTTCTACCGCTTCCCACACAAGATGTCCTGTGGCGAAAATGGTAACATCTGTTCCTTCGATCATTTTCCAGGCTTTACCTATTTCAAATTCCTGGTTTTCAGGAGTGAAAATAGGCCATTTTGGTCTACCAAATCGTAAATACACAGGGCCTTCATGCTCAGCGATGGCAATGGTTGCTGCCTTTGTTTGGTTGTAATCACAAGGGTTTATAACCGTCATGTTGGGAAGCATTTTCATCATGCCTATGTCTTCTAGGATTTGGTGAGTAGCACCATCTTCTCCCAAAGTAAGTCCCGCGTGAGAGGCACAAATCTTTACATTCTTTTCAGAGTAGGCTACAGACTGTCTGATTTGATCGTAAACACGACCAGTAGAAAAGTTAGCAAATGTACCTGTAAAAGGTATTTTTCCTCCAATGGTTAGTCCTGCAGCTGCACCTATCATATTGGCTTCTGAGATACCCATTTGGAAAAAACGCTCAGGGAATTCCTTTTGGAAGGCACCCATTTTCAATGAACCAATAAGGTCTGCGCAAAGCGCTACTACGTTTTCATTTCTTCTACCAGCTTCTAGTAGACCATCACCAAAACCGGACCTGGTGTCCTTTTTTTCAGTGTATGTATATTTTGTATCCAATTTATTTTCCATTATTCAAACTTTTTTAGATCTGTTATCACCGAAATCAATAATCACCAAGTGTTTCTTTCAGTTGTCCTAAGGCATTTTCAAGTTGCTCGTCATTTGGAGCTACACCATGCCATTTGTGGGTGCCAACCATGAAATCTACGCCGTAGCCCATATCGGTATGTAACAGGTTTAGTACTGGTTTTCCTTTTCCAAGGAGGCTTTTTGCTTTTTCCAGTCCTTTAACTACGCCTGACATGTCATTGCCATGCTCAGTCACGATGACTTCCCAGCCAAATGCTTCCCATTTAGCTTTCAGATCTCCCAAGTTTATGATGTCCTTGGTAGGTCCGTCTATTTGTTGTCCATTAAGATCTATGGTTGCGATCAAGTTGTCCAATTTATGGTGAGGTGCACTTAAAGCAGCCTCCCAGATTTGTCCTTCTTGCTGTTCTCCATCTCCCATAAGGACATAGACAGTTTTGTCGTCTTTATTGATTTTTTTTGCAAATGCAGCGCCTATCCCTACAGATAGTCCCTGGCCCAAAGAACCTGAGGCTATGCGTATGCCCGGAAGTCCTTCTTCAGTGGCTGGGTGACCTTGTAATCTGCTATTTAATTTGCGGAAAGTCTTTAATTCACTTGTCTCAAAATAACCGCTTCTGGCTAATACACTGTACCAAACGGGGGAAATGTGCCCATTTGAAAGAAAAAATAGGTCTTCTCCAGGTCCGTCAAGATTAAAATCTGGGTTATTGGTCATTTGGTCAAAATACAAGGCTACGAAAAACTCCGTACAGCCCAAAGATGCTCCTGGATGACCTGATTGACAGGCATGCACCATTCGTAAAATATCTCTTCTTACCTGGGAGCAAATTGCTTCTAATTGTTCGGTTGATTTTTTTTCCATTGATTTGGAATTATTTAATAATTTGATTGGTGTGTTCCTTTGTTTTTACTTTTGAAATAATCTCTTCAATTATTCCCTTCTCATCAATAATAAATGTGGTTCTGGCAGTGCCCATGTATTTTCTACCGTACATGTTTTTCTCTACCCAGGTACCATATTTTTCGTGTACACTCTTGTCTTCATCGGCTATAAGCGGAAAGGGAAGTTCAAATTTCTCTATAAACTTTTTATGAGATTTTTCTGCATCCGAGCTTATTCCAAGCACTACATAACCAGCTTTCTGGAGACTTTCATAGTTGTCTCTCAAATTACAGGCCTGAGCTGTGCATCCAGGTGTGTTGTCCTTTGGGTAAAAGTACAAGACTACTTTTTTGCCTTGAAAATCGGACAATTTGATAGCTTTTCCATCTTGATCTTTTGACTCAAAGTCAGGTGCCGTTTGGCCTACTTCTAGTGACATAGTTGTAGTTTTAATTTTTACTATTGATTTTAGCCCTTAAATATCGGAATAAATTAAATGTTTCCCTTATAAATGCGCTCGTTATTTGCACGATCTCTTACTTTTAGGAGAACCTCGCCTTTTAAGGCCGTTCCTGGCAGTGGATCAGACCAAATTATTGCCTGCTTGTGTTCATATCTCATCTGGGTCCATTTTCCATCTACCCAGGCTTCAAAATCCTTGATTCCTGATAAATTGTCTTTAATTACAAACCTTATTTCCCTATTATTGATACGAACTGGACGAATTGTGGGAGCAATACTATCTGTAGCCAATACAAAATCCCCAAAAACCCTGGTCTTGAAATGAATAAACTGTCCTTGCCAGTTGCCTCCTAGAAAATTTCTGTGACCGTTTCTGTACAGTTGATACATATCCGTTTTTGAAGTATCCCCTTGGAAATTGTCCACTTTCATCTTTACCGAAAAAGGTTGCCAAAGGTATTCAAATTGGTCATTGAGTGTCAAACCTTTCATCCCCTTGTCTTCAAAGGTGTCGATCCTCAGATAGAGGTCCTCTAGAAGGCTTTCCTCCTCAAAGATAATTTTGACCTCCCCATTGTCTATTAGCGTCTCTTTTCCTGCAGGAATTTTGGCAACCACTTCCGGAAATAGGGTTTCTGAACAAAGGTTGATGGAGTCGGGGACCCCCAAAGCCATGTCCCAAAGGTAGGTGCGTTTGTTTCTCCCGACATAAGCATAAGGCAGTTCCATGCTTAGTCCATGTACATATACAATGGCCAGGTCGCCGTCTTCTGCATCGATACTGTTCAGGATTAAAACATTGTCAAGGTATTCTATCTGCCTATTGCCAGATGTATAGTTTACGCCATCCAGGTCAGTTGGTGCTAGCTCTCCACTAAACTTGATCCTCAAGTCGGATTCATTGGCATAGGCATCAGCCAATTTCAAAGTGATTAATTTTTCTTCACCTGGCAAAGCTGAAATAGCACCACTCAATACTGAGTCGGGTGTATAAAAGGCGAACTTATTGTTACGCTTTTTATATAGACGGGTATATCGGTTGCGGTAGGTGTGTAAGAGAATATGGCGGCCAACGTTAAAGTCTATTTCGTTGACTTCCGCCCTGAATATTTTGTTGCCCTCCTCATAAATTTCAAAAATAGGAAAGCCATTTCTGTTGTACATTTCATCCAGCTGATCATAAGCCAGTACTTCGATCCCTACTTTTCCAGAGATTTTTACGGTAGGCTGCACCTCAAATGCCCCAGAGCTGTAGATAAGTGAAAACTCCTGACGACGATACATCCCATTGACCCGGCTTTCCGGTGTAAGTGGGCTTATTGCTACCCTCCGGACAATGGGAGAGGTGGTGTCTACAATTTCTTTGAAGCCAGCATGAAGGGGGTCAATGGCCCTGTCCAAGGAGTCTCTGATCTCAAAATGGAGGTGTGGGCCACCAGAACTACCGGTATTCCCAGAATAGGCGATGGTGTCTCCTTGAGAGATGGGCAATTCGCCAGGCTTTAGTATGTATTCTAATTCATTCTCTTGCGCTTCGTAGATTTTGCGCTGCATGTATTCCGCTATAGGAGACTCAAAACTCCTGAGATGCGCATATACTGTACTTGATCCATTGGTATGTTTCAGGTACAGTACATTTCCGTAACCAAAAGAGGAAACCTTTATTTTAGACACATACCCATCGGCGGAAGCGTGTACCGGCAGGCCTTGTCTTCCCTCGGTTTTTATATCAATTCCAGTATGAAAATGGTTGCTTCTTATCTCGCCCATATTTCCGGCCAGAAAATTTTGCTGCCCTGGTTTGATCGGAAAGAGATAGTAGCCTTTCTGGGTTTGAGAAAGAAAGACAATGGCAAGGAAAATGAATAGGAGGCTGTTTAGGGTTTTATTTGATTTCAAAGTCCAGCAATTTTTCATCTTCCACATAAGCCTCTAGTCTGTCTCCTATATTTACTTTGCCAACTCCGGCAGGTGTTCCGGTATAGATCAGGTCACCGGTTTTTAGGGTAAAAAACTTAGAAACATAAGCGATGATCACATCAAATGGAAAAAGTAAAAGCGAAGTATTTCCGGTTTGGCGCCTTTCCCCATTGATGTCAAGGTGGAAATTAATATTGGCCAGATCGGGGAAAAGGGCTACAGGTTTGAATTCGCCCAAAGGGGCGGAACCATTAAAAGCCTTGGCAATTTCCCAAGGGAGCCCCTTGTCTTTGCATTTTTGCTGCAAGTCCCGGGCAGTAAAATCTATACCTATCCCGATTTCATTGTAATACTTATGGGCAAACTTTTGCTGAATGTATTTGCCTTCCTTACTTATTTTTAGGACCAGTTCTACTTCATGGTGGATATTGTCAGAATATTCCGGGTGGTAAAAAGGGGCATTGTTTTTTAGCAAGGCCGTGTCCGGTTTCATGAAAACGACCGGCGCATCCGGCTTTTCATTGTTAAGTTCTTCTATATGTGCCGCATAATTTCGGCCTATGGCAATAATTTTCATCTCTAAAGAAATATAGTATGGGCTGCAAAGAAAGGAATTCTAATGCGATTTTAAAAGAAGGATTATTTAATTGGAAGGAAGTTGAGAATTTGTTTAAAATTTTATTCCGCTGGCTTAAAATCGATTAGCTTCATTTTCCGGCAAAAGCTGTAAAAAAGTACCGTTTTTTCCTGTTTTGGTTTTGTTAAATTGGAGAATATTGGTTTATATTTGCATCACTGATCGGGAAGCGGTCGGAAATACTATTAAGATATGATTTGAAACCTTTCAAATGGCCTGTTTATTTAAATAGGTTGCTGGATCGATAAAGGATCAAAATTAATTGTTTAATTGCTTCACCAACACATAGAGAGTTGGGTGAGTGGCTTAAACCAGCAGTTTGCTAAACTGTCGTACGTCTTAAAGCGTACCGGGGGTTCGAATCCCCCACTCTCTACTGAACAAAACCCTGGCTTATTGATTTTCAATAGGTTAGGGTTTTATTTTTTTAGTCAGGGGCAAATTCAGGGGCGGATTATCTAAATTTTCACTCTAACCGCTTAATTCAAATTAAGTATTCCTGTTTTTTCATTTTCTAGAATTTGCTGAATTTTTTTTTTAATGAGACCTAATTGTTTCCAACTTCAAATATTTTTTCATTACAACAATTGGGTGGAGTGACTTGAAAATTGAAATGCACTTAATTTTAGAATAAAACTTTTAGCTTTTCCTCCATATCATCCAACGGCCAGTTTCAAACTTACATTTTCAAAATCTTTGATATGCTTCCGTGGAAGAATGAAGTCATCTCTTTCAATGACTTGAAGGATCATTCTTATCAGTTCAATAAGCATTTTGCTTTCATGCAATTTTTTTCCTTCAAAACCCTTCATTCCAGCCAACCATGAGGCTTTCCAAAAACTTGGGGTACTACCCCAGCTAACTACCCCTGCAAACTTGTGACCATATTCGGCCAACAAACCAAACGAAAACCGAATATGAATGACATGATCTTTTCCTCAATTGACAAAAGACAACTTATCCAGGAGATTGCTGAAGAAGTAGCTTCAAGGATAATCCCAGAGTTGCAGCCAGCAAATCCTGACGATGAATTGATACAGATACCTGAGGCCATGAAACTGCTCGGGCGCTCTCGCACTACGATCAACAACTGGAGGAGGGAAGGTTTCCTGAAGGAACAAGTAATTAACACCAGGGTATATTTTAAAAAGTCGGATATCCTCAATGCCGGTCACCAAAAAAACGGTCGGAAAAAATAAAAGCGGATCATGCCCGATCCGCCTTAATTAATTTCATTAGGAAATGGTATTCCACTTTCACTGAGATAAATATACCATTTCTGTATGAAATAATCAACCCAAATCTACAGAAATATGGACGATCAAACCCCTATCAAAAAGATTGATGAGAAATCTTCGAGTGCAACCATTCGAATGATCAGATTCCTTATGACAAAATATGAGTTTAAAAATAACATGGTACTCAACGAGGTCTTTGCAAAAGAAAAAGAAGGAGAGAAGTACCACCCAGTCAATCCCCACACGCTTTACATAGAGTGCCGACAGGAGGGATACCGTACCTCGGTGGCAGAGATCAATACCTTTCTGTCTTCAGATTTTATCCCAAAAACAAACCCTTTCGTGAATTACTTTAAGCATGTCCGGGACTCCTGGAGTGAAGTCAGCCATGGCGACTATATTCAAGAGTTCACTCGCTATATTCAGGTACAAGGACAAGAACGATTTGAGGTCCAGTTCAAAAAATGGCTGGTGCGCTGTGTGGTCTGTTGTCTCCGCGATGACTTTTTCAATAAGCAAGCTTTGATCTTTGTACAGGAGCAACAGAATAGTGGTAAAACCACACTTACTCGTTTCCTGATTCCAGATCAGCTGAAGACTTACCAAGCTGAAAATATTTCTGTGGACAAGGATAGCCTGATCGCCTTGAGCCAGAATTTCGGAATCATTCAGGATGAGCTTTCCACACTTTCCAAAACCGAGATCAATGCACAGAAAACGCTGATGAGTAAATCACAAGTCAAAGTCAGGCATCCTTATGACAAGAAGCCTAAAATGGAACCGAGAAGGGCTTCCATATGGGGATCTACCAATAAGGCCGAGTTCCTTACAGATGTGACAGGTAGCGTGCGTTGGCTCTGCTTTACGGTAAGGGAAATTAATTGGAATTACATAAAGGAAATTGAAATCGATAGGGTTTGGGCACAGGCTTATCAGCTATACCTGTCGAATTTTCATTATGAAATGACAGCGAAGGAAATCCGGGAAAATGAAATCATGAACAATCAATACAAAACCATTTCTCCTGAAGTAGAGCTAGTGCAAAAGTTCTTTACACCAGGCACCAAAGAGGACCATGACAAATTCATGACTGCAACGGATATCTGCCATCAGCTGGCTTTAAATATTTCCGGCAATCTAAGAATTAGCCCTGTGGAGATTGGGAAAGCCTTGAAACTGCTTGGTCATGTTCAGACCCAAGTACGGAGAAACGAAACCCAAACCTTCCCCGAAAAGGGATACTACATAAAACAAAACCAACCTACTACTTACTACAAATAGGAGGTAGATAATTGAAATACAGCTAATTAACCTGTAGTAAGATAAAATAATTAAAGTTACTACAACCTACTACAAATAGCGCTTTTGTAGTAAGATGGTCTTTGATGCATAATAATATAACCAGTTGAATATCAATAATTAAACGGGTGTTTGTAGTAAGGTAGTAGCTGTAGTAAGTGGTTTTTCAAAAAAATTAAACTTAAGAACAATGAATGCAAAAGAGGCAAATAAAATATCCATAATAACCTATCTGGACCAGATAGGAATCAGACCAAGTAAAGTTAAAGCAGGTTATTGCTTTTATTATTCTCCCTACCGGGAGGAATCCACCCCTTCTTTTAAGGTAAGCCCGAGCAAAAATCTATGGGTAGATTTCGGAGATGGAAATGCTGGGGGTACGTTGATTGACCTGGTTCTTAAAATGAATCCTGCTTATACTGTTCCTGATGCTATTAGGGAAATCGAAACGGTAAGTGGCTCTTCTTTTTATCTTCATCAGCCTGCTATTCCCCGACCCGACCCATCTGTAGAGACAGCTGAAGGAATCAAGATAATTAAAACCAAACCATTAGGAAACAATAGCGCAATAACGGATTACCTTCAATCTAGGCGAATCCTTCTGGACACAGCTAAAGAATTTTGCCGTGAAGTCTATTACCGCATTGGTGACAACAGATATTTTGGTCTAGGCAACCCTCATGAAAATGGTTGGGCAATTCGTAACAAATATTGGAAAGGCTGCACTGCCCAGGGGGTATCTACCTACTGTAACAATTCAGCTGATCTTTGCCTTTTTGAAGGAATATTTGACCTGCTGAGTTATAGGGAGATGAGAAAAGGGGACCATTACCGAGAGGACTTTATGGTGCTTAATTCTTTGGCTAATTTACAGGGGTTCTATTCGAAAATAAATAAGTACAGCTGTGTAAACTTATTTTTGGACAGGGATAAGGCTGGGAAAGAGGCGGCCAGAAAATTAATGGATAGCCTACCCCATTGCAGAGACCAGTCAGAATTATTTCATCCCCATAAAGATTTAAACGAGTATTGGATGAGTAGGGAAAATTTAAGCGTAAAAAGGTAACCGAACCAATTAAGATTTTTAGGATACTACAGAAAAACTAAGAAAATGTCTAGATGAGTGGAGGAGACTTAAGGCTTTGCCTAGCAAATTGTTGAATATACGGATATGCCTATATACCAATACTTACATACATTCCTATTCAAATAATGCTATACCTAATTATATTCCGAAGGGGAGGGGGGAATGACGAAAAATGGAATGCTGAGTTCCAATAATAAATGCCTATTCAGGTATCCATATACACATATGACCATGTATTTAAAGATCCCTATATCCCAATAAAAATATAATATTTATTTGTATATATTTAGATAAAAACATATGTTAAGCAATATTATTAGTAATATTTAGTTATTAATTTACATTAAAACAGTTCTTTATTTAACCAACTAGAGTCTAATTACCGCTCTGGTGCCACTAGAATTCCGCTGTGCGCGGTCTTTGCAAGTTGTGTCTTTGTCCGACAAAAAACCACTGGGTTTTTTTCTACCAAAGACGAACTTGCCCCTCCCATTTCCCTTCTTGTTCGACAGTTGTGCAATGTGGAGTGGAGAAGAAAAATCCTCGCAACTCGGATTTTAACAAAAAAATCAAATGAAAAAAGCAACTCAAAATGACAGGGAACAGGTCGTGACCATCCTGTTGAAAGCATTTAAAAAAAACAAAAGTGTCAACTACATTGCTGGCAAAGAAGAAGAAAAAATTCGCTATTTGATGGAGTATTCTTTTGAAAACTGCATTGATATGGGGGAAGTTTTTATTTCGGAGGATGGCAATGCTTGTGCCATGATCCAATTTCAGGATAAGAAAAAGTTCTCTTGGAAAAGTACCTATCTGGATATACAGTTAATTTTCAAAACCATTGGGGTGGGAAATATTCCCAAAGCCTTATCCAGAGAATCCTTTATCAAGAAGCATTATCCCAAAGCGCCTTTTACCTACCTATGGTTTGTTGGGGTCAGCCCGGAAAAGCAAAAAAATGGCTTTGGCACTAAGATCCTGAAGCATGTACTGGATTATTCCAAAACACTTGACCGTCCTGTTTACCTTGAAACATCTACGGAGAGCAATCTCCCCTGGTATCAGAAACACGGTTTGGAGATTTATACCGTTTCCGAAAAGTTTGGATTTCCCTTTTACTTCCTGAAAACTGCCTAAAACGCTATGACTGTTCTGAATACCGAAATTCACATTGTAACCTTAGTATTTGTTTTGCTGGAGGTGATGATGTTTTCTCATCAACTGGTTTTTTACCTCCAAAAGCCCAATGAGAAGAAGAGGAAATATTACCTAATTTTGCTTTTTCTTCTGATTGTTTACAATTTGGCCGGAGGACTTTTTCCAGATGAAGATTTACCCCTGTCAGTAACATTGCAATACATTCTTGCCTATGGTGCCGGTTTCGGAATGGGAGCTTATTTTCCTTATTATTTTTACAGGGCATTCAATATTACACATTTGGAATTTCATGCCAAATACGGGGTGCTAATATTTTTGATCTTACCGTTTGTACTTTTCTTCTGTATTTTATATCCCATAGGAATAGACTTTAAGACCATGATCTACGTGGGAATGATCATTCCGTTTTCCTATGCTTTTTACATGGTTTACAATATACTTTGGGGCATTCGGCAACGCTACAAAACCAGAAAGGCTTCCTTCGATGCTATTCTATCTTACGTTGCTGTAGCTCCCTGGACATTGATGCCTTTGTTGGCCTATTTGGAAGTAACACAGCTTACTGAAGTTTTATTGACAAATGGTGGCTTCCTGGTAATCACTGTACTTTACATCCGGAACATGGTCGAGGAAAATAGAAAAGATTTGGAAACCCTGAATCTTCTGCAAACCAAAAATGAAGATGAAATTTTCACCATTCGCTGTACCAAGCTTGGCTTTACAAAGCGTGAAATTGAAGTCTGCGAATTGGTTCGAGAAGGTCATATATACAAGGATATAGCTGACACTTTGTTTATCTCCGAAAGAACAGTGAATAAACATATGCAGAATATTTTCAAAAAAGCAGAAAGTAATAACAAGTTTGATTTGTTGAATAAGATTACTAAAGGTGAAAGGACAGCTGAGGTGGGTTAATCATCTGGAATGCTAAAAGTAATGTAGTGACACAAATTGAATCATTTTATGCATCGCGGTTCACTATAATGGAAAAATAAGACGAAGAAGTTTAAAACCAGTGTTTTATTACCTGCTCCATCGTTTGATCAAGTGGATTCTGAACAAATAAAAAAGCTTCATAGAAAGCAAGGTCAAGATAGTTACATGGCTTAGATATGTTAATGTCTCTTTTCCAAACCTTTTCTACAATAGGGGACTGAGATACATATTAGTATAACATAATGAATCAACCGACAGGATGTTAAGCGCCTTATGGAATGACCCATTTAGGGGTGGGATTCCCCTTTACCTACTTGACTATCTATTTAATAGATCCTTTAATCCCAATTTAGATCTGTTTGTATTGATCTGATTAATTTCGCTTTCAGAGTAATTTTCTGGCTTAAAAGTAAGTGTTCCAAAAATATATTGCCCACCAGCTCTAAGTGATAATCTATCCGAAATTACAGCAAACATATAGGGGCTAAACGAAGAATCAATATGATATGCTCTGTGAAAATTTTCAGATACAAGTTGATTTAATTCTAATATGTTATTGTGTACTGTTACTAAACAGAGAGCCTCTTGAGCTTCATTTGACATATGGCTTGTTTTGGGCCATTTCCATTTTTTTAATAGTTTTATGGCTAGCTCCGAATTTATTTTATCGAAGTGATTAATTTTTTGATAAAGCCGTGTTATATCAGCTTTCTTTAAGTTAGGTACTGTTTGAATACTGTCACGATATATTTGATCTCGATAGTAAATTTCTTCAAGTGCCAGTTCAACCGAATCTAAAATTATAAGTTGAGTGAGACGATCTTTGATTTTTTCCACTTCAATAAGTAAGTGTCCTTCTTCTAATTTTGGAAGCCATTGATATTCGTCTTTGCCGGTAGATATCAACTGGGTAGCTAATGATGTGTTACTCTCTGCTTGTTCTTTACAACCATTTAATAATAAAACAATGATTAATACGGTGAAATATCGCATTTATATTTTACAGATAGCATTAAGACTAAAAACTATGGCGGAATCAAAACTTACCCTTTTTAACCTTCAGATTTTGCTTGTTGATAAATGTATCTATTTAATTTTCAGTTTTTAAGGATGTTTTTAGCTGGTGAGGCCAATCGAGTTACTTAGAATACAAGATAATTATTTATTCTTAAGATTTAAAACCTATACTCCTGCATTTACCTATTTACATTTGGTTACCTTGTTTTTGAGAGTTTCCCTCCATGAACGGATCAGGGCCCACTGTTACCTCATCTGCGAGCATATTTTTCTATAGCCCGGATTGGGAGGCAGTATTGGATTCTTGTATGGCGGATAAGGCTGCCAGGGCCTCTTCGCTAAAAGAACTGGCAGCATCGAAAATGCTCGATCGGAGAATAGAAGAATACTATGCCACCTTTGACAGGAGTTGTTTGGAACTGACGGAGGAGAGTTTGTCTTACACTTATATTCCCAAGGAATACCACTATACCCTTTACTATTACGATCAGGCCGGTAGCCTAGTTCAAACTGTGCCCCCGGCAGGAGTGCAGCCACTAAGTGGAGAGCAGGTTACATCGGTGAAAGGTGGTACAGCTATTCATCCCTATCACAGACTGGAAACCCGCTACCAATACAATAGCCGAAACCAATTGATTTGGCAGGACAGCCCGGATGGTGGAGTAAGCCGTTTCTGGTACAATAAGGCCGGGCAACTTCGATTGTCGCAAAATGCCAAACAGACT
The DNA here is from genome assembly GCF_055809755.1 of Cyclobacterium sp. 10D3-21. Lineage (NCBI taxonomy): Bacteria > Pseudomonadati > Bacteroidota > Cytophagia > Cytophagales > Cyclobacteriaceae > Cyclobacterium > Cyclobacterium sp. 10D3-21. The sequence continues at coordinate 3,275,061 of NZ_CM147924.1, forward strand.
GTGAATGATCTGTACAGCTATACCAGATACGACAAGCAGGGCAGAGTGATAGAGACAGGGGAGATTTATTCGATAGAACCCACCGATACCTTGCAGGTGAATTTGGAAGATTTAACCTTTCCCGATTGTGGAACCTATGGCTGTGTAGATGTGACGCTCACGGTTTACGATCGGGCAGGTCTACCCAAAGATCCAACTTTTTCTCAGGAATACCTGCGCAGCCGGGTATCCTGGACAGCAATGGTGGAGAAAAACTCAACCGATACAATATTTACTTATTATAGCTATGATCCCCATGGCAATGTCAAAGCCCTGCTTCAGGATCTTCCCGGAGTAGGCCCAAAACGTACGGAGTATGTATATGATCTGGTTAGTGGCAACGTGAACCAGGTGCACTACCAAAAAGGTTATCCTGATCAATTGATTCACCGCTATCGATACGATGCTGACAACCGACTGGAAGAAGTGCAGACAAGCACAGATGGATTGGTATGGAATAGGGATGCAGCCTATTATTACTACCCACATGGACCGCTGGCCAGGGTAGAGTTGGGTGAGTACAATGTTCAGGGTATGGATTATTACTATACGCTACAGGGCTGGCTGAAAGGTATCAATATGCCAATGGAAGGAGATCCCGGGGGGGATGGAGTGGGTGGATTCCGTACAGGTACTGATGCCTTTTCCTTTGCGCTTGGGTATTACGAAGGGGATTACAAACCCATCAATCCGAGTGTAACCATTTCTGATTCACGAGACCAACTCTGGGATCATTATAAAGACACAAGGGATACAATCTCAGCAACTGGTCTGTACAATGGCAATATTTCCTGGATGAGTACTGACCTTCCCAGCTTGGGAGAGCCGGATCGTATGCAGGCTATGGTTTATGGGTACGATCAGCTGCACAGGATCGTTCAGGCCAGAAGCTTGAGTGGTTCACAAAGCACTGGTTTTGATTCGAGGTCGCCAGGTGCAAATAAATATGATGCGGATTATAGTTATGATCCAAACGAGGACTGAGCGTAAAAAATTTATACCTTAGTATGAATTTAGCGAAGGGCCAGGATGTGGGGGAGGTTAACTTTACAAAGAAGGGATGAGCAGACGGCCATTCAAGAGGACTTGACATACAGTTACTATGATGTAACCAATAAACTTAAAAATGTAGATGGATCAACCATAGAAAACTATACCTACGACGAAATCGGCAACCTGATTAGTGACAATGCAGAGGGCATAGACAGCATCACTTGGACTCCTTACGGGAAAGTGAGGGCAGTGTATAAGGACGACAACTCCGAAGTCCATTTCAGGTACGATGCCTCCGGAAACCGCATCGCGAAGATAACTGAAACGGATACGACCATTTATGCCCGGGACGCCTCTGGAAATGTCATGGCAGTCTATAGAAACGATACCTTAACTGAGCAATCCATTTATGGTAGTTCACGCCTAGGATTGGTTAATTATGCTTCAAAGACGGGTTACAGAAGCCTAGGTGGCAAAAAGTATGAACTATCCAACCACCTTGGAAATGTCCTAGCTGTAGTAATAGATAATATCCATCTAGACCAGGATTCCACCTGGGCAAGTGTGGTAAATATTACAGACTATTATCCGTTTGGATTGGCTATGGATGGCCGTACGGTTCAGGACAGTAGTTATAGGTATGGGTTCAACGGCAAGGAACTCGATGATGGCGGAGAATGGGGAAATCAAAGCCATTACGACTACGGTTTTAGGATCTATAATCCTAGGATAGGGAAGTTCCTAAGTGTTGACCCGTTGGCAGAGGATTTTCCATGGAATAGCCCGTATTCTTTTGCCGAGAATGATGTTATTCGAAATGTCGATTTAGATGGGCTTGAAAAAGTTGAAACAAGGTTCACTTTTACTACTGGAAAACCTAAAGTTCAACTGATTAACTCAGAAATAACAATTGTTAATGCCAATGCTCCTCGTGAGGAAATTTTTAAAATTCAATTAGCAAATAGAATCTATACAGCTAATAGCTACAAAACTCTTGAGGGCAGAGATAATGGAATAGATGAAATAGGTGATTTTTCTGGAATTTCAACTTTACAAAAAGAGGACCTCATTTCAGCTTTGGGATATGCTTCATATATAATAAATGACGTGTACAATGGAAATGTTGAGCAGGCTACAGCTTTACAATCAAATGCATTTAGGGGGTCTGGAAAAGAATTGGATTTTAAGAGTAAAATGTACGATCTAAGGCTAATAGGAAGAAATCAATTACTTGAGATAGATGGTGTAACCTATAATGCTAATGAAGCTGGGAATTATTTGTGGGGTTTGTCTTTAGAATATCACGCATCATTTATTTCTCCAAATGCAATCGCTGAAGCGGGAAGCCAAATCCAAGGGAGGTCAGATGAGCCTCATGAACAGAAAGCAATATCCGCAGGAAGAATCAAAGCTCTAAATCTACTAAAGGATAATAGTATAAAAGGTGCAGTATTGGAAAGACGAATAGAATATAGAGAAAATGCGAAGGATAAAAAATAGTGTTTTTAGGACTAGTGCAGTGATTTTTTTTGTCATTTTAATTGCCTCTTGTGCGGGAAAAAATGATGAAAAGGAGTATCTGCAACACTTTAAAGAGCGAAAGCAAGACTTTGAGGTAATCAAGGATTATTTAGTAAGCTATTATGGAAAGGATAGTGGGAATAAAGATTTAGGTAGAATGATATTTGTTAATCCGAATTTGCAAACGCCTACATTGAAAATAGAAATAGTAGAAGAAAATTTGACAAGACTTATGGAGCAAGTGCATGTTTCAAATATTCATATGGAAAAAGAAAATGAAAAGTGCGATTCTTTGATTTATTTTGACAAATTATATTTTGAATATTATCAAAAAGGTTACCCTTCAGTATATTTTATATATGATACATGTAAAGAAGAGGAAATTAACTATAGATCAGAGACAATAAGAAAAGTCTCTCTTTCTGACCAGTGGCAATTACTTATAGATTCAAATTTCCCTTAATCCTTAGATTTCCTTTTAAGTCAGCGTAAGTGCAACGGCATTTTGCAAGTGTTCTTTGATTGAAAAGCCGTGTAGGGAAAAATGTAAGCCGATGTAAAAACCGCACAGAGGTTTTTGAGTGTTGACCCTCTCGCATCTGATGCACCAGGTTGGACATCATACAGATTTGGCTTTAATAACCCAATACGGTATACTGACCCTGATGGTAGGTGGGAATGGGATGCAGTAGGGAATCTTGTTGCTGAAAAAGGCGACCAATCATATTCATTAGCGAAATTTTTAGGAACAAGTCAAAAAAATGCAATGACTATCCTAAACAGAGGTGGAGTTACTGCAAATGATAAAGGAATTTTGAACCTTAAAGAAGGACAGTCTTTTGCTAAAAATAATTTATGGGTAGGTTCTAAGTCTGGAAGTGGTGCTGTTGTAAATAATTCTAAAGAAGCAACAAGTCATTATTTTAACGGAAATGGTGCATCTGCAGATGTTGGAGATGCTTCTACAGTAGAACTATTAAGTTCAGATAAATTTCAAGCTAAACATAAAAAAATCACAAGCCAAAGTGTTGAGCCAGAAGGATTTTTCTCAGTTGACTTGAGAAGTGAAACTTTTCATATAGGTAGAACAAATGTAGATTATAAGGTGGACGGCAATGGAAATTCAAGTTCCGTAAATTATACATTATTTTCGAGAGATGGATTTTGGGACCCTGATTTTATTGATGAAAACACTTTAGGAAGGTTGGGTATAAAGAAATATCAACCAGATGGGAAAGGACCAAACTTAGAAAGGTTTGGAGGGACACCTTATGATTATAAAACAAGAGAAAGAACTTTCTTTTTCAAACCTGTTGAAGAACAAAAATAACTTGACAGATTATGAAAAAAACAGTAGTTCGATTATTACTTGGATTATCATTTATTGTATTTGTTTTTCTATCTCTAAAGTATGATAGCGAAAGATATGATTATGGATGGGATTGTGCTTTTTGCAGTAATATGCTTCCATACAACGTAAAGCCAAGATTTAATTTTGAATATCCGCAAAGCTTTGTTTTAATGGATGATGATGATTTTGAATTGATGGGTATTGGATTTAGATATAGGAATAGTGATTTTAAGATTAAAAATTTCTTAGGCTACGGCTATAATGACACTTCTATTGTTGCAAAAGTTACAGATAGCTTAAATAACATCAAGTATTTATCTTCTTACGAAACAGGAAATAAAAGTGATAATGGAAGCCCTGAAATCAGTTTTGAAGATATGTCAGAAACTAAATTTGAACAAGTAAAGGATAAGTACAGATGGACTGATTTAGTTGAGGGAAGTGCTAAAGAAATAACTATGAAAAGACTTTTATTCTTTACAGGAGCGATAATATCACTATTGCTTTTATTATGGCAGTTAATCAGAAAAAGAAAAGTCATTCAATGAGTGGCTTTTTTTATACATTCAATCCCTGGAGGGGAACCAAGTACCTCAATAAATTCGGGAAAGAGATTACCGGATGATCAATATGAAATTGCTGCCCCTTCCTCGCATGGTTTAAAATGGGTACAACCAGGAATAAGTAAGGGAGAAAATAATGGTTATGTCGGAGGAAGAGGTGTTAGAATCCATCCGGCTCCTTCTAAAAGGGAAATTACAGGAGCAATTCAGTGGACAGAAGGTTGTTATGTTGTATGTTCAGATTATTCATTTACCAATGGACAAATTTTTTATAAATCTAAGTTGAGTTTACAAACGTCCAAACAAATAAACAAAATGTTAGGAGCAACTAAGGATTATAATGCTGTTGGTACAAAGGCTAGACCAAGCTCTGATTTTGGCAATGGAATCGAATATAAACTAATTCAAAAAACAGGATTTTAAAAAGTTGACTTTTCAATATGAATGGCAGAAATCAAACTTTGGTTATTATTTTAATTGTAACTGTATTGTTATATTCTTGCTCTGAAGCAATTGAGGTAATTAGTTCTCATAATACTGATACCTTGAGTATTGGGTATTTGGATACTATTTTAATAGGGAAACAAATATTTCCATCGGAAACAGATTCTAATAACTTGTCAAAAATAATTGATGAGAAAATATTGTTATCTTTTGTAGCTGGTAATTATTACTATATTTTTTATAACAGAAAGAAGGGAGTTGAATTTTTATCTAGTACATATTGGAATCTATTTATTCCTAAATATATTAACTTTAAAAATAGTAATAGGCTTAAGAATAATCAATTTAATAAAGTAGAATACACTGAAGGTCCTTTTTTGACTGGGTTTTATAATTCAAAGGATTCGATTATCGTGTTGAGCCATGACTTAAAAAGTGACGATTTCCAAATTAAAAATGAGTTACGCGTAAGGTATTTTTCAACTACTGATAGCCTATTCAAATTAAATAAAAAATTTTCAAATAATTCCGACTTTAAAGAAGTAATGTCAGCATTGGAAATACCGTATGATGCAATCCTTTTTAACCAAAAGCGAATGTTTAAACTTGTTTTAATGGAAGCAACTACTTCGATTAACAATACTTGGTATAATCGTGTAGCTCCAGAATGCTGTTTGGATTATACAGTTGGAATTGTTTTAACTTTTGCTGATAACAAACTTTTTCAGATTCAATATCTAGATTACGAAAATATAGAAGATGCATTTAAACAAAATGATATCTCAACTAAGGATATTCATTATGAGTAAGGCTTAGCTATTGATTCGCAAATAGAATTAGGGAATATGAATAGAGCCTTTTGGAGGATATAGTCCTTATCCAGATCCCCAGATGGTTTACCTTATGTTATTGGCCTTTTGAATATTAATATGCTAAGGATTAGATGTCTTTTGTACACTTTCCCAGATCTTTTATTAATGTAGTGGATATCTACATTAAAAAATATTGCAGATTTCCCTAAATAAGTGATAATATGATAGATTACACCTATGATCCTAATGAGGACTGACAGTTAAGAAAATGTCCTGTGGAAATTTTTAGGTAGGGGCCAGGTTGCAGGGGGGCATTATGTGAGTATTTTTTTGTTAGTACTTTTAAGTAAGTTGCGGCAAACATTCTAATGAAAAACCTTAACTTTAAAGCGTAACAATAGGGATGAGCAGACGGCCATTCAAGAGGACTTGACATACAGTTACTATGATGTAACCAATAAACTTAAAAATGTAGATGGATCAACCATAGAAAACTATACCTACGACGAAATCGGCAACCTGATTTCTGATGCTGCAGAAGGCATAGACAGCATCACTTGGACTCCTTACGGGAAAGTGAAGGCAGTGTATAAGGACGACAACTCCGAAATCCATTTCAGGTACGATGCCTCCGGAAACCGCATCGCGAAGATCACCGAAACAGACACCACGGTTTATGCCCGGGACGCCTCTGGAAATGTCATGGCTGTCTATAAAAACGACACCTTGATAGAACAATCAGTCTATGGCAGTTCTCGACTAGGCTTGGTTAATTATGCATCCAAGACAGGCTACAGGTCATTAGGCGGTAAGAAGTATGAACTGTCCAATCACTTGGGGAACGTCCTGGCGGTGGTTTCGGATAATATTCATCTTGATCAGGACAGCACTTGGACCAGTGTAGTAAATGTTACGGATTACTATCCCTTTGGATTGGCCATGGATGGTCGTAGCGTGCAGGATAGTAGTTATAGGTATGGGTTTAATGGTATGGAAGGGGACGATGAGGTAAATGGCCCCGGCAGGAGCTATACAACAGAATTCAGGCAGTATGATCCCGTCGTAGGAAGGTGGTGGGGAGTGGATCCATTGGCAACCAATTTCCCTTGGCAAAGTCCTTACATTGGATTCGACGGCAACCCCATATTCTATTCTGACCCCTTTGGTGACTCAACCTTTGTCAATAGCAATAAAGACGGAACATATAATGTAACTGGGGGAAGCTTGATAGGAGATGACAGAGGGGTTTATGTACTCAATGCGAATAAAGAACGTGAACGCATTGGAGAAACATTGTTTACTGGTTCCTTCTATAACTATGATAAGAAAAGTTGGGTGGAAGGTGCCAGAATTGATCTCAATGATAAATCCCACCAAAAGTTCCTTGATAAGAACGAAAATTTAGAAGCTCTTGGATATTTGCTACCCAATCCCAATAATTATGACTACAAGGCAATTAGGGATGGAGAACGGAGCGAACAGGGAAATTCAATTTACAATTATCGAGGTGCTAGATTAGACAATGGGTTGATCGCCAGTGCCAGGGATGTCGGTAACATACAGGCGGGTAAATCTGCTGGGAACTCTGGGCTTTCCTGGCTAGTGACGAAACGTGCATTTGAGATGAGGCAAGGTATGAATGACTTTACTAATACAAATTACACTTGGGTAGAACGAATTGGAAGAGCTCTTAACGGAGTCCCAGAAACTAAAGGAACGGTGCAAGCGGAAAGATATGGCTGGGAAGTTGGCATTGGTAGATATCGAGAAATGGTTAATAGTTTGTCACCAAGTGAAAGATGGGGGAGGCCATATGAATAAGAGAAGAGTTTCAAAAGGGCTTATTGTTGCATCTTTAACTGTAATGTCCTTTGTCATTTTGCTTTTAAATTTTATAACATGGTTTAGTTTAACTAAAATGAAGGCTGTTATTCAATCACCTGTGAATGATAAAAACTTAACTATTTTTTTTTCTAGCAATGCCGAAGGTTCAATAGCAGTAATTGTACCAGGTATCTATAAGGATTATGAAATACCTGAAAATAATTACTTGATATTAAGTAATAGAGATCCCAGCAGGATAATTGTCGATTGGTGTTATAATAAGGATGGAATCATTTTCTATACCGATGAAAAGGTATTATTTAATTCATTAGATAAAGGTCTAGGATTTCAACACGAGTTATGGCAAGATGAATTTAGAAGCCAAAGTTCATGTTTTTGCGTGGAATCAATTGCATTTACTCTTGTGGATTTCCCCTTCAATAGATTATTCTTGAATTAATGAAGAAAACGGCAACAATTATAGTTTCGTATATTATTAGCTTAACTCTCATATATGCCACAAGTTTCGGATGGTATTACTTTATATCAAAGATGATTTTGATCTTTTTATGGTTTTTTATTTTTAAAAAAACATTTTCCCAAAAAAGCCATATATTGTATGTCTTACCGTTTATTTATTTAATTTACGATAGTCTTGAACGTATGTTATTTTTTAATACTTACTATGTTTACCGTCACGATGATATGGGTTATGTAACAATTTTTTCTTTTTCCCCTTTAATATTCCTCTTACTTATTGAGGTATCTAAATCAAATATCAGTATCAAAACGGCATTGCTCTTTTCTCTTTATTCATTTTCAATGCTTGGCCTTTACTGTTTGTTTTTTCCTTCACTAGTTTAATTTATTCTGTTTCTTCCATGACAATTGCGGTTTAATGACTTCAATATTTTGAATATGTAAAACAAGGTTCGAAATTAAGCTAGGAGGTCACTTTAAGGATGATTAGCTTAGGTGGATTCCGTACAGGAACTGATGCCTTTTCCTTTGCGCTCGGGTATTACCAAGGGGATTACAAACCCATCAATCCCAGTGTAACCATTTCCGATTCACGAGACGAACTATGGGATCATTATAAAGACACAAGGGATACAATCTCAGCAACTGGTTTGTACAATGGCAATATTTCCTGGATGAGTACTGACCTTCCCAGTTTGGGAGAGCCGGATCGTATGCAGGCGATGGTTTATGGGTACGATCAGCTCCACCGAATCGTTCAAGCCAGAAGCCTGACCAGCTCAGAAACTACCGGCTTTGTCCAAAGGAGTTACAATCCAGAGAACCCAAAAAAATACGATACGGATTATAGCTATGATCCTAATGGGAATTTATTAACTTTACAGAGAAGGGATGAGAGTACGTCTCTCCAAGATGATTTGACATACGAATACTACGACTTCAGCAATAAACTGAAGAATGTGGATGGTACGGAGACTGAAAATTACACCTATGATGAGATCGGCAACCTGATTAGTGACAATGCCGAAGGTATAGATAGTATTGCTTGGACGCCATATGGTAAGGTGAGGGCCGTTTACAAAAACGATACTTCCGAAGTACATTTTAGGTATGATGCCGCAGGAAACAGGATTGCCAAGATCACTGAAAGTGATACGACCATTTATGTTCGTGATGCAAGCGGTAACGTAATGGGTGTCTATAAGAATGACACTTTAGCGGAGCAATCCATTTATGGTAGTTCACGCCTAGGATTGGTTAATTACGCATCAAAGACGGGTTACAGATCATTAGGTGGCAAGAAGTATGAACTATCCAATCACCTGGGTAATGTCCTAGCTGTTGTAAGTGATAATATCCACCTAGATCAGGACAGTACTTGGACATCCCTGATTAATACGACGGACTTTTATCCGTTTGGCTTGGCTATGGGTGGTCGTAGCGAGCAGGATAGTAGTTACCGATATGGGTTCCAAGGACAGGAAAAAATAGATGAGATTTATGGAGCGGGAAATTACGTTGATTATACGTTTAGAGGATACAATCCAAGGTTAGGACGCTTTTTTGCGGTAGACCCACTTGCTGCGAAATATCCATATTATTCAAGTTACCAATTTAGTGGTAATAGAGTTATTGATATGATAGAGCTTGAAGGCTTGGAACCTACTGAATCTGGTTCTTATGGTGGACAAGGAGCCATAGCTCCGCAAAGGGATAAATGTGGAGATGATTGCGAAGGAACAGACGATTATAGATGGACTTGGAATAATAATACTTGGAGCTCTACAAGTGCGGGAGTTACTCAAAATGAATTAAGTACGTTGTTTCCTAAAAGTGATAAAGGATTACTTAAATCAGTAGAAACTACTCTTAATTTAGAAGGGTCGAGTTTTGGAATAAGTTCTCAAACTGAGTTAAATGGGTTTTTAGCCCAAACAGGAATTGAAACGCAAGGCTTTACAAAGTTGATAGAAAACCTAAATTATAGTTTATCAGGTCTTAGAGGGAATTTTAAACGATTAAGTAGCTATTCTGATGAATATTTGAATACTGTCAGAAAAGATGGTGATAAGCTTGCTGTTCTTTTATATGGGGGGGGCAGGAAATGGGTTAGACTACAGAGGTAGAGGCTTGATTCATACAACTTGGGAGAGCAACTATAAAACTTTAAGCAATAGGTATAATAGTAGATACGGAACAAGCTACGATTTTACGAAAACGCCAGCGTTATTGGCTACTGACCATCAAATAGCTGTTAGAAGTGGATTAATTTTCTTTAAAGTAAATGGTTTGTTTGGTTTAGATAGCTACAATATTGATGCTGTTAGTAGAAAGGTTAACTTTTATGATAAGCAATCTTTTCCAAGGCGAAAATCGTTGTTTGAAAAAGTTAATAGAACTATTAAATAATTAGGTATGAGGGATATTCTTTTAATAGTTTTTTCAATGATTTTAAGTGCCTTTGCTTGTAGTACCTTAAATACAGGTAGTCAAGGTAAGTCTGAAAAGATAAAGAAACTCATTACTGGCAGATGGGTTTTGTCAACTGATGAAAGATTTATTGTAGAAATAAGAAACGATACAATGGCTTATTATTATGATGGAGAGCTTGAGTATAAAAATCCTTTTGTTCTTTCTATTAAAGACTCTATCTCGTATTATGAGAAGAAAGGAAATGTCTTCAATTTTATGAAAGATGGTAAGTTGTCATCCAAAGTTGAAATCAAGGAGTTTGATACATTAGATAAAGATACTGTTGTTAATACGGTTGTATATTTAGATGAAAAAGGAATGGACTTAATCGCAAGAAATCGTAGTATAAGTTTTAGTAAACTAAAATAGATTTAAAGCCTCAATTCGGTGGGGCTTTTTTATTTACTGATGTTCTCTTGAAAGAAGGTCTTAAACTTCTTTTTGGTAAGCATGGTATCAGTCATTTTAAAGATCACCTCTTTATCTTCTTCGTCCAGTTCGGCAATCAGCCTTAATTGCTCCTGACTTCATCAATTATCAATTATTAAACTAATAACGTTTGATCCCAGCGTCTGAGGATGTTTTTTGGTGGTGTCTTGGGTGTCCCGTTTTTTTTATTTGTAGCTTTACTTCATGTTTGTGAGAGCTAAAACGAATCGATCTGGCAGTGTATCAGTTCAGGTTATAGAAAAAAATCTAGGAGTTTATAAGGTTGTAAAAACAATCGGAAGTTCTTCTGATGAGTTTGAGATCAAAAAACTTAAAAAATTAGCCGATGAATTTATTATGAGTTTCCATGGGCAGCAAATGCTTTCTTTTGGCCAAAAAGACGATGATGCTTTTTATCTGGAAATACCGGTGATGTTGACCCCTCCAACGGTGATATTGTCCCCCTTGGATTTTGGTAACTAAAAAAGGCTAGTGAGATAAACTAATATTATTTTCCTAAGACACTCACCTTTGGTTTCAATTCTTCAAGAGGTATGCACCAATCTATCCAAAATCACATCAACATTAGTGGCTTCCCCTATAATATCAAACCAACTTCCAACTGGTAATTGAATGACTATTAAGGTAGCTGTTCTGGTATGCCTATCTTCTATTATTTCCATCAGATCCATTTGGTGTTGTTTTTTCAGGTGGGTCAACCCAAAATAGTCTAGGATAAGCAAATTGGTTTTTATTGAACAATATATACCTGAATAACCTTACATTTCTATATACGCATACCTACGTATTCACCTAAAATAGCCCTTTTTACGTATTTCCTTCCTTATATTTTTTCCTTCTCTTTGGGTCTGTTAATAGTTAGCAAGAACCAGACAACCTGAAAAACATGAAGGATCACCATGAAAATAAAACACACAAAATCACCTTCAGGCTCAAAGCGCAGGAGGCAAAATTCCTGGATGATTTTGCTGGGAGTGCAGGTGTTTCCAGAAGCGATACACTCAGGAACCTGATCCGGAAAATCCAGGGAGATGCAACCATTATCAAGACCGATAAATTGCTTAATACCCTGTCTGATCTTGCAGCTGAGCAGGGTAGGGTAAACAACAATATCAATCAACTGGCCAGGCATGCCAATCAATATTCCAAGGTAAGTGACCTGGACCCTAAGGTATTTGTAAGATTTAATACGCTTCTAAACCGGCACCTTGACTTTCAGGAGGACATGAACAGGACTTTCCGAAAAATTTATAAATCCATCAGCTGATGACAGTCAAAATTCTATCATCCACCAGTACTTTCAAAGGGGTTTCCTACAACACCAACAAAATGCAGTCCGGCAAAGGTGAACTGATGAAATTCAAAAATTTCGGTTACCTGCAATCGGCGCAAAAAGTAAGCCCGGCTGAAATGAAAACCTTTCTCAAAGTCCATTCTAACCGAAATTCCAGGGTACAAAACAAACAATTTCATGCCATGATTTCTTGCAAGGAACGAGAATACAACAAGAAGGAACTCACCAAAATGGCCGAGGAGTGGCTTGAAAAAATGGGCTATGGAAACAACCCTTACCTGATCGTATTCCATGGAGATACCAAAAACAACCATGTCCATATGGTCTCCTCCAGAATCGGCAACGATGGCAAAAAGATTAATGACAGTATGGAAAGGATCAGGACACAGAAATGCATGCTGGAGATCATGGAAAGAAATCCGGGTCAGGAATGCAGGAAGATCCTGGATCAGTTAAAATCATTTACCTTTTCCACCCTCAACCAGGCCAAGTTATATCTGGAAACTCGGGGATATAACCTTCAGGAAAAAGAAGATAAATTGTTCCTGTATAAATTTGGTTTGCTACAAGGCGAACTTTCCCTAAAGGAAATAATGCACAAGACCAATGCCTATACCATTGACAAGGCAAGAAAAAAGCAGCTACATGCCTTGTTTGAAAAGTACAGGAAGGTTTACTGCAGCACCCCTGTTCCAATATTTGAACCGCTGAAAGGCAATCGCCTTGGGAAACCAAAGGGTTACCGGTCAGAAATGGCCGACTTTCTCAAAGAAAAATTTGGAATAGAACTGTTGTTTCATGGCAGGGATGGCAAGAAACCTTATGGCTATACGATTATTGACCATAGCAGGAAAATCATCTTCAAGGGAGGTGAAATCTATCCGCTTAAAAATCTGATTCAGGAAGAAACCAAGGATAAAGTTAAAGTGATCAATTTTCTTTTTCCATCAGATATTCCTGCTTATAAAAGCATTACAGGCGCTTCAGATACCCTTTTTCGAATCAAACGTTTTCCGGAAAATACGGCTTACCGGTTGAAATTACTGTCTGTTTTGGAAGATTACCCCAACCTCCAAACGGGTCTTGAGGAATTCAAATTACACCTACTGGTAAACGAAAAGCGCTTGTTTTTACTGGACACTCAAGAGCGGTTTTTTATTCGGCTGGAAGCCATTCTGCAAAATAAAGAATACAACAGATTTGCCAGACTTTGGGAAGTCCCTCTCCGAAATGGGGCAGAACAACCTGCTTATATCGAATCAGGTTCTAATTCAAAAGTTCAATTACCAATACAAGCGGACAGCGAAAAGGTCTTACCCCACACTTTGGGCAATGAATACGCCGAACCAGACCGGGAGACAGTGTCCCCACTTCCCACTATTAACCTGGATATCCATCAGGATGTGGACGACGAAGCAATGCATGGAAGGAGAAGAAACAAAGATAAAGACAACAAAAAGAGAAGCATCAGATAAAAACCAATGCATATGATAATTCTATTCGCAAACCAAAAAGGAGGAGTCGGTAAAAGTACCCTTTCGGTGCTATTTTCCAACTACCTAACCCTGGCCAAAAACAAACCGGTAAAGGTCTATGACATGGACTTTCAACGGTCGCTTTACAATAAGGCCCAGGCGGCAGAAATGATTGAAAACACGCCGTTGTACCCCGTAGAGGCCGCCGAATTGTCTCAATTTAATGCCATACAAAAAAAGGACACCAAAAAAGAAAATCAGGTCAGCATCATTGACCTGGCGGGTAAAATGGATGATGATGAACTTGTTCCGGTATTCCAAAAATCGGACCTCATCCTATGTCCCTTCAGTTATGACGAATACTCCGTGTCCTCTACCATCGAGTTTTCCTTTGTAATCAAAAAAATTAATCCGAACGCCAAAATCATATTTATTCCCAATAGGGTGCGGAGCAGTGTGAAATACGAAACCATGAAATCGGTTCAGGACGCGCTGAAAAATTTCGGAGCAGTCACCAGTAGCATCACTGAAAGGATAGATTTCCAGCGGATCACTACCTATGACATTCCTTCGAATATCATTGAGGTGATCGAACCTGTTTTTGAATCCATTTATAACGAATACATAGACCCGGCATGGCACAAGATGATTACATGTGTTTGAGTATGTGGAATTATTCTGGACTAGAAGGTTTGATAACCGTGGATCATTGGTAATTACGTCCAATTCCAATTGCAAATTGGAAAGAATAGAAGGGGGGGTGTTTTGCAAACCTACACCCAGTCTGGGATGAACTTTAATTTAAAAAGCCTTATCTAGCTTTAAAGGGACAAATCTAAACAGAATATTATTCTGATGACAGCCGAAAACATTATGAAATACATCGGGTGGAACTTTTTTGTTTACCGCCTAAGAAAAGTCAAAAACTGAAATATCCTCCATTGGAACCAATCAAATTGTAATACGGAATCGTTAACTTTAGGGAACGAAAAGAAAAAACCGATGGACACAGTTAAAATACGAGAAGAAATAAGCCAATACCTTCAACATGCAGATGATCGTGTGTTAAAACTTATTCATGGGCTGATTAAAGCAGACCAAATAGCTTCACCTGTTGGATATAAACCCGATGGCACAGCTATCACAAAAGAGGAACTAATATCCAGGGCGGAAAGGTCTGAAAAGGACATTAGAGAAGGCCGTGTAAAAACGTCAAAACAGGTCAGGGAAGAAATAAAGCATTGGTAATCCAGGGAGGTTAGGTTTTCAGAGTGGGCGAAAATGTGCTTGAAAGAGATTTACGATCATTATTCAGAGGAAGCCAGTCCCGAAAAAGCGACTGAGATTGTAAATAAAATAATTGACAGAGCAGAAACGCTTGAAAACTATCCGGATAGAGGAAGAGTAGAAGATGACCTGATATCTCTTGGGAAAGGGCACCGATATTTGCAGGAATATCATTACAAAATCATTTACATGGTTGATAGTGAAATCGTTATTGTCACGGATATTTTTAGCAACTATCAGAAACCTACCAGGAAACCGAAAAGGAATAAATAGCCACCAAGCTGGATCAGGGTTTCGTGTAGAATCCTCTACCCCCTTTTATTCCTAACTTACTTTGAAGTCGAAACCTTTTATATGCCATTTACAATGGCTTCTGAAAGACCTCTTTAGTAAACAAATGGACAAAATTTTGAATACTTTTTGACTGAAATTTGAGACCCCATCCAAATCAACGACACTTTATTCAGTTACTCGGGCATCATTTATTTGTAATTCAATCAAGGATAGACTATTTTTAGTTATGGGTGCGGTTTATCAAATAAGAGATCAGGAAATCGAGCCTGCCCGAGGCAGATAGGCATGACGAAATCGTTATGCATAAGGATGATTATTGTGGCGAGATTCCACCCCGATAAACCGGGGCAAGTTCTGACCTTTTGAAAACAAATATAAACAGATGAAATACCCTATTTTTTCACATTCCAATTGTATTCATGAGAATCCGGTAAGGGCAGGAATCGTGGAAAAACCAAAGGACTACATGTGTTCGAGTGCAAGAAATCGAGCATGACCCAATTGTCACGTGATTAGACGATCATCAGCTATGCGAGATTCCACCCCGATAAACCGGGGCAAGTTCTGACCATTAAAAACAATTATCAACAGATGAAATTATGCTGAATTAGAAGGTTTGATAATCGTTGATCATTGGTAATTCCGTCCAATTCCAATTGCAAATTGAAAATAATAGAAAGGTGTTTTGCAAGCCTACACCCAGTTTACGAAGTCATAAACTACACCTAGGGGGACAATTTATGGCTGGTTATTATTACGTAAGCAATACAGAAGCGTATTTAATAACGGTTTAGACAATTTTCAAGAAGACGTAAACAAGTATTTATTGTTCTAAAAAAAAAAACTTTGAAATAGCAACTAAATACAGTTACTTCGTGTTTATGTCTAAGAAAGAAAAACTACTGGAACGATTTCTTACACAACCTAAAGATTTTCATTACGATGAAATGGTAAAGCTTTTAGGTTACTATGGTTTTGAGGAAATAAAAAAGGGTAAAACCAGTGGTTCAAGGGTTAAGTTTGAAAACGAATCGGGTGTACCGATTATGTTGCACAAACCGCACCCAAGTGGCATAATGAAAGCGTACCAATTAAAACAAGTAAAGGAGGTTTTAGAATTATGAAGTATTTAGATTACAAAGGTTACAAAGGGAGTATTGAGTATAACCACGATGATAATTTACTTTATGGAAAGGTACTCGGTATTCAAGGTTTAATTTCTTATGAAGGCTTAACAGGTCAAGAGTTAGAAAATGATTTTAAAGAAGCGATAAATGTTTATTTAGCTGATTGTAAAGAAGCAGGTAAAACACCGGAGAAACCCTATAAAGGGAGCTTTAATGTTCGTATTTCAGCTTCATTACATCAAAAAGCAGCTTTATTAGCAAGAGAAGCTAAAATGTCTTTAAACAACTTTGTTGCAGAATCCATACGTTCGCGAGTAACAAAAGAAAAAGTATAGTAAAACACAACTTGCAAGCCTCTGAGAAATCACCATAATAGCCAACCTGCTACCAGAATAAAAGCTGCGATTTTCATCACTATCAAGGAAAAATTCATTCAAATAAAACGGTTGCTTACTATTATTCTTTTACAGGTGTGTCCGGAAGTCCTTAATGTGACTCAAAGACATATTTTTTTTAAAGAAGGTTCTAGGTCTATAGCAATTGCTGAGTAGATGGATTTCCAATCACCTCTTTGTTTTGGTAATTTCATTTATCCTTCAGTTGCCACTTGGAAAGGATAGAAGGGTAGAACAAACCATAAATATTCAGTCTATAAGACTGTTTTGGGTTTGTCTGGTGGTAGGGATGATAAACTACATCCTGCTGACAAAGGCATAAAATACTTCTAAGGTGGAAACTTAACTTACCAAAAAAAACGTCTACTTTATGGTAGAGAAAAAAATGAAACGTTTGTAAATCTAAAGATTCGAAGTAGACTTAGTCACTTAGCGACTGGATAAAGAAAATCCATAAATTAAGAATCTTAACCTAAAGGCTATGGATTTTAGAAGTGAAAAATCTGGACTTATAGCTCGTTTTACTACTATCGAAAATGTCACCTTATACTCAGGATCAAACAATTACTAGATCAAGATAAAGACTTATTTGTAACCAAAGAAGACGATTTGGCCGAAAGAGCCAAAGCTTCACTTAAGTCTATAGGTGAATGGAGCATAGGAAATCAGAGATGTTTACACCCATCAGAAACTATGATGGATTGCAAGGTTTGATAGCCGTGGATCACTATTGAATCCATCCCTTCCAATTGCCACTTGGAATGGGTAAAAGGGTATTTTGAAAACTATTCGTTTGTGGGGTGCAGCCTATTTGCTTCTAAAATCGGTTATGGTTTTTCCATTGTATCGATACACCCCATCAGAGCCGAACCAAATACTGCCATCATTGGCTTCTAAAATTCCAAAAAGCATCTTTCTTTCCTTGGTGTTTATTTCGGTTGCAGCGGGTGTTTTATTTAAAAAGGTCTGCGAATAATAAAGAGAAAGTACCCAAGGTCCTTCTTTAGTTTCTGAATTTGTCCAGATATTGCCTTTTTTATCCTCGTGAATGTATCCAATAAAATTCTTGCTGATGTTGGAAAACTCACCCCCACCAGCCCTGAGCGAAGTCGAAGGGTCATAGCGCCATAGGCCATCATTTCCACCTAGCCAGATAGTGCCTTTTTTATCTTCGATTATAGATCGAACATTGGTAAACGGCTTGTCCTTATGGCTTACAATGGTAAATATTTTTCCGTCATAAAGATAGGTGTTGCCCCTTGTGGCAAACCAAAAAATACCCGTTTTGTCTTCAATGATGGAGTTGACCTCGTTAGGTGGGCGGGTGAAATTCGGAACTGTTTTCCCTGTTTTATCTTCAACAATAGAATCTTTGGTCAACATAAAATTCTGAAAAGTTTTTCCATCGTACCGGCTCAATCCCCCATTTGTACCCAACCAGATATTATTTGCTTGGTCCTCATAAATGCTGGTAATCTCATTATTCGGAAGCCCTTCCTTGGTTGTGAAATGTTGAAAGTCTTTTCCATCAAAATAATATACACCTGATCCAATACTTCCAAACCACATATTGCCTTTGCTGTCTTCCAAAACTGAAAAGAAGCGAGCTGAACTTACTTGCTTTGTTACATTGGTAAAAGATTTTCCATCATACCGAAACACCCCTTCCCAGGTAGCCATCCAAATGTTTCCTATGTCATCCTGTACTATATTACGTACGATAGAATTAGGCGCTTTGGAAGAGTTTAAATGATGGTTTTCGGAATTGGAATGGTCTTTTGGTTGGTCAGTTTTAACTTGATCATTACATGAGACGATAAAAACCAACAGCATTAGCCAAGAAAATAATCTTAAGTGTTTTTTCATTTTTTATTTATTAAGCATGTCCAAACCTAAAGCTATCCAAAGTCAAGATCGTAAATAGAATGTAAAAAGATTGTAAAACAGGGTAAAATTGACATTTGGCCTTTATTAAGCCTTATATTTGAACAATGAAAAAACTGATACAACCGGCCGGAATCGGGATGATCACTATGCTTTTGGTGATGGTCGTTTTGTGGCCATGGAAGTCAGATGATTTTGCAGAAAACAGAGAAATCAGGTTGAGAAATGTGGGACACCAAATCTTGCTTGCCTCAGGGGATAGCACTTCTAGGGTTTTGCCAATCAAGAGAATCAGCGAGAGTGAATATATTATTGTATTTGAAAACCCCTTCCAATTTGACCCGGACAGTTTGGTCAAAGTCATTCATAAGGGTTTGGGGGAAGGCTTGGTGGGCAAAAAAGCTGAAGACAAATATCTGGTTAATGTTGTGGAATGCATAGACAATCAGGTTGTTTACAGTTATCAAATGTCCAGTCACAAAGACAAAACCCTAATTCCATGTCAGGGCCGTGTGCAGCCAAAAGATTGCTATAGCATCAAAATCCGGTTTGAACACAATCCAATGAGGGCATCTAACTTTTCTGTGCCTATTATCTTTGGGATTTTGGCCTTTGGCTTTTTGTTGCTATACAATAAAAATGCACTTAAACCCAGCAAGAGTAACAACATGGACAATAGTCAATCCGTGGGAATCGGGAAGTTTGAACTGTATCACAGTAAACAGCTTTTGAAGATCGGAAGTGAGGAAATTCAACTTTCCCAGAAAGAAAATAAGTTGCTTACTCTATTTGCCTTACACCCAAACGAAATGCTTGAGAGAGATCACCTGCTAAAAGAAATATGGGAAGATGAAGGGGTCTTTGTGGGCAGAAGCCTGGATATGTTTGTTTCCAAACTTCGCAAAAAGCTATTGCAAGACCCGAATGTTCAAATTAAAAATATCCGTGGTAGGGGGTATGTACTTCATGTTAATTAAAAAGCGCCGGAAAACATATTGATGCTACATGATTACAACCTTCTTTCTTCCAGTTTTTTGAAAAATGCTTCTCGGTAATTCCTGCTGATGGGATAATAGGATTTACCTATCAAGATTTCATTGGATTGAACTTCATCAATTTGGCTCATATTGATAATAAATGAACGATGGATGCGAACAAAATCCTCCGGTAAGCCATTTGCCACATTTGTAAGGGGTATTAAAGACAAAACCTTTCTTGTTGGAGTAATGATTTTGATGTATTCTCTTTGGGCTTCTATGGCTTGAACCTCTTCATATCTAATTTTCACAATGCGGGTATCTGTTTTTATGAAAAAATAGTCTGGTGTTTCTTTGGCATGCTTGGAAGTAACCTGAACGGACAGGTATTCGATGGCCTTTTCAATGGCTTTATTAAAACGCTCAAATGAAACTGGTTTCATCAAGTAATCAATCACATCCAATTCATAACCTTTAACTGCATATTCTTCATAGGCTGTTACAAAGATCGTTAATGGCTTTTCCCTAAGTTCATCCAACAAATCCATTCCTGTCATCAATGGCATGCGGATGTCCAATAATAGAATATCCACAGGATGCTTCTTCAACACGCTCAAGGCATCTTCTCCGTTGTTGCAAACACCTACCAATTCTAAATCACCAAGCTTGGAAACATAGTCCTTAAGTAATTTTCTAGCAGGTGGCTCATCGTCTACGATAAGGATATGGTATTTCATTTCAGGTCTATGGTTAATTTTATTTCAAAGGAGCTGTTATTTTGATTTAATTTCAACTCATGCTTTCCCGAATAAATAAGGTTAAGCCTTTTCTTCACATTCAGCAGGCCAACCCCACTTTCTTCCTCAGCTGTTTTACGGGCAAGAATTACATCATTGCTAATGTAAAAATGAAGGATGTCTTCTGCATCTATACTAAGCTTAATGGCTATCCTCCCGTCAATGGTGTTGCCATGCTTAAAGGCGTTCTCAAGGAAAACCAAAAAAATCAAGTGGGCAACCCTATGCCTTTCCAATACCCCTTCATAATTAAACGTTATCCGTGGCTTTTCATCGAGCTTTAATTTCCATAATTCAATGAAATTTTCCATGAATTTGATTTCTCTGGAAAGTGAAACATACCGCCCTTGGTCTTCATAAAGCATATGTCGCATCATTTCAGAGAGTTTCATAATCGCAGGGGCGGTGTTGTTTTCCTTGAAATACGCCATAGAATAAATATTATTCAAGGTGTTGAAAAGAAAATGTGGACTTAATTGAAGTTTCAGGAACTTCAACTCAGTTGCCAATTGACTGTTTCTAAGTTCAATTTCATTTCGCTGCGCTGATATCATATTGGCAAAAAACCAAATGACGGTGGTGATAAGGTAAAAGCCAAAGGCAGGTACTGATCGAATAAAGTAGGTATAGGTTACAGACCTGTGGGTCATTCCTAACAGGTTTACCCTCAGTAAGACTATGGTAACGACCACCGCAATGGAAGCCAAAATGTAAGCGGTATATTTCCCTTTTTTATAAAGTTTCGGTAGCAAAAGGTAATAATTCAAATAGGCAATGGCCGAGGAAGTTAAGACATCAGAAACTACCGCTCTCGAAATTTCCCGAGAAGAATTGATCCAATTGCCTAAGGAGGCGTACAGAATCGTCCCATAGCATAGCCAAAAAAAGACATGCAGCACATAGAAGGCTGGTCGAGAAATAAAATTATTTTTCATTGTGGAAATATAGCTTTTTAAATAACACAATTTTATAGCAATCATCCAAAGGACAGTACTGATCTACAGTAGGTGTTTTTAATCCAATAAGTGGTAATGCCCACACCTCCCGACCATGCTTTAATAGAAGCCCTATTCATTCGTAGATCAAATTTGACATTCGGATGAGAGAACCATGCATTCTATTGAATTGGGTTAAATATTTAGAAATTTTTTTGTCTATTCGTAATGAATGAATGGCTTTTATTATTTCCAGGAATAAAAAATTAATTATCAAAACCCAGATTTAAATGAAAAAGTACTTATGCCTGTTTGGTCTTATTTTTATATGCAATTCCATCACTTTTGCTCAATCTGCCATAGAGCAGGAAATAAAAAAACTCTCTATGGACAAGTGGCAATGGATGGCTGAAAAGGAGGTGTCGAAACTGGAAGATCTCTTTGACGATAAGGCTAGGTTTGTCCATATGAGTGGAAGCTGGAAAAAAGATCGTGAATTGGAGATTATTGAAACGGGAAGCATCTGGTATAAAAATGCTGAGGTTCATGATTCAGTGGTAGAGCTTTCAGGCAACATTGCAGTAGTATGGAACAGAATCACCTTGACCGCTTTTGTAAGAGGCAATGATGTTGAAAATGAATTTACAGTAACAGAAGTTTATCAAAAACAGGGAGAGGACTGGAAAATGCTGGTTTTCACCTTTAGCAGTGTTAGGGATACTCATGAAATTGAACATTAAACCCTTCAACATTATAGCAATGAGAAAGACGATTTTTATTGTATTGACCCTCTTACCGATCTCACAATTTGCTATTGGACAAGAGGAAAAAACGAAACAAGAAATCCTTGAACTTTCTAAAAACAAATGGCAGTGGATGGCAGAGAAGGAGGTTGAAAAATTGGTTGAACTCTTTGACGATAAAGCGGTATTTGTCCATATGGGAGGTTCTTGGGGAAAGGAGCGTGAAGTGAATATTATTCGTAGTGGTGGTATTTGGTATAAAAACGCCGATATACATGAGGTTTCTGTAGCGTTAATAAACGATACGGCCATTTTGCTGAATCGTATCACTTTGACTGCAGAGGTGGGAGGGAATGAAGTTACCAACCCGTTTGAAGTCACTGAGGTATATATAAAAAAAGCAGATGGCTGGAAGTTGGCTGCCCTCTCTTTTACCAAATTGATGATAGCCGGCAACCGCTAAAAACTGTAAAAAGGCATTGCCAAAACAGCCATGTATTGAAAGGCTTCTCCACTGGGGTATAGAGCGTGATGGTATTTTATATGTTATGGAAGGTGAAAAAAAAAGGAGGTAAGACAAGCAGTAAATAAATGGTTGGAAAGCCTACAGAAATTCACTTCTGTTTCTTCATTTTATGAACAATAATCCCACGAGAAAATCATCCGAATGTTAGTTTTTAGGACTGATAATGAGTAACTTAATTATTTATATTACCTATAAAATAAAAAGACATGTCTAGGCCTGCCAGCAACTTCAATAGAAGGTCATTTCTGAAAGTTTCGGCTATAGCCGGAGGAGGGATGGCTTTGAATTTTGGCTGGATTGTCAGCTGTGAACCTAAAGAGGAAGAAAGCTTAGGTGTGCCAAAAAACTGGTTCAGGTTGAATGGTTACATTCGAATCGGGGAAAATGGAAGTATCACTTTGATGTCTCCCAATCCCGAAGGTGGACAAAATGTTAAAACCTCCATGCCGATGATTATAGCCGATGAGCTTGATGTCGATTGGAACAAAGTTATTGTAGAACAAGCCCCTTTAGATACGGACAATTTTACACGGCAATTTATTGGGGGAAGCCAGGCTATTCGTACCGGTTGGAAAGCCTTGCGAACGGCAGGAGCCACTGCACGCCGGATGTTAATCTTAGCAGCTGCAAAAACCTGGGATATTCCTGATAGTGAAATTAAAACAGCTTCCGGTTTTGTATTGGATATTTCAGGAAAAAGAAAAGCAGACTATGGGAGTTTAGCCGCATTGGCAGCCACTTTACCCATACCGGAAGACGTTAAATTAAAGGAAGTCCAGGATTTTAGAATTATTGGAACTTCTAAAAAGAACGTTGATCTACATAAAATTATAACAGGAAAACCACTTTTCGGCATAGATTTCAAAAAACCGGGAATGCTTTATGCGATGATTATTCATCCGCCGGCCATTGGTAAGAAATTGAAATCTTTTGACGCCAATCGAGCGCGTGCAATGCCGGGAATAAAGGACGTATTTGCAATTAAATCCCTTCAGGATGATTATAAAAGAACTTTCTTTGACACCGTTCAATTTACAGATCTTATTGCTGTGGTTGGAGATAGTACCTGGCAAGTTCAACAGGCCAAAAAAGCTGTTACAGTTTCATGGGAAATTCAGAAAGGTTTTGAAGAAAAACGTGACATGTTTGGTAGAGCCGGAGTAAGAGTGGTTCCTGAAGGATTGGAGAATAGTGCCGAGCAGGAACATAAAATGAGGCATGCCGCCATGAGCCCTCAGAAACAAAGGATGGATGGTGATCCTAAAAAAGAATTCGAAAAAGCTACTAGGGTAATTGAACGAAGTTTTTCCGGGCCATTTCTGGCTCACAACTGTATGGAACCTATGAATTTTTTTGCCCATGTTCAAGGGGATAAGGTGTTTTGTGCAGGGCCTTTACAGAAGCCTGAATTAACGGAACAGGCACTTGCAGACAGGCTAGGGATCCCTATTGAAAATATCGAAATATCCATGACAAGACTTGGAGGGGGCTATGGGCGCAGATCTTATGCCCATTGGTTAATTGAAGCAGCAGTGATTTCCCAAAAAACAGGCGCGCCTATAAAACTTCTTTACAACAGGGAAGACGAAATGACTGCAGGAGTATACCGGTCCCGCTACCAAGCTACCTATCGTGCAGGATTTAACATCAAAAATGAATTGGTAGCTTTTCATGTCAATGCTGGCGGCTTACCTGAAAATCCATTGTACGCCAATAGATTTCCCGCAGGAGCTGTGCCCAACTATTTAGCTGAAGGTTGGGAAGTAGCTTCAAATATTACTACCGGTTCCTTTCGTGCACCCAGGTCAAATTTTATGGCTTGCGTGGAGCAATCATTTTTAGATGAAATCGCGGAAGTATCGGGGCAGGACCCTATAGCGTTTCGATTGAAATTGTTACAAAGGGCAAAGGAAAACCCTGTGGGTGAAAATAACGATTACAATCCGGAACGTTATGCCAAGGTTTTAGAAATGGTGAAGAAAAAGGCAAACTGGGGAAATGCCCCTGAAGGAGTGCATCAAGGCGTTTCAGCTTATTATTGCCACAATAGTTATGCTGCTCAGGTAGTTGATTTAAAGGTAACAAATGGTGAAGTTCACTTTGAGAAGGTGACAAATGTGATAGATTGTGGAATTGTTGTAAACCCAGATGCAGCAAGAAATCTTTGTGAAGGGGCAGTAATTGATGGAATTGGGACAGCCATGTTTGGGGAACTAAGAATTGAGGATGGGGTAATAAATAAATCCAATTTTGATACATACCGGATGATTCGAATAAAAGAAGCTCCCAAATCCATAGCCACCTATTTTGTAGAAAATGGCGAAGATCCTACAGGTTTAGGAGAGCCTGCCTATCCACCTATTTTCGCAGCAGTGGCCAATGCCTTGTATAAGGCTACAGGAAAGAGGTTTTATGATCAACCATTTATAAATCAATTGAATGGCTGAAACCAGCTTTTATAATGTGAAGGAACTCAGGTATAAGTTGATAAAAAAAATATATCCATTTGATTTAAATGCTGTAAAGCATTAATTTAGAACCAAATACATAGACTAATGGCACAATTCAAGCTTAAAATTAACGGGAAATTGCATCAGGTAGAAGTAGACCCAAATACACCAATGCTTTGGGTTTTGAGAGATCATTTGGATCTGGTAGGAACTAAATTTGGCTGTGGTATTGCCCAATGTGGTGCCTGTACCATTCATATGGATGGAAATGCTGTAAGGGCTTGTCAATTACCTGTATCTTCCGTTGAAGAGGCTGAGATTACAACCATTGAAGGGCTTTCTGAGAAAGGAGACCATCCCGTTCAAAAAGCATGGATGGAACATGATGTACCACAATGCGGATATTGTCAAGCAGGGCAAATCATGTCAGCTTCAGCCCTTTTGAAGAAGAACCCTAGTCCAAATGATGAAGAGATTAACCAGGCCATGAATGGTAATATATGCCGATGTGGAACCTATACGAGAATTAGAGCTGCAATTAAAACTGCCTCCCAAAACGCTTAAACTATTAGAATTATGGCTTTTACAGATAATAAATTAGATAGAAGATCATTCCTGAAAGTTTCTGCCTTGGCCGGAGGAGGTATGATGCTTAGTTTTAGTTGGCTAGCGGGTTGTCAACCAAAGTCGGAAGATGTGCTGACCATGCCGGATGAATGGTTTGAATTGAATAGTTATATTAAAATTGGAGACAATGGGGTGGTTACTCTATTTAACCCTAACCCTGAATTTGGCTCCAATGTAAAAACTTCCTTACCTATGTTGTTGGCTGAAGAGTTGGATGTAGATTGGAAAATGGTCACCGTTGAACAGGCAGATTTTTATCCTGAAAGGTTTGACAGGCAGTTTACAGGGGGGAGTCAGGGGATAAGGCAGGGTTGGATTCCTTTACGTACTGCGGGAGCTACTGCAAGAAAACTGATTGTGCAGGCTGCAGCCCAAAGTTGGAATGTGCCGGAAGGTGAAATTACTACCAATCGCGGAAATGTTGAACACAAAACCTCTGGAAAGAGAGCGGGGTATGGAGAAATGGCCTCATTGGCTGGAACACTGGATACACCGGATCCTGAAACCGTTAAATTAAAGGAAATTTCTGATTTCAAAATCATCGGTAAATCCAAAAAGAATGTTGATGGAGATAAGATTGTAACCGGCAAATCAATTTTTTCGATTGACCATAAAGTTGCTGGTATGAAGTATGCAGCCATTGTGCATCCTCCTGCATTTGGGATGAAGCTAGTGGATTTTGACAGGAGTTCTGTGGTCTCATTGCCGGGGATTCAGGATGCTTTTAAGATCGAGGTTTTTAAAGATGATTATGCAAGAAATTTTTTCGACACCACGACCTTTCCAGAGCTTATAGCCATTGTTGGCAACTCAACCTGGGAAGTCATGCAAGCCAAAAAAAGTATTAAAGCAGAATGGGAACCCGCTCCTACAAGTACTTTCCCTATGGCAGGTAGAGGTGGAGAAAATATTGAGGTGAAGGTTCCGGCAGGATTGGAAAGCTCCAGTATTCATAAAAAGAATATGGCCGATTACCACGCTAAGCCGGGACAGGTTCGAAGAAAAGATGGGGATCCCGAAAGTGCATTCAAGCGGGCGACTAAAGTGATTGAACGTACTTATACCGCTCCTTTTTTGGCACACAATACCATGGAACCAATGAATGCCTTTGCAGATGTGAAAGGTGACAAGGCTGTCATTTACGGGCCTACACAAGCGCCGGATTTTATTATGGGAACGCTTTCCAGTAGCTTGGGGATTCCTCGGGAAAATATACAAATAAAGCTGACCAGAATGGGTGGAGGTTTTGGCCGTAGGGCATATAGTCATCATTTTGTGGAGGCGGCATTAATTTCTCAAAAAATTCAGGCTCCTGTAAAAATGACCTATACCCGTGAAGACGACATGAGTGCAGGGGTTTACCGACCCACCTATTCAGCGACCTATAAGGCTGCATTGGATAACGAAAATAACCTTTTGGCCTTTTATGTAAAGGCAGGAGGAATTCCTGAATCTCCATTGCATGCAAATAGATTTCCTGCCGGAGCTGTCGAAAACTACCTTGCCGAAAGTTGGCAAATTGAATCGAATATAACTATAGGAGCTTTTCGTGCACCGAGGTCCAACTTTATTGCAGGTGCTGAGCAAAGTTTCCTGGATGAACTTGCGGAAGTGATGGATAAAGATCCCATTGATTTTCGTCTTGAACTGCTTGAAAAAGCAGCAACCAACCCTGTGGGTGATAATAATGATTATGATCCAATGCGATATGCAGGAGTCTTGAAACTAGTTCGGGATAAATCCAATTGGGAGAAACCTTCACCCGGAATTCACCGTGGTGTATCTGCCTATTTCTGTCATAATTCGTATGTGGCCGAGGTGGTTGATATTTCTATTGTTGACAATCAACCTGTCGTTGAAAATGTCTTTGCTGCTGTTGACTGTGGGGTAGTAGTTAACCCGGACGCTGCGGCCAATATGGGAGAAGGAGCAATTGTAGATGGAATAGGGAATGCATTTTATGGTGAAATGGCCTTTGAAAATGGGGCGCCAACAAAAAGGAATTTTGATAAATACCGAATGATCCGCCATAGCGAAGCACCTAAAAATATTGAAGTCTACTTTGTAGAAAATAATGAGGACCCTACTGGTTTGGGTGAGCCTTTATTTCCACCGGTATTTGCTGCATTGGGGAATTCCCTTTACAAAGCGACAGGGAAAAGGCTTTATGAACAACCTTTCTATCCAAAAATCATTCAAATACAAAATTTTGGAATGTAATTAATTGTAATAATAATGTATTTAATTAGATTTATCCATTAAAGATATTTCCACCTTCTTATTAAAGAAGTCTTTGAGATTCTTTTTGGTGAGCATGGTGTGAATGATTTTGAAAACGGTGGTTTTATCTTCCTCGTCGAGTTGGTTAATCATATTGAGCTGCTCAAATCCTTTTTTGTCTTTTACAGTAACTTCTTTGGTGAGGTCTCCTTCGTAGTTGAGAATTTGGAAAACAGTCACAGCTAGGTTTAGAATGACTAGTGGCAACCAGGTGTAGATTAATCTACACCTTCCTATCAATGGGAATTTGCAATTCCCTTACCTATGTTCATGCCACCACAATTAAAAAATATTTACAGATCGCAAATAAGGAATATTTTTTTTACCACCTTTATTCTTAAGGGATTCGAAGACCGATCTCTATTTTTCAATTGAAACCTTTGTGATTGAAAGAAAAAAAATATCTTTAGGATTGTCAATTAGGCCAAAAAAGTTCTTTAAAAATTGAATTGATGGCATTTCCCGCCTAGGTCTGATGACGGCATCCTCCAAAGCAGGCTACCGAACCCTGGTAGGCAAGAAATACG
Source organism: Cyclobacterium sp. 10D3-21 (assembly GCF_055809755.1). Classification (NCBI taxonomy): domain Bacteria; kingdom Pseudomonadati; phylum Bacteroidota; class Cytophagia; order Cytophagales; family Cyclobacteriaceae; genus Cyclobacterium; species Cyclobacterium sp. 10D3-21. The sequence goes on from NZ_CM147924.1 coordinate 3,303,628, forward strand.
AACTATCCAACCACCTAGGTAATGTCCTAGCCGTAGGAAGTGACAACTTTCGAGCACAAAGGAGAGGTACAGAGAAAAGACCTTTAGGAATAAAAAGTGGCAGATATAGAAACACCCGCCGCTAGGGTGAATCAATTACATAAATAAATCGTTGACTTTAGAAGGATAAAATTTAATTTGATGAAAGGATTAAATTACGTGACGGATGAGAATGACAGGAAAGTGGCTGTCCCGATAGACCTGAAAAAACACGGTAAACTGTGGGAGGATTTTTATGATAATTTGGTAGCAGAGCAAAGGAAAAACGAGGAAAAAATACCATTGTCTGAGTTGATCAGTTCCTTGAAAGAAGAAGGAAAGCTGGATAAATTATGAGATAACCGTCAGCAAGTCGGCCGCAAAAGAAGTATTCAAATTGCCCAAACGGGTCAATAATAAACTTATCAAGGCCTGAATGGCCCTATCAGAGTATCCAAGGCAGGTTGGTGCCAAAAAGCTTCGGGGTGGGTCTGAAACTGGCGTATCAGGGTAGCTGATTATAGGGTAGTATATGCCGTTGACCATGAAATACTGTTGGTGGATGCCTGAAAAGTCGGCCACAGAAAGGATAATTACGATTGATCAGCCAAGGATTACTAATGAGCGTCTTGGTTTAGAATGGTCTAAAATTTTGAACAGTGTCTGATGAAATTGAATGCTCATTCAAATCAACCATTCCTTGGTTATTTAATCGGGCAGTACTCATTTGTAATTCCTACGAGAATAAACCCTGGGTGAAGCACCGAGATTAATCCGTTCATTAGAAACTTCTTTTATACTATTATAAACCCAGATCCAGGCGGACAAAAGCCAATTCATCATTTATATTTAAATAGAGCCAAATCTTGCCATCTTTTAAAAATGGCTTTTGCGGTATGAAATTAGAAAAAAGCTTCCCGATACCATCTGGAACTTCAGTTTCTTTGATTACTTCAAAGGAATCATTAAGAATACTGATAAATACTTTGTGGTCATTCATTTCGGGTAGGCCTTTGTCATTTAATTTTGGTAGGCCTATGGTAGAAATTCTGACATACTTATTAGTAGTGGCCTCTGTCATTAAAGGTGAAAATGTGACTTCTTTCCCTATCTCTATTTTTCGAATCAAGAATTCTTCTCTTGAATTGACATCTTTGATATAGGTGCCGGTTTTTTCTGAGGCCGTTAATGTCGGTAGACAGGGATAATACTTTAAGTTTTGCTCAACTAAATCATATACTGCAATTTTGCTGAATACGGGATTTGTGATCACGAGTTTATTTCCCAATTGAACAATTTCTGTATTTTGGGGAGAAATTGATGCACCTCTTCCTTGCTGATGTCTTACTGTAAAATCTTCTGCCTTCTCAAATCCATTTAGTTTTACTTTCCTTAAAATATCTGTTTTTTCATTTACAAGAGCAAAAAATATTTCTCCGGTATCATGGTTCTGAATCAAGCCAAACGCTGTTTTATAGTCTTTTGAAGGGATGATTTTAGAGGTAAATTGTTCTCTTTTTATTAATTGTTCTCCTTCAAAATTACGCCCAATCAATAGGTACTTTTTCAGTTTTTGTTTATCAAAATTAAAAATGCTTGTGGAATAATGACTTGTCAAAATCAAATTGTTGTTGACATCTGAGCTTACCGCATAAACGTAATCACCAAATCCATTAGGCCCTTCAACATCAAATATCATCTTTTCTTCAAAGGCCAATGTTTCCAGATTTATCCTTTCCAAATAGGGACTTGTGCCACCGGAAATGAACAGGTATTTTTTATCATGGCTAATACCGGACTGATAAATTCCCCATTTAAGGTTAATAATATCATCGCCAGTAGCTATCATGACCGTATCAACAGCAATGTCCAAGCCATCAACGCTTTTAGACGTTGAAGAAGATTGATTGCAGGAATACAATAGAAAAATACCCACAAATAAATAACCGAATTTTTTCATGTCTCTAATTTGAACTAATCTTACAATTAATCAAATTTTAAGGACTAAAATTTCAGTTTAAGGTTTGAATTTGAATAGGGTAGTTGTTAAGAATTCACCAATCCTTCTCGATATATTATTTGAATTCAATTTTTAGTTGAGCTATTGGATTCTTCTAGCTGCCTTTTATGGTGGGGATTTCAGCTTGCTGTTACCTTGTTTTAGAACGTAATAGAATTTCATTATATTAGTTGAAGTAAGAATGATCACTTTAAAAAGGGGAAATTGAAAAAGCGATTTATCATAGGTAGTATGGGAATGGCAATTTTATTGATGACCTTCGGTTCTTATGGATCTTTTAATCCTTTGGAGGTTGGTTTTTATACCTCAATTGGGGCTGCCATAGTGTGGTTCTATTTGAGCTATTATGGATTTAAATGGTTTCAAACAAAAATGTAGATTCAATCTTATTTTATATCTTTGCTGGCAAGAAAAACACCAACTTTAGGATCACCTGAACGAGAACTTTTTTATTCCAATTGATGTAGGGTAGAACCTCGAAAATGACAGATTTCTCATTTAGGTTAGTATCCTCAAAAAGGCATTCTAGAAAAAAATGGATTGTTTGGGCATATGTTATTGAATAGTGGTGATTACTCTTTTTTTGAACTAATATTTATAGTAGTTTTACCATAAATAACTACCTATGGACGCTACTTATGATGCTGTAGTTGTTGGATCGGGGCCAAACGGACTATCAGCGGCAATTGTTTTACAAAAACATGGATTAAATGTTCTTCTAATTGAAGGAAAGGAAACAATTGGTGGTGGCATGCGAACGATGGAGCTTACACTTCCTGGTTTTCACCATGACGTTTGTTCTGCAATTCATCCTATGGCAGCTGCAGGCCCTTTTTTTAAGACATTGCCCCTTGCTGAATACGGCCTTGAATACATTCACCCTAAAACGTTGGCCGGACATCCGCTACCGGATGGGAGGGTGGCTTCCTTGCATCGGTCCTTATCTGAAACCGCGGATCAACTGGGCAGTGATAGAAAAGCCTATATCGATTTATTAAATCCTCTTGTGGACCATTGGGATGCCTTGTCATCGGATTTTTTAGCACCATTAAAAATCCCTGATAACCCGATAAAGTTGGGTCTATTTGGGCTCAATGCACTTCAACCTGCCACCCTGCTTGCGAGAAAATTCAAAGAGACCAGTACCCGTGCACTTTGGGCAGGTATGGCAGCACATGGCATCCAACCCTTAACCAATATCACTACTTCAGCTATTGCAATGGTCTTGATGGCGGCTGGTCATCATAGTGGCTGGCCGATGATTAAAGGAGGCTCTCAAACACTGGCCGATTCTTTAGCGAATTATTTTATAGCCTTGGGCGGTAAAATTGAAAAAGGGAAAATGATAGCTGACTTCAACCAAATTCCTGATGCGAAATTGGTAATGTTTGACGTGAGCCCAAAAAACTTGTTAAATATAGCTGGAGACAAGTTCTCCAAATTGTATCGTTGGCAACTGAATCGTTACAGGTATGGCATGGGGGTGTTTAAAATGGATTTTGCACTTTCTCAACCCATACCCTGGAAATCAACAGCACTTAATGGAGCTGGTACAGTCCATTTAGGAGGCACGATTGAAGATATTTCAAAATCAGAAAAATTAACCTGGGAAGGAAAATACAGTCAAAACCCATTTGTTCTATTGGCTCAACAAAGCCTATTTGATAAATCACGATCTCCAGATGGATATCACACCGCATGGGCTTATTGTCATGTACCATCGGGTTCTGAAGTGGACATGTCTGCTGCAATCGAGAATCAAATCGAGAAATACGCCCCAGGTTTTAAAGAAACCATTATAGGCAAGCATACTTTCAATACCAGGGAGATTGAAAACTATAACCCAAATTATATCGGAGGAGATATCAATTCTGGCGTACAAGACTGGTCCCAATTGTTTACCAGGCCTGCCCTTAGGATCTCTCCCTATAGAACCTCAGCAAAAAACATTTATATCTGCTCTGCATCGACTCCACCAGGAGGCGGAGTTCATGGAATGGGCGGGTATTATGCTGCAAATAGAGCAATTAAAGATTTATTTTAAGGTTCAATGAATTACAATTATTATTTTTGAAAAAAATAAACAAGATGTATAATTTCCTAAAGAAATATAAAATTACTTTGGTTTTCTATGTAACCGTCATTTTCCTATTTATATCGATGGGATTTGCCAAATTAGCAAAAGAGCCATATCCAAGTTTCAATATGCCTGCCTTTAAAGGAAGTGGAATGGATAGTGATACTTTAGCTACCAGTACCTTTGAAATTGTCTATTTGAATGATGAAGAAGAGGTATGGAGGGGAGATTTAATAGCGCTTTTCAATCCGGGAAACTTAGTTAAATACAGGAGTAATATGAAATTTATTTTTTTCAATCAAGCGAAAGCATACCTTAATGAATCAAATAAACCAAATGGAAGAATAATATCATCAATTCCAGGTGGAGTTAAAATCCGTGAAACAATAAAAAAGTGGATAACAAATGACGTGATTGGGGGAGCAGATATAGAAATACCCAAACTAATGTATAAAAAGAAACCATTTGAATCCAATGAGGTAACCGGCTTTATTGTCAATGAGTACAAAGAATATTACCACCAAGTGGATGGCTTTCAGTATAGAGAAATTGTAAGACACAAAGAATTTAAATTTGAGGATGATACTATCAATTAACGAAAAAATAACCAGTTGGCTTAAAAATACATGGAAGCCTACTTTTTTTCAATTGGGCCTTACCAGAATTTTGTTTTGCCTGGGGATTTTTACTTATGGCATTCCCCAATTTATAGAGATATCAAATCTTGAGCTGGTGTTTTTTGACCCGCCTCCAGGATTATCTTTAATCATTGGGCCCATTGATTCAGCTGATTTTTGGTGGGTTTTCGATTTGTTTCTGAGAATAACTTTTGTTGCTGTATTGGTAGGTTATCGAACAAAGGTATCATCTATCATTTTCGGATTATTTTTACTTTTCGGTTATACATATCTTTACAGTTACGGAAAAATTAATCATAACATTTATCCAGTTGTTTTCCCAATAATTATGGCTTTTACCAATTGGGGAGGGGCGCTATCAATAGATTCATTAAGGAATAAAAACACGAAAATTGAACCGAAAGGATGGCCATTATCATATTTTTCGTTTTTGCTGGGATGGGGTTATTTTACCGCAGGTTTGCCAAAGCTATTAGGAGGATGGTTAGACCCTTCATTTTCTACCACCGCAGGGTATATTTTAAGAAGATTTCATTCAGGTCAAGAACCCTTGTACTTAAATGAAATGTTTGCAAAGATAAATAATTTGTTTATTTATAAAATGCTAGATTACAGTACCCTAGTATTCGAATTGGGATTCATATTTACAATATTCTGGTCAGCCCTGTTTTTGAGATCAATAGGAATAGCAGCTTTGTTTCACCTTGGTGTACTGTTAATGCTAAATATACCCTTTACATCACATGTCTTGATTTTTATACCTTATTTAATTTATTTCTATTCTGAAAATAAATCTGAACTTTCAGAAAAATTTCAACACTATTTTATTCGGAATAAAAAAGCGTTTTTAACGGCTTTTCTAATTTTAGCAGTAGTTATAATTTCCGGTTATTATCCTAAACCCATTCCAATTCCATCCCATACTATTTTATTTGTAGTTTGTATTCCTTCGATACTCATGCTTTTACCGAACGCTGTGCATTTGTATTTCAAAAAAATAACCAGACGATTATTTACGAAAGGATAATTTGACCTATTTTCGAAGGACAATTCGTTGAAGACATTTGGGTTTATTTTCAAAATCACTCGGCCCAAGTCCATAATTTGGCTACGCCAAGTGGTGGGCTAAAAAATCTCGCAATATAAACCAGTCACATTTGACTGGTTTATATTTTTATTTTGGCGATACTACATCATCACAATAGACAAATGAATGAAAAAAACAAAAGCTTCTTTATGAAGCTTTTGTTAATCATGAATAGCAACCTATTAGCAGTACCTATAATATATAAACGATTCCGAGTTTCAATACAAATTGCCCATCGCCTATAGTCTGGTATTTTAATTCTGGGTTTAAGGCTACATTATCAGCAATTTTCAAGACACCTCCTAAGCCAATATTTACCTCTGAACTGCTATCAGAATATTTCACATCCATAAATTTACTAGAAATACTAAAATTGGAATACCCTACCATTCCATACCATTGAAGTTCATCTAGTGTTAAATAATACCTTGCGTCAATATTCAATGAACTGGAATTGAATCCGTCAGGAAAATAAATCGTGTAGTTTGGTGCAGCGGAAATGTTTTCAGTTATGAAGTATTCACCTCCAAAGTTTATACCAAATGTTTCGATTTCGAATCCATAATCGCCTCCTGCCTGTAATCGGATAGTACCTGTTTCTTGGGCTTGTGAAAATGTGGCAATTGATACAAACACTGCTAATAAAATTAATTTTTTCATCGTTTTTTTGATTTGAATGTTAAAATAGATTTTCATAAGAATGATTTAAAAACCTTTTTGTAGGATGGTTTTCAAAAGTTTAATAGAGGGTATTAGAATAGGGGAAGGAAAGGATTGTTAGCAAAATAGCGTTTGCTTTAATTCGGATTATTTTCTTAATCGTCCTTAGAAGCCAAGCTAATTTTACCTTCTTCAAGTGCCACAAGATTCAAGGTATCGTCGAAACGATCATAAATCCAATTCGCTAATTCATCAGTGCTTCCTAAATGGATAACAGTAATGGTAGACATTGAATCTTGAAATGTTTTATCGAAGGAACGAATCACTTTATGATTGTCCAATGTGTCCGTTAAGGTTCTAAATGAGGAAAAGTCCAAGTCGGTAATGGTGATTACCGTGGTCAATTGATCCTCTTCCTTCTCACCATTTTCGAAAGAGGACAAGTCTACATCCATCGCTATAGCCTTATGTTCACCAATTTGAATTTCCTTAGTGGGTACTCCTTTACAAGGCTTGTCTTTACCCTTAAATTTAATTCCCAGGCTTTTCGCCATTTTCCCTGCTCCTGATGCCACTCCAGCAATTTGACTGACCATTTGTGTCGTTCCAGCAATTTTACTTAAACCCAAATAGTTACTGCTATTGGCTAAATAATAACTGGACCATGTCAAATTACTTGTAGTACTACTAAATGACTTTGATGCTTCGCTTATTTTATTAAGATTATCCAATACATCAACTGTATTTTCCTTGGCATTTTCTGTAGGCATTTGAACGCCTTCCTTAATTGCTTCAATCTTGTCTATATCATAGATTCCAACCGAGAGCAAATCCAATACATCACAGGCATTACCAGCCTTTTCTGCCCTTTCTTGTATCCCCATCAAAAAGGCAAATTGGGAGGCAAGAGAAGGAGTAGGAGCTTTATCATTCAGTTCAACAATAGTTTCATTTATATTAGACATTAGCCCCTCATGATTTTCTCCCGAAAAATATATTCGTTGGAGATAATCCACCTTTGGTTCGCTAGAAGCTTGGTCTTGCCCCATTGAATCGATACTGAACATTAATAAATAAAATAGAAAAAAATATTTCACCAGTTTTTCAATTTTAATAAACCGGTACTTTTGAATGAAATTTAAGGTTTCCATAGTTTTATTATTTTGGTTGAAAGGTTTGTTCGAATCAAATACCCTTAATAATTTATCTAAATAATCAATGCTTTTCAGTCGGATGTATGGCCTAAGGGTAAGGTTTCTTCTGAGATGTTGGTCAATGATTTATAGATCTTAAACCAAATTTAAAGGATCGGATTTCCAATCTGTTCACCAATATTGGTGGTTCAGTAAAAAAAAAATCTTGATCTGTATTAATAAAAGTTTTTAATTTTTACAGTCATTTATATTAAAAAATATAATCGCATAGTATGCCTCTTAATATTAAAACATAAAATTATATTTTATATTAATTACTGCGGTCTTTGACCAAATATGTTCTGGACAAAATGCAAGAGTAGTACAGTATTAAAGAAATAAATCCCTTTGTTGTTGTTCTATCTTTTTTACTTTATTGTCCTGAAAAAGCAATAACAATAGGATGCAGATTAAGGAATCAGGTGTGAGTTTGCAATCATAACTTTAAGTCTTAAGGGATTAGCAACTCCCTCGCAGGGCATAAAATGAAAAGTGATGGGGCTTAGGTTTTATTTTTAAATACCGCTTGTATATTTTTATATGTCTATTCGGATTTATCTTTTTTGATTGTTATCAAGTATTTTCTTAATAGGGGAGAAGCTTATTTAGAAAAAGCTGATGTTCTCTTAATCCTATAATTTGGATTTAGTATAAGTCAGTCATTTATAAAAAACGGATCATTAAATTTTTACCGAGATGATACTAAGTGGCGGGGTTTGTCCTTGACGCCTACTTTGATTGCTCCTAGGCCATTGATGATCCAGCATGGGAAGAAGGATGGAATAGCCCATTGGCCTCAGGTTGTGGAAGAATATGATAAATCAATAGTGCATTATCAGAAACTAAAAATGCCGGAAAGGATAGAGCTAAATTTGCACGAGGGAAGCCATGAGGCGATTGTGGATGAGGGAGTAAGGTTTATAACTACCTGGTTAAAAGAAAACGATAAGGATTAGTAGCCGATTGGTTTATCCCATTCCATTTGAGCTTTTGGATTCCTTAATTATATTACGTTCAGCAAAATTTCCTTTAAATATTGTCTGTTTTATTGATAATTTCAATAATTCCTTTTAAAATCAAATTCCTCTAGGTGTAGCAATGACCTTTTCTAAGCTTTTGTTTCAAAAGATCATTGAAGGAAAAGTAAATAAATAGCGCTTCTACGGATTTCCTAAATAGGAACTTTAACAATGTTCAATTATTAGTGAATTAAACGGTTAACCTACGTCAGATACCTGTCTTAATGAATAAAATAATTTTCCTATGTTAGTAAATAGAAGAACCAGCAGTCATTAAAGCTGCTGGTTCTTTGCATTATGAATGTTCCACTTCTTCACGATAACACCTTTTCGAGAAATATTTATCGATTTCATCAGGATCATTTAAATCACCAACTTTCTGTACCATTATACTCCATCGGTCAATCTATTCCTGCGAAGGGTGTTCATCTTGTCCAATGAAATAGTCGAATTAATGGCAACTATTTTTATATAAAAATTTTATGCTTTAAGTTTCCTTTAAATCTGTTTTCTAATGCCATTTGGAAGGTAATGGCAAATGGCCTTATTAAAACGGGTGTTACTAAAGTCCTTTAAGGTAGATAGGTTAGGCTATTGGCTATTTTACTCAAGATTCAAAAAGCGCAATCAGAATCCAAAGTGGCACGTCTTACTCAACAGCCTATTTGTTGGGGCATGCAATGGAAAAAACCTTCAACTACTCTAAATATTTTTATTCACCACCAGCTCGTAGAAAAAATCCCGATAGTTCCCGCCAATGGTTATGTGTAGGTCCTGATTTATCAATTTGACTTTATTTCGGCTGATGATTTCTATTTGGTTGACAGATACAATATAGGATTTGTGAATGCGGATAAAACCCTTGGAAAAGAGGCTCATTTCATAGTGTTTGATTGAATTAAGCGTAAGTATTGGCTTGTCATTGCCAATGAGGTATATTTTGACATAATCTTTGTAACCTTGAAGATAGGCAATGTCTTTAAGACTGACCTTAATCGTAAAATGTTCTACTTTCACAAAAATAAACCTCGACGATTCATCGCTCTGGCTTTCCTGATAAGCAGCTTGTGGGACGGCATTTGGCTGGACATTTGGGATATGGATAACTTTCCCTACGGCCTGAAAGAAACGACTAAAACTGATTGGTTTTAGCAAATAATCAATGGCGTTAATCTCAAAACCTTTCACTGCATATTCGCTGTAGGCGGTGGTGAAGATGACCTTGGGTTTGTTCGAAAGACTTTCATAAAATTTAATACCATTCATGTCCGGCATATTAATATCCAAAAACATCAACTTGATTTCATCATGAACAATGCAATCCATGGCTTTTAGGGGAGAGTCAAACCTGCCTTTAAGTTCCAGCATTGGCATTCTGGAAATATAATCTTCCAATATATCCAGTGCCAAAACCTCATCATCAATGATAATACAGTTAATCTTCATTTCTTTATTTTTAGAAAAGCTTTAAAAGTACTGTTTTCATAGATTTGCTTAAAGCTGTGTTTCCCTGGGTACAGAAACTCCAACCTTTTCTTTAGATTCTCGATGCCTATTCCCACTTTATTGGTATTGATGTTTTGCTCGTCTTTTTTGCCCACACTATTGATTACCGAAAGGAATATTTCATCCTTGTCTTCCTTAAAGGAAATAAGGATAAATGAAGGCGTAACGTAACTGATCCCGTGTTTAAAAGCATTCTCAATTAAGGTAATAAACAAGAGCGGTTCTACTGTATAGTTTTCATTTGTAAACGAAAAGTAACACTTAATTTGCGGAGCGTTGTTATCCGAAAATTTGAGCTTTTCCAGATTTACATAGTTTTTTATGAAATCCATCTCTTGATGAATAAACACCTTTTCTTTCCCAGATTCATATAAAACGTACCTGAGGATGTTAGAAAGCAACATAATGGAAGGGGTGGTGTATTCAGATTTTCGACTTGCAAGAGAATAAATGTTATTTAAGGCATTGAATAAAAAGTGAGGGTTAAGCTGGCTTTTAAGAAAATTTAACTCTTTGACAATTTTCTGTCGCTTCAACTCATCATATCTTTTTTGCTCTTTATCAAGCTTGGTAATAAGTTCTATGGCTGTTCCCAGTACCATCATAAGGACGAATCTCATCAGTGAAGGTATTAAAAAAAACAATTTTCTACGATCCCCTCCTCGAAATCTGGGAGTAGGACGGCCTTCGCCCATGAGCATGAAATCCATAAAAGTATACTCGAGGAATATAAACAGTGCAAGAAAGGAAATTAGAAAGAGTACATAGTTTGAATACTTTTGTTTGAACAACAGATGAGGAATCATCCAAACAATATTGACCAAATAGAAAAAAATAATGGTAATATTGGAAATACTCAGGTAGAAATTTGTTCGTAATTCCTGGTTTCTATTTGAGATAATAAAAAATACTGGGGATAAAATTACCCCCAGTATCAAGACATGAACCAATGTCTTTAGAATTACTTTTTTTTCAAAATGCAACATTTATATCGCTGTGAAAGGTTTAATCTTCCTCGTCATAATAAACAAAAGGCTGAAATTCATATATGTCATCAAATCTTAAGCTGGAACTTCTTCCCAAAAGAACATAAGCTCTTCCATTAACCGAGAAGGCGGAAGCCCCAGCTCTATAAACTGCTTCAAGTGGAGTCTTTTCTTCCCAAAGGTCATCTTCAGGGTTGTATTCCCAGGTGCTTCCTAAAATCGAACCAAGAGAACCTGCTACGAGATAGCCAAATGAGCCAACAGAAAAAGCACTTGCTTCACTTCTAACCAAGCTGTAATCGTCATCATAATCAAGGTCATTTTTTCTGGTCCATTCCATGCTATTGCCGTCTAAGGCCCAGAAATCATACTCATAAGAACCATTGTTAATTCCTGTTCCAATATAAGCAATGTCGCCTATAACAAAAACCATGGCACTTTGACGTTTTGCCCCTCCCATAGAGATTATTTGAGACCAGGAATTGCTGGTAGGATCATACTGCCAAAAATCCTTTTGCTCACTTCCATCATACCCAGTTCCAATGTATCCTTTTCCTACAAGAGAAAACCCTATTGCATTGTACCTGGCAGTACCACCGAAGGAAGCCACTTCCATCCATGAATCATTTTCAGGATCATATTCCCAAAAATCATTGAGTTTGTTTGTTCCGTCGTATCCTGTTCCAACATAACCTTTACCATCAATGGTGAATGCGACTGCATTGCTTCGAGCTTGCCCAGGAAAATCCGATTTTTTGATCCAGTAATCCCCTGCAGAATTGTATTCCCAGAAATCATTTAAATAATCTTCTCCTGTATAGCCTCCCATTACAAAAGCCCTGTCGCCAATTGAGAAAGATGCAGCATTGGAGCGGTTGCTGCCTTCAAAATAGGACCTACGGACCCAGTTTCCTTCACTGGTAGTCACATCATCACTGATACAGCCTCCCAAGAAAAAAACTCCAATAATAACTCCTATTAACAAACGTGTTTTATTCATAATAATTTAATTTAAAGGAAGAAATACAATATCTAATTTGATTTTTTGTTGTGTAGAATGAGAAGATAATACCAAATACCTTGAGGTGAGTGTTGTGCTAACAGGTAATGTAATCCATATGGCATTCCCATTTTCGTAATTGGCTCCTAGCTGGTAGTCGATAAAATCTTTAACTGGAATTTCATAATAGGTTTTCTCCTGAAATTGAGCATCAAAAGCTGTCATGCCCACAGTTCCTAAAGAGCCAATGATCTGGTTGTTTTTATCTACCATATAAACGTCTATGGAAAAGGATGGGGTGTTGAAATAATTGTTATAAGTCCCTGGTTTTACTGGCAAGTGAAGTACGGCCGAAGAAATAAAGAAGCTCTCGGAAATTTCTTTCAGCATCTGGATTTCGGGAAATTCAATCCTGATACCTGATTCGTAAAGCGGATCTACCATTACTGTCCCGGAAGTTTCCTCGGAATCAATATTTGTATAAGAAGCAAATCCACTCAATAGGCCAGTAGACTTGTCTACATTCAAATTTGTAAAATGCTCGGTACCATTCTGTACGGTAATTTTGAATTGAGCATTTGTTTGGTCGATGTTGGCCGAAGCTCTGTAATAAAAACCTATATAAGAAGTTTCGGAAAAGGATAACAAAGGCCCATTTCCCACAGCTTCAATGACCAAACCTTTGAATTGTTCTTCCAGGTCTTCATTAGAATTGAATACTGAGCTACTTGATTTTGAATTTTCAAATAGCTCAAGACCAAATTGATAAGGCAAGGTCAGGGTAAGCGAATCCTTATGAGGCAAGGCTTGAACCCGTTTGCTTGTCATGGGACTTGAGCTATAGTCAAAAGTTTGGAAGTTATAGATGGCAGAATAATCATCCGGTTCTGGATTTTCGAGCAATTCGTAGATGTTTAAATCGAAAATAGGGAGTGTGTCATATTGGAAACTTTCATAGAACAAAACGAGGACGACCGAATCCATTTGTGCCTCATCATTCATCCTAATAGCACTTTCAGCGCCGAATTGCAGATAGGAAACTGCGTTTACATCGCCTCTGATATTGTCTTTATAGGAGCCAACCATGAAATTTGTCTTGCCATTTGTTACCAGACTATCTTTATAATAGTTGTACAGTAAGATCTCCGTGCTTTCAATTAAGCTCACTTCCAGCTGTTCATCGTCTTTGATGACTTCAGGCTGGACAAGTATGTCATTTTCAAAACATCCTGTCAGTAAAATGGCCACAGCAGAGAAACAAAAATTTTTGATTAAAGTGAAACTAGAATCCATAGAGATTATTTTTGCCCCAAACCAAATCAATCTTCGCTGAAAAATCAGATATAATAGACCTAGGAGCCAATGTTGTCGACGAAAGGCCCTTTGTTCTCTATGATCTACAAAACCGGAATTGAAGTTACTGTTTTGGCCTTAAGAGGTAAATAATAGGATTACGTCTATACATTTTCAGCTTATATCTATTATAAGAGAATTTCCAGAATCGAAAGAATAGCTTTCGGAAAAAATAAAAATGGTTTTTCCAATTCGAGCGCTTTGCCTATATGTTATTTCCTTTATGCTAACAGGAACATTGCTAGCACAACGGGGAGACGGTTCCTTATATTCTTCCTATGGTATAGGATTGATCAATAATGACAATGTGGGGTATTCAACCCGACTCGGTGGAACAGGTGTTGCTGTTCAATCACCCTATTTCCTCAACCACATCAATCCAGCTTCAAGCGTAGGAATTCTTGGCGCCTATAATTTCATGATTGATGCGGATGTCAAATACCAGATGATGAACATCGCTACCTCTGAAGAAAATATTGACATCAATAGGACCAACTTGTCCCATGTAGCTTTTTGGTTAAAAGTATCCAAATCATCAGCCTTTACCTTTGGACTGATGCCCATTAGTAGTGTGGACAATAGTTTTCTGGAAACCACTTATTTTGTAGGATCGGCAGATCCTTATTCTAAATACACCAAAAATTATGGTGACATAAGCAAGGTATTTCTGAATTATGCCTATTCCCTTCACCCCAGATTGTCGCTGGGTGTAAGACCCTATTACCTATTTGGGCATATCAATAATACAAATTTATATGAAGTCCAATCCGATGTCTACGGATCAGTAGACAGCTTTCAGCTGAATTTAAAGAATAATTATAGCGGAGTGGGAGTAGACCTTGGTATGCAATACATTGCTTATAAAAACAAAGACAAAAAACTAATACTGGGATTGACTTATAATGCCCCTGCAAGTGTCAGTGAACAACTTTCTGAGGAAGTTCAGCTCCTTGATTCAGATTCACTTCTTTTTGAATCAAGTGGAGAAATGGAGGGAATGGATTTCTTCCAATCTGCCAAGGCAGGGATTTCTTACCAAACCAAGAATTGGATACTTGCCGCAGATTATACCTATAAATATTTCCCAGATTCATGGGAGAACTATACCCCTGCACAGCAAGTAAGTCTCGGGGCTGAATATGTGCCGGATTTTTATGGTTATAGTTTTCCGAAGCAATTGAATTATTCAGCAGGTCTTTATTATGATACTGGTAATTATTTATTTCAAAATACACCTGTGAGTCGTTGGGGATTTTCAGCGGGAATAGGCTTTCCCATACAAAATCTTACCAGGTTAACTTTGTCCTATCAATATGAAAAACAGGGAAGTACCTCACTTTTGTCCAGGGAGACTACTCATGGGATCACATTAAATATTAATCTTGCTGATATCTGGTTTCAAAAGAAAGGCTATAAATAATTCGTGAAATGGTCTTATAAAATTTTACTTCTAATCGTTCAAAAATGAAAATAGCTTTTGCCTTTTTATATAGCTTATTAATTTGCTCTTTTACTTCCCCAATCCTGAACCATACCAATTTAAGGGTAGGTAATTTGGATTTTGAATTGGGCGGGGATGTTCGGATTCAGGTGTTTAAAAAACAACCTATTGATATGTTGACGGAATTGGAGCCTGTTGTAAAGCTACAGGTAACTTTGGAAAAAGCTCCTTATGTTAATCTGCCTGAATTGGAACCTGGCGAGTACATGATAGCCGTATTCCATGATAGCAATAAAAATGGAAAAATGGATTACAGCTTTTTTGGATCTCCTAAAGAGGGGTATGGTTTTTCAGGAGAATTTAACTG
The DNA here is from genome assembly GCF_055809755.1 of Cyclobacterium sp. 10D3-21. NCBI lineage: Bacteria > Pseudomonadati > Bacteroidota > Cytophagia > Cytophagales > Cyclobacteriaceae > Cyclobacterium > Cyclobacterium sp. 10D3-21. The sequence continues at coordinate 3,318,993 of NZ_CM147924.1, forward strand.
TAAGACAAAAAATCCTATGCCGGAATTGCATTACATACAATTAAATTCAGGAACCCAGGATATCACTGTTAATGTCTGCTATTGATAAGGGCAATTTTTTTTGCTTGGAAAGTAAAATCTGCTTTCTTAAAATACTCAAGTAAGCTTATTGAAGAACTGTAAGTAATCGAAAGATTTATTGATTCTTAGTTAAAGCTAATAACCAATGCTTAATAAAACTGGTGATTTTAGTTCATTTATCATTTATAAACGTTAAATAATTTATATTTCTCTGAAAATTTACTTATTATTTAGTCTAATTAAAATGATGTATATGAAATATGGCCTATTTATTTTGACTTTTTTTGTGTCCTGTGGAATCAATAAGCAATCAGAGAATAGCAATGAAAGCACTATGTCGTTTTCACTAGATACCGTCTTGGTAAACCCAACTGGCGAAATCCTCTATCTGAACTGGAACCTTCGTCCGTCCTTTCTTTCCAATGATCACCGGTATTTGTTCAATTTCAATTTGTTTGATTATACGCTTGAAAAAATTGATTTAGATAATTTGATATTAGTAGAAAAATTTCCCTTTGAAAAGGAAGGTCCAAATGGAGTTGGAAATAATGTAAGTACAGTTCTACGCATAAACTCAGAAAGCGTGTATTTTGGAAGTTACAATGGGGTAGGAGGGGTTTTTTCACTGGAGGGTAAAAAACTTATGGACCTTCCCTTAAATGAATATGGAGATCCATCGACCCAGGTTTCTCCACGTGAACAATTGAGTAGTATAAAATGTTTTTCAAATAATGGCGAGGTTTTTTATGGGCTTATCACTGCTTTTGACAGAGATAAATATGAACTGGCAAAAATTGATATAGGGTCTAATCATATTAACCGGACTCCATTGCCACTAATGGATCGAATAAGACCGTTTAAGGTAACCTTCAGGGATGGGCCGGCTATCAAATCTGTATCTCCTGCAATTTTTTTGGTTACTGAAGGGAGTAAAGTTATAGTGGGTACAGGAGTTAGTAATGAGTTATATGTTTTGGACAGGTTAGTAGATACCTTGCACTATCACGCATACGAAAGTGAAATCATGCCTCCTGAAAAGTCCGGTAAATACCAAAATGAAGTAAGTTCTGAGGAACAGATGGATGCTGTTTATCGAACAATCAATGAGGAGATTTCCTATGGAGCCCCGTTCTGGGATGACGATAAAGAATTGTATTACCGGTTTTCCTTCCTTGGGCAATATATTCCGGATTCTGATAAGCCAAACCATGACCTAACACCCGGCAAATTCAAGGTATTTCTGACCTTATATGATAAAAATTTAGATCAAATTAATGAATCATTGATACCCATGTTGGATAAAGTTCCTTCAAGTTATTTTGTAAAGGACGGAAAGATTTGGATTTTTGAGAATATTGATGACGAAATGGGTTTCGTCCGACTCAATATTGATTTGTAGTTGGCGCTTGCAATAGCGTCAAAACCAATTTTTACTTTGTTTTCTACAAAGGCTAAATACCATCATAGATTTTTTAGCAAAATTAAAGACATTTTTTGAGGTAAAAGGGGAATAAGTTGCCCCTACTTAATAAAATCCCTTCTATATTTACCAGACAGCCATTTTGGCTGGCAAATCAGGGAAGTTCACCTAACCTTGATGGACCGACTACAGAGTTGTGGTTAATTACAAATCAAATCAGAAAGCATTTACGAAAAGAAACATGAATAAAAGGCAAACGATATTTAGCTCCTCTCTTGCTTTAGCAGGATTATCTTTAGTAGGTATAGTTGGCATGCTTTTATTGACTTACCAAAAGGAAGCTTCTCAATTGGTGCTGTTTTTCTTTGCTTTTTTGCTTATAGGCATGCAAGGTTACGATAGGTTAAAAGGTTTTTCATTTACCGTTTGGGTAATTGCAGCTGTAGCCATAAGCATGACTTTCCCAAGTTACATAACAGAGGTTGCTGGCTATAAAACAGATAACTTTATTGTCCCATTGATACAGCTCATTATGTTTGGAATGGGAACCACCATGGGCATTAAAGATTTCCAAGGGGTATTAAAGATGCCAAAAGGAGTAATTGTCGGATTGGTTTCCCAGTTTACCATTATGCCCATCCTTGCGATAACCTTGGCTGTATTGATGGAATTTCCACCAGAGATTGCAGCTGGAATCGTTCTTATAGGTTCCTCACCTAGTGGCGTATCTTCCAACATTATCACCTTCCTGGCCAAGGGAAACCTGGCTTTGTCCATTACTTTAACTGCTTTTACTACTATTTTGGCACCTTTTTTAACACCCCTGTTAATGAAGCTTTTGGCAGGTCAGTTTATTCCGATTGACTCTTTCCAGATGATGGTGAGCATAATCAAGATGATATTTGTACCTATAATTGCAGGGATGGTTTTCAATAAGATTTTCAAGGGGAGGGCAGTATGGCTTAATATTGCCATGCCCTATATTGCCATGGCAGCGAACGTAGTAATTATTGCTGTAATTGTAGCTGCAGGGCGTGACAGCCTTTTGGAGATTGGTCTTTTACTGTTGCTGGCAGCCATCATACACAACGCAAGTGGCTATGTTTTGGGCTATTGGGGTTGTCGTCTCTTCAAGATGAACAAAGTGGACAGTCGTACCATTGCTATAGAAGTAGGAATGCAGAATGGAGGCATGGCAGCAGGCATTGCATCGGAGCTGGGAAAGGCTGCTACACTGGGGTTATTCCCCGCGATCTTTGGCACCTGGATGGACATATCCGGCTCTTTCCTCGCCAACTGGTGGCGGACAGCACCCACGGGAGAAAAGGATGCAGCAGAACTTACTGGTGGCCCTCAACCATTAAAGGAAATTGAAAAATAAAGCCTGATTTCCCGAATTTCATAGTGGTCGGTTTCTAGTATAAAACCCAGACCTAATGGGCCTGAACAATATTAACCGTGAGTGTCAACTCACGGCGGCAAACAAGTCAATTTTTTTCCAACCCTGAAAAGGGTTGAACAATCAATTAGTAAGCCGTTACTTTGATTAAGATTTTATTTCTTTACACTATTTATCAGAGAATGTTATGGAAGTTGTAGCCTTTTATCTTCAAGGATATGTTCTCTATTTTTTTAAACTAATTCCAAAGTACAACTTAAGAAAAATACAAAAAATATGTTCTGTCTTTAGGTATAGAAACAGTGATTTTTATTTTACTTTCCTTCAAACCCTTGTTAATATGGTTGAAAGCTCAGGGTATAAAAGTGGCTTCTATCAAATATAAAAGCCAGGCCTAAAGGGCCTGAACAATAAGTGTGCCGGGCATGGCATTCTACTCAAGGGTGAGCAATCTCAATGGAGAGAGCATGTCCCTAGGGGGCCCTCTGACGGGAACCCCATAGCTAAAGCCAAGGGTGTTCCGGGCGACCGGAAATCTGAAGGAAGGCGGCGGCAAACTCCAGATGTGGACGAACAGAAACTGAATAGTAGGCCAATAGATTTGGGGAAGCGCACTTTGCAGCGTCTAATCCCAATAGTCAGACAAAGGATCTATTGGTAAATTCAGCCGCATCGGATGAAAGTAGAAAGTCTTACCCCGGGAGGTCTGTGACTAGGGCAATTGCCGGAGGTACGTGCGAGTGCTGAAGGAATCCAAGTCAACAGAAGTCAGCAGAGGGCATAGTATCCTGACGATAAAAGTCAGGAGAAGGCCTGAATTTTCTAAACAAGGAAGTGAACTTAAAGTGAGTAAAAAGAACAAACTATCGAAAGAATGCAAACATGGCATACAGGGAGATCTGTTTGCCAAGGAACAGGATTCTGTGACCAAGAAAAGAGGAGGAACCTCTCGGAAAGAGCAGAAGATAGCGTTAATTTCTCGACTGGAAGAACAGCGAACCTTGACCAGCAACACAGTAGACAAAATATCAGATCAGTTGCAGTTACTCCAAGCATTCCGAAGAGTGAAAAGCAACAATGGGACAGCCGGGATAGATGGAACAACGGTTGGAGAATACGAGCGTGAGTTATTAGCGAATATTAAACGACTACAAATCCAACTCAAGGCTGTAACCTATGAGCCAAATGCGGTAAGGGGAGTAGAGATAGAGAAACCGAACGGTGGTACACGCTTATTGGGTATACCGACCGTAGCAGACCGGTTAGTACAGCAAAGTATACAGACAGAACTGCAAATGGTATTCGACCCCTTCTTCAGTGAAAACAGCTATGGCTTTCGTCCGGGCCGATCAGCCCATCAGGCAATAGAGCGTGCGAGCGAATGTGTAAAGGAAGGCAAGATATGGGTAGTGGACATAGACTTGAAAAGTTTCTTCGATGAAATCAACCATGACCGATTAATGAATCGGCTCAGGAATAGTATCTCGGACAAGAAACTATTGAAGTTAATCCACCAATTCCTTCGTGCCGGACTCATGCAAGGCGGGGTGGAGACACAACGAATAGCGGGAACGCCACAAGGAGGCCCACTATCGCCGCTGCTGTCCAACATAGTTTTAGACGAGCTGGATAAGGAGCTAGAAGTAAGGGGTCTGAGCTTTGTACGATATGCGGACGACTGTAATATCTTTGTGGGAAGTGAAAGATCGGCCCACAGAGTGCTGGAATCCATCACGACCTATATCGAAAAGAAGCTCAAGCTAAAAGTGAACCTAGAGAAAAGCGGAGTCCGCAGATGTGATAAAGTCAAATTCTTAGGTCATACGATCATGGGAGATGGCAAAATCCGGATAGCGGATAAAAGTATCTTGAGGTTCAAGGTAAAGATCAGGGAAGTTACAAAGCGCAATCGGGCGATACCGCTTAAGAGGCTTATAAAAGAACTTAACCTGATCATCCAAGGCTGGGCAATCTACTACCGTAAATGCAACACATGGCTGAGTTCATTAAGAGAAATGGACGGATGGATACGCAACCGACTCAGATGTTATGCACTAAAACAACACGGGCGGAAATACGCAACCTACCGTTTTCTAAGGTCTCTTGGATTAGCAGAGGGTCAATCGTGGAACGCCGTGAGATTCTATGGTTGGTGGCCTATGGCCAACCTACCATATGTACGAAAGGGCATGGGCCTGGCATGGTTCGCAGGCATCGGTCTTAGGTCTTTGGTCGCTGTACAGAAGGGTTAACCTTTAGAAGAAACCGCCATGGTACGTTAAAGCGTATGCCTGGTGGTGTGGGGGGGACGGCGGTAGAATACCGCCCACCCATCCCGATTAACCGTGAGTGTCAACTCACGGACCTTAACGCACTATTTTTCCGCAACCCTGAAAAGGGTTGAACAATCAATTTAATAACCAATTTACCCAGGTAGGAAGGTATTGATAAACAACATTAGGTAACTATCATGAGTAGGGATTCACCTTCATGTGAGGTAAGTACTAATAGAATTACTTAGAACCAGGCAATAGGATTTCCTGACTCTTCCCAAGAAGAGGATTGACATTAGCACTCTGGTAAATGAAAACGCCCTCCATAGCACGGCCAGGAGGGCGTCAAATATAATCTTCAACTGTCTAGGATTATTTGCAGTTGGCAACCAAACATTTATTGTTTAATAAAAACCAATTAGTAATCCCCCATTCCGAACATTCCTTTTCGGGCACGCTTGAAAGTAAACCATGTTGGATTAACAGCGGTAGAACCTGGACTGTCAACTTGAATCAATAAGGAAGCAAATGGTTCATATGCAGCTCTTGGAGCAATGTTTCCTTTGGCCACAATTATTTTCTGTCTTTCAACATAAACGCCATTAGAGATAAGTTGGTGTGCACTGTTTGGGCTGGATGCCAAAGTAGTCAATAGTAATAGATTAGGTTCATCCAAAGTGGAACCTTCTACTTGAATAACCGCTGTATGCCCCATGTTCCAGTAACGACCACCTCCATGGCGAACTTCTGTCTCAAGATAACGTCCCACATTTAAAGAACGAACCTGGCCTTTAACCCTAACAGGTTTTCCATGCATATCATCTGTTTTTCCGCCTACCTCAAAATCAAAATCATTTCCAACACCTGCATTCTCAGCGATCTTATAAGCTTCTGGGTCAGCAATTACCATCACCCATCCCTGGGCTCCCTGCTTGATCAATTCTTCCAATAAAAAGGAACTGTCACCTGTGGATCCACCACCGATATTGTCACCCATATCAATCAAGACAACGGGTCGACCATCATGTTCCATTGCCATTTTTACAGCTTCTGCTGGCTGAGGACTATCAAGGATTGTTTTATCACGGGAATCCCACAGCATATCCGAGAGTCTTTGCGCTTCCTTTTGCGCAAGTTCCGGGTCATTATCAGTAACTACAATCACTGAAGGGCCCATCCATGGCACATCTGCATATTGATAGCCTCCAGAAACACTTACTGCAAGTACTTTTTCATTTTCTTCCAGTTTTTTACTTTCTGTGGTGATGGGAAGTAATGGGTCTGAAAAAGTACTTTGATATACAATATTATAAACCATAGGTGGCTTCACAATAGCCTGGGTTGGCTTGATACCTTCTTTGACCATTTCAGCCATTATTTTTGCCGCTTGTAGTCCCCGGTCAAAAGTATCAAGATGAGGGTTTTCCTTAAAGGTGATCAGGACATTTGATAACTTAACCATTTCTGGTGTAACATTGGCATGAAAATCATGGGTAACAATGATTGGCATTTTAGGTCCAAATGCTTCTCGCACCCTTCTTACTATTTCTTCGTCACCACTGGGGTAACTTTCCACTACCATTGCGCCGTGAAGGTTCAGCAATATACCGTCTAGCTTTGGTCCTGCTTTTAACTGTTTAATTATTTCGCCCATTATGGTATCGAAGGCATTGTCAGTAAGCGGGCCCATGGGTCTGGCCCTGGTCACTACGGTAGGATAAAGCTCCAATCCAAAACGTTTTGCTCCTTCAATATAACCTGAGCTTATGGTTTGGGAATTGGCATAAGAAAAGAATTTTTTGGCCAATTCTTTTTGCGTTTCTCCTAATTGAAAATCAAATAGGTCCAGTGTCGTAGGTTGACTGCTGAAAGAATTTGATTCATGTGCAATTCCAGCTACGCCGATTATGGGCTTTTTCTGAGCAAAAGTAGTCAAGAAGGAAAACAGAACGAGCGGTAAAACAATAGTAATTCTCAGAATTGTGGATTTTTTCATTTTGGTTTTTTATAAGATTTAAGTCATTTATTAAATGACTTAAAAAGGTGGTTGTTTTAAAGTAAATTCATCAATAATACCGTTTATTTCCTTAAAATTCAATGTTTTTAAGGGATATGTTTAAAGGGTTCAATGTTATCAATTTCTTATAAATTTAGTAATTGGAGTCCAGACATTCCGGATTTATATTTTAAGTTTTTGTGATTGTAATTATTTATTTTGAGCGAATCTCAGTTTTTTTAAGTGATTATTGTATTTACAAAAGGTATTAAAGCTAATTAGTTTTTTAAAAATTATATACCTTGGTCGTCTCGCTTTTTCCCACTCAATCTATCTACCAAAGAAGGGAGTTTGCTACCCTTACAAATTTTTTCACCCCATAATAACCATAGATATAATAAAAACTCAAAAAGATACTTACTTTGTAGCCAACTTTTTGAACTTTTACATATATTCAGGCACTAATACCTGTTTTGACAACTATTTTCTTTGAAGTCCAGAGAGGTTGGCTTGCAAAAATTTATTTTTTGTATAAGCCAAAGTTACTTACCTAAATTTAGCACCAACCATTAATTTCATGAAAGCAATAGTTTTATCTTTATCATTGTTAACCTTACCGTTATTCTACAGTTATCAAAATAAGATAACGAAAGATCCTGTAAAGAGCGAGTTAACCCCAATCAAAGAAAAAGCAGAGTATTTGGTTAAAAAACTGAAAAAGGGCTCAATGCCTATAGATGCAAATTGGGACAAGGCTCAATGGAAGAAAATTAAGCCGGTCACGCTTGATTACAATATGGGAACTGAACCAAAGTTTCTTCCAAAAGTTCAGGCAAAATTGATGTATGATGATGAAAATATCTATGGGATTTTTAAGGTGGAAGACCGATATGTCAGATCTGTCGTCCAGGAATACAATGGAAATGTTTCCGGAGATTCATGTGTGGAATTCTTCTTTTCGCCTGATACGGACTTGCCATTGAGTTATTTCAATCTTGAAATCAATGCTGGAGGTACGCCGCTGATTTTTTATGTGGCCAAACCTTGGGATAAATTTACAAAATTAGGAAAGGAAGACATTGATCAGATAGAAATTGCCCATTCATTGCCTAAAGTAGTGGACCCGGAAATTACTGAGCCGACGACCTGGACCATTGAGTATCGGATACCTCTTTCTATGTTGAAAAATCATTCGAAAATTACCCAGCCTGAAAGTGGTACGATTTGGAAAGCCAACTTTTACAAGACAGGTAGCAGAACCAGCAATCCAAATTTCCTGACATGGTCCTATGTTGACAACCCAAAACCAAACTTTCATTTGCCACAGTTTTTTGGCACCTTAAAATTTCAATAATCTAGAAACCTATTCTCCCAAGAATTGAATTTTCAACAAATGAAAAGATTACCTCTACGCCCTGCTTCTTTGTTTCCACCTGTCTGGATGGATTGGATTCGGAATTAAAGAGTAGTCTTAGCCATCAAAGTTAAGAAAATGAACTTCTTCTTAGGGTTGGAAAAGGGATCTACGATTTAAATAAAACCATTAACATAACATAAAAACACAAAATGAAACGTCGTGACCTTCTCAGATATCTCGCCTTAACGCCCATATTGCCTGGGCAAATACTTTCCATCACTCCTGCAGAAGCAAAGGAAAACATCATGGTTGATGTCGATAAGTTTTTCCAGGGAAAACCCAAAAGAATAGCTGCTATTCTCACAGAATACCGACCCAATTCACATGCGGATGTGATTGTTGGTAAGTACCTGGAAGGGTACAATCAAGACGGTATGGCGCCTTATCCGCGGTCGAAAATCGTTTCCATGTTTACCGAGCAGGTTCCTGATACAGATATGAGCCGTGACATGGCCAAGAAATATGATATTCCCATTTTTCGAACCGTGGCCGATGCACTTACATTGGGTGGAGACAAACTGGCGGTAGATGCGGTTTTGCTTATAGGAGAACACGGGGTTTACCGAATGAATGACAAGGAGCAAAAGCAATATCCACGATTTGAAATGTTTTTGAAAATTACGGATGTTTTTAGAGAAACGAAGAAATCAGTCCCCGTCTTCAATGACAAGCATCTTTCGTACAGTTGGAGGCAGGCCAAACGTATGGTGGAAATTTCAAAGGAACTTGACTTCCCGATGTTGGCAGGTTCTTCTGTTCCCGTAGCATGGCGCATTCCGGCGATTGATACGCCTTACGGAGAAGCCCAAAAATATGCTGTAGGGATTTCCTATAGTGGTTTGGATATTTATGGCTTTCATTTGCTGGATTCACTTCAGTCGGTAGTAGAGAGGAGAAAAGGAGGAGAAACGGGTGTGAAAGCTGTTCAATGTCTGGAAGGAGAGGACTGCTGGCAGTTTTTGGATCAGAATGAATGGGCCAACAGACTGTTTAAGGAGGCAATTTCACATAGTCTCACCAAGGTAGAAGGTGACATGAAAGAATTGGTGAAATCCCCTGCTCTTTTTGTAGTGGATTATAAGGATGGGTTAAAAGTTGCTGCTTTCCTATTGACAGGTTTGGTACAGGATTTTACTGTAGCCGTTGAGTTGGAGAATACATCCAAGCCCTATTCTACCCTTATGCGATTACAAGGCAAACCGCACCATCACTTTGGATGTCTGGTTAAAAACATTGAGATATTATTTGAAACAGGGGAGGCTCCTTATCCTGTTGAGCGAACCATGCTCAGCAGTGGAATATTGGATTTTGCTTTAGAGTCAAGAATTCTAGGGCACAAAAAGCTTAAAACTCCGGAACTAGCTAAGGTAAGCTATATAACGCCAAATGCTTCTCATTTTTGTAAAACCGGATGGGATGAAAATGGGAAAAGAATCGATTAAGTGAATCCTATAGAGAGATGAATATTCCTGGTGAATGGATATCGTTCTGTTTACTTTAATTGCTTTAATAAAAAATCCACGGGTGAGCACTCGTGGATTTTTTCTATTAAAAGGTTTGGGTAGTTCCCCTTGAATAGGTGGTCAATAGTCCTTCTTGGCTCAAGGGGGGTGAGAGCGAATGGTTATCGATATACAATTTTTTAAAGAAGGCAATCATTTCCTGTAATGGTATTGGCCCAAGTGACTAAAACCAGATTATTAAATTGCTGGACCAGTTCTGTGCAAGTACCCCCTGAGTCTTGATTTTTTCAATTGCCTTAAAAGAAAAGTGGGTCATATAAAACCTTTCATTAGTGCTTTCCAATGTGGCGATTTTTTCCAATAACCATAATAACTGGACGAAATTCCCCATGTTATCCAATGCCTCTTTTCCTAGATGGTACTTCATAGAATTCAAATACTTAGGAATGTAAAAATGAGGGTTGATGGTCCTCAATACCTCTCTATTTACTATGCTATAATCCAGCCATGGGGCACAAGATTTTTTTCTTACGATTGGTTTTATTTGGTTGAAGGTTTCCATTTTTTTTCAAATAAATGGCTCATTTCGGTCAGGAAGGACAGAGGGCTACGACTAATCAGGCGAAATCAAAATCAATAACCATGAAAAAATACAAATGGCTTATGCCTTTACTCATAGTCCTTGCGGTAACCGCAGTCATTGGTCTCGGGATAGTAACCTATCTTTTAAACATGCCTCATAGGGATGTTCAATCTGCACAAACCGATTTTGGTATTTCTTCAAAGGAGTTGGTGGATGAGTTTCTATCCAATGGAGAAACAGCATATGACAAATACCTTGATGAATCCGGGGAATCTAAAATCCTGGAGGTAGAGGGAGAAGTGTCGAAAATCAGCAAGGATTTTAACGAACAGACGGTCATTCTGCTAAAAGCCCAAGATGAAGTTGCTGGTGTAAGTTGTACTTTTTTATCGAGACAAGAAGATTTAAGTCAATCCATAAAAGTAGGCCAAAAAATAAAAGTAAAGGGTGTCATCCGTTCAGGAGCCAATTATGATGCCGACCTGGAAATGTACGAAAATGTAATCATGGAAAAGTGTGACCTGGTCACCAATATATAATTAATCAATACAAAATTAACCCATACAAAATTTAAAAATTATGAAAATTAGATCAATTGTTTTAGCCCTTCCATTTGTTATGCTTATCACAGCTGCATTTGTTTCTCCTGTAGAAAAGCTTATCAGTCAAAAAACCCATATCAGCTTTTTTTCTTCTACACCTGTTGAAGACATCACTGCTGATAATTACAAAGCTACCAGTACGCTTGATACATCAACTGGAGACATAGTATTCTCAGTGCCCATGCAAAGTTTTGAATTCGAAAAAGCCCTAATGCAAAAGCATTACAATAGCAAAAACTTTTTGGATACAAAGTCTTTTCCTAAATCCAAATTTGTTGGTAAAATCACGAATTTTGGAGATGTAAATTTTGCCAAAGACGGTACCTATGAGGCATCCGTTAAGGGTAAGATGACAATCAAAGGAGAGACGAAAGATGTCGATGAAAAAGGAACAATCACTGTAAGTGGTGGCAAAGTCTCTGCAGAAAGTACCTTTGAAATCACGCTTGCTGATTATGGTATTACTTTTGAAAAAGGGAAACCTGCTTCCAATATTGCAAAAACCATTGAAATCACTTTTAAAGGTGAGTACGACAATTAAAATAGGTTGTTGATGGATTGATTAAGTGCAAGGGCGCAGTGATGGGCCCTGCACTTTTTTCCTTTCAGAATGTTTTTTGAGAAAATACAGGTTATATAAAACTAATCTTGCTTCTTACTTTTAGCTACCTACATTTTGCAATGTCAGGTAATTTTTTTTTGCTATGAAAAAATCGGAATTATGACGAGATCACAACCTTAATTCACATCTTTACCATTTTAACAGGTTCAGCATTCAGGTTACACTGTGAAAAAAATAGGTCCATAGGTTTCATTTGTTTTTAAATCAACATGGATCATCGAGGGATTAAATCTTGTGTTATGAATTTGGGTAATGCTAACCGTTTGCATGCCATTAGGCCTACGCATTAAAATATCGAAGGTCTTGTCTTCACCATGCTGTTTATTATGAAATCCTATCATGTCAAAACCCGATAGGCCGGAATTGCCAATAAGCCATTGGAAAAACCATTTTTCCCTTACTATTCGTTGTTCCGTAGTATACAAGGTGGGTGATGACCAAATTTTCGGTTTGTCTTTGTCCAGTTTGTTTAAGAAAGTGGATTCCCCGTTCCATATTAGTTCAAAAAACAATCGATCCTTTATCATCAAGAGTGTAAAAGGCTCCACTTGGTTAAAATCGAAATTTTCAATGAATACATTAAAATCATCGTATTCCAGGGATTCTATTACCATCTTCCCTTGGCTTATTACCTGTGTAGGCTTTTTTTGGGGCTTTTCAAAAGCCCCATTTAACAAACAAGCAACAGCTTCATTATTGCATCCGGCGATCCAGGTCCCACCAGAAAGTACATCCTTTGGATAGGTGATTTTTTTATCAGCATGGGGGTAAGCCATTGGTGGAAGGGTTTCTCTATTAATAAATTCATCCCTGCTCGAAGTCAGTAAATAGCCATCAGCCAGGGGAATATAGGTTAATGTAGACATTTGTTGAATACGGTTTTGCTTATTGCTAATTCTTTAACCTTTATTAGACGACGGTTATTTCGTTTCCTGACAAAAAAAATTGTTTTTTTATTTAAATGTGAAGTTTTGAGTGTTTATAAGAGAAGGATTTAGGCTTTGGTAATCTCCTGATTTGAGAAAAAAGTATCCCTGAAAATTCATCTTGTCTGGATTTAATCCACCAAACCTCCCATAGCCTGGTAAAAGCAGCCATTGAGTATAATAGCATTAGAGGTAATTAAGGAAATATTTTTAAACTATTTCCTGGTTAAAATGTAGCTTATAGGGTTTTATGCATGTGGTTGACACCGAATAAGGAAGCGGCATTTTAGTGATTGAATTTGAAGTCATTTCAGTGGATAATAGGAAGACTATTGTCAATTCAGTATTTAAAGTAAAAAGAAGATTAAAAGCGTTTTTGATTCGACTATTAATTTTTTATTTCAACTCTTTTTCAACATATTTTTTAAGCCTTCTAAGATTGATTTGGTTTAAAAACCTAAACATAATCGAAAAAACAGGAAGTAAAAATAGGTTTATTGCCCAATGTCTTGATTTGAAAAAATAATTTCCAATGCCTATACGTGTTGTTTTATCGTCCTTTTTTTCCAAATGGTAAAGGATGATGAAATCAATCTGAGGGCGCTTCATCCTCGCCCGTTCAAAAAATTTGATGCCCAAGTCGTTTGAAATCACATCCTCTATGGAAATTTCAAGTTGATTTGCCCCAAGCAAACATTCATGCGAGGATAGAATCCGGTTAATCTTTTGATCCCTTAAAGTGATTTTTTTTAAGCTTTTCATCCATTTAATCCGATGTTCAGGTTCTGCTAGCATTAGCAGTAGCTCTTTAGGGTGGGCGAGTATTTCCACCATCCTGCCAGTTTTTATTTGGGGAAAGGCAATGGAATTTCTTGGTGGCGGCTCTTCGATATTTTCTTTAAAGGAACGAAGTGTCCGGTAATAAAAAACCGTTTTAATCAAGCCTTCCAGTTTTTCTTCACTCATGCTGAGTGTCTTCAATTGATGCTCCTCTAGCTTTGCTGCTTTTATGAAATTTTCACTGAAAAGAATGTATTCTGATTGGTTGATACTGTTTTTCAAAAACCTATGGGCGACAATTACGTCTTCTCCCAGAAGTTTTTGGTGGCCACCTACCTGATACCTGGTAATGGTACCAGCGTGTAATATAAACTTTAAGGATAAATTTTCCGTGGAGTTACAGGCACCGCATTGGCAAATCCTATCTCTGGCATAATATTTTAGATGCTGATGAAATTTCTTAAAGATCGCAATACAGAGTAAGGTAAGTTTTTCAAAACCAGGGGTTGAATTGGTATTGTAAAAGAGAACGGCATCTCCTTCTATTTCCGAAACGGAAAATTCTTCACCTGTTTCTCTTATTATTAGTTCTAATAACTCAGTGATAATGTGTTGACTATGACTGATCTCAGTTTGTTTGATGAATTGGGTGAACCCGCTTATATCAGGAATAAAAATAATCCCATTGTTTGAATCCGTTATTGGGGAAAAAGCATGCATTGTGGGGATGTGGGGTTTACTTATTATCGAAAGAGATTACCAATTCGGCTAGATGTATTTAAAGAAGGAGAAAAATTAATTTTCTTCCACAAAATTACTTAATTTTTAAAGACATAAACTTAATTTTTGGGATGGAAAGTATAATAGGTAAATAAAAAAACGCTGATTGAAGGCATGGCTTTTCCTATTTTTTTAACATAATCTTACCCCGAATTTAGGTTAATGGTAAATGGGAATACTTTATTAGAATGGACGCTGGGATTGGAATTCCTGACAAAATAGTATTGTTTAAATCAACAAATCATTCAAGTGAATTCATACAGATTGGGAAATGATTATTTATAATGTATTGGCATCTCTTCTATATCAGGTAGTTGTATGTGTTTATGTAGTTACCAATCAGTTCTAAGTCTAATGGGGTGTTAGGATCATCACTCTATATCCTCAGTAAAAAAACTGTAGTCAAATTTCCATTGTATGGACTCGCCAGGCTCCAGTTCAAGTCTAATATAGGGTTCAGCGCAGTAAGTCCTTGGGTTGGCCCAATAAACAATTTTCTCCAAAGCTTTGTCCCCTTTGATCTTTACTCCGGCCCCAGTCTTGGTGTTCATTACAGAGAACTGATAGTCTTCAGGCAAATCTCTGAAACCCATAATACCGCTGGTATATACGCTTTCCCCATTTTTGAAATACCGGCTAAAGCTGATGGTACGGTCGGAAACTATTCCTAATGAATCAAAATTCACCACTTTCTTTTTTTCGCTATTGTCTAGGTGGATGTCATAAGGGAAGGTGGTTTTGATATTTGGTCCTGTAAGTTCCTGATCGATCACAAAGAAATTATGGTTGTAGACACTTGTTTTGATTGCTTTTTTCCCTGTATTCTTCAGCTCGTGTCTGATTTCAAGTAATGGTTTACTCTTTACCAATTCCACTATTTTGGTATACTGATAGGAATAGCCATCCGCATCTATTAATTCATGTGAAAACTCCACCCGGTTTTTATGCGTCTTCACCTTCCATTCCCCGCCATTTACCAATTCATAGGTACGGGAGAAGCGGTATTTTTCTTCCTTGATCTTCTTTAGGGCACCTATCCCAATTTTAACAAACACGCCACCTTCTTCTGCTTCATCATATCCTAGAGGAGAGAAATCTTCCACAGGCCCCATGATGGCATCATTTGTCATTGGATCATAATTTTTGAACCACTGCCCAAAATATTGGTGCCCTTTATATTCCAGGCTTGAAATTACTCCTGACCAATCGAAGCGAGAAGCACGGTAATAACCATTTTCATGATCTGGTAGGTAGAGGTTTGCTGTGACTATCCCATTACTGATTTCCGTTTGAGGAGGTTTGGCTAGCTTATTAAAGCCAGCAGCCATTATTAAAATACTTATAAGGCCTGCGATGGCATAGGATCTGCGCATGGTATTTGGGGTTGGGTAGGAGACAGTTTGTTCTACCGGAAATATACAATGTCTTTTTTATTTTGTAGTAAAATTGCTAGAAAAACAAGGTCGAAATGAGAGATCGGTGATGGAGTGATCCGTGATTGGGTGATAAGAGATGGAGTGATCAGTGATAGAGTGATAGGAGATGTGGTGATGGGAGTGGCGAGAAAATTTTTAGCCATCAATACTAAATCCACATATTTTTTTAAGTTGCTCACTTCATGGTTGCCTTCGACAGGCTCAGGCACCAGTCTTCGACAGGCTCAGGCACCATTACGGAAGTCGGATATGAGACTGTTCAGGTACCTTTGCCTTCGACAAGCTCAGGCACCGGTAGAGAAGTCCAGCAGGTAGAGAAGTCCAACAAGCCCAGGCACCGGTCGTTTGACAGGTTCAGACACCGTTTATAGATTATTGAAGAGTATACGTTAAAAAACAATTAACAATTAACAATTAACCATTAAACCAAATAACACCTATTTTCCCCATCTTATTGCTATTTTTGTAATCAATCCATAATGGAACTTAAAATGAAAAACACTTTCCCATTAAATTCACTTTTCTTCTTTGGTCTGGCCATGCTGATTTTCGGTTGTAAGCAGGACAAAGAGGTGGAACCATTGCCGCCAAATATTATATTGGTAATGACAGATGACCAGGGATATGGCGACATTTCTGCCAATGGAAGTCCGGATGTTTCTACGCCAAATATGGATAAGTTGAAATCTCAGAGCATTAGTTTGGAAGATTTTCAGGTCAGTCCTACTTGTGCGCCTACAAGATCTGCCATTATGAGTGGGCGACATCCTTTTAAAAATGGCATTACGCATACTATTCTGGAAAGAGAAAGAATGGCGCTAGGTCTAACTACCTTGCCTCAGGTATTGAAACGGGGAGGTTATACCAGTGGTATATTTGGAAAATGGCATTTGGGCGATGAACAGGAGTACCAACCCGATAGTCGTGGATTTGACGAGGTGTTTATACATGGTGCTGGCGGTATAGGTCAGGCTTATGCGGGTTCCTGTGCCGATGCTCCTGGAAATGGTTATTTCGATCCCGTTATCAAACACAATGGCACCTTTGTGAAAACGGAAGGGTTTTGTACCGATGTGTTTTTTACACAGGCCTTGTCCTGGATAAAGCAAAAATCCTCCACAGAGGAACCGTTTTTTGCTTATATAACCACCAATGCACCTCACGGTCCTTTTATAGCTCCTGAAGAATACAAGCAAAAATTCATCGATCAGGGTTACCCAACAGATGCCCAGGGGTTTTATGGAATGATCGAAAACGTGGACCATAACTTGGGTATATTGATGGATAAACTAGATGCCTGGGGCATTGCCGACAATACCATTTTGATTTTTATGTCGGACAATGGAAAAACTTATGGTGGTTACAATACCGTGCATGGAGAAACCTACAATGCAGGGATGAAAGGGTTTAAGGGAAGTGTTTACGAAGGAGGAACAAGAGTTCCCTTCTTTATCCGGTGGCCCAATAAATTCAATAAAGGCAAAGAAGTAGATGTGATGCTTAATCATTATGACATGATGCCCACCTTTGCAGAAATTGCCAATATTGATATCTCTGACCTTCCGGATCTGGATGGTCAAAGCTTCCTTCCTTATTTGAATAATGACAGCATTCAATCTGAAGACAGGTTTCGATTCTTTCATGAGGGTAGATGGCCATTAAATCCAGACAATATTACAGACCAGGAAGGCACTGAACGTTGGGTAGGAACCGCAGAAACGTCGAACCCTGACAGTTCAAAATTCAAGAAATATGCGGTTAGAAACGAACAGTATAGATTTGTGAAAAACAGTGAATTGTATGATTTGGATCAAGATCCTGGAGAAACAAATAATATCGCAGCAGAGCATCCTGAGCTCATCCAACAAATGAGAGAAGCCTATGGGATTTGGTGGGATGAGGTGCGACCTTTAATGGTTAACGAAACAGCACCTTTAGCAAAAGAGAAACCTTTTTGGGTGGAATATGAAAAACAAAAGGAAGCTGAGGGGATCAAAGATTGGGTAAAACCTGAGTTAAATTAAGCTTTAAGGACTTCATAAAACTTGAAGGGATGACCATAAAGCCCCAATGAGGCGAAGTAAGTCTTCGGTTCATTGGAGCTGTTTTTGATACAATAAAAAGGTGTCGATGACAATACCATTGTGAGATAAGTCCTGTCTACACTTATTTCAATTGGTGGTTAAGAATATTCAATTGA
This sequence comes from Cyclobacterium sp. 10D3-21, assembly GCF_055809755.1. Classification (NCBI taxonomy): domain Bacteria; kingdom Pseudomonadati; phylum Bacteroidota; class Cytophagia; order Cytophagales; family Cyclobacteriaceae; genus Cyclobacterium; species Cyclobacterium sp. 10D3-21. The sequence goes on from NZ_CM147924.1 coordinate 3,336,950, forward strand.
GCGTCGTTTGCTGACATCACTTGATTTTTTATTGCGTAATTCAGGTTTTTAATTTACACTTGCCACATTGAATATTTTTTCTGTGACAATAATTTTCACCATAATACGAGACTCTTTAAACTGAAAAAAATGAAAATTGACAAGAAGTTCAATCAATTGAGCAAAGAGGAATATTTTTACTTTATAGACAATTATAAGAAATACTCAGATTTCAATACCTTAGGATTGTACCGTTCCATTTGTGAGAATGAAAACCTTGAATTAAGGGATCAAATTGAGGTAAGAGATTATGCCAATGAAGTATTCGGGAAAACATTCAATTTTTATCAACTAAAAGACCCCAGAACCCATTTTGACTTAACAACATTAGGGCTTGAGCTGACCGTTGCTGACGAAAGACAAATCTGGAGTGATATCAGCTTCAATCAAGAAAAAATACTTTCCGACAAAAAAATTAAACACAGGAATTTTGGCGAGTACTCCAAGCACAATTGTGGACATGAGGATTGCCCTTACAATGGTTTAATGATAAAGCAAGGCTCATGGTTTGCAGAAGCAAGTATGCACTTCAAATCTGATAAAAAGGAAGGTGCTGCAAAAATAAAATCGAAGCGAACTAAAAAGCAAAGGAGAATGAAACACCAAATAATAAGGGATGAATTTGAGGATTAAAAAATCTAAGATTAAGGTTCATATTTTCCATGAAGCAGTGGCATGGGTGTATTTTTTCAATTTCCATATATTTTTAAACCTGAATAATTCAATAGGATAGGTAGTGACTTGACTCAACCGGTAAGCGTTTTAATTATGCAATTGAATGTTTGTTGACTATTTAGGTTAATATATTTAAATTGAATGATGTTTAGCAAACAATGACAGAACTTGAGAAGTACATTCACACCTATTTTAGTGTTAACAAGGAGGATTTATCAAAAATTAGCTCGTTTTTCAAACCAGTAGCCTTTAAAAAGGGAGACTATTTTGTTAAAACTGGAAGGCATTCAGACAGGCTTGGATTTGTCCAAACAGGTATTGTAAGAGAATTCGTTTTCATTGATGACAAAGAAATAACCAAGTGGATTTCCACTAAGGGCTATTTTGTAGTTGACCTGGCCAGTTTTATGTTTAAAATCCCAGCTCGATGGAATATACAAGCATTGACGGATTGCGAATTGTATATCATTAACGACAAGGACTACCAAAAAATAGGAGAGCTGATTCCGCGCTGGAAGGAATTGGAAAAACTATTTATAGCAAAATGTTTTACCGTTTTGGAAGATAGGGTTATCACGCATCTATCTATGACAGCAGAAGAAAGGTACAATCACCTTTTTGATTTTAATAAGGAGCTGTTTAATCAGGTGCCTTTGCAATATCTTGCTTCTATGCTTGGTATGACACCGGAAACATTAAGCAGAATCAGGAAAAAAGCAGTAGGCGCTACTTCTTGATTTATTGAAGGAAAAATCAGAAAAGAAAAGCAATGACAATTGAAGATTTAGGATACAATAGGAAAATTGCTGATTACCGAAAAGAAAACAAGCTGGACTCCTTTGGTGTTGGAAGAGTCACTTCGGAGCATAAAGACCGATATACAGTCAAAACCGAAACGGATGAATTCGATGCTGAGCTTATAGGTAATTTAAGGTTTACGGCCACCAATAGGCCTGACCTACCAGCGGTAGGGGATTGGGTAGCAATCTCAGAATACGATGACAATAAAGCGCTTATTCATGCTGTATTTCCAAGAAAATCGATTGTAGAAAGAAAAGCTGTTGGCCAGTTTGGAGAGACCCAAATAATAGCTACAAATGTTGATTTTGGACTGATTATTCAATCTGTAAACAGAGACTTTAGCATCAATCGTTTGGAACGTTACCTGACCATTTGTAACGCTTTCAAAATTGAACCCATTGTCGTTTTAAGTAAAATTGATTTAGTTGAGAAACAGCAGTTAGAAGAAATATTAACTCAAGTAAAAGCAAGAATTAAAGACGTCCCCTTAATTGCCATTAGTAATCAATCCCAAATGGGTATTGATCAGTTAAAATCTAAATTGATAAAAGGTAAAACCTATTGTTTATTGGGTTCATCAGGTGTTGGGAAATCTACCCTTATTAATGTTTTATCGAATACCAATCTGATGGAAACGGGAGACATTAGTGAGCGCATTGATCGCGGGAAACATGTTACAAGCCATAGAGCCTTAATGGTGCTAGACGTTGGGATACTTATTGACAATCCTGGAATGAGAGAAGTTGGGATCACCAATATTTCGGATGGGCTTGAAGTGACTTTTGATGAAATAATGCGTCTTGCCAAAGATTGCAAATACAATGATTGTACCCATACCAATGAAACTGGATGCGCAGTTTTGCTGGCATTGGAAAATCAAACATTAGACCACGATTCCTATGCGAATTTCATGAAAATGGAAAAAGAAAAAATGCACTTTGAATCCAATGCAAGAGAGAGAAAAAAGAAGGACAAGGATTTCGGTAAAATGATTAAGAAGGTGAAAAAGCAAAGGAAAGACAATAAATACTAGAATATTTTTGGGAGAGTATTTCTTAGAAACAAGCCTTAAACCAAAATAGGCAACAGCTTATTGCGTAATTTCGTCCAACGCTTTCTGGAAGAACCGATGGAATCAATAGCCATGAATTTCAATCCATAGATTTGAGAAATGCATAAGAAACAATTTTGGCGGTATTTTTGCTTTTTTTCTGCAACAATGCTGACAAAATCTCTTAAGTTAACATCATTACTTTTTTGCCGATATCATAGAGTTCACCTACTTCGTTAAAGGTTTAGGTTTTTCCTGATGGATGTTTACCCGTAATTTTTTATCCGAATTGGCAGCCCTGGAAGGGCGTAATAGGATAGCCACGGGTGTAGCCCGTGGTTCAGTGGATACGCATTAAACGATTTTGGCGGCATTGTTGCTTTTTTTCTGCAACAATGCTGACAAAATCTCGAATACCTTATTCGGGCCAAAATAAAAATTTTACGAATTAGAGTTGAATTGAATTTCAGTACCTTTGACCTCCGAAACAAACATTGCCAGGAACAGAGCCGTCTTGTACACGACACCAATCAAATCAATGGAATTCAATATAGAAAAAGGTCGCCTAAGCAAAGATCAAATTGATCAATGCATCGCCATATTAGAAACATTAAACAATGACACCGACCAAATATTCAATATTCCATTGGATCGAAGAATTGAATTAATCACTCAGGCAGGCAGACTCTCAAGGCCTCAAAAAGAGGAGTTGATCAAGCGTAAGAAAAACGCGAAGAAGAAAGTCAAAAAGGAAACGGCTGACAGTCATAAACAAGCACGAAACAATACAGGAATTCGGAGTGCCAGAGAAGCAATTGTATTTGTTGCACCTAAAATGATAACATCGAATGGTGAACAGAAAAAGCCTGTTCCAGTAACTGTTGCTCCACGAGAATGTTACGTGTGTAAGGAGGTTTTCACCACCCTGCATCACTTTTATGACACCATGTGTGGGCCCTGTGGCGACTTTAATTATGCCAAGCGCTTTCAAACCGCAGACCTAACAGGACAAGTTGTGCTTGTTACGGGCTCTCGCCTGAAAATTGGGTACCACATTAGTTTAATGATGTTACGGGCAGGTGCCACGGTAATTGCGACGACACGATTCCCAGTAGATGCTGCTTTGCGTTTTGCCAAAGAGGAGGACTTTAAAACATGGGGACATAGGCTTAAAATTCATGGATTGGACCTCAGGCATATTCCCAGCGTAGAACTGTTTTGTAATTTTATAGAGCAACAATATGACAGGTTGGATGTACTGATCAATAATGCTGCGCAGACCGTTAGGCGTCCCGCAGGTTTTTACCAGCATCTATTGCCAAATGAAGCGCTTTCCTATGCTGAATTTTCTTCTTCTGTAAAAGATTTGCTATCAGACTATGAAGCCTGCCTGCAAGAGTTAGGAGCAAGCGGTGCAATGCTTGAAGATTCTAACAGAAACCTACCCGTAACCTGGCATGGAAAGCAAGTTGGTATTGGCTTGACTGCTTCAGCCAAATTATCCCAAATTGCCTATACGATTGACCATGCTTTGACGTCTGAGGAAGTTTTCCCAATAGGTAAGATGGATGCGGATTTGCAACAAGTCGATTTGAGAAAGACCAATAGCTGGAGGTTAAAATTAGGGGAGATTCATACCAATGAAATGTTAGAAGTGCAGCTTGTCAATTCTATTGCCCCTTTTGTGCTCTGCAATCGTTTGGTTCATGTGATGAAAAAAGACAACACGGGTAAGAAACACATCATCAATGTTTCTGCCATGGAAGGGAAATTCCATAAATACCACAAAGAATCTCGCCATCCACACACCAATATGGCCAAAGCCGCATTGAACATGATGACCCTTACTTCAGCAGCAGATTTTGCCAAGTATGGGATCTATACCAATGCAGTAGATACGGGATGGGTAACAGACGAAGATCCAATTGAGTTGGCCAGGAAGAAAGAAGAAATCCATGACTTTCAGCCTCCTTTAGACATTGTTGACGGTGCAGCCCGGGTGATGGATCCTTTGTTCGATGGGATCAATACTGGAAAACACTGGACTGGGAAATTCCTGAAAGACTTTAAGCCAACAAGTTGGTAACGATACGATTTACCATAAGATTATGCTACCAAGGATAGCAGTCTAAAATTTTTGTGGCTAAGCATTTCAAAATAGATAGGAGGGCATTGGGATTAAGTTTATTCTATAATTTATGGAAAGGTTGAGTGTTTTTTCTTCCTTAAGGCCTATTTAGCACCAAATGATAGGTAGTAAATGGTTACTTCATGATTTTTAGCATGTTACCCCCTTTAAAAGAAATGATTGATTGTTGCGATTAATCAATTTTTTATTTTTATGCATAGTATAATTTTCAATTCTATGACTTTTTCATGATACTTTTTACTGATATTGAAATTTGAATCTTTAGTTTGAATGAGAAAAGTTTTTTACTGTCGTCCGACTAAATTATCAAATTTAAAATAAAGTGGTCATACTGAATTTAAAAAGACTTTATTTATGATTTTAAAAAAGTACCCCTACCCTGAGAACATTAATTGGGTTTGGGTATTATTTAGATTTTTTTGAAATATACTTTTAAAATAAGCCTCGGAATAGACCAAAAACTTTTCTAGACTGACATAAGAGCATAAATTTTTTGCCGCTACCATCACCATTGTGGAAAAATCCTCCGCCTCCTTTATTCTCTTATGGAGTACTGTAAAGAGTAAATTCAGTATCAATGCCACCCATATCTGGATTTTGATCCCGTTCTCGCTGTCCGACAAAAAATATTTAAGCTCAAAATTTTGCTTAATCTGCTTAAAAAGAACTTCAATGATCCACCTGTTTTTGTAAAGTAAAGCTATAGTCAGGGCATTGTGTCCCATCAGGTTAGTGATAAACTCCAGTTTTTCACCGCTTTCTGGGTCAATGTAACTTACCAATCTAGCCTTAACTGTCCGAGAAACACCCTTCTCTCTGTAATTCAGGGAGATAAGTTGGTCTGAAATAACATCTTTGCTATGGGAACAGTCAAAGTCCCGAATCACTCCATATCGGGCATTATCTTTTTTTCGAGTTACAAAATACCTGTTAGAGCTACTCCACTTTTCAAAGCATGAATAGCGGTTATAACCTTTGTCGAATACCGCTATTCCATGTTCTGGAAGTTCCATAACTTTTAAAAACATGTTTTCATTAGTGGCTGCCGAACGGATGCAAATATAATTGGGAACTCCTTCTGCCAGGTTCATCTTGGCAAATACTTTAGCTCCTCCTTTCTTCTTCCCCTTTAAAGGGTTTCGACCAGCTCCCTTGAGTATCTCCTTAAAAAGCGTAATTGTTGTGGAATCAAAAACTTCCACGCAACTGGGATCTACTTCTCCGCCAATATCCAACCAATTACCCTGAAGTTTCTTTTTATAATGAGCGAAGAGTCTTGAATAGAGTACTGCAAAAACCTTATTGTCCCGTTTACGGTTAGCGTCAGAAAGTGTGCTCTTTGCCGGCAACTGCTTGATTCCAAATGGAATCAGCTTTTGGGCTATCAAGGAAATATTCTTACAAACTTCCCTGAGGCTACTGTTTCTAGTCAAAACGGCATAGAACATGCAGATAAAGTGATCTATAGATTTCAGTTTCTTATAATACCGATCACTATTTTCCTGTTCCACAACTTGGCTAAAAATATCTTTTGGAATCATAGATAAAAGCTGGGCTATAATAGGGTGTCCCGACAGAAAATTATTCTTATCTTGCTTCATATTGTTATTTTTTGGTCGAAACAACAATATAAAAAAGATGGGATAGCTCCAAAGAGCTTCCCATCTTTAATTTTGTACTATTTATAGATTAATTTATTTAACCTATTTTTGTTCTCGGACGACAGTAAAAGTTTTTAAGAAAAAAGTGCCGCCTTCTAGACTATCGAAAGTCAATCCGTAGCAAATACTTAGCTACACCCAATGGTTGAAAATTTGGTTTTTTGAATTTTTTTGTTGTAAAACATTGGTCAACCTGCGTTGGACAATAACTATTCAATCATTTTTACGAATGGCAGGAAATAAATTGTTGATGTTATTTAATCAGGAAAGGCTAGATCATTTTAGCTTTTCCAAAAAAGGAAGTTTTAAACATTTAGCGTGTCCTGAGGGAGGAGTGATCAGTAGGGAATCTACGCCAAAATTCATCTTAATTCACCATTTAAAATAAAAATGTTATAAAAATGTTTGTGATTGAGTCAAGTAGTTTATAATTTTCATAGCTTAATGAATTCAAAACAATTCTATGTTATTTAATATTTAACCTAATTTATGGATTTTAATAACCAAGCTGATGAGTAGAAAATTACCTAAAAATTTAAAATTAAAGTGTGGATTATTTGTCCTTGCTTTATCCGTACAATTTTTGACACTGGGATTTTCCTGGGCTGCTGAAAAGAAGACGGACTATAGGAATGATGCTGCAATAAAAGTTGTAAATAATGAACCATTAGACAACAATAATTTTATTGTGGACATCACCGTTACCGGTACCGTAACGGATACCGATGGGGAAACCATTCCTGGTGTTACTGTATTCGTTCCTGGAACTACCACAGGAACTGCCACTGACTTAATGGGGAAATATACCATTACTGTACCTGAAGATGCAACTTTGTCTTTTTCCTATATTGGGTACGTTACCCAAAGTATTGCCGTAGGGAACAGAACGGTTTTGGATGTAGTATTAGAAGAGGATGTAACCTCAATGGATGAGATTGTTGTGATTGGTTACGGTACGGCAAAGAAAAGTGATCTTACCGGATCTGTAGCAAGAATCTCTATGAAAGACAAGGCAAATCAGGCAAATGTGAACCTCTTTCAGGCATTAATAGGTGCTTCTGCAGGAGTAAACCTTGAAGGAAGGGGAGGAGCATCAAGTGAGCCTGAACTTTCAATAAGAGGTAAAACTTCCCTATCTGCTTCAGACGGTCCCTTGATAGTTATGGATGGTGTGATTTACAATGGAAGCATATCCAACATCAACGTCAATGATGTGGAAACAATTGATATCTTGAAGGATGCCAGTGCTGCTGCTGTTTATGGATCAAGGTCTGCCAACGGTGTCTTGTTGATAACCACCAAAAAAGGTACCTCCGAAAAACCGGTGATTTCATTTGGAATGTATACTGGCTTCCAGGACATGACCAATAACGATATGAGAGTAATGAATGGGGACGAGTTTGCAAATCGTTTGGTTGATTGGGATCATCAGAGTAAAGTTTACAATTGGTATAAAACCAATCCTACAAGTGCGGAAGGAAGACCACAAAGAGCTGATTTAACCAACAGAGAAACAGTAGGCTCTTATTTGAAAACTTTTGAAGAGCAACAAAATTATCTTGCTGGCAATGAAATTAACTGGGTAGATCAGGTTTTACAGGTTGCTCCGATGCAAAATTACAACTTGAGTCTTCAGGGTATGACTGAACGGTCCACCTATTATGTTTCTGGTTCTTTTACAGATGTTGAAGGAATTCAGAAAAATGATAAGTTCAAACGCTTTACACTACGTAGTAATGTAGAGAGTGAGATAACAGATTGGCTAACTTTTGGATTGAATGTGTCCTATAGTTCCAGGGATAATTCAGGAATTCCAACCAGTCTATCGAATGCAAGGGATGCAAGTCCATTGGTCAATAATTATATCGGAGAGCCTAATTACGACATTTTCCTAGGAGGAGAATTGTTCCAGCCTTACCCGCTGGTGTACAAGTACATTGATAATTCTGATATCGACAATGAGCTTTTTGCTGTTGGAAGAATCAAGGTTAAAGTGCCTTGGATTGAAGGCTTAAATTATGAGTTTAATTATTCTCAGGTATACGCCAACAGGAATAACAATACCTTTCATTCAAGTACTACTCCTCAAGGAGTATCAAATAGAGGTTTGGCTATAAAGAACCCTTCTGAATCCACAGACTTTAACATTAACAATATAGTTAGTTATTCTAAAGGTTTTGGAGACCATCAGATAAATTCTACTTTCCTATTCAGTAGAGAAGGAAGAAGTGGAAATTCTTCTACTCTTACTGCTTCAGGGTTTGAAAATGAAATCCTTGGTTATAATAATATTGGTTTGGCTGAGGTCATCACAGGTGAATCAGACGCTTATGAAGAAAATAGTCTTGCCTATATGGCTCGTGTCAATTATAGTTTCCAATCCAAGTATATGTTTACTGGTACGGTACGTAGGGATGGATTTTCAGGCTTTGGTGCTGGAAATAAATGGGCAACTTTCCCATCTGCATCCTTGGCTTGGGTAGCTTCTGATGAACCATTCCTTGAGAATTTGGGCGTCTATTTGAAATTAAGAACCTCCTATGGAAAAAATGGTAACCAAGGGATTGGCAGGTATTCAAGTTTGTCAAGAATGGGGACCAGGTATTATGTTTATGGACAATCAACAGCTATAGGGCTTTATCCAAGTAATCTTGGAAATGAAAACCTCGCTTGGGAAACGACTACTTCGTATAACTTAGGTCTGGATTTTGGTTTGTGGCAAAATAGAATTACAGGCTCATTCAATGCCTATACTGCAAACACAACAGATGTTTTGGTCGAAAGACAACTGCCAAGAACGGCAGGTTATGAAAATATATGGACGAATATAGGAGGCATTAAAAACAAAGGGGTAGAGTTTGATTTGAGAACCATCAATATGGATGGACTGTTAAGATGGGAGACCAATTTCACCTTTGCTTTGAATAGGGATGAAATCACCAAATTGTATGGTGGCGAGAACGACAATGACATCGGGAACGGCTGGTTTGTGGGCGAGTCCCTTAGTGCACTATACGATTATGAAATGGCCGGAGGAGTTTGGACTGAAGAAGAGTTTTTTAGTGGAAATACGCTAGATGGATGGTATCCAGGTCAATTCCGTTATGTTGATCAGAACGGTGATGGAGGCATAGATCCAACAAATGACAGAAAGGTAATTGGAAACGAATCCCCAAGTTATCGTTTCAGTATCAACAACTCCTTTACTTATAATAATTTCACCCTTTCAGTTTTTATTAATTCCATTCAGGGAGGAAAAAATTATTATTTAGCGGACAATGCTGCAATTATCAACCCTCTGTTTTATTTCCCGGATAGAAGAAATAATTCAGCAGTAAATCCATACTGGACACCAGAAAATCCAACAACGAATACCACAGGTATTTATAATGTGCCACAGCGTCAAAGTGGGGTTTATCAAAGCAGAAGTTTTGTAAGGATACAAGACATCTCCCTTGGTTATACTTTCGGACAAAACTTTCTGAATAAATTAAATTTACAGTCAGCTCAGGTTTATATCGCAAGCAAAAACCCTTATGTATTCACAAATTGGCAAGGTTGGGATCCGGAAACGGGTGTAAGTGATACTCCGCTTATGAGAAATTTCATTTTAGGTTTGAATCTTAGCCTATAAGTAATCAGCTTATTAATTAAGTATTACCTGATAAATAAAAAAACAATGAACATAAATATAAAAAAACTAGCAATTAAATCTTTGGTGGTTGCTGTCATTGCGCTGTTTATATTTCCGTCCTGTAGTGATGATATTCTTGATGAAAAACCCATCGATTTTCTTTCACCAGACAATGCTTACCTAACTGAAGCGGGGGCATTTCAAGGAATTACAGCTATTCACGACCGTGTCAGATCAGCTTATTATTCATTCGGTGAATTTGGTGTGATGAATTGGGCCACACATGGGTCTGATATTGGATACAATGGTGAAACACCTGGTCCTGGAGGTTCTTATTTAAACTCATATGATGACATGACCCCTGTTTGGAGAAACGTTATCGCTACATGGAATGTAGGGTTTGAGATTATCCAATGGTCAAATGTATTGATTGATAAAGTAGGCATTGCAGATCCTGATGTTTTTGTGGGTGGAGAAGCAGGAAAAAACAAATACATAGCTGAAGCTAGATTCTTTCGGGCATTTGCCTACAGGTACCTGGTTTCAACTTATGGGGACCTTCCTTTATTGACCGAGCCGATTAATTCGGCCAAGGCTGATTTTGTTAGAAACCCTGTTGCGGATATTCATGCCTTGATGGTAGAGGATTTCAAATTTGCAGCTGCTAATTTGCCTAAACCAGGTGAAGAAGATGCTCCTGGAAGAATTACCCAAGGACCAGCCTGGCATTATCTTGCGGAGACTTATCTTGAGCAGGATGAGTTTGAGTTGGCAGCTGAAGCAGCTACAAGTGTGATTGATGGTTATGATTACGATTTGATGACAAGCCGTTTTGGTACAAAACTTGGCAATGATGTTTGGGGCTCCGGAGATGTGTTTCTAGACCTCTTTGGTTTTGGAAATCACAACTTGACGGAAAATAAAGAGACGATGTGGGCCATCCAGGTTGAGCCTTTCCTTATTGGTGGTGGACAAATAGCGAGTGCCTATATATTCGGTCCACGTTATTTTGATATTGGACTTACTCCAGATGGTAAAAAAGGTTTTCAAGGTGAATTGTTCAATGGTTTGTATACTGGATATTCCGATTCATTGGGTCGTCCTACTGCAAATGGTAGAGGTACCAGCCTGGTATATTATGAAGTGTGGAAAGACAATTGGGACAATGATATCAGGAACGCTGAACATAACCTAAAGCGTAATTTTTATTTTGACAATCCGGAGTCTGCTTATGATAAACAAAAGATAGATTTCAGCCTTTATGATCCGCCTAGACCTGATCCTTTGGTAGATTCTACTAAAATCATTTTCCCTATCCATACTAAATTTACAGATCCTTTAAATTACTTCTTGCAGCCTAACCGTTCAGGTGGAGGTATTACGCACAAGGATTGGTATGCCTTGCGTTTTGCTGAAACCTTGCTTATTAGGGCAGAAGCTTATTTGGAATTGGGTAATAATAGCCTTGCAGCAGCGGATGTAAATAGGGTGAGAGATCGCTCCAATGCAACTCCTGTTTCTGCGTCAGAAATTGATATGGATTTCTTATTGGATGAACGTGTTAGAGAATTGTATGGTGAAGAGTGGAGACTTATTGTTTTGAGGCGCACAGGAATGCTACTTGAAAGGGTAAGGAAATACAATGATAACCCTCTAGTACCTGGTGCTAATATCGCAGAACATAACTTTAGGTGGCCTATACCTCAAGCCCAAATTGATTTAAATGTGGATGCAGATTTTCCTCAAAATCCTGGATATTAATTAGTTATCGATAGATAAATGAATTGTTCTGGTTGGAATAAATAGTTTCAATCCCCAGAGTTTTCAGGTTTTCCCTGAGAATCAATTTGGGTTTTAATTTCAAAGGAGAAACCTTAGGTTTCTCCTTTGATCATTACAATAGATTCCCTTAAATTGAGGAGTTAGAAAGATTTGTTTTTGTATTGAATGATAAATGTTTAAAATTATGAGCGGTTTTAATAAAAGGTTGTCTGGTATACTTAGTATGGTTTCCCTACTTTTTTTTGCGCAACTATCCATAGCAGAGGGTAGAAGCAACAAGGAAATCAAGCAGCCTTCCCAACAAAACCTTCAAGAGGGACTCCGTCTGTCCACTTTTGATATTGATGTTACGCCACCGGTAGGAAACCCCTTGGCTTATGATGTTTCCATTAACACCTGGGACTTGGGTTTACGTGCCAAAGGAGTAGTATTACAAGGAGCCGGAATGCCGATTGTTATGTGTGCAGTAGACTGGCTTGCCATTGGCAATGAAGGAATGGATGATTTCAAGCGGGCACTTGCTGCTGCTGTTGGTTCTATTCCCGAACGGATTGCAGTGAGTGTAATTCATCAGCACGATGCACCCAGATTTGATGCAGGGGCTGAACAGATCCTTATCGAAGCTGGAATTGATCCGGCAAAAATTAACCCTACTCAATTTGACGGTACTTTTGCCCGGGATGCACTTCGTCGTTTAACTGTTGCAGTTAAAAATTCTCTTGGCCATACGCAGCCTGTTACCCATTTGGGTTTGGGAAAGGCAAATGTGGAAAAGGTAGCATCCAACCGAAACATTTACGGTGCAGATGGTAAAGTAAGAGTGACACGTATGTCCACTACCAAAGATGCTGAAATTCGTGCGGAACCTGAAGGATTGATTGATCCTGAGTTGTCACTTGTCAGTTTTTGGAATGAAGACGAACCCGTGGCCATTTTTAGTTATTATGCCACGCACCCACAGAGTTATTACCGTACAGGTATTCCTAATCCGGATTTCGTAGGAGTGGCCAGATTTTTTCGTCAATTAGCCGTACCAGATGCCCTACATGTGCATTTTAACGGAGCTGGGGGCAATATTGCGGCAGGGAAATACAATGATGGCTCTCACGAAAACCGGCTTATTTTTGCAGAACGATTGGCTGCTGGAATGGAAAAAGCCTGGAAAACCACTAAGCGAGAGCCTATAACGGCACAGAATGTGGCTTGGAATGTAGCGTCGGTTTCTTTGCCTCCTGCCAAATACTTGTACCAAATGCAAGAAGAGCTAAAGACCAGTAATGATTTATTAGAAAAAAGCAGCGGAAACGCACGTAAAATGGCTTGGTTGCGCAGGTCACAAGCTGGAAAAAAATTAGACATAATGTGCCTTAGCATAAATGATACCCGACTGCTGCATATGCCTGGTGAATTATTTGTTGAATACCAGCTTGCGGCAAAAGCGGAACGACCGGATTTATTTGTCGCCATGGCCTCATATGGTGATCTTGGACCTGGTTATATTGGAACGGCCCTGGCCTATGAAAAAGGTGGGTATGAAGTAAGCAATAGGGCCTCAAATGTTGCTCCTGAAGTAGAAGGAGTACTGATGAAGGCAATTAAAGAGTTACTAAAAGAATAAAGCTTAAATCCGAAAATGACGATCTATCTGAAAATGCCAGATGCAACCACTATCAGAGTGAATTCAGTAAACACTTTTAAAATATCACGTTTAAGCCCAATCATACATCAGTTTTTAGGGAGCTTAGAAATACATGGATACGGTTTTTTAATCCGTGGAAATGAAAATTAAATCCAAATTGTTTTGTCGGTATTGTTGATTTTTTTACATCAATACCGACAAAATACCTTTATCACTTGGCTTTGGGTTAAAATAGGGAATAATCCTCCTATAGCTTGATTAAACACTTCCAAAATTAGTCACTTCTTTGTTATTTTTAACTTTTCAATAACTTAGGTCGTCGCATCATCTACAAATAGTAGGATTTTCTTTTGTTCCCTCTCCTTCGTAAACAAGTCCTATTGAATTTAGATAAGCTATTGTTTTATAGGTATTTAATCATTAGTGGAAAACAAAACTTAAGCAGCCCTGTTCTTTTTCAAAAATAATTTCTCTTATAGCAAGGGAATACTACTACTTGGTTGTCTTACTTTAACGAAGCACAATTATCCTTAAAAATACCTTTAATTATAAAATGAAAAAAGCCCTTCTATATACTTTATTTTTTTTCCTCTCGGCTGGATTATCAAAAGCGCAGAATGGAGTTTATCCGACAGTTAACCAATTTAAGGTACATGCAGGATATCAGAACAATTACCTAAAAGACGCTATTTTATCCCCCTTAAATCAACAAGGAAACGGGATGCAATTTGGCATTGCCTATCGAAGAATTGCAAAAAACATTTTAAGCATTTCAATGGCCTATGGTGCTGGTGAGTTAAATTCCAATGAGACAAATGGATTCACAAATACCTATTTAGACATAAAAATAAGATTGGAATATTTAGTAAAGATTGCAAACCAAAACGAATCCATCGACTTCCATGTTGGCGGAGCCTATGAAACCAGGGCTTTTTTCGTTGAGTGGAACGATTTGGATGCATTTAGCTACACTTCTACACAAGGTTTGGCAATTAAGGGTTTGCTAACAAAGCGATTTAACCCTAAGCACAGCATTCAAACATCTCTTGGAATACCAGTTGTCCAATTCTTAGGTAGGCCGCCTTATAATGGGATTGATGAATTTATAATAGAGAACCAGGATAGTCCGGTTAACATTATGTTGCAGGGAGAACCTTCCTCTTTTGGTCAATACTTAGGATTGGATTGGAGTTTGGGTTACACCTTCCAAATTTCACCACATTTGGCATGGAACATTGATTATTCACTATTCCTCCAAAAAGTAGATGGACTACACCCTTATAAAAGGATGTCAATGACACCCTCAACTGGTATAACCTTAAACTTTTAACCAAGTGACTAGAAATTCCCGAGTTAAAATTGATAAAATTAAAAATTCATTGGCTTCCAATTTTAATCTTTCCAAGATGAATAAAAATATTTGTTTAATAATCGTATCTCTTTTCTGGTTTGGCTGTGAAGAAGCTTTTTTAGGTGAGGATGCACCAAATAGCCCGACCAACAATTTTGAAATCTTCTGGAATGATTTTGACCAGCATTACAGCCTATTTGAAGTTAGGGGCATAGATTGGGGTCAGTTGTACCAAACTTATCGTCCACAAGTGAGCGATGAGCTGTCTAATGAAGAACTATGGGAGGTAATGACAGCCATGATAGAACACTTGGATGACAGCCATACCACATTATATGATGGAAATGTTCGTTATAAATCTGGCTATGCCCTCAACGACCAATCAATTGCTGAATTTAGTGCTGAGTTATTGCTTTCAAAGTACGTAGAGAATGTTACCGTAGTAAAATCAGAAGATGAACTTTGGTATGGAGCTGTCAAGAACAGGAATATAGGATACATTTATTTGGGGGCAATGGATGGGTATAACCCTTCAGTCATTGATGAGGTAATTAGAAAATTTGAAAATACCGAAGCCATTGTATTGGACATACGACAGAATAGTGGTGGAGACGACAGGTATTCAGCAAGAATTGCCCAGGCATTTTCTGACGGAAAGCATGAAATATACAGCGTGCAGACTAGAAATGGCAGGGATTACAATGATTTTGATGAAAAGAAGATTTATTACACCCAATTTGATAGTAATAACGCTTACACCAAGCCGGTAATAGTGCTTACAGATAGAAAAACCATTAGTGCTGGAGAAATTTTCTTGCTACATCTAAATGCTTTTGACCATGTAACTCAAATGGGAGATACCACTGCTGGTGATTTTTCTACAGTGAGCAATATGCGTTTTCTCCCAAATGGTTGGAGGTATGTGTATTCTATACAGAAATTTTTATTGCCTAATGGTCAAAGCTTAGATGGCATCGGCCATGTTCCTGATGTTTATGTGAAGAACACAGAGAATAGCATCAATAATAATCTGGACCTTGTGGTGGAGCAAGCAATAGACTATTTGTCCAATGAATATGGGGTGAAATAAAAATTTATCTAATTCCTCTATTTACAGATAAGTCAGTTGTAGTAGTCTGATCATTAATAACTTAAATTAATTAATGTTTTTTTGTATGTTGAAGTTTATTTTAAAATAGGGCTTGAAAAATCGAATGAACTTTTATGGAAAAAAGGCTATTGACATTGCATCCAGAAGGCAAGAAAGGGGTTAACATTTTGGAGTCTAAATACACAATAATTAACCCAACTTGGCTCTACGCATCATATTTTCATGAATTTTCAGAGGTGTAAGTGCCTTTATTGCGTTTAAAGGCCGATTATTTTGGCTTTTTTCATTTGTAGTGATGTACGGTTGTTGTTTGTTTATTTTACATTTCCTATATTTGTGTCATGTTCATCAGGGAAGTCAAAAAACAGCGAAGCAAAGACAGCAAAACTTTTTTCCAGTACAATCTGGTTCAAACCTCCAGGATTGAAGGAAAAGTCAAACAGAACGTCATACTGTACCTGGGCTCAGACCCCCTTCTGGCAGACAAGGATAACCGGAAAATTGTCCTGAGCATGCTTAAATCGAAGATTTTCATGCAACCCGACATCTTTCCCCATGATGCCCCCGAATATTTGCACACACTGGCTTTGTCTCTTTACGAAAAGTACCTTATCAAATACGGCGAGCCAGAACCGGACCAGGTCTCCATCCCCCCGGCACCCGAGAGGGCCGAGATGCACCATGTCGATATCAAAGGACTTCAAGTGGCCGATGTGAAGAGCTTTGGCGGCGAACATTTGTGCAGGCAGGTATTGGACAAGCTTAAGCTAAGGGAATGCCTGCTCAACCTGGGTTTTGAGGGTAAGCAGGCTGATAAGGCACTGATAGCCATCGCCTCACGGGCTGTTTTTTCCAGTTCCGAGTACAAAACCGCACAGCTGCTGGAGATGAACAGCGAACTGGCAGGATGTTTCGGATACCGCTCTTCGATCACCCATAAACAGCTTTATGCAGTTTCCGATCAACTTTACGCCCACAAAGAGAAGATTGACAGTTTCTTATATGACCATATCACCGATATGTTTGACATTGAGGACAAGCTGGTCATCTTCGATATCAGCAATACTTATTTTGAGACAGGCAAAAAGGGCAGTAAGTTAGCCTTCCATGGAAGAAGCAAGGAAAAGAGGAGCGACTGTCCGTTGGTGGTCTTTACCGGGGTTATCAATGCCCAGGGATTTATCCGGCACTCCCGTATCTACGAAGGCAACAAGCCTGATACCAACACACTCTCCGATATGGTGGAAGACCTGGAAAGACACAGTGGCAAGGCCCATAAAAAGACCATCGTGATGGATGCCGGGATTGCCACGGAGGACAACTTGGCCCTGATTAGGGAAAAGGGCTATGACTATGTCTGCGTATCACGCAAAAGGCTTCGGAATTATTCGGCGGCAACAACCGTCAGCCAGTTTACCGACAGGGACAAGAACAAAGTGAAGCTGGCCATTTTCCACCCTAAAGGCTATTCAGACACCTGGATGTACGTGCAGAGTGCTGCCAAAAGGAAGAAGGAAGAATCAATGGCCGGAAAACTGGCAGGGCGTTTTGAAGAAGAGCTGCAAGGCATCAGAGCGGCCCTCAACAAAAAGGGAGGCACCAAAAAGGTTGAAAAAGTATGGGAGCGGATCGGCAGGGCAAAGCAAAAACACAATCGGGCATCCGGCAGATATCAGGTCAACGTAGAGCAGTCCAAAGGGACAGCCACCGACATAAAATGGGAACGCAGGGCCGACTCGGTACGAGATGAGAAGGAAAAGGGGGTATATTTTATCCGTACCAGTTATAAGGATCCTGGGGAAAAAGAGCTTTGGGATATTTACAACACCATAAGAGAGGTGGAATCTACCTTCAGATGCCTGAAGTCTGACCTGAGCATCAGACCAGTTTTCCATCAAAATGACGAAAGGATCGAAGCACACATCTACCTGACCATATTGGCCTATCAACTGGTAAATACCATCCGGTACATGCTCCGGAAAAAAGGCATCCGTCATGACTGGAAGAATATCCTGCGCATCATGGCCACACAGACCATCCAGACCATAGAACTGCCAACCGATAAAAAGGATATCCACATAAGAAAACCCTCAAAGCCAATCAGGGAAGTCCAACAGATCTACAAGGCCACTGGCTGTACGGATACACAAAAGGCAGTGAAAAAATATGTAGTGTACCACTGATTTTGTAAAACACTAATAATCAAAATGTTAATTTACTCAATAGCCAAGTTGGGTTAAAGAATTTATTCTCAACATCCTAGAGGAAAGGAATGAGATTTCCTACAAGGAACTGAATGAATTAGCCATAGCTACATTGAAGGATAGTTTTGATGGCTCAATTCCCTGGTACCTTGTTTCGGTAAAGCTGGATTTGGAGGCGAGAAAAATAATTGAGCGTATTCCAGGAACAAGTCCACATTTTGTGAGAATGGGTGTGAACAAGGAGTGATTTTATTACCAGCCGATGAACTATTGTAGGTTAAAAGCCTGCAGCCGAATCCATACCTCTATAATCAGCTCCTGCTTCCAATGTTCCATCTTCTCGGACAAGAATGGCATCGACTTTACCAATTGCATTTCTTTCTTTTAGCTCATGGCCTTTAGCCCTTAGTTCGTCCAGTATGGCTTTGTTTGAATACCCTTTTTCATAGCTTATCCAATCCGGTTTCCATTGGCTATGAAAGCGGTTTTCATCAACTGATTCCTGCATTCCCATTCCAAATTCAATAACATTTACAATGGACTGAAAAACGGAAGTGGGTATAGTAGAACCACCTGGTGTTCCTACTACCATGAACAATTTGCCATTTTTTTCCAAAATGGTTGGGCTCATGGAGCTAAGCATCCTTTTCTCAGGCTCAACTTTGTTGGCCTCTCCTCCAAGAACACCGAACATGTTAGGAAAACCAGGCTTAATTGAAAAATCATCCATCTCATTGTTTAAGAGAAATCCGGCACCGGCTACCATCACTTTCGATCCCATATTTCCGTTTAGGGTAGTCGTACTTGATACAGCATTACCTTCCTGATCAATAATTGAGAAATGAGTTGTTTCCTCAGTCTCTTGAAGAAGCCTACCTGCATTGATTTCCGAAGAAGATGTAGCCTTATTTGGGTTGAAATTTTGAAACCTTTCCCTTAAATAAGTGTCTGCGATCAACTGCTCTACTGGAACGGGATAAAAATCAGCATCGGCCATGTATTCTGCTCGATCTGCAAAGATTCTGCGTTCCATTTCTGTTTTCAAATGGAGATAATTACTGAATTCGTTTTTAGAAATTTTATGGTCTTCAAGTATGCCTAGCATCTGAAGCAAAATGATTCCCCCACCACTTGGAGGGCCCATGGTAATTATCCGGTAATCCTTATAATTCCCGGTAAGCGGTTTTCTCCAGATGCTTTGGTAGTTTTCAAGGTCCTTATGGTTTATTAATCCACCACCTCTCTTCATTTCGGCGACTAAATAGTCTGCTACTTGGCCAGCATAAAATCCTTCACGACCATGGTCCCTTATCAATTTAAGTGTATTGGCAAGGTCTTTTTGAACCAATACATCTCCTTCTTTAAATGCTTTAGCAGTAAAATTGACGGGATCAATAGAAGAATACTTTTTGAGCTTGAGGGAAGCTTCAGTAAAGAAATCAGCCTCTTTAGCTGTCAATTGAAAACCTTCATCAGCGAGTAAAATTGCCGGGCTTATTAATTGATCCCATGGAAGTGATCCAAATTTTTCATGAGCTTTTACCATCCCATCCACCGACCCTGGCACTCCTGAGGCCAGGTGTCCATTCTGACTTTTCTCTGGTTGTGGGTTCCCCTGATCATCCAGATACATATCTCTACTCGCATTTATGGGTGCTTTTTCCCTGTAGTCAAGGGAGTGAGTACTACCATCTTTTTCTCTGATGACCATAAATCCGCCACCACCAATATTTCCTGCTTGAGGATAAACTACCGCCAAGGTCATGTGAACTGCTATAGCAGCATCCACCGCATTGCCTCCTTTGAGTAATATTTGTTTACCTACTTCTGAAGCCACAGGGTGGGCACTCACAACCATGGCTTTTTCACCCACTAAACCTGTATTGTGCTTCTGTGGTACACAAGAAAAAACCAATACAAGCAAAAGAAAGATAACAGAAAATGGTGATCGGCAATAAAAAGGAGACTTAATCATTAAATGCTTTAATAGAGGGGGTTGAGGATAAAAAAAATGGCTAAAATCATTGCCAAAGGTCAATTAATGAGGAGAACTTTTTAGAAAAGAGTGCAAATCCTGTTCAAGCTCTTCCAGTGTTTCCAGGAATTCAATGTATTTTTCTGGAAATTCCTCATCAAGATTACGTTCTAAAGTGACAATGTATTTATTCACATTCCCAGCGCCTAGTAAACTAAAAACGGGCTTAGATTTATGAAATTTCTTCTTTATTTGATTTAGTTTCCCGTCTTGGTAAAGAGGCATTAGATTTTTTAAATCTTGCACATTCAGTTCCAAAACCAATTCTATGATTTCATGGATAAGTTCAATATCCTGATCGAAATAATGATAAATCATATCTGGTTTGATCTGTTTGTACATATAACAGGTTTGTTGAGAATGTTAATTGATATAAAATAGGCAATGAACAATAGGTATTATAGTTCAACGCAAAAATAGCGTTGGAATGATGTAATTTAACAAATAATTAAATTATTTTTACATAAATAATGATTTTTGCGGTTTAGCGCCTTTTTTATTCCCTTTCAATAATTTAAAGGAAACGTCCGTAATCCCTTTAAAAGGATAGGATTATATGGAACTATCCTTATAAATTCCTGATTGGTTTAAGTTTTAAATTTGAAAAAATAATGAATAGGAACAAGCTGATTTTTCTCATTTTTGGTCTTGTGTTTTTGGCTATTATGCTATGGATAGGATATGATATGTCCTCGAAGACTACATTTCCGGGGTCCAAGCCTAATTTGAAAGAAAGAATTGAAAATGATTAATCGACTTATCAATCCTTTATTTCAACCTATATTTATTCACTTAAATGCATCATCTTAAAATAGATCAATTAATCAAAAGTTTGGAAGAAATTGAAATGGCTTCTGAAATTGATTTCATCATACCAGTTAAGAAAAGTCTAATAGAAGGAAAAGGGGAGGTTTTGCTCTCAGAGGCCTACAGTGAACTGAATGGAAATGATGCATTTCCGCTTTTAAATCAGTTAAAGGTGGATATTAAAATAGGAAAGTTTTTATTTGTTTATGATGATGCCTATCATTTTAACAGATACAGACTTAAAACTTTAAAAGCAGACGTTTATTCCACTTTTAATTTTTCCTGGCATCAAAGTTACCTCAGAATGTGTAGAACTTTCGAAAGAGAGTGCCTACTCTCAGGCTCCCAAGAGCGCATTTGGAATGGCCCCCCCATTGCTTCAAGGTGCTTTGGAAAGTCTGAAGAAGCTCCCGATCTCTCCGGAAATGGTTCGTCAGGTTGGAAGCTAAATGCTTACAATGATTTGCAATATGACTTGATTAGTCGGCTGCAAGGATTCAAGCTAGTAAGAATTCCTGCCTATGAAAATCTTATGATCGGTGGTAAGCTTCAGCGGATTGATAAATTGTTACTAAGGCCAAATGCAGACACTTTAAGAGTCATAGGCTCTTGGATGGTTAGAAAAATGGATTAATTAAATAGCCCAAAAATTTCTCGGTCTATTTTTCCAACAATTGTCGAGAAATCTTCTGGATTCTCCACGAAATTCATATTGTTGACATCTATAATTAACAGCTTCCCAAGAGTGTACTCAGATATCCATTTTTCATAGAGGTTGTTTAGATTTTTGAGGTAAGCTATTTGAATGCTTCTTTCATAATCTCTTCCCCTTTTTTCAATCTGATCTACTAGTTTGGGAATATCTGCTTTCAAGAAAATCAATAAATCAGGAGGATTGATGTAATGCTCCATCGAATGGTATAGGCCTTTGTAATTTTCATAATCCCTTTCAGTAATCAGGTTGGATTCATATAGGTTGGAAGCAAATATGTGAGAATCCTCATATATGGTTCTGTCCTGAATGGTGGAAACCCCACTTTCCTGGATTCTTTTCACCTGGTTAAAGCGGCTATGAAGGAAAAAAACTTGCAAATGAAAGGCCCATTTGGGCATGTCGGTATAAAAATCTTTTAAATAGGGATTTTCCTCAACCGATTCAAATTCAATTTGCCACCCATAGTGCGCCGATAACTTTGAGGCAAGTGAGGTCTTTCCGCTTCCAATATTACCTGAAATTGCGATATGCATGTGTCCTTCTATTTATTTTTATCCTATCAAAACCAAAACAAGCAATGACTTCTTTAATTCGCGGGTTAAGATTATTAACCACAATCTTTGTGATTTATGGGCTTAAAGCCTGTCGATGCGATTTAGGCATTAACCCATAAAGATTTTTCATTCCTACCTGAATTACAAAATACCTTTTTTTTAAGTTCGAAATTATTTCTTAATTTTCTTTTGTTTATCAGATTTAATAACATAATACGCATATAATCAATAGTTTGTGATTTTTAAATGTTTAAAATTACTGCCTTTATTATTTCGCTGTTTTCGTCTCGGATGTAGGATTTTAGTGGGTTAAAGTTTTTGAATTCCTTTCAAAGGTTAGAAAACAATGTTCATTCTAATCCAAGCTTTTTATTTAAATAATTTTGATCAGTTACTCGAAAAATCAAATTTATTTCTAATTTTAGGAGGGACTTATTGAAGAATTTGTAATTATAATCCATAAGCACGCTTTTTTTGTTATAAAATCAATTTTAATATAGTCCGATTTCCTTTCCAAAAGTAAAGTTTATATGAATCAAAAAACAAACGACAAAGAACAACAGTTAAAAAAGACTTTAGGGCCGTTTATGCTGTGGGGTTTGGGAGTGGGTTATGTTATTTCTGGAAATTATTTTGGATGGAATTTAGGGCTTGCTGAAGGGGGCACCCTTGGTGCGGCCATTGCCATATTCTTTATCATTATAATGTATGTTACCTTTACTTTCAGCTACACTGAAATGGCTTGTGCCATACCTAAGGCGGGAGGTGCATTTTCCTATGCAGAGCGAGGATTGGGTAAGCACCTTGGCTTCTTAGCGGGCATGTCACAAAATATTGAGTTTATTTTTGCCCCACCTGCAATTGCCTCAGCTATAGGGGCTTATTTCGGCATTTTCTTTCCCGAACTGGACCCTCTGTTGATAGGAATTGTAGCCTATCTTATATTCACTGCCCTTAATGTTGTAGGGCTTCAGGTGGCTGCTACTTTCGAATTGTTCATTACCATTGTCGCTGTTTTAGGCCTGTTGTTTTTTGCAGGTGTAACCTTGCCTGCCTTTAAGGTAGAAAACTTACAGATCAACGCACTTCCCAATGGCTATATGGGTATAGTGGCAGCCATTCCTTTTGCCATATGGTTTTTCTTAGCGATTGAAGGAGTAGCAAATGTTGCGGAAGAAACCATTAACCCGCAGAAAAACATATTGAAAGGATTTGGTTTTGCTTTGCTTACCCTGGTTATTTTATGTGTGCTGACCTTTTTGGCTGCTGTAGGTGTTGGCGGTTGGGAAGCGATTGTTTATCCTGATGGTTCAGGAGTTGCTTCTGATTCCCCATTGCCTTTAGCAATGGGTTTGGTTAAAGGTGACAATCCCTTTTATTACCACCTATTGGTATTTATAGCTCTTTTTGGACTCGTGGCTTCCTTTAACGGGATCATTTTAGCAGCTGGTCGAACTACATTTGAATTTGGACGTGTTGGTTATGCTCCCAAGGCAATAGGCAAAGTGAATAAAAAGTTTAAAACACCTGTAAACGCATTGATATTTAACATGATCATTGGGATTATTGCTCTTTTTACGGGAAAAACCGGAGAGATCATTACTATCGCTGTATTTGGTGCTTTATGTCTTTACATTTTATCCATGCTCGCTTTCCTCCAACTAAGGAAAAATGAACCTGATCTGGAAAGACCCTTTAAGGTACCCTATTATCCATTATTTCCGCTTGTGGCCTTGGTCATTGCAAGTTTATCACTAATTGCCATGACCATCTATAATTTTAATCTAGCGCTATTGTTTTTCGCCATGCTTTTAGGCGCTTATCTTTTCTTTGTATTATTCCTCAACAAGACTAAAACTTCATGAAATTTTCTAAAGAAGAAGTAATCTCAAGTTTAAAGAACAGTTCCTTTAATAAGGTGAAACTGGCTATTGTTGACATTGATGGCGTATTGCGGGGTAAAGTGGTTTCACTGGATAAATTCCTTTCAATTTTGGATGGTGGAATGGGCTTTTGTGCAGTGGTTTTTGGCTGGGACGTCGAAGATAAATCTTACGACAATGTTTCTGTAACGGGTTGGCATACGGGTTATCCAGACTTTCAAGCAGCAATTGATCCATCTACTTTTCGCAAAATACCTTGGGAAAATGACCTCCCATTCTTTTTAGCTGATTTTAGCAAAGACAAAGAAAATGGTGCACTTGTATGCCCTAGAACCTTATTGAAGAATATCAAAGAACAGGCATTTGAAGCTGGATTTACGCCTCAGTTTTCACAAGAATTTGAGTGGTTTAACTTTGAAAGTACTCCGGATGGTTTTGGTGGGGAGAATTGTTCCAATACCAAACCATTGACACCAGGAATGTTTGGCTATTCCATTTTGAGATCCTCACTGAAAAGTGAATTTTTCAATGATCTGTTCGATCTTTGTCATCAGTTTGACATCCCATTAGAGGGTTTGCATACAGAAACAGGCCCTGGCGTATATGAAGCGGCAATTCAATACAGTGATATTTTATTGGCTGCAGACCGTGCCACTTTGTTCAAAACAAGTGTAAAAGAAATTGCCTACCAACATGGTATAATGGCCACATTTATGGCCAAATGGACTGAAGACCTTCCTGGAAATGGAGGGCATGTACATCAAAGTATTTGGGACAAAGACGTGAAAAATAACCTGTTCTATGATCCAAAAGGTGAATATAGCATGAGTCCTTTGATGCGACATTACATTGCAGGTCAATTGAAATGTTTGCCGCATATATTGCCAATGTTTGCGCCTACTATTAACAGTTATAAAAGGTTGGTAGAAGGTGCCTGGGCCCCAACAACCTTGACCTGGGCACAAGACAATAGAACCACTGCCTTAAGAGTGCTTTCTGGAGGAGCCAAATCAACCCGCCTTGAAACCCGGGTAATAGGTTCCGATGTAAATCCCTACCTGGCCATGTCTGCTTGTCTTGCCTCCGGTTTATATGGAATTCAGCACAAATTGGAATTGGATAGACCAGCCACTGTAGGAAACGGATATGAGGATTATTCTAATGGATCTATCCCAACTTCACTCAAAGAAGCAACCGAAGCAATGAAAAATTCACCCATCGCAAAATCTTTGTTTGGGGAGGTTTTTGTGGATCATTTCTGCAAGACCAGGGAATGGGAATGTAGAGAGTTTGCTTCTAAAGTTACCGATTGGGAAAGGAAACGTTATTTTGAAATTATTTAATTGCATTTTTCAATAGGGCTTGAAATAAGTGTACAACCTCAAGAAAGAAAACGTTTTTGCACTTAAGGAATAGTTCTACTGTTTATTATACGTTGGCCCAATTGTAGTCTTATTTTTGAACGATTTGCGCTCAAAAAGAATTTTAAGTTTAACAGTATTGTCTTAAGTATTATCACCAAAATTTTCATTTATAAAAATGGATATTCGTCAAAAATTTAATTTTAGTTTTCCTACTTCCATCCGGTTTGGGGTAGGCGTTATCAGTGAATTGTCTGATTATCTCAAACAAAACCATTTAAAAAGACCGCTATTGGTGACAGATCCTGTGGTTAGGGAACTGGGGTTTTTCAAAAAAATAGAAAAAGAACTAAGCCAATCAGGTCTATCAGTTGAAGTTTTTTCAGATGTTCATAAAAATCCAGTCAAGACGGATGTGCTTAAAGGGAAAGCTTTGTACCAATCTACCGACCGGGACACCATTATTGGAATAGGGGGAGGAGTGGCGTTAGATGTGGCAAGAGCCATCGCACTAAGCATTAATCACCACAGGGATTTATTCGATTATGATGACCTGATAGGAGGAGACAAATACGTAACTGAACCTATTCCGCATTTTATTACCGTTCCCACTACCTCAGGTACTGGAAGTGAAGTAGGAAGAAGTGCCATTATTTCTGAGGATGAGAGCAAGAAGAAACGGATCCTATTTGCGCCAACACTTATGGCCAAAATAGTATTTGCTGACCCTGAGCTTACCATGGATTTGCCTTCATTTGTAACCGCAGCCACTGGAATGGACGCACTGACGCACAATATTGAAGCTTACCTATCTAAAAACTGGAATCCAATGTGTAGTGGCATTGCCCTGGAGGGGATTAAATTAATTGGTGAATCCATAGAAACAGCTACGCTAAAACCTGATCTGGTTTCCAGAAGCAAGATGTTAATGGCTTCCATGATGGGAGCGATAGCCTTTCAAAAAGGCTTGGGAATTGTGCACAGTTTGGCCCACCCATTGTCCAGTTTATTGGATACGCATCATGGACTGGCAAACGCCATAAATCTACCCCATGGTTTGGCATTTAACTATGAAGGATTTGAGGACAGGTACGAGCAAATGGGCCTAATGATAGGACTCAAACAAGGGGAAGGGAAAAACTTCATCGCTTATATCAATGATTTAAATGAAAAATTAGGCCTGCCTGCCAAATTATCAGAAATAGGAGTAAAGGAAGCGCATATCGATACGCTGGCTTCGCTAGCAATTGCGGATTTTTGCCATCCAAATAACCCTAAACCTGTTACTGAAGCAGACTTTAAATCCATTTATAAGCTCGCCCTATAGATTATGTTAAAAATTGGAATCAGTGCATGTTTCATGTATAAAGAGCCTTCTAGAATCGTATTTGGTCCTAAAAACCTGGCTTATGTGGAATGTGACATGTTCAATTATGTCTCTCAAAAAGGCATACTTCCTGTGTTATTGCCAGATCTTCCAATAAATCTATTGGAACCGATTTTGGACGAACTTGATGGGTTTGTCTTTCAAGGTGGAACCGATTTGGCACCTGAAACCTATAACGAGACCCCAATAGTTGCGGGCAAATGGTTAGGAGATGCTTATCGAGATGCCTATGAACTTAGAATAATGGACTACGCCGTGAAACATGGGAAACCAACCCTTGCCATTTGTAGAGGGTTTCAACTGATGAATGTTTACTTCGGCGGTAGCTTATACCAGGACATCGCAACGCAAAGGCCAGAAGCGATTCAGCATAGAGATGCTGAAAAATACGATGCATTAACGCATGAAATCATTTTTGAAAAGGGTAAAACCCTGAATTTAATATACCCTAATGTCGTCCAAGCAGTGGTGAATTCCGTGCATCACCAGGGGGTAAAAACCATTGGAGATGGTTTGGAAACCTTAGCGATAAGTAAGGAAGATGGCATTATAGAAGCCTTGCAAAACAAGGAGGGCAATGTACTAGGCGTGCAATGGCACCCTGAGTTTTCAGTAGGAAAAGGAGCACCGCTTCTAGATCCACTAAAACTCTATGAATATTTTATAGACAAAGTAAAAAGACAATAAAAAATGGATATCATAAACCCTGCTACAGGTAGCACAATTGAAAAGCTTACGGAAGATACAGCTGTTGAGGTAAGTAATAAAATAGCCGCTTTAAAAGCTGGACAAAAAAGGTGGGCCAGTGTACCCTTGGAAGAAAGAATAGCCATTGTCAAAAAGTACGGTGACCTAGTAATGGAGAATTTAGAGGAGCTGGCGAAGATTTTGACTTCGGAGACGGGCAAGCCTATTCAACAAGCCAAAAATGAGATCAAAGGGGCACAAAATAGAATTGACCACATTCAAAAGGATGCGCTCAAATGGTTACAAAAGGAAATAATTACCGAAGAAGGTGGAACGAGAGAGGAAATAGCTTTCGAACCTCTAGGGGTTATTGCCAATATTTCTGCTTGGAATTTCCCTTACAATGTTGGATACAATGTATTTTTATATGCACTATTGGCAGGTAATGCTGTCGCCTATAAACCTTCAGAGTTTGCCTCACTTACAGGGCTTAAATTCCGTGAATTACTTTGGGAGGCAGGAATCCCAAAAGATGCATTTGAATGCTTTCTTGGTGGAGCTGGAGTGGGAGAGCTATTATTGGAAGCAGATCTGGATGGCTATTTCTTCACAGGGTCTTATAAAACAGGCAAATACATTGCGCAAAAAGTAGCCTCCAAACTTGTACCCGTGCAGTTGGAATTGGGAGGTAAAGATCCTTTGTATGTGATGGAGGATGTGGCAGATGTGAAACAAGCAGCAATCAATGCCGCAGAGGGAGCATTTTACAACAATGGCCAAAGCTGTTGTGCAGTCGAAAGGGTATATGTTCACGAAAAGATTTATGATGAATTTGTAGCGGCATTTGTGGATGAAGTGTCCACCTATAAAATTGGTGATCCAAATGAGGAGGAAACTTTTATAGGACCGCTCACCAGAGCTGACCAAATGAATGTCATTCTTTCACAGATAGCAGATGCTAAGCATAAAGGAGCTAAAGTTCTTTATGGAGGAGATAAATGGGGAGATAAAGGATATTATTTGACTCCCGCTGTTTTAACAAATGTGGACCATACCATGGACCTTATGATGGAAGAATCATTTGGACCGATCATAGGGATTCAAAAGGTGAAAAATGACCAGGAAGCCTTTGAATTAATGAAGGATACTTCTTATGGGCTGACCGCCGCAGTGTTCTCAGGTGACGAATTAAGAGCGAAAGAATTGGTGGATGGATTACCAACAGGTACTGTGTATATTAACTGTTGTGACAGGGTAAGTCCGAATCTACCATGGACAGGCAGGAAAAACTCAGGGATGGGTGTTACCTTATCCTATATGGGAATTCGTGCTTTTACCCAACCAAAAGCATACCAAATAAGAGGGTAGTCGCTGACCCTGAAATGGATGTGAAATGGCTTTATTTTATCGTTAATTTTCCAGTAGTAATGTTCATGGTTTATTAAACGGTTGTTTAAATAGTGGATGCTTAATTTGGTCATTTTTGCTGCATATAAGCTTTTGAAGTATAATAATTAATTATATTTAGTGTATAACCAATTGTCATTGAGGGAGTTTGTATTAAAATAGCGAGCTCTTTCTTGGCCAG
The DNA here is from genome assembly GCF_055809755.1 of Cyclobacterium sp. 10D3-21. Lineage (NCBI taxonomy): Bacteria > Pseudomonadati > Bacteroidota > Cytophagia > Cytophagales > Cyclobacteriaceae > Cyclobacterium > Cyclobacterium sp. 10D3-21. The sequence goes on from NZ_CM147924.1 coordinate 3,366,064, forward strand.
AGGTTATACTTCAAACAAAAACCAACAATTTATTTAATCTCCTTTAATTTAAATTAAGGACCCTAAATAGGTCCTTGGGTATTCACCATTTTAATACTTAAACCTTGTTCATTATGAAGAAATCATTACAAAGTATTAGGGACTCAGTCCCCACAGCAATCAAAGCGCTGTGTTTAGTAGGGCTAATATTGGGGTTTTCCATCCAAATAGCCACAGCTCAATCGCGTACCATTACAGGAACAATAACAGACAGTGAAAACGCTGAACCTGTATTAGGTGCCTCGATTCTTATCAAAGGAACAGCAACTGGTACGGTCACAGACCTGGACGGTCAATTTGAATTGGTTATTCCCTCCAATGAATCCATCTTGGTAGTGTCCTACATTGGTTTTCAATCTCAGGAAATTTTGGTTGGGAATAGGTCTACCGTAAATGTGGTACTTGACTATTCCTCCGAAGAATTGAGTGAAGTAGTCGTTACAGCATTGGGAGTGGAAAGAGAAACCAAAGCTTTGGGTTATTCTGTTCAAGCCGTAAACGGTGATAAATTTACGGAAGCACGTGAAACAAACGTGATGAATTCCCTAAGCGGCCGGGTGGCAGGGGTTCAGATTACCAACTCATCAAGTGGAGTAGGCGGCTCAACAAGGGTTACCATAAGAGGTGAGTCTTCCTTAAACATTAATGCCAATCAACCCCTTTTCATCGTTGATGGCGTTCCTATCAGTAACAATATTGTAGGTTCTTCAGGATCTGGAAACCAACCTGTGGATTATGGAAATCCTGCAGGCGAAATAAATCCAGATGACATTGAATCCATGAGTATATTGAAAGGTCCTGCAGCTGCAGCCTTATATGGTTCCAGAGCAGCGAATGGAGCAATCCTTATCACTACCAAATCTGGTAAGAGTAAAAAAGGACTAGGCGTTTCTATAAATTCTAATGTGACATTTGACAATCCTTTGAAATTGCCAGATTGGCAAAATAAATATGGCCAGGGAAACAATGGACAATTTGCCTTTGTAGATGGAGCAGGTTCAGGAAATGCCGATGGTGTGGATGAAAGTTGGGGCCCAGCATTGGATCAAGGTTCCATGATTCCTCAATTTGATTCTCCAAGAGATGTTGCTGGTTTTAGAGGGGGAGATTTAAATGCACCAGCAGGAAGCAGCATTACGCCAACACCTTGGGTATCCAATCCCAATAATATCAGTGATTTCTTTGAAACTGGGGTAACACTTTCCAATAATGTGGCCATTGCCTCAGGAAATGAAAAATCCAACTTCAGATTTTCCTGGACCAACCTAGATCAAAAAGGAACAGTGCCGAATACGGATCTGAAGCGAAATACCATTGCTTTTAGCGGTATGACTAAAGTAACGGATAAGTTAACGATAAATACGGCCATCAATTATCAAAAATCTACTAGTGACAACAGACCAAGCATCAGTTATGGAACGGAGAGTTTGATGTATTTGTGGATATGGTACGGAAGGCAGATCAATACCAATAGTTTAAGGAATTATTGGATGCCGGGATTGGAAGGTAGACAACAGTATAATTACAATTACAATTACCATGACAATCCCTACTTCAATGTTTATGAGAACACCAATGGACAGTCAAAAGACCGGGTATATGGTAATGTGATGGCCAATTACAAGTTTACTGATAAACTGAATTTGATGGTTAGGACCGGACTTGATCTATACAATGACTTAAGAGACAGAAAGCGTGCCTTCAGTACGCAGAGGTTTCCATTGGGTAGTTATAGAGAAGATGCGGTTTACTTTAGTGAGCGAAACAGTGATTTCTTGTTGACCTATTCTGATACTGAAAAAGCCAAATGGTCTTATACTTTCTCTGTAGGTGGTAACCAAATGATCCAGGAAAACAGGTTTACCAAAACAATGGCTCCTCAATTATTGATACCAGACATTTATAATTTCACCAATACTGCCGTGAACCTACAGGTAGAACACGCCGTCTCAGAAAAGCGGATCAACTCCTTGTATGGTTTTGGACAAATAGGTTATAATAATATTTTATTTCTTGATGTTACCGGAAGGAATGATTGGTCCAGTACACTTCCTGTAAGCAACAATAGCTATTTCTACCCTTCATTTACGATGAGTGGGATAATATCAGACATGATTGTTTTGCCGGATGCGGTTTCCTTTTTCAAAGTAAGAGCAGCCTATGCTGAAGTGGGTAATGATACAAACCCATACAGTTTAACCAATGTTTACAACCCAGCTACGGCATGGGGTTCCATTCAAAGTAAATCTGAATCAAGTAGATTGGCCATTGCTGAATTGAAACCAGAAAGGACCAGTTCTGTTGAGTTTGGTGCAGATATGAGGTTCTTGAAAGGACGATTGGGATTGGATTTTACCTATTATGACAATAGAACACGAAATCAAATCATTCCTATTGAGCTTGACATTTCCACGGGTTATGCCTCCCGAATTATCAATGCTGGGGAAATTCAAAACAATGGTATTGAATTGGTGCTTTCCGGGAATCCTGTAAAAAACATCAATGGATTGAATTGGAATATAATGGCCAATTTCACCAGAAGTAGGAGTAAAGTGTTGGAATTAACCGATGATCTAGATACTTACACCATGGTTGGAACCAATGGTGCCACGATTCAAGCCCGAATTGGCGAAAGAATGGGTAATATTTATGGAAGAGGTTTTGCAAGGGTAGAAGATGAGAATAGCCCTTTCTTTGGCCAGATTATTCACAATACATCTGGAACACCTTTAACAGATTCTGAATTGGTTTACCAGGGCAATTACAATCCCGATTGGATGCTTGGGATTCAAAATAGCTTCAATTACAAAAGGTTCTCCTTCGGCTTTCTATTTGATATCCGATATGGAGGAATTGTAGTTTCCAGAACCAAAACCATTGGTAGCACCTCTGGGCAATTGGCAGAGACTTTATATGGTAGGGAAAATGGCTATGATTTATCTGTAGAAGGCAATGGAATTGTTAGTCCGGGCGTGATCCAAAATGAAGATGGATCCTTCGTAGAAAACACGATGAAAATAAGTTCGAGAGATTGGCACAACAGGTATTATGAAAGAAGTAATGTTGAAGCTGCCAAATATGATGCATCATTTGTAAAGCTTAGAGAAGTGACTTTAGGTTATTCTATTCCAACTTCAGCCATGAGCAAATTACCATTTCACAGTGCGAAAATTTCCTTCGTCGCTAGAAATTTGGCTTTGTGGACAGATAACCCGCACTTTGATCCTGAGACAATGGCAATGAGTGGTGGAACGCTAATTCCTGGAGTAGAAGACATGTCTTTGCCTTCTTCCAGAAGCGTAGGATTTAACCTTAATCTTAAGTTTTAATTGTTTAAATCTAGACAAAAATGAAAGCTATATATAAAATATTAACGCGCACTTTATCCTTCTGCTTCTTGCTTGTTCTGGTAAGCTGTGACAAGGATTTTGAAGAAGTAAATAAAAACCCCAATAGTCCTGAAGAGGTTTCCGCCTCTTTGTTATTGCCAAATATTATTAGAAATGCAGCTAGTGAAATGGCTGGTCAGGCTTGGGGAATTGGTAATGTGGTTATGCAGTATACTGCCAAGATTCAATTTACCAATGAGGACCGGTACAACTGGGGCCCTGAGGGAGATCCTTATAATATCTATTACAATTCGCTTAGAGATGTCAATAATGTGATCAAAATTTCCGGTGAATTGGGAGAAAACAATTATGTAGGTGTTGCACTTGTTGTGAAATCATTAATGTATGCCTTCATGACGGATGCTTACGGTGACCTTCCTTATACAGAAGCCACTAGTGCCAAAGAAGGAATCAATTATCCAAAATTTGATCGCCAAGAAGTGATATATGATGGGATAATCAATGATTTGGAACTGGCGAACCAATTATTGGGGAGTACTTCGGAAAGTGTAGAAGGAGATATTCTATTTCAAGGGGATATTATGAAATGGAAAAAATTCGCGAATTCATTGCGTTTACGGGCTTTGCTTAGAATTTCAGATCGTAAAGATCCTTCAGCAGGCATGCAGGCAATCGTTTCTAACCCTACTCAATTTCCTATTTTTGAAGGTATTGAAGACAATGCTGCTTTACAGCATTTGCAGGACGTTCCTAACCAACATGCCCTTTTCACTACAAGGTCAGGCTCATTTGATGAGTATAGGCTAAGTACTACCATCGAAGCCTACCTTAAGGACATGAAAGACAATCGCCTATATGTCTATTACCAACCAACAAACAACAGTGGAGCTGGTTTGATAGGTGAAGAAGAGGATTATGCAGGTGTTCCCAATGGTTTGGCTGATGAAAATGCAGTAGGTTATTCACCTTCTGGAGACCCTGAAAAGGGAGGGTCTAATTATATTTCCAGAGTAGGGGTTTTCTTTTCTTGTCTGGCTTGCTCAGATTACGCTTCCCCTATTGGTTACCAATCTCTTCTTATGACCTATTCTGAAGTTCAATTTATTTTGGCAGAAGCCAGAGAAAAAGGTTATATCACAAGTGGAGATGCTGCGACTTATTATGAAAATGGTATTCGTAGCTCATTTGACTATTATGAATCGAGACTTAGAGTAGCCAGTTTGGGAGAAATTGCAGATGTTTTGCAGCCAGAGGAGAGTTACTTTAGCCAGGAAAGTGTTAATTATAGTGGCACTCAAGCCGAAAAACTAGAAAAAATAGGTACGCAAAAATGGTTAAGTCTGTTTTTTAACGGCATGGAAGGTTGGTTTGACTGGAGAAGAACGGGGATTCCTGAAATCAACCCCGGACCAGCAGCCTATATTTCTACTGTTCCTGTTAGGTTTATGTATCCTACAGGTGTTCAGGCGCTCAATAAACAAAATTACCTTGACGCTGTTGCTGCTCAGGGAGAGGATAGGATCACTACCCGAGTTTGGTGGGATGTTGAATAGTCTGATTGTAGATTAAAATAGTAAAAAGGGGGAGTTTAATCCCCCTTTTTTTATAAAAGACAATTGATAAATGGGGCGATTGTTTAAATTGGAATTATATTAAAAGAATTTGATTTTATATAGCGTTTAAATTATGAATGATAATAGAAGAGATTTTCTAAAGAAAGCAGCCCTTTTTTCTGGAGGACTGGGATTATGGGGTGTTTTGCCTGCTTCCATCGAAAAAGCAATGGCCATCAATCCTGATCCGGGAACAACTTTTCAAGATGCTGAACACGTCGTTTTATTAATGCAGGAAAACCGATCTTTTGACCATTGTTTTGGAAAGTTAAAAGGTGTTCGAGGTTTTAATGATCCGAGAACTATTTCATTGCCAAACAAAGATAAAGTCTGGTTACAACGAGACAATAAAGGAAATGCTTTTACGCCTTTTAGGTTTAATATAAATGAGACCAAAGCGACCTGGATGAGTGATATTCCTCATTCCTGGGAGAATCAGGTGGATGCGAGGAACAATGGTAAATACGATGGCTGGATAGAAGCCAAAAGACCAGGTAGAAAAGAATACCAACATGTTCCCATGACAATGGGGTTTTATGAAAGACAAGATATTCCTTTTTATTATGCCTTCGCCGACGCATTTACAGTCTGTGACCAGCATTTTTGTGGAGCACTTACTGGGACCACTACCAACCGAAATTTTCACTGGGCAGGTAAAACGGTAGGTAAAGTTGGCGAAAAACCTTTGGTGAGAAATGGAGAACACACTTATGGAAAAGAAGTAGACTGGAAAACTTTCCCTGATCGCCTTCAGGACAATGGCATTCCATGGAAGGTATACCAGAATGAAGTAAGTTTATCGACCATGCTGGAAGGAGAGGACAGTTCCTGGTTGGCTAATTTTACAGACAATAACCTGGAATGGTTCAAGCAATTTGAGGTGAGGTATACTCCCGGCCATTATGAATTTTTGAAACACAAGCAAAAAACACTTCCTGCAGAAATTTCCAAATTGGAAGCTTCACTTGACAAGGCAGTTGAAACAGATAAAGCCGATATAAGAAAAGCAATTGTTTCTAAAAAAGAGGCCATTGAATTTGTAAACAATTCCATAGAAAAATTTGGGCCAGAGGCCTTTGAAAAGTTATCAGCTCGAGACAAGGAAATGCATCAGCGCGCATTCACCACGAACATTTCAGATCCGGATTACCATAAAACTGAGGTGCTGGAGTACGAGGAAGAAGGAGAAAAAAGGTCCACTAAAATCCCTAAAGGAGACATTTTCCACGAATTTAGAAAAGATGTGGACTCCGGAAATCTTCCAACAGTGTCCTATTTAGTGGCTCCAAAGAATTTTTCTGACCACCCTAGCGCTCCCTGGTATGGGGCTTGGTATGTATCTGAAGCACTGGAAATTCTAACGAAGAATCCTGAGGTTTGGAAAAAAACAATTTTCATACTCAATTACGATGAGAACGACGGCTATTTTGATCACGTTCCGCCATTTGTTCCACCAAAACCCAATGATCCAAGTGCGGGAAAAGTATCCAAAGGCATAGATGCCAGAACTGAATTTGTATTTAAGGAGCAAGAAGAAAATTACCCAGGAATGGATGCCGAAGATGTTCGTGAAAGTCCGGTAGGTTTGGGATATCGAGTGCCATTAATTGTTGCCTCACCTTGGAGTAGAGGGGGCTGGGTTAACTCGGAGATTTGTGACATAACTACCACCATTATGTTTATGGAAAAGTTTTTGTCCCATAAAACAGGTAAAAAAATTATAGAAGACAATATTAGTTCATGGCGTAGGACGGTAAGTGGAGACCTCACCTCCGTTTTTAGACCCTATAATGGTGAGAAAATAGATTTGCCCAATTTCTTGACCATGGAAGGACATGTTAAGAAAATTCTCAATGCCAGCTATAAAGACATTCCTGACAACTTTAAAGTTTTGACAGACAGTGAAGTGAGCCTGATTAATAACAGTCACTTGCAGTCACCTTTGATGCCTAAACAAGAGCCGGGAACCAAACCTTCTAATGCACTTGCTTATGAATTGTATGTGGATGGTGAATTTAAGTCTTCCCGTAAATCCATTGTACTTGATTTGGCTGCTTCCAATAAGAAATTTGGGAAGAAAGCCCTTGGTGCTCCATTTACAGTATATGCGCCTGGTGCTTATAAAAATCCAAAAACAAATACTTTTGAAAGTGCTCAAAACTGGTCCTTTGCAGTAAAAGCCGGAGATAGTTTGAACTATGAATGGCCTTTAGAAGCTTTTGAAGGGGCTACTTATCATTTGCAGGTTTATGGGCCAAATGGTTTTTTTAGAGAATTTAAGGGGGATAAAAGTGATCCTAAATTGACTTTGATTTCTACCTATACTGCTGAGGCTGGTAAAGAAAAGACTGGCGTTTATAGCATAGATATGGAAAACACGGCTCAGGAGAAGGTGACGGTTGAGGTGAATGACAATGCCTATAAGCATGGTAAAAAATCTATAACACTGGCTGCTGGAGAGAAAAAACCTATTCGCGTGCCTACTGTAAAAAGCAATGGCTGGTATGATTTTACCCTAAAGATTATAGGGAATAATACCTTTAGTAGAAGGTATTGTGGTCGCTTAGAATTTGGCAAGGACAGTATATCAGATCCTTTGATGGGCGGTGAAGTTTCATTTACGCTTGGCTAGAAACTTAGGTTTAATTAATCAGTATTATGTATTAATCCTCTAATAGACCTTGATAACATTTTGCGCTAAAAGCAAATGTTATAAAAAAAGCCTTTTTCCATTTAATGGAAAAAGGCTTTTTTAATTCAATAGTATGCTCTACATAAGCTTATTCAGGTAGCACTGTAACTGTTCCAGCTTCATGCACGACCTGTTTGTAATCGGCACTGCTGTAACCATGATTGGTTACTACAACCGTTACGTCAAAATCGCCACTTTCTTTGTAGGTGTAAGAAGTATACCATCCGGTTTCACCAAGTGCGGTTTTATAACCTCTTGCTTTTACCAAGCCATAATCCATATAGTAATCACTTACGATAAGAACTGGATGACCGAACATGTCCAATGAATCTGTTTCAGTATTCACTTTCTTTACAATACGACGTTCTCCACCAGGCCATACTGTAGCAATGTCTGCATCAGTATCTACCACAAATCGGAAAGACCTATTGGCAGTAGGTTGATTTATAAGCGAATCATTCCCTTCAATATCTGTCATGACCAACTGAAGACCTTGAACTGTAGGTACCGGGACTATATCTTCCTGTAAACAGGAGAAGAAAATAAATGGAGCCAATACCCCCATCATTAGTATGTTTTTTATCTTTTTCATTTTCTTGAATTTAAATTTTTGGCAATTCAATTTCGAAACGTCCAATTTGCATTGGTTTCAGAAATTCTATGCTTAGGTTTTTAATAGCCTGGGTTTTGATTTAGAGAAGCATCCTTTTGAATCTCACCAACAGGAATAGGTAGTAAGAGCTGATATTCTTCTATTGGCTCTGTAGTAAATATTCTAGCATCATACCCTACGATGGTCATCAAGGCCCAGGAGATTTTTTCCACAGCCTTATCCGTTCTTACTAAATCAAAAAAGCGATGGCCTTCAAAAGCCAATTCAACCCTTCTTTCATGTAAAATTTGATCAATGTCCAATTGGTCTACTGTCAAACCTTTTAGGCCAGCTCTTTCTCTAACCATATTAAAATAAGGCAGGGCTTCACTGGCTTTATTGTTGCCAACCAAAGCTTCTCCATACATCAACAGCGCATCTGCATACCTGGTTACCATGTAATTGTAATCTGTTCCTGTTACATTGTATTGGGCAAGCGTACTTGTTTCTGGGGTGAATTTTTTAGGCCAAGGTTGTAACTCAGGGCTACCACCTTCCAATAATCCTGAATCAAGGGTCGCAGTGTACCTTGTCCAGTCTGGTTGGTCTATCCAGTCATTGTCCTCAACGAACTCTTGCAGTAAGTTAAACATGATCACTGGTCCACCACCTGAAGCAATTCCATAAAGGTATCCATTCTCATTGGTCATCCATTTAAATAAGAAATTAGGCTGTCCCAAAGAAGCATTGTAGTTGATTTCGAAAATGGATTCCTCGTTAAACTTGTTGTCCATTTTATGGATATCAGTAAAGTCACTTAAAAGTGAATAATCACCGGCTTCTTTGTTTACGATCAATCTTTTCAAAACCTCTTCTGCTTTGGCATGGTTTTTTAAGGTTAAATATACCTTACCAAGAATGGTCATGGCAGCGCCTTTAGTCGCTCTTGCTTCTTCTCCCTGAAGTTCGGAGTCTCCTTTTTTAAGACAATTGGCAATTGCACCTTCCATATCAGGAATAATTACAGAGGTATAGATTTCATTCAAAGAAGTCCTACCAATACCAATGGCTACGTTAGGATCGTCCAGTCTTTCCACTACTTTAGGAACATCTCCGTATAGCCGTACAAGATTGAAATAAGCCAATCCTCTAAGGAATTGGGCTTCCCCTCTGTAGGCTTTTATTTCGTTCTCTTCCGCAGTATTTAAAGGAGTGTAGTTGTCTATGATGTCTATAATATTATTGGAATTTACAATGACTTTGTAATGGTCTCTCCAAAAGTTTGGTCGGGAGTTTCCCGTATTCTTTTTGAAAAGGTAGTCATTGCTTTGCCACAAGACATCTTTTGCATCATCTGATATGATTTCCAGGTATTGTGGTACTTCAGACCGAGAATAAATATTCTGATAGGGGGAATAACACGCCATCAGGCCTGCTTTGATTTCAGAGGGGTTATTGTAAAACGCCCCCGTAGATAGTGCATCCTCAGGTTGTCTGTCAAGGAATTCTTCCGAGCAGGATACGAGGAGTGTAGCTATTATAAGTAGATTAATTATTTTTTTCATGATTGAGTGCTGTTTACAATGCTAAATTGATTCCTAAAGAGATGGTTCTTGCCAAAGGATAAGCTCCTCTGTCTATGCCTTGAGACAAGGCAGAATTTCCCTGGTAGTTTACTTCAGGATTGTAACCTGGATACTTTGTAAAGTAAAAAGCATTCTGTGCACTTACATACACACGAAGATTACTGATATTCGCTCTATTGGCGATTTGATTTGGTAAAGTATATCCTAGAACTATGTTTTGAATATTTACATAGGAACCTTTGAATAAAAGACTACCCGATACACTGGAACCGTCAGCGCTTTTTCTGGTAGGAGAGGCATAAGCTGCATTTGTCCTTTCTGGGGTCCAGTAATTGTTGAAATATTCTGTAGTCATACTTCTTCTTCCTCCTCCTCTTCCGAGCATACTTTCAAATTCCACCATAGAAAGGTCTCCTCCTTGTACGCCGTTCACATGAACTGAGAAATCAAAATTCTTGTATCCTAAGTTATTGGTCATACCCCAAATAAACGCTGGGTTATTTTGTCCAATAACTGTCTGGTCATTGCTATCCAAAATACCATCTCCATTTACATCAGCTGCTTTTGGCGTACCAGGTGCAGATCGCTTGCTCCATAGCGCTTGTTGAGGATTAAATATTGGCGAAGTTTTTACATCTTCCCAATCATCAAATGCTCCAAGGTTTGAATAACCCCATATTCCTGCCAGAGGTCTGTCCTCAGCAGTATAGCCATTGTTATTGATTATAGGTCGTTTGTCTTTTCCTATATCCAATACCCTGTTTCTGTAATAAGAAAGATTGGCCGTAGTATTCCAGGTGACCGCACCGTCAAGATTTCTTGTAGAAATGGAATATTCATAACCTCTGTTTCTCATAGATCCAGCGTTGGCCATAAAAGAACTAAACCCAGTTACCACTGGCAATGGCAAATTAAACAGCATGTTTTCGGTAAGTCTGTGAAAATAGTCCACACTAAACATAACCCTACTATTGAAGAGCTCCACATCTGTACCTATACTGAAATCAGTCGTTTCTTCCCATCCCAGAGAGGAGTTGGCTACTTTTCCATCTACATACGATGGCGCTACAGTTGATCCTGCTCCCAAAACATAAGCTCCGGAATTCAAGGTACTTAAGGCCAGGTAATTGCTTATACCAGCATTACCAATAATTCCCCATCCTCCTCGAATTTTAAGGTCACTGATAACACTTCTTAAAGGCTCAAAGAAATTTTCATCAGACGCCCGCCATGCCAGAGACATGGAAGGGAAAACGCCCCATTTATTGTCTTTACCAAACTTAGAAGATCCGTCTCTACGGATACTACCTGTGAAATAGTATTTGCTATCGTAGTTATAAATTACCCTTGCAAAACTACCAATCATAGATTCACTAGAGCGATTGGTACGGGCATCATTTTGAGCATTAACAATGGTTACACCTTGATTCAATGTTGGTATTAAATCAGTAGGGTAATCGTATTTATTGATATAGGTGCTCCTGTAACTTGCATCATCTACCGAGTAGCCGACCATGGTATTAAACGAATGCTCATTGAACTTCTTCGTATAAGTCAGGAAATTTTGGGAATTCCATGTAAAACTTGTTGTGATTTGATTGATACCTCTAGACCTGGAAAAAGGTTGTGAAGTGGTAGGCATTGCGTTAGGAAGAAAATAGTTTCTTTCCCAAAACCTGAATTGTGTATGGAATTCTGACCTGAAAGTAAGTCCTTCCATCAGTTGAATTTCTCCATAAAGTGTTGCCAGATTTTTAACGGTTCTTCTTTTGTCTTCTATTTGAAAGTTTGACAAAGGATTGACTGCGAAATCTAAGTTCCAAAACCATGGGTTTTCATAAGTGGATTCTGTTCCATAGTAATGTGGAACCCCATTTTCGTCCGTCGGTGCCCAAATTGGAGGCAAACCCAATGCATTGTAAAATGGGTTTCTTGTACTACCACCTTCTGTGTTGGCCAATACTTGTGTGTTTTCCAAAGAAGGAGCCAACATTAGACCCAATTTCAAGTAGCTATTCACCTTCATGTCTATGTTCGCCCGAAAAGAAAAACGGTCGTATCCAGAAGATTTAACGATACCTTCCTGGTTGAAATAACCACCTGAAATTCTGTAGGTAATATCATCCGTTCCACCAGAGGCGGAAAGCTGAACATCGTTAGTTTTACCCATTTGGCTTATCACATCCTGCCAATCGGTATTGTATGGGCTGTTTTTTGTTGTGTCAGTAACTGTAATCCACCTGTAAAACATTTGGTAAGGATCTTGCATTCCTGCAGAATACTGAGAGTAGTTGGTCCAATTGCTGATTCTTGTTTCATCAGAATCGGTCCATTGCCATAACGGTGCCTCAGGGTCATTGGTACCAAAATTCGGGTCTTCAATTACATAAGCAGCAGCCCTGGATTCATCCATCATTTGAAGAAACTGATCCCTATTCAAAACTTCCACTTTGTTTAGCATTGATTGAACACCTGTTGTGGCATTAACTGATATGCTTGGTTTGCCTGATTTACCCTTTTTTGTAGTAACCAGAATTACACCATTCGCCGCCTGAGTACCATAAATAGCACTTGAAGAGGCATCCTTCAATACTTCAATAGACTCTATGTCTGCTGGGTTGATGGAGTTTAATGGGTTTTCCGTTTTATTATAGCCATCCTTTATTGGGAAGCCATCAATAACGATCAATGGGCTATTGCTCGCATTAATTGAACTTACACCCCTGATGACAATATTGGATCCACCACCTGGCGCAGAGTTGTTGTTTGAAATTCTTACACCTGGCATTTTCCCTTGCAATGATTGAGCAAAGTTGGAAGATGGTCGATCTTTTAGGTCTTCTGCTGAGGCAGAGGAAATAGCGGTGGAAATGTCTTTTCTTTCCTGTGTACCATACCCAATAACCACCACTTCATCAAGAGCAGAAACATTCTCATTTAAGGTCACATTTAAAATGCTACGACCACCAATGGCAATGCTTTGTTTTTCAAAGCCAATAAAGGAGAATACCAAGGTAGAATTCTCAGGTACTGACAAGGTATAGCTACCATCGATGTCTGTAACCGTTCCCACTGAGGTTCCTGGAATGGATATTGTTACACCTGGTAATGGTTCACCATTGGTATCGGTGACCACACCTTTAATAGTCACATCCACAAATAAGGACTTGTTGACCTTCAAAAGATCACTTGTTGCTGTAATACCGGGAATAAAAGCGGTATTTGCGACTACTGGATTAACCGTTATTTGACTGGTTGTCAAGGTGGCCAGTAGCAGGCCGGTGAATAATTTTTTACATCCTACCCGCCGGAGAGGTATACTTTTTTTCATAGTTATTGGGGTTATAATTAATTTTGATAATAATTATCTTGGATAAAACTTGTTCGAATCTTAATAAAATATTGTTTTCTAAAGAAGTATTTAATATTACTTATTTTAACTGTTCAACCTTCTTTAAATTATTTATATAAGTCAGTTGGTTATTGAGATTTTACGAGGTAACGTACACGTTGTTAACTCGTTATTTAGCATTTTAATTGGTTGAGAATAAGAATATAAGAAGCGTTTCAGATGAGAAAAATACTAAGAATTATTAACCCAATTATATAGATTTAATTTTACTTTAAAAAGCTATAATTTATAATGAGGAAAGAAATATAAATTTTTATCTATAAAAATTCAATTTTTGTAATTACGATTTTTGATTTTAAATAAAGTTTAGCTCGATGATATGTAATTATATAACTGATTATATGTGATTGTGATAATTAGATCTATATATTTTTGTAAAAAATATAATTTACAAAAATTTATGGGCGTCCTACTTTAATTTTCCAAAATTGAGCCAATTGGTTTTAAACGGTTTTAAGCTCAAAAAGATGTTTCAGTTTGATATACGCCAAAACTTAGTGGCATATTATTTGCGATTAACCACTCTATTATTCGGTGTATTGTATCCGATCATTGAGCTTAAAAACGTCCAATAATTATGGGATGAATATAGTATTTTGGAAGTTTACAATCCTTCGTTAATAAAAAAACATACCAATAATTTGAACCGATATTCAGGTATATTTTTTCGTTTAAGTCCTTTAGTGGATGATTTTGATAAAAATAATTTAGAATAAATTTATAGAAATGCGCAAAAAAACAACAATTATACTGGGAGTTATTATAGTACTTTTAATTGTCTTTAGGCTTTTTTTGCCAAGCATTGTACTCCATTTTGTAAACAAGCAATTGGCAGAAATGGAAGAGTACACAGGCAAGGTAGAAGACATTGATATTGCCTTAATCAGGGGAGCCTATGTAATCGATGAAATCAATATATTAAAAAGGGATACAGAAGATCGGGAAATTTCAGACAGTATTCCATTTTTTACTTGTCCACGAGTAGATCTATCCATTCAATGGAATGCCTTGTTTCAAGGGAAAATTGTTGGTGAACTGATAGTAGATCAACCTAAATTAAATTTTGTCAATACAGTGCAAAATGACCCTGAAGTAAAACAAGATACATCTGATTTCAGAGGATTGATTAGGGATTTGATGCCTTTAGCTATAAATCGCTTTGAAATTAATCAAGGTGAGATTCATTATATAGACAATATGGCCTCGCCTAACGTTGATGTTTTTATCAAGGACCTAAATATATTGGCAGAGCACTTGACCAATAAGCCAGTAAATGGTGATTCTTTGCCTTCATCCCTAAATGCAAATGGGAAAGCTTACGGAGGAACATTCAATTTAGATGTTAAATTAAATGCCTTGGCAGATCAACCTACTTTTGATATGAATGCCGAAATTGAAAAGGTAGACATGGTGGGGTTGAATGATTTTTTGCGTGCTTATGGAAATTTTGATGTGAAAAAAGGAGAGTTTAATGTTTTTACAGAGTTTGCAGCCAAGGATGGAAATTTTAAAGGATATGTAAAACCCCTAATCAAAGCGCTTGATATCGTCCAATGGAACAAAGAGGAGGGTAATGTATTGCAAGTCCTCTGGGAAACTGTAGTAGCAGGTGCTGCAGAGATTTTCGAAAATCAAAAAGAAGACCAGATCGGCTCAAAAATTTTAATTGAGAACACTTTCGAAAACCCAGATATTCATACAGGTCAAGCCATCGTATTGATTTTAAGGAATGCCTTTGTACAAGCTTTAAGGCCATCAATTGAGCAATCAATTAATATTTCCAATATGGAAAAGAAGGAAGGTGGTAAAGGCTTTTTTAATGAATTATTCAGTGGAGATAAAAATGATTAATGAACTTAGGTAACGGCTTCCCAGGAGGTTGGGTGATAGGGATAGGTGTTTTCTTTCTCCAAATGAAACTTACTATAAAATCTCTTTAAAATAGTTCAATGAGCGTATTTTAGAAGTTTTACTTCCGTTTTTAATTAAGTCCTCAAGCATTTAAATGGTATTTTTTTGACACTTTATCCTAATTTCAGTTTGAATTTCCTAATTTCATTTAATTATTGAGTGGTTAATATTTGACCATAAGGATTGAAGTTATTTTATGTCAATCTTGAACTCAACTTAATGTTACTCGAAATATGATGAGATTTTTAAGCTGTGATTGGGGTACAAGCTCCTTCAGGCTAAGGCTTGTAAATTTAGATGATGCTTCCATCTGCGGTGAATATATTAATGAAGCGGGGATTCAGTCTGCTTATCAATCCTATATAGAAAATGGGAAAGATGATAGCAGAGAAAGTTTTTATTTTGGTATACTTAGAAACGAAATTATAAAGATGGGGGAATCCTTGAATGTTAATTTGGATGGCATGTTGGTTGTTTGCTCAGGTATGGCCTCATCCAGTATCGGTATAAGAGAATTGCCCTATGCCAATTTACCTTTGGATACTTTAGGCGCTTCGATGAATTTGGAATATTTTCACTCATCAGAGGCATTTAACCACCCCTTACTTTTACTCTCAGGTGTTAAAAGTGATGACAATGTAATGAGAGGGGAAGAAACCCAGCTAATAGGTGTTATCCGTCAATTGAAGGATTTTTCTGGAAATGGTATTTTTATTTTACCTGGCACTCATTCCAAACACATATGGGTGAAAAATAATCAAATGACTGGATTTAAGACTTATATGACAGGCGAGGTCTTTCATCTCATGGCTTATAAAAGCATTTTATCTAAAAGCGTAAAATTTGACTCCTCCGATAATGAGAAATTCAAAGCTATTTTCACAGAAGGCGTAAACGTGGGTGCCGAAAATGCATTGTTATCAGTGCTTTTTAATACGCGAACGAATGAATTATTTGGTCGCTGTTCCAAAGAGGAAAACTTCCATTATTTAAGCGGTTTGCTGATTGGAAATGAACTGACTAATTTGGTGCAGGAAAAAGAGTCAAATATTTACCTTTGCTCAGAAGGTAAACTTCATCCCAATTATGTGATAGGAATGGAAACTTTAGGGCTTAATCCGAAAGTATTACCTACTCAATGGGTAAGCCAGTCCGTAATACATGGTCAAATTCAGGTTTTGAATAAAAATATTAACAATGAAAAAAACATTTTCCTGGGAAGCTTTTAATAAAGCACCCATCGTCGCCATTTTTAGAAATTTAGAGAGTGATGATCTTTTAGAAGTAGCACAATGCTTTAAAGTTGCTGGACTCTCCACGATGGAAATAACCCTGAACTCTAAGAATGCTACCCAAGACATTAAACGATTGGTCGATGAATTTGGAGATGATCTCAATATTGGTGCAGGTACTGTTTGTGACTTAAATGATTTACATTCTGCGCTAGATGCTGGCGCACAGTTTATTGTTACACCTGTGTTAGATAAAGAAGTCATCCAATATTGTGTAGAACAAAGCGTCCCAGTGTTTCCTGGAGCTTTCACGCCTACCGAAATATATTCGGCTTGGAAACTAGGAGCGAATATGGTTAAGGTATTTCCTTCCGGTGCATTAGGCCCTGCCTATATCAAGGATTTATTAGGTCCTTTGGACAGTATCAAATTATTGCCAACAGGAGGGGTAAGTATAGATAATCTTTCAGATTATTTCAAAGCAGGTGCAAGTGGAGTAGGTGTAGGGAGTGCTGTTGTTCCTAAAGTTCATCTTCAAAATAAAGACTGGAAAGGACTAACAAAGCATTTAGAACTTTTTCTAAAAACCTATCAAGACGCTATATAAACGTGTACTTGTAAATTTTTCATTTATCCTATCACCTTTCTTATACCTTCATTTATTACTTAATAAACCCATGGATCAAACACTCTACTTGTTTATAATTACCTCTTTATCTATTTTGCTATTGCTGGTTTTAGTAATGAAATTAAAGATTCATGCTTTTATTTCCTTATTACTTGCCAGTTGTTTTGTAGGCTTAGCCTCCGGAATGCCATTTATGGAGCTTATAAGCAGTCTTCAAAAAGGTATGGGAGATATTCTTGGTTTTATTACCATTGTGGTAGGGCTGGGAGCAATTTTAGGGAAACTGCTTGAAGTCTCTGGAGGTGCCCAAACCATGGCGCATTTTCTTATCCAAGGCTTTGGAGAAAAGAGAACCTCATGGGCATTGATGCTAACTGGTTTCATTGTATCTATCCCCGTTTTTTTAGATGTAGGGTTTATTATATTAATTCCTTTGGTATATGCATTGGCAAAAAAATCTGGCTTGTCCTTATTGCATTATGCCGTACCACTGTTGGCTGGGATGGCAGTAACACATGCGTTTATTCCACCTACTCCTGGACCAGTAGCTGTTGCAGAAATATTGAATGCTCCCTTAGGTTGGATGATTATTTTTGGTGCGGTCGTGGGATTGCCTTGTGCTATATTAGCTGGGCCTGTCTTTGGAGGGTATATCTCAAAAAAAATATTTGTTCCTGTTCCTGAATACATTGAATTTAAAGAAGATAGCAATTCCAATCCTTCTCGTCAAGATTTTTATTTGATAGCCTTTATCATCATACTTCCCTTACTATTGATTTTGATCGCTACTACCTCAAACCTTTTGGTAGAGACAGGTTATTTAAATGGGGAAAATTACCTTTTAGAATTAGCGCAATTTTTAGGTCATCCTTTTATAGCGCTCACTATTGCTACTTTGGTAGCCTTGTATTTCTTGGGATATAGAAAAGGATTTAAGGCCAAACAATTGCTGGAGTTTTCGGACAAAGCTTTAGCGCCTGCAGGCTTGATTATTGTTATTACTGGTGCGGGAGGGATGTTTAAAGAGATTTTGGTCCAAAGTGGTGCTGGAGAAGCCCTAGCAGAAGTTTTTATAGCCTATAATGTAGCTCCTATTGTTATGGCTTATCTTATCGCTGTAATTATTCGTGTCATTCAGGGTTCTGCAACAGTAGCCATGGTAACCGCTGCTGGTATGATTTCTCCTATAATTATAGACATGAACATGTCTGACCCATACAAGGCTTTAATAGGGATTGCTATAGCTGCAGGTGCATGTATACTTTCCCATGTGAATGATAGTGGGTTTTGGTTGGTTAAGAAATATTTGAATATAAGTGAAAAGGAAACTTTACAAACCTGGACTACCTTAGAAACAATAATATCTGTTTCAGGTTTTCTTATCGTTTTGCTTATTTCTTTTGTTTTTTTCTAAAGAATTAAAAACTAGAAAGTTAAATTTGTTATTCTACTTATAACATATATATTTATGTATATATAAACCATAAATATGTATGTTATGAGACAAACCTACAATGTTTTAATCTTTATTTTTCTGATGATCATGCTTCCCCTGGGCATGGTATATTCTCAGACCGAAATCCCCGATAATAAAGGGAAAGAATTTTGGTTAATGTTTAACCGGAATTATGATATCAGTGGTATAAATCTGGACTTGTTTATTTCGGGGGATAATTCTACAAATGGACAAGTAGTTTTCCCAGATTTAACGGTTGTTGATTTTGATGTTACACCTGGCGCCATTACAACTGTTAATATTCCCAGCCAATTTGTAGCTACTCTTGCAGATGGTAATGAAATGAAAGGTATTCATGTAATGGCTGATGAAGAGATTACGGTTTATGGTTTAAATCAAAAAGATCAAACTACTGATGCTTTTTTGGCATTGCCTGTAGATATTTTAGGAAATGAATACATAGTGATGTCTTATACTACGCTGATTCCAGATGTCACAGCCGCTTCAATTTTTGGTATTGTCGCAGCAATGGACAATACAGAGGTAAATATAATTCCTTCGAGCAATACCAGTAGCAGACAGGCTGGAGTGCCATTTCAAATTACCTTACAAAAAGGAGAGACTTATCAACTGTTAGCAGCAGTAAACAATGGAGACCTAACGGGTAGTATTATTAGTTCTAATAATCCCATAGCTGTATTTAGTGGGCATACTTGCGCCAATGTTCCTCTGAATATTAGAGCATGTGATCATTTGGTTGAGCAAATTCCCCCAATAACCTCCTTGGGGCAAAGTTTTGTAACTGTTCCTCTTGCCTCGAGAAAAGCAGGAGATATTTTCAGGATTTTGGCCACAAAAGATGGTACCAATATTTCTATTGATGGAACCGATGGATACAACGAGGATTTTGTTCTAAATCGAGGAGGCTATAAAGAATTGAGTATTCCAAGTGATGTTTATTCAAAAATTGAATCAGATCAGGCGATTTTAGTTGCTCAATTTTCGAAGGGGCAAGATTCAGACGAAGTAATTTCCGATCCCTTTATGATGTTGATTCCTCCATTTGAGCAATTTCAAAATCAGTATACGGTCAGCACACCAGCCTCCGGATTCAATAAACACTATATAAATCTAGCCGTACCTGTTGATCAAAAAGACAAAATTGAATTGGATGGCAGTTTTTTAGATCCTTCCATTTTCATTGATATCCCTGGTTCTACCTTTGCAGGTGCTCAGGTAGAAGTGGGTGAAGGGACACATAATTTATCGGGAAACTTAGCCTTTGGTGCTTTTATGTATGGTTTTGGTAACTATGATTCTTATGGGTATCCCGGAGGACAAGCACTAGCGAGCGTGGAGCAGGTACGGAGTATCAACCTGGATCTGGAGCAGGAAATACAGCAAGGAACAACTTATTGTTTTAACTCTATTGTGACGGATGATGATGACCAGCCCATTTTTGGTGTCCGGGTAGATTTTGAAATTGAAGGACCCAATGAAAAAATAGGTTTTGCAGTGACTGATGAGCAAGGAATTGCCAATTTCTGCTTTGATGCAGTCAACGAAGGAACAGATAGAGTCATCGCCTCCGTAGGCAGTACAACGGCAGAAGCAACCGTAGTAACTGCAATACCCAGGCCTGATATTGTTCACTTTTCTTCGTTACCTGAGGAAGTGATTTTAGGAGAAGAAATTTGTCTCAGCAGTCAGGTATTGGATCAGTTCGGTAATCCAATTGAAGGGGAAGAATTATTTATTGAGTACATGGGTAATGTATTGTATAGTGGTTTTACTGATGAAAATGGGAAAATTGAATATTGTTTCACTCCAGATGCAGGGGGAGACCTGGTATTCAGTAGTTATTTTGATGGTGGAGATAAAACTGAAGCAATGGTTTTGGTTGCTATTCCAGCATCAATACCGAGTAGTATTACTATTACTTCGGAATCCAATGAGATTAATATAGGACAGCAGATTTGCGTTACAGCTACTGTTCTAGATCAGTTTGGAGAAGTAATGGAAGGGGTAGAAGTACAACTGGAAATCAATGGAGAATCTGCAGGCTCAGAGATGACGGATGAAAACGGAGTTGCTGAGTTTTGCAAAGCCGCCGAAGTGGAAGATGGAGAATTGCTCATTTTCGTTGTTAATTATGTTGGTGGTGGAACACCAGCTTCTAGCAGCATTAAAGTCCTTAATTCCGGAGGTGGTGGAAATGATGGCGGAGGTGGAGACCTTGTTGCCAGTTCAATTTCTATTTCTGGATTACCTGTTGAAGTACAACTTGGAGCGGAAGCCTGCTTTGAATCTCTGGTTTTGGATCAAAATGGAGACCCATTGCCAAATACTGAGGTAGAAATTGAAGTTGATGGAAATGTTGTAGCAACCCTAATTACCAATGAGGATGGAATAGTAAAATACTGTCTGGTCACTCAAACATTGGGAGATCTTGAGTTCTTAGTTAGTTATTCTGGAGGAATTCCAGTAAATGGCTCTGTTAAGGTTATTCAGGTTGAAATAATTGCCACAACCATTTCAGTAAACCCTACAGAGGAAGTTGTTTCCATAGGAGTGGAGACCTGCTTGGAAGTTGGGGTGCTGGATCAGTTCGATAATCCTGTTGAAGCTATTGAGGTGTTTGTCACCTTAAATGGAGTTGCTTCAGGGGCTATGATGACCAATGAGAATGGTATGCTTAATTACTGTTTTACACCTGATACTGAAGGTGACTTTGAATACAGTTTCTACTATACTTCCGAAAACTCGGTAACCGCTAGCATAACTGTAGTAGACAATACGCCTGTTCCTACCATCATCACTTTTGTGGACAACGAAGTCGAGGTTGTGGTAGGCGAGGAAATTTGTTTGGCAGCCACTATTTTAGATCAATTTGGAATGCCTTTGGTCGGTGTAGAAGTTTCTTTTGATGTAAATGGCTCGTTCTACGATAAAGGGATCACTGATGAAAATGGTAGAGTAGAATTCTGTGGTACACCAGATAAAATGGGCGATTTGATAGTGACCGCTACTTATGAAGGTGGAGAACCAGCTAAAGCGAATATTAAAGTAGTAACAGAAAGCGATGCCTTGGGAGTTGAAAGCTTTTGGTTGGTTGATGCGGGAACAAACACATTGATCGCTGAAATTATGGATGGGGATCAAATCCCATATTCCACAGTGAAAGACAAAATGGTCAATCTGATGGTTATTACTGATCCTGAGAAAGTAGGAAGTGTGAAATTGGAAATGGAAGCATTGACTTTATGTCCAACCTGTGCTCTCGATATGCGTAGTACTACAGAGAATGTTATGCCCTATGCATTATATGGTGACAGCAATGGCAATTATAAAGGGGAAATTATATTGCCTGGTAGGTATATGTTAAGTGCCACACCTTATGAAATGAAGGATCTTTCTGGAAATCAGGGATTAAAATCCTCGGTAAACTTTGAAGTAATGTTTGAAGGAACCATTGATAGCTTCACGTTGGTCAATGCAACAGATGATACTGATATTCGAATAATAAAGGATGGTGATTTAATAGACCTATCCAAATTCGGTGATGCAAAGTTTAACATTAGAGCAAACGTTCCTAACGATCAGCAAGGTGGACTAGGCCTGATGATTGAAGGTCCTGTGAGCCTCTCCAGATTTGAGAAAGAAATGCCATTTACATTGTTTGGAGATAATAATGGAGACTATAGTGGAAAGAACCTTCCTGAAGGAAACTACACAATGTCTGCAACTGCTTTCCCATTCACATTAAGTTCCGAAAGAGGTATCGGTGGAGCAACTGTAACTGTTAATTTTGAAGTGATTCATAACATTAAAGTGGATAAGCTCACTTTGGTAAATGCGGATACTGACATGGACATCATGACCTTAATGGAGGGTGCCTACATCGACCTGAATCAATACAAAGATGTCAAGTTGAATATTAGGGCGGATGCAAAAGGAGAAGATATTGCGGCCATGACTTTCCAACTCTCTGGAGCCAAAAATTACAATTGGACGGAAAGAAAAGCCCCTTATGCGATCTTCGGGGATTTACCTGCAGGTGATTATGTTGGCAAGTATCTTCAGGAAGGAAATTATAAATTGATGGTTACTCCATACAATAGCGACAATATGATGGGAGAAAGCCTAACGGTTAACTTCAGAGCGGGCTTTGATGAGGGAGACAATTTAAGGATTGGCAATGAGTTCCTAAATCAGCTTGAGGCCAATGCTGCTGAAGTTGGTGCCAATGAGGGTGGACAGGAAGAGGACCTTACCCTTTATCCACAACCCTCTCAAAACGTAGTCAACATCCGATACCCATCCTCCCTTAAGGAAGATGCCATGGTGATGATCTATAAAGGCAATGGTCAATTGATCCACGGTGGGCAGATGGCCAATACCTCAGACTTTAACTTTGGAAGTTATGGTTCAGGATTGTACCTGATACATGTTACTGATGGAGACAGGGTGATTTCTAAGAAGGTATTTATCTATTAAAAGAATTATTCAAATAGTAATTTTAAAAGCTCCGGACAGATGTTCGGAGCTTTTTTTGTCTTGTTTAATAGATTCCATTACTTGTACTGTATTTTCTTAAGAATGGACGAATCATACCATGGATGGACTTTGTTAGAATTTTACAGAATCTTACTGTTCCAGATTTAAATAAGCTTAAACTTCCTGCAACTAATAACCATTTAAAGAAGTATTTTTTCAATATATCCACTTTTTTAACCTTTTGTACCTCTAGTTCGTCTCCATCCCACATTCAAATCTCAGTGGGTAAACCCTTCAAGTGCAGCGTTTTCTTGAAAATAATTTAAAAAAATTTTCTCTTCCATTTTTTAGATCACCAACAAATTTCAGAATTCCAAAAGCACTATTCTCTTCACCTATTGAAATTATTCAATATTCTCCTCCCGTCTCCAACTTCCTATACAAATGAAAAGTTTGTTTTTAAGAACTTTATACTGTTTATTATTGAAATGAGATTCATATTTAGAATTTCATTTTGATATATATGAAAATCAAAAAACAAGATTCTTTTAATTGAAATACCGTTTTAAGACTTCATAAATCAAAAATAGTAGGACAAAATTAACAAACACCTGAAGTATAAGGTGGATATAAAAAACCGAATTAATATAAACTTTAATTTTTAGTGTCATGAAAGCGTTACTTTTCTCAATTTCCTTTCTTATTGTATTAACCTTCTCAGTTATTCAGGGACATGCTGCTAGTTATCATTTTTCCAAAGAAAAGGGAGATGATTCAAGAAGCTTTTCGCAGGCACAAAATGCTGAGACTCCTTGGAAATCAATCGAAAAACTGAATGCCATTTTTGCTTCCTTAAATCCGGGAGACAAAATATTGTTGAGAAGGGGAGAAACCTTTTACGGCACTATAGTAATGAATAATTCAGGCACCACCAATAACCCAATCACAATAGGGGCTTATGGCAGTGGCGAGAAACCAGTTGTCAGCGGTTTTGTAGACCTTACCAGTTGGAAGTCTATAGGCAATGGGATATATGAAGCGGGTCACTCTCAATTAAAGGCCAAAGCCATTAACATGGTTAGCTTTAATGAGAAGAACGCCGAAATGGGCAGATACCCCAATTCAGACAGCAGTGACAAAGGGTACCTTACTTATGAGTCCAGTTCATGGAATGCTATTACTGACAAGGAGCTAAGCTCATGGCCAAACTGGACCGGTGCTGAAGTGGTTGCTAGAAAAGTCTATTGGATTCTTGATCGTCACAAAATAACCGCTCACTCTGGCAATACCATCAAGTATGCCACTAACAGCGAGACAAGCTACCAACCTAAAAATGAGTTCGGTTATTTTATCCAAAACCATATCGGAACCCTGGACCAACTAGGAGAGTGGTATTATGACACCAACAATTCTAAACTTAATATCTTCTTTGGAAATGAGTCTCCTAAAAACCATTCCATACAAGTAGCTGCCCTAGACATCTTACTAACCCAAGTGAAAAGGGTGGACAATGTAGTAATCGAAAACCTTCACTTTAAAGGAGCCAATATCAATGCCATTCAACTTTCCACAGGAAAGAATGTAACCATCAAAAACACTAAAATAGAATTGGTTGGTGAAAATGGCATCTTCGGAGAAGGAAATCAACAGTTGCGTTTGGAAGGAAACGAATTGGTCGATATTCACAATTCAGGTATTGAATTGAAGTCTTGTGACGATGCCATTATTCGCAACAACGAGATCAACAATATTCTTTTGTTCCCAGGAATGGGGAAATCAGGTGATGGAAATGGATTTGGCATCACTTCTCCTAATGACAACAATACCATTGAAGGCAATAAAATCATCAACGTTGGTTATGTAGGAATTCGCTTTGGCGGAAACAATAGCCTGGTGAAAAATAATTTTATCAACCACTTTAACAAAACAAAAAATGACGGCGGTGGAATCTACGTTTATACTGGCAACAGCAACGAGACTTATTACAACAGAAAAGTAATAGGAAACATTATCCTGAATGGTCATGGAGTAGTAGAAGGAACAAATATCCGGTCTGCTTTAGCTAAACCACAGTCTGAGGGAATCTACCTGGATGACAACACTTCAGGTGTTGAAATTGCCTACAATACCATTGCCAATATCTCGAGCAAAGGAATCTACCTGCACAATGCACGTCAAAACCACATTCACCACAACACGGTTTATAACAGTGCTTACCAATTGTTTTTCAGAAATGACGATATGGGTGCTGATATTCGCAGCAATGTCATCGAAAACAACCTGTTTTTCTCCCAAAATAGAGAGCAGAATAACTTAAACCTAAGCTCTATCAAAAATGACCTGAGCCAGATGGCTTCCTTTAAAGACAACGTGTATGCCAGTCCATTGACTGACAATTACAGGATTATCAGTAAATACAACATGGGAACCAGTTCTGAAGTTACACAGGTATTGGATCTTGATGGCTGGAAAAAACTTTATGGCAAGGATTCAGGGTCAAAAATTCACCCTATTGACGTTGCTGCTTATGAGGTGAATGGAGTAATAGGCGATAACAAATACAACAACGAAGGATTTGATAAAAATGCCGATTACGTTACAGTAAAAAATGGAAAGACCAGCTGGTCGAGCAAGTCTAAACTAGATGGTGGCGCTTTACGCGTAACCGGATCCGGTACCTTTGAAATGAATGTAAGTATCGGCAAAGTAGTTAAGGGTACTGATTACCTGATTCGATTTAGTGGTATTGGCAACAAGGCCTTTGCCGGAAAAGCTTATTTGAGAGAAACCTATTCTCCATGGAGAACTGTAAGTGCTGTCAACACCATAGAGTATTCCACTGAGCGAAATGAGTACGAAATCTTATTAAGCCCAGCAGAAACTTCTGAAAAAACCGTGCTAATGTTCAAGTTTGAAAATGTAAGCGCTGCTGATTTCCAAATGGACAACCTTAACGTACACGAGGCGGATCTAAAATTAGCTGATCCTGACGAAAAAATACTTTTTGCCTACAACGAGGGAAGTGATGAAAAAACAATCAGCTTGTCCGGTGAGTTTGTCGATATGGACAATAAAAGTTATTCAGGAAGTATAAAAATTGCTCCTTTCCGCTCTGTGATTTTAATCAAAACCTCAAAAGTAGCTGCACAACCAGCTGAAATAGAAGAAGTGAGAGTGATTATCCCAGAGTACGGATCTGGAATGATTGAGGGGGATGACCTTCCTATTACCTTGAATGTATCTGCAGGCAGAGAATTAGAAGTAGCTAAGGTCAATTACTATTTTTGTGAAACACTGATCACTACAGAAGAAGAGAGTCCACTGTCTTCTACCTGGGAGAATATCCCTTACGGATCTCACTATATTTATGCTGAAGCGGTAGACATTTACGGCAGAACGGTTTTCTCCGATAGTGTTGCCATTGAGGTCAAAAAACAAAATATATTGCCAGTCATTACGCTTACTCAGCCTCTTGAGAACACGGATATCAACACTTCGGAAAGTGTAAAGGTAAAAGGTTCTGCAATTGATCTGGATGGGGACATTGCCAAGGTTAACCTTTTAGTAAATGGAAGTACTGCAGCTTCTAGCACTAAATCTCCTTACGAATTTTCCTGGACGTCTACTCAAGAAGGAGTTTTCACCCTTGCTTTGCAGGTGGTTGACAATGATGGCGGTAAAGGATTGTCTGATGAAGTGGTAGTTACTGTGGCTACAAAAGAGGAAGTACCTGAAATCACTTATGATCAATCAGGAGAAACATTCAGCCTATTTGTAAACCTGGGTACTCAAAAAGAAATCACCTATGGTGGAATTGAATTTGAAGGAGAGCAGGCAGTAACCGCTAATGTTTCAGGAAAGACTTACACCTATTCCAATACAAAATCTCAGGAGCCTTTGTTCCAGACCGAAAGAAGCGGTGATGCATTTGTGTTTGAAATTCCTGTTCCCAACGGAACCTATACTGTTAAAACTTTCCATAAAGAATTGTACTTCGGACAGGATGGTCCTTCTGCCAGAAAAGGAAGAAGAGTTTTTGACATCCTTCTTGAAGGCCAACTAGTCAAAGAAAACCTGGACATGTTTGTTGAAAATGACAACCAACCCCTTACACTGACTTTCAGTGAAGTTGAGGTGGTAGATGGAAAGCTTGACCTGGGAATGAATGCTTCTATAAACCGTGCCAGCATCAGTGGATTGGCTATTATTTCCGAAAGCAATGCATCCAACACAGATCCTGTCATGTACCTCAATACCAGTTACGAGGACGAGGTTACTTTTAATGACAATGTCTTCGTTTCAGGAACTGAGTACATCAATTCTCCAAACGCCAAGACTTCTGTCAATACCAAAGCCAGTGACGATAAAATCTTCCAGTCAGAAAGGTACTCTTCTTTATTGAGTTTCATGGTGCCTGTGGAAAACGGAACGTATACCGTAAAAACCTACCACAATGAGTTGTACTTTGGTAAAGGCGGTTCATCTGCCAGAAAAGGCAGAAGGGTATTCGACATCTTATTGGAAGACAATGTGGTAATGGACAATTTTGATATCTATACCCACAGCAACAACCAACAGACCATCCTTACTTTCGAAGACATTCAAGTAGTAGATGGAGTTTTAAACCTTCAATTGATCGCAAGTGTAAACAATGCTTCTATTTCGGGTATTACTATCATTCAGGAAAGAAAAGACACTCCTCAAAAACCTGGTTCGGAACACCTTTACTTTTTAAATGCTGGTGGAAAATCAGATGCTACACTAAACGGCATCACTTACCTGGACGAGTCTACTTCTGAAGCCTATTACAACGACGGAACCAAAAGATATGAAAACAGTAAAACAGCTGAAGATGCACTTTTCCAAACAGAAAGAGGAGGAGAAAATCTAACATACACTATCCCGGTACCCAATGGAACGTACACAGTATATACCATGCACAATGAGCTTTGGTTTGGATATGCAGGAGGTACTGCCAAAGCAGGAAAAAGAGTTTATGACATCGCGCTACAGGGTGAAGTGTTAAAAAGTAACTTTGACCTTTTTGTAGAAAACAACAATGCACCTGCAATATTGTCTTTCGAAAACATCGAGGTAACGGATGGGGTATTAAGCCTTGAATTGTCAGCCTCAGTTAACAACGCAAGTATTTCAGGTATTGCCATTGTAGGAAGTGATGCAAAAGGTGGAACCATTGCAGCGAATTTAGGAACATTTCAAAATTCTTTGAAAAGAGGATACAAAGAAATGTACGTAAGGGGATACAAAGAAATGGATGTATACACTGAAACAGTGGATGCTGAAGACAAGATCCGTATCTTCCCTAACCCTGCTAAGGAAAGGGCTACTTTGGAGCTTAATGCTGAAATTGGTCAGGGAAGAGTCCTTATCCACAACATGAACGGTCAGTTGGTAAGCCATTTCGATCTGAGTGGTATTCAAACGACTAACAACCAGTTCAACATTCCACTTGACAACCTTTCTCAAGGAGTTTACCTGGTAAGTGTAAGCAACGAACAAACCATCATCAACAAACAAAGACTAATCGTTAATCCTTAACATAACAATTCAATAAAAAGGCTCCTTGAATAATTTCAAGGAGCCTTTTTTATGTTTAGCTTCAAATTAAACAAAAGTATTCCATTATTTAACATTAACTGGTTTTTTAACTATTTTTGCCATTGTGAAAACGAGCTTTAATCAAATTTAATTCGCTTTTTTACTTCACATATTTTAAGTTTGTTTATTATGAAAATCTACAGAACTAAAAAAGGAATTGTTATTGAAACAAGTAATCAATTGTATGCCCGGCCCGATGAAAATTGGGACTTGTTTATAAATGACGATAACTTGTACAGTAAGCTGGAAGAGATTGTTCAGTCTTCCAACCCATCTGAGGAAGCCCATCATTGGATCAATGAAGAGTTGTTGGCTCCGGTTGGTACCCAGGAAGTATGGGCAAGTGGAGTAACTTATTTTAAGAGTAAATTAGGCAGACAGGAAGAATCCAAGGACAGCGGGGGAGGAACTTTTTATGAAAAGGTATACAATGCAGCGCGTCCTGAATTATTCATGAAATCAACCGGGCCTCGGGTAATGGGCCATTTGCAAAAAGTTAGAATCAGGCAGGACTCTTCATGGGATGTACCCGAGCCAGAACTTACCCTGTTGGTAAGTTCTTCTGGGAAAATCTTAGGCTATACCATAGGAAATGACATGAGCTCTAGGAGCATTGAAGGTGAAAATCCTTTGTATCTTCCTCAAGCAAAAGTGTACAATGGAAGCACTGCTTTAGGACCCTGTGTTTTCATTACAGACAAGCCCTTGCCAAAGGATACTGAGATAAAATTGGAGGTGATCAGAGAAAGCAATTTGATTTTTAGTGATACCGTTACGATAGATCAGATCAAAAGAGATTTTAATGAATTGATCTCCTATTTATATGCAGAATATAGCTTTCCAGAAGGTTCTTTTTTGATGACGGGGACAGGTATTGTTCCGGGCAGTGATTTTACCTTAGCCTCTAAAGATGTGGTAAAGATCCAAATTAGCGGAATTGGCACTTTAATAAACGCTGTAGAATAAAAAAAAAATGATACTTACTGTTTATTTGAAGGAGTGAAGCTAAAGCTTTGCTAGTGGGCAAGTTAATCCTAACCTCCATCTAAATAGATTCTCAAATCAAAATATTAACTCAATTCTAGGCCTTCAAGTCAATTATTTTACCTAATTTTGAATCCCATAAGAATATAAACAAAATTTCATATAACCGTTCTTATGGCTGCGTCCACAAAACATATCTTTATTACCGGAGGAGTTACCTCCTCACTTGGAAAAGGAATTATAGCTGCATCACTTGCTAAGCTTCTTCAATCAAGAGGTATTTCGGTTACCATCCAAAAATTTGACCCTTACCTGAACATTGATCCGGGAACGTTGAACCCTTATGAACATGGGGAATGCTATGTCACCGAAGATGGTGCAGAAACGGATCTTGATCTAGGCCATTACGAAAGGTTCTTAAATACAGCAACGTCTCAGGGTAACAATGTTACAACGGGGAGGATTTATAACAACGTTATTACCAAAGAGAGGAATGGAGAATATCTCGGTAAGACAGTTCAAGTAATTCCTCACATCACTGATGAGATCAAAAGCAATTTTTATAAACTAGGAAGTGAGGGCAAGTATGATGTAATTATTACTGAGATTGGCGGATGTGTAGGAGACATTGAATCATTGCCTTTCGTAGAGGCAGTAAGACAAGTGAGGTGGGACTTAGGCCCCAATAATTTTTTAGTTATTCACTTAACATTGATACCTTACCTCTCAGCAGCAAAAGAATTAAAGACCAAGCCTACCCAACATTCTGTAAAACAACTGTTAGAAGCAGGGGTGCAGCCAGACATTCTGGTATGTAGAACAGAACATCATTTACCTGTAGATGTAAAAAAGAAAATTGCTCAATTTTGCAACGTTCAATTGAATTGTGTGATAGAAGCAATGGATGCAGATTCAATCTATGATGTTCCTTTGCTGATGAAGAAGGAGCGGCTTGATGAACGGGTGATGACCAAGCTGAAAATCACTTCCAAAACCAATACGGAGCTTGAGCATTGGAAAGAGTTTCTGGGCAAGCTCAAGAATCCAACAATGGAGGTGGATATAGCGCTGATAGGGAAATATGTTTCTCTACCCGATGCGTATAAATCCATTATCGAATCCTTTATACATGCAGGTACCTCATTAGAATGCAAGGTAAACCTACACTTGGTCTCTTCTGAAGAGTTAAACGAAGGGAATATTGCTAAGAAGCTTGAGTTTATGGATGGTGTTCTCGTTGCTCCTGGTTTTGGAGTAAGAGGCTTGGATGGTAAACTAATTGCTACCAAGTATGCCAGAGAGAATTTAATTCCCTACTTTGGCATTTGCCTGGGGATGCAAGTTGCTGTCATTGAGTTTGCAAGAAATGTCCTGAATTTGAAAGATGCCTCTTCTACTGAAATAGATCCAGAATGTAAAGATCCGGTTATCTTCCTTATGGAAGAGCAAAAAGGTGTACTACAAATGGGGGGTACGATGCGTCTTGGAGCCTATCCTTGTGAGTTGAAAAAGGGATCTAAAGCATTCACCGCTTATGGTAAATCAAAAATCTCAGAAAGACATAGGCACAGGTACGAATTTAACAATAAATACCTTAAGGTTTTTGAAGAAAATGGAATGATGGCTACTGGGACGAATCCAGATAAGGGATTGGTGGAAATCATAGAGTTGAAAGATCACCCTTGGTTTATTGGTTCACAATTCCACCCTGAATATAAAAGTACTGTTTTGAATCCTCATCCATTGTTTGTGAGGTTTATCAAAGCTGTAAGTGATAATAAAAATAAATCGTAAAATAATTATTTAGTGACAGGTAAAAGCCTGTATTAAACAACCGATTGAATTATGGATAGAAATCAAGCGACAGGACTAATTCTTTTCGCAGCGGTAATTTTGGTTTATTCGCTCTTTTTTGCGAGTGATCCCCAACCAATTATCGAACCTCAAACAACGAATGAAAGTACTCAGGTACAATCTAAATCGGTCGATGCAGATCAGGAATTTGAGCAAGTTGAAAATGCAATCACTGATAGTCTGAGTAGTGTAGCTGAAAAGCAAAAGTATGGTGATTTTTCTAACCTTGTAAGGGGTCAGGAACAAGCTACTGTATTAGAGAATGAAAATGTAATAATTACATTGTCTAATAAGGGTGGAGAAATCCAAAAAGTAGAAATCAAAGGATTCAAAACATTCGATCAGGAGCCATTAATATTATTTGATAGCAAAGCTGGGAAATTAGATTATAAAATTAATTCAAAACAAGGAGATTTAAGTTTAAATGACCTTTTCTTCGTAGCGAATGAATCTAGTGAGCTTATTGATGGGGTACAGGTAAGTACTGTAACTTTCACGGCAAATGCTGGAACGGGTAGTATCGTCAGAAAGTATCAATTGCCACAGACAGGTTACCAACTTTCCCACAAGATTGAAGGTTCTAGCCTGGAAAGCCTGATTAGTGATGATGTTTTGACGATCAACTGGAATAGTGAACTTAAGAAGCTGGAACAGGATATGGGTGAATCCAGAAGGAAAACCTATATGAATTTCTATACTGCGGATGAAACCTATGATTACTTGTCTACAGGAGATGGTGATGATGCAGAGCAAATAGGAGAACCGCTAAAGTGGATAGCATTCAAACAGCGTTTTTTCACAACTGGAATTATAGCCAAGGATCAGTTTAATAGTGGCAATCTAGCACAAGAAACTCCTTTGGATTCTTCCTATGTGAAGAACATGTTTGCGACATTATTTCTTCCTATAACTGGTGAAGTAAGTTATTACTTTGGACCTAATAATTATAAAATACTTAAAAAAGTAACCCCTGAGTTCGACAAGAATGTGGACATGGGGTATATCTTTGTAAGCTGGGTCAATAAGTACATCATCGTAAATTTATTCCATTGGCTGGAAAATTTCTTTGATAATTATGGGATAATAATAATATTGATTGTCTTCATCATCAAATTGTTCTTATTGCCATTGACCTACAAGTCATACATTGGTATGGCGAAGATGAGAGTGATTAAGCCGGAAATAGATGAGTTGAAAGAAAAGTACGGTGAAGACCAAACCAAAATGCAACAAGAGCAGATGAAACTTTTCAGTCAGCTTGGGGTGAGTCCTATTTCAGGATGTTTGCCTATGGTGCTTCAAATGCCATTTTTGTTGGCAATGTTCTTTTTCTTCCCTAATTCCATTGAATTGAGGCAGGAATCATTTTTATGGGCACATGATCTGTCCACTTATGATTCTATTGCAAACCTTCCCTTCACCATACCATTTTATGGGTCACATGTAAGTTTATTCACCTTACTGATGACGGTATCTCAAATAGCCTATACGCATTTCAATAATCAATTGACAACTGCTCAGGGCCCAATGAAAAACATTGGCTATGTGATGCCTGTAGTATTTATGTTTGTTTTAAATTCATTCCCTGCAGCATTAAGTTTTTATTATTTCGTATCCAATATGGTGACTTTCGGTCAGCAGTATTTGATCAAACAGTTTGTAGATGATGATAAGATCAGAGCGAAGGTTGAAGAAAGCAAACTTAAAAATGCAAATAAGAAAAAATCTAAATTTCAAATGAAGATTGAACAAGCCATGAAGGCCTCCGAAAGCAGCAAAAGTGAAACCAAGAAAAGAAAAGGCAAAGACAAATAAATTGCCTTTCTAACGATAATAAAAAGGTATGGAAATTTCCATGCCTTTTTTTTGTGTCTTTTTAAGCTGATTATAATGCACGTGAAAATTAATATTTATCAACAAACAGGGAGTGGCATTTCGTGAACCTTGATGTAAAGGAAGACCAACAATACCGCCAAAAGGATGTTTATTGTTTAATCTGATGGTTTTCATTCTTGATTTTTGCTGTTGGACCCGGATTTAGTGAAAGGGTTTAATGCCCTTTTTTTGAAGTATAAGAAAATATATTCATCTGGAGAGTGAAACCTACCTCCCAATGGTTCAGTCGAAAAAAGCTAAGATTGGATAATCTTGAAGTGATTTCATCAGCTAATAGTAGGTCGGGTATATATTTCGGTTCAAGCCTAAAAAGCCAGTTAAAATGGCTGTAGCTAAAAAATAATTTGACCTAAAAGTGAAGATTTCAAAGGACTTGTTTTTTTAACTACCGGAACGGGCAGGGTTGCTGGCCATAGTTCGGATTAAAATGATATATTTGTAATCGCATGAAAAATCGAAATTCAAAATAATCTATGATTGAACTGACGTATTTTGGTCATTCGACTTTCTTGGTGGGAATTGAAGCCAAATCTCTCCTATTCGATCCTTTTATTTCACCCAATTTACATGCCTCTGACATAGATATTGATAAAATCACTACTGACTTTGTTTTGGTCAGTCATGGACACGAGGACCATGTATTTGACGTGGAAAGGATCATAAATAATAACGACGCAACCTTGATCTCGAATTTTGAGATCGTCACTTGGTTTCAAAAAAGAGGGATTGAGAAGGTTTTAGGAATGAATCATGGAGGGACAAAGGTTTTTGATTTTGCTAGCATCAAATATGTATATGCAGCTCATAGCAGCTCTCTTCCCGATGGTTCTTATGGAGGAAATCCGGGAGGATATGTTGTATCTTCCAATAAGGGCACCTTTTATTATGCAGGGGATACAGGCTTAAGTTATGACATGAAATTAATTGGAGAATCATTTGACATTGATTTTGCAATTTTACCAATTGGGGATAACTTTACCATGGGCATTACAGATGCATTGATAGCTGCCGATTTTGTGGGAACAGATAAAATTATAGGGATGCATTTTGATACATTTGCATCAATTAAAATAAATAAAAAAGCAGCAAAAAGTGAAGCAGCGAAAAGTGGGAAAGAATTGATTTTGCTAAACATAGGGGAAAGTATTTCGCTTTAAAAAACAATGGGAAAAATAATCGCAATAGCCAACCAAAAAGGAGGAGTAGGAAAAACCACTACTGCTATGAACCTTGCCGCCAGTTTAGCTGTATTGGAGTACAAAACCTTGGTGATCGATGCCGATCCCCAAGCCAATACCACATCTGGCCTGGGCTTTGATCCTAAGGAAATAGAAATAAGTATTTACGAATGTATGGTCAATGAAAATGATATCAATGAGATCATTATATCAACTGAAATTGATAATTTGGACTTGGTCCCTTCACATATAGACCTTGTAGGTGCTGAAGTAGAAATGGTTAATTTGGAGAA
Organism: Cyclobacterium sp. 10D3-21; assembly: GCF_055809755.1. Taxonomy (NCBI): domain Bacteria; kingdom Pseudomonadati; phylum Bacteroidota; class Cytophagia; order Cytophagales; family Cyclobacteriaceae; genus Cyclobacterium; species Cyclobacterium sp. 10D3-21. The sequence goes on from NZ_CM147924.1 coordinate 3,400,896, forward strand.
CAGAGAGGAGAAGATGAGAGGTGTTATCCAGGAAATAAGGGATCGCTATGATTTCATAATCATTGATTGTTCTCCATCTCTTGGTTTGATAACCATCAATGCCCTCACCGCTGCTAATTCGGTGGTGATTCCTGTTCAATGTGAATACTTCGCATTGGAAGGTTTGGGAAAGTTATTAAACACTATAAAGATTATCCAAACTAGATTGAATCAAGAACTTGAGATAGAAGGCATACTATTGACAATGTATGACGTTAGATTAAGACTATCCAATCAAGTAGTAGAAGAGGTGCGTATGCATTTCAAAGACATGACTTTTGATACAATCATTCCTAGAAATGTGAAGTTGAGTGAGTCACCAAGTTTTGGTATGCCTGTTGTTGCTTTTGACGCAACTGGAAAAGGAGCTGTCGCTTACTTGAATTTGGCCAGTGAAATTGCTGCTAAAAACGGATTGGCTAAAGAAATTTGAATAAAAAAGAACAATGACTGTCAATAAAACAAATAGTAAAAAGCGAGGCGCTTTGGGAAAAGGATTGGGGGCCTTATTGAAGGATTCTCCTCAAAAAGAAAAAAATGTAGACTCTTCAGATGACAAATATCCAGTTGCTGGGATTTTTGAGATCTCTTTAACAGATGTTCAAGTAAATCCATACCAACCAAGAACGCATTTTGATAAAACAGCCTTAGAAGAGCTGGCCGAATCTATAAAAATTCAAGGGATTATTCAGCCAATTACAGTGAGAAGACTGGCTGAGAATGAATACCAGCTTATCTCTGGCGAAAGGAGATTCCAGGCATCTAAGATTGCAGGTTTGGAAATGATTCCAGCCTATGTTCGAACTGCCAATGATCAGCAAATGCTGGAAATGGCCCTGATCGAAAATATTCAAAGAGAAAACCTTAACGCTTTAGAAATTGCGCATTCCTACCAAAGACTTTTGGCAGAATGTGACCTTAAGCAGGAGCAACTTGGCGACAGAGTAGGAAAGAATCGAACCACTGTCAACAATTATCTTCGCCTATTAAAATTACCTCCAGATATTCAAGCTGGCATTAGAGATCAGAAAATTAGCATGGGTCATGCCAGGGCTTTGATCAATATTGAAGATGTAGACAAGCAACTTGCCATCTTTAAGAAAACCATAGAGGAGGAATTAAGTGTAAGGAAAGTAGAAGCACTTGTAAAAGAGCTCAACGATGGTGTTCCCAAGAAGGATGCTAAAGAAACGGAAAGCCTGGATCCTGTAAAGAAATATGAGATCAATAAGCTTCAACAAAAATTGGCTTCTCATTTTGGTACCAAAGTTTCGTTAAAATCAGATAAAAAGGACAAAGGAGAGATTAAAATTCCTTTTCACTCTACCAGTGACCTTAATAGGATTCTTGAAATTCTTGAATTGATCTAAGTGAAATGCCTGAATTCTCTATGGCAGACAATATTAATATCCAAACAAAACTCATGCGTGCTGTTTTAGGACTGTTATGTCTTTTTTTGGCACACTCCACTCTTGCTCAAGAACAAGATTCCAATGACTCTCTTACCGACTCTGTGGGAAATGAAGCGCCTACAAATGTTAAAAATCCTAAAAAAGCACTCTATTTGGCCTTAATGTTTCCCGGAGCAGGGCAGGTATATAATGAAAAAGTCTGGAAATTACCTTTACTTTACAGTGGTGTCTCGGCTGCGGTGTATTTTTTGAATTTTAACAACAGAAGGTACAAAGAGTTTATCATAGCACTTGATATTGTGCGAGAAGGAACAGAAACCAATCCTTTCCCCAATTTAAATGAAGACGGAATTATAAGAAATGTCAATTATTGGAGAAGAAACAGGGATGCGATGTATATGGTTTTTGGAGCCATTTATGCCTTGGGGGCTGTAGATGCATTTGTAGATGCACACCTCTCGGGATTTGATGTGAGTGATGACCTTACCTTTAAACTTGAGCCCAGTATGGAGCCTTTACTGGCCAATAACAATGCAATAGGGCTTTCATTAAAAATTAAATTTTAATATGAATATTCTGATATTAGGATATGGGAAAATGGGAAAAATTATTTCCCAGGTGGCAGAAGATAGAGGCCATCAAATAGTGGCTAAAATCAATATTGAAAATGTAGCCGACCTGGACCAACTGGACACAAATGAAATAGATGTAGCCATTGAATTCAGTCAGCCTGGTTCCGCAGTAGGAAACATCACCTGGTGTATGCAACATGATGTGCCCGTAGTCGTAGGCACCACCGGATGGATGGAAGATAAAGAGGGAGTAACTAACCTTTGCCAGCAAAGAAATGGATCGCTTTTTTACACTTCTAATTTTAGTATTGGTGTAAATATTTTTTTTAAAGTAAATGCTTTTCTGGCCAAATTAATGAATGATCAAGAAGCCTATAAAGCAACACTTGAAGAAATACACCACACAGAAAAAAAAGATGCTCCCAGTGGTACGGCCATAACCCTTGCAGAGGGACTGATAAACAATAACCAAAGATACTCCAAATGGGAGTTACAAAATGATGAGGACCAACCTAAGGAAGGAACTTTACCGATTACCTCTAAACGAATAGACCCTGCTCCAGGGACACATATTGTGTCCTATAAATCTGAAATTGATGACATCACCATTAACCATACTGCTCATAATAGAAAGGGATTTGCCCTGGGAGCTGTTTTGGTCGCTGAATGGTTACCTGGTAAAAAAGGAGTTTTATCAATGAATGATTTTTTGGACTTTTAACTAAACAAAAATGAATCAAGAGAAAAATAAAAAATCAGCCTCAAGAGAGTGGATAGATGCTTTGCTTTTTGCAGTCATTGCAGCAAGTTTGATAAGATGGCTATTATTGGAGCCATTCACGATTCCGACTGCTTCTATGGAAAAATCCCTTTTGGTAGGTGATTTTCTTTTTGTTAGTAAAATGCATTACGGAACCAGAGTTCCAAAAACCATCCTTCAGGTTCCTTTAACGCACCAGAAAATTTGGGGTACGGAATTGAAATCCTATTCTGAAGCGATCCAATTGCCTTATTATAGGTTGCCTGGATTCACTTCCATTAAAAGAAACGATGTAGTGGTTTTTAATTTCCCGGAAGAATTTCAATATCCAGTTGATTTAAAAACAAATTATATAAAGCGTGCAATTGCTATTTCCGGAGATGTTTTGGAGATAAAAGAAGGGCAAGTGTATGTGAATGGCAATGCAGCTGATAACCCTGCGGAAATGCAGTATTCATATGATGTCATTGTCAATAGACCATTGAACGAGGAGTTTTTTGATCGGTATGGCATCAACCAGGACAGCTATTATTCTTTTTCGGATAATTCCGGGTACTTTATCTTTGCAACTGATGAAATGGTCAAAGAATTGAAAAAATCTCCTGCCATTTCATCTATTCAAAAACGAATTAGCAAACCGGGACAGGGTGATGCTAATATTTTCCCTGATGGAGCCTTCTATAAGTGGAACAAAGATAATTTCGGACCACTTCAAGTACCTGCTGAAGGTCAAACGATTACGCTCGATGAAGATAATGTTCGGCGGTATTCCTTTACAATTGAAAAATTTGAAGGGCATGAAAGTGTTACGGTAAAGGAAAACAAGTTGTTTATTGATGGTGTGGAACAGGAAACCTATACCTTCAAACAGAACTATTATTTCATGATGGGGGACAATAGACACGACTCCCTTGATTCAAGATTTTGGGGTTTTGTACCTGAAGATCACGTCGTAGGTAAAGCTTGGTTCTTATGGCTGTCCTTAGAAAAACACAAATCAATGTTTAATAAGATTAGGTGGAATAGGTTCTTTAAATCCATCGATTAATAATTAGCGTAAATAATCACCTGATTTTTCGCTTTTAAAAAGATTTTGGTGATTTAGAAAGTATATCAGCCTTTAAAGACAAAAGGTAAGTAACACTTAAACCCAGATTATGCAATAATCTGGGTTTAAGTGTTTTCAACATTCTGGGCCAATTTATAGCTTTCCAGATTTGCAATAGTACTGTGTGCTAGCACCCATTCATTTACCACTTTATGGGAGCCATCCCATGGGCTTCTAAATAAGCATTGGTTTGGCTAAAATGTTTGCACCCTAAAAACCCTCTATAGGCAGAGAGCGGGCTCGGATGTGACGCTTGCAACTTTAAGTGGTTATCCGAATTTATTTCTCCAGCCTTCTTCTGGGCATACGCTCCCCAAAGTAAAAAAACAAGATTTGATTTGTGGGAAGCAAGTTTCTCTATTACTGCACTGGTGAAGGTTTCCCAGCCTTTTTTCTGATGACTTCCGGCTTTGTGAGCTTCCACGGTAAGGGTTGCATTTAGCAATAATACACCTTGTTCTGCCCACCTTTCTAGATTCCCGTGAGGTGGAAAAGGTAGTCCTAGGTCACTTTTTAATTCTTTAAAGATATTGAGCAACGAAGGAGGGAATGGAACACCTTCTTTTACGGAAAATGCCAATCCATGAGCTTGGTCTGGTCCGTGGTAAGGATCCTGACCCAAAATAACCACTTTCACATTTTCTACTGGACACAAGTCAAAAGCCTTGAATATCGCATCCGCTTTTGGATAGATTGTTTTTGACTTATACTCAGCTCTTACAAAATTGGCCAACGAATCAAAGTAGGGCTTTGAAAATTCATCCTCCAACAATTGTTTCCAACTATTTTCTAATTTGACGTTCATTAATAAGTTTTCTATTGGTATATTTGAGATAATAATTCAAATTATGGATAAGTTTTGTACTAAAAAAACAAAATGGCAACTGCTACTACAGAAGGTATAAAGATTAGTGTTGAAGCAATCTATCAGAAGGAGTTTTCAAATCCTAATTTGCATCATTTTGTGTTTACCTATAAAGTAACCATAGAAAACCGCAATCCCTTTACCATTCAATTGTTAAGAAGAAAGTGGGAAATACATGATGCTGCTGAAACGCTAAAATTAGTGGAAGGGGAGGGAGTAGTTGGTCAGCAACCAGTATTGGAACCAGGGAATTCCCATACCTATTTATCAGGATGTACCATTAGGTCAGGTATGGGTAAAATGAAGGGGGAATTCTATGTCGAAAAGCTAAATGATGGTAAATTACTAACTGTAACCATACCCGAATTCCAACTTATTGCCAATATTTTCAATAACTGAAAAATCCCAATGCTATTCCATTTCTGGGAATACTTTCTTTACTTTTTACTAAAAGAGGACCAGCACAGTATCCATTCACCCCATTTTTTTAAATTTTACCAAAACTTAAAGTCATATTTAAGGCATAATAGAAAAGGTAATAGGGGCATAGAAAAACAAAGAAATAAGTTTTTAGTCTCCCAAGAACGAATAAACAGGACGGATTATGGAGCAGGTTCCCGTTGGAGTAATGGTAAGCAGCAGAAAGTGGCTTCCATTGCAAAAAGAGCAACTACCCCAGTCAAATTTTCACTGTTGTACCAATACCTTTGTAAGCTTACACCAGCCAATACAGTTTTGGATTTGGGGACTTCTCTGGGTATAAATACTGCCTACCTTGCAGCGGTAACGAATGGGAACTTGTATACTTTCGAAGGAGACCCCGCTTTAGAGCTTTTGGCAAGTAGCCATTTAAGTAAGCTGAACAATGTTAATAGGGTACCTGGTAATCTGGATGAGACCTTAATCAATTGGCTTGAAGACATTGAAAGCCTTGATTTTGCTTTAATGGATGCCAATCATAGGTACCAACCCACCATAGATTATTTTAGGCTAATTGCTCCCAAACTACACAAAGAAAGCATTTTGGTAATCGCTGACATCCATTGGTCAAAGGAAATGCGAAAAGCCTGGGATGAGATTAAATACTTGTCTCCGGTTACAAATAGCATTGATTTTTTTGAATGTGGGGTGTTGTTCTTTAATGATCAGGATAACAGAAATGATTATATTCTTGAGATCTAAGTTGTTTGATAAGGATTAAATAGAAGATAGGCTGTTAGATATTACCCTCCAAGATTGTGAGATGCGTTGGTATTTATTAAATTTGTTTTTATTAGAAAATTTTATCTGAAAACTGATTGAGAATTTGGTCTGATAATTGTTATAAATATCAGGTTGATGTTGGTACTAAATAAATGTCCTGACAGAACGAAAAATAAAATTGTAAAGTGTCTTTATTAATATGAGCCAAGGGGAAAAGATTGATAAAAGCAGTATTAATGTTGATAAGGGTAAAAATATTCTAATTATCGTTTTGGTGATTTTAGTATTTCTTAGTGGGTGGAGACTTTTAAATGATCACCGTGAGAAATCTAGAAAAAGTGAGGAAATTTTTCTTTTATCAGAAGAAAACAGCCAACTAAATACCAGACTGGATTCAATGACTACTGAGTTAGAGGTAAGAATTAAGGAAATAGAAAGCCTTGGCGGGGATATAGAGGCGCTGGTAATCGTAAAGGAACAATTAATTAAAGAAAGAAAACTAGATAAAAATAGATCTGCAAAGGATATCGCCAAGCTAAATGCTCAAATTGACAGTTATTTGACCTTATTGGAAGAGAAAGATGCGGATATAGTTCGTTTAAAAGCCCAAAACGTTCAATTGTTCTCTGAAAACAAAGAGTTAAAAACGACCAAATCTGAAATAGAAGAAGAGGTAGTTAAACTTAATATTAAAACGGGTGACTTAGAAAAGAAAGTCAATCTGGCTTCTCGGTTAAAAGCTGAAAATATAGTCGTTGCCGCAGTAAATTCCCGTGGGAGGGAGCGGGAAGCTGAGTTTCGAAACAGACAGCTATCAAGATTAAAAGTTTCATTTAATATCGCAGACAATAAAATTGCTGAAGCTGGTTTAAGAGATGTGTATGTTCAGGTGCTATCGCCCAACGAACAAGTAATTTTTGACATCGCAAAAGGTTCAGGTACATTTGAATTGGATGGTAAAGAGTATTTTTATACCTCCAAGCAGGATTTTGTTTTTAATAATTCCCAACAGCAACTGACCTATTTTTACGAAAAAGGTTCCGACTATGAAAAGGGAATTTATTCCGTAAAGATTTTTTCGGATGGTGCGGAGATAGGTAGAAGCACATTTGAAATAAAATAACACCGCATTTTTTTGATTATTGGCACATTTCTCTTAATTTTGCAGACTGTTTTAAAATACTAAACAAAAATTAAAAAGAATGTTCCAAAAAAATTATGAGACGGTATTCATCCTTACTCCCGTTTTGTCTGAAGTTCAGATGAAGGATACCGTTGACAAGTATGTAGGCTTGTTAAAAGAATTGGGAGCAGATGTAGTTAACGTTGAGAATTGGGGCCTAAAAAAATTGGCATATCCAATCCAAAAGAAAACTACAGGGTTTTACGTAATGGTCGAATACAAACTGGATCCAGCTGCGATTAAAAAGTATGAGATCAATTTCAGAAGAGATGAAACTGTATTGAGATTTCTTACCACTGTTATGGACAAGCATTCCTTGATCTACGCAGATAGAAGGAGAAAAGGTGAATTCAATAAAAAAACAGAAGCTAAGGAGGAGCCAGCAAAATGACGTTAAAAAACGAACCGATCAACAGAGAGCAAAACAGGAAAAAATACTGTAGATTCAAAAAGCTAGGCATCAAGTATATTGATTACAAAGATCCTGTCTTTTTGCTTAAGTTTGTGAATGAACAAGGTAAGATTCTTCCTAGAAGATTGACAGGTAACTCTGCAAAATTTCAGAGAAAGGTTGCTCAGGCCATTAAAAAAGCCAGACATTTGGCATTATTGCCTTACGTAGCAGATGGCTTGAAATAGACTATCTATAATCCTTCACCTAAAAAATTTATTACAAAATGGAAGTTATCTTAAAAACGGATATAAAAGGACTTGGATATAAAAATGACTTGGTAGCTGTTAAACCTGGTTATGGACGTAATTATCTGATCCCTCAGGGCTTCGCTTTGCTTGCTACCTCTTCTAATAAGAAGGTTTTGCAAGAAAATATTAAACAAGCGGCTCATAAAGCAGAAAAAATCAAGACTGAAGCGGAAGCTGTAGCTTTGAAATTGGAAAGCATTACTTTACAGATTAAAGCTAAGATAGGCGATTCCGGAAAGATTTTTGGAAAAGTTACTACTTTGCAACTTTCTGATGCATTGGCTGAAAGAAGCATTGACATTGATCGTAAAAAAATCTCTATCAACCAGCCAGTATCTACTTCAGGAGAATATGAAGCAGAAATCGATTTGCACAGAGAAGTGAAAACAAGCGTTAAGTTCGAAGTTGTCGCTGAAAAATAATTGATATTGTATTTAATAAAAAAAAGCCAGGTTTATCCTGGCTTTTTTAGTTTACAATGGCTTTTTCCAAATCCGTGATTAACTTTTTAGAGACTGAGCGGCTACTTTTTTCTTTGGCTTCCTTCAATAAGTCCAAAGCTATCTTAGATTTCATTTTCAAACCTTCAGGGTTGTTGTCAAATCGATAACTTCCCAAACACCATTTTAGCTCGGCGGTTAAACCTTCATCGATCTTTAATTTGCTTAACTTGTCAATAGTATTTTCTACTGATTTTTCTAATAAAATTGATTCCATTTTTTATTTCATTTATGGTTAAAGTAAATAATGTAACAATATTATTAATAATTATTAAATATTGAAATATTGTCAGTAAAAAATTTGAATACCGTATAAAATAAGCAGAACATTTGTGAATACGTTAAATTTGAATTTAGGCATTATTTAAGCTTCTAATCCCTCATATTTTCATTAATTTGTTCTTTTATTTTGGCTCCAAGATTAGGGCCCTACAAAAAAAATAAATTTTAAAAATGAAAAGTTTTAGAACTACTTTCCGCTTTAAGGAATGTGAAAAAGGAATAAACCATTCGTCCAGTGTGGTAACTATAGGGTCTTGCTTTTCAGAGGTGGTAGGAGATAGATTACACCATAGCAAATTTGATACCTTAGTGAATCCCTTTGGAACGACCTTTAACCCTGAATCTATTTTCAATCTGCTATTAGATTCTTTGATACCAAAACCTGTAAATCCTGAAATGTATTTAAACAGGCATGATAACTTTTTTCATTACCAACTTCATTCTTCATTTAATGCTGCATCAAAAGAAGAATTGGCTGAAAGAATAGAAAAAAGCCAGTCTTTGGTCAAAAATAAACTGGAAACAGCGACTCACTTATTTATTACCCTGGGCACTGCATTTGTTTATCGATTGTTAGAAAATGAATGTGTAGTAGCAAATTGTCACAAACAGCCACAACAATACTTCTCCAAAAGTTTACTTGGCCCAAATGAAATGGTGGATAGTTTTAATACATTCTATCAAAAATTATTGTCTGTTAACCCCAATATTCAGGTGGTATTGACTGTTAGTCCAGTGAGGCATATCAAAGATGGGATTCCCGATAACCAATTGAGCAAAAGCTTGTTAAATGTGTTATGTCATCAGTTAGTTTCAATATATCCTGAAATTTATTATTTCCCCGCTTATGAAATAATGATGGATGATTTGAGGGATTATCGTTTTTACAAAGAAGACATGATACACCCCAGCTCAATGGCCGAAGACTATATATGGAATGAATTTCAAGATGCATTTTTCAATAATGAAACCAAGGAATTGATTCAGCACATTGATCAAATCCAAAGGAATCTTAGCCATAGACCATTTAATCCCCATTCACAGGCGCATTATAATTTTCTTCTCAAACTTCAGGAATTGATTTCGCTAATGCCATCTAACTTGGATTTCACCAACGAAAAACAAGCAATCAAAGATCAGCTGAGCGTATTTAAAACGGATTGACCTTACCCATTATGAAAGCCAATAAACTGATTAAAAGCAAAAGCCTGTACTTACAGCAGCATGCCCATAATCCGGTACAATGGTACCCTTGGTCAGAAGAGGCTTTGAACAAAGCCAAAGCAGAGCATAAACCCATATTGGTAAGCATTGGCTATTCGGCCTGTCATTGGTGTCATGTTATGGAAAAGGAAAGCTTTGAAGACATGGCCGTTGCAAATCTAATGAATGCCCATTTTGTCTGTATAAAAATTGACCGGGAGGAAAGGCCCGATCTGGATAATATATACATGGAAGCAGTACAGGTAATGGGTTTACAGGGAGGTTGGCCTTTAAATGTTTTTCTGATGCCTGACCACAGGCCTTTTTATGGAGGTACCTATTTCTCAAAAAACCAATGGATGAAAGTATTGTCTGGAGTTGCCCAGGCTTTTTCGCAACAGTATGAAGAATTGGTGAAAAGTGCCGAAGGTTTTGGAAGAAGTATTGACCGATCAGTTGTAGAGAAATACGGATTAAAGAGAGAAAATGCTGAATTTAGGCCAGAAAGAGTAAGGGGAATGGCCGAGCATTTATTGAAAGGCATAGATCGGGAATGGGGTGGAATGAAAAGAGTCCCTAAATTCCCAATGCCTGTCATTTGGAGCTTCTTATTGGATATGGCCATTTTGGACGACCAAAAAGGCTTAGGGGAGCAAGTTTGTTATACCTTAAAAAAAATAGGAATGGGTGGCATATATGACCACCTGAGTGGGGGATTTTGTCGTTACAGTGTGGATGGAGAATGGTTTGCCCCCCATTTTGAAAAAATGCTATATGACAATGGTCAATTACTGAGTCTTTACAGTAAAGCCTTTCAATACAGTCGAGATCCTTTTTTCGAAGAAAAAGTAAGAGAAACCATAAGCTGGTTACTAAGCGAAATGCGCAGTACAGAAAAAGGTTTTTATTCAGCGCTAGATGCCGATAGCGAAGGAGTAGAAGGAAAATTTTATACCTGGACCTATAATGAGTTAGAGGAATTATTAGGAGAAGATTTGGCCTGGATCAGCCAGTTATATGGTATTAAGCCAGAAGGGAATTGGGAATCGGGTTTGAATATTCTTTTTCAGACCTTACCCTATGCCGAAGTTGCTCAAAATCATGGATTTTCCATGGTTGAATTTGAAAAAAAGTTAAAGAAAGTCAAGCAAAAGCTTCTTCAAATGAGGGCTTTAAGAGTAAGGCCTGGATTGGATGATAAAATCATAAGTGGATGGAATGGATGGGTCATTGATGGGCTATGTCAAGCCTATTTAGCGATAGGTGAACAGGGATTCCGTAAAACTGCCTTAGAGACTGGGAATTTTATTTGGAGCCAGATGGTTTATGACAATGTGTTGTATCGGAATTTTAAAGATAAAGAGGCTTATACTCCCGCCTTTTTGGAAGATTATGGAGCCGTAATTCAATCCTTCATTTCACTTTATAAAATTTCATTTGATCCCCTTTGGCTCAGTAGGGCAGAATTATTGACACAAAAGGTGATGGATAATTTTTTGGATGAAAGTGATGGCTTGTTCTATTTCAATGATCCTAAAACCGAAAAACTGATTGCCGATAAAAAGGAGGTTTTTGACAATGTCATTCCTGCCTCTAATTCTGTAATGGCTAGAAATCTTCACCAGTTGGGCCTATATTTATACAATGATTCCTACCTTTCACTAGCGGAAAGCATGTTGCAATTGGTCAGTGAAATGTTGATGAAAGAACCGGATTTCCTAGCCAACTGGGCAAACTTTTATTTAGAAAAATCAGTTCCCACAGCGGAAATAGCTATTACAGGCAGGGCGGCATGTAATGTGGCTTTATCGCTACAGTCAGCTTATCATCCCAACATGGTTATTGCTGCAGAAGCAGGCTTGAGCAGCAAGGTGCCTATATTGGCTGGTAAGTTAGGTGAAAGGTCTACCTTGTATGTTTGCTTTAATAAGGCTTGTAAAAAGCCTGTGGAATCTATAGAAGCGGCCATTAAGCAGCTACCTTTTTTGCCCAAACCTAGACAATAAGATTAACAGTGGAAGACCTCTTTGGAAATAACTACCCTTTATCAAGCAAAAATCTGTACGCGGACATTATCCTTCCGGTGCCTATTCCGCTTACCTTTACCTATAGTGTAGGGCCTGAATTACAGGAGGAAATAGGCATTGGTTATCGTGTAATGGTTCAATTTGGTAAGAAAAGAATTCTGACGGGAATAGTTGCCAAAGTCCACCAAAAGGCTCCGGAAGCGTATAAGGCAAAACCGATTCTGGATTTATTAGATGAGTATCCTATAGTAAATGCCCTGCAAATCAAATTCTGGGGATGGATGGCCAGTTATTATTGTTGCCATATAGGAGAGGTAATGAATGCCGCCCTACCGAGTGGACTAAAGCTTTCTACAGAGAGTAAAGTTCAAATGCATCCCGATTTTGAATTGGATAATCCTGGATATCCCATGGATGATAGAGAATTGCTGATTCTTGAGGCCTTGGAGAAAAAGGAAGAAATCAATATTGATCAGCTGGAATCAGTGGTGCCGGTAAAAGACCTTCACAAAATTATTAAAAGTCTTCTTGGCAAGAAGGCTATCCTGGTTTATGAATCTGTAAAAGAAAAATACAGCCCTAAGATTGAAGTTAGGATTCGTCTGTCTCAAGAATACATTTCTGAACCCAATAAGCTCAACGATCTTTTTGAAGGGATAAAAGGGAAGGAGAAGCAAGAAAATGTCCTCCTCAAATATTTACAGCAGGTACCAATTTTTCAGAATAGTGAGCTAAATGAGCAAGGACTATCAAAAAAAATATTGACAGAGGCGGGATGTTCAGCATCTTCCATTGATACCCTAGTTAAAAACAAGGTTTTACAAAGCTTTAAGGTGAAAATAAGCCGTTTTGCGCCCATTCCGGTTGATGAGAAGCCCATTGAGCTGTCAGAGGTGCAAAAGGAGGCATATGATGCCGTACAGAAGGAATTTACAAGTAAATCAACCGTCCTTCTACATGGGATTACTGGCTCTGGGAAAACGGAGATTTATATAAAGCTTATAATGGAAGTTTTGGAGAGTGGGTCTCAAGTATTGCTTCTACTTCCAGAAATCGCCCTCACCACCCATTTGGTAGCTCGATTACAAAAAGTATTTGGAGATAAAATGGGGGTATTTCATTCCAAGTATTCTGACAATGAGCGTGTTGAAGTATGGCAGGGGGTTATATCAGGTAAATATAATTTCATCACAGGAGTTAGATCTTCTTTGTTTTTGCCTTTCGACAGCCTGGGGCTAGTAATTGTAGATGAAGAACATGAACCCTCCTACAAGCAATATGATCCTGCTCCCAGGTTTCATGCCAGAGATGCTGCCATCATGATGGCCTGGTTGCACCAGGCCAAAACTGTTCTCGGTACAGCCACCCCAGCATTTGAAACGTTTAACAATGCCCAAAATGAGAAGTATGGCTATGTGAGAATGGACAAACGCTATGGCGATGCAGAATTACCTCATTTTCACTTGGCCGACATTCTAAAGGACAAAAAGAAGAACCTGCTAAAATTAGATTTTACCAGGCTATTAAGAGAAAAAATTCAAGATGCACTTAACCATCAGGAACAGGTGCTAATTTTTCAAAATAGAAGAGGATATGCCCCTTATATTTCTTGTGATGAATGTGGCTGGATTCCCGAATGTGAGCATTGTGATGTCAGTTTAACCTACCACCAGTACCAGGAGGAATTGAGATGCCATTATTGTGGCTTTAAAGACAAAGTTCCAACAAAATGTCAGGCCTGTGGAAGTAATAAAATCACTACGGTAGGATCAGGTACAGAAAGAATAGAAGAAAATCTCTCTTTACTTTTTCCAGAAGCCCGTATCCTAAGGATGGACCTGGACACTACCCGAAGCAAATATGGCTATCAAAAAATATTAGAGGAATTTGGGTCTGGAAATGTAGACATATTGGTAGGTACCCAAATGATCACCAAAGGTCTCGATTTTGATAGGGTTTCCCTGGTGGGTATTGTAGATGCAGATCGAATTTTGTTCTACCCTGATTTCAGGTCTGGTGAAAGGGCTTTTCAACAGATTACTCAAGTGGCTGGAAGAGCTGGAAGAAGAAATATTACAGGTAATGTAGTCATTCAAACAAGGCGTCCTGACCAACTGATTTTCAGACAGATAATGAGTGGTAATTACAATGATTTTTACCAGCAGGAAATGGGGGAGCGGCGCCAGTTTTATTACCCTCCCTTCGTAAAGAATATCAAGATAGTAACCAAGCACAAGGACTTTAAAACAGCAGAAACAGCTTCCCTTCAATTAAAGAATCTGCTATCCGATATTGAAGGAAGGAAGATAATCCTGGGGCCGGAAAAAGCCCTGATTGGAAAGATTAAAAACCTATTTCTTTTTGAAATCTGGATCAAACTTGAAAAAAGCACCGGCACACAAGAGCGCTTTAAGCAGGAAATGGTACGGATCATTTCTGAACTACAAGGCGACAAGCGTTTTCGTTCTGTCAGATTTTTAATTGACGTAGATCCTTACTAGTAGGGGTTTGCTTGTGCCTGTATCAATTTTTTCAATCCCCACCATTTTACATTTAAAAGCAATAATCTGAAAGAGGAAGACGAGGAAGGCCACTTAATTATAGTTAGATGGCCCATTTCAGTTAATGAAATTACATTCCTTTTTCCATGTTTTTATTTTTTATTAATTCAAAGCTATTCAGCAGGATTACTTGAACTATTGATTTAAGAATGTATTTACTTTAGATGCTTATTCAGTCTTAATCATCAATGATATTTGTTTTAATAGTATATTTCTAGGGATTATTAGTTATATTTTTGAAGAAATGGAATTTGATGTTAATTTTATTTTGTTAAATTTAGGAAAGGAAAATTTGATAAATGAGTCACTATTTTGAAACCATAACCTTTGAATCTTTAGATGGCTTCCAGTGTGACTTGAAGCATCTATTGTCTCCCTCTGCAACGAAAGGACCAGTTTTGCTGGTGCATGGGGCAGGGGTAAGTAGCAATATATTCAATCCTCCCTCTAGTAATAACATTATTCACGCGCTTGCAGAAGCAGGTTATGATGTATGGCTAGAAAACTGGAGAGGAAGTATTCAATTTGAACCAAATGAGTGGAACTTAGATCAGGTGGCTCAATATGATCATCCTGCAGCTGTAAAAAAGGTTGTCGAACGCACGGGATCAAAAGAAATAATGGCAATTATTCATTGTCAGGGAAGTACTAGTTTCATGATATCTTCCATTTTAGGCCTTATTCCTGAGGTTAAATTGATCATTAGCAATGCGGTATCATTGCATCCTGTGGTGCCTATTTATTCTAAAATCAAACTGAATTTGCTTGTACCGTTGGTCAGCAAGTTTTTTAAATACCTGGATCCTCAGTGGGGATTGAGAGCTCCTGATTTTAAATCAAAAATGATCTTAAGGGTAGTAGAGGCGACGCATTGGGAAAAAGATACCCGGGTCGGGAAAATGGTCAGTTTTACCTATGGATCAGGCTTTCCCGCATTATGGGAACTTGGCAATATTGATGAGAGAACGAAAGATTGGATACAATATGAGTTTGCTCATGTTCCGCTATCCTTTTTTTCACACATGCAAAAATGTGTTAGGAGTGGTGCATTGGTGCGAAATGATAAGGGAGCAGGGGGGTATACAGAAAAGGCACCAATGACAACGGCGAGGTTTGTATTGTTTGCAGGTAAGAAAAACAAATGTTTTTTACCCAAAAGTCAGGAAAACACCTTTGAGTACTTAAATAAACTACAACCAGGATTACATAAATTGTACTTATTGGATGATTATAGTCATCTGGATGTATTTTTTGGGAAAAATGCACATAAGGATGTCTTCCCTAAAATGATAAATGAACTTGAACTTGGATAATAAGCCATTATGCCCCCAAAAAGAATTAAGAAATACACCGGTAGATATGCGCTGGTAGACGGTATACCCTATACCATGCCTGTAAGCTCTTCTGATTCGCCAGCATTAATGGCTGGGTTTTCATGTGACTGGGAGAAAGCCAATGCGCTATTGCCTGGAAATGAGATTCATGCCATGAAATTGCCGAATGGTCGGGCTGCATTGATGATTACCATTATCAATTACCTGGATACCAGCATAGGTAAATACATTGAATACAGCATTGCCATTGCCTGTACTCATGGCTCCAAACCAGCCCCAAGGATTTTAAATTCCCTATTATTGGGGCATTATGGTACCGGCCAGTACATATTGGATCTTCCTGTAAGTAGCGAGATATCTGTTAAGGGAGGAAAAGGTATTTGGGGAATGCCCAAGCACCAAGCCAACCTTGATTTTAAGGTCACCGAGGACAAAGTGACCAGCCAATACGAAAAGGATGGGCAGTTTGCTTTCAGAATAGAAATTAATAAACCTAAATCTCCTTCAATCAAGCTAAAAGTAGGCGCAACCAATTATTGTAGGTTTAGAAATATGTTGATGGCTTCCTATATTTATTTTGAATCAAAAGCAGGTATTAACCTACTGGGAAAGGCGAAAGGAAGTCTTTTTATTGGAGATCATCCAAAAGTAGCCGCTTTAAAGAATATCGATATCAATCCAGATCCCTTTTTTACCACTTTCATGCCAAAAACCAATGGCATATTGGATGATCATTTCGACTCTTGGTTTATGACTTATGATGAACCACCGGAAGTAATGACCGAAGGTTTAGAGTCAGTTTATCCACTTGGGTATACAGAAGATTGGCTACCTGCGCCATCTATCTCAGATTATGAAAAGTTTCGCATTTAAAATTATACTAAAAGATGAGTCCGCTTAAAAAAACATTATTAGATATCAATAATGCCTATATCTTTTTTTGTTCCTCTATTTATTTAGGAATGTTCTGGTCATTGCATTATTTCTGGTTCCCGAATTATCCAAAGACCTTAAACCTTACCAATTATTATGATGCCATAATTCCACAAACAGACCTTGCAACAAAATTCTTCTTTGTGTCCATTCCTATAATGGCAATAGCATTGGTGATTATGCTAATTACGGAATGGAAATCTGGACTTAGATGGGTTCCTATAGCCTGGATACCAGGACTTTTAGCACCTGTATTGATCCAACAACTCTATATAGAAGATGTTAACAACCAATTTAAAGCAGGGTTAACTGATGAAA
Source organism: Cyclobacterium sp. 10D3-21 (assembly GCF_055809755.1). Lineage (NCBI taxonomy): Bacteria > Pseudomonadati > Bacteroidota > Cytophagia > Cytophagales > Cyclobacteriaceae > Cyclobacterium > Cyclobacterium sp. 10D3-21. The sequence goes on from NZ_CM147924.1 coordinate 3,417,898, forward strand.
GCACTTTGCAAGCATTGTTATCTGAATGGATGTGGCTAAATGATCTTCGTTGGATTATACTTACCCTAATGTGGTTAATCACGATGTATTTCTTTATCGCTAAAGCTAAAAGCAAACACCAAAACAATGGATGAGAAAAAAATATTAGGTTTATCATTTCGGTACACAGAATTACTGGTGGTATTAATAGCCTTCATAACTTTGGTATCCGGTGTAGTCCAAATGTTGGCGCCATCCTTTATGCTTGATTTTATTGGCAAGGAAGTACCTACACCTTCTTCAGCCCATTTCTTTGCTATAGTAGGCATGTTCATGGCCCTCTTTGGAGGAATGGTGCTGCATGCTGTATATAGTTCAATTACCAATAAACAGGTTATGTTATGGTCCGCACTTCAGAAATTTGGAGCATTTATAGCAGTATCTATAGGCGTGTTTAATGGTTTGTTCTCGATCCTGGCCATGTCTGTAGCCATTTTTGATCTTTTCTCAGGAGTGGTTTTTATTGTCTATTTGAGAGTACTCAATGCTTCCAATACTTAATAGACCTTTTTAATGAAGTAGGTACTTCTATTAATTGAATACAGAATCAAAAAGGTCATAATTTAATTAACAATCAGGATGTTAATTGTTAACCAACAAAATGACAAACACCCAAACCGCACCTTAATATTGGCAGGCGGGGGCATGCGTGTGGCCTATCAGGCAGGCGTGATGAAAGCAATGGAAGAAGAAGGGCTCGTCTTTTCTCATGCAGATGGTGCCTCAGGAGGTATTTTCAATGCAGCCATGTTGGCATCAGGACACCCTGTGGATAATATACTGGAAAAATGGAAGTCATTAAATTTCAACCATTTCACTTCCTTAATAAACCTGAAAGAATATTTTACCCCATGGAAACTCAAGGCCTTGGGCGATGCGGATGGGATCAGGGACAAGATTTTGCCCCATTTTGAGGTAAGTGTACCGAAGATCAAAAAACTTAAATTACCTGTCACTTTTTCGGTTTGTAACTTTACTGAGAAGACCATCAATACAATTTCAACAGATCAGCTAGAAGAAAATCATTTGCTGGCTGGTGTTTCCTTACCCATCCTAATGCCAGCCCTAAAAATCAAAAAGGATTGGTTTATTGATGCCGTTTGGATTAAGGATGCCAACCTATTAGAAGCCGTCAAAAGAGGAGCTGAGGATATTTGGCTGATTTGGGGAATAGGCAATTACCCTTCCTACCTACCAGGTTCCCTTAATCAATATGTTCATTCCATAGAAATGAGTGCCAATGGTGCCTTGTTTGAAGAGTTTGAACAAATAAAATGGATCAATAAGCAAATTGCACTCGGCAATTCTCCATTTGGTCAGACCAGACCGATTCAAGTGTTCATTGTAAAACCAAAACTACCTTTACCTCTTGATCCTGAATTGTTTCTAAAGAAAATAACGGCAAGGTCTCTTATAAATATGGGGTACCAGGACACCAAAAATTACCTTTTGGAGAAACCTGAAAATGGAAATTTTCTTGATTTCAGGGCTACACAGACCACCGATTCTGGCGATTATATCTGTTTGCCCATGAAATTTTCAGGACGGCTTATTGAGAAGGATAAAAACCACCCTGTAGATTACTATATTTTTCTGCGCAAAACCATTGTGAATGGAGTGGAAAGCTTTGAAGCCTTTTCCAGCCTAAATTATAAAGATACAGCGGATGAAATAATTGGAGGCCTTACCAAGGTTAAGGTGACAGGTAAAGCACCTGGTGAAACCGTGATTGGAATTGAAACAAATTTGACCAGTAAAGAAAATCGTTATTTGCTGAAAGCTGAGTTGCGCTGCTCAAGTCCATGGTCTTGGTTAATGGGGCTTGCATTTAAATCTGTTGAAGTAAGTGTTTATTCAAGTCAGGAAGGACAGGAAAAGGTTTTTATGGAAGGGAAACTGCACCAATCCTTTTTATCAAGGGTAAAAGCTGTAGGACTTAGTTTGGCAAAAAAGAAAAGCGGTTCAAACGGGGGCATAGGATTTAAATTTGGAATGATAAAAAAAATATTACAAAATGAAGTTTGAGAGAAAACCAATGGTCAATTGGTATGACCCAAAACAGTTGGCTTTCACAAGTGTCAAAACCGTATTGTCTTCAGTTTTCGGTAATTTTGCGGATAGAAGAGAGCTGCAGGCGGCACTTGACAAGGAAACCAAGCCTTTTGATTATTCTCAGAAAGAGGAATTGTGGTTTGACTATGTATCTGACTTAGGTGATGGATTCAATCCCACTTTTACGCTTGCCCAATTATTGGCCAGAGATAATTTATCCCTCAGGGGGAAAACCCTTAAAAGGGGAGATATTTTGATAATGGGTGGTGATGAAGTTTACCCTACTCCCGAAAATATTGAGTATGACAATAGGCTAAGGGGACCATATACAGCCGCTTTTCCAAAGAATAAAATAAATAGTGTGAGGCCAGATGTTTTTGCTATTCCCGGAAACCATGACTGGTACGATGGATTGACCAATTTTCTAAGACTATTTACCCAAAAGCGTTCCCTTGGCAATTGGAAAACCCAACAGAATAGAAGCTATTTTGCAATTAAACTACCTTATGATTATTGGATAATAGCCATTGATATCCAATTGAATGCGGACATTGATTTTCCTCAAATTTGCTATTTTAAAGAAATAGCAAAAGAACATTTCAATTCCGATAGCAAGGTTATTTTGTGTACTTCAGAGCCATCATGGGTTTATAAATCATTTGACCTTAAAAATGATTCTTTTGACCGGCTTCAGTTCTTTATTGACAAGGTTCTTTTTGGTCAGGGAGATAAAGCGTATGAGGAGAAGAATAAAGGAATAAACATCGAGGCGATATTAACAGGCGATTTACACCATTATGCCAGGTATGAAACGGTAAAGGATGAAGCCAGGCCCTGTCAGTTGATAACTGCCGGCGGAGGTGGAGCTTTTATGCATCCGACCCATACTTTGCATGAAGAAATAAATGGTATTCATGATAGAAAGGCCAAACTTGAAAAAACCTTCCCACCAAAATCAAGTTCGGTCAAATTAAGTTTGTTAAACCTGGCCTTTCCGTTTTTTAGCCGTACAATGCTCTTGTTTTTCGGCATTTATAATGTTTTTACTTCCTATATACTTCAAACGAAGATGACTGATGGTACGACATTGATGGAAAACCTGTCTAAATACAATCTGTTTAACAATGAATTTCCGGAGATATTTGATGCCATAAGTACTACTTTGCTACACTTTCCAACGGCACTATTTCTCAACCTTTTGTTATTTGTGGGTATTGTAATGTTTACAGATACCAGTTCGGGTAAAAAGAACCTGAATTATATTGCTGGAGTAATTCATGGCCTGCTACATTTGGTCAATTTTTATTTCCTTCTTTGGCTTTTTTCTTACCTGAACCTTAATGTTTGGAGTATGGGTGTCAATGAGGGATTATCGATACTATTGTTTTCTGCTGAAATGATACTTGTTGGTGGCCTAATCAGTTGTTTCTTTTTTGGCTTGTACCTGACCATAAGTGTCATTTTATTGAAAAACCACATTACTGAAGCTTCTTCTTCCTACCGTTGGGAAGGGTATAAAAACTTTTTAAGGATTTCAATTAATAAAAAGGGGCTTACCATTTACCCGATTGGGCTGAAGAAAGTGGTTAGCAATTGGAAACAAATCGGGACTGAAGAAAAACCTCATTTTGAAGGTGGCCCCATAAATTATGAATTGATAGAGGACCCTATATTTATAAAAAATGAAAAAATTAGCTAAACCACTGGCCAGTATCAAGCCTGAATACGATTATGTAATCATCGGATCAGGATATGGTGGAAGTATCTCAGCATCAAGGATGGCTAGGGCAGGACAATCTGTTTGCCTGTTAGAAAAAGGCAAAGAATTTTTACCTGGTGAATTTCCCGATACCCTTTTGAATGCTTCTAAAGAAATGAATTTTGTTAGGGGGAAATCTACCAGTCTTGAAAAAAATGGACTGTATGAATTTACCATGGGCAATGGCATTAATGTGTTTAAAGGATGTGGCCTGGGAGGAACTTCCCTGGTAAATGCCAATGTCTCCATCGAGCCGGAGGATAGGGTGATGCAGGATGCAATGTGGCCAGAAGCAATAAGGCAGGATTTGACCTCATTTGAAGAGGGGGTAAGTAGGGCAAGGGAAATGCTGAAACCCAATCCTTACCCAGAAAATAAAAATGGCTATCCAGTACTAAAGAAGACAGAAGCCATGCGTAAATCCGCTGATTTTATGGCTTCTCCATTTCGACTTTTGGATATTAACGTAAATTTTGAAAACAAAACCAACCATGTAGGTGTAAAGCAAGCGAAGTGTACCAACTGTGGGGACTGTGTGACCGGATGTAATATAGGTGCAAAAAATACTACGGCAATGAATTATTTGCCAGATGCTTACAATCACGGAGCCGAGATTTTTACATCGATAAATGTCCGGTATGTCAAAAAGGCGCAGGGGTATTGGCAGGTATATTATCATCCAATAGGTATTGGTAGGGATAATTTTGATGCACCGCTGATGTTTATCAAAGCAAAGAATGTAATCCTTAGTGCAGGCTCTTTGGGATCAACGGAAATATTGTTTCGATCAGCGAAAATGGGGCTGAAAGTCTCCAATAGACTGGGCATGAGGTTTACAGGGAATGGGGATGTTCTTGGCTTTGGTTACAATAATGATGAAAGAATCAATGGAATTGGCTTAGGCAATAAAGGTACCGATCAGATTGCCAACGTTGGGCCATGTATTACCAGTGTAATAGACCTTAGAGAGCGAGATAATTTGGAGGATGGTATGACTCTCGAAGAGGGGACCATTCCTGGTCCAATAAGGAGCATTATGCCCAATGCACTGATCGCTTTTTCCAGATTAGCAGGAAAAGACACCGACAGAGGCTTTAAGGATTATTTTAAAGAAAAGTACAGAGAAATCAGAAGTTTAGTCCTTGGCGCCTTTCACGGTGCCTTGGCCCATACCCAAATCTACCTCGTCATGACACATGATGATGGAAATGGCACCATGAAAATGGATGATGAAGGTAAGTTGACACTCAACTGGGAAGGGGTAGGCAAGCAGGAGATATTCAATAAAGTGAATGGTGAAATGTTCAGTGCCACCCAGGCACTTGGAGGAACAAAAATACCCAACCCAACCTGGAACAATCTAATGAATTACGACCTGGTAACCGTACACCCCTTGGGTGGATGTGGCATGGGGGACAGTGCGGATAAAGGAGTAGTAAATCACAAAGGACAAGTCTTTGCTGGTGAAATGGGCACCGATTTGCATGAAGGATTGTATGTATTGGACGGCGCAATTATTCCCCGACCAGTGGGAACCAATCCGCTCTTGACAATAAGTGCATTGGCAGAGAGAAGCTGTAAGCTAATTGCCGAGGAGAAGGGCTACACCTTGAAATATGATTTTGGAACTAGCCCCACTTTAGAAGGAGAACATACTACTGGTACAGGAGTACAGTTTACCGAAACCATGAAAGGATTTATAGGTTTAGGAGAAACAGAAGATTTTGATAAAGGATTTGCCAAAGGGAAGTTAGAAAATACCACTTTTGAGTTTACCTTGACCATACAAACGGAAGATATTGATGCATTTGTGGCAGATGAGAATCATGCTGGAAGTATGATAGGTAACATGATAGCTCCTGGGATTAGTAAGGCCCCTCTATCTGCTTACAATGGGGTTTTTAATTTATTTATTCAGGATAAAGGAGACAAAGAAAGAAAACGCATGAATTACAATGCGGAGCTAATTAGTCCTTCAGGCGAAAATTACTTTTTCGAAGGTTTTAAGGACATTTTCAATAACAATGTTGTAGATGCCTGGAAGGATACCACCACGCTTTTTATCACCTTATACGAGGGCAATACGCCTGGTGGTAACATTGTAGGCAAAGGCAAATTGGTGATTAAAATTTCTGACTTACTCAAGCAATTAAGAACTGTAAAATCCTTACACCCAAAAAATAATGAAGAGGGTAGGAAAGCTATTGGGTCTTTTGGGAAGTTTTTTGCAGGAAACGTATTCGAAACTTACTTTAAACTTTAAATCCAAAATAGGCAATTTACCTTCTAATACTGGAAGGAATCATTTCCTAATTGAATTAGGGAAATGCTATTGCCACCTTATTAAGGACAGGAAAGACTATTGTGTAATTCTCCTTAGAAGAGACCAATGCGTATACTGTTATTTAAATTTGTCTAGAATCCCAGATTTACTTTCCATTTTACTGGTAAACCATCGATTGGCCTTCGTTAGAAAGTCCCGGTTATGGTAGGCATCGAATTCGGTATACAATTTTATTAAATGGGTTTCAAGATCTTTGAGTTGATCATCGGACAATTTATTAGGTAGCGTGGAACCTGGGCGATTGAGGTCTGCCTTAAAATTACCAGAGGATAGAAAAAGAACATGATTGCCAATGGAGATGCTGGTAGTATTGCCCTTTCCACTTAAACCTAATAAAAGGGGATAGGTCAATTGATCCAATGGAATATTTATCTGGATAAGTTGATCCGGTTCATCTTTATTAACCAACCAAAACTCAGAAAATTCAGGTTTTAATGCCTTTACTGTGTCAAGCTTGTTGATTTTCCGAATACTTTCTTTGTTTGTGATCCAATCCTCCCATGCTTTGGGTTGGTACTTTTCCAAACCAATCAGATGTAAAAGACTGTCTTTTCTTTCAGCATCCTGTTCAAATTGATAATAAGATACTGTACTATCCGGAAGAAATATGACCTCTTTTTTAAGAGGAATTGAATTATTAGAATTTTGGCTAGTCCAATCTTCTAATGATAAAGTTTTAGGAATGTATTTGCCGATGGGTATAGAATCCTTTATAATTTGGAAAATGCCTTCACTGAATTGAGATTTCAGAAGTAAAGTATCTTTTTCTATCCATAGCGCTTCCAATTGTTCTTCTTGAGCGGTCTTTTGACCAATTTTACCTTGAATAGTTAACCAATTTTTATCATCAATTAGTCCATCTTCACTGATGCGGTACCATAAAGTTGAAAAATAATTATAGGGTGAAATTTGGGATTCAAACTCTAAGGTTTGCAATTGTTTGAGCATTTGCACCATTGTACTCCACTTGGTGTCCGCCAGCTTTCTGTTGTTGTATCGGTCTGTAGTGACCGCTCTTAGTGAGTCGATCTTTTCTAATTCATTGTTAAGGTGGTTTTCGAACAAAGCGGCCTCCTCATAACTTATAAATCGATCTTTTTGAATTTCCTTGGTTAAATCGATGAGTGCATCATGGTGAAAAATTACTTTTTTAACCTCCACATCAGTAAGTAAATTAACAAGTCGACTGATAGTTTGACCTCCGTTTAATTCCGCTTGTTCAATTATCCCAGCCCTTAGCGCATTTGTTTTAAGTTTTTGGACGGCATAGATTTTCACTTTTTTACTGTCCTTAAAGTCCACTTTTCGATTGTAACTTAATAAATCAAAGCCTGGAACTCCTTTTTCAGGAATAAACCAGGGGTTGATATCTGCATTAAGGATCTTAGGAGCAAGGCCGAAAATATGCAATTCACCAACTTCTTCATTAAGGTAATACATATGACTTTGTAGGTCTTCAAAATCAAAACCAGCCTTCACTGTTCCTCTACCTATCATGGCCAGCTTTTTGCGCGCCTCACTACGTGGCCGGTCTGATAATTTACTGGCATAATAATCCGATTTAAAAGTAGCAGTGTCCCACAATTTATCCATGTCGGGTTCTTCCAACCATTCCAATAGGGTTTTCTTTAATAGATTTTCCCTTAATGGATCTGTAATGGCATCTTGCTTTTTATTTTTCTTTAAATAAATAAAGGTTAAGATTTCATCAAAAAACTCAATAGTTCTGGTTTCTTCCCAATCACAATGATAGATAAGTCTGTCCTCTATATTGCTCTTTGAATTTTTATTTGTAATTAATTGTTTTCTTTTTTTTCTTTTGAGCTGCTTGTCTGGATCTCCAATTTCCATTTGTTCTTGAGGCTTTTTGGATTGAAAATCTCTGAGGTTTAAAATATCTTCTAGAATTTTTTCATAGCTAAATTCTGCCTGCAAGATGATTTGTTCATTGTTTTGGTAATCTATCTGTACCTCATCTATTGATGTTAAAACCTCTCCATAATATTCTGCAGTAATCATTTCACCGATTTCTCTTATTTCTGAAACCATGTTCGCAGTAGGCTTCAACTCTGCCTTGCCACCGAACAGGTTCAGTGGATTCCACGAATAGATCAATAACACTGCGGCAACCACCAATAGAATTTGAAATATCAAGCGAGCACTTCCTAGAATTTGCCGTATCATTGATTTATGGTATTGTCGGAAAGTTGTATTTGTCTTACTTTCAATGAATCACTTTTAAAGTGAATGAAAATCTCTTCAAACTCAAAAGTCTTCAATAAGGTAAACATTAATTTTCTTGCATGATTCTGACTGGTTTCCACCAGACCCATATAGGGAAGTTGATCCCGAATGTCCATTTCTGCAAGTCTGAAAAAGGTTTCCTGATCCTTCAAGGTGATGTTGTTTAAGAAGGTTTTTGGATTTGAAACCAATGAGTCTTCAACAAAATCCTCTGGTGGATAGGAGAAATTAATGACCTCTATGGTGGGCAAATGAAGGGTTATCTTATTTCCTTCGATTATTATATCTTCTTCTCTTATACGCTCCAGATTAATACCTGTTTTTATCTTTGCCCTTGAATAGGCCAAAAAAGAGGCATCATTGACAGGCACAAACAGTATGTTTTTTTCTTTTCTACCGAAAACTACTTTGTCTATGACAAATTCTGTCACAACAAGATCACTGGCTTGTTGAATTTTCCCAATAACCAATCCCCTTTGTTCTTTTTTACACCCTGTAGATGAAAAGACAAGCAGGACAAAGGCTATCAAATAGAGCAATTGCCTTTTTAAGCTGTCCATGTTTGTTCATTTTTGAATTCCTCATAAAAGTGTTTCATTTTAATGTGGTATTTATTGGCTTTATAACCACTGCCATTATAGCCATAGGCAAAAGATTCCCAATCATAATTCCCTTCATTTTCTTCTGAAATATAATTTATAAGGCTTTTCCCTCGGACTTTTTTATTTTTTATAAAGGCAAGAAAATCCAGAAAATGAAAATATTCTGATTCATGTTGCCTTGCCTCAAATTCGTCGACATTTTTATAATTTCGGGATTTAATATTGTGTTCTAGGTTTTCACCTAAGATTTGAAACAATCCCCATGAAGTGGCATAAACAGCTGCTTTTGGATCAATTTTCCTTGCCTTTTCCAGGCGGTCATACTCTTTTATACCTACTCGATAATGGGATCTAGTCCATTTTTCATAAATAATATCTTCGTTGCCCACACTTAATGCTTTCGGATCCTTGTTAAATTTTTTCAGCCAATACCAGAATTTATGTCCTTCAAATAAGATTTTGGCTCTTCCGTCACTTAGGTGTCCACGTCCAGCAGATTCTACTTTTACAATGGCTTTTATGACAGGTAAACTTATCCTGATATTGTCCTTCTCTTCCAGTTCATCCAGCGCTATCCGGATGTCCATATCACTAAGCAATTTACTGTTGGTATTGTCCTTTATCTGAACATACTCTTCCCTATGCAAACTCACCTCTGGTAGGGTATCAAAAGAAGTTGAAAGAATGGACCTTTGTTGGGTAGCCGGTGGCGTATCATCTGTTTGCAACCCATTTTCAATGGAGAAATTCCTGTCCTCTTCATCAAAATAGGCATTGTCAATTTCCATATTGTCCATAGGCCTGGAAGGGATTTCCATTTGACTCGAAGAAAGAGAAGCGCCATTTCCACCTTGATTTTTTGTGCCATCTTGGTTAATTACTTGCTTTGGTGTCCACCTGTCTCGTAAATATTTTAGAGACTTGTCTCCAAAATAGAAAGCAATCATCATTAAAAATGCCGTTTCAAAAAACTCAAATTGCTGGCTCAATAAAGCAGCGTCCACACCGGTGTACTGGGTGCCAAAACTGACAATCAAAAGTGACATGCCACCCATCAAAAGCGTAAAAGCAATCATACCCCTAACCGTTCCAGGAGGAAGTCCAAATGTTTGACTTTTATAAGGATTGTACTCAGGCATCTCCAAATCGGAAGGTTTGACGGGTATACCTTTACTGTGCATGTCCCTAAAATCATAGATACGCTGCCAGTCCTGATCTGTAAGTCCGTAGTTAATATTATAATGATATACCGACCACATAAAATAGATAAAGAACAAGGCGATCCATATTACCGTTGTTGCCAGACCCACCGCCTGGAAAAGATTGTCATGTTCTACATATACAAACAACGCTCCTAATACAGCGAAAATGACCAGAATAATGGATAGGATTACCGTTCCTCTGAAGAAAAAGGTGTGGTAGGGATTAAAGTTGGGGTTTCTGTCTTTTACCTTGGGACTTATGTGCCTGGCAATGAGGCCATAAATAAAACTCAGGGCAACAATGACAATGAACCCGTTGGCAAATGTATGGTTGGTGGTTTCCATGCCAGGCACAATGAATATAAGTGTGGCTAGCATTATGATTACTATCGAAGCAATGTGGATAAAAATATAATTGCGTTCCGATAATAACGATGGCTTTTTATCCTGATTTTCAGGGTTTGAAGTGGCATTTTCCATGGAGTGTTTCGGTCTGTGGTCTTTCTATGAATTAATATTATTAGGCTTTTTCTAAGTGAGGAGTATTGGAAATCCTTTCGAACCATTCCTCATTTAGTATATTTATAGCCAATGGCTCTTTGTGGTTGATTTTGGTAAATATTTTTTTATAAAACCTTTCATAGGCTTTTTGTGATTGAAGGATCATTTTTTCAGGTTGGCTAGCATTTACGCCATCAGCTATTAAAATACAGCCTTTGGTGTCCTTATGACTGTTGCCGATATGAATGTAAACCAAATCATAATTTGGTATCCCTTTAATCTCAATATGGTTGGAAAACCAGTCAAACCTATTTCTATAGCGTTGTGTCAATGGGCTTATATTGTCATTTATACCAAGTTGGTAATGGCCTTCCGGAATCCTTGTCCCTCCTGGGATTTTTTCATCGTTATGAGTGTCCTCTAATGTATAGGCGAAAAAAACCTTGTCAATAAACATTAATCCCAATGTTGTATTCCCATCGTCTACATACCTAAGAACAGTTATCAATGACTTGGGAAGAGATTTTACTTCCTGGCTTTCTAATAAGCTTGCTGCTTTTTGAATATCAGGCTTAATGCCCTCTTTAATTTTTTCAATACCTGGATTCAGAATTTGATTAGGCTTTGTGTTTTCACCTTCTGTTTGACTTTTGGTAAACAAGTCTTTTATTTTTTCATAGCCTTTTCCAAATAGGATAGCCAGGTAACCAATAAACCCTACCATCCATAACCAAATTTTATCCAATACTTCAGGATTGGAATAAAAAAACAGGACAGCCAATAGCACACCAGCTAAAACCAGTAAACCTGGTATTCTATTCATTTTAATTGTGATTTAATACTTTAGGATAAAATATTGTGTTGATTCTTTGTAACTCAAAATTTAATTAATTATTTTTCAATATCAAAAGAATAAACATCATATTTTTATGGTTTTAATATGATTTACTAAAGAATTCATTAGAATTATTATGATAAAGTATTGTTTGCCTATTTGAATTAATTATCCAGTGGTTTACGCTAAATGTTTTAGCTTATTCCAATTAATTAATTTTGGTATATTCGTCAATTGGTATCGATCTGTACTTTATGTTGCATTTTACAATGCAGAACAGCGATTAGAATAAACGTCATCGGTTTATTTTTTATAAAAGAATTAAATAGAGATTAGAAAATGGCTAACTACAAACTTAAAATCAACGACGAAAATTTTGAGGTGGATGTGGATTCGGACACCCCATTATTATGGGTACTTCGAGACAACCTGGGTTTAATTGGAACAAAGTATTCCTGTGGCATTTCTCAATGTGGAGCATGTACCGTCCACCTAAATGATGAAGCCGTAAGGTCTTGTGGACTGCCTGTTTCTTCCATTGGAGACGCCAAAATCACAACCATTGAAGGGCTTTCAGACAATGGAGATCATCCAGTACAACAAGCTTGGAAAGAAGTGGATGTAGCACAATGTGGCTATTGTCAGGCAGGTCAGATAATGACTGCGGCAGCAATGCTTAAGAAAAATCCTTCACCTTCGGAGGAGGAAGTAATAGACGGAATGAATGCCAATTTGTGCAGATGTGGTACCTACCACAGAATCAAAGAAGCAGTTTTGTTGGCCTCAGCTAAAATCAAATAACCATGAACAAAGCACTAAAATCGAATAGAAGAGATTTCTTGAAAATAGCAGCGACGGCTGGGGGTGGTTTATTAATTGGCTTCAATTGGTCCGCTTGTGACTCACCAAAAATGAAAGTCATCAGCAATGAGGAGATTTATGACAAAGCCATTAATTTCAATAGCTTTTTATCCATCTCCCCAACCAATCACGTGGTGATTTTTTCTCCCAATCCTGAATTGGGGCAAAACATCAAAACCTCATTTCCAATGATTGTAGCTGAAGAATTGGATGTAGACTGGGAAAATGTAAGGGTTCAACAGGCTTTTTTAGATACAGAAAAATACGATAGACAGGTAACCGGTGGCTCTGGAGCCATGCCCCATTCCTGGCAACGATTAAGACAAGCAGGAGCAACGGCCAGGCAAATGCTAATGGAAGCTGCCGCCAAACGTCTAAATGTACCGGTCTCCGAATTAAAAACGGATAAAGGAAATGTAATTCACGGATCGAAAAAATTGAATTATGGGGAACTTGCCAATGAAGCTGCGGCATTGTCCGTTCCGGAAGAGGTCCAGTTAAAGCAGGTAAAAGATTTTAAAATCATTGGCACTCGTGTAAAAAATGTAGACAATGATGCAATGTTTACGGGACAGCCTCTTTATGGATTGGATGTTTACCGTGAGAATATGCTTCATGCCATGATCCAAAGGCCTCCTTTTGGAATGAAGCTAAAAAATGTGGATGCCGATGAAGCTAAAAAGGTAAATGGGGTCAAAGATGTGGTTACATTCAAAGACAACGTGGCTGTAGTAGGAACTGGCACCTGGCCTTTGATGAAAGCAAGGAGATTACTTAAAATAGCTTATGAGCCTATAGATAAGGAATTGGAATCTACTGCCTTTCACAACAGTAAATTTGATGAAATGCTTAATTCTGGCGATGCTGAAGTCAAAAGAAAAGACGGAGACGTAGATTCAGCCTTCAAAAATGCAGCAAGAATAATCAAAAGTGAATACCAGTGTCCATTTTTATCCCATAGTCCAATGGAGCCTATGAACTTCTTTGCCAATGTGAAGGAGGACAGTGTAGAGTTGATTGGTCCTACACAAACACCAGACAGGGCAAGAAAAGCTGCAGCAGAGATTTGTGGGATTGCACCTGAAAAAGTAAGTGTAGAATTGACCAGACTAGGCGGTGGTTTTGGAAGACGGCTAAGAGCCGATTTCGTCGAAGAAGCAGTTGAACTATCAAAAATGCTCAAAGCACCTGTTAAGTTAACCTGGTCAAGGGAAGATGACATTACTGGCGGAGCTTATAGGCCTGCTGTTAAGTATAGATTTGAAGCGGCCTTGAATAATAAGGATGAATTAATTGGCTACAAATTAACTGGTGTTGGTATGAATTCAGGCAATTCTACCCGGGAGAATAATTTCCCAGCTGGCGCCATTGATAACCTGGAAATAAAGTCAATGGCATTTGAATCGCCGATTACTACAAATGCCTGGCGTGCGCCAATTACTAATTTTCTAGCTTTTGCTGAGCAATCCTTTTTGGATGAAGTAGCCGAAGCAATGGGCAAGGATCCAGTAGAATTTAGGTTGAATCTTCTGGACAAAGCCAAATCCAATCCTGTTGGAGAAATCCACTATGATATAGACCGAATGAAAGGAGTGATTAACACTGCGGTTGAAAAATCAGGTTGGGGTAAAAAACAAGGTGTCTCTCAGGGATTTAGTGTTTATTTCTCTCACCGATCTTATGTAGCGCAGGTAGCCGAGGCGAGAATAGTCGCAGGCAAAGCAATTTTGGACAAGATTTATGCAGTAACAGATTGCGGGATCGTAATCAATCCTACTGGAGCCGATCAGCAAGTAAGAGGAGGGATGTTAGACGGCATGGGACATGCCATGTTTGCCAATTTGACCTTTACCGATGGAGTAGCGGATCAAAAGAATTTTGATACTTACCGTTTGATTAGAATGAAGGAAATACCTGAGATTGAAACCCATTTCATAGACAATGGGATTGATCCTACAGGATTGGGCGAGCCTGCATTGCCACCTACAGGTGGAGCTGTGGCCAATGCCATCTATAAAGCTTCAGGTCAACGATTGAGAAATCAACCTTTCTCTAATGAGGAGGGAATGAAAAATATAAATCTAGGAAACCCAGCTTAGTATGGATGCTGAGACTTTGAAAAAGTAAGGTAGAAATGAATTTGCCTTTAATATATGCCACGGATTTTTATCCGTGGTTTTTTTTATTCAAATTCCTGTCTATGTCCCGGAATGATGGCTTTTTATGGAATTCAATCTAATAAGGTTTTATTAGGCAAATCAGGTTTTTAAATCCTTAGTAATTATTTGAATAATTCCAGTTAAAGCAAAACATTTTCTTAGAATTTGAATTTTATTATACATCGTTTGCACAATTTTTTTATCTTGGATATTGATAAGTAGATTTTACTATTGGAATTGAAGTAAGGGTCCAAATAACTAGAATACCGGGTGGCTTTCAAGAAGAAGGGATTTGCCTATTTCGCGTTAAAACCCTATATGTATCCATATAATTAACCCAAAAACCCAAAGGCACATGACATGGCATAAATCCTATTGTTTTATTTTTCTTGCCTTTTATTTTAGTATTTCCATTTTCAATCAATCCTATTTACTTGCCAAAGAAGGCCAATCGGTTGTAGAAGAACAGCCGATACACCGGTATTTGTATGTGGCTGTTCCGGGTATCCGAAATTATTTAGGTTATGGCGGTCATGGTTTATTGGTTTTTGATATTGACAATGGGCATGAATTTGTAAAAAGAATTCCTTTACAAGGTTTAAAGCAAGATGGCACGCCTTCCAATATTAAGGGAATAGCAGTGAGTATTCCACTGAATAGTGTATATATCAGCACCCTTGAAGGGCTTCAACGAATGGATTTAACATCGGAAAAAATAATTTGGGAGAAGGCTTTTGATGGAGGCGCAGACAGGATGTCCATTTCACCCGATGGGAGGACCATGTATTTGCCTTCCCTTGAAAAGGATTTTTGGAATGTAGTCAATTGTGAAACCGGTGAAATCATTACTAAAATAAAGGTATACGATCGGGCACATAATACCATTTATGGACCCTCAGGAGATTTTGCCTATATGGCTGATATTAGCTCACCCTATCTATACGTTGCTGAAACAAAAGGACATACCATAGTAAAGAAAATAGGTCCTTTTTCTCATGGGATTAGACCCTTTACCATAAATAGTCAGGAAAGCCAGGTATTTGTCAATGTCAATGAACTGCTGGGGTTTGAAGTTGGGGATTTAAAAACCGGCCAGGTGCTAGCGAGTATTCAAGTGGAAGGTTGGGATAAAGGTCCGGTGAGAAGGCATGGCAACCCCAGCCATGGGATAGGACTAACTCCTGACGAAAAAGAAATATGGATCAGTGATGGCCATAATATGCGCATACACCTCTTTCAAGCCACAGCACCTTACCAGCAACTCACAACCATTCCATTGCAGGACATGCCTGGATGGATTACCTTTAGTATAGATGGTAGCTATGGATATCCTTCTAGTGGAGGGGTGATAGATGTCAAAACCAGAAAAATTATTCATCTGCTCCAGGATGAGCACAACAACTATGTAGCGAGTGAAAAGATGATCGAATTGCATTTTCAAGACGGCAAAATTATTGCCAAAGGAGACCAATTCGGATTAGGTAGAAAAACGACGCATTAATAAGTCCATATCATTTTCAAATCAATATTAAATTTAAGCAATGGATAATTCCGCAATCATTATCAGGGATAATTTGACAGAAATTTATGAGGATGTTTATTCCTCAGGAGTGCTCGAGGCCTTAGCGTACATGGCCCCATTTAATGAAGAAGTTAAAAAATTGATGAATATAAGGCTCCGCAGAAGAAAAGAGCGAAGTCAAAATGGAAGTAGAATAACGTTTTTAAACCCTGAAACCAATATTCCGGGGACGAATATTAAGGTAAGTGATGCCAGGGAGGGTAATTTTGAGGGCGCTGTAATTCCCCCGGATCTTCAACGGCAGTGGATTCAGGGTACAGGACCGGGAGCAAAGCCAAATGCTAGCCTGGAAAGCAGTATCCGAAATGTTGCTTATGCTTTGCTCTCTGGGGCAGATGGTTGGATGTTTGATGGCGAAGATGCCTTGGGACAAGTCTCTACCATGTCTTTAGACAACCAACGCAACCTTAAGCTGGCCATACAAAGATCACCAGTGTTTTTATCTGTAGCTGAAGAAGTGGCTACTCAGATGAACAATTGGAGCAAAACGTTTTTTGGTAAGGATAAAATCCAGGATTGGAAGAAGCAATTGGATTTTACCACTAAGATTTTTAGGGCACGGGGACTTCACCTGGATGACAGGCATATACGTCTCAGTGATGGGGCTTCCTTTTCTGCTTCTATTGCGGATTTGGTGCTTTACGTGGTAAACAATTACCAGGCCTTATTGGCTTCGAAATCCTCCATTGTACTTTATCTGCCCAAGATTCAAACCGCAGAGGAAGCAGCTTTATGGAACAGAATGATCAACGCTTTGGAAAGCCATTTGGAACTGGATGAAGGGACCGTAAAAGTGTATGTATTGGTGGAGCAACTTGAAGCGACATATCAATTAATGGAAATCAGGGCTGCATTAGGGAAACATTTTGTGGGCTATAACACAGGTCGCTGGGATTATATCAATAGTGTGTCCGATGCCATGGCCTGGGATCAATCCTTCATTAATCCCAATATTGAATCAATAGGCATGACCTATGGCTACATGAGAAATTATGAAGATCGGGTAAGAAGGGCAGTGAATACACCCGATATAAATGGCAATTTTGCACTCTGGCAAGGAGGTATGGAGCCAAATATTCCCGTTGGATCATCAGAGGGAGTTAAGGCAAGTATGGAGAAAGCCTTGGCAGGAGCAGAGAGAGAACTTCGAGAAGGGGCCAGCGGAAAATGGGTGGCCCATTGGAAGATGGTTCATATAGTTCGCCCGGTTTGGGAAAAAGAGAATGAGGCCAACCAGATGGGAAGAACTTTTGAGAAGTTAAGCTATACCCAGGAAGATGCGGATGGTTTGATTTTCCTTGAACCAGCTCCCAGAACCATCCGAGGAGCAAGAAACCTTTTAAGCGTAGGTTTGCAATATGGCAATGCCTTTGGGCAGGGCATGCAGGCTGCTGCTTTAAAACCCGCTGATTTTTTTGGAGATGAGAATGTACTTTACCTAATGGAGGACATGGCTACGGGAGAAATCCGGCTAAGTATTCTTTGGGAGTGGTTACACAAACATGCAGAAATCACTTCAGATGATGTGGACTCGGGAGTAAAAGAAGGCGATTTTTTCACCCAGGAATTGTTCGATAAATTGCTTGAGGAAGAGTATGACAAGTTGTTGAAAGCCAATGACAAAGATGTGTACGAAGCTTCTAAGGTTACCACGCTTCCTATAGCTAAATCTATTGTCGAAAAATATGTGGGAGAGGAAAAGAAAATCCCCTGGTTTATAGATTTGTTGAATCTTAATCTTAACAATATGGATTTAAAAGTAGCGGATAAACGGATCGACCTTTACATCAAATTTTTGAATGAAAAAGGGAAGCGAATAACAGAAAATCTCGATTTTACCGTATAAATCGCTTTGCTTAATTTCACATTAGCCCTTAAAAATGTCACAAACCCTTTTGTTTTTTCTCGCTGCTTTTCCCATTCTGGTAGCATCAATTATGTTGGTTGGCTTTCGTATTGCTGCCAAAATCACAATGCCCGTGACTTTTCTGCTTACAGCAATTCTGGCTTTCGGGTTTTGGGACATGACTTTGGTGACCATTTTGGCCTCTTCCATTCAAAGTTTGTTTATCACTTTTGATATTCTGTACATTGTTTTTGGAGCCATTCTACTGCTTAATTTTCTGAAATTTTCAGGAGGAGTAGACCGTATTCGCGATGGTTTTTCTGGAATCAGTAAGGATCGGAGAATTCAGGTCATTATCATTGTCTGGCTTTTTGGGTCTTTCCTTGAGGGGGCAGCTGGATTTGGTACACCTGCTGCCATTGTTGCGCCATTATTGGTAGCGCTTGGTTTTCCTGCCTTGGCAGCCGTTGTTTTGGGTATGATGGTCCAAAGCACCGCGGTCACCTTTGGTGCCGTAGGAACGCCTATATTGGTGGGGATCAAAGGTGGTTTGGAAAACCCTGAATTGACCTCCAGATTGGATCAGCTGGGTATGAATATGGCTGTTGTTTTGAATATAGTTACTGGGGATGCAGCTATTATCCATGCCATTGTAGGGAGTTTTATGCCTTTTTTAATGGTGTTGATGCTTTGTAGGTTTTTCGGTAAAAACAGGTCCTGGAAGGAAGGATTTCAGGTTTTTCCTTTTGCTATTTTTGCCGGACTTTCTTTTACCATTCCTTACTTGATTACAGGACTTTTTTTAGGTCCGGAGTTTCCTTCCTTAATAGGCGCTTTGGTAGGCTTGGCCCTTGTAGTTTTTGCTGCTAAAAGGGGCTTTTTGGTTCCGGAATCTGTTTGGGAAATGGAGGAGGCGAGCAAATGGCCCGAAGACTGGTTAGGAACTACCCGTTTTAAAAGCACTAATGAATTGTCTGATGTTCCTTCTGCTAAACCCGGGATTTCATTGAAATTGGCTTGGTTGCCTTATTTTTTATTGGCCGTTTTGCTGGTGTTAAGCAGATTACCACAATTGCCTTTTAAAGCTTGGCTTACCAGCGTTTCATTTGGGCTTGATCAGATTTTGGGTACTACAATTTCAGCTTCCAGTACTCCTTTATATTTGCCTGGAACCCTCTTGCTTATCGTCTGTGGCCTTACTTATCTTTTACATGGGATGAATAAAAAGGAAGTAATGGCGGCTTTTAGTGAGAGCAGCCAGATGATATTTAAGGCTGGGGCTGTTCTTTTATTTGCTGTAGCAATGGTACGGGTATATATAAATTCTGGTGAAAATGCTTCAGGTTTGTTGTCCATGCCTATTTTGATGGCAGAGTGGACGGCAGCTAAAGTGGGAATGGTTTATCCTTTTTTCGCACCAGTTATCGGAGCCTTAGGTGCTTTTATTGCTGGTAGCAATACCATCAGTAATTTGATGTTTAGCTTGTTTCAATTTGGTGTGGCGGACAACCTTGGAATGTCACCTACCTGGATTTTAGCGCTGCAGGCGGTAGGTGCTGCAGCTGGTAATATGATTGCCATACACAATGTAGTAGCGGCTTCTGCTACCGTAGGTTTATTAGGAAAAGAAGGGAGTGTGCTTCGAAAGACTATTTTTCCTACTCTTTATTATTTGTTATTGACCGGTTTGATAGGCTTTATTCTTATCGGAATTGTGGGTGTAGTGGATCAATTCATGGTTAGTTTATGATCTTTTATCCATTATTATGATGATAAATTTGATTATCCATCAATAAATAGATAAATTGAATTATCATTTAAAATATAGATAAATTGAATTGTTAATGATAGGGATAATAACAGGAGACTTGATCAATTCAAGAAAGGTTCCAGCAGACCAATGGATGCAGGAATTGAAGAATGAGTTGAAAGAATGGGGAAAGGAAGGCAAAGATTGGGAAATATATAGAGGTGACAGCTTCCAATTGAGGATAAAAAATCCGAGACAGTTACTCTATGCTGCAATATTGCTCAAGGCAGCTATCAAATCCATTGATCCTTTGGACATTAGAATGGGCTTGGGTATTGGAGAGGAAAATTTCACCACTGACCGTTTGCTAGAAAACAATGGCAGTGCTTATGTCTACTCAGGTGAGGTGTTTGAAGAACTAGAAAAGATGCATCAGGGAATTATGCTCAGGACTGATTTTAAGGAGCTAGATCAGGAAATAAACCTGATGCTCAGACTGGCATTAACAATAATGGACAACTGGTCAGTAAACTCTTCAAAGATGGTCTATTTAGCATTCAAGTATCCCACAAAAAATCAAACGGAACTAGGGGATATGGAGCATATAAGTCAGAATTCAGTAAGTGCCAGACTTTCCAGAGCCAATTTTGAAGTAATTAAAACATTGGTGGATTACTTCCCGAATCGAGTAGCAAAATTCATGTCATGATTGTATTAATAAAACTAATTTTAGCCCATTTATTGGGGGATTTTCTATTGCAACCCAACCGTTGGGTGCAGGCAAAAGAAGCTAAAAAGCTAAGGGCTTACCAATTGTATTTACACCTAGTGATACATGGGGCTCTGACAATGTTAATCATTGCAGACCTAACTTTTTGGCCCTATGCGGTTGGCATCATGCTTGTTCATGGGCTAATCGATGTGACCAAGCTTTATGCGCAAAAGGCTCAAACCAAAAGGTATTGGTTTTTTATAGATCAATTGGGCCATATCATTACTTTGATTGTAATTGCAGGAATCCTTGATCCGACGCTTATAGACTTGGTTTACCCGATTTCGGAGAAACATTGGTTGGTGATCACCTTGTTGGTGTTTTTATCATTGCCTGCATCTATAATTATCAAAACCGTAATTTCTAAATGGACACCAGCTGCTGACGATGAAATTGGCTCATTGGAGAAAGCAGGCCAATACATTGGTATTCTTGAGCGCTGGTTTGTATTGGTCTTTATTATTGCTGGAAAATGGGAGGCCATTGGCTTTCTGGTGGCAGCCAAATCGGTATTCAGGTTTGGGGATTTAAAGGAATCCAAAGACAGAAAATTAACAGAGTACATTTTAATAGGAACCCTGGTCAGCTTTGGTTTGGCCATATTGTGTGGATGGATCTATGAGCAGTACTACCGCTAATTTTCCCAATACGATTTATTCCAAACCAAGTGACTATACACCTTGTCTTACTATTCTATAAGCTTGAATTTGAATTTAGAATGAGGTCTAAGTTGGGCAAGCCTCGAAATACCCCTTCCTGACAATTGCAAAATCCGTTGATATCCCCCTGTTACCTGGGCATCTTTCATTAAGATGATGATTTTTCCGGCATGGGTTAATTGGACCGTTCCAGGGTATACAGGGCTTGAAATAAGCTCAGGAAGTTCATGCTTTAATTTTTCCATAAGGTGGATGCCCATCCTATTTTGGATGGTAGAGAGCGTAAAAGGGGTGTTTGTCAATGCAAATTGTTGTTTCTTGCTCAGAGAGGTAAAGGAAGGCCCTCTATAGGCAGGAACAAAAATCATTTGAGGCAAATTCTTGGGTTTAATTTTGGCAAAGTCTGAGGGTATGGGAGATGGTGAACTGAAATAAATTAAAATATCACTGTTGGAGAATTTTGACAATGGTGTGATTTTCGGATAAAAACATTGGCTGCCCAGTACTTTTTCACTTATAAAAGTGCCATTAATGGCCATGTAGAGCCATTGACCCTCACTGAAGGGTGCGATTTTTAGTTTTGAATAGGCCGAAACATTGATGATTTCATTGGTTGCATATACTTTGGAATCAACTACTATTTCCGCATTGGCTCCGGTGCATACTATTTGGCAACTTTCGGTGAAATAAAGGTTGATATTCCCCATGTATATCTCCAAACAGGCGGCCCCAGGATCTTTCCGGGCAAGTAAATTAGCAAGATGGAAAGCTTCTTCATCCATTGGACCAGATAAAGGAATTCCCTTATCCACAAAGTTCAATCTGCCTTTGTCTTGGATTGTGGTGAATAACCCCGCTTTAATAAAAACTAGCTTACCCACAGTATGATTTTTTTTCCCAATCGTGAATACTACTTTCCTGGATCTCCATATAGCGTTGTAGAGAAATGGCTGCAAACTGAATTTTATCCCCAGGATTAAAAGGCAGGTTTAATTTGCCATTTTCAAAGATTGCTACGGGTGTTTTGCCCACCACATACCAACCTCCAGGACTGTCGACTGGATAAATACCTGTTTGGGAACCCCCAATAGCCACACTTCCTTGTGTGATTTTTCTGTCGGGTATTTTTTTTCTTGCGATATGCAATGGTTCTGGCAAGCCACCCAAATACATAAAGCCAGGTAAAAAACCATAGAAGTACAAAAGAAAGCTTTGAGCGGTATGGTAATCAACCAAGGTCTTCAAATCCATTTTTTTCTCTTCGAGGTATTTGCATTGTGTGGGCACGATCTCTGGATCATAGCATACCGGAATGGTCCAAACCCACCTTTGTGGCAAATTCTGATTTGGCAATGGTTGTTGGATCACCGCTTGCACCCAAGCAATAAATTCAGCAGTAGGTGCTCCCAATTTAAGCTGAATACTCAGCACCTGATAGCTGTGATAGATGGAGGAAATGTTTAAATGCCATTTATTTTCAATACTATTTTTAAGGGTAATTATTTCCAATAAAACATCCTCCGCAATGATTTCCGGCCAGTGTAGCTCAATGATTTTAGGTCCTAGGGAGAAGATTTGTACAGGATGTTTCATCTTTCGTTTATTGCCTAATTTGAATTATAGGAGCAAGTAATTGCGCTATTTCGAGTGCTTTCGGGTGATCTCCGTGAATGCAGAGCGTATCCACTTTGATGGCAAATTCTTTCTCGTCAATTGTCCATATACTGCCAGAATTAACCATTGACAAGACTTGCCTTTTTATAGCATCTAGATTGGTTAATAATGCGTTGGGATGTTTTCGACCAACCAATTCGGACCCGCTTAAATATGCCCGGTCTGCAAAACCTTCGTATTTTAATGGAATATTATGGCGGACGGCTTCCTCAGCCATGCAGGAACCAAATGGTGCATAGAGCAGGACACCTTTATAGTGAGCTGCTATAAGCTGGGCAAGTTGTTTTGCTAGTTTTTGAGAAGTAAGGCTAGAGAGGTACAAAGCTCCATGAAATTTTATATGATGCAAAGGCAAATTTTCAGTTGAAGCCAATTCTTTGATTAGCGAAATTTGCTGAATTAAACTTTCCTGAAGCAAAGGAAAGGCAATGTCCATCGGGATTCTCCCGAAGTTTTGACGATCAGGATAGGAGGGGTGGGCACCTATTTTGACTTCATGATTTTTTGCAAGTTTTATCGTTTCTATAATACTACGGGCATCACCTGTATGTCCGCCGGAAGCAATGTTACAACTACCCAAATAGGGCATAATGGCATTGTCGTTAGGCATTCCTTCTCCCAAATCACAATTTAGTTCCACGTTCACAGTCATAGGTACAAGAATACGATGTATTTGTAACAAAATGCGCTATTTTGGGTCAGAATCCTTTGGGCCGTATTACAATTTATACTTTGCCGCAACATTTTCCGTTTTCTTTTCGTCTTGAAGGTAGAAATTAAGGTAAAAAATATGAAATATATAATCAGCTTATTGGTACTATCTCTTGGTATTTTCTTTTCTGCTTGTAGCCCCGTTCGGGTCTTTTTGGAAAAAAATGAAGTAGCAAGTATTGATGCCTACAAAACATTTTATGTCATCAATCAATATTACGACAAAGATGCTTTTGAGTCTCCTGTTTTGGAAGAAAATCTAAAGCATAGGCTTTCTGAAGGTATGAGAGAGATGGGTTTTGAGCAGAATGAAACCAATCCTGACCTTATTGTAAGGTACAACACAAACCTAACAGATCGGCAGAAAGAGGTCAATAGTAGGCCAATGATGAGCCCCTATTATGGATATGGTATGTACAGTCCTTATATGATGCCCTATGGTGCAGGAAGAAGTACTTACAGTGTAGAGAAATATGATATGGGGGAATTGGTAGTGGATTTTATTGACACCAAGAAAGATAAGGTAGTGATGAGAATTAGTGCTGTTGGAGAGATTACCAAACCCAAGCAAAAAACGAAAAACCTTTTTACCTCTGTGGAGAAAATTCTAAAGTCCTTTTCTAAAAATGTGGTTTCCTAAGTGAGGACTTAATGCCATTAAAATTTAATTTAAGTAACGAACAAGGTTCAGCATCATTGCTAAAAAAAGGCCAAAGAACCACCTAGATGGTATTTTGGCCTTTTTTAAATTATACAGATTAAGACATTATTGTTGAATTATCCAGACTTCATTTTGCTTCAATTGGTTCTCAACAAAAAATGTCTCGGAAGTTTTGTCAATGGAATAACCAAATAGCCAAAGGGAGAAAAAAACCTCGATTTTAGCCTAATTATTGTTTCACTTCTGATTTCTAAATCTGATTGCGACCTTCATTAAATAGGTATTGTTTTTTTAGTATGCTATAAAATTAACCCTTATTTACCAATTATAGCACCAGGTTATAGTTGGCTTTTAACGTCTGATAGACCATGTTTACTGGCAATCCCATTACATTATAATAAGACCCTTTAATGTGGTCAATGCCTACCAATCCTATCCACTCTTGAATACCATAGGCCCCGGCCTTATCAAATGGTTGGAATTGGCGGATATAATAGGAGATTTCAGCGTTGGATAATTTTAAAAAACGCACCTCAGTTTGATCGCTAAAAGTCAGTTTCTGATTTAAATCTGCTATACAAACACCTGTAGTTACCAGGTGTGTTTTTCCGTTGATTAAATCCAGCATTTCTATCGCTTCTTTTTCATCCTTGGGTTTGTTGAGAATGGTATTTCCAGCGATAACTATGGTGTCAGCCGTTATCAATACCTCGTCTTTTTTCAAATGTGGTAAAAAGGTATTTGCTTTTTTTTCTGCAAGATAGCAGGCTACTTCTCCTGGATCCAAAGCTTCAGGATAACTTTCATCTGTTTGCATTGTTTTCACCTCAAATTCCAATCCCAAGTCCTTTAGTAATTGTTGCCTTCTTGGTGAATTGGAGGATAGGATGATATTTTTATCGCTGATTAACATAATTGAGTTCGTTTTTTCACTTGTTTTATAAGTCTAATGCAATGGTCAAAAGGCAAGAAGCTATGATTTACTGATTTGATTGATCCCATTGCGCAATAAATTGTCTATGGCTATTTATGGGTTTAAAACCAGTTTAAATATTTGTCATTCTTTCTTTTTTCCTGCCCCTGCACTATACAGACCTATTGTTTATCGCTAAAGATAGCTTTCGCTAGAGGGGAAAATGAAGAATCTTGATTATATAAATAAGAAATTTTGAAAACGGAAATTACCAAAAGTCGACGTAATTTTGTTGAATCAACTTAAAAACCTTATTTTTGGGCGTTAATTACCCTATTTAATTAGTAATTTGTTAAACATCAAAGTAAATACACATTGGATATATTTGAAAAACTGAACACCAACCTCGGTCCTTTGGGCAAGCATTCCGAGTTATCAGAAGGATATTTCATGTTTCCAAAATTGGAGGGTGAAATAGCTCCTAGAATGAAATTTAGAGGTAAGGAAGTTCTGAATTGGAGTCTGAACAACTATTTGGGTTTGGCCAATCAGCCTGAAGTAAGGAAAGCAGATTCAGATGCTGCTACAAAATGGGGAGCCGCATACCCAATGGGTGCCAGAATGATGTCTGGGAATACGGATCTTCATGAACAGCTTGAGAGTGAGCTGGCTGAATTTGTAGGCAAAGAAAAAGCATACCTACTTAATTATGGTTATCAGGGAATCATGAGTGTTATAGATTCATTGATCGATCGTAAAGACGTAATTGTCTATGACGGTGAGTGCCATGCTTGTATAATAGATGCCTTGCGCATGCATATGGGAAAAAGATTTGTTTTCCCACACAATGATATGGAAAGTTGTGAGAAGCAACTTGTTAGAGCAGAGAGATTAAGCAAAGAAACCGGCGGTGGTATTTTGGTTATAACTGAGGGAGTATTTGGTATGACTGGGGACATGGGCAATTTGAAAGAAATTGTCAAACTTAAGGAAAAGTTTCAGTTTAGACTTTTGGTGGACGACGCACATGGCTTTGGTACCATGGGGAAAACAGGTGCTGGAAGTGGTGAGGAGCAAGAAGTTCAGGATCAAATAGATTTATATTTTTCCACTTTTGCGAAGTCAATGGCAAGTATTGGCGCGTTTATTGCAGGAGATGAAAAAGTAGTTCATTACCTTAAATACAACATGCGTTCTCAGATATTTGCCAAAGCGCTTCCTTTAATCATGGTTGAAGGTGCTTTGAAACGTTTAGACTTGTTGAAGAACAGGCCTGAATTTAAAGCGAATCTTTGGAAGATTGTTCATGCACTACAAAATGGATTGAAAGAAAAGGGGTTCAGTATTGGTGCTACCAATTCTCCTGTAACGCCTGTTGTTTTGAATGGGACGGTTGGCGAAGCAGCAACATTGAGCAAGGATTTAAGAGAAAACTATAATATCTTTTGTTCGGTTGTCATTTACCCTGTTGTTCCAAAGGGAATGATTATATTGCGTTTAATCCCTACTGCAGTTCATAGTATTGACGATGTAGTGGAAACAATCGCAGCTTTTGAAGCGATTAAAGAAAAATTGAGCAGTGGTTACTATAAAACCACAGAATTAGCAGCCTCTTTTGGTGAATAAAATCAGAAAATACTGCTTATACTGTAAATTTATAAAGTATTTTACTATATTGAATAAAAAAACAATTTCATCATTAACCTAAATAAACTTTTATATTATGAACAGATTTAATGAAATCAAAGACCTTATAATGTCCCTAGAAGCTGATTTTGACAAATTCTATGATAAGAAAAATCAAGCAGCAGGAACAAGAGTAAGAAAAGGCATGCAAGATTTGAAAAATGTATCTCAGGAGATTAGAAAAGAAGTTCAAGAGATCAAGAATAATTGAGTTAAAAATTTAATAAAAAAGGGGGACTTATTAATTTAAGTCCCCCTTTTTTATTTTCAGTGTTTTCTTGATTTGAAAAAGCACAACTAAGTAACCATCACAACAAGGTATTTTTGAAGCATAGGTAAAAAAAACTACAAAACTGCCAAATACATATTGTTCATATTTCCGTAATTCATGATTACTTAATTTGGACGGAGCTGAGCATTTTCACCTCGTTTGCTCTGTGAATTCTATGTGGCTTTATTATAGGAAATGCCATTTTAGGTATAAAAAAAGGGTTTACCTTTTCCTTGAAAGAAAAGTAAACCCTTTAGGTGCTTGATGGAAGAATAAAAGTGGACTTCTGACCCTTTTCAGGATTGTCGTGACCAAAACAAATCGGTTACAATTGCCTGTTTTAAAGTGGTTTCAATTCCTATTCACTTAATATTCCCTATTTTAGGATTAATATTACTCTAAATGTGGAGAGTAAAATTGATTTGTATTGATCTTTCCTGCTGCCGAAACTATCTTGTTTTTTAGTTCCTTTGAGGCTTTTAAAAGTGGAAGCCTAACATTACTTTCACAAATTCCTAAATGCTCCATTAAGCATTTTACACCTACAGGATTGCTTTCTTCATACAACAGTGGGTTGATATCTAGTAAACTAAACGTCCCTTTTTTGGAATATTCCCCATTTCCGTGAATGATAGCACCCATTATCTCAGGGTAGGCGTTGGCAACCACTGAAATCACGCCTTCTGCCCCAATACTTCTCATAGGAGTAGTGTTCATGTCATCACCTGATATTAAAAGAAAGTCATCAGGTTTTCCATTGGCAATTCGCATACATTGCTCCAGGTTACCACTAGCTTCTTTAATTCCGACAATGTTTTTATGTTTGGCCAATTCTAGTGTAGTGTTAGCACTTAAATTAGACATGGTTCTTCCCGGTACATTGTATAGGATAACCGGTACCGGACATTTGTCTGCCAAAGCCTCATAATGTGCGATTATACCCGATTGGCTGGGTTTATTATAATAAGGACTAACAGATAGGACACCAGCAATTTCCGAAAAATCAATGCCATCCAAAGCAGACAATATCCCTGCTGTATTGTTGCCTCCAAGACCGTAGACAATGGGAACTCTTGAGCGGTTAATCTTTTTGGTAAAGGACAATACTTCTATTTTTTCTTCTTCAGAAAGTGTGGCTGACTCACCTGTAGTTCCTTGCACTACCAGATAATCCACATTGCCCAGAATTACATGCTCAATAACACTTTCTAAAGCAGGGTAATCAATTGTTCCATCTGCTTTAAAAGGAGTTACTAACGCTACTCCGGTACCTGTAAACTTTTTCATTTTAATTAATCTGCTTTAAATATTTTATCAACAGTGCTGTCCCTGATTGAATATCATTTTCTTCATTATTTAACATCAAGTCCAAGTAGGGCTCTGTTTCTTCATTATAAAAGCCCATGCTATAAGACGCCGACTGTAACTGTAGTAAAAATAAGGTAAAGTAATTCAGCCTTTCTGGAGTAAAAATAATCAAATCTGGTGTAAGGGAAAGCAATTGAATTAGTTTTTCTCTTGGTTTACCAAATAAAGTAAAATCTTTATAAGAAAAAGCCTGTTCATCTACTGATTTCTCGTCATAATAATTCCCCTTTACCATGATGTCATTACCTAAATCGGAATGGATGACTTCAGTGATCGCATCAATTTCTTTCTTATTGCTGGCTATTATTGATATGGTCTTTATGTTTGTTGTTTTTAATAGGATGGATTTTTGGGTCAGCTTCTTCTTTGGATTTTCCAAAGTACTTTTTACGTAATATTCCCTTATCCACTTCATCTGTTCTTATTTTATATCTTTATTTTTTTGCACACATTTCCAAAAAAGATTCCTCTGATATCAATGGAATATTTAGTTTTTCTGCTTTTTCCTTTTTGCTTGGGCCCATTTCTTCTCCTTCGATGATGAAATCTAGATTTTTAGAAACAGACTTTGAATAGGTACCGCCATGAGCGGTTACAAAATCCATTATTTCATCTCTTTTAAAATGATTTAACCGACCGGAGGCAAGTATTTTTTTTCCTTCCAAAATAGTACTTTCCAGTCTGGTTTCTTCTTCTGAAAGTTGAAATTGTAGCCCTTTTTCTTTTAGTTTATCGATGATTCTCCTGTTTTTCTCTTTGGAGAAAAACAATTCAATACTTTGCACCAATGTTTCACCAACCCCATTGATTTCAAGCAATTCTTCAGCACTGGCCTTTTCCAGGTTCTCGATGTTTTGAAAGTGTTTGGCCAACAATATAGCCGTATTTTCGCCAATATTCCTGATGCCCAAGCCAAATAATACCTTTGGAAAGGGTTGAAGTATCGATTGGGCGATGCCTTCCAGCATGTTTTTTATTACGCCTTCCTGAAAAGTATTTCCTTTTAACTTATTGATTTGATCTGAAGCAACACTGATCAGGCCAAGGGTGTCACTGATTAAAATTTCATGTACACTGTTCTTGTTTTTAGTAATTTCTTTTAATTCTTCCAAGCTTCCTTTAGCGCCGCCCAAAATATACAATATATAGGTAACTGGTACAAAATCTTCTACTAAATCAAATTGGTCACTGTCTAGAAGGGAATCCAGCTTTTCTAATGCATCAATATTAGGTCTGCTTTTTCTACCTGTATTCTTTAGAAAATTTATAAACTCTGCCACTTTTTGATGCAGACTGTAGTCCTCATGTGAAGCAATAAATTCATCGATTTCCTTGAGCGTTACCTGTTGTGTCAACGAATACAGAGCCTTCTTTAGGCTAACGTATAAATACCCTTCTGCATTTTTGGAATACTGTTCATCCGATATTTCCAGTCCCAATAATTCCTCTTTGATGTCGGGTAAATAATAAAGGTCTGCAAAGTCTTTTACATATCCTTGTTGGATCAAGGCCCTGAGTCTTTCAGTACCCAAAGAGTCGATATCCATGGCCCTTTTAGATACAAAGTGCTCAATTCTCCCTAAAACCTGGGGTGGACACGCTTCATCATTGGGACAAAAATGTTTTGCTTCCCCTTCGTTTCTTTCCAACAGCGTACCGCATTCTGGACAATGCGTTATATAGGCAATTGGCTTACTACCGGCTATTCTTCTGTCCAGCACCACACCAGTAATCTTCGGAATAATTTCTCCTCCTTTTTCAACATTTACGGTGTCTCCTTCATGAAGATCTAGTCGCTCAATTTCATTGGCATTGTGCAAGGAAGCCCTTTTCACTGTTGTTCCAGCCAAGGAAACTGGAGATAAATTGGCTACTGGGGTTATTGCCCCAGTTCTCCCAACTTGGTACTGTATAGACAGAAGCGTGGCTTCAGCACTTTCTGCTTGGTACTTAAATGCAATGGCCCATTTGGGGATTTTAGCAGTGTACCCCAATTCCTCTTGCTGGCGATAATCATTTACTTTTATTACTACACCATCAGTTTCTACATCTAAATGATGTCTCTTTTCACGCCAATACTCTATATATTCCAATACCTCTTCCAGATTTTGGCAGTTTTTATAGGAAGAACAAACGTTAAATCCCCACTTTTCAAGAAGTTGAATGGATTCGCCATGTTGCTTAATATCAATGTCATCAGCGATCAACTGGTACAGGTAGCAATCCAGTCTTCGCTTAGCGACTACTGAAGAATCTTGCATTTTAAGGGTTCCAGATGCTGTATTTCGGGGGTTGGCCAATAAGCTTTCTCCATTTTCAAGTCTTTCAGCATTGATTTTTTCAAAACCTTGCTTGGAAAGAAAAATTTCTCCCCTGGCTTCAAAATAGTTAGGAAGGTCGGCTTGACCTTTAATGACCAATGGGACGGTCCGTATTGTTTTTACATTCTCAGTGACATCATCCCCTTTGTATCCATCTCCTCGCGTAACAGCCCTGGTCAATACGCCATTTTCATAGACCATACTGATGGCAACTCCATCAAATTTTAATTCACAAAAATAATTGTAATTCCTATGTTCAAGACCTTTGGCGACTCTTTCATCAAAAGCGATTAATTCTTCTTTGGAGTAGGTGTTGCCTAGAGAAAGCATTCGAACAGAATGGGTTACTGTCTCAAAGTTTTTGGTGATTGTTCCACCGACGCGTTGAGTAGGGCTGTCAGCCTTTTTTAAATCAGGGTATTCAGTCTCCAGTTGTATGAGTCTGTTCAATAACTGATCAAAATCAAAATCACTGATTTCAGAATTGTCTTCCTGATAATAAAGTTGATTGTAATGATTGATCTGTTTGGTCAACTCATCAATTTGCTTTTCTGCTGCTTGTTTACTTCCTTTTTCCATTTAAAAAATGATCACAATTTCTCCCTTCAAATGTACTGTTTTTGATTATAAAATAGTGCCATTGGCCTTAAATAAAACCTTGTTTTTATGCACTACAATTACTTTTACAAAGTAAACCATTACTCTTCCTCAAATGCTTTTTTAATTTCATCTGAAGTCATCTTTAATTTTTGTTTGCACACTTTTACCAAATCACTGGCTTCTTTAACCATTTTGGTCAAGTCATCCATTCCTTGTTCATCTTCCTCAAGCTGCTTTACCAGGTGGTCCAATCTTGAAATGGCTTCATCGTAGCTTAAGTTATCCTTTTTGCTTTTCATTTGTCTCTAGTTTGTTGATAACAGAAGTTATTTTATTCCTTTTATTGTAAGTAACCAACTCATCGCCGATTTTAAGCTTTTGCTTATTGATAGGAATTCCGTCCTTTTCTGTTTTTGTATAGCCCCTCTGGAGCAGGGTTTGAGGATTTAACCGGTCAATTGTTTTTTCATACTGCCCCAACCTTTCTTCTGACTGCTTAAGTTTTCGGTCTATGATTTTTCTAAGGTTTTGGCCAAGGTGTTCACACTTGATGTTTTCCTTTTCTGTCCGGTAAAGTGAAATTCGCCTTGCCTGCTGCGCATAGCGCTCCAGTGACAAGTTGCTTTCGTTTAATTTCTGTCGAAAAAGATTGGTTATCAGGTGGGTTTTATCCGTTAATCCGGCTTCCTCTGACTTTAACCTTGCCTGTGTGCGCCTTTCGATTGCTACCAGGTTGCGGTGCAGGCTGTCTTCAAACTCCCTGAAACCGGACAAGATGAAACTGGCAACAGCAGTAGGTGTTTTTAACTGCGTATGGGCGACAAGGTCTGCAATGGATTCGTCTCTTTCGTGTCCTATTCCTGTCACTACAGGAAGACTGGCATTGGCTATGGTCTTGGCCAGTTCATAATCATCAAAGCAATCCAAATCTGTTTGAGCACCACCTCCGCGGACAATGACCAAAAGATCAAATTTCTTTTCTACCAATAAATCTTCAATTTGTTGGATCGCTTGAATTATTTGAGGTACAGCATCTTTTCCTTGCATGGCGGCCTGAAAAAGTTGGTAATGGATTTTGTACCGCTGCGGATTCTGATCCAATTGATTGATGAAATCCCCATAGCCTGCAGCGGTTACTGAACTTATGATGGCTATTTTTTGACTTACTACGGGCAATACATATTGCCTGTTTAGGTCTATTAATCCTTCATTTGTTAGCCGACTGATAATTTCCTGGCGTTTTCTAGCCCTTTCACCTAAGGTGAAATTTGGATCGATGTCCTTAATTACCAGACTTATTCCATACAGCTCATGAAATTGAACACTCACCAGCGCCATGATATTCATGCCTCCCTTAAGGGCTGTTCCAGTTGTACTTTCAAATTTTCTTGAAATAGATTGATAGGTGTAGGACCAGATATTCCCCCGGATTTTAGCTAAAATATTTCCCTCAGATTTTTCGATCAAGTCCAGGTAAGCATGTCCTCTTACTCCGGCCCTTAGCTCACCAATTTCTGCAATGACCCAATAGGTAGGGGCGAGGTGACTATCTAAAGTACTTTTGATCAGCTCGTTTAGTGAAAGAAGGGATATTGCTTGCTGCTGCATTCTACAAATTAACAAAAAATATGCTTAAAAGGGGGACAATTTTTTTTAGAAGGAAAGCATTTTT
Source organism: Cyclobacterium sp. 10D3-21 (assembly GCF_055809755.1). NCBI lineage: Bacteria > Pseudomonadati > Bacteroidota > Cytophagia > Cytophagales > Cyclobacteriaceae > Cyclobacterium > Cyclobacterium sp. 10D3-21. The sequence goes on from NZ_CM147924.1 coordinate 3,450,982, forward strand.
TACTTCCATTGGGACAGAATGATCAATAATTTGGTAGTGAAAAGGTGTCATTTAACCAATAAAGGGCTGAGGGAATATGAAAGGCAAGTTTTTATTCATTCTTTAGACAAACCATAAAGCTATTTTTAAAAAAAATAAAGGCATTAGAGATTACAATTAACCTCTAATGCCTTATCCAATTTTTAGTTCCTACTCTTGTGACAATAACTACTTGTAATACCGTTATTTGGTATTATTTATTACTTCCCTCTGACCTGGGTTCTCTTTGTTTTCTTTGCATTCTATAGATATGACGCGTAAAATCTCTGTTGATTTCATTTAATTTTAAGGCTTGCAGAGGACTAAGGGTATCTGCTATTTTTCTTAGAAAGACCTTCTCAGCGTTCATAAGGTTTTCTTGAATACTAAACCTCTTTTCCATCAATTCCTTAGCTTGGGCATTTGAGATTTCATCATCAGCTATTTTAGAAATGCCGCGCATCTCTCGCATCATCGTGTTTCGTTTGTCCTGGAATTCATTGTACAGCGGCCAGAATTTCTCGGCTTGCTCTGGGCTAAGGGACAAGCGGTTGGTAATGAAGGCCACTCTTGCTGCTTCCAGTTTTTCTTTGTCTACCTCATTGCTTTTCTGAGCATACCCAGAAAGAGATAGTATCATTAGTAAGAAAACAATTGCTAAGTTTTTCATGTTAATAAAATATTTCATTCTCCAATAAACCTTCAGTCACCCATGTCTGATTACTCCATTCTTCCTCTGTGATATCATCTAAGATTTCGTTTGGGTTTTCAGCCAATAACAATACATCTTCTACATTCCATACGCCTGATTCAATGTAATACTCTACTTCTTCATTTAACTGTACCTGATAACTCAATGAAGAGGTCACCGTTTCGCTGCCATTAAACAAAAAGAATCCAATTACCACTACTGCAGCTGCTGCCATACCACTGAGGTAGTAATGCAAAGCTTTTGGTTTTCGCTTTTCTAGAATTTGATCCGGAAGATTCTCAAAGTAATTTTCCGGAGTTTTGAATATATTCTTTTTTGAGAATTTTTCCATACGGGTGTTTGACTGTTTTTTTGGCAATAGGTTTAATCGTTGCTCAGATAATCTTCAATCTTTTTGACAGCATGGTGATATCCCGCCTTTAGACTCCCTACACTTGTTTCAGTGATTTTACTCATTTCCTCGTAAGGTAATTCATCAAAATACCTAAGGTTAAAGATCAAACGTTGCTTGGTAGGTAGTTTTAAAATGGCTTTTTGAAGTTTTTTTTCTATTTCATTGCCATCTACCAAGGGCGATTGATCCACATAATTTTCCATCTTTTCGTGATAATCTTCGATCGGAATAGAAAACTTTCTTTTTTTCTTTTCAATAAAATTCAAACTTTCATTGACGGCAATTCGGTAAATCCACGTAAAAAGCGAAGATTTCTGATTGAACTTATCAATGTTCTTGAAAGCTTTTATAAAGGTGTTTTGGACAACGTCATTCGCATCCTCATGAATGATTACCATTTTCCTAACGATACCGTAAACATTCCTCTGGTAAGTTTCTACCAATATCCTAAAACCCTTGTCACGGGTTTTTGAGAAATTGATCATTTCCAGAAGTTCAGCATCGGTTTTTGGTTCCATTCATGTCTTTGACTATAATTTAACCAATTGGTTTAATTATAGCCTTCTTTTTTGTTAAATTATTTATTCTGTAAGCGAATTCCCTCTCAGAAAGTCCCCAATGTCCATTTTTTTCTTGCCTTCCATTTGAAGATTCAAGATTGACAATATGCCTTCTCCTGTCTGAAAATGAACATAGGTTTTGTTGTCCGTTTTAATAGCCCCTGGTTCTGTAGTAGTATTGCTTGTTGCAATTACTTCAGATTTGAAGATTTTACAGGTCTTACCATTGATCTGACACCATGCACCTGGGTAGGGTGAAAGACCTCGGATAAGATTATGAATAGCAACTGCAGGTTGACTCCAGTTGATTTCACCTGTTTCCTTGAATATTTTTGGCGCATGATTCAGGGCTTTGCTTTCATCCTGTACCTTGGGTTGGATGTAATCCTTCGCAATAGCATCCAAAGTCTTCACTACCAAGTTTGATCCTTTCTCCATTAATTTGTCGTACAGATCCCCCAAATTGTCTTCTGGTAGAATGGGCACTTCCTCCTGAAATAAAATACTCCCAGTATCGATTTCATGCTTTAAAAAGAAGGTAGTAACCCCTGTTTTGGTTTCCCCATTGATAATGGCCCAGTTGATAGGAGCAGCACCTCGGTAATCTGGTAATAGTGATGCGTGAAGGTTAAAAGTACCCATAGGAGGCATGGACCAAACCACTTCAGGTAACATCCTGAAAGCGACGACCACCTGAAGGTCTGCCTGATAGGACTTAAGGGTTTCTATAAAGTCGGGATGTTTCAGGTTGGCAGGTTGAAGTACAGGTATACCATGCTGGACGGCACAATCCTTCACTGGAGAGCTTTTTGGCTTTCTTCCTCTGCCTTGCAATTTGTCTTGGGCCGTGATCACGGCAATTATATTCCAGCCATTTTCGATTAAGGCTTCCAAAGGTGCCACCGCAAATTCTGGTGTACCCATAAATATTATTTTTATGTCTTTTTTTTCCATTGCTTTATTCATAGATCAGGTATTGCTTTCTGTTTGCCTTGTAGGTGTCTAGCCCTTGCTGCCAGGTAGACCTGATGCTTGCCTCCGATTCTCCTGCAATGATTAATTTTCTTAATTGATCAGAGCCAGCAAGCTTGTCAAAAAACGAATTGAAAAAGGCAGCTCCTTTGTTGGCTATTTGGTAGGTTTCTAATAGGTAAGACAGCGTGAATTGGTGGGAGAGGGGTTCTTCCCTTAAATCCTTACCATAACAAAGTTTATCCTGCTGGGGTGGAAACTTGGACATTCCCTCGATGCTTACTGGAGTAAATGTGAAATCTCCAAATTTAGCATCAGGATAGCCGTACACTTGAAAAGGAAATTGCGTACCTCTTCCCAGACTTATGTCCGTACCCTCGAAAAAACAAAGTGAGGGGTACAAGCGAATAGCAACATCATTTGGTAAATTGGGAGAAGGTTTTACAGGTAAGGAATAGTGATTTTCATGTTTCCAGTTCGCTACAGGAACCACTTCTAAGGGAGCCTTTACGGCATCCTTTAGCCAGCCCTCTCCATTGATCATTTGAGCCAATTCACCAACAGTAAGGCCATGCACAATGGGAATAGGATGCATTCCAACAAAACTTTCATACCCTTTTTGTAAGATTGGACCATCTATATAGTCTCCATTGGGGTTGGGCCTGTCAAATACCATAAGGGTTTTGTTTTGTTCTGCACAGGCCTCCATTAAATAGTGCAAGGTACTGATAAAGGTATAAAAGCGAATCCCAACATCCTGAATGTCAAAAATCACGATGTCCACATCAGCAAGGGCTTCGGTGGAAGGTTTTTTTGACTTTCCATAAAGAGAAACCAATGGAAGACCGGTTTTAGGGTCTACGGTATTGTCCACTTTTTCTCCAGCATCGGCATCTCCTCTAAAGCCATGTTCAGGAACAAAAACTTTTTTGACCTCAATGCCTTGTGCTAATAAGAAGTCTACCAGGTGTAAATTGTCTTTAGAGGTCAGTATGCTGGTTTGGTTAACCGCCAAAGCAACTCTTTTTCCAATCAGTTTAGGTAAATAAACGCCTGGTCGGTCAGCACCAGGGAGAATCATTTTTGGCACTTCTTTAGGGGTTGATTTATCTAAGGAACTGCTGTCATTGTCCGGCTTACTCTTACAAAATGTCATGTTGCCAAACAAAAAAGCCAGGATAAGTATTAATTTAAGGTGCTTCATGTTAATTTGCGTTTCGGTTAACAAAATAAACGACTTCATTGAACCTTTCCTACTTCATTGCAAAAAGAATCAGTTTTAAAAAGACGGGAGGTTTCACCGGAACCATCCATCGGATTGCTGTAGCCAGTATTGCGCTGGGACTATCTATTATGATCATTTCCTTTTTAATTTTGGGAGGTTTTCAATCGGTGATTTCCAACAAGGTATTTTCCTTCACGGGACATTACCAGGTCAATCGCTTTGTGATGAGTCAATCCGTTGAGGATTCACCCACAAGCACCAACAGTGACTTTTACCAAAATTACAGGGACAGGGACTATATCCGACATGTTCAGGTTTTTGCTAACAAGCCAGGCCTTATCAAAGGTGAAGAGGAGGTAGAAGGCGTTATGATGAAAGGAGTGGGGCGTGATTTTGACAGCCTGGCCTTTAAGCCATCGATGGTCAAAGGGCGGTTTATTCAATTTGGAGAAACGGGCAGCTCATCCAATGAAATTGTGGTCAGCACCAAAATTGCCAGAAAAATGCTTCTGGACGTGGGCAGTAAGGTCACCATGTATTTTGTACAAGATCCTCCTCGGTTCAGGAGGTTGGAAGTGGTGGGCTTGTATGAAACCTTTCTGGAAGATTTTGATGATAAATTCATTCTGGGTGACATAAGGGTTATCCAGGTGCTGAATAACTGGGACGAGGACAAGGTGGGAGGCTATGAAGTCTTTTTAAAAGATCCTGAAAAAATTGATCTTTATGAAGATGAGTTGTATGAAAGTATCGATTACGAACTGAAACTAACCAAGGTAACCGATAAATTTATTCAGATTTTTGACTGGTTGGAATTGCTGAATAACAATGTCTACGTTTTTTTAGCCTTGATCCTATTCGTTGCTTCCTTTAATATGGTGTCCATTCTCTTTATCTTGATTATGGAGCGTACCTCTATGATAGGCTTATTGAAAGCATTGGGCAGTACCAATCAACAGATCCGAAATATTTTTATCTGGAATGGAATCCGCATTATCGGAAGAGGAATGTTGTTGGGTAATTTGATTGGTTTGGGCTTTGGCCTGATCCAACAAACCACGCATCTTCTAAAACTTGATGCGGAAAATTACTACATGAGTTATGTACCTATCGTTTGGGATTGGCCGATCATTCTAGGATTAAATGTCTTGATATTGGTGATTACTACGGTGGTATTGTTTATTCCGGCCGTAATTATCAGTAATGTAAACCCCATCAAATCTATTAAATTTGATTAACCCGTTTAGGTTTTATAAAGATGCTCTTTACCTTCATGTAAATCACTCCTAGGATCGCCTCTCTAAAAATGTGCTTCGACATCTTTGAAGTTCCTCGCGTACGGTCGGTAAAAATGATAGGTACCTCCAGAATATCAAAGCCCATTTTCCATGCAGTAAATTTCATTTCTATCTGAAAAGCATAGCCGATAAATTTCACCTTGTCCAATGAAATTGCTTCGAGTACCTTCCTATTGTAGCAGACAAAACCTGCTGTAGTGTCTTTGATGGGTATTCCGGTAATGAACTGCACATACTTGCTGGCAAAAAAGGACATTAATACCCTGCCCATGGGCCAGTTGACTACATTTACTCCGGATACATACCTGGAGCCAATCACCAGGTCATGATTGCCATTTACGGCAGCAGTATATAAAACGCTTAAGTCTTGTGGATTGTGAGAGAAATCTGCATCCATCTCAAAAATGTACTCATATCCCTCTTTTAAGGCATAAGCAAAGCCTTCGAGGTAGGCAGTGCCTAATCCCAATTTCCCTTTCCTTACCATAAGGGAAAGGCGCTCTGGATAGGTTTCCTGCATTTGCTTTACCAAATTGGAAGTCCCATCCGGTGAATTGTCATCTATCACCAGTAAATCAAAGTCTTCCGGCAAGGCCATAACTTCAACGATGAGATCCTGGATATTCTCCATCTCATTAAATGTGGGGATGATGACGAGTTTACTGCTTTTCATATTTAAGAATACAAAAGTATAATTTAATACGGAATATACTTCTGAGAACTGAAAAATTTGAAAAACAGTAAGGGTTAAAGAATGTGAAAAATAATTGTAGCGTAAGGTATACTATCGGCTATTGAGACAACTCAATTGATGCTGTTCTTTGGCATAAGCATTTCCATTTAGGGCAGCTGTTTCCAAATCAAAGCAGGATTGCTTTGGGTTTTTGGCCATTAAGCAAACGGCCCTTCTTGCCAATGCGCCATAATGTTTGGGCTCAAGGTCCAATACCTTGTCAAAATCTTCAACGGCCCAGGGATAGTATCCTAATTTCATAAAAGCAAAAGCCCGGTTATAGAGGGCACTGACATTGTTTGGTTCAAGGTTGATGTAATTATTAAAGGAGACGACCGCTCCCAGACCATCTCCTGTAGAGCCCATGGCTATTCCCTTATAATAATGGGGACTGGGTTCTTCAGGTTTAAGATCAATAGCCAGATTTACAAATTCAATGGCACTTTTATAATTTTCATTTTTAATCATTGCCCTTGATAGAAACAATAAAATGTCATAATCTTCAGGCTCAATCATGGCTGCAAAAAGCAAGTTTTTTTCTGCTTCCTTATAATCTTCCTGCTCCCAGGCGATTTTTGCAATACCTGCATAGGCATAAGCATATTTGGGATTTAGGACAATGATTTTTTTGTAATCTGCCAATGCATCTGCATATTTTCCTAACTCCTCATAAGACCTGGCCCGAAGGTGTAAAGCCTTTAAGTCTGTAATGCTGACAAAAAGCACTTTGTTAAACTCTTCTACTGCTTCATCATAAGCGCCACTGTTGTAAAGCTGTTCGCCGGTTTTGAAATCCCCTAAACAACCTGTCAGTAAAAAGCAGGAAATAACTATACTTAAACCCTTATACCACATCTTTTTATATCGATTAAATGATTAGTTTAATATAAGGGATTAATTTTATTCTGACAAATATTAGCCCTGAATTTTTTATTTTAAAGATTTAACCTGAGGCATGAGCTCGTTATTTTTTGCGCAAAGAATAGGCTTTAAAATCGGCAGGTGTCGGAAAAACGGTTAATCGGGACTTGAATACTTAGGAAAATAAAGGTTTTTAGTTTTACATTTTCATTTAATTGATATCAACCCTTTATAGTGAGTTCTGTTTTGATAGGCTAGGAATAAATTCGCAGTTAACACAAAAATGGCGACAGGTAACCCTTCAGGTGCCAGGAAAATATGTACACCTACAATATTCACTACTATTGGAAAAATTAAAACTGATGCCAATGGAACAAAGCGTCCTGAGATAAAAGCGATTCCACATACCAATTCAATGGTTTTTACGATTGGCATTAAATAGAATGAAGCATTCAGTCCTTCATTGAATGTTTTCATGTCTCCTGTCAACTCAGGTTGAGGAACCAAATTTAAAAAGTACGTTACCGAGGCAAGGAGGAACAAAGCGCCTAGAAGAACACGAACAATTATTGTTGCAATTTTCATTTGTTAGACATTTAAGGTTTATTTAATATCATCTAGATAGAACGTAATAATCAAAGCCATGAGATTCAACCTTTAACCCAACTTGGCTATTGAGTAAATTAACATTTTGATTATTAGTGTTTTACAAAATCAGTGGTACACTACATATTTTTTCACTGCCTTTTGTGTATCCGTACAGCCAGTGGCCTTGTAGATCTGTTGGACTTCCCTGATTGGCTTTGAGGGTTTTCTTATGTGGATATCCTTTTTATCGGTTGGCAGTTCTATGGTCTGGATGGTCTGTGTGGCCATGATGCGCAGGATATTCTTCCAGTCATGACGGATGCCTTTTTTCCGGAGCATGTACCGGATGGTATTTACCAGTTGATAGGCCAATATGGTCAGGTAGATGTGTGCTTCGATCCTTTCGTCATTTTGATGGAAAACTGGTCTGATGCTCAGGTCAGACTTCAGGCATCTGAAGGTAGATTCCACCTCTCTTATGGTGTTGTAAATATCCCAAAGCTCTTTTTCCCCAGGATCCTTATAACTGGTACGGATAAAATATACCCCCTTTTCCTTCTCATCTCGTACCGAGTCGGCCCTGCGTTCCCATTTTATGTCGGTGGCTGTCCCTTTGGACTGCTCTACGTTGACCTGATATCTGCCGGATGCCCGATTGTGTTTTTGCTTTGCCCTGCCGATCCGCTCCCATACTTTTTCAACCTTTTTGGTGCCTCCCTTTTTGTTGAGGGCCGCTCTGATGCCTTGCAGCTCTTCTTCAAAACGCCCTGCCAGTTTTCCGGCCATTGATTCTTCCTTCTTCCTTTTGGCAGCACTCTGCACGTACATCCAGGTGTCTGAATAGCCTTTAGGGTGGAAAATGGCCAGCTTCACTTTGTTCTTGTCCCTGTCGGTAAACTGGCTGACGGTTGTTGCCGCCGAATAATTCCGAAGCCTTTTGCGTGATACGCAGACATAGTCATAGCCCTTTTCCCTAATCAGGGCCAAGTTGTCCTCCGTGGCAATCCCGGCATCCATCACGATGGTCTTTTTATGGGCCTTGCCACTGTGTCTTTCCAGGTCTTCCACCATATCGGAGAGTGTGTTGGTATCAGGCTTGTTGCCTTCGTAGATACGGGAGTGCCGGATAAATCCCTGGGCATTGATAACCCCGGTAAAGACCACCAACGGACAGTCGCTCCTCTTTTCCTTGCTTCTTCCATGGAAGGCTAACTTACTGCCCTTTTTGCCTGTCTCAAAATAAGTATTGCTGATATCGAAGATGACCAGCTTGTCCTCAATGTCAAACATATCGGTGATATGGTCATATAAGAAACTGTCAATCTTCTCTTTGTGGGCGTAAAGTTGATCGGAAACTGCATAAAGCTGTTTATGGGTGATCGAAGAGCGGTATCCGAAACATCCTGCCAGTTCGCTGTTCATCTCCAGCAGCTGTGCGGTTTTGTACTCGGAACTGGAAAAAACAGCCCGTGAGGCGATGGCTATCAGTGCCTTATCAGCCTGCTTACCCTCAAAACCCAGGTTGAGCAGGCATTCCCTTAGCTTAAGCTTGTCCAATACCTGCCTGCACAAATGTTCGCCGCCAAAGCTCTTCACATCGGCCACTTGAAGTCCTTTGATATCGACATGGTGCATCTCGGCCCTCTCGGGTGCCGGGGGGATGGAGACCTGGTCCGGTTCTGGCTCGCCGTATTTGATAAGGTACTTTTCGTAAAGAGACAAAGCCAGTGTGTGCAAATATTCGGGGGCATCATGGGGAAAGATGTCGGGTTGCATGAAAATCTTCGATTTAAGCATGCTCAGGACAATTTTCCGGTTATCCTTGTCTGCCAGAAGGGGGTCTGAGCCCAGGTACAGTATGACGTTCTGTTTGACTTTTCCTTCAATCCTGGAGGTTTGAACCAGATTGTACTGGAAAAAAGTTTTGCTGTCTTTGCTTCGCTGTTTTTTGACTTCCCTGATGAACATGACACAAATATAGGAAATGTAAAATAAACAAACAACAACCGTACATCACTACAAATGAAAAAAGCCAAAATAATCGGCCTTTAAACGCAATAAAGGCACTTACACCTCTGAAAATTCATGAAAATATGATGCGTAGAGCCAAGTTGGGTTAAAAAAGTGAAACTCAAATCTTGACTCAATTTAGTTTTCTTAGATTAGAAAAAATTCTATTAGAATTCCATCTAACGCTTTATCGGATAAAAACTACTTTACATGTCACTGTTGTATTTATTCCTCCAGGGCTGATATAAATATTAGCTGAGAATAAAAGCTTAAATAGCTGGAAGACCTATGCATCGTGTCCTACCTTTTCACCGCAATTGAACATCCAATGAACGCCAAACTTATCCGTACAACTACCGTAATAGTCACCCCAAAACATTTCCTGAAGTTCTTGGGTTATTTGGCCACCTTCAGAAAGGGAATCAAATAACTTTTTCGTTTCCTTACGCGTATCTGGCTGGAGGTTAATATAAGAATTGTTTCCAAAATTAATTTGGAAGCCCATTGATTCAGGGGCATCAGTGCCCATTAAGCTATGTACGCCCAGGATTTTCAACTCAATGTGCATAATAAGCTTTTAGTCGGCCTCAGGTAAAGTGGGCATATTTTCCTGAGGTGGAATATCGCCAAATCTCATGGGGCCATTCCCAAAGAATTCACCACCAAAAACAGATTTGTAAAAGTTAAATGCTTCCTCTGTATTTCGAGGGAAATTGAGGTAAGTGCTAACTGAAGCCATAATATATAAATTTTATGTGTTAAGATGAATATTAGTAAATGTTAAATTTATGATGTACTGCTTAGCCATTGATTTTTATTATGTATGAATGCATTGCCTTAATAATGGTGCTTGGAGCAGCGGTAAAATGGTAAACATCGCAAAAGACATATGTTTTACCTCCCATTTTAATCTCCCCGTTGACTGAGGCTTCCCTTCCATGGGTTATAATGGCATGTAAGTTTAATTCGTCAGCGGCGCAGTTTTTCATGGCCTTAATTTCAAGAGAAAATCGACTTTTTCCCTGTATGGATTTGTGCCCATAAATTTCCCAGACAATGTCCTCAGAAACATGCTCAATGATATAATCTGCTTTGCCTGTAACAAATGCAATATTAAAGTCTTTTAGAAAGGCTTTTTTAGGGGAGTTACTACAATCGGTAGGTATTGTTATTTTTGTCATTTATGCTTCTTTCATTTTATCAAGGTCCATGTACAATATATTCCAACGATGCCCGTCCAAATCTGTAAATGCACAGCCATACATCCAATCTTGAATTTCAGCTGGTGGAGAGAACACTTTACCACCAGCTTTTTGCACCTTTAAAGCTATAATATCTACATACTCAGGGTCGGGAGCGCCAACTGATAGTAGCATTTCACTCCCTTTTGTAGTGTCTGAAACCCTTTGCAAAGCATATTTTTCAAACTGAGCAAGGGTTACCATCATTACCGGTACATCACCAATTTTGAAGCCTACCATTTCAGGGGCATCTCTTATAACTTCAAAACCCAGGCCAGTGAAAAAGGCTTTGGTTTTTCCCAGGTCTTTAACAGGCAGATTGAGCCATAATTCTTGTTTCATAGTGGGGCCTATTTTTGGTACATTCAAATTTCTATAAATTTGTTGTCAATTACACTATGTAGATACGACAATGTAAGGGGTTGATTGCGACATTCTTAATTTGTAATTTGCTTGAATAAAACACATCTCTATTCTTGTCCCAGAAGGGGATACCAGTATAAGTAATCTTGCGGCTACCCACAAAATGTTGACCATGGTCAATGGACATTTGGAACGCACCGGCCAATCACTATTGTTCGTTGTTCATTTGGTTGGCCTTTTCAGAGAAAGTCAGGTCAGCAATGGTATTTTCATCGTAAAACCGGATGGTACCATTAAAGAACTGAATAAGACCGTATTTAATTATTATTCCGGCCATTAATGGTGACGTTTATGATATAAAAGCTCAATCTTGATTTTATTCCCTGGATTAATAAGCAGTATGAAAAAGGATCCGAAGTGGCTAGCTTATGCATGGGAGCTTTTCTGTTGGCCAAAACGGGGCTATTGGATGGGAGAAGTTGTGCCACACACTGGCTTATAACCAAAGAATTTCGGGAAATGTACCCTGAGGTAAACCTTTTGCATGACAAAATCATCACTGATGATCGAGGCTTATAAACGAGTGGTGGTGCCTATTCCTATTCCTCTTTGAATTTGAACCTATATTTGATGGAAAAATTTGTAGGAGGGGACATGGCGGTACTTTCTTCAAAAATATTTGAAAATCGATATCAATCGTCAAAGTAAGTCTCCATTTATTATTTTGAAGGGACAAAAATACCCTAGTGATAAAGCTGTGAAAGAAGCCCCATGAATATATAGAGTCTTATTATAAGAAAAAACTTACTGTAGATGAAATTTCTGAGCTATTTTCGTTAGGCAGGAGAACCTTTGGACGAAGGTTTAAAAAAGCCACTTCCAATACGGTAATTGAATACATTCAATGAGTCAGGGTAGAAGCAGTTAGAAAGTAGTTGGAGGGTGACCGAATAAGCATTAATAAAGTTATGTATGACGTCGGCTATAATGATGTAAAAACCTTTAGAGGACTCTTTAAAAAGTTTGTTGGCGTGTCCCCTGTAAGTTACCGTAGCAGGTGCTATAAAGAGGTAGTACTAGATTAGTAGGGGTATAAACAAAAAAAAAGTGATCATAAAATGATCACTTCTTAATTTTCTGAGCTAATTTTATTTAGCTGATAACCTCAACGTTAACTGCGTTAAGTCCTTTTTGACCTTGCTCAGCTTCGTAAGATACTTTGTCATTTTCTCTGATCTCATCGATCAATCCACTACTGTGGACGAAAATATCTTTACCTGAATCACTTGGAGTAATAAATCCGTACCCCTTCTCTGTGTTGAAAAACTTTACTGTTCCTTCTTGCATTGTATTATTGTTTGAATTGTAATATTGTGTTATTAATCTATGCGTTCAACGTTAATGGCGTTGAGCCCTTTTTTTCCTTGTTCTGTATCATAGGAAACCTCATCGTTTTCCATGATTTCATGAATAAGACCACTGTTATGGACGAAGATATCCTTACCTGAATCCTTTGGGGTAATGAACCCATACCCTTTTTCTGTGTTGTAAAACTTTACTATTCCTTCTTGCATTATTATAATTATATTGTTGTTGAATTATTTTTTTACTGATGGAAGTTCCATTCGACCTAGTAAGTAAAGCATTTTAAAATGCTTGGCTATGGCTGAGGTGAAATTTCCATTGTTATGGTACGGCAATCCAAATTCCTTGGATGTCTGCTCCACAATAGGAGCTAATTTCTTATAATGAACATGACTTATATTTGGAAACAAATGATGTTCGATCTGATTTGTAAGTCCTCCAACTAGCCAGTACAAAACCTTGCTATTTGGGGAGAAATTGCAGGTTGTCGCCAATTGATGGGCCATACGCTCATCTTCCATATTGCCCTCTTTGTTAGGCAAAGGAAAGGAAACTTCTGATACCACATGTGCGGATTGAAAAACCAGTGATATCGACAAGCCAGTTACAAAATGCATAGCCAAAAAGGCCAAGATCACCACTCCTGGTGCAAAACCTGACATTACCAAAGGCAATACCAGCGCATAAGAGTAATACAATAATTTCCATAAAACCATTTTGACCAAACCCAATTGATAAGTCTTTTTGTTTTTGATCAAACCCATTCTATAATACCTGGTAAGCCTAATAAAATCTTTAGAGGTTATCCATGAAATGGTGGACAATCCATAAAAAAACCAGGCATATAGATGTTGAAATTTATGAAGTCTGTTTATTTTAGCATTTGGCGAGAAACGTAGAAAAAACGGCGCATTGATGTCGTCATCATGTTCCTCAATATTGGTAAAGCTATGGTGAAGCACATTGTGTTGCAACCTCCATACCTCATTGTTTGCACCAATAAGGTTAATGGTATAACCCATAAACCTATTAATATACTTATTGTTAGAATAAGACCCGTGAATAGCATCATGCATGATTCCCATCCCTATTCCCGCCATTCCAAATCCACTAATGATGAATAAACCAAACAATAGTAACACACTTGTAAATGGGACGAAAATAATCACAACTAATGGAGCAAAAAACAGAAGCAACATAAAGATTGTTTTTACAATCATATGTTCATTTCCATATTTGCTTATTTTGTTGTTTTTGAAATATTCCGATACACGATACCTTAGTGTAGAGGAAAAATCAGGACCTACTGATTTGGCAAAAGATAGCTTTTTAATAAAAATAGAATTAAATAAAACTTATTTCAATAAGGAAGGAAATGTTGAGGGAATAGCCCGATGTAAATCGACTATTGTAAACGTAGGGAGAGATTCTTAGAGGAAAATACTACTTAAACCGTTATTTCTCACTGCCTTTGCAGCGCACTTACTTAATTATTGTACCCAAACATTTTTTGGATGTTGTAAAGGTAATCATTTTTCACCATATAAAACTATTTTTCTTTAAAATATTTCTAATTCAGTGCGATTTCACTTTGCTGTGGGAGCTGAACATTGCCTTAGAGGTAACTGAACATTGCCTTAGAGGTAACTGAACAGTAGTTATGGCAGAAATATTATCCTCAAATTTCAATAGCTCTCCTCAAAAAAATTGGTTGAATTTATCCTTTTTTTGTACCTTCAAGTGAAGCTATGCTTGGGTTATTTTACTCTTCTCTCAAAAATTCAACCTGATTCATAAGTGCTTTGTCAATTGGTTTTTTTATCGGCAACCGTAGTTTGCAAGTGATCTATAAGGTCTTCTATTTTCCCTACACGGGACCTGAAATAAACTTTTTCCCATTTACCTGATTTTAATTCCAGGTTAACAGAATACAATTTCCCCCTCCACAACATCTGTACCTTTTGTAAGTTCCAGCTTTTAAGGTCTGAATCCAGATTTATAACTTCTTTTCTTAAAGGATGCCAAATGGTTAATTTGTTGCCTTCCAATTGGATTTCATTGCTGCTTCTAGAGTTGGTCAATAGCACTGAAATCAATGCTGAAACTATTAAAATCGATATTAAAACTATATACAAGTAACTCATTCAATGTGTCATTTAGATTATTATCGCTTGTGTCAAAATCCAATAATTACAAAAAGAGCTATTTTTCTGGTAACCTTGTTTCAAAAAAGTGTCAAAAGTATACCATTGCAATTAATGGAAGAAAGCTAAAATATTTATGTTTAGTGTAATTCAGAGGTTAGTTTGGCCCTTTCCTGCAATTGGTACCAAAATTCTGGACTGTCCGTAATAAGTTGAAAGACATTTACACTGACGATCCCAAAAACAATATGGGCCAGGAACAATGCCATGAAATAGTGAAACTGGGATATTTTTGGAGGCTGATTGTATAAGCTTAGGTAAGTTTTCCAAACAACGACAGCCACGCCTCCACTTGCTGCGCCTATTATTACAGCATCTTGAAAATTAATTCGAAATATTCCCCAGTTCCATAATAGAAAATAAGTAAATGAGAAAATAATGCCCACTCCGAAATGGGCCAAAGTACCTAGGAATATAGCTTTTTTGGAAGGATTCACAAAATTGCTTTCTCCTGAGATCATGCTTCCCAATATATGGATAACTTTAGTGAAATGGTTTGACAATGAACTGTATATATACATTACCAAGGTCATGGCAATTGTACCTGCTACACCTGACAATAGGGTGATTAGAAAATGCTTAATATCCATATTATTGACATGATTTTGATTTAGTAAACTATAAATGTTTGGATGATAAGAGTGAGGTCAAGCCTCACTCCCTATTTTTTTAGTTTCTACCTGTGAAGCACCTATTTGGTCCGCTAAAACGGTTTAAGTATTTTAGGTTTGATTAAATTTTTCCTGTCGCTTTAATTTAAAGGTATTGTTTACGGTTTCAGTACAACTTTCACACAGTCATCTTCTTTTTTATCAAATATTTCATAGCCTTTTGAAGCTTCGCTCAATGGGAGGGTATGAGAAATGATATCATCCAATTTTACTTTATCTTCCTGGACAAGAGAGAGAAGTTTATCGATATAATTCAAGACTGGGGCCTGTCCCTGTTTGATCGTAATGGCTTTATCAAATACCCTGTGAAGTGGAAAGTTGTCATACGTAGAACCATATACGCCCATAATACTTACAGTACCCCCTCTTCTTACAGCTTTAAAAGCCATATCCAGCACTTTCATACTTCCTTTTTCAAAGTTAACAGTGGCCTTTAATTTATCCATCATGGTTCTTTCCGGCTCAAAACCTACCGCATCTACACAGACATCCGCACCGCGGCCTTCTGTCATATCACGAATGGCCTCAATCACCTCCACTTTATGGGGATTAAGCGTCGTAACACCATTTACTTCACGGGCTTTTTTTAGTCGGTATTCTAGAGGATCAATGGCAATGACTCGGGCTGCCCCATTAATCCAGGCCGCTTTTTGGGCCATTAATCCAACTGGTCCTGATCCGAAAATTGCTACCGTTTCACCTCCTTTGAGTTGTGCCCAATCGATGGCAGACCAGCCTGTAGGAAATATATCGGTAAGAAAAAGTGCTTGATCATCACTCATTTCATCTGGAACGATTCGAGGGCTGATATCGGCATAAGGCACCCGTACATATTCTGCCTGACCTCCTGAATATCCACCGTATAAATCGGTATATCCAAACAATGCGCCTCCTTTCTGATCGGTAAGATTTCCGTTGGGGCCATAGTTTTTATAATTCGACTGTTCACAATGAGGGGAAGCTCCATGGTTACAGAAAAAACAGTGACCACAAGCGAGTGGAAAAGGCACTACCACTCGGTCTCCTTTTTTTAGCCTTTTGACTCCTTTTCCTACTTCCTCTACAATGCCCATGAATTCATGCCCCATAATCATACTGCCTGCCTGGGGAACTGCACCGCTTAAAATGTGGAGATCAGATCCGCAAATGGCAGTAGAAGTAACTTTTAAAATAACATCTGTTGCGTCAATTAGTGAAGGGTCTTCTACATTATCGACTTGGATTTGGCCTGGTTTGTGAAAAACTGCTGCTTTCATGGTTAGTTGGTTTTTGGCGTTAAATAGATAGCTTGGTTTTAAAATTATATTTTTACTAGAATCCCAAAACCCCTCATCCGGTAGTGATGAAGGGGAATTATAAGGAATAACGAAAAAAAACAGTAATTAACTAAGCCAATATTTATTCCCATTAAACATTTAAGCAAAAAAGCACACATTAATATAGACACTGTTAAATTCATCACCTCTTAACCGTAGCGGCTTTCTTTTTGAATGATTTTAAACCCGAATAAATATATCTTCATGGGGATTAGTAGGTGTATCCATAGATTTTATCCGCAAATAATGAGCCCAATTATTATATTGCCCATAAAATTGGAGTCCATGAATGTATGCCATTTAATACCTGAAAAACTAAAGGTTTCAATTTAAATTTCAACTTTGTCAGGTAAATTATGAATCATTGGTTTTATAAGGTCGAAAATAAAGGAAACAGTAAGTATATTTGGGTTTGGCCTGTAAAAGAGCAGGAGATTCCTTTGGTTGTTCCAATTGTAAATTTCTTAAAAAATGAAAAATTTTTAACCGGTAGAATTGTGATAACAGTTACCTGTAATTTTTTGACATCAAGGCTAATTGGGTGTCAAAGACAAGTTTAAGTATTCATTCAATCGATGAAAGGCCTATATCAGATTTCAGTGCAATAAACCAAGAGAGGTCTGGCTAATAAATAAAGTATTATTTAATCTATTGTACAACCACCTAAAAATTCCCAACAATTAATACTCAAACAAATTAACCAATATGAAAATAGTAACAATTTTAATTACAGTTCTGTTATCCGGTTTTGGCTTGTCAGCACAACAATTTGATGATTCAAAAGTGCCCGGAGTTGTGGTGGCCTACAGTCCGGCTTCTTCAGGCAAGTACATTGGATCTCCTAGTTTGGCTATTCTGCCTAATGGGGATTATGTGGCTTCCCATGATTTTTTCGGACCTGAGTCCAATGAACATAAAAGGGCCACCTCTAAAATTTATACCTCAAGCAACAAGGGGAAATCATGGAAGGAAATTGCTGAAATTGACGGGGCATTTTGGTCCAAACTTTTCGTCCATCAAGGAACCCTATGGTTGATAGGACCAGACAGACATCACGGAAATACCCTTGTCAGGCGCTCAGATGATGGCGGAAAAACCTGGACGAAACCTACTAATGGTACCAATGGCTTAATCCTGGAAGGGGAGTACCATTGCGCTCCTATGCCCATCATTGAGCACAATGGAAGAATTTGGAGAGCCATGGAAAGTGCCATGGGGCCAATTAAAAAATGGGGAAAAAGATATGGTGCGTTTATGCTTTCAGCACCTGTTGACGCTGATTTATTGCAAGCCGATAGTTGGACAAGTAGCAATATCTTGTACTATGATTCTACTTATTTGGATGGCAACTTCGGTGGCTGGTTAGAAGGCAATGCGGTTGTGGACAAAGAAGGTCAGGTATGGGATATTTTGCGAGTAGATGATCGCTCCACATTAGAAGAAAAAGCTGCCAGAGTTAAAATTAGTGCGGACGGGAAAAAAGCCACTTTTGATCCTTCAACTGGTTTTATACCTTTTCCTGGAGGAAGTAAAAAATTCTCTATTCGATATGATGAGAAAAGTGACCTGTACTGGACCATTGCCAATGTTATCCCTGAAGCAATTAAGGAGTCCACAGACCGAACGAACCCTGCCGGTATCAGAAATACCCAAGCATTGTTTTCATCTCCTGATTTAATCCATTGGGAACAAAAGAAAGTATTGTTACAGCATGAAGATATAATTAAACATGGTTTTCAATACCTTGATTGGGTATTCAATGGAAAAGACATCCTCTTCTTGTCCAGAACAGCCTATGATGATGGGGTTGGAGGAGCACACAATAACCACGATGCCAACTTCCTTACCTTCCATAAAATCAAAAAGTTCAGAAAAATTAAGTAAAGTGTTCTGTGTTAATCCTTTTAGGGTTGGAAATAGTAAAAGGTTTAACTAGCCGTGGATGAAAATCCACGGTTTTTTTGGTCTTATAAGCCTTAGTAAACGAGATAACTCAAGGATGGGCATACACCGATTTTAAAAAAATATGGTTTGGGTTTATCGAACCGCAAATTAATTATTTGCTATAAAGAACCCCTTTAGGGGTGATATTTTTGTAGCCAGTGGCATCAGCCACTGGATTCGTGAAATAAACGTCAATCGATTTTGGCGGTATTGTTGCGCTTTTCTGCAACAATGCTGACAAAATCTCCCTGATGAACGTTTTCTCATGGAAATGAATTGACCTTGTAATCCTGGTCTCACCTGACTGGTTAATTTTTCATTATTCCCACTGTTCATTTTTGGCCCTGAGTGAATTGCAAATCAGGACAGGCTTGACCCAAAAACGAACCAAAAAGGTCAAGGCTGTCAAATCTTATTTCAAATGATGGATTAGGTTTAGGGAAAATATATCATTAGCGTATCCATCATTTGATTTTTGGAGCTGAATTTCGGGCTAAAAATGAGTGGATCTCCTTATTGGAGCTAACTCATTTTTTTAACGCCCTCCATCCATCTCCAAAAACCATAAGCTTCGAAGGCCGAAAATACTTGAAATAACATGCTGTCATAAAAGAGTTTCTTGGTCGAGATTCAATGATACACACAAAGCTATCTAGCCAATTGGACCATTAACCGAACTTGTAACTCTTCCTATTAAAACAAAATTTTGATCTTTACTATAACCGTAAACTCCTTTAGGGGTGACTTGATTATAGCCGGTGGCCCGAGCTACCGGATTAGTGAAGTAAACGTAAATCGATTTTGGCGGTATTGTTGCCATTTTTCTGCAACAATGCTGACAAAATCACAAGGGAACAGTCCTTTACCGAAACCATATATTAACCTATATGACCCGAAAACCCCGACAGGGGTGATATTATTATAGCCGGTGGAGTCAGCCACCGGATTGATAATCAAACGTCAATTGATTTTGGCGGTATTGTTGCCTTTTTTTCTGAAACAATGCTGACAAAATCACAACGGAACAGTCCTTTACCGAAACCATACATTAAACTTTATGCCAACCGAAAACCCCGGCAGGGGTGATAATATTATAGCCGGTGGAGTCAGCCACCGGATTGATAATCAAACGTCAATTGATTTTGGCGGTATTGTTGCCATTTTTTCGCAACAATGCTGACAAAATCACAACGGAACAGATCTTTACCGAAACCATACATTAAACTTTATGCCAACCGAAAACCCCGGCAGGGGTGATAATATTATAGCCGGTGGAGTCAGCCACCGGATTGATAATCAAACGTCAATTGATTTTGGCGGTATTGTTGCCTTTTTTTCGCAACAATGCTGACAAAATCACAACGGAACAGTCCTTTACCGAAACCATACATTAAACTTTATGCCAACCGAAAACCCCGGCAGGGGTGATAATATTATAGCCGGTGGAGTCAGCCACCGGATTGATAATCAAACGTCAATTGATTTTGGCGGTATTGTTGCCTTTTTTTCTGCAACAATGCTGACAAAATCACAACGATACAGTCCTTTACCGAAACCATACATTAAACTTTATGCCAACCGAAAACCCCGGCAGGGGTGATAATATTATAGCCGGTGGAGTCAGCCACCGGATTGATAATCAAACGTCAATTGATTTTGGCGGTATTGTTGCCATTTTTCTGCAACAATGCTGACAAAATCACAACGGAACAGTCCTTTACCGAAACCATACATTAAACTTTATGCCAACCGAAAACCCCGGCAGGGGTGATAATATTATAGCCGGTGGAGTCAGCCACCGGATTGATAATCAAACGTCAATTGATTTTGGCGGTATTGTTGCCTTTTTTTCTGCAACAATGCTGACAAAATCTCCCCTTGAATTCCGCATTCAATTGTCTCTGACAAATGCATTTTGTAAATCCCCAACCCATCTGTGTTTGTATAAGGTAGTGCGCTGTAATCCATTATCGCCTTTTTCATTGTTGGATATATAAAACAAACCATCACCCAAGGGCTGTATGCCTGTCGCTCCCCATTTAAAATGCCAACCACGAATACCTGTATCAGGATCCTTAGACCCAGCTTGGAGTAAAGACAAAGTTTTGACTTTTATTTTTTTATTATCTGAAGCAATTCGGGTGCTTACTGGCTTTTTATGTCCATCAATTACGAATAAATCATAATTTAGAAATTGGGTTTTGGATCCCTTATATACCGCGGCAAATAAATTACCGGTAGGTGAATCGTAGGCCAGGTTTTGAATACCATAACGGGTATTGCCGGTTTTCACAAAATACTTTTCTAATGGTTTTTTAGGACCTGAGGTATGAAGATTATCTTGCGATAGCTGCTTTTCATATTTATCCCAATTGCTGACATCATACTTTAAAATTACCTGATGGTCATTGTCATCCCTATCCACATCCCCATAGATACCATAGGCTACATATAAATATTTTTTATTTAGGTTAGAACTTCCTATGGAAGGGGCAAATGTGAGTCCATCGATACCTGAACAGGCATAGCGGTGAGGCATGATTTTATCACCTACATTTACTTCAGCTTCGTAATCTTGTACCACCTCTGATAAATAAACAGTACGCAACAAGTCCTCTGTGTCGGCATCCATATCTGCACGCAAGATTTTGGCCCCATCAAAAATGGCAATATAGAAACCATTCACTCCTGCATTCTCTTCCTGTCCCAAAGTCTTTTTGATCCCTTTACCTATTGCATCATTTTTATACTCCAAAGAACCGTAGATTTTACCATCCTCTTCGTTGAAATCCAAATCGCCCAGGTGACCCATAAATCCGCCTACGCTTCCTACCAATTGGCCAGAAAGGTCCATTTTGACCAGTTTATTGGTAAAAGAAAGATAAATAAATCCATTTTTTCTATCCAAAGCCATGCCTTGTACATGCATTTTCCCTTGGTCTCCTGAAAAGAAAGCATCGGGCCAATGGCTTGGTATTTTAACTTCCTGCCCCTGAGTGTTCCCCAGCATCAAAATAAAAAAGAAGGAGAATAGTAATGTTTTTTTCATTGGTATCGATTGTCTGTGGCAGTTCCACATTGGTAAATGAATCTCATTGTGCTCATTCAAAGTAAACAAGATTTTTGCTAAATTTTCTTGTTAGCTGTTACGCTAGTTTGGCATCTCCATGCTTAATGCCAGATAAACAATTATTATCCTTTTTTATGCTGGATAATGGATTCAGTTAAGTATATCTTTTTTGACTTTAGGATGCCGCATTGTCTAAAAAGAGATTGATTTGTTCGACATACCATCCCCCGAAACCTTTGGATTCATAGTCGACCTGGAATCCTGTCAGGTGCTCACCTGAAAATTGTACCACTTGACAATTTTGACCAAGTAATTGACAAAGGGATACAGCATCCTGATGTGTAGTTATCGTGTCATTAGAGGCGCTGAAGATCAATAGAGGAATGTCAATGGCTTTTATTGCTTTCTTGTATTTATTAGGCTTTTCAGGCAGAAGCAAAGGCTTATCCAATGCTTGGTAGCGTTCAATGATGGCTGAAGTAGCTGTTACATATCCTTCTCCTATAATAAAATCAATCTTTCCCTTTAGGACAGGATAAGCGCGAGAAGCAATTGTTGTACCCATGGACATTCCCCAAACACCAATTTTTCTATCCTTAAATTTTTCGGAAATGGTATCGACTACAGCTTCCAGGTCCCATGCAAATTCGGTGTAGTAAAGAAAATCTCGTTGAATTTCAAAATCGTCACTTTTACCAAAGCCTCTATAATCAAAAGTTACTACCGTATACCCGGCATTGGCTAAAATAGCGGCATGATAGACAAAATAGGACATATTACCAGCATCTGGATAGGCCAATATTAAAACGGTGTCCTTATCCCTTTCTTTGTTGGCTTCATAAATCCATGTCTTTAACTCAAGATGATCCTTTGTTTTAATGCTCAATTGTTCATAATTCCAAGCAACGGAGTCAGGAGTCCTGATATACTCCCGATCCGGGTTTATAGCAAAACTAGGGCCTGCAAATCCGATCAATATTACCAAAACAAGAATACAACAAATAGCTTTCATGTTGGACGAACGTTGTCAATAAATGGGATCAAAACGAGTGGAATAATTGAAATCAATATACCATTTATTTAAATAAAATTGAGATGATAGTTATTGACCCGGGAGAATCCAAGATGGTTAATTACCCATGGCATTGGAGAAATAATAAAGGATAGACTGGATAAATAGAGCAATTTATATAAGGTTAAGAACTTACAAATATTCTTGATTGAACAACTGTGGAGCCAATAAACCCCTTTTTTAATTGTAGTCAATCTTTTTGAATATTGGTCAGTAACAACCAAATACTACTTAAAGATATATGGTAAGGATAACTTTTTGAAGATGATGGGAAATATCTTAACAATGGGATGAACGGAGCTTTTAATTTATCAGTATTTGATAGTTTTGAAGCTTAATAGGCTAAATACAACTAGGCTTACCATAGTATTTGTTTGTGAAAACCTTTAAAATGGAAAGCTTTACCTGCTGAATGTACTTGTTGGAAAGCGTATTGTTTTGATTCAATTAATAATAAACAAGTAAATAAATGAACTGTAAAAAATTAACCTTAGTGCTGCTGTTGCCAGCAATGTTACTGAGTACTGCAGCCTTACAGGCACAAGTGAAAAAAGTAAAACATGTAGTATTATTGGGTTTGGATGGCTTAGGAGCTTATGCAATTCCTCAGGGTGAAATGCCAAACCTTAAAAGAATTATGGAATCCGGAAGTTACAGTTTAAAAGCCAGAACAGTCTTACCCTCATCCAGTGCAGTAAATTGGGCTTCTATGTTGATGGGCTCAGGACCTACGGCCCATGGATATACTGAATGGGGAAGCAAAACGCCGGAGATTCCATCTGCAAAAATTGGTAATTACGGGATTTACCCTTCCATTTTTGGCTTGATCAGGGAACAAATGCCCAAGGCTAAAACCGCAGCAATTTATAGCTGGGGTGGTATTGAATACTTGCTGGAAAAAGATGCCATTGATGTGGTGATGCATGGAGATGATGATGAAATCTGTACCGAAAAAGCTTCTGAATTAATTATTACAGAGAAACCAAATTTTGTATTTATCCATTTGAGTGAACCAGATGGAGTAGGACATGGGATTGGCCACGATACCCCGGAATACTATGCAGAACTAAAAAATGTAGACCATAGAATTGGTCGAATATATGACGCCATCGAAGAGGCGGGCATTGCTGATGAAACCATCTTTATGCTGTCTTCAGATCATGGAGGAACAGGGAAAGGCCATGGAGGAAAAAGTTTGGAAGAAATATATATCCCATGGATTATTGAACGTAGGGGTATAAAAAAGAACCATGAGATTTCGGACCTGATCATGACCTATGATACAGCGGCCACCATTGCCTGGATATTTGGCTTGGATATGCCACAGGTATGGAGAGGAAAACCCGTGTTGGAAAGCATTAAATGACTTTTCCTTTCCTAAATTAGGAATAGTTGCCAAGTTTATAAACCAAATTAACCATGCTAAGGGCCGGATTGTATTTAATACGGCCATTTTTATAGAAGTTGATACCTAAAAAGTTTAGGGGGCCAGCATTTCCTTCAACAAAGGTTTCTGTGAATTTTTTTGCTTCTGTTTTAAGATTATAATAAACTATAATTCTCATATTTTATCAAATCACCAAATTTTTTTGAAAGCATTGATTAAATAGGAGCAATTTCTGTTTATTTGTATTGTCTGGATTTTAATGATGGTTTTACTATTTATAAATCCGCAAACCTTGCAGGTTTTGGTGATAATCAGCGCGATGTTAAAATTAGCTGAGTGAAACCTGCAAGGTTTTATCTCAACAAGAACCAATTGATTAAAGAAATAGGCTGCGGAAATTAGTTGTTTGCTATGATTTCGTTTACCGATACACTTAACTGTAGACAGTTAATCAATTACTGTCAAGTGAATAATATAAATTTAAGCCCATGAGAATTGTCTTTGCCCTGCTTGTCATTAGTAATTTTCTCTTTAGTTGTAATACCTCTCAATCGGAAAAAGCTGCCATTGAAGCCCCTCAGTGGGAGGAAATAGCGCTGGTTTTTACTGCTGCCAATACCTATGACAATCCTTATACGGATGTAGAAATGTATGCGGAGTTCGTAGGTCCCGATGGACAGCAACTGCGCCGACCTGCCTTCTGGGATGGGGGACAAAACTGGAAAGTCCGCTTTGCTTCTCCTATTGCCAATGGGGAATGGAAATGGAGGACCATCGCTTCCGAAAGCAGAATAACGGTTTAAATGGGCAAGAGGGAAAGCTTAAAAGTGTGGCTTATGCTGGTGAAAATCAATTGTTGCGGCATGGTCTGTTGCGCATGTCTGAGGGCAAGCGAAATGTAGTCCATGCGGATGGTACGCCTTTTATCGTGGTAGGAGATACGCCTTGGGCCATGCCATGGAGAGCAACCTATGCGGATGTAGCGCATTATGCCCAAGATCGAGGAGAAAAAGGCTTTAATACTGCTTTACTAATGACCCTTCAGCCTGACCAAGGGGCTACCGGTCCCAATGCCCGGGATACGGATCAAGGTTTTGCTGTCGCTTTTTCAGATTTGCCAGAGGGACATATCAATCAAATCAATGCGGATTATTTTCAGTACCTGGACAGCCTGATGGGAATACTTGTCGCTAATGAAATTGTTCCGGTCTATCAACCTGTTTTTCATGGATTTGGATGGAAGGGTAAAGAGGTATTGGGTAAGAATATTGTGGCTGAAGAATATGCACGCTATTGCAAATACCTTGTGGCACGCTATGGTGCCCGTCCAGCCATGTGGTTGGTAGGTGCGGATGGCACAGGGACAGAAGTAGGGGTCAAAGAAGGAGGGGAGACCGTTGAAGTCTGGGATGCTTACCAGCAACCTACAGGAATTCATTATAACCCTTCTGATGATTATATTGCTGCATGGGCTGACCAAGATACTTATATTCCGCATTACAATAAATCTTTTCAAGATGCCGATTGGCTGGATTTTCAGTGGGCACAATCCGGGCATCGTGCTGCGCACATTTATAAAAAGGTGGAGCAAATGTATGAAAACAAACCTGTCAAAGCAGTAGCCAATGGAGAACCTACTTATGAAGGAATAAGAGATCCGG
Organism: Cyclobacterium sp. 10D3-21; assembly: GCF_055809755.1. Taxonomy (NCBI): domain Bacteria; kingdom Pseudomonadati; phylum Bacteroidota; class Cytophagia; order Cytophagales; family Cyclobacteriaceae; genus Cyclobacterium; species Cyclobacterium sp. 10D3-21. Next base: position 3,476,647 of record NZ_CM147924.1, read on the forward strand.
AAAATGGGGCTGGCTGGTGGCAGGGAGAAGAAGCTTGGATGCAACTAATGTCTGGAGGTACCATGGGAGTGGTTTACGGAGCAGGAGGCATATGGCAATGGAAAGTGAGCGCAGATGAAGCAGGATGGGCAGAATGGGCAAATTCTGAGTTGTCCTGGCGGGAGGCCTTGAACCTGGAAGGCAGTCGCTATGTGGGATTTATAGCGAAAGCTATGGAGGGAATGCCATTTACAGATATGGAGAAGCGAAAAGACCTGGCAGGAGGGAAGCTTTGTCTGGCCAAGGCAGGAGCGTTCTATGTAAGCTACCTTAACGAAGGTGGAGAAATTACCTTAAATGAATTGACGCCTGAAATGCCTTATCAATGGTTCAACCCCAAGACTGGTGCATTCTTAGAGGAAGGCAAAGTATCGGAAACCGTTCAGACCTTCACTGCCCCAGACAATGAACCATGGGTACTACTTGTCGGCAAAAGAAAAACCATTTAAAAAATCACCCCATCACCCCATCACCCCATCACTACATCACCAAATCACTACATCACTATATCACCCCATCATCTATTGTTTTTCCCATTCATCAAACGGCCAAAAGCCCATTTAATTGAACCGATAATTGAGCAGAAGAAAAAAACGATGCGTCCGTACACCCAAAAAAATGTAGTCAGACATCCCGTTACCTCTCTCATAGCGGAATTCACTAGACAGGCGTCCTTGTATGGCTCCTAAACCTAGTATTAGTCCTTGCTCATAGCGACGTGTTTTATCCAATAACTTGCCTTCCTCAATGGTTTCTGAAGTATGGAATTTATTTACAGTGGTTTTTTTGTTGGTTTCACTCAAGGCATATCCATTTGATAATCCTCCATTGGCAAAAACTTTAAAACTTCCCAAAGGATACCTAAAGCGCACCATATTATTTACTTTAAGGTAACCATGACCCAACTCGCCTTCTACATTTCTATAGTGATTTTCATTGGTGATGTCTTGAAAGCTTCCACTTACAGTATAATTAGAGTAAAATAACTCATTATAAATAGACCATTTTCGATCATTTCTAGGTAGTATAAAATCAACAAAAACACCTGCGACTACACTGTAATTGCTTGGAAAATTAATCCTTAGAATGTCAAAAATTTGGCTACTACTAAATGAAAGTGATGTTGAAGATACTCCTGTCACAATACCTAACTCGGCAATTACTTTCTCTCTAACTTTTTTAAATGCGGGCAGTCCATCCTTACATTCATAATACTTCATAAAAATGCTTTCCAAACTTTTGCTGTCATAACTGGCACCTTCAAGTGTGGCAGTCATGTACAAACAATCACCCAAATAGGAAGCCAGTTGACGCTTGTAGGTTTCGTTTTCTGCTTTGAGCTCCTTCCCGTTTTGTTCTACAAGGTACCACTTGTATTTCAGAAGGGTATAGCTGTTGCCCTCTTTGATATAATAGTTCTCCTTGCCAGAAGACTTCATTCCTAGCAAGGACTTTTCCCCCAATACCAAAGTCTGTAAGAATATTGTATCCATTCTCACCTGTAAGGCGGAAGATTCACTGTGTACATAGACCGTATTCTTAGTAACTTCCTTTTCCACTGCAGCCCCCACATAGATTTCATCCAATACCCCAAATTCGGCGATGTCCAAGGGCTTGTAAACTTTTATGCTGTCCTGTCCCTTCTGTTTGAAGAATACAGTTTTCGGGTTGTTATCCCAGTTTCTATAGTCTATAAGTCCAGGTATGCTGTCCCCTTCTAAGGTCTTTACATAGCCAGGTAAGTATTTTTCCTGTGATACTGCCTCGTTAAAAATCAATACAAAAAATACAAAAGCAAAAATAAATTTCATCGAATAAAAATTGTTAACGTGTTTTATAAAACCCAAATATAAAGACAAATTTGGTTAATGTCTTTCTAATCCCTTCAAAAATAAAGGGATTTTAGTTTTCGATATCGCCTTTAAAGCATCCCAAACATTTCGTTATTTCTTTAACCCGGATTATGTAATGGGATTTTCCGTGTTTAAGGGAAGTGTTGTAATCGCAAGAAAATCAGGCTGTTTAGAAATTTCAGCATAGCACCGCTATGGTGAACCTGTCTTCCGGCAGGTAGAATTGAAATTAGCAACGATTGGGTATTTTGAATCGATTTCAGCACGTAATAGATTTTCTATTCCCTATTTCGGGTTTAATAGCGACTGTATTTAGACCTATCTTTATATTCAACAAGCCTATTCAAAAGATGCAAAATGAATGTTTTTGGTGAAACAGCTTGAATTAACATAAAAGGTAAAACCCTTTAAGTTGCTATTTTTTAATGAGTTATGTACTGTTTCTTAATCAGTATTTATATTATTCTCTTCTCTGTATAAAAAATAAAGAGATTATGGTTATTATTGATATTCAGTTGAGTGTAGTAGACTCAAAATCCTTTGGATAACAAATGCAGACGGCTAATGCTTAGCCAAAGGCTACTATTAAAATTGACTATTACCTATTTTGATCTCTTAATTTGTACCAATAAAATTTATTCTAGTGAGACAATCTGTATTTATCGCATTGCTTTTTATTATAGGTTCCTGTGCCAATCAAAAACCCAAAAATGAATTTTGGAACGATGGCAAGGAGGTTTTTGAGTTAAGTGAGATTTTTGCAGGGGAGCGATTTCCCAATGTGGTGACCGCTAAGGATGGTTCTATTGTAGCCACCTGGGGAAATAAAAGTTACCAGGTACGTAGGAGTGAGGATGGAGGAAAAAGCTGGGACCCAATAATTACGATAGCCGAGCCCGGTTTTCAAGGAGGAGGAGTCATCGTGGATGAGAACAGTGGAGATATTTTGGCATTTGTAGAAGAAGGTCATCCCATTTCCCCTTTTAAAATGTACAGGAGCAAAGACAATGGGAAAACATGGGCAGCTGAAGAAACGAGTATAATAGGAGACAAGAATGGAAATGTTCCTTCCATGCACATGAATGAACATGGCATTACCTTAGAATTCGGTGAAAAGAAAGGCAGATTGATTCGGGCAACCCGCAATTATGATGGCGGAAACAACAAGGAGTTTTGGCCCAACCATTATACCAATGCCATTTATAGTGATGATGCAGGGAAAACCTGGCACACAAGCGCCCCTTTCCCTGCCAATGGAACCGGTGAAGCCACGCTGACAGAACTTTCCGATGGAACGATCTACTACAATTCCCGCAGGCACTTGTCCACCGATGGCTTAAACCCAAGAATGAGACATATTGCGCACAGTACAGATGGGGGAGAGACCTGGGAAGGCCTATACGTAAGTGAAGAATTGCCTGATGGAGACCAAAGTGGGGATTATGGATTGATGGCAGGCTTAATTAGACTGCCAATCGAAGGGCATGATGTGTTGCTCTATAGCAATATAGTATCCAATGAAGGCAGAAACCACGGAACCGTCTGGGCCAGCTTCGATGGTGGCAAAACCTGGCCGGTAAACAAACTGGTAGAAGAAGGCAAGTTTGCCTATTCCTCCATGACAGCCGGAAGGGCCGGTACTCCAAGCGAAGGATTGATTTACCTATTCTTTGAAGGAGAAGGCGAAGACCCTAAAGGTTACTCAGGTAAAATGGCCATTTTCAACCTTGCCTGGCTTACGGATGGGAAAGATTGGGAGTCGTTTTTGAATAATTATTAATGGTTAATTGTTAATGATTCCATTAAATCCGGAAACCTTCCAGGTTTTATTGATCATCAGCCTGATGTTAAAATTAGGTGAGTGAAACCTGGAAGGTTTTATCTCTATTGGAACCAGCTGAATTAAGAAATTCGCTGCGGAATTAAGGTGTTAATTTTTAGATAACATAACACCCCTGTAATGGTGAGGTTTTTATGGTTTGGGGGGTAGGGAGCAGGTGGATTAGTTCATATAGAATTATTGTATTTACATTATTCTTATCCTTGTTGTTCCAGCCATTGCCGATTTTCTCCGGTAGTAAATGGGCGTTGCTCAATATATTCATTTTCAAAAATTGTTGTCATCACATACAGTTGGGTATCCGATATTTTCTGTTGAATGGCCTGATGATTCCCTCCATAAGGATCAAATTTCAATAATTTGGGAAAATATGATTCGGCTATTCGAATGAATTGATCAATATTTCCTTCAAAGAGTTAATTTAGCTTGTGAACAGGAATACCACGTACTTCTCGACTTGTATACACAATTTTAAAATTATCTGGGATAGATTGTCTTTCGTAGGTTTGGTAGTCGGTTTCAGTAAGTATACTTAAAAGCTGAAATTTAAGATCATCCTCACCTTCTAGAAAGTAGGTTTTTACAAAAAAGTTCTGACAGATATTCGTACCGATATCTACGATAAACCAGAAGTTTAAAACATGCTCTTTCATTATGTAATTAAGCTATTTGTAATAGCTATTTCGGTGAAAATAGTGTACACGAAAGTAATTCGTTCTAGTTATTTGATTTATGAGGCAAAGAAACTTTTGCACATTGAATAGAATACGTCGAATTTGATTGCTTCGTTTGCCATTAATAAATTATAAGTCTCATACCATAAGAGTAAACTATTGTTTACTGTGGATTAACCCTGGAAGCACATTGATAATAAAATGAATATTGCTAGCCTTCTCATGTAAAAATAAAGAAGATTGTGCAAGTACCCGTTAGCCGGAAGGTGTTTTAATAAACTAGGGTGAAACTACATAATAAAGTTCCTAATTGACTCCTGAAGAATAATGAATATGGCCTATTATGCGTCGATGTCAGTCAACAAAAAATACACGATCAAGCAATTAAAAAGCTTTTCTTTCGATTGATTCTTCCTTCAGTTTAATGAATTTTTTTGGTCTAACAATAATAAGCAACCAGAACCATACCATCGGTACCATTAAAAATTGATTTACTTAATCTATTAGATAAAGGTTACTGAAAAGCTCCTGCATGCTGTCTTTTCATTGCACAAGTTTAGTGGTTGATCTGTAATAACAAAAGATGTAGTTTAGAGAATGAATGTTTTTATTTCGAAACATTCATTATTATTCATTAGGATCATAAACACCTATACCATCACAAATAGGGCAGTCAACTTCACCATAACGACATTTATCAAGGCATCTACCTATATCATAATTAGACCAAGAATAACGTCTTCCACTTCCTTCACATTTTTCACACTCGATATCACCATCTCCCCAACAATAGTAACACATTCTATAACCTGCTTTTTTTAGCCAAGTTTTACCTTTTTTAAAATCCAATTTAGTACCTACTCCGTAGGCATACAATAATCCTAAAGGTCTATAACATTCACCTATTTTATTATTAGCACATTGATAAAATAATTTAAAACTTGCATTGTAATTTTTTAAAGCGTATTGTTCCATTCCTTTATCGTAAACCGATTTTACAGTTTTATTCAAATTATTGCTATTTTCTTTTTTTTGATCCACTTTTTCATAATTAAGAGGGGAATGGGAATAATAAATGTCTTTTTTGTGAGCATTACTCTTTATAAAAGATATGAATGAAGATCTTGAATTAATATCAAAACTATAATTATCTTTAATATATCCCATATTCATCATGTATAGTGATACTCCGTATTTATATTTTTCTATTTTTAAAATTATAAATTCATCGGTATCTGGAAGTTTAATACTTATAAAATCATAAAAAACTCCATTGGGGTTTCTAATTTGGGTGAAATATACTACTCCATTCTTCCATATATTACTTGTTCCCTTGGACATATATTTTAAAACTCCCTTTTCTTGATACAATTTATGTTCACTCGAATCATCACCTGAATTCCAATTTCCCAAAATATAGTTTGGGAAATTAGAGTTATTATAAGAGAGTGGAAAAGGAAATAAGCAACTTGATAGGCTTAGAAATACAAAGACAATTATTAATTCTTTATAGATTGTTTTCATGTCTAATTAATATTTTCTTGAATATTAAGTTTTCATAAATTAAAAAAAAATAATTTTTTATTCTAATATATGAATTTGAATTTTATTTTTTTTAATTTAAACAAAATTATTCATGGGATAAATAATTTAATAAATTCTTTGTACGGATAAGTTGATTTTACCACCATCCTTGGTAAAAGATTTTAATAATATATTCTTTCATTTTAAAACTGTTGGACTTGTAGGTGTTGTAGTTGATGTAATGTTGAAATCCTTAACCAAAAGGTGTATATGGCAGTCTTGAGTTCTGTAATTTTACAGGGTTATTCACTTCAGGAAATGAAAGTTATCGGGTTCGAAGGAATAAAGATGGGGGAGAGACCTTGGAAGGCCTTTACGTCAGTGAAGAATTACCTGATGGAGACCAAAGCGGTGATTATGGGTTGATGGCATGCTTGATTAGGCTGCCAATCGAAGGGCATGATGTGTTGCTCTATAGCAATATAGTATCCAATGAAGGCAGAAACCACGGAACCGTCTGGGCCAGCTTCGATGGTGGCAAAACCTGGCCGGTAAACAAGTTGGTAGAGGAGGGCAAGTTTGCCTATTCCTCCATGACCGTCGGAAGAGCAGGTACCCCAAGCGAAGGATTGATTTACCTATTCTTTGAAGGAGAAGGCGAAGATCCCAAAGGCTACTCAGGTAAAATGGCCATTTTCAACCTTGCATGGCTTTTAGATGGTAAGGATTGGGAGGAGTTTTAGGACAATTGACAATTATTAATTGTTAATGGTTAATTGTTAATGATTACGTTAAATCCGGAAACCTTCCAGGTTTTATTGATCATCAGCCTGATGTTAAAATTAGGTGTATGAAACCTGGAAGGTTTTATCTCTATTGTAACCAACTGAATAAAGAAATTGGCTGCGGAATTTAGGCGTTAGTTTTAGATTTCATAACAGCCCTGTAATGGTGAGGTTTTTATGGTTTGGGGTGAGCCCTTGGATTGGTAATTGAATGTTTAATGATTTTGTTCGCATTTTTGCTTTTTTTAAACTTCAATCCGGACAAAATCGCCCACTTGATACATGATTCCGCATTTTTTTCTGATTGAATGATGATTTTGCTGGTATATTGTCAAATACTTTTGATTTTAGGTAGAATACGATGCCTATAGAGCATTAAATCCTTGCCAAGTTTTATATCTTTAGGGAAGAGAAAGAAGTCGGAGATTTTTTTAATCCGGTGGTAAACGCTTGATGTAATAAAGTCTGCTATTGTATCAATATTCTATTACTTAATAATTAATTGCATTAATGGCCAAAAAACAGCCCAAAAAGAATCAAAAATCCATGGAGGAAACCCTCTGGGATTCAGCCAATAAATTAAGAGGAACGGTAGAAAGTTCTGAATACAAACACGTAGTACTGGGTTTAATCTTCCTGAAGTTTGCTTCAGACAAGTTTGAAGAACGTAGGACTGAATTGATTGCTGAGGGTAAGGAGAAATACCTTGAGATGAGGGAATTCTACAATATGAAGAATGTCTTCTTTCTCGCTCCCGAAAGCCGTTGGTCGCATGTGATCGGACATTCTAAGCAGGATGATATCGCACTGATAGTAGATACCGCCTTGCATACCATAGAGAAAAACAATCCTTCATTGAAAGGTGCTTTACCGGACAATTACTTTTCCCGACTGAATCTGGATCCCAGCAAATTGGCTGCCCTTCTGGATACGGTGAACAATATCGATACGGTAGGTGATGAAGAAGAAGATGTGGTAGGTAGGATTTACGAGTATTTTCTAGGTCGCTTTGCTGCTGCTGAAGGTAAGGGAGGTGGAGAATTCTATACACCCAAAAGTATTGTAAACCTGATTGCTGAAATGCTGGAACCCTACAAAGGAAAGATCTATGATCCAGCTTGCGGTTCCGGTGGGATGTTTGTTCAGTCTGTACAATTTGTCAAGAGCCATCAGGGCAATACCAGAGATATTTCCATCTATGGACAGGAATACACTGCTGTGACCTATAAATTGGCCAAAATGAATCTGGCTATCCGTGGGATTTCTGCCAATCTTGGTGATGTGCCTGCTGATACTTTCTTCAAAGATCAGCATCCTGATCTCAAGGCTGATTACATTATGGCCAATCCTCCCTTCAACCAAAGTCAATGGAGGGAAAAAAGCGAACTGGAGGATGATTTACGCTGGGCAGGATTCACTACTCCTCCGGCAGGTAATGCCAACTATGCCTGGATTTTGCATATGCTAAGCAAACTTTCCGAGAATGGAACAGCAGGTTTTGTTCTGGCCAATGGCTCTATGAGCAGCAATACCTCAGGAGAAGGAGATATCCGTAGGGAACTGATCGAAAAAGACATGGTGGACTGTATGATTGCCTTGCCGGGGCAATTGTTCTACACTACCCAAATACCTGTTTGTCTCTGGTTTATAACTAAAAACAAAACAAGACGTCCTCACCCAGAAGATCCAACAAAAGAATTCCGCGATAGAAGAGGAGAGACCCTATTCATAGATGCCCGTCAACTCGGCTCCATGATCGACCGCACCCAAAAAGAACTCACCAAAGAAGACATATCCCAAATCGCCAACACCTACCACACCTGGCGCAACCACGTCCCTCCAAGCACGAACCAGATGGCCAAAGGCCAATCTGCCCAAAGCTCCCCTCCTTCACAAGGAGGGGTGGCCGAAGGCCGGGGTGGTTATAAAATAAACAACCTTCCCCACCTAAAAACCTTCAGAAAAGAACTTAGAAACAACCTAACTCCGGCTGAAGCCAGCTTGTGGACACTACTGCAAAATAAAAAACTGGAAGGTAGAAAATTCAGAAGACAGCATAGTGTGGGGAATTACATACTGGATTTTTATTGTCCTTCAGAAAAACTGGCCATAGAATTAGATGGGCAGGGACATTTCAATGTGGTTCAAGAAGAATATGATCGAGAGCGGGATTTGTTTATAAATGCCTTTGGTATCAAAGTCCTGCGTTTCGAGAATAAAGAAGTTTTCGAGAATACAGACTCAGTTTTAAATGCCATTAAAGCGGAGTTTGGCTGGTTTAAAAACCACCATGGCTTGGAGGCAAAGCAGGAAGATTTAGAAAAGAACCACCCCGCCTTGCAGGCACCCCGGGAAGATCTAGAAAAGAACCACCCCGCCTTGCAGGCACCCCTCCTTGGAAAGGAGGGGAACTACAGGTACGAAGACATCCCGGGCTACTGCAAATCCTCCACACTTTCCGAGATCCAAGCCAACGACTACGTTCTGACTCCTGGGCGTTATGTAGGGGTGGCTGAGGAAGAAGACGATGGGGTTCACTTCGAGGATAAAATGACGGAGCTGACGGCTGTACTCAAAGAGCAAATGGCTCAAGCTAAGCATATGGATCAAGCTATTTTGGAGAATTTAAAAGCTTTGGGGTATGAGTGAGTGGAAGGAGTTTTATCTCATAAAAGTTTGTGAGAAAATAGGAAGTGGAGCTACACCAAGAGGTGGTAAAGAAGCATATAAGGATTCTGGTATTTCCCTCATTAGAAGTCAGAACGTTCATGACTTTAGATTCAGCAAAGATGGACTTGTTTTTATTGATACGGATCAAGCAAATAAATTAAAAAACGTTATTGTTAAGGAAAATGATGTTTTAATAAATATTACTGGTGATTCTGTTGGTAGAGTTTGTTCTGCTCCAAAAGAATTTATTCCTGCTAGAGTAAATCAGCATGTTGCAATAATAAGACCGAAAAAAGAAAATCTTGATTGGGAATATTTGAAGTATTTTCTGCTATCACCTTATCAAAAATCATATTTATTAACGCTTTCCTCATCTGGTGCAACAAGAAATGCGCTTACAAAAGGAATGCTTGAGAATTTTAAAATCAATCTTCCCCCTCTACCCGAACAAAAAGCCATAGCCCATATTTTAGGCACCTTAGATGATAAGATTGAGCTAAACAGGAAGATGAACCAAACCCTGGAAGCCATGGCGCAAGCTTTATTTAAAAGCTGGTTTGTGGACTTTGATCCGGTGATGGACAATGCCTTGGCAGCAGGCAATGATATTCCCGAGGAATTGCAGGCAATGGCGGAGAAACGAGCATTAGTCCCACATTCAAAGAAACTAATCTCAAAATCCCCTAAGCTTGCCAAAGAGTTTCCTTCTTCCTTTGGATATAATGAGACGCTGGGGAAGTGGATTCCTGAGGGGTGGGAGGTGAAGAAGTTAGAGAATATTTCCCCTTGTAACAAAAACTCTTGGACAAATAAGAATGCACCCAAAAAAGTCAACTATGTAGATTTATCTAACACAAAGAACGGTGATATTTTGGAAACCACCATTTATAGTTATGAAGAAGCACCAAGTAGAGCAAAACGAATATTAAAAATAGGAGATACGATTTTCGGTACAGTTAGACCGGGTAATAGAAGTTTTGCATATGTTGGCAAAGATGGATTAACAGGTAGTACTGGCTTTGCTGTTCTATCTCCATTAAAAAAAGAATACCGCGCATTTACTTATTTGTTTACAACTCAAGAAGAAAGAATAGAAAGGTATGCACATTTGGCTGATGGTGCAGCATACCCCGCTATTAATTCAAGTACAATTGCTGAATCATTTATAGTTTGTTCAGGCGATAAACTACTATCAAAATTCGAAAATTTAGCAGGATCCAACATTTCAAAAATGATTTCAAATAAAAAAGAATCTGAAACCCTCACTAAACTTCGAGATAGGTTATTGCCGGAATTGATTAGTGGGAAGGTGAGAGTTGGTGAAATGTCCATAAATACAGAAAGTAAGATTTCAATACAAAAATGAAAATCATTTTATAAAGAATGTTATCTTGTCATTATGATTACTAGAATTGAAATAGAAGGGTACAAAAGCATTAAGTCGTTAAAAATTGACCTGAAGCCCATCAATATACTTTTGGGGGCAAATGGAGTTGGGAAAAGTAACTTCATTTCAATTTTTTCCCTGATTAGAAATATTTACAATCAGAACTTTCAAAATTACGTTCAGAAAAAGGGTGGACCAGATAGTTTGCTTCACTTTGGAAGGAAGGTTACTCCTGTGATTGATATAAATTTATATTTTAAAAGCCAGGGAGGTCATGAAAATAAATTTTCTTTAGAAATAGAAGAAGGTCATAACAATTTATTTATAAGGTCTGTAAATACTGCATATAAACCTATAAAAAACTGGTATACTAAGGAGTATGAAAAGAATGTTCTGGAATCTAAATTTTCTGAAATAAGAGAAAGCCAAGCCTTCTACGTAAATAATCGATTGAAGGAGTTTGATGTGTACCATTTCCACGACACTAGCGATACTTCCCCGATAAAGGGAATGGGCAATCTTAATGACAATCATTACCTAAAACGTGACGGTTCTAACCTAGCAGCATTTCTTTATTATTTAAAAGAAAAAGAGCCAAAGCATTTCAAAAGAATCGAGTTAATGGTCAGATCAATTGCCCCATTTTTTGACCGATTTGATTTGGGACCAAACTTATTAAATGAAAATAAGATTGAATTGGAATGGCGAGAAAAGGGGTATCCAGAAAACTATTTCAACGCATATCACCTCTCTGACGGAACGCTACGTTTTATTTGCTTAACCGCATTATTGATGCAGCCGAATCCGCCAGGTACAATAATAATTGATGAGCCAGAATTGGGATTACATCCTGTTGCGATCAATAAACTGGCTGCCATGGTGCGTAAAGTTTCAGAAAAAGCACAAGTAATAATATCAACCCAATCCACCAATCTAATTGATAATTTCGAACCTGAGGACATAATTGTTACAGACCGTGAGGAAAATGGATCAGCCTTTCGGAGGTTAAGAAATGAAGAGCTTTCCGCTTGGTTGGAAGAATACACTTTAGGAGATCTATGGGGGCAAAATAAGTTAGGAGCACAACCTTATAGTATCTGATGAAGAGATTAGTATTTATTGTTGAAGGTAACACTGAAATTATATTGGTTGAAAAAATAATTGTCCCTTACTTGATTGGGTTAGGATTTACAAATTCCATGCATGCTCAAACTATTACTACAAATAGAAAGCAGCATAAAAAAGGAGGAGTCACTGAATATTCAAAATTCAGAAATGAAGTTGATCGAACTTTTAGACAACAGAATGTAATTATTACTACACTTATAGATTTTTTTAGATTACCAACTGACTTCCCTAAGCATACTTTTGATTCTAATAGGATTGAGCAAATTGAACGTGCTATACATGAGGATTTTGAAGATAACCCAGATTTCATACCATATATCCAAAGGCATGAGTTGGAAGCTTTGATGTTTTCTGGTCGAGATGGCTTTGATTTAGTGATTGATGATCAAGAAAAATTAGAACAAATTGATCAAATCTTAGAAAGTTACGACAATCCTGAAGACATTAATAATAGCCCGCAGACTGCGCCATCAAAGAGGCTAATCAAAATTTTCGGCTACGACAAAACAGGAGATGGTGAACTTATTTTTGACATGCTTGGAATAGAGCGAATGCTTAAAAAATGTCCAAGATTCGCAGAATGGATTGGTAAAATCGTGAATAAATTATCTGAATGAAATTCACCGAATCTCAACTTGAACAAGCCTTTATCTCGCTTTTGGAAGCGCAGGGATATAGATTAATTGTTAATGGTTAATTATTAATGGTTAACGATATGAGAGAGAATGTTGTAAAGGATAAAAGTTTTGGGTTTGCGATTAGAGTGGTTAGGATTTATCAGTTTCTATGTGATCAAAAAAAAGAGTATGTGCTTTCAAAACAACTGCTGAAAAGTGGAACTTCGGTAGGAGCAATGGTTCGAGAAGCTGAACATGCAGAAACAAAGAACGGTTTTAAACATAAAATGGGCATTGCCCAAAAAGAAATAAACGAAACCATTTACTGGCTTGAATTACTGCATAAAACAGATTATTTGACCTTAGACCAATTTGAAAGTATGAACTCAGATGCAGTCGAAATAATCAAAATCATCACAGCCATATTAAAATCTGCAAAAGCCCATTAACCATTGAACATTTATAATTAACCATTACAAATGAAGTTTACCGAATCCCAACTTGAACAGGCCTTTATCTCGCTTTTAAAGCGAAGGGGAGTCTCCTGGGTTTCAAGTCTAAAAGAGGAGCATAATTCCCGACCTAGGAATCCGAAAATTGCCGATGCTTGCTTTAAATCAGGCTATATCGATGCTTGGGGAAGAGGAACGTTGAGGATTATTAGTGCTTGTGCAGAAGCCGAGCTACCGGAACCCGAGATTATAGAAAAAGACGGAGGTGTTCAAGTGACTTTATTTAAACCAGATGGTGGTCAAGTAGGTGGTCGAGCAGGTGGTCAAGTAGGTGGTCAAGTAGATAATTTGACAGCAAGACAAAGAGAGGTATTTGAACTTATTGTTTCAAATCCTACAATATCTAGGAAAGGGTTAGCTGAAAAATTAAGAATTAATGAATCAGCTGTTCAAAAACATACAGATGCACTTAAGAAGAAAGAATTTATAGAAAGAGAAGGAGAAACAACAGGTCATTGGAAAATAATTTACACCAAATGAAATTCACTGAATCCCAACTTGAACAGGCCTTTATCTCGCTTTTAGAAGCGCAGGGTTATCCTTATGTGCAAGGGGATGCGCTTGTACGTGGAAAGGAAGAGGTGTTGTTACGTGATGATTTGCAGGCTTTTCTACAGGATTCTTATGCAGCGCAAAAGATTACTCCTGCGGAAATCTTTGGGATCATTCGTGAATTGGAAAAACTACCAGCCTCTGATCTCTATGAGAGCAATAAAACGGTAATGAATTGGGTTCGTGATGGTTTTCTGCTTAAGCGGGAAGATCATAACAAGAAAGATATATTTATCTCTTTGATCAATTACGCCGAACCTGAGAAAAACATATTTAAAATCGTCAATCAGCTTGAAATTCAAGGGTTTGAAAAGCGAATTCCAGATGGGATACTCTATGTAAATGGCTTACCACTAGTGGTTTTTGAGTTTAAGTCAGCCATAAGGGAGGAAGCTTTCTTGCATTCCGCCTATGTTCAGTTGACTACTAGATACGAACGAGATATTCCAGACCTATTCAAGTACAATGCCTTTTGCGTTATCGGTGACGGTGTGAATACCAAGGCGGGGAGTTTCTTTGCTCCTTATGAGTTCTTCTATTCCTGGAGGAAGATCGCAGGTTTGGATAAAGAAATCGATCCACAGTCCGGACTTTCTACCAAAGTGCATGGGATAGACTCCATGTACACGTTGATCCAGGGTATGTTGGACAAGCACCGATTTTGTGACATTGTTCATAATTTCATTTATCTACCGGATAGTTCCAGGAAGGATGAGAAGATCCTCTGTCGTTATCCTCAGTATTATGCGGCTACCAAACTTTTTGAGAACATCAAACAGCATCAGCTTCCTCATGGGGACGGCAAGGGCGGAACTTACTTTGGAGCCACAGGATGTGGGAAGAGCTTTACCATGCTGTTCCTTACCCGTTTACTGATGAAGAGTGTGGATTTTGCTAGTCCTACCATTGTGCTGATTACGGACCGCATGGACCTGGACGATCAATTAAGTGCACAATTTACCAATGCCAAGGACTTCATAGGAGACAATGTGATCAAGTCGGTAGTAAGTAGGGCTGATCTCAGGGAGGAACTAAAGGGAAGAAACTCCGGAGGAGTTTTTCTAACCACAATTCACAAGTTCAATGAGGATACCGAATTGCTTACGGAGCGGAGCAATGTGATTTGTATTTCAGACGAGGCCCACCGTAGCCAGACAAATCTGGATCAGAAAGTCCGTGTTACGGATCAAGGAGTGAAGAAGAGCTTTGGTTTTGCGAAGCATCTACACGATTCCTTGCCCAATGCCACTTATGTGGGGTTTACCGGCACACCAATAGATGCTACTATGGATGTTTTTGGGGATATAGTAGATACCTATACCATGACCGAATCGGTAATGGATGAGATTACAGTTAGGATAGTCTATGAAGGGAGGGCGGCGAAAGTATTGCTTGAAAACCATAAGCTTCAGGAAATAGAGGCCTATTACAACAAGGTCGCTAAAGAAGGAGCGAATGAATACCAGATCGATGAAAGCAAGCGCCAGATCAGCCAGATGCGAACGATTTTGGGAGATCCCGGACGAATTGAAGCCATTGCAAAGGATTTTGTAAATCACTACGAAACTAGAGTAGAAGAAGGAAGTACTCTTCTTGGTAAAGCGATGTTTGTTTGTAGCACCCGTGAGATTGCCTATATGCTTTATCAGGAAATTATTGGCTTGAGACCTGCTTGGGCGGAGGTTTTGGTAGCAGAACAGGGCGTGGAGTTGACTGAAAAAGATCAGAGAGAACTTAAGCCCATGGCTCGGGTAAATATGGTGATGACTCGGAGCAAGGATGATGTGAAAGAGCTGTGGGATACTTTGGGGACTCAGGAATACAGAAAGGAATTGGACCGGCAGTTTAAAAATGCCAAGAGTAACTTCAAGATAGCCATTGTGGTGGACATGTGGTTGACGGGTTTTGATGTGCCTTTTTTGGATACCATGTACATAGACAAACCCATACAGGAACACAGTTTGATTCAGACGATTTCCAGGGTTAACCGGAAGTTTGAAGGAAAGTCAAAAGGCCTGGTGGTGGATTACATAGGAATCAAAAAGCAGATGAACCTGGCGCTGAAGCAATACTCCACGATGGATAGCCAAAACTTCGAGGATATTGAGCAGTCCATTGTAGTGGTGAAAGACCATATGGATTTATTGGAAGCTATATTTCATAAATTTGACTACAGCAATTACTTCAATGGTTCTCCATTGGAGCAATTAAATACGCTCAATATGGCCGCTGAATTTGTGCAGTTGACCAAGCAATTGGAAAAGCGCTTTATGAATTTAGTGAAACGTATGAAGGCAGCCTATGATATTTGCTCAGGTAGTGCGGCCTTTAGCAATGCTGAGAAAGATAAGATTCATTTTTTTATAGCGGTCAGGTCCATCGTATTTAAATTGACCAAAGGCGAGGTTCCCGATACCGATCAGATGAATGCCAAAGTTCGAGAGATGATTCATGAGGCCATTTTAAGTGAAGGCGTAGAGGAGATCTTCAAGCTTGGAGAAGATGATAAAAAGCAGGTGGATATTTTTGAAGCTGATTACCTGGCCAAGATCGATAAAATCAAATTGCCTCATACAAAGATCAAATTGCTGCAAAAGCTTTTGGCGAAAGCCATAGATGAGTTTAAGCAGATCAATAAGGTAAAAGGCGTCGATTTCTCTAAAAAGATGCAGCATTTGGTGGAGAAATACAATGAACGCAAAGAAGCTGATGTGCTTCAAAGTGAAGTATTGGAAGACTTTACCAACGAAATCATAGACCTGTATTATGCCATGAAAAAGGAGAAAGATTCTTATGCAGAATTAGGGATAGATTTCGAGGAAAAGGCTTTTTATGATATACTGAAAGAATTGGCGGTAAAGTATGACTTTGTTTATCCTGAGGACAAGTTGATTCACTTGGCGCAGTTGGTAAAAGATGTGGTAGATGACAAAGCAAAATACACAGATTGGAGCAAGCGGGACGACATCAAGGCCGAATTGAAAGTAGACCTGATAATATTATTGGCCGAAAATGATTATCCTCCTGTGGACAGGGATGAGGTGTATAAAGAGATTTTTGAGCAAGCCGAGAACTTTAAGAAGTATCAGATGTGAGTAAATTTTGGGTATTGTGAAGTTAAGAACAGTTTACGGGGTTCATTTTAACAATTGTCTTCCATTGCTTCAGTAGTAAAAACAATCTCAAATATCATAAGCCAAGAAATTCCTTCAATTGATCATCTGTTAACTTAGTAGTTTTTCCCTCATTGTAGGACTGAATACTTTTTGCCAAAAACTGCTTTACCAAAAAGATAAATTTGAATAAGGTCTTCTTCTGCTTGGCGGGTAAGAATACAATTCATTGGCCATTTTTTACGCTTTGTTTAGCCTCTGCAAGAATTTCAGCCATAGATTTATTGGATAGGCCACTATTTTCACCCTTTATAAGCTCATTCCTTAACCATAATCGCTCTTCTTCTTGTTCTCTTTGTCTACGAATTAGATCGTTGATCAATTCACTTTTACTGGAGAATTCATTTTCTTCAATTTTTTGTTTCATCCAACGATCGTTCGGTTCATTAACCGAGATAGTTTGTCTGGCCATTATTTGTGTGTTTATGGTGTAATAATACACCATATTTAACGAGTGAATAATGCATCTTGTTTATTTTGTACGGGTTTATTGAAATGGCATATTATATCATTCCGTCATTCCAAAGAAACCCGATAGCGGTAAAAGACATTGTAATCCAGTTCGGTTTTTATAGTCTCATCTCAAAAATTCTAAGCTTTTTCAAACCTTTTCAATTTTGGATTGTTTCGCTCGAATTCTTTGATGGCCAGCGCCATGTCATATTTGTGCTGCATTTTAGTCCACATTTCCGCGCTTCCACCAAATACGGTCTGAATTCGGAGCGCGATATTGGGTGAGATGCCGCTTTTTTCATTAACAATTTTTGATACTGTGAGCCTGGAAACTTGCAAGAGCTCAGCGACTTCACCAAGTTTAAGGTGATTTGGTTTAACCCGGATTATGTAATAGGATTCGTGATGAGTGTTGTAATCGCAAGAAAATCAGGCTGTTTGGAATTTTAGCATAGCACCGCTATGGTGAAATTGAAAACAGCAACGAAGTGGCTGATTTTGAAGCGATTTCAGCACGTAATAGACTGTCTATTGCATATTTCGGGTTTAATTACCTCCTCGAAAAAAAATCTTCCTGGGTGAATGTATGTTGTAATATCTCTTTCCATTTCATTTAAATTTTAATGATAATCTTCTAAGTCCAAATCGTATGCGGCCCCAGTTTGATTGTTGTAGTTGAATGTAATACGCCAATTAACTGAAATCTCAAGGGACCAATCTCAAATATCATAGGCCAAGAACTTTCTTCAAATGATCATCTGTTAACTTAGTAGTTTTTCCCTCATTGTAGGACTGAATACTTTTTGCCAAACGTTCTTGAATAACTGGATCGTCAAAAAACCTATCATTTCTTATGTTGTTGGAGATTTCATACACTTTGTTTTTTCCTCTCTGTATGATAACTCGCTCATTTTTGTCTATTAAATCCAGGTATTTTTTTAGGTTTTGACGAAATTCTCTAGTGCTTACTACAACCATGTAATTAGAAATTTGTGTACACAATAAGTTACACAAATTTAATTTGAAAAGTTTAAAGTTTATCACCGAAATAAGATTGATCCTCATGTAATTGACTTTTTTAAATCCCCATGCTTACCCCATAATTCCAACGAAACCCGATAGCGGTAAAAGGCAATGTAATCCAATTTCGGTATTGATTTCTCTTTTTTCATGCGCGAAGTTAAATCCCTCCTAACTTTGGTCGGTACAGGCTCCGCCCTTTTAATTTAAGGGGAGTGGCTGAAAATGAGATTTAGGTGGATTATAAGATGGTTTGGATTATAATTCAATTACCCATTTGCTAAGGAAGGCATAACCACCACCAACGCCTTCTTTTCTAAAATCAAACTCAGGTTACCAAAGAAGATTTTGACCTGCAGAATAGGCCTAATCATTATTAAAAACATGGCTTTTCTTTTTCCAAAAGTCCTTTTAGTAAAAGACACCAAAATAGTTTTGTTTTAAAAAATCTATGCCTAAGTTTGTCTCTCAATCATGTCAAAGGCATTTCAAAATAGACGCCTTGATTTATAAAGAAGTAGCGAGAGACTGGCTCTATGACCTACTGGCAACCTTCATCAAATGAAAAGGTGCCAATTCCAGACTCTTAAATAAGAGGACTATAAAAAGACAACATGAAGACAAATCACAACCCCATTATTTGCACCTTTTCAAAGGAACTTTTTCGCCACAAGACGATTCATTTGTGTTGCTGTTTGCTGCACAATAGGGATAAGTCTATGCCTGGCCCCATGTAAATTTCATTTTCAAATTTCCGATACTAATACGATTCAGTCTGTTGAGTGATTGCTTCAGCATCACCCTATATCACCCTATTTATTATTTATTAACTTTTAAATTATACAATACATGTCAGAATTAGTACAGCGAACATTCCAAGGAATTATTGAAGCTACCAAAAAAGATGCAAGCCTAACAAAAGGAGTATTTAGAGTTACTTCCGAAATGGATGAGCATGTCCGCGTAAAAAATACGGCAAGAAATTTTGAATTTATCGCAGATGAGCCAGAAGCTTTGGCGGGAACAAATTTAGGCCCCAATCCTGTAGAGTATTTATTGGCTTCTCTAGGCTCATGCCAAGTGATTACCTATCAAGTTGTCGCTTCCCTAAAAGGAATTCAGTTAAACAATGTCAAGGTAGAAACCAAAGGGAATATAGACTGGAGGGGATTTCTGGGAATAGTCGAAAATGTCCGTCCTGGATACCATAAAATAGAAGTGGAAACGATTATTGATTCTGACGAAAGTCCTGAAAGGATACAGGAACTTATTAAAGAGGTAGAGGCGCGTTGCCCTGTATTGGACAACCTGGTAAATACTGTAAAAGTAGAAAGCAAAATCTCTATTGTCAATGAGAAAAACCCGGTTGTCTAAATTCAGCAGCCATTAACCAAGCAATTGTATCCGGTGATGGGAGGAAAACAGCGAGCTTTTTTGATTCAATTTGAAAAGCGCTGCAGCCCTGGCCCGGATATGATTTTTTAATTTAGGGATTAGGAGAGGGTAAGATGTGGGAAAGGGTGTTGCTTTTTTCTACAACAAAATTGAAAAGGTCTTTAAATGCTTTTTCAATCGAGTGGTGCTTCTTTTCTGACTATATAGGTCTAAAACTTAAAATCAATCACCGCAAAACCCAATTCATCTTCGACATTGACATAGGACCAAAGCTTGCCGCCTTTCCAAAAATAGCTTCCCGGAGCTTGTTTTAAGCCTTCAATTTTGGTTTCGCCCAAAACATTGAAGTCTTGGTCATAAGCGAAAAGAAAAACCTCATAAGTAGATGGATCTTCTCGTTTTTCACCCAAAAATGTTTTTTTACCCAGTCGTAAAAACATTTCTCTGCTCTCATCCCAGCGCGGCTCCATGTAATTCAAATGCTCGAAAACCTTTTTTCGATCTTCATTAAATTCTGCTTGTTCTACAGGAGAATTATTTACAGAGAATGTCATACGGTTAGGAAAGTTTTTGTGCTGAATATCAATAAATTCGAAGCTGTTTTTCATTAGGTCTAACCGATAAACCGCGCTCATAGCACCCACTGTAAGCAAAAGTTGTTGATTTTCGATATACATTTGGTTGTCGACCCAAAAAAAGTCTATCATCCCATCTACGACCAAAGTCCCCGTAAATTCCATTACAGCTTTCATTTCAGGTATTGGTTCAATTTGATGTTCCTTGGTTATCGGATCGATAATAAATAAAAGGTGCTTCCTATTTTCCTGACTTGGTGGTTGGGAATAGATTCGATTGTTCTCAAAATCATAAACAGCCTTATCATACAGCTGTTGCACATTATTGGCTAGATCAGGCTCAATTCCTTCCGGCACCACATTTAGACTTTTGAGCAGTTGGCCACTGCCATTAAATATTCCCTGTGTAGTATAGCCGTTGATAAATAAATCCCCATTTGGTCCCGACTGAAACCTAACATAATTAGAACCTACTCCATTAGGCCCTTCCTCTTGAAATGGTGTCTTACTAACTAACTTGAGCTTATTCAAATCCACTTCCACTAAATTCAGTGGGCTATTTTCAAAAAACAACAATTTGCTTTTGTCTTGATTAAGGGCTTTAGTTCCTAGTCCTGAGCTTAAGATGAAAATATCCTCTCCCGAATCTACCAGTACTGTATCCACAGTGAAGGTCAGCTTTTCTAAAATATTTCCTGATTGGGCTTTTTCAGAAGATTCCTTACCGCAGGAATAGAGAAGGGGAATCAAAAGGAGGTAGAATATATTTTTCATAGTTTTAAAATTAAATGCATTCGAAGGAAAACCCAATTCAAACTCGGACTTCTTGGATGCGGTTGCCTTTTGGTAATCAGATAATTCGGAATAAATAATCCTTCTTTAATTCAAGTCTTTTTTGTTCAATTGCTCGCCTGGGATACCTGTCTGTGAGATAGAGGTCCAAAAAGGCCTCGGCCCATATAGCGTCCAAAAACGCCAATTCGATCCCAACACTTGAAGGGGCAATTCTCTACTTTTTTCTCGAGGTCTACAGAAATGGAATACAAGTTTTATAAAATCAGGTACCTGGTACTTTACCCAATTTCTCTTGAGATTATCGTAAGGTCAAGACCGGTACAAATATATAATAAATCTTTAGTTTTCATTAAAACATGACTAAGTATTTAATATTTAAACTTGTGATTTAATTAATTTTACTTTTATTCAGTATTGACAATACAATAATAGGATAGTGTATGACCCGATTTAAAACCGAGATGACTTTAAGAAAACTTTAGGGATAGAAGGAAATGTCCTTAATAAACCAGCCCAGAAAGAATGTAATATATATATATATTGATACAATCCTGGCAAAATCCTAACCAATGACTTCGAGTTAAACGACTAAACTTTTATCTAAGGAACTTGCCTAATCGTATAGTGATTGAATAACCTAAAAGGGATAAAACCCTGTCAATAAGGGACGTAAGGCTATAGAATAAGGAAGGTGTTGCGCTTATTTGTAACTTGGTGGAAAGTAAAAATAAAAACCCTTCTAACTAGGAAGGGCAAGGGCATTATTTTTTTATTTTGAGGTATTGTACGGATAATATTTTAGAAGTCAAATTAATTTTATGGTCATCGGATATAGGGTACATCAAGACAATTAAAGATTTCTTGAAATTTCTTCTGCTGATTTACTGTTCAGAGAAATTCTTTTCTTTAACCTTCCTTCCTCTTATTTTTGGCTTCCACGAGTATTTCAGCCATGGACTTACAGCATAGCCCACTTTCCTCACCTTTGAGAAGTACTTTTCTTAACCAATTTCGTTCCTCTTCTTGCCTTTTTTGCTTTCGAATAAGGTCATTGATCAAAGCAATTTTACTTGAAAATCCATTGTCCTGAACCATTTCTTTCCTCCAGCGATCATTCGGCTCCTCTTCTGAAACAATTTGTTTAGGCATATTGTATATAATCTAAGTACAAAATTACATCAAATTAGTAATAAAACAATACCGACAGCTTAACTTTTCCAATTATTTTTATTTAAACGGTATCAATTGTCGAAACCTCATAAATGAAAAAAACAACAGCTCCCAAACGGAATAAGTGAGGTAAAAAATTAAAATAAACAATCCTTTAGTTTAATATTACATAAAAATGAACGTGTAAACAACCGGTTTATAGTATTTTATTAATTGTTATCTAAAGTGATTTTGAGCTCTTTTTATCACCTACTTTCCGATACAGAAAGTTCTTTCTTTTGATTATCAATTAGTTAGAAGTCTTAGGATACAAATGAGGTACAAGCGAACTCCTATTTTTGACTATTTTTCTTTGTTTTTGCTTCGATTTGGTCGATTTCAGTCGTTTTTTGTCACAATATATGAAATCTGTGTTTTTGGCTAAAATCAGGGTACTTGATTACCCTTTAATGATAGCCAAGATTATCTAATTCAAGCTGTCTTTTTCCTTCCTTTTCCCAAACGGACCCAAACTAGGAACCCATAAAAATCAACTTCGAAATATTGCACTACCCTCCATACCTCGATGTGAAATGAAAAGCTTCGATCAGGCAAACGAACGCTTTGAAAAAGCAGTGAGGAAGTTTCAGGAAAACCTGCAGTACCTGGCTCGTCAGGGCAAGGTCAGCGATAGATTCCTGAATATGCAAAGCCACATTGTGAAAGCACTAATTAACTACCAACACGAAGTAATGAATACGCTGAATGTCTCAGACATTCATTTAAATGTCAATCTCAATAGCTATGCAATAGGATATTTACTCATCAGTAAAGCTTAACATCACTTCCAGCACCTCTCCAGCTCTTAAAATCTTGAGTTTGAAGGAACTTCTTTCTTCATCATTCATCAAAAAAATGGATTTGAAAAACGCTATGATATTTTGCTCGGAGACAATGGGGATATCATTTACTTCTAAAATAATATCTCCTCCGATGCTGATTTCTTCCTCACCCATTCGAAATGGTACATTTCCGCCATGTAGATTAGCCATGAAAGCCGGAGACAAAGCGACCACACTTTGAATTAATATACCACCCGGTTGAGGAACATTTAACAATCTAGCCAATTCTCGGTCTACTAGCACCCCATTTATCCCTGTCCACCTTCTTTTATTGCTGTCTACAACTAATTGTTTGGTCACATTGATCGTGGCTGCAAAACCAATTCCGTCAAACCCACCAGACTCGCTAACTATAGAGCTCACAAGACCGATAACCTCTCCTTTTATATTGAACATGGGTCCTCCGGAATTCCCGTGATTAATAGCCGCGTCTGTCTGAAAAAATTCAGCAAAGGTAAATCCTTCCATTCGTGTCTTTTCGATACTCTTTCCGCTTACTATTCCTTTAGAAAGTGAATATTCTAAGCCAAATGGTGCTCCGATTACAAACACATCATCCCCAACATCAGTAAGATCCGAGTCTCCCAATTTTGCAACAGGATAATGATTCTCGTAATAGACCAACTTAATGAGTGCTACATCAGCTACAGTTGCCAATCGTACAACTTTTGCTGGAAACTTCTTCCCGTCATGAAAGACCACAGTTATATGTTCGGCACTATTTACCACATGAGCTGCTGTGAGGATCTCACCCTGATTAGAAATAAGTACACCAGATCCTTGTGATCCCATATAGTTAACATGGCCATCGGGGTTCTCTACCTCTTCCTTAGTTTGAATGACAACCACACTTGGGCTTACTTTTTTGTAAAGATCACTCAATGATTGGCCGCTTAATAAATCTGGTATTGCAATGATTGCTGCAAAAATTAAATGTTTCATTTGTATGTAATTTGTTTTTTAACGGTCACATGGAATTCGCGATAAACTTAATCATCCCTCGTTGGTATGTTTAGGGACTCGAAGTTTATGCTCATTTCATGATCTTTTTATCTTTTTTAGGTGGCACAATGACAATTCCGAATTGGAAGAATGGTCTATTCGCTATATCATAGTTTTCATAGTCTAACAGATCATCTTGAAGCCCCACCCTTCGTGCTACGGTGATACCACCTGAGGCCTCTAGCTGGATAAAACTTCCAATACGATAGTTTATGGTGGGGCCTACGATCACCCGAGTATAGGATAACTTATCAACCTGTTTGATTTCATTAAGAGAATTTACTCTTGAATAATTGGCGTTATAGCGCGAACCACTTACGGCCATCTGTAGCCCTACTGTGAATTTTTCAAAATAGTAATCATAAGTAATATGGCGTGGCAAGAGTATTTCAAACTTGGCATTGTCCGATCTGAATGTTAATTGTAATGTTGGGATCAACCTAGGTAATCCATAGCTAGATGTGAGCGCAATACCACCACCATACGCAAAGTGGTCAGTCTTTTCGTTTACAAAATGTAAAGTGCCATTAAGCAGAAAATCATCTCCTTCGAGTGCTGTGTTAAATGTAGATGATAATGTAGGATTAAGTGATACCAGTACCCTCCATTTATGCTCCAATTGATGTATCGCTGTAAAACGATAACCTATAACATGCAGTTGCTGCCCTTCCAAACCCAAATTAAGGTCATTGTCTAAGAAAGGAGTTGCCAGTCTGTACTGGAGACCATTGATCAAAATGGTCTTCTCATTTTTGAGCGTTTTAGGAAGATTTACAAAGAAATTGTATTCATTAACTTCCACGCTCTGATTCAGTGGCGAGTCCAACACTTCAGCATTTGAAAATCTAGTATAGCTGAGTCCTGCGAGTTGAAGATCCTGTGACATAACAGTCGAACCATTAAGTAGGAGCAATCCACATATTGCGTACAATATTGGTTTATAAAAGTGTTTCAGAATATTCATTTTGGTAGGTATACTTTATAAAATAATCGATAGAGCACCGGAACCAATACCAGCGTAATCACCGTGGCAAAAAGCAATCCGAAGATGATGCCTATTGCGAGAGGCTCCCACATGTCACCACCACCCAGCCATAAGGGAATTAGACCCAAAGAAGTAGTAAAGGTGGTGAGTAGAATGGGGCGAAACCGTTCGTGTGCAGCAGCCAATATTGCATTGTATTGCGTTCTTTTATGCTCATCTAGTTCCAATTGAATCCGGTCAAGGAGTACGATGGCATTATTAATCACAATTCCTGATAGTGAAATGATACCCAGGAATCCGGTGAAGCTCAAATTGGTTCCAGTGATCAGCAAACCACCCACCACACCAATGATTCCAAAAGGAATGGCAAGCAGTACAATACTACTTTTTCGCAATGAGTTAAATTGCATGACAAGAAGCAGGATGATGATGAAAAATGAAATAGGCAGTTTAGCCATGACCGCACCCATTGCATCACCGCTTGCTTCGGACTCTCCTCCAAGTTCAAAAACATATTCATTGCCCCATTTGTTTCTTTGCTCGTTGAGCCACATTAGCATTTCGTCAGTGACCTCAGCTGCAGTATATCCTGCCTGTAGCTGAGACTCTACCGTTATGGTTTTGTTGAGGTCTCGTCTAATAATTTTTGCTAATTGCCAATCTACACTGATGTCTGCTACCTGAGCCATCGGTACAGTCTTACCTGTTCGTTGGCTATAGATGCTTAGTCCTTCCAGGTCTTCATACGCTACCTCAAGGCTACCTTCCGTTCTCATCGCTATAGGAATATTGTCTTCTTCTTCACGGTACTCACCTACTGTATATCCAGACAAAGTCGTGTAAGAAGATAGTGCAACATCCTGATTGGTCAATCCATTGTAACTAAGTTTGGATGGATTGATATCGACATTAACTTTCTTAATTTTCGGACCCCAGTCGTCATCCACATTGCTAGTCCCGACTATGGTTCGTAGTTGGTTTTTCGTTTCACCAGCAATCCGGGTTAGCTTTTCTGCATCAGGGCCACTAATTCGGACCTGAATAGGGACGCTGGCTCCTCCGCCACTGGTAAGTCTTTTCACTGTAACCTTGGCATCTGGCAGATGATTAAAAGCAAATGAATTAATCCGGTCAATGACCATCTGATTGTCTTCACCAGATGATGTATTGACTAAAAGGTGTGCATAATTGGTCTGTTTTTGGTCGGGCTGATAGCCGAGATCATAGGACTTAGGGCCTTCACCAATGAAAGAAGACCAATTCCTCACACCACCAAGTCTTTCGTTGTTGATAAGCAGACTGTCCGATATAAACCTTTCTATTCGGGAGACTTGTGCATCGGTCGTTCCCAAACTTGTGCCAGTAGGTAATATGAGGTCAACGGTCACCAGATTACGCTCACTGTCAGGCATAAACACAAAGCCCAGTTTACCCATACCGATCAGCGAAAGTACCAGACATCCAAAAACTACAGATAAAATCAAAACGGGTTTAGCCAATGACCAGACGATAATTTGTTTGTAATATCTATTGAGGATGTCGAAGAAACCGGTCTTTTGACTACTGCTATTCTGCTTGACTTTAATAAATACAATGGCCAACATAGGCACAATAGTTAACGCCATAAGCCAGGAGGAGAGCAACGTAATGGTGATCACCGAAAATAGTGGGCCCATGATCTCGCCCATAATGGAGTCGGCAATAAAAAAAGACAGGAATGCAGCAGAAGTAGTCAACGAACTGGTCAATAAGGGAATCATAAGCTCTTTGCTGGAAGCGATTGCAGCATCTAGCGCATTATCTCCTCTTTCCATTTTCACCATCATCGATTCGGCCATGACGATGGCATTATCCACCAACATACCTAATGCCATAATGAGGGCGGCCAGTGAAACCTGGTTGAGGCCAATGTTAAAAACACCCATTAAAAACAGTGACATCATTATAGCAGCAGGGATCAGGCTCGCTACTACAACCCCTGTTCTAAGTCCAAGGAATACCAACATAACGGCCAATACAATGACCACACTTTGAATGAGGTTAGAGATAAAATCGCTGACACTTTTAGAGACTGCATGATCCTGGGATGCAATCCTTTTAGCAGTAATTCCAATAGGAAGGGTCTGGTTGAAACTGGCCAGTAGTTGGTCGACCTCCTCGCCTAATTGCACAATGTTGGCTCCATCCTTTAACGAAATATGCAAGCCAATGGCCGGTTGGCCGCTCATCCTTACAATGGTTTCCCTAGGGGAGATGTAGCCTTCATAGACATTAGCTATGTCCTTCAAATAAACGGATTCCCCTTGATATCCAACCGGAATGATCATGTTCTGAATGTCCTCTATCGTTTCAAAATTTCCAGAAGGCTCCAGAATGACGCGCTCATCTTCGAAGCTGATCTGACCTGCAGGAATAATAATGTTCGTGCTCGTAATAGCATTCTTTAACTCATTGGCTGATAGTTCAATTTTTGCCAGCTCGGCATCATTGTAATCAATGTATACCCTGCGCTCCAACACACCTGTTAGTTCTACTTTGGCGGCATCTCTTAACCGGATCAACTCATTTCTCAATTGATCCGCATACTTCTTCAGCTCTTTGGGTTCATATCCGTCATTTTCCAGACCGATCGCAATGCCATAAGTAATCCCCAAATCCTCATCTTTTAAATCCGGGCCTTTGGTAATCCCCGAAGGCATTACTACATTATCAATTTTTCTTCTCAGGCGATCCCAAATGGGTCTGAGCTCCGACTTGTCAATGCTCTCTTTCAGGGCAACTTTGACAATAGAAATGCCAGTTCTCGATTCGCTTTCGATATAATCTACTTCTGGAATCTCCTGTACAACTTTCTCCAATGGGTCAGTGACCAAAAGCTCCATTCTTTCCGGGCTTGCCCCGGGAAAAACGGTAACAATCCTTGCCATCCGAATCGTAAATGGAGGCATGCTGTCCCTAGGTAATGACGCATATCCTGTGATCCCAAGAATGACGATGATCCCCAGTAACAAATAAGTAACACGATTATTCTTGATCGCAAAAGCAGTAAGATTCATTTCATTCTTGGGTTAAAAGTGAGACCTTCATTCCATCATATAGGGTCCTTAGACCAGCCACAGCTACGATTTGATTCAGAGCCAAACCTGACCTCACGATAAAGCCTTCTGAAGTGAGCCTACCGATTTCTATCGCCTTTTTTTTCACTTCATAGACTTCATTATTTATGAGACTTAGGGCATAAACAAATTGTCCGCTTTCGTCTTCGCTAACAGCCTTGACGGGGACGATCAATTGCTTTTGCTGATTCTCATTGCCAAAAGTGAACGTAACCTCAACCGGCATACCTGGCCGTAATTCATCTGTAGTGTTGGCAAGTGAAGTAATCACTGGATAGGTGCCACCGGAAGAAGTATATCCTACTTCTGTGATGACTCCATCAAATTCACTTGATAGCGTAGGTATCCTAATTTTGGTAGGACTTCCCTGCTTTATCTGACTAATGTACTTTTCAGGGACTCCAGCTTGTGCTTCTATATCGCTGGCGTCTTCATTACTCATCGTGAGAACAATATGGCCAGGACTAACTACTTCGTTAGCTTCCACATGTACAGAAGAAACAATGCCGGACATAGGGGCAGTAATGGTGGTGTAAGAAACCTGTGACCGTTGCAGATCCAAACGTTTCAGCGAGATTTCATAGGAACTTTGAGCACTGGATAGCGTACTCTTTGCCTTCTCATAATCACTTAATGAGGCATTATTGGTTTGATAAAGTTGTTTGACGCGTTCGAAGCTAGATGAGGCCGTTTCCATCTGTATTTTTGTGTTCGTTACATCTGCTTGAGCCTGCTGCAGGGCAAGTAGAACATCTGTTTGGTCTAATTGGGCAAGTAGCTGATTCTTTCTTATTCGCTGACCTACGCCCACATTCAGCCTAGTAATTAGGCCTCCCGTTCGAAAACTTAGTTTCGTTTCCGAACCAGATTGCGTGATCCCGTTAAAGGCGCGTGGTGTTAAGCCTCCAAACGATTCTACCACTCCATACTTGATGGGTTTGACTAATTCTTTCTTTTCTTCCTCATTTGAATTCCCGCATCCTGAGAGAAGGATTAGGACAATGAGAACCATGTATAAATATTTTACTCGTTGCATCAGTTTTGATTATTTAAGTATTGTTGAAATCGGTTATTGAAATGCTGAAGCTGATCTTCAGGCATCAGCATGATAAATGAGCCCACGTTGAATTCTAATTGAAGATGAGCCTGGATATACTGATAGATGGAAAAAGCAGCCGCTAATCTGGCTTCCAATGCCCTTTGCTGAGCATCTATCAGTTGGGTAATCGTTACCTGACCTTGTTTGTAATTTTCCTGAACCAGATCAAAGTTTTCAAGAGCGCTCTCTGACGCAGATTTGCTATATCGAATATTTGTATTTGCACGCAACAAATCAAGTACGTTGGCTCTCACACCCAGCTCCAGATTCTGATCTAGAAGTGTTTGTGAATGATCCAATTGATCTAACTTGATTTTGGATTGCTGGATAGCTGCCTTTCTGCCAAAGCCATCAAAAACTGAGAAAGAAAGCGAGAGCCCAACAAACCAGGAATTGTCTTGCAGTTGGGTAACACCTAGGGCCATGGCCTGTGCATCCAATACGGAACCAGCCCCACCTCTCGTCAAGACCTGGGAAGTATGGGCCTGTAGGGCTATAGTAGGCATGTAAAGTAATCGTTGATTCTGAGTAAGCTGACGATTAGCTGCGTTCATGTTTTCCAATAATGCCTTTTTATTGGGGTTTTGAAGTTGACTTTCTGCCACTAAAAAATCTGAAACAATGCGTAGACTTTCTGGAGTTTTTACTGCCTCAGCTATAGGTCCTTGACTAAACGTTTTAAAGAGTTCATCTTCTAGCGAAATATCCTCTACCTCAAACGTTGATTCCAAAGTATTCGCTAGCAAGGTGTTCAATTGAAGTTTAGCAGTTAACAGTGTTGTTTGAGCTTCGATTACAGACTGACTGGCAATCGCCAACTCAGATTCCCATCGGTAGAGGTCAGTGTTGTTTGAGGCCCCCAGGTTTACTCTAATAGCTGCCAACTCCTTGTTTTTTCGTGTGTTCGAAAGGTTCTCTCGCTGTATCTGCACGTTAGTCTTGGCAGACAATACATTTAAATAAGCTGTATAGGTATCAAACAGCACCCTCAAAACTTCAGCCTCCGTATTGAACTCTTGGGCTTTTTCCAGGTATTTGGCAATCTTGATAGAAGCTACAGCTTGTTCGGAGTAGATCAACTGGGTAAAGGTGAGACCTGCGGTCAATGATTGCTCTGGCGTATTGAATGTTGCGTTAGCCCGCTCCTCATTGATCTGAGAAGCTGTAAGATTTGACTCTAGCGATGGCAATACGTTTGATCTTGCAGATTTGACACGCACCTTACTAAGCGCTACATCCTGATAACTGATTTGAACGTTAAGGTTCTCTTCTAGGGATTTTTCGGCAATTTCTTCAAATGAATAGGTTTTGACTGTTCCGTCATTATTTCCAATAAGGGTAGCTGTGAAAAGTGCATCAAAAGGAATAGAGCGCTGGATTTTTTGTGCCGTAGCCATATTGATATGCAGACTCTCTTTAGTGTCCAGCATCACGGGCATGGATGAGAGATCCGAACCTGAGACAATTCCATCAATCGCAATAGCTAGTTTTCTAATGGTTTGCTGCAGATCGTTTTCATTAGCCATCGACCCAAGCACACCATAATCCATCAGTCTGGCATTGCCAGAGAACGTTGCGATTTTTTGCTTATTGAGTTGATCGATCAGCCATCGGATCTGCGTTTCGGTTTGGTGCAAGAGTAGAGTGAAATAGGCCGCATCTACTTCTGTAGGCACCTGATTGATGACCTGATCCATGTTGGAACCAACAGGGATAATAGATACTTCAGCATTTAACTTTTTAGAAAGAGAATCAATGAGATTCTTGGCTTTTTGCGCACTGACTGTAGATGCGGCTTTCTCATCCACAAAAACTACCACGCTTTTGAAATCATGAATCTTATGAAAAGCTTCTAATTCTCTATCTAAATCGCGTGTTTGCCAGATATAAGTGAAATTCGGCTTTCCTGAGGTTCCGTTTATATAGGGGATTTCTTGCAAATTAGGATCGATTATCCCCAAAGCAACAACAGGTATTGGAAGATTGCTTATCAATGACATCCCCTTCGTACTCACGCTTCCTAAGGCAATGACGAGATCAACCTGATCATCAAATTGGTGATAAGCGTGTTGCGCGGACTTAATATCGGAAACACTAAAGATCGTAGCTCCCAAACTGACTTCTCTTGATGTACCTGTAGTCTGATCGATTTCCTGAATTATCTGGTTAATGATTGATTCCAGATTAGGGGATTTCTCAAAATCTGAAATCACACCAACTTTAAATTGTTGTGCAAATACAGGCGTAATGCATACGAGCAGGATTAAACTTATTACAAACTTCATAACTTAGATGTTTGGAGCGTTTAATTATTTGATTTTCGTCCATTCGAGATCTGCAGATACGAATCGGGCAGTTACCTCAAGGAGAAGTTTATTCCCTTCCACCTGACATGCTACGTCCAGGAGCCTTCCTCTCTTCTTAGAATATATTTTCCCAACCCATTTGCCGTTTTTATATTCAAGATTGAGTACTTCGATTTCTGTATTTCTCTCTCCCTCTGCGTTGATGGGGTTTCCTATGTACCTGTCATCTACTTTGTAGATTTCTACTTTCGCTTCTTGCGTCTCCCAAGTGGCAATGATTTCATCTTGATTATTTTGAGCAAAAAGGTGAGTTGATAGGATGCATAAAGCAATTGCAAATAGTGTTTTGATCTTTTTCATGTTTGTTTGATTTTTGATTTCAATGCGAAACTATTTCTACTACCAATCACCATGAAAAAGGATTTATGAACCACGAGAATAAATGAACCAAAAGGCTATTGTGTTGAACAAAGCCTTTCAATTAGCCAAATCAATCTTTCATGCGACAAAATCATAGTTTCATTTATTTAATTATATTTCCTTAAAAACTGAGTATATTATTGCAATGATGAGTAAAGCATTATCTAAGACAGAACGTTTCCTCAAAGTAGGACCTAACCTGTTGTGGTTCGGTATGCACGTTGCTATCAGTTTGGTACTGATCTTTCAGCGAAGTGGGGCAGAAACCATTTACTATTTGGTTACTTATGTCTTTTTTGGCACGCTGATTATTTGGTTTTTTGGATATAAGATATTTCCACAATACTTATCTAGTGAGGGGAAAGTTGACAGAAGATTGGGTATTCTGATTGGTGTCAATATGCTGATTGTTGTTAGCGGAATATATGCACACACTTTTATGGCCGAAGCACTAGATTTGACAGAAGTAAGAGAAGATTATGCTCCCAAATCAGTCAGAATAATTTTATGGGTATTGATGGTTTTTCTGGGAATCATTTATATGGCCAGCATTCGTGTGGCACGTATATATTATCTCAACGCTGTTCAAAAGATTGAGCATAAAGCTCAAAGAGTTGAGGCAGAACTAAAGTTGTTAAAAAGCCAGATTAGCCCACACTTCCTTTTTAATACGCTCAACAATATTTATGGGCTCGCCTATCTAAGGGATGAGCGAGCTGCTGAAATGATTTCAAAGCTCTCCAAGCTACTGCGCTATTTGCTGTATGATTGTGATCAGGAGAAAGTGCTTTTATCGAAAGAAAAGGAGCTGATTGAACATTATTTAAGTATTCAGATGCTTAAGCATGAAGATTCTATGAACATAGATTTCTACTATGCTGGTATCAACAACAGCCATAGAATTGCACCAATGATCCTTATTAATTTTATTGAGAACTGTTTTAAACACTCTGATCTGGAAGGCAACCCGCAGGGATGGATAAAAATCAGTCTGGAAGTAGATAGTGGTGAACTTAATTTTCGAACAGAAAATACAATTAAGGAAGAAATGGAGGGTTCTACAATGAACCGTAAAGGAATTGGGCTTACAAATTCGTTAAAATTACTTGAAGCTAATTATTCCAGGAAACACAAAATTGACATATCTCGTGAAGATAACATGTATCTGCTGGACCTAAAGATTACATTATGAAAATGAAGTGTCTTATAGTCGATGATGAAAATATTGCCCGGAAAATTCTTTCGGATTATGTGAGTAAAGTTCCTGAATTGGAATTGGTGGCTGCTTGTAGTTCAGCGCTCCAAGCACTCAATCATATTAAAAATGATAACATTGATGTTCTGTTTCTTGATATTCAAATGCCTGATCTAACTGGCCTTGATTTTCTAAAAATTTTACCTAACAAACCTGCCACTATTCTTACCACCGCCTATTCTGAATACGCAGTTCAGAGTTATGAATTGGATGTGGCAGACTATTTATTAAAACCCATAGATTTCGACCGATTTTACAAGGCTGTTGCCAAAGTAATCTCTGCAAAAGACTCTAAAGTTGATAATCTCCTAAAGCCCACCTCTTCGCAGCAAACTGATAAACTATTCATCAAAGCTGATAACAAGATCATTAAGGTCTCATTTAATGACATAATTGTAATTAATGGTGATGGTCCTTATGTGAAAATTATCACGAAAGATGGACGAAAAATCATGTCGCTACAGTCGATGAGTAAGCTAGTCCAAATACTTCCATCCAATTTTTTCAGAGTTCACCGATCACACATTGTGAACATAGACCATATTGATAGTATTGATGGTAATATGGTTAAGTTAAGCAGCGATCATACTGCCATACTGAGCAAGAACAAGCGAGACGAATTCCTTAAGCTGATTGATCAGCTCAATTTGTTGGGAGATTGAATCTGAATTTTCTCTCAGTTCCCGTATAGCCGCCATGCTCAAGCAATCCTCATTCCTTTATTATCCAACCCTAAGTCAGGTATGCGCTCGGCAGCTTCTTTTCTTCGTTGATCAATCACTTTAGCATAAATCTGTGTGGTCTTTAGGCTCTTATGATTGAGGAGCTTAGAAACTGTATAGATATCTGTACCGAGCTACTGGTGAAGACGGATGAATTTAACGAAAACCGAGAGCCCCAAGGGTGTGAAATCTATGTAGCCACGGGTGTTTAGCCCGTGGTTAAAACGATGTTTATACCATGATTTTGGCGATATTGTTGCCATTTATTTGCAACAATAATGACAAAATCTCTATTGAGTTACACATCAAAACCTTTTTTATCCGGCAATAAAATTTCCATTTTCCTTCCCAATTTTCCTTAAATTCTCCAAGGTGGTGAAGCCCCGTGAATTTAACGAAAGGCAAGAGCTCCAAGGGGGTGAAATCTATGTAGCCACGGGTGTTTAGCCCGTGGTTAAAATGACGTTTATACCATGATTTTGGCGATATTGTTGCCATTTTTTCTGCAACAATAATGACAAAATCTCTATTGAGTTACACATCAAAACCTTTTTTATCCGGCAATAAAATTTCCATTTTCCTTCCCAATTTTCCTTAAATTCTCCAAGGTGGTGAAGCCCCGTGAATTTAACGAAAGGCAAGAGCCCCAAGGGGGTGAAATCTATGTAGCCACGGGTGTTTAGCCCGTGGTTAAAATGACGTTTATACTATGATTTTGGCGTTATTGTTGCCATTTTTTCTGCAACAATAATGACAAAATCTTAACCTACTTCATTTAAATATTTGTTACTAAATTTGATTAATGTTACTAAAATCGTAAATTGGCATAAAATAAGTAACATAAATTTGACAAAGAGAACCAAAAGTCAATTGGCCATTTTAAAGGCTGCCAAAGATTGTTTCTGGAAATATGGGATCAATAAGGTCACTGTAGAAGAAATATGCGAAAAAGCAGGCGTAAGCAAAATGACGTATTATAGAAGTTTTGCCAATAAGAAAGTAGTTGCGATAATGGTTTTGAAGGAGGTAATTGGCAGCAGTGAGCAATTATACGATAACATAATGGCAAAGAAAATCGATTTCCCTCAAAAGATGAAAGAAGTGGTTTTGTTAGAACATGAATTTTCCCGTGGCATAAGTCAGGAATTTATCACTGACATAATGAACAATGAGGAAGGGGAATTACAACAACTGATCGTTGAAGCCAACAAAAATGGGCAGAATAAATTTATTGAACACCTGAAAGTAGCTCAGAAGGAGGGATGGGTAAGGAAGGACCTGCATTTTCCTTTCTTGATTTACATGATGAATGACATCAACAATAAGCTAAGAGATGAAAAACTAATTGCCATGTATGAGACCACAGAGGATTTGATAATGGAAATGGTGAATTTCTTTTTTTATGGCATTGTATCTCCTGAAAAACTAAAATGAGGCCCTTTGTACTCATATTGCTTTTAAGTTGCTATTTGATACAAGAATCCTTGGCCCAAAAGGACCTTTTTCATGGTCAAGCTTCTTTAGTAAGTAGTTATAGCCCTAAAAATGACCTTCCTATTTTCTTTGGTGCCCGTTATATTCCTGAATTAAGGATCAATACTTCTATTGATTCGGTCAAAAACATTGACATAGTTGCCTCAGCAAATATTTCCAGCACCGTCCTCTTTTCAAATTTCAATACAGGTGAGTCCGATTTTAATGTCAACCCTTACAGGCTTTGGATAAGGTACAGTTCAAGCCAGTTTGAGCTTAGATTGGGATTACAGAAGATCGATTTTGGATCGGCAGCCATTTTACGCCCACTCCAATGG
This sequence comes from Cyclobacterium sp. 10D3-21, assembly GCF_055809755.1. Classification (NCBI taxonomy): domain Bacteria; kingdom Pseudomonadati; phylum Bacteroidota; class Cytophagia; order Cytophagales; family Cyclobacteriaceae; genus Cyclobacterium; species Cyclobacterium sp. 10D3-21. The sequence goes on from NZ_CM147924.1 coordinate 3,512,406, forward strand.
TTCAATCAGATAGATCCCAGAGATCCGCTTCAGTTGACCAATGGTGTTTATGGCATTATGGGAAGGTACACCTTTTTGAACAATGCCAATATTAGACTTTGGGGCCTTTATGGCAATAAAATGGCACGGGGATTTGACGTGGTCCCTACCAATAAAGCTATTCCGGAATTTGGCGGTAGAATTCAAAACCCTGTTCCCAAAGGTGAGTTGGCATTTTCCTATCATCATCGGACCGCCAGTTCAGTAACCATTGACCAGGTCAATGGTTTTAACAAAATTCCTGAAAACAGATTTGGCTTAGATGGGAAATGGGATTTAGGCGTAGGCCTATGGTTTGAAGCTGTTTACGTTCATAGAGAAAAGCAAGTAGAAAACCTGACCAACCAAACCTTACTAAATATAGGGGTTGATTATACCTTCCCCGTAGGCACGGGCCTAAATACTGTTTTGGAACACATGCAAATTAATTTTGACGAGGATAATTTAGCCATAAACAATGCCATGCATGTAACTGCAACTACCCTAATGTATCCGTTGAGCTTTTTTGATAACTTCACCACTGTCATGTATTATGATTGGAGTACTGCCAATACCAGCTTCTTTCTAAATTATTCTCATCAATTCAAAAAATTAACCGGATACGTTATGGGGTATTACAATCCTGAATCCATACAACAAGGAATTCAACAAAACGAATTTGTCAACCAATTTAAAGGCCCGGGTTTACGGCTAATGTTGGTCTACAACCACTAATTGAAACATTATGGAAAAAATTATTTCATTGTCACATGTAACCAAGAAATTTGAAGTAGGAGATGGTTATTTTACTGCCTTGAATGATGTCTCTTTGACTTTTAAAGCTGGTGAATTTGCAGGGTTTGTGGGACCTAGTGGTTCCGGAAAAACAACCCTGTTGAATATCATCGGGTCTTTGGACAGTCCTACGGAAGGGGAAGCGATGGTCATGGGTAAGGACATTGCCAAACTTAGTCACAAGGAATCTGCTAAATTACGAAATTTCCACATTGGATTTATATTTCAGGTTTTCAACCTTTTACCTGTCTATACGGTTTTCGAAAATGTAGAATTTGCTTTGCTCCTTCAAGACATTCCTAAAGACGAAAGAAAGAAGGCCGTTATGGAAGCACTGGAATGGGTAGGCTTAGAAAGCATGGCCAATAAAAGGCCAGACAAATTGTCTGGAGGGGAAGGCCAAAGGGTGGCCATAGCAAGGGCCATGGTAAAACGCCCAAAGCTATTGTTGGCTGATGAACCAACCGCTAACCTGGACTCTGCCAATGCGCATGCGATATTGAAAACCATGAAAACGCTGAACAAGGAATTGGGAACAACTTTCCTATTTTCTACCCATGACGAAAAAGTCATGGCTTATCTGGACCGAACCATTTCTTTAAAGGATGGGAAAGTGGTGTCTGATGTGAAGAACATAGACCAAGAGGTACAAGCATGAAATTGGCCTTTACACTAGCCTACAAAAACCTTATAGGAGCTGGTTTGAGAACCTGGCTAAATGTAGGTATTTTGGCCTTCGCCTTTATTCTCATCATCTTCTATAATGGCTTGTTGGATGGGTGGAATCAGCAGGCCAGGCTAGAGACCATCAATTGGGAAATTGGATATGGAGAATTGAGGGTAAACAATTACGATCCTTATGATCCGTTTTCCATTCAAGATGCCCATAAGCTATACAAGCCAGAGGAATTTCCCCTATTGACGCCTATATTAATCAGACAGGCATCCATCTATCCACAGGGTAGGATGCTTTCAATTGCCTTAAAAGGAATACCAGTGGATCAAAGCCAGTTGGAACTACCTACTATTTATCTAAGCTCGAAAATGGAATCCATCCCGGCAATCATAGGAAAGCGCATGGCAGATGCAGCCAAATTAAAAGAGGGGGAGGAAGTGCTATTGCGCTGGAGAGACAAGAATGGAACATTTGATGCAATGAACATAACCATAGTCAAAATTTTCGACTCGGATGTAGGCAACATTGATTCAGGGCAAATATGGATAAGCCTTGAACAGCTTCAGGCCATGACAGGACTTAAAGAAGAGGCTACTTATTTCGTTGCAAATGAAGAATATTCCCACCAAAAATTAAATGGGTGGACTTTTGTAAACCAGGAAACTTTGCTTCAAAACATTAATGAAATCATTGCATCCAAAAAGATTTCAGGGTCTATCATGTACCTTATGCTATTGGCCATCGCTTTATTGGCCATTTTTGATACCCAGGTATTGTCCGTTTTTCGCAGGCAAAAAGAAATCGGTACTTATGTCGCTATGGGAATGACCCCAGGTCAGGTAGTGGTTTTATTTACTATGGAAGGAAGCATGTATAGTTTCTTGGCCATGCTGGTAGGAGGGCTTGTTGGCTTGCCTATTTTCGCTTATTTGGCCATAAATGGAATTTCATTTCCTGATGTGACCCAAGGAATGGGCGTAACCATGGCTTCAAGGATTTTTCCTGTATTCGGTATTCAACTTATCCTGGGCACGATGCTGTTGGTGATTGTCTCGGCAACGGTAGTCAGCTTTTTGCCGGCCAAAAAAATAGCAAATATGAATCCAGTTGAGGCTTTAAAAGGAAAATTACAATGATAAAGTTTTTATTTAAAGGAATTATCAGGGACAAAATCAGGAGTATGCTCCCTATCATTGTCATCTCACTTGGCGTATCACTCACGATAGTCCTGAGTGGTTTTCTCAGTGGTGCCATGACAGATATGGTAGATCAAAATGCCAAATTTGAAACGGGTCATGTAAAAATTATGTCAAGGGCCTATGCAGAGAATAAAGACCAGCTCCCCAATGACCTGGCCTTACTCGGGGTAGATAGCCTTATGGCTGATCTTCAGACAAATTATCCTGATTTGCAATGGGTCAAAAGAATTCGATTTGGAGGACTTCTGGATGCCCCCGATGGGAATGGAGAATCAAAAGGACAGGGACCCGCAGCCGGTATAGCTATCAATCTTCTGAATGCATCAAGCGGTGAGGTGGACCGAATGAATATCACCAATTCGATTGTATCTGGAAGTCTCCCAAAAAATTCAAAAGAAGCGCTTATTGGGGATGAATTTGCCAGCAAACTAAACCTCAAAATAGGGGAGGAAGTGACCTACTTTGGCACTACCATGTATGGCAGCATGACTTTCCAAAACTTTACCATAAGTGGTACCATTCGTTTCGGTGTGGCTGCAATGGATAAAGGGGCAATTCTTTTGGATATTACTGCGGCGCAAGAAATGCTGGACATGGAGGATGGGTGCGGAGAAATCCTTGGTTTCTTCAATAATGGGGTCTACGATGACAAGGCTGCTATGGCCTTGGAAACAGCCTTTAACCAAAGATTTGAAGACAATCCCGACGAATATGCCCCGGAAATGTTTACCCTCCGGGCACAAAATAACCTGGGTGATCTCCTGGATTATGCCAACAATATGTCAACTATTTTTGTGATCATCTTTGTGGGGGCCATGTCAGTGGTTTTATGGAATACAGGCTTAATCGGGGGACTAAGGCGTTACCAGGAATTTGGTATTCGCCTGGCGCTAGGAGAGTCGAAAGGTAGGATTTATCGGTCCCTGGTATTGGAAGCCACGCTGATCGGAATTATAGGGTCGCTGGTAGGTACTAGTTTAGGACTTATTGGGGCATTTTATTTGCAAAACTATGGCATCAACATAGAAGGCATGGTAGACAATTCTTCCATGATGATGCCTACTGAAATGCGAGCCAAAGTAACTCCTAACCTCTATTATATTGGTTTTATACCTGGTGTTTTTGCCATGGTTTTTGGCAATATGCTCTCCGGAATAGGAATTTATAAAAGGGAAACTGCCAGTTTGTTCAAGGAGTTAGAGGTTTAAATTAATGAGGCCCGGAATTCAAATTGAAATTGCTTGCTGATTCAAATTAAAAATTTATACCAATGAAAAAACAATTGATTATAGCCTGCCTGTTGTCCATATGGACCTTTCAGGCCAATGCTCAGGATGCCAAGGCCATTCTGGAAAAGGTGGATAAAAACATGGTCTCTAAAACAGAGATCACCGAATCTGAGATGGTCATCAGAGGCAAAAGAAACGTTCAAACCATAGGGTCAAAATCCTATACCGAAGGCAATAAAAAATCCTTTACAGAATACCTCTATCCAGAACGAGAAAGAGGTACAAAAATGTTAAAATTAGAAGATCGCTTGTGGATCTATTCTCCTTCTACAGACCGCACCATTCAACTCTCAGGGCACATGCTTCGCCAATCGGTTATGGGTTCAGACTTGTCTTATGAAGACATGATGGAAGATAGGAAACTTTCAGAAATCTATAATGGTACCGTACTGGGAGAAGAAACCATAGAGGGTAGGGAAGTCTGGGTTTTGGAATTAATTGCCTCGGTAGAAAATGTAAGTTACCATAAACGAAAAATATGGATAGATCAGGAGCGATACATCCCCCTTAAGGAGGAATTGTTTGCCAAAAGCGGGCAATTATTGAAGAGAACCGTAATGTCTGAAATAGAACAAATTGACGGTCGCTGGTATCCGAAAAAAATCAATTTTAAAGATGTTTTAAAATCCGGAGAAGGGACGGATTTCATCCTCAAAAAAATTCAGTTTAATCCTCCCATTCCAGATTATATATTCACAAAAGCCTCCTTAAAAAAATAATCCATTTACTAAACGTTCTAGTACAATGAAACTATCGTTCCAACTTGCATATAGAAACCTTATTGGAGCTGGATTAAGAACCTGGCTAAATGTTGGAATATTGACTTTTACCTTTTTAGTAATCATTTTTTACAATGGTCTTCTTGACGGTTGGAACCAACAAGCAAAACGGGATGCCATCAATTGGGAATTTGGTTACGGTCAATTTCAGCACAAGGATTACGATCCCTACAATCCCTTTACGCTCCAGGATGCACATAGTAAATTCAGTACAAGCGAAACCAAAGGCTTAACACCTCTATTGATTAGGCAGGCATCCATTTATCCCAATGGCCGAATGCTTTCCATCACCTTAAAAGGACTTCCAAAAAGTCAGGAACTGCTAAAGATTCCCACGAGTAAATTGGAAAAGCAGCAGGGAGCAATTCCCGTGGCAATAGGGAAAAGGATGGCAAAAGCGGCCAACCTATCTATGGGTGATGAAATAACCCTTCGATGGAGGGACATAAACGGTACATTCGATGCTGAAAATGTGCTGGTGGCCGCTATATTTAATACGACCATAAGCACCGTTGACCAAGGTCAGATTTGGATGACTTTAGAGGATTTATGGAGGATTACAGGATTAGAAAATGAAGCGACCATCTTAATTGCCAGCGAACAGTTTAAAGCTACCGATTTTGAAGATTGGAATTTTTTTAGTCAGGAAAAACTACTCAAAAACATCAATGATGTCATTGAAGTAGAAAGGACCAGCGCCCGTGTGGTTTATTTTATGTTATTGGCCATTGCCCTTTTGGCTATTTTCGATACGCAAGTTTTGTCAGTTTTTCGCAGGCAAAAAGAGATAGGTACTTATATCGCCTTGGGAATGACAAGAACACAGGTCACGGGGCTATTTACCTTGGAAGGCAGCATGTACAGCCTTTTCTCTATGCTGGTAGGTGCTTTTATCGGGGTGCCTTTGTTCTGGTATGTGGCGGATGCCGGGATTTCTTTTGGTGATGTCACTGCAGACATGGGGATAGGCTTGGGAGATAGAATTTATCCTTCTTTTAGCCCACAGCTCTTGATTTACTCCGCTTTGATAGTGATATTTTCTGCAACATTGGTTAGCTTTATTCCTGCTCATAAAATTGTTAATATGGATCCAGTAGAGGCTTTAAAAGGAAAATTACAATGACCTGTATCCAAAATGCGGACTAAAATTAAGTTTACTGTCAAAACAACAGATGCTCAAATCAAATCCATTTCGATTAATTACATTATTTTCAATTTTACTATCAAATGCCCTTTTTGCGCAAATTCCATTGCCCACAGTAGCACAATTGGCTTGGCAAAATGCGGAACAGGTCGCTGTTTTTCACTATGACCTACATGTTTTTGATGGGCTTAAATACAACCAGGCAAAAAATAGAATTACACCTATTGCAGATTATAATATATTCAATCCAGAAAAGCTTGATACTGACCAGTGGATAAAAGCGGCAAAAGATGCGGGCTGTAAAATTGCCATTCTTACAGCTACCCATGAAACAGGTTTTGCCCTTTATCAAAGTGATGTTAACCCTTATTCTCTCAAAGCTGTTAAATGGCAAGATGGAAAGGGAGACATTGTCAGGGACTTTGTGGCATCATGTAGAAAATATGGTGTTTCACCTGGTATTTATATAGGTATTCGTTGGAATTCCTTTTATGGGGTTCATGATTTTAAGGTAAATGGAGACAATGCATTTGCCAAAGAAAGGCAAGCCCATTACAACCGGATTTGTGAAGGTATGGTCGAAGAATTGATGTCCCGGTATGGCGAACTGGCCATAGTATGGTTTGATGGTGGAGCACATGGACCTGAACAAGGTGGTCCGGATGTACTATCGATTTTTGAAAAACACCAACCCAAAGGGCTCTTTTACCATAACCTGCAAAGAGCTGATATCCGCTGGGGAGGAAGTGAAACAGGAACAGTGCCTTATCCCTGCTGGGGTACTTATGTCACTCCATCCTGGTTTAACAATAGGGGGGATAAGGATAATTTCAAACCATTGAAGCATGGTTATCCTGATGGGAAATATTATATCCCGGCAATGAGTGATGCACCACTTAGGGGCTACAATGGAAGGCATGAATGGTTTTGGGAACCAGGTGATGAAGCCCATATTTACCCTTTGGCTGACCTTATGAACATGTATAATAAATCTGTTGGAAGAAATTCCACTTTGATTATAGGCTTGACACCAAATCCTGAAGGGTTACTCCCTGAGCCTGATGTGAAAAGGTTAAAGGAATGGGGAGGGGAAATCAAGCATAGGTTTTCTAATCCTATCGCAGAAACATCCGGATCGGGTAAAGCTTTTAAATTAACTTTACCATCAAAACAAACCGTTAACCAACTTGTTTTGATGGAAGACATTACCTTTGGGGAACGAGTTAGGGAATTTACAGTAGAGGGAAAAACTGCAGGTAAATGGAAAATGATTTTTCAGGGTAGTGTTATCGGACACAAGTTTATACATCAGTTCGATGACCAGAAATTTACAGCATTCAAACTTAACATCAATGCCTCAGTCGATCAACCCCAGATTTTAAGTTTTAAAGTTTTCAATACCAATTACTGAAGGCAATAGAGTGTAAAAGAAACAAATAGATTCAATGAAAAGTATAAGGTCATGGATAATCTTATTGATCAATTCCCTGGTAATCCTGGTAGTAGTGATCCTTTCTATTTTTTCTTACAAAGAATTTAAGAATGCGCTGGATGAAAGGGTACTCTTACAACTTACCTCCATTAAAAGGTTAAAGAGAATACAGCTGGAAGCCTTTTTAAATACCGAGGTGGGAACTTTTCTTAGCGAAAACAGTACAGCGGAAGCCGATAGCATTATAGATCCCTATCTTAAATTTGAGGATAAGGTTGACATTGTATGTTTGAAAAATAAGCTGCAAACACTGCCCAAGGAGCAAATTTTAATAGACCTATCTACTTGTTCTTCTGGTGGAGAAGTACTCATAGGGTTGGTGAAGAAAGTGGAGAATGAATTCCGACAAATCAAGTTGGTTGAGACTGATGCCATTCAGGAAATATTAATGGAACGTACTGGAATGGGTGAAAGTGGCGAGACCTATCTGGTAGGTACTGATTACCGATTGAGATCTGTATCAAGGTTTTTCCCAGACCAGGCTCCAGGCCAAATTTTGGCCAAAACAATAGGAGCCGAGCAAGCCCTTTTGGGTGTAGACGGATTTGGGATTTTTAATGATTATCGTGGTGTACCCGTTTATAGCTCCTATCATAAATTGGATATTCCCTATCTTGATTGGGCCATATTATCTGAAATGGACGTTGAAGAAGTGACTACACCTCTTCTAAAGATGAGAAACAAGCTTATTTTAATATCAACCTTGGTGCTACTTTTTGCACTTACATTTTCCTTTTTTATCACAGTAGTATTGACAAAACCACTTCTGAAAATGAGGTTTTTCCTTAACAATATGACAAGAGGGAATTATGATTTTAAAATTGTCAATACCTATCCCACAAAAGAAATCAATGAAATGTTCGTGGCCTTAGAAAAGCTTCAGAAATCCATCCGCGAAGCCATCCATTTTTCCTCAGAAATAGGCAATATGAACATGAAGGCAAAGTATGAGTTGTCTGGAGAAGGCGACTTGCTGGGGAAATCATTGATGCTGATGCAGGAAAAATTGAAGGAATATGAAAATGCTGAAAATCTAAATCGTTTGCTGGCAAAAAAATCCTTGATTGAAGGCCAGGAAAATGAACGCAAACGATTGTCCAAGGATTTGCATGATGGACTAGGGCCTTTACTTACCAGTTTGAAACTGATGGTGCAAACTTCAGATTTATCCGTACAGGACAAAAAGAAAATTAATTCGGTAGTGGATGGCACTATAGATGAGATCCGGAGAATGACCTACAATTTAATGCCCTCTGTATTGGTTGATTTTGGAGTTGGCAAGGCATTGACAAGTTTTATTGATCTAATTAAAAAGTCGAGTGGAATAGAAATAGTGTATGATGATGCGACCAAGGGGAATACCGGAAAATGGACCATTGACCTTGACATTTGTATTTTTAGGGTCTGTCAGGAATTGATCAATAATTCTCTCAAACATTCCGAGGCAAAAAAAATCACGGTATCTTTAACAGAATTTAGTGACAAACTATCCTTTTATTATCTTGACAATGGTAAAGGATTTGACCAAGACAGCGTCAAATATGGATCTGGATTAAGAAATATCAGAGAACGAATAGAAATTTTTAATGGGTACCTAAATATCAAATCTGATGAGACCGGTACAGAAGTGGAAGTAGAAATACCTTTAAAGGATGAATAAAATCAAAATTGCCATTGTTGACGATCATCAGTTATTCAGAGATGGAATCCACTCTCTTTTGTCAAAGAATGATGATTTTGAAATTTTAATCAGTTCGGAAAATGGGAAGGATTTCTTTGAAAAATTAAAATCCGGAAACCTCCCAGAAATTGTTCTTCTTGACCTTACCATGCCTGAAATGAACGGCTTTGAGGTGCTTATTAAACTAAAGAAAAAATATCCCAATATCAAGGCCATTGCTATTTCCATGCATGATGATGGAAATTACATTATGCAGTCCATTAGGGCTGGCGCTTATGGGTACCTGCTAAAAAATGCTGATGAAGAGGAATTGCTAAAAGCAATAGAAACAGTGCTTAATGGAAACAAATACTTTAATCAGGAGATTTCACAGAAAATGATCAATATTATGTCTTTGGAAGGGGTCAGCCCTAAAAAGTTGTCGCCGAAAGAAATGGAGATCTTAAAATTGATAGCCGAGGGACACACCACCAAAGAAATCGCACAAAGCCTTTTCATTAGTACCCGTACTGTAGAAACCCACCGAAACAATATGATGAAGAAGCTTGAGGTAAAAAACACCCCTGAATTGATCAATAAGGCTTCCCAACTTAAGTTATTGTAAAAGATCCGTATAAATACGGATCTTTTGTTTCAGTAATTAGCCTTACTACAATTTACCAATTTTCTTAGAGTATCTCATAGCCTCGTTTGGCGTTAATTTTACTAGACAATAGAAATTAACAAAAAACGAAATCCAAATGAAAAGTTTACTGTTAGCCTTCGCTTTTATGACAATTGCTACGTTTAGTTTTGCTCAGGATAAAAATGACCTAAAGGGACCTGCTGCAAAAAATTACAAGCCTTGGAAGAATACTGAAAAAAGCAAAAAGGTTTATACCTTAGAAACCTCATCTAAAGTTCAAGGTCCATCCGCAAAAAACAAAAAAGTCTGGAAATCGGAATCCATAAATTACCAAGAAGTAACACTGGTTTCAAACAGACCAAAGGTGACAGGGCCGAAAGCTAAAAATGCCAAGCCTTGGAAAAATTAAGACCAGAGTTTATACTTTGCATTGAAGCCTTGCCCGTAAAACCGGCAAGGCTTTTTTTTGAAGAAAATTTTTTATTCACACAGCGTTAAGCAATAACTAGAATTAAATCTTGTCCTTTTTGTGATTGTGTGAGACTAGAATTTTATTAAAATCCTTATCCTTCCTATTTATACCCCAAGTTTTCCTTAATTTTGAAGAATTGTCGCCAACCTATCACTTGACTTTCCAGTTAAATTACAGTTTTAAACTACAATAGATCTTAAATAGTGAATAATGCGATTAGCTGTATGGCATTGAAAAAAGGGGGCATTGCTTTCCTGTTATTGTTAGGCTGTATTTTTTCTTCCAAAAATACAAACGCCCAAATTAGGGAACTACAATCCATGTGGGAAGAACAAATTGATACAAGTAATTTTAGTTTTAGTACTCAAAACTACCTTCAAATAACTGAAAAGGAATTTTTGGATCTTTATGATGCGCAACCTAGCTTTGGGATGTTCAGGGACAATTATTTTATTACCGGAGTACCAACAAATAAGGAAATCAACAAGCAAACAGCGGATGTCAAATACCAGATTAGTATTAGTCAGCGACTGACCAAGTCCAGATTGCCCTTCCGAACTTCCTTATTGCTCACATATACCCAGAAATCATTTTGGGACATTTACGAAAATTCTTCTCCCTTTGCTGATAACAATTATAATCCTGGTATAACTCTGATAAGACCAGTATTAAACAATCAGCAGCTGAAAGGAGGGGTAGCGCTTTCTTTTGAACATGAATCAAATGGATTGGATTCCATAAATTCCAGAAGTTGGAATTTCATAACGCTTTCTGGGGTGTATTTTTACAATGCCAATTTTTCCCTTCAGGGTAAGATGTGGGCTGGGGTTTTGGGAGAGGAAAACAAAGATCTTTTTCGGTACAGGGGCTACGGATTATTGGCCCTGAATTACCGCAGTTACAATGATAATTTTTGGGCAAGCCTGGTGCTCAACCCAACCAAAAAATTTAGTGCTGTCAACACTATTATTGAATTGAATTTCAAACCAGTTCCATCCTCCAACCAATATATCTTTATTCAGTGGTACAGTGGTTATGGAGAAAACCTTTTTGACTATAACCAATATACTTCCATGGTGAGATTTGGCTTGTGCATTAAACCCGTCATGCGGAATTTTTATTGAATCCCTTAAATCCTTCAACCTTTCAGGTTTTGTTGATAATCAATCTTATGTTAAAATTATGGAGTGAAACCTGGAAGGTTTTATCTCTAGAAGAACCAATTGATTAAAGAAATAGGCTGTCGATATTAGGAAATCTATAGGATCATATAATATTTGATAGTTCCAGAATAGGACAATAAGGTTATCATTTGACCATAAAACCTAATCTTCTGATATTTGTTAGATAGTTAAAAGAAATAGTTGCCTTTGCATACCAACTGATTTTTGCTATCTTCAAAAAAAACCCAATGACTTTTGTACAATAACCAACACCAGCGCTTTCCTTTTACCAGTATTTCCCATGTCATGGGACGAACTTCTTTGCTCGTTTTATGGTGTCTGTTCGCAATATTGACTGTTTCAGGTTGTGGGTATAAAGTGACCACCAGAGATGTTCCTGTAAATATACCTGATAACTATTCCCTTCCAACGGGAGCCACAGCTTTGGAGGCCAACTGGTGGACATCCTTTCAGGACACACAACTGAATGCATTGATAGACACTGCCATTATGCACAACCTGGAATTGAAAAGTTCCTGGTTTCAGGTGGCACAAGAGGCCAGCAATGTGGCCATTATTGCCTCAGAAAGGGTTCCTCAGGTATTTTTAGAGCTCCAGGGAGGGGCCAGTCGTCCTGCTCCTGACTTCGTTGGAGGAGAAAACACCCAACTGTCCTTGCGTACCAGTTATGAGGTAGATCTCTGGGGAAGAGTAAAGCAAAGTAAGTTGGCTGCAGAAAACCGATTAATTGCGACCTACCTGGATTACCAAACCCTGGCCATTAGTATCGCCGGAGAGGTATCTTTGACATGGTTCTCCATCAAGGCTTCTCAGGCGCAACTGGGATTGATCCAAGAGCAAATAGAATACAACCAACAAGTTCTGGCATTGATCCGTGCTCGATTTGCCAGTGGGCAGGTGAGAGGCGTCGACATTCTCCGGCAGGAGCAATTGATTGAAAACACCAGAGAAGGGGCATTGGCTTTACAAATGGAGGTGAAAACATTGAGGAATAGACTTGCAGTATTACTGGGTGTAGCACCGGGAATGCTGCAAGTAGCCATGGAAGGCCAATTGCCCGCACTCAGTCCCTTACCTGATGCAGGTCTACCCATGGAGTTGATCAACCGGCGCCCTGATATCCAAAGCAGTTTTAACCAATTGGAAGCTGCCGACCGGGAGGTGGCAGTAGCCATTAGCAATACCTACCCAAGACTGGCCTTTAACCTAACCGGAGCCCTGAGGTCCAATACCCTTACCAATTTGGTTGAATCACAGGCAGCTTCTTTAACAGGGAGTTTGCTGATGCCGCTCTTTTATGGAGGAAGACTAAAAGCCGAAAAGAAACAGGCGGAATCCTTTAGGGAGCAACAGGTTCAAGAATATGGGCAAACCATTTTACAAGCACTTCAGGAAGTGGAAGATGCAATGGTTCGTGAAAGTCTTCAAAAAGAAATTATCAGCAACATTGAAAATCAATTACAGCTGGCAGAGCGTGCATTTCAACAATTGCGTGTGGAGTACCTCAACGGCTCCATCGCTTATCTGGATGTCCTGGTCACCCTGGATCAGATGCAGCAATTGAAAAGAGAATTGGTTACAGAAGAATTGAATTTGCTGTTGTACAGGGTTTCCCTTTACCGAGCCCTGGCAGGTGGCTTTGAAACACCCATAGAAAATGAAGGCGAATTTAGTATGAATCAAAATACAATCCCGATACAATGACTAAAAAGAAAACCATATTTATAAGCTTGGGATTATTGATTGGCAGTATCCTAATCGCCATGCTCTTTTTTGGACGGCACCTGAAGCCGAAATGGAAGGTGCCTCTAAAACCACTGCCATGCTAGTGGATGTGGTACAGGCAGAGCAGGGTGATTTCACGCCAACAATAGTAGCGACAGGTATTGTCCAGCCAGCTACTGATATTTCCCTTAGCAATCAGGTCGGTGGAGAAGTGATACGCATTGCTTCCCAGTTTCTTCCAGGTGCCTATGTAAAAAAGGGGGACCTGCTATTACAGATCAATCCTGCAGATTATGAAAATACCTTAATGTTAAGGAAAAGTGATTTGTCCCTGGCGCAATCTGACTACGAAGTAGAATTGGGCCGACAAGATGTAGCGCTAAAGGATTATGAATTAATTGGAGATGAGTTGACTTCCAAAAACCAGAATTTGGTGCTAAGAAAACCCCAGTTAGAAGCTGCAAAGGCCAATGTGGCCGCGGCAGAAGCTGCAGTAAATCAGGCGGCATTAAACCTGGAACGGGCTGCTATTCGGGCCCCTTTTGATGCCCATATTTTGTCACGTAATGTTAACCAGGGTTCCCAAATCACTCCTGGATCAGACCTGGGACGTTTGGTCGGAATTGACGAATATTGGGTAATGGCCAATGTTCCCCTTTCCAAAGTCAATTGGCTGTCTATTGGCGAAGATACTGATGGAACAGGTTCCCCTGTGAAAATCGTCCATCCAGCAGCCTGGGAGCCTGGTCAGTTCCGAGAAGGACGTGTTTCACGACTCGTTGGTGCTTTGGACAACCAAACCAGATTGGCTAGGGTTATCATTCGCATTGCTGATCCCTTATTGCGTAGAACCCCCAATCCTGATAAACCACCTTTGATCATCGGCACCTTTGTAGAAGTACAAATTGAAGCCCGGGAATTGGAAGATGTCACCCGCTTAGAACGGCAATACATCCGTCCAGGCAATACCGTGTGGGTCATTCAAGAGGGAAAATTGAACATACGTAAAGTCAACATCCTCTTTGAGGACCAGGATTTTGCCTATATCAATGAGGGCTTGTCCGCCAAGGAACAAGTAGTGGCAACCGATCTTGCCACTGTAGTAGACGGTTCACCGCTTCGTTTGGATGCAGATAAATAGTTAAAACCATGCAGGAACCAACAAACCCAGAGACTGAAAAAGGTGCCATAGCCTTTATGGCCAGAAGACCAATCATCACCAACCTGTTGATGGTGATCTTACTGGTGGGAGGAGTGTACACCATGTATACCATTCAAAAAGAAGTTTTCCCACAGTTTCAACTGGACATTGTAGAAGTATCTGTGGAATACCCTGGAGCCGCCCCGGAAGAGGTAGAGCAAGGTATTGTTTTGCCCGTAGAGGAGAAAGTCCGGGAAGTACAAGGCATCAAGGAAATTATCTCTCAGGCTGATGAAGGATCAGGAACAGTAGAAATTTGGCTAATTCCTGGTACAGACCGAATGAAGGCCCTTCAGGATATTAACCAGGCGGTAAGTCGGATACAAACTTTTCCCGATGACATTGAAAGACCTCAGATCATCTTGCAAAATCAACAGATGGATGTAATGCAGGTGGGGATTTATGGCAATGTGGATGTCTGGACCCTTAGAATTTTGGCCGAAAGGTTGCGCACAAGACTACTCAGCGACGATCAAATCACTCAGGTAGAAATCGGAAATGTACCGGATTTTGTGACCCATGTGGAAATCCCCCGCAATACCTTATTGAAGTACAACCTTACCTTGGGTCAGGTGGCTGATCTAATTGAAAATTCAAGCCGGGATATTCCCGCTGGATCCATTGAAACCCTATCAGGAGAAATCCTCCTTAGGATGGAGGAACGTAAACTGCTGGCAGAGGAATTTGCAACCATAGACATTATTTCATCTGAATCAGGCTCTACGGTTACCTTAGGAGACATTGCCAGTATTCGGGATGGCTTTGAAGAGGTAGGTTTTAATGGACAATTTGAGCAACAAAATACGGTGGATCTGGAAGTTTTCCGGATAGGCAATCAATCTCCGCTTAAAATAGAAGAAACGGTCAAAAATATTTTATCCGAGTTTGAACCCAGTTTGCCTCCGGGAGTTAAAGTGCGCATAGAAAGTAATCGTGCAGAAGATTTTCGCGAAAGGCTCTCTTTGCTAACTGAAAATGGGCTTATGGCCATAATAATTGTACTCGTTATTCTAGGTTTGTTTTTGGAGTACCGCCTGGCATTCTGGGTAATGATGGGCATGACCATCTCTTTTGTAGGGGCCATGATTTTTCTTCCTGTAGTGGGTATCAGTGTCAACATGATTTCAATGTTTGGCTTTTTGATCGTATTGGGAATTGTGGTAGATGATGCCATTGTGGTGGGAGAAAATATTTATGAATACCGGCAAAAGGGTTATTCCCATATGGATGCAGCTATTTTAGGGGCCAAAGATGTATCCAAACCAGTTATTGTCAGCGTATTGACCACAGTTATGGCATTTGTGCCCTTACTCTTTATTCCCGGAGAAACGGGAAAATATTGGTGGCCACTGCCTGTTGTGGTGATTGTCGTGCTTTTTGTTTCCTTGTTCGAAGCCCTGTTTATTTTGCCTTCCCATGTGACCAAGCCACCCAAAGAAAAGAAATATCTATGGGTCCGTAAACTGGAAACCTGGCAGGGAGCGATTGCATCAGGCTTTAATCGCTTTATCAATAGACATTACAAGCCCTTTCTTGATCTTTGTCTGCGCAATCGCTACCTCACTTTTTCAGCAGCCATCTCAATATTGATACTGGTAGGAGGCTATGGTTACAGTGATCACATGGGCATGGTCCTGATGCCTGAAGTGGCTGCAGATGAGATTGAAGCAGCCGTTCGACTTCCTGTAGGGACTACGAATGACCAGGCAGCAAAGGTGGCCGTTGAAATCACAAACAATACGCACAAGATGTTTGAAACCTATAACCTATATGAGGTGGCCTATGGGGTCAAAACCAATGTACGGGGAAAGGATTTTATAGATGTGGAAATCGTTATGAAACCACCAGATCAGCGGGACATGAGTCCCAAAGAACTGATCGCACTTTGGCGCGAAAACATTGGTGATATCAAGGGGGTTGACCAAATCAATTTTGAGGCGGAACGTGGACCAGGAGGTGCCCGACAGGATATCAGTGTAGATTTGAGCCATCCTGATATCAATGTTTTGGAGCGGGCCAGTCAGGCATTTCTGGAACGGGTAGAGACCTTTACTGAAACAAGGGATGTTAGTGACAATTACAATAAGGGCAAATTACAGTTGGGCTTTGAATTGCTTCCCGAGGGCCGAAACCTAGGCCTTACGCCAAATTTGGTAGGCCAACAAATCCGGGATGCCTTTTTTGGTGCCCTGGCAATGCGACAACTTCGGGGTATAAATGAATTTGAGGTACGGGTAAAATTGCCCCTTGAGGAGCGAAAAGACATCAATTACCTGGAGGATTTTATTATTCAGGCACCTGATGGCACCGCCGTCCCCTTATTGGATGTGGTGCGCATTAAAGAAGGGGAGACCTTTACGAATATCAACCGTAGAGATGGCAAAAGGGTCGTCAATGTGGGCATGGATGTGGAGCCTGCAGCTGCACAAACCAGAGTGCTAAAGGCTTTGAATGAGCGGGTTTTACCCCAGTTGCGTGCTGATTTTCCGGGAATTGCCTGGACGTATGAAGGAAGTCAAGCAGAAATGCGGGAATCAACTGATGCCCTGTGGTCGGGTTTTATTATTGCCATGCTGCTGATTTTTTGTCTATTGACCATTTCATTGGGAAGTTATTCTCAACCTATAATCATCATGCTGGCCATCCCTTTTGGAATTGTAGGCGCCGTAATCGGGCATATATTATTGGGTTATGACTTGTCACTGGTAAGTTTGATGGGGGTTATTGCTTTATCGGGAGTGGTGGTAAATGACTCCCTGATCATGATCGACTATGCCAATAAAAACAGGGGAAGTTTATCTGCTTATGAAGCCATACACGAAGCAGGAGTAAGGCGCTTTCGTCCAATTGTATTGACTACGTTAACTACCTTTGGGGGATTGACACCCATTATTATGGAAACATCCAGTCAAGCTTTCCAATTGATCCCCATGGCCATTTCTCTGGGCTTTGGAATCATTTTCGCTACCGCCATTATTTTGGTAATTGTACCTTGCCTTTACATGATTTTCGAAGATTTAGTAGGAGCCGGAGAGCCTAAAGAAAATGAAAAAGCATCTGCTTAATAATAATCAAATACCTTATATTCGAGCAAATAAGAAAAATCATGAAACAAATTATTCGTTTATTACTGTTAATACTTTTGATAAGCAGCCCATTATTACTTTCTGCCCAAGTAGTTGATCATGAAGTTCATCACGTGGTTTTTCAAGTCACCAAAGGGGAAGTTGCTGACCAAAATAAAGCCATAGCTCAGCTAAACAATATTCTAAAAGCTTTGCCTAAAGCTGAAATAGAGGTGGTTTGCCACAGTGGTGCGCTGCCAATGGTTTTGAAAGAAAAGAGCCAGGTTTTAGAGGGCATTGCTAAACTACAAAGCAGGGGAGTAGTTTTTGCCGCTTGTGAAAACACCATGCGCAGGGCCAAGGCAAGCAAAGAAGACTTGGTAGACGGAACCATTACCGTTCCTTCTGGACTGGCAGAAATCATACTCAAGCAAGAACAAGGTTGGGCCTATATCAAAGCAGGTAACTAATAGCAAAAGTTCAGTATTGCGTTCAGAACTCACCAGCCCTGAAAATACGAAATTCCCCTTTTAAGAGGGAAATAGGGGGATTTTAACGTAAACAATAAGCCTATTATCATTTTTTTAGCTAAACCCATAAGCCCAGCGGATTACGTATCCATCATACCTACTCCTTCCGCTCAGGATCCGGTAACCCAAATACCCTTTTAAAAAATACATATTATTGAAATAGCATAATATACCCCTAAAAATCCCAATTAACCTTAGATTTAAAGGCTATTGATTAAACCCGAAATATGCAATAGACAATCTATTACGTGCTGAAATCGCTTCAAAATACCCAATCGTTGCTGTTTTCAATTCTACCTGACGGTAGACAGGTTCACCATAGCGGTGCTATGCTAAAATCTCCAAACAGCCTGATTTTCTTGCGATTGCAACACTTCCCGTAAACACGGGACAGGCTATCACGAATCCTATTACATAATTCGGGTTAGACTATTACCGGCTGAGAAAATTCAAAATCAGGTATGAACTCATCAGCCCTGAAAATACAAAATCCCCCTTTTAAGGGGGAAATAGGGGGAATTTAACGTAAACTATAAGCCTATAATCATTTTTTTAGCTAAACCCATAAGCCCAGCAGATTACGTATCCATCATACCTACTCCTTCCGCTCAGGATCCGGTAACCCAGATACCCTTTTAAAAAATACATATTATTGAAACAGCATAATATACCCCTAAAAATCCCAATTAACCTTAGAGTTAAAGGCTATTGATCACACTATTACCGGCTGAGAAAATTCAAAATCAGGAACGAACTCATCAGCCCTGAAAATACGAAATCCCCCTTTTAAGGGGGAAATAGGGGGATTTTAACGTAAACTATAAGCCTATAATCATTTTTATAGCCAAACCCATAAGCCCAGCGGATTACATATCCATCATACCTACTCCTTCGGTTCCGCTCAGGATCCGGTAATCCGGATAACCTTTTAAAAAATACATATTATTGAAACAGAATAATATACCAGTGTAAATCCCCATCATATAGGCCCCTCAATTTTTTTTCGGTCTTTTGCAAAATCTTTTTAATCTGGTTCCCAAAAATCATAACATCAATATATTCAATTAGTTATACCAGATAATTTACCTCTTTTTTACCCCCTTCTACTATAAAATTGGAGTCAAATTAAAAAAAAATACTCCCACTAAGAGGGATCGCCGCAATACCTGCGTCTAAAGAGAAAAAGAAAACAACATTTTTATGAAAAAGATACTTTTAATGATCGCCATGGTAGCCATTACCTCATTGACTTATGCCCAAGAACAAAGAGGCCAAAGGCCAGAGCCCCCTTCCGTTAAGGAAATGATTAAAATGGCCACCAAAGAATTGAGTTTAACCAAAGAGCAGGTTACAGAATGGGAAGCCATCCATGAAAAGTATGCTGATGAGATGAAAGATCGCTCTACGGCACAAACTACCCGAAAGAAATTGGAAGCAGAATTGGAAGCTACATTAACTGAAAATCAGTTGGAAAAATACATTGAAATTAGAAAAAAACGCGGCAATAGACCCCAAAGAGGACCTAGACAATAAAGGAATTGCCAATTTTTTAGCCATCACCTAATACCAAAACATTAATAAGACTATTATGATTAAATCGAAAAAAAATTCATTAATAAGGTATTCAAAATACCTGTACTTATTGTTTTTTATCTTCACAATGGCCTCTTGTATGGAGGAGGTAGAAGATATAATAGAAGAAGAAGACAATGAAGAGGAAGAAATAATTATTGATGACACAGATTTTGAAGCTTTAGATTGGACAGAGGCTACTCACAGCAAGGATGCAGATCCTGATATCAATGAAGTTTTTGAAGATCTGGCGGTAAAAAGATTTGATATTGTCATCACCGAAGACCGTTGGCAGGCAATGCTTGACGATATGACTGACTTGTATGGCACCTTCGGTTCTCGTGCTGGTGGCGGCGGAGGTGGTCCCGGTGGAGGAATGGGTGGCGGAGGTAGTACCTTTGCCGAAGAAGATCCCATATTTGTGCCTGCCGAAGTATTTTACGAGGACAAAGAATGGTATAGAGTAGGGGTTCGCTTTAAAGGAAATTCAAGCTTACAAAGCAGCTGGCAATCAGGTATTTTAAAGTTGTCCTTTAAACTTGATTTTGATGAATTTGAGGACGATTACCCACAGATTAAAAACCAAAGATTTTTTGGCTTTAAAAAACTAAGCCTAAAAAACAATTACAATGACAAGTCCATGCTGCGAGAAAAAGTGGCTACTGAGATATTCAGAGATGCTGGCTTGGCTGCTTCACATACTGCTTTTTATACGGTGTATGTAGATCATGGAGATGGACCATTCTATTTTGGACTGTACACCTTAGTTGAAGAAGTTGACGATACCGTATTGGATACCCAATTTTCTGATGATGATGGGAACCTGTACAAACCTGATGGTGATGCGGCAAGTTTTGCTGCAGGGACTTATGATGAGGATGAATATGTGAAGAAAAACAATGAGGATGAAGCGGATTTCTCTGATGTAGAAAGCCTCCTGGCCATATTGCATGATGGATCAAGAACAAGTGATCCAGCCAGCTGGAGAGCAAACCTTGAAGAAATCTTGGATACGGATGTATTTTTGAAATACCTGGCAGTAAATACCATCATTCAAAACTGGGATACCTATGGTAGAATGACGCACAATTACTTCTTGTACAACAATCCAGACACAGATAAATTGACCTGGATTCCATGGGACCATAATGAAGCCCTACAAACAGGTAATCAGCAGGGTAGTCTTCCATTGAATTTCTCAGGATTAAGCGCATCCAGCTGGCCATTGATTGGGTATTTGTACGCAGATGAGGTGTACAAGGCAAAATACGACGCTTATGTTGCCGAAGTGATCTCAGGTCCTTTCAGCACAAGCATCGTCCAGGCAAAATACAGTGCTTATTCAACCTTGGTAGAGCCTTATGCGACAACTGAATTAAATGGCTATACCTTTTTAAATAGTGGGGGAGACTTCCAAAGTGCTGTCAATACCTTGATGTCTCATGCGACTTCAAGAGCCAATGCTGTTAGCAGTTACCTTAGCAACTAGAGAATATTTATAAGAAAATTTGGAATGGTTTTTTTTTGAAAGCTGCCAAAAAAATTAAGTTTGAGTTGTTTGTTTGCACCAGTGCTGGGAGAATGATTTTCTTATGGAAAAGCTTCTTCAAGTGCTGGTGTTTTATATTCCTCTTAGCCTAAAAATTTAATTTGGTTTACTATCTCATGTTTTCCAGCTTGTAGAATGTGGAGAATAATTATCTTTGTTTCATCTTAATTAAGGGCAAATGAAAGTAGGTCTAATTCTTATTAATTCACCATTCAAACACCAACAGAAATTAATGCCCGTCATTGTTTTACAAACAAAAATCAAAGCTCCCATTGAAAGGTGCTTTAATCTGTCAAGGAGCATTGACCTCCATAAAGAATCTACAGCGCATACCAGAGAACAGGCGATTGATGGCGTTACCACAGGCTTAATTAATCTGGGCGAATAGGTAACCTGGAAAGCTGTTCATTTTGGTATAAGCCAAAAACTTACCACCAAAATCACAGAATTCGAAAGCCCATTCTATTTCGTGGATGAGATGGTTCGAGGTTCTTTTAAAAGCTTTAAACATTGCCATTATTTTGCAAATGCCGAAGATGGTACTATTATGACCGATCGGTTTGAATTTATAGCACCATTGGGAATTATTGGCAGATGGGCCAATGCAATTTTTTTGAAGAAATACATGAAAAACTTTTTGATTAAAAGAAATGAAACGGTCAGGGAATTTGCTGAATCCAATAAATGGAAGTTGGTTTTAGGATAAGCTGTTAGCAAACATCAGCCCAACCCAAAACCCCATCATCCCCCTTTCGAATCCTTCAATACTTTCTTAACCAAAGGCCCTATGCTTAATCCTTGTACAATAATGGAGAAGACGACGATCACGTAGGTGATGGTAAGGAAAAGCTCACGGTTCATCTGTGGAGCCAAGGACAATGCCAAAGCAATGGAAATGCCTCCTCTTATTCCTCCCCAGGTCATGATCAGGTTTGTTTTGGGGATAAAGTCCAGTTTGTTTTTAAAGATGGCTATGGGGCCAGAAAGGGCAATGTATCTGGCCAAAAGCGCTATTGGTATGGCAATCAATCCGAATACGAGGTATTGTACATTCATGGATACCACCAGTAATTCAAGGCCTATCAATACAAAGAGTACAGCATTGAGCAGAACATCTATTAACTCCCAAAATTTTTCCACATAGGTATGCGTATTGATGGACCAGGCGATTTTTGGGGCTTTGTTGCCCAGAAAAATCCCCGCCACCACTACTGCAAGCGGTCCGGAGACGTGTAGGTAATGGGCCAAAGCAGATGTTCCCATGACCAGGGCCAGGGTAATGATCACCTCGGTTTCATAATTGTCAATGACCTTCATCAATCGAAATGCCCCCCAACCACCTAATAAACCGAGAACAAGGCCTCCCGCAACTTCTGTAAGGAACAGCATGGATACATCAGCAAAACTCATGGCATCTATTCCTTGCTGGGCGATTTTGAAAAGGACAATAAATACCACCACACCTACACCATCATTGAATAGAGACTCACCCACAATTTTGGTTTCAAGCTTTTTGGGAGCGTTGGCATCTTTCAAAATGCCTAATACAGCAATTGGGTCGGTAGGGGAGATAAGTGCCCCGAAAAGCAAGCAGTAGACATAATCGATCGGATAGCTAAAAGCAAGGAATAAATAATACATCATGCTTCCTATCAGGAAGGTGGATAGTACAATACCCATGGTCGCAAACATAGCAATTGGACCTTTCTGCCTTTTGAGAGCATCAAGTTTAGTATGCAATGCCCCGGCAAACAGCAGGAAACTCAGCATTATATCCAATAAGGCCGTTTCAAAATCTACCGATTGGATCAGCAGCTTGGCTTCATCCATGATGTAATGATTATAACTACCCAGAATGGTGATCCCAACCGTAAAAACAATCGCAATGATCATCAGACCAATGGTAAATGGAAGCTTGAGGAATTTGGTATTGATAAAGGAAAAAATGGCCGAAAGGATAATCAGGATGGTGATAATATTGAAGATGCTCATGGTATTCTTTAGGAAATAGGCGTAAAGTGTTTAAAAGAAATTGAGGAATTCATCAAATCTCAATCCTAATTAGCCAGGCTAAATGGAAGGACAAATGCAATATTCATACATTAATTTTAAACTCCAAATCCGGTTTTTCCTAATAATGGGTTATCGTGATCGATCAATGGAGTATATTTTGTTTACACCTTGGTTCTAAGACATGGGAAAATGTAACGTGATGACGCTAAATTGAAAGATTTTGTCCCTATTGTTGCAGAAAAAAAGGCAACAATACCGCCAAAATCAATTAACCTGCATTCACTTTACCAGGGGCTACATCCGTAGCTGTGTTATTACGCCTTGTCAGGGCTGAAAAAAGCAGGTCAATGCCCTATGATTTATAGTCTTTAAGAAGGTCTATTGCCTATTTCGGGATAAATTAATCTGAGATTTTGTAACTTGAAGCAACAATGCAATCGATAAAACCATGAAAAGAAATGTCTTTAGCCTTTTGCTTCTCTTTATTTCCTGGCTGCCAGGATTACCACAAGAGGTTTCTGTATCTGAAATTCTTAAAGAATCAAAAGCCAGTTTGGAACGATTAAGTGATTTTTCTGCTGATTTTACCTACAGCATTGAAAACAAAAGTAAACCAGTCCTTATCTCTAAAAAGGGAAAACTCCAATTTGCCAGAGGAAAATATGCCCTTATTATGGAGGACCAGGAGATTTTCTGTGATGGTAATTCCATGTGGGTACATATCCCGGGGGATGGGAATCAGGATGCTGAAGTGAATATCATAGATTACGATCCAGAAGAAAGCTCTGGATTTGACCTGATGTTATCCCCATTTTATGAAGAGGCTACTAAATCCCTTTATAAAGGCAAAGAGACGGTAGGCGGAATAAATTATGACCAAATCTTCCTTGAATTCTCCAATCCGGAACTGGAGTATCATCAGGCCAGGCTATGGATCAATGAGACATCAAAATTCCTGGAGAAAACCATCCTGATCAACAGAATGCAAAACATTACTACTTATGAATTTACGAACATAAAAATAGATCAAGGGCTTCCGGAAAGCACCTTTGTGTTTGATACAGACAACTTTTCGGGAGAAGTTTATGATGAAAGGTAATATCGAAAAACGGCTGTTTTTGGTTGTTAGTTGTATTTATATGCCACTCTAAAAAATGCGTTCATTTCCTACAATCAGACAGCGTGCCTATAAAAGAATTTTGAGTAAAATTTTTTGGAAACCTTCAATAAGAAGCATTTGAAAACACGTTGAAATAATTTATTTACACCAATAAAACCATTAATCAAGCTGGATGGTTTTACTGATATGATAAAAAATAGTGTCCTTATTTTTCTGATGTTTACAAGCCTAAATATCCTCAGCGCCCAAAATCTTGATGGATTTAACAAGGAACGGGTGCAATTAAATAAAAAAGGGATGTTGGTTCTTGGTTCTTGGGCGATTGCCAATATCGCATTGAGCCCCATTTTGGCCAATTCCACTTCTGGAACTGATCATTATTTCCACCAGATGAATGGCTATTGGAACGGAGTCAATCTCGCAATAGCAGGTTTAGGTTACTATAGCGCCATTAAAAGGAATTCAAATGACATGACCATAAGTCAAAGTATCGAAGCGCAGCATAAACTTGAGAAAACCCTTGTTTTCAATGCTGGGCTGGATCTTGCCTATATTGCTACTGGTTTTTACCTGAAGGAACGAGCCAATAATACCAGTGGAAATGCTGATCGGCTTCAGGGGTATGGAGAATCTTTGGTACTTCAAGGAGGTTTCTTGTTTGTCTTTGACCTAGGTTATTATCTGGTTCAGAAAAATCACGGTGAAAAGCTATTTTCTTTGGTAGATAAGCTGGCAATCCATCCTTCAGGATTCCGACTAGTATGGAAAATCTAATATTTGTGCTTACAAAAGCACAAAGTCTTTTATCAGGAACAATTCCTATGCGAATCTTAATACTGATTTTTCAAATGTTAGCAATGTTTCCTATTTGACTTCAACGCTGGAAAAAGCTATTGGTAGAAAATAGCAAGATTCTGGGTAAAAAAATCCCCCGAAATAGGGGCAATAGTCAATGATCAGGTAACAGCATTTTCTTTAGCCTGCTAATTTTTCTGTATAGACCGAAAAACATGTTTTCTTTATTTATTTGTACCGATTAAGTAGTTTCATATTAAAACTATGGAATTAATTTTGTTTTGATTTTTTATGGAAATACAATATAAAAATTAAGTTAAATTGAATTAATAGATATTTAATTATAATAATAAATTATAATTTACTATTTTTATACAAGTACTTTATGCCAACTACCTTTTTTTAGGAATTAACTCGCCAACAGCTTTTCCAAGCGAATAATAAAAATGAGTTCATGTAAGGTAAGCCTAATTCGGCCTTTCGTTGAATTCATCGTTTTTTAGCTTAAATCCAGTTAGTATGAGACCGAAACCGCTTCGTTTTATCAGTGTTGGTTTGCTATTACTTGTACCAAAATGTTCCCTCTGCCTTTTCGCAGTAGGTACTACCATTGCTGTCTGTGGAATAAATCCTGAAACCATTCCACACTGGGAATATGCTTTGATCGGCATGGTTTCAATTATACCCGCGGCCAGCATGGCTTATGATATGAAAGGTAAATGGAAGACAATCCCAATAACCTTGTTAATAACTGGACTATCAATGATAGCCATTTTTTTATTTACCGATACCTCATCCACTTTCTATTACTTCGGAGTGATCACCATTTCGTTGGGATGGGTCGTACTGAGCTATCAAAATTCATTTGATTGTAAACACAGGAAAAAGTAAATGAGTGATGTCTGTAAATTATACTAGAGCCAATGGTAAACTATATTGAAACACTTATAGCACCCATTGTATAATTTGAATGGATCAAATGTCCAATGGTATTGTCTTATAGGTGTATAGCGTTTAATAAAAAGTAAACTTTTAATAATAAACCCAATGGAACTTAACCCAATATCCGGTATCTGGACTTACAGAAGCTGGTACAACGACCCCAATTTAGCTGCGTCTTCGGACTCCCTTGTTTTTGGAAATGGCTATATAAGAATTGATCCTTCCCCTTTTGACAAATTTCAGGGATTGATATATGGCCCCCACAATGGGCAAAACCCAAATCCATATGATACACCTTTTGGTTGGCAGCTACCTTTGAAAGGTTCCACAAATCTGGCAAATCCAACGACCCTTCGTTTCCAGGGAAAGGGTGTGATTTCTGGAAATGAATGGATTTACAACTATATAGGCTACCTTATTCCGCCCTGGCAAAATGGCATTAATGAAAATACAGCCATTGTTGGTTCTATAGTGAGGGTCATTCCACACCCAAGTGGAGAAATAGATAGCAATGGTCAACCTGTCATTCATCCCGCAGGGGTAGTTGCTTCCTGGTATGCTGTTAAAATTGCCACAGATGAGGAATAAATTAGTCCCCATTGTCTGCGAAACGCTGACATAAAATGTCTCTTAATCTTTTTCAACCAAAAACCCCAACTAAACACCAATGCACATGGGTAAGCAACCACGCAATAAAAAGCAATCCCCCTATGATGCCTTCAAGGTCATCATGGACAAGGCGGCAGGGAATTCCAATGCAGATTACCAGGGATATGGAAGGTTTTGGAACACCTTGTCTCTGGAACAGCTAAAGGAAGTTGTGATATTCGGCGTCCGAATGATTGCACCTGAAGAAACTAGCGCTTCCATGCCCCCTATAGGCACTCCAATCTCCGATTGTTGCCATCCAAGAGAGCAGCCTCAAAAACCAAAAGAAGCATCTTGCTGTCATGACCCTTCTACTTCTGATCATTCAGAATCAAGCAGCACAGAAAATCTCGGTTTCACTTCGGGAAGAGGAGCAGCATCAGGTTTGATCAGCGCCTTAAAAGGTGAATCTCCATTTGATTCACACTTGCCCCGGTTTCCAATAGGTGGAGAGCCCGTAAGTCCATCCGACATCTCTTTTATCCAAAAATGGATTGATTATGGTTGTCCGGAAGAGGAACTACCATTGGGTACCCCAACTGATCCGGAATTAGAGGCATTGTCCATTGGGAAAATTCCTCATCCGCCTGTCAACAACGCCAATACATTTAAATATGAAGCTGGGGAACTGATTCAACGTAAGAATGCAGCTTATCTCCCAGAGGAGGAGCTAAGTAAATTAAGAGCCGCCTTACAAGAAACCATTGACCTGAATAAATTCCCCCTCGATAAAAGGAGTTTTAATGCCTATGCAAAAATCCATGGAGATTCCTGTCAGCATGGCTGGGAACAATTTCTTCCCTGGCATAGGGCTTATTTGTACGAATATGAATCCTTGCTACAGGATTATATACCGGGAGTTTCATTGCCTTATTGGGATTGGACAATGCCAGCCTATAACAATGGTTTGTTTCCCACAGGAGGTAAAAGTGGTATTATTCCTGAAATTTATCGCTGTTGGATCAGCGAACAGGCTTTGGAGAACTTAAAAGCTCAGGGCATTGAAGCCAAAACCATTCAAAGTTTAAAAAAGCTCCTCAATAAAAAGTTCAATAGTGGCGCCGAACTTATTTGGTTGGCACAAGATGCTGTGGGGCTTAAAAACTGGAGTACGCCACTTAATGAAGCCCTCTATGCACAACTTAAGCTTACCAACCCCTTGTTTCACCGCTACAGGTTTCCGGGCATGTATTACCAAAAAAATTCGGATGGTAGTTATAAAAAAGACAGGAAAGGTAGACCTATCGAAATTGCAGGAGACAATCCACTACAAAACCCTTACCACCACCATTATCCAACACAGGATGAAGTGTCCGCTATAATAGAAATTAACAATTGGACGCAATTTGGAGGAGGGCACTTTGCCAACCAGTCGTTTGGTATGCTCAGTCAAAACCCTCACAATACCATCCACATTTGGTCTGGAGGGGAAAATCCAGTAGCTGACCCAACCCAGCCCAATGGTCCCAACAACATTCGATATGGCGACATGTACAATGATTTGGTGGCTTTCTATGACCCTATTGGGTATGGTCATCACTCCAATATTGACAGACTTTGGGCGAAATGGCAACAAAATCACCCTGGCATCAATCCTGATGACCTTACGGATATAATGATACCCTGGCAATATTCCATCCAGCAATTGCTCAACATTACCAAACTTGGCTATGAATATGTCAAAGGATCAATCCTATTTCCAACAAACAATGGCATGCCAATTACAAAGTTTAGATCACAGGAAACTGGTTTGCATCCTGATGTATTAAATGCACACAGCAAAGCTGAGATCAGATTGCATAAGGTACAGCGTTCTGTGGAGTCCAACCACATAAGGGTATTTCTCAACAGTCCGGATGCAGATGCATCTACACCTACGAGAGAAAATGATCACTTTGTAGGCTACATTTCACGGTTTGGTCATGGTGATTGTGTGGGGGGACCTGGTCATTGTGATATTCCTTTGGACAACAAACGGAAATTTGACCTTAGACCCAGACATCACAATACGCCGACCTACCATCAGCTGGATGCTACCGAAAACGTCAAAAAATTACTGAGCAAAGGGGCCAAAGACATTCACATCAACTTAGTGGCTTTGGCTGCTGATGGACAATTGGCAACAGGTGCCAGTCGGATATTAATGGATGGCGTTTCCATCAATTTTATGGATTAATTCAAAACCGGTTAATGACAATCAACTCACCAAATCGACATCATAAAAATGAGTGCTACATATAAAATACATCCAGCCATTGGAATCGCCAGGCTTGGAAATAGCGAAAATGACTTTTATCTGGCTCCGGAAAAACCCGGCCAGCTACCCACACAATGTGACGAATGGGGAAATGAGCGGCTCGATAAAGGGGGCAAAGACCCACTGAAAGTAGAAAATTTTAAAAATGACAATAGCGAAGTAAAGAAGCAAGCAGCCCGCTTCAAATTGTTTGTTTATGACGAGGAGCATCCGAATGGCAGGCTATTAAAAATTGGCGACCAAATTCAGGGAATCGGAAGTCAGGGAAAACTGATAGACATTCAATGGACAGCATATTTGGCCAACAAGAAAGCTTGCTGGTATCAATTCAAGCAATTGGAGGGAGAACATGGATACAGCAAAGACCATCCTTTGAGGAATGCTGACATTACTGATCCAGAAGAACGCCAAAAATTGATTATCGATCCGGGACCTCAAACGATTGTTGGTAAAAGAGGCAAAGCAGCATTTTCCAGAGGAAAAAATCCTTCCTACGCACAAATTTTCCCTCCTCCTTTACAACCCTTCAGCATCGATACTTTGGGTGAAATCAGAACAAATGACCAACACGAACTAATCGTTTTGGGAGGTTTAGGGAGATCTGGCACATACAAAACCACCTTTGGCGAGCCCAGAATCTCTTCCTATTCCAATAGCCCAGGTTGGTTTGATGACATTTCGGATGGCCCTGTAACTGCACATTTGGTTTATTGGGATGCATTAGATGATCAGGTCAGGTACCTTCCTGTAGAGGATCCTTCCTGGGTGGTGGTTGGTTATCCGGCTTACGCCCCAGAAATCGAAGACATGGTTTCCATGGATGAGGTCATTTACAATGTGGGGATAAAAGATTTTGCTTTGGATACCTATTTATACGGGACAGGAGATTTTGACAAAGCCAAGCCTGTATCAGCAGACGAATTGCCAGAATGGCAAAATGCTGCGAAACGATACAATCCGGATTATTATCCTTATTTCTACCGAGATATCTGGCCCATATTATCGCGGCCGTTTAAAATGCGTTGGGTGACCACTGTACTCGCCCAATCCAATATGCCTCATAATACAGGCTTTCAAGGTAATTTTCAGGAAGACCTATTGGCTTTACCCCCTCAAGGGGGTGAGGATCCTTATGCTTCTATGCGTCAAAAAATTTATCTCACCTTGAGAAAGGCAGGACAAGAGAATGTTTTTGCGCCAAAGCAGGAACCTGATGCATTTCAACAATTCAAACCACTAATGCCCTTGTTGATGGGGGACAATCCTTTGACCAATACCATTCCCTCCAAGTTTCTGCGATTGACAGATACCATGTTATTTATGGTAAAGCAATGGATGGAAGGAAAATTCATCAATGAAAAATTGTCTGGCATAGATACCAGCCACCTGGAAGAGAACGCAGATTCAGGACTGCAAATGACTCAAGGAGTATTGAGCAATGGCCTTGGTGGAGCATTTAACCCTGGTGCGGAAGTTGCCTGGATTATCCGGAATCCTAACATCTACAAAAAGGCCTATAGAATTAATGCGAAATCTTCACTTTTACCAAGTATGGAAACCAGTGCTGTAAGCACCACTCCAGGAATTACTGTATACGAAAGGCCTGGATTGACTCTAAATAGTCCAATAAGTGAAGGTTTAGAACCCGGAGATTTAACCAAATATTCAGCAGTACCATGGCAGGCTGATTTTAATGAATGCAGCAATCAAAGGGTAGACATCACCTACGAAGAATGGAACAAATTGTATGATGAGCCAGATAAGGTCTCTCCCCATTCAAATCAAAAAACCTATTTGGGTTTGTGGTGGCCCTCACACAGACCCATGGAAGTGAGTCTCAAAACAGGGGAACTGGTCAATTGGGCCTCCGGCATTCCTCAGTCCAATAATACGTATTATGATGGAGACTTCAAGATGGTTCAAAACTGGAACGACCTGGGCTTTATCAAATCAGCGATTGTAAATGGGGAGATTGGTTATTTTCAACAGGAACGCAATGATGATGCCTTAGGATCTCCTTTACCTCCCAAAGTGAAAACCCCGAAGAAGAAATAAACTTTAATAATTAACCCTTAACCACAATAAATATGAAATTTTCAATTTTAAAATCAGATGGTAAATTGAAAATGATCATGGTGTTTACCATGGCATTTTTCATTGCCTCATGTAGCAGACAGAGCCCTGAAAACGATGAATTAATCGAGGTTGACACTAATTATATTACTATCAGTGCCACAATACCCAATAATCCCCAGGACCAAAGCCCCGAAGGCCTGGCCAAGTTTGCCTGGGAAGAATTTTTAGCCCTAAACTGGCAATCCTCATGGCAGCAATCGAATGCCGGAGCTGATGCCAACAAACGCGGTATAGCCAACAGCGCCTGGGATCCCAGTACGGATAGTTATGGTAATCAATTCCAGGTGGTATGGGAAACCTATGCACATGTTACTGAATTGCGTCCTGGTGATGACAATATGCTGCCCTTTGATGAGCCACCTCATTATTCTTATATTGATTTTAAATTTAAAGATGCTGCCGCAAGAGATGGCTTGGATTCCCTTTTGTTCAATAACCTGGATGAGGACAGTGAGATAGGTTCATGTAATATTTATCCTCCAGGTACTGTGGTTAATGGAAACCCATCCGAATTGGTATTGTATGAGGCAAAAGCAAATCGTGACGAATACGATTATGTATTAAATTACTATCCAGACTCTACAAAATTGCAAGTCGCAGCAGACAAAAACCAAGCCAATATTTTGAGTGACAGTGCCTATTATGCTGGAGCTACTTCAAATTGCAATTGCCCTGAGGAGGAAGGGGTGATCTGTTTACCCTGTGGGGGAGATACCAATCCTGCTACCGGTGAGGTATACGTAGGGGCGCTGGAAGTAAAATTGGCCTGGCAAAAGGTGAAATCAGGAGAAAATACCGATAGCTTTTTTACCCGAAACAATATTTATTACTTTAAAGATAGTGCAAAGAATATTGTTTATGACAACGCACTTTTTAAGCTGATAGGCATGCATGTTATCCATAAGACCAAAGATAACCCTGAGTTTATTTTTGCCTCATGGGAGCATAAGGGTGTGGAAGACCAGGACTACGAATTACAACTGCTGAATGGAAATGGAGATGTGGTTGGCCAACCCAGCCCATATACCAGGTATAGCCCGGTTCCGGCCTATTTAGATTCTGTCAATAAAATGGTACATCAACAAATTGCTGCAACATACAGTAATGGATTAGGTATATGGCAGAACTATCGCTTGATAGGTGTTCAGGGAAAACCAGTAGATTACGCCAATAGGGCAAGTGATCCCAATTATTTTATGGCCAATTATGTGATAGAATCAGATACAGTGACTGCTGGTACTACCAATCCAGGATTGGCCAATTTTCATGGCTCCGGATTTTCTGCTATACCATTTTATGTTAATAATAGTTACAATATTTTAGTTGTTAAAGAGAATAAGTTTCTGGATGCAGGTGGATGTATGGGTTGCCATGGAGTGGCACAAACTACAGAAGGTACAGATTTCAGTTTCTTATTGGATCATGGAGCGGGTAAACCTGTAGCGAATCCGGCTACTATTAATTCCATCCTTCCAAGTGAAAAAACAAACATCAAGAAATACTTATTCGCCATAGCTAAATAAGGTTCAGTATGATTGAATATTTGGATGTTGTGATTATCGGAGGAGGACCTGCAGGAGCTGCGGTAGCACTCACCTTGAAAAAGCGACATCCAAATTTAAGCATTGCATTGATTGAGGCCAGTAATTACGAGCAATGGAGAGTGGGAGAGTCCCTCTCTCCTGATGCTGGCAAAGCCTTTAGGGAATTAGGGATATGGGACGCTTTTCAACATTTAAATGCGGATAAGGCCCATGGCACGCATGCCGCATGGGAGAATGAAAGGCTTCATGAAAATAACTATTCCTTTCATCCGGAAGGAATAGGTTGGCACATCAATCGGGTGGAATTTGACCGATGGCTGGCGCAGGAAGCCGCCAATAAGGGAGTCAAATGGCTAACCCAAACAAGGTATGTTCGTTCCGAGAAAACACATGAATCCTACCATCTGCTCAATTTTAAGACCAAGGATGGAGAACTTAAGTTAAAAGCTGGATTTGTAGTTGATGCCTCTGGAAGATCAGCTGTATTTACAAAAGAAAAAAACGACAAAATCCGGAGATTTGATCGGCTTTCGGCCTGTATTGGTCTTTTTAATACAGATAAAAAGCAAACCCAGACTGACAAATATACTTTGGTAGAAGCTTCCAACTCAGGCTGGTGGTATTCTTGTGTTCTCCCCGATCAGCAGCTAGTGCTAGCCTATATGACAGATGCTGACATTTTAAAAAAGGAAAAATGGAAGGATTCATCAAACTTCTGTCAAAGAATAAAAAATACCAAGTACATCAAAGAAAACCTGCCTGAGACCTTCAGTCCAACACAAATGCATGTACTAAGTGCTGCTTCATTGCAGCATGAAACCATTTGCGGACCGCATTGGCTGGCGGTTGGTGATTCCTGCTCCACTTTTGATCCGCTGTCCTCCCAAGGCATCTACAAGTCCATTCGATCCGGAATGTTTGGCGGCTATGCCATTTCGGATTTTTTAAACGGAGATTCTAGGTCTTTTGAAAAGTACCAGCGATTTGTCCAGGAAGAATATACAGAATACCTACTGGTTCGAAATCAATTTTACGCCAAGGTAAAACGTTGGCCGGAGGAGCTCTTTTGGCAAAGAAGACAAGCGGTCTAATGAATCAGGATGTACGCTAGTGCATTTTACAAAATTTCACCATCGGTAAAATAAGGGCTTTTGTATAGGCAATCCGGCCAAACGTCTATTGCTCTTTCATAAAATATCCTATAGTCTCACATTTGAAGTGTTAATCTAAAACACTTTATAAAATGAAACTGTATCTCATCCTAGCAAGCTTATTTTTAGTGCAATTCTCTTTTGCACAGGAAGTCGCCAAAACCCCAACACCGGAAGTATGGTCCTTAGAAGATTGTATTAACTACGCCCTTGAAAATAACATTACCGTTAAAGAGGCCATCCTTAATTTGGACATCGCAGCAGTAGTTTATGACAGGGCCAAATCATCCAAATTGCCCAATTTATTTGGCAATGTTTCTCAAAGCTTTACTAGCGGAAATACCATTGACCCTATTACTAGTGATTTTGTTACTGAACAAATCAATAGTAATAATGTGGGGATAAATAGCTCCATCACCTTGTTTCAAGGCAATCAACTTAACAATCAGATTGCCCAAAATAAGTTGTTAATGGAACAAAGTTTCTTTCAGGGTGAAATAGAAAAGAACAACATTGCTTTAAGCATTTTAGAAACCTATCTACAGGCATTATACAGCAAGGAGAGCATCACAATAGCTGAAAATAATTTGGATGCTTCAGAGAAGGAAGTTTTGCGCGCAAAGGCCCGCTTGGATGCAGGAACCATAGCTTTAAGCGACTACACAGAAGCTCAAAGCCAAGCGGCTACCAACAAGTACAATTTGATTTCCGCTAAGAATACCTACGAACAATACATTATTGACCTTAAGCAATTGTTGGAGCTGTCTCCAATAGAGGACATGGACATTGAAACCATTGATGAAAACATGGATTTAATTAACCTTGAAATCAACAAGACAGCCATTTATTATAAGGCGCTACAGTTTATGCCAGAGATTGAAGTCAGCAACTTAAATATAGCGGTGAACGAGAAAGAACTGGAAATAGCCAAAGGCGCTTATTTGCCAACATTGGCCTTGACTGGAAGCCTTGGTTCAGGGTATACAAGTATCAATTACAATTCATTTTCTGAACAGTACAATAACAATTTTAACCAAAGGCTTGGCCTTACCTTATCCATTCCCATTTTCAATAGAAACCAAACCAAATCAGCGGTAAAAACGGCTTCAATAAATATTGAAAAAGCCCAAATACAGAAACAAGGAACAGAGAAAGTAGTGTATAAAAAGGTAGAAACAGCCTACCAAAATGCGGTATCGGCTCAGGAACAATTGTTTGCTGCAAAAGCCTCTCAGGAAGCTGCCGAACAATCGTATAGACTTGCCCAAAAGAAATACGAGCTGGAAGACTTAAGTACCACAGACCTGGTGATTAGCCAAAACACTTATACCAATGCCCAACAAAACTATTTGCAGGCCAAGTATTTAAATATTTTATACCATCAATTGTTACAATTTTATCAAGGAAACGACATCAAACTATAATTAATTTTAACATGAAAACTAAAAAGAATGTCATCATAGGCAGCATCCTATTGGTAATTCTAGCCTTTGCTGCTTACAAATATATAAAAGGTGATGATGCCGTGGTAATAGAAGTTAAAACGGTGCCTGCCAAAAAAGCAGATGTTACCACCATGGTTACGGCAACGGG
Source organism: Cyclobacterium sp. 10D3-21 (assembly GCF_055809755.1). Lineage (NCBI taxonomy): Bacteria > Pseudomonadati > Bacteroidota > Cytophagia > Cytophagales > Cyclobacteriaceae > Cyclobacterium > Cyclobacterium sp. 10D3-21. Next base: position 3,547,601 of record NZ_CM147924.1, read on the forward strand.
TACCATAGAACCCATAACTCAGGTTGAAGTCGGTACCCAGGTGTCAGGTGTGGTCGAAAAAATATATGTGGATTATAACAGCGAGGTTAAGGAAGGGCAGCTCATTGCAGAGTTGGACAAAACCAACCTAAAAGCATCACTTACACAAACCCAGGCGGCTTATGACAATGCCGTAAGTCAAAGGGATTATCTGAAAACCATTTACGACAGACAAAAAACCTTGTACGACAATCAGGTCATCAGTAAGTCAGATTATGATGAAGCGAATTACAATTACCAAACGGCCAAAGGAACGGTAACGCAGCGATTATCTGATCTTCAATCGGCCAGAACCAATTTGGGTTATGCCAATATTTATTCACCTATTGATGGTGTGGTATTGTCCCGAGACATCGATGAAGGGCAAACCGTTGCGGCAAGTTACAGCACACCTACCTTATTTACGATTGCACAGGATTTAAAAGAAATGCAGGTGGAAGCGGATGTTGATGAAGCGGATATTGGGCATGTAAAAGAGGGGCAAAGGGTAGAATTTACGGTGGATGCCTATATCGGAGAGACCTTTGAAGGGATTGTAACTCAGGTAAGGTTAGACCCCACAGTTACCTCCAATGTAGTGACCTATACTGTGGTCATCCGAGCAGACAATCCAGATTTAAAACTGAAGCCAGGTTTAACTGCTACCATTTCAATTTTCACCTTGGAACTGAAGAATGTACTGACAGCAGAGGCCAAAGCCATAAACTTCAAGCCAGATCCCGAAACACTTTCAAGCTATAATTTACAGCAAAATTTCCCAAAGCAGGACAATCCATCCAGCAATTCCGCTACCACTATTTGGATCTTAAATAGTCAAGGTGCCCTTGTGCCTAAGTCCATAACCATGGGAGCGAGTGATGGCGTCAATGTGCAACTATTGAGTGGTGTCAATGAAGGAGAGAATTTGGTGTACAGCTTAAAGGGTGTAAGCAAATCTGAACTCCCTAAAGGAGCAAGCAACGAAAGCCCATTTATGCCTCAACGTCCTGGAGGCGACAGAAAATAGTAAACAGTTATGAGCAAGGAAATTATAAAAATTGAGGACTTAAAGCGTTCGTTTACCATGGGAACCGAAACGGTTCATGCTTTAAAAGGCATTACCTTTTCTATAAAGAAAGGTGAATTTGTCACAATCATGGGTTCAAGTGGGTCTGGAAAGAGTACCTTATTGAATATTTTGGGTTGTTTGGATCAACCTACGGCTGGAACGTATGAGATTGATGGGTTACGGGTGAAGGATCTTAGCAAAAATCAATTGGCCACCATTAGAAATGAAAAGATTGGATTTATATTTCAATCCTACAATTTGTTGCCAAGGACAACTGCAATCGAAAATGTGGAGTTACCACTATTATACAACAGTAAGGTTTCTACCGAAGAACGTAAGGCACGTGCCATTAAAGCCTTGGAAATGGTTGGTTTGGGTGACAGGTTTCACCATACGCCTTCGCAGCTTTCAGGGGGGCAACAACAACGCGTGGCTATTGCCAGGTCATTGGTAAATAATCCTGTAATGATTTTGGCTGATGAAGCCACTGGGAACCTGGATACCCGTACCTCCTATGAAATCATGTCTCTCTTTCAAGAATTAAATACAAAGGGTATCACGATAACCTTTGTAACCCATGAACCTGATATAGCAGCATTCAGCAATAGAACGATCGTATTGAAGGATGGCAATATTATCAAGGATTATATGAATGAGAATATTTTATCCGCTGATAGAGAATTGGCGAAATTACCTATAGAAGAGGACTAATCATGAGACTATTAAATCTATTGAAAATAGCTTTTAAAGCCATTGTTCTTAACAAAATGAGAACCTTGCTGACCATGTTAGGTATTATAATTGGTGTGGCATCCGTTATTACCATGCTCGCTATTGGGGAAGGTTCCAAAGAGAGTATTCGTAGTAGTATCTCCAGCATGGGATCGAATATCATCACCATCCGACCTGGAGCAGATGTGCGGGGTGGTGTAAGGGGCAGTGCTAGCGAGATGCAAACCCTAACATTTAAAGATTACGAGGCCATAAAAGAACAATCCACCTTATTGAGCTATATATCGCCTATGGTCAATGGTGGCGGGCAGGTGATCAATGGTTCTAGTAACTGGCCATCTACTATTTACGGGGTTAATCCAGATTACTTGAAAATAAAAGTGGTGGATTTACAAAGTGGAAGCATGTTTACAGATGCTGAAGTTCAATCGGCTGCAAAAGTAGCTTTAATTGGTCAAACAGTTGTGGACAATGTATTTCCAGATGGTAAAGATCCAGTGGGTCAAATGATTCGCTTCAATAACATTCCGTTTAAAGTTATTGGTGTTTTGGAAGAGAAAGGTGAAAACACCTTTGGACAAGACCAGGATGATGTGGTCATTGCGCCTTATACGACGGTACAAAAAAGGATCCTTGCCATAGACTATTTAAATCAGGTAATGGCATCTGCTGTAAGTGAAGAAGATGCGCCAGAGGCAGTTACCCAGGTGACAGAAATTTTACGCAGCCAACACAAACTTAGTGACAGTGCTGAGGACAATTTTAGTGTTCGCTCTATGGAAGAACTTATTTCTACCTTTAGTTCTACCACTGAAATGTTAACCATATTATTGGTAGCTGTAGCAAGTATTTCCTTACTAATTGGTGGTATTGGGATTATGAACATTATGTATGTTTCTGTAAAAGAACGTACTCGAGAAATAGGGTTGCGTATGGCAGTGGGAGGGAAAGGCTCCGATATATTGATGCAATTTCTAATAGAGGCCATATTAATTAGCATTACTGGTGGACTTTTAGGCGTAACCTTAGGTCTGGGAGCTACTGTTTTCATCGAAAAGTTCTTAAATTGGCCAACGAGTGTGGCGCTTTATTCAATTGTAATCTCTTTTGCAGTTTGTGCGGTAACAGGTATCTTTTTCGGATGGTATCCTGCTAGAAAAGCATCATCATTGGATCCAATAACAGCTTTACGTTACGAATAATAGTATGTACCACAATAAAAAAATAACGGTCTTTTCACACTTACTCGTCTGGTTCGTATTATTCAGTATGCCCTATGTTTTGTCCTATGGGCAGGACCAGGAGATAATGAGGGTGTTTGCCCATTTTTGGATTCCATTGTTTTTTTATGCCATTGTATTTTATCTAAATTATACAATTCTGATAGATCGTTTTTTGTTCAGAAATAAAACACTTGTATTTATTGGTATTAATGTTCTTCTCGTTTCCTTCTTTTTATTGCTAAGAGAGGAGTTGGAAAGTACTTTCTTCCAAGAGTTATTAAGAAAAATCCCAAAAGATAGCGAAGGAAGTGGTCCTCCGTTTAAAATGCTTCTCTATGTTCAAATGCTGTCTTATATGGCCCCTTTGCTTTTCGCCATTGCCATAAAAACTACTCAGCGATGGGCACAAACAGAAGCTGAACACAAAGAGGCTGATAACTATAAGTTGAAATCTGAACTTCAGCATTTACATTATCAATTGCAGCCACATTTCTTCTTTAACTCGCTAAACAATATTTATTCCTTAGTGGATATTTCTCCAGAGCAAGCCAAAACCTCTATTCATAGCCTAAGCAAGCTTATGCGCTATATGCTTTATGAGACCAATATGGAAAAGGTTACTTTGGCCAAAGAAATCGATTTTATGAAGAAATACATCGATTTAATGAAGTTAAGGGTATCCGATAAAACAAAGGTGAATTATAATTTCCCATCAGAAAATACAGGCATCCAGATTGCTCCTTTACTGTTTATTTCCCTGATAGAAAACGCGTTTAAACATGGGGTTTCTGCCAGTAAGGAAAGCCAAATCAATATTAAAATGAGCAGTGAAGGGAAAACCGTAACATTCAATATAGAAAATGATAATTTCCCTAAAAAAACCGAAGATAAAAGTGGTTCGGGAATAGGCCTTAAAAACCTTGAAAAGCAGCTTCAATTACTTTATCCAAATAAATACTCGTTCACAAGTAAGGTGGAAGACAACAGGTTTTTAGTAACTTTAGCTATAGAAACAGCCTAAGCCCATGAACAACTTGAAAATTTCCTGTGTGATAGTAGATGATGAGCCCATGGCGCTGAACTTGGTAGAAAGCTATGTGGTAAAAACACCATTTTTGGAATTGAAAAAGAAATGCAGCAGTGCCATTGAAGCCATGGAATTTATAAAATCCTGGCCTGTCGATTTGTTGTTTTTGGACATACAAATGCCCGACCTGACAGGGATTGAATTTTCTAAAATGCTACCTAAAGATACACGGGTGATTTTCACTACCGCTTTTGACCAATATGCCTTGGAAGGTTTTAAAGTAGAAGCCCTGGATTACTTGTTGAAACCCTTTGATTATGCTGAATTTTTAGCGGCAGCCAACAAAGCCAGCACCTGGTTTAATCTGGTCAAAGGAAAACAAGCTGCACCGCTAACAGCCGAAAAAGAGTTCCTCTTTGTAAAATCAGAATACAAACAAGTTCGCATAAAATTGGCCGATGTACTGTATTTTGAAGGGCTGAAGGATTATATCAAAATATGGCTAAAAGACAATCCCAGACCCATTTTAACCCTGATGAGTTTAAAATCCCTTGAGGAAGAATTGTCAGAAACCCAATTTATGCGGGTACACCGTTCCTTCATTGTCTCTTTAAAAAACATCGACGTCATAGAACGCAGTCAAATCCTAATCAACGACCAACGCATCACCGTTTCCGACCAATACAAACCAAAATTCCTGGAATTTGTAAATGGGAATTCATTTCATTGAGATTGGTTTAGTAAACATTATAGCTCTTGATTGAGAGGGATTTATTTTCAGGTATTTCTATTTTTTTATTATATTAATATTTGATGATTTAAAGATTTCCCGATTTTTATATGGAGTTAAAACATAAAGACATCACAGAAAAGATTATTGGCGCTTCATTTGAAGTGCATAAGTTTTTGGGAAATGGCTTCCAGGAAGTTATTTATCAGCGGGCATTGGCATGGGAGATGAGACAGCTGAATCTTGAATTTGCCCGGGAAATAGAGCAGGACATCTTTTACAAAGACCTACCAAGGCCAATTGGTACTCGAAGAGCCGACTTTGTAGTGGAAGGAAAAGTATTGGTTGAGCTCAAAGCCAAAATAGTACTAGAAGACGTTCATTTAGCTCAAGTGCTGAACTATTTAAAAGCCTACAAATTGAAAGTTGGGCTACTTATTAACTTCGGCAGTAAAAGCCTCACATTTAAACGCCTGGTGTTGTAATTGATCGTTGAATCACGGAATAAACGGATGAATCACGGAATAAACGGATGAATCACGGATTAAACGGATTAAAGGATTTCACGGATTTTTTTAATCCGTGAAATCTGTGTAATCAAATTAAATCCGTGATTCCGACGGTATATTAATCGACAACCCCAAACAAAGATTCGTCAATTCCCGGTATCAATTGTAAGGCGTTTTTATAGTAGATTTTCTGCAGGACGGAATCGGGGAGGGCCAGGCCGTACATCTTCCAATGGGCATGTCGTTTTCTGTAATAATCGAAATACTCATCGCTTGTCTCCAACACCCTGAAATACGTGTAGTACTCTTCTTTTTTGTAACTGTCTTTTCCCATTAACACCCTGTCTTGGTAATCAATCAACCAGGCTCTTGCGGTAACGGGCTGCCTGCCCAATTCGGCTAAAACAGCTCCTAATTCCGTGTACATATTTGGCATTTCATCAAGCAAATTCCCCAATCGCTCAAGGTCATTGCCAAACCAACCCAGATGGGCAGAAATAAACTTGGTATTAGGGTGCTTCTTAAAGACATTGTGTTGCTCGGCCATGACTTCTTCAAAAGAAGGGTTCTTTTCCGGGTCTTTGTACCTACTGGGATATTGTTTGAGTTCCAGCCAGCGTTCATTGTTTTTGTCTTTGGGCAACCAAAAAGCTGCAGGCTCACCGGTATGTATTAAAACGGGGATGCCCAACTCCCCACATTTGGCCCAGATAGGGTCCAAGCGTGGATCGTCAACTTTAATTCTATTCCCTGCCTTGTCCTTATCGGTGAGGCCTAAACTTTTATATACCTTCAAGCCTTTTACACCCAACTCCACAGACTTTTCCATCATCTCTAGGGTTTCATTGGGCCATGCTTCATCATCCACCTTTTCAAAATCGATGTTCATAAAAAGAGTGAATCGATCGCTGTACTTTTCATTGACATTGTCCAGCGACCATTCCAGGTATTTCCCCCTAAATCCACTCAAATTGACCATTACTGCCATATTCAGTTCATCCATTTCCTCTACCAAATCGTCCAGGTTTTGAATGGGCATGGTAATTTGATGATTGTGAACATCAATAAAAGGGAATTTGGCCTTGGTTAACAGATGTTCCTGGACTTTAAGCGTAGAAATGGGTGCATATTCTTCCACATCCATTACGTTATTCCGGTATTGGATTTTACCTATCAACCAATAGGCAATACCCAAGAATAGCAAAATGGATAGGGGTAACAACACCCATTTCTTTTTGGAGAATGCCATTGGTTATTGTAGCGCTACAGGTACGGTAAATAGCGTTTGATCCCAGCTATAATTAATGGTAGCACCGCTTTCAGTGGTAACAACGTCTATGGTAAATGTCTCCACTACTGAAGGAGTTTTTTGCACTGGTGCATCGACCGTCACCACATCCAATTCATGATCAGGCTCTGCCACACCAAAGAAAATATTTGTTTCGCTGTTTAAAGTAACCTTGAAAGCATTTGCTCCGGGAACGGCATACATGCTGTATGTCCCTGCTTTTACAGGCTTACCTCCAAAGGTAACGTCCTTGTTAAAAGTGATTTCAGTAGCAGCATTGGCACCCAATCTCCAATATTCACCATAAGGTTGAAGGGCATCATCCGCTTCTTCACCAAATATAAGTCTGCCTTTTTTTGAAGGTTGACTATAATCAATGGTGATTTCCAAACCACCTTCGCTGTATGCCGTAGTGCTTGGTGGACTAACAGGAGTTGCAATAAATAAGCCATAAACAACCCAGACAACAAAGAGTATAAATATAACTCCGACTCCAATTAAAATATTCTTTTTCATAATTGCGGTTTTTAGAATTTGAATTTACGAAATAAATATTGCAAAAGCTTGAATCAAATTAAACGGATAGGCTTGCAAAGGTTTTTTGAAATTTATCAATCCGGCAATGAAAACGCCATTACGGATCCGGCCGTATTTTTCGAATTACCTCCGACAGAAAGTACTATGTATTGCTTGCCATCCACCATATAGCTACTTGGGTTGGCATTGGCAAAGCCCGGTAAATCAATTTCCCAGCGCTTTTCACCCGTATCCTTGTCAAAGGCCCTAAATTTATTGTCTCGGGTCCCTGCTATAAAAACCAGTCCGCCTGCGGTAACCGTGGGTCCGGCGGAACCCGTATCGCCAGTCTCCTGAATCCCTTCCTGCAACTCGGGCTTATTCCCTAATGGCACGCTCCAGGCATATTCCCCTGTATTTAAATTGATAGCATGAAGCAAACTCCAGGGAGGTTTAATTCCTGGTCTTCCTTTCGAATCCCTGAAATATCCATAAGCTGTAAGGTTCAGGTATCGATTTAGGCCACCTACGGATTGGGATGCTATAGAGGCACTTTGATTGTTGTTGATTTCATCCAACAAAGATTTTTCCTGCTGTGGGCTTCCTTTACTTTCGTTCTCGAAGAGGTAGGCCAGGATAGCTTCTTCCCTTGCTTTGTCAGTAATGACACTGGAAAAGCTTGGCATTTTACCTCCTCCTTGTTTTATTTTGGTTAGCACATCTCCTTCACTAATTCTGCCTTTTAATCCAACCAGGGAAGGGTTACCCTGTTCGTCTCCATTTTTGTCCCGGCCATGACAGCTAACACAATAAGTGGAATAGATCGATTCTCCTTGTTTGAAAACGGATAGGTTGGTGATGGCATTTTCAGGCTCCACCTTTTTCATGCGCATGATTTCCGGTGAATCATTTGACCTGACATAAAGGAGGCCAGTAGAGGCATCAAAGGCGGCACCACCCCAACTTGATCCTCCGCGTGAACCGGGAAACTGCAAGGTTCCCTTCACGGACGGGGGAGTAAAAATCCCTTCATAGCGAAGAGAGCGAAATAACTGTACCAGCGAATCTCGTGAGGAAGGGGAGTAATTGGCAAGGTCTGTTTCGTCTAAATATTGTCTGGCATAGGGAGCGGGTTTTAGTGGAAAAGGCTGGGTCGGCCAAGCCTCTTCGCCAGGAATATCCGAGGAGGGAACGGGTCTTTCTTCTATGGGAAACAATGGTTCCCCCGTTTCTCTGTCCAATAAATAGATAAACCCAACTTTGGAAGTTTGGGCTACAGCATCAATTTTTCGGCCTTCGTGTTCTACAGCAACCAGGTTAGGTGGTGCAGGCAAATCATAATCCCACAGGTCGTGATGTACAGTTTGAAAGTGCCAGATGTAAGCGCCAGTTCGGGCATTTACCGCTACTACGGAGTTGCCAAACAGGTTCATTCCTTTGCGGTCTGCACCATAATAATCGTAGGCAGGGGACCCCGTAGAAAAATAGACCACTTCTCGAGAGTCATCTAGACTAAATCCTCCCCAGCTGTTGGCACCTCCGGCATATTTCCATGCATCTTTTGGCCATGATTCATAGCCCACTTCTCCCGGTAATGGAATGGTATGGAAAGTCCAGGTCAATTCCCCGGAACGCACATTGTACGCCCTTACATGACCAGGTTCTGCACCATAAAGTTCAGAAACCTCTGTGCCCAAAATCAACAAATCTTCGAAAATAATTCCTGGTGAAGTGGGTATCACAGAGATTTTATCCGGATCCCCACGCATGCCTTCGTTTAAGTCCACCTTACCTGCCTTACCAAATGAAGATATTGGCATTCCGGTGGATGCATCAATGGCAAAAAGTTTATCGCCCCCGGTAAACAGAATGCGTTTGTCCGGACCGTCCTCCCAGTACGTTACGCCCCGTTTGATTCCACCTCCTCGTTCCCCGTTAAAAGGGTCAAAACTCCACTTTAATCCACCGGTGACTGCATCTACTGCGAATAACCGTCCGCGGGCAGAGGTGGTGTATAGGACTTTATCAATGATGATAGGATTGCTTTCACTATTTTGTGGCCTGGCATCAGCAATGCTGTCATTGGGTTCAAAAACCCATGCCAGGGCAAGCTTGGAGATGTTATCCTTGTTGATCTGATCAAGGTTGGAGTAACTGGTACTTTCCCCATCGCCTTTATAAATGCCCCAATTGGAATAGATATCCTGTTTTTGTGTACAGCTTCCACTCCCTAATAGAAGGGGAATAAAGAGCATCAAGCCATAGCATATCGGGTATCTTGATTTTTTGGCTTTTCTTGAGATGATAGCTTTCATTTTACAGTTATATAGCATTAACAGCCTGTAAATTATTAAAGGTTTGGCTAATAATTAGGTACCGGTTTACTTTACCACTTTTGCCCTGATTTTGGTGACTTCACTTGGCGTGATGGCACTGGCTTTGTTTCCCCACCTGCTTCGAATATAAGTGGTTATAGAAGCTACCGCAAGATCATCCAGGATATTGGCATGAGGTGGCATATACCCGTTGAATGTTTTTCCCCGAACAGTAATCTCTCCCTGTATGCCATTTAAGATAGACTCGACTAGGGTTTCAACATCCCCTTGCACCCGTTCAGATTTGGCTAGAGGTGGGAAACGGTTATTGTCCCCTTGTCCGTTGCGTTGATGACAGGTAGCACAGTAAGTGTTGTAAAGAATTCCACCTTCAAGCAATGAGCCTTTATCCAAATTGTCAACTCCCTCTACCGGAGTTTTGATATAGGTTTTGTTCGCAGTCAATTGGTTTATTTCATCCAATTGCTTTTCCCCAAATTCCTTTTTGTTCCCCTTGTACATGACCCGCCAAATTTTTCCTTTGTTGGAATCGGATATATAAAGGGACCCATCTGGGCCTTCAGCCAATCCCATAGGCCTGTACTTGGCATCTCCAGTGTTTTCTACTGTATCTACTCCCGCAAACCCATCTGCAAAGACTTCCCAATCACCAGCTATCCCATTGTCTAAAGGAACAAAGCAGACGATGAATCCAGCTTGCGGATAGGGAGATCGATCTGTGGAACCGTGAAAAGCAACAAACACACCTTGTTTGTACCTTTCTGGAAATTGGTTTCCTTGGTAAAAATGCAAATCCATAGGGGCCCAATGACCCGGAAACCCAACTACAGGATTATCAAAATCTGCTGCTCTGCCAATGATCTTGCCATCACCTCCATATCCGGGTGACAAAATATTTTTTCCCTGTAACTGATCATAATAGGCGTACGGCCAGCCAAAATCAGCTTCTTCTGTTATTTTCACCAATTTTTCAGAGGGTAGAACAGCTGCCTGCCAGGATGAATATAGCTTTGGATAAAGCGTGTGAAAATTATCTATTCCGTTAACCACCGCATAGAGCTCGTCATCCAGTGGACTCCAAGTCATGCCGACAATGCTACGAAGTCCGGTGGCATATTTAACACCGTCTGTTTGGAATTGCCCCTCCTTGTTGGCGTCAAACTTCCAGACGCCTGCATTCATCTCGCGTTCCGGACTGGGATCCAAGCCCTTTCCTTCTGGGGTACCCGTTGGACCATAGATTTCGATATCCTGACCTGCATCAGAAGGGGATCCGAATGGGATATACATATTTCCCTTCCCATCAAAAGCAGCGGGCTTAGTGGTGTGCCAGTTTCTGGCTACATTGGGATGCGTATCGGTGAGAATAACTTCTGTTCTGCTGCTTGGCACTAATTCCCCAGGGCTTAGTTTATTTCTCAATACCTGCGTTACCGTACTGGTATAAAGGTAACCATTGTGGATGGTTACGCCCACAGCAGAACCACCTACACTTTCATAGTCTCCAAAGCGGACGACGGAGTCTGCTTTTCCATCTCCATTGAGATCTCGCATACCAATGGTGCCTCCCTGCTTGTCCCTTGAAAAGCGGAGTTTGGCATAAATGTCCCCATTGTCATTGACTGTGATATGGCGGGTTGGGCCGGCGCTGTCAATGACCACCAGGGCCTCAAATCCCCCGGGGATGATTAATCCACCATTGTCTATGTCGCCATGAGGCAATTGCTCTTGTTTATTTTCGCAAGAAAAGCTTAAAAGCAGAACAATGAGAAGGCTGTAATTCCAATAACTATGGCAAGTGCCAAAAGTCGAATAAACTAATTTGGTTAATCTACGATAGTGAGGCATGATCTGTGGTGAATTTAATGGGGTGTCAGCATTTTGAACCGGTAATTTAAGCTTCCTGGATCTATTTATCGGCATCCGGCTTAATATTTTATACTGGATGATACGATCTTTTTGATATATGGGGATTATAGTCGTTCCTGCAGTTGATTTTACATGGTTAAAACGGGTTGTCAACTTGAATTTGATGGATAATCAGCTGTATATTCAACAAAGCTATTAGGAATTTATATTTGGGACGTTTACGAAAAAATCCCCCTCTGTCCCATTAAGGGAGATTTTGTTTTTTCAGGACTGTTAAGTACGTTAATAACCTTAGAATTGGTCAGACCTTATCAATGACACAAGTCAGCTATAAATACCCATTTCCGAAAATCCCCCTTGACAAGGGGGCAAGGGGGATTACTGGGGGAACCATAAGTTTTATGCAATTGAAATAATGTGATTCTTCCTTAAAAAGTTTACAGATTATTTTTTAAATACTGGTATAGATTTACAATTTAATACCAAAAAATCCCCCTTTTCCCCCCTTAAAAGGGGGATTTTGATTTTTCAGGACTGCTAAGTACGTTACTAACTTTAAATTGAGTCATCAGCCCGTTTATAATTACCAATTCAGCCATAAATCCCAATTTTCGCTAATCCCCCTTGACAAGGGGGCAAGGGGGATTACTTTGGGAATATCCTATTATACCAAGTAACTCGTCCTAAAAAAAGTTTACAGATTATTGTTTAATATACTGGTATAGGTTTATGGTATACGAAAAAAATCCCCCTTTTTCCCCCTTAAAAGGGGGATTTGTGCATGTTATATTTAGCGGATGCGGTCTACCTGCTAACTTTATCAGCCCGATGAATTATAGGAAATAAGCATAAGATAGCCATTTACGAAAATCCCCCTTTGTCCCCATTAAAAGGGGGATTTGTGTCCGTTTGATGAGTGATTTGCCAGATTTGTCAAATTCCATGCAGAATTCGGCTATAAGAAGAAAATTTCGGTACTTTGGTTTCAGTTAGCGTCGATTAGGAAACAAAAAACGGGTAACTTATTTTTCAAAGCATACAACAACACCATTAATTTAAAATCCTATACAATCCATGCCCTCAATCGAATCCCAAATTCTCCAATGTACAGGGGCGACTGCCATTCTTAACACTGCACATGTGCAAACCTTATGGAGTGGCTATGGTACTATTAAACGCTATACATTAGAAGGAGGGAAGCACAAGTCGGTTATTGTAAAGCATATTTTACTTCCAGAGTACGGCAAACATCCCAGAGGGTGGAATACGGATTTGTCCCATCAGCGAAAAGTCAAATCCTATGCCGTGGAAAGTTACTGGTACCAACATTATGCCCCTTTAACCGATACGAATTGTCAAGTACCACAACTGTTACATGCGGAAGACGAAGGAAGCATGCGGCTGCTTATTATGGAAGACCTCAATGCTTCAGGTTTTCCTATCCGACTAACGCCTGATACCGTTTCATTTTCGGCTGCCAAAAATTGCTTGACCTGGCTGGCACATTTCCATGGAAAATTCATGCATGTTCAGCCCAAAGGACTTTGGGAAATTGGTACCTATTGGTACCTGGAAACACGACCAGATGAATTGGCGAAAATGAAAAATAAATCCCTAAAGAAGATGGCTCCAGCAATCGATAAAAGGCTTAATGAAGCCAGGTTTCAGACCCTGGTACATGGAGATGCCAAGGTGGCGAATTTCTGTTTCGGACCCGAAAATCAGGTGGCAGCTGTGGATTTTCAATATGTGGGCAGAGGGACTGGAATAAAGGATGTGGCTTACTTTATTAGCAGTTGTTTTGCTGAAGAAGACTGCGAACACTATGAGGAGGAACTGTTAAGCCATTATTTTAATTCACTTGAATCAGCGATGGCTAACCAATTTGATTTTCAATTGGTTAAACAAGAATGGTCGGCACTTTATAAATATGCATGGGCGGACCTTTACCGCTTCCTCGATGGCTGGAGTGATGGTCACTGGAAGATGCATGGGTACAGCAAGAGACTTACTCAGTCCGTATTGACAGAATTAAATTACGTATAAATGCTCAACAAAAACAGCCTAACCACACTTTGCCAAAGCGCCATAAACGCAAGCATAGAAGCCGGGAAATTGATTCAATCGCAAGTGGATCAAGCTTACAGTCAACAAAAAAAGCAGGGAGGGTATTCCAAGGCTTCTCAGGTAGTGACCGAAGTTGATTTTAAGGCGCAGGCCATAATTTTAAAACATTTGGCAACCAGTATAGCCCAACAAGGTCTGGGCTTACTCACAGAGGAAGCTGCAGATGATGAATCCCGTTTAATTAAAGATTATTTCTGGTGCATTGATCCCTTGGATGGCACTTTGCCTTTTACCGAGCAGCGTCCGGGTTATGCGGTTTCCATTGCACTTGTCTCCAGATCAGGAGACCCTGTAATCGGCGTAGTCTATATTCCGGATGAGGACTTGTGTTACAGTGCCATCAAAGGACAAGGCATTGACCTAAATGGCCAATCTTTTAGTCTTGGCAATACTGCCAATGATGATTCATTACATGTGTACATGGACAGAAGCATGCAGGGAGCAAATTATTTTCAAGACCTTAAAGACAAGATAAAGCAATGGGCGGAAGGTCAGAATCTTACCAATGTGTTTTACCATGTTGGTTTCGGTGCAGTTCGGAATGCATTGTCGGTATTGTCCCATAGTAATTCTTGCTATTTTAAATTCACCAGAAAGGAAAAAGGGGGGGGTAGCATTTGGGATTTTGCAGCCACACGGTTGATTTTTGAAGAATTGGCTTTGCCTGTAACCAATATAAAAGGAGAAAATCTACATTTAAATTTTCCAGAAACCACCTTTATGAATCAGCAAGGAGTGGTTTATGCCTCAGATGCAAGAATTAGGGAAATGGTTTTGGAGTGGAACCGAGAGTTGGACCTTGATTTTGGTCACTGAAGATAAAAAATGCATCTCTAAAAACTGTTGGGATTATTTTATAAATTAATTCCATTATTCACCAATATCAGGAAGTTGTTTTAGCAATTTTTACATTATTAATTTACCTTACAAAGAAAGGTAAATATCAGAAGCTTACTGCATAAAGAATTGAAAGAGTATCAGGTATGTTTAAAAATATAGGCGTTATTCTTAGAGCACTACGGTATTATATCCTCTTACCAATCCTATTAATATACAGTGTTGATACCTTGGCTCAGGACGAAAATAAGGGCAGTCTTTCTTTGTTTGGAGACTTTAGATTCAGGCCAGAACAGGATTGGGATTCCCGGAATTTTGATGGCTCGTTCAGGGAAGATAGATTCAGATTGCGCTACCGTTTGAGATTCGGATTTAAATATGATTATAATGAGCACATCAGTTTTGGGGCCCGCATTAGAACTGGTGTAAATGAAAGTTTACAATCACCACACAATAATTTTGGTCACCGCGAGTTTACAGGCGTTCCCATAAACTTTGATTTGGTTTATTTGAAAGGGGATTACGAAAAGTTTTGGTGGTTGATAGGAAAAGATAAGTTACCATTTTGGACCCAAAACGAGCTTTTCTGGGATGAAGATGTAACACCTGAAGGGCTAGCAACAGGGGCCAAACTTAAACAAAACGGTTTATCTATAAAACCAAAGTTGGGTTATTTCATTACAAATACTGGCAATGGTGATTTTGACCCCAATGATCCAACCAATGGATCCATTGATGGACATATGCTTGCGGGTCAGATAGAATTAGGGATTGAGGCGAAAAAAACAAATATTACGGTGGCATCAGGTTTTTTCAGTTTGAAGAATATAAACAATGTCCCTACAACAGATTTCTACTATTCGGGTACACGTTTTAAGTTAGATTACGCCATTATTGTATCAAGTATTCAGGTTAAGATACCGACAAAGATGCCACTTACAATTGGCCTGGATCACTTCCTGAATATCGAGGATTATTCTAATTACCCAGACAGTCTAATCAATCCGGTGTTTCAAGATCAAAATCAGGGACTTGTCCTAAGTGCGACAATTGGTCAAATGGAATCAAAAGGAGATTGGCTTATTGGCTATTACTATGCCTACAAAGAAGAATACGCTGTGGTTAGCTATTATACAGAAGACGATTGGATCCGCCTTGGAAACATCAACAGAAATAGAAACACCAACTACCAAGGACATGAAATAAGGTTTGGTTACGCTTTTTCCGAAACGTTTAACCTAATGGCCAGAACCTATTTGGTTAATGGCTTGGTCACGCCGCATACCACAACCGAAAATGGAAAAAGATTTAGAATCGATTTGAATATTAAATTCAATCGGAAAATTTAAAATGATCTACTAATCAGGAAATTTGAGTTCAAATCGCTACCACATGAGAGATTTACATTCTTATAAAGAGTGGTAGACGACATCAAAGGAGAAAGAAAAAGGAGAGGGCTGCAATTGGGATTTTGCAGCCAGGAGATTGACTTTTGTAGCAGTATTCCAGGCTAAAAATGAGTAGATCTCCTCATCGTTGCTAACACATTTTTTTAACGCCTTACATCTTGCAACTAAAACCATAACCTTGGAAGGCCTGTAAAAGTCTAATACCTAATGCTATCGAAGTGGTAAACGAAATCATAAAGCGTTTAGATCCATTGCATAATCATAGGGAATAAAATTCTTTTCAGATTCATTATCTATCCAACCGACTTCATTATGGCTAATTGCTACAATTTCACTCGGAGATGTATCCTTAAAGGTGCTGGCAACTTTTTCTAAAAACCCAATTTCATCTTCCTTGAAAACCATTGGGTTAAATGGGCGGTCGGCTCTTCCTACTAATTCTTCTTTTCTGCTACCATTTTCTAATGGGGTGTAAAAGATGTCTATTGTATTGGTTTCTGATAAATTCTCAAATAAAGTCTGAAACTTATCGGGTACAGGTCCATAGGGAATGGCTTTGTATCGGAATCCACTCATACTTACCCCAATCTCTCTAAAACACAGAAAATCAGCATAAAATAAGAGCTTATTCATCTTTGTTTTATACGAGGGCACTTTATGAGCAAAGAATACAATCATTTCTTTCAATCTTGCAAAGCTAGGTTTTCGATATCCTGTCAATTCACTAAATTGTGCACCTCCTATAAGGTAATTTTCGATAAAATCAATTGCTGAATCCTTAACAATCTTTGCCTTAACCCTATCTAAAAGCTTTTCTTTAATATTAGGCTTGTCTATATCCCAATCCCCAACAAGTCTATAGAAACTTTTGGGGTCTGAAGCCAACTTTAGCAATTTGGAATTAGCCAAGCTAGGTATTTCTCCTCTTTCATATAGGCCATAGCTATTGGGCCCTAATCCAAGAATTTCACTCATTTTCACAGCAGACAAACCGTATTTCCCACGCATCTCCTTAATCTCATCAGGGGAAGGGATGTGATGTATTGCCCGGTAAGCATTGTACACCAAAGAAAGATTTAATTCATCAAGGTGAGTCCTTGTAAATTGCTCACCGGAATCTTCACAGAGATAAAATCGTTGTTTGACTGTAAATTCTTCCTTACGAAAGTTCAGTGTTTGAACTTTTGTATGAATGGCCATAGGCTTTCCTGTTATTGGACTATTCATTTTTATTGGATCTAAACGGGTAACTCATAGGGTACTCAGCAATATGAAAGGATATGCAAATGACATTGGCGTTTGGTGCACCAAGGCAAATTTTGATTTACACTTCTTTCCCTTTGATTGACTTACCAATTACCCACATTTCCTTACTTCCATACCAATCTTCCGGCAATGGTCCTTCAGAAAAATCATGGATACCTAATTGTTCAATGAATTTTTCTCTGTCAATAGGTCTAATTTCAAGATCAAGCATGGTTTGCTTGTTTTTAGGCCTATCGAAAAAGAGAATTTCATAGGTTCTTTTTTTCTCCTGAAAACTATTGAGAAATTCTTTTATCTTGGATTTATGGTCATGCAAATTTAACACCTTAAAGTTTATAAAATACAAAATATAGAAAAATTTTAACCCTTAAAGTTTAAATAAATAAAAATCTTTTTTATAACATATTTAAAAGTTACTTAAATCGAATTTCAATGTTGGTTCCTAATCCACAAATTTTCTAAATCATTTATTCTTTCAGTTTTTCAAAGGTCTTTCCATTCTGATAAAATGTAATCTCTTCAATTTATTAAAATTATTTCATATTGATACCAAATTAATGGCCTATTCAACTAGATTTTCTATACAATGGAAGGGTGTTTTGGCAAATTAGCAAATCATGGAATAATAATAGAAACAAAACCAATCCCCCCATTTTTTAACGACATAAGCATAGCCTATTAGAATTTTTAACTGAAAAGGATCATTTAGGCAAACTTTACCTACAAATACCAGATTACCAACACAATATTTCTCGAACAACATGGTAAAAGCATCCCAGAATGGTCCATAAATACACCCTCGATTCTGATATTTGAATTTATTTTGGATCTACAGCGAGGGATTTATAGCGGTATCTCGTCTAATCTTAATATTGAGACAATAGGTTGTTCTCTTAATCACCTGATATTGAAAAAAGCATTTTATGGCACTATTTAGAAAATTTGCACCCGTTAGAAAAATGAATTTCAATCCTTTTTCATGTCTCTTAATTGGCACTCTGCTATTTACCGCTGCATGTGAGGAAGAGGAAGAAATAGTCCCCCAAGCTGAAGGTATTTTTATCAATGAAATATTTGCTTCCGGTGGAGATTGGATCGAACTGTACAATGCATTAGCAAGCAGTCAGGATATAGGGGGCTATGTCATTTCCGATGAAAGCAATGCTTACAGCCTTCCAGCTGGTACTACCATTCCCGCTTATGGCTTTCTCGTGCTGCTTTGCAATGATTTAGGATCAGGAATTAATACCAATTTTAAACTGTCGGGAGATGGGGAAGCCATTTCATTAGAGAGCGCAGCTGGTACACTTATCGACAATATTGCCTACCCAAACCTTGACAATGGACAGTCCTACGCAAGATTTCCTGACGGTTCCGATTTTTGGGAAATTACTGGTACTACTTCCCAAGGGGAGTCCAATGGGGACGATAGCGCTCCAGCCATTAATTCCCTATCACGTACTCCATCCGTTCCGGCACTGAATGAGGAGGTAATTGTAACTGCCGAACTGATTTCAACTGCTGGTGTTGCCTCCGTAAGCTTGTTTTACCAATTCAATGATGGTGCCTTTACGGAAGTTACCATGTCGTACCAAAGCGGTACAGCTTATACCGGAACTATCCCAGGTATGGGTACTGAAGGAACTGTAGCCTATTATGTGGAAGCAGTGGGTACCAATGGGCTTTCCACATTTAAGCCAGCAACTGCACCGGAAAACCTGGAAGACTATTTATTAAATACAGATCCTTTACCCCAACTCGTCATCAACGAGTTTATGGCCAGCAATAACACTTGCTGTCCAGATACCGATAGTGGGGAAGAAGAGTTTGACGATTGGATAGAAATTCACAATACTGGTTCTACTCCTGTAAACTTAGGGGGAATGTATCTTTCAGACAATAAAGAGGATCCATTTGCGGATAAAATTTCCTCTGATGATGCGGATGCCACCACTATTCCCGCTGGTGGATACCTGGTGCTTTGGGCCGATGGATCAATCGATGAAGGTTTGCTGCATCTTAATTTCAGTTTGAGTGCAGATGGGGAAGACATTGGCTTATTCTATATCGATGGACGAACCATAGATACCTATACTTTCGAGGCCCAGGAGAAAGATATATCCTGGGGAAGAACCATAGATGGTGGCACAACCTGGGCAGCAATGGAAAACCCGACACCTGGCCAAACCAATAATTAATCACCTGAAAATATGTTTGAATTATTTCCTGATCAACCGGTTTATGAATACCCGCAATTGGTAAACATTACCTACTCTTTTATATGGGCATTTGTCTTGTCTTCCTTGATCGCTATCACCCATAAACTCACATTTACGGGTGATGTTTATCCTAAAAACTTCTTCCAGTCATTGATTTTAGGAGCACTCGTAACCTCCTTGGTAATGATGGCGATAGGAGACAGTCTTGCCCGAGGCTTAGGGGTCTTTGGAGCGATGGCCATCATTCGCTTTCGTACCCGCATCGATGATCCAAGGGATGTATTGTTCCTGTTCGCTGCTTTAAGTACCGGTTTGGCCATTGGGGTTTATGGTTTCACCATATCCTTTGTGGGAGCCATTCTTTTTTGCCTGGTGGCTTTACTGCTTCACGCCTCACCCTTCCGAAGTTTTAAGTACCACAATCAATTGCATTTTACCATAGAGGACAGCGATAAGCTCAAAAGCATTACCGGGCTTTTTGAAAACCATTGTCAGGGCTTTCGCATGTTGACCATACAAGTCAATAAAGAAATGGCAACCCGGTATCAATATGCAATAACCTTAAATAATGGTGTATTAAAAGATGATTTCATTAATGACATCAAAGCTATTGAAGGTATATCACAAATTAAGTTGTCTTCTAACGAAAACCTTCCAGACTAATGGCTAAAAATATGAATTGGTTTTATGTATTGATAGCAATGATGCTGGTTGCGATGTTGTTTATCAGTGGCCGCTATTTTAAAGGGAGCGGGGAGTCCTCCGTCGGAATCGCCCAAACGGCTGAATACAAGGTGAAAATAGAAAAAGCAGCTTTGGTGAAGGCCATTCACATTGTACCTGGGATGGAGGTGAAGGCTGGAGAGCTTTTGGTGGAACTTACCAGTGAGGAACTAGAAATCGACATCACTAAACTCAGGAACCAGATAACCATTCGTAAATCAGAACGAGCGGAAAAAGCAAAACTTGTCAATGCTGAGATATCCTATATCAAAGCCCAGGTGGGAATCGATCTTGAGGAGCTGGATGCAAAGATTCTTGAAATGCAGAGTGAAATGAAGATGAATGAAGGAATCACAAAAGAATTTTCCATTGAAGCATCGGCTGATGCCAGTTCTCCCATGGCTGTCAGAATAAGGTCACTGCAACAACAAAAGCAAAAGCATATCGAAGCTTTAAACATTAAAATTGAGGATGTAAATCAGGAAAGTACCACCGAGTTGCAGTTGCTTGAAAATCAAATTAACCTTTGGGAAAGTGAATTAAAGCTGTTAGAAACCCAAAAGAGCAACTTGAATAAATATGCTACTGCTTCTGGGGTAGTGAAAAATGTTTATGTAAAAGCCGGAGAACAAGTGGAGTCCTTTAGTTCTCTTTTGGAAATAAACCCTTTACACCCCACCACGGTGGTTGCCTACCTTATAGGGAAGAAATCCACTCAGTTTAATATTGGGAAAATCGTCGGCGTCTCCTCTTATGACCAGCTTAGAAACTCCGTTCAGGGGGAGATAATCGGCTATGGTTCGGTAAGTAAATTGCCTGAAATCCTGCAAAAGTCTACGGCCAATCAAGCCTTTGGCCAACAAGTGTTTATTGAGATCCCTGCTGAAAACACATTTTCTAATGGGGAAAAAGTTTTGATACGATAAGCCATGCGGATATTTATTATTAGTTGTTTCCTGTTCTTTCCTTTTATGGGCTATGCTCAGTTGACCATGGAAGATTTTCTACAATCGGCCTTACAGTCATCTGCCGTGAAGGTATTTGACACCCAGGATGATTTTTTGGACGAAAACCCTTATAAACTCTCCTTAATTCGTGGCCTGGAGTTTCGTACCGAGAGCAACCAACTCGACAATGACCGTCAGGATTATACCGTAAGGTTAAACCCTGCCAACCCCTGGGAAGTGAAACGCAACAACGAATATTTTAAAAATTACCAGCAAATGTTGCAACTGGATCGGCAGCGTGAATTAAAAGAAGTCATGAAGATCCATTATGAAACGATCATCAACTGGGCCTACCTGGACGAATTAAAAAAGTTAAAAAAAGAAGAACAAGAAATAATAAAAACCTCAATTGATATTTTAGCAGCTCAAAAGTTTTCGAGTTATTTTGATGCCAATGATTATGCTGATCTAAAAATTGAGCAGATAGAAAAAATGGTGGAGTTAGAAGAATTAACCTTTGGAGAAGATGCACAGCGAAGCAATATCGAAGCACTGTATCCTTTGGCTCGAAATCAGACTATTTCATGGACATTAAGTGAGATAATCCCAATTGAGCAAATTCAGTATTTGGTTAAAGACATACCAAATTTTAGCGGGGTAGGTGAATTGGCCTATCGACAGAAGAAAATTGATTTGGCCTTATCGGAATGGAAACTAGACAAATCAAATATCAACATAGGTTATATAAAAGCCCAGTACCAGGGCTACCGCATAGAACAAGAAAGAAAGCCATGGAGCATAGGAATTGGGATAGCCATTCCTATTACCAATCCCAATAAGGACAATATGACCAAAAGAAAACTAGAAATCATAGAAGCAGAAAACGATCTATTGGTAGCAAAGACTGAACAAGAAGTGGGGGTGGAATTGGTAAAGAAAAATTTGCAAAACTTATCGATACGCTACAATAACCTACAAAATCGCTTGGACAGTTTAGATATTCCAGCGCTAGCCTCCAGTCTTCAAAAAATAGAAGACAGTAACCCCATTACCATGATCAAACTGAGAGGCAGCATGATCAAATCAAAAAGTATGGCTGCCCGAATAAAAAAGGAAATCTACCTGGCCTATATTGATTACCTCTGGTACTCAGAGCTATTGCAACAACAACCTTTTACAAATTACCTTAGCGCGGGGTTGAATTAGAGGTTTAATTGGAGAACGATTGTAGGATAATAGGATTACGCATGACTTAGAACTTTTTCTAACTCTTTATAGCTTAATTTAATTTCCTATGTTGATGATAATTGTGACGCTTTTAAATCCAAAACACCCTAAAGGGGTGAAATATTTATAGCCATGGCCGTCAGGCCATGGTAAAACAATGAGAACAACACGATTTTGGCGGTATTGTTGCCTTTTTTTCTGCAACAATACTGACAAAATCTAAAATCGAAATCACAATGAATTTAAGGTTAAGGAGTAACCTATTTATCCTATTTCAAACAGGCATCCCCATAAGTTATTCAGCAATAGGATAGGAAATGCAAATGACATAGAAGTTGTGTGCGCCATGGCAAATTCTGATAAAGACTTAATTGATCGATAAATTTTTCTCTGTAATAGGTCTTATTTTCAGATTAAGTAAAGTTTGTTAGGTTTTAGGCTACCAAGAAAATAATTTCGTAAGTCCTTCTTTTCCACTGAGAATTTCATTTGTCTCAGCTTTATTGCAATTTATATTTTATAAGTCTAATAACTTAAAGTTTATAAGTAACAATATATAAATAAATTTTAACCTTTAAAGTTATTGTTGTTTCCTTGAATGAATTCAAAATAAACGTCATCTTTTATTTGGTTACAAATTTGCGAAAAGTCAGGAAATAGAAATTCCCTTGAATTTCCTTTTTTATTGAGGTCTGCCAAAATTAATTCTCTAAGAGAATTACTAAATAAAAACTTTGTGATTTTGATATTAAAGTACTCATCTTCCTCAATTAAACCGGATCGACCAAAATGAGGCAGACCGTCTCCTGGTGGCTCCTTAACAATTGGAATAATTTTCAAATTCTGATTTGAAAACCAACCCTCCTGATTCTTAATTCGGTCATCCATTAGAAGATTTGCAGGCTTAATAAATCTGGCAAGTCTAGTATTGAAAATATTTACATCTTCAGCATTTTTATAATCCCATTTTTGGATTTTTATAACTTGCACAACTCGATCAAAATCTCCAGTAGCAATTTGGCTAAAAGCAAACCATAAAGCAACCAAAGGATTCGCTGACCAATCTAGAAGTCTTGTAGGTAAGCCATAATGTTGAGCATATGCCAAAACTTCAGTATCTGACGAAGTTTCTTTCTTTAAAGAATCTAGTTTTTTTTTGAAGTTTTCAAATAGCTTGCGCTCTATTTCATAAAAGGATTGCTTGAGATTAGCATTTATTACTTCTCGGTAGAGCCTGGATTCTAATTTCCAAGATGCATGTTTTTGACCTCGAAATAGTCGAAATTCATCTACATGCATTGGATGTAGTTGTAAAAGTGAAATAAACTCTTCAACAGAATTCATCCGATATTTATTTGAAGCTAATCTTTCCATTGTCTAAATAAAAAACACCTTATTCTATAGTACTTGAATTTTAAGTTTTGATTATTCTCCTTTCAGATAATTGAATTTATATCTAGAATTTATTTTACATCCCTTTTTTAATCATTTCAATAATTTTCCCTATAATGTTTTCATTATCTTTAAATTCTTCAAGTTTAAGAAATACAGTCTTATTCTCATCCCTATTTAATTCATCTTTTAGTATACTCTTTAATTGTAATATTTTTTCTTTTTTAGTTATACGAGGTCTAATTTTTGATCGCAATGTAGTTTCATCTTTAATAGACATAAAAGGTTCAAAAAGTTTTTGATAACTTTTTCCAATAACACCTTGAAAAGGATAAATATTTGGATTGGATTTCCCCCCTTCTAGAATATGGTTTTTTGAAATTCCAGGATACTGGTCAATGAAGAAAATATTTTTTATTCCCAATTGATATGCTTTTTTAGAGCAAAGCTCACATGGTGAAGCAGTAGTAAATAAATTACCTCCATTTAATGGTTGCCCGCCAAATTTTGAAATTTGTAACATAGCATTCTCTTCTGCATGTAATGATCGAGTATGTACTTGATTTTCTTTACCTTCATAAGAATTGTGGAATGATTTGAAACAAAATGAACAAGGCCTTCCTTTAAGATTACTTTCTAACTCATTATCATTCAAATTAAAATCCAATTTTATTTTTTCATTAAAAGATTTACCATCTTTATATTTATGATCAGTTTGTCCTTTTTCAAAATTGGAAAAACCCTCTTTTTGGTTTTCAACTAAATCTCTTAAATCTCGATTTGCACAGGAGGTTTGACCATATGGAACATCGTTCCAACCTATACCTTTTACCGAAAAATGACTATCTGTAACAACAGCACCTACTTGTCTTGATATACATCCTGAATTTAATTTCGAATTATATGCAGATTGCATAATCCTCTCAATATAAGTGGGAGTAACTAGTCCAGGCTGCTGAATTAAGGCAATTAATTTTAGCACTTGTAATATGAAAGGCTGATAGATGTAATGTTCATTTGTTCTATCAATTTTTTTATTAATTACTTTTTCAGCAGTAAATTTATAATCCTCAATAGTCTTTCTATTATTTAAATCATTTCTAATTACAATATGATAATCGGATTTTTGAACACAATTTTCTACATCAAAACCATCGAATTCACCAATTTTAAACTCATCTATCTTGTATTCAGTTTCATCTAGATCCATAACTAGTCTAATGTTTTCATTTAAATCCGTTGCTATTTCCTTATTACGAATTTTTGAAATAATTAGATTCTTTCTATCAGTTTCATTTCGACTTGCTGTCATCATATAAAAGCCAGAATATTTTTCCCTAAAATACATTATCTCGTATGAATTTTTTAATCGATCAATAATTACTCTAGCAGATTTATTTTCCGTATTACTTCTGTGAATTTTAATCAATTTATTTATTACATCAGTAATAATATAAATATGTTCTAAATCATCTGTGTTTCTATTTTTTTCAATTACATCAATATCCAAAGTTCCAAATCCTCTCAAACAATAAGAAACTACATGTACTAATTTATGTCTTAGAAAAGGACTATATTTGTCAAGACTATTAAAAAACATCTCAGATAATCGTTTAAATTCTTCATTAAAGAAGAAATTCCTATTACAGGAATCATTTTCATCCAAATTTTTTAAAGCTTGTAATAAATTATTGCTATAACCAAAATCTATTTCTATTTTTGATAGATAATTTTTAACATTTTTTTTTAAATTCATTTGTGATAAATTCAGAACTTCCTTTTGCTATCCCTTTTTCATTACCAAATCTGGGAGTAATAAATTTTTTGTAATTCCCCAATCTAACTATCCAATTACTAATATTGGAAATATATTTTTCAGAATCTGAATCATAATTCTGATGAAGAATAAATAGTAAAACAACATTTCTATAATCTATAATATCAAATTTTAACCAATTATCACTGTAATCAAAAAAATCTACTATTCTCCTAACTTTACTTGATTCACTTGCACTAATTGAAGAATAGGTATCCTTAAATTCATTCAAGAATATATTTTGGTCCTCAGTTAACTTGTCCTGTGTAAGTAAATCAACTATTTTATCAGCACCTGATTGCATTTTTCCTGTCAATCCAAGGATGATAAAATTATGTCTAAGTTTGTAAAAATTATCTAAACTCATATTTTTAAGGTTCAACTATTAACGTAAACACCTCCCTCAAACAAGTCTGCAACAAATCCTCTAGCTGCTTGGTATTTTGTTCTAATTTTTTTTCTAAGTTATCACATAATTTCAATAAAGCATTAGTTATGTTAATTATTTCCATTTGTTCAGTGATATCACATATAGGAAAAGGAACACAAAGTACTCGGTTTGGAGAAGTATGTCTAACTTTCATTCCTGTGCAAGTTCTAGCAAGCTCATTTCTAAAATAAGAGCTATTAAAGAAAAGAAATGCAAATTCTGGGAGTACGATATTTGTATCGAAACTCATTTTACCAAGTCTTTGATTGTGCAGGTAAACTCTTCCGTTATTAGGAATAAATGCTGGACTACCTAATAAACCAGTAGCCTGCTCTGTCATTGGAATAATTAAATCACCTGCTTTTAATATAAACTCTTTATTTACAGGCCCATCGTAATATTTTCTTTTTAATTCTCGATCTCGAAAACCTCCAGTCTCATAAAAATTCCCGGGTGTAGTTAAAACAAATGGGCCGAGACCCTCTCTAAAAAATTCACTTCTAAATGCATAACCATGCTTAAGATTACATATGTCACCAAGTCGTAACCATCCCCAGCCCTCCGGAACTTCGAAGTGCTTCTCTAAATCCTTAATTAAACCAGACCACTTTGGTTTTTCCTTTTTAATTTTTTTCTCTTTGATCAGTTGTTCTTTCTCTGCTTTGATGCGCTTTAATAGGGCAGTGGCTGGTTCAACAGGCGGTCCCTGAGCCTGTCGAAGAGCCCGCCAATGCTTGGTCAATTTACCCTGCACAGCCAATTGCAAAATGCTTTCTCGAAGTTTTTTGATGCTGCTTTTCTCGGTAAAAAAGGTTTTAAAATGCTTTTGTAAATAATCCCATTCGGTAGCGGTATCCCCATTGGCCAACTGCTGCAAAGCCGAAGTCACAAAGTCCTCTTTCAGTTGGATACGTGCTTTGGTTTGCTGCTCCAGTTCTTCTACTTCTTTAAATAATTGGTTGACAATGCTGACAATGGCTTTTTGTTCTTCGAGAGTACCAAAAAAGACTGTAACCTTTTTCAAATTGGTACCATTTACACTATAATTACCAGCTGTAGTAGAACAATAGGATTCAATTTCTTCTCTGCATTTTACACTAGATAAATACTGAGCCAAAAAAGACGAATCAATCAACTGTGATTTTGGTCGGATTTGAATAAGAGAATCTGAAAATATAACCTCATTTGAATTGCCATTATAAACAGCGGCTTTTCCCACAAACCTTAAGTTGCCATTTTGCCGACAAATAAAAATGTCATTAAAATGACAATTATAATTTACCCTTTTAGAATCATCTATTTCAATAAATCGACCCTTAGAAACATCTATAAAAAAAGAACCCGATTGGGTTACACATTCTATTCCTAATCTTAAGATACCAACACCGTCGTCATTTGGTTTCCCAGAAAAACCATTTTTTGTAAATTCAATTAGCTCGGATAACTTTTGGGATTTTTGATTTTCAATCTTTGTTAATTTTCCTTCAACAGCCAATTGCAAAATCAAGCCTTTTAGCTCTTCAGCATTTTTGGGGTGTACCGTCAGTTCCTTGAAATGTTCTAGTAGTTTCATATATGTGTCCGTCATTGCGAGGGAAGAATGACCGAAGCAATCTCATCAGTTACCTAGATTGCTTCGTCGTCGTACCTCCTCCTCGCAATGACGATTTATTTTAGGGCTTCTTTTAATACTTTTACAATCTCATCCTGTATGCTACTGATCTTCTTAGAAGTAGCATTGTATTGTTCTAGAATCACTTCTGGTGAGGCCAGGTTGTCTACTTCCTGATGTGGATTTTTTATGTCCAGATTATATCCTCTGGCTTTGATCTCCTCAGCAGAAACCTTCCAGGCATGTTGACTGTATTTTTCATCTTCCCGGTTGTTCCACCAGGCTTTTTCTAAGTCAAATTCCTTGATATGGATTGGCTTGCCTTTATTATAGCTTTTTACACCAGCCGGATAAGGATGCTCAAAGTACCAGACGTCTTTGGTTGGCCTTCCTTTGGCAAAGAACAGTATATTGGTTTTAATGCCTGTATAGGGATTAAACACACCATTGGGAAGTCGTACAATGGTATGCAAGTTGCAGCGCTCCATGAGTTCTTCTTTGATACGGGTTTTCACACCTTCCCCAAACAGCGTTCCGTCAGGCAAAACCACGGCACATCTACCACCATCTTTTAGCAAGCGTATAATTAACGCCAAGAAAAGATCAGCCGTCTCTTTGGTTCGAAACTTCTGTGGAAAATTGGTTTCGGTACCATCTTCTTCCACACCGCCAAAGGGAGGGTTGGTCAGGATGATATCTACCTTATCGGTAGCACCCCAATCCGCATAAGGCTTGCTCAGCAAGTTATCTCTTCTCACAGCAGGCACATCAAAACCATGCAGCATCAGATTGGTTGTACATAACAAATGGGGAAGGGGCTTTTTCTCTATTCCGCGAATGGTAGTTTGTAAATCTCGCTCGTCTTTGTTGGTTTGTACCAGCGCTTTTTTATGATCTATGGCGCAGGTTAGAAATCCACCCGTACCACAAGCCGGGTCAAGGATGGTTTCTTTGAGCTGTGGATTAATAATATCCACCATAAATTGCGTAACCGCACGTGGGGTATAATATTCCCCAGAAGATCCGGCAGATTGCAGTTCTTTTAGGATGGTTTCGTAGAGGTCATTGAATACATGCCTTTCGGTAGAGCTATTGAAGTCGATGCGGTTGATCTGATTGATTACCTGACGGAAAAGGGTTCCGTTTTTCATGTAATTGTAGGTATCTTCAAACACCGCACGGATTATCTTGGCTTGTGGGCTGATGCTAAAATCCAGTTCTTTCAGGGCGGGAAACAGTTCATTGTTGATGAAGTCCATCAAGGCATCGCCGGTGAGGCCTTCTTCATCTGCGGCCCAGGTTTGCCATTTCAGGTTTTCAGGAATGGGGCTTTCGTAGCCGTCAATGGTGATTTCCCATTCTTCTTCTTTATCGGCAAAAATCTTCATAAAGAGCATCCACACCATTTGGGAGATACGTTGTGCATCTCCGTCTACTCCTGTGTCTTTCCGCATGATATCGCGGATGCCTTTGATGTTTGTAGTGATTTGGGACATTTATTTTTTTTAAATTCTTTTGTTGTTCGTTATATTTTTATCAGTTTATAAAAACCGTTTAATTATCGAAATTAGATCGCAAATTTATGGAAACAATACGTTAATGAAAGATGCGACCCCGCTGGGGTCGTAGAATCTCGACCATCACGTACTTTCTATAAACATTTGACCTCTTTGAGGTCTTTCATTCTCCATATTTACTCATTAATTGAACCCAAAGGGATTGACATGTTATAGATGCATTACGGTATAGAAAGATTCGACCCCTACAGGGTCGTACAGATCCGGATTGTAACCCTAATCCTATAAACATCTGACCTCTTTGAGGTCTAACTTCATTCATATTCTATCTTTTAATTGATCCTGAAGGGATCATATGTATATAGATTTAGCCTATTATAGAAAGGTTCGACCCCGTTGGGGTCGCATAGATCCGTATGGTAATCCTAATTCTATAAACATTTGACCTCTTCGAGGTCTAACTTTCGTCATATTTCACCCATTTTGATCCTGAAGGGATCATATGTTTATAGAAACAACAAGCTAATTTATAGATGCGACCCCAACGGGATCGAACAATCAGAAGCATAATCCTTAGCTATAAACATTTGACCTTTATGAGGTCTCACATAATCCGTATTATACCCATTAATTGATCCCAAAGGGATCGCATGTTTATAGATGCATTACGGTATAGAAAGATTCGACCCCTACAGGGTCGGGTAGATCCGGATTGTAACCCTAATTCTATAAACATTTGACCTCTTTGAGGTCAAAACTTCGCCATCTTCTATCCAAACTTGATCCTGAAGGGATCATATGTTTATAGAAACAACAAGCTAATTAAAGATGCGACCCCAACGGGGTCGAACAATCTGGAATTAAACCTTAGCTATCATTAATTGATGCCAAAGGGATCGCATGTTTATAGATGCATTACGGAATAGAAAAATTCGACCCCTACAGGGTCGTGTAGATCCGGATTGTAACCCTAATTCTATAAACATTTGACCTCTTTGAGGTCAAAACTTCGCCATCTTCTATCCAATACTTGATCCTGAAGGGATCATATGTTTATAGAAGAATTACAGTAAGGAAAGGTCCGACCCTGACGGGGTCGCATTATTCCGAAATATGCGTTTTTCTATACCTTTCTAACTCCTAGATTCCTTTCTTTCGTCATCATCAATCCAATTAAATAAATACGTTTCGTCGTATTCAACTTCAAATTTCTTCAAAAATTTTATGTATTCTTCCTTGAATGATTTTTTCGTATGATGTTTCTTTTGATCTTGAATATATTTGATCACTCGATTTAAATCAGAATGAGAATAAGAAAAAGCCCCATAACCTTCCTGCCATTCAAATTTCGATTTTGTAAATTTCTTTTCCTTGATAAATGTGTTGGACGACTTTTTAACTTCCCGCACCAAATCAGATAGGCAACAAGAAGGTTTCATTCCTATTAAAATGTGAATATGGTCCGGCATGCCATTAATGGCAATTAATTTCTGTCCTTTATTGGTTATTATCCCTGTAATGTATTTATACAATTCTTCCTCCCATTTCTGAGAAATCAAACTAGGCCGACCTTTTACTGCCATTACCACCTGAATATATATTTGCGAATACGTACTCATTTTCAAATTCTATTAATGGCCTCATTAGGCCGTTTGATAAATTTCGTTTTCTAATTCTTTAATCGCAATATCAAAATCCTTCCGCTTACCAAAAGCACGAACAAGCTCTACAGGCGACCCAAGTAGATTCAAAGGCTGCACTTTGAGAATTGATCCTTCCTCTATGGTAGTGATCCCTTCTTTCTCGTACTTATCCAAAAGACTGGTCAACACTTCCTGTGCCTTTTTACTGTACTTGGAAAAATAATTCCGCTTACGAACGTTTTCGGCTCTTTCCTTTCGTGTAAGCGGAGGTTGATCAAAAGCGACGTGGCAAATTAAGTCAAAAGCATCCATTTCTTTCCCAACTTCCTCCCTTAATGCTTCCAATAAAATTCCCTGCTCGGCAAGCTCACTAAGCAATGCCTCTTTCTTTTCTGATTCAGACCACTTTAGAATAAAAGCATCGAGAGAAGAGAAATTTTTATCGATGTTCTTTCTGGTATAATCCTTCAGCGATTCTGTGATTAATCTTCCGTCTGCTCCGAAATACTGAACCCTTTCGTTGATCACCATAACAGATACATCATTCACATAGTACTTTTTAGGCTCAACATTGGGGTCCTCTTCGATTATATCAATGTTGGAGGGTGTTTCATCGTACTCGAGAGGTACTTTATCAGATTCCATGTCAGGGTTTTCTTCAATACCTTCCTCTGGCGGAACAGGGGAATCATCAATTCCCGGTTCATAGATTTGAACCGGATCACCATCGAATTCTGGATCAGCAAAAAGGTTCGTAGCTTTTCGAAAATCCATGATAGTGAAAAACAGTTTTCCTTCTGCTTCCCGAATCCGAGTACCTCTACCCACGATCTGTTTGAATTCTGTCATAGATGCAATATTGGCTTCCAATACTATCAGCTTTACCATCTTGGTATCAATTCCGGTAGTAAGCATTTTCGAAGTGGTAGCAATCACAGGAAAACGCTCTTCCACATCGGTAAAATTATCAAGCTCTCTTTTACCCACTTCATCATCGCCAGTTATCTTCACCACATAATGTGGATGCTTGGCTACTAGGTCGGCATTGGCATTGATCAGTGCCATTCGCATTCGCTGTGCATGTTCAATATCTATGCAAAAGACAATCGTCTTCGCAAATCGATCGGTAGCTTTTAGGAATTGAGTGATTTTATCGGCAATCAATTGTGTCCGCTGATCGATGACCATTTTGCGGTCATAATCCTTCAGGTTATAGATTCTGTCCTTGATTTCGTTGCCGTATTTATCCAGCATTCCGGCGGATGGTCTCCAACCTTCATCCAAGTTTGTTGTGATTCTCACTACTTTATAGGGAGCTAGAAAACCATCCATGATTCCTTGTTTCAAGGAATAGGTATAAACTGGTTCCCTGTAATAATCCATATTGGAAATGTCCTTGGTTTCCTTTGGCGTGGCAGTCATTCCTATTTGAGTTGCTCCTTCGAAATAGTCTAAAACTTCTCTCCATGCCGAAGCTTCCGAAGCTGAACCCCGGTGGCATTCGTCCACGACAATAAGGTCAAAAAAGTCCTTGCTGAATTCTTTATAAGCATTTTTCTCTTCCTCATTGCTCGTCAATCCTTGATACAGCGCAAAATAAATCTGATAGGATTTATCAATCTTTCTATTCTTGATGATATGCATTATATCATTTCCGAAAGGGGAGAAGTCCCCATTTTTAGTTTGGGTCAAGAGGGCATTTCTATCTGCAAGAAATAGAATTCTCTTTTTTAGTCCTGTTTTCCATAATCTCCAAATAATATTAAATGCAGTGTAAGTTTTACCTGTTCCAGTAGCCATGACCAAAAGTATGCGGTTTTGCCCATTGGCTATTGCTTCAATGGTACGATTGACAGCATTTACTTGGTAATACCGTGGATTCATTCCACTTTCATCTATATGATAATCTTGTTCGACTATTTTCCTTTTCTCAGGTTCTTCTAGGTCTTTGTATTTGAGGTATTTTGACCAGAGTTCATCAGGTGAAGGAAAGGAGTCCAAAGAGATTTCTTCCTCTATTTTTAAGTTGTTAGTTTTATCATGAAAAACGAAAGAATCTCCATTTGAGGTAAATATAAAAGGAAGTTGCAGAATATCAGCATATTCAAGTGCTTGTTGCATTCCTGCGCCAACAGCTTTATTATTGTCCTTTGCTTCAATTATCGCAATTGGGATCTCATTCTTATAATACAGGATGTAGTCCGCTCGTTTCCTTTTTCCTCGAGTATAAACGCTACCTTGAACGATCACTCGACCATCAGTGAAAAAGACTTCTTCACGAACTTGCTTTTTGATATTCCACCCAGCTTTCTTAATAGCAGGCGTGATAAATTTGGTGCAAATATCTCTTTCGGTCAGACTTTTTTTATCCATTAGAAAAATTTCAGGTACTGTTCCTTTTCTAAAGATATCGTTTTGAATGAAAACGAAAAAATCTTTCTTTTTATCATTGGTTAATATTTTAAAATTAAACTTTGTAGGAGTCGAATAATCCATTTTAATTCTTCCTTAAATCCACAAACCTTCCAGGTTTTGTTAAAAATCAGTCTGATGTTAAAATTCGGCAATTGAAACCTGGAAGGTTTTATCACTATAAGAACTAATTAATTAAAGAAATAGGGTGCGGAATTTAGGTTCTTCATGATTTCAGCAATATTATTCTTATTTTGGAACAAAATATTCCAAAAACCATCGGCATGAAAAAAACTATTTTAATTGGCTTAGCGCTTATTTTTTTACAAGGGCTTGTTATGGCTCAAACGGGACTTTCTCTGCCTCCGGCACTGGAGGGAGAAATTCCTTGGGATTTAAAGGTCTTATCCCAAGCGCCTGACTTTGAATGGCTGGACCAATCGGATTCTGTTTGGTCCTTGACCTATACTGGTGAGGAATATGAAGGACAGGTGACGGAAGTATTCGCCTACTACGCCAGTCCGGCTACAATTGGAGGAAAGGATGTCGAAACAGGGGATTTTCCTGGAATTGTACTGGTTCACGGTGGGGGAGGAACGGCTTTTCGCATTTGGGCACTGGAATGGGCTGAAAGAGGCTATGCGGCCATCGCTATGGATCTGGGTGGAGACCAGCCATTACCCACTGATCAACAGGACAATCCATGGGGTTCGAAGCGCAGCCGCATGGAAACTGGCGGCCCCAAACAGAACGACGTTTACAAGTTTTATAAGCTAGGTGAGGCTTTTACAGCACAATGGCAATACCATTCAGTATCCAATATCGTCAGGGCACACTCTCTTATCCGATCCTTTACGGACGTTAATCCGGATAAAACAGCCATTACCGGTATTAGTTGGGGCGGTTATTTGACCAATTTGGTAGCAGGGGTGGACCAGCGCTTTGCTGCGGCAGTACCGGTGTATGGATGTGGCTTTTTACAAGAAGGCAGTGCCTGGGACAAACAGTTTGATTCCCTTGGGGTCGTTGAAACCCAACGTTGGGTAAAACTTTGGGACCCTTCCAGTTATGTGGGAAATGCAACAGCTGATATGCTATTTGTTAATGGAACCAATGATTTTGCTTATTTCGTTGAAAACTGGCAAAGAACAGCCAATCTGGCCAAGAATGCACAGTATACACTGATACCGGAAATGAAACACAGTCACCCACACGGAGCAGCACCCGAGGAAATTTACCGCTTTATCAGTACTCAGTTGGAAGATAAAACCGAATTTATTAGTTCAATTAAATTAAAACAAAAAGGGGGGAAGGCGAAGTATTCTATTTCGCATGGTTCCAATGAAGTTTACCTGGCTTACACTGCCGATACCAAACGTAGTCCTGAAAGAAAATGGGATTTGATACCATTAGATAAGGCAAAAGGTACGGTCACCGTTCCTTCAGATGCCAAACTTTGGTATATCTATTGGGTTGATAGTTTGGGCAATCGGAGAAGTAGTGAGGTGAAGGGATGGGAGTAGGTTTTAGTAAACCCCTCATATGAAATAAGGTTTGACCGCCTTGATTTTTTTGGCTCGTTTTCTCATCAAGTACTCCCTGAACACCTTAGCGGATCAATTAAGTTTGATTGGATTAATTTAATAACCGTCAACCTGAATATTACAATAAGTTAGATGGAATTGGGCTAACTTAATTGGAAAGTGAAAATTTTGCTATTGTTCGGCAAAAGATCTTTTAGCCTCTTCATTTCTTTTTCCCCTGAGTTGCTTTGCTTCAGGGCAGGCCCTGATTCACTAAGGTGTTCAGGGCAGGCTTAGATAAAAAGAAACGAAGCAAAGAAAAATCAATCCAGCAGAAATCTCCTCCCCGCAAGGCCGGTCGCCGCCTCGCTCTCTGGCAGGCCTCCGCACTTTTTGCGATAGTGATACTTTAATAATGCTTTAATTGGAAAGATTACCACTTTAAACTTTGAAAACCTTATAGAGATTAACGAGAATTTGTTTTTGGAGCGAGTTTAGAACGGTTGAAAGGCCAACGCGATTAAGGAGGTTACTTAGAGTAACCTCCTTAATTATCCGAAACTTGGAGAACTGATTTTCCTTATTTCTTCCAAGCACTTTTTATTTTACTTAGCTGAAGTGAAGAACTCTTATGATATTTTCATACAGGGTATCGGGTAGAAATCTGACAAAGTTTTGTACAAATTAAAGTACCAATACTTCATTGATATCTGTGAAAAATGCCCAAGGTTGGGTATTGATTAATGTTGAATATTAGCATAACTTAAACTATCGATTCTTGCGGTTAAAACGAACATTAAGGCATTTTATAGTATTCAGGATATTGTAATTGATAGTCTCAGAATCAGCTCAGCATCGGTAGAAGTCCCCTTTAAAGGGTCTATTTTCATTGGTCAAATTTTCGAATCTTATGATTTCCATTTAACCAAATCGGTATGAAAAGAATTGCAACTAATTTTTATACTCATGGCAAATAAAATCTATTCTCAAGAACGTGTACTTGTTATTTCAGGTGGTGGCGCAAGGGGAGCTTGGGGAGGCGGCCTTGTGGAAAATCTAGTTGTGGACAAAAAACTCAAATATAGTATGGTCATAGGAACGAGTACTGGTAGTATGATGACACCATTGATCGTACAAAAAGACTTTAAAAAGTTAAGATCGATGTATACAGGTGTATCTCAATATGACATATTCAACGTTAATCCATTTAAAATTAAAAAGAATGGGGATAAGATTGAGACTGAAATAAATCTTTTTAAGGCAATATGGCGGCTGATACGTGGTAAAGAAACATTTGGAGAATCAAAAAATTTAATGAAGCTTTTAGATAAGACTTACGATAAAAGCAGGTATTCTGATATCGTTAACAAAGGACAATTTATAATCGCTGTTAATAATTTCTCAAACTCTCATTCTTATTTCTTTCATTCGGAGGATTATAAAAATTCAGAAGAGGAGCGTGAATTAATGCTCCATCATATCTGGAGATCTGGTAACCAGCCATTGTTCATGAGCTTAGACTGCACCACTCAAAGTCAATTTGATATAGATGATGGGAAAGATATGGATAAGCAACCCTTTAAGGTTGGAGATTGCTGGGTAGATGCAGGATTAAGAGATAATGTACCTCTATTAAGGGGAATGAAATATATTTTAGATAACTCAAATTTTAAAGAAGATAATACCATTGATGTTATTATAAACAACACAGACAGTATTAATTTGGATAACTTTGAAAAAAAGAAAATATTTCCGTCATTAATGAGAACTTTGAATATATTACTTTATGATGTTCGTTATAATGATGTGGATATTCCAGGAAAAATAATTCAAGAATACATAGATACAAAATATAACCTCGACGATGAACCTTTGGGAAAAATCACGATAAAGTTGTATTTCATGGATCAAAAGAGTTACGAGCAGCATTCAGCTGACCTATATTTTAATGAAGAAAGCATGAATAGGATATGGGAAAATGGATATAGTTTCCTAGCCAATGGAGGTAAGCCTAGAACCATTGATTTATCAAAAGATGTAGCAATACTGATGGTTCAGGAAGCACAGAAAGAAGGGGCCTTATTTTAATAATAGGCTTGAAAATCCCATTTATATTGATAAAACAAAGATTGGTATTGAAAGTTGACTTTAATAATTATAGGGACGACAATTTAGTATAAGGATTAATTATATAAAAACAAACCTAGTTGTACCGAATGACCTAATAAGGGATACGGAAAATAAGAGACTAGTTAAAATTATGGTGTAATTTGTTTTAACATAAAACCCACCGTTATGACACTGGAGCTGACAGAACTTATTTTATGTTAATCTGAGAATCGGGAGCACAAATCACAATGTGTGAATCATCGAGAAATATTGTAATCGCAAAAATTCAGGCTGTTTGGAAATTGAGTCGTAGCACATCTATGGTTGTCTTTTCTACCGACAGCTAAAGACGAATAATGGTACAAAATAGCTGATTTTTAAGGCATTGACTCATATAATAGTCCTTCTATCCCAAATTTTGAATGTAACAAATCATCAACTATAAATTGCCGCTTTACATTCTAAATACCCAACTGTTGTTTTTTATTGCCCTTATATTTATAAAGCTGGTCTGCCTCTCGGGCTAAGAAAGATTGGAGTCTTTGTACACCATACCTCGGAGCAATATTGTCTTGTCCCATCATGGTGAGAAAAAACTCAAAAGGCCCATAGGTTTTGGAAGTGGTAAATACTCTCATTAAGCCTATCGTTAGTTTCCTGATCCAGTCTGGTAGATGAACAATGTTAACAGGTTTCATACATGCTGTCAGTGCCATTTGAGCAATTTCGTTTTGCGTTAGAATGTCTGGTCCTCCAACGATTAATTCAGGTTGATGATTATCTATTGATTCTATAATGACCTTTGCCAGGTCAGCCCCGTGAATGGGATTTAGCTTAAATTTTCCTTTTCCAAAAAGATATACTGTGCCTTTTCTGGCCATGTCAAGGAAATCAGTCATATCAGAAAAGAATCCATTTGGTCGAACAATCGAATATTCCATCCCCGATGCTTTAAGGGAATCCACAAATCTTTCTTTAGCCGCTACAATTTTGAGTTGCCGCATATTGTCTCCATTGATTACCGATACATAGATAAATTTATGAATCCCTGCCTTCTTTGCCTCATTGAGCAAATTCATATTGGCTTGAAAATCCACGTCCATGTAATTGAGGCCATCTTTCTGTCGCGTAATGCCCACCGTGGATATCAGGACATCTGCATCCTTTAGTTTTCCGTGAAGGGTCGAGCTATCAGTGACCTCAGCCTTAATGATTTGTTCTGGTTTAAGACCTTGTTCCAGAAGTTTTTGGCCGTTTCTGGCTATTGCCTGAAAAGGAATTTTCTGACTCATTAGTTCTTTTGTAAGGTGACTACCCAGGTATCCGGTAGCCCCTGCAACAATTATTTTTTTCATCGTATTTGTATTTTAGGAGCAGGGCCAATTCTCATGACCCCACCATTTTAGTTGTTATAAAATAGTTTAAAACCAAAGGCTAGGGTGAATTTGCTGCCTTTCAAATTTTCGAGTTCACCCAAGCTTATACATTGCATTAACAATCTTTGGCATTTCAAGCGTTGTATGGATTGCTAAATAAGGCCAGCAAAGTGACCATAATTTCATTATTGTTATTTTTTTCGAGAGTTAGAATTCCTTGTCCATGATTGTTTCTAAAATTTTATTGCGTTGCTCTCCCTGATCTTGTTCGTTACTGAGTAGGATAATCAAACCCTCTGATTCCGGTAACAGTACCAAAAGACTGGTAAAACCGTCGATATCTCCTCCATGATGATAGATAACCTGTTCATTGATTTTTAGGGTAAAAAATCCGGCTCCGGGTACATTGATACTGTTTTGCTCCATTGGCGGAGCAAATATTAATTCCTTTTCACCTGCGGTAAAAAAATCGGAAAGCAATGCTTTTCCCCATTTTTCAAGGTCCTCAATATTGCTTTCTATCTCACCTGCACTGTAGGCAATCTCCATTTGATAAGGACCTACTTCCTGCCCATGGTCATAGCCTTTGGCTCTTCCTTCTCCACTTATGGTATCAGGGCCTTTGCCCGTATGGTTTAAATTAAGTGGCATATAAATATTTTGGTTCAAATACTCCTGGTAAGACAGGTCTGTAAGTTCTTCTATAAGTAGGCCCAGAATCAAATAGTTGGAGTTGGAGTAAGCGAAGAATTCTCCGGGAGAAAAGTCCAAACCATCCTCTTCAATGGATTCAATGATAATATCAAAAATTTCCTCTGTATCAAAGTGGTAATTGTTTTCTTCAGCATAGTTTTCAACCGGCCCCACATAATCAGGAATACCGGACTGGTGATTCATCAGATGTTTGATTGTTATTTGGTCTCCATAAGGGAAATCCGCTGCAAAATCACTTAAAGTTTGATCCAAACTATTGATATAGCCATCCCTTTTGAGCTTGACCACCGCTGCGGCGGTAAAGGATTTGGTAATAGAGCCTATGCGGTAGATAAGCTCGGGATCATTTGGGATATTATTGGCTTGATCAGCCATGCCAAATCCCCTTTTCAATAAATAATCATCTCCTTTGCTGATCAATACACTTCCCGTAAATCCTAATTCTTCCAAATAGGCTTCCGCAGAATCATATTCAGAATTAGCATCGGTAGGAGTGTTACCATCCTCCTCAATACAAGAAGCTAAACTTATCAAGAAGGCCATTGCCAGCATAACTTTTAATTTTCCCATTAGCATTGTCATTTCGTTTTGTTTTCAAAATTTTAAGATGATTCAAAATTAGCCGGAAGGGGTGTTGCGATCGTCTCAAAATGTATAATGGGACCGGCTTATGAAATTCAGGACTACTTCATGGCTTTTTTGAAGACAAAAAGTTTGTGAGTGTCCTCAACAAGGATTATAGGGGTAGAATTAAACCCGAAATATGCAATAGACAATCTATTACGTGCTGAAATCGCTTCAAAATACCCAATCGTTGCTGTTTTCAATTTCACCATAGCGGTGTATGCTAAAATCTCCAAACAGCCTGATTTTCTTGCGATTGCAACACTTCCCGTAAACACGGGACAGGCTATCACGAATCCTATTACATAATCCGGGTTAAATAAATATTGCTGAAGAAGTGCGGGATTTCACCGGAAGAGACATTCAGAACGATATTCCCTCAAGTAGAGAAGACCTTTGTAGCGTACAAAATCAAAAGAAAATGAAAAAGTTAGCTACAATACTTATTTACTTGACAAGTGCCATTGCCTTGCTGGCACAAGAAAATCAGGACAAGGTAATTCAAAGGATTGATCGATTATTGGAGAAAGAACTGAAGAAGGAAAATGTACACAATGTATTCCTGTCCCTTTATTCTCCTACAGATGATTTTGAATGGCATATGGCCAAAGGAACATTTAAGGATGGGAGGGAATTGAGCATTCAAAACCCTTTTTATACGGCCAGTATTGGCAAAACCTTTACAGCTACTGCCATCGGGATACTGGTAGATCAGGGGAAGATTAGCTTTGAAGATCCAATCGCGAAATATTTGACACCTGAGTCAATGAAAGGTTTGCATATTATGGACGGAGTAGATTATGGGGATTCAATTCGCATTTCACATCTTCTGCAACATACATCCGGGTTACCCGATTATTTTGGGGAGCCACTAGATGGATCTCCAGGCATCTTTGATTTGATCGTGGCGGAACCCCATAAATTTTGGGAGCCAGTAGACCTGATTTCTTTTTCTAAAGCTCATTTTAAGCCCTCTTTTGCTCCTGGTACGGGATATGAGTATACGGATACTGAATACGTTTTATTGGGAATGATCATTGAAGAAATAAGTAAAATGAAGCTTCATGCGTTTTTTACAAAGTACCTCTTTGAGCCACTTAGCATGAATCATACCTATTTAAATCTGAGATCAAAGGCTAAACACCCTATGCTTGATATGGCAGAAATGTATGCGGGAGAATATGAAATAAGTTCCTTTAAGAGTCTGAGTGCAGACTGGGCTGGTGGAGCCATTGTTTCCACCGGGAAAGATCTGATCACCTTTCAGGTAGCCTTAATGCAGGGCAAGCTCTTGGCTGACAAAACCTTTAAAAAAATGCAGCAATGGATACCGGAAACAAAAGGTATGTCGTACGGATATGGCTTGCGTAAAATTGCCTTTAAAGAGCTTTTTCCAACCTTACCTAAATGGGAGGTTATTGGTCATTCCGGACTTAACGGTTCCTCCATGTATTACTGTCCTGATTTGGATGTGTATTTAGCTGGAACGCTCAATCAACTGGAATCTTCCAAAGATGCTGTCTTACTAATGGTGAAAGTATTAATGGCCCTTAAAAAGCTTTGAATAGGAATAGTAGGGTAGCCTATTAAAGTATTCAAATTTGAATTTACCCTTTTTGCTTCTTAACCCAGGCCTTGGGTGTCAGTCCTGTATTTTTTCGGAAAAATTCATTGAATACAGACTTTGAAGTAAAGCCACTTTCGTATGCCAGGCCAAGTAGCGTGAGGTGGGAGAGGGACGGGTCTAGTGCTATTCTCTTAAAGGCCTTTAAGCGGTAGCCATTGATGTAGTCATTAAAGTTTTTACCAATTTTTTCATTCAATAAACGAGACAGTTTATTGGGATGAAGGGAAATAACCTCCGCCAGACTCCGCAAAGTCAAATTGGTATCCAGAAAAAGCTTTTGCTGCACCATTTGCTGTTCCAACTCACTAAGATATCGTTCCGTTTCCTCTTTGGTCAACATATCCTTCTTCCCGGAATCAGTTATTGTTTCTGTAGGCTTTGGCTGCCTTTCCGCAAAATAGACCTGGTCCAGTTTTTGAAAGGCTGGTAATTTCCGAAGGGGTTTAAGAAAGATTTCATGCTTAAAATAGACCATTTGTCCCATCCGATGGTCTATCTTTTCCAGCAGTGACTCCATGGCCTGTTCAGGAGCTATTTGGGCACGTAAAAACAGGTCCCAGGGCATAAGTGGTCGTGGTTTTAGGTTACCAATTGTATTTGCCAATGCTTTGACCTGCTCAGTTTCTTCTTGCGTTTTCTCATGGACGAGACTAAACAAAAGGGTGGGCACTCCGTCTCGCAATTCTTCAGGAAGATACGCCAACCGAGCAAGGCCATCTTTGTCCTTTAACTGGATGCAACAGGCCAGCCAGAGGTGCTGTGCAAGTGAAAATGAAGCATCTATTTCCAGCGACCGTTCACAGGCTTGCAAAGCTTGGTCGTATTGGTTTTGGTGGTAATAAATATTTGCTTTTGTATAATGGTGATTTGGGGAAAGTGGGTTTCTTTCCAGGCTTCGGTCGATATACTGCATGGCAATGTCAAAATCTCCCCGGGCGGTAAGTACCTCTGCCATGCACTCATTGATTTCAGCGTCATAGGGATCAATTTTGATTCCAGCCTGGAGTAGTTCGATGGCTTCATGGTCTTTCCAAAGCCCCCAGAAAGCATGAGTAGCCAGACAGTGATAGGCATAGACGGAATCTGCTTTAATATCCGAACCCAGCCTAAAGAAGTGTTCCGCCCGATCGAAGGAAGCTTGCTTTGGTTTCCCTCCCCAAGAGCCAAGAAGGCTGTGACACAAGCCGGCACCGAAGTAGGGGAGTGCAAAGGACGGGTCAAGTTCAAAGCTTTCCTGGAAATAATAGGCTCCCTTTTCAATGTCCTGTAGGTTCCATTTTTTCAATTGAAAACGTGCTTTCAGATAGACTTGATAAGCCTTAATATTTTCCGTAGGTGCTTTCACCAATTGGTCTACAATAGAGAGGTGTCCAAACTCCTCACGAATGCTCTCTGAGATAAGCAGAGAAATTTCGTCCTGTAGTGAAAATATATCATCTAACTCCCGATCAAAATTCTCCGACCAAAGATGAAAGCCATTGTCCGTTCGAATAAGTTGTGTGCTAATGCGAATTCGGTTACCTGCTTTCCTGACGCTGCCTTCCAGTACGGTTGCGACGCCCAGCTTGTTACCGATGATGCGTA
Organism: Cyclobacterium sp. 10D3-21; assembly: GCF_055809755.1. NCBI lineage: Bacteria > Pseudomonadati > Bacteroidota > Cytophagia > Cytophagales > Cyclobacteriaceae > Cyclobacterium > Cyclobacterium sp. 10D3-21. The sequence continues at coordinate 3,590,052 of NZ_CM147924.1, forward strand.
TATCTACCTTTTTTCCCTTAAAAGCGAAAGAAGAAGTACGGGCAGTAACCTTAAGCCCCTCAACCTTGGTCAGGGCGCAAATGATATCTTCGGTCATCCCATCAGAGAAGTATTCATTCTCAGGATCTGAGCTAAGATTCTCAAGTGGAAGTACAGCAATGGATTTTTGATTCACCAACTTTTTAAAATGCTTGATTAAAATAACCAATTTCCAACTTAAAAAACAAGAAGGATTACAAGCCATCGTACAATCCAGGATTGCCTGTAATTTTTGGTCTAAGAGAGAATACTGGAAGCTAATCAGATCAACCACTTCCATCCCTAATACTACATAGACTTTGAAGGAGTTCAGAACTGTATGATTGTCAGAGCACTAGTGTAGCATTAGCATAACTCAAAACGTTCTAAAACTCACCAATAAGTCCACAATTTCATATCAGAACGATTGGCCTTGTTTTCTTGCTCATTTTTGTTCTGTCAACAGGTACAAGTGTCCACTGATAACTACAAAAAAATATTATTTCAAAAAATTAACCATCTTAATCATGAAAAAGTTACTTATTCTCGTTTTCAGCTTTCAAATTTTTACCGGCTTTGCCCAGTCAAACAATGAAAAAGCCATTGAATCTGCTGTAAAGTACAAATATCGGGTAAGTCTTCCCGGAATTATTTTGCCTCAGTTGGTGCAAGATTCCTGGACCGATCAAACCCATACACAGCACATAGAACTTCATGTAAAACGCAACTTAGACAACAAAAACATCATTGGCCTTAAACTCGCCAGCTGGAGATTATTTCAGCCCATGGGCATATTATGGTGGGACGGGCTTTTGGACAAAGTGGATTCCGGAAGCGAATTTTATCCCGGACATGTGCGGGAAACCGGCATAGGGTTTAGTTATCAGCGCATGTTATGGAAAGGACTGTTTGCCACGGTAGAAGTTTTGCCTCAGTTTAAAACCTATCTGGATGAGGACAATAATAAAATTGACAATGGTTTTAAGCTGTACAATTCCTTTCACCTTGGTTATCATATTGGTTTTGGTAAAAGCAAACGCTTCTTTATAGAACCTCAAGTTCATTCCCAGTTTTGGGTATTTGACACCAATACGCCTGAAGAATTTAAAGTACTGGATGACAAATGGAGAAATTATTTCCTCTTTGAACCCAATATCTACATAGGCATGAAATTTTAGTATTGCAGGCCAATAAGGAAAGATAATAGCCTGAATTACTAGTATTTACAAAGAAATTACAATCAATCCATTCAATAAAAATTCAATACCATGAGAACTGATAGAAATATACAAATCGGAACAACAATAGGTGTAGCCATAGGAACCGCTATAGGTATCGCCATAGGATTAAGCATAGGCATTACCATGCTGGGGATTCTTAAAGTAGACATGAATAGCCAGCTTACATTTTGGATCAGCACAGGAATGGCTGTGGGCGGTGGAATTAGCTTGGTAAAACATGTCTTGAAAATGTCAGGGAAGACCTATGAATAGTTAGCGGGGTTTTTATGGCAAAGTGCTTATTGAGTGAGAGTTGCACAGGGTAATTTCTAATCGCTGAGAATCCCTAATTTTAGATTAAACCGTACTATTCCCCAAATAACGGGAAATAGAGCATTGGTAGGCTGCTGGTAATTCTCCAGATTCAGACTGCAACTTTACGAAAGTCATTAGGAAAACTGGTGAGAAAATTATTAATAGCTGCGCAAGGGTTTGCGAGCTTGACCTGACTATTGGAAACCTTTGCGCAGCTATTTACTAGAAGCACTAATTAAAGAATAGGTTCACCACAAGCAACCTGAAAATGTTTTGTACTGGTGGATGGTTTATACAGTTGTAGGATTGGGTACAAATCGGCACCATTGTATAAGCGAACCGTGATTTACTTTAACATAACATCTATCGTTATAGAACTCCATTCTATAACTGATGTTATGTTAATCATCCGCTGCGCGTCTGACCGCAAATCACTACGATTGTTATATAATGTCCTGCGTTATGTTAATGTAAGCTTTGGGATCTGCGTGGGGAATAATTTTTTCTTTTAAAAGGAGGGAAGAAAAGAGTTTTTTTCATGGGTTAGGATGGAACACTCTTTTGGCATCCTTGGATTGTGGGAGGCTTTGAGCGGATGACAAATGTTTGTGAAATTTGGGGTTGGGTCTTGTAAGTACTATGATTCACTTTTTGTTTCATAAACCCCAACTGCCGTTTTGAGCTTTGAGAGAATTCGATTTCTCAATTTCTCAGGTTTGATTACCTCAATGGATTCCCCAAACCCCAATATTTCTCTTTCCAGTTCAAAGTTGATCTGAACTTCTAGCGTAATCTCAATCCCTGATTTAGATGTTGAAATGACCTCTTGAGAACTATGCAACGGTTTTGTGATAACATAGGGAGCATTCTTTCGATCTACTCTTAAATGAATTTTTTGTGGTCTTCTATTACGCTCAACAGTAACACCAATTACATCTTTATAATAGCTCTCAGGATCAAATTCCTCATTTTCATCATACGTTACATTAGCAGCAATTGAAATGTCCTTTATTCTATCTAGTGCCAAGGTAATAAGTGGCTCACTTGCACTCTTCTTACCTAGAACAAACCACCTGTTTCTAAATTCCTTAAGCAGGTAGGGATGTAGGTTTATTGTATTTGGAGTTCTTGCCTTGAAAGATTGGTAGCTCAGTTCTAAAACCTGCTTTTTGTGAATCGCCTGATAAATATCATCAAGGTATGATATGCCTCGAAGATTCTCGTTGGTTTCAAGCAGAACGATTGACTTTTGCTTACTTTTTGCAGACCGAACTTTGTCCTCCAACCGTTGAATCATCCCTGTCATTTCCTGGAAATGTGAGAATCCTTTGAATTGCCGTAGAATATCTACTACTTCATTGAGCTTGTTTAGGTCATTGTCTGTCAGAGGGTTATTAGTGATTGAATATTCAGGATTTTCATAAGTGTAGTATTTATTCTCTGTGACAACAATTGGAGCGTTGTAGCCAAGTTTATCGCTTCTCATCAACTGAATATCAAGTTGCAAAGTACGCTTGCTGACACCTTTATCTATTCCTTCATACTCATATAAAGCCTCAGAACAAGCCTCTATCAAGTCTTCAAGCGTCCATTTTCTGTATCTATTTCTTAAGCACTGATCTATTGTTCTGAATCTAATAAGCGCATTTCTATTGACAGGCATGACTTTTTTTCACAAAATAACAGATATATTAGAAGTACGCAAAAATATTGCGTACTAGTTACCCACCTTTGTTTTCGAAGATTAGAAATCGAAGGAAATGGAAGCACTAAAAGAGAGAATATTCAAGGTTATAGAAAGGCAAATTGATGTTAAGGAATTTGAAAACTGGCTCTATTCTGAAACAAGTTTGGCGGAAAGAATGGATGATGATTTAATCCTTGAATTGTACAGCTTCAATTATAATCAACGAGGAGTTGACTATGAATTTAGAAAACTGTTTCTCTCATTTTTCAATGAAAAAGAGTTTACAGACTGGAAGATCATAGTAAATCTTGAGACACTTTCAGTAGGCTGTAAGGAGCCTGAAAGAATTTTGGCAGATTTCTATGATTTGGGATATGAGGATTATCCGTATCTATCAAGCCTCGGTTATTATCAGTATGAATTAGAGGATTGTGAATATTATGGATGGAGTAGAGAAAAAATGATTCTAGAGATAGGCAAAGAAGCAAAACAACTTCTCTTAGAAATTCAGGAATGGCTGCTCACTTCTTCAAATACTGATTTGAGCAGGTTTGAACCCAAGACAAAGAAAATTGATATGATTCCCAATAACATTCCAAAATATGTTATTAACCCACAAATTAATTCAAGTAAATGGTGGGAATTTTGGAAATAAATTTTAGTGCGCAAAAAGATTGCGTAGCTTGTATTTTACTTAGCGTTATCAATAAGAAATAATGTTACTAAATATATCAACAACACATACACCCGCAACAGATTTAAGCTTTCTGTTGCACAAGCACCCAGATAAACTACAATCAGTAGAGTTATCAACTGGAGAAGCTCATATTTTCTATTCAGAAGCAACAACTGAGAATTGCTCTGTCAATCTGTTATTGGATATCAATCCAATCGAACTAGTTAAGAATAGCAGGAACAATACAAGTGATTTTGCCTTGGCTCATTACGTGAATGATAGACCATACGTAGCTTCTTCATTTATGAGTGTGGCTATTTCGAAAGCATTTTCAACAGCTCTAAATGGTAAATGCAGCAAACGTCCTGAGTTGGTAGATCAGGTAATGGATTTCGATGTTAAGATTTCCGTTCTTCCTGCCCCAAAAGGTGGTGAACTATTGATAAGGAAACTTTTTGAGCCTCTCGGATATGAAGTATTACTTCAAAGACACCAATTGGATGATAATTTCTTGGAATGGGGTGATAGTAAGTATTACACATTGAACCTCAAAGGATCATGCAAGCTCAAAGAGTTGCTATCACATCTGTATGTTTTGATTCCAGTCCTTGATACCAATAAACACTATTGGGTGAGTCAATCTGAAGTAGAAAAGTTACTTCAAAAAGGAGAGGGGTGGTTAGGCAATCATCCTGAGAAAGAGCAAATCACAAAACGATACCTCAAAGGAATTGGAGGTTTAACGAGAAATGCGTTAGACAGACTGATTGAAACTGATTTAGAGGAAGAACCTAATGAAGCTGAAGAAGAAAATGAGGTGGTCAAAGTGAAAGAAACATTGCATCAGCAAAGATTAAAATTGGCTCTGGAAGAGCTGAAGATTTCTGGAGCTAAAAGAATAGTTGATCTGGGTTGTGGTGAAGGCAAACTTCTAAAAATGCTTTTAAAGGAGAAGCAATTCGAAGAGATTCTTGGAGTGGATGTTTCCTATAGAACATTAGAAAAAGCAATGGAAAGATTGTATTACAATGAAATGCCTCCAAAGCAAAAAGAGAGAATCAAACTGATTCAGGGGGCTTTGACCTACAGAGACAAGAGATTAGATGGATATGATGCAGCCGCCATCATTGAAGTGATAGAGCACTTGGATTTGAACCGACTAAGATCATTTGAAAGAGTGGTCTTTGAATTCTCAAAACCAAAAATGGTTGTATTGACCACTCCGAATAGAGAGTATAATGAACTTTTCGAAAGTATGGCAACTGATTCATTCAGACATACCGATCATAGATTCGAATGGACAAGGCAAGAATTCAGTGATTGGGCTGGACAAGTAGCAAATTCTCAAGGGTATGATGTTGAAATCAAACCTGTTGGAGAAGAAGATAAAAAAGTAGGTGCGCCATCTCAAATGGCCATTTTCAAATTAAATGATTAATAGAATTAAAAATATCGCAATTGGAATCGTGGTGGTGCTTCTTCTGCCATTAATTATTGTAATAATCATTATTGTAATTCCTTTCGCAATCGTTGACGATTTTAGATCGAAGAGAATGCTTAAGAAGTGGTTAAGGAATAACGATTACTCGTATTTCTTCATTTACACTACTGGTAAAAGGAAACGAAAATTCATTGAAAGTACAGTTCTTCCACAATTAAATAAAGGTATAGAGCATGCCACTTTTGACGGTAGAGAATTCAGTGGCTTCATCGATACAAAAATTGCGAGAATGCTCTCGATATATGACAATCATGGTTTTCCAATCATCGGAAAAATCGAGGAAGGGAAACTTACGCATGAATCATTAAAAGTAGAATTTCAAGAAATGGTAATTCGTAATAAGAACGAAAAAGCCTTTGTCTCAGAGGTTCAGGAAAGGATTGATAAATTATGAATACAAAAGATATAAAAATACCAGAACTATCATTGGTAGTGCTTGTTGGAGTTTCTGGCTCTGGAAAATCAACTTTTGCTAAAAGAGTCTTCAAGGAAACAGAGATCATATCTTCTGATAAGTGCAGAGCAATTGTTTCTGATGACGAAAACAATCAGGCGGCAACAGATGATGCATTTGAGTTGTTACACTACATCTCATCAAAAAGGTTAAAAAATGGTCATTTAACAGTAGTTGATGCAACCAATGTTCAAACCGAGGCTCGGAGACCTTTAGTTCAATTGGCGAGAGAATTCCACTGTCTTCCTGTTGCCATTGTACTTGATGTTCCCGAAAAAGTTTGTCAGGCTAGAAACGATGAAAGGGCGGATAGGACTTTTGGGAAACATGTAGTGAGGCAACAGAGGTCTCAGCTCAAAAGGTCAATAAGAAATCTAAAGAGGGAAGGATTTAGGCATGTTCATGTCTTGAGTTCAGTCGAAGAAATAGATGCAATTCAGTCTGTTCAAAGAGAGAAACTTTACAATGATAAAAAAGAGATTAGTGGCCCATTTGACATCATTGGTGACATTCATGGGTGTATTGATGAAACTATCGAATTGCTCACGAACCTTGGCTATAGTGTAGAGGAAACAGATTATGACAATGAATCTTTTGGATATAAAGTAGCTAACCCGGTAGGAAGAACAGCCTTATTTCTTGGAGACCTTATTGACAGAGGCCCCAATTCGCCAGCTGTACTAAAACTAGTCATGAGTATGGTGAAATCAGGTGTCGCATACTGCGTTCCTGGAAACCATGATATGAAGCTTCAGAAATATCTCAATGGAAGGAATGTACAAATTAAGCATGGGCTTGAACAAACCGTAGAACAACTGACTCATGAAAGTGAAGAATTCAAGAACACAGTTAAGGAGTTTTTATATGGCTTGGTGAGTCACTACGTTTTTGACAAAGGAAAATTGGTGATTGCTCATGCAGGATTGAAAGAAGAAATGCAGGGGAGAGGAAGCGGAGCAGTTCGATCATTCTGCATGTATGGAGAAACCACTGGTGAAACAGATGAGTTTGGATTACCTGTAAGACATAACTGGGCTGCTGATTACCGAGGAAAGGCAATGGTAGTTTATGGACATACGCCTGTTCCCGAAGCACAATGGTTGAACAAAACCATCGATATCGACACTGGATGTGTATTCGGTGGTAAACTAACGGCACTTAGATATCCTGAAGAGGAATTGGTATCTGTTCCTGCTAGAATGATGTATGCTGAGCCAGCTAGGCCTTTGGAAGTGGAAAGTGATTCTGCATTGACTCATCAGCAAGAATTGGATGATCTTTTGGATATCGATGATGTCATTGGAAAAAGGATTGTATCTACAAGCCTTAGAAACAACATTACTATCAGAGAAGAAAACTCTATTGCTGCCCTTGAAGTAATGAGTCGATTTGCGATGAACCCCAAATGGTTAATCTACTTGCCTCCAACAATGTCACCTTCTGAGACGAGTGAAATTGATGAGTATTTAGAGCATCCAAAGGAAGCAATGAAATACTTCAAAAGTCAGGGAGTCGATAAAGTAGTCTGTGAAGAAAAACACATGGGTTCAAGAGCGATCTTGGTGGTTTGCAAAGATGAAAATGCTGTAAAGGAGCGATTCGGAATTGAAAATGAAGGAATAGGAGCATGTTTTACAAGAACGGGTAGAAACTTCTTTAATGATTCAGCACTAGAAAAAGCCTTTTTGAATCGAGTTCAATTGGCACTAACCAATTCTGGATTTTGGGCTCAATTCAATACGGATTGGGTTTGTTTAGATGCTGAGTTGATGCCTTGGTCTGCAAAAGCACAATCACTATTGAAAGACCAATATGCATCTGTAGGAGCATCAGCTTCAGCTGCCTTGACCGATGTGATTGACAATCTAAAAACTACCCAAAAACGAGGGATTGATGGGGTAGATCAACTACTCGAAAACTTTAAGGTAAAAAGTGAAATGATCACTGATTATACTAAAGCCTATGGCAACTATTGTTGGCCTGTTAATGGACTGGATGATTACAAATTAGCTCCGTTTCATATTCTGGCTACAGAAGGGGAGACCCACATGAGCAAGAACCATGAATGGCATATGGAAACGATTAAATCAATCTGCGCGGCTGATCCTAAAATGATGATCGCAACACCATATAAAATGATTGATTTAAATGAAGAATCTCAAATTCAATCAGCCATAGAATGGTGGACAGAACTGACTGAAAAAGGAGGAGAAGGCATGGTTGTGAAACCATTAGAATTCATCTCTCACGGTAAAAAAGGGCTAGTTCAACCTGCTATCAAGTGTAGGGGGAAGGAATACTTGAGGATTATTTATGGGCCAGAATATTCAAGTGATGAGAATATGAAAGTCTTGAAGAATAGAAGCCTTGGTAGAAAGAGGTCTCTGGCACTCAGAGAATTCGCTCTCGGTGTAGAGTCACTTGATCGATTTGTTAAAAAAGAACCGTTGAGAAAGGTTCATGAATGTGTATTTGGAGTAATGGCTTTGGAAAGTGAAGCGGTTGACCCGAGATTGTAGAGAGAAATTTTATGGCTAAGAAAATAAATAAAACGGAAGAAAAGGTTCAGCAATTATATGAAAATGCCTGGAAGGAATATGACAAGCAGAATTTCAAAATAGCAGAAGAAATCTGTCAGGAAATAGTTGAGATTGATGCTGATTCTCCAGGCATCCACCATATTTAAAAGGACACATTCAGTACTCACAATCCAATTATGAGGAAGCCTTAGAGTTATTTTTAAGAGCTGATAAATTATCCAATGGTCATCAAGTCAGTGGTTTTTCTCGATATTGGGCTGCTAGAGTTTTCGAGTACAAAGACTATGCTGATAAGAACACCATATATGACCTTGAAAAGGCTAATCAATACTACTATGAACTGGCCATTAAACTTGATTCTGTACCCACAGATGCTTTCTTACGTCTTTCCCAATTGAAAGCGGATGTAGAAGATAAGATTTCTACGATGGAATATGGAATAGAGCGCTTTCCAAAAGATCCTACTCTTATTTTGAAATATGCAAGACTTTGGTTGGAACAAAAAATCGATCACCAAAAGTACTTGGAGGTACTCAATATCGGATTAAAGAAAACAGATAATTCGTTATCAATATGTTTTGAATTGGGCTGCTATTATTTTGATCAAGGGAACTATCAAGAGGCAATAATGCACTTTCAAATAGCATTCGACAAAACGGAAAAGAGCCTATCACAACATTATTCTATTGGTTTAAAATTTTCGCCTTTTTTTCCAGATTTTTCACGTACAAGTTTCGGGAAATGTTCCTCCATACCCTTGTAGCCACTCCAGCAGTCAGTCTTAACTTCGGCGTCCTTATCGATGTAATCTTTCATAAATCCTCCAAGATTGACCTTTGAGGCAGTTTCTATAACTCTTCCGTACCAACGAGAAACACCGCCTAATCCCCTTTCTATGCCCACCACCATGATTTTCTTTTTCCCCTCGTTTCTTCCCAATGCTTTGTCGTCCTGACCGCCTACGTATGATTCGTCTACTTCTACTTTCCCCATCATCGGGAAGTTCTGGCTGCTTTCCATCGCCTTCATCACTTTCTGCTTAAAGAACCAGCAGGTCTTTTGCCTAAGCTCAAGCCTACGGCTTAATTCACCGCTACTGACACCATTCTTGTCTGTAGAAACATAATAAACGATATAGAATGCTTTAAGAAGTGAGAACTTACATTTATGAAAAAGGGTACCAGCCTTTGGAGACTCTAGCCGGCCACATTTAGTACATTGCCTATCAAACTCATTAATCCCCTTGCAATAGTGGTTATGGTTACACTTTTTACAAACATATCCATCCTTCCACTTCATATCTGCCAAATATTCATAACATGACCTGTCATCAGGGAACCGCTTCTGAAATTCAAATATTGATAGACTCTTATACCTTTTTTCCATAAAATCAGTGTTTAAAGGAAATATAGCCCTATTTTTATCATTTAACAAACGCCTTATTCAATAAAGAAGAATACTCTTCATTAGATTTTTTTTCTAATTGCGTTTAAAAATAAATTATATCACATCCAATACATTATGTTAAATTGAGTGTATTGAGTGCTGGCCCGCCAAAATACCCGGGCGTGGGGTGGCAGTGGGCTGATAGGTGATTATTTTGGCTAGGGTTTTTGAATACTTTTGGGCCAATGCCAAAAGTATTTGCCCACCCGGCATGACGGCATCAAGCGAAAACCATACGAAAACTAATCAACGAATTTGCGAGCTGATCGGTCTACGATCCGGTGGGTCGGGAAAACACAAGTGTTTTACTCATACGCTTCAGGCATACCGCACAAACTCCTCATGAATCTCCCAAGCTCGATTTGACAGGCTAGAGAATTGTACAGAGCAAAGTATGAGGAAATCTTTTGTGTGTGCGGTTGAAGAAAAACTCTTTTGTGGGTTGGCCAAAAAGAAAAATTATAAGGCGCTCAGGATCAGGGCACGGCACAGGGTTTGTTGAGGCGCTGGCCTTATTGGATACTTAATATAACGTCTATTTTTGAAGTACTACACGTTCAAACTCGCTGGCCTTGATGCCAGCTTAGCATAATATAGAATTATATAAGCAGGATTTGTGAGAACATTGATTTAATCGAAAACAGACCTTAGACTAACATACGGAATGGAAACACCGGCATCTAAAAAAAGTCATAACAGCCAAATGCAAGAATTGCAGGTATTGCATACTTTAGACTATACCTGTTTGACTCCATACGAATCTTTGGCTTATCTTGGGAATATAACCACGAATGTCATCTTAGATGATATTCTGCTACACTAGAAAAATGAAATTAATTATATTCCTGTCAGTATAATCAAAACATATGTTTTCTTTCACTAAAAAAATAGATATTCTAAATCAAAAACTAAATGCTTTCAAGGATGAGAAAAAGGGTTTGATGCAGCAGTTATTGATGAGGAAGAAGAAGTTAAATAGTAAAAGATGAAATACTACCTGTTCATAGACGAAAGTGGAGATCATGGCTTGACGCATGTCAATCCTGATTTTCCGGTATTCCTGCTCTGTGGAGTACTTATGTCGGAGCAGGCCTACGAGCAGTTGAAGGGAAGCTTCAATCATATTAAAAAGCAATTTTGGAACAATAAGACTGCAATATTTCATTCTCGTGACATCCGAAAATGCGAAAAGGAGTTTGTTGTATTATTCGACTCTGCGCTAAAGCGCTCCTTTTATGAGCAGTTGAACCTATGCATCGCTAAGAGTGACTATTCCGTGATCAATGCGGCGATTAGAAAAGACCAGTTCATTAAGAGATACGGAAGGCTTTCCAATGATGTCTATGAAATATCACTTTCATTTATCATTGAGCGCAGTATTTTTTGTTTGGATTCCCTCAATAGAGATGATATTGAACTGGAAGTCCTCATTGAGAAACGAGGTAAAAAGGAGGACAGGCAGCTAGCTGAGCATTTTCAGAAATTGTTGGCAAGGGGAACGGGTTATGTAGATGCCACACGATTGAAAAACTACGGAATGGCCATCAGTTTCAAATCAAAAAGAGAAAATATCAATGGATTACAACTTGCAGATTTGATCGCTTACCCGGTGGCCAGATTTGTTTTGGATCCGAATAGGGCCAATCCGGCCTATGACCTGATTCAACCTAAAATTTATAGAATAGGGGGTAAATTATATGGACTTAAGATATTCCCTTAAAAAACAAAAAGCTGAAATTAATTCCAGCTTTTTGCCGATCGGGGACACCCCGGTCCAATATTTTTTAGTTAAACAAATATCACGAATATATAGGAGATATACAAATTTGGGTTGGATCTTATTATAGAACAATAGACTATGGAAACACCATCATTTAAAGAAGATCATATTAGTCAAATACTAGCATTGCAGGTATTGCAAAACCTAGGCTACACCTATTTGACTCCCGATGAAGCTTTGGCCTATCGTGGCAATAAAACCACCAATGTCATCTTAGAGGATGTTTTGCGAGAGCAGTTGAAAGAAATCAACTCAATTCGAGTTAGTTCAACGAAAACATCAGTTTTCAGTGATAACAATATAGAAGCAGGTATTCAAGCATTGAAAAACCCACCAATGCAAGAGGGTTAAATCACAGCAAGTGAATCAGTCTATAACCTATTGACATTAGGTAAATCCATCGAACAAAGAATAGACGGAGACAAAAAGAGTTTTACCCTTCAATACATTGATTGGTAACATCCGGAGCAAAACGTATTTCATGTTTGTGAAGAATACAGCACGATGCGCAGTACAACCAAGGATCAATACCGTCCGGATATTGTGTTGTTCATCAATGGTATTCCGGTGACAATCATAGAGTGTAAGCTACCGGATATGAAAGAGCCCATCAAACAGGCTATTTACGGAGCACATGTATAAAAAATAAAAATGTAACGATTAAGAGTGACGTATTTGAAAACAGACTGGAACAATTTCCTTAATAGCCAAATATAACCATTCCACACTCACCTTTAATTGTGAACAACTATAAATGTTATATAATTTATATTATGTTAAATAGATTCAAATCTATTCCTAAGTTTGGTCAAAACATGCTCTTCTCTCCTCTATCATGCATATCTGAATTGCTAAGGTTTTTATGTTAGTTAATATGCTACTAATTTCCTATTTTTAATAAATACAGAGTGGATGTATCATCTAGTAGCTGATTTGCCAATTATCGCTTTTATTTACCCCTGGATTGTACACCATAATACAATCGTATTTGTTGTCTTTGGATGTATTATATATCCATTCGTCTACCGGCCAATTATAGATTATTGCCGTTTGTTGGCCTTGGGGGAAATCAAGGCATCTGACTATGGTAAAATGTGGAAATGGGGCACTTTATACCGGTTCAAATATTACAATAAACTGATGTTTGGGATTTAACATTACACATAGCCCCATCCTTGTAATTCCTGAAGTAATTTATTTTACTATTTCCTAATGGCTTCGAATCCAAGTTAAAGGCTTTTACCATCCATTTAAGACCCTAAAATAATTGTTTTTACGCTCCCAATAGACCTTTTGTAGCATTTCTGGTATATTTACCAAATACCTGATTTGGATCTTTTATCCATGATAAATTGGTATTCCCACTGCCACACTTATCCCTTCCCAGAAGGGTTCGCAGTGACGGTTCGGTCAGTATTTTAAATATGATTTTATAGGAACCCAGATTAAAACAAAATTGGTATGACAGCCAGCTATTCACCCAACATTTACCTACGCCTATTTTTTACACAAGTATTAGTCCTCTGTTTATTTTCAGCAGCTCTTGCCCAAACAGAACCTGCCGGAATCCTCCTCACTTGGCAACAGGATCCTACTACCACCATGACGATTGACTGGCATACCTTGCCATCAGATAAAGCTGATCATAAATTAAATTTCAGAAAAAAAGGTGAAACAATATGGCTGGAGGTTTATGCCACAGAGCATGCTTTTCCCTATTCAGACCGCAGTCTATATAGAGTAGAAATCACTGGATTGAAACCAGATTCAAACTATGAATTTAAGGTAGGGGAATTTATCCGTACCTATTCTTTCAGCACCATGCCTATAAAGAATGATCGCCCTATCCGTTTTGCCGCTGGTGGAGACACTTCACATGGAGAAATGTTTGGCAAAATGAACCGTGCTGTCATGCGGTATGACCTTGATTTCATTGTTTGGGGTGGAGACCTGGCCTATGCCAATGGTTTAAAAGAAAATGTAGGTCTTTGGCACCAATGGTTTGATGGTATCAAAAGGGACCTGATCACGCCTGAAGGCCGAGTGATTCCACTGGTACTTGGCATTGGCAATCATGATGTGATCAACCACCACTACCCTGCTTCCGAAACCAATATCAACAATGGGATAGGCATGCCGGCTTTTATTTCAAAGGTAAAGAAAGGTGAAATGGAAGAACCAACGGACGAAATGCGTTTGGCAAAAGCCCCCTTCTTTTACCCTCTATTTGCCTTTCCGGGACAACCTGGATATGGCGTTTTGGATTTTGGGGATTACCTAAGCCTGCTTATATTGGACAGTTCCCATAGCAACCTCATCAGTGGTACCCAAACGGACTGGTTAGAAAAGCAATTGGCAGATCGAACCGATATTCCACATGTAATCCCAGTTTACCATAAACCGGGCTACCCTTCAGGAAGGGTTGAGCCGGGAGGAAAGCGCATTCAGTTTTGGTCTGAAGAAGTTTTGGACAATTGGATCCCTCTTTTTGAGCAATATGGGGTTCGTGTGGCTTTTGAGAATGATGACCATACCTACAAGCGAAGTCATCCTTTGAAAAACAATGCCATTCACCCCAATGGTGTTGTTTACCTGGGTGATGGTTCCTGGGGCGTAGAAAAAAAGAAACCCAAAACTCCTGAAGAGGTTTGGTACCTATCCAAATCTGCAGAAGAAAACTCAGCCATTATCGCTACCCTACATGGTCCCCACCAGCATTTCCTTATGATCAATGAAAACGGAAAAATCATTGATGAATATCCGGAAACTATAAAAATAATGCCATAATCTACTGCTTGAACTCTACGGAAATAAATCAGTTTTTCATAAACTACTCGCTTTTAAGGATTAGATAATAGTTACCTTATGGTTAGGAATGTAAGTATTTTACCGTCCACAGTTTATTACTCTTAGTTATTAAGAATCGTTACCATAGTTCTTAAGTATTGGATTTTAAAAAGCGGGCAGGCTGACAAAAAACCGAGGGGGCGTAGGGATTGTGGGGAGAAGGATTTTTTTGTCTTGAATTTTTTGTTTCTTTTTGTTTCAAGACAAAAAGAAAGAGAACACAGCATTTAACAATTTAATTTTGGTATTATTTGCTCATGTAAACCAGATGGAAGTAGGTTTAGCTAGGGTGAGTGTAACCCGCCGAATATTGTTAATCAGTCCTTTCAACCCTGCTTTAATACAAAAGAAAAACATTGAAAATAAAGAGATTACCTGAGTTTGATCATTTTAGACAGCTCACACAGTTTGTCCTAACTCCCCTTTGACTGGAATTTCATCCGGATCTCCTGCAGTGCCGAAAGAGTAGATATTGCTGAGCCCGTTACCCTATGGCTTCGACAGGCTCAGCCACCGGTATAAAAGCCAATAGCCCCCGAAAGAAAAGCACAGAGCGTTATGGAACATTTCCATCCCTCCATTCCCCCATTTCGTCACATAAATTTGAATGAAGACCGGGCAAGCGATATTCTTGCATAAATATTTATCAGTCCGGTAACTGCCCGCTTTGTAAGGCTTTTATCAGATGCTTTCAACAATGAATGACCATGACCAAAGCTAACAGAAGAACTTATATTGTCCTTGCACTGGCAGGTTTGCTGTACAATATCTATTTGGTGTACCATTCTTCTGATAAATTTAACCCCAATCATCCAACACAAACCGAGTGGAAGGTATTCGGTTTAAACTTTAATTTTTAACTTGAACACTTTATGAAAACCAAATCATTAGCATTTCGACAAATAGAATGGTGGATCGTTACCCTGGTCTTCCTGATCATCGTTTTGGTCAATATTCTCAGCGCAGGTAATCGAGGCCATTATTCTTTTAACGATGGTTTAATTGGCTATTT
Source organism: Cyclobacterium sp. 10D3-21 (assembly GCF_055809755.1). Classification (NCBI taxonomy): domain Bacteria; kingdom Pseudomonadati; phylum Bacteroidota; class Cytophagia; order Cytophagales; family Cyclobacteriaceae; genus Cyclobacterium; species Cyclobacterium sp. 10D3-21. The sequence continues at coordinate 3,605,548 of NZ_CM147924.1, forward strand.
TGCCAAAATTATAATCCCGCTCATTCTATTTTTGGTGTTTTACCTCTTCCATATGGTACTTATACCAAACTACCTAAAGAATAAAAAGAAGGCCCCCTTAATTTTATTAAGCTTATTTATTGCCATTTTCTCCTATATCATCATCACTTTATTTTCTTCAGGAGCAAATATTACCGAAGCTCCCTTTACACCCTTTTATTTCAAAATAACGGCCATTTATATGGGCTATATGGTTTGGGTCATTTTTTTAAAGCAAGTGTTAACCCCACCAAAAATGAAGGATTTTCAATCCTACAATTCAATTAGACTGGGTAGCATTTTCTTTTTTTTAACTTTATTCCTTCTTCAAATAGACCAACTTGTTCATAGAGGCATTGCCTTCATATTGGCTTTTGCTTTGCCTTCCATCCTTTTGGTATTGGTATACAATTACTTCCTAATCTATAAAAAGCGGCAATCTGGCAAAACGAAGTTGGCCAATTTTTTCAATGTACTTTTAATTGTCCTCTTTCCTGGTTTCTTTATACTTATAGCCTTGGTGGAAGGAGATGAGACTCCCCTCTTGATTGGCCTGGGTATTGGATTGTTAATCCAATTGGTAATCATCCCCATATCCAACCTTTCTTTTGATAAATATTTTGGTATGGTGGGTAAAATTAAAAACCTCACGCATCAGGTAGATGTAGGCACGGCCAATTTAAGCTTTCTCAAATCGCAAATCAATCCCCACTTCTTGTTCAATGCCCTGAATACGCTCTATGGTACTGCTTTGATTGAAAAAGCAGAAAGAACTTCAGACGGCATCCAAAAACTCGGTGACATGATGCGCTTTATGATTCATGAAAACCAGCAGGATAAAATTCCTCTTAAAAGAGAAATTGAGTATGTCAATAACTACCTGGACCTTCAAATGCTACGTTTTGAAAATGAGGAGAACCTTTCTGTGGATTTTAAACTTCCTTCTACTGAATGTGAGGGCCAAATAGCCCCCATGTTGCTAATACCCTTTGTAGAAAATGCCTTTAAGCATGGCATTAGCACCAAAAACAAGTCCTGGATAAAGATCAACCTTCGTTGCATGAAAGGAACCGTTCACCTGGATTTGGTGAATAGCATCCATCCCAAAAAAGTGACGGATGACCCTAAAGACGAATCTGGAATTGGACTGGATAATGTACGGAAAAGATTGGAGCACTATTACCCCGGAAAGTACAGTTTATCCACTATTTCGAATGAAAGCGAATATTTCGTACATTTCTCCTTACAACTGGATTGATTGAACCTGAAATACGCAATAGAACTTCTATTACGTATCACAAATATTAACTTTATGTTAAAAGCAATAGCTATTGATGATGAGCGAATGGCCTTGGAGGTGATCAAATCACACGCCTCCAAGGTTCCGTTTATTACTTTAGAAGCCGTTTTTTCTGATGGAATACAAGGACTTGAATACCAAAGCAACAATCCGGTAGACCTTATCTTCCTGGACATCAATATGCCTGATATATCAGGCATTGACCTGATGGCAATGCTTCCAGAAACTACCATGGTAATTTTTACTACCGCCTATTCAGAATATGCGGTTAAAGGATTTGAACTCAATGCACTGGATTACCTGCTTAAACCCTTCCCTTTGAGCCGGTTTTTGAAAGCATGTCAGAAAGCCCGCGATTGGAAAGCTTTGCAACCATCAGAAGAACCCGAATTTATTTTTATCAAAACTACCGACAGCCAACAACGTGTAAATTTCACTGAGCTCCTGTATTGTGAAGCCACCGGCAACTACGTGACCCTACAGTTGGAAAATGAAAAAGTAATCAGCAGAATGACCTTGAAAGAATTGGAAAAGCTACTTCCCTCCTATTTTGCGCGTACCCACAGATCCTTTGTGGTCAATAAAAACCGGATCAATAAGGTAGAACGCCATCAGGTACAAATTGAAGATCATTTTATACCGGTGAGCTTGTCCTATGCCGATTTTTTGCGCTTCGACAAGTTCAGCAACCCAAAATAATGTTGTCAGTTGGACCCTGAGCCTGTCGAAGGGTTGAGCGAAGTCCTTGAAATAAAAAAGCCAACCCATAAACTATGAGTTGGCTTTTTCACTTTATTTTACTGAAATGAGATTAGGTCATTTTAAACCCTAATCAATATTCAAATTACTCTCCTTTTTCCATCGGATGCTCTTGTAACAGCTCTGTTGGAGAATAGAAACCTGTTTTGTCTTTGGTTGCTGCTCTTACTGCTTTTACCTTATCAGGACTAATTGCAGATGCCTCATTTCCAAAGCTATTCCTTACATAGGTCATCACAGCTGCCACTTCCTTGTCATTGAGCATGCCACCATAAGGGGTCATCGGCACCTGTCCTGGATAATCTTTACCCAATACTTCAATCGGACCCATCAATCCATTCAGAACGATTTTAATAAACCTTTCTTCATTGCCATTCACCCATTTTGTACCTGCCAATGGTGGAAATCCTGAAGCAGTTAGGCCTTTGCCATCGGGCTGGTGACAAGTGATACAAAATCCTTCTCTACTGTAAATGGCTTTACCCATTTGAAAGAGGGTTAATTCTTCCCCTTTTAACCTGGAATTTGAAGCTTTCGCTTCCTCTGCTGCCTTGTGAAATACAACAGACCCATCAGGGTTAATGACCATATTTTTAATAGACATATCATTCAGGTGCGCCAAAGAGGTTTCAAATGGTTTTTGCATCCAATCATCCATTGGATGTTCATTGGCAATCTCTAATATGGCCAATCCATCTTCTTTATTGAGCCAGGAGGCAGCAACGATGGCTTCCAACCTTACCCGTCCATGTGGATCAGCAGCCGCTTTTTTAAGTAAAGCTACCTGATCTGGTACTTGATGTCCTGTATAGCGTAAAATTCTTGCCACAGCGGCTCTCACCCTATGGTCCTCAGAGTCCATTAGTTTTTTCAGCAAGTCCTGGTCCACCGCATTAAGTCCCCAGCTCACCCATAATCCTTCCAATAAATGATGTTCATACCTTGGATCGTTTTTATCAAGTGCGGCCATCCAGGTTTTCATTTTAGACAATACCTCATCCTTGTCTCTGCCTCTCAACTCGGTTCTGGTAGTATACCTTGCCCTGAATTCAGGTAATTTCAAATTGTCCAATAAGGTTTCTATGGAAGCACCATCTATAGTCGGAGGAGTGACGAGTGGTCTGGAAGGATAAGTGATCCTATATATCCTGCCATGTACGTGATCTCTTAGCGGATCCCTTGCATTGTGTTGCATGTGACCTACCAATATATTGTGCCAATCGACAAAGTAAAGGGAGCCATCAGGAGCAAACTCCATATCTACAGGACGGAAATTCCCATCCTTACTTTTGATTAGGTCTACTCTATGTTCACTGTCATAACCTGTTCCATCCTCAACCATACGGTGCATTTTCATGCCTAAAAATCCAATGGTGTTGTTGATCAACAAATCTCCTTGTACTTCTTCAGGAAAGTGTCTGCTGTACACAAATTCAAGTCCCGAAGTAGGCCTAACCCTGTGAGCATCTTCAATCAGATTTGGTCCTTTGTGGTTTCCTTCGCCATACCTGGATTTTACCGATCCAGGCATCATCCAACGTACGTCTGGACCGGAAGTCTCAGCGAAGAAATTTTGTCCCCAATCGTCAAAGGCAATTCCCCATGGATTTGGAATAGGAAGTTGGGCAGTTCTTTCCAGTCTTTTTCTAGCTGGATTGTACCTGTAAAAGCCTCCATTGGTAGCCCTAACTGGTCCATAAGGCGTTTCTACATTTGTGTGCAAGAAAACCCCTTCACCCATATACATGGCGCCTGAAGGATCGGCTACAAATGCAGAAATATTATGGTGCGTATCGTGGTCATCAAATCCACTCAATAAGATTTCTCTTTTTTCTGCATAATCATCACCGTCTTCATCTTTTAGAATGATGAAATTGGTGCCTTGGGAAAGATAAACTCCCTCTGGAGTAATTTCCATCCCTATAGGAAGATGAAGGCTATCCGCAAAAACAATTTGTTTGTCTGCTTTTCCATCATTGTCGGTATCTTCCAGAATAAGAATTTTATCATTTGGCTTTGGATCACCAGGTTTGTAATGCGGGTAACTAGGCATTACAGATACCCATAGTCTTCCTTTGGTATCAAAGGTCATCTGAACAGGATTGGCCAAATCAGGAAATTCCTCTTCCGAAGCAAATAATTCAACTTTATAGCCTTCTGCTACTTCAAACTGATCCAGAGCATCTTGTCCGTAAAGGTATTCCAAGCTGCCATTTTTTTCCGGATTGTAATTGGTTTCAACCTGAGGTAACTCAATGGTACTCTCATCTGCCTTAGCCAAGTCAAATTTCTCTCCTTTATTGGCTTTCCAAATGGCCTGGTCCCTATTGTCCGTCATTTGACGGATTTTCTTCAATTCATAAGGATAGTTATCAGGCCCAAAAGGATTGTACCTACGACCAAATACGTGTACCCCATTCGGGATTTTATAGTCATTGTGCCACATCCAATTCTTCTCCTTAACAGCAGCATGGATGGCATTTCTGTTGCTTTCGGCTACAGCTTTGTCATCTCCAAAGATTTTGTCTGTTATAAAAGTTGAGAACTTCTTGTAACCATCCTCTGTCAATTGAAAACCATCAATAGTAAGGTATTCATCGGCAGAAGAGAACCATGATGAAGATGGTTCGAAAGCATCCACAAATAACACTTGATTCCTGTCTGCAATCTCTTTCATTGCAGCGGTATACATTTTCAGGTTTTTATTTTCGTTTTCACCATTGGGCAAATCAAAATCTCCACTGAGGTTTTCAAATGCAATGGGTGAAACCAAAGCCAATTGTGGTGGTGCTTCTCCGTTGTAAACGGTATTTTTGGTATGCTTGATAAAAGCTTCAAGCTCATTTTTATACATTTCCAGCCCTTCTTCACCTTCAAAAGACTCGTTATAGCCAAAAAAAGCAATAATTATATCCGCTTCGTGACGTTTGATCCACTCGTCAGGCGTCTCAAAATGTCCTTCACTTCCTGAATTGGTCGCCAATTCATCCTGAAATTCCTCAGCACCAGGAAAAGCCCATGGTGAAACCCTACCTGCGTGGGGCCTGAATCCTGGTGTATCACCACCGTCACTCATATTTCTGATATACAGTAAGGAATCAGGATATCGAACCTGCATTTCCGTTTCGAAATATCCGTAATTCATCATTCTTGATCCCAGATTATTACCGATCAAAATGATATGGTCTCCTTTATTCAAGGCTAATTTGGGTCCATCCTGACCACATTGAAAGGCAAAAAATGCCAACACCCCTATTAATAATTGGGTTTTTATTCGCTTCATAAATTTGGACTTGTATTGGATCATGGGGTTATATTTTCATTTCTAACATGCTAGTAATGATTAATTTTGTCAATTGCACATTGGCCAACATCAATATTAACAAAATTTTTCAATTTTCTTTACTAATACTACATAAACCTACCTAAACTGTTATAAACCAATCCACATAGTTTATAGAAGGACAATTAATAATACAGGTATAAATAAAGATAAAATGGCTGAACCAACCATTACTGTAAAGAATGCTTTCTAATTAACTCAATTTTAAGTAATCTTAACTTTTATTCATGTTTATGCGAACTCAACAAATAGGTTTATTCTTAGGTCCCATCGTTTTTCTTGGATTGTATTTAGGCATTGCCCCAGAAGGATTGTCTCCGGAAGGTGTAGCCTTATTGGCTGTCACATTTTGGATAGCTATTTGGTGGATTACTGAAGCCATCCCTATTGCTGCCACCGCCCTACTCCCCTTGGTTTTATTTCCATTGACCGGAGTAATGGGACTAAAATCTACTTCTATCCCCTATTCAGACCCGATGGTGCTCTTGTATATGGGAGGTTTTATGATCGCCGTAAGTATTGAAAAATGGAACCTTCATAAACGCATTGCCCTTAAGATCATTTCTTATCTGGGAACTGACCTCAAACGGATAATTCTGGGTTTTATGGTGGCTACCGCATTCCTTTCCATGTGGATTTCAAATACCGCTACTTCCCTTATGATGTTGCCTATTGCCATAGCCGTTGTTGTTCAAATGTCAAACTCAAATAAAGGCATTAAGAAAACGCTTGGTCCATCATTAATGCTTGGAATAGCCTACAGCGCGTCTATTGGAGGGATGGCTACCATTATTGGAACGCCTACCAATATTATTTTAATTGGAGTGGTAAAGAATATTTATGGAATTGAAATTAGCTTTGGAGAATGGATGCTCGTTGGCCTTCCAATAGCCTCTGCCTTGTTGATTATGTGTTGGTACTATCTGGTAAATTATGCCTTTACCTTTCCCAAGACTTTACAATTGGCTGGTGGAAAAGAGGAAATTAGCCGACAGCTTCAGGCCTTAGGAAACATGACGCTTCAGGAAAAAAAGGTCATGTGGATTTTTATTGGCGTAAGCTTCTCCTGGATCACCCGTAGTTTCTTACTCCAACCTTATATTCCTGTTCTAAATGACACGATTATTGCCTTGATGGGAGTACTACTTCTATTCGTTATTCCAGCAGGGAATGAGAAAAAGGAACAATTGCTGGATTGGAAAGTGGCTGAAAAAATTCCTTGGGGAATTCTTATTTTATTCGGTGGTGGATTGGCTTTGGCAGAAGGTTTTAAGGAAACTGGTCTTGCCATCTGGATAGGAGAACAATTTGTATTGCTAAAAAATGTGCCCTTTTGGCTCTTTTTATTGATCATAATTACTGCTGTAAACTTCCTTACAGAAATAACATCCAATGTGGCTACTGCATCCATGCTATTGCCCATACTTTCTGCAGTGGCTTTGGCCATGGGTGTTCATCCTTTTGGATTAATGATTGGTGCTACCATGGCTGCCTCCTGTGCCTTTATGCTTCCTGTAGCTACGCCTCCCAATGCCGTTGTCTTTGGTTCAGGGTACCTAACCATTCCAGTTATGATGCGGGCAGGCTTCTTCCTTAACCTGCTTTCTATAGCTTTGATTTTGTTCGTAACCTTGTTTTACCTTCCACTTGTTTGGGACATTAGCCTGTTGAATTATCCTGATGAATGGAGATAGTTCCTGGAAAACGCAAATTGAAAATAATCTATAAGACTCTATATATGAATGGATAAGAAGAAATAGAAGGTTATAACCACAACTTTTTAAATACAGGTCAAATAAATTAACTGTCCGTCAACTTATTAAAGTTATAACAATTCATACCATACATTTATCAGGCAATACCAAGGTGGAAATATTTCTTAAAGAACTAGAAATGTTTTCTATTTCTAGGCTCCTACAGGGACTAATAATCGGCTCCAATATCACAGTTAGTTGGAAATAAGCTTGGATTAGGGTTACTTGTTTTCGACGTATCCTATGAAAAAAAATCCATAGCGAAATTAGTTTAAATCCGAAATGCAATAGAAATTCTATTACGTGCTGAAATTGTTTCAAAATCAGCCATTTCGTTGCTGTTTGGAGATTTCACCATATTGGCATTAGGCTAAAATCTCTAAACAGCCTGATTTTCTTGCGATTTCGACACTTCCCGTAAACACGAAACAGGCATTACGAATCCTCAATGAGAGGAAATTAAAATTACCTACTCAAACAAAAAAAGACCTAAGCATGTGCCTAGGTCTTTCATAAAATATATGATTTGTTGAAATTATCTATCCAACCAGCCTTCGCCTAATTTCTCAGTCAATTTCTGATTGTATTCTTCTACTTTTGCATCATTTTTCAAACGACTGTGAACACGGTATAGAATTTCCATGATATCAGTATTATCAGGTTGCAATTCTGATGCCTTTGTGAAATAAGGCAATGCTTCCATGTACAATTTGTTTGATTGGGCTAACATTCCTTCAGATTTTGCTTCCCAATCTGCATCAGAAAGGTTATTCACCTCTGTTTCGATGTCTCTCGCTTTATCCAAATAAATGGCTCCAGCATAGTAGTTACCTTCAAAGAATTCAGGATCTGCTACAACTGCCTTTTTATATTCTTCCAAAGCACCGTCTAAATCTCCCGATTTTTCTTTAAGGTATCCGTACCTTAAAAGGATAGCAGAATTATTAGGATCATTCTCTAAAGCTTTTTCTATAGAAACCATTGCTTCATCCATCTTATCCAACTGAAGTAACAACTGTATTTCAAATTCAGCTAAACCTTTGTCATCTGGATACGCTTCTCTTGCTTCAGTTGCCACACGATAAGCCTCTTCAGGATCATTGTCTTCCGCACTTGCAATTTGAATTAGGAAATAATAAGCATTCAATTTATTGTACTCAGGTACATCTAGCAATTTTGTGAAGTATTTTTTTGCTGCTTCGGTGTTACCCACCATATTGGCAGTATATCCAGCATTAAATACTATGGAAGTATCATTTGGATCCAGATCGGCTGCCAATGAGAAGAAATCATGAGAAAGCTCCATGTCTTCTTCTTCATATTTAGCGATGGCTTTGTTAAACGCTGCATTTTTCAACCTGTAAACACCTTCACCTTGAAAATTGGCTGGCATATCAGGTAAAACCTCTTTGAAAAGGTCCTTACTCACTTTAGAAGTAGAGTCCATATTCTCCATTTCAAAGGTCTTGATAAAACTTTGTTGCGCTTCACGACCTAATGCTACTGTAGTTTCCGTGTTGGATGAATCTACTTCAAACATCTGTGTTTCTATTTTACCTTTGATAAAATAAGTTTCAGATTGTGCCCCAGTTTCTTCATCCGTAATTGCGGATTTGATCTCGGTATAGGCTTCTTCGAGGTTTCCTCTGCTGAAATTTTTCTCAGCAGATTTAACTACCTTTTTTTGGCCAAAGGCAACAGTTGAGGCGATGCCCACCAAAGCCAACGATAAAATTAACTTTTTCATGTTACTAGTGTGGTTCTTTATTGGTTTCAATTACTATTCGTTTATAGGATTATCTTCATTGTCCTCGGTCTGATTATTTTCAGGTTCGTCAGGAGTTTCAGGAGTTTCTGAATCGTTGGTAGTTTCTGAATCCTCAGTAACATCTACTGGTTCATCTTCCTCTAAGTTTTCGATTTTTTCAACTGAAGAAATCTCATCCGTTTCATTTAATCGGATTAACCTAACTCCCTGAGTAGCTCTTCCCATCACTCTGATTCCTTTGGCAGGAGTTCTTATGGTAATGCCTGATCTGTTAATGATCATCAGGTCATCTGTATCTACCACTTCTTTTATGGCTACTAATCCACCAGTTTTCTCAGTGATATTCATCGCTTTCACTCCTTTACCACCTCTATTGGTGATCCTGTATTCAGACAAGTAAGAACGTTTACCATAACCTTTGTCGGTTACGACAAGAAGGGTGGCGTCTTCTCTTTGAACACAAACCATGCCAATTACGTGATTTTCTTCTCCCCCAAGGTTAATGGCTTTAACCCCAGTAGCTGTTCGACCCATTGGCCTTACAGTGGATTCATGGAAGTGAACTGCCCTTCCAGAACTTGATGCGATTACGATGTTGGCATCGCCATTGGTCAACTCTACATTCAACAATTGATCATCTTCCCTAATATTCAAGGCAATAATACCATTTGTTCTTGGTCTGGAGTATTGTTCTAAGGTCGTTTTCTTGATGATACCTTTTTTTGTAATCATCACGATATTGTTGTTATTGATATAATCAATATCGGTCAAATCTCTAACCTGTATGATAGATCTAATTCTGTCTGTGCTCTCAATATTGATGAGATTCTGGATAGGTCTACCTTTGGAGGTTTTACTGCCTTCTGGAATTGCGTAAGTTTTGAGCCAGAAAAGTTTACCCTGATCTGTGAATATCAACAGGTAATTGTGGGTCAAAGCAGTAAACAGATAGACGGTATAGTCATCTTCCTTGGTGCTTACTCCCCTGGATCCTACCCCCCCTCTACTCTGAGATTTATACTCTGTGAGGACTGTTCTTTTAATATACCCCTGATTGGAAACAGTAATAACCACTTCCTCATTAGGAATCATGTCCTCATAGTTGAAGTCCTCTGCATTGTGTTCAATGGTCGTTCTTCTCTCGTCGTTGTAACGGGTTTTTATTTCTAGCAATTCATCTTTGATGATCTGCATTCTTCTTTCCTTATTTGCAAGGATATCTTTCAACTCCTCGATAAGTTTCATCAACTCATCATATTCAAGCTGAATTTTGGCCCTTTCCATGCCGGTAAGGCGTTGTAGCCTCATGTCCAGGATAGCGCGCGCTTGAATTTCGGAAAGCTCAAACCTTTCCATCAAACCATTTCTGGCCGTTTCAGGATCTTTTGAGTCTCTAATCAACTGGATAACAGCATCTATATTATCCAAAGCAACCAAATACCCTTCTAGGATATGTGCTCTTTTTTCTGCCTCCTTTAGTTCATACTCTGTTCTCCTGACAACTACTTCATGCCTATGGTTTACATAATGCAGAATAAGTTCTTTCAGATTTAATGTAAATGGTCTGCCTTTTACCAAGGCGACATTGTTCACACTAAAAGATGTTTGAAGTTGCGTATGCTTGTAGAGGTTGTTAAGCACAACACTTGGCATGGCATCTTTTTTGAGCTCATACACAATGCGCATACCTTGTCTATCCGACTCATCTCTAATGGCTGAAATACCATCAATTTTCTTCTCATTGATGAGTTGGGCCGTTTTCTCAACCATTGAAGCCTTGTTGACCTGATAAGGAATTTCATGGATGATAATCATCTCCTTACCAGAAGCTTTGGTTTCTACTGAAGCCTTGCCTCTAAGAATTACCCTACCTCTGCCAGTTTCGAATGCTGCTTTCACACCATTGTACCCATAAATGATCCCACCTGTAGGGAAATCAGGAGCAATAATGTGTTCCATTAATTCAGAAACAGTGATGTCATTATTGTCTATATAGGCAAAAATCCCATCGATCACCTCTCCTAAATTGTGGGGAGCCATATTAGTGGCCATACCAACGGCTATTCCTGAGGCACCATTTAGTAATAAAGCCGGTATTTTGGCCGGCAAAACTATTGGTTCCTTTAAGGTGTCATCAAAATTTAATTGAAAGTCTACAGTTTCCTTATTGATATCGGTCAGCAGTTCTTCAGCAATCCTTCTCAATCTTGCCTCTGTGTACCTCATGGCCGCAGGATTATCACCATCGATGGACCCAAAGTTTCCTTGTGGATCTACTAATGGATACCGCAATGACCATGGTTGGGCCATTCTAACCAAAGATTCATAAACAGCCGAATCACCATGTGGATGGTATTTACCCAATACTTCACCGACTATTCTGGCAGATTTTTTATAAGGCTTGTTGTGGGAAACCCCCAACTCCTGCATTCCGTAGAGGATTCTGCGGTGTACAGGCTTTAAACCGTCTCTTACATCCGGTAAAGCCCGGGAAACAATTACCGACATCGAATAATCGATGTAGGCACCGCGCATTTCGTCCTCAATATTAATCGGAATGATGTTCTCGTTTTCTCCTTGAGCCATATTTAATTTTTCTCGCTTATAACCTGCAAGATAGCAAAAAGTAAAGGTTTAGAAAAATATTATATTTCTTACAATTCAATAATTAGGTATCCTTTTTATATTCATGGAGTTAATTTTCCATTTTACAAGAATTAATTTGGAAAATAACCATCAAAAACACCAAAATCAGTTGCCATACCACTGACCTACTTTTCTATTCTGCCTTTTCCAGATTGAACTACCCCGGTATTCAACACCATTGTGAAGATGCCTCATAACTACCTTACAACCTGCTACTTTACATCGTTTTGAACCTGGAAGACTCATCGATAAGCCAACCTGCAAAGTATAAATGGATTGTTTGATGTCCTGAATTTCCATAGGATCTGACATATTATAATTGTAAGGTCTGAATTCTGCAGCTGGTTTAATAAAAACTTTTGAATATTCTGATAAATCTCGCTCAAACCTAAGGCCGACGCCATAATATCCTGTACTGGCAGTAAGTCGCGGATCAAGGGATTTCTTTAGCTTCATGGATCCAAACTCACCTTCTGCTATTATCCGCCATGGATAATACTGTCTTGCTCTTTGTTTTAGCTGGTTTTGCATGGAGATATTGCCCTCGGAATACTTCCTATACTGCCATCTCAAAAATGCACCTCGCTTTTTAGCATCCCAAAGAATCAAGCCTACCGTACCATAGAATTTATCATAGGTATACTGCTCTTCTTCGAACGTAAAAGTATTTCCTGAGCCGTTGAATTTATCAACACTTCCCCATTCTCTACCATACCCACCGCCCACAACGAGCATGTCAAATAAATTGAGGCGAACCCTAAGGTTTACGGGATAGGCAAAATTATTATTTCTAAAGGAAATGGTATCCTCGCTTGTAAGATCCGCAGCCTCGTTTGTAGACAAATCCGTGATAGGATAATTTTCAGGCATCTCACTATTGAAAGTAAGTCGATGTTCTTGATATCCTGCTCCTGAGGACAGCTCAAAGGAAAAATTACTGACTGCATTTCTAAATGCATTGCCCACTTCGCTTTCGCTTTTTCTACTTTTAACCTTCCTGTCTATTCCAAAAATATCCTCCTGCGCTTTACCTTGAAAAGTAATTGTAAAAAATAAAACGCCAATGAGGCTGGTCAAAGAAACCAATCGCTTATTCAATTCCATAGTTATAAATGGTATTTTATTTATTAACGTAATAAAACAAAAAAACCCTCAATAAATGAGGGTTTTTTTTCTTATCTCTTAAGAATTCTACTATTAGCTAGCGTCCGAAGTACTTTCCTCTTCCGCTGGAGTTCTCTTTTCTTTTAATTCAGCCATCACACTATCTACTTTTTCTTTGACCTCAGGATTTGCTTTCATTGCCTTGTTAACCTTATTGTAGGTTGCAATTCCTAGAACGTCATCATTTTTTATCAAGCCGATTTTTAATTCTCTAACTTCTGTGCTTAATGAGCCCATAAATTCCAAAATTGCTTCGTAAGCTACTTTTTCTTCATCTGTAATTTCAATTTCAGCAAGCTTTGCTTCATCTTCCCAAGCAGCTTTAATATCATTGTATCGGCCAGCACCATCTATGACTTCATTTTCTTTAATCATAGCTATTAACTCTACATTTTTTTGCTCATAAAATGCCATTACAGAGTCCTCCATTGCAGCAAATTTAGCAATTTCTTCATCAGTAATTTCTTCTACTGCTTCATCTTGTGCTTGCGCATTAAAACCTATTAGACCAAAGAGTAAAAAGGCCAATCCAAATAATTTCTTCATAATTTTTTCTTAATTTATTAAACGCTATCTACCCTCGAATTAAATCAGAATCAACCAATTTAACAAACAATGAACCTAAAAATATGTTAAAAATTATAGGAATGGAATAAATATTGAATTTAAACAATAAATTTAAGCTTATTAATGGTTTCTTTAGGATTCTCAGAAGAAAACACCAAATTCCCTGCAACGAGCACATTTGCTCCTGCTTCATATAGCTTTTTTGCGTTGGCAAAGCTCACTCCCCCATCGATTTCAATTTTTGCATGTGAACCCGTTTCTACAATTAATTCACTTAAAGCATGTATTTTTTTATACGTGTTCTCTATAAATTCCTGTCCCCCAAAACCAGGATTTACAGACATAACTAAAACCGTATCTACCTCTCTTATAATGTCTTGCAAATGCCTTACCGGGGTATGTGGATTGATCGCAACACCTGCTTTACAATCCATTGCTTTGATGGCTTGTATCGTACGATGTAAATGAGGGCAAGCTTCTATATGTACTGTGATTTGAGCAGCACCTGCTTTGTGAAAAGCCTCCAGGTATTTGTCTGGTTCTACAATCATTAAATGTACATCCAATGGTTTTTTTGCATGCCTGTTAACAGCCTCTACTACAGGTATACCAAAGGATATATTGGGAACAAATACGCCGTCCATTATGTCAACATGGATGTAATCTGCCACTGAATCATTAATCATTTCTACTTCCTTCTGAAGGTTAGCAAAATCGGCTGCCAAAATTGAGGGCGCTATCAAAGGATTCATAAGGAATGGAGTTTAGGTTAAAATAATAGTTGATTGATATACAAAAAAAGGGAATTTTAAGGTCAATTCCTTATTTCTTCCATAACTTCAACTTTGAAACTGTCGAATTATCTTGTAACTCAACCATATATATTCCAGGGTTCAATAATTTCATGCTCACATTGTAGGGGAAATTGTTTCCTGCTCTTTCCAAATCATGTTCACTGATTACCTTGCCATCACTGGAATACAGTTTCATGGTACAATAGGTGCCAGATCCAAATTCAATAAGCAATTGATCTTCTATCAAGGGGTTGGGATAGATTCGAGAAGGGATATCCTTCTCTGGATCCTCTTCCATACCAAACTTGCCAAACATAGCCCTTGTGAAATCAGGAATACCATAACCAAGTTCATTGTCTGGATCGGTATATTGAGAACCACTCAGTAATAACTGATCTATTAACTCTTTACTGGTCCAGTCAGGGTTTGCCTCCCTTAAACCTGCAGCCAATGCAGCTACTTGCGGTGCAGAAAAAGAGGTCCCACTGGCATTACTAATGCTCCCCTCCTGCCGCCATAGGGTGACTCCCGTGCCATAGGCCATAAGTTCTGGTTTTATCCTCTCATCAGTGCTTGGGCCAATGGAACTAAAACCTGCTTTATTAAAACTACTATTGACTGCACCCACGGAAATTATTCCTTTCGCATCGGCCGGAACGGTGATGGTTTTCCAGCTAATGTTTCCTTCATTGCCAGCACTACTGACCACAAGTATCCCTTTCTCTGCAGCCATGCTCGCTCCTTTGCTGATGATTGCAGTTTCTCCATCCAGGTCCTCCTTGGTATAATTCATCTCGGGATCATCGAAAAAATTATAGCCAAGAGAGCTATTGATCACATCTACCCCAAGACTATCTGCAAATTCTGCTGCTCTGACCCAATTGTATTCCTCTATTCTATATTCAGAATCGACATCCTCTGTAATACACAATATATAATTGGCACCATAGGCTCCCGAGATTAGGTTTTCAGGTTCATAAGCAGCCATTAGGGATAAAGTTCCAGTGCCATGCGTATCCGCCCTAAAAACAGAATTAGAACCCGTTAAAACAAAATCTTTTGTGGCAGCAATTTTATTCCCTTGGAACAAATGATTAAATGCGGAAATATTATCTACATTCAAAAAACCAGCATCAAATATGGCAACCAATACGCCCTCACCAGTATAACCAGCATTGTGCATATCAGGGATGCCCAAAACACTGTTTTGAAAAGCAAAATTTGAAGCCTCTTTGGATTTCTTTTGCCGCTTTTTCCTTTTTTTTACTTTGTAACTTTGGGTGCTACTCTCCAATTGACTTGGCCCACCCCTTGCTACCAAAATTACTTCACTAACAAAATCCAATGCTGCGATATTTTTAATTTCTGCTGAGGAAGCATGAACAATGGAAGCATTCAGCCATTTGGAATGAAAAATAAAATCGTCTACAAAGGGTAAAAGGGTCTCTATGTATTTTTCGGCCACCGGCAAGTCTGTACTGTCCAGTAAAACCATATCCCTATCCCTTCGAAGCAATGCTTTTGGGGACAATAAACTTTCGGGTTGCTCCAGACTATAAGTACTGCCCGGTTTGAATTTATAATGCACCGCATACCTGTCCTGAGCAATTACATTGCTTGAAAGGAAACAGAAAAAAAAAGCCAACGCTGCACTATAATTCACCATAATTTATAAGCCTCAAATGAGTAAAACGGCCTTCCTGAATAATTTGTTCACCTAAACAATCATTTCTGGAGCAATATTGAAATACTTCATAGAAACTTTCTACCAAACCAATATTGTTGGCAAATACGGCATACCTGTTGTCTCTGATGGTGATTAAATCATCCTCTTCACTTATTCTAACTTTTACAGCATCAGGAAAAGCAAATTCATTCAATATATAAGACCCAGTACTTTCAATAAAAGAACTTTGCTCTAAATTGTTATTGAAGGCATTACCATTCCAACTGAGATCCAATGCTACCGGATATACCAGAATGATTTCCTGTAGGTTATTGTAATGCCTAATGATACGGTTATTGCTTAAGGTTGCCGTATATGCCACTTCGTTGGTCCAATCACTTCTGTCTGAAGATATTTTTCTATGAAATAGATAAACCAATTCCTTATCTTCATTGAGGTAAAAGTCAGCGATTTCATCCCTATAATAATAACTTTTTATTTCAAAGTCTTCTTCTCCAAAATAGATCGTTTCGTCTACACTGTAATCCCAAAAATTTCCTATTGCCAATGGGTAATAAGTTGAAGCAATCAATTCAGGATCTTCTCGCTCTTCCGCACAGCTACCCATAAAAATAAGGAGAGGTAGCAACCAATACCTTTTATTAAAAATTTTCATTTTCTATCTTTGAATTCAATTGAAAATTACGCAAATAATCCACTAAAATAAAATGGCTTTAAAAACTTTTGTAAAGATAAGCAATGTCAACAACTTAAGCGATGCCCGCTATTGTTCCGGAATGTATGTTAACCTTATGGGTTTTTCTCTTGAACAGAACAATGAATACTACGTAACACCTACAGCTTTTAAAGAAATTACAGATTGGTTATCTGGCTTGGAATATGTTGCGGAATTCTCAAACAGTCATCCCGATAATATATTAGAGGATTTGGCACAATATGATGGGTTTTCTTACATCCAAATAGAAGAAAGACTTCATCTCCCCATGCTTAATAACACCAGTTATTCGTTAATCTTTAAATATACCCTGGAAAAAACCGAAGACCTGGAGGACCTGTTGGACCTGGCGCCCACTTTAAAAGAAAATGATATAATGCTCAACCTCGAATCTGATACGGCTATGGAGATAACAGGGGAAATTCAGGAAGAAATTAAAAAAATAGCAGCAAAATGTGATTTGTTGCTTGGATTCGGGTTCAATGATAAAAATATTGACCAACTTCTGGATGTAATCCCATTTAAAGGGATCAGCATGAAGGCAGGGCATGAAATTAAACCTGGAATAAAAGATTTTGATGAACTTGCGGATATTTTGGAAGCCATTGAAGTAGAAGACTAGGCTTATTTAAAGCCAAATTCTATGTATTTGATGGTCTCACCCTTTTCCATAAACATTTTCTCATAACGCGTCATGATGCCATGGTGCAGGTCTTTCCATTCTGATTGGTAAAAATCCCTGGTGTTTTTGAAAATGATGATATCCTCTCTATTTTTAAGTAATTCGAAGGTATATTCATACAATCCCGTATTATCCGTCTTGAAATGAACATGGCCTTGCGGGGTCATGATTTTTTTATACATTTCCAGAAACTTCGGTGCCGTAAGCCTTTTTCGCTCCTCCCTGTCTTTAGGTCTTGGATCAGGAAAAGTAATCCAAAGTTCATCTATTTCACCTTCATCAAAAGAGGCCTCTATCAACTCAATTTGAGCCCTTAAAAAGGCAACATTATGCAAACCTTCCGCAATGGCGATGGTACTTCCTTTCCAAATCCTACCTCCTTTGATATCCACCCCCACAAAATTTTTATCGGGCTCAACCCTGGCTTGGCCTACCGTAAACTCCCCTCTGCCACAGGCCAATTCAACAACCATCGGTGCTTCATTTTGAAACTGACCAGCCTTCCAATTCCCTTTTATCTTTTCAAAGCTTTCTTTCCCGGGCTGGATCACATTGGCGTTCTCTTCGATTTGCCGGAATCGCTCTAATTTATTTCTTCCCATTTTTATAATTCATTTATTTCTGCAACAACAAAGGTACTTCCTCCAATAAAAATCAGATCCTCAGCCCTTGCCTTTCTTTTAGCATCTGCCAATGCAGCATTTACTTCAGGAACCACTGTTCCATTCAAACCAAAACCATCGGCCAGGTTTTTGAGTGCCTCCGCTGGCATTGAACGAGGTTGATCGGCCTCACAAAAAATATAGACTGCCTCTTTTGGTAATTTTTCCAAAACTTTATGATGGTCTTTGTCCTTCACCATTCCCAACACCATATATAGCTGTTGTTCCTGTTTCATCGCCATTAATTGCGCAACAATGTCTTGAATACCATCTACATTATGACCTGTATCACAAATGGTTAAAGGACTTTCAGAGAGAATTTGCCAGCGTCCTTTGAGTCCGGTATTTTGGACAATATTGGCCAATCCTGTGAATACATGTTTTTCATCTATTTGGAGGCCCTGGTCTTTCAATATACCTAGAGCTGATAATATACCTGGGAGATTTTTGGCCTGATAACTTCCTAATAGGTCCAATTCAACCTTCTTTATAAAGGCAGTAGAACCTTCTATGTTATAATTAACCCGTCTTTTGCCATTAGAATCCGTAGTGTAACCATTAAATTTGGCAGCGATGGATTGGTCAGCAAATGTAATAGCTGCCTTATTTTCTCCTGCTTTATTTTGAAATACTTCGGTCGTTTCGGTCTGAGTCTGACCAATCACAATAGGCACATTTTCTTTGATAATACCAGCTTTCTCAAAAGCAATTTTATCAAGACTGTCTCCTAAAAATTGTTCATGATCAAATCCAATATTTGTAATGATACTTAAGATGGGCTTAATAATATTGGTACTATCAAACCTACCACCCATACCTGTTTCTACAATGGCATAATCTACTCCTATTCTGGCAAAATAATCAAAAGAAAGGGCAACAGTCATTTCAAAAAAACTGGGCTTCAATGCTAACAAAAATGACTTGTTGGCTTCCACAAAACTTATTACCTCGCTTTCAGGTATTTCTAAGCCATTGATTTTTATTCTTTCTCTAAAAGATTTTAGGTGTGGGGAAGTGTAAAGTCCAGTTGTATAGCCTGCTTCTTGCAAAACCGAAGCAAGGGCATGAGCGGTGCTGCCCTTTCCATTGGTGCCAGCAATGTGAATGCTTTTAAATTTATTTTGAGGATTTCCAAGGTGCTCACAAAGCTTTAAGGTGTTGCTGAGGTCTTTTTTAAAGGCTGAGGCTCCCACGCGCTGAAACATAGGAAGGGCCTGGAGCAAGAAGTCCAGGGAGGATTGATAGTTCATTGGGGTCAGTTAATCTACTCGAATGATAAAAGTGATTCTTCCTGTGGAATATTCGGCGGTAGAATTACCACTTTGTCGCTTAAAGGACAGTCCGTTTACTACCGTACGGTAATAATTTACAACTTCATTGCTTACATTGTATTCGAGAGGAATGGCTTGTACAATACTACCATTGTCATTCACGGTAATCCTAAATACAATTCTCCCATTCCTATTGGAAACCCTGTCTTGAATGTTTGGTTTAGAAGCGAAATCCCATCCTGCCAAGTCAAGATTATAGCCCCCACCGTCACCGGTATTGCCTTTACCTGATTGCAAAATGGATCTTCCATCTATGGTTCCCTGTGGTTTACCTTCATCTCCTGCTTGTGTACTGTTTCCCTGGCTACTACCAGCAGTTGGTTTATTGGCTGTGCCTTTGGAACCTCCAGCACCAAATATGGCTCTGGGGTCAACCGTAGGTTGTGGTTTTTCGACCTTTTCAGGCTGTGGTTCTTTTTCGGGTTGACTTTTTACTGGTACTTCAGCTTTAGTAGTCGTTTCCTTAGGGCTTTCTTTTTTCTCCACCACTTTCTTTTCCGCCTTTACAGGGCTGGGTGTTTTGGCAACAGCCTCAATTTTAGGTTGTGTCTTTTTTGGTTCAGCGGGTACAGGATTAGATTTCGGCGGTGTTACAGGTGTTACATTTTCAGTTACCTGCGGAGCTGGATCACCTGGTGCAGCTGCCGCAGTAGTTGTTTCCTCACTGGGAGAAGGTGGCGTTTCTGTTTGCTTTGAATCCGTGCCAACATCTGAAAATCCAAGGTTCAACTCTAGCCCAAATTGAGACATGGGAGGAACCGGCTGTTTCCACACCATGACAAAATAGAGCCCAATCAAAAGCAATACATTAAAAATAAGCGTTAAGATTAATGCCTTTCGATTATTCTCCGCTGTAGCCTTATCGTCTTCCCAAACTTCCATCTCTTACTTAAACGGTTGTGTTGCTATGGTCACATTGGCACCAAGGCTGGCTGCATAGCCTCCTATTTCCACCAAATATTCCACTGGCACTTCTTTGTCGATATGTAAAACCACATATCCTTTATTATCCTTTAATAACGTTGTAAGTGCATTTTTAATTTCATCTCTGGAGACCAGCTTGTCATTGACTGCAAATCTGAGATCTTTGGTTACACTTACCGTTACTTCTTGCATTACGATATCTGAACTCTCGCTAGAGGGTAAATTCACAGGAAGGCCAGATGGCGTTATAAATGAAGAGGTAAGCATAAAAAATATAAGCAATAGAAAGATAATATCAGTCATGGAAGACATGCTGAAACTAGCTTCTATTTTATTTTTTGACTGCAGTGCCATATTATTTTTTATCCTGTAAAAGATCAATAAACTCGATCGTGGTGTATTCCATATTGTGGATAAGCTTAGATACTCGTGTTACCAGGTAGTTATAACCTAAATAAGCAACAATACCTACCACCAAACCTGTAGCGGTGGTGATCATGGCTTCATAAATCCCCGTGGAGAGAAGTTTTGGAGAGACCATACCCTCTTCCTGGGCGACACCTATAAATGCACGTATCATACCAGCCACTGTACCTAAAAAGCCAATCATAGGAGCAGCACCGGAAACTGTAGCCATCAAACTGAGGTTTTTCTCCAGTTTATAAATTTCAATTTTTCCAACATTTTCTATGGCCACTTCAATGTTTTTAAGTGGGCTACCAATTCTTTCCAATCCTTTGGAAATCATGTGTGCAACAGGAGTTTCCTCCCCTTGGCATACCATTTTGGCTTGTTCAATATTGCCACTCTGCACCATCATTTTCACCTGGTCGATCATCCCTTTAGGCGTTTTTGAAGCCTTTTTAAGGGTGATAATGCGTTCAATGAAAATAAAAATGGCTAAGATAAAAAGTAAATAAAGGGGGATCATCATATAGCCACCTTTAATCATTAAGTCCAACAGTCCAATATCGTTGGAACCTGCACCATCCATAAGTGCAAGGGAATCTATGGCCTGAAGGCCATCATTAGTTGACAAAGTTTGTAGTATTATCATATTAGTATTTCAAAACCCATAAGTTTTCCTTGTAATTACCCTGAACTTCTTCCATGGCTTCTAATGCCAGGTCTACATTCTCATATTGACCTACCGCCAGTCGAAAATAATGGATCTTTCCATAGGGATGTATCAAAAACGTATTCTTTCCTTCTTTATTGAGTCTATTGGAATAATCTCTTGCAAGATCATCATCAATAAAGCTTCCAACGACTAAAAAGTATCTTGGTGCGCTCTCTCGGGCATTTATCTCCGAAAGTACAGGAGAAATTTCTTCTTCTACCACTGTTTCCTCAATTACTGCTTCCTCTTCAGGTAATGGGGTTTTTGGAATTGGTTCTGCTGGTACTTCAGTCTCTGCCTGTTGTGGCGAGGTATTCTGGTTCAGTTGATCAAAAACACCGAAATAATAAAGTCCAAAACCTAAACCAAGGATAAACAAAAGAATGATTAAAAAGACCCCTAGGGTATTGTCTTTTTTCTTTTCTGCTGGTGGAATATTTTTTGATTCAGGACCAGATTTTTCACCTATTGCTGCTGAACCGGTTTCAGAACCTTTGGCACCTTCCAATGGTGTTACATTGACCGGAGGCAGTCCAAAGTCCTCATCATTATCGGATTGGCTATTTTGATCTTTGGAATTTTTCTCAGACATCTTAAAAATAGTTATTTTAATCCACTAAGCTAAAGTAAAACCAGCAAATCGCCAATATTGACACCAATAATTCCGCTATTTCAATTATTATAATTTTAAGCAGTTATTCATACGCACCTTTGGTGTTTAACTTCTCTTAAAATTTGAAACCTACTCCCCCAATTAATTGGATGGCTCGAACGGGATAATTATTGAAGCGTTGGTATTTTTGGTTGAGCAAATTATTGCCATATACAAAAGCAGAAATTCTATTGGTAATGGCATAGTCTGCTCCTATATGAAGGTCAACTATGGTTCCTAGTTTTCTTTGGTTGGTAGAGGCCATATTTAATGCATCTATCCCTCCCATGGCATTAAGATTGGCATGAATCAGCCATTTTTCATCGGGTGTAAAGGTGTTGTTCAGTTTTGCCTCCCATTCAGGACGGTGCCATGCTGCCTCAATTTCATCCAATGTGTACTGGTAAAAATGAGCCGATGCATCCAATTGGTACCAGTCATCAAATGCGTAATCCAATGCCGCATGGTATTCTATTACCTTTGTATTGTTGTCATAAATAAGTTGGAACCTCGTACTGTCCATTTCATTGTTACCATAAAAATGCATGTTTGTGAAATCACCATACTTTACGCCGATTTTATAATTGGCCTGATCATTGGCTTTTCCTGAAATCCCCGCATCAATCTGGAAATTCTGAATCGTATTTTTCAAATTTTCAGAAGGACCCAAAAATGGATTTTCCTGAATAAAATCATAATAAGTGTTTCTGATTACATCTCCCTCATATGAACCATAAATGCCCAATTCAGGTACCACATAATATGACATGTTCAAAACCGGATAAACATGAAATTCCTTTGTTTTATTAGGTACAATATCATTTTCTTGAATCACATTTGCTCCAACTCTTATCTTGAATGCATCTTTGGCATATTGCACATAGGGCTGTAACTTAAAATAATTACGTTCGATATCATCATAATAGATATCACTTGGAGAGGTGAAAGCCAAAAGGGTGTTGATGCCTCCTTTTAGAAAGTCATTGGCCCTAAACCCCGCATTCGCTCGAATGACAACTTCACTTTCTTTGGCCTCAAATCGATCATTGAACAAGCGCAATGCTACATTGGCTTCGTAATCGAATGGCTCGGTTCTATCTACTCTTCTAATTCCTGCCATGGCTTTAAGGGTACCGAAGACCTGGCGGATGGAATCCTGCATTACGATATTTTCCGTATCTGGGGTATAGCCATAAAAATGATGCATGTCTCTCTCATACCCCACTTTTCCAAATACCTCAAAATCATCTCTGTAGAGACTTCCATTTAGTGAAAAATCGGTATGGTCTTCTGCGGAATTTTCGCCATCTACTGGTCCCGTATAAAATCCCTGGTGTTTCAAATGGGCTCCGTAGGTATAATCATCGTTGCTAAGGTTGTGATAATCTGCCTGAATTAATGGGGAAGAATAATTACCAAAGCCTAGTTTAACTATCGCCTGGGTCTGGTCACTTTCCAGTTTTGGAAAAGACTTTGCGTAAGGCTGAAATTTTAAGTCAACAGGAGCGAGTGTTGCGGCAAAGTTTTTTACCTGATAATTATAGTTTATCGAGGTAGAAACCGGTGGCAATGCAGGACTCTTTTCAAAAACCCTCGATTGCCTTGGTAGACTTAAAACCCTATCCTTCCGAATAATAAATTCCGTATCTCTGATCTCTCCTCTCTGGGGCGTTGTTGTTTCTTGAGAAATTCCCTGGGTAATTCCGGTAATTACCATCAGCCCAGTAAATAAATATTTTATCCGCTTCATTAATTGGCTATGTTGATGGTTTTCAATAATGTTTCTGCTTCCTGTTTGACTGTGTCATCGGAAGCATTTTCAATGATGGACTCCAAAGTAGCCTTGGCCTGAAATTTTTCCTCCATAGAAATGTAATTTTGAGCAAGTACTATAAACTGCTTTCCGTACCAATAGGCATATTGCGTAAATGGTTGTGAGTTGTCGAAAATCAACTGGTTGGAAAGTGCAAATGCTCCTTTTTGGTGATGCAAAAGGGCAATTTTATAAAGTGCTTCCGCACCTTGCTCGGTTTTATGATTTTCCATTAGCTGTCTATAGACTTCCATCGCCTGATCCACTGCATTGGTGTTTTCAAGGGATTTGGCTTTAATCAGTAATGCTTTTGGTTCTGAATCAATGGTAATACTTCCAAGAGAGAGAATCTTATCAGCACTTGAAATGGCTTTGTTAAAGTCTTTGGTTTCAAAATAAGACTGCATAAGCCCAAAAGTAGCCTCATACTCTTCGGCTTTACTTCGTGCATTTTCAGCAGTAAATTGGTAATAAGGAATGGCTTTGGAAAAATTGCCATTTTCATATTCAATTTGCCCTATTTTATGAAACACCCTGCTTTTAAGGTTATTGTCACTGGTGTTCTCTATTTCATAATAGATGGCCAAGGCCTTGGTTTTATCTCCCATCCTAAAATAAGCATCTCCTAAATAATACCTGGCTTCTGGTACCTGAGCCGAGTTAGGATAATTTCTAATGAAGTTTTGCAATGCGGTGATGGCCTCCCTGTAAGATTGATTGAAAACCAGGCTTTTTGCTGCTTCAAATTCTACATTCTGAAGGTTGTTATTGCTTGGGTTCGATTTACGGTATACAGACAGGTAGGTAGAAAATTCTTGTGACCTCCCTTGTAAGGACAAACTTTCCTGTAATCCCACCAAGGCAGTTTCTCCATTCTCAGCATTCGGGTATTTATTGAGGATCATTTTATAATCCTCAATGGCAGCATTATAATCTTTTAAAGAATAATTGGCAACTGCTCTACCCTCTAGGGCAAAAGGTATAAAAGGACTGTTTGGCTTAGTCTTTATGAGTATTGAAAACACATCTCTTCCCTGGGCATAATTCAGTTCTTCCATGTGTATTTGCGCTTTTTGGTAAAGCACATCTTCCATGTACAAACTATTTGGAAACCTGTTAATGACCTGATCAAATTGCCTTATCGCTTCTCGGTTATTGCCCTGGAAATTGGCCACTACTCCACCTCTAAAATAAGCATAATCACTGAATTGGTTGTTTTCCGCTACCGCACGTCTAAATACATTGGCCGCATCAGTAAACTTCTTTTGTACATAATAGGTGTCGCCAAGTCTGATGAACGCATCATCATAATGCTGCTTGTCGCTGCTATTTTTTAATTTATCCGTATAGGTTTTAAACTGTCTTTCTGCTTTGTCATATTGCCCTTCATTAAAGTAGGCATAACCTAAACCAAAATGGGTCCCTATCAAACTTGGATCCATTGAAGGTGGGTTCATACTGATTAGTTTTTCATAAGCCTGAATTGCTGCTGCAGGCTTATTATTGGCTGCATTGGCTTCACCTTTCCAGTATTGTGCTTGATATTGTAGGGATTTGTCAATTGGATATTGAAGAGACTTGTCCAGAAGTCGCAGCGTACCTGTCAGGTTATTGTCCCGATAATAGGTCATGGCTTGATAAAAAGTCACCTTCTGATAAGCCGATTTTATCCTATCCGATTTATTATTCATTTTCTCCATGTGGCTTATAGCACGGAGATAATTATTGGTATTGACCAATGCGTCACTAAGCAAGTTTTCAGCAGCTGTTTTTTGGCTTCCCTGTGGATATTCATTCAGGTAACTGTCTAAAGCGGTAATGGCTTCCTGAAATTTTCCCAATTCCAGACTTACTTTGGCATAGTTGAACAAGGCTTCTTCCTTAATTTCAGGTCTGAAGTCCATCTTATAGGCGGCATTAAAGCTGTTGGCAGCAAATGGTAAATTTTTCTGCTGAATATAAGCATAACCCAAAAAGTAACTGGCCAGATGTCCCAATTCATCATTTCCTAAAGCTACTTCTTTAAAGAACTGACTCGCTTCAGCAAATTGCTTGTTCTCATAATGAGAAACACCTGCTTTGTACTGTTGATCCCTGGAAAGTTTGCCTTTCTTCGCCGTATAGAAGGCCATATAATGGAATGCTGCCTGACTGTAATTAAATTTATCATAATAAGCTTCTGCAAGCAGCAAATGAATTTGTTCGCTATTCTCCAGGTTCTTTTTGTTGATAATCGGCGCTGCATAGTCAATCAAAGTATCCAGTTTTTGCTGTCTGTAATAAATCCCAGCCAACATATAAGGTACTTTCAAGCTGTACTCGCTGGATTTCTCCGCTTCTTTGAAATCCTTAGCAGCAGATTCGAAATCATTTTGTTCAAACGAGCTAAATCCTGAATAGAAATAAGCACTTGCCAAATAAGGACTTCGGTAGGTTTTAGCCCTTTCAAAATAACTTTTAGCCTGCGTATAGTTTTTTAACTGGAAATAGCTGTAACCTGTTTTAAAAAACAGTTCCGGATGTCTATCTGTTGAGAGCGGTACATTGCGGAGCAAATCATAATTGTTGATTGCTTTTTTGTAATTTTTATTTACAAAATAGTGGTTGCCTAAAAACCAGGCGGCTTCATTCCTGAGAGATTCATTGGGATGGTCAAGAATAAACGCATCCATTAAGGAGGTACCCTCGGGAAAATCCCCACGAAGTGAGGACAAAGCCTTGTAATAGGCAACAGCTACTGCTCGACTATTGTCCTCTATTCCCGAATGCATAGACAACCTGTCAAATGCTTCTCGGGAGGAGGAAAATTGGTCTTTTTGAAACAGTTCAAGGGCATCTTGAAACTTAGCTTCCAAGCTGATTTGGTGTAAACTGGACTGGGAATATACCTGACTGAAAATTAGTAAGGATAAACCATAAAATAGAATTGTTTTTCTCATTCTCAATTAGCGCTCAATGAAGAATTTTAAAAATAAGTTCTTTTAATATTTGACTGTCTTCCACAGAATTTGTAGCAACTACTCCTTTGGAACGTAAATCTGCTTCTCTAAGGTATCCTATCACATCAATAATCTTGCCTAAAGAATAATTTTTTGCCGCTATGGTATATTCTTTCACAAAATAAGGGTTGACTTTGATCACTGAGGCAAGTTCCCTTTCCCCGAGATTTTTATTGGCTTTGACCAATAAAAGGCGGGAGAAATGCATAAATAGCAATGATAAAATAGGGATTACAGGATGGGACTTACTGTTCTGTCCAAAATAATTAATGATGGTATTCGCCTTTAAAATGTCCTTATAGCTTAAAGCTTTGGTCAATTCAAAATTGTTAAAATCTTTACTAATACCAATGTATTGCTGGATATGCCCAGCATTTATCTTCATCGGTTCATTGAAATTAATAATCATCTTATCAATTTCATTGGTCAGCACCTCCATATTATTGCCTATGGATTCGGCCAAAATCTGACAAGCCTTGGTTTCAATGGTATGCCCCTTCGATTTTACGTATTGTTCTATATAAGGTGCCAGCTTATATTCAGGCACTTTATCCGATTTAACCAATATGGCTTTTTTATCCAATTCCTTGGCAAGTGCTTTCCGTCCATCCAGCACTTTGTATTTGTACGCAAAAACCAGAATAGTACTTGGAAGCGGGTTTTTGATATAGGCAATTAATTGTTGATCCCCTATTTCTTTCCCAAGTTCAGAAACGTTTTGGGCTTCTTTTACGATGACTACCTGTCTATCCGACATCATAGGAAAACGCTTCGCATTGGTGAGAATTGATGCCATGGTAGCATCTTTTCCATACATTATCGTCTGATTAAAACTACGATCTTGTGGAGCCAATGCATTCTTTTCAATAAAACCCGTAATTTTATCAATAAAATATGGCTCTTCACCCTGAAGGAAATAAATAGGGGCAAATTTATTTCCTTCCAGATCTTTTAAAATACTTTCCGGTTTACTCGGCATAGCTGGTTTAAAAATGAAACTAAAACAGGTCAAATATAAAAAGAATAAAGGATTATTAACTGTTGAATGAAACAATACCTTCATTACTTTTGTATGTATTATGACACTAAATCAAATTTAAGGTGGAAACAATAGAAACTGGCATCTCTTTCTACAAAGAAGGGAAATTTGAGGCAGCATTGGCTGTATTTAACCAACTGATCGTAAAAGAAGGAAAACTAGCCCCTTACCTTCACTACCGGGCACGTATTCAGTCAAGGCTTGGTGCACTAGAAGAAGCGTTAAATGATTTTGATTCCTTGCTTGAATCAGATATTTATAATACGACTTACATTTCTGACAAGGCGGTTGTATTGCACCTACTTAAACGGAATCACGAAGCCATGGAGGCATTTGACCAGGCGTTAAACCTCGACCCAAATAATCCCTACCGGTACTCAAGCAGGGCTTATTTCAAGGACAGAATTGGGGATTTGAAGGGAGCTATAGCAGATTATGAAAGGGCGATAGCTCTTGATCCTGAAGATGCTGTGGCACATAACAATAAAGGAATTGTAGAGGAAAAACTTGGCTATCAAAAACAATCCAAACAGAGTTTTTCTGAGGCAGACAGAATAACTGGATATAAAGCACCTAATCCAAAAGAATCCCCTTTGCCCAAAATCGATAATACTCCACCAGATGGGAATCTGGATCCAGGGGACCAAAAGGGTGCAATAAGCTTAAAAGGTTATTTTAAAACCTTGGCTGGCATCATTACCAATAAAGACACAAGGGATGAATTTATGGCTTTTTTAAAGACTAAATTTAAAGGTTCTTGATTACGTAAAGGGGTTTATTGATAAAATAGGACATCTTTTTGGAGAGGTTATTGGTGAAGAGTTTCTCAAACCAACTTTTTTTCTTGCTAAGGGTAAATAAAATATTTCCCTTGGAAGTTATCAGGTAATTCTCTAAACCCAATGCAGCATCATCTCGGTAGGATTTTAATACGTAATTCATCTTCTCATAATTGGCAAATGGGGCCAACTCGTCCTTCAAACATTGGTATTGGGCTTTGTCAATAATATTGGATTTTGAACTTACGTGGACTACATCAATTTCAGCATCATAACATTTGGCAATTTTTACTACCTTTTGAATGGCCAATTTGTCTTCTTCCAGGTAATCTGTAGCGTAGACTAATTTTCTGGGAGCCTGAAAGAAAACCTTTCTGGGAATGATAAATACATCACAATTGGCATCAAGAACAACATTGCTGGACTTTGTACCTATGTAATTGTTTTTAAATTCATTGACCCCTTCAGTTCCCATTATTATCAGGTCAATTTTATTTTGTTCTGAATAATCCAGGATCGTTTTCACGGTTTTCCCTTCCATTAGCAGCGCACTACAAGAAGCCAACCCTTTTTCAAGACTTTCTTCTTGAACTGCTTTCACCAAATTGTTTAGTTTATTTCTGGCGGCATGCAGGCTGTCTTCTAAGGCCTTTGTTGGGAAAAGCTTATTATAGTCGTCTTTGTCTGGAACATGAAAGAGTATTAAATCAGCACCTAACTTTTCACCTAACCTTGCAGCATATTCAATGGCATTTAGGGCACATTCTGAAAAGTCAGTGGGACATAGAATGGTATAATTTTTCATAACTGATAAGTATAATTTAATAGCCTTGATCTGTACTCACCTCATTAAGTAAAGGCCTGTGATTGTTCAGGTTTCTATAATTGGCTATAATCTGAGGAGCGGCTGCTTTATAGTTGGTAATACTTGCAATATGTGGGGTGACCATAATTTCTTCCTGCTCCCAAAAGGGGTGATTTTTATCTAGTGGTTCCTTTCTGAAAACATCCAACAAAGCGCCTGAAACCTGACCCGAAGCAATGGCAGGGATCAAATCCTCTTCTACCAGGTGCATACCTCTAGCAACATTAATAAGGTAAGTCCCTTGCTTAAACTTTTTAAATAAAGCTTCATTTAGAAAACCCTTGGTCTTAGGCGTTAATGGCAATAAACAGACCACAATATTGACTTGATCCAAAAAGTCTTGTAATTGCTCACCATAATAATAAGGATACCTAAAGTCCTTTTTAGGAGAATTACCATAGCCATAGCACGGAAACCCTAAAGCATTTACCTTGTCTAAAACGTCCCCTCCCAATTCACCTACCCCCATTACACCCACTGAAATAGGTATTTCTGGCTGTGTCATGTCCCAGGTTTTGGACTTTTTATTTATCAGATATCGCTTAAATTGCCGGTGGTAATTTAGAATTCCCATCACCACATAGTTGGTCATGGAAAAAGTAAGTCTGGGGTCAATAATTCTGGTTATAGGAATATTTTCGGGTATATAATCTGACATGATATGGTCTACACCAGAACCCATTGAGCAAATAAGCTTAAGGTTGGGGAATTCCTTGAGGATATTTTTAGGATGTTGCCACAATACAACTACTTCCACAAACGATTTGTCTTGAATATCTGGGAAGATTTGAAGGTTAATATCTGGTGCTAATTCAAGAAAAATTTCTTTCCAGGCACTAAGTTCTTTTTCAGGTTTATTTGGCGCAACAATTGCTAAAGACATGTGGGAATTAAGTTGATTTTGGATAGTTAATTTAAGGAAAATAGCCGCTAACATTCCTGAAAAAAGACTTCAGGTTGTGGACTATTCAAAGCAACATAATTGATAACGATAAATATTTACTAACAAATTTCTTATCTTTACAAATGGGTTAAATTACCGTTTAAACGATAATACTACCCGTAATGTAAGTATACCTAACGCTTAGATGATTAACAACAATCTAATTATAAAATCCATGAAAACAAAGAACATTGTTTGCCTAATTGCGGTTTTCACGCTGGTTCAAATGAGTCTTTTTGCACAAATTAAAATGCCTCAGGCTAGCCCTAATAGTCAAATTTCCCAGCAAGTTGGACTTACAATGCTCCATCTAGAATATTCAAGACCTAGCAAAAAAAACAGAAAAATATTTGGGGAATTGGTCCCTTTCGGGAAGGTATGGAGGACAGGTGCCAATAACCCTACAACCTTATCTTTTGATACAGATATTAAGGTTAATGGCCAATCATTGAAAGCCGGAAAATATGCCATCTATACCATTCCTGAAAAGAAAACATGGATCATTATTTTTTCCAAAAACACAGAGTTATGGGGGGCCATGGGATATGATCCATCTGATGATGCGCTTAGGTTAAATGTCCCGGTAAAGAAGCTTAAAAAAGCTGTTGAATCCATGGAAATCAATTTTTCGAACCTAACAGATTCAGGTGCACAACTTAATATCTCCTGGGACAAAACTTCTGTGGGTTTCGCTATAGAGATGGAGGTTGATCGGGTGGTAATGGGTCAAATCAAAGAGTTGCTTATTGATCAGGAGAGTGATGATGCAGGCTTACTATTTCAAGCAGCTAATTATTATTATTCTCAAGGAAAGAATCTCAATACGGCCTTGGAATGGGTTTCAAAATCCGTTGATTCTGATCCTAAGTATTATACCGTTCATTTGAAGGCAAAAATACAAGCGGCATTGGGCAATAAAAGCGAGGCCATTGCTACTGCGCAGGAGTCAATGGTAATGGCTCAAGCAGAAGGAAATCCCGATTATGTAGCGCTAAACCAGCGATTGATTGATTTCCTCAAATAATAAACTATAGCATACCTTTAATCTCGAGGCTACGAATTAGAAAAAGTTACATTAAATATCCAATTGATGAACGGATTTTGGCAGTATTGTTGTTAAAAACAGGCAACAATACTGCCAAATCATTTAATGTGCATTCACTGAAACACTGGCTACATTCCTGGCTGTGATATTTCGTCCTTTACAGGGATAGGGAAATAGAAACCTGGTCACCTATTCTACTATGATTCTCCTAATCCATCACGTAAAAGAAAGATTATAGCATAATCCTGATTTATGGGCCAAAACAATGGCCAGGTATTTTTCAAGTTAACCTGTCCACGTTTATTTACATTTGTGTTTCAATCCGTTGCCTGATCTACTCCTAACCTACAATCAATTTCTCACGCTTGGGAAAAAACAAATTTAAAATGGCAGCAATCGCCATTACCAACAAACAACCAATGGCGTTGTACCATAAAAAACCTATATCAATGCTGGTATCTCCTATTGTTTTTCCGTTGAAATAATGCAATGTCAGTATTAGAATTTCTGTAATAATGGCCGCTATAAATACCGCTCTCCCTCCTACCCATTTCATAAAAAAGGCGACCATAAATATTCCCAGGATACTCCCATAAAACAAGGAACCTAAAAGATTTACGGCCTGAATAAGGTTCTCAAATAAGGTGGCATAAGTAGCGAAAAGAATAGCGAATACTCCCCAAAGCACGGTAAACCACCTGGAAGATTTCATGTAATGATGTGAACTTTGTTTTTTGTTTATAGACCTTCTGTAAATATCTATCGTAGTGGTAGAAGATAACGCATTCAATTCTGAGGCGGTCGAAGACATGGCCGCACTAAAGATCACTGCGAAAAGCAAGCCAATAACCCCCTGTGGAAGGTAGTCCATCACAAAGCGCATAAACACATAATCCGTATCTCTGGTTTCTGCCAATGGATCATTTTTAACGATCAAATCCTTAACCTTTTCCCTTACTTCTTCCTGTGATTTTGAGTGCTCGCTGATCGCTGCTGTGTATTGGTCAACAGCTACCTGATCCTCCTTTTCGATGGCGCCCAATAATCCATCTATACTCTGCCCCTTGCTTTCAAAGATATTGGTATATTCTTGTTCCAAATCATTGAATTCATGTACATATTCACTTTGCTTTAATTTATCCAACTGTATGGTATTAAAGAAAACCGGAGGTTGAAAAAATTGGTAAAATACAAACACCATCACCCCTATAAATAGGATAATAAATTGCATCGGAACCTTTAAAAAGCCATTCATCATTAGGCCCATCCTACTTTCAGTCAGGGTCTTTCCACTCAAATACCGCTGCACCTGCGATTGATCTGTTCCAAAATACGAAAGGAATAGAAACAAAGCCCCAGTAAACCCAGACCAAAAGTTATACCTGTCCGATAAATCAAATTCAAAATTGACAATATTTAGCTTGTCCATTTTGCCTGCAACATGCAAAGCTTCTGTGAAACTTACGGGGATCATTTGTATTACGATAATTCCAGCCAGCACCATTCCTCCCATCATCACCGTCATCTGATGTTTTTGCGTCACCGAAACCGCCTTGGTCCCACCCGAAACCGTGTAAATCACCACAATACAACCTATGAATACATTGGTAAAGGTAAGGTTCCAACTCAATAATGTGGACAATATTATAGCTGGAGCATATATGGTAATACCCGCCGCTAAACCTCTCTGTACCAGAAATAGACTTGCGGTCAAAGTTCTTGTCTTTAGGTCAAATCTTTGTTCGAGAAATTCATAGGCCGTATAAACTTTAAGTTTATAGTAAATGGGCAGGAAAAACATGCAAATAAAAATCATGGCCACTGGTAAGCCAAAATAAAACTGAATGAATCGCATGCCATCTGAGTAGGCTTGCCCAGGTGTACTCAAAAAGGTTATGGCAGAGGCTTGGGTGGCCATAATTGACAGACCAATGGTAAGCCAATTCATGTCATTGCCCCCACGGATATATTTGTCCATATCCTTTGGCCCGTACGTTTTATAAATGCCATATCCTGCGATGATCAGCAGTGTTCCAAATAGAATAGTCCAATCCAGATAACTCATGAAAAATGTTTAGTTAACCAATACAAAACAGCAATTATAACCCCCAAAACGACTATTTGAAGCCAATACAAGCGGTTCCAGTTTTGATATTCCTTACTATTCTTCATTGCCTTGCTCTATTAAATTGACAAATAGTTTGATGGCTCCCGGTACTCCTGCAGGAAGCAAGCGAAACCAGGAAATACCTGAATAGGTATAGGTTCCCTTACCATAATCGGCAACCAGAAGACTTCCTTTGGAGGGCGCTTCGCCAGGATCCTGCATTAATAGAGGGGTTTGATAATGCGTATCCCAGGTACCAGGGAAATACAAACCACGCTCCTGTACCCAACCTTCAAAATCTAAGGAACTGATTTTATTGGGACTGTTAAGAACAGGATGGTCTTTAAGCAAAACTTTGACTTGAGAATCTTCGACAGTTACCCGGTCTCGTGACAAGGTCAAAGGATAAGGCCCAAATTCATTGCTCAAAAGGGAAGCACTCGTATTGTATTGAATGATTAGGTTTCCCCCTGTTTTGACATAGTCCATTAATGCATCCCTACCTGTGGCCAGTGCTTGATTTACATTAAATGCTCTTATTCCAGTAATAATGGTATTGTATTTTGATAAATCCGAGCCCAACTGAGAATCTTCAATCGCCTCTACCTTATAGCCCAGGTTTCTCAAAATTTCAGGAACGTCATCTCCTGCACCTTGGACATAACCAATGGTTTGGTTGCTGACTTCCATGTTAAGCCGTATCAAATTAAATGTGGCGTCAGGAAAATAAGTAAGGTTGGGAATGTGGGGATACAGTATACGCTTGGTATCCTTTTGATAAACTTCACCATTCACCGTTTGATAATAAACCTTGTGGGAAGTCTTTTCTTCTCCATTGGCATTCTTCAGCTCAATTTGATAGCGGATGGTTTTATTTTTGTCATCAACCAATTTATCCTTAACGGTAAATTCTAAACCTTTTAATCCATCTATATGTAATTGGCCTTCCTTAATTTCTTTGCCAAACTTGACAAGTACATCCAAATTACCGGGCCTACGGTTCAGGAGAAACACATTGTTTTGTTCTACAGCTACTGCTATTTCAGGAACTACTTTAAAGGGTTGAATGATTTCCCCACTCACCCGATCATTGTATCGGTATTGCAGGGGTATGGGCAACTCAAACTGTTCCCCATTTAAAGTGAAGGACAAAACCCCCTCAATGGTTGGCGCATTATAAGGCTTGCCAATCATCTTCTGGTCTTTTACTGTATAGAGATTATTTTCAGGTTCATTTCTGAGCCAGTAAGGTTGAGAATTCAAATGGTCCGCAGGAATTTTAAAGACCAATTCTTCCACGATTGACTTATTGTTTGCCAGATTGGCTT
This sequence comes from Cyclobacterium sp. 10D3-21, assembly GCF_055809755.1. NCBI lineage: Bacteria > Pseudomonadati > Bacteroidota > Cytophagia > Cytophagales > Cyclobacteriaceae > Cyclobacterium > Cyclobacterium sp. 10D3-21. Next base: position 3,640,352 of record NZ_CM147924.1, read on the forward strand.
TCAATGATAAAGTTTGATCAAAAACACGAAAAGACTGTAGGTTTACTTGATTTGCTGTCACTTGATTAAGGATGATTTTACCCTTTATATCACCCGAAGGATAATTCAATTCTGTGTCAGAAAGAAACAAGGCTTTCCAACCGATAGTCTCCATTATCAATTGATTGACAAGTAATTGCTTGTCTTTGACCCAGGGTAAATTCTCTTGAACTTTATTTAACTCCTTCCTGATTTCAATCAACTGCCCGACATTATTGGCTGGATTCACAAAGTCAAAACTTTTAACCAAGGTCTCTATTTTCTGGGTGATGACTTTGCCGTTAGCCAATTGTTTCCACCTTTCCTCAATGTTCTCAAAAGGTGATTTGGTGAAAGCCAATCCATCTACAAATTCGATAAAATCTGTTCCTTCACCGATATCAGCGGTTGCCCCAAAACCCTGAGATTTGTGCATGGTACGGCTATCAGCAGCTATTTTTGAATAACTCTTTCCCAACAATGGATTAAATTTACCTACAGGGAATTCATAATATTGCTTTTCCGGCTTCGGTTCATATTTGCCTCCCCAGGTATAAGCATTCCAAAAGATCCTTTTGGCAGACCAGGGTGCTACATGGGACAATTGCTCTGGGAAAACTGTAGGGTCCCCTGAAACTTTAAAAGCTTCACCAGCTATTATGGCTGAAGTAGTGTGGTGACCATGGGTAATTCCCGGTGTTGTATTGAATCTGGTAATGATAATGTCTGGTTGAAATTTTCGAATGACCCATACTACATCTGACAAAAGTTTTTCCCGATCCCAGTTATTTAATGTTTCGTCTGGATTTCTACTGTAACCAAAATCAATGGCCCTGGAAAAAAACTGCTTCCCTCCGTCTGTCTCTCTGGCTTTTAATAATTCCTGGGTACGGATCATTCCCAGTTCTATCCCCAGTTCCTTTCCTATAAGGTTCTGTCCGCCATCCCCCCTGGTAAGGGAGAGGTAGCCCACTTCAGCCATTTCCTCATTGCCCAGGTAGGCAATCAGTCTGGTGTTTTCATCATCAGGATGAGCGGCCACATACAGTACCCTTTTGGTTTCCTGAAGCTTTAAAAGACCATGGTAAATGGTAGCACTACTTTGTGCTTTGAGCGAACTGTTTAAAAAAATGCTAAATATTATCAATAAGCATATACCTATGGGATATTGGTAGGCTAGCTTCGTGGGTTTAGGTATCATAGTTAAAAGTAAGCATTGTGTTAGTTAACCTAAAACTAAATTATATTAATGGAAATATAGGCAGATCAGGCTAAGAATTTGGGTCCTCCTGTTGTGAAATTGTAGAATTTAATTTAAAATGCTAACTTATACAGGTCTGTAAAGTTAAAAATCCACTATGGCCATTAATAAAAACCACAAAGATATACCAGGCAATCCTTCCACAGCCTATTCGAGCAAGTACCGTTTAAACGACAGATCCAATGGCTTGCCTTTAAAAGTGTTAACAGAATCAGATTGGGATTTCTGGATAGAAAACGGTTATGTAATAATACGAAAGGCAGTTCCTAAAACCATGACTGAAAGAATGTCCAAATTGTTATGGGAATTTGAAGAGAAAGATCCTGGGGACATTTCAACCTGGTATGCCAGGGAATCCAAAGAAATGGAAATGAAAGAACTTACCAATAGTGGAATGGTAGAGGTTTACAACCACCAATTCCTTTGGGATATCCGGCAGCATCCAAAGGTATATGAAACATTTTCAGATATTTGGGGCATGGAAAACCTGTGGGTAACCATAGACCGGGCCAATCTAAACCTGCCTTCAAGACCTGGTTTTGAGTTTAAGGGATTTATCCATTGGGATTACGATCCAGAGACCAATCCCCAAAATGTTCAAGGACTTGTGGCTTTAAACAATCAGGACGATACTGATGTTGGTGGTTTCCAATGTATCCCTGAGCTTTACCGAACTTACAATACCTGGAAAAAAGACCAGCCGAAAGATCGGGATCATTTTAAACCAGACATCAGTGGTTTTGAGTTGACAAAAGTTAAATTAATGGAAGGCGATTTGTTGATTTTCAATAGCAAACTTCCCCATGGCATCCGGCCAAACATAAGTCGAAACAATGTACGTATGGCACAATATATATCTATGATGCCTGCCGAAGAGGACAATAAGGAGATGAAAAACTGGAGGATTTCTTCCTGGAAAAATAGAATTTCTCCAGAAGGCTATGCTTTTCCTGGAGATCCTAGAAAATGGGAACAAAGCAAGTACCCACAAGCGGAACTCAGCCCTTTGGGTGAAAAATTATTGGGAGTTACTCCATGGTAACCCCCAAAATCTTTTACAATGACCACCAATAAGTGAATTTCAATGCCAGCGTTCTATTTTTAACATAGAATGGAGAAGGTATATAATTGTCAGTATAAACCAGGTAAAGGTCAGAAGCTGGTTTAAATCTCCATTGGAACCTGGTATTAAGGTTAATATTGTTGATCTGTTCGTTGTACTGGCCAAATGCAGTAAAGAACAGGGTATTGGTAAAAGTCACATCCACTCTTGGTCCTACAAGCCAAAATTTGGTATTGCCCCAGGGTTCTGGCAAGTCTATTTGATTGTAATTACCTGTGATAGAAAGGCCAACATAAGGTTGAAAACGGTACCCCAACTCACCGGCAATATTGAAACGTTCTCCATTAGCAAAGTAACCACCGTATTGAGAAGTAAAGGTATAGGTAAAAAGGCTTTGCGGTTTGGAAATGTATTCCATACCAAAGGAATTCCATTGGTGTTCAGTAAAGGCATCAAGGGTAGATTGACTGTAATTGGTAGGATCAAAAGGCCTTTGCAATATTATATGGTTGTAAGCATATTTTGCTGTCAATACACTTTGACTCCTAAACTTCAAGCCATAAGAAAGTTCCGTAATATTGTCAGTTTGTTCCACATCCATATCGTAAAACAAGGAGGTATTGATCGTGGGCCCATGGTTTAGTATTAATTTACTTTTAGGGAAAAACAAATAGGATGCATTGGGATTTATTCGGTAATACCCATTTCTAGGCACATAACCTACTTCTGCCAGGTAGTTTGGTGCCACATATTCATGTTTCCATTCCCAAATCAAATTTCCACCCAAATACCGGATATTGGCAGCGTGGACCATGCTCTGATTTTCTTCTAAAGGGCTAAAGGATTTAAGAATGAAAGCCTTACCTGCCCACTTCCCATTGGAGGAGGCCAGATTGTATTCCAAACCCGCATTCCTATTGTAGCTGGCGATAGGGTCTCCAGGATTGTCTCCACCTGTAGGTAAAACACCAATATTGGTTCTATTGACAAATATCGCCCCAATGTTTGATCTTTGACCTACCCTTCTTTGTCCAGCCAATACTGTGAAATTTTGCCCGGGGGTATTGGTCTCACCCACCTTACCTGTTTGCATATTCATGGCACCAATACGCCAATCCTTGTTGATCTTACCACTTAGACGTGCACCAAACTGAATGGGTGCATTTAAACCAATTCTCCTTGAAAAGAAAGGACGGATGGTTTCATAACCGAAACTAGCAAACAAATCGCCATTCTCCAGAAAAAACTGCCTACGTTCAGGATAAAACAACTCAAAGCGATCTAGGTTGGTAATTTGACGATCTACTTCCACTTGGGAAAAGTCAGGATTGACTGTCAAATCAAGGTTTAGCGAGGAACTTATTGCAATTTTAGCATCCACACCGACTCTATTCTGATAATCTGAGGGCAATTCTCTGACATTGTCTTTTACCCTACCTCCCATTACATAAGGAATCACAGAAACATTCATTCCCGCTTCAGGTGGTGCCTCGTCCCATACCAATATGCCTGTATAAGCAAGGGAAGCAGAAGGGAACTGACGTGGAACCGGGGCCCAGGAAGATTTCTCAGTTGATTTAAGGTCTTTACGACTAAAATTAATACCCCATTCCTTGATTCCTTTTTTATACCTTATGGATTTAAAGGGAATGGAAGCTTCAAACACCCATTTGTCGGGATAATTCTGCACTTTAGAAACCCATTTATTGTCCCAACTCAAATCTACACTTCCTCCTCCATACATGATCCCATCCCATTGGGCTCCAGCTGCATTGGCACCAAAAGAAAAACCATTGGTTTGGTCATCAAAGGGATCCATAAAAAGCAAAAAGTTATCGTTTTTACCAAATGCAAAGTCCCGACGCAAAGATTCAACATAATATGGTCCTTCTTCCCCATGGTGATTGATCACCAATAGGTAAATTTGATCATCATCATAAGTCATCATTACTTCTGTCTTCACATCAGCATAACTGGTGTCCATGGGAAGAATCATGTAAAAATCTTTGGCTACATCGGCATCGGCCCAGGCCTGCTCATCCACTACACCATCAATCAAAACTGGAGAACTTGCCCTTTTTATATTTAACCTGTAATCTTCATTGATTTTTTGGGCCATTCCGGGAATGGCAAAAAGGATAACTAATAATAAAATAAAACTTTTCCGCATGACAAATTTAGCTTACCGCCAAAACTAAAAATGGAGCATTTGACAAGTAATAAATAAAATATTTAATTTAAAGCGCAATAATAACCTAAATAATACAAAAACTAGGCTTTGTCGGCTGTGTTTTATTAAATTTTACCTGATTTTATACTGATAGCGAAATGGTCATATAAATGGTTAGGAACGAGTAGTCTTTTGAATCACTTTTCCTGTTTCTTTGTGTTTTAGGATAAGCTTCTCATCACCATTGGGTAATTTTTCTTTCTTGATTAGAAAATAATCGTCATCGTGACTGATGAAACTTTTCTCTTGCTCCTGGTTTTGGTCTCCCCTCCAGTCTTCAATGATTACTTGTTCCCAAAGTTTCGTTTCTGCGGATAAAAATGCGGCATCCAGAATTGCATTGACAATGTATCCATCATAAAAAGTTTCTCTTGGGGCTGTGCCTTTGTCCATGGCTTCAAACATGTCTGTAAACATGTGTGGATACCCAAGTTCATGTGCCTCGTCCCCCACAGGAAACAACCATCCTGAATCTGATTCCGCCTTTTCAGCAATGTATTTGGCTCCTTTTCCCGTTGTAAACATATCGAAACCCGTCCGTAAAAAACTATTCAACCAGATCGTTCCTTCGGTCCCCATTACTTCATCTCTCAAATCCATGCCCCCTCTAAAAGTCCAACTGACTTCAAACTGGCCAATGGCTCCATTTTCATATTTCACCAGTCCTATGGCGTGGTCTTCAGCAGCTATGGGATGAACTTGCGTAGCTGCCCAGCACATCACCTCTACTGGACGTACGGATTTACCAATAAAATTCCTCCCGATTTCTACACAATGGCAACCAAGGTCTATAATGGCTCCCCCTCCGGATTGTTCTTTGTCCCAAAACCAATCACTGTGTGGGCCTGGATGGGCCTCTCTGGATTTGGTCCACAAAATTTTACCCAGGCTTCCTGCATTTACACTTTCTACCGACTTCAAAAACTTAGGGGTATAACAAAGGTCTTCTAAATACCCAGCAAAAACCCCTGCTTTTTCCACAGCATCAAGCATTTTTTTGGCTTCTTTTGCCGTTCTACCCAGCGGTTTGGTACACAGCACTGCCTTTCCCGCTTTCACACAGGCCATTACTGCGGCTTCATGCAGGTGATTTGGCAAGGAAATAATGACTACCTCTATCTTTTCATTGTTGATGATTTCTTCCATGGAAGAACTGTAAGTTTCCAATCCATAATCCTGAGCGAATCTTTTAGCGTTTTCCTCATTTCTGGAATAAACACTAATTATCCTGTCCAACCTTCTCTGGGCATGAAGTGTATCTGCATAAAAACGGGCAATAAACCCTGAACCAAGCATGGCAATATTCATAAGTATCTATTTTGGGTTAAATCATCAATAAGTAATAATGTAGTTATTCAGTATCAAAAACAACAGCAAACCAATTGTATATTCGTGGTAAAATACTAAATGTACCAAAATCAGTGCATAAAATAAACCCTATTTGCAATCTTTATGTCTAATTTTGAAGGGGGATTTAGAGCCATTTATAAATAGTGTAGTGGTGGTATAATTTTGAAAAAAAAATGAGCTCTGCTAAACTAAAAATACACGTTTCCAATTTCAATTAATGATCATAAACAATATTGAAAAATTTTTAGATTGGCTTTTAATAAGAAAGCTGGACCTGTCCTATGACCCTTCAAGGCATAAACTTCGGATTTATGAGCAGGGAGAAATAATTGGAGACTTGTGGCTGCCCTTCACCCTATCCTTTGATCCTGAAACAAACGGAATTTCTAAGGTGGAAAAGAATTGGATTGTATTCCTTATCAGGGCAGGAACTGCCGCATTGGGTTATTTTGAGGAGGGGATCAATGCCGAACACAAGGTCATTAGAGCTTATATGGTTAGAAAGAAACAAGGAAAAAGTCAAATCAAATATTTGAAAACCAAAGGGAAATCCAGGGCTGGTTCAAGGGTAAGACTTGAGGCTTCGGAGAAGTTTTTTGAAGAAATCAACGAGAAACTTTCAGAATATCTCAATAAATATCCTGTTGATTATATAGCCTATTCCTGCTCCAAAACTTTATGGCCCTACCTATTCACAGCAGAAGGTAAATTGAAGAAAGATGACCCAAGGTTGTTCAAGGTACCTGCTCATATACAGGAGCCCGGCTATGAAAAATTGCTGAAGATCAATGATTTACTACAAAGCCCGAATTTAGTTATTGCTGAAAAAAATCCAGACTATTTTTCAACCTATAAAGACAAACAAGAACAAGCTCCCGAAGAAGATGACAATTGGTAGATTATTTTAAACGCCATAAAAGCAATTGCTACTCATTAAAGAGAAGTAAAATGGTATCTCCGGAAAAAAAGTATCAATCTACTGTGTATATTTGTTCTCTAAGAAAATAGAAATATGCTTTACGATATTACAATAATTGGCGGTGGAATCGTTGGATTGGCCACTGGATTAAAGATAAAAGAACAAAGACCAGAATTGAAAGTGGCCGTTCTGGAGAAAGAACCAGAAGTAGCCAGCCATCAAACAGGAAACAACAGTGGAGTGATCCACTCTGGATTGTACTATGCTCCTGGAAGTCTAAAAGCCAAGAATTGTATCGATGGATACCATCAATTGATACGTTTCTGTGAAGAAAATGAGCTACCGTTTGAAATAACTGGAAAGGTGGTAGTTGCTACCAAAAAAGATCAATTGCCTCAACTTAACCGCTTGCTTGAAAGAGGCTTGCAGAATGGGCTTGAAGGCGTTCGTTCAATATCGATCGATGAGCTAAAAGAACTTGAACCTTATTGCCAGGGTGTTGGTGCTTTACATGTTCCTCAAACTGGAATCGTAGATTATAAGCGCGTAGCCATGGCTTACGAGAAAAAATTCGTAGCACTAGGAGGAGTAGTATTATTCAATTATAAGGTACTGGACATTAAGGAGATAAAGAACACCATCACTATTAATACTTCAAGTAGTGAAATTACCACAAAAGTGGTTATAAATTGCGCAGGACTTTATGCAGACAAAGTCGCAGGCATGCTTGAAAAAGATCCCCTACCCATTAGAATTATACCATTTAGGGGGGAATATTTTAAAATCAAAAAAGAGCGAGAGTACCTGGTTAAAAACTTGATTTATCCGGTGCCGGATCCAAACTTCCCATTTCTGGGTGTTCATTTTACAAGGATGCAAAAAGGAGGCGTAGAAGCAGGCCCCAATGCTGTATTGGCTTTCAAAAAAGAAGGCTATAAAAAAACAGACTTTGATCTTAGGGAATTTTTGGATGCCGTTACCTGGCCTGGTTTACAGAAGGTAGCTGGTAAATACTGGAAAACTGGTTTAGGAGAATACAAAAGGTCATTTTCCAAGGCTGCATTTACCAAAGCTTTGCAAGAGCTGATTCCTGATATTATGCCTACTGATCTTGTGTCAGGCGGCGCGGGCGTTCGGGCGCAGGCTTGTGACAAAGAAGGCGGCTTATTGGATGACTTTGCTATTCAGGAAACGGCTAAGGCTGTGCATGTTATCAATTCACCCTCTCCTGCAGCCACCAGTGCACTGTCTATAGCAGATAAAATCAGTGAACTTGCCTTACAAAAAGTTTAAAGTTTTTAAAGTCCTTTTCGAATACGTTTAAGCCATTGCTGGACCTATTGTTTTCATATAGTTAAAAAAAGCATTAGTATATATATGCTTAATAGGCCGCCAACAGAATGAAGCGCTTAACGATAATTTCTTACTTCGGAAAGGACTGCTTTCGTTATTTCTTTAAATTCCGCCAAGTGTGCCTGCATGTCATTGTCAAAAGCAGATTCTTCCATCATCCGCTTACCATTAGCCAAAATTTTAGTAAGCCTTTTTAAACCAAACAGGCCCAAAGTAGGCTTTATTTTATGCCTGGCTTGCTTAATGCAGAGCAAGTCTTCCTCATCAATACCTTTGATATAAGCAGTTTCTAATTCTTCAATTGCAATCTCAATAGCATCCAACAATTGGTTTCTGAAGTCCAAATCATCTTCTACCATATCCTCGATTTTCTTAAAATCGATGTTAATAAAATCACCTTCCATAGTTGTTGTTTAGTTGAAACCAATATAGGCAATAGTCATCCTACTACGAAATGGAATCTTTACAAAAATCAATCAATCTTTGTTATTTCCAGCATTACCCTACCGCTGTCATGGTTCAATCTCCTAATAGATAAATTTTTATTCAAGTAATTTCATCAATTTCTCAAAAAATAAAAAATCCTATTTCTCAATAAGACTTGAAGCATTTCCAGCCAAAAATCCTGTACTCCAGGCTGCCTGAAAATTATACCCTCCAGTGATCCCATCCACATCAATGACCTCACCGGCAAAGAACAATCCTTTGACCAATTTGCTTTCCATGGTATTTGCGTCTATCTCATTAAGCGACACACCACCAGCAGTAACAAACTCTTCCTTAAAGGTAGTTTTTCCTGAGATTTTTAAAGAAAATCTGAATAAATTTTCAATCAATTTATTGATTTTTTTCTTATTTACTGCCTCCCACCTTAAATCCTGATCAATTTCAGCTTTTTCTGTAAGAAATTCCCACAATCTACCCGGCAGTCCAAATAGAGGGTTCTTTGAAATTTTCTTTAATGGGTGCACACTCTTAAAAGTCAACAGCTCAACTCTTAGTCCATCTTCGGTAAAGTCAGCTTGCCATTTAATAAGTGCTGTCGCTTCATAGTGGTTCTCATGCAGCCATTCTGCACCAAAAGCAGAAAGTTTTAAAACAGCAGGTCCACTAATTCCCCAATGGGTAATTAATATCGGTCCAGAATATTGTAACTGGCTCCCTTCAAAGCGAATATGGCCATTTGAGACACTTAATCCTTTAAGTGCTATGATTTCTGAGGAGGGTGCGTTGAAGGTGAAAAGGGATGGAATGGGTGGGTTTATACTGTGCCCAAGCTGATCTACCAGGGTATAGCCCTCTTTCTTAGGTTTGCCGCCGGTACAGATTACTAGTCTATCCACCTCTCTATTTTCATTGGATATCTTGAGCAAAAACTTTCCATTAACCCTTTCTACTTCCTGAATACCAGATTGATAAATAACTTTAACTCCAACAGATTGAGCCTCTTCCTGTAATAAATTTGCTATGCTTGAAGACCTATCACTCACCGGAAATACCCGGCCATCTTGCTCCGTCTTCAACGGAACCCCTCTGCTTTCAAACCAAGAGACAGTATCTTTGGGATTAAAGCTTCTGAAAACCTTTTTCATGAATTTGTTCCCTCGTGGATACCCTTTCAGAAACTCAGAAGGAGAGCTAGTTCCATTGGTTACATTGCACCTTCCTCCCCCTGAAACCAATACTTTTGACAGAACTTTACTGCTTTTTTCAAATAAATAAACTTCTGCTCCATTCTTAGCAGCTTGAATTGCTGCAAAAAATCCGGAGGCACCACCCCCTATTATTCCAACCTTTAATTTTTCCACCTTACGAATTCAGCCTTCTAATTATCTTTTTTTATTTTTCAGTGAACCCATTATCCCCCGGGTCAATTCTCTGAAAAATGTTCTTCCCAATTGCCTAACCATGGTGTTTTTACTTAAAGATTCAAAGAAACCAACATCTTTAGCAGCCGAAGCTTTCCTTTGACTTTTGGTTGGTGGCTCCATTTCTTCCTTTTCAGGAGCTGCATTGTTGATTTTTTCTTCTAAGATTTCGAAAGCACTTTCTCTATTGATAGGTTCATTGTATTTTTTTATCAAATTAGACTTTCCTACCTGTAAGTCAATTTCTTCAGAACTTAAAATGCCCATTCTCGACACCGGTGCCCTTAAAAGGGTATGAACAAGAGGGGTTGGAATGCCTTTTTCATTCAAGACAGTTATCAAGGCCTCGCCTATACCCATGGCGGTCAAAACCTCAGAAGTGTCATAAAATGGCGATATTGGGTAATTTTCAGCTGCTTTTTTAATGGCTTTTCGATCCTTGGCTGTAAAAGCACGTAAGGAATGTTGCACCTTTAATCCCAATTGTCCTAAAATCTCGTCTGGAACATCCGTTGGACTTTGCGTACAGAAAAAGATACCTACACCTTTAGACCGTATTAATTTTACAATTGCCTCAATTTTTTCTAAAAGGTCCTTACTGGCATTTGAAAACACCAAATGCGCTTCATCGATGAACAGGCAAAGCTTAGGGGCATCCTGATCCCCTTGTTCAGGAAATGTTTCGTAGATTTCAGACAGCAGGCTCAACATAAAAGTACTGAATAGCTTGGGCCGATTTTGAATGTCAGTCAGTCTAATGATAGAAATCACTCCTTTACCAGATTCTTTTCTGACAAAATCTTCTACTTCAAATGAGCGTTCTCCGTAAAAATTTTCCGCTCCTTGTTGTTCAAGCTCAATAATTTTTCGAAGGATGGTATTGACAGAACTGGAGGAAACTGCCCCAAACTCCTTGGTTATTTCTTGTTTTCCTTCATTGATGGCATATTTCAGAATACTTCTCAGGTCCATCAAGTCCAATAAAGGAAGATGTTTCATATCGCAATACCTAAAAACCAAAGACAAGATCCCAGATTGAGTATCATTTAAGTCTAAAATCTGAGCCATCAATACAGGTCCAAATTCAGATACCGTGGCCTTTAACTTGACTCCTTTCTCATTGCTAATAGACATTAATTCCACAGGCAATCCTGTAGCTTCGTAAGGAATACCAATGCTCTCAGATCTTCTTTCAATGTGCTCATTGTTGGTTCCCGGGCAAGCCAATCCAGTCAAATCACCTTTTAGGTCCATTAAAACTGACGGAATACCCTTCAAAGAAAGTTGTTCCGCTATGACTTGAAGCGTTTTTGTTTTACCCGTTCCTGTAGCACCAGCAATCAAACCATGCCTATTTAGGGTTTTAAGAGGAATTTTTACTTGTGCACCTGTAAGCGCTGCCTTATCAAGCATGCCTGTACCTATGATAAAGGAATCCTTCTTAAAAGTGTATCCGAGGTTGATATGCTCTTTGAACTTATCTATTTGTTCCATCAATTTGTCTTTAATATAAAAAACCTTAATGCAATCCCATTGATCACATTAAGGTCTAACCCGAAATGAAGTATGCACGGTTAAATGCTACACCCCTAATTAGGAAATAGTCTACTTATTACCAAATTAGGGGTGAATTTTCTTGAATTAGTGGGTCACTTTAGGTTCCAGGTTTTTCGCTTGCTCAATAAAATCCGTCACTTTTGAAAGTGCTGGTACAGCATTGGTTAAATTTTTGGCCTCATTGGTACTCACAAGTGCTTGATGTAAATTTTCCGCATTTCTAGTTCTCAACTCCTTAACGGTGTCTACACCAGCTGCTTTAAGTAGTTCTGCAAATTGACTGGCTATGCCTTTGATTCTGAACAAATCAGCCATATTTACCCAATTCAATATTACTTTCTCGTCAATACCACTTGCAGCGGCAATTTCTTTTCGGCCACTTTTTGCAGCGCCTTTTTCGAGTAAATTTTCAACCGTAATTATTCCAGCCGCAGAAAGTTTTTCTTTATTTACCGGGCCTATTCCCTCAATTTTGCTAATAGAATTTGACATATTGATACAATTAAATTTAATGAATTAAAGTATTATTTGAATAAACCACCAAGACCACCTTTGAGTAGGTCAGAAGCCTTATCAGCAATGGCTTTTCCTGATGATTTGCCCAACATTGAAACCAATTCAGATTTGTCTAAATCCCCACTTTTTGAACCAGATATAGCAGAAATTACTTTAGGTAAAACAAAGGAAGCAATAGACATGGCCATTTCTGGAGAAAGCCCCAGTTTGGATGCATAATTACCAGTAAGATTTCCTAAGATACTTTTAAACATTGGATTTGAGGTCAAACCGCTTCCTGTATTAAGCATTCCAAGAATTCCATCAAAATTTCCCCCAGTTGCCTCTTTTGTTAAACTTTCCAGCAAACTGTTTTTGGTAGTGCTAACTGCTTCTGAAGCCTTGCTTTGATCAAGACCAAATTTTTCGGTAAGACCCGAGATTAATTCTGGTGACAGGTTTTCTAAAAGTGATGAAATCATATGTATTTTTTTTATGTGAATTAGTATTTGAACCTGTAATTTATAAGTTTATTTTGTACTTCAAAAATAAACCTGATTTTTATGAACGGTTTATTTACAGTGCAAAAGGCTAATATTACTGTTTTATTATAAAACGGCTCGCATTTGTACAATCTCGATACGCAATAACTGTTCCACTTTCGGACACACTAATATTTGATAAAGGAAAGATATACTAGGAAAACAGACAGTTAGCCAATTAAAAATTTCTTTAGAACTTTAGATGCTTAAGAAACTTACCAAACTTTATAGTTTATATACATGCCTTACAATATAAAATATAATTGCCAATAAATGCTATAATACCAGGCAATTTTTACCGTATAATAGTCAATTTATCAACCCAATTTAAACAAAATAATTATATAGAACACCTACTTATTATTCAATTTACAACTAAAAGGAAGTATTAATCTTCAGCTATACATAAATAATACAATTATTAACCTTTATAACTCCTATATTCATTTTAAATCGATCAATTGCTCCTGTTTATTTGTGTTTAAATAGCGCTATTTGGCCAAATAATGGATAAAATACTTTTTATAAAAAAAAGTCAAAAAATATTTAAAGTTGTAATTCTATAAATTTCCTGCTGATGTTATGGAAATGGCTGAAATGTTTCGGTTACAGGTTAAAAAACATTAAAGTTTTGTATGAAAATTGAATATTTCCTGAAAGGTATTTACTTTGCCAACCAGAAGAAGCAACAACAATGAAAAAAAGCCCTTATCTATTACTTATACTGCTATTAGTAACCTTCGGTCTACTTCATCCATTTACCTCCCATGCCCAATCAGGACCTAGTTTAGGAACAACTTCAGCCATGTTGGAGAATGCTTCAGCAGCGATGGATAAAGGCGATTATAAAAAAGCCAATGGTATTTTCAGGGAGATCATCGATAGCAACCAACCTATTCCCCCCGAAATGCCCTATTTATTTTCGAAAACACTGTTTGAGTTGGGCCAATACCATAACAGTAATAGTTTTGTCAATAAATACCTGGACCTCAATGGTTTTAAAGGTAGCTATTACAAACAAGCCAAAGCATTGCAAACTGCATTGACACATCCATTGGAAGAAATTGCTGCTTGCGAATATTGTGATGCAAGGGGTTACAGGTATGGAATATGTGAAACTTGCCACGGTGAAGGCAAAGCGGAACAAGCTTGTTCACTCTGCAGAGGTAAAGGTGTCATAGGTTGTAGCCGATGCGCTGGGGATGGAATGGTGACCAAGAAAAATGTTTTCAACATCATTGAGTATTTTGAATGCGAACGTTGTTCAGGAAAAGGTAGATTAACCTGTACTTCCTGTCATGGAACCTTGGTTGAAACAGATTTCTGTCCTGTTTGTGAAGGATCTGGACACACCCTAACGGAGGACTTGTGTGACCATACCGCTCCTGAAAAATAAATTCCAACAGTTACATATAGCATTCCATTGCTTGTCTCCATTTAACAATTTATCATGCTAACCAAAGAATATTCTAAGGTAATCTGTTGGAGAGGTAGGTACTAAAGCATCAATAAACAGAGCCATCAATCGGTATTATCCGGAAGCTATACCATCAAAATAAAGGATTAAGTCAACTGCTTATTCTATCTTTATAGATTTCTAAGATCCCGGTTTAAATCAAATTTTATGGCCTTGTTCAATACTTTTTTATCCTCAGCTCTTTCCAAAGATTCCCAGGCAGTTAAAAGCATCCATGCCTTCTTAAAGGTTGTTTTCGAGTCCTTATGTTTAAAAAAAAAGCAATACTGCTATTTTTTTATACTGAACTGAATTCAAACAACTTAAATACCCCTCGAGACAAAGTACTTTAAGTCCTATTGGCAGTGCAAAAGGAAGGAATAAAATCAAAATTGGTAAGTGGCCTTGCTACCGTATTGTCCTAAAAAGCTGGACCATGCTACCTAAGGTGAATTATAAAACACAATACAAGCACTGTTAGGAAGTACTTATAAAAAGTACGGAATTCGAGGAGGTCAAAGCGTAAGTTAATCTGGAATACAGACGTTCAACTCTATTGAACTGGGTTTAAACATATTGAATAACTGCTGCTCCAAATCACATTAAGCTACAAACCAGTTAGCATTTGCAATCGCAAACTGAATTCGTTTATTGGTTAATCAGAATCGTTTCTCAACTCCCTTGCATGGCCTATTTGTAACCTCATAAAAAAATTAGCGAATCAACAATGGATTAAAATAAACAGGTAAAGTTGAATTCGACCCTATTCTATATTATTCACGGCATTACTGTACGGTAATTCAAGTTCTTTGAACTAAATTCAATTACTTTACTAAGTAACTGATATCAACCGCTTTAAGCTTATATCCACAGGCAGGAGAAAAGAAATTTCATGAAGCAAACTGTAAAGCTTTAGTCCCAATATTGCAGACAATAGGCAACACTATAGCCAAAATGGGTATGCGCTTCTTGGTTATTTCAGGGGCTCACGGCTTTGGAAACAATGATTTCAACCTTACAGAGCTATGCTGATACGGAAAATTAAAGAAATGACAAAACCAAACGGTGGTTCAATCTTACTGACCTGAATTTAATACCTTTATGAATCATTTGATTTAAAATACTTTAGGGTAGTACCTACGGCTTTTTGGTTAAAGAAAATTGAAAACCACACGATAAGAAGAAGCCTCATTACTGCAGCTAAATCAATAATATATGAATTTAAATAATGCACAAAAGTTAAATGTGGACAGGCAAGTGCAGGCTCAGGGGAAGTAATTTTTGTCCAAAAACTGGGAATAGCACTGTCATATACATCAGGTCAATTTACTTAACCCTTATTCAATCCACACTAAACATGAACCTTATCTACTGCCTTATTCTAAATTTAATAAGAAAATGGCTTAGAAATGGCAATAGAATTATACGGAAGTAGAATAGCTTTTGGTATAAAAAAACCCAACAAAAGGTCGACCATAAGTCAACATAGCTGACTCATTTATTACTGTTCTTAAAATCTAGGACATAAAAAAAGGCCTGAATTGTTCAGGCCTTTTTAATAATTTTGTTGATACTATACCCTATCGGCAATACTTTTTAATCATTACATTGGCTGGCTCGTAATCATTTTTGACTGCAGCTTTAAAATCTTTGCAAGCATTTCTTATATCGTCTGTAGCGGCATAAACCATACCTCTATAATAATAAGCCTGACCATTGGTAGGGCTCATTTTGATGGCTGTATTGTACTCGCGAAGGGCTTCTTTAACATTGCCTAGCTTATGCATGGACCTTGCTTTAAGAAAATAGGCCATTGCGGGTGCACCAGAAACGGACACAGCATTGTCAGCATACATAAGTGCCAATTCCGGTTTGTCATTGTTATGATACAAATTGGATAGGCTCAGTAGGATCTGCGTGTTTTTTGAATCTTGTTTCAAGGCATGCTTAAAGCTTTCCTCTGCCCTTTCAAAATCATTCAACTCTTCATGCGCCCTACCCTTGTTGTACAATACTTTTACATTATTAGGCTTGTTTTCCAAGTAACTGGTATAAGCCACTATTGCTTCCTTGTACTGCCCATCATTGTAATAAGAGTCTCCTTTATTAGAAGAACTGCTGCCGCAAGCCACAAACAAAGTGGCCAAAACAAATATGCTTAAAAGGTTTTTTAATGAAATCATATAATAAATTGAAATTAGACTGCTACACTGTTATCTCTGAGGGCATCATTGAGAGAAGTCTTTAAATCAGTTGAGGCTTTTCTTTGACCGATGATAAGTGCACAGGGAACTTGATAGTCACCAGCCTTAAACTTTTTATTTAAGGTACCTGGTATAACTACTGATCTATCAGGGACATATCCCTTATATTCAATTGGTTCATCACCTGTAACATCAATGATTTTAGAACTAGCAGTAAGGGTAACACCTGCACCAATGACAGCCTCTTTACCTATTCTTACTCCTTCTACTATAATTGCCCTGGATCCAATAAAAGCACCATCTTCAACGATGACAGGTGCTGCTTGAATAGGCTCCAAAACGCCTCCTATACCCACGCCACCACTAAGGTGAACATTCTTACCAATTTGTGCACAAGATCCAACAGTAGCCCAGGTATCCACCATGGTTCCACTGTCAACATAAGCACCGATATTTACATAGGAAGGCATCATCACAACACCCCTTGCAAGAAACGCGCCATATCTTGCAATCGCATGAGGAACCACTCTAATTCCTTGTTTTGCGTAGTTGGTTTTTAAAGCCATTTTATCATGAAACTCAAAAGGTCCAACCTCTATTGTTCTCATTTTTTGAATGGGGAAATACAGGATTACAGCTTTTTTTACCCAATCATTTACTTTCCAAGAACCATCTTCAGCAGGCTCTGCTACCCTTAGTTTACCATTGTCCAGGTCAGCAATCACCGTTTTAATCGCTATTTGAACATCTTTTTCGTTTAATTGCTCCCTGTTGTCCCAGGCTTTTTCAATAATATGCTGTAAATCCATAAATTTAATATTAGCTTAGTTTGATTTTTCTATTTTATGCCTCAAAAAATCCCCCTTATAATCGCTTCTGTCCTCAAACCAGTGGATGATTCCAGAATGCTGTATAAGCTCGGGTTTTCAATTCGTGAAACAAATAAATACGACCTTAACATCATAGGTTTTTCAACAAAAAAAACGCCAAAGGTCAAAAATATACGACTAATTGAAATTTTTTCCGGTCCAAGAACGCATCCTTCGCGTTTTTTAGTTCCTTTTAAGTTTCTCCAGCAACTATTCAAAATAAAACCTGCCATAGTCATTGTGACTACTTTTGAATTGCTTCCAGTGGCTACAATAGGCAAATGGCTGCTTTCTTTCCGGCTTATTTATGACGTTCAGGAAAACTACGCCAAAAACATGGCCTATAACCAGACCTTGCCTCTGTTAGGTCGGTATTTGGGTATATCAATGGTTAAAATTTCAGAAAAGTTCAGTCAACATGCCATTGATCACTACCTATTTGCTGAGCAATGCTATGTTTCCGAAATGCCTGCCATCAATAACTATACAGTAATTGAAAATAAAGCGCCTATTCCTGACAGCCTAAAGCCCTCTTTTAGACTGGTTAACCCCATTGCACCCCATTTTATCATCAGTGGCACCATTACGGCCGTATATGGGGTTATTCCAGCCATTAATTGGTTCCTTCAACTTCATAAACACCTTCCAAAGTCAAAATTAACGATTGTAGGGCATTGTCCAATAACCGAATTTGCCAGGGAATTGGAACAAAAATATGGTGGGATTAGAGGAATTAAGCTCCAACTCTCACATAATCCTTTGCCTGCAGGTGACATCCAAGATAAGATTATCAAGGCGGATGTCCTGCTACTGCCTTATCTTTTATTGCCCAGCATTAAGGATAAAATCCCTACCAAACTCTATGAAGGAATTGCCTCTCAAAAGGTGATTTTAATGGCTGACAATCCACTGTGGAAAACCATTGTGGATAAGTATCCCGCAGGATTATGCATCGATTTTTCAGCCTCAGAGAAGGCGCATTCAGTGTGGAAAACTTTATTAAACATTGATTTTTACCAGTTTCCGCCAGATGAAAACATCGATTGGCAGGTAGAAAGTAGAAAACTTCAGCATTTAATTCAAAAATTTTAGGCTCCAAAACCTAAGCAAAAAGCCCCAATTGTACTTTTCCAATTCGCCTATTTCGGGCGCAGATTATTTAATTTAACAATATTATTGTTTGTAAATAGTTGAATAACAATGTATTAACTCATTTTTAGACTAGTCTAAATATTTTTATATAGTGATCTAAATTTTAGAAAAAGTTAAGAACACAGTTATCCACAGGTGATTTAGATTGAAATTAAACATTTTTTTAGACAAGCCTAAATTATATATTTGTAGAAATTTCACATTATGATAAGCTTAAGTCCTGCTGAGGAAAACTATTTGCGAACCATTTACAGCCTGATCGCTGAGGGGCTGGAAAAGGTAACTACAAATGAGATCGCTGCAGCTGTCAACACCAAGGCAGCGTCAGTTAGTGATATGCTAAAGAAACTGGCGGAAAAAGAATTGATCGATTACCGCAAATACTATGGAGTAAGCCTTACAGAAGAAGGGAGAAAAAGAGCCCTTCACATTATTAGAAGGCATCGTTTGTGGGAGGTATTTTTGGTGGACAAACTAAAATTCAGTTGGGATGAGGTCAATGCCATCGCAGAAGAATTGGAACACGTGAAGGCACCCCTATTGGTTCGTCGCCTGGATGAATACCTGGGATTTCCCAAATTTGATCCACATGGAGATCCGATCCCAGACGAATTCGGAGAATTGAGTAGCAAGCCTAGAATCGTCTTGCAGGAGGTACCCGTTGGGCAAAGCGGAAAAATCGTTTCTGTCAGCGATAGCAGCGCAGCCTTTTTGAAGTACCTGGACAAAGTAGGCATCTACATTGGCGCAAAGGTGCTTGTACTGGAAAAAACAGATTACGATGGTTCGCAGGAATTATTCATCGACAACCAGAAAAAAGTTTTCGTATCCAAAGAAGTCGCTGGCAATATTCAAGTAATGCTCCACCCCTTGTAATCCGATGGAACCGAATTTAACCTTTATAGGTTCTTTTGAATCTTGGCTTGGCAATTGTACGTTATATAATCTTCCTGAATGAGACAATTATTTTATGGAGGAGATTGATCAAATTGTCGATTTAAGAAAAAAACAGCTATAAGAAATAATTTATTAATAAGATTATGAAAAAAGTAGTAGGACTAGTTGTATTGCTGGTTTTTGTTCAGCAACTGGCCAATGCCCAGAAAAATTCAATAGAATGGCACAGTTTTGAGGAAGTCATAGAGAAGACGGCTGTAAACCCAAAAATGATTCTTGTTGACGTATACACCGACTGGTGCGGTTGGTGCAAGAAAATGGATAGAAATACTTTCACAGATCCGAAGGTCATAGCATACGTAAATGAAAATTTTTACGCCGTAAAGTTAAATGCGGAAGACAGGAAGAAGAAGTTTGAATTCAAGGGAGAAGAATACAACGGACAAACAATGGCTAGGCAAATGAAGGTAAGATCCTATCCCAATTTTGTCATCATGGATTCTGCCATGGAAAGCATCACTCAGCTTCCTGGATATAGAGAACCGGATAACTTTATTAGCTCAGTCAAACTTTTACTCGAAAATTTCGATCATTAATGGCCCAAAATTTTAGTCAAAAAGAAGACACCATCATTGCATTGGCCACACCGCAAGGTGTAGGTGCCATCGCTGTAATCCGACTTTCCGGAAAGGATGCCCTTAAACTGGCCAATCAGGTTTTTTATGGCAAGGATCTGGAGCAACAAGAAAGTCACACGATTCACTTTGGCACCATTCGGGATGAAAAACGTGTGATCGATGAAGTGCTGGTTTCCTTATTTGTTGCACCTAAGTCTTTTACAAAAGAAAACGTAGTAGAAATCTCAACGCACGGCTCTTCTTATATTATCAATCAGGTGATCAAATTGTTGGTCAGAAAGGGGGCCCGCCCTGCCCTACCCGGTGAATTTACCCAACGCGCTTTTTTAAATGGACAGTTTGACCTGGCCCAGGCAGAAGCTGTTGCCGACCTAATTCACAGTGATTCCGAAGCTTCTCATCAGGCAGCCATGAACCAAATGCGTGGTGGATTTTCTGGAGAAATCGCCAGCCTTCGCACCGAGCTGATTCATTTTGCTTCCATGATTGAGCTGGAGCTGGACTTTACAGAGGAAGATGTAGAATTTGCCAGCAGAGATGATTTGAGGATACTTGTAGAAAAATTGCTCCGTGTTGTGGAGCAATTGATCAGTAGCTTTGACTTGGGCAATGTGATAAAAAATGGCGTACCAACCGTAATTGCAGGGAAACCAAATGCGGGTAAGTCCACCCTACTCAATGCTTTACTCAAAGAAGAAAAAGCCATTGTTTCAGATATCGCCGGAACCACCCGTGACTATATTGAAGATGAAATCAATATTGGAGGAGTGATTTTCAGGTTTACAGATACAGCTGGAATTAGGGAAACCACCGACACTCTTGAGGCCATAGGCGTAAGCCGAACGCATGAGAAAATGAAATCTGCTTCGCTGATCCTTTATATGTTTGATTTGGGAGATACCGACATGGTTGAGATCAGCAAAGACATTAATAAACTGGAAAATATGGGTATTCCTTTCCTTAAAGTAGCGAATAAAGTAGACAAGGCCAATCCATTATTTATCAATGAGTTAACTAAATCCTATCCGGATACAATTTTCATTTCTGCAGGAAAGAAAGAGAATCTGGAAACCTTAACTGATCGAATCTTAGCACTGGTCAATTTGGACAAATTCAGGACTGGAAATACCATTGTCACCAATATACGTCACTACGATTCTCTTACTAGAACCCGTCAGTCCCTGCTGGATGTTCTAACTGGTTTGGACGAAGAGGTGACAAACGATTTTCTGGCCATGGACATCCGTCGCTCCTTATATTTCTTGGGTGAGATCACTGGAGAGATCACTACCGACGACCTACTGGCGAATATTTTCAGCAAGTTTTGTATTGGGAAGTAGTCTTCCAAACAACTCATAAACACATCTAAACAAACCTAAAAAACAGCTTAATTTAACTATAATAAATGTTTTTATATTCTTTCTGACTATCCTTTTTTAGTGATATTTTGATGCTTTTTGTACCTTATTTGTACCTAATTCTTTATCTTTATATGAGGTACCAAAATGGAGAGTTAATGAAACATTTTGAAACAAAATGATACATTATGAATCAAACCTATCCGAAATGAAAGTCAGAGATTATCATGAGTTCCAACATCAAAGTCCAAAGAATCTGCCAGGCCGACAGCATTCGATCGTCAAGGCAGTTGGATATCCAGCGTATCAACTATGACTTCATCTTTAAGAAAATGAAGCAAGTTGATTTCCTCAATTTTTTCAAAAGACTTACTGGCAAGAAATGGGACAGTGACGGCAATCATGGCAATTGGTTGAGCGCTTGATGTACACCAATGGTGAGTGCAGTACAGCTGATATTGATAGAGATTTTTGTGAGGACTTCAAAGAGTTTCTGAAAACGACACACAGTATCAAGAGCAAAGCAAAGAAGCTATCTCAAAATAGCCAGGCATCCTATTTCAGTAAATTCTCGGTCAACATCACCGGTATTTCCAGTAGCCATTGAAGAAGCTTTCAAAAAGGACTATTTGGAAGAAAACTATATGCTCAAAATAGGTCACATCAAGCAGAAGGAAACCGAGCGTGAGTTTCTTACCCTTGAAGAGCTCAAAGTCTTGTATAGCACAGAGTGCGAATTTCCCATACTGAAAGTTGCTGCTATCTTCTCAGCCCTGACAGGCTTAAGATAGAGCGACCTAATAAACCTCACCTGGGGCGAGATTCAATATTCGGAAATCAATGGCCACTTCATTCGATTCATTCATGAAAAGACCGATCGACCACAGACCTTGAATGTACCACAGCAAGCTGTGGATATTCTTGGATATCCAAGAGGTCGGGACCACAAGGTATTTCCAGGCCTCAAGTATTCGGCCTGGACAAATCTAAATCTCGCTGTATGGATTATGCGAGCGGGCATTATCAAAAAAATCACCTTCCATTGTTTTCGGCATACTTTCGCTAAGCTGCAGCTGTAGCTGGAAATACCGGTGATGTTGACCCCCCTTGGATTTTGGTAACTAAAAAAGGCTACTATGACAAAATTACATTAATTTTCTAAGACTCTCCCCTTTGAGTTCGATTCTGTGAGAGGTATGCACCAATCGATCCAAAATTGCATCTGCAATAGTGGCTTCACCTATAATATCAAACCAACTTCCTACCGGTAATTGACTGACTATTATTGTAGCTGTTCTGGCATGCCTGTCCTCTATTATTTCCATTAGATCCATTTGGTGTTGTTTTTCCAGATGGGTCAGCCCAAAATCGTCCAGGACAAGCAAACTGGTCTTGGATATTTTGTTTAAGAGTTGATATATGGTTCCTTCCAAACGCGCCATTTTTGTATGTTGCATGAGTTTCTGAACATTGAAATAGGCTACCTTGTACCCCTGTGCACAAGCATGATGTCCCAATGCTGAGGCTGTAAAGCTTTTTCCACATCCGGTGGCCCCTGTTATCAATACAGACTCTCCGTTGTTTATATAACTGCCTGTAGCCAAAGAAGCTATAAGTCCTTTGTCCAGGCCTCGAGAGTTATCGTATTTTAATTCTTCCAGTGAGGCCTGATACCTAAATTTGGCGGTTTTTCGTAATCTTTCAAAACGGCGGTTAGCTCTGTCCTGAAGTTCTGCCTGCAAGAGTATCTCCAGGCCTTCATTGAGCGAGAGCTCGCTTGACCTTCTTGTCTCCATAAGCGCACTCCAGCTTGATTTAAACCCATACAAGCGTAATTGTGAGAGTTGATTCTCAATGTTCTCCATCGTATTTTAGTTTAAGTGATAATTGATTATGGTAATATTCTTTTCCTCTGATATTGTGGTGTTCCGGTAATTTCTTCTTGGGTTGTTCTTCTACATATTCAGTTGTTTTATTTTTGATAACGTTCTGGACAAATAGGTAACTGTAATTTTGGTAATCAATAGCCATTTGACATGCTTTTTCAAAGGTTTTCAGAGATGTGCTTTTATACAGGCTGAACAGCCCATCACAGCTTTTATAGAGCTGTTCCGGGTATCTGTTTTGGGCAAAGACGAGCTCCACAAGCTCCTCCAAGGTTTTCGATAGCTTCCCTGCTTGCTTCTTGTAATATTCAGGACTGCGGTTCAGGTAGTGTTGATGGGTCGAGCACAAGTGCTCTTTATTGGTCGTATACCTGCCAATGCCTGATTTTCGTTTGTGTACAGCTATCAAGTCATGCTGATGAAAAATACGCACCAAAGAACGCGTGTACACTACTTTTAGTTTTTGCCCGATATATTGATAAGGAGCACTGTAATAATGCTTGTCCTCACTCAGGTAGATATGGTTGTTCGGTGCAAGCTTGTACTCTTTGTAGTACTTGATCTCAAAAGATTTTGCGGGCAGTTCCTTAAGCAAAGGTTTTTCGTTAGACAGGAAGTGTTCTTCTCTACAGTAATCACGCCTTTGCATGCGAGTTTGGTTGTGATTGAGCATATGGTGCTTAATGGCATCATTAAGTTGTTGCAAGGAGAAAAACTGTTGTTGCCGGATACGTGCATAAACCCGATTGTAGATAAGCTTGACCTGATTTTCTACCAGCGCCTTGTCTTTTGGTTTTCTTGCACGTGCAGGAACCACTGCCATGTTGTAATGGTTAGCAAAATCCTCAAGAACACGATTAAGAGTAGGTTCATATTTATTGGCCTTTATAACCGCAGATTTCAGATTATCCGGCACCAGTACCTTAGGTACACCTCCAAGGCTTTCCAAACAGCAGGTAAGTGAATAAATAAAATCATCGATGCGCTGACTGGGAACAGCCAAGCAGAAGCCGTAATCTGAATAGGGAAGACAGGCAACAAACACCTGACAATTCATTATCTCTCCTGTACTTTGGTCTATGTATGAAAGTGGCTTACCTGCAAAGTCAACAAATAACTTCTCACCCGGTTGGTGAGTTAAAACCATGGAGGGACTCTTGACCTTAACATGCTGGGACAAGTGATAGCTGAATTGGCTCAGGCTGTATCCTGTGGGCTGAGACATTCGGTATTCTTCCCATAAAAGCTGCTTGGTTACTCCGGTTTTTTTGAGCTCTTCTACATACCCGTCCAATCTGCTTTTTAACACTTCAAATCGATTGTCTTTATATGCGGGATTTCCTGGGTGGAACACTTTTTCAAGAGCGTGATCCTCCATTTTCAACAAGGTGGAAAGCCTTATTTTAGACTTACGGTATTTTTCAAGATAACTTTTGACGGTATTCTTGCTGATACCCAAATCCCGGGCAATGGTCTTATTCCCATAACCTTGATTGTGTAGTTGTAGTATTTGCTTTACCTGACTCATTCTTTTAGGTTTACCTGCCATAATCAGTATTAATTAGTAGTTTAGACTACTAATTAATAAAACCTAAATCCAAGGGGTCAACATGCTCCGTTTTTTAACAAACAGAAGCTACAAATAGGGGTCAATATGCTCCGTTTTATTTTAATTCAAGAGCTAAACTTTGACGCTATTCAAAAATAAAGGGGTCAGTATCCGCCAGAATGTCACATTAAAACATCCCTTTCTGGATCACTGCTTAAGGGGGTCAACATAGTCCGGAATATCCACGCTAAAAGTAATTAGGAACATATTGAGAGTTAGATGGGAATTTTAGAACTAAATCACTAACTTTTTATTGCAAACTTCAGTTGAGATTTTGTCATTATCTACTTAATTTTCACGGGTTAAAGCTAGTGTCTATTGACTTTTAACAGCTTAAACAGTAGGTTAAAAAATGTAAGATGAAAAGGTGGGATAGGTATTCTTACCTCCATCATGAATCATCTTAATTTTAAGAAGGTCAGTATTCTTATTAAGGTAAGGGTTAAGTGTCAAGTCAAGAGGTAACCTACTTGACAAGCTGTAATAAACACCTTAAAACAACACTATTTATTATTCCTCTAAAATTCCATGGAATACCCTACTTGCTCCTCTATTCCCAAGACTGCTCGTTGTAAAAGTTATTTTTTTCCCCTCAAAGGAAAATTTAAGTGTTTCGGTATGGGGGCTTTCAATGTATTTAATCTTTATAACGAGTGTTTGAAAATCTTCCCAATAATAGCTCGAAAAGACTTTATAAGGCGCAAGTCCGTTCAATGCCTTTTTTGCATTTGCTACTAAATAGGGTTTCTTTCTATCGGTCATGCCTGAAACCCAATGCTCTTTGCCAACTGTTAATTTATAGTCCTTTTGCTCCTCAATTACATTCAATACCAAGTCATTGGATTGGAAATCAATGTGAAAATTTATCCTTTCGTCTTCATCTTCCAAAGCAATCTTTTTCTCATCCAATCTATTTTCCATCCACTCATTTTGGACCCCAATTGTAGGACTATGGGAAAGGTTCTCCATACGTTCCTTCAGTGCCAAATCTTTGCTACTATTGCTTTCCCTATCGAAAGCAGGCAATATATGTTCCCAAACTTCGCTTAGTAAGCCTTGAAGATTGGAAGTTTCAGAGGTAATGATAATGACAGCTTCCTGTTTGGGTAAAACTAAAATGTATTGCCCATAAGCTCCGTCTGCACGGTAAGAGTCATGGCGACTTCTCCACATTTGATAACCATATCCCTGAAGCCAATCACTTTTTGCCTTTTCCTCTGAGCTAGCACTTGGATTTTGGAGAATTTTAAGGCTCCTGCCTTCATTTATCCAGCTTTCAGGCAGAATTTGTTTGCCATTCCAGTTGCCATTTTGCAAAAAGAGTTGGCCTAATTTAGCCATGTCTTCTGTTTTGACCCTTAGCCCATAACCTCCGGTATTAATACCTTGTGGACTTGTTTCCCAATCCACTCCATTTATGCCTAGAGGTTGAAAGAGTCTTGGAGTTAAATAATCGATAAGGGTTTGACCAGTTACTTTTTGGACAATTGCAGACAACATATAGGTGGCTGCTGTGTTGTACACGAATTGGCTTCCAGGTTCATTCACTATTGGCACAGCCAAAAAGGATTTTGCCCAGTCCTCCGTTCTTACAATGGAAAAAGTATAGTCCCTTGCATGACCTACACTCATGGTGAGCAGGTGTTTAATTTTCAACTGTTTCAAATTTTCGCTAACCTCAGAGGGAAGGGATTCAGGGAAAAATTTTATCACCTGGTCTTCCACGGAGATAAGCCCTTCATTCACAGCGAGTCCTATTCCTGAAGCCGTATAAGTTTTGCTAACAGAATACATGGTATGCTTCAAATCAGGCCCATAAGGATCCCACCATCCCTCTGCAATTACTTTACCTCTCCGAAGTACCATCAAGCTGTGAAGCTCGTGTTCACTTCCTTTCATCGCATCAATAAAGGATAAAATTCCTTGAGCATCTACCTTCTCCTCTGCTGGAGTACTGTAGGCAAAATCGGTAGCTCTTTCCTGTCCTATCGCCTGAAATGAAAGGAAAAAGAGTAAAAATAATTTTAAAGCTGACTTCATGGGATAGGTTATTGATTGGGTAGGAATGGATAATTTATCTAATGTGTTTTTTAAAATTATGCAATGTTTCCTGGTAATCATATTGCAGGTCTTCGTGAAGCCCTGCAATTAGTTTCTCAATCTTTTTTACCTGAGAGGCATATAAATTATCGATTACAGGATGACGGAATTTGAGGTAACCATATTCAATTATTTTCTCACAGAAGAAGAAAAGCAACTCAATGATAGTTACCTTGTCCTTCGTCAGTTTTAGGCTTTTATTCATCATTCTCCTGATGGCCTGAGCAGATTTCTTGGCCGTAAAATAACTTTTCAAATTTGCATTTTCGAAAGCATCTTCCAAATCCTCCTTAACCATTGCCAAATACAGTTCATGGTTATCGGCTTCAAAAAGTTTGAAGTACACAAAAGCCTTGTTGTCGCGACTCAATTTGCTTAGTTGCAATACCAAATCGACCAATTCGGATTCATTCCTTTGTGTCAGTTCCTTTTTAATGTTCGCCAGGCTTGGAATCTTCATTTTGAAAAATAGTTATTTAATCGTTACGTAAAGGTTTGAATTGCTTTAATTAGCTTAAATAATAACAATTTGACTGTCTACTATTTTGCCCTTTAATTCATTTTTTCCCGTTGACTATTACTGTCCTCACCATTACTGAGTAGGTAAGCAAATGCTTTTGCACCCGGTGTTTCTCGGAGGATCACGGTTATAATGGCAATTATTGGGATAGATAAAACCATACCGATAATTCCCCAAATGGCATTACCGATAATAACCGCTAAAATAATAAAAAAGGGATGCACATCTACTTTATTGCCCAGTATAATGGGTTGAAAAATATAAGAGTCAAGAAATTGAACAATGAGAAATGTGGCTGAAATACCTACTAAAGTATCGAATTCCCCTCCTGATAACAAGCCAATGAATAAGGCCAAAACATAGCCCGCCATATTGCCGATAAAAGGAATCAAAGAAAGAAAGGCGGCAATGAAGCTGATCAACAAAAAGTCTTCTGCACCTGAAATCCACATTCCTAAACTGTAGAGTACCACTAAAATAACCATTAAAATCAACCGTCCATTTAGATAATGCCTAACCACCTGAGCGGAATCATGGGTAACCCTTTTTACTTTTTCTTTGCTCTCATCAGGGAATAATTTCAAAATAAAGGTGTAAAACATATGTCTAAAATGGATAAGAAAAAAGAGGTAAACAAACATCAGTAGAAAGTCAGCTGCGGTACCCATAACTTTTCCCAACATCAAAAATGCTTCTTCCTGTTTTACTTCCGAAGATTTTTCTTCTTCATTCGGTTTTTCACCATTCAAGCCATAAGTTGTTTTATAGGCCTCCAACTTGCTTCGCTCCAAGGGGGTATGGGCCAACACAAATACTTCTACTTTTTGAGCTACCGGGCTCAAACGCTCTTTCATAACATCAGCATCCTCCAAAAAAGACCTCACCTGCAAAGAGATAACAGCAGAAACTCCTATAAAGCCAACAAAAACCATCCCTACAACAAAAGAGGTACTTACTATTCTATGCAGTCCTCGTTTTTCTAAAAACTGTGCGATAGGATAAACCAGTAATGCCAGTACTAAAGCCAAAATTAAAGGTGCCAGTACTTTTTGTGAGGCTACAAGTCCCATAATTAAAAAATACAAAGCCATGATTATTAATGCGGAAAGTACTATAGGGCCGGATCGGGAAAAGAATTTCTTCATGTGTATGTTTTAAATCTAAATGCTTATTGCCAAAATGCAATAAATGTGCTAAGTTTCATTCCTTTCGATTTGTTGTTTTATTTCTGCTACTTTTGAAATGTATTGGTTTCTGATATATTTTAAAGTTAGCCTTCTCGAAGAACATGTATCCTTTTAGACAAATGATCCCATTTAAAAGTTTTAAAATTGTTTGCTAAACGGTCTGATTTTCTTTTGTTTATAATAAATATACAATTAATACTTCCTGGAAAAACGGGCTTAATGCATAGCTAGAATCGAAATTAAAGATATTGTTAGGTAATAAGATATTAACTAAATTGAAATTCTGTAAATTATAATGAATCTCTAATTTATGTTCGAAGGAGAGGCAAACAGCCTGTTTTTAGGGGTGGTCAATCATGAAAAGCAGTACAGTATTTGGCCGAAAGAACGAGAGATTCCTTTAGGATGGAAAGCAGAAGGCATGGAAGGAACTTATCAAAAATGTCTTGAATATATAGAGAATGAATGGAAAGACATGTGGCCTATGCGTTTAAAAAAAAGTAGGGAAGATGCTGAAAATAATAAAGACATAAATTAGAAATATCCGCATTAATTATTTGAAATAATGACAAGAAACAATATACCCAAAAGACCTTTTTTAATTTTACTTATATATCTTATCTCATTCCTAAGCAGCACATCTGCTTTTGCACAGGTCAATGAAATAGCCTTAATAAAAGAAAGAGTGGTCCTTGAATTAAGGTCTGGTACTGTAGATTCAGATCAAGTGGCCTCGTTAATGGATCTGATAAAACCTGATGGTAGCTTTAAGAACATCAAGTACGATGACTTAAGCAGAACAGCCAGTTTCCCACATAGAAAACATACTTTAGCACTCGTCGCTCTGGCCAAAGCTTACCATTCAGAAGGTTCAACCTACAATCAGAATCAACGCTTACTCGAGAAGATTATATTAGCCACCCAATTTTGGATGGACAATGATTTTATAGGGGAGAATTGGCACAATAATCAAATTACAACGCCAAATAACCTTGTCAACCTGATGCTTTTAATTGGCGATAAGCTTCCTAAAGAGCTGGTCGATAAAAGTCAGCCAATGATAGGACGTGCGAACATGGATGCCTCCGGAGCCAGGCCAAGTGGTGACCGGATTGTTATAGCAGGGATTCTTGCCAAGAATCAGTTATTTAATGAAGATAGAGAAGGTTTTGATGAAGTGATCGATATAATAGCCAATGAAATCAAGTTTAATAATGGTGGGCGTGGAATGCAGCAAGATTACAGTTTCCATCACAGAAAAGACAGAGTAAACAATACCACCTCCTATGGTTATGGTAAATACGCCAATGCTTTTGGAGAGTGGTCAGACTATGTGGCGGGCACTTCTTATGCTTTTGAAAAAGATAAAATCAATCAATTGGTCGATTACTATCTTGATGGAGTATATAAACAATTGGTATATGGCGTATATGAAGATATCAGTGTAAAAAACCGATCCATTGCCAACCGATCTTCTTTTAAACCAAAAGGTACACTTGAAATAGAGCGGTTGCTTAGAAGTACAGATTACAGAAAAAAGGAACTTGAAGAAATAATACGGTTAAGAAAAGGAGCGTCCTCTCCTTCCCTATCCTTTGCGAAGTTTTTTTGGCAAACGGAGCATTTTGTGGTACAACGACCTCATTATTATACCACTGTTAGGATGTTTTCCAGCAGAAATAAAAACATGGAGAAACCTTATAATGGACCAGGAATAACCACCCATCATCGGGCCGATGGTACCAACTACCTCATGCTCAAAGGGGATGAATACCATGACATTTGGCCGGTTTATGATTGGCAAAAAATTTCTGGAACTACTATCATGCAGAAGCCGGGCTTGCTGGGAGGAGATATCATCCAAAAAGCGGGTAAAATGGATTTTGTTGGAGCGGTGGAAGATGGCCAAAATGGTGCAGTGGGTTTTGATTTTATCAGTCCTCATGACGGCACAAAAGCCAAAAAATCATGGTTTTTCTTTTACCAAAGTTATGTGTGTCTGGGTGCGGGCATAAAAGGAAGCCAAGACTTACCAATTGTAACAACAGTTGATCAGGTAATAATGAGGTCACCTGTAAGTACATTACAATCAGGTAAAACAGTTGCAAAACTACCTGAAGGAGACCATGAAATCGGTCAACTGAAGTGGTTGTATCATGGGAATATTGGTTATGTTTTCCCGAATGATGTTACTGTTCATGTCTCCAATAAAACCGAAACAGGACGATGGTCGGATATAACGGAACAAAAAAACATATCAAAAAAAGTAGTTTCAGAAGAGGTGTTGAAAGTATGGTTCGACCATGGAGTAAAACCTGAGAATGGTGGCTATGCCTATATGGTTTTTCCCTCCATTTCAGAAAATGAACTCAAAACCATTTATGAAGCGGGAACACCATATAAAATCCTATCCAATACAGCGGAGCTTCAGGCGGTTAAGAACAGCGATGAAAATGAGGTGCAAGCAGTGTTCTACCAATCTGGAAATTTATCGCTTGAAAAGGGGTTGAATTTACAGATGGAAAATGCTGGAATCATAATGCTAAAACTGAAAAGAGGAAAAGTGCAATCCTTTTCAATTTCAGACCCAACCAGGAAATTGAAGGAGCTTAAGTTTACCTTAGACGGACTTTACAACGCCAAAGAAAATGATATTAAAGTCAAAAAAAGCAGGAAAACAAAAACCTCACAGTTTATTGTTCAAATGCCTAAAGGGGCATTTGCTGGAAAAAGTCTTAGTTTTACACTTTAAAAGATTATAGTTAACTACCAAAATTTTAATCTAACCTTAGGTTATTAATCCTCTTATTAACATGAAATACGCCTTCTTAATTTTATGCCTTTATTTCCTGTCTTATAATGGAGTTGTTTCTCAGGAACAACCCAATATCATATTGATAATGGCTGATGATTTGGGTTATGAAGCATTGGCAGCTTATGGGAATGACTATAACCAAACGCCCCACCTGGATAAGATGATTGCTGGAGGAATGAAGTTTGAAAACACGCATTCCATGCCCTTGTGTACACCATCAAGAGTGCAATTAATGACAGGTAAATATAACTTCAGGAATTACCGGGGTTTTGGTATCCTGGATCCTCAGGAAACCACTTTTGGACATCTTTTAAAAGCGCAGGGCTATGCTACTTGCATCGTAGGAAAATGGCAATTGTATGGAAATGCAAAACAAAGAGAGTTGGCTGCTGGTCAAGGGGGAAGTTTGCCACTTGAAGCAGGTTTCGATAATTACAGGCTTTGGCAAGTTACAGAGCTTGGATCCAGGTATAAAGATCCGCTATTGGATACCAGGGAGACAGGTGTAGAATTGTTCGAAGGAAAATATGGTCCAGATCTATTTGTAGATTACCTCGAGGCCTTTATGGAAAAAAATACAGCCAAACCTTTCTTTGCTTACTTCCCAATGGTTTTGACGCATGATCCATTTGAGCCCATTCCAAGTTCAAAAGCATTTCCGGATTATGATCCAAAAACCCGCTTAAATAACCCTGAATTATTTCCGGATATGGTGGAGCATATGGACCATTTGGTAGGCCGTATCATTAAGAAGGTAACCGACCTGGGAATAGCTGAAAATACACTGGTACTCTTTATTGGTGACAATGGCACTGATCGAGACGTAACTTCAACTGTAAATGGTGTGTTATTGCAAGGGAATAAGGGGTATACCAATGATTTGGGCACGCATGTTCCCATGATCGCTTATTGGCCAGGCAAAATTAAGGCAGGAAGCGTTAATCAAAACCTCATAGATTTCACTGATTTTGTACCAACCTTAATGGAAGCCTCTGGAGCTGAAACTAAGAATAATATGGTCTTTACGGATGGTATTAGCTTTTATCCCCAACTTTTGGGAGATGAAAATCCTAAAAATAAAAGGGATTGGATTTTTTGCCATTACGCTCCAAATTGGGGGAAATTTCCACCAAGAACATTTGTGCACAATACCGATTTAAAGCTTTACAAAAATGGGGATATCTATCGATTGAAGGAGGATTTGTACGAAAAAAATCCAGTAAAGAAAGCTGATCTGGATAAGAAATCAGAAAAAGTTATCCGGGTTTTTGAGAAGGTTTTGGATAAAATGGAGGTAGGTAAAGCCAAATCTTAATAATATTGTAGGAGTAGATTGTTAAAACTGGTTCTCCCCTATCTATTGAAATGACTCTATCCTTCTCTAAATTTAGCATTTAGAATCTCAGCCCATCAAAATTGGAAACGGCAAAACAGAGATCATCCTTTATTTTTAATTCCTCTAGAGACTCTCCCGTTCAGATATTTTTAGTTTTGCCCAGTAAATAATCATATGCACCTGTAAAGGAAAATTTCTGATTCCTCCATTTATTCAAATCGAACTAGACAATTGAATGCAAAACTTTTCAATGAAGTCAGAAATGCTGTTGTCTATTCAAAGTCAAACTACAAAGAGGTATCAAATAATTTATTTAACAAATTAAACTCAAAATTGATCCGAACACCAATCTTTGGCTGTAAATTTTTTCTCCATAAGCAAGAGGTATTAATACCAATTCTATTTTCCCTTTAATTGGTTACTTAAGAATAAAAGTTTACTTAAAACAATTTTCTATTGGCTAAAATCAATGGAATAAATAACAATAAAATATTTTTTTTTATAAAATACTTTATACCCTATTTGGTTTAGGATAACCCTAAAAATAAATAGGCAGAAATTGCGCTAAATGCCATAGAAATCGTTGATTTTTTCTCTCAAACTTCTTGTTTAAATGGGAGAAAATAAAACTATTTATAACAGAAATTTTTCGATAAATCTATACAATTAAGTTTACTTGGATGTTTAGTTGATTTTATCTAGTTTTGAATAATTTGACTAATTAATTGAATTTAAAAGAGCTTAATAATTTGTCATTTTTATTATTATTAATGCAATTTTCTTCAAAATATTTTAAGTCAAATGAATTAATGGTGTGATAATTTTACAAAATATTTAAATAAAAATTACATTGAATTAAAATTAATAAGTAAAAAACCTATTGAAACAACCTATTTTATCAACCTTAAACCTAAAATTATGAACAGAAAATTATCCTTAAGACTAAGGTTCTTACTTCTCCTAATTGGATTTAACTGCCATTTTCTTGTGGCCCAAACTGTGGATATTAGTGGGAAAATTGTAGACGAAAATAACATGGGCATACCAGGCGCTTCTGTCCTGATAAAAGGTACTTCCACAGGGGCCGCTGCAGATGTGGAAGGGAATTACTCCATAGCTGCTCCAACTAGTGCAACTTTGGTTTTTTCCTTTATTGGATATTCAGCAAAAGAAGTTGCGATTGGTAATCAATCAGTGATCAATGTTCAATTGGAACCCGATATATCTGATTTGGATGAAGTAGTTGTGGTAGGATATGGTACTACCAGAAAAAGTCAATTGACTGGAGCCATTTCTTCTGTTGGAAATAAAGAAATTTTGGAGCTACCCATAACTGATGTAAGGCAAGCGCTTCAAGGTCGTGCAACAGGAGTAGATGTTACCCAGGCTGGTAGTAAACCAGGAGCTGAACCACAGGTTAGAATTAGAGGAAGACGTTCCTTTAATGCAGGCAATGACCCTCTTTATGTGGTTGATAATATTCCTATCGTTGGTGGAATGACAGATTTTAATCCTCAGGACATTGCATCAATGGAGGTTTTAAAAGATGCTTCAGCTACAGCCATATATGGATCCAGAGGAGCCAATGGTGTAGTAATAATCACTACTAAAAGAGGAAATGCTGGAAAAACAAGGGTCTCAGTTGATTCCTATTATGGCATCAGTCAAAGCCTTGGGAGGATCAAAAATTTTAACGGCGAAGAATTTGCAGAGTATAAAAGAGAGTCCAGAAGGGCTGTTGGCGAATACCCTGATGGTCCTGCCACTCCCGAAGCGGATGCCTCTTTATTTGAACCCAATGAGCTGGAAAGTATTCAAACTGGAAGAAGTTTTGATTATATTGATGCTTTAACAAGAACTGGCTCCATACAAAACCATAATGTAAGTGTAGGAGGAGGGAATGAAAAAACAACTTTCTTTATTTCCGGAAACTTTTTTAAAGATGTTGGGGTGGTAAAGTTACAGGATTTTACCAGACACACTTACAGGGTAAACCTTGACCATAAATTCAATGATAAATTCAGGATAGGTACTTCTACCCTTGCCACTTACAGCGAAAGAAACGGGGGAAATTTCAATCCTTTAGGAGGCGCACTCCAGGAGAATCCATTGGGCAAAACCTTTAATGAGGACGGGACAATAAATTTTAAGCCCACACAGGATGGTTTAAGAACCAATCCCCTGGCTGAAATTGTACCGGGAGCCCACGAGGATTTAACGAAAAGGTATCGAATCTTTAATAGTTTTTACGCTGTATATGATATTGCTCCTGGTCTAAGTTACCGTTTTAATTTCGGTCCAGATATTGGAATGAATAGAAGTGGAAGATTTATTGGCTCTCAAACCAATGCAAGACGTGAAGGAGATCCCACTGGCAGCATTTCTGAAGAGTTTCAATTCAACTACACCATTGAAAACATCATCAATTACACAAAAACATTCAATGATGCCCACACTTTTCAGTTTACAGGACTTCAATCTCTCCAGAGGGATAATAAGGAGTATACCAGTATCAATGTTTTGGGTATTCCAGCAGAAAGCCAAAAATACCATAGATTGGGGGATGCCAGCCAGATAACTGGTGCGAGCACCAATTTAATCCAATGGACATTGCTGTCATTTATGGGAAGGTTAAACTACGATTATAAAGGCAAATACCTGATGACAGGTACTTTAAGAGCTGATGGTTCCTCCAGGTTTGGAGAAAACAACCGATTTGGCTATTTCCCCTCTGTAGCTGTTGGCTGGAACATAGGTGATGAACCGTTTCTTCAGCAAAGCCCTGTTTTAGACCAATTGAAACTGAGAACCAGTTTTGGTTCTATTGGGAATCAAGGGATTGATCCCTATCAAACCCAACCTTTGCTTGGCAGAACTTCCTATGAATTCGGCTCAAGTGCAGCATTTGGCTACCTTCCCAATACAATTGGTAATCCTGATTTAAAATGGGAAACTTCCACCACCGCCAATGCAGGTTTGGATTTTGTTTTTTCCCAGGGAAGAATAGCAGGTTCTATGGAATATTACATTACCACTACCACTGACCTCTTGGCTCCTCAACCATTACCTAATTCTACAGGTTTTGGAGGTTTTATAACCAATATTGGTAAAACCCAAAATAGAGGTGTTGAATTGACCTTAAACACTATAAATATAGACAAAGGTGGTTTCAGGTGGTCAACAGATTTTATCTTTAACAGAAACAGGGAGGAGATTCTTGAATTGGCAGACGGAGATGATATTGGCGCAGGGCGATTTATAGGGGAACCTCTAACTGTATTTTTTGATTGGAATAAAATAGGTATCTGGCAACTGGATGAAGCAGATGAAGCGGAAGTATACAGTGATCAACCTGGCGTTATTAAAATTGAAGATGTGAACAATGATGGCCAGATTAATGCTGATGATAGACAAATACTGGGTTCACCCGTTCCTGATTTTGCCGGAGGTATTACCAACAGGTTTTCCTATAAAGGGATAGATTTTTCCTTCTTCGTCTTTGGTAGGTTTGGATCAATGATAAGGAGTGCTTTTCACACCGGAGGGTTCAATGCCCTTGCTGGCAGGTATAACAATCTAGATGTAGATTACTGGACACCTGATAATCCTACCAACGATTATCCCCGACCCAATGTAAACCAGGAATTTCCTAAATATTCCTCTTCCTTACAGTATTTTGATGGTACTTTCCTGAAAATAAGAAATATAAATCTTGGTTATACGATGCCCAATAGTATTGTAGAAAGCCTTAAAATGGAAAGCCTTAGGGTTTACACCAGTATTCAGCAACCATTTATATTTTCCGAATACCGAAGTAGACATGCCGGGATAGATCCTGAGACCTTTATAGACGGCGAACAGGGTGTAGAAGGTGGGGTAATTAATTCAAATATCGCACCTGCTGTTACACAGTTTACTTTTGGAATTAACGCCAAGTTTTAAAATGGAACCTAAATTTTGCTAAAAATGAAGATTAATATAAAAAATAAAATAGTAAGGTATACCAAAAACGGCTTGATGAGTGCAGTGATTTTTGCTGCCGTAAGTTGTGAAGGTTTATTGAAAGAAGATGTGGTTTCCAATATTGGGAACGATTATCTCAATACCCCTAGCGGACTAAATGATGGATTACAAGCTGCATACAGTTCTTTTAGGTCCTGGTATGGAACAGAAAGAGGTAATAACTTCACCATTTTCGGTACAGATACCTATACAAATGGAGCTGATGGATCATTCAAATACATGAATTTCTATACTTCTGATTTTGATTCTCAAAATTCCCATGTAAGAGAATTGTGGGACCAATTGTACCAGGGGATCAATACATGCAATGCCGTTATTCAAAGAGCACCAGAAGTGGAGGGCTTGGCGGAAGAAACCCGTAAACAAAGAATCGCTGAAGCAAAATTTATTCGCGCCCATCATTATTTTATTTTGGTACAACTTTTCGGACCTATTGATTTACAACTGTCCGAATCTGTTATCCCAAATAATGAAGTGACCCGAACAGCAGTCCCTGATGTTTATGCGGCCATAATTGATGATTTGCAAGCAGCCATCCCCGATTTGGAGCCTGTTTCCCATGCTGATGACTATGGCAGGGCCACTCGCCCTGCTGCAGAAAACCTTCTGGGAAAGGTATATGTCACTAAAGCAAGCTCCGAGGCAAGCGCCAATGATGATTATGCCAATGCAGAGTCCTTGCTTCAGTCGGTAATCGATAATTACGACTTTAGACTTTTAGACAATTATGGGGACATTCATGCCTTTGGAAATGAGATGAATGATGAAGTAGTATTTGCTACCCAATACAGTAATAATCCACTAACCAATGGCACAGGCAATAACACTCATGTTTTTTTCTTAATGGAATATGATGTGCAGCCTGGCATGCGCAGGGATACAGAAAATGGTAGACCATTTAAAAGGTACATGCCTACAGATTATACCCTAAATGTGATTTATGGTGATAGGGAGAATGATAGCAGGTATTTACAGTCTTTCAAACAGGTATATTATTCCAATAATCCTGGCACTTTTAATACTACCTTTGACAATTCTAAATCTCAGGTCACTTTTGCTGCGGGAGATACTGCCATCTATGTACCAGGATTTGAAATGTCTAAAGAAGAAAGGGCAAAAAAACCATATCAAGTATTGGTGCCAAGCGCATATACAGAAAGGCTATTCCCCACATTGAATAAACACCTGGACCCTGGCAGAGCCGACTTGACCCAGTTTG
This sequence comes from Cyclobacterium sp. 10D3-21, assembly GCF_055809755.1. Taxonomy (NCBI): domain Bacteria; kingdom Pseudomonadati; phylum Bacteroidota; class Cytophagia; order Cytophagales; family Cyclobacteriaceae; genus Cyclobacterium; species Cyclobacterium sp. 10D3-21. The sequence goes on from NZ_CM147924.1 coordinate 3,678,277, forward strand.
AGGGAACCAGAGACTATATCTCATTTCGATTGGCCGACACTTATCTTCTATTGGCAGAAGCACAACTAATGCAGAATAAAATAGCTGAGGCCACAGATAATATCAATATGGTAAGAAGGAGAGCTGCATTTCCTGGGAGAGAAGAGCAAATGGAGATTTCTGCGGGAGAAATGGATATGGAAATGATTATAGAAGAAAGGGCAAGAGAACTTTTGGGAGAACAACAAAGGTGGTTGGATTTAAAACGTTGGGGGATACTTTTGGAAAGAGTTAGGACACATAACCCTAAATCCATTGGAATAGAAGATTTCCATGTTTTAAGACCTATACCTCAAAATCAAATTGACCGGGCAGAGGGTAACAATGCCAATTTCCCTCAAAATCCGGGTTATTAAATCATCTTGGGAAACATTATCCTCCTAAGGACTTTTCTAAATTGATAGAAATAACTTTAAAATGAACATTACTGGCCTTGAATGTCAGAGAATAGGTTTAATCAAAAAAAGGCTTGGATTGTATCCTAGCCTTTTTTTACATTCTTTTCAATACCAAACCCTTCTCGTATCTAGATTTTCTTTCGATTCTTGGTAAGAAAAATGGGTATTTGGGATCCCAAATATTTGAAGATTTTAACTAAAATAATTTAAGTTCTCCATCCCATCAAAGATTCAACTCCTTTTCAGTTTAAAAATGCCGTATTCCTTCATATTATCTGAAGAATTAACAAGATTTCTGATGAATTGAATATAGACGAAGGATTTAAAAACCTGTAAATTAGACCAAAAGTTTAAAATCCCCTCCTATACCTATTGGAGTTCCAGCTTTATAGACTTTAATTTTGGTGCTGAAGAAAATATTGAATTAAATCTTCAGGTTTCCTTAAGGATTGTACAATTTCATCTTCCAATTCCATGTGAAGGACCGTTTCCACATCAAAGATTAATCCATTCAAAAATACCTTGTCAAATCCAAGGTCTTCTACAAAATCAGCCTGCCTGACCTTGGCCACCGGAGCAATACCATATTGACCCAAAACCTCAACAATCGCTTTCAATCTTGTGTAATTATTCATTTTTAAGGATTTAAATTTTCCGTTTTACGGAAGCTACAAGCTACTCATATTTAAACGGTTACAACTATTATTTTATTTTACAACATAAAAGAATTAGGGAAGTAGGCAGTAATGGGTACCAAATACTGCCTACTACTTTTTCTTTTTTAAGTTTCACCTAGACATATTCAGCGACTTCTGATTCAGTTTCAGACAATTCTGTCTCTTCAATCACTATTTCTTTTTTCTTATCCTTACCAAACCTTGCCAGGATACGATCGAATACATAATATATAACTGGTACAATAACCATCGTAAGGAACATGGAAGAAATCAATCCACCAATAAGGGCCCAAGCCAGACCATTTTTCCATTCTGCTCCTGCTCCTGAAGCAAGGGCAATCGGCATCATACCAAATACCATGGCAAGGGTAGTCATCAAGATTGGCCTAAACCTAATCTCCACAGCCTTGATAAGTGCTGCCTTAACCTCAATGCCAGCTGCTTTTAGCTGATTGGCAAAATCCACCAACAAAATTGCATTTTTGGCCACCAAGCCCATAAGCATAATCAATCCAAGAATACTAAAAATACTCAGCGAAGACCCGGACATGGCCAAAGCCAATAGGGCACCAATGATGGCCAATGGAAGGGAAAACATCACTACCAAAGGATATACATAATTGTCATATAAAGCGACCATAATCAGGTAGATTAGAAGAATAGAGGCCAATAAGGCAATACCCAAACTCCCAAAACCTTCCTCTTGCATTTTAAGGTCTCCCTCATAAGCTATGGTAACTTCTTTTGGCAAATCAAGCGTTGCAATCCGGGCCTGTATTTCTGCCCCAACGGTACCAGTAGGCCTTCCGGAAACTTGGGAATTTACAGATACTGAAGTAATCCGGTTTTGACGGGTAAGTTTGCTTGGTCCTTCTGAAGGGGTTGCTGTGGCAAATTGTTTTAGCAAGATTGCCTCACCCCTCTTGTTTACAAAGGTTAGATTTTCAATGTCAGTGACAGATTTTCTATCAAATTCATCCAGCCTGATATTAATATCATACTCAAAATCGCCATCTCTGTACTTGGTGTCAGTATTTCCATTGAAAGCGACCTGCATGGTACCACCTACCAATGCCATATCCAAACCTAAGTCTGCCATCTTGGCCCGATCAACCTCTACACTTATTTCAGGATTCCCATCTTCCAAAGAAGTTTCTACTTTTCTGGTACCAGGGACTTGGATGACCTCTGCCATTACCTCATTGGAAAAGGATTTTAAGGTAGCCAAATCGGGACCTGAAAGTAAGATTTGTATAGGAGCATCACTCGCAGTACCAGTGATGGCAATAGGCACAGCAGTGAATTCAGCACCAACGATATTTTCCTCCAAGGCGATCTCCACCTCTCGAGAAAACTCAGGTGCTGTCTTGTTTCGCTGATCTGAAGGAACCATTTTTACGGTAAGTTCAGCAGCATAAGGTGTAGACGTAGCACCAGAAAAACCTCCAGTAGTCTGGCCTACAGAGGTAAAGACTCCGGTGATTTCAGGGTATTGTCTTAAGAAGTGTTCCACCTCCATCGTAGTGAAATTGGTTTCTTCTAAAGTAGAAGATTTAGGAAGTTCTATTCTAACAATAAATTCTCCTTTATCCCCCTGCCCAATAAATTCACTTCCTATAAAACCTTTACTTACAAGCATAAAGGAAGAGATAAATAGGGCAAGCGTTGCAATCAAAGTAATTGCTTTGTGATTAAAAGCCCATTTAAGAATCCCTGTCAACCAGTCCACTATATTGTCCAATATCTTTTCAAAACCATTAATGATTTTGCCAAAAATACTCTTTGGATTAATGTGTTCTAATTTTGAAAACCTGGATGTCAATAAGGGTATTAAGGTAAAAGCAACCAATAAACTTATCAAGGTAGCCACTGCAACGGTGATACTAAACTGGGTCAATATACCGGCAATTAATCCACCAGTAAGCGACAAAGGGACAAATACCACCACGATTACAAGCGTAATAGAAAGCACGGTTCCACCAATTTCACGGATGCCATCATAGGAAGCCTGTACGGCGGTTTTACCTTTTTCCATGTGCCGGTAAATGTTTTCAATCACCACAATGGCATCATCCACCAAAATACCTACTACAAGAGAAAGCGCTAGTAAGCTCATCAAGTTTAGGGTAAACCCAGCCAAATACATAACCGTGAAAGTAGCTATAATGGAAGCAGGTACCGCTATCATTACAATCACCGCATTTCTGATACTATGTAAAAACAACAACATAATAATAGCTACCAGAACGACTGCGATAATCAAATCATGTATAACAGCATTCGCCGCATCCAGTGTAAAGGTGGAACTGTCCTGTGAAACTTCAAATCTAAGGTCACTACCACCATAGGTTTTTTCAAGGCCTGAAAGGGCCAGGGTGATGTCTTTTGCAACATCTACTGCATTGGCATCGGATTGCTTTTGAATAGATATCCCTATGGCTGCATTGCCGTTTAGTCTACTCAGAACTTCATCCTCTTTCTTAGAATCCACTACCTCAGCCAAATCCTTAATTCTAATGGTAGATGGACCATTTTGGGCAACCACAAGATCGTTGATTTCTTCAACTGATCGAAATTTTCCTGCCAAACGAATCAATATTTGTTCCGCATCATTTTTCAGTTTACCAGTAGGGAAATCCAGGTTTTCAGAGGCGATGGCCTGATTGACCTGAAGCGGGGAAATCCCCAAGGCTTCAAGTTTGTTTTGGTTCAGGTTAACTTTTATTTCTCTTTCAGTTCCACCCAATAAGTTCACCTGAGCCACTCCATCTATTTGAGCCAATGTCGGCTGAATACGCTGATCCATCAAATCATAAAATTCTGTGGCATTCAAATTAGAATAAGCACCCAATTGCATGATGGGCATATCATCCAAACTAAACTTACCCAACGAAGGGGGATCTGCATCCTCTGGTAAGTCACCCAAGATCGCATCAATTTTACGTTGTGCATCTTGCAAGACTATATCTACATCTACATCATCTTTGAGTTCAATGGTGATGATTGAAAAGCTTTCCAGGGAAGTAGATTTCATTACATCGAGCCCCTCCAGAGATGCCAGCGCATCTTCCAGTTTACGGGTGACTGAATTTTCTACCTCTGAAGGTGCTGATCCTGGGTACAGTGTGGATACAGTGACTATATTTGAACTGAACTTGGGTAAAAGTTCATAGGACATTTGACTGTAGGAAAATATCCCCAACGATGTCAATATTGTAAAGAGTACCACCACAATGGTGGATCTTTGAATAGATATTTTAGTAATTTGCATCGCTTTTCTATTGTAGTTCGGTTACAGCCATTCCATCCTTAAGGTTGATCAAACCAGAAGTAATTACCTTATCTCCAATGTCCAATCCGTCTAAAAGCATCAATTTATTATCACCCAACTGGGAGATTTTGATTGGTTTTAAAACAGCTTTTCCATTTTCCAGGATATAGACTTCAGGATTTTTAACTCCCCTCACTAAAGAGGTCCTTTCTATTAAAACAGCATCCTGAGCAGGGTAATCAAACGTTGCATAGGCAAACATCCCAGGCTTGATTTTGTCAGAAGTTTCTTTCAATTCTATCTCAACCAGGTATTTTAAGGAAGCATCTCCTTTACTACTTGTGAAGGAAACTTTTCCGCTAAATTTCTGGTCAGGGATCACTCCTACCTTTACCTGAACTTCATCCCCAACTTTAATATTGGCGATCTCCATTTCTGCAACCTGTACCACTAACTTCAAAGGATTTACATTTACAATCTCCACTACATCCATTCCAGGGTTCATTAAAGTACCTATTTCAATATAATCTTCGTTAATGTATCCTGAGATGGGGGCAGTTATTACAGTATTGGACAATCTCCTTTTGATCATTTTGATCTCTGAAGTGCCCATTTTATGCGCATTTTGAATTTCTTCAAGCTGCTTTTCGGTAATGGCCTCTGTTCCGGCTAGATTTTCATACCTACCCAAGTCCCTGGTGTATTGTTGGAATTTTGTTTCTGCAATTGATAGTTCGGCTTGCAAAAGCTCATCATCTAATCTGGCAATTACATCTCCTTTGTTGACATGATCTCCTTTGTCTTTTAAAATCCTAATAACTTTTCCGTTCCCTTCAGACTTAAGTATTAACTCTTGACTTGGAATAAAAGTACCATTGGTCATAAACGAAAGTGAATTTGACGTTTTAGCGACCACTTGTGTTCTCACAGGTATGTATTCGCTGGTTTTCATCGCTTGTTCGGCTTTGACTCCCATTTCTTGTTTGTTTTTGAAAAGTGTAAAGCCAATAATTGCTGCTATTACAACTATAACCAAGGGTGTGACTAATTTTTTCATAATTATTTAAGACAATATCTTTAAGTTCCTTATTATTTTATTTCGCAATCTTTTCTATCTGACCTGTTGATTGATAAAGGTCCGCTTCCGCAGTTTTAACATTGATTATTTGATTAAAATAAGCCGCCCGAGCTTCTCTTAAGGCAGTTTCTGAATCCAGTAGATCTGTTAAAGGAGATAGTCCTTCTCGATATAGCTGGTTGGTTTCATCAAATACGGTTTCAGAAAGCATCAAATTTGATTGTTGTGCTTCCAGGCTTTTCAGGCTATTCTTCATTTTTTTAACGGCATTTAAATAGGCCGCTTGCGCGTTTTGCTCTGCTAAATACTGGTCATGCCTTAATTTTTCCCTTTGTACCCTGGCTTGAGCAACCTTATATTTCCTTTGATTTCCATCAAAAATTGGAATGTTTAATTGTATGCCAACCAAAGAGCCCCTATACCATTGGTGGCTACTGGATAAAAAATCAAAAGAATTTGAAAAAGCATTGTAATTCAAGTCTGCAAAGGCCGAAATTGTGGGGTAATAACCTGATTTTATGTTCTTTATATTCAGCGCATATAATTCCTGTTGCTTGTCTAATACTTGAAGGTCATACCGTTCACTCAGATCCGGATCTGATGACATTATCTGCAGCGGGTTGCTATTTTCATCAAAAGCGTAAGCAGCAAGTTTCAATTCATTGGCTACCGGAAGCCCCATCACCAACTTTAAATAATTGCTCCTTTGTTCGATTAGGGTTTCCAGATTATCCATTTCGGTTTCCAAACTTGTTAGGTTTACCCTTACGCGATTATAATCTACCTTCCTGGCAAGATCATTTTCATATTGCGCTTTGATAATTCCTTCCAACTTAACCAGCTTGTCGTGATTGGCTTGAAGGTTAATCTTTTGAAGTTCAGTAGCAATAACGTTGTAATAATTAAGGGCTATATCATAAATGATGTCCTCAGAGGTCATGGCAGTCATCAATCTATAAAATTCTTCAGAAGTCCTTGCCGCCTTTAATCCTATTAAATAGGACTGACTAAAAACCAATTGATTTAGTTTAAATCCTCCTTTGAGGCTTTGAGGCACACCGAAAGAAATTACATCTACTCCATTGGGATCCGAATTAGGATTCAACACCCCTCCAGGAATTCCCTGGGGATAAACATCTATAAAATTATTATAAGTACCATAAGCTTCTAGCTGCGGTAATCCCGAACCTGTAATCTCTTTTCTTTGAAACCCAGCTTCCTGCTCATCCAACATTGATTTTTTGATGGCGACATTGTTTTTTAACCCTAATTCTATACACTCCTTTAAAGTATATCCATCGTCCATTGCTTCCTGAGCATTGACAACACCCCCAAAAATGAGCATTAAAATTAAAGGTATCCAGTTTTGTTTTTTCATTTTATTAAATTATATTATATTTAGTAAATAATAGTTTGTTCAGAATTTTATGAACTTAAAAGATAAAAAAATATTATTTTAGTTGATTTTTATACCTTTCTACCAATTTTGGTAATTCTGCTTCCATGAATTTCATGAAATTAGAAACTTCAATCAAATAGGCGTTAAACGCAAAATTTTTATCAGCCCTCATGGAAATGATTTCTTCCAGGATATTATTAAACTTAAAAACCTCCTTCATGTCATGTTGAATATCTTCTTTCCAATTGCGAATTTTCAACCTAAAGTACCTTTTTCTTTCACCTGGTTTAGTGATGTATTCAACTTTATTTTGACTTTGCAAAAGGGTTAAAGCTTGACTTACAGCACTTTTACTTACAAATAAAGCATTCTGAATATCCTCAAATGTTGCTTCAGCCTCCTCTACTACCATCAATAAACCTATGATTCTACCAAGAATTGGTTGGTTTCCTTTCTTCTCGAAAAAAACACCAATTTTTTCTATAATCTGTTGTTGATCTGTGGTCAGTGTCATATTCTATTATTTTTTTGAGTCTATTTACGGCACAAAGATACAAAAGGTTTTTTTGGTTCATAATTTTATGAACCAAAATTTAATATTTTTTTATCTTTTTTAGATATTACCCCCATTGGTACTATAAAGTAATATTTCAACATAGTGATTAAAATCAAATGATATGTCCAATAATACAATTATTGACCCTACCCTATAAAGCCTACCTATTTTTAAATTGTAGTGTCCTCTTCCTTCAATATTTATTTAGTTTTTTAACCAACGCTCGGCCCAACTTAATTTTTCCATGAAAGAGCATTTAAAATTAATTGACAAGTAATAGGTGTCATTCAAACCTCAATACTACCTTAATTGGAATAAATCTAAATAAAAGTAAAAAGGCTTTGCTTCCTAAAAATTTGCTTTTAAATTTGCGGCTATTAAGATCAATTCTAAATAAAAAACTATGAAATATACACTACTAATTTTATTATTTTGCCTTACTGTTTTACCATTGATGGCCCAAACCGGGGGAATTACCGGTTCTGTAAAGGGGCAAAATGGCAAACCACTTGAATTTATCAATGTGATAATCAAAGATACCCAGTTGGGTACAATCACTGATTTTGATGGAAAATTTACCATCAAAAACATTCCAGCCGGAAATGTAAGCATTCTCTTCAATTCACTTGCTTATGAAGCCCAAGTGAAAATGGTAAAAATTAATCCAGGAGAAACCCTCACACTTGAAGTCCTTATGAAGGAAAGTGAAGTGACTTTGCAAACGGTTGAAATTCTTGGACGGTCTGAAACTTCCTATAAAAACAAATCCTCTTATATAGGGACAAAATCAGCCACCGCACTAAAGGATGTTCCACAATCTATTGGCTATGTAACCAAGGAATTGGCGCTTGACCAGGGTGCTTTCCGTGTGAATGATGTAGTCAAAAACATCAGTGGCGTCAATCAATTTACATTCTACAATGACATTACCATTCGAGGACACAGGATTCAGGGACAAAAAACTTCCGGAAATCTCGTGAATGGAATGCGTGCCATGACAAGTTTCTGGAAACAACAACTTATCCCCCATATTGAACGCGTGGAAGTGATAAAAGGTCCGGCATCTGCTCTTTTTGGAAATGCCTCTGCTGGTGGCACCATTAATAGAGTTACAAAGAAACCATTAAAGGAATCAAGACAATCTGTAAGTTCTACACTTGGTAGTTTCAATACTTTTAGGGTAGTAGGGGATTTTACAGGTCCTATGACTGAGGATGAGACCTTATTGTACCGCCTTAATCTGGGATACGAAAATTCAGGTAACTTCAGGGATTTACAATATGACAAAAATTTGGTTGTTGCTCCCTCCTTCTCCTTTTTGCCTTCCGACAAAACCAGGCTAAACCTGGACATTGTTTACCAACAATCTGATGGTAGATTAGATAGAGGTCAAGCAGTCTTTGGTAATGGTGACCTTTTTTCTGTCCCGATTACAAGGTCATTGAATGCGGTGAATGATTACCTAAAAGAAGAAAGTGTAAATGCTACAATTTCCCTGAACCACCAATTCACTTCTAATATTAGTTTTAATTCGGTGTACATGCGGTCAAACTATGCCGAAGATCTTTTGGAACACCGTTCCAATAATGTTTTTGCTGTTTTGGGTGATGGAAGTATTGATCCTGAAAAAGTCGGTATGAGGGTAGGTATTAGAAAACGAAACTGGAGCAATAATAATTTCAGTAACTATTTTAATTTTGATTTCAAGACCAGTGAAATTGAACACCAATTGTTAGTAGGCTATGATTATTTTCAGCAAGTTTTGCTACCAGGTGGGTCTCAATTGGCTGCTAGAGGTTATTATAGCGCAGATGGTCAAAGTTCCATCAATTCTTACAACCCAGACAATAAAGCCAATTACCTATTGGATGGTCAGGGAAATCCCGTTCCAATTGTAACCCATTTTGACCTTACAGATCCCTTTGCCAATCAAATGAGGGACATGAGTAAATACATTTACACGACCAGTAATTTTGCGCCGTCAAAACTAAATTCTCATGGCTTTTATATTCAAGAGCAAGCGACTATTGGAGATTTCAAAGTTCTATTGGGTCTGAGACAAGAATACTATCAGGATGTATTGGATTATAAAATAGGTACTGAGGACAACGTCACCCAAAACGCCTTGCTTCCAAGAGTTGGATTGGTTTATACCATTAATCCTCACATCAATGTTTATGGAACCTATGTGCAGGGATATCAACCGCAAACCGCAACCGTCATAAATGACCCTAACGCAGGAGGGCCATTTGATCCTTTGACAAGTGAATTGGGTGAAATAGGTGCTAAAACAGAATGGTTTGATGGCAAATTAAGTGGTAGCTTAGCCTTGTATACCTTGACTGAATGGGGCTCCTTGTACAATGCAAATGAGGCTGGTCAGCCTGATCTTCTTGTTCAGAATGGAGAGGAAGTGTCAAAAGGTTTTGAAATCGATATTGCGGGTAATATCACTCCAAATTGGAGCTTGACAGCAAGTTATGCTTTTAATGATGCTGTGATAACCCAAAATGATGACGAAAATCTAATTGGCAGACAAAAGCCAAATGCGCCGAGAAATATGGGGAATATATGGACCAAATACCTGATCAAACAGGGAGAATTCAAAGGGCTTGGTTTTGGTTTTGGGGCCAATTTCGTGTCTGAGCGATTTGGGTCTTTGGGAGCAACGGATAATCCACCAATATTCCCTGGATATGAGTTGTTTGATGCTGCAATCTATTACAAAATGAATAGGTTCCAGATCCAGATGAATGTCAATAATCTATTTGATAAAACCCATTGGGTAGGTGGATACGATTATCTAAGGGCATTCCCAGGGTCTCCTAGAAGCGCGATGACAACCATCTCTTATATATTTTAGAAAAATTTATGGTAACCTTTCCTGATTGGTTTCAGGAAAGGTTTTTATGCTTTAGGAATGAAAAATAATCTTCTTTGGAGAATTCACAATTGGTTGGGGCTATACACTGGTATAGTCATCGTATTTTTAAGCATTACCGGTGCTGCAGCCTTGTTCAGACCAGAAATCGACCATTTGCTCAATCCTGAGCTTACCCAGGTAACTCCAAGTACTGATAAAGCCTCATTGACGGGGGCTGTGAGAAAAGTTTTGCCTTTGCATCCTGACAAATACTTGTTTGAGGTAGAAATGCCAAAAGCCAATTTGAATACCTGGATTATCAGGTTGATGCCAAAGGAAAAAAACGACTTAAACCCAATGATTTGGGAAGTCTTTGTCAATCCGCATACTGGAAAAATACTTGGAGAACGCAATTACTTTAAATCTTTCAGTTACTTTTTAAGAAACATTCATGTTCGGTTTTATGAAGCCTATTATGGTAGACAAATTGTAGGATTGGCTGGCATAGCCCTGTTTTTATCCACCATCACCGGCTTGTTGATCTATGGGAAGTTTATGAAAAAACAAGCCTTTGGAAAAATCCGAAAAACCAAACTTAGGATCACCCAGGCAGACATCCATAAATTAGTGGGCATAAGTTCCTTAGCCTTCAATATGATGATAGGCATCACCGGTGCCTGGTTAGGCCTCCAGGCCTATTTGATGGTGGGATTAAATATAGCGCAACCCAATAGCTATACCCGTTCAGAAAAAGTGTTAGAAGCCAAAGAGGATCTCAATTATCCGTTGGATTTTGATGCGATCTATGAAAAATCAAGCATGGCATTTCCAAACATGATTCCTTGGTTTATTCGGCCCACTACTAATGGGGAAGGATTGGTTCAGGTTTTGGGGAACGTTCCAGGCCAGGCATATGAAAGACGATCCAACAAACTCGTATTTGACAAACAAGACCATAGCCTTTTGTTCAAATACAATATCAGTGATCAGGATTTTGGTTCAAAATTGTATTTCGTACAAGAATCCTTTCATTTTGGTGATTTCGGAGGTCTTCCTTTAAAGATAGTCTATTGTCTTCTGGCTTTCAGTTCTGGCTTTCTCTCCTTAAGTGGATTCATAATTTACCTGGAACGTACCAGGAAATCAAAATCTCAATTTGGTGAAGACAAACCTTTAAAACCGCTATTATTAAAATGGACCATAGGTATACTAGGAACCATTTTAATAATTGGCATAATGAGTACCCAAATAGGATTAGGCATTCCATCTATCTTGGTGGGATTGGCATTCTATGGTTTTATTATCGGCATCATTGTTAAAAAACTTCTTGTATTTTTCAAAGAAAGGCCAACCAAAAAGCAATCCGCATGAGCAAAAAAATAGATAAAATTACAGAACATTACCTTATACCATTGCTTTTAGCCTTTGGGTCTATCTTCCTAATTGTGAGCCTATTTTACTGGAATGAATGGAGGAATGTGGCCACTGAAAACTTTTTATATCCTTACTACCCCATCAACAGCGTTGATGGGGTAAAGACTTTTCTCATAACAACAAGTAAAAGTGGTTTAGGCTATTTAGCCATTACAATCTGCTGTTTTTTCTCAGTCCTCAGCAAAAGACGGATACTGTGTATTTTTTGTACCAGCCTTTCATTGGTAGGCTTTGCTTTTTTATTTTAACTTAAGTTAATTACAAATCAACCTACCTACAGAATCATTCTTTCCAATTGGTATGAAAGGCGGTGTCTGGATCTCGGTCATTTCGGCGATAGGTATGGGCTCCAAAGTAATCCCTTTGTGCCTGGAGCATGTTTGCTGGTGAATGCGCAGTAGTTACTCCAAGAAAATAATTGATTGCATTGGATAAAACAGGCACCGAATATCCATTCTGCAAGGCCTGACCTACTACATAAGATAAATCACCTTGGTAACTCTTTAGGGCAGTAATCGCTTCATAGTTAAGCAAAATGTGATTGCTTTCCTTAAAGATTTCTACCAACTCTTCCATCAATTTAGACCTGATAATACAGCCATTTGTCCAAATTCTAGCAATTTCAGAGAAGTTAAGGGCCCAATTGTTCTTTTCTGAAACTTCCAGCATAAGGGAAAAACCTACTTCATGGTTGATTATTCTAGTCGCTTGATAAGCTGCTTGTAGTTTGTCTAGAAAATTCTCCAAATCTTCAATTCCAGTAAATCTTTCAAGGTTATACAAGCCTGAAGTGATCATTCGAAGCCCTTTTCTGGCCGAAAGGTTCCTGGCCATTACTGCCTCAGAAAGTACGCCATAAGGCACACCATATTCTAAAGCGGTATTTACCGACCATCCACCAGTTCCTTTTTGTGCTGCCTGGTCCAGAATCTTGTCAATTAAGGGTTCACCATCCTCAAGTTTTCTAAGAATGTCAATGGTGATTTCCAATAAATAACTGGAAAGGTCACTGTCCATCCACTTCTCAAAAATAGCTGCTATTTCCAGGGGTGAAAGTTCCAGGTAGTTGCGCATCAGGTAATATACTTCAGAGATGGCCTGCATTTCCCCATATTCTATACTGTTGTGCACCATTTTCACAAAGTGCCCTGCTCCTCCAGGTCCGGCATAAGTAACACATGGCTTGCCTTGATAGTCTTTGGCAGCTATCACTTCAAGGTAGGGTGCAATCTTAGAAAAACCATCCTTGTCTCCGCCAGGCATTATTGATGGGCCTCTTCTCGCTCCTTCTTCGCCACCTGAGACTCCTGTTCCTACAAATAGAATTCCTTTCTCTTTTAATAATTCGGCTCTGGTGTTGGTGTCTTTATAAAAAGAGTTGCCTCCATCAATGAGAATATCTCCTGGGCTTAATAGCGGAATAAGTTCATTGATCTGAAGGTCCACAGCATTTCCTGCTGGAATCATTAATAATATTGATTTTGGTGAGGAAAGGGAGGCTATAAAGGGCTTTATTTTCTCAAAGGGTTGGATATTGGTGTAGCCAGGGTTTTCTTCCAATACTTTTTCTGCAACACCTTCTTCCTTTCCTTCAACATACCTATTGTAAATGGATAGGTTTACTGCTTTATCAGCTAAGTTTAAGGCGAGACTCTTTCCCATTACACCCATTCCAATTACTCCAAAATCAGCCTTATTTTCCATTTTTTTGATGTTTTGTATTATATTTTCAACAATTATTTCGGGAGATTTATCAATGGTTATTTTCCTCCCATACTCAGGAACCTCCAAGGCTTCCATTTGAGATGTCAATAGTGCAGGATTCATAAAGTGCCCTACCCTTGCGCCAAGTCGTTCCTCTACCAAAGACTTACTGCCTTCCAAAAGTACCCATTCAATATTGGGCACTACTTTTAAAATCTTTCGGTATTTTTCATTCAATGCTGAACAGGCCAAAACTGCCCCTTTTTCTTTGGAGCAAACTTTCAGCTTTTCAGCCACATTGTTCAACCATGGGATTCTGTCTTCATCCACTAAAGGCGTTCCAGCATTCATTTTGGTTTTATTGGCTATGGGGTGGAAATCATCTGCATCTAAAAATGGAACTCCCATTTTATTTGCCAATAATTCACCAATAGTACTTTTTCCACATCCCGTTACCCCGTAAACAATTATAATCATTGACGAAAATATGAAATTCAGCCGGATCAAACCATTTTAAATGGCTAATTTTGTTAATTGAACCATATCAATATTGTTGGATGTTATAGATGGAATTTGCGTTCATGGAAAAACAGATTATGTCTCAACGTAAGAAAAGAGTAGTAGTAGGCCTCTCAGGAGGTGTCGATAGTTCTGTAACTGCGTACTTACTGAAAAAACAAGGGTATGAGGTGATTGGTATGTTTATGAAAAACTGGCACGATGAATCGGTTACGATATCCAACGAATGCCCTTGGATAGAGGACAGTACTGATGCCATGCTGGTCGCCCAAAAACTGGGTATACCCTTTCAGGCCATTGACCTAAGTGAGGATTATAAAACAAGAATAGTTGAATACATGTTTGCCGAATACAAGGCTGGAAGAACACCAAATCCTGACATACTTTGTAACAGGGAAATAAAATTCGATATTTTTTTAAAGGCTGCAATGAAGCTTAAAGCTGATTTTGTTGCCACCGGACATTATTGTCAAAAAGACGAGCTCAATATAGACGGCAAACCCATGTATAGGCTACTTGCCGGGGCAGATGCGAATAAAGACCAGAGTTATTTTTTATGTCAGCTTAACCAAGAACAATTAAGCAAAGCTTTGTTTCCTATTGGCCATCTGCAAAAATCGGAGGTCAGGGCAATTGCCAAAGAACAGGAATTGATTACTGCGGAAAAAAAGGACAGCCAAGGCTTGTGTTTTATTGGAAAAGTAAAGCTTCCTGATTTTCTGCAACAACAACTTAAGCCTAAAAAAGGCAATATATTGTCTGTGCCTGCTGATGCCACAATTTTTGCCAACCATGGTATTCCAGCCGGCATTGAGATGGAAGATCTTGACAAGGAACAATTGGAAGATATTTGTTGGCCATTGAGCTATAACAAAGACATGGGAGAAAAGGTAGGTGAGCACAATGGCGCACATTACTTTACCATTGGACAGCGGAAAGGCTTGAATGTTGGGGGTACCGGTAAACCATTGTTTATTATTGCCACAGACACGAGCGAAAACATTATCTATACTGGTTTGGGGGAAGATCATCCGGGTCTTTTACGCTATGGTCTTCATGTGAAAAAGGAAGACATCCATTGGCTAAGGCCTGATAAAACCTTAAAAGTAGGTGAGTCAGCCAAATACCTGGCCAGAATAAGGTACCGTCAACCCTTGTCACAAGCTACTTTACTTATGAGAGAAGATGGCTTGTACGTGTTGTTTGACGATGCTCAGAAAGGCATTGCGTCTGGACAATTTGTGGCATGGTATGAAGGCGAAGAAAGCATAGGATCAGGTGTAATTTTTTAATATGATTCAACTCCCGATTGTTTTCGAAGACGATGAATACATAGCCATCAATAAACCTGCTGGGGTATTGGTACATAAAACACCTTTGGAGAAAGATCCAGAGGCCTTATTTGCCGTGCAATTGCTGGAAGAACAAGTTGGCTATAAGGTTTATCCTATGCATAGAATTGACCGGCCAACTACTGGTGTTTTACTTTTTGGTAAAAGTTCCAAAGCTGCGTCCATGCTTCAACCCCAATTCTTTGATAACTCCATTAAAAAACATTACCTGACCATTGTCAGGGGCTATCTTCCTGAAGCACATGGTTTAATAGATCATCCACTAGCAAAGGACATGAAATTTATATTACAAGAGGCCCGTACTGAATATTGGGCGCTTGAGCGTTGTGAGGTGCCTTATGTTTCCTCCGACAGGTACACTACCAGCAGGTATTCTTTGGTTAAAGTATATCCACATACGGGTAGAATGCATCAAATACGGAGACATTTTGCTCATTTGAGACATTATATAATCGGTGATACAACTCATGGTGACAATAAGCAGAATAATTTTTTTGCTTCCCAATTCCAACTTGCCAATATGCTTTTGCATGCCTGGGAATTGAATTTTATACAGCCCTTTTCCAATGAAGCCCTAACTATTTCTGCGGAAATTCCTGATCACTTTAAAAAAACCATGGCAGACCTTAATTTGTCTGGAGCGGAATTAATTGATCATTCATTTAAGTTGTAAATTATCCTGAAACAAGCAATAATTACATATGATAAACTTAAAACATTTACCTTCTGTAGTCTTCCTATTGGTATTTGCCCTTGTGAGTTCGCAGGGAATGGCACAGAAAGAGAACATCGATAAAGTCCTGGGAAGAGCTGAGGCACTTTCTCATTTTAAATTTTTAGCTTCTGATGAATTAAAAGGAAGGGATCCGGCACGCCCAGAAATAGACATTGCCGCCTTTTATATCGCCAATGAATTTGAGCGATATGGTGCGCTGCCCATCAATAACTTAAATGGGTATTACCAATATATTCCATTTGTCGATTCATCACCTCCTACCATTGGTTCAATGAAATGGAAAAGTTCCAGGCTAAACCATGGAGAAGACCTGTTGGTCTTAGGTGGAGCAGATATTTCAGGAGAATATGATATGGTAGTTGTTGGTTATGGATTTGAGGATGATTACCAAGGTAAAAATGTAAAAGACAAGTGGGTAGTGGTGAGGGTTGGTGCGCCAGGAAGATTAAGCCCTACAGCACTATTTGAAGCTGGAAGGGAGAAAATGGTTTTGGCCAAATCCAAAGGAGCCATTGGATTGATAGAAATGTACAATGTGCCTACTACACCATGGAGTATGTTGGTAAATTACCTAAATAAGCCTCAATTAAGTATCGATATTGACCCTGAAAATAACGACGCCTTTCCTTACTTATGGGTGAAAGATTTGAAAGGTGAAATGATCAAATCCATTGCCAATGGCAAAAATACTATGGAAGTGGAGATCAAAGGAAAAGTCAACAGAAAGATTGTAGGGCGAAATGTTGTGGCGGTTATCGAAGGAACAGTCCCTAAATTAAAGGATGAATATGTAATGCTTTCTGCGCATTATGATCATTTGGGAATAGGCAAACCCAATGCAGAAGGAGATTCCATCTACAATGGTGCAAGAGACAATGCAGTCGGGACGGCAGCTTTGATTCAGGCTGCTAATTATTTTGGTGAAAACCCTCCTAAAAGATCGATATTATTGTGCGCATGGACAGCCGAAGAAAAAGGATTGCTTGGCTCCTCCTATTTTGCTGATAACCCTCCTATAGCCTTGAAACAAATTGTTTTCAACCTGAATATTGACAATGGAGGCTACAATGATACAAGTCTGGTCACAATAATAGGAATGGGCAGGTCCTCGGTAGACCACCATATTTCAGCTGCAGCAGAGGATTTTGGTTTGAAAGCAATTGCAGACCCTGCTCCTGAACAGGGATTATACGATCGTTCTGACAATGTTAATTTTGCCAAAAAAGGCATCCCCGCTCCTACTTTTAGTTTAGGATTTACCGCATTTGACGAAGAAATAAGAAAGTATTATCACCAGGCTTCTGATCATGTAGATAGCTTTGATTTGGACTATGCGCTAAAGTATTGGAAATCCTATATACTTTCCGCTGAAAACATTGCAAATGATCCCAAAAGACCTATTTGGGTAGAAGGTGACAAATATGAAGGTGCCGCCAAAGCACTTTATGGGAATGCCTATTGATCATAGAAAATAAAAAAGCTGCATCGTAGCACTGCCTTGTACACCATAAGCTCTATTTTTCAAACAAATAGGGCTTATTTTTTTGTATAGGTATTGCCACAATTTAATCCGGCAAAAAGCTAACCCCGGAATCAAGGACTTTGATAAGAAACATTTGGAAGCTAATTTAGCTCAAAATTTTGTCAGGATTGTAGCAGAATAAAAAGCAACAATACTACCAAAAACGGATGCCAAGGTTTCACTTTTCCATGGGTTAAAACCCTCACCAATTGCTTTTAACGTTGTGTTTTAAAAGCGACAGATGGAATAGCATTTAAAAAATTGCCCTTGATCCTAATAAAGAATCAAGGGCAATTTCGTTAATTTCCAAAGACTTAAATTCCTTTAAGATCCGTGTTTTTTATTCAATATTAGGTAACTCAACGGTGAAAACAGTACCAACAGTGGTGTCATTTTCAACATAAATTTTTCCTCCATTTAATTCAATAAATTCCTTACACAGCGCCAAACCCAATCCTGTTCCATTTTCATCATTGGTTCCCTTAGTGGAAATTTTTTCCTCAATTTTAAATATTTTATTAAGATTTTCCTTAGGAATCCCAATACCATTGTCTTGAACAAACACTTTAACCATTTTATTGTTTGGAGAGGATTTTATTTTTACTGTTCCCCCTGAATTTGTAAACTTTATCGCGTTAGAAATTAAGTTACGAAAAACGGTATCAATAGAATTTCTATCGGCATATACATATAAGTCCTTGCCTATTTCATTTATAAGGGCAATCTTTTTGTTATTTGCATTTTGTTGCTGAAGGCTGAAATTTACGTTTATAAGTTCCCAAACTGACACTTTCTCAGGTTTAAGTGCTATCCCTTCCGTCTGAGACCGGGACCAGCTTAACAGATTTTCCAACAGTTTATAAAGCTGCGAACTGGAATTATAAATCTCTTGCAGCATGTCAGTTCTTTCTTCTTCAGTAAAAGACTTGGGGTTTTTCAATAAGAGGTCCAATAACACCAATAGGCCTGAAAATGGACTACGTAAATCATGGGCCAGGATCGAGAAGAATTTATCCTTTGTTTTAATGGTTTGATGTAATTCTTTTGTTCTATCTAAAACAGTACGTTCAAGGTCTTTTTTAGCCCTTTTTAAAGCATTTTCTTCATTTTGCCTGGCATTAATAATGATGTTAATCATAATAAAGCCCATTATAAATATCGATAAAATAATGATTATTAATATTTTACGCATAAAAAGATAACCCTTCAATGCCTCCGATGCATCGATTTTGGTAGTTATACCAAAATTTAATTCCTCATCCCATATGCACACCTCAAAGACTTTTTGTCCCCTAAAATCTTTAATTTCATTTAAAGCATAGCCTTTACACAATTCTAAATCATTTATAAAAAATGATCTGCTTGGATCTGTTTGGTTTTCATCCAAGCTGGGACTTTCTAAGCTTTCTGTATTATTTAACTGCTCGTCAAACCGGCTGGTTGTTACCATTTTCCCCAATCTGTTAAAGCCATAGGATTCTCCTGTTTCTCCAATCCTGCCCAGTTCTAATATTCTTGAAAAATCTTTTTTCGTATCTAAACGAATTGAAAACGCAGCGATAATATTCCCTTGGTAAATTATGGGAGTCACTAAAAACATGGTGTGCCATTTATCATTACTGTATTTGCTATTCAAAGCGACATCAGATCTTATTGGCGGAATCAATACGGTCTCTCCATCAAGCAGTACTTTATCTAGTAAATATTTATTCTCTTTAGCCATTAAATTCAAACTGCCAGTATTTGCATTTCGCATCGAAAAAACGCTAACATAGTTTGGTGCTATAAGAAAAACACCTAAATCTTCATTGGCTTTTAAAATCGGCTGAAAAAAGCTTCGAAGAGATGATGTGATAGGAGAATTAACCAATGTAGTTGAGTCTTGATCAAGCGAGAGGATTTCAGCCGTATTGCTTATTAAGAACTTGTTTTCAGATAATCCTTTAATGGTATTTTCTCTAAAGTGTACCCATTGCTTTATTGCTTCATGAGAAGATTTATTTACCGTAATAAGTGATGTTTCAACGGTTTTAATATTGAAACTTCTTAATTCTTTTAAGCTGAAAACAATTAATAATATGCCAATCAAAAATGAGATTATTAATAATAAATACTCATGTTTTTTTAGAGACAGCAGTTTTTTCATAAAAAATTATTATTTAACTTGATTATTAAATTTAAGAAATAATATTTTGTACAATAAAAAAATACAAAATATTTATCTAAATATTCAGAAATTAAGTTTTTATTGCAACTAATTTTGATTAGATGCAATTGATTTAAAACAATTTAATCGGATTGGAATGGGTGAATAAACTTATACAAAAACTAAAAATAGCGTTTTGAATATTGGCTAGTTTGGATAAAAATACAATTACTAATCAAATCGCAATATAATAAATTCAAAGCAAAACTAGCTGGCATTTAAATTGAATTATTTTGACTCAGATAAATTATGTGTGGATTAAGGTTTTGGTTATTGAAGTTGGTAGCACATGCAAGAATGCATAAGCCCCTACCTTGATATTAATGTCCTGGAACCCATCAAAGATGGTTTGCAGCGAAGTACCCAATAAAAGAAGCCTCTGCTCAGAGAAATTTTGCGAGAACCTCTAATTAGAACCACTACCAAAATACCTAAGGTCTCCAGTTCTCTGACACAGTTTTTAATTAATATCGGAGAATTAGTGTCAAGTTTAAGTAATGCAAAATGTATTTTACCAATCAATATTTCCGCTTGTCCCAATTTTACGATATCAATTTTAAATTCAATATTTGATAAAAAATTCCCCAAATCCTGAGCGAAGCCCTGTTATTTGACATTCATTTTTATTTAATAATGGTTCACAATATTCCGGTAAGCTAACTTGTCTGAGGATTAGAAACTGGCCTAAATGATGGCTCAAGTAAAAACCCAGTTGAGGTGAATTTGATCATTTTTTTTGATGTATACCAAAAAAAAGAAATTATCGGTAATTTATTATAATTTCCACTCGGAATCATAGGACCAAAACGAGCCTATTTTTGTTCCATGACCTTTTTCTAGTTAAAATTAAATTTTTTCATTAACCATTAAACTAAATTTTACTGCCAAAATAAAAGTACAACTTCATTGTATAATTATAATTAATTTCTTTCTCTTTCTCCTGACCAATAGCCTGTTTAAGAAAAATGAAGTTATTAAAAGATGGGTTCGGCTCTACTCTGTTTCCAATTTCTGTTATAGAACTAAAATTTTATTTTCGGTTTACTTTTATTGAAAAAGTTTAAAAATACCGTCATATGAAGGGGAATAAATCATCTTTTAATTCTATTACTAAAAACTTCATACTTGTAATGACACAAACCATTTAACCAATAAATCATTTGCATTTATTGCTAAATCCATCACATTTATATCTGTTTTATTTGTATTTAACCATTAAATTATCTTAATATTATCAATTAATGATGTTTGCAGCTATTTGAAAAGAGAAGATTTTTAGAAGATTGAAATTCCAATCTTACTTTTTTAGCCTCATTTTCCACCGATTGCAAGGATGAAATATTATTTATTAACCAATAAACCCAAAAAAAATATGCCTATGAAATAGAAACAAACTAAAGATTTGATATTTAAAAGAAACCGTGATATGCTGATAAAGCCTTCGGTTTTAAATGAATTTTATTTTAAAAATACAAAAATGAAAAAAAAACAAATTTGTGGAGATTTTAAGGATCTTCCCCGTAAAACTATGCGGATCTTGCAGTTAAGTCTGTGTTTATTGGCGCTAAATGCTGCATTGCTCTTTAGCACCAATTCTTATGGACAAGCACAACGAAAAACGATTACTGGTATTGTAACCGATCCTGATGGCCTTCCGTTGATTGGGGTTGCAGTATTACCTAAAGGGACCAATGGCGGTACCGTAACCAATCTAGATGGCGATTATTCAATTTCCGTTCCATCAAATACGGAATCATTGCAGTTTTCTTATATTGGCTATCAATCACAGGAAATTTCGATAGGGTCTAATTCAATAATCAATGTAACAATGGTTGATGCTGCAGTTGGACTGAATGAAGTAGTGGTTACTGCTCTTGGTATTTCCAGAGAGAAAGAATCACTTGGATATTCCGTTGGAACAGTTGGTGGGGATGAATTAAATAGAACTCCACAGGCTAGTGTACTTAGCTCAATGCAAGGCAAGATAGCCGGTGTACAGATTTCTCAAACCTACGGAGTGAAAGGTTCTTCTATGAACATGGTTATTAGAGGAGCATCTTCTTTAAACTCAGACAACCAACCTTTGTTCGTAATTGATGGGGTGCCGGTTTACAATACTACGAATAACCTATTTAATCAGGCTGACCTTGGTAATGCTATTTCAGACATTAACCCAGAAGATATAGCATCAATGTCAGTATTGAAAGGACCTAGTGCTGCGGCTCTTTATGGTTCACGTGCAGCGAATGGTGTAGTACTTATTACAACCAAATCAGGTTCAGATAAGAAAAAAGGTCTAGGTGTAGATTTCAATTCATCATTCATTATGGATACTCCATATGCCTATCTTCCTATTCAAACTGAGTATGCTTCAGGCCAAGAAGGTGCATTTGTATTTGAAAATGATGCATATGAATTCTGGGGACCTAAGTTAGACAATGGTTTTATCGCTCAACAAAGGAACCAGGACAGTCCAAGCGAATTGGTTTCTCATCAAAACAATATAAATCGTCAGCAGGATTTTTATCAAAACGGCTGGACTCAGGCAAATAATGTAGGTGTTACCGGAAACTACGACAAGGCAAACTTTCGCGTTTCTATGGGTAATTACCTAAATAAAGGCATTATGCCAAATGTTGACTTGAAAAAGAACAACATCAACATCAATGGAACCATGCACTTAACAGATAAATTGGAGGTGACTGTAATGACCTCTTTGAACGAGTCAAGTTCAGGTAATAGACCTAATTCGTATAGAAGTTTTCTTACCCCAACAAGGGCCATTTTAACTGTTGGACCACAAGTAGACATGTCCCTTTATAGCAATCCGGAAACATGGTGGATGCCTAACCAGGAAGGTATAGTACAAACCCGCTGGAAAGAGAGATGGAACAATCCTTACTTGATGCAAGAGTTGGCTACAACTAGTTTTGATCGTGTACAGGCAATGACTAAAGTACAAGTGGGTTATGAGTTTGCTAAGGACTTGCGTTTTACAGCAAGGTACTTAAGAAGTCAATTGAACCAAAGAGCAGTAAATCAAAGGCCATGGGATACAAATAGTATGCCTAAGGGAAACTATGATATTCAAAATTCCAGTTATAGGGAACAAAATTGGGAAGGTCTTTTATCTTATAACAAAACTTTAGGAGCTTTTGATCTACAAGCCAATGCTGGTGGAAACCTTAGATACAACTACCAGGAAAATATTCATAATTCGACAACTAACCTGGTTATTCCCGGCTTGTACACCATTAGTAATGGAGGCCCTGGTTCAGTATTATATAATAACTTTTTGAGTAAAAAGAAAGTGAACAGCCTTTTTGCTCAAACCTCTATAGGCTATAAAAATACAGTATATCTTGACCTGACGGCTAGGAATGATTGGTCGAGTACATTACCCAAAGAAAACCGCTCGTATTTTTACCCTTCCGCTTCTTTAAGTGTGCTTGTAAATGAGATGTTTGACATGCCGGAATGGATTAGCCTCGCTAAGGTTCGTGCAGGTTATGCTCAGGTAGGTAATGATGTAGATCCTTATCAGCTTCAAAGATATTATAATTTTGGTGCAGATTGGGGAGATACCAAACGAGCCAGTATTGACAAGGTTGCTAAAAATGCCCAGCTAAAACCTGAAATAGCTACATCCAAAGAAGTTGGTATTGACTTGTCTTTGTTTAATAACAGAATATCGTTAGATGCAACCTACTATACCATGGATAATGAAAATCAGGTTCTTGGCATTAATACGCCAATTACTTCAGGAGCGAACAGCAAGTTGATCAATGCAGGGTTGGTAAGAAGTAATGGCTGGGACATCACGCTAGGTACTTCTATTGTTAGCCAAAAGGATTTTTCCTTTGATTTAGGGTTAAATTTCACTAGAAATAGAACTACCATTGTAGAGCTAGCTGATGGTGTCGAATACTTTGGGTATAGCCAAGGATACGCTTATTTCTATACCTATCCAGGAGATCAGGTAGGAGATATTTATCAAGCTCCTTATTTTAAAGTGGAAGATCCAAATTCTGAGTATTATGGTCATGCCATCATATACAGCAATGGTAAACCTGAAAGAGATCAAAATCCTGAGCATTTTGAGAAAATTGGTAACTACA
This sequence comes from Cyclobacterium sp. 10D3-21, assembly GCF_055809755.1. Lineage (NCBI taxonomy): Bacteria > Pseudomonadati > Bacteroidota > Cytophagia > Cytophagales > Cyclobacteriaceae > Cyclobacterium > Cyclobacterium sp. 10D3-21. The sequence continues at coordinate 3,702,149 of NZ_CM147924.1, forward strand.
ACCCTGATTTTGTATTGGGTATTAACCCAACTGTACAATACAAAAACTTTACCCTTACTGCAGTATTTGACTGGAGATCAGGAGGTTCATTCTATTCTGAGACTTTGAGACAAGGTAAGAATGATGGAAGGTTTCCGGAATATATTAATGGAAGTGTAGATTATGACCCTAACGTAGATATCGTACAGCAAATCAAAGATAACCCTGAAAAATTTTCACATGAATGGGTTGGAGGTCGAGATGCTGAACTGGGAGGTTTTCCTTGGCAAACAGAGGAACAAAGAGAAGCCAGAAGCTATATAAATGCTGATGGGGAAAAAATTTATGTAGAAGATGCCAGTTTTGATGTAGGGGTTAGAGAAGATGGTCAAGGTGGATATATTGAGAATTTTGGAGGACCGGGAACAATATGGTTAAGTCCGTATAATGCACAAAAAGGTGCTGATAGATATTTGGCATCCGCTAATCTATATAGTTCAACTTATGTAAAATTAAGAGAGTTATCCATTACTTATAGGTTTCCTAAAGCTATAGTAAATAAAATGAACCTTCAAAACATGTCTTTGTCTTTGTTAGGTCAAAATATATTTATGTGGACAAAACACAATGTATTCATCGATCCTGAAACTGCTTACACTGCCGTAGGAAATAGAAATGAACCAGGGTATGAGTTTTACTCGGTGATTCCACGTACCCGTAGCATAGGTGTGAAATTAAATGTTGGGTTTTAATTGTAATAAATATTGATCATGAAGAAATTTATAATAATAATATTATCCATTGCATTCATTCCAATTTTAAACTCATGTAGTGATTTTGATAAATTGAATGCAAGTCCCAATGATGTTAATGAAGTTGATCCAAACTTTCTATTAACTACAAACACATATAATTTGGCTAGTACGTATAGCGGGCTGGGTTATTGGGGTTCAAGGATTCCTTCCTTATTGCAGTATTACCAAGTAGGTGATGGTTATAAATCGGAGGAATTAAATGCACTTTATTGGACACCGGGACAAAGTAGTCCTTGGGCTTCTATTTACTCTAATCTAGTAGATGTTCAAGCCATGTCTGACCTCAGCAAGGAGCAAGGAAACGTTTTTACTGAGGCAGTAGCTTTGGTATATAGGGCTGCATTAACGGACCTAGTTACGAAGATTTATGGAGATGCTCCCTTTTCAGAAACGAATCAGCTGGAGGAAGGAATTGTTTTCCCAAAGTATGATCAGCAGAAAGAAATTTACGAAACGCTGTTGATGGATTTGAAAACAGCTAAAAATATGATTGAAGGGATTTCAGGCAATGATGTACCGGTTTTGGATGGATATGATTTGCTGTACAATGGAGATAAAAGTAAATGGATAAAGTTTATTAACTCCCTTAGAATCAGGATGTGCTTGTTGTTGAACAATAAAAAAGGAGAGTTAAGTGTCGATATAGACGCTGAATTTCAGGATGCTGCTCAAAATGTTTTCACAAGTAGTGATGACAATGCTGTTCTCGATTATATTGGAAATTCTGCGGCTACATCTTTTCAAGGTGGCCCATTCAGGTCTTCTGAACTTACTTATGCCAGAAGAATGGGCTTAGGCTTTCTTAATTCATTAAGAGATCAAAATGATCCAAGATTGTATAGGTGGTTACGACCTGTTGAAAAGAAATGGGACAAGGATGCTACAACAGCAACAACTATCCAATACACAGATCCACTAGGACAGACTTTCCCTGTTGAAGTATTGCCATACCCTAGTGGATATGACGATCTGGATACAAATCTCTACGTTGGATTACCGGTTGGTAGTCAAGCCTCATGGACAGCCTATAATGCGGGTCCTCAAGCTACATCAGTTGAGCCCAAAACTACTCCGTTTAATAGTCGTCTTAGCGATATTTATTTCCAAAATGCAAATCAATATGTAGGTATGAATATTATTACCTATTCTGAAGTTGAATTTATATTGGCGGAAGCTGCAGAAATTGGGGCATTTGGCGTCAGTGATGCAGAAGGTCATTATAAGGATGCCATTCAAGCTTCTATGGATGAATGGGGAATATTTGGTGATTATGTAGGAGGATTTGATTTTAATGAATTCTACAATCAGGAAGATATTGACTTGAGTCAAGCAACCAATAAGCATGAGCGCATTATGACTCAAAAATACATATCCATGTTTTTCAGACCCGAGCCTTGGTTTGATTGGAGAAGAACTGGTTATCCGGATTTTGTACCACCATACGATGCAGCACAGCCTGCAATTCCTATTAGATACCATTATGATTCACCCAACCCTCCCGATCCTCAGTATGTTGACAAATACAATGAAGCTGTAGATAGACTGGAGAAATCAGAGTTTGTACAGGTGCCAACAAATGATGATACTCGCTCACGTATGTGGTTACTACAAGGAACCAATATACCTTACTAATCATTTATAACCACCAATTAGTAATTGAAGGTTTACTGAAAGAAATTTCGGTAAACCTTCTTTTTTATACCTAAATCTAAAATCAATTAGCAAAATGCAATTTTAACGGTATTGTTCTTATTTCACCTGCCCAGAAAAGGCGTAGTATCACAACCACTGGTAAAGCACGTGGTTCAGAAGATGTAAAGTATATGATTTTAGCGGCATTGTTGATTTTTTCCCCAACAACTCTGACAAAATCACTAAAACTAGGTTCTACATAGCATTCCTTTTTAATGTCTTCGAATCTCATCCAATGCTTTAAATAATAATAAATTGTGACAATCTTCTTATTTTTCCAGCCCAGAATGGGCGTAATATCTCAGCCACGGGTGTAGCCCGTGGTTCAGTAGATGTACAATATATGATTTTGGCGGTATTGTTGCTTTTTTTCTGCAACAATGCTGACAAAATCTCTCAAGCTAGGTTCTTCATTAAATTTTTAAATGTCTTCGAATCTAAGTCATAAAATCAAATGCCGTAAGTCCTTTTTTGCCACACCCTCCCTCTTTGATATTCTTAAATGTAAAGTAGCACTGATCACCTATTCCAATTAGCGAACTTCGGCTCCTCACCTCTCCTATTTATGCCTCTTGGGAAGGATCCATCACGATGGATATGTACTTTCATTAATTTAAGGTATTCCCTACTGGCAGGAAAAGTGCACTGAAATAGGGTATAAATAATGCTATTAATTTATTACCAAATTACCCGAATTTCATCTCAAAATCACCGGTATTTAACCCCTGAATTATTCAAACATTACCATTCTATGATGTATGCTGTTATGGCAGAGATGCACCTTGCATTTAGATTTGGAATTACAATCTTGCCTTTCGGTTTGGAGTTGTAACCCTACGTTTACAGTCTCCTTTGATCCAAAAAGTGAAAATTTCCCCCTTATTAATTACCTGTAAAAACTAGAGAAGAATGCCTATGTGATAGAAGTAAACAAAAGAGCTGATAGTATTAAAAACCGAAATGTGATAAAAGAAAAACTCGGTTTCAAGTGAATTTTATTTAAGAATTAAAAAAGAAATGAAAAGAAAATTATTTTGTGGAGATTTTGAAAATCTCTCCAGTAAAACAAAACAGATAATGCGGTTAAGTCTGTTTTTGTTAGTGATAAATGCTGCAATGTTCTCAAGTAATACCTCCTATTCTCAGAATACAAAAAATGAGGAGTCCCAACAAAAAACAGTTTCAGGTATAGTAACCGATGCCGAAGGACTTCCTTTGATTGGAGTGGCAGTATTGGCCAAAGGGACCAATAACGGTACCGTAACCAACCTGGATGGAGATTTCTCACTTAGCCTTCCAGCAAGTACGGAATTATTGCTGTTTTCATATATTGGATATAAACAGCAAGAAGTGGTGATTGGATCTCAGTCAATATTCAATATAACAATGCTTGATGCTGTTGTTGGTTTGAATGAGGTAGTTATTACTGCTCTTGGCATTTCTCGTGAAAAAGAATCATTGGGATATTCAGTAGGAACAGTCAATGGAGAGGAATTGAATAGAACTCCACAGGCTAGTGTACTTAGCTCAATGCAAGGGAAGATAGCTGGTGTACAGATTTCTCAAACCTACGGAGTGAAAGGTTCTTCTATGAATATGGTAATTAGAGGAGCTTCATCTTTAAACTCAGACAATCAACCTTTGTTCGTTATTGATGGTGTGCCCGTTTACAATACTACGGACAACCTATTTAATCAGACTGACCTTGGCAATGCTATTTCAGACATAAACCCAGAAGATATAGCATCAATGTCAGTATTGAAAGGACCTAGTGCTGCGGCTCTTTACGGTTCACGTGCAGCGAATGGTGTAGTACTTATTACAACCAAATCAGGTGCCGGTGAGAAAAAAGGTTTAGGAGTGGATTTCAATTCTTCCTTTATTGTTGACAATCCTTATGAATACCTTCCTGTTCAAACTGAGTTTGCTTCAGGGCAAGAAGGTGCATTTGTATTTGAAAACGATGCATACGAATTTTGGGGACCAAAGTTAGACAATGGTTTTATTGCACAACAAAGAAATCAGGATAATCCAAGTGAATTGGTCTCTCATCAAAACAATATAGATCGCCAGAAAGATTTTTATCAAAACGGATGGACACAGGTAAACAATGTGGGAGTTAGTGGTAACTATGACAAAGCCAATTTCCGTGTTTCATTGGGTAACTACCTTAATAAAGGTATTATGCCGAATGTAGATTTAAAAAAGAACAATATCAGCATCAATGGAACCATGAACCTGACTGATAATTTGGAGGTGACGGTGATGACCTCTTTGAATGAGTCAAGTTCAGGTAATAGGCCAAATACCAATGATGGTTTTCTCACGCCAACAAGAGCCATTTTAACTGTTGGACCACAAGTTGACATGTCCCTTTATAGTAATCCAGAAACTTGGTGGATACCTAACCAAGAGGGGATTGTTCAAACCCGCTGGAAAGAAAGGTGGAACAACCCTTACCTGATGCAAGAGTTGGCCACAACTAGTTTTGATCGTGTACAGGCAATGACTAAAATACAAGTAGGTTGGGAGTTTGCTAAAGATTTGCGCTTTACAGCAAGATATTTGCGGAGTCAATTAAACCAAAGAGCTGTTAATCAAAGACCATGGGATACAAATAGTGCACCTAAGGGAAACTTTGATATTCAAAACTCCAGTTTTAGGGAACAAAATTGGGAAGGTCTTTTCTCTTATAACAAAACCTTTGGGGATTTTGACCTACAAGCCAATGCTGGGGGAAACCTTAGATATAACTACCAGGAAAATATTCATAATTCGACAACTAACCTGGTTATTCCCGGCTTGTATACCATTAGTAATGGAGGCCCTGGTTCGGTAGTATATAATAACTTTTTGAGTAAAAAGAAAGTGAACAGTCTTTTTGGTCAAACCTCAATAGGCTATAAAAACACGGTATATCTTGACCTGACGGCTAGGAATGATTGGTCTAGTACATTGCCAAAAGAAAACCGCTCGTATTTTTACCCTTCCGCTTCTTTAAGTGTGCTGGTAAATGAAATGTTTGACATGCCGGAATGGATTAGCCTCGCTAAGGTTCGTGCAGGTTATGCTCAGGTAGGTAATGATGTAGATCCTTATCAGCTTCAAAGATATTATAATTTTGGCGCAGATTGGGGAGAAACCAAACGAGCCAGTATTGACAAGGTTGCTAAAAATGCCCAACTAAAACCTGAAATAGCTACATCCAAAGAAGTTGGTGTTGACTTGTCTTTGTTTAATAACAGATTGACACTAGATGCCACCTACTATACCATGGATAATAAAAATCAGGTACTTGGCATTAGTACCCCAATTACTTCAGGAGCAAACAGCAAACTGATCAATGCAGGATTGGTAAGAAGTAATGGCTGGGACATCACGCTAGGTACTTCTATCGTTAGGCAAAAGGATTTTTCCTTTGATTTAGGATTAAATTTCACTAGAAATAGAACTACGATTGTAGAGCTAGCTGATGGTGTCGAATACTTTGGGTATAGCCAAGGGTACGCTTATTTCTATACCTATCCAGGAGATCAGGTAGGAGATATTTATCAAGCTCCTTATTTTAAAGTGGAAGATCCTAGCTCTGAGTATTATGGTCATGCCATCATATACAGCAATGGTAAGCCTGAAAGAGATCAAAATCCTGAGCATTTTGAAAAAATTGGAAACTACAACCCTGATTTCATATTGGGTATAAACCCTAATGTGGAATATAAAAACTTTAGTCTTTCTGCAGTTCTTGACTGGAGATCAGGAGGTCAATTCTATTCTGAGACATTGAGACAAGGAAAGAATGATGGCAGGTTTCCTGAATATATTAATGGAAGCGTGGATTATGATCCCAATGTAGACATTGTACAGCAAATCAAAGATAACCCTGAGAAATATTCACATGAATGGGTTGGAGGACGTGATTCTGAATATGGTGGTTTTGTATGGCAAGACGAGCAACAACGAGAAGCCAGAAGCTATATTAATGCTGATGGGGAAAAAATATACGTTAATGATGCCAGTTTTGATGTAGGAGTTAGAGAAGATGGCCAAGGTGGATACATTGAGAATTTTGGTGGCCCAGGTACAATATGGCTCAGTCCGTATAATGCGCAAAAGGGAGCTGACAGATACTTGGCATCAGCTAATTTGTACAGTGCAACTTATGTGAAGTTAAGAGAGGTGTCAATTACCTATAGGTTTCCTAAGGCTATAGTAAATAAATTTAACCTACAAAATATGTCTTTATCCCTTCTAGGTCAAAATTTGTTTATGTGGACAAAACACAATGTATTCATCGATCCTGAAACTGCTTATACCGCAAGAGGAAATAGGAATGAACCGGGGTATGAATTTTACTCTGTGATTCCACGTACCCGTAGTATCGGTATGAAATTAAATGTTGGGTTTTAATTATAATAAATATTGATCATGAAGAAAATTATAATAATAATATTATCCATTGCATTCATTCCGATTTTAAACTCATGTAGTGATTTTGATAAATTGAGTGAAAGTCCCAATGATGTAAACGAAGTTGATCCAAACTTCCTCTTAACTACAAGTACCTATAATTTTGCCAATACCTATAGTGAATTTGGCTATTGGGGTTCAAGAATTCCTTCCTTATTGCAGTATTACCAAGTGGGTGATGGTTATAAATCTGAGGAATTTAACGCCCTATATTGGACACCGGGACAAAGTAGTCCGTGGGCTTCTATTTACTCTAATCTAGTAGATGTTCAAGCGATGTCCGACCTTAGTGTTGAGCAAGAAAACACTTTCACAGAGGCTGTAGCTTTAGTATATCAAGCCGGACTTATAGATCTAGCTACAAAGATTTATGGTGATGTGCCCTTTTCAGAAACCAATCAGCTGGAAGAAGGAATTGTTTTCCCTAAATATGATCAGCAGAAAGAGATTTATGAAACCTTGCTGATTAATTTAAAAACAGCAAAAAATATGATTGAAGCCCTTCCAGGGGCGGAAGTCCCTGTGTTAGATGGCTATGATTTGTTGTACAATGGAGATAAAGACAAATGGATAAAGTTTGTTAATTCTCTCAGAATCAGGATGTGTTTGTTGTTGAACAACAAAAAAAATGAATTAAGTATTGATTTAGATGCTGAGTTCCAAGATGCTGCACAAAATGTATTCACCAGTACAGATGACAATGCTGTTTTAGATTATATAGGAAATTCTGCAACTACTTCTTTTCGAGGTGGGTCATTTAGGGCTTCTGAACTGACTTATGCGAGAAGAATGGGCTTAGGTTTTCTTAATTCATTAAGAGATCAAAATGATCCGAGATTGTATAGGTGGTTACGACCTGTTGAAAAGAAATGGGACAAGGATATTGCAACAGCAACAACTATCCAATACACAGACCCACTAGGACAGACTTTCCCTGTTGAAGTATTGCCATACCCTAGTGGTTATGATGATCTGGATACAGGTCTGTACGTTGGATTACCGGTTGGTAGCCAGGCTTCATGGACAGCCTATAATGCTGGCCCTCAAGCCACATCTGTAGAGCCCAAAACTACTCCGTTTAATAGTCGTCTTAGCGATATTTATTTCCAAAATGCAAATCAATATGTTGGCATGAATATTATCACCTATTCTGAAGTTGAATTCATATTGGCAGAAGCGGCAGCTATTGGGGCATTTGGTGCCAGTGATGCAGAAGGTCATTATAAGAAGGCTATTGAAGCTTCTATGGATGAATGGGGAATATTTGGTGATTATGTAGGAGGATTTGATTTTAATGAGTTTTACAGTCAGGAAGATATTGACTTGAGTCAAGCAACCAATAAGCATGAGCGCATTATTACTCAAAAATACATATCCATGTTTTTCAGACCCGAGCCATGGTTTGACTGGCGTAGAACTGGTTATCCGGATTTTGTACCTCCTTATGATGGTGCTCAGCCTGCCATTCCTATTAGGTATCATTATGACTCACCTACACCTCCTGATCCTCAGTATGTTGATAAATACAATGAAGCTGTAGAGAGACTGGAAAAATCAGAATTTGTACAGGTGCCATCAAATGATGATACTCGCTCACGTATGTGGTTGCTACAAGGAACCAATATACCTTACTAATCTTTATAACCACCAATTTGTTACCGAAGGTTTACTGAAAGAAATTTCGGTAAACCTTTTTTTTATAGTAAATAAAAGGCGCTGGTGAAATAATTGTTTGGGCCCAATTTAAAAAATTGAGCTTTAAAAACAATTGTAATTGCTACCTCAAGTCAGTTGATGATGATAGTTTTATTCTTCATCTAACCGTTTCAATTTCTGATCTAATTTTTCCCTGTCAAAATAATTCCCTTGTTTGATTACACCATTTATCAGCCTAGTATTATTAATGTCCTCTAGAGGATTTGCATCCAAAATAACCAAATCAGCCCATTTACCTTCCTTAATTGTACCCAATTCATTTTCCAGGTTAAAGTATTTAGCAGGGTTAAGCGTAGCTGCCTTTATCGCCTCTAGTGGAGATAAACCAGCTTCGACCAATACAGCTAATTCCTGGTGTAAACTTCTTCCAGGAGTTAGGAAGGAAATCGGGCAGTCGGTACCAGCCATTATATTTATACCGGCTTTATGCATTTTTTCGGTAATATTTAAAGTCCATTCAGTCCGCTGAATATTAGATTCGGAAATGTCTTTTTTTAAGAGATTATCTATATCCTGGTTCCATTCTTCTTCAATGTTTTTTGGCAGGAATTTAAAACTTTCCTTAAAATCAAAAGCCGTAAAAGGTCGCTTGGTAGAACCTGTATTTAAGGTCAATGTGGGAATTTGCCAGGTATCATTTGCTGCCAAAACATTTAGCACCTCCTGGGCTTTTATTTCATCGTAATTATCAATAGCAATTTTCCTTTGTTCCTGATGAATACTTGATCGCAAAGCAGCCCCATTCATACCTTTCCCTAATGTTAGAAGTTCTTGACGCTGTTGTAATAATTCTTCCGCATTTGAAGCACATGACAATTCCAGGTTACGTAAATGTTCCATACTATTTAGTCCAGCATTGGAAGCACTAATCACGTCCATGCTTAAAGGCACATGCCCAGTTACTTTTAGCCCTTTTTCTTTCCCAAGCTGCGTTATAAGCGCAAATTGCTCAGGGCTTAACATTTCGTATGCTTTTAGAAAATCTACTCCTTCAATTTCCAGTTTATTAATTTGCTCCTTTACATCATCTAGCGTATTCAATCCAACAGAGAGTGGCGGGTGGCCAGAATCACTACCATCATACACGTTAGGTGTACCATCTAGAAGTGGTCCAGCAATCATAACTCTTGGGGTATTGGTGGGATTTGTCAAGGATTTTTGCTTCCATTTATTAACAAAACTTATCTCACCACCCGTATCCCGAACACTTGTAATTCCATATACCAGAAATAAATCAAACATCCTGGGTGCTAATTCTTCTATATAGGCAAAATGAACATGGGCATCCCATAACCCAGGAATTAAAAATTTTCCCGTTCCATCAACAATCGTATTCTTTTTTGATAATTGAAGCTCCTTTGAAGGGGTAATCTGATAGATCTTTCCGTCCTTGATTATAACTGTTTGATTTGATTTTAATCCATCTTCAGCGTCAATTGTAGAGATGTTTTCTATACAAAGGGCGTTTTCAAATTTCACCTCAGAATGCTGACATTCAGAAAGAATGAAAATTAGTATAAAAAGTATAGGAATTAAATATTTCATATGATTCTATTTTTCTTTTACAATTATATCCAACGCTTCAGGTAATTGGAAAGGGTTATGGTAAATAGCGATTGGGCATGCCTTAAAGAGTGAATATAGGTCAATATTTTTACCGTTTCAACGATGAAATGCCCACCTGCTTAGAGGAATCTGGCTAGCCCAACTATTTAGCTGGCTACCGTTAATTTTTCTGGTTAGAATATTATAACATTTATAATATCCCATTTTTAACATAAAATTCCCTCATTGCTTCATACACCTCCTCAGGTTTTTCAACCGCTGCAGAATGACCTGCATCAGGGATTGTAAAGTACTCAGCATTGGGAATCCTATCTGCAATCCTTTTATTGGATGTTGGAGGGGTTGCAACATCCTTTGCGCCTACAATTACGGCAGTAGGAAGGTTTATATCAGCAAGTTTACCAAGTACGCTATCTCGCTCAAAAATCATCTTACCAAAAGGAATTATGCCCTTCATGTTTTGACTCATCAAAATTTTCCGCCACTTTTTCACTTCCAATTGACGAGAATTGTCTTCGAGAAAGGATTTATGGAATAGAATGGACATTGTCTTACCAATTACTGGAAACCAACCCATATTTTTAACTATCCATAAGAGTAAATAATTTTTCTTTTTAGCACTTTTATCCTCTTCTTCAGCAGATGTATCCATTAATATTAATGATTTCAATAATTCCGGCCTTCTAATGGCCAGTCGCATCCCCACGAATCCCCCTGTTGACATCCCTACGAAATGGACAGAACCTAATTTCAATTCCTCCATTAGACAAATTACATCTGTTACAAGGTTATCCAATGAATAGCCATTTGTAGCTATTTCACTTTGGCCATGTCCCCGATGGTCAAAAGCTATACATCTAAAATTTTCTTTCAGTTTATCGATTTGACCTTTAAACATGGTATTGTTCATTAAATAGCCATGTGAAAAAAGAAGAACCTCCTTTCCTTTGCCGAATTCGTCATAATGTAATTCAACATTGTTTACTTTAGCTTTTGCCATGAGTACGTTTTTTCAATGAGCTTATGAACAAGAAATGCACCTTAATAAAGGTCTTGAATTTAACCTTACTAGAGCGTAAAAGGCTGTTACCTGAGTTTATGCATTCATTGATAATTTCTTTGGTTATCCGACTAAGATAAAGAATTTTGTGCCGATTGGTTTAAATTATACAAGGAAATAAATAATCAAAACCGGCATAAATGAGTGAATATTTTAGAACAGTTCCGTAAAGTTGGCTTCGGCTCCGCTAATCCACCCAGGATGCTATAATTGTCTCCTGCATAAATGAGCCATGAATGCAATTAAAATGGCAAAAGCCTATTCTTAATTTAAAGGTTAATAGTCGTCTCAATAGCAGCATTACCTGACTGTTTTAAAGAGAAAAACCCCGAAGTAGAACTTCGGGGTTTTGTTTTCAAATGGATTTGAAATACTAATCTAGAAAATCCTCATTTCTATTGCCCGGGTTGTCTTTGTACCAATCTTCGTTTGATACACCACCTGACGCTGCCCATGTACTAAAAAAAATATAGGCAGAAGTAATGTTAACTTTTTCTTTAGGTACTTTAAAATCATGTATAATACTGATTGCCCAAGGAAAACCATTGTCTGATATGAAGTTACCATCTGGATCTTTATTGTCTCCTGTAAAGACATTGCTTTGATTACCAAGACTTGTGAATTTGTTCAACATTAATTCTTCCAGCCATGCTCAACCCATAGATGATATTCTGATCAGCAACAGTGTTAATGGTGCTACCTGATGCAATTACAGCCTCATGGTCAAAAAAAACTGATACACTTGAGTTATCATGATCAAAATCAATAGTGCTTGAAGGATATTAATCCACAATGGAATTTTAGTTTTTATATTCCATTTTTCTAATGATGTGCTCTTGTTTGTCTGTTTTTCTTTTTAAGCCGATAGCCAAGGATTGTTGCTTTCACTGTCGGTAATCTGATGATAAATCCTAAACCAACCACCACAGCATATAAAATCCATGTTTTCTCCAATATGGCCACATGCATCAAACTGAGAAGAATAGCCAGATAAGCCATGCTTTGGAGCTTTTTCCAATTTGATTTTAGCCATCTCATGGCCTTCCGGTTGGAAGTAAAAAGCAGCGGAATTAATATCAGAACAGCAACAAAACCCAGGATGTAGTTGACTTGGGTAAAAGTTGCTGTAAATCCTTCTGCTGCTATAAAAATGGCAAAATGCAAAAGACTCCAAACGGCGGTTGCTATTCCCATAGCCTGGCGTACAAAAAGGTTAGTAACCCCAAAAAGTATAAAAACAGGGGTTAGCGTCAATACCGCAGTCATCCATCTAATGGCAAATTCCCCAGAAATATGGTAGAGCATATCAATATTCTCTTTGCTGTTTTCCAATGCCATTTTTACCAATGGAATAAGAGGGAAAATGGCTAAAATAGCCACAATCATCCAACCATAATTTTGCTTCAAAAACTTCATTTATCCTTTTGTTTTTAGAGCCTTTAACGTTTCTTCCAGCGCCTCAGCTTTGGTTTTATATTTTTCCATGGCCTTTTTGAGTTTGACTATTTTCTTAAAAGCATCCTCATCCTGAACGGCTTGATATAGGGTTCTCCCCTCCTTTTCTTTTGTCTTTGATTTGCTGCCACAAGTTGGGCATAGTGCAATATTACTCATCTTATTATTTTTTGATAGTTATCAATACAACGTTGCCATCGTCTTCCGAGCTTAATTGGTACTTGCTGTCTTGGCTCACCGCGCACAAAAACACTTTGGTGTCTGCCATCTCAGCGTTATCCACGTAAATGAAAGTGTTGGCATGAAAATTTGGTTCCAACATCCTAAAGAGAGGCAGGTAAAGATTCTTCCATCCGTCCAGAAACAACAGGTCTATCGCTCCGCGGTGTCCTTTAAGTGTCTCCATTGCATCACCAATTCTAGTTTCTATTAAATTGTTTACGCCTGCTTTTATGAAACTTTCAATGGCGAGTTCCGCTTTTGACTGAATTAGTTCGGTGGTAATAATATGCCCTCCTGTTTTCATTGCGCCTTGAACCAAGAAAAGCGTTGATATTCCAAATGAAGTTCCGAATTCTATAATATTTTTGAGGTCATTTATTACAATCAATTCCTTTAGGCGCTCTCCCTGTTCTTTAGATATGGAAAGAGCCACGTCTTTAAAATCGGCTGGTTCCATAGGCCTAAATGCACTTTTTGCTAAACCTTTAAAGGCTTTGATGCTGTCAAACTTCGTTTTTTGATACAGCTGGGCAATAGTGCGATTAATCTTAACTTGTTCTTGGCTCATCACTTTTTCTGATTTAAACGGGGACTGTCTTAATGTTACAGTCCCCATGGTCTTTTTATTCCAAATCCTGTTTTCGATTTTTCATGCTGACTTTGGAAGTATAATAGTAATCCCCCCCAATGCACTACAATTAAGCCATTCTTAAAACAGAACCTATCAAAGCCAATCTTCGCTTCCAAGTAATCTTAATTGGTGTGGGTGTATACAAAATCCCCATCTTGAAATGCGCAAACTGCATCGGCTTTAAAACCAATCTGCTCCAGGGTCTCCTGGGAAGAAGGCATCTGGCAAAGAAAGCATTAAGCCCCCTACCTTGTAATTCGGATAAAGCAATAGCAATTCATCCACTACCCCTTGTTGTGTCGTGGCGCTTCCACCATTGGTTAGCTGTTGGTTTCCCTTGATGATGGCTTGTGCACTCATTAAATAGTCTATGTTCTCCTCTATAACTACGGTTACATCTGAGCGGGAACCGTTATGGCCAACAAATAGATGGTTATAAGTTGAAAATTCCGTTTTCAACAAGTTCAAGCCTGCTATCCAGTTGTCTATTTCGTCCTCCCCATCATTCGGCGTATACTCTCTGAGATAAATGTGGGTCAGGTTATAAACCAAATCCCCGGGAAAAACGATTTTATGTGCTTCATTGAAAAAGTAACCATTCTCTCCGGTTTCAGCATTGGATACGCTATTGAAGGTAAACTCAAGCTCTCCAATGATTTGGCTACCCGAAACGCCAATTACGTTATTTGTATATACATTGGTGAAATCTTCGGTATTGTTTAACTGGTTCGCTACTGCAGTTTCTGCATAAAAATCCCAATCGGTGAAGCTTCCTGCGCCTCCATAATGATCACCATGATTGTGAGTGATGATTACAGCTCCTGGTTTGTTGATTTCATCGATATAAGTTTTAAGCTCAGCCGCAAAAACTGGTGCAGGTCCCAAATCCACAATCACCACTTTATTTTTAGTTTCTATTATGGTTACGGTGTAAGGGGCTACATCAAAGTTAAAGGTATGAAAACGTGCAGTGTTTTCGGTAATAACACTTACTTCACCGGTGGTAATTATGGAGGCAGATGGTGATGCACCAAAATCTACAATTTCAACACCTGGACTTTTGTCTTCATCATCTTTGTCACAAGCAGTAAACAGGGCCATGGCAAGCAATGCCAATCCCCATAAGTTTAATTTTAAATACTTCATCTTTGTTTGTTTTAATTTGATGAAGCAAAGGTGAGAAAGACAGCAATACCAATTTTTATCAAAATGGATTTAAAAATGGTAAATGTGTAACCGGTAGACTTATATATTGGTTTTAAATTCCTTTGGAGATAGGCCGGTATGTTTTTTAAAAAACTTGGTGAAATTGGTCACTTCTTCAAAACCAGTACTGAATGCCACCTCTTTCAAACTCTTATCGGTACTCAAAATACTGCGTTTAATTTCCAGTATCACATATTGGTCAATAAAGGTTTTGGCTGTGTTCAATGTGACTTCTCTTACGACATGGTTTAAGTGCTTGGGAGAAATGTGCAACCAGTCCGCATAGTCTTTTACATTACGTGTTTCCGTGTAATTTTTTTCTAATAAATTTTTGAAGTTGGTAAAAATCTGATGAAACTCATTTTTAATTATACGCGTAAATGCCCCTTGTGTTTGTTGGTCTAATCGCAGCAAATAAAGTTCTAATAACTTGGCAATAATGTCTATTTGTGCATACTGGTTCTCGGATTTAAGCGCTGCCAATGAATCTAAAAGAAAAGATTCATTGTACGAACTTTTTTCTACTAAGGGTAGTGAGACATGGTAATTGTAGAGATGAGAAAGAAACTCAATTGATGACCTGGAAAAGTATTTAAGAACAAATTCTTCGGTAAATACAACCAAATAACCTTGGTAATTCAGATCGTCTTGAAAAGCGTGGACTTGGTTCTTTGCTATTTTCACAACCGACCCTTTTTGTAGAGCGTACTTTTTTAAATCCACCTGATGGGTTCCTGTACCCTCTGTAACAATTAACAAGGCGAAAAAATCTAATCTATGTGGCCTTTTAGGATTGTGGTTCGGATCTTCTTGAATCCGGCTAAAAAGTTCTGAAAGTTTCAGAAATTCAATTTTGGTAGCGCCCTCCGCGCTTTGAAAAGATATGTTGGGGATGTTTTTCAAGTAAAATTTTCAGTCTATTGGGTGGAGTAGAGAATAATAAGACCAGGAAGCCAAAATTTAATAAGCTATTTTCCAGTTAGAATAGTTTTAAAATCTTTTATTAGCCTAATCCATTATTTCACCATCAGCTCCTTTATTTTATCATCAAGGGCTTCAAACATTAGCATATGGCCTTCGGCATTAGGATGCAGAAAATCCGGCATCAGTTCTTTAATAACTTTGCCATTGGCATCATAATAGACATCACTTATATCTATGTAATGAACAAATGGTAGCTCATCAGGAAATTTGGAAACGATATTGTTTGTCGCTTTATTGATATTGTCTCGATGGTTTGGCTTGTAACCATAGGGTAAAATGCCCATGATAAGGATTTCGGTATCGGAAAGTTTTTCGTTAAGGATGGTACAGATCTTTTTTATCCCTCCAGCCAATTCTTCAGCAGTACTCACTGTAAGAAAATGATTGCCATCGGTATTGTTGGTTCCAATCAAGAGAAGGGCCACTTTAGGATTTATATTTTCTAGTGACCCATTCTCAAGCCTCCAAATCACATTTTCCGTTCTGTCCGCAGATATTCCCATATTTATGGTTTTATAGGGATTGAGGTATTTTTCCCAAACCGCATTGCGGTCGTCATTGTCCAAGGAATGAAAAATTGAATTGCCTACAAGAATCAATTCAGCCTCCTGATTTAGCCTACCCAATATTGTTTCATGCCGCTTCACCCATCCCTCGTCCTCTTTTTTTACTGCCATTGCAGCAGGATTTTCTACTGTTTTAGTGATCTCTATAATTTCAACCTCGGTGCTATTTTCTTTCGTTTCACAACTGAGGACTATAAAGGCAGCTACCAGGTAAAGTAATAATTTGTTCATGGTTAATTTAAGGTTAAAATGATGTGTTTAAGGTCGATTAGTATATGTTTCTTGGGTACTTGAATTTTTACAATCTTATTTTCCAGAAAGCGGGTAATTATTTACCAGGACAGAGGCTGAAATCTGTAGTTTTCGCTCCAGTTCTCTTACCATATCTACGGTTAATTTTTTCTTTCTGTTCAGAATCTCCGATACACGGCTTTTCCCACCAATGATTCCGACAAGGTCCCTTTGACGCATATTCAGCTCCTCCATTCGTATTTTTATTGCTTCGATAGAGTCTGTTGATTCAATCGGATAATGCTCGTTTTCATAATTTTCAAGGAGCAATGAAAGTATTTCGGCTTCGTCTCCTTCTTTGGTGTCAATGGGCGCATCAAAAATCACCTCCAAACGTTTAAGTCCATTTCGGTAGTCTTTTTCAGATTTTATTGGCCTTAATTCCATAATTTCATTACTAAATCGTGTCAGCATCAATATTATCATATTCAGCCTGTGTGCCAATAAAACGAATAAATGCCCATTGCTTTTCGTAATTGAACGTAACTATCAAGCGATAAGTATTTCCATTCATGTTGAAAACTATCCGACTGTTCTTCAGAATCCTTGCGTTGATATAAGTTTGTTTTACCTCATTCGGTGAAAACCAATTTGCACTTTTTACCGTATCGTACCAAGTTTTTAAATATTGTTCGGCATCTACAAGATTTCCCCAATATTCCCGAAGGGTACTTATTGCAATTGTCCGTTTCATTCGTTCACTTAATAAACAAACTTACAGAAAGTTCTCGAATGAAGAACTACTGTTTTTTATAAATTAGGATAGGGCTTGTACTCTCACTACATCACTCGATCACTATATCACCAAATCACCCCATCACCTTTTCACTCTCTCACTACATTACCAAATCACCCGATCACTCTCTCGCCCCATCCCCCCTCCCAAACCCCTAAATCCCAATTTGGCATTTCGAAAGATTTCCTATTTTATTAACATGATCAATATTTTTTATATTTTGCATACCCAATAATGCCTCATCCCCAAAATTAAAATCTGGAAGAACATGGACAATGATCACTATTTTTCAAAACACAAACTCATCGCCATTTCTTACCTGTTTTTATACCTAACTGCCTGCACACAAACCCAACCAGAAGGAGCCGGAGCTGACTGGCCAACTTATCTCGGCCATCCTAGCAGCAATCAGTACTCAACCCTTGATCAAATAAATAAAGAAAATGTGTCTCAATTGGAATTGGCCTGGACCTATTTGACAGGTGACAGTGCCAATTATCAAACGAATAACCTTATTGTCGATGGTTGGCTATACACTGCTACTCCAAACAGTCGGGTGGTTGCTTTGGATGGCGCGACAGGGAAGGAACGCTGGACCTTTGATCCTTCCAGGGTTCATGAATCACTCGCTGATGGAGACCAACGGGGCCTGATGTATTGGCATGATGGTGAAGCGGGTCGCATACTCACTATGAAAGGAAACCGGCTTTTTGCATTGAATGCAAAAAGTGGTGAACTCATTGCTTCTTTTGGAGAAAATGGATCGATTCATCTTGGAGAAGAAATGGACGTTCCAGGTAAACCAAATGTAATGCTCAATACACCTGGGCAGATTTACAAGGACATGTTTATTATTGGGGCCAATGTAGGTGAGGATTTACCTGGTGCAGTGCGGGCATTTGACATTCGAACTGGTAAGCGAAAGTGGATTTTTCACACCTTGCCTAGGCCTGGTGAATTTGGATCAGATACATGGCCGGAAAACTATTTGGAAAATACAGGAGGCGCATCTGACTGGTCAGGTATAGCAATTGATATACCACGTGGCATTGTCTATTTATCAACTGAGACAGCCGGTCCGGATTTTTTTGGAGGTAACCGTTATGGGGAAAATTTATTTGCAAACTCCCTCATTGCGCTCGATGCGAATACAGGAAAACGACTTTGGCACCACCAACTGGTGCATCATGATCTTTGGGATTTGGACATTCCTCAACCACCGACTTTGCTGACGGTAAAGCACGAAGGAAAAGAGGTAGATATTGTTGCTGTAGGTACAAAAATGGGGCTGTTGTTCGTATATGATAGGCTTACAGGAGAACCACTTTGGCCCATTGAGGAACGACCTAGAGCAGCATCGAAAATTGATGAAATCCAAACCTGGCCAACACAACCTTTTCCAACCAAGCCAGCCCCATTAATGAGGCAGGAATATACTGCGGATGACTTTTCCAATATATCTCCTAGAGCGCAGCAAATAAGCAAGGAGGTATTCAGTCAATCGGAAAATTATGGGGGCTACCCTCCTCCAAGTACCGATCAAACGATCATGTTTCCCGGATACGATGGAGGCATGGAATGGGGTGGTGCTGCAGCAGATCCCGAAGGAATACTGTATGTGAATGTAAATGAGATTCCCTGGTTTTACCAGATGGTACCTACACAAAAGGCAGATGGCAGTGCTTTGCCTTTCGGGGAAAAACAATACCTGATCCATTGCGCATCCTGTCATGGTACCGATCGTAAAGGTAATCCTACGGGCGGTTTTCCCTCCCTAGAAAACATCTCCAAGCGATTAGACAAGGAAATGGTAATGCAGGTCATAAAAAAGGGAGGAGGACGTATGCCAGGCTTTGATCAGGTTTCGCAAGCACGTCGGGAAGCCATCATTTCCTTTCTCTTTAATGAAGAAACGGCTGTTAGCTCAAAAAACGAACGGGATGACAAGGCGCCACCTTATGTCTTCCGCGGTTTCCAACGTTGGCAGGATGATGAAGGATATCCTGCAATTAAACCACCCTGGGGCACGCTGAATGCTGTCGATCTAAATACAGGCACCATAAAATGGAAGGTGCCGCTGGGAGAATATAAGGAACTGACCGAACGAGGAATTCCGGTTACTGGCACTGAGAATTATGGTGGTCCGGTCGTAACAGCCGGTGGGCTACTCTTTATTGCTGCTACTTCTGATTCCAAAATCAGGGCTTTTGACACAGAGAATGGAGAAATACTATGGGAATATGAGCTACCTTCTGACGGCCACGCTACCCCAAGTGTATATTCCGTGAACGGCAAGCAATACATTGCCATCTCTGCAGGAGGTTCAAAAATGAAACCCCACTCTGGAGGTGCTGTATTGGTATTTAGCCTTCCGGATTGATGCAGTTCTGGTTAGATGTCTTTAGGGAATGCGGCTACCTTTCAAATTTCGAATTTCGCCAGCTAAAACAGGGATGTTCTTTTGAATTATTCCCCATAACATTTCAGGTTCAACCGAATCATAAGCGTGTGAAATAATATTTCTTAATCCAATGATGTTTTTAGAAGCCGTAATTTCGATGTAAGGGTTGATCTCAATCATTTTTCGTATCGCCTCACCGATTATCTCTAAATCCCACTCAACTGCCCGCTGCAAAATGATCTCATCGGAAAAATTGTTGAAGTCATTTTGAGTTTTCCGCTTAATAGATTCGATCTCCTCAATAACACTTTCAATGTCTAAAATATATTTGAGTAGTTTAGGCTGCATACAAATCTACTTTTGACTGATAAACCTCTTCTTTTAGAACTGGGTTCTTAAGTGATTTACTAGACACAAGATCTACTTTTCTATTTAATATATCTTGAAGCTGATCTAACAAAGAAAAGTAGTTGTCGGCATATTCCAAAACATCAATTTCATCAGAAAACTCAACGAGCAGATCGATATCGCTTTCTTCATTCATGGTGTTTTTTGCAGCTGACCCAAATACAGAAATAGCCTCAACCTGATGTTGCTTACACGCTTTTATTATTTCATCTAGTTTATTTTGAATCAATTCAATCATAATTTCAAAGGTACATGAAATTTAGAATAATACATATGCATACTAGACCTCTACAGTTTGCCATGTGTTTTCCGGGGTATATTTGGTGTGAGAGCCTCAACTTGAGCTTTTCAGCTCAGGCCAGACTACGATTCTCATCAATTTTTCAATCTTCACTAGCTGGTCCACGCGAGACTTTTGTTGATTCAATGGTTTTGTCAGGTATTACAGAGTTAAAGGGTGAACTTTTATCGTACCCTGATTCATCCTTTTTATCAAAACTATACGTATCTTCTTCCAATGAAGGGTCATTTAAAGTGTCATTTTTGTATTTCAGTATTTCCTTTTCTCTAACTTTATAAATTAATTTTACTTGGTCATTTGAGTAACCCATTTGCTTTAATTTCTGGGAGGTAACAATCCAATCTAGAGCTTCATAAGTGCTTTCTGGTGTCTGGTTACCCCATGGAAACACCTGTTGATCTTTTAGCAATGTAATATTATTATTTCTATAGTTCTCACCCGAAATCACTCCAATAAAAAGCAGAATGGAAAAGGTAAAGAGAATCTTTCCAGTAGAATGTAATCTATCATAGTTTAGTTTAAATCGATTTTCACTATCAGATTCAAATAAACTTATTAATGCCAAAATCACTCCAAAAATACTACTTATAGCAGCTCCAATCACAGGGCTATTTGAAGAACCTATTAAAAATCCAAGAACGAGTGAAAAAGCACTAATCCCAATAATGATCCAAATTTGATTTCTTTTCATTTGCTTCATTTTTAAATTGATGAGAACCCGTTTACCGGGACGGATTTTTTCAATTTTCATACCCTATTGTTGGCCTGGCGCACTTTTCACCTTCTTTCATCTTGTTTTAGGTCCCTACACCAATTTTTACCTGAACTTATCAACATACCGCTTTTAAATGTCAGGTTTCAGGTAACCCCAAATCCCTACCACTCCTTTCCGCCACACTCAACGAAAGAAACCCAATCAAAAGCCATCCTTCCACAAGGCTTGCTAAAGATAAGATTTTCACTGATTGAAAAAAATACCCCGATCGGCGTATTTTTAGGTGGGGGGCTCCTATTTATTGCTGCTACTTCTGATTCCAAATTCAGGACTTTTGACACAGAAAATGGAAAAATACTAAGGGAATATGAGCTACCTTTTGCCGGCCACGCTACCCCAAGTGTATACGCTGTGAACGGCAAGCAATACATTGCCATCTCTGCAGGAGGTTCAAAAATGAAACCCCACCCTGGAGGTGCTGTATTGGTATTTAGTCTTCCCGATTGATGCCCTTCACAAATCTTCTAATATTTGCAGAAAGAAGTTTTCGATTTGCTGGCTTCGGCTCCGCTCAGCCACCCATGAGACAGTAGCCAGTAATAACCTGAAATCAAATTGGTTTCACAGCCTACTTCTCATTTTTATATTTTAAGTTAACGAAATCCCTAGCCCAACAGAACTACCACCCACTACATCACCCCATCACAATATCACCCCACAGATAGCACTTCAGATATTTTAAAAATGAGCGTCAATCATGAAAAAGCTCCTAGTGTCTAGCTAAAGCAGGATACTATTGAAAAGAAAATAACCTAAAATCAATTGATTTTCTCTGCTTCATCATCATTTCATATTTTTGATGCAGTTAGCACACTTTACAAAAGCCTATAAAATTATTCATTTCGCTTTAATGATGTATTGATAAGGTAATAAGTTAACATTTACCTCAAAGTAGGTATATCCAGCCGCTTTTAGTTCTGCTACTACCTGATCAATAGCTATTTTATGGTCAATTGGTGGGCCTACAGGAACATTTGATTTAAAGAAATCTATAATTACTAATTCCCCTTTTCGTTTGGTTCCTATTTTGACCTTTGAAAAATAACTGCTTCTATTTTCAATATGATGATAAGTATTTACAATCAATACCATATCTACTTCATGGTCAGATAAATTTGGATTATTAAAAGGGATTTTACGTAGTTCAATATTTTTAAGGTTGTTTTCCTCTATGCGTTTTTGCAGAGCCTTTTGAAATTCGTCACTCACATCAGCAGCAATTACTTTTGCTCCTTTTTCTGCGAGTTTCACAGAAAAATAACCGGAACCAGCACCAATGTCCATGATTTTTTTATTTTCTAGATGCCCTAGATAGTCCAATACTTTTTGGGGTTGTTGGTAGGCATCTCGCTCTGGAGACTCAAATATTTTGATTAGGTCTTCCGTAGGGGATTGATTCATGTAATCGTTGGCTACATTTGAGCTGTTTTTTTCGCTGCTTTTAGGAGAATGTTTCTGCTGGGAAAATGCCAATGTTGACAACATGAAGAATGCTGAAAGGAGAAATATTTTCTTATTCATCTTATTTAATTTTTAGGTCATTGTACAGTTTTCATCTTCACAAATACATGGGTTACGAAATTTTGCTGAAGCATATAAAAGTTAGCTCCTTTGCATGCTACTAATCCCATGGTTTCTAATTTTTATAAGAAGTTCCCGATTGGCTGGCTTCGGCTCCGCTCAGCCACCCATGCGATTACAGTAGGCAGTAATAACCTGAAATCAAATTGATTTCACAACCTACTCCTCATTTTTATCCCTTAAGTTAACGAAATCCTTAGCCCAAGAACTACCATCCACTTCTCACCCCATCACTCGATCACCACATCACCAAATCACCCCATCACTCCTTCCACCTCTGACTAGCCAAAACTTCCGATACCATCAAAGCCCGATCAAAAATCCTCACATAATCCAGTTCTCCTTTTATACTTGAACCTAGTAGTAAAGTCTTTGAGCCTTCTGGTGATTGGAAATAGGGACTGAACCTGCCCCAACCAAATTGCCTGTGCGCTCCCCCATCATTTAATTGGCCATCTGTTACAAAAGCAATGATATTTGGACCTCCGTCTATAAGGATACTTACCTGATGTTGGATATTTGCTTGTATGGCATCTGGATCAGAGCTCCATACAGCCTGGGTTTGGCCATCGTTCATCTGAAACGTAATGTTGTTCTTGTCTGAAACACTTACCCACCAACCTTTGCCTGAAGCGTCTCTGGTATCCGCCAAGACCTGTCCTTCTTTGATCTCATTAAGCAAAAAAACCAGTTCTATAGTAAAGCCTGCATTGGTGCTTTTTCCTCTGTAATCAGCGGTATTGGTATCTCTAACCCGAAAGGTTGGAACAGCCGGAGCCGGAAGTTTTTGCGGTAAACTTTTGCCCTGTCCTGACCAATTGATCAACAAGCCATCCCGAACCCGTACAGGTTCCTCAAATTGTCCCCAAAGGCGCTCTAGAAAAGCATTGTCAATTTGGTGTACTCGTGCAATGTCTTTCTGTGTTTCGGTAATAAAATAATTTCCGCCCTCTTCAATTAGGTCAGGGTAACTCATTCGAACCAAAGGATCGTCATCGTATAGTAAAATCTCCGGTTGACTCCATTGAATCTCTCTACCAGCTTCACCATCCACTTCTACACCTCCAGCCATCCATACTGGATTGCGGTCATTGTAACCGATAGCTCCCGGATTTGGATGTTCCCTGATAAACCTGCCTCCATGGTTGTGAAACCAATAGAGGAATTTACCATTTTCACATTTCCAGGCAAAATTGGCTGCCCTCGGGTTTTTCATCAAGCGCCCATCGGCAAATCGCATGTATTGGGGTTTGTCCCAGGTTCTCCCTTGATCTCTGCTATAGCTGTAAACCGGATGCCCATCCAATGAACGGTAAACCACAAAGAAAGAACCATCACTAAGTATGGAATAACTATGTTCGGCAGCTATTGGACCGCCATTCTCTGGGGTTCTCAAGCCTATGTCTCCTTCAGGCAGGGTATTCCAATTGGCATCAGCTGGGTCAGCCACATCGAAGAGATTGTCACTTTTTAGTAAAACACCCTCATTTGAAGTGAAAAAACCATTTCCAAATCCACCCACTTTGGTCAAGGGAACAAAAGCACTTCCTTCATGGGCAAATGCCTTCCCTACATTCCAAAAAAACCTTATATCACCTTTATAAGGGTTTTTACTGTCGATTTCGAATTCCCTAACTGGGATGGTATACCTTTGCTTTGACCAGGATTGCCCATTGTCATCTGAGTATTTGAACACATAATAGCCCTGGCTATCCACCCTTTTTACAATCCCATCTTTATAAGGAGGATCATCTCCTTTTACCTCTCTAAGGTTGTCGGTGTTATGGTTGTAAAACACAAATATCCGTCCTGATGGGGCTTTCAAAAGCACTGCATAAGAAGCCTCAGGGCCATCTGAAGACTCTATTTCTATCATTTCTTCCCAGGTTTTACCCTGATCAAAACTTCTCTGACTGATGATATGCTGTCCGGTGGCTCCTTCATGGCCGGATCCGGTGGTCATCACGCACAACCAAGCTCCATCATCCGTTTTTACGATATAAGGCTGATCACTATAGCTTTTGTCAGGAATAATCCGGCCATTTTCAATATTTCTCCAATCGTTCGACTGGGCTATAACCGGATCTATTTTGCCTAAAATTGTCCAAAATAATACAAAAAAAAGGAGACAATTGGCCGGGCTTAAAGTAAATTTTAATCTCATGGGTCTAATATCAAAGAAGATACGATACATCAATAAATATCTTATATTTTAAGCTAAAAACAGGGTAAAGCCGAAATTAATGCGGCAAAAAAATGATAAAAACACACGGTTTGAGGACAAATCCTCTGTGGAAAGGGGATTTGGATACCTGTGGGGTACCGGTAACAGTATTGACGAGTAGTTTTTTCAGTCCGTTTAAATGGCACCTATTCGGCTTCGATCATGCATTTCAGCTAATCCCCCTTTTTTAGGGGGCGCAGCGCATGTCCCGCCAACTAACTGCCATTCGTTGTGGGAAGCACTAGCCTTCTCCAATTCAACTGTAAAGATATCGAAAGCAAATCTCCTTTGGAAGGGGGAGTTGCTGAAAATGAATGTTAAGTTGATTATGAGGTGGTTGTGCTTTTCAGGCAATTACACTTTTCGATTCGGAAGGCATTACCGCCAACAACCAGTGCTTTTTTACAATCGAACTCATGCTAGTAGTCCTACTATGCCGCAGAGTCAATTCAAAATCAGGCAAGAATATCCTTTACCACATGCCCCGAAACATCCGTCAATCTGAACCTTCTGCCCAGGTGTTTATAAATCAACTTTTCATGATCCAATCCCAGTTGGTGTAAAAGTGTAGCTTGAAAATCATGCACATGAACAGGACTCTTCGTGATATTGTATCCAAACTCATCCGTTTCGCCATAAACGATCCCTGGTTTGACCCCACCTCCTGCCATCCAGATACTAAAACACCTAGGGTGGTGGTCTCTTCCGTAATTGTCTTTAGTTATTTCTCCCTGGCTGAAGTTGGTCCGCCCAAATTCGCCACCCCAGACAACCAGTGTTTCATCCAATAAGCCTCTTTGCTTAAGGTCTTTTACCAAGGCAGCAGATGCCTGGTCCACATCCATCGCCTGGCCGGTGATTTCTTTCGGTAAATTGACATGCTGGTCCCAACCCTGGTGATAGAGTTGAACAAAGCGCACCCCATTTTCTGATAATTTTCTAGCCAGCAAACAATTGGCAGCAAAAGTACCTGGCTTTTTACAGTCTTCCCCATACATGTCTATGATGCTTTGGGGTTCTTTGGAAATGTCCAATGTCTCAGGCACTGTAGTTTGCATGCGGTAAGCCATTTCATATTGTTGAATTTTGGTGTTGATCTCGGGGTCATGAATGTCCTCATAAGACCACTGATTCAATTGGGCCAGCTTGTCCAACATGTCACGCCTGTCAGACCGGTTTAACCCTTTGGGATCTTTAAGGTACAATACTGGGTCTTCCCCACTACTGAATTGTACGCCTTGATGGATGGAATCCAGAAATCCATTGGACCACAATTTGGAGTAAACACCTTGACTATTGCCTTCTCCTCTGGATATCAATACCGTAAAAGAAGGCAGGTTTTGGTTTTCACTTCCAAGGCCATAACTAAGCCAGGAGCCCATACTGGGTCTATTGCCTTGTTGTGCTCCAGTTTGAAAAAACGTAAGCGCAGGGTCATGGTTGATGGCCTCCGTATGCATGGATTTAATGATGCAAATGTCATCTACAATTTCTGCGGTTTTGGGGAAAAGATCGCTTACCCAGGCCCTGGATTCGCCGTACTGCTTAAAATCCACAAAAGAGCCTACCAATGGAAGGGAGGACTGGTTGGCCGTAAAACCCGTCAGTCTTTGGTCTCCACGGATAGAGGCAGGTAAATCCTGGCCTTGCATGTCCCTGAGTTTGGGCTTGTAATCAAAAGACTCCAATTGCGAAGGTGCACCATTTTGGAACAGGTAAATCACCCTTTTTGCTTTTGGCGCAAAGTCTGGTAAGCCTGGAATGGCCATCTCTAATTCCTTATTCCCCCCTACCCGATCAAAAAGGTCTGGCATAAGCAATGAACCTAAAGCCACACTTCCAACGCCCAAACTCAATTTTGACAAAAACCTTCTTCTGTTTCTATTCAGCCCGTATTCTAATATCTCTTTCTCCATTTGTTTAAGATCTGCTTATGGATTCCTCCATATTGTACATTGTAGAAATTACTTGCATAAGTGCCGCTACTGATTGCCTATCCACGTTTTCCTCCTGAGGATATTCACCAATTGATGCCAATTCGAGGGCATTCTCCTCCGTAATGGTCGCTAGCTTGTCCTTATAATACATTACCAATAAATCCAGCTCTTTGGCTTTGGGTTTTCTACAAAGAATTAATCGAAATGCTTTATTTATCTTTTCCTTTTCGGTGGATTTTTCGCTGATCAATCTGGAAGCCAAAACCCTGGAAGCCTCAAGAACGGTAGGGTCGTTTAGCATTACCAATGCCTGCAATGGCGTATTGGTAAAAGAGCGTTCTGTTTCACATTGATCCCGGTTGCTGGCATCAAATATTAGCATGGAAGGCGCAGGAACTGTTCTCTTCATAAAGGTATACAAGCCTCTTCTATAAAGATCTTCACCATGATCCTGGGTATATTCAGCTAAAGTAGAGCCTCCAGCAGTCGCCGCTTCCCAAAGTCCGTCCGGTTGGTAAGGTTTAACACTTCTACCGCCAATTTCCGGCACTAAAAGTCCACTTGAGGACAATACCATGTTTCTTATAAACTCAGCCTTCAAATGGTTGCGGGAGGCATAGGTATAGTACTTGTTTTCCGAATCACGGTTCCTTTCTTCCTGACTTACAGTAACCGATTGCGTGTAGGTCGCAGACATCACTATTTGCTTTACTAATCGTTTCATGTCCCAACCATTTCCCATAAAATCAATGGCCAGCCAATCCAACAAGTCCGGATGACTAGGCAACTCCCCTTGCATGCCAAAATCCCCGGTAGTATTGACTATTCCTCTCCCAAAAAACTCCTTCCAGATTTTGTTCACAAAAACCCTGGAAGTGAGTGGGTTCTTTTCATCAAACAACCACCTGGCCAGCCCCAGTCTGCTTTTAGGGTATTTGGTATCGAAACCTAAAATGGATTCAGGAGTAGCAGGAAATACTTCTGCACCAAAAGCATTGAAAACGCCCCTTTCTAAAATATAATTGTTCCGCATGGTATCCAGTTCACCCATCACAGAAACAATTAAAGTGCTGGTATCCTTTTTGTTCACAAAGGATAAAATGCCTTCTGCATCTTCATCTGTAATTTCAATAAAAGGCTTTTTGGCATAAGACTTAGGTGTACCAGCCAATGGATCAATAGGACTTGTAGAAGTCCTTAATTCATCGATATTGTTGAAGAATGAAAACATTTCATAATAATTCTTCTGCGAGATAGGGTCGAATTTATGGTCATGGCAGGCAGCACATTCAAAGGTGATGCCCAAGATCCCTTTGCCAACGGTATTGGTCCTGTCCGTCACATAGGTTATCCGGTATTCCTCCTCATCCACAGCTCCTTCTTCCGTGATTTTATGGTTCCTATTAAAGCCTGTTGCTAAAATTTGTTCTTTGGTCGGGTTTTCCAAGAGGTCACCTGCCAGTTGCCAGGTAATGAAATCTTTATAGGATAAATTCTTATTGAAAGCATGAATTACCCAATCTCTCCATGCCCATTGTGTTCTGAAATTATCCAGTTGATAGCCATAGGAGTCCGCATACCTGGCGATATCCATCCAATAAACGGCCATGCGCTCACCATATGCATTTTGAGACAAGAGGTAGTCCACCATTGTCTCATAGGCATTCGGGTCCTCATTGCTATTAAACTGGTCCATCATTTCCAGCGTAGGCGGAAGGCCTGTCAAGTCGAAGCTCAAACGTTTTAAAAGGTTTTCTTTAGAAGCAGTTTCGTTCGGATCCAATCCAATGTCTTCCTGCCTTTTTAGGATAAAGTAATCAATTTCATTGATCGGCCAATTCTTGTTTTTTACCGCAGGAGGTTCATGGTATTTAGGAGGCTCAAAAGCCCAGTGTTTCTCATAAATTGCACCCTCTTTGATCCAGGCTTTAATGAGCTCAATCTCTCTATTGGTCAATTTGAGGTTGGAATCCGGAGGGGGCATCATTTCGTTCTCATCCTCAGAATTGATGCGAAGGTAAACCTCTGATTGATGGGGTTTTCCGGGAACAAGAGCAAACGCACCAGGATTTTCTGCCAGAGCTTTATAAGCCTCGCTTTCAAGGTCCAACCTTAATCCTGCCTCTCTTGCATTGGCATCAGGACCATGACAAGCATAGCAATTGTCAGAAAGAATGGGTCGAATATGGAAATTATAACTGACTACATCAGGAAATGGCTTCAGACTGGCTTCTCCCACCTCTTCATTTGCACAGCCTACGATTGAAAGGAATAGAATCCCTAACAATGGCCTAATAAATGAGTTGGTTTGTATTTTCTTCTTCATTTGTATCACGTTTCTCTTCCTTTTCAATTTTTCCTAAACCAGGTCAAACTGAGAAGAGATCAAGTTGAATATAATAAGAACAGCAGGCACTTCAAAATTTACTTTATAAAAGGGCATCTCGCTAGAGCAGTGGAATATTTAATCGCCTGCTGTTCTATTTTACATTCAAGTTTGATCCATTTTTTTTAAACACTAAGCGTTAATAGCCAGGGTTTTGTTCCAAATCGCCAATCCTTATTTCTCTAAGTGGAATTGGAAACAACAGCCTTTCAGAAGTTACTTTATAGCTCATTTCAGGAATATAGGATTCTCCGGCATAGAACTCCTTAAGATAAACGCCATTGGCATTCATTACGTCTATGGCTTGGTCCGTTCTTACCAGATCCAGCCATCTTTTGTTCTCAAATGCCAATTCCACCCTTGTTTCATGGGCAATGATGTCTCTAAGCATTTGTTGGTTGGTTTCTGTCGCAGGATCCAATCCAGCTCTTAAACGCACCTGATTAAGGTAAGGCAATGCCTCGCCCGACCTGCCTTGCTCGTTTAGTACTTCAGCCATTGAAAGCAATGCTTCAGAATACCTGTATACAGGGAAATTATCATCCGTATTCCGTTCCAATGCATGCGCATGTTGGTATTTCTTTACATACAAATAAGTTCTTTTACCTGGTGTAGGTGTATAATTGACCGGAGATTTCAATTCATCGATAAATAAATTTCCAATCTGTCCAGTTCCTTCAACTACACCAATAGAGGCCGAAAGTCTTTCGTCATTATCTTCATACGAACCTAGCATTTCAAATGTGGGTGTATTCCAACCACCTCCCTGGAGATTTTGAGAAGTAATTCCTGTAATCATACTTACATCAGCAGAGAGGGGTATAAATGGGTAGAGAAAATCACTGTTTTGTCCCTGGTTACCTTGTTGAAACTGAATTTCAAATATAGATTCAGAGCTATTTTTATTACTCAGCTCATAAATATCTCCATAGTTATCCAATAAAGAATACCCCATTTGTATAACCTTTGTAAGTTCTGATTCCGCTTTTGGATAGTCCTTAGTAGTCAGGTATACATCAGCAAGTAGCATTCTGGCTGCTCCCTCATTGGCTCTCCCATTTTGAGGAAAAGATACAGGATCAAGTGAAGCTATGGCATTTTCCAGATCACTTATAATGGCCTGGTAAACCTCATTCACAGAAGCTCTTGGCAGGTAGGCATCACCAGCCCCTTTGACGGACGTGAGATAAAGAGGTACTCCACCAAAATACCGCACCAAATCAAAATACAAAAGTGCTCTTATAAAACTAGCCTCTCCGGTAATTTGGGCTTTTTTATCTTCGCTCAAAAGAGATTCTCCAACTTGGTCCAATATTTCATTGGCACGTGCAATTCCAATAAAGCAGCTATTGTATTTATTGGCCACCAAACCACTGTTCACATCGTCAGTAAAGAAATCTGCATATTCCCGTTCTATATATCCCGGACCACGGTTGGTAATATTGAATTCAAGATGGGTATTATCTGATCTCATTTCTCCCATCACCCATGAAGCTATAGAACCTTTTGCTCCTCTAAGGGAAGCATAAGAGCCTACAAGGGCCTGATTGAAATGATCTTCTGTTTTATAGAAGTTACCTGAGGTAATGGAACTTTCAGGAACCAGATTCAAGAAATCTTCTGAACAGGAACTCAGGACGAATATTGTTGCGAGTATTGTCAATAAATTCTTCATGTTTTAGTTGGTTTGGGTTAAAAATTAAAGTTTACTCCTAGCGCATAAGTTCTTGGAATAGGGTAAGGACTGATGTCCACACCCTCCTGTAAACCATTCAATCCCTGCCAACTTGATTCAGGGTTTGCGCCTTTATATGGCGTTAGAACAAAGGCATTTTGAAGACTTACAAAAATCCTTGAAGAGCTGACAAATTCACTGAATTCAGGCAAGGAATAACCTAACGTAATGTTTTTAAAAGTTAAATGCGAGGCATCCAGGGCAAGCCTGTCTTGTACATTCCTTGGAAACTCTGTAGTGCCGGATAAGGATCTTCCGATGATTCCATCTCCTGGATCTTCCAAGGATCTCCACCTGTCTTTCATGTACCTTTCCACATTAAATATTCCCTCCAGTGTTTCAGACCATTCAGCCAGAGAATAATACATTTTACCTCCATAAGAACCTGAAACGACGATATTCATGTCAAAATTCTTGTAATAGAAGTTATTGTTAAAGCCATAAAAGAATTTAGGGTTGGGGTTGCCAATATAAGTTTTGTCATCCACATTGATGACTCCATCTTCATTGATATCTTTGTACCTAATCGTTCCCACACTAGAAGTGAAATGGGTAGGTTGAGAGTCAAATTCCTCTTGGGTTTTGTAG
Organism: Cyclobacterium sp. 10D3-21; assembly: GCF_055809755.1. NCBI lineage: Bacteria > Pseudomonadati > Bacteroidota > Cytophagia > Cytophagales > Cyclobacteriaceae > Cyclobacterium > Cyclobacterium sp. 10D3-21. Next base: position 3,733,871 of record NZ_CM147924.1, read on the forward strand.
ATACCGTCGAAAACATAGCCATAAAATTGACCAATAGGTTGACCGACCTCCGTTTTCCAGATCGTAGAGGAATAATTTCCAATACCTCCCAAAGGCGTGTTGTTGGTTCCCAATTGGATTACTTTGTTTCTATTGAATGAGATGTTAAAATCCGAATTCCATTGAAATTGAGCAGTTTCTATCACACTGGCATTGATGCCAAATTCATATCCCCAAAAGTGAAATTCTCCTATATTGTCTTGGATATTTGGATAACCTGTTCCATAAGGAATGTCCACCTGATAAAGCATATTATTCGTTCGCTTGTCATAAAAATCGAATACCAAAGAAACTTTGTCATTAAATAACCCAACATCCACCCCTAAGTCAATCCCTTTAGTGGTTTCCCAGGTGAGAAATGGATTGCCAATGGATACTGGACTTCTACCCTGTGCCAAAGCTCCTCCAAATACATAGTTGGTAGAAGAGATGTTCCCGAACTGACTGTAATTTCCGATATTAAAATTACCCGCATGTCCGTATTCCCCTCTGATTTTTAGGTAACTCAAGTCAGCGAAATCTGCCATAAAGGGTTCATCGGAAATGATCCACCCTGCAGAAACCGAAGGGAAAGTACCCCATCTGTTTTCGGAACCAAATCTAGAAGACCCATCTCTTCTAACAGATAGGGAGAGCAGGTATTTTCCCATATAATTGTAATTCAAACGACTGAACATGGACAGCAAAGACCATTCAGACATATTGCCACTTCCATAACGAATGGCAGCCGCATCTATCCAGGGTACTTCATCATCGGGATAACTTGTTCCAGTCAGTTGGTTGTATTCTTCATGGTACTTTTGCGCAGAATAACCTGCCAATGCATCAATGAAATGATTGCCAATATTCTTGGTATAATTAAGCGTGTTTTCTGTTAACCATGAGCTATAATCGTAAGTAGTATACGAGCCTGTGGCAAGTTTTGGCGGTGGTGAAAATATACCACCTGCTGTAGAGGGGTTAAAGATTCTTCTTTTGGCGGTACCCATGTCTACAGAAACGCTGCTTTTAAAGAAGAAATCCTTCTGAATGTCTGCTTCAAAATAGGCATTTGTCAATAACCTGTTAGTAGCAGATCGATCAAGGGTTTCTGTCATTGTTTTTTTCCAATTCGGAAAAGTAAAAAGACCTGGACCGGTAAAACTAACCTTTTGATTACCATCTTCATCTAAATCATTCGGTGAAAAAATCGGAGGTGTGATAATGGCAGAATAAAGAATGCTGTAAAAACCGTCAGTAGCCTGGTTTCTACTGAGTTGATGGGTAGGTGCTAAATTGAGACCAACCCTAATGTTTTTACTTATCTTGTATTCATTGTTTGATCGCAAAGAAAAACGTTGAAAGCCCGTGTTTATGACCACACCCTTTTCATCAAAAAAACCTATTGTGGTCGCAGAACTAAAATTATCTTTGTTCGCTAAGAAGGATACATTGTAACTATTTTGTTTACCTCCTTGTAACAACTCATCATACCAATCTGTATCAGGCCCAGTATAGGCTTCCGGATTTTGATACAATTCCGGGATCCCTCCTGTATAGCCTTCGTACCGAATTTTATCCTCATAAATGGCTTTCCTATCTTCTAGGAATTCCCTCGCATTCATCAAATCCGCTCTTCCTCTATTGGGAACTTGGGTAACCCCCTGAATAACGCTTAATTGTACTGATGTTTGGCCGGGTTTAGCTCTTTTTGTGGTGATTAAAACTACTCCATTAGCTGCCCTCGAGCCATATAGGGCAGACGCAGAAGCTCCTTTAAGTACAGAAAAACTTTCAATCTCATTGGGATTGATCGTATTAATATCCCCAACAATAGGAAATCCATCGACCACATAAAGTGGGTTGTTTCCTGCATTGATGGAGGCTGCACCTCTAATCCTTACGGCCATACCACCACCTGGTGTACCTGAAGCCTGACTGATCTGAACGCCAGCCATTCTACCCTGAAGTTTTTGAACAAACTGACCTACTGGCTGGTCTTCCAATTGATCAGCTTCCACGCTGGTGATAGAGCCTGTAACTTCCCGTTCTTTCTGAATACCATATCCTATCACGACAAACTCATCCAATCCCTTGGCATCTTCGGACAATTCAACATTGATTATGCTTCGCCCGTTTATGGATTCCTCACGTGTTTCATAGCCTAAAAAGGAAATAACCAGCGTTACATTTTCATTGGGTACATTCAGTGAAAAATTACCATCAATGTCGGTGACAGTACCAATATTGGAGCCCTTAACTAGAATGGTGACACCAGGAAGGCCTTGCTTGTCGCCAAAGGAGGTGATTCTTCCTTTAATTTCAAGGTCTTCCACCTCCTTGTTGAGCTCTTTGTCTTTAAAATTTAAAATAAAATCTCCTTTGGGCTCGATATCATTTAAAGAAACTTCCGAATGGGATAATTTCAATGATTCCTTTTGTATGCCAATTGCCTTTAGATCCCCGGCATCGTGGGCGATGGTGAAATTCACCATCATTAGTTGGAAAATAATGCCAAAAATGGAAAAACGTGTAGCCTTCCTAATTTGGCTTAAGTACTTTTTATTCATGTCATTGTGGGTTATTAGTGATTGTTAATTGGTTGTATTAGGTATACTTTAATTTTAAATTTTTATATCCATAAATTATGCTGTTTAAGTTTTAGGTTGTAATAATAATATAGGATTTCCTATTCCGTGAGGGCATCAGGTCGAAAGCAGCCAATCGTTCCTTTATTCATTCTTGCCATAGTGTTACTAGTATTTGGACTTTGTTTTAAAGGTGAATAAATAGGGAGAAGAGTTTGGACTAAATCGAGGCACAAAAAATTGAGCATAGCTACAGCCAGGTCATTTTTTTTGTGGCGAAGAGAAAGTTCAAAAGTTATCCCAGTTAAAGAGTGGGTTATTAATACCAGAAGCTATTTCAATTGACCATCATTTCATCAACCAATAACAATGCTCCCCTACCCTTATTTCTGTGCCATGACGGGATTTCTTTTACCGTTTTACCAATTACCATAAGGAAATTAACCTTAGCTGAATCAAAGGGAGTCGTAATTAACTGTATATAAGGCTTTCGCTCCTTTCTAGGTAAATCAGGGCTCATTTTAGCCATCAGCTTCAGGTTGTCCATGCTTTTTCCACCCCAAATTTCTACCTGAGAGGGAGGAAAAATAATGGTTTCAGGTTCTACCAAAACATTAAAGGAAACAGAGGATACTTCCACCTCCTGTTCATAGGACAATATTAGCTCCATGTCTTCATCGGAAAAGCCAGCCCAGTTATTTGCCCAAGCGGGGCTATTGGCATTGAAACCGCCAAAATCCCCATCAAAAAAAGTAGCAGGACCATTGGCTGGATGAACACGGTTTAGCCGCGTCAATAAATTTACTGAGTCTGGCGGGTATTTATTTTTAAACACTGAAAATGTAGTGTTTACACTTCCAAACCACCCCTCCTTAGAGGCTTTAGCATTAATGGATGTGGTTTGATCCAGCCATACCTTACCCTTTTCAAAAATGGGAGAGGAAATACTATCTGGTTCTGTTCCATCCAAAGTATACCTAACCGTTACATTTTCAATGGGATGCCCGATTTCTAATGCAATGGAATCCTTGAAAATGCTGGATTGATTTGCAAGCATGGGAACGTTTAGCTTGATTTTCTCTCCCTCAAGACCTTCTCTACCAGCTACAATTTGAATATTTCTAAATTCATTTCTCAAAAGTTCCAGGTCTTCCACATCTATGGAAGTATTCCAAACTGAAATAGATTGCAACCTTTTTAATTTCCCCAGTTGGGGCTTTAAATCTTCAAAGGATATAGCAGTACCAGAAATAGCAAGGTGTTCTAAATTTGTGATCGTAAAAACAGTCTCAAGCCCCTTTCCACTGATATTGGTAAAATTAAGGTTTAGCCTTTCCAGGTTTTTAAACTGGCTAATTATTTTTAGGTCTTCATCCTCAACAGGTAGCTTATTGAGACTTAGGTAGACAATTTGGTTTTTTAATGGCTCAAGTTCTTTTAATGAATTACTGGTATACGCATTTGCATTGAAAATGGTAACATCAAGTGCAGGTGAATCTTTACTTAATGGTCTTATTACCCGGTACTCGTTGTTGAGGGTTTCGAGCACTTTTTCATCGGGCATTTCAAATTCAAATACTTTTTCTTCGGCTTTTGGATTTATTAAATTAGTAGCCACAAGCCTGAGCGAATCACTGGCAGGCAAAGCCAATACTTTTACCTCGAAGTCAGGATTGTTCTTTATCCACAACTCCAAAAGTAGTTTTTCCTCTGCTGTAAGTTGTGGTTTTCCGGAAGGAGGCATGTGATCATCATCTTCTAAGGGTAAGGAAAGCCTTTGAATTAGCATACTTTCATCAAGTGACTTGCTGTCAAACAGTTTTCCCGATTCACCACCTTTTAAAAAAGAAACTTTATCTGTCATGACCAATTCACCCTTGGCTTTGCTTGAATTATGACAAGAATTGCATTTTTTTTCCAATACAGGCATGACCAGATGATCAAAAACAACTGCCTCTTCTATGGGTACTAGCACCTCACGGGCAGCAATGATGGGCTCAAATATAAAATCCTCCCCATGCGTAAGTGCTGCCCCATAATGGCCAGCCATAACAGTTAGCACAACCAGACCTGACGCTAAAACTTTTGCCACTTTTGCCTTGTACCATAACTTCTCCCTTGAAAAGTAAAGTCCACTGGCAAAAAAAACAATTCCTGCCCCACTCCACTTGTGCCAATTCAATGAAGGGCCTCCGTAGCCTTCTTCCAGGGAAAGAAAGAATCCCATCAGTGCTGTAATGCCTGCAGTGAGCACCGCTACTAATAATAAGCTCGTTAGAAAATTCTGAAAGAATAGTTCTTTTTCAAACTCCTTTCGGAACCTGAAAAATTCTAAAACCATGGACAAAAACAGCAATGCTATAGGAAAGTGAAGCACCATGGGATGGAGCCTTCCCAATGGCTGTAACCAATAAGGGATTTCCACGAATTGCTCCAATAACAAAAAATACAAAAGTAGAATATTCAAAACGAACAAAACGCTCTCTGCTATAAACCGGTACTTGATCTTCATAAATAGGATATTTGCCCGTCTTAATTATACCAAAATGTCTTTAACTACCTTCCCTGAAACATCGGTTAACCTAAACCTTCTTCCCAAATGCTTATAAATTAACTTTTCATGATCTAATCCCAATTGGTTCAATACCGTAGCTTGAAAATCATGCACATGTACTGGGTTTTTAAGCACATTGTATCCCAATTCATCAGTCTCCCCATAAACAACTCCCGGTTTGATTCCACCTCCAGCCATCCAGATGCTAAAACACCTTGGGTGATGGTCCCTTCCGTAATTGTCCTCGGTAAGTTTTCCCTGGCTATAATTGGTTCTGCCAAACTCTCCACCCCAAATTACCAGGGTTTCATCCAATAAACCTCTTTGCTTTAGGTCAGTTACCAAAGCTGCTGAAGCCTGATCTACATCCTTTGCCTGATGGGTGATTTCATAGGGAAGGTTACCATGCTGGTCCCATCCCTGATGGTACAATTGTACAAAACGCACACCGCTTTCAGATAACTTTCTGGCCAATAAACAATTGGCGGCATAGGTTCCAGGAACCAGGCAGTCCGGCCCATAGAGTTTGATTACACTGTCTGGTTCTTTGGACAAGTCCATGATATCTGGAACAGTGGTTTGCATCCTGTAAGCCATCTCATATTGTTGGATTTTGGCACTAATTTCAGGGTCTCCAAATTTTTGAAAAGACATATAGTTGAGTTCTGCTAAATTATCCAGCATCTTTCTCCTTTCCGATCTTTTCATGCCTTTAGGATCTTTAAGGTACAATACCGGATCCTCCCCACTGCTAAATTGAACCCCCTGATGAACGGAATCTAAAAACCCATTGGTCCATAATTTGGAATAAACGCCCTGCCCATTTCCAATGCCTCTGGAAAGTAACACCGTAAAGGCTGGTAAGTTGTTGTTTTCACTTCCAAGACCATAACTCAGCCAAGCTCCCATACTAGGCCTGTTGCCTTGCTGGGCCCCTGTTTGGAAAAAAGTAAGCGCTGGATCATGGTTAATGGCTTCTGTATGTAAGGACCTCACAATGCAAATGTCATCGACAATCTTTGAGGTATAGGGAAAGAGGTCACTTATCCATGCCCCTGATTCTCCATATTGATTGAATTTAGAAAAGGATCCAACCAAGGGAAAAGTAGATTGATTGGCTGTCATGCCCGTCAGCCTTTGGCCACCCCTAATGGATTCAGGAAGGTCTTGGCCAAACATTGTTGTCAATTTTGGCTTGTAATCAAAGGATTCCAATTGTGAGGGTGCTCCATTCTGGAAAAGGTAAATCACCCGTTTGGCTTTTGGAGCAAAATCAGGGATTGCAGCAGCCAGTTCACTTTCAATGCTTCCTGTTCCCTTAAATAAGTTAGGCATTAATAAGGAGCCTAAAGCTACGCTGCCAAGACCCAAACTCATTTTTGACAGAAACTTTCTTCGATTTTGGTTTAAACCGTGTTCAATATATTCCTTTTCCATATCAGGTTTTTGCAATTGACTCTTCCAAATTATATATCGTACTAATAACCTGCATCATAGCAGCCAATGCCACTTTGTCCAGGCTTTTATCCAGTGGGTACTCTCCTACCTGTAGCAATTCTGCTGCAACCTCTTCAGACAGCGTTTGCAATTGTCCTTCGTAATACTTGTTCAACACCAGCAATTCTTTTTCCCTCGGATACCTACAGACGATGGATCGAAAAGCTTTTTCTATCTTTTTGTTTGTATCACTATTTTCTTTCAATAATCTGGCTGCTAGCACTCTTGAAGCTTCTAACATCGTCGGGTCATTCAACATGACCAAGGCCTGTAAAGGGGTGTTTGTAATCAATCTTTCCACTTCACATTGATCCCGATTACTTGCATCAAACAAAGTCATTGAGGGTGGTGGTACGGTCCTTTTAATAAAAGTATACAAGCCTCTTCTGTACAGGTCTCCACCATGGTCCTGCTTGTACATGGATAAAATACCTCTTCCTGAAGTGGCCCCTTCCCATAAACCGGAAGGTTGGTAATGTTTCACACTAGGTCCTCCCACTTCCTTATTTAAAAGTCCACTACTGGCAAGGATCAGGTTTCTTATAAACTCAGCCTTCAGCCTATCCCTAGGTGCCCTTGTAAGGAAGATGTTCTCCGGGTCCCTATTCCTTTTGTCTTCACTAATCACGGCTGATTGACGATAAGTGGCTGAAGTCACCATCTTTCTTATCAAATGCTTGACATCCCAATCATTCTTCATAAAATCCATTGCCAGCCAATCCAATAATTCAGGATGACTGGGAAGTTCGCCCTGCATACCGAAATCTCCTGGGGTAGCCACAATGCCCCTACCAAATATTTCCTGCCATATCTGATTTACAAAAACCCTTGCCGTGAGGGGGTTCCTTTTATCAAAAAGCCAGTTGGCCAGTCCAAGCCTGTTTTTTTCAAATCCAGAATCAAAGGAAAGAATAGATGCTGGTGTACCTGCTGATACTTCTTCTCCATGGGCTTCATAGGAACCCCGTTCAAGAATGTAAGAGGTTCTGGTTTCCTCCATGTCACCCATTATAGAAACAATCAATTCAGTGGTATCCTTCTTGTTTACAAAGGATAAAATGGAACGCACATCTTCATCGGTTATGTGCATAAAAGGTTTTTTGGCATAGGTTTCAGGTCCTCCTACAACCGACTCAATACCACTTTCCTGCACATTGTTAAAAAAGGAATAAAGTTGATAATAATCTTTTTGGGTAATGGGATCGTATTTATGATCGTGGCAGGTGGCACATTCCATGGTTATTCCCATTAACGCTTTGCCAAAGGTATTTGTACGGTCCGTGACATACATGACCCTGTATTCTTCATCCACAATGCCCCCTTCTTCTGTAATCTTATGGTTTCTATTAAAACCGGTCGCCAACAGCTGTTCTTTTGTTGGGTTTGGTAGCAAATCTCCGGCAATTTGCCAGGTAATAAACTGATCATAGGACATATTGGTGTTAAATGCATGGATAACCCAATCCCTCCAGGGCCATTGACTTCTATAACTATCATCCTGAAAGCCATGAGAATCGGCGAAACGAGCAATATCCATCCAATACACAGCCATCTTTTCTCCATAAGCTGGACTTTCTAATAATTGCTCTACAATTTGTTCATAGGTTGCACCGTTTTCATTTGCTAAAAATGCATCCATTATTTCCAGATCAGGAGGTAATCCTGTCAAGTCAAAGCTTAATCGTTTTAAGAGACTTTCCTTATCCGCCTCTGGATTGGGTTGGAAACCATTTTCCACTTGAGCTAGAAGAATGAACTTATCTACTTCATTAATGCCCCAATCACTTTTTTCTATAGTAGGTACCTTAACTTCCTTTAATGGAATAAATGACCAATGCGGCTCATATACAGCTCCTTGATTGATCCATTTTTTGATTGTTTCTATTTCTCTTTCGTTGAGACTCAGGTGGGATTCCGGAGGAGGCATTTTAATGGAGGGGTCATCTGAAATTAGCCTTCTGTAAACTTCAGAATTTTTGGCTTTACCAGGTACAATTGCGTGTGCATCAGGATTATCTTTTAGTGCACTGTAAGCTTCTTCTTCTATATCCAGTCTTAAATCTGCTTCTCTTTTATTCGCATCAGGTCCATGACAAGCATAACAGTTGTCAGACATTATTGGACGAACATGAAAATTGTAACTGATTTGATCTGCTATATGTTGAGAGCCAAATTCACCCTGGGTCTCATTGTTTTGATTGCAAGCCTGAAAGATCAAGATTACAAAAACTGACAATAAATTTAAAACAAGCTGACGGATGCTCATATTTATAGAATTAATACTCAATGTTAGCCCAGAATAAGTAATCCCATATATTGGTACTAAATATTTAGGTTCAATATCAAATGAAATACCAATACAATTACTCGAACAAATACCAAATTATAAATATAAGATTGGTAATAAAATATTTATTATACAAAAGGTTTGGTAAAAAAGGTTTCTATTAAAATAATATGGAGATACTGATTGAAAATATAGTTGTGGTTATTTAAAAAATGTTGGATTTTGACATACCACGACATAGACAATTATAATTCTGCCAAAATGCATTGTTATCAGTGATTATTAATGGATAGTATATTTCCATGCAAAATATTACCTCATTTGTTTTCGAATGAGCAATTAATTCATGATTTTTAATAGAATTATTTTGAGATAAGCATTCTTCCAAGTCTACGTATAGGCAAAAAACAGGTTCAAAACTGACTTTCCTCAGGTTTCTATTAATACAAATGGCTTATTTTTGATTACCAATTAAAGCGAAGGCTATGAAGGTCAATATCAAGCGTTTTTTATTTAAATACAGTCTGGTTCCTCCCAGGCAATGGAGGACCGGAGCTACTTTTTTGGTAGCATTGATCGTTGGTTTGGGATTTTTCTTGTTGGACATTAGCAACGCCACTTCTTATTTATCGGATGATCCTCAGGCCTGTGTCAATTGTCATATTATGGCCCCTCAGTACATTACCTGGACGAATAGCTCCCATAGGGAAGTGGCCCACTGTAATGACTGCCATGTGCCTCATGACAATGTTTTTAACAAGTATTTTTTCAAGGCAAAGGATGGACTTTATCATGCTTCAGTATTTACCGCCAGAGCTGAACCTGAGGTGATCAGGGCATTGCCTCCCTCCATCGCTGTTATCCAAGACAATTGTATAAGGTGCCATCAAGACCAGGTTACAGATGCCAAAACAGCAGCATTTGTCGAAAACCATCAGGAAAGCAGAACAGACCGGACCTGCTGGGAATGTCACAGAGAAGTACCTCACGGGAGGGTAAGAAGTCTCTCTGCAGTAGGTGCACAAATAGAGCCCATCAAAGAGTACAGTCCTTCGGACCTTAGCATTGTTCCTGAATGGCTTGAAAAATCAATGAAATCATCGAAGGATAAATAACTTAAAGTGTCATGAAAAACTGGATTCTCTTTTTAGCAACGGCAGTAATTGTATTCCTTTTGGCTTATTTAGCCGTTAATATTTTAGACCGTAAATCTGAAGCAAGGTTTGCCTACCAACCCAAAGTAGAAATTGAAGGAATAGAACCTCGGGATTCTGTTTGGGGATTAAATTTTCCCAGGCAATACCAATCCTATATGAAAACCAAGGATACCACTTTTCGCAGCATGTTCAATACCAGTGGACATAAAGACATGCTTCGGGCGGAACCTGAGATGGTAATTCTATGGGCAGGCTATGGATTTAGTAAAGACTATAATTCACCTAAGGGACACAATCATGCCATTTCTGACATCAATGAAACCCTTCGAACTGGTGCTCCGATGAATGCGGGTGAAGGTCCAATGCCTAGTACTTGTTGGACCTGTAAAAGCCCTGATGTACCCAGACTGATGAAGGAAATCGGAGTAACTGAGTATTACAGCCAGAAATTCTCGGATCTAGGAGCAGAAGTAATCAATCCTATTGGCTGCGCTGATTGTCACAATCCAGAAACAATGAAACTAACCATCACAAGGCCAGCACTTATAGAAGCGTATGAGGCCATGGGCAAAGACATCAACGAAGCCTCCCATCAGGAAATGCGCTCTTTGGTTTGTGCCCAATGTCATGTAGAATATTATTTCGATAAGAAAAAACCTGGTGCTGAAAATGCTAATTACCTGACTTTCCCATGGAAAGATGGCATGGATGTGGAAAGTGCCGAGGCTTATTATGATGCAGCTGAGTTTTCTGACTGGACCCACCCATTGAGCAAAACACCAATGTTGAAGGCACAGCATCCGGATTACGAAATCTATAAAATGGGTGTGCATAGCAAAAGAGGCGTAAGTTGTGCAGACTGTCACATGCCTTACCAATCTGAGGGAGGTCAGAAATTCACCAACCACAATATAGGCTCCCCTTTAAGCAATGTTGAAAACAGTTGTTTTGTTTGCCATAGGGAAAAAGTAGACGATTTGATTACTGATGTCTATGAAAGACAGCAGAAGGTAAAAGAAGGTACTTCCAAGCTCCAAAGGCAAATAGCCATGGCCCATATAGAAGCCGCAAAAGCTTGGGAATTGGGTGCTACACAGGATCAAATGAGTACTATTCAGCAAGGGATTCGACATGCCCAGTGGAGATGGGATTATTCTGTAGCTTCTCATGGTGCTGCTTTTCATGCACCACTTGAGACAAGTAGAATAGTAACCTCAGCTACTGGTATTATTCAGGAGACCAGGATTGAGCTCGCTCGCTTACTGGCCGATCTCGGCCACAACAAACCTGTAGACATGCCTGATTTCACTTCAAAGGATGCCCTTCAAGCCTATATTGGCTTTGACATAGAAAAAGATTTGGTTGCTAAGGAGGATTTCCTTGAGCAAGTTATCCCTAAATGGCTAAAGGAAGGTAAAGCCAGAGAAGCAAAAAATGAAATTCAAACAGTCAGTATCAAATAAAATACTGACCAAATTCCACCATTATGAAAAGGTCTATTATTATAATGGGAGCAGTACTATTATTGTTCTGCTCCAAACAGCAAACTTTTGCCCAATTTTCAATAGATGGGCAAATGCTAGTAAGAAGTGAATACCGACATGGATACAATCAGTTGTTAAATGAAAATGCCGACCCCGCAGGATTTATAGCCCACAGAGCAAGAATTCAGGCAAATTATAAGATTGATCGTCTAAATTTTTTCATGAGCATACAGGATGTTCGCACCTGGGGAAGCAGTTCTACCGCCAATATTTCAGACAATTATTTGTCTGTGCATGAAGCTTGGGCTGAAGTTAATTTTGGTGACAACTGGAAGCTAAAACTGGGAAGACAAGAATTGAATTATGACAATGCAAGGTTTCTTGGCAATTTGGATTGGGCTTTACAGGCCAGGTCCCATGAATTTGCTTTGATGAAGTATGAAAAAGAAAATGCCAAACTTCATTTTGGCCTGGGTTATAATCAGGACGCCCAAAAGATTAGTGACAATGTTTTTAATACCCCCAACCAATACAAAGCTGCACAGTTTGCCAGATATGAAAACAGTGCTGGAAAATTCAAATATGCCCTACTCTTTTGGAATGATGGCAGACAATATAAGGAAACAGATAATGCAACCAATACCACAAAAAAAGGGGTCCGTTATTTACAAACCCTGGCCCTCCCAACGCTAAAATACACCCTTCCAAAAACCCAGGTTTCTGGCTATTTCTATTACCAGTTTGGAAAAGATGTCTTTAACAGGTCTACCTCCGCTTACGATTTAAGTGCGCATATTACCCAAACTTTGACCGAAAACAAGGAGAGTGGCTCTAAATATACCGCCACAGCTGGCTTTGAACTATTAAGTGGAACACCAACAAATAGCCAGCAGAAAAACAAGTCATTCGCACCACTATATGGTACCAACCATGCTTTTAATGGTTTTATGGATTTGTTCTATGTAGGCAATCACTTTAATTCAGTGGGTTTAAGAGATATTTATCTCAGGACACGGTACAATTTTGATGCTGGCTTTTGGATTCAAGGGGATTATCATCACTTTGCCAGTACTGCAACCATGCTCGAGGAACTTTACAGTGGGATCGAATTGGACAAGGGATTTGGTTCGGAGATTGACCTTTCTGTAGGCAAGGTGATCAGTGAGTCCGTTTCCATTCAAGCTGGTTACAGTCAATTCATTGCTTCTGATACTTTTAAACATGTTCAGAACAATGGCAGCCTTAAAAGCAATCAGAATTGGGCCTATATAATGTTTGTATTCAGGCCAAATAATAAAGCCAAATTTATTGGTGTACCCCTATAAAATAACCCTATGAAATTTCTTCTTTCCACCAAAGTATCCGTGTTGCTTCTTTTTTCACTTGCTGTAGCGATGGGTATTGCCACTTTTGTAGAAAATGACCATGGCACGGCTGTTGCCAGGGCACTTTTTTACGAAGCCTGGTGGTTTGAATTAATAATGATTTGGCTATGCATCAATTTTATTTCCCATATCAACCAATACAAGTTGTTAAGCAAGGACAAACTTCCTTTAGGGATGTTCCATTTGGCCTTTATCATTATTATCATCGGTGCCGGGGTCACCAGACTTTTTAGTAAGGAAGGGGTCATTCATATACGTACAGGCAATGCTGAAAACATTTATTACACCAGTAACAATTACTTGCAATTAGAAAGTGAAGATGGCCTTCATTATAGCGAAGGAGCAGAATTTACTTCTAAAACTTTTAAACCTTCAACCTATGATATTCACTTAGACAAGCAGGAATTTGAACTGGTTCTGGAGGAATACATTCCGGCTGCCAAGAGTGCATTTATCCCTGGTTCTGAAACCATTATAGAACTTTCATTTGTAAAAGAAGGAACAAGGGAAGATCAAATCTTAAGAAGTGGGGAGACATTGGTTTTAGGTGATATAAGCCTGGAAATGCAAGAAGATGGAAATTCTCCATTGAGAATTTATAAAAGCGATTCAGGCTGGATGCTTGCGACAAAGGTCCACCTTCAAGTAATGGAAATGGCCACGCAACAGATTGGAGTTATGCATGCCAATTCGGTAGAAACCTTGAAACTTCGGTCTCTTTATCAATGGGATACTGGCGCATTGGTGGTAAGAGATATTAAAGAAAAGGTAAGCCTAAGTTATGTTTCTGAGGAAGATGCTGAAGTAGCAAAAAATTATGCAGATGGGATAAAAATGAGTATATACGACCCAAAAAGCAACAAATTGGCTAGCGGATTTTTTCCAAAAGTGAGTTATAAACCTACATGGATTGCTTTTGAACATAAGGGGAACACCTATCACATGACTTATGGCCCAAAAGCTCAAAAACTTCCTTTTTCTCTTTACCTGAATACCTTTGACCTAAAACGCTATCCAGGTTCTCAGAGTCCGGAAAGTTATGCCAGTGAAGTGATGGTTCAGGACAATGGTGAATCATGGCCCTACCGAATCTTTATGAACAATGTGCTGGATCATAAAGGATACCGATTTTACCAAAGTTCTTACGACCCTGACGAACAAGGAACGATCCTTACTATCAATCAGGATAGACCCGGTACCTACCTTACTTATTTCGGTTATTTATTTTTAGGAATAGGAATGTTCCTAACCCTCTTTGCCAGAAACAGCCGGTTTAATATGCTACAGAGACGCCTTGGAAAGCTTTCTTCAGGCACTGCAATGGCTATTTTTTTTACCCTTCTCTCATTTGCAGTTAAGGGACAGGAAGACATTTCTCCAGAAAACTTTGTGGTTCCTCAAGAGAAAGCCGAAGCTTATGGGAAGCTCATTGTCCAGGATTTGGATGGCCGCATGAAACCATTGAATACTTTGGCCAATGAAATCACACGTAAACTTAGTGGTAAGGGTGAAATTGAAATTCAAAGCGATGGAGAAACGATTTCTCTTAGCCCAGAACAATTTTTACTCGCTGTTCAATTGCAATCAGCCTATTTTAGTCGATTGCCATTAATAAAGATTGATCAGAAGAAATCTTTGGCCGTTTTTCAGGCTTTAGGGAAAACCCCAACCGGACACCTTAGATTTATGGATTTCGTGGATGAAGAAGGCAATTATTTACTCTCAGAATTGGTTGAAAAGGCCAATCTACTAAAGCCTGCGGAAAGAAATGAAGGCCACAAAGAATTGCTTAAAACGGATGAACGGTTTAATATTTTTTATGCCGTCCTGATCGGAGATTTTCTAAAATTATATCCCAACCGTTTGGATGACAACCAAACCTGGTATACCAGTTCCCAATTCACAAACGGGTTTGAGGAGGAAGATGCGATTTTTGTACAAAACATTGGAAAGCTGTACGTAAACAACCTAAAGGAGGGTTTGTTAACTGGCGATTGGGCGAAGGCGGACGAGGCGTTTGACTATATAGATTTGTATCAAAGAGAAGCTGGTAAAGCCGTTTATCCCAACGAAACCGAAATAAAAGGCGAGCTTCTTTTTAACAAACTAAGGCTTGGAAATCGGCTGTTTGGATATTTCTGGCTATTGGGTTTGGTGATGCTAGGCCTGGCAATAACGGCACTGTTCTATTCTGGTAAAATGCTGAGAATTAGCTGGAAGCTTGGGGTAATTTTGGCATGGATTGGTTGGATCATATTCACCTTACATTTGGCACTTCGTTGGTACATTGCCAAGCATCCACCCTGGACTGATGGATTCGAAATGTTGGTTTTTGTCGCTTGGGGCGTACTCCTATTTGGTTTGGTATTTGGAAGGAAATCCCATTTTACTGTGCCTTTGGGCTTGCTTTTTTCTGGGACCTTATTGTTTGTCAGTTTTCTGGACTGGCTCAATCCCGAAATCACCAACCTGATGCCTGTGCTTCACTCCTATTGGCTTAAGATTCATGTGGCCATCATTGTTAGTGGTTATGCGCCATTAGCCCTTTCTGCCATAATCGCTTTACTCAGCCTATGCTTACTAATTTTTAAACCTTCAAACCCTAATCCTAGGTGGTGGTTATCCATGAAAGAGCTTATTGTGGTCAACGAATTGTCTATCACCGTGGGTTTATTTCTTTTGACAATAGGCACTTTTCTTGGCGGTGTCTGGGCCAATGAGAGCTGGGGAAGGTATTGGGCTTGGGACCCTAAGGAAACATGGGCGCTTATCTCTGTATTGGTGTATGCAGTAGTGCTTCACCTAAGACTTATTCCGGGCAGTAGAAATGCAATCGTCTATAACCTGGCCAGCTTATGGGCTTTCAGTGCTATAATTATGACCTCATTTGGAGTCAATTATTACCTTTCAGGTTTGCACTCTTATGCCAAAGGAGATCCTGTACCCGTTCCTTTCTGGGTCTATGTAGTGACGACTATTTTGTTTATAATTTCAATAGCGGCTTACCTGAGATTTAGTAAGTTGAGCGTAGCTGAAAAACAAAAATTGATGATTTGACAAGGAAGGGTTTATTCAATCTTTTTTATCTATACCTTAATTCAGGGATTTATTAGTTATTTGTAAAACCACAAAGCTTTTTCTCTTTTTGTTGGACGTATATTTGGACCTATATTTAATCTCAAGGGTGACCCGCTATATTATGAAACTGTCGATTGCACTTATGCTCCTTTTCTTTAGCACCTTTTCTTTTGGACAGGAAATAAACATTCCAAATGGTTATGAATTGCTTGCTGAAACAGATGGAGATTTGGACAAGGACCAGGTTTGTGAAAAAGTACTTGTATTCGAAACCTGCGAACCCTCTGAATATGGGAATATTAGGGAAATTCAAGTGCTGAAATTTTCAAATGGACAATGGACTATCTGGAGAAAATCATGCAATGCCATTTTAAAAAGTCAAGAGGGCGGCGTTATGGGTGACCCTTTTGAAGAAATTTCTATTGAAAATGGAATTTTGACAATTGGCTTTTCTGGTGGCAGCAGTTGGAAATGGTTTTATAAAGACAAATACAGGTTTCAAAACGGTGAGTTTGAACTTATAGGTCATACAAGCATTTATGGTAAATTATGCGAATACTGGGCTAACTTTGATTTCAATATCTCTACAGGAAAAATAATCTACAAAAAAGAATTTGAAGATTGCGACAGAGATCAGAAAATCTATAAAACGGAAGTGGAAGAGTTCTTTTATAAAGGGCTGAAAATAAACCTTAACAATAGAAATTTGGATAATATTAAGCTAACTACTCCAAAGTACAAGGAAGATCTGTATCTATAAAAAATTGTAGTACAGGTGCGTATAAGCCAAACTTATAAATGCTTTCTAAGGGAATACAATTAAAACGAAAAGAAAAAGCAGTTTTTAGCTGAATAATTATAAACAATTCAGATGCTAAAAACTGCTTTTTTCCATGTTTATTTAGTTACAGGCTCTTCAATAACTGCCTTCATAAATGCTACCTCTCCGGTATCCACGTCATAATAGCCTCCAGTCATTCCAATCTCTCCTTTTTCATACAACTCTCTTAAAACAGGACTTTCTTGTAAAATCAGGTCCATGGTAGAAATTACATTTTGTTTTTCTACAGCTCTGATAAATTCAGGATCAGAATGATCGGTATCAGGCATTTCAGTGTTGATTTCATCAATAGCAGGGTTTATCTTATTTAGTAAACCAGTAAGATTTCCTATTTTCACCCCTGCACAGGCACCTTTGATTGCACCACATTTGCTATGTCCGAGCACTACTATAAGTTTGGACCCAGCCAACTTACAGGCAAACTCCATACTTCCAAGGATGTCATTGTTTAGCACATTCCCAGCAATTCTTACACTAAAAATGTCTCCTAAACCTTGATCGAAAACCAATTCAGCTGAAGTCCTGCTGTCAATACAGCTCAAGACAACAGCAAAAGGAAACTGTCCGTCTTTGGTGTCATTTACTTGCTCAAGTAAATTTCTATTTATTTTAAGATTACTAACAAATCGCTGGTTTCCTTCCTTTAATATGGTCAAGGCCTTTGCTGGTGTCATGGTGGCCTGTGTTTCTGCTGTATGTGCTTTCATTGTTTATATCTATTTTTTAAATATGGGTATTATAAAAAATTAATTATTGAATAGTTGGCTAATTTTTTCTTCCGATAAAAGGTTTTTGTCTATGTGAACTTTATTATTGGTATCGACATCATTGTCTAATCGATAAGCATCTTTAAAACCAACCAATTTAACTTTAATTCCTTTTTCTTTTGCATTTACCATCTTAAATTCATGGATCAAATCCAGTACATCCTGAGCAATATATACTGTATCTGATGCATTTATTATTACGTTTGAATTCTCTGGGAGTTTGTTCAGGGTAAGCTTTATTGCAGCTTTGTTTAGAAATGAAACTTCCTGAGCCAAATCTACATGGATTACGTCACCACTCGTGTATTCTTCTTTTCTAAAGAAGTAGGCCTTTTTGATATTACCTCTTAGAATAAAAATCACACTGATGATCATCCCTAAGGCTACACCATTTAGCAAACCAAGAAAGACAACTGCCAACAATGTGAAAATAAATGGAATAAACTGGTATTTCCCTCGCTCCCAAAAATGTTTGAATGTGGCGGGATTTGCCAATTTATAACCGATAGTTAATAAAATGGCAGCAAGGGTTGCCATTGGTATCATGTTCAGAAAAGCAGGTATACTTAATACGCAAATAAGTAAAAGAAAACCGTGGATAATTGCGGACATTTTCGTTTTAGCACCAGAATTTGCATTGGCAGAAGACCTTACCACAACAGAAGTCATAGGCAAGCCACCTAAAAGACCACTAATCATGTTACCTACTCCCTGTGCTTTTAATTCTACATTTGTATTGACAAATCGTTTTAGGGGATCCAATCTTTCTGTGGCTTCTATGCAAAGCAATGTTTCAATAGAGGCAACAATGGTTATGGTAATGGCAACAATCCATACGCCAGGATTGAAAATGGCATCATAAGATGGCGAAACAAAAATCCCCTTAAATTCTTCAATATTCTTTGGAACAGGAAGGCTAACTAAATATTCTGATGTAACGGCAAAGGAACTGTCCGTTAAAATAAATATTCCATTTATAACAATCCCCATTAAAACCGCAACTAAAGCCCCTGGAATCAACTTTAAATTTTTCAAAGCAGGCGTTTTTTGCCATGTGATAAGCACTGCCAAGGAAGCAACTGTTACAATAAGAATTCCTGGTTGAATGTCTTGAAAGGCGGCAAATATATCTGCAAAAATCCCTAACCCAGAACTGATTTCCACATCCGAACCCAAGGCTAGCGGAATTTGCTGGATAAATATTATAACACCTATCCCAGCTAACATGCCTTCAATTACATTGGATGGAAAGTAATTGGAAATTGTTCCTGCTTTCAATAAACCGAGGAGCAATTGCATGGCACCGGCTAAAATAACCGCTACTAAAAAGGATTCATAGCCAAGGTCTGCTATGGCAACGAAAACAATTGCCGTCAAACCAGCTGCTGGGCCTGAGACACTAATGTGAGATTGACTTAGGAATCCAACGACTATACCGCCAATGATTCCTGTAATGATTCCTGAAAATAAAGGTGCACCAGATGCCAAAGCTATTCCCAAACACAAAGGAAGTGCTACCAGAAATACTACCAAACCTGATGCAACATCTGATTTCAGATGCGCAAATAGATTGTTACTTTTCATGTAAAATAATTATGAGTTTAAAATTTCTTACCCTTGTAAAAACCAGGTTTTACTTGTACGGGCAGATAAAAAATCAATGACTGCATAAATTACAGTGTCATTGATAGGGAGAAAGAAAAATTAATTAAACTCTGGAGGTGGGACTATTATTCCCGGGTCATAGAGGCTATTCAAGAAATTATCAATACTATTTCTACGAGAAATATCACTATCAAACGATCTTGCTAGCAAGAAATAATTTGTAGGAAAAAAATCATCAATATCCAACTCACATTTCACTTCATGCTCCTTCGTTTCTTCTTCAGTAAAAGAAAAATACATGGAAACATTCACCTCTTCATCTATCGCTGCCACCACAATGGTGGGAATAAATAAAAGCGAAAGGAAAAGTGTTAAAAACCCAAAAGCTATGCCTCGATATGTTGCCTTATTGAAAATCAATCTAAAATATTTGTGAACGCAAT
The DNA here is from genome assembly GCF_055809755.1 of Cyclobacterium sp. 10D3-21. NCBI lineage: Bacteria > Pseudomonadati > Bacteroidota > Cytophagia > Cytophagales > Cyclobacteriaceae > Cyclobacterium > Cyclobacterium sp. 10D3-21. Next base: position 3,753,575 of record NZ_CM147924.1, read on the forward strand.
ATAGCGAATAACATAAAATTTAACGTTGTCTAATCAAAAATGTTTAGATTTTTTCTTCTTTTTTAACGCTTTCAGCTTGAATAACAGCACTTAATTAAGGAAATGAAAAAGTAACTTTAGTTGATATTACCCTTAACTAAGCAAGCCCTTATCAAATTCCAAAGCTTACCTTAGCCCCTATAAAATCAAACTTTTTCCATTCTACCATCCAACAAATGAATCACTTTCTTTCCATAGGAAGCGTTTTTTTCTGAATGGGTTACCTGTATGATGGTGACGCCTTCCTCGTTTAATTTCTTAAACAGCTCCATAATTTCCTCGCCTTGTTTTGAGTTGAGGTTACCGGTGGGTTCATCAGCCAAAATTAACTTTGGCTTGCCAATCAGGGCCCTTGCAACCCCTACCAACTGCTGTTGCCCACCGCTTAATTGTGAAGGGAACAAATCTTTCTTTCCTACAATATTGAAACGATCCAACATATCTGCAACAAGGGCTTTACGTTCAGATCCGGAATGCTTTTTATAGAGCAAAGGCATTTCCAGGTTTTCATAGACAGTCAACTCATCAATCAAATGATAGGCCTGAAATACGAAACCAATGTATTGCTTGTAAAGCTCCGCCCTGTGTTTTTCTTTCAGCTGGTGGACAGGCTCATCCATAAAATTGTATTTACCTTCATCAAAGACATCCAACATACCAATTACATTGAGCAAGGTAGATTTCCCTGAACCGGAAGGTCCCATGATGGAAATAAAAGCGCCTTCCTCAACTTCAAGATTGATGTCTTTAAGCAAAAAAATCCTTCGTCCACCTTGTTGGACCCATTTGAAGATATTGTTTAATTGTATGAGCATGGTATTGAATTAGTGTTAAATATTTTAATTGTAATTATTATTCTTCTTTTAAAGCTTCCACAGGATTGGCCATAGCGGCTGTTAGGCTTTGCCAGCTGACGGTCAATATAGCGATGCCAATGGCAGCGGTACCCGCCAAACCAAATATCCACCAACTGATAGTTGTTTTGAAAGCAAATCCCTCCAACCAATGGTACATACCGTACCAAGCAATTGGAACGGCAATAATAAACGACAGCAATACCCATTTTAGGAAATCTTTGTTGAGTAAGATTAGAATTTCGGATACTTTGGCGCCATTTACTTTCCGGATGCCAATTTCTTTGGTCCTTTTGGCCATGGCATAAGAAGCCAGGGCAAACAAACCCATGCAGGAAAGTAAAACCGCAAGGATAGAAAACCAAGCCACCAGGGTATTGATTTTAATATACTCTTTGTATTGTTCATTAAGTTTGTCATCAGCAAAATAAAACTTGGGTTCTATTCCTGAAAAAGCACTACCCCATTTTTGTTTTAGTTGGTCAAGCACCTGAAGGCTTGCCCCTTTCTTTGCTTTGATGGAAAAAAATCCCCAATTGGTAAAATCTTCCTGATCAGCAAATATATGAACCAATGGCTGGGCTTTGTATTGTACACCCTGATAACTAAAATTGTCTACAATGCCCACCAATTTACGAATTTCTCCACTTGTTGAACTTTCATTTAGAATCTGGCCATTTGCTTCCTTATAACCCAACACTTGTGTAGCTGCCTTATTGAGAACAATTGCATTTTCGAAATCTACACTTCCTTTTTCAAATCCATGTCCTGACAATATCTTTATACCAAAGGTTTTAAAATAGTCTTCTCCTACATAGGCTTTTCGAAGGTGTATGGATTCTGGTAAATTTTCTCCCTGAGGGTAAAATCCATTGTAATTTTCACTATAATATCCTGGAATACATTGGGAAAAGCTTACTGCTTCTACCATGGGACTTTCTTCCATTTCCGCTGCTATTCGTTTGTATTGACTGCTGGTTTTTTCCAAATCGGGAAATTGCCAGGGTTGCAATTCTGTAATGATTACATTCTCCGTATCAAAAAGTGGATCTTTTTCCATCATTGCGTTGACTTGTTTTCTGACCAAAAATGTACCTGAAATCAAGACAATGGCAATGGCAAACTGAATGACGATAAGGGAATGTCTTGCACCTGAAGACCTGCTTCCTGAAAAGGCATTTCCTTTTAGACTTTCTGTCAATTTACCCCTTGCCCAGAAAAAGGAAGGTATTAAACCTGATAAAGCGCCTACTACCGCCCAAATAAGCAATGGTATCCAAATAAAAACGGGCTTTTCAAGGGGTGAATAATGTAAGTTGGTTTCAAAAAGTGAATTGAAGCTTGGAAGAAATACAGCCATTAAGCCAAGTCCTAAAAACAGGGCAATAAAACTGACAGCAAAAGATTCTGTCAATATTTGCCCAAAAAGCTCACTTCGGCTGGCACCATGCACTTTCTTAATCCCAATTTCCTTAATGCGAGAGAGCACACTGGTAATTGTTAGGTTTATAAAATTGACAATAGCGATACTTATGATGCCAAAAGCAATTATGCTGAGGATGACAATTAGCGTTTGATTGGATTCCTCAGCAGCATGGTATTCACTTAAAGGCAATAGGTTAAGGTCTGTTTCATTTTGACCTACCGGTAAGTAATTTTCTTTAACAATTTGCTTAAGTTTTTCATCGAGTGCTTCGGGGTTTATTCCATCCTTTAGCTGAATATAGGTAATGGAAAAGGTATTGTACCAGTCATGAATTCCCTTTACCCATGGAGAAATCTCCTCCCCTGTATCATAGGAAGAAACGATATCAAATTTTACGGAAGAATTTGAAGGAATGGCTACCACCCCTTTAACTTCGAGGAATACCTCCTCAAATTTTATTTGCAGCTTTTTACCCACTGCAGGTTCATCACCAAAATACTTTTTAGCAAAGTCTGTACTTACCACCACCCCATATTTTTCCTGAATGGAATTTTTAGCGGACCCCTCGGTAAAAGGAAAACTAAAGACAGAGAAAAAACCCTCATCCACATAAAAAATGTTTTCTTGAAACGCTACATCTTCATAGCTTATGCGGAAACCTTCCCAATCGAAAATTCGGGTACCATTTTCTATTTCAGGTATCTCTTCCAATAGCTTCGGCAATAAAGGTCCTTTGGTCTGAACAGATTCCCCATCCCTTACCCTGTAGATATTGGCATAATTATCATTAAATTGATTGTAGGTCAGGTCGTTGTGGACATAAAGTGCCAAAAGCAAAAAAGAAGCAATCCCAATGCCTAATCCAAAGGTGTTGATCAGGAAGGTCCCCTTATTGTTCTTTATATTTCTAAAGAAAAGTTTTAAGTTATGTCGTAGCATTCTTTCTCAATTTAAATGTTGATTCCTTACAAGCCTTTGGCTTAATTAATAAGCATTACCATTATTCATCCCTTAATGAATCCACTGGATTGGCAATAGCTGCCCGTAAACTTTGATAACTTACCGTAACCATGGCTATTGCTAAAGCAGTTATTCCTGCCAAAGCAAATAGCCACCAACTCATCTCTGCCTTATAAGCAAAATCTTCCAACCAAATTTGCATGCCATACCAGGAAATTGGAATGGCAATGATAAAAGCCAAAAGCACCCATTTGACAAAATCTTTGTTTAAGAGTACCAAAACCTGGGTTATGCTGGCCCCGTTTACTTTTCTTATTCCGATTTCCTTTTTGCGTTGCACCACTGAATAGGATGTGAGCCCGAACAGCCCCATGGAAGCTATAAGAATGGCCAACACCGTGAAAATTTGGAAAGCAATGGAGAACTGTCTGTCCTGCCTGTATTGATTTTCGAAATTTTGATCCAAAAAAGTATAACTGTAGGTACTCTCAGGAAATACCTCATGCCAAATATTGTCCAATTGATCCAGTGTTGTGGCGGTGTTGGCCATGCTGGCAGATCGTTTGTCAAGCTTTACCAATACATTCCCTATACCATTATTGTGGCTGATAACGAAGGGTTCAATTGGCGTTTTCATACCGAAATGATGGTAATCTTTTACAATTCCACTAATGGTCCATTCTCGGTCCCAAAATCGAATCGTTTTACCTATTGAACTGTTCCTATCCGTAATTCCAATGAAATTCGCCATTTTTTCATTGATCACAATATTATGGCTCCATTCACTCGCATTTTGGGGAAAAGGTTCACCAGCAACAAATTCCATCTTTACCACCTTAAAGTAATCTGGTTGTACCCAATAATTGTACCATACCCGCTTTACATCAGTCCTACCATCTGGAAAGGTTAGGCCAATATTTGAATTTAAATTTCCAAAATCATCTCCGGGATAAGTTTGTGCCAAAGCCACGTTTTCTACATAAGGATTTTTCTTCAATTCTGCTACCAGGGTACTAAAATCCCTTCTTAAAAGAGAGTCATTTTCACTATTTAAAACCCTTCCGTTCAACGAGACCAAATTATTTAAATTTGCTCCTATGGGCCTATTTTGAAGGTACCTAATTTGCTTGTTTGCCATAAAAGCACAAGTCAATAGAGTGATGGTAGCCAGGAACTGTCCCATAATCAAAGCTCTACGAATATTGAGCCCTTTATCAGAAGTCTGCAACTTTCCTTTGAGAACAGTGACAGCCTTGTAATTACTCAAAACATAGGCAGGGTAAAAAGCAGACAAGATGGCTCCTGCCAGCATAAAACCAAAATAGGGCAACAGTCCCTGAATTTGAATACCGTCCAACTGAAGGTCTATTCCTACAAATTGGTTAAATGCTGGCAGTAACATATAGGCAGAAACAAAGGCCAGGAGAATTGCAATAAAATTCAGCAGGCTGGATTCTATAAGAGACTGCAAGATCAATTGCGGTCGTTTCGCCCCTACTACCTTTCGAACACCGATTTCTTTAGCCCGTTCCAAAGATTTACTTGTAGAGAGATTTATATAATTCATCCAGGACAGTAAAATGGTAATAAAGGCAATGATGGCCAGTAATTTGACACTATTCCCACTCCCATTGGCCTCTGCTTCATAGGGTTTGTTTGAGTGCAAGTGAATCTCTTCTAATGGTTCAAGATGGTGCCTTTCATTTTTTAATCCTTCGGGTGCAAAAGCCATTATTTTTTGATTGAGCTGTTCAACATCAGCATTTTCATCAATCTTCAAATAGGTGAAGTATTCATTTTGGTTCCAGGTATATTTCCAATCATTCTCGAATACAGGCCAGGTATAAAAGGTTTTAAAGGAGATCAGAAAATCATTATTGATATGTGAATTTGGCACATTTCGCTCCATGACTCCTGTGACTTTAAAAATGGTATTCCCACTGCCTCCTAATGTTACGCTTTCCCCAACCGGGTCCGTCTCACCAAAGATTTTATCTGCAAGGGCGGCGGAAAGCACCATTGAATAAGGCTCATTAAGGGCTGTTTGGATGTCGCCTTTCTCTAAGCTCCTATCAAAAATTGAAAAATAACTTGGATCGGCCAGAGCACCTGTTAGATCGTCAAAAATATTATTGTTTTGCAAAAGCACCAGACCTTTTACCCTGCGAAGTCGCACATAGTCTTTGATTTCGGGGAATTCATTGATTAAAGTGGGGCCACTTACAATATAGGCATTCGCATCTCCAGGGACATATTCATCCCCTTCCAAATAATCCATATAAACCCGGTATACCTTCTCAGACCCATCAAACTTGTCAAAGCTCTCCTCATAATTCACATAGAGCATAATCATCACAAAAGAAGCGACACCAATGGCCAATCCGAAAATGTTGATAAAAGAATACAACTTGTTCTTAAGCAGGTACCGGGTGGCGATTTTTAAGAAAAGTGTGTACATGGTTTCCTTTTTAGTTTACTACTGGCTTTAGACTATTCCAGTATTGTGGTATTTCAACAAATACGATCTTCGTGCCATTATTGTAATTCATTCTATATCAAATAATTACAATAAGATAAGTTGTAAATAAACCATTTAGTGTAAAATATTTTGACAGAATTTGTACAATATATTTACACAATATTAAGCGCTATTTCATTTCTGAATTTAAATCTGGAATCTAAGACCTCCTTGAGAGAATTTGTCAGCAATGCCCCACGGGTCTACCCAAAGCTGTGATACTACACATCTTTTGGACTCCTGTAATAGAAACAATGCCTACTACTCTCATATGTTTACTATAAATCTTCAAATGATTACATCACGTAATAGAAAGTCTAATGCCGATTTCCTCTTGAAGTAAACAAAGGCTACTTTTTAGCATTTGACCAAAGCCTTAGTCATTTTCCTTATTCCGTACTTAAACTTTTCACAGGGTTGGTATTGGCTGCGGCAAATATTTTGATACTGATGACAGCCAATGCAATTATTGAAATACCTAAGCCACCAAGTAGGAAAACCCACCAACTCATGGCCGTATGGTTGGCGAATTCCTGCAACCAGCTACTTATTCCCCACCAGGCAATAGGAACAGCAATAACAAAAGCAATGCCCACCAGCGCCATAAACTCTTTACCCAGTAAGAGGTTAAGTTGCATGATAGAGGCCCCCAGGACTTTTCTAATACCGATTTCTTTGGTGCGTCTTTCGGTGGTATGGATTACCAAACCAAGAAGGCCAAGGCAACTGATGAGTATGGCCAATCCGGTTGACCATTTTAAAAGCGTGGCCGTACTTTGCTCCTCGCTGTAAAATTTCTTGACATCCTCATCCACAAAATTAATTTTAAACGTTTCGTCAGGAAAGAACTCCTTCCACTGCGATTCTATTTTATTTATTGCCAAAGGCCAATTTTCTATATCGTTAGCCTCAAAGGAAAAGTGTAGGGTTCTATTTTGACTATCCTGAAGAAATGCCATAGGCTCTATTTCCTCCCTTAAGGAACTTTGGTTAAAGTCTTCCATAACCCCTACAATAGGTATATTTTTATTGTTTACTTTGAATTGCTGGCCAATGACCTCTTCCGGTTTTTGAAATCCAATTTGGCGCATCAATGTTTCATTGATTACATATTCCGAAATAGAATCCTTGAGAGGTAAACGACCTGTCAAAAGGTCTATTCCATATAAATCGAGGTAATTTTCATCCCCATAGAGCAATTGTATTTGAACATGGGTTTCTTCACCCTCAGAAAAATAGCTCACTCCTCTTCCTGAATAGCTTTGGGATGCGGGAGGATCTCCAGCAATGCTTAAATTTTTTACCTCAGGGACTGTTTCAAGTACCTCCTTAAACGCTTCATATTTTTCAAGGGAAGCATTACCTCTCGGAGCTTTAATATAGGCGATAGACTCCGTTTTAAATCCCATATCCTTATTTATCAGGTAGTTTATCTGTTTGCCTACCAATAGCGTGGCTATAATAAAAACCTGGGCAATTGCAAATTGGAAAACGGTTAGGAATTTTCTTAAACTCCCCTTGTCCCCATCCAAAACCGATTGATTTTTGAGTACGGATACTGGTTTAAAATGAGACAACACAAGGCCTGGATAAAATCCCGCCAAAAAGGTAATGAGGATTAGTAACAGCAATAAAGAAAAAATAGGCACCGGGTTTTGCATTAAATCCAAGCTAAGCCCAGGAGGTATAAAGTCGGCGAATACACGAAGCAGTAAAGAAGCTAAGAATAGGGACAAAATAGCTGCCGCAAGGGTCAAAATGAAAGTTTCACCCAGGTATTGAATCACCAACTGCTTTTTGGAACTTCCTAAAGTTTTCCGAATACCAATCTCCTTGGCCCGTTTGGCAGATTGAGCTGTATTGAGATTGATAAAATTAATGCACCCTAAAAGCAATAGAAAAAGGGCAATAAAACCTAAACCAAATAAAATATCAGCGCTTGCCCGGTAACTGCTGTTGTCAAATACGCCGTAATTATCGTTAAGGTGTAGGGCTTTCAAAGGTTGCAAATTGAAGGACCTGAAATAGCCCAAAGCAGCCATTTCTTCATTCTTGTACTCTTCAGCCAAAGCATTCAGTTGGGCTTGCACGGCTTCTTTATTATTAAATTTATCTGTTTTAATAAACAATTGGGTTGATGAACTGATACTTCCCCAATTAGTATCATAGATATAACCATACTTCTCTGAATTTTGAACCGAGCTTCGGGATAAAAACTCCTTGAACGTAAAGTCACTACGTTCTTCAAATTCAGCCACAATTCCTGTCACTTTTACGATTAAAGAATCCTCATAAATCAAGGTATTGCCAATGACTTCTTCGGGTAATTTGCCAGGAAAGTATTTTTCCGCCCTACTTTTGCTCAATACTACTTCATACGGATTTTCGAGTGCTGCAATGGATGATCCTGCAAGCCATTGGTAATTGAAAATCTTAAAGTATTCCTGGTCAGCAATCACTATATCTCCTGGCCAGTCAAATTCCTCTTGACTAGAAGCTACAGTTACTTTATCAAAACCAAAAAGGAAAAATGGACTGACATGGTCAATTCCTGTACTATTGGCTTGTAAAACATCAATTAGCGGTACCGGAACACCTCTAGAATGGCCTTCTCGGTCAGGTCCTTGGGTATCTACCACTACACGGTAAATCCTTTCTCTGTCCTCATGAAATTTATCAAAAGTAAGGTCATAATAAATCATGATACCGATCACAAAAGCGGCACTCAAACCTATGGAAAGACCAATTACATTGATCAATGAGAAGGTTTTGTTTTTCCAGATACTTCGAAAAGCAATTTTTAGATAATTTCTGTACATGGGAATGCGGTTTTAAATGGATTTGACTTAGTCTAACTTTTTAATAGTTGCTTCACCTATTACTATTCCTTTACTTATTCTAGGATTACCCTTATAAGCAACCGTAGCCTCACCGAAGGCCGTTATATTCAGGTCCTCACTAACCTTAAGCTGATAATTGCCTTCTCCGAAAGCTTTTATTTTGACAGTTTCACTAGCAACACCCAATGTGTTAACCTCTGTTTCCCCATAAGCCGTTATGGTATGTTGACTTATGGTACCAGCCTGGATCTCCAAATAACTTTCTCCATAGACTGTGGTATGCAGCAAACCAAGATCTACCTCAGAAATATAAACCTCCGATTCACCGTAAATCTTTAGTCTAAATTTATCTCCTATCAATGTGCTTTTACACACAAAATTCTCTTCTCCTCGCAGGGAAAGTTCTTCCAAATCCTTATAGGTTATGGTCACCTTTAAGACGGTCCCGCTGTATAGAGGCACATTTTGTTTGTTCCCATTTTCATAGGTTTTTACGCTTTTGGTTACTTCTTTGGCTCCATCAAGATAAATACGTAGCGTTTTTCCATACACTTCGATATTAATTTTATCCTCAGGGACGCTGCTTTCCTCAATAAACACCGTCTCAGACTTCCCTTGTTGGAAGACTACCTGCACATGGGGACTTACAATAACCTTATTAAAAGAATCAACAGTTATTTCAGAACCCTGAGCCATACCGATCTGAGAGCCAATAAAGACAAAGAGGATAAACGTTAGTATTATTGTATTTCTTTTATTTTTCATCTTTCTGTTTTTAATACCTCACATTTGACGCTGCTTCGAAAACATGATAAGTAATGAAACGACCTTTAGAGATTTTGTCAGCATTGTTGCAGAAAAAAGGCAACAATACCACCAAAATTATTCAATATGCATTCATTGAACCTACTTCACCCATGGCTGTGTCATTACGCCCTGTCGGGGCTTGTTAAATAGGGACAATGTCCATACTTTACAATGATTACTCTAAGTCTTTAAGGAGTTAGAGGGAAATATGATATAGGCTTTCCTGATTTTTCTAAGCCAGGCCTGATCTTTCTTCAGGGGTAGTGATCTCATCGCGAAATAAAAGGTCTATTGCCTATTTCGGGTTTAATTCCTTTACTCAGTTCTTAAACTTCTCACCGGGTTTACATTTGCGGCTTTGAGCGCATGGTAACTTATCGTAAGGAGGGTAAGGGTAAGGGCTCCCATAATGGCAATACCAAAAACCCACCAGGAAATTTCTACACTGTATTCATATTTCTGCAACCATCGCCCCATAAAATAATGGGCAAGAGGAACTGCAATCACACAAGCTACAAGAACAAGAATTAAAAAATCTCTGGAGAGCATTTTCCATAGACTTAATACTGATGCTCCCAGCACTTTGCGAATACCTATCTCCCTGGTACGCTGTTCCGCCAGATAAGCGGCCAATCCGAATAGCCCCAGGCAACTAATGAAAATTGCGATCAGGGCAAAATAGCTTACTAACTTGCCAATTTGAGTCTCATAAGTGAATTTTTTAGCGTACTCCTGATCCAAAAATTTGTAAGCAAAGGGAACAGCTTGTTCAAATTTAGAATAGGTCTCCTCTATCTTTTCTAAGGCTTCAGCCGCAGAGACGTTTGGATTTATTTTTGCATTTACGATATAAGGTCGGTGCGCCTGTTGCACATAAAAAGTTGGCATAATCTTGTCGTATGGAGAAATATTCATCATATTTCCCACCACTCCGATAACCTGATAAAAACCATCTCCCCATCCAATTTTTTGACCAATCGGATCTTGCAAACCCATATAGGCTACCGCAGCCTCATTGAGAATAAATCCGGAAGTATCTGTTTTCATTTCCTTGGAAAAGTCCCTGCCCCGGGTAATCTCCCAATCGATTAAATTTCCAAATTCCGGTGTAATCCTCATGGTGTAAAACTGATCCGTCATGTTGGGATCTTTTCCCTGCCATTCAAGTCCGCCATTGGTGGTGTAGACGCTGCCAATAAGATGGTCAGAAGCCGCAACTTCAGTTACTGTACCGCTTTGGATTAGCTCTTGTCTAATGACATCAAAATGTTTCTGAATTTTTTCCTCCTTTAGTTCAAAGGATACAATATTATTTTGGTCATAGCCGATAGGTCGATCTTTGGCAAATTCAATCTGCTGATAAATGATTATCGTGGCAATTACCAACACCACTGAAACAGTATATTGAAATACCACCAAAACCTTTCGGGGCATACTAGCAGATTTCCCCGACTTAAAATTGCCTTTTAATGCGCTTAATGGATTGAAAGACGATAAATAGAAAGCCGGATAACTACCAGCCAAAAGGCCGGTTATAAGGATTAATAGGGTTCCAATGCCCCAAAATGCAGTGTTCTCTACAGGGATTTGCAATGATTTGTCCGCTATTTCATTAAAAAACGGTAGAAAAAAGAAGCATAGCCCCAAAGCAAATAGGAACGCATAGAAGGAAACCAATATAGATTCTGTTAAAAATTGGAAAACCAATTGCCTTTTAAAAGAGCCTATGGTCTTCCTTAATCCGATTTCCCTGGCTCTCTTCTCGCTTTGAGCAGTCATCAGGTTCATAAAATTGATGCAAGCCAGAAGCAATGCAAAAAACCCTATAACACCGAACAGCCATACATAGTAAATTCTTCCGCTGGTATTGATCCCATTTTCAAAGCCTGAGTACAGGTGCCATTTGGACATGGGGTGCAGGAAGATTTCAGTTTTTAGGTTTTTTTCCCTACCCTCAACATGGTCTAGTTTCGCATTTTTAATGGCCAAGGATGTTTCTGCCATACTGGTATTTGGTGCAATTTCTACAAAAATTTTGAACCAGTTATTCCCCCAGGAAAGCCATTCAGGCAAGGTTTTCTTATAGTGCTCCCAGGAACCTATAAATTTGAAATCGGCATATTCAGAAGTCAATGGCAAGTCCTCATAAACCCCTGTTACAGTAAGAAGTGTTTCATCATCCAGTTTTATGATTTTATCTATGGCTTTGGATTCTCCGAATAAGGAATGACTTAAACTTTCTGAAAGCAAAATGGCATTCGGATCATTCAATCCGAAACGCGTGCCTTCAATCATGTTAAGGTCAAGGATTTCTGTGATATCCGGTTGAGCAAAATAACCAGTTGGAATGATTTTTTTCTCTTCATAGGCCAACAAATACGCTCCACCCCAATTGGCCAAAGCAATTTGGGAAAAATAATCTCCGTAGGCAGTTTCCAATTCCTCTGCCAGTTGCAAAGGCAAACTTTCACTGGAATTGATCTCTCCATTGTAGGTTTGGTTTTGCATGACTTTAGCCACTCGCTTATAGTTTTCGAATTGTTTATTGAAATGTATTTCATCCGAAATCCAGAGCCCAATGACAATGGCTACCGCCATTCCCAAGGCCAGTCCTCCAATATTTATCATGGAGTAGACCCTGTTACGTTTAAGGTTTCTCCAGGCAATTTTTAGATAATTTCTGTACATGGCCCCCTCATTTACTCAGTTCTTAAACTCTTCACAGGATTTACATTTGCGGCTTTAATGGCTTGGAAGCTTACCGTCAATAGGGTAATGAGCAATGCGCCAGCAATGGCAAAGCCAAATGTCCAACCAGATATTTCCATACGGTAATCGTAATTCTGTAACCACTGACTCATAAAGTAATAGACGATAGGAATCGAAATCAGGCAGGAAATCAGCACAAGAATCACAAAATCTTTGGAAAGCATCTGCCATAAATTTAAAACGGATGCCCCCAACACTTTTCGAACCCCTATTTCCTTGGTTCGTTGCTCCGCAACAAAGGAAGCCAAACCAAAAAGGCCCAAGCAGCTAATAAGAATGGCCAAAAGGGTGAAAACTCCTGCCAAATTCCCCAGGCGCTCTTCAGATTCAAACTTTTGACCAAAAGCCTCATCTACAAAACCATAATCAAATTGTGCAGAAGGAACAACTTTGGCAAATACCTCTTCAATCCGGGCAATGGCATCACTGGCAATTGCATCGGGCTTTATTCTAATGTTAATATAGTCTACCCTATCGTAATCAATATAGAAAAAGGCCTGTTTTACAGGATTATAAGGAGACTGCATCACCATGTCTTTTGTAACACCGATGATCTCAGCACGGTCGTCATTCCCAAATGTAATGAAGCTCCCTACCGGATTTTCCAAGCCCATGTATTTGACAGCCGTTTCATTTAAGATAATGGTCGAAGAGTCCGAAGCATAGTCCCTGGAAAAGTCCCTGCCATCCACAAACTGCCAACCAACGGTATTCCCATAATCATGCGTTACCCGCAAAATACCAAAGTCAGGTGACATCTCAGGATCTTTGCCTTCCCAACTGATACTACCACCTCCATTGCTATATACCCCCATTAATGGAGAAGAAGACTGGGTCATGTCTTCCACAACTCCTGTGTTTATCAATTCATCCCTCAATAGGTTGTACTTTCCATTGTACTCGGGATTGTTCATTTGTATCGAAATAAGATTGCTTCGGTCATAGCCAATCGGCCGGTCCTTGGTGAACTCTATTTGGTTAAAAACGATCACTGTTCCCACTGCCAACATTATCGATACAGCAAACTGAAAGACTACCAATACTTTTCTGGGAACTGCGGAATAGGGTCCAGCCTTAAATGTTCCTTTCAATACCATGATCGGACTAAAGGAGGAAAGGTACAAGGCCGGATAACTACCAGCCAACAACCCAGTAAGCAAGGTCACCCCCAATATAGATGCCCAGAAGGTCAGGTTGGACCAGGGTATCTGCATATTTTTGCCCGCCAATTCATTGAACCATGGAATGGTGAGCAATACCATTGCCAATGCGAAAAGTAGGGCAATACCTGAAATCAATATGGATTCACTTAGGAACTGGAAGACCAATTGCTGCTTATTGGAGCCAACTGTTTTTCTAATGCCTACTTCTTTGGAACGCTTTTCAGAGCGAGCTGTACTGAGGTTCATAAAGTTAATACAGGCCAGAATCAATACAAATAAACCTATGGCTATAAATAACCACACAAAAGTGATCCTACCTTCTGTAGGCTCCCCTTGAGCATCAAATTGGGAATACAAATGCCATTTGTCCATGGGATAAGCAAAAGGATGTAGACCACGTTTCTCGAAACCCTCAAATGATTCCGCGGGTCCGTATTGAAAATACAAATCCTTCAAAGCAGCATTGGCTGTTTCAAAATCAATTTCTGGCTTCAATTGCACATAAAACTGGAATGACCAATCGTCCCAAACTGTTTTTATTCGTTCGAATCTTTCGGGCTCATTGGCCTCTGTCAATTTCCAATTGGCAAAGAATTTCACATTGGCAAAACTGTTGTTTTTGGGGAGTTCCTTGTAAACGCCATTTACGACGGCAATCATCTCATTGTTGATCTTTATAGATTTACCTATAGGATTTTCTTCTCCAAAAATGGCTGCAGCAGCAGTTTCAGATAAAACTACCGCATTTACCTCCTCTAAACTCGAATAAGAGCCTTGTAACATTTCCAAAGAGAGCATTTCCAGCCCCTCACTTTCAATAAACTGCCCTGTTTGGGTGTGATTTTCTCCCTCATTCGTCAATACATAATTCCCTACCCAGGTGGCACGTATTGCATGCGTAAAATAATCTGAATAATTGTCTTTTATAACGCTACCCATGATGTATACCGTAGAGGGAAAAGACTCAATTTCACTTGTATCCAGGTTTTTGGATCTATTGTAAATCTGTGCAATCTTATCATGGTTTTTATGGTGGGTATTGAAAGTAAATTCATCCAGAACCCATAGACCGATCATGATGACAACAGCCATTCCTAGTGCCAATCCCCCGATATTAATTGCAGAGTAGCCCCTGTTTCGTGTAAGGTTTCTCCATGCGATTTTTAGATAATTTTTATACATGATTTTATGATTTATTCGGTTCTTAAACTATTTATGGGGTTGATATTCGCTGCTTTTATTGCATGAAAACCTACTGTCAACAGTGCGATAGTCAAAACCATAGCACCTGCCATGACAAAAACCCACCATTGAATTTCTATTTGATAAGCAAAATCCTCCAGCCAATAATTCATAACAAGCCAGGCCAAAGGAGACGCCACTATAATTGCGAGTCCTACTAGTTTTAAAAATTCTTTGGACAAAAGTTTTACGATGCCCATTACGGATGCGCCGATCACTTTCCGTATGCCTATTTCCCTCCGGCGCTGCACAGTACTATAAGCTACCAGGCCAAATAAGCCCAGACAGGAAATAATAATGGCCAGCATAGAGAAATTAAAAATAAGGTATCCGAATCGCTCATCAGCTCGGTATTGACGGTCAAAGAATTCATCAAGAAAATAGTAATCGAAGGGTTCATTTGGTAGAACGGCCTTCCATTTTTCCTCAATGGAGGCTACTGTATTTGTTAAATCATTTGAGGATAATTTAACCGTCAGAAGCCCTTTTCTACCTCTGTCCACCCGCATGGTAAGGGGGGCAATGTTTTCCTTTAAGGACTTAAAATGAAAATCTTGTACAACCCCGACAACCCTGCCTGAACGTCCCCATTGCTCAAATTTGGCCTCCAAAGCATCCTTCGGAGAAGCAAAACCCAGCAATTTCACAGCAGTTTCGTTAATTACCATGGCTTCTAAAGTGTCTGTTGGAAACTGGCTGGAAAAACCTCTTCCTGCAACTACCTTCATATCAAATTGAGTAATGGCATCAAAATCCACAAAATAGGCATCAACATCTACTATTTGTTGGTCATTGTTTACATTTTGAATCCTTGAATAGGCCAAAGGATTGTCTCCTCCTGGAATGCTTGATACCAAACTCGTTGAGACTACTCCAGGTAAAGCCTCAAGTCCATCTTTTAGCTCAGTATTACTGGAGTTCAATATTACCATCCGCTCTTTATCAAACCCCAAATCCTGGTTCCGCATAAAACTCATCTGGTGATAAATGACAATGGTACCAATGATTAATGCTATGGAAATTGAGAATTGGGTAACGACCAGCCCTTTTCGCAATAGAATCCCTGTATTTCCATTGGAAAAACTGCCTTTCAATACATTTACAGGCTTAAATGAAGACAAAACGAATGCAGGATAGCTTCCTGCTAATATTCCTATAAGTATTGCGATTCCTAATAAAGACAAGACATGAGAGGGATTAGACAAAATACCCTCAGCTATGGTTTTACCCGCCATATCGTTAAAAGCAGGTAGAATCAGCGAAGTAATGGCAAGGGTTAAGGAAAATGCCAGTAAACAAATGAGGGTAGATTCACCGATAAACTGGAGGCCCAGTTGTCTTTTTTCAGCACCAATTACCTTGCGTATTCCCACTTCCCTTGCCCTTTCCGTGGACCTTGCAGTAGTAAGGTTGATGAAATTAATACTGGCAATCAACAAAATAAACAGGGCAACAATTGACAGGGTATACACATTGTTAATGTTTCCACTTATCGTTCTGTATCGGTCTGATCGCAGATAAACCTCCTTAAAAGGTTCCAGGTACAATGTGACGTAGGCCTGTAGTTTTTTCATCCCTTCCCCATCATTTCTTTCTAAGAATTCTGGGAATTTTGATTCCAATACCTTGGCATTTACCTTTGGCTTGAGCAATATATAGGCATCCGGCTCATACCCTTCCCAATTGTCATTCAAATTGGGACTATAATTTTCAGTAAAAAAAGTGGTTAAAGAGATCAAAATATCTGCCCTTAAATGGGAATTTACAGGCATATCTTCCATCACAGCTGTTATATTGCCTACAAAACCATAATCCTCAATATCCAAAGACTCGCCAATGGGGTCCAGATCTCCAAAATACTTTTTTGCCATTGATTCAGAGAGTACAATGCTGAAAGGAGCTAGAAGTGCATTTTCCTTATTTCCAGATAAAAGTTTAAAGTCAAACATTTTGAAAAAATCCGGATCAACTGCCATTCCATTGTTTTCGTTGTATCTTTTACCATCGCGATGAACCAACAGACGGGTTTCCTGAATTCTTACTGCTGATTCAACTTCTTCAAATGCTGTTTGCAAGTGAGGTGGCACAGCCCAAGCAGGTTCACTATTTTTTATGGTACTTGTTGGCGTTTCAATATCCGATACCACCCGATAGATCCTGTCTGCCTTGCTGTGAAATTGATCATAGCTGAGTTCAAAGCTCACATAAAGAAGAATAAGGAAACCAGCACTAAGCCCAATTGCCAGCCCTGAAATATTCAAGAACGAAAAGCCTCGATGTCTCCAAAGATTTCGAAAAGCGATTTTTAGATAGTTTTTGTACATGGTTTTTCTTCTTTAATTGATGCGGAATTTTACTCCGTACCTAAACTTTTAACTGGGTTCACTATTGCTGCTTTGATGGCGTGAAAACTCACTGTTAGCAGTGCAATTATTATTGCTGAAGCCCCTGCGAGAGCAAACATCCACCATTGAAGGGTAATGCGGTAAGCGAAATCCTCTAACCAGAAATACATAAAGAACCAGGCTATAGGGGCAGCAATAAAGAAGGAGATAATTACTAATTTTACAAATTCCCTGGACAAGAGATTTAATATTCCTCCTACCGAAGAGCCCAACACTTTTCTAATTCCTATTTCTCGTTTGCGCTGTAAGGTGCTGTAAGCTGCAAGACCTAATAATCCCAGACATGAAATAAATATGGCTAGCGCTGCAAAGTTCAAGAAGAGATTTCCAAAGCGTTCTTCGGTCTGGTATTGTTTATTAAAAGATTGATCTAAGAAATAATAATCAAAAGGGGCGTTTGGAATTATGGCCTCCCATTTGGATGCAATAGCAGCTACAGTTTGTTGAATATCTTTTGGGTTTACTTTCACAACCAGTAAATCAGTACCTTTTGGTTCAAGCCGCATTGTCAAAGGCTCGATAGGTTGTCGAAGAGATTTAAAATGAAAATCTTTAATTACCCCAATAATTTTACCTTCACGTCCCCATTGTTTAAAATTGGCACCAATGGCTTCCTCAGGAGAACTGTATCCTAACAACTTCACTGTCTCTTCATTCACCACCATGGCCTCGGTAGAATCAGTTGCAAATGCTTTTGAAAAGGATCTTCCGGCAACAAGCGGTATATCGAATTGAGGAATAAATTCCTCATCTATAAAATAGAGTGCGAGGTTGGCGATCTGCAAATCACCATTTATATTCTCCACTTCAGAATAAGCAGAACTATTGCTTTTTCCAGGCACACTTGAGGAAAGCGAAGTTGAAAGTACATTGGGTAAATCATCAATGGCATGTCTCAATGCTTTTTGAGAAGGCGATACACCTGTACCCAGGACAATGGTTTGTTCTTTGTTGAAACCTAGTTCCTGGTTGCGCATATAATTCATCTGATTATAGATGACAATGGTTCCAATAATCAATGCGATTGAGATGGTAAATTGAGCAATTACCAATCCTTTTCTCAGAAGAATCCCCCTGGTACCAGAAGAAAAACTTCCTTTTAAAACACTAATAGGCTTAAAAGAGGACAATACAAAAGCTGGGTAGATACCTGCCAAAACGCCAATACCCAAGGACATTAATAGAAGTATAGGCAATTGATTGGCACTAGAAATAATACCTGGGCTTATTATTTTACCGGCCATGTCATTAAAAAAGGGAATGGCTATAGCGGTAAGAACTAGGGCGATTATAAACGCCATAAATGAAATGACAATGGACTCCCCTAAAAATTGAATGCCCAATTGTCGTTTGCCTGCACCAATAACTTTTCGGATTCCAACTTCTTTGGCTCTTTCGACTGACCTGGCAGTAGTTAAGTTTATAAAATTGATGCAGGCTATTAATAAAATGAAAATAGCCACAATAGAAAAAATGTATACATTACTAATATTACCACCCCCAGCACCTCCCCTGGTGGACCGTAAATAAACATCTGTTAATGGTTCAAGAAAAAGATTGACATACATCTGCGACTTCTTCATTTCCTCTCCATTATTTCGCTCTAAAAATTCTGGAAATTTGGCAACAAGTTGATCAATATTAGCATGTTCCGCTACGAGAATATAGCCAGCCGCACCGTAATTGTTCCAAAAGCTATCCACATCCCTATCCATTCCTTTGGTATAGGTGGCCATAGATAACACCATGTTGGTCTTGATGTGTGAATTTTCGGGAAAGTCTTCCATCAAGCCAGTAACAGTAGCTAAATGGCCTTCCTCCATGATTTTAACTGTTTTGCCAACAGGATTCTCATTTCCGAAGTATTTCTTTGCAGCCTTTTCTGAAAGCACCAGGCTGAAGGGGTCTTTTAAAACATTGTCAGCATCTCCTTGTAGCAGTTTAAAATCGAATACATTGAAAAAATCGGCATCAACAATTTTGGCCTCTGTTTCCTGGAATTTGATGTCCTCTTTGCGGACTAACATATCCAGCCCTGAAATCCTAACCGCAGCTTCAATTTCAGGGAATTGTTCTTCTAAATGCGGCGGTACAGCCCAGGCAGGGATATCTGCTTCGATATTGTCTGTAGGTGTTTTTATATCTGCAACAACCCGGTAAATACGGTCTCCTTTGGAATGAAAATTGTCATAACTTATCTCAAAACCTACATAAAGTAAAATAAGAAAACCTGCGGTTAGCCCAATGGCCAAGCCGCTTATATTCAAGAACGAAAAGCCCCGATGTCTCCAAAGATTTCGAAAAGCGATTTTTAGATAGTTTTTATACATGGTTTTTTCTATAATTCTAACCTTATCTTTTTCGCACCGAGTTAGAAATGAATCAATTGATGATTTAAATATTTATGCCTTTTTCACTATTTCAATACCTATATTCTCACTCCATTAGCGGAAAGCGTAGGTCTAAAACTTAATCGGTTCGGAGGCTTTTAACGGGATTTGCTATTGCTGCTTTATAACTTTGCCAACTCACCGTCAACAATGAAATTAATAAGGTAAACGCACCAGACAAGGCAAATATCCACCAACTAATATTGGTTTTATAAGCAAAATTTTGGAGCCAATTTTCCATCGATAAATACGCTATTGGACTAGCAATAATAAATGCCAATCCAACCCATCTTATAAAACTGATATTCAAAAGGGAAATCACTTCCCAAACCTGAGCCCCATTTACCTTTCGGACGGCTATTTCTTTCACCCTTCTTCGGGTATCATAAATAGCGATAGTAAAAAGTCCTATTACAGAAATAATCAAGGCAATAACTGTAAACAATATATAGTTTATACCTAATTGTTTTTCTTTTTGGTAGAGGGAGGCGATGTCATCTTCTAAAAAGGTATAACTAAAGGATGCTTGAGGGTTATTATTTTTAAAAAATTTCTCAAGGAATCCCAACCCGCTTTCAATTGAACCATCATGAAATTCGACAATATAAGGATCTTCAACATTTTCCATATAAATCATAATTAAAGGTTGGGTTATAGAAGAAAGGTGTTGATATTTAAAATCTTGCACAACACCTATAACTTTATAATCTCCCCAGGATTCATGTTCCATTATAGTATTGTTGATATCTATTATATTCCAATACTTTTTTGCAGCTTCATTAATTACAATCTTATTTTCACGAGAACGATCTATATCATTGTCAAAAAAGCGACCTTCTAATAATGTCAATTGAAATAAATTTTCATAATTAGGAGAAACCTTTAACATATTATGGGTTTCAAGTTCATTTTCATCATTCTTTTTCTTCCAATCCATCGTAAATGAATCGATTGGTTTATCCCCTTTAGTAAATGATTTAATATTACTATTGCTTTTTAATTCATTCTTACCAAGATTAATTTTTGATAGAAACTTATCTGCATCTTCCTTTGATTCTATATTTGATGGTACAGTCCACAATTGAGCACTCACTATATTTTTATGATTAAATCCCAGATCCATATTTAGCATTAAAGACAATTGCTTGGCTACAACCATAGACGATATCAACAATAAAAACGATAATGCATATTGAAAAACAACTATTACTCCCCTTCCTTTGAGCTTTTTTTCATTTATAACCATATTTCTTAAACCATTTATCAAAGAAATTTTAATTCCTAATATAAATGGATAAATCATACCAATAGTAGCGATTATTAAAAGGACAACGCAATTAATTTTAATGACTTCTAACAATGAAGGAGAAAGATTAATATTTGTTAAACTTGTAAAAGTTGGTAAAACTGAAACATAGGCTATCGTTGTGATAAACGTACCTATTACTACTAAAACTAACATTTCTACAAACATTTGTTTTGCTGCATGATATTTATTCGCGCCATTTACTATTTTTAAAGCTGTATCTTTAATTCTGGAATTTGTATTTATAATTTGTAAATTAGAGAAGTTTAATGCAGATATAATAAGGATAATCAGCATAATAATAATTTGTATGTAAAGGTTTTTTTCATTCACTGTACGACTAAAAATACCAAGACTTTGTACATTACTTTTGTTGATCTCTTTATAATCAAAAAG
This sequence comes from Cyclobacterium sp. 10D3-21, assembly GCF_055809755.1. Classification (NCBI taxonomy): domain Bacteria; kingdom Pseudomonadati; phylum Bacteroidota; class Cytophagia; order Cytophagales; family Cyclobacteriaceae; genus Cyclobacterium; species Cyclobacterium sp. 10D3-21. The sequence continues at coordinate 3,774,690 of NZ_CM147924.1, forward strand.
TAAAATATCTAATGTGGTTTCTTTGAATCGATTGTATTTGTCTTCAAATTGATTTATTCTCTCTTTAAAAACAGCTTTATCAAAGCTATTATCTACCAAAATAAAACTGCCGCCCATCCTGTTGAAAAAATTGAGATCGTTATATTGTTGGGGCATAATAAAATCAAACTCTATAGAACTATTAAAAGGCACTTTGTCTAGAATACCCCTTACAGTGAATTTTTTTATCTTCCTGTCTCCTACGTCTATGCTTTTCCCAATTGGATCTTCGTCACCAAAGATAATATTAGCAAAGTCCTCTGTTAATAAAATAGCGTCTGGATCATCGAGTACATTATTGACATCCCCTATCAATAATTTAAAATCAAAAACGCTAAAAAATAAGCTATCTGTTACCAATCCTTCTGCTGAAAAAGTAGTATTATCGTAGGTAAATAATAATTCTCCATCAGAATATTTTTTCACCATTGTATGACTTCTTAATTCAGGAAAATCTTTGTATTCAATATTTAAATATAAAGTTGGATCGAAAACCTCTGGCAAACTTTTGGCTGAAGACTGTTTGGTAATTACATAAATATTCTCTTTATTCTCATGAAATCCATCCATATTTAATTGATCCGGCACATAAGAATACAATAAAGAAATACACAAGGCACCCAAGCATAGGGTTAAAAGACTTCCCACAAAAATAATTTTATTATTTCTGAAGTTTCTTAATGCAAATTTGATGTAATATTTCAGCATTATTTTCTAATTTATAATTTTTACTAATTGCTCTTATTGCCTGATAATTAAGACTATATAAATCAATTTTTCCTTTCCAGAAAATTCAACGTCAATTCATTATTCTGACCGTAAACTATTTACGGGGTTTGTTAAGGCAGCTTTAAATGCCTGAAAGCTTACTGTAGTCATGGCAATGGTAACCGCAATGGCCCCTGATATCAAAAACATCCACCATTTAATTTCGATATGGTAGGCAAAGTCCTGTAACCATCTATCCATGCCAAACCAGGCAATGGGAAAGGCGATTAAAGAGGCAATGGCGACTAGTTTTCCGAAATCTTTGCTCAACATCAGGGTAACAGAGATAATGGAAGCCCCAAGGACTTTTCTTAAACCAATTTCCTTTCTACGCTGAGCAGTGACAAAGATCACCAGACCCAACAGTCCCAGACCCGAAATGATAAAAGCCAGGATCGTAAAGACGAGTGATAATTTTCCCTGTTTTTGCTGGGCCAGGTATTGCTGGTTAAAGTTTTCATTGAGAAAATGGACATTTGCTTGATTTTCGGAATCGAATTGTTCCATTGTACTTTTTACAAATGCAATCCCTGCAACCGCTTTACCTTTTGAGATTTTTATATAAAGATTGTCTCTTTCCCTATCATTTGGTGGCATCAACAGTACCATAGGTTCGATTTTATGCTGTAAAGAAGTTGAATGAAAATCTTTAATAACCCCGATAACCTGCCGATTTACCAGGCTGTCATTTCCGGATTTATAATTGATTTTCTTTCCAATGGCATCTGTATAGCCAAGGGAATTCATCAATGTTTCGTTAATGATTACGGTGCCCTCTTTATCTGTGGGCATATCAGGTGAGAAATTTCTACCTTGTAATATTGCCATTCCATTGGTTGGTAAAAAATCCTCATCGATGTAGAGAAAATTTGCCATATTGGCAGTGGTTTGCATTTTTCCATTCACCTCAAAAAAGAAACTAAATTTGCCAAGGTAATTGGTACCTAATGGATTACCGGCTGTTGCCACACTTTCTACCAAAGGGCTTTGCAAGAGTGTAGCTTTCAATGCTGGTATTTTGCTACGTACTTTTACATCATCGATATGGCTTATCAGCACCTGAGTTTTGTCAAATCCAAGGTCTTTTTGAGAGACAAATTGCATCTGTCTGTAAATAATGTAGGAGCCACTAATCAGGCAAACTGTAATGACAAACTGGACTACTACCAGTGATTTCCGTAAGAAAATACTAGTACCCATATTGCTAATTTGCCCTTTGAGTGAAGGAATCATTTTAAGCCTTGACAAAAACAAGGCAGGATAACTCCCACATAAAACCCCTGTCAAAACCGTAAAAAGAACAATTGCCCCAATGGTTTTAAAAGCTCCGAAATGCAGGAGTGTTAAATCTTTTTCTGCAAATTGATTAAATACAGGAAGGGTTAATTGAACGATAAAACAGGCTAAAAGTGAAGCAATAAAGGTGACCAAAATTGCCTCACTTAAAAACAACCCTACGAGGTGTTTTATTTCAGATCCTACCACTTTCCGGATACCGATTTCCTTCACCCGCATGGTGGCGCGTGCTGTAGATAGGTTCATGTAATTGATTACCGCAATCAACAATACTAGTAGCCCAATTACAATAAATAAGTAGACCAATCCGGCATTTCCATTGGCACTTAATTCATAATCCAGATGAGAATGCAGATGAATAGCTGTCAATGCTTGTAATTCTATCTTAAAATCAGAAAAATTCATTCGGTTGGCCAGGTCTTTTTCAAAAGGAAGCAACTTGTTTGCAAATGAATCTGGGTCAGTCCCTTTCTTTAAAAGAAGGTATGTATAGAGAAAAGCAGCATTCCAATTTTCACTTCTCAGGTCTTCCCTTGCAAATGAACGGATTGCACTGAATTTCAAGTGGGAGTTTTGAGGAAGATCCTTTATTACCCCCGTTATTTTGATAGGCTGTTTTTGGTTGCCCAGGGCAATAGTTTCATTGATTGCTTTTGAGGCATCCCCAAAAATTTTAATTGCAAGGCTTTCTGTAATGACGATGGTTCCCGGATTTACCAAGGCAGCTGCGCCATTTCCATAAAGAAACGGATAATCAAAAAGCGCAAAGAAAGTATTTTCTGCAAACCAAATGCCTTCTTGGTTGATACTTTTATTGCCGTAATTGATTAGGTCACCACCTTCAATATTGATTCTTACTGCCTCTTCCACTTCAGGGAATTCATTTTTTAAAGCGACTGCAAATGGTGGGGAGGTAAGGGCAATGTCCATTTTTCCATTGTCCCAATTCGCATGCTGAGCAAGCCTAAAGATTTGCTCCGAATTGGTGAAGGATCGATCATAGCTAAGTTCATCGGCTACATACAATGCTATCAACCAAAAAGCCGCGAGACCTATGGCAATACCGCTAACATTCAGAAAGCTGTAGCCTTTGTTTCGTTTTATATTTCGCCAGGCGATTTTAAGGTTGTTCTTAAGCATGATTATTTGTTTTTTGATTATTCATCTCGAAGAATTTTAGCAGGATTTGTACGTGCAGCCCTGAAGGTTTCTAAGCCTATCATTAGTGCAGCAATGATTAAAATACCTAGGAACCCTGTTAATAATTCCACCAAACCAATCGGTTGATGATAGGCAAAATTGGTTAGTATTACCTTATCGAAAAGCAGGTACGTAACTGGGAGGGCAACACCCGCCGAAAGCACAAGTAACATAAAAAAGTTTTTGCTCAACAGATAAATCAAACTGCCTTCTGCAGCCCCAAGTACCTTTCGAATGCTAATTTCGCGCATTTTCGTTTCGATGGTAAAAACAACCATTCCCAGAAGTCCTAGGGAAGAAATACAAATCGCAAGGAAGGCTAAAAAACCGATTACCTTTATCATAATTGAGAACTGACTATAGGAATACTCGATTTGATCTTCATAGAACGTTGCCTCCATTGGATGAATATCATCTATTCGTTCCCAAGCCTCTTCGATACTGGCTAGCGTAGCTGGCCAATCGTTTAAACTTATCTTTGCATTAATATAATTTCCAGGGTTTGCCGAATACCGCATGATTACAGGTTCTATCGATTGCATGGGTTTTTCATAATGAAAATCTTTCAGTACCCCAATTATAGTCAACTCCTTTCCATCTACAGTAACCGTTTCTCCAAGGGCCATATCAGGGTCATTTTCCGTGATATTGAATCGCTTTAACAATTTTTCATTTACGATAACTTCGTCTTCTAAGCCATTACCTGTCCTACGCCTAAAGTTATTTCCTGATAAAAACTCATGACCATGCATCGGTAAATATTTTTCATCTATAATATTTTGTCTTGCCATAACAGAGTCATTGGGGTTTCTGTACTTCAATTGCGTACCATAAATATTTCCTAGGCTAGTGATAATTCTCGATTGCGAAATCTCAGTTATCGCAGGTATTTCGGAAAGTGCTTCGATAAATACATGGGGCTTATTTCCTTGTAATTTTATATTCAAGATATTTTCGGTGGAAAAACCTAGGTCATAAGCTATAAAACTTTTGTACTGGTTGTAGCCGACAATGGTTGTCGTAATAAATATTAGGGAAAAAGCATACTGGACCACGATCATGCCCTTTCGCAAGTTTATTTTCTGAAAAAGCTGGATCGAGGAGAATCCTTTTAATATGGACAAGGGTTTAGTTAGGGAAAAGAAAAGTGCCGGTAATACTCCTGCCAGTAAGCCGATAAAGACGGCAAATACAATAAACCCGAACACAAGACCTTTTGACAATTTCAATGAAACTAATTGTTCGATATAAGGATGCAGCCCAATAAATTCTTCTTTCAAGAACAGCAAAAATACAAACGAGAAGGCCAGCGAAAGAAGTGCAATTACGATTGATTCTATAATAAATTGTGAAAGAATTTGGTCTTTTTTAGCGCCGATTACTTTCCGGATGCCTACCTCACGGGTACGTTTTAAGCCTCGCGCAATCGAGAGATTGGTATAATTAAAGCATGCCGAGAGCAATACGATAAAGGTCAATGTTACTAGAACCCAAATAGCTATGACGTCTAAATGGGGGCCTATTTCGTTGACAAGGGTATTACCTGTAGAAATTTCATTTAACGCTTGTAACGACAGTGTGATTTTCTGGTTATCAATTCCAGCATTCTCCGTTTCACACAGCTGATCAATTCGAGATTGTAACGTTTGTAAACCTTGGTTTTTTGGAACTGCAACATAGATGTAATTACTGTAAAAGTTTCCCCACCCTAAAAAATCGCCATCATCACTTGGCTTCTGTAGTTCGACAGTAGAAAAAGAAACCAGTGCCTCAAAATTGAGATGTGAAAGTTTTGGAATATCTTTCATAACACCTGTCACCGTATAATTAAGGGTATCGAACTTTACCGTTTTACCTATTGCATCTGTATTTCCAAACAATTTCTTGGCTGACTTTTCAGTGAGAACCAGTGAAAATGGTTCTAGAAGTGCGGAACCGGGATCACCTTCCGACAACGGAAATGTGAATACCTTTAAAAAAGAATTATCGGCCCATAACCCTTGTAAAGGCACTTTACTATCGCTTATTTCGGCATCACCACCAAAACCGTTACGAATTAATGTCAACTCGTCAATGCCAGAGACAGTTTCCTTAATTTTGTAGCCGGCCTTTACGGAGCTAGATGCTAGGGTCATCAAACGACCATTAGCATCTAGGTTATGGGTAATGACACGGTAAATATTATTTTTGTTTTCGTGAAAATCATCGTACGACCATAAATCTGAAATAAACATAATCATCAATAGGCCCACAGACATACTGATAGCCAGACCAAAAACATTGATGGTCGTAAATAATTTACTTCGAGCCATATTGCGCAAAGCAATTTTTAGATAGTTATTGAACATGATATTTTTGGTTTTTAGCGGCCATTACTTTTACACTTTAGAAGCTGCGTTTCTTTATTCCGTGCTTAAACTTTGACTAGGATTTTTTATCGCTGCCTTAATACTTTGATAGCTCACAGTTAGAATGGCTATGCCTATTGCCAGAAAGGCAGCATAAGCAAATATGCTCCAACCGATTTCTATCCGGTAGGTAAAATCCTCAAGCCATTTGTTCATGGCATACCATCCTATGGGTATGGCTATCAAAATGGAAATGCCTACCATTTTTAGAAAATCCGTCGTTAAACGCAGGGTGATTTGCCCCACACTTGCTCCTAAAACTTTTCGGATACCAATTTCCTTCGTACGCTTTTGGGCGTTGAAAGCAGCCAGACCAAATAGGCCTAGACAAGCAATCATTATGGATAAAACAGTAAATACCATAAAGATCTGTCCTAGTTTTTGTTCGGATTCGTAGACCCTATTGAATGAATCCTCCATAAACCTGTAGTTGAAAGGTTGGCCGGGGGCCATTTTGGTCCAAATTGACGCTATGCCTTCAATGGCATTGGGGAAATCACCAGATTTTATCCTTACAGCCATTGTACTTGAAGAGCTACCTAAAGAAAGACTCAATGCGCCAATATCTTCCCTTAAAGATTCAAAATGAAAATTTTTAACTACCCCAATAACTTTATAGAAATCTGGGTTTTCTTCCCCTAAATCCTGAGACAGTCTCAAGCCCAGGGCCTCTTCAGGTTTTAGCCCTAAAATTGCCAAGGCGGATTCATTTATTATCATCCCCGTAGAATCTGAAGGGTAACGTTTGTCAAAATCACGACCGGCTATTAATTCCATATTCAAGGTGGATATATAATCATGATCTACCTGCCAATTTTGCATCTGCAAAGCATTTTCCTGTTCGGTAGATCCTTCCTTAAAGAAACCGTTGTCCTGTCGGAAGGATGGCGTAGGCAAATACCCACTCAAAGAAACATTTGCCACCTGACCCAATTGCTGAACTTCCTCTTTAAAGGCTTCAATTTGATTACCAGTTGCATATACATCATCAATCACCAGGATTTGATCTTTGGTATAGCCCAGGTCTTTACCCTGAATAAAATTAAGTTGCTGAAAAACAACCAAAGTAGCCACGATCAATATAACCGAAATGGCAAACTGGAAAACGACAAGTGAGTTTCGAACCCCTCCTCCCCCAATACTGCTTTGTCCACTCCCTTTAAGGACTTTTGCGGCCACAAATTTCGACATAAAGAAGGCAGGATAGCTACCTGAAAAAAGGCTTAACAGTATGGTAGCCGACAACAAAATGATCCAGAAATAAGGGGCTGCAAAAGGTAGGGTCATTGATTTCCCCGAAAGTTCATTGAAAAAGGGCAGTGTTAAGACTGCAATCCCTACAGCCAGCAGCAAAGAAATAAAAGAGATCAAACCTGCTTCTTTCAGGAATTGCCAAACCAGTTGGGACCTGTTAGAACCCAAGGTTTTGCGAATGCCAACTTCTTTGGCTCTTTTTAGTGAATAAGCCGTTGACAAGTTCATGAAATTAACGCTTGCCAATACAACTAGGAACAAACCTATAAATGAAAGAATGTATACATTTTGAATACTACTATTGGCGCTGAGCTCATGGTGGCGATTGGAATGCAGGTGAATATCAGTCAAAGGAATGGTACTGTACCTTAAATAATTGCCGGATGCAGCAAAGGATTCCGCAGTTATTCCGGGATAGAACTGCTGAACATATGGAAAGATGTATTTTTCCAACATTGAATGCAGAGGCGCTTTAAAATCTTCAATAGTTGCACCTGATATCAGTTTGATGAATGTAAAATAATTGTGGCTGGTCCATAACATTTGCTGTGCATCATCGTACCCAGCCAATGCCATAAACAGAGAATGATCCCTCAATAAACTATTCTTGGGCAGGTCGTCCATCACGCCGGTTACCGTATAAGTTTCCTCATTGTTTACCAATAAAGTTTGGCCCAAAGCATTGTTAACTCCGAAGTGTTTTTCTGCGGCTGTTTTGGTCAGCACCATCGTATTTGGCTCAGTGAGCGCAGTTCTTGAATCCCCTACCAACAAGTTTATTCCAAAAAAATCAAAAATTGTAGAATCTGCAAAAGCTACCTGGTCTTCCTTTGTGTTTTCTTCAGTACCACTTTTTCTGAGCAGTAAACTCCCCCGATTCCTGATCCGGGTAACATTTTCAACCTGGGAAAAATCATTTAGAATTGTACCAGCCATTGGAGCTCCGGTTTCAGCTATGTTCATGACCGCACCACCAAATTTAATGTCCGCATTGATGCGGTAAATACGGTCAGAATCAATGAACATTTTGTCAAAACTCAGTTCGTCGTAAACGTACAGAGATATGAGCATGCCCCCCGCAATACCTATGGTAAGACTGAAGGTATTTAGAAAGGTAAAGAAAGGCTGTTTCTTCAAACTTCTCCAAGCAATTTTAAGGTAATTTCTAAACATGATACTGGTTTTTAAATTGCATCAAAATTATTCCGTCCCTAAACTATTTATCGGATTAGCTATCGCCGCCTTTATGCTTTGATAGCTAACTGTAAGAATGGCAATGGCTACAGCCAGAAAAGCTGCAAGTGCCATAACCCACCAACCCACTTCTATTTTATAGGAAAATTCTTCAAGCCACTTGTTCATGGCATACCAGCCCAAAGGCAATGATATAAGCACCGCAACTCCTACTAACTTTAAAAAATCAACTGATAACCTAATGGATATTTGGCCTACACTGGCTCCTAATACCTTTCTGATTCCAATTTCCTTGGTCCGTTTTTCCGCATTAAAAGCAGCCAGCCCAAATAGTCCCAGACAAGCCACCAGAATAGAAAGGACCGTGAAAATGACAAACAGCTTACCCAACCGTTGATCTGATTGGTAGGTGTTGTCAAATGAGGCATCCATAAAGTAATAATTAAAAGGAAGTTCAGGGGCCAACTGGGTCCAGATGGTTTCAATCTGGGTGATGGCTTGTGAAAAATCACCTGCATTCAGTTTTATGGCCATAAGGCCTGGGTTTTCACCTATTACCAAACTTAAGGGATTAATGGTTTCCCTAAGGGATTCATAATGGAAATCATTGATGATTCCGATTACTTTATAGAATTCCTGATCGGTATCCACCATATTGGAATAAAACCTTTTTCCCAAAGCTTCCTCAGCTGTTATACCCAGCACTTTCAAGGTGCTTTCGTTGATGAGCATGGCACTGGAATCTGCAGGCCTTTCTCTGTCAAAGTCTCTTCCAGCAAGGATTTTAAGGTCCAAGGTAGCCACATATTCATGATCCACCGCCCATGTTTGCATGCTCAAGGCTTTCTCCTGATCGGAAACGCCTTCCTCAAAATACGAATTACTACTTCTATTGGAAGGGGTTGGTAAATACCCACTTAAAGTTGCTTCTTCAACTAGGGCCAATTCCCGAATTTCTTCCTTTAATGTGCTTGTCTTCGAACCCAGCGCATACACATCATTAATGATTAATACCTGGTTTTTTTCATACCCAAGATCCTTTTGCTGTATGAATTGCAATTGTCCATAAACAACCAAGGTTGCCACTATTAGAAATACAGATATTGCAAATTGAAAGACGACCAATGCATTGCGCAATTTCCCGCCCCCAACAGCACTCCCTCCATTTCCAGAAAGTACCTTAATCGGTGAAAATCGTGAAAGAAAGAAAGCAGGATAACTTCCAGAAAACAAACCCAAAAGGATTGTGGCCGCAAGAAGCATCAACCAAAAACCAGGAGACATAAATGGCAGAGACAATTGCTTGTCAGATAGGTCATTGAAGTACGGCAGGATTAGTAAGGTTAAACCTATTGCCAAAAGCAAGGAGGCAAAACTGATAAGGCCTGATTCGGTCAGAAATTGCTGGATCAAGGTGTATCGATTGGATCCTAAAGTTTTTCGTATGCCCACCTCTTTAGCCCTTTTTAAAGAGCTAGCAGTGCTCAAATTCATAAAATTGACGCTTGCCAAAACAATCAAAAACAGCGCAATAAAGGAGAGAATATAGATATTTTGAATACTATTGTTGGCACTCATTTCTCCTGTTCGCTGAGAATGTAGGTGAATGTCGGTCAATGGAATGGTACTGTAGCGAATATAATTGCCTGATGCAGCGAACTGCTCCTCAGTGATACCAGGGAAGACCGTTTGGGCCCAGGCCATCACATAGGTTTTCACAATAGTAGGTAGCGCAGCATCAAAATCAGCGATCTTGGTATTTGGCTTTAATTTTACAAAAGTATTGTAATTGTGGCTACCCCAATGGGGTATTTTAGCATCAGCATAGCCTTCCATAGCTATAAAAAGGGAAAATTCACTCAAAAATGAATTTCTAGGCAAGTCGTCAATTACGGCGGTTACAGTATAGATGTCTCCCCCATCAAAAACGAGTGTTTGCCCCAATGCTTCATCTACTGGAAAAAACTTTTCAGCAGCAGTTTTGGTAAGGACCACTTTGTTTGGTTCCGAAAGAACCGTTTCGCTGTCTCCCACGAGTAAATCAATACCGAACAATTCCAAAAATGAAGGGTCTGCATAGGTAGTTCTTGATAACTTCACCTTTTGTAAGGTGCCACTTTTGGTAACAAATGTACTGCCCAAAGTTCTAAACCTGGTGGCAATTTCCACTTGAGGGAAATCACTTTCCAAAACCCCAGCCATAGGTGCAGGCAAAACAGCCGTGTTGTTTTCCGATCCCCCGAACTTTATGTCTGCATCTAAGCGGTAAATTTGTTCTGCATCAGTGAACATCTGATCATAACTCAACTCATCGTAAATGTACAATGCGATAAGAAGTCCTCCTGCCATGCCCACAGTAAGTCCGAAAATGTTGAGAAAAGTGAAAAAGGGTTGCTTTTTCAAGCTTCTCCATGCGATGATAAGATGAGTTTTAAACATAATCTTTCCTTTTTGATTGCATACTATTCATTCTGCCCGTAAACTATTTACAGGGTTTTCATTGGCAACCTTTAGGGCCTGAAAGCCTACAGTAGCCAAGGCAATTAACATTGTGATTGTGCCACCAATTACAAAAACATCCCAAGAAATATTAATGTGATAGGTAAACGCTTCCAGCCATTGGTTCATAAAATACCATGAAAGAGGTGCCGCTATACAAAATGCAATGCCTATTAGAACAATAAATTCCCTTGAGAATAGGTACACTAGATTACTTTTACTGGCTCCAAGGATTTTCCTTACGCCCGCTTCTTTGATCCGTTGCATAATCATAAATGATGCAAGTCCGAATAATCCCAAACAACTTAAGAATATGGCAACCCCAGCGGCCAATTGGTACAAATGAGACAATCGTTTTTCCTGTTCGTAGTACCCGGCTATTTTGTCATCCAGAAAATTGTATTCGAATACAAAGTCTGGAAAGGTTTCATTCCATAGGTTTTCTATTTCCTTTATTGTGCCTAATGCCTCTCTTGATTGTAATTTTATACCAGCCAGGTTGTATCTTAATTTTTGCGGAAACATAAATACTCCTGCGATGTTATCCTTTAATGATCGTTCTTGAAAATCCTTGACCACTCCCACGACCAGTCCTTTGGTATCATCCAACCTAATTTCTTTATTCAGTGCCTCTTGAGGATCATTAATACCAAGTTTTTTAGCCAAAGTTTCATTTATCAAAAACTCCAGAGTTTCATCCGCTGGTAAAAAGTTTCGTCCAGCCACCAATTCCAATTGATAGGTAGTCAAAAATTCATGGTCTATTCTTTTCCTTATTGAATAAAATTCGTTTTCTTCTACTGCCTTATCGAAAGTGAATTTCCCCCAACTGTTCCCCTCTTCCATAGGAGTACTCGAACTAAAGCTTACACTATTGACCCCATTTATAGCCGATAGTGCATTTCGTAAATAATCTATTCTTGCATTGGCTGTACTGTCATTAGGAATAGAAACGTTCACTATGGCATCTTTTTCAAAACCCAGGGATTGATTACTAAAAAAGTCCATTTGATTTACCACGATAATGGTACCAATGATCAAGGCTTGGGCAATGATAAATTGGAACACAACCAGGCTTCTTCGTAAGGCAATTCCTCCAGAAGCAAATGCAGCTACTTTACTCTTCAATACATTAATTGGATTGAATTTAGCAAGCACAAAGGCTGGATAGAACCCTGCTAAAAGCGTGACAGCTAAAGTAATAGACATCAAAAAGTAAAGCATTGCAATAGGTTGGACAATACTGAAGGTCAGGGGTAACTCGATCAAGAGACCTATTTGCTTTAAGGATAAAGAAACAATTACCAGTGCAAGAAGATCTGCGAGTACAACGATAAGAAAAGTCTCGGTAAGAAATTGTATCCTTAGGTGCAATCTACTGCTACCAACCACTTTTCTTATACCAATTTCTTTGGCTCTATTTACGGCTAAGGCAGTTGATAAATTAATAAAATTTACACAGGCAATCAGCAAAATAAACACAGCCACAATCCATAATACCTGTATCATTTCTTTGCTGATACTTCGGTTACTGAAATTCCCTGCGGCAGTATCAAAATGGATTTCATCCAAAGGTTGTAAAACGTGGCTGTCTTCGTTATCAGTCTCCTTATTCTCCTTTGAAAGTACTTTTAATTGTAAATCTACCGAGGCTGGAGACACATTGTCGGGTAATAATACAAAACAACCAAAACTACTATCTGTTCCATCCCAATCACTGGATTGCAGGAAGTTAGAGGTATACCCGGTTCCATAGGCAATCAATAATTTGATCTGAAGATCTGAATTATTAGGAATCGTATTTAGAATGCCTGTTACCTTTAATAATTCTTTGTTGTTCCATTTGATGGTTTTTTCCATTGCCTCTTCCCATCTCCCAAAGTATTTAATGGCTGTTTCTCTGGTGAGTACTACATTGTTAGGATCCTTTAATACAGAAGCATTTCCAGCCAGCCATTCAAAGTCGTAGATGTCGAATAAATTAGGTTCTGTAACGAAAACACCACTTTTTTCCTTGAATTTATTCGTTGTTTTTCCACTATCGTCAACAATTAATAGTTGGGTATTTCTTTCAGCATAAAAAGCAGCTACTTTTTCTATTTGGGGAAGGGCACTCTTTATGCCTTCAGGCAATGCATAAGGTATAGCAGCACCGTAAAAAACAGGGGTGTTTGTATGATGGTACTCAGTCAAAACCCTATAAATGCGCTCCTTCTTTTGATGATAATCGTCAAAACTAAGTTCAAACTGAACAACGATAAATATTAAAATACATACAGCAATACCAACAGCCAAGCCCCCAATATTAATAAGTGCGTGCCCCTTTCTTCGGGTAAGATTCCTCCAGGCAATTTTTAGATAGTTTCTGTACATTATTCTAATATTTAGTGCATAAATGATTGAGCATTCACCTAATCTTCCTTAACTGCTTTTACTGGATCTAAATTTGCCGCCATAAGGCTCTTGTAGCCTATTGTGGAAAAGGCAATAAAAAGCGTAATCAAGGCAGCCAAGCCATATATCCACCAATAAATCTCTATTCGGAAGGCAAATCCCTGTAACCAATTCTCCATCAGGTAATACCCAATAGGAAAGGCGAAGAAGAAAGAGATCCCCACCAAAAGAAGAAAATCTTTGGTAAGCATGGACACTATCTGAAAAACGGTAGCACCCAATACTTTTCTAATCCCAATTTCCCTAAAGCGTTGTTCGGCGGTAAAAGTGACGAGCCCAAATAGTCCCAAACACGCAACAGCAATGGTCAATAGCGCAAAACCATTTAAAACCTTTCCCATATTTTGTTCCGTTTGATAAGCCCTTTGGTAGGATTCATCCATAAGGGAAAAGCCAAAAGGTTCTGCAGTACCGAAAGAATTCCACAACGATTGGGTCTCTGCAATGAGAGCAGTCATGTTCAATGGTTTGGCTTTCACGATCAAGCCACCATAAGGCCTGTAATACATCAACAAAGGTTCTATTGGTTGATGCAAAGATTTAAAGTGAAAGTCTTTTACCACGCCTATTACCGTACTTGTATGGGTCCCATCTGAGATGGTTTTCCCTATTGGATCTTCTCCAAATCCAAAAATCTCAACTGCCGTTTGGTTAAGGATCACATTTGATGAATCAGCGCCGAAATCTCTTGAAAAATTTCTTCCTGCAACCATTTCCATTTCCATTGTAGGAATATAGTTTTCGTCAATATTGAACACTGGCATCCGCCGATTGAATTGACCATTGATATAAATCTGTGTCACATTATTGTCCGAAGGGCCTGCTGGTACAAAGGAAGACTGGGTCACAGCGCTTACTTTAGGATTTTTCATCAACTCATTTTTGAAGGCCTCCTGATTATTTTCCAACAGATAAGCATCCCTAATGACCAGAATTTGGTCTCTATCATAGCCCAGGTCTTTGTTTTGAATATAGTTCATTTGCTGATTGACCACCAAGGTCGCCAATATTAGCCCTGCCGAAATCACAAATTGAAACACCACCAATGCACTTCGAAAGCTTTTATTTGATCCCCCTGACGTACTATTGGTTAAGCCCTGAATGGCCCGAAAGGAAGACAAATAAATGGCTGGATAGCTTCCAGCCAAAAGACTTATCAGAAAAGTAAATATGGGCAAAGCCAATAGCAACTGTGGCTGCAAAAAATAGGATAGCTCAAGTGCTTTCCCTGAAAACTCCACATAAAAAGGTAGGATAACAATTACGAAAACAACTGCCAGAAGCATGGCTGCAGTACTTGCTATAAAGGATTCGGAGATAAACTGGTAGAAAAGCATTTTCTTATCGGCTCCCAATACTTTGCGGATGCCGACCTCTTTGGCTCTTTTAGCAGCAGTTGCTGTTGCCAGGTTTATAAAGTTGACACAAGCAATCAAAAGCATAAACAGGGCTATTGCACTGAAAATATAGACATATTTTATGTCCCCACCTTCTTCTAATTCGCTGTATGAGGCATTGTCGGAGTGCAAATGAATGTCACTCAGTGGTTGTAAGATAAAACCAAGTTGGTTGTCTTTGGTAAATTCCTCAAAGGACAGGCCCATTTCTTCCTGCATGGAAGGCCCCATATATTTCCCGATCAAATCTGACAGTTTGGCCTCCAATTGTTGGTGATCAAATCCCTTTTCAAGCAAGAGATAGGTGAAAAAATCACCTTTAAACCAAGAATTACTGTTGGCTTCAGGGAATCCTTTCATTGAGGCAAAGAGGTCAAAATGAAAATGGGCATTTTCAGGCATCTCCTCAATAACTCCCGTAATAGTATAGGGTTGTTCCTGACTTTCCATGTAAAACAATTTCCCTGTTGCATCTTTGGTTCCAAAATACTTTAAAGCCAATGGTTGTGTTATTACGGCAGTATTCGGTTGCTCCAATGGGTTGCCAGCATCCCCGGCTATAATAGGCAGGCTAAAGATTTCGAAGAAATTTGGATCTACGTAGGCAAATCTCCCATCTCTATAAGACTGATTGTCAATGGTGATTTTCGGTGTTCCGATCCTACGAATTCTTGTTGCATCCAGCACTTCCGGGTATTCCTCTTTAAGCGTCTGTGCTACAGGGGCCATCACCACTCCTTCTTTTATCTCCTCACCATTTACTTTGGCTCTAAAAACGATCCTTGAAATTTGATCCGACTTCACATTGAACTGGTCATAACTCAATTCATCCAGGACAAAATGAGAAATGATGACACAAGACGCTATTCCCAATGCCAAACCCAGGGTATTGATAGTGAATAGGACCTTGTTTTTAAGAAGGCTTCGCCAAGCTATTTTAAGGTAATTTTTGATCATTAATGCCAGTATCTAAAATGTGAAGAGTAAAAGGTGAGGGGAATTTTGGTACAGCTATAATGCTGCCCCCATGGCTCTGTTTTGGCTTTCTGTCACGATTTGTCCATCGAATAAGTTAACTACACGGTGTGCGAAATGGGAATCATGCTCTGAGTGCGTCACCATTACGATGGTCGTTCCTTCCTGGTTAAGTTCAGTTAGCAGGTTCATTACCTGCATTCCATTTTTCGAATCCAGGTTACCTGTAGGTTCATCAGCCAGGATCAACTTGGGTTTGGTGACTACCGCCCTCGCTATGGCTACACGCTGCTGCTGTCCACCAGACAATTGATGCGGGAAGTGTTTTTCACGATGGGCAATTTTCATTCGCTCCAAAACCGCCATTACCTTTTCTCTGCGTTCTGCTTTGCCCATTTTCAGGTAAATAAGCGGCAATTCCACATTTTCAAAAACGGTCAATTCATCAATTAGATTAAAGCTTTGAAACACAAAGCCCAGGTTTCCTTTTCGCAGCTGTGTTCTCTGATTTTCTCGGAGACCTGCCACTTCATTGGAAGCGAAATTGTAACTGCCTTCAGTTGGATTGTCCAACATGCCTATAATGTTGAGCAAAGTAGATTTTCCGCAGCCTGATGGGCCCATAATGGCTACAAATTCCCCTGATTCTACTTTGAGGTTTACCTTGTTTAGCGCAAGTGTTTCTACCTCCTCTGTTCGAAAGCTTTTTACTAAATCTTTAATGGTTATCATATCTTATTTATTTTTTTCTATTGCTCAGGTATGTTATCTATTTCGTATGTATTTGTTTTAGGAGTAGATCAGTTCAAAACTATTCTATCGGCCTCACCAAAATTGTCATAGTTACTTGTGATTACTTTTTCTCCGGGCTGCAAGCCTTCCAGGATTTCATAATACCTGGCGTTTTGTTTGCCTATTCTAATGTTTCTCTTTATGGCTTCGTCCCCATCCTGGTTAACGACAAAGACCCATTGACCTCCTGTACTCTGGAAAAAACTTCCTTTTGGCAGCAACATGGCATCGGAGGACTCTCCTAGTTGTAATTTGATATTATAGCTTTGTCCGGTTCTTATGTTTTCAGGTTTGTCCTCTGTGAAAACCAGGTCAACCCTAAATTTCCCACTTCTAACCTCTGGGTATACTTTCCTTAGTCGCAAGCTGAAATCCTTGCCATTCCGCTCCAATACGGCCATTAAATCTCGTTGAACCCTATCAATATAATGCTCATCTATATCCGCTTCGATTTTGTAATCAGTCAATACATTGATCTGACCTATGCGTTCTCCCTGAGCGATGCTCTGCCCAATTTCCGCATCCAAAAATCCCAATTGCCCGTCTGCTGGTGCACGCACATTCAAATGATCCAGTCGCTCATACACCATAGACAAGGTCTTTTCCATCCGTTCCAGATCAGTATCAAGACCCGTCAGTGAAGTTTCACGCAATTCTTTGTCCTGTTCGGTCTGGAGTTTAACGATTTCATATTGCTTTTCAGAAAGTTCATAATTCTCCTTCGCTATTAGGTATTCTTCTCTGGAAATCAATTCCTCTTCATACAGCGCTTTGTTTTGCTCATAATTTCTTTTAAACCTTTGTAGGTTGGTACTTGCTGTTGCCAGGGATTTCCTTCCTTCCACCTGTCTGGAATCAAAAGTTAATTTTGTTGAACGCAGGTCATTTTGTTTTAGAGCGAGATTACTTTCGCTGGCGAGTATTTGCTCGTAAAGGCTTCTGTTTTCCAAAACCAGAATAATGTCGCCCTTTTTAACAATAGCTCCTTCTTCTATTAATTTTTCGGTAACCCGACCCCCTTCATAGGCATCCATATAAATGGTGGCAATGGGCGCAACACTTCCATTGATGGTGATATAGTCATCGAATTTCCCTTCAACTACCTCGGCTATGGATAATTTGCCCTTTTCCGTACGGAAAGTAGAGACAGAACTGGTAAACCATAGCTGATAACCTGCATAGATCAACAGCGCTGCCAGAGCTATGTATCCGTAATGTTTTGGCCTTAGCCCTTTTTTCTTTTCAAGTATAATATCCATAAGTTATTGAATGTTAAAAAGGGATACTCCCCTATAAAAATCGATGGTACTGTTATTTACTTCAAGGCGCAAGCCTACTTCCAAGTTCTCATTCTGGGCCGCAGAAAATAAATTTTTTGCTGTGGTTAACTCCAAAATACTAATAAGTCCTTTTTCATATCGTCTTTGTGCGATAAGAAATGTAAGTTCTTGAGCTTTTACTTTCTGCAGACTTTGAGCATATTCATTCTGAAGGGCTTTGTTTTCTACTACCAATTGCTGAATATCATTGTAGACGGTCTGTTTTTGAATTTCAAAGTTATTTTCTACTCTAAGCAAATCAATTTTGCTTTGTTTGATTCGTGATCTTGTGGACCATCCCCTGCTAATTGGAATATTTAAACTCAAGCCAACCGCCCTGTAGGTATTGTCCCTAATCTGATTCCTGAATTCTATTGTATTCCCTAAAGTATCTCTTGTTGTTTGAAAATACCCTGTTCCAATATTCGCATAAAGGGAAAGTGATGGATACAGGTAAGCCCTGTTCACATCGATCTGTTTTCTGGCAGCATTTACACGGAATTCCTGCGCTTTTAGCAAGGGCAAAAAGCTTTCTGCCTGTTGGTAGATGGAATCAGTATGAATGGCTTGAAAAACTTTCTGAAAACCACCCTCCTGCTTTTTACTTGCGACGAAGAAATTTTCTCTTTCCTCTAAATTCATCTCCTGCATCAATTGAAGCTTCGCTAATTCCAACTTGTTTTCACTTTGGGTGAGGTTAAGCTTGTCTGACAGTAAAAGTGATTCTGATTCATAAAGGTCCGCACCTGCTTTTAAACCTAACTCGATTTGTCTTTTTACCAAATTATAATTTGCCTGGGAAACCTCTGTTTGTCCTTTGGCAACTTCTACCAATTCCTCAAAAAAGCGAACGTCATAAAATGCACGCATCACCCTAAAGGCAAGTAAATACTTTTGTTGTAAGGTTTCCTGTAGATTTGCCTCATATATAAATCGAGAGGTTTTAATTGAATTCATTTTTAAGAACCCCTGAAACAAATCAATTGAGGAACTAAGAGAATATCCATTTGAAAAGAATTCATTGGTAACCACATCATTGGTGAATGGATCAGTACTTCTACCATAATTTATGTTGTATCCGGTAGACGCATCTATTCGGGGAAGTAGGTTTCTAATGGATTGCCTATAGTTTTCCTTCCCTGATTGGGATACATATTCAAAATCCTTTACTTCCAGGTTATGTACCATTGCATAGGCCACACATTCTTCCAAAGACCAGGATGATTGTGCTTGTACCTTCAAGGTAAAAAAACTTAACAGAAGTAGAAATGCTTTTAATTTTAGTGCCATACGTTAATAATTCTGTGAAACACTTATACCAGCCTCATGCCAGAATTTTTATTATACTGATATACAGGCATATATAACTATTTATCTATTAAATTCAAGGTGCGTTGTAAAATAATTGTACGTGATTTGTCAAAAAATTTGACACTTTTTAGCAGGTTTCCCTACTGAATAGTAGTTTTAACCCAATACTAATCCATTACAGAAATGATCGATGCTAAAATCCTGGTGATTGATGACAACAAGAGCATGTTGAGTGCTTTAGAAATTTTATTGCAGTTTGAGTACAAACATGTAGCGACCCTAAACAATCCCAAGCAAATTCCTTCTTATCCAGGATTTGCTGATTTAGACATAGTATTGTTGGATATGAATTTTTCTGCGGGAGTCAATTCTGGCAATGAGGGGCTTTTTTGGCTCAATCAGATCAAAGAAAAGGCACCATACATCTCCGTGATAATGATGACCGCCTATGGCTCCATAGACCTTGCCGTCAAAGCGATTAAAAATGGTGCAGTAGATTTTATTTTAAAGCCCTGGAGCAATGAACGCATGCTGGCAACTGTCAGATCAGCGCACCAACTCCGAAAGTCTCAAAAGCAAGTCATCCAACTTCAAAAAAAAGAACACAACCTCAAGCAAGTCATAAACCAACACAACCATTCTATAATAGGTCAATCCGAAGCCATTAAAAATGCTTTGAAGTTGACTAGAAAAGTAGCCCAAACAGATGTCAATGTTTTAGTAACAGGAGAAAATGGTACGGGTAAAGAGTTAATAGCAAGAGAAATTCACAGGTGTTCGCAAAGAAGTAATGAAATATTTATTGGAGTAGATATGGGGTCCATTTCAGAGACTCTGTTTGAAAGTGAGCTATTCGGCCACTCCAAAGGGGCTTTTACAGACGCCAAAGAAGAACGTACAGGGAAATTTGAGGCAGCTGATGGTGGTACCCTATTTCTAGATGAGATTGGCAATCTCTCTTTAAAAATGCAAACCAAACTACTTTCCGCCATTCAAAATAGAACCATTGTAAGAGTAGGATCAAATAAGCCTGTGCCAGTGGATATAAGGTTAATATGTGCCACAAATTGTGATCTTGAAAAAATGGTAAGTGATGGACTTTTCAGGGAGGATTTAATGTATAGAATCAACACCATACACGTAGATGTCCCCCCTTTACGTAAAAGAGGAGATGACATTCTGGTTTTGTGCCAGTATTTCTTGGAAAAATTCATGCACAAATATGGTAAACCAGGTTTGCGTATGAACCAATCTTCTGAGGAAAAGCTGCTGAAATACAAATGGCCTGGAAATGTTAGGGAATTGCAACATACCATGGAAAGAGCCGTGATTCTAAGTGAAGGAAATGTGTTAAAACCATCCGACTTTTTCCTAAATTCAGCAGCCATCTCTTCTTTTGATTCTTTCCCCGGTTCATTGGAGGAAATGGAAGCCTTGATGATAGAAAACACCCTTAAAGAATGTGATGGAAATTATACCCTAGCCGCCGAACGCTTGGGTATATCCAGACAAACTTTATATAATAAAATAAAAAAAATCAGAGACTGATGGCCAGCCGAAATTTCTATTTTCAATTGATTATCAGGGTACTTTTGATCACAATTTCAGCTTTAGGAATGGCCTATGTAATTGTTATTCAATGGTACAGTTTGGGTGCTGCATTGTTATTAAGTATAGGGTTTCAAACTTACTTCCTTATCTCCTATATCAATAAAACGAACAGAAAAATTGCCTATTTTTTCGACGCCATTAGAAATGAAGATTTTACCCTTCGCTTTCCAGAAAAAGTTTCCATTCAATCTTTTAAAGAATTAAACAGCAGCTTAAACCGGGTAAACCAACTGATTCAGGATGTACAATTACAACTCCAGGCGAGGGAAAGGTATTACCAGGAAATTTTAAAGCAGATTGATATTGGCATTATGACCATTGATGAGAAAGGACATATTCTTTTTTCAAATCCTTTTTTGGAAAGGCTTCTTAACTTCAGACCACTTTTGCATGTCAAACAACTACAGCAAATTGATGAGAAATTATTTGAGTTGATTGAAAGACTTGGACCCTTTGAACAAAAGTATTATCAATTGGTAAATGAGCGCGAAAAAAACCAATTGTTCTTCAAGGCTGTACCCATTAAAATGGAAGGGAAAGCGCTTCTCCTTGTGACCGTACAGGATCTTCACAAAGAATTAGACGAAAAAGAGACAGATTCATGGGTACGCTTGATAAGGGTGCTTACCCATGAAATCATGAATACCATCACTCCTATTACCTCCATCTCGGAATCCTTGTCCAAATACTATAAAATTGATGAAGGTGGTGAGTTGAAATGGGAAAATTTAAATGAAGATCAAATTAAAAATACGGTGAAAGGGCTAAATGTAATCCGAATTCAAGGAGAGGATTTAATGGATTTTGTTCAGTCTTATAGGAGTTTCCTTGATCTCCCAAGTCCGGACAAATCATTGGTAAGAATAAAATCATTACTGGATCGGTTGAAAGTATTGATGCGAATGGAAAATAGCAACAAAAAATTAGCATTTAACCTTTTGGTAGAACCTGGGGCCCTAGAATTTTACATGGATGAAAAGCAAATTGCGCAAGTTTTAATCAACCTTTCAAAGAATGCCATTCAATCTTTGGAAGGCCAAGATGACGGTGAGCTGACCATAAAAGCAGCCATCAATGCACAAGGCAGGAAATACATAGAAGTTAAAGACAACGGGCCTGGTATTCCGCCGGATCAAATTGATGAAATATTTGTTCCTTTTTTTACTACAAAGGAAGGTGGAACAGGTATTGGCTTGAGTTTGTCCAAGCAAATTATGCATTTGCATGGGGGTAGCATTAGGGTGCATTCAGAAATTTCAAAAGGAACTACATTTGTTTTACTGTTTTAAACCGGATTCGAAGACATTGAAAATTGCATGGTAAGAAAGCCAAAACAATTAATGTGCATTTACTGAATTACGAGCTACTCACGCCGCTGTGTTTTTTCGCTCTTTCTGAACTAATAAAGTAGGAACTATGGCTCAATTTTATTATAATCCCTCCAAGACTTTAAAGTTGTTAGATGGAATAAGAAGGGTTAAAGTAGACAAATAATAGGAAAGATTTTCCCAATATTATTTGCTGAATTAACCAATGTATCTTAATTTGTACAGAATAAAAGTTGGCAAATCATGGATATTATTGACTTAAATAATCCCAGAAATAACGAAGTCCCATATTCTCATAAAAAAAGAATGTTTCAGGTTTGCTATGAAGAACTTTCCTTAAAGGCAAGCAATAAATTAAAATACGAGTATAATGCCTTAACCCTGGATACAAGTGCTTTGGTGCATGAGGTTTATATGAAAATGGATAAATACCAGGGTGAAATTCAAAATAAAAATCATTTTTTAGCCATAGCTGCAATAGCCATGCGTAGATTTTTAGTAGACTATGCAAGACAAAAAAAGCGAGTAAAGAGAGGTGGACATCAAATCCAATTAACCTATGGTAATGGTAGTGAGCAGATCGTCACCACAACACCTGAAGGTTTAATTAATCTTAATGAAGCCCTGAATGGCTTAAAACAAATAAACAAGCGGTATTCTCGTGTGGTTGAGTTTCATTTTTTTGGAGGGTATAAATACCAGGAAATTGCCAATATGCTAGGGGTTTCTGTAGAAACCGTTAAAAGAGATTGGAGATTGGCAAGGGCATGGTTGAGCAATGAACTTAAATAATTTCCAGATGACATTAAAACATGTTGCATGGAAAAAAGTGGAAAATTTATTCCATGAGATTGCTGACAAAAACGAAGCTGAAAAAAAACTAGTGTTAGACAGCCTTGAGTTCACAGCACCTGAAACCGCTATAACTTTAAAATCACTTTTATTAGCAGATATTTCACCAAATCCGATATTTAAATTCTCTCCTAATCTTTTACTTAAAACCTGGGAAAATGATGAATTCCTTGTCGGTCAAAAAATAGGCGCATTTAAATTAACTGAAATAATTGGCACGGGTGCCATGGGAACAGTATTTAAAGCCTTAAGAGTGGATGGCCAATTTGAACAATTGGTAGCCATAAAACTGATGAATTCACAGGTAACAAATTCTTATCTCAAAAATCGTTTTTATAAAGAAAGGCAGATACTTGCAAAACTAAACCACCATGGAATTGCAAGGTTGTATGATGGGGATTTCAATGAAGAGGGAAGACCGTATTTTACCATGGAATACGTCTCTGGTCATACCTTAATGGAATATTGTAACCTTAATAATTGTCCTATATCCCAACGTTTGGAATTATTTCTTCAAATAGGTGAGGCAGTACAATACGCCCACCAGCTTTTGATTGTTCATCTTGATCTCAAACCTCAAAATATCCTTGTAAATTCATCAGGAGCAGTGAAATTACTGGATTTTGGCGTTGCTCGGTTACTGGAAGACACAAATGATTTTAAAGGAAGCTTTACCTTGGCCTATGCAGCACCCGAACAAATTGAAAAGTTAGTACCCACTACCGTCACTGATATATATGCTTTAGGAACCATTTTATACGAATTGTGTACGAAGACCCATCCATTTCAAACAGTACTCAATGATCCCAAATTATTTACACATCAAAAAATGAGGGGAGATTCATTAGCATTTTCTATGAAGGGAATAGTTGTATCCAAAGTGATGGTTAGCGACCTAAAATATATTTGTAAAAAGGCGATGGCTTTAAAACCTGAAGAAAGGTATGTTTCAATTAGCGATTTAATGAATGATATCAAAGCCAGCCAAAACAATCAGCCAATTTCCATTCGGAATAAAGAATGGAAATACAAGTCAGAAAAATATATAAAAAGAAATAGCAAAATTCTGACTTCAATTATTGCTGGTGTACTATTGTTATTTAGTGCCGTTATTTTCTACACCTATCAATTAAAGATGGAACGAAATTTATCGGTCAGGGAAGCTAAAAGAGCCAATCAAATAACGGATTTAATGACTGATGTTTTTATGGCTGCAGACCCAAATGTAGGCGGAGCTGACACGATTACAGCTGTCCATCTATTGAATCAAGGCCTTGAATCTTTGGAGAAGAACTTAAATGAGGATAAATATTTATATGCCGACATGTTAGGACGACTTTCACCTATATTTTTCAATCTGGGGAAATATGAAAAAGCTCAGGAACTTGCTTTTTCAGCTTACAATATCAACAATAAATTACCTTTGATTGCCCAAAATGTTTTGGCTCAAAATGAAATAGAAATTGGTAAATCATTTTTCTATTTTGGAAAACTGGACAGTTCAATCCGCTATTTAGAAATGGCCATTATAAGGCTTAAGAAAAATGAGCTAAGCCATGGTATTACCATGGCCCATGCTTTAACAGAGCTAGGGCATTCATATTATGATTATAGAAAATACCAAAAAGCTGATTCAGCAATAAATGAAGCCTACAATTTATATAAAGTTTTGACTACACCGCCAAATACAGACTTGGCTTTTTCCTTGCATATGTTGGGTGCTATAGCCAGAAAATTGGGAGATTTAGAAAATAGTGAAAGCTACCTTTTAGAAGCATTGGCTATGAAAGAACAATTATTTACCAGTCCCCATTTGGAAATTGCCTATACCTATAATTTTTTAGGAAGTCTCTATCAATCACTAGGAGAATACGAAAAAGCAATGCAATTTATTAAAGCATCTCTGGAACAACGAAAATCAATACTAGGAGAATCCCATGTTGAAACAATTGCAAGTATGTCGAATTTAGCGAGAACTTATAGTTTCCTTGAGCAGCCAAATGAAGCAATCCCATTGTATGAAAAAGCATTGGCGAAAATTGATTCCATATTTGGTAAAGCACATCCTTACTATGCGGGAATATTAGAGAGTCTGGCGAAAGTTTATTTGAAAACAGGGGCCATAGAGAAAGCAAAGGCAAATTTAATCACAACAGTTTCAATATACCAAGAGTTGTTTCCTCAGGAAGATCTTCGACATGCCTCACCAGTGATTTTTTTGGGCAGAATTGCCATGCAAGAAAATGATTTTCCAAAAGCAAAAGAATTTTTAGTGAAGGGCCTGAGGTTAAGGCAGGCTTCCTTGGCAGAAGGAGACCAGTTAATTGCTCAAAGCCAAAGGGATCTTGCTTCATGCCTGTTCGCTTTGCGCGATTTTGCAGAAGCGATTCATTATTATGAAGCAGCTTTACAAACCTATGCCTCAGCTTCAAACCCATCTAAAGAAACAATAGACAGTATTAAATCAGAAATATTGAGCGCCAGACAAAATCATTATAAATGATTTTTACAGTATTATTGCCGAATAAGCAACACCACCGCAAAAATCATTTAATGTTAAGTCACTCAATCAAAGGCTTACACCCAAGCTTCAAAAAATATCTACCCGGGCAGGTCTTAAATAAATTAATGGAATATGCCCTAACAGGGACCAACATTAACATAAACTTTAGTAGGAAAACCTTTTTGTGTGGATTCCAAACAGATTTTGGTTGGCTTATTAAAATTTTCATCAGCTCTAAATTTCCATATCAAACCGTCTTTATATTCCACTGCAATCCTAATACCATAAGCTCCAGCTGGCACCGTTTTTACTTTTTTTGTACTGGTAGGAATATTCCCACTTGAAATATTTTTACTTTTTACACTTCCATCTTCAAGAATTTTATACGTTATAGTAAAACGCATGGTCATCCCTAAAAATCCATTTTTATTATTCAGTGAAACAGTTTGAGAAGGATAAGCACTTCCAGTACAGGTTTCTATTTCGTATTCAGTGGTATACCCCAATTTTGCATTGGTATTGTCTTTAAGGTATTTCAGGCTATAAGCAATGGGTACACCCGGATTTTCCCGGCTATAGACGGCATTTTCTCCTTGCAGTACATCCTCTAAGTCTCCGAAATTTTTGGCAGATATTGCGGATGAAGTTGCTTGAGCCCCTCCTCCCATGGTAACAACAGTTATGGAAGCCTTATTCAGGATCGTTTTGTACTTTGTTTCAATATCTCCCGAAGCAGAAGATAATCCTGTCACATAATTAAATGCTCCTTTCAGTTCTGCATCTGTGGCCTCCTCGCTCGTTACCATCCTAAATAAAATTATTCGACCATAGGAAACCGAATGCACATAGGCTGGTGGTCCATCTTGACTAAACTTAGCTTTAACATCAGCAATGGTAGCATTCCTTCCAAAAAATTCCCCGGGTTTTTCGGGTGCATTCATGGCTATGGTATAAAACCGTTGTTTAAATACCATCATGGCCACTCTTTCTGTTTTGCTGGAAGTATAGTTAAATTGCGCCTGTGCATCTCCCCTGGCCCACTCTACATTCAGCCCAACATCAAGGCTTAACTGTTTGGAAGAATAAGAAGTTGCTGCCGTATAAGATGAATTAGAAGCTATGGTATATCCTTCTGGTTTGGCATTTGCATTCCACCACTCCAGGGCCTCATCAATTTTAGCCTGAACGCTGGTATTGCTTGCATTTTCTATTTCTATATTGCCTTTTTCCCCAATCCCCGGTAAATCAAGCCTAAGATCAATAGGTGAGCGATCAATGGTCACCGGAGTGGGCAAACCTCCCAATGTAGCTTTATCAGCGATAACTAGTGCTCCTGGATATATTATTCCATCCGTAGGACGAAGAATGGCGATTTCCTCAAAATTATTTTTCAAACTTATTTTCTGAGTTGAACATGTTGTAACAATGCCGTTCTTTGATGTTTCTCGCCTGAGGGGTGCTCCTACTTCCTCTCTACTTTGATTCCCGGCAATATTTTGTTCATTGAAAAGTTCTTTTTTATCAAAATTAAGGTCCTTAACAAATTCACTTATGGTTGTTGCATCTGGAGAAATCTTTATGGGCTCATCTTTGATTATTAAATCACAAGC
The DNA here is from genome assembly GCF_055809755.1 of Cyclobacterium sp. 10D3-21. Lineage (NCBI taxonomy): Bacteria > Pseudomonadati > Bacteroidota > Cytophagia > Cytophagales > Cyclobacteriaceae > Cyclobacterium > Cyclobacterium sp. 10D3-21. Next base: position 3,801,500 of record NZ_CM147924.1, read on the forward strand.
ATTAACCCACATTGCAGCTTTTGGTCGTTAAATTAGAAATTTCAGTTTATTTTCTGTTTTTAATCTGCAAATTATTCGTACCCCCCTACGATCAAATTTTTTTACGCTCTCCACGGGACCTTCATTTGGTTTGTAGTACACAGAGGGTATTGGATTTGGGATCTAAAAATCAGTACTTTACGGGATGTATTTCAAGTTCTCTTTACGAAAACACCCCCAATCAGGAAAGCTATGCGGTTACTACCGTCTGGTGGAGAGTTACCGTAATGCGGACAACAGGATATGCCACCGTACCATTCTGAATGTAGGATTCATTGAGGACACCACCCCAGAGCAGCTCAATAAGATCCAGAAGCACCTTACCGATAAATATGAGCAAAAGACATCTCTATTTGATCAGGAAGAAGATCCTGAGGTCAAACGATATGTTGAAGATTTTTGGCAGCGTATCCTATTATCAAAAAAGCTGGACATCAAGTCAGCAGAGAAACTGTCGCGCATGGTCAACATGGACACACTTCAGCACAGCAATGCAAGGGAGATCGGAGCGGAGAACATAGCTTATCAGACATGGGAGAAGCTGAACCTAACGCCGTTGCTGCTTTCGGTCGGCTTCAGCCCCGAACAGGCCAAGCTTGCGGCCACACAGGTTGTAAGCCGTGCGGTATACCCGGCCTCAGAGCTGAAAACCGTGCGCTGGATAAAGGAAAACTCTGCGGTGTGCGAACTTACCGGGTACGAGGCAGACAAAGTGACAAAAGACAGGCTTTACAAAAGTGCCCTTGACTTGTACAAGGCCAAGGATTCAATCGAAAAGCACCTGTCCAGACGTACCAACGAGCTGTTTGACCTGGAGGATAAGATCATTCTTTACGACCTGACCAACACCTATTTTGAGGGAGAAAAGCGGAACAGCCAACTCGCAAAATTCGGAAGGAGCAAGGAAAAGAGAAACGACGCAAAGCTCATTGTGCTCGCCCTGGTGGTCAACGTGGAAGGCTTCATAAAATATTCCTCCATTCTGGAAGGAAACATTGCCGACTGCAATACCCTATCGGCAATGATCGAGAAACTCGCGTCCCATACCTGCCGTGGTCCTGCAGTAGTGGTACTTGATGCCGGCATCGCCACAGAGGAAAACCTCAGACTTATCGAAAGTAAAGGGTACCGATATCTCTGTGTAAGCCGTACCCGGCTGAAAGATTACAGCTATGTTCCCGGAAGGCTTACCACCTTGCTGGATACAAAATCAAAGCAGACCATCAGACTCAGATCAGTCAATACAGAAAAAAACACCGATTATTACCTTGAGGTCAAAAGCCCTTCCAAGGAAAAAAAAGAGGAAGGGATGAAGCTCCAGTTTGAAAATAGGTTTGAGCAGGAACTCCAAAAGATACACAACGCACTGCACAGCAAGGGAGGAACCAAGAAAGCTGACAAAGTCCACCAGCGTATAGGCAGGGCCAAAGAAAAATACCCGTCTGTCCAGCGTTATTATGACATTACCGTAAGCAGTGATGCGAAAACAGGTCTGGCCACAGAAATCACATGGAAAAAAGACCCGGACAGGCATCAGGAAAAAAATGAAAGCCTGGGCGTCTATTTTCTCCGGACCAACCTGAATGTACAGGAAGAGTATGTGGTCTGGAATATTTATAATACCATAAGAGAGATAGAAAACGCATTCCGTACCCTGAAAACCGACCTGGACCTAAGGCCTATCTACCACAAAAACGACGACGCCACCATGGCACACCTCCATCTGGGGATATTGGCTTACTGGCTGGTCAATACGGTAAGGCATCAGTTAAAACACAATGGCATAAAAAACTGCTGGGGAGAAATTGTCAGAATAGGCAATACCCAGAAGGTAATCACTACTTCGGGGACCAACACATACAACAAAACCATCACCACCCGAAAATGCACAGTACCCAACAAAAATCTAAAGCAGATCTACGATATCCTCCAAACCAAATACCAGCCATTTACCAAACGAAAATCCGTAGTACACAAAACGGAAATCGAAAAAATTGAAAGACCTGAAAAACAGATACTTCTGAGCGGTTAGCTGCAATGTGGGTTAAGAACAAACCAAAAGCATATACCTACTAACGAAGTGGTTCTGACTGATATAGCGTTTTTCATAGTTTTTAGAAATTAGTTGAGTTATATTTCTAAAAGCGATATAAAAACCTAAAAAGGGTAATCAGTTTAAAAAAAAATGGACATTTCTTCGAGGTTTTAATCCTGATTTAATGAAATAGGCAAAAAATAACCTATTGAAGCTAACTTAGCTTGAAATTTTTTCAGCATTGTTGCAGAGAACAAAAAAGCTATACCATTAAAAATTTGTCTTATACATTTCTGGAATCCGTGAGATAAAAATCATTACTATTGATTAATCCGTGGTTTCTAGCAAGAGTTGGAAAAATTTCTGGAAAGCCTAGCAGTTAACTTTTATATTAATTGCCAAATTAACAAAATTCAACTATCATTGCATCTGAATTTAGGTCGTTAGCTCAGTTGGTTCAGAGCGCTGCCTTGACAGGGCAGAGGTCACCAGTTCGAGCCTGGTACGACCTACTTTTTTGACTTTGCTAGTAATTATCCAATTTTCTTGTTAAGGACTTAACTTCTTCATTTAGCTTATCAATTTTTTCCTGTAGATGGACGATAGCATACAAACCTTCCATGTTTATTTCCATTTCATAATGCAACCTTGAAAGTCTTTCCAAGAGGGCTAAATCCTCCTGTAACACGTATTTTTTTTCTTCTATAACAATTATTTCACACAAGTCTTGCGCTGCGAGTGAATAGACAAATGTCATTTCTATATTGCAGGATTGGCAAAACTGATCCAGTGAAACATGATCATCACTTAAATTATTCATGGTTTCTAAGATTAGCCAATTGTTCAAATAGTTTCTTCTCCTCTGCTGAAAGTGTACTTGGAATTTTCACCACATAGGTCAAATACAAGTCTCCAAAGGCACCATCTTTATTATAGACTGGGAATCCTTTTCCTTTTAATTTTACTTTGGTACCATTTTGTGTACCGGCAGCTAATTTTAATTTCACTTTTCCGGTAAGGGTAGGAACAATTATTTCCCCACCCAAAATGGCGGTATACAAATCGATGTCAACTTCTTTGTGTAAATCTGAACCTTCTCTTTTGTACTCAGGATCAGGGGCAATTTTAAAAGTAATATAGAGATCACCTTTAGGCCCACCATTTACACCATCTCCTCCATGATTTTTAATTTTAATGGTTTGACCATCTTCAACACCTGCTTTGATGGTTAGCCTTATCTTTTTACCATTGATCTCAAGGGTTCTTTTGTCCGCTTCGAGGACATCTCGCAGTTGAAGTTCAAGCGTGGCATGAAGATCCTGTCCTTTGAATTTTATGCTAGAGCCAGATGACCTTCTGCCACCACCCCCACCAGCACCAAACATGGAGTCAAAGAAGTCTGAAAATCCGCCCTGTCCAAAGGCCTCTTCAAAATCAGCATTACTGTATTGTTGCTGTGCTCCTCTTCTTCCAGCATTACCAGATTTCTGGTGGGCTTCCTGATTTTTCCAATTTTCACCGTATTGGTCATATTTCTTTCGCTTCTCAGGATCACTTAGCACTTCATTGGCCTCATTCACAGCCTTAAAATGTTTCTCGGCTCCCTTATCGTCTGGGTTCAGGTCAGGATGGTATTTTCTGGCCATTTTCCGGTAAGCTTTTTTAATTTCTTCTGGTGTGGCAGTCTTATTTATACCCAACAGTTTATAATAATCAATAAAATCCATGGTTTATAAATACAATATTTCGATGTTAAAAATTTTCTAAAATTTCAATGCGTTTTTCTATTGGAGGATGCGTTGCAAATAATCCGGAAATTAAAGACAAAATACCAGATGATTTATCTGGCCTATTTTCAATAAATAATTCTGCAACATCATCACTTTTCACTCCTTTTACTTGATAGTTACCCGCTATTTTTCGCAATGCGGATGCCAAAGCACGCGGGTTTCTTGTCATTTCAGCGGCTCCACTATCTGCCATGTACTCTCTTTTCCTGGAAATTGCAAAACGAAATAGCATACTCAAGAAATAAGCAACGAAAGCAATGGCCATGGCTATAAGCACAGCACGACCGTCATTTTTATCTCTTCTTCTGGCTCCACCAAAAAGCATATTACGAAACAATATTTGTGCAACAAAGGAGAAAATTCCCACAAAAATAATGGAAATAATCAAAAGACGAACGTCCTTATTTCTTATGTGCATCAGCTCATGAGCAATAACTCCTTCAAGTTCTTCATCGGTGAGCGCTTCCATTATTCCTCGGGTAAGCGTAACGGTATAGCTTTTCTCATTGATGCCACTGGCAAAGGCATTGTAAGCGGGGTCTTCAATGATATTTACTTTGGGCATTTTCATTCCCTTACTGATGCATAGGTTTTCTACCAAATTGTAAACCCGCATGTTTTCCTTCCGCTCCAGAGGTCTTGAGCCTGCTGCACCCTGTATCATTCTGGAGTGAAAAAAAAAGGCAATCACGAACCAAACAGCAACTGCAATAAGCACACCAGGTATGGTATCCACAAACATTTCATTAATTGAAACATCATATTCTTCCTGTGGAATGGTTAGGTATAAGAAAGCATATACCGAAGCCAAAATCAATAGTGGAAAACCTATTAATAATAAGACAGAACGTGTATTATTTCTCCTGATTTGGGTTTGTATACCTATATATTCTGCCATTTACAATCTAAAATTTAATATCTGGGGCTTTGTCCAGGCGTTCTCTTTCGACCTCACCTACATCAAACATTTTCTCTGTATGGAAGCCAAACATCCCAGCAATTAAATTAGAAGGAAAACTTTGTACAGCTACGTTAAATTCCCGAGTAGCAGAGTTGAAGTATCTCCTAGCAGCAGCCAGCTTGTTTTCTACATCTGAAATTTCATTTTGCAGTTGCAAGAAATTGGTACTGGCTTTTAAGTCAGGATAAGCTTCAACTTGAATCTGCAAGCCTTGTAAAGCTGCTCCTAATTCTTGTTCAGCAGCAATTTTTCCATCAATTGAGGTAGCATTTATCGCCTTGGATCTAGCCTCAGTTACCCTGGTCAATACACTTGACTCATGGTCCATATAGCCTTTCACACTACTTACAAGTTGTGGAATAAGATCATGTCTTTGTTTTAATTGAACATCAATATCTGCAAATGCATTTTCTCTGTTGTTTTTATACGCTACAAGCTTGTTGTAAAGGGAAATCAAAAACAAGCCAATAACGACGGCAACTATTATAATAATCAGCGTAGTACTCATATTAATTTGGGTTTGTACATTAATGCCTGAATATACGAAATTTGTGATTTATTAGTATATTTGGCCACGGTTAACTTCAATTAAAATCAAAATGAAAAAATTTATTGGCCCGGTTTCGGTATTGGTAATTATCATCCTTATAGGTGTATTCTGGTGGAGATATTATTTTGTTTTTGCTGAAGGTGTGAAAGCCGGAAATCTAAACTATTTTGAAAAGAAAGGGTTTATTTTTAAGACCTGGGAAGGAAGGTTAGTTCAAGATGGATTTCAAAGTCCAAATCCTGGAGCCCTTCAAAGCAATGAATTTCGTTTTAGCGCAGAAGGTGATTCTCTGGCTTCAATTTTAGAACGCTCGGGGGGTAAATTTGTTGAACTTAGGTACAAAGAATACCTTAACCCCATTCCTTGGCGTGGGGCAAGTGAGTACGTAGTAACCGAAATCATAAGAGTGGAAAATTCCAAAGCAGCTGAGAGTTTCCCAATCAAATAAATCAAAAAGGGCAGTGAAATCACTGCCCTTTTTGATTTAGCATTGTATTTATCATGGAATAGCCATTTTGACTTCTTATTCCTGTTAAATTACAATATAAGACTATCAATCCTTTTCATTTTTAGGTTTTCTCTTGCTGGATTAAATTTTGGCAAGGCTTATCACAAAGGATGTTTGTGTAAGGTTATATTTTATGCCCATTGAAATTAGTAGCTCTGTTGGTTAATTCTTTTCAGGCTGGATTTATAAGCAGTTTATTCTCTTTTCTTCTTTAACAGTAATGTATATTGGCAGTGGATTGCTTGCTTTTTCTAATCACTCACCTTAGGACCTATCCACCACGAATAACGTACCATCACCTAATATTTACAGCAATAAATTATCACCATAAGGATAGATATTAAAAACATTGAGGATCAATTTTTGTTATATTTTATATAGGATAAAATTAATAGTGAGCTAATTTTTATTTTTATTGTAAAAATTTTTCACTTAGTTGCTGTAGAGAATTCTTAAATATTTTAAGGAGAAAATTTTCTATTCGTTTAACGTCTTCGGAAATCGACCAAATAACCAAACTAGATGTTTAAACAGAATTCATGATTTAATTCAATTTTAATCTTTCATTAATTAGATTTTATTATAAAGCTGAATAGAAGTACTGCAAAAATTCCAGACTTAACAAGAACATTATGAATGATTTACCTACCCATAAGGTTTTAGTAGTAGTGGGTATTCTGGAGGATTACATGCTTTTTGAAGAAAAGTTTGGGGAATTAGGAGTTGATAAAACACAGCTTTACTGGTTCAAATCTATTGGACAAGTTACTTCAAGCTTTTATGATTTAGTAATTTGTGATTTAAATTTACCAGAATCCAAGAGAAATGAAACCTTAACTGAAATAAAACTCAAATTAGGTCAAATTCCTATTATAGCAATATCTTCTAATCCTGAATTAAACTTCTATATTAAATTAATTCAGGAAGGTGTTCAGGATGTTCTCGTCAAAGAGCGTTTTGATAAAGTACAGTTATACAAAGCCTTAAGGACTGCGATAGAAAGCAAGGAGTTGAGACATGATCTTATAAAGGCTGAAAAACGAATGGATCAAATTCCGCTAATGCTGAGCGAAAATTGGTACAATTTGCTTTTCACTGAAAATCCTACACCAAAATTTTTATGCCGGGCGGAAGACCTTTCTATACTGCAAACCAATCATGCGGCTGAAAAATTATTAAAAACTACAGGCAATGCAATCAAATATTTTTTCGAGCTTTTTCGAGGAAATAAAGAGCAGAATTTTAAAAAAGCCATAATTGATAAAAAAAACCATGCCGGTCACTCCTTCCGAACAAGAACACATACGAAAAGTAATTCAGGGGAGGATATTTTGCTTCAAGTCACCATACAACAGATTGAAGTTGAAGAAAAGACTCTGATACTGTTCGCATGTTTAGATATAACCGAAGTAGAAACTACTAAAAACACTTTAAAAAAAATAGTTCATCGTTTCGAACTCATGCTTAAGGCCACTAATAGTGCCATTTGGGATTATAATGTGCAAGGTAAAGAGCTTATTTTTGGAGATAATTACAACTCACTATTCGGTTACGATTCAGTCAAAGATGACAGCATGGAAGCTTGGGTCAAACGCATTCATCCTGATGAGCGAAATAAAATTCTTAACAGTTTCGATCATGCAGTTAATGAAAACCTACCAAAATGGGAAGCCTCCTATCGATTTCAAAAAACAGATGGAAGCTATGCACATGTTTTTGACCAATGCACTTTTCTAAGGAATGAACAGGGGCAAACAATTCAAGCAATTGGAGCCATGCAAGATGTTTCCAACCACAAGGATAGGGAGCATCAGCTTCATTTAATGGAAAAAGTGGTTGAAAGTGCGAATGACCCCATCTTAATAACCGAAGCCGAACCGATCGATGAGCCTGGGCCTCGTATAGTTTATGCCAATGATGCCTTTTTAAAACAAACTGGTTATTCAAGAGAGGAAATTATTGGGAAAAATCCACGCATTCTTCAAGGACCAAAAAGCAATAAAAAAGAGCTTGCACGGTTAAAAAAAGCCATGGAAAATTGGGAACCTTGCCAGATTGAAACCATAAATTATAAAAAGAACGGAGAAGAGTATTGGGTAGAATTTTCCGTTGTGCCCATAGCAAATGAAAACGGTTGGTTCACAAATTTTATAAGCATTCAAAGGCAAACTTCAGAATGGAAAAAGAAGAATGAAATAAAAGAAATTTTTCAAAGAATGAGTATGGCCGTTAGCCAACCCAAAGATCTAGCTGGAAGGTTTGAAGCTTTGTTGAGAGTGATCTTGGGATACACCAATTTAAAAATCGCAGAAGGCTGGATTATGAATATTGACAATAGTAGGCTCAATAAAGTCATTACCTGCACACAGCCTTTTGATTTTGATGACATCTCTGAAATGAAAAATGTCTTCAAAGAAGTAGAAATGGGAGTAGGTTTGGCAGGGTCCGTGTGGGAAAAAGGCGAAACCATCATTTGGGAAGATTTAAAAAATCATCCAGAGTTTAACCGAAATAAATCCCTTCTAAAATACGGATTGAAAACAGCCGTGGCAATTCCAGTCTTTCATGATAATTACTTGGTTGGAGTAATAAACCTATTTTCTCAAAGAGAGAAAATAGATTTAGCTTCGCATTTGATGTTTTTCGAAAAAATAAGCCTTCGATTAGGAGCAGAGTTGAAACGAATGAAAACAGAAGATGAACTTAAAACGGTTTTCGATTTAACTCCTAACTTATTATTTATAACCAATTATAAAGGAGTAATAAAAAAAGGAAATGCGCAAACTGCCAAAACCCTCCATTGTATGGAATCCGATTTAATTGACAAATCCTTTCGAAAAATGATTCCCCAGGATTATCAAGCTGAATTTGACAAATTTTTAACAGACTTATATACGACAAAAACAATTAATGATGTTGATGTTCCTCTTTTGATCAATGACCAGGTAAAGTGGATTAATATTTCTGCTACGCTACTACCGGCAGGGTTTTTTATCTACTGTGTAGGAAAAGACATAACCCATCAGAAGAATTTGGAGGAATTGTTAAAAAGAACCCATGAAAATGTCAGAATGGGGACTTGGGAAGTAAACATTGCCAATAATAGCGTTTATTGGTCACACATGACTAAAGTAATCCATGAGATAGACGATCAATTTAAGCCAGAACTACAAACTGCTATAAATTTTTATAAGGAGGGCTATTCAAGGGATTTAATTCAAGATAAAGTAGCACAAGCTTTAAAGGGAGAAATTAAGAATTTTGAAGTAGATGCTCAAATAGTTACCTCCCTTGGAAATACGGTATGGATAAGGGTTCAAGCGGAATCCGAATGGTTGGATGGCAAGCTTTTCCGGATTTTCGGTAGTATTCAGGATATCAATGAACGAAAGAATGCCGAGGAAGAAATTGTAGAAGCAAAAATGCGCTATGATCTGGCTTCTAAAGCAGCTATCATTGGTATTTGGGATTGGAATATTGTGGAAAACACACTTATATGGGATGATACCATGAAAACTTTGTATGGGATAGATATTGATAATACAAATGATGGTTATCAACTGTGGAAAAGTGGTTTGCATCCGGATGACCAGGAACGGCAAAATGAAATTGTTCAGGAGGCGTTATTGGGAAAGAATTCTTATAATACTCAATTCAGGATAATATTGCCATTAACGGGAGAGATTAGGTATTTAAAGGCATTTGCCTATGTTGTCCGAAACGAAGTAGGCGAGCCTGTGAGAATGGTAGGAGTAAATTATGATGTTACTGAGGAAGTAGAATACAAGTTGGAAATTGAGAAAGCCAATCTTGAAAGAAAAAAAATATTGGAAAGCATCACAGATGGCTTTTTCTCTGTCGACAAAGACTGGATAGTAACTTACTGGAACACTGCTGCCGAAAGTATACTGAAAATGCCTCGTGAAAACATTTTGGGTAAAAGTTTGTGGGATATTTATGAGGATGCATTACACCTTGATTTTTTTACTGAATTTTCGATTTCCATGGAAAGAGGTGAAGAAAGATGTTTTGTCGAATATTATCCAACTGTTGATATTTGGCTAGAATGTTCTGCATTTCCAAAAGAAAATGGCATTGTCGTTTATATGAAGAATATAACCGCAAGAATAAATCAACATAAAAAGTTAGCTGAGGTAAAGCTACTTCAAGAACATGTTATTAACAGTACAGAAGACCTTATTTGGGCCATAGATGATCAGTATATATTAATTTTAGCCAATAATGCATTTCTCGATGAAATGGAAAGGGTTTCTGGCTATAGGTTTAAATTAGGGGAACCCATTGTCAATTTTTCTAAAGAGCAATTGTCGGTAAGTGAAAAGTCTCTTGGTTACTGGGAAAAAAATTTTACGAAGGTTTTAGCTGGTTTTCAGTTAAACCTTACTTTTAAGTCTGGGGAAAAAGAATTAGAATCCAAAACTTTTCAAATTGGACTCTATCCAATTGTTGACAAGGATAAAGGTAAAGATCGCATATCCGGAGCAGCCTGTTTTGCCAGGGATATTACAGATCGGGTGAAGCATATTTCCGCGATTGAAAGACAGAATGAAAAACTAAGAGAGATTGCCTGGAGACAATCCCATGTAGTACGTGCTCCAGTCGCAAGGATAATGGGACTAGTAAATCTTCAAAAAAGTATGAACTATACAGGAGAGGAACTCCAGGAAATTTTAGATTACATCATGGACTCTTCCAATGAATTGGACAAAATTATTAGGGATATCTCAGAGAGATCAAATCAGAAATAATTATCTACTGATTGGATTAAAAGGATAAAATAGTTTAGGAAAATAAATGCAATCCGTTAAGAATTACAATGAGCCCCTATTTCAAGATGAAAACAACTAGCAATTTGGTATAGAACCTATTAAAACACTTTGAATCAGGGCCTAAAAAAACTTTTAATGCCAATAAACAGTAATTTAAATACTGGTCATGTAAATTGACTTTTATTCAATTCCTCTAAAAAATAAAGCCCTCCAATGAATTTCAAAGGAGGGTTTTTAGTTGTTTTACCAGTTTCTATCTTTCAAGTAGGCATCCAATTCAGCCTTACTCATTGGAAGATCATTTTTACTGTTAAGCCAGGTCATAAAATCACTTTTAATTATATCACTCCATCGACTATCAATTTCACCAGCAGTATACTTTTTCTCCTGTAGTCTAAGATGGCCAAATTCATCTCTTAGCGCGGTGAATTCTGCATTGATCACAAGATCTGCTACCAAATGAGCTGGAATAAAAATCACTCCCCATTTATTGGCTAAAACTGCATCTCCAGGTAAAACCGTGGCCCTACCAATTCTAATAGGATAGTTAATGGTAGTAAGCATCATTTCCTGAATGTAGGACGGATCATGACCTTTTATCCAAAGATTGAAACCTTCAATCTTATCTAAACCAGCCATATCTCTAACTGCTCCATTAAATATAACACCTCGTTTTGAGTTGGTATGGATGGCAATTCCAAGGTTGTCTCCTATCAAGGTACCATCAGCGATCTTTCCGTAGCTATCGGCTATATAGATATCCCCTTCAACCAAACCGTCAATAGGCCAGGAATTGGTTCCGCCGGATTGGGCTCTCCCCTCTTCTTTACCTACCTTTTTCACCAGGTTATTGACATCTTCTCTAAAAGGCATGTATTGAGCGGTAACAGCTCTTCCTGTCATGACTTCATTCTCATCTAAAATAATCCAATCGTTTTCAAACTGATTGTTATATCCTTTGTTCCTCAAAATTCCCCAAGCTTCTTCCATAGATATGGCCTTGAGTCTTTCAAGATATTCATCTGAAACTTTTGGCCTTCCGTCAGGAAATCTTTCCCCATCCCATTCTACAGTCAAAGCTTTGATTTGATCTGGTGTAGGTGAAATTTGTTGGGAAAAACTCTCCAAAGTAAAAGCCGATAAACATACGAGGCAAGCAAGCGTAATCTTCTTCATCATAATCGGGTTTAATAGTATTAAAATGTGAATTTCCAGAAAAGAAAGTAATAAAACAACCAGTCTCCAATCTAAATTATTTGATCGTTAACTTTTGAGATTAGGATTTAGCTCCACCATCTATCATTAGACCGGTCGGTATTCCAATCATCAGTCGGCGCAAAGTACTCAGTACCTTCTTGTAAGTGTTGTTTGATGACTTCATCATTAAGTTCTATACCCAACCCTGGACCTTCTGGCACTTTAGCAAAACCATCAATGACCAAAGGTTTCGGAATATTCTTCACCATGTCTTCCCACCATGGAATATCAACAGAATGATGTTCTAGAGAAATAAAGTTTTCAGTTGCCGCCGCACAATGAATATTGGCCATAAAGGAAACTGGAGTTCCTGCAAAATGCATCGCCATAGGTATTCCTTGCTCTTCAGCATAATCCCCAATTTTTTTTGTTTCTAAAATCCCTCCTGAGGAGGCCAAATCCGGCTGAATCATATCAATGGCGCGGGCATCAATCAATTTGATAAACTCTTCTTTTAGAAATATATCCTCACCTGTCAAAGTTGGCGTTTTGATGGCATTTGTTATTTGCTTCCATTTCTCTGTATAAAACCAGGGAACCATGTCTTCAAGCCATGCAAGTCTATAAGGCTCCAATGCTTCCCCTAAACGGATACATTCCTTATAGTCAAAATGACCAAAATGATCTGCTGCCAGAGGTATCTCATACCCAATTTTGTCTCTTACGGCAGCAACAAATTCTACCATCTCAGCTATGCCTTTATCTGTAATTTGCACCCCTGTGAAAGGATGCCCCGTTCGGCCGTAACTTCCATACTCTGAATCCCATTCCCTTCCTTTTTCAAATGCTTTGGTATTGACCACAGAACCTTTATTGTCCTTTACCATTTCAACGCCAAAGTCCATTTTTAAAAAGGTATAGCCTTTGTCCTTTCTTGCTTTCATGCGGTCTGCAAAGACTGCTGGATCATTGGATTTAGTGGTATCTGAATACAAGCGGATAGAATCCCTGTATTTACCACCTAACATTTGATAAATGGGTACATTATAAGCTTTCCCAGCCAAATCCCAAAGGGCCATTTCAATCCCACATACTCCTCCTGCCTGCCTTGCATGGTTACCAAAGAGTTTAATTTTTTTAAAAAGCCGTTCTATTTGGCAAGGATTTTCTCCTAAAATCCGGCTTTTCAGCACCAAGGCATATTTTGCACTGGCACCATCACGCACTTCTCCTAATCCATAAATTCCCTGGTTGGTGTCAATTCTGATAATCGGACAGCGCATAGGAGCTCCTGCTACTTCTGCAATCCTCAAATCTGTAATTCTTAAATCTGATGGATTAGAATTCCGGTTGACATTTTGCATGGAATGGGCAAGTGTGTCCTCGATGGGCATAGACATAAACGCACCTAGGCCCAGGCCTCCTAATGCCGCTTTTTGAAGGAATGACCTACGGTCGGGTATTGCCGTTTCGGGAGGCATCATTGCTTTTTGTGCTACCTCTTTTTTAGGTGTAGTGGGTAGGTTGAAAAGGTTACTGAATTTTGGGTTATCTATTGGTTTCATAGTTATTGGGTTAAGTAATTTTATTATTCAAAAAAAGGAACATCTTTAACTGCATATTTTTTCATGCCCTCCTCATTGATTTCCACACCAATTCCGGGCTTTTCAGAGAGGGTAATGAATCCATCCGAAGTCCTCTCACCATCGTAGGTTACAATGTCCTGCCACATCTGTTCCGTGTCCATGTAAATTTGCCATTCCATGATTTGGAAATTTGGAACCGAAGCGCACACATGACAAGAAGCCATTGCCCCTAAAAAAGAGGCAACCATATGGGGACTAAAGGGTACATAAAATAAATTGGAAAGGTTTGCGATGCGCTGGGCTTCTCCTAGGCCTCCGGCTTTCTGTATGTCTGGCATGATAATGTCCACTCCCCCTTCGGTGAGTATATTGACAAATCCATAAGCCAGGTAAACATTCTCACCTGTACAAATAGGCGTGCTGGTCTGCTGGGTGAGTTTTTGATAAAGGTTAGGGTTATCTGCCGGAATCGGTTCCTCTAACCACATTAGGTCAAGGTCTTCATACATTTGGGCCATCTTGACTCCAGTTACAAAATCATACCTACCGTGCATGTCTACACAGATATCAATTCCTTTGCCTACTTCTTCTCTCACAGCAGCAATGGCATTGTACATCCGGTCAATTTCTGCAGGACTGGCGGTCCAATTGAATCTATCATATTTGTTAGGATCTCCCCCATCGTCCACATCAAACTTTACTGCGGTATAGCCTCTATCCACAGCTCCCCTGGCTGCCTCAGCATAATCTTGAGGGCTTGGATTTCTGGATGTGTACAGAGCGGTATCGCAATACACTCTGATTTTATCCCTGAATTTACCACCTAGTAACTGGTAAACAGGAACGCCAAAAACTTTGCCGGTAATGTCCCAAAGTGCGGTTTCTATGGCCGTTAGCACAGCCACAAAAACTCCGGATTGAGCGCCTCCAAAAAAGGCCCCTTTTCTCAATTGTTCCGCAAGTCGGTTTGGATTGAGTGGGTTTTCTCCTTTGATTTGTCCCCCTAATCTTTTGACCAGATGATAGGTCCCATGGATGGCATCTACTGCCTCACCACAGCCTACCACGTCCTGATTGGTATATATTTTAACGTATAATGCACCTCTTACAAAGCCACATTTTACATCTGTAATTTTAAGCGTAGAAGGATTGGAATGGGAGGGCATTTTCTCCACAGCTGCAGAAAGCGCTGTTCCATAATTGGACAAAAAAGCCGTTCCTGTTATGCCTGTCAATGCTGCCTTGGAAAGAAATGACCTTCGGTGTATGTTTTTAGTCATGGTTTTTTATTTTGGGTTAATCGTTACTAATTAAAACTAGGTCAAGAAACTTAAAGATCAGTCAATATTTACATTGTAGACATCCTTATTAGAAGTGCTCAACCTCCAGCACTTTAAATTTTCATGCCAATAAACCAGTAAATACCAATATTATCGCAATTCCTGAGCTAGAGAAAAGCTTTATTTACCAGGTCCTGTTTTCCAGTATTTCTCGAATTTGTTCTTTGGGAATAGGCAGTTCATCCATATGATCGTTTAGCCACTTAGAAAAATCCTTTTCTATTTCAGGAGACCAACGGGTATCAATTTGCCCTGCCGTATATATCCCTTCTCTAATCCTACTATGACCAAACATATCCCGAAGGCGGACTACTTCTGAGGTAACAACCACTTTTTCCGCCAAATGGGGCGGAATAAACGTAACTGCTCCATCTCTACCCAAAACTACATCCCCAGCCATGACCGTTACTTGCCTGATTTTGGTAGGTTTATTGATTCCAATCAACATGGTATTCAAATCACCTGATTGGTTGTGATGGGAAGGATGATAACTACTAAAATAAGACACAAAGCCTCCGATGGCTTTTAAGCCGTTGATATCTCTGATCGCACCATCATACACGATGCCATTTCCAGATTTTGCATAGATGGCATTCCCAACATTATCACCGATTGTAGGTCCCCCATTGTGAAGGCCAAATTGGTCCGCTACATAAACATCTCCAGGCACTAAAAGATCAACAGGCCAACTGTTTTGCCCACGTTTTCCTTCTGCTTTTCCTCTTTTGTCAATGGCGCCATGGATATCTGGTCTTCCAGGCATGAAGGTCGCTGTAAGTGCCCTGCCCACCAATATACTGTCGGGATGAATGGTCTCCCAGCCTTCAGCATATTGATATTTGTAACCTTCGTTCTTTAATACAGCCCAGGCTTCTTCGTGTGTTACTACCTTCATCCGTTCCAAAAGAGCATCAGAAACCCTGGGGCGTCCATCTTCGAATCTATCTCCATTCCACTCCGGGGTGAGGAATAGCAATTCTTCTTTACTTATCTGTTGCCCCTCACTTTGTTGGGTTGCAAGTAAGAAAATTGAGAATGCACAAAACGCCTTTATCATATTCCACTTATTCATCCTCCGTCAGTTTAATTAAAAAAACATATTTAGTACCTCTTCCAGTTTAGGATAGGCGAAAAAGCAACCTGGAAGTTTATTTACCACCTAACTTTTTGAAAGGTCCAGTCTGCTTGCACTTTTCTCATTTCTATTTGATCATCCCTTTTGGACAACCCACTGTCAAGGTATTGTTGATGCAGTTTTGCTAAAGCCTTTCGATCTAATTCTACACCCAATCCAGGACCATTCGGCACCTCCACAGCCCCATCTTCAAAAGCCATACTTCCACCAATGATCACTTCCTCAGACTGCCATGGATAATGGGTATCAAGAGCATAAGGAACTTCCGGCAATGCCCCTCCCAAATGCACCATAGCCGCCAATGAGATGCCTAAATGACTATTGGAATGCATGGATAGTTTTCGATCAAAAGTGCTGCAAAGCTTGGCCAATTCCATTGAAGCCCTTAAGCCACCCCAAAAGTGATGGTCACTAAGAATTATATCCTCAGCACCCAATCGAATACTTGAAGGTATTTCATCAAATGAAGTGGTACACATATTGGTAGCCAAGGGAGTTGTTATCAGATTTCTTAATTTGGACATTTCCTCCTGACCACGAACCGGATCTTCCAAATACTCCAGGATTGGTTCCATTTTTTTACCATACTTTAAAGCTGTTTCTGGTTTCCATATGGCATTGGGGTCAAACCTAAGGGGCATGTCATCACCAAATTCGTCATATAATGCAAACATGGCGGCTACTTCCTGTTCAGGTTCAAATGCCCCTCCTTTTAACTTTATCGATTGGAAACCATAGTGTTTACACATGGCCCTTGCCTGGGCTACGACTCCCTTTGGATCTATCGCGGCTTCCTGTCTGGCAGCATTCCAACCGGTGGCATATTTTTCTTTCCCAAAGCCTAATTCTCCCCCAGCTCCTTCGAATTTATAGAACAAGTAAGCGGCAAAAGGTACTGCATCTCGCATTTTCCCTCCCAAAAGGTCCACAATTGGCCGATTGACCACTTTGCCAATAATATCTAGACAGGCGACTTCCAAGGCTGAAAAAACATGAACAAGCTTTCGCTGGTCCCAAGGAGCATCTCCCCTGTCTTTGCTAGTATCCGTACCAAAATGAGCATTCAATGCATGCTGTAGTTTACCAAATTGATAAACATCCTTCCCAATGATGATTTTAGCCGCCTCAGCTAATGAACTATTGATGGCATCATTCCCAGGTATTTCACTGATACCAATAATTCCATCTTCTGTCACCAACTCCACGATTGTGCGCAAGGCATAAGGCGCATGTAATCCTGCCGCATTTAACAAAGGCGGATCAGTAATCGCGATAGGGGTAATGATCATTTCCTTAATGATCGGTCCCCTACCTGATAAATTTTTATTCATAATTTAAGAAAATGAAGGTTTAGTCCACATTGGATAATTTTTCCATTAACAAAGCCAGCGCACTATGGTCTTTTTCATCCCATCCTGCTGCCAAAGCAGCATCCATATGATTGGCCACTAAAGCAGATCCATACAATGGGACTTTGAATTCTTTACCAGCCATTAAGGCAATGTTCATGTCTTTACGGTGCAATTTCAATTTAAAACCGGGGTCAAAGTTTCGGTCAATAATCCTTTGTCCATGTAAATCGAGAATTCTACTTTGAGCAAAACCACCCAAAAGCGCTTCTCTCATTTTTTCAAGGTTTACACCTGCTTTTTTGGCCAAAGTGAAAGATTCAGCCACCGCTTGTATGGTCATCCCTACGATCATTTGGTTACAGGCTTTCGTTAATTGGCCTGCACCTGCATCTCCAATAAGTACGGCACTCTTGCCCATCACATCAAACAATGGTTTTAAAGCATCGAATGCCGATTCTTTTCCTCCAACCATAATCGAAAGGTTTCCTGTTTCCGCCCCTACTTGGCCTCCTGATACTGGCGCATCTAATGCATCCACGCCTTTAAGATGCATGGCCTCTGCCACTTCTCTAGCGGTGGATGGTGCAATAGTAGACATGTCAACAAAAATACTTCCCTCCTTGATTCCTGCCAAAACACCCATATCACCAAAAACAACTTCATTAACTTCTGGTGAATCAGGAAGCATGGTAATAATGATTTCTGAATTTTCTGCTAAATCTTTACAGGTGGAAAAGGCAGTTGCTCCTTTAGGGGTTAAATCTCCAGCAGCCTTATTGCTGTCTAAAATATTCAAACTGTAGCCTGCATCGATTAAATTGATCGCCATGGGTTTACCCATAATCCCCAGTCCTATAAATCCTACTTTCTTCATAATAGTTGCTCTTTATTAATTTAAAATTCTCGCTTATTTTATAGTATTGATCGTCATTTTAAGCTCAAGAAATCAGGCCTCCTCATCTTTTAATGCCTGTAGAATTCCTATAATGTGTCCATAGGCGAAAGAAAATGCTTGAGAACCTGCCCCCTCTGCCTCATGGTGCGGCACATGGTCAGGCATTATCATTCCATCAAATTCAACATCACGTAGGGCGCGTATTACATGGAAGAAATTCATTTCCCCATTGTCGGGATAAACTTCCTGGAAATTATTGTAGTTGCCTTTGATATTTCTAAGGTGAACATTGAATATTTGTTTTTGCTTGCCAAAATATTCTATAATTGGGAAGATATCATTTTTTGGATCCCTTAAACCTTCAGCAATGGATCCAATACAGAAATTAAACCCATGGTATGGACTATCGGACAATTTAGCAAACCTCTTCATCCCTTCAAAAACTTCGGGACTATTCCATCTCATTATCCCTTTATATTGGTCAGGTACTGGTGGATCGGCGATGTGATTGCCCAACTGAACTTTGTATTCCTCAGCTACCGGAACAATCCTATCCAATAAATAGGCGATTCTTTCAAAGATTTCGTCCCCATCCACATTTCCAGCTACAGTTAAAGGTTGTTCTCTCTTTAAGGCTTCTTCATAATTCCAGGTATTATAAGTGGCATTCCCTCTCTTTGGGTCAATGGTTCTACCAGTCCTAAGGACAGGCAATATTGTAGTGTTGTAGTTCAACAACTTTACTCCTGTTTTTGCGGAAACCTGGATCATTTGCTGGATCATTTCTATTTCCCTGTCCCTTTCAGGGCTTTTTCCCAGCATGATATTGGGAACCTGCACACGATCAATGCCGGCAGAAGTCAAAGGAAGATGGTAAGCGTCTAAACTAATCCCAAATTTTTCACATGCTTCTCTTTTTCTAAGTGAGTCTTCCAAATCCCATCCTACACCTGGGATAAATTTTGGCATTCCACCATCCATGTTAAAAACACCATGTCTGGCTTTAAAAGCCAGGTTTTCTTCGGAAGTACCTCCCGCTTGACAGCCCACCTTCATCAACAGCTTCTTTGCTGGCATAATTTTTTTTGCCGCCGGTCTGGATTTAGACCTATCTGCACCCATGGCCACAGAGGCGGTAGTTAAAGCTCCTGCAGTACCAGAAGCAAACAACTTCATGAATTTCCTTCTCTGAAGGGTTTTAAGAATATTTTTCATACTATTCTGGGTTTACTATCATTATTAAATTAATGGGAAAATCTTTGCAGCAATCATAATTGTAATTAGGCCAACAATGCCCATGATGGTGAGCAAGGGCGAAAAGGTTCTCAAGGCTTCCTTTTCCGTCAGGTTACTCATTTTACATACAATCCAAAATCCACTGTCATTCATCCATGGAACGAGTTTAGAACCACAAGCAATGGCTAATCCAAGGTATAAATGATGAAAATCTAAACCTGTGGTAGACATTCCTGATAAAATCCCTGAGGCAGTAATCATGGCCACAGTAGCTGATCCCTGAGCTGTCCTAACAAGTGCTGTAATGAAGAATGCCAAAGGAATTAAGGCCATTTGGTAACCAGAAGTCAGGTCAGCAATTCTCAGGCTAATTCCCGTTTGCTGTAGCATCGCACCAAAAGCACCACCTGCAGCTGTAATTAAAATGATTACTCCACCGCTGGTCAATGCAGATTGAACAGCACCTTTCATTCCATCACTGGCTTTGCTTCTTTGGAGAAATAAGGTCAATAGTGCTGCCATTGCCCCCATTATCAGGGCCATGTTTTTCTCACCAAAGAACTGAAGAAATTCCAGGAAAACATTGTCGCTTCCTGCTGCATTCACATCCATAAAGGTTTTGACGGTAGCACTTCCCGTAATTAGTAAAAGTGGCACCAAAATAGGTGACAAGGAAATGCCCAATGAAGGTAATAGGGATTCATCTTTGTTGGCCAAAGCTTCAATTTCACTTAAAGGAGCATCCAATGATTCCCGCAATGGAATAGGATTCCGCTTGTTCACCCACACCGCAAAGAAATAACCAGCTGTAATGGTAACGGAGCCCACGAGGAAACCTCCGACCATCATCATCCCAATAGGAATATCCATTTCTGCAATGAGGAACAAAGGACCAGGAGTGGGAGGAACCAGTGAATTCGCCATGGCTGCACCGGCTGTAATACACAATACCAGCAACAAATAACTCTGCTTTAGTCGCATGGCCATGGCTTTGGCCAATGGGATCATTAGGTAAAAGACCGTATCAAAGAAAACCGGGATGCCAAGGAAAAAACTTCCACTTAAAAAGGCCAGAGGTGCATTTTTCTCACCTGTTACCCCCAAAATCGACCTGACAATTCTTTCTGCTGCTCCACTCATCAACATGGCTTTGCCTATAATCGCTGCCATGGCTATCAGAATACCGATTTTACCCACTGTACTCCCAAAAGCAGAAGCTATTCGCTCTCCTATGGAAGTATTCGCTAAGGCATTTGCA
Organism: Cyclobacterium sp. 10D3-21; assembly: GCF_055809755.1. Lineage (NCBI taxonomy): Bacteria > Pseudomonadati > Bacteroidota > Cytophagia > Cytophagales > Cyclobacteriaceae > Cyclobacterium > Cyclobacterium sp. 10D3-21. Next base: position 3,822,172 of record NZ_CM147924.1, read on the forward strand.
GCCGCTTCGGACTGCCCTTTGCTTAAGGCAAATTCAACAATAGCTGCGGTAGGTGTCAACCATGCCACAACCAATGCTGCTAGAATAAGTGCAATGAAAGGATTAAACTTCCCACCAATAATGCCACCAACAACGATGGCCATACCAATTACTAAAATAATTAAAGGGTCATGTAGCATCTACTTACTCTTTTTTTATTTTAGATGAATTCAGCTTGCTGGCAAGTGCCCTTGCACCATTGGCTACAAAAGTGGCATCTGCCCCACAGGCAATAAGTTGAATTCCCATGGCATTGTACTTTTCAAAGTCAATGGGATCAAAAATCAAAATACCTACAGCCTTGCCTGCATTTTTTGCTGCTGCAATGATTCTCTTTACCGCTTCCACAAATAAGGGATGCGATAAATCGCCATCTATTCCCAGTGCCATGGTAAGGTCTGCCGGACCAATAAAAAGCACATCCACTCCGGGAAGTGCTGCTATCCCATCCAATTCCTCCAAAGCTTCAACTGTTTCGATCTGTATAACGCCAAGTAAATTATCCAAGGTCCCTTCTTTATAGGCGTCAAAATTCTTCCCAAAGCCAGTTGCTCTAACCATTTTGGCCACACCTCTTACTCCCATGGGTGGATAATGTATTCCTGCAATGGCAGCTTTGGCTTCAGCAGCAGATTTGATACGTGGAACCATCACTCCATTGGCTCCCAGATCAAGTACCCGGTGGATTCTTTCTTTTTGGTAGCTTTCCACTCTGACCAATGCTGCAGCAGGTGTATGTTCCAATGCCTGAAGCTGGTGCAAAAGATCCGTTTGCTCTCCTGCCCCATGTTCCAAATCTATCAGGACCCAGTCATAACCTGATGATCCCACAATTTCTGCGGTTACAGAACTGCCCAGATTTAGCCAACAACCAGCCAATGTTTCACCAGCATTTATTCTTTTTTTTATTTTTTTCATTTAAGCTATACTTTCTATAACACGAAATATAAAAGGTTTACAAACCATGCTATTCCGTACTTGATTGAATATCAACCCCTTTGAAGTAAGCCGGATTATGCAATAGGCATTCTATTACATAATCCGGTTTTAGTTTTATTGAAAAATAGGCAATAAAAATTCATTGTCTACTCAATTGGTTTTTATTGATTTACATCCCACCAAACTCTAGTATCAAGAATATCCGGCCCCATTCTACTGGTTGCGAGATCTACGTTTTCTTTATTTACAGTTAACTCGGAGTCAGGATAGGTTAGTCTTCTGATAAAGTCTTCATTTTTAAGGTCACTACCTGGGTAAGGATTAGGATCTACGTCAGGATAACCTGATCTTCTAAAGTTTGCCCATGCTTCATGGCCAATTAGATAAGAGGACATCCAATACTGGGTATTGATGAGCTCAAGTTCTTTACCAGCTTCCAAAGGATGAGCAGCTATATAAGCATCAATTTCGTTAGAAGAAATAGCCGTATTATTGCCCCACAATGCCATTTGTTCCATATGTGCTCTTATGCCATCATGGTACAATTGTTCAGCATCCCCAGGGGCCCAACCACGAAAAGCAGCTTCTGCCCATAAAAGCAATGTTTGAGAATAGGTTACGAGAAAATTTGGTGCTTCAGGATTTCCCATTCTACTTCTATCCAATTGTGTATAATCAAACAAGCTCGCCAACCCTGCATCCTCTACTACAGGAATAATGGTGGTATTGTCATAGCCTTGTGGCATTCCAACCTGCGCATCAAAATCCCTATTGGCATTTTCTTCTACCTGGTCATTACCGCTAAGCGCACCTATATACCTTACCCCAATGGAAGTCAATCTGGGATCGTTATTGGACTGAAGGAAATCAACAAATTCTTGATCCAGATAGTAAAATGGTGCTTGCCCTCCATTAAGGTTTGTACCTACACCATTTCTATAATCTGCATTGTGACGTACTACAGCATTGTCATCGTTGGACTGCATCAAGCCACCGCTTACTGCTTTGCTGGCATAAGAAGCAGCTGAAGTAGGATCAACTTTTGACAAACGCATACCGGCACGGAGCATTAATGAATTCCCTAACCTTTTCCACTGTTCCACATTTCCACTGTACATTACTTCCTGCCCTATTGCATCCTTAGATGCATCTAGCCCTTGCACTGCAGCTTCTAAGTCACTTAATATTCCAGCATAGATACTTTCTTGAGAATCATACTTTGGAAAAACCAAGCCATCGATGTATCCTTTACCAGCTTCTGAATAAGGAATGTCTCCATAGGTATCAGTTAAGGTCATGAATGTATGTGCTTTCCAAATTTGAAGAATATGTTTAAGATTAGTTCTTTCTGGCATGGATTCAAGCCTGGCCAATCCATCAATTAGGTTTTTCAATACGGTACGATAGCCCGTATTCCAGTTTCCTTCAGTGGCTGCTCTATTGTCCTGATTTAAATTGCCTCCAGTTCCTACTCCTTGAAAGGGAGTTATCATTTGTCTGACTATAGTTACTTCATAAGTCAAGTTATTGTACCCTGGAGAACTAGAGATTATGGCCTGATTCAATTGAAAGGCGGGGTCTATAGAAGTAAGCCGTACGGGGTTAGTGTTCATTTCATCAAAGCCTGAATCACAGGAGAACAGAATGAACAGTAAAATAATGGGATAGATATATGATTTTTTAGACTTTTTCATCTCTGATAATTTTAGTTGTAACACATATTTGATTGGATGTCGTAAAGCCATTAAAACTTCACATTTAGATTGAACCCAATACTTCTTGTAATAGGTAATCCAGTAGCTTCCAAACCAGCACTATTATCTGAGATAATACCGTTTTGGTCAGGATGAATATGTGGTACCCATTTTTTTATTACAGCTACATTGTTCGAAACAACATTCAATTTCAATCCTTTAATAAAGTTATTTTGAGGAATCAAGCTACTTAAGTCATAACCAAGTGTTAACTGGCGAAGTTGCCAAGAACCTGCATTGAAAACGGATTGCTCAGACATTCTTCCAGAACGAATGGTCTCATAAAAAGTCTGTACAGGCGCTTGGGCTGTATTTACTTCTCCATTAGGATTTACACCGTCTCCTACTACATAACCCACATCTCTTCCAATTAATGTGGCTTTATCCAATCCATGCCTATAAGCATTTGTATGGGTTCCTGAGATCAATTTATGTCCCAACTTAAAGTCTATCAAAAAGGAAAAGCTAAGATTTTTATAATTGAAGCTATTGGTAAATCCTCCAACCCATACAGGTATGGCTGAACCAAAATTCAATTGCTCATTAGATCTTAATGGACGTCCACTGTTGGGATCAAAAACTTGTCTTCCCTGATCATCTCTAAGGTAACCCCATCCATACAATTGGGCCATAGGCTTGCCAACTTCTTGCCTCAATTCTCCATGAAATTCTGCTGTACCTACAGTGATAAAAGTTCCTTCTACATCATCTCCAAGACTTAATACTTTGGATTTATTATATGAAGCATTGGCCCCAAAATTCCATTCAAAATCCGAAGTTTTTATTGGAGAAATGGCAGCATACATTTCCAAACCTTTGTTCTCACTTTCCCCTACATTAATCAATTGATTGAGATAGCCAGATCCATCAGAAATTTGCGCTTGCAGAATTTGATCGGAGGATAACTTGTCATAATAGGACATTTCAAAACGAAGATTGTCAAATAGTGTCATTTCCAAACCTATTTCCTTTTCAGTGACTCTCATTGGCCTCAAATTGGAATTTGGTACTACAGATCCGCTAACTGAGCCTACCGGTTGGGCGATGCCATTGGAATTAGGGAATTGTTGTTGATTGATATTGTAGAATAGGTTATTGGCATAAGGCTGAACATCTGTATCACTACCCACTTCAGCATAAGCCAATCTGACCTTACCAAATGAAATCCAATTGGGAAGGTTTTCAAAAGCCTGAGAGAAAACAAAACTACCAGTAACAGATGGATAAACGATACTCCTATTGGCCGGAGAAAGTGTAGAAAACCAATCGTTTCTAACCGTTCCATTTAAATAAAGGAAACCTTTCCATGACAATTCAGAACTCGCATACAAGGAATTAACTTGTCTTTCAGAAATACTGTAATTTGTGGTGATTTTACTTGCATTCCCAATGGTATAAAGATCACGGGTGTAAAAATTCTCTCCCAAAAGGGTGTTTACATCCAGCCTTCTGTACATCTGGTTTCCTCCAAGATTAACCATCAATCCAAAGTCTCCAAACGTCTTGTTCATTCCCAGAAGGAAATCTGTGTTTACTTCTCTAAATCTTCTTATGTCTTGTACGTATTGACCATTTACGAATCCTGGAGGTGGGGAGGATTGTCTTTGCGATCCTGTAGGTAGGTTGTATTCTGAATCTCTGGAATAGAAATCTTGTCCAAACCTACCCTGTACATACAACCAATCAGTAATGTCATATTTGGCAGTAACATTTCCATAAACCCTATCCCTTATGTTGTTTTCAAATCTTGAAAGTGCAAAATAAGGATTGGTTCTGTTGGTGAATCTGGAATAAGGGAATTCATCACCATTTTCATCAAAGGCATATTGCTCTAATAATGACAATGGCATAGAACTAGCTAATGTATAAATGACCACAGGGCTAAAATCCTGCTCTGCGATGTTTGGTGGGTTTATTCTATCTTCTTTAGAATAGTTGATATTTCCAGAGACGGTTAATTTTTTTATGTTTTGAGTAAAGCCCAGATTGATGGTTTTCCTATTGTAATTGGAACCAGGTAAGATGGCCTTACTGTCCATATTAGAAACTGAAAGGCTAAAACCACCATTTTCACCACCTGAAGAAAGGGTAATGGTATTTGAAAGTGTAGAGCCATTTCTGTAATAGTCCCTGATTTTATTGGGTTGGGCGGTATAAGGTACTTCTACCCCATCAAAAAGAATCTGGGTCATACCAGGTTCAATTTTTTCACCAAAACTCCAAACCCCTGAAACTGGTCGTGGAGAATTTGGTCTTATCCCACCTTCACCTTGTCCATACTCATATTGATAATCTGTAAAATCCAGTGGTGTATCATTGGTGTAATTGGTATTGAGTTCTATTTGAATCCCCGATCCTGAGGCCCTGTTTCTGGTCGTAATCATGATTACCCCATCCTTTGCTCTTGCTCCGTACAAAGCTGAAGCTGCAGCACCTTTCAATACAGACATTGAAGTAATGTCATCAGGATTAATACTACTTAAACCATCACCACTATCCGATTTTCTGTTGCTCCCTACTTCTGAAACATCCCCACTTACTCCGAAATTCGTATTGTCAATGGGAACCCCGTTCACTACGATCAAAGGCGAATTGTTTCCTCCAAAGGAAGAGACTCCCCTGATCCTGATTTTACTACTTCCCTGAGGACCTGAGCCCATGGAGGTAATGTTTACTCCTGCTACTTTACCCTGTAAGGAGTTGATGAAATTTGGCGTTCTGTTAATGGTCATTTCATCAGAGGCTACCGTAGAGGTTGCATAACCAAGACTTTTAGCTTCTCTCTTTATACCGAGAGCGGTTACCACTACTTCATCAAGTCCTGCTATGGCTTCTTCCATAGTGACATTAATAATAGATCTTCCGTTAACCTGTATCCTTTGCGTACTGAAACCAATATAAGATATCGATAATACTCCATCCTCAGGGACATTTAAAGAGTATTCACCATCTATATTGGTGATAGTACCTATGGAGGTACCGACAACAGAGATAGCAACGCCTGGTATAGGCTCACCACTATCGTCTGTGATTTTACCACTGATGGTAATATCTGCCTCATTCAATACTATCTCAACGTCGTTATTTTTGGTCCTATTCTCCAAAAATTTCACACTGATATTGTTATTAACTTGTTTGAAATGAAGGTTTTTCAATCTTGCAAGATCTTTTAAAATATCAGCTACTGAACCTTTGCTACGGTCAAGCGTAAGGACATCCTTATCTACTATTGCCTGATCGGTATAAAAAAACCTATAGTCGGTTTTACTTTCTATATTACTTAAAAGATCTTCTAAATTTCCTTCAAGGAAGTCCATTTTAATCTTAACGTCCTCAATACTCTTGACAGTATTGGCAGCCAATGCAGGTAGCATTGCGATTATGCTTAACAACCCTACGATCAGTAATCTAAACTTTAGGGCATTAAACTTTTTAAATAAAACTTGTTTCATGGGATTTTGGGTATTGGTTAGAACTAATTTTATTACTATCTATTTATTCATCTACTTTTTTGTGTTTATTGTTACTTGATTCTTATCGATTTCAGAGTTAAAATCCAAAGCATGTCCCAGCACTTTCAAAACATTGCTCAGGTAAGTGTTTTTTTGAAAAGTCCCATTGCAAGTACCTTTCGGGAGTTCTCCTGTTACGGTTATTTGAACCCCATACCAATTCTCTAATTTCTTTATTGCCCTTTCAATGCTTTCATTCTCAAAATGGAGAATGCCCTCTTTCCACTCAGAAATCGTTTCAGGATCTACCTTGTACTTTTCCATTTCATCATTGGAAGGAATAATTTTACTCCCTTCTCCAGGAGCAAGTAGTATCTCTTTGCCTGTGGAAGAATTCATTATTTTTAAAGCACCTGTAGCTAGTCCAATTTCAACGGATTCAGGATAAAGTGAATTTATATTAAATGAAGTGCCCAAGACCTGGGTTTTAACATGAAATGCCTCGACAACGAAAGGATGGTTTTTGTCTTCGTAAACTTCAAAAAATGCTTCCCCTTCCAAATACACATACCTGTTTTCAGGGAAGTTTTCCGGGTATTGAATTTTACTTCCCGCATTTAAATAAACCCAAGAGCTATCTGGTAATAGTATTTTGGACTTTATTCCCTTGGGATTTGATTTGCTTATCCATACCGTTTCAGGTAACTCCTTTATTTCTTTTCCTGTGAAATCAGGTATAAAATGCAAACTCTTTAGAATAACAATAATGGAAAGTAAACAGGCAGCATACTTTGCGAAGGTTTTGAATCCTGAAATGTTAATTATAGAAAACTTATTAAAAAAATCACTCTTTTTACGCTGAGGATTGCTAATTTTTGAGCTCGAGGAAGAAGATTTAGGAGTAGGATAAACTATTTTTGGCTTTTTTTCTTCTTGATCCGCCCAGGTCTTTTTAAGAAGTTTTTGAAATTTTTCTTTTCCCAAGTCACTTTCAAGAAAATGAAGAAATTCGACAGCTTCTTTCTTTGAAAGACTGCCTTCATGAAAATCTTGCCATTTCTTTGTAAAGTTATCCATTGAAAAACTAGATGTTTATATGGTATATATCCTCACTTACCTACATTTACTTACGTAATTTTAATTTTTTACATATTATTTAACTAAATAAAGTCATTTTTAAAAAATCATTACACAATCAACAGTTTAATTAATAAATTAATAACATCAAGAGGAATTCGTAGGGTATCAATTCCTTGGAAATCAATTGTTTTTTAAGTGCTTTAGTTGCTTTATACAATTGATTCTCTACCGTTCTTTTGGATAGATGTAGTTTTGCAGCAATTTCATCTGCTGTTAGATGTTCAGAAAACTTCAAAGAAAAAACTTCTTGTTGTCCCTTTGGAAGAGAGGCGATGGCTTTGGTGGAGAAGGATTTAATCTCTTCAAAAAGAATGGTTTCCTCTGTACAATTGTCTTCCTTCGCTATAAATTGGATATTGTATTTTTGATAGGCTATTTCCATAGCCTGTTTTTTGGATCGTTTAAATATCAGGGACCGCATTATTGTCAGTAAATAGGCATTAAAGGACAAGGTATTGTCCAATTGCACTCTTTTTTCCCACACTTTTAAAAATACTTCTTGAACTATTTCCTCGGCATCGTGCTGAGGGAGATACATTTTCTTACAAGTATTTAAAATTTTAGGAGCGAAAAGCTTGTATAAATTGTTGTAGGCCTTTTTATCTCCGGTCTGCAACAAGCCTACGAGCTCAGGAACGGATTGATTGTTATTCATTGAATAGGGTAAAATTAAAACATTACAACACAAGTAATGAATTTTTCGATAAATACACAATTATTAACCTAATTTCATCTATTAATTAGTATTTTGTATCGTTAATTAAAATTTTCAACAAATAAGATATATAATAGACAAAAATATAAAAAAATTCCATCAATTAATTGAATTAAATAGTTGATGAATTAATTAATATAAAATTTTATCTACATACAATCATTAATGAAACATAATTTTTCATTAGTATAGTTATAATTAACGAAGCACGTTACCAAAATTATTTGTTTGCGAATGCCAAATTAATAACCTATTACCACCTGTAAATGAACTAATTACATAATCAAAAATCCATTCCATTATCTGCACCATAATTATTTGCATTTAAACATTTTACAACCTTAACATTCTCAACCTAGATATTTAGAGGCCATGCATTTAAGAATGGGGACAACAAAGAGTGGTTTTGGATATAAAAATGGTGGGCCTTTCTTCGCTGGATAAAAACTGAATTTAACACAGTATAAATTGATTTTTGGTGTGAATTTCACCTTGAATTCAAACACCTGATACAATTAATGCCCAAGGTGCAATGAATAAATGACAATTTTAGAACGCTACATTTGGCGTAAAGGCATATTGGATTATGGTTAAGGTGCTGCTTAGAAATATTTTCAATTCACCTTTTCTAATAATAATATAGCCAAGCCCTATGCTTTATCAATTGCTTATGCTTAAATTTAAGGTTAGATCAATGAATAATAATCAAGGCATGAAAATTCAATTATTCGGAATTTCCAAGGACATTGTAGGACAAAAAGAGCTAGAATTCCCCAAAGACCCTTCAATAATAACAGTGTTGGATTTAAAAAAATGGTTATTGAAAAAATATCCCAGAATGGGAAGTCTAAGCAGTATCGGTATTGCTGTTGATTTAGAGTATGCTGATGACACCTTGGCAATTGGTAATGCAAAAGAAGTAGCCTTAATACCACCAGTAAGTGGAGGATAAAATGATACAAATAAAATTGGTTGATCAAATTGAGCTAAATGACATTTATTCTTTTCTCCAGCATCCTGAAGCAGGTGGAATGGATCTTTTTATAGGAAATGTAAGAAACCATGCCCAGGGAAAAGATGTTGTAAAATTAGAATTTGAGGCCTATGAACCGATGGCTATTTCGGAAATGAACAAATTGGCAGAAATGGCCGCAAAGAAATGGCCGCTCAAAAAAATTGTGATTGTTCATGCTTTGGGCGTAAAACAAATAGGAGATCCTGTGGTGGTCATTGGCACCTCCTCCGCACATAGACAAGACGCATTTGAATCTTGTCGGTTTCTAATAGATGAACTCAAGAAGACTGTTCCAATTTGGAAAAAAGAATACTTTACCGACCAAACGGTGTGGGTAAATGCACATCCTTAATCTTGGGAACTCGAAATTCCCAATAACAATTCTATGCAGCAAGAGCTAATTGATAAATACGGTAGAAAACTAGATTATCTAAGGTTATCAGTGACTGATCGCTGTAATTTTAGGTGTTATTACTGTATGCCGGAGGAAGGGATGAACTTTGTCCAACGGGAAGACCTCTTAACTTATGAGGAACTGGATTATCTCACAAAGATTTTCGTAAATCTTGGCGTTAAAAAGATAAGAATTACTGGAGGTGAACCTTTTGTAAGAAGGGGAATTTTAGATTTTTTAGAATTGCTCTCCAACAACAAAGGACTTAAGGAAATAACCTTGACCAGCAATGGGTCAATAAGCAAAGAACAAATCGGTAAACTTGCCATTCTTGGGGTAAAAAAAGTAAATATTTCTTTGGATTCCTTGGATCGAAAGCGGTTTCATGAAATCACCAGACGAGACAAATTTGATGAAGTAATGGCCTGTATTACCCAATTGTTGGACCAGAAGTTCATTGTCAAGTTGAACTGTGTAATTGATGGGAAGAAAAATATTAACGACATCGTCCCTTTCATCCAATTGACGGAAAAACATCCTTTATCAGTAAGATTTTTGGAAGAAATGCCCTTCAATGGAACCGATAAATTTGATATCCCTGAATGGAACTACAAAGCCCTTTACAATTATATTGAAGCCCAATTTCCCGGAATACAAAAAATCACAGACGAATCAAATAGCACTTCTATTAATTATCAGGTCCCTGGTTTTGTAGGTAGTTTTGGAATTATCCCTGCTTTCAGCCGTACTTTCTGTGGCACTTGTAACCGAATAAGGCTTTCTGCTACCGGAGAGCTAAGAACCTGTTTATATGGCCCTCCTGTTAGCAACCTTAGGGATGTATTACGAAGCGGTGCTGGAGATGAGGCATTGAAAACGACCATTCTTTTGGCGGTTGCGGGGAAAGCAAAAGATGGTTTTGAAGCTGAAAACCAAATCCCAAATGGCTCGAAAGAATCCATGTCATTTTTAGGAGGGTAAAAACTCTTTTATGAATTATTGTGAAGACAAATCAAACTGAATGATAAGCGTAGCAGAAGCCCAAAATATTATTTTAAAATATACCATAGAAGGGGAAACAGAAGGCATTGCTTTCGAAAATTGTCTCAATAGAATGCTTGCTGAAGGTGTTTATGCCGACCGGGATGCGCCACCTTTTAACCGGGTTGCTATGGATGGCATTGCCATTCAAAGCCAACAGTTAAGTAAACAGCAACGATTTTTTATCGAAGACATACAAGCTGCTGGGCAGGAGCAAAAAGTCCTCAAAAATCCTGAGAGTTGTCTTGAAGTGATGACTGGTGCTGTTTTGCCAGGCAATACGGATTGCGTAATTCCTTATGAAAAAATAACGATCAATGATGGAATAGCGGCATTGGATGGTACTGATCATAAGCCATTCCAAAACATCCATAAGAAAGGTGTTGATGCGAAAAAAGGAGATCAGCTGCTACCTGCTGGAACCTGGATTCACCCTGGCGTAAAAGGAGTATTGGCCACTACAGGCCTTACGCAGATTAGAGTAGAGAAATCACCAAAAATCATGATTTGCTCTACAGGAGATGAGTTGGTTCCCATTGAAGAAAAACCACTTCCCCATCAAATCAGAAGATCCAATGTTTATATGCTTCAGGCGGCGCTAAAAGATTTGAATATTGAGGCAAAAACCACTCACTTACCAGACGACAAGGCAAAACTTAAAACGGCCATAAAGGAATTGTTGAAGGATTACGATGTGTTGCTGTTTTCCGGAGCTGTATCCAAGGGGAAATATGATTTTCTACCAGTCGTTTTTCAGGAATTAGGCGTTGAAATACACATCCATGGCGTAAAACAAAAGCCGGGAAAACCATTTTTATTTGGAACAAAGGGGGGAAAATTCGTTTTTGGATTCCCTGGAAACCCTACCTCTACCTTAGTTTGTTTTCACGCGTACTTTAAATTGTGGTTCAAAAAGCATTTGGGCATAAAAGACAGCCTTACTTTTGGGTATTTAGACAAGGACATCGTATTCAACAAGCCCATTACCAATCATTTATTGGTGATCACCAGTACAGAGGGCGGCAAGCTACTGGCCAAGCCTATTGCTAATTCAGGTTCTGGGGATTGGGTACATCTGGCACTTGCTGATGCATTCTTGAGCCTTCCTTCGGACCAATCGGAGTTCAAAAAGGGAGAAATATTTCCCATCACCTTTTTGCACAGAAACAGCTTTTAGTCGGCATGAAAGAAATCAAAGAGATCCTGAAAGCCTATGCTTTTGCAGTGAAGAACAATGAAAAAACTGCCTTGGCAACCGTCGTAAAAGTGGATGGTTCTTCTTACAGGCGACCCGGTGCAAGAATGCTAATTACTGAAAATGGAGAATTAACCGGGGCAATTTCTGGAGGATGCCTGGAAGGAGATGCTTTAAAAAAAGCCCAAATGGTAATCTTCCAGCAGCAAGCTTTGCTAGTCACTTATGACACTACGGACGATGACGATGCCAAATTTGGTGTAGGATTGGGCTGCAATGGAATCATTCATATTCTGATCGAGCCGATTGATGAAAGCTACGAGAATAACCCCATTCAACTGATCAAATCCTGCGTTAAAAACAGGGAATCAAAGGTGTTGGTAACCTTATTTGATTTTAAGCATAAAAGAGCCGCACAACCAGGGACGTTACTACTATTGGACGCTCAAAACACAAGTTCTAATAAGCAATTTGACCAATTACACTCTGCAATAAGAGCCTTTATTTTAGAGGAAGCAAAATCGGTAATCTCTACTAAAAAACCTTCAATCCTTCCAGTTAATGAATCCGAGTACACTGCTTTTATTGAGTACATGGCTCCCGCTATCAAACTGAATATATTGGGTGCAGGAAATGATGTGGTCCCACTAGTAAAATTGGCGGCTATAATGGGCTGGGAAATTAGCATTGCTGATGGCCGAAGTGACTTGGTAACAAGTGCTCGCTTCCCAGAGGCGGAAGAACTTATTATAGGAAAAGGAGAGGAAGTAGTTGGAAAATTGGACCTTGACAGTCGAACGGCTGTGGTACTAATGACCCACAATTTTAATTACGATTTGGCAATTTTAAAAGGGTTGTACCCCTATAAATGTCCCTATATCGGAGTATTAGGGCCGAAAAAAAAGCTGATGAAGTTAAAAGAACAGCTATCGCTAAATGGGATAAATTTTCAAAAAGGGGAAGATATAGTAATCTTCGGTCCTATGGGCCTTGATATTGGTGCTGAGGGCCCAGAAGAAATAGCCCTTTCTATCCTATCTGAAATAAAAGCTGTGATGACTGGAAGTATGGGTGGCTATCTCAAATCAAAAGATGGGCCTATTCATAATTATTAACACAGTTTCGATCAAAAAACCTTAAGGTGCTTTCCAAATGCCTCTGCCAATAGGGCCATTCATGCGCCCCTTCAAATTCCTCGTACTCATGAGCAACACCCAATTCCAGCAATTGAGCATGCAGTAAGCGATTGCCTTCAATCAGCCCATCCCCTTTACCACAGTCAAAGCGCAAGGCAGGAATAGAATTGAGATTTTTCCTTATTGAATCGATCACATCATTGTCGGCATGCATTAAATCATAGGCATCCAGAGGCTCCTCAACAAAACCCTCCATTTCGGCAAATTTAGTGATGGCACTGTGTGCAGAAATGGCCTTGAAAACTTCTGGAAACTCGGCACCCAGCCTTAAAGCGCCATAACCTCCCATAGATAGACCGCCTATTCCAAGCGGAGATTTTTCGCTTGCAGAGGTGGTATTCTCATAAACAGCTTTTGGCACATCGGAGACGATCCACTGCTCAAAATCCCAGTCCTTATGCCTCAGATAACCTGAGCCATCTCCCCATAATCCATCTGAAGGCATGGCCAGAATGGCTGGTCGGATTTCACCAGAATCCATCATCCTTTTGGCAGTATGGTGAGCGCCACCCTTCATTGCCCAAACCCAAGAGCTCCCATAGACACCGTGAAGCAATATATAAATGGGCAGATCGGCAAGTGCATCCGTTCCATCAGGCACAAATAGACAAATGTCTCCCCTCCCTTTAAGGTTTGGGGTTTTGACAGTAAGAAAGCGCAAACCGTCCATTCCAAAAGTGTTGTCAGACAATTCGCTGGTTCTAAAGCTACTCATGGTATAGGCTAATTTTACTTAAAAACGATTACTCCTTTTGCATTCTTTCCTGCAAGCATGTCATCAAATGCTTGTTGTAAATCCTCCAGCGCATATTCTCTGGTGATCATCTGATCCAGCATCAATTCACCCTTTTTGTAAAGTTTCATGATTTTTGGAAAATCAATTTGTGGCCTACATTTACCATAAAGGGGATTGATATAGACTTTATCCCATTCAAATAGCCTCATGTCTATGCTTATTTCTTCTTCTATACCACTCAACTGAACTGCTGTTCCAGCATTCCTTACCATGGCCAATGGTGCAGCACCCAAGGCAGGAATGGCCGTACACTCAAAAGCATAATCTGAGCCTCGCCCTCCTAATAATTCCATTACTTCTTTAGCCGCAGCCAACAAACCTATGTCTGACTTGTCCGCAAGAATCGTGTCTGTTGCTCCGAATTTTCTTGCCAAATCCAATTTTGGAGGGTTGACGTCTATTGCGATAATTTTAGCTGCTCCTGAAATTTTACAGGCGTTGATCACGTTCAGACCAACTCCCCCGCAACCTAAGACCACAGATGAGCTTCCTGCTTCCAACTTTGCCGCATTAACAACAGAGCCAAAACCTGTCATCACACCGCAACTCACTATGCTTGCTGCCGAAAAATTAAGTCCAGGCTCATCCACTTTCACCACTGCTGCCTCTTTCACAAGTGCATACTCACTTAGGGTCCCAAGATTAAATGAGCGCTCAATGCTTTTTCCGTTCCATTGGCTACTCTCCAGGTTGGCATGCCCGGGGGTATGTCCATTTGCTCCAGCTACAACCGGTGAATTGTTCTCACAAATGTGCTGATTCCCCTCCTGACATTGAAAACAATGCATGCAAGGTGTCGCCCAATTAAGAATCACCTGATCCCCTACTTTGAGCTCTTTTACAGCCGATCCAAATTTTTCTACGATTCCCGCGCCTTCATGGCCCATCACAAGAGGCTTTCCCCAATTGAGTGAATCGTAATCCGTATGGCAAAGTCCTGCAGCCTTCATTTTGATTAAGACTTCGTCCTCTTGAGGATCAGAAAGGTTGACCTGAGTAATAATAAAAGTCCCGTCCCCTTTGGCTACAGCACTTTTAGAAGTAATTGACATGGTGAGTTCGTTTTGGGATAATAGTAATGATAAATCTAGTGATAAAGATAGCAGTCTAAATAGATAATTTTATCTAACATCTGCTAAATCTTGTACCTCTATTTGTGCTTATTCCCCCTTGGCTTTATGTGAGGTTCTTCTGGCTGAAGAAAAACGCATGATACTTTGATAATCGGAGTTATTGTAAATATGTGACAGTCCCCATCGAAGAATTTCAGTAGGTTCCTTTTCTGAATCCACATTGCGGTTCAAGCCAATGGCATGAGGTGCTCCTTTGATAGAAGACATAATTTCAAAATTGATCCCATCAGGTGCCCATTGGATGGTGTTTTTTTCCGGCCCATCTGTGGTGATTAAAGAAGCTATTCCACCATTGTACGGCCAAACACATATCTCATGTCCACTATTGCTGATGGGGTTGTAAGGAGATTTGATATAGGGTCCTTTTGGATGGTCTGCTATTGCCAGTCCATGTCGGATCTGTCTACCTCCAAAAGTGATCTCCTCCCCCATTTGTTCTCCTTTGTAATAAAGGTAAAATTTGCCTTTATAAGGAAGAATACATGGATCATGGACTTTATGACTGTCAAAGTCCCCTTTTTTCTCTACATCAAACCTATCCTGTTCTTCCCCTTTCCAAATGCCATTGTTTGCAGGACTCAATATAGGTTCAGTACTTTTGGTCCAAGGACCATCAGGTGAATCAGACCAGGCTAGTCCAATTTGATTTTTCACCCGCACATTGTAGGGGGATTTCACTGTTTGATAGGTCAGGTAATACATATCCTCATGCTTCATGATCTCAACGGTGAATACCGAACGGTCATCATAGGTTCCTTTTCCCCCTCTGCCTACTGCCATTCCTTCTTCCTTCCAGGTCCAGCCATCTTCTGAAGTCGCATACCAGATATCGCACCTATCCCAAGGGAATACTTTGTCTTTTTCAATGTCCCCGGCAAATCCATCCGTTGGTCCAGTACTTTTGGAGTACCAAACATAGTATTTACCATTTTCAAATAGCATGGCACTTGGGTCTCTCCGAACTATCCCTTCTTCATAGGCCAGATCCCCTTTCAAAGGTTGTAAACCTGAGAATTCTATAAACCATTCATTCCCTATATCCGGCCAGTTCAGTGCGCGCTTGGATGCGGCACTTAGGTGATCTGCATTTGTAATCCCCAATTTATCCATCTGCTCAGGGCTGATTGCTGTTTCAGTCTCCTCTTTTTGACTTTCAGAGTTTGGTGTAGACTGACATGATTGAAATAAAAAAACACTTAAAGCACAATAAATAAGTAATTTATGATCCATATTTAATTATTTTAGGGCTGTACCAATTGTTAATTTGGAGTAATAGTAAAACTGAATGTACGGCATTAATTTACACTTATTTATTTGGTCAATAAAAAGTGAACCCTAAAAATTTCGCTAGGGGAATTTGCAACTACAGGGTTAAAATTAGATTTATGAAAAATTCACTGCTTAAAAAAAAAAAATAAACTATGGCTATTTTATCATTTTATTCTCTATCCAGCTTTCAATTTTCGAATTTCATCTGCTAAAACAGGTATATTCTTTTGAATTATTCCCCATAACATCCCCCGCTAGGTGTAGTTTGCAACTACACCTAGATATCCATCAGAATTACATTACCTCCGAGGCTCAGGGTAAAATAGCCTTAAAACCATAATTAATGTGCATTTCAATGACAATCAGTTATTTTGAAGGTGTGGGAGAAGCTTATCAAATAAGATATCAGGAACTGTCCTATTTTCCCGCTAGGTGTAGTTTGCAACTACACCTAGATATCCATCAGAATTACAATTACCTCCAAGGACCCAGGTAAAACGGCCTTATAACAATTTTAAATTGGCAATTCAATGACAATCAGTTATTTTGTAGGTATGGGAGAGGCTTATCAAATAAGAGATCAGAAACTGTCCTATTTCCCCGCTAGGTGTAGTTTGCAACTACACCTAGATATCCATCAGAATTACAATTACCTCCAAGGACCCGGGTAAAACGGCCTTATAACAATTTTAAATTGGCAATTCAATGACAATCAGTTATTTTGTAGGTATGGGAGAGGCTTATCAAATAAGAGATCAGGAATTGCCTTATTTCCTCACTTTCCAGGTGGTAGGATGGGCTGATGTTTTTACAAGAAAAAGGTATCGAGATTTTGTTTTGGAAAACTTGACTTGGTGCCGAAATGAAAAGGGCTTGTACCTTTATGGTTACGTTATCATGAGCAATCATATTCATTTGCTGGTACAGCAGAAAGATGGCAAGCTTTCTGAATGGGTGCGTGATTTTAAAAAGTTTTCCAGTAAAAAGTTATTGAAAATGATTTTGGTTAACCCGAAGGAAAGACGAAAGGAATGGCTGAAGATGATTTTCGAATTTCATGCAAAGTTCAACAAACGTAATGAAGAAATACAGTTTTGGACCCATGAAAACCATGCTATTGAATTATTTGGGCCAGAAATGATTGCGAGTAGGATGACCTATATCCACCAAAATCCGGTTAAAGCAGGAATAGTAGATAAGCCTGAGGATTATCTGTATTCAAGTGCCAGGAATTATGCTGGATTAAATGGGCTTATTGAATTAGATTATTTATGAGTACGTGCTAATTTCACCATTTCTTATCGTCAAAGATATTGGGGTGTAGTTGCAAACTACACCCAGAGACAAAGACAATCACTTATTAAACCTTTCAAGAGCGCTGATGTTTTTACAAGAAAAAGGTATAGCGATTTCATTTTGGAAAACTTGACCTGGTGCCGAAATGAAAAGGGCTTATTGAAGGGGATTATTTATGATTACGTGCTAATTTTACCATTTCTTATCGTCAAAGATATTGGGGTGTAGTTGAAAACTACACCAAGCACCCCCCAGTACAAATTTTATGATAATATTATAGGTCTGACACTAGTCTAGTATAATGATTTGAGCGAATTTCTCCGACAAGCTCAAGGACGCCTGTCAGGTCCTTTTCCAACTCCTAAACCTAACAAAAAGAGTTCACAGCGTCAATATTTAATAAAAATCAGATTTCATAGAATTATCAACCGATTATCTGAAACATTGATCCGTAAAAAATCGTATAAACCATGGAACCCAAAACATACTTAACCATGGATACCATTCATAAAATAGAACATTGGGCAGATTTACATCATCCAAAGTGGATCGATTTTTTTCGAGTTGCCTTAGGATTATTTATTCTTTATAAGGGTATTTTATTCATCTCCAATACAGATGCTCTTATGAACCTAATACGAGAAGCTGATATCAGTTTTTTCCATATGGCATTGGCCCATTATGTTTCCTTTGCTCATTTGGTCGGGGGTCTTTTGATCGCAATGGGCTTGCTGACAAGATTGGCTATAATCATCCAAATCCCCATATTATTGGTTGCTGTTTTTTTTGTAAACATTGAACAAGGTTTTCTTTCGGTTTCCAATAACCTTGAATTTGAGATTTCCCTGTTGGTACTCTTACTGCTGTTTGTCTTTTTGATATTTGGATCAGGAAAATTTTCGGTGGATAGTTTCATGAAAAACCACCCTCATTGGTAAAATATATCATTTCCTGTAACTCCGCTTGGTGTAGTTTGCAACTACACCAAAATATCCGTCAGAACTACAATAACCTCTTAGACTAAGGGTAAAATAGTCTTATAACAATTTTTAATTTGCAATTATATAACAATCAGTTATTTTGCAGGTATGGGAGAACCCTATCAAATAAGGGATCAGGAACTGTCCTATTTTCCCGCTAGGTGTAGTTTGCAACTACACCTTTATATCCTTCAGAATTACAATCACCTCCAAGGACACTGGTAAAACGCCTTATAACAATTTTTAATTTGCAATTATATGACAATCAGTTATTTTGCAGGTATGGGAGAACCCTATCAAATAAGGGATCAGGAACTGTCCTATTTTCCCGCTAGGTGTAGTTTGCAACTACACCTTTATATCCTTCAGAATTACAATCACCTCCAAGGACACTGGTAAAACGCCTTATAACAATTTTAAATTGGCAATTCAATGACAATCAGTAATTTTGTAGGTATGGGAGAGGCTTATCAAATAAGAGATCAGGAACAATCCTATTTCCTCAATTTCAGGTGGTAGGATGGGCTGATGTTTTTACTAGAAAAAGGCCTTATAGAAGTGGATTACTTATGATTGCGAGCAATTTTACCATTACTTATCGTTAAGGATATTGGGGTGTAGTTGCAAACTACACCCAGACACAAAGACAAACACTCATAAAACCTTGCAAGAGGCCTATACCTATCCGCATAATAGCATTGAGATAAATAATCCACTAGTTTTGACTAAAACAAATACTACCAAAATAAGCCATGAAATATACTGCGGCCTCTTTAATTCTCCTTTATTTTTTCTTGTAACAAGCCTTCAGGAACGGAAAGGATTACAGCGAATTTGGAAGACCTGATAATTGACACCCTTTACCTGGAAAAAGATACCCTAACCAAAAATCTTGGTACTGATTTCCGCTATTTTGACACTGATTCAGGAGCCTTTCTTCTTACATTCACCCAACACAGGCTGCTTCAATACAGTTATCCAGAAGGAAAGCTAGTCCACAAACAAACTTATGAAACCGAAGGCCCTGATGGTATAGGGTCTTTTATTTCAGGACATTATATCGATAAGAAATACATTTACTTACTCTCACATGGAAAAGAATTGATTCGAGCCAATTATAATGGAAAAGTACTTAACCGCTGGCCCCATCCCGAAGTGGATCCTGTAAGGAAATATGCCAATTACTCAAGCATGGGCTTTAATAGGCTTCAAAAATCAGATGACAAACTTTTTTTCGTCGACATACCCTATGTAATAATGGATGGTTTTGAGACCTATGACAAATGGGGTGTAGTTTTTAATACCAAAACCCAGCAATTCTCGCATTTTAACTTTTTATATCCGCCAAATATACTGGATTTCAAAGGAGATGACCAACTAGGGCTTTACAGCCATATTTACCTGCCACAGATCAAATCGCATGTGATTGGCTTTGCTATTTCAGATTCCCTGGTCATCGTACAAAATGGGGAACAAAAGAAAGCATCCGCCGCAACTGTAGAAAATATTTCCTTTAAAAAGGGTACCACCCAAACCAAGGGGGAGTTTACGGTTTTCCATCCAAACCACGAAACCAGTAAATATGGAGGGCTGGATTATGCTGAAAATGCTGAAAAAATTCTCCGATGGGTAAGGATAAAAGGCCCCTCTGAAGACAATAAAGCCCAGGAACGACACAAACTTTTGGTTCTTAACAAAGACTTGCTTGTAGAGGCTGAAATGGAATTTGACACCGACAAATGGGGCAGTTATGGTTTTAACACACTTGATGGGTATGCCCTGCCTTTTTATAAAGAAAGCACAGATGACATTGTTGCTTTTGTAATTGTAGATTTTGGAGTGATCAAATAGTGTAGCATTTAGAAAGATTTTACTATTTTTAATCTAATAGACTACAAAATATTGTTTAAATCCTGCCTACAAACAATCGCCATAATGATAAATCTTTTTCAAGTCATTTTTGGCAGCATTTCTTCGTTAGTAATTAGTCATTCATCAAATCTTTGGCTTGTTGTCGAATTTCCTCTTGTGAATTATCTGTAAATTCACTTTTTTCGGCACGCTCTAGCTTTGCCCTAATCCATTCAATCTGCGCTTATGATTTTCTTACTTTTCTGAGTAAATCGTTTTTTAATTGACTTTTACTTGAAAATTCTTGACTGTCAACTTGTTCTTTTAATCAAGCGTCATTGGGATTTGTAAATGAAATACTCTGTCTTGCCATAATAAATACCCTTCAAACAATAATGGTGTAATTACACATCATTTATGAACCAAATGCAAGATTTAGGATTGAGGCTGATGAAAAAAATATTTAATACTACATGCAATTTATTAAAATTCAGATGGTTAAAGATATTAGGGTAGTTGCAAACTCTTAGGACATAATTGTCACAAGCAATCGAATTCACCAACAACCTTAAATAACATAGCGTTGCCAATTGCTCACAGCTGGAGAATAACGGAGATGAGTAAAAACTATCGAAGTATTTTAAAAATACCTTTGGAAATTAAATTACTAATTTAATGTGTGGAATGTGAATTAAGCCGATTTATTCTATGACAACTAATCAAAAAGGAAGATAATATATTCTTATCTTTTATTTAGCCAAAGATGTATTGATTTAAATTGATACTCTTCATTTTATATATGAGAAATAATTTATATGTTAGTTTTATTATCTAACATGTTAAACCTATTATAGGTATTTGAATGTAGTTTTGTTGGCCAAAAATATGACCACATCATCTTAAAAGCCACCTTTTGTGTTTTCCTTCTAATATATAGGCATACAATTAAATTATTTATTATAAGCGGTTATAACTTCGGATTAAAAAAAAATATTGAACATGTTGAGAAATGGAATAATAGGATTAGTATTAACTCTAAATTTAATGCTATTTTTCTTTGCTTGTAGACCTTCTATTTCAGATAATGAATCAGTGCGTTTTTCAAAGGTAGTAAATGTTAAATCTTTATTTGACTCTATTAAAACTGAACCAGCATTACTTCTGGTAAGGCAATTGATTTCAACCAATAAAAACGTTGTTGCTTTGGGTGCAGATAACAATCTTCTCTTCGATGTTTTTGATTCACATACAGGTGAATATAAAGGTGGATTTGGGAAGGAAGGTGAAGGTCCAGATGATTTCAGGAATGCTTTTCCTTCTGGTCTTAATTTTTTTAATAATCAACTTTCCATAGGTGACCTTTATTCAATCCGCAAATTTAGTGATTTTGATAATCAATTTTCAAATAATGGAAATATTAAGGCAAGTCAGAATGTTAAATATCCAAGTACATATATTCCATTAAATTCCCCATTTTTCCTCAATGATTCAATTGTCTGTGGACAAGCAGATTTTTCAAGTAAACAACTTTCTTGTTTTAATATCAATACTAAGAAGACATTTGATTTAATAGATTTTCCATTGCTCAGAAAGGATGTTCCAGCTAGTGCAAACTACCATCTTTATCAAAATAAAGTTAGTATTACTCCTGATCAAAAGAAAATTGTTTTTGCCTATTCGTTTTTTCCCTTGATAAAAATATATGATACTGAAAATAAGGTAGCGACCAATATTCATTACAAATCTAATGTTGATCAAAAAGAAAAAGTGGAAGTTGGTCCTGATAATATGACAGTTAATGTTTTTGATCTTTTCACTTACTATTCAAATATTGCTATTTCTGATAATTTAATATATGCTTTTTACCATGAAAAGGAATTTTTGCCCATAGGAAATAGTGCTGAGGTTCATAGCAAATCCCTTTCGGACAAAGAAATTCACATTTTTTCATTGGATGGAGACCCTGTGGTTAAGATTATTTTGGAAGACTGGATGCGGCTATTTACCGTGACACAAGATGATGCTTTTTTATATTTCGTTCATCCTGAAAAAGAAGATTATTTATTTAGATTCTCATTAAAAGACATACTATCTTAATGTGAAATCAGGATTTATAATTTTTATTTAAATTTATACTTATATAATAATGGTAAGAGTATGTTGTGTTAGCCCTTGTCTATTACAGAAACTTGAATAAGCCACCTATCAAATAAAGGATTTGGACGTCTAAGGTCACTTTTCCACCATATTTCAGTTAGCTGCACTAGGTGTGTTTAAGAGGTCAGGAATTGTCCTAATAACTCAATTTCAGGTGGTGGGAGGAGCGATGTTATTACTAAAAAAAGGGCTTATTGAAGTGGATTATTTATGATTACGGTCTATTTTTTTTAAAACCAGATGCTTAAGGATATTGGGCTGTTTTGCAAACTACACCCAGACATCTTGGCACCTAAAATAAAGACAAACCAACATCCAATACATTTTTTACCAACCAATTATTAAATCAATTGCCAAATCCTTCACCAGTACTGCACAGGATGGTTTGATTAAATCAAAACCCTACTTTTAGGCTTGCCTTTAAATTTAAGCCGAATTAAAGACTTTGGTTTTTATCTCAAAAAGGAATTGTTTAATCCTCGTAAAATCATGATACAATAGCCCAAATACCTAAAACAATGAATAAAATACCATTTTTAACGCTCTCCCTCTTTCTTTGCTGCGCTTGTCAGAACCAAGAAAAAAAAGCCGAAAAGCCTGTAGCTAGTCGTCCAAATATAGTTTTCATTTTAGCGGATGATTATGGGATCATGGACAGCCAGGCCTATGCGCAAAAATTCACAGGTGCGGATACTTCCAAAATGTTCTATGAAACGCCTAACATAGACAGACTCATCAGCGAAGGCACTGCTTTTTCTCAAGCCTATGCCAACCAACTGTGTTCGCCTACCAGGGCAAGCCTACTCACTGGCAAATATGCAGGCAGGCTTGGTTTTACCACTGCCATGCCGCCCAGGGCTACTTATTATAACCAGGATATAGCTGTTCCTGAAGGACAGTATATTCATGATGTATTGGAGCATAAAGACAATATAATGATAGAACAAGCCTTGATAAATGGCATTTCCAATTCGGCCATTCCCACAGGATCTGACTTGGACAAGGGCTGGGATGAATTGTCTATAGCTGAGGCATTGGAAGATTATCACTCGGCTTTTATTGGAAAATGGCATATTGGAGGTTTTGGAGCAAAAGGCTACCAACCCGAAGATCAGGGATTTGAACCTCTGGCATGGTATGATGCTGGTGGATCGTCCTATTTTAATTGGAAGGACCGATGGAATGATGCTACCAATAAGACTTTCCCTAAGCTGGCACCTGAAAAACTGGATATTGGAGATGCCGGGAATCCAAGCTCTGAGGAATACCTCACTGATGATTTGACCACACAGGCTTTGAATTTTTTGGAGCAAAGGGCTAAAACCAAAGAGCAGCCATTCTTCTTGTATTTTTCCCATTTCGCTATACACTCCCCTTATCAGGGTATAGCAGATGAAATCAGTTATTTTGAGGGTAAAGATACTAAAGGATGGAATGGCCATAAAGACCCTACCTATGCCTCAATGATCAAAGGATTGGATCGTTCCGTGGGCAAAATATTGGATAAACTAAGCAGCCTAGGACTGGAAGAGAATACCCTGGTAGTATTTATGTCTGACAATGGAGGAATAGATGCCGCTATCACTCCAAGAGGTGATGGTACCAGCAATAGTCCCTTCCTGGGAGGAAAAGCTTGTCTTACCGAAGGCGGCATCAGAGTTCCCTTGATTTTTCGATGGAAAGGCAATGTTCCTTCAGGACAATGGGTAGACCTAGCCATAGATTGTACAGATATCTATCCTACCTTACTGCAAGCAGGAGGCTATAACGCAAAACAAATAGTAGCTGCAAATGACCTGGATGGTGAGAGTTTAATGGGGCTGTTAACAGACAGTAAAAACCAAAAGAAAAGCTATACCAAAACAAGTCATTACTGGCACTATCCATTCAATGTAATTTACAATAGCCCTTACGAACCTTATCCATTGACACCACATTCCGCTATCCGAGAAGGCGATTTCAAACTTATATTTGATTGGTATGGAAGGTTACGTTTGTACAATATTGAAAATGATCCATTTGAAAAAAATGACTTGTCTAAAACTTCTCCTGTGCAAACCAAAGAATTATTCATAAAGTTAAAAGAATGGATAAAAGAAAACATTGACAAGCGATACTGGCCCACATTGAACCCAAGCTACAATGCGGACAAGGAGGTAAGGGATGAGAAATTTAAAGTGTTATTTAATGATATTTTATAAGTGACTTAACGTTTTAATAAAGCAAAAAATAAAAAGGCATACAATTGTAAATTCAAAAGTTTAAATAACTTTAAAAGTTACACGTAAAATAGCTGATTAACAGATGTTTATGTAGAATAAATATTAATATAAATGATTTATATTTATGAATTTTACAATTCAATTAACGCCCTATTTAGACATACTTATATAGAATTTAAACTATTATAAATTTGATAAATCTGATGATTAGCTAATCATCATTTAATGGAGTAACACTCATCTAAAATCGAGTGATATTAGTATTTAATTTGAATAATTCGATATTATTCATAGTTTAAATAGCACATTTAAATTCTATTAATTGTCAGTATTTACCTGTTAAAAAGGAAGAGGACTATCCTATAATAATTATCTCCATAAAAAATATCATGGTTTTTAAATATGGATATAAAGTATTAGAAAATTAGCAAGGGTTGATAATAAGGTAACAATAAAGCTAATGTCCATTTTAAAGGAGGCTGTAATCTAAACTCTGTCTAAAACTTTGAATTTTAGTTAAAGTTTATAAGATAGAGGAATATGAAAGAACAAGAGAGTGCATTTAAGAAGAAAGTATTAGAACAGTTTTTATCAGGAGACAATTTATTCGGAAAGGAAGGAGCTTTTGCTCCGATACTCCAAGAGTTTTTGCAAGAGGCTCTTGAGGCTGAGATGGAAGAGCATCTTAAGGATGAAGAAAAGGGATGGGCCTCTGGCAACAAACGAAACGGACGAGGAAGCAAGACAGTAAAGAGCAATCTTGGAGAAGTGACGCTCCAAACACCTCAATACCGTAGGAGTAGTTTTGAGCCTCAAATTATCGAGAAAAGGCAGCGAATCTTAGCCGACAGTTTGGAAGACCAGATCCTCGCTCTGTATGGTATGGGAAGTAGCATGCGAGATATATCTGCCCATATTAAGGAGATGTATGACACTGAAGTGTCCACCGAAGTGATCAGCGAAATTACTGACCGGGTGATTCCAGAAGTCAAGGAATGGCAGAACCGTCCGTTAGAGGAAGTTTACTGTATCGTATGGCTTGATGCTATGCATTTCAAGGTACGGGAAGAAGGCAAAGTGCGACATAAGGCTCTATACAATGTCTTGGGTATTACTAAGCAAGGGAGAAAAGAAATACTGGGCATGTACCTTTCCGAAAGTGAGGGAGCAAACTTCTGGCTTCAGGTGCTCAGTGATCTACAACACCGCGGGGTACAGGACATTCTGATAGCCTGTACAGACAACCTAACAGGGTTTCCCGAGGCAATCCAGTCTATATTTCCAAAAGCTGAGGTGCAACTCTGCATCGTGCATCAGATCCGCAACAGCCTGAAGTATGTGGCCAGTAAGGAACAAAAGGAGTTTGCCCGTGAACTCAAACTGATCTATGGAGCTGATACCAAAGACCAAGCAGAGGCAGCATTGATGGATTTGGAGGAAAAATGGGGGAAAAAATATCCAGTAGTCATTCGTTCATGGAACAACAACTGGGATCGTCTTAGTACCTTTTTTGCTTATACTAAGCCCATTAGGAAGATTATTTATACCACGAATGCTGTTGAGGGGTATCATCGACAAGTAAGAAAAGTCACCAAGACCAAAGGAGCTTTCACAAGTGATATGGCTCTGCTAAAACTGGTTTATCTTGCTACAAGGAGGATCGAAAAGAAATGGACATCTCCTCTTCACAACTGGGGGTTGACAGTTCAACAATTAGCGATTAGATTTGAAGGGAGGTTGAGCTTGGATGTAGAATAAAAATTAATTATTTAGTTCCCTTCCCCAGGGGTACCCCTGGGGAAGGGAAGGACAGAGTTTAGCTAACACTCCCTTTTAAAGCAAAAAAATAGGATAAGACTTGTTCTCTAAACAAACCTTATCCTATCTAAATACGAACTCGAAAGGACTAACAATTCACTACCTTCCCATCCAGCCGCCATCTACCAACATGGTGGTACCATGCATATAAGATGCGGCCTCAGAGCATAGGAATACGGTAGGCCCAGCAAAGTCTTCCGGCTTGCCCCAACGGCCCGCAGGTATCCTTCCAAGAATACTAGCTGATCTTTCCGGGTCATTGCGAAGTGCTTCTGTATTGTCTGTTTCAATGTAACCAGGAGCAATGGCGTTAACATTTACTCCTTTACCTGCCCATTCATTGGCAAAAGCCATGGTCATCTGGCCTATAGCGCCCTTGCTTGCGGCATAGCCAGGCACGGTAATGCCTCCCTGGAAAGTCAATAAGGAGGCGGTAAAGACAATTTTACCTGCTCCCCTATTTACCATTTCTTTACCGATTTCCCTGGTAAGTATAAACTGGGCATTTTGGTTTACTTCGATGACTTTGTCCCACATTTCATCAGGATGCTCAGCAGCTGGCTTTCTGAGAATGGTTCCTGCATTATTGATAAGGATGTCTATTACCGGAAAATCTTGTTTGACGGCATCGATAAAGCGATACAAAGCTTTTCTATCACTAAAGTCACAGGCATAACCTTTAAATGTTTTTCCCAATGCTTTTACTTCTTGTTCCACTGCACTGCCTGATGTTTCGAGGGTGGCACTAACGCCAATGATATTCGCACCTGCTTCTGCCAAGCCTATGGCCATGGCCTTGCCTATCCCTCTCTTGCAACCGGTTACCAAAGCTGTTTTACCTTCTAAATTGAAAGCGTTCAATACTGACATTTTAAATTGTTTAAATGTTAAAATTTTTAATACCTCGATAGAGGTAATTTCGTAATGATTTTGTCAGCATTGTTGCAGAAAAAAAAGCAACAATACCTCCAAAATCAAGATGTGATTAATCTTTTTCTACCAAGGGCTTGCACCCTTGGCTGTTATATTACGCCCCGCTGGGGCTTGCTGAGGTTAAATGAAATAATCCACGACCACATTAATAAATAACGTTGTGATTTTGTCAACATAGTCGCAGAAAAATCAGCAACAATACCGACAAAATCAAGATGTAATTAATCTTTTAGACCAAGGGCTTGCACTCTTGGCTGTGATATTGCGCCCCGCTGGAGCTTGCTGAGGTCAAATGAAATAATCCACAACCACAGTAATAAATAACGTTGTGATTTTGTCAACATAGTCGCAAGAAAATCAGCAACAATACCGCCAAAATCAGGTTCTATTTTTATACTTCAGTCCTTCTATTAAAACCCATGGCTACAACCAATCATATCTTGAGCAAATTAGATGGAACAACCTATTTGGGATTATTTGCTTTTAAAGCTGGCAATCCATTAATACTTTTAAGCCAGAAGGATTTTTATCTATGGACTCAAAAACCTGCTGAATATTGCTCAAAGGCTGTACATCGGTGATCATTTTTTCAAAAGGTAGCTCGTTGGCAGTGATCAATGCAATGGCTTTTTCATAATCCTCCTTTTCATATACCCTTGCCCCTATAAGCTTCAATTCCTTCCAAAAGAATTTGAACAGATCTACCGGTTTCTTTTCCCCATGGATGGCAACCATGACTATTCTCCCTCGAATGCCTGCCAGCTCCGTCATTATGTCCAGGGCAGGCTGCACTCCTGCTACTTCAAAAACCACATCGGCCAGTCGGCCTTCTGTTTGCTCCCGCACCAATTCAACAATATCCGTTTTTGTAGGATTAACGGCCTGCAGGCCAAATTCCGCTGCTTTTTTTATTCTGGTCTCATTGACCTCAGAGATAATCACATTGGCGCCGGCATTCTTTGCGACCAAAGCCACCAATAAGCCTATTGGCCCACCACCTAGCACTACGGCTGTTTCTCCGGGCACCAGACCACTCATTTTAACGTCGTGAACAGCTACAGATAGAGGCTCTATCAATGCTGCCAATTTCAAGTCTGTTTCATGTTTTAATTTGTGCAAAACAAAGGCCGGAACATTCCAATATTGCTGCATGGATCCCGGACTATCAATACCAATAAATTTAAGGCCTGCACAAATATGGTTGTATCCTTTGTCTGAAGCTTTGACCAAGCGATCATCCAAAGGCCTAACCACTACTTTTTCACCAATTGAGTAATCATTGACATTTTCGCCAACGGCATCTATGGTTCCTGACATTTCGTGCCCGATGGTTTGGGGTATAGCTACCCGCTTGTCCATCATTCCATGATAAATGTGAACGTCTGTTCCACAAACACCTGTATAGGCCACCTTAATGCGGACTTCATCATGAGCTGGTTCTTCCAATGTTTTATCGATGACAGAAAAGGAGCCATTGCCGTTATAAACTGTTGCTTTCAAAATTGTATAGGTTTTAAGTTATGATTAGGTTAATAGACTAATATTGAATTGTCAGCTATAGCTTCAATTCCTAAATGAAATGCAGTAAAACCCGGTATTGGAATTTTAAATGATCCTTAAGGCCAAAAATTAAAGGGATCTTTCCAGGGTAAAATCAAATGGCATTTCATATAAAAACTATTTTTTTAAATTATTGTTTTCGATATACTCCCTTCTTAGTTGTCTTGCAGTTTGGTATTCACCAGAATGATGCCATCCCGGAGGTTTGACGATATACAATAGTTTATTCTTCAGTCCCGGGGCATTGATTACATCCCGATAAAGAGCTATAAATTCCCCAAAGTAAACATCAACAAAGTTACCGGAATCCATTTTTCGGGTAATCCCATATTCTATTTCAATTTTATCGTCTTCATCCTGAAAAGTACCAAATATTTTGTCCCAGATAAGCAATAAATTACAGAAATTAGTGTCCATGTATAAGGGGTTTTTGGCATGATGCACCCTGTGGTGGGAAGGCGTAAGGATGATCTTATTGAGAAAACCCATTCTCCCGTCCTTCATCAAATTTTCACCTACATGAATAAAGGCACCATAAGTACCATCAATAAACATAATCACAAACAACATCTCAGGAGGAACTCCCATTAGTATACACACAGCGGTACGTATGGTGTCAGCATAAGGCGCTTCCAGAAAGAAATGCGCATAAGTAACAGAAAGGTTCATGTTCTCTGGTGCATGATGGGTAGAATGCAGGCACCAAAACAAACGGACTTTGTGCCCCCAATAATGGTACAGAAAATGCGCAAACTCCCAAACTATATAGCCATAAATAAACCAGTACCAGGTAAGTTCTGCATGGAAAAGCGCATAGGGTTCCAACAAGCCTATGAGTAAAACCACCATGGCAATGGCGATAAATCTACCCACAATCCGATTAAAAACATAAATCAAGAAATTGACCTTATAAACCTTGGTTTGTGGCTTTTTATAAATAAAACTTAAAATCAGTTCTAGTAAAACCAGCAAGGGAATAATTGGGAAAATCAATGAGGTGATGCCATCATAGGTCTTAAATGCTGCATAATCCCCAGAACTTAAGATTTCCATCAATCTGTTGATGCCTAAAAACCCGGTTATTTCACTGAATAAATTGTTTAAAAACTCCATTTGTAATAATAAGATAATCTAGGTTATTGGTTTATGACTGGTCTTATCCTTTTGTTTAATAAGTCAAGCCTTAACCATCATTTGGGTTTTGTATTTGTTAAATCTGGTTTTTAAAATAGTAAATAGGAATCTAAATTACATGAAAAAGAATCCAAATCAACTTTCAAGGATTCATGGCAAACCAGGTATTGGCATTTTTATAAAATATCTTATCCACAACTTCCTTAGGCAATTTAATTCCCTGGAAGGATGAATTGATCAAATCACTCTCCATTTCATTGTCTGTAACAAAGTATTCCCAATCCCTTTTCCAGGCACTCTCCATAGTGGCCTCCAGTTCTTCTTTGGTCATGTTGTCATTATCAGCCAAATCAGTTGCATACAATATCCTGTCCTGGTATTTAATAAAGAAGTCTCTGACTTTTTCTCTGTTTTCTACCGTTTGGTAAAAAACCTGTCCCATTCTAGCGGCAAGACCAATAGCCATGTTAGGAAATTTCTCAAACCTTTTGGCCAGTTCGTCAACACTATACTCCAAGCTCCCCATATGCGCCCCTAGAAATCTAAGGTCAGGGTGTTTTTCTAACATTCTATCCCGACTGGCCACAATATCTTCATGAGAAGGCATTTCAGGATGCAGGTACATATGGTATTCCGGATGCTTTTTAAAATAACTTCTATCATTATTGGTCGTCATTTCATCCAATGGCAACCAACAATTTTTAGGTTCTCCAAGATGTCCCATTAAGGTTTTGCCCCTTTTCTGAATATGGGCTATAATAGGATCGAACTTAACATCGTCGATCGAAATTAGATTGCCTGCAGTATCTCTGGATACCATGCCTATATTCTTCCAAACCTTCACTCCCACTGCTCCTTCATCAAAACAACTGTCTAACCAGGAAATTACTTTTTCTTCCCAAGAAGGAGCATCAAAATCCGATACGGCAAATGCAGTTACCAGATCGACAGTTTCAGGGTTTTGCTCCTGTTGTATCTTACCAAAATTGTACTTGATATAAACATCATCCCAACCCTTATTTATTTCCAAGGCAACATTCACCAAGTGAAAATTGTCAGCCTTGGCCTTTTCCACGAAATAAGGCCTGTCTGACATAATATGAATGTGAACATCTGTCTTTTTGACCTTAGTATAATCTTCCAGGGAATAATATGCATTGTCCTCAGCACATGAGGCAAAAATTGTTAGCGCAAAAATAATAGATAGGTACTTTTTCATTGAAATAGAAATAGGAATGGTTAGGGATTAAAACAGGAAAAAGAGATTATTGTCAACGCATCTACAATTGGTTAAATACTTCAACTCTTAAATCCGATGCTAAAATTTGATACGAGTATCGTTTTTGGTCATCAGGCTATTTCGGCATAATTTAAAGGAAATTATTCCCAGTAAGAAAAAAACGATAAAAAAATTATTTTTTAATCCTCTATATATTTAAAAAAATAGTAAACTTTGTCCCTCTAATTTTAATCAGGACCAATAGTTCTCAATTATTAAGACCATATCATCAGAACCTTTACATCTTAACAAGGTGTAGTAAATTAAATTTTAATGCATTCCTCAGTAAAACCACTTCTTAGTCTAGGTGTTTCTTTCCTTCTGCTTTTCAGTTGCACCCAAGAAAAGTCATATTCAGATATTTCACCTGTAGAGCGTCTCGATCCAAAAAGAGCAGAAGCACCTTTCCCTGAAGTTCCTATTCCTGAATCAGCAGACCTGACTTCTCCAAGATGGAAAGGCATTGACCTAAGCCCTTTGGCCCCTTTGGTTCCATTGTCTGCCAATGAAGAACAAAAGACTTTCGTTCTCCAACCTGGCTATACTATTGCGCCAATACTGACCGAACCACAAATCAAAGAACCAGCAGCCATACAGTTTGATGGCAATGGAAGAATGTATGTACTAGAGTTAAGGAGTTATATGCAGGACATAGATGCAGTAGGTGAATTATTACCTACCAGCCGTATCTCAAGATGGGAAGACAAGGACAATGATGGCATCTATGAAGATGGCGTTGTGTTTTTAGACAGCTTGGTTTTCCCAAGATTTGTCGTTCCATTTGGACCAGGTACTATTCTGTCAATGGAATCCAATGAAGACGAAGTTTATAAGTACACAGATACCGACAATGATGGCAAAGCAGATAAAAAAGAATTGTTTGCTACCGGTCTTGGAAGATCCGGCAATGTAGAACACCAAACCAGTTTCCTTACCTGGGCCATGGACAATTGGATGTACAGTACCTACAATTCAAAGCGAATTAGATGGACACCTGATGGGGTAATTCAGGAACCAACAGGAAATCCTTATGGCCAATGGGGAGTGACTCAGGACAATTATGGACAGGTGTGGTTTCAGGATGGTGCCGGTGGAGTACCCCGAAACTTTAACTTTCCAATCGTGTATGGCAACTATTCTGTGAAAGAACAATTCCAAAAAGATTTTAGACTCCCTTTCAGTTTGGTAAGATTAGCGGATTTTGAACCTGGTATGAGGGAAACAAAACCTGATGGTTCATTAAATAATGTAACAGGTGCTGCTGGAAATGATGTTTTCAGAGGTGACAGATTGCCAAAAGAGTTGGTTAACCAGTATTTCTATGGTGAACCTGTAGGTAGAATAGTAAGACAGGTATATTCGGAAAAAAAGGAAGGAATCACTTCTATTCAAAACCAATACTTGGATATCGAATCAGAATTCATTCAATCTACAGACCCATTCTTCAGACCAACAGATATGGCAACTGCACCGGATGGCACCCTGTATATCGTGGACATGTACCGTGGGATTATCCAGGAAGGTAACTGGACCCAGGATGGAAGTTACTTGCGTACAAAAATCCTTCAGTACCAAATGGACGATGTCATAGAGAATGGAAGAATCTGGAGAGTAACCTATAAGGGTATGTCTAGAGACAAAAACAAGCCCAAAATGTTTGAAGAAAGTGCTATTGAACTTGTCAAGCACCTGGAACATCCCAATGGATGGTGGAGAGACAAGGCACAACAACTCTTAATTCTGAGACAAGACCATTCTGTTCAGGCCGATTTGGTAAAAATGGCCAAAAGTTCCAGCAATGAACTGGCTAGAATCCATGCCTTATGGACTTTGGAAGGTTTAGGCTTACTTAAAAAGGACCTTGTATTGGAATTTTTCAAGGATGAAAGTGTGGCTATCAGGATTCAAGGACTACGAGCTAGCGAAACCTTGTATAAATATGGAGAGAAAAGCCTTGAAAAGTCCTACCAAGAAAGGACTTTGGATGCTGATCCTTCAGTAGTCATTCAGGCCCTTCAAAGCGCCTATGTTTTAAAAGTTGCCGGTATCGAAGAAACCCTTAAAGCTATTCAGCAATCCAATCAAGCCAAAGGGGTTCAATTGGTCACTAAACAGCTATTGGAAAAAATTGCTGAAGCAAAAAAACTAGCAGAAACACAGTATTCCCCAGCTGATCTTGTGCTATATAACCAAGGAAAAACCATTTTTGACAGTTACTGTGCAACTTGTCATGGTGTAAAAGGGCTTGGAACGCCTACTGGCGCTGCCGGTGGTCAATTGATTGCACCAGCATTCTCAGGTTCACCACGAGTTCAAGGTCATCCGGAATACATCGTCAAGACACTTCTTCATGGCCTTACCGGAGCAATAGAAGGCAAGGAATACGAAGGGGTAATGATTGCCATGAATAGCAATGATGACCAATATATTGCTGCTGTTGCCTCTTATATTAGAAATGAATTTGGTAACTCAGGAAGCTTTGTGTCAGCAGATTATGTAGCAAAAATCCGTAAAGACACCGAACAAAAGGATGGGAATTACCAATACGATGCCTTGGTAGCTGAAGTACCAAAAGTACTTGCCCCTCAAGACAACTGGAAAGTAACAGCAAGCAGTACCTCTTTACAAGGTGTAGGGTCAACAAGAGATCCCTCTTATGTCTTTGGTTTTAAAGGTTGGAAAACCGATGGAAACCTAAAAAATGGCAGTTGGTTTCAGGTTGAATTGCCAAAGGCGGCAGCCCTTGCGGAGTTAACTTTTGAATCTAGAGATGAAATGAATCTAGGGAATTATAAAGTTATGGTGTCCTTAGATGGTAAACAATGGACTGAAGTAGCTCAGGCTAAAGGAAATCAAGGAGCCAACACCGTTAGTTGGGACAACAGTTCCGAAGCCAAATTTATAAAAATTGAAAGCTTGGAAGAAGGCGAAAAGCCTTGGAATATGCGGAAATTAAATGTCTACGCCAGATAAATATTAAAATGGTGACAAATCAAGGCGCTTTCAGCTCTGATTTGTCACCATTTATTCTAAAAACGATTGCCATTTTTTTCTGGGTTATTGCCGGATGCTAAGACCCCGCCATTAACTTTTAAATCTTAAAATTTTGTCAGCATTGTTGAAGAATAAAAGCAACAATACCGCCAAAATCATGTAGTGCTCATTTTTTTACCAAGGGCTGACACCCTTGGCTAGGTTATTTCGCCCCTTGGGGCTCGGAAATTCGAAATAATCAAACTTCCATTAATTCATGAGAATTTCTGTATTGAATAAAGGAGTTAGAAGGGATTATTAATAAGATTCTCTAACTTTTATCAGCCCAACCAGTTCATTATTTAAAGGATTAATCCCTACAGGGAATAAAAAATTGATTGCCTATTTCAGGTTAAAATCAAAAGGTAACCTTATAGTCCGATATTACTGCAGTAGAGACACTTCCGTATTGTCCTTCTGGCATTCCCAATTCATAAGGTGTGGGCTTTATCCATTGACTTCTTACACCTTCCACGGTAAGTGTGCCTGCTGGATCAATGGTTACAAATGCATAAAGTGGATCCTTATACGCAGCAATATGCGGCAAGTTAGGGTATTTTTCGTATTGCTCCTTTGAGAACCTATCCAAACTGGTATACTTCTCTCCCATCCACTGGTATGACATGCTATTGATTTCTATATAATCAATTCCATTCAAGTGGCGATGAAAATCAATATGATTGTGCCCATTAAAACAGCATATGACTTTCTCTGCCTCAGCTTCCATTATCTCCTGAATTCGCAACCTGTTTTTTACTCCCCATTGGTGGTGCCATAGACTTTGGTGGGAAAGTACAATAGTCGGTAATTTTGTGGCAGCAAGGTCAGCTTGAAACCATTCAATCTGCTCGTCATCAATATAGGTCCTTACCGCACTTTCCACATAAAAATTGGCTTTATGATAATCAATATACTTCCCATCTTGAAACAAAAAATTGGCATCCAAGGTGATGAAATGGACTCCCTTCAGGTCATAAGAATAATAAGTATTGGGCATGCCCCAGAAATCCAACATTTCCTGCTTTGAATTCCGATCCATGTCATGGTTACCAAGGACATGGTATTTAGGCCCTTTGAAAGTTTCCCAGATGCCCATAAACTCCTTGTTTTTATCATCCCCCATACAAAAGTCTCCCAATTGTATCACCATGTCAACCTCTCTTAAGATGGCCTTGTCTATAAACTCCTCCAATCGCTGATTGGCGTCTGGTGTCAAATCTTTGTGCACATCTGCCACCAGCCCAAAACGCAATTTTTTGGCATTCTTCTTACTTGCAGCATTGGCTTTAAAGGACAAAGAAGTAAATGGCAGGGAGGCCAGCAAGGAACCTGCACCCAGTTGGTGGACAAACTTTCTACGTTTCATTAATTAAATATCAGTTATTTGAAAATGGTAAAGAATAGTGATCAAAGGCTAAATTAAAAGTGTTTAACTTCTAATAGGTTAATACAAACGCTTTAAATAGCTTTCTTTAAGTACTGTTTCAATGTCTTCAGATGAAAAATTCTCACTATTGATATGATCTGCCAAAACTTTGGCAACTACCGGTAATTCCTCTTTTTCCAGCCAGGTTTCAGGTTGCCACAATTTGGACCTTAAAAAGGCCTTTGCACAATGAATATAGCACTCTTCAACTTCCACTACTATCCCTACTTCAGGACACTTTCCATTGACCTGCTGCTTTTCCAACAAATCCTTGTCACGGGTAAGCAAGGCCTTTCCATTGATTCTCAAAGTTTCTTTCAGTCCGGGGATAATGAAAATAAGGCCGATTTGAGGGTTCGAGAGAATGTTTACCAATGAATCGCATCGCTTATTTCCAGGTCTTTCCGGAATGATCAAGTATCGCTCATCAAGGACAGTTACAAAACCCGCCGGATCGCCTCGAGGAGACACATCACATTTCCCTTCTTTATTAGAAGTGCTTATCAAAAGCATTGGAGATTTGGCAATATAATTTTTACAATGCTCGTCAATAAAATTGATCTCTTTTTTCTGCACCAACTCTCTTGGGTAACCAAGGATTTCCCTCAATTCCTCGACAGTACTTATCTGATTTTTAAAGGCATTATTCATAAATTAAATATTTTCTTAAATACAAGATATGGTTTTTCTTTTGGAAGCTTCAATTCCTGTCTCCTTTAATTCCACCTAATCTATTTATACCTAAAAGGGGTTACTACGAAGACTTTGAGAACATTAATTTAATCATTAATCTAATATAATTGGATCAGGAATATAGGATTGGTATCCAGTCATCCCTTAGTGGGATTATTTTTATTTAGTATTTGAATAGCCTTTGCATAATTCAGATTAAAAGCTGATTATTGCCAGCACCTTAGCTGGAACTAATTGACTTGGGATTAACTTTTAATCAGTAGTAGAGGCTATAGCCCATTTAGGTAAAAAAACCAAAGGAATTATGGGAAGTGAATTGGAGGAAAAACTTGAAGAAAAAAGCATAAAACCAACTACCATGAGGTTATTGGTTTTAAGAAAATTAGTGGAATCAACTGTTGCGGTGAGTCTTAATGACCTTGAAAGTAAGTTTGACCGTGCAGACAAGGCCACCTTATACCGTACCCTAAAGACCTTTGAAAAGAAAAAATTGATTCATAGCATAGAAGATGGAACGGGAGCTGTAAAATACGCACTATGTGAAGAAGGTTGTGCGTGCGAGCCAAAAGATCAACACATCCATTTCCATTGTATCAAATGCAACGAAACATTCTGCCTTACACAAACCAAAATCCCTGCCGCCAGTATTCCGGCCGGTTTTAATGCATTAAGTGTTAGTATGGTTTATCAAGGCGTTTGTAATAAATGCTCTTGACCAATTTCACCTTAATGGTATCTAACCCTTCCGGGGGTAAAGGAAAGATTCAATAATCTTACCTTTTAATCTTTTGGAAAATAAAATAGAACAGTTAATAACCCTCATTCAAATAATCTGACCACAGGTCAGGGTAATGCTTTTTTAATGATTCACGCAGAGTATTTTAAATTAGAGAAAACGTCACACTGAAACTTAGACCTAATCGCATTTGGCCAAAACATTAACGGCTATGGACTATAGTTTTAAAACTTATTTGATGGTTTTTTATAACCGGCGATAAATATTGAATATTAAATCTTTAATATTGGGTTTTATTAGACTATTTTTAACTTAGAACTTTTAATTATGCGTTTCAAAAGTACCATTATTGGAATGCCATTTTTGGCAATTATTTTAACTTCAAGCCTTAACCTATCTTGTATTTCAGATGATAATGAGCCTGAAGAAGGAGCTTGTGGGGGAAATGAGAATTTCCCTTATATGGAAGAAGGAAATCAATGGACCTACCAACTGGAATCATTTTTCATGGCCGATGCAAAGATGACCGTAACAATAGCTGAACCATTGGAACCGAGGAAGTTCAAGGTATTGATTGATTCAGATCTAATTGATGAACCAATAGAAAATATATGGTTTTCCTGTGGAGAAAATATCTCCCAAATGAATACAGCTACAGATGACCCCTTAAATAATATTTTCAGGAAAAATGACCCTGCCATAGGAACCACTTGGGAAGGTAATAACAACAATAATGTTGGGAAGTATGAAGTCATTGATAAAAATGTGAAGGTCACTACCGATGCAGGATCTTTTGTGTGCGATAAAATTACTTTTCATATTGAGGATGCATTTAATGTGGATACCATTTATGAATCATCGAACTATGGAACGATCAAGTATGATGGGATATTTTTAAAATATGAATTATCCCAAAAGAACTTTTAAAAAGTGCTAATGATAATAAGTATTGGCATTACTTCTGAAATAAAATTAGCTATTAACCATTAAATTTTGGGTGGTTTACTATGAATCGGTAATACCAGGACAATTGTTACCATCTTGAGGGCCTTTTTAAGGATCATTTTGCACCAATTTCCATATTAATTTAATTCGTATTCCCATGGTATTTAACTAAATTGGCTTATATGAACAAATTTCTAGCACAGCAAAAAATGGAGATCTTTAATAAAAAATTCAAATGGGTTATCTTTCTGGGTTTGCTCTTGCTGTTGATGCCGGGTTTTAGCCAGGGACAAACCGATACGCTCACTACTTCTTCAGACAGTATTATGATTACCATCATGATGAAACACCATCAGGACAAAAACATTGAAGAGTTGAGAGAAATCCGTAATAAGAATGGATTTTTAGAAAATTTTCCTCCTCCTTCCGCCCGCGTAATCAATTGGTACGTGATGATGGGAATAGGTCAGGTGGTAACCCTTAAAATTCCTGCCAGCGAACTCCGCAACCTCAACATAGCCGTGGAAAAAAGTGTTTGGGGGGCCTTCTCTACCGAGTTCTATCCTACCTATGACCTTTATCCGGTGATTAAGGAGGCCAAAGAGAAATTAAAAGAAGGTCAATAAAGTTAAACTTTATTTAACGAATCATATTTACCTCATTATCAGATTGATAAATGTTGAATAGTAAAAATTAATTTTACTCCAAAATTCACTTTTAGTCCAACAAAAGCCAACATGACGAAAAGAATTTGCCTTATTACTGGAGCCAATGCAGGCATAGGATTTGAAACAGCCAAAGCACTTTGCGTAAAAGGTTATAAAGTGATTCTTGTCTGTAGAACAAAGGAAAAAGCCACCGCGGCAATAGCCAAAATACAGCAGGAATATCCGGAAGCCAACATGGACTATGCCATTGCTGACCTGAGTTCTCAGAAGGAAATAAGAAGTTTAGCGGAAGTAATTACTGACAAATACCAGGTGATAGATGTTTTGATTAACAATGCAGGAAGCTGGTATTCTGATATGGTGTTGACGGATGATGGAATAGAGCGACAATGGGCCATCAATCACCTCGCTCCTTTTTTATTGACCCATTTACTATTGCCTTTACTGATCCAGGCAGAAGACCCAAGAATTATAACTGTCAGCTCAGATTCCCATTTTCATGGCAAAATTCATTTTGAAGATGTCAATCTGACCAATAATTACCATGGCCTGCGGGCTTATGCACAGTCCAAGTTGGCCAATGTATTGTTCACTCGAGCATTTGATCAATTAAAACCCGATAAAAAACTGAGCATCTATGCCGTTCAGCCTGGTTTGGTAAAAACAGATATCGGCCTTAAACATACCTTCTCCTTTCATGGGCTGATGTGGAAACTAAGAAGGCTAACAGGCAAAATGCCAGCCGAAGGTGCTGCTACTTCTATTTTCCTCGCGGCTGATGAAACGGTAAAAGGTGAATCAGGAAAATATTGGGACAAA
The DNA here is from genome assembly GCF_055809755.1 of Cyclobacterium sp. 10D3-21. Lineage (NCBI taxonomy): Bacteria > Pseudomonadati > Bacteroidota > Cytophagia > Cytophagales > Cyclobacteriaceae > Cyclobacterium > Cyclobacterium sp. 10D3-21. The sequence continues at coordinate 3,861,800 of NZ_CM147924.1, forward strand.
TGCAAGCCCAAAGCAGTTTCAAAAAAAGCGGCTTCTATTTCTGACGCTGATAGGCTTTGGGCAATGAGTTGTAAGCAATGCGGAATTAACGATTATTTTGGGAATATAACCTAATGCGTATTGTATACGCGAAACAAACGCTCCAATAACCGCATTTTAGTGGCCGTAGGAAAAAGACGAGACAGTTTGACCAATACCCAATTGATTTTGCCAGGAATGATTATGGTTTTGCCCTTCAATAAGCCTTTTAAACCTATTTCAGCCACTTCACCTGGCATCAACACTACCAATTTAGCCCGACTTCCATGGGCTTTCATGCGTTCTAGGCCCTCTGCATTGGTCACAACCGGACCAGGACAGACCACAGTAACACTAACGGGGCCTCGTTTCAGCTCTTCCCTAAGCGCAAGGCTAAAGGCATAAACAAAATTTTTGGAACCTGTATAAACCGCTTTATAAGGCAATGGCAAATTGGCTTCCATACTGCTCATGTTTAAAATATAGGCTTTGTCCTGCTTTTGGAGTAGCGGTAAAAAATAATGGCACATTCTGACCAGCACCTTGTTATTCAAATCAAGGATCTGAAGTTGTTTTTCCAAGCCTATATTTTCAAACCTCCCTCCTGTTCCAATTCCGGCATTATTGATCAATACATTGATTGTCAGTTTCTTTTCAATACAAAAGTCATACAATTGCTTTACTGCATCCTCTTCTATAAGGTCAATGGGGAAAATATGCACCTTCACATTCCATGAAGCTAAAATTTCCTTTTGAACCGCTGCTAGTTGCCCATCTGCTAAGGCCACCAACACAAGGTTCATTCCTCTTGCAGCACAAGCCATTGCAAAAGCTCTACCAATCCCCATACTGGCCCCAGTGATTAATGTGAAATTTTCTCCAATCATAGGCTTAAGTTAAAAAAACCTAACAAAAAATCCCTCTTATCCTGCAATTCTGAATAAAAATGCCTTTAGTCTCTAAAACTTTAAATCTTTTTCAAAGTCATTGTTTACCTTTATGGTCTATGCAAAACAATGATGTAATAAGAAGTTTGAGGTATACTTTTGATTTTGGAGATGACCAAATGATTAAAATCTTTGGTCTCGCAGAACTGGAAGTAACCCGAACGGAGGTAAGCGACTGGCTTAAAAGAGATGATGACCCGGAATCAAAACCCATCAATGATTTTAAATTGGCTGTGTTTTTAAACGGCTTTATCATTTACAAAAGAGGTAAAAAGGAAGGTCCTCAGCCCGTTCCTGAAAGCAGACTGAGCAACAACCAGATTATACGCAAGATAAAAATTGCCCTTGAGCTCCAAAATGAAGACATCATGGAGATTTTAGCTTTGGCAGGACGGGAAATGAGCAAGCATGAAATAAGTGCCTTCTTCAGAAAACCTGAGCAAGCTCAGTACAGGCTTTGTAGAGACCAGGTTTTACGTTATTTTCTGCAAGGTTTGCAACTTAAATATAGAGAGCAGCAAAACAAAAAAAATTGATCAATGGTGCAGTTTAAATCAAATTCCACTGCAAATGCAATCCATTGTGTCAGGACGAGCGTATTGTTGTTTTTAATGTTAGTGTATTTACCTGGATTCGGTCAAATAATCAAAAAACCGATTCCAGACAAAACAGTCATATTGACTTTTGACGATGGGGTCGCAAGCCATTATTCTAATGTTGCTCCCTTATTAAAAGAGAGAGGATTTGGTGCTACCTTTTTCGTCTGTGAATTCCCCCCTAACTTTTCGGACAGCACCAAGTACATGAACTGGCGACAAATGCAGCAGTTGGACAGAATGGGTTTTGAAGTGGCCAACCATACCCACAATCATGCTCCTGTGGGGAAATTATCTGAGGAAGAAATCCTACAGGAGATAAACTATATAGAGGATAAATGTGATTCCTTAGGCATTAAACCTTTGATAAGCTTTGCATACCCAGGCTATTCAATGAGTGAAATCGTCCTGCAGGCCCTTGACAAAAAAGATTACTTATTGGCCCGGGCGGGAGGTAAAAGAGCCTATAATCCTTTAGAGGACCACCCTTACCTCATTCCAAGTTGGGCGACCGATTCAGAAAATGAGGCTGAAACAATGAAAGCTTTATCGCAAGCAAAGGATGGACAAATTGTTGTTTTAACCATTCATGGGGTACCTGATCTGGAACATCCTTGGGTAAATACCCCTCCAGAGATGTTTTTGAGGTACCTAGATTTTCTAAGCAACAATGAATACAAGGTCTTGTCCTTTGAGCAATTGGCTGAGTACATCGATTTCAAAAAAGCGAGGAATCAACTCAAGGTAGACTTGAATAAACCATTAAGGAACTAGTCTCGAAGGTTAAAATCATCAATGGCAATTAAATTCGGCTTGGTTTTAGTGCTTAAATACATGTTGGTAATACCTGCAAAATGACCTTTTTTGAAGCCTTTACAACGGTTAATTAAAGGTCTAATTCATTTTAAAAATAAGAAGATATTGGTATTTAAGTTTAACAGTCTTCCAATGCATTAAATGCTATAAATTTATGTGATTGATAGCGAATTAGATGCTTTGGAGCCCAATGAATATATTTGGTTTTTAGAAAATTAAGCAGTAATCTTGTCTTGAAAAGGGCTTTTTTAATCATTATGCCATTAAAATGTCTTTTTAAAGATTAATAATAAAGAATTTCAATTAATCATTAAACATATAAACAATCATGTCCAAAAAAGTAGTTACACTAGGTGAGGTAATGCTTCGCCTTTCTACCCCTGATTTTAAGCGTTTTGTACAAACTGATACTTTTGACATAACCTATGGTGGCGGTGAAGCGAATGTGGCTGGAGCCCTTTGCAATTATGGGCTGAATGGCACTTTCGTGACTAAGGTTCCCGATAATCCTATTGGGCAATCAGCCATCAATCACTTGCGCAGGTACGGTGTGGACACACAATACATTGCTAGAGGTGGCAAACGACTTGGTATCTACTTTCTGGAAACAGGAGCATCTATGAGAGCTTCTCAGGTAGTATATGACAGGGCTGATGCTTCCATTTCAGAAGCTGAAATTTCTGATTTTGACTTTGATAAAATATTTGAAGGTGCAGTTTGGTTTCACACCACTGGCATTACGCCTGCATTGAGTGACAAAGCAGCAGCATTGACTGAAGCAGCACTTAAAGCAGCCAAAGCAAAAGGTGTTACTACCAGCATTGACCTTAACTACCGTAAGAAATTATGGAGCAAGGAAAAAGCCAGGGAAGTAATGAGCAGACTTTGCCAGTATGTGGATGTTTGTATCGGCAACGAAGAAGATGCTGAAACTACATTAGGCTTCCACAGCAAGGAAACTGATGTTACCAAAGGTGAATTGAACCTTGAAGGCTACAAAGATGTATTCAAGCAAATGAAAGAAAAATTCGGATTCAAATACATTGCTTCTACCCTTAGAGAAAGCTACAGTGCTTCTGACAACGGATGGAGTGCTTTGGTATATGATGGTGATGAATTTTATCATTCTAAAAAATATGACATTAGAATCGTTGACCGCGTAGGTGGTGGAGATTCTTTTGCCAGTGGATTCATTTATGGTTTGATTCAGGAAATGGGCCTTAAAGGTGCTACTGAGTTTGCTGTTGCGGCATCCGCATTGAAACATACCTTCCCAGGAGACATGAACCATGCAACACTTGCAGAGGTTGAAGTACTAATGGGTGGAGATGCAAGTGGTAGAGTTCAACGATAGTAATACTTAATCCAAAACAAAACCATGATACTTGATACATTATCCAATGCCGCAAGATACAATAGCGTGCATCCATTGTTTGAAAAAGCATTCGCTTTTATACAGTCCAGCAATTTGGATGAAATGGAAGAAGGCAAATATGTAATTGACGGGGATAATTTAATAGCTGCTGTTTTTGAAAAAGGAGCTAAAACTCAGGCCGAATCCAATGAGAAATTTGAGTGTCATGACAAGCACATTGATATTCAAGTTTTAATCAAAGGGAAAGAGAGCATTGGATGGAAACCGAGAGAAAAGTGCACTGAGGTAAAAGGAACCTATAATTCTGAAAAGGATGTATCCTTTTATGTTGATGAACCAGAAATGTATTTCGGAATGGAACCAGGAGAATTTGTAATTCTGTATCCTGAAGATGTACACTCGCCTATGATTGGCGAGGGAGATATCAAGAAAATGGTTGTTAAAGTTAAAATTTAACAAAAGGAAAGAACTTGCTAAAAATCAATAACTTATATAAATTACCCCGGGAATTCTCCGGGGTAATTTACTTTAAATCTTATCAAGATGAATAAAAACGAAACTATACTTAAGAAAATAACCGATCAAGCCATTCTCCCTCTATATTTTGATGCGGATGAAACTGTTAGCCTTGAAGTATTGAAAGCGCTTTATGCGGCAGGTATTCGCCTGGTAGAATATACCAACAGAGGTGAAGCGGCATTGAACAACTTCAAGAAAATGGTTGCGCTAAGAAACAGTGAAATGCCGGATTTGTTGTTGGGTATTGGTACCATTAAAAATGCGCAAATGGCCACGACTTATATTGAGGCTGGAGCTGATTTTATCATTTGCCCAGGACTTGTTGAAGAAGTAGTAGAAGTTGCGAACAAGCATGACAAGCTTTGGATCCCTGGATGTATGACTCCTTCTGAGATCATCAGAGCAGAGAATCTAGGCGCTAAAATGATCAAATTGTTTCCAGGTGACATGCTAGGACCCAATTTCATGGCTGGTATTAAATCATTGTTCCCAAATTTGATCTTTATGCCAACAGGTGGCGTGTCTTTAGACAAGGACAATGTTGAAGCTTGGTTTAAAGCTGGAGTAAGTGCCGTAGGTATGGGCAGTAAATTGGTTAGCAAACAATTGCTTCAAGAGAAAAACTACGCTAAAATTCAAGAAATGGCAGAAAAAGCCATCAAAGTAGTCAATGAAGTAAAAGGATAAAAACAATGGCGGTCAAGAAATTGGCCGCTATTTTTAGGATATTTTTTACTCAATCTATTCCTTTCTTTTAAAGGATTTTTCTTGTGATTATGGTTCTGAACAGTGTGTTTCAAAATTTCATTAACAGATAAAGGAATAATAAAGGCTGTCCTACTCCGCAGGTTTCATATTTCTAATAGCCGCAATCTTCCACTGCTTCCCTTTTTTTATGGTTACAAAAGTGCTCCACATTTTTCGCTCTGTACCGTCCTCGTTTTTAATAATGTATCTTGCATCGGCCAAAGCAACATCTTCCTTCAAATAACGCACACGCTCGACTTTTAACACCCTGTCACCAGGATTGGTGCTAGAACTTTCGGCCATTCCTTTAACAGCTGCTGCCTTTCCGTGTCTCCATTCACCACTAGACACCAACTGATCCATGTCTTCAGTGATAATGTATTTGAGCATTACTGTATCTATGCTTTCTCTGGCCTTTGCATAGCTGGCAACCAGATCAATTATGGCTTTTCCATCTTCAAAGCTTTGGGCTTTGATAGAAAAAGAAATACCTGAAAACATCAATACAGACAATACAAAGGTTTTTGCTATGTTCATAGAAGATTGGGTTTGTAATAAAAGTAAGAATTTTTGTAATATTTCCCTATCTTTTTAACACTGATTATTCAATAGTTTGCCTATTGAATCCCCAAAACCCCATGAATATAGGGGTTCGATGAAACAGATGTGAAGTGTTATTGCATTTGAAGGTTAAACAGCCATAAGAAAACCTGCCCGTTGCTATAAAAACTTAAGGCGCTTTTATTTTAGAGGTTTAGCGGCCATAATTTCTTCTTGAATATTATTTCTTTATACCATCCAATTCAATCGAAAAACCAACTGGCAACTTAGTAACGATAGGCATATTAGAGTGGAAATCCTTTGAGAATTCGTTCACCTGCATATTGGAAGAAAAATTCTTTGATAAGTCTATGATGGGCATATTTGATTCGTCATCAGTTTCTTTGGTCCTAATTTCAGGATTAATGGTTGACTCAACTTTGTCCGTTTCAGTAGCCCTAATGGTTGACTCAACCTTGGGCTCCGTAAAATTGAGAAATAAATCCGGATTGAACTTTTTAATTGATTGGATATCAACCCTTGAAAAAATATCGCCTTGTTTGTAGGGATAGTGAACGGTTTGTCCAAAAGAGGCAGTTGATAAAAATACAATTCCAAAAATAAATACTATTCTAATCATGTCTTTATATTTTATTGAGTGTTGCTATCCTATTTTTATTGCAACGTTAAATTAAATATTAAGTTTGGATATATTCGTAGTAAGTCTATTTAATAGCCTTATTTATAGATAGATTTAACAATAAATAACGCCTAGAAGGGCTTTTTCGCCACTCATCCACCTTGTTCATTATTGCCCCACCTTTCGCTTCTTTGCTGCCAAAAAATTTCATTCAACAAATAAATTCTCAAATCCAGAAATCACAGTCCAATTACGCTAAAACTGGAGGTTAGGCAGTAGTAACATACATTTACAGACTGTTCGGCTCCCTTGACTTTTCGTTTTTAAGTTTCGTTGTTCCCCCGTTAAGTTTGCTTCATACGACTCTTGTAGTGAGTTCGCAAAAAATGATAAAGTTGTTCAATATTTCTTCGATCTACATGGTCGACCAGTGTTAACTGGGTGTTAGGAAATGTAAGTTTCATCTTCCTGTATCTCACACGATAAAGGTTGGTTTCCTCAGTCCAAGATGTGAGATCGTTCAGGTTATAAGTTCGAGAGCTGAATAATTTCGAGACCTGGAGATGATTTTTGTTTTGTTGAATTTTTGAATAGTTTTGGAGGTTCTTGACAATTAAATATCCACAAAAAGTTGGACAAAAAATCATTAAAACTTTCCATGTCCATTGTTGTTCAATGTTCCATAGCAAATAAGCCATCAGAGTTGACCCAATAAAAAACAGAAATGATGCTATTAGGATGGTAAAGTATTTCATAAAGCCGATTAGAGCCTAACGAAAGAATAAAACTATTTCTTTATGCCCTCCAATTGAATCCCAAATTTCACTGGTTTCTTGCCAAACATAGGTATTCTGGAGGGTAAATCTTTGGAGAAATCTTTGACAGGCATATTGGAAGAAAAACCCTTTGAAGGGTCTAAAATGGATACATTTGAATCTTCCTCCGATTTATTATCACTAACATTTGACTCAAGTGCTGGAACTTTACGGCCAAGTGATGACTCAAAGTTTAAGGTCCTATAGCCTAGATTATGAGGCACATCCAGATTACTTTGAATTGAATGGGGAATATGGCGGATAATTAATCCCTGTCCATAAGCCACCGATGAAGATAAGAGGATTCCAAAAATGAGTACAATTTTATTCATGACTTTATATTTTATTGAAAGGTCCTATCCTGTTTTGTTTACACGTTAAATTAACTATTAAGTTTGGATATATTCGTATAATTCCATTAAATAGAGCTACTTATAAATAAATTTAACAATAAACAACAGCCAGAAGGGCTTTATCGCCACTCATCCGCCTTGTTCATTATTGTCCCACTTTTCGCTTCTCAAATCCATCTTCTACTCATTTCTCTTTAGGTACCTTTCGAATTATCCCCCTCATTTGCTCTTTCAGCATTCCCTCTATTTCCTTTTAGGTCATTAATGTTGGCTAAACTTTATCAAATATCAGTGGAACTTTTAGGTATTTTAGGTTAAATTAAACAAGCAATCCACAATAGCCTTGTTAAAACCATGAGATACCTACTAATTGTTTTGTCCTTGTTCTCCCTTTGCCTATCCGGAGAAGTAACTGCACAAACTGGAAATGACTATTCCCAAAAGGAGCCATCGAGAGATGGAATTGGTAAAGTCTACATGGGTAGAGAAATTTCTCATGTCATGGGATTTCATGGCGTAGCCTGGCTGGAAAGGGACAGCCGCGAGGAAGAAGAAAACACGGGGATGACCATTGCCAAATTACCAATTAGTGAGAACAGTAATGTCGCGGATGTGGGAGCAGGTTCTGGCTTTTATACTTTTCGTATCGCTGAAAGGGTACCTTCAGGTAAGGTATATGCGGTGGACATTCAACAAGACGCCTTAAACTACATTAAAAACAAAGCCACTGAACAAAAAGTAGACAATGTAACAACGGTATTGGGAACAGAAAAAAGCCCAAACTTACCTGAAAATACCTTAGATTTGGTAATTATGGTGGATGTTTACCATGAGTTGGCTTTTCCCAAAGAGATGCTTTTAAACATCAAGAAATCCTTAAATCCAACGGGTAAGTTATTGCTTATTGAATACCGTGGTGAGGATCCTAAAGTGGCCATAAAGCCATTGCATAAAATGACCGTTAAGCAAGTAAAGAAAGAATTGGAAGCCAATGGATTCAAATTGACTACCAATGGCCAATTTTTAAATATCCAGCATTTTCTGGTTTTCGAAAAAAAGGAATAGGATTATTTAATTTCCAATGAAACTTCACAGCGCTGGCCCTTTAGCATTGTGGAAATGGCTTCCTGGTCCCAGGTGCGTTTTAGCTCCTTAAGGATTGCTCCGTATTCACTTTTGTACTTTTTCCTTTTAATAGCCTCTACAAAGCGCCTGACATCTGTACGGGTTTCCAATAATAATGGTGGAACAGGTGTAGGCTTGTCATCCTCTCCTTTGGCTACCATGGTAAAGTAACAGGTATTGGTATGTTTTACAACCCCTGTTTTTACATTTTCTGAAATCACCTTGATCCCGATGATCATGGAACTGTTGCCCACGTGATTTACTGAGGCTTTTAAAGAAACCAACTCCCCTACTTCCACTGGCTGCAGAAAATCTACCGTATCTACAGAAACCGTGACACAATAAGCGCCACTGTGTTTGGTTGCAGCAGTGTAAGCCACCTTATCCATCATAGAAAGTAAAATGCCTCCATGAATTTTGCCACCAAAGTTAGCAAAAGAGGGTATCATAAGTTCGGTAATGGTAACACGCGAAAAACTGGCTGGCCTTGCACTTAGTAATGCACTCATTAATTAAGGGGATTTTTATAGATCAATATATTCGTGTCGAATTTCGAGTACAAATATATATAGGATTTCTTTCAATTAACACCTTGAATTCGGTCAGCACATTCCAAAATGAGAAAAGCCTGATAATTGGGTACCAAAATCAATGCTATTGCGGTTTTGGCAGTTTAAACTAATATTATGTTTGATTTTAAAATAAAGCTTCTGCCTTTTTCCAAAGCTATTAATTCCCCCTACCATTGGTCTAAAAAACCAACCAGTAATAAAATTAATAAATTAATGTGCCTGGTACTCTTAGTTCCTCTTTATATTTATAGCTTCCATTAACAGACCATACCATTACCCAATACATTCCTATGAACAGATATTACATTTTTCTTTTCTTCCTGGTGTTTTTCCATTCCGCTGTATTTTCCCAACAGACCTTAGACCCAAAAGATGGGGACAGGATCGTTTTATTGGGAAACGCACTGATTGAAAATGAACAGGAATATGGATTCCTCGAATACCGGCTTACCAATTATTGGCCTGATAAACACCTCACCTTTAGAAACCTGGGCTGGTCTGGGGATACCGTTTTTGGAGAAGCCAGAAGCTATTATACCAATCCTCCCGGACCTTATGACTTGCTTATTTCTCAAATAAAAGCGGCGGAACCAGACTGGATAATTATAGGCTATGGCAACGTGGAAGCACAAGAAGGTGCCGCAGGATTGTCTCACTTTAAAGCAGGCTTAAACCAATTGCTCGACAGTGTGGAAGCCATCGGTACTAAAGCACTCTTGCTTTCCACCATTCCACAAGCAATTGCAGGATCTGATGCACTTTTGGAAAAGAGAAATGAAGGGTTAATATTATACAACGAGGCTATTTCCGAAATCGCTAAAAGTAGATCGCTAGTTTTTATTGATGTATTTAATGCATTCAATACCCCCGAACGATTGAAGCACTATGAAAATAACGGTGTTCACTTGAACGAAGCTGGGTATTTGCTTCTTGCTGAAACCCTATTGGATCAACTGAAGCTCAAAACTGAAATTCCCACCTTTAAAATTGATGCTTCTACGGCAACTGTCGAAAGCAATGTTCCAACAGAAAACTTTGCCATAACAGATAAATCAAAAGGTTTTTCATTTAACAGTACCCTTCAAGCAACTTCAATACCCGTTACAAAATCCCAATTGGATGGTAAAATGATAACGGTAGATGGGTTAAAGAAAGGAATGTATACGTTGTCTATCGGAGGAAAACTTCAAGTCGTAGGATCCAGAAATGACTGGGAAAAAGGAATTTCATTGCAGCAAAGTCCATCCAAACAACAGTCTGAGCAATTGCTTAATTTAATAAGAGAGAAAGATAAAATATATTTTCACCAATACCGTCCTCAAAACAGAACCTATATTATAGGTTTCAGGTCTTATGAACAAGGCAGACATAAGGAAGGTTTGGCTGCATTGGATGCTTTAATTCTTTGGCTGGATGATCAAATCAATCAAGCTAAAAAGCCTCAAAGCGCGCAATATTTACTGGAACGGTTGCCATAATAACTGGATTTAAATCGATTGAACCATTTTACTGAAAAAGCCCCTAATACAATGATCTTGGAATCAATATCCTATATAAAATGCCTACCCAAAAAGGCTAAACGGCAACAGAAATCAACCCAATACCTCTGGAATAAAATTTCATTGGCACTTCTACTTTTAATAACAAGCTTTTCGGCACATGGCCAGAATGCGCTTAGGGATATCCCCTCTCCTGACCCACAGGACCAAATGGACAGGTTCCAGGTAGCTGAAGGTTTTGAAGTCAATTTATTTGCGGCTGAACCAATGGTAGTGAAGCCAATTCAAATGAACTGGGATGCCCAAGGCAGGTTATGGGTGGTAAGCAGTACCATTTACCCGCACTTGAAGCCTGGCGAAACTGCCAATGACAAGATCCTTGTCATAGAGGACACCGACAGGGATGGAATAGCAGACAAATCTACTGTTTTTGCTGAAGGTCTCTTCACCCCTACTGGCCTCTTGCCTGGTGATGGTGGCGTCTATGTGGCCAATTCTACAGAAATCCTACACCTAAAAGATACAGATGGAGATGGCAAAGCAGATGAAAGAACCAAAATACTTTCAGGCTTTGGAACTGGTGATACCCACCACCTCATTCATACCTTCCGCTGGGGTCCTGACGGCTTGATGTATTTCAACCAGTCCATTTACATCTACAGTCACGTAGAAACGCCCTATGGCATTCGCAGATTAGAGGGAGGCGGTGTTTGGCAATACAATACTAAAACCCAAAAGTTAGAAGTGTATGCAAAAGGATTGATTAACCCCTGGGGCCTGCAATTTGACAAATGGGGGAAAAGCTTTTTGACAGATGGCGCTGGAAGAGAAGGGATTAATTATGCCTTTCCAGGTGCCACATTTGCAACAGCTCCAGGTGCTGAACGAATTTTAAGCGGCTTGAATCCTGGTCAACCAAAACACAGTGGCTTGGACATTGTCTCAGGTGCACATATGCCGGAAGATTGGGCAGGAAGCCTTATTACCAATGATTTTAGGGCCAACCGTGTGAATCGTTTTGTTTTGGAAGAACAAGGTAGTGGCTTTGTTTCTAAGCAGGCTGATGATTTATTATGGACAGATCATATTGGCTTCAGACCGGTTGACATCTTAATGGGACCAGATGGCGCAATATATATTGCGGATTGGTACAACCCTATCATTCAGCACGGGGAAGTTGACTTTTTCGATTCCAGAAGAGACCAACAGCATGGCAGGATCTGGAGAATAACAAAAAAAGACAGTCCTTTGGTCAAGTACCCTGATTTGCAGGATAAAACCATTCCGGAATTATTGGAAGCCTTAAAATCGGAAGAAAACTGGGAAAGATTACAGGCGAAGTTGATCCTTAAAAATAAGGACGAACAGGAAGTAAAAGATGCATTAAGTAAATGGATCGATACGCTTGATCCTTCAAATCCAGAATTTGAGCACCATTTATTGGAAGGGCTTTGGATGCATCAGGCCATTGGTGCAGTGAATGTACCTTTATTGGAAAAGCTATTGACGGCTAAAAATCCTGAAGCAAGAGCTGCAGCCATAAGGGTATTGGTGCATTGGAAAGAAGACATCCCTGAAACCCAATCTCTATTGGCAAAAGCCACTAAGGATAGCCACGCAACGGTAAGGTTAGAAGCGGTTGTAGGGCTTCAAAATTTCAGCACTGCAGAAGCCACTATTGCTGCTTTGGAGGCATTGGATCAAACCATGGATGTTAACCTGGACTTTGCCTTATGGCACACCATCAACACTTTAAGCCCGGTTTGGTTACCAAAATTATTAAATGATCCTGGCTATTTCGGGAATATGGACAAAACCATATTTGCTTTAAATACCGTAGGTGACCCAAAATCCACCTCTTTGCTTGCTCAATTGTATAGCGACAATAAGGTCCCGGATAAATACCTGGAATTGGTTCGTGAAAAATTGGCCAAATATGGCACCACAGAGGATTTAACCAAAATCTACCAACAAGCCATCAATCCAAAATCTACGAATGTAGAAAGCCAATTGAAAGACCTGGAACTACTGTACAAAGCAGCTTCAGAAAGAGGCTTGGCACCACAGCATTCTTCTGCTCAATTGAGAACCTTGCTTTCAAGTAAAAATGAAGCGGTAGAGATAAAAGTATTGCAATTGGTAGGCATGTGGAAAAAAGCCGACCTATTGGACCTTATCTTGCTAAAGAACCAAGACAGCAATGAGGAGGTTAGAAAAGCCGCCATGGAAGCCATGGGTAAGCTTGATGATGCCGATAGTCAGGAACTTTTGCTCAACATGGCCAAAACGCATAAAAATGAAAGCATCCGCATCTTGGCCATTTCTCAGTTGGTGAAAACAGCACCGGAGAAGGCTACAGATGCTGCAATTACCCTGCTTTCAGAAAAGCCTTCAGAAAATGGCACGCGAGAATTGTTTGCTGCATTCCTTTCCTCCAATAATGCCACCACTGTGCTGGCCAATTCATTGTCCAATACACGCATCCCAACAGAAACGGCCAAGACAGGAAGAAAAACCATGCAAGAATTACTCCCCGTGCATAGAAGAACCAGAGCCGGAGCCATACAGCTTAAAGATGCCCTGGAAGCCTCAGGTGGAGTATTACCTCCTGAGAAAATGCCTCAGCAATTAAGCGAACGAGAAATCTATCTCCTTGGAATTGAAGTGAAAACTGAGGGAGATCCGGTGAAAGGCGAAGCCATTTACAGGCGAGCCTCTATGATGTGTCAAAACTGCCATGGTATAGGTGGAGCCGGTGGTCAGTTGGGACCGGATTTAAGTTCTTTGGGTACAAGTTTACCTATAGACAATATTATCAAATCCATACTTGAGCCTACAGAATCAATCAAAGAAGGTTTTGAGTTGCAGAAAGTAACCAAAAATGATGGTGGAATTGTAATGGGCTATTTGATCAATGATGGGGCAAGAGAAGTTGTCATTCGAGACATGGCCGGTAATGAAAATGGCATTCCTAAATCACAAATTAAAAATGTGGAAAAGGTCCCCGGTTCCTTGATGCCCGCAGGAATTACTGCTAGTCTGGAAAAACAAGAATTTATTAATTTGGTCAGCTACCTTTCCAAACTGGGAAGCAATGGAGATTTCAGGGTTACCAATGAAAAACTGGTGAGACGCTGGAAGGCAGCACCTGATTTTAAGGCTTTGAGCAAAATTGATGGAGTGAATACTTGGGAAAACCTGCCGGGTAAAAAAATTGTACCTGGCACAAAGGCTTTATACAGCAAAGTAGCCGGTGACTTGCCCTTGGGAGATATTCCTGTGATTACAGACAATAAAGGTAAAAAATTCAGCCTTGTTCAATTTGAAGTTAACATACTTAAGGCAGGAGAATTCAGTTTGAAATTAACCGGAGTTGATCAGGCCAAAGTCTGGGTAAGTGGTAAAGAAATCTCCCTCAATAAAGGTACAGGAGCTACTAATCTTAGTGTAGGCAAACAATGGGTGAATATAGTTTTTGACCGGGATAAAGCCGCTTCAGGTTCATTAATGGTATTGATAGAAGATGGAAAAGCCAATAGTGCACAAAGTCAGGTAATTGTAGGACAGTAAGTTAATTGTCCTTCATAGTTGGATTGAAAAGGGCTGTTCCTTCTTGGGTAGGATCAGTAGGTTTTGGACTAATCAAAGGAGATCATTGGATAAACGCCGGTTTTACGACCGGCGTTTTGTTTCCAAGGGATTCACTGATTAAGAGAACAGTGAATAGTTGATATACAATTTATTTCCTTTTCTCCACCTAATCCAACCTTTTCCCTTTTCTTTAAGCTGCCCATCAACAAATTTGCCGTAGAGCCATTCTTCATTGACTATTAATGGCTGAATAAACTCATATTCTATAGCTATTACTCCTGCTTGCTCAAGAGGCTTGAGCCGTACTTTTCCCGAATTTTCTTCCTTTAGCTCCACACTGTTAACAGTCATTAAAAATTCAGTCCATGAAAAAAATTCCCCTTGGTTCTTGTTCAGATAAGACACTTGGGCATTGTCCTTATTGGCAATCACTTTTAAAAAATCATGGCCAATACCCAAAACTTTAAAATACAAGACACCATAATCTAATTTAAGGTGTTCCGGATAAAGCCAAGGAGGAGCGTAAGAGGTGCTAAATTCACCAAATTGATTTTGGGTAAAAACAACACTATCCATAGGCAAATGTTCTGTCAAACCCTTCTCTAAATTTACATTCCCATAAAAATACAGGCTTGGGTTTTCATAAAAATTCGGTTTAAAAAATCCTATGCCATTTTCAGGACCTTCAATCTGCTCAGATAAAGGCAAAGCCTTTACTGAATTTCCCTTGATTGATCTTCCACTATCCCCTCTTGGACTAACAGGTAACTGGTTGAACGGAGCCATTGACAAGCTTATTATTGTCCCAAAAAACAGTAGAGTCCAATAATTCAAGGATTTAAAAATGGATTTTATCTTAAAATAAATATTTAACATTTTTAGAAATTTAATGTTTTGGTATGGGTTTCTCCACCTTTGACTTCCACATCTATTGTTTGTGCGGCTTTTTCTTTATGCGCGCCCAATGGTCTAATGGTTACCACATAATTGCCCGGGTTTAATAGAAATTTGGCTCCTTTATTATAAGTTCGGGCTCCAGCAACACTTTTGCCGGACTTTTCTTCTTTTATGGAAACTACCGTATCTATGTTCTCTCCTCCAACCTGAGTATAAATTTCAAACGCTCCCGTTTTAAAATCATAAACCAAGGGAAAAGTTTTTGCAGCAGCAATGACGACGCTATCCAGCTCGGTATTCGTTTGAAGCCCTTCCATTTTCAATGCCTGAATGGCTACTTTATATACCCCAGGATTGACTTCAACTTCCTTTTTGGCCCCATAGGTTCTGGTGGTGGCCACTACCTTTCCATTGTTATCAATTATCTTGACCATACTGTCCCAGCCCTTCCCATTATTTGAAGTAAATACATCCAATGTACCGCCATCAAAGGAGAAAGTTCGGTGGCCAATGGTATGCTCATGACTTTCTACATTGTTAACTGTAATCATATTTACATCACTTCCCTCCAATGGAACCACTTCAAAGTTGTAATTACTTGGAGGCAAGTAGAAATACCCGGTATCCCGATAAGTCCTCAGCATAATAGTTGCTCTCTTGGCAACTATATCATAGGCTTTGACATAAACATCCATTGGCTTGCCATTCTTAACGGCATAAACAGAGAAATTATTGGCAGGCTTATCCACAGTAGAAGCAGTGGCTACATTGAGGATTTCTCCTAGATTCTCTGCGTTCTCCGCACTAAAATAGCTCCCTTCCCCTGCTCCTGCTGCACACCTCAATTGCTGGGTATCTTCTTCCTTTAAGCCAAAGCCGATGATATGCAATTTAAAATCAATGCCCTCCTCTTTGGCGGCTTGGACGATCTCACAAATATTTCCATCACAGGATTCTATGCCATCTGTAATAAGGATAATGGTGGCTTTCTGCTTGGCCGCTCTTAATTGGTCAATGACCAATGTTGCAGAATAAGCCAATGGTGTTTTGCCAAGGGGTTTAATCCCTTTGACGGCTTCTATTACGTCCTTTTTTGTCCCTGTCTCGGCATCCACCATAAATTCCACATCCTCGCAATCCCCTTCCTTACGATGCCCATAGGCAACAAAGCCTAATTTTTGATGCTCAGTAAGATTCCCTATGGTACTACTCAAGGCATTGGCGGCAATTTCCATTTTGGTTTTGCCTTGCATTTGTCCCCACATGGAACCACTTGCATCGTATATAAAAATAATCGGGGGCTGGTTTTCCGGACTTTGTCCTTGGGAGTTGAAAACAATAAATAGGGTCAGGAAAAGGAAGATTGTCTTTTTCATGAGAAGATCTTTTGATTTACAAATCGTGTTGGGGAAGGGAAGTCTATTACCTATACTATAAAAGACTACTTCCAGGCATTGATCTATCTAAAATAGCGATTTTATTTCGTTATTCCGCTAAATACCATGTACTTATGTTGATTAAAAAAATATTATAACACATTTCCAATCCTAAAGGGTTTACAGGTTTGCAGACAAACAGCAGTTACTTTATTATCCGACCCTGTTTGGGTCGGGTTCGAAAACCAAACCTGTTAACAATAAACATATGACTCTTTTTGGGTCATAATTTATCTGATCACGGTAGTTTATGTTTTAACTTAAATATCCCTTCTGCGAAAATGCTTATTCTTTCTAGCCGCTAAATCGTAAAGTGCTAATTAAAGGATCATTTGGATCATTGCATAAGATTTAGGGTAAGAGCAATTATGCAAGATTAATCACACACTTAGTACTTGAATTGAATGGATAATAAAAAAAAATTTAGACTTACATTTTCAGTCCTATGGCTTACAATTGCATTCCTACAGGTTACATTCCGGTTCCTTCGACTTTCATTTCTGTTCCTACAGCTTACATCTCCGTTCCTACAGCTTACATCTCCGTTCCTACAGCTTACATCTCCGTTCCTACGGCCTACAATTGCATTCCTTCATGTTACATTTAGATTCCCGCAGGTTTCTTTAACCTTCCTTCACATTACTTTCCGGTTCCTTCGGATAACTATTGCCTTCCTTCCGGGGACTCATGCTTTCCTTTAACTTACCTCCTATCTGCTTTACTATTTAGGAATGGTGGCAAAAACATCCTTAATGGACTTGCTTAAATTTTCGGGTGTAGGCGGTGAAAACATCGTAACCATCCTTTTTCCCTCTTTGTCAAATACTTTATGGGTGAGGACATCACCGGCAGCACTCACCAAACCGGAGCTTGATGGTAAGCCATTTGGGTAATAGCTTTCCCATTTCCCCAGCAGTACTCCCTCGGAAGCTGTTATCAATATCAATTTTACATCTCCTCTGATGAATGAGGTTTCACCATGAACCAAGCCGTTTTTGTAATGCACCTCATAACTAAACCTATCCTCATTATTCTTGATATAGTCAGGATAAATCCATAAACCCTCTTTTTTACCTTTGGCATATTTGCCTTGCATTTTAATTGCACCCTCTTCATTGTAATGCGTACAATCACCTTGAAGCACTCCATTGAAATAGTACATTTCGGATTTTAAAGTACCGGAAGTATAGTAGGTTTGTAGCTTACCAACAAGCTGTTCTTTGGCATTGCGGTAGCCTTTCTCATGAATTTTCCCATTGGCATGGTAAGTACTAAAGGGGACGGATTTATGTGTGACTGTCTTTGTCTCATAGGTGACCTTGGTCGTCGGCTGTATTTCTTGTTTAGGGATGGACTTATAAAACGTTCTCATGGCTTCTAGAAAAGTTTCGGTTTTTTCCTTACTGACCCCAACCTTGTCTACAAACTCCCCCTCTTCCGTATACAAGCCCCTCAATGTGAATTTATTGTCACTGGAAATAAAGCCAACAGCCCATAAATTATCGCTATTGTCGTAATACATTTCCCATATTGTATTAGGTGCGGGATTGCCTAAAAATGCATGCATGGAGCGGATTTTATGCGTTCCTTCATAAAGGATGGTCTCTCCGTGTAGTTGGCCATTTTTATAGTTCACGGAGAAGCGATATGGAAGCCCATCTTTAGATGCTGCGTAGTTATTATAGACCCAAAGCCCTTCTTTTTTGCCTTGCACATATAGCCCTTCCCTGCTTATTGAGCCATCTTCATTGTATTGAATGCATAACCCATTCGGTACACCATTGTCGTAAACGGCAGTCATGGATAATTTTTCAGAGGGAAAGAAAACCGTCAGAGTATCAACGAATTGCTTGTGAGCATTCACAAAACCCTTTTTGTAAATATTGCCATTGGCATGGTATTCTACATAAGGGCTGGGTTTAAATACCACCCTATTGTATTTTACTTGCGCCTGGACAAGACTAACTATAGCAAAGGAAAAAACAAGAAGGATAAGCGCACGTAATACCATAATAGAATACCTTTTATAGCGGATAATATTAAAGGTATAAAAATGTCAATAAAAATACCCCAATCAATAGTACAATCTTATAGACAAATTTGAAGACAATGGGCCGGTGCTAAAACAGCTCGGGCAAACCATAAGCCCATCAATGTATGGCTCAGAAAGAAAGGGCGAATTCAACTTACTTTTGGATAAACAATTTACCAGTGGATAAGTAACCTGCCCTACTGCCAATTACAATTTAAATCCGCTTAGGTGGACCAACTTAGTGAAGTACTCGGGATTTAAAATCAGTTCATTAAGGATATTTTCCATGTTTTTACTCAATTCATAATCGCTGGTATAGGAGACAAAGACATCTCCTTCAGGGCCAAAATAGACCTTTGAAACATCCAAGTTACTATCCTTGGCACCGGTTTTTAAAAGGATTTCCCACAGTTCCCCTTGCAATAAATCATATTTATCCACCAACATATAGACAAAATCATCGTCAGGTTGTTCCGGTAACCAAACGGTATAATTACCGTTTATTTTCGACCTTTCCACTCTACAGAGATATACTTTACTGGTTTCCATTTCATTACCATTTTTTAAGAAGGATCGTATTTTTCTCCTTATTCCCATTTAGCTGTAGGCCATACAACATTTCCCCAAGCAGGTCTAATCCGAACACAGCCAACAGCACGTATTGCCTTGACTAGAACTGGTCCCTGAGCTTGTCGAGGGGGTTTTGAAGTTTTCCCTACCATTTTTCAGGGTTCAATCAGGTTGATGGCGTTTCTACCAATTCGTAATTTGTACTTCTTCCACCACTTGTTTTTTTTTGTAAAACATCCTTTTTAATTAAATCTTGAATATCTCTTAGCGCAGTGTCTTGAGAACATTTACAAATTTTTCCCCACTTTGTAGTTGTGAGCTTGCCTGTAAATCCGTCAAGTAATCTATTAATCATTTTTTGCTGACGTTCATTTAAAATAGTAGATGAATGAGTTTTCCAGAATTCAGCTTTTTGTAATACTCTTTGAAGTACATCATAAGTTGAATTTATAGCTTCTTGCAAACATTCTAAAAACCACAAAATCCATTCAGTTATATCAGAATTTTCTTTCTGCGTTCTTTCTAATACTTCATAGTATTGTTTCCGTTGAACTCTTATTTGAGCCGACATACTATAAAATCTTTTAGCACTATTGTCTGAACGAGCCAATATCATTTCAGTAATTGCCCTTGTTATTCTGCCATTTCCATCTTCAAACGGGTGTATGGTTACAAACCATAAATGTGATATTGCAGCTTTTAGAACAGGGTCAACTTCTTTTTCTGTTTCAATCCAATCAAGAAGTTTCGCCATTTCAGAGTCTATCCGTTCTGCTGCTGGAGCTTCAAAATGAACCTTTTCTCTTCCCAGTGTTCCTGACACAACTTGCATTGAACCTTTTATGTCCCTACGCCAATCAGCTACTGTTATTTTAAACATATTACTCCAACCAGTAGGAAACAATGCCGAATGCCATCCAAATAATCGTTCTTTTGTAAGAGCTACGTCATATCGCTGGGTTGCATCTAACATCATTTCTACGATACCATCAATATGCCTTTCAGATTCTACTGCACCAGCAATGTCAATCCCAAGTCTACGTGCAATGGAAGAACGCACTTGTTCTGCCTCTAAGATTTCTCCTTCAATTTCAGATGACTTAACGATTTCTAGTGTTAGTGTATTCAGTATCGCTTCATTTTGTAAGTCAAATCCAAGCGACTCCATCCGTCCTAGTAGTTTTCCTTGTAAGTTCCTAGTTTCACTTAGCTTCAGTAGAACTTTCTTGTCATTCCAAGTGAAATCAGTCCAATTATCTCTATGGTGAATGTAAAACGTCATATCTCCGCAAATTATGCGGTTAATATACAGTCTATTCTCCGCATTTAAAATATTCTCCGCAAAATATGATCTAAATAACAGTTATTTTCTCCGCAGATTGTTTATTTCAATAGAAGGAATACCAAAAATTATTGCACCGATGAAATTATCCTTTACAATTGAATCAAATAAGTCAAGTGTCTTTATTTCTTTCCAAACAAAGTATCCAGTAAATAGACTAAGAATTTAATAGAACCTGTTGAAAATGGTCTGGAAATGGCTAAAGGAACAAAAGGATTATTGGACTATCATTACAGGCGCAATTTAATAATTTCCCTGCTACCTACCCCCCAACAAATCCTATCCAATCCCCATCGCAGAAAGCTACCAAAGGCTGAGTCCAATCCTGATCGATTAGGACTTGAATGAACCGAATATTAATTCGTATGTTTAAAACTACTGTAAGTAAGTTTTCTCCACAACCATTCTAATGGACCTTGCTGAAATTTTCTTAGCCACAGCCAGCTTAGCGTTAACTGGATTATAAAAATAATCACCACTAAACTCAACAGCTCAAATCGGGAGAATTGGTTAAAAAATGATAGCCCATAACCATAAAAAATAAATCCTAACAGGGTATTTTGAAAGATGTAGTTCGTAAGTGCTGTTCTTCCTACTTTAGAAATTAACTTTATCTTGGAAGACCTGAAAAACTTCTGAAATAGTCCGTTGAAGATCAATATATATCCTACTCCGAGAAGTTCCTTAGGAAATGTAAAAAGCCATCCTTTCCAAATATTTGTAACAGGCTCAAAATAATCATAGGTCCATTGGTAATATCTTATATAATTGATAATTAATCCAACACCAAGAATAACCAAAGAGATAAGCCAGTAATTTTTCCAGACTTGATAATTCTGGAATATTCCTGACCGATAAAAAATGATCCCTAAGATCATTGCTATTAGAGATGGGAAAAGCAGCCCTTGGTAGTAAACAAGCCCCTTGTGAGCACTGGAATTTTTGTACGTTTCTTTTAAACCTATCAAATAGGTACTTTTATTTGCTTCAACTTTTGAGGTGTCAGGGTCTTTTTTCTTGGTTTGATTTTTCCAAAAGTTGATATTCTTAATGTCGTCTTTTGATCGTTGGTCTTTCGGTATGTTGATGGCTTTTGTGTGATTATCCTGCCAGCCTTTCCTCATCATGGTTTGATCGTAAGATTTCGCCAGTTGAAGTAGGGATAGAAAAGCAATAATGAGAAGTAGGCTTTTTGTTTTGAAGGATCTGAACGGAAATAATAAAAATCCGCAAATGGCATAATGATAGAGAACATCTCCCGTCCAGATAAAATAGGAATGAATTACTCCAATGATGAATAGCCAAAGCAATCTTCTGGCATAAATGTCCATTGCCTTAAGTCCCAGTTGCTTTTTCTCAAGGCGTTCCAAAAAAATGTAAAAACCTACGCCAAATAAAAGAGCAAACATGGTGTAGAACTTACCCTGAGTTAAGAAGTAGACCCAAAATCGTGTTGAGTAATCAATAGTCCCTTCAAACCCAAATTTCCATGGACTCCACGGGTCAGGGTAAGCGAAGTTCTCAATATTAATAAACAGAATTCCAAGTATTGCAATACCTCTTAAAAAGTCCAGAGAAGAAATCCGCTCGGAAGATTCAGTAGCTTTTATTGATGTTGACATTTAGAAGGTTGCGATATTCGTTATAAAGTTCAAAAAATTTGTCTTTGATGTCCTCAAAAGTATCATTTGAAGATATTCCAGGTCCCCAGTTTCCCATTAAGTGATGAATTTGATCGGAGTACAAATTGGCTAATACAACTTTATAAATAATAAGCTTAGAAGTTACATATATACCAGCAATATCCCCACCCATTTAATTGATTTCCTGCCAAATTAAGCATTCCAAACAAAGTATCCAGTAAATAGACTAAAATTTTAATGGAAACTGTTGAAAATGGTCTGGAACTAGCTAAAGGAACAAAAGGATTATTGGACTATCATTACAGGCGTAATTTAATTATTCAACTGCTACCTACCTCCCCCAACAAATCCTATCAAATCCACATAGCAGAAAAGCTACCGGAGGATTGAGTCCAATCCCGATCGATTAGGACTACAATGATCCGAAGCCATATTTCGCATCATCGTAGCTTAATTGTTTTGTTTATTCAATTTTTTTTTCCCTTTTCCTCCTTGCCTCTATATTCAATTGTTTGGCAATTAATAAAGTCAAATTTTTAGCAGACTTTTTAAGTTCGGTTTTATATTTTGCTTTTTCAAAAGTGATAATTTTCACAAGTTCCATCTGAAACAAGTCTTCTCTCAGACCACCCTTAAGTACCAATGTTACAATAATCCAAAACCTGTCTTTTGGTCTTCCATCAAGAGTTATTGTGTCGGATTTCATTTGATATTCAAGTACATTCAAATCTGATATTTTAATTACTGCCTCCTTTTCATGGTTTCTTAAAATCAAAAAATCTTGATCTTTATTCCAAACTAAGATGTTTTTTGATGGAGTTTTCAGAGCTGTATAGCATTTACTCATTTGAATCATCCCAACAAATCCAAACAATGCAGAAGTAATCAAGTATACCCAATTGAAGTCCTCTTTTACTATCAGGTAGATTAAAAAAATGCTTACGGAAAGGCAAAACAACATTGATACAAAAAAGAAGGCTAATGTTATAACATTCTTAATCGAACGAGAGTAACTCAGCGAAAAATATCTGGCTGATACATCAATTATATAATTCTCAATATTTGTCCTCAAATCGTATTATAAACTCTAACGGCCAAGCATACCTGACGGAGTCGAGCGATTGCCGACTCTGGGGTGGTCATGCAATGTTGTGGGTAGTTATTAATCTATTTTTTATTTCTTCTACTGTTTTATCGTATTCAAAATCTATCTTTTTTTTGAAGCCCTTTTCCGCATTATTCTTTTCGGTATAATTGGCGCCCCAACGATATATATCCATAACAATAGGAACAAGGTCAAGACCTTTTTTTGTCAAAGAATATAAATAGGCAGATTTATTATTTAAATCAACTTCTTTTTTAATAATTCCGTTAGCTAAGAGTCTATTAAGTCTATCTGTAAGAATATTTGTTGATATACTTTCTATACTCACCAATTGATTGAAATGGCGATTGTCAAAAAAAATAAAATCTCGAAGAATTAAGAGAGTCCATTTATCTCCGAAAATGTCCAGAGATAATGTTATTGGGCAATTTGACCTTCTTTTTTGACCTTCCATTTTTCAAAGTTACGAAAAGTACTTGCATAATAAAAGTTCTATTATATATTTGTACTTGCAAAATACAAGTACAAATTAAAAATATATTTTATGTCTTATTCAACAAGTGTTTTAATTGAAGCAAATTCAGAAGCTATATTTAATGCTATAACCCAATCAGTTCAAGAATGGTGGGGTAACACTGATTCTGTCAGTTCAAAATTAGATGATGAGTTCACAACAAGTTTTGGCAAAACATTCTGGAAATTTAAAATTGTAGAATTAAAGCGGAATTCGAAAATAGTTTGGGAATGTATTGATGCAAAGCATATTCATGCTGGTTATGACGGAATTGAAAAGGAATGGATTGGAACAAAGGTTGAATGGTTTTTGGAAGTAAAAAGTCAAAATGAAACCATTTTAAATTTTGTCCATAATGGACTTGTTCCAGAATTAAATTGTTACGAAATATGTTGGCCTGCTTGGGAAAGGTTTGCAACTCAAAGTCTCAAAAATTTTGTTGAAACTGGAAAAGGAATGCCACATTTGTCCTAATTACCCACAACGGCTTAAATATGCTTCATATAGGCGCTTATCCGATACGAAGCATATATTTTGTTGGCAATAGTTTTCATTCTGTATCTATGTTGTTCTTGTTTTTATTGGTGAAGATGAAAAATCTTCCCATTCAATTGGATTGTTATTCAATCTGGATACCATTGATATTTGACCAATATGTGTTAAAATATCTGACAAAGGACCTTGTAATAATCTTTTGGAGTAATTCATATCTAATTCATTTTCAGAAAGAACTTTATCTAAATTTTTCATTTCTGAATTAAACCTGTCAATTTCTGATTCTAAGTCAAGCTTATGAGGTTCTTCTTTCGGTATTCTTCCTTCTTGGATAAAGATTGTAGTTGAGCTTAAAACAAAATGCATATGGTTGATAATTTCCTTTGGAGTTCTGCTTTCCTTTCCCAATGTATAATCACCAAACTCAGCATTTCTATATTTTACGGATTTTAGAAATCTATAGTCAATTGTGGCTAAAGTATGTCTTAAATATTCGTTTTTCATTTATCAATTCTTTAATTTTGCCAACAATAGGGTATCTAATGTTTGAAGAAGACAATATAAGGACTAGTAACGCTTATTCAAATAGCTAGATACCTACTGTTGTAATGCCTTTTTCTATGCCTTGTAAAAACAGACGCTTCTCCTCCCGCTCCTGCGGGTCTATCTAAAGAAAAACGGAGTTGGACAAACTCTCCCTCTCAAATTATTATCTATCAGGGTTTAATTTCCAGTTATGGGTTTTTATGCTTGTATAAGAACCGTTGCTGGAAAGTCAGCAATCAAGCCACCTACCCAAATATAATTGTTTTTAATTTTTTCTGGCGGGGATGGGTAAATAATTACCGCCCCTGACTATATCAGGACAGGCTTGCCAGTATCCACGCCAAGCTGAAAGCCATTGATGAATGGCTTAGAAACCGACTTCGATATTGTATCTGGTCCCGGTCGACCGGGAGAAAAAGCCGGAGCGAAAACGTAAAAATCTTATTCAACTTGGGGCTGACCAAGACCACGCTTACGCATGGAGCAGAACCAGAAAAGGGGGATGGGCGGTAGCTCAGAGTCCGATTCTGATTACTACGATCACTTTGTCACGCCTAAGAAGAAAAGGATATGAATCCATGCTTTCCTATTACCTCAAAACGCAACCCATATTCCGGTGAACTGGGGCTGAGCGTAAAAAATGATCTCTTTGGATCATTTTAGTGAAGAGCCGGAATGCAGGGCAGGTACGAGACTCCCGGTCGACTGTGTGAGGGCCTCAACCTGAGCTATTTGGCTCAGGTCGGGCTACTCGATTAGGCAATGTTATAATTTTTAGTCTTTAGTTTTTCTTTTATTAGAGCTACAAGCTTATTCTCGAGATTCATATTTTCGTCGAAATGGTCAACCTCAATTCGGAGAGTTGTTTCACCTCTATTATCAACTACAACCCGCTTGAAAACTTCTTCATAAGTCTCCTCGTTCGCTTGAAATTTATCGTCTGCAAAAACAACATCACTTCGTTCATCATCAAATAATCTGATTGACATGCCTTTGTATTTAAAGTCATATCCTTCTCCGTAGTTCATGCTGTCAATTTCACCAATGAGAACCAACCCATCAACTTCTTGAAGGTGAGGTAAAAGTTCTTTCACCCTTTCATCTGTTTTTATCTCAATGTATGTTGCCATTCTGGTATATTGCCTAACGGCTTGGCTATGCGTAGTGCGGGATTAAAGAGCACTGCACTGTCCGCTTACCGACATGTTTGTTAATATTCATTTACTTTCAATTGAGCACTAAAACCCGCATTACGTATAGCCTTTGTGTGTGCCCAGCATGGGCATTTGGTATCGAAGATACCAAATTATTCCAGAGGGTGAAAGTCCCTCATGTGCGGGAGTCGTGTCCCGAAGCATTAGCAAGTCGCAAGGTGGTTTGTCGTGAGACATGCACTGAAGGAAGCGAGACTGCAAACCTCGGTTCCAACGAACAGGAACTGGATACTGAGGCCTGACAGGTTGGATGAGGTAGCACATCATACCGACGTCCGAAGGGTGGGAAACCATCAAATACCTGTCTGGTAGATCCAGTGGATATTGGGGAAAGGAATATGCCCTTACCTGGGGAGGTCTTGGAATAGACTCGGTTTCTATGAGCCAAGAAGTCAGCCGACGTCGTAGTAGCTGGAGAAACGAGCAGGGATTGCTTTAACCATACCCCTGATGGTCTCACAGAAAAGTGAAGGACTGAACATTGGATTACGTCCTAATTCGATGAGGAGTACCTCTTTGGTGCAGCCTCATCTTAAGCGGACAGGTTACAGTTTAATTATGATAGAAAAAGTACTCAACCGTAAGAACCTCTACAAAGCCTACCGAAAGGTAGTGCAGAACAAAGGTTCGGCAGGAGTGGACGGCATGAAAGTCACAGAACTGCTTTCTTATCTGGAAAGTAACAGGGACAGTATTGCCACATCCATTCTGAACCACACGTATGTACCTAAACCTATCGAGGGGGTAGAAATCCCGAAGGAAAACGGAAAGATGAGACTACTGGGGATTCCCACGGTAGTGGACAGGTGGGTCCAACAGGCGGTTAGCCAAGTGCTGATGACCAAGTATGAACTCACGTTCGAGGAATACAGTTATGGTTTCCGACCACAGAAGAACATCCACAAGGCGGTAACACAAGCCCTGAAATACATCAATGATGGCTATCAGGACATCGTGGACATTGACTTGAAAGGATTCTTTGATGAAGTAAATCATTCCATCCTACTACAGTTCATCTATCAACGGGTAAAATGCCCGACAACTCTCCGGCTTATTCGAAAATGGCTACGTGCACCAATCCAAATTGACGGAAAACTGCACAAACGTAGAAAAGGCGTACCACAGGGCTCCCCGATCAGCCCCTTACTAAGCAACATCCTGCTGGATGTTCTGGACAAGGAACTGGACAGGAGAAACCTACAATACATTAGGTATGCTGACGATTTCAGCATCTACACTAAGTCAAGGACGGAGGCCAGAAAAGTGGGCAACGAGATTTATCTTTTTCTAAGGGACAAACTCAGATTGCCTATTAACAAGGAGAAAAGTGGCATCCGAAGACCCTCTAACTTCCAGTTGTTGGGACATGCATTTGTTCCGACATATAAGAAAGGGGACAAAGGAAAATACCAACTGGTGGTGAAAAAGAACAGTTGGGAGTCGCTCAAACGTAAGCTCAAGCAGATCACCAAGAAAACCAAACCGTACAGCTTCGAGGAGAGGTTGAAAAAGCTGGCTGAGGTCTGGCGGGGATGGGTGAATAATTACCGCCTTGCCAGTATCCACGCCAAGCTGAAAGCCATTGATGAATGGCTTAGAAACCGACTTCGATATTGTATCTGGCATGATTGGAAAAAGCCGGAGCGAAAACGTAAAAATCTTATTCAACTTGGGGTTGACCAAGACCATGCTTACGCATGGAGCAGAACCAGAAAAGGGGGATGGGCGGTAGCTCAGAGTCCGATTCTGATTACTACGATCACTTTGTCACGCCTAAGAAGAAAAGGTTACGAGTCTATGGTTTCCTATTACCTCAAATCCCAACCTACAATCCAGTGAACCGCCGTATACGAGACCCGTACGTACGGTGGTGTGAGAGGCGAACCGTGAGCTTATGGCTCACGGCCGTCTACTCGATTGTGCGGTCGGCTTTCTTTTTCTTGGGTCATTTTTAGTCTTTATGATACTTTTTCCTATTCTCTTCACTAAACACAACTGGTAATATCCAAGGTCTTCTTTCGTGTTGTCCATGTCTGTAAAACACATCCCATTCAGGAATAGATTTTACAACTCTTAGTGCTTCATTGTCATAGGTTTCGTCAAATCCTTTTATCACTTTCAAACTGTCAATTATTCCTTGTTCATTGGCTGAAAATCGAATAAAAACTTTAACGGTCTTGTCTGTCTTTGGCAGTATTTCCCATTTTATGTTTGAATAGATAAAGTTAATTAGTGTAGTATCTTGGCTGTATATTGATTTCCTTGATTTCGTATTGTCGAAGGTTGTTATTCCTTTAAGTTTTCCGTTTTCAATTTCATAAACAACTTCCTTTTCGTATAGCGATTCATAACCCATGTGAACATAGTAAAGTTGCTTTCCTTGTGGTGATAAAATTTTTGCTGTTACCCAATCGGCTCTTATTTTTCCATTCTCGAATTTGTCTGGAAATAATTGCTCTAAATCCGATTGAATTTTGTCTTCATAAAAGCAACAACTATAAATTCCAATTAGATAAAGTTCATTGTCTATAATTTCCCATTTCGCTTGATATTCTCTCCAACAAGCTGTCGAGCTACAACCTTTTTTGTCGCCAAATAATCTTGGCCTTAATTTATCAATGTTTGGAAATTGCTCCAATGGGTTTGAATAAATAGAAACAGTATCTCCATTAAAAATCAGTCTGTCTGGAATTTGAGCAGTCCCGAAAACCTTGGAACTGAAAATTGTCAAGGTCAAAAGTGTTAATATGTATACTCTAATTTTCAATTTGTAGCCGTTTTTTTTAGCTGCCGCACAACAATTGTATAAAGCTATGTTTTAGCTGGGAGTTACGTATATATCAATTATGCACCCAACCCATTCTGTTTGATTTATCTGTTAAATTAAGCATTCCAAACAAAGTATCCAGTAAATAGACTAAGAATTTAATAGAATCTGTTGAAAATGGTCTGGAAATGGCTAAAGGAACAAAAGGATTATTGGACTATCATTACGGGCGCAATTTAATAGTTTTACTGCTACCTACCTAACCAACAAAAACTATCAAATCCCATCGCAGAAAGCTACCGGAGGATTGAGTCCAATCCCGATCGATCGGGACTACAATGAACCGAAGCCATATTTCGCATCATCGTAGCTTAATTATTGGCGCTCGTTTTTTATTTTTTAATTAGCTAAGGGCCACAATAGATATATTGAAAAAATTACTATCAAATAAGTAAATACCCAGATAATTGCTTGACTTGCAGCACCCTTAAACTCAATATTGAATATTTTAAATGCTACTTGGTCTGAAATTATTCGGAGAACAAGCACTAAAAACAAGGAGGCTGTCCCAGCAAGAGGAATGCCTAATGTTGCTGCTGTGTGTTCTTTTGCGATTTCTATCCAATTCGTATCGTTAGTAAATACATTTAAAATCTTAAAAGCCAAATAAGTATGTACAACCATGATAACAATAGCTGCTGCCCAAGAAAAAACTTGCTTTAGTTTGGAAGAAAAATCGAGCATACTTCTTTAGTTTGTATATAAATGTACGTCAACGTTATGTCAGATTTGCGTAGGGCCGTTTGCGTGTCCTTCATTCGGGCCTGACTCCAATCGTCAAGCTAAGAAACGTAGAGCATTCAAATTACTAAATAAAGTTTAAGCCGAAAAGTGAGTATCTATAAAAATTTTTACTCTGGTGAACGATTTGCCCTATGTTTTCTTAGGTAATGTGTGTGCGGTCGGCTTTCATTTTAGGTCTGTGCTTCTATTTTCTAGCTCCTGCTGCATTTCTTCTGACAATTCGATCGTTCCATCAGTACTTTATTGACTCACCATACTTGATATTGATTCCAATAGCTCCTCATCGTTTAAGGATGTAATTTGATCTATAAGTTTGTCTTTTACCTTTGACATAAGGTTAGATTTTGTGTTTCCAAATTTATCATAACAGCGTACTTTTTCCAATCACTCAACCCTTAAAAATTAAAAGGGGAAAACCATTTACCATAGCAGTCTAATAACCAGCTCCAATATCGGACCCTTCAACAGGCTCAGGGTCCGATTAGGGGCCTGTTTCAGGAGCGAGAATACTTAGGGATTGTAATGTCGTTTTCTATTTACCTATTCAATTTTGATTGTCACCAGGTTCCGTCCTTCCCCTTTTATTCTCCCTTTTCTTTTTGCATAAATTAGTTTAATTATTTCTGCTCTTGAATCTGCAACTACTGTGTCAATTGGGGTTTCAATTTTTAAGTAGTCGGTCCGTAATTCTCGATCCTTAATTTTAACGTTAAACATCGTTCCTGTGAAAATGGATAGAACAGTCATTGAACTGTCAGGTTGTAAAATAACAACTGAACTGTCTGAGCTTGGATTGTTCGGAAAATTATGTATTTGACTCTTGTCCGAATAATTGAGCCCAGGTCGGACAGTTACTCTGGCAGCATGGTCCGAAGTGTTGTTAATGGTCAATACCTTAAATCCCTCGCAACTGTTTAACAGCGTAGAGATTATTAGAAGTGTCAATATTTTCGTTAACCGTCTCATTTTAATACCTCAATATATATAGTTTGGCTATGCCCGGTGAAAACCCGCAAGGAGCTATAAAGTCATTGTCTCAGGATTCATACATAGCTTAGATTTTGTCGATTCACTTGAAATAAAATGGTTGTCACAACGAATGAGTGTAGCCTCCCCAATAAATGAAAATACTATTTTCCCTTTAGATTGGAACCCATTCCAATAATCATTCAAACTATTTATTCAATAATTCAAAAGACCCTATTTCCAGTAAATCGAATAACTCACCTTGTTTGGCTTCAAAATTTCCGTTAATGTTAATCCCTTGAAATTTCAGTCCCATTTTTTAAAATTAATGCCGTTGGGCAAGAATAAGAGCAGTAGCGGACTTCAAAGTGATTACCTGGCCACTATAGCAAAGATTTATTCAATGCTCAGACCTTAATTTTACCACTATATCCGCTATTGCTTTTATAAAATTATTTGCTTCAGCATTTTTTTTATTGGTTAAATTGTCTTTCTCGTTCCTTTAACCAACAAGTATAAAGTAAAAGATACTTCCCCAATTGCTGCTGAAAAACCTACAATATTGGCTAAAACAAATTGATAGCCGGGAAATATAAAATTACCAAAAGTCTCAAGCATATAGCCCCCAGCAGCTAAAACCATTAATATGCCAAACACTTTCGGGAAAAGTACAGAACGATAGAGCAATATTCCCAATAGCAAACAATGAATACCAAAGAATGCTCCTGCCAAAAGATATCCCGCATTGTGTGCATTCATGAATAGCATTGTCCATGCCTCTTGTTGCTCAATCCCCAAGCTTGACATAAGCCCGCTTCTACTAGCCGTTTCTAAGGCCATATAATGGTTCAAGAGATTTAAGCTTCCGATGGCTGGATGTGCCAAAAGCCGGAAAACAGAAGCAATTGCAGCTATAGTTTTATTGACAGACTTCAATAACTGGTACAGTAATATTGAAATGACTGCATCTATCATGAAAGCCAATAAATCGCTTATCAGGCCAAGACGGAAAAGTACTTCGGATGAAATAATGTTTGTCAGGGTTACCTGAGGGTCATCTGGAATAAAAATCGTTCCACGCACATATCCTTGGCTAAAACCTGCCAATAGGATCACTAGCAGATATAGAATACCAGTTAGTCTTGCTTTATTTTTTAGTTTGTTGTTCATTTTTCTTCTTTTCTAAGCGCTTAGAAATAATTCTTTAATTGGTTTTCGAACTTTTTTTCTCAGTTGTGCTTTATCACTTTTCGATCTATACCCTACTGGTGCAATTACCGAAGCATTGAGTCCCATTTCGTCCAGACCAAGAATGCGGTTATATGCTTGTTTATCAAACCCCTCCATCGGACAGGCATCTATCTGCCGGTCTGCGCATGCAATAATCAGACTGTTTAGTGCGAGGTAGGTCTGTTTTTCTGTCCAGTTTCTTCGCTCTTCCGAGGTCATATTTGCGATGTTGGATTTAATGGATTCCGCATACTTTTTTAGACCTTGGTCATCTACTCTTTGTTGGGTATCAATGATAAGTTGAATGTGATCATCCACGTGTTGATCATGGTTGATCGTGTAGTTGCTGAAAATAAACAAATGAGATGCATCCGTAATTTGGGCTTGCTCCCAGGAGGCTTTGCGCAGTTCTTTTCGGATCTCGGGGTTCTCGATAATCAATACTTTATACATCTGTAACCCATATGAAGAGACCGAAAGCCGAATGGCTTCCTTTAGAAAGTTTAAATCATTCTCTGACACCTTCCTGGAAGGGTCAAAAGCTTTTGTGGCATAGCGCCAATTAAGTTTTTCTAGTAAATTCATTTGTTCTTTAGTTTTGGGGTTTAATAAATGTTTTGATAATAAAATCTTGTTGAAATCCGGTTTTGAGATAGAGCCTCTTTCCCATATCAGAAGCTTGCAGAGTGGCATAGGTAGCCCCCTTCATTCTGCCGATATTTTTCATGTGAATAAGTAATTCTTCTGCATAGCCTTTTCTACGCTGTGATGGAATGACACCCATAGAGTGGATACCAGCAAGACCTTGCTGATCCATAAAAAGCACAGCAATACCTACCGGAGTTCCATTATGTTTTCCTATGAAATAATCAATGGAAACCATGGTTCTGTTCACTGTGTCAGCACTAATTTCATATCCGAATGCCTCCTTAAATAGCTGCGACCAAATTTCAGCCATTGGTTTACTAGTCACTTTTTGAATGATGACCCGATCCACATTGCCAGGAGCGTCTTCGAGATTCACTGACATGGCTACTTGGGTGAGCTTTTCTTGAAACCCACTGGATTTAAGCATGGACTCCCTCATTTCAACATCACCTCCCCAAATAGGGAGTGACAACTTAGGCAAGTTCCATTTGAGCTGAATATCCATGAGGGTCTGTGTGTCTATTGGTTTAGTAAACCACAGTTTGTTAGGCCATTCACCGCTTGCTGCAATGCTTAGGTGATAGCCTGATTCTTCGATGTACTTTCCGGCAAGCCGACCTCCCGTCTTCCAAAGAGCAATCAGATTGTTTATATTTGCTTTGTTTAAATCCATTTTATATTTTGATTAGAATTACACCTGCGATCATCATAAACAACCCTGCAATTTTCTTCATCGTGAATGGCTCCAATGGCATATTAAACCACCCGAAATGCCCAGCAATTGCTGCAAAAAGGAGTTGCCCAGCCAATCCGAAGGTGACAGCCGTTGAGATGCCTACTTTTGGAATGACATAGTAGAAAAGCGTTACAGCCAGAAAACTTAGTAGCCCGCCTAATACCCACATATAGATCGGAATCTCCCTGAGTTGATACATACTTGGAATTTGTCTCACAGTAATTAGTACAGCAATAAGTGTGAAACTCGCAGCCATGGTCAATGCTATGAGCGTTGCTAGCAAGGAATTGTTTAGCAGAATACCCAGCCGAGAATTTATTCCACCCTGGATCACTACCATAACCCCTACCGAAAAGGAAAGAAGTAGTAATGCTGAATTGTTCATGGCTTGACTATTCAGTTTTGATGGGAATAGCTAATGGTCGCAAAGGCGAACCACTTGCTCCTTTGAGCTTAAGTGACGCAGCGATGAAAGCAAATTCATATACTTCATCTTTGGCTAACTCCTCCAAGTACATTTGCTCGATGAACATCACCCCTTTTTCTGCCAATAGGTAAGTGTGTACCGGCACCCAGTTATCTTCTCGCTCAGGAGGAAACGCTTCAAAGCTGAGGTTGTCCGCACCTAGGAGCATGGTTCCCTGGTCTTCGATTAGCCACTTTACTGCATCAAGGCTGATACCTGGATAGTTGTCGAGATAATGATCCGCATCCTCATAAAACTCAGCCTGACCTGTACGCATAACAACAACATCGCCAGGCTGAAGCTTAACGCCCTGTTTTTTAAGCGCATCCTGAAGATCATTGACGGTAATCCGATAGTTCTCTGGAAATATCCCTTTCGATGATTTTACATCAATCATTACTCCACGAGCAATGATGGGAGGAATGGTCTCTGCACCAGTCTTTTTCCAACCTTTGTCTCCAAGGTGTTGCTCAGGAGTAAATCCATTCCAGATTTTTCCATTCAAACCAAAGTGGTTGAGTGCATCAATGTGTGTACCCATGTGCGTATACATGGAGATGGCATCCCCTGTGTAACTCACCTTTCGGTTCATGGCTTTACCCAGTCTATTTGGATTGTCAACGACAGTACCGTTCGGAGTATGGGTCAACCAGTATTGATAGCCAGGATCTCCCAATGAATGGAAGCTTGGCATACCCACGAAATAATCAACACTTAAATCATAGGTTTTACCGGATTTGATCTGAGACAATACCTCAAAACGTGTGTAATTCGACATTAGATTCAGTGAACCTATTTCATCATCGGATCCCCAAGGGCTTTTACCAACGGTTTCAGTTTGTTGACCTAATACTGTCAACTGGCCTGCAATCAGCAAGGCCAATACAAAACTTGTCTTTCTCATGATTTGAATTATTTGTTTGTGCAAATTTTCAAACCATGTAGGCCAAATCAATTAAGGTATCTTAAGAAAGCCTTCTTGCAACACTTTTTCGAAGAGCACTGAGGTGTTCTGGCGTTATTCCTAGGTAAGAGGCAATCATATATTGAGGAATCTGTTGTTCCATATTCCTGTATCTACTTATAAATTCATAGTAGCGTTCATCAGCAGTTTGACTCATGGAGTTAATTGTTCGCTCTTGAAGTGCAACATATCCATTTTGAGTTTTAATTCTGAAAAACCGATCCATCATATGTATATTGTCATACAGCTTATTTAGTTGATTCCTGTGAACCTGCAAAACAGTGCAATCGGAAATCGCTTGAATAAAAAATGTGGCTGGTTTTTGAGTTAGATAGGCATAAAGGTCATTTACCCACCAACCTTTAATACCAAATTGAAGAATATGTTCCTTGCCACTATAATCAATACGGTATAGTTTGAGGCACCCTTCTGCAATAAATCGCATATGGTTGGATGATTGCCCTTTTTGAAGTAAATACTGTTTTTTCTTTAAATGAATAGGCTTAAATGCATCCTGAATTAGCAAAATATCCTCTTCTTTTAAGGGTACAATTTCTTCAATATTATGAATTAAGGTTTCATGCATCGTAAATCAGTTAATCCCAGATAATTGTGTGCCTTTTGTTGCCGGTGCACAACATTTGTAATAGCTATGTTTTAGCCTCGAGCGGCGTATATATGGATTATACACCCAACTCTTTCTTTTTTATTCATCTCTTAAATTAAGAATTTCAAACAAGGAATCCAGTAGAGATTCTAAAGGTTTATTGGAAACTGTTAAAAATGTTCTGCAAATATTTGTAGGAGTATGCTTTTGAAGGGTCAAGAAGACCGTGGATGCATTTAAGTTTGAAATATTATTTGGTTCATATTATCCTCTTCAAGGTGTTTTAGCTGAGGCTGCGTAATTTTGATAATAAGCAGTTATTTTTCTCAATGGATCCACGCTAAAAAAATGTGTAATTTATTCCCTTATAGTCTAATTACAAGCCCCTAATCGAACCCTTCGACAGGCTCAGGGTCCGATTAGGGGCTTGTTTCAGGAGCCAGAATACTTAGGTATTTTAATATCGTTTTTCATTTAACCTATTCAATTCTGATTGTTGCCAGGTTCCGTCCTTCCCCTTTTATTCTCCCTTTTCTTTTTGCATAAATCAGTTTAATTATTTCTGCTCTTGAATCTGCAAGTACTGTGTCATTTGGTGTTTCAATTTTCAAGTAGTCGGTCCGTAATTCTCGATCCTTAATTTTAACGTTAAACATCGTTCCTGTGAAAATGGATAGAACAGTCATTGAACTGTCAGGTTGCAATATAACCACTGAACTGTCTGAGCTTGGATTGTTGGGAAAATTATGTATTTGACTCTTGTCCGAATAATTGAGGCCAGGTCGGATAGTTACTCTGGCGGCATGGTCCGAAGTGTTGTCAATAGTCAATACCTTAAACCCTTCGCAACTGTTCAACAGCGTGGAGATTATTAAAAGTGTCAATATTTTCGTTAACCGTCTCATTTATTTAATACCCTACATTTTTCCAAAAATGGACTTTTGGCATCACGTAAAATTGTTATGGACTAAACAATTTTGTGCTTAAAACATGGACATTTTTGGCATGCTTAGTAGAAATGTATAAGATGCACTCACGAAAGGCCAGAACTGGTTGTAAGCTTTAGGTTATTCAACACAATTAACCTAATCTTTTCTATTTGTCAGTGATGAATTTTCCTCTAATTAGGTTAAATGAATCATTCTCTTTTCGCCCAGTGAATATCAAGGAAAAATTTTTGCCGTCTTTACTTAGCCATTTATTTGCAAAATTCCAATAAAATGTATTCAAAGGAATAAATCCTTCTCCCCATGAATTGTCATAAAGAACAGTAGTCCATGGTCCCCATGGTTCTGGCGCATCAAATATGCCAAGGTTCCCTCGATGAGTTTCAGTATGTTCTGTTGTCAAAAAATACCTTTCAAGTTTTGAGTTATAGCTCACATTGATGCTCCAACCAACACCGTCAGGGTTTTCAAAGACAGGTAGTCGTTCGTTTAAATTTTTTGTCCATATTGGCTTATCATTATTGGTGCCCCCAAAAAATGAATACGCATTCTGCACTAGTATAGAGTCCTTATGAACTCTGGCTAAATCGATGAGTCCGGGTTTTTGACAATTTAACCAATCTACTTTATCTTCATAATTATCAGGCCCTTCGTAAGATTGAAAACGTATTAGATACGTGTAAACAAAATCATCTTTAGCATTTTCATAGTTTTTATCAAAATTGCACACGGTTGGCATCATAATTCCTTCTTCCCTAGTAAAATTCCAATCTACAAATTCCCATGTCGCACCGTGATTATCAGAATAGGCAATCTTTGCTTGATCAAATTGGTCTTCATCGGTTTGAAACATACCACACCACATGTATAAGATTCCATCGATGCTAATAATACCGTAACTTTTAGCAATTAAATTATTATTATTATTCTCACTATTATGCCCTCCCCATACATTAAAAGCTTTAAAATCATCCCAATTCCCTTCTAAACGCGCTACCCCAATACTAGATCGTCCAAGCTTATTGGTGCCATCAAATCCACCACCATCTCCCCAAACGGTGTATTGCTTGTTATCATCAGCCCATGTAATTGGCCAGTTATCGCTGCCAGGCGCTAGACTAATATGGGTAGACCAGTCAAACTCAATATTTTTAACAACTGGACTTGGCGGATACGGCATATTTTGGGAATATACAATGGTAGCATTTGCAATTAATAAAATTATTATAGATAATTTAACGCTCATTGAGTTTTCAGTTAAAGTTTAGGTGAATGTTGCTTTAAATGATTTATTAGATGATTTGGCATCCAATATAGTAAAAAATAACTAACCAAGAAAATCCCCTAAAATGTCCTCAAGCAGACACGAAATAAACAGCTATTTATAGCCCCAAAACTACTTATACATCGTCCATTCTTTTCCTAAATCAACCGGGTGGACCATGAAATTCAGGATTATCACCTTAAAAATAGACAATTTATAATACTGCTTGCTTTCACTTTCTAAACCAATTCGGGAATATTCAAAAGCTGTCCTGATAGCCAAAATTGACCGTATACTATTCCGCCTACTTTTGGTTCGGTCGAAAAGAATCCCCAATCTGCAAGTACATCTATTTCTCCTCCCAGCGTATCCACAAGCATCCACTGAAATTCCTGACCTGTTAGATCATTTAATTTCTTCTCTGATTGTTTAATTGTTCCGGTAATAATTCCTAAAGCCTCTGGTGTATTGACCTCAGGGTTTTCATTAGAATTGAATAATCCACTCGGCACAAAGGATTGAGTTGACCATTTTACGCCACCGTCTTGCCCCTGCTCAAATGCTGTTTCATTTTCATAATAATCTATGTCCTGCGCAAATGCAGAGAGCTGTATTTTTATGCTTTGTGGAAACTTTATACTTCCCAATGATTTATGGTTTGGAACATCAAAAACAAATGGATACACCCCACTTACAGGATTGCCTGGTTCAGTTGGGTCGGCCCATGAATGAAATGCTCCATCTAACTCGCTTTCCTTCCTATCAAGGGAGGCTGTTAAGCAAACAGTTCTTTTACTAATTCCATTATAATGAGGTTTAACACCTATCAATTCATGATTCCTATTGCTTTGTATCCAAAGCTCTGCACCGGAAGTATCTGAATACTGAAAATAAGTACCTTTATCAGTTTTAATCGAGCTAGCCTTTGCATAAGCTTTTTTAGCCAATTTGTAAAATTCCTCTTCACTATCAATGTCAAATCCTATAGCTGATAAATGACTCATTCTTTCGCTTTTTTAATGCCCCGTTAAATTAAGGATTCCGGACTAGGAATCCAGTGGAGACATTGAAAATTTATTGGAAACTAATAAAAATGAGCTACAAATAGTTATGAGTGTAGGATGCGTAGGCTTGCCTTAACAGTGTGAGAGAAAAATAAAAGTAAAGTCGCCAGTGTAAAAACACCCTTAAAATATTTGAAATGAAGAGCATGTACGAGAAAGTCCATCTCAACCAATATATTGGCCCCTATACTTGGAATAAATCGTAAGGCTTGACAAAATGTTTTCAATACATTTGCTAAACCTTGTTACCAACTCTTCCTTAGCCGTGAAATTGCCTTTTTTAATTGCTGTGCTTCTATTTTTTAGCTCCTGCTTTCTTTCTTCTGACAATTCGATCGTTCCAGCTGCACTTAATTGACTTAACGTATTTGATATTGAAGCCAAATGATCCTCGTCGTTTAGAGATATAATATGCTCTATAAGTTTGCCTTTTGTATTAACAAGTTTATCATAATAGCATACTTTCTCCTATAGCTCAACACTTAAAAATTAATAGTGGAAATTCATTCTCCATAGTTATCCTATTAACCAGCCCCTTCGACAGGCTCAGGGACCGTAAGTGACGGTCATAGGCGTTTTAGTTAAAGATTACAATTTTTATTCAAATAATCTCTCATCAAAAAAATACTCTTCGTTTCTTACCAATAGGACATTCGTTTTAAAGGTAGGGTGTTTTGTGTTAATAATATAATTGTACTCTTTTGGTACTACCGCAGAAGGTACTTTCAGTACCAAGGAGTTTTGTTTTTTATACCATACTGAACCTATTTCTTGTAATTTGAAGTAGGATTCAAAGGAGCGCCAATTTGCCGGTAATTTATTGATTGGAATTTGCTTAAATAAATCATCTTCATCAGCTATTGAAATGATCATCATTTCATAATCAGGAAGTTTTTTAATGGAATTTCTATGAACAATTAACTCTAATGTTGATAATGACCTAGAAGAACCTGTGTAAATAACAAATTCATCCTCATAATTCCACCTGCTTGGTGAACCAGAACTTGATAATACTTTTGAGTAATCAATGTGTGAAATCCTGTATACTTCCATAATTAAGGATTATCTCCATATAACATTCCGGTTAATCTGTCCTCAATATATCTAATACCGGATATGGTTTTATAAAAATCTACAGGTCGTTTATTGTTAAAATGAAAATTAGGTTTTCCCAACCAATCATTAAAAGCTTCTTTGGACCCGAAAACCCTTTCTCCTAGTTTGTACAAGGATATTAATAAAAGTAATTTTTCTTTGAAATTTATATTCAATTTAGCGGTAGTGGTTCTGTAACTATGGAAAGTTTTTTCACTCACATCAAACCATTCAGAAATGACTTTATCGCTTGAATGAGCCAAGGATTTGAAGAATTTAACTTGTTTTGTTCCCAAATCTCCTGAATGTATATAGGTAACCACTTGACTATCGGAAATTTTCTCAGGAATATCTATTATTGAATCTTTAGTTGAATTCATACCGTTACTCTTTTGTTTAAGATACGAAAAATTACAGGGTAATAGGTGTAAAATTGCTTTTTTTAATGGTGTCGGGCAACCCTATTATATGTCTCTTTAGGTAATACTAATCCGACTGTTGGTTTGCCTTTGCTTGCTGCTTTTGAATAGGTAGGCATCTATAACTTCAATAATTTGTTCGTTTCAACCATCAATTGATGGATCTTATCTTGATTATATGCGTCCTGATGGGCGAGGCTAAAATCTCCTTGGTCATTGTCATAATACTTCCCTGAATTATTTTTATGGTTTTCTGAAAGTGCTAAATCATAAAGCACATCTAGCCCTTTTTCTGCCGGTGACCAATACTGACCATAAGCTTCAATCGCCATTTTTGTATTCAATAATGAGCCCGGATTTACAGCAATGACTGTGATTTCCGGCGCTTGTTTTGCCAAATGCATACTCCACATCGTTAATGCCAATTTACTTTGTGCATAGCTGTTATTGTCTGCCACTCGTTCTTTTCCACTTAAAACAGCCGCTGAAACGCTTTCTTGTGCAGCAGAACTTAAATTGATAATTCTAGGTACATTGGCCTTTTTAATGCTTGAAAGAATGACATTTGTTAATAAGAAAGGAGCTAAAAAATTTACAGTCATTCTGATATCAAATCCATCCTTAGTTTTATCTAAAGGACTTTTCAAAATCCCGGCATTATTGATAAGCACATCAATTTTTGGAATACCATTGTTAATTTGATCACCTAGCTTTTTTACAGCCTCTAAATCTGAAAAATCGGCTACTAACCCATAAATATTTTCATTGTTAGCTGCTACTTTAATTGCTGCTACCAATCCCCTTACTTTGACTTCACTCCTTCCGTGTACATAAACAGTGTGGCCTTCTTTAGCTAATTTAAAAGCAGTAAGCTTTCCAATTCCATCTGTACTTCCTGTAATTAATATATGTTTCATTTTTTTAACTTTTGAATGGTTTATATTTAATTATTGGTAAAATAATTTCTGCCAATAATTCAAATTTATGTTTTTTTAAAACGGGGCAAAGCTATCCTTAGGACTGTTGGGTACACTCCATCGTTGGCGAGCCGTGAGGTTTTCGGTTGCAACAACTTTAGATGCTGAATTATCGAGACTACCATAACTACTTGAACCACCTCGTGGTATTTGCATACGGTCTCCGTACAGCCAAACGACCAAGTTACTGCGCTGTCCGCTGGTAATCGGGTGTGTAGCGTGTGGTACTTTTCCGGTGTGAATTATTGCTTTGCCTGGTTCAAAAATAGTTTGAACAACTTTGCCTGTGAATCTATCATTAAAATCAACTTGTGAACCTGTAAATTCTTCATCAGGTAAGTTTATATTGATATTCAGGGTAGCAGCAGAAGCATCAGTATGGGCATGCAAATCTTTATCTTTATCGGGATTGTACTGAATTGAAAAACCAAATGTTTGGTTATCATAGCCATAAGTACCAAGCAACAAACGGGCAACCGGACGCATATAGCGGTTCATAATTTCGCTGTAAAATGCCTGAAAATTAGGTGCTGCAAGGTGGCCTTCTGAGCGTGGATCTAGCATAACCCCATAACGATTCAATTGAATGCCATAAGGGGCACGTCTAGGAATTTCGGAATCTACGGTAGCT
This sequence comes from Cyclobacterium sp. 10D3-21, assembly GCF_055809755.1. Lineage (NCBI taxonomy): Bacteria > Pseudomonadati > Bacteroidota > Cytophagia > Cytophagales > Cyclobacteriaceae > Cyclobacterium > Cyclobacterium sp. 10D3-21. The sequence goes on from NZ_CM147924.1 coordinate 3,903,332, forward strand.
TCTAAATATTTGCGAAATTCCGCTAGGCGTTCTAGGTCGAAAAACTGCGCGGAATAAACCCCGGGAATAATTTCTTCCCATAAATCGGCCACATCATTTTCCTTTTCCGGGTTTTCCCACGCTTCATTGATAGCTTGGCGCAAACGCGGGTCAAGCAGCGTTTCATCGGGAACCAGTAAATGGTCTTTGTTTTCAATTTCCCATTCGCGCCAGGCCTCCTCGAGTAACTCTCGGTTACTGTTCCAAAATTGTGAGACAGAAGGCTCACGGATTAACGCGGCTTCAAGAGTAGGTAGGGTTAGGGCACGGGCTTTTGCGAGTGCACTTGTATCTGTATTTGTCATTGTTTTCATAATTTAATTGATTTTAACCAAAAACTACTTTTATTGAATATTGCAGTTTTGTGTACATGGCTGCTCCTTATTAACTTCTTTTTAAAACTTCTAATTACACTACAAATTTAAGCCTGAAGAGCAGTAGTTTTTTGGTAGTAAAAACGGTTGTTTCGGTAAATTTCAAGGTTTAGCCTATAAAACTAAGAATGCCCCATTTCCGGGGCATTCAACAAAACTTATTAATCAATATATTTAGCGTGTGCAACGCTAATCTGCTGCATGATTTTGTAACTACTATTTAGTTTTCAATTACAACTTTACCTATGGCTGAACCACTGGCTAAATGTGCATAGGCATCACCCACTTGCTCTAATGAAAATTGATTTTCATCTACAATTGGAGTTAAGTGACCTTCGTTAGAAATTTCAGCTAATTTTTCTAAAATATTACCGTGTTTTTCTCTTTTGAAATTATGCAACATCGGGATTAGCATAAAGACCACATGTAATGATGCTCCTTTAAAGTGTAACGGCGTTAAATCGATTTCCAACAAAGAAACGGTTGTAGAGATATGTCCGTTTAGGGCGACTGCCTCAATAGAATTAATAAGGTTTGGACCACCAACGGTATCAAACACTACATCAAAACCACCATCGGTATATTCCGAGGTGTAATCTGCTACTTTTTCCGTCATAAAATCAATAAACGTAGCGCCAAATTTTTCAACAATAGCTTTTTGTTTGTCGCCCGTTCCTGTTGCAAAAACTTCTGCTCCACAGTACTTCGCCAATTGAACTGCTAAGTGACCAACACCTCCGGAACCACCGTGAATCAATACCTTCTGACCAGCTTTCACCCCTGCTCTTGTTAAACCTTCATAAGCAGTAATGGATACCAAAGGTAATGCTGCGGTTTCGCGCATTGTTAATCCTTTTGGTTTGTGGGCTACAAGTTTGCTATCTGCAACAATGTATTCTGTTAATGTACCGGGTAAATCTGCTAAGCCGCCGGCACAACCATACACTTTATCTCCAACGGCAAAACCTTCTACACCTTCTCCTACAGCTTCTACTGTTCCTGAAAAATCCATACCCAATAAGGCTGGTGCAGCTGGGGATAATGGTAAATCGGCTCCCATATTTTTAATCATCATATCAATAGTATTGACACTAGATGCCGCTATTTTCACTAGAACGTGATTTGCTTTTACTTCTGGTTTGGCTATTTCTGAAACTTCGAAAGTTCCATTTTCTCCGTACTTGTTTATAAGCATTGCTTTCATTTCCTTCTTCATTTTGTTTTTTAATTGTCTATATTTTGATCTCTAGCCTTTTAACTGAGATTTTATTTTATTCGTTATTCGTTGGGCGCAACCCGCTTGACACAAAAAAGCGAAAGGCGATTTGCGTATGGCGTAGAGTGCAGAGCACCTTTAATTCGCTTCTTGAATATCCAGGACCATTTGTTCCCAATTCTTTGGGTTTTCATGGTCAAATTCCATTTGAAGATTCAAAGACCACTACTTTTATGATTTTGTCGCCTTCTAATCGCAAACAAAGACTGCTTAAACCAGCTACCATTTATTGTCCCAGTACCTTGACTTGTTTCAAGTTGATGTATACTGTTAAAATTGCTCCTTTTGTTCTGCTGTGAATGTTTGAAAGTTCCTGTAATTCATAATGGTATGTTTAATTGATATTTGTTCCGTATTTATTACAAGACAAAGGTATCTAGGACATACACTTTCAAATGGGTAAAAAACAAAGTGCTTTTAGTAAAAAATGAGGTTAATGGTAGTTTTTTAGGCGGATGAAATTAAAAGGTCAGTAAAAACGTCGATTTTCAAAAATCGATGCTAGTACGGAATTTAAAAAATATTTAAGGAATAGTTATGCCGATATACTAGCCTTGTAAGCGCCTATCGTCATTCCTTTATAACTTTGGAAGGTTTTGTTCAAATGACTGGAGTCTGTAAATCCGAGTTCTATTGCGATTTCCGAAATCTGTAAATCGGTATATTTTAATCGGGTTTCCACCAGCTTCAATTTGTAGTTGATGATGTATTTCTTTAAAGAGACATCCGTATGTTTTTTAAAGTATTCACTAATGTAATTATCGGCCATATGAAATTCATCGGCCAAGCTTTTGGTCTGTAGCAATTCTGAACTGTAAATATTACTATGAATGTAATTTATGATTTGCTGAATTTTAGATGATTTTACTTCTTTTACGGATTCTGAAGTGTTTATAAATTGAATATTTCTGGTAATAAGATGTAGAATAACGGAAAGTGAATTTTGAATGATAAATATATCGAAGGATTGCTTGTTCAGGTATTCCGTAGCCACCATATTTACTAAAGAAACTAGGTGAGACCTATCAGCATCGGTTTCAAACTGCATTTCCCGAAGCTGATGACTTTCGCTATTCAAAATCTCCTCGATTTTACGAAACCAATCGTTCACAGGCAGATTGGCATTTTGCAAGGAGGTATTTTTAAAAAAACTTTTTAAAAACTTTATCGCAATGGTTGAAGTGGCAGTTTCGGGGTTTAGGATATAAATATCATCAGGAATAAATACAAAAAAACTGTTGGGAGCGTAGGTTACAGTCTTACCATTTATTTTTATGGTACCGGTGCCTTTTTCAAAATATACAATTTCAAAAAAGCGAATGGTAGTATACTGACAAAACTCAAAAAAGGTTTGGTCTTTGTATTGAGCAATAACAATGTTTTCAATGATAGTCCGTGCCATACTGCATAGATGGTTTAATTTGCGGTAGTAGCAAATTTGTCTTGTGCCAGAAATTTATGAATATCACTTACCACAATAGAGCCTTCACCAACGGCAGAAGCTACACGTTTTACAGAACCTGAGCGTACGTCTCCAACAGCAAATAATCCCGGTAAACTAGTTTCAAAAGTATACGGCTTTCTCTGACTATACTCAGGTTCACTATTTAAAGCCTTATCACAAATGGCAAGTCCCGTATGTACAAATCCTTTAGCATCGGTATCAATAATAGTATCTAACCATTCTGTACAAGGCTTTGCTCCTACAAATGTGAAAAGATAACCAATATCATTTTCAACTAAGGTCTCATTTTTCTTGATTTCAACCTTTTCTAAATAGGAGCTTCCTTCAACTTTTATCACGTTACTACCAGTCAATATTTCAATATTTTCACATGCAATAATACGCTGTACCAGGTAATCGCTCATTTTGGCACCTATGTCCTCATTTCTAATAATTACATAAACTTTATGCGCATAATTAGCCAAAAATAATGCCGCTTGTCCCGCTGAGTTACCACCGCCCACAATACCAATTTCACTATTCCTGCACATATTTGCATGCATAGAGGTTGCGCTGTAGTATATACCGGAACCTTCAAATTTTTCAATACCCTCTAGCGGTAACCTTCTATAGGCTGCACCTGTAGCCGCAATTACTGTTTTAGCTTTTAAAATAGAAGTGTTGCTAGAACTGATTTGATAATAATTGTCTTTTCGCTCTATGCCTTCTACCCTATGCGGTACAGAAATGGTACAACCAAACTTTTGTGCTTGTATGTAGCCGTTATTCGCCAAATCCCTACCGGAAATTCCTGTAGGAAAGCCTAGGTAATTTTCAATTTTAGAACTCTTACCGGCTTGTCCGCCCGGGGAGTTGCTATCAATGGTCAACACTTTAAGTCCTTCTGAAGCTGCATACACGCTAGCTGCCAATCCTGCCGGGCCTGCACCAACTACCAGTACATCGTAAACTTCATCATCTAACTGTAGACGAACACCTGTACATTCTCCAATTTCATCTATAGACGGACGAATAGAAATATCATTCTGACTATTGATTAGAACAGGTAAATCAGATTCCTTAAGATTGAAAGTTGCTAACATTTGTACCAATCCTTCTTCCTTATCAGAATCAATAAAATTGTACCAGATATCATTTTTATCCATGAAATCGCGAATGGCGTAAGTTTCATTAGAGTGTTCAGAACCAATAAGTTTTATGCCTTGTACGTTATTTTTAAGTGCATCTTCACGTTGTAAAAAAGCGTTTAAAAGCACGTCGCTAATATCACTGAATTTAGCAATGGCACTTTTTAATTTTTCGGGACTTATTCTTATAAGCTGTGTGTTTTCTAATGTTTCGCCACAAACACCCACCGTTCTATGAGACAAAATACTACTAGACCCCGAAAATTGATGTCTTCTGTGGATGGCAATGCTATCCTCTTTTTTATCAGGATCTATAATTCTAATTCCACCGGTGAGTACTACAAAAAAATCGTAATGCTGATCACCAAAATCCAACACCACCGTAGGCTCTCTGTAAAATTCAACTTCGCCATAGGTTTTAAGTTTATCAACTTGTAGGTCGGTTAACTCCGGATATTTAGAATCTATCATAAATGGTTTGGTTTAATAGGTTACAAAAACTTTATCGGCATAACACCAAAGCCACCTTTCATTAAGTTCTGCCGAACTAATAACCGGGTGGTTGGTGATATGATAATGAGCTGTAGCATGCTTGTTTTTAGAATTGTCACAACAAAGCGTAATACCACATTCCTTACATGGGCGCAAATGTACCCAACCATCACCCAATTTTACACATTCTTCGCAAACAAGTTCATTGGCTGTTTTAATTTCTGAGATATCAGTGATATGCTTGCAAGAATTTTTTGGCATTGTAACCCTTTTTTGGTGTTTTATAAATTTAGCGAAAGAACTTGATACTTACCACTTCCGTTCTTAGTAGCTACCATCTTATCATTTGGCTGAGAAATTGTTGGCACACTTGATTCCGGCAAATAATAAATTCGTTCTAATTTGTCGGTTTTTGTATTCCAACCCACGATTTTAGGCGTAACCTTATTCCGTTGCACCATATCAATCATCCAGATTACACCGTTTTCATCATTACGGATTCCCAAGACATTGCTTAAGTAATTATCGTCCATGCCTCTATAACTGAAGTAACTAAACTAAACATGAAACTTATATTCTTCATCATTCCTTCACTTCAAATTCACCGTTACTTCTAATGTAAATAACTGTTTCTTTTTCTGTTGAAATTATTGAAGTTCCATTGTCTTCAGCCCCAAAATAGGATGGTGCGTCTAACTGGTTTTTAGCTCCTTTTTTAGAAAATTGATGGGATATTCCTCCAGAAATAACTACAGCTCTAAAATTCGGACTCAAATTTTTGATTTTTCCATTAAAGCCTGCTGGCAATCTTAAAAGCGTTGCACGTAATTGGTTTTCTTTGTGGCTTCCCCATAAAAATGCAGTTTCAACATTGCTTTTATCTGCAACCCATTGAATTTCATCTGCATTTAACCAAACCATATTGGTTTTATCTACGTTAATTGGACGCTCACCATTATCAAAAGCGTCAGATGTAGCTTGTACCAAATACGGACCTTCTTGAATATCTAAAAAAGCCATATTCTTCTCGCCATCTGCCGCGGTAATATGCGCTTCTCCTGCTGGTTGTTGCCAATATGAACCTGCTGACAACCATTGTTTTTCTGCTTGTTCATCATCATTGTGCAATAATCCTTTAATTACTACTCCACGATAGGTAATGTTGTGAATATGTGGTGGCGATGAGAAACCCTTATTGAATTTTACTAAAAATCCTGCTGCTTCGTTTTTTGTACGGTCTCCCCACAATTTTCCTGCAGCGGGACTTTTATCTCCACGTAGCGGATTTAACCAACCCCATTCTACATTATCTGCGGTTAATACCTCGTTTTGTGATTTTACCGGATCCGTGGTTGGTGTTTGTGCGCCTGCAAAAGACGTTGTTGCAATGGCAAATGCCATTAAAATCTGCTTTTTCATTTTGATTTATTTATAATACTCAAAATAATTAATCTAAAATATTTCTAAAATAACTTGATCGCCTTTTAAAGTGGGCCTCTCAACTTCTTGGAATTCAAATCTTGCATTTGCCGTATATTCCTCCATTATCATTGCTTTCAAAATGGGTTGATTTTTAAATACTATATTTTTTATAGTATCAAAATTAAGTATAGTAATTTATCTATCCAATAACGGTCAAAAATGATAGTACTACCTTTATTAATTAATTATGATATGGGAAGATAGAAATTAGTCACAAATCTCAATAAGGTATTCACAAGCTGTCGTATCGCTTTCTTTGATCTCTGGAAGATCTCTTTCGTTATAAAAAATAGTGTAGTTCAATTTCCCACATGAATAGGGCTCAAATTTTCTGTCAATAATTGACAGCCACATTGTAATATCCAACAAATTGACTCAAAGGTCTTATCTTATTAAACTCTTTAGTGTTCTGAGAGAAGAGGCTATGGCTGAGAATAATAAACAAAGAAAAAATATTTACTTTAATAATAATCCGTTTAATGCCACACAACGTTTAACTATGACCAGGGGATTAGAAATCATTAACCTTACCGCTAGTACATAGCCAAGTTTTGTTTCATATTTATCAATTGTGGTGAACTTTCCAACCCCCACAAATAAATCCTGACCAATGAAACCACATTCATTCATTGTTCCTATTATGTACCGGCTATTTTCTATTTCTGTGTTCGAATAGTAGTTGGTTAATCGGGGTTTCAAGTCCCATTAAGCATCCTGCACAATTAATTACTATACTGTTTCTATTGCAAAGATGCTCTAAAATATTTTTCTGTTTTTCAGGTACAGATAAACCAGCTTTTTCAATTCGCATTATGCCCTCAACAGCATAGGCTTGAAGTTCAAAGTTCGGGGAGCTAAGCCATTCACTCAACTTCGTAATATTTTTTGAATTAACCCATTTCAGCATTTTATCAGCTTGTTTAGGACGATTACTCGCAGTCTCCCCACATCCTAACGAGAAATAGAATTCTTCCGTCAACTCATTCATGAATCGATCAACCTTATAGGCAGTTGAATAAAAATCATTGTGTTTATTTACCATATTTTGCAGTTCCGTTTCTATAACCGAAAACAAATAAGTTTCTTCCGATCCTCCTCTCCAATGAAGCCGTTCAAGTTTACCAAATATAATTCTATCATTTGCAGAAATTATTAAGAGTTTAAAATCCGTTGAGTAGGCGCCGTGGACAAAGTCAAATTCCCATACTGTGTGTTCGTATCCAAAATCTATACTTCTAGTTAATTGTGTTCCGTTATGCCGTGAATAGAATTTAGATTTAACATCTATAAGTTCTGTTAAATTTCGTTGTTTTGTTAATTCATTCACCATTTTATCCCAGGGTTCAGACATTGCCGAAACTGAAATTAAAAATGTCAATATGATCAGAATGTGTTTCATTGTAAGAACAGCTACATAACATTAATAATAAAAATCCTAAGGAGTTGCATATATATATCCGCTATGTATACCAAACAATTCCTTTTGCTTATTTTTCTTTATCAAATTAAGGATTTCAGACAAGGAATCACGTGGATATACTAAAGATTTAATGGGAACTATTATAAAAGGTCTACAAAAGGCTATAAGTGCGCGCTTAGGTGGCCTTTATAAATCCAGTTAAATATTCCAATAGCTCAACGCTTAAAAATTAAAAGGGAAAAACCATCCCCTTAAATACCCACCAATTACCCCCAAATCGGACCCTTCGACAGGCTCAGGGTCCGATTTGGGGCCTGTTTTAGGTGTGAGGATACTTAGGTTTTACCAAGTGTTTTTATTTTTCAGCATATCCTATCATCGCAGAATGCGGAAATGAATAACCTTTTCCTTTTTTATAGGATTCACAATTTTTAATTAAATCATCTTTAATATCCTTTTGTTTATCTTCAGGGAATAAGTGTAAATTCCCCCAATCCCAACATCCATTAATTAGCGGGTTAAGAGAATCCATGTTCCAATTAGTATCCCATTTTTCTAATTTGAAATTTTTTAAATTAGCCTCCGTAATAAGTTTATTATACGTTTCAAATGCTGTTATTCCAAATAGCGGTCCGTGAGGCAGTTCAGACATTTCGTGATGATTAGCGAAAGCTTGAAAAAAAGATCCTAATGAACTTTGTTCTTCATTGGCTCCCCAAACTGCGAAAGCAAATTTTCCATTAGGTTTTAAAACTCTATATATTTCTTTAAAAACCTTATTTGGTTCTGCAAAATGATGCACAACAAAATTGGCAATTACAACATCTATCGAATTGTCTTCTAGTGGAATATTTTCGGCGTCGGATTGTTTAAATACGATACTCTGATAGGCTGAATTGGCTTCGTCTATCATTTTTTGAGAAAAATCTATTCCGATAACTTTTGCTCCCGTTTCACTAATTTTACTAGTTGAGTTTCCAGCACCACAACCAATATCTAATACGGTAACATTGCCACCAACATTTGTCTTACTTATTAATAATGGAAGTGTTTCATTGGTTAAAGTAGCCCAAGTTTCATTATAACTTGATGAGCATCTTGTCCAAGTATCTAATTCATATTTGCGAATAACTTGATAATTTGATCCTTCCATAATTTTAATTTTATTAGTTAGTTTTAATTTTTGGTACATCAGTAAATAAACATGCTTATCTATTGAATTGATAATATATCGATTATGCAACCAACTCTGTGTACTTATTTTATCTTAAATTAAGGATTTCGGACAAGAAACCCACTGGATATACTAAAGTTTTAATGGAAACTCTAAAAAATGGGCTACAAATAGCAATGAACCTGTGCTGCAGTGGCCCTATTAAATCCAGTTACATTTTTAAATCTCTCAACGCTTAAAAATTAAAAAGGGAAAACCCATTCTTCCCATAGGTAGCCTAATAGTTAGCCTCCAAATCGACCCCTTCGACAGGCTCAGGGTCCGATTTGGTTGTTCGGGTTATAAAATGTTTGGTAATTGTTGTGCGTTTTTTCTTTCTTCTTTTATTTCGTTCAATGCAGAAATTGCTTCCGGAACTAAATCTTGTTGAAGCTTATTTTCTATTTCCATGTCCGACATTTGCTTAAATTTCAGTTTAAATCGATTTTGAGCATTCAGCCTTGATTGTTCTTTCTCTTCTTCAGTTTGTCCTAATATTTCCCGGTAGAATTGACCTACTTTTCCTCGTTTCCTAATCACTAAAATACTTAACATTGTTAGCGAAATCAATTGGATTCCTGGGGTTACCAAAAAGGAAAATCCAAAGGACAGAACCACGTTAAAAAAGTATACAAAAGACAACAAGTTAAACAGTCCTAATAGTAGTATTATCAAGACACCTTGAAATGATTTTTCGGGTTTGACATATGCAATTAAAGTCACTGTTGTCAGTCCTGCTAAGCCAAGATAGTCAGAATTATAAAGAACATAGTTATTCAACAAGGCAATTGAATAGGTGGTCAATGACAATGTCCAGAGAATTGCCAATATCATTATTTCTGTCTTTTTAAGTTTTTCCATTTCTGTTTTTAAATGGACTAATAGTTTAGAGCCTGATAATTAAACTTATTGGTACTTAAAGATAATAATAAAAAGTAATCTATCAGTCCTGCAACATTCCAGGATTTGGGACCATCAAAACACTCCTCAACTACAGATACACTTCTCGAAGCTACTATGGATTCACGCTTTCGTTTTTTAGTTGGCACATTTGAGCCTACCGAGCTTCAGTGTAACGCTCACGGGTTTAACTGTCGGGAGCTGTTCTAAATGAACATCAAAATATTTAGTTAGGATTTTCACCTACTTGATTACCGCGGCTTCGTGGCACACCACTGTTGTGCGTTCGTGCTTTGTTTTTTTATAAGTTCAAATCCCTTATTAATTTTTGAGTAATTATTTCAGCACCTAACGAATTTACATGGTCTCCATCACCAAAATATTTTTTAGGTAAAGTAATAGATGAATAGTCTAAAAACCTAACCCCATCACTTTTTAGTTGGATTACTAAATTATTATAAACTTCGATAAATTTCTTAGGTATCTGAGATTTGTATTTATCATAAACTGGTAAATTCACAATGTAAAAGTCTAAGTTGTTATCATTACATAATTCCTTTATTTTATTCAAATATTCAATTTGAACATTACTTATATTATAAATGTTTCCGTCATTATTATAAAAATGGCTTTTTACTTTATCGTTAATTAATCCAGTATCTAAATTTGATTTTATCGATTCTCGATATTCACCAATGTATGCATTCTTGTTTGCTATGATTGCTTCAATATTATTTTTTAAAATTAAATTTAATATGGAATAAAAATTACCTTCTGAATTTTCATAAATGTTATTAATGCCATCCCTACCTAAACTTAAAAAATATCTTGGATACAAATCAATATAACGTTCTGAACCATTTAAGGCATATGTTTTTTCATCCTGGAAAAATGTCAAATTATGTGGTGAAAAACCCAAAACAATTTTCGTAGCCTTATTTTTAGATATAATTTTTTTTAATTTATAATATGAGAAAAAATATGTTTCACTTGACTGAGATATGTTCCATAATTGGGCATTTAAATTATCATTGATTCCGGTTTCTGTGTGAGAATCTCCAATAATTACCACATTATTATTTGATGAAATATTTTTTTCTAAAATATATTTATCAAGAGGAAATATTGATATTGGAATAATAAATAAGGGTAAAATAAAGAAAAAAGTATTAATTATATATTTTTTCATGATATTAATTAAAATTGGAAGTAAATAAATTGTTGTTCTTTTCCACCAAACCAAAATATTGCAATGATAATGGCATAATACATTAAATATCTTAGAGGGCGTTTCCATTTTAACCCCAAATCGGAAATTGCAAATTCTCCTTCTCTTCCTTTCCACTCAACTAAAACAAAAATTGCAATAAGAATTATTGTTGTTAAGGCTGTTCTCATTCCATAAAATTTTGGTACTGAAAAAAGAGAAGGTGATAATATTTCAGAAATGTAACTTATTGCATGTTCAATATTTTCTGCTCTAAAAAATATCCAGGCAAAAACAGTCAAACCAAACGTTAATAACATAAAAGAGAGTTCTTTTATGCTGGGAAATAATTTACCTTTAGCAACTGTCTCTACATTATTACGGTTGTTGTTTGTTAATAATAGTGGTAAGAAGTAAATGGCATTCAATGTACCCCAAACAATAAATGTCCAATTTGCACCGTGCCAAAAGCCGCTGACTATGAAAATAGCAAAAATATTTCTAACCTTCATCCAAGTACCACCGCGGCTACCTCCTAAGGGGATATATAAATAATCTCTAAACCAAGTATTAAGCGAAATATGCCAACGTCTCCAAAACTCTGCTATATCTCTAGAAAAGTAAGGAAAATTGAAGTTTTGTTTTAAATCAAAACCAAAAAGTCGAGATGTTCCAATTGCTATATCTGAATAACCTGAAAAATCTCCATAAATTTGAAAAGTAAAGAATAAAGCACCAAGAACTAATGTGCTTCCGTTTAAATCTGCTGAATTATTAAAAATTTGATTGGCAAATTCCGCACAATTGTCTGCAATAACAATTTTTTTAAATAAGCCCCAAAGTATTTGCCGCATTCCGTCAATGGCTTTTGAATAATCGAAAGTACGTTTTTTGTAAAACTGTGGTAACAAATGTGTAGCCCTTTCAATAGGACCAGCAACCAATTGAGGAAAGAAACTAACAAATGCTGAAAATGCAATAAAGTCTTTTGTTGGTTCTAATTTTCTTTTATAAACATCAATTGTATAGCTCAATGTTTGGAAAGTATAAAAGCTAATACCAACAGGTAAAATTATATTTAAGGTATGGGCTGTTATTTCAGTTCCAAAAAATGAAAATGCAGTTATAAAGTTGTCAAGGAAAAAGTTGTAGTATTTGAAGAATCCTAAAAACCCAAGGTTAACTAAAATACTTGTCCAAAGTAAAATTATTCTTTTGGTTTGATTTCCTTCTGTTCTTAGTTTTTGACCTATGGTATAATCAACAACAGTACTAAATAGAATTAGCGATAAAAATCTCCAATCCCACCAACCATAGAATAAATAACTAGCTGCAACTATAAGAAAATTTTGCAGTTTCAAATTGTTGTCTGTTACAAACCAATAAAGTATAAAAACTATTGGTAAAAATATAGCAAAGTCTATTGAGTTAAAAAGCATTTAGTTTTATGTGAATTTTAAATTTGCAATGATAGGTTTTTTTTGAATGATGCACAACATTTTTGTATAGCTATGTTTTGCTGGGGATTTGCGAAGATATGGACTATGCACCCAATTCCTTCTGCTTATTTCCTTTATCAAATTAAGGATTTCGGACAAGGAATCAAGTGGAGTACTGGGGTTTTAATGGAAATAGATAAAATTCACCTGTAAACCGCTGTAAGTGTGTGCTGTGAGTCGACAAAACAGCGACGGATTTGTAGGATGGACCGTTGTATGGTTCAAGTTAGCTGGTCTAGGGTGCTTTTGTTGAGGCCTTCCATTCCGCGATTCATTAATCTAACTCCCTCTAAAAAAAAAAGAAAGGCCTGGTGGAATACCAGACCTTTCAGATAGTTGATTATTTTAAAAAGTAGATTGTAATTTCCTGTTATCGTTTGACAATTAACCTTAATTGATCAATAACACCCTCTTTTCCAAGCAACCTTACCATATAAACACCTTGTTCTAGTTTGTTCAAGGGTAGGGTGTAAGTGTTTACACTGTTGTATCTGGCATTGAAAGTCAGCACTTGTCTGCCTTTCATGTCATAAACATTGATCCAATCCAAGGATACCTCACCTGGAATAACAATAAACGCTTCATTTTTAGCTGGATTAGGATAAAGTATGGCTTTGGATAGTGTAGCTTTTTGCTGTTCTTCATTTGAAACCTCTGCTGTAGCCTCTGGCAAAGCATCCTCTTCAAACATCATCCTTGCACTAGCACTGCTAGGAGCTACTCTTTCCAGGATTATACCTGAAACATTGGCATTATTTGCTGAAGCTATGAAGCCAAGGTTAATCTCTCCATCTGTGACCACAATATCCTCGAAAATCAATTCTGTTGGTTCATAATTGCTTTCCACAAATAAATCAAAATTGTCTTTCACTAAAATGCCTTCAATCAAGATGTCAAATACTCGTTGACCAGCCTGAGCAACAGGCTCTCCCTTGCCGAACCACAGTTCATTGTGAAAGGTCCTGACTCTATAAGTACCATTGTCGACCGGAATGTTATACGTCAAAGACTTAGAATACCTGTCAGTTTGGTACATTTCAATGGCGCTTGCTGAAGTGACCCTATAGGTTTTATTGCTACTGTATAATTCAGGGAAAGCATTGTCTCCCAAGAATAGCATGCCCCTATAAGTAGTATTGACATCTGAACCCGCATTCAACACCATGGACCATACCGGAGCTGCCTCCCAAATAATTATCTCTTTGGTATCGGAGTCCATGTTACCTTCCTCGTCCATTACTGTCAAAACAACATCGTATGTACCCGCTTCAGTGAACGTATGCGAAGGATTAGGCAATGCACTGGATTCACCATCCCCAAAGTTCCAATTGTAAATCAAATCTCCAGATCCTGTAGATGAAGCTCCATTAAATTCAATTTCAAATGGTGCCGATCCTTCCAAAGCAGAGGAATTAATTGAAGCAAATGGTGGCAATGAAGCTGAATTAATCGACTCAATGGACAAGGCCACTATGGAAGCATTGTTTTTGGAAGCTTGGAGTCCAATATTTAACTCCCCATCCCTAACTTCAATGTTCTCAAAGATTAATTCAGTAGGTTCATTTCCATATTCTGCAAAAAGGTCAAAATTATTTTTTACAATTTCTCCTTCAATCATGATATTGTACACACGTTGTCCAGTCTCTGAAGCAGGTCCTGCTTTTCCAAACCACAATTCATTGTGGTAGGTTTTTATGGTATAAACGCCATCCTCTATTGGTGTAGAAATGCTAACGTTTTTACCTGACCTTTCTGTTAGAAAAAGAGTAGGATCACCTGCCCCCATATTGCTAAAGGTTCCTGAATTTGTAAAGGTTACGCCAGAAGTAGATTCACCTTCGAATTCATTTCCCATATAGCTTGTAGCTGCGTTGGTACCGGCATTGACACTAAGTGAAAAAGTTGGTTCCGGAATTAGATCTCCGACCACTATTTCAATCTCATCAGTGGCTTCATTTCCAATCTCATCGGTCACTGTAAGACTTACTACATATGTTCCATTCTCATTGAACGTAAACTCAGGTTGCATCTCTGTAGAGATTGAACCACTTCCAAAGTTCCATTCATAAGTCAACTCACCTTCGCCAGTTGAATTTCCAGCATCAAACGTAACCGCTAAAGGAGCTGGTCCATTTACAGTATTGGCCTCAGCCAAAGCTTCTGGATAGGTAATGAGCTCATTTTGTATCGATATTGAGAATCCCGTCATATTCGCATTATTGATAATTGCTACCAATTGAATATCCAAAGATTCATCAGTTACCGAAATGTTTTCATGCGTTAACTCAATTGGCTGGTAAGCATTCTCAACAAACAAATCGAAGTTACTTCTTACCAATTCTCCTTCTATATAGATATCATATACCCTTTGATTAGGTTGACCTGCAGGTCCATTTTTACCAAACCAGAGTTCATTGTGATAAGTATTTACCGTATAGACACCGTTTTGAACAGGAATTGAATAGGTGAAATTTTTGCCATATCGTTCTGATAAAAACAATGGTGGGTTGCCAGCAGCGTTATTGCTGAAGGCATTGGAGCTGGTAAACGTTACGCCGGCATTGTTTTCGCCTATGAACGATTTCCCATCATTTTCTACTGTATTATTACTACCTGCATTGATGCTCAATTCAAATTCTGACGGAGAAACAGCATTGACTGTGACTGAATCCGTAGCGGAGCTTCCATGCATACTAGTAACAATCACTTTTACTTTAAATTCACCAGCTGCTTCAAATAAATGCGAAGGATTTTGTTCCGTAGAAGTGGTTCCGTCTCCGAAATCCCAGGCAAAAGTGAAATCCTGTGGCCTGGATATTTCATTGGTGAAATTCACTTCTAATGGTGCGGTACCTTCTATAATTGAGGTGGTAATATTCGCTATTGGAATGGCTCCGATTTCCCCTTGATTTACAACTGATATCCCAGAGATGGTGGCATTGTTTACCTGAGCATTTAGATTAATGTTTAAAACACCATCCGTTACCTGAATATTCTCGAAAACCAATGCAATTGGCTGATTGTCATTCTCAACATACAAGTCGAAATTCGATTTGACCAATTGATCTTCCAAAAGAATATCATAAACCCTTTTCCCTACTGCAGCTGTTCCTCCATTTGGCAAGCCAAACCAAGTTTCAGTATGGTGGGTAGTAACTGTATAAACTCCATTTGGCAATGGTATTTGATAAGCAATGGAGGAAGCATACCTTTCTGATTTGTACAACTCCTCGCCTATTACACTTTCATTTCTAAATACTGATCCACCATTATGCAAGGACGTAAGGTTGAAATCCCCTAGATAGGTATTTCCTTCAAGATCTGTATCTGTATTGGATCCCGCATTGTAGTACAAGAATACCTCTTCAAAGTCTCCATCAGCAACAATTGGTATGGTTACTTCTTCATCGTTTCTCATGGTAATTACCAAGTTGGCCGCATCAGAAAGGTTATCACCTACATAATCAAATGTCAGGTTATAAGTATCACCAGCTTTTAGCAGCACATTGTCTATCAATTCTCCTGAGACGATTTCAAAGTCTTCAGAATGCTCTCCTGCAAGGACAACAGATTTGATCCAAAGTCCTGTTACACCATTGGCAAGGGAAATACTGACTTCCTGAGGCTTGCCTTTTTTGACAAGAATTGATTCAGGGAAAATTAATTCACTTTCTACCAAAGCCTTGGTATTAGGATCATCAAATCCGAAGTATTCCATGTTACCCATATTTCCACCACCTCTTCTCGGAGATCCGGCAATAATGTATAATCCTTTCCCTGAAACAATGCCTTGAGTTCCATGACGCCCAAAATTTAAACTGTCAAGTGTTTCCCAGGTTCTGGTCAATGGATCATACATCTCTGTAGCAGCCAGAGCAAGTGTGTCTGTCAAAACTTCTCCTCCTGCTACTATCAATTTACCCAGGTAATTATTCACTACCGCAGCAGCCCTAGGCGTTGGTAGATTTAGGCTATCGGGTAAAGTACTCCAGGTTTGGGTGTTAAAATCATATACATCCACTTCTGATAAAACAGGTGCAAATGTACCACCTGGCCCTCCAGATTGTCTTCCAGATACTGCATATAATTTACTACCAATGGTAGCTGCAAAGAAATGATCTCTTGCCCTAGGGGCATCATCTAATACCGTCCATTCACCAGTTGCAGGATCATACATGTCAAAATAATTGACATATCCTCCATTATGGCCGATGGTATTTCCTCCTACTACATAGAATTTACCTCTATGTTCTACGAGTCCAGCAGATCCTCTTCTTCTATTTTCAGGTATTTCAGGTCCTTCAATCCACAACTCATTGATTGGATCAAACATCCAAATGTTTGAAGCTGGCGTCTCATTAGGATAGGTATTGGAATCAAATGCCCCGATTACCCAAATTAGCCCCTGATAGGATACTGCTTGAAAATGGTTAAAGCTATAAGGATTGATCTGGTTTAACGAACGCCATGAATCCTTGGCGATATCATAAATGTCTATGGTAGTTGAACTTTCTCTACCTCCCATGAGATAAAGTTCATGGCCCGCCTGAACAAAACTGCCTTCATGACGTGGATGATAAGAAGTATCTTCATTTTTCAAATGCCACTCCTGACTTGTTAACTCAGGGCTAATGGTCCAATTAAAATTGAATGATGCTGCATCAGAATGAATTTCATCATCATCATCAATAGTAATGGTAATTCTATAAGGGCTATTGGCCAGGGCACCTTCCTCAATCGTACCATAAATAGTACCATTGGTAGGTTCTAAATATATACCAGGAGGTAAACCTTCTGCATTGTAACTTATATTACCATTTCCTCCAGAAGCCTGAACAAACATACTTCCATCTGTCTCATGACCAACGAAGTTGATCTGATCCTCTACTTTAGTGAAAGTTATCGGATTTTGGATTGGCTTACCAAGTATTTCAATTCCGTTGAATAGCGGATTCTCTTTTTGTTTTTGAAATTGGATATTTAACTCTCCATCAGTGACTGTGACAAGGTATTGCTCCATTCCACCAACCTTATTGCCAAATCTTTCTACAAGGTCAATGGAGGTTTCTACCACTTCACCTTCTACCTGAATTTCAAAATGTCGTTTTCCTAAAGTTGACGTTCCGATAAAACCATTCCCCATATAAAGGTTTACAGCATACTGCCCGTCTGGAAGTGGAATTTTATATTCCATTGTAGCTTCAGCATTATAGCGCTCAGTGTTAAAAATCTGGACATATTCCTGATCAGAAATATAATCAGGTATAGAAGCATGTCTATTTTCAATTGGAAATTCATTTGCTCCATTTTTACCATCCGAGGCAACAAATGCCTCTGAATTGACAGGTCCTTTAGTAGCATTAGCCATCCAGGAAGGTGTTCCATCGGTGGTATTAATAACCTCTCCCCCGCCATTGATTCTTAAAAGAATGGTGAAATCCTGTTCAACTTCTACTGCAAACATTTGCTCAACAAAATAGCCAAATTGGTCTGTTGCCCTAATGGTTATATTGGAATTGACTTCGTCAATAGGTATATCTAAAGTCAATAATTGATTGTTAATGGTAGCGCCAACTAAAGGGTTGGTGTTTTCCGAAACAGAAAATGTTAAATTGTTCTCCCCATTATTGTCACCAAAATATTCCGTAAGATCAATTGAAACATCATCGTCTCCCAAAAGTCGATTGACATCTTTCAATTGACGAATATTGTATGGTTTTTCTCCAACAACTTTTATAAAGTTCCATACTCCTAAAAACCCTTTTGTGACGTCATTCGAAGTACCATAAACGCCTACAGCCAATGGTTTGTTTATATCCTGGATGGCTGTCAATATAGATCCAGTTGCCTGAATGGTACCTAAAGATATGGTAGGCTGATTAATGTAATTATAAAATGGTTCAACGGTTCCACTTACAGGGTCTACATTAAAAGACAATTCTATTAATGTGCTTGATCCTGGTCGATCATTTATTGGAATTGGCAAGAATAGTGGATTAGGATCCTCTACATCATCGATTTCCTGTGCGGCAAGAATTCCCTCACTATTAAAGACAAACTTTATAAAATTGCTTTGGGTACCATCTCCAATCTGAATCCCTACTTCACCAACACCATCAAAATCATACAATTGACCTGGAGAAGACAATCCTATTATACCTGAAGTAATGACATAAGGTCCAGTTTCTGTCCCCACGTTTACGCCCAACTGAAATCCTTTTTCCTGATTATTGGCAAGGCCATTGGCTGTTCCACCTGTCATTGTAACTTGAATGGCACCAGCAGTACCTCCATATATATCCGGTGCTCCTGGACTGGCGTTTCCTTTATCCAACCAGTCAAGCCAGTTGGGTTTTAGGTTCCCATTGTTCATTAGTCCGGTAAGACCTAGACCCAAATAACCAAATTCATTTCCTGTAGCATCCGCCTGATTGGTAAACAACTGGTTTTCCAATGTCAAATTTCTTGGATAACCTACCTGAAAAGGATCCAAATGGTCTGGAATTCCATCACCATCGTCATCATCATCATTAAGATTTGATATTAAATCTTTGTCATAGTCATCTGGGGCTGATCCGCCAGAACAAATGTCTGTACCATTGTCTATTTCATCCTGATTGGAATATCCATCATGGTCATAATCGGCCAAAGGATCAAACTCCGGATCATCAATTGAAATACAAAATATATCATCAGCTGGTGTCAGGATCATTATCCTGTTATCAAATGTAGCAACCCAAATCGTCCCTGGAAAGGAAGATACGTCACCATTGGTGGTGATTCCCAATGCATTTCCTCCATTTAGGTTCCACTTATTGTATTCGGCGTCCTTCAACGTTCCGTCCTCCTTAAGGTTAATTAAATGTAGTAAGCCACCATTCTTTCCTACAATCAACGATCCTTTTATCGCTCCACCAAAGTTACTCGCCGTATATTCTGCAATACCATTTGAATTATTAGGTACAACAGTAACAATTTCTGGCTGAGGCCCATTAGAATTTGTTAGCGTCGGCGAAATAAAATCTGCTTCGATTGGATTTGCCATACTGAAAGGCACTGGAGGCCAGTTGACAGGTAGACTATTTGTCGCGTAATATTCAAACCCTGGTTGGCCGGGTGCTATTGGCTCTAAAATTTCGGTTCTAAACTTCTCAGTTGGAAGAACAGTAGGTGTAATATTTGTATAATTATTGTCATCTCCTGTAAACCTGGTGTATAACCCTGCTCCACCCGGAGAATAGGGAAAAGGACTACCTAATGGATAAGGTTGTCCCGGGTTCGCCCTAATAGGTGTTGGATGTCCCCCATAAAAACTTCCGGAAATATAACTTTCCAAATCGTCAGTTATCATCAACAAGTGATCCTGATTGTCAACATATTCACCTGTTGAAGTTGGATTCAATGGGCTTCCTCCTGGCTCGGAAGGGTCATAGTTATTATTGACCAAGGCTGCATTCCCTTCGTGTTGGGGCATTCCTCCCCAGTTGATATTGGCGCCATTGTCCGTTAAATAAAGTCTTTTACTTTCAGTAACTACCAAATCATAGGTATTCCTATAGCCTGGAGAAAAGACTTGAACAGGTCCATCCAAGGTGACCATCCCCATATTCAACCCATCATTACCTCCAAAAGGATCATTTACATCTATACCATCATACCCTGGGTCATTAGGATTATAAATTCCATTCACATTTGCCCTGGTTGGGTCATCCAATGTAGGCACATCATATTTATAAGCTCTACCTGAATAACTGTCCGTTTTAGTTGGTAGGGCTTCAATAGCATCTAAATCAATGCGTAAAACCGCACCAGCAAGAGCGAATTCAGATGAATAGGCAAAATTCTTAGACGGCGATCCTGCATTTGTAAACCCCCCATTGCTAACAATTAAATAAGGCTTTCCTCCAATCACCGTATACTCCAAACCATTTACTGCATGGTTTTCTTCGGATCGGGACAAGCCTCTCACCAAATCAACTACTTCCCATTCTGTACCTGTCCAGCTTAAACGGGTTATCATACCCGAATTGGTATCTAAAAAAGTATCTCCACTAGGTCCACCCCATTTTGGGTCAGTTGAATTGGCATAAATTACAGGGTGTTCTTCCGTTCCTGCTACTGTAATCCCAACAACCTGCCGGCCATATCGATTATCAAAAGCCAAAAATCCATGGTCATCGTAATTGGGTATATCTTTAACATCTAATAAAGTTTCTTCCCCTATAACATCATATTGATTTGGACCTTCTTTAGAAATTGAGTAGATTTTAATATCACCTTTAAGCTGTGATACGTATAGTCGCTCATCTGGCCCGAATTTTAGAGAAGTACCTGCTTGGATTTCCCCGAATTCATTAAACTTCAATGATGTCTGGTTAAAACTAACTGCCTGACTAAACAATTCCCCAGAACTCCCTAATCCAATCAAAATTATGCAAAAAAACAATCTGACCGGAATAATTACCCGTTTTTTCATTGTAGTAGAAATTAAATATGCTAAAACTGTTTGTATAGAAAAATATAAAAATTTTCAACTGTTTACCTGATACAATATTAGTTAAATCATTTACAAAAATCAAATTTGAAAAGCATTTTAATTGTTTTAAAATACATTTTTTACTATTTATTTGTTTCCAACTCCCTGTTTTATCCAAAGAAGGTAGAATATGTATTTTAATGGTTACTTTTGTGTAGTCTTATGAAGGAACAAAAAAACTATTTTATTCTGGTTTTGATTTTGGGCGCATTAAGCACTATAAGCCCATTTTCTGTAGACATGTATCTACCAGCATTTCCTGCCATAGCCGATAGCCTTTCCACCAGTATTTCAAATGTTCAGTTGTCTTTGACCAGCTACTTGATTGGAATTGCAATTGGACAATTGTTTTATGGCCCACTCCTTGATAAATTTGGTAGAAAAAAACCCTTATATATAGGTCTTTGGATTTACGTGGTTACTTCTATAGGTTGCTCCTTTACCTCTTCTGTAGAATCGCTAATCTTCATGCGCTTTATGCAGGCCGTAGGAGGCTGCGTGGGAATGGTAGCTGCTCAAGCACTTGTAAGAGATATTTTTCCTGTAAACAAAATCGCTCAGGCATTTGCCTTGCTTACTTTGGTGATCGCAGTTTCACCAATGATTGCGCCTACTTTAGGCGGTTATATAACCGCACACTTCCATTGGCATTGGCTTTTTATAATTTTGGCTATCCTTTGTACACTTATAATATTCGCTTGTAAATGGCAGCTTCCAGACGGAGCAGATCCTGATCCAAGCCTGTCACTAAGACCTAAGGCCGTTACCTATAAATACATAGAGGTTTTAAAAAACAAACAATTTCTTACTTACATTCTTGTCGGTGGAATAGCAGGAGCAGCACCATTTGCCTATATCGCAGGCTCTTCAGATGTCTTTATAAATATATACGGATTATCCGTAACTGAATATGGCTGGTTGTTTGCCTTCCTATCAATAGCCATGATAGGTGCTACTCAGTTGAACCACATTCTTCTAAATCATTTTAGTAACCGAACCATTGTAATTACTGCTTTGTGTTACCAATTGGTCATTGGCTTTATAATGGTCCTTGGAGTTTGGACAAATATCTTCAATGTCTATTTCTTAATAGGTATGATGTTTATATTTTTAACTGGCCATGGATTAAGTGTTCCTAATTCGGCAGCCATATCACTTGCTCCCTTCACCAAAAATGCGGGCAGTGCTGCTGCAATGATGGGATTTATGCGCATGGCTATTGGTGGGATAGTTTCGGCTTTGGTCAGTGTATTTCACAATGGTACAGCCATCCCCATGGTTTTTTTAATGGCCTCCTGTATTTTGATTGCTGGACTTGTATTGCTGAAACATTATCATTCTACGGGAGAACTAACCCGCTTGAGGAATTCAAAACCTACTTAAGGGGCAAATTGCTATATAATAGGTGATACTGGAATAATTTTTTAACTTTGCACTTTATTATCATAACAGTAAGTAAAAAGAATGATTTCAGTAGATAATTTATCCCTTAAATTCGGCAAGAGAACCCTGTTCGAAGAAGTTAATTTAAAATTTACTCCCGGAAACTGTTTTGGCGTTATTGGCGCCAATGGAGCCGGTAAGTCAACTTTTTTAAAGATTCTTACTGGTGAAATGGACAGTACTACGGGTAATGTAAACATTACACCCGGCCAACGCATGGCGGTATTGTCCCAGGATCACTTTGCCTTTCAGGATGAAGAGGTTTTACGTACCGTTATAATCGGTCACAAAAAGCTTTTTGAAATCATGACTGAAAAGGATGCCATCTATATGAAGGAAGACTTTACCGAGGCAGATGGTTTAAGGGCAGCTGAATTAGAAGCTGAATTCGCAGAAATGGATGGCTGGAATGCAGAAAGTGATGCGGCAGCTTTATTGTCTGGATTGGGCGTAGTAGAAAGTCTCCATGGCAAATTAATGAAAGACCTTTCCGGTGATCAAAAGGTAAGGGTGCTTCTTGCACAGGCCTTGTTTGGTAATCCTGATATCCTTGTTCTTGATGAACCTACCAATGATCTGGATGCAGAAACGATTGGTTGGTTAGAAGATTTCTTGATCAACTTCAAAAACCTAGTCATTGTAGTTTCTCACGATAGGCACTTCCTGGATGAAGTAGCTACCCATATAGTGGACATTGATTTTGGTAAAATAAATATCTACTCAGGAAACTATACCTTCTGGTATGAATCTTCGCAAATAGCTGCCAAACAAAAAACGGATCAGAACAAAAAAGCGGAAGACAAGCGAAAAGAACTTCAAGCTTTTATAGAGCGTTTTTCTGCCAACGTAGCCAAATCAAAACAAGCTACCGCACGAAAAAAGATGCTGGAAAAATTGAATGTAGATGAAATTAAACCATCTACCAGAAAATATCCCGGTATTATTTTCAAACCAGAACGTGAAGCTGGTGACCAAATATTGCTTACTGAAGAGCTTGAGCTAAAAAATGATGGAACCACTTATTTTACTGATGTAAATTTAATGGTGGATAAAGGGGACAAAATAGCCTTCCTTTCAAGAACCAAACAATCCGTAACGAAGTTTTTCCAAACCTTAATGGATGAAATTCCCGTCCAGTCTGGAAGCTATAAATGGGGAGTAACCATCAATAAGGCGTATATGCCGAATGACAATTCTCCTTTCTTTGACTCTGACCTGAAATTAATTGACTGGCTGAGCCAATATTCAGAAAACCAAGAAGAAGCCTACGTGCGTACCTTCTTAGGAAGAATGCTATTTACAGGTGAAGAGTCATTTAAGAAAGCATCAGTGCTTTCTGGTGGTGAAAAAGTAAGGTGTATGCTCTCTCGAATGATGCTGCAAAATCCTAACTTATTGGTATTGGATGAACCTACCAATCACCTGGATCTGGAATCTATCCATGCCCTTAACAATGCAATGATAGATTTCAATGGGACTGTTTTGTTTTCCTCTTATGACCACGCTTTTGTACAATCAGTGGCCAATAGAATTATCGAATTTACGCCTTCAGGAACAATCGATAGAAGAATGGATTATGAATCTTATCTTGGAAGCCCGGAGATTAAAGCGCTTAGAGAAAAAATGTACGCCAATCCAAAAGGTAAATAAGAAAAAGAAATTGGCGAATAATAAAGTAAAAAGCTGTGGAAATAATTTCCACAGCTTTTTTATTTTTAGACGTTTACACCTGTAGTTCCACCACCTTTCAAGGTAAGTTCAACAGGAGAATTCGTCTTCCAGGATCCACCAGTAAAGTCAGGTACATCTATAGAATTGGATCTGTTAGCAACGGACCACTCACTCAATGGAGCAATTGCACTCCATAGCGCACCATCATAAACATCCTGATCGTAAGGAAGGCCATTTCTCAGGCAATCGATCATACGCCAGTCCATCATAAAGTCCATTCCACCATGGCCACCAATTTTCTTGGCCATCTCCCCTACTTTTTTGACAATTTCTGGCGTATACTTCTCTTCTAATGCTTTCATTTGGTCTGCTTTAAACCATCCCTCATGTCCAGTAGAAATACCAGGCACAGGGTACTTGCTTGCAGCACCTTTTGTTCCGCTTAACAAATGAATTCTTGAATAAGGACGAGGAGAACTCACATCATGCTGCACCATGATTGATTTCCCTTTTTTCGTTTTTATTATCGTGGTATTCATATTGCCTCTGAAATTCTTGGTGGCAAAAGAGGAATAAAAACTATCTGTTTCAGCCAATTTCTGAGCTTCCGCTTTCATAAGGAAATCATTGCTTGAAAGAGAAGTTAAATAATCCATTTGATCGCCCCTATTGATATCCATGGCCTGACAAACCGGGCCTAAACCGTGAGTAGGATAAAGGCTACCATTTCTATAATTCTCCTTCAAACGCCACATGTCCTGGTAGCCATCCTTGGCGAAATTCAATCCCAACAAATCATGAATATAAGCTCCTTCTCCATGGAAAACATCTCCAAAGAAACCATCTCTGGCCATATTGAGTGTCATCAACTCAAAGAAATCATAACAACAGTTCTCCATCATCATGCAATGTTTCTTGGTGCGTTCAGATGTCTCTACCAATTGCCAACATTCCTCAATGGTAACAGCTATTGGCACTTCACTACAAGCATGTTTGCCTGCTTCCATGGCGTAAACAGCCATAGGAGTATGCCATTCCCAAGGTGTAGCAATGTATATCAAATCAAGATCATCTCTGTCCATCATTGTTTTCCACGCATAGGCAGAACCACTGTAAGTATCAGGTTTATGTGAAGTACCTTCCAAGGACTTCACTACTTTGTCTACCATTTCAGGCAACAAATCACAAAGTGCTTTGATTTCTACGCCTTCGATTTTGCTGAGTCTATTGACTGCTCCCGGCCCTCTACTTCCTAAACCTACAATCCCTACTCTTACCACATCCAATTTAGGTGCAGCGTAACCTGACATGTTAAATCTCTGGGTATGACTTCTCTTGCTTTGGGCAAGGACATTATTTTGTTCTTCTAATGACAACCCTTTAAAACCAGTTCCCACTACTCCTAATCCGGCAAGGCCGGAGAGCTTCAAAAACTCTCTCCTATTATTACTCATAAGTACATTAATTAGTTAGTTGAATTTTTAAATTAATACTCCTATTAAAATCATCAAATTTTAAAAAACAATTTCTTTTTATACAGAAAATAACACAAATACCACATAATGGCCAAAGTAAAGATGCCATTGAGCAAAGCCAGTATTACTTCAGGAACCCCGATTGGTTCCAAAAACCCATAATTGAAAATATGGACCACATTTCTTAACCACCCATGGCCCAATAGATTCGCAAACAAATAAATGAATATAGAATTCATGCCTACTACTGTAAACATAAAAGGCCATTTATTCACTTTCTTCACATCTATAAACCAGAAAAAGAAGGCCAACACCAAAATGGCCCATCCGCCAGAAGCTAGAACGAAGGAACTTGTACAAATCCTCTTAATAATGGGCGTAATACCCGACCAATCTAGTCCATAGCCCAAAACCAAGCCTGACAGTCCTGCAATTACTAAATATTTTATTTTAATGGCATTGGTTTTATCACTTAGCAGAACCCTACCACACATAGCTCCCCAAAGGGTATGCGCTGCTGTAGGAATGCAATTAATGGCTACCCATCCCCCACTACTGATTTTGCCCATTAAAATCATGTCCATATAGGAACCGAAATTTTCTCCTTTGACAAAAGGTGCTGCTGGATCATAAAGCCTATACATCAACTCCGTCAATACCAACAAACCAATCGAGATGGCCAGTTGATATTTTAATGGTTTTCTGATTAATAAATAGGTGAATAAGATGGTAAAAGACAGCTGTGTAAGGACATTCCATAACTCGAAAACCAGCTCTCCAGCGTGAATGCAGTATAACCCCGTACCAAAAAGAAAAAGGAGAAGACATCTTTTAAGTATATGCCTCGTCACTTTTTTCTGATCCCCCTGAGTAGCCAATCGTTTATTTAAGGAAAATGGCATGGCCACACCTACAATAAACATAAAGAATGGCTGAATTAGATCCCAAAACCTTAACCCATTCCATGGGTGATGGGTGAATTGGTTAAAAAACAAATACCCTAAAGATCCTTCTGAAAACAAGCCTTTAAAAACGCCATATATCATTGCAGACTCCCCCACCAATAAAAACATGGTGATCCCTCTATAGGCATCTAAGGAAACTAATCTTTTGTTACTGGCATTCTGAAGTGTGGTCATTGGCGGTTAAGTGATGAAAATCAAAGTTCATTTACCTTAAAGGGATAATTCAAATATAGCTTTTCATGGTTCAGGTTCAAATAGTACATCCTATAAATTATATGACTGGTTACCCTTTAAATCTAAAAATTTTCACCACAAGCCAGATTTTACCCAAGATTTCCAATTGAATCATGAAATAAAATGGAAGTTTCAATTACTTAGGATCTGAAATGAATCAACCTAGGAGAATTGGCTAATCCCGTGCAAATACCAATATTGAAATGCTCCTTCAGCAAAATGCACTGCTATTTCATACCTAGTCTAAAATTTCTTTTACAATTGAATAATATCCTCTGGCATGTTGATCCATTCCCAAATCGGTAGGATGCGTACCATCAACTGTTCCTTCCATGGTAAGGCCAATGTCTTCTTTTTCCAGGTAATACAATTCTTCCACGCCTTCAGCAATCAACTTTTTATAGGCTGCCTTTGACAATACATTCCTATTCTGATAGGATTCTCTTCTGTTTTTGTTAACCATGTCATCGGTATAGCCAGCATGTTCTACCAAAAGAATTGGGGTATCAGGCTTTCTTGCTTTCAATTCTCTTACAGCATCAATAATCCGCTTGCTTACTTCCTCTTCAGTGATGGTGTTATTAACCAAATTAGGTAAACAATCTAAAACATAAAGACTACTATTAATGGTAGCCATATAATCAATAAGGGGCTCTTCCAATAGTCCATTTCCAGAAAAACCAAGATTGATCATTGGCTTATTAATCATTCTTTCTAAGATGGCTGTCCAAGCCATTCCGGGTCTGGAGGCACAGCCCCCTTGTGCAATGGATGTACCATAAACGACCACAGGCAAATCTTCATTTCCCGGGGCAATAAAACTAAAGTCAGCTTTCTCATCTACGCCTATTTCAAGAAAAGTTACCTCATTGTACAAAGGCAGGTAAAGGTCAAAATCTTTAGCTGTAATATTGTCCGCTACAAGTGGAAAAGTATACTGTATGGTATCACCAAAGGAATAACTACCCCGAACCCATACCCAACGATCACTTTCTCTATTGTACAGATCGAGTCCACTAACGCCTGTAGCAGGCATATGTGGCATTGCTTGCCGTCCAGAGACAACATACCTCACTTTAATCTCTTCAGCATTCGTGTTAAACCGCAATTTAACACCTGCCGCATGTCTGGATAAGCCCCATACTGCTTTTCTAACTTTATCCTCTGCATCATCTGGAAGTCTGTGGTAATCCAAACCAGGCCAACCCTGACCGTGAACAAGATTTTTTCCAGGAACAGTCAAAGGATCTCTCCAACTTAAATCCTCCTGGGCAATAACCAATGAGAACTGGCAAAATAATAGGGACAGTGCCAAAAACAATCTTAGATTCATTGTGATATAATTAGTGAAATTATTTTTTAGGAAAGTTTAAGCAACTAATTTAGAAAAATTAAGAAGATAAAAACCTAAAAAACGCAATAAACTGTGAACCAAATAATTTCCCTCTGTCTGATTCTCGGACTTTCCCTAGGCAATCCCTTAGCGGCACAACAAAGTCGATCCAATAAAAAACCGAATGTTATTGTCATCCTTACAGATGACCAAGGTTACAAAGATCTGGGAAGCTACGGGGCAACGGACTTAAAGACCCCAAATATTGACCGGCTGGCTACAGAAGGCGTGAAATTCACCCAATTTTATGCCGCAGCACCTGTTTGCTCCCCTTCAAGAGCGGCATTAATGACTGGTAAATATAATTTTAATGCGGGTCTTTTTGGCAATGTCGTTCCTCCCAATTCAGATCCTGAAGGTAAATCCGGATTGCCTACTGAAGAAGTTACTATGGCGGAAATGTTTAAATCCAATGGCTATAGAACTGGTTTAATAGGCAAATGGCATTTGGGACATACCCCAGAGAAATTACCCAACGGGCAAGGATTTGATTATTTCTTTGGACACCAAAGAGGATGTATTGATAATTTTTCGCACTTTTTCTTCTGGCATGGTCCTAACCTTCATGACCTCTATCGAAATGAAACAGAAATATACAGGCCTGGAGAATTTTTCGGTGACCTCATGGTACAAGAAATGAAACAATTTATAAGTGAAAAGTCAGACCAACCCTTTTTCACTTATTGGGCGATTAACATGCCTCATTACCCTTATCAGGGAGATCCTAAATGGCTAGATTATTACAGTAAGCTCGAAACGCCTAGGAAAGAATATGCTGCATTTGTATCCACAATTGATGAAATGGTTGGAGAGATATATTACCACCTTGAAGCCATAGGTGAACTCGATAACACAATCATTGTCTACCAATCAGATCACGGTTTTAGCGTAGAAGAGCGCGCCTTTTTTGGCGGTGGGGATGCAGGCGCTTTGAATGGTGCTAAGTTTAGCATGTTGGAAGGAGGAATAAGAGTTCCTGCCATTATCAGATTTCCTTCCGTAATACCAGAAAGTGAGAGCAGACATCATTGGGCAAATAGTATCGATTGGATGCCAACACTTGCCGAATTAACTGGAATTACCATTCCTTCCAGTCAAAAAATAGATGGAAAAAGCCTGTTGCCGCTGATTTTAGATCCAAAAAAGACCACTCCACATGAAACCATGTATTGGGGCACTGGATTCCCTGACAATAAGAAACATGCCTGGGCTGTTCGAAAAGGCCCATGGAAGTTACTAGGCAATCCCTATGACCCCACCGGTAAGCTGACCTTTACCGAGGCAGACAAACTCTACCTAAGCAATATGGAAATGGACTCTACGGAGGTAAATAACCTTGCGGAAAAATACCCAGAAAGAGTTAAAGAGTTAAATGAAATGTATGAAAGTTGGATAAATGGAATAAAAAGTAAAATAAAATAGGTCCTTTTTTACCTATGTTACAATAAATAGTTTCAAGCTTCAAACCCTATTTATTAAAGTAAAACCGAAGTTTTGAATAAATAATTAAAAATAAACTACATCATAAAAAAGATAAATAAAATTTTAATCAAACTTTAGTTTAAAATTAAAAAGTAAGGAAAAGTTTTCCTTACTTTTTAATTTTCTAGGGTATTCACTTCAAAATTCAATGTTGTAATTCATCATTTTTATTCATTAAATTTCGGAATAGTATTACATTAACAATTTTTACAATACATTATTCCGATATTTTATTATGTGTGGTATAGTAGCATACATTGGATCCAGAGAAGCATATCCAATAATTTTAAAGGGCCTTCAACGGCTAGAATACCGAGGCTATGACAGTTCAGGCGTGGCCCTCTTAGACAAGGAGTTAACTGTTTACAAAAAGATGGGTAAGGTAGCTGAGCTAGAATCCTCTCTAGTGGGCAAAAACCTGCATGCTCATTCGGGGATTGGCCATACCAGATGGGCAACTCATGGAGAGCCTTCAGACAGAAATGCCCATCCTCATCGTTCAAAATCAGGTAAACTGGCAATGGTCCACAATGGTATCATTGAAAATTTTGCACCAATTAAAAAAGAGTTGCTGCAAAAAGGCTATGTTTTTGAAAGTGAAACCGATACAGAAGTATTGCTTCATTTCATAGATGACATCTACCAAAATGATGCAGAAAACCTGGAGGAAGCGGTTAGAAAAGCCCTTAAGCGAATTGTGGGAGCTTATGTAATCATTATCCTGGATCAGGATCATCCGGACACGCTAATAGCTGCACGAAAAGGGAGTCCTTTGGTTATTGGAATTGGAAAAAACGAGCATTTTTTGG
This sequence comes from Cyclobacterium sp. 10D3-21, assembly GCF_055809755.1. NCBI lineage: Bacteria > Pseudomonadati > Bacteroidota > Cytophagia > Cytophagales > Cyclobacteriaceae > Cyclobacterium > Cyclobacterium sp. 10D3-21. Next base: position 3,933,834 of record NZ_CM147924.1, read on the forward strand.
CCTCTGATGCCTCACCAATCATAGAATATACCAAAGAAGTGGTTTATATCAATGACTATGAAATGGCCATTGTAAAGCCTGATGAATTGATCCTAAAAAATCCAGGGAACGAAAGAATAACCCCTTATATTACTAAACTTGATATGGAGTTGGCGGCCATAGAAAAAGGGGGCTATGAGCATTTTATGCTGAAGGAAATTTTTGAGCAACCGACAGCAGTTTTTGATTGCCTTAGAGGTAGACTTGACGCCAAAAATAGCCACATCACTATGGGGGGCATTGATCAACACCTTGATTTGTTGAAAGAGGCCAAAAGAATCATCATAGTAGGTTGTGGTACTTCTTGGCATGCCGGACTTTTGGCTGAGTATGTCATAGAAGAACTTTGCCGCGTACCCGTTGAAGTTGAGTATGCTTCTGAATTCAGGTACCGGAATCCAGTGATAAACCCAGGAGATGTGATCATTGCGGTCTCTCAGAGTGGGGAAACGGCCGACACTTTGGTGGCGCTTGAAAATGCTAAAAGTAAGGGAGCATTTATTTTTGGAGTAGTCAATGTAGTGGGCTCAAGTATTGCCAGGTTATCTGAAGCGGGTGCCTATACCCATGCAGGTCCAGAGATCGGTGTAGCCTCAACCAAGGCATTTACGGCTCAGCTTGCCGTACTCTATATGATTGCCATTAAACTGGGCTATGCCAAAGGAACTTTGTCCAAAGACAGGTACCAACATTTGATTAACGAGCTTTCTTTGGTCCCTGATAAAATTCAGGATGTGCTGAATGCTGCACCCTCTATCAAAAAATTAGCTGCTAAATACCAAGACGCAAGAGATTTTCTTTTCTTAGGAAGAGGATACAATTTCCCAATAGCCCTTGAAGGAGCGCTTAAATTAAAAGAAATCAGTTATATCCACGCAGAAGGATACCCTGCTGCTGAAATGAAGCATGGCCCAATTGCGCTTGTAGAAGAAACACTACCTGTAGTGTTTGTGGCCACTAAAGACCTTTACCATGAAAAGCTCGTTAGCAATGCCAGGGAAATCAAAGCCAGAAAAGGAATGGTATTGGCTGTGGTTACTGAAAATGATACCGTATTCGAAGAAATAGCAGATGACATCATTTCTGTTCCTGCCGCTGATGAACTTATTGCCCCAATGATAAGCGTTGTTTCGCTACAACTTCTGGCTTACTATACTGGCCTTGCCAAAGGACTGGATGTAGACAAACCCAGGAATTTAGCAAAATCTGTAACTGTTGAATAGCCTATTTTTTATATAAAGATTTAAAAATGAATAAAATTTCCCGCCACCCATTGTCATCTTTGGGCTATCAATTCATTGATCCTAAATATTTACCGGAAGGTGCCGATGAATACTACCTTCGAAACAAGCAAAACAGGACAAAAACGCTTTTTCGAAACTTAAATGCAAGTGAACTTGAACAGCTTGTACGAAATCGAAATCAAGCGGACAACTGGAACAACATCTTGGTTTCGGATGCTTTTAATCCTGATCTGGTAAAAAATTGTAAATTTTTCGGCTTGATTAGAATAGGAAAATTAGAACCTTTTTTCCTTGAATACCATAACTTAAGAATGCCAGTAGGCCTATACAACAGTACCATTATCAGTTGTGATATTGGAGACAATGTGGTCATTGACAATGTAAATTACCTTTCACATTATATATTAGGTGACGAGGTTGTATTGGTAAATGTCAATGAGATGTCTACAACAAGCCATGCAAAATTTGGCAATGGCATCGTAAAGGAAGGCGAATCAGAAGAGGTAAGGATATGGCTTGAGCTTTGTAATGAAAACGGAGGCAGAAAGGTAGCCCCATTTAGTGGGATGCTTCCTGGTGATGCATGGATGTGGTCAAGGTACAGGACAGACGAAATTTTTCAGTCCAAACTACTCTCCTTTACACAAAATGAGTTTGATGTTAAAAGGGGGTATTATGGCAAAGTGGGCAATCGCTGCATAATTAAGAACACCCTCATCATCAAAGATGTCTGGATCGGATCGGATGCTTATATCAAAGGGGCCAATAAACTCAAAAATCTAACGATCCACTCAACAGCGGACGCAAGCACCCAGGTAGGTGAAGGCTGTGAATTGGTAAATGGTATTGTGAGTGAAGGTTGCACCCTTTTCTATGGGGTAAAAGCGGTAAGGTTTTTAATGGCGGCGCAGTCCCAATTAAAATATGGTGCCAGGCTAATCAATAGCTATTTAGGCTCAAATGCTACCATCTCTTGTTGTGAGGTTTTGAACTCCCTAATTTTCCCTTCCCACGAACAGCACCATAACAATTCCTTTTTGTGTGCCGCCTTGGTCCAAGGACAGAGCAATATGGCCGCTGGCGCAACAGTGGGTTCCAACCATAACTCCAGAGGAGCAGATGGTGAAATCATTGCAGGAAGGGGCTTTTGGCCTGGCTTATGCGTAAGCCTTAAACACAATTCCCGCTTGGCTACCTTTACCATTGTGGCCAAAGGTGATTATCCGGCTGAGTTGGATATCCCGATACCATTTTCTTTACTAAGCAATGATGTTACCCATGATGAGCTGATCGTTATGCCTGCTTATTGGTTTCAATACAACCTTTATGCTTTGTCTAGAAACGCTTGGAAATACAAAGCCAGAGACAAAAGAATAGAGAAATTTCAGCGGTTGGAATTTGATTTCCTGGCTCCTGATAGTATGATGGAAGTATTGAAGTCTATCACTGTATTAGAAGAACTTTGTGGCAAGGCATTTTACACTAAATTCCCATCTGAATCAGAGGAGTCCACTCAATCTGTTCGGCAAAAAGGAAAAGAATTGCTTTCTTCAAAAAACCCTATAGTAAAAAATTTAGATGTTTTTGCGACAGGTTGGGAAAACAGCAAAAGGAAAATTAGACTGATAAAGGTCGCTGAGGCCTATACCCTATTCAAACAACTCATTCAATATTATCCTGTTTATTGCTTGTCAGAATATTATTCTAGGGTAGATTTGAGTGATGGAAGCCTCATAAAAGAGTTGACCTCCAATCTCCCTGCCCCTGACATATGGATTAATGTTGGTGGTCAATTGGTTCCAAAACTTAACATGGACCAATTGGTAGCAGATGTAAAAGAAGGCGAAATAAACAGTTGGAATGACCTGCATGATCGCTATATAAAACTTGGGAATGAGTATGAAGTAGCTAAAACCAAACATGCTTTTGCCATAGCCTTTGCAGATCAGGGAATAGAATCTTCAGCTTTTAATAATGGGCAATTTTACGAAATGCTGGAAGGATCTAAATCTTTTCGGCAATCGATGTCTGAAAAAATTTATACCAGTAGGAAAAAAGACTATGACAACCCTTTTAGAAACATGGTTTATGCCAACGAAAAAGAAAGGGATCAGGTATTGGGTTCTTTACAAGACAATAGCTTTATCCATACTGAAAAAGAGGAAAGTCAAAAGTTTATTCAACAAATAGATGATTTTCTGGAAGGTCTAAAGAAGTTTATGGACTGATTGTTTTTTGATCCAAAAAGTAAAAGGGAGAATAGCTGTGGCTACTCTCCCTTTTTTTTATCCCGTTTCATCCTCAAGCTTACCAAACCTATCACAATACAAGGTATATCCAAATACATAGGAGCCGTTCTTTGCCTTCCCTTTTCTTTCGAAATCACAAAACACCAAAAAAATCAGCAACTCCTTTCTGGTTTTATAGTAATCTGGCTTTTTTTACGACTATAATTTCACTAAATTATATTTAAATCTGCATTTGGTCCAAACACATATAAATTATGATCGGCAAAGCTATTTTTAGGGTGATTTTGTTTGGAATAATATGTCAGCTTATTGCATTTCATTCACAAGCACAATCTTGTCCCGACCTAAAACTTGATCCCTCTGAAATAAATCAAAGTTATTTGGAGATTCAGTCTCCTGAAGGAATTCAGCAGATTCCATTGCCTTATATCATGGTTTTCCCTGAAGGCAAAGAACGAATTTATTGCTTATTGCCCGATATTTTAACTACTCAAAACACCCCAATCATTCAATGGAATGAATTGGTTCTAAAAAAGGGTTTGAATACAACAGATAAGTGGCAAGGAAATATAGATAGGGCTAAATTTTACCCAACACCTTGCCTTCCTGAATTGAAACCTACAAATTTTACAAATGCCTTATCAGCCTCTGATTTTTATTATGATACACAGGCAAATCTTGTTACATTGAAAGGCAGCATTTCATTTGCCAGTATAGAGGACAATAAAATTACATTGCACCTAAATATTGTGGATCAAACAATCCCTAAACCAAAAATTAATAATTTATCAGGTAAGCTATTTACTCAAACTGGAGAGATGAAAGTGATTTCTGGTGAGATAAGCTTTGAAAAAAACAAAGAGATTTTAAGAGGCTCAGGCATTGCTTCATCAAGCACAGGAAATCAGGGGTTTGAATTTTCAATCCCACAATACAATGGGACTTCTGGTAACTATGTGGCAAATGAAGGCGATGAAAAACATCCTTTATTTACCCTTTTTAATGTAATAGGTGAACCTTCAACTAGTTTGGAAATAAATAAATATGAACTAGGGCCAGAGGACTTGAATTTCAGTTCATTTTTTGACAAATACCCCTTTAAGATAGATTCTTTAGACCTAAGTCGCTTAAAACCAAAATCAAAATTGACTAGTAGTTCTATTGCTTTAGATCCAAAGCCCGAGCCTGTATTAGTGGCACTTTACAACAGTGCTTTCTATGGAATCAATCTTGGGATGGAAACATTGAAAAAAGCTATTAGTAACTCGGTACATCCCCCACCCTCATGGAAGGAAAATCTAGCCGTAAAATTAAGAACCTACCCTATTTGGCAGTTTCAAATTGAAGAAATAATAGAGGAATCCAAGCCCAAAAAGCTGGTCATACGAAATGATATCTCTCCTATTTCCGAGGGAAAAGAGCGTAAGCCAACCATAAGCATGGATCAGGTAAATGCCATGAATGGTGGCTTTGCTAAAATCTTCAAATCTTTTGATGAAAACAATGACACTTTACAGTTAAAAAAAGCTGTATTGTTGCTTTTTTCTGAAAACAACCTACCTACCACAGCTTCCCTTAGTGATGATTTCGAAGCGTTTTTAGTCACTACCGTCACGGAATTTCGTGACCAAGAGAAGAATGTTTTGGAGAACACACCAAGTCATACGGGTGGCATCACTTTGAATGGTGTTGAAAAGCTATCCTATGAACTCCTACTAGATGAAAAAGCGCAATTCCCTCTATTAAGACAATTTGAAATTAATGACACTAAAATTGAAATCCATTACGGAGACACCATTATCCTAATGGCAAATAATTCCCGTCAAGGCCAACAACAACTATCCATTCCGGGGAATCCTGGGCTTTACGATATTTACCAGTTTTATGGGGTATTGAAACAGCTTCCCTTGTCCTTAGGATTTAAAACCAATCTTGGGTTTTTCGACCTTTCAGTTGAAACCCAGGTTTTAACAACAAAAACAGAACAAATTGAAAGACAATTGGTAATTCCTGATTATATTCATGCCGCCATAAAGGTAATCGAAGAAGTAAACATAGAAAATCAACCTGCTTTTAAAATTAATGTGATATTTCAGGGCATGAAAAACAGTCTATTTGTCGAAAGTTACCAAGATGAGCATTCCGGCATTTACTACATTACCAAGTCCCAACCCCATCAACTAATAAAAGCCATCTTCGAAGAAGGAATAGTTTTAGAATAATCAAAAAAATCAATGCAGTATCAATTAAAAACCCAAATCCTCAAGACTTTTAGTTTCCTTATTATAGCTTCAACTTTCTATTTAAGCTCCTGCCAAAAAACCGAACCAATAGCAAGCGAAGCAGATCAAAAAGCCGCACTCGAAAATGGCTACCTTGCTCACGAAGGATACCGAAGGAGCATGTATTTTGTAAATGCATGGCTAGAATATGCAGACAAAGAAACGGGGTTAATCCCAAGAAATTTAAACGAAAGCATAGACATTTGGAACGCCAAAGATGCTGCAGCGGACAACTATCCATTTATGGTATTGGCTTCCGCAATTTTAGACAAAGAACTATATGAAGGAAAAATGTCAGAAATCCTTCAAACCGAAATCAAACTAACCTCCAGACTTGACAGACTTCCAGATACTTATTCCTTTAGCAAAGATGGATTTGAAAATGAGGAGATGGATAAAAATGAAGTTATTTTTGGTGCTTCAGAATACATCAAAGATGGCTTATTGCCTTTAACAGAATACATAGGGCATACTCCTTGGTCTGAGCGAATGATAGACTTGCTTGACGACATTTGGAAAAACGCCTCTTACGAAACGCCCTATGGCCTCATTCCTTCCTTGAATGTAGAAGTCAATGGTGAATTACTACAGGCATTGTCACGCGTATATTGGATGACTGGAGATGAGAAATACCTGGACTGGGCCAAACGTTTGGGAGATTATTACCTACTAGGTGGGCATCACCCTACAGATGATGTTGAATTACTTAGACTTAGGGACCATGGTTGTGAAATCGTTTCGGGATTGTGCGAACTCTATGTTGCCGTTGCCAATAGTGATACTGAGAAATATGCTGCTTATAAGGAACCTATTTACCGAATGTTAGATAGAATACTTGAAGTTGGCATCAATGAAGACGGTCTTTTTTATAACCAAATTAACCCTCAAACAGGGGAAATCTTAGATGAGGAAATTGCAGACACCTATGGCTACACCTACAATGCCTATTATAGTGTTTTTCTGCAAGACAATTATCAGCCCTATCAAGAAGCTGTCCTTAAGGCCATGGGTAACCTCTATAAATACACCAATTTTGATTGGGAAGAGGGAAGTGCCGATGGTTATGCAGATGCAATTGAAAGTGCGCTAAACTTATACAATAGAGAACCTTTAGATGGGACAAAAGAGTGGATTGACAGTGAGATTCAGCACATGTGGTCACTTCAGGATTCGTCCCACAGAAAAAATACTGAGAAATTCAGGAACACAGGCGTCATTGAAGGTTGGCATGGGGATGGCAATTTTGCCCGTACTAGCATTATGTATTGCTTATGGAAAAGTCAGGGAGTCACTGCTTCTCCCTGGAAGGAACAACTTTACCTAGGCGCAATTCCTATGGACAAAGGAATTTTAATAAGCATGGTGAGTGATTCAGATTGGGAAGGAAAAATTCAATTTGACCGTCCGAGGCACCAAACTATCTTCAAACTGCCTATGGACTATCCAAGAATCAACCAACTACCTGAGTGGTTTACCGCCACTGAAGGCAAAAAGTACAAGGTCACGTTTTTAAAAGGCGAAACAGCGCATACTTACCGTGGAGAAGAACTTGTAGATGGAATTGAGATCAGTCTTGAAAAAGGACAGCAGGTATCTCTAATGGTGGTACCATTAGAAAAATGATTCCAGTCCCATTTTTTTTTAGTATTGAAACAAAGGTTTAACCACCATGGGGTCAGTTTATAGCTGTCTTTTTAATAGTGGAAATGTAAAATAAAAGGGTTTCAAGCGTTTCAAAATCAATTCTGAAACGCTTGAAACCCTGCATTAAAAAGATCACCAGTATCGGTTACCTAATATTTATATTTAGAAAACGACCTATTACACGTTTTTTCACTATCCCTCTTTCTTTTCTTTCAATTTTTGCTGAACAATATCTGCTGGATACTTTAAGGTAAGGTCTCTGATTTCAAAGGAGAAGTCACTGTACAGTTTTTGCCAAATCTCTTTCTCTTCCTCTGTATATTTATAAAAACCTTTCCCATTGATTATACCTAAACCTCCCTCATCTACTATCTTATTAATGAGTTTTCCTGGTGCTACAGAATTGTCCAAGGTTGGAAAAAGGTCCTTCATTACCTTCCTATAGGAAGCTATGCCAGTAAAATCCATCCAACGGAAAACTCCCATCATAGGAATAAAGTACCCTGCTACATTACGGCAGGCCCTATCTACATCTTCCACTGAGGCATATTCACCATCCACCAAGTGCATGGCTTCCCGGTACATGGCATACATAAGCCTATTGGCTATAAATCCCGGAATATCCTTCTTTAACAAAACAGTTTCTTTTTGCCACAATTCACCAAGTCCATAAAGAAATTGTGCTTTATCCAAATCACTTTTCTCTCCACAAATAACTTCTAAAAAGCGAGTGGTAAAAGCCGGTTCCATCCAGTGCAACCCAAAAAATCTTTCCGGATGACTAACAAAAACCTGTAAATCAGTTATAGGAATAGCAGAGGTATTACTTGTGATATATGCATCCTTAGAAACAATTTTATCCACTGCTTTGAAAACTTCTCCTTTTATATTTAAATCTTCTTTTATGGACTCAATCACTAATTGGCAATCTTTTAGGTTGGCCAGGTCAGATGATATGTGTAGGTTTTTAAGGTAATCTTTAGGTGTGCCATTTAAGAGCCCTTTTTCTTCAGCCAATTTGAAATGACTGTTAATCCGAAGTCGCGCACCCTCAAGTGCACCTTCTACCAACTCCACACCTGTCACAGGATGTCCGGCGATCAGCATGCAAACAGCAATACTACTACCCATCATACCCAAACCAATTATTCCTACAGGAAAATTTTTAGGATCAAATTCACTCGACATATTGATATATTAAGGGATAAAAAAGCTGGCTATATATTTAGCCAGCCTTTACTCAATTGATTGATTTTATAAATGTACAACTTTTCCGGTTCTGACAGATTCATCACAAGCAAAAGCTATTCTTAAACTATTAACAGCATCCTCCATATGATCCGTCAAGTCAATATCCTCCTGAATAGCCTTTAGAAAATATTCTTGTTCACGCTTACACAATCCATTGTGATCCGGTTCATCTGTAAGGTCAATCCATTCGTCTTCATGGGCGAATTTCTCATTTTCGTCAAGCTCAGACCTGTGGTACAGAAGTGACTCGGTTTTGGTATGGGCTTCTATACTGTCAGATTTCCCAGATCCACCAGCCTCTTTGGCAACTATTGAAACGGATCCTTCGGGGCCAAATACATCTTTAATGAAAAACGCAGTCTCACTGACCATAGGTCCCCATCCTGCTTCATACCATCCAACAGAACCATCTTCAAACCTGATCTGAAGATTTCCATAGTTATAATTTCCTTCTGGAATCTCTTCAGTAAGCCTTGCGCCTATTGCATATACTTGAACTGGCTTGGAACGAGTCATCTGGCACATCACATCAATATAATGAACACCACAATCCACTATTGGACTTAGGCTTTTCATTAGATTTCTATGAAGGGTCCACATCTTGCCTTCACTTTGTTGGTTTAGGTTCATTCGCATGACCAATGGTTTGCCTAATTTTTGGCTGACAGCGATAAAATTCTCCCAAGAAGGGTGATGTCTTAAAATATAGCCAACAACAAGTTTTTTATTGTGTTTGGCAGCAGCGTTAACCACTCTTCTGGCCCCTTCTACAGTATCTGCAAGAGGTTTTTCTACAAAAATATGGCAGCCTCTTTCAATGGCTTCAATGGCAAAGGTTTCATGTGTATCAGGGTAAGTTGATATACTTACCGCATCTGGTTTAGTGGCATCCATGGCTTTGTAAAAGTCATCGTAAAGCGGATAACCTCCTCCGAGTTTTTCATTTAATACTTCCTTGGTTTTACCTCCAGATACAAGGCCTACGATTTCATAACCATCCAACTGGTGATAAGCCAGTGCATGGGAGGCCCCCATATTGCCACATCCTACTACTAATACTTTTATTGATTTTTGGGTCATGGTATATTTTTTATGTGATTAAAATTAACTTTTAAGTGTTTGATTGCTGGTCAAATTATTTGATCAATGGATAAAGTGTAATGTCCTTAAACTGTATGGTAGCCCCTTCAGATTGCACTTGAATCCTACCAAATTCAGGCTGTACGTTAGTCGCAAAATTCACCAACTTTCCGTTCAAAAAGACAGCAATATTGCCTTCCCAAGTCTGAACTTCCAAGTCATTCCACTTACCTACTTTTTTCTCTACTTCTTTCTTTCCCCTGAAGCCTATGGTATCCGTCCATTTAGGAGACCTTCCATACCAGTTAATTCTTCCCTTATTAATTCGTACAAGATCTCCTCCTGGTTCATAAAGATGTGAACTTCCTTGTAACTCTTTTGCTACAGGAGCACTTAAGCCGAAGGTTTCAGTACCATCCCCAACCGCTAAGAAATCACCTGTTCCACCTTCGATGATCTGAACCTCTATGCCATGCATCCAAATACCACTGTATCCACCATCTTCACCTTTGGAGTGAATTAAAAGACCGCTATCTCTGGCCTTTTCTTTACGGTCACCATAGGTTTCCCCATCCCAGCGAAAAGAGGTTTTCAAAATGTAGTTGTCGTAAGGGTTATTGGTAGTAATGCATCCCCATTCTTCTCCGCTTATTGTTAATAAACCATCGGCTACTTGAAAAACCTTCTTAGGATCTTCATCTCTTCCCCTGTCCTTAATAAAAGTATACCAGTAGTCAAGATTTTCACCATTAAATAACTCAATTGCCTCCCCTTTTTCCCAGCTTTCAGGTAGTTCAATAGGAAAACTTTGGGCCATGGCAGAAAAATTCACCATAATAAGGACGAAAAACAATACTAAACAGAAACTTGGCTTTCTAAGCATAATTACATTTTTCATTGGTTCAAATTAATTAAATTATTTATCTCTGGTATAAATACCATCCGGTAATGATTGTAGGTAGTGCATTAGGTCACTGACTTCCTGATTGTCCAGATTGGTAAGCAAGCCCGCTGGCATCAAGGATTGATTGGCCTCTTTTAAAGTCACAATGTCTTGTTCTTCCACCTGTACCGTACTTCCTGGCCCTATAGACAGTTCATACCTTCCATTTTCATATTTTTTCACAATTCCCATATAATTCTGGGACTTGGTTTGTAAAGAGACAGTCTCATACTCCCGGGCAAAACTTGCTCCGGGGAAAAGCATGGCTTCTAAAATATCATGTTTAGACCGAATCTCTCCGATATTGGTAAGGTCAGGTCCAAAAGTTTGTCCTTTACCCGCTACTGCATGGCAGGTACTACAAGCCCCTTTTCCATAGAAGATGGCTCTGCCTCTATCCACATCCCCTTTTACTAAACCTAAAGCCATTTCTTCCAGTTGCGCCAGACGTCCTCCTTGTCTAATTTCAAGGCTATCTACAATAACCTTTCCTGTAGCACTGCCTTCAAATAAGCTCGCCAATTGACTTGTCGACAAATTGTCCCAAACCTCTTTTCGTTCCAATAATTTTGATTCCAATTCGGATAATAAATTGGCATCAGAAACGCCTTCAAATAACTCCAATAAATAGGGAATGTCCCCATTGGGAGCGTTGGAAAATACATTATCAAGTAGCCAAGACAATTCGGTCGGCGCTAAGGTTAAGTTCCTCAGGACATTAAGCGACACTCCGTGTAGCGGTTGTTGCCCTTTGACAAGCAATTGGTTGGCTATCCATTGAAAATCCTTTGTAGCCAAAGGTTCACCTAAGGTGGCTAAACCTTCATAAATGGATAATTTGAGTGAAGGATTATCTTGATTGGTTGCCAACATGCTTTTGAACTTATCAAGGAAGTGGACAACCTTTAACTGTACAGCCAAATTAATGGCCGCTTTCTGAATACGCTCATCCTGGTTATTCAATAAGACCAATAAACTATTTTTAAGCTTTGGTGAAATCTCTTTTGGAGGATTATCTTCCAGTAAATTTAAAATTTGGAATTTTTCCTCAGCAGATTTATTGGTACTACTTAGCGCTTCAGCAAGAAAAGACTGAACAGCGTCAGCATTCACAAAAGAAGGTAAAATGGAAGTAAGCTCATTTATATCTCCATTGTCCTGAGAAAAATAATACGTCAAATAAGTAGTGAAAGCATTTTCCCATCCGGGGTGGTTTTTCAACACCCAAAGTGCCGTTCCTCTTATGGTACTGTCTTCGTCGCTAAGATAAGGTTGAATCAACCCTTCGTTCAATGCTCCACTTTGCTTTTGATCAAGGGCAATTATAGCCGCTTTATTAAATTTCCCTTCCTGAATTTCTTCCAATAGCATTTCTTCATTTTCCATTTGAATCAAAGCGAAAATAACGGCATGCTCTAAAAACCTGTCAGATGGCTGCTCATTCAGTAATTTGATTAAAGGCTTAGTTGCTTGAGGGTCTCCAATTTGCCCTAAGGCCACAGCTACCTGTCTTGCCAAGGCCAAATTTGTCTGGTTTTGCAATAAACTTATTAGCTCCCCTTTAGCAGAAATAACCTCTGCCATACCCAATACCCTTGCAGTAGCTATTTTCACCTGGTCACTATTGTCTTTTAAACCGACAATTACTTGATTCCATGCCCTCGGGTTCTGGGTTCTAAACAGTAAGAAAACAGCCTTAGTCCTAATATTTTCATCTGGATGGGTTTCCAATAATTTTACCAAGTAAGGAATCGCAACAAGTGGTTGCTTAAGTAGGTATTCCCCAGCTTTATCAGAAACTTTAAACCTGGAATCGCCCAATAGGCCCACTAATTCCGGAACGCTTAGGCTTTCCCAGGAGATGCTATTTCCCCAAAGGTCGTCACCATCTGATTTATTGCTTGTTTTCCTTATCCTAAATATACCGCCTGAAACCTCCGGTTTTGCAGTTCTACTTAATGGACAACCTGAAATAAACCAGCCACCAGTATTTACAACCAACAAATTCCCATTCGGCTCCTGAAGAACATCTGTAGGGTGAAAATCAGGTAGACTGGATGTCATAAAATGCTGGCTTTCGGCGTCAAAAGTAGCTCCTTTTGGAGTGAGGACTGTCTTTACAATCCTACCAGTATTGAATTCTGCATGAAATAAGTTGCCTTGAAAAGATTCTCCCCAGCTATCCCCTGCATAGCGCATAAGCCCTGCAGGAGAAACTCTCGCCATTTTATGCATAACAGGCATCAAATCACCTGTTCGGACCAATTTATCTTCTCCAATTACAGGATTTGGCTTAGGGTATACGCCATCCTCTACCCAGTGCATTAATGCATCTCTGTAACCTCCCTGTGGATCTGTGAAATAGGTCATTGTGCCCATTACATCCCCAGTAGGGGTAAAAACCAACTCAATAGAATTGTCGAAACCACCTCCAGCGAAGCTCTGCAATTGTGAGCCATTGGGTAAACAACGCCATATTCTGGCTCCTTTACCTTTAAAATTCACAAATTCCTGGCTTTGAATATCAAAGCCTCGCCTCGCATCTGCCATGTACAGATACCCATCCGGCCCCATAAATGGCCCACTTAAAATGGCTGCATTGTGATGCAAAGTCCAACCTGTTATTAATATTTCCTTTTCCTCAGCAACGCCGTCTCCATCATGGTCTGTGAACTTAATCAAATCTGGAGAAGCAGTGACAATTAAACTCCCATTTACAAAGGCACCCCCCATTGGGAAAGGGATTTTGTCAACGTAAACGGTCTTATGATCAAAAACTCCATCGGCATCCAAATCTTTCAATAATAAAATTTGAAAATTCGGTTCATCCAAAATTTCCTCGGTGCCTTCGGTATGCCCACTGGACTCCATTATAAACAGCCCACCCTTATCATCAAACACCGCAAACATCGGGTATTTAACAAGACCTGGTTTAACCGCCTCCTCAATCACAAAGCCATCAGGCACCTCAATTCCAGGTACTTGTACATGGGTATCTTCCCAAATACCCAAAGTTGCCCAAATGGCCAAGAGAAGAACAATGCCAGTAAGCCCAAACCATAATTTATTCTTATTATTTTTCCTTTCTATCATGAATAACAAGAATTTATAGAGCCTTCTCTCTATTTAATAAGATTGGAAAAAACTGTCCTTCTAATTTCTCACCAGGAGAGAAAATAGGAACACCTTTCAACAATTCTTTGTCAGTGTTTGATTTTGTACCATCTGCAAAAACATTCAACACAAAGGCTCTTCTGGATCTTTCTGATTTGTTTTCGTATGACCCGTGAACCATTAGGGGATGATGGAAAGTACCATAACCTCTTTCCATTTCTATAGGAACAGGTTTAAATTCCTTTTTTTGGTCATCTGTTAGGTATTCCATTAAACCTTCCATATCTCCCGCCAATTCAGGTTTGTCTAATAAACCCCATTGGTGGCTTTTGGGAACATAATAAAGACAGCCATTCTCAACATCTACATCATCTAAGCCTACCCAGCAGGTCAGATGCTGCATGGGTACTGACCTGGTCCAATAAGAATAATCCTGATGCCAGGCCACAACCCCACCATGTTTGGCAGGTTTGCAAAACAACTGATCATGCCAGAAGCGTACTGAATTATCTCCTAGTAACTGGCTAGCCGCCATGACGAATGCAGGATTCCACAAAATATCGTGGAATCCTTCCTTAATTCGCCAATGTCCCAAAGAATGAAAAAGAACGGTATCAGGATTTGATGATTCATTAGAAGCAAAATCGTAAAACAATTCCAATCCAGGTTGATTGGGATCTGTTAGGCTTTCAAGCTCCTTATTAAGTTGAGCCACCTGCCAATGTTCCAATAGTTTGATATTGGGTAAATAACCATTGGTATGGAAAAACACTATTTGTTCCTCTGTCAATCGATATTGATCCCAATCTTCATCACTTTTTGGCCATTCAAAAAGATCGGAGATCAGTTCATGAACTTTTGATAAATCACTCACCATATGATATTACAATTATGGGTTGGTTAATAAAGGCGCAATTTGATCAGCAGAAGTAACTCCCGCTGGCAATTCTGTAACAGTAAGGTTTCGGAAATGAATTGGAGCTCCTTCGGACTCAAGACAGATATAACCCTTTTTTTGTGTGGCCTTACTGATACCATTAACAAATTTTCCATTGACGGAAAGTTTAACAACACCATCCACGGCTACGACCACATAAGTATTCCACTGACCTTTACCTAAACAACGGTTCTCTATGGATTTGCTACGTGTTCCTCTAGGCGTGTCCGGTACCGTTTCTACACCACCAACACCAAATAATTCACCATGAACATAAGCAATTGGAGGCAATTCGCCTTTGTCATTTTTATGTTGGTTTACCCAATCCAACTCCAGCATTTGAACTTCCAAACCATTGGGAAGGTCATTTGGTCCTGGAGTAGCATCTGACCAAACAAAGGTTCCGGAATTCCCACCATCCGACATGTGTTTCCATTCCACAAACATGATGAAATTTTCGTATTGCTTTTCAGAACGAATCACTCCAATTGGCAATCCTTCACAAACCAATTCGTCTCCATCAAAATGCCAGGTATCTTTACCCGTGTTCACATCTATCCAATTAATTGATTTGCCTTTGGCTTTTTTACCTTGAACCAAAGCATTTAAGTCCTGCTCGGTTCCAAATTTAAAGAGCTTTTCCTGTGCCTCTACAACTTCTGAGAACAGTCCAAAAAGGACAAAAGCAGTTATAAACTTATACATTGTCTTCATATTTATGCTTTTAAGAATTAAGTTTTATACCGCTTTGGTAATACCTGGTATAGGTACTTGCGGTACATCTACCACCAAATCCCAACGATAGTCTGCCGCATCCGGCCCCAACTTCACTTCACTTTTCATTGCTTCTTCCCAAGTTATAGTTTGACCACTATAGCCTACCATTCTACCTATTATGGCCAGCATGGTACTATTTGCCATCAACTCACCTTGATTCATCGATTGCCCATCCCTAATGGAAGCAAACAATTCCTCATGTTGTGTTTCATAAGGGTTGTTGGATTGACCTTTATAATCCCATCGGGTTTCACCCATTGTGGCGTGAGTCCTTTTACCAGAATCTATAGTCGCAAATCCTTCAGTTCCTGTGAAATCGGCTCTGTTGGTATTCGAGCAACCTTTTTGTTGCCTGCTCATATGCACACCTTTGATATTGTTCTCGTATTGGTACTCTATAGCAAAATGGTCGTATATATTTCCCCATTTTTCTTCGGTTCTTGCTTGTCTTCCACCTGTACCTGTAGCACTTATTGGCAAACGATCCCCCAACGCCCAAGACATTAGGTCAAGGCTATGAACCATCATCTCCACAATATAATCACCTGATAACCAATCATAATAATACCAATTCCTCAATTGGTATTCCATCTCAGTCCAACTCTCTTGTCGCTCTTTGTACCACAATCCTCCCCCATTCCTGATAGTAAAAACACTGGTAATGTCTCCAATTTCCCCGTTATTCATACGTTCAAATAAGGCTCTTTTTGGCAAATCAAACCTATAGGTAAATCCTGAAACCACTGATAGCCCTTTTTCTTTGGCCAATCTGGCTGATTCCAAAACACTCCTTATACCAGGAGCATCTACCGCTACTGGTTTTTCACAAAAAACATGCTTACCTGCTTCAACGGCAGCTTTAAAATGCGAAGGTCTGAAAGCTGGAGGAGTTGTTAAAATAACAACATCAACACCTGAGTCAAGCACTTGCTGAATAGCATCAAAGCCAACAAACTTATGTGCCTGGTCAACTTTCACCTGCTCGGGGTTTATTTTGACAAGAGATTGGTAAGATTCTTCGAGATAATCTTCGAAAATATCTCCCATAGCAGTCAATTCTGCATCCTTATCCGCTTTTAGCGCTTGCGCAGCAGCTCCAGTTCCTCTTCCACCACATCCAATGAGTCCTACCTTAAGTTTGGCTCTTTGTCCGGCAAATCCTTCTCTGATATTGAAACCAAAGGGCAATACTGAACCGGCTACAATAGCTGTTCCAGTAGATTTTAAAAATGATCGGCGATTCTTATTATTTTGATCCATAGTATATAACTGTTTTGAGACCTATTGGTCCTATAGAATAATGAATAAAACGTAAAATACGATATGTCTTATCAACTTCAAACAATTTTTATGTCAAAAGGTATGGCATTTGCTAATTAAATATTTGTAGTTGTTCTGTTTGGGTAAAAAATAATATATTTGGCTTGATTGACTATAAACCCACTACACCCATGCCACGCAATAGTTCTGTTGAAAACACAAGTGAACTTACTTCTTTGATAAAAGGAGATGTCTTAAATGATGCCTATTCTTTGGCCATGTATGCTACAGATGCCAGCATTTATCAAATCAAGCCCTTGGCTGTTGTCCTACCAAAGGATGAATCAGATGTTCAGAAAGCCATCACTTGGGCAAGCAAAAATAAAATTTCTATCCTTCCCCGCGGAGGAGGCACCAGTTTGGCTGGACAGACCGTTGGGGCTTCTATTGTCCTCGATTTTTCCAAATACATGAACCAAACCCTTGAAATAAACCAAGAAGAAAATTGGGTGAGGGTACAACCAGGAAAAGTCAGAGATGTTCTCAATGAGGAACTGGCACCATTAGGCCTGCATTTTCCCGTAGATCCTGCCACCTCAAGCAGGGCAAATGTTGGAGGTATGGTTGGCAATAACTCTTCTGGAACAAAAAGCATCATTTATGGTAAAACAGTGGACCATGTACTTGAGGCAAAAGTACTTCTGGCTGATGGTACCTTAATGCATTTGCAAAACAAAACCCTGGAAGAATTCAAAGCGATAGGCAAACAAGAAAGTAGAGAAGGAGAAATTTATCATTCATTCACTGAACTCATAGAAAAAAACAAGGCGTTAATTGAGGCCAAGTTTCCGAAAGTTATGCGACGGGTGGGCGGTTATAATCTGGATGAATTTATTCAGGTAGACCACTGGAACCTGTCCAAACTAATTACAGGAAGTGAAGGCACTTTGGCAACCACTCTCGAATTAAAACTCAATCTAGCCCCACTCCCAAAATTTAAATCAGTGTGCGTTGTACACTTTGATGCCTTGCTTGATGCAGTAGGGGCAATTACACCCATACTGGAATTCAAGCCTTCAGCAGTAGAAATATTGGATAAAATTGTAGTGGACTTAAGCAGGGAAAACCTGACCACTCAACGCCATTGTCACTTTATCAGCGGAAACCCGGATGCCATTCTAATTGTAGAATTTTATGGGGATACCCTTAAGGATGTTATGGACAGGCCTTTGGCAATGATCAAAGATCTTCAGGAAAAAGCCTTGGGATATGCCTATCCTCTTTTCCCTCAGGGACCTGAATACGAAGATGTATGGGTAGTAAGAAAAAAGGGACTCGGACTAATGCTAGGCATCAAAGGCAAAAAGAAACCACTACCATTTATAGAGGATGCGGGTATCCCTACCCAATACCTAAAAGATTATATAGACAGAACCCTTCAAATTTGTAAGAAACACAACACAGCCATCGCCATGTATGCCCATGTGAGTGTGGGTGTTATTCATGTGAGGCCTATCCTTGACCTCAGGCAACAGGTGGATATCAAGAGACTAGAAGATATCGCCGAGGACACTTTTAACCTGGTTATGGAATATGGAGGCTCCTGGAGTGGTGAACACGGGGATGGGCTAGTAAGGAGTTCTTTTAATGAAAAGTTTTTTGGGAAAGAACTTTACCAGGCCTTTATTCAAATAAAGAAATTATTCGACCCTGAAAATCTGATGAATCCAGGGAAAATAATATCGAATCAATCCATTTCAGAAAACCTGCGCTATGGGGCAAATTATAAAGACAAGGCAGTAAAGACCGAGTTCCTTTACAAATCAGAACAAAGCTTTCAGGAATCAGTGCACATGTGCACAGGGGTTGGTGAATGCCGGAAATTGCTGGGAGGCACCATGTGCCCAAGTTTCAAAGCCACAAGAGACGAAGAACATTCCACCAGAGGCAGAGCCAACGCATTGAGAATGGCCATGTCTGGTCAATTGGACGAAGAGGGTTTACCAAGTGAAAGACTACAGGAAACTTTAAGTCTATGTTTAAGTTGTAAAGCATGTAAATCTGAGTGCCCCAGTAATGTGGACATGGCTAAAATGAAAAGTGAGGTTCAACAATTGTATTTTGACAAACATGGACCTTCAATTAGGGATAAAATGATCCGTGATGCCCCAAAAATGGCCAGGCGCTTCGCGGGTACACTTTCCTCAACCATTAACAAAATTCAATCCACTAAACCTTTTAAGTTGGGCTTAGAAAAAATTGCAGGTTTTGATAAACGGCGAACACTTCCTGAATATGCGAAAGAACCA
This sequence comes from Cyclobacterium sp. 10D3-21, assembly GCF_055809755.1. NCBI lineage: Bacteria > Pseudomonadati > Bacteroidota > Cytophagia > Cytophagales > Cyclobacteriaceae > Cyclobacterium > Cyclobacterium sp. 10D3-21. Next base: position 3,952,963 of record NZ_CM147924.1, read on the forward strand.
TTTTATAAATGGTTCAAAAAAAATGAGATCAATCTTTTAAAAACAGACAAAAAAGTAGTGCTTTTTGCAGATACCTATTTGAATTTCCATGAACCTGAAATTGGAAAAGATGCCGTAAAACTCTTAAATGACTGCGGCTATGAAGTGATTTTGGCAAATGTAGGTTGCTGTCAACGTCCTAAAATCTCCCATGGATTTTTAAGAGAAGCAAAGGATGCTGGCTATGTTACTATACATGAATTGGTTAAATTTATAGACAAAGGGCTGAAAGTAGTGGTTTGTGAGCCAAGTTGTGCCTCTGCATTGAATGATGATTTTCCAGACTTATTAACTGAGGAGGGATTGGCTGAAAAATTAAAGGAAAACATACTCATGATTGATGTTTTTTTACATCAAGAGATGGCAAAAGGTTCACTAGACATAAAATTGCAAGCCAAGGAAGGGAAATTGCATGTACATGGCCATTGCCATCAAAAAGCGCTTTATGGTACACAGGGGATGAAACAAACATTAGGCAAACCCGAAGAATTTGATGAAATACCCTCGGGGTGTTGTGGAATGGCCGGATCCTTCGGCTACGAGAAGGAACATTATGAATTGTCGAAAAAAATTGGCGAAGAAATCTTGTTTCCTTCTGTCAGGAAACTACCAGAAAATGCTTCCATTGCTGCATGTGGCTTTTCTTGTCGGCACCAAATAGACCATTTCACTGGTATAAAGACCAAGCACTGGGTGTCATGTGTAGAAGTAATTAAACCAGATTAAAGCTATATCCATCCTATCACTTGAAGTAATCACAAATACCATTGCCTAATACAGGTTCAATAAATATAACAATAGCCCACGAAACCTTAATTCCATCATGAAAGACAATAGCAGGAGAAAATTCGTCAAACAAGCTACAGCAAGTGCTGCCAGTTTCTTTATAGTGCCTTCACATGTCGTAAGTGGTCTGGGCCACAAAGCTCCAAGCGACAAATTGAATATTGCTGGAGTTGGGATTGGTGGTAAAGGCAGACCCAACCTAAATGGCATGAAATCCGAAAACATTGTGGCACTCTGTGATACAGACTGGTCCTATTCCAAGCCTTGTTTTGAAGATTTTCCAAAAGCAAAGAAATACTATGATTGGCGGAAAATGTTTGATGAAATGGGTAAAGATATTGACGCTGTAATGGTAGCTACTCCTGACCATACCCATGCAATAGTTGCCGCTACGGCATTGACAATGGACAAGCATGTTTATTGCCAAAAGCCTTTAACGCATTCCATCTACGAATCCCGTTTACTCACACAACTGGCAAAAATTCATCCTGTTGCTACCCAAATGGGAAATCAGGGGAACTCAGGAATTGATGCCAAAGAGGTTATCGAATGGATTCAGAATGGGGAAATAGGCGAAGTAAAAGAAGTACATACCTGGACCAACCGCCCCATTTGGCCTCAGGGACTGGAAAGACCTAAGGAAGCCATGACTCCTCCTGACACTTTAGACTGGGATTTGTTTTTAGGGCCTGCTGCCTACAGACCATACAATGAAATATACACCCCTTGGAATTGGCGGGGCTGGTGGGATTTTGGTACTGGAGCTTTTGGAGACATGGCCTGTCATGTATTGGACCCCGTTTATGCGGCATTGGACCTTGGCTACCCAGATCAAATCGAAGGCAATTCCTCCCCTTTTAATACTGAAAGTCCTCCACAATCAGAGCAAGTAAAATTTCATTTCCCTGAGAGGTCTCCAATAAATGGATTTAATCTCCCTGAAGTGGATGTTTTTTGGTATGATGGAGGCTTATTGCCCTATAGACCCGACTTATTACCAGATGGAATTGATCTTATGGCAGATAGACTTGGAGGATGTATTTTTGTAGGCACCAAAGACACCTTGTATAGCGGTTGCGGAGGCGTTGGTAAAAGATTGCTTTCTGGAAGAGAACCAAAAATAAGCCCTCGTTTAAGAAGAATACCCAAAGCCAAAGGGTACAAGGATGGTCCTCATGAACAAGACTGGATCAGAGCTTGTAAAGAATCCCCTGAATCCAGGGTTCAAAGCACATCCAATTTTGCTTATTCTGGCCCATTCAATGAAATGGTTCTTCTAGGTGTTTTAGCGATTCGACTACAGAGCCTTAACAAAACCCTTCAATGGGATGGTCCATCCATGCGGTTTACCAATATTACAGCTGGTGATGAATTAAAAATAATCGAAAGCAATCATTTTTCTATGAGAAATGGGAGACCTGTTTTCGAAAGTAAATACATGGAGACCAAAGCATTGGAAGCAGCTAGACAGTACATTCGTCACGAATACAGAGAAGGATGGAAATTACCTGTTGAGTTGGATCAGTTATAAACCTTTCTTTATAAAAAAGCCAATCCCAATGAACCTTCTAAAGATGGGTTTATGACCTCTTATTGGCATATTTCGGATTAAAATAGGCTAACGTACGCAACGAACAAAGGCAAAAAGAAAGCTGTTCAACTGGGAGACCCAACTTGAACAGCTTTTTTAATAACTTTTTATAACCCCAAATAAAGGGTAGGGTTACTAAGTGAATTTTGGTTTGAATTTAAAAATGCACACCGAAAACCTCAGCACCTTTTACAGGCATGTCACAAGTAAAAACGCCTCCACTCAACGGATATTTCTCCAGCATTTCAGGAGTCATATTTTCCTGAGCGGTAGTTATCAATAACTCATTCATTTCTTTCCCTCCAAAAGCGCAGGAAGTAACATTGGGAGCAGGAACATTGATTTTATTCAATTGGTCGCCGGTTTCAGGATCCCACTGGTAAACACCGAAGCCCCCATAATGGGCAACCCAAAGTTTTCCATTTTGATCCATACACATCCCATCAGGTGTCCCAAGGGATTCCGGAATCTTAACAGCTACTCTTTTGAAACTTATTTTCCCTGTGCTCAGATCGTAATCATAGGCTTTGATTTCTCGGGTAGGGCTGTCTATAAAATACATGGTTTTGTGGTCCAGAGACCAACAGATCCCATTGGAAATGGATACATCCTCCATTTTTTTAGTCACCGTTAGGTCTTTTTCTACGCAATAGAGTGCCCCTGCATGGTCTGTGAATTTGGTACTCATGGTACCCACCCAAAGCCTACCTTCACTGTCACAGGCGCCGTCATTACAACGGTTTTCAGGTTTGTCTTTTTCAATGTCACATAGCCAGTCAAATTTCTCCGTGTTTGGGTCAAAAAGGGCAAGTTTTGCATCCAAAGCCAGAACAAGCTTCCCATTACCATCCGGAACTACTAAAGTTAACCTGTGTGGAAAAGACCATTTCTTTACCCCACTTACTTCCGGAATAAGTTGGTACAAATGCCCCTTTTCTATATCTACCCAAAGGTAACATCCCTGATCTGCCAGCCATGTAGGGCTTTCGGCTAAAATACATTGTGCATTCAATAATAATTTCGCTTCCAAATCACAAAGGTTTTAAAATCGGTGCAAATGATACATTTGCACCGATTTTCATTCTATATTATTTATTTCGGCCAGTAAATAGCTATTTTTTTCTGGAGAAAGGTTACACTTCTCTCCAATTGATCCATGCCATCTACTCCATCTTCAATACTGATCCAGCTGTCGAAACCAACGCGTTTCAATTCTGTAAAGATCGCATCATAATCATTCAATCCTTTCCCAATTTCTCCATGACTCAACCTTTTGGCATAACCCACGGCTCCACCTTCTTCTTTTCTAAGGTCTTCTATGGTTCCTGATTTCAAGTACCTGTCACTTGCATGCATGGTAACTACTCTGTCAGAAACGCGCTTCAACAATTCAATAGGATCTTCTCCTGCTAGAAAAGTGTTACTAGGATCATAATTGACACCAAAGTTAGGATGGTCAATGCTATCTACCAATTTACAGAAAACATCCATTTGCTGTGCAAACTCAGGATATTCCCAGAAATCATCTTTGTAATGATTTTCAAGAATCAAGGTAATGCCTCTTTCCTGGGCATAAGGAATACAAGCCATAATTGAATCGGCCGCAAGTTTCACTCCTTCATCCAATGTCAATTCAGGTCTTTTTTGACCGGAAAGCACCCTACAATAATTACCACCAAGGGTATGGGTCATGTCAATCCAATGCTTCTGCTTGGCTATTTCATTGTCCCGAAAAGCCTTGTCAGGATGCGTGAAATCTGGAGAACAACACATCATAGGGATGCTTTTACCAGTATCCTCCACCATTTTTCTATAAGTTGACCATTTGGACTGATCTTCCATGTCAAGAAAACCTGCGTACCATTCCAAACCTTCAACCTCTAAAGTAGAGGCCAATTGGATCCACTCTTCCAGTTTCATTGTTCCATCCTTACAGAGGGCCTGCATAAAGGCTTTAGGAAATGCTGCTAATTTAGGCATATTTATAATTTCAATATTTGTATTAATTAATTGTACTTGTGTCTTTTGGCGCGTTTCTTCCAATCAATGGATATTGCTCCAATTCCATAACCTGTCCACTAACAGGGCCAGACTCATCTGACAACCAGAAAATGGCTGCAGCTGCAATTTCTTCAGGAGCGATAATCCTACCGGCAGGCGCATACATTTTAGGAAGGTCCTCAAACCATCTATCGGAAAGTCCGTGTTCCTTTTTACGCTGCTTTTCTGTTTCGGTCAAAACCCACCCAGGATTTATCTGGTTGATGCGTACTCCATTGTCACGAAAAAGGCTGTCGCCAAGATTTCTGGTCATGGTCATTAGTCCACCTTTAGAAATACTATAAGCCAACAAATTTGGCTCCCCACTCCAGGCATTGACAGAACCAATGTTCAAAACATTCCCTCTGTTTGCTTCAAGCTGATTTAAGGCTGCTTTTATTAAAAGCAATGGTGCGATGGTATTGATCGAAAGCACTTTTTCTAAAAATGGACGGTCTACAGACTGAAAATCTGAAGAAACCACCCATGCAGCATTGTTCACCACTGCATCCAATTTACCAAAGGTCTTTACAGCCAATTCTACCAATCGCTCTGCACATCCTTCTTGCTGCAAATCTTCAATATGGAGGACTGCATTTTCAGACCCTATACTTTCAACAACCTCTTGGCCCCATTTTTCTTCCAAACCATGAATCACCAATTTCGCTCCCTCTTTTGCACTTCTGAGGGCAATGGCCTTACCTATACCGGTAGTACTGCCCGTAACGATAATTACTTTATCCTTTAAGCGCATGATTAAACTGGTTTCAATACACTTTTAATCACCTCACCATGGTGCATTTTCTCAAAAGCTTCTAACCAGGAGGTTACAGGCCAAACACCACCTATAATTGGTTTCACGTCTAAAATTCCAGCACCCATCATACCAATAACTTTTTCCCATATAGGCCAGTTATGACTGAAACTACCTTGTAAACGTACATTCTTCTGTACAATAGGATCCAAAGAGAAGTTACATGGCTGAGGTCCCCAACCAACTTTGGTTATTTGACCATTAGGCCTTACCAAACTCATGGCAATTTTAAGGGTTGCACTTGCACCAGCAGCATCTATTATTAAATCTGCACCTAAGCCATCTCTTTCTCTGGCCCAGCCAGTCGCATCACCAATGATCGCTTCACAGCCATAACCTTTGGCAATTTCCAGTCTACTTCTATCAGCTTCCAAGCCTACTATAGCTACTTCCGCTCCGCTGATCTTGGCCATTACGGCGCACAATACACCTATAGTTCCTGGTCCAATTACCAATACTCTGTCACCAGGTTTGATATTCGAATTGACTACCACGGCACTATACGCCACACAACAAGGCTCTGTCAGACAAGCTTCCTCAAATGGTACTTGCTCAGGAACGGTGTGAAGACAACGGGCAGGAACTTTTACATATTTGGTCATGGCGCCATTTACGCCATATCCAAAGCCCTTTCTTGTAGGGTCGAGGTTATAAAGTCCAATACGGCTCATGGGATTCAAGGGATCAATCACTGCAGCCGTTTCACTCACTACCCTGTCACCGACTTTCCAACCTTCTACTCTTGGTCCAACTTCCAAAATCTTCCCTCCAAATTCATGGCCTAACACCACGGGATAATTTACTGGCCAACTGTGATCAGAAGTCCATTGGTGCAAATCACTTCCACACACGCCTACATTGGCCACCTCTAACAATACTTCTCCTTCACCTATCTCTGGTTGCTCTATTTCTCTTATTTCTACGGAACCTTTGGTTTCCGCATAATTTACTACTGCTGCTGCTTTCATTTCAATTGGATTTATAATTATTTTATTTTCATGTCTCCATAAGCATGGATCGCATCACAAATTTTTCTTAATGAAGCTTCCAAATCTCCGTCAGCTGTTTTAAAAGCATCAGCATCAATGGTTAAAGGAGCCCCAAGAACCACGAGAGGGGCACCGTATTTTGGTGTAGAAATGGCTTGCTCAAGGCTTAAACCACCAACAGCCTGTACCGGTACATCGACTGCTGCTACAATTTCTTTCAATTGGTCAAGAGGACTAGGCATTCGCTTGCCTTGGGCAGCAATCCCTCTTCTTTCGTCATAACCAATATGGTGAACGATGTAATCACATCCAAGGTCTTCCAGAAATTTGGCACCTGCCACCATATCCGGACAACCCAAATTGTCCCCCATCACTTTTGCCCCATGGTCTTTACCGGCCTGAACCACACATTTAATGGTTTCTTCATGGGCTCTTGCCATTACCACTACATGGGTAGCACCTGCCTTGGCCATCATTTCAGCCTCAAGATATCCACCATCCATTGTTTTAAGATCTGCAACTATTGGAACACCAGGAAATGCTTCCCTGAGCTTTCGTACTCCATGTAGACCTTCAGCAAGAATTAACGGTGTGCCTGCTTCTAGCCAATCCACCCCTGCTCTCATTGCAAGCGCAGCTGTTTCTAAGGCTTCATCTATATTGGTTAGGTCTAAACTAATTTGGACAATTGGTTTCATTTTCTTAAGGTTATTTTATGAGAAATATTTATTGATTTTTTATTAATTATTATTGAACACCGTTTTTTGAAGGGGATTATAATTGCAGCGTTTTACTTCGATTTTGGCTTGAGCCTATTTAAATAAACTTCAATAGGTGGAAAATCGACCAGTCATTGTGACTATTTTTCACTTTAACAACCGCATTACCTAAGTAAAAACCACCTGATTTCAGGGTGATTTATATCTAAAACTTAAAATTCATTTACTAAATCCAGGATAAAAATTCTACGGTTTCATTAGTTAGATTTTTGGGATTATGGTTTTTTTTATTTTGTTTCAATTTAATTATTTATTTTTGATCACTACTGTTATTTTCAATAGAATTACGTCAATTTATCATGAATGGGCTATTCCATAAATTAAAGGTTTGCAAGTTAAGCCTGTTACATAAAAATTAAATCTGAAATGCAAGAAAAATGGGTTTTTAAAAGTGAAAACATTAAAGAGGCGAAAGATTTTAGATCAGCTCTTTCTTGCGTTTTAAAGGAGAATAAGAATGAATTGGAAATGTTTTTAAGCCTATATGCCAAGCTTGATGGGGCATTGGCCGAGAATGTTCAACTAATCGAGCCAATAGCAAGCCCCCATTTGGAATCAGGTTTCATTTCTTTGGGGTTTAACAAGAGTTTTTACAATGCCTGTTTAAATATCAATGAATCGGATCTCGACAAAATTAAACTATCGTATATTTTTAATGCGGACGAAGGCCAAATAATTTTAACTGGACCAGATATTCCAGAAAGAGAACCAGACGATATTTAATCAATACCTATGAAGATATTTGACATTGCGATCATTGGATCCGGACCATCTGGAGCCATGGCTGCCTATAAAGCAGCAGAAATGGGTAAAAGAGTAGTGATAATTGAAAAAGAAAAACTTCCCAGGTACAAAACCTGTGGTGGGGGCCTTGTTCATCGAGGCCGGGTACGTTTGCCTTTCTCTATAGATGAGGTCATAGAAAAAGAATACCACGAGCTAGTAGTTTTTTTTGAAAACTCTCCCCAATTCTTTACCGCAAAAAGAGACGAGCCAATTATATCCATGGTCATGAGAGATACTTTTGATCAATTTCTGGTCAAAAAGGCTTTGGAAAAAGGGGCCGAACTTTTGGAACAAACAAAAGCTTTGGGTTTGGAAAGAACAGACCATGGCCTAATCCTAAACACCTCTGAAGGTAGTATTCAATGTCAATACCTTATAGGGGCAGATGGAGTCCTTAGCAATACTGCGAAAATGGGGGGATGGAAAGAAAGCCGAACCCTAATTCCAGCATTAGAATACGAGGTTGTTGTTTCATCTGAAGATTATAACAGGTTATCCCATAAGGTTCGCTTTGATGTGGATGCTGTGCCTGATGGCTATGCATGGTGTTTCCCAAAAAACGGCCACCTTTCATTAGGGGTGGGTACTCTGAAAAAACAAAAAATTGACCTGAAAAAATATTACAATGCCTACTTGGAAAAGTTAGACATTAAAGAAATAATTTCTTCAGAAGCACATGGCTTTCAAATACCGGTAGGAAAAAGAAAGGATGGCTTTTCTAAAAACAGGGTATTCCTTACGGGAGATGCGGCAGGTTTCGCGGATCCATTGACAGCAGAAGGCATTTCCAACGCTTTGCTTTCAGGGGAATTGGCGGCTTTGGCCATTGTTGACAACTTTTCCGATGAAGTGGCTGCCTCAAATGCCTACCAGGAATTACTTGAAAAACAAATCCTATCTGATTTAGCCAGCTCTTCTATCATCGCTTTTATTTGTTATGCCCAACCAGCTATTCGCAATATGTTACTTAAAAAGTTTGGCCAGAAAGGTTGTGAAATATTAACTGATATATTTATGGGTAAAAAAGCTTTTCCCGACGACCTAAAAAGAAAAATAAAAAGCCATGTTCCCTTGCTGAAATTCATCTAACAGCAAAGAAACATGGCCATACTTTTAAACTTCAATACGGCTTATTTTAGCGAAATGCTTAGTACATAACTGTCTGCTGTAACGAACAAAAGATCCTCTTTTTCATTTAATGCCACATTAGACACCAGCTGTTCTTCTAATTTCAACCTGCCTAATAAAGTCCCATTGGCATCAAAAATCCAAATTCCACCGGGACCAGAAGCAATGATGGTACCATCCCTTTTAATTTTCAATCCATCTGGTAGTCCAGGTTCATTTGCCGACACAGGACTTGCATCATAAAATATCCTACCATTCTTCAACCCTTTTTCCCCATCTAACTCATACAAATACCAATAGGGTTTCTCGGGATCAGAATTGGCTATAAGCAAGTGCTTTTCATCTTTAAGCAAGGCAATACCATTTGGTCTGGAAATACTATCCAATAACAATTGCAATTGACCTTCTTTGGTATACCTGTACACCCCCTGAAAATCAATGGCTTTTTTGGGATCATCCATTCTGAATTCTAATCCATAAGCAGGGTCCGTAAAATAAAGATTTCCCTTGGAATCATAGATGGCATCATTGGGACTATTGAAGGGTTTCCCCTCAAATTCAGCAATGACACTTTCATACTTGGGCTCAGGAGCATCCAATTCGGCCATCATCCTGGACAAACGCCTGTCACCATGTTGACACAAGACCAAATTCCCGTTTGGATCCAGAAGCAAGCCATTCGAGCCTACTTCTCCACCCCTGGCATCATCTGAAGTGAGTCCTGCCGGATCCAGGTATACTTCCGGCTTTCCACCCTCCTTCCATGAATGCACTTTATTGGCAGGTATTTCCGAAAACAATAACATCTGTTCCTTTTCTACCCATAAAGGACCTTCTGTCCATTCATAGCCAGATCCTATAATTCTTGCTTTGACCCCTGATGCAATAATGTTCTGAAGAGCGTCATTTTCAGACACGGTGGTTATGGATAGGTAATCTAAGTCCTTTTCACCTGATTTCTTTTCACTACAGGAAAACACAGCTACAGCGGAGAGAATAATGAAACTTGAAATACGAAGTGCTTTCATGACATTATTTAATCACTGAAAACTTATAAATACATTCATGCGAGTAGGTGTCACCAGGTCTTAAAGTAACCGAAGGAAACGAAGGTTGATTTGGAGAATCTGGGTAATGTTGTGTTTCCAAACAGATGGCGCCTTGTTTTATATAACTTTTACCGGCTTTGGAAGCTCCTCCACCGGACATAAAGTTACCAGTATACACTTGCACACCTGGCTGGTCAGTAAAAACTTCCATTTTACGTCCATTTTCAGGTACCCATACTGAAGCAGTTTTTATTGTCTCCTTGTTTCCTTCTTCCCGATTGATCACCCAGTTGTGATCGTATCCTCCCCCTTTTTTAAGTTGTTCATTGTCATCATCAATTCGCTCTCCTATAAGGTGCGGTTCACTAAAATCAAATGGGGTCCCTTTTACCGACCTAATTTCACCCAGAGGAATTAAAGTGTCATCTACAGGAGTGAAATTATCTGCATTAAGTTGAAGCATGTGATTTCTCACATTTCCTTCTCCTTGACCATTGAGATTAAAGAATGAATGCTGCGTAAGATTTATGATGGTAGGCTTATCAGTAGTGGCTTTATAAGTAATTTTAAACTCATTGTCATCTGTCAGGTAATAATCCATGTAAACAGTAAGCGTTCCTGGGAACCCTCCTTCCCCATCAGGAGACACATACTTCATCGCCAACTTTTGATCTGTAGCTTCTAGCACATCCCAAACTACTTTATGATAGCCATCTGGTGCTCCATGAAGATTATTGGGGCCATTGTTTGCTTCCAATTGATAGTTTTCCCCATCAAGTGTGAACTTTGCATTTGCGATCCGATTGCCATACCTGCCAATAGGTGCGCCGTAATACCCTCCAGGATTATTGATATAATCGTCTAGATTGTCATATCCCAATACCACATCTTCAAACTTCCCGTTTTTGTCTGGCGCAAAAAGCTCTACTACCCTTGCACCAAAATTGGTAACAGTCATTTCCATCCCATTTTTATTGGTGAGATGGTACAATTTTATTTCTTTACCATTTAAATTTTTCTCGAATGCTGAATCTTCCATTGCTGTTAAGTATTTGGGTTCTGTTTTTTGTTCATTTTCAGCTTGCTCCTTGTTATTCGGGCCACAGGCCATTACCATACCGGATACCAGGAGAGCCATTAAAGGGGATGTTTTCATTTCATATGAATTTTAATGGTATACAATCCCTCATGCAATTGTCTTAAAAACTGAGGGTCTATTTTAATTACTTTTCTGTCATAGGTCATCAATCCATTCGTTTCCACCTCAACATCGGTGGTCTGTGTGTAAATGGCGGCAGAAAGGCCCAATGGCAAAAGAGGCTTTAAGTCTTTTATCAACTTACTGTACCTTTCTTTCAAGGCTATTTTGTCTTCAAAGCTTTGGTAGCCCCAATTGTCCTTCTCCTGCCAGGTATGTCCTTCAATTGGTAGCCCCAAGCCACCATATTCCCCTAAAACGATAATTTGCTTATTGCCCCATATTTTTGGATCTGGCATCACTGGATCTGGATAATTGTGCATGTCCATGATCTGACCTTCCAAGGTATAATTCCCTCCACTTGCACCATTTACCATTCTAGATGGATCATAAGCCACGGTCCATTTCACAATTTCTTCGGTATTGAATTGGCCCCATGCTTCATTAAAAGGTACCCAAACGACTATGGATGGAAAATTATGATTGGCATCCATAATGGCTTTCCATTCTTTTTTGAAAATAGCGACGGATTCTGCTGTTCTCTTTTTCTCTGTGCCTTTCCCAATTACTCCAGGCCTTGATTCCCACCTATTTCCCATGTCTCCACTAGGCATGTCCTGCCATACAAGCATTCCAATTTTATCACAATGGTAGTACCATCTTGCTGGTTCAACTTTCACATGCTTTCTTATCATGTTAAAGCCCATTTCCTTGGTTTTATCGATATCAAAAACCAAAGCTTCTTCGGTTGGGGCAGTGTACAAACCATCAGGCCACCAACCCTGATCCAAAGGACCATATTGAAACAAAAACTTGTCATTCAAAAGCAATCGCTGATTACCATTTTTATCCGGTAGCATGCTTATTTTCCTCATGGCAGCATAGCTTTTCACCTCATCCAACACTTTCCGACCATTCATTAAACTAGCTTCTATAGTATAAAGAAATGGATTGTCTGGTCCCCATATATTAGGATCATTTATTGTGAGAATAGCCTCCTCATTGGCAGCCACGTTCTTTTCTGCTACCAGTACTCCATCGGCCATTAGGCTTATATTAACCATCTGTCCTGACTGTGCATGCATCACCTGAGGCTGAACAATAATTTGCTTATTGTCCAAATCTGGTGTATTTCTTATGGATGTGATGTATTGATCTGGTACAGCTTCCAACCAGACAGTCTGCCAAATACCCGTAACAGGGGTGTACCATATCGCATGTGGCTTATTTATTTGTTTCCCTCTAGGTTGTGGCCCATCATCAGTAGGATCCCAAACTCTTACAGTTATTTGTTGCATCTTCCCAGAAATTAAAGCATCGCTAATTTCAAAAGAAAAAGGGTCGTAGCCTCCCTGGTGCATGCCCACGCTTTTTCCATTGACAAATACCTCCGCTTCCCAATCCACTGCTCCAAAATGAAGCAATAGATTTCCTTTCTTCATGTTCCGGTCCACTTCAAATTCCCTTTGGTACCAAAGTTCCTTGTCCTTCCCCACAGATTTCCCCACACCTGAAAGCGCAGATTCAACTGCATAAGGAACCAAAATGTCTCCTTGAAAATCGGAAGGTTGTTTGTCTCCTCTATTCACTATTGCATATTGCCATATCCCATTTAGATTTGACCAGTTTTCCCTGGTCATCTGGGGACGAGGATATTCAGGAAGTGGTGCATTTGGATCAATATCCAATGCCCATTCTGATAAAATTTTATCTTTAACAGGTTGCCAATTTCCCTGCTGGCAAAAAGCAGGAAAAGCAATGAAAAATAAGGCAATACAACAGGTTATTTTTTGTATCATGGGTTGTAATTATTTCAGGTTATAAAATTTTATATTGTCTGGTATTTATGGGAATTAAGCGAAAATATTAAAAAATTAAATCAATTAGGTTATAATTTAAGTGAAATCCAAAAAATATATCAGGTAGCATCCCCGCTTTTCCTTTTCACAATATTTTCATTTGATACTGGTAAAAAAGATGTTGAAAATAGGTAATATGAATCTTCTAAATTTTTAAACTAAAGTATTGTTTTAAATTGTGATAAGTGGCATCTGTCATTGCTCACATCCGCTTATAATAAATTAAAATTCAACCACTTATTAAATAGGAATTTTGTATTTTTACTTAATAATTTGAATTAATCTAAGGATAATTCTCACTAAGTTATTGCATTTTTATAACATAATTTTTTATAAAACTCTTTGTTGGAACAGTTGAAAGGAAATAGTAAATTTTTATTTACAGGTATCATTTTATCTTTAATATTTGCATCTCAAATTTTTGAAATTAAAGGAGGCATAACTTCCCCTTTTGCAACTATAGTTATCGAAGATCAAATTGATACACTGGTAAAATTCGATGGTGATTTAGCAATTTCTATTGAAATGTTATCCATCAACTATTCCGGAGACAATTCTAAACTCCAACTTGAAGTACATGGAGGAGATGGATATGACTTTTCAGGGCAAACAATTACTCCGAATATCCAATACGATGAAAATTGGGATTCCAAAGGCAAAGAGATAATTGTTAATATTCAAGTCTCCGATGGTGTAGATCTTAGCGAAATATATCCATTTAAAGTATTCGTCATTCCTCCTATTTTACCATTAGCCTATTCAGAAAACAGTTGTAAAGGCATTATTTCTCTTACCCTAAGTGCTTACAAACCAACTCAACGATCCGAAGAATCTTTTCCATTTACCTTTAAATTGATAGATGATCTTGGAGATGTTTTAAAGGAAGTAACGGTAAATAATTCTGCTCCCTTTCAAAGTTCAGCAACGGTTACCTTCGGACAAGATTTTGAACTGGATAGGGATATTGAGTACGAAATTTATGCTGTAGATAACTTGGGAAGGGAATATGTGAGAAATGCAGGTCCTTTAGGTTTGGCCTATTCTCTGGATTTTGAATTAAACTTCGCCGGTCTTCTTTGTCCCGAAGACGAAACAGGAATAGTAGAGTTTATTATCTTCAATGCAACACTTCCCGTAAACAATTTTATTATCATAGACAGTGACGGCAAGGAAAAACCCACTGATTTTGAAGTGGTTTCCGAGGCTGATGGATTTGTGGTTATTCAGGCCAAAGAAATGGAACCTGGTGTTTACACCATGGAAATTGAAGACCGGTTTCAATGCAACGGAAGGGCTAGCTTTGAAATTGTTATCCCAGAACCTGTGGAAGCAGTTGAGACAGTGAAACATGTGACTTGCTTTGGAGACAATAATGGGGAAATCAGCCTGCTAATCGAAGGTGGTTGGTCATCGCCATTTCCGGGGAATCATCGAAAGGAATGGATTCAATATGATGTTATCTGGTTCGATGAGGCAGGAAATGAAGTGGATGATGAGATAAATTCATTCGTAACCCTGGGAGGAGAAATTGTAGGAATGGAAAGTAAGGTTCAAAATTTACCTCCAGGTGATTATTTTGCCAAAATCATTGACAAAGGGCGACTATTTGAAATAGCAGGTACAGATCCACTTGTTTGCGAAAAATCCACACCCTTGATAACAATCGAGGGGCCGGAACCTTTAACTTTCTCCGAAACCATTCAAAATATCTCCTGTAATGGGGTAGCGGATGGAAGTATTACCATTAATCCAGCAGGGGGTACTCCTGAATATACCATTGATTGGTTTACAGGTAATTTTGAAAACACCAATTCACCTGTCTCTGGAGAATTGGATGCGCTACCTGCCAATTCCGGTGGAGATGAATTTTCGAAACAACAATTAAATCCGGGCCCTTATGCTGTACTAATAACAGATCAAAACGGATGCACCATAGCAAAAAACTTTAACCTAAGTGAACCCGCACCATTAACATTAACTGAACTTAGTGATCTCCGGGAAGATATCAGGTGTTTTGGAGAAGAGGCAGGATCAATAGCTATCAAATTGTATGAGAACACCGCCACTCCATTTTCTATTGAAGTCTTTAAGGATGGAGAGCTGTTGAATGTTTTGGGCCCAGTAAACAGTATTGCCTCAGACACACTCTATTTTTCAAATTTAAAAGGAGGGCTTTATGACTTTAGGATTGCGGATAACAAAGGCTGTGATTTTCTTCTGGAAGGAATACTTGTAGATCAACCTGAAACAGGTTTACTTATTCAGGATACTGTTGTCTCTGATTATAATGGTTATCAAATATCTTTTCCACAGGCAAATGATGGCAGCATTTCTCTTGACATTAACGGTGGAGTTGGTGAATATGATTATTACTGGACAGGCCCTGATGGCTTTGAAGCGATTACGAAAGACATTACTAATCTTGGTCCTGGGGAATACCAGTTTATCGTAACTGATGAAAATAATTGTACCGCCAGTTTGTCATCCATAATCTTAAATGCGCCCCCACCCTTAACCTTAACACCCAACATCCCTGAAGTCAATGGTTTTCAGGTAAGTTGTTTTGGGGCTGCAGGAGGGGTAATTAAACCAAATCCTTCCGGAGGAACTGGAAATTACACCTATAAGTGGACAGGGCCAGAGGACTTCTCTTCTGCAGAAAGCACCCTTCAAAACCTCTCTGCTGGTTTTTATTCCCTTGAAGTAGCTGACGATAACGGAGCCATCATTGAGGCCACCTACAAAATCTCTGAGCCAAATGAATTAATCCTGTCTGAAACCACCAATCTTCGAGTACCGGTGGCTTGTTTTGGAGAAAGTAACGGTGCTTTCACCATAAATATAGACCAACCTTCATTGGCTCCTTTCACTCTCTCTTTGGGAATAATGGGCGAAAACCAAAGCACTCGTACTGTTTCGGATTTCAGCGGTGATACTTTCACTTTTGATGCCCTCCCCGGAAACCAGTACTGGGTAACAGTAGAAGACGCCAATGGCTGTGTTAAAAGGTTGGACGATATTTTAGTTGAACAACCAGCAACTGGTCTTCAACTAACTGATCTTGAACTATCTGAGTTTAACGGCTATGAAGTGTCATGTGCCGGAGAAATGAATGGCTCGATTTTATTTAATATTACCGGTAATCAGGGTAATTTATCATTTAGCTGGACGGGACCAAATGGCTTTACTTCCGACGAAGCAACTCTTGACGGGCTGGAAGCAGGAAATTATCAAGTCCTGGTAACTGATGAAAATGGATGTACACTCAGCAAGGATTTCGAAATTAATGAACCTGATCCTTTGGCATTGTTAGATGAAGTTTCTGACTACAATGGATTTGGAGTTCATTGCAATGGTGGAAATGAAGGATTTATTTACCTGGACATCACAGGAGGATCAGGAAACAGCAATATCCAATGGAACGGGCCGAACGGCTTTATTTCTGAATCCGACAGTTTAAAGGATATTTACCCGGGAACATACAATGTCAGAATAACTGACAGTAACGGTTGTGAGATCAACAAAGTCTACAACTTAACAGAACCTCAAGGGCTGGAAATAGAAGAGCTGACAGAAGAAAAAGTAAATGTTTCTTGCTATGGTCAGGAAACTGGCGTATTGGCGGCTGTTATCAACCGGACCTCGGCTGGACCATATCGCTATGAGTTATGGAATGAAGCAGAAGACATGGTTGTTAGTACCTCCCCTGCCACCACCGAAACCAATTGGTTTTTTACTAACCTAACTGCAGGCAAGTATAAGATTACTGTAAGCGATGCAAACGATTGTTTTAAGGAAATCAATAACCTTGAAATTACGCAGCCCCTTACAGGCTTGCAAATCGATTCCGTAAACATTTCTTCTTTTAACGGATTTAATATCAGCTGCTTCGAAGCTGCCGACGGCTGGATAGATGTAATTACCTCTGGTGGATCAGGAAACAACCTTTACGAGTGGTCCGGTCCAAATAATTTCTCAGCAGAAACTCCTTCTATCAAAAATTTAATGCCCGGTGATTACCACCTTACTATTGTGGATCAAAACGGTTGTGAAGTGCTTACTGAAATCATAAGTTTAAATGAACCAAAACCATTGCTTATCAATTCCGAAGCAGGAACCACAAATGGGCACGGAATCAGTTGTTTTGGAGCAAATGACGGCAATATTGAATTGAATCCTTCAGGAGGAACCGGCGATTACACCATTGACTGGACAGGTCCTAATGGATTTACCGCTGATGCTTTAAGCTTGACAAACCTTTCTCCCGGTACCTATGCAGTTACCATTGGGGATGTAAACGGCTGTGAAGTAAGGGAACAATTTAACATAACTGAACCGGATCCGTTGACTCTCACTCTTATTGAAAAAGTACCCGTTTTATGCTATGGAGAACCAACTGGAAGTATTTCTTTGCTTATTGAAGGGGGTATACAAGATAGTTATAACTACGAATGGACCAAGGATGGACTTCCGATAGGCCTCAATTCACCTAATCCTGAGGGGCTTTTTTCTGGTAGCTACAAAGTAACTGTCACTGATGCCAATGGCTGTCAAATCAACAGTTCTTCTATAGAAATTTCACAACCGAATGCACCTTTGGAAGTAGTAATGGAACAAACGGAAGTATCCTGCTACAATGCCAATGATGCCAACCTTTCCATTGACATTGTCGGGGGAGTTAAGCCGTACCAGATCAGTTGGAATATAGGCGCTAGCCAAAGTTCATTTGAAGGAATTGGCCCAGGCTTTTATCAGGTTACGGTTACTGATGCTAACGGATGTACAATCATAAAAGAAACCACAATAGAAGAAGTGCCGGTTTTTGAAATAGATCCTGTAGTCAACCCAATTTCCTGCTTTGGTGCAACAGATGGAAGTATATTATTGAATCTAAATGGAGGAAAAGCCCCTATAAGGGCTACTTGGGAACATGGTCCGGAACAATCTTCTATATACAATCTTGAGCCCGGAGTATACAAGGTCTATCTTGAAGATGGCAGTGGCTGTACCATTGAGAGAACCTTTAACTTACAAGAGCCAGAATTACTGGTAGCAGTAGGGCTTGTGCAGGATGCTTTTTCCTGCGATAATGGTCAAAGTGGAGAAATCTCACTTATGGTCTCCGGTGGCAGGCCTCCCTATGTTTATAACTGGAGTAATGGTGAAAGCAGTCCTACCATATCCAATCTTACAAATGGCTCCTATTCAGTAGAAGTTACAGATCAATCGGGCTGCTATGTCAGTCAATCATTTGAGGTCAACAGAGCTGATCCCATCACTATAAGTCTTTCCAATACAACCACTGCACAATGTGAACCAAGGAAAATTCTGGAAATCATTGAGCTAAATATTGACGGAGGTGTAGCACCTTATACCATCCACTGGAGTAGTGGAGAAGTGTATGATGACGGCTATCGTATGGAAGCAAATGCACCCGGGGATTACCTCGTTACGGTTACCGATGGCAGTGGATGTATTCAGACCAAAAGTTTTGCCGTACAAAACAATATTATTCTTGTAAAAGGGGAATACTTATCTGATGCATTTCCTACATACGGTGAAAATCTCGTCAATTTTGATGTTCAGTTTACCAATAAAAGTAGTGGAAACATCGGCTTATACTATTGGGAATTTGGGGATGGAAACAACTCCCTGGAGGAATCCCCCACTTATCGCTACAAGGTTCCAGGAACGTACACAGTTACTTTAACGGCTACTGATATTTGGGGATGTGAAACCAACACTTCATTTCAAATAACGATTACTGACTTTTTTCTGAAAACACCCAATGTTTTCAGTCCCAATGGAGATGGTCTCAACGATTATTTTTTCCCGAAGTTCTTAAATATTAATAACCTTGTTTTCATCATTATGAACACTTGGGGAGAAATCTTATACCAGTCCGATGACATAAATGACCCCGGTTGGGATGGCACTTTTCGTGGTCAGAAAGCAAGCCCGGGCAATTATGTTTATAAATTGAATTATACCACAGCAGACGGAAGAAACTTTAGTGATACCGGTGCATTCATGCTTTTAGAATGAAAAATGTAAAATACGTAATGCTGTTTATAACCTGTTTTTTATCCGACCCTGTCGGCTTAATGGCACAGGATTTTCAATTTACGCAATTCTATGCTGCGCCGCTTAACCTGAGCCCTGCCTTTGCAGGAGCCATGGAGACCACCAGAATAGGCATCAATTACCGGAAACAATGGCCGGGATTGGGTTACGATTTCAATGCTTCTGGGGTATATTATGACAATTTCATAGAGGAGACAAACGTTGGCTTTGGCTTTTCAGCTTCACAGTTTTCAGAATCATTACTCAATATTAGGTCTTCAGATATTGCAGGTTATCTTTCTTATAAGTTATTGCTTAACCATGAAAATTCCTTGCGATTTGGTGGACAGTTGGGGCTGGTAAATAGAAGCTTGACTTTGCAGGAATTGGTTTTTGGTGATCAAATAGACCTGTTGAACCGAACGATCAATTCAGCCACCGTTGATCTGCTCCCTGGTGAAGACAGTAAATGGTATCCCGATTTAGCATTTGGTGCCCTTCTTCAAATGCCAGACTTTTGGTTTGGGATAAGTAGTAGCCATGTCTCCCGTCCTAATATAGGCTTTCTCAACGACGGCATAGGCAATAATTTACCCATAAAATGGGACGTACATGGAGGCTATGTTAAAAACCTTGATAGGAGAATGTTTAAATCAACTAAGGTCCGTAAAGTATTTTCGGTTTCCTTTAATTACAAAAGACAAGGAACCTTCCAGCAAATTGAAGTAATTCCTCAGGTACAGATTGAAAATTTCATTGGCGGGCTGGGATTCAGAAATATAACTCGGTTCACCGATTTACCCGATCAAAACTCTATCAATGCTGTTTTGGGCTTTAGCCTATTAAGTGGCATTACAATGGCCTATAGTTATGATTATATGCTAAATAAGTTTAGCAGTCCTGCCCATGTTTCCCATGAGGTTTCGATCTATTTTACAGACCTTAGAAGGAAAAAGTTTATGCAAACCATACTACCCTGTCCTACCAGCAACAGCAGGAGGTTCTGAAACCAAAATGAACAAAAGGCAGACTTTCTGGAGAGGAAATTACTTCTTTAAAAAGTTCATAATTTGCTATTTTAAAAATTGAAATAACGCTTTCCAATTAGCTATTATCTATTTTCAATGCCTTGTTTTAAATAACCTTTCACGAAAAGCCAGTTGACTGGAAATTCACCTTAGCTACTTAAAGGTTAATTCCTTATGTTTTCTAATCGGGTATTTAAAAAATTAATATTTATATAATAATATAAGTAAATATTTAATATGTATTGGCTAATTTTAATTGTTGATCTGGGTTCAGCTTTAAGTAAGTTTAATTTTTAATGACCATTGAGATATTGATTATTTTTACAAAAAGTCTAGTAAGACGTTTAACAGGATTTGGAAAGTTTTTATTTCCAGGGATTGTGGTATCGTTATTATTGACCTATCAAATTTTTGAAACAAAAGGTGAAATATTCTCCATTTTTGTACCTGTCACAATTACAGCTCATGTGGATACGCTGGTTCATTACAGAGGAGATTTAGCTATTTCGCTAGAAATGTTAACCATCGACTATTCAGGGGATCCATCTAATTTAAATCTAGAAATACTGGCAGGTGATGATTATACTTTCACTGGACAAACCATCACCTCAACCATTACTTATGATGATACCTGGGAAGCAAAGGGCAAGGAGCTAATTGTCAATATTCAGGTTTCCGACGGAGTAGATGTAAGTGAAGTTTATCCAATGACAGTTCTTGTCATCCCTCCCATTCTACCTTTAAATTATTTTGAAAATAGTTGTCAAGGTACTATTACCTTGACAGTAAGTGCCTACAAACCAGATCAAAGACATGAAGAATCTTTTCCGTTTACCTTTAAATTGATAGATGAATCAGACAATATAATATCAGAATTGACAGTAGACAATACTGCTCCTTTTGAAAGTTCTGCCTCTGTTGTCTTCGGCTTGGATATTGCACTGGACAGAGAGGCCCAATATAAAATTATCGCTATAGATAATCTTGGAAGGGAATATTTAAGAAATGCAGGACCTTTGGGCCAGGCCTATTCTCTGGATTTTGAATTAAACTTTGCAGGGTTCCTTTGCCCGGATGACGCTACAGGAATAGTAGAATTTATCATCTTCAATGCGGCACTTCCTGTCAGTAATTTTGTAATCATTGACAGCGATGGCAATGAAAAACCCACAAGTTTTGAAGTAGTTTCCGATGATGACGGGTTCGCCGTTATACAGGTCCAGGACTTAGAAGTAGGTTCTTATACCTTGGAAATTGAAGACAGATTTCAATGTAATGGAAGAGAAAGTTTTGAAATTATAGTTCCCGGACCAATTGAAATAATTGAGACGGTTGAAGACCTTGCCTGCTATGGTGATATGGATGGAGAAATCAGCTTGTTTATAAGTGGTGGGTGGTCTGAGCCATTTCCTGGAAATCCACGTGAAGATTGGATTAAATATGGCGTTACCTGGTTTGATGAGAATGGTGAAGAAGTGGAGGATGATATAAATACCTTTGTCACCGAGGGAGGGGAAATTATTGGCATGGAAAGCAAACTTGGAAACCTTCCTGCTGGTAATTATTATGCTTCTGTAAGAGACAATGGAAGATTGTTTGATATCGCAGGCGCTGATCCACTTGTTTGTGTATTAACTACCTCTTTGATAACAGTGGAAGGTCCAGATGCCCTCCTTCTTTCCGAGACCATTCAAGACATCACCTGTAATGGGGCCGACGATGGCGTATTGACCATCAATCCATCTGGGGGTGTCTCGGGCTATACCATTGCCTGGTATACGGGAAATTTCGACGATTTAGACAACCCCAATTCTGAGGATTTGGATGTTTTGCCCCCAAGCCCCGAGGATGATGTATTTACAAGACAACAATTAAAGCCAGGGGACTACGCTGTATTATTAACAGATGAAAATGGCTGTATTGTTGCAGAAAATTTCACCATTACGGAACCAACTCCCTTAGATTTAACCGAATTAAGTGACCTTAGAGAAGATGTTAGGTGCTTTGGTGAAGAAACGGGAACCATTGCCATTGAATTGAATGAAAATACCCCTACCCCATTTTCTATTGAGGTTTTTTTAGATGGGAATTTATCCGAGGTATTTGGGCCGATAAATACCCTTACTTCTGACACCCTCTTTTTTACAGAATTAGTAGGTGGCTTGTACGATTTTAGGATTGAAGACACCAATGGCTGTAATTTCCTTTTAGAGGGAATTTTAATAGATGAACCACCAACGGGCTTACTGATTCAGGACACTTTGGTTTCCGATTACAATGGCTTTCAAATATCTTGTGCCGGCGCAGCCGACGGAAGTATATCCTTGGAAATAACAGGAGGTCTGGGAGAATTAGACTATTTCTGGACAGGGCCAAACGGCTTCGAATCCACCAGCAGAGACATTAGCAACCTTGGACCTGGGGAATATCAGTTTATAGTAACCGATGAAAACATTTGTACCGCTAGTATCGCTAGCATTATTCTGGAGGAGCCCATCCCCTTAACCTTAAACGAGAACATTCCAGAAAACAATGGTTTCCAAATTAGTTGTTTTGGTGCTAATGATGCAAGCATTGCCCCCAATCCTTCAGGTGGAACAGGGAATTATACTTATTCCTGGTCAGGACCTGATAGTTTTACTTCTGTTGAAAGCACGCTCCAAAACCTTTCGGCTGGTACTTATTTACTTGAGCTTACCGACGAAAATGGCTGTATTATTGAATCGAACTATAACATCACCGAGCCAAATGAATTAATTGTTTCTGAAGACATCTCTTCACGCATACCAGTGGCTTGTTTCGGTGAGAACAATGGGGCTTTTACAATCAATATAGACCAATCTTCTTTACCCCCTTACACCATCACTTTGGAGTTAATGGATGAACCAACAACCATTGAAAGTATTTCAAATTTTAGTGATGCTACTTATACTTTTAATAACCTTACTGGTAATCTTTACAAGGTAATCATAGAAGATGCCAATGGCTGCATTACCCTCCTGGAAAACATATTGGTAGATCAGCCAGCTACTGGCCTTCAACTTAGTGACCTTCAATTGTCCGATTACAATGGCTATGAAATTTCATGTGCAGGAGAAAAGGATGGAACAATTTCATTTAACATTAACGGAAATCAAGGTGATTTACTTTATAACTGGACCGGACCCAATGGCTTTACCTCAGAAGAAGCAAATCTCGTAGGATTGGAAGCAGGAATATATGGGCTCCTGGTAACCGATGAATCTGGATGTTCTTTAAGCAGGGTTTTTGATATTGAAGCGCCTGATCCTTTAAACCTGATCGATGTGGTTTCTGATTACAACGGTTTTGGGGTACAATGCAATGGGGGGAACGAAGGATTTATCTACCTGGATATTACAGGAGGTTCCGGGAATACAACCATCCAATGGACCGGACCGGATGGTTTTGTTTCAGAAAGTGACAGCTTGAAAAATATTTTCCAAGGGACCTATAATGTTACAATAATCGACGTAAACGGTTGCGAAATCAGCAAGACCTATACCATTACTGAACCACAAGGATTAGAAATAGGAGAATTGGCAGATGAAAAAGTGAATGTTTTCTGCTTTGGCCAAGCAACTGGGGTTTTGGCGGCAGTCATCAACAGGACTTCTGCCGGGCCTTATATTTACACCTTGATGAATGAAGGTGGTGATGTGGTAAGTACCTCTCCTCCTACTACTGAAACGACCTGGTATTTCAGGGGCCTAATTGCTGGCAGTTATTCTTTCATGGTGAGTGATGTAAATAATTGCTTACAGGAAATTGAAAATTTGGAAATCACTCAGCCAGCATCAGGTTTACAGATTGAGGAAGTTTCCATTTCTAATTTCACAAGTTTTAATATTTCTTGTTTCGGTGCTGATAACGGATGGATAGACGTAACTACCTCCGGAGGATCTGGAAACTACCAATACAAATGGTCCGGCCCTGATAATTTCATTGGGAACAAACCTTCCATTGAAAATTTGAAACCTGGTGACTACCAGCTTACTATTACCGACGAAAACGGATGTGAAGTCACCACAGAGGTCATCAACATTATTGAACCTGAACCCCTACTCGCCAATTCAGAGGTAGCCTTATATAATGGTTACGAAATCAGCTGCAATGGCGCAAATGATGGCAGTATTGAATTGAATCCTAGTGGTGGAACAGAAAATTACACCGTATCCTGGACAGGACCCAATGGCTTTACCTCTGATGCAATGGCAGTAAGCAACCTCACACCAGGTAATTATGAAGTGACCATCGTGGATGAAAACAATTGTGAAATAATAGAAGAATTTACCATTGAAGAGCCAGATCCTTTGTCCTTAACGCTCATTGGGAAAGTAGATGTGCTGTGTTATGGAGAAGCAACAGGTAGTATTTCTATTATTGTTGAAGGAGGCATTCTGGATTCTTATACTTACAATTGGACTAGAGATGGATTACCAATCACTCCCAACACAGCAAATATCAATAACCTTCTATCAGGGGTTTACAGTGTAGTTGTTACGGATGCCAATGGCTGCCAAATAGGGCGCTCCAATATAGAAATTTTACAACCAGATGCTCCCCTTGAAGTGACAATGGCGCAAACCGAAGTTTCTTGTTACAATGCCAATGATGCCAATCTATCCATTGACATACAAGGAGGCGTTGAACCCTATCAAATAAGTTGGAACATCGGCTCTACCCAGAGTTCATTTGTTGGAATTGGTCCTGGTTTTTATCAGGCTACGGTGATAGATGCAAATGGTTGCACGGTGGTGAAAGAGACAAGCATCGCTGAAGTACCCGTATTCGAAATAGACCCAGTAATCAGTCCCATTTCATGTTTTGGTGCTACAGATGGAAGCATATTATTAAATCTAAATGGAGGTTCTGCGCCTGTGAAGGCCACATGGTCTCATGGTCCTGAGCAATCTTCTTTGTATAATTTAGCCCCAGGTGTTTACAGTGTTTATCTTGAAGATGCCCGTGGATGTACCATCGAGAGAACATTCAACTTATTAGAACCTGACTTACTTATCGCTATGGGCCAGGTGCAAGATGCATTGGATTGCCAGTACAGCGAAGGAGGTGCCATTAACCTGACCGTATCGGGAGGCAGGCCTCCTTATAGCTACACCTGGAGTACAGGAGCAACCAGTCCTTCCATTTTCAACCTGACCAATGGCAATTATTCTGTAGAAGTTTCTGATCAATCGGGATGCTATGTTAGACAAACTTTTACCGTCCGAAGGCCTGATCCAATCCTCATAAATGCGGCTAATACTACCTCAACACAATGTGAGCCCAGGGAAATTCTAGAAACCATTGACCTTAATATAGATGGCGGGGTTGCCCCTTACACCATCGATTGGAGCAGCGGCGAGGTGTCAAACAATGGCTACCGCATGGAAACCAATACCCCAGGCAATTATCAAGTAACGGTCACCGATGGTTATGGCTGTATTCAGACCAAAAGCTTTGTTGTTGAAAACAATGTTGTTTTGGCGGAAGGGGACTATTTATCAGCTGCCTTTCCTATCTACGGTGAAAACCTGGCCAATTTTGATGTTCAGTTTATCAATAAAAGTAGCGGAAATATAAGCTTGTATTACTGGGATTTTGGAGATGGAAACAATTCTTTAGAGGAGAATCCAACTTTTAGTTACCAAGTCCCTGGAACCTATACAGTCACTTTGATGGTTACTGATATTTGGGGTTGCGAAACCTTCGATACTTTCGAGATTATAATCACTGATTATTTCCTAAAGACACCCAATGTCTTTACACCAAACGGAGATGGTATCAATGATACCTATTTCCCCAAATCTGTACATGTAGAAAGCCTTGCTTTCACAATTATGGACAAATGGGGTGAGATTTTATTTCATTCTGAAGATCCTGACGATGCAGGATGGGATGGCAGCTTTCGTGGGCAGAAGGCAAGCCCTGGTAATTACGTTTACAAATTGAATTATACCACAACAGATGGTAGAAATTTTAGTGAAACTGGTGCATTTATGCTTTTGGAATGAGAGAGATAAAAATTATTTTGCTGTACATTACCTGTTTGTTAACTGGTCCGGTGGGCATAATGGCACAGGATTTTCAATTTACGCAGTTCTATGCCGCGCCGTTAAACCTAAGCCCTGCCTTTACGGGAGCTATGGAAGTCACCAGAGTAGGAATCAACTACCGGAAACAATGGCCAGGACTGGGCTATGATTTTAATGCTTCTGGGGTATATTTTGATACCTATATCAATGAGACCAATGTAGGATTTGGCTTCTCTGCTTCACAATTTTCGGAATCCATACTCAATATAAAGTCAACAGATATTGCTGGTTACCTCTCCTACAAGTTAACGTTAAACAACCAAAGCTTCCTTCGTTTTGGAGGGCAGCTGGGACTTGTAAACCGAAGTCTTACCCTACAGGAAATGGTTTTTGGTGATCAGATAGACTTGCTCAACCGAACCATCAATCCTGGCAGCATGGACCTATTGCCAGGTGAAGACAGTAAATGGTATCCCGACATTGCTTTTGGAGCCTTGCTTCAAGCCCCGGACTTTTGGTTTGGCTTGAGCAGCAGCCATCTCTCCCGTCCCAATATCGGCTTTCTGGATGATGGAATAGGAAATAACCTACCTATTAAATGGGGGGTTCATGGAGGCTATGTCAAGAACCTGGACAGAAGGATGTTTAAAACCGGAAATATGCGTAAAGTATTTTCTGTGTCCTTCAATTACAAAAGACAGGGAACTTTTCAACAAATTGAAGTCATCCCTCAAGTTCAGGTAGAAAATTTTATAGGAGGATTAGGCTTCAGAAACGTCACCCGATTCAATGAACTGCCAGACCAAAACTCCATCAATGCCGTTTTAGGCTTTAGTCTATTGAGTGGTATTACCATGGCCTACAGTTATGATTATATGCTCAATAGGTTTAGCAACCCGCCACATGTGTCTCATGAAGTATCCATCTACTTCACAGACCTTCTAAAGAAAACATTAATGAATACCATACTGCCTTGCCCTACCAGTAATGCGGAATGGAGGTATTAATGGATATTTCCATTGAAATAATTTGTACAAAAACCATATAATCAGTAGATTAAGGATGATTATCTTTTATACGAAAACCACTTAAGGTTCCCTCACCATATACTGACTAAATAAATAGAAAGACGGAACATAAAATAAAAACGTGTTCATGACAGTGATGGTCTACATTGCATTTTACTCCCTCCAATACGAAGATTTCGTGCACAATAAACCCAAAAACATGAAAAGAATTGCCTTTTCACTGATTGCCTTCACATTAATCCTGCAGGTAGCTTTAGCCCAATATCCACAAGGAGAAATTGTAACTGAACAATTGTATTCAGCACTTTTGGAAAATCCCGGTGGAGAAAATCCAACCCGAAATATTACTGTTTGTTTACCAGCAGGATATGATAAAAGTGAGAAACGATATCCAGTAATTTATTACCTTCATGGATTTACATGGAACGATAGCCTTGCGATTGCAGTCGACAAATTTGATAAATTACTGGACAAGGCCATTGCTACTAACAAAATAGCACCTGTAATTGTGGTTATGCCCAATCAATATACCTTGTATAGAGGGAGTTGGTATACCAATTCAAGCCTGACTGGAAAGTGGGCTGATTTTACGGGAAAAGACCTTGTGACTTTTATTGACAAGAACTTTCGCACCATACAAAACCAAGAAAGCAGAGGAGTTGCAGGCCATTCCATGGGAGGGCAAGGAGCCATTAAAATGGGAATGTTATTTCCAGATGTTTTCTCTTCGGTCTATGCTTTGTCTCCAGCCCATGTTGGTACACTCACTGAAGAGTTTGGCATCAAAGGCTTTGTGCATCGTCAAATAAATAATGTTTCATCTCGGGAACAGTTAGTTACAGGATATGCTGAATTTTTACCCAATGTACTGGTATCAATGGGTCAGGCTTATTCACCAAACCTTGACAATCCACCCTTTTACATGGATTTTCCCTATGAATATGTTGCCGATAGATTATAAACTATGAGGTAATAAAAAGATGGAACGAGAAATCAGTACTAGGAATGGTAGATGATCACATTGAGGCCCTTAAAAAATTAAAAGCTTTAAAACTGGATTGGGGCAGAAATGAAGACAATAATATATTCCCAAAAACCAATTTGGAATTTAGCAAAAAGCTAGAAAACCTAGGAATAGATCATTATGCAGAAATTTATGTTGGTGACCATTCCAATAAGATCTGGACAGAAGATGGCAGGGCTTTAAATGATATGCTTCCATTCTTTGATAGGTATTTAAAATTTGAAGAGTAAAACAAGCACCTTCCAAAAAAAAAAAAAAATCCCTGAACCCGCAGAGAAATCCACCTTTCTCACTTACAAACTAAATTACCCTTTTGGTTTATTGGTAAGTATTTCAGGGCTGGGTTATAATTCACCCAGCACATTGCCAATAATGGTGAAAATAAACCATAATATAGAACCATAACAGGTTTTGTCCATTTGATAAATCACAGCATTTTTCGTTTATTAGACAAAATTTAAAAAAATAAATAAACCCATTCATGACCCTCAAAAAAAGAAAATTGCTTAGCGCATGTGTTATATTTATGCTATTGGCAATCGTAAATTTTTCAACCTCATTTGCACAAAACAATACCTTAAGTCAATCCAAAAGAGCTGATTTAAAAGCACAGGTGGATGCTTCATTGAGAAAAGGGGTGGCCTTTTTTCAAACCATAAATACCCAAGGTGGTTATGTTTACTTTGTAACGCCCGATCTGTCTTTGAAATGGGGAGAAGTACCCCTGGACAATCATTCTATAGAAGTTCAGCCTCCGGGTACTCCGGCAGTAGGTCAATCCTTTTTACGTGCCTATCGGGCAACGGGTGATGAACAAGCACTTGAATTTGCAAAAGAAGCCGCCTATGCTTTGATAAGGGGGCAAAACAAAAATGGTGGCTGGGATCACACAATCGACTTTAATAAATTGGACAATGATAAAGTAAGTTTCGATGACGATCAAACCCAATCGGCTGTCAGTTTCTTAATGGCCTTAGACCAACAGCTTGAGGACAGTCTTATCAATGTTGCCACCCAAAGGGCATTGAAAATGATGATGCACACCCAACTAAGCAATGGAGGTTGGCCACATAAATATCCTGAACAAGGAGATTACCATGATTACGCAACTTTTAACGATGGAGGAATTAATGATTGTATTCGTGTAATGATAGAGGCTTATCAATATTATCCCAATGATGGAGCCATTGAGAAAAGCCTTCGAAAAGCTGCTCGGTTCATGAATATTTCCCAACTACCTCCCCCGCAATCAGGCTGGGCACAGCAATACAATGAATTTCTCCAACCTGCCTGGGCACGAACTTTTGAACCAGCAGCGGTATGTCCTTCAGTAACCGTAAACAATATCAATACGCTAATTGATTTATACATTGTACTTGGTCAATCAACCATACTTGAGCCAATTCCAGATGCCTTAAGATGGCTTCGTGAGATAAGAATGGAAAATGGGAAATGGGCACGGTTTGTAGAGCTAGGGACTGGCAAGCCGCTTTACTATGATAGACCAAGGATTCGTGTAGAGAAACTTGAGGACCTTCATCCTGAGCGCCGTACAGGATATGGATATGAATCAGATTTACAGGCAGCATTAGAGGAAAGTACCATCCGCTATGAGAAGGCATTAAAATTAGGAAGCAAGGACTTGTGGAAATCTGAGCATCATTTTCTTTCAAAAGACCAAGTATCAAAGCGTTTAGAGGAAATCACTGGGAAGGTGAGAGAAATACTTGAAAACCAGGAAAAATCGGGTGCTTGGATAACTAAAAAAGATAGATTTAAGAAAAGAATGACAAATGGAGAACGTTGGAATGGTCAGTATTTAATAATGGATCGAATAAGCAGTGACGTTTTCAATGAAAACATAGCCACACTTTCTGAGTACATCTCTTTGAGTAAGGAGCTCGATAAATACTAATAGGAGACCTAATGACCAAGGAGATCACAAGACATTTACCTGCATCTTAGGCCTTGGCCTAATCATCAAACCATTATCTTCATATGGATTGAGGTCAATGCTCATGAACAAATCTAATCTGGTAGGTTCATTTATAATGTAATAATACAACCTTACAATAATACCTCTGCCCCTTTTAAAACAAGCAAAAACCCATTAGTTTAGTATTGGAATCAATGTAATACTATTCGTAGCGGTAGGTGTACTCCTATCTGGCAATAAATTGAACAACAATATAATCTTTTAATCAAATGACAAAGAAGACACTGGGAATAGGGATGGTAGGTGCACGGTATGGTGCGCGAATGCATCATGCAAATTACATGAGTTTAACTCCCGGTCTGGTCGAAATCAGAGGTGTATGCTCATTGACTCTGGAAAGTGCTGCAGCATATGCCAAGGATATTGGCGTTTCATTTGTGACAACCGATCTGGACGAATTGCTTGCACGAACCGACATTGATGTCATTGATATCTGTACCCCTCCGGCCTCACATCATGAGATCGCAATAAAGGCTGCTGAAGCCGGAAAACACATAATTATGGAGAAACCGCTGACAGGATACTTTGGAGAGTCTGGAGACCCTGAGCCTATTGGTCTACATGTAGCGCGATCGAAAATGAGAGCCGGTGCCAGTAGAAATGCAGAGGCGGTAAGAGAAGCTGTACGTGCAAATAAGGTGCTGTTTTGCTATGCTGAGAATTGGGTTTACGCCCCTCCTATTGTGAAAATGCGCAATTTGATTGCTGCCTCTAAAGGGTCCGTTCTGGAATTAAGGGCAGAAGAAAATCATTCCGGTTCCAATTCTGTTTTTTCCAAAGAATGGAAATACATGGGAGGAGGAGCTTTGCTAAGAATGGGAGCGCATGCGGTAGGCGCTTGTCTCTATTTAAAACAATGGGAAGGACAGCAACGTAGAGGTAAAAGTATTCTTCCGGTAGCTGTGATGGCAGATACTGCCGACCTCATTCATACTGATGCATCCGAAAACGCACGAAAGGCCAATGCCCATCAATGGATAAGCTCTGATCCGGTAGATGTTGAAGATTGGGCCAATGTAGTGATCCGCTTTGATGATGGATCCCGGGCAACTGTGCTTGTAAGTGATGTGGGATTGGGTGGACTCAATACACGTGTAACTGCCTATATGACGGATGGGGTTATCAAAGCCAATATGACTGCAAATGATGTCATTGAAACCTATGCCGTAGATCCGAGAACATTTGAGAGCGAAAACTTCACAGAAAAATTAGAGACCAAAGCGGGATGGAACCGCCCTAGTTGTGATGAAGATTGGTTTAGAGGATTTTCACTTGAGATAGCGGATTTTATTCATTCCATTCACGAAGGGCGAGAGCCACGTTCAGGTATTGATTTGGCAGTAGATGTAGTGAATGTGATTTATGCAGCCTACCAGTCAGCAGAAGAAGGTAAGGTCATTCAGTTGTCATGATAGCTAGGTTAGCTTTAAAAAATAATAGGATAAAGTAATACTGACCTGTATTGCCACTTGGTCAATTATGATTATAGACAAATCGTAAGCATAAACAATATATAAAAATAGAGCAGCAAACCTGATCAAAATGGCTCAGATTTGCTGCTCACACAACCTTATAAAAGGATTAAATAACAGTCAAACTTCTATAAAAAAATTAAGCTTCCGTCAATCGGAGGCTTTATGCTGTTTCCAAACTCTTTTTGGTCTTTCTATAGATATACTTTGGATAAATATTTCGTTTGGCAAAACGATTTAGCTTATCGCTATTGATCATTTTTTGATAGACTTGTTTGGTCACACCAAAGTATTCGTAAGTGGATCCATCCACAAATATGATTTCAAGTAATAAACCTTTGTGTTTATAATCCGCAATCCCAGAAACATTAATCGTTTCTGTGTAGCTTTCTAAGTTAGCAGCTATGGTTTCAGGTGCTATACTCACCAAAAAATGATATCCATCTATAACCCTTCGGCTTTGTATTTCAGCTTCAGCTTGTAAGTCATCTCCCTCTAAAAATTTATCAGGATGCCACTCCTTTACTAAATCACGGTATTTCTTTTTCAAGGTCGTCAATTCGATTTCCTTTTCAACTCCAAAGAGTTTCTTGTATTCATTTATGCGCTTCATCGGACTTTTTATTTTCGGCCACAAAAGTACGGCTTAATTTTCCTTTAATTACTATCGAATCAGAACTTTATTAAAAACCATGAACAAACCATGGCCATTCTTTTAAGCAATGGAATCACTACTTGTGAATGCTCAGAAAATATTTACACGCATCTCTAAAAACCGAAAACTGTTTTTGAACCCATTTAAATAGGCCATTAAAAGTGTTTCAGGACTAGAAAACTCTAAAAATATTCTGCGAAATAAAATTAATAAGCTACTCAACCAAGGGATTTTTAAATAAACCGCGTCTATTTAATCAGATTGGCGCTCTTTTTAAATTGAGTCATATGTTGAATTTGAATTAATTAAAAAATATGAAAAAGCTTTGGATTAATACCGCCCTTATTGGATTAACGCTCCTTGGTTCTTGTACTGAGGACATGTTGGAAGACAACGATTTTGAACTGGAGGAAACGACCGATGAAAACACCTATTTCCTGATCGCAGATCAGCAGAACAATGAGGCACATTTAATTAACTATGCAGGTGATGAACTTTTCAATTGGGATTTTAACAGTAGTTTAGGCAATGACATTAACTTGCTTTCAGATGGGAGTATGTTGGTTTGCCTTAAAGACAACAATGCAGCAATTACCTATGGAGGTTATGGAGGTATCTTTCGGAAAATCAATGCCGATCAGTCTATAGAATGGGAAGTCAGCTATTCTTCTTCAAACTACACCGCCCACCACGATGTTGAATACCTCCCAAATGGGAACATTATTTTTCCGGCATGGGAAGAGTTGAGCCAGGCAGAGGCTGCAGAAGAAGGATTTGGAGGAAATTACAGTCTTAACCCTGAATCCATAATTGAAATGAATCCCATTACACAGGAGATTGTATGGGAATGGCACGCCATGGACCATATTGTTCAGGACATTGACGAAACAAAACCTAACTATGGAAGCGTAGCTGAAAACCCAAATAAGATTGATATAAATTACAACTACCGAACCAGGAATAATGGGGACATTATGCACATCAACGGTCTGACCTTGGATGAAGAAAATGACTTGCTCTATTTAACCGTAAATAATTACAGTGAAATATGGGTATTGGATCACAGTACGTCTACAGCTGAAGCCAGCACTAATTCAGGAGGGAATTATGGCCATGGAGGTGATCTTATTTTTCGATTTGGTAACCCTGATACCTATGACAATATTGGTGAAGCAACTTTAAACAATGTGCATTACCCAAACCTTTTGGGAACTGGTAACATGTTGGCTTATGCCAATAATGTATATGGAAACCAGTCTGAAGTAGTCGAATATGAATTAAATCCCCCGTATAATCTGGTAGCCGGCCAAGACAATGAACCAAATGTTGTCTGGCGCTTTACGGACAATGACCTTTACTCTTCTGGTCTTTCTAGTGCTGTGAGAATGAAGAATGGCAATACACTAATCGCTGAAGGTAGGGACGGCACATTATGGGAAGTATCTGATGATGGAGATGTAGACTGGTTATACAAAACGAACTATGCTACTATATGGCGTGCTTACGTGTTTTACGTAGATGATGATGCCATTACGGCTTTAGGGTTTTAATCAAATGTTTATTTACTTGAAATTCCAATACAAATTCAAACTTATTTTACCAATTCCTGTTATTGAATTATGTCTTTATTGCAATTCACTGAAAAAGGAATTTTTTGCGAAAGAGCAAATGTCTATATCGACCCATGGAAACCGGTAGACTATGCCATTATAACCCATGCCCATGCAGACCACTCTCGCTGGGGCAATAAATTTTACCTCTGCCATCACTTATCCAAACCCATAATACAACACCGCTTGGGTGGGGACATTCATATAGAATCGATGGAATACCTGGCGAAAAGACGCATAAACGGCGTGGAATTTAGCTTCTACCCTGCTGGGCATATTATCGGTTCTGCTCAAGTGCGTGTAGCCTATAAAGGAGAGGTTTGGGTGGCTTCAGGTGATTATAAATTGGAAGATGATGGATTTTCAACTCCTTTTGAACCCATAAAATGTAACACTTTTATTACTGAATGCACCTTTGGCTTACCAGTATTTAAATGGCAGGATCAGAAAGACGTTTTTGAGGACATTAACAATTGGTGGAGAAAAAACAAAGATGAAGACAAAGTAACCATTTTAACTGGCTATTCTTTGGGGAAAGCCCAGCGTTTAATTCAGGGTGTTGATCCTTCAATTGGTAAGATTTTCACACATGGAGCCATTGAAAAGACCAATGAAATTATCCGAAATATGGGAGTCAATTTAAATGAAACAACCTATGTAACTCCCGAAATGAATAAAATGGACTTTAAAGGTGCTTTGGTAATCGCTCCTCCTTCCGCTTTAGGTACGTCTTGGCAAAAGAAGTTTCAACCGTTTGAGGTAGGCATGGCTTCCGGCTGGATGAAAATGAGAGGTCCCAGAAGAAGGAGGTCCGTAGACAGAGGGTTTGTTTTGTCTGACCATGCAGATTGGGACGGATTGAATACAGCTATAAAAGCCACAGCATGCGAAAAGGTAATCGTAACCCATGGTTATACCAATATTTTCAGTAAATGGTTAAATGACCAGGGTATAGATACGCAAATCGAGGCAACTGAATTTGAGGGGGAACTATTGGAGGCCACTGAAAAAACAGAGGTAGAATGAAGAACTTTGTCCATCTTTTTACGCAGCTTGATCAAACCACCAAAACCTTGAAAAAGGTAGCCGCTTTGGTGGATTACTTTAATGAAGCAAGTGACAGTGATAAATTGTGGACGATTGCTATACTAAGTCATCGAAAACCCAAGAGAAGTGTGAGAACAGCCCTATTAAGGGAATGGTCCGCAGCTGCTGCCAATGTTCCTTTATGGCTGTTTGAAGAATCTTACCACATCGTAGGTGACTTGGCTGAAACCATGGCTTTAATGCACCCCAACCTGGAAAGCAAACACGACAAAAGCCTAAGTGAATGGATTGATTTTATCATTGATTTAAAAGACCTTGACGAGCAGGCTTCTCCCTCATCAAGTGAAGCTCTTTTAACCAAAAAGGATCAAGTACTTTGGGCATGGAATCAATTGGATGAAACCGAACGCTTTGTTTTTAACAAGCTAATGACAGGAGGCTGGCGTGTTGGGGTTTCTCAGAAGTTAATGACCCGTGCGCTTGCCAAGCACAGCGGCATAGAAGAAAACACGCTTTCTCACCGCTTAATGGGCAACTGGAGAGCTGAGACCACTAGCTACCATCAATTAATTGTAGCATCCGATCCGGCAGATAAAATTTCACAACCCTACCCTTTTTATCTCGCTTATGCCATAGAAGGCAAACCGCAGGAATTGGGTGATACCGACGCCTGGATGGCAGAAAGAAAATGGGACGGCATAAGAGGGCAGCTTATCGTTCGGGAAAACCAATTGTTTGTTTGGTCGAGAGGGGAAGAATTGGTAACGGATAAATTCCCCGAATTTGAAACGCTTACTAAAGCACTTCCCAACGGGACAGTAATTGATGGAGAGATCATTGCCTACGAAAATGGTCAACCCTTAGGTTTCAATGTTTTACAAAGTCGAATAGGTAGAAAAAATGTGAGCAAAGCCATTCTAAAGAAGGCACCTGTTTTAATGATTGCCTACGATCTATTGGAAATCAATGGAAAGGATATCCGAGAAAAACCAATGCAGCATAGGAGAAGTGAATTGGAAAAATTGGTGAAAGAAGGGGCTTCTGAAAAATTACTTATTTCTGGTTTAGTTGAATTTAGCAATTGGGAAGAGTTGGTGAAAGAAAGAGCCAATTCCCGTCAGCATCATGCTGAAGGTTTAATGATAAAACACAAGAATGGAACCTATAAAGTAGGGCGTAAAAAAGGGGATTGGTGGAAATGGAAAGTTGATCCGCTGACCATTGATGCGGTCTTGATTTATGCCATGAGAGGACATGGAAGAAGGGCCAATTTGTATACCGACTATACTTTTGCGGTATGGAATGGTAATGAACTTGTTCCCTTTACCAAAGCATATTCAGGGTTAACAGATAAGGAAATCAATCAGGTGGATGCTTTTGTAAAGCGAAATACGGTGGATCGTTTTGGGCCAGTAAGAAGTGTAAAACCTGAATTGGTTTTTGAAATTGCTTTTGAGGGCATTGCCAGATCCTCGCGCCATAAATCAGGAGTGGCTTTACGATTCCCAAGGATGTTCAGGTGGCGAAAAGACAAACCCGCCAATGAAGCCAATACATTGGATGATTTAGAAAATTTATTGAATTTGTACGGATAAGGAAATAGTTTGCACTATGTTTAATTCGATGGTTTTGAGGTGTTATTACTTGAAACATGCATTAGACAAACAATTTTGCGCTAAAATCATTTCAAAATCAGCCATTTCGCTACTATTTTCAATTTCTATCTGCCGGATAAACAGGTTCATTATAGCGGTTGATCAAATATGTATGACCTAAATACGATATAACAAAAGAAGATAATGTTATCAATAGCTTTCCTAAATCCAAATAGGACAAAGAAAGGCCAACGATTCAAAAAAAAGTTTAATTGCGGAAATGAGTGTCCAGAAACTCCAAGTACTGATCCCAATCAAATAAGGTCAAGTCATGATCTCCTGTACGTATATGGTAGCGAATTTCATTCCCAATTGAAGTATCTGGCTTTGGCATTTCATTTGTCTCTAAACCCTGAACACCATATAGCTCGTAAACAGGCCCTGCATGAACAGCACTAAGAAATTCACCTTTCGGATCGGCCAGGAGATCTCTTGTAGCACTTCCCACATACAACGGTCGTGGGGCCATCATTGCTAACAGCATGTGTTGGTCAAAAGGTAGCTCATCTTCCTTGTCGATATAATTCCTAAACTGCTCACAATACCTCCAGGAGGCATGGCCGATGCTATAGGCAATGTTTTCACCAAAGTTGCGCCTGGCTAAAGCAGCTCCACCTTCTCCACTATCATTGGAAATCACTACTGTGAATCGCTGATCTTGTGCACCTGCCCATAGAACGGCTTTCCCATGACGGGAATGGCCGATTAAGGCTACCCTGTCCACGTCCACCGCTGCAACCGTTTCCAGGTAATCAAGTGAACGGCTCATTCCCCAGGCCCAGGCACCCAAAGCTCCCCATTCATTGGATTCCAATTGTG
Source organism: Cyclobacterium sp. 10D3-21 (assembly GCF_055809755.1). Lineage (NCBI taxonomy): Bacteria > Pseudomonadati > Bacteroidota > Cytophagia > Cytophagales > Cyclobacteriaceae > Cyclobacterium > Cyclobacterium sp. 10D3-21. The sequence continues at coordinate 3,990,471 of NZ_CM147924.1, forward strand.
ATTTCCCTGACCTACGCATGACATATCCCCGGATACCATCTTTCCATCCATCAATATGATCAGGCTCCACATCTCCATAATAAAAAGTGGCCAATCCATAACCACGTTTCATCAACTCCTTCAAATTGGGAAACCGATAGGCATTGATGCCTCGTGTGGCTTCAGTAACACGATTGTCAACAATCCCCTTTTCTACGATAGGCCGCATCCACTTCGTGGAATGTGGAATAGAAGGATCCTTCTCCAAACTGCTGTTCCCATACCAATTCATTTTCATCACGACCGGCACGGGTTCCTTAGCAGCATTGGGAAGGTAAAGCATCAATTGAATAGTTGGCGCAGAAGGGTCATCAAAAAACCTAAGATTTATAATTGTTCGAGTAGCCAATCCATCCAAGGCATCCTTTCGAACAGAAACTATTTCTGCATTTTCCTTAAAATTGAATTCCGGTGTATGCCCATACATGAGTTCCGAAAAATCCTGCATAATCTCATTGCGCCTACTGCCTTCCCAGGATTTTGAACTTGTTACTTTTTGTCCCGTTTTATCAAGTAATGGGTCTGGAAGGGAATATTCGCCCACATTTGCCTCTTCCCAATTTCTGCCATAACTAGTGGGCCAAACCTTACCTGCAACAACATACCCCTTAAGGGAGTCAACTGGGAGGGTTTGAGTAAAACTGTGAAATGGGCAAACAATTAGCAGGGAAAGCAATAAAACCCGAATAGTCATAGAGGGCAATTTATATGTAAAAATTCAAGGCTAAAATAATAAAATGAAAAGGAGCTGACTAATTTTTTGTTTATTTAAATTACTAAACGGATGATTTAACCAAAATAGCAAAATGGTTTAGTAAGAAGAGCATTAGGCAATTGTCAAGCCGAAGAATCTCTTGAGTCAACGAGGCTATTAAACGATAGTCAAATAGCATTTCAACCTAAGCAAAGAAATGCTGACAATTCTCATGATTTTGGATTTTAACACAAAGACAAATTACTGGTGAAAAAGTTTTTTGTTTCAAAACGACTGGTTAGTTTTGCGCTCTTTAAAAATATTACCTTAAGGAAGCAATGTTTAGAAATAAGAAGTTGCTTAAAAAGAAACCAATAAACACAAGTCAAACATGACCAGTAAGGCTATTGGTCATGTTTAGAATTTAAATTAAAAGGAGGATGGTTTAAAAGACAAGCGCTTGTTTTATCTTAAATTAAGGGTGTTTTATTAAGAATGCACCTCTTGGTGATAATCAAGCTTCAAAAGTTACTTTAAAGCTATTCCAGAAAAAAATAGAACCTATGAAAAGAGTCGTAATAACAGGATTGGGAGCTTTGACTCCTATTGGAAATTCAGTAGACGAATTTTGGCAAAATGCCATCAGTGGTAAAAGTGGGATATCAAAAATTACCAAGTTTGACCCTACTCTATTCAAAACAACCTTTGCCAGTGAATTGAAGGGATTCAGTGCTGAAAAGCACCTTAATCGAAACGAAATAAAAAGGGGAGATCGGTTTACACAGTACGCACTTGTTTCGGCTGCTGAGGCAATTGAGGACAGTGGCTTTGATATGCAAAAGCTCTCCCCTTTCGACGTAGGAGTCATTTGGGGCTCTGGGCAGGGCGGTATGCAAACCTTTGAGGATGAGGTCATCAATTATGCTGAGAATGGTAAAAACCCTCGCTTCAACCCATTTTTTATTCCAAAATTACTCGTGAATATGGCCTCCGGAATGATCGCCATGAAATTTGGATTGATGGGAATCAACTACACGGCCGTTTCTGCTTGTGCTTCATCAAACTCTGCGATTATGGATGCCTTTAATTATATCCGTTTGAACAAGGCCAAAATAATGGTTACTGGTGGGTCGGAAGCCCCAATTACCGAGTCTTCAGTTGGAGGATTTAATGCCATGAAAGCATTGTCTACACGAAATGAAAATCCCCAACAGGCATCCCGCCCTTTTGATGTCCTACGGGATGGATTTGTGATGGGAGAAGGAGCCGGAGCATTGATTCTGGAAGAGTATGAGCATGCAAAAAATCGAGGTGCAAAGATTTATGCTGAAATAGTTGGTGCTGGAATGACTGACGATGCCTACCATATCTCCGCAACACACCCTGAAGGCATTGGTGCAATAAAAGCAATGGAATTGGCGATGGAAGAAGCCAAACTTAACCCAGAAGAAATTAACTATTTGAATGCGCATGCTACCTCAACCCCTATAGGGGATTTGAGCGAGATGAAAGCCGTAGACAAAACATTTAAAAGCAATTTTAAAAACCTTAAAATTAGCGCTACTAAATCAATGACGGGCCATTTAATGGGTGCTGCAGGAGCTATTGAAGCCATTTTATCCATTAAGGCAATCCAAAACAACATCGTTCCCCCCACCATAAATACAGAAGAAATTGACCCTGAGATTCCCAAATCAATGCCTATTGTGATAAAAAATGCGATTGATAGTAAAGTGAATGTAGCCATGAGCAACACCTTCGGTTTTGGTGGCCATAACGCGACGACTTTATTTAAGCGTATCTAAATTTCAATTGCCTTTAAGGTTCACCCTGACATTGCCATTGTCTGATTAAGGTATTAGGAGGCAATCATTTTTTGACCAGGTCATGGTTCTAATAAAGTGCCTTGACCTGGTGCTGTAAACTCCACACTGAGAGCACTAAAACAATACGTGGTAAGGATCAGTAAAACGCTGAATTGATTATTGCCACCAAACACTTCACTTCCACAGTTAAAATACTTAGCTATAGCCAAGTACCTCAATCAATTCAAAACCAATATAGTCTTTGTTTGATACCTGTATCCTATCGGTTAAGATTTACGAATAGTAGGCGAAACAGGTATTCAACCCGTTGGAACGATCAACTTTTTAACTTATATTCACCATTACAACTTCAAATCTCAACACTAACATCTTGCTTGGCAACTACCTAGCCAACAAAGAAAGGTCCTTCCACTTTAAAAATAGAATATAAACCCAATGAAGTCCCCTATCTTATCCTTTATAATGGCAGTAACCATTTTTACCTCATGTCAGCCTCAAAAGAAGGAGGAATTAAAAGAAGAAGAAGAAGAAGAAAAAGCAATCTATTCAGGAAACCCAGTATTTCCAGGCTGGTATGCAGATCCTGAGGGAATAATATTCGATGATCAATATTGGATTTATCCCACTTTTTCAGATGATTATGATGATGCTGATAATACCTCAGATTTAACTGAACAGCAATTGGCTCTTCAGAAGAACACGATCAATCCTCAATACCTAAAACAAACTTTTCTTGATGCATTTTCTTCAAAAGACCTGGTGAATTGGGAAAAGCATTCCCGGGTGTTGGACATTAAAAACGTTTCATGGGCAGCCTATTCCATTTGGGCCCCTTCCATCATAGAGGCCAATGAGATGTATTATTTGTTTTTTGGTGCCAACGATATACAAAGCGACGATGAGATGGGAGGAATTGGGGTAGCTATGGCCGATAGCCCGGAAGGTCCTTTTGTAGATGCCATAGGGAAACCCTTGATAAATTCATTTCACAATGGTGCTCAGCCCATAGACCAGTTTGTTTTTAAAGACGATAATGGCAAGCATTACATGTATTATGGCGGATGGAGACATTGTAATATCGTCCAACTAAGTGATGATTTATTGAGTTTAGTACCTTTTGATGATGGTGAAACATTTAAAGAGGTTACTCCTGATGAATATGTTGAAGGACCTTTTGTATTCAAACGAAAGGACAAATATTACTTTATGTGGTCAGAAGGGAATTGGGGAGGACCAGATTACAGTGTTGCCTATGCCATTGGTGATACTCCTTTTGGTCCCTTTGAACGAATCGGTAAAGTATTACAGCAAGACCCAAGTATTGCCACCGGTGCAGGTCATCACTCGGTAATCAACATTCCAGGTACTGATGAATATTATATTGTTTACCACCGTCGTCCTTTGGACACCACAAATGGTAACCACCGCGAAACTTGTATTGATGAAATGACATTTGATAAGGATGGTTTTATTAAACCAGTCAAAATGACAACTGAAGGGGTAAAAAAGAAAGTACTGAATTACAAATTTTAATAAAGGGTTTCAATTCCTTTAGCTATTAGTATTGCTCCTACCAATGATGTTTGGCATGGTTTTTAAATCAAATGGTAGAAAAGTATGTTAAGCAATTTTGAAATATTAAATTCTATAACAGAATCAATGGCTGTAATAAACGTTTCTGGCGAAATAATATTTACAAATAGGGCCTGGCGTAACTTTTCTATGGAAAATATGGGCGATGATGTCAGTACAGGGGTCAATAGCAATTATTTATCTACATGCGAGGCTGTAAAGGGAGAGGAAACAAAAATGGCGAAGGATGCAAAACATGGAATTCAACAAGTAATCGATCGGGAACAAGATTACTTTGAATTGGAATACCCTTGCCATTCTCCTAATGAAAAAAGATGGTTTATTCTTAGAGTAACTCAGGTTTTAGAAAATCCTGATTTAACATTATTGGCTCATATCAATATTACAAATCGAAAAATTGCGGAGTTAAAGATTGAAAGGAATTATAGTAAATCCCTTATTATCAATGAAAGACTTCATACTACTTTGTACAATATTGTCCACGACATTCAGAATCCTTTGGCTTCGATCATGGGCTTAATTAATTTATCAAAATCAGAAAAAGATATTGAGGGTGTAAATGAATATTTGGGATTGATAGAAAAGGGTAGTTCCAATTTAAGGTCTTTTGTTAAAGAAACCTTGAAGCATATTTCTACTATTGAAGAGTTACAGTCCGTAAATGTTGCCCACGTGATATCCAAGTACAAGGAGACGATTGAGCAACTTTTAAAATCAAATTCCATTGACCTTAAGCTAGATATTCAACAAACTGGTGAATTCTATACGAATGAAATTGAGTTTCGCTCAATCCTCTCTAATTTGATAAGCAATTCAATGAAATATTCAGATAGCCAGAAACTTGAAAAATTTATATTATTTAGCTTTTCATCCGATGCGCAGCGAGCTGTTTTGAAGGTTGAGGACAATGGGCTAGGAATAAAAAAAGAGGATATTCCAAAACTTATGAAACGAAATTATCAGGTAAATAAAAAATCAAGTGATGGAGTGGGATTAGGTTTATATATGGTTAAGAAATCTGTAAGCAACCTTGGTGGATCAATAAAAATATATTCTGAATTTGGTATTGGATCAACATTCATTGTTGAAATCCCAAATAAAAACACCAGAAACCAGGTAGCGTAAACAAAATAGGATGCTGTATTTTTACGCCTACTATCTCAGCAATATTAAAGCACTTCCTACCTTACATCACATACCTTTTCCTTTTAATTTCATCAAATTTATACGAAATCAATAACCTTAACTGTTCCATTTAATCTGGTTGTGAAGACATTCTACAATATCATTTTCTAGCTGGATTTCGAGATTTTGTCAGCATTTTTATAGAAAAAGAGCAATAATACCAACAAGACAAGTTAACGTTAATCATTGAACCACAGACTTATATCCATGGCTATGGTATATTGTCCATTTATCGGAAGTATAATAGCAAAAATGACGATTATTCTGTTATTGCCCCACTTATTTTAAAAGAGTTTGAAAGAAAATGCCATAGGATTAATTTTGTTTATGCGTTTTCTCAGGGAAGGAAAAAGGCTGACCATTTGAATGTTAAGGAATAGCACCGCTTTGCTGAGATTGAAAATAGAACGAAGAGACCGATTTTACCAGGTAATTGAAGACCTATTGCACATTCCTGTTATAACATGATTTAGGTCACAAAAGCACTTAAAGACCTATCGTATATTTACGATTAAGAAAAAGAAAAAACTTTAGCTTATCATAATGTGCAAAAGAATCCGAAGCTTTGGCTGAATTGGTAAAAGCATTGGTGTGTCTTAATGTATAGCCATATTGACCAAAGTGTTGTGTTATAAAAAAGCTAATTACAGAAAACAACATTGAAGCAAGCAATAAAGAGGTAATGGAAATCATGAAATTCAAGTTCATTACCACCCCAGCATAGGAAAACGATAATGTAATCACAATTAAGGCCCATTACCTAAATAAGAAGTTTTAAATCTTTTAAATTAAAGGAAAAAATTATGAATTATTCAATCAATGCTTCATCCATTTCAAATCAAGATGCAGTGATTCAGATAAAAGAGTCATCCATTGCTTTTGGTACAACTTCAAGAACTGCTGAAATGCTGCCAAATCCAGCTGAATTATTTTTGGGCTCCTTTTCTGCTTGTATGCTTAAAAATGTAGAAAGATTTTCAGCCTTGATGAAATTCACTTATACTAAAGCCACTGTTGAAGTTAATGCCACCCGTCTTGAAAATCCACCAAGGATGGACAATATTAAGTACAAATTGACCATTTTCAGCAATGATAAAAAGCTCAATCCTGATTTGTTAAAAAAGAACCTTGAAAAATTTGGTACAATTTTCAACACAGTCAAATTGTCCTGTACTATTTCTGGTGCCATAAATAAAGTGGAGAATGCTTGATTATTTGCGACAGATTTCCAATTGGCTCATTTATAGCATTTTTTAAATTGGTGCAGAACACATTTGAATATTGCATAAAATTTCCTCGTTTATGAAACCCTTAAAATGCTACTTTTTATAAAGGGAATTGAGAATGCCTATTTCCCAATTGAATAGCCTAAAGATTACCTAAATAAAAGAAATTTTACGGACTATGATACTTTTTTACTTCCATTTTAGGGGCACTAATGCCTTTTTGTCCCTGCTCATCGACACCTCTTTTTATTGGCTTTGTGCCAGGCGGTATTCCTTGAGGTGTAGCGTTTTCGTTTCTCAGCACTTCCCCTTAAGCCAATTAAGTCGAAATTGCCCTGCTTATTGGCATGTTCATTTTTAAAGCAACATTGAAGTTTGCCAATGTTGCTTTGATTATCCCTGTAACCAAGGTTTTTGCTGCCAAAGGAATCCCATTAGGAACAGCATTGCATTTATGATGGTAACAGTCGGCTTATCCAGAAGCTGACCTTGCTTAAAAAAGTCATGTCTTGGAAACTTATTGCTATCTTTTTTGGCAAAGTCACCCTATGTATTCTTTTTCCAGGATATTTATTCAACGTTGTTTTAGGGCATAAATTCGTAGAAGAATAAAAAAAACATGATTTGTGCTATTTTAAGTAATTAGTGATATCCAGAACCAAAAATAAATGACTTAAAATTTTCAAAGTACTAATCAAAATAAACTTTTATAATAGAAAATAGCGTTTATGTTTGAAAGACCAATTTTCAGTATTCTAAGTGCTAATAATTGGTCATAAGCCGGTCTTGATTATCATTAAAAATCCAATTTTTCAATAGTTTATTCCGTAAAACATGTGATTTTAAATTTTTTATTTAGAAAAACCGTAAAAAATAATTTATTTATTATTTACGTAAGGTTTTTTTATGTTATATTTGGTAGACAATTAAAAATGAGTATGGACCTCATTACATTTTTTACCAAAAAAATTATATTATGATGACATCAAAACTTAATTCTATCCTTCTTGTTGACGATGATAAGGCCACTAACTTCGTTAACAATTATGCAATTAAAAAATCAGAGTGCACAGATAACATAGTTATTGTCGAAAATGGATTTGAGGCATTGGAGTATTTGCAATCCAGAGAAAAGGATTCTTCACCAAAGCCGAATATCATTTTTTTAGATATTAATATGCCTGTGATGAACGGTTGGGAATTTTTAGAGGCATATGAAAAATTAAACCATAATAAACATGACGATATTATCTTAATTATGTTGACCACCTCATTGAACCCTGATGATGTAAATAAGGCCAAAAGTTTCTCTTCTATTAGTGGTTATAGAAACAAACCATTAACCGTAAAAATGATAGAGGCTATTGTTGAAGAATACATTGTACCAGTATAATAATTTTTTAATTTCCTCAAAAACCTTATGTAATTTTTAATAAAAATAATATTTCCTGTTTACTAGTAACTTACCACTCTTGAACAAACATAAAAGAAAACTTTTAGGATTTCACCAAGTACGTATTTAGTAATAAAAACATGCTATTTTTGTTTTATTAGGCATAAAAAAAAATTCCTGCATTTATTTTTGAATAATAATATGACAATAAAACTAAAAGCTAAAAAGCTAAAAGTTAAAAAGATAAAAATTGTTAGCTTTTTAACGTTAGCTATAAGCACAATCGTCATTGCTATATACGTTTTTAATATTCCTAGAATTTTAAATATTATCCCTGGTGTTCCTCCTATGGAGTTTATTACTGCGGTTTCATTCTTTCTAATAAGTTTGGGGGTATTGGCTTCACAGAGGGAATCTAAATTCGCTTCAATTCTTAATAGAGTCACTATCATTTGTGTATTAATCATCAGCCTACTAGCAATTGTTGAATATTTTTTTGGTGATGGCTTTATTTTTGAGAATTTAGCTTTAATATTCCCTGAAAGAATGCCTTTCCCCATTGCTATTTGCTTCTTTTTATTAGGCATTTCCACTTGGGGAATGGAATCAAAATTTGAAAAATTAAATAAAATTAGCAATTATTTATTTTATGCAATAATACTAATCAACCTTTCTTCCATCGTTATTTTTGTGTTAAATATACCTGGAAATGATGCTGGATTCCTAATAGCAATACCAATTCATACCTCTATTTTATTATTCAGTATTGCGGGTTATTTATCCCTAAAAAATGTTCCAGAATCCATTAATGAGTTACTCTACGGTTCCAACTCTGGAAGCAGGATTGTAAAATCCTCCGCCTCACTTGTTGCTGGAATGATTATGATAATGGGTTTTATCCTATTGTATCTAATAAACAACAATATAGTAGCTGTAAATGTGGGCATAATAATTTTTTTCGTCATTGCATTTATCCTATCAATAAGGGATATTGTTTTAGTGACAATGAAATTGAACTTTTCCGACAATGAAAAAATCACTTATGAAAATGCATTACATAATTCCATAAAAGAAATAAGGCAGTACAAAGAAGCTTTGGATAGTAGTTCTCTCATCGATATTTCTGATGTAAACGGAAAAATTATATCTGTTAATGATAAGTTTTGTGAAATTTCAAATTATCACCGAGATGAACTTATAGGGAAAACACATAAAATTATCAATTCAGGACACCATTCAAGGGAATTCTTTGCAGAGCTATGGACGCAAATTAATAGGGGCAAGATTTGGATTGGGGGCATTAAAAACAAATCTAAAGACGGGAAATTTTATTGGGTACACACCTCAATTATTCCTTTTAGAAATGAACTTGGAGAAATTTATCAATTCCTAACCATCAGACAAGATATAACCAAACATACCTTATTGGCCATGCAGTATGAAAATCTTGAACTAAAGAACAAGGAACTTGAGCAATTTACCTATATCGCTTCCCATGATTTGCAAGAGCCATTAAGAACAGTTAGAAGCATGATTAGCATTTTACAGGATGATTATTCCAGTAAATTGGATGGAGATGCCCAATTGTCACTTAATTTCATGACTGAGGCAACAGATAGAATGAGCGAATTAATAAAAGGGCTTTTGGACTATTCTAGAATTGGTCACGGTAAAGAGCTAATGCCTGTTGATATCAATGAAACCATTTCTGAGATAATTAAGGACCTAAGGATAATAATTGAAAGAAATGACGCTGCAATTACAATTGACAACCTGCCGATAATCAGAGCCTATAAGACAGAAATCCGACTTTTATTTCAGAATTTAATTAGCAATGCAATAAAATTTCATAAAAAAGGAGTCACCCCCAAAATTAGCATATCAGCTCAAGAAGATGGCAACTATTGGGAATTTTCAGTGAAAGACAATGGTATTGGTATTCCAGAAAAAGACAATCGCAATGTTTTTGCCATTTTTAAAAAACTCCATAAACGTAGCAATTATGAAGGGTCGGGTATTGGTCTTGCCCATTGCGAAAAGATTGTTCATTTGCATGGAGGAAATATATGGGTAGATTCTAAAGAAAACGAGGGAAGCACCTTTTACTTTACCTTACTTAAAAATTCTTTTGGTAAGTAGGTTGTCCTGATTTTTTTCCCTCTAAGTCAACCCTTAATGTCTTCTCAGCCAAGGTAATAATATAACATACCCTCCCACCTAGTCAGTAGGAAATCAAAACACCAAGTAATACTTTCTTTAATCCCAAAAGTAAGGGTAATCAAAAAACAGGGACATAAAGAAAAACTTATCCCTTCTGTATCTGAATAACACAACAGTATATTAAAATCTATCATCCCGTGAACGGTGGTCATAATTATTCCAGCCAATAGGACATTTGGCCAATATTTAAACAAAGGTGTAAAGGATAATAAAATTAATTCCACTTATAAAGTACTTTTCATAGGTATAACACCTATTTTTATTCTTCCCTGTCATTGCAACTCTTCTTGAAAAACCTCCAGTCGTTGAATTCGATTGAAAAAGAAATCCGAAGATATTCGATGCTCCTTGAGCATTGAGCAGCTGATCGGGATCAGCCTTGAAATTAGTGTGTTTTTTCCCAATTGGCTTGACTTCGATGATGGCTTCCATAAAAGCTTTTAGCGTTAAAATTAATGCGTCTATTCGAGAAATACCTTGCGGAAAATAATTATTTCCTGGCAATGGCTAAAACTAAATCCCTCTTGTATCCATAAACGCGCACATTTTTAAAAAAAATAGTTTAAAATATTCAGTATTTTTTCATTTAGAAAAACCTATCTTGTTTTTGTTCTTCATTTAAATAGGAAAATGACTAAAATAGAGAAACCATTAATATATTTTAAAATAATGAAATGAATAAGGTAACAAAGACCAGGAAATTAAGAATCGTTAAACTTTATAACTTCCTAATATTGGTGATAAGTACAATCATCATTTGTTCATGGTTATTCAATATACCTCAATTTGTAAGTGTTATTCCTGGTGTTCCACCAATGGAAATTATTACTGCAGTTTCTTTCTTTCTACTAAGTCTGGGCATACTGGCCTCACAACGGAATTCTAACTTCTTTTTAATCCTGAATAGAGTTACAATTATTGGGGTTTTACTCATGGCCTTGCTAACAATAGTGCTATATTTTTTTGGTGATCATTTTATTATTAACAGCTCCAGTGTAAATGATATTTACAATTTGAATTTTCCGGGAAAAATGCCATTTGCGACAGCAATTTGCTTTTTACTAATAGGGATTTCAATTTGGGGTAGACACTCACAATCCAAAAAGATAAAAAAAATTACACAGTATATTATTTTCGCAATAATATTAACAAACTTCGCCTCCATTGTTATCTTTATTTTAAACATCCCTGGCCAAAATGCTGCTTTTCTTATCCCTATACCCATTCATTCCTCCCTTATTTTCTTTTGGCTTTCTGGATTTTTATCTCTAAAAAATGCTACGAAACCTTTTAATGTTTTGCTCTTCGGGAGTTATGAAGGCAGTAAATTGATAAAAACGTCTGGTCCTTTTGTTTTTATCCTAATCATGGGTCAAGGCATAATATTCTTATACCTCACCAATTACGATATAGTAGATGAGAATATCGGATTTATTGTTTATTCTGTCGTTGCAATCTTTCTTTCAATGAGCAACATTTTCCAAGTGGCCATACGATTGAACACCTCAGAACATGAGAAAGTTACCTATCAAAATGCTTTACAAGCTTCCGCAAAAGAAATACAGCAATACAAAGAAGCCCTGGATAGTAGTTTTCTTGTTGACATCACAGATGTAAATGGAACTATTATTTCTGTAAATGATAAATTTTGTGAAATTTCTCATTATGATCGAAGCGAGCTTATTGGAAAAACGCATAGAATTTTCAATTCTGGCTATCATTCTAATGAGTTCTTTGCAGAATTATGGGGTCAAATCAATAAAGGAGAGATTTGGACCGGCGGAATTAAAAACATAACCAAGGAAGGAATATTTTATTGGGTACACACGGCAATAGTTCCCTTTAAAAATGAACATGGAGAAATTTATCAGTTCTTAACCATAAGACAAGACATTACCAAACACACCTTATTGGCTGTTCAATATGACAATCTGGAGCTTAAAAATAAAGAGCTTGAGCAATTTACCTATATAGCTTCCCATGATCTACAAGAACCCTTAAGAACAGTGAGAAGTATGATAGACATATTACAAGGCGATTACTCAAGTAAATTAGATGAAGAAGCCCAAATGTCTTTAAACTTCATGACAGAAGCAACGGACAGAATGAGCGATCTAATTAAGGGGCTATTGGATTATTCCAGAATAGGTCGTGGTAAAGAACTTTTACCCGTTGATAGCAAAGAAACAATTCTTGATATAACCAGAGACCTAAGAACCTTAATTGAAAGAAAAAACGCAAAAATTACATTGGGTAAATTACCAATTATAAGGGCTTATAAGACTGAAATTCGACTTTTGTTTCAGAATTTGATAAGCAATGCCATAAAATTTCAAAAAGAAGGGAAAACCCCGGAAATTCATATAGCTATACAAGAAGATAGCGATTATTGGAAATTCTCAATTAAAGACAATGGTATAGGTATTCCCGAAAAAGACAAACGCAATGTTTTTGCTATTTTTAAAAGGCTCAATAAACGCAGCAATTATGAAGGAACTGGTATTGGTCTCGCCCATTGTGAAAAGATTGTTCATTTGCATGGAGGCGAAATATGGGTGGATTCTATAGAAAATGAAGGTAGTACATTTTACTTCACAATTCTAAAAAATTCCCTTAACGATTTGTACTGATCTTTACCCCCCCTAAATAATCTACCAAATGAGGGTCGTGTAACAAAAGCTTTGAAAACCCTAAGCAAACTGAGTCCCCCACACTTTCTCCCTCCCTAAGAAGAGTTAGCATTGGCGATTTAAGCCATTTTGAGATGAGAATTCCTTAATTCGGATTCTGGTTAAAAGATCACAGAAACTTCACACTATACCGTATTTTAACTCAGATTCTAAGACATCGGCAAGTAACTTATTCATGCTAACTTAGGAGATTTTGTCAGCATTGTTGCATGTTTCGGGTTTAAGAAACTTCGTGGTAATTTTTCGATTGCAGGGAAATTCTCTCCTCAATTTCAGATTTTTGACTTAAGGGATTACAATGATCAAAGGCTTCACTTGTCTTTACGAAAAAATTCTCCTTACCGATATCATCAATCAGTCCACTGCTATAAAAGATATCACGTGTAGGTCCAATCGCTCCTGCAACAACCAGTTTTATTCCTTTATTCTTCAATTCAGCAATCGTCTGCCGTAACATGTGAACGGCACTACTGTCGATATAATTAATGGCCTCCGCATTTAATATGATGAATTTTACCGCAGTTCCTTTATTGTCAAGTTGATTTTGCAATTCATTTTTGAAATATTCTCTATTTCCAAAAAAGAGCTGTGCATCAAAGCGAATGATTAAAAATTCTTTAAAGGTTTCTGTGTCTTCTGGAAAACGGGCTATATTTTTAAAATAATCGGTGTTTCGTATGCGCCCCAAGACGGCTATATGTGGCCTTGAAGTCCTATAAACTAGTAAGAGCAAAGAAATCAAAACACCGAGTAATATACCTTCTTTGATCCCAACAGTAAGGGTGATCAAAAAAGTAGCGATCAACAGAAAAAACTCATCCCTCCTATTTTTGAAAAGCTCAACAGGATATTTGAAATCTATTAGCCCAAAAACAGCGACCATAATAATGGCTGCCAATACCGCGTTGGGCAAATAATAAAATAAAGGGGTTAAGAACAATAAGGTTAATCCCACTACCAAAGCACTTACCATTGGGGCAACACCTGTCTTTGCACCTGCCTGGTCGTTAACGGCTGTTCTAGAAAAACCTCCAGTGGTTGGATACGATTGAAAAAGAGACCCCAAGATATTTGATGTTCCCAAAGCAATGAGTTCTTGATTGGAGTCGATCTTATAATCGGAGTGTTTTTCCTCAATTGCCTTGGCTACGGAGATGGCTTCCATAAAGGCTATTAGCGCCAAAGTCAATGCAATGGGTAGCAGTTCAGATATTCTTGAATAGGCGATGTTAGGCACCTGAAATGAAGGCAACCCGCTTGGCACCTCGCCTACAATTTTCACCCCAAGATCGTTTAACCCAAAAATATAAATACCCAGAACACCAAGTACCACCACAACCAAGGCAGCGGGAATACGACTGCTAAATTTCTTAATCGACTTAATGAGAACAATCGCAACAATACCAATACCGAATGTGATCATATTGGTATCGGTAATCGTGGAAAATGCATTTTTTAAGAGGATATGTATTTGATTGCTACTTTGGATGGAAGTACCCAAAAGATGCTTTAACTGGCTTAACGCAATAATGATGGCAGCTGCGGAAGTAAATCCGCTAATTACCGGTTTTGATAAAAAATTGACCAAAAACCCCATCCGAAGCAAGCCCAATCCCAACTGGATTACTCCCATGAATAAGGCTAGAAAGATCGCCATAGAGATATACTCATCTATTCCCGTGAGCGCAAGTGCGCCAAGACCGGATGCGACCAATAGTGAATCCATAGCAACGGGACCTACCGCTAACTGTCGCGATGTACCCATGATGGCATAAATTACTTGTGGAATCAAGGAGGCGTAAAGTCCGAAAACCGGAGGTAGTCCGGCTATCATTGCATAAGCCATCCCTTGAGGAATTAGCATGATACCTACAGTTAATCCAGCTCCTACATCTCCTGAGAGGTAGGCTTTTTTATAGCTCGGAAGCCATTGGAGTATGGGGAAATATTTTTTTAGCATGATTAGAATTTGATATCAAAAGTACCGTATTACAGCCCCCATTACAGTAACATTGGTCACAAAGCTGCTAATTCACCAATAGTTAAATATAGATGCTGAGAGGTGTAAATTTGTCTACTTATCTCCACTTCCTAAGAAACCCTAATACTCAATGCCCATTAATGAATTGTTTAAACTTTAAATCAAAAACCTAATAAGGACATTTTTTACTTACTCCGAAATGATTATAAAGGCTTGCATCCCTTATTCTATTACTTGATAGGATCCTCATAATAAGTCACTTATACTATGATCGCTATCACCTTAAGCCATCGAACTAAAATTAGCACCAAATTTCATCAATCGGTACCATCAATTTTTTGACCTATATTTACCCTACTGGACACGCACAATGGATATAGCTTAGCTCAGGATAAGAGTTATATCCAAGGTTTTTGGCTTTTTGTCAAGCGGGTTTAGACGGTGAAAATATTGCTTTTAATGCCGTCATAAGACCTACCTTGGGCCTTAGCACTTATTAAAGCTCCAATAAAGCGTACACTAAACAAGTGGTAAAATCCAGAAAACATGAATGATTCATTGAATATTTGTTTGTCTTGCGGAATCTGTTGCGATGGCACTTTAATTGGCTTTGTGCAGCTTGATCCTGAAGAAGTGCCTGTTGTTAAAGAATTTATGGATATAGAGGATGAAAAAGGCAATGGTTTTTTCCTTCAGCCCTGTAAGAAATTTTGTGATGCTTGTACCGTTTATTCTAAAAGGCCTAGACAATGCGCCAGTTTTGAGTGTGGACTTTTAAAATCTGTGGACCAAAAGGAATTGGAATTTGATTCCGCTGTTGAAATGGTCAAGGTAGTCAAACAAAAAAAGGTCGCCATAGAAGAAAAATTAGCAGTAGGTAACATCGAATTACAATCCCAATCCTTTTATTTTAAAATGGTAGAATTGAATAGGTTGTTAAGGAAAAAAACAGATGAAGTAACAATTACCCTAAGCCAACAAGAATTACTTACGGACATTGAAGAACTCGACAAACTAGTGATGAAAAATTTTGATGTCTCTTTCTTCTAGTGTACTCAAATTTATACTTGCCCCATTGCTTGACCTGAGTCGGAATAGTAAAGGGGAAGGTATAGTCAAGCTATAGCCTATGATTATAGTGCCTTTTAAATTGGTAGAAATACATTTTTGACGCTCTAAACCCCTCCCTCCTTCTACTCGAGTAATATCATACCAAGACCCCATCAAGCCATTTAAAACCGCTTTGATGGGGATTTGGGGCCGCACATTTATCAAATTATACATCACCTGAATTAAAGACAAAATCAACTACGGAGAAAACTGTAAGACTACCTCTTCCTTCTCCTAATGGAAGAGCAGCATTATACCCTTCTGAAAACCAGTTGTTGGATAAAGCCATCTGGAATTATCCGCCTACCTAAATGTCATTAAAGGTTACTTTTTACTGATCTTACAACTAATGCAATTGCTCCATGTGCTTTTAAAAAAGGCAACAAAAAAATGCTGAAGTTGTTAAAACCTTAGATTCAGAACAATGGTCCTGTAATTTACAATTACCTGGATAAGGCCATAAGAAGGCCATCCCTTACTTTTCACCCATTGTAACGATCAGCTTTTTATCCTATATTCAACATTCGACTTACAAATAAACCCAAACCCAATGCCCAACGAGCCACGGTTTTAAGCAAAAATCCTGGGCATTATTAAAAAACCACAACATGATTGAAAAATTAGGAGAAAAATTCACCCAAATATTTCTTAAATACCTACCTAATTCATTTGTCTTCGCAATTATTTTAACCTTAATCACAGGAATTAGTGCAATTGCCTGGCTAGGAGTAAGTCCAATGGAAATAATAAAATCCTGGTATACGGGCTTTTTTGACTTATTGGGATTTTCAATGCAAATTGTGTTAATCGTCATTACAGGCTTTAGTATTGCCTTGTCTCCTCTGGTGAAACGAGGGATAGGCACCCTCTCTACCTATATTAAAACGCCAGCGCAAGTCTATTTTCTGGTGGTATTTATAGGTATGCTTTTGTCCATGATAAGCTTTGGCTGGGTGGTAATCACCTGTGTTTTAGCCAGAGAGTTGGCATTGCGAGTGAAAGGGATCAATTACCCTTTTTTAATTGCATGCGCTTACTTTTCATTTAACAGTTGGGTTTTAGGCTTTTCAAGCTCAATCCCTTTACTCCTCAATTCTGAAAACAATTTTTTGATTGAAACTGGTCTCTTATCTGGTGTGATACCAACCACCTATACTTTACAATCCTCACTAAACATTGCAATGATGGGCTTAATAGTGATTGGTGGCTCACTGCTAATGTTCTTATTGCGGCCAAAACAATTTAAGAATAAAGAATTGAGTGACTTGACAATTTCCAATGGCCTTTCTGCCCCAATAACAATTGAAGAAGAGGCTAAAGAATTGAAATTGCCTTTTAACGCCCTATCTGACAAATTGAACAATAGCATCATCCTACAAATGATCATTGTAATGATGGGGCTTACCTATATTGTATTTCATTTCAGTACCAGAGGTTTTGATTTGAATTTTAATATCATGATTTTCATTTTCTTAATTGTAGGCATGGCTTTGCACCAAACGCCTTCCCGCTATGTCATAGCCATGAAACGTTCCAGTAGCAATGTCTCAGGCATTCTATTTCAATATCCCTTTTATGCAGGCATTATGGGAATCATGATGTATACAGGTTTGGGAGATCAACTCGGGCAATTAATGGCAAAAGTAGCAACATTGGACTCTTATCCGTTTTATGCCTATTTAACCGGTGCAATCGTCAATTTTGCCATTCCCTCTGCTGGGGGAGAATTTGCTGTCATTGGGCCAAGTATAATCAATGCCATCAAAGAACTGGGTACAGGTCTGCCTGAGAATGAAATAACGGCTATGATTTCCAGAGCATCCTTGTCAGTGGCTTATGGCGAAAGTTTAAGCAATTTGTTACAGCCGTTTTATTTATTGATTGTCCTGCCAATCATGGGAAATGGAGTCAAAATACAAGCACGAGATGTTATGGGATACCTTGTCATCCCATTTATTATACTCTTTATTTTTCAGTCCTTACTGGTTGTTTTATGGCCTATTTAACCCGGATTATACAACCTAAAAATTAGGTAGTACAGCTAACTTAGCTTATAATTTGGTCAGCATCGTTTTAGAAGGGATTCGAATCTCTGGCTATAAAAATTTCACCCATCCAGATTTACTCGTAATCTGAAAATATTACGAAAGCATCAATAGAGGATAAAAACTAATAATGGTTAGTTGAAATTTTAATACTATAATAATGGTCCCTTTTTGTCAGGTTTCTCCATTTTTTGCGTCTGTTAGTTGCAAGTGAGAATTCCTGTTTCTAAAGTCCTGAATTATATACCCCATAGTTAGGGCCCACTTGTATAGAATAAATTATAAAACCCGGAAGAGGGAATTTTTTGACGCTACCTATTGATTAAAAATTCAATATAAATTATGGAACTAACATTAGAATTCTGGTACCTCCTTCCCATTTCCATTTTAATAGCTTCCATTGCCATGAGTAGTGGGATTGGTGGGGCGGTGTTTTTCTCTCCATTATTTATGCTCGCTTTAAAATTAGAGCCGAATATTGCCATTGGTTCAGCCTTGGCAACAGAGTTTTTTGGTTTTGGAAGTGGCTTGGTTGCCTATTACAAAGCCAAATTGATTGACTTTAAGCTTGTAAAAGCGCTCTTAATTTATTCTGTCCCAGCCGCAATTATTGGGAGTTATTATGCTGATATCGTACCTGCAATCGTCCTAAAAACAATATTTTCTGTAGGCCTTCTTTTTATTGGCTATCAATTGTTTGCCGCCTGGCGCAAGGAAGAAAGAGAAAAAAATGAAGCTTTAAACAAGGTGGAATTTGCCCAAAATTTTGAAAGCGAGTTGACCGACAGTTCTGGCAAAGTTTACCGCTACACCGTCTGTAATCGCAGCATGGGCAAAGGCTTTGCTGCGCTGGGAGGAGCATTTGTAGGAATGATTTCTGTGGGCCTGGCGGAGCTTCAAGAATATCATTTAGTTGCAAGGTGCAAAGTGCCCACACCTGTTGCCGTAGCCACTTCCGTATTTGTTGTGGTTATTACAGTCCTTGTAGCTTCAATTGGTCATTTTTATGCCTTTGCACTGGAGCCAAATGATGTGATGAATGAGGTGCTTAATATAATTGTTTTCACTATTCCAGGGGTAGTCATTGGCGGTCAAATTGGGCCCAAACTCCAGAAAGTCATTCCTGAGGATAAAATGAAAGTTGCCATCTCCATTGCATTTGTTGCGATCGGTATTTTTATGCTTTATACAATAACCCAATAATTAATATTATGAAAAATATTCTTTTACTTCTATTGGTAATCATCGCCTTGGGCATGATTATTATAGGTATTGTAGCAAGTATGCTACCTCCTGCGCTTACGGGAGTTGGTTTTTTAATAATTGCTGCTTTGTTTTTTAGTTCATCAAATAAATAACCAATTTCAGTTAGAAATCAACACGATATATCCAATGAAAAAATTTGACGCAATAATCATCGGCTCAGGCCAGGCAGGCACACCACTGGTTTTTAAAATGGCTTCTCAAGGCAAAAAAGTAGCCTTTATAGAAAAGGAACATTTAGGAGGCACCTGCCTGAACGTAGGTTGCACGCCTACCAAAACCTATGTTGCAAGTGCAAGAAGAATGTGGGATGCGCAACATGGAGAGGACTTGGGCATCGTAATTCCTGAAGGTGTTTATGCTGATCTGAAAAAAATAAAAGCGCGTAAAGACGCACTCATTCAAAAATCAGTAAGTGGCATTTCCGCCGGAATAGAAAAAAATGAAAACATTTCTTATTATAAAGGTGAAGCATCTTTTACTGGACATAAGCAGGTGACCGTTGGCAATGAGAAAATAACAGCGGAGCAAATTTTTATTAATGTTGGAGGCCGGCCATTTGTACCCAATGGCTATGAAGAGGTTCCCTACTTAACAAGTACCTCTATTTTAGCATTAGAAGAAATTCCAGCGCATTTAATCATTGTAGGTGGTAGCTATATTGGATTGGAATTTGGCCAAATGTTTAGAAGGTTTGGAAGTAAAGTGACGATTGTAGAAATGCAAGACACCATCATCGGAAGAGAAGACCCTGAAACGAGTGCAGCCATTCTCAAATTTTTACAAGAAGAAGGAATCGATTTTCGCTTACAGGCAGAATGTATCACTGCCCAAAATGAAGCTGGAGGGAATATTTCTATACAAGTAGACTGTAAAATGGATGGCCCTCCTAAAATTAATGGATCGCATGTTTTAATGGCTGTTGGCAGAAAAGCCAATACGGATACACTCAATTTAGATGCTACAGGCATTACAACCGACAAAAAGGGCTTTATAGAAGTGGATGATTTTCTACAAACCAATGTTCCGGGCATTTATGCATTGGGGGACTGCAATGGCAAAGGGGCCTTTACGCATACGGCATACAATGACTATGAAATTGTAGCCGAAAACTTGTTTGATGGAAAGCAACGAAAAGTAAGTGACCGTATTACCACCTATAACCTTTTTGTAGATCCACCTATGGGCCGCGTTGGATTAACAAAAAAAGAAGCCATAGCAAATGGCTATAATGTATTGGAAGCGAAAAGAGAAATGAGCCGCATCTCAAGGGCAAAAGAAAAAGGGGAAACCAATGGTTTTATGAGTGCGCTTATAGATGCCGATACAGATAAAATTTTAGGCGCATGTGTGTTAGGCACAGGTGGTGATGAAATTATAACCAGTCTGCTAAATATTATGTACGCCGATGCACCTTACCAAATAATTAGAGATTCAGTTGTGCCACATCCGACAATTTCAGAGTTGATTCCAACCATGCTAGCATCCTTAGTCAAAGTTTCTTAATTAGAGGATTTGTCAACTATTTCAGCGGTTGAGAAAAATTTCACTGTGCACTACGCCTTTGTTAAAACACTTTGGACGTTGCAAAAGTTTGCGAGAATACAAGGGAAAATTCAACCCCGATTGGAAGATGATGTACCTGGTATACAATGATCCTATTGATTTAATTTATTTACCAAGTGCATTGGACTGTTTTAGGTGAAATCGGAAACAGAGCAAAAAATTACGATTCCAAAAAAAATATTATAAAAAGCAATTAAGACAAATATTGAATGATATGGCAATTTCTTTATTTTTAATAGTAGTTGGGTTTTTAGGGTTAATTTTTGGAGCCAATTGGCTTGTTGATGGCGCATCAGCTCTGGCTAAAAAGTACCATATTCCTGATTTGGTTATTGGTTTGACCATCGTTGCATTTGGAACCTCCGCACCTGAATTAGTGGTGAATTCAGTAGCTTCATTGGACGGACTTTCAGATATCGTTTTGGCAAACGTAATTGGCAGCAATAATTTTAATTTATTTATCATATTGGGCATAGCCGGTTTAATTTATCCAATCACCGTCCAATCCTCAACCGCTTGGAGAGAGATCCCCATTTCCTTAATAATTACCATTGTTTTATTTGGTCTTGCAAACAATTTTTTCATCAATCAAAACGCTGAAATATCCAGACTTGACGGGATTATTTTACTTCTATCTTTTGTATTCTTTCTGTACTATATTTTTAAACAAATGAAAACAGAAAAAATCGAAGTCATTCCCTATACTCAAAAATCTAATCTTAAGATATGGGGTTTAATGCTATTTGGTTTTAGTGGGCTTATTATTGGAGGGAAACTTGTGGTTGACAATAGTATAGGCATTGCTACGGATTTAGGGATTAGTCAAAAAATAATCGGATTAACCATCATTGCTGCTGGTACTTCGCTACCAGAACTCATTACATCAATAGTAGCTGCCCTTAAAAAAAATAGTGACATTGCAATTGGCAACGTTATAGGCTCAAACATATTTAATATTCTTCTTATTCTTGGAATTAGTTCATTAATAAACCCTATAACATACAATCAGATTTTCAATCAAGATTTTACTATATTGATTGGAGGTACTGTTTTCCTTATAATCGCCATGTTTACAGGCAAAAGGAAAAAGCTTGACCGATGGGAAGCCTTACTATTGGTATGTTTTTATTTGATTTATACTACCTATTTAATATCAAAAGAATTGTAAATCAAACCAGCACTTTGAAAAAACAATAAAACAAGGTGACATTTTACAGCCTGATCCCTCGAACGTCCCATTCTGAACTTAGGATGCTGTTTGTAAGGGCCTTTTCCAATTAAATCCGAAAAGCATTACTTAACTGAAAAGTATTTTGGTACCAAATTCTTGATTTTATCTAAGGTTTCCGAGACCGATAATTCACTCATGCCTCCTGAAGCATTTGCGTGTCCACCACCATTAAAATTCTCTTCTGCCATCACATTCACAGGATTCTCCTCCCCTTTTGAACGGAAAGATATTTTCATGATGCCATCTCTTTCAGTAAACACAATTGCTGCCTTCATTCCCTTAATAGACAAGGCCTGATTGGCTAAACTATCGGTATCCCCTTTTTGGTAATTGTATTTCGCCAATTCCTCTTTTGACAATGAAATAACAGCCACCATATAGTCTTCTAAAATCTCCATCTTTTCGCATATCGCATATCCTTGCAAACGTAAACGACTCGCAGTGTTGTTATCACTCAACATTTCATGAACCAAATGGTGCGCTACCCCGGCAGCCAGTAACTTTGCCAGTATTTCGTGGGTGCGTGGCTTAGTTGAAGGAAAGCGAAAACTACCTGTATCTGTCAATATACCCAAGTACAAAGGGGTGCCAATTTTCTGATCAAGTAAAGCCCCATTGCCCGATTGTTCGATTAACTCAACAATCAACTCTGCCGTAGAAGAGACTGATGTTTCAGACACGGTTATGGTTGGGAAATCTTCAGGATTTAAATGATGATCAATCATAATTGTTTTACAAGTCACCGCCTCCAACAAAGCTTGCATGTCATACCCAACACGGTTTGTACCATTGTAGTCCAAACAAAACACCAGGTCAGCAGCTGCAAAAGCTGAAGCTACGGCTTCTGCCTGATCTGTCATTAAAAGAAAATCCGAAGTATCTAACCAATACAAAAAACCAGGTGCTGGATCTGGATGGCAAACGACAGCTGTTTTACCCAGCTTTTCAATAAAATGTAGCAAGCCCAATGAGCTTCCTACAGAATCGCCATCTGGAGATTTATGTGAAGTGATTACTATGTTTGAAGCTACCTTAATTTCAGCTACTATTTGTTCGTATATATTCATTCTAATAGTATTATTTCTTATTTTGATACATTTTTTTCAATAAAACCATTTGAAAAAAAATGTTTACCTATCTCCTTCTCGAATCAACTGAATAGAATCCATTCGAATTCGGGCATCTGCTATCAATGAAGTCAGCTCATTTTTATGTTCCAATGCGGTCCGAATTTCATCAGGTCGTATCGCTTTGTTTCGTTTGTACAATGAAGCCAAACGACCAATTTCATGATCCATTGTTTCGATCATATCTTTAAGACCTATCTCTATTTCTTTCTCTTTCAGCTGTTCGGCTATCTCAATAGCATTTTTTAACATCTCTGGAAGTATCTCATCAACAAACGTTTCATTTTCGATTAAGTCACGTATTTGTCCCGGTATCAATTGCATGTTGAACAAGTCTACGGGATAGTCTTCTGTAACCTCATCACTAGAATGATTTACCACCACACGCAAAGGGGTGTTGGGCAGAAAGCGATCAACATAAACCCCTTGTTTACCTGTAGTTTCAAGTACAAATATCACTTCTAATAAAATGCCCGTGTCCTCCGTACCTCTCAAAACTCCGAAACTTGCCCCTCCAGTGCCTAAACCAAGAACCATATCTATGGCTCCGGTTACCATTGGGTGATCCCAACTAATGAAGCTTATATCTTCCCTACTTAAGGCACGCTTTCGGTCAAAGGTTACGGATATTCCTTGATCAGGTATTGACGGAAACACAGCTACATTTGCTCTTGAAGGATGCAGCAAATAGGTCCGTGGTGCCAAATCTTCCATTTCAATTCCAAAGTGGTTGAAAACTTTAGTCATATAATTCTCAAGCCCTAAGTCTTGATCCGCAGCCTTAATTTTCTCCACCAATTGCTCCGCCACCTGTGGTCTGAATGAATTCATTTCCAGCAACCTGTCACGTCCATTGGCCAATGTTTGCTTTAACTCTTTTTGATAGGCGGCCGTATCCGAAACTAATGTATCTAGTTTCTCGCTTGCCCCAGCAGATGAGGCAGCCAAAGCAGTTTCTACCAAGCGATCCCTAAACAATTCCCCTATCTGGTTTCCACCTTCTATGTTTTCTTCAAAAGCATTTAACCCTTCATGGAACCAACGAACCAGTCCTTCCTGAGGGCTACCTTTCAGGTAAGGCACATGTATTTGAATAGCTTCCGTCTGCCCAATACGGTCTAAACGACCAATCCTTTGTTCCAATAACTCAGGATGTACAGGTAAATCGAATAATACCAAATGATGCGCAAATTGAAAATTTCGCCCTTCACTCCCTATTTCAGAGCACAATAATATTTGTGCCCCATCTACCTCAGCAAACCAGGCGGCATTTCTATCCCGCTGTACAATGGTAAGGTCCTCATGAAAGACTCCTACCTTTGCACTGCTGAGCTTTTGTAAAGCTTTTTCTAGAGCCAATACTTTGGCTTTACTTCTACAAATTAATACTACTTTTTCTGGATTCAGTTGATCCAATAAGGCAACCAACCACCTCACACGAGGGTCTTCTGAAAATCGAAATTGCTGCTTTAAAGTCGGACTAACATCTAACTCTTTGTCAACTGCATATTCTTTGGACAAGCGTTTCACCCACTCCTCTTGGTTGGCTTCCGCTTCCAAAGGGATTAGTTGCGCCTTTCGTGTAGGAAAACCGCTCATTGCAGCACGTGTATTTCTAAATACCACACGTCCAGGACCATGCTGATCCAATAAATCATCAATTAAACGATTTTTTGCTGCAACACCTTTTTCCGCAACAATGGCCATTCTTTCCTTTCCAAAAATAGTTTCCAATAAGACTTGGGCTTTTTTCTTTATAGGTTTCCCTAAAGACAAGTCCTCAACAATATTGGCAATAACTTTATGGTCTTGGGATTCATTAATGAATGCATCGTAGTCCGCATACCGTTCCGGGTCTAATAATCTCAGTCGTGCAAAATGGCTTTCTACCCCTAATTGCTCAGGCGTTGCTGTCAATAGCAACAAGCCTTTCGCCACTTTACTCAGCATTTCAACAATCGCATATTCAGGACTTACTTTCTCCAAAGACCAGGCCAGATGATGCGCTTCATCCACTACAAGCATGTCCCAATCCGCAGAAATCGCTTGTTGGGCACGTTTCTTAGAACCTGCTAAGAACGAGGTACTACAAATGATCAGTTGGTCATCCAGGAACGGATTTCCTTCAGGCGCACTTTCGTCTAGTGCAGCACATCTCTCTTCATCAAAAATGTGGAACCATAAATTAAAACGCCTAAGCATTTCAACAAACCACTGATGAATTAAAGAGTCAGGAACCAATATTAATATTCGGGAGACTTGTCCACTCAACAACAAACGATGCATGATTAAACATGCCTCAATGGTTTTCCCAAGCCCTACCTGATCAGATAGCAATACACGTGGAGCATAACGAGAACTTACCTCATGTGCGATATACAGTTGGTGCGGTATAAGGTCTATCCGACCACCAACAAATCCATTAATGGGCGAAATTCTACGAATATGATCATATGCCAGGGTATTTCGTCTCAAAGCAAATACACTTGGTGTCTCTACATCCCCAATAAGGAGACGGTCATTTACGCCATGCTTTACTGATACGTCTCCCAAGTCTGCCTCTGATAAAGTCCCCTGGTTCCCTATATAGAGAATTAGCGGTCCATTTTCCTGAACCCGCTCAATTACAAATGCACGTTTATTGGTATCTACAACCGTATCGCCAGGCTTAAATACAACTCTTCGCAATGGCGCATTCGCTAATGCATACAGTCGCGTTTCTCCTGCTGCAGGGAAATGTACCTGGACACGATTTTTATTTGTTTCAACAATTATACCTACACCCAACTCAGGCTCACCTTCACTTACCCATCTTTGATCTGGATAGAAATCCACCATATTTTCTATATATTTTACGCTATACTATTAACCAACCAAAAAGGTATTTCCTGAAAAAAATGCAAGTTCTTCAATTTTTAGCCACCTCGCCATGAACTGAAGGTTTTTATTTCTTGATGGGTACAATTTAAGCAAGCTTTTTTGCTGAATATTGACCCCATACTTCTTGCAGGATTAGGTACAAAGGGGTATTACCATTAGAGCTGAAAGGCAGCATTGAAAAAATTTAAATACCAGATTGGTGGATGGTTTTCCTTCATTTCAATTTTTTAATCACCAAGAAAATTCTTCAGGCCAGCATACCTTAATGGGCAGCACCAAGTAATCTTGAAAGTGAAAATCATACGGCACTATCTAGGTTTTTAATGGAAAGGCATACCGTTCGTGGCTGTCTTTTGAATGACAATATAAAGCTCCGAACTTTTGAGAGACCTTTTCACTGTTTGTTTGTTTTTTTTTCATAGCTTAAAATATTAAAGACGATTTAGAAAATTAAGGTCAAAGGCTTCTGGCTTCCTTTTTTAAAAATTTTGATTTAGCAATGACTATAGTTTATAACGTTTATCAGAGGTAATTTAAAGACAATGAAAAGTAAAGTATTATTTCCAATTTCACTTTTGTTAAATCTCCTATTTATAATAGGCGCGATATATTTTGTAAATAAAATTGGATATGAATCCCTCTCATACAATTTATACGGGCCAGCAGGGCCGGATGGAATTGAAACAAGTACCCTTTACAATACCTCGGACAAGGCCTCTATTCCTTCATCTTCCCGTGGAATAGCAATGGATATTCAAGGGGAAAGCCTTGTGCTTGCTGCTACAAAACCCGGAAAACTTTCATTTGATTCATTGTACAAAAATAGTGTGATCGTTCGCAGTACCTACCAACGATTTAACCCAGAAAGCAAGGTTTATGTAGAAGGAGTTGATTATACCGTTGATTACAGTACTGGTGAAATCAGGAGAACCGAAGACTCAAGTATTCCGGATTATTCTACCCATGTTCTTTATGGACTTAAAGATTTCGACCATAGAAAATTTCCAGACTACTCCAATCATTCATTCTTTATATGGGTCGACTATGCAACAAAAAATGGAGCAAGATTTGCGCAACCAAATGACCAAAGTAAGTACCTGGTGAATTTTCGGAAGAAATTAGAAAGTGGCGCTCCTGTCACCATCGTTTCTTATGGCAATAGCATTACTGCTGGCGGTGAGGCATCATCTACAGACCTAAGGTTCCAATATTTATATGGAAATTACCTGAAAGGTAACTTCCCACAAGCAAACTTAAAGATTGAAGACACTTCCATATCAGGCTATACTTCATCCCAAGGCATTAAATGGTGGAGCACGTATATCGGAAAAACTTCTCCTGATCTGGTATTATTAGGATGGGGCATGAACGATCACAATATTGGTAGTAACAGTCCTGAACAGTACAAGCAAAATCTTATACAGCTCGTTGAAATGATAAAGGAGCAAAAGAATGCTGAAGTAATCATTTATTCCACATTTCCTCCCAACAATGAATGGCATTACGGTACTAATTCAATGAAACTTTTTGCAAATGCAGCAAAAGAAGCAGCATTAGAAGCCAATTGCGCCTACGTTGATGTGTACAGTACCTGGATGAAGGTACTTGAAAGAAAAGACCAATCCTCACTGCTAGGAAATAATATCAATCATCCGAATGACTTTGGCCATTGGTTGTATGAGCAAGCTTTTGAAGCCATGACCTTTTGAAAAGAAGAAATTGAAACAAGCAAGGTACTGGTTGAGTCAAAATCCTTGGCATTCGGTATAATTTGATTTCCCTTTTATATCGATTAAAAAGCCCGTAAATTAGTAGCAAAATTATTGGGGGAAAATGCATATAGTTAGGTCTATTTCTCTGGTATCCCTCACCAAAACCAAATAAGAACAACGCATGCACCAATTACTTTTTGACTATATTTCTAAATACATGCCATTGACTGATGATGAAAAAAAAGTCATCCTCGATTTGGATCTTTTCAGAGAGGTAAAAAAAGGGACATTGCTTCTGAAGGAAGGGGAAAAATCCAATCTAGGTTACTTTGTCCTCAAAGGATGTATCAGAAAATTTTACATCATTGATGGAGAAGAAAAAACAACAAATTTTTATACAGAACTCCAAGGTGAAGTGCCTGAATGTGCAATCAATAATAAGCCATCCACCTATTATCTTTCATGCATAGAAGATTCAATAATCTCCGCATCTACCCCTGATTTGGATGAGGACGTTTTTGCTAAATTCCCAAGGTTTGAAACTTTGTGTCGTATCGTTTCAGAAGAATTGCTGGTAAAAATTCAATCCTCACTTGACGATTTTAAGAATTCTTCGCCTTCCAGGCGATATGAAAATTTATTGGCAACAAGACCTGATTTGATTCAGAGAGTTCCACAACATCAATTGGCAAGTTTTTTAGGAATTACACCACAGTCTTTAAGCCGATTGAAAGCAAGACTTGTTAAAATAAAAAAATAATTTTTTTTCATTTCTTACCTTAAGTGAACGTTTTTTAGTGTCCCTCCCATGCACCTTTGCATTATCTTTTAACTTAAAAATTAAAAAAATGCGAAATTGTATTTTAGTAATTGTATTTGCGCTAATAAGTACCTTTCCTAAGGAGCTCAAAGCACAATATGCAAAAAATGACACTACCCACAGCAGGTTCTTCATCGGCAGTACATTTTTTGTGTTTGGTAATTTAATTCCTGACGACAATTCACCTGACTTTGCCCAGCTGAACTTAGGTTACAGATTGGGACCAAAAGATGCGCTGTCATTGGAGCTAAAATCGTGGAAATATGCCTGGTCGCTTGGCATTCCTTATGGTGATTCTTTTGAAGCACCCGAAGAAAAGTTTCCAGGCTATATAAGGGAGTTTGGATTTGCCTTTGCCTATCAGCATTTTTGGTGGAAAGGCTTGTATACTGGCATACACGTAATGAATTCCTTTCAAACATTTAAGGACGAAGAGAACAAAAAAATAAAAAACGGTTTTCAAATCTTCAATACCTACCGAGTTGGCTACCATTTTAAGTTATTCAATGACAAATTCTTCATTGAACCGTCCATAGCAATCACCCA
This sequence comes from Cyclobacterium sp. 10D3-21, assembly GCF_055809755.1. NCBI lineage: Bacteria > Pseudomonadati > Bacteroidota > Cytophagia > Cytophagales > Cyclobacteriaceae > Cyclobacterium > Cyclobacterium sp. 10D3-21. Next base: position 4,019,618 of record NZ_CM147924.1, read on the forward strand.
CCGACCTTACCATACCGAAATGCCGGATTCGTTTAAAGAACTGGATGACAAATGGTCAAAATTCTTTATTGGTGAACCAGGACTTCATTTTGGTTATAACTTTTGAAATTATTCAAATAACTTGATTGCCCAATTCAAAAAAATAAACAATATACCTATACACCTCTCAAGCTTAAGGGTAATCCCACCCTTAAGCCTATTAATTTCAAAGCGTGGTTCTCCCAAACAGATTTTTAATATAAAACGCCTTGAATTTTATTCAAAATCAATTCCTGCGTTTGCCAATTTCCTTACTTCTTTTTGCGCTTCATTCATTTGCTAGTAAAGCTATGATAAATTGCGTGTAAGGGAACTTGCACCCTTGGATAACTCTCTGTATATTAGATTTGATAGTCAGATTTAAACTGACAATTCATAGAAGAATTGGTGGGTTATTACCAACTGTTTTTCATCGCCAATAAAATAGAAAAGAAACCATAGCCGACTACTTACTTTTTTTCTAACCTTTACAATGGAAAGTTCTATTTCAACTTTAACAGTTGTCGTTTAAAATAACATAAAAGATAACCATGTCTAAAAACTGCAAAGATCCTCAGCATGTACCTTACGGCCCTAAACAACTTCCATGGACTGCCCAAGTACCCGAAGGAGCCATTGTATCAAGGCCAAGTAATGACCCAAATGAGGTGTATGTTTCGGTGCCACCCAAGGATGTCCATGGGAACTTCCCGCAAATTGATTATAGCCAATTCGAAATTCCTCCTACGGGATTGACAAATGAGGAACGAGAAATAGCCTTGGCTTCTTTTAAAGAATTTATTGAAACCCAACATTCCAGTTTTGCAGGCTTTCAGGGAAATCAAGATCAGAATTATGCAGATCGTTTTCCCTACCTCATGGACATGCATGCCAATAATATTGGAGATCCTTTTAGCAGTGGGCGATACACCCTAAACTCAAAATTCTGTGAGCGGGCAGTTTTAGATTATTTTGCCGCATTATGGAATAACAAGTGGCCTCATACAGCTGCTACCGATCAACAGGATGCGGATTCCAGGTATTGGGGCTATGTACTCACAATGGGATTTACGGAAGGAAATATCTACGGATTGTTCAATGCCAGAGACTACCTTAAAGGCAGGACAATCCTTGAAGATCAAAAAACAAATGCGCAAATTGATGGCTATACCAGAAGAGGCAGAGAAACAAGGGGACAACATTTTTCTTATAAAGCGCCTATAAAAAAGGAGGAAACTTCTGAAAATGCATACACCCCTGTACTCTTCTATTCGGAAGATGTTCATTATTCCATTCAAAAAGCATCGCATTTGTTGGAATTACCTACTTTCCAGCAGATAGGACAGGAAAAATATCCCGGACAATGTCCCATTACCAACGATGGAAGTTGGCCTGAAATGGTTCCTTCCCATGATTTCGACAAAGACAATCCACAGTCAGGATCGGTTAAAATAGCTGAATTGACGCAATTGGTTCAATTTTTTGTTGCCAAAGGCTACCCTGTTGTAGTTGTTGCCAATATTGGAACCACATGGAAAGGGGCTTATGATGATGTGCCTGCCATTAACGCCATGTTTGAAAAGTTAGGCAAAGTCTATCCATGGCTTTGGGAACGCAAAGTGATTTATGGAAAGGACGAAAAGGGAAATCCATTGTTTGATATAAGGAGAGGTTTTTGGCTTCATGTGGACGGTGCGCTCGGTGCGGCTTATCTTCCTTTTGTCGAAATGGCCCACAACCGCAACCTTTTGAAAGAAAAAGGCCCTATGTTCGATTTTCGAAATCCAGCTGTGATGAGTGTGGGTTGCTCCATGCATAAATGGCTTGGGGGTCCCTGGCCTTCAGGAATCTTTATGACTCGAACTGGCTACCAGTTACTGCCCCCAGATGCGGCAAGTTCCTTTTTAGGTACGCCAGACACCACTCTCGGAGGTTCCCGGTCTGCCTTTTCACCCATGATTCTATGGGATTATTTTTCCAGAATGAGTTATGAAGACAATATGAATAAGGCTGTTGAAACAGAAGATGTTTCGGCCTATCTGGAGGCAGAATTGTTCAAATTTGAATCAGAATTAAAAGCTAGATTTGGTAAGGAAGTCGACCTATGGATTGCCCGGTCCCGCTTGAGTCTGACCGTTCGCTTTCGGTTGGTCAACGAAACATTAAATTACAAATGGTCCTTAGATACAGATAGGCTTTGGGTTCCTGTTTCCGAGAAAGAACGCCAGTTGCGTTCTTATTCCCATATCTTCGTTATGCACTCAGTTGGCAAAGAAAGGATTGATGCCTTTATGGCTGATTTAAGAGAAAACTGCAATACAGATTGGCATGTTGCCTTTCCCAAGATAGATTTTAGTGCTGTACCACCAGCACCAAACCCGGAACTGCAAAACCAATAAATGCTTAAGGAAAGATCAATAAAAACTTGCCTTCTGAAGTACATTATGGCTGGTGTATTATTTGTTGTTTAAAAAATATAAAAACTGACTTTTAAATACTTGAACCCATCAAAGGCACTGGGTTTATTGCTATGTTGCCCCCCTTTATTCATGTAGGTCCTTAATCTTAAAAAACTAAGTTGACAGGTGGATAAGCTTGGGTAGACCTTAAATGATTTAAATTTTAATCTCCATTAGAAAAGGGATATATAGATATTTTCGCCAAAACTAATCCCGTATTGGTACGATCATATTTTTGTCCTATATTCACCTTTCTGCATGCACCCAATTTTCTTGGGTACTGTTGTCTGTAGCCCACACTAAGTTCTCTACAAGCCTATTAGTAACTTCATTAAGGTAATCGCTAAAAACCATAGCCCCATCAAAATTATTAGGAAGCCCCATGAAAAAAACCAAAAAACTTAGTTTAATTGAAGTAATATCAATGGCTGTAGGCACAATGATAGGTGCCAGTATTTTTTCAATCTTTGGTTTAGGGGCTGAAATCGCAGGGAAAAATTTACCAGAAGCATTTATTCTCTCTGGCATTTATGCATTAGTAGTAGCTTATTCCTATGCTACATTAGGCGGAAAAATTATCTCCAACGCAGGTCCAATTGCCTTCATATTAAAGGGACTTGGAGATGGTATTGTAACAGGTGCTTTAAGCATACTAATGTGGCTGTCCTATGTCATATCAATATCCCTTTTTGTTAAAGGTTTTGCTGGATACCTACTTCCATTTCTGCACCTGGAGTCTACAACATGGGCAATTGGATTGGTTGAAGTATTGGTTATTGCATTATTTACCGCACTGAATTTCTTCGGTAGCAAGGCAGTGGGGAAAGTTGAATTTTATATTGTCTTCATCAAATTATCGATTTTACTGGTGTTTATTTTGGGCGGCTTTATGACGATTAATTGGTCAATGACCCTACCGAATTTCGATACCGCTCACACAAATGGTTTACTTAATGCTTCTGTAATCTTCTTCCTTTCTTATATGGGATTTGGACTTATTACCAACACCTCTGAAAACATTAAAAACCCCGAAAAAAACATTCCTTTAGCCATCTTTATAAGTATTCTATTTGTGATGGTTTTCTATATTTTGATATCCCTTGTTACCATTGGTAATCTTCCTTTAACAGAAATTGTAAAAGCGCAGGAAAATGCTTTGGCCATAGCTGCTAAGCCATTTTTAGGGAATTTCGGGTTTATTCTTATTACTGTTGGGGCATTGTTCTCACTTTCATCTGCTTTAAATGCCACTATTTTTGGGGGAGCAAACATTGCTTATTCATTGGCAAAAGATGGAGAACTTCCGGAATTTTTCGAGCGAAAAGTTTGGTTTAAATCTACCGAAGGTTTGTACATTACAGCAGGATTAGGTCTTGTATTTGCCTTGTTCTTTAATTTAGAAGCAATTGCCTCCATTACCAGTACAATTTTTACGGTTATTTACATTTTTGTGCTAATTTCTCATCTCAAATTGCAGAAAGTGTATGGAGGAAATAGACTGCTTATTATTATCAATTTAATGGTCCTTTTGATTGTATTTGCTGCGCTAATGAAATACCAGTGGGATACCCAGAAAAGTGCCTTTTATGCCAGTATCATTACTTTCCTAGCTGCTATAGTTGTAGAGTATATCTTTAGAAAATACAAGAAACGAGAAATGAAAGTTGATGAAATTTAGAAATTGAACGAATTATTATTAGAGACTTTAATTATTATACTTACCTAATTTGAAGATGGGTAAAATTCTTTCTTTTCCACTTGTCTGCAAACGGCCTATTCATATAAAAGAAAAAGAACGCTAATTTGTTATAAACCTTTTATTTTGAGGAAATATGAAAATTAATAAGCGTCAAGGTGCAAATCCATTCCTATTTCAATTGTTGAAACAATCACCTATATCAAGTATATTTACCCCTCAACACATTTAAAAAGTAAAGCATATTGGCCTTCTAAGAAATGCATTAACTTGAAAAAATAATATGGCATTAAATTCTAAAGAGATTAAACCGTGATAGACTTTGAAAAGGTTCAAATGCTCTACAATTTCGGCAGGAATTTAGACCTCAAAGATATTCAAACGTTGTTGCATGCAGCAATGCGTAAATCTTTTGACACTGGAGATTTTATCATCAAAGAAGGCAGTGTAAGAAAAGAGATATTTTTTATCAGAAAAGGTCTCGTTCGTGCTTACAAAGTAAAGGAAAATGGAGAGGAAATAACCACCCTGCTAAGATGGGAAAACCAAGTTTTAGCCAGCCCAAATATTATCTTATTTGATCAACCCTCCCAGTTTTACTACAAAGCATTAGAACCCACGGACGTGTTCTATATGGACCATGATTTGCTTCAATCCATCGTTTCAAAACACCCAAAACTAGAAGCCAACCGAAAGTTTATTTTTCAAAGCATTTTGAAAGAAGCTTTGAACCGAGTGAACTCATTTATATTATATAGTCCTGAGGAGCGCTACACACAATTTATGAAAACCAACCCTAAATTGGTAAATAGAGTAGCGGATAAATACCTTGCCAATATTCTTGGCATCACCCCAGTATCATTGAGCCGGATCAGAAAGCGAATTGCTTCTAAAAAGCAATAGCTCTTTTTTTAGCAGTCAAAAATATTCCCAAGGAGGGTATTTATAGCGGGATTATAAAATCTTATCCCTTAATTATCTTTTGTTAATTTTATTGAAGTATCTGACCGCTAGGTTTGTGTCATTATTAATCTTAAAAAAAATTAACAATGACACAAGTAAAAAATAACACCTCAAAACTCGCACTAATCTTTTCAATCTTACTTCTTTTTTCCTGCGGAGAAAATGATACCATCGATGAAGCGATGAAAGAAAACCCAACACTTACAGAAAGTGAGGCTGCCAAAACAATGGAATCTTCTCAACAAAGCCAAACTGGAGGAATGTACACCAATTTACAGGACTTGACAGATCAATTAATTGAAGCAATAAAGTCTGGTGCCCTATGTGACAATTTGTATACCGATACATTATCGAAAGCTTACCAGGGTAATATTATTCAAGCAAATTACACTACTGAATTGACCTATGAAATGAGCTGTAATGCTTTAAGCATCCCACAAACGGCTACTTTTTCGCTCAACACAGATTTTGCCTACAATTCTGAAAGGATAGCTTCAGCTGATTCCTCCTACTTTACCGGCAATGTTTCAGGCCTTCAACCCAGTGTTACAACTATTCTAATTTCTGGCCAATACAGTTCTTTTGGCACACAGGAGATAAATTTTACGAAGGAAAAAAGCATCAGCAGTAATTTTGAAGTTTCACTTTCCGACATCAAAGTGGACAAGCAAACTTTAAGCATTCAATCCGGTGAAGGCAATTTTACATTTACGGATACAACCCAAGTTTCAACCTTTTCTTTTGCGGGTACTATCTTGTTCAAAGGCGACAAAACTGCGGATTTAACCATTGAAGGCACAATGTATTCCCTTGAATGGAACTAAGCGTATGCGTCATGTATATAAAATTTTAGATTATTTTTAAAACATAGAAAAAAAATGCAAATCACAATTGATTATCTCGTTCCCCTCGCCTTGAATATTATAAGGTACTTTGTGCTAGCTGGTATTCCATTTTTGGTGTTCTACATCATCTTTCCACACCTTTTTATTAAGAGTAAAATCCAGAAGCGAATTGCAAAAAAGAAGGAATTCATAAGAGAAATAGGCCTTTCAATGCAAACAACCTTGGTATTGGCAGGAGTAGTTTGGTTGATCTTGAAATCTCCTGCACAAGCCTCTACCTTGATTTATCATGACACTACAGACTACCCTTTGTGGTGGATTCCAATGAGTATATTGTTGAGCTTGGTTTTACATGATACTTATTTTTATTGGCTGCACAGAGGGATCCATATGCCTAGATTGTTTCGACACGTTCACAGGATGCACCATAAATCAGTGAATCCATCGCCTTGGGCCTCCTACTCTTTTCACCTTTTCGAAAGTATGCTGGAAGCCTTGATTGCACCGATTATTATCCTTCTTATTCCCATCCATCCCCTGGCTCTTCTTATTTTTGCATTGTTATCCTTCTCTTTCAATGTATACGGTCATCTGGGTTATGAAATCACGCCAAAATGGTTTAGAACATCTATTCTTTTTGAAATACTAAATACCTCTACCCACCACAATATGCACCATGCGCAATTCAAAGGAAACTATGGCTTGTATTTTAGGTTTTGGGACAAACTAATGGGGACCGAACACCCAGATTATGTGCGGGAATTTGATAAAATTCAAAGCCGAAGGTTCTACACATCGCCTACAAGCACTTAAAACCCTATGAGATATGGCATCTCAATTACAGGGCTAAACATCCAAATTGTGGGTTGGCTTTTGGAAAGAAAAAATCAACTTCCTTCTAGTGCTAAATTAATCCAGGCACAAGATTTAGGCATCCTTTTAAACAACTTGACTAAGAAATGACTTTTTAGTACATTCTTTCCTATAATATAAAGTTTTATCAAATGTTTGGGATACTGGAAACATCTCCGGAACATTATGAAGAATTAGCCCGAATCTCTGGTAAAGGATATATTAAAAGATAATGATGGCTGTCCTTTTGACTCCATTGAAATAGCAATAAATGAGATCAATGCTCCTCTTATAATAATTTCAAGGATTATTTCAGTAATCAAGTTACCGACGAAACCACCGCAATATTAAACATCTTTAAACAAGGGTATACGGTTGGTTCAAAACGCACAAAATATTGGATCAATTTTCTCTGTTAAATACTAATCATTTCTTCTATGGTTCAGAACTATTGCCCAATAGGTATATTTTTTTCAAGTGGATGAAATCACCAAACCCGGCCTTTTGTGGAATGGAAGCCCAAGAACTAGTGGTTTATCCATATGGTTTTCAATAGTAAAGAAGGTGCTTGGACAAATCGAACATGGTAGCTTAGGATGCTATTGAATTGTACATACCCAAAACACCAGAATAAAATAAAGTTAAAAGATCACCAGAATTTTCAATTCCGCTCACCGAAAAAATTTAATCAATAAGTATGCAACGAATAGAACACATTGCCATTTGGACAAAAAATTTAGAAAAAATGCCTGCGTTTTATCTGGAATTCTTTGATTTAAGGGACAATGAAAAATATTTTAACCCAAAGAAAAATTTCAGTTCCTACTTCTTGTCATTTAAAAACGGCGCACGTTTAGAATTGATGCATTCACCTGATATAAGTAAATTTATTTCCAAATCAGAACAAAAGCTAGGCTTGACCCATTTTGCCATCTCCCTTGGGACTAGAGAGAAGGTGGATTTGCTTACCGAAAAAATACGCAAAAGTGGCAATCAGGTAATTGGTGAACCTAGGACTACTGGAGATGGATACTATGAAAGTGTCATTGCCGACACGGAAGGAAATACCATTGAAATTACCATTAAACATTTGGCAAAGCTGATTGAAAACATCCCCTAAGAAATTTCCTATTTCAATTATTTTAAGTCCAATCAACCATGTTTTGGTTTTTGAAAATTCGTCGAACCATACCATCTAGGAAATCACTCCATGATAGTCCTGTAATTTTTAAAACCACAAAAAATCAATTAGATTAGTAGTAAATGTAAGCGGTAGTAAGGATATATTGTTTGTCCTTCCCCTCCTTGCCAATATATTAATAATATGATCATTGTAGCGATTTAACCCGGATTATTTAATAGAATTTCCCGTGTTTACGGGAAGTGTTGCAATCGCAAGAAAATCAGGCTGTTTGGAGATTTTAGCATAGCACCGCTATGGTGAACCTGTCTATCGTCAGGAAAAATTGAAAACAGCAACGATTGGGTATTTTGAAGCGATTTCAGCACCTAATAGATTGCCTATTGCATATTTCGGGTTTAAAATAACCAAGCCATTGAGCTCCCAAAAAAATGAAAAATAAAACAACGTTATTATTACTGTCAATTCTATTAATAAGTACCCTAAAATTATCGGGACAAAGTATTTCTGCAAATGACACCGATTCTCAGGGCATTAAACCCTACACCCAAAACCCCTGGTATTGGCAGTATCAAGGGGAACCTATAGTACTGATAGGAGGAAGTGATGATGATAACCTTTTTCAATGGACAAGCAAACAATTAACAGATCACCTGGATTTGTTACTTTCTTCAGGAGGCAATTACTTAAGAAATACGATGTCGGATCGTGATGAAGGAAATGTCTTTGCTTTTAAAAAGATTAACGGAGACAGTTATGATCTAAACCAATGGAATGAAGAATATTGGCGCAGGCTTGTTTTTTTTCTTGACGAAACCACAAAGAGAGGAATTATAGTTCAATTAACCCTTTGGGATATCTTTGATATCAATTCTTCAGGGCGATGGGGAAATCACCCCTGGAACCCAAAAAATAATGTCAATATGCAACTTGGTACTTGGAAGGACAGTCGGGACTTCTTTGCAACCGTTAATAATAACGCTCAGGCTGAGTTGTCCTATCAAAAAAAGTTCATTGATAAATTGCTTTCAGTAACATTAAAGTATGACAATGTATTGTACAATATAAATAACGAAAGCAGCGAAGAGGGTGACTGGGAAAACTATTGGGCACTTTATCTGAAGGAATTGGCCAATAAATCTTTGAAAAGGATATACATCACCAACATGCAACTTTCCGCTGCAAATGCAATCCGACATTACATGACTTACCCTACTATTTTTGATTTTGTAGACATTTCTCAAAACAACCAGGACTCCAAAGGCGGTAGAGGGAAAGCACACTGGGACAATCTGATGTTCTTACGTGAAAAAATAGCCTCTTTTGGACCTGTTCCTCTGAACAATGTAAAGATTTATGGGGCCACAGATGGTGGATCAAATTACTCTGCAGGATCAGAAACTGAGGCCATGGATCGGTTTTGGCGGGACATCATAGGTGGCTGTGCTTCTGCCAGATTCCACCGCCCTTCTGTCCCAAACAGACCGTGGGGGTCCGGTTTGAATGAGCGTGTTCAGACCAATCTCAAAGCCATGAACATGCTACTTGAAAAGTTAGACATCGTGTCTTGTACACCTCATAATGATCTCCTTTCTCCAAATGTTTCGGTTCCTTCTACGATGGAAGCTTATGCCACCGCAAACATTGGCCAACAATATGCTATCTATTTCCCTCAGGGCCGTTATACCGTAGATTTGGACCCTTGGGTTTTTGCTGATAAATTAAAACTGCAATGGTTGGATATCAATTCACTAAAATGGTCAGAACCAGAAATAGTTGAAGTTACATGGAAAGGTGGAAAGCATGATTGGGGTTTTCAAGGCGTAATAAGTCTCGAAACACCAAGCAATAGACAGTGTGTTGCATTTTTGGAGGTAATAGAATAACCTTTATAAAGAAAATTGAAATAATTTAAGCTGTGCCATTTTATTTCCATTAGTCTAGTCGGGTATATTGGTGAAGCTTAAGTGGGAAACCATGTAGACATGGATAGGAATGATGAATGTCAACAAGGAAATTAAAACAGTTAACAATAATGAAGCGCATTGAGGTTGTTGCAGGAATAATATTTTTTAAAAACCAGATCCTTTGCGTGCAAAGACCAAAAAGCAAACACAATTACATTTCGGAGAAATTTGAATTTCCTGGGGGAAAAGTTGAACCTGAAGAAACAAAAATGGAGGCTTTGCAGCGTGAGTTATTGGAAGAACTGAACATTATCCCTACCATTAAATCTTTATACCTTACAGTAGAGCATACCTATCCAGATTTTGAAGTGACAATGCATGGGTTTCTCTGTGAGGTGGATTCAAAAGCACTTTCCCTCCGTGAGCATATAAGCCAGGAGTGGCTAAAACCTGAAGAACTCGATAAGTTGGATTGGGCAGCGGCAGATATACCAATTGTAAATAAATTGCTGACCAACAAATAAGAGCACATTGCTACCCTTATTGACAAATGAATCCTATTTCAAACTTTATAGCGCAAATTGACCAGCAGCATTTATGGGACAAAAAGCTGGAATTGAACCGAAAGGAATACTTAAAGGTCAAGGGAAGCATTGATACCAACCTTTATTTTGTAGTCAGCGGGAGCTTGAGAATCTATGTGCTAGAGGAATTTGAAGAGAACATCATAAGGTTTGGATACCAAAACAATTTCATAGCCGCCTTGGATTCTTTTATTAGTGAAAAGCCTTCTGACCTTTACATTCAAGCGATCAAAAAAACGCAATTGAAAGTAATCAAAAAAGCAAGCTTCATGGCTTTTGTTGACGGTTCAACTGAAAACACCAAAATCTGGCAGCAGATGCTCGGAGATTTGATCTATCAACAAATGGAAAGAGAGCGCGACATTTTAACAACTTCGCCCTTGGAAAGGTACAAAAGGGTTTTAGCCAGAAGTCCTCAATTGTTCCAGGAAATCCCAAACAAATACATTGCTTCCTATTTGCGAATGACGCCAGAAACATTGTCCAGAATCAAAAAGTCTTGATCCAAATCAATGTTTTAGCTAGAAATAACAGCGAATTTTGGTAAAAAAAACGATGAAAATAGCATCAGGAAAATTAATACAGGATTTGGTTGAGCGTACACGGATAAATATCAACCAGGCCGAAAAGTTTAGCACCCTCTCCATTGAGAAGCTAAATGGCAGACCAGGACAGGACAGTTGGAGCATTTTGGAATGCATAGAACATTTGAACCTATATGGGGATTTTTATATCCCTGAAATAAACAAATGCATCAAAAATTCAAACACAATTCCCAAAGAGAATTTCAAATCTGGCATTTTAGGTGATTATTTCGCCAAAATGATGCTGCCAAAGGAGAAATTGAAGAAGATGAAAACCTTCAGCGACAAAAATCCGATGGGCAGCGCTTTGGACAAATCAACCCTTCAACGGTTCCTTACCCAACAAGAACAACTTCTGATTCTCTTGGATAAAGCCAGCAAAGTGGATTTATCCAAAACCAAAACTGCCATAAGTATTTCAAAATGGATCAAGTTAAAACTTGGCGATACCTTTAGAGTAGTCATCTATCACAATGATCGCCATATGGTACAAGCAAATAAAATCCTGAAATAGCCAATACTCCTTACTTTTCTATATTGGTCCACCAATTATAATTATTTACTCCGAAACTTCCGCGTTATTTTGAACGGTGTTATAGCCCCAATCTGCAATGGACTGAACCACGGGGATTAAGCTCTTCCCAAAATCGGTAAGCGAATACTCCACCTTTAAGGGCGGTTTTGAAGTATAAACCTTTCTCTTAATGATGCCATCCTCTTCCAGGGTTTTCAACTGCAGACTTAAGGTCCGTTCCGTTACTGTGGGCATTTCTTTTCGCAACTCATTGTACCGCAAAGTTTCATTCCTTAGGTGAAATAGGATTACCGTTTTCCATTTCCCACCAATAAGCCCCATCGTTAAACTTGCACAACATGGGTATTCTTTTCCTTTGAACTTGTACATAACTATTTAGAAATATTTAATACTATCCTATTTGACCGTTATTGCAAAGTTATAACACTATCCTTACTTTTGCAACTATAAAAATTATAGTATAAAATTATGAACATTAAAAATGTATTAAACTGGCGATATTCGACCAAAGAATTTGATCCAAACAAAAAAATTTCAAGTGAAGATTTTGATCAGGTCAAGGCACTTTTAAGGATGAGTCCTTCTAGTACGAATTTACAACCCTGGCATTTTATCATTGCTAATACAGAAGAGGGCAAAAAACGCATGGCCAAAGGAACGCAGGGATTTTTTATCTTCAATGAAGCCAAAGTTTTAAAAGCTTCTCATGTGATATTGTTTTGCTCAAGAATTACGGCGGATGAGGACTATATGCAACATGTATTGGCCGTGGAAGACTTGGATGGTAGGTTTCCAAATGAGCAGATAAAACAAGGCATGCATGGTGGAAGAAATGCATTTGTCGACATTCACAAATACGACTTAAAGGACCTGCCCCATTGGTTGGAAAAGCAGGTATATTTGAATATTGGAAACTTCTTGCTCGGTGTAGCCACCCTTGGTATTGATGCAGTGCCAATGGAAGGCGTTGATGTTAAAGCATTAGATGAAGAATTTGGTTTGAGAGAAAAAGGATTTACTGTAGTAACTGCTGTTTCCATTGGGTACCGAACAGCATCAGATTTTAACACTACAGACAAAACGCCAAAATCAAGACTGCCAGAGCAAGAGATTTTCACACTTGTTTAAGGAGAGAAAGCAAAAATTGTGTAAGTGGGTTTAACTCGATGTTCCGGTTTTATCATTTTGTAACCAAGATCACATTTGCACCGTCACAAAAATTTCCACCAATCGATAGGCTATAAAAATGACCCAATCCGCGTCATTTATTTTTTGTTTTAAAACTCCACAGTGCTGGACTCAGAAAATGAGATTCTAATCAGTTGAAATGGGAAACTATTGCTACCCTGCTAAAGGCCAATTGAAATATTGCCATTCGATACAATTTGCATAACCTTCAAACTAACATTCCAGCATATAAAATTACAAGTTAGATTTAGTAGCAGCTATAAATAAACCTGTTCATCAAATGATAAGGGTACTTTTACTATAAAATTTAAATAAGGTAAATCAAGGTGGGTAATTCGGAATTAGGTTTACATTAGGTAAATTAAGCCATGCAATAAACGGGAAAGGATCTCAAAAATTCAAGGCTCTCCGAATAATTGGCATTACTTAAAAATCCACAATGACAAACACAAACCAGATTCCTAGGATGCTTTTAAATCTAGTATTGATAGGAATTGTTTATTTAGGATTGAACAATCCACTAAAGGCGCAGGGAGAATTTAGCAAGATCAATACCTACATAAGTATTGGGGCCGTCCCAGGATTAGAGGCATTAATGAATGTCGAAGTACTTGTGAAAGATGCTGGATACCTCACTTGGTATGGAAGGGCTGGTTTGGGCTATGGAGGAATGCTATTAGCGGAAGGTGGACCTGGAGGATTGGCCGCAATGACCCTATTGACCGGAAAGAAGAATCACCATTTAGAGCTTAATGGGGGAGCATTTGTCGGTTATGACGATTACTATGATGAAACTTTTGTTTTACCAAGTTTAGACCTCGGTTACCGCTTCCAAAAACCAAGTGGAGGCATTTTATTCAAGATAAAAGCAGGAATTCTTGGTTTAGGCCTCGGTTTGGGTTACGCTTTTTAAAGGGTATGATTTTGAAGGTTTTTTTCAGGAAATAGAAGGACTATTATTATTTTAGGTTTAATATTCACCAGTAAATGAGCAAAACACCATCCACTCTTATAAAATCAATTCTCTTTAGGCAAAATTATAACTTATAATCTAAGAATTTATCCATTTCTGCCAACTTGTGCTTTTAAATTAATCAAAAACCTACTACGTTTGTAAGACCAACAATTTGGAGTTATTTCTTCCCTATTGTCTTGTATAAGCGGTTAAAAAATTGGCCATCTAAGCAGTTGATAAAAACCCTCACTCTTTAAATTATTTTCTAAACAATATCTTTATGTCAAGATTATTTTTTTCGATTTTAACAATCGGTACAGTTATTTTTTCAAGTTGCACTTCTAAATATGCCCTATTGGATCGCAATATTGAAACGGAAGAAATAGCGATACCAGGCAAGTTAATAGCTATTGAAATTGTAGATGAAAGGTCAAACGTTACAAGTAAGAGAATAAAGTTAAATGTACTTTCTTTCCCAGGTCAATCTGACAAAGTTTCACCCATTTTAAATAATGAGCAAGAGCAATTGATCATTGATCAGATTAGTTCCTATTTTTCTGATGGTGAAACTGAAGTCAAAGTAAGATGTGTCATTATCGGTGGATTTCAGGAGTTTTCGGCCCACACTTTTAACGAAAGGGAATATGTTGAATTTGAAACCAAGATAGAATTGTTAAATGCTGCTGGGAAAATGGTGAAGTATTGTACATCAGCAGCTTTTTTTGAAACAAGATCAATGGATGCAAATTATGACTTTATAGACAAGCTATACCTAAAAGCAATCAGAACATCAATTTATAAGTGCTTTGAGAAATTGGATGATTGACCGAATGGGACAAGCCTAATAGGTTAAATTTAAAAAAACCACTCATTAAACAACTGTAAATCATTAAGATAGTAAATATTTTTTTAAGTTTATTTAGGTGGTAGAAGTAAAAACACATACATTTGTGTAGAAGTATGCGATATGATTTTTATACCATTACAACTTCCTACTAGGAAGAATAAGTAGTAACCTTTATCTTTTTTTTGATACAATACCAGATAAAACGCTTATTACCTTTTCAAGCAAGTAAACCCATTTCCACCCCAATTAAGCAAAGGTATTTGCTATAACCTTCACCAATACCGAGGGATTTTTCAATTAAAGGAGTCTAAACCTTTAACGATTACTTTTTATTACCAATTTTTAAAATTTTAAAAAAATGAACTACTCAAAATTATTGCTATCTGTGCTCTTTGGAGTGACAATATTGATTTCCTCTTGTGATGACGAGGAGGATGTATGTGTTGAAACCAGTTGGTATCTAGATGCTGACAGCGATGGTTTAGGAAACGCTGATATAAGTCAAACAGCCTGTGTACAACCTAGTGGATATGTAGCGGACAATAGCGACACCGATGACAGCAGTGCCGCCTCTACAGGTAGCACCCCGCTTGCTGCATTTGACGATTTTAATGAAAGTGCCGTAACCATTTCTTTTGATGGGGATGAGATCACCATCGAATCCAACGGTTTGCCTAACCATACCTCTCCTTATTGGGAGGAGAGCAACAGCCTGTACATTGAACCTTTTGTGGCAAGTACAAGTGAAATGTCGCCTGGTACCATATCCAGCGGAAGCTACACTGTTACCGTTCCTGCAACACCAGTAAAAGCTTCTTCGAGCTCTGCAACTGGATTAGGCGCTATCGGTATTGCCATTACAGGGGCTCCTATTTTCAATGATGAGGAAGGGCCAAACATCGCTTTATCTGAAAATGTAGCCTCAGGTTTTGATTATGCCGGTGCCCATATGGGACCAACAGGTTATCATTACCACCTTGAATCTACCGATGTAGAAGCAAATACTTCACTATCGTATGATGATAAACAGTTGATTGGCATTCTACAAGATGGATTTTTGCTTTATGGTAGAAAATGCGATTCAACTGATGACCATCCAGCTAACCTGGATGCATCTGGTGGACACATTTCCGCTACGCAGCACAGTAGCGAAGAGGAATTTTATCACTATCACATTATCAATGAAACCTATATTGGTTCCTATATTCTTTTGTTCGGAGTTGATTTACAAGGAACACCAAATACTATAATGTAATCCGGTACTTTCTGTTTTATATGAATAGGAATCATCCCAAAATTCAACCCTGAAGTAAGGGATGATTCCTATTTTATTAATTGGATAAAATGATTAGAAATTTAATTTTCATACCTCTGATTATATTGATTGTAAGTTGTGGAGAAGAATCCAAAACAGCAATCAAAACCCCAGCAGCGGAGGCAATCAGTTCGTTGCAAGTACCTACCAATACCATTGACAAATCAAAACTGGACTACAACAACAAGGTCTCGCTTTGGACGCTAAATGGTGAAAAATTTTCGGGTTATGCTTTAAGCTATTTTCCTGACAGCAGCCTTAAGCAAAGGATTGGCATATTGGATGGTAAGAAGCAAAACGAAACCACTGATTGGTATCCTGATGGACAAATCAAACATTCTGCTTTTTATCATAAAGGGAAATTGCATGGTGAAAAGAAAACCTGGCTTCCTGATTCCACACATCTATTAATATCCCAACTTCAATACTTTTCAGGGAAGTTACATGGGGTTCAAAAAAAATGGTATCCTACAGGTGAAATTTTCAAGGTCCTAAGCCTCAACATGGGAAGGGAGGAAGGTCTCCAACAGGCTTTTAGAAAAAACGGGGACCTATTCGCCAATTATGAGGCCAAAGACGGTAGGATTTTCGGCTTAAAAAGAGCTGTTCTATGTGTCGGGCTGGAAGATGAGGTAGTACAATACGCAGATTAAGGGTACTTGATGTCAAATTGATTATATTGACCTAAAAGAGCAAAATCAAAGTCTATTATATTTCTTGTTCAAAATAGAGTAGGAATCACTTCTATTGTTGCAAAATTTTAGGAATTAACACTTAATCTTTATTGGTTCCCGTCAAATTTCTCGAATTGAATAGCAGCCTGTTTTAAAGAAATTTGCACGCTTCAGTAACTATATGTAAATTCGATAAAGCTCCATTACTGGGCGAATACAATTCTTTAATCTCAATGCCTAACAAGGTACTGAAAAATAAAACTATTGCTCCAAGCGGAAAATTTGCTGTAGACCAATTGTATCAGTGTATTCCCATCCGTTACAGCCCAATTTGAACCTAACTTATTGTAATGAAAACATTCAGCACGGAATACACTACCGAAGAAGATTTTTTAGCTTTCATTTTTCAGCACCAAATAAACTCATTTACAAGTATTCTAATTCAAGTATTCTCTGGAATTTTAGAAACAGAGAGCATAGAAAAAGTACTTACTATTGTTCAGGACAATTCTCCTCAGGCCATCATCATAGGGGCTACCACTACCGGCGAAATCCTCAATGGAGATAGCTTAAATGGATCAATCATAATAATTGTTTCCGTTTTCGAAAAAACCACACTTCAGCTCATTAAATTTGAGGACAAGAAAGCTGAGAACTTACTACCTGAAGATTGGAATCCTATTCTCGAAACTGACACAAAAGCGGTAATTGTCTTTACCAGTGGTTTCAATCTTAACCATGATAATATAATTAAGAGTTTATCTTCCTCTGATAACAAATTAATCATAGGGGGTGGAATTGCGGGTGATAACGATAAACTCATTAAAACATGGTTATTTCACCAAAACACACTTTTTTCTAATGGAATTGTTGCTGTCTCTCTTTCCGGAAAGGAGTTATCGGTTAATAATAAAATGAAGTTTAACTGGCAACCCATAGGTATCCCTTTAAAAATAACAGAAGCAGAAAACAACATTATTTATAAAATAAATGGTAAAAGTGTCGTAGCCATTTATAATAAATACCTGGGGGATGAGGTGGCGCTTAATCTACCCGGTACGGCAGGTCTTTTTCCATTGGTCTACAAAAGAAATGGTATTTTAAATTCACGGGTTTTGTTGCAAATTACACCGGAAGGTGGAGGCATATTCACAGGTACTTTTGCTATTGGTGAAGAAGTACAATTGGCTTATGCAGACAGCAATATGCTACTGGACAATAGCATCCTGGATAAAGTGAAAAACGAACAGGCAGAAAGCATATTTGTCTATAGTTGTGGAGGGAGAAAAGCAATCCTTAACAAGGAAATCGACAAAGAGATAAAACCATTTAATGCACAAGCCCCTACAAATGGATTTTTTACTTACGGGGAGTTTTATACCTCACCAAATGGAATCAATACCATCCTTAACAATACCATGACCATGTTATTGCTTAGTGAAAATATTAAGGCTGATTTTAAGGATAAAAGTTCATTTGCCGAAGAGAAAAAAGGACCACCTGCAGAAAACAAACCAGGGTTTAACAGTACGCCTTACCAAATAAACCGATCATTAAGCCACTTTACCAAGGTAGTTACCGAGGAATTGATTGCTTCCAGGGAAAAGATGGAAATGCACAACCAAGAGCTGATCAGTGCCAATAAAAAGGCCCAAATCGCCATTAATTCAAAAAATAAGTTTTTCTCAATCGTCTCCCATGACCTTAGAAGTCCTTTTAGCTCAATTCTAGGCCTGTGCGATTTATTGATGAACAATTATGATGATTTTGATGAAAAAGAAATTAAAAACATCATTGTAATGCTGAATGAAAGTAGTGATAAGACTTATACGCTTCTTGAAAACCTACTTCAATGGTCAAATATTCAAACAGATCATATAACTTTTGATGCAGAAGAGCTATCGCTCAATGAAATTGTAGGCAATGTAATGCAACAATTAACAAATGTGGCCCAGGCAAAAAACATCGAAATTAATCCTAATATCGCGGAGAATTTAAGTGTTTATGCTGATAAAAACATGCTTAATTCCGTTTTCCAGAATTTGCTAAGTAACAGTATAAAGTTCACCAATTCAAACGGAAATATTTGGATAAGCGCAGAAAAAAGAAAAGGTGAAATTTTGGTGAATATTGAGGACAATGGAATAGGAATGCCTACAGCTATTTTAAACAAACTTTTTAAAATTGATGAGAAAGTGGAGAGAGAAGGGACTAACAAAGAAAAAGGAACTGGTCTTGGTTTAATGCTATGCAAAGAGTTTATTAATGCACATGGTGGAAAAATCTGGGTAGAGAGTGAAGAAGGAAAAGGAAGTAAATTTAGGTTCACCCTGCCTGATAAAGTCTTGTAGAAATACATGACCCTACTTTAGTAAATCGCCCTTCTTACCTACATTAACCATGAAGCACCCCTCCCCTTTTAGTTCCTAATTTTCAATACCTATCCTGCTCGCCACAAATTCGATCTATTTGGTGCTTGGAAGGATTTATTATAACGCTTTACTCAGGGCGGAACTGCCTGGCAAAAACTGAGAGGGTGCAAGGGCCTTATGAGAGGAAGCCCATTCCTCCTAAATCCATTTCTTGGACAATTCGCTCTGGGTAAAATTATGGCTATTGATATGAGCCCCCTTTTTAAATAGTTTCCGGATCCTGATCGGAAGGAGTTAGTAAACGGGCACAGATCCCTATGGCTTCGACTCCGCTCAGCCTTCGATAGGAATTACGTAATTATCACCTAATCGATTTATTTTAAATTGAGAGTGCTCGAAAAAATCCCCCTGCCCCCTTTATAAAAAGGGGGATTTGAATAAAATATTCCCCTCTTAATCAGGAGTTTCAGCTTGGTTATTCAAGAACTGCAATACCTGCCGCTCCACAAAACTGTTTTCATGGGGCACCATCTGCTTAAGAGCCTGATTAAACTCAGGATTTTTTACTTGATGATGCGAATAAAGCTTCAGCAACTTCCCCAATTGGGAACCATTCAATTCTCCTAGGATGGAAATTGAAGCATGCACTACGGATGGATGCAATTGAGGTGCCTCTACCAATTTATCAAAAATCAGGTTTTCAATGCTATAGTCAACCTTACCTATAAGACTGAAAAGATGAAGCTGCAAATGCTCTGATTCCAATTGGTTTGAAGAAAGTGATTTCAAAAGCAGGTAGGATTGAAAATGCTCCCCCTCAAGTAGTATCCTGACAATTGATTCAATCACAGAATCATCCAAATCAGAAAGCAGCGCAATCCGTTCTAAAGCCCAGGTATGGTCACTTTGATCCTTGCTCTGCAGGATTTTATTAAACAATGAGGAATCTAGCTGCTGCTCTGTCAGACGGATCACTTCTTGTTGAATAGGGCCATGAATTACATTCCATAGTTTATGGGTAGTATAGGCAGCTCCGGGCACAATGTATTCCAGCACATCTTTCATAGTGGCACCTGAAACACCATCCATGGATTGGCTGACTGTATCCGGTCTTTTGACCAATTCCTCAAAAGTATAATTGCCCAATGGCAGGAATGGATCTGCCAGCAGCTCATGCAGTTCCTCGTACTCCTTTTGAGAAAAGGGCTCGTGGTCATACTTACTCAGAAACTCTCCATCCACCAATTCAAAACCCAGGTACCTGCCGGTAATGTTCCAGTAGATCAGTATATTCAGAGGCCGGCACTCATTTTCAAAACAAACCCCTTCTTTAAGTTCAATATAATAATGTACTGGAGTACCAGTTGATGTATTTAACTGGTAAATATCCTGTTTTGACAAGGAATCATAAATAGAGGATACAATTACATCAGAGGAATCAGATAGAGGTATGGTTGATGGTTGAAAGTATCGGATGTCCTCCCCATTTTCAAAAGAAAACGGGAGCAATAATACCCCTACTATCAAGCCCTTGATCCAATTGATCATCTATTTATTTTTTTGAATGAGCAAATCATGCATTCGGTACTATCCCTCCATGCTCCTTTAGCATATTTTTCAATTCTGCAAGTGGAACATTTGCTGGTGTAACTTTATGCTTGATGGCCAATACTGCCGCAGCCGCAGCGGCCTGGGCCATTCCCATACAGGAGGCCTGAACCCTTAGCGCGGAATTGGCCAACCTGTCACTGCTCAAACAACGTCCTGCAACCAAGAAATTCTGACTGTTTTTAGGTATCAATGCCCTGAGTGGAATTGTGGCAACGACGTCTTCCTTTAGGAATTCCTGGTAAATGGATTTCCCGTTTCGGTGCAAATCAATCGGATAAAATGAATAGGACAAAGAGTCTTCAAATACTTTCCCAGTAACATAATCATTGTGGGTGATTTGATAAAGTCCGTCAATTCGGTAGGTTTCCCTAATGGCCGTTTCAGGACGCGCATCCATTAATTTTAATTTTTCACAACCGGGGAATGTTCTTAATTTTCTGATCAATTGCAAAAGCGAAGCCCTTCCCTCTATGTTTGCCTTTGTATGTAGCTCGGCGGTAGAGGAGTCGGCACCATGCACGTAAACATAATTATAAGGGACAGTAGCGGGGAAATTGTTGACAGATGATTCCACTTTCACGTCATTATTGATAAGCATGTTTTGCTTGAGCCTGGAGTGATATTCTTTTGGAATCTTAGAAAGGTCCAGCTTTTCCAAATCATAGCCACCGATCCTGAAGACAAACGATCCTGGTTGGGTATCTTCTTCTCTCAAAAGCTTAAAGCCTGCTATCGACGCAGCGGTAGCATTACCGGTACAATCAATGATCTGATCACAAATAATTTCATTGCTACACCCCTTACCCACTGTTTTCACAGTCCATTTGCCTTTGTTGAATTTGATGGTCGTAGGCGTTTCGTAGTAACGAATAGCAACACCCGCTTCCACGCACTTTTCCTCTGCAAGCATGGCGTAAAGAGCTGGATTCACTGTTACCTGATGTCTCCAGTGGCGAATAGTCTTATTATTGGGGACGATGGAAAAATTGGGCAGTATGTCATCGTTTAGATTCACCGCATCCATCACCAGTTCCCAGCCTATGCCTCCGATGACCTGTTTTCCCCAGGCATGGAAAATCCCTGGGAAGGAAACGCCTCCGGTGGTGGTTGTTCCTCCAAGTTGACTCCCACTTTCGACCAGGGTCGTTTTAGCTCCTGCTCTTCCTGCCTGAATGGCTGCCACCACGCCTGCAGTACCACCGCCAACTATCAAAATATCGGTTTCAATCGTTTTCTCCGTTATTTTATACGGTTCTTTTACCACCTCTGCTTTTGAAAGTGGTGAAGAGGCTAATCCTAGGGAAATGGCTCCCATAGTGGAAATCATCTTTCTTCGCTTCATATGCTATGTTTTATTTTTAAACCTGTGTGCATGCACCTGGCATGGTGGCAAGTGATTTTACAATATTTTTTTTTGCAAGATATTCCTGCAGGGAAATTACAATAACTGTTTTTACGGAAATCCTGCAACTTTGATTCAACTGAATCCCAAGCCAAGGAAAAAGCCCCGTGTTCAAGCTGACTAAGGTAAGGATAACCTATGAAATTCTATAGCCCCATACCTTTGTAAAATCCATTTTTAATGAAAATCCTTTCGTTCTCTAAATTTTGGCTAAAGCCAGATTATTTGATGCTCCCCTACAAATGGGCTAACCAATTGAAAAGTCAATAACACACTCGGAAATTCTTAAAAAACCGGAATCCCCCTTTAAAAGGGGGAAAGGGGAATTTATTACGTAATTATCAATTACTTCGATCAATTTTATATTGAAAATCCTCGAAAAAATCCCCCTGCCCCCTTAAGAAGGGGGATTTGTTACAAAGGGTCAGGTTATCAATAGCCCCCAGCTTCAGCTGGAGGGTAATAAGCATTAATACAGTTTTCTGGCTTTAGCCAAACCATTAACCCAAGCAGCTCATTAGAATGCTTTCTCAAGCCCCATAGGTAAAGGTAAAAGGACAGAAACCTTTCGTTCTCTAAATTTTGGCTAAAGCCAGACCACATAATTCGCTTTCTATAAATGGGCTGAAGCCCATTCCTATTGAATTGTTTCCTGGAACAATTGGCTCAGGATAAATCAAGGTTAATTTTACCATCCCTCTTTTTCAATAGCCTCCAGCTTTAGCTGGGGGGGGGTATAAGCGTTTATACAGTTTTCTGGCTTTAGCCAAATCATTAACCCAAGCAGCTCAATAGAATGCTTTCTGAAGCCCCGTAGGTAAAGGTAAAAGGACAGAAACCTTTCGTTCTCTAAATTTTGGCTAAAGCCAGACCACATGATTCGCTTTCTATAAATGGGCTGAAGCCCATTCCTATTGAATTGTTTCCTCGAACAATTGGCTCGGGATAAAACAAGGTTAATTTAACCATCCCTCTTTTTCAATAGCCCCCAGCTTTAGCTGGAGGGTTATAAGTTTATACAGTTTTCTGGCTTTAGCCAAACCATTAACCAATTACCGGTGGCTGAGCTTGTCGAAGCCAGCTTGTCGAAGCCAAAACTTTCTTCATTTTAGGGCTATTTACGCTTCGCTAAACTTAGACCAGATGGAGACCAGAAAGAAAAAACTACAAAAACGTAATTATTCCAGTGGCGAACCCTGTCGAAGCCAAAGGATTTTACTTATATTGATTATTTTACAGCAGATTACAAAAACCAAAAGTAGATAACAAACACAAATCTGGCCGAAGTACTGTTCTTACAGTGCAGAAACGCTTTTAATAAACTATAAACCTAACCTATAATGAAAACAATGACCTGTAAACAACTTGGGGGAGCCTGTGGGCTGGCATTTCATGCCAACACCTTTGATGAAATGGCTGCACTCAGCAAAAACCATGGCATGGAAATGTTCCAAAAAAAGGATCCCGCCCATTTGAATGCCATGGGAGAAATGCAGCAACTGATGCAATCTCCTGAGAAAATGAAAAAATGGTTCGATGACAAACGAAGGGAATTTGATGCATTGCCAGACAATCAATAGTAAGTCTCAAACAACAAAACATGTATAAACAAAGAAAAACCCCAGGCGTTTATGTCTCGGAAATAGATTCCTTTGGGAATTCAATAGTACCTGTAGCCACCGCCATTCCGGCTTTCATAGGCTATACGCACAACACAAGTTACAATGGCGAGGATTTGCGCAATAAGCCTCACAGGGTAACCTCACTGTCTGAATTTTATACGGTTTTCGGTAAAGAACTACCAGTGAATCAATTTGACCTTGAAAAGACCAAAACCAGTGCACCGGATTTCACCTTTGGAAAATTTGGGGAAAGCTATCTGCTAAAAGCCCATGGCCGGCAATACCGAATGCGCAGTGCACTTCAATTTTTCTATAACAATGGCGGAGCAGAATGTTTTGTGGTAAGCGTGGGGGATTACAATGATCCTATCAATGCAGAAGACTTAAAAACGGCAGTAGACTTACTGGAAAAAGAAACCGTCCCTACCCTACTCGTTATACCTGAGGCAGTGGAATTATTCGATCCTAGCCAATCGACATTAAAGAATAAATATGCCGAGGCTTATGCCTTACAATCCCATATGATCGACCATTGCGGGACCATGGCTAACCGAGTGGCCATTTTGGACATCCCTAGAGGCTATTGGGAACCTAAAACAAATCAGTCCGAGAGCATTGATGCCTTTAGGGAAAACGTGAACCCTTCGCAATCCGCTTACTATTCTTTTGCCGCAGCCTATTACCCCTGGCTACACACATTTATGTACCAAGAAGATGACTTCTCCTATAAAAACCTATCGGGCAATGGCCTTAAAACACTGGATTCCTTACTCAAAATAGACGCTAGGTCTTTATCTGAGCAAACAAAAGGAGCGGTTTTGCTTATGATATCCCAACTGACAGGCCAGCCTGCTGCTGAAGGAGCTGATGATCCTACGGAGGAAGACCCAAAATTAAGCAAGGAACAACAGCTAAAAATTAAAGAAAACCGTCGAAAAATCGCACATGCCAGCCTCTATTCCATTAGCAAAGCGTATAGACTGGTACTCAACTCAATCCAAAAGAAAGTCAATACATTGCCTCCTGCTGCTGCCATGGCGGGGATTTATACTTCCATCGACAACACGATTGGAGTATGGAAAGCACCTGCAAATCTCCCCATTTCAATTGTTGTAGCGCCGACCATCAATATTACCAATGAAATGCAGGAAGACCTCAATGTGCCCTTGTCTGGCAGGGCTATAAATGCCATTCGTTCCTTCGTGGGCCAAGGCGTCATGGTCTGGGGCGCACGCACCATGGATGGTAACTCCAATGACTGGAGGTATATTAATACAAGGCGTACACTCATCTACCTGGAACAATCGATACAGTTAGGGATAAATGCCTACGTTTTTGCCCCCAATGATGCCAACACCTGGAGGGAAATAAACACAATGATTTCTAACTTTTTAACCGATTTCTGGAAACAAGGAGGGCTTGTGGGTTCAAGTCCGGCAGATGCCTATTCCGTAGCTGTAGGCCTGGGCAGCACCATGACGGCAGAAGACATTTTAAACGGCATCTTACGTGTATCCGTAAAAGTAGCCCTTTCCCACCCCGCAGAGTTTATAGAAATCAGCTTTGAGCAGAAGATGGGGAATGGGTAGACTGGAAAAGATAGGTAAGTAAAAGGCCAATCCCGTAAATAGCTAAGTTTATTTACGTTTTAAACAACTATGTCATTCGTATAAAGGACAACAATCGACAAAACTTGGCAAATCATAATAACGTGGTTTCGACAGGCTTAACCACCGTGAACGTACCGTCGCCTGAGCCTGTCGAAGGCAAAGGTATCGTACCGTCGCCTGAGCTTGTCGAAGGCAATGGTATCGATGAAAACAAATACGATAATTCATAACGTGGTTTCGACAGGCTCAACCACCGGAATCGTAATCCTGTCGAAGGCAACGGTGTATTGGTATATTAAATCTTAATGTGTAAATATGAAAGGTTGGCTCTACATATTAGAATGTGCCGATGGGACCTACTATACAGGAAGTACCAACAATCTTGATGTTAGACTTGAACAACATCAGAATGGTGAAGGTGCCAATCACACAAAGAAGAGATTGCCAGTAAAATTGATTTATTCTGAAGAATATCAGAGAATAGATGAAGCCTATTATAGAGAAAAACAGGTTCAAGGTTGGAGCAGGACAAAGAAAGAAGCCTTGATTAATGGAAAACATGAATTATTGCCACATTTAGCGAAAAATTACACACAGTATCCGAGGGACGTGGTTTCGACAAGCTCAACCACCGATATTGACGCGTCGCCTGAGCCTGTCGAAGGCAACGGAATCGATGAAAACAAATACGATAATACATAACGTGGTTTCGACAGGCTCAACCACCGATATTGACGCGTCGCCTGAGCCTGTCGAAGGCAAAGGTATCGATGAAAACAAGTACGATAATACATAACGTGGTTTCGACAGGCTCAACCACCGGAATCGTAATCCTGTCGAAGGCAATGGTGTATTGGTATATTAAATCTTAATGTGTAAATATGAAAGGTTGGCTCTACATATTAGAATGTGCCGATGGGACCTACTATACAGGAAGTACCAACAATCTTGATGTTAGACTTGAACAACATCAGAATGGTGAAGGTGCCAATCACACAAAGAAGAGATTGCCTGTAAAATTGATTTATTCTGAAGAATATCAGAGAATAGATGAAGCCTATTATAGAGAAAAACAGGTTCAAGGTTGGAGCAGGACAAAGAAAGAAGCCTTGATTAATGGAAAACTTGAATTATTGCCACATTTAGCGAAAAATTACACACAGTATCCGAGGGACGTGGTTTCGACAGGCTTAACCACCGTGAACATACCGTCGCCTGAGCCTGTCGAAGGCAACGATATCGATGAAAACAAAAAAGATAATACATAACGTGGTTTCGACAGGCTTAACCACCGTGAACATACCGTCGCCTGAGCCTGTCGAAGGCAACGATATCGATGAAAACAAATACGATATTACATAACGTGGTTTCGACAGGCTCAACCACCGTGAACGTACCGTTGCCTGAGCTTGTCGAAGGCAATGATATCGATGAAAACAAAAAAGATAATACATAACGTGGTTTCGACAGGCTCAACCACCGTGAACATACCGTCGCCTGAGCTTGTCGAAGGCAACGGTATCGATGAAAACAAAAACGATATTAAATGACGTGGTTTCGACAGGCTTAACCACCGTGAACATACCGTCGCCTGAGCCTGTCGAAGGCAATGGTATCAATGAAAACAAGTACGATAATCTACAACGTGGTTTCGACAGGCTCAACCACCGTGAACATACCGTCGCCTGAGCTTGTCGAAGGCAATAATTTCAGATAATCCTGACCTCTCACTAAAAATAGTATTGCATAATCCGGTTAAAACAGTTAATTAGAATTCCCATAACTACTTTAAATCAGGTAAAATGCAGCAACACATTTGGTTAAATTTTATTTTGCTTTTAATAGTTGGCGTTGCAAATGGGCAAAACACCCTCGTGGTGGATGATTTGACTGTCCTGAATCAGCCTGCAACTACCATGATGCGGAGTTACCTTACCAAAATGGTAGCTGTCCAATTTGCCAAAAGGGATTCCCTCCTTTCCACTTTAAAATCAGCAGAGGACTGGGACAATCGTGCGGCCTCCATTTCGGATGCCATGAAAGAATGGACAGGTGCATTTCCAGAAAAAACACCTTTGAATGCACGTGTTACGGGGCGAATTGAGTACGAGGAATACAGCATCGAAAAAATCTTGTTTGAAAGCCGGCCTAATTTATACGTAAGTGCCAATCTATACCTTCCCAGAAACTATACCGGACCAAGACCTGCCCAATTGAATGTCATAGGCCATGCCCAAAATGGAAAAGCCAATGAACGGTACCAAAGGATGAGTATCGCACAGGCGAAAAATGGCTTTGTGGTGCTGACCATTGACCAGATAGGCCAGGGAGAACGGGGACTGCTGGCTTCTCACAGGATCTTGGGAACAAAAGCCTTTTTAAGCGGCACCCACCTATTTAATTTCATGGCCTGGGATGCCATTAGGGCCATCGACTACCTGGAAAGCAGGGCCGAAGTAGACCCCACAAAAATTGGCATGACCGGAAGTTCGGGAGGGGGAATGACGACCACCTATATCCTACCCCTTGACGATCGCATTGCTGTTGCCGTACCCACCTGCAATCCCAATACCTGGTCACACCGCACCCACGCGAACCTTGCCTCCGATCATGAGCAGGTCTTTTTCGGCGCATTCGGTCAGTTGATAGATCCTCGGGGAGATCCATTGTTTTGCCAGGTGCCCAAGGCCTTAATGATTAATGCCACAACTGATGACAATTTGAATCCTACTCGGGGTGTTTGGGAATTGGATACCTGGCTAAGTAAATCCTATGCCGCTCATGGGATGCCAGAGAAGTTCAAAACAAGCATGGTCCATGCAGGCCACGATTACAACCAAGAACAAAGGGAAGTCACTTATTCATGGATGCTGAAATGGACCGGAGGTGATCCCTCAAAATTTTGGGAGAAGGATACCCCATTAATGAAAGAAGAGGAATTATGGGCCAGCCAAAACGGAACTGTTTATAAGGAAGCCGGTAGTATCAGTGAACTGGATTTGATAAAAGCGCATTTGGGCCAAAACAAAGCCAATTGGAAAACCATCCAATCAAAGCAAACACTAGCGGAACTTCAAAAGCAATTGCCCCAATTGATTGAAAAGGTGTTGAACACCTCTTTTTCGGACATTAAAGGAGATGCTACACTGCAAGCTCCCATGAAACTCAAGGGCATGACGTTACGGAAATTCACCATGGAGCCTGAATCTGGGATAATTGTACCTGGTATTGTCTTGGGTGCAGATGAAGACCTGGTAGGAAAAGAAGTGATCCTTTACGTTCATGAAGCAGGAAAATCGAATTTGTTGGAGGATCTGGATTTGGTAGAAGCGCTATTAGCCAAAGGGTACTTACTGGTTGGCATTGATTTGCGAGGCATTGGCGAAACAGGCCCTGACAATGCCAATAAGTTCTGGGATTTTCTATTGGGAAAACCTATTTTTGGCCAACGGGTAAGAGATGTTTTAGCGCTTACCGACTGGCTAATATCACCAGCAATCAATGCCAAAAAGATACATTATTGGGGTACGGGAATGGGCGCTCTTTATGGCGCTTTTGCTGGGGCAATTGATGAAAACATTGCTTCATTTCTGTTGGAGGATCCCCTTATTTCTTTTGAAAACATTGTGGTAGTAGACAGCCCCGAATACCAACATGAGATTATTTTACCTGGAATATTGACCTATTTTGACCTGCCTCAAATTTATCAGGCCCTTTCGCCTAGGGAATTAGCGGTATTGAACCCACTATTGGGAGACAAGTCCGTAGCAGGAGATTTGGATATCAAAAACATGGATCGATCTGTAAAACCTGCTTTCAAGGTACAGAAGAACGATAAATCCTGGACTATCGGCACCTACAATGCAGAAGACAGGAAAAAGTACATTTTAAGCCATTATTAATCAGCATTACATGAAGTTTAAACCATTTTATAGAAACTCCATCAACATTCAGGGTACATTGGCATTGATGATCCCCTTGCTCCTGTTTTCTGCTTGCTCTGGTAGCCAGGAAAATCAAAAAGAAGAACGGGTTCCTAACATCATCTTTATACTAAGTGATGACCTTAGTTGGGGTGATTTAGGCGCTTATGGTCAGGAGAAAATCAAAACCCCAAACATAGACAGGATTGCCTATGAAGGAATCAAATTCACGAATGCTTATGCAGGAAGTACCGTTTGTGCGCCATCCAGGTCCTCGCTGATGCAGGGATTGCATCAGGGGCATGCCAGGGTAAGGGGCAATTCTTATCAATCCTTTCGCGAATCCTTAAGAGAGGACGATTATACGGTGGCCATGCTTTTGCAAGAAGCGGGATACAAAACCGGTTTATTCGGAAAGTGGGGACTGGCATTGGACAACCAACCGGGGATTCCCAATAATATGGGTTTCGATGAATTCTATGGTTACCTCAACCAACGACAAGCCCACACCTATTATCCTGAATTCCTCTATCACAACAAAGAAAAGGTCTATTTCCCTGGGAATGAATCCCATTATGAATACGAAAACTATTCCAAGGCAAGTGCCTATGATGAAGAAGGAAAAGTAATTCCCAACGGCATAGAAGACCCGACAGCAGCTGTTTATTCTTTTGATATCATCAATGAAAAGGCACTTGAATTTGTGAGGCAAAACAAAGAGCAGCCTTTCTTCCTGTACCTGGCAAACACCCCTCCTCATGGCCCGCTAATCGTCCCTGAGCTTGGAGAATACAAAGACAAAGATTGGCCTATCCAGCACAAAGAATGGGCCGCCATGATTTCCCGCATGGACGGAGATGTAGGCCGGTTAATGGCCTTGCTAGAAGAATCGGAATTGGATGATGACACCATCATCTTCTTCGCTTCAGACAATGGCAATTCAAGTCATGGCTATGAAGCAAGGTATCTTGACCTCAAAGAAGGCCCTACTTTAAGTGAATTTTTCAAACATTTGTCCCCTACCAGAGGGCAAAAAAGCAATGAATACAATGGCGGTTTTCATGTACCGGCCATGGCACGTTGGCCAGGTCATATTGCAGCAGGTTCAGAAAGCGATCATATATGGGCTTTTTGGGATTTCCTCCCAACGGCAGCAGATTTGGCACAGGTAAGTACACCTTCTGGTTTAGATGGCCTCTCGATCTTACCAACCCTTACCGGAGATGGCGTGCAAAAACAACATGAGTACCTGTATTGGGAACACCATCAAAATCAAGCCGTTCGCTGGGGAGACTATTATGGACACAAAGCAAGCGGAGCTGAGTTGGAATTGTACAATTTGATCACTGACCCACAACAAGAAAATGACATAAGTGCTGACAATAAAGACAAAGTGGAAGCGATAAACAAAATGATGTCAGACTCCCATCGCCCCAGTGATGTATGGCCAAGTCCCGGAGAAAGTAAAGAAGCTTTCCGAAAAAGGATGAAAGCAGCAAACATTCCTGAAAGACCCAATAATGTAGGTCATTATTAATGCTCCAGTGGAAGAAGTCCCAACTAAATTGGGATTCCAACGGCTTTCTCCTCACAGGGCCATCGCTAAGCCTACCGATGACAGATTTTGAAATTCTCGGGTAAGTGGCCACTGGCATTAGCGAAAAGCCGGCTTCACTGTTGAGCGTATTGGATGCTAATGCCCTACAAATGCCACTCATTTAGACCCTGGGTCGCACCTCCTGCGTCGGCTTACCCAGGGCTACAAAGATTGCACCCCACTGGGGTGCGGCATTGGATATTCTCATCTGGATTGCCGCATTTTTGAAAATGTTAGGTCTCAGAATGACGATTGTCCTATGATATCAGTTCATCAATGAATGATTAGTAATTTTCATATTGGCTAATTTAATGACCAACTTGAAGAGTCCCAAAAGAAGACTAAACCATATCAACTAATTAATATAGTATAACCTTTATATTGTAGGGTAGTTGAGTAGACAATACCTAAAATTTAGACGAAAAACAAAGAAGCCTAAAGGGCTTCAACAACAATAACCACGGGTGAAACCCGTGGATCGAGAACATAAACGACACCAGATTTTGGCGGTATTGTTGCCTGTTTTTAGCAACAATCCTGACAAAATCCAAACGCAGATCTTAATTGATTTGTAATCGAACCCGAATTAACTTCATTACAGCAAACGCATTTTGGGTACTTCCTGGGCTAAAAAAGGTTTTGGCAGTCCAACTAAATTGGGATTCCCACGGCTTTCCACGCACAGGCCCATCGCTAAGCCTCGGAATGACGATTGTTTTATAGGATTTGATATCAGATGAATAGACAAACCCGTGAATTTAGACGAAAAACCAAAGAAGCCTAAAGGGCTTCAACAACAATAACCACGGGTGAAACCCGTGGATCGATAACGCAAATAACATCGGATTTTGGCGGTATTGTTGCCTGTTTTTAGCAACAATCCTGACAAAATCCAAATGCAGATCGTTAATTGATTTGTAATCGAACCCGAATTAACTTCATTACAGCAAACCCTTTTGGATACTTCCTGGGCTAAAAAAGGTTTTGGCAGTCCAACTAAATTGGGATTTTCACGGTTTTCCACACACAGGCCCAACGCTAATTCTACCGATGACGTCTATGCTATGAAAATGGATCCAACCCAGGATATAAATAAAATACTAGTACATTTAAAGCGGGAAAGAGGGCAGTTTAGAAATTGACCTCCACCCCTAGAATTATACCGGCACACTTCAAGATGCACTGATGAAAAATCTACTCAACTATATAGACACTCGCTTTTCTATAAGCAAGGACGACATTGCTTTGCTTGAAAAACACTTAACTTCAGTAAATGTACCTGCACAAACCAAACTTTTAGAGGCTGGGAAGATCGAACGATATGTATATTTTTTGAGTTCGGGGATTGTAAAAGGGTACCAAAATATTGAAGGTAAACTTGTCGTGCAGCATTTAGTGGATGAACATGATTTCTTTACGTCTTTGGACAGCTTTATGAGCGAAACACCCTCCTCGGATTATTATGAAACGATAACCGACTGTACCCTCGTGAAAATCTCAAAGCCAGACTTTGAATTGTTGCAAGAATCAACCCCGGTTTGGGCCGAGCTTGTCAAAACGGTCACGAATGAACACTTGAGCTGTAAGTTAGAT
The DNA here is from genome assembly GCF_055809755.1 of Cyclobacterium sp. 10D3-21. Lineage (NCBI taxonomy): Bacteria > Pseudomonadati > Bacteroidota > Cytophagia > Cytophagales > Cyclobacteriaceae > Cyclobacterium > Cyclobacterium sp. 10D3-21. The sequence goes on from NZ_CM147924.1 coordinate 4,051,911, forward strand.
CGTGTAAAAGATTTTCAAGTTTTAACCGCCAAAGAGCGCTACCTAAAGTTCCTAAATCAACACCCAAAACTGGCTTTGAATGTGTCCGTCGACAATATCGCTTCATTCTTAGGCATTGAACCCCAATCATTGAGCCGTATCCGCAAGCAAATCGCTTTCTAACAAATGTTATTTTAAAATTCTTACTTGCTGCTGAAATTTGCTCAAACAAAAAATAAAACAATATGAGCAAGGAAATTTCATTGGTAACAGGTGCCAACGGGCATTTAGGGAATAATTTGGTTAGGCTATTGCTTTCTAAAAACCAGAAAGTAAGGGCTACGGTAAGAAATACAAACAACCTGGAATCCTTTGAAGGCTTGGATTGTGAAGTAGTACCCGCAGACATTACCGATAGGACTTCACTTAAGAAAGCCTTTCAGGGAATCACCAACCTTTATGCGGTGGGCGCAAATTTCAGTATGTGGGCCAAAAATCCTAAGGTCGAAATCTATGACAATAATGTAAAAGGAACGCAGAATGTATTTGACATGGCCAGGGAATGCGGCATTCAGAACATCGTCTATGTAAGTTCAGTAGCTGCGCTGGACTTCACAAAATTGCCTGCAAACGTTAACAATGGCTACAACCAGGACCGCCGAAACTGGTATTACAATTCTAAAAATGATTCTGACAAACTGGCCATTGAATTGGGAAAAAAATATGGGATTCGAACCGTATTGATTTTACCCTCTGCCATGATTGGTAGTGAAGCCCATAAACTGAGCTATACCAATAAGCTAGTCTATCAGATTTTGAAGGGAGAAATTCCGGTTGACACCAATGTCACCTTAAATTGGATTGACGTAAAAGATGTGGCCAATGGCGCCTACAGCGCGATGTTGAAGGGCAGAAATGGAGAACGTTACATCCTATCGAACGAAAAACACACCACCTTACAAGAAAGCGTTAAAATAGCATCCGAATTGTACCCGGAATTAAATTTAAAAACACCAAAAAAAGTACCCAAATCCCTTTTGTATGCGGTAGCAGGGCTAATGGAATGTGGTAGCAAAATCACCGGTAAAGAACCCTTATTACAACGGCATTATTTGGACATGTTTTATGGTTTGAAACAAGATTACGACATTCAGAAATCAAGGCAGGAATTGGACTTCAATCCCAAACCTTCCAAAGAAGCCCTTATAAATGCTTTGAACTATTTAAAGAACAATTGGGGAAAGAAAAGCACTGTATAAGATCTAGTGGATTGCCTCACGGGTCAATTTTAGATGGAATTACGCAGTAGGGTTTCCTTACATTTTTCAGCCTGTCCTGACCTTTTTCAGGGGATTTATTCTATCACGGAATTGAAAATCTATTCCATATTTTATGTTTAAAACTGGGATTATTAAATTGTAGTAGCCTGAAGGTTGGCTTGGTTTATGTGTCAACTATTCTCTACATTTAAGAAAAGAATCAAAGTCTGAACCTGTTGAAAAAGGACTATAAAAAGAAGTAGACACTACCATTTAAATTTTTAGAGGATGAAAGTAACCAATTTGTTAATGCTGCTAAGTTTTTGTGCATTGATCACATTCAGTTGCAAGGACGATGACGAAACCCCTGCCAAGGTAAATGTACAGACCTTCGATATTGATTTGGACAATGCTTACTCCATTCCCATGGTAACCGGCAGAAATGAAACAGGTGACATTCAAATGACATTGTTTGACGACAATTCATTGGAATTTACAATTACAATTGACAATCTCTTGGCCACCGATAATTTAACCATGGCACATGTTCACACAGGTGATGTCGTAACGGCTGGAAGTGTAGCCATTACTCTGGTAGATGGAACCAATATCGCATTTTCAGGCAATATGGCCACAGGAGCGGTTACATTAACTGATGCCGAAGTGGCTACCTTAATAGGCAGTGATGTTTACGTAAATGTTCATTCAACAGACAAAAGCAGTGGCTTGGTAAGAGGACAAATTGACCAGACCATTGACAATGCCTACAATGTAGCTTTATCCCCTGCCAATGAAGTCCCTGCGATTGCTGGAAGAAATGAAACAGGCGCTGCCTATTTAAGAATAATAGGTACATCCATGCTTTATAAAGTGATTGTGAATGACCTGGATGCTACAGATGCGATAACGGCAAGTCATGTACACGCAGGATCTTCGGAAGTTAATGGAGGGGTGCTTATAAATTTAGGTATAACAGACAATGCACAGCTTGACCTAGCAAAAAGCCTCAGCCTAAGTGCAGAAAACCTAACAATAGTCAACAATGATCCCGTGTATGTGAATGTTCATTCCATTCAACATGGAGGCGGTTTGCTCCGTGGTCAGATTAGATAAATATAGGATTTGGGGAATCGAACCGTGGGCAATGTGCTCACGGCACCCTCCCCGATCCTCCCGTTGGACTGGTAGACTTTTATCTGTTTTATCGCCCAAAACTTTCATCATACGATCAGTCCCCTATTTGACCTTCATTCTCATCATGTATACCGCAAAAATGCGTAACTGGCAGAAACAATGACTTCTTTTCACCTATTGGTTTCGAATTGCCGATTTTTGATTCGACTGCTACATTGGCACAATCTTTTATAAACCAATCAACGTTACCTATTCACCTGAAATATGAAAATCCAAGATAAAACAATTGCAAAAGGCTTTATACTATCAGGCTTGATGAACTTAACGGTTTTGGTTTTTTCACGGTTCTTTAGTAATTCAACCATTCCTGAATATGATCCAATGGTCATGTCGAACTTTGGCTTGTTAATGATTGCAATTTGGGGACTGGCTTATATTTCTATTGCTTACAATTATGAAAAAGTAATATGGCTTGTAGGTATTTTTGCCATTGAAAAATCCATTTACGGCTACATTTGGATCAATTGGATGCTTGACAATAATGTTTCAGAAGTGTATGAAAAAGACATCATGGCAGGCCTATTTTACTCGAGCTATGGTATAAATGATCTGTTATTTTGCGTATTCTTCCTGTTCGTCTTTATAAAAACGATTAACACCACAAACCGATAAAAAACCATTTAACTTTAGCCTTTTGATGTCTGGATCATACTGGACTTAACACCAATTCAGCGTCAATGGAAAACGGCCACCAGCAACCTGTTACTGCTGTATTCGTTAATCAATTGTTTCCTTTAATGCGCCAAAACCATACAATTCCCCTATGACGTTTCTTTATGTTTTATTCTTTTTAATAGTATTTGGTTTCATCGGTTTTCGCTGGAAACTAAAAAAGGACTCAAAATGGGTTTTACCTAGCGAATCTTTCCCCAATGAATGGAGAAATGTGCTGAACAATAAAGTATCCTATTACAGGTCATTGTCTGCTGAGGAACAAAAAAGATTTGAATACAAAATCCAAGAGTTCCTATTGAACTGCAAAATTACAGGCGTAAAAACAAACATAGACCTTACCGATAAAATACTTGTCGCCGCCAGTGCCATTATTCCAATATTTGGGTTTGAGGATTGGAAATACATCAACCTTTATGAGGTACTGATCTACCCAACATTGTTTAATGAGGGGTTTGCAACCGAAGGCGAGGACAGAAGGGTTGCAGGAATGGTTGGGAATGGTCCAATGGAGGGGGTAATGATTTTATCACAAAAAGCATTAAAGCTTGGCTTTCAAAATGAAACGGACAAGAAAAACACGGCCATTCATGAGTTTGTGCATTTAATCGACAAAATAGATGGATCTGTCGATGGTGTCCCTTCTTCCCTTATGGAAAGGCAATATACCATACCCTGGCTGGATTTTATCAATAAAAAGCTGGTGGAAATTCAGGAGGGAAAGTCTGACATAAACCCTTACGGAGGAACCAATCAAGCCGAGTTCTTCTCCGTTGCGAGTGAGTATTTCTTTGAGCGACCAAAATTATTAAAGCGCAAACATCCAGAACTTTACAAGCTATTAGAGGGAGTATTCAAACAGGATATGGCATCAAGAAATCTTAATAAATGAACATCCGGTTTTTATCTTTCGAAATCTGTAATAGCAAATATTATTTTTAGCGATTAACATCAAAAAATAACCTAAATGAAAAGTATATTATTATTGGTTGCGGTATTATGCGCCTTACCATTGCCTGCACAGCATCTCTTCCCTTTATGGGATTCAAAGGAAACAATGCCAGAATTAAAAGAAATTCCTATTATTGAAAACGTTGAATTTTCGGTAATAAAACCCTTTGAATTTGACATAGACGGCTACCGTTTCCTTCATGGAGTAGCATTAATCTGGCACAAGGACAAACTCTACGCTTCATTTGGGCACAATAAAAATGGTGAAAACACCGTAACGGAGGAGGCCAATTACCGTGTCAGTGAAGATGGTGGAAAAACCTGGGGGCCAGTAAAAAACATAGGAGGAGGCGGAAAAGTAGCCGTTAGTCATGGTGAATTCCTTTCATACAAAGACCAGTTGTGGGCTTTTCAAGGCGAATATGATGGCATTATGGCAAACCTTCGCGTTCGTGCATACCTGCTGAATGAAGACACAGACCTTTGGGAGGACAAGGGAGTGGTCGCAAGAAATAATTTTTGGCCACTTGCCGCCCCTGAGAAAATGGAAAATGGCAACTGGATAATGTCAGGCTTTCAAGTTAATGAAATTGGCAATGGCAACAATCCACCAGCAGTGGCCATTAGCCATGGCGATAATTTCACCAAATGGGAAGTGGTTGTTATCCCTATGAAAACAGAAAGCGTTTGGGGTGAAAGCTCGATAATGATAGATGGTCCTGAGATAATTAACGTAGCTCGCTGGGGGGCAGAACCCATTGCACTCGCCTCTAAAAGTGAAAATTATGGCCGTAGCTGGACATCACTTGCACCCAGTAATTTGCCCATGAACACTTCAAAACCTTATACTGGCCAATTGAGTACTGGTGAATATTATTTGATTGGTGCAACTTTTAAAGGCGTCAAAAAATCAAGAAACACCCTTACTATCGCTCTTAGCCGACCTGGAGAATTGGTCTTTTCCAAAGTTTTTGTAATCCGGCATGCCGTATTTCCAGAAGGACCAGGAGAATCGCATCCAAAAGCTGCTTTGGCCTATCCTCACGCCGTGGAATACCAAGGAAAACTTTATGTAGGGTATTCAAATAGCGGTGGAAAAGTGGGCCGCCCCATTAGCGAAGGCAGGGCTTCATGGAACAATAATAGTGCTGAATTGGCCATAATCCCCCTCGAATCGATCACATTACCATAAAAGTATTAAATAATGTTATTCATCAGATTCAATATACAATCTTCTATTAAGTTTGAAGACTTTCAAAAACTATTTGAACATATGGACAATGTCAGGCAACCTGGATTCAAATTTGAGGAAGAAGAGCCCCCCCTCATTGATTGGGAAAATTTATCAAAGGAAGAATCAGATGAAGCTTATGAAAAATTAATTGCATCATTGGATGAAGATCCCGCAAAAGAAAGATACCAATCATTAATACCTGGCTATGCCAATGCATTTTTAGAAAGATATCTGGGAGTGGACAATGATAAATTGGGAGTACTTGGTGTCCAAGAAACGCTCTCAATATTAAATTATTTAGAATTTGATTTTGAGGTATACCTGACCAGGCTTGAAAGGCAAAATGAACATTTTGGAATCATTGAATATGTGGCTGATAACTTCCCATATGGTGGTATCGATCGGTTCTTAATGGTAATGAAAGCATTTGATTTGGTACCTAGCGAATGTTTTGATGGGTTTACTATCTTCGATTTTGAATGGGTTACTGACTTTGAATACAACGCCATTGATTTACCAGAAAAAACCACAGCCTACATCACAAGAAAAAGAAATGAAACTTAAAGGATACCATGGTAAGTGAAAATGACTTAGTTGAATCAATTATTGTTCGCGACTTAGACAACAATCCAATTGATCTCATCAAAAAATATCAAGGCAAACCACTTTTGGCCATTGTCTATAACAACCAATGTTTGGGTTGTACCGGTAGAGCAATACCACTGGCCTATGAGTTGCATAAAGAAAATGAAGGGATACAAGTTGTTGGCATTCATACAAGCTTCAACTCAAGCCAAGCAACTGAAAGTGATATAAAAAGTATTTTTACAGTTGATGAACTTCCCTTTCCAATTTTCTTAGACAATGGAAGAACTGTTTATGATCAATTTGATTCATCTGGCACCCCTCAATGGGTTTTAATCACCAAAGACGGCAAACTATCTCGCACGATATTCGGTTCCCAGGAAGGAGCCCAGAATCGCTTATACTATGCAATTGAACAGTTAAAAGTAGAATAGCAGATATAAATTATACTTTTGAATCAAACCTTTAATACCTTTTAGTACAGTTACAGCATCCATTAAAACAACCACGGCCTTAAACCATTAGTATTAAAAATTGTGCCCAGGTAAGCTGTCCATCGCTACTTTTTAAATACCATAAATCGGCATTGAACAAACCTCAATCAAACAATTATTCTTAAATTGAAAAAAACAATACGATAGACAATACAGCATGTAATGCCTAAGTCATCACCCCAATTGCTAATTTATGACTACTTTAAAACATTCGCATTTATGAAAATGTATATCGTCGTAAAGGACAACATTCCAGATAAATTAATTCCTGTTATTACGGCTCATGCCTCCTTGGCCTGCTACATAAAATTTGAAGAAAATGAGCACATGGTGAAATGGATCAATGGGATCTTTAAGAAGGTGGTTTGTGTAGTTAATGAAGCTTCGTTTAATAACCTTAAAAATGAATCTGAAAACATCTTGTTGACAGAATCTAGCCTGGACAACAAGGAGGTTTGTTTGGCTTTTTGCCCGAGAGAAGAATACCCTAAAAAATTCAGGTTTTTAAAAATGTGGACCCCTCAAGGGATTGGATAAATGGAAAACCAACTTTTTAATTTATTCCTTAAGAAAGGAAACATTGTCGTTCAAAGCTATGAATACCGAATAAGCTTGCAAATTGACTATGAAAATGGGGATCATTGCCAATTGGCTCTTTCTGATACCCAAGATCTAATTCAACTGTTAACAAGGCTTTCGCAGCAAACATGGGAGAATGAAAATTACACAAAAACACCCTATGTAAAGCAATTGTTCGTAGAAAATCTAAATACCTTCAGTTGGGAAATTGATTTCTCCCAATTGTCCATTGAATTCAATGAAACAGAAAATGTCATAGTGCTTAAACACAAAGGCAATAACCCTTTGCATTTAGAAATAAACCAGGTGGTTGAAATAGTGCAAATTCTGGAATATTTATACCCTAAGTAACCAGTAACCAATTCCCATTTTTTAAGGATAGCAATCTATTTCGCCAACTTGACCAATAATGGTTTATTCCTGAGTCTGTAGGTGCTGCCTTAAACGGATTGTTATATTGCACAAAGCCTGCCACTGATTGTTCTTGCTATTATTGGGAAAAAAGCATAATTTAAATAGGGCGATTTTTAGTTTTATTCTTAGATTGTTTCATAGCTTAAGACCCAATTTCCTACCCAGCATATTTTGCTGCGCTTCTTTGCCACTTTATTTTCATGAGCTGTTAATGACTTGTATGACTTTAAGCTCAAATATGCAATTGACCTTCTATTTAGCAAAACCCAGATTTTACGCGGCAAGAGCATTTATAGGTAAACCCATTTACATACAAATAAGGATTAATCTCTAAAATTCATTCGGAATTTACGTCTTTTTTTAAAAAATAAATACTGTATAATCATGCATTACCCATATTTACTAATGATTAAGTAGTAAAAAATAAAACATTACATATATATAAATATAAAAAAAATTCGTAGTTTGGTTGAACCATAATAATACCAGCAGCAACTGATTTAAATCATTTATTACAACTTGTTTTGTCAAAATAATGGCGATCAATTGAATCGGTAAGATTTGATATTATTCCACGAAAATGGAAATACAAATTATTATTTCATCTATTGTCTGCCCATTAATTTTTCACTTAGGTGAATACATATAACAAGAAAAGCCAACCATTTTCACCATAAAAAGTTATTTCCACCTTGTTTTTAGGTGTTTTAATTTAGGTATTCTTTATCCTTGAATTTGCAATAAATCACTTCCAGAATGGAAACTTCTTTAAAATCAGTCAATTTTTGCTATTTCCTTATCACCATTGCGACACCATCTCTCAGGTTTCAATTCATCTGATTTTCTTGCAGTTACAACACTTCTTGGTTGAAGTCAGGAAATGCAATTGAATTATTCGGATTTATCAATAAAGTATCAACTCTCTTAATACCAACCTTTAGCATCTGCTAACCAAAAAAGTAAACAAATGATATTAACCCATGAAGACTGGAATCTAGAACATTTAAAAGTTCACTTACAGGGAGCAGTAGACCTTGAGTTATGGACGATTCCATTTTATATGTCTGCGATGTATTCTATAAAAGACAAATCAAATGATTCCTATCAATTAATTAGAACAGTTGTTAACCAGGAAATGCTGCATTTGCAATCCGCGGCAAATATTGCCAATGCTTATGGATTATCACCCACCATTGATGCACCTGTTTATAAAGGCACTACCATTCCACATCTTGATTTCTCATTGGATAAGAAAGAGGTAATTAAACCTTATCTGCCTTATACTGCTGAGATAGGTGGTTTGGATTTAAAGCATATCAATGCAATGTGTTTGGTTGAGATCCCAGACTATGAAACGGAAGAAAAGGTAACCCTTCATAGTAATATGGAGGAATATGGTAGCATTGGAGCATTTTATGAGGCCCTTCGCTTGGGTACCTCCCTTTTAAAGGAAAATATCAAAGGTGGAGTGAAACAAGTAGACTTCTTTTCTGCCTTTTATAGGAATATGCCTGACATGACTGTTTCAAATTCAAAAGCATCAGGCTACAATCAAGTAAGCTTACTCATCGACCTCATTACAGATCAGGGAGAAGGACAATCGAAGGCGAGTGAAACAATATTAAAAACTTTCCAGAATACTGCAGATGATCAAAATCCAGTGGATGACCATTTCGAGAAGTTTAACCTGATAAAAAACAACAGTTCTTTACCAGAAATCTTTCCTGTAAAGCCCCTATCAGAATATACAAAAAAAGATAAAGAACTAGAAGGTATATTGATTGAACAATTTACCACCTTAAGAATTTCCTTGCAAAATCTTTTTAAAGGAGAGAACCCTGAAAATTTCTTCCCCATTATGGCAAGTGTTGGTGGTGCAATTCGTAACTGCTGGGAAAATGGGGTTACTCCAAAATACAGTGAATAATGAGCCTTTATTTAAAACACCAAAACATGAAAAATAAAACCGTATTTAGGGTACATCCTACTATCAATTTTGCCCGTTTCGGAACCAGTGATGACTATATATTGTCTCCAGAAACCAGTGCCGGTTTACCACAAGAGGGAATTGACGTTACAGGAGGATTACCCATCAAAAAAGGAACTGAAAAGACGCCTGTAACCAGTAAAGACCTTAGAGATGAAGATGGAAACTTAAAGAAGCAAGCTGGCAGGTTCCGCATTTATGCTTATGATCACAATGGTGATTCAAGTTACCCAGAAGGCGGTGGAATTGAAGTAACTATTGGTACCAAATTGCCTGACGGTAGAGTGGTAAGTGATTTAATCTGGTCTAGCCATTTGGCCAATAAGAAAGCGGCTGTATACAATGTAGTCAACAATAAAGGAATAGAGGCTTATGCACCCGTGGAAAAGGTCATTGATGGAAAAACTGTACTGGTTCCTCAAGTTCCCCAATTGCGTAATCCCGAAACCCATGGCGATATTGATTCTCCTTATCGTTTAAACAGATTAATGATTGACCCGGGACCAAGAACCATTTCAGCTTCAAAAAAAGAAAGTGCGAAATTTGATAACCGTACCATACCTACCTGTTTAAATAAGAATGGACAAATAGAAAAATTGCCAGATTACCCAGTACGCTTCCCTTCGGATTCCAATGACGAACTTTTTGAGCCCAATGGTGCCTTGGATACCTTAGGAGAAATATTAACCGATGATAAAGGACGTTTATTGGTATTGGCGAGCTCCGGAAATGCTGTCGGGCAATACGATGAATATGGGGTGCCTATTCAGATGACTGGTGATCTAAATAATGTAGGATGGTTTGATTCAGCTTCCGATGGTCCCGTTTCCGTAACGCTAGAGTTCAAGGATGGAAGTAGAGAAGAAGCTTTTGGGGCCTGGATAGTATGTGGTGATCCTGCTTATGCCCCACAAATCCGTAATGTAGTGTCAGTATGGGATGATGTATACGATACCTTTGTTCGTGAATTAGATTTACAGCCTGATCTATTCCATAAAACTTCAAATTCGGCAAAAGGTACCGATGATCCAAATAATGGAGAGTTTAACCCTGATTATATTCCTAATTTTGCAAATGACATCAAACCAACTTTTGTAGCCTGTACTTTACAAAGGTGGACTGCCAATTTACCTGAAATGGCATTAAGGGCACATTCAGCAGTAGACGCTATAAGCGAAAATGATGACCCTAATCGAACGATTATGGCAGCTTTGAATTTCCTTAGAAACCCTAATAAAGACGAAACCAACATAGGAGCTCCCTTAATGCCTTTATCATTAGGAGCAGCAGGGACATCCTTTATGACGGTTACAAAAACCCAATACTTCCTGCTAGAGCAGTGGAGTAAGAAAAAGTTTAGCAAAGGGAATAAAAGAAATTTGGGACCAGGCGAATTTTTAGATATGGCTTCATTGTCCAATTGCCTTGGCGGACGATACGTTCCTGGAATTGAGGTAAGTTATACCGTGCGTTGCAAAGACATGTATATTCAGGATTGGAAAAAGTCCGGTGCGGGACCCTTCCGAATCAAGCATTATCCTTTGGACTATAAAGACCTAAAAAAAGACACCCCTTACCTTTCTAGTGGATGGATTCCTCTACACGACATGACCGATGGTATAGAACCAGGAGATATTTCTAAGTTTATGGCTACTCCATGGCAAACAGATTACAACTCCTGTTCCATTCATCAAACAGACATTAATACAGATGGCGTGAACGAAAGCAATGGTGCCGAAACCACCTTGTATTGGTCATGGCCTTCTCAAAGACCTGATGCCGTTTATGTGGCAGAAGAAGTAGTAAAAAATGTTCTGCCCAAGCAAAAATGGTCTATTCGTGGCCCTGGAACCTATGCAGTAAATCCAGCACAAGCAGCTACATTTCAAGATCCGTTAGATGCTGTTAACAATTGGCATAAAATTGGAATCATTATTCAAGGAACCAATGTTGAAATGGATGACAAAACGTTTTCTCCTGAACTGTATTTAGAAGTACAGGGACAGTTAACCAATACTGGAGATGCTACAGACCCTGTAGCAGAATGGCCATTTAACGCCAATCCTCCAAAAAAATCCAAAAAAGACCATCCTTTTTGAGTAAAGCAGAAACATTTGATGTGGTAATAATAGGAGGTGGCCCCGCTGGATTAAGTGTGGCCATTTCCCTTCTTTTGAAGCAGAAGCTATCGATACTTATTATTGAAGGGCAGTCACCCGGTGAAGAACGTATAGGAGAGAACTGTCCCCCGGAAACCATCTTGCTTTTAAAACAACTGGGAGTAGCCGGAGCATTTTATAAAGGCAACCATGCACCCTGTCCAGGTTATGCTTCTGTATGGGGTAAAGCAGACGTAGGATACAACGATTTTATAGTGAATCCTATGGGGCCTTCCTGGCGTTTAAACCGAAAAGTTTTTGATAAGATGTTGGCTGAAAAAGCCCTAAAACTTGGGGCTCAAATATTGTGGTCTACCCGGTTTTTAGATACTTCTTCTGAAGGAAAAATGCACGTTTTACGTTTAAAAGAAAGGACTGAAAATTCAGCGTACGAAATAAAAGCACGATTTGTTGTAGACGCTTCTGGTTCCCGATCCCGATTTATCAAAGCCATAGGTATCAGTAAAACCATAGAAGACCGCTTATTTGCGTCCATTCGAATGGCCACAATTACTGAAGGAAAGCCAACTAAACAGGTACAGCTAGAAGCCGTACCCAATGGATGGTGGTACAATACTGCATTGCCCGATAACCGGATCATCACCATGAAGATTACGGATAAAGAGGGTATAACGGCATTACAAGGATCTAATCATAAAGGTTTTGAGAGCCAATTACACCATACAGCATTTATTTCAGAACGCTTGCAAAAACTACGATTAAAAGATTACCAATACTATACCTGGCCAGTTTATTCAGGAATTTCCCCAGTTATTGAAGGGGAAAATTGGGTGGCTATTGGTGATGCCGCGTCTAGTTATGATCCTGTAGCTGCTCATGGTATTTACAAAGGGATCAGTGATGGAATTCAGGTAACTTCTAAGATTCTTTCCTTTTTCAATGGTAAAGAAGACGACAAATCGTTTACAGCCTTCATTAAAAACCGTTATGCTATATACAAGAAAAACAGGGCCTATGTTTATGCTTTAGAGCAGCGTTGGTGGGATGCGCCATTTTGGAAACAAAGAAGTAGTGTACCTATTGACATCAATCGAAAAGGCAAAATTAGCAGCCATCCGTAAGCCAAAATCCCACTTATTTCTTATATCAATATCCCTACTATTTGGTAGCTAGAGATCTATATTCTCACCTATAACTTCTATTCTTTATGAATGTCGGAGAAAGTCTACTCTGGCTATTTTTCGTTGCACTCACCATCATTTTGTCCTATATTCACCGCTTAGGGCTAACAGAGGCAATGAAGTCCTTCATCAATAAAGACTGTAATGCCCACACCCAAACCGTTGTAAAGGATTAACTAAAAATAATGGGATTAAATATTGTATTAATTGAACCAGAGATACCCACAAATACAGGAAATATTGGCCGATTGAGTTTAGGTTCCGGGTCAACATTACATCTTGTAAAACCCTTTGGCTTTGAATTAAGTGACAAAAGATTAAAAAGAGCCGGCTTGGATTATTGGAAGCATATTTCTCTCTTTATTTATGAGAGTATTGAGGACTTCTATGCAAAGAACGAAGGCAAACAATTTGCTTACTTCTCAAGTCATGGGAAACAAGATTACTGTTCCATTGATTATAAAGAGGACATGTTTCTTGTTTTCGGTAAAGAATCCACCGGTCTGCCCGAAAGTATAGTCGCCGAAAACCTTGATTCGGTTTATAATATCCCTATTTACAGTCCTCATATCCGGAGTTTAAACTTGGCCAACGCAGTAGCTATTGTTGTATATGAAGGCATTAGAAACATAAAAACACAATAAAACATGTCTTCAGAAAAACCAAAACAAGAGAAAGAAAGGCTACATTCACGCAATAAGAACCGAGAAAAATATGATTTGAGTGCTTTATCAGCCGCTATCCCGGAATTAAAAAATCACATTAGACCCAGCAAATCCGGGGAAGCATCTATTGATTTCACAAACCCAGTTGCTGTTAGACTTTTAAACCAAGCAATACTCCATCACTATTATGGGATAAAACATTGGGAATTTCCTACAGAAAATTTATGTCCCCCAATACCCGGAAGAGCAGATTACCTCCATTATATTGCTGATATATTAGCTGAAAACAATGCTAACAGGATCCCAACTGGAGACAAATTTACTTGTCTTGATATCGGCATAGGGGCAAGTTGCATTTATCCAATTATTGGAGTGACAAGTTACGGATGGAAATTTATTGGGTCTGATATTGATACAAAATCAATTGCATCCGCCCAACACATTGTACAAGCAAATCCATCCTTAAAAGGTAAAATTGAATGTCGTTTACAAAAAGAGCCTGAATCCATTTTTAAAGGTATAATTAACCCCAACGATAGAATCGATTTAACGATAAGTAATCCTCCTTTTCATGCATCAATTGAGGAGGCCCAAAAAGGAACACGGAGAAAAATTAAGAATCTATCGGGTAAAAAGGTAAAAACACCTACACTCAATTTTTCAGGTATAAGGCATGAGCTTATATTTGATGGTGGAGAAGCCAGGTTTATTCAGAAAATGATTAGCGAAAGCAAAAAGTTTTCTAAAAACTGTTACTGGTTTTCAACATTGGTGTCAAAAGAGTCAAACCTTAAAAGGATTTATAAATTACTAGAACAAGTTGGTGCAAATCAGGTGAAAACGATCCCCTTGGGAACAAATAATAAATCGAGCCGAATAGTAGCATGGACATTCCTCATTGAGGAAGAAAAACAGGCGTGGATCAAAAAGAGATGGTAGATTCCATTGTATAATCAACAATAGTAGGACTGCCCATTTTGTTCAAAGCGTCAATTATTTTGATCCAATGTAGCCATAAATCAACTTTCTCTCTACTTGATTCAAACGCTTTCTAAAACGCAAAATCAACTTCTCCCCCATTTATTTCATCTCTTGTTCAGGCTGAACAATTCTACAATCTTTCATCGAAATAGGCAATAAATATTTATTGCCTATTTCGATGAAAGACAATGTCCTTTCCAGTATCCCGAAACTCATTTTTTTCCTGCACCTTTCAACATAAGATAATTTTAGTTACAAATCACAAAAAAGAAAGGAATGCCCTTATCTTTGTTTTCTTAACTAATTGTACCGGATAAAGAACGAAAGCCATGGCCTGATCCACTTTATTTTGGTATTGGTTACTTAATCTACCAAATCAGTCTTACGAAATACAAACCCGATCATCATCTAAAATAAATTTTGCCCAATGAATCGAATATTTATTGCCTTCTTTTTCCTCCTAATACAAACCAATCTTTTTGCACAAGCCATTGAAGGAACCGTTATCAACAGTAAAAAAGAACTTGTTTCTGATGCACAAATATTAAACCTTTCCACTAAAAACCACACCCATAGTGATGAAAATGGCAAATTCCTTTTGCAAAACATTACCCTTGGAGATACGCTAAAATTGTCTCATATAGGGTATGAAGTAAAGAATATCATCGTCCAATCTTTATCTTCTCCTTTAACGATTGTCTTGGAAGAGAAATCCATTTCCCTGGAAGGAATAGTTATATCGCCTAAAACAAATGCCTTAAACCTTATCACTACCATAGACCTGGAAACCAATCCAGTAAACTCTTCTCAGGATATTTTAAGGCAGGTACCAGGACTTTTCATAGGTCAACATGCTGGAGGTGGGAAAGCTGAGCAAATATTTTTAAGGGGTTTTGACATAGATCACGGCACAGACATTGGCATTACAGTAGATGGCTTGCCTGTCAATATGGTTTCGCATGCTCATGGCCAAGGCTATGCAGATCTGCACTTTGTTATTCCTGAAACAGTCGACAAAATTGATTTTGGAAAAGGGCCATATTATGCTGACAAGGGGAATTTTGCCACAGCAGGCTATGTGAATTTCAAAACCAAACGTAACCTGGAAAACAGTTCAATAAAAATGGAGAAGGGGCAATTTAGCACCAACCGTATTTTGGGCATGTTCAGTGTTTTGAACAATGAAAAGCACGACGCCTATATTGCCACGGAATACCTCAGTACAGATGGACCATTTGAAAGCCCTCAGAATTTCAACAGAATAAATTTGTTCGGAAAGTACACCGGGAATATTACACCCTTAGATAAATTGGGCATCACCTTCTCCCATTTATCAAGCAAATGGGATGCCTCCGGTCAAATCCCTCAAAGGGCCGTTGATTTGGGGATGATTAGTCGATTTGGTGCCATTGATGATACAGAGGGGGGCAATACAGGTAGAACCAATGTAATGGTCAATTATGAAAAATTTATAGATGAACAGTCCTTTATTAAAAGCACCGTTTTTTGCAGTAAATATGATTTTGAGTTGTTTTCCAATTTTACATTTTTTCTTGAGGATGACGTCAATGGGGATCAAATCAAACAAAAGGAAAGTCGGAACATCTACGGTTTAAATAGTGAATATTATTGTTCATTTACTTTCAATGAAATCGAAGCAACACTACAGGCTGGTGTTAATCTGAGAAATGACCAAAGTATTAACAACGAGTTATCCCATACCTTAAATCGAAGGCAGCTCCTTGCACGCATACAGTTTGGGGAAATTAATGAAACCAATTTCGGCACTTATCTAAATACTAATTTTTATTATAAAAAGTGGACATTTAACCCCTCTTTTAGGGTTGACTATTTTGATTTTCAATACAATGATGCTTTGCAAGCTACCTACCAAACCCAAACCTCTTCAAAAACAATTGTAAGCCCCAAATTGAATGTTTTGTATGATTATACTCAAAACCTTCAATTGTACCTAAAAGGAGGTAAAGGTTTTCATTCCAACGATACCCGGGTAATTCTTGCACAAAGTGGAAAGGAAACCCTCCCTGCGGCTTACGGCTTGGATGCCGGCCTTGTTTGGAAACCTGCTCCTAAGTTACTGGTAAACACGGCCTACTGGTACTTATTTCTGGAACAAGAATTTGTATATGTGGGTGATGCGGGAATAGTAGAGCCAAGTGGTAAAACCCGAAGACAAGGAATTGACTTAAGTCTCCGTTATCAGCCATTAAAATGGTTGTTCTGGAATTTTGACACCAACTATTCACATGCCAGGTCTATGGAAGAGGAAAGCGGAAATGATTATATCCCATTGGCTCCTGATTTTATTTTAGAAAGCGGACTAAGTGCCCTTCATAAATCAGGGATTTATGGAGGAGCGAATGTGCGACATATCAAAAACAGACCTGCCAACGAAGACAACTCGATTGTTGCAGAAGGCTATACAGTAGTAGACCTGAACATGGGCTACAAGTGGAAAAATTTAAACTTCGGAATACAAATTCAAAACCTTCTAAATACCGAATGGAATGAAACGCAATTTGCTACAGCATCAAGGTTGCAAAATGAAACAGTGCCTGTAGAAGAAATACACTTTACTCCAGGAACTCCCTTTTATATCAAAGGAGTAATTGAATACAAGTTTTAACGGAAATACGCTATTGGGAATGATTAGGGATAAAAGAATTTAAATTTTCTTTTATCCCTCTAATTTCATTTGGATTTTCTTAAAGTGATTCAGCATTAAATGTATCTCCCTGCGCTACATCCCCGGTTTCAAAACCTTTCTTAAACCACCTAACCCTTTGTTCCGAGGTACCATGGGTGAAGGAGTCGGGCACTACCCTACCCGAGGATTGCTTTTGCAATCGATCGTCTCCGATGGCATTGGCTGCATTCAAAGCCTCTTCCAAATCTCCTGCCTCCATCATACTCATCTTGCTTTCAGAACGATTTGCCCACACACCGGCAAAAAAATCGGCTTGTAATTCTAACATCACAGAATATTTGTTGTATTCTGTTTCGCTAACTTGCCCCCTCAGTTTGTGTACCTTATCCGTAGTCCCCATTAACTTCTGCACATGGTGACCAACTTCATGAGCAATGACATAGGCTTGGGCAAAATCTCCCGGGGCATTTAACTTTTGCTCCATATCGTGGAAAAAACTTAAATCAATGTATAACTTTTCATCTCCTGGACAATAAAAAGGACCCGTAGCACTTGAGGCAGAACCACATGCAGAAGAAACCGAACCAGTAAACAATACAAGGGTTGGTTCACGGTAGTTTTCAAATATTCCATTCCATACATCTTCCGTACTCGCCAGGATTGTCGCACTAAAATCAGCCAGTTCATTCTCTTCTGCTGTACCTTGGTAGGCAGAAGACGAAACTTGTTGAACACTGTTTCCTGAAATTAAACCGCTAAGCAAACTCAGCGGATTGTTGCCAGTGGCAAAGGAGATTACAATGAACAAGCCTGCAAGAACCAACCCAACTTTTGAAAATAGAATTTTTATCAAGGGCCCCATCAATAGGGAACTGAATCCACCAATACCCCTACTTGGACCAGACTGTCCTCTACGGTCATCGACATTTGAACTTTGACGTCTACCTTGCCATTTCATACTTGAGATTTATGTGGTGGTGATTATTTTCTTCAAATTATTGCTTAAATATATTTAAATAATTATCCTTCAGAAGGATAAGGTTCAAATAAAATTTTCTTTTCTAATCAATTATTGTAGCCCTTCAGGAAAGGCTAAAATTAAAACCTAACATTCTTCATGCCAAAATTAGCGTAAAATTTATCTTCTTGAAGACATTATCAATCTTTAAAGCAAAATGCGTTTAGAATTGGATTAGTGCCAAGGATTAACTGAAAAAAAGGTTTATTTAATTTTGCCTTTGCTTATAATTTAAAGAATTACCCATAATAATACGCTTCAATTTGCCCCATACCTCAAAAACCATTAAGGACCTGATAATATCTTTTGACTATATTTACTTCAGGACCAATAGCGCTTAAAGCTACACAGCTAAAAGCAAAACCAACCGCAATGGCAGAAGACAAACCAAGATTGGCGAGATTGACGGCAATGCTGACCCAATTACAAGCCAAGAAGATAGTAACGGCAAAGGAAATAGCTGATAAACATCAGGTGAGCATAAGGACAATTTACCGAGATATCCGAACCCTTGAAAAATCTGGAATTCCAATAGTCACAGAAGAAGGAAAAGGTTTTTCTATCATGGAAGGCTATAAAATACCACCTGTTTTATTTACCCAGGAAGAGGCAAATGCCCTTATTACTGCAGAACAACTGATAAGAAAAAACAAAGACCTTTCATTGACCGAGCAATTTGAAAGTGCCATCACAAAAATCAAAGCTGTTTTAAAATGCACGCAAAAAGAAAAGACAGAACTACTGAGTAGCAGAATTCAAGTACGCAATAACGAGGAGCAAGTAAAAACCAGCAATTACCTTATTCAACTACAATCTAGCATAGCCAATTTTCAATTGGTGAAAATTGATTACTTGTCTCTGGACAACATTCCAAGCTATAGAGAAATAGAACCATTTGCTTTGTATACCACACAAGACAATTGGGTCCTTATTGCATTTTGCAGGTTAAAGAATGATTTCAGGGCCTTTCGGTTGGACTGTATAAAGCAAATGGAAATATTGGAAGAGCTCTTCAATCCACATGACATGAGCTTGCAACAGTACCTTGAAAAGTGTAGGGAAAAATACCAAACTACCCCTGACATACCTATGACACAAGGACAAGTTACATTTGCAAAGAAACAAAAATGACAAGATATGCAAACCGTGAAAATTGAACCTTTTAAAATCATAGGATTACCCATAAGAACGACCAATAAAAATGGTCAGGCTTCGAAAGACATTGCAGCCTTGTGGGGCAGGTTTATGGCTGAAAATACAATCGATAAGATACCAAACAAAATTGGTCCAGACATTTATTCTTTGTACACAGATTACGAAGATGACCATACAAAACCCTATACGACTATACTTGGTTGTTGCGTAGAAAGCTTAGATGAGATACCTGATGGAATGGTTGGAAGATCATTTGAGGGAGGGAATTATGTAAAATCTACTACGCAAGGAGATTTAATACAAGGAATAATCGTCGAACAATGGTCAAAAATTTTCGAGATGGATTTGAATAGAACTTATAAAGCTGACTTTGAAGTTTACGGTGAAAAAGCACAAAACCCATCAGCTGCGGAGGTGGATTTTTTCATAGGTGTAAATCAATAATAATATGGCCTCAATGGAATTAACAACCAATCCGAAGGTGAACACTGTTTTTGGCAATTATCCAGATTTGGTAAGAGCAAAAATGCTATACCTGCGTAAATTGGTTATTGAGACAGCAGAAGAAATTGAAGGGCTTTCTAAATTGGAGGAAACTTTAAAATGGGGAGAACCAAGCTATGTTACCAAAAATGGCAGTACACTGAGAATGGATTGGAAGGAAAGGACGCCAGATCAATATGCCATGTATTTTCAATGTACCAGCAGATTAGTTCCCACATTCAAATTGGTTTTCAACAGTCAATTTTATTTTGAAGGAAATCGCGCCATAATATTTCCGCTCGACCAAAAAATTCCGGAAGCTGAACTAAAAGAATGCATTAAAGCTACCCTCACTTACCATAAAGTCAAGCACCTGATGACTTTGGGAATTTAAATTTCTAATGTCCTTTTACAAATTGCCAATGTTTGCAAAAGCCCTTTCAAAGAATTGAAAGGGCTTTTTCTGTGTATCGTTTTTCTGAATTACTTCCATTTGGGAACTTTGCCTGTCGAAGCAAAAATTATTTTTCGAAAACCAAAAGCGAATTGGAAGAAAAAGGCTGGATATCTTCTCTGGCACCACGAAAACCGAACCCCAGACATTCTATTCGCAACTGGAGCCTGATAAACATTCGTAATTAAATAGGAATCCGGCGCCAGGATCTTCCCATTAAAGTAGAAAACCTTTTCCCCGAAGAACGAGCAATTGATCCCTATCAATTTTTTAAAATTGTTTGAAAATGGAAATCCACTGAGTATAAAATAAGGGCGTTTCACTAATCAACAAAAGTTGTAAGTCATTATTTAGCAAAACAATAAGGATATATTTTTATGATTTAAAGCATTAAATATAGCATATTTTGTATATATTAATAAAAAATTAATCATGTAAACTTTAATTTTATGAAATCACTTTATACAAAATTAAAGACCTTTTTAACACGATCCTCAATCAGTCTTATTTTAATGAGTATTATGTCATTGGGTCCTTTAACAGGAGAAGCAAATGCATATCTTCGAATTGAATCTGAAATGTCCTTTCAGGATGTAAAAACAATATCGGGGGTAGTTACCGATGAAAATGGAAATGGATTACCTGGGGTAAGTATCCTTATTGAAGGAACTTCCAATGGGACCATCACAGAATTAAATGGTTCGTATAAAATTAATGTGGATAACAATGCTGATGTCTTAATATTTACATTTCTCGGTTATGTAAAACAAGAAATTTCCGTATTGAATAAATCCGTCATAAATGTTACAATGGAACCTGATATCAAATCTCTTGAAGGGGTTGTTGTAACAGCAATGGGTATTGAAAGAGAAGACAAAACCATTGGCTATGCAGTTTCTACCATAAAGGGAGAGGATTTGGCACAGGCCACCTTGGTAAATCCAGTTAGTACTTTGCAGGGTAAAACTGCAGGAGTACAAATAAGCACAACCTCAGGCGGAACCTTTGGTGGATCGAGAATTACTATAAGAGGGAATTCAACTTTCGGCCAAAATACACAACCGATATTTGTTGTCGATAATGTTATCATGGACAATGACGTTAGTGGAACGGGTGGGGCCGATTGGGGCAATCAATTGAAAAACCTCAATCCTGATGATTTTGAATCTGTCACTATACTGAAAGGTGCAGCCGCTTCTGCATTGTATGGTTCAAGAGCAATTAATGGCGTTGTTATCATTACAACAAAATCAGGCAAAAAAAAGAGAGGCATTGGCGTAAGTTTTAATCAAACAATAGGTACTCGTTTTATTTCAGATCAAGTTGATTTTCAGGATCAATATGGTCAGGGGCAAACAGCCGGCTGGTTTACCTTTAATACTAACGGGCCAAATACTTATCCCCGGGAAGACAAACACGATACGAGGCAATTTCCTTTTTATGATATTACCACAGACCTGCCTTCACTGCAATACAATCAGTACGAAGAACATGCAGCAAGTTGGGGTCCCAAGTTTGAAGGACAGGAATACATCGATTATGATGGGAGTCGTGCCCAATGGGTAGCACAACCTGATAATTACAAAAAAACTTTTAATACTGGAATCATCAGCAATACTAACATTTCCTTAGATGGCGCTGGAGAAAATAATTCCTTCAGGGTCTCATTTTCTAATTTCACTGAAAAAGGAGTGATCCCAAGGAACAACTTCGATAGGAAGTCATTGAGCGTAAAGGGAACTCAGGAGTTAATTGAAAACCGCCTGACGGTAGGTGCATTGTTCCACTATACGCGATCATTGGCAGAAAACCCAGTCAACCCCGGAGCAAATTCCGATTGGTTCCATACCGGCTTTCCTAGAAATTACGATGTAGATAAATGGAGCAATAATTATAGAGATGTGGACGGTGGTGTCCCCTACCCTACAGGTAACGGAAATTATTACTACACCCATTACAGTGCCAAATGGATGAGCATGAACCACGATTATTCCGGTAGAACGGAAGGTTCACTTGTGGCAAAAGCCAATATCGATTACAAGATAATGGATAACCTGAATTTTTCTGTAGAAGGAAATATTAACCAATTCACATTCTCTACAGAATCCAGAGGTATTGCTACAAGTGCAGACCGGCTTAATGGTAGCTATTCACTAAGTAACGGAGAGAAGTTTCAATCAACTTTTGATGCAAAACTTATGTACGATACTGAATTGAACCCAGATCTTACTTTGAATATAATTGGTGGAGCTAATACTTGGAATACAAAATCAATTGGAACAGGTGTGGGAACGAGTGGCGGTTTTGTTGTAAGGGACTTTCATAATATTTTAAACTCCAGACTAAACCCAAATGTATCAGGTGGAACAAGTTATGAGAAAAGAATTAATTCCTTTTATGGATATGCAACAGCCTCTTTCAAAAACAGCCTATTTTTAAATGTAACTGCCAGAAATGACTGGTCATCAGCCTTAGTTTATCCTGATGGATCAGGTGACCCCTCCTACTTTTATCATTCTGAAAGTTTGTCTTGGGTACTTAGTGATGATTTCACACTTCCTTCAGCCATATCCTCACTAAGGTTGAGAGCATCCTATGCTGAGGTGGGAAATGATACAGATCCATTTAGAATTTCTACCGGATTTGTACCCGCAGGAATAGGGACCAGTAATATCCCCATGTATAGATTTGAAAACTCAACAGCCGTTTCACCCAATATAAGACCTGAAAAAAAGAAATCCATAGAATTGGGCTTCAATGCTTTATTGTTTGAAGGACTGGTAAATTTTGATTTCAATTTTTACAAGGACAATACCATTGATCAAATTATACCTTTGAGTGTACCAAGTGAAAGCGGAATCGGATCAATTCTTTTAAACGGTGGAAATATCCAGAACCAGGGTATTGAAATTCTGGTGGATGTAGCAATAATTGATCGGCAGGATATGTCATGGAACCTGGGTTTTAACTGGACCAGAAACAAGGATAAAATACTCGAACTTGTGCCCGGAGTAACCGAGTTTAATTTATATGGCAATCCATCTGATGCCAATGCTGCAACTGCATCTTATGCTTATGCTGGTGGTGCTTATGGGGATCTTGTAACCCGAAAAGGGTACAAACCTTACCAGGCAACTGATGCTGCAGGCAATAATATTGATCATCCGAACAATGGTATTCCTATTTTGAGTCCCCGAAACGGCTGGTCAATAGCTTATCCTATCGGTATTCAAAACCTTGATTCTCTTCATGTCATGGGGAATATGCAATCAGATTGGTTTGGAGGAGTCAACTCAAATTTTAGATACAAGGGACTAAGTTTAGGTGTACTCTTTGACATCCGTTGGGGAGGTGAAATTTATTCTGCTGATGCCCGTTATGGCCTGCATCAAGGCGTTATTGAGAGTTCATTGCCAAACAGAGATGCTTCTCAAGGAGGGATTGTTTGGACCAGTGAAGGACAGGGTCAGAATTTTTATGGCAAAGAATATGAAGACGGTTATATACCCCACGGAGTGTTTCCGGATGAAACAACAGTCACAAGGGGTCCTGCCGATAACAGAACATCTGTTGATGTAGGTGGAATGACCTACGAAGAAGCTTATAACCAAGGACTGGTTGAGCCTACACATTGGTCAGGCTATGTTTATAGATGGACATCTGCCAGTACAGGGACACCAATAACGGGTGTGTATACGCAAAAATGGGTGGCTTTAAGGGAAGTCTCACTGACTTATCAATTGTCTTCAGAATTGGCTAACAAATTAAAAATGCAAAATGCTGCCATAATATTGACTGCGAGAGATCTCCCATTTATTTACAATTCAATGCCGGACAATATCAACCCTACAATCAGTAATAATTTAGCTGCCAACCCATTACAAATGAATTCGGCTCCATATATTACTTCAATGACTCTAGGTATTAAGGCAAACTTTTAATTTTGAAGAAGATGAAAGAATATAAAAGCATAGTTATAACGCTTCTCACATTGGGGATTTTTGTGGGTTGTACAAACGATTTTCAGGTAATAAATCAAGATCCTAACGTAGCAGTTCCACCAAGTGAATACCTGCTTACTTATGCCATGAAAGAGATGGGGACATACAAAGGTGCTGAGTGGTACCATGAAAACCATCAAACAATGACCTGGGCCCAATACCTTGTTCAGGGTGAATCAAATGCGGGAGGTGTTGACAACCTGCTGGATGGCTCAAGATACGGAACATTTTATGGATCCATTTTAAACCATCTTACTGAATTCAGAAGACAGGTAAGCTTAATGACTGAGGAGGAGCAGGAAATCCGTAAAAAAATGGTGGCTGTGTCTGATATTTTACAGGCTTATTTTGCGCTCAAAATTACGGACCAATATGGGAGAATACCCTATACAGAGGCTAGTCTTGGTAGATCAGAAGGTTTGACCAATCCTGATTATGATACGCAGGAACAGATTTTAAATACGCTGTTGTCTGAACTAGACAACGCTATAAGTGTATTAAATGAAAATCTCGAAGTAGAATTTGATTTCGCTGGTTTAGATTTTTATTATGGAGCAGATTGGGACAAATGGATTAAATGTGCCAATGCTGTGAAGTTAAGAATTGCCACTCGGTTTGAAAGACAGGATGATAGTAAAACCAGATCCATAATTGCCTCGGTTGTATCGGGGGATGGAAGCTTCACAAGTGACGACGATCAGTTTATTTTCGACATTTCTCAAATAGAGGAATGGAGAGGAACTAGCGGCGCTGATTTTGAGTGGAAAGGCACCATGTGGGCCCCAAAACCCACTATTGAGTACATGAAAGAAACCCTTGATCCAAGATTGAGAATCTTTTATCAGGTAAACGGTTACCACGAAGCGACTTTGGATATATATGAAGCTTCAAATACGCCTTTACCTGCTGCAGTAGACACTGAAAACGACACAAAAGTACTTTATACTACTGCTGAAGGGGAGGAAATTTTAGGCTATAGGTTTATAGGTGTCCCTCCATACAGGCAGGATCCAACCATCGGCCAAATGGATTATAATTACGCTGATAATTCCCTTGTTGCAGGAATAAATGCCAATATGATTTCCAAATACCATCAAAGACTTCTTCAGAATGTGGATGCCAATTATGGAGGTCCCAGATTAGACGGGAAATATGTTGACGTTTTTATTTCCTATGCTGAGGTTTGTTTTATGATGTCTGAATTTATATTGAAAGGCTACACAACCGGTAATGCGGAGGAATGGTATGAAAATGGTATAAAAGCTTCTATCAGTACGTATAATATGTTGGGAGAAGTGCAAAATCTTTCCTTGATCGTAGGCAATAAAACCTACAATTACCTACCCGTTAGTAATTCGGAAACCGATAGCTATGTGAACGAATCAAAAGTGGTATTTAACGGAACCAATGACCTTGAAAAGGTATATATTCAAGCATTTTTGAATTTTTACAGGTTACCTGAAGAAGGTTGGGCACTTTCAAAAAGAACAGGGTATCCCCGATTCGGTTCATCAATTCTTGCCAGAACTCCTGTAGATGACAATGAGCTTAAATTCCCCAGAAGGATTCCAACGCCAGAACCTGGAGATTTAAATAGAGAAAAGTGGTTAAGGGCAAATTCCGAACAGGGATTTATAAATCCTCAAGACATTTCTCCAGTCGCGCTCAATGAACAACGTGTCTGGTGGGATAAAAATAATCCTACAATTGGAAGTGGTGGTAACTAAAACAGGCAAAAATCAAGCTACTGTAATAAAGGTTGAAGAGAAAGTCCCTTCAACCTTTATTTTCTAATGCTTTCGTGGGACTGGTATTGCTGCGCTGTCTCAGAAAATTCGATTACTAGAATAAAAAACTAAAGTGTTTAGACAAATTTTGACCAATAACAAGCCATGGGATATCCTACAAAAATTCAGCTTATCAAAAGAACCAAAAGCGAACAACGGTATGTCAATTTTCTTGTAGCAGTGGCTCAGGCAATTGAGTTTCAGCAAGGAGAAATTGTAGAGTGGATCATCGATGACCACCAAAGACTCGTTCTCCTACGTAGTGATAAGGCAGTTGAATGCCTTAAAAAAAAGCTGCCTCCTAAAGCCTAAAAGGTTGTTCATTTCTTTCTTTTCTGATGGGAAGGGCGCTTTCAAGCAACCAAGGACCTGTAAAAGGTCTTTTTGCTTTCTCAATCTTTTTTAGGATGTGTAAGCAAAGTACTATTACGGGCATTATTAAACAATTTAATAACTGCTGACAGCTTACCATTTGTACGAATGCTCGCAAAGATGCTTCCTGGTCAATCACTTTTAAATCAAATAAGTAGGTGTTGAAAAAAACCTTTGCTAAATTAAATGGATTGTATAAAAATTGAAAATTCCATGAAAAAGATTCTCCTAAGCGTTTTCGTTTCAATTTGGCTTTTTACCTCCTGCAAGGATAAGGACAGAGAAACGGAACAGCGGCCCAATATACTTTTTATTATGTCTGATGATCATTCTCAGCGGGCCATTCATGCGTACGGAGAAGGTTTATTGGACAAGGTGTATTTCCCAAATATGGACCGTTTGGCAAAAGAAGGTGCACTCTTTAAGAACAGTTTTGTCACCAATTCTATATGTGCGCCGAGTCGGGCAGTGTTGCTGACGGGAAAATACAGCCATTTAAACGGAAAAGTAGACAATGTTTTACCTTTTGATTGGGACCAAATGAATTATCCCAAACTGCTACAGGCAGCCGGCTATGAAACGGCCCTGATTGGAAAAATTCACTTAGGTGGTAAACCTCAAGGCTATAATTATTCGCTAACACTTCCTGGGCAGGGAAGCTATTACAATCCGGAGTTCATCAAGAATGGGGAAGAAAAATTGACATTCCAGGGGCATTGCGAGGCCTTAATTCCTGAATTTGTGGTGGATTGGTTGGCGAAGGATTGGGACAAAAGCAAACCTTTTGCGATCAACTACCACACCAAAGCGCCTCATCGAGACTGGATGGCAGAAGAAAAATACCTTTCCTATATGGAAGATCAGGAATTTGAATTCCCGAAAAATTTCTTCGATGATTATGAAGGAAGAGGTACAGCTGCCAGAGAGCAGGAAATGGAAATCGTTAACAACATGTATTGGGGCTGGGACATGAAGTTCGAAGAAAATCCTTTGACTGGGGAACCCAATCGTCTCAACGCTCCCTTTGAACGCATGACGGAAGCGCAAATGGCAGCATGGAATGAAGTATATGGCCCAAAAAACGAAGCCTTCCTAAAGGAAAAGCCAACAGGTGAAGCACTCGCAAAGTTTATGTATCACCGGTACCTGAGAGACTATCTAAAAGTTATCAAATCTGTTGACGATGGGATAGGCAAAGTACTAGATTACCTGGAGGAAGAGGGTTTACTGGACAATACCATTGTTGTTTACACCTCTGACCAGGGCTTTTACCTCGGAGAACATGGTTGGTACGACAAACGATTTATGTACGAGCAATCACTCCGTACGCCTTTGCTGGTGCGGTATCCAAAAGAAATTAAAGCTGGGACTGTGGTGGAGAGCATGGTGATGAACCTGGATCATGCTCCTACAATAATGGATTATGCAGGGCTGGAGAAACCCAATGATATGCAGGGTGAATCCTGGCGAGACCTCGTAGCAGGCAAAGACAGTCCCTGGCGTGATGCTATTTATTATCACTACTACGAATACCCTGGTCCTCATAGCGTAAAACGGCATTATGGAGTCCGTACGGACAGGTATAAATTAATCCATTTCTATCATGATATAGATGAATGGGAAATGTACGACCTGAAAACAGACCCTGACGAAATGAATAGTGTCTACAATGATCCTAATCTCAAAGACGTGCAGGACATGTTGCATACCCGATTGGAAGAACTCCGTGTGCAATACGGAGATTCGGATGCATTGAATCAGCAATTTATTGAGCAAAGTTTATCCAAAAACAATTAGACTTGTCCAATGCCTATCAAAAACCATCAATTTCCATTTCACCAAAAGATTCTCATATATGTAGATAGTCATTTTCTGTTATGCAATTGGAGCTGCAAACAAGTGGGAAATGAAAAGCCAAATATTATTTTTATCTTGTAAATGATCAGCCATGTGATGCCCTTTGTTTTGCCTGGATTAGTATCCTTCCTTTACCGATATATAGAAAAATTTGCCAGTGAATGTCTGCTTTGTAAAAACGTATTGGTCGCCACCCTAATCTGTGCCGCCAGGAGTGCTTGCTCAATCACAGAACTGTATAAAAAATCACCTGATTTTACATTTGGCAAAAGACAAATAGTACCAAGATGAAATATAGGAATATTTTCGAAAATGCGACTCCGTAATCCAACACTTGCTTTCGCAGGGAATAATAAAATTAATACCGATATATAAGATTAAGAGGGCTAAAAATAAAAACCATTTTCAAATGGATTATAAAATTGGAAAAACATTATCAATGACAACTTTAAAATACGCTACATTAATTTTGCTTGCAGGTTGTCTCTTTTCTCATGCAGTAAGTGCCCAGCAAGTTCAAAATTTTGTGGAGCTAAAGGATTTTGGCCATCTCCCGAAAAACTGGAAAATGGCGGGTGAGGTGATGACAGACTGGAAGCAAGAAAAATTTCTTTCAACAAGTCCGGGAACAAGTGTGTTGGTTAACGAACCTTCTCAAAAAAACAGGGAACATTTGGTGTCTGGGTTTGAACATGGTGACATTGAACTGGAATTGGAGTTTATGGTGCCAAAAGGCTCCAATTCTGGCGTTTATCTTCAAGGGCGCTATGAGATCCAGATTTTAGATAGTTGGGGTAAAATCAAACCCAATTCCGGAGATGCAGGTGGAATATATCAAAGGTATGATGAAAAAAACAAACTGGGTTACGAAGGGAAACCTCCCCGAACCAATGCGAGTAAGGCGCCTGGATTATGGCAAAACTTAAAAATTGATTTTGAAGCACCCAGGTTTAATGAAGCAGGTGTAAAGGTGAAAAATGCTAAATTTAACCAAGTGTATTTGAATGGCGTTTTGATCCATGAAAATGTGGAGGTAACAGGACCTACCAGATCCGCTTTGTTTGAAGACGAAAAGCCACGTGGTCCAATTATGATCCAGGGGGATCACGGGCCGGTGGCCATCAGAAATGTTTCTTACAAGTTATTTGACAACGAGGTTCCTCAGATCAAAGACCTGAAATTTGCTTACTTCAAAGGTAAGTTCAATTCAACAGAAGAGTTACAGGAAATTACTCCTACCCAGACAGGTCAACTAAATAAAATAACCTGGGACCTGGGCCATGGAATCCTCGATTTTGCTTATGCATATACTGGCAATTTGCAGCTTCCAGAGTCAGGGGATTATACTTTTTCGTTAAGTGCCTTTGGTAAAACAAGCCTTTATCTCAATGGAGAAACAATACTAGAGGACCAGTCTCAATCTTCTGGTAACACTCCAAGAAGCATAACCTTATGGTTAGAAAAGGGCTCAAATCCTTTTAAATTGTTGTTTTATAAAAACAATAACCCAGGAAGGAGACCACAGCTTGGCTTTTTTATTGCAGGACCTGGAATTAAAAATAGTCCATTGCACGACGCAAGCTCCTATATAGAGCCTAATATTCAAAAACCGATTTATGTAGAACCCTCCTCAGAGCCGATGATTATACGAGGTTTTTTTGAGCATGGAGGGAATAAAAAAACGCATACGGTAAGCGTAGGAGAACCGACTGGGCCAAACTATACGTATGATCTTCAGGAAGGTACAATTATAAGTATTTGGAGAGGTGGTTTTTTGGATACCTCACCCATGTGGAGACAACGGGGCCACTCCCAACTGATGATCCCCAATGGCGCATTAATCGAATTGAATGAAGGACCGACAATCGCTAAACTTGAACATGAAAACAGTCCCTGGCCGGATGCTATTAGCAGCGATGGGATCCATATCTTAGGCTATTTTTTAAATAATGATAGACGACCCACATTCAAATATACCCTTGAGCAAATTGAGTTTGAGGATTTCATTGAACCAGAGATGGAGGGCAAATCCCTAAGCCGAACCATTGGCTACAATAATCCTCAAAAAATAGCAGGATTATGGGCTAGGCTTGTTTCAGCAAAGAAAATAATGGATGCTGGCCAAGGAATTTACCATATAAATCAAGGTCAATTTTACATAAAATTGCCTGAGCCCATTCCTTTAAATGCTGTAGTTAGGAATACACCTAACGGACAGGAATTGTTGGTTCCTCTTTCGATAGAAGGTGATAAAAATGAGGTTAAATACAATATTATTTGGTAAATAATAAACCTAGCTATCAGAAAATGAACAAGATCAATTTATTGGAAAATAAGCAAATGAAAACCTATACAAACAGATTATTGATCGTAAACCTTAGAACGGCTCTTTTTCTACCGTCATCTATATTCAATCGACTGGTGGCTTTGGTGTTTTATGGATATGTTTTATTACTGTCTGTTTCATTACACGCTCAGAACAAGACAGATGCAGAAGTTTTAGCTGCGAAAGAAGCGGAATATTACACCATAGTAAATGTCCCAATTCCTGATGGGATTGAACTTGAAGTTGGAGGACTGGCTGTAACTCAAGATGGCAGTTTGGGAGTATCTACACGTAGAGGTGAGGTGTGGGTTATAGAAAATCCATACATGACAGGCACACGTATTCCCAGGTTCAACCGATTTGCATCCGGTTTGCACGAGCCGCTGGGTCTTGCTTATCATAAAGGAAGCTTTTATACCAGCCAAAGGTCAGAACTTACTAAATTGACTGATCAAAATGGAGACGGCCAGGCAGATGCCTACGAGACAATTGTATCCTGGCCCCTGTCAGGTAACTACCATGAGTATTCTTATGGCCCTTTGTTCACTCCCGAAGGTGAAATGCTCGTGACTTTGAATTTAGGCTGGATTGGGCATGGTTCCAGCTTGGCAAAATGGCGTGGTTGGATGATGAAAGTCTCAATGGATGGGGAAATGATTCCCATTGCCACAGGAATGAGGTCTCCTTCAGGTTTTGGGTACAATGCAGAGGGAGATGTGTTTTACGGAGAAAATCAAGGGGACTGGGTTGGTTCAGGCAGAATTACCCATGTAGAACCCGGTGATTTTGTTGGCAATCCGGAAGGCTTGGTTTGGAGTCATCTGGAAGGTTCTCCGGTGAAATTAAAGCCTGAAGACATACCCGATACAGGCTTACCCATGTCACAAGTGGCCGCAGATATTCCGGGATTCAAAACCCCTGCAGTATGGCTACCCCACGGATTGCTGGGTATTTCGACTTCAGATATTCTTGTTGATAAATCCGGTGGGGAATTTGGTCCATTTTCCAACCAACTTTTTGTTGGAGATCAAGGGTTGAGTAAAATTGCAAGGGTATCTCTTGAAAAAATAAATGGTGTTTACCAAGGTGCAGCCTTCCCATTCAGAGAAGGATTCTCTTCTGGCATCTTAAGAATGGTTTGGGGAAATGACGGATCCATGTTTGTAGGAATGACCAGCAGGGGTTGGAGTGCTACTGGAAAGGAACCCTTTGGATTGCAAAGATTGATTTGGACTGGGAAAACTCCATTTGAAATTAAAACAATAAAAGCACAACCCGACGGATTTGAATTGGAATTCACCTTACCCATAGATGAGATGGCTGCCAAAAACTTAGCTTCCTATGAGTTATCCAGTTTCAATTACAAATACCATCACAATTACGGTAGTCCTGTAATCGAATTGGAAGACTTAGTTGTGAAAGGAGCCCTTGTCTCAGCAGATGGACTAAAAATAAGATTAGTAGTGGATGGCCTTAAGCAAGGATATATCCATGAAATAAACGCTGAAGGAATAAAATCCAAAAGGGGTAGTAACTTACTGCATTCCATTGGATATTACACCCTCAATCAAATTCCGGCTGGTGAAAAAGTGAATCTTTCTGAAATAAAGGCATCCCCTACCAACCCTCATACAGCCCATCAAAGTCCAATTGCTCCTGCATCCAATGTCTCACCTGCCAACACGATAGCCGTATCCAAAAAAGATTCAAACAAAAGAATTACTGAAATGCCAGGTACCTGGTCCCAAGGACCTGATCAAAGCATTGTTATTGGTACGAAGCCTGGGTTAAAGTATGATTTAGCGCTTTTTGAAGTTAAAGCAGGCAGCAAGGTTAAAATTACTTTCAATAACAATGATGACATGTTGCATAATCTGGTGTTAGTAAAACCTAACACTGCTGTACAGGTTGGAGAAGAAGCCTTAAAATTGGGATTGCAAGGTTCTCAAAAAAGCTATATTCCCGAATCTGATAATGTGCTTTTTCATACCAACATTCTTTCGCCTGAAAATTCTGAGAGCATCTATTTTGAAGCACCTTCCTTTCCTGGTGAATATACCTACGTTTGTACATTTCCTGGACATTATTACGTCATGCAGGGAATCATGAGGGTAGTGCAATAGTGCATAAACTTTCTTTTCCAGTTAAAAGGATTGGAAACATTGGTAAGTCATGTTACTTGGACTTTTGGAATTTAACTCATGATGCCAATTTATAGAATAACATTAACTTGAAAAGGCCTTTCCATGTATTGATAGGGCTTTTTCCACATTGGAAGAAACTGCTTTTTGACTTATATTGACGCCTCAGCACTTAGTAAAGTAGAACAAGCCAAAGAAAATACTTAAGTGTAGAAAGCGAAATACCATATGAAGAGAATCCCTCTAGTTATAATTCTTGGTTTTTTTATGTCTCAAACAGGCTGCAAAGAACCTGAGCAATTTAAGGTTTTGGAACCCAGTTATTTTCGGGATTATATTGCGCATTTCAATGAAAATGACCGTGAGTTATACAAGCAATTCGTGCCCAATGACGCTGCTTTTGCATTTCTTTCACAGAATATCCCAATTATTGAAATACCCGATAAGGAGATAGAGGAAACCTATTATTTCCGCTGGTGGACTTTTAGAAAACACATCCGGCAATCGGATGATGGCTTTGTTATCACGGAGTTTCTACCCCAGGTGCCATGGTCTGGAAAACACAATACAATAAATTGTCCCGCAGGACATCATATTTACGAAGGAAGGTGGCTTAGGGACCCGATATATATATCTGACTATATAGATTTCTGGCTTAACAAATCCGGTGATGGCATCCGACAATATTCCTTTTGGGTAGCTGATGCAATACTCGCTTATCAAAAAGTTCATAGAAATGATTCAATAATGGCCCGTCAATTGGATTTGTTGGTAAACAATTATAAGAAATGGGAAAGGACAAGGTTAGACAGCAATAAAACCCTTTTTTGGCAATTGGATGGCCTGGAGGGTATGGAGGTTTCTGTAAGTGGAAGAATCCTCAACGATGGAATACCCATTGGAGGAATGGAAGCCATCAGGCCTAGCATGAACAGTTATATGTATGGTGATGCGAAAGCTATTGGTGCAATGGCCAAACTCACCAACAAGCAATCCTTGGCCCAGAAGTTTGATAAAAAAGCGCAATTGATAAAGCAGGAAGTACAGCAACGTTTGTGGAACGAGGAACTTGACTTTTTCACAGTACTTCCAAGAGCTTATTCCGAAACAAGTAAACCCATAAACGTAAGGGAGCTTATTGGCTATACTCCATGGTACTTTAATTTACCTGATGACCAGGCCAACTTTTCAAAGGCCTGGGACAAGGTTATGGACACTACGGGCTTTTATGCACCCTATGGTTTGACTGTTTGCGAGCGTTCCCACCCATTTTTCGAAATAAACTATACCGGACATGAATGCCAATGGAACGGTCCTTCTTGGCCTTTCGCCACCACACAAACGCTCAAAGGGCTATCCAACCTGCTGAATAATTATTCGCATAGGGGAAATGTTTCGAAAGAAGATTACTATCAGCTATTGTTGCAATATGCCAAAAGCCATGTTATCGTTGATGAAAATGGAAAGCAACAAAAATGGATTGATGAAAACTTAAATCCGTTTACTGGAGATTGGATATCAAGAACCCGACTCAAAACCTGGGAAAATGGAACCTGGTCTAAAGCAAAAGGAGGCGAAGAAAGAGGAAAAGAGTATAACCATTCTGGATTTTGTGATTTGGTCATCGCAGATCTATTGGGCCTTAAATTGGGAATTGACAATACGATTGTAGTAAATCCCCTGATTCCTGAAACCTGGGATTGGTTTTGTTTGGACAAGGTTAAATACAGAGGCAGGGAACTTACCGTGATTTGGGATAGGACAGGTGAGAAATACCTAAAAGGAAAAGGGCTGATGCTTTTTATTGATGGTGAATTAAAAGCAAAAGCTGAGCAATTGGATCAGCTCAGGTATTTATTGTGATCGTAAAAAAAAGTCAAGTCCTAGAACCAAAATTAGCTGTAAATTCAACAAGGAATGACAATTTTTAATTGTTTCCATCCTATTATAGATAGCATATGCTGCAATCAAACTACATTATATTCCAAATAAGGCTCATAAAGCTATTGGAATATTTAATACTAATTTCAGATTAATAAAATCAGAGAAAATTTACCCCTATCATTTGCCTATTTTATTTTACCAACACCTTGAAATAAATGCAAAAATTAATTGACTATATCAACACTTTATCACCCATTACTGCGCATACAGTAAAGGAAGTAGAGGCATTATTTACCTTTAGGCAAATAGCAAAGAATGATATTTTCATTGATGCAGGTGTTATAGCAAAAAAAATAGGCTTTCTGGAAGAGGGAGTTATCAGGGCTTATTTTAGAAATAAAAAAGGAAAAGAATACAACAAACACTTTTTCAAGGCTCCTTGTTTTATTGGAGGTTATTCGTCCTTGGTAACTGAAAAACCCAATCAAATCATCCAACAAGCATTGACCGATTGCAAGATAAGGGAGGCCAATTCTTCAAAGCTAATAGGGCTTTATGACAAGCACCAGGATTTAGAACGCATGGCCAGAATCCTTTCCGAACGCTATTTTGTTCAAAAAGAGCAACGGGAAGTAGAAATTGTTCTTTTAAACGCCAGCGAGCGGTACCTGATTTTCAAAAAAGAATTTCCTGACCTCGAACAAATCATCCCTCAATACCATATTGCCTCCTATTTAGGGATAACTCCAACTCAACTTAGTCGCATCAGGCAAAGGTTATCAAAAGAATAATTTCTTTACCTATGTAAATGCACAGCATAAAAAATGGTTTGAACTTGCCAAAACTATTTTATTTATGAATTTAACCCGGATTGTGTAATAGGATTTCCCGTGTTTACGGGAAATGGTGTAATCACAAAAAAATCAGGCTATTTGGAGGCTGAGTCATAGCAACGCTATGATGAAGTCGAAAATAGCAACGAAGTGACTGATTTTGAAGTGATTCCATCACGAAATAGATGATCTATTGCATATTTCGGGTTTAATACAAAAAGATGAATTATTCAATTTTGATTTTATATCAATCAACAACTCATTGGCTTGCTTTAAGTAAAGAAGAAAGGACAACCTTTTTCAACGATAAAATCACGCCCATTTTCAAAAAATTTGAGGGTAAATTAACCATCAGACTTTTTGATAGTGAAGCCTTCCATTCCAAAACTTCAGATTATATGTTAATCGAGTGCACCGGTTTAAAGGATTACTACTATTTTATGGAATACCTCAGGGATTCTGAATTGTTTAGCAAGCCTTATATCCTATTAAATGATGTCATCATTGGCATAGAGAATGGTTTTCAACATTAAGAAGAAGAAGTTTATAATAAAAAATGACATGAAAATAACAGGCAATAAAGTACTCATTACTGGTGGAAACAAAGGCATTGGATTAGCTCTGGCTAAAAAATTCCTAAAGCTTAATAACCAGGTAATAATTACAGGAAGAAACGAAGCTGATCTAAAAGCTGTAAAACAGGAGTTTCCGGTCATTTATATTTTGAACTGCGATTTGACTACAAAAGAGGGCTTAGACAAACTGACCCAGTATATTGAGAAAGAGCATCAGGACCTGAATGTTTTAGTTAATAACGCAGGTATACAATACAATTACACCTTTGCAGAAGATCCAGAAGCAATACAAAAAGTAGATTTTGAGACAAACATTAATTTTCTTGCACCAGTTAAACTTACGGCCATGCTATTGCCCATTCTAGAGGAGAATAAGAATGCAGCCATTATAAATGTCACCTCCGTACTTGCCCTTGTTCCCAAAGATGTGGCTCCGATCTATTGTGCTACCAAAGCAGGACTCCATATTTTCACTAAAACCCTTAGGCAGCAATTGAAAAAAGTCAAAGTTTTTGAAATTTTACCCCCTCTGGTAGATACTGCAATGACCAAGGGAAGAGGAAAAAATAAAATCACAGCAGAAAAGCTCGTGGATGAATTTATGATCGCTTTTGAAAAAGACAGGTATGAGGTAAGAATTGGAAAGGTGAAATTATTGCTATTGCTAAATCGAATAAGCTCCAGGTTGGCGCACAGCATAATAAATAAAAGCTAACGAACCGGGCCAACTTCCCTCCCATCTCCAATGTACTTGGTCTTAAACCCGGATTCAATGACATCGTTAAAAAAGTACCGTAATGATGCTAAATTGAGAGATTTTGTCAGCATTGTTGCAGAAAAAAGCAACAATACCGCCAAAATCATGTCTTTTATATTTCAAAAATCCATGGGTTAAAAACCGATGCTATTGATAATATCATTGGTTCTAGAAAAAATTAAATGGAATAATGCTATAGATTTATTAGCCAATGAAGTAAGCAAAAAAATAGGTTTCTTGATTTTTGTCAAGAGCTATTGGAATAAAAATTTTGATCTTTATGTCTAAGAAAAAAAACACCGTAATTATGACTAAGGAAATGAATTCGCTTCTAAGACTTGAAGAAGTAGGCCAGTTTTTACTCGCCATACTCTTGTTTACTAATTTAGATTATGCCTGGTGGGTTTTCCCTACATGTATTTTACTGCCTGACTTATCAATGCTGGGGTATTTAATCAACCCAAAATACGGTGCCTGGCTATATAATTTCTTTCATCATAAATTGACGGCAATTTTGATATTTGCCCTAGGTTTTAATCTAAACCTACCTATACTAATTTTGACAGGTATCATATTATTTGGCCATTCATCAATGGATAGAATTTTTGGCTATGGGTTGAAATACAATGACGATTTCAAAAATACGCATTTGGGTAAAATTGGAAAGAAAGCGTAAGCTTCATCAATTTTAAGAATTAGAAATCAAACAAACTTTCCAATTTTAGGTTGGTCCTGAAGGCAAACCTGAAAATTCTGGTATAGACTTCTTAAGCGTTGGAACGACCAACTTTAAGCCCTATATTCAATAAACATTGCACACTCAATTCATTAATGTTCTTTTTTCAGCATTTTGTGTTATCAATTTCAATAGAATTAGGTGAAATTTGACCTTAGCTAAAAATAATATGCCGGAAGAAATATTACGTATAAAATCAATTAGTGGATTGCATGCGATATGTGGTTTTGCTAAGCCAGTTCATCCGCTAATTAGTATCATAGATGTTAGCCAATGGAAAATTGGTCCGGAATGGTTGGGAAAAAAAATGGCTTTGGATTTGTACACCATTGCTCTGAAGGACGCCAGCTGTGGGCTAAACTATGGACGCAATGCTTACGATTTCAATGAAGGCGTACTAATTTTCACTGCGCCTAATCAGGTCACTTCAATTCAAAAAATACAGCAAATAAACGAAATAAATGGATGGATTATATTCATTCACCCCGACCTAATTCGCCATACAGATTTAGGACATCGAATAGACGATTATGGCTTTTTCTCTTATGATGTCCATGAGGCTTTGCACCTTTCAGATGAAGAGCAAAACACCCTTTATGAATGTGTAAACTTAATTAAAGCTGAAATCAAGGAAAGGATTGATAACCACAGCCAGCGTGTCATTGTAAGTACTTTGGAATTGCTATTAAATTACAGCCTGCGTTATTATGAACGTCAGTTCAATACCCGTACTGCACAGAATATAGATACGGTTAGTCAATTTGAAAATTTGCTCAAAAGATATTATAAAGAAGGGAAGTTTATAGAACAGGGCACTCCTTCTATCGATTATTTTGCAGAGGCCATCCATCTTTCTCCCAAATACCTTAGTGATCTATTGAAAAAGCAAACGGGAATTGGCACCAAAGACCACATCAATAATTTTATTGTTGATAAAGCCAAGACTTTATTACTAAGCGATGCAGATTCCGTAAGTGGCATTGCCTATAAACTAGGCTTCAATTACCCTCATTACTTCAGTCGTTTGTTTAAATCCAAAACAGGGATGACACCCAATGATTATAGGAAAAAATCCTTTCTAAACTAAATTTCCATGAAAATTATTATTACCGGTGCATCAGGAATGGTTGGCCATGCTGTGTTAATAGAATGCCTTGAAGCCACTTTTGTAGAAGAAGTTTTGCTTATTAATCGGCGGCCCATTGCACTACATCATCCAAAGATTAAAGAGCTTTTGGTGGCGGATTTTGAGCAGATCCCATCACATGCCAGCAATTTAGCAGGATACGATGCCTGCTTTCACTGCATGGGAGTTTCAGCCATGGGGCTTAGTGAAGAAGCTTATACCAAAATGACTTTTGGCTATAGTAAATTTTTGTTCGATACTCTTTATAAAAGTACCCCGGGCATGACAGTCACCTACATTTCTGGAGTAGGAACGGATAGCTCTGAAAAGGGGAATAGTATGTGGGCCAGGGTCAAAGGAAAAACTGAAAACTATCTTTTACACCTGGGTTTTAAGGATGCTTATGCCTTTCGCCCAGGAATAATCTTGCCAGAAAAGGGCGTGAAATCAAAAACAGGCTGGTACAATACGTTATACGTGCTTCTAAGACCAATTTTCCCATTATTTAGAAGAATGAAAAACACAATCGGAAGTAGCGATTTAGGGAAAGCCATGCTGTTACTCGTTAAAAGTCCGAATGAGAAAAAAGTACTAGAACCCTACCAGATCAAGCAATTGGCAAATAAATAAACCAATAAAACACTTTTCAAATTAAACCCTAAATATCAAATACCTATACAAATGAAAGATCACGGTTAGAAATACCATAAATGAAGTGTTTTCCATAATTAGTGTTAAAGCTTCAGTATTTGGTGTTAACCTTTCCAAATCCTTTATGTGACATTTGTGTATCAATATTAAACCCGAAATATGCAATAGACAAGCTATTACGTGCGGAAATCCCTTCAAAATACCCAATCGTTGCTGTTTTCAATTCTACCTGACGGTAGACAGGTTCACCATAGCGGTGCTATGCTAAAACCTCCAAACAGCATGATTTTCTTGCGATTGCCACACTTCCCGTAAACACGGGAAATCCTATTATATAATCCGGGTTAAAACAGAACAATAATGACAACAATAGATAAATCAAAACCTGTTATGGTTACAGGTGCCAATGGATATGTCGCCAGTTGGTTGGTAAAAAAACTACTGGATGAAGGAATCACTGTACATGCGGCAGTCCGGAATCCAAATGATGAAAAAAAAATAGGCCATCTAAAAACAGCCGCTACCAATTCACCTGGTGAAATCAAATTCTTTGCAGGAGATTTGCTGCAAGCCGGATCCTACAAAGCAGCCATGGAAGGTTGTGAGTTGGTGTACCATACGGCTTCGCCATTTACAATGGACGTCAAAGATCCACAAAAGGAATTGATAGATCCTGCCGTAAATGGCACCGCGGATGTATTGAATACAGCAAAAGAGGTAGCTTCAGTTCTGCGTGTAGTCGTCACGAGTAGCTGTGCTGCGATTTATACAGATGCCATCGACACGGTAAATGCACCCGGAGGTAGAATCACCGAAGAAGTTTGGAATACCACCGCTTCCCTGGACTACCAACCTTACTCCTATTCAAAGACTTTGGCAGAAAAAAAGGCTTGGGAAGTCGAAAAGTCCCAAAGCCAATGGGATTTAGTGACCATCAATATGTCCTTGGTTTTAGGACCGGCATTGAATGCTGCCAACACCACTTCTGAAAGTATCAATATTCTCAAGATACTAGGAGGCGGTGAACTCAAAATGGGCGCGCCTAAAATGGGGCTTGGGGTGGTTGATGTACGTGATGTAGCCGAAGCACATTTTAGGGCTGGCTATACCCCAGAAGCGAAAGGGCGATACATAACGTCTGCACATGATACAGACCTTCTGGAAATGAGTGCTGTTTTATTACCAAAATATGGGTACAAGTATCCTTTGCCCAAACGAGCAATGCCTAAGTGGTTATTAATGTTGATTGGGCCAATGGCCAATAAGCTCTATACCCGCAAGTATATCAAAAACAACGTAAACATACCCTTTCATGCAGACAATTCTAAAATAAAAAGAGACCTTGGTATCAAATTTATGCCTCTCAAAGAAACAATGGAAGATTCGTTTCAAGTATTGATAGACGAAGGAATAATTAAAGGTAAATAGTAATGTTACATCAAGCTTTCCTTCAAAAAAGCATGCAAAAAGGAGGTCCAATTGACCTCCTTTTTATTTTCAATGAAGGTTAAATTTTATTTTCCATTAATTGCTCTAAAAATGCTTGTCAGCAAAATCAAGGTATTGTTTCCAATCATAAGGTAGCAATCCATGGCCGCCTGAACGAATGTGATAACCTATCGTTCCCATTACCGGTTGGTCTAATGGGGGAAGCACTTCTGCTGGGACTCCTTCTTTCCCAAAAAGTTCATAGGCTGGAGAAGCCGCAACACAAGCTAAAAACTCACCCTTTGGGTCTGCCCAGGTATCTTCGACACCACTGGCCACATACAATGGTCTAGGCGCCATCAATGCCAACAATTGGTGTTGATCTACAGGTAATTCATTTTCTTTTTTATTGTAGACAGTAAAGCTATCTGAGAACCAATAAGGGATTACATTGATCATCTGTCCTATGGTTTCCCCATAGGCTCTTCGAGACAATGCTGCTCCCCCACAACCTGAATTATTGGAGATAACCATGCCAAACCTTTCATCTGTAGCTCCAGCCCATAAAGCGGCTTTACCCAATCTGCTATGACCCAATACAGCAACTTTCTTATCGTCAACCCAATCTTCCTCTTCCAGGAAATCCATCACTCGGGAAAGGCCCCAAGCCCATGCGGCAATACTTGCCCAGGAATTGGCTTCTCTTTTCTCCTCCGGATACAAAGCATGAACACCGTTCTTAAAACCATCTGCATAATCAGGATCTATTTGACCATAGTAAAGGGTAACCAAGCCATATCCTCTGGATAAAATATCCTCATAGGGCCAGTTGTCAATTCTTAGGCCCCTGCCTTTTTCGGATGGCTTATTGTTTGCACTTCCCATGGCTTCGTTGTTTCTAACCCAGGTGTCTGGAACAGCAACTTGATCGTCTGAAGAAATAGTGTGATTGCCATAAAAGTTGAGGCCCAAAAAAGCCGGTACCTTTTTACCAGTATTGGGATAAAACAGCAACAGATCAAGGTCAACGGTTTCCCCTGCTCTTGCCAAAGTAAGTCTTACTACCTGACGAGTAGCCTTCCCATTCAAATAATCCTTATTTTCCAATAATATTTCACTGGTAATTTGACCATCCCATTCGGGAGATTTGCCATATATTTCATTTTCAAATATTTCAACCAATTCTGCCCTTCTTTTCCCCCATTGCTTTTTATTGGTAACGGTTTTACCACTTTCCATGGTTAAAAGACTGGGCAATTGGTACTCAGGCACCTTATCTTCCTCGTAATTCGGCTCAAATTTTTGACTATAAGCTGGAATAAGAATGCCTACCATACATATTAGGGCAAGTAATGTTTTCATTTTATACTCTTTTAGTAAATAGATTGATCTAAAGTTAAAAATTAGTTATTGCCTTTATCCATTCAATATTAAATAGGTATTAGACCTTATTTTAGATACTGAAGGTGCTTCAAAAGACACAATGGCTACAGTTTACCTATCAAGTGTCTTATCAGTTTTTTATTTTTAATGGAACAGACCTTTCTGATTCACGGTATTTTTGAAGTAGCGTTTCCATTTCTTTTACCTTCTCCTGGTTTTCCGTGTACAAATTCACTCTTTGCTCTGGATCTTCCTCCATATTAAAGAGGAGACCCGCTGTCTCAAAATCAGAATATCCTTTCAATGCTTTGAAGGATGGAGGCAAAGGCCTATGACCACCCGTTGAATCATCAATGTACAACCATTTCCCTTTTCTTATTCCCCACTTCGTCGCATAAGTATTGTGTACGGTTGCTTCCCTCAATGGTGTTGGGTAAGGTTCGGATTTCAAAACTGGTAAAAGGTTGTAACTGTCAGGGGCTGCATTTTCAGGAAGGCTGGCTCCTGTTATTTCAGCTAAAGTGGCCATTAAATCTATCTGAGAAATCGTTTCCTGAGAAACTGATCCCTCCTTAATTTTTCCTGGCCATTTAACAATAAACGGTACATGATGGCCTCCCTCCCAAACGTCACGTTTGAGGCCACGAAAGTTCCCCATGCTAAAATGCCCATACTTCTCTGCTCTCTCCCAGGCATAGGCTTCAGGCCCATTGTCTGCACTGAATATCACAATTGTGTTTTCCTCTAGTCCCTTGTCTTTGATGGCTTGGATTACCTGACCTGCTACCCAATCACTTTGTACCATGAAATCTCCATAGGCACCAGCCTGTGATTCCCCATCAAATTCATCATTTGGAATGATGGGCGCATGGGGTGATGGCAAAGCCAAATAAAGGAAAAATGGTTTTTTAGGATCTCTTGTATTAATGTATTCTACTGCTTTGTCAGTAAGGCCTGGCAATACCTTATAGGGATTCCAGCCTTCTACCTTAGGCCCAGGCCTAAATTCCCAATCCCCTTCTTTGGTGGAATAACCGATGTTTTGAATATCCATTGATGCATTCGGTACAATGGGTAGTCGGTCATTTTCTACCCATGCATAAGGTGGGAAATTGATGGTGCCATCCCCATAATAATAGTCGAAACCCCTATCAAGGGGACCACCGGAAATCGGTTGGCTCCAATCAATGTCTTGCGGCAAATAAACTTTTCGCATTTGTCCCCATTGCATGACTTCTCCAGAGGGTTCATTCTTGAACGTCCAGTCCCAACCAAGATGCCATTTGCCGATACAAGCCGTCTCATAGCCTTTGGTCTTTAATACCTGAGGAAGTGTAATGTCTGAATCATTAAAAAACGGTTTGCCAAACGCACCAACTATCCCGTGCTGTCGCCTCCAATGGTAACTTCCAGTTAGCAGTGCATACCTGCTAGGAGAGCATATACCCGAAGAACTATGGGCATCAGTAAATCGCATTCCTTCTGAGGCAAGTTGGTCAAGATAAGGTGTAGGGATTTTAGAGGCTGGATTTTGGATACCTAGGTCACCATAACCCATATCGTCAGCATAGATGATAACAATATTTGGAGTTGTATTTTCTTTTGATCCGGTACAGGAAATGGCCAGCATGTATATGCTGGTAAAAATAATAAATCTAGTCGTTTTTGCAGTTATAGCGTTCATCTGAAGAGGATTTGCCCTAATTTAAGGTAAAAAATGAATTATTTCCTTATTCAAACGCTGCTTAGTGGTTTTAACCTAAATTTAACCCGAAATATGCAATAGAAAATCTATTACGTGCTGAAATCGCTTCAAAATACCCAATCTTTGCTATTTTCAATTCTTCCTGACGGTAGAAAGGTTCACCATAGTGGCGCTACGCTGAAATCTCCAAACAGCCTGATTTTCTAGCGATTATAACACTTCCCGTAATCAAGGTAAATCCTATTATATAATCCGGGTTAATCAATGAATCATTAATATGTTTTGAAAAATTACTTACGAATATTCGCAAGTATTTCTGGAAATCTGGCAGAACTAAAATTTTTTTTAATAAATCAAAAATAAAAATTGGTCTTACCCTATAAGGAAGAAGGGGGAAAAAGGGGACGAATCCCTAAAACCTAACCAATTTTAACTTAGTTTAGAGAAATCAAATGAAAGCAAAGTCCGATTTTGAGGAGAAAACCATTTAATGAGCTGGAAAATTTTCAATATGTTTAA
Organism: Cyclobacterium sp. 10D3-21; assembly: GCF_055809755.1. Taxonomy (NCBI): domain Bacteria; kingdom Pseudomonadati; phylum Bacteroidota; class Cytophagia; order Cytophagales; family Cyclobacteriaceae; genus Cyclobacterium; species Cyclobacterium sp. 10D3-21. The sequence continues at coordinate 4,096,065 of NZ_CM147924.1, forward strand.
GGCAATAGGAAAAAAAATCCTTCAACTAGCTAAAAAGAGAAAGTTTTGGCAAACATTACGGTAAAATCCGTAAAAAAGTGCTTTTTTTGCACTGCCAAAATCATTTGAAGCTTACAGTTGGGCCTGGAATGAAAACATTTGATTTTGGACACTCAATGATTGGAATACATTTATAAACCACCATTATGATTTTAGGAATTTTAAAAGAACCTTCTCCGGAAACCAGGGTTTCCTTGCATCCGGAAGCTGTAAAGGTCCTAACTGCATCAGGCAATAAAGTCCTGATTGAAAAAGGAGCCGGAGAATCCTCTTTCCTTTCTGATACCACATATTTGGACGCTGGTGCTGAAGTTAAAGATCGCGAAGATGTTCTGAAAGGGGCAGAAATGATTTTTCAAATCACTCCTTTAGACACCACAGACCTGGCTTTTTTATCCAAGGGGAAATACCTATTTGGCGTATACCAACCCCTGGTAGCAAAAGAGCTTATGAAAACGCTTGCTGATACAGGCGTTTCTTTGTTCAGTATGGACTCCATCCCAAGAATTTCACGTGCACAAAGCATGGATGTATTGTCCTCTATGAGTACTGTATCAGGTTACAAAGCAGTGCTATTGGCAGCTGCCAATTTGCCTAGATTCTTCCCTATGTTAATGACTGCTGCTGGTACAATTGCACCAGCGAAGGTATTGGTAATAGGTGCTGGAGTCGCTGGTCTTCAGGCTATCGCCACTGCCAAAAGGCTCGGTGCTGTAGTAGAAGCATTTGATACCAGACCTTCAGTAAAAGAACAAGTAGAAAGTTTAGGAGGTAAATTTGTAGAAGTCCCGGGAGCTGTAGAAGATTCAGGTGCAGGAGGCTATGCGGTTGAGCAATCCGCAGAATACAAGCAAAAACAATCCGAAATGCTGGAAAAATCCATCATTAAATCAGATGTTGTAATCACTACGGCACTGATACCTGGAAGAAAAGCCCCTATCCTGATTACCAAAGCAATGTTGGAGAAGATGAAATCCGGAGCTGTAGTGGTAGATTTAGCCGCAGCTAATGGAGGAAATTGCGAAGGAACCAAAAACAACGAAACAGTATCAATTGATGGGATAACTGTAATAGGCAACTCTGCCTTGCCATCCACCATGCCACAGGATGCAAGTAAGATGTACAGCAAAAACGTACAGAATCTTTTGAAACTCTTGTTAAAAGAAGATCAATTGAACCTCAATTTTGAGGACGCAATAATTAAAGGAACCTGCATCACTCATGATGGAGCGATAGTTTATGAACCCTTATTAAAATAATATGGAAGCGATTATTGAATATATATCAATTAACCAACAAGAACTTTATATTTTCATTCTGGCGATATTCGTAGGCGTTGAGGTAATTTCAAAAGTACCTACTGTGTTGCACACACCATTAATGTCTGGGTCAAATGCCCTCTCAGGAGTAGTGATTGTAGGGTCTATTATAGTTTTAGGAAAAACAGACCCTTCCAATTACCTGGCTTTGTCGCTAGGCTTTTTGGCGGTATTGCTGGCTACCCTAAACGTGGTAGGTGGATTTGCTGTGACCAACAGAATGTTAGAGATGTTTAAGAAAAAACCAGGTAAAAAATAAGAATCATGATTTTACAGATAATAGATATTTGCTACCTGGTAGCGGTGGTACTCTTTATCGTTGGTATCAAGATGATGAGTCATCCAGATTCTGCGAGAAAAGGAAACAGCATCGCCCTAGCAGGAATGATATTGGCTATTTTAGCCTCCTTTTTGACCCCAGGTTTAGATAATCTGGCACTTATTTTAATAGCAATGGCGCTTGGAACAGTAGGTGGATTATACTCCGCTAAAACCGTTCAGATGACGGCCATGCCTCAATTGGTATCCTTCTTCAATGGTATGGGTGGAGCTGCCGCAGCCTTGATCGGTTTGGTAGAATACGGTGACCTTCCAGTAGATGACATTGGCAAAGGAGCAGTACTTATGTCCAGTTTAGTGATTGGATCCGTTTCGTTTTCAGGTTCATTGGTTGCAATGGGAAAACTACAAGGTGTTTTAAAAGATATTCGTATCAATAAAATGCTTGGATTTGCCGTATTGGGAGTAGCTATAGCATTGGCTGCTTATATACTTACCTCTGGCGCACCTCAGCCGACTTTAATTTATGTATTGGTTGTGCTTTCTCTCATTTATGGTTTGATGTTCGTCTATCCAATCGGTGGTGCAGATATGCCTGTAGTAATTTCCCTGCTCAATTCATTGACAGGGGTAACCGCTGCTACCACTGGATTACTTTATGACAATAAAGTAATGCTAATGGGTGGTATTTTGGTTGGTTCTGCGGGGATTCTACTTACCTTATTGATGGCCAAAGCCATGAACCGCTCCGTTTCAAATATCCTATTTACTTCCTTTGGAGCTTCTGCTGGAACTGCTGCTGCGGGTCAGGATGGGGATCAGGTGGCCAAGGAAATCAATTCTTATGATTCCTCCATTTTATTGGCTTATGCCAAGCGGGTAGTAATTGTACCTGGATATGGTTTGGCAGTTGCACAAGCACAACATGCTGTCCATGATTTAGAGAAAATATTAGAAGAAAAAGGTGTTGAAGTACTTTATGGAATTCACCCGGTAGCGGGTAGAATGCCAGGTCATATGAACGTGCTCTTAGCCGAGTCGGATGTTTCTTATGACAAGCTTATCGAAATGGATGACATCAATGAGAAGTTCCCAAACACGGATGTAGTAATGGTGATTGGCGCCAATGATGTGGTCAACCCTGCTGCAAACGATGATCCTTCAAGTCCTATTTATGGTATGCCTATACTAGAAGTTAATCGAGCAACCAACGTGATAGTGATCAAAAGAAGTATGAGTTCAGGTTACGCCGGAATTCAGAATGCGCTTTTCTTTGACCCTAAAACCCGAATGCTTTTCGGTGACGCCAAAAAGGTGCTTAATGAACTCGTTGGAGAAGTTAAAAACATGTAATTTCAAAGGCTGCCTTAATAGGGCAGCCTTTTTTTTATACTCTTTAGTAAATGGAAGTGGTATCTAATTTGCTTCTACTTTTTCTTTCCTACAAACCTAATTACAGACCCTTTGCCATTATGGTAAAGCCCTTCACCAAGTTCTACCTCTTTTTCCTCCAATTGAATAATGGTGTAATTTTTAAAATCGGCTTTGATCTCTTCTATAGAAAAGAGTGAATCCAAGTCTTTGGGACCTCCAACTTTTTCATTTTTTGCACGAAATTGCAAATTCTTCTTGCTAAAAGCTTCAAAAACAATTGTCCCACCCTTTTTTAAATAGCCATCCAATACTTTATGGTATTGGGACTTAACATTGGCAGGGAAATGAGCATAGATTAGGGCTATTACATCAAACTGCTCCTTCGAGTAACTTACCGAGGCCATGTCTTTTACCTGATAATCTATAACAACCCCATTCTTATCAGCCAATTTCATGGCTTTCTTCTTTCCTTCCTCACTTTGGTCAAATGCAAAAACAGACCAACCAAGTTTTGCTGCGAAAACGGCATTTCTGCCCTCTCCTTCAGCTGGCAATAGTAATTTACCAACTTTTAATTCCTTAATTTTTTCTTCAAAAAATAAGTTAGGTGCTTCCCCATAGGCATAGGCTTCATTGCCATACCTTTCATTCCATTTTTTTATCCAAATATCTTCCATCACTTTAAATTTAATAAATAATTCCGGATTCGAAGACATGGAAAAAGGTAACCTAATGAATTTAACTTGAGCGATTTCGTCAGCATCGTTGTAAAAAAAACGATTCCATTAAAATCATAAGGAAAATCCTAAATCAATCAAACAAAGCCAACATGCCATCCCCATCCAAAGAACCAAGGAAGCTATCTCCTTCAGTAATCACTTCTTTTGCCATCTTGGTTTTTGCCTGCTGAAGGCGCATTATTTTCTCTTCGATCGTATTCGTACAAACCATACGATAGGCTATCACGTGTTTTTCCTGCCCCATGCGGTAACAACGGTCTATGGCCTGGTTTTCTACTGCCGGGTTCCACCATGGGTCCAAAATATAAACATAGTCGGCAGCGGTCAGGTTCAAACCTGTTCCACCTGCCTTTAAGCTTATTAAAAACACCCGCTTAGTGGCATCCCCTTGAAACTGATTGACACGGGCCTCACGTTCCTTAAGGCTGGTTTTACCATCCAGATAGGTATATTCAATGTGGTTTTCCTTTAACTTCTCCTGAACAATATCCAGCATTTTCACAAATTGGCTAAACACCAATACTTTGTGATTACCCGTTTTTTCCTTGATGTGCTCGAGTAGGATTTCAATTTTGGCAGAGGCCAACTTTCCTTCATTGTTGGGAACAAGTGCAGTGGAATCACACACCTGTCTTAACCGGGTAAGTCCCTCTAAAACATACATTTTAGAGGATGCTGACCCTTCCTCCTCAAACTTCTTAAGAAGGAAATCCCTATATTCATTTCTATAAGCATCATAAATTTTCCGTTGGACAGCATCCATCTCGCAATACAGGTACTCTTCTGTTTTTTCAGGCAACTCGGTGAGCACTTCCTTTTTGGTTCGTCGGAGTATAAAAGGTTGAATCTTGCGCTGTAGTTCAGACAAAATCTCAGCATTCCCCTTTTTCAATGGAAGAAGAAAATTGTCGTTAAAACCTTTGAAATTTTGGAAAAACCCTGGATTAACAAAGTTCATCTGTGCATAAAGTTCGGCCAATCCATTTTCAATAGGGGTACCTGTAAGGGCCACTTTAAATTTTCCTCTCAGTTTAGTGATGGCTTTATAACGTTGGGAATGCACGTTTTTTATGGCTTGAGATTCATCTGCGATAATGGCATCAAATTCAATTTGCTTAAGCAAATCCAAATCGTTTATTACTAGTCCGTAACTGGTCAATACTAACTGATGCTTGCTAAGTTCCTCCACCGAATCATAGCGGTTGCCATGATGGATGAAGTAATCGATATGTGGAGCAAATTTTTCAAGTTCATTTTTCCAATTAAATAGCAAGGTGGTGGGAACAATGACGAGAACACGTTTCTCTTTTTTCTCTACCAATTTGCAGATCATGGCGATCAACTGAAGGGTTTTGCCCAAGCCCATATCATCCGCGAGGATTCCTCCCCACCCATATTCCTGAAGGAAATTCAACCAATTCAGACCAGCATATTGATAATTTCTTAAGGTTGCATTTAGTCGCTTTGGAACTGTTGTTTGTTGGATTTCAGTAAACGTTCTCAGCCTTTCTTTTTTCTCTTGTATTTCCTGTAAAATATCCGGATAACTCACCAATTCCGAAAAGTCATCGAGGAGGTTAAACTGGGTTTTGGCAATTTTAATTTCCTCTTTGTTGGTCTCTCCAGTTCGAAAAAGGCGATTGAATTTTTTGACCCATTCCTCTGGCAAAATACCGATAGTACCATCTGCCAACTCTATAAAATTATTGTCCTTTTCCAGCGCCCTTTTTATGTCTTTTAGCTTTACCTTATTGTTTCCAAAAACCACCTTAGCATTGACTTCAAACCAGTCCTGAGAAGAGCCAAACTCCATGCTAATTTTAGGAGGAAAAGGAGAGTATTTTTTAATTTTGATTTTCTCCAAACCAAGCACCCTCACTCCATGCTCTTTGAGGATCTCAAAAGCTTTCATAAACCATAGGTTATCCATAAAAGCATCGTGTGTCAGGTGGAAAAACCCTTGACCTCCTCCCCTTTGGAAACTAGGATGCAAGTCTCTCAGTAAATCTAGGTATTCCTCCTCTACATCTTCATCACGCAGGTAAATCGTCCTGGTATCAGGATCCATAATAGTGTTTCCTTCGAGTGGATTGGAAAAGGCATTTTCCCCATATTTGACAAAGGGCCTGAAAATCACCAATCCTGTCAATTCAGACACATATAGTTCCCGCTGCATTGTATCAGTTCCATCAGCTTCCTGAAACACCCCGGATTCATCTATAATTTCAACATTTTTAGACATGGGCAATAATATTTTATTCACTAAATCATCCAGTTCACTTTCCACTACTTGTAATACCGGAAAATCCCTTAAAAACTCAAGCACCTTCATCTCAGAGGGACTTCGTAGATAAAATAATGTCTGATTTAAAAAAATGGCATAGGTTGAATTACTTGCCAATTGATCATTTATTTCCTCCAGCGAAAATTCCTGTTCACCGGACTTCAAAATGACCAAGACATCATACAACAAACCTTCTTTACGTATTTTGACCACCAATTTGGTGTTCAAAACTTGAAGTGGTTGTCCAAAATTTCTTTTCTTTGGGTATTGGGCATCCCGAACATTTCCGCTAAAAGCAAATAGTCTATATTCGGATGAAAGGCGCAAAAACTCCCCAAACAGGTTATAAATTACTTGAAGATCTTTCTTTTGAAGGGCCTTGTTTAGCCTCTCTACAACTACCAAAATACTTTCCAAATCAGGATTATTTCCCAGTCGAATATCGTCCGGATCATCTAAAATCGTAAATTTAACTTTTAACGCTTTTGGCTCATTTTTGCTCCCCTTGGCCATAAACGCCAGTATTTTTTCAAAGTTTCCCCGATAGTCCATTACCAAGGCAAAGGCAGCATGATACAAACCCCATTCAGAGGAAGTCTCAATTGCAGAAAGGTTCTCTTCAGCAGCACGGAACGGTGCAAATAGATTTTTCTCCATGGTTTTGGAAACGCGGTCAACATTATAGAAACCTCTAATGGGTCCCTTAGGAATCATAATAACCTCGCCTTCAGAATAAACAATACTCAATGCTTTATTTGGGTCTTTTATTTGGTTTTGTAAGCCAAAGCGGTGCAAATAATCCTTCATTGCCTGCTTCTTCTGTGCACTACTTAAAAGATACAAATCCTTTAATTGGGGATTTTTAAAGTACATTTTTAGCCATTGCAATCCTAAGGTTACCAAGTGCGCTTTATCGTATAATCCACTAATAATTATTTTACCTTTTAAAAACTTAACCGTAAGTTGGTGCAGGTGCCCATGGATTTCGACATAATAATTGTAACCATTTTCCAAGATAATAACATTTTCCAACCAAGCATGAATAGGCTTGTCAGGAACCATGGTCATCATTTCAGCCAGCTTAGGTATTTCTTCCTGCTCACAAGGAATTTCCACGGGGAAAGTCAATTCGTTATTGAGAAAAACTGGATCGGTGGTCTCTTTGTTAACCTCCATAAAGGTAAACCTATTTCTATACGGCTCCGAAATAAACGCATTGCGGCTATTCACTTCCAGGTACAGAATAGCGGCTGCGACATGCTTGCATTCAAAGTTTTGCATAAAATACATGCAGTTGCAATCGTATGCCTCCTCTTCAAAATATTCCTCGCCATCTTCCCAATCATTCTCCATTAAACAAATGGAAACCTGATAGGATGGCTTCACATTACCCTTTACCAAAAAATAATAGTCTTCCAATTCATCATCGAAAAAATCGAAAGATACCTTCCCTTGTTGGAAAAGTAACTTCCCTCTTTCTATCAGTTGAGGAGACAATCCATTCTTGAGATATTTTAATGTTTTTAATTGGGTTTTATCAAGTGGCATAGACTTTAAATTATTATCAAATTAGAGGGTTTAATCATAAAATTAAAGACACATAAATTATTTTAAACAGATTTTATTGTCATCCAACTGATGCTAAAATTAGCGGAATTCTATGGGTTTCATTAAATAAAAAGAGATTTTTCTTCCTTATATTTTAATAATTTTCCGCTGGGTTTTAGGGTATACTCAAATAATAAATTAACTACCCTCCTTCTCTCACGAATTATGATTTTAACGATAGGCATAACGACACTAATTTTAATGGATTTGTGGTGATTCTTTACATTTCCTGACATACTGTCTATTCATAGCTATAAGAAAATTGATATTTGAACCCGGATTATGTAATAACCTGAGTTCGATTTGAAATCGTCCTAAATAAACAACTATTTCGTCACTGCTAACCCTTTTAGAGGGTTGTCTTAGGTGGGGAAGGGAATGGCAGTCTCGACTTGTTCGGGATTCTCACAGCTTTTTCCACTAAAAGTCCTCCCTAAGCCTACCAATGACAGATTTTATAAAACTGAATTAGGTTCAGGTCATATGATAAATTAATTTCCGCCTTGTAGATTTTTGGCGTTAAGAAATTTAAGCAGAGATTAGCAAGCCTTAAATTTTAGCCAAAAAGATACTCAGCGGCGGGGTTTTCCCTGAAGTCCCAGGACAGGTTGGTTACTTTTTTGACCACTGAATAAACTCAGGGCAGGCCCTGAGCTACTTTGTTTCTGGGCAGGCCTGCAGCAAAAAAGTAACAAATGCAATAGTAAATGTTTTGGCATAGATATAGGAAATTGGGATGCTGGGAATATTATTAAAGTTTTTGGCCAGGGTAAAGGCATATTTAATATTTATCCGTTCATTTCTTTTCCCCTGACTTGCTACGCATCAGGACAGGCCCTGAATAAGACAGGGTAAACATGATGAAAAGAAACGAACCAAAGAAAAATCTAGCCAAAACTAATCTTCCCCCCACAAAGCCCAACGTCGCCTCGTAGTTTTGGCCCGGCCACCGCGTCCCAATATTAATAATTCCGTTAAAAATTACTATCTACCTGAGTTCTATTTTAATATATGGCAATTTGGTTAGTTTGGACGGTTTCATATTTGATTCCAGGCTTTTTTGGGAAAAAGTATAAGCAATCAAGCCTGAGATCAAATTTGTGATGAAATTATTAAATGAACGGTGTCGGGAATGTTCAATCTGGCACATGTTTTTAAGTTCATCATTCACCGTTTCAATGACAGATCTTTTTCTGAGCATTATCTTATCTTTTAGTTCCATCAGGGTATTTTTCATATTATTTCTGATATTGGTAATCAGGTGAAGGCCATTAATAAACAATAATTCCGTCAATACTTTGGATATATATCCTTTGCAGCATAAAGTTTTCCTTTTAATTCATTCACAAATCTTTTATTCTTCAAGGGAGCTCTGTCATCAACATTTCCCTGAGTAATTGCAAAATTCAAAAGTTCCCCTTTGTCATTGATTATTAGATGAAGGGGAGGGATGTAAAGGTGATATGGAATGATAGCCTGATTTTCAAAGTAATCACTGAATTGGATATTCCTTTTCAGGGATTATTTTAATAAATTATGTATCAGTGATGCTGAGAAATACATTTACAAATTAAAATTATAAGCAAATACCAATAAAACAGGCCAAGGCTCAGTAAGGCCAGTAATCCGTGCATCTTGTTTTAACCCTTCCAAATCACTTTTATATTCAGAAGATCTTACTGGAATTATTATTCCCATATCCCAAAAATTCCCTTCTTTCCGATTGCTATTTATTTTAATTCCCATACCAAAAGAGGGACCAAAATAAGTTTTACTTGATTGAGGCAATCCATCAATTTTAATCGCAGCATTCGTACCAACCATACCTGAGAGGTAAAATTGAGCCATACCCTTGCTTTCAAAATCTTTAATTATCCCTACATTATAACCAATGTCAGCAATCTGGTAGCCAACACCTCCAAATAAATGTACTCCTTTAGCTACATTTGTACCCATATTTAATCCAATTCCTCCATATGGAAGCCCAATGCCAATCCCAATATTGGCACTTCCTTCTTGTGAGCTCAAATGATTTTTCTGGGAAAATGCGGTTAAACTAAGCACCATGCAGGCAAAAAATAGCCCTAAAGTTTTACTTATTTTCATAATAATAAAAAGTCTATTCTGGTTGATATTTTTTACCAATTCAATAAAAAACATTTAATGCAATACGAAATACTGAAATCTATATTTCATAAAACTAAATTTATAATAGCTTAAAACTACTTATATTTTTATTATAATCTAAAATAAAACATTGAAAATTTATAGGTCAAATACTCCCATTTTTTCATAGGGAAAAAGTAAAATTCTTCAATTCCATTTTACCTTTACCAATAGGTAAATCATAAATGCGAAGTAGACTTTCATTCACGCAAAATAGACAATAGATAAAAACCTATTGCTTTTATTGGGTTAATAAGCTGCTATTTTTTGTTTTTTATAGCGAAAAAATCTTTTCCATGACTACCCATTTTTCTCCTGGTTTGGCCCATGGAAGTGCCTTTTGCAGCGTACTCATTAACTTTTCCCATTCCTGCACCTTTTGATTGCTTTCATCCATTTTGGCTTTTTCCTCAAAAGAAAAGAATTCCCCAACCTCCATGATCATAAAAAGCCGGTTTCCCGTAAGGTAAATATCCATCACTTCAATGTCTGCACCTTTTATACTAGAAATTATTTCTTCAGAAACCTTTTTGTGATGGTTAATGTACTTCTCGATGATGATAGGATCATCCTTTAAATCCAAAGCAAGACAATATCTCTTCATAATGAAATTTTAATTTAAAGACGATAAAAGTTTAACGCGTTCCCGTGCCATATTTTTTGCAAGGTAGACTCGGAATGGCCTTTGAAATATCCTTCCACCAGTCCTATTACCTGTTCGTAACTACCTGCCAATTTGCAAACTGGCCAGTCCGACCCGAACATCAGCCTATCCTCTCCAAAGGCTTCCATTACGGTATCCATATAGGGATAAAAATCTTTTTCCTCCCATTGATTCCATGCGGCCTCCGTTATCATTCCCGATAACTTACAGTGAACGTTGGGGAATTCAGCCAATGCTTTGATGTTCTCCTTCCACTTCTCATTCTGACCATTCTTGATGTCCGGCTTCGCCAGGTGATCGAGAACAAAGCTTCCTCCCTCAAAATTGGACACTGTCTTGATAGCACCTTTCATTTGATGTGGAAGCACCAAAAGGTCATAGGTATACCCAACATCGAATATTGTTCTTAAGCCTCGTTGAAAGGCTTCATTTAGGATGTATTCGGGGTCTTCTTCGTCCTGAAGAACATGTCTAAAGCCTTTTAGCTTTTTATAGGCTTCATAGACGTTTAACCGCGCTAGCAGTTCTGGAGTCTTTAAATCGATCCACCCCACTACGCCTAAAATAAAGGGATGTTCTTCAGCAAGTCCAAGGAGGAATTCGTTTTCCTTCTCATCCTGTAATGCTTGTACTGCAACGGTCCCTTCCACCCCATTCGCCGCTAATACTGGAAATAAATCATCTGGAAGAAAATCCTTCTTCAAATTGACCATTTCCTCACTAATCCATGAATAATCAATCTGATCATAGCGCCAAAAGTGCTGATGTGCATCTATCTTTCTGATCATAGCAAATGAATAGTTAAATATTAAGGATGAAGATACACAAAAGCATTAATATTCATCCCAGCCCCAACAGAGGCAAATAAAGAATAGTCATCGGATTTGAATTGATGGTTTTCTTTTTTACCCTTCACCACCAAATCGTAAAGAATAGGTACAGTTGCCACCGAGTTATTTCCCAATTCCTGAATACTCATAGGCATAAGACCATTTGGAATATCGGTTTTGTCATAAAGTAAAAAAAGACGCTCTAAAATATTGTGGTCCATTTTGGCATTTGCCTGGTGAATTAATACATGCTTGAGGTCTTCTATATCAATTTCGGCACGTTCAATACACTCCTTAAGCGTAGGCGCAACAGTTTTTATTGCATATTCATACAATTTTCTACCATTCATTTTTAAAAACCGGGTGTTGTCAGGGTAATCGGGATTGTAAGAAGGCCCCATAGTCAATAGAAAGGCATGGTCTAAGGTATCTGATCTTGTAATATGTGCCAGTATACCGGCTTTACTTTCCCCTTCCTTTGCCTCTAAAATGACCGCCCCTGCACCATCAGAAAAAATCATACTGTCGATGTCATGGGGATCAGAAATTCGAGACAAGTTTTCCGCTCCTATTACCATCACCCTTTTAGCATCACCAGATTGCAGGTAATAATTGGCTTGTATCATCCCCTGGATCCAGCCGGGACAACCGAAAGGTAAATCATAAGCTACAGTATAGGGATTTTTTATACCTAGCTTGTGTTTGACCCTGGAGGCTATTGTTGGACAAGTATCAATTCGAATATTATCATTCAAAATATCGCCAAAATTATGTGCCACTATAATATAGTCCAGGGATTCTCCGTCTATATCAGCTGAAGTCAAGGCGTCCTGTGCTGCAAAATAAGCCATATCTGAAGTCATTAAATTGTCCTCCAGATACCTCCTTTCTCTTATTTCAGTGATTTTTTGGAGCGTTGCCACAATATCTTGATTAGGTTTAACTAATCGTTTGCCGCTTGCATCATAAAATTCTTTGGTTAAAAAATAATCATTGGGGACAATCTTTTTTGGTAAGTATTTCCCTGATCCGACGATAATGCTACTAATTATTTTCTTATCCATTAACTAATTTTCTATTCTTAATTTAAGAATTATAAAATATGAATTATAAATTATTTGTTTGAAGAAATTTATCTGAATGATACGAATAATTATGCCTGAATTTATTATATCAGCAATGATTTTAATCAGTTTTTATGGAAAGAAAATTTAAAAACTACAAAAATAAAACAATAACTTCAAAAAGTACTAAAATAATAGCAAACTAAAAATAGGCCATGTATTTTGCCTGGCATAAACTTGGTTAATATTTGACATCCTTTTTGATTCCATTATAAAATAAACCATCTGATCTGGAGATCTCTCTATAGTTTATTGTTTCTCAATCCAATGTTTGTCTTACTAAAAGTTCCGACTTGGCTAGACCTATATAAATCCCTTACAGTGGGCATCAATTTCATAGGAAGGTATCGTCCTGTAATTGTGACCATTTACAAAGCTCATCAATACCACAACCTGAAATTATTAATGATTTCGAATCCTGAAATTTAGGTTTAGGGATAAAATTTAATAAAATGCCTACCAAAGAAGTAAAACCTTTATAATCATGAAAAGACATTTTCAATTTACCTACAAAAAGAAAAAGGGGCTGAAAAAGATCAGCCCCACTATTTTTCCTAATTTATTTTAAATCAGGTTGTGGTGTCATTCTTAAATAAGGTTTTATTTCCTTAAACCCTTTAGGGAATTTAGAAGGAATATCTTCCGTTTTAATGGCAGGTGAAACAACCACATCTTCACCATTTTTCCAATCTGCTGGTGTAGCTACTGAATAATTGGCGGTTAACTGCAAAGAATCAATTACCCTTAATAATTCAACGAAATTTCTCCCTGTGCTTGCAGGATAAGTGATGATAAGTTTTACTTTTTTGTCATTACCGATGATAAAAACGGAACGAACGGTAAAACTTTCATTGGAATTTGGATGAATCATGTCATAAAGTTCGGAAACTTTTTTGTCCTCATCAGCAATTATAGGGAAACCAACAGTTGTATGTTGTGTCTCGTTAATATCTTTGATCCAAGACCTGTGACTTTCTGCTCCATCCACACTTAAGGCAAGCATTTTAACATTCCTTTTGTCAAATTCGTCTTTTAGCTTTGAAGCAGCTCCCAATTCGGTAGTACATACTGGAGTGTAATCGGCAGGGTGAGAAAACAAAATACCCCAGCTGTCTCCAAGGTAATCGTAAAAGTTAATTTCCCCTACTGAAGAGTCAGCGGTAAAATCCGGTGCAATATCTCCTAATCTTAAGGCCATAATTTTAAAATTTTTAATTTGATAATTATTCTATGGGTTATATAATTGAAACAGAATAGACAAAAATAAAGTTTACCAACCCCTATTTTTTTTCTTTCTATAAATTTTACCCCTAACTTTCAAAGGATTGTGATAACTTTTGGATTATTTTTTTGGTGGGTTTTGGTTTGTTCTTGAAAGACCCTATATTTGCATCACCATTTAGGAAAAAGAGCACATCAATACTCAAATGGTCCGTTCGTCTAGGGGTTAGGACGTATCCCTTTCACGGATGAAACACGGGTTCGATTCCCGTACGGACTACTTCACATGATGCTCTTTTTTATTTTGGTCCGTTCGTCTAGGGGTTAGGACGTATCCCTTTCACGGATGAAACACGGGTTCGATTCCCGTACGGACTACAACAAATTTTTTTTGTTTGCCACCTGGCAAGCAAATTTTATTTGTGGTTGTTAGTGGTTAAAGTGAATAAAAAAACCTGATCTATTGATCAGGTTTTTTTTTTGCATTAGTTTGATTTCTAATTTTGAAATCAGTCCAAATATTAAAATTCATTTTGAAATGTTTTTTTTGTATTGGCACCAAACATTAGGAACCCTATCCCCTTTCTGTCAATCCGCTTCTTTACTCAGAGTAATCCCTAAGCAAAGCACGATAATTGGTTAAGATTTTTGACCTGCTAATAAAGCCTTTAAACATTCTCTCCTCATCAAGCAAAGGCAATTGCCATACATCTGCTTCATCAAACATCTTGGTTACCTCCATTACAGAATCATTGGGCGATATAATGAATGGCGGGGCAATGGCCAATTGATTTACGCTTGTTCCATCTGCAGACTCTTTATTTAGCAGGAATGGACGCAATTGTTCCCGATTCAACACGCCCCAGAATTGATTATTGGCATCCACTACAGCCATACTATTTTGATCACTGTTTCTGAATATATGAAGCACTTCTTCCATACTATCAGTGGTTCGGATTAGAATTGAGGAAGGGTTAATACAATCATTTAGCGAAATATGAGCCAAAATATTCTGATCCTGCCGTGTTGTAAATATATCCCCTTTTTCAGCCAACTCTTTAAAAGATGGATTGATTGGAGAAAACGAACGGTTGATGATATAAGAAGTCACTGAGACAATCATCAGAGGGATAAACAAATCATACCCACTGCTGGATTCAGCAATTAGAAATATCGCTGTCAGTGGGGCATACATGGCTCCAGACATTACCCCAGCCATACCTACCAACATTAAATTGGTCGTGGGGACATCTGTAAAACCCATTATTTCTAAAGAGAACCCAAACACGAATCCTAAAAGTCCGCCAGCCATCAAGGAAGGTGCAAAATTACCTCCATTTCCTCCAGAGCTTAAGGTGATGCTGGTGGCAAATGCCTTTAACAATATCGTTAATGATAAAAACACTATAATGATAACATCTGAATTCCCAATATACCGAAATAGACTGTCCTCAATTAGCAATTCTACATCACCTTGATAAATGGTTCTAATATTCATATACCCCTCACCAAAAAGAGGTGGAAACAAAACGCAAAGAATGGAAAGAATACCACCTCCTAAAATCGCTCTACGAAGCACCTGTTTTTCAAATCGATCAAAAAACTTTTGAACCCTTTGCCCAACAACTAAAAAGTACCTTGCGTATAAACCTGTCAATACCCCTAAGCCCAGAAAATAAATAACATTGAAATGATTGAAAGTTTCGCGCGCCTGAAAATTAAAGAGTATGTCCTCATTCAAGATAATTGTAGAAAGCAGACTTCCACAGATGGCAGCAATAACTAATGGTATGAAATCTGTAAAAACAAGCCCTGTAAGAATTATCTCGAAGGCAAACATTATTCCAGCTATAGGAGCATTAAAGGCTGCAGAGATTCCGGCCGCAGCACCTGCGGCCAATAATAGTGTTCGCTCTTTAAAACCCAACCTGTACCGCTGAGCATAGTTAGAGCCAATCGCCGACCCTGTGACAGCTATTGGCGTCTCAAGCCCTACAGAACCCCCAAACCCCACAGTTATCCCACTCTGTAAAATTTGAGAATACATCTTACTTAATTTTACTTTGCTCTGCTTTTTGGAAATATCTTTGAGAATAAAGGAAATTTCCTTCTCCTCATCTCCCTTAAAAAAATATTTTACAATAAAAGCGGTTAGGGTAATGCCAATCATGGGGAAAATCCCATAGATAAGTAACCTTTCCTCTAAAGGAACATCTGCGCTAATGGAAGATTGAATATAATGAACAAATACTTTCAAAATAACCCCGGCAGATCCAGCACTAAGTCCAACCAAAATACCAGACAAAACAAGAAACTGCGAACGGGTAACTTTTTGACTTACCCAAATTAAAAATAACTCTATGAAATTAAATTTCCGGTAAGGATATTGAATAAAATTCTTTTTGAATTGTAAATAGCTTATATAAAGAACTTTTATTTTCCTATTCATTTAAATTTTCAGATGATTAAACCCGAAATATGCAATAACTGTTCTCTAACATGGTGTAGCCACTAAGAAGCCTATTGCGTAATCCGGGATAAAGTTGATATAATTAGACAATTAACTTCTCCAGACCAAAGGTTGAAATTTTGCTTAACCCTTCATTTTCTTCATAAACTAGATGAGACCCCACAAACCCAAAATACCGCCAGAATCAAATGCTCAAAACAGCAATTAATCAAAACATCTCTGGTAGCCTATTTTTATATTCTGCACTCAAATATAAATCCATTTTTGAGGTTCAATTATAGTAAATCAATTGGATTTGGGTTTAACTCGAAATCAGAGATCAAAAATGGGTTTTCAGGATTTAAAGGTAGCACAAATTTTATATTATTTTATGCCAACATCAGCATACCTACTATCTTTATGACACAAAGATTCCCAAGTATTTTTTCAAAGGAAAAATACTTGGGAATCTGGTGTTTTTGATAATATAAGGAATACTTGCTATTCTCAGCCCCCCCAATAAAATAAATAATAACAATTCTTGCTCAAAATCAGTGGTAATAGCGTACGAAATCCATTCAAAAACAGGGATTTTAACCCTATCATTGATACCATCTTAATGCCACCTTAGGTCAGTACTCAGCATTGGATCAACTTCCTTAAATTCATCAAACCCCCTGTATTCATTTTTCTGCCACCATTCCATATAGGCATCAGCGACTATCTCAAGGGATTCTTCCTCTGGCACATATTCAAATGGACTTTCTCGCATCTGCACTACAGGGTTTTGAGAGGGGAACCTCCCTATTAAAAATTCACTTTCAATGGCAACTGCACGGATAGATTCTACTGTCCATAAAACATACATCCCTAAAGTGCTTTCTTCTGTCAAGGAAGAAGATATCCAGTTGATCGGAAAATTCGATATTTTTTGTCTACTGTTTCGGTATTCAAGTAAGTCAGGGATATCAGCGGCTGTAAAAGAAGGTAATTCCATGGAGGAATATTTCCCCTTTACAAGCAAATCAACATACTGATTGACCGTTACCTTTTCGGACAATTCTTCTTCCCTTTTATCACAGCTGACAAATGCCAAAAGCGCAAAAATAACCAAAGTAAATCTCATGTCTTTCATGGTCCTTTAATTGAATAACATACGCATTAAAATTTTAATAAATATAATGAATAAAATTAGTTAATAACGCTCTCACTTATTGGCCTCTATATGCCTTAATTCTAAACCAATAGAGGTTCTAGGTTTAAAACCTTTCCAAGTTTCTTCTAATGCATCCATCGGTAAATCAAGATAGGGAGAATAGTCTTTTCCTTTAAGGTGGATGCCCAAAAATGCAGTGACAAAATGTTGATTGATATTGTTAATTCTTCTCTGATCCCAGGCAGGCTCTGCATATCTCAGGTATTCATCGAGGTGCATGCCCTTTTGGAATGATTCTGCAGGTGGTGGGTTGGGTGCCACATTGTGTCTGGCATTTTTATAAGTCAGCAAGTACCGATTGGCATTGACAGCACCTTCATAGATGGCCTTGATTCCATCTTCATAACCTGAAATATCATCTTGGTCACCGGCTACAAAAAACACTGGGAGCTTAAGGTTAGCCAATCCCTCACTGTCCCACACTCCTCTGGCCATTCCCCAAGGGGCAAAAGCCACCACCGCTTTTACTCGTGGGTCAACAGACGCTGCATACGAAGGGTTGGCTAAACTACGCTCCATTATTTTATTACTTCCTCCTGTCATTTGCCCAAAGAAACCTCCAAAAGCAGCTGAAAAACCCGCTCCTGTAGCATTTAATGCGCCATATCCACCCATCGAATAACCTATCAATGCCGTATTGTCCGTGTCAATCATTCCTTTTAAAAACCCTTCGTCATGTAAATTTCTTTCGGCCATTTCGTTTAAAACAAACAGATCATCTAAGGGACGGTGATAAAGGGTACTTGAAAATTTTCCGGGATTTTCAAAAGTTGATTCTGTATGGTGTATGGCTACCACTACATAGCCTTTAGATGCCAAATTTTCAGTAAGATAAGTCATCAGGTACCTGGATCCCAAATAGCCATGTGAGACAATAATTAAAGGGTAGCCTCCTTCGTCATTTTTTGGGATAGCATTCCGGGCAGCCCTACCTTTAAATGAAAAATGACTTAGTGGGCGTTTTACATCATTTGCAACCCCAATGAAATCCTTATAAATGGTTTCAGGTTTGGAATCATCATCTGCAGGATACCAAATCTCAACCGTCAATGGTCTGTCGTAATCAGGTTGGTCTTCTTTACTGAAATTGGCAATGTCTGGCTGATTTTCGTTAATAAGTTCCAGGGTTTGAACCCCGATAGCATATTCTCCCCTCTCCGCCAATTCAGGTGCATCTGGAAGTAAATCTCCATAAAAAAAGTGATTAGAATCATTTTGCCCAATTACAGGGTTGGCCCGAAAGGATAAAAGAAGAATTACAATTATAGGCAAATATATCTTTGCAAATCTCATAGCTAAATTGGGTTTTTTCATTCTATGTAAATAAAACTTGAATAGATAAATATAATTTTTTTTCGCTGAGATATATATTTGAGGATGAGAATAATTTTTCCAATTCTTATTCTATTTTTGTTTAAGGATTTGAAATGGTAGCTAATAATTCATTCTTAGACTGAATTTGTTTATTAATACTATTGATAGTTTTTACTATTATTCAACTTAACTGTAAGTATTAACTTGAAAAGAAAACGGTCCTTCGAAAACCAAATGAACAATAAGACCATTGGAATATTGAATCAGAAAATAAGCACCAATCCATCCAAGGACATCCCTGCTGGAATTGTTGTCTTTTTGGTTGCGCTCCCTTTGTGTTTGGGAATAGCGCTCGCTAGTGGCGCTCCACTGATCTCTGGATTGATTTCTGGAATGATCGGAGGAATAGTTATAGGTTTATTAAGTCGGTCTCACACCAGTGTTTCCGGCCCGGCAGCTAGCCTTTCGGCAGTTGTTTTGGTAGCCATCCAGTTATTGGATTCCTTTCAGGTATTCCTTTTGGCCCTTTTGATTGGAGGAATAATTCAGATAATACTTGGCTTGCTGAAGGCTGGGAGAATTGCAGACTATATCCCTACCAATATCATTAAAGGCCTTTTAGCAGCCATTGGGTTAATTTTAGTTTTTTCTCAGCTGCCCTATGCTTTGGGAGTAGAACTCGATAAAAGCCGGCTTTTAAATTATTCTCAAGATGTTTTTAATGGGCTTCAGGAAAGAATTCTTTTGGTACTTACTTCCATTGCACCTGGTGCACTAGTGCTGTCTCTGGTTTCATTGGCTACCATGGTGTTTTGGGACAAAACCCCTTTAAAGCATTTAAAACTTTTCCCACCTTCACTATTCGTTGTAATACTTGGTGTTGCACTAAACCAGCTTTTCAAAATTTTTATTCCTGGCCTTTATCTGGAAGGCGTGCATCTCGTCAATATACCAGAGGTTAATCAATTTGGTTCATTATTCACTTTCCCGGATTTTACGGCCATCAACGACAGGAAAGTATGGACCTATGCTTTTACCATTGCCATTATTGGGTCCATTGCCACCCTTTTAAATCTCGAAGCCACAGACAACCTTGATCCGCACAAAAGACGTAGTCCACCCAATCAGGAATTGGTAGCCCAAGGGGTCGGAAATACACTGGCTGGGTTATTAGGGGGCATTCCCATTACCTCAGTAATTGTTCGTAGTTCCGTAAATATTGAGGCGGGTGCTGAATCCAAATTGTCTACCCTGATCCATGGCTTTCTATTGATGATTAGTGTTTTATTTCTCAGTAACATCATCAACCTAATCCCTTTGGCTTCTCTTGCTGCCATTTTACTTCTTGTGGGGTACAAGCTTACTTCTTTCCAAATCATCCGGCAGATGTATCAAAAAGGCTGGGTTCAGTTTTTGCCTTTTGCGGTCACAGTCATAGCCATTCTTATGACAGATGTTTTATTGGGAGTAATGATTGGATCTGCTGTAAGTGTTTTCTTCTTGCTTAGAAGTAATTTCTATAATCCGTATTACATAGAGGAAACCAACCCTACCAACAAAAAGAAAACGGTTCGTCTGGAGCTATCTAATGAAGTCTCATTTTTAAATAAACCTGCCATTAAAAGAACACTTTGGAACTTACCAAAAGGGACCAAAGTAATCATTGACGCTTCCTTTTCTTCCTATATTGAACCTGATATTTTAGAAATTTTTGAGGACTACAAACATACCTTTGCGCAAGAAAACAGCATAGACTTCAGTATAATAGGATTGGGAGACAATTATTCACCCAAAAAGAAAATTATAATTGACCGCAAGAATTCACAAGACAGAAATGACCTTAAGTCACCCCAAAAAATATTGGACTTCTTGGCGGAAGGAAATAAACGATACATTGATGGCGACCTGGTATCTCAACGTTTCCAAAACAAAAAACTGAAGGATTTCATTAAAGATGCTCCTCTGGCAGTAGTAATTAACTGTATAGACATGCGGGAACCTCTCAATATGTTGATGAACACTGGAATTGGTGATCTCATTCCATTAAAAGTTGCTGCTAACATCCTGGACACTCACCTGATTGAAACCATTGAAATTTCTTGCAAAAAACAACATGCAAAATTGATTCTGATCTTGGGGAATACACCCAACAAATTAATAAATGCATCTTTAAAAAACATAATATCATCCCCAGATAAGCTACCAAGCGGTTTACTTACTCCTTCCCTGAAAGCAGCCCTATTCCAACCCAGGGATGTTTCACTCTCGAATTTGGAGTACTGGTCAGACAAATTGGCAAGGTGGAACCTTGAGTATTCTAAAGCTTTAATTCTTTCGAGCAATCCCTATTTAAAAAGTGAAATTCAAAAGGGCAATATAGGGCTCTGCACAGCTCTTTTTAATAGAAAAACTGGAAGAATTGAATTTTCTACACTTTATTCACCCGAAACCCATTCCAATAATAATTCCCTAAATTAGGGCTTGAAAATATTTATCCCATTAAAACCAAAAAAATGAAGTGGTCTTTGATCAATAATCAACAGAAACAGCTAACCCCATTGCTACCTTTGCTTATTTCACTTATAATTTTCACTTCATGTGGAAAAAGTGAATCCAAGACTGCGCAAAATGAGCCAGAAGCTCAATGGGAAACCATCTTTAACGGTGAGAATTTGGAAGGATGGACAGCAAAATTACAACATCATGAGTCAGGCGACAATTTTGCAAATACCTTCCGGGTTGTAGATGGGGTTATTCAGGTCAACTATGATGGATATGAAAGTTTTGACGAACGTTATGGTCATTTGTTTTATAAAAAACCTTACTCCTCCTTTCACCTTAAGTTTGATTACCGCTTTACTGACGAATGGATGGAAGATGCACCAAGCTACACTTATAGAAACAGTGGCGTAATGTTTCATTCTCAGGCACCTGAAACCATATTAAAGGAACAAGACTGGCCCATATCGGTAGAATACCAAATGCTGGCAGATGCTGGAGATGGTAAACCAAGACCTACAGGTAATATGTGCTCTCCCGGTACTGAAGTGTTCTTTAATGGTGAGATGGATCCCAGACATTGTATCAGTTCAACTTCGCCTACTTTCTCATGGGAGGAATGGGTGCATGCAGAATTGATCGTCTATGGAGATTCTTTAGTGATTCATAAAGTTAATGGTGAGCAAGTATTGGAATATACAAATCCTCAAATTGGTGGTGGTGTTGCCAATCGATTTAATCCAGCGAATAAGATAGATGGAAAAATGCTGAAAGAAGGCTATATCGGCTTACAAGCAGAAGGGCAGGGAGTAGAATTTAAAAATATTGAAATAAAGGAATTAAACTAATCAATTTATTTTAGAAATCTATCGGAAAAATCTTCCTTAAATGCCCTGCCAATAGGCAATTGCTCGCCATTGATCAGGGTGATTTGGTTTCCCGACACCTTCTCTATTCTGGCAATATTCACCATAAAGGATTTGTGAATGCGGATAAACTGCTGGCCATCCAATAGTTCCAACCATTTTCTCATGGGTTCAGAAGACAAGTACTTCTTATCCGATAGGATAATTTCGCAATAATCTCCATCTGCACGTATATACATAATTTCTTCAAAGGAGATCCTAACATGATCATACCCCAATTTAATAAAATGTTCTTTTTTATTAATACTGGCATTTATCGTCACTCTCTCCTTGGGGTATACTTCTTTTGGTCCAGGAACCTTGCCCACGGCTTTCACAAAACGTAAAAATGAAAAGGGCTTTAATAAATAATCAACTACGTCAAGTTCGTAACTTTCCAGCGCATATTCAGAATAAGCAGTGGTTAGAATAATATGTGGCTTTTTACTTAGACTTTTAAGAAGGTCTAAACCTGTCAATCTGGGCAAATGGATATCCAAAAAAATCAAATCAATAGCATTGGAGTTTAAAAACTCCATCGCCAATAAAGGATCACTAAAGGTTCCCTTGAGCTTAAGGGTACCCAAATCTTCAATATACTTTTTAAGTATTCTTTGTGCAGGTGGTTGGTCTTCGATTATGATACAATTCATCTTACTCCTTGTTCAATATCATTTCTAAGCTAACTTTATACAATAATTCGGTCTGTTGAATATTTAACACATGGCTATCAGGATAGAGCAATTTTAATCTTTTCTTTACATTTTTAAGCCCTATTCCTTTACCAGAGTTCGATTTTTGATTTACGTGTTTATAATTATTTTGACAAACAAAAATCAATTTCCCTTCTTCATTGATGGTCAAATGAATGTCAATTACAATTTGTTCAGATTGCCCGCTTTGACTGTGTTTGAAAGCATTTTCTATAAAAACGTTTAAAATAAGTGGGGCAATTCTAAAACCTGCACCTTCATTGGGAGCATCAAAAGCAACTTTTCCTCTTTCTTCAATTTGCATTTCATTCAAACGAGTAAAATTCCTTAGGTGCTCTATTTCCTTTGAGAGGGGCACGGAAGCCTCCTTGCACTCATAGAGCATATAGCGCAGTACAGAACTTAACTCCAGAATTATTCCTGGTGTTTTAGGTGATTGAACTACCGCGTAAGAGTAGAGATTGTTAAGGTTATTGAAAAGGAAATGAGGATTAATTTGAGACTTTAAAAAAGTCAACTCCCCTTCCTTTATAATGGCTTTTAACTCCTCTACTTTCCGTTGATTACGAAGCGCATCCCAGGCAAACTTAAACCCTGAAAGGATTACAATAACAGGCAGTACCTGTCCAAGGCTAAAGATAACTCCCGGAAAACCTGCTCCTCTGGAATCCGGAAAATACCATTTTTCTATTACAAGTTCTTCCAACAAAATAACAAAGGCAATGGTTATAACCGTTAACCCAAAAAAAGCAATGTATTTTTTTGTATAAAAAAATTTGGGCAATAATACATAACTAATGATAAGATTAGCCACCGTATAGTTTAAAAAATAGACCACATCGTACCAGTGAAAAGTGTTGACTTTACTAGGGTGGTTGCTGTCTATCACATAGAAACTAAAAACCAATGCATGAAGCACCAATTGAAACAAAAACTCCTTTGTGGCTATACTTTTATTTATTGACTGCCCTTTCATAAAACAAATATAAAGATTTGCTTGTCTTCCAGACAAAAATAAAAGTTGAACACCAATTTTATCCCTGTAAACAACGTGATTATCATGCAAATCACAATTTTGTCGTTTGACAGACAAAATGAACCGTTCACCGAAAACTTTTTAAATGTTCAGAATTTATTTACAAATTCACATTATCAACAGAAAATAATCAACTATATGAAATTACTTCTAACACTTGTCACCATTTTATTTGTGACACTTTTTTCTTCACAAGCACAGGATATAGAAGTATCCGGAAAAGTTTTGGTGGCTAACAGCAAAATTCCTGTTGAATTTGCCACAATTAAGCTCATTGACAAGGAAACGGGTAATCTATTGGTTGGTACGACAACAAAAGCGGACGGCGGCCTTTTGTTAATTACTCAGGACAAAACTTTTAACCTTGAAATTAGCTTCATAGGGTTTGTTTCCAAGACCATAACCGAATATGAAATTAACAATGGAAAAGCTGATTTCGGAACGATATTTTTAGAAGAAGACAGTAAGTTGATGGACGAGGTGGTTATTAGGGGTGAAAGGTCAACAACCGAATTCAGACTAGACAAAAGGATTTTCAATGTAGGTCAGGACCTGAGTAGTACAGGAGCAAGTGCACTGGAAGTTTTAAACAATGTACCATCAGTAACAGTCGACATAGAGGGTCAGATCCAATTACGCGGTGCTGGCGGTGTTCAAATCATGATTAATGGCAAACCATCCGTTTTGGCAAGTGATGGAGGAAATGCATTGGGTACTTTAACAGCCGATATGATAGAAAGCGTTGAAGTAATCACCAACCCATCTGCAAAATATGATGCTGAAGGTACCTCTGGAATAATAAATATCGTATTAAAGAAAGAAGAAAAACGGGGGGTTAATGGTTCTATATCTTTAAATACAGGTGTCCCCGATAACCATAGTCTAGGATTTAGCCTAAATAAAAGAACTGAAAAATTCAATCTCTTCAGTCAAATTGGTGTTGGTAAACGCAAATTTCCAGAAAAATACAAAGGCTATAACAGGAATGAAACAGCCAATACTGAAATAAATAATTTTGGTGAAAGAGACAAAGGAGAATCCTTCCTTA
Organism: Cyclobacterium sp. 10D3-21; assembly: GCF_055809755.1. Classification (NCBI taxonomy): domain Bacteria; kingdom Pseudomonadati; phylum Bacteroidota; class Cytophagia; order Cytophagales; family Cyclobacteriaceae; genus Cyclobacterium; species Cyclobacterium sp. 10D3-21. Next base: position 4,120,893 of record NZ_CM147924.1, read on the forward strand.
ATGTTATTTTAGGTACTGATTACCATATAGATGACAACAATGTACTTTCACTTACCGGTAATTTTGCCTATGAGTGGGAATCAGAAACGTCACTAATTAATTATAAAGCTATTAATGCCGACAATGTGGTTTCCTCTGCATGGCAAAGGGATGAGGTTACATCCGCAACCAATCCTAAATGGCAATTTGAAATGCAGTACAAAAAAGATTTTTCCGATAAAAAAGATCATTATCTATTGGTAAGCGCACTGGGCAGCTCTTTTTCTAAAGATCAAAAATCTGCCTTCAATAATACGCCGGAGTTTGGTGAAGAAGCATTAAGTGACCAACAGCAAACCCAAACTGACTTTGGACAAGTAGAGTATACTTTCAAGGCAGATTATACCCAACCTTTTACTGAAAAGATAACTTTTGAAACTGGTGGCCAATATCTAATTACAGATGTAGGAAACGATTATTCAATTAGCAACTGGGAAGACAACCAATGGATGGTGGTTACAGATTTATCCAATTCTTTTCTCTACAACCAAAAGGTTTTGGGTGTTTACAGTACCGGATCTTATGAAGGCGATAAAGCAGGCATAAAATTAGGTCTAAGGGTAGAAAACACAGACCTATACACCTTATTGGAACAAAACGACCAGGAGAACAACAGGAATTTCACCAATTTTTTCCCTACCCTTCATACCTCCTATAAGATGAGGGATAACTTTTCACTTCAGGCCGGATATTCAAGAAGAATTGCCAGACCAAGACTATTTGACCTGAATCCTTATTATAATATCAGAAACAATTATAGTATCAGAACAGGAAACCCGGATTTGCTACCTGAATTGACTGATAGCTATGAAATAACAGGGATATTTGACCACAAAGCATTTTCTATAAGCTCTTCAGTTTATCACAGGTACATTACCAGTACAGTGGAGAATGTCACCCGATTTGAAGGGGATGTTGCCATCTCCATGCCTATGAATATTGGCACCAATAAAACCACTGGTTGGGAAGTGAATGGTAAATACACACCATTGGATTGGTTGTCATTTAACGGTGATTTTAATTATAACTATTTCCACAGAGAAGGAACTTATGAATCTACAGATTTTGATTTCAGTGCTGACCAATGGTCTTCAAGATTAACTACAAAAATTGATTTTCCTGCTGACTTTGCACTAGAGTTGGTAGGGAATTACCAATCTAAAAACCAAACCTTTCAACAATTACGGAGTGGTTATGCAATGGCTGACATTGGGGTAAGGAAGAAGGTACTTAAAGGTAAAGTAATCCTTAATCTTAGTGTCAGAGATGCTTTTGCAAGCAGGATATTTGAAACTGAAACGGTCCAAAGCAACTTTTCGCAATACAGCCACAGGATGAGAGGAAGATTCGTCACCTTTGGTTTAAGCTATGGCTTTGGAAAAGGTGAAGCAATGGAATTTAGTGGGCAAAAACGTCGTTTTTAACCTCAGGTAATCTAATCTATCTGGCATCAGTATCCTAGCCATCAGAATAGTAAGTAGATAAAATTACCTAAACAAGCAATTCAATGCCACAGGTTTAGTCCTGTGGCATTTTTGTTTTTCCTGGATTCAAACATGGAAATTGGCAGGGATTTTGGTTTCCCTTTTCAATGGGTTAAAACCAAATATGGAAAAAGGTTCATGGAGCCAGTCCCACTTTTTGGAGAAGAGATGTAATCACAGGAAAATTGGGCTGTTTGTCAGCAAGTAAAAGCCCCTTCAATAATTGGCTTTGAATTTAAGCGAACTATTGAAGGGGCCATCACTATTTGATAATAAACCCTCTGAAAAACAATTTTAATAGTGAAACAATCACCTTGAGAATAACTTAAAATAAGCACCTACACAAAATTGAATTTACGGACATGCTACCAATAGCCACTATTGCCAACCACCGCCAAGTGCCCTGTATAAATTGGTAAGGGCTTCCATTTGGGCGTAGCGGGTATTTATTAATTTAATTTCAGAATTTAAAGCATTTTCTCGGGCAGTAATCACTTCCAGGTAATTCCCAATTCCATTGTCCAGAAGCTCTTCGGAATATTCAATGGCTATCTGGTAGGCATCTAATTCATTTTTAAGCAGCCCTTCCTTCTCTTTGGCTGAATCAAAGTTATAGATAGCATCCGAAACTTCCTTTTCGGCATTCAAAATGGTTTTTCTAAAAGACAAGTACGCTTGCTCCTGTTGGGTTAAAGAGACCTCAAACTGAGTCTTTAATCTTCTACCGTTTAAGATCGGTTGTGTTAATCCAGTAATCACATTGGCAAAAACCGAATTTAAACTAAACAACTGATCCAATTCCAAGCCTTGGATACCTCCTGTACCTGAAATGGTTAAGGAGGGGTACAAATTGGTCTTCGCCACATTGCTCATTTCAAAAGCGTTGATCAGTCCATATTCTGCAGCAAATACATCTGGTCGATTCCTTAGGAGCTGAACAGGAAAACCTATAGAAAGCTCTTCAGGAAGATGCTGATCATCAAGTTCGCCACGAGGGATGTCTTCAGGTGATCTGGCCAATAAAATGGCAATTGTGTTTTCAGCCAAATGAAGATCTCTTTGTAAATCTACCTTTAAGGCCCTGGCTGTATATAGCTGAGCTTCGGTTTGCTTTACCCCTACCTCAGTAACGATTCCTGCAATTTTTAAGGAAGAGGTAGTTTCCAATGCCTGCTCTCTATTTGTGATCGTTTTATTGGTCAGCTCCAATTGCTGATCCAAAGCCAATAACCTAAAGTATAGATTGGCAATGTCATTGATCAATCTTGTTTTTACGGCCTGATGTGCCGCTATTGATTGCAAATAGGATGCTTCAAATGCCCTCCGTTGACTTCTAATTTTCCCCCAGATATCTGCCTCCCAGGAAAAACCTGCAGAAACTTCGTACTGGGTAATCCCTCCATCAAAGAAAGACCCAAACTGAGAGTTTTTGGACAATTCCTGGTGGGTAATCTTGCCTGTTCCACTCAAGGTGGGCAATTGTCCCCATTTTCCTTGCTTGTAATAAGACTGTGCCGCAAGAATTTTCTGTAAAGCCATTCTAATATCAATATTGGCTTCTAACCCTTCTTCAATATATCCTACCAGATGTGGGTCAGTAAATACTTCTCTCCAGGAATAATCGGCCAATGTGACACTGTCTTCAGGCAATAAATCCGTTCTGAAATAATCTTCCTCTACTACTTTATCGGCTTGTTTGTAGTCCTTGGCCACAAAACACGAAGATAAAATCAATAATATAAAAGGTATAAATAGACTTTTATTTTGCATAATAATTAAGCGTTTTCTAAAGCTTCAACTTCTTTTCTTGGACTGATTTTTTCCTGAAGCCATTGAAATAGTATAAACAAGATAGGAATCACAAAAACGCCCAGTACAGTTCCTATCAGCAAGCCTCCAACAGCCCCTGTACCAATAGATCTGTTACCAGCAGCACCAATTCCATTGGCAAAAGCCAGCGGTAACAAACCAATGATAAAGGCAAATGATGTCATTAGGATAGGTCTAAGCCTTACCTTGGCCCCATCAAATGCAGCATCTACAATCGTAGCACCAGCAGCCCTTCTTTGAATGGCGAACTCTATAATTAAGATCGCATTTTTAGCCAACAGCCCTATGAGCATCACCATTGCTATCTGAAAGTAAATATTCGCTTCCATTCCCAGGAAGTAGGTGGTTAAATAAGCCCCCATTACTCCTACAGGTAAAGACAGCAGAACCGCTAAAGGGATAAGATAACTCTCGTATTGCGCAGCCAAAATAAAGTAAACAAAGAGGATACTTAGTAATATGATAAAAGTAGTTTGACTACTTGCATTGATTTCCTCTCTGGTCAAACCAGAATAATCCACAGCAAAATTTCTGGGTAACTCCGACTCATTTACCTCTTGAATGGCCTTGATGGCATCACCTGTACTGTAACCTGGCGCAGCAGCACCATTAATGGCTACTGAATTGAATAGGTTAAATCGGGTTACCGCTTGCGGTCCATAAACCCTCTTGAGTGACAGAAACTCTGAAATAGGTGCCATCTCCCCCTTGCTGTTTCTAACAAACAAGGAATTAAGGTCATCAACTTCTGATCTATCTTGAGGCATCGCCTGAATATACACCCTGTATTGCTTACCAAACTTCGAGAAATCGGCAGCATAAATACTTCCAATATAGCCTTGAAGCGTACCTAAAATACTACTTATACTTACTCCCGCTTCTTTTGCTTTAGGAATGTTAAGCACCATTTCATATTGAGGGTAACCAGTACTAAAAGCCGTTTGGGCATATAAAATTTCTGGTCTGCCCATTAATTTACCCATGTATTCTTTTACCTCGACATCCAAATCATTAAAACTGCCACCGGATTGATCTAGAAACTTAAGTTCAAAACCCGAAGAAACACCAAATCCAGGAATACTAGGGGGGGCAAAGAATAGAATTTTTGCGCCAGGAATACCGGCAGCTATGCCGAACATTTTGCCTATCAAAGCCTTGGCGGATAAAGATTCATCTCCCCTTTCATCCCAAGGTTTTAATCGAATAAAACCCAAAGCAAAATTGCTACCTTCTCCAGAAATAAGGCTGAAACCGTTGACCATAGATCCTCCTTCAACTCCTGGTAAATCCTCTATGGCATGCATTAGGTCTTCTGTGACGGCAACGGTTCTATCCAGAGAAGCACCTTCTGGCAATACAATATCCGTAAATATCAATCCCCTATCTTCCTCCGGAACAAAACCAGTTGGGGTATTTTCAGCTGCCCAAATAATCGCTCCGATTGAACCAATAATGATCACACCTGTAATCCACTTAAAGCGAAACAAGAATTTCAATGCTCCTACATACTTGGCTGTTGTTACATCAAATGCCCTGTTGAAACCTTTAAAGAAACGTTTTCCCAAACTAAGTTTCTTGTCAGGGTGATCCTCATGTGGCTTCAACAATAACGCACAGAGTGCAGGACTTAAAGTCAATGCATTGACAGCTGAAATGGCTATTGCGATCATCAAAGTGACCCCAAACTGCTCATAAAAGACACCTGTTGGCCCAGTTATGAAAGTAACAGGTATAAACACTGCTCCCATAACCAGGGTAATCGAAATAATAGCTCCCGTTATCTCATCCATGGCTTGATGGGTAGCGTTACGTGCTTTTTTCACTCCTCCTTCCATTTTGGCATGGACAGCCTCTACTACCACAATGGCATCATCAACCACAATGCCTATGGCAAGTACCAATGCAAACAAGGTCAATAAGTTAACCGAATACCCTAAGACATTTAGGAAAAAGAAAGTACCAATGATGGACACAGGAACAGAAATCGCAGGTATTAAAGTAGATCTAAAATCCTGAAGGAAAATAAATACCACTATAAATACCAGGATAAAGGCCTCGATCAAAGTTGTGGTCACCTTAGCGATAGAAGCATTCAGAAAATCATTGGTATCAAAATTAATAAAAATGGACAAGCCTTTTGGAAACCTACTTTCAAGTTCGTTCAAAGATAATTTGACATTGTCAATGATTTCCTGGGCATTCGAACCAGGCGTCTGATAGACTGCCATACTCACCCCAGGATTGCCATTGGTAAAGGACATCACAGAGTATCCCTGAGCATCCATTTCTACATCAGCCACATCTTTTAAACGCAAGAATTGCCCGTCTCCTAATGCTTTGATAACGATGTCCTCATATTGGGATTCATTTTTGTAACGTCCACCATATTTGATAACATATTCGAAAGCCTGTGCATTGTTTTGTCCGATGGATCCTGCTGCTGCTTCCAAACTTTGTTCGTTTATGGCTGCAGTCACATCTGAAGGCATCAAACCATAAGCGGTGAGTTTGTCAGGCTTAAGCCATATTCTCATGGCATAATTCTTCGAGCCAAAAACCGTAACATCCCCTACTCCCTTGATCCTTTTTAGGGTCGGAATAACATTGATGTTAAGGTAGTTTTGGATAAAAGTGGCATCATAGTCAGGGTTATCTGAAACCATTGTAAAAAACATCAAAGAACTGGTTTGTTGTTTTTGGGTAATCACACCTGACTGAACTACTTCACTTGGCAAAAGAGGATTGGCTCTCGCCACCCTATTTTGCACGTTTACGGCTGCGATATCAGGATCTACGCCCTGTCTAAAAAACACCTGAATGGTGGCAGTTCCGCTATTACTTGCAGTGGAAGTAATATAATCCATGTTCTCCACTCCATTCACCTGCTCCTCTATGGGTATAATAACACTTTCTAATACCGTCTCAGCATTTGCTCCTGGATAAAATGCTGTAATTCTAACTGTTGGAGGTGCAATGTCCGGGTATTGACTTACGGGTAAGGACAATAAACCTAAAACACCTAGAATGAGTATTAAAATGGAAACTACAGTGGATAGTACCGGTTTGTCTATAAATTGTTTTAGCATTTTATCTTATTTAAAAGCTACTTTTAATTTTCCAGCGACACTATCAAAAGGGACTAATCGCGGTGAAATCTTCATTTGATTTCGCAACTTGTCAATGCCCTGATAAACTATTTTGTCGCCCTCTTTCAGCCCTTCCTCAACGACCAATAGTTGACCTACTTTCGCCTCTATTTTTATCAATGCTTCGGTTACAACAGAATCTGCACCCACCTTATACAAGTATATTTTCCCTTGTTGTTCGTAAATAGAAGCTTCAGGAATTACTGGCTTTTCTTCGTAAATTTTAGGGATACGAATTTTCCCACTATTGCCATGTGCAAGCAATCGGTTTGGGTTTGGAAAAGTGGCTCTAAAACTCACCGTTCCAGTGCTTGGGTTTACCTGGCCTGTAACCGTTTTAATCTTGCCCTTGTGGGAATAAATTTGACCATTTACCAATTCAAGTTCCACCTCAGACATATTCCCCAATTTCTCATCAAGTGTTTCCCCATTGGTTACTTGGAGCATATTCAAGTACTCTTTTTCATTCATAGAAAAGAAGGCGAAAACATTGTCCACCTGTGAAACCGTTGTCAATGGGTCGCTTGGACTTACCAAAGCTCCTTGACGATAAGGGATGGCACCAATATGCCCCGAAACTGGACTCTTTATAGTGGCGTAACCAATATTGGCAGAAATACTGTTATAAGTTGCCATGGCCTGATTGTACCTGGCCTCAGCTGTTTTTAACTGAACACTTCCAATAATACCTTTTTCTACAAGTGGTTTTAATTTGTCCACATCTACCTTGGTGGCCTCCACATTGGCTTTAGCCGCAGCAGCATCAGCATCCAAGGATTGTGTTTCAAGTTTAAACAAGCTTTGACCTTTCCTCACTGCTTGACCTTCATCTACTAAAACTTGGGTGATATAACCTGAAACCTTAGCCCTTACAGAACTACTTACCACTCCCTCCAAACTAGTTGGGTAGGATTGATAACTGGTTATCGTTTTGGAAGGAATCTCTAGGACGGGAATATTAGGCGCCTGCCTCATTCCAGTATTTTTGGTTTCTCCTTCTGAACAGGATTGGCACAGTACTACAAGCACTATGAGAAATACAAAAGAAAATTTATTCATTTAAACGAAAATTTATTTGTGCTAATTAAAAATTTTGATTGCGATTAAACCTGAGACATGCCAAACCATAATTTATTGATAAGAAGCTCCCGATCTGTTTCTTCCAATAATATGGAACCAAAAACGTTGATTTTTGAAGCCATTACCACACTGCCCATGTACATTGCCACATAGATCTCGGGTTTGGCTGGTTTTAGATGCTTTTTATCAATTCCTTCTTTGAGAAATTTAAAATAAGCTCCCGTAAAGTGATGTGGATTCCTTTCCAGGTTATAAGGTGAATTGATGTATTGCTCAAAAAACACCAGCACTTTTGGGTTTTGAGTATAAAAGAGATAAAGTTTTAACCACCTCAAATAAAACCTTTCCTTATAGCTTTCCTTATCGTCCACATGATTAGCTATCCAGGATTCCAACTGACTGCGAAAGTAGCAGTACATCTTTTTCATTAAATCATCTTTACTAGAAAAGTAGTGATAAATTGTTCCTGTAGACACCTTGGCTTCTTTGGTCAATAAACTCATGGAAGTACCATGAAAACCATATTTGGCTACAAGTTCTAGCGCACCTTCATAGATGGCTATTTCTTTTTCTGAAAACTCTTGAGACTGTTGCATTGGCATAGATCGAACGTTCATTCTAATGGCAAAACTATAAAGAAGGATTTTATCCTCCAAGGAAATTCAACTTGTATTTTTATAAAAACCACATATAATTCTTACAAACGAAAAATAAAAACGATATTCATTAGAATCATTTTGAATTTAGAAACTATAATAAAAGTTCTTTGACTGGATTTAAGGAATTTATAAGAGGTAAAAAATACAAGTCCAAAATATTTATATTCTGAAAAAAAATTAATATTAAAACAATTCAGGGTAGCCTTTTAATTTTTTAAACGAAAATAAGCAAGCAAAATAATTTTGTCAGGATGACTCCTGGTTTTCTGAAAAGCATCCTACCTACCATATAAGATAAGGCTTTGTCCCATCTTAATATTGAAAAATAAAATCAATATTATAATCCTATTCCAATACACAAATTGAAGACCTAAATATTATTTTCCTTCAAATTTATAGTTAATTTACATCAAAATACAGACTACAAATGAATTACAAAAGCCTAAAAAAAATTCTAAAATCTACATCAACCGTCGTCATCCTATTTTTTTTATCAGTATCAGGCATCCTGGCCCAAAATTCAAATCAACATGCAAGAATTTTACAGCCATTTCATCTTACTGCCATTTCTTGGGAAAGTGAAGAAGTAAACAAAGATGCTTTCCTAAAACTAATTGAAGCCACTTGTCTGGTAGTAGCAAAACATCAGGACAAGGAAGGGGCCATAATAGACCCCTACCTCCAGCGGGAACACCAATATTCCACTCCGTATTTTGCTTTTGCTGTAGGTGTACTTTTAAAAGCTGGGAATGGTGATTCACTTAAAGAAGCAGGTATAAAAGCCATGGAGCACAGTACTTTGGCATTCTCTCGAGGCAGCAAGGCTATTCCTGACGAGCATGGGGAGTTTTTTATAAGCCCATTAACCAATGCTTTACCTTTTTACCAACCGCATGTCTCTAAAAAACAATTTGAGCTTTGGCAGAAACGAATGCAAACGCCTTTGGTTGAGGTCATGCAAAATTTCGATGGCCGAACAAATAATTGGCGTACCTATGCGATGAAAGGAGAATGGAGTCGGGCCCAACACCAACTTAGCTCTAAGGCATTTGCAACTGAATTTATAGAAGCAGCCTGGAACCAGTACAGTCAGAAAATAAGAATTGTCAATGACAAATGGAACATGTACCAAGATTGGAGCAGTGATCCTCAGTCTCTGGCCGTAGAAGCTGTTGGAAGGGGAAATTTGATTGCATTGGCTGCTGAGGGTTATGATGGGCCTTCCTCAAATGAAATTCTTGAAGCAGTCAGAAGAGGAACTTACACCAGCCTTTATACCCAGGCACCTGATGGCCAGGCACCGCCAAACGGAAGAACTGACAATCATATTTTCAATGATGTATTGTACCAGTTGGCATTTGAAGTAATGGCAGAAGATGCCTGGAAAAACGGCGATAAATACCTCGCCGGTCAATACAGAAGAGCTGCCAACCTTGCGTTTAAGAGTATCTATCGCTGGCAAAGAGAATCAGGTCCCTTCAATGGTTCTTTTTACATCACCAAAAATCATTTTGACCCTGGAGACAGGGTGGGTTACCAGCCTGCCAGCCAATGGGGGAATTACACAGGAGCATTTATCCAACACTTGTCTGAAGTCTGGCTTAGCCGGCAAACAGCAATACCTCAATTTCCAGCTCCCACTGAAATCGGTGGTTATGCTTTTACTACAGATGACAGATTTGGAGCTTTTTTTGCCAATGCAGGAGGTTTTCAGGTAATGATAAATCTAAGAGGGGCTACAGTGCCAAAATATGGTTTGAGTTGGACTCCAATGGGAGCGATAAGAATGGTTAAGGCTGGATGGGATGGACGTTTAGGTCCCTCGGATGGGGAGCATGACCTTACCAAAACACCCTCTTTTGAGATGAAAACGGGAGATGGCACCTTAGTAGACAGCTATCGCCCTCAATCTGGTATCAGCTTTGGCCCCGAATGGATGGAAAGAGGTCATTGGGTAAGAATAGCTGATGTGCCTGCCACCTATCAGGCAGAGGCTGAAATTCATTTTGTCCATCCTCTTTTGGTTCGGTTCACCATCCACTACCATTTTGTAACAGGTAGAGGCGGTCCCTATTTTAGTCAGGAATTTATTCTTACACCAGATCTTCTGGTGACCAGACTGAAAAATGCCCAGAACCTTCCATACGGCCTGACGGTACCTTTATTGGAAAATGATGGCAATCCCCTTCTCACAGAAGTAAGCAGTAATTCTGCTCATACTGGCTTTTCCGAAAATGGAGACCAACAATATTTTATAGGTCTTAATGAAGACATTCAAACAGACAGTTCGGGAGAATCCATTAAAAGCACCTATGGTTGGTTAAAACCTGTTAGATTTGAATCAAAAGACCCTTCTGTAGACCTTATGGTCTATCCTAAATCAGCTTCAGGCATTAGTGCTGGAGAAATAAGGGCAACTTTTAAATGGAATAAAAATGGTTTCAGTACTCCTCTGGCCAGCATTCAGGGAAATCAATACCTTGGCCTTCATACTGCTGGAGGCGAAGGAGAAGCAATGGATTTGGACGGAGATGGAAAAGCTGATGTGTCTTTTGACCAAAAATGTCTTTTTATGTTTCAGTTAAAGAACGATAGGATTCATCGTGTAGAAACCGATCGAAATGTCATTATGAAGTACCAAGGCCAAACGTATCATTTATCTGCCTCTGAACCTGTTACCCTTTAATTTTAAAAAATCTTGTCTTTTTCTTCAATACATACCAAGGCAATCAAACATTCCCACTAATTTTGCATGGTTATTTGCAACCTTTCCCGTTTTCTTATGGCTTATAAATCAATCACCGCTTACTTTTTCATTATTATTATACTTGTCTTAGGCTCCTCTTGTTCAGGCAAATTAGAAACAGGCAGCATAAATATAGAAAACTGGAAAAAGGACAGGAATGGTTGCCTGGGTTTGCGCTTACAGGATGTTGAAGAAATAAGGGAAATAAAAAACTCGTTTTTGGCAAAAAACAACCAGGAAATTATCATTACTTTCGGTCGTCCAGATCGGGTAGAGCTTGTGGACAAAAGCCAAAGTTTTTTTATTTATTTCCTGGAGCCTTCAGACCGCTGTGAGCAACAAATAAAAAAAGAACCCCTAAAGGTTCTTTTTCGACTCAATGCTATCAATAAGGTAAGTGAAGTAACTGTGACTACACTTAATCCATAAAACACAGGGCTGCTGCACCTAGCGTACCTGCATCGTTTTCCAATGTAGCTTTTTCTAATTTTAAGTCAGTAAGGTAATAAGGACTTAAATATTGATGAATTGTTTTTTCCATTTGGGGTTGGATGAATGGAAGGGCTGCCGAAATTCCACCACCAAAATAAATTTCTGTAACATCTAGAATACGTATTGTAGATACCAATGCCTCTCCTAAAATTGCGCCTAGTTCAGCAAAAGTCCTTAAGGCAATTCCATTCCCATTCTTTGCCGAAGCAACCAATAAATGAATACCTAATTCCTGCCCTTCCATTTCACCAATTTCCTCAGGAAATTGCTTCATCATATTAGCGGCCATTTTAAGTATTCCATTTCTACCTATTAAAGGTTCAAGCCTGCTATTTCCTCTCGAAAGCATGTGCCCTACTTCCATGGCATTGCCTCTCACCCCTTTAAAAACTTTTCTATCAAGGATCAACGCACTGCCTATACCTGTGCCCAAAGTAATGAAAAGGTAATTGTCAGATGTTTTTTCTTTCCCGAAATGAAATTCTCCTAAAGCGGCTGCACTAGCATCATTCTCCAGGTGAAAGATTATTTCCGGATATTGGTCCAATAATGCCTGTTTAAGGTTAAACCCATTGAGTTCTGAAATCGCCGGAATCTCTAATGTGGTTGTTCTATCCTTACTGACCAGACCTGGAAGTCCAATACCAACATGTTTTACTTGGGGGTTACTTTTGAGGTATTTGCCTACAACTTCCACAAAGGCTTTATTAAAACCTTGAGAACTCTTCCTGAGGAGGCCTGTATCCTCTTTGCCAAACTGAATAATTTGACCTTGGGTATCTATCAAACCTATTTTTACGTGAGTTCCTCCCACATCTATACCTAAAAACACTTCAGTTTTATTATCCATTCTAAAATCTAATCAAATTACAAGATTTAAATACCGCTTATTAAGCCTTTGATCAACGATCAATATTACGAAAATTTAGGTTGATCATTCTAATAGTGAATAGGGCAAAAATAGCAGATTTTCCTGCTAAAACCTTTATTCAATAATATTATTGATAAAATAATCCTAAAGATGTAATTTAAGTCTTATAAATACCATCATCTTTTATCACAATGACCTTTTTTCGGTACAATTGTCCGATACATTGTTTGAAATGCTTTTTACTCATTCCCAAAGTTTCTTTAATGATCTCAGGAGAAGACTTGTCCGTTAGGGGTAAAAAGTTTTTCTCAAGAAGTAGGTCCAAGATCTGGGTTGCCCCTTCATCAAATTTTTGTCGACCTATAGGAGTAATAATTAAGTCAATCTTATTGTCTTCTCTAACCTTTTTTACAAATGCTCGGACGGAATCCCCAATTTCTAAAGGCTTAAATACCTCATTGGCATAAATAAGCCCTTCATAAAAATCATTGACCAAAACCTTATACCCCAAATCCGTGAGATCAAAAATCAAAGCATTTACTTCCTGCCCTGCCTCAAACCCTTTAGTGTCTGATAAAATAAAATCCTCATATTTGCTCACCCCTATCAAACGGGACGTTCGATGATCTACGCAGACAAATACCAATACCTTGTCCCCAGGAGAGACTGTTTGGCGCATTTCGGAATTGGGAAGAAACAAGTCCTTTTCCAGTCCCCATTCTAAAAAAGCACCTATACTTGTAACATCTTTTACCTCCATCACAGCAAACTGATCCAGTATGGCTGAAGGATGGTCCGTTACTGCTACCGGTCTGTCTTCACTATCTGTATAAACAAAAACTTCCTTAAAATCCCCTTCTTTCTCCTCTCCACTTAGATACCGTTTTGGTATCAATAACTCATCTCCATCGCTTAGAGCAAGATAAGCACCATTGTCTGTAAACCGATTGATCGGTAATGTGCTAATTAATCCTAATTCTTTCATAATTGTGTTTCCGTTGTATTTCCGTCTATTTGTATTTAGCTACAAATCGCTGCAAAGATAATGATTTTTAATAGGGATTTATTCTTGCATTATGAAGTAGTTATTTTTTCAATTATTAAATGCCTCAAATCACAAGCAAATGAATTTTATGAATAGAATTCCTGAAGTCAAAGACTAGAAGAATTAAAGGTATTTCACGATAATGTGAGAAGACCTTTAGCTTTTTTTATTTTTTTATCTGGCCCAATTTTTACCTTCCTTATAAACTATGGCCTCCTTCACTTTAATTCTGTCTTAAAACCGTCTGACATTTACAAGCTTATTTCAAAGCTTGTAAGGATTGGTTGAAGCAGAAAGAGCAAGGATTGGGTGATTTTAAAGTCATTCCATCGCCCAATAGAACGGTAATGGCCTATTTTGGAAGAAAACCTTCCTTGTTCCTCGAATTATTTACCCTCAAAATTATTATTAACCCTATTTTAGGTTTTCTTTGTGTTAATAAATAAACTTTTCAAGCCAAACTAACAATATGGAGTCCATAATATACGCCGTAAATGACATTCTATGGAGTAATGCACTAATTGTCCTTTGCTTAGGTGTCGGGATTTATTTTTCAATTGTCACCAAATTTCTTCAAGTCCGCTATTTCAAGGAAATGATTAAATTATTATTTGGTGGTGAGTCTTCAGATAAAGGAGTTACCTCATTTCAAGCCTTTGCCATTGCCATCTCTGGTCGGGTAGGAACTGGAAATATCGCAGGAGTTGCAGCAGCCATTGCGATGGGAGGCCCAGGAGCAATCTTTTGGATGTGGATCATCGCCTTTTTAGGGAGCGCATCAGCCTTCATAGAAGCAACATTGGGACAAATGTTCAAGGAAGTAAAAGATGGCCAATACCGTGGTGGGCCAGCTTTCTATATAGAAAAGGGATTGGGGATTAAGTGGTATGCCATTTTGTTTGCCATTGCTACCATACTTAGCACTGCCTTCTTCTTACCTGGAGTGCAAAGCAACAGTATTGCCATCAGCGTTGAAAATGCTTTTGATGTACCGGTTTGGATTACAGGTTTGGTTATTTGTGTCTTTCTTGCGCTTATTATTTTTGGTGGGGTAAAACGAATCGGAAAAGTAGCCCAAATAGTTGTTCCTTTTATGGCAGCTGCCTACATCATTATGGCCATAATCATCATGGCCTTGAACATCACTGAAATACCTGGCGTAATCAAATTAATCGTTACTTCTGCTTTCAATGCCGATGCAACTTTTGGTGGGATATTTGGTATGGCCATCTCCTGGGGAATAAAAAGAGGGATTTACAGCAATGAAGCAGGCCAGGGAACTGCTCCACACGCAGCAGCAGCAGCGGAGGTCAGTCACCCAGTAAAGCAAGGCTTGGTGCAGGCATTTTCCGTCTATGTGGACACGCTTTTTATCTGCACGGCCACCGCCTTCATGATTCTTTTCACAGGACAATACAATGTGGTCAATCCAGAAGGAGGATTTTTAGTAGAAAATCTTCCAGGGGTAACATTTGGACCAGAATTCACACAATTTGCGATAAGCTCACATTTCCCAACGCTCGGTGCAGGTTTCATTGCGGTTTCTTTAGCCTTTTTTGCATTTACTACGATCATGGCCTACTACTATATAGCAGAGACAAATCTAAGTTATCTTCAAGGAGATCAACACAAAAAATGGCCTGTTTTTGTTCTTCGGGTTTTGATTTTGGTAGCTACGTTTTATGGTACCATCAGAACTGCAGAGCTGGCATGGACACTGGGTGATATTGGGGTAGGAATGATGGCATGGCTAAATATGATTGCAATCATTTTGCTTAGAAAACCTGCCATGGCAGCATTAAAAGACTACGTGGATCAAAGGAAAAAAGGGTTAGACCCTACCTTCAACTCTAAAAGTTTGAATATAAAAAATATCGAAGTCTGGGATAAAATTGATTAAGGCTTTATTCTATCATTAAACCATCGTTTTAACCCCACTTTAAAAAGTAAAAGTGGAGAATACGATGCTATTTTTTGGCCAATATTTTCGTCAGACATTAATTTTAGACCATTCCACTTAAATTTCATTGCCTTTAATCCATTATTAATTTTTGGTAGGATTATTGAAAGGGTTAGATATATTTTCTTACCTTTTTAATACAAAATCTTAAACCTAAAATAAAACATGGAAAAGATACTTTCTCAACCAACCAATGGAAGTCTTGTTCTCCTACCGATCTTATATATGGTATGGTCAGACACAACAATCACTACTAGCGAACACCAGGCATTCGAATCCTTTTTTAAAGCTGTAGATTGGTTGAGCGTAGAGGATAGAAAATATTTAACTGCAAAGCTAGATCCAAATTCACCGCCCTCAAGGGAGGAGTTGGAAATGTGGTGGAAAATGATAAAATCCGCAGTAGATAACAATACGAAATACCCCCACCTTTCAAGTATTGGGGTAGAGATTTTAAGAAAAAATGCTCCTGAGGTAGCCCATACCTTCCCCTTGTCCAAAGTTGAAAATGAATTGGGAAACCTGGAAAACCAATTGGGAATAATTGGTAAATCTGCTGCCTTGACATTTAAATCTTCACATGCCAACATTTCCACTTCTTATGAAACCCAAAAAGAGTTTGAAACAGACAAGTTAACTGCCCTACTTGACGGCCACAGAAAACCTTTGATTGATGAAATCAAATCGGTTATTGCCAAAAAAGAATTCGATTATGTAGACCCTGGTAATTTAAAAGCGTACAGGGAACAAGTGCTTGTTTGGTGTAAAATCCTTGCTGATAAAGGATATGGATCCATTGGTTTCCCTAAGGAATATGGTGGAGGAAATGACATGGAGGGATACTTCACAGTAATGGAAACCCTAAGTTATCGGGACCTAAGTACAGTAATTAAGTTTGGTGTACAGTTTGGGTTATGGGGAATGAGTGTCTTTATGTTAGGAACAAAGAAGCATCATGAAAAATACCTCAAAGCCATAGGAAGTCTTGAGTTACCTGGTTGCTTTGCCATGACAGAGACCAACCATGGCTCCAATGTAAGGGGGATAGAAACGACTGCCACTTACAATCACGAAGAGAAAACCTTTACCATACATACTCCTCATATAAATGCCAGAAAGGAATACATTGGCAATGCTGCACTCCATGGAAAGATGGCCACTGTTTTTGCAAAACTGTTGATCAATGAAAAAGATTATGGTGTAAGTACTTTCATCGTCCCATTGAGGGATGATGAAGGAAAAACTTTACCTGGTATTTCCATAGCCGATTGTGGGAGAAAAATGGGCCTCAATGGAGTGGACAATGGCTTGATTGGGTTTGACAAGGTCACCATCCCAAAAGAAAACATGCTGGATAGATTTTCTTCAGTTGACGAGGAAGGTGAATTTCAGAGCCCTATTGCCAGCGATAACAAAAGATTTTTTACCATGTTGGGTACCTTGGTGGGAGGAAGAATAGGCATTCCAAGGTCTGCACTAGCGGCTTCAAAATCCGGTCTTACCATTGCAATAAGGTATGCTGACAAACGTCGCCAATTCGGGCCGGATGGCAGTACAGAAGTACCGATCTTAAATTACCGCATGCATCAGCGGAGACTCTTGCCATTACTTTCGAAAACCTACGCCTGTCATTTTGCAATGGAATATGTGACAGACCGCTTTTTAAATAGAAAAGAGGATGAAATGCAAGAAATTGAAGCCTTAGCAGCTGGCTTAAAATCTTATGTAACCTGGCACAATACAAGCACTTTACAGGAATGTAGAGAAGCATGTGGGGGAAAAGGTTTTTTATCAGAAAACAGGATTGATGCCTTAAAAAATGATTCTGATGTGTACACTACCTTTGAAGGTGACAATACGGTATTGTTGCAACTTGTGGCCAAAAGTAGATTGAGTGCATACAAGGATCAATTTGAAAACATGAATTTGTTCACTGTGATAGATTATGTAGTTAGTAAAACAAAGACATCCATCACAGAAAAGAACCCACTTATCATTAGAAATACAGACGAAAACCACCTACTGGACGCTGAATTTCATCTTAATGCTTTTCAATACAGAGAAAATAGTATTCTGGACTCTGCAGCCAAGAGGTTAAAACGTCTGATGGATGAAGGGATGGATCCATTTGATGCAGTGAATGTAGCCCAACATCATCTGTTTACCTTGGCAATGGCTTTTATTGAGCGGGTAATATTGGAGAAATTCATTGAGAAAATTGAGCAAACAACAGATCCAGAACTTAAACAAGTACTGAAAAAACTTTGTAATCTTTTTGCCTTGTACCAGATCGAAACCCATAATGGCTGGTACCTGGAGCAGGGGTATATGGAAGGAATTAAATCCAAGGCCATTCGGAAAATGGTCAACCAATTGTGCTGGGAAATCCGTAAAGATGCAGTGCCTTTGGTGAACGCTTTTAATATTCCGGATTCCTGTTTATCCGCCCCTATTGCGACCTAGTTTAGTATATGGAAGAAATCATCGTATTTGCCACTCTCGGTTTATCCCTTCTGTTTTTTATTTGGGGGAAAATCCGTTACGACCTCGTCGCACTATCTGCTTTAATATTACTTGCTATACTTGGCCTGGTACCCTATGATGATGCCTTTATGGGCTTTAGCCATCCTGCGGTAATTACAGTTGCGGCCATCCTGGTAGTGAGCAAGGGGCTTGAAAACTCTGGAATCGTTAATGTGATTGTCGCTTTGATGGATAAGGTGGGCAACAATATCACCATTCAAATTGCGACCATTTCAGGAGCGGTGGCCATTGCATCAGGATTTATGAATAATATAGGTGCCCTGGCCATTTTTATGCCTGTAGCTATACAGATGGCTAGAAAACACAGTTATTCTCCTTCACTGATTTTAATGCCTATTGCCTTTGCTTCATTATTAGGAGGCTTGACGACATTAATAGGCACTCCGCCAAATATTATTGTAGCTTCCTTCCGTGCTCAAAGTGGTGAAGCTGCATTTGGTATGTTTGATTTCACCATCGTAGGTGTGGGTATTGCTTTAGCAGGAGTACTCTTTATTTCCTTGGTAGGATGGCGACTGATCCCCAAAAGAAACTCGAATCAGGCAAATGAGGCCTTGTTCAAAATTGAAAACTACATTACTGAAGTGATCATTTCAGGCAAGTCAGCGCTTGAAAACAACCCAATTAAGCTTATCACGGATGACAAGGAACTAGATGTCAAAGTCCTTGGCATCGTCAGGAATAAGATTAGAATTCATGCGCCAAGCCCTTATTTTATTCTGATAAAGAATGACATCATTGTTTTGGAATCCAATACAGATGTCCTGGAGGAATTCGTGAATAAATATCAGGTTAAGCTTGTTGGAAACGAAGGTTTTATTGCGGCTACTGAGGATGAAAATGATATTATAAACACGGAAGGTATTGTCCAGGAAAATTCCCCATTAATTGGCCAAACCGCCTCTAGTATTCACATGAGATCCCGCTATGATGTCAATTTATTGGCTTTGTCCCGGGGGGACAGAACCATCATCAAGAGAATTGATCATGAAGTTTTTCGTTCAGGAGATGTTTTACTCTTGCAATTGAGAAGAAATAGCTTGTCGGATACGCTTTTCGAAATGAAATGCTATCCATTGGCCAAAAGAAGTATAAAAATAGGTAAACCAAGACGTACACTGTTGGCTGTTAGCCTTTTTGCTTTGTCCATTATCGCTGTGGTAATGGGATGGCTTCCAGTAGCTATTTCTTTTACCCTTGCATCCATGGGAATGGTAGTCAGCAGGATCTTGCCATTGAATAACCTTTATACCAGCATAGACTGGCCAGTCATTGTTTTGCTTGGGGCAATGATACCCGTGGGTCAAGCCTTTGAAACAAGTGGCGCTGCCAACACCGTGACTGAATTAATTTTGTCGACTGCGGATAATTTACCTCCATGGGGTCTACTTGGATTAATAATGGTTACCACAATGCTATTGTCAGCATTAATCAACAATGCAGCGACAGTTGTGTTAATGGCACCTATAGGTTTGCAGATTGCAGCTGCACTTTCACTATCAGCAGATCCATTTCTAATGAGTATAGCCGTAGGGGCTTCATCATCATTCCTAACCCCTATAGGTCACCAATCAAATACACTTGTTCTTGGGCCAGGAGGTTACCAGTTTGGGGACTATTGGAAACTGGGTTTACCGCTATCTTTAATTGTGATGGCTGTAGGAATTCCTGTTATTCTATGGGTATGGCCGCTTTAAAAATTACCTTTTGACTAACACTGCCCAACCCCTGCCGGGGTTGGGCAAAATAAGCCTTGGATTGTAGCCGAAGGAAAAATTCCACGGCTACAATCCAAGGCCATCAAAGCTTGTTTTTAATACTTGAAAACAGCCTTTTTAGGGCTAGCCATAAATAAAACCAGTTTCAAAATGATTTATTCATTTTCTGAATCTGTTTTTATTTAGCTGGTTCACTTCCCCACCAATCTTTATTGGGTTGCCAATTTTTGTCCAGAAAATCAAGTCGCTGTTTTTCCAATTTAGGCAACATCTCATTTTCCATTTTTTCGATGCGTTCTTGGAAAAGTTCTTTGTCGAATTCTTTATCAGGAGTAGGCATTAAAACAGCTTTACTCTCCAGGTAATTGCCAAGCAAGGCAGAAAGGGCTTGTTTCTTTTCAGGGTGATCAGCAGATAGTTCATTTTCCTCAAATGGATCCTCAGGAAGACGGTACAATTCTTCATGTCCATCCTCAAAATACCTAATCAACTTCCAATCACCTTGCCTTACCATGGCTGAAGGCACACCTCCCTGGTTGCCATAATGTGGATAGTGCCAGAAGATAGGACGCTCCTTCAATTTTTGACCTTCAATTATTGGTTTCAAGCTTGTCCCTTCTATTTCCTGTGAAATGGCCACCTCTCCAGAGATAAAATCTACTAAGGTTGGGAGAAAATCTGCCCCCACCACTGGATAATCAATTGGTGCCTGAGGTTGAGTTCCTGGAACTTTTATCAGATAAGGTACGCGAACCCCACCTTCCCAATGGTGGCCTTTCCCTCCTTTTACCAAAAGATTGGACGTAGCATAGGCATCGCCAGCTACCACCCCACCATTGTCTGAAGTAAATACAACGATGGTATTCTCATCAAGGCCCATGGCTTCAAGTTGATTCAAAACAATTCCAACTGCATCATCCACATATTCCACCAGGCCGGCATAATTTGGATTATCCTGCACCATTCTGAAAGGAAGCTTCTCTCCCATTTCAAAACCATGGTCTGCTATGCCCATCGCTTCAGCTTTGTCCCTATATTTGGCCCATTTATCCTTACTGGTTTGAACTGGTGCATGCACCGCATAAAAGGAAAGAAAAGCGAAAAACGGTTCCTCTTTACTCCTCCCTATAAAATCAGCCACTTCATTTGCCAGTCTTAGGGTTAGGTTCTCACCATCAGGCCCATCTTTTAACTTGGGGTTTTTATAAGGGGAGAAAAAACCACCCGCAGGAGAACCTTTGTCCCATCCCCCAACATTTTCATCAAATCCATGGTCTTCAGGATAATTCCCCTCATCACCAAGATGCCATTTCCCTGCAAAAAAAGTTTTATATCCGTTTGCTTTAAAAGCTTCTGCTATCGTTGTGCTTTCCTTTGAAAGGTGGTGTACATAGTTTGCAGGAAGCATTGGATCGTGCCTATTATGCGCTCTCCATGCTTCGCCTTCTTTGGCGCCGATCCAGTCTGTAATTCCATGACTGGAAGTAAACTGCCCGGTCATAATAGTGGCTCGTGCGGGGCTACATACCCTGCTTCCCGAATAACCATTGGTAAATTGCCAACTTTCATTGGCCAACTTATCGATATTGGGCGTTTCATAAAAAGTGGAGCCTGAGTAGCCTAAGTCTGCATAACCCATGTCATCCACTAGGATAAATACTACATTAGGCGTCTTTGCAACTTCTTCAGAAGCACATGAAAACAGTCCTAAAACTAACAGAAACAATGAATTTAGAGTGATATTCCTTTTATTCAACATTATTTTTGGGTTTGTATAGGCAAAAATTATTGATCCAATTCGGAAGCATACAATTTAAAAACTGGATTTGGAGTATGGTTTGCTTCCATCAATTCTTTGAAGGACTTGACCAAATCAGGGTGTTTATCTGCTATATTATTTTCCTCAGCCGGATCCTCTTCAAGGTTGTATAGCTCTATAGGGGGATTGTCATCTTTCCTTAGATTAAGCCTGATGGCTTTCCATTTACCTTGTCTTATGGCCTGCTTTCCTCCCTGCTCAATAAATTCCCAGTACAAATACTCGTGGCTTTTCTGGTCTTCTTTATTTCCTGTAAGCACAGGGGCAAAAGAAATGCCATCTGTATTTTCAGGAAGTTTACTTCCCGTTAGCGCAGCAACAGTAGGATAAATGTCCCAAAATGCTGAAATATGATCCGTCTGCCCAGGTTTGATCTTACCAGGCCAATTGGCAATCATTGGAACCCTGATTCCCCCTTCATACAAATCCCGCTTGTAACCTCTCCAAGGACCATTGCTATTAAAGAAATCAGGATCAGCTCCACCTTCTTTGTGCGGGCCATTGTCTGAAGTAAAAATAATCATTGTATTGTCTCTGATACCTAATTCTTCCAATTTGGCGACAATTTCTCCTACCTGCTGGTCCAGTAACTCTACCATGGCTACAAAAGCGGCACGTGGTTCTTCTTGGGACATGTAACCACCAATTTTATAATCTTTGCCTTCATCAACTCCTACATAAGGTGTTTCTTCAAACCTGTCCCTATAATTTTTCATTATTTCTTCTGGGACTATCAATTCCGCATGTGGAATAATGGTAGGTACATAGAGAAAGAAGGGGTTTTGGCTATTGTCTGTAATAAAATCTAAAGTCTTTTCATGAATTAGTGCTGGTCCATAATCACCCAGGTTTGTTCCTGCATTTCCCTCTAAAACCAATGAATCTTGATTGTCCCATAAGTGATAAGGGTAATAGTTATGTCCCATTCTTTGGCAATTGTAGCCAAAAAACACATCCACTCCCTGATTGTTGGGATCGCCTTCAGAACCTGGGTAACCAAGGCCCCATTTACCAAATGCACCGGTGGTATAGCCAGCGGCTTTTAAAGATTCAAAAATGGTAAAAACTGAATCCGGCAATGGGTATTGACCTTCAGGTTGAATTTCATAATTGCCTCTTACAGGCGCATTTCCTGTATGCAAGCCTGAAACTAGGGTACTTCTAGACGGCGCACAAACGGTAGAGCCAGAGTAATGCTGGTTAAAAAACAAACCTTCCTTGGCCAATTTATCAATATTTGGAGTCGCTATATGCTCCTGACCATTGAAGCCTAAATCTCCATATCCAAGGTCATCTGCTAAAATATAAATGATGTTTGGTTTAGAGGGGGAAGATTCACTGGTTGCAGTATCCTGCTGTCGGCCACATCCTGCCAATAGCATCGTTGTAAAGCTAAGGCTGAAAAAGAAAGTAAATTTGTTCATAAATCTGAATGCTATTCAAAAGGTTAATTGAGCTATTGATTTAAACCGGCTGATGCAATAAAACCCTATTGCATCAGCCGGTTTAAAAGGCAAATTACATATTCTTTCGATTAATTAAAATGGCCAATTTGGCTTTTGCCTTTTGCCATTGATCGTATTTGAATTAAATGTCTCCTATCAGCGTCTAAAAATTAATAACGGATTTATTTTAAGCGGATTGAATACAAGCCTGTGCGTGCTGTAACGAAAAGCGTTTTACCATCAGGCCCTCCAAAAGTAAGATTTGCAGGGGTTTCAGGAAATTTAATCGTGCCAAGAAGTTTCGCTTCTGGTGAAAATACCAATACTCCCCCGGGGCCAGTAGCAAAAACATTCCCTTGTTGATCCACTTTGATACCGTCAGGGTTTCCTTCACCAATTAAAGACGAGGCATTGTAAAACACTTTCCCTTTTCCAACTTTCCCGGATTTACTTACCGGGTATTTCATAAAGATTTTAGGTTGGCTTGAATTGGCTACATATAAAGTGCGCTCATCTGGAGACAAAGCCAAACCATTGGGCCTATAAAGGTCATCTGCTATCAATTGGGATTTGCCATTAAAAAATCGATATACCCCATTAAAACCTAAGGTATCCGCTGCATCTTTAGGCCTGCCATAAGGTGGGTCTGTGAAATAAATGCCGCCTTTGCTATCTGTAATAACATCATTGGGACTATTTAATGCGACCCCGTTATAGTTATCAACCACCGTAGAATAATCACCCTCAGGGCTTAGTTTACTAATCTTCCTTCCGCTGTGCTCTGCAATAAATAAGTTTCCCGCCTCATCAAATGTCAGCCCATTGGCATTTTGGCTTGGCTGACGGAAAGCGCTAATTTGACCTGTAGGATGCACTTTGTAGATGGTGTTGGCAGGTATGTCACTAAATAGCAGGTATTGCCCTTCATTGTTCCATACCGGACCTTCTAGGAATTGATAACCATCCGATATCTTGATGACAGGACTCTCTTTATCCACAAGAGCTAATAATGCAGGATCATTGACTTCCAAATGCTGACCGTATATTGAGGAAAGGCAAAAGGAGGTTAAAAGTATTAAAACAAGCCGTTTCATAATGTTTTGGGTTTAAATACAAATACAGGGTTTTACTTCTGAAATATAAAACTAAACGATTAAATATCCTCGCATAAATACACAATATCAATTAATTGCCCCACAAACTTATCAGTAGCTGGTATCTTCTATCTTTACCTTTCCTCTAAACGTAATGTATACAAAGGCAGTATAACCGAGTACTAATGGGGCGCCAATGGCTGCAAAGGTGAGCATAATGCCTAGTGATTTATCAGATGAGGCTGCATTATAAACATTGATGGTATGCGCTGGATCTAAGGTTGAAAACAGCAAGTTTGGATACAATTCGATCGCCACTATTATAAGCAATAAGCTAATGGTCAATGAAGAAAATAGAAATGCTTTGCCAAATTGTTTTTTATTGGCCAGTCTGGGCACATTCGCTATGCATAGCAAAACAGCCAATGGAACGACAAATAGTACTGGGGAATCTCTAAAGGTATCTGACAAGTGGGGAATATAAATCAATGTATACAAGGAAGTAATTCCAAAACTTACCATAAAGAAAATCATTCCCTTCTTTAAAAGAAAAGTCAACTTGGCATACATTCTTCCTTCCGTTTTCAATAAAAGATAAATGGCACCATGGGACATCATTAGCGCAAGGGTGGATATACCCACCATTACTGCATATGGATTTAAAAAGCTTAAAAAGCCTTCGCCCTCATATTCAAATCCCTCCCCTATGGGCATCCCTAAAAGTACATTTCCCAGCACCACTCCAAGAAAAAAAGGCAAGAGTGTGCTGGATACTGAATAAGAAATATCCCACATTTTTCGCCACCATAGCATGGGCTCTTTGCTTCTAAATTCAATAGAAACTGCCCGCATAATAATGACCAACAAAAATAGCATGAATGGAACGTACATCGCCGACAATAAAGTGGCATACATTACAGGAAAACCTGCGAAAAGTGATCCGCCACCTATTACTAGCCAAACTTCATTGCCGTCCCATACTGGCCCAATTGCATTAAGGGCCAATCTCCGGCTTTCTTCTTTCTTAAAAAACAAATGCCAGGCCCCTGCGCCAAAATCAAAGCCATCCAAGATAGCATAGCCAGAAAACAAGCCTCCTACTACCAAAAACCAAAGCGTGGGATAATCTATTCCAAATAAGGTTTCCATATCTATTTATTTGTCAGGTGAAAAGGAGGCTCCAACTTGCTGCTGAAACGGTCGGTCATCGTCTTCTTCCTCATCGTAAGGGCCGTGTTTAATTTTCTTATTTAGAAGGTAAAGAAATAATAATAAGAGAATCGTATAAACGATAAAAAACAAAATCAGAGAGAACAAGACCTGATTGGCGGTGACTGATTTACTCAAAGCATCACTTGTACGAAGCAAACCATAGACTACCCATGGTTGGCGCCCCATCTCAGCAGCGTACCAACCCACTTGATTGGCTATTTGCGGTAGTATAACAGAAAATGAAAATACCCACAACAAACGCCTGCTTTCAAAGAGTTTGCCCCTGTACCACTGGACACATCCAACAAGTGTTAGAACAATCAGAAACATGCCTATACTGATCATTATATGATAAAACTGGAAGACAGCATTAACCTGTGAGGGTCGATCTTCTTCAGGGAAAGCATTTAAGCCTATCACAGGCGCACCAAATTCATAATGCAATAAAAAGGACAGGCCCCCAGGTATGCTTAAACCAGTTACAGTTTGCTTAGACTTATCCACCCAGCCAAATAAATACATGGGTGCAGGAGCCTCTTTTTCAAAGTGTCCCTCGAAGGCCGCCAATTTTGCAGGTTGGTTTACCGCAACGCCATTGGCTGAACTATGGCCTGAAACCAATTGAGCCAAAGAAAAGACAGTGGCTACAACCAAAGCGATTTTAAATGCCTTTTTTGAAATTGCTACATACCTTCCCTTTCTTAAGTAATAAGCATGCACACTCAATACCAGAAAAGCCCCTGCTAATAAAGCCCCTTGCCAGGTATGAATCAATCGGTCCATGCTCGATGGATTGAATACCATTTCCCAAAAATCAGTGATTTCTGCTCTTGCCTCCATTCCTTCTCCAACGATATGAAATCCTGTTGGGGTTTGCTGCCAACTATTGGCAATAACAATCCACACTGCCGAAAACATAGAACCTAAAAACACGCCTAAAGTAGCTACCCAATGTACCCATGGTTTGACGCGATCCCAACCAAAAAGCAATACGCCTAGAAACCCGCTCTCAAGTGCAAAGGCAAATATCCCTTCGGCAGCCAAAGCACTTCCAAAAACATCTCCAACATAGCGGGAATAGGTTGCCCAATTGGTGCCAAACTCAAATTCCATTACAATTCCAGTGGCCACCCCTATACCAAATGTCAGGGCGAAAATTTTGGTCCAAAACCTGGCCAAGGTCTCATAATCTTTGTTTCCGGTACGTAAATAAAGGCTTTCCATAATTACCATAATCAACCCAAGCCCAATGCTCAATGGAGGATAGATGTAATGAAAAGCAATGGTGAAAGCAAATTGTATTCTGGAGAGAATTTCTACGTCCATTTTTCTTTATTTATTTGTTTGACACCCATTCAGCTCTATTAATCCAATATTTCCTCAGTAATTTTGAAAACCAGTTATTGCTAACTTGTCTTCTTACAAAGCTTCAGACCAAATGAATAATTCTCTTTGTCTGATAGGTATAAATATCAGAAGATAAAATTAAAAAAAACAGCTATTTTGATCATTATTATCAGGCTTTAATTAATTTAAAGGGATGAAGAAAATTAGCCCCACACCCAAGCCACCCTATTACGCAGTAATATTTACCAGTATTAAAAGTCAAAATCTAGAAAACTATCCTGAGATGTCTGCCAAGATGGAAAAAATGGTGGTTGATCAACCCGGATACCTTGGACACGAATCTGCAAGCGGTACTATTGGGATCACGGTAAGTTATTGGGAAAGTATGGAGGCTATAAAAGCCTGGAAGAACCAAAGTGAACACAGTATTGCTCAAAGCCTTGGTAAATCAACCTGGTACAGCCATTATAAAGTCCGAATCTGCAAGGTGGAAAGAGAATATGGCATATGAGTAAACATGAACTTACAGCATATATTGAAATTGAATCATTGTCAAAAAGCCAAGGTGTTTTCAAAAAAAGCAACAATTGATAAATAAAAGAAAATGTAATTCAATGAAAAATTCTAGTTGCCAATATTTGTCAAAGGGACTAATCTATTACTGTTCATTTATTTTTGTAGCTGTACTTACATTTGCCTGTACTTCACCAGACGCTGTGCAAAAAGCTTCAAAGGTTTTAAAGGGTGGAGCCATTTATACTCTAAATCCGGATAGGCCACATGTTGAAGCTGTTGCTTTAAGAGATTCGGTCATTATTTTTGCAGGCTTAGAAAAAGATGTGGAAGAATTTATTGGTCCAGAAACACAAATAATAGCGCTTAACGGCAAAATAATTACACCTGGATGGATAGAAGGTCATGGCCATTTTATGGGATTAGGCTATGCTGAGTTGAATCTTGACCTATCTGACACAAAAAGCTATGATGAAATTGTAGAAAAAGTAAAAACTACAGTGGCTAAAACCCCTCCTGGAAATTGGATCATTGGCCGTGGTTGGCACCAGAGTAAATGGACAAGTCAACCCAAAGAAACCATCAAAGGATTCCCAGTTCATCAGGTTTTGAGCACTATTTCTCCCGATCATCCTGTGGTACTTTTTCATGCAAGTGGACATGCTTTGTTTGCCAATGCTAAAGCGATGGAAATTGCAGGTATTGGCCCTTTAAAACATGAAATAAATGGCTATAAAGGTATAGTCGGAGGAGAAATCATTCGAGATAAAAATGGAAACCCTACAGGTATTTTTAATGAGAATGCCATGGGTATTATTAATAAACACATCCCTGAAAGTAGTAAAGAGAACGAGCTTCAAGCTTTTAATTTAGCACAGGACGCTTGTCTTAAAAATGGTATCACCAGTTTTCATGATGCTGGTGTTGGCAGGGAAACTTTGACATTTTATCTAAAAATGGAAAAAGAAGAGAAACTGAAAATCCGAATATATGCCATGCTTGGTGGAAATGACAAAGAATTATTGAAAGAATGGTATCAAAAGGGCCCGAAAACGGATTCCTGGCTGCGCATTCGATCCATTAAATTATCTGCTGATGGGGCATTGGGATCGAGGGGCGCTTGGCTACTGGAGGAATATTCTGACCGTCCTGGCCACTATGGACATGAGACTATACCAATGGAGGAGGTCTTCGAAACAGCAAAAAATGGCATTAAATATGGGTTCCAAGTTGCTACCCATGCCATTGGAGATCGGGCCAATCAGGAAGTTTTGGACCAATATGAGAAAGCGCTTTCGGAAATGAATGCCTTGAATTTTGATCACCGGTTTAGAATAGAACATGCACAACATTTACATCCAACAGATATTCCACGGTTTGCTCAACTAGGCGTTATTCCCGCCATGCAAGCCATCCATTTGTCCTCTGATAGACCCTGGGCAATAGATCGCTTGGGTGAAAAAAGAATAAAAGAGGGGGCCTATATGTGGCAAGCACTCTTAGCAACAGGGATTCCGGTAATTAATGGAACGGATGTGCCTGTTGAACCACTTTCACCAATGGCTAATTTCTATGCAAGTGTAACGCGTAAAACACTAGAAGGAACACCTGAGGATGGTTATGAAGGCGAACAAAAAATGACACGTGAGCAAGCACTTAAATCCTATACCTTATCCCCTGCCTATGGGGCCTTTGAAGAAACCACAAAAGGGAGTATCATTGTAGGTAAACTAGCTGACCTTGTTATTTTTGATCAGGATATAATGAAAATAGCTGAAGAGGAAATATTGAAAACACAGGTAGTGATGACGATTATTAATGGGGAAATTGTATATCAGAGGGAGAAATAAAATTGCCGGGAAAAATGTGATGAAAACGCTAAGGCTTAGCGATCCAAATATTCCTCCCCAGTGATGACCGGGATTAGGTGAGTCAGTTCTTCAGTTGTAAATAACCTGGACCGAATCATAAATCTAATACCCAAAGGTATTTCAATAGAAAAACTGCTTCCCCTACCAGGAACCACATCCAGGGTCAATTGGGTATGCTTCCAATAGTCAAACTGGTCTTCATTCATGAAAAAATCGCAACCATAAACTTCTCCCATCCAAACATCACTTCCACCTACAATAAAATCTCCTTTCTCAAAACACATTGGAGAAGAACCATCACAACATCCACCACTCTGGTGAAACATCAAATCATTTTGATGGGTATCTTTCAATTTATTAATTATCGTTTTGGCTTCTTCGGTAATCAAAACACGAGAGACATAATTTTGCATGGTGATTTCTCATTTAAAGAATACAATAAAAAGAAAAAATGCCGGAGCCATAATGGCAATCCGGCACTTTGTCAATTAAAAGAAACCCATTTTCTTTTTATCATAAGAGATTAACATGTTTTTGGTTTGCCTATAGTGAGACAACATCATCAAGTGATTTTCTCTTCCAAATCCAGATTTTTTGTAGCCTCCAAAAGGAGCATGTGCTGGATAGGTGTGGTAACAATTGACCCATACCCTGCCTGCTTGAATGGCTCTAGGTACCTGATACAACTCATGGGCATCTCTAGACCATAAGCCTGCGCCAAGTCCATACATGGTATCATTCGCAATTTCTATTGCTTCTTCGGTCGTTTTAAAGGTGGTCACAGAAACGACCGGACCAAAAATCTCCTCCTGGAAAACCCTCATTTTATTATTGCCTTTAAAGATGGTAGGCTGCACATAATAGCCCGTTTCAAGTCCGCTATTCAAACCTGCCCTATCTCCTCCACACAAAATCTGAGCGCCTTCTTTTTTTCCAATATCCATGTAAGACATGATTTTTTCCAATTGGTCATTGGAAGACTGAGCTCCCATCATGGTATCCTCAGCCAAAGGATTTCCCATTTTAATGGCTTTGGTCCTTTCTACCACCCGCTCCATAAATACATCATAAATATCTTCATGGACTAAAATTCGAGAAGGACAAGTACAAACCTCTCCCTGATTTAAAGCAAAGAGAACGGCTCCTTCTATAGCTTTGTCAAAGAAATCGTCGTCGGCATCGGCCACCGATTTCATGAAAATATTTGGAGATTTACCGCCAAGTTCCATTGTGACAGGAACCAAATTCTCAGAAGCATATTGCATAATAAGCCTTCCGGTGGTGGTTTCTCCTGTGAAAGAAACTTTTGCTACCCTTTTTGAACTGGCCAGTGGTTTTCCCGCTTCCGGACCAAATCCTGTGATAACATTAAGTACACCAGGAGGCAATATATCTCCAATCAACTCCATAAGTACCATGATACTTGTAGGTGTTTGTTCGGCAGGTTTTACTATTGTACAACAGCCTGCCGCCAATGCTGGGGCCATTTTCCAGGTGGCCATTAACAATGGAAAATTCCAGGGGATTATTTGGGCTACCACTCCAAGGGGTTCGTGCAAGGCAATACTCACTGTATTTGCATCGTGCTCAGAGATAGTGCTTTCATCTGCTCGGATCACACCTGCAAAATACCTAAAGTGATCAATAACCAAAGGCAAATCTGCGGCTCGGGTTTCCCTCAAAGCCTTTCCATTGTCTACCGTTTCTATTCGAGCCAGCATTTCGAGGTTCTCCTCAATGACATCTGCTATTTTATTGAGCAATTTACTTCTTTCAGCTGGAGATGTTTTAGACCAGGACTTAAATGCCTCATGGGCTGCATCCAAAGCCAATTCCACATCATCTTTGTTTCCTCTTGCTGCTTTGGTAAATGGTTTCCCATCAATTGGGGAAATATTATCAAAATACTCCCCCGTTGAAGGAGCTACCCATTTTCCTCCAATGAAATGATCGTATTTTTCTTTAAATATTGGTCGCTCTACTGGCGTACTTTGGGATATTGTTTGTGTTGACATTTTTTTAATTTTGAGTTTAATCAAATTTAGTAGTAAATTAATTTTTAAAATCAACCTAAAGGACCATCTTATCCACCTCATTTGTCATTTTGACAAATTTAAGAAAAGAGAAATTTTTGGATTGATTAAAAAAAGGCATAATATATGCTGCCCATTAAACCTAGCATTAGATAATAACATGCCAAGACGACCCTTTATAACTGGAGTTCCCTGGAGAAATGAGAGCGATTTGAAAACATTGGTCGAAAACCGCACTACTTATTCATTGAACAATTGTGAGCTCAATATTTTTGAAACACACCAACAGGCATCAAATGTGAACCTAAGTTTTGGAGACTTGGTATTGACAACCATGATGAAAGGAAAAAAAGTCATGCATCTTTTTAATAAGCCTGGATTTGAATATTTGCCGGGAGAGTCAGTTATCGTTCCTCCAAACGAATTGATGAAAATTGATTTCCCTGAGGCAAAATGGGACAATCCTACTAAATGTATAGCGCTTTCGATTTCCCAAGAGATGATTGAAAACACTTTCAATCTTTTGAATGAAAAATTGCCGGACAAAGTGTGGCAAAAGCAATGGGGACTGGATCTGAATTATTTCCATCTGATCAACAATCAAGACCTTTCTGAAATCATCAATCGCTTTATCCGAATAGGTGTAAAAGAAAGGTCGAAAGACAAGGACCTGATCGCCTCACTGGCCTTAAAGGAATTGTTGATTCGTTTGTCTCAAACTCAGGCCAGAGATATTTTAGAAAAGACCTATAAATCTTTGACCAACTCGAACAGAATTGCCCACGTGGTCAATTATATCAAACAGAACTTGCGAGAGCATTTGACATTGGAGGTTTTAAGTGCTAAAGCTTGTATGAGTAAAACCCATTTTTCAAGGACCTTTAAGGAAGAATTTGGTATCAGCCCCATGGAATATATCTTGGAACAAAGGTTGAACAATGCTGCCCATTTATTAAAGCAATCCGCCTATCAGGTTCAGGAAGTTTGTGCAATTGCCGGTTTCAATAATGTCACCTATTTTATAAGGGCTTTTAAAAATAAATACGGGGAGACTCCGAAAATTTATCAAATGAAAAAGCAACCATAAACAAAAGAGCCTAATAACAGAAAATCACTCTCTCCTTTCTCCTGGGTTTTAGACCCGGATTCAAAACATTGATACCTATTGAACATAGGCTAACTTTCGTAGGCTAACTTCGATTGCTTTTTCAGCCTACCTATTAAGAAAAAACAGCAATATCGTCATTATACTGTCTCTTATCCCTCTATAATATATGGGTTAAAACCCATGTCAATTGATCCTAATCCAAAAATCGGCATAGGCTTTTTATTACGTTGGAATCATGCAATAGGGCATGTTACGTCCTTCCTCATTAATTTAGAAATGTTACTATTATCAGATGCTATATTCTTGTTATTCTTACATTTTCACCAAGCACTTCTTATTCAAACCAATTAAATGGTTTGAAATAAAATTCATTAATAATTAGGTAAATTATTTTTATGTATATATTTTTGTATTTTAAATAATCTAAAATGTATTTAATATTATTTTAACTTCACTTTTATGAAAAAAATATTACTTATTATTATAGTTGCCTTTTTAGGATTTAAAACCTATAGTCAGAAATTACCAGACAATAGTAAAGTAACTTGGGCTGCCACAAAAAAGAACAGTCTTAAGAAAAATACCCTACAAAAGGTTATCCTAAAAAATGGCAATGGATATTTGATTTCTCAAAATCATTATAGTAGCCAAATTCTAGGGTCCCCTGCTTTTCCTACTTTACAGCGTTATGATGCAAACTTTAATCTGGTAAAGTCCAAACATTTAAAAAAACTGGATTTACCCAGATTCTCAATGTTTGAAGAACTAATACCCATTAAGGACAAATTGTATTTATTTTATTCCAGAAATGAAAACAGAGATGCTGCAAAGAGTATTTATAGTTTAGAATTAAACAAAAATAACCTTGAACCTATTGGGAAACCCAAATGTATTGCGAAGGGTAATTCTGCCAACAAAGCGCCTATTATTAATCCCCGTAAAAACGTCTACAATAGAGTTAATTTTCATTTCTCTCCTGATTCAACCAAATTATTGGCCGTTGAATTGATTTATAATAAAGTAAAAAATCAAAGCGAGTTTATCATT
The DNA here is from genome assembly GCF_055809755.1 of Cyclobacterium sp. 10D3-21. NCBI lineage: Bacteria > Pseudomonadati > Bacteroidota > Cytophagia > Cytophagales > Cyclobacteriaceae > Cyclobacterium > Cyclobacterium sp. 10D3-21. Next base: position 4,153,996 of record NZ_CM147924.1, read on the forward strand.
AAAACCTTTGATCAGGAGCTCAATTTACTTTGGAGCAAATCTTATATTGATTCAGATTTTAAATATGGTTTTATATCAATGAAACCAATTGTAGACAACCAAGGCAAAGTACATTTTATTGTAGAAACGATTGACCGTAAAAAAACTGCTATAATTTTTGGAGCAGAGGTTTACAAATATACGCTTATCAGCATTGATGGAACCAGCCGAGAAGCTATTAAAACCATTATTTCTATACCAGAAAATTACTTAAATGAATTGGCTTTAAAACTGACCAATAATGACGACCTATTTATAGCAGGATTTTACTCCGATAAAAAAGGGTTTTCTAATTCTATAGGAAGTTATAGCCGACTTCTATCCTCATTAGACCATTCAAACATTTTTGAAAGCATCGATAAATTTGAAGCTGATTTTCTACCTGAAAAAGAAGTTGAAAAAGCCAAAAAACGCAACAAAGGAAAACCAAGAGATACCAATTATTCTGTCAGGGATATTTTCCTTAAAAGTAATGGTAGCATAGTGGTTATAGGTGAAAAACATAATCGGACAATTTCTCCCTTTTCTTCAACTCCCATTTATGGGGGGCCAAGTAGCACACCAGGCATGGCTAGTACCCCAAACTATAATTCGTCCTTCAATTCAAAGGTTGAAAGGTTTTATTATAAAAATATTGTATTGATTGAGTTTTCGCCCACTGGAACCAAAAATTGGATAACCAAGGTTAAAAAAAGCCAATATAGCATTGAAGATGGTGGACTTTTCTCGTCTTTTCATGCCACACTTATTGATGATGACATTTATTTGATGTTTAATGATCGTGAAGAGAACATCAGAGTCAAGGAATTGGTCAACCCAAAAACATTCAATCCCAGAAATAGAAAAAAAGATTTTGTGCTTTCTTTGGTAAAAGTTAATAATAATGGAGATCAAGATAGGTACGAACTATCTAACTTTAAGAAAACAAAATTGGTATCCAGGGCAAAAGCCTTTGGCAAAACGGGAGACCATGAAATACTCCTTTTTGAGGAGTATAAGAAAAAATTCAGGTTGGGAAAACTCAATTTTGAAAAAGCTTTATCTAATAACCAATAATATCATTTTTAAGGTAAAGTCATTAAATCAAGCCATTGCTTAGCGATTTATTAGCGCTTTGCAATGGCTTTTTTTTACAAAAAAAAAGCTACATATGGTACATTCTTCTATCAAAGGGGTATTTAACTAACAATCACAAATTTTATCAACCAATGAAGAAGACTTTTAAAGCTGCGCTTATCCTAGTTGCGGCACTATTAAATTGTAATTACCTCTTTGCCCAAGACAAAGCTGACCATTTCTGGAAGCCTGTAGAGGATGCCCCTTTCTTGCAAGAACGGAGAGAGGTGATACCGACAGCTACCCCTATAAGTCAGGTGGCAATATTAAATGAATCTGTTTATTTCGTAAAAGATGGCAAATTAGGTCTTCTACAAGGAGAAAAGCTGGTTACTGTAAAAGCAGCACCTGACGAAATCAATAAAATTGAAGTATTGAAAGGTGACCTATGGGTTAGCAGCAATTCAGGGCTTTATCTATTTGATGACAAAAAATGGGCTAAAATCAGCGATGAAAAGTTTGTAGACTTTTGTATGCATTTGAACCAGGTCCATGTAGCTACTAGGGAGTCCATTTATAAATATGAAGGGGGTAAATTAATAAATATAATGCCTGAAGGAGGTTTTCTGTCCAGTGATGTAACCATGTTTATGGAAGACGGTAGCCAGCTTCTCGCCGATCCTGTTACTTTAGGTCCTATTACTGCCATTGAAAGTTATAGCCAGACCCTTCATATTCTCCGTCCAGGAGAATTGGTACAATTGGCAGGCAAAGTGGTCAATGAACACCTTATTGATTGGGGTAATTTGCCATCAAAAAACACCAAAGACCTACTTAGTATCGGAAGTAAGCTTTATATCAGTACCGATCGGGGATTAGGCTTGCTAAGAGGAACCTCCCTTACCCAAATAAAAGGCGCTGATGGTTTACCCGTAGAAAATACTGCACAGATGGTCAAAGGCTTTGACAGGGACATGTGGATAGGAACTCCCCGTGGTCTTATCAGAATGACCGCTGAAGAATTCCACTATTTTGGCGCGGACCTTTGGTTACCCAACAATAAGGTCAATGGAATTGCAAGCACCAAGAATAAAGTAGTAGCTGCTACGGATGGAGGCCTTGGTATTATACATTATGAACCGTATACCCTTCAGAAAAAAGCTGCGCATTACGAGCAATGGATGGAAGCTTACGGACATAAAAGAATGGGCTTTGTTCATCTATTGACCAAAAGAAATGGAGAATGGGAAAGAGAGATAAGTGACAATGATGGTGCCCATACGGCTACCTACCTTGCTGCTATGAGTTACAAATATGCAGTTACTGGTGAAGAAGCTGACAGGAAAGAAGCATTGGATGCCTTCCAGGCCATGCTATTTCTGGAAAGGGTTACACCTATAGAAGGGCTTATCTCAAGGGCTGTGTTCTCAAGAGAAGGTGACTCTGGCGGCTTAGACAATAGAGGCTCTGGTGGTTTACCAGCCAAATGGTATGCCACTGCAGACAGCCTATGGTACTGGAAAGGAGACGCTTCAAGTGATGAGGTAATTGCCCATTATTATTCTGTAGCCATTTTTCACGATTTTGTAGCCAAAGGAAAAGAGAAGGAGTTGGCCAAGGAACATATGACAAGAATGACTTCTTATATTATGGACAATGGCTGGGAATTAATAGATGCTGATGGAGAACCTACAAGGTGGGGTCGATGGAACCCAGAATATTTACTAAGGCCTTACGGCTACGAAGACCGTGGAATTAATGGTTTGGAAGTCTTGGCTTTCACCTATGCCACCTATGCATTAACCGGAGATGAAAAATACAAAAAGGGCTATGAGCAATTGGTGAAATGGGGTTACCCAGAAAACACAATTAAACAAAAGAAAACCTTTCCTCCTTCTCAAATTGCTCCATGGGATGATAATCTTGCCTTGGAAGCCTACATGATTTTGCTTCCCTATGAAAAAGACCCAGACTTGCGTTCCACTTACCTGAGGAGTTTAGAGAGAACCTATGAAATCAAGCGCATGGAAAAAATCCCCTGGTTTAACTTTACCTATGCAGCCCTTACCGGCAATGATGCTGATCTCGGCGCTGCAACACAACATCTTAGAGAATGGCCACTGGATTGCAGGGACTACAATTACAGCAACTCTCATAGGGATGACCTCTTTGTAGAAAAAGGTTATATCTCCTATGAAGGTGGCCTTAAAGCCATGTCTCCGAGGGAAACCGCTTTATTGCGTGAATCCAGAAGAGCAATTGTTTTGGATGGTGGCAGAAATGGAAACAGGATCATGGAGCCTACGGGTTATTTAAGAGATTACTGGAAAGGAAGGTATTATGGTTTTATAAAAGCCCCTACAGTTACAGATCAAAAACTATTGGAAGTAGAGAAAATTAGTCAATCCAATCCTGGTGCAAAACCTTATACCGGTACAAAAAGACCAGATTACTTGAAATAATTGATAAATATTAAAAAGTAAATAAAAAAAGGTGACTTCTGAAGCAGTCACCTTTTTTTTATAGTCTTAAAACTTAAAATAAGCAATCCAATCTTATTAATGACAGAATTTCTTCTAAGCAGATTAAAGGTTCAACCAATAGTTTAATTTCATCACAAAAGCCCGTTGTTTGGAAGCGAAGGTGTCTGGGAAGTAATTGTCAGTATATACTACAAACAAATCAGACACTGGAGCATAACGCCACTGAACACGGGTATTGATATTGATATTATCAATTTGGTTGTTGTATTGGATAAAGGTGGTCCAGAATAAACTTCTTGTAAAGGTAAGGTCAAACCTTGGTCCAATCAGGAATAAATCTGCATCCTTCTGTGGCTCTGGAAGCCTTAGCCGGCTATAGCTGATATTCATGGAGATATTAGCGGAATATCCGACTCTCCATTGGGCAGTTCCAAGAAAATTAGACATTTGCCCATTATAATATTGGCCTGTCTGCCCTACCCCTTTTAAAGAAAATGCTTTCCTGGGATCCGTTCTCATATCAATACCAAAATAATTGTACCTGTAAGAAGTTCCTTGTGCCAAAGGTTCTCCACCAGATCTGGTAGGATCAAAAGGGAAAAATAAATAGGTGTATTGGTTGTTTGCGCTTAGGGTAACCTCTGCATAGGAATGCAAGCGAATCAAGTAATTTAAGGTATGCAACTCATCCGTTATTCCCAATGTAGGGGTCCATAAAGTCTCAGATTCAAACCCCGGACCATGTCTATTGATGAGTTTTGAGTCTGGAAAAAAAGTATAGCTCATTATTGGAGCTATTCTTTGGTACCCCACTCTGGGTGTATAACCTACCAAAGGATTGTAATGCTCTCCCACATTGGAATAAGACAAACCTGCCATTAGGTTTACATCGGTAAAGGTTAATTGCGCGTGGCCAGTTCCTGTATTGCTTTGTTTCCCCTCTTCAAAGGTTTTATGATAAAAAAACTTTCCCGTCCAGCGGTTGTCTTTTGAGAACAAATTATAATCAATACCTGCCAGGCGGTTATGCTTCCCATTCACGAGGTTTAAGCCACCTTGTTCCATGTCCATGGTCTCTCTGTTGATGACCATTACCCCGACATTGGAACGATTAAATACCTTACGCTGCAAAGCGGCTACCGTAAAGTTTTTACCAGAGATTCCTCTGAGCGGGTCGTTGGCAGTTTGCATGTTCATGGCACCAATTCTCCAATCTTCGTTTAACTTGCCACTTAATCTTGCACCATATAGGATCTGATTTTGCACATTTTGGCCTGTATTTTCATCCCTGTCCACCCCTATTCTTCTGGAGAAAAAAGGTCTGATTCTATCTGTTCCAAAATCAGCAAAAAGATCTACATTCTCCAAAAAGAACTGTCGCCTTTCAGGAAAAAAGATTTCAAACCGATCTAAATTTGTCACTTGCTCATCTACCTCAACTTGAGAAAAATCAGGATTAACGGTAAGGTCAAGATTCATTGCCGGTCCAATTCCTATTTTAGCATCTCCTCCAAAAGATGGTTTTAGAGGTTCTTCAATACCATTGATATTGTTTTTTGAAGTGGCCATCGCTGCATAGGGTATAATCGAATAGTTACCCCCTGCTTTGGGCAATGGTTCAGAAAAATGAAGATTTCGGGAAAAGGCAGTGTGGGTTACATTGAAATTCTTAGGAATAGGGGTCCAGGTGGTTTTTTCAGAGTATTTACTGTCGATCCGATAAAAATTAATGTTCCAGTTTTCGGCTCCATCTTTGTACCTTAGAGTGGACAAAGGTATCCCAATCTCCACTATCCAATGATCCTCATGAATGGTTGCTTCGGAATACCACTTATTGTCCCAAGCAAGATTAAAATCAGTAGTCAATAAGCCTCCATTGCCAACCATGGCCTCTCTTTGCACCCCATAAGGGTTGACACCGAATATATAACCGTTGGTTTTGTCATTGAAAGTATCTATTACAATACTGATTCCGTCGTTCTGATTTCCCCTATAGTCTCTTCTTAAGGAAGTACTCACATACTTCTTTCTGTCTTCAGGGTTTAATAAAATCGCTGCTATGTATATGAATTTATCATCAAAGGACACTTTTACTTTCGTTTCAGCGATTGCCTTTGCTGTATCAGTAGGGAATGTTTGAATAAAATCACTTTCCCAGCCAATGTCTTTCCATACGGCTTCATCAAGTATACCGTCTATGAGCACAGGTTTCGTTGCCTTTTCAGCATATATCCCGGGATGTTCGGACTCTTGACTAAAAACAATAAGTATGGAAATAAAAGAAAGTAAAGCGGTTAGAATAAATTTTTGCATGAATTATAATGTTCGAAGACCAAGTTAAGCCTTCGAACACCAAATTATTTATTCTTTTTACATAAATGGTATACTAAAAAGTGATTTTTTTTATTGTTAGGCCTATTCTTCATTTGTTACCCAAACATTAAGGTAACCTTCTGGTAATTCAATTACCACTTTTAGATGTTCATATGCATATTTTAAATCGAAAGTAGCAGATCCATTTTCCAGAGCTACTTCTCCTATGTGCCTGTAAATATCTGTTTCGCCATATTTGAATTGATTCGTGGGGCTCACCCAAACCAAGGCTTTGTCCTTAATGCCATAATCTTTCCATGTAAGGGTAAGGCTTTCCCCTTTCAAAGCACCCGTCAAATGGCTTGCGTAGGCATCCCCTAACATAGATACGCCATCTAATTCCATGGCTTGATTTTTAGGAACGGCAATATCCATATAATTAACTATGGTTGGAAAAATGTCAACCACTCCAGGCGTATTTCCAAAAATACCATTGAATTTTTTATTGGATACCATCCATGTCGCACGCTCTTCATCTGACTGACCTCCATGTCCACGGCCTCCTACTTTCCGACCATGGTCTGTAGTAATGATGATCATCCATTCTTCATTGTGGGTTTTTTCTCTCTTCTGAATGGCTTCCCAGATTAGACCTACCTGTCTGTCCGCTTCCTGAATACCAGCATTCATTTGTGGGCTTTCTCCAAACCTATGCCCCATATCATCCGTATATTGCAAATACACCCAGGTCATATCAGGACCTTTATTGATAACATCGTTGGCTGCATAAGTTGAAACGGCCTGATCAATTTTTTTAATATAATCACTCTTTTTATCATGAGGATAAGAAAGGGTATCTATTTCCAGCCCATCAAAGTGATAATCCAATTGTAAGTGTCCCGTGGCTTCCAGGTTCTCACCTACCAACTTGGTCCGATTATCTAGCCAGGTAGAATAAACGGCTATGGTTTTATTAGGATAGTTTTCTTTGAATTTCTTGAAAATGGTTGGGTAATTGTAATTTGGCTCTCGGATACTATTTCCTTTGACATTGTGTTTGTTTACCCAAACACCTGTGAGAAGACTATTGTATCCTACAGCTGAAATGGTAGGTGTTTCAGAATAGCCATCCTTCATTCCTCCCACATAAGCATGTGCATATCCACCTTCGGCGGCTATATCATCAAGGTTAGGGGTAGGATTATTTTCTAAAAGCTCCCTTTGAATACCATCTAAAATAATAAATAGGGTCTTTTTCTCCTGCGCATTGGCGGCCAATGTCAGCATGGTGCTAAACAAAAAAACAATGGCTAACCTCATATTAATTTTCTTCATTTATTTAGGGTATAAAATTCATCTATTGATTAAACAAAAGTAAGCTGCTGAAAAAAATATTTCCAACAGCTTACCTGGTATTTCTAATTTAAAGTTTTATTCCCAACCAAAAATCTGTTCAAGATTTGGGTTCAGTGCTATTTGCTGAATAGGAATAGGCCTGTAATAGTATTTAGGCTCAATAAAGTCTCTAGGCGAAGTTTCAGTAACCATTGTTCCACCATCTTCTCCATTTTCCAAGTAAACGGTAACATTGTCATCAATTGTCCCTGTTTTGTAGTAAATAAGTGATTTTCCCAACTCATTTACATCCTTGGCATCGTCTTCAGGAATATCTGTTCCTTTATCTACCAAAAACACATCAGGAATACCATCACCTGTCAAGTCAAATTTACCCAAGCCAGAAAAATACATTCCTTCAGGTATATTTTCCAGTAATTTACCTGCTCCATAGCGCATCAAGTCGTCAAATCTGTAACCTTCTACAGCTAACTCAACCCTTCTCTCTCTTCGGATTTCCAATAGTACCCCCATCATAGCACCTGATACCTTAGGATATTTTGCCATCATAAAGGGATCCGGCTGCCCATTGGCCTCATTGAGCATTAAGGCTGGCATTCCAACTCTATTTCTAAGTAAATTCACTGAGGCATCCAGATCAGCTTGCGTTAAGGTTCCCAATTCTGCATTTGCTTCTGCAAAAGTCAACAATACTTCTGCATACCTGTAAACCGGGAAATCTAATCCTCCAAGCTCCAGATTATCAGTAGTGTTACCGTACCCTTTGTGTTGGTAATATCCACTGAAATTCCTGTTTAAAATAGGAATATAGGCGCTGCTTTCAGGCACACGAACCCATCCCGGATAAACCAAAGTTTGGTACAATCTAGGATCTCTATCCTGAAACTCTTCCACAAAAGAGAATTTTTCATATCCAGCCTTATCGGTAAAACTTGAACCGTCTGCCATTAAGTAGCTTTGGACCAAATCCCTTGCCGGAGATTGCTCATAGGTACCAAAAACACCAGTGTTTACATCACTACTTCTATCCTTATTGGCATCGTAAGCGTTAAATAAAATTACTTCTCCATTTTCCGCTAAGTTTTGACTATTGAATAGCGTTTTATAATCATTTTCAGGGTTTCCGGTATTGTATACAGTGAATTGCCCTGAATCCATGATGACTCCTGCAATTTCACTCGCTTTCGCTAGATAGGTGTCCGCAGTATTCTGAAGACCTAATTCTTCATGGTACTTTCTGAAAGTACCCTCGTATAATGCAAATCTTGCATAAAAAACCTTTACCGCCCAGTTTCCAGGAGTTCCGTTAGGAACACCTGTGGTCACATGTTCACTTGCAAATTCAAGGTCTTCCATGATACCATCTACCACAGATTCCCTGGTATCTCTTCCTTTGTACAAGTCTTCATCAGATGGAGAAAGCAATTGGTCATACCAAGGAACATCGGAATAACGCTTTACCATGTTGGCATAGAAAATCGCCCGATAATACCTAGCGATTCCTTCATAATGCTCAATAACTTCTACGGTAGCATCTGCTTGACGGCTATTTTCAAGGAAATAATTAATATTCCGCAATCTGCTCCAGTTCCATCCTACAGTTATATTCTGAGAACTTGGTGATCCGGTCATTATATTTTTTATTTCAACCGCACCGGTAGTTGCAAGGTTATCACTGTTTTGATCTACCTGGTACTGGAACATACCTGGAAGGGTTAACAATCCATTGACATAAAGCCTTAGGTCCTGTTCCGATTTAAAGAACGCTTCAGGGGCAATAGAAGTCTGTGGATACTTGTCCATGAATTCATCATCGCAGGCGCTAATCCAGCATATATTCAGTAGGAATATATAAATTATATATTTTTTCATTTCTAATTTGCGTTTATAGGTCAACATTTACACCGAATGAAAACTTTCTTTGGAATGGATAAGCAAAACCGTTTGCATCGTTAATGGCTTCAGGGTCAATAAATGACTTGATGGCAGAAAATTCATATAGGTTTTCTCCAGAAACAAAAACCCTAATTCTACTGGCTTTAATTCTAGAAACCCACTGCTCTGGCAAATTGTATCCTATGGTAATGTTCTTTACCCTAACATAAGCAGCATTTAACAAATAGCCTGTTTGTGAAATATCAAGCCCGGAACCGTAGTTTGCATCTGCTAGCCAGGACTGAAGTACTGGGTAGCTTGAATCTGTATTTACATCCGCTAATCCTGCATCGATATACGATTGACTGTGCTGCGCACGCATGGCATCACTATCTGCTTCACCTCGATAGAAGTCAAGGTTCCATGGATAAATATTGGCATAGGGCTGTTGGTAAGGCCCCCAGAAAAGATAATTCCTAGGGTAATAATCCTGCTTACCAACTCCTTGTAAAAATATTGAAGCATCAAAACCATTCCATGCCACACTTAAGTTGGCACCCAACTGGTATCTGGGACGACTGTTACCTATGACCTTAAGGTCTTTGGGTTCAATATCCGAAAGACCTTCCTCTATTTTACCATCATTGTTTAAATCAACATATCTTGGCCAACCTTGGATGATAGGTAAAGCTCCCCATGGGACAATTGCAGATTGATCAAGTTGACTGATTTCATCTTCTGAATTAAAAAGACCATCATTAACCAATCCCCAGATTTCTCCAACTTCCTGACCTTCTCTAAAATAGGGTTCATTTTCCTCGCCTTCTCTGTCATTTGTAAATAACCGTTGTTCATTTTCATACTTGGTGATAAATGATTTGGAATCTGACACGAAAAACTTAGAAGCAAATTCAATCGGCTTGTCATAACTTCCAAAATTGTTTCTATAGTTCAGCGCTATTTCCCAGCCTTTGGTTTGCAAATCTGCAGCATTTTGTTTCGGTGGAGAGGTACCCAATACGCCTGGAAGTTCCACCGGATAGGTCAACATGTCCTTTGTATCTCTAATATAGTAATCAAAGGTGGCGAAGAACTTATCTTCCCATAAGCCAAAATCAACACCGAAATTTTTTGTCACTACCCTTTCCCAAGTATAGAAATTGGGATCTACGGCTAGTAGTGGAGAACTCGAAACTACATTCTGTCGTTCATTAGCAATCAAATAGTCAGAAAGCCCAAAAGGCAAAGACTGCAGATAGCCGAAATCATCTACGTTCTGGTTCCCTAAACTTCCGTAAGAAGCTCTGAATTTCAGTGTTGGATCCCCGTCTATATTTTGAAGGAATCCTTCATCACTTGCTATCCATGCTCCTGATATGGAAGGGAAAAAGCCCCACCTGCTGGAACTTGGGAACCTGGAAGAGCCATCGTATCGACCATTAAATTCCAAAATATACTTATTATCGTAAGTATAGTTGGCCCTGCCAAATGCACTTTGGGTGGCATAAGAACTATAGCCAGGACGAATGTATGAATCGCCTGATGTCAAACCCAAATAGGGCAATGAAGAAGATATTAAGACCCTTCTTTCTGACTCTACAGAGGAGTAAGAATAACTTTCCTGATTGTAACCAGCAAGAAGACTAATGGTATGGTTCCCGAAAGTTTTGGTATAATTACTGTACAGGTCAAAAATAGTGTTTTGAAGGTTTCCATTTCTTTGTATCACAGACCCATCACCACCTTCGGTTCTGATATCATCCGGACCAAAACCGATATCATAATTTTTTCGGTCCCAACCATATATCCACTGCTCTCTTTTGAAACTCCCGTTTCCAGTAACAGTAAGGTCTCCATCCAGGAAAGTACCTGTTGCTCTCAAAATATTGTGAAAGCCAAACATGTCTTCCACATTTCTACCACCATCAACCAATTGAGCGGCAAGCCTACCTGCGCCTGTATTGGCCCAGGATCCATCAGGATTTTTGGCTACTTCTATAGGAGTACGATAATAAATATCCGTAAGATTATTGGTTGATTCCTCACGTTTGGTTTGATAGATATTAAGGTTGTTGTCCAATTTCAACCAGCTTTTTGGCGTAGCGGTAATCCTGGCTCTTAAGGAATACCTGTCCCAATTGTCAGGTTGTAATTTGTTCATCCCATTTTCTCTGGTGTAATCACCCGATACATAATAAGTCATTGGCATCCCCTCATTATTAGAGCTACCACTAATGGATAAACTTTGGTTGGTTGAGAAGCTAGAATTATTGAAAAAATAATCATACCAGTCATTGTTACCCATATAGGCCCACTGACCAGGATTATTTGGATCTATTCTTACATCTTCTACAGAAGGATCCTCAGAACGCTCTTTTGCCCATGAATAATGGTAATCATTGAAGTTGACATAATTCCATGGGGTATTACTGGTGGCATGGTCCATCACCCTTGAATAGATATATGGATCGGTCACTGGTTGAGGCATAACGGATGGCTTGCCCCAGGAGAAATTACTATTATAGGAGATTACCTGCTTGCTTCCTCCTTGTTTGGTAGTAATTAAAACTACCCCAAAAGCTGCTCTGGCACCATAAATGGCTGCAGAGGCAGCATCTCTCAATACTGAAAAAGATTCGATGTCCGCAGGATTTAATCTCAACAAATCATCATAAGCTACAGCCACTCCATCAAGTACAATAAGTGGTCCACCACCATTGATGGAAGTATAACCCCTAATATTGATATTTGGTATATTACCAGGTCTACCACCAGAATAAGTAATGTTTAATCCTGGGCTAACCCCCTGAAGGCTTTGCATTACATTACCTACTGGCCTGTCGATAATATCATCACCAGATATTTGATCAACTGCACCCGTCAGGTTAACTTTTTTCTGGGTACCATACCCTACCACTACCACCTGTTCCAGGAGGGTTTCTTCAGCAGACAAGGTTACATTAATAGTGGATCGATTTCCTACTTTAAGATTTTGGGTTTCAAAGCCTATAAATGAAAAGACCAATTCGGCCTGAGCATTTGCAACTTCGATGCTATACACACCGTCAAAATCTGTGATGCTAACACTCCCACCACCTTTTTGATAGACAGACACCCCAGGTAAGGGTATGTCTTCTATTCCGTCTTTGACTACTCCAGTCACCACTATTTGGGCCTGGACAGTCAGAACGACCAGCATAAATAAGGCTGTAAAGCCTGTTTTCTTACTGATTTTCTTAAACAATTGTAAATTTTTTTCCATAAAATATTGGATATTAAATTGGTACTGATTCGATTGCAGATTTGCAGTGCGCAAGGTAGTTCACACATATTACCCTAGTATTAATAGGGCTTTACCCTTTGTTTATTGAATACTCATTCAATATAAATTATAATAAAATTAACAAAAAATAGATTAAAAAATAAACATGATTGACTATTTTAGTGTTTTTATTTTAAACTAATATATGAAGACAACCATTAGGACCGAGCGAAAGAAGGAAATTATTTCAGGTTTTTATGAATTGTGCAAGCGAGAAGGTTTGGAAAATGTATCCATTGCGAAAATTGGAAACCACCTTAAAATGCCCCCAAGCCTGATAATGCATTACTTTTCCAATAAGAGGTTATTGGTTCTTGGCTTAATCGATTTTATACTCCACCAATACCAATTGATTTATAAGCCTATTATTCTAAAATCTGAAAAAGACAGTAAGCTGGATCCCAATTTATTGGTTGACCGTCTTTTTTCAAGAGAATGGAACCTCCTTTTTGATGATGGAGTCTTCTTTAGCTGTTACGCTTTTACTTTTAGGGACAAAACGATAAAAAATGAATACAAAAAGCTCCATCTGAAATTAAGAAATACTTTAAAGACAATTCTTGATAAAGATGAGGTACTTTCATCTAAAAACACTGAATTATTGGCGGAAAAAATCTTTGTCGTTATTGAAGGCGCCTATTATTATCTTTCCATGATAGAAGACCCTAAAGAATACAGTCACAAAATAGGTATTTTTAAAGGACAAGTACTTGACCTTATTCAATCCGAACAAAGTGTTGATGAGTAATTGAATCCATAAGCCGATAGATAAAATTATCCCTCTCCCCCAGCTAACTTTAAATTTCCCTGTGTACGGCCATGTCTTTGTCACTATAAATTAATTATTCAAGTACCTTTTGTTTAGATAGATTGGTTTTAATGCGAATCCAATAACCTGGAAAAAGTAACGTTTTGTTGTTACCTGAGACCAAGAGTTTGTAAGTATTGTAACTGAAAACAGGAAACAATACCAACAAAACAATAGGTTTATTGCTCTATCGTCCCCTTTAATTACCCACGAACATGCTTTTGATAGGAAATGCAATGACTGACTGATTTGGCAGACTTTTCATTATGCAGTCGAAAGGCAATTCATATTTTGAGTCATGCCTAATTTCAATTCTTGCTGTTAGGCTACAACTTTGACTTTAACATTTATAAAAATTATTATACATATATTTAAGAATGAGAATTAAATCTATCCCTGAATATCCATTTTCTGATTTTTAAAACCCATTAAAACAAATAAACGTAATTCAAATCTTTAAAAATGTATGTTAAAACTTAAGGGCTTTCTTTAATAATTCATTCCATGCAAGTCACCTAAAAAGTTGTGAATTTACCTTTTTAAAAATTAGTCTTTTTAAAGAATAATGGATTAATTTGGACGAATATGAAAAAACGGAGTGTTTTTGTTTTTAATCTTGTAAATTATTGGGGGCATCTTTATGTATTTTTTTTATGCATCCTAATTAACACAGCATGCAATAGCACCAATACTATAAATGAAAACCCTTCACCGGAGCTCATTGAAGCATTGGATGATGCTGGGATATTTTTAAACAATGGTCAATATGAAAGAGCCTTTAGTTATTTTGACAGTGTCTACAATTCAATACCTGACAGGAGTCATTTAGATACCTGGGAGTGGTATAATTTCTATGCTGATTTTTACTTAAAGTATGAAGTAGACCTTATAAAATCTGAGCAATTTTTAGACAGCATGTACCTTATCTTGAGAAAAGAAGACAAGGTAAATGATTATAGGTTTGTTCTGACAAACTTCATGGAAGGAGACATTTCAAAAGCCAACCATAAGTATAACAATGCCTTCCAAAGCTTTTTCAAAGGAAGAGAGTACGCCATTGAAAACCTGGACGATTGTCATGTCAGCAACCTAACTTACAGACTTGGGATCTTTCGATTTGATCAAAAACAGTACCAAGAGGCAATCCCTTTCTTCAAAAAGGCGATAGCAGAAAATAAGGCCTGCTTGGGAAATGAAAGTTTAATACAAAACATCAATGAACCTCAAAACTACAGGAATACATTGGCCTTGTGTTATGAAAAAATAGAGAAATATGATAGTGCGGCCTATTATTATATAGATGCTTTAGCCTTTCTTGAGGAAATCAAGCCAAAATATCCCGAAAAAGAATTATTTATAACTTCTGCAATGGGAGTTGTAAAAGGAAATTTAGGAGGCGTAATGGCCAAGCTTGGTAAAACAGGAGTTGCAAAAAAGCTATTAAAAAGTAGTATCGCAATAAATAGCAAACCTAACTATGATCAAAGTGATGCCCAAACGGCTAAACTTAAATTGGCTCAAATATACATAGATGAGGGATCCTTTGATGAGGCGTTGGTATATCTGGATGAACTTGACAAAGAATTGCCCAATTCTGAATTAAAAAACCGAAAATATTCAGACATTGTGCTTCGCTGGTACCTGACAAAAGGAACCTATTTTGAAAATAAAGGAGACCTTGTTAACACTTTGGCACTAATGAAATCCTACCATCAATTAAATGATTCCATTCAAAAAGTAGATCAAGAGTTAAAGTATGTAGACGTGGAAGGTTCTTTTAGAAATGCTGCGCAGAAATACGAATTATCAATTGTCAACAGAGACAATAAAATAAAAAACATCTACTTGGGCACAGCGCTGGTTTTCACCATTCTGTTGGCAATTTTTCTAATATTTAATTGGAATAATTTAAAAAAATTAAAGAAAACCAATAATCTTATCCTTCAAAAAAACCAAGACCTTCAGGATACATTAAGCGCTTTGGAATTTAGCCAATCCGAAAATACCAAAATCATGTACATGGTAGCCCATGACCTACGCAACCCAATAAGTAGTATGATCATGATGGCAAATATGATACTAGATGACCCCCAATTAAATGGAGAAAATAAATACCTTTTGGAAAACATTAAGACTTCTTGCAGTAATTCCATGAATCTCATCACAGAGATGTTGCTTCCAAATAAGGACAATAACAGATTAATTAAAGAAGAAGTACAAATAGACCACTTATTAAAATATTGTGTTGAAATATTAAACCACAAAGCGGAAGAAAAGCAACAAAAAATACATTTGAGCACTCTTCCTGTTACCGCCTTGATCAGCAAAGAAAAGATGTGGCGTGTTCTGACTAATTTAATAGCAAATGCCATCAAATTCACGCCTATAGGGAAAAATATTGACGTTATCATGCAAAGCACATATGACATTATAACCATCAAAATAAAAGACGAGGGAATAGGTATTCCGAATTCTTTAAAAAACATGGTATTTGATTGGGACACAATGGGCAAAAGAACAGGCACTAATGGTGAAAAACCTTTTGGAATGGGATTGGCCATTTCAAAACAAATCATCTCCGCACATGAAGGGGAAATATGGTTCGAGTCTGAAGAAAATGCAGGTACCACCTTTTACGTTGAGTTTCCAATCAAAAACTGATCCCCTCCCCTAAATCCCTATCTTAGATTCTCCCATAAGTAATTCCCCAATTTTTTGAGACCTATTGCATAATATCACTACACTCTTTATCGCTTACATTATTTTCGATGTTGATGTTTACCGAGAAATTTTACCTATACCAAAAATTCTTATGGAGTGAAATATTTGAAGCAAATGGCGTGAGCCCTTTTGAAAAATAACAAAATCTCCTAAGCTGCATTGCGAATATTTCCAGGTTATTGAATCCGGGTTTAATTCCACCGTAAGGGCTTCAAAACCCTGGAAAATCTATTGATTTACCCATTCCTGAAATGTATAATTGTAATTAATCAGTCTAAAGTTAGCTATTTAAGGCTACTGGGCTGCGATTTTAATTCCATAGAACGATGACCGCTATTTTCTGGCGTGAAAATTGAACCAATTAATAGAACATTAACTTTGAATAAAAATCAAGACAGAAGTGTCAAAAAGTTTGTTCAAAGAAATGAATTTAAACTGGGATTTTTCAAATTTGTTCTTTTTCAAATAAAAATTGATTTGATATTACAGTTTTTAATGCAATTTTTGAACCGAGTATATACTTAATGTCTATTAGCCGCCAGAAATGAACAAATACATTGACCTCATAAAGCAGACTTTTGATTTTCCGACCAAGGAATTCAAGGTTTCGGAAAATCAATTGCAATTCAACGGAATTAATTTATTGGATATTATTGAAGAATACGGAACGCCCTTAAAATTAACTTACTTACCTAAAATTTCTGAAAACATCCAGAATGCGAAAACCTACTTTGGCAACGCAATGGAAACGCATGATTATAAGGGTAGTTATACTTATTGCTATTGTACCAAATCCTCTCATTTTAGTTTTGTTGTCAATGAGGCCCTTAAAAACGGTGCACATATAGAAACCAGCAGCACTTTTGATATACCACTTATCAAGAGCCTTTATGCCAATGGGAAAATTAATAAAGATATTTTTATTGTTTGTAATGGGTTTAAAAGAGACTTGTACAAACAATACATTACAGAATTGCTCAACGATGGTTTTGTGAATTGCATTCCAATACTGGACAATATTACAGAGATCGATTATTACCTGGAGCATGTTAAAGTCCCTTTTAAAGTCGGAATCAGAATCGCCGCAGATGAAGAACCAACTTTTGGTTTTTACACTTCTCGGTTGGGCGTAAGGTACAATGACATCATCAGCCTTTATGAGGAGAAAATCAAAAACAATCCCAATGTAAGCCTTAAAATGCTTCATTTCTTTATCAATTCGGGTATCCGTGATACTGCCTACTATTGGTCAGAACTGACACGTTTTATCCAGAAATATGTAGAACTTAAAAAGGTAGCTCCAGAACTGGATACCATGGATATTGGTGGTGGTTGGCCCATTAAGACCAATGTGTTTTTTGATTATGATTACCAATACATGGCAGACCAAATCATTAAAAACATCAAATGGATGTGTGCCAAGAACAATACCATCGAGCCGAATATATTTACGGAATTTGGGAGCTACACAGTAGGGGAAAGTGGAGCAGTATTGTATTCCATTCTCGATGAGAAATTACAAAATGATAAAGAGCTATGGTACATGATTGATGGCTCTTTTATTACCCAACTACCAGATAGCTGGGGATTAAATCAAAAATACATCATGTTGGCTATAAACAATTGGGACAAGGAATACCACAATATCTCACTAGGAGGTTTGACTTGTGACAGCATGGATTACTATAATTCAGAATCTCATCAATTCAATATCTACCTGCCCAAAAGAGAAAAAGACAATCAACAATATATTGGCTTTTTCCATACTGGCGCTTACCAGGAGTCTTTGGGAGGCTATGGAGGAATTCAGCATTGCCTTATACCCGCGCCTAAACATGTAATCATTGACAGAAATAAGGATGGCACAATTCAACATCGATTATTTGCTCCAGAACAAGAAAGCAAAGACATGATGAAAATTCTAGGCTATTAATCCACTTTATTTTACACAAAATAAATACTTTTTAAACCAAGGATACTGCATTCAGTATCCTTGGTTTTTTTTGTTTAACCAGAAAGTAATGGATTTGAAAACGGGATAGCACTACCCTTCTAGGTAAAAGTTTATTGTTTAGAAAAAATAAAACTAATTTTTTAGTCGTTTTAGGCATAAAAATAAGCTATGAAAAATTTCCCATAGCTTAAGTCAATTAACAATAAACCCAAAATAACCAGTTGTATTAGCAGGATTTGAACCTGCGATGAAACCATCACCAATTCCCTTATTAGGGTAATACAAATATCATTTCTTTCGATTTGATAACACAAATATAGGGATAATAATTATTTTACAAAAGTATAAGTGATTTATTTATATTTTTTTTTAACTATTGCAGTTAATTGAAAAAATTACTTGTAAAGTAAAGAGATCCAATACATTTAATACGTCTCCAACAAAATGTCTTTAAACATAGGTAAAAATAAGGGATTACAATGAAATCTTAAATGCATACAATACGAAGTGCTGCTCTCCTAAATACTGATCAGGGGAGCAGCGCTTTATATTTTTATTTAGTCATAAATTGATCTGTGGGCAATTTATGACTTTAAATGACTTCGATTTGTGGTGAATGAAAATCCTCTATTTACCTGTTTCGGTAAGAGAAATTTTCTTGAACTACTGATTTGAATTAAAAGCTATTTTCCAAATATTTCCACCCCGTTCTCTTCCTCCAAATTCAATAACATACAGAATTCCATCTACCAATACGGCATCCACGGGTTGGGTAAAGCCTTTGGCTACCCGATAAGTATTTAACTTAAAATTTTCTTCTTCCGGAAGGAAATTCAAATCAAGTAGCAGCAGGTCTTCGCCATTTTTTGTAAAAGGCTGCATTAAGACTGATTTCTGCCCGTTGGTATATCTGGCTACCAAGGCCTTTCCTTTAAACCTCCCTGGCAAGGATTGCTCATTGTCCAAAACAAGCCCGAGTGGCGAAGAATGAGGGGTAAAAGTTTGCATTCCTACTCCTAAGTTAGACGCATCTTGCACTTCACCAGTGGTTTTATCCCTGAATTTATCTGAATCAGGTCCATAATTTATAAAGCTTTTACCAAAATTAACACCCAGAGGCTTTTTCGGAAACGAAGGATCATTGTAGAAGTCATCAGGCCATGCTGCAGCACCTGCATTTAAAAATGGATCTTTATCAGGGTCAGGTATCCAATCTGGAAATTGCTGGGGAGATTCTAGACCACCCATCACCCAAGGATAGCCATAATGGTACCCCTCTCTTATCCAAAACATGTCTTCATTTTGGTCATAATCTCCTGAATTTACAACCGCCAAGAGTCGATCTTCACTGTCTAAGGCAAGATCGTAAGCATTTCTAAGCCCTTCGGCATATAGGTAACCCTTTTCCTTTAAAAACTCAAGGTTGTCTGGTAATAGCAAATTAACAGCATCAATTGGAATCCGGAAAATTTTTGAAGTGAGGGCCACGTCCCGGGAATTGGGGTAGGCTCCCAGGTTATCTTGAATCTCTCCATGATCTGTACGGCTACCGCTGACTACGTAAATGTATTGTCCATCACCACTGACTTGTAAGGCAGACCAACCATGATCGAAAGGCGTATTTGTAGTCCCATATTCTTCCGTGTTAAAAACAACTTCTGACTTGGCTTTATCGGCACTATCCCAGCTTACCCTAACCATTCTACCTTTGGTGCCTTTGTTATCATTTACCCGAACATTACCACTTAAAAACACCCTACCTTCATGCATGGTCGCTCCCTGTAACCTACTGATCCCATGATCCGACACTTCAAGCATTTTTTCAAGTTGGTGGGGATTTTCTATGGGTAACCTGTAAACCCCTCCGTCTATGGTCGCATACCAAAGGTAATTGTTCGGTCCACTCCATATTCTAACTACTCTTGGGACTACTTTAGTAAAATGTTCAATATCAATATCAGGAACCAGAGATTCAGGCACATCTGGATCCAAGTCTTTTCCCGAGAATTGGCTAAGGTTTTTAATAAAATCTACTAAATACCAGCGTTGTTCTTCAGATAACAGCTCCTGAAAAGAGGGCATTACTGCCTTGCCATTAGTGATTTTATAAAACAATTCCCCATCCGTCTGGTCCTGCACGCGTTCAGATAGTAAATCTGCAGGTTGACTACCCATAGCCTGACCAGCAGCACCATCGCCCCTACCTCCTAAACCATGGCAAGTCGAACAATAAATCCGAAAAAGAGCTTTCCCTTTGTCCAGCATTTCATCATCCTTAACAGGGTTGTGAATCATTTTAATACTATCCGGCACCAGCCAATTGTCCTCCGAATTAGCGTTGTTTCCATCTCCTTGCTTACAGGAAATGGTGATGACAAATAAACAAAGTAAACCTAAAAGACATTTGACGTTCATAAACTTTAACCTATAATTAAAAAACCTCTTAATATAAAAATTTGTTGATTAGATTATACCATGAACAATGTATTTTTCTATAGAAAAATAATAAAGTCGATAATCAATAATTGATTGAGTACAACTAAAGGAAGATTATCCAGATAATGTAATTTTGAGATATAGACAACCTTAGTTTTGTTAGCTAATAAAAAATTTTAACTTCGGATTATAATAATCCGCCAGATCAAGACCTAGATGAATCATGAAAAAACAGGTGCTCTTTATTATTTTATTAATAGGATTAATTGGTCCTTCATTGGCTCAGGAAAAGACAAATCAACTAAACATTGGTTTCGATGCAGGTGGGGTATTGAATGATTATTATAAAACCCAATTCCCAGCAGGATTTGGCATAACCTTAAAGGGATTGTTGGCAATGCCTATGGATGCACAGCTTAGTTTTTCTGGAAGTTACCTGTACTTCCCCTTGAATTCAAGTTACATTTTGCCCAATGGGGAAAATGTCAGCCTTCATCAGATACCGGTTTTAGTAGGATACAGGGTTTACAGGCAGGCTTTCTTTTTTGAGCCTCAATTGGGTGGCGCATTATTGATTAATAATGATAAAAATATTGCAGGCAGTTTTATTGCCAAGGATATCCAATTTGCCTTTGCAGCCGAAATAGGCTATGTATTTAATCAGTTAGCGTTTAGTCTTAGGTACCAACAATCGGGAGCGTCACCCTACCAAATGGCTTTTCTTGGTGCAAGAGTTGCCTATATAATTGGAGGAGATAATTATTAAAAAAAAATCCAATCGATAAAGTAGAGAAACAATATTACAAACCTTTTACCCTTCAAAAGGATGTAGAAAACTTATTAAAAAACTATTTGACCTACAAAAAGACATTTAATTGTAAATTAAAATAAACAAAGCCTCTAATATATTATTAGAGGCTTTGTTTGTAATTGTTCGATCAGGTAGTATATACTGAATTAAACATAACATAATCTGTTGTGAGGTCAGATCCCCATCCAGTCGCCTCTTGTTTGCCTGTATTAATTTCAAGGTGCACTTTAATGTGCGATTCCCTGAGTAACTTTTTCATGTAGTTTTTATCAAACTTGGTAGGAGATCCTTTTAAAAGCACCTGTACCTGATTGTCCGCATCGCCTAAATATAGATTCGCTTTTTTATAGTTAAAACTTATCCCAGCATTGCCACAAGCAGCAATAATTCTACCCCAATTGGGATCGCGTCCAAACATCGCTGTTTTTACTAAAGTAGAATCTGAGATAGCTCTAATCAGTTTCATGGCTACATTTTCTGAAATGGCTTTTGAGACTCTGTATTCAATGAATTTTGAGGCTCCTTCACCATCAGAAACAATTAGTTTGGCAAGGTGAATCAATAATTCGCCGAGTTTTTCTTTAAACAATATATAGAGCGGGTCATCTTCTTGGGTGATTTTATCATTCCCAGCCATCCCATTGGCCAATATAGCGACCATATCATTGGTAGAGGTGTCACCATCTACTGTAATCATATTAAAGGACCTATCTACACAATATTTCAGTGTCTTTTGAAGCAATTTTTCGTCAATAGCGATATCTGTGGCTAAAAAAGCAAGCATGGTTGCCATATTGGGATGAATCATTCCTGATCCTTTTGCCACTCCACCTATGGATATGGTTTTACCTTCCCACTCAAAATCAACAAAACCTTCCTTAGCAAAGGTATCGGTTGTCAATATAGCATTGGCTAAAAAAGAACCCGCTTTTGCATCATTGGATAACTTTGGTACAGTTTCTTTTATCCCTTCTACCACATCTTCTGTGGGGAATACTTCGCCTATCAAACCGGTTGAGGCAACTATTACATCATCAGGCGAAATATTTAAAGCAGCGGCGACAGTATCTGCCATTGCTTCTGCACCTTTCCTCCCCTGCTCACCAGTACAGGCATTTGCGTTCCCTGCATTACAAACAATGACCTGGGCCCTATTATTGGCAAGATTTCTTTTTGTAACCTTGATCGGTTCGGCCTGAACTTTATTCTGTGTAAGCGTAGCAGCTGCAGCTGCTGGAACTTCCGAAAAAATGATGGCCAGGTCTCTTTTCATAGATTTAACACCTGAATGAGCACCCCAACATTTAATTCCTTTTACACTAGTAATATTTTTAATCATTACGTTTGTTAATTTATGGTTGCATTGGAACCTGTCGAAGGCCAATGGATTCGTTCAATCCCAACATAATATTCATATTATGAACAGCTTGACCTGCTGCACCTTTTACCAAATTATCAATGGCAGTAATCACTATAACTCTTTTGGTCCTCTCATCCCAAAATGGATAAACATCCGCATAGTTACTGCCTCTTACCTCTTTAATAGAAGGCGCTTGATTCCTCACTCTAACAAAGGGTTTATTTTTATAAAAATCCTTGTATAGTGAAGTTAAACTTTCCTGATCCATTTCTTTATCTAAAGATAAATAGGAGGTTGCCAGAATGCCTCTATCCACTGGTAAAAGATGGGGAGTAAACTGTAAAATAACCGAATTTTTCATTAAAAACGAAAGCTGTTCCTGAATTTCCACTGTATGTCTGTGGTTACCAAGACCATAAGCTTTGAAATTATCATTTACATTAGAAAAATGTGTAGTATTGCTCGCTTTTACACCTGCACCAGTAGCACCAGATTTCGCATCTATAATCGCTACTCCCGGGATAGCTATTCCTGCTGCAAATAATGGCGCCAAGCTCAAAATAGAAGCTGTAGGATAACAACCTGGATTCGCCACAAGTGTCGCAGAACTAATTTCATCGAAGAAAAGCTCCGGCATACCGTAAACTGCTTTTTCAAAGCCATCAGGGAACGTGTGCTCTTTTTTGTACCAATCTTCATAAACTTCAGGACTAGAAAGCCTAAAATCTCCCGATAAATCTATAATCTTAACTCCAGCATCTGCCCAACGCTTTACAAACTCCATGGACACGCCATGAGGAAGGGCTAAAAATACTACATCTACTTCCTCTATGTCCACATCATCTGCTCCAATCAGTTCAAAATCAATAATCCCTGAAAATTGGCCATGCAAATCTGAAAATCGTTTGCCTTTATGGCTTTCAGAGGTGATGCTAACTATATCTACTTCGGGATGATTGATTAAGATTCTCGCCAGCTCCGAACCAGTATAACCCGAGGCGCCTACGATACTTACTTTATATTTATGATTTCTCATTTTGCTCAATTGATTCTATTATTGACTTCAACTTATTCAAGGCTATTTCTACATCTTCCTCCGGAATATTAAGTGGCGGCACAAGACGTATTACGGATTCGGCAGTCCCATTGACGATAACTCCATCGTCCAAAAGTGCCTTCACTATTGGCGCTGCAGGTCTATCTAACTGTATGCCTATCATCATTCCTAATCCCCGAACTTCTTTGATCATTGGGTGGTCTTTAGACCAGGATCTAACGGTATTCATAATATAATCTCCCTTATTGAGCGCTCTTTCTACCAAACCTTCTTCCAAAATGGTTGTAAGAGTGGCTAATGCCGCAGCTGATGCTAAGGGATTTCCTCCAAAGGTGGTACCATGATCACCGTAGTCAATCGCATTTCCTACTTTTTCATTGCATAAAAATGCACCTATAGGCATTCCTCCGCCTAGTCCTTTAGCCAAGGTCATTATGTCTGGTTGTATGCCATAATGCTCTTTGGCAAACAGTTTTCCCGTTCGACCTATACCACATTGAATTTCATCAAAAATGAGTAAAACATTGTTTTCATCACAAAGCTCTCTTACTGCTTGCAAATATTTCTTATCGGCTGGAATCACCCCGCCTTCCCCTTGCACAGGTTCAAGAATTACTGCTGCTATTTGATCGTTGATTGCGGCTTTTAAGGCATTTAAATCATTGAATGGAACTTGGGAGAAACCTGAAGGAATAGGAGCAAAACCCTTTTGGTATTTCTTTTGACCTGTGGCAATCGTAGCAAGGGTTCGGCCGTGAAAGGAATTTTCCATTGAAATAATCCCTCCACCTCTATTGTTTTTGCTGGCATATTTCCTGGCAATTTTAATCGCTCCTTCTACAGATTCAGCACCACTATTTGTCAAAAAAACATGTTTCAATTTGGTTAAATCAACCAACAATTTGCTAAGTGCTACCTGAGGAGGGCTTACAAAGAAATTGGAAATATGGATTAATTCCGCAGCCTGCGCTTGAATGGCATTCACTACCTTAGGATGGCAATGCCCCAAATTATTAACGGCAATTCCCGCAAGCATATCAATGTATTCCTTTCCATCTGCATCCCACAACCGGCTCCCTTTCCCTTTTATAAATGCCAAGGGAAAGCGCTTGAATGTAGGTAAATAATTTTTCTTGTCTTCTTCGTACAAATATTCGTTCGAAATATGCATGCTTAAAGTTTAATTGTTGTACCTATTGAAATTTGGTGAATGATATAATCTGTAATTTGCTCTGGACGTGTGCCATTTAAGATTACGGCTTTCTTAACACCAGACTGAACAGCCGAAACACAGGATTCAATCTTAGGTATCATCCCTCCTGATATAACGTCCCCATAATATTTCGGAATGGTGGCTGTATCTATCTCCCTTATAATAGATGCTGCATTGGGGTATTCCTTGTAAAGTCCATCCACATCAGTCAATACAATATAGGCATCTGCTTCAATTGCAGCAGCTATTTTACCTGCAAATACATCCCCGTTGATATTGTAGTCATTGCCCTCTTCATCTGAAGCAATGCAAGTGATTACTGGAGAAAACTTGTTTTCCAATAAGGTGTCTATTAAAAGAGGATTAACGGTAACAATATCTCCTACCTGACCCAAATCTACTTTATGCTCTTCACCATTTTGATCTAGCCCTGTGTGCCATCTTTTTTGAGCAATAGCCAATTTACCATCTTTACCTGAAAGCCCAACCGCTTTCAGCCCTTGTTTATTTAATAAATTGACTAGAGAACTGTTCACTTCTCCTTTAAGGGTTTTTTCAATGCATGACATGGCCTCTAAACTGGTGTGTCTATGTCCATCAAAAAATTCAGATTTAATGCCCGCTTCAGCCAAAGACTTATTGATAAAGGGCCCTCCACCATGCACCAGTACTACCTGAATACCATGCTCTTGCAACACTTTCAACTTCTGGGAAATACCAAGCTTAAGCTCTTCACTGATCATTGCATTCCCACCGTATTTGATGAGAATTTTACGATATTCCATTGTATATATATTTTGTCAATATTAGATTTATTTAAACATTGCAAAATAAAAAAGCAATAATTATACCAAGGAAAGAAAATTATATTGGAAAAACCTTAAAAATTGAATTCGTTTAAATATTACTATGGAATATTGAAATAATGTAAAGTACACTTTCCGTTTTGACAGTCTGTCATGTAAAACACACACTTGCCCCTGGGGATTCTATAATTCTACTACTACTTGTTTAAAACGATAAGTTTGAAGTAGGACGCTTTTAACCTGAAATATTAATGATATAAAAGGTGAACAAAACCTTATTCCTGAAGCTCAAACTCTCCTGAAAGTACAACCTCATTGCCAGAAATACTGGAAATAAATCTTCCTCCCCTTTCACTTAACTGGTCTGCTACCATTTCGCTTTTATTCAGCTTTTCTGACCAAAAAGGCACCAGCATGGCATGTGAAGAGCCAGTGGCAAAGTCTTCCAATTGACTAACGTGCGGCACAAGGGTCCTACTTACGAAGTCCACCTTGTCTCCAGCAGCTGTAATGGCATATCCAAATATTTCTGAATCTCTTAAACGCTCAAAATCAGGACTCATGTTCTTTAAAGAGGCCTCAGAATCCGTTAATATAAGGTGTTTATTGGCCGTTTCATAAATGGCCAATACCGGAATTCCTAATCCTTCAATCAAAGGCAATGGGCATTCAGGAAGAAGTTTCAAAACTGGAATAGCTTCGAGACGCATGGAAAAGTTGTCCTTTGAAACAGCAACTACAATTTTTCCCCCACTGTAATGTAGCGTTATTTCCGGCTTCTTAAGGTATTGAGATAGAAATATTCCTGCTGCTGCAGCTCCATGACCACATAATTTAATCTCTTCATCAGGAGCATACCAGCTCACATGACAGTTTTCATTTTTATCAATAAAAACAAAAGAGGTAGCCGGCATAGCCAAATTAGCAGCTTGTTGCTGCATCTCATGATTTTTCAAGGGTTTTCTTAAAAGTACCACGGCTGCGGGATTTCCTTTGTACCCCAATTTTTTTTCAGTAAACACTGATATAATTGCTGGACTCATACGCTTTTGATTTCTATTAATTGGCTCTCCAAAAATACGGTGTAAATAAAATCAATATAGTAAAGAGCTCTAATCTACCCAATAACATTAAAAAACTAAGAAATAGTTTAGCGAAAGGCGAAAAGAAAGCAAAATTATCAACTGGTCCTACCCTTCCAATTCCAGGCCCAACATTTCCCATGGCAGTGGCTACGGCACCAAAAGAGGTAATAAGATCATAACCAGCAATGGACATTACTATTGAACCCAATACAAAAATCATCAGGTACAAAAGTAAGAAATTCATGATATGGGTAATTACTTTTCCGGTAACGCGTTCGCCATTAATCTTCAAAGGTATCACTGCCCGAGGGTGCACAATACGCTTAAATTCCAAGGTGGAATTCTTTACGAAGGTTAGGTGCCGAATAAATTTAATACCCCCACTAGTAGATCCAGCACAGGCTCCCATAAATAGGATCATAAAGAAAATAATGGTTAAGCCATTACTATATACCGTATAATCTGCAGTGACATAACCAGTGGTAGTAACCAGTGAAACGACTTGAAAGAGTACATCTCTAAAAGATTTTTCAAAGCTATCGTCCATTAAAAAATAAACTGCTCCAAAAATGCCAATCACCAGAAGTCCCACACTAACAAAATAAGCCCTGAATTCATCACTTGCCCAAACTCTTTTGAATTGACCTTTGAAAGCAAAGTATATCAAGGTGAAGTTTGTTCCGGCCAAAAACATAAAAGCTACAGCAGTATACTGTATTATCGGACTATCAAAATAGGCCATACTATTGTTTTTAGTAGAAAAACCACCTGTAGACATGGTGGTAAGGGAGTGGTTCATTGCATCAAAAAAGGACATCCCTTCCATGTAATATATAGCGACCAAAAGAAGGGTGAGTCCAAAATAGATAAGCCATAGTCTTTTCGCTGTTTCCCTTATCCTTGGATGCACCTTATCGGATGTCGGGCCAGGTGATTCAGCTACGAATAATTCAATCCCGCCAATACCCAATAAAGGAAAGATAGCGACGGTCAATACAATGATACCCAATCCACCAATCCATTGGGTCATACTTCTCCATAGTAAAATCCCTTCAGGAAGACGCTCTATGTCTGTCAATATAGAAGCTCCAGTGGTTGTAAACCCTGAGACTGTTTCAAAAATGGCATCTGAATAATTTGGAATGGTACCACTTAAAAGGTAAGGCATCATGCCAAAAACGGACATAATTACCCAACTTAAAGCGACAATCATATAGCCTTCCCTTTTTCGTATATTCTGATCTTGATTTGCAAAAGAAAAGAAAAAAGTCCCGCCAATAGTCAAACAAATCAAGGCAGAACCGATCAAGGTGATCTGGTCTCCACTTTGATAGTAATAAGCGAAAGCGACACTTGGAAACATTAAAACGCCAAGGAGCATCATCAATCCTCCCATGACTTTTAAAATTGCCTTATAATGGATCATGATTAATTAAATAATTTTTCCAATACAGGTTTCGCTTCAGGTAGGGCAAGAACGATGGCTTTGTCATGAAGTTGCAATTGAAATTCACCATCGGGAATAAACACTTCTTCCCCTCTAATAACTCCTGCCACAATGGCCGTATCAGGGAAATGTAGCGCCTTCAAGTTCTTTTTGGTCAGTTTATTGTTTTTTGTCACAGCATATTGGACAAATTCTGCCTCTACTCCTTGTATACCAGAAACGGCTTCCACCTGTCCCTTTTTCAAGTACCTGCTAACATGATTTGCTGCTACCAATTTTTTATTTATCAGGGAATCAACACCGATACTGTGAGAAATGTGGATGTATTCTCTGGTATCTACGTGAGCAATCGTTTTGTAAACGCCATGATTTTTAGCACTTAGACTGGTAATAATATTGGTCTCTGAGCTATCGGTTAGCGCCAGAAATCCATCCATTGTTTCGAGACCTTCTTCTATAAGAAGGTTAATGTTTTTGTAATCACCATGAATAATAAGTGCAGAATCCAACCTTTCGGCAAGCCATTTACAACGCTCTTTGTCATTATGGATCAAGGTTACCCCATAATCATCTTCCAATTCTCTTGCGGTGGAATAAGCAAGATCATCACCACCGATTATCATGACATCATGAATCTCTTTTTCTTTGTGGTGAACTAGGTCTTTTATTGTATTTACAGATTTGTTGTTGGAAATAAAAAATACATGATCATTGTTGCGAATAAAAGTATCTCCTCTTGGGATAATTGTCCTTTGGTCTCGCACTATGGCTATGATCCGTATTTCTTTAAAAATTGGGTCGGTACGCGTATCCGACAGTTTTCTATTAATGAGGGGGGAATACCGATCCAGTGTAATGCCTACCACACTTAATCTTCCACCTTCAAATTCAATAACATCAGAAAAGCTGGAGCGTTTCATTAACCTGGAAATTTCCTTGCTACAAAGCATTGAAGGAGAAATAATAGAATCTATTCCCAGGTTCTCAAAATAGATTTTATTCTCTTCGTATAAGTAATCATGGTTCCGAACCCTGGCGATTACCTTTTTCGCTCCTAGCTGTTTGGCTAAAACTGCTGTACATATATTGGTTTTTTCGGAAGTAGTAACCGCCAACATAAGTTCAGCATTGTGAATATTGGCTTTTTTTAATATCTCAATTGATGCCGAATCCCCCTCTATTGTCAATACATCCAACCTGGATCCAATATTGTCCAAAACATCCTTATCCAAATCAATTAAAATGATATTCTTACTTTCGTAATAAAGCTGTTCAGCCAAGTGAAAACCCATATCCCCAGCACCAGCGATCACGATATTTACTGCCATAGACTCGAATTAAATAATTAAAGGGTAATATTAATCAAAATTGGGCCAAGACCAATACTTATTATCTGATTTCCAATTTATTTCAATTTCAACCAAATAAAAATTGGGATTGGTCAATCGTATTTTTCAAAAACCAAAGCAGTCCTATTGGTCATATAGATACTCAATAGTTGCTTTTGGTCTGTAAAATAGGCCTTACTATTGTCTATTCTGCCAAATCCTCCAAATTGCTTGTCGTCTGAATTAAGTACAAGTCGATATTGTCCCATAGAAGGCGCTCTAAATTTATAGTCAGCAATTGAGGTCTCAGGATTAAAGGAAAAAGCAAACAATAAAAGGCCTCTTGTGAAAATAATGACCTTGTTTTCTGGATCAGCATGAACCTGATCAGCAAAAGGCGCACTCAAAATATGGTATTCCTTCATAACCGCAATCATCCTCTTATCCCAATTCAGCAGGTACTGGTACTTTAGCTTTTTATCTTCGGCAAGACTCCATTGTCTCCGCGCATACTGATAACTCCAATTATTTCCCTCCCTTGGGAAATCCACCCATTCCGGATGACCAAATTCATTCCCCATAAAATTGAGATAACCTTCACCCCCTAAACCTATGGTAAATAGCCTCAGCAGCTTATGAATGGCAATCCCCCGATCAATGATGATGTTTTCATCTCCTACCTGCATGTGAAAATACATCTCCTTATCCATTAGCCAAAAGGCGAGAGATTTATCTCCTACCAATGCCTGATCGTGGGATTCTGCATACGCTATTGTTTTTTCTTTATATCTTCGGTCACTTAGTTCTTTCCAAAATTCAAGAATATCCCATTCCTCATCCTTCTTCTCCTTCAACATCTTAATGTAAAAATCTGGAACACCCATGGCCAGCCTATAATCAAACCCTACCCCTCCTTCAACTGGCAACCTGCACAGTCCGGGCATCCCGCTTACATCTTCTGCAATGGAAATGGCAGAGGGTTTTACTTCTTTGATAAGCGCATTGGCCAGTTGTAAGTAAGTTATGGCATCCCAATCCACGTCTTTATGAAAGTATTTTTCAAAATGATCAAAAGTGGTCAAACCATGGTGGAAATAAAGCATGGAGGTAACCCCATCAAACCTAAAACCATCAAAATGAAATTCCTCCAGCCAATATTTTAAATTGGAAAGTAAAAACCGCTTGACCTCCCATTTTCCGTAATCAAATAACTTGGAGTCCCATACTTCATGATACCCCCTCGGTCCCGCATGAAAATACTGATGATCTGATCCATCAAAACCATTTAATCCTTCCGAAACATTTTGTACAGCGTGTGAATGAACCACATCCATAATCACTGCAAGCCCCAGACCGTGTGCCTTATTAACCAGGTACTTCAAATCCTCAGGCGTACCAAATCGACTTGTGGGGCAGAAAAAATTAGAAACATGATAACCAAAAGAACCATAATAGGGATGCTCCATTACTGCCATTAATTGTATGGAATTATAACCCAAATTTTTGATTTTAGGCAAAATTTCATCCGCAAAAGCCCTGTAAGTACCAACCGCTTCCACCTCAAGCCCCATACCTACATGACATTCATAGATCAATAATCCATCTTTAGAATAATCTGGTTTGAAATTTTGGTCTGTCCATGTAAAAGCCCTTTCAGGAGACCATATTTGACCTGAAAAATCTTTGCTTTCATCATCTTGAACAACTCTTCTAATATAGGCAGGGATTCTGTCTTGGCTACCTTTAGAGCTAACAACGTGCACTTTCACCAAACTTTTGTGAACGAGTCTATCTTTATACGCATCATAAGGTAAAATTATTTCCCACACTCCCCATTCATCCATGGTTAATGGATGGGTGGTTCGGTCCCAATTGTTGAAATCGCCAATAAGGAAAAGTGCCTTGGCCTCAGGGGCCCATTCTCTGTAAACCCAGGCTTGCTTTTCTTTATCAAAATTAATTCCAAAATATTCATGACCCGAGGCAAAAGCACTTAGTCCTTCACTATTCGTTGTGAGTGCATCAAAGGCCAATTGAAACCTAACCCATCTCTGGTAAATTTCTTCTTTGTAATCTTCTAACCATGGGTCCTCCTGAACAATTTTCAATTTCATATAGCTCTGCAAAAGTGATTGAATTAATAATTAAAAACTGTAGTTATTCCTCTACGGGGTAACCATTCGCTTTCCAGAGGTCATACCCTCCTTCTAAGTTGTACACATGCTTGAATCCTTTGCCTACCAATATATCAGCGGCCTTCCCACTCCTTCCACCTACTTTACAATACAGCAGTATGGTCTGGTTTTTATCTAATTCTGAAATTCTTTCTGCAAAACCAGGCTCAAGAAAGTCAATATTTACTGCGCCAGTAATCATTCCCTGATCAACTTCCTGTTTGGTCCGAACATCTAATAGCAGCGCATCCAATTTTCCCTCAGCAATGGAGAAGGTCTGGGGATTGAGTACTATTACACGATCTGTATCTTCAGACAAAGATTCTTTTGAATCTCCATTATCTGATATAAATGGGTTAATACGAGCGTATACTCCTTCTTCAAATTGCACCTTATAAGCCCCTTCGAATCTTTGGTCTGGAACAAAGTAATCTGTACTTATCAATTGGGCTCCACTTGAAAATGCCATATCTCTTCTTTTGGTAGCGTTGGATCTAGCCTCTTTTGTTCCAGCATCTGCCCTAGTTCTGACTATAAATCCTTTTTCTACCAAATCCTTAATCTGCTGATGATTTTGAACGGGGTCATTTACGATATGTATCGCAGACATGGGGTGATCCTCGGAAACAGTTACAAACAAAAGCCCATCATAAGCATCTAAGGTTTTGGAAAGGTATTCAGTCACTTTAGGCTCGCCTTCATCCAGAATAAACACGAACTTACCTCTCGCCTTGGATAATTCTGGCCAGCCAGATTCAGTTACGGCGGTTCTTAAATCCTTGGAGGATTCCTTTAAGTTTTTTGGAGTTATTAGTTTTTCAACGCCTAAAAATTCTCTTATTTCCTCGTCCAGCAATGTAAAAACCTCCTGATCAAATGCAAGCGCCTCTGCAAACCCGCGTTCGGGATAATTGGTGTCTTTGGCATTCAAACTGATAAAAATGGGCAAGTGGTTGGGATGTATTGCTGACCAATTTTTTAAATCAATCAAATACTCTCTAAACAAAGCATGATGGCTTAAAAAATCTATATCCTGAACATGAAATACTTTAAAACCTGGTTTGTCAAACCCATTATCCCAATTTTCAGCCGCTACATTTGCTTTTCCCAAAGGATTACTAAATCTCCCTCCTTCAGGGTCATGATAAATATCCAACTCCAATAACCGAAGGCCTGCATCCAATTGTTTCCAAATGTCAGGATGACTATAATCCAGACTTTCTGCTAGTTCAGGGCTTTCTTTTTTAATTTGATTTAAGAGCACCTCAGGTATGGCTCTTTTATAACTGTTATGACTTCCAATGAATTGAATTTGATTGATCTTTAATGACTTAAACTCACTTTCCTGGTGTTTTTTATTTTCGCAATTGACAAATAATACTGATAGGCAAATAATTAAACACCTAAAAAACATATGCATATTTTTTTTTAATTAAATATATCAAAACTTAGCTAGAAACTAGTCACGTGTGGAAAACTCTGCCCACAGTGGAAGGTGATCTGAAATTCTCCATGACATTTGAAATGGACTCAATCCTGCATTCTTCATAATATGAGGCCCAAAGTCAAAAACCCCGCCATTAAGATATCGAATAGAAAGTTGAGGAATTTTATTTTGATTTTCAAACCAAGCAATCTGGGTATAAAACTTTGTTTGATTGTCAAGTAATGTTCTCCGGACATGCCATAGGTTTTCAGGTACAGATAAACCAGAGGAAATAAAAGCATCATATCTGGGATCCCCTATCCTATCAATGTTAAAATCTCCCAAAAGGATAAGGCTTTGATCAAAGGATTTCATATTAGAAGCCCATTGCTGTAGCCACTGAGCAATGGCAGTTAACTCCCCTTCACGGTCTGCTGCTCGTTTTCCATATAAAACATGTGCGCTTACAAGAATAAATGTTTTATCCTCTACCTTGAAGCCTACTGCATAAGGTGTTCTGGCAAATTGCCTATCAAAGGCGCCCTCTTTGATCTCTTCAGCTTTTTTGTTAGGCACTACGAGTTCGCAAGCCAATCCGGATAACTTAACCTTACGGGTATCAAACAAAAACCCGATTCGTTCATCATTGCCCTCATCACCCCCTGAAACATCAGTCAAAATAAAACTCCAATGGTTGCCCAATAATTTGAGCATGTGCCTGAAAGCTTTTAAATTTCCTTTGAGTTCCTGAACGGCAATAATGTCGAACCTGGAAATAATCTGAGCTATCGCCAAAACAGAATGTAGATCCCTTTTGGGGGAATCTGAATCATCCGCCTCCCATTTCTCTGTAAGCCCTCCAAAAGCACGAATATTCCAAGTAGCTATCAAAATGTTGTGATCCAACTTTTTAAAAGGAAGTCCTTGATCTAAAACTGTATTTAGGGCACCTATCTCTTCTAAAATATGCTTCGGAGGTAAGCCTAGAATTTTTGAAGATTTTTGATTCATATCAAAATTGATAAAAGAAGACAATTTTAACTAAAAATAAGGTTTTTTACGCTTTATCAAAACAATAAACAACATTCATTCAAATAATTGGTTTAAATCATAAATAAATGCGAAATATCCTATTGTCTATTTTGGAGAGTTTAGGCCGTCATTTTATCCCCATGCTGTATTAAAATTCAGCGTAGTTTTTCCAATTACGTAACACAAAGTGATTAAATCCGAGATAATAAGATAATGCTAAAACTGGGATGAAACTCAAGCTCAATGAATAGCCCACCTGATCGTTGCTATTATAAGTCCCACAATACCACCAACTACTGCCCCGTTGAGCCGTATGTATTGTAAATCATACCCCACCTTTTCTTTGATTTGAAGCATTATTCCTTTGTCATCCAGTTTGGACAAACTGCTTCTAACCATATCCCCAAGTTCATGGTGGTATTTCGTCACAAGATGTGTAATAGTCGTTCTCATCCACACATCAATTTTCTTTCTACTATTGTCATCCTCACGCAACTCGTCTAGAAAGCGGTGCAATTGCCTGCTGATTAATTGCATTATTGGTGTGTCGCTATTGGCAAACTGCTCGTGCATGTTTTCTTTTAATTGAACCAATACCTTTTGGATCATGCCCTTGGTTTTATCATTTAAAATCCAGTTCCTTTTGAGGTTTTCTACATAAGCCAAGGTTCTTTCGTCTCCTGATTCAAGATTACTTGCAAACTCCAAAACATAGTTTTCCAGATTTTTACGTATTGGGTGCTCTGGATTTTCCTTTATTTCTTCCAATAAGGCCAAAACGAGGTCTAATATCCTATCGATCAATAGGTCTGGATCTATCCCTCCAGTTTTTTTACCTAACCACACCGCTGATTTTTTCACCCAATCTCTACTTGCATATAATTCAAGAGCAGTTTTTAACTTCCCTAAGATAAGTGTTCTTGTTTCCGGTTCTTTAATAGAGGCTGAAAATTGATCCAAGGCGATGGCAATAAACTCATGGTGTTTTCCTTCAGTTAAAATGCCATGCAACCACTCCCCGAATGGCCTGGCAACATCTGAGCTTTCGAGTTTATCTTTTAGCAATTTTTGGACAAGAACCACCAATTGGGGATTGTCCATTTCACCTGATATGCGCTTAAAAACCCCGCTAAAAAATCCAAGTAATTTATGTACATTTTCACCAGATTCTAAAGATTGCAATAATCCATCTGCAATTTTAATATGTGTGAGTCTTTCTTCCAAAACTTCTGGAGACAACCACTTGGTAGTAACCAGATCTACAATTCCCTCGGTTAATTTCTCCCTATTTTTTACAATGATATTCGTATGTTTTCTCACATAAGGAATAGGTATTTCATAAAACAAAGCACTTACAGCAAACCAATCTGCCAATCCTCCTATTGTCCCAGCCTCGAAAGCAGTAGCCAAAATGCGCCAAATAGCCGCATCCAAAACCTCGAAATAAATACCCATTTCCAAGAAAATAAATCCGGAAATGGCAATTAGTAGAGAATTCCTTCCAATTTTGCTCTTCAAAACTTCTTAATTACCTGACTTATAAATAGTTAAATACTTTTATCACCTAATTCTTTAAACAATATATTTAATTATTGTCTACAAAATTTGATCCATTAATCGAAATGGGAAATTTATTTTAGGATAAATCTCCTTAAGGAATAATATATTCATTATTTTTAAAATTATTTCCATTAGATATCCAATGCTAAAGTTAATCTTGGCGCAATGTGGATGGCTTATACCTTAGGACATTTTTTAATAAAACAGCGATTACATTCATGTGGGATAAGTATTTAAAATATATCGAAAAAAATTGTTTGGCTACTGAACAAAATGCCGATCCCCTTGATCAATGGAGGGATAGGCTTTTTGTCTCCGGTATAGCATTTTTAATGCCATTTTGCCTCATCGGAGTGATTCCAGGTCTGATAATGGCTTTTATAAACAATCATGTTCCGCTCATAGTATTTGATTCACTCGCATTTCTAGTCTGTATAGTGGTCGCTTTAGTACCTGGAATGTCTCTATTCATCAGAAAATGGGCCGTATTTTTAGCTTTTTATGGCATTGGGGTTGTACTCATTTATTTTGTGGGCAATTTTGGTCCAGGACTAATGTATTTATTGGCAGTTTCGATTTTAATGATTTTATTTCTTCCCAACGGCAGAACCTATATTAGCTTTTATTTTAATTTAGTTACCTGTATTGCTTTTGGCCTCTTGGTCCATTTTAAAGCAATCGTTGATCTCCCTAATCTTCCTGGTGTACAATTGGGTCACTGGATCGCGGTATCCTCGAATTTGATATTTTTAAGTGCCATGTTTTCTTACCTTATACCCAAATTATTTTCAAGGTTAGAAAACAGTTTAAGAGAGCAATATTCCCTCCAGGAAAAACTAAAATTGGGGACTATCAAGCTCAAGGAATCCCTTCAAGAAGTTGAGTCAAAGAATAAGGAATTGGAGCATTTCACCTTTGTCGTTTCACATGATCTTCAGGAGCCTCTAAGGATGATTTCAGGATTCATTGGATTGCTGAAAAAAAAGTACGGCAACCAATTGGATGAAAAAGCTAATACCTACATTTCTTATGC
The DNA here is from genome assembly GCF_055809755.1 of Cyclobacterium sp. 10D3-21. Taxonomy (NCBI): domain Bacteria; kingdom Pseudomonadati; phylum Bacteroidota; class Cytophagia; order Cytophagales; family Cyclobacteriaceae; genus Cyclobacterium; species Cyclobacterium sp. 10D3-21. Next base: position 4,190,691 of record NZ_CM147924.1, read on the forward strand.
TGTAGATGGTGCCAATAGAATGAGGCTCTTGATTCTTGATTTGTCTGAATATTCTCGAATCAATAAAATAACAGATGATCCTGTTCTTCTTGATCCTGAAAAAATACTAAAGGAAATAACACTTACTTTTCAACCCCAAATAATCGAGAAAAATGCAAAAATCACCTCTGGACCAATGCATAAATTCCCTGGGCACCCAAGCTTTTTTTCGCTACTAATTCAAAACCTCATTGGTAATTCCCTGAAATATTCAGACCCAAATCGACCTCCAATGATTCATTTCACGATGGAAGAAAGAGAAAAAGATTATTTATTTCAACTAAGTGACAATGGAATAGGCATTGATTCCAATTATTTTGATAAAATCTTCGTCTTATTCCAGCGCCTACAAAACCATTCCACTGGTCATGGTACAGGAATGGGCTTAGCTATTGTTAAAAAAATAACTGATATTTTAGGAGGTGAAATATGGGTAGCCTCAGAGGTTGGAAAAGGAACAGTATTCACTTTTACACTACCCAAACATTCAACCACCTTTTGATGCTATTCTTTGTTTCGGACGTAAATTAATTTAATTCTTCGTTCTACCTCAAAATTAGGAATAGAACTAACCAAAGGCGTTAGTTTCTGGAACCCAAAGTTCCTTGAATCAAAGTTTGGTTGCTTCTTTTGAAGTAAATTCCCAACATCTCCCATAAATGCCCAACCATCATCATCAGCCAGATCTGAAATGGTACTGGATATCAACCTGATCAATTTGGGATTGATTTTGTCAACCTGAACGGGCGCCTTTACTTTGGTCTTACCATTTTCCTTTTCTTCACTTTGGTTATGCAAAATTTCCAGGTAGATAAATTTATCGCAGGCAACAATAAAAGGATTGGGCGTTTTTTTCTCCCCCATTCCAAGGACTAGCATCCTGGACTCACGTAACCTTGTAGCCAATTTGGTAAAGTCGCTGTCACTCGATACCAAACAAAATCCATTTACCTTATCAGAATACAAAATATCCATTGCGTCAATAATCATGGCCGAATCAGTCGCATTCTTTCCTGTGGTATAACCATACTGTTGGATTGGGTTTATCGCATTTTCCAACAGCACATTTTTCCACTTTCCCAATTGAGGTTTTGTCCAGTCCCCATATATCCTTTTTATAGTTGGATTGCCATATTTGGCTATCTCTTCCATCATTTCCTTAACCTGAGTAGAGGGAACGTTATCTGCATCAATCAATACAGCAATTTTAATGTCTTTATCCATGGGATTTAATTATTCTGTAAAAATAAGAAATAAAACGAAGCAAAGAAATTGGTGTTTTCCTGGTCTTTATTCATGCGTACAGCTGTTGATTATCCATCCTTACTATCAAGGTGCCTGCTTCAATCAATAAGAAATTAGGAAGAAAGAAGCCTATATTTGAGCCATTTCAACCTTATAATACTATTGTTTTCTTTTACGATTTATTTTCCTCATCAAGTTTTTTAAGAATCACATTTGATAATTTATCTTCATACACTTTTCTATCCATATCCATTTCAAATTGCTTGTCCTTGGCATATTCTAATCGCAAGCCTTTTAACAATGAATAACACATGAAAAGCAAAATAATTAAAAACGGCAATCCTGTGGTAATTGCAGCAGTTTGCAAAGCTGTAAGTCCTCCTCCTATTAACAAAACTGCGGCTACAGTCCCCTCTGTTGTGGCCCAAAAAATACGTTGACCTACAGGGGCATCCAATTTACCCCCTGCGGTAATGCTATCGATCACTAAAGAACCAGAGTCCGATGAGGTGACGAAGAAACTAGTAACCAATAAAATCCCAATAATGGAACCTACACTTGAAAATGGAAACTTCTCCAGAAAGACGAACAAGGCTATAGATTCATCCGCAACTATGCTAGTAGCCAGACTGTGGGTATTGCTAGCCAATCCTTCCTGCATATCCAAAAGGATGGCAGATCCCCCTAAAGCCGTTAACCAAAAAAACGTCAAAATGGAGGGCACCAGCAAAACCCCAAATATAAATTCCCTAATGGTTCTCCCTTTTGAAACCCTGGCAATGAACATTCCTACAAAAGGGGACCAGGAAATCCACCAAGCCCAATAAAAAACAGTCCAGTCTTTCTGCCAACCATTGTCTCTATAGGCCTCCGTCCAGGTAGACACTTGAAGAATGTTTTCCATGTAATTCCCTAAATTTTGAACAAATGAGCGAAAGATAAAGAGTGTAGGGCCTACGATAATTACAAAAATTAGCAAAATAGCTGCTATTCTCACATTCCATTCACTCAAAAATTTGACCCCTTTGTCGATACCCGATACCACAGATATAGTTGCTATTAAAGTAATTCCGGCAATCAATAAAACTTGTACGGTTATGGTATTGGGAATGTCAAATAAATACGATAAACCTCCGCTGACTTGTTTTACCCCTAAGCCCAAGGAAGTAGCCAACCCGAAAAGGGTAGCCAGCACTGCCAAGACATCTATACAATCACCAATCCATCCATGTATGCGCTCTCCCAGCAAAGGGTAGAATACAGATCTTATGGTTAAAGGTAGTTTTCGATTATAAGCAAAAAATGCTAGTGATAGGGCAACTACCGCATAAATTGCCCAGGCATGAAACCCCCAGTGAAGGAAGGTCAGGTTCATGGCACCTTCTGCTGCAGCAACCGTGTAGGCTTGCCCAAAAGGAGGATTGGCATAATGGTTTACAGGCTCTGCTACCCCCCAAAACAATAATCCTATTCCCATACCAGCACTAAACAGCATGGCAAACCAAGAACTTGTACTGAATTCTGGCACAGCCTCCTTACCTCCAAGTCTTATCGTACCATATTTACTGAAGCCCAGGTAAAAGCAAAAAACGATAAAAACATTCACCGCAATAATAAAAAGCCATCCGGTTTTATTTGTAATAAAGGTTTTGATGCTTGAGAATACAAGCTCCATAGGCTTACCTACAATTAGGGTAATCAGAATAAAAATAAAAATCAATATGACAGATGGCCAAAAAACCGGCCTATGAATGTCAAAATGTTTTTTCAGCATAATTAATCAATTGAAAAGAAAGGTCTTCTATATTTAAATTTTATTAGAACCAGGTTTACTTAAAATCAGAAATGGTGATTTACTCCTAAATAGGGCTAGCTAATATTTGTTGCTATTCTCCGAATAACTTAGAACTACCTACTCAAGAGAAGTACTTAAAGTAAATCAATAGATTGTTTTACACTATTGGTAAACAATCAATAAAGTAAATTATTCAAGATGTAGCTATTGGTAGGCAGAATTGGAAATAGCTTTACAAATCTCGCTGCCATTTCAGACATTGTTAAAAGTATACTATTTTGCCTCCGATGACAAATTCCATTCCACCCAAATTTAAAATCATGGAAGGATTTTTAACCAAACCAATAGAAAAGCGTTCGCAGAGAGGCCATAAACTAGCCTATAATTAGGCCAACATCTCAAACCGATATGAGTACAATTGAACAACTAAATCTTTTATTAGAAAGCCCCTTGTTTTTTACCATCTTGAATGTTTTCGCTTACCTATAGGTAACCTTGTATACTTCACCTTTGGCATCATAGGTTGTCCACTCTCCCATGGGTTCCCCCTTCTTAAAATAACCCGAACGTTTGATGGTTCCGTCAATACGGTACCATTCCCAGTAACCTTCCGCTTGGCCGCTAATTATTTTACCTTTGGACCATATCGTTTCACCATTGGCATGGTATTTAATGGTATAACCATCAACAATTTCAGCTTTTTTTAGATTACTACTTTTTGCTGTCATAATGAGTTTTCAGTCCATTGATCCCTAAACCCTAAAGCAATAGTACAATTTTTTTATTCTATTATACCATTCTTTACTCGCTTTGCTCTATTTTCTGCTTGATGAAATAATCGTTATTATCATATTTGGACTCCTTGGCCCACTTGACATTGATTTTTGGAAGAAATTGAGCCAGTCTTTCTTTTACTTCGGTGTACTTCATCTTATCAGCCACATTGTTCCACTCATTGGGGTCCTTTTTTAGCAAATACAATTCCTCAGAACCATCTTCATAATGAATGTACCGGTAATCTTTGGTGACAATGGCGTGGTTATTTCTAGCCCAGGTAACAATTGCAGGCTTTTCCCACTTTAATTTTGGGTTTTTTATCAGGGGATAAATGCTTTCTGCTTCAATATTCGCTACTGAAGGAAGTTCCACTAAGTCTGTTAATGTGGGGTAAATTGAAAACAACTCCACTGGTACATCCACTTTTTTATTTTTCGGGATACCTGGTCCTGCAAAAACAAGAGGGGCTGCCGTCGCACTGTTCCAAAGTGCCACCTTGGCAAAGGTGTTTTTTTCTCCCAATCGGTAGCCATGGTCAGACCAAAGCACAACTATGGTGTTTTCTGCATACTTGCTTTTTTCTAAAGCATTCAATACTTCCCCAATATAATGGTCAACAAAGGAAACACTTGCCAAATAACCCTGAAGAATGTTTTTCCATTGATTATTGGCCAAGGCCCATTCGGTAGTAGGCATCATCGGTAAATCGTCTATGGCAAGGGCTATTTCCGGTAAGTCCTCTCGATCTGTTGCCAAATAAGGAGGAAGATGAAGTGTCGCAGTATCATAAAGGTCAAACCACTTTTGGGGCACATACCAGGGGACGTGAGGACGAAGAAAGCCTACTGAAAGGAAAAAGGGATGCTCATAATCTCTATGGAGTCTTTCCGATGCCCATTTTGCAGTGTGATAATCCGGCATTTGACTGTCTTCTTCAGGGAAAGGACCCCAGTCAGTAGATGTTTTTTCTTTGTCCCAATGAAAGTTTTGTTTTGCGTATGGTCCAAAACCTTTGGCACGTCCACCGCTTTCATCAAACAAATCCTCAGGTGCATGATTGTGATATATTTTACCGATACCCATTGTATAATAGCCTTGCTCCTTGAAATACTGGTGCATCATTTTGGCTTCACGGGTTGCTTGGTTGGTTTCTTTGATATTGTTATCCGTAATAAACCCGTAAATTCCAGTAGTGGAAGGCCTTAATCCCGTCATTATAGCTGTTCGAGAAGGGCTACACATGGGGGATTGGCATTGCGCATTAGTGAAAAGCAAACCACTTTTGATAAGCTTGTCCATATTGGGGGTGATGGCATCTGGATGCCCCATTCCTCCGACAAAATTATTCAAATCATCCACCGCAATCATTAAAATATTGGGTCGTTCTTGCTGGGCTTTTCCGCTAAGGCTAGTAAGACAAAGACTTATAAAAAACAGTAAAAGGTACTTTTGGGACATGATTAATGGTTAATTGGATAATGGTTAATGGTTAATTAATTAACAATTAACAATTAATAATTAATAATTATTTACTTCTTCCTTTTAGAATTTCAATTTCAGTAAGTAGGCTTGTCTTGATCCGGAATGTACGGAATTAAAACCAATCATATCACCTTTAGGGCTCCACCTACAATGAATATCACAGCGCCAAAATCCTTTAAAAGATTCAGGAGTAACAAACTGCCCTAAAGTTCGTACAGCATTGGTTTTCATGTCCATCAAATAGATCTTTTGTTCTCGAAATTTGTTCTCTCTAGCATAGGTATCTGTAACCATCCATTTTTCATCAGGTGAGAAAGTCCCATGTCCATCAAAATCCAAGAGACCATTCCCAAGCCTTTTATAATCCTGCTTGCCTGTAGTATACAATACATGGGAATATTGTTTTCCTTCATAGGAACTAGTGACCATTAATTCTTCATCATTCAGCCAATCAAAATGTGATCCTGCCCAGTCGTCTGGAAAACACCTTTGAAGCCCCGTTCCATCTATGTTTACTATCAATGAAGTGGTATTCCTATTTGGAATAGCCCTGGCTAGCCAAAATATTTTAGAACCTCCTCGACTAAACAAGGTGTGATTAAAATACTCAATCCCATCCTCAGGGATCTCCGGAACCAAGTCCTTGACATCAGCCATTGAGACTATAAGCTCAGCCTCCCCTGTGGCTAGATCTATTAGAAATAGTCCATCATCTTCGGGGAATTGATCATCCTCTTTTTTATCCTGCCCTTCTCCACCATAACCATAATCGCTCCTTGTAATGCGAAGACGAGAAAAGTTAATACTTACAGCCTTGGTTCCATCAGGAGATACGGCACTTACCGGGTGGGGAATGGTTTTTATTTCCTCTTGGGTATGTACATTCATAATAATGGAAACAAATTTCCCATCCCTTAGGTCATTGTAGATAATAAGAGAATCTGGAGAAGTAGCCAACCAATGCGCCATACACCCTTGCTGAAAATTCCATGTTCGCGTCGTTGTCAGTGGCTTGAACTCCATGGTTTCAAGGTCTACAAGTCCCAATGTAGCCTCATCCTCCTCGGTGGGAAGGCGATCTACAATGTCCGTTTCTAAAACTGTCGCATATTTTTGATTTGCACTAAAAGAGTTGATTCCATAATAGCTGGCATAAAGATGTTCTTTGCCATTGTCTACCAATTGAATGGGAGCAGAAACTTCTGGGAAATTTACAGTATTTAAGGAGCTTATTTCCTGTTTGGGGGAGGGCTCTGCGCATGAAAAGGCAATAAGACAAGTCAGCAAAATAAAAATTAAGGGTCTCATTTGGATTGAATTGGTTAATTGGTTTTTGAACAAAATCTGTTGAATTCGAAGTTAAACCACAAAATAGCATGAGATTGTCAGCTTTTCAAATTGCATCAAATCTAAAATTGAATTAACTTCTTTAATCAGGCAGGTTCCTATTTTTTAGATAAAGCCCAAAACAGGATAGTAATTTCTGTTGAGTGATAGAATAACTTCCCTTGAAAAAAGTAAAAATCCAAATTGCTTAATTACCTCGAATTCATTCTATAAACAACGATACAATCAATGGAAATAGGTTATGACATAGAAAATGAAATACAAATACGCTGAATTTGCCTACGGCTTAAATTCTGATTTAAACAATCTCTTTAAAATTTACCAATACAAAACAGTTTATTGTCCTTATTTAAAGATTAATTAAAATCTATTTATGATTAATACCATTATAAATAATTAAATAACTTTTTTTTAAAGATAATTTTTTCAAATAACACCAATATATTTTTTAAATTGGTCATTAATTAGTTTTATTAATAGTAAAAGCTTAATAAATAACAATAAGCTTCTATCTATGAATAATTTATCCTAATTCCATTTAATTAACCTAATCCCAAAAAAATGAAACAACACTTACGTAATTATGTAAAACCCATTCTCCAATTGTTTTCAATTGCTGTAATCCTCCAGATAATGACTGTGGATTATCTACATGCGGAAAACAGAAAGGAGAAGGAGACGCGCTTTAAAGAAGTTATCAAAAATTCTTCTTTATTACATGAAAATTTGAATTTTGAGGCAACGGAAGCAACTAAAAACCTTGCAGACAACTTTTTTGAGGTTGCAGATGTGAAAGTTGAAGGCACGGTAACTGATGAAAGTGGAGAACCGATACCTGGTGTGACAATTTCCATTCCAGAAACAGGACTTGGTACCGCCACCGACCTTAGTGGGAAGTATTCTATTACAGTTCCTGAAGGTTCAACCCTCATTTTTTCTTTTATAGGCTTTGAATCGCAGCGCATTGTTGTCAATAATCAGAATAAAATTGATGTAATCTTGCTTGAAGATGTAGCTTCATTGGATGAAGTTGTGGTCGTGGGATATGGGTCTGTCAATAGAGAAAACCTCACCAGTGCGGTGAGTTCATTGAATGAAAAGGATTTTGTTGCCGGTACCGTTTCCCCTTTAATGGCCATTCAGGGAAAAGTTCCGGGATTAAGTATTCAGTCCACCAATGGCGCTGATCCAAACTCAGAAATCTCTATTCAATTGCGTGGGGTTAATTCCGTAAATGCTTCTCAAGGACCACTAATTGTTATAGATGGGGTGCCAGGCGGAAATATCAATTCTGTGGTAAAGGAGGACATTGCCTCCATAGAAGTTTTGCGTGATGCCTCTGGCGCTGCAATTTACGGAACGAGAGCCTCTGGCGGAGTAATTCTTATTACCACCAAATCTGCTAAGTCGGGAGAACTAACGGTTAGTTATACTGGGGAAATGTTTGCAGAAACTGTACGCCGTTACAATGAGCCATTGGGAAGAGATCGTTTCCTTGAAGAAGGTCTAGGCAATGATCTTGGCCACAATACGGATTGGTTTGACGAGGTCACCAATGATGTTCCGTTAAGTTATAGGAATGTACTTAGCTTCAGCGGAGGAGTAGAAAATGCTAGAATTCGGGCAACAATCAGTAATAGAAATGCTACAGGATTGGCTATAGGTTCAGACAGAGATGACACACAAGCAAGGATAAATACCGATTTTATAATGTTTGACGGTTTTTTAAAAATTACAAATAACCTGTCTTACAATAAAAGAAAGTCCAATTTCTCGAACAATGATATTTTTAGGATGGCTTTGCAGTTGAATCCCACTGAAAGCCCATATGACGCTACTATGCCACATGGGCTTAATGTGTGGACAGGAGGCTATGACTGGTATAATCCTGTAGCTGATATTAAATTAAGGACAGATAAATCCGATTATACTTATCTCCTAAACACCACCTCCTTCCTATTTAATATTACCGATAATATTGCCCTGACTGCTAGATATTCCATAAACAATCACAATTATTATGGAACCTACTGGAGATCAGCCCAACATAAAACCTCATTGGATGAGGGAGTAGCTGGATATGCCAGTCATCAATATGGGGAATTTAATGACAATACATTTGAAACGTTTGTCACTTATGACAAAACCTTTGATCTTCATACAATTAACGCGGTAGGGGGTTATAGTTTCCAAGAATTTAATGGACAAGGTTTTACGGCAAACAATTCTGATTTTGCTGTGGATGGAATAGAAGAGCATGATCTGGGTACAGGTCGGTTCTTGTCTGAAGGAAGAGCCGGCTTAGGTTCTTTTAAAAACCCCAGGGTAAGGTTGATGGCCTTCTTTGGCAGGGTGAACTACAGCTGGAACAATAGGTATTTGATTACTGCAAGTTTGAGAAGAGAAGGTTCTTCAAAATTTGCCAAAGGCAATAGATGGGGCAACTTTACAGCACTTTCAGTGGGTTGGAATATTCACAACGAACCCTTTATGCTAACGCAAAATTTGTTCACCAATCTAAAACTTAGAGGTGGCTTCGGAGAAACAGGTAATGAAGGATTTGCACCGGGTGTGGCAACCAGAATGTATGGCCCGGATACCTGGTGGCTGATGAATGGTGAATGGAGAAGAACCTATGGAGTATCCCATAACCAAAATACAGACCTAAGATGGGAAACAAAAAAGGAATACAATCTGGGTGTCGACTTTGCTATTCTTGAAGGAAATATTTCAGGTAGGTTTGATGTCTTTAAAAGAGATGTAAACGACTTGATATATGACATTTCTGTCCCACAACCTCCAGCTATTCACGACAAAACCACAATGAATGTAGGTATTTTAAGAAATACAGGCTGGGAAGCTGAAGTCACCTGGAATGCTATCGACAAAACCAATTTCAATTATACAACTACCTTAATTGGTTCTTCTTATAAAAGTGAACTGGTAAGCCTTTGGGGGAATCAGACCTTTTGGGATAGAAAAGGTTTTCCAGCACCGGGTAGCCCAGGTAATGCTGTAAGACTTTTCCCAGGTGAGCCTATAGGTCGCTTCTTCGTATGGGAGCATGCTGGATTTACAGAAGATGGGAACTGGATGCTAAGAGGAGACGATGGAGAAGTATTTGATGTGACTGAAAGAACAAAAACCAACCAGGACAAAAAGTTCATAGGCAATGCGATTCCTAAACTAATCATAGCCTGGAACAATCAATTCACTGTAGGGAAATTTGATATCAATGCTTATTTCAGAGGATGGACAGGACATGATATATTTAACATGCCTAATTTCTATTATGGAATCCCATTGGAGTCCAGGAATGTTTTGGTAGAAAATTATGATGAGCAAAAACATATCACTGGTGAAAAAGAGTTGAGTGATTATTGGATTGAAGATGGTGATTTCTTGAAGCTAGATGTATTGTCATTGGGCTATACTTTTGATGTGAAAGGAAACAAATACGTGAAAGGGCTTCGTATTTATGCCACAGGGCAAAACTTATTCGTCCTTACAAATTATACAGGTTTAAATCCAGAGGTAAATATAAATGGCCTGGACCCAGGGTTTGAAGAGAGGGCAACCTATCCACAAACGCGAACTTTTATGTTTGGTGTACAAGCGAATTTTTAAACCCAAAAAAATTAAGATCATGAAATTGACAAAATATATATTAATACTCTTTACTGTCATTATAACAAGCTGTTCTCTGGATGAGGTTTGGTATGACAGGGTAGTACCAGAAACCTTCTTTAAAACGGAAGGAGATGTATTGGCAGCACTTTATAGGCCTTTCACCCATGCAAGATGGTACTTAACCGGAGACCGATGGGTGGCACAGGAATTTTCAGCAGATCAGTTTGCCCGTTCAACAAAAGGACGTCATTGGTACGATGGAGGGCGTTATGCCCGATATCAGCATCATGAATGGACCCCAGATGAATCCCAATTATTTGGCACCTGGAGAGGAACATTGCAAGGCGTAGCTTTGGCATTAGATGTAAAGCAAGACTTGGGTAAATTAGATTACCAGGCACTTGCACTTTCTGAAGAAGATAAAGCTGCCCACCTCGGTCAGTTAGATGCCTTGATCGCATTCTTCTACTTAAGAGGGCTTGATTTCTACGGTGGCCTTCCAATTTTCACAAGTCTAGAACAGGAAAATGTTCCTAGAAGCAGCGACAAAGAAACTTTTGATCACATAGAAACTTTGTTAAAACAAGCCCTTATTGACTTATCTGTAAAAGAAGATGGCGCACCTCAGGAAGGGGCAATCACCAAAGGGGCAGCAGCAGTGATGCTGGCAAGATTATACTTTAATGCAGAAGCCTACATTGGAGAGCCCATGTACGATGAAGCAGCGGTAATCTCTAAAGCAATCATTAATAATGAATATGGTAACTATGGTCTGGATACAGATTGGAAAGGGCCTCACGATTTTGAAAATGACCAATCACCTGAGATTATTTGGTCCATCCCTTCAGAATTTAACCGACTAGAGTATACCCACTACGGTCATATGTACCATTATAATTCCCGGGTATATTTTGATGTAGATTTGGGTTCTAACAATGGAACCCATTTACAGCCATCAAGAAGACCTGATGGAACCTTATACTCTGAGGATTTTAAGTTGGGCTCTCCTTACGAAAAATTCGAAGATACTGACCTTAGAAAGAAGCCATTTAAATATTTTGGCTCTGGCAGTTACGAAGGGATGTTTTTAGTAGGTCCACAAATTTCTCCAATAAATGGTGACCAAGTTATAGGTAATGAAGAGTACAACGGACAACCACTGGAATTTGTAGATCAGGTTGCAAGATTTTCGGAATTGGGATCAACTTACTCAACTATTGAAGATCTTCCATCCAATATTGGCGCAGGTGAAGAAAATACCGGTATCCGTTTGGTGAAAATCCCTGTCCCATCCAGCCAGGACCTGACTTTGAGATGGGCTGCAGATCATCCAGTTTTTAGATTGGCCGAAGTTTACTTAATGCTTGCTGAGTGCGAGTTAAGATTAGGAAATGCTTCTGAAGCAGCAACCTTAATAAATAATGTAAGAACGAGGGCTTTTGAAGGAGGCAATGATTCCAATCCTGCAACTGCTGGGAATTTGGACTTATACCGAATGGCAGATGAATGGGGAATTGAATTTCTGGGAGAAGGCAGAAGAAGAACTGACTTAATCAGGTTAGGGTTTTTCACCACAGAAAAATGGTGGGACCACACCCCTTCTAATTCAAGCCATTTAAATCGCTTCCCTGTGCCTACTTCAGCACTTTCGGCGAGTAACGTTCTGGAACAAAACCCTGGCTATTGATTTTAATTTAAAGACAATTGTTGGGCTTCTTGTAAAGGAATCCAAAATGGATAAATAATAAATCCGGCATCGAGACATTGGTCTGAGGTGCCGGATTTTTTTCTTTAGCTTCTTTTGAAGGGAGGTAATTGTTAATTGTTTTTAAAGTATAAACTTCATTAATCTATTACCGTTGCCTGAGACTGTTGGGCATCCGAACTACCGGTGCCTGAGCCTGTCGAAGGCAGAGGTAAGGCAGTAGACCAATTATATCTAGGCTATTTTTGGATTTGATTTGCCTGTCTTAGTATATAGAAATCTGGTTTTTCATTGTTGAATGTTACCATGAGATAGTAGGCACCTTTGATATTAATTATGTCTAAACCCCTTACAGCTTTTTGGCTAAAATTTAAACCAAGCTGGTTTCCTTCTATTATTTTTCCTTCGGAAGTAATTATATTTCCTGAAAGACTTCCAAGGCGTCCATGATATGGGGACACACCAAAATAATTCCCACCTGCCATGACTTCTTCCTTTCCATCTCCATCAAAATCGAATTTTAAAAAGGCCGTCAAAGGAGCTACCTGTAAAGAGGCATCAAAAGCTTCAAAAGTAAACTTACCCCCAGCATTCAATAGGTATCCGGATGCCAGATTATTTACTGTCAAAAGGGTGGCATTTTCCAACTGCTCTTCGTCAAATAGCTCCTCCAAGGGTTTGCCAGCGAAATCTTTATACGAAGTAAACTTTCTTTTAAGAAAACGCATTTGGTTGCTCAGTTCATCCAGTCCTGCAACTGTATAGTATTCGCCGTCCTTTTCATAGGCTACAATTGTTTCTGTATTTCCATTTTCATCAAAATCCGCATAATACATCTTCAATGGGAAATCTTCTTTCGAAGTAAATTTGCTGTTAAGCCCCCAATTCCCCAATAAATAATCCAGTTCACCATCCCCATTGATATCAAACGGAATGATGGATTGCCATAAACCTGTTAACTTTTGATCAACCATTTCTTCGGTAATGTCTTTTAAAATTCCTTCATGATTTTTAAAAAACTTGGGAGTCATCCACTCCCCCACTACGATTAGATCAACCCACCCATCACCATCAAAATCTGTCCAGACAGCATCTGTAACCATCCCTACATTTTCCAGTGTTTTGTTATCAACAATCTCAAACGAGCCGTTTTTATTGTTCAGGAGATAAGATTTTGGAAGCTGTCCAAAATCATTTGCAACAGCCCCACTACCTACAAAGAGGTCTATATTTCCATCTTTGTTATAATCATGCGCTTTTACTACAGCACCATTCTCAAAATAAGGAGGAAGGGCCTGTTTTTTAAAACCCTTGTCTTCATTGATAAACAGCCTATCCAACAAAGCCTCATTTTGTTCAGAAAGCTCACCACCTGAGGAGACAATGAATAGGTCTTTTTTACCGTCATTATTCAGGTCTTCTATTATTGCCGAGACATCTTCACGAAGAGAATCTTTGGCAATTGAATCGATTTGTTTCTCAATAAATCCATTATCAGTTTGAAGAAAAACCTTTGCAGGCTGCGATTTCGCTCCTCCAAAGAAAATATCATCGCTACCATTGCCATCAAGGTCTTTGACCACAACTGCAGGTCCACGATCAGAAGTTTTATAGGGAATAAGCCGTTGGTGATTGAAATCTATAAACCTGTTTTCTTGGTGTTTATAATCCAATCCCGATAAAGTCCCGACTTTTTGGAACCAAGTTTTGGATTTGGGGAAGATTTCTAAATAATCTACCTTTTGGCGGTTTTCTGATGGGCTCAGCTCCAGTGTTTGATTCACTGTTATGTCGTATTTTTTTTCAATTGTATTGTCTGGCCATATCACCAGCATAGAATCTACTTGTTGAATATTGCCGTAACCAAAATGGATCAAAGGTTCTGAAGAGGATTGAAAACCTCTTGAAGTAAACAACTGTTTCATTTGCATCTTACCCTGATGCCAAGTCATCACTTTGGTGCCAATCCCAAAAGTATTTGGAGCAATGAAATCTACCTTGATTTTTAAATAAGCTGAATTTCCATCCAAATTGTTCTGGTACAAGGTTGCTGGTTCATTGAGATTGTTGGTAACCAGATCCAAATCTCCATCATTGTCCAGATCTGCCCATGCAGCTCCTGTTGATAAATTTGGGTAATCAGAAATCCAGTTGCCAGACTGATCTGAATACTGTAGGTTTTCTTCCCCTTTAAAAATATAGTTCTTTACTTTCCCTGAAGGCATTTTATTTAACGCTTCCTGATCTAAACGGTTTGAAGCGTTGAATTTTTGTTCTACTTCTTCGCTAGATATATAATTGATGTAATCATGGTCATTGGGTCTTCGCGAAATCCCTGTAGAAATGAATAAATCCTGCTTTCCATCCAAATCAAAATCTGCAAATAGAGGACTCCAACTCCAATCAGTAGCTGAGATACCACTGTACAAAGCGACTTCCTGAAAGTATTCTCCACCACGGTTAATTTGCAACATATTACGCGCGTATTGGGGATGATAATTGAGGCGTTCTATTTTCAGGTCATGCGTATAAATGGGATCATCACTCATTGATGATTTGAGCACCTTTTCATCTTCAGGTAGCATATCCAAGGTGATAATATCTACAAAGCCATCTTGGTTGATGTCCACAGCGTCATTCCCCATAGAAAACCTGCTTACCTGGCTGAATTTATCCTTCAGTTGCTCGGTAAAAGTCCCGTCTCCATTGTTGATATAGTAATAATCGTCTTCATGAAAATCGTTGCTTATATAAAGATCAGTAAATCCATCATTGTTAAAATCCGCAGTTGCCAACCCAAGTCCATAGCCATTGGCCCCACCAAAAATTCCTGCTTCCTGACTTACATCAATGAATTTCCCACCTTCATTTCTTAGCAACTTATCACCACTTTCCTCAGTGCGCTTATGTCTTATCGCCGCCGGACCATAAGAATTATCAGTATGTACAGAATGGTTTAACAAGTACATGTCCAGGTCTCCATCATTGTCATAATCAAAAAAAGAAGCCATTGTAGAATAATTTTGAAAATCCAAACCGAATTCCTCCCCTTTTTCGCTGAAAGTGAGGTCACCATTGTTTATAAACAATTCATTCTTACCCTTCAACCCGTGGATTCCTACTACTGCACAAACATAAATATCAAGATTTCCGTCACCATTAACATCGGCCAGTGTTACGCCAGTATTCCAATCAGAAAAACCAGCAACTACAGCATTTTCCGTGATGTCCTCGAATTCCATATTCCCTTTGTTTAAAAATAATTTATTGGGAACTTGATTTCCGGTGAAAAATACATCCTGGAGACCATCATTGTTGAGATCCCCTATAGCTACTCCTCCCCCATTGTAGAAATAGAGATAATAGAGAATACTCAGGTTATTGGTTTCTTTTAATTCATTGGTGAAATCCAAGTGTGAAACAGTCGGGTCAATGGATCTAAACAGGTAATTTTCATCCTTCACTTCTGAGCATCCAAAAAGAATAAAAAATGTGAGCGCAACAACACTTATTTTCATTTTTCTAAAGTATAAATGATTAATTACTAATTTAGTCATTTGAAGTTTGACATAAAAAAATTAAGTGTATTTATGGGCGACGTTTTAAACAATAAAACAAAAGTTTATTTGTTGAATAAGTTTAGAAGATTCATCGCTTAAATATAGCACTTGAAATGACCCGTCTGTCGGGCTGGCACAAGCCCTACCTATTGTGGTCACCTGAAGTAGCTTAAGGATCACAAAAAGTCCTTCTTAAGCCTTGGGATGACGATTTTTTCATGGGGAAAATTCGTTGAAATTATCAGAGAAAAGTTGCAAAATCATCCAGCGTACGCTTTACCTACCGTAGACTGGGTGTAGCATTTTTCTACATCCCCTGGTATTCATTATGAAACGAGTTCACAGGCATTTGCAATGCCGGACAAGCCAGAAAGAACATCAAACTTTGTCCACCATTGTTTGCTAACTTTCCCTATAGGAAACTGAGGGACAGAAGGAGGCCAAACTTTGTATTCAACCAGATTACTTTGCTTAAAAACTCTTCCCGAAACTTATCCCGGCAAAAATCGGGTTAAATAAAAAATTATTTCCTTCTAATATAGGAAGCTCGAATACCGGAGTATAAGCAACCCTAAAGAAGTATCCCCCTTCAGGTTTCTGGTACCTGTATCCCAATCTTAATGGTATAAATGCATTCAAATACACTTTATCACTACTTCTTAAAAAATCTGGATGCCTTCTAACAGTTACTGATAAATGGGGAGTTATTCCTGTGCCTATTTCCAAGTGATGTTTGGACTTGCCAAGTAAAGCTGAAAATTCCAATGGTACCGAAGGAAGCCAATAGATAGTTTTTGATGTATTGTAAGGCTGCGCTGATGTATTGTGGCGCCACAGCGAAAAACCAGCCCTACCCGACAGCTTTAACATACCTTTTTGATAAAAAATACGATCATAATTTAAGCTATACCAACCTGCATTTCCACCTACCTCAAGATAAACTGCATTTTTGGCGGATACCGCTTCGGATTCGATTTGGGAGTTTCCGTCTAAGCCTAAAGTAAGTACGAACAAAAAGGTCCCAATTAATGATAATTTAATTTTAGGTAACATTCTTAATGAATTTATTGTTGAAACGCAATCAATATGTTTTTTGCCATAAAACCATGATTTTTCATCTATTCAGTTAATTATCAATAGAAAAAAACTTTCCAGGATTTATCCATTGTATTTGTAAAATTGCTTCATAGTGAGTCAGTTAGTAAACGTAAAATACAATCCTAAGATATAACTAAAAAATAAATTTAACAAATGGATCAACTATCTTTTTAGCCAATTTGTGAATTTATTAGGATCATATATTAATATTAAATTTATTAGGATATATGTTTCGAAAACAGAAATGACCGGTCCTGCCGGGTAGGTACAAGCCATACCTATTGTGGTCACCTGAACTTACCTAAGATTCACCAAAAGTCCTCCCTAAGCCTTGGAATGAGGATTTTTTCATAGGGAAATTCGTTGAAAATATCAGGAAGAAGTTGCGAAATCATCCAGCGTACGCTTTACCTACCGTAGACTGGGTGTAGCATTTTTCTACATCCCTTGGAATCCATTGTGAAACGAGTTCACAGGCATTTGCAATGCGGGACAAGCCAGAAAGAACATCAAGCTTTGTCCACCATTGTTCGCTGACTTCCCCTATAAGAGATGAGGGTCAGGAGGAAGCCAATAGATTGTTTTTGATGTATTGTAAGGGTGCCCAGATTTATTGTAGCAACAGAGCGAAAAGTGAATGCAACCATATTGGACCATTAAGTCCATTGCTATACTCTGAATGGGGATTAACTCCATGATTATTATGGGTATTGAAAGCTACAAAACCTGGGAAAATATATAATCCTTTTATATCCATTATCTTTTTAGCTAAATTCGTCTGGGTATTGGGTGCTACTTTGACTCTTATCCTTCAGAAACAGCAACAATCATTTTTCAATTTTTTTCATTCACTGGATCAAATTCTTTTAACCATTTGTTAGGAAACTACTGGGTTTAATAGTGTCTGCGTTTCGCCTTCCATTCTGCCCTGCCGTATTCACCCAAACTCAATATACCGTCCATATTATCGTTACTAACTACACCTGTAAATTGGAAATTAAGGCGTACTCCTTGGCTAGTATAGGAACTTCGAATCAAAATATCATTGCCATGAAGCGTACCTGTTAGCTCACGAGGTCCGAAACTAGCATGGTGGGTACCAAAAATTTCATTTCCTTTTTGTTCAAACATGAAAGTTTGGTTCACAATGCTTGCGACGAATTGTATCTCTAGGTCCCAAAGGCCACTTAAGTTAAATGCAGCAGGACCACTAGGCTTTTGCATCTGAGGTGGATTGGAAAGAAACTCATAAACGCTTTTGGCAATTACCTTCTCCTCGCCTGCCGTAAGTTGGGAGGGGTTAATCCGTATGTTAGGCTCCATATTTGGAGGGAAAGGAAGGTAACTCCCAGCACCGCTGACAGCAATTCGGGGATTGTTTTCCCACAAAAGTTCTTCAATATCTTCTCCTGTGAGTGGAATTAAAGAAATATCCCATTTTACATGAAGAGAAGGTGATCGATTAGATCTTCCTTTTGGGAGAATAATCTCTGTCTTCACCCCAGGAACCTGCTCCAAACGATGGGAGATGTAATTGGCCCAAGAAATCCACATCCTCCACTCTTCGGCATGATCCCGTTTTTTCCACATTTCTACCGCTGTCAGCATCCCCATTATCTCCTCACGACCCACCTTAAACCCACGTCCAAAGCCGTGGTGGGGCGCACTAGTGATCCAAGAAGCTTGGACAAAATCTTTGCGTCCAATAAGCAGGCCAGCACATTGTGGACCTCGCAAATATTTACCTCCACTATAGGCAACCATATCCGCCCCTTGGGTTATATGTGGATTCGGGACTTCTAGTCCTTCAGCCGCTGCATCCACAAGGATTGGCACTTTAAGTGGCTTGGCAAGAGCAGCGATTATTTTCAGCGAGAGAGGCCCGTCCTCAGATGCACCACTGGCCATAACCATAATCATAGCTGTTCGGGGACCCAAGGCAGCTTTTAATTCTTCGGGGCTATTCACCTCTACCATTCTCACTCCCACCGCCTTTGCTGCAGCATCATAGGCCGATCGAGAATAAGAAGGAATAATCACTTCATCCTTCATTCCATCCAGATTGGGGATTTGCCAAATCTTATCAGGGTCGCCTCCTGTCACACAACCGGCTGTCGCAATAGATATTGCAGCGGATGCACCTGAAGACACCACGCCCCATTCCGCCCCTGTTATATCTGCTAGGCGAAGCCCTACTCCATTCATCAGTTCATCAATTTGAACAAAGTCCTTCACCGCTTCGTCCATCGCGACCTGTACTTCCGGCAGGACCCTAGTTGCACCAACGACAGTAACAGTGCCCCGGGCATTAATCAGTGGGCGTACTCCTATCGAGTCATATATGCTTTTGCCAAGAGCCTTTTTACTTTGGGACAGAGTAGTGGTAGGCATTGACCTGGCACTATTTGTACCCAAAAGTGCTCCTAAAAACAGACTGCCAAATGGCAGGCTTGATAAAATATTTATTACTTTTCTTCTGCTAATCATGATGAATCTTTTTCAAAATAAAAGGTAATAGGATATCGTTAGAACTTAAATTTAATCCTAACTAAAGAATAGGTTAGCATTGATATTTTAGGGAGATGTAACCCAATGAACACTTCACTTAATCACTAAAACCCTAACGGTTAGATCATTTTACCGATGGTATTCAACTGCAAGGTCAATTCCACGAACATAGATAATACCACAAAATAACATGAGTATTTCAGCTTTTCAAATCTCTTTTAATCTTAAGTAGGGCTAAAATCAGTATATTTAAAGTATGGAAGTTAAAAAACCGGATAATGTCAAAGAACCGGATTTGGATTACGGCAACTATTCCTATGCCGATTACCTTACATGGCCTATGGAGGAAGTGGTCGAACTGATCAAAGGTAGGGTTTTTAAAAAAGCTGCGGCCACACCGAAAAGGATTCATCAAAAGGTGTCGGGAGAGCTTTTTCTCAGAATTGGCAATTTTCTGAAAGGTAAAAATTGCCAGGTTTATTCCGCTCCCTTCGATGTGCGTTTTCCAAAAACATCCAAAGAAGATCATCAAATCCACGATGTGGTTCAGCCAGATATCTGTGTGATTTGTGATCGAGAAAAATTGGATGACCGGGGCTGCATTGGAGCACCAGACTTGATTGTGGAAATTCTTTTTCCCAGCAACAGTAAAACCGAATTGAAGCATAAGTTTAAGCTTTATGAGTCCAATGGAGTCCGGGAATATTGGATCATACATGCTGAAACCCAGGATTTGTTAATCTATAGTCTTACTAACGGAAAATACGTCCCCTCCCTTTTGCTTACCTCCGGAGATGTGGCAGAGTCAAAGGTGATCCAAGGGTTTAAACTGGATTTGGAGGAGTTTTTTGGGGATATCGAATAGTATTTAAAATCAATAGTAAGGTGAGGCTATCCGTTCAATCTTATTAAAGTTTATATGATTCCTTTCTGGGTAAGGAATCTTTCTTGAATTATACAACTATTTAAGCATAACTGTCTTGAAATATTTACATCAATTGTTGTTTATAACAAGCCTTCTTATGGTAACATTAAGGAGCGACCTGGCTTATGCTCAGCTGTCACAAAACAATGCTAATCAATCGTATCAACTTAATAACCCTATATCGGTACCGTATCTGAAAAAGAATCTTCAGAAAGCCCAACCTAGATTAGTTTTAAATCAAACAACTGAAAAAAGGCTAAGAGAAAAGCTTCAATCCGATCCTTTTATTCAGCATATTTTTCAAGCGATCAAGTACAATGCTGAATCGGTATTGGCTATGGATTTAATTACGGTTGAAATTCCTGATAATCCCCGATCACAAAAAAACCAACTCCGTATTTCTAGAGATTTCCTCTATCGAATCAATATATTGGGAATGGTCTATTTAGTTGAAAAGGATCCGGAAATTTTGCAAAGGTTAAATGAAGAAGTACTTGCTGCTTGTAATTTCCCTACTTGGAACCCAAAGCATTTTCTCGATGTCGGTGAAATGTCGTTGGCTATTGCCTTGGCGATAGATTGGACCGCAGGAAAATTACCCAAATCTACCATCTCTTTGGCGAAGGAGTCTTTAATAGAAAAGGGAATTATGCCCAGCTGGCCTGAAAATGGAGAGACCCCTAAATGGGTCAATGGAACCAATAACTGGAATCAAGTTTGCAATGCAGGTATGATTGCAGCATCCATTGCTATTGCAGAAGAAAACCCAGCATTGGCAGCAAAAACGATAAAAAGGTCAATCGCAGGTATGAACCATGCGCTTGAAGAATATGCACCGGATGGTGCTTATCCTGAAGGTCCAACTTATTGGGGTTATGGTACTATGTTTTCAGTAGTGACTGCGGCCATGCTTGAGAGTGCATTTGGAACAGATTTTGGAATAGGTTCCTATCCGGGCTTTAAAGAGAGTGCTAATTTCGGCCTTTTAACCGCAGCCCCTTCCAAACTCTTATACAATTATGCTGATAGTCCAGCAATACCAGAGCTCTATACCGATTTCACCTTAAGTTGGTTTGCCTCCAAAACAGGAGATAAAAACTATTTGAACCATGAAAGATTCATTCAAACACCTGAGGAGATAGGGAAAATCTCACGTCTGGCAGGAGCCGGTTTGGTTTGGACGGCACAATTTGAAGAAAAGGAATCAGGATTTATTCCAAGTGCATGGAAGGGTGAAGGAGCAAACCCTCTTGTGATTTTCACTGGGCAGGGGGATAATAAAGAAGGATTTTATTTTGGAGGAAAAGGAGGTCGAGGTTCGATAAGCCATGGAAATATGGATGCCGGCTCTTTCATTTTTGAATTGGGCGGCGTTCGATGGGTAATTGATCC
The DNA here is from genome assembly GCF_055809755.1 of Cyclobacterium sp. 10D3-21. Taxonomy (NCBI): domain Bacteria; kingdom Pseudomonadati; phylum Bacteroidota; class Cytophagia; order Cytophagales; family Cyclobacteriaceae; genus Cyclobacterium; species Cyclobacterium sp. 10D3-21. The sequence continues at coordinate 4,212,194 of NZ_CM147924.1, forward strand.
GGGCAACCAAAGCTATGGGTTATTGGCAAGGGCCGGATTTGATTTATGGAATAGTTGTCAGGAATGTGACCGATGGAAATTACTTACCAAGAATAATTTTGGACATAGTACCATCTCAGTGGATAATAAGCGACATGTGGTAGATGGTTTGGCTACCATTGTTGACTTTAAAGGAGGAGAAAACCCCGAAGCCACTTTTGACCTTACACCGACATTTGCAGGACAACTCAAAAGCGCTAGAAGAAAATTTACAAAAGATAGCCCCAAATCAATTGTAATCGAAGACCAAATAGAAACCAACGATGCTACAAAATTGATCACTTGGCAACTTATGACGCAGGCCAATATTGAGCTTGTAGATGGTGGAGCTGTTTTGACTCAGGACGGGAAAAGCCTCAGATTAGAAAAATTGTCACATCCAGAGATTAGCTTGTCCGTCATCTCTCTGTATCCAGCTCCACTCGAATTGGATAGGCACATTGAAAATCTAAAAAGAATTGAGTTAAGGGTTCCTGCTTGGACATTAAAGAATAATAAAGTGGAAATAAAAGTGCGCTTATATGGGGAATAGCGTGAATACAGAATACTCAGCTTATTGGTTTCTTTTTACTCATTGAGAAAATTCAAATGTGAAATGATAATGCTATGGTTTCGGAACGTTTTTTAAAAACTGCTTTGCTTTTTGGGCCAAATAGTTGTTATCCGAATTACTCAACAAACGAACTTTTTCCAGACTGGCAGCATCGTACATTTTCTGATATTGATATACCTCTAGGAGTAACACAATTAAAGGAACCTCTAAATCAAGGATAGCCTCATTGAAAAATGCAGTTGTTTCCGGATAAACAATTGGCGCATCCTTGAACAATTCCAAAATCCATTTCTTTCTCCCGCTGTCCATTTGTGGAAATAGTGCAATTAGATTTGATTGGAAGGATTCGGTAGCTAAATTTTGAGGGCTAATGGTTTGAATGGCTTTTTCTGAAAGACTAAACTCACTGCTTTTTATAAAATCAAAAACCAATGGGCTTATCTCTGGATATAGATCAAGCTTTCCTTCCAATTGCTCCAAGGTCCACAATACATCTGAAAGGTTTTCACTTGCTAGCAAAAGACCGATATAATCGGAATCAAAACTCCCAATAGTCCATTGCTTAATAAGCCCGCTGGTAGGACCATAGATCAAGTGATATAATTTATAGGTCGTGTAGGCTGCACCTTCTACCACATAGTCGAGAATAAATTTAGAAGTAGCACTGGATACTCCATCGATTTCTTCATCCACGTATTGGCTTTGAGAATTTGCGCCTTTGGAGCCTTCCATCACAATCTCATTGTAGGAATAACCTCCAAGGGGAAGAAAGGGGTCTGCTAACAAAGCATTCAGCCTAAGGTACTCTTCTTCTGTAAATGGTTCGTGGTCATGTTTACTGAGGTACTCTTCTTCAGGCAATTCAAAACCAAGATACCTGCCTGTAGGATTCCAATAAAGAATAACATCCAGCAACCTGCATTTGTCATCAAAGCAAACACTTGTCACTACATTCCGTGAAAAAAATACTGGAGCACCTTTATCTGACAAATGACCATAAAGCGTATCTATTGAAATCTCTTCTTCGAAATCAATAAGTCTCTTTTCTACTTCAACCGCTTCTATGGTCAAAGTCTTGTCATTGATAAATTGTATGGTTCCCGTATTGGAAACGGGAACCATACCAATTAAGAACACGGCAATAATTAATAAAAAATGTTCCTTAATAGTTTTGTTCATTGAACCATTTGAATAATTAAGCTTTGCCAGTCGGAACAATGGCACCATGATTTCTTAAAAGTTGTCTCACTTCATCCAAAGGAACATCAGCGGGAGACACATTTCGTTGGCAAGCAATCACTGCTGTAGCTCCGGCAACCTGTCCCATCGCCATGCTGGACCCTTGGACTCTTAGAGCAGAATTGGCTAGCCTATCGCTAGACAAACACCTGCCTGCTACCATAAAGTTTGTGCTGTTTTTAGGAATCAATGCCCTCAAGGGTATGCTAGCAACTACTCCTTCACTCAATTGTTTTGGGCTTACACCATGTTCAATTATATGCAAATCTATCGGATAGTAAGAATAGGAAAGTGAATCTTTATACTTTTTTCCTGAAGTATAATCCTCGTGCGTGATTTTATACAAACCATCAATCCTATAGGTTTCCCTGATACCGATTTCTGTTCGCATGTCTTCTATCACTATGTTTTCACAGCCTGGCAATCTTTTCAAAAACTTCAGATGCTTTAACAGTGATCCTCTCGCATGTATATTAGCGGCCGTATGTGATTCGGAAGTTGTAGAGTCTGCTCCTCTGATATGTTGAATATTATCCCCTTTGGAACTTAAAAGGCGAACAATATTTCCTCGAAACTCCTCCCTTATCAACTCTCCGCTGTTTATCGCTGCTTCATATTCCTTTTTGATCATCTCCAAATCCAAGGCTTTCATGTCATATCCACCCAATCTAAAGATAAGCGTTCCAGGTTGTGTTTCAGCTTCTTTCAACAAGTCAAACCCTGCAATATTTGCAGCAATTGCATTTCCTGAGCAATCGATAATTTGCTTGCATTTTATTTTGGTAGTAATACCTTTACCTACGGTCTCCATTTCCCAGAATCCATTCTTGAATTCTATTTTCGTAGGCGTTTCATAATAGCGTAAATCAACCCCAGCTTCTACACATTTTTGCTCTAGAATTACAGAAAACAAAAGACCATTTAGTCTCACCTGATGTTCCCAATGTTGCCGTCCATGAGGAATCGAAAAATTGGGTAGCGTATCTCCATTTAGTTCTACTGCTTCTTGTACATTTTCCCAACCGATACCACTAATTATTTGCTTTCCCCAGGCAAAGAATATTCCCGGAAATGCCACTCCTGCGGTAGTAGTAGTACCACCTAATTGGCTAACACACTCAATAAGGGTTACTTTTTTACCAGCTCTTCCAACCTGAATCGCTGCCACTGCACCAGCTGTACCTCCTCCTACTACTACAACGTCCGTTGTAATGTTTTTTTGAACAACCTTATAGGGTTCCTTTAAAACATCCCCTTTGGCAAAGGGAGAAGCCGCCACACCCAGGGAAAGTGTTCCCATCGCGGCGATCATATCTCTTCTTTTCATAATCCTTTTTTTTATTAAACCCGAACCATGCAACTGCTATATTATTAATAAGTGTAATGGATTCCTGAGAAATTCATTCACTTGCTAATTAAGTAGCAACTGCATCATTCGGGTTAATTAATTAATTTACTGTAAGAATTAGTATCCTGGGTTTTGATCTGTATCAGGATCTATCGCACCGTTAAAGTTTAACTCTGACAATGGTATTGGCCATAAATAATGTGCCTCCGCTATGGTTAAACCTTTGTTTTTCGTTAGCATTTCTTGTGCTCTTCCTGTTCTTTTTAAATCCAACCAACGCTTTCCTTCGAAGATAAACTCGTAAGCCCTTTCTTGTAATAAGGCATCAAGGAATTCTGTGATTTCACCTGAAGAGAAAGTATAATCAACCTCCGAAGGTGAATCAATTGCTACACCATAAGCTCTTCTTTTTATTTTATTCAATGCTTCTAAAGCTTCATGCGTTACAGCATTGGCATTTCTAACTGAAGTTTCTGCAAATATTAGAAGAACTTCTGCATACCTGTAAATGGGTAAATCATTTCCGCCATCACTCCTTCCAACGGCATCAAGCTCCATGTATTTATTGCTTACCAATGTATTTGGGCCCAAACCAAAATCCACCTTGTCCCAAAGTTCTTTTCTTAAATCTCCATCCTCCCAATTGATATAAAATGGATTAGAAGCGTCGCTATAATGCGCATAGGCACCTCCAAAATTAAAATAACCTGTGCTTGGATGGTTCAATATGAATAACATGAAGTTCCCCTGTCCTATCTCTCTGGAATATTTAAAATAAAACACCTCTTCTGTGGTTGTAACCAAATCAGCACCGAAAAGATCAGTACGAATGTCATTGGCCTCTTCTATAGCTACCAATGAATAATCATTTGAATCAATAACTTCCTTGCTTTTTGCCATCGCCAGGTCATAATTTCCCATAAACATATGGACATCAGCAAGCAAAGTTTTAGCAGCATTGGCCGTAGGTCTTCCGATTAGATCGGCCGTAGCATTTAGATGCATTTCAGCATATTCAAGATCTGACAAGATCAATTCATATACTTCAGATTCAGAACTTCTAGGCAAATCAATTTCCAACATGTTTTCTTCTGTTCTCAGAGGAACACCAGACCAGTTTCTTACCAGATCAAAATAACTCAAAGCTCTTAAAAACTTAGCTTCGGCGATATAATAATTTACATCTTCCTGACTAATATTATTGCCATTAGGCGCATTGAAAATGACCAGATTCGCATTTCTTATGGCCTGATAGAAAGAATTCCACCTTGACCCTGCTGTATTGATATTGGTAGCATTAAGCCCGGCAAAATCATTGTATTGTGCCCGACTTCCTCTACCATATCCCCAGTCTGTATGTGCATCTAATATCGCGATTTGCTCTGCTCTGGTTGAACGCAAAGGAGAATAAATAGCGTTCACTGCGGTCTCGACTTCTTCTGCAGTATTGTAAAAATTTTCTACTGCAACAGTTTTAGGTTGTTCTAGCAATAATTCCTCACAACTTGTGAACATTAGGAGGAATACTGGAAGAATATATAATTGAATGGTTTTTATCCTTTTCATTTTATTTCACTTTAGGTTGAATACTCGTTTTCATTTTCCGGTTTAAAAACCCAATCTTATACCCATAGTGAGGGATTTTGGAATAGGATAACTGTAATGGTCTATTCCAAGTTGAGTACCAGCACCTCTTGAGTTTACTTCAGGATCCCACCAGGAGTAACCAGTCAAAGTGATGAAATTTTGAGCACTCACATAAACTTGTGCACTATTAAGTGATTTTTTAGACAGGAAGGTTGCAGGTAAATTGTAGGCCAACTGAATATTTTTAAACCTTAGGTAAGATCCATCCTCGATAAACCTATCCGATACCCTAACAGCCGTATTTCTGCTGATCAAGGGGTATTTAGCATCCGTATTATCAGGTGTCCAGTGATCGTACAATACTTCTTTTGGCATGTTCATTCCTTGCCCAAAATCCATCGTGCTAGTAATAGAACTTACATTAAAAATATCATTTCCAAAGGATCCCTGTAGAAAGAAACTAAACTCAAAGTTTTTATAATTCATGCTGGAATTAAACCCGTAGATAAAATCAGGGTTAGGATCTCCAATATAGGTTTTATCATTGTCATTGATGATGCCATTGTCATCTTGATCCACGAAATTGATGTTTCCACTTTCATCATAACCATCTTCCTGGTAGCCCCAAAACTGACCGATAGGCCTTCCTTCTCTTAAAATGGTAACATTGTCTCCAACTACCAATACACTAACATATGCGCCTAAAATATCTTCGCCGTTGTGTAAGCTTATCACCTTGTTTTTGTTAAAGGCCACATTGCCAAAAACATCCCATTTAAAGTCACCAGTCAAAATTTTGGCATCTAAACTCAACTCCACTCCTTTATTTTGAACCTTACCAACATTTTGAATTGTAGTTGTAAAGCCAAGGGAACTTGGAAGTCTTACCGTATTAAGCAAGTCACGCGTGTTCTTAATGTAATAATCCGCATTAAAAATGATTCTATCCTCTAGAAAGCCAAAATCCAAGCCAAGGTCAATTTGTTCTGTAGTTTCCCATTTCAAATTGCCAGGTAGTACTGTACTGGGTGCAAAAGTGTTGTGAAGACTATTCTGAAAGACTGTATTTCCCGGACTTAGTTGGTTTAAGGTTGCATAGGGAGAAATTGCCTGACTACCTGTAAGTCCCCAACTTGTTCTAATCTTTAAATCTGAAAGCCAGCTACTGTTTTCAACAAAGGATTCTTTGAATACCCGATAAGCAAAGGCACCTGAAGGGAAGAAACCCCATTTATTGCCTGGACTATACTTGGAAGAGCCATCAGTCCTAAAACTAGCAGTGAATAAAAATCGATCATCAAACGTATAATTGACCCTACTTAGATAGGAAATCAATACTGAATTTGAATACCCGCTACTTGGAATCCCAGGAGTTCCTGCTGCCTGGATGCTATAGGTTTCAAAAGCATCACTTAAGAATCCTACGCCACTTCCACTAAGATAAGTATCAGTAAAATCTTGATAAGTAAATCCAAGAAGCGCATTTAATTGGTGTTTGCTCCCGATAGTTTTATCATAGCTAAGGGTGTTTTCACTTAGAAGACTCCTAAACTGACCTGTGTTCACACTTGCCCTTCCAGCAGAGTTAAAGAAATTTCTAGAAGTGTAGGCATCAGTTCTGTCATCTCTGTTTTCTATACCTCCTGAAATTTTCAATGTCAGGTCTGGAATAGGTTTATAAACAAACGCCATATTGGTCAAGACAATATTGGCCTTCACAATACTCATTTGTTCATTGAGAAAATTTAGCGGATTGACAATATCAGGAGCGATAAAGGGATACTCATTGCCCAAGACATTGTAACTGCCATCTTCATTATAAGGTTGAGAGATAGGCGCAGCAGACAATGCAGCACCAATCATTGAATTTCCACGTGAACCTCCACCACTGTCTCTTCTTTCTGTTTTTAGGTGGGTAAGGTTACTTGTGAAAAGCAAGGAAACTTTGTCATTTATCGAATGGTTGATATTTGCTCTAAGGGAGTACCTGTCGTAATCACTTCCCTTAATAATTCCATCCTGACCAAAAAAGCTTCCAGAAATGGAATATTTGGTTTTGGCAGTTCCTCCACTGACATTTAAGGAAGTGGACAATATTGGAGCTTCTGTGAAAATCAAATTTTGCCAATCAAACCCCTGACCAAAACCTGCTACTTCCTGTTCCGTAAAGTATAAAGGAATATTGTCATTCGCCGCCTGGATATTTTGAATCTCAGCATATTCACTTCCATTCATTAAATCCAAGGTATTGCGAATGGATTGGATGCTATAACTCGTTTCAAAATCCACTTTGGAAGTACCCTCTTTTCCCTGCTTGGTGGTAATCAAAACAACACCATTGGCTCCTCTGGAACCATATATGGCAGTAGCAGAGGCATCTTTTAGCACTTCAATACTTTCTATATCGAAGTTATTCAAATTTGTAGGGTTCCCTGAAAATGGAAAACCATCCACTACATATAGCGGTTCATTGCCTCCCTGAATGGAATTCGTACCACGAATCCTAACACTTATACCGGCACCTGGAGCACCACTGTTTTGAATGATCTGAACGCCTGCAGCTCTACCTGAAATGGCTTGCATCACATTGGATGTGGGAAAAGCATTGATTTCATCTGCTTTCACACTGGAAACTGAACCTGTCAAATCACTCTTTTTAACTGTTCCATAACCTATAACGACGACCTCATCGAGAGCTGTATCGTCAAGCTCCATGTTGATGTTAAATTGGGTTTGATTGCCAATTTTTAAGCTTTTGGATTTATAACCAATGAAAGAAACCACCAATGTGGCGCCTTCTTCAACTTGAATAGAGAAATTTCCATCTAAATCTGTAACCGTACCTTTCGTCGTGTTTGCAATGGTCACCGTTGCTCCTGGCAATGGATCACCATTTTCATCTGTGACAGTTCCGTTTACCTCAACTTGCTCGTAGATCGCATCAACAACAGTCCTTTGATGACCTGCTTTCTTTACATGAATGTTGTCATTCACTTGCTTGAAACTTAGGTCTGTTTGTGCAGCTATGGCTGCCAGTAGATGGTAAAGGCTTTCTCCTTTACTATCAACGTTGATTAATTGCGCGTTTTTGATCTCCCTTGAAGCAAATACGAAATTGTATTCCGTTAGCTTTTCAAGGCGTTTAAAGGCTTCTTCAACCTTCACTTCTTTGAGGGAAAGGTATATTGGCACTTCCTCTATGCTTTTCACCTGGGCATTGCCATTGAAGGCCATTAGGAAACTCATGCTCAAACACTGGATAGTGAAGGCTATTGTAAATAATTTGGTCATGTAGATAACATGCTTAAGTAGTCGTTTATTCATATCTTTACATTGTTTGTTTGGCTAATCGTTTAAATAAACATTTTCGGAAAGAGGATTGCAGTCCTTTTTTCGATTTCATTGAAGGTCATAAATGGTAACACATTTATGGCCTTTTTTAATTTATGTACTTGAGGCTTTACATAGGCATACTCTTCTAGTTGAATTTTAAAGTAACTTTATCTTTTTCCAATTTGTAATCAAATCTGGCTGAATGACTTAGTCCTACCAATACATTTTTCAGACTCTGGTCATTGAACTTTCCTGAGATTTCCAAATCGACTGACGGTCTGTTAATAAAAGTAATTTTTACTCCGTACCAATTTTCAAGTACCCTCTTGATCTCAAACATAGACACCTTATCAAAAACGATGGTCTTTCTTGTCCATGCCAATATTTGGTCTTGATCAAAGGATACATTCTTAATACTTTCACTGCTTAAATCTATCTGAAGTCCTTCTCCTTCAGTAAGGTTAATTCGTTGTTCCTTAATAAGGTCAATATCAACAGCCACCTTGCCCGTCAATAAAGCAATGTCCAAAGGCTCGTTTTTATAGGAAGAGATAAGGAAAGTTGTACCAAGAGCTGTGGTAGTTACCGCACCAGTTTTCACACTAAAGGGTCTGGTTTTGTCTTCTGCTACTTCAAAATAGGCTTCACCAGTAAGTTCCAAAATGCGCTGATTGCTTTCGAAATTATTAATGTATTTTAAAGTGCTTCCGGAATTAAGGATGACTTTGGAACCATCTTGCAGGGTAAGGTTGGCTTTTACTCCCGGAGGAGCGTAATGTTCAAGCATTTCCACTTTCTCCACAACCTCTGGAGTTTTTTCATTAGGAAGATAAATATTGGCCATAATAGCCATTGAGAATACAATGGCTAAAATCCCTACTAAACGGTAAAATTGGGGAATGATCCTTTTGCCTTCAGCCTTTTTGGCTCTAAAGCGAAGAATTGTACTAACAGCGTTTAATGGAACAGGGCTTTTGGGCTTCTCCTTGACCACTGTATTGCCTATTGCTTGCTCAATATTACCCCACGTTTCTTCAATTTTAGTAGGTGATATTTCAAAGGACCTCCTTGACATGTTTAACACCAATCTCATGGCCAAAGCAATGTCCTCCTCCTTTTTGGGGTTTTCATGCAGGTATTTTTCCCAATAATTTTTCGTTTGGGCATCAGGAGAAAGCACCCATTTTTGGAATTCTGGATCCAGTACAAAGTCGGCTATTTTATAATCTCGCTTACACATACCAAGGGGTTTCATTTAAAGGAGACAGGAACCTCCAAAAGTTATCCTTCATTCCCGAAAAAAAATATTTATTTTTTCGCAATAACGCATACAATACTCTGGGCAGGCCCTTAAGGCATTTAAATAATTTCAACAGATACTTCTTTTGCAATTCCTTGTACGCTTTTCCTATTCTCAATTAGTTGACTTATTCTGACAATGAGGTTCTCAGGCATAGCCTACAGATAAAAAAACACGCTTTCCAAGAGAGGTTATCTTTTTTTGTTAAGGAAATGAAAAATAAACTAACTGATTATCAGAAATTTATAAAAATTAGTGAAAAGATTTTTAAATATAGAGGTTACATATATGTTTTATTCTACTTTATACTTCAAAACCCATATAGTATATTGTTATCTTGTACGCGTATATAGGTTTTCATTCGAATAAGTTTTTCATATCTTATGATGATGGTCAACTAAAAAGTATAACCCAAAATGCCTGCAAAGAGAATCTCTACGGCCTACTTAACCAAGGAAGAGCCAAATCCTTCCCTCACCTGTTCACCTTTTTCTTCGGATACTGCTGCCTGGGATGCGTTCAGGCAGGGAAATGAATCCGCTTTCATCTTTATTTACGAAAAGTATTTTGAGTTATTATATGCCTATGGATTCAGCATTGTTGCAGATCCAAATTTGGTAAAAGATGCCTTACAGGACTTATTTGTGGAGCTTAGGGAAAGAAGAATACACCTTGGCCACACGGATGCCGTAAAGTTTTACCTCTTCAAATGTCTGAAAAGAAGACTTATCAAAGAATTGGCCAAATGGCCTGGTAAAAGAGAATCGCTTGAAGCCTTGCCTTTGGGTTTCCAGTTTACCCTTTCTTATGAAGCCCAACTGATAGACCGTCAATTGAGTGATGAGAAAATTACAAAGTTGAATGTTGCAGTTGCCGGGCTGAGTCCCAGGCAAAAGGAAATTATCTATTACAGTTTCTATGAGGGATTTACATACAGACAGATTCAGGATATGATGGGGCTTGAAAGTCAACAGGCCACCAGAAACCTGATGTATAAGGCCATTCGATACCTTAGAAAATGTATTTAGCCCACTTCTGTTCGTCAATAATTATCTAAAAGAAAGACAAAGCACCAATTATTCAATTATCTGTGAAAACATTGAACAATATAGAAGACTTTTTAACCCACCCGGAGTTTGTACGATGGGTAAAGCAACCTGACAAGGAGCTGGATTCCTATTGGGACCAGTGGCGTAGGGCGAATCCGGAGCAATTGCATAACATGCGATTGGCAAGGGAGATGCTGCTTAGAACCTCATTTAAACCTACCCTTTCACCGGCGGGATTAAAGCAGGAGGTGCTTCAGGAAGTGCTTAGGCAACGGAAAAAAAAGGGTAAACTACCAATAGCCGATGAAAAAGAGAAAAAAAAACGAGGGTATCGGTATTTGTGGAACGGCCTGGGGCAAATGAACAGAGTAGCTGCAATTCTCCTATTGACCTTGGGTATGGCAGCGTTATTTGGCCCCATTACCAAAGTAAATTCTTTAGTGGAAGAGAAGTTGGAGGAAGCTACCACTGTGATAAAGCGTACAGGTCCGGGTGAGAAATTGCAATTGACCTTAGGGGATGGAACCAAGGTATGGTTAAATTCCTCTAGCCAAGTAGAGTTTCCACAAAAATTCTCAAGTGGTGAGCGGTTCATTCATTTGATGGGAGAGGCTTATTTTGAGGTGGAAAGGGATAGTTTACGGCCATTTAAAGTGAATACAGATGGCCTGACGACTACCGTTCTAGGCACCAGTTTTAACATCAACACCAAAGTCCCTGGGAAAATCAAGGTGTCACTTGTGAGTGGAAAAGTAGAAGTATCCTCCTCCAAGACCCAAACACCCTTGTCACCGGGTGAAATGCTGGATTATGATGGTTCCAATGGAACCCATACTATTGGTTTATTCGACCCTGCCAAAGTATTGGCATGGAAAGAGGGGATTTTGCAATTCCATAAAGCCACTTTGCCTCAAGTAAAGGCAGCACTTGAAGAATGGTATGGGGCTAACATCAAGTTACAAAATGCCAATGGGGTTACCTGGGAGTTTACGGGGACCTACCCTCAACAAACTCTTGAGGAAGTACTGGAAAGCATGTCCTATATCAAGGGCTTTGATTATCAGATTAAGGGCAAGGAAGCAATTATTAAATTCTGATCACATGAAATACCCCGATACTTCATAAAAAAGCCGTAGAGAAGCGAGCTCCTCTACGGCAACAAAAGCAACCTGTCCACGGCAATCATTGGGGAATGCACCGTGGCAGGCTGGGCTTACCAAAATCGAATATTTAATAAACCAAGGTAAAATTATGAAAAATAAATTACTAAAGACAATCATTATGTTGTCCAAATGCTTTCTTTATGGTTTCGTATTGCAGACCCTTATGCTAAATCTGGTCATGGCCCTGAATGCCAACGGCCAATATAAAACCATAGAGGAGGTTAGGGTCACTTTAAAGGCAGATCAATTGACGCTTGACCGGTTTTTCAGAGAGGTGCAGCGACAGACCCCTTTCAAGTTTTCCTTTGAAAACAGGGATATGGAAAGGAGTTTAGACATTAGCTTTTCCCAAAAGGAAGGGATGGTAATTGACTTTTTAAGGGAAGTATCCCTTCAGACGGAGCTTTCTTTCCGGCAGGTAAACCATGGAATAGATGTACTGAAAAGAGAGGGCCAAGAGGAAGCAGTAATTTCCGCTCCCGATCCCATTACCATCAACGGTACAGTGACTGATAAAAATGGAGAGCCTATACCTGGGGTTACGGTGTCAGTCCCAGGCACTTCAATAGGAACAGCAACAGACATTGAGGGAAAATATTCATTACCTGTTCCAGAAACGTCTACACTCGTGTTTTCTTTTATAGGCTTCGAGACTCAGAAGGTTGTGGTTGGAACCCAGAGTGTGATCGATGTTATCTTAATTGAGGATATGGCTTCTTTGGACGAGGTAGTAGTTGTAGGGTATGGTTCAGTCAGAAAAAGTGATTTGACAGGATCAATTGCTTCAATTAGATCTGAAGAAATCAAAGGCCTGCCTGTAAGATCAATTGCTGAATCAATCCAGGGAAGGGTAGCAGGTGTTATGGTTAACAAAAGTAGTGGGAGGCCAGGTTCTGGATCTGAGATAATAATAAGAGGTGTTGGGTCTATAAATGGTTTAAGTCCTCTCTTTGTTGTAGATGGTGTTATTTCAGGAAACTCGCCAACCTTCAATCCTCGCGATGTAGAATCAATTGAAATAATTAAGGATGCAAGCGCAGCAGCAATATATGGTGCACAAGCGGCGGGTGGAGTAGTTCTGGTGACCACAAAAAGAGGGTCATTTGGTCAGAAGAATAAGATTGAATTCACATCAAACACTGGTGTAAGGCAAATTTCCAATTCTTACAAAATGTTAGAAACTGATGACTACGTAAGGGCACGAAACGGAATTGGAGATGACTACGATCTATGGGATGACCCAAACCTTCCAAATACCAATTGGTTTGACGAATTATTTGAAACAGGGCTTGAGCAGTCCTATCTACTTTCATTTAGTGGTGGAAGTGAAAAGATAAAGTATTACCTGTCTAGCGGGTATGAAAAAGAAGAAGGTATACAAAAAGGCAACTATTGGGAGAGGTATTCAATCAGACTAAATGCGGATTATGCAGTTACCAAAAATATCACTCTTGGACATCAACTGTATTTGGCCAAAATGCAACAGGATCCCTATACCATGGAATTACCATGGAGAACTTTACCTTATATGGATGTATACAATGATGATGGCACTTTCGCCGCTGTACCTCCTGTAGTTGAATTCTCAGGAGGAAACCCTATTGCTGAACTGGGATATCGACATTACAAAAGCCGGGATTTGTCCGTTAATAGTATTTTTTATGTGAATTGGGAAATTACTCCTGGCCTAAATTTTAGAACGACAGGTTCGGGTTCGTTTGGTTCAGGATATGACGATAATTTTAGTGAAGCAAACCTTCTGAGAAGAGCCCAAACAAATGAAAACTACAGTAAATCTTTGAATTATTCTGAGTCCTATATATTAAATTCAACATTGACTTATGATCATGTGTTTGGTGAAAAACACGACTTTAAAATAATGGGCGGATATGAAGTTAGAAACTCTCATGGTGCAAGCCTAAGTTCACAAGCAACAGGATTTCCGGTAAGGGTAGCAGAGTCATTTGCATTATCCACTAATAATAACAAGACAGCAAGTGGGGGACTCTCCTATGGCAGTTTTTTATCTCAATTTGGAAGGTTAAATTATATGTATGACAGTAAGTATATTTTAACTGCAAATGTCAGGAGAGATGGGTCTCCAAAGTTTGGACCACAAAATAGATGGGGTGTATTCCCATCGCTTTCAGCAGGGTGGAAAATAAATGAAGAGCGGTTCTTCAATACAAGTTTCTTTGACCTATTGAAGCCTCGAATCAGCTGGGGTATACTTGGTAATGACAGTGCCCTTGGGAATTTCCTGTATCAACCTTCTTATCAGCAAGTTACCATGCATAGTTTTGATGAAGTAAGCAGTATTGGAGGGTTTAATTCCATAAGAGTTGTGAATGAAAATATTAAATGGGAAGAGATACATTCCACTGATATCGGTATTGACATTGCTATCCTCGATGGTAAGGTTACAGTCAATGCTGATTACTACTGGAGGAATACTAAGGATATGATCTATAATTTATCAATTCCATTGTCTTCAGGAATTGGAGGAGTAAATAGCAATCCCAGTTTGATGCCAGTTAATATTGGAAGTATATTGAACAAAGGGTGGGAAATAAGTTCTCAATATCGAAATACCTTGGGTGATTTAAAGTTTTCAATAGGAGGAAATCTATCACATAATGAGAATAAGGTTCTAGATCTGGGTTTACCAACTGCCTACATATACAGCGGGGGCGCATGGCCCCTTAGTTCAAATTCAAGGCCTTTTATTACCGAAAATGGTCAACCGGTAGGACAATTATACGGCTTTATTGCAGATGGTATCATCCAGAGCCAGGAAGAGATTGACGGATTGAACCAGACTGCATCCGATTTTGCAGGTCAATCAGCATTCTATAATCATCAATATACAGGACCTGGAGATCTAAGGTTCCGTGATCTTGATGGTGATGGTCGGATTACCGCAGAAGACAGAACAGTAATTGGAAATCCGTGGCCTAAACTCCAATATGGTTTTAACTTATACTTGGAATGGAAAAGTTTTGACTTGAATGCTACCATAATAGGTATTGCTGGAAGGGATGTAATGAATGATGTCAAAGCTTTTGAGCAAAATTTCCAGCAGGACTTTCAATCAACTTATGATATTTTTAATGCATCTTATTTCTTGGGAAATGGATTAACGGATCAACCAAGGTTAGGACTTTTCGACCCATCAGGATCAGGCGCTTTCATTGAAGATCCTAGTAAAAATTATCGGTATTACTCCACTTATTTGGTAGAGGATGGATCTTACATGAAGATCAAAAATATATCGATTGGTTATACTTTTCCAGAATCAATTCTAAATCGGGTTGGCATGGATCACCTGAGAATATATTTGTCTGGTCAAAACCTATTTACCTTCACCAAATTTTCCGGACTGGACCCTGAATTTTCCAATGATGTAAAGAATCATGGACAGTATAATACATCTACATATCCTCAGACCCAGTTGATTTCATTTGGTTTAGAATTAGGTATATAAGAAAAAATTAGATTTTATAAATATTAAATCAATAAGATATGAAATATTTTAATAAAAGATATTGGTTGCTGGTATTAGTAATTTCTTGCTCACTAATTGGTTGTCAGGATTATCTGGAACTAGAAGACAATACGTCAATTTCCGCAGGTTCTTTTCCAACTACGCTAGAGCATGTAGATCTATTAGTAGCTTCCACTTATGGCGTTCAGCATGATTGGGGATTTTTAGGTCACTATTGGCATGGATACGGTATATATTGTTTCGACCATACGGTAGATTTTCAATGGAAAGGGACCGAAAGCTGGATAGGAATGAGTATTGGAATGGCAGAGTTAGGTGATTCTAAACTGGTCAATGAATGGAGGGATTTATACAGAGGTATTTATTACTCTAACAGTGCTTTGGAAGGGATAAGAAGTTATCGCAGCATTGCTCCAGAATCAGAAATCAAACGATTAGACCAGTATGAAGGAGAAGCCTTATTTATGAGGGGCTTCTATTTGTGGCATCTTCAGGTCTTTTATGGTCAACCTAATTTGGATGGAATGGGAGTTCCAGTGATAACAGAAATACCTGGTTCATTAGAAAAAATGTCAGTTGGAAGGTCTTCGACTATGGAAACATATCAAGCCATGATCGAAGATTTCAATAATGCTTCCGTTCTTCTAGAAGGTCAATTTGATAATCACAGGGCAACAGAATGGTCTGCAAAAGCTGCTTTGGCCAAGGTTTATTTATTTGCCGAACAGTATGATAATGCAAAGGTAATCCTGGAGGACTGTATCAACAATAGCGGTAAATCTTTGGTCTCTTTCGATCATTACAAAAACATGTTTAACGGAGATACCCAGTATGAATATAATTCGGAATCGTTTTATGAAGTTGGGAATCGAGCAGAACCGGAAAAGACAAATAATAATGGGTCGAGACAACAAAATACCGGCTCATCAGCGACGATTCTCTATACTCCATTTTATATAGATAATAATAATGAGAGAAGTGCTATGGGATATAGTAATCAGTATACTCATGACATGAACCTTAAGCGATTTGGTTACAATGATCCAGCTCCATTGACGCAAATGGAAGAAGTTAATGGAGAATGGAAACTTCTAGATAGTTACGTCACCCAACAGATGGACCGAAGAGCAAATGCAGGGATGCAGACAGATGGACCAGATCCACGCCTTTACGTTTCCGCTTTGCAACCATTCTTTGATTCGGTTACTGTTGCAGGTGTGGAATATCCCGTAGCTCAAGCAGAGTTCGGAAAATGGTGGCAAATGTCCCCTACTACTGGGATTGACCCAAACACCTTCTACGGGTGGCCATTGAAGAAAAATCAATTTCTTGGAGGTACTATTTGGGAAACTAGGGCGGTTGCCGGAGCTAACTTCTACTTTATTCGATTACCAGATATATATTTGATGTATGCTGAAGTGATTAAGGATTCAAACCCTACTCTTGCTCTGGAGTATGTTAATAAAGTTCATAGGAGAGCATACGGATATGATCCAGACGCTCCTTCTCCGGTTGATTATATGAGTTTAACTGACGACACAAAGGCTCCAGCAGGTGATCATTTGTCAAATGATCCACTATTGTATGAAAGATGGGCTGAGTTTTTTGGAGAAGCAAAGTGGTGGGAAGATATCCGTCGTTTGCGTCTTGGAGATGAGGAATCTGTTTATTACAAGTCAGTTGCCTCTGGACGGCAGATTGTGTGGAGAGATGAACATTATGCTATGCCTATTCCTCCTTTGGAATTTGAATCAAATACCAGTGATGAATTGATTCAAAACCCTGGTTATTGAGTGTTCAACACCTCCAAATGGTGAGGACACTTTTAAATATTAATAGTTGTTGATTCACAAAGAAGAATAAAAATTAAGAAGTTATTAACCATAAGCCTCTTCCTGAAAAGGAAGGGGCTTATGGCATTTTTAGCATTTAATGTAATTATTCTAAAATCAGGCTAACAGCACCCGCTAAACAAATAATCGTTCTCCAGAAGCGAAATTATGTTCCTTTTTTTTAATCCTCTGAACACCTCCCACCGTCAAAGCAGTATCGACCGAATCGGTAATCACCATCTGCTGATATGCCACACTACTGTCTAATTAGTAAAGAAACTCCGAAACCTTATGAATAAATTTTCTATTTTGTAACCTCGATTAAAAAACATTTTAAGCGCAATAAACCTCGGCTAGTTGAACCCTGGAAGATTAAATTTAAAGATCACTAATAGATTTATTTGGACATGATAAGGCTTTCAATACTATTTGTTTTTATACCAATTCTAATTGGCTGCAGCGATAAGAACGTTGATAAGAGCAATGAAGATGTAGCCAATGGGAAGGTATTGTACAATGGGATAGCATTACCAGAACAATGGCCTCCCTATTATATTGAACCAGATGAGCCAAGGGAAGCCCCAGTTCCCTATCTTAAGAATAAACCAGAAGTGATCCCTATTAATATAGGGAGACAATTATTTGTGGATGATTTTTTGATTGCTGAGACCAATTTAGTTTCCGTTCCTCATTCACCGGTTATTTATAAAAACAACCCTGTTTTAGCACCTGACAAAGAATGGGAAGCCAAATCGGAAAGGCAATTTTATGCTGCACCATTTAGTGATGGGGTTTGGTATGATGAAAAGGCACAAAAATTCAAGATCTGGTACCTTGCAGGCGGTGCTTCTTTTTCTACTGGTTACGCAGAATCCAATGATGGAAAAGTCTGGGAAAAACCAATTTTGGGAGTTACAGGTCAAACCAATATTGTTGATGTTGACAGGACTGATTCTCAAACAATTTGGCTGGATAAATTGGAGTCCGACCCTAATAAAAGATACAAGATGTTTCAAATTAGAGGTCATCCACATCGCGGTAGATGTAGCTTTATTTTAAAGTATTCGGCTGATGGAATAAACTGGTCAGAGGAAAAAGCGATGTCAGGGCTAATAGATGATCGATCGACTGCATTTTACAACCCTTTCAGAGGGGTTTGGGTTTTAAGCATTCGCTATTGGAGCATGAAATATGAAGACCAAATGAAGATCTTGGACAATCCGCCTAAAGTTCGCTCCAGGGTTTACCTGGAAAACAAAGATCCTGAAATGGCGGTAAACCTTGCCCATTATATAAGAGAAGGCGTTAAGGATCCAAATAATTTCTTTTGGCTTTCGGCAAGCGACAAGGAACCTCGCCATCCAAAATTCCCAAATATAAGCCCTGGAATTTATAATTTTGATGCGATCGCCTATGAAAGCATAATGTTAGGTTTCTTCAATATTTGGCAAGGCCCGGAAAACCCAATAACTTATAAAACGGGCATTGAAAAAAGAAACGAAATGCTACTGGGCTACAGTCGAGATGGCTTTCACTTCTCTCGTCCTTCCTACAAACCTTTTATAGGAGTAAATGATGAGGATGGTTCATGGAATGGGTCAAATGTTCAATCTGTAAATGGTGCCCCTATTATCGTCGGGGACTCACTCTACTTTTATTCTAGTGGGCGAACGCAACTTAAAAGTGCCGATATTGGGGAAAGGTATATGTCTACAGGACTTGCAACCCTTCGTAGAGATGGGTTTATCTCTAAGAGAGCTGGGAATCAAGAAGGGTACCTTCAGACCGAGAAGCTAACCTTTGATGGTGATTTTTTATTTATTAATGCGGATATGAAAGATGGGGAGTTATTGGTTGAAGTCCTGGATGAGGAAGGAAATCCATTGAAAGGCTTTGCTAAGGAAGATTGTATTCCCTTTAAAAATTTCAATGCTACAAAACATAGGATCATGTGGAAAGACGAGAAAGATTTAAATTCTTTGAATGGAAAAATCATCCGCTTTAAATTCTATTTGACCCAAGGGGACCTTTATTCATTTTGGGTTTCTCCATGGGAAACGGGTGAAAGCAGAGGTTATACAGCAGGAGGAGGCCCAGGATTGTCGGTTGATGGGATAGACAAACCTAATTAAACCCTTATTCGAGGGCTTTACAAAATGTATCGTTTTGTTAGTTGGGATATTCTATCCAGAAATAAATTTGGGATGAAAATATAAATTGCACCTATTTTTGAGCCAGTTGCGGTCTTAATAAAGCCAAAGTCTGCTATTCGAAACCATATTTTACCATTATAAATGAGTTATCTTCATTTGGTCATTACAAATGACTATTTTAAAAGAGCTATTCTAATGCCTATTCACGGTCGCTAATAAGGTGTAATTGCGAATTACACCTAGGTGGGTGGAGAGGAGTCTTCAAATGCTTTTATGTGATAAAGACAGGGGAAAGTGTAAACAATGCTTTTATTGATTCTTCCACACAATAGAAACTTTAAAACATAAAGGGTTTTTTAAATAAAAATACCGGAAAATAGTCCGGTATTTTTATTAATTAAAGTTAATAAGAAAGCCTTTATTTTAACCGACTTCCTGGTATTGGCTCTGGGAATTCTCTCATTGGGCTGTACCGAATATAGGAGTCAAAAACTTCCTTATCAGGGCCAACCACCCTAGGGTCTTTCGAAGCCTTTAATTCATTCAATAAAGCAGCTTGCATTTCTTCCTTTACAGAAGCATATTCAGCATCATTTACAAGATTGTTTAAACAATAAGGATCTTGGTTGATGTCAAAAAACTGTACTTCAGGAATTTTTTCGAAGGCAGCATCGAAAAATGGTTTTACAGCCGGATCTTGGTAATTTTCAATGATAAATGATTTGGTTGGAGATTCATCCACATCTGTAAAAGCCCAATCTGAATGACTGATTCCATCCTCATCTATTCCATACATCGGCAACAATTCGCTTTCATCCTCTGGGTTTATCCTTTGAGGCGCTCCTGCTGGCCAGCGATCTGGTTTCATGTTCCAAACCAATAAATAGTCTTTGCTTCTTATGGAGCGTTGCGGATAACCCCAATTTAGATACCTGGAAGCTGAATGCCTTTCCCTTCCAGAAAAAGCATACTTTTTAGCAGGGTCAATTGTCCCTTGTTTGTCAGACTCCAACAGTGCCCTTATGCTTTTTCCTGTAATCGGCATCATCCCCTCTTCATTCGTTTGGGTCAGGTCCAGGATGGTAGGTGCAAGATCTACAAAGCCTACAGGATCATCCACAATTCTACCCCCTGGGAAATCTTTGGGGTACCTTACTGCAAATGGAACATGTATACCATAATCATAACTATTCGCTTTGGCCCTTGGAAAAGGCATTCCATTGTCAGCAGTCACGATGATAATGGTATTTTCAAGTTCTCCTATCTCCTCCAAATAATTGATCATGGAGTCAAGGTGGCGATCATACCATTCAATCTCCACAGCGTAATCCAACATATCTCCCCGAACAATATCATTGTCAGGAAAAAAGGCAGGTACTTCCACATCAGACAATTTCTTATCCGTTCTTTTCCAGGAATCCTTTTCATACGCACGGTGTGGCTCTGTCGCTCCAAACCAAAAGAAAAAGGGCTTGTCCTTTCGTTCATTTTCCAAGAAAAACTTAAAGTTTTCGAAATAATTGATATTACTGATTTTATCACCGGTTCTGATGTCCCCAGGGCCTTCTTCATACCTGATTTTGCTGTACTCAATTCCAGCTGCATCTGTTGCTCTCCAAAGCGAATCATTCTCATCCCGGGCGTATCGAAAAGGAGAAACCCCTTTACCTGTTCTACCGGTTTTATACCCATTGGCTTCTAACAAATCTACAAAAGGCACATACTTTTTTAGCCAAGGGGCAGCATGCTGGCCAGAGGACTCATTTTGCCAGTGATACCTACCGGTGATGATGCTACTTCTGGAAGGCGCACATCCCGGTGAACCCGACATGGCATTGGTAAAGTAAACCCCTTCCGTAGCAATTCGATCAAAAGCAGGCGTATTCACAAATTTACTGCCTTCAAAACTCGTATGGTAAAATGACTGGTCATCACTTATTACAAACAAAATATTTGGCGGCTTACTACTCCTTTCTTCAGTTTTGGTACCGCAGCTAGCAACCACCAGCATAAATAGAATACCAAAGATCCAGCCTTGGTTTTTCCTGTTTTTGGATTGGTGGCCCTTTAAGAGGACCACCAATTTATTATTCTTTTTCATATTTTTTATACGTTTAATCTGCCCCATATCCTGGGTTTTGAGCCAATACAGCCCCTATATTTCTTTCTATCTCTGTATATGGGATTGGAAAAAGATTATGATAAGGCTGCACATCCACCCCATGATTCGTTACATCCGGTCTTCCATCACAATATTTATTGGTACGCTCAAACAACATACCCAGTCGATTTAATGTAAGTCTGCGTTTCTCCTCTACACCAAGTTCCCTCATCCGCTCATCCAGAATATAATCAATGTCCACCTCCGATGGCGATACCAACTTGGCATTGGCACGGGTGCGCACAACATTAATATCATTGGCTGCTTCTGCTTGCTGGCTATTTCCAAGATAGGCTTCAGCGCGTAGTAAATACGTTTCTGCCAATCGAATATGGTACTGATCGCTATATGTGGTACCCGCTGTTGACGAATTTAAGGTTTTTAGTTCCGTATCTACATACAATTCAGCAGGGTGCTGACCAGGAGTGGTCACTTTGGACTGATAAGGGTAAAAATACCTTATAGTGTCATCTAGGCTTTGGCGAAATAAATCCATATGTTCAGATATTTTCTGTCCATACCATTCTGATTCCGGGTTATTGAACAACACATCCCTTACGAAATTGTATTCAGAATTACGCATGTCATCCCAATCGTAATCCCATATTCCATAATTGAAGTGATTTGTTCCTCTAAATCTTCCTATACCTCTACCTCCGGTATAATCTGAAACGCCAACGGGTAAAAATGGTGAAACTCCTGAAGGGTCTCTAACGATGAAACTCCATGGTCTTGGCGCATGGTCTCTTTCCAATTGAGGGCCTGCTTTTGACGAAGATGAAATGACACCTCCAGGTACATCTACCTCGTATTGCCATACCCAAATCCCCTCAGTATTTCCAACTCCTCGGTTTTGATTGTATCTTCTAAACATATCCCAATAAACATCTCCTTCGGCATTGGACAAGGATCCAAATCTTTCAGTCATTAATGCCGTATTGGGGTCATCAATTACCTTTGTAGCTGCTTGAATTGCATCAGACCATCTTTCCAAAGACACGTAAACTTCAGCCAAAATATGGTAGGCTGCAAGGTTATTAATCTCTCCGTCCTGAACTTCCGCAATACCCGGAAGATTAGCAGCAGCAAATTCTAAATCAGATGCTGCTTGTTGGTAGACTTCAATTCTGCTAGCCCTTACATAATCTGTTTTAGGAGAACTTACTTCTTCCAACTCTAAAGGTACTCCTCCATAAAGATGAGCCAAATTTCGATAGGACAATCCTCTAAATAGTTTGGCCTTGGCTTCAATAGAAGCTTTTTCTTCAGCGGTCATCATTGACCCTTCAATCCTGCTAAGAATAATATTGGCTCCTGAAATTACCTTATAATAACTCTGCCAATGAAATTCAGCCACCACACTGGTAGGTAAAAGGGTAGCCAAATACGAACCAAATCTAACATTAAGTTGATTGGCTCCATTGTAACCCAAATCGGTACCATATAAATAATCCAACGGACGGTGTTCACCATTGGAAAGAATCTCCCTTGATTGGTCATACAGGGCATATACGGCCGAATTAAAATCAGAATAGTTTATGTAGGAGTTTTCAGGACTTGCAAAGTCCAATGGAATCTCCTCAAGTATACTGGATTCATCACAAGCTTGAAAACTCAGCAGTATCAAGCCTAAGAAAACGAAATTATATTTTATATTTTTCATAACTAAATTAGAATTAAAAACTTACATCCAGGCCTAACGAATACCCTTTCATCACTGGCAATCCAGATTGGTCAAGACCACTTCCGGTCTCTGGATCCCATCCTTCCCAACTTGTCCAGGTAGCTAAATTTTTTCCACTTACAAAAAACTTAACGCTTTGAAGGCCTAATTTTTCAACTATTAATGCCTTATTTAATCGATAAGAAAGCGACACATCCTGAAGTCTAACAAAGCTCCTGTCTCCATAATACCTGTACTCAATTCCTGCTTCCTGATCCTGACCTCTGTACCTGGCAGTTGGGTTTGCTGGAGTCCAATAATCGTAGTCGACAAATAAATTGTTTCTTCTGGCATTGTCTGACTGTCCAAAATTGGGGTTATTCAAGCCTAAATAGCCATTTTTACCGCCTTGGATAGAATTAATAAAAAACCTAAAGGTGAAGTTTTTATAATTGAATTCATTCAATAAACCAAAGTTATAAGAGGGCTCTTCTCTACCTCTGATCACACGGTCAAGGGCATCCACTACACCATCACCATTTTGATCTATCACTTCGTGTGTTCCTACAAAAAATCCAGGAGGGGCTTCTTCACCCAGCTGAATTATTCCAGCGGATTCATAATCGTAAATGGAATTGATGGATTCATCTATAAATAACCCACTACCGATTAAATCATCCTCGTTTCCGTCTCCATCTGCATCTAAGCCTAATAAGGAGACGATTCTATTTCTATTCGAGGCAATATTAAAACTAACATTCCAATTGAAATCACCTTTTTCCATGATATCCCCCCTCAATACAAACTCAATTCCTCTATTGGCTATTTCTCCTACATTCGTAGCAATGCTTGAAAAACCTGTAACCTCAGGGATATTTATATTGTAAAGCAAATCATTGGTAGTGTTTTGGTAATAATCCAGAGTTCCTGAAAATCGCTCCTGCAATAAGGAAAAATCAAAACCAAAATTATAACCAGTAGTTGTTTCCCAGGCCAGGTTTGAATTTGCCAAGGTGTTTACTGTTTGACCAAAAACAGTACTCCCTCCATTCCCAAAAACATAGGCTGGATATATGGAAACTCTGGCCAGAGATGAATACCTGCTGGTTAGGTTTCCATTGGTACCATAAGAGCCTCTAAATTTAAGGTAATTAAGGATGGATTCCTCCATAAAACTTTCCTCACTTATCACCCATCCTACCCCTAGAGAAGGGAAAATTCCGAATTTATTGTTTTTTGAGAAACCAGAAAAACCATCCCTACGAACAGTTGCTGTCAGCATGTATTTGCTACTAAAATCATAATTGGCTCTCACCGTCTGGTAAACATAACTTTCATCCCATGCACTGGAATTAATCAACTGAAGCTGTCCTAAACTTAGGTCATTGTATCCTAAGCTAAGATTTGAATAATTGGTCCCATTGGCCTCTGTACTTTCATATTTCAGTTCCCTACGACCTACCACCATTGTGAGGTCCAGGTTGTGGTTGTTATTAAAACTTTTGCGATAGGTTACAATATTGTCAAGGGTCCAGTCATATTTGCTATAATTTCTTTTAAAGGCCTCTCCTGCTGCACCTGCTCCATATACATTGCTTCTATAATGCCTTCTCCAGTTATAGTTGTTACCGAAATTAACACGGTATTTCAACCCTTCAATGAAAGGGATCTCTATATCCATATAGACATTGGCAAATAAATTATTGCTTTTGTCAAAATCATTGGACAATGGACTTAAAAATGGATTGGCCCGAATGGCTCCATCAGGATTAAGAATTACATTCCCATCCGCATCATAGGGTGTCACCAATGGGGGCATGGTGGTAATTTGACTTAAGGCAGGAATTTCTCCAGAATTGTCAGCAAAAGAGCCAAAGGTTTGAACTCCAAATCTAAACCAATCCAATATTTGATGGTCCAAATTGATCCTGGCAGTTACCCTTTCGTATTGGTCATTCATAATAAAGCCTTCCTGCTTGGTATATCCAGTAGAAATATAATAAGAAGTAGCTTCTGAAGCTCCCCTTACACTTAAATTATGATTGTTTATTAAGCCCTTTTGAGTGGCTGCATCCCACCAATCGAAGTTGGTTCCATTTTCAAAACCAGCATAGACGGTAGGTTCGAATAAAGCTGCGACATTGTAATCCGGATTGGGTTGAGTATAATCAGGTGCCAGGTAAGACTGAGGCCAATCCTGATCCCTGACTTTTTGCAAAAACCCATCCCTATCCAAAAGCTTTGGCCTGTTGGTTGGCGTTTGAGTGGTGACCGTACCCGTATAATTGAAAATGGGCTTTTGCTCCATTTTACCACTTTTTGTGGTGATCATGATCACTCCATTTGCTGCCTGGGCACCAAAAATGGCCATACTACTTGCATCCTTTAAGACATCAACAGATTCAATGTCTGCAGGATTTAAATCCGCCATACTGCCAGTAAAAATGATTCCATCTACTACTATTAAAACGCTTTGATTGCCACTGAGGGTAGTTCTACCACGTACTGAAATAGAGGGGTTTTGCCCTGCTCTATTTACCTGACCTACATTCAATCCAGGAACAGATCCCTGAAGAGATTGGGCAAGGTTAACATTCGGAGACTCTCGAAAGGCCTCTATATCTGCCCTCACCACCGAACCGGTAACATCCCTTTTCTTTTGAGTTCCGTACCCAACAACCACCACTTCTTCAAGTGCTGTATCGTCCAATTCCATTAATATTTGGAATTGCGTTTGGTTACCTACTTGAATTCTTTTGGTAGTATAGCCGATAAAAGAAATTACCAACGTAGTTCCTTCTTCTACATCAAGAGAGAAATTCCCATCAATATCTGAGACTGTTCCCTGGGTACTATTGGCTATGGTAATGGTAGCTCCTGGCATAGGATCTCCATTTTCATCTGTAATCACTCCTTTTATGGTCACTGGAACTTCCCAGAGAAGGTTTGGGCTGGTATTAATGCCTTTTAAGCTTGAAAAGTTTTTAGCATTATCAAGGCTATTGTGTTCCACTTTCAATGATTCATGCTCTGGTGTGGCTAGCAAATAGCCAAAGGTGAAGCATTGTAGGAAGAAAGTAAGGGCAAATAACTTGAAAGTATTACTCAGGTTATTCAGTATATTTTTTTGCATATCTGTTCGTTATTTTGGGTAATTGATTTATTAAATCCATCCACTATTGGATATCTGGTATTACTATTTAAAGGAAGTTTTAGTTTTTACATAGGCATTTATAAAGTTTAGGGTGCAAAATTTAAACTATCATTGTCATGAGGGCATTGAACCTAATTAATAATGGTGAAATCTTTCATTAAAGCGAATCAATATTAAGTTGCTGTATGGTTCCTGAAATATTGGTTATTCAGTTCTATTGTACTTTAGGGAGCAAAGGAATTTTAATTTCTTTTGTAAATCTTAGTAAAACTGTAAAAGAATTGATAGCCCTACTGTGCACAAAACAGAAACGATGTGCTTTTTGAGATTTGCTATGGCTTTCCATGCAAGGGTATAAACTGATCGGAGATTAATCCCCATCAATTTTGAAACTTCTTCATAGGATATTTGCTCGAAAAAAAGCAAATGAATGACTTGCTTTTGCCGAACGGGTAATATATCCAATCCTTTGGCCAATTTGGTCTGCAGGCTCTTTTCCCTTTGGATGCCAATCAGCTCACTTTCAATAGATTCCACCACAAAGGTATTGGCCAATCCATCATTCCATTGCTCTGTCTTTCTTTTGGATTTGTGCTGAGTTTCCCGGTATATTTTATGGGACAAAGCCCTGAAAAGGTACGCTTTAACATTTTCAGCTTTTCCTAAAGATTGATGGTACTTCCATAAATCTATAAATACCTCCTGAATACAATCCTGAATGAAATCTTCATCCTTTACAAGGGCTAGCCCATAATTAAAAAGTATTTTAATGAATTCTTTGTAAAGTCCTTCTAATCCCTGCCGGTTGCCTTGCATTAACATGTCCCAATAAAAATTGGGCTCCATAGCTGGACTGTTTTTGCTTATTGGGTTCATTTTGGATTTGTGAAAATAAAGTTCTCAATGATAACCAAAATAAATTTTTCCTACAAGCGGTATTTTGTGTAACGGCTACTATGTAAGTTGTTTGGTCAAGCCCGGAATAAGTAGTTTACTTTTTTAGAAAAAATTATCAAGAAAAACTATATGGATTGGTTATAATATTCTAGCTATCAGGTCAATTTACGGCCAAAATAAGGTGGTTTTAATGTTAAAATTCAGCCATTCTATAAATTTTTTAGGACATAGCCACAATTATACTTTATTTTCTCACCATACCGCATCTCAATGTAGGATATCCCTGAACAAAAAAATGCTCAACCAGACAATTTGCTATCCGGTTGAGCTTGGGCTTAATCTTTTAGGCCTGCTGCATCAAATAAAATCTCAACAGGGTGGTTGGCTTTTTTGCCCGTTCCATCTGAGATCTGGTGGCGACAACTGGTACCAGGGGCTGCGATCAAATCGCCTTCCGCTGCTTTTCTAACAGCGGGGAATAAAACCATCTCACCGATCTGCATACTCAATTCGTAATGCTCTTTTTCGTAACCAAATGAACCTGCCATTCCACAGCATCCTGAAGGAATTACACTCACTTGGTAGTTTTCCGGTAATTCCAGGATTTTCTTGGAATAATTGACGGATGACAAAGCCTTTTGGTGGCAATGACCATGCAATTTTATCTGACGTGTTTCCTTGGTAAAGCTTTCTGGTTTTATATTGCCCGCAATGGCTTCTTTGGCCAAAAACTCATCTACTAACTCACAGTGATATTTTATGGATTTTGCCTTTTCTTTCAAATTAGCGCTTACCAATCTCGGGTATTCATCCCTAAAACTAAGAATGGCTGAGGGTTCTATGCCCAATAGCGGACTTTCTGCACTGATAAGCGAAGAAAATATTTCCACGTTCTTATCCGCCATTTTTTGGGCATGGTCAAGCAAGCCCTTGGACATGGCTCCTCTTCCACTCTCTAAATGGTCCACCATCTTCACCTCATATCCCAGATGTCTAAGCAACTTAATTGCATTAATCCCTGTGGCGGTATCATTGTGATTGGTGAATTCGTCACAGAAAAAGTACACGGATTTAATTACAGGTTTTCCCGTAAGTTTCGCATAGTTTTTCTTGTACCATTTGCGTAAGGATTGAGGACTTAATGCTGGCAAATGCCTTTCTGAAGCTACTCCGAGCACTTTTTTCATAAGGCCACCCGTGACCCCATTGGACAAAAAGAAATTGGCTATACCTGGAACCATACTCCCCAGTTCATTCAAAGAATTTATATAAGCAAATGCCTTAGAGCGTAATGGAACTGGATTGGATTTAAAATATTGGTACTGAAACTCAGCCTTGATCGTGGCCATGTCTACATTTGAAGGACATTCTGAAGTACAACCCTTACAAGAGAGACACAGGTCCATTACCTCTTTTATTTCAGGATGGTCGAATGGATTACTCTTGTCGCTTTTGGTTAAAAACTCACGTAAAGTGTTGGCCCTACCTCTAGTCGTATCTTTCTCATACCTGGTAGCTTGATAACTTGGACACATGGTACCGCCCCCGGAATTGGGTAATTTTCTACAATCCCCAGAACCATTGCATTTTTCTGCCATTTGGAGAATGCCTCCTACCTGGCTAAAATCAAATTTTGTATCATGTTCTCTCTTTGGCAGATCAGGCTCGTACCTGAGAGAGGAGTTCATGGGGGGCGCATCTACTATTTTCCCTGGGTTAAAAATTCCTTTGGGATCCCATTTGGCTTTTACCCGCTTAAATAGGTCGTAATTTTCCTGACCTACCATCAATGGAATAAATGCAGCCCTTAATCTTCCATCCCCATGTTCACCACTCAATGAACCATTGTACTTCTTTACCAATTTGGCACTGGCTTCACTTATTTTATAAAATTCATCTACATCCTTAGATTTTTTAAGATCAAGAATAGGTCTTAAATGGATTTCCCCTGCCCCAGCGTGGGCATAATAAACTGATTTTTGACCAAATTTTGCGATCAATTCCGCAAATTCATCAATATAATCTGCGAGGTCATCAATATCTACCGCAGTGTCTTCTATACAAGCGACGGCTTTCTTATCTCCCGGTATATTTGCCAACAGGCCCAAGCCTGCACTCCTTAGCTCCCAGGCACTGCTGGTTCTTTCCGGACCTATTATAGGGTATGCATAGCCCAGTTCAGCTTTTTTAAGGGCTTCTATAAAAACTGCTCCTTGATTTTTTGCCTCTTCTATTGTTTTGCCCCTGAATTCTACCATTAATATGGCCGCAGGATCGCCCTGTACAAAGTCCCTATTCTTACTCTGCTCAACATTCTCCTTGGTGCAATCCAGAATGTTTTTATCCATCAGTTCTACAGCTGTAGGCTTTTCCTTCATGGCCACCTGTGCTGCTTTCATGCTATCATGGATGGTGTCAAAATGGGCAGCCACCACAATATCAAAAGGCTCTGGAAGTGGATCAAGGTGAATCTTAATCTCTGTAGTAATTGCCAGCGTACCCTCAGAACCACACAACAATTTACAGAAATCGAATGGATCCTCTTTATCAGAAAAAAGCTGGGTTTCCAACAGGTAATCCAAAGCATAACCTGTATTCCTTCGGTGAATACTTTCTTTGGGAAAATGTTCCCTGATATTGTTCTGAATTTTTGGTTGACTTAACTCTTCTCGCACATGCCGATAAAGCTCCCCTTCCAGGTTATCTTGTTTGCATTTAAGGTCAAAATCATCGGGTGTCATGGATTTGAAAACAGTTTCTGACCCATCGCTTAACAAAACCTTGAGTTCAAGTACGTGTTCTCGGGTGCTACCGTAAACAATGGAAGTGGTTCCACAACTGTTATTCCCTACCATTCCCCCTATCATTGCGCGGGTGGCAGTACTGGTAATCGGACTAAAAAAATATCCGTACTCTTTGAGGTAATTGTTCAGTTCATTCCTTACAACTCCCGGTTGAACCCTTACCCATGCTTCTTCTTTATTGAATTCAATGATTTTATTTAAGTATTTGGAAACATCCACAACTATCCCATCTCCTACACATTGACCCGCAAGAGAGGTTCCTGCGGTTCTTGGAATCAATGAAAGACTATTTGAATTGGCGAAATGAATCAGTTTTTTGATATCAGATTGATTTTTAGGTAAGGCCACTGCCGTGGGTAGGGACCGGTACACTGAAGCATCAGTAGCATACAAAGTTTTCATCAAACTATCGTAATGCAGCTCACCATCCAATTCAAGCGATAATTGGCTAAAAAGTGGATTGTCTATAGTTTTTTTACTCATGGCCCAAAAATAAAACAGTTAATGCTAGAAAAGAACTAGGAGGATGAATTTTATTCAAGTAAAATGACCTTTGTTAAAAATATGATTTCTAATTTGTAAATTGAAAGGTAATTTTCTAATAAAACCAATATGATTTTAATCAAAGAACCGCTTGATTCAACCCATATCGCCTATCTGAAAAGAAATGGAATGTTACATCCGGATGAAGATGTTTTAGATTCCTACAAGGCAGGGGAAGGTAACATGAACATTACCCTAACCATAAAAACAAATAAGCGCACTTTTGTATTAAAACAATCCCGTCCATTTGTGGCAAAGTACCCACAAATACCTGCTCCATTGAACCGAATTGAAATTGAATACAAATATTATGAAGCAATAAACAAAGACAATTTACTGGCCAACTTTTCCCCAGATGTATTGGGTTTCGATAAGGCTTCCAACCTATTGGCTATAGAGTTCCTGGACTCGGGAGGCGACTATTTATGGCTGTATGATGAAAATACTACGCTTAAAGAAGGAGTTACCGATCTTATGCTAACCTATCTAAAGAAACTTCATCAATTGGCTGTCCCTGATTTCCCAACCAACCAGGAAATGAGAGAATTGAATCACCAGCACATTTTTGTTTTTCCATATCTTTCCGAAAATGGCTTCGACTTAGATGATGTTCAGGTAGGCTTGCAGGAATTGTCTGCTATGGTAAAATTCAATTCCGCCTTGAAAGAAAAAATACATCTTTTGGGAGAAAGATATTTGCGTCCGGGAGAGGTGCTTATCCATGGTGATTTCTATCCTGGTAGTTGGTTTGAAACTGGAAGGGGTTTAAAAATAATTGACACCGAATTTTCCTTCCTTGGGGATCCTGAATTCGATTTAGCAATCATGTTGGCACATTTGAAAATGGCTAGAATACCGGAAAGTGAACTGCAGCGAATCATAAAGAGCTATCCACTCGAAAACACTCTTTTAGCACAGTATACAGGCGTAGAAATATTGCGCCGCTTGTTTGGATTGGCCCAACTTCCTTTGTTTTTGTCATTGGAAGAAAAAAAAGAACTGGCAACTTATGCTATTAATTCAATCTTTGATGAAAAAATTTAGCCATTGTATATGGATTTTAATTGGCTGTATATTATGGTCTTGTGAAGATGGTAAACAAAACACAATCGCCACGAAAGAGACCGACTTAAAAATCTCTGAGATAACCAAAATTGAGCTTTCTGACAAAGTTAAAGGCTTAATAGTGGGCAGTGCCATTGGCGATGCCATGGGTGCACCCACTGAAATGTGGGCAAGAGAAGACATCCAGAAAACTTATGGCTGGGTCACAGGTCTGGATTCCATGGTTAGGGAAGTTTCTCCCGAAGGAATTTGGAAAGCCAACCTCCCAGCGGGTGGTACTACAGATGACACCCGATGGAAATCCCTGATTGTGGATTATATGGCTGATCAGAATAACCTGACACTTGATGCAAGTACCTTTTCAAAACATATTATTCACGACTATGAGAAATATTTCAATGCCCTCAAGCCACTAAAACCTGAACAAACCCTGGCCCTGGAATCCGTTAATCTCAAGGTTTTATGGTTACAAGAATGGTACAAGGTAGCGCTCTCCTATCAAGACAATAATTTGAAGGGTTTCCATAAAGCATTGGGGAAATTTTATGGGGGAGAAATGGTTTGTGCCGGCTTGCTATATTCGCCAGCTGTTGGCTTGATGTTTCCTGGACAGCCTGAAGAGGCATACAACCAAGCCTTCGAATTGAGTATTTTTGATTTGGGTTTGGCCAAAGACATCAGTTCCCTGTCAGCAGCAATGACTGCAGCAGCTATGACGGCCAAAGGTGATCCAAATCAAGTATTGAACGTATTGAGGGAGGTAGATCCTGAAGGTTATTTTTCCAGCCGACTGGTAGGTCGAAGCAGTTACAGGATTCTTGAACTTGCCAGGTCCATTGTATTGGAGGCCAAGGATAGCTTGTCATTAGAAAATACAAGTACAGATGGAGGCTTAATACCTAACGCCAGTATTCATAGAGCTTATGAATTGCTGGATCAAAACCAACAGGACATGCCATTTCATGCTGCCGAGATCCACTTACAGGTATTAACGGCCATGCTATTTAGCGACTTTAAATTCAAAGAAACCCTAATTTTCCTTACAAATTATGGGAGGGACAATGACACCACGGCAGCCATTGCCGGTGCCATTTTAGGTGCTTTTCATGGCTATTCCCAACTGCCTATTGAGATGCGTGAGCAAGTAGAGAAAGTTAATGAGGAGCAATTGGGAATTAATCTTGAAAAAATAGCTGAAAAGCACATTCAAAATATTCAGTCCCTGTACTTATGGCCCGATTAAATTGAATGCAAGTAGTATAGAATAAACCACCCAAAATATCAACTATGGAAAGCAATGTGTTAACCGCCGTTTTTTTACCATTGGCATTGGCCTTTATTATGTTAGGCATGGGCCTTACCCTCAGCCTTAAGGATTTTAAAAACATCTTCGTTTCTCCAAAGGCCATAAGTCTTGGACTTTTTTGTCAACTCATCATGTTACCGGTGCTGGGCTTTATCCTCATCCTTGCCTTTGGGCTCACAGGCTCAATGGCTGTAGGCGTTATGATCATTGCAAGCTGCCCCGGTGGGCCTACTTCGAATATGATCACGCACCTTTGTAAAGGTGACACGGCCCTTTCTATTAGTCTTACCGCATTGAGCTCGGTCATAACAATCGTTACTATTCCTTTGTACATCAACTATTCCATCGTCTTTTTCGGTGAAGAAGGAACCGTTGCCTTGCCTGTTTTGCAAACCATTGTCCAAATAACAGGGGTGACGCTAGTTCCTGTCGCTATTGGTATGTTCTTAAAACACCTGTTTCCTGCACTCTCTCAAAAAGCGGATAAAACGGTGAGGATCGCTTCAATTGTGTTTTTTGTAGTCATTGTAGGAGGTGCCATATTTAAGGAGAAAGACAATATTATCGGTTTCTTTGCTGAGGCAGGTCCGGTTACCTTAATTTTGAATGTGCTTACTTTCGGTTTTGCTTTCTTGCTTGCCCGCCTTTTTGCCTTGCCTTACAAGCAACAAATATCCATAAGTATTGAATCAGGCATACAAAATGGTACGCTTGGTATTATGATCGCCGCCACTTTATTGCAAAATTCCGCCATGGTGATCCCTGTAGTCATCTACAGTCTGATCATGTTTATTGCCTCCATATTGGTGGTCATATTTGCAGGGAAAAATGAAAAACCTGCATTGGCAGGGAATTGATAGAGAATACAATCGCAACTATTGCTAATTTTAAAATTGATTTTCTTTTAAATCTTTAGCCAGACTGGCTACTTTCAATTTTCTGTTCCGCTTTATGTATGCGAGGTCTGATGAATTGTCAACCATCAGCTGGCGGTTGTAGTAATTGATATGTTCCAAAATGCCAAGTAAATTGGCTAGAATAGCCCAAATCATTAAGTTTTCAGGTATAATTTTCCAGTTAGTGAAAAAAAGTTGAATCCCAAAAACTACAGGTATTAGTCCAATCAACAGTAAATTTAATTTCTTTGCATTTTTGAAAAGATGTAAGTTTTTTTCTTGGTTGAAAGGCTTTTCTATCAATCGGTAGTATTTCAATTTCCAATAGTGTTGTCCTTGAATCAATATTATGATACAAATCAAAAGACCATATAAAAGAAAAAGTACATCAGAAAAAGAATTTTTAAGAAGGAGGTAGATAAAAATCAATGGAAATGAAACAAAAGCGTGAAACCTTTCCATTGGGTAATATTTCTTTAATCTATTAATCAGGATTTGTTTACGCATCTTTTCTGTTTAGTCTATATCTCAGTATGGATAGCTAAAGCCAAATAAAGCCTCTAAAGTAGCCATTACAATTAGATTTCCAATCTTCCCGGTTCAAGGAGGCATCCTTTAATAAGCACAAACGATATAGGCAGCATTGAAAAAGCCAAATCATTTAACAATGCTTATTGCAAGTAGCGTCATCTCAAGGATTTGATTTAGGGAAACATTTCCCCATAATTAAGAGACTAGAGACTCAAAGAAATCCCTTAACATCATAGCTGTCGGAATGGTGAAAGTTAAAGGTAAAAAAATTGTGAGCACTTTTATCCACCACTTCTTTTTTGAAAGTAAAACAAGAATTATCCCGAATGGATACAAAATAAAGCTTAGAAATATAAAGAACATCGTCCATGAAAGATAACTGGCCAAAAGTATGGCAACAAGTCCTCCAATGAATAGGCCATTGTCTTTTTTAGGTGCTTGCATCATGTAATTTTAGTGTTGATTAATAATTGTCCGGTTAATTAACCTGAAATAAGTGATGATTTTTCAATTATGCCATTGAATCAGCGGATCACTGGAAAGACAGAAAACAAGTACTGATAACTAGGTTTTCATTTTATAAACATTTCTAATATAGGTAGTTTATTTTTTTTCTCTTGATTTTAAAGAATTTTATGTTGATTTGGCTAGAAAAAGGCTCTTTAATCCGAAATAGGTACTAGAGGAACTTATTATTTTTCTCTATTTACACTGTTCCATTAATAAATGCACTTTCCATCCTTAACATGAAGCCGTTTATTTTCTGCCATGTACATTTTCATTCATTTGATTCAAATGAAATATCCAGTTGTTGCACTTTCGGAAATTTTTCTGGTGTAAGCGTAAAAAAGACATTGACAACACCATGCGCTGCTACCATTTTGAATTTACCCCTAAGTTGATTATAAGCTTCAATTTCATCAATCTTCTCAATAGGTCCAGCTTTATCCAAAACATTATTTATTCCCTTCATACGATCTTCTCTGGATTGATCAAGGTAAAAATTCTCTGCCAGTATTTTGTCTTCCAATTCAATATCCCAATGCTGAATCAATTGGACTATTTGTGCTTGTCGTTCGGCAAGAATAGTTGAAACTGGAAGTTGTCTTGGCTTTAATTCTAATGTCTCAAAAAGCAATTTTCCTATTTCGCTAAAAGGCCATGGACTTGTATAGGTGAGGTTACAAAAAGCCATGACCCCAATACCGTATTCAGGATAAAACCTATAATTACTCCCAAAACCAGGAAGCGCACCTCCATGCCCCACCTGTTTTAAATTATTGCAAAATTCTGTTATGCCCAGCCCAAATCCATAGCCAGAAATCATGGCACATGGATCCCCATTGAAGTCTACTCCATTTGAATTCAGACTAGAAAACTGTGGTGTTTGCATTTCTCTTAGTGAACTCCTACTAATAGGCCCATTGTCATCATCATTCCTTGGAGGCCATGCAGAAAGATGAAAACTGACATATTTACTAAAATCCTCAATTGAGGTAATTAACCCTCCCATAGCGCCATAAGCTCCATCATGAAGCATCGGTTCTAATATCAATTGTTCGTCCTCCCAACGATAACCAATTGCCAAATCCCCAACAGGAACACTATCGTATTCCCAATAGGTTTGTTCCATACCTAATGGTTTAAGTATATTGAGAGTAATATAATCTTGAAATGGAATTCCAGCTATACGTGATACAATATCCCCCAGGATAGCATACCCTGTGTTGCTGTATTCAAATTCGAAAGCAGGAACATTGGAAAAGGAAACACCTTCGCCAATAAGATTTTTCAACATTTGATCCGATACCTCTAATTGCCGGTCACCCCAAGGGTTGTCTTCGGGAAAACCAGCCGTCATGGTTAATAGGTTTTCAATATCAATAATCGGTGCATCTTTGGTAAGGTATTCTAGTGTAGCCATTTCAGGAATATATTTACTTACAGGATCACTCAAAGTCAGCTTTCCATCCTCCATAAGTTTCATTATAGCCATAGCCGTAAAACTTTTGGTCATTGATGCTATTCTAAAAGAAGACAATGGAGACGCAGCTACCTCCTTCTCAATATTTATTAGTCCTGTACTCGATGAAAACACCAACTCATTGTCTACTACAATTCCGTAAGCAATGCCAGGGATATTATTAGCCTTGGCATGGTTTTCTATTAAATTCTGAATTTCAGGACCAATCTTTTTAATTTTCTCTATCCGATCGTCAAAAATAAAATCTGGTGCTTTGTAAGCATCGGAATAAGTCGGATAAGCACGTTCGGCTATCAGTTCAGGGGATTCTTTTGTATTACAGGACAAAAGGATTGCTCCAATGCAGCAATAAAGAAGGTAACTATTTAAGGTTTTCATTATTTACTTGTTTTGAGCAAAAGGCCTACTAAAAATGCTTTTGCCTCGAATGGCTGACAAAGTACTAAAATAGCGAAGGTAAATAATTACTACAAAGGTTTAGGGAAATAAAAGCTGGAATGAAAGTTATAATCCCTCCCTTGAATTCCATTTTCCACTTACAAATCAATTTGCATGTCTGTACCCAAGCAAGGAGAAATAAAACCTGGATTCGAAGACATTGATAAGTAGGGTGCTGATGCAAACATAAGTCGATATTTCGGCGATATAGAAGCAGAATAAAAGTACCAATACCCACAAAATCCTACTCTCATATTCTTCCATTCCACAGGTTGAAACCCATGTCTAATGATTTTTAAGCATCTTTAACCCGAATAAGGCAATCGACAATGGATTGCCTTCGTGACTACAGGCTTTTACCTGGCCATTGCCCGAACCTCCTTTTTTGAATCCGGTCATAATTCACCTTTTAATTTGGGTTTTCTGTCTTTAATAACCTGTCTCAAAATCTAAAATAGTTTTCTCTCTGAGTTAGTAAGACTAAAGATTCAGCCCATTTTATTACCTCTTTTAACAATGGTTGGAGAACATAAATTCTAATGGCCTCCAATTTTAGATTCCTAGTATTTGATGGATAAAAAAAGCGAACCAGACCGCTTTTGATAAAGAAAACATCATTCCTTGTTTATCCTTCATTTATAAGGAATTCTTTCTTGTCGAATGAACCACTTTTAGCAGCCTTTAATAAAACCTGAATGTCCTTTAAAATAAGTTCTTTACCAAACTTAAAAATTTGTTTTAATCTGTTTAAATCAACCATTTAAGTAAAAACGTATTGTACTTGAAATTCCAGGCCTGAAGCTAAAAATGATATATATACCATTAAGAAGATTTTCTCATCCAGGCTAGATTAACCCTATAATTCGATAAAACTACTTAATAGAATCCGCTTTTTGGGAGGAATGGCTTTGCTATTGGCGGCAATTTTTAGCAATTCTGGATGCTTATCTTTTGCGAATACAAGTTCAAATAATGCTGCTACCGTTAAACTGTTTTCAGGCCGTTCTACCAGTTTAAATTCATCGTTTACAGTAACGTGTCCTTCTTCTAGAATGCTTACATAAGTACCTCCAAAACCATGTTCAATAAATTGCTTCAGCACTTTTTGGGTCCCAAATTTATGCCCAAATTTATAGCAGGGTTCTCTGTACTGGGAAACCTGAACCAGGGCATCCCCTACCTTATAAATGGCCCCCAAAAACACCTCTCTTTCATCAAACTCGCTTACTGTAAGGTTTTCCCCAAACATGCCCCAGGACCAGTCAAGATCTGGATACAAATCCTTCCAATACGGGTATTGTTCTGCAGAAAACAAATAACATGCTTTATAATAACCTCCATGATTCAATCGATTGGAAATCTCATCGCCTAAAACATCGTTTTTCGTTAAATAAAGCGGTTCATTCGTAGGCTTTTTATAGATACCAGTTGTTTCTTCCTTGCCTTTCCAAAGAAAGGTGGTTGGTGTTCCAATATTCGTTGAGATTATTTTCATAAGGCGCTAATTTCAAGAATTCACTATTTATGGAGGATGATAAAAGGGCTTGTACCTTGCTCTTTTTGTTCATTTTAATTGTTCAATTAATTCGAGTCTTTTGACAATACTGTTTACTTCTAAAATTGAGCCTGGTGACAATACTGCATTGGCACCAATTTTGGAATTGTCACCAACCAAAGATCCGAATTTTTCCGTTTTGGTGTCAATTAGCTGTCCATTATAATTAATGAAAATCGTTTTATTTTGCCTTTCATTATAGTGGTTGGCACAAATTGAACCTGCTTCAAAATTAATGTTTTTGCCTATAATACTGTTTCCAATATAGTTAAAGTGCGCAATTGCTGAGTTGTCGAAGATTATAGATTGTTTGATTTCTGAACCCGGACCAATTTTAACAGATTTACCTAAATAAATAGGCCCTCTAAAGTAGGCGTTTGCTCCTATGAAGCAATTTTCTGAAATGATGACGCTCCCCTTCAATATTACACCCTGTTCTATTGTTGCTGTTTTATGTATTGCGATATTGTTTTCAATCCTATAATTTGTTGATAATTGGGGAATTCGTTCATTTATTATGTTTTCCAAGTCATTGATAAACTCCCAAGGCGCTTTGTCTATGCTTTGGGGAAAAAGAAAATTAAACCCATCAATATAACGCCCAATATTTATCATGTTTCGTAAAATTCAATTGGCAAATTGTCTGGGTCAGCGATAAAGGTGAACTTCTTATTGGTGAATTCATCTATTCGAATATCCTCTGCTATTACCCCCTCTAATTTCAAATATTCAATTGCCTCGTCAATATCCTTTACTCCAAAAGCAATATGCCTCAAGCCTTTCGCTTCAGGTCTTGAGGGTCTTGAAGGCGGGTCAGGGAAAGAGAAAAGTTCGATTAAATATTGCCCGTTTAAGGAAAGGTCAAGTTTATAGGATTGCCTTTCTTCTCTATAAATTTCTTTGTCGATCGTAAATCCCAAAATATTGGTGTAAAACTTTTTAGACTTAGGGTAGTCGGAACAAATTATTGCGATGTGGTGCAGCTTTTCAATTTTCACTTATTATGCCGTTGGTTTCTGAAGGTAATGAATAAAGCAGGTAAATGGCTACTGCTAAGTAGTGTCCACCCATATATGCCTTACTAATTTAATGGATTTAAAAATAAGGATGCCTACATAAAAGTAATTTTCACCGCTACTTTTTCATATATGCTCAAATTAACTGTAATGCACCTAAAATCTGTTTAAAAAGCCCCCTTTAGAGGGCTTTTTCGGGCAATACGAATACTTCAACCGCTACATTTGCATTCAAGACATGGGTGACCTTGGCAGGCTCATTCAATTTTAAAGAATGTTTTATTTCACCTCCTAAAAGTTTTTAAAATATAATTAATCAACCCCCTATTCATTAAGTAATTAAAAAGCATTGGATTAAGCTCATTTTTTAAAACAATTACCTTTAACTTCACGGATAGTAAAAGAATACCTCTAGAAGGATTTTCTTTATTTTTCGTACTATTATAGTATGGTTCAGGCCATAAGTCCATAATTATAAATTTGAAACATGTCTTTTGTAAAACTCAAGCTCCATCCTTCGATACTTTCCAATATTACTTCTCTGGGATACGAGAGCCCTACGC
This sequence comes from Cyclobacterium sp. 10D3-21, assembly GCF_055809755.1. Classification (NCBI taxonomy): domain Bacteria; kingdom Pseudomonadati; phylum Bacteroidota; class Cytophagia; order Cytophagales; family Cyclobacteriaceae; genus Cyclobacterium; species Cyclobacterium sp. 10D3-21. Next base: position 4,251,871 of record NZ_CM147924.1, read on the forward strand.
CTATTCAAGCTCAAGCCATTCCTGTGTTAATCAAAGGACGGGATCTACTAGGAATCGCTAAAACAGGCTCAGGAAAGACAGTTAGCTATGTAGCGCCAATATTAAATAAAATGGCCTATGGGCCCGCAGCTAAAAAAAGTAGACAGCCTAAAGTCCTGGTTCTAGTTCCTTCTCGAGAATTGGCGATTCAGGTTGTTGAAGTATTTAAAGAATTGTCCCATAAGTTACCCCATCCGATCAAATCGATGGCCATCTATGGCGGCGTATCTATCAATCCACAAATGAAAGCTATTTTCGGTGTGGATATATTAATTGCCACCCCTGGTCGCTTGCTAGACTTGCAAAGGTCCAGTGCTATAGAGCTATCAAAAGTGGAGACATTGGTGCTCGATGAAGCGGATAAGATGTTAAATCTTGGTTTCGAAAAAGAAATGCAAGAGATCTTTGAGCTATTGCCTGGCAAAAGGCAAAACATGTTGTTTTCGGCAACATTAAGTGATCAGTTGGCAGGAATCAACCGGGTATTGCTTTCAAATCCAGAGGTAGTTGAGATAAAAGACAATGCTGAGGATGTGGAATTGATAAACTTATCCGGCTACTTTGTGAGTGATGACCGCAAAGGACCTTTGCTAAGACACTTGCTCAAAGAAAATGAAATGAGCCAGGTTTTGGTATTTACCTCTTCTGGCGTTAAAGCAGATGCGGTAGCTAGAAAGCTTTATCATAATGGATTTGAAGCAGATTCAATTCACGGGAAGAAGAGTCAATATGCAAGATTGAAGGCCTTGGAGGATTTCAAATCAGGAAAACTACAAATATTGGTGGCTACAGATTTGATCTCCAGAGGGATTGATTTCCTTGAGCTTCCTTATGTTATAAATTATGAATTGCCTAGATCTCCTAAGGACTTTGTGCACCGTGTAGGCCGTACCGGGAGAGCCAAAACAGAGGGCTTGGCCATCACTTTTGTGACAAGAGATGAAACCCATCACTTCAAAGTCATTCTCAAGAAAATGAAGCGCTATATTGATATGGTGGATAGTGAAACCTTAGATTTTTAACCTCACGGTTACTATTTGGGCCGATAAAACCAGTCCACCTATTAAAGCGATTAAGATTCTGCTTTAAAGTCCGATAGAAATATACACAATTAAAGACAAAAAAGGTTCGGATTAAAACCCGAACCTTTTTTTGTGTTCAATGCTTTGCGCTTCACTCTGTCCAACCTAATTAGGCGAATGTAGACCAAGTTTATTTCCTTCTGTATCTAAAAACAAGGCAAAAAACCCACTGACATCCGCATGAGCTGTTTTCGGGACAATAATTTTCCCTCCATTTGATTCGACCTTACCAAGTATGTTTTGCAGGTTATCTCCACCATTTAAATACAGCGTAAGGCCATCAGCTGAAGGATTGTACCCTTCCCCTTTCATTATAACGCCTGTAACCATTTGGTCTTCGTATGGAAATAATCCCATTTCCATCCCTGGCATTTCCATTTTCTCAATGGGAATGCCTAAAATTGCTTGATAAAAATCTACTGCTCTTGAAAGATCCGTGGCTGGAATTTCAAAAATGGAAACATGGCTTTTCATATCGTTTGTGGATTCGTTTTGGCTGTTGCAGGCCATCATACTAAAGCTTAGTAATGTGGCTGTATAAAGTATTGTTTTGATCATATTGTCATCTTTAAATCGACAATACAAATTTAGAACACTTGTACGGTGCAAAATTGTAAAAATGCGTCAGCCAGACTATTTGTAAAAAAGGGTAGAAAGTGCCATGCTTTCATTGCCTAAAAACTTTTTCGGGTTGATTCCGGTAAACTCCTTAAAATCTTTTATAAAATGGGCTTGGTCAAAATACTCACTTTCATAAGCGATATTGGTTAGGTTTTCTGCCTCTTTGTTGAGCATCATTTTTAGCGCAGTTTGTAATCGGATTACTTTACCTAACTGCTTTGGGCTAACACCTATTTGTTTCAAAAAATTTCTTTCAAGTTGTCTCCTTTTGGATAGATCCTTCTTAAGAATTGTCCCTATCGAAGCACTTCCATTGGTTAATAACAGGGCATCAATGGTCGATTTCACGATAGTATCAATAGTTGTTTTTTCATTCATCTTATCTAAAAGAAACCTTTCAATTTCCCCTATTCGTTCCCTACTATCGCTTGCCTTAATTATCTTTTGTATTAGGGCATTGGCGTCTTTTTCACCAAACAATAATTCAATTGGCGTTTCCTTATTCACCAGTTTTTTAATCGGAATGGTTACGAAGTTAGCAAAACCATAAGGGTGAAATCGAATCGCAAAAGTATTGACATAACCTGTTGGTTCAATATAAAAAGGTTCTATTGTTTGCCCAAGCACCATTGCACGTGGTTGAATAATGAATTCACTTTCGGTAGTATAGCGTTTTATGTCATCTCCCAGGATAAAAGCCATTTCAATACAGCCATCAGGTATAATCCTTTGTTTTTGAGCATTCAATTCAGCAGGGATTTCTAAAGTCCAATAGCAGTTTACAAGCGCTTGTAAATCTGGATGGGGTTGAAATGTTTGATAATTCATGGCTTCTTTGAAAGTCTTTTTCGTTAAGAATAAGGTTTTAAGCTACTTGGAAATCTTGATTTACACTATTAAGCTCCATTTGAATTACTACTCGATTGTTAACAACTTCGTAAAGCACAGAACACTAGCTACCCCTTTTAGGGTGGGTGCTAGTGTGCATTGTCTTTTCATTAAATCATCATCAAGTCGAATTTCATTCCATCTTAATACTAGTTTAAATCATTGTTCAATAAATGGTATACCTTTTTATTTTATTTGAACGTGTAGATGGTCATCATGCCTCACCGCTTGGCAACCTTGAAACCTTATTTTTGAATCTTTTAAGTTCATACGTTGCACCAAATGCTTTTCTACAAACAACTTTTCTAATTGTTTACAACTAAGAAGTTTTTGAATTAGTATTCTGGTATTTTCACTGGAAAAGTCAATGTCAATATTTATGGTGCCCAATGTTAGGTATTTTGGGAAATCATATTGAAAGTATCCCATCTTTTTGCACTCGTTTGTTTGGTTAAATTCCGAAGATGTGGGTTCAACAAATACTCCGTACCCCGTTCTGCTAGGTTTTAAGTTGATTAAACTACCACTAGAGGATAGATACATCAAGCTTATATCGATTTTTTTGCCGTCGTTGTGGCTTAAGTGCGGTAAAAGAGGAAATTTATCAATAAATGGAAAGTTTGCGTCTAAATATTGAAGTTCAAATTCAGAAGGCAATTGATTTGCCGTTTGTTGAAGTAGTTCATTGAGCTGAGGCTTAACGTAATTCCTGTTTAAAAGTATTGTAATTACACTGGTTGGTCGGATATTGTTGGTGTTCTTGACACGTTCTCTACCGAAGATTGGCGCTATAATAGGGACAATTATAAATGTTAACATGAGATATGCAACAATCGGGAGAGCTAATCTATTGTAACTAAAATTGAAGTAACGACAAGCAATAATTCCCATTAATAGGGCGATTCCGCCAATTTGTGTAAGAATGGTTAATGCTGCAAATGCAATAAGGTACAGAAAAAACTTAAGTGTTTTATTCATTATAGATCTTGAAGCGTAATGGTTAAGGTATGGTTTAGCTAGCTACTACCCCACTATACTATGTCTTTTAGTTGCCTTTTGTTATTCATCTTCATTCGAAATCCTTTTAAAATACACCACATGCCCCCCTCCTTCAGCCATTCGGACATCAAGTTTGGTTTTAACATCAACTGCCTGTCTTCGAATTGTATAGTATTCTTTGTTGGTAAGGAAATTAGAATTTTCGGCATCCTCATAAAGTATTGCCTCGTATTTTTCATCCTTCGACAAAAAACTTAAATCCAATGTAATCGAGCGTGCTTCTCTATTGGTAAGGGAGCCTACAAACCAATCATCTCCAGCTTTTCTGGCAATGCTGACATATTTATCCATTGCTGCATCCAGCACTTTATAACTATCAAATTGTGCTGGCATTTTCCGAATACAGTCAAACAAATCTTCTTTTTTAAAATAGGCTTCAGGGCTATCTGGCAATACTATCCATCCAGAATAGATGGTAATAAGCTTAGCTACTTCTGCAACCACAGTTCCTGGTAGCTCCTCAAAAACTTTAGGCCTACCCACATGTGCACTATTTAAATCAAACCATCCATTGGTCATATCCAATGGCCCTGCTATCTGATTGATTAAAACTTGATTGACAGCTGTTTCAGGGAAATGAGAATATTTGGCATCTCCCTGAGCATGACCAAATTCTTTGGTAATAAGATTGGGCCATGTTCTTCTATCTCCACTTGGGGGAATGGGATTGTCATGAAAGTCTACCATTAATTTATATTTGGCACACAGGGCTACAATGCCCCTGGTATTCTTCACCTTTTCTTCTGGCCCACCTTTCATAAAGCCATATTTCACCCCAATGACACCCCATTCTGAAAACTGTTTCAAAACCCTTTCCAGTCCGAATTTTTTAGCGCCTACATCATTTAAATAAAGGATGATCCCAATGTTTTTATCGGCTGCATATTGCATACATGCTTCAATGTCAATTCCTTCTCTTGTAGTGGTAGGATCAGAATTTTCATTGAACTCATCGCCATACCAATCAGCATCAATTAACAAGTACTGAATATTATTTTCAGCAGCGAAATCAATCATTCTTTTATGGGATGCTGTATTAAGTTCATATTCAAAACCATCGGCAGCTTTATAACCTAAAACACGCCAATCCCACAGAGATTTACCCGGCTTTACCCATGAAAAGTCTTGATTTTTGCTGGGTTCATTTAGATTCACCAGCAAGTCAGATTCAACCAAATCACTCACCTTTTCTCCCAACATAAAAGCCCTCCATGAGGTCTTAAAAGGTTGGTTGCGTTTTGAATAGGCTATATTGAAACCAAGTGATGTATCATTGGACGAAGCAGCTATAGTAAAAGGAGCAAATTCCATTATTTCTGCTTCATGGATGGCCATAAAACTGTTGTCATGAAATTTCATAACAATAGGGGTTCTAACTTCTTCATTACTTTTTTCAGTCCTGAGAACCGGTCCTATATTGTGTTTTTCACCATTGTATGCCCAATAGGTATAGTCATCCTTGAAATTTAAGCTGCTTAATTCCTGATCAATTTTTATACTGTCTTGAATGGCTTCGGATGGGAAGCTATACCGATAGGCAAAACCATCATCATAAACCCTGAACTCAAATTCATACCAATAAGATGAGGACTGGTTTTTTGCAACTTTGAAATTAAATCCATTATAATGGTTGTTGACAGTCGCTTGTTTTCCATTTATAGTTTCCCAGGTTTCATTAAGCTCGGTCTTATTAAAGTCGCTAAATGATACATTTTCGACAAAACGTATACCATTTACTTTTAGTCCTATTATGGAGGATTCCAGAAGGGTATCCGAACCATTAATTACAGTAAAAGCACTGGAATTGTCAATATTTGAAACATTTACCTGCAGCACCCCATTTGGTGAAAACAACTGAAAATCACTATGTTTTGAACAAGCTACTAAAGCCAACAATACCAAAATTGTGGAAATCTTAATCTTCATACAGGCAAGTTTTTTGATTTAATGGAGGCCAAATGTGTCGCTAGAATATTACTAAGCAACAATACCTCAATCTAGTATGCTTTTAAGGTATTTAAAAGGATTTTCTCCAACATAATGGGAATGCCTGTGGTTTTACTGGATTGGCCTAACGTCTATGTGAATGCGGCAACCTTATCCCCTAATGTTTGCTGAAATGCATATTTTTAATCCCTTACTATTTTCACTATACGGCTGTACATGATTTCTGCTAGATTCCAGTCATACCCATCAAAGTTAGTTGTATTGTTAAATTGAATCACAACCGTATCCATGTCTTTGAAGTATTTTGCAATACTCTGATAGCCAACAATCAAACCGGTATGCTCATACACATAAATTGAGGAATAGATTTCCTGTTCCCCTTCATCAAACAGTGAGCCATCGTTTAATGCTCTCAAGAATGTACCTACGTCAGCTGCAGTAGCTAACATTCCTTGTTCTTCCGTCTTAAAATCCTGCTCCTCCCCCACATAATAGCCACTCATTACCTCCTCTATATCCACTTCACTAAGTGAAGCAAAAGTATTGTTTAGTCCAAGTGGTATTAAAATCTCCTCCTTGATATATTGGTTATGGTTGTACCCTACGATTTTATCAATAATTTGGGTAAGCAACAGGTAATTGGTGTTCGAATATTCATAATCTTCACCTGGTTCAAAACTAGCAGGCATTTCAATGGCTAGTTCAAGTGCTTCCTTATTGAAATTCGGACGATTTTCCCAGTAAGCAGGATTGTCGATAAAGTTGGGTATACCAGATCGGTGCTGCACCATTAATCTCAAAGTAATTCTTTCTGCAAATTCAATTTTCCCCACAAGTTCAGGGAAGTAATCAGCAAGGGTATTGTCCAAAGACAAACGTTTGTCATTGGCCAATTTAGCGATAGCAACTGCGACATATAACTTGCCTATACTGGCAATCTTAAATAGGGCATCTGGACGGGCAGGTATTTTCTTTTCCCGGTCATGCCAGCCGGCTGTATACAATGCGGGTGACTGGCCTGCTTTATCCACATAGACTACCATTCCATCAAAGCCATAGTCAATTGCTTCATTTACTTGTTCCTGAACTGTGTCCGGTAATGGCATTATCCAAGCCTTAACCAAAATCCACGGTACGAAGGCCAAAGAGCCTATGCTTGCAAGGATAAATACTATCCTGAGTATTTGTTTTGTCCGTTTCATAGTCTTATCGTTTCAAGCCGATTCGCTATTGTTTAATTGCGGATTTGCTATCGGAAGTTTGTCCGTTTTATGTTCCATGACCAAAACTACATTCCCTCGCTTATGCCCCTTATCAATATACCTATGGGCATTCCCTACTTGTTCCAGGGGAAAGCTCCTGTCCATGAATGATTTTAGTTTACCTGCTTCAATGATTTCCTTTACTTCTTTAAATAGTATTTTCAATTCAGCAACGGGTTTTAATCCTGTAGCAGAAAACTTTGCCTTCTTACTTCCAAATATTGAGGTCCGTAACATTTGGAAAAGGAGCGGCATTCCCAGAACAGGTGAGACATACATTCCCTTTTCAGTCAAAGAACTTTTGCATGCTGAAAATGACAGCTTCCCTATGGTATCGTAGATAATGTCATATGTTTGATCATTTATAGAAAAGTTTTGTTTCGTGTAATCAATAACATGATCGGCCCCTAATGACTTAACCATTTCAAGGTTTGTGGTGCTACAGATCCCCGTCACCTCGGCCCCGTAGTATTTGGCAAGCTGTACCGCAGAGGTACCTAAACTTCCAGCAGCGCCGTTGATCAAAACTTTTTGTCCAGGTTTTATTTCAGCCAATTCCTTTAGGAAATTAATGGAAGTTAATGCCCCATCGCAAACTGGTGCAGCTTCCTCAAAAGTCATATTATTAGGCATGGTGGTAATTAAACCATCTTCAGGCAGACACAGGTACTCAGCTTGTGTGCCATAAATCTCTAGAGACTCCCCGTATACCCGGTCGTCTACCTTAAAAGTCCTCACCCCATTCCCTACTGCTTCAACCACGCCTGCAAAGCCAGTTCCGGGAATAGGATTTTTGGGTTTTAAAAGACCTAAAAATAAACGACCAATATAAGGCTTACCTGTGCGCATCATACTTCCAGCTCTGGTGACGGAAGCTGCGTATATTTTTATCAAAACTTCATTTTCCTTAGGTATAGGCTTTGCTACTTCTTGTACTTGAAGAACCTCAGCTGATCCATACCCTGTGCTTATTATTGCTTTCATCGTTAAGTGTTTTTGACATTAAACCCGAAATATGGAATAAACAATCTATTGCGTAGTCCGGGTTAAAGATTTTATTTTAATAATGAAACAAAAGTAAGCCGGAGGTTTTGGTAAAATGTTCGTGATTATAAATCAGAACCTATTGAAAACCACTTTAATTCTGACTTTTAAGAAACTGCTTAGGAGTTAGACCAGTTTCTTTTTTAAAATAAGTATTAAAAACGGTTTTTGAATTAAACCCACTGTCATACGCCAAGCCTATTAGAGACAAGTGGGAATTGTTAGGATCATTCGCAATTTCCTTAAAAGCTTCCACTCGGTAATGGTTGACAAACTCATTAAAATTTCTACCAATGCTCTCATTAAGCAACCAGGAGAGTTGATTTGGATGTATTTCTAAATGATTGGCTAAAGATCGCAATGACAAATCACTGTTCAGGTAGGGTTTTTCCTCATCGAAAAGTGCTAATAAGCGGTTTTTGTAGCTTTCTGTAGTTTCCTCATCTAACAAAGCTTTTTTGGGGCCTATAGATTGAGCCTCATTGCAATTGGGATAAATGACTTTATGGTATTTGGTATATCTTGAATCCTTTTTTAAATCATTAACCAAAGGATCGGTGTACCGAAGGAGCAATAGGGAAGCCTTGTTTTGGAGGGCCTTCTCAACCCATTGAAATGCCTTGTCGGCCTCCCCTAAAACAGCGTACATCAAAAATAAATAGGAATCAGACGTAAATCCATTAGGTGCCTTGGATTGTTCTTCTAATAGGTGTTGGTACTTTAAAGTTTTGGCTTTGTCTTTTTTCATCGCATAAGCCAAAGCAATGGCTCCGGTTTTTTCTCCTTCAATAATCACGTCTTCAGGCACATCATCAAAGTAAGTAATTACCTCCTCGTATTTTCCTAATTTCAATAAGCACAATGTTTTAATACTGTGCGCAGGTATATTTTTATTATTATTGGCTATGCAGCGATTGAGCATTTCCAGGGCTTTCGCGTAATCCTCAATCATATAATGGAAATAAGCCCGGAAAAAATGGGTTTCATCTGAAAGTGGATTGATGCTTAATGCAATATCAAGGTGATTTTTTGCTTTATCCCTATTGCCTGCAATGATGTATAAAAAGGAAATGAATTGTTGGGCATCGGCATTGTTTGGATTGATCTCTATCGCTTTCTTCATTTGAGTAAGCGATTTGGCATAATCACATCCTATAAAAAAAGATTGATTGGACAACTGATAATAAACACCTGAAGATTCATCGTTTAATGCGATCGCCTGATTCGTATACTGAATAGTTCTCCCCCATGCTTCTTCAAACGGCATAAATCCAGTAGTTCCTAAAAAACTATAACAGTCCGCATTTCCAACCAATGCCTCAGAATAATTGGGGTCAATCTTTAAAGCCTTATCATAATAGGAAATCGCCGTTTCAACATCTTTCGGATTCCATTTGTTCTTGTGAAATTTTGCTTTTAAACAGTACTCATAGGCACTGATACTTTCTGTTGGTTTGGTTACAAGGTGTTCATTTATTTCAAAGTGCCCAAAATGCTCTCTTAACTTATCCGCAATCAAAAGACTGATCTCATCCTGAACTTCGAAAATATTCTCCAGCTTCCTGTCCCATGTTTCCGACCAAAAATGAAAATCTTCCTCTGTTTGGATCAACTGAGCAGTAATCCTCATTGTATCGCCAGCCAAACGAACACTACCTTCAAGAATAGCAGAAACATCCAATTCTTTCGCTATTTGTTTGATTGGAATATTTTTATTTTTAAAGAAGAAAGAGGAAGTCCTGGAAGTAACTTTCAGGCTCTTAATTTTCGCCAAGGCGTTGATGATCTCTTCCGTTATGCCATCACTAAAATATTCATTTTCCGCACTCGTACTCATATTTGTAAAGGGAAGCACCGCAACGGTCTTGTAGGCAATTTTTTGCTTTCCTTTTAATTCCTGAAATAAAGGGACTTTAATTCCCTCATTGCAAACTGCAAATACCTCAACGGGCTTTGCAATGTTCTTAAGTTCAAAATGACCAAGAGAAGTTGTAGCAATAGTAGGATGGTTTTTTAGCTCATCATTTAATTTCTCCGACAAAAGAATACCACCAGCCACACTCATGCTTTCAATCCGGGAAGCAAAATTTACTCCGTCACCATATACTTCCGTTTCACTATAAACAATGTCACCCATGTGCATACCTATGCGCACAGGTACTAGATCGCCTTCTTGCAAAAGTTTCTGGATTTGGATGGCGCAATTTGTTGCTTCGATGGCGCTTTTAAAAACACTAAGGGTACCATCTCCATAATATTGTATGATTTCACCATTGTGAATTTTATGAAGGCTTTCGAAAACCTCCCGATGTCGGCCCCTGATACTCACGGCCAAGGCTTCATCTTTTTGCATCAGCGCTGTATAACCAACAATATCTGTAAACATGACCGCTGCCAATTGGCGTATTACCTTACCTTTCATTGACTATTTCTTCTGAAGATTTAAGAATCCAATGGCTTAGGAAAATAGCAATTGAACGCTTACTCGTATTTCAACCTTTAAAAATAGGAATAAAAAGCAAACTGTCAGCACTTTTCGCTCATTAGGTTAAACATTCTAAGTGGTTCCAGCCGTTTACCTTCTTGGTTTAAGAAGGTCTTTTGGCTTTCTTAATTAATATCAAAACCCTTTCGTAAGTTGTCTAATGGCTATTAAATGTCCAAACAATACTGTAGGGACAACAACTGTTGGCAACAAATTGAATGGGAAATACAAGACGGCAATATTAGGTTGGTCAAATGCCAACTGCTGAAAAGGTGTTGGAAATGCTAATATTGCGGTTATCACAACGTTCAGTAGAAGTAAGAGGCAAATGATGTTCCACCACAACAAGAATTTCTTTTTTCCTTTGACCACCCGAAAAGCCAAATAGGCCACAATAGGTGCCGTTATGCCTGAAAACAAATCGAAATTTGTCCCTTCAAATGTCATGTAAACAGATACGACCCCTTGATAATAAAGCAAAGCTAAAACGATCTCAACTGGTATCCGAATACTGTGGAAATAAGTCAGTTTTTCCAGGTCAATCTGATCTATAAATGCTCTTCCTTTGATTGTCAAAAAAATGGATCCTATAAATATTATGGTCGGGAAAACACCAAAGAGTAAAATTCTTGGCGGTAAGGCCTCTGTGTATTGATAAATGCCGCTAAGCCCAAGAATAATTTGTAAAAATGTCCAGCCAATACCAATGAGTAGAAAGGTTTTAGATTGGGTCACATAGTAAAACCATGCAATTGTGGCTATTACTATTAGCCCAAACAGTAGACTTATGTATAAAGGTAGATTTTCCATTACTATCTTATATTGGGCTAGGCTTGGTCTGCCAATTCCTGCCAGCATTCCAAGGACAAAGGAGCGTAATTTTCACTACTTGTATTAACTATTTCTTCTTTAGTCATTAAAGCATGATAAAGATAATAAACGACTAAAATGCACCCTGACCTGGAACACAAAGTATTTTCCTACAAGGAGTACTGATAGCCTTCTTTATTATCTAATTATATGAATCTACGCTGCAGAATTTCATAGCCCCTTAATTCTTACCATCTTTTACAATTACATCATGAGCGCCACCTTCAATAATACTGGTAGAGGACACTAAAGTCAGTTTAGCATCGGATTGTAATTCCTTAATTGAGGATAAACCACAACTACACATGGTTGATTTAGTTTTTCCAATTGTTTGGTCTAAATTATCCTTGAGCTTACCTGCATAGGGAACATAACTGTCAACGCCTTCTTCGAATTTCAAATTATCCTTTCCGCCCATATCATAGCGTTGCCAATTTCTTGCCCTATTGGAACCTTCACCCCAATATTCTTTGACATAATTTCCACCCACAAGAAGTTTTCTTGTCGGACTTTCATCGAAACGGGCAAAATACCTACCCATCATTAAAAAGTCTGCCCCCATTGCCAGTGCCAATGTGATATGATAATCCTGTACAATTCCTCCATCTGAACAGATAGGAATATATTCACCACTTTCTATAAAGTATTCATCGCGTGCTTTGGCAACGTCAATAAGCGCAGTAGCTTGTCCTCTGCCTATTCCTTTTTGCTCTCTTGTAATGCATATAGAACCACCACCAACACCAACTTTCACAAAGTCAGCACCAGCTTTGGCCAAATAAAGAAAGCCATCTTTATCCACTACATTACCAGCTCCAATTAAAACATTGTTATTGTATTTTTCCTTTACATAAGAAATGGTTTCTTTCTGCCACTCCGAGAACCCATCTGAAGAGTCAATGCACAATACATCTACACCTGCGTCTACTAATGCAGGAACCCTTTCCTCAAAGTCTCTTGTGTTAATCCCCGCGCCAACAACTAATCTTTTCTTATCATCTGAAAGTTCGTTTGGGTGATCCTTATGACTGTCATAATCTTTGCGAAACACAAAATATTTTAATTTGCCATCTTTATCGATAATCGGCAAATTGTTTAATTTATGTTCCCAGATGGTATCATTGGCATCATTTAAAGTAATCCCATCTTTAGCGGTTATCAAACTTGACAAGGGTGTCATAAATTCTTTCACCTTCTTATCTAAATTGTCCTTGCTAACTCTATAATCACGACTCGTTATTAGTCCTAGAAGTTTCCCACACGAGGAACCATCATCTGTTACGCCAACGGTTGAGAAACTCGTCTTCTTTTTTAAGGCCAATACATCTTTTAAGGTATGTTCTGGAGTTAAATTGGCTCGGCTTTCTACAAACCCAGCCTTATATTTTTTTACTTCCATTACCATTTTAACTTGTTCTTCAATTGACTGAGAACCAAAGATAAAGGATAAGCCTCCTTCTTTTGCCAAAGCAATTGCGAGTCCATTATCAGAAACTGATTGCATAATGGCAGAAACAAATGGAATGTTTAAAGAAATTCTAGGGATTTCCCCTTTTTTATATTTAACTAAAGGGGTCTTTAGATTTACGCTGTCTGGGGTGTTGGTCTTTTTTGTTAATCCTGGTAATATCAAGTACTCACTAAAAGTTCTTGAAATTTCATTTATGATATTTGCCATATTTTTTCAAATAAAATTTTGCAAAATTAGAGAATAATTCTGTTAGAAGGGCCAAATTTGTCATTAATTCTTCATTTGAAGCCAGTATCTGCCTTACACCCAACATTTATGATAAGATTAGGTAGCCGACTGTGTTTCGGACTATCCTGATAAACTACAAGCAATTGAGACAGGTTAAAATCCTTGAATTAAAAGTTTATTCGGCCATTATTTTTATACAATATTACCAAATATGTAGCTATAATCATGCAAATCATTGCAAATTAACCCTTATTTCACGTGCCTTCTGGTTACGGACAATGCTTAATTTAAGATAGCCATGCCATAAGTTTTCCTGGTATTTTATGAGCAATTCTGAAATATTTTTTATTTTTTCGCCTTCAACTCCAACAACAACATCGCCACCAGTTATTCCTGACATGGCTAATTTACTTTTATCTCTTACGCTTAATACAATGACTCCATCCATGCTGTGTAAACCTGACGCAGATTGTTCTGCAAGTGTTTCAACGTTTTTAAGCGTGCCTCCTAGCCAATTTTTTATTTTACTGCTTTCTTCTTGAGAATAAGAGGCATTTAATTCTGGGATATTGGCTTGCTTTGCAATGGCTTTTAATTCAGCTTTTTGAACGCCAAAATTGTCCATTGGGAAATTTTTAAACCCTAATTGAAGTGCAGATGAATTTTCCGCAACGGTAAAATCTCCTGTCTCAGGAGATACAAACATCGGATCTCCATAAAGACTATGTGCATCAGTATTGTTTTCCTGGGCCAAAGCCAATGAAACAGCTTCAGGAAATAGGTTATAATCTACTTCCTTACCCCAACCCGTAAGGCGTATTGGGAAATGCTTGGTCATTGTGATATTCTTTCTAAAAACGTCTTTACTGTTGGCAAACCAAACATGGGGATGAAAGCCATTGTTTATCATTATATTATTTTCAACTAGCCTATCAAAACCTTCCCGAAGTTTGATCCCTCCATTCAAGCATAAATTATTATAAATATTGTAATTGGATGAGCCATCATCAAGGTCAATATCCCATCCATGGTCACAACGAAAACGATTGTTTCGGATTATGGTTGTATGCATTGCATCCCAGAAAGGCATTTGAGGATTTGCCTGCACCAAACTGTCTATTACTTTCCTATTAGGATGCCAGAAGCGGTCCCTACCCCAGGAGTTGAAGGCCCCATGATCTCCAGTTTCCAAAACGGTATTAAATACATCATTGTTTTCAATAAGATGTCCTCCCCAGGTACCTTCACTTACATTGATTCCTGCCCTTGGCACGTCATAAATACTATTGTTTTTGACATGAATGTTCATGGCCATTGAGAGCTGAACTCCTGCCACTTGTTTTTCAATGCGACCTATTTTATAAATCAGGTTGTTCTCTACTTTACAATCTGCCGGATACAAATCATTGGCTGGGCCCTGAATAGTATCCATTGCTGCTATAGGTACAAATTCGCTGTATTGATACGAAGGTGAGCGCACAGCAGTCGAATCTCCTACAAAACTGATGGCTGTTGCGCCAACATCATGAATATGATTGCCAATAATTTCTGTATTTCTGTTGTACCCATTGACAAAAATTACGTTCCCTCCTAAATTTGTGAATTCACAATCCTTAATAGAGATGGACTCGGTTCCGCTTAGTAAAATTGCCCCTCCTCGGTATATGGTCCAATCGCTACGAAGCAACTTATCATAATCCTCCATAAAGGTTCGCATGGCATGTTCAAAACGTACACCTTCAATATTGACATTTTTAACAGGGTTTTCTGGATTTCCAATTACCTCGATAAGGTGTTTTAGTGTGGATACTTCAGTAGTAGAATTGATTAAATCAGTCCCGTCCTTAGCCCACAGATAAAGTTGATTTTCCTGTTTGTCGAAAAACCATTCTCCTTCACTGTCCAACTCCTCAAAAATATTTTCTACCATTCTTAGTTCAGGGTGCATGGGTGAAGGGCGATTATTTTGATGGCCACCAGTAAGGATAAGTGTTCCAATTGAATCAACCCCAGTTATCCTATAATGAAAACCACCCCATCGGCCACGGTGCATGGCATGTACAAAACCTCCTTTAGGATCCTTCCATGTCGCTACCCGTTCTTTTGCTATTGCATCCTCGGCATGCCCTTGCCAGGCCCCTCCGTTTTCATCGAAATTAGGATACCTGGCCAAAATCTGCTTTTCTCCATTGATGAAAAGCTGGTTAAAAACCACATTTTTTTTAACTTTGGTAACCCAAATGTTCTCGTCAAATGCTTTCCAATTTGTATTCAGAACCGTTGAACCTTTAACACTTACTTTGTCTGTACCTTCTCCAATAATAGCGATATTGCTTAGTTCTGGGGGGATTACCAAAGGTGTTGACAAATGATATTCTCCTTCCTTCAAATGGATGGTAATCGTTTCATTGTTACTTTTCCTGATCTTCATGGCCTCTTCCATGGCTTTTTCAATGGTTTGGATTGGCATTTCTTTCGTGCCTGCATTCTCATTATTACCATTGGAACTCACATAAATATCCAGCTCTTTTGTACCACAACTTATGAGCATAAATGTTGCTAGCACTGCTATGAGTATTGATTTTTTCTTTTTCATTTAATACCGGATCTTTTTAGGGCTTTGGGAAATGACATTGTTTGAAAGCTTACCCCTATTAATACTGTTAAAAATAGCATCAATCGGTAAACCATCAGGCCTTTTTATCAAACAGGGTTACCACAGTTTAGGGACACATAACCCCATATTGTAGCATGCATTATTACACTTCTATCTGATCAAAGAGTTTCTTATTCCTATACAGAAATTAAAATCACCACTTAACAATGCCACTTTTATTCATCCAAGCAAAGAGTGGCTGCATCCATTCGTCAGCAGGTGAACTCAAGACAAATCCATGATTTCCTTTTGGGTAAAGGTGCATTTCTGCAGGAACTTGATTTCGAATTAATTCCTGGTAAAACCGGATGCTGTTTTCAACTGTAACCACATTATCGTCACCTGCATGGGTTAACCAGGTGGGAGGAGTATTTGCGTCAATATGTAATTCATTTGAAAACAACAAAATTTGTTCTTCAGAGGCATCCTTTCCAAGCAAATTTTGACGAGAGCCCAAATGGGCCAATTCGTCGGTCATACTGATTACCGGATAAATCAGAATCATAAAATCGGGCTTTAAACTTACCTTTTCATCATTTGGGATATAGGATTTATTAAAATGCGTTCCAGCCGTTGAAGCTAAATGTCCTCCTGCTGAAAAGCCCATAATCCCAATTTTCTGAGCATCCAAGCCCCATTCTGAAGCATGTTGTCGCACCGTTTTAATTGCCTGTTGCGCATCTTGTAAAGGCCCTGTTGCTTTATCAATCATGATTGAATCGCTTGGTAAACGGTATTTCAGGATGAAAGCTGCAATCCCTTTGCTTACAAATGCTTCAGCAATTAGGGTTCCTTCGCGCAGATAACTCTCCCCTGAATAACCTCCACCTGGGCAAATGATTACTGCCGCTCCCGTAGCAATTTCTTTTTCAGGGAGATACAATGTCAATGTTGGTTTTGAAACATTTTTAATCCAGGAAACCTGACCATTTTTCTCAATGACTTCTTCTGTCATGGAATAAAGTTTGCTGTTAGGAATGGCATTTGGGTAGAGGTCAACTATTTGTTGTGCTTCCAGTTGAATAGCAACAATCAGAAATAGTATTATAGCAATGGATTTCATGGATTTGGAATTAATTCTTGAATTTTTATTTCTATAAGAACAAAAGTCTTTAAAACTATGTTGTCATTAATGTAAATATTCAAATCTCTAAATGCAATAAGCTGAAAGATATTCTCCGATAAATTTTGCAGTTATTCTTTAAGCCATGCGAGTGGGGAATTTAAACCATGAAGCGCTTTATCAGGGACTCCTTTTCTGTTTAGCCAATAATCCCCCCATTTCTAGCATCCATAAATACTTACCTGCCTTCTTCATTAAAAACGGAAATTGAACCCCTTCTTGGTATAGGAGGAAGAAAGCGGAATAATGCCATAAGCAGTGCTTCCTTCTGATAAGGCGAAATTGCACGTATTTAAGATAAAACCATAAGCTTCAAACGGCTCCACTTTTAAGCACAAAAAATATTAAAAGAGATAAATCCATTTCTCCAATGTCGGGCTAAACACCAGCAGTCCATCATTGATCCATTGAAAATAATCCTTAGCTTCCCGAAGCTTTCAATCTGGCATTAAAGTTATACTTTTTGCAGAATGCCTGATTTTTATATTTTTATTCACTTTCAATTCTTGCACACATCCAAGTTGCTTCAGCAATAGCTTCGTTTTTAGCATTGTAAGCCACTCCACTTTGTTTT
This sequence comes from Cyclobacterium sp. 10D3-21, assembly GCF_055809755.1. Classification (NCBI taxonomy): domain Bacteria; kingdom Pseudomonadati; phylum Bacteroidota; class Cytophagia; order Cytophagales; family Cyclobacteriaceae; genus Cyclobacterium; species Cyclobacterium sp. 10D3-21. The sequence continues at coordinate 4,269,220 of NZ_CM147924.1, forward strand.
ATTAGTCTGTTACTTACTCTAATGTTTTTAATAATGTATTTGATTTCTTCGTTATAGGTCACTCCTTTTAAAAACTTAACATTCTCCATACTTACTAAGGCAAAAAATCCACTCGCAAGGCCTGCTTTATTGACACCTGCACCTCCACATTGCGCCATTGATTCAATTAATATCATTCCAGGAATAAAGTCAAATTCAGGAAAGCTACCTGTTAACATTTTGTCAATCGATCTGTCAAAACTTTTTAGTCCTATTATTTCTTTTTCGTTCGCAGTAATAATTTCATCTAAGAATAAAAAAGGAAATCTATGAGGTAGTAATTTTTCAATTTCAGATTCCATATTCTTGTTCATTTAAATATTAAATAGGGCACCAGTATCTTGCATTGCTCAAGGAGTCCCGGTTATCTTTCTTTGGGTAATAGGCACTTTAGAAAATTTCTATTCTTGCATTCCTAAGATAGGTAAATATGCAGTCATTTGACTAAAATCCGCCAAAGAAAAAGATAAGCAAAGCAGGCTTTTAATACAATGCGTGTTGGGCTAATGTGAAAACCATCATACAATATTAAATTCTTATAGAATTTACCCCAAACCTAAAATAGCAGCTCCTTAAGTAAAGGGTCCAATCCCGTCCGCTTTTGACATCTACCAGTGCTAAAATGATTTTTGATTCTCATTCTTCAATACTATCAATATATGGGCGTAGGGCTTCGCCCCAAATTTGATATCCAGCTTCATTTGGATGGCAGAAATCAAGTGTAACCTTTTTGGTAAGGAGGCCATCTGAGGTCAGCATTTTAGAAGCAATGTCTAGCAATATTATCTTGTTATCAGCTGCATATTGCTTCAATAGGTGGTTAGTTTCGTTTATTAATTTCCTGCGTGGATTATCTGGCATTTCTTCACGGGGCATTATTTCCATTAATACAATTTTAGCATTTGGCGCTTTAGTCCGTACGCTGGTATAAATTGCAGCAATTCCTTCAATTATTTCTGCGGCAGTGTTCATCCGGGCGTTTTTTGTCTCGCTGGTATTGTTGGTGCCAATATGGATAATTACCAATTTTGGGTCAAGCCCATCAAGTTCCCCATTTTTCAAACGCCACAGTACATTTTGAGTACGGTCCCAACCAAATCCTAAATTCAATACACGATGGTTTTTAAAGGTTGCTTGCCATGAAGCCGGACCATTGGATATTCTTGACCTGCCATCGTCGTACTTTAGTGGGGGATAATTTCCTCCCCAGAAATGAGTGATGGAGTTGCCAATTAAAACAATTTCTGGATTCAATGAATCTTTTACACCAAGCACATCATTATGCCGCACCAACCAATCATAACTGTCATCTTCAAGTTTTGGAACCGGTATTATCGCTGTATTGGAAGGTTTTTCAACCGCTTGGGCTACTTGCTTATTTTGCTGTTTACAGCCAATAATACAAATGGAAAAGAGGGCAAAATAAAGGAGCTTTGTTATTGATTTCATTTCATAATGAGGTTTTAATAGTATAAACAAGTTAGCAATAAAAATAGCTGGACATTGACTTCCAACCTAGTTATTTTGGCCAATAACTCATTAGAATTGTTTAGTAGCTTATGAAAAAGGGCGAAATTTAGACTTTTAGGGCCTTGCACATATTATTGGAATCAACATTAAAGAAGATGCCAGATTTATTTTAATCTTACCGGATTTGTGCTTTAAATAGGAAATTTTGCGGTGGTCAAAACGTGAGGCTTTACTCAATTTTTTTAATCTCAACAATTTCACAGTCAATACTTGGAGAACAAGATTCATTTATGCCGATTTCTTTGTATTTCACACTTACTTTATCTCCAGAAGTAAAAGTTATTATATCGTCTAAATTAACTATTAATGTGTCTCCATTGTTAAGGTGTATTTGTTCAGCGCAGGTTGCTAAACCGCCACTTAACCAAACGTTTCCAATTTCTTGAATAATAAAATCATCCTCTTTATCCAAATTGCAGGATAAAGAAAACAACAGTGTCACACCGAATAAGATTATTTTATACATTGTTGAGTTGATATAGGTAGATTTTTTATACCTACTTTTTATTTTAAATTGCTTGTGTAAGCTTTTCAAACGAACAGCTACATTACGAATAAAGTATATCCTTTAAATTCCTCTCGTTATTATTGCCTACTAATATAACTAAGTTTTTATGATTTTGATAGTATTGATTTTAGCAGAAGATAAAATTCTTTTGTTAAAATTATTTCCTAACCATAGTTAAGCAAAAAATTAGGTTTCTCAATTTATAGAATTTGAAAAATTGCAATGCTGAGGGAGAGTCTTAAGTAAAAAAACCCACAAACAAATCGTTTGTGGGTTTTCATTCAACTTTAAGATCTATACTTTAACTTGATAAATGCAGCGTATCCTTAATAATTCGGGTTTTGCGTCATATTATCATTGATATCAATCTCTGCTTGAGGAATTGGCCATAGATAATCCCGCTCAGGTCTGAATGTCCTTGTCAAGCCACTGGTAATGGTTTCCCATTCTCCACTAGCTTCGTTGAGGTAATACAGTCCTTCTACCGTGCCAATCTTGTCCTCTCCGATCTTCCATCTGTTCATGTCATACAAACGTAATCCCTCAAAAGCCAATTCAACCGCTCTTTCATCCCTGATGATTGCTCTAAACTCCTCTTGGGTTTTACCTGTTTCTATTGGAGGCATATCTACTGTTGGTCTTTGTCTTACCCTATTTATCGCCTCGTAGACTGAATCGTCAATTTCATTCAATTCGATTTTAGATTCAGCATACATTAGTAGCACATCGGCATAACGTATCAAGATCATATTGATAGATCCAGTATTTGGATTGGTACCGTCAGCTTCAAAATCCACCCACTTCTTCAAGTTGTAGCCATTTACTGTAGAAAATTCCGAAGACCTCACCCTATCGGCTGTCGGACTATCCGGCAATGAGTTAAAGGTGCTGGTACCTATTGGCTGTCCTGTATAATAAGTCGTGAAATTCCATCTTGGATCAATGTTTTCAAAAGGGTTGTTGGGATTTTTAGGTCCTTTGTACCCATATTTTAAAAACAAGTTATGGATGGGTTCCACTACAGATCCGCCACCTATAGAGGCCGCAGAAAACGAAAAGGCATTGTAAGTATCACCACCTACTGCATATTGTCTATCAAAGATCACTTCTGAAGAATTCTGCCCTGCATAGTTAAATAATTTTCCATAGTCAGGATAGAGTTCATAGATTCCTAAATCCATTACTGCCATGGAGGCATCTCTGGCAACAGCATACCTTTCATTTCTGTAGGCAACCCTGGCTTTCAAAGCCATAGCAGCGCCTAGCGTAGCCCTTCCTACTTCCTGGGAATAACTCAATGGCAATTGACTTCCCTGAATTATCTGATCCAATTCAGCAATTACAAAATCAACCACTTCAGACTTTGCGGTCCTCCCGATTTGATCAGTAATTTCCAATGGCTCTAAAATCAGTGGCACATCCCCCCAAAGACTGCTCAATTGGGTATAAAAGAAAGCACGTAAAAACCTGGCTTCTGCCTTGTATCTGGACAACAATTCTTGATCTCCTTGTTCTATCCTGTCAATATTTGCCAACACATTATTGGCCCTTTGAATTCCTCTGTAATACCTGTCCCACTGAGAACCAATCGCTGCGTTGACTGGATCAAAAGACCCCATAGTCACATCATGTAAAGAGCCAGGTCCGGAAGGTGCTCGAAATCCAATATCCGTTGCACCATCCAATTCTTTTACCATTAACTGACCATCCAATTCCGCATAAATCCCATTTACTGCGAGATTAGCATCCTTTTCCTGTTGCCAGTAAATTAGTTCTGAAACTTGTCCAGGAGGCACCAAATCCAGCCCATCATCACAACTGAATAAGCCAATAGCCAAATATGAGAGCCCTATGTATTTTATTGATTTATTTATAAATTTCATCGCTTTTCCTTTTTTAGATTAAAACCTGACGTTTATGCCACCACTGAAAAGTTTGCTGTGAGGGAAGAATTGACTTCTTCCTCTAGGTGTTTCCGGATCGAACAACTCTGTTTCTGTAAAAGTCAACATGTTTTCACCGGATATATAAACCCTAAGGTTGGCTACAAGATTTTGAGGAATAGTATACCCTAATTGGAAATTCTTTAACCTAAGATAACTGGTATTCTGCAACCAAAAATCTGACTCCATTAGGTTGGCTGAATTCCCAGACCTTACCATAGGCCAGGTGCCATTCGGGTTTCTTTCAGGGTGATAAGCTTCTCTTGCCATGGTTTCAGGAATAAAGTTCGTGTAATTAGGTCCTTCCATCAAAGCACCATCCAAAGAATGTTGCTGACGAAGAACTCCTTGCCAAAACATAGAAAAATCGAATCCTTTATAAGAAGCACTAAACCGAACTCCAAACTCATACCTTGGGTCTTCATTCCCCATGATATATTGATCGCCTGCAGGATAAAGAGATTGAGAAATAACACCATCCCCATTTAAGTCCTCATATATAATGTCTCCAATAGTAACTGTAGGAAAAATGGTCGCTGGATAATTGTCTAAATCCTCTTGGGTTTTATAAATACCAGGAGATTTTAAACCTCTCAAAGAATTGATTGATTCACCTTCAGTCCATACTGTAAATTTATCTGGGAAAAATGGCCCCGTACCTTTCAAATCTTCAATCCTACTGACTACATCAGAAAAATTCAAACCTACAGAATACTCAAACCCATTGTCTGAAGCAGGAGCGCCATGATAATTGACGGCCAATTCCCAACCTTTATTAGAAACTGCAGCTGCATTTTGTACTGGAGGGTTGTAACCAATGGTTCTAGGTATCGGTAACTCTATCAAAATATCATCAGTGTATTTGTAAAAATATTCCGCGATTACTTCAATCCTATCGTCCATAAAGCCCATGTCCAACCCTATATTTGTCATGGTAGTGGTTTCCCAGGTAATGTCAGGATTACCTGCGCTAGTGATGGCTGTTCCTGGTACCAGGTTATTGTTAAACTGGTAGCCAGTTCCAAGATTATAGGTATTGAGGTACCTGTAAAGTCCAATACTCTGGTTACCCAATTGACCCCAGGAGCCTCGAAGCCTTAAATCACTGAACAAATCACCTTCACTAAGGAAGTCTTCTTCTGATATTCTCCAGCCTGCTGAGAAGGAAGGGAAAACTCCCCATCGTTTGCCTTCTCCAAACCTGGAAGATCCATCATACCTAACATTGGCCTGGAACATGTATTTGTCGTCAAAACTATAATTTGCCCTTCCGAAAAATGACCTTAGTCTCCACTCCTGAGAATAACCACTTGTCTTCTGGTTTTGAATGTCACCAGCGTTTATATCCCGCAAGTCATTGCTATAGAAGTTGTCTCTAGTTGCAGAAATCTGCTTGTACCTATTGTAAATTTCCTCATAACCAACCGTTCCTTGTATACTGTGCTTGTCAAAGGTTTGGTCATAATTCAAATACAATCTTTGACTCAATTCACGTTGGTTCATCTGACTTTCTGTAAGCACCGAAGTGGCAAACCAACCACCAACATTTACCAAATCACCAGTCAAATAATTTCTCATGCCTGCCAGGCTATTTTGAAACACAAATCCATCTGTAGATTCAGTGTTGAGCGTTACGTTCCCTTCCAGAGATAAAGCTTCATTAATCGTATAAGCAAAACCTAACTGACCAAAAACATCATCACTTATATTGCTAGTTTCTCCCTCTTGAACCATTGCTCTTGCATTCCATTGGCCTGAAACAAGATCATAAGTTCCGTCAGGATATTCCATTACAATATTTCTATTGATATGCAATAAGGCTTGGGTGATTCGCTGACCAGTAAATCCTGGTCCACTAAAGCCTCTATTCCTATACATCAGGTTGGTTTTAATCGTCAATTTATCAGTAGCATACATGTCGGAATTTATCCGCATGGTTACCTGCTTGTTATTGAAGTTTTGAAGGATCCCATCTGTGTCAGAATAATTTACAGATGCGAATACTCTTCCGGATTTTCCACCACTGGAAAGGGAAATGGAGTGCCTTTGCTGCAAAGCATTTGGATTAAAGATTCCACCTTCATAATCCGCAAAAGGATATTGTAAAGGATTGGTACCTGCAGCCACATTCTCTATATAGGTTTCACTATAGGTTGGATTGGCCCCTACATTTGCCTGGGCCTCATTTTCTAACCTCATCCAGGTAACAGGATCTGTTGGTTCAGGGAAGAAATTTGGGTTTTGCCATCCCACAAAATTATTGTAGGTAATCTTGACAGCACCATCTTCACCTCTTTTGGTAGTTACTAGAATTACACCATTTGCTGCTCTAGAACCATAAATGGCAGAGGATGCTGCATCCTTTAATACAGTAATAGATGCAATGTTATTTGGCTCCACCGTACTTAGCGATTGTTCTACCCCATCTACAAGGATCAAAGGATTGGAATTATTCAGTGTTCCTACCCCTCTTATCCTAATACTTGTACTTTCTTCTCCTGGTGCACCACCGTTGTTTTGAATAGAAAGCCCTGGTGTTGTACCCTGCAATGCTGCAGCGGTATTGACTACGGGCCTTCTGGCAAGATCCTCTCCTGAAACGGTACTTACAGCACCAGTTACATTGGCTCTTTTCTGGGTACCAAACCCAACCACTACTACCTCATCCAAGGAGGACGTTGACTCCAATAAGGTTACATTAATAATGGAACGATCACCAATTTTTATCCGCTGACTTTCAAATCCTATAAAGGAAAAAACCAATTCAGATGTTTCTGGTACTGTCAATGAATACTTACCATCTAAATCAGTAGCGGTACCTATGGTAGTTCCAGGCAAAGAAATAGTTGCTCCCGGAATAGGTTCACCATTTTGATCTGTTACTGTACCTGTTACCGTAACATCTGCCACCAAATTAACTTTTGGCGTATTGCGTTCAGCAGAATTAATGGAGGTAGGCACTTCTTCATAAATGGCATGCGCATGCCCTTTATGGATATTGGGGTAAAATAGCTGAATAGCCATTAGGAATATCAATATTTTGATTGACGGATACCCCGAGAGTAGTCGTTTTTTCATAACTTTGTAGGCTTTAGTGTTGTTTTATGAACTGCATTAAATTAGATCAAATGGATGAACCTGAGAAACTTACCCATTTGTCTTTCTTGTGTGAAGGCCATCTATATATAGATGGCTTTTTCTTTTTTTGCTTTTTCTTTACATAAGGCTGACTCATTTTATTGGTTAAAAGATTGAAATGTTCCCTAATTACTTAGGTCAGGAAACATATAACTAGCTGATTATTGGGTCAATTGGGGCAATTTATTAATAGCATACTTCAAAAAAATCATGGTTATAAATTCTTATAATCTATGGTACAAATAATTATTTTATACTATAAAACAAAATATAACACACAGTTAAATTAAAACCTTGTATTTTAAAGATAATAAATATAACTATTTAACTTTAATATCCAATTGGTGTAAATATTGTTTTATTTATAGCCAAAGCAATTGTTCATTATCAAATTAGATAAAATTCCTTTTATAAGCAAAGACAGTGAATAATTCATTAAATAATTCTGCACTTTTAAGAAAAAAGAAGGTTTTTGGGAAGATTTCTGCTCTATATTGGCATAATGATACTGATAAAATTAAAAATATAAAAGAAAATTACCAGTAAAAAATATATTTTAAATAAGAATTTAATAATGTGACCTTGTCAAACAATACCAAGGTGCTTTACTCCAAAAATGGAATTAGGTCTTCAGTTTTGTCATGCGACTTTCACTTCGCATATTGTGCTGGTAGAGTAGAAGATATTTCCTCAATGATCATTGCCTTTATAAATCCACATAGGTAGCGTTTTCCCTGCTACTTCAAAACCAACCTTTTCATAAAATTCCATCGCTTCCCCATCAGCGGTTAACATTTGCATGTGGAAGTCTTTGTATTTTTCTTGAAGTTTGGCTACAATTCTTTTCCCGATACCTTTTCCCTGATAATCGGGATGAACCAATAAATGTGGATAATAGACGACTAAAAAACCATCTGAAATGGCATTGCCCAATCCAACCAATTTCCCCTTGTCCCAAGCTGAGATTAATGAATGAGAATTTAACAATGCACTTTTCAGTTCATTGGGTTTCTCAGCAGCAGTCCATTTGTTTGCTTTGTAAAGGGCTACAATTTGTTCAATATCAATTTCTCTGGTTTCTGAAATAGAAATGGTCATATTCGGTTTTTATACATTACTACATTGCTCCAACCTGAGCCCCTAAGCTAGCTGGATTTCGATGGTTTTAAAAGTTAGGCGGCATATTTAGAATTGTACATCGGCTAATGATGCTAATTATATAAAAAAGTAACTAAATAAAAAAGGCTCACTTTAAAAGTGAGCCTTTTTTATTATCCTATTTACAATTTCTTAATAACCTGGATTTTGAGTTAACCCTGGTTCTACTCTTAGACTATTTTCATGGAAAGGCCAACGGTAATTATGAGATTGAAAAGAACGGTCTTCAATTTTTAAAGAGACCATCTCTCCATTTTCCATACGCGTGTGGCCCAAAGCCGGTTGATTCAGCACCTCTTCTGCAATTCCCCATCGAATAATGTCTTCATACCTTAAACCTTCTCCTGCAAATTCAATTCTTCTTTCATTTCTGATCAAATTGATCCAATCTTCCTGGCTGAAGTTACTGTACTCACTTCCTGTTACATCTGCCACAGACATGTCAAGTCCAGCTCGCTCCCTTACCATATTGATGCTCTCTAATGCCAATGCATCAATGTCATTTAACATGATTTTCGCCTCGGCATAGGTCAGCAGTACTTCTGCATAACGTAACAATCCAAAATCAAAATTACCACCTGACCTAAAAGCGTCTGCTTCAGAAACGTATTTCTTAAACCAATATCCTGATTTACTAGCCCTTTGATTTTCAAAATACATGGGGTTATTGGTATTGTAAATATCAATAGGTTCCCCATAAAATGCATCTCCTTGTCCCATAATACTCGCTTCATACCGTGGATCCCTGTTAAGATTTGGATTCAGCAAGTATTCTTCCTCAGTATGCAACGGACAGTTTTCAATAGATCTTCCCTGAAGGGTCCAATAAGAATCAACCAGAGATTTCAAAGGCACTACGTAGGATTGGCCATTTCCTGTACGGTAATGGGGGCCCATATCCCTGAATGAGTTTGTCGCTCTGTTACCATGGCTTTGTTTATCAAAATGAACAATTACCTCATTATTTGTCGAAGAACCTTCATATTGAAAAAGATCGCCATAATTGGTATAAAGCGAAAATTTTTCACTATCCATTATTTCTTTGGCCAATTTGGCAGCCAATTCATATCGCTCATTGTATAGCGCATACCTCATGGTCATTGCTTTAAAAGAATAGCGATTGAACATGTATTTATCAGACGTATACTCATCAGCAGGTAACCTGGAAGCAATATCATCAGCTAAAGGAAAAAGTTCATTTAGGATTTCTTCTTTAGGAGTGGTGGGCTGAAGGGCATCCACCAAATCCGCTGGTTTCAGATGAAATGGAACATCTCCCCATCTAAAGGTTAATTTAAAATAATGCCAAACCCTTAGTGCTTCCAATATACTTTTATACTTAGTTCGAACGGATTCATCTTCTACGTAAGGAATATTTGCATTGGCAACAAAGGTATTTAACCTTCCCAAGTGCTTCATTTGCAATTCATAATAGTATAAGAATGCAGATGTTGTACTATTGATATTCCCGTTGGCTATTCTTTGGTGATGGTGACCATCTACCCTGCTGTAAGCATTATCGGATTTCCCTTCTTCCATATAAAATAGCGTCTGATGAACGCCCGGATTGGTAAAAACATCAAGATAACTACTGTACACTACCCTTCGTAAATCTTCTTCATCATTAAAGAATTCGACAAAGGAGGTTGCTGTTGGATCCGTTTTGTCAAGGAATTCTACACATCCTGACAAACTGAACCCTATAAATCCTATAATTATTATTAATTTTCTCATGGTTTTCCTTCTTAATTTATAGTGGCTTTGACTCCCAAACTAAAAGTTGCCATTCTTGGGTAATTACCATTTCCTCCATTTCGTTCTGGCTCTAAGCCCTCCCATTTGGTAAAAGTAATTGCATCCTGGGCATTAAAGTAAATCCTTACACTTTTGATATTGCGTCCTATTTTAGGTATTGTATATCCTAGCTGTAGCATTTTTACCCTAAAAAAGGCTGCGTTACTGAGCCAAACATCACTAAGTACCGCATTTGGACTGGTACCTGTCCAAACTCTAGGGAATCTACTGTTAGGAGTATCAGGTGTCCATCTATTATTCATATAGTATTCACTTGGGGCTCCAAGGTTATTGTTAACACCGTCCATCAATACAGGGTATCCTTCCTGACCATTCAGCCTACCTAACCTTTTTCCTACACCTTGTCCAAGGAAATTAAAATCCCATCTACGAAATCTTAAATTGAAATTTATAGAATAATTCATGTGGGGAAATGGGTCTCCAAGATTGACTTTGTCCTCATCATTAATTACACCATCTCCGTTCCTATCGGCATACTTGATATCACCAGGATAGGTATTTGGTAATTTCGCATCGGTAGCATCTACTTCTTCCCAAGACTGGAAAAGACCATCACTCTGGTATCCGAAATAATTATCAATCGCAATTCCTTCATACCATATTTTATCTTGATTGTCCTTGAAAATAAGTGTATCAGAACGATTATATCCAGCTTTCAAGACACGATTTTGGTTGTCAAATAAAATACCGCCTACACTATATTCAACTTCTCCAACCTTATCAGAGTAGTTGGCCGAAAACTCCCAACCTTTGTTTTCAACTTCTCCAATATTTACAGAAGAAGTTAGGTAATAGGAACCTGTCAATGGAGGAACTGGAAAATTTGAATAAATTAGATCATAAGAAAACTTGTGATAATACTCAGCAGTAAAGTTCAACTTGTTTTTGAACGTGGTCAAATCCAAGCCAAAATTAGATTGGCGCTGCTTTTCCCAACTAAAATCTGGGTTCGGAACTCTCATTGTCCAGCCCCAGGTGTTCACTACCTCTTGCCATAAATAAGGATCAACATTTTCATTACCTATAAGACCATATGAAGCTCTGAATTTTAGGTTGTTAATCAAACCAGAGCTAACAAGCCCACCCATAAAGGATTCGTTATGAATATTCCATGCAAAGGCACCGGAAGGGAAAAAGCCCCACCTGTTGTTTGGTGCAAATTTGCTGGATCCATCTCCCCTTGCTGTAGCTTCTAAAAGGTACCTGTTGTCGAAAGAATAATTTAGCTTTGCGAAAAAGGATGATTTAGTAAATTCACGGTAATCAGTGTAAGTATTGTTCATTATTTCTACACCACCAAGCAAATAAATCTTATCTGCTCCCTCTCTCAATTCCTTTTCATAATTGATAAGTGCTCTGGCTGTAACTTGACTCTGGCTGACGCCCTGACTAGCACCAACAGAGTTACTCCAGATGTTAACCGGCTTCCCATCCCCATCAAAAAACTTATAGGTCAGTCTTTTGTATTTATTTGCTGACTTATTAATCATATAGGAAACATTTCCTTCTACACTAAGATTTTGATTTATAAAATATTTAGGTCTTAGGTTGATTGTACTTCTGTCATAAAGCGCATTATAAGCTCCTCCATGTTTAATGGAGGCAATAGGATTAATATTATTGTGAAGAATATAATTGTCTTCTAAATCCGAATCGTAAAATATCGGTTGGGTTGGATTCATTCTCCATGCCAATTGATAAAGACCGTGGCCATCATTATTTGCTTGGAGTCTGTCCACTTGTAATCTGTGAGCATAGAAATCCGCTAGCAAAACAAACTTATCTGCAATGTTTATATTTGTATTAAAACGAGCAGAAAATTTGTTAGACCCCTCTAATTCATTCATTCCATTCTCATCAATGTAGCCAAGCATCAAATTGAATGTACCTACTCCTCCTCCACCAGAAATACTTGCTGAAGTATTATGGGAATAAGATTGCCTCTGCATTACTTCATCCAGCCAGTTTACATTGGTGTAGTTCCCACTTTCTGACGCTGCAATGTCTTCATCAGAAAACAAAAGGGATTGACCTTGATGACCCCTAGCCTCATTATTGAGTTTCATATAATCAGTAGCACCAACAAAATTGGGAAGATCTATCGGTTTATGTAGTGCTCCCCAAGAATGTAGGTTAACTTTAAACTGCCCAGTTGTTCCTCGATCTGTTTCAATAATGATAACTCCATTTGCACCCCTTGAACCATAAAGGGCAGCAGAGGCAGCATCCTTTAATACAGTAATATTTTTCACCTGATTTGGATCAATATCCGTTAAGGATTGCTCCATTCCATCAATGATAACCAATGGGCCTGCATTCTGCAAAGTGCTTATCCCCCTAATAGAGATGGATCCTGGCACACTGCCTGGCAAGTTGTTTCCTTGCATCAAGGTAACCCCCGGTATGGTACCACTAAATGCTTCTTCCAATTTAAAAATTGGCCTGCTCTTTACCAGATCCATATCAAGTTGCTCTACTGAAGAGGCCAAATGCTGTCGTTCCACCTCACTAAAACCTACAACAACTACTTCATTTAAATCTAAGCTTGATTCTTGAAGGGTTACATCAATGGTATTGGTTCCTTTAGTACTTATTTCTTGCCCTTTAAACCCAATCATATTGAAAATCAAAGTAACATCTCCTGAAACAGAAATGTTATAGGTTCCATCCAAATCTGTGGTGGTTCCAGCAGTGGATCCTTTTATAAGTACCAAAACTGAAGGTATGGCCTCACCTGTTTCGTCAATAACCTTACCCGAAACAGTTCTCTGCTGAGCCAAAGCTGACCAAATAGGCAACATTATTAATAGCAGTAGTACAATTCTACTTTTTAACATATTTAAATATTTAAATTTGGTAAATTTTTTAATCAATAATTTATTTTATATGAATAAATCTAAAACAAAATTTTATTCTCCTTAAATCAAACAATTGAATTAATCAATTTATTTGATCATAATCTATTAATCATACCATATTTTACCTCCTTTCATCATTATTTTTTAAAATATTCACTTAATATGGTGAACATTTTTAATTAATTTAAATAAGAATTTAAATATAGATAGAATTAAATCGTTTAAAAATCCAGTCATAATAAATATTATAAAATTAATATTTATTATAATTTTGTTTCATTTAAATAACATTGAAATAAAATATAACGATAATTATTAAGGAAAAGGAGATGTAATTTCCTGATAGCCAAACAGGTAGAAGGAGAGAATCCCAATATTAAAAAATCACTAAAATTGTCTAATGCTAATAAATTGAACTAACATTAATCACTAAAATTAAATGGGAAATTCACCTATTTTAACCACTCCTGTAAAAATATGCTTTGATAACATTTTTTTTGGTCTTAGATGAAATTAAGTTTGGGGTTATATTCTATTAAGCAAATTAAATAGGAACTATATCTCCATAAAAAAAATAATTAGGAAGTCATATTTAAAAAATATTGCCATTTATATTTTTGGTCAAAATCCGAAAACATTTAATAGAATGTTTAGTCAACTAACTTGGGTTGAGATTTTGCCAGCATTGTTCCAGAAGAATGGCGACAATACAGCAAAAATCAATTTATGCTTTTTCAATAACCTACAGGACCACCCCTTTCGCAGCATCGATTTGGTACTTCCAGGCCTTAACATTGCTTAAAATTTCCAGTCTATTTCAATATTGGAAGTGATGTTAGGCAATTAAAAAAATGAATGGAAATAACCATTTGGATTACCTGAATCATACCCACCGCTACAGTGAACCTGTCTGCCGTAATAATGTAGAATACAGAATAGCAACAATTTGTTGATTATTAAATGCTTCCACCACGTGATAGAAGACCAGTTGCCTATTTCAGATTTAACCTATTCCTATAGATATCCCATCACCGAATAGGGGTGTATATTAATATTGACAATTAGGTTAATGAATACTTGATTATACCTTAACTTAAAAGGCTCTATGGCCAAAAAGCTTAATGATTTGCTTATGGATTCTCCAAATACTCCGAAATTGCAAATATTAAATCCTTCCCAAATAACCTGGCTTTTTCTTGGGTAACAAGCTGCCCGTTATTGATCCCGAAAGGAAACTCCAGGGTGGTGGTCATTATTAAACCTTCATCTAAAAATCCTGAAGCCCATTTACTAAAGGAGTATCCCTGTTCAAAATTACTCCCTTTGTTCCAGGCAGTGCCATAGGCAAGGAAGCCCGTCTCGCTATCAATTGTAAGGGGCCCTTTATGCGTTCGGATCAAAGTATTTACGAATTTTTCTTGAGAAGCAGAAATCTTCTCGTCTTCATTTCCTACAAAATAAACCCATTCATTGTTTTCTCCTTTGATCCAGGGATTGTGAAGATCTATGCCTATCCAAGGCAATCCATCTATCCATTTCGGAATGTCTTCTCTTATGGCTTTTGTACTCGTATAAATACTTTCTCCGGAATAATCCCTGTTGTGATCCCTTGGACTTCGGTATTTGCCTTGATCTCCTTGTTCTACCCCATCTTTGTCTAAAAATGGAATGATCATAATCTCAACCTTAGCTAACAGTTTTTCCATCGTGTTATTTCCTGATACCAAAGCATCAAGCATCCCCTCAATAATATAATTGCTCATCATTTCTCCAGCATGCGCCCTGGCAGTAAACAATACCCTCACCTTTGGTTTAGAATCAAAATTACTTATCAACAACTGCTCAACTTCTCTACCCGCTCGCGTTGTACTGAGCACTGATTTCCTAATATATTTGGAATCTTTGTGTTTTAACATAAATTTATCGAAATTTTTCTGCGTGTAAGCCATACCCATACTAAGCATAACAGGCTCTCCATTACCAGAAAACTCAAAGCTGAAAAGATCAGGCCCCAGGTGATTTTCTTTATCAATCCAATTCCATTCATAACCACCATCTGTACTGTAGGCCGCTCCCAAATTGGTCAATGAATTGGGTTTAGTCGCTTTAAAAAACCATTTTTTATTGCTTGTACTTTTAACAGTAAAACACCAATAAAACCATTCCCTCGGAGTATCTCGAAGATCTGGCTTAAAAAAAATAGTGTCACCTAAAACCTTATCGATGACAACATTTCCACCTGGAAAATCGCTATCTATAATTGGTATTTGAGCAGTCCTAGCGGCAAAATTCAACTTGTTCGCACTCCCTATTCTTAAAGGATTCTTTAACTCATCTTGGCCAAGTAGTATATGGGAAGTAAACAGAACAGTGGCAAAAAAAATAAAGGGAATCAGTTTATTTAACAACATAAATGGTTAGCTGTAAGCGTTATTTTATTTAATTAAACATTTAAAATGGAGGCATTCACAATTCATCCAATTGCATTTCTAAGGTGAACTTCTACAGACTAGTCTACTTGTCAAGTCAGAATATCTTTAACCACGTTTCCATGTACATCGGTTAACCTGAAATCTCTTCCTCCAAAATGGTAAGTCAACTGCTTGTGATTCACACCCAGTAGGTGAAGAATGGTGGCATGAAGGTCATGAATTGTTACAGGCTTATCCACGACCCTATATCCATACTCGTCAGTTTGTCCATATATCTTACCTCCTTTGACACCTGCACCAGCCATCCACATACTAAATGCCGAAGGATTATGGTCCCTCCCATCAGCTCCTTGAGCAAAGGGTGTGCGACCAAACTCCCCAGTCCAAACCACCAAAGTTTCTTCTAAAAGCCCTCTGGACTTTAAATCTTTCAAAAGACCTGCAATGGGTTGATCCACCGCATGGGCATTCCGCTCATGTCCATCTTTTAAACTGTGGTGTTGGTCCCACCTGTCAATCCCGCTCATGGATGGACAAGTAAGCTCCACAAAACGAACCCCTCTTTCAACCAGTCTCCTGGCCATTAGGCATTGGGCACCATAATTTCTTGTATTTATATCTTCGTCAAATAAGCCATACAGCTGTTTTGTAGCTTTCGTTTCCGAAGAAAACTCTGTCAATTCAGGCACGGATGATTGCATGTGATAGGCCAGCTCATAATTTTTGATGGCAGCTTCAATTTCATTGGATTTCCCTTCCTCTTTCGCATCCATTTCTTTTATGAAATCCAACTTTTGCTTTTGGTGACTTGTCAAACTGCTGTCCGGCTTAATATTTGCCACCGGAGTTTTTCCGGTTTTCATAATAGAAGCCTGGTAATCTGCAGGCAGGAAACCATTTTTAAAGTTATCTACCCCTCCAGGAGGAATTAATCCCCCATCCAAAACCACATAGCCAGGTAAATTACTGTTTTCTGTCCCTAATCCATAATTGACCCATGCACCAACACTTGGCCTTCCTTGCAGGCCACTTCCCGTGTGCAGAAAATAATTGGCGTTGGTGTGCTCGGGGAAATTGGATACCATTGACCTAATCAAGGCTAAATCATCTGCACAGCCAGCTATATGCGGAAAAAGCTCACTTACCGCCATTCCAGATTCTCCATATTGCTTAAAATCCCAGGGACTTTTCAGGATTTTACCATTGTTGTTGAACTGTGTCGCATCTATTTTAAATTTGGGATCCATACCATTTTCCCTGGCAAGACGGGGTTTTGGGTCAAATGAATCTACCTGTGACACCCCTCCATCCATGTACAAGAAGATAACGTTCTTGGCTTTCGGTAAAAAGTTAGGCGCTTTGGCCAACTCGCTTAGTATATGTTGCGACTTCTTGTCTGTAGACTTGCAAGCAGTACTCAAACCACCCATCATACCCATTAAAGCAAGCGAGCCAAACCCACAGCTGCTAAATTTTAACATCTCTCTCCTACTTAAGGCCTTATTGAGAAGTGGCTTGTGATTGTTCATGGGTTTACAGTAAATAAATAAATGATTTCATATTAAATAAGGCATGACAGTACTCCTTCCACACGAGAAAGTCAAAATTTTCTTCGGTCTCAGCATCAGAAGCAGCTACTGCCTTGGTTTCACTTAGAAAGGCCAAACCTTTACTGATTTCATCGGCTGTTGGCAACCGGGAAAAAGACCTTAAATAAGCTTCAACGATTTTTTCATTTTCAGAAAGCTTTTTGTTCTCCAACAATTCAGTGGCCATAAGGCCTGCCTGTTCTGCAATGAAAGGGTCATTCATTAAAAACAAAGATTGCGCTGGCACATTGGTCACATCACGTTTTCCGAAAGTGGTAAAAGGAGTCGGTCTATCAAAGGCAGTCATCATTCGGTCAAGAAAATTTCTCCTGACCTCAAGGTAAACAGACCTTCTTCCATTTCCATCCAAAGGACCAGAATTTCCAGGCCTTCCTCTCCCCTGCATAAAGGAGGTCAAATGAACTGGGACAGGTTTTCCATACATGCTAGGATTCAAAGTTCCAGCGGCTGACAAAACAGCATCCCTGATTCCTTCCGCTTCAAGCCGTCTGACGGAATACCTTGTCAGGTACAGATTATCAGGATCTTTATCTACACTTCCACCCATTGTACTTCTTTGAAAAGCCTGGGTCAGCACCATGTTTTTAATCATGGTTTTAATGGACCAGGATTGCTGAACAAATTGTAAAGACAGAAAATCCAACAATTCGGGATTCGTAGGCAATTTCCCTTGAAGCCCAAAATTATCAACGGTCTCTACTATTCCTCTGCCAAATACATGGTGCCAGATCCGGTTTACCATGACTTTGGAGGTTAATGGATTATCGGCTGCCAATATCATCTTTACCATTTGTTGCCTTCCACTTCCCTCACCACGATAAGGTTTTTGTTCTTCAAATATACCGGAGAGGAAAATCCTCGGCATTTTCTCTTCGCTTTGATCCGCATGGTTTCCTCGAATAAAAATGGGACTACCGCCCGCAAAACCATCCGTCACACCTTGTATGAATACACTGTCTTTTACCTGGCTTCCGATAGCATCACTTTTTACTTTTAATGCAATGGCCGTAGAGAAATGCTTTTCAAGACCGCCTTTTTTTAATTTCTGGTTGAGATAGGCTATTTCTGAAGGCGTACTTTGACCAGTATTCCAGTTCTGTACTGCCTGAGAAAGTGAAATATTAGTTTCCTGATCGTTTAATTCGGGGGTTTGCCAGGCACCATCAAAAGCAATGGCATACGCAGCGGCTATATAAGCCTCTGCATCCTGGATATAATTATGTCTGATAAATGAGCCAGGCAATATTTCTATATAGACTTTCTTGCCTTTCCAACTGCTCACATCAATGGTATAATTTTGCCATTCTTCCTCATTTACTTTCTGATCTAAATCACCGTAGATAGGATTGCTTATGAGTTGGAAGTTCTCCATTACAATACGGATGCTTGCGCCTTTCCCTTTTGCTCTAACACCTATAAACTGCTTGTCAATAATAAAGTCAGGGGACCTTAAAGCACCAAAAATACCCCTTCCAAATTTTTGACTAGAAGCCATTCCCGGAGACAATGCTTGCAAATCACCTTTAGGAGAAGAAAACAATGGATCTCCCAAAGTAGTATTTTTACCAAAGGCAAAACCATCCGTTTTCCAGTCCTGAAAATCAGCTCCTCTAAAATCTCCCAGGACTTCAAGCCCTTCTGGATACGCTGATGTTGATCTTAAATTCACGAGTTGGACTGGAAGTGTATCCGCAGTTGTGGAGTCTACCCATGAATTGGCCAATAAAGATTTTATTTTTTGTTTTAAGTCAGCCGCCTGAGAGATTTTTTCAAATTTTAAATTGGAGTCACCAACAGGAACAGGGCTGAATCGAGTGCTTCCCAATACCCCATAAAGCGCATAATAATCTGCAGTAGGTATGGGGTCAAATTTATGATCATGACACTTGGCACAAGCCACAGTAAGCCCCTGAAAACTTTTGCCTACCACATCTATCATATTGTCTATCCTGTCTGCCTCATCCTTTTTTACATCTACTGGACTGTGTGTCCCTTCGCCCATGGTGAAAAACATCGTACCTAAAACGGATTCATTCTCTCCTGTTTCAGGATTAACACGGGGAGAAAGAAGCATGTCTCCCATCAATTGTTCTTTTATCAATTGGTCATAAGGTACGTCCTGATTGAAAGCCCTGATTAGATAATCCCGGTACCTCCAGGCCCCTTGAATTTGATAATCAAACTCATGTCCTTTGGTCTCCGCATAGCGCACCACATCCATCCAATGACTGGCCCACTTCTCACCAAAGGCAGGGTTATCAAGGTATTCATCCACCAACTCAGCATAAGCCTCCGGTCTTTCATCTGCCACAAACTGCTTTACCCTTTCTACCTCTGGAGGAAGACCTGTCAGAACATAAGACAACCTACGAATCAATTGGTATTTATCAGCTTTTAAGCCAGGTTCCAGGCCTTTTTCGGCTATTTTTTCATCGATTAGCGCATCAATAGGTTCACTAAAAGCATCATTCCCAATGACTTTCTCAGTTTTGGCAGGTAAAAAAGCCCAATGAGGCTCATATACTGCACCGTCTTCTATCCATTTTTTTATCAATGCCACTTCATGATCAGAAAGCGCTTGCTTTAATGAAGGCGGGGGCATCATGAAGTCCTCATCTTCGCTGGTGATCCGGTCGATTAAAGCACTTTTGTGCACTGATTCTGGTACGATGGCCCTATTCCCACTTTCCAAAAGTTTTATTGCTCCCTCTTCAAGGTCTAGTCTCAAACCTGCTTCTCTACTACTAGGATCTGGGCCATGGCAGAGGTAGCATTTCTGTACAAGTATAGGTTTTATATGAAAATTAAAGTCCACCTGAGCAGGCATTTCCTGCTTTGTTTCCTGTTCACAGGAAAACAAAGCACCTATGCCTACAATAGAACAAAATGCCATTAGAACACGAAAAGAATAGACCCATTTAAGCATTAACATCCCATATGAAATTGATACTTTATAAATAAAGTGAAATGAATAATCTTCAATTTACTTTATTTTGCAAAAACTTCAATGGCAAATGAAGGAAAAAACCAACTTATAAATCAAAAGTAATACAAACGGTAAATAGAAAGAATTTTTATTGAAATGCTATTTTAAACCGAAATAGTCAATAGACAATCTATTAGGTATTGAAATCACCCTAATATCAGCCACTTCACCCCATTTATGACGCTGACAGCTAGACAAGCCCAGCATAGATGCGGTATTAAGTTAAAATCTCCAAACAACTTTAATTTCTTCCGATTGCAACACTTCAGGGTGTAGTCTGGAGATCTTATTGCATTATCATGGTTTAACAAAAAAGTGAACCCAGTGAAAATTAATGTTATCACTTAAAGTGAGCTTAATTTAAATTGAAACTTCCACCCAATGATTGGATGACAAGTATTGAATACAAACAATCTCAATAATTCAAGTTAAATCTTTTTTAAATAATTTAATTATATGACATTTGTTTTTATTTTTTATGATTTCATAATTAATATATTAAAATATTTGAAATATAAATATTTTAATATATTGTTATATACTTAAAATTTGATTTTTAAAATTAAAAATTATAAATATCCTAATACATTTATTGATACAATTAATAATGTATTATTTCAACTAAATTCTTCATAACATCAAATTTTCAGAATATAAATTGTAAAATCGTTTACGTACATCAATTTTTTTGATAATGAAACCGATTGCATATTCAATATTGTTTTACTATTATTGAATATTATATAGGATCTATTTAATCAATTCTCCTATTAGTATTCTAAAACAATATTTAAACTCTAACCCAAAAAAGATGAAAAACTTATTACAAAAGCAATTTTTCAGAGTATCAGAAATGAAAATTCTGATACTCTGTTTCTGCATGCTGTGCATTTCAATAGATGCTGCAGCAGAATTACCAGATATTAGGATTGAAGAAGACATTACGGTATCTGGTCAGGTAACTGATGAAAATGGTGAGGGTCTTCCAGGAGTTACGGTACTTATAGAAGGGCAGGGAACGGGAACAGTCACTGATATTGAAGGCAATTATAAAATTACTGTGCCTGAAAATGCGAGTTTGACTTTTTCTTTTGTTGGTTTTACTACCCAAACTCTAGCAATAGGAAACCGTTCAGAATTGAATGTCACCTTAATTATGGACACCGCTTCATTAGATGAGGTTGTGGTTATTGGCTATGGTACCGCTAGAAAAAGAGACCTTACAGGTGCTGTTTCATCAGTTACAGCCTCCAAACTTGAAAATGAGAATCCAAACTCAATCCAAGACGTTCTTAGAGGAAATATTGCTGGTTTGAATGTTGGTTTGAGCACATCCGCAAAAGGAGGAGGCAGTTTGGAAGTTCGTGGAAGGAATTCATTAAATGCGGGTTCAAGTCCCCTTTTGGTACTTGACGGTGCCATTTATTATGGGCAGCTCGCAGATATCAACCCAAATGACATCGAAAGCATAGATGTTTTAAAGGATGCTAGTTCTGCAGCAGTATTTGGAGCGAAAGCCGCCAGTGGAGTTATACTTATCAATACTAAAAAAGGGGAATTGGGAAAGACCCAAATTAAGGTCAATTCCAACTGGGGTTTGGCCACGATGTCAAAAAATGAGCCTTTATATGGTCCTCAGGGATTTCTTTCATGGAGACAAGACGTGATGGAAAGTATAAATGCAGGAGGATTCGAACCTTATAGATTTTCAAACCCTAACACTTTACCTGATAACATTTCCCTAGACACATGGCTGGACTATGACGGCTCGGAAGGAGATCCAGAAACGGTTTGGCTACAGCGCTTGAACATGCAACCCCTTGAGATTGCAAACTATAAGGCTGGAGAAAGTGTCAATTGGTACAATATGATGTTTCAAAATGGGTTAAGACAAGACCATACAGTAAGTGTCTCCGGTAGAAACGAAGATTTTCAATATTACTGGTCCATGGGCTACTTGGACAATGAGGGATTGATCGTAGGTGACAAGTTCACGACCATTAGAAGTAGGTTCAATATTGAAGGCAATGTTAACGATTGGCTTACGGTCGGTATGAACACACAATTCGCAGATAGGGATGAAAGCCAAATTGCAGTGAACTGGGGCGACATGGTCAATTTATCACCCTGGGCAGAACCCTTCTTAGAAGATGGAGAGAGCCTTAGGTTCAGACCAAACGAAGAAGGAAGTGGCGGACGTCACCCTTACTATACTCCAGGATTTACGGATCGATTACAAAAAGAAACCACAATCAATGCTACATTATTTGCAGCGGTTGAACTTCCTTTTGGCATTAAGTTTAGAACAAACTTCACACCTCGTTATGAATTTTATGAACGTTACAATCATGAAATGGCTGCCCACCAGGATTTTGAAAACATGGGAGGAAGAGCGAGCAGACAGCAAAGAAAAGTATATTTCTGGCAGGTTGATAATATTTTAAGCTGGAGCAAAAATTTCAACAACATCCACAATTTTGATGTGACACTCTTAGCCAACTCAGAAAAATACCAAAGCTGGGACAATACCATGACCAACGTGGGATTTGAACCACATGACCGATTGGGATACCACAATATTGGAGCTGGTATCAATGCTATCATTTCCAGTAAAGATGAATACCATACAGCAGATGCACTTATGGGAAGAGTAATATATACGCTTTCAGATAAATACATAACTACGCTCTCTGTAAGAAGGGATGGGTACTCTGCCTTTGGGCAAAGAAACCCTAGAGCCACTTTCACTTCTGCTGCATTTGCATGGATTTTTACTGATGAAGACTTTGTCAATATCCCCTGGTTGGATTATGGTAAAATAAGGGCTTCCTGGGGAGTAAATGGAAACCGGGACATTGGTAGGTATGCTGCGCTATCGGACTTACAGACAGGTAAATATTTTTACCAAAGACCAAGTGGTGAATTGTATTTTGTGAGTCAGTTGTATGTAAATACCATGGAAAACGCCAATCTCAAATGGGAAAAAACCACCTCAACAAATCTTGGTATTGATTTTTCTCTGTTCAATAGTATTCTTGATGGAACCATAGAAGTCTATGACATGTCCACAACGAACCTATTGGTGGAAAGATCGCTACCTGATATTTTGGGATTTAACTTTGTCTATGACAATTTAGGTGAAGTAAGGAACCGTGGCGTTGAAATTAGCCTAAATAGCCAGCTGGTACAGAGATCAAATTTAACCTGGAGAGCAAGCATTAACTTCCAGATGAACCGTAATAAAATAATAAGCCTGTATGGAGATTTAGATAAAAATGGAGAAGAATTGGATGACATGGAGAATAAATGGTTTTTAGGCATTCCAATTGATGCCATCTGGGACTACAAAACAGATGGGATTTGGCAAACTCCTGAAGCAGACCTAGCAGATGATTATGGCGTAAGACCAGGTGACTTCAAAATTGAAGATGTAAACGGGGACGGAATTTTCACTAGTGAAGACAAACAATTTTTAGGATTTACGGAACCCAGGTCCCGATGGAGCTTAAGAAATGAATTTAAAGTCTGGAAAAATTTTGACGTTTCATTTATGATGTATGCTTATTTAGGGCATTCGGGTACTTTCAATCAAAGAAAAAACAGACAAGGATTTTTAGATCGATCCAATTCTTATATTCTACCTTATTGGACTGCGGAAAACCCAAGCAATGAATGGGCAAGACTCTATTCAAGCGAAGGTGGAGCAGGTGGATTTAATGTCTATCAAAGCAGGTCTTTTGTACGTCTGGAAAATATATCTATAGCTTATACAGTTCCACGTACCATAGTCGAAAGAGCAAAAATAGAAAACCTAAGATTTTATATGAATGTAAGAAATGTAGGCTTCTATGCACCTGAATTCAATTTTTGGGATCCCGAATCTGCAGAACCAACACCAAGGATCTTTACACTTGGAGTTGATTTGACATTGTAATAACTGCCTAAAGAAAAATATTATGAAAATCCATATAATAAAAACTACATTTTACCTAGGCCTTTTGGCGATAGGTTTAATGATTAGCACAACCTCCTGTGATGAAAGTTGGCTAGACCCTAAACCATTGTCCTTCTATGCACCTGAAAACACCTTTAACTCATCAAGTGGGCTTTGGAGTGCATTGGTAGCCTGTGAAAGAAACATGAGGCATGAACTTACGGGTGATGGCCCTCCAATTCTGACCGAGCATATCTTTACCGAGGTGGCTGTGGAAGGTACTACGGACAAATCTGGTCCAGCTCAGGACATGAACCTTTTGATAACACCAGATGCCAACCTTAATTCAGCAAATTACAATAGAATTGGTTGGTACTGGTATGAAGGTTTTAAGGGTATAAAATATGCTAACACTGTAATATCCAGGATTGACGATCCAACAGATTACGAATCAGAAGAGGAAAGAAACCACATACTAGGGACAGCCTATTTCCATAGAGCACTAAGGTACTATAGACTTACAAACCAATTTGGAGATGTACCTTTGATTCTCGAAGAAATACTTTATCCAAAACTTGACTTCTATTCCACTAAAAGAGAAGTAATTCTGCGTAAAATGAAAGAAGACTTAGAATGGGCAGAGCCTTGGGTTCCAGCAGTAATGGACAAAGGACAGGTTCCTAAAGGAGCCATTCAGCACCTTTTAACCAAAGTAAATCTTGCGCTTGGAGAATTTGACGATGCCATTGCTTCTGCTTCAAGATTGATAGATGGAGGTACCCATTCCCTGATGACTGATAGATTTGGTTCTACAGGTAATGACCCAGAGAAAAATTTAATCTGGGATTTACATCGGCCTGAAAACAAATCAGCAAATGTAAATAAGGAAGCGATTTTAATGGTCATGGACCGAATCGATACTGAAGGAAATTCAGGTGGGATGTCTTCCATGCGACAAGGTGTACCGTTTTGGTTTACAAATATCAATACACCAAATGGTAATCGAGGAACAATTGATCAACCAGGAATTGAAATTGATCAAGTAAGCAACTATGGCAGAGGCATTGGTAGACTACGTGGCACCTGGTACCACCAAAGCATGATATGGGATGATGAAAACGACCTAAGGCATGCACCTGGAAACTGGATGGACATGACGGATATGGTACATAACAACCCTGATTTAAAAGGTACTGATGACTACTATGGAAAACCTTTACAATTCCGAAACAATGAAGGAACAGTTTTGGTAGTGGACACCATTAGAAGTTGGTTTTCCTGGCCTCACTACAAACTATTTATACCTGAACCCCAGAACATAAGACCTAGCGGAGGTCATAGTGATTGGTATATATTTAGGTTAGCCGAAACTTACCTTTTACGAGCTGAAGCCTACGTTTGGAAAGGTGATTTAACCAATGCTGCCAATGACCTGAATGCGGTTAGAACACGTGCTGGTGCAGCACCCTATTCGCCTGATCAAATGAATATTGGGACTATATTAGATGAAAGAGCTAGAGAATTGTATTACGAAGAACCTAGAAAAACAGAACTTACCAGAATGGCTTTCATTTTTGCCAACACTGGCATTCAGGCTTATAATGGTAAAACTTATTCTCTAGATAAATTCTCCGATGAAAACTTCCTCTACGACAGAATAATGTCCGTAACTGATTTTTACAATAAAGGGGTTTCAACCAGGCATGGCGATACCTACACCTATAGTCCATATCACGTTTTGTGGCCTATACCTGCTCCTGCAATTAATAGTAATACCCAAGGAATACTCAATCAAAACAAGGGTTATTCCGGATATGAGAACAATGTCCCTCCATTAACTACAATAGAGGAAAGTACTAGTGAATAAATCACCCTAATACCCAATACCAAAGCCCTGAAAAATTAACCTTTTTCAGGGCTTTATTTTTTAGTTTCAGTTTTACCTTTTATATGCTCAGGTTATTGAAGGTCTATAAATATTTAGAATAAAATGCAAAGATTGCCAAGGCCTCTTTATTCTACAGTAATTGACATTTTCACGCTAAACTTAAGGCCATACAGCGCAATAAGTATTAAAACAATTCATTTTATGTAAAGTTAACTTGACTTTATAAATAATACGCTTACCTTTATGTAAAGTTTGTTTTACATAAATCGAAAACAGTATGGAAACTCAAAATTGGAAAAAACAGCGCAAACAAATTACCAGAAACTTGGGAATATGGACTTCTTTATGGGTAATGACTGTGGCTTTGGTTACTTTCGGACCTCAATTTTTATGGCAAGACAATAGCCTGCTGACTTGGTTGGGGGTTTTTGTCAACCTACTTTTCGCAGTAGGTTTGCTTTTGGCCAATATTCGCTTTCTCAAGTCTCTTGACGAACTAGAGAAGCAAATTCAACTGGAAGCCATGGGAATAGCATTAGGGGTTGGCGTATTTGGAGGCTTGGCTTATAGTCTTTTGGATGTTACAAACTTAATTTCTGGTGATGCAGAAATTTCCTTTTTGGTAATAGCCATTAGCCTAACTTATTTGGCTGCAATCGCAATTGGGAAAATGCGTTACCAATGAAAAACAATTTAAAAGTACTCCGTGCGAAAAACAACTGGACCCAGGCAGACCTTGCCGATAGCCTGGCTGTATCTAGGCAAACCATCAATGCCATAGAAAAGGGAAAGTTTGATCCAAGTCTCCCTCTTGCTTTTAAGATCGCCAAACTGTTTGGGAGCTCAATTGAAGAAATATTTGATGATGAAAGTGAAGATTAAACCCAGATTCTCAGACATGAAAAATGGAATTTATCCAGCTTAATTTAGGTTGAGACTTTAGCGGCATTGTTGCAGAAAAACAGCGACAATGTCGCCAAAATCATGTTTTACTCTTTATTTTCCCAAGTGGCGAGCACCCATAGCTTTATAATTTTCACCCCCATATAAATATTTCATTCGGGGTTAAACCATTTGGGAAAATCAAAAGAACTGAACCGTCAGCTTCAGCTGGTAACTAATTTGATTTTTCCTGAGGAAGCTTTGTAAATATTGGCTACTTTTTTCATTGCTTTCTCCAATTTTTGTTCAGCTTTATTGTAGTCTTTCCAGTTTTCCATCAACCTATCGGCAATTTGCTTACCCTCCGTTTCTTCTATTTCAAATACCCAATCAGCTAAGCCCAGGTCATAATACATTTGTCCTTTGATGGTGTCTTCAGGTTGCCTCAAATAAAACATGGGTGTTCCATTGGCCGCAGCTATTATAGGAGAATGACATTCAAAACTTAGCACAGAATGAGCCCTTGCATAAATCGAAGCGGCTTCATCCGGAAGCCAATAATCCCGTTTGATCACCTTACTTTTCACATCTTCCGGAAGTGGATCAATCAGCAATTCATCCATAATGTCTACCTGATAGGTCATTTCAGGACAAATCAATATTTTGTTCCCTGTTTTCCTTACCCATTCTATCATCGCCACCCTCATCTTGGCATGGTCTACTTCTTTGTATTTTGCATTGGTTTCTTCTACTTCCCTAATTTTTTCAGCCGACCAATTGACTTTTTTGATTTTATGGTAGGGAGTGTACCTTAGCCTGGGGATGACACATATAAATTTCTTCTCCTCTAAATGATGGTTTTCTAAAAATGACAAGGCTTTGTCCTCATCCAAGAGATCAAAGAAAAAAGTAGCATCTGGAGCAAATGAAATATCCTTTCCTCTCAGCCCATGGCTTTTCAATATCTTTAAGGAAGCGGTTTCTCTGGTATAAATAAAAGAGGAAGCATCCAACACTTTTTTTAATTCTGGAGAAATGGATTGGATGGTGGTACCAAAAATACCAAAAGGTTTGTCGGTATATTTCATCCAGGCCTCAAGGTTGTCTTGCCCCACCACATAAGGCCCAGAGCCATGAACCAAAATAGCTGCTTTATTAATGGCCGACATTACTTCTTCATTTTCCACACTACTGTCTTGAGCTACTGATCCATAGATGATTTTCACCTCTGGATAGTTCTTATGAAGAAGTTCCTTTACTTTTTCACCTTTGGATTTTTTCCAAAGTATGATTTCATAATCAGGCAGGAAGGTCTGAATTACATGAATCAATCCTGGTGTATGTGCAATATCACCAATGTTCACATCTTGCCAGCCAGATACCAGCAAAATGGTTTTGTTCGGATTTGAAGAATTATTATTTGCAATCGCACCTGTAATGGAAGCGATAAACATCCCTGTTGAAAGGCAAGTAATTCTTTTCAAAGCATTTCTTCTTTCCATAATCCTTCCTAATTTTTTCTATATTAAAATACTAAAGTGGCGTTATTTAAGGCAAAATAAAACAATTGATCCAAGTAATTTATGGCTGCAATTTCAATCTCATCAGGAACCACCCTCTTCACATGCCTAATGTTAATTGGATATAAAAAAACTCCTCAACCGAAGGCTGAGGAGTTGAATATATTAAATGTCTAATTTCTTATAAACCAAAAACAGATGGCAACCAAAGGGTAAGCTCTGGAATCAATGTGATCAGAAGCAAGCCTAATAACATCGCAAAGAAAAAGGGAAGTAAAGGAAAGAATACCTTAGCAATGGAAGTCTTGGCCACTCCTACCCCAACAAATAAAACGGAGCCAACGGGAGGGGTACAAACCCCAATACACAAATTCAACACCATCATGATACCAAAGTGGATTGGATCTATACCTAAAGTCACCACTGCTGGTAAGAAAATAGGCGTAAAAATCAATACTGCCGGTGTCATGTCCATAAAAGTACCAACAAACAATAAAATCAGGTTTATCATAATTAATATCATGAACTTATTGTCACTCATGGAGAGTAAAGCAGCACTAATCGACTGAGGAATATTTTCACTGGACATGGCCCATGACATGCTCATAGAAGTAGCAATCAACAACATTACAATCGCAGTTGTTTCGGAACTTTTCAATAAAATAGATGGGAGGTTTTTTAATTTTATTTCCCCATAAATGAAGGACAAGACCAAAGTATAGACGACAGCTATTGCAGATGCCTCTGTTGCCGTAAATACACCAACTACTATCCCTCCAATTACAACGACCAAAAGCATCAAACTAGGGAAGGCTGCTAGAAATTTTGTACCAAGTTCTTTCGCACTTGTAGGTTCACCTGGCTTTAAGTTGTGCTTTTTGATAAAAATAGCTGCGGTGATCATCAAGAATAAACCAATCAATAAGCCTGGAATATATCCGGCAATAAATAGAGCAGCAATGGACACACCACCACTGGCCAAAGAATAAACAATCAGCACATTGGATGGGGGAATGATCAAGCCAGTAGTAGAGGCAGTGATATTTACTGCAGCGCCTAATTCCCTAGGGTACCCTTCTTTCTCCATTCTAGGGGCCAATATACCACCAATGGCAGAAGCTGCCGCTGCGGCTGAACCTGCAATGGCTCCGAAAAGCATGGCAGCAATTACATTTACGTACAACAATCCACCGGGAAGTTTTCCTGTCATGGCTTTTGCCAAATCAATTAACCTGTTGGCAATGCCTCCTTTGTTCATTATCTCTCCTGCCAATATAAAAAACGGGATCGCCAATAAGGCAAAACTATCCAGCCCCACTCCCATTCTTTGGGCTATAGTGGTGGCTGAAGGTACAGAGGCTATGGTAACAGTAAGCGTAAGAAAACTAGAAAAACCCAATGCCCAGGCAACCGGAACGCCAATACCCATTAGAATAATAAAACTAACAATCAGTATAAGTATGCTTAAATATTCTTCCATGATTTAAATATTTTGGAGGTCTTTTTTGTTCATTAAACTTTTAATGTCTGTTAATTGGTAAAAAAGTACCAGCAGACCTGAAAAAGGGATCATCATATAAACATAAGCCAGCGGCAATTGCAAAGTCGCAGATTTTTGTTCCAGAATGAAGGTAATGTAAACCAGGTTTGCCCCTCCCATTATCATCACAGGAATAACAAATAGTATGATGACAATATTGATAACTATTAATAATCTTCGTTTGGCTTCGCCGACCAGCTTGGTTGGCAATATGTCTATGGCAAGGTGATTTCCTTGTCCGGCCACATAAGCAGCACCCAACATACCTAACCACACCAATAAATACCTTGATAGTTCGTCTGTAAAAGAACTAGGTGATTGGAGCACATACCTGGAAAAAACCTGCCAGGTAACATTAAGAACCATCACAGCCATAATGACCATTAGCATGATCCCTACAATTTTATCTAATTTTAATTTAAGACTGCTCATTGCTTAATATTTTCTAATTTCTTGCACCAACTTATACATTTCCGGATCTGATTCTTTCATGATTTCATAGACCTTTTCCGCTTCTTTTCTAAATGGTTCTTTGTCGGGGTAAAGTACCTCAACTCCAGCTTCTTCCAAAATTTTCATAGATTCAGCGACAGATTCTTCCCATAGTTTGTATTGGTAAACTGCAGATTCATCAGCAGCTTCCTGAAGCCAGGTTCTTTCTTCTGCGGAAAGCAAGTCCCATACTTTGGTACTTACAATCATCATATCGGGAATGGCGGTATGTTCGTTTAAAGAATAGTACTTGCACACTTCATAATGTCGGGAAGTAACAAAACTTGGAGGGTTGTTCTCAGCACCATCTACTATGCCTTGTTGCAATGCTGTATAAAGCTCACCAAAAGATACTGGTGTAGGCGAGCCTCCGAAACTCTGCACCATATTTACTGCAGTAGGGCTTTCCATTACCCTGATTTTCAAACCCTCAATATCTGAGGGTACCATTACAGGCTTGTCTTTGGTATAAAAACTACGCTTACCACCATCATAAAAGCACAAACCTTTCAACCAGTATTTTTCACCAGCTGCTAGCAGTTCTTTACCTATAGGCCCTGCCAGAACCTTGGCCTGCTGCTCATCATCGCGAAACAAATAAGGCTGACCCAATATTTTAATTTCTGGTGCGAATCCTTCCATCGCTGCAGTGGAAACTTTGGTCATGGCCAAACTCCCTATTTGTAGCAATTCTACAAGTTCCCGCTCAGTTCCTAATTGCTGGTTGGGATATACTTGTACTATCATTTTTCCATCAGATTTTTCTTCTGCCTTTTCAGCTAAATACAACATGGCTGCATGGACAGGGTGACTGGTATCCAATCCATGACCAAGTTTTAATATCCTTACCCCTCCAGGTTTCGAGCAGCTCACCAAAATAGCTGCCAAAAACAGCAAACTTAGGTAGATTGGGAAATTCGTCTTTTTAAATTTAAACATATGAATTGCAATATAATTTGGGTTTCTATTATTCGTTCACTTCTTAAAATTATATGAATTAAGTTTTATTTCAATAATTCATTCACAATATCTCTAACCTAATATCAAGCATTGAATCAAATTAACACAATGTCACGCTTAAATATAGTCTGACTAATAATGGCTTAGCTTAGTATTCACAGAAGGTTTCACTCGCAATTTATTCCATCCCTCAATTACCAATTTCCAGCAATTCGGGTATTTCGATGTCAATTCTCTTTGTGACACCTTCTGATATGATTTTATAATGTTGACAATAAACCATCAAAATTAATGGGGATTTAAAAAAAAGAAGCCCTTAGCCTCTTTTCTTTTAATTTATTTATAAATTGTGCAATCGATTGCTCAAGATAATCAAATAATTGAAATGGTGCATAAAGTTTTACAAATTCATCCTGACGACAACGTTCTGGTTGCGTTAACGGACCTTAATAAGGGCGAAATTATCCAATTTGGAAATCATGAAATTACATTAAAAAGCAGTGTTTCTGCCAAGCATAAATTCACCATTTCTGACTTAGGTCAGGATGACAAGGTTTATATGTATGGTATAATTGTGGGAAAAGCCTTGTTCCCCATTGCATCAGGTGATGTAATCACAACGAGCAACCTTGCCCATCAGACAGCCACCTACACTGGCCAAAGAAAAGCATTTGAATGGAATGCTCCTGATGTAAGCAAATGGAAAAACAGGACATTTGAAGGCTATCATCGACCTGATGGCCAGGTAGGAACTGCCAACTATTGGCTAGTTGTACCTTTGGTTTTTTGTGAAAACCGAAACATAGAAATCATGAAGCAGGCTTTTGTAGAGGAGCTGGGTTTTGCTAAGCCCAATCCCTATAAATCCTTTGTAAAACAAATGAAGCAACTTTATCTCGATGGAGACAAGGAAGGGCTTCAGCAAGTCGGCGTGGAAACGCTAGAACTCGCAGGGGAAGAAAAGCTATTTAAAAACTTAGACGGCATCAAATTCCTAACCCATAACGGAGGTTGCGGTGGCACCAGGCAAGATTCTGAGGCCCTTTGTGCCTTGATCGCCGGATACATCAATAACCCAAATGTGGCGGGTGCAACTATATTAAGTCTGGGTTGTCAAAATGCTCAACCTGCGATTTTAAAAGAGAAATTAGCCAATATTAATCCTGATTTCAAAAAACCTGTAATCATCTTAGAACAGCAGGAAGAAGGGACCGAACCCCAACTCCTCACCAAAGCCATCCAATCTACCTTTTTGGCAATGACAGAGGCTGATCAACTTGTAAGAGAACCAGCGCCATTGAGCCAATTGACTATAGGTTTGGAATGTGGTGGATCTGATGGTTTCTCAGGGATCTCTGCCAACCCATCCTTAGGTCAGGTTTCCGATATCCTTGCCGCATTGGGAGGGAAAACCATTTTATCTGAATTTCCCGAGTTATGCGGTGTAGAACAGGAATTGATTAACAGGTGTACCAGTGATGAGAATGCAGAAAAATTCGTGAAGTTAATGCGTGCCTATTCAGCATCCGCTGAAGCGGTAGGTTCTGGTTTTGACATGAACCCAAGTCCTGGGAATATAAAGGATGGCTTGATTACGGATGCTATTAAATCAGCAGGAGCAGCCAAAAAAGGTGGCACCTCTCCTATTGTAGACATCCTTGATTATACTGAAATTGTTACAAAACCTGGACTAAGTTTATTGTGCTCCCCGGGAAATGATGTAGAAAGCACCACTGCAATGGCAGGTTCTGGAGCCAATATCATTTTGTTCACAACAGGTTTGGGCACCCCTACAGGAAATCCAATCACACCTGTTATTAAGGTGTCTTCCAATCACAAACTTTCCAAAAGAATGTCTGACATCATAGATGTAGACACCGGAGGAATCATTTCAGGTGAAAAAACCATTCCTGAAATGGGAGATGAGTTAATGGAGCATATTATACAAGTGGCTAGTGGTAAGATAAAAGCAAAAGCGGTATTGTTGAATCAGGACGATTTTATACCTTGGAAACGAGGAGTTTCACTTTAAAATAAATAATAACCATAATACATACAATGTCTCAATTATTTTCAGTAAAAAACAAAGTCATCATAATTAGTGGTGGAACCGGTGTTTTAGGCAAAGCCATTGCCAAACACCTAGCATCGGAAGGTGCACAGATGATAATCCTTGGAAGAAATGAGGAAAAGGTAAGTACACTTGTGAATGAAATCAAGGATGATGGCGGTTATGCCTACCCTGCCATCGCGGATGTAACCAATGAAAATGACCTTACCCAGATCAAAGATAACCTGGAGAAAGAATTTGAGCAGGTAGATGTTTTGATTAATGCTGCTGGAGGAAATATGCCTGGAGCTACTGTCATGCCGGATCAAATGGTTACTGACTTGTCTTCAGATGCTGTAAAAACAATTATGGATCTCAATTATATGGGAACCTTCTTACCAATAAAGACCTTTTTACCTTTATTGGTAAAATCAAATAAGGCGTCAATCATCAATATCTCTTCCATGGCAGCCAGCAGGCCTATGACCCGTGTAATGGGATATGCTTCAGCCAAAGCGGCTATTGATAATATGACCAAATGGATGTCTGTGGAATTTGCTAAAAAATATGGCGCAGGATTACGCGTCAATGCTGTAGCGCCCGGTTTCTTTTTAACCGCTCAAAATGAAGCTTTACTAACCAACAAGGATGGTAGCCTCACACAGCGTGGCAATCAGATCATTGACCATACACCAATGGCCAGATTTGGAAGTCCAGAAGAGCTTTTTGGAGCTGTACAGTGGTTGAGTAGTGAAGCATCAAAGTTCGTAACTGGAACAATTACAGAAATAGATGGGGGATTTAGCGCGTATTCAGGAGTATGAGCAATAATAAGCAACCAATATATATGGAACAAACCATGCGTTGGTATGGTCCAAATGACCCAGTAAGTTTGTCAGATATCCTCCAGTCAGGAGCTACAGGCATTGTTACTGCCTTACATCAAATTCCAAATGGCCAGGTCTGGACACGGGATGCAATTAAAGAGCGGAAAGCCATCATAGAAGCGGCTGGATTGAACTGGTCCGTCGTGGAAAGTGTACCTGTGCATGAAAACATCAAAACCCGATCAGGGAATTTTGAAGAGTGCATTAAAAATTATCAGCAGAGCATCAGAAATCTGGCTGCTGAAGGTGTTTACACTGTTTGTTATAATTTCATGCCCATATTGGATTGGACAAGAACCAACCTTGCCTACCCAATGGCTAACGGCGCAAAAGCACTTCGCTTTGAAATGAAGGCCATTGCTGCCTTTGACTTATTTATTCTTAAACGTCCAAGTGCTGCTGCAGATTACAGCGAAAACATGAAGCAAAAGGCCAAGGCTCATTTTGATACCTTGTCTGAAGAGGAAAAGAACCAGCTGGTCAATAATATCATTGCTGGATTACCAGGTGCAGAAGAAGGATACTCTGTAGAGGATTTTCAAAAAGCACTGGATACATTCAAAGGTATCGATGCAAAGAAACTAGGCGAAAACCTTAATTTGTTTCTCGATGCAATAGTGCCTGTAGCTGAAGAAAACAAGGTGTCCGTTTGCATTCACCCTGATGACCCTCCATTCCCTATTTTTGGCTTGCCGAGAGTGGTGAGTACTGCCAAGGATTATGACCGTATTCTAGAAAACAACAATAGTCCTTATAACGGTTTCACCTTTTGCACAGGTTCCTTAGGAATCAGGGCTGACAATGATCTACCCGCAATGGTAGAAAAATATGGTGAACACATTCACTTCATTCACTTGAGAAGTACTCAGAGGGATGAAGAAGGGAATTTCTACGAAGCCAACCATATGGAAGGAGATGTACCTATGGCAGATGTAGTAGAAGCCATTGTTAAATTACAACAGAAAATAGGTAAATCACTTCCTATGCGTCCTGACCATGGACACCAAATGTTGGACGATTTGGGTAAGATCACCAACCCTGGCTACTCAGCTATTGGAAGGTTGAAAGGGCTTGCTGAATTGCGCGGTTTAGAAATTGGCATTGCCAGAAGCATCATGAAAACAGAATAAAAGTTATTAACAATACATTCAACTAACCTAAGAATAATTATGAATAAATCTAATGATAGCAGGAGGGATTTTATTAAAAAATCTGCTTTGGCAACCATGGGTATTTCTTCTTTAGGAGCTGTAGGGTTTTCTGCCAAAAGCTACGGAAATATCATCGGAGCAAATGACAGGATCAACCTAGCCATCGCTGGTTTAGGAAGACGATTGGGCGCATATTATGAGCCTGTAAAATTAAAATCCAGCAATATAAACCTTATGTACCTTTGTGATGTCATGCCTTCACAAAGAGAAAGGGCTGCAAAGAATTTCTCTAAACACATAGATTATCAACCAAAACTTGAAAACAGTTTACTTAAAGTTTTGGAAGACAAAGAAGTTGATGCCTTGATCAACGCAACCCCAGATCACTGGCATGCGCCAGGTACCTGGCTCGCACTAGAGGCAGGTAAAAATGTCTATGTAGAAAAACCTTGTAGTCACAACCCGTATGAAGGAGAACTATTAGTTGCTTACCAAAAGCATTACAATAAAGTGGTGCAAATGGGTAACCAGCAGCGCTCTTCCCCTGAAAGTATCCAAATCATTAAGGATATCCATGAAGGTGTGATAGGAAATGTTTACAAAGCCACAGCCTTTTACAATTCCGCAAGAGGAGAAGTTCCTAACCAAAAGAAGGCTTCACCGCCAAATGGATTGGACTGGGATTTGTTTCAAGGACCTGCTCCTAGAAGGGATTATACAGAAGAAACCTGGAATTACAACTGGCACTGGTATGGCTGGGACTATGGAACAGCGGAAGCAGGAAACAATGGTACCCACGAAATAGATGTTGCCAGATGGGCACTTCAGGTAGATTTTCCTGAAAAAGTTTCAGTAGATTCAGGAAAGTACCATTGGCCAAATGATGGCTGGACCATGTACGATACAATGGATGCTGTTTTTAAATTCTCAGACAATAGAACCATTCAGTGGGACTGTAAAAGCCGAAATGGACACAATACTTATGGTCCGGGAAGAGGTACTATCGTTTATGGAACAGATGGCTCTGTATATATTGACAGGGGTGGTTACAAACTTTATGATAGAAAAGGTGATTTAATCAAAACCAGTGAATCAGAAAGCAACGAAGCTGGCACTGCATTAGGCGGGGGAGGCGATATGTCTACCCTTCATGTTGTTAACTTCTTTGATGCTATCCGAGGAAAAGCGGAACAAAAAAGTCCTATCGAGGAAGGTGCAAAAAGTGTGTTGCTTTGCCACCTGGCAAACATCGCTTCCAGAACTGGAGAGGTGCTAACTTGTGATTCTTCAAATGGTCACATTACCAATAGTAAAAAAGGAAATGCCCTTTGGAAAAGAGAATATGAAAAAGGATGGGAGCCTAATTTAAAAGCCTAACCATTTATACCTTTACATAAATACAATCAATATTAAATCCCCGGATAAACTTCGGGGATTTTTTTTGACCAATTTATTCCATATATACAAAACAGAAAAACTGTTTCAACTAAACGATCTAGTATTCAATTGTTAAAAGGATATCCTTTAATTTGCCCGTCACAGCCATTCGAAATCTTGCTTTCGGTTTCAAATTAAATGTCTTTTTTTCTTACTAATCGTGTTTAGGTATTTTGCATACCTGTTCATTACCCAAAGGTGTAACCTTGCCTGGGTATTTACATAAAAGAACCAGGGAATCTTAGGCACAAATTCGTGGATGGCGGAAATGATGAATTTACCCCCCAATACCTCTCTGAACTCCAGCCAACCATAGTTTGCCCGACTGACCAGCCAGCCACCTGAAATGTAAAAAAGTTGCCTTTTTTTATCACTTCTGTCCTTCACCCATGACAATTGTAGCATCGGGGTTTTTATAAAGGATACGTAGAGACTAATGATCTTGTCCTTGTCTTCTTTCGCTACAATGATAGATTTAAAAAAAATAGGTAACCATACCTTGTACCGGTTGGCTGCCCAATAGGCACTTTTACCAAGGGTATTGGGTAATCGCTGTATGCTTCTTACCGTATTTTTTTGTTTATTAAGTGGTTTGAAAGAAGGTAATAAAGGTTCTTTTTCAGTCTCAAGTGCAATCTTTACCGCCTCTTCATAACTTTGGTAATTAATAGTAGCCGCATCAAAAGCCAATTCCTTGGATACCGTCATGGTATGCTTCAGGCTTTCCACCAAGGGAGAGACAAGTTGAGAGGGGCTTTCTCCAAAATACCCTACCCATAATTTCGAAAGCCCCGGAGAGAAAAAAGGAACAGAAAATACATACCTTTTTTTTCCCATCACCATGGAAGTTTTGACAAGCATTTCCTTATAACTCATCACCTCCGGACTGCCTATTTCTATGGCTTTATGATATACTTCCTCATTTCCTAAACAAGCAGCTATGATGGTAAGTGTATCCTTAAGTGAAATAGGTTGTGTTTTTGATTCAGTCCATTGGGGACAGATCAAAACAGGTAACTTTTTCACCAGATTCTTGATCATATCAAAAGAAGATCCCCCTGGCCCTACAATGATACTTGCTCTTAAAGCAGTCAGCGCAGCAGTTCCGGTAGATAAGGTTCGCTCCACTTCAAGTCGACTTTTCAAATGTTGCGACCACTCCTCTTCGGGTTCTCCTTTAGGCAAAATACCTCCCAAATAGATAATTTGTTTCACATCATTGGCCGTTGCTGCTCTTGAGAAATTATCTGCCAGAAGTAAGTCCGTATCTTCAAAGCTTCCCTGATTAAGTCTGGTGGATGCATTCATTGAGTGCACCAAATAGATGGCGTAGTCAACCCCTTTGAGTGCCTCAGTAGTAGAAGAAATGGAATACAATTCCACCTGCCTCCATTCAATTTTCGGTTCAGGATTGTCATTGACCTCCTTTCTACTCAAACCTACTATATGGTACTGGTCTTTAAACCTGTCCATAAACCATTTACCTATATATCCTGTCGCGCCTGCAATGGCCACAACCTTTTTTTCTTTTATATTCATCTTAATACAAACAAGTCCATGGCCAAATTGTTGGCGCTTCTATAAGTTATTCATTTTATTGCCTATATCTTTGTGTAGGTATGTAAAAAATCAATCATTATGCGAAAGTTTTTAATAGTTTGGATGTTTGGGTTATTTCTGCTATCCCCTTTAATGGCTCAGGAGGAAACGGATTGGAATATTTCCGAGCCAAATGGCAATTGGGAATTTGACTCGATTAATTTCAATACGGACGAAGGAACATGGATGAATTTAGATATCAGTCCGGATGGCCGTACCATTGTGTTTGATATGCTAGGAGACATTTTTTCCATCCCAATAGATGGAGGCAAGGCTAAACCTTTAAGAACTGGAATGCCCTTTGAAGTTCAACCCAGGTTCAGTCCAGATGGCGAATGGATTTCCTTCACCTCTGATGCAGGCGGAGGTGACAATATATGGGTAATGAAGGAGGATGGTACAGCTGCAAAACAAATCACCAAGGAATCCTTCCGCCTGCTCAATAACGCAGATTGGATGCCCGATGGTAACTATTTAGTGGCTAGGAAACACTTCTCCTCCAGAAGGTCCCTAGGCGCTGGAGAAATGTGGCAATACCATATCACAGGAGGGGATGGCTTACAACTGACCAAGCGAAAGAATGACCAACAAGACGTCAATGAGCCATCGGTTTCACCCGATGGCAGGTACCTTTATTATAGCGAGGATATGTCTCCAGGAGGAAGTTTTCAATACAACCGAGATCCAAATGGTCAAATTTATGTCATCAAGAGATATGATTTTCAGAACGGTGAAATAAAAACTATTACTGGCGGTCCAGGCGGAGCAGCAAGACCGCAAGTATCTCCTGATGGGACTAAGCTAGCATTTATTAAAAGGGTGAGAACCAAAACAGTATTGTACATTCATGATTTGGAAACTGGTGAAGAATGGCCGGTCTATGACCAGTTAAACAAAGACCAGCAAACAGCATGGGCTATTTTTGGTGTTTATCCAGGTTTCTCATGGATGCCTAAAGGCGATGAATTGGTAATATGGGCGAAAGGGAAGTTGCAGAAAATAAACACCACCAACCTAAGTCAAAGCATCATTCCTTTTTCTGTAGCTGTAAACATGCCATTGGCAAAACGGGTACACTTTGAACATCAAATTGATCGGGAAACTTTCACTGCCAAAATGATAAGAGATGTAAGCAGCTCCCCTGATGGAAAATCCATCGTATTTAGGGCTTTAGGTTATGTTTGGACAAAGGAATTACCCAATGGCAAACCAAAAAGGTTAACATCGGGAGAAGATTTTGAAGCGGAACCCTCTTTTTCTCCGGATGGCAAAAAGATTGTATTGGTTACCTGGAATGATTTAAACAAAGGTACGATTGCAGAAATTGACCTGAAAAGTAAAAATACTACCAATATAACCAAGGAAAAGGGTATTTATAGACATCCCTCCTATTCCCAAGATGGGAAAAGGCTGGTGTACAGAAAAGAAGGTGGCAACCTGGATCAAGGGCGAACATTCACCAAAAACCCGGGGATTTATTTACTAAACCTCGAAAC
Organism: Cyclobacterium sp. 10D3-21; assembly: GCF_055809755.1. Lineage (NCBI taxonomy): Bacteria > Pseudomonadati > Bacteroidota > Cytophagia > Cytophagales > Cyclobacteriaceae > Cyclobacterium > Cyclobacterium sp. 10D3-21. The sequence goes on from NZ_CM147924.1 coordinate 4,309,073, forward strand.
AGGAAAAAGTAAATATATAACCGCCACTGGAGATTATCCATTGTTTACAGAGGGGCATGATAGAATTTTCTTCCAAACAGGGGGTAAATTCTTTGGCAGCCTAACCAAAAGTCTGAAATCTGTAGACCTAAATGGGAAAGACGAAAGGACACATATTGAATCGAAATATGGCAACCGATTGGTGCCTAGTCCGGACAATAAATGGATCGCTTTTATTCACCTGCATAAGGCCTACGTAGCTCCCCTGGTCCTCAATGGGCAAACGAATAACCTTGACGACAAAAGTAAATCTGTACCCGTTGCAACGCTGGATAAGGACGCAGGGCTCTACCTTCACTGGTCTAAGGATAGCAAGACCGTTCATTGGAACTTGGGTGACCAGTATTACAGTAAAAACCTTAACGAGACGTTCTCTTTCCTCGGAGCAAAGACCGAAGAAGAAAATGAGTTGAAGGAAGAAGGCATTGGCATAGGCCTCAGCGCTGAAGTGGACCAACCAAACGGCAGCATAGCATTTACAGGAGCCACAATTATCACCATGGAGGGAGATGAGGTCATTAAAAACGGCACCATTGTAACAGATGGGGCCAAAATCCTTGCAATTGGAGAAAGTGATAAGGTAAGGCTACCAAAAGACGCTAAGGTCTACGAAATGAATGGTAAAACGATCATGCCTGGTATGGTAGATGCACATGCACATATCGGCGCCTTTAGAGATGGCCTTACCGTACAACAAAACTGGCAATTGTATGCCAACCTTGCCTTTGGAGTCACTACATCTCATGATCCTTCTGCCAATAGTGAAACCGTATTTACCTTGTCAGAAATGATAAAAAGCGGTAGTCTGGTAGGACCACGTGTATTTAGTACAGGCTTTATTCTATACGGAGCGGATGGAGACTTTAAGGCTGTTATTAATAAATTAGAGGATGCAAAATCTTCTATCCGTCGTACCAAAGCATTTGGAGCCAATTCGGTCAAGTCTTATAACCAACCTAGAAGAGACCAACGGCAACAAGTGTTACAAGCAGCAAGAGAACTTGGCGTAAATGTGGTACCAGAGGGAGGTTCTACCTTGTTCCACAATTTATCCATGGTGCAGGATGGCCATACAGGCATCGAACATAATATCCCAATTGCACCGGTTTACAAGGATGTTCTTGAATTCTGGAGTCAGTCAGAAGTTGGTTACACCCCTACCCTTATTGTCAATTATGGAGGGCTTAATGGTGAAAACTATTGGTACCAAAAGACCAATGTATGGGAAAATGAGAAGCTCCTGCGCTTTACTCCCAGAGGGGTAATTGATGCACGGTCCAGACATAGAACCATGGCACCTGATGAGGAATATGAAAATGGTCATATTCTCACTTCCCAACAAGTCAATGCACTTGCGGAAAAAGGGGTGAAAATAAACTTAGGAGCACATGGTCAATTGCAGGGATTAGGCGCTCATTGGGAGTTATGGAGTTTTGTTCAGGGAGGCATGTCCAATCATGATGCGCTAAAAGTAGCGACGATAAATGGCGCAAAATACATAGGAATGGACAAGGACATTGGCTCTTTAAAGGAAGGGAAATTAGCAGACCTTATCATTATGGATAAAAACCCGTTGGAGGACATTAAAAATTCAAATTCTATCACCCACACCATGATCAATGGAAGGCTCTATAATTCAACTACCATGGATGAAATAGGAAATGAACCTAAAATAAGAAAGCCTTTTTATTGGGAAAACAATCTCTTTAACGAGGCTTTTCCGTGGCATGAAAGCATACAAACCTACATGCACAGTGGCTGTGCTTGTCATGCGGCTACACAATAATCAGTTAGTTTGCCCTATCGACAAAGTAAAAAGGATCCTGTTTTAAATACAGGATCCCTTTTTCCCAAATAGCCATGGCATCCATAACAACAGTTTTCGCTTCCAATACTTTTCCCAATCGACAATCTTTAGGTTCCAGGACATTAAACAAACGGTCATAACGTTGCTCAAATCCTTTAAAACCATGCCTTTGATAGGTTTTAACAAGCGTTTTACCATTTGAAAGTTGCAATTCGTGGATTACTTTTTCACCAAATAAATAGGGAGGTATGAATTTTTCCTCCACCGCATGCATAGAAGTATTGGGTCTGGTCCCACATCCCAAAAACATTACCTTCCCATTCACTAAAGGCAATTTGGCAAAAGGTGAATAAGGGCCACAAGGTGTCTCATCTTTTAAATGATCATTCAAGAGAAAAGCTGCTTTGGCTCCCAAACCACACACGGAATGTGTGGGATGAATGCTTCTTTTTACACCTGGGTAAGTCCTAAAAAACTCCGTTAAACCTCCGACACAAGATGGGGTGGTTAATTCATTAAAAATCGGCTGTGTTTTATGTACTGTTTTGTAGGAAAGGCTTGGCATTAATAGGGTTCCTTCATCGCCCAAATAATTCAAAATAAATTTGACAAATATCTCAGCCCGATTGGGAAATCTCCCCAAAGCGTTAAGTGAAGAATGGATTAGTAAATGGTCCCCTTTTCTAACCCCTAATCGGTAAAGATCTGTAGATAAGCGCTTCGAAATTTCCTTCATAAAAATTATTCATAAATTAAAAAAGGCAATGGAAATCAAGTCCAATTTTTAGGCAATAGTCTTGGTATAACACCTTAAATTTAGTAAAAATTGTCCCATAATTGAGAAAACTTACCTGCAAGTTTCGCGTTGGCTATTCTTCTGCCCTTATATAACAAAAAAAAGCTTCCCTATATATGAATGAACCATTCAAAATAGGGAAGCTTTTAATTATTTTTAATTTTATTTATTTAAGAAAGAGGAATACATCCAAACCAGCTTTTCTTGCTCACTAATGTAGTCACTCATCAGGGCATTGGTACCTTCATCTTCAGCATCAGCTGAAAGGGACAATAACACTCTTTGTTTTAAAATAATTGTTTTAAATGCCTCCAAAATGGTTTGAACACCCTGTTTTCCATCTGAAACATTTTTAACGGATTGAATCTTTGCAACGTTTTTGTAATCGTCAAATGTGTGTAATGGAGTGGCCCCCAAAGTCAATATTCTTTCGGCCACTTCATCTACCTTCAATAGAAGGTCGTTATAGAGTTCTTCGAATTTCAAATGCAACTCGAAAAATTTGTCTCCTTTAATATTCCAATGCAAACCTCTGGTGTTTTGGTAAAACATCATATAATCTGCAAGTAAATTGTTTAAACCTTCAGCTAAGGATTTGCTTTTAACTGCGTCGAGTCCGATTTGATTGGTTTTTTCCATTTTGGTTTATTTTTTAAAAATTGTTAATGAATTTTATTTTGCAAACTGTTCCAGGCCCCTCCATTGTATACTTCATTGTAACCCTTTGATTTTAATATTCGCTTTGCAGAGGCGCTCCTCATACCACTTGCACAACAGGTAATGATTGGCTTGTTCTTGTCTTTAAGCCTACCCAGATTACTACTTAGGGCATCCACAGCTATATTGGTGGACCCTTTTATATGTCCACCTTGGTATTCACCCTTACTTCGAACATCTAAAACAATAGCCCCTTGTTTTACCAATTCGGCAAAATCCACCTTTGGGCCAAATCCAAAAATTTGTTTGATTGTATTTATCATAATTATGCGGTTTGAGTTTGGTAATAATTAACGTCTAACCAAGAGCCACCATTGTAACATTCAATTCCTTGCTGTTTTAAATATTGGGTAGCTTGTCCACTTCTTCCACCACTTGCGCAACACAACACCAAAGGTTGTTTCAAAGTTTTCAGCTCCTCAATCCTTTTATCCATCTCTTGCAAAGGTATATTTAGCGATCCCTCTGCATTTCCGCCACTAAATTCCATAGGGGTTCGTACATCTACAATCGTCCCTAATTTTTCTTTTATTATTTCTTTTAAGCTCATTTTTTTCAAGTTAAGATTTCCTCTTCAAACACTGTTTACAACAAACTATCCGACTATTCGTTTTAGTTTTAGTCTTCAATTCAATTGCCTGGATTCTGCTACAATTACCATCCTATAAGGTGTTTCCAGCAATGACGGTAAACTGTTTGTTGTTTTGACAATGTAAAGGTGTGAAAATGTATTTACCTGTACAGTTACTTTTGTTACATAAGAAAAATTAATTCCTGCTCAAGCGATTATTAGCTAATTCGTTTCAAAGTTTTATTCTAATAAGAACTGAGTTCCAGGCGCTTTTTTATCGGTTATTTATAAGCACAAGATTGCCAATGAATAGGCCTAAACTTTTTTTCCAGAAATGGCTTTAAACCCCAAAATCAGTAACATTATAATAATAACGATAAAAAATAAACTTGTCGATGTAGCCTTTATAACAGAAAAAGTACTTGTAATTTTTACTGAAAATTTGGTCAGGTCAGGATAACTTTTCAACATTGCAATAATCCCAAAATTCTCTAAATAATCCGCTATTCCAGCCATTACAGGCAATAGGCAAAGATAAGTAAAAGGAGATTTCAGTTGGTTCAATTTTTTGAGAAAGTAAGCTATAATTAGGCAATAAGAAATTCCGAAAAGCAACGGGTATAGCATGTCTACAGGCAACTGTAGGGTCAGATAAGTTCTGCGTCCCTCCTCTCCAAGGTTACTGAATAAATTATCTACATAAGTCCAATCGTATCCCATGGGCATCATGTCCAACAAATCCATTCCATCCGAGAATGCCATTGTTTGGGGAATTGTAACGGCAAGCATTAGGATGTAAACTATATTGGTCAGTATAAAAAGGCCCAAAACCTTTTTCCCTGATGCGTTTTTTTCTATGATTTCCTTCAGGATTGTCAATTGTTTGTGGAATTATTTTCAAATACTATAGCCTTTCCAAGAATTTTCTTTGAGCCATTTACCAATGGTAATTTATAAAATAAAATTTAATAAAACCGGATTTGAAGCCTGTGGAAATGGTCGGCTGGTAGCAAAAGTGGTATTTCCCAAGTCATAATTTTGATCATACTCGCTTTTGCATTAGTACCAGAAGGTCCTAAGGAAGCACCTCAACTATTAAACGACGATAGGCATATAAATTGGGAGTTCCATTGTCATATAATTCTAAAATAAGGTGAATATTCTTACCAACTGCATCCGATGGAATTAACACTTTAGCTGTGGAAGATTCACTGTCCTGTATAATTACCGAGCCTTCATAGGAACTGGGTTCCTCATAAAAAGACCATGTATAGCTTAATTCATCTCCATCAGGATCATTGGAACCAATCGCATTTAACTCAATGGTTGATCCTGCCTTAGCCGACTTTATTAACACTTTTAGGGACTTATCGCCATTCAACACCGGTCTTGGATGATGATTTGCCTCCTCGTAGTTGCTTGTAATACTCCAATCCATACGTGCAGCAAAATCGTTATTGTAACCATTGCTCCATTTTTTTATTGCTTTGGCCTTTTCAGGGGTATTGCCATACATAAAATAAGGATCGAACAATAGTTCTGCATCTTCTTTTATTTTCTGCACTTCAGACATGCTTCTAATGCCTTCTTGTTTTGCAAAACTAAAGCGACCGCCCCAGCCCCCCTGATCAATTTGTTCTGGGTCATTTAATCCATTGGGATAGACATGCATAAAAGCAGGTGAATCTCCTTCTGTTGCCCATTGACGATCAGGATATTCGGCACCCAGAGGGCCATGATTTTGAATGTGATTGTCAAGGTATTCATCGGAAGGTGCCCAGCCATATACTCCTGTGGCACGGATATAGAATACTTGTGGAAAATTTTTGACTATCCAGGCTCCGGAATCATCCTGACCCAGGATATCAAACAACCTCAGCTTTCTAAGAAATTTATTGAATGCTTCAGGAGAACGCGTTTCACGCACTTTCCAAATGGCTTGTGCTGCAGTATTCATTCCTCCCCAACCCATTATCCACACTGGTCGTGGATCGTCCTTGTCAGCGGCACTTATGATGAGTTCAGCACCAGGGCTGTCCTTTCCTAAACCTACATCCGCCATGCCATAACCCAATTGTCCCATGACAGAAATAGACTTTAGGTATTCAGGACTTGGAAATCCTTCTGCATGAACGGCAAGATTGTCATAAACTTCACCATAAGCATTGACAATTTGGTCCAGCATCTCCGTATTGCTTTGAGTCTTCCTCCAACAACCTGTAGAAACGATCAAGCCTTCAATATCGAATTCGTTGGCACTAACCAATTGCCGCACCATAGATTGTTTGTCATCAGGATCAGCTCCCAAGTCTGTAGTGTTAATCACACGTGGCTTATAACTAATACGCTCACCAGTTAGGTCAATAAAACCCTTTTTCTGATTTTTTTCTTTATTAGACTCCTTATCATGCCCTTCTAGAATTTTTGAAATAGGATAATCTTGTTCTTGCTGGGAGGTATTTATACTAGAATAACTAACCACGACAAAGCCCGAGATACCCACAGTAAGCGCACATATTACAGCAAATATTTTCCTTTTATAAGAAGAAGGGTTAACACCATTCTCATTTTTCAACTGAGCCATATATCATTGTTTAAGCTTTATATCAACCAATTAATTTATCCTGAATTAGGCAACCAAAATTTTTATTTTACGATTAGTCGAAGCGCTGTAAATGGCTTTTCAGTCTTAAATTCAAACTTACCCGGTTGCACTATTTTTACCGGTTGGATGGTCATGTTCCAAGTGTCGATTACTTCTAAATTGTACTCTTTTGTACCAGCAAGACTTAATTCAACTGGCTGGTCTACCTCCTCTGTATAAGTTAAATAGTATTCACCCTCCTTTTGGAAAGTATATATATTATTGTTGAGCGCTTTAATCAATGTGCCGTCATTATTGTCTGGAATAGTATCTGGTACATCCAGTCCTGACAAAGACAGGAGCTCGGGTTTCATTTCTGTTACAGGTGCAGCTTCCATAATGCTTCTAAAAAAGGCTATCCGTTCAGGACTTTCCCCCATTAATGTTCCTCCCTTTGCCCACCAACGCACTTCAGTTTCTTCGTCGGAATCATTCTTATAGGTATCCCCATGGGTTCCGTAAACACCACTTAATCCTGCCTTCCAGAAATAGCTAGTCATTTCTTTGGCATTCATATTTCCCCAGTTGCTATTCACATCTCCTTCATAGCGCATTTCATCAAAAAGAATTGGTTTTTGATATTGATCGCGCCATTTTAGGGCATTGAAGAAAAAATAGGTTTGTGTGCTTACATGCGTCACCCAAGGACGCGTGTGGTCATAAAAATGGCTTTCATCATGGTACCAATTGTGAATTCCCCGAAAACGCTGATGCGGATCTTCTTTTTGCAACAAACTGCCAATCCCTTCCCAATCAATCTCATTTTTGATGTTGGGTACATCCCATTCATTGGCCAGTGACCACCAAACATTGCGATAAGCAGACAGTCTGGCAATCATATAGCGCACATATTTTTCGTTCATTTCCTTACCCATTTTAAAATACCCCCATACATCATAGGGATGAAATAGAATTACATCCGCTTGTATACCCATTTCCATAAGTTGTTGTACCCTTTTGTCAAAATTTTGAAAAAAAGCGTAATTGGGTTGGCTAGGGTCATTTATGCTGTCTTTTTTACTGAAAGGGAGCATCCACGGTTCAACGTCATTTCCATAAACATAGTGCTTAGGAAACACACACATACGTATTTTATTAAAAGGTGCGGTTTTTAATGTTTCTATGGTTTGGTCCTGTATGCTTTGCTTGACACTTGTCCATTGATAGGCAGTTGTACCAACTGAATAAAAAGGTGAACCGTCAACATATTCCAGGTAATGGGTATTAACGATTTTTAGTGGCCCATGATTATCAGCAGTCGGCTCAATACACTGAAAAGTACCTTTTTGGTTGTTTAATGCTGCCTCATTACTTTTAGTACTATAAGACCATTCCCCCAATTCCCCAGGGGAGAATCGTATAATATAATTTCCATTGCCATCATAAAACCCAGGAACAGTAACTGTTAAGGCCCCGTTAGTGAATATTGCCTCTAGTGTATTTTGCATGTAGGGGTTGCCCTCAGAAGGTCCCTCTAGATGAATTTCCTGTACAGCCCAGCGTTCAACAGTTTGAATAGTATGCGTTTGACAGGATGTTATAAAGCTATATGTAATTGCAAATAACAGTAAGACTCCAAATATTTTGAATGGATGATTTTTCATATCAGGTTTTCTATTTTAAGCGTGTGGTATTATTTGCAGGTTTGGTAGTGGGTAATTGCTACAATATAAATTTGGCCATTCTCCTGAAATCCATTACTAATAAGCATCAGAAAAATTTCCCCCCATAACTTTAATAAGTAGCGCCACTTAATTTGCATATAGCCATTATATATTTGAACGAATGGCAATATTTCAAAACCTGCTCCCATTATTCTTTCCCAATTAAAACAGCGCATTATTATTAAAGCCTCGGAAAAAGGAATGCCATCATAAAACTATTGATATATTTCGTTTTTTCATAAAAACACAAATAAAAGTAACAATAAAAAAATAAACGAAAATACAAATGGACTATAAAATAATAAACAATATAGGTTTCAGTTTAATGGAATGAGGTGCTTAAGGATTAATTGCAGTCAATTGCTCTTACCCTCTATTATACACGAACAGGCTATAGATCCTCTATTAAGTGATGAAATTACTCCAAAATCAGGCTCTAGGGAATATGAAGTCTTAGGCTTTACAAGAAACAAAGCATTTTATATAAAAAATATGGTCCAGTTTGTAATTACTTCCCTATAAAATCCAACTTTTTACTTGCCTCTTTTACCCAAAGACGGGCAATTAATTCATGACCGGCAGGCATTGGATGAACCCCATCCCAAACCCAATATTTAGCTGGCGCTTTTTGAAGGGATAGATTGAATGGTTCTTGTATGTCAACATGGATGGTATTATAGTCTTTGGCCAACTGACGGACCATTACTTGCATTTTGGAAATTATTGACTCCCAAACCACTGTTTTTTCTTTTGGCCAATCATCAATCAATAAGAATGGTTCACATAGAATAAGGGTAGTATTGGGGAGTTCGGTTTTTGTTTTATTTAGAAGCTTTTTGTAGTTCTCCTCCCACTCTTCTATGGAATATTCATTAGAAATAATTCTAGCCACATCATTTACACCAATCAAAATACTAAGCACATCAGGCTTAAGGTCAATGGTATCCTCTTGCCAGCGGTCAAGCAGGTCCTTTACCTTATTTCCACTAATGCCTCTATTGTAAAACATTAAATCTTCCTCGGGGTATTCAAACCAAAGCCGACTTGCAATCAGATAGGCATAGCCATGTCCCATTATGTGGTTCCAGTCCTTGTTTCTAGTACGTGCGCCGTCAGTAATTGAGTCCCCTTGAAATAGTATCGTCAATCCTTTCCAATTTTTATTTTTTCGAGGACTTCTTTTCTGATTGGCTGCTGTAAGAATACTCGTAAAACTTAATCCCGTCAACCCGGTTAACCCGAGTTTTGTAAAGAATTTTCTTCTTGATGCCTGCATTGATTTCGACTTAAAATTATCCTGATTTTTTTCTTAAATTCTGCCAAAAATTTCGGTATTGAATAGCTACCAATATAAGGCGTTAACCATCTCCTACAATAATAAAGACTTGAAGTTCAATTGGAGGATTTCCCAGGCCAATCCCAATTAATTAAGTCATTGCTCCAACCTATACCTAAAGATGCATTTCTATCAAAATCCCCTTCCTCCTCGGTTTTCGGACCTGACCCATGAAAAAACATAAGGTATTTCCCAACCTTTGGATTTTTAGTGAGATTAATAACCGTACCTGCAGAAATTCTACCTTTTGCCCAATCCCAATCCTCTTGACCGAATACCATTAAATCACCCCAATCTTCCCAGTCTGTTAGATTGGTGGAACGTTTAATGCCAATGCCATTGTGGGGAGAATGGAACAAAAGGTACTCCTCATTTTCAGTAAGGACTGTAACATTTTCACCGGATTTGGTATGACAACAATAGGTCCAGTTTTTTAAATCATAGCTATAGGACATACTCACACCATTCTGCTTGTAGAAGCACCACCACTTTCCTTTTTCATCTTTGTCTTCCACCAGGTATGGATCGATCATTCTTCCCATGTCCGCTTCATTTACATTTGGCCCTTTTACTTTTAATAATTCAGGCTCGCTCCAATTTTCCAGGTCCTTGCTACGCATAATAAAAATCCTGGCATCAGGAGTTCCATACATGACTGGATCTTTATCACCCAATCCGGGTCTGGGATAGGTCTGTAGGCTAAGGATCCATTCATCTTTAAATCGGATCACATTACCTGGGCTACAATAATTTAAATGCTGCCCTTTGGGCGTAATGATTTTATCTTGACTCCAGTTTTTTAAATCCTTAGAATTGCTAGTGGCCGTATAAGAATAAATAAGCCCATTTTCAGACTTAACTATCGTGTAAAACAAATAGAAGGTGTCCTCATGAAATAAAACAGCAGGGTCTCTGTAGGCCACTGAATCGTTTCCTGCAAAAATTACTGGAGACTTCAGGGTTCCTAATAAGTCCTCTTGGGCATTTGTTTTATGCACAAATAACAGTAAAAAAATAAGCAAAAAAATGGGTAGCCATTTTACTGTATTCATATTGACATCTATTATTTTGGTAAGTTTTAAACCTCTTATTTTATTGATTTAATTAATTGGCAGCAATCGCATTTCACAAGTGCTTTATCATTTGCTCAATAGGGGCGACATGTTCAATATTAATCCCAAAGCCCATTGGATGCTGTAAGGATTATAGGGGCATTATCTGTAATAAGAATTGTTTGTTCGTGTTGGGTAACATACCCACCTTTGTTTCCTACCAACGTCCACCCGTCCATTAATTCGACAGCATAAGTAGATTTTGTTGAAATAAAGGTCTCAATTGCTACAGTAGTGTTTTTCTTAAACCGATCTTTATTGCTTCTAACCCTATAATTTAGAATGTTTTCAGGTGCCTCATGCAAACTTCTTCCCACTCCATGTCCGGCCAAGTTTTTGATTACTTTAAAGCCTGATTTCCTCGCTTCCATTTCTATTAAATAGCCAATATCAGCAATTTTCACCCCTCCCTTAATACTGTTGATCGCTTTACATAAAATGTTTTTGGAGGCATCTACTAGCGGTTGATGCTTGTGAAGGTCCTTTCCTATCACAAATGAGGCACCATTATCTGACCAAAAACCATTTAGTTCCGCAGAAACATCGACATTAATCAAATCACCTTCTGCCAGTATTTTATTTACAGAAGGTATACCGTGAGCAGCTTCATTGTTTACACTAATACAAGTGTAACCCGGGAATTTATACGTTTCATATGGGGCAGATTTTGCTCCAAAGCTTTTCATAATTTCACCACCATAAGTGTCTAACTCTTTGGTCGACATACCAATTTTGGCGTATTCTATCATTAGCTTAAGTGTAGTTCCAACTACTTCGCTAATTTTTTTCATTCCAATTAGGTCAGCCTCTTTTGTTATTGACATATTTTTTTTTTTATTTTAATCTCCCAAGAAATAAATAAGCGTAAAATCTCACTTCGTTCTGATGTTTAGAAAATCAACAAGGCTAACGAGAAGAGACCTAAAAAAGATAAGTTAACATTTCACCTTTTTTAAATTATACCAACTAAAATTTGAAAATAATAACAAGGATAGGTGATTTTAGGCTTAGGGTATGTTTATAAATTTTGGCACTACTTATTCAGTATCATTTTGATAACGCAATGGCAGATTAAATGTAAAATTACTACCTTTTCCTACTACACTTTCAGCCCAAATATTCCCTCCTAGTCTTTCTACAAATTCTTTGCAAAGAACCAAACCTAAGCCAGAACCTTTTTCATTCGCAGTCCCAAGAGATGTTATATTAGTAGAAATATCAAAAAGCCTATCCATTGTTTCTTTGCTTATTCCAACACCATTGTCCGAAATAGAGATTTCAACCACGTCTCCCTTCAATGTTGTCAAAATATCAATTTCACCTCCGAAGTTGGTGAATTTAATGGCATTTGAAATTAGATTTCTCAATACAGTTTTTAAAATATTTTCATCAGTAAATAACTCAATCTGGTCTACTTGACTATAATTTAAGGATATGTTTTTTGCATTGGCAAGTGACTTTTCATGACCTACTAATTCATGGATAACTTCTGGAAAAACAATTCTTTCTGGCCAGAAACTAAGTTCTCCGGTTTGAGATTTTGCCCAATTTAGGAGGTTATCAAGTAATATCAGTGTGCTTTTAGCGGTTGAATTTATAATAGTTATATATTTTTCAGCATTTTTATCATCCGTTTCATGTATGTTAATATGGAGTAAATCCGAAAGGCCTATTATATTACTAAAAGGGCTGCGTATGTCATGGGCTATAATTGAAAATAATTTATCTTTGGTGGCATTAAGTTCTCTAAATCGGGCCTCACTTTCTTTCACAGCCACTTCTGCTTTTTTACGGTCGGAAATATCACGAATTACTCCGACGAGAAACTTTTTTCCGTTGGCATCAATAAATCTCGATTTTCGAGTAGAAATAATACGTACTTCGTCTCCTAATGTCAGCGACTCCTCATTTATATTTTCATTTCCATCGTGAAGTACTTCATTATCAATTTTTAGAAAACTTTCACGCTCATTTAAAGGCACATGATCAGCCAGCGTTTTGCCAATTATTTCATTTCTGGGAAGCTTAAACATTTTACAAAATGCATCATTTACCAAAATCAACCTACTGTGCTCATCTTTAACAAAGACCGAATCACCCATATTGTTAAAGATAGATTCTGTGTATTTCCCATTAATTCCTTCACTTTCATTAAAAATTGAAGATTCTATTTCTGGTTTTACTTCTTCGTTTTGCAATGAAATATGTGATCGGAGAAGCTCATATTTATGTTTGAGCTCGACAATCTGATTCTCTAATTCTTGGCGTGTCAGCTTATTCTTCATATTATAGATTCTGCCCAATAGTAACTTTAATTAAATAAAAATCAACCATTAATTACAATTCTTGAATTCACTATTTCCCCTTCCACCATTCAATTATTCTCCATTAGCTTAGTAACTCCGCTGAATTCTATGGCAATCAAATTATTTATAACGCCTTAGTTTATTAACAGTTAGCTCCTATTGCGCCCCAATACCAATATACTATATTAAAAGAATCCAGCTTAATCCGGAAGCTGTCCGATATAAATAGTTCTTCCTAAATTAGCTTAATTATTATCGTTTAATATTTTAAGCTAGGAAAAAAAAACCAAAACATCATTGAAATTACCTGTCAAAGTTGTAAAGAATTGCCTTAAGCTTAAAAAAAAATATCTCTAAAAAAAGGCATTTCTAACAAAAGTCACAAACTTTATTGAAACTACATCAGTGCAAGTTGTTACAAGGATTTCTCCAATACGTACCTAAAAATAAAAAATAAGAAAAACCACCTATCCTTTTCCACCCCTAAAGTATCCCCTTCAATACTATCTTGATAAATAGGTATTAAATATTAAACCATACAGCATGGTTACATGGTTGCTAATATAGCATTTGAAATTCAAGGATCTACAATAATTTTTCACATCGGTTTTCTTGGCAGATTTTAATAATGTTATGAAATTCATTAAATAAAAAAGCTGAATTTTCATAAGCCTTTTGTATCTTTCCCCTTTTAAAGCTCAAAAAACCCAATTTTATGAAAAATTCGAAATATCTTCTTTTGGCAATGACTCTTACCATTTTAATGGTTTTTTCAGCCACTTACCAATCTCATGCCCAGCTTCAAACGCCAGCACCTAGTCCTGCAAGCTTTGTATCACAAAATGTTGGCTTTACTAAAATTAGTATCGAATATTCCTCCCCTGCGGTTAAGGGAAGAACAATATTTGGAGACCTTGTTCCTTATGGCACCCCATGGAGAGCAGGTGCCAATGCACCTACTACCATTGAATTCAGCACTGCCGTAAACATTGGGGGAAAAGCGATAAATGCGGGTAAATACTCTGTTTTCATTACACCAGCGCAGTCTGGTGATTGGACCATTCATCTAAATAGTAAAGGCAACGCAATCTACGCCTATATTCAGGATGGAAAAGTAAATGCTGCCGCCTTAGCTAAGGATGATGCAGTTTCAATAAAAGTAAGCCCTTCGACTTCAACCGAGTCTCAGGAAAGACTGAATTACAGCATTTCAGCAGAAGACAATAAAGTAGCAAAAGTTACATTTGGATGGGATAAAGTAAAGCTTTCCTTTATGGTGGACACTCAGGTAGACCAGAAAATGGAAGGCTTCAAAGGAGCATTCAATTAATACATAGACCAACAGCATAAATAACCTCTAATCAGAAGTTATTTATGCTGTTTTTTTTTTAACCGCCTAAAAGTTTTTTTTCTACACTTTGACTCTCATCCTTAGACAGGTAGCCTAACCTCAAACTTTGAATATTCTCCCAAAGAAGAATCAATTTTTAAAGAACCACCCATCCCGTCAATTAGGTGTTTTACCAAAGGTAATCCGAAGCCATACCCTTTTTCCCCAGAGGTTCCCTGAGTAGTTTTACCATCTCCATTCATGATTTCTTCAATTTGTCCAGAATTCATTCCAGCCCCTGTATCTTCTACAATTACCAATAATTCTTTTTGTAGGCTCTTTTCAATTAGATTCAATTGGACGGATACTTTGCCCATTGCAGGAGTAAACTTAATGGCATTGGAAATCAGGTTACCCAATATTTGAAGTAATTTGGCTTTTGGAAATGCAATTTCCTTATTGTCATCAGAAATCTCAACGCTTAATTCAACATTTTTTTGATCACCTTGTATGTCATAGAGGTTTTTTAACTTCTCCTTTAAAATCAAGAGGTTATATTCACTCTCAGGATTTAATGTGGGAGCCAGTTTTCCAGCATGTGAGGTCAATATCTGGTCTGCTAATTCCAATAAGGATTGACTACTGCTTTGTATTACTTTGATAAATTCCAAAACATCGGCCAAGCGATTATTGTCTCCTTGTTCTTTAATTATCTGCGCCAAGCCAATGATTCCTCCTATGGGGCCTCTGATATCATGTGCTACTTGCTGTTGCTTCTCTTCTGCATTCCTGGCCGCTGATTGTAAATAGGTTACAGATTTCATGATTTTTATCCTGTTCATGATCTCGGCAGCAATTATTTCCAGTAAGTCAACTTTTTCAGGGCTAATAATTTTGGTTTTAGTATCCAGAACACACAGCGCACCTAGATTAAACCCATTTTCAGTAGTTAATGGTACTCCCCAATAATACCGCAATTTGGGATTTTCGGTTACATATTTTTTATTTTTAAACCGATCATCTTTAGATAGATCTTTGATCTCAAGCGAATGATTCTCCATGATAGTATATTGACAGACAGATTCCTCTCTTGGTAGCTGCATTACGGGGAACCCTTCACTGGCCACACTCCATTGCGTAAAATTGTCGATGATATTAACCAGAGAAATATCGGTACCAGCAACCTTTGCTGCCAATTTGGTAAGTTCCTTTAATTGACTTTCCAATTTCTGATTATCCAAATCATAATCGGCCAATTCTAAAAGTCTGTTGAATTCATTATTGGGAATAGGACTTTCCATAAAAATATTGGGTATAAGATTTTCAGAAAGTTAACAGAAAATAAGCCTTTTACCTAAAATAATCCAACATCAGCAGGTTTTACAACCTTATTTGAGTGGACAAATGATTATTTGAATGGTTGAATTTACAGTAATCCAATTGTATTTATACCTATTCTTTGAATTTTAGGCGCATATAAACTTACATTAAGCTAAAACCATTATAGTCTTAGCCGGCCTCATACAAAGTTGAAAATATAATCCCAATGTTTGTCGGTAGTGTTGCAAAAACAGCCAACACTACCGACAAAACTTCTTCATAAATAAGCGACAATGAGACCTTTACCTTACTTTCTAAACTCAGAATTAATCCTTATTAAAAATTAATTTCTATTATAGGAGAATAGTTAAACCTATTTAAGGAATTATCAGTCATTACGGCCACTCGGGCATAATAGGTTCTTCCAGGTTCAAGATTAGGTATCTCATCCTCAAAGGTCATATTATAAATATTCGTATTTTCTAAGCTTTCCAGTTCATTTTCAGCAGAAGACAATTTATTGGTGGTCGTTTGGTGGATAATGGGAGAATCAGCACAAATCAACATACTTCTTAATATTTTCCTTTCTGGATTGGTTTGGGAAATTTGGTACGTTGCTTTGATTCCTGCTCCGTTTTTGGAAATACTTACATCCATTAATCTGGCGAAAGGTTCTACCTCAAAAGTAATGTTCTGATTTTTTGTCAAATCTAAATCCACTTCCACAACACTGGATTGTTCAAATGGTCCTTCTAAAGTCAAGGCTTTATATTTTGCCGAAAATATTTTGGTATTTTTAAAAGTACCATCAGATTTGGTCCAGAAGTCATATGGAACAGGGTTGGTATACCCCTCTTCCATCAATCGGATTTTAATTCCGTCAGGTTGTCTGGTTTGAATTGTTTCACCAGTCAATTTATCTATTACCATTCCCTCCAGTATTTTATCCGGCATAGCGTAATTGTCTAATTCACAGGAAGAGAGAATTAGACAAATTCCTATCAATGAAATTATTGTATTTTGACGCATAATATTCTTGTTTATAGGTTAATGAATAGTATTAATACCCCGGATTTTGAATGAGTAGGGAATTGGTTTCAATTATACCTGTGGCTATTTTATAGTAATACATATTGGGTGTATAGGTCCTGGTAAACTTTTCCGCAGGCAATGCTTTTTTAGAAAATGTATACGTATCATTGTCCAGGTTATATACAGGCCAGACACCATAAGTATCGCTATTAAAAACTACCTCATGGAATATTCTCCATCTTTTCATGTCCCAGTAACGGTTCCCTTCAAATGCAAATTCAACCTTCCGTTCTTGCCTGTAATCTTCGATCGTTATTGGCTGCTGGTATTCGGGGATCCCAGCCCTTTGTCGGATCCTATTCACATATTTCCTAGCCTCCGGCTCATTGTTCAATTCCAGCTCGGCTTCAGCATAATTCATCAAAACCTCAGCATACCTTATACATATCCGGTCAACTTCTGAAGAAGAGCCAGCAATGGGTCTGGGAGGTGCTGGGTCGGACCATTTAGACAATAAGAATCCTGTAGAAGTAGCTTCAGGTTGAGCAATTCCATCTGCTCCAAATCCGGATTTTAATTCCCCGCCTTCTATTACATTACCGTAAATCTTAAGTGTAGTTCCTTTCCAGGGCGAACCTGGAAAAAGGACTGAAGCAAAAAACCTAGCATCCTTCCCTTCAAAGAGATCCGCCGGATCATTATAAACTATTGGCGTGCCATCTGAGGCAGTCATTTTTAAGGACCCATCTTTCGAATCTTCATATTCAAAACTCTCTACCATATCAAGGGTGGGGCAAAAGTAAGAGCCATAGCCTTCTCCACTTCTATGACTAAAAGGAGCCGTATTCCTGTCTATATTGTGTCCTCTGATAGGCCATTTATAGGCGGTAACAAAGATCCGTTCTTTATTGGTGCCAGACTCATCAAAAAACAAATTATGGAAATTCAACGCCTTGTCTTCATCGTAATCATACAATTCAAATAACCCGCTATCCATTACTTCTTTGGCGGCGTCCCTTGCAGATGTCCAATAAAAGTCGGCTTCAGAGCTTGGTATCCCGTTGGTTTCATCTAACTGCAGTTCCCCATATGTGGCAATACTGGCGGCATGCACCATTGCCCTGGATTTAAAGGCAAGGGCAGACCATTTGTTTAGGCGAAATTCACCTGGAACGGTGGACATGACGGCAATGGCTTCCGTCATCTCAGATTCAATAAAACTGAACACATCTGCCTCTTTATCCCTTGCCATGTACAGCCCCGAAGGATCGCCAGATTCCGGAAGGGTTAATACCTCCTTGACGAGAGGTACGCCACCGTATCCTCGAGCCAGCTTATAATAGGCATAAGCACGCATAAACCTTAGCTCTCCAAAAACCTGTTCCTTCTCACTTCCTGAAAATGCTGTAGATTCGGGAAATTTACCTATAATATTGTTTAAATTCCGGACCAACTTGTACCCATTTTCCCACCAGTCGTACACTTCTGTGTTGGAGGTAAAGGTCATTGGACCATCGAGTGAAGCAGTATTTTGGCCGGAAAAGCAATTGACCATCTCATCGGTATTGTAGGATAGCCATATTCCAATTCTTTCAAACGCCATTTGGGTGTATAAAAAAGCCAGATGCGATTCAAAGGCTGTTTTATCTGTTAAAATCGTTTCTTCCTTCAAAATATCGACTGGATCGCTATTTAGAAACTCCTGATCACAAGCAGTACCCAATAGTAACATGCAGGCAATTATTGAACTTGCTAGGTATTGATATATTTTATTCATCAGATTATCTTTAAAAGGTTATGTTTAGCCCTGCATTAAAATTTGCCATCAAGGGATATTTATAGCCTCCTTGGGCTTCAGATCCATCCAGCCTATGCTCTGGATCAAAAAGAACGTCTTTACCTTTCCAGGTATATACATTCATCGCATTGCCATAAATTTTTATTTGCTGGGCTTTAACTTTATTTACCCATTCAATCGGAAGCGCATATCCTACCTCAATATTCTTTATCCTCAAATAGGTGACATCCTGAACAATGTATTCTGAAGTCAGTTGATTTGGAGGATAGCCAAAATTATCACGGGAAATTGGGAATCTTCCAGGAACCCAAGGGCTATCAAAATCCAGTGGGTCCTGGTGATGCCATCGGTCAAGGAATATTTCTGAGGAATTTCTTCCCCATACCAATGGACCTCTAAGTTGTCCTGTTGGTAAAAAAGAATAATTGGTAGCTCCCTGAAAGAATATACTTAAAGTAAATCCTTTCCAACCCCCAGATAAGTCCAACCCATAAAAAATTTCAGGATTATTGTCTCTTCCTATTGGATATTGATCTAAATCGCTGATCATTCCATCCTCATTCCAATCTTCATAACGTACATCTCCTGGAAACAATCCAGAATGGCCATTGGCATTTTGAACGGGTGAATTGTTAATTTCTTCCTGATTTTGAAATTGACCCTCAAATCCATATCCCCATCTCATATTTTTCCAGCGGTCTTCTGATCGATTTCGCCAATTTAAATAGGAGTTTCCAGCTAATGCAGCTTCTTTATGTAACCATTTCACACGGGTATAAGTAAAATTTCCACGGACGCTGTAATTGAATCCGTTAATTTGATTGGAATGACCGATTACTACCTCCAAACCACGACTTAGATCACTTTCCAGATTTTCCTGAGGCAATTCTGTTCCAAATATTTTGGGAACAGCAACAGCCCGGTTGGCCAGAAGTCCTTCTCTTTTCCTTTGGAAAAAATCGAATTGAAAATCCAACAAGCCTCTCCACAAATTACCATCCAAACCGATATTTGAAGTAGTAGCGGTGTACCAGGTGATATAAGGATTATTTAAGCCTTTTGGAGCAGCACCAGCAGTTAAAGAGGCCCCGTCGAAAATATAAGCGCCGGATGGATAAAGGTATCCTTCCAGGTATTCAAAACCATTGGCAAATGAATCATCCCCCATTACCCCATGGGAAATTCTCAACTTAAGGTTATCAAATGCGCTAATGTTATTTTCAAAAAATGCTTCCTCATTTATTCGCCAACCCAATGAAAAGGCAGGGAAAAAACCCCACCTGCTGGTTTCTGGGAACAAAGAAGAACCGTCATAACGAAAACTGAATTCTGCCAGGTATTTGGTATTGTAATCATAATTCAATCTGCCAACAAGCCCCAGATTTCCATCCAAGACCTTATCTCTACCAAAGGCCAACTGGTTCTCAGTAAGGCCTGCATCCAGCTGCTCCAAAACATTTAAGGCATAATTCCTTTGGGCACTAAATAAGGTTCCAGATCCGCTCCTTCGCTCTCCTAATAACAATGCTTCTATTCCATGCTTATCATCGAAAAAGGATTTCTTATAGTTCAGCGATAATTGCGTTTGCATGTAAATGGTCTCATCAAACGCCATTTCCAAATTTGTTGGGTTATTGATTCCCGTAATCACGTACTCATCTGTTTCACTATTGTATTTATACTCGCTATAGGCCTTCCTGAATTGTTTGCTCGAACTGTATTTCATATCATATGCAAAAAGCCCTTTTATTTGAAGTCCTTCTATTGATGGTACTTTATACACCAATGAGACAGTAGACTCATATCGCTTATTACTAAATTTTCTATAACCTGTAAGGTCAGCATCAATGATTGCCAGGGGATTTCTATCTGCAAGACCATCATAATAATAATCAGGGTTATTATTGGCATAAATCGGTGAGTATGCCGGTTCCATCCAATTTTGTCGAAAAACTACACCATTTCTGGTTTCATAAGGTTGATTTCTGTCGTCAATCATACCTTTTATGATAAAATTGGCTGTCAAATTTTTATAGACTTCTGCGGAAACGTTGGCGGTAAAATTGTACCGGTCATAGCCAGATTTATTTGATTTGTCTAGTTGCTTCCACACATCAGCCTGATGCATGCTTCCTACTGACATAAAATAGGTTACTTTATCGTTTCCCCCATTAAAAGAAATATTGTTTCTTGACAAAGGGGAGTTTTCTCTCATTACCAACCCCCAATAATCTACGCTTGGAAAATCAGGATCCTCTCCGGTATATTTCTCCCAATCAGGATAGGGCAATGGATTACCTGCAACCAAAGCTGCTTCATTCTTTAAAATCAGGTTATCAATAGAGTTCCGAATGGCCTTGGGGAATTCAGTCATTTGCTGTGTGCCGTAGGAAGAGTTGATATTGATCTCCATTTTTCCTGCCTGACCTTTTTTGGTCGTAATTAACATGACCCCATTGGCAGCTTTCACTCCATAAACTGCTGCGGAAGCATCTTTTAATACGGTAACACTTGCGATGGTACTTGGATCAACTCTTTGAAAATCTTCCCGCGGGATTCCATCGACCACCACTAGCATATTTCCCCATCCTCGTATATCTATACTATTGTCATATTGTCCAGGCTCACCTCCGATTTGCATCACCCTCAATCCAGGCAAGCGTCCTGTTAAGGAATTACTTAAATCAGAAGAGGTAATAGAAGTCAAAACATCTGATTCTACCGACGAAATGGCACCAGTTAAATTCACCTTTTTCTGCTCCCCAAATCCTACTACCACTACCTCTTCCAAATTCTCCATATCTTCGACCATAGATACATCAATTATGGATTTGCCACTCACTGTTATTTCTTGGGTAACATAGCCTATGGAAGAAAACACCAACACATCATTTTCATTGGGAACGTTTAATACGTATTTACCCTCGACATTAGTGACTGTTCCAATAGAGGAGCCCTTTACCAATACGGTGACTCCCGGTAGAGTTTCCCCATCTGAAGAAGTAACAGTTCCCGAAACATCAAGCAGTACTTTTATTTTATCAGTAGGAAATTTTGGTTTCAAAAAAATTAGATTCCCAATTACTTCATAGTCAATGAATTTAGGAGCCAATAATTTATTCAGGACAGTGCCCAATTTTTCATTCTTTACCTGAAAATTTAACCTGCCTCCTTCCCCAATTTCACTTGGATTGTAGGCAAATTTAACATTGGCCAAATGCTCAATACTATTAATTATCTCTTTCAGTGTCTGATCTTTAACTTCAACACTAACCTTTTGATCCAGCAAATCTTTGGAATTGCCGTTACTAGCTAGGGTTAGACTTGAAAATAATAACATCACAACCAATTGAAATATTGATCCTCTTGTTACCACTTTACCAAGTACTAATAATCTACATGGTTCATTTTTCATAAATTTTTGGGTTATGTTAATAATAAAACAGATTTCTCCCTCGCTTTTGAAATTGAAAGGTTATGGGACCGAGAGGGAATTGCTTAGGTTTTCTTCATATTTTATATTTAAGTTAAATGGATTGATTTAATTTTATAATTTAAATGCTATACGAGACCTAAGTAACCATTTAGAAAAGAAAAAAAACCAAATAAGATAGTAGCATTCGTTCTAATTTTTAAATTTTAAATGTATTCAAACCCACTATATTCTTTTGACTTTACTTTGCCACCATTAGCCAGGTAATGCCTTTTCATTTGTTTTCCTATGCTTGAAAAAGATTGGGTTTTATTATCCTTTTAACTATTAAAAAAAATAATATAGGACACAATAGAAATTAAAAAAAACCTCTAATCTTTAGAAAACAATTCAATAAAATACGTTTTACCTTTGAAAGAGGAGATGTTTTTATAGATTCCAAATTTTTTCCCTCTATTAAATAAATTTCATATTCAATTTTACATAGCATTTTATATCCATCATCTAACAATTGATTTTGGTCCATTTGACTGGCATTTTTTATACTCGAAGACAGTAACCATAATTCAATAATGCTCACTTCTTTCTCAGTACATTTTCCAAGACGGTATCTTCTTAATAAGCTCCTTGCTTCTTCCTCTTTCAATGGAATAGATTATATCAAACCCCTCAGGTAACCTTTGGTATATCAACAATATGTCAGTTAAATGAACCGATGGTACTAATACTAAAAAAACATTTTATTTAAGTATTAAATTTTATATAAAAAGTACAATTAATTACTATAAATAGTCCATTTTATTGAATATTTTTAACCAAAAAAGTAAGTTGTGAAAATTTTAAATGTTAAAAATCAATTAATGTTAAAAATTACACATAAATTCTGCTAAGATGAATTTTGAGATCCTTAAGGGCTTTACTAATTTGATTTTTAACCGTTTGGTCAGAAACATTTAATTTTAAAGAAATTTCCCTTATTGACAAGTGTTCCTCCCTACTAAGTTTAAAAACTTGTTTCACTTTAGGTGATAAATCATTGATGCCAATAGTAATCCATTTCTCTAAATCCTTCGCTTCAACCGATAAACTCCCTTCGCATTCTAAAACTTTACT
Organism: Cyclobacterium sp. 10D3-21; assembly: GCF_055809755.1. Classification (NCBI taxonomy): domain Bacteria; kingdom Pseudomonadati; phylum Bacteroidota; class Cytophagia; order Cytophagales; family Cyclobacteriaceae; genus Cyclobacterium; species Cyclobacterium sp. 10D3-21. Next base: position 4,332,091 of record NZ_CM147924.1, read on the forward strand.
ATTCAAGGAATATAGGTAATTATCCTTCACCAAATTGTGTTCAATAAAATTGATTATTTTATACTTTAAGGCTTTATAAAGGTAGCTAGAAAGTGAGGTTTTGATTTCTAAGTTCTTTCTATTTATCCACAAAGAGACAAATAATTCTTGAATAATGTCTTCCAACTCTTGGTTGCATTGGATAATTCGACTACCATAACGATATAAACTCTGCCAATATTTGTTGTAAATGGCTTTAAAGGCATCCCGGTTATCGTGTTTAACCAAATCAACCAATTTTGAGTCAGTATATTGAATAAAAGGTTTAATACTCTTAAAATTAAATTAAGCGAATTAAAAATAGAACTTATTAAAGCTAAAGGTTAATGTGATAATTAGCAAGAAAAAGAAAATTAAATTTTAAGTTTAGTTTTTACCCAACCACACGACTAATATGAGAATCATATAAAATTCGGGTGATTTTAAAATTATGCTAAAACATTAGGGGAAAATTAGACTATAGTTTACAAGATTGCTTTAACTCTCCTTATTTAATAATATACATTTTACCGGGTTATTGACATTGTATTGAATTTTATAATGTTTTAATAATAGGTAAGGCAATTGGCCTTCCATTACGGTAAGAAACCATTTACCTTTTAACCTCAATTCAGGGCAAACGGATCCAATTATAATATTTTATTTATATTGACTCCACAAAACCATGGTTAAGGATGGAATTGTGAATGATTGTAAACAAAAGCTTCAAAAAACCAAGGAAATAATAAACCTAAATCCGATAACTTAAACCCCATGCGCACTCACCAAATAGTTAGCTTTTTATTGTTGTTGGCTTCATTTATTGTAACAGGTTTTTTATCTGACAATCAGGCACAAACCCTGGCAACAACTACCAAGGTGAAATTGGAGAATCCGATCACCGCTGCCTATTTAAGAAGAAATCTAAAAAGGACGTCGCCTAAACTAATCCTTACCCCTGCTATCGAGCGGACTCTGAAAAAGAAATTACAATCAGATCCTCTGATGCAATCCTATTACCAGTACCTGCAAAAGGAAGCCAATGACATTCTTGACCAACCCCTCTTAAAAAGAGAGCTCGAAGGGTTTCGGCTTTTGTTTGTTTCCAGAAAGCTGATACAAAGAATGAGTACACTTGCCATGGTATACAGAATTGAACGCCAGCCAGAAATATTGCAACGAATAGAAGAGGAGTTGAAGGCGGTCTGTGCCTTTTCTGATTGGAACCCACAGCACTTTCTTGATATTGCGGAAATGTCCTTTGGCGTAGCGTTGGCGCTAGACTGGGCTGGAGAGGATTTACCAAAGACGACAGTCAGCCTGGCTAAGAAAGCACTGATTGAAAAAGGAATAATACCCAGCTTCAATGAAGATGGGGAAAGAATGTTTTGGATCAATGGCCATAACAATTGGAATGCTGTTTGTCATGGAGGCATGATTGCCGCATCTTTAGCTGTAGCGGATATTGAGCCTGAACTGGCTGCAAAAACCATTTCCAGGGCCCTGGAAAAACTCCCCAATTCATTGAAAGAATATGCCCCAGATGGCGTATATCCCGAAGGCCCTTCCTATTGGGGTTATGGGACAAGTTATACGATCATTGCTTCAAACACGCTACATACTGCACTTGGTTCAGATTTTGGGATTTCAGAAAGTCCCGGGTTTATGAAAAGTGCCGAATTCTTACTAAACGCCACTGCCCCATCAGGTAACTATTTCAATTTTGCAGATTCAGGTGACAAATACAATGGAGGTGTTGCCCTCTTGTTGTCCTGGTTTGGTGCAAAAACGGGTGATGCTTTGTATTTTGACCAGTCCTTTTTTCAAAACCCAAAAGAGGCAGGAAGGTTTGCAGGTCTTGGACTGGTTTGGCTTTCCCAGATGGATCCGAAAAACACTGGGGAAATAACCCAAAACTGGCTTGGAAAAGGTACTAACCCTATCGCTATTTTTAGGGGCGACTCGGGTTATTTTGCTGGGATGAAAGGCGGAAAAGCCCAATTGAGTCATGGAAATATGGATGCAGGTACCTTTGTATTTGACCTAAATGGTGTACGTTGGGTAGTCGATCCAGGCAATCAAAGGTATTATCTGCTCAATAAAATAGGCTTTAACCTTGCTGGCCACTGCCAGGATTGTCCAAGATGGACCCTGCTCACCAAAAACAATCAGGGACATAGTACCATCACGGTGAATGATGAAGATTTCAATGTAAAAGGCTTTGCTCCGATCATAGATTTCAAAGACCAGGACCTGCCTGAAGTAAGCATAGACCTGACCAACTTGTACTTTGACAATATCAACACTGTAAAACGGAAATTCACCAAAGACACGGACCGATCGCTACTCATCGAGGATACTTTCGAGACCAATGAAAAGACCAAAAGTATCACCTGGGGAATGATGACACAAGCTGAGGTTAGCCTGGAGAAAAATGGTGCCCTATTAAAGCAGGATGGTAAAACACTTCATCTCCGAATTCTAAATACTGATAAATACAGTCTGTCTGTTATTTCTCTTGATCCACCGCCGTTAGAAATTGACAAAACCATGGAAAACCTGAAACGAATAGAAATCCGAATACCTGCCTGGACGCTGGAAAATAGTATAGGCAACCTTAAAGTCCGGCTTTCAGAGGATTAATTTTATTCAAATTCAATTAGGTAAAAGCCATTCTATTTTCTCTTTTGAAATCACTTAATATACAGCTAATTAACAGCTATATTGGATTTCTGAGTTGCATTATCTCTGTTTTTGGGTAAAGTAAAATAGAACCTACTTCCAACGCCAGGTTCGCTTTCCAAGCCTACTTTCCCTTTGTGTTTTTCGATAAATTCCTTACATAGAATGAGCCCCAAACCTGTTCCTTTTTCGTCGTTAGTTCCTAATGTGGAATAGGAATTGTCAATTCTAAATAATTTTTTAATATTATCTTTGTCAATCCCAACACCACTGTCAGTAACAGACAATAAATATTCAAGCTCTGTTTCTTCAACTGCAATAATTACTTTCCCTTTAAAAGAAGTAAATTTTATGGCATTGGATATAAAATTTCGCAATACAGTTTCTATCATTGCTTTATCGGCGTATAGAACAAGTTTTAATGGTGCATTTAAACTTATCCCAATTGCTTTTTCCTCGGATGAAGTTCTCAACAATTCAATGGTCAATTGAATCATTTTAACAAGGTCAACTGTTTCTGGATTGAACGCTATTCGGCCAGTTTGAGACCTTGACCATTCCATCAAGTTTGACAATAATGTCATGGCATGTTTTGAAGAATCATTTATAATGGCAGCATAAGTATCAATTCCTTCATAATCTCTCTCCCTAACTTGTTCACTTAGGATTTCACTTAAACCCATAATGCCATTGAATGGACTTTTTAAGTCATGTGCGATAATTGAGAAAAACTTGTCTTTTGTTGAATTTAATTCTCTTAAAGAAGCTTCACTTTTTCGAAGATTAAACTCTGCTTGCTTTCTATTCGTAATGTCATTTATTACAGACACAACACAATTCACATTATTTATTTCGATGATTTCGGCTGAGATTAGACCATAGAATAATTCCCCTGATTTTTTACGAAACAAATATTCTTTTTCTACTATTATACCTTTTGAGGTTAAATCTGAGGTGAATTTTAATCGGTCTTCATTTTGATTCCAAATATTTAAATCAACTGATTTTAAACCAATTAATTCATAAGGTTGAAAGCCAGAAATTGATTGGACATTTTTATTTACTTCGAAAATTTCTCCATCCTTAAGTTTAGATAAAATAATTATAAAAGGAGCTTTATGAAATGCTTTTGAAAATTTCTCCTCCTGCTCATTAACATCATTCATCAAGCGTTTATTATACATCAGGAAAATACTATAAGTCAGAGATATAATTATGACCTCCCATGCCATTAAAAATAAAGATTCTGAACCTGTTGAATCTAAATAGCCTGCAAGGTCTGGTTGATTCTGAATGATGTATATAATGTGCAAAACCTGAACACAAAAGACCCCTATAAATACATACCCAACTGGCCGAGTTACCTCTCGCATAGCTACCGGAGTCCTTTTTAACATTAAATAAGCAACTTGAAAACTAATTAGCAAAAAAGCCAATGCAAAATTTATTTTTCTAATGTATAAATCGGGATGAAAAAAACTGAAATAAACGTGTCCAAGAAAAAAAACAAGTATCAATAAATAATTTTGAATTTGGGGTCCTTTTAACTTGACAAATTTCTCTAATCCAATTAATAATACAACAGTAGAAGAAACGATTAAGGTATTGGCCACAGGTATAGATAGCCAATCAGGAATATTACCTCGCAAAAATATTGAAATATTTCCAAGTGTAAGCATTGAAAAACTAAGCAATACTAAAGAAATATCAGGGAACCGCTTTTTTACCTGAAAATATAAAGAGACAATTAATCCTAAATTAATGATATTAACTATAATATAACTAAAAAAAACAGTCTTAAAATCAAATAGAGGCATATAAATACATTCTAATCAACACAATAAACATTAGTAATTTCTTATTAAAACCAACTATTACGCTAGCGTTATGCATTTCAGCTCATATCCCCCCTATATTTAGGAAGGCCAACTTCTAGACTTAGCAAAATGTGGTATAAACTGCGCTATCGATTTGGTTTCAAACAATTAAACTAAGGCTTAAAACACCAATCCTACCAAGCCAATAACCCCTACTAATTCACCCTTTGTCCTCAAAATTTACCTTTCGTAATTTTCTAATCTTTTAAGCTAGGGAAAAAAAACCAAACCATCATTGAAAAGTGTCGTCAATAAATACAATACTTTAGTTTAAAGTACAAAACACTTGGTCAAAAAGTAACCATTTAAGATAAATGCTAAGGAATCCTCATCCAATAAGCTGCGAGCGACACCCTTCCTAAAATGGAACCTTAATCAAGGATTTGCCCTTCAAGCATTTTTTATTCAAAAAAGAAATTTTTTTATCGAAAATAGAATCCTATCTTCGCCGCCGTAATGGTTTCCTCCTGGATATTGTCCTAGAGAAATTAAATTGGAATCCGGTGTGAATCCGGAACTGTCCCGCAGCTGTAATCTCATTAAGCTATTTCCAAATTTTAATGATCACTTTCTGTATAATCAGAGGGGAAGGTCGGAAAATAGTGAGTAAGTCAGAATACTTGCCAATACGATTTGTAATCCGAAATATGCGATAGACAATCTATTGCAGAATCCGGATTTAATTGAAAGCTTTCGGGGATTGAAGCTTGAAAACAAATTCGTCTTGCAACGCAAGATTTTGATTTCAGTTGGTTTCGTTGAAAGCTATTTGCCTTTAGACAAATAGTTTTAATGATCATTTACAAATGGCTTCCGAAGCAGGAGGCGATTCTTCTTTTGTGCGCTTTACTCTTTTTTGCTTGCCTATGCCAAGCACAGGAAAAGTATGGCAAAAAATATTTCCCCCCAAGGGATACAACCTCCGTTTTCGATATTGAAGGGATAACTGTCGAATCTGAAAGATACCAATCCCGTTTTCGCTCTCCAATGCCGGTACAGGCACTTAGAGGTAAAGATCTGGAAAAACTAAATAGTTTTTCAGTAGCTGATGCCATCAGGTATTTCTCAGGAGTTCAGTTAAAGGATTATGGAGGAATAGGAGGGCTGAAAACCATCAACGTCCGAAGTATGGGATCTGCACATACCAGCGTTTTCTACGATGGTGTGGTCATCAAAAATGCTCAAAATGGGCAGGTAGATTTGGGTAAATTCTCTTTGGACAATATTGAGGCTTTAGAACTTTTCAATGGTCAAAAGTCCAATATATTCCAGCCAGCTCTAGGTTTCTTTGCCTCTAACACACTGTTCATGCAGAGTAAAATCCCAGTGTTTGAATCGGGCGAAAAAGAGCATGCGAAACTTTCATTCAAAACAGGATCTTTTGGCTTGGTCAACCCATCCCTGCTTTATCAGCGCCGGATTAATGAAGGGCTTTCTGTGTCCTTCAACACAGCATACATTACCGCCAATGGGAAATATAAATACCGGTACCAAAAAGAGAATGGCTACGACACCACTGCTACCCGACAAAACGGAGATATCGAATCCTTCAGGGCAGAAATCACAATTCATCAGGCTTTCAAATCAGGAGGAAAAGCATCACTAAAAGGCTATTATTACGAATCAGAGCGGGGACTTCCTGGAGCCATCGTTGCCAATATTTTTAGTCATTATCAGCGTCTTTGGGACAAGAATTTCTTTGTGCAGGGCATGTTGCACAAATCATTTTTTGACAAACATGAGCTGATGGTCAATATGAAGTACAGCAGTGATTACAATCGGTACATAGACCCTAACTATCAAACGATTGAAGGTGCACTGGACAATCGATATAATCAAAAGGAATTCTACACCTCTCTAGTCAATCAATACATGCTAAACTCTTGGTGGGATGTGTCCATCGCTGCAGACTATTCCTTCAATACCCTGGATGCCAACCTATACCGATTCACTTATCCTAGCAGATCTTCTTATTACTTCGCGGTATCCAGCGCCATACATCGAGACAGATTAGAAATACAAGCAAACCTTTTAGCTGCTTATGTAAAGGATAAGGTAAAGTTTTACCAAAAAGGAAGCGACCAACAAGTTTTCAACCCAGTAATATCAGTTTCCTATCAGCCTTTTACCTTAAATGAGAATTTCCGCATTAGGGCCTTTTACAAAGAGTCTTTTCGAATGCCTACCTTCAATGACCGCTATTACACTTTCGTAGGAAACACCTTTTTAAGGCCGGAGTTCACAACACAATACAATTTAGGCAGCACATTGCAGGTCAAGCCCAACCTCATTTTAGACGCATTCTCCATTCAGATAGATGCGTATTACAACCGAGTTAAAGACAAAATTGTGGCCATGCCATCTGCCAATCTCTTTCGGTGGACAATGATGAACCTGAATGAGGTAGAAATTAAAGGACTTGAAACCAACCTACGTGGCATTAAAGAAATAGCAAACGTATCACTCGAAATAGGAATGGGTTACACCTTCCAGAAGGCAATAGATATTACGGCCAGCAACACAGTGTATGGAGACCAGATTCCTTATACGCCAGTTCATAGTGGAACATTTACCTCATCAGCCAGCTATCAGCACTGGCAAGCCAATTTCAGCTTCATCTATACAGGTGAACGCTTTAGCCAAAAGGCAAATTTACCTGTCAACTATGTCCAACCCTGGTATACCAGCGACCTGGGATTAACCTGGAAAAATCATTTTGGCAAGCATCAATACGCCATGGGATTGGAGACCAACAACCTATTTAACCAGTATTACGATGTGGTTTTAAACTTTCCAATGCCAGGAAGAAACTATCGACTAAAATTCAATATCTCCTTTTAAACCATGAAAAACTCATTTTGCTACCTCTTATTCCTACTTATTCTATCCACTCTATCGAGTTGTAGGGAAGATGATTTTATTCCTTTGCCTGACGAGGACAAGCTACCTGAGCAAGAAGCCTCAAATATTGCCGGATTTTATCTGCTTAATGAAGGCAATATGAACATGAACAAGGCATCATTGGATTATTATGATTACCAAACAGGGCTATATACCAGGAATTTATATGGCACAGCAAACCCAAGCTCAAAGCTTGGCTTAGGAGATGTAGGCAATGATTTAGGCCTATATGGCTCCAAACTTTATGCTGTAATCAATGCCTCCAATAAAGTGGAAGTGATGGATGCTGAGACTACAGAACGTATAGCCGTTTTGGAAGTGAAGAATGGTCGCTACGTAACTTTTGATGGAGGATTTGTCTATGTGAGTGCCTATGATGGTGAGGTTTCTTTAGGGAATGATAGGCCAAATGGCTTCATAGCCAAATATGACACAAGCAATTTTGACCTAATAAACAAAATAGAGGTAGGCCGACAGCCTGAAGAAATGGCTGTTTCCAATGGTAAACTTTACATCGCCAATTCTGGTGGTTATAGTCCTCCCCAGTATGAAAGCACCATTTCAGTCATTGACCTGGATTCATTTAAGATCATCAAAACGATAGAAGTTGCCATCAACCTGCACCGAGTGAAAGCAGATGGAAAAGGTAATATTTATGTCAGCTCAAGGGGTGATTATTACAATACACCTTCCAACCTATATGTCATCGACACGCAACTAGATCAAGTAATTGACAATTTTGACATCCCTTGTTCCAACCTTACTATATGTGGAGATACTGCTTATGTAATCGGTTCAGCATTTGACTATTCTCTGGGAGATTTTAAAGTTGACTATGCGATGATCAATACCCAAACCAGGGAACTCCTCTCCCAGCCCTTTATTTCCCAAGAATTAGTAGACAAGATCAAAATACCCTATAGCCTGGCAGTAGATCCATATACAGGAAACATTTACATCACAGATGCAGGAGATTATGTTTCTCTAGGAAAACTATACGGCTATAACCTAAAAGCTGATTCCTTGCTTTTCGAACAAGTAACTGGTGACATTCCCTCCCAAATCGCATTTGTATTCAAAAACGCAAATAAATACTAACTATTAACTAAAATCTAAACAGATGAAAAAACTAGTACCATGCCTCCTATTTATCACCCTATTAACATCCTGTCTGAAAGATGATCTTGAAGATTTACGAAAAGATGTTGACAGCCTTAAAGAACAAATGGCACAATATGAGAGCTTATTGGACGCCCTTAATAATCGATTGTACATTAAAAGTTATGAAGACAATAGTGGTTCCTACAGCATAGAATTAAGTGACGGCACTGTCATGAGCGTCAATGATTCGCCTTCATTTATTGAAATAGGCGATAATGGAAATTGGTGGATTGACAACCAAGACTCAGGTAAAGCAGCAGGAGAATATCCTAATAGCATGCCCGAGATAGGCATTGGAGAAGGTGGAAACTGGGTTATAGATGATGTAGATCTAGGGATTTCAGCTCAAAATCAGCTAGCAAAAGCAGGATCAAACATCATTGCTTTGGCACAAATTGCGGGGCAATTGTCTTTTGTTTTTGCTGATGGCAGAGCGATCAATTTTGATGCTTCAGCACCAGTGATTTCATTCACTATTCCAGACGGCGGATTTGTATTTAACAAAATGGCCTGGTTTAAGGTTGAAGCCGTGGTAAAACTCGATGCAGATGCCAATTATGAGTGGCTTTATGACGGCCAAGTGCTCGCAAATACGAAAGACCTTACTTATGTTTTTGCAAAAGCTGGAGAACATCTATTACAGCTCAAGGCCAAAAATGAATTTGGCGTAAGAACTGAACAAGTTACCATTACCATTAATGATGCAGTGTACAAAAATAACCTGACCAGGCTATTTGAATTTAAGCCAGCCCCTGGTCAGCAAATCAACAAGCTTCCTATTTGGTCAGAAGGCATAACTGCGGATAGCGTATTGAAAACTGCCGAAAAGGCCCTAACTAACAATTCATTGATCAGCTTGGGAAGTTTTGGAGGTTATGTTACTATGGGCTTTGACCATACAATTGTCAATGGTGAAGGCAATGACTTTTTGGTAAAAGGCAATGCCTATAGCAGTTGGGCAGAACCGGGCATCATCATGGTGTCTGAAGATGTAAATAGAAATGGATTACCGGATGACGAATGGTATGAGATCTATGGTTCTGAACACGGCAACCCCGAAGCGATCAAAAACTACGAAGTTACTTATTACCGACCTGAATCGGAGCCAACGAATCCAAATGAGCAAAACTACATCTCCTGGAAAGACAATCAGGGACAATCAGGATTCGTACCAAAGAATACATTTAATAGTCAAAGCTATTATCCAGGATGGGAAGCAGACAGTATTTCTTTCACCGGAACTTTACTTCCAACCAAAATCTATGACCAATCAGGCACAGGAACATTCTGGACCAACCCTTCTTTTGATTGGGGTTATGCAGACAATCAGTCTAATAACAATGAAGCTGCTCAAATTGACATCAGCTGGGCACATGACAGTGAAGGCAATGCGGTTAAGCTCCACGGTGTAGATTTTATAAAAGTTTATAACGGAACACTTGCCGCAGGAGGCTGGCTTGGTGAAGTATCAACAGAAGTCTCAGGGTTTACCGACCTTAATTTGTAATAATGATTAAGTATCAAGGAGGTTGTCTCGATTTTGGGGCAACCTCCTATTTCTTAGTCTTTATAAACTGAAGTCGGTCCCTTTATAAGCATTGTAAGTAATGTGAATTCGAGAATTAGTTCCCAACTAAATCCAATATTCAACTTACCCATTCAATTTACCTACCTCCGTATCTGCTTAAAATTCACCAAATCCCAATAACTAAAAGGACTATCTGCTGATAGCAATTTGTCTGCGGATTTTTTGTACTTTTTATTTTGGTACTTGTAAGCAGCAATATTAAGTTGCTCCTTTAATCTGGACAAATCCCTTTCTTTTATTTGTTCATAAGGCCAATCTTTCTTTTTGCTTGTATAGGCATTCAAAAAATCCAAGGCCTTCTGTATGCTTCCTCCTTTTTCACTCTCCCTACTCCAGAGATCTATACCTACTTTTTCACAAGCCTTGGCATAATACATAATCGCCAACAGGTTCATGGTACTATAATCCCAGGAACGAGTTCTTGCCAATTCTGCAGGTTGTGTTCCATCTTTCTCAATCATTTCCTCCATAATCAACGGCAGCCCGGCCTTGGCCAAACTATCCGCTCTATCTGTCTGTCCCAAATACAAAGTCAAGGGAATAATTTGAGCAAAATACCAAGTTGTATGGTTGTTGCCATTTACGGCTTCATCCTTACCGTGTTTGCTATTGACAAGCCATGACACATAGTTTGCCAACCAATCTTTCATGCCTTCCTCAAATGAGGTATTCCAATGGGTGGAATTTGAGAGCAGCATAAATTGATCCGGTAATTCTGCCATCTTTCTGGTATCAATAATACCTATTCCCCGGCCTTCCGTTCTTCCAGGAATCCGCTGGGCAAAATTTAGGTTGGGATTCATTTTGGTTTCGGGATCTAAAAACCAAACATTCGCTAAATGGATAGCTTGAGCAGCATATTTTTCATTGCCAGTAAAATAAAAAGCCTGACTTAAAACTTTTAAGGAATTGAGTAATTCACCCATATCCTCTTTATCCTTATAATCATAGTACTCAGGATTGATTTCTCCATCTCGCCTGATATAGGGTAGTCCATCCTCTTTTTCCGGATCCGGCCACCAGTAAGGCCCCATACTGGTATAATCATGGATATCTCCACTTGGAGGCAATTGCTTTTTATGTATGACTGAAAATGGACCGCTACTTAAGGCCTCGTCCGCTGCCATAATCAATGCCTTTAATTCAGGTGTTTTTTCAGGAGAAACAGTACCTATATTCTCTCTGGCTTTTTCCATTACAGGACCTTCCAAAAGAATAAAGCCATCCTGCTGTGCCCAAAGCAAGCTTGGGGAGACCAAACCAATAAACAGGAAAACATTAAGGGCAATTCGAATTTTTGGGTTAAAGCTCATTTTGGAGATTTTGGGTTTTATCGTTTACTGTTTTAAAACTAATCAGAATTGGAGAGATTTTGTCAGCATTGTTGCAGAAAAAAGCAGCAATACCGCCAAAATCAATTAATGTGCATTCACTAATCCACGGGCTACACCCGTGGCTGTGATATTACGCCCTGCCAGGGCTGGTGAAATTGAAGCAATGAACCCTAATCTACTATGATTATACTAAGCCTTTAAAATATAGGATTTGATCTTATTGCTCGAATTAAGGAATATTACCCTTAACTACTAAAATTCCACAATCAAAAGCTACTTAGAAGAAATGCTAAGCTTCACAGAATTAGCTGAAATAATGAAATTGGGCTGGTAGAACCTGGCCCAATTTCATTGCCGAATGTCTCCATCGGGTAGTGGAAAGCTCTTTGTCCTGTCTCGGGTTTAGTTAAAATCTGCAACCGACAAAACCAGGCTCCGCTGAAAAAACCCATAACCATAACTCAAGGTAAGGGTATCATCCTTTCCAAACGGAAGCTTCTGGTTTTCGAAAAGAATGGCATCTCCAGTAAATTCAATTGCGCCAATTAATTTCACCTCTAATGGTTGATCTTCCTTTAGTTGGACCATCATGCTGTCTCCAGCTTGATTGAAAATTTTGAGCGAAGCGCTATCTATGGTCTTGTAATCAAAATTTAGTGGGGCAGTGAGGGCAACCGTATATTTTCCATCACCAGTTTTCTCCAATGCAATATCCGTATAGTAATTGGCCATATAGGCCATACTCAAATTAAAAGCAGTATTGAACTGTACCCAGCCTTCTGTCCAACCCAGGTCCCCTGCCTCGGGAAAATTGGGATAGTGGAAGGATTTTGGGGAGCCATCAAAAACAAATTGAACGTCATCCAATAAACCAATTCCACCCCTATGTCGACTGTACCAACCCAGATCTACTCCTTCTACTTCTTCTGGTCCTTTATAGGAAAATTGCCTTCCTGTAGGATTCCTTCCAAAGGAATTTTCAAAGTGAGACCAGGCCAACATTTCCAAATCTTTCTTTAAATCCGCCTCCTCTAAAATCCCTGATGCAGCAAATAAAGCAGCAGGAAAACCCAATATATTGCCCGTTTCATTCCAACCCGGAGGCGTCCACTCTTCGGCACTGTATTTTCTAAAGTCCCATAAATTGTCGGAACGTTCCAACATTACTTGTGCCCATTCCTTTACCTTTTCAGGAATCCCTTTTGGTGCCCTGTCAGGAAACTGTTCGTGGAAATAAGCAAAAGCCCGCATGGTCATGTGCTCAGACATCCTTTGCCCTTTGGTGGTCATCGGGTCAGACCAATCCAGATTTTTTACCATCCAGGCCATTTGTCTGAATGCTGCATCAAAGTATTTTTCTGCTTCCGCATCCCCTTCCCTTTTGGCTACCTCATACAACATCAAGTTTGGAATGACCGAATACCCGGGAGGCATTTCTCCTTTGGTCGTTCCAAGTTGAGTCTTTAAAGACAGCAAATTGTGCTCTTTGCTTTTGTTGTATTGAGAAAGGGAATGCTCCGAAACTGTCTCTTTTTCCCAATTGTCTTTTACATATAGGTATACAATGTCAAAGTTTTGTTGCGGCAGCCACTGCTTCATGTATGGCCAGGCATATAGAAAGTGGGCTAACTCCGCTTTCTGCATTTCATGATCCAAGCGTTGACTTATTTTCACATCCGCATCCCAATGGATCAGTTGAATGATATCGGGTGTTTCCGGTGCAAAGGGTTCCAACTTCCCCCATAGTCCTTTGTAATTGTCAGCAAAACTGTCGTTGGAAACATACTGTCCTTTTCTTTCCATGCGTTCGTATGCTTCCGGATTGCTCAGGTACATGGCCACTAAACTTTGCATGGACCAATTGAAAAAATCACCATCTCGCCAGGCAAAACTGATGCGCCGGATATCTTTAACCGTACCAGTATAATGTCTCGCCCCCAACATAAAATCGATCATGTTTCTGTAAGTGACCCGCTCGATCCAATTGGGTGAAATCCTAAATGGGAAGGATTCGAGTTCCTTAATTTGGACCAAAAACTCATCTTCAGTTAGCGGGTTAAAATCTGAAAAATCTCCTTTCTCTCCTTTAACTTTTCCTGAGAATTGGGTGTTTCCAGTTTTGATGTTTACAATAGAAAAAGGGGTATCGTTAGAAATTCCGGGAGCAGTAAAACGTTTGTTTCGGTAAAGATTGTATCCGCTTTGATTGACAAGAATGGGTTTGTTTTCCAAGCCACTTTCATCCGAATATTGTTGACCGAACAAAAGCACTTCACTAATTTCCATGACTTTTCCATCCTGAGCTGCCAGCCTAACCCGGTCAATTAGCTGAGGTTTTTTCAACTGGATTGCTACTTTTTCTGCCCTATTATTTTCCAGCTTATGGAAAGTTCTCCAATCTCCATTTAGTAAATATTGCAGGTATATCGTCTCATTGGGAACAGCGTTTGGAGCGAAATTTATTTCCACTTTTATAACTTCTGTGGCGCCCGGAAAACGTAAAACCAACCAAGCATTTTTATCCTCAACCAAGCAACTCCAATGGCTCTGTAAATCTCCATCTATGGACAAGTTTTCAGCATGATTTTCTTGCGAAGAACTGCTGCTTGCAGTGGCCGAAAAGGACAAGTTTTTTTGGGCAAGCACTGGTGAAATCCCAAATAAAAAGAGCGCTACAATTCCCCAATATTTAGGGTACAAAATTCCACGTTTATTCATACAATTTACAAACATACTATTCCAAATAGGGCCACCGGAACATGCGCATTTTGCCGCTTAAATGTAAGCAACAGCTTGTCCGTTTGTACCGGGATTTTAAATTTAATTGTTACTACCGTTTGGTGGTTGTCCTGGATTTTTGCCAAGACTTTTCCACTACCATCACTCACTTGAATGTCTTTTACACAAAAAGGGATTTCCGATTCAGGATGTCCCATCAAGGTAGACTCCAAAGCATGGTCAAAATCAGTATCGAAATACACACTTAAACTATTAATAATCTGAAGCTTACCCCAAAACATCTCAATGGTAGGTTCGGCATCATTTAAGGCTGCTGCCCAAGCATTTGTACCCACTGTGGGTCGGAAAATTCCATTCACTAAGAAATTTGTTGAATACGGGTCAATGGCTTCTGTAAACTCGAATGCCAGGTTGTGCCCTTCTGGCCTTCTTTCAGGCAACCAAAAATCAAATGCCTCAATACCAATACCTTTAGGAGGATCCTGTCGGCTAGAGGTGGCTACTGCTTTATTGAATTTTTGAAAGACTGACAATAGACCTGTAGCCCTGGTTTGACTGCTTCTGATAGACACCTTTTCATTGACTGAAAAGGCTACAAAATAATATTCTGTTTTATCTATATTAACCTGTAAATCAACTGTTAAATACTGTTCACCTAAAGTTAATTCAAACTCTTTTTCGACCAAAATGATCTCCGGACTGAAATTGCCCTTCTTCTCACTTTTCAACAGCGACACCACTATTTTTGTGTTTTCGGTAGCCTTAAATTGGAATTTCATGGCTGGAATCTTTCCAGAAGCAAGGGGTAACATTTGTGCGGCTGCAAAGGTCAGGGATTTCCACGGACCATCAAAGGCCAAGCCCGACAATCGCATGGTAGATGAGGCGGAAATTTCTGCGTCCTGAGCCAAGTCTTCTTTCAGCCTGAGCACATGATTGGGGATGTACTGTCCTTGTAAAACCAAGCTGTCTTTTAGTGCTTCTACCCTACCCTCTTTTAGGATTTCTGAAGGAGAAATTTGCTGCTGTTTACAGAGCACTGCAGCCATGGCCACGGCCTGTGCATTATGGGCACAAGTGGCCATTACCCGACTCGAACCAAAGGCCACATGACTGGCACTAATTATCCTTCCGGTCAAAAATAAATTACTGATATTTTTGCTGTACATGGTCCGGTAAGGAATCTGATAAACGCCCTTGGTATGCCACTGTGTACAGCCGGGTTTTTCTCCATAAACGCCATCTGCAGGATGAAGGTCAAGGGCCCATCCTCCAAAAGAAACCGCATCGTCAAAACTGCGTTGTTCCACCAAATCTTTTTGGGACAGAATATAATCTCCTTCAAATCTTCTGCTTTCTCTTTTGCCTGGAATTGTCCCTACCCATTCCAAAGTATGGTTGGCCACTTCAGGGTTTTCCCCTGAATTTTTCAGGTGATTCCAGATACCATAGATCACCCGCCACAGTTCCCACTTAATCGTTTCCGATTCATGAATTGTATCTTTTCTTCCCCCAAACTCTACCCACCAAAGTCTACAGCCATGGTCTTTCAAATTGAAAGATTTGAACCTTGGCAATTGGGAGATTTCCGTATTGGCATAACTCGGAGGAACAAAACGAACAGGCTTGCCTGTGTCTTTGCTGTAAAAGTAAAGGCTGTGCCCCAAGAGCTCTCCATATTGGTGATCTGGTGCAAAGGCTTCATCAAATTCATCCGCGGATTCGGCACCCATTCGAAAAGCTGCCCCAGCCATAAAACTCATGATACCATCTCCTGATCCGTCCACAAATAAGGGTGCCTTGAGATTGTATTGAATTGAGTTTTGACTACAAAATGCCAACACATGATCAATTTCATCCGGGCTTTTCTTTTCCAAATCGTACATGGCCGTATTCAAAAGCAAGCGGATATTTGGTAGTTCCGTAACTTTCTCGATAAGAATGGTATCCAATATCAATGGATTCCCCTCTGGGTTCCTATAAAGGTTCTCCAACAAAATTTCATCCACTACCCCACCTTCCCTGGCCCATCGATTGTTATTGCCCATATGGGAGGTTGCACCCAAGATCCATAGCCTCACTTCTGAAGAACCATTGCCACCGAGAACGGGCCTGTCTTGCACCAATACAACATTTAGGCCCTCTCTTGCTGCCGTAATCGCGCAACAAGTTCCTGCAAGTCCTCCACCTACTATTACCAGATCTGAAGTAATCGATTCGATTTTTAAAGACCGCTTTTCCTTAGTAAAATTTTCTTTAATCATTAAGATATACTGAATTCACGTTTTATTTTAGAACCTGAGCTTTGGCCTTACTGCTTGCATAACGCACAGCATAGGTTCCCAAAGCAAGGATTAATAATCCCATTATGAAGAGGTAAACTCCACCTCCTCCTCCCCACAAACCAAGGGCAAAAAACAATAAAGCAATACTGATAAATGCCCAACCCATTACCTTATAACCATAGGTATTTTGATTTTGACCTGAATTTAAACTTTCAGTCAATTCTTCTTGTGTTGGCTGGGCTTTAAGCGCATACCGCTGGTATTGGGCACTTTCAATGTTTTTATTCATAGCGTACAGCTCGTAAATAGCCAACAGGACTATGGGCAAAAAGACGCCAACAATCATTTCACTGCTTCGACCCAGTGAAAAGGACAACAAGGTTGGTGACACGAATTTAAAAAACACGTTGATCACCAGACTTACACTTGTAACTACTAGAATAGAATTACCCGTTTGCCTTTTGGAAAATAATCCCCAAATAGCTGGGGCATACAAGGCACCACCAGTTACCGCCCCTATACTCAAGACCACTTCAACAATTCCACCGGCCAATGGCACCATAAAAGCCACTCCAATGGTGCCCAGCCCAAATAGCAAGGTTGCCAGTCTAGCCACTTTCATTAGGGTCTTATGGCTTGCTTTAGGATAAAGGGGTTGGTAGACATCATTTGTCAATACCGCTGCTGCCAGGTTGAGGGAAGTATTCACAGAACTGGCAGTGGCAAAGATCATTCCTCCTAACATAAGCCCAAGCATCCCAACAGGGAGTACGCTCATGCACATCCTCAGGTAGGCCCCCTCAGTTTCCAAACCTACCAAACTTGGGTCAAGCACCCGGTAGATCATAGGAGGTAACATCCAAATCAAAGGACTTATCAGGTACAATATACCAAAGAGATAGCCTACCTTACTCGCTGAGGCTGTATCCTTCACGGAGGTATAACGCTGTACATAAGCCCAGTTTCCTCCAATAAAAATGGTGTTGTAACCTACGAAGGCCAGTATAAACCAAAAGGTATATTCTCCATTAAAAATATTAAAAAACGTATCTGGCGCTTCGGCTATAAATTGATTTATGCCTCCTACCTTCTCCAGAGAAAGGGGTAAAACGATCAAGACGGCTGCAGTAAGAATCACAAATTGGAGCACATCTGTGACGATAACTGCCCAAAGCCCTCCTACAGCTGTATAGATCATAATCATACCCCCTAAAAGCAAGATGGCATAGTAGATGTCAAAACCTGTCACCACATTTAGGATCTTGGCTACAGGGTAAAGAAAAGCACCCGTATAGCCCAGAGATAGCACCAGAAAAATAAAGGTATAATATTGTTGGATCTTTTTACCAAACCTGTCGGTAAGGTAAGCTGCGACAGTGATCGACCGGGTTTGCTTCCATTTAGGAGCAAGGTATTTACCGATCAAAAACCCACTGATACACATGGCCATCTGTATGGTAATGGCTACCCAGCCCCATTCATAAGCAATGGAACCCCAAACTACAAAGGTACCTGCAGAGAAAAAGCTCATAAAAAGTGATAAGCCACTGATGGACCAGGGAACTGCACCACCAGCAGCAAAAAAGGATTTCATATCTCCTCCCTGCTTCCCAAAGGACAATCCTGCTCCAAGAATAATAATAGTGAAAACAAATATGGTCAGGTAGTCTAATTGATGCATAATGATGTAAAGGGCTATAGGTAAACGGTGGTAGATTAATGAAAACAGTTAATTTTTTAAGTTTTAATCTGGATCATCAATTCATAAAACTTCTTGAAATGTTAGTCTATCATAATTGGTCCAGGATGATTGATTAAATGTGCTAAAGTGGCATCTCCCGGCATTTCTCTGCGTTCCCATTCCAATAAGGTGCCATCTAATGTGGCTTTGTGAGGCGTGGGATTATTGGGGATATTATCCCCGGTTTGGTTGGTCCAAGACGTAAGTAAAAGCCTCATTTGATTCAATACTGCCTTATTTTCAGATGCATAGCGCACATTATTAAGATTATGCGGATCATTTATGGTATTATACAGTTCTTCGGCTGGCTGTGGCAATAAAGTGATCAACGACTGGGCAGGAGTCAATTTGCCCTCTTCATGCTTTTCCCACAATTCTTTTGCTGCAGGAAAACCATGCGGATCAGACTCTCCAGAAAGGTTCCTTTTGTAAGGCCAGTTGTTTCTTATGTAAATCCAATCCCCCATCCGTACCATTCTTTCATGCATGCTGTACCGGTGCCAGTTACGTTCAGCAAAGGCTACTTCGCGGATAATGACCTCATGGTCTTGAAGTACCTTGGAGAAACTTACTCCCTGAATGGTTTCAGGAATGCTTAATCCAGCAAGTTCCAGAATCGTAGCAGATACATCTATGGCACTTACAAGGGCGTTGGTTCTTCCTTTATTGACTTTAGGTCCTGCAATTACCAAAGGTGTCTGTATACCATTTTTATACAAGTAGGTTTTACTTCGGGGAAAAGGCCTGCCATTGTCGGTTAGAAAGATGAGGTAAGTATTGTCCAATATACCTTGTGCCTCCAATTCATCCAGAACAATTCCTACATAATGATCTAGTCGGCTGATTTCATGATAATATCCTGTGAGGTCTTGGCGGGTAAGTGGCCCGTCGTACATATAGGGTTGTACTTCCACCTGAGTGGGAAGATATGTACGTGCCTTGTCATTGAACTGCCAATCCCTGTGGGCATCATGAGAAGCCATCCAGAAAAAAAATGGTTGGTTTTTGGGTCTGTTTTGCAAATGGGACAGCCAATTTTCGCTTCCAGCAGGCTTGCTGTCTGAATGTTCTGCAAACCCCAATTGATTGGGAGGGGCCATGTGGTTCTTACCTGATAAAACCGTATGGTATCCAGCTTTTTTTAACTCCTGGACAAATGTCTTTTGACTGGTTGGCAGTTCAACATGAATTTCAGGCGCCCCAGTATTGTGTGGGTATCGTCCGGTAATCATTGATATTCTACTCGGCGAGCAGGAACTTGTGGTCAAATAGGCATTGTCAAATACCAACCCCATCATCGCCAGCCTTTGCAGGTTAGGCGTATCAATTGATTGATTTCCATAGATACTAAGGTCCTCTGCAGATATATCATCCGTCAGGATAAATACAAAATTTGGAGGACTGGTATCTGCCGAAACCTCCATTGCCCCCAGCAACAGCAACAATGATAAAAGGATTGGTATTTTAAAATAATTCATCTTTGAGATTGCCTTTATTTATTTGGCAATGTTGGGTAGTTGTAAATATTCAAAGGCGATTCTATGATGCTCATAAACTCTTCAAGGTGCCGCGTATATACTTCTCTAGGACTGGCATTGTTCTTTTTAGCCACGTAAGCTGCATAACCAACAGCCTCTCCCATCATGCCACAAGTTCGCATCACTCGCGTACTGCCAAATGCTACATGCGTAGTGCTTATGTTTCTTCCTGCCATGTACAAATTGTCAATATTACGAGAATACAAGCAACGGTAAGGTATGGTATAAGGCTTCACCCTAATGTGTTTGGTCGCAGCAAAGAATTCCTCTCCCTCGAAGTATTTGGAGTTTTTGGCATCAGGAAAATGAAGGTCAATGGTCCAGGTAGCAGTTACACTTCCATCAGGATACATCACCCCGTCTTGAATATCCATTTGTGTCAAAACATGGTCTCCCATCAATCTCCTTGACTCTCTTTTTCCTCCAATATAAGATACCCAGGCCAATTCATTATTTTTGTACTTCTCGGCTTTCTCTTTTTTCAGATAAGACCAGTTCCCATAAATTGCACGAAGGTTATGGTCCCTGATTTGTTCAGCTTCATAAATCGTATTGAAATTGCCAAAGCCAGTCTCCCACTGCCAATCGGCTTTGTGCTCATCTATATGGTATTCATCTGAGAACTGAAGTGCCCATGGCGTTTCTGGGAAATCAGAAATGTATTCTTTTTCAAGGGAAGCCCATAAATTAGAGGTCCCTAAAGTAAAATCATCCGCTGTCTCAGCAGCCAGCGATTCACCGGTTTCTTCCTTACTTTCACGTCCCATTCTGTATTCTGCACCTGCAAGGTATCCCAATGTACCATCTCCTGTACAGTCGGAAAAATAGGTGCTTTCAAAACGGTATTCCTGATTGGTAGCAATATCCCGGCCTACAACTGCCTTGATGCTATTGCCATCCATTTCAACTTCATACACATGGGTATTGAGGTGGAGCGAGATATTTGGCTCAGCCCTTACAATTTCAAGCTTTCTGTCATCCCCATACCTTTTTTCGTCAGGATTTCCATTGCCTGGATCACCATTGTCCAATTCCCTAACAATTCGCCCTAATTTAGGGTAGTGATTCACATCTACTCTCCCCATGAGGTGCACCCTGATTTCAGAGCTATTGTTTCCTCCCAATACAGGCCTGTTTTGAATTAACGCTACTTTTAATCCCATTCTAGCGGCAGATATGGCAGCAGTAGTACCTGCAATGCCACCACCAACAACTACCAAATCAAATTTCCCTATCTCCTCGGGACCATCGGTTAATCCCAACAATTCCTTGCGTAGTGTCAAGAGTTTTTGGTTGTCATTGGTAGGTTTGTCTGCTTTGGAAGTTGAGAAATAAATGGCATCGAATCTTCCATTGAATCCTGAAAGATCCTTGGCGGTAAGGGAATTCTCCCCTTGCTTCATTTCAACGGATCCGGCATAGTACCAGTCCCAATCCAAAATACCACTCTGTCCAAAAACCTGCTCAATTTCGGTATTATTGACCGTCAGTTTAAAAGCGCCTGGTCCTGTGGGATATGGTGCCCAATCTTTTGTCCTTACCCATATATGGTAGGTGCCTCCCTTTTGAAAATTCACCTGCGTACTTGCATCCTCCACCACACGTCCCATTCCATGGGCCATCAGGTAGGAACTGTACAATACATCAAAGGATTGTTGGTCAATGACCCAGCCTCCAGTATTTTCAAACGATTCTGCTTCCACCAAAACCCTGTTCTGGGCTTGTGACGGGTTTATTTGGGTAAAGCCCAGCAGCAGGCCAAAGATCCATAATATACGTTTCATTTCAGGTTTATTTATTTTGAGTGTACAATTGTTTTTTTACTTTTTTGTCTAATTTTTCCTGACTTTCCAGAAGTTCAATCATTTCCGTCTCCCATTTTCCTGCCTGAAGGTATTCTAAAGCCAGAAATTGTTGGGCTTCGTTAAGGTTTGACTGGTTTTGGAGCACAGCTAACATTTTCCTCTGCTGTGCTGGATTGGCTTCATTCAATCCAATTAACAGTTTGTTTTGAATTTCAGGGTACAAAGTCAGTTCCTTTATCTTGTCAAGCATATCCATTTGCAAGCGGTATTGACTATTTTCCATGGTTTCCCAAAGCCATACTTGTCTTTCTAAAGTAGTTAAAACTTCTAGTGGAAGGACCTTTATTAAATGGGCCGCCAGGAAAATATTATCGCTTTGCAATATTTGTAACATTGCAGCAGCAGTTTTTTCATCTTCTTGTAAGTCTTTGGCCAAGACCATTTCAATGGCCCAATACTGATAAGGATAATGGCCACTTTCCAGAAATTTAAGCCACTGTTCTTCGGTGGAATTTTCGGTGGTATAAGCCTTAGCAATAGCTGCCATGTCCCCATGTGCCAAATGCCACAAGGTATAACAAGAGTATACCGCACCATAAATCACTTCATTTTTTATGGTTTTAAGGGTCGCACCCGTCACTGCATCCACTCCATTGGCTGCTGCTGTCTGGGTGCCTCCTACGAGCTCTTCAATTTTATAGTCTTTTAGTAGGGACCTCTCATTGCTAAGGATTTCCTGTAATTTGTCATGATCAGCAACATCAAAAGGAACATGATCCAATTTGGTCAGTAATTCACCCTCTGGAACGTCATACCTTTGATAATTGCCCAGCAAGTCCCAATAAAAGTTCACATAAACCGGGTAGCACTCGTTGGTATGACAAACTGGAGTAAAGATTTCTGCCATGTAGCCCTCTGGCTGACCATTGTCATCTTCCAATAGAAACATGTCATAGCGCAGAGAATCCGTTTCCAGACTTTCGATCAAAACCTTATTGCTCAACTTTACATTGCCATGGAATCCAGCAAGGGTCAAGGTGAGAACCAATAAGGTTAAACCACGAGTCAAGTATTTTGAATGATATTCAATCATGCCTATTGTGTTTCTAAAGCTTACTTGTAGGTGAACTGAGCAGTTGCTTTGCAGTTTTGGTTGCCTACCAATCGTACCCATCTTGCCTCAATGCCATCAGGAAATTGTTCCACATGCTTTTTACCTGCAGGTACCGTTACTTCTTTCCAATCCATCCAAGGACCATGTCCTATAGGCTCCATCTGAATGGTGAACGTAACATCTTCATCCGAATCGTGAGTAAGTTCAAGAGAACGATTGTCATAAAATGCAAAAAGATATGGATCAGATGGCGTTCCAGCTTTAATTGCTGAATTGGCCCATGGACCGCCTTTACCCACAGGTTTCCCTAACTGCCATAAATCGTCTATTGCTCCTGTCCAAACAGCTACTTCGCCATCATCAGACACCACTATATGTTCGTTGGAAGTTGCTGCTTCAGGGTCAACTCCTGTTAACAATAGCATTCCCCTGTAAGAAGCATAATCATTGATTTTTAACTGATGGGAAGCCACCGGTCTGATTTTAGCATAACCGTCAGCATTTTCTGCAGGCAATTCATAGAAGGTACCGTGGCAATTGAACAAATCCCTTTCGGTAGCGACCTCTCTACAGATACGAAGGTTACCAGCCATTGAAGGCTCGGTATAAAGCTCGTTGCCTTTTGGTAAACGCCACCTTCTGCCCTTGTCATCAATAACCAGCACTGAAGCTTCATCCACTTCAAACACATTTTTAGGAATCTGAAAATTGTCATTGATAAACTGCTGGGTAGTGGGATCCTCCACTTTTACCAATTGGAATTTATCGTCCATTTCATAATAGCCCAGGTCTGTAGGTTTCCCTTCTTTATAAGACTTGGCAACCAAGCCTAACTTTCTCCTATCATCTCCCAAACCATACAAGAAGCCACCTGTAAAATCATTTTGCTCAATGGTATTGACTCCTTTAAAAATCCCTGTTTGCATAGCTTTCCTGGTTTCAGGATTGGCAAAAGCCATGTGGGCCGTAGCTATGGTATTTTGATTGGCCGTTAATCGAATCCATTCACCACTTGTGTTTTGATCAAAATACTTTCTTGTACTCTCTCCTGCTTTCACTTCCACCTCATCCGTGGTTTCCCAATTGCCATCCCCTTTGGCATCAATTTCAATAGTAAAAATCACAACGGATTTACCTTCATTTTTTATCCAAAGGTTTCTGTTATTCCAACCGGCAAAAAGCATGGGATCGGAGGCAACTTTTGCGGTCACTTCTTCATTGAGCCATAATGCACCATTGGCAGTATTGGGTCCCAATTCATCAGGCAGGTCCATACTACCAAACCATAAATTGGAATTGGACTGGCCGGGACCTTGAATATTTCCTTTGGCACTTCTTTTATTCAAAAATTCCTTGTTGGCAGAATCATCTGTCCCAAATACCAACCCATCATTCCAACGGGTAAAGTCTCCTACAACTTTCAAGTAAGCGGATCTTGGTCGAATTCCTGCGGTACTTCCTTCTTTAAAACTTTCAGGAAACTTCCAAAACATACCATGCATTGTCATTAGATAGTCCGGCTCACCTTCTTTTCCTACGTTTCTAATTCTAGGCCATTCAGTATTCCAACCATGTGCGCCATCATAACTGTGACTGGCTTTGGGAAGGCGATAAAATGACCAACCTTTTTCCGCATCTCTGGAAGCAAGGATAACCGACTTATGGTCCCATCCGGTTGCCCAAATCGGATCTGTTTCTGGATTGGCATTGCCATAAATCCCTCCCGGGCCAGTTACTTCTACGAACTGGTTTCTTCGCACAAGTTTCCAATCCTTGCCATCCCACTCAGAAAGTGAACCCGCTTCTATATCAAACTGCTCCAATGCTTTACTTCCTGACTCTCCATTGTTTGAGTAAACAGTAACGCCTTGTCCTGAATAATACCCTTTCCCGTGGGCACCTTTCAGTAAGCTACCTGCAGGGTTGGTATCTGTGTCGTCTTTTTTCTTACTGCGAATATTTCCATCCTCATAGAATTGTTTGACGGACAAATCATGCACATCTACCTCATAGAAACCTTCCTCCATGCTGGCATAATAAATCTTATTGGCGGGATCTGTCAAATGTCTGGCATTTCCTGTATGTCTTCCAGGCATATCTGTATAAGGAATTGTCCTTACATCACCGTTTTTACCGATGGCATAGGGGCCTATAAACAATTGTTCACTTTCTTTGTGAATCATCCTATTGGCCGGGGTGCCCCCAATACTTTCAGGCCTGATTTGCATGTTTAGGTCTTGATCGATCTCATAAAGCTTATCAGAAGAACCCAAGGGTAGATGAGGCCCATAAGTGATCACCCACAATTTATCTGCCCAAGGCACCACGGCACCTGTTCCGCATTCTCCTTCATTGTTATAATAGGCCAAATGAGGGTAAATACCACTAATAGATGGATAGGTTATTTTGGTAGCCGATTCCTTAGGTTGACAAGCTGAGGTCACCAGGATTATAAGCATTAACAGGTAAAGAAAATTACTTTTTAACATATCAATTTCTCAAGTCTGGGTAAAGTTTATTGTTGTAGAACTGTTTTTTTATGTTCGCTTATTAATTTTTGTGCTTCGCTGAC
Organism: Cyclobacterium sp. 10D3-21; assembly: GCF_055809755.1. Classification (NCBI taxonomy): domain Bacteria; kingdom Pseudomonadati; phylum Bacteroidota; class Cytophagia; order Cytophagales; family Cyclobacteriaceae; genus Cyclobacterium; species Cyclobacterium sp. 10D3-21. The sequence continues at coordinate 4,357,446 of NZ_CM147924.1, forward strand.
CTTTGACATTATTTTTTCCGATCCCATTAAATTAATCAATTCGAGCGAATCCGCCTTTTGGTCATAAAATTCCCGAAAAATAACCTTTTCCAAGTTACTGTTTTCGAAAGTTTCAATATACCTAAAATCTTTGTTGATTACTGTTAGGTTCGGTAAAGCGCCACCATAGGTGCCCAGGCCTTCATAGACAAAAGAACTTCTCCAATTCACCGTTTCCTGCTTTAAAAGTGGTAATAGGCTCTTGCCATGGAGATTATTTGGAAGTTGAACTCCTGCCATCTCTAAAATGGTAGGCGCAATGTCAATATTAACAACCATTTGATCCAAATCCAAAGGTTGAAGGTTGGGGCCAATTACAAATAAAGGCACCCTCGTAGAAGGCCGATAAGGCAATACCTTACTGGTAAAACCATGCTCTCCAAGCATCCAACCATTGTCACTCATGAAAAACACGTAGGTATTTTCTTTTAAACCCAGTTCCTCTATGGTTTGAAACAACAAGCCCAGGTATTCATCCATTTCCGTAATTACAGCATAATAATCCCGGGTGTGTTTTTGTATCGCTTTTTCATCTGGGTACCCATATACTTTTGCCTGGCTGAGGTTCCTTACGGATGTAAGGTATTCTGGCTTATCTGACAAGTTATCCAGGCGGTTTGCTGGCACTGGCATTTCAGAAACTTCATACTTCTCCTTGGTCTCATTCCGCGCATCCCATATTAAATCACCGTTCATATGAGGCAATTGGGTATTGTGGAAAAGGAAAAAGGGAGCCTCTTTTTTTGCAGCCTCTTTAATAAAGTCTACAGACCTTTCAGCACAATAGAGGTCACAGTGTTCTTCTACTTTCCTTATATTTCCCTCATCGTTGATTTGTCTTCCATAATAGGTGCCATTGCTCTTAAAAAACACAGAAAAGTCAAACCCGGCGGCTTTTGGCTCTTTTCCAATATGCCATTTCCCTGACATTCCAGTTTGGTACCCTACATCTTTTAAATATTGGGCGATTGTAATTTCACCAGCATTGAGGTCACTACCCAATTCCAAAACCCCATTGGCACTGCCATATCTTCCCGTGAGGAGAGAGGCCCTGCTGGGACTGCACAAGGAAAAAACAACATTGGCTTGATTGAACCTAACGCTTTTTGAAGCCAGGCGATCCAACATTGGCGTAATGATTTGCTGATTTCCATTGAATCCTACTCCATCAAATCGCAGATCATCTGCATAGATAAAGATGATGTTAGGACGAGTGTCTTTTGTGGTTGATTGGGCCAAAGTTCCCAAAGGTTGAACAAACAAGGCCATACATCCTATATACCATGAAAATACATATTTCTTCATTTTTTGAAAATCAAACATTTGACACCCAATCAAATTTTAAACCTGGATTCGGAAATCTTAACCATTAAAGGTTGGAAAGAACTTTCATTTTATTTTGTCCTATAAAAAGGATCCGGACAGGGGAATTACAGTCCACCTGACCGGATTTTTATGCTTTTCCTAAAGACAGATTAATAGCCCGGATTTTGGTCCAGATTGCTATTGATCAAAATCTCTTTTGAAGGGATTGGCCAAAGGTATTGTTTTGGCGCTTCAAATTGTCTTATGGCCAAACGCTTGACGAGGCCTGCATCGTACATAGGTGAAAGATCGGCTACTCCATCTTCATCTATTTCAGGAGTGACAGAAAAAAACCAAAGGTTTTGATCGACTATTTTTTCTTTTAACTCTGCCACATCCAGCATGCCATACACATCTCTATTGAGAACCTTTTCTGCAATTTTCCAACGGATGATATCACTGTACCTGATGCCTTCAAAACCAAATTCCATTCTTCTTTCAGTCCTTAATATGGTTCTTAACGCCGCTTGGTCAGTGGTCGTTATGGCAGGATATTCCGTTACCTGACCCATGTCTACACCGTAGGCTCTTGCCCTAACCCTATTCATGGCCTCATGCACACTGGCATCTATTTCGCCCAACTCTATTTTTGCTTCAGCATACATAAGCAATACATCTGCATAGCGCATCAATATTTCATCATTTTCTGCAGCATAATTTAACAACCACTGGTCATCGACTCCTTTTTTTCGCATCAATCCATTGAAAGACGCAAAAGCAGCTACTGAACGGGTATCATTATTGGTTTGGTAGCTTCCAGTACTGAAATTCATGACCTGAGTAGAATCAGGATGGGGTTGGTAGATGAAATTGAGATGTCTCGATTGAAATGGAACGATAGTTGCCCCACACCTTGGATCCCGGTTTTCAAATGGATTTCTTGGATCGTATAAGGGAGATTCATCTATTGGTAACCCATCCGTACATAAATAAGCATGTAATAAGTCCCATGAAGGAGCATAAGCCGCTCCCCAACCTCCAACATTCCTGGGAAGAAAGTTCCTAACAGACCAGGTAACATTCAAAGACCTGGACCTTGGCATGGCAAATATCACCTCACTTGGATTTCTTGTTTCAGTGAGAAATAACTCCTCATAATCTGGATACAACTCATGTACACCCAGATCCATACAGGCTTTAGCAGCATCTCTTGCAATGGCATAATCTCCCATTTGCATGGCAAATCGGGCTTTCATGGCATAAGCCGCTCCTTTGGTTGCCAGCTTGTTTTCAGATGAGCCATATGCTTCAGGAAGCAAACTTGCTGCGGTATCAAAATCCTGGTAAACAGCTTCCTTTATCGTGTTCTTATCCGTCCGGCCCATGGTAAAAGCCTCTTCCAAACTCAAAATATCCGTGGAATAGATAACGTCTCCAAAATAAAAGACCAATTCTCCATATTTAGCTGCACGTACAAAATGAGCATTCCCTGTAAATTTATCAATGGTGGCCTGTGGAACGGTTCCTTGAATTTTATCCATATTGAGCAATAGGGTATTTGATCGGGCAATTACTTTATAGGTATTTGCCCAAACGGTGTTTAAGGTCCCCCATTCTCCATTGATCGTAGCATTGGTAACAGGCGTTAGCGCCTCTCTATTGGTAAAGTCATCGGTCCAGGCATCTTCATAGCCCTGCCAAAACACAGATCTAAAGATATCATTGACTGACATTTCAACTTCTGTGGCATTGGAATACCAGGCTTCACTTGAACCTTCAGATAGTGGATTTAAATCCAGATCAGCACAGCCAACCATTCCTACCAAAAGCGTGGAATATATTATTGATTTTAATTTCATGGTAAAGTTGGTTTAAAATTGAACAGAAACACCCATTAGGAAAGAAGAGGTAATCGGGTAACCTGTAATAGAAACCTCTGGATCCCAACCTTGAGGATAATTGTCAACGGTCAGTAAATCTGAAGCATTGCCATAAACCCTGATGTTTTGCATGCCAAGTCTTTCAGCCACACTTATTGGAAGGGTATACCCTAGTGAAATGTTTTTCAATCTAAAATAGCCACCATTGATCATCCAATAGTCTGACATGGCATAATTATTTGACTGGCTATTACGGGTTAACCTGGGGTAACCAACATTTTCATTTTCTGTTGGCGTATTGTAAGTGCTCCAATAATTCCCATCAAGTATTTGAGGTACAGATCCCCAGTTTTCTACGATTGGTTCCACCATCAATCCTGATAAACGGCTATTCTGTTTGCCGATCCCCTGGATAACAAGCCCAAAGTCAAAATTTCTGAAATCCAATTGTATATTGCCGCCATACATAAACCTTGGCATACTGCCTCCCAATAAGGTTCGATCGTACTCTGGGGAAATTTTACCATCAGGTTCACCATTTGGCCCGCTGATGTCCAGATATTTCACATCACCCGGTTTTACATTGGCATTCATTACCGGAGAATTGTCTACTTCCTCTTGCGTTTGGAACAGCCCCTGAGATACATAACCATACCACTCGTCGAACTCCGATCCTTGTTTTCTCACCTGACTTCCTAAGAACTGAATTCCTCCCAAGTCACCCATTACAGATTTGAAATCCGAGAGGTTGAAACTAACACTGTATCCAAGTTCATTGATATCATCCGCCCAGCCAAGATCAAATTCCCAACCTTTGGTATTCATCTTGCCCGTATTTTGGTCAGGATTGTCAAAGCCTATATAATCTGGAATTTCCAAAGGCAACAACATGTCTCTGGTGGTCTTGTTGAAATATTCACCCGAAACCCTCAATCGATAGTTGAGAAAATTTGCATCTACTCCTATATTGTAAGAAGTGGTCTTTTCCCAGGATATATTAGGGATGGCATATTGCCATTGGGCAGAGGACTGTGAAGACACTACATTGGAACCCTGATGAAACAATACATTACTGAAACCAATGGTAGACTGATAGGGATAATTTCCAATTCGTTCGTTGCCAAGGGTGCCATAAGAACCTCTGATTTTAAGGAAGGAAATGGCCTCATTGGACTTCAAGAAGTCTTCTTCAGAAAGCACCCAGCCAGCAGAAAAGGATGGGAAAGAACCCCAACGGTAATCACTAGCAAAACGAGAAGAGGCATCGTACCTCAAATTTCCCTGAAGGAAATACTTGCTGTCATAATTGTAGGAAAAGCGACCAAACCAGGAGTTATATGCATTTTCATAGGCACTGCCTCCATTGCCTCTAAACTCAAGTGGCCCTAAGTTTAGGTAAGGGTAATTGTCCAATAAAAACTGGTCTCTAGAGGCAGAAAGCCCTTCATTAAAAGACTGAAAACTTTCATTTCCAGCCAATACATTCAAGGTATGCTTGCCAAAAACCTTGTCGTAATTCAATAACAATTGGGTGGTCAATTGCTGATTGTCGTTTCTGGTTTCGCTCAAACTAGTAGAATTGGCCCATTGAAGATTCCCTAGTGTTACAGTAGGGTCATCCCATGCCGTATAGCTCACTTTTTTCTGAAAGTTTTTGCCCTTGTCAAAACCAAAGTTTGGAGAAGCAATGGCAGAAATTTTTAAGCCTTTGGTGATTTCATAATTCAAGCCCAAACGGCCTCCAACCTGGTTTTCCCAATTTTGACGGGAGCCACCATATTTTAATTGCCCATAAATATTGGCTCCAGTCTTGCCTTCACCAACCCTGCCATCCTGCCACTCTGCAGCATAAACAGGTGCAGATATATTCATCATATAGATAGGGTCCATACTGGGTTGATTTAGGATTTCCCTTCTAAGAAAAACATCTGCTGTAAAACCAAGTTTATCTGTGATATTGCCATCCGTGTTGACTCTGGCAGTAAATCTTTCGAAAGTTCTTCCTTCATACAATGCATCAAATTTATCATATACAAAAGAAGCTTTGGTCCGAATGGCATCGGTACCTCCAGAAATATCTAGCGAATGACGTTGTCTAGGCGCACTTTTTTTCAATATTAGGCCAACCCAATCCGTATTTGGATACAAATCAGGATTTGAAGCATTCAGGTCCATGTAATTGTCCACCATGTCTTTAGGATACAATGGATATTCATTTCCATCATTTCCATTGTCATTCCATCTCAATTCGTTTACCATCTCCATGTACCGCGTTACGTCCACGTACTCTGGTATTCTAGTGGGTACTTCAGTACCATACTCAAAATTATAATTTAGGCTTAACTCTCCTTTTTTAGCCCTTTTGGTCGTCACCAAAATAACACCTGCAGCAGCTCGTGACCCATATATGGATGCCGAAGCCGCATCTTTTAATACCGATATACTTTCGATGTCATTGGGATTGATATGATCAATGCTATTTACAGGCACCCCATCCATAATTATAAGGGGATTGCTATCCCCTATCGTAGTAATGCCTCGAATTCGGATATTGGCCGATGAACCTGGAGCAGAGTTGTTCCGAGTAACCATTACGCCAGAAACCTGACCTTGCAAGGCCTGTGAAACATTTGCTGTCCTTCTGTTGGCCAAATCCCTGCCTCCAATGGTAGCAACTGCTCCCGTTAAGTCAGATTTTTTCTGGGTGCCATAGCCCACTACTACTACTTCACCGAGGTCAGAAATTTCGGATAGTAGTTTAACATCAATCTTGTCTTGATTGCCAACTGTGATTTCCTGGTTTTTAAATCCCAAGAAGGAGAAAACCAAAACTGTTTGTGCACCAGGTACACTAAGTTGGTAATTACCGTCAATATCTGTAACAGTTCCCTGATTGGTACCCTTTGCAAGGATACTTACCCCCGGAATGGGTAGATCAGTGTCATCGGTGACAGTACCTTTTACCTGCACCGATTGTCCAAAAGAATTCCCTAAACCCAGCAACAAAGCCAGACATAGGAATAAAAGTAGTTTTCTTGTCATTTTAGGTTATTTTTAGGTTAACATACCAAAGTGGTTAAGCCACAAAGGATCGAAATTAAATTCTAAGCTACGGATATTTAACAATCATTATCATCATTTTTTTATCAATTTTTAGTTTTTTGTATTGTAACCGTTTTCGACAACGTTATCATTTAGGAAAAAGGCAATAAAACATTACTTTTATTGAAAAATCATAAATTGACCTTTACCCAGAAATAATATAATTAATTACTTAGTTAGCTAGTTTTCATACAATACCCAAATCCCATAATACATGACAAAATCAATTACAATAAAGGATATAGCAGAAAAATTAAATGTCTCCATCGCCACTGTATCACGGGCATTAAGAGGTTCTACTGAAATAAAGAAGGAAACCAAAAAGGCGGTTCTGGAGATGGCCAAAGAAATGGATTACCATCCAAACCTCTTGGCCAGTAGCCTTAGTAGTAAGAAATCAAAGATAATCGGCGTGGTGGTACCGACCATCAACAGGTACTTTTGGTCCAATTCTATTTCTGGGATTGAAAACATCGCCTATAAGGAAGGCTATAAAGTGATGATTTTTCAATCAGGGGAATCCTATACCAAAGAAGTAGAGATCGTGGAAACCCTGGCCAATAGCAGGGTAGACGGGATTATTATTGCTTTCTCTAAGGAGACCAAAGACTTTATACATGTACAGCATGTGATAGAAAGAGGCATTCCAGTCGTAATGCTGGAAAGAACCTGCCAAAACTTAAATGCCTCAAAAGTGAGCACGGATGATAAAAATGGTGCGCACATCATCACTAAGCATTTGATAGATAAAGGAAGAAGCAAAATTGCTTATATCTGTGGTCCGATTTCTTTAATGGTTTGTAGGGATAGGTTAGCAGGTTACCAAGAAGCGTTGAAAGAGGCAGGTTTACCCTTTAAGCAAGAGTATTTGGTGGAAGTTGAGGATTTTAGATTTGAGCAGGCGGGGCAAGCCTTGGAAAAACTATGGAACTTGCCAATCAAACCAGACGGGGTCGTTTGTTTTGCCGACGTTCTGGCTATAGGCACCATACATGCTGCCCATAATCTTGGCATTAAAATTCCAGAACAGCTATCGGTTGCGGGTTTTGGAGACGATGAAACCAGTCGTTTTATCAGCCCTGCCATCACTACCATGTCCCAGCCTTCTTTTGAAATGGGAGAATTGGCAGCCCAAATCATTTTGGAGGAGATCGAACTTTCGGGGGAGTCATGCCCTATTAGGACAGAAATAATAAAACCAGAAATCATTATTAGGGAGAGTACGTGAGTAATGCATTTACGTTGAATTTCTTTTTCTCGCTAAGGCGCAGAGACGTAAAGGTAGTGAGGTTACTTCTTTTGAATACCTGTGCCTTTAATTAGTTATTGTAGATTTTTAGGCTTTTGTTTTACCTAGTCATAAAATCTTTTTCTCTGCGACTTTGCGGCTCTGCGTGAAATCAATTTCTCGCTAAGGCGCAGAGACGCAAAGAAGGAAATGAAAAATATTTTGAATATATGAGCCTTTGATCAGTTATTTTAAGGTTTTATTTTATTTAAAGAGTAAAAAAAATTCTTTGCGACTTCGCGGCTCTGCGTGAAATTAATCTCTCGCTAAGGCGCTAAGACGCAAAGGTGGTTGGGGTACTTATTTTGAATACTTGTGTCTTTGATCAGTTAGTCTAGGGTTTTAGTGTCCTGTTTTAACTATAGTCAATAAATTTTTCTCTGCGACTTTGCGGCTCTGCGTGCAATCAATCTCTCGCTAAGGCGCTAAGACGCAAAGGTGGTTGGGGTACTTATTTTGAATACTTGTGTCTTTGATCAGTTAGTCTAGGGTTTTAGTGTCCTTTTTTAACTATAGTCAATAAATTTTTCTCTGCGACTCTACGGCTCTGCGTGAAATCAATTTCTCGCTAAGGCGCAAAGGTGGTGAGGTTACTTATTTTGAATACTTATGCCTTTGGTCTGTTATTTTAGGGTTTTAGTGTCCTGTTTTAACTATAGTCAAAAAAAAATTCTTTGCGGCTTCGCGGCTTTGCGTGAAATCAATTTCTCGCTAAGGCGCTAAGGCGCAAAGGTGGTGAGGTTACTTATTTTGAATACTTATGCCTTTGGTCTGTTATTTTAGGGTTTTTTATTGTAGCTAAGGGTCAAAAAATATTTCTTTGCGACTTCGCGGCTCTGCGAGCAATCAATTTCTCGCTAAGGCGCAGAGACGCAAAGTGGGTAAGGAATAATTGTTTATACTTATTTTTATTATCAGGTATTATTGGGTTTGGTTTTAGTTAATGGCAATACACATTTTCTCTGCGGCTTTGCGGCTCTGCGTGAAACTCTTATCAAAAAACGGATGCGTTCATTTTTATTTGCTCGCTAAGGCGCAAAGACGCTAAGGCGTTGGGGTACTTATTTTTATTCCCCGCCCCATTAATTTGTCCATGCATTGGTAAATAAATTACTAGGATTGTGGAAATATTGTTGCTTTTATTGTTCTTCGGCTTTCAATGAATACATGGAATAGGTATGGAACTCCGGTTCCACATCTCCAGGATACCTGTCTCTAAAAAGAATACGGTTACCCGGAAGTGGTAATATCTCTGACATAGGATCAAAGGAAAGTGGAATACTGATTTCTTGAACCTGCTTGCCATCTTTAATCACGATGCCATGGTAAAGGGAAGGATCCATTAATGGGAAAAAGTTGGACTCTTTGGATTTGCGCACCTTGGTAGCTGCTTCAGAAAGCCCTTCAAAATACAAAATCAATTGGAGGTTTGGACTGAATTGAAACACTCCAATATTTTTGGCTTTTTTCGTCAAAGAAAAACTATCATGGTTAAAACTTGTTTTTTTCTTCAACTCAAATCCGTTAGCCATGTCATAAATGCCCATTTCGGTAGACCTTTCAAAGGTTAAATAAAGCAACTTTCCCTCCCTATCTAAAGCATAAATTGGTGTTGGATTTTTTTCCTTGTTTTTCTGATCCACTTCAAAATTTGGGAGCAACTCGGAATCAAATGGCAATACCCAGTCCAAATCCTGCTTTTGAGGGTTATACTGCTCTATTAAATATTTTGCCATCTCTCCTTCACTGCCACCCATGTTAATAACACCAGAGAAAAAATTTGTGAAAAAATAAGGAAGCGAATCATTGGATAGCCGATAATAAGGAACACTATATCGTGGTCCTGAATAAAAAATAATAGTTTGTGAAGAAGCAAAACGTGTTCTTTTTTCCACCTCCCACTCATCATTAAAGTTTAAAAACTCAAGCGAGCTTTGGGCTAAATAACCGTCTTCTTCCTGATTAAACGAAGCTGCGAGAAGGGTGGAGTTGTATTCATTGGGACCTTCCCCTTTTCTATAAATCGCTTCCAAAACCTTGCCCCTCTCATCCAAAACCAAAAATTCTTCTGTAACCTTATCTACTGCCAAATACCGACCATTATTGGTATTCACATCAAGAATCCTAATGTCAGTGTCCCTATGTATACGGATGGAGTCAACTTTTTCAAGGTAGTAATCAAGATTGATCTCCGATCCGGAATTCCTGTCTGAACTGCAGGCAATACAATAGAAGGCGATCGCTATGATCGCAGATTTTACAACTAAAAATTCGAACTTTCTTGTAACCAGTTTAGTCATGATAAAGAATTAATATTTTAATTTTTATTAATTGGTGTGAATTACTTCTCCAAAATGGATCTCTTTATTCTAGAATTGCAATCGAACAAAGCCCATCTCATCATTTATATTCCCATAAATCCAAATTTTCCCATCTTTGGAAAAATGTTTAGCTGGCTTTTTGTTCAATTGGGGAAACTGTTTTCTCCAATTTGATTAATTCCATCGTCAAATGCTGTTAAAAATACTTTTGCCTGGATACTTTCACCACTACTATTTTCTATCTCCTGATAGGAGAAGGGGAATAAACACTCTGCCTTCTGTTCCAACCTACTCAACCCCCTTCAACCCCACCCTAAAAAGCTGGAAATAATCCTTTTCCGCTTTTTCGTCAGGCTTTTCAAGCATCCAGAGTTCGCCATTACGCAGTAACATTTCCTCTGCCACTAAGCCTATTGGAACATAATCGTGTAACCGATTACCCAATGAATCAAAAATGGCAATTCTATTTGGATATTTTTTTTGCATTCGCGCTCTAAAAACCTTTGCCTCTTCTGATAATTTATTCATTAAACTCTGCTCTATATCCGCATTATTAAATCCTGGAAAATAGGCCACAACATAATATCCATTAATTTTTTTAATGGTTTCTATTCTTCCAGTACTATTACGCAAATGCATGAAGTTGGCGACGGAAGCGTAATCATTTCCACCTTTAAAATATTCATATTGCTCAAGATCAAGTGGAATTCTTTTAACTAATGAATAGGGAGGTATGCTTTTATAAGCATAAATAACTGGTTCTATGCCAAATGCTACATATATAAGGTCTTCCGAAACTGTGAAAATTGGTTTCCAGGAATTTCCAAAGAAATATTTTCCATTTCGAAAGATACTTTCCTCTGGGACCTGAAGAAAAGGTTCTTTCTCTCCTGTTTCAGGATCAAGCCAGGAGAGCAAATACAAATCCTTATAATGGTCATTTTCACGTGGGTTTACACCTTGGTAATCCTGTTCCTCAAAAATATAACGGTCCCCAATTTTTCCCATCCCAAACCGCATAGCAATGTGGCTGAATATTGGTGGTTGAAAATCATGGTGATCTACCTTGGATAAAAGCTTTCCTGAAAAATCATATCTTAATAATCCATTTGAACCATAGGCGAAAAATGAGCTGTCACTGTCAATCCTAAGGGTAGAAACAAGGCCACCGTAGCTATCAGGAAAATCCCCGGATTTTAAAAAGGAATTCAAAATGTTCCCCTCAAAATCCGCTACCATTATATCATTTGAGAACTCCATGAATTCCATAAAAAGTACCCTTTTTGATATTGGATCAATATCATGCACAATTGGGTTCCCCAAATAATCGATACGAATACTGTCAAGCTTTTCAAAAGTGATCGATTTAAGGCTGGTTTCGGCACTGTCCTGAATCTCCTTTGTTCCGCAGGAAGATAAACAGAGCATTAAAAGGAGGAAGGGTCCCAGGTATTTCATGGCTATTAGGGGTTTAAAAGAATAAAGAAAGCCTGAAATACAAATAATGACAATCTCTACATCATTTAACTAAGCTATTAATTTATTGATAATATTTAGAAAAACCCTATGCTTGGATTAAAAAAAATCGAATTTTTACACTGCTTAGGCCAAGGGCATAATAAAAATGGTGCTAACATTCCTTATTTTGGAATCTAACTTATGACGGTAGAGATTTTGTCAGTATTGTTGCAGAAAAAGCACCAATACCGTCAATATCATTTATAGTACATTCACTAAACCACGCTCTACACTCGTGGCTGGTATGTTAAGCCCTTCTGTGCTGATAAATTAGGAACAATTGACCTCATTCATGTATGATTACTAAGTCTAAAGAGTTAGATGAATTTACCTAATCGGATCCCCATTGTAAGTTATTGCAAGCGCAGAAAAATCAGCTTACTTGAGTATTTTAAAAAAGGTTGCTTAAAGAATTAAATATCAATAACGATAAAGCCCAACTCATCCGAAAAATTTTGAAAAACCCATAGTTTCCCATCTTTAGCAAAATACTTTACAAATTCAGAACTTAACTCTGGAATACCCACTTCAGATACCAGGTTAAAATCAGCATCAAAAACGGACAGGTAAACATTCACCTCCTGGATTTCGGGTCGCGATGAATGTTGCTCCCTATTGTCCGAGAAAATTCTCATGGCAGATAAACGGAGGTATCGTTTCTTTACCTCATCCCATACCGGCGGTCCAAACCTTACTTGTTCCAATAAGCTTTGATAGGCTTCTTCGACTTGTTCATTGGATGTAAAATTTCCACTAAGGTCTTTGGCACGCTTTGGCGTGCTTTTAGATTGATAATCGACGGTTTTCACATGCGCCCCTTCAGCATTGAAAAGGTAGATTTCATTTGAAAGTTGATGGCTAACCATGATAAAATCATTTTCAGACGAAAGGAAAACATAGGGATCAAGAAAAGTGTAGTATTCCGGATCATCTAACTTAAGCACGAAATTATGGTAGGACTTTTTAGAATCTATATCAAATCGCTCTACGGCATTATCTTTTACCGATAAAATGTCAAGCCAAATTTCACTCTTTCTGTTGTTATAGTTTAACCCAAATACCTTAAAGTCACTAGATCCAATACCCACTTCATTCCGTGGGATCTCTCCATATTTCATTCCCTTTGAATCTAAGGAATTTAACCAGTCCATTTTCTTTATTAAGTGTCCATTTTTATCGAACAGAGCAGACTTACTAAATGATTTGATGAAAATTAAATCATCTTTTAAAATATTAATAAAATTGACGTGCTCACCTGTTCCATTAGGCCCTTCCGCTTCGAATGGATAATTGTTCACAAACTCAAGCCTATTCAGGTTTACTTCATCAATTGAATGATCAAAGCTGTTAAACAAAAAAATCGAACTTTCTTCATCATTTAAATCAGATATTAACAGACTTTTATTGATGTCTAAAAGCCGATCCTTGGAATCAATGATTACGGTATCCACCGAATACGATACATCATGACTCCCCTGATCATTATTTTTGGATTGACAGCCAATCAATACGCCTACAATTAATAGAAAGGTTATTTGTCTCATATGATTCTAGGTTCTACTTAAACGCTTTAATAAGGTGAATACCCTGTGTGAAGACCCATTTCTAGGCGCTGCTATTTGTTTTATTGGTGCTTTAGTCAATTGAAAAACTATGCTATTATTAAGCTATCCTTCCATTAAATTTGTGGAGACACAATAATTACTAAAAATAACTCCTAGATTTAACCCTGGTCTAAGTTAGCAGAAAAGGAATACTGATGAATAAAAAAATTCGTGATTTCATAAATTTTTAACTTCTTTTAGCAACTACATTTAAACTGAAGCTATTCTTTACAAAAAATAAACCCATCCCAATGAATAAAGAATTAACCTTATCCTGCTTTCTGCTATTCTTTTCAATCCAGATTTTTGGGTATCAAAAAACAGAACCTAAAGACTTACCCAATCTCATTTTAATCAATGTGGATGACATGGGTTGGAGAGATACTGGTTTTATGGGCAGTCAATTCTATGAAACTCCAAATTTGGACCTTTTGGCATCAAAAGGAGTGATTTTTAATCAAGCTTACGCTGCAGCGGCCAATTGTGCTCCTAGCAGGGCTTGTATGATGAGTGGTGAGAACACGCCCCGCCATGGCGTATATACAGTGGCCAATTCCGATAGAGGGAAATCTGAAAACCGAAAGCTTGTTCCCACCGTCAATAATCCAACCATTGCTGATCATCACCTATTGTTCGCAGAATTACTGCAACAAAACGGTTATACCACCTGCCATGCAGGGAAATGGCACATCAGCAAAGACCCTTTGACCCGAGGATTTGATATAAATATCGGTGGCTCTGATGCAGGGAATCCTGGTAGCTATTATCCTCCTTACAAAAATGTACCTAGTATTCAGTCTACAAGCGATGATTACCTGACAGACCTGGTGGTGGACAAAACACTCGATTTTATAGCCAACCACCAAAAGCAACCTTTTTTTCTCAACTATTCCCCCTATGCTGTACATACCCCTATCCAACCGGTAGCTGGCTTGCTGGAGAAGTACCTAGGTAAATCACCTTCCAATGGTCAAAGCAACGCTAAATATGCTACCATGGTGGAGAATTTAGACCGTAATATAGGACTCCTGATAGATTTATTGCATGAAAAAGACATTTTTGACAACACCTTTATATTTTTCATTACCGACAATGGTGGCCTTTTCAAGGTAACCAAACAAAGGCCATTAAGGGCGGGAAAAGGAGCCTATTATGAAGGTGGAATCAGGGTACCTGCTTTTGCTGTCTGGCCGGGTAGAATAAGTCCGGGTCAAGTATCAGAGGTACCTATTACCAATCTTGATATCTTTCCAACCCTTCTGGAATTGACGGGAATTGCTAAACCAGAAAATAAAAATTTGGATGGGCTTAGTTTACTTGCCTTACTGACGGAGAACCAAAATCTACCGAAAAGGCCACTATTCTGGCACTTTCCTATTTACCTGGAGGGAGGCAATGAAGAGAGTCAGGATCCGGTGTTCAGAACACGACCCGGTTCTGCTATTCGATATGGAGACTGGAAACTCATTCAATACTTTGAAAACAATGTAATCGAGTTGTATAACCTTAAGGAAGACATTTCCGAAAGCAATAACCTGGTAAGTGAAAATCCGAAAAAGGTTGAAGAACTTTTAACCCTACTTGAGAATTGGCGAGAGAAAACAAATGCACCCATACCAAAAACCTTAAATCCTGATTTTATAGCTAAGAAGAGATCCAATTAAAAAAAAGTCTCATATATTGAATCAATTTGAAAATAGGTTACCCCCACTTGTTTTAGCTTGTCTATGGTTTCTTCTGGAGTTTCATTTTTCTTCTTATGCGCATAAGCCCATGTATTCACTGCCCCCACCACCATAACTGAGCGCTCCTTGGCCCAATTAAAATCCCCTGCTGGAATTGTGCCGGAAAAAAGATAATAATTGTTAGGGTTAAAGTCATTTCTTTTAACATTCTCTTTCAACTGATCTATAGAACAACTTAGTTTGATCTTTCCTGTAAAGTATTCAGTAGACGCCTCAGTACCTATCATCAAAGCCTCTTTTCTCATTTCATACTGGTCCATCAAGCTTATGATTTCATCGAAAGCCTTTTTCTCAAAACCCTGGATTTTATTGTCCACCATCACTTGAATTTTCCCTTCACAATGGGACAAAACTGTTTCTAACTTCAAGACCTTTTGACCTAAATCACCTGTTAATTCCTGAATTTCGTCCCAAGTCATTTCAGCTACCAGTCGGTCATCCCCATAATACCTAGTAAAGTTCTTGTCGTGGTGGGTGATCAGTGTTCCATCTTTGGTCAACCTCACATCCACCTCTACCATATAATAGCCTCTATTGATCGCCTCATCTATGGCCATCAAACTGTTTTCGGGGATTTGATTGTTTACTACTCCTCCCCTATGTGCTATCAATTGAATGGTGGAAGTAGATGCCGAAATTTCATGCTGAGCAAAAACCATCCTTGGGTAGGTATATGCCATTAAACAAAATAATAAATTGATAAATAAAATTTTCATAGGGTAGCTTGACAACATTTACTCAATTCATAGTTTATCCCAATATAATAGATTGTATAAGTAAATTTATACAGTAGCATGCTTTTTGTCTATATAGTTTATTTAGAAAAAGAAGCTACAGTTGGCTAAAGAACCAATGGCTTTTTAGCCATTTAAAATATAGGTATCAATAGAGAAAGGGAAAAAATACCAGTGAAAATTTAAACATTTCTTTCTGTCAGCAAAAACAAGTAATTTTAAGAAGTTTTTTACCAAACCTAACAAAATACATCTACCTATGAACATTAAATCACTAAAAATTAGCATGTTGGCTCTCTTTATGGTACTTGCCATGCAAGTTCAAGCCCAAGAGGGACTTCCTAAAGGATGGAAAGTAGGCAGTCAGGCTTACACTTTTAGGCTTTTTTCACTTGAAGAAACCCTCGAAAAATTGAATAGTATTGGGGTGAAATATGTAGAAATGTACCCTGGTCAGAAAATAAGTAAATCCGGCAATGAAACTACTGATTTTAAAGGCATAACTGCTGATGGAAAAGCAAAAATCAAAGCCCTATTAAAAAAATATGACATAGAAGCTGTAGGCTATGGGGTAGTCAATGCCAGCGATGAGGACTTGCCCAAATTATTTGATTTTGCAAAAGAATTGGGAATAGGAATTCTCACATCAGAGGCAAAGCCCAATCAATTTGACCAAATTGAAAAGCTTTGTGAGGAATACCAAATCAAACTTGCTTTACACAACCATCCGGTACCTTCTTATTATTGGCATCCAGAGGTTGCCTCCAGAATGCTGGAGGGAAGATCGGAATTAATGGGTGTATGTGCGGATATTGGCCACTGGGTAAGATCAGGCCTCAACCCTGTCGATTGTCTTAAACAATTGGAAGGTAGAGTTATCAGCCTTCATATAAAAGATTTAAACAAATTTGGAGTCAGAGAGGCACATGACCTCCCTTGGGGAACAGGCAACAGCAATGTAGCTGGAGTACTTCATGAATTGCATAGACAAGGATTTGAAGGAGCATTCTCTGCAGAATACGAACACAATTGGGAGAATAATCTTCCTGATGTGGAAGAAAGCATTGCCTATTTTAAGCGTGTAGCTGCTCAGTTGTAGGTATTAAATGCTTTGTCTTGATCGGAATTCACCTTTGGGAAGCCCGGTTCAATGATGACAAATCAGCTATAAAAAGAGGGGCCAGTTCGATAAAGTGGCCCCTCTTAATATTAATAACCTAAACATTTTGTTTTTACTCGTGAGAAATGTCTTCAATCATTTTCTTAACCTTTTCAGGTACATTGTCACGCTCAATAAAGCCAATAAGAATATAAGTGAAAGTAGAACTTAACACTGGTAAACTTATTTCAAGCGCCAGGCTACCAATTTCTACATTTTTAGTAATTACGAATGCAGCAAGGCCAACCAATATTGATCCAATGGCAGCTTTAGGTCCACAAGACTTGAACCAAGGAATCAGGCCAAACAACATTGGAACAGCGATAGGCCCTACCAAAGCAGCAAACCAGCTAATGATCAAACCAAGTACTCCTCCGAATTTTTCAAATTGCAAAGCAACTAAAATGGTCCCTAGCGTGAACACGAAGGTGGTAATCCTTGCCGTCAATAGTGAAGATTTACCATGACTGAATTTTTTGCTAATCGCAGGAAGAATATCACGGGTGATTACCGCTGAGATGGTATTGATATCCGAAGAAGTCATGGACATGGTATTGGCGAAAAGCGAAGCGATCACCAAACCGATCAAACCAACTGGCAATAATTCCATGGTCAAAATTCCGTAAGACTGCGTAGGGTCTTCCAAATTTGGTAAGATCACAGGCGCTGCCCACATTGGGAAAAACAATATTAAGGGCCATACGATATAAAGTATACCAGATAATCTGGCCGCTTTAGTTGCTTGTTGTTCTGTGGGTGATGAGATGTACCTGGTGGCCAAATTCCATTGACCTCCGTTGTAGGAAAGAAAATTGATAAACAAAAACAAGAGTGCAAAACCAACGGTATACGGCTCATTAAAGGCGTCACCATTTCCTTCAGGCAACTGATCCCAGATGGTGAATACACTTTCGATTCCTCCTAATTTTTCGATAACGACATAAAACATTACCAGGCCAGCTATTATCTGAACGATAAACTGAGCAAAATCTGTGATGATAACTGCCCATAAACCACCAAAAGTAATGTACATCAATGATATACCACCGGAAATAAGAATGCCCCAGGTAAGGGAAATTCCGGTAAATACATTAAGTAGAATAGCAATGGCAGCCCACTTTGCACCAATGTCAAATAGTTTTAGAATAACTCCACTCCAAGCCATCAATTGTTGGGTGGCAAGATTGTAACGGCGTTCGAGAAATTCCAGAGGAGATTGGATTTTATACAGTTTTCTTAATCGCACCCAATATACTGGGAAAATCTTTGCGGACACGACCACAGATAAACCGATACCCAGTGCCCACCATATATAAACAGAAAAACCATGGGTATAGGCCAAGCCTGCATAGGCGACAAATACTGCGCCGCTGTAGCCTGATACATGATGAGATATTCCTGACAGCCACCAGGGAAGCTTGCCACCTGCTACGAAATAATCTTCAGCATCATTGTTTCTGAAATAGGACCATACGCCTATGACCAGCATCAATAAAAAGAATACCCCAATAACGATCAGGTCAATGGTACTTAATTCCATGTAAGAAAATTTAGGTGATTAATTGGTAAAAAGGCCAAACCAATATGGTTTGGCCTTACTGTTTGATTAAATACCAGTATTAAACTGTTGGCTCCCATCCTGGCTCATATTCTCTTTTCCAAAGCTCCATTGCTTTTGGATCGTATTTAATATTACCATTTGAAGAATCTACATGTAAGGTCCTACCGATACGCTGAGAGATATTACCCAACTGCAATAGCAAAGTACTTTGGTGAGCACCTACAATTTCGGATCTCACTTCTATTCCATTTGTAATCCCATCAAAAAAGTTTTGAATGTGAAGTGCATCCAAAGCTTGCGCAGGATTAGAGGTATTGGTAGGGTCAATTACTTGATCATTTTTAACCTCTTTAACCAATTCATCTTTAAGGTTGAAAATCTTGTAAGAATTTCCTCCTTCAATCAATAGGCTTCCTTCTTCGCCATAAAACAAAGTACCTACATTTCCGCTCTCAATTTTCTTTCCGTTACAGCTTCTACCTTCCCAGGTGATCATGGATTTGTTGTCAAATTCCATATTGATAATTTGCGTATCAGGAGTTTGCCAATCGTCATTGTACCTGTATCTTCCACCTGAAGAGTTTACTTTGTTAGGGTATTCTACTTGTAATCCCCAACGCGCAAGATCCACCATGTGGGTACCATTGTTTAGTGCTTCACCAGTTCCCCAGTTCCAAAACCAATGCCAGTTATAATGGATTAAATTGTCTCTATAGGCTTCTCTAGGAGCTGGTCCCTGCCATAATTCAAAGTCCAACCATTCAGGAACTGGAACTTGCTTACCGTTACCGATGGGTGCTCTGTTGTTAGCGTACCAGGTTTTTGCCATATAAGGTCTTCCGATAACCCCGTTGTGAAGCTCTTCAATTCCTTTAATTACATTTGGCCAGGAACGTCTTTGGTTACCTACCTGAACGACTTTATTGTATTTCTTTTGAGCTGCCATTAGCAATTCTCCTTCATGAGGATTGTGCGCACAAGGTTTTTCTACATATACATGTTTCCCGGCTTTCAAGCCCAAAATGGCTGCGGGTGCATGCCAGTGATCAGGAGCGGTTACGATCAAGGCATCAACATCTTTGTCTTCAAGGACCTTTCTTATATCCTTTTCAATTTTTGGCCTTCTGCCTTGAATATCATAAACAGATCCAGCAAATTTTTCCGCTGCCCTTATGTCTACATCACAGCTATAAATTACATCGCATTGCTTCTGGCTAGCAAAGTTGGTTCCAACAGCATGGCCCCTGCTTACTACTCCCATACTTGCTACATTGATACGGTCATTCGCACCAATGATCTTTCCATAACTCTTTGCAGACATACCAGGTAGCATCCCTCCCACTGTAGCGAATGTTGCTCCAGCGATAGCCTTTTTCACAAAAGTTCTTCTACTATTTTTCATATTGAATGGTAATTATTTAAATTTTAATTTTTAAGGCATCTCTTTTTCCTTTGGCCAAAACAGCCTCGAGGGAAACAGATCGTCCATTCATTTTCTTGCTCTCATCAGCAGCCTGCATAAAGGCGAAAATCTCAATGGTTTCCTCTTCGCTAACAGGTGATATTCCGGTGTCGAAAAATTTGGCGATTTCTACCAATAAGGGACGATAGCCACCATAGCCACCCATGTCCAGGATACCTGTTTCACCAAAAGCTTTTCCACCATAGCCACCTTTACCTGACCTGGTTCCTCTGAAAGTTCCGATTTTTCCACCTTCCCAAGTGCCTACTACTACATCAGCTCCTTCAGTATACGTTCTTTGGACAGTTTTACAACCAGACCCCATCAAGCTATAAAGTGTTTCCACACCATGTATTCCATACCAAAATAAATCCGGATGAGTAACTTCATATTTAGCTGGGCTAAATGCATCTGCACCAAACACCTCACCAATTTCACCGTTTCTTACAGCAACTGCATTCTCCATAAATCTTAAAGAACTACTGGAGAAAACCGGCACATTGTATTTTTTAGCAGCAGCAAATATTGCGATTGCATCTGGCAAAGAAGCCGCTATCGGTTTGTCGATAAATACTGTTTTACCTGATTTAAAAACTTCCAATGCTTGCTCTAAGTGAAGTCTGCCATCATTTGTTTCCAATAAGATTACATCTACTTTATCAAGAAGGGAAGCTATAGAGTCCACAATTTCAACACCAAGCTTTTTAACGTCCTCTATGTAACCAGGTATTCTTTCTACAGATGTTGCAATGTCCTTACTACCATGAGGATAGGCAGCAACAACCTTATAACCACCCAAATCTGAAGCAGCATCTGAAGCATTAAAGGCTTTGGCAAACGCAATACTGTGCGAGGTGTCAAGTCCTATTATTCCAACACTTTTGTTTCGTTTAACAGATGGGGCGCCAAATGAAAGGGTTGACGTGGCCAATCCAAGGCCAAGTCCAGCCACTGCAGCTTTTCCCATAAAATCTCTTCGTTTAATCAATGTGTCCATAAATTGTATGTAATACTTAAAATAAATTGTTGACTTATTTTGCGATTTTAATTTGGCCTATTAAAATCTAATCAAACAATTTACTAAAAAATTTAAAAAAGTCGGGATTGATTTTACATGAAATACATATTAAAGGCTATCTGAATGGACGGCAGGACAAGTAGCAATGTGAAAACAACAGGTAATACACTATAATTCAATGAATTACCCTATATATTTTAATCATGAAATAATCGGCATTATTTCATGAACGGAACTAAAAAAATGTAAGCAACATAAAAATACCGGCCATTATAGAAAATTAGCCGGTATCTTAATGTAATTAAATGTGAAATTTTGTATAAAGCTTTCAGCCATCCAATTTGACACAGAAATGGGTCGAATCTTGATAACATCAAAAAACTATTTCTTTGGTGTTTGGGATGGCCTAACTTCAATTTTACTAGGAAGCGTTCTAGCGTCAAGTTTAAACAGTCCTACAACCATTTCTCCAATGTCTTCTTTTTGAATTTTCCAGGCATCACTATCATCCACCTTGTGGTCGTTAAAGCCAGTAGCTACTGAACCTGGCATTATTGTACTTACGCGTATTCCATCTTGCCTTAAATCCAGCATCACGGCCTGAGTAAATCCAGTCAATCCAAACTTACTGGCATTATAGGCAGATCCACCAGCGAAAAAGTTTGTGCCTGCCAAACTTGAAATCGTCAAAAAGAAACCTTTTGTTGCTTTCAAAGCTTCAACAGAAGCTTTTATACCATAAAACACCCCCGTTAAGTTAGTGTCAATCGTATCTTGCCACTGTTCGGGACTTAAATCTTGTATGGGTGCAAAATGACCAACTCCTGCATTTGCTACAAAGTAATCCAATTTACCCCATTCCTTAAGCACTTTGGCAACCACCTCTTTTTGGGCATTAAAATCCTTTACATCCATCTCCAAAGCCATTATTTTCCCTTTGGATTTATCCATTTTTCGGATTTTTACTGCAGCTTCTTCAGCCCGATTTAAAGACCGGCTGGTAATCGCCACATTTACACCTTCGGCTACCAATGCTTGCGCAATGCCAAATCCAATTCCTGTGTTTCCACCCGTAATAAGGGCTGTTGTGTTTTGTAAATTCATATGATTAAAATTTAAATAAAAAAAAGGCCAATGTTATCCATTGGCCTCATAACAATAAAAAAATTTACTTGGTTTTCTCTTTCGCTTCTGCAATCAAGCTTTTTCCTTTACTCTTTGTTTCCTCGGCTACAGAGGCTATATTTTTATTCATTTTGTCCAATTTTTCGTTCATTCCTTTTACAAAATGGTCAAATTGTCCATTGATATCTTTCAAATAACCTTCGCCTTTCTGAGATAGTTTTTTTCTTGTTGTTTTGCCTTTTTCAGGTGCAATCAACAATCCAATTTGTACCCCTATTGCAACTCCTGCCAATGTCCCTAAAATTATTTTCGCTGATTTCATAATGTCTTTATAATTGTGGTTTAAAATTTAAAAGCTTAGCACTTTTTACTAAAATGCTATGTATGATATGTTACAAGTTTTATACCAAAGTGATATTAATTTTAAAAAAATATGGTTTTATCTGAAAAAAAAATTCTTAACAACAATTCCAAGGTCAGAAACACTCCCAAAACTAAAAATAAAGCCAACTTTAAACCTTAAATCGGTTCATAAATTATAATTTAGCATGAAATTTTCAAAACCATCCCTACGATGCATTCAAAAAAGCAAAAGACAATTTTAAGGGTTATTATAGGCTATATCTTAATAGTATTGACCCCAATAGCAAGCTTTGGGCAAGAAGGTAAAATACACAGCCATAATGATTACCTACACAAGGCACCTTTTTGGGAGGCTTATGCCAATGATGCGGCATCCATAGAAGCAGATGTAATCCTTCAGAATGGCACTTTATATGTAGCACATGAGAAAGATAGTATAAAGGAAGGACAAACCTTGAGCTCCCTATATTTAGATCCTATGCTGAAAGCCAAAAATCTTGGCATAGGAACACAAAAACCAATTATTCTTCTTGTTGACATTAAAACAGAAGCTTATTCCACATTAGACAAGGTGTTAGAAGCTATAAAACCTTATGGAATGCTGTGGGAAGATCAGGACAATCCATTTGTTAAAATTGTTATTTCTGGAAACCGACCAAAAGTAGCGGACTATAACAATTACCCTTTCCCAGTATTTTTTGACTATCAAAGTATAAAAGAGACTTCCAATTTACCATTGGAAAAAATTGAACTTTTTAGTTTAAGCTTCAAAAACTTTTCGCAATGGAATGGAAAAGGTAGGCTTGTAGATGAAGACATCGAAAGGATAAAGGCTGTTCTTGAACTTGTACACGGTTTAGGGAAACCGTTCCGTTTTTGGGCTACGCCAGACAGCAAAACATCCTGGAAGGCTTTGAGTGAATTAGGAGTAGATTTTATCAATACCGATCATCCTTATGCGGCCAATGCCTATTTAAGCAATTTAAATGACCGCTATTATAAAACCCCTGAGGTAAGCAAGATCTACAAGCCAACCTTTGAAAAAGATGGAATCAGCGGTCCTGTAGACAATGTCATCCTCTTAATAGGTGATGGAAATGGGCTTGCCCAAATATCCGCTGCCATGTATGGCAATGGAAATGAGTTAACCCTAACGCAGCTCAAAAATATTGGACTGCTCAAAACCCAATCCGAAGATGATTTCACAACGGATTCTGCTGCAGCCGGTACGGCTTTGGCTACTGGCAACAAGGTTAAGAACAGAAGTGTGGGAGCACTTCCTGATGGCAGTCCTGCAAAAAATTTACCTGAGGTATTGAGTAGCCAGGGTTTTGTTACAGGCATCGTAACTACAGACAATTTAACTGGAGCTACCCCAGCGGCATTCTACGCACACAGGACAGAAAGGGACATGACCAAAGAAATTGCCAGTGACCTGTCCAGAAGTCCCTTAAATCTATTTATTGGGGCTGGAAAGAATGATTTTACAAAGTTTGAAGAGGATGAAACCTTAAATCTCAAAAAAGCTGGTTTTCATTTAACCAGTTCACTAGAAGAATTGGCAAAAAGCCATTCAGAAAGAGCTGGTTTTTTTGCTTCAGCAGACGAATTGCCTAAAGTTATGAATGGTAGAGAAGGTTACCTGAGTGCAGCTACCAAGGCTAGTCTTCAGTTTTTATCGGCCAAAAACAAGCCTTTTTTCCTTATGGTAGAAGGTGCTTTTATCGATTCAGGAGGACATATCAACGACAGTCAAACAGTAATAGAAGAAGGGATAGATTTTGACCAGGCAATAGCTGAAGCGCTCCGATTTGCTGACCAGAATGGGAGAACATTGGTAATTATCACTGCTGATCATGAAACAGGCGGAATCACTCTTCCTCAAGGCAATATGAAAAGCCATAAGGTTGAACTTGAATTTTCTACTGAAGACCATACCGCCATCATGGTTCCTATTTTTGCTTATGGCCCAAAGGCAGCCCTTTTCCGTGGGATCTATGAAAACTCTGATGTGTTTATTAAAATCAACCAGGTGCTAAGACAACAATTAAAATAATCCATTGAGGTGGGTAATCCTATCCTATTGTCCTGATATTGGAGGAATTTCTTGGTAGGGAGGTTAAAGGGAACCACAATTCTTATTGATTAGTCCGGGTTTAATATTATATTCGAAGATGAAGTACGAAATTGATAACTTGTCAACTACCAGGTGGGTAAGACAAGTCGGTATTGTTTTATTGCTTGTTTTATTTAGTTTTCCCCACTTCCTTATGGCCCAAAAATCCAAAGAAATTATCTACGTCGGTACCTATAGCCAAAACAATAGTGAAGGCATATATGTACTTGAATTTGACAGAGAAAATCTGACCACCACTACCGTACAGACGGTCCATGACAAAGAAAGTCCTACCTTTCTGGCCTTGCACCCCAACAAGAAGTTTTTATATGCTGCATATAGGGAAGGTAAAGATGCCAAGGATGAAGCAGGAACGGTGGTCGCTTATTCCATTGCTTCAGGTACGGGTAAACTCACTAAAATCAATGAAGTTTCCTCCGTAGGGGCCAGTCCCTGCCATATTAGCGTAGACCCCACAGGAAATGTTGTGTTCCTGTCTCATTATAAGGGAGGGAATTTGTCCACATTTAAAATCCTGGAAAATGGAGGTATAAGTGAAGCGGCATCATTTATTCAACATACAGGTAAAAGTGTTCATGCCAACCAAACAACCGCCCATATGCATGCCATGATTCCATCCACAGATGGTCAATGGGTATACGCTTCGGATTTAGGAATTGATCAGATTTTAAAATACAAGGTTAATAAGGCCAATGGTTCGGTTGACGAGAATCCTGTGATTGTTCAAACCTCACCAGGTGCAGGTCCCAGGCATTTCGTATTCCACCCTAGCCTTCCCTATGCTTATTCCTTAGAGGAGTTGAGCAATACAGTAAGTGTTTACAGCTTGGATGAGACCAATGGCGATCTAAGTCCCATTGGTCGGATCGACATGCTAAATGACAAACTTCACAGTGATTACAATGCGGGAGCAGACATCCATTTCTCAAAGGATGGTCAATGGTTGTATGCAAGTAACCGCGGTCAGGACAATCTAGTGGTCTACAAAGTAGACCAAAGCAACGGCTTACTAGAAACCCAGGGACATGTTCCTT
Organism: Cyclobacterium sp. 10D3-21; assembly: GCF_055809755.1. Taxonomy (NCBI): domain Bacteria; kingdom Pseudomonadati; phylum Bacteroidota; class Cytophagia; order Cytophagales; family Cyclobacteriaceae; genus Cyclobacterium; species Cyclobacterium sp. 10D3-21. The sequence goes on from NZ_CM147924.1 coordinate 4,382,841, forward strand.
CAGGTGGCAAACACCCTAGAAATTTCAAGGTAGATGAAAAAGGTGATTTTGTTTTTGTAGCCAATATGGAAACAGACAATATTGCTGTTTTCAATGTAGACCACAAAACTGGAATGCTTGAAGCTACCGGTAAAAACATAGAAATTCCAAGACCAGTTTTTATCGAACAATTGTTTATTGAGTAATTTTTTCTCACTAATTCCTAAAAGGAAAAAAAAAATTGGCTTTGCTGTCAGTTAGCTGCCTAACGTTACTTATTAAAGTCTTTTAATTCAGGTTAAAATATAAAACCACTCCCTGCCAATATGCGGGGAGTGGTTTTGTTCTTTATGTCCATTTATCGCATGTCATCTATAGACAAGCGTGCCAATACTAATTTTTGGTAAGGATTTTTTTCTCCTTTTTCATATAGGCAAAGAATTTCTCCATTGGGCAAAGCTGCCAAAGCCGAATAAGCGGAAGGGCCTTCATTGAGAACTTTTGATGCGGTCCAGGTTCTGCCACTGTCCCTACTCAGTTTGACAGTCATATTCTCTCTTTTTGTGCTTGCCGGATTGGAAAATAAAACAAGGTCTCCAGTCTTATTCCCTGGCCAGGAATACCTTAAAAAAGCTGCCTGACAAACCGGCTCAATTAAAGCGCTTGCCTCCACAGGATCAGACCAGGAAACACCACCGTCTTTGCTAACAGACAATACTCTCCTATTTTTGCCCAAATAAGACCTCATGTTCATTAATAGGGTACCATTTCCATCTGCCATTTCTATCAGCTGGCTTTCATTCATTTTGGGCTTTATCGTACCTCCAAGTTCCCAAGTAACGCCATGATCATCACTAAAGATTACATGAGCCCCATACTCATAAGGACCTCCCCTTACCTCCCCATGGATCATCATAACTGTGATTGGCCGGAATCACCAAGCGGCCTTTATCGGGCCATGTTTGATTTGTATTCCCATACCAGGACCAGTTGCATACCAACCCCAAGATGGATCCTTGGTGGTTTCAGTAATGTCTGAAGGCTCCGACCAGCTATCTCCATTATTAGTGGATTTCATCACAAATACCCTGCGGGTATCATTGCTTTTTTTGGCAATTATGTCTCCTTCATGGTCATCTCCCCTATTCCAAGTGAGTAATAGGTGGATGTCTCCAGTGGTTTCATCCAACACAGGATTTGGATTTCCACAAACAGTTTCTCCTTTATCCCATAATACTTTCTGCTTGGACCATGTATGCCCACCATCTGTAGATTTCTTCATTAAGACATCTATGTCTCCAGTGTCTGAACTTCCAGCTTTTCTCCCTTCAACAAATGCCAAGACAGAGCCATCTGCAGCTACAATGAGTGAAGGAATACGATAGGTATGGTAGCCCCCTTCTCCCGCTAGGAATAGGTCTTGCTCTGTAGCTAAATTCAATGGAATATTGTCTTTAATCTGACTAGCATCAGCGAAATAAAAAGAGATTAGCGTTATTAGAAAATTGATCATTGGGGTTTTTATAATTGTTAATTGTTAATTGTCAATTCTTGATGAAAAATAACATTTTGATAAAACAAATTGCTTTTCTGAAAAGGCCTTAGACAGCTTACTTGATTTCACCACCTTCGATAAGTTTATATTGCTGATGAATGTTACTTTTCAGCGTATTTGGGTTTGGATTAAAGCATAATTACCTTGCTTCTATTATTCTTCGAAATTGGCAGGGTACCTGGTGATTTCCAATAGATATGGCTTTTGCAAAAATTCATTGGCAGCCTGTTTAACTTCTGAAGCAGTGACACCAAGTACACGGCCCTCTGCTCCTAATACTGTATTTAAAGGGAGCCCCCCATTTATAGCAGCATTTAACTGTCCATGCCAAAAGCCATTGCGTTTTAGGTTTTCTTCCAGATCCAGGCGCTTGGTTTCCCTAACTTTTTCCAGATCAGCTTCCTCAGGTCCTTCCTCTTGAATTTTCTGAATTTGCTCCCAAACAGCTGCTTTTAACTTATCGACTGATTCAGGCCCGCAAGGAAATGAAATGGAGAAGTTAAACCTTTCTTCCGGCACTCTGCTTAAACTTCCTCTTGCCCCTACACCATACACACCTCCAATTTCTTCCCTTAATGTTTCTATTAATTTAATGGTTAGAATCTCTCCCAAATAGGAGAGCTGCTGGGATTTTTTCAAATCGTAAGTTGTTTCACCACTGAAATATAATATCACCTGACTTTTTTCGTCCACTCCCACCTTAATGGTTTCTTTTCTATCTTGAGGAGGAGTTAAACCCAAATCGATAAATTCTTCTATCTCCGTAGAATCCCCTGGCAAACTCCCTAAATATTGGGCTACCAAAGGAAGCATTTTCTCCATATCAATATTGCCTGTGAAGAGCAAGTTAAAGTCAGCTGCATTGGCAAACCTTTCCTCATAGATTTCTAGGCTTTCGCTCAGGTCTATGGAATCCAACTGTTCAGCAGTATATATACCTCTCCCTCTAGGATTACCATTACTGATTATTTCGTTTACTCGTTTATTGAACTGAAAATCAGGATTTACACTGGCACTTTCCAATTGGTTTTTCTGATTCGCTAAAAACACCTCCCAAAGTGATTTGTCCAATCTTGGTGAAGTAAAATACAAATGAATCAGTTGCAAGGCCATTTCGAAATCTCCGGGCGTTGTGGCTCCTGAGATACTCTCCGAATAAGTACTAATATTGGGCGTTACCTGAACATTTTTTCCGGCCAATACCTTTTTAAGTTGGGAAGGTGTAAAATCACCTATACCCATTATGTTTATTGCTGTGCCAGCATAATTCGCACTGTAGTGGTCCTCCAGTGAATACAAGGAAGTTCCTCCCTCGCTACTGGCAGTGAAAATTATTTCATCATTTTTAAAGTCTGTAGGCTTAAAATAAACCTTCATCCCATTGCTTAGCAACACGGTCGTAACATCCACCTCTTCATTGTGGGACACATTCATCACCTCCCCTGAATTGGGCTTGGTCAGCATCAACTCTTCTCTTACCAAGTCTTCTTTATAAGCAGTAGTTTCGATTGCGTCAGCATTTTCCAATAAAGCCAAAAGTTCAGCTTCATCCGTTAAGGTTTCTTTGTCTTTTTCCGGTGCCGTTACAATTAGGACAATGTTCTCTTTCTTGATCAGTTTACTGGCTATGCCATTTACTTCTTCGAGGGTTATTTTTGGGATGATCTCCTGATAAAAATCAAACCTGCTTTCAGGGCCATCAGCAAAGCTATTGTTGAGGAAATTTGAAACATATCTGCCGACTAAAGCCCTGGACTCCACTTTGTCCATTTCCTTATAAGACTTTTCTGAACTATTTAATAAAGAACGTTTGACCCTATCCAGTTCACTTTGTGTGAAGCCATGCTGAACAACCCTTTGGTTTTCTGTAAGAAAAGACAAAAGCCCATCTTTGAGTTTTCCAGGGCCTACAACTCCGGAAATGGTGAAGAAATCCAGCGGTTTCACCAGATTACCATACCTGGCACCAGCAAAGATAAAAGGGGCATCGGCTTTTTGCCTGATCTCATCCAACCTTTGTGTGATCATACCACCAAACATCGTTCTAAGGATTCTGCCTTTATAGTCTTTATAGGTATTGGATGGTCTGGCCTCCTGCTTGTAATAGAGCTGCACCTGTATGCCTGGTGCTTCCTCATCTGTAATGATTATTACAAAATTTTCTTTGTGGGCTGGGACATTGTAATACTCTCGGGTTCTTGCATTTACAGGGTTTTTCAAATCTGAAAAGTATTCTCTGATCAGTTCCTCTACCATGTCGGGATCCACATCTCCTACTGCAACGACAGCCATAAGATCTGGTCGGTACCAATCCTGATAAAACTGTCTGACTAGCGAATCTGCTGCATTCCTAATAATCTCCATTTTACCTATGGGCATGCGTTCTGCATAGCGACTTTCGTGAAGCAATACAGGCAGGTAAGCATCTCTTAAGCGTTGACTTACACCTTGGCCGGTTCTCCATTCCTCCACTACAATCCCCCGCTCCGCATCTATATCCTCAGCTTTCAGTAAGAGTCCTCCTGCCCAATCCCGCATTACTTGAAAACCATTGTTCAGCTTTTCTTCCTCATCTGTAGGAATCGGCAACATGTACACTGTCTCATCAAAACTTGTATAGGCATTAAGGTCACTCCCAAAGGCAACCCCTATGGATTGCAGGTAACTGATTAGTTCATTTTTTTCAAAATGCTCAGATCCATTGAAAGCCATGTGTTCTACAAAATGCGCCAGCCCTAACTGGTTCTCATTTTCCTGCATGGCACCTGCCTTTATGGCCAGGCGGAGTTCTAGCTTATTTTCAGGTTTTGGGTTGTATTGAATAAAGTATTTCAGCCCATTTTCCAAATGTCCTGTGCGTACCTTATCGTCTAAGGGTACCAATTCTTCAAGCTTATCCTGGGAATAACCTACCGACTGAATAAGGAACAATAATGACAATACTAAAAAGGGCTTTAAAATTTTCATCTGTACTAATTATATTCTGTAAGGGTTAACCCGGAATATGCAATAGACAATCTATTCTTCCTACGAAACATCAGGACGTTTCACTGTATAATCCGGCTTTTAAATTCATATAAAGAACGTAAAAAAACACCCTAATATCAATAAAAACCTATCGCCTTCCATAAAAACATACCCTGCCTGATCAATTAATAGTTGGATAAATGTCCATTCCTAACGATATTTATTTTTCTAATTATCTCGATTTATTCCACTGAAAATATGACTTTTCGATTATTTCTCCTCCCTGTTGTGCTTGTTTGGTTAACCGCCTGCTCATCAGCCCCGATTTTAAACCTTGAATTAAATGCGGATGGCATTAAGAGGGAGAATTACCCTTTGACAATTCCCTTAGATAAGGACCTGGCATTAGCCGGTGACTACTTGCTTAAAAATGAAGCAAGTGATAAAAGTTATCCAGGCCAGGTGCTCCCCTCAGGAGACCTAATGGTATTTATTGACCAAATGCCCGCTGAGACAAATGCTGTATTTGAATTGAGGGAGTCAACAGGTAATGAAAAAGGTAGGGTAACGGTTAATCAGACAGCAGAAGGGGTCGAAGTCCTATCAGATGACAAACAAGTTCTTTTTTACCAAACAGCAGTAGCCAATCCTCCCAATGGTTTGCCAGACTATTACAAGAGAAGTGGCATGATTCATCCCCTTTACAGTCCGACTGGGCAAATCCTAACCGATGCATTTCCCGCAGGACATACCCACCACCATGCTATTTTCAATGCTTGGGTAAACACAAAATTCAAAGGGGAAAAAGTAGACTTCTGGAATCAACATTCCGAAACTGGTACGGTGGAACATGTAAGTTTGAATACCGCTGAGGCGGGAGTGAGTGCAGCAGTTATCGAAAGTCAATTGCGTCATCTAAGTCTTAAGGATGGGGAAGTTCTTGGAGAAAAATGGACAATTATGGTTTACCCAACAGAGGACTATTTCCTATTTGATTTATTTTCAGAACAAACAAATACCAGTACCGACACGCTTTTCATTTTGGAATACCATTATGGAGGAATGGGATTCAGAGGAAGTAAAGAGTGGAACAATGTAGACAGCATCAACTTTACCAATACTTGGAAAATTCTCACCTCTGAGGGCCATACGAATGAAAGTGCCAATCATACTCATGCTTCTTGGGTAACTGCTTCAGGCCAAGTTGACAATAAAACTGTCGGTGTCACCGTATTTGGATTTCCTGACAATTTCAGGTATCCGCAAGCCATCCGGGTTCACCCTTCTATGCCTTATTGGGTATATGCCCCTATGGTGGATGGGGAGTTCTATATTGCTCCAGGCGCCAGTTATAAGAGCAAATTCAGGTATTATGTACCCAATGGAAAAGCCAATCAGGAGGTCATTGAAAATATCGATAAGAGTTTAAAATCTCCTGTTAAGGCCAAGTTGGTGAAGTAGTAAAGATCCAAAGAAAATTTGTCCCCTTTGTCGCACTGAATGGCAACAAAGGGGACAAAAAATAGACCTATTTCAAAAGCTTTAGCTATAGGTTAAAAATGGACCGTGTAACTCATTACTGGAAACATGGAAAGCTGAGGTATTTCATCGATTTCTTTTTTCACGTTGTTGTAGAAATAATCAATCGTGGTTTTGTTGTTGGTCAGGTTTTGAATATCCAACTTGACCTCATGGCTTAGCTTTTGTTTATTCACACGATAACTTACTGCTATATTAAGGTAAAATACATCATTTGCCTTGTTCCCCAGGTATTGACCTTCATTCTCCACTTGCTTTTCCTGTACTCTGGATTCCTCCAAATCAATAGAAGTATACCTTCGACCTCCCAATAGGGTAACTCTTGAGTTTATTCCAATGGTTTTGTCATTGGAATTTTTTCGCCCCACAGTAAATTCCTTTCCAAACAGAAAGTTACCTACATAATTCCCATTGTATCTCGAATTTTTCCAGTCACCACCTTTGGCTTTGTATTGTGAATCATAAAGGGAAGTTGTAAACAGGAAATAATATTGATTGCTAAAATACCGCTCCAGGGTAACTTCTAAACCAATATTCTTTCCCTCCCCTTCATTCACCATGGCTTTGTCTACAAAATAGTCATCCTGATTGATTAAAGAATAGAGACTCCCTACTTTGTCCTCAACTGGGATGTTATACAAATGCTGGTAGTAGGCTTCAACCTTTAAAAACAAGTTGCTATTTAATAAATTCTCATAGCCCAAGACATAGTGGGAAGCCTGCATCAACTCCAAATGTTTGTTGGGCATAGCATAATTGCCATTGGGCTGATAAACCAGCGCATAATGATTTGGTAGAGATGCCATTTTACTATGTAAGCCAAAAGCGGCATTTATATTTTGTGTTTCATCCAATTGGTATTTCAAAGCCAACCTAGGTTCCAGATAAACCTTGTCATTCAAGCTACTTTTGGAAACATGCACCCCATTTACCGCAGTTAGCAATTCTGAAATCCTCCATTTCCAGCTGAAATAACCCTCACTAAAATCAGCAGCGCCTTTATTCTCCTGGCCTTTTAAATATTGGTTTTCAGGAATGCTGAAATAGCTATTTTCAAAATCAAAATTGCTATGTGCATACATTAGCCCTACTTGAAAATTGTGCTTGGAATTAATTTTATGGTGTAATGTGGACAATACCCGAGACGTTTGGTTGTTCAACCCAGCGTTATAAAATTCTTTTAATATTTCCTCTTCATAGGGCCTTTTTTCGATCAATTCACTCCCATTAAAGCCATAAGAGACAATCGATTTTAAGTAGGTATTGCTACCCAAAGGAATAAAATGCTTGAGCCCTGTAACAGCCAGTTGACTGTGTTGGGAACCATCCTCCAGGATGATCTCTTCGTCTTCCTCGTCCGTGGTGACAAAACCTATTTTACTTGCTCCCCCTAATCCAAACAAGGTGAAGATTCCCGCTTTTTCGGTTGGAAAATAGAACTTAAAACTTAAATCCTGATACCTAGGCACACCACCAAAGTCCACTAAGCCTACGTCATCCAATAAGGAAAGAGTGGAGTAACGATAGTTTACCAAATAGCTGCTTTTGTTCTTTTTACTGATGGGTCCTTCGGCTGTAAAATCCAAGCCCAGAACGCCTAATGAGAAACTATATTCCTGTTTTTCATCATTTCCTTTTCTGAGTTTCATGTCAAAAATACCCGATAATGCATTGCCGTATTGAGAAGCAAAAGCACCTGAATAAAACTCTGAATTGGCCAACATTTGGCTGTTCAGCGCATTGATAGGGCCGCCTGTCAATCCCTCAATGGCAAAATGATTTGGGTTAGGGATTTCAATGTCTTCCAATCTCCACTGTATAAAACGAGGGTTATTTCCTCGCACGATGATGTCATTGTTTCCAGAACCTTCATTGATTATTCCCGCAAAGGAAGACACAAGCCTTGCCGGATCACTAATCGCTCCTGCATGCCGCTTCGATTCTTCAATGGAAAGTTGCTTGGTGGAACTTATCGCCATCTCATTGGTAGATTCACCTCTTTTGTAAGCCCTAATTTCCACCTGATCCAATTGCTGAAAGGATTCTTTCATCTCTATGTTTAACACAGTCTCCTTACCGGATATCAGTAAAATATTTGGAACGGTTACCCTTTCATAGCCCAAACTAGAAACTGCCAGGGTAATACGTCCTACCGCTACATTCTCAATTTTAAAATTTCCATCAATATCAGAGGTCACTCCAATTAATGGATTAGAATTGTCTATCGTGATATTTGCAAAAGGAATAGCACTTTTGCTGTCAGTATCCACAACTCTCCCTCTTATTGTTTGATTAGGGCTTTGTGCAGAAACTGCATTCACTATTAAAAAAGCGGCAAAAATAAACAGGCCAAATACTCCAGTTTTCATAAGATAAGTTTCTTTTGTTTATCTAATGACAACCGAATGCCTATTACCCCCTAGTGATAAATAAAAAATATTGAGATTGAGTGAATCCCATTGTTTGAGTTAAGCCATTTTCTTAACGCTTTTACTACTGCAAATATAGCATTCTCTTTGAATGGTGGTTATGTCTTAAAAGCAGGGTCCGATTTCACTAAATAAGTTTAGCTCAATCAAATTTCCTGAATAACCTCACCTTATCCTGCTTAATTCTTTTTTAAATCTCCTGAAGTGGCCAAGGCAATTACTCTACCTTGGCTACCCACTGCATTGTAAAAATGATAAACAATACCATCCCATTTTATCACCCAAGGCTTATGGGCATACTTTTCGTCAAAATCTTCTGATGGAGCTATTAGGTCTTCCCCTTCCCAGTCGGTCCAGTTGATTAAATCGTAAGAGCAGGCAAACCTTTCAAAAGCACCAGGTTTCCAAAAGGCCCCAAAATAAAACATGATATAAATATCATTGAACTTTGCAATTTGGGCGTCTCCACAAATGCCATTGCCTCTTGTAATGACAGGGTCCTCACCAAAGCGTTTCCAGGATAACATGTCATCAGAAACAGCCATTCCTATACTCTCATAGTTAGCGGTATCACCTTTGGCATTGTAATACATGACGAAAGGATGTCCCGTATGCTTTTCATTGTCCCGAATCACCAGGCTTTTGTATATTGTTTTGTTTTCAAACCAACGAACATCCTCATCCTCTGGCGATAAAAGAGGGCGATCATTTGTTTTCCATTCTTCTGTAGCTGTCAATGCTGTGGTGTTTGCCATGCCTATTTTCAGTGTTCCAGATTCATAACCAGTCGAATTACCTCCCAAATAGCTCATCCAGTATTGATCCTCAAACTTTTCCACACTATAATCTCCTCCCCATTCCGTATTGACAAGCGAAACATAGCCAGCTTTTTGATTGGCATCCCAGGTATTTTCTGTAAATGACATTATCTTCCCTTTTGACTCCCATTGTAGTAGATCCTTACTTTCTGCCAACCAAGTCTCATATCCCTGACCATCGAAAACAATATAGGTCATGTACCAAACTTCATCTTGTCGAAAGATGGTTGGTGAATCAATCATTTTACTTGTATCCGGATGCTGAAAAACTATCCCATGTTTATATGGCGTTTTTACCTCTTCAAAAATTTGCTCCATAACCTCCTGAGAAACTTCTTTCTTAATGGTTATTTCCTTTTGATTACAACAGGATAGAGACAAAGTAATACCCATAAGGGCTATTGATAAAAATAGGTTTTTCATTCTTAATGATTTCTTTTTTGATGTATTGGTTTTTGAAAGCAAAGAGTATTGAGGATACTAGATAAGACTTCCTTTTTCAGGTTTTCATTATTGAATGTGCTATCCAATTCGGGTTCCGTTCTTGATGGCACTATCCGGTTGAATTAAAGTTACTTCCTTATTTTCACCAAGCCCACCTAGAATCAAACATTCACTCATGATATTTGCGATTTGCTTGGGCGGGAAATTTACTACAGCAATCACCTGTCGGCCAATTAAATCATGTGGTTTATACAGTTTTGTAATTTGGGCAGAAGTTTTCTTTAGGCCATGTTCTCCAAAATCAATTGTTAATTTATAAGCTGGGTTCCTTGCTTCCTTGAACGTTTCAGCGGAGAGGATTGTACCTACTCTCATTTCAACCTGCATAAAGTCATCCCAAGTTAATTCTTCCATTTATTTGCCTTAATTAGGGTGATCGTGAAACCAATAATGCTTGCACTTTACAATGCCAATCACTTGTCTTTTGTGAGTTTGATGGTCAATGGCTTACTTTTCCACCAATTGTTTAACCAAAGGTATGCCCAATGCTTTCATTTCCTCTACCGCCAAACCAGCTATAGTAAAGGCTCCTAGTTGCGACAAATGGGTATTGTCCTCTTTACCTTCTGGCCGGTGCGGGTAAATTCCAGATTCAAAGAATAAGTACAGTTGTTTAGATTTTTCCGGCCCCATACTTTCCACCATTTTTTTCGTTTTGGCCTCCATGTCTATAAAATACGCACCTGTTTCATTGGCTACCTGCTTTACCCCTGTCAAATAATCCCCATGGGAATCTTTCAACGTGCCATTCTCATTGAAAAGCCTACGGACTATAGAAGTGCAAAGAATGGGAATGCCCCCTTTTTCCTTTGTTTCATTTATAAATCTTTTAAGGTTATCTTGATAGGTATCAAAAGGCCCGGTATATCTTGCTGTATCCGATTTCTGGTCATTATGACCGAATTGTATGATCACGTAATCACCTTTCTGCACTTGAGTAATCACCTTTTCCCAAGATCCTTCGTCAATAAAACTTTTGGAGCTTCTTCCATTTTTCGCGTGGTTGTCCACAACGATAGCATCGGTGAAAAAATGATTTAAAACCTGTCCCCAGCCATATTCAGGCAGATTGTGTTCGGGTTTGTTCGCCATGGTAGAATCCCCAACCATAAAAACATGAGTGGCGCGAAAATCTTCAGTAGATGAAGCAAACCAAAAAAGAGTAAGTATCAGGGAAATTATTTTCATTGGAATGATGGGTATATCTATAATAGTTATTTACTAATCCGTCAGGGATTTAGCAATTGTATAAGCCTAATCAAAACACTGATATGATAGCCTCCTTGTAAAGTTAAGATTTTTATAAAAACAGCTCGCCATTAAGGTATAAAGAATACCAAAATTCTGGAAGGATATTGGCCTTAAGTGCAAATTTGATCGAACTTGAAAGTTGGATACTAAAAAGTACTATATAGTTAAGGGAATATTGAATGGTTCAATTGATCGATGGCTTCGGATTCGCTCAGCCACCGTTAAAGTGTCGCACTATTTTGGGCTTGCTCCGGCTCCGCCCGGTCACTGTTGCAATATAACCCAATATAAAAGTCAATATCAATCAGGATCCCTCCAAATACAGATTGATTTCCAAGTCAATTGTTTCTTCCACTTTTACAAGACCCCCTAAGCGGCTTGTGGCATCCAAGCCCAGTTCCTCAGTAGAAAGATGTAGGGTACCCTGTAATCTATCTTTCAATTTGTAAAAAGTTTCTCCTTCTAAAAAGAGTTCTTTCCCAGCCATTTGCAAATAAATGTCTCCAAAAATAGCTTGCGAACCTCTTTGCAAATTATTTACGGAAACCAGGCACATAGGATATTCCTCAGCTTTAAGGGTTTTCTTAAAATCACTATTCAGTAAAAAATTTCCACATCCGAATGCGCTAACCGGGATTTCAAAATCTAGTGAAGTAATTTCTGCGGACTTGTTATCAAAAAAAAGCGTATCACCCTCCCTTTGGCTTTCATAGCTACATTCAAAACTTCCAATGGATGTTTTTCCTTTCACTATGATTTCTGTTTGATCGATAATCAAGGCATTTTTTTCAAAAGCCCCTATCAAGAAAAAACAACAGCCAAGTAGCAGTGCGATACGCATAGTCCTGAATTCTATTTGTTAAAAACCAATTACTCCTTCAATCATTAACCCATTAAATGAACCTCCATTACGGATGTCAGTAGGAGCAAAATCCTGATAATTTTGACTGACATATTCCAGTTTCGCTAGAATATTTTTGGTGATAAACCAACCACCACCAATTTGTACTCGAGAAATGCTAGGTTCCAATCCATCGGGCATTTCACCCCCTACTTGATTGTAGCGACCTGCCAGGTAATAGTTATCCCTGGACCCAAAACGATAAACAGCATCAATGCCTACCTGATTCCAGGTTCGGTCTACACTTTCATTCGCTGCTTTGCCTTTGGATTGTTCCAGGGTACCAAAAAGCTCCAATCCACGGTAGGCCACAAAAGGATTCAATACCATAGCAGTCACGTTATCACGCATCCCTGGGTTAAAACGCCCTGAGGTAAAAGAATCAGAAGTAGAAGCCATTGTATTCGACATGACTAAATAATAACGGGATCCAGACCTATCACCCGCCCAAAGGGTATTGTTCACCGAACCAGCAGTGGTGTAAACGGAACCGGTCATTCTGAGTCGAAGGTCATTGTCCAATGTTTTGTCATAACCCAGTTTACCAATAAAGGAAGGTTTCCTTTTGCTTGGGTTGGTTATTCCGCCTTGAATTTCTCCCCCAGTCATGGAGGCCACACCGATGAATCCATTGTTTTGATAAATCACTTCTGCACCAATTTCAGTGGCAAAAGCATCCATAATATAGTTTCCAATAAATGGATTGTAGAAGGCATTGCCATTGTCAGATCTTCTGAAATGGGAATCACCATAATTTACCTCCATATGTCCAACCTTGATGGTCACCTTTTCCATTAATTTATCAAAGGCTGCACTATTAAGGAAAGTAAGTTTATCAAATTGCAAGTATCCCCCTTTTACCCAGGTTTCAGGGTGGTGTCTAGAGGAAAGGTAAGTAATCAAATTCAATCTAATTCCATCAGCCAAAGCAACATCTATATTTAGGTTAGCTGTGGCCAGGTTAAAACCCGTCCCAATGTCCATCAACTGATTAATGTTGACTCCATTGTCATTTAAAATGGAAGTTGCCGAGTTTTCATGGCTTATGGACTGAAATTGCTGGGTAAATGCCCCCCCTATCCTTACTTTTAGTCCATCAAAGGCTACCGTATCAGCCTTTCCTGTTTCAAATACATTGATTCCTCTTTGGTCATAAGCCCTCCAAAATTGCAAGTCATTTTGTTGGGCAAAACTGCTAAAGAACAGTAAAATAGCTCCTGCCAGAAATAAAATATTCTTTTTCATGATAGCAAAAATTAATGTGTTATTTAATTGGATGTAGTTTCATTTTTATGTTGATCGTCATTTGATCACCCGTTTTAATGGTGCCAAATACGGCTGTTGGAGGCTCCACTTTGAAATCGGTTAACTTTACATCAGCTGCACCTGAAAGAGAAATGCTTTCTCCTTCAGTTACAATTTGAAGTAGAAAAGGGACTGTTTGGGTTTCACCAGCTATTTGAAGCCTTCCAGAAACCTTCCAATCATTCCCCCCATCCTGGTGGGCTTCCAGCATTTTAAAAGTGATTTCAGGATGATCTGCTTCCTTCAAAGCATTGTAGGCATTTTTGTCCATTGGTCCCTTTCCACTTTTTAGGGATTTAACAGGCATGGTAATCTCAACCGATTGAATTGCTGTTACTTTTCCTGCAGAAAGCCTAAGCGAAGCCGTTCCTTTCGCTTCCGAGGAAACCATGTCCCAATCGTGAAGGGTAGATGTACCTGAAACCTTCATTTCAGGATCGGGTGCAACTTTATAATTCTGCTGTGAAAACACCTGATTCCCATAAGTACTGAAAAGAACTAACAGGGAAAATATGGTCCATTTTACATGTTTATTCATAAGGGTTTGGTTTAGCTTGATTTGAAAATACCTGTTCAAAACTGTGCTATTGGCTTGTTTTGATAGGTCAAAGGTAAACTATACCAGCAGAGCTAATCATGACTAAAATCATCTTCTTATATGATATAATTTGTCAATCAAACCTTGAAAAATTGATTAATATCTACTCTGCTCAGCCTCAATTTTGATTTAGAACATTTCTGATCCTATCCTGCAAATAATTGAGCTAAAAGATGGAGAATTTCTAAACTACAGTGTAGGAAATAAATAGACTGCTGTGGGTATAAAAGTGGACTTTGACTCAGATGAGATATTAAGAGCTTTTATTTATCAGAACGATAAATAAAAGCTGCCCGTAAAAATTAATTATGAAATCCATTTTTAAGAATAAAGGAAAATTGTAATTAAACCCGGCTTAAGCAATGCCCAGGCTATTACTTGAAGAAACCGGTTTGGCATCAGGTAATGCTAATAGTTTCAACTATACACATCCTAATTAGGACTGTCCTAGGTTATTTAATTTGTATAATCCTTTCATCCACGTTGGTGGTTCCTTCAGCATGAACTTCTTTCGTTTCTATACTATAAGTTGTCCAGCCTGTAGTTGCATGTATGCGAGATGCCGTCCAGGTTTTATTGGTTAATGCTGGAAAGTTTTCTCTTGCAGGCAATTTCCCTTTCAGACCAGTCAGGGTTTCCAAGAAATCGTAAGTAGCATTAGTCAATTGCTCAGAATTAACCTCTTGGAACATTCTAATTATTGAGGATCCCGATTCCTCGTCGATTTCATCTAAAACAACCGCCACATCGGTATCAAAAGGAGTTCCTCCGAAATTGTTCATCAGTTGCATTTGCCCATTGATTTCTTCATTGAGCGTATATGCTCCACCATGATAAGTGTAAAACTGAAGGGCATCCTTTATGGCATTTCCTTCTATGGCTGCCTTACTCTTATACGCCCCCATAAACTGAGCCATGGTTTGATCAAAATTAGGGAAATGACCAAATTCCACTTTGATAAGGTCCATTGCCTTTTCCATATAACTCCCGACCTCTTCCCAATTAATCACTTCTTGTATTGCACCAAATTCATCCGTTTTGATAATTACCGGTAAATCTTCCGATATTTTTGAAAGCTTTTGGACGAGTTCATTGTCCGTTTCAATTTCATAGTTTTTATAGAACCATTCAATTAGATAACTATCAGCGGTAGAATCTTTAATGGTGATATCAACCTCGTACTTGATAAAATTTCGAGCAGAGGTATCCCCTTCTATTATTTTGTATTTTTCAAGTGATACTTCATAGGATTGGGTATCATCGATGCTCCAATAGCCAATAACTTGTACTGTTGAGTCGGCCATGTTTATTTGCGCATTGGCAGTAAAGGATAGAACCAACATTAATAGCAAAAAAATCGTCTTATTCATAAAAGTATTATTGTCTAGCAATCGTTTAACAACAACCATCATTGCCTATTTATTTAAGCTGCTCTGAGCTTTATTTCTTGTCTCCTCCAATTTCTTACGCATCCTTTCCAAAACAGCAACATGGCCTTTATTCCCTACCAAATTAATGTTTTCTTCAGGATCAGTAGAATGATCGTACAGTTCTTCATTGTTCCCCAAAGCAAGGTCTCCCCACCTGGTATACCGCCATTTGTCCGTCCGCAAACTGGCCCCGTCATTGTAAATGGTGTAGGCAACGTTTTCTTCCATACCCTTACTTTCACCTTTTAACTGTGTCAGCAAACTTCTTCCCTGAAGTATGGCTGGTTTCTCTGATGATAATCCAGCAAGATCCACCAGTGTAGGATAAATGTCCAGCAATTCTGTTATACTTTCAGAACTGCTTCCGTATGCCTTTTCATATTCCTTGCCAGGAACAGAAAAGATGACAGGAACCCTAATGCTTCCCTCCCATAGACTGGACTTTGACCAACAATCATGTTCTCCCAGATTGTAACCATGATCGGACATAAATATAACAATCGTTTCATTTCTCAAGTCCAACCTATCAAGGGCATTCAGCAATCTTCCTACTTGTTCATCCATAAACCGAACACTGGCCATATAGGCACTAATGGTCTTTCGCTGCTGAAACTCATCCATTCCCCAAATCTTTTCATTTTGCCTTTTTAAAGCCTGCAGTGGAACATTGTCCCCAATATTCACAGTTGGTAAAACCACCTCCTTGACAGGATAGGGAATAAAACTACTTTCGGGAGCAATGAGTGGTACATGAGGCCTGACAAAGCCAACAGCAAGAAAAAAAGGAGCATCCTTCTTGACCCTTTGTTTGTTGGTGCCTCCTTGAGGGATTTTTCCCGCTCTATTTTCCAAAACTGCGATGGCTTGGCTGGCTGCCAGATAATCCGTCTGCGTTCCTTCCAAACTATCGGGAATTATCATTTGAGCGAAATTTGAACCATAATGGAGGTTTTTAGGGGATAGCAACTCCAATTGGCCTTGGCTCAAGGTTTCAGGTCCGAGCACATTGTAGGCATAATCCCAGGAATCCAGATCATCTCCACCTACTGCTCCTCTTTCTATTCCACCGGGTACACCCATGTGAAAAATCTTTGAAATTCTGGCGGTATAATAACCCCGTTCCCTAAAAAATCCCGCCATAGAAGGATGATCAGCCAGAGCTGGAGTTTCCTTTCTATAACTACCCAGTTGATCATTGTTTCTCAATACCCCATTGGTCTCTGGATACAACCCACTCATCAAAGAAGCCCTGGATGGCCCACAGAGTGGAAACTGGCTATAAGTCCTGGAAAACCTTACCCCTTCGGAAGCAAGCCGATCAAGGTGGGGCGTATGGTTATCCGTATCCATATAAGGCCCAATATTGGTATTCAAATCATCTGAAATGATCACCAATATATTGGGCTGCTGGGCTTTTGCTGTGTAGGATATATGAAATAATAGCGCCAAAATAAACCCATGGAAAATAAGGCTTATAATGCTCTTTCTAATGTTAACTGAAATGTTTGGAATCATTTTTATTTTTTTGGGCTTATCCTGAAATAGTCAAATACACTTAAAATTAGGCATCTGTTTTTTAAAAGCACTTAATCAAGCCTCCAAACTTTAAAATTTTTATACCTGACACCTCTGGTATACATGTGACGTAAACCAATTCTTCCAGAATCATATAAAGGGAATATGGATGCATCCCACTTGCAGACCAAATAATCAGAACTGTCGTTTTTGTTTTGAATATGCATTTCGATAATGTCATTGTATTTAATAACCTCAATATGATAGGTTACATCAGGCTTAAACATTCCGGTCTTAAAATAGTCATTTGGAACATCCGTTCCTGCCAAACCTTCTTTGTTTGGATTGTACCTGCGTAATCTTATATAATCGTTTTCTCCTGAATACACCTTGGATGAAAAAGCGGCATAACTAATGTGGTAAGTATTCATGTTATTAAAATACGTTCGCATAGAGGGCACTGTTCGTTTATCATTCCAAAGTGAAATATCCTTTGGGAACTCTGGACCGCCTTTACCTTCAGCATGAAAATACAGGATGTTTACACATCTAGTTGTGGTATCTGTTCGGGTATAATCGTATTCAATGGAGATATTACCTTCAAAAGTTTGCTTTGTCCATAAGACTGTATGGCTGGAATCATTTCCATGTTTTGGGCCTGCAACAAGCTCCATTCCATCTTTGCTGTTAATCACTTTGGATTGTAGCCCATCCAACATCCATTTCTGCTGCCAATTTTCCGTACCAGTATCCTCGAACAAAAGAGTAGATTTTTCCCAGGGCGTTTCTTTCGAATTTGTATTGTTGCATCCTAAAATAAAAAAGGTCAAAGCAAAAATCAATAGGTAAGATTGCGTATTCTTCATTTTTTAACTTTAGTTCTATGACACTATTTCATTGCTTTGTATCCCGGACCTTTAACAACCTGACCAGGTAATGCACCTGTATGTTCTCCATTTTGGAGCACTTGCTTTCCATTGACAAAAACGTGAACCATCCCCGTTGAATACTGCATGGGTTTATCGTAGGTTGCATGGTCTTGAATTTCATTCGGATCAAATATGGCCAAATCAGCATAAAAGCCTTCCTTTAATGTTCCACGCTTTTTGATTTTCAAATTGGTAGCGGGTAAGGTAGTAAGTTTGTACACCGCTTCCTCTAGAGAAATCACTTTTTCATCACGTACATATTTACCTAGAAGTCGTGCAAAATTTCCAAAGGCCCGAGGATGGCTACTGGATTTTAGAAAAACCCCTTCAGGAGCATAGGACGCTGCGTCAGAGCCAAAGCTCATATAAGGTAGTGCAATTTGCTTTTTTACATTTTCCTCGGACATCATAAAATATACCGTACCTACCCTACTCCCGTCTTGAATGACGAGATCCATTGCTGTTTCCACGGGAGAGGTATTGCGCATTTCGGCCACTTGCGCCAATGATTTTCCTGTCAAATATTTTAAGCTATCGTTCTTAAATCCGATCAACAGGACGTCTTCATAAGAGTCAACCCCCATCATCAAACTTTCCCATTCATTGGTAGGGGTAACCATTTCTATTTTTAACCGTTTTCTAATTTCCGGATCCTGTAAGCGCTCTGCCCATTTTTCATACCCACCTTCTTGCACCCATGGAGGCATGGAAGCATCGAGTCCTGTAGCTCCAGCGGTGTAGGTGTACATGTCTGTTGTTATAGAAAGTCCTGCCGCTCTTGCTGAATCAATCTTTGAGACCACCGCATCGAATTTGTTCCAATTGGTTTTTCCTGCCATTTTCAAGTGATAGACCTCCGCCCGAATATTGGCTTCATCGGCAATTCGAATCAATTCATTAAGGCTTTCCAAGAGTTGGTTGCCTTCACTTCGGATATGTGAAATGTACATCCCATCGTATTTGGAAGCTACCTTACAAAGTGCTATTAATTCTTCGGTACTGGAATAAAAGGCCGGAGCATAAATGAGAGAAGAACCAATCCCAAGTGCACCTTCTTCCATCCCCTGTTTAACCATGGCTTTCATGGCCTCTAATTCCTCTGGGCTTGGCGCTCGATTTTCGTAACCTACAGTATGTATTCTTAATGTTGTTGCACCTAAAAACGAGGCCACATTTGTTGAGATACCTTTTTCAACGATAAAGTCGAGGTACTCACTAAGAGAAGTCCAGCTAATAGGGTATTTAATATCACCCTGCATTTCCTGTTCCTCTTTTTTCATTTTATCATTCCATGGACCCATAGAACTGCCTTCACCAAAAACCTCCAGGGTCACGCCTTGTCTGATGTCACTTTGAGATTTCCCATCTTCAATCAAGGCATCGACCGCCCAACTAAGCATATTAATAAACCCCGGAGCAACCACTAATCCTGTAGCATCAATTTCTAATTCACCATTAGCTCCGGATAAATTTCCAATAGCCGAAATAGTGTCTGCATTAATACCAATATCACCAGTATAGGATGGCTCGCCAGAACCATCAACAATTTCACCATTTCTGATCAACACATCAAAGGTTTCGGTAGGTGTACAGCCATTTAAAATGATGACACTAAATAAAATCTGGAGAAGGGGTTTCATATTTTTTGGTTTAAATGTCTGGTAAAATATAGTGAGTTCTGGCCTTAGCTTGCCTGCTTACATCACTTCTAACTACTTCCGCCAAAACTGGTTATACCCATGATATTTAGTACTTTCAGTGAATTTACTAATATAAAAGTTATCTGCTAATAATAGCGACTATAGGTCGGGAAATTGACTGTGAAAATGGTTAAAAAGTCAGTTTCTTTATTAACTTGAAACATTAAAATACGAACTGAAACGACTTCTAAATCTATCACTTCATTTCTATTTTCATTCGATAGCAACACTTTCCGAATGGTTCTGAATCCTATTGCATAATCTAGTATTCAGGAGGTAATAATTATATTTTTACCAGGTATGGGATAGGGGATTTTATCATGCTAGAATGCTGAAAAAAATTGGTACCATGTTTAAAACCACGGATTTTGGAGCTTTCTATCGTACATCATGAAAATGCTATTTTTTTAGCACTTTAAATGATTGTCTTTCGCTACCTACTTTCAACATATATAAACCCTTGGATAAAAATGATATGTTAATTCTAGGGTTTTCATTTGACAATTGGCCTATTAAAACCTCTTGACCAAACTGGTTTGTCAGTGTATATCTTTCAAAAGAAAGATCCTTATTTGTTTTAATATTAATGAAATTTGAGGCAGGGACAGGATAAATCACAAAGTCATTTTCCGGATTGACTTCAGGCATAGAGGTGATTACAGGATAAAAATAATTTTCCAGGTAAGCATTTAAATGGAGAATATGAAGTTTTTGTGGAACGGTAGAATAGGAGGCTTGCGAAAAATATTCATTAGAGATATAGTATTTAAAACCATTGTTTGTTGCGATTCCTTCAACCTGATGAAAAGGTAATGAAATATTAATTTTTCGCTTATTCCCTCCAAAAAAATCATCCCCGACAAAATCATAAAGTAAATATAAAAATGGTTGTAATAAAGCGTTGTAGCCTACCAAAACCATGATGTTTTTTGATTCAAGATAGGTTGAACCAGTTATCAAGCCTTGCACATCAAAAGTGGACTTTAACTTTGCAGTATAAGTTCCAGGCTCTTTTGGAAGAGAATATACACTGGTTTTATTTGTAACCCATTGCTTCGTAAATAAAAAAACACTGTCCTTTGTGACCACAAAAGCCTCACAATCGAAATCTGTCCTATTGGAACCAGTAGGGTTAAAGTCATCCTGATTGGAATAGGTGAAATTTATCGTGTCAATTTCTATTGGATCAATTAGGAGGGAATTTTTACTAATTCTTAGTAACTTCAGGTTCGTGCGGTTTCCACTGGAGTTGTTTCCAAAATCTCCAATGTATAAATAGTCACTGTCCTGAGCTATTTCTTCCCAATCATTGTTAAAAATGTCAGGTAAAGGAAAAGTTTGGATCAACGCTCCATCAATAGTATCTAATGCGTAAATATTGGAATCTTGACTATCATTGTGAGTCCATATTTGATTATTCCATAATATTAAGCCAGAAGTTTCAGTAAGGTTATCTCCTAAATTATAACTTGAAGATGGTTCAATAGATGTAACACTATAGGTACAACTCCCATCATTATTTGTAGCTGATGAATTGAAATTTTCCGCCATCGGGTCAGTACATCCAAATACCTGAGCTTCTGTTTTATTTATAAAAAAATACAAGCCAATTACTATTAAAAAATATTTCTTGTACATAATTTCTCTTGTTCGGTGTTAACTGTTGCCTCGTTTTCGAAAAGAATTCCCCTCCTACCTGTTTTTTAAAAATTTACTATTGCTTGCCAAATGAATTGTAATGGTCCTGTAATCTGTTTAAAGAATTGTTCTTTAATTATATGGCATCAATCTCCAAATACGCTTGTTTTCTAATAGTTACACCCCTCCCTCTATTGAAGTCGAAACCCTATTGCATTACTCCCTCTGGCTTTCATCTTTTCAATATGCTGTTTATTGATTCATTTAACAATAACTAAAAGTACCACAGCGGGATAAAAGTGCTGTAGCAAAGTAGGTGAATCAGTGATGGAACGCCAAATAAATTTGGTTGTAACTTATTACCGTAACAATGTTGGCCAAATCTGCACCTAAGGTAACTTCATATTGTTTCTTTTCAAAGCATTTGAATCCAGGTTTAACCCGGAATTTGAAATGGATTGTCCAAATCATCAGGAAGCGTTTGAATCGCAAGAAAATCAGGGTGTTTGGGGATTTTAGCATAGCACCGTTATGGTGAAATTGAAAACAGCAACGATTGGGTATTTTGAAGCGATTTCAGCAATTAATAGATTGTCTATTGCATATTTCGTGTTAAAGCCGGAAATTCATAAAAATAAAATAGAATTAACCTAGCTATAAATGCGATCCTTTACTCATCTCACATTAATTTCACTTAAAATTTTATGAAGTTGAGAATTATCTATTTGGGTAAGGTTTTTTCCCAAGTTGAACAACTCACTCCTAAATTGACTCCTATGTTCCATTACTTGAAATACCTTTAAAATGTACCACTCTTGTTGGTTTTCCAGGTTTTGAACAATGGCAAGAAATAAGGCCTCAGGAAAATTATTAATTTTTTGAAATTCATTCAATGCCTGAACCTTTTCTCTTGGAGGCAATTCATTGTAAATGTCAATCAATCGTTGAAGGAAATAAGGGTCCGAATAATTGCATTTCGATAGTGTTTTAATAGCCAAGGTTTTATTTTTAGACATTCCATTATGGCTCAAACTACTTATAACCAATGAATTGAGATATTCATCGTTCTTCAATTCCCCATTGGTATATAAACCAAGAAAAAAATCAACATGATCGTCTAATTGTTCATTCTGCAAAATGAAAGAAAATAACTCCTCATCATTGTTCAATTCATCAACCGTCAAATTCACCAATTGTTCTTTTTCTCCCACGTGGGACAAATGCCAAATGGTATGCGTGGTATAAACAGCATCAGCAACAGCCTCCTCGGAAATTTCTTTTTTTGTAGCCCCTGAGGTACCATCTACTTCCGAAGATTCTTTATAAGGTTCCTCTACCAAGTCTGATAACTCATATTCTCTTAGGGGTGACCAGTCATTTTCTAAAATTTCAATCAACCTATGGTAGTCCTCAGGAGTGAAATCGCTATGGTCAGTTTTGGTGAGAGGCTCTCCATAAACCTCTAAGCCAAGGAAATCACCAGTAAAGTCCCAATAAATACCGATATCAATCAATTTACACTCACCGATAAGACAAACTGGTGTCCAGGCCCTTCTGTACCAATACAAAAGCCCTTCTTCATCCTTTTTGGCAAAAATTTCTATTTCTTCCCCTTTATCATCCATAATATGGTGAAGAGGCGCATTTTGTTGCCACGATACCCCCTTTAATCTCTCACTTTGAAAGTAAACCTCTTCCCCTTGAAAATAAAAGAGGAAGAGGGAAGTATACAGAAGTTGAAAATAGTACATGAAGTTTAATTGATGTATTTCGGTTTATACCTCTATATATTTTACTAAGTTTCTGGTGGGTCTAGGGAATTGTTTCTCGGATAGGAACCTTCTCCATTTTAGGGGGTTTAATCCTAAATCCTGGTGGGTGACATCCCTGAGCTCAGCCCTAGCAAAAGACTTGTAATTTGAATGTATGTCTTCAAGATAACTTACCAAGAGCTGGTAACCACTCTTGGCACCACACCTTGTCAGTGTGGCAGCTATGGACATTTCTAGCAGACCACCATAGACTCTCCATCTCACCTCATCATATTCAACTGTTTTAAATCCTCCAATATTTTCATCTTCCAGCAACTTTTCAAATCCCGGAATAAATTGCACATCAGGTATCCTATCTCCGTAGAAGCAAAGATTTAAAATACGGTTATAGAATGGAATAATCTTTAAATCAATTCTTCCATTAAAATAATCATTTGTCCTGTTTACAACCCCTCCTCCCGAGGTAGTATTTTCGATTATTTTTCGAATGGTTGGAATTGAACTTTTATTACCTGTCATTGCTAATAGTGCAATATTTTGGTTAATTCGCCAAAACAGCCCTTCCAAAACATTCTTTTCTCTACCTCTTATGAAATCGTAATCATCAACATAACCATCAGGATAGCCATCCTCTAGTTCTTCTTCAAACATTCCCTGTAGTTCCTTATCAATGAGGGCAATACCATCGCTTTCTCCAAACCAGGCCAAGGCCTTTGCCAAAAGGAGTTTTGAATTTTCATCACCGGATTTTTCAAAATATGATTTCAATACAGGAATTGCAAGTTCTTTAGGTAACCTGCTGCATTCATATAAATACTCCTGCTTTCCTTCTGCAAGCTGGGCAATCCGGGCATTGATTTCTTCCGGTTGAAATCTTTTCTTTTCAGTAGAAGGACGGTCATAGTCCTTGGGCAAGTACCCTAATTCGGCCCATTCTCGCTGTAAGTCAGAAACATCAAAATCACGAGGTCTTGTATTGTTCCATGCGAGATCTGCCGCAATTTGTCCAGTCAGATATCCCAAAACCAGAATATCTGCGGACATGCGGGTAAACTGCATGGCATTATGGGTTTGGCTTATGCCCCTACCTGCAATCAAAAGCCCATCAAGGGATTTAGGAACAATACACCGATAAGGAATTTCTACTACCAAATCATTAGAATGGGGCAACAAGAAACCGCATTTAGAAAATTCGGAACTGCCTACAATATGAGGATCAAAATCACTGCTTGCCATTGAAACTACATCCTTGAAATGTGTTTTTTCAGCAACATCATACAAATTTAACACATGTATCCCTTCTATAAGCCGAGATTCTCTAACGGTAAGAAATGGGTGAAAATCATAAAAATGGGCTTCATAATGGGAAAGAAATAATCCTCGTTGCAATTCTGCAATTTTTGTGGTGTCTAGCACATCATAATCACGATTTGTGGTTGAGGTAGGAATTGAAACTGCACCTGGAATATCCCATTGGCTGTAATTCTGCGTTTCACCTGTTCGAGAATTCCCGATGCTATATTCCGCTCCTGCAAAAGAAGCAATATCCCCATCTCCAGTGGCATCAACTGTGATATCTCCATTGATAGTTTGCAATTTACCATTATTACAAATCAAAAACCCTGAAACTTTCTGATCAACTGTCATGGCACCACAGAAAATAGCTCCTGGGATAAACCTCCCTCCAGCATTTAAAATTTCTTTCAGGTGATAATATTTACGGCCTACCTTTTTGGACATATTGTTTTCAAAAGCTGTCCTTTCTGCCACTTCATTTTGTTCTTTGAAAAAGCCATTGCTCGTCAACCCATGGTAATACCCCATGACTCCACCCATAGTTTTAGTACCTCCCAGATCATTGAAATAATCAGCAACAATAGTATTGGCTCCTTTCCCTGCTGCTCCTTTAGCGACAAAAGCACCTCCTGTACCACCACCTGCTACAGCAACCTGACAATATTCTTTGTCTTTAACCAAAGAATTGTAATCAAAAGTCACCTGTTGTAATGGAATTGAAAAGCTAGATTCGTCCAATTTGGAGAATTGGATCTGTCTTATTGGAATATCTGCACTGTTAATCATTAAGGTTGAAGCCTTGGTATTACTTGAATTGCGTGGCAGAGATTTAATCAATTCCTTGGCTTCTTCATTAATAGCCAAGATATTTTTACTGGTTATGGGTTTTCCACTTAACATAAAATACCCCTCAAGACCCACTTCAGGCAGCTGATCATCTTTTAAAATCAAGGATGTTTCAAGTCCATATTGGAAGATCTCGGCATTTTTAAGAGATGGGTCTAGGTTTTTGAAATTTTGACCTAGTTCAGCAGCTTTATGTCTTGCTTGGTGTTCAATTTCTTCAAAACTTTGCTTATCAACCTTGAATTCAAAATCAAGATATCCTTGGTCTTCAGAAAGCTTTCCTCTATGGAAAGTTATCTGATCCTGGAAAATATTATAGTCAGAAGAAATAGGCAAAACCTTTTTTTGAGGATTCTCAACATTTTTCAATTCCAAGACGAAACCAGCCCTATCAATTTCATAATCTTGTTTGAAAAGATTCCTGCTAAAAATGACCTGATCCGAAGCATCTATAAAATTATTGCATTTTACATGCTGCAAACCCTGCTTACCAGCCATCAATACACCCTTTACAGCGCCTTTATTCCTAAAAACACCACATACATCCGTCATTAGCAATACATGTACTTTTTTCAGGAGGAGATTCCTTAACATACCCTTTCTGATACTTCCAGAAAACAGTAATATTTCATCGTCAAAAGTACTTTTTCCTACGCCACTGCCAAGTGGATTATCCATTTCTACCTGCTCACCTTGAGGTAAAAAAAGATTGGAAAGCTCCGAACTGAAACCCTCAAAACCAGCAGCATCCATCCATAATTTTCGCTTGGCGAAAAGTTCGAATCCCAGACTGGTCCTTTTTTCAATCAACAATACCTTCTTCCCAGCACTTACCGCATTAACAGCTGCAAAATAGCCTGCAAATCCTCCACCATTGATAACTACATCATAAGTATCAAAACTGCTTTTACCTGAAAATTGGCGATATATTTCCGACTTTGCCTGTAAATTCATTAAACCTGGGCCCATCATAATGGCTCCAGTTGCCGGAAAGCTAATATTTAGAAATTTTCTCCTGTTCATCTGCTTAGGTGTTTTTTTTCTTGGCTGATAATTCTATTTAAATCTGCTACATATACACTTCGTACATCTCCATCGTAACCATTGAACACTACATACCTACCTGATCGATCCCAAGTTGGATGGGCATCTAATCTGAAAGAGCTGTCCTCAACTTGAGGTGTTTTAACTTTGGCAATCACAATTTCTTTTCCAGTACGGACATTAAGAAGCCTAACGGGCACATAACCATCCCCAGCTGTTACCCTTGTCTCATGTGCATAGGCATCTGTAATAATCAATGGAAGTCCATCTGGATGAAAACTAGGATGACCAGATCCTGGATCAAATACCTCCTTCAACTCTGTTCCATCATATTTAACGGTAACTATCTCCAAACCCTCCTTTTCAGCATTTACCTCCATATTCATAGACAAATGATCACCACCTGGTAACCATGCCATATGGTGGCCGCCTTTTCCATATTGAGTTGTGGATATGGCTGTTCGAATATCTGATCCATCACCATTCATGGTAATTACAGCAACCTTTCTTTTTCCACCAGAAATTGGTTTCAATAGTAAGCAAGTCATTATGCGACTCATTTGTGGATTCCACATTGCTTTGAAGCAATATATTTCATAATCCTCTGGATTATTAATCCCTACACCTGGTTTGGCGGTGTTATAAATGTCTTCAATGCTGGCCACCAATCTACTTTTTCCTGTTTTCACATCCGTAACATAAATACCATCGTCACTAGATAATCCGAAATTTTTTGATCGGTATTCATCAGGTACTATTACACCGTACCCAGATTGTGCATACTCAGAATTCCTCAAGTTATGGGACACCAGTTTTTCTCCATTAATGGAGACCATAAACAGCCCTCCATTGATCCTCCTAGACGCTTGACTTTCCAAATTATATTCAACGGTAAAAGACTCCCAACTTAAAGTATCCACCTGGTTAAAAAACAATTGGTTATCATTCTTTCCCCATTGAACATTTGCCCCAAGTTGCATTTCCCATCCAAAAGACTTGGCAATTTCCTTTTCTTCACCAGTTTCAAGGTTAATTAAAACTACGGTGCCAAACTCACCCGGTTTTGGATACCTGTCTTGGAAAGGAAGCCTGAATAGAGCAATATATTTTCCTGAAGGACTAATTGGAGAAGTATCATGAAACCTATGAATCAGACCTTCACCTCTAACTTTAACTATGGGGACAGGATCTTTGATATCAACAAATACCTCAGTTTCTACTTGGGTACTTGCTGGATTTTTTAAAGGATTTTCATAAAAACTTATTATTGCCAGAGCAAAAACAAACGGATAGAAAATATATTTAGCCATTGTTATCGATTTTTTATAGAATCAACCTATTAGGTCAATTCTGATTATTAATACCCAGGATTTTGGGTCAAATTTGAATTGATGTCTAATTCCCTTTGAGGTATAGGAAGTAATTTATCCTTACTGGGATTAAAGCTTCTGGTATCAAACATCCTTAACTCATCAGCGTAAGCTTCATATGTAGGTGTTCCATTTTCATCAAATTCTGGTATATAATGGGGTTTATAATTCCCAAGAGGCCGACCATATAATGGCCCTGAAATGACATCTTCAGCAATATCCCACCGTCTGATATCAAAAAACCGTAATCCTTCAAACGCAAATTCTACTTTCCTTTCCTGCCTAACAATTTGCCTCAACATCTCAATGGATTTCCCTTGATCAATTGTTTTTATTCCAGCTCTATCTCTCACAAGATTTATAGCTTCATAAACCGAATTATTTACTTCACCTAATT
This sequence comes from Cyclobacterium sp. 10D3-21, assembly GCF_055809755.1. Taxonomy (NCBI): domain Bacteria; kingdom Pseudomonadati; phylum Bacteroidota; class Cytophagia; order Cytophagales; family Cyclobacteriaceae; genus Cyclobacterium; species Cyclobacterium sp. 10D3-21. The sequence goes on from NZ_CM147924.1 coordinate 4,410,624, forward strand.
CGATTTGTGATTCAGCATAAATCAGCAAAATTTCCGAATACCTAATCAACATGATATTAAGCTCAGACTCCCTTCTAAACTCTCTTTCATCTGAAGAAACATATTTCCTGTATTGGTATCCCGAAAAGGTTGCGTACGGATTAATCACTTCCTGATTATCTATTCGTTTTGGCGGATTTTGATTGTAATCCCAAACAAGTAGGCTGTCAGGGTGGGTTTCGAATTGGTACCCTAAGAAAACAGAACCAGGAACAACACAGGTGGCATTAAGTCGAGGATCTCTATTTTCGAAGGGATTCTCTGGATCAAATAAGGGAGACTTGTCTATCCTAAGACCATCAACACATTCATATGAATCGATCAATGCCTGAGTAGGAATTTTTGTCGCAAAACCTCCTGCTAGCCTTCCTCTTGTGTGGACTGGAGTTTCATGAGTCAGCTGGTTACCCCTACTGAATTGTATGGTGAATATTTCTTCCGAATTATTCTGACCTTCATAAGTAAACAATTCATCAAAATTAGGATGCAAATCATAAATACCTAAGTCTATAATCCGCTTTGAAGCGTTAGCAGCCACATCCCAGTCATTGTTAAATGCTGCCATTCTGGCTTTTAAGGCCCAGGCCGCACCTTTGGTTACTCGACCTCTCTCATTAGCAGAATACTCAATAGGCAAAGTTTCCCCAGCCAATTCCAATTCATCCAAGATAAATTGGTATATAGTTTCCTTATCTGTCTGAGGAAGTTGCGCATCAAAAACATCTAAAGGATCAGTTGTAAAAGGAACATCTCCATATAAATTGATAAGCCATCCATACCAATAAGCCCGGAAAAATCTGGCTTCCGCTTCAATTATCTTAAAGGTTTCGGGATTGGTTACTGCTTCTGCTTTATGCATATTGGCCAACAACCTATTACAGCTCCCAATATTGACATAGGCATTACTCCAGGCACCAAAGATTAGAGTAGGTTCGACTGAAGTTACTTGTCCCTGACCTAATAATTGCCAAACACTTAAATTCCTGTCCCAACTAATATCTGTTGAAAAGTCAAAAAGAAACTGAAAAGGAATATGGGTTGCAGTTCTATCCGTAAAATACAAGCTGCGATAAACTGAATTAATGGCCATTTGAAGCTCAGATTCCGTACTCCAAAAAGTGGCATCAGAAGGTTGGTCAAGAGGGTATTTTTCAAGATAATCTTGGCAGGAATGCAATAAGGTTGACATTAAAACAACCATTGCTATCATTATGAATTTTTTAGTATTTTTCATGATTTTATCATTAAATGGTTATCTCCAATCCAAAAACAAATACTTTAACCTGAGGATAAAATGTCCCCTCACCTACTGGTGCTTCTGGGTCAAAGCTGTCATAAAAATTATGGAAGGTTAACAGGTTCTGTCCATTGGCATAAACCCTACATTTCGAAAGACTTAATCTTTTTGTAATAGCAGAAGGTATAGTATACCCTAATTGAATAGTTTTCAGTCTAAAATAAGAAGCACTTCTTACCCACTGAGAAGAAACTTGTTCGTTATTAGGATAGTTAAAAGTTAATCTAGGATAAGCTGCTGAAGGATTATCTGGTGTCCAGTAATCTATATGCCACTCCTGAGCAGTCCCACCTAAATAAAAAGCCATTGTAGCAAAATTATCTAAATAACCATCAACCTTACCAACTCCTTGTCCTAACAAACTAAAATCAAAACCTTTATAATCTAAGGAAACATTAAAGCCATAGGTATATTTCGGTATGGTATTTCCAAAAATTGTACGGTCTTCTGCATTTATAATTCCATCGTTATTAATGTCTTCGTATTTAATATCTCCAGGACTAACTTGCCCAAATTGCGCAGCATGTTGATCAATTTCTTCCTGATTTTGAAAATAACCTAAAGACCTAAGCCCGTACAATGACCTAAATGGTTGGCCTTCCTGATTGATTTCTCTGTCATAAATATGAGGTCCACTACCCATCAAATCAACAACTTGGTTGTTAACATCGGATAAATTGGCAGAAACACTTAAATCCAACTCTCCAAATGTCTTTCTGTATCCAGCACTTAAATCCCAACCTGTATTTCTAACTTTACCAGCATTTTGATAGGGTTCAATTAAGCCCGCAATACGCGGAACCGGAATACGAAGAAGTATGTCATCGGTATTTCTCACATAGTAATCACCTGTAATTTCAAAATCTCCGATATTGGCATCAAATCCAAAATTGATCATTCGGGTAGTCTCCCAGGTAATGTTTCGATTTCCTGAATATAATAATGCGGCTCCTAAAGCAGGGGTATTGTCTCCAAAAACATAATTTTGCCCCATGGTTACAGTAGAAGCAAACGGATAAGTACCGATTTGTTGGTTTCCTAATGCACCCCAGGATCCTCTAATTTTTAATTCGTTTATCCATGAGGCTGTAGAAAGAAATTCTTCTTCAGACAATCTCCATCCAAAACTAAAGGATGGGAAATACCCATATTTGTTATCCCCCAAAAATCTTGAAGAACCATCTGCTCTAAGGTTTGCTTCAAATAAATACCTGTCATTATAATTATAATTTATCCTCCCAAAATAGGACAATAATGACCATTCCAGGGCTGAGCCTGTCGCTTGTTGGTTTGCAATTGAACCAGCATTTAGAACATCATAATTTTCAAGTGGAAACTGATCTCTAAATCCAGCAAGCCAATCATTTCGGTAATCTACTGCCTCCGTACCTGCTAAGATTTCCAATGAATGCTTACCGAAATCTTTGTTGTAGTTGACCAGTGCACGATAATTATTATTAATGGACCTAGTAAAACGTTCATTCAAAGAAGCTTTATAAGGACTAGGGTTAATTATGGTACCATCAGGAAAAAATAAATCCACCTGTTTCCTATAATTTTTAACGTGCATGTAATTGACATTTGGGGCGGCCTGAAGGTTTATATTAAGGTTCTTAATTGGTTGCCAATCCAATTTCAAATTGGCCATCAGCTCATGTCGTTTATCTGAATTATAACCACCTTCTTCCATAGAGGCCCATCCATTGCTTCCATCCCATCCTACTCCCCAAGATCCATTTTCATTTTTACCTGGGATATTATGGGGGTACCTTGCCAGCCAGTGCCAATTTTGAGGAGGCTCATTCCTGTCATCATTCCTTGCTAAAAGATCTATTCCAATTTTTAAATTGTCTCGAACTTTAATGTCCGTGTTTAACCTAATGTTTATTCGTTCAAATTTCGAATCCATTAGACCGTCTTGGTTCATATAAGACACAGAGCCAAGAATATTAATTTTTTCTCCCCCACCGTTTATTCCTAGGTAATGATTTTGCTGAAGTGCCTTATTACTTAGCATTACGTCATGCCAATTTGTTTCAGGGTAAGCATCTGAAGGTGCATTTTCGCGATAGGCATCAATGTATTCTTGCTGAAAAGCAGGGTTTCTTCCTACATTTTCAAAAGCCTTATTTATCATAACCATATGGTCATAACCACTTACTTTGTCCATCAAAGCAGTTGGCTGTTGCCATCCGATGCTATTCCTATAGTTTATAGAAAATTCTCCGTCTTTGCCCCTCTTTGTTGTTACAAGGATAACACCATTTGCAGCACGTGAACCATATATTGCGGCTGAAACCGCATCTTTCAAAATAGAAATAGATTCAATTTCATTGACATCAATATCGTTTAAACTCATTGGCACTCCGTCAATTAGCACCAGAGGATTTGAATCTCCTAAAGTGCCAATTCCCCTAATACGAATAGTTCCTCCATCTGCACCAGGCTTTCCAGATCTCTGGGTAACTGTAACCCCTGGAGCCAAACCTTGTAAGGCAGTTGATGCTTGCCCCACAGGTCTGGAAATAATATCACTCGATTCTATGGCATCCACAGCACCGGTTAAATTCACTTTCTTTTGGGTACCATACCCTATTACCACTACTTCCTCCAATGAAGTATCATCGAGTTCCATGGTAATTTCAATCTGGGATTGGTTCGTAATTGTGATTCTCTTTGTCGAGTATCCAATAAAAGAAACAACCAAAACAGTTCCTTCATTTACAGCTATAGAAAAATTACCGTCAATATCTGTAACCGTGCCTGAAGTGGTGTTTTCCAAGGTAATGGTGGCCCCAGGAAGTGGCTCCCCATTTTCATCGGTTACCTTTCCAGAAATGTTTATTTCGAAGAACTCCTCTTTGTCCTGCTTCGGATAATTCCATTTACCTATACCATCTGTCTTTCGAACATGAATATTTTGATTCACCTGCTTGAAGTACAAGCCCGTTTGTTGTCCGATGACCGATAGTAAGGAATAGACACTTTGGGTATCATTACCGAAGGTATTAACCCTTGGAACGTCTTTTAATTCCGCGTCCGTGTGAACAAAATTGAATCCGGTCATTTTCTCAATAGAGGAAAATGCCTTTTCAATTTTAGTGTTTTCAAAGGATAGTGTAATCATCACTTCTTCAATATCCTTTACCTGAGCATTGCCGTTCCAGGCAAATAAAAAACTCATGGAAAGAAATTGAATAAGAAATGAGTAAGTAAATAATTTAGTCATGCGTATGACATGTGAGAGTACAAGATTTTTCATACCTTTACTTTGTTTGTTTTTAAAACTATACAGAATGGTTTTAGATGAACATGCCGGAAATTTCCTGGTAAGACTTTCCGGAGAATAACAGCCTGAGGATGTTAGCGCATCCTTAGGCTTATTTTAACTTGGGTTTATATCATAGACAGTTTTTTTATTCCTAAAATAGGATTGTAACATTTTCCTTTTCAATTTTAAATTCAAACCGAGTAGAAAATTTCAACCCCTCTAATACATTTTCTAAAGTTTCCTCCTGAAACTTTCCCGAAAGCAAAATCTGACGGGTAGGTTGATTTTTTATTTGAATATGCACTCCATACCAATTTTCAAGTACTCTGATAGCCTCTAAAAGAGGCGTTTTCTGAAAAACAATGCGTTTCTTTGTCCACCCCATGACCAAATCATTGTCAAAGGAAGACTTTACCAACTGATCATTTTCCATATCAATTTTCAAAGCTTCTCCAGGAAATAAAGTAACTGAATCCTTTATTACCCCTTCTCTATTCACAGCAACCTTTCCCGTCACCAAAGAAACAGCAATGGTCTCACCCAAATAGGCCCTCACATTAAAGCTGGTTCCCAATGCTGTGGTGGTTGCCTCTTGGGAATGAACAATAAAGGGTCTTAAAGAATCCTTGGTAACATTAAAAAATGCCTCTCCTTTTAGGAAGACTTCCCTTCTATCTTTTTCAAAGTTTTTGCGGTATTTCAATTCACTTCCTGAATTCAGAATCACTTGAGATCCATCACTTAAAGTAAGATGAGACTTAACCCCTGGAACGGTCTTATGCTCCTCAAATACCACCAAAGGCTTATTTTCGGTAGATTGGTACGAATCTGCAGACAACCAGCTGAAAAGAGCGCCAAATGAAATAGCCAAGATCAGCACACAGGCCACCCTATAATTAAAATAATCAAAAATATTTAATCGGGAGGGTTGCTGGTGGGTCACTTTTTCCAAAATACTAATGGAATGCAAAGGAATAATCTTTTCATCATCACCCATCGGTTTCACTTTATTTTCCTCCGACAAGCGCTTATCCAAATTTTTCCACATGACCGAAAATTCGGAATCCGAAAGTATAGGTTGTTTTTTGGAATTTAATTGAATGATAATCCTACGGGCTTTTTTGGCTTCCTTGTATTTCAATGGATTTTGTGCCAATAGATTTTCCCAAAACAAATTCGATTCTGCATTGGGATGCATTACCCATTTTTTAAAAGATGGGTCTAAAACAAAATCCTCTATGGTATAATTGAAAATTTCCATTTTTGATAAATTTCACCCACATAAGTCTTGACTTCTAAAAATCTATTCATCCTCATCAGTAATTTTTTAATAATTACATTAAATTAAAAAATTAGCAATAAAAATAATGACGATATTAAAAAATGGGGATTAATTTATTGAATTTATAATAGATCACGAAATTGAAGTAAGTAAAAACAAACCTATCAAGGTCAAACATTTCTTCAAATTGGCAATAGCCTTCCAGGCTAGGGTATATACAGACTGCACATTTATTCCCATGATAATTGAAGTATCTTCGTAGGAATGGTTTTCATAATACAAAAGCTGTATTACTTCACGTTGACGGGAAGGCAGTGCGCCAAGGGATTTCATCAAGTCTAGCCTCTTTTTATCATTGGTAATTGAACTGTCTTTTTCTACTTCTGATTCGCTTAAAAAATGGTCTTCCAATTCCAGGTTCAAAAAACCATAACGCTTTTTATCCTTTCCAACTTCTTTATGGATTTTATTGCTCAGACACTTAAAAAGGTAAAGTTTGACATTGTCTGTAGGTTTAACAGTATAACGGTATTCCCAAATATTAAAAAATACTTCTTGGATACAATCTTTCACCAAACTTCTGTCCTCTTTAATGGACATACCCAACCTAAATAATTCATGCGTATATTTAACGTATAAGGCTTCCAGTCCAGCTCTTTCCCCTTTTTTGATTTGCTTCCAATATTCTGTATCATCTGCTTTTTGAACAGAATTTTCATATTTTTTTTCCTTATACATTTTGGGCATTATGGGTTTATATCCCAAATTAGGTATAATTCAATAAATTAAAAATGAATGTACTGCCTTTTGGCATTTTTATGATTTAAAAATTCATTGAGCTTATGAATAGGAAATTAAACTATTTTCTTATTAGTAAACAAAGTATTAAATAAAACATGACTGGATTGCTTATCTTGCTAGATTGACAAGATTTAGCACATAAAGGGTGAAAGCCATCTACTCCTGGCGGATAGCCTGACGCTAACTCGATTTATTTCAAAAGCATACGCTACCTGCCCAAACTTTCCTTCAATCGGGATTCCTCTCTTGTACATATATGTTTTCACACGGCCTAAGCGCTAGGCCTTGACTGAGCATACCGGAAGGCTAGTGGCTGAGCGGAGTCGAAGGCTGGTTTTTTTTTGACCATAGCTAATCTTTAAAACTAATCTTTGCCACCACAGGCCAATGATCTGAAATAAATACTTCCCCATCCATAATCCGGTCCACTTGATAGGCATCCACTTCAATAGGATCGCTTACAAAAATATAATCAATCGCATAGCCCTCCTTGTCCGGCCAATCGGGATTGAAACCTGTGCTGGTGAGCCCTGCTGTGGTTACGGGAGATTTAGAAACATAGGCAGCATTCAGTAGAGAATTATTGGCCTTAAATGTTCCGATTAAGTTATCGTACAATTCATTTCCCAAAGTGGGGTGTTCTTTTCTGATATTGAAATCACCAGTGACAATAACCGGGGCATTGCCAGCAATGAGCGAAATTTTTTCAGACATTAAAACTGCACTTTGATGGCGGGCCTCCACACCTCGGTGATCGAAATGGGTGTTGAAAGCAAAGAATTTTTTTCCGGATTCCTTGTCCTCAAAGTGCGCCCAAGTAACTATCCTGGTAATAGCAGCGTCCCAACTTTTGCTTCCAGGAACATCCGAAGTTTCTGATAACCAAAATTGGGAATGGTCGATAAGCTTAAACTTGTCCTTTTTATAAAAAATAGGGGTATATTCTCCAGCTTTTTAACCGTCATCTCTGCCAGTGCCTACATAGGCATAATCCTCAAGCATGTCTTGAAGATCAAGAACCTGTCGGTGCATCACTTCCTGCATTCCAATTATATCAGGATTTGCTGCGGTTAAATAAGATTTCACAATCGGAATACGAGCATCCCAAATATTTATGCCATCATTTGGGTTATTATTTCGGATATTAAAAGTAATGACATTTAAGGTAAGGTCCTTTGTGCCACAGCCCATAACTAGAACCAATAGTAGCAATAACAATGAATTTTTCATAAAAAAAACGGTAAAAGGAAATTTAGTGAAATTGTCTTAATTAAAAGGTATGTAAAAGGAGCCAGTCGTGAAAAATACCACAACTAACTCCCATTACCATTGATTACCAGCCTGGGTTTTGGCCGAGTTCAGGATTTAATATTCTATGTCTTTCCGGAATTGGATAATGATACAATTTATCCTCCCATTTTCTTGGTTGGGTGGTAAGCCAAAGAATTTCGCCAGAGGTCTCATCGGAGAGGGTGCGGAGATTGCCAGCAGAAGCTGTGATATTCAAATAGGAAACTCCAGGAAATCTTTCTTCAGCTGGAGGTAAATCACCATAATAGAAATAGACATCAAATACTCCATCATCATTTAAATCCATGTGCTGGTTTGCTGAGGGAACATAAATACCATCCCATGGCATTTCCATTAACTCACCACGCTTCCACCTACGGATGTCGTCAAACCTCGAAACTTCAAGATACAATTCAATACTTCTCTCCCTTCGAATTTCCAATATCACAGGATCGGAAATATCTGGAAAAAAAGTAGATTGAAGATAAGGATCAACCACTGTAGGTTTGGCCGACAAACCGCCGGTAATTCCTGCTCTAGCCCTCAAAGCCCCTACCGTTTCTGCCCAATCTGCATCAGTTAAAGCACCCAACTCCGCCTTTGCTTCAGCATAGTTCAACAATACCTCTCCAAAGCGAAAAATTGAGACAAAATTGTCGTTTCTGGTATCACTATCATAATACATGTCATCCAAACTCCATTTGATCGGATAATATCCTGTGAGCGTATAGGAAAACTGTGGGAGTGCTGAAACCCGCTCATTTCCGGATATGCGGGTATAATCCCCTGTCCTTATGGATTGCTTTAATCTCAGGTCTCTATTCTTCACTTCTTCTGAAAAAACCATGGTTTCATGTCCATCAATATCCGTAAAAGGTGTCCCATCTATCATTAAATAAGTCTGTATAAATGTTCTTATGGGACTTAGTTGAACACCATAGGTAGAACTTGTATAATGCCAATTGGCGCCATGTAAGAGCCCTAAACCTACATCCCAGGCTCGTCCAAATATAATTTCAGAAGCAACAGGAGAAACACTTGTAAAGAGCTGTCTATAGGAAAGTGCTGTTCCAGCACCTGAATATATACTGTAATTGTTTTCATCCATTAGTACCTTTGCGGCACTTGCTGCTTCTGAAAGCCAGGCATCTGCTGTTTCAGTAAGCCCCAATTCAGAATGGTATTTTCTAAAAGTCCCCTCATACAGGCAAATTCTGGATTTGAAAGCAAGGGCAACATCTCTGGTTACCATGGTTCTGCTCGCATCGGTCCCATTAATATGCGCTATTGCATAATTCAGGTCTGAAATCACTGAATCCATTACCAGTTTTCGGGAATCACGTCCATCATACAACTGGGGGTCAGAGACATCCAATGGTTTGTTAATCCAAGGCACATCTCCAAACCTTTTCACCTTACCATAATAAAACCAGGCTCTCCAAAATTTCGCAAGGGCATTGTAATGCTGCCTTACCTGAAGTGGCACTGCTTCATCCGTATTATTGCTCAGGAAAAAATTGATATTTCTCAAATCTCCCCAGTCCCATCCTTCCTCTGTGCTATTGGCATTAAAAGCACCTTCGGTGAGGAATATTATCCGGTCCTTCCTAGCATTGATGTCGGAGAGATAATCCTCAGTTACAATGTCATTTCCGCTAGGTAAAGCATCGTAAAAGGAATTTGAATATAAATTTAACCCTGTTTCTGTACCGAAAATTTCATTTTTTGTCGTAGTGGCCTGAGGCAGTTCTTCCAGGTCACACCCGGTAAGAAAATACGTACCCAATACAAATAGCCATATATAATTAGTTTTCATAATGTTTAATTTGAAGGTCATTAAAATGTAACATTAAGGCCAATAGTGACGCTTTTCAACATAGGGTAATTGTAGCCATCTCCAGAGTTACCACTTGTATACATTTGGTCAGAGGGGGCTATAGCGTTTTCCACATCTATATTTGAAACTATCTTGTAAAGTGGGGACCAGGTCCAAAGGTTTTCTCCGGATACAAAAACCCTTGCATCGCTAACACTGATCCTACTGATCAAATTGACTGGCAAATTATAGCCCAGCTGTACATTCCTCAAACGTATATAGGAAGCATCCATAAGGTATTTAGACTGGACCTGTCTTAGCAGACCACCCGTCCCGCCTCGGGTTACATACCGTGGCAAAAAGGAATCAGGATTCTCTTCGGACCAAATCATGCCTTCTTTCAAATGCCAGCTTGGGATATCCCCATAAGGTCTATTGTATTGACCCCAAAAATTCACCGTCTCTTGATGCGGGTACCATTCCTGGCGGCCTACCCCTTGGATAAATCCTGACAAGTAGATATTGTTCCATTGAACATTCAGGTTCATACCATAACTATATCTCGGAGATGAATTTCCGATGACTTTCCGGTCTCCGGGATCTGCAACAGTATTCCTCCCTAAATCAATAATTCCGTCATTATTGAGGTCCTTAAGTTTGATATCTCCAGGTTGGTAAGTCCCAATTCTAGGAGTGAACATTGATTGTTGATTGGCATGGTTCAATACATCTTCCTCCGATGTAAAATATCCTTCCGTCTCAAAACCCCAAATTTCACCTACCATCATACCTTCATAGTAATCATTCAGGAATTTTTCAGGATTATTGTACCTGGTTACCTCAGCTTTCCAATCTGCCATGTTGAAGCGAATATTGTAGGTAAAAGGCTTGTCGGCAACAGTAAACATATCTCGCCAGGATAAAATTGCCTCCCAGCCTTTGGTTTTCATGTCTGCATAATTCCCCCTTGGGGATGTGGTACCGAAAGTGGCAGGCAAGGTCATTCCTATGGTGTACATATCAGAAGTGTGCCTTAAATAGGCATCCCCTGTCAAGTTAAGTTTACCATCTATCATTGATAAGTCCACCCCAATGTTTCGAGTGGTTGCTGTTTCCCAGGTCAAACCATCCGGTAGCACTGCTGGCATGCTGGTGGTTCGGGGTCTTGCTCCAGCAAGTATTATCCCTGTACCTATAGAAAATTGCTCTTGAAAAGTATACGGCCGAATATTGGCATTTCCCAGAGAACCAAAGGATGCTCTGAATTTCAAATCTGAAACCAATTGCTCTGGGACGGTCCAAAATTTCTCTTCCGATATCCTCCAAGCCATAGAAACAGAAGGGAAAAACGCAAAGCTTTCTCCAGAAGGGAATTTGGAGGAACCATCATACCTTCCATTGACTTCAAGCAAGTACCTGTCATCAAAAATGTAATTTAACCTGAAGAATCCACCTGCAATTCTCCATTTATCGTATCCACCGGAGGCAAGAACATTGTCACCAACTGCTAAATTGACATCCTTTACTGTAGGGAAAAGCAATTCATTTCTCGAATATTGATGCCTTTGAAAAGTAGATTGTTCATAATTGTAGCCAACCATTGCTTTAAAGTAGTTTTTTTCAGTAAAGTTGGTTTCATATTCACTGTATAAGTTGGCTGTAATGAAATTGGTCCTGTCCAAAGTGTTCTGAATATCATTTCGCGTGGTGCCTATATATTCTATTACACCAGGAGCTGGGCTGTAGGGTACAGGGGTTCTAATTCTTAACTCATCAGAATTAATGTTTTGAAAGTTAAAATTACCTATTACCCGTAATTTATTTTCAAGGAATTTTGCTTCAAACCCGCTGGTATTTCGAATTACTGTTCTGTCCAGATGCGAGCCATTATTTCCCAAATAAAAGTCCCCCACCGTATAGGCAGAAGCATAAGAAAGTGTACCATCAGGGTTCAACATTGGAGAGGTTGGATGTCCCTCATCAGCTATATTTCTGAAAACACTGCTTCCCTCGCCTGTATTTAATGGGTTAAAATAATACCTGGTAGAGTAATCAAAATTATTGTTTACCTGTAACCAAGGAGCTACTTCGATGCTACCCCTGGCTCGCAGGTTGTACATTTTAAATTTGTCGGTACTGTACCTAAACAATCCTCCCTGATCTGAATATCGACCCGACAACATAAAGCTTGATTTTTGGGTACCACCAGATACAGATATATTTTGTTCAGTTGAAGATAAATTGTTTTTGAGCAGGTGTCCATACCAATCTGTATTGTGGTAGTACACATAATTCCCATTTTCATCCAGATCTGTTTTTGGCAGACTTGGATCTTCAGACCTTCTTTTTAATTCCGCCAAATATTCCTGCGAAAACGTCTGTGTTTTATTAATGTTCTGTGGATATAGACCATCTCTGGCAAAAAATATATCATTGAACATTTTGCCAAAAGTGTAACCATCCGTAACAAAATCCGGCCGTACCACGGGACTTTTGATTCCGTAGTTACCTGAGTAAGTTACGGTAACCACATCCTTTTTAGGTGTTTTAGTAGTGATAAGGACCACACCAAAAACTCCCCTAGCTCCATAAATTGCCGCTGAAGCAGCATCTTTAAGCACTGATACACTTTCTACATCATTAGGATTCACCATGCTCGGATCTCCTTCCACCCCATCAATCAAAACCAGTGCGTTTCCACCTTGCCCTATAGAGCCCGCACCTCTGATATTGATCGTGGGAGACTGGATAGGTTTTCCATCCAGGGGAGTAATGTTCACATTGGGCATAAGTCCTTGCAAGCTCTGCGTAAGATTACCCACATTTCTACCCTCCAATGCCTCACTGGTTACCTGATCTACCGATCCAGTAAGGTTCATCTTTTTCTGTACCCCATAACCTACCACTATCACTTCATCCAATGATGAAATGTCTTCCACTAATATTACATCAATTACACTTTGTGTTCCTACTTTGATGGTTTGTGGTTCAAAACCAATAAATGAAAACACCAATGAAGCATCTTCAGCAACAGTCAAGGCATACTTCCCATCCAAATCCGTCGCTGTACCTATAGCTGTACCTGGAACAGAAACGGTCGCACCAGGTATGGGGTCACCATTTTCATCTGTAACGGTCCCAGAAACCCTAATGTCAGCCATGGTTTCCTGCAATTCCTGCGGAGCCCAATGATCCCTTTCTTCGACATTTCTGACATGAATATTTTGATTTACCTGTTTAAAATTAAGACCTGTCTGTAGGCCGATCTTCTTTAATAGTTCAAATACACTTTGCTCCTCACTCACGGCTGATACAAAGGGCGCTCCAAGCAACGCTTTATCTGTATAGACAAAGCTGTATTCGGTCATTTTCTCAATGCTGGAAAATGCTTTTTCAATTTTTGTATCCTCAAAGGATACCGTAATCATTGCTTCTTCAATGTCCAAGATTTGGGCATTTCCATTCCATGCGAATAAAAAGCTCATGGTTAGAAGTTGAACCAGAAATGCGTAAGTAAATAGCTTGGTCATGCGAATTACATGGGTTAGTACAAGATTTTTCATACGTTTACTTTGTTTGTTTTTAAAACTATTCTGAATGTGTTTTGATGAACATGCCCCAGAATTTACAGAGTAAGGCATTCCGGAGAATGATTGGCGGAGGATGTTGGCGCATCCTCAGTTTCAATTAAATTCGGATAATGCATTAGAATTTTCCGACAAAATCGGATAGTGATAACATCACCTTTTCCCTTGGCTATTCCTTAATTTGGTCATACACTTGGATTTTATCATAGGCTATCTTTTATTGGTCATTAAAGAGAATTGTTACAATGTCCTTGTCAATTTTAAATTCAAAATTTGTAGAAATTTTCAATTGATATAATATGTTTTCCAAGGTTTCATCATGAAATTTCCCTGACAGCAATACTTGATTGATAGGTTTATTTTCAACCTGAATGTGAACCCCATACCAGTTTTCAAGTACTCTAATCGCTTCTAATAAAGGGGTATTTTGAAATACAATCCATTCCTTCGTCCATCCTATCACCAAATCCCGGTCAAAAGAGGATTTTAATAACACATCCTTTTCATTATTTACCTCCACAGATTCCCCAGGGGATAAGGCAAGAGGCTCCTCATCAGTGCCATCTCTGCTCACGGTTACCTTCCCCGTCAACAAAGAAATATCAATGGGTTCACCTGAATAGGCCCGCACATTAAAGCTGGTACCCAAAGCCGTGGAGGTCGTTTCCTGAGAATTTACATTAACTGGTATTTTGGGCTTTTCTTTAATGTTGAATAAAGCCCCTCTAGCTAAAAAAGCTTCACTTTTATCCTTATTGAAATTGTTGTTGTATTTTAAATTACTTGTTGAATTAAGGATCAGTTGAGTGTAATCGTTTAGGGTAAGGTAGGACTTCACCATCGGAATGGATGAGTTTCCTACAAAGACCATCTCTGGGTTCACTTCTTCCAACATTTCCAAATCTGAAAACAACCAATTCGAAAAATAACCCATTACAATGGCCAAGGTAAAAATACCGGCCACACTGACATTGAGATATTTTAAGGATTTTAAGCGGCTTGTTTTTGGAGCGATAACTCCTTTAAAAGTGCGGAAATTGTGCAAAGGAACCATTTTCTTATCCTCAATGTCCAAATCCTTTTGCATCTTTTTTGACAATTTAGTTTCCAAATTTTTCCACTTGACCGACAATTCATTTTCAGTAGGTATGGCTTCATTTAGAATATTCAATTGAAGGATGATCCTGCTGGCTTTTTTAGCTTCCTTTAGTTTGGATGGGTTTTCGTTCAAAATCTTTTCCCACAATAAATTGGTTGAAGCAGTAGGGTACATCACCCATTTATTAAATGATGGGTCTAATACAAAATCTTCTATGGTGTAATTGAATGTATCCATGTTTGGTAAAACTTAACAACATAAGTCCCCAAACTTAAAAATCTATCCATATTCGACGATTTTTTTATAAAATTTACAGATAAATAAAAAAATACAGTAATTAAATAGCATTATTTTAAATACCCTATGTTCTGGATATTAAATTAGCAATGCATCAGGAAATTAAGGGTATTAAAATTCAACCCTACCAAGAAAAATTGACTCTTCAGGGTCACGATGGCCTTCCAAGCCAGGGTATAAAAGGACTGTACAATGCTATCCATAATTTTGGTGGCATCATTATGCGGTCCTTTCCAACTTACTTGTGGATTTTATTGCTTATTGATTGAAGGCTGTTGAAAATGCTTCAATTAGGGATATAATGTGGACTGAGCAGTATCGAATTGGAAGCTGCGTGCTGCGCCGAAGTCAACGGTATAGAATTGTAAACAAAAAAACTTGTATAAAGAAATGGCAAATTACACCTAGAAAAGGCTGAAGGTTATCGAATTCGTAGCTGATTAAAGCCAAATCATAACCAGAATATCACAAATAATACTTTTAGCGAACAATAAAGATGGATAAAAGGATTTAGTGATTACTCCCCCAGATAAGGGCTCCCATTGGATATTATCAATGCCTCCATTAGTTCTGACTCGCTATATTTACCTAACTTCACTTCAGGGTTATGTAGTAGTTTTATGGGTCTATATTTCACTACCTGAGAGGGACCGGCATGAACTTGTAAAGCCAAGTATCCTTCTAATTCGCCAGTGGGCTCTTGATAAGCTACGGATAGGGTACCATTGATAGCGGTCCAAATATTATTACCTACAGCCAAAATTTCATAGGTGTTCCATTCGTTTTTCTTAACTGCTGCCTCACCTTTTCCTTCCCAGTGTAATTTCTCCCTACCACTTTCATGGTACAACCTCCCCCATACTCCTTGACCGATATCGGCCTGGTATCCCAATGCTTCCTCACCCATCTTTTGTGAGCGAAACTGAATGCCAGCGTTGGTGGTATTTGGCACCATTTTTACCAACACTTTCAAATAGAAATCCTTCACTTTTTCTTTGTGCCAAATAAATTGATTGTGTACAATTGAGTCTTTGCCCTCCCCTCCTACAATGGAACTATCTGAAACAGACCAATAACTCATATCAGATGAGCTCCAATTGCTTAGGTCATGTCCATTAAACAATGACACTTCCTCCTGTAGGTTGTCTTGCTTACAAGAATTTAAAACAATAACAATTAGGAAAACACCTAATGAACCAAACAAGCGAAGTGCAATATTTACCATAATCAATGAATTGTTTAAAACCAATTTTGCGAAATGAAAAATCATCTCATAGCTCTATGAGAAGTCCCACAGCCGAGGAAAGCATATTTTTCAATTTGAAGATACATTAAATTCACCAAAAATCCTCTGTCAATTTGCTACTTAGCAGCGCCGAAGTCTTGTTTAGTAATTGTAAACGGAGTACATTTTTAATGAAATTGTAATTTCCATGGGATTGGAAGTGTAATTGAAAATCACTCCTGAACGGGCTTAAAACGGTGGCAGAGCGGAGCCGAAGTCAGCGGAACCGAAGCCCACGGTTTCAAATTGTTAGCTATTGGCCGTAATTTCTGGGAATACAATTTATATTGGTCTTGGTTTCTAGATAGATCAATCATAAAATAAATCGATTAAGAGCTTTTGAACTGCTTCCACCAAAAGCTCTCCCCCTCCAGGAGAAAAACGAGCACTGTTTACTTCATATCCACCTTCCAAAAAGGCTTTTCTATCAGGAACATAGCTGATGTTTCCATTGCCGGATTGCTCGCAAACAATAATGTTGGTATATGGTGATTTAAGCCTAATGGCCAAACTCAGTTCCACAAAGGCATCTCCCGGAAAACCAACCAATGCAAGCTCAGTACCTAAACCCATGACTTGTACCTCGCTTATAATTGCCTCTCCATTCTTTGTCAAAGGCACTGTTGTGGTATACTGTTGCCTGGCCTCCTCTACCGTATTGCCTTTCTTTAAATCAAGAATTCTCCATGCCTCCACTACATCTGCGAAGTTTGGAGGATCTGATTTACCAAACCTGTCCAAAATTCCCTCTGCCCATACCACTTTCTGTTGCGCTATATTGGGTATGGGTAATGCTACTTTCATTTTGGCAACTTGAAGGGAATTGATTTCAAGCGGACGAAGCGAGGACAGTGCTTTCAGCACATCAGCTGCCAGGATAGTTCCAATTCGAGCGGATTCTTCGTATTGACTTAGTGAAGAATTGTTTTTCACATCAATATGGTTGATATTCCCAGAATTCCCATTGGTATACACCGTCACCAATTCCTCTCCATACGCCTTCTCCATCAGTTGAGAGACAACCCCTGGAAAATCAGCAGAAAATTGGTTTCCTCCCACAATCGCCGGATGTAAGGCAAAATTCACCAATACCGCTAACGGGCTGTCATCCATCGTCTCAAAAAGCACCACCGACCCCTTTGGATCTACAGGGCCCATTGCGCGTTTGATGAGTGGATTTAGGCGTCCCGGATTGGTCCTAAAGCTCCCATCTTTCATTAAATAGCGGCGGTTAAAATTGACTTTCTCTTCATGAAAATTTCCGATAGAAGCCTTTGCAGGTTGTAGAGATGCCTCTGCCATTTGAATGGCTTTTAACAATTTTCCCGGAAGTTTTTCTAGGTATTCCAGACTCTTTTTTTCTGCTTCCCCACCTATGTTTTTCAAAAATCGTGGATTCATCTGTGGTCCTGCATGACAATGGGTAGCCGTCAAAATAACGTTATCCGCAGGAATTTCTGTTTTATTGGCTATCAATTCCCTGGTTTGAACCACTAACCCATAAGGTAAGCTAATAAGATCCAAAGCTATAAATGCCCCCTTTACCCCGTCGACATCAAAAACCAAAGCTTTTGCAAAAATATCATCATGGACACCTTCTGATATACTGAGCCCATAGGAATTTCCCATAACACTCCCAACTGGAGGAGTAATCTTCAAAGATGCAGCGCCTACTTGTAAAAGTGCCTCAACTCTCAATGGTTTTTTAAGGAACACCGTATTGGCTTGCAAAACAAAGCTACTAAGAAGCAGGAATCCAAGGAAACACAAGCATTGCCTACTGAAATGATTTACTCGAGATGATAAAAAAACCGTTGATTTTCTGAGTATGTTTTTAGAATACAATGTAGAAAAAATCAATATACGCATGCTTTAATTTTTTTAGAATTTTCACTCATTCAGATTTACCAAACGTTGATGGATAAATGACACCTTCTCCTAAAGAGACAGCAATGTCCATTTGAATTGGCTTGGGGTCATTCATAATTCACGCACCCACACCAATTTATAATTGGAATATACGTTAAAATCATCAATAATCAACGGCTAGATTTATCGAAGTTGAATCGATGGCCAAATGGGTATTAAGCAATCCTTTACCAAGGAAAGATAGCGTAGCCAATGTCAACTAACAATCCCCTAATTAGGCCTCCTCTTGCATAAAAAAAACTTTGTACTTTTCTTCAAAGGTTTGAAAAGCTTTGGTAAATTACTATCTCAGAGATGAATGCTCAATTCGGAAACTCAAAACTTAATCAATTTGCCATTCCCATGGATAAAAACACTAATCCCCGTAGAAAATTTTTAAAGACCGCAGCATTGACTTCCGGCATCTCCTCCTTGGGTATTTTGTCAGCCAATAGTCAACCGCTTCCCAACTCAAGCATTCCCGGAAAACTACCACGAGAAGTCTGGGTAGCCGGCATTTCCCAAGAAGGTGTTTATGCGGACACAACTGAAGGCATGTTAGACCGGGTTTTCTCCTTAATGGACAAGGTCATGGTATATCAACCAGACATTATTTGTTTACCCGAGGTTTTCCATACCGCCAACCTAACAAAAAAATATTCCCTATTAGAAAAACTAGCCATTTCCAATACCGTATTAAGTAGGATGGCTTATTTTGCCAAAGAAAACAATTGTTACTTGGTAGTTGCAGTAAACACAGAGGAAAAGGGCAGAATATTTAATTCAGCAGTCTTATTGGACAGAGAAGGGGCTCGCGTTGGGGAGTACCGAAAGATTCACATAACAGAAGAGGAAATAAATAATGGACTTACCCCTGGTCCACTTGATGCTCCTGTGTTCCAAACGGATTTTGGGAAAGTAGGTATGCAGATCTGCTTTGATGTGATGTGGGAAGATGGCTGGCAAAAACTGAAAGACAAAGAAGCTGAAATTGTTTTTTGGCCATCCGCCTATGGAGGTGGTCAGAGCCTTCAGGCAAAGGCCTTACAACATCGATATGTGCTTGCCACCAGCACACGAAAAGGAAGCGCCAAACTCTGGGACATTACTGGCAGTGAACTGGCACAAACGGGATTTTGGGAGAAAAATTGGTATTGTGCCCCTGTGAACCTTGAGAAAGCATTTTTACATACCTGGCCCTTTGTGCGGCATTTTGATCAAATCAAGGAAAAATATGGCCGGAAAATTCGAATCACTAATTTTCATGAGGAGGAGTGGTCCGTCATTGAGAGTCTTTCCCCAGACGTCCTCATTGCAGATATTCTGAAAGAATTTAACCTAAAAACCTATGATCAACATAGGCATGATTCCGAAATGGCTCAAATCAAAGCAAGGAATTCACAGCTTTTGAAGAAAAGTTAAATAATAATAAATCTGTCCTTAGGCCTTTGTTTTACTTTTTACACAGCAAATTTGCTAATATAAAACACCCTAAACCTATACTAATCAACGAATCAATGGTGATTTCGTGGAATCGAGGCCATAGAATTGATGACAGAACTCCAACTACAAAGTAGAGGCCTATTTTTAATTTATTAGTAAGTATATTATAACTAAATTAGACGGTTTGATTAGAATTATTTAACTTCCTACGCTATTCACTTAAAATTCTTTTCTATGCGTTTATTGTTTGTTGGGATTGCTTTTGTCACCTTCTTCAGCTCCTGTAGCAAGAAAACCGAACAAGAAAATGAATTTTCAGATCAGCTTAGTTTTTCCATGGACACCGTTTATGTTGATCCAGGAGATGAAATTCTTTATCTACAAGACAATTTATACCTTACGGATCTTTCAGCAGACAAGAGCTACCTGATCAATTTTAATCGTAAGGATGTTATCGCAGAGCGTATCAACCTGGATGAATTAAAACTTGAAAAACGGATACCTTTTGAAAAGGAAGGACCGAATGGAATACCTGTCTATTTTTCAGGTTTCAGCTTAGACCTTGAAGAGCAGCTAATGGTATGGTCTTATCAATTTTACTCCCTATTTGATCAAAATGCCAAAAAAGTAAGAGATTTAGAACTGGAAAAAATAGCTGTCGATTACCTGTCTGGTTCAGATTTCTATCCAAAAATGTTGTTTGGGGATCCTCAACAGCCTGATCGGCTTTTGGGAGTTTTTATAAATTGGAAAGAAAATGGCTATTTCATTTTAGACTTTGATCTGAAAAGCAAAGAATTTAAAAAAACGGACTTGCCTGAGATAAATAAACTTCAGGAGTACAATACAACTATTTTACTGGATGGAGCATCCGTCGGGAGCTATGGGGCAGCAGTTTACACCATCTCCACAATTGGTAAAATTATCCTAACCAACAATTCTTTTAATGAGGCGGTAATTTATGACACAAACAAAGACAGTACTTATGTAAAAAGCTGGAATACGCCGATTTTAGGAGCCAAAAAAAATTACATTCCTCCCAAACAGGTTGATTATTCTTCGGGCGAAAGAGAAGAGGTAATGAGAAATTCGATGGAGGAGATTAATTATGGAAAACTGATTTGGGATGAAACACAAAAAAGGTTTTATCGATTCTCTAACAAACAACAGTTTGGAGAGGAAAAAACCAAGAGTGGTAGATACATTGCTACTGGAGCAGATGTTTACCTTAATATTTTTGATGAAGACTTGAATATACTGGCCGAATCATTGGTCCCCCAACTAAATGCCCCACCAAAAAAACATTTTGTCAAAGATGGGAAGATCTGGATATTTGAAAATATAGAAGATGAAATGGCGTTCTTTCGGTTAGGAATAGAGTAATTTAAAAATAAATCAAATAAATATTGCTTGATCGGAAATAATAGGACCATCAGTATCATAAGGCAAACCCTATCTGAGCAAATTCTCAGATAGCGAATTGTTAAATACCACTTGGACCGGTTTAAGGCATAGCTCCTTGACCAAAACTTCTTAAATTATAAGTCAATGACAACATGAAAAATTGCTGCAATACCTGAGTTCTCTCATTTTCAATGTAGACATCCGTAACATTCCTGTTGATACTCGTGTTTTGGTTTAACAAATCAAAAACTGTCATTTTTAATTCGAACTTCTGACTAGGTGGAAACCTGTATCCCAAATCGGCATTCATCAACCAAACTGATTGGTCAAAATCTTCTCCCAAACCGGTATACCACTGGTTGTTTACATTGGTGCTTACAAAAAATCCCCAGGCAAAATTCCAGTATAGATCCAGACTTGTACTTTGCGTATAATAGTTGTTATCCAGGCTTTCTTGCAAGCTACTTCTCACTATATTGTAATTTCCTCTGGTAGAAATATTAAAATCTAAATCTTCTCCTAAATTACTACTGATACCAACTCCCGGCCCCAGACCAATATTTCTATTAAAATTGGTCTGCCCGTTAATTATTCCAGGCTGATTGCTGAAGTTTGCTCTGGCACTCAGATCGAGGTTGCTTTTGATAAATTTCAGAGGGAATCCAAATGAAAAATAACTGCGAAGGTCCCAATATTTATCAAGGTTTTCAGGTCTACTTAATTGCCCACCTTGCCTTAGCAACACATCCCCTTGAATTAAGGTATCCTTAGTGGCAATATAAGTTGCATTTCCCAGGTAGTTAGACCTCACTGATCCCCCCATGTACATAAAAAATGATCTGGACGTTTCTGGGTCTACATTTCTAATCCTTGTATACAATCTGTGCTCATATTCTTGCTCTAAGTCTGGATTACCAATTGAAATTTGAATGGGGTTGCTGTTGTCTATTACATCTTGTAACTGTCTTACTGAAGGCGCATCAGTATCACCCCGATAATAAACTCTAATATTGGTATTTTCATTCACGTCATACATGAAAACCATTCTTGGAACAAAATTTTTAAAGGTTCGATTGGTGTTTTCAAACCCAGGAAATAGGCGATCACTGTCTAAAATAGATACCTGATAATCAAATGAAGAATAAACCCTTATTTTATCTTTATTGTAACTATACCCTAATCCTACTTCATGCTGTAGATAAGTGTTTTCAAATTCATTGGTTAAGGTAGAATCCAATTCAAATAGATTGGACTCCATTTCTCTTTGTGCTACCTCCTGTTTCGTCGTTCCAATATCATTCCCAACTTCATATTCCACTCTTAGTTGAGAGTGATCTCCAATAGGCTCAGTATATTCAACTTCTAATTCATAATTGAAGGAATTTGCGTTGCTTAGGGAATTTTGGATTAGACTGTCCAAATTATTTGTCTGAAAATCCCTGTTTACAGAAACCAATCTGGAATTACTATTGGAATCGCTCAAACGAGTATCGAATTGGGTAGACAACGTTCTCCCCTCTTTATTGAATTTGTACCGGTAAATGAAGTCATTTAAAAAGCTGAAAGATTCATTCGTTGAGTTGGTGATATTTTGCGTTTCATTAATGGGGGTACTAGGGGTAAAAAGATTTTGAGCACTTAACCTGCTGTTGGCCGATCCCTTTTCATATCTCAACCTGGGCCTCCATATGATGGCATGTTTTTCAGATATATCATAATCCAGCCTTAGGTCTAAACGATGATTTTGGTTATAATTTTTGTCATTTCTAATTTCATCGTATAGTTGTAGACTATCGCTGGAAAGAATGTATTCACGTGATGAGTTTTGATTCAGGAAATTTGTGCTTTCATTGAAAAAATAGCTCCCTGTAATTTTCGCTTTACCCTCGTCAAACTTATCGGTGAAGTTAATTCCCACGGCATTGGTATTGGTAACACCTGGTTGTTCACCTGTGGTAAGGGGATTGCTATTCCTTCCTCTGCCACCTCTTCTATCATCGCCTCCACCAAATGCACCTGTGAGGTCATCCGCTGAGAAATTTTGTTGATTGATATTGTTACTTAGCCCTAAAATGGTCAGTCGCTGCGCACCATTGAAAAAATTAACACTCCCTCCTACCAAATAATTATTATCTGAGCCATAGCCCGCAAACATTCTTCCAAATTCCCCTCCTCTTTTTTCTTTTTTGGTAATGATATTGATGGTTTTTATGGTTTCGCCATCATCAAAGCCTGTCAATTGGGACTGAACACTAAGTTGATCTAAAAATTCTATTCTATCGATGATTTCAACAGGAAGGTTTTGCATGGCCATGGCTGGATCATCTCCAAAGAAAGGCTCCCCATCCACTAAAACCTGCCCTACTGTTTCCCCCTGGACTTCAATTGTATTCCCCTGCATCACTACACCCGGCATTTTCCGGATCAACTCCCCAGCACTAGCCTGAGGTCTGGTTTTAAATGCATTTGCATTTAAAGAGACAGTATCTCCTTTCATTTCCCCTGCTAGCGTAGCTGCTTCAATTTCATAAGTCTCCAACAAACTGCCCTCTTCAACCATCTCAAATGTCCCTAAATCGCTACCTGATGGTGTCGCTATTGCCTTTTCAAAATCTTCAAATCCAATAAAGCTGATAGTTAGCACAAAGGATGAAACTTTGGGTTTGGCAAAATGAAAATGTCCTTTATCATCTGTGAAAGTATTGGCCAAAGTGTCTCCAGCTGTATTTTTCACGAAAACATAAGCCCCTGGTAATGTTTCACTCGTCTCTTTATCCTGCACTTTCCCCCTAAGATTATTTTGCGATCTTAAATTTCCGTGTATAAAGAAAAGAATAAAAATAAATAATACAATTTTATTCATAATAACTTAGAATTAGTTGTAATAATCTATAATTAAATCTAAAGGATGGCATACAAATATACAAAAATCAACATAATTTTTAGTTAATTTTATATAAGTGGAATTGTAATTGATTAAACGGGAAATGGCCCTTATAAGATTAAATTTCCTGATAAAATCAATGGTTAATTTTGAATTTTAAAAAAACACACTCTTTCAAATAATTTTTTGACTCAAAAAATCCGAAATCTATTTTAAGAATGATTGCCAAATTTCTAAGGGATATGAAGGTGTAATTGCGAAATACAACAAAAGGGAGATTAGAAACATTGGCGGTTTAGAAACGCTGCCTGAGCGGAGATCGATAATCATTAAGTATAGAAGTACTGGTGGATCGGAGCCGAAGCCTTAGTTTCTGAATCCTAAATGGTTAACCATTAAATATAAAATTTCAAATTACTCCAACACAGGAACATTAGGGTCCAGAAACGGCCTCAAAACGAAGTAGTAGGATTATTTAACGACATCAATACACCACTTATACAATTACTTCCATATTTCTAGTGTAAAAACAAACGTGTTATCTCACTTTCTTTGTATTTATGTAAAAATATCCTATAATTCAATATTAATTTACACTGACACCAGCAACTATGCAAAGAAGGGATTTGATTAAAAAACTTGCGCTTTTGCCATTAATGGGAAATATGGGGTTTAATGAAACACTATTGCCTCCAAATCTGGATAAAGCGCAAAAAAATCGTTTAATCATCGATACCCACGTAGAAACCTGGAATTTTGATGAGCGATTCCCCTTTAAGCATCCTGAAAATCCCAACTTAAAAGTATCCATAGAAGCACCTATAGAAAATCAGATAAAACAAATGGCGGACTTTGGGCTTCGCTATGGCGTTTTAATAAACCCTCGTTATTATGGCTGGGACAATTCCTATATGGCCAACTGCCTAAAAACCTATCCTAACCATTTTGTAGCGCATGGTTTACTTAATCCCGAAGACCCTAAAATTTTGGAAAATTTAAAGTATTGGGTTAAGGAACATGGATTTCAGGGAATGCGGTTCAGTCCCATTTATGATCCAAAATCAACCTGGCTGAATTCACCTGAGCATTATCCATTATGGAAAGAAGCAGAAAAGTTGGGTGTGGTGTTCAACTATTACATTCTCCCCCATCAAATGCCAATGTTGGAAGACATGGCGGAAAGGTTTCCAGGAGTAAAAATTGTAATTGACCATGCGGGGAAACCAGACC
Source organism: Cyclobacterium sp. 10D3-21 (assembly GCF_055809755.1). Taxonomy (NCBI): domain Bacteria; kingdom Pseudomonadati; phylum Bacteroidota; class Cytophagia; order Cytophagales; family Cyclobacteriaceae; genus Cyclobacterium; species Cyclobacterium sp. 10D3-21. The sequence goes on from NZ_CM147924.1 coordinate 4,435,557, forward strand.
TGAAAGCTGCGGATTGTTGGGAAGAGTTTAGAAAAATGTTCGCATTAAAACGTTTTCCACAGGTTTGGATAAGCAATTCTGAACCTTATGAAATGTCAGAAATAAAAAAATATCCGTATGAGGATACCCTACCATTTTACAAGGCCATCTACGAAGAATTTGGTCCCGACCAACTTATTTGGGGCACAGGCTATCCCTTCCCAAGGTGGGAATTGCCAATGGATCAGGAATTGGAATTTGTGGACAAATACTGCTCCTTTTACAGCGAACATGACAGAGAATTACTTCTTGGGAAAAATGCCCTGAAAATATGGAAATTCCCAAATAGTAATCAAAGCTGAAATAAGAAATAGACGCTCTGTAGCGTTATTTATCCATACCATTATGAATCCACAAAATAGGAAGGTGCAATTCCTCATCTTTATTGATGACCTCATGGTCTCAGGTAAATTTTGAATGGTGAGCATCAATTTCTACATTGACAAAAAAACAAAACCTTCTACGATCAGATCGTAGAAGGTTTCAAATTTTTTTAGCCTTCAAATTGGTCAACAGGCTCCTTCTTTATCCTTTCTCCATGAAACACCAAGATACTGTTGGATCGCATCTATTTTCGGTTTCCCAGCTACCTTAATATCCGCATCATTATTATCACTGGGCAACCCATCGCTCCATTTTTCACCTTCCCATATATCGTATTCCGTCGCATTCCCATCATAACTAATAATGGTCAATTTATTGCCATTTATATTCCATTTCCCTTCCTCCTTAGTTGCACCATTTGGATCAATAAAATGATAGGTATTGTCTTCATTCATTATAAGTTTGCTTTCCATAAAGCGAATGGTATCTCCTTCAATCAAGTCATTTATATTTTGACCTTCACTCAACTTGAATTCAAAATCTGATCGGAACCCCATAACCTTTTCTATAGGTGCTGCCTTATTACAGGACATTATGCCAAGCATGATTACCAATAACGGTAGTCCAATAAAATACTTCCACTTTTCTACATTTGTCGATTTTCGTTTGTTCATCATGACAATTCTGTTTTTGATTTGAAATTGATTAAACCCATGAAACAGTGGGTTGAGTTGATATTTAGCTAAATTATTGACCAAAAGCCTACAATAAGCTTTTACGCCTAAATCCTGGATCACTTTATTATCTGCCTGGTATTCGTGAACCTCTCTTAAAGCACGTTCAATCAAGTATACAAAAGGATTAATCCACAGGAGGGATTTCACAAAATGTAGGAAGAGAAGATCCCAGGAATGTCCCTGACGAACATGTTCTGATTCATGCAGAAGAATTTGTAGATGCGCATTGCTTTTATAGTCAAACTCGGGCATCAGAATCTTATTGAAAATAGAGGAGGGTTTAAAATCTGGACGGATATAAACCTTTATACCATTAAATGATTGAACTGTAGCACTTTTAATCTTTCTGAATACCAATAAAGTACCCACCCAAAAAATTAAAAGTTTTGACACGGCTACACTTAAATAAAGGTATCCGATTAGCTCAAATAGTGAAGTGGTTGGTAAAGCATTGGATACATGTTCAATGCTTTCAACTGGATTTATAGAAATAATAAATTCTTGTACAGGAACTGTATTTTGGAAAGAAAGATCAATATCAAGTATGGGGAATATCAAGGACAATACTACACCTGCGAGCAGGAAAAGCCTGTTCCATCTGAAAAAAGTAAGGTTCCTGAGAAAAAGCCTATATACCATCCAAACCAAGGCCAAACCTATACTTGCTTCCAACAGAAAATTCCAAAATGGACTCATAATTTGCCTCCCTTTTCTATCAATTTGTTTACCTCCTCCAATTCTTTGCTTGTCAGTTTCTTTTCGTTTACCAGAAAAGACAATACATTATCGACCGAGCCTTCAAAAAAATCCTTTATGATGTTATTGAACTTTTTCCTTTTGTATTCCGCCTCTAAAATCTTTACAAAATACTCATGGGTCTTACCATATGTTTTATGCCCAAGGTATTCCTTTTTTTCCAATGACTTAATGGTAGAGGCCAACGTGGTATAAGGTGGTTTAGGTTCGGGAAGTTGATCCAAGATGTCTCGGACAATTCCCCTTTTAACCTTCCAAAACACGCGCATTGCCTGCTCCTCCTGTGGTATCAAATCTTCCATAATTCAAATATAATCTTCAAAAACCAGAAAACCTACGGCCTAATCATTTTATTACGATACCATCGTAGATTAATTTATTTATACTAGGAGTCGTTTAACCATCTCCTACTTTTTTGCTTTAATTATAATCAATTGCTTACTCAAAATTTATCACACATTCGAGGCCACTGATAGTCAAAGTCGGGTAGTTAGCTTGGGTCAAGGTTTTGTCAGGACCGATGAAATAAAAATTACAACACTGCCAAAATTGTATCGTTTCTATATAGTGTACATCTGAATCCCAGCCTTTTGGCTATATTAGAAATACCAGATAACCACCTGATTACAAATGCTTTATTAAGTAAAAGTTAATCTATTAAAATATTACACTTTAAGACAATTGGCACAAAGTATATTTAAATTATATTCACAAAATGCTTGAGATTCAACACTTCTTAAAAAAATACCCAACTGGATTTCAATTAGAAATTGATTCCCTATTTCTGGAAGAAGGAATTCATTTGATCCAAGGTGAAAATGGGGCCGGTAAATCCACGCTTTTTAAAGCAATAGCAGGCATTCAAACCTTTCAAGGGAAAATACTATTAGAAAAAATAGACCTTAAAAAAGATCCCTTGACATTCAGGAGAAAAGTCAATTATGCTGAAGCAGAACCTATTTACCCCGAATTTCTGAGTTTGAATGAGCTCATCTTGTTTGTTGCCAAAGCAAAAAAAGCTTCAAGAGATCAAATTGAATATTTGAAATCGACCTTTGGCGTATCCGACTTTATGGTAAACCCTGTCGCAACCTATTCATCAGGGATGCTTAAAAAGGCGTCTTTACTGTTGGCATTTTTAGGCAATCCAAAGTTGATCATCCTCGATGAACCATTCACTACCATTGACAGGGCCTCTCAGGAAAACCTAATCGATTTGGTAAAGCTTGGAATGTCAAAGGGTGTTAATTTTTTGATTTCCTCCCATCAAACGGAATTTATCAATTTGATCTCATTTGACTCTGTACATACCATTTCTAAGGGAAGGATTCTATAGCTCCTATGAAAAATTTATTTGTAAAAGCTTTTGTCAGCCCATTTTACAAGGCTTTTTTTGGCTTTTTTGTAGTTGTTTTTATTGTATTGGGCCTTTTAATGGAAGCGCCTCAGCACATCAAGATTGGTGAAAGGATATTACAAAACCCTATTGCTTTCGCTGCCTTGCTTTTTTTATTTTTAAGCTATGGCTGGCTCCAATACCGCTTCCACATAAAATTAATCCAAGGGCTTAAATACCGGGTATTTCACCAGTTAGCACTTTTTAATGCCAAAGATTTTTCCAGGTATCAATTGCGCGTCTGGGTTTACAACCACTTGTTACTACTTTTTTATGCCTCCTTTTTAACTTATCTGGCCATAGTAAATGGCTATTGGTTTCAACCTTTTATCCTCTGGTTTTTGCTAGGTGTTATGTTTTTCGCCCATAAAAACTTATTGTTTTCCATGCTTTCTCGGCCATTACCCGATCAAAAATTTATTCAATTAAAGCCTTTTGGTCTAAAATCCATCCCTCTAAAAAGAACTTACTGGTTGATCGTACATCTAAAAGAACACAGACCTCTTCTCCTGTTGGCATCCAAGATCTTCCAATTGATTTTACTTCAATTATTCTTTTATTCCTATACAACAGATACCTACGATGAAAGGTGGTTACAATTTGGAATGCTCTGTGCAGTAGTTATCAACTTCCCCATTTGGTTGGAGAAAAAAGAATTTGAACAAGGGAAATTAGCCTATTTTCTTAATCTACCTCGTCCTTTCCTTCGAAAGGCCTGGCTTCACTTTTACAGTACCCTTCAAATTCTCGCTCCTGAACTTTTGTATTTGTTGATTCATTTTCCAGACCTCCCAGACACTAAGCTGGCTCTTTCATTGTTATTACTGCTCATTTCCTTGAACCTTGGATTATATGCATTGATCAATGCTAAAACAGCAGGTGTCTACTTGCCCAGAAATACAGTCATAAGTTTCTTTTCACTTTTTTTCCTGATCATATTTGGTTTTCCTGCTCTGCTAATTTCAGCGCTAGGATTGTCCGCTTTCCTAATATCCAACCATTCCGCTTATAAGCAATGATTAACGGCAAAGAGAAAACGAACCAGAGAATGAGCGGAGTCGAAGTCTTAGTATTCGGATCGTAACCAGTTATCAATTGGTAATGGAATTACAAATTCCAAAAGATAAGAAGGTGTAATTACAAATTACAACTGGATGGGCGAAACAGAAATAGTGGCTGAGCGGAGCTGAAGCCTTAGTTACCGCATTGTAACGGACTACTCATAAATATAGAATTACAAATTATCCCAAGACAGGAATTTCCATGTTCATTTCAAATAAAATTTATCCCCTATCCATTTGACTGGGTTATTTTTTATGTATTCAGAAATATTTTGAAATGCTTTTTCATCGCGGATGATGCGTTCATAATAATTGCGTTGCCATAATTTTTCATTAAATCCCAACAACCTAATTTGTCTGGTAACAGATGATTTATATCCTCGAACAATCGCCCCAATATTATTTGATGGGGATTGTAGGGGTGTTTTCAAAACACCCCTACAATCATGCGATCTGACTTTATTGGGCGAATTCAATTCGCCCTTATTGCCCATATCGTGTATTTCGATGATGCCGTGGATGTGGTTTGGCATAATTACAAATTCGCCCAATTCAACGTTTTTGCGTATTTCTGGTGTTTTTAACCATTCATCATATGCGATTTCACCATATTCATTCAATATCATTTTCCCATTTTCAACCTGTCCAAAACGACTAATTCTGTCCTGACAACATATTGTGATAAAATACAATCCTGCTTGCGCATAATCGTATCCCTTTAAACGGATAGACCTACGATGGTGGATATTTGGGTTGTATTTACTCATGAAAATCCAATATTATCTAAACTACAAATTATTTTCAAAAGAATCTCAACCCCTACAAACCAAAAAAACTTCACCACAAAGAGTCAAATCCTCTCCATGGTGAAGTCAAACACCATTATTTAATGGCTAATTCAGTACGTAAAAATGACTATTGAAAGTCTTCCCTTAATTCAAATCGTTAAAAAGAGCTAACAATTGGGCGATTATCTTGTCAGAAGCAACTTCTTCTACCCTATTCGTAGACAACCAGGTTTCATAACCACCCAATTTATGTTGGGCAGGTGTTGGTAGATAACCGTAGAGCCCGTTGGCCAAGGCTATGGTAAAGTGGTCCTTCATTGGGCTTTTTTCCTTTAATTCTAAACCAATCTCAACAAAAGTCTCAAAAGGAATGGCACCAATACTCAAATCACCAATTTTAAAACCTTGTATGATTACATCAATGTCATCTGGAAAGGTTTCCATCTGCTTGATCCTTGTTGCATAGGTTTTTTCAAGGCTATGTCTTCCTTTAACTGATTCTGGTCTGGCATCAACTTCTTTGACAAATTTGGCCAGTTCTGGACTTGGTCTACGCACCTTAAGGTTTAATTGAGCTTGTCTGGCGCCCAAAGGAACCCAGTCGTGATAACTGATATCATTGTAACCTTTCATCACTGCATTGGCAACATCATCAGCCACCACCTTCATCTTACCATAGGGAGGGTGTTTTACATTAGGACCACGGAAGTTAATATTGTTAATGTCTCCTGAGGTACCATTGGACATCATGGCCACAAAGCCAGGGTTCTGGCGGTCTGCGCCCAGTAATTCCTGTATTTTATCAGCAAACATGCCAAAGTAATCTGCTGAGATATCCCCCTTAGGAACGCCTCCCACATAATGCAAAGAGTAATTGGCCAACAAGGCCAATGGTCTTCCATCTATTGCTTGAATGGAAAGGTAGGATACTTCCGGATCTGTAGGGCCAGCAGGTTCCAAAAGATCAGGATTCCCTACGCCTGGATTCATTTTCGCAATATCAGTACCACCCAAAGGATTTGGTACTGGTGTACCTGGTTTCATTTTCCACCTTCTGTTGAATACATGTTGTGGTACATCCACGGATCCCCAGCCAATTCTGGCAGGTTCCAGGTTTCTTAAGGCGATTTGCACCCCATCGGCAATTCTGCTCGCCATAAAAGCCTGGTACTCATCCAATGGCTCTCCTTTGTGCCATTCTCTTCCTTTATTACCTACCCCGCGGGCACTAGTGGCCGAATGCGTATGGGTAGAAGCAATTAAAACATGAGATGCAGGAATGCCCGTAGCTTCCTCAATGGTTTGCTTGGCAGCATCAAATACATCCTGATCGACGCCTACATTGTCCACCGTCACCAAGACCAATTTTGTTTCGCCATCATCCAATACAATGCTTCGTGCATACAGCTCGTCATGAACGTATTCTGCAGGAGGAGAATTCCAGTTGCCAATGATCGGTCCACCTAATTTTGGCGTAATGTTGCTTTTGTGTGCTCCTGCCTGGAAAAACCTTTTGTCCTCTTGAGAAAAAGCAGGAATACAAACCAGATAGGCAAGAACCACCATACAAATGGTCATTCCATGCAGCCTTATGTTTTTGGCGGACAGCCTATTTCTTTTTGATAGCATCTTTTTCATAGCTTATTTTTAAAATTTAACTCGGGTTATACAATAGAATTGCTATTGCGTATTCGGATTTAGGATGGGTCAACTTGTTTGTATGCTTCCAAAACAGCCAACTCACCTGCTTTTCCTGGCATACTGGAACTATGTTCCAGACCTAAAAAGCCACGGTATCCTTTGTCCCAGATATGTTGCAATAAATTTTTGTAATTGATTTCACCAGACATGGGCTCAAAACGACCGGGAGTATCCCCAATCTGAAAATAGGCAATTTGATCCCAGGCATAATCAATGCTAGGCATTAAATTGCCTTCCTGGATTTGCACGTGGTAGACGTCACACAGTAATTTTACACTTGGACTATCCACGGCCTTGGCCATGGCATAAGACTGAGGCAGAGAATGCAAAAACATGCCCGGATGATTTATTTTATGGTTCATGGTTTCCATTACCATCACCAATCCATGAGGCTCATAGATTTCCGCAACCCGCTTTAAAAGCTCCGTGGCATTGGCCAGTTGAAAATCCCAGGGCAAGCGAGGATCAGCCATTCCTAGTACATTGTGGATAAATTTGGTATTCATCCGCTTGGCTACTTCCACAGAAGCCTTTACCTCCTTGAGTACATTGTCTCTGATGCTTTCATCCCTTCCCGCAAAAGTTACCTGCTTAAAATCCATTGTACCTACAAACTGACCGAAATCCATTCCCAGTTTTTGGAGCGTGTTGCTGATCTTGTTTTGTTCCTCCAATGGACGTCTTTGCAAAAAGGTACATTCCCAAGCGTGAAATCCATTGTCATGACCCCACCTTATCTGGTCTTCCGGTGCCTTTCCAGCAACGTCAGCAAACAACCCAAAATCAGGTGAAAATTTCATATTAAAAGGGCTGGCCTTTGCTACTGCCTCTCTCCCTAATGGCAAACTAAGCCCCGCAAAAGTAGCGGCACCTGCAACAAGGCTATTCTTAAAAAAAGTTCTCCGTTTCATAGTATTGGTTTATTTTGGGTTTAAATCAAGGAGTCAGGTTTCCAAAATACTTGACAGCATGCTTGACATCTTCAAGATTGTCCTCCATTTTGTGTTCACACTCTGCATAAATCTCACCATCAAATTGCTGTCTTTTAAGCTCTTTGACTACTCCTTCAAAATCAATTATACCTTCACCCACCATCACATCATTGGCGGATTGCTTGGCAGCATCCAGGTCCTTGAGATGAAGGCTGATCAAATGCCCCTCAAGTTTTTTAAGGCTCTCTATTGGGTTTAGCCCACTTCTGGTCCAATGCCCCAAGTCTCCACATGCTCCAAAGTTGGGGTGGTTTTTGATGGCTGACAGTACAGAATCCGGATGCCAGTAAATACTACCGGCTTCTTTGGAGTGCTGGTGTAAGGCGATCTTGATCTTATACTCTCCAGCAAGCTGGTCAACCATGTCCCAATGTTCTCTTTTGGGTTCCGCTACCAGGTATTGAATTTTTAGGGATTTGGCCAGTTCAAAAGCTTTTTGCCAACTTTCCTTGTCATTCGCTTTGCCCACATACATGGATTTCATTTTTAAGCCATTTTCTTTCAAAAGCTTTCTTACCGCATTTGCATCTGAAGGGCTGAGGTCTGACATGGTCTTGTCACCAAAGTCTCCACCCAACTTATGAAAATCAAAGCCTTCCACGTATTTCACTCCAGTTGTTTTTGCTTTTTCCAAAGTGGTCGGAAAAGGAAACCTATTGAAGGAATACAATGCTACACCAATATTCCAGTCACTTTTTTTAACTGACAATTCATGTGTAGGACTTTTCACCATACTTGCCAAACCAAGCAACAGTACTGGCAAAGCTATAAACACCCAATATTTCTTTAACATAGTCTTCTATTTTGCTTTCGATGTATTAAATTTTTCTTTATTCTGAATTTCGTATAAAGGCCATCAAATCAGCAATTTTTTGCTGGTCAAGCTGTCCTGCCAAGCCAGGCATAAGGGACATATTCATCCCATTAATGGCTTCTATATCCTGTCTGTTAATTGTTTTTTCAACTCCTGGAGAAGTTCTAAGGCTTATCGCAGCGGAAGTTTCATTCATGATCATTCCTTGAATTGTTTCGCCATCTTTTAATGTCACTTCCCATAAATCAAAGCCAGGCGCTATTGATAAATTGGGATCCAAAATATTGGCCATAAGGTCTTTTGGATGCCAGTTGTGCAAAGTACCCAGGTCAGGCCCAAAAGCCACTCCATTCTTACCTCTAAATTGATGGCAGAGAGCGCAATTTTCGATGTACACCGATTTTCCAGCAATCGGATCACCATTTATTTCCAGTGCTTTTTGATAGTTTTTATTGATCTCTTCTCCTTCATCTTTGGTCAGGAGTTCCCTGGCCAAATTACGGGTAGGCTCGTCTCCATTGTTCATTAACTGCACCCGCATTTTCCAGCCAATTGCTTCGGTTGGGATTTTTCCTGATTGTATGGCGGCCAACAATAGTTTTACCCGTTCGATATCACTCATAAATGTAGTTAGGGCCACATCTCTAATTTCATGGGTCAGGGAATTCCATTTCGTAAGGACATACTCCGGAACATCGGTTCCTTTGATATTTCCCAGCGCTTGCATGGCCGCAATTTGAAGAACGATTGGTTCAGTGGTAGCAATCATACCCTTCAACTGCTCCGCATAAGGTGCAACGTCACCTTCTGGAAGAAACCTAAGAACCTCTGCTCTCCTGCCCTCCGGAATGGATTGGTCTGTGGCGATGGCCATGGCTTTGTCCATGCTGGATTTCAGTAAGGCTTCATCCTTAAAGTCCATGGTTTTAATCAGGTTCAAGGCAGACTTTCTTAGATTGGCATCTGGATGCTCAAAGAAGGCTAAAACTATTTTATCCAAGTAAATTGAAAGTACTTCTTCATTATTTTCATTCCGTTTGATCCCATCAGCTATTCCGTCCAGGACAGGGGCTTCCCATCCCTTATTCCCGGATAAATTGAGGGCAGATTGAAGCAGTTTTTCTGCTTCTCCCTCATTTTCATTTGCTGTAATCATGGCTGTTAATCTACGGATCAAACTGCCATAGGCTGGCACTTCCTTGTCATAGCGCTTGAGCACTGTTCGTAACAAGGGGGTGTTTTTGGAAGATGACGCAGAAAGTGCTGCGATCTGTACCCATTCATCTGACAAGTCTTGAAACAACAATTCTTCAGCTACTTGTGCCGCTTCAGGTGTTTCTATAAATCCCAGAGTGCAGAGCAATTGAAACCTTACTCTGGCATTTGGGTCCGATTTTAATTCAAGCAACGCAGCAACCAATTCATTGGATTCGCTTAAGTGCATTTCGGCCAGCTTGATAGCGTTTTCCCTGACGCCAGCTTCCGTATCATTTAGCGCATCGATGATAAGGTCGGTACTTAGGCCTTTCAAACCCTCTAAAGTCCATAAAGCATGCAATCGTCCTTCGGCAGATTCTTGATTTTTCGCCATTTTTTCCAAGTCCGGAATCACCTCCTGACTTTGGACTGTGACAAGTAGTCGCTGTGCATTGTTTCTCCACCAGTTGTTTTTACTGGCAAGGTGCTTGACCCATTCCTGAGGACTTTCATCTCCGAAAGTTAGTCCTGAAGTCCAATCTGCTTTACCGGTACCTTTAGGGGTAATTCTATATATTCTCCCCATGCCTACCCCATCAGAAAGCCCACCGGCAGATACAGCTTCATCAGACATCCACTCAGGATGTTCAATGATCCTGCGGTAATAATCCAACACATACAATGCTCCATCAGGTCCCACATACATGTTTACGGGTCTGGACCAGGAATCTTTGGAGGCCAAAAACTCCTTGTTATCCCTTAATCTTTCGGCAACGAAAGTGGCTCCTTTTTCCTTTAAAATGTCCACGTGCACGAGATTACTCACGGATTCAGACACAAAAACGGCGTTGTCAAATGGGGCCGGAAAAGTACCACCAAGATAGGCCGTTATACCACTAGAAGAAGTCGTCAACCCTACCGGGGTAAAAAGCTGACGATCTGGGTTAGTGGTTATTTGAAAAACTTCTGTTTCCTTTCCATGGTCCGAAATGGATTCACTTGCATTGGATACAAGTAAGCCTGGGTTTCGGGAAAGGTAAGGTGCTGCAATGACCTCGTGGTATATATGGTTTTGATTGTGTGTCAATAAATACCTGCCCCAGCGATCATAAGTATGGCCAAATTGAGAACGGGTCGAAGCCAATTCCGCCACATGAATATCAGGTCTGAACCTAACAGAATGTCCATTGGCATTTTTGGGCAATTCGGTGCTCCCAGGATGATTGGGAAAAACAATGGTAGTACCTTTGTCCCCAAACTCTTCCTCATATTTTCTAGTGCCAATGTGACCCAGGTGGGACAAATGAATCCAGTTGTCCAACCCATACACCGGATTGTTGACATTTACATGAGGATTCGAAAGGGAAAAACCTGTCATCATGACCTCCCTAACATCTGCTACTCCATCTCCATCAGTATCTTCTAAGTACAATACATCTGGAGCATCTGTAATCAACACCCCTTTTTTCCATCTCAAAATACCATTTGGCAAAACCAGGTTGTCTGCGAAAACCGTGCTTTTATCCATCACCCCATCATCATCTGAATCTGACAGCAATACGATCCGACCAGTACCGCTTTTGTCTATTGGGTAGCCGGGCATTTCAACTACATACAACCTGCCAAACTCATCAATTTCCATATCCACCGGATCACTGACCAATGGTTCATTGGCAATTAATTCCATTTGAAAACCTGGCGCAAGCTCGAAAGTGGCAATGGCATCTTTGGGGGCAAACGACCCATCCGTAGAAGGTCCGCTACTGTCCCCTCCACAGGCTTGTAAAAAGCAAATGGCAGAAAGGTATAAAAAAATGAGATGGTAACTCAATCGTGTGTTTTTCATTATTTATTTGACTAAAATCTCCAGTATTTTTGTATAAATATTATTGGAGCTACAATTTTTTCTTTAAGCGAACGGCATTTTCTTCGTCCCAAAACCTATCAATAATCGCCAGCGTTCTATCCACCAGAACCTGTCCGCCTTCTGCACCTACCACATTGCTTTGACAGACGGCACTGTACCCTCCACCTGCAATGGCTTTTTCTGTAGGCAAGTAGGTTCCTGGACCTGCTAACTGAACAACAAAAGTTTGTAAAGCCTTGCTCCTGGCCTGAATGCGGATTCCGTAATCCGTAAACAATTCAAATTGATTGGTGGCGATTGCTGCATCGCCAATTCTCAACACGTGAATTTCTGAAGAATAAGTGGCTTCAGGGTTTTTCTGTTGTGCTTTGTACCTTTTCAAAACATCTCCAAACCATGTCATTTTGGCATATAGCAATGGGGCTTTATCCGGGTCTGCAGCTATTTGTTCCTGACAATCTTTGACTACCTTTTCTGATTCAATGTATTCTTCTTTGGTAATGATTCGCATTGGAAGTTCCAGGTTTTCCATTTCGTGATGGAAAACCACATTGGAATGGCGGTCATTTTTTACAATTTCGTAGGTGTTTTCTACCGCTCTTATGATTCGTTCAGCGATATCGTCCATACGGGTCTTTTGAGCAAGTTCCTGCATTCTGGCCAATCCAGCTTTTCGGTACATGCTGTGTGGAGATTGGTCGCCTGCGGCTCCAATCCAACCCAAAATACTTACTTTCTGCCCAAAACGGTTTTTCAATTTTTCTCTTACTGGATGCCAATAATCAGCATTGACAGTGGTCTTGTGTTCAAACTCTTGTGCAGGGCAGGCCACATCTACACTCATGGCCAACAACTCATCTGCTTCGTTCCAAAAGAACAAGGCATTCATGTCGTGGTCTTCATAACCTTCAAGGTTTTGAAATTCCTCTTTATTGGTATTGCCATACATTACACTTGTGCCATCTTTATAGACCGTACGTCTGTTGTAACCAACCGCAGCACGTTCCATTCCCCAGGTCACACTTCCTTTGCTACGGTTTGCCCATGCATCTTCAATGGCATCTGCTACATTTCTAACAAATAATGCCCGGTAATCCTTTACCTTGGTTACGCCTTCTTCTGGAATCGGATAGATAAAAGAGGACTCTTCCAAATCATCTTCCAAGACCGGAGCGGTATGGGTATGTGTTGCACTGACGATGATTTTATTTACATTAAAGCCAGGAATTCGTTTGGCTACCTCATCCCTCAGCTCCTGTCGCAAGCGGGCGGAAATATACACCAGGTCACAAGAAACAAAAACTGCCGTATCCAATCCAGTCTGGCCATCTCTTGATTCGATGGCCACTATACCTGCATACAAAGGGGTATCCGCCGTTTCTGCAATTCTCATGTGAAACTGTCCCATAAGTGCCACCGGTAACTCGGGGCTAATGTCGGCTGTAGCTGCTCCCAGGTATAAATCATTGGCCTGCAAAGGCACATTTAACCAAAAGGTCATGGCCAATAACATACATAATTTCACCATAATATTTGTTGTTTATTGTTTAACTTCTTTGTTCCATAATTGATCAATCACCTCCACAGTTCGGTCTACCAAAACCTGTCCTCCGACAGGTCCTACTATATTGCTGTGTATAATTGCGCTGTAAGCCCCACCATTTACAGCACGCTGAGTCGGTAGATAAGAACCCCAATCTGAACTACCTGCGAGCTGGATCACGAAGGTTTGCAAAGCTTTGCTTCTGGCAATCATCCGAATGCCAAAATCCGAAAACAGTTCAAATTCATTGGTACAAATGGCAATGTCTCCCAACCTGATTACGTGCAGGTCCATTGGGTACAATTGTTTTGGATTTTCCAATTGCTTTTCATAGCGTTTCACCGTTCTTTCCTGCCAATTCATCATGCGGTAAAGGGCGTCTGCCGCTTTAGGATCCTCGGCTATTTGCTCTTTAGCGTTCTTGACAAAAGCATTGGCTTCCAAGTAGTTTTTTTCAGTGACCCATCGCTCAGGCAAAGGCAATTCTTCTACATAGTGCTCAAACACGGGGGATGAATGCCTCTCTTCTGCTACTGCGTCATAAGATTCATCTACTGCAAGAATTATTCTTCGAGCCAATTCTTCTGTTCTACTTAGGTTTCTAAGGTTTCGCATCCTGTCATCGGCATCTTTTCTGTACCTCATATGCGGAGTAATGTCACCAGCGGCCGCAGCCCAGCCCAAAACATTGACGTCTTTACCATATTTTTCTTTGAGACCTTCCCGTACTGGATGCCAAAAATCTGCATTGACGGCATAGCGGCCTTCCACTTCCTGTGAAGGGCTGGCCACACCAACAACCATGGATACTAGTTTACCCTTTTCATCCCAAAAAAATAAGGTATTGATATTATGGTCCTCAGAACCCTCAAAACTTCTAAATTCAGGTAAATTGGTTTTACTGCTCATGCCTGAAGTACCATCCGCATATACAATCCGTCTATTGTAACCAGCCACAGCATAACCCATTCCCCAGGCCACAGATCCTGGGGCCCTGTTTTTCCAGGCATCGACAATGGCGGTACTCACTTTATCCACAAAGAATTTGCGATAATCCTTGACCTGAGTAACCCCTGTTTTAGGAATCAAATATTCTCCCTCCAGGGCCAAAACGGGAGCAGTGTGGGTATGGGTCGCATTAAGGAAAATTTTATTTTCATCGATTTCAGGCAGTTGACTTTTCACACCCTGCCTTACAAGTGCAACCAAATCTGTAGGAATATATAGGGCATCACATGAAACGATGATAGCAAGATCTCCAGAGGTACCCCTGGTTTCCATCACCAAAACAGTTGCTGCCAAAGGGGTTTCTGCCACTTCCGCAATCCTCAGATGGAACTGACCAGTTACCGCAACAGGCAATTCTGGCGTAATGTCTACCGTCCGAGACCCTATATAAAGTTGTGAAGCCACAACAGGAGCAACTAGAAAAAGGGTTAAACCAGTGACTGTTGCTATTTTTTTGAAAATTTTCTTTAACATGTTATTGCAGTTCAATGATGAAGGATCTTAATCCCAATAAGTATCCCGATTATTACGGCCAAAGCTTATTGATCATTGCTACAGACCAGTTCACTAAAATCTGTCCTCCTTCAGGCCCTACTTCATTGCTTTCCACAATCGCAGAATAATGCCCACCACGAACGGCTTCTTTTGTCGGTAGGTAATTACCTGGTCCCACCAATTGAAGCACAAAGGTCTGCATGGCATTGCTTCTGGCCTTCATTTGTATACCATATTCAGTAAATAACTCAAATGGGTTGGTACAGATCACAACATCACCAATTCGCAATGCATGAAGCTCTACCGGATACATCGGCTGTGGATTTGATTTCTGAATTTCATAACGATCTACAACTTTACTATACCAGACAATTCTACGGCTGAATTTTTGAGCACTTTCGGCATCTTTCATGTCCTCAGCCCTCATTTTAATTGCATGGTTGTATTCTGTTTCGGTTACCACTCGCATTGGGAGCTCAATATTGTTCACCTCATGCTTCATAACAGGAGCATCATGCTTGTCAATTTTTACCGTTTCATAGGTTTCATTTACAGCACGTATTATTCTACCTGCGATCTCATCTAGGTGGTATTCATTTCTAAAATTTACTTCACCAGAATGAGCAGCAAAATCAGGACTCTTTTTTTCACTGCGCAAAGCGATCATCCTCCATTCTGCAAATTCGTCATATCTTGGTCTAGGCGTTTGGTCACCTGCTGCCCCTATCCAGCCTGCCACTACCAATTGCTGACCGTATTTTTCCTTAAGTCCCTCTCGAACAGGGTGCCAGTAGTCTGCATTTACTGTAGACCTATTTTCCACTATTTGAGCTGGGCTTGGTACATTGATACAAGTGGCTACAAATTCTCCTTTTTGATTCCAAAAAAACAAAGATTGAATGGCTTGGTCTTCAAAACCCTCTACTTTAATGAAATTGGCTTCATGGGTACGTCCATACATTTTAGCGGAGCCGTCTTCATAAACAGCTCTTCTATTGTAGGCTACTTTTGCATGGCTAATGCCCCAAGATACACTGCCCCGTTCTCGCTGGTTAAAGGCAGTCACAACGGTTTTAGCTACCTGATCTGATACAAATTTCAAATAATCCTTAACCTGTGTAACTCCTTCAGGAATATTGTATCGATTGTCTCTCACAACGCCACCTGTGTGGGTATGGGTGGCATTTATTATAATTTTTTTTGTATCTAATTCAGGCAGGCTTTTTTTCACCTCCTTTTGAATCATTTCCTTTAATTCTGTGGGGATGGTGACCATATCACAGGAAACCAATACTGTCGTGTTTGCCCCTTTTGATTCCAAAACAATGACATTGGCTGTCAATGGTGTTTCAGCAACTTTTGCAATACGAACTGTCATCTGGCCATCTACGGCTACAGGTAGCTTCGGTGTGATGTCCACAGTAGCTGCACCGATGTACAAGTCCTGGCCAAAAACGGTATTTGGCAATAACTGGAAAGCAACAAATAAAGTGAAGGATAAAATGGCTAAAAATAGGTTATTCTTAATTTTTGAAACTCGATAATCGATAAGTTTTTGTTTTTCCATAATGATAAATTAATGATTTATTTTATTTATCAGATCCATTTTTATACGAAGCCATGAATTATATCCATGGTAGTAATTTTACTGATTAAAGTGGTAATACTTGGGTTACCACATGGTATTAATAATGGAAAGTGTTTCCTCCACCAATTCATCCCCTCCTTCCGGCCCCATAAGTGTACTCGCTGGAACAGCACCATAGGCGCCGCCTTCGATGGAACGCTTGGTTGGTAAGTAAGAACCTGATCCGGTAAGTTGCACAATAAACGTTTGGATGGCTGGACTTCGGGCTTTCATTTGGGTTCCATAATCCACATACAACTCAAATGGGTTGGTAGCGAAAACGGCATCACCCAATCTAACCACATGCACTTCAATCGGCATTTTAGGCTGAACTTTTTCCAATTCATACCTTTCAGACACCACCAAACCTCTTCTTAATTTGCTATAGCTTACGGTAATGTCTCTGTACCATCTTGGGGTTTTAATCATCGCTGGGTTGTCCCGCAGCTCAGCTTTTAATTTATCGTATTCTGCCTGCCTGGTTTTTGCCTCTTCTGTATCTTTAGCTACATCCTCTGCACTGAGTAGCCTCCTTGAAAGGGGGACTATTTTCATTTCATGATTAAATTCAGGCTGCCAGTCAATATTGGCCTTCATGACGGGAAATAAATCGACAACTTCATCGGCTATACGCTTGGCAATTTGCTTGCGTTGCCCAATGCTTCCCCTACCTGTTCCATCTTCATCAAAACCCAAGAGGTGTTGCATGCGTTCTTCAGCTTTTGAACCTACCATTACATGCGGAGATTGGTCCCCTGCAGCACTGGCCTGCGCCAAAACGTAGATGGAATCACCCAAACTCTTTTTCAAAGCAAGCTTAGTATCATACCAGAAATCCGCAGACAACTTATACGAATGTTCACTTACCTGTGAAGGAGAAGCGACATTGATAATTACACCGGTCAATTGCTTATTTATATCCCATAAATACATGAGGTTCAAGCTGTGATCTTCATGGCCTTCGATATGGCTAAATTCTGGTGAATTGGTATTGCCATACATGCGTGATTTACCATGTTTGAGGGCTTGAAGCCTATTCAATCCAACGACTGCATGGCCAAGTCCGAGGCTCACTCCCCCTGGTTTTCTTTTACCCCAGGCATTGATAACCCCTTGCGCAATTCGATCTGCTGCAAATGGAATATAGGCTGCCGGTGACAATGCTGGCTTGCCATCTGCCATCTGCTCTAAACTTACCCCGTAAATATTTTCTACAGAAGCAGTTGATGCTACGTAAGGAGCCGCATGAGTATGGGTAGCATTAACAATTATTTGCTCTGGCAAGATTGAAGGTACGGCTTTGACCACTCTATTTCTTATTTCATCTCGGAAATTGGCTGTAGTCCTCATTCCATCACTAATTCCCACCAGGTCGCAACTTATCCAAATTGTTTTCTCAGAATTTGCTCCTTTCCCTGACTCTAGCGCTAGAATAGTGGCTGTTACAGGATCCATTACCCCTTCAGAAAGTCTTGCATGAAATTGGCCTGCAACCAGTACTGGCAAATCCGGGGTAATGTCGGCTGTAGACCAGCCCACTTTCAGGTTATCTTTATTTTCTAATTGTGCATATCCTTGAAGGGAGATAACAGATAAAAAAAGCAGGGTGAAAAATTGGTGTTTTAAACAAATCATTTTAGGCTTGATTAATTTCAAAGAACAGTGTAGCAAGAACTTAAGCAGTTATTGCCACACTGTTTTATTATCCTTATTTAAATTAAACTCTTCCTACTCCCAACCCGGATTTTGAGTAAGTTGAGGATTTAATGAGAGCTCCTGAACTGGTATAGGATACATATACAATTTATCATTCCATGTTCTGGTATTGCCAGGATAAATCACCCTGTATTCTCCTGTTTCAGGATCTACAGCTCCTACATAAGTCAAAGGATTTTCCAACAGTTTACCTGCTTTCCATCTCACAATGTCTTCCCATCGGGTACCTTCTCCGGCAGTTTCAATTCTTCTTTCCCTACGGATTTCATTGATTAGAGGCGTCACTGGAACTTCCCAATTTGGCCAATTAGGATCTTCAAAGCCTACATCAACCATTAAATGAGGCATTCCAACCCTATCCCTAAGTAGATTGATACTATTGTCCAATACCTCTTGGGTAGCTTCTCCAAGTTCTGCCTTGGCTTCTGCATAGGTAACCAATACTTTACCATACCTATAAGTAAACACATCTATAGTGGTTTGATTTTGCAACCTGTCCACTTCGTAGGGTGAATATCCCTTCGTGATGTAATAACTTGTGGTCACATAGTTATTGTCAAACTCAGGCATGGCACGGTAATCAACGCTTCCATCAGAGTATATTCTATAAGGACGATCTGGTACATAGATGGATTGCTTCATCCTAGGATCCCTGTCTATAAACTCATCCTCAAAATTTTGATCACCTTGGTACAATGGACTTAGGGCTATTGGAAGTCCATCTTTACTCAAGTAAGATTGTACGAAATCTTTGGTATAACCGGTATGTGGTTCACCTAATGACCTCACATTGTTATGCATGCGAATTCCTTCCACAAATCTCTGGAAAAAGATGACTTCAGGATTTCCAGTGAGATTCTGCTGAACAAAGAGGTCAAAATAATCTTGTTCTGGATTACCAGTAGAATAAAGGCTGAAATTACCCGAATTGATCACGGCTTCTGAAGCTTCTGCTGCTTCTGCTAAAATCACTTCATGGTCACCTAAACCATGGTATTTCCTAAAGGTGCCTTCAAAAAGGCAAGCATCCGCTTTGAAAGCAAGGGCTACATATTTGGTCAACCTGTTTTCCCCGGATTCCTCGGGAAGGTTTGCGATTGCAAAGTCCAAATCTGCTAGCATATTATCAAATACTAACTTCCTGGAATCCCGTGCTTTAACCAATCCTTCTGAATCTGTTTGCAAATCAGTCTCATACCAAGGAACATCTCCAAAACGTTCGATCATTTTTTGGTAATAAAAGGATTTAAAAAACCTTATTTCGCCCTCGTACCTCAAAACCAAGGCATCTTTTTCCATCTCAGCTATTCTTGCCAAAGCATAATTGCAGCGCCTTATCGGTTGCCAATCCCCTTTGCCCCAGCCACCGCCAGTAGCAGGGATTACATATTCCCCCCAGACATAAGAATTTCTGTCACCTGGCGCATTGTTGTCTGATTTATCATCTTTTCGCCAATTGACCTGAGGATCTCTAAGATCAATATAAAATTGATTGGCATAAAGCTCAAGATCTGTGGAGGTGGTCCAAAACTGGGCATCACTTATTTGATCCAGGGGATACCTCTCCAAATATTCATCGTTACAAGCAGTAGTTACCACGAGTAATAAAACAGAAATATATATAGTTATCTTTTTCACGACAGTATTATTTAGAAATTGATATTAGCACCTAAAGAAAATGAACGGTAAATGGGATAATATTGGGCCCCATTCATTTCAGGATCAGATAAATTCTTGTACTCGTGAATGCCTGTAACCTCCCAGATATTATTTCCAGAAACATACACCCTTACCATTTCCATTTTGGCTTTTTGTGTCAAAGCCTTAGGAAGTGTGTAACCCAAAGTCAACTGCTTTAGTCTTAAATAAGAAGCATTCTGCAAAAACCTCGTTTGAACGGCGGTAACATCAGATCCACCCGAAACCATTGGCCTTGGGAAGTAAGCATCTGGATTTTCAGGCGTCCAAAAATCTGACAATAATTTGTTATGGGCATTCCACTCACTGGTGTAGCCACCAAGCCAGAAGTTATTGCTTAACCACACATCACGTTTGGCTACGCCTTGGAAAAACACATCTAAGTCGAAATTTTTCCATTGAAGATCTGTCTTCACTCCAAAGCTGTATCTAGGGGTATTGTTGCCAATAATCCTTCTATCACCAGGGTTATCTAAGGTGCCATTGCCAGGAGATATTTTTCCATCATTGTCAAGATCTGCAAATAATAAATCGCCTGCTTTTCTTTCAATTCCTACCAAGTTACTATGATCCAATTCTTGGGCTTCTGCATCTGTTTGAGCAATTCCTGTTGTAGTATAGCCCCAGATTTCTCCGATTTGCATTCCTTCATAATAATCAGAAATTAAGCCTACAGGATTACTAAACCTGGTGATCTCGGAAGTATAATCAGAGAAAATAAGATTAACTCCCCATGTTAAGTCATTGCTTTGTTGTCTCCAACCTATCGTCATGTCCCATCCAGTTGTTTTCAAATCAGCGGCATTTTCTCTTGGCTCACTTTCTGCTAGTACGGCAGGTAGTGTTTGAGACCTTGTCAGCATGTTTTTAGTATCCCTACGGTACACATCGAAAGAAGCATTCAATCGGTTTTGATAAAGGGTGAAATCCATACCAAAGTTTCTTTGCGTAACAGTCTCCCAAGTTAAAGTGGGACTTACCAGGCCAGGTGCATATACAGTCAATGGTCTATTTTCATTCAACAAGTAGTTGACTGTTCCAGCACTAAACGTTGCTATGTATGGGTAATTTCCAGGGACATTTTGATTGCCAAGATTACCATAGGAAAGTCGTACTTTCATCATGTCAAAAGTGCTATCGAGATTACCAAAGAATTCTTCGTTATCAATTCTCCATCCTAAAGAAAGCGAAGGGAAAAAGGCAAATCTGTCGGCTTTTGGGAATTTGGAAGAACCATCATAGCGCCCATTGAATTCCAAAAGGTACCTGCCATCGTAATTATAATTAAAACGGGTAAAAGCACCTCTAATCGCATATTGTGAGGCCGCATCACCCACATAACGCTCTCCATAGGCCAAATTCATAAATGGAATAGATTCAACCGTTAGGTTTTCTCTTTTCGAATAGAAATACCTGGAATCGAGGTTTTCCTGATTAAAACCACCCATTATTTTAATGTCGTGCTTGCCAAAGGTATTCGTATAATCTGCATAGGCATTGAGTACATAGTATTTATCATTGTAACTACTCTTCGTAACCTGGCTGGGATTCGTAAAAGGATAATACCCACTTACAGATCCATCTACGAAATACATTGGCAATTTTTTATAATATTCCTCTTCCTGAGTATTCTTTATATTGGAAGTATATTCAAAATTGATGGTGGTATTTTTTATAGGGGTAAGTTGTAAGGTACCTGTAATCCAACTGTCTTGAATTTCTCTTTTCCTATGACCTGCTTCATTGTAAAACTGCACAGTATTGGGAACAGAGCCACTTGAGGCATAATTGCCATCAGGGAAATATACAGGCCAATTGGCCCATTGGTGCCATTGGAATGGGCTATTTCCTTCAGGGAAATGATTGGTGGAATTATTGGGAGGAAAAATATGGTTGCTGTTGTTCATGGAAATTTTTGTTCCAATTTTTGCCCAATCTGTAATTTTGTAATTCAGATTTGTCATAAAATTGTAACGCTTGTATTTCTCATCAAACTGATTGTTAATCCCTTCCTGATAGAGATAATTTAGTGAAGTATAGTAATCAAATTTATCATCTCCACCAGTAATGCTAGCAGTATATTGGCTCATAGGATAACTGTCCCTCATTAATTCTTTGGCCCAGTTGGTGTTGCCACTCATCAACCAAATATTTGAATTTTGTGGATCTGGAAAGGCTGAAGGTTGGGTGGGATCATTGTAATGTGCAATGATCTTGTCTTGATAAACATCTGTAAACTGGTAATAAGGCACACCGTTTCTAGCAATGTTAGCCGTGTTCATGTAGTTCATTCTTTCCATGGCATCCATGGTTTGAAATTTCACAACAGGTGTATTTACCGCGCTATTAAAGGAAAGTGAGATAGCCGGTTTATCACTTTTACTTCCTGACTTTGTCGTAATTAATATTACACCGTATGCCGCTCTTGCACCATAGATAGCAGCTGAGGCAGCATCTTTAAGTACAGATATACTCTCTATATCATTGGGATTGATAAGATTTACATCCATTGGCACATTGTTTACCAAAATAAGTGGTGAGCCGCCATTTATGGAAGTAAATCCACGGACATTGAAAGTTGCTCCTCCTCCGGGTGTTCCTGTATTCTGGGTGATATTTAGGTTGGAGATTTGCCCTTGAAGCCCCTGACCAATATTGGTTATAGGTCTATTTTCAAGTACTTCTTTACTAACACTGGAAACGGCTCCAGTAAGGTTTTCTTTCTTCTGGGTACCAAAGCCAGTTACGACTACCTCGTCCAAGGCTCCAATTTCTTCTTCTAGAGTGATATTGATAATTGTTTGTTGTCCTACAACTATACGTTGGGACTGAAAACCAATAAAAGAATACACCAATGTGGATCCTTCAGGAACATTGAGCGTATAATTGCCATCAATATCAGAGGCTGTTCCTATAGTAGTGCCTGGAATAGCGATAGTAACTCCAGGTAGGGGCTCCCCCGTTTGATCTACTACTTTACCTGTAACTTTTACATCAGCTAGCTCTGCAATGCCCACCCTTTCGGTTGTGGTTTCCCGTGGGTTGGTTCTGACATGAATATTGCCATTCACCTGCGTGAAACTCAGCTGTGTCTGTCTGGCAACATTTTCAAGAACTTTGTAAACCGAAATGTTTTCCTGACTGATGGATATTTTTTGGTTTAAAATGATCTTGTCATCATTGTAAGTAAACTTAAAATCAGTTTTTGATTCTATGTTTTTGAAGAACTTCAACAATGTCTTTTCCTTTAAATCAAGTGATACCTTGACTTCATCAATCGTTTTCCTTTGTGCATTACCGGTATTAGCCAGCAGTACAGTGCAGAAAATCAATTGGATGGCAAAGCCATAAAACAATCTCTTGGACACCATAATAAGTTGTCTCAGTATATATTTATTCATAATATTGTGTGGTTTAAGTTTTAGACGACTTAACTATTGCCTTCCTCTTATGGTGGAAGGCTGTTCAAAGCAGGGTCTCATTCCCCCCAGAATGGGCCCTGCAATTTTGTAATACTAACTTGAATCAATGTTTGCCATGTCTTTTGTTTTAATTGTACAGTTCTACTTTTCTATCTTCAATTCTAAATTTTAGACCAGAAGTAATGTTTACTCCCCTCAATACATTTTCGAGGGATTCATTTTTATAGGTACCTGAATAGACCCAACTTTTCCGTATTGTTCCAGATAATATTAATTCTACACCAAACCAGTCTTCAATTTTTTTTCTGCAATTCTCGAAATTGTCTGTGCTAAAAACAAGCACATTGTTTTTCCATCCTGTCACCTCAAGATTATTGAATTCGCTTTTAAACAAATCGCCACTTTTTTCTATTACCAGCATTTCATCCGGACTTAGGGCTACTTGATTTCCCCTTTCATCTTTTACCATTACCTTCCCTGTCAATAAGGCTACTGACAACTTATCTTCTTCCACCTTTACATTAAATGATGTTCCTAAGACCTCTATTTTGGTATTTTCTATTAAAACTGTAAATGGCTTCCCATTTTTCTTTATTTCAAAGAAACCCTCTCCTTTTAGCTTCACCCAACGGTCTTCAGTAGCAAGATTTGAAGGATAAGTGATTTCGCTGGAGGAATTGAGATAAACCTTACTGCTATCTGCCAAAGTAATGACGGAACGATTACCTAAACTCGTATCCCTTTTTATTATAAAAGCCTCGTTTAATACCGAGGAAGGTTCAGAATAAATAAAAGTATGGTAATATCCCATCCATGCACAAAAACCGAAAATGAAAATGGCTGCAATATTTTTTAAGTAGTTATTTTTGTTTGGAGATAAGAAACTTCTGCTTTTTGGTGAGTGATCCTTGTCAGCATTCATTACATTTTCAAAAATATCTATATAGGTACTGTCACTCATGTTTTCACCCTCATCATAACCAATTGCTCTAATTATAGAAATGGCTTTGAATACGATATCTCGTTTCTCTGGATGTTCTGTTAGCCATTTTTCCCAAAAATGTTGGGTATTCTTGTCAGGATTCTTTACCCAAAGGATAAAAAATTCATCTGCAAGAAAATCTACTAATTCAAAATCTTTATACTTCATCCTATTACTATCGCTCTTCTGAATTTATTTTTGATCAACAAGGATCTCTTTTAGCGTTGCCATTGCCCTATAAACAATTTTTCTGGCTGATTTCACGTCGCTAAATTCCATCGTTTCGGCCACTTCTTTATAGGTCATCTCTTCTTCATATAACAACAGTATCGCTTGACGCTGCCTGGACGTTAATTTTTGAAGGGCTTCTCTTACCATTTCCTTATTGGCCAACTCATTTTCCCTTTTAATCAAAATGGACTCAGGGCATATTGAAATGGGGAAAAATTGCTCCTTTATTTCATCATATCTTGTTTCAGAAAGCTTTTCAACTTTTAAATTTTTAACAATTTCTCTGGTTAAAATTTTAAACAAATAAGCTTTTATACATAATATCTCACCCAAAGAACCTCTTCTTCGCCTTAAGTAGATAAAGATATTTTGAATGCAATCTTTTATCAGTTCACCATCTTTGGTGATCTGTGAACCATAATGAAACATCCTTTTGACATAGGTGCGATATATAAAATTAAAGGCCAATTCATCCCCCTTATTAAAGGCCATCCATATCTCTCTGTCAGGTTTGCCTTTTATCGCTTCGAGAGGTTCTGGATGACTAGGCGAGACCTTGGGCTGAACGGAATAATTATTTTTGTTAATTATTGATTTCATTTCTAGTTAGTGGTAAAGGTTGATCGAAGTCCTCTATAAAAGAAGAGCATTAAAAGGCGAAAAACAACCCCATTAAAAAATTATTTTTTTCATTTACTCCTAAAAAAAGTATAAAACATATAAAAAAATCGATATTATAAAATTTTATAAACATTTATATAAAATAATGAAATATTATAGTGTACGTGCCCGATAAATTTTATATCAACTACAATCTTATTGGTAAAAAATAAAAAAAACTTGACATATTGATAAAAAATTTTATGCCTTTTGATGTGGATTTTCGGGAGTCAGTTTATCAAAATGATTTTGCTCCCAATATTTATGCACCAGACCACAACTCCTCAGTTGCTAAAAACTCATCCTTAATAAATACCAATTTAGACCTATTTTTTCATCAATAATTTATGCTATTTCTCCAGGGCTTCTATCTTTCTTTTTAAACTATTTACTGTAAAATCATTTACTGAGGGACCGGATGATCCACTCTACTAACTGACCTTTGTCCTTGACCAACTTGATTTTCAACTCCATCTCCATCACCCAAATCTTTTCTTGCCGTTTCGGCCAAAGCCATCATTTCAGATTTGAGATAAGAATGGGATACAATCACCTTACTTGTTTCTCCCGGATCAGTTTCCACATTGAAAAGTTGTATATCCTGTCCTCCATTGGAAAAGACTTTTTTCTCTAAGAGCAGATATAGTTTCCATGGACCTTTCCGCACGGCTTGCAATTGCGGTCCATCATAATAATAAAAGGCTTCATAAGGTGACGTCGCATCCGGTGATCCCAGCAAAAGTTCTTTAATGTCTTTACCATCAATGATTCGGTCATCCGGATTTTTTCCACCAGCCCATTTGGTAAACGTAACTTACAAATCCTTAGTAGTGGTCAGTGCGCTGTTTAACTGATCCTGTGGTATGGTAAACTGGATCTGCTAGGTGAACAGACACCCGACGTGGAGTAAAAATGGGTAAATATGGTCCCCTCTTTGGCCAGTTGATCCAGATTAGGCGTACGGTTTAATACCGACCCAAATGGACCAATATCACCATACCCCAGGTAATTCACATAAAACACTATGAAGTTAGGCTTTTCGGGTAGTTCTTGAGTTATAACGGGCTTAAGTCCGGAAAGTGCAAACACAAGTATTAAACTAGCTATAAAATATATTATTCTGATCATATTTTTTGACATTTCATTTTGTACGGAACACAATAATGACAGTTTGTTTTTAATATAATTCCGGATAAACATCTTTAGGTATAATCATCCTATCGTAAATTGCGATTTCATCTATTAAACCACCAAATGGACTTTTTAGTGAATTGATTTTTGAGAATTGATGGTTAATTTCATTTCCGAAAACAAACTTTGGCTCAGTCACCGTATTCAATATTTCTTCCCGCCAAGGTTTTTCGTCCACTAATTTACCATCGATATACATTTTAATTTTTCCCTCTTCTTTTCCAACTGAAGCCATGATGTGATACCACTTATTCCCTGTAGTCAACAACTGAGATTTCCATTTTACCATTTTTATGTTATTTCCTGTATTTACTTGCCAAATCCAAAACTCCCCATCAAACCAAATTTTAAATTTCTCTCCATGGTCTTTTGAGGCGTAATGTACTAGCGTTTGGGGGTTGGAATTTGAGGTTTTCAACCAAAAGCTTATTGTCAAGTTTTCCCAATTCAATTCTGGTACAAATGGGGCTTCTATTTGAATTCCCCCATTATTATTTCTTAAATCTGCAGCCTTACCTATGCCCATAGGAGTATCATTGGTGAAATCCAATGGCTTTTCACCAATGAAAACACCATATGGGCTTCCATCCTTACCTACAATCAGCTTTTCATTATTGAAATCATAATCTTTGTCCTTGTTAAGGTCCCATTGAAAACGAGGTTTATTTGTTGGTTCCGGAGCATTTTCAATCATTTTGGCATCAATTAATGAAACTGGACTATTCATATTCAAGCTAGAATCCGGACTATGAAACTTTTTACCTAGGCTATGAAACTTTTTACCTAGGGAAATTCGACGTGCTGAAGCCGTATGCCAGCCCAGAGGTGTTCCATCTTTAGATTTGTGAACGTATACATTAGCAATTGCTTCCTCATTTCCTTCTTCAAAAGATAAAAGTCTGCTCATTTGGTTTATTCCACCAGCATGAGAGTCTGTCAAGGCTCCTACACTTAAAAAATTGACGCCAAACTTTTTTACAGAAATACCTCTCCCATTGATCATTGCTTCAGGACCATGAATATGACTATGACCACCAATCCAAGCTGCAATGGCTCCCGGGTGGTCTTGTAGATAGTTAAGAAAGGGTCGGGTTTGAGCATATTGGTTTATCTCCTCCCCATCTTCAGAATATTCTCTGATCCAGTAAAGCTGACCTCCGATTTCACCTTTTGGGCCCATTGATCCTGATTTACCATGATAAGCTCCTGGTTCACCATCATCCGTAGTAATCGTAGTATTGGCAGGTAGCAAATGATGGGCAGTAATGAAGATATCATCGGAAAACTGAGGGTCTTCCAATACTTTTTTCCACCATTCAAAAGTATCAATAGTAACCGCACCGGATGGATAACCTCCTTTGGGCATACCGAAATCACTGCCTCTACCCGCTTGAAATTTCCCGCTAAAATCATTTCTTTTCTCTGCCCACTCATCATATTCATTGCGATCTGATAGCATGATCCAAATCACATTTCCTGTACGAACAAGGTATCGATCCCATCGGGTTCCGGGGTAATGGATCAGCTGTCTGAATTTCTCTCTATTAGGTCTTTGATTGTATTCAAACCCGGAAGTTTCGGCATACTCCTGCGCTCCCAAGGGGTTTACATACTTTTGAGCAAATTCGCCTGGTTTCCAACCTCTTTGCTCCCCATCATGATTCCCACTAATTGTAAAAAAATTACCTCTATCGGAACCTAAAGTTTGATTTAATTGCTTTTTCAAAGCCTCCCCTTCATCATGACCTGGGGGCTCTTGGCTGGCTGTCCAGTCACCAAGGTCAACCAAAATATCCCAATTGAAACCAGGGGCATTTTTGTCCATTCCTTTGGATTGGTTGATGACTCGACTTAAAGCATTTGGATTGCCCGTTGGTCCTATTAGATGAGAACAAGTAGTTAGCCATGCATTAAAATGAGATTGGGCTTGAATGCTATGATTTCTCATAGTCAATCCCACGATCAATATCGTAAACCTGAAAACATATTTAAAAGAAATTTTCATCAAACTATCTTATTTATTTTGACCAAACCTTGTTGAGTAATACGGCGGAGGTTTCTACTATTTTGTATCCTGCTTCAGGCGCTAAACGTGTCCAACTGATAGGAGAACCGGAATATCCGCCTCCTAGAAGCCCATATATCGTGGGACAATAGCCATTGTATCCATCCGTCATCCCCACTACGATGGTACTTTTACCAGGGCTTCTCCTTTTGATATCCAAACCAAACTGACTAAACAATTCACAAGGCTGGGTAACCATGGCCAAATCTCCTATCCTGATGGCGTGCACAGGTAAAATATCAAATGGATTCTCGCCAAATGTTTCTTGCAGGTGCACGGAGCCGAAAGCCATGATCATCTCCATCCCACGTATATTCTCTCCAGCATCAATTCTCTTCAAGATTTCTTTGGACCTGATCAGGGTTCCGGTTTCTGGTAATCTGACACTTACCTTCAAATCATGGTATTGATGTTCCAATATTGGGTCCGTCTGGTATTCAATATTTTTGTAAAGCCTCATTGTCTCCTTGACAACCAAATCAGTTATTTTCTTTATCTTTTCCTCATCGGATTCCGATTTTCTATCCAGCATATTTTCCATGCTGATGTCTCCTTGGGCTCCATTTAAAAACAGCACAGGAAGGTTTTGCTTAAATTCCTTGCGGAAAGTTTTTCTTACCTCTCCAGGGAAATCAGCTGAGAAAATACCATCTGCATAAAAGATAGTGGGATGGGTAGTGTTGTGGTAAAGGATAGACAAAAGGTTCCCTTTTAAATCAGCGGCAAACATGGCCAGGTGTTGGGGATCATCTGGCCCTTCTAGCCCTGCAAAATCCTTTCTGGATGCATCTCCATGCATAGAATGGGTGCCATCTGCCCAGGTTAGCCGGCGATTGTAACCAATTTGGACTTCACCTTCTGCCCAGCCAATTTTACCTGGTTTTGCAGCAGCAACAGCTTCTTTTGCCAATGCTACCATCCATGGCAATAAATCTTTCATATAGGCCCTATCCAGAGGCATTAGATAATTGGTCTTTAACAAAGATGGCCCTCCATGAGTATGTGTGGATGAGATCAGGATGTCTCTAGGCAAAATTCCAGTTGCAGCCCCCATGGCTTCGCGCAATCGAACATTAAGATCTGGCTCGATCCCAGCAAAATCACAACTGACCATAAGCAATTGAAAATCGCCCTTTGAAAAATAGATTCCGTTTGCTTCAAGTTCATCTCTAACGGAAGAAGCTTTTTTAGGGACTCCTGCCCCTTGCACCCAACTGTCTAATTCGGGTGTTATAATTTTGGTGGCAGCACCAATTTTAAGCCCTTCAGATTGTGCCTGTGTAGGTATCGGATTATAAAAAGCCATAGTCCAAAGGGCCATAAACAATACGGTGATTCTAATCATAATTAATGGTTTTTTAAATTAAGTTTCATTTCTTCCAACACTACCTGGTAGTCAGGATGGTCAATAATATTTTTTAACTCAAATGGATCCTCTTCCAAATCGTACAGTTCGTCCATATTTTCAAGGTCACGGTATTGTATGTATTTATAGCGTGTTGATCTGATTCCCTTATAGCCCATATTGACCATTCTAGGCCATACCTTATCGGAATAGTATTCCATGAAAAAAGAGCTCCTCCACCCTATTGGCTCCTCTCCTTTTATTAGAGGAAGTAAAGATTCTCCGTCCATCAAACTGTCCTTATTAAGCCTGGAAAACTCAAGCAATGTAGGGGCCAAATCTATATTAAGTGCCAGCTGATCAATTTCAAAACCTCCTGTTGTAAGTGGTGGATATCGGATAAGGAGTGGAATTCGTAAGGATTCTTCATAAGCCAACCTCCTTTCTTCATTCAAGCCATGTTCTCCATAAAAATACCCATGATCACTGGCAAAGACCACAACCGTATTGTTGTCCAGGTTTCTTTTTTCCAGCAGATTAAGGAGCTCTCCAAGTCCTTCATCAATGGCCATTAACATTGCGGCTCGGTCTCTTATAACCTTTTCGGGAGTGCCTGTCGACTCTCCAAGTTCAGGTAATCCGTTGATTTCCCGCATTAAAGCAGGCTTGTCTTGAGGCCTTATGTAGGCATTGGGTCGGCGATTGAAGGTTTCATTTTCGTACTTGTTTTTATGCCTTTCTGCAGGAACAAAACCTCCACCTCCAATAGTGGTCACCTTCCCAGTCGCATCCTGGTGTAAGTTTGGGTGCAATCCTTTATGAGAGAGGTACAATAAAAAAGGTTTGTCCCTTTTTTGACTTATGAAATTAAGAGAATATTGGGTTAAAATATCGGTCACATAACCCTCTTTTTGTACCTCTTCTCCATTTGCATTAAAGTCTGGATCAATGGCCTTCCCCTGCCCTTTTAAAGCAACCCATTCGTTAAAACCGGGCCTAGGTGTATTGTCATTGCCCATGTGCCACTTGCCAATAAATGCGGTTTCATAACCCTCTTCCTGCAATTTTATAGGAAAGGTTTTCAATTGGTGGCTCAAAACACTTCTATCTGTATTGTCTGTAATGCCATGGGAATAAGCATATTTCCCCGTCAAAAAACTAGCTCTGCTGGGTGAACAAAGCGGTGTGGTAGCAAAGGCATTTTTGAAATAGGCCGCATCTTTTGCCAGGCGATCAATGTTGGGCGTTTGGATATAATTGTGACCAGCCAACCCAAACTCATCCCATCGCAAATCATCCACCAAGACCACCACGATATTGGGAGGTTGATGTGTCAAGTCCTTTTCATTTTTTTCACCATACCCACAGCCCACAATCAAAAACAGTAATACGTTAAAACAGAAAACTCTTGCTATTGGTATTCTCTTAATAAATTGGCGATAATTCATTTTTTAGGGCTTTAAGGCAATGGGATGTTATTCCTATTGACCATGTGATTTCTTAACATCTCAGACATTTCGATTATAATATACTGGTTTTTGGGCTTGTCAACTGTATTTTCATTTTCATCAGGATCATTGACTAGATCAAATAACATATTTGATTTTAATTCACCGTCTTTGTCATAAAACTCAGTGTAAGCGTGTGTTTTAGTGAGGACTGTTTCTCCTCCTAAATTTGACCTACTGAATATGGCCTTTTTTCCTTCTGATGTAGGATCGTCTAGAAGCTTTACAAAGCTTTTACCCTGCACATGGAGGGGTGGATTGATACCTGCCAACTCACAAAGCGTAGGATATAAATCCACTGTTTCCACCAATGCTTCTTGTTTTATATTGGCTGATTTTCCTGGAATTTTAAAGATAAGGGGGATTCTTATTGAGGTATTAAAATTGGAATGCTTGCACCAAAGTTCATGTTCTCCCAATTGCCAACCGTGGTCTCCCCAAAGTACCACGATGGTGTTTTCATCTAGTCCAAGGTTTTCCAATTCATCTAAAACCCTACCCACCTGGGAATCAACATAGCTCACACTGGCATAATATCCATGAATAAGTGCTTTGGAAAGATCTTCGGAAAATGGACCTTCATTTGGGATATTGGAATAGGCCCGGAGTTCACTGTAGTTATGAAGGGATTCTTTTGGTGCGTTTTTAGGAGGATAAAAATTATCCGGCAATTCAATTTCTTCCCTATCATAAAGGTCCCAATACCTTTTGGGGGCATTAAAAGGTAAGTGAGGCTTTTTAAAACCTACAGCCATAAAAAACGCTTCTCCAGAACCTTTAAACTCTTGCAGTTTTTCCATGGCCTTGCTGGCTATTCTCCCATCTTCATAAACAACATCTTGCACTTCCGGATTTTCAAAGGCAGGCCCCCTGTTTGGTAAATTTTGATTGTTTCTGGCTTGGGTATTGTATTGCCTGTCTTCATTCAGCCTTTTAAAAATACTAATCCCTTCCCCTGATTGGTAATCCCATGCTGTTGTGGTCAAGGCAGGTCTCCATATATCATCCCAACTACCTTTTCCGTCTTCAAAATTGTTATAAACTTTCCCTAAGGAAACAGTAGAATAATTGTTGTTTTGGAAATGCATGGGTAAACTTACCAGTCCTGGCACATCTTTGTCCTGAGAACAATTCCAGCCATTGAAGCGATTGGGACTTCCATATAAACCAGAAAGGAGAATGGCCCTGCTAGGTCCACAAACTGGATAGTTGACATAGGCTTGGGTAAATAATTGTCCCATTCTGGCCAGTCGGTCAATGTTTGGTGATTTAATATGCGGTTGATCATAACAGCCCAATTCCGGCCTAAGGTCATCAACCATTATGAATAAGATATTGGGTTGATTTAAAGGTTTATTTGTCGACTGCCCATGAGCCTTCATGAATATCCCTCCAATGATAAAAATAAGGATGATATGTCTTTTCAACATTACTTTATAAGTGTTAGCTTTTTAAAATTGAGATAAGGTTTACAATATTTTTTGATTTTCAAAACCTCTGATGGTTTGATTCCATTCAAGCCATCAGAGGGATTTTTTATTGCCAACCTGGATTTTGATTCAAATTAGGGTTGAGTGTCAATTCCACGACAGGTATAGGATTCAAATAATCCTGATTTTCCCTGAACTGGAAACCATTAGGCAATCTGTTCTGAAAAAAATCGATCAGTCCATTTTCATCTAAAGGTGGGTTATAATTAGGGAATTCCGAAGGCTTAAATGGATATCCTTTTGGCCTTTTATCTTTAAAAAGTTTATGTGCAGCCCATCTTTTATAATCATCTTCGCGATGCCCTTCCAAAGCCAGCTCTACTCTTCTCTCCCTTCTAATTTCATACAATTCATCACTGACAGGGTACCCATAGTCTAAACGACTGGGATCATCCTCCTGGTTATGAACTTTGAATTCGGGCATATCAACTCTTGCTCTTAGTTTGTTTAGCGCTTCATAGGCTACAGTACCTTCCAATTCGTAGAGGGCTTCGGCATAGTTAACCAAAACTTCTCCATACCTGAACAAAATATAACCTGTTTCCCCATTACCTCCTCCACCAGTTCCTGCACCAGGTGAGGTGGGGTTCGAACTTTTCTTCAATTGAAACCCAGTTGGGTTCAATTCAATATCCACCTGATCAATTTTAGGTTTATCAAAAGTAGTACCGTCTCTCTCTACTACCAAATCATCTGGAGTCCAAATGGAGGCCCTATACCGCGGGTCAATCAAATTGCCGAGTTGTAACAAAAAATCATTTCCCTTGAAATTCCCCGCCAAAGACATATAATCTAACGGAAGGCCCTGCTTGTCCAAATAGCTAGTCACCAAAGACCAGGTGATGCCGACTCCTACCGGCATAGAAGTTGTCACATATTGGACATCATTAAAAACGCCATCATTAATATTATATGCTCGGTACATCAACACTTCATTGACATCTGACATGTCATCCAATCCAAACATTTCATAATAATTTTCATGCAAACCGACTAAGTAATCCCCATTCATCAATTCTATAGCTGCATCCACACTGGCTTGAAAGTACTTGTTAGGATCTGCACCCGAGGTACCAAAAACTGTATTTGCGTGGTATTTCTGCCAACTTCCTTCAAACAGTCCTACCTTTGACTTGAACGCCAAGGCAGCCTCTTTATTGATCCGGTTGTTTCCAATATCATTTCTAAAATCGAGGTGTTCGATTGCCTGATCTAAATCTGCTAAAATTTCATCTACAACAAGGGTTCTTGGATCCCTGGCTTTCATCAATTCACTTTCTGAATTTGGTTTAAGCTCTGTTTCATACCAGGGAACATCACCATATTGTTTTAAAAGTTCAAAATAATACCAGGCACGAAAAAAGTGTGCTTCTCCAAGAAAGTGCTTATAAGTATCAATGTCATCCTCACATTTTTCATAGTTATCAAAAAATATATTTACACTTCTTATACTTGACCAATTGCTAGTCCATCTGCCACCGGTAATACCTCTTTCTCCATTTAAAACGACACTTGGAATTAAATTAATTGCATTATCAGCATTGACTATATTATAGCCATATCCACCATACCAAGATCCATGACCTGGAAACGAGGGATAAAATTGAAGGACATAATTTTCAAGATCCGTAGCTGTTTTCCAATAACTATCAGGACCAATGGCATCTCGAGGCGGTCGTTCCAAAAAATCTTGACACGATGTTAAGGCAACAATAAATATTAGATATATTATATATTTCATAGCTTTAAATTTTAAATTATAATTTTTAACTATCATAACGAGGCATTGATACCCAAAGAAATCATTTTATCCGAGCCATAAGTCATACCTATTTTGCTTGGGTCGCCTAATGCAGAAGGATCTAGTCCTTTAATTAAATCAGTAAGGGTAAAGAGGTTTTCTGCGGAAATAAACAATCTTAATTTTTGCAAACCGATCCTTTCCAAATTACCTCGGGGAATATTGTACCCCATTTGAACATTTTGGAGCCTTATGTATGAAGCATTTAAAAGATACCTTGTTGAAGGATGCCTATTTTTATTGTTCTGATTGAGATCCAAATATGGTTTTGGCCAGTAGGCATCCAAATTAATATTTGCCTGCCCTTCATTCAATCCTGTGTATGAATCTCCTGGTTGATCTCTGTAATAGTCCAAATGTTCAGGGGTAAGCCCTGTGAAAAGCCAATTTCTAATTCCCCAAAACATATAATTTTCTCCCCCGTAAGCGACCGAAAAATCTCGACGTGCTGTGCCTCTGAATAAAAAAGAAAAGTCGAACCCTTTAAAACTTAATCCTACATTTACCCCCCACTGATACCTTGGAGAACTGTTACCAATCACTGACAGATCACCAGGATCATCCAATGAGGAAGAACCTGTGTTGACCTTTCCATCACCGTTAATATCCAAATACTTCAAATCACCGGGATTCCAGGAATTATTTATAAATGATAAATCAACGTTTTCCAAATAAGCATCCAACTCATCTTGATTCTGATATAATTCATGGGCAGTATATCCCCAGATTTCACCTACGTTTTTTCCTGCATACCAATCATTTACAATACCTGATGGATTCAAATAGTCAGTCACAACAGACTTGGTATCAAATAAATTTAAGTTAATAAAATAGGATATCCCCGAACCGGGTAAATCATGATTCCATCTGACAGATGTTTCCCAGCCTCTGGTTCTAAGCGTAGCATTATTGGATTTGGGCACCGAAGAACCTAAGACACCTGGTACTGGTTCTGACGGACCAATCATATTATCCGTAATTCTTTCAAACAAATCAAAATCAAACTGTAATCTATTGTTTAAAAAACTGGTATTCACTCCTAAATTCAAAGTCGTTGAGGTCTCCCATGTTAGATTTGGACTCACTAGACTAGGTGTCGAAGTATAGCCTAATGGTCTATTTTCCCCATAGTCAAACAACCAATTTAGTCTTCCAGTTTGAAGAGGTATTAAAGCAATATCCTGATAAGGATTAACCTGTTGATTCCCCAATTGTCCCCAGGACCCTCTGATTTTAAAGGAATTGATCTTGTCTTCTATTCCTTCCCAAAAAAGTTCCTGATCCAAATTCCAACCCAAAGAAAAAGAAGGGAAAAATCCCCAACGACTTTCTTCTTGGAATCGGGAAGTGCCATCATACCTTGCATTGGCCTCGAAAAGATATTTTTCATTATAATTATATGTCATCCTACCGAAATACCCCTGAGTAGCCCAATGTCCTAATACCTCACTAGCAACAGCATCTCCATTGGCAGTTTGCAGCGAAGGTATAGTAGGAACAATCAAATTTGTTTTGTTCACATTAATCCTGCTAGTTTGGTCCAACTCATACTGCATACCAAACATGGTTAGAAAATTATGTCCACCTAAACTATGCTCATAAGAAGAATAAAGATTTGTGGTCCAATAAGAGTTGATCAACTGACTTCTTTGAATGCTATTGGGAACGGACTGGGCATTTGCAACATAGCTTTTATCCACCATATGTTCGTAAAAAGTCAAAAATAAATTGGTGCGATTGATATCAACAGTTTTGTAGGCAAATTCCCCATTAATTTTCCAACCATTCACAGGTCGTATTTCTGTCGCGAGTGTATGCCAATTTTCTGTTGTTTCTTGCTTATCAGATCCACTATCCTGAATAAAAGGGATTTTTGATTGGAGATGATAGGTTCCATAACCAGTGTATTTAGCTTCAGTAGGAACTGTTCTCGGAATTTGCCTGAAAATCATGGTGTAATCCCAATTGGGTAAAATGCTAGGCAATTCTCTTGGACTTTTCATCAACCTGGCCTCATACCTTACATCCCACCATTCGGTAATCGAGGTATTGATTTTACCAATTAAATTGTAACGTTTATAGTTGTCAGTCCCATAATTCAATACTCCATTCTGTTCTACATAGCCTGCTGATAGGTAATATGAGGATTTTTCACCTCCTCCACGGACAGATACGTTATGTTGTTGATTAAGACTATGCCCATAATACTCGTCATACCAATCATAATTAGCATGACTGTTTTGGTTATTACCCCATCTACCACTGGAGAGTGGTAAGGTTTCATAATGGGTGGCATCTGCAGGATATAAAGGTTTCAGGAAATCCCAATCTTCATTTTGATAAGCAACTATTCTGTCTATAGCTTCATTAGTATAAGTTCTTCCTCCTCCATTGCTCCCCATTTCATTGATTACTCTTGAAAAGGTGTAAGAATCCAATTGCTGTGGAAGCCTATCTGGTACATTATATGACATATTTCCAGAATAAGAGATGGTCATTTTCTCATTCTTTTTCCCACTTTTTGTCGTAATTAAAATTACGCCATAAGGAGCTCTAGCCCCATAAATCGCAGAAGCCGCAGCATCTTTCAAAACAGATATGGTTTCAATATCATTGGGATTTAACCTATCCATATCACCCGGAAATCCATCTATTAATACGAAAGGGCTCCCCCCATTAATGGATCCCATTCCTCGAATATTTATATTCATTGAGGCTCCAGGTTCGAACCCACTATTGCCTACCGAAAAGTCCAATCCGGGAGACTGGCCCTGCAAAATCTGAGATACTGTGGAAGCTTGCCGATTCTCTATTTTTTCATTGGAAATAACATCCACGGCTCCAGTCATATTGATTTTTTTCTGTGTGCCGTACCCTATAACCACTACTTCATCCAATGCCCCAGCCTCTTCTTCAAGTGTGATGTTAATGATTGTTCGTTGCCCTACAACTATACGCTGAGATTGAAAACCTATAAAAGAATACACCAATGTGGATCCTTCAGGAACAGTTAACGAATAATTGCCATCAATATCAGAGGCTGTACCTAAAGTAGTACCCGGAATAGCAATGGTAACTCCAGGTAGGGGTTCTCCATCTTGATCAACTACCTTACCGCTAATCTTAACATCAGCAAATTCCGCAAGATTGACGCTTTCTCTAGGGTTAAGTTTGACATGAATATTATCATTTACCTGTGTGAAACCTAGTTGTGTCTGTCTGGCAATATTTTCAAGAGCTTTGTAAACCGAAATGTTTTCCTGGCTAATGGAAACTCTCTGCTTTAAATTGATCCTGTCATCATTGTAAGTAAACTTAAAATCAGTCTTTGATTCTATGTTTTTGAAAAACCTCAACAATGTCTTTTCCTTTAAGTCAAGTGATACCTTGACTTCATCAATTGCCTTTCTCTGCGCAATTCCGGTATTTGCCAGCAGTACAGTACAGAAAATCAATTGGATGGCAAAGCCATAAAACAATCTCTTGGACACCATAATGAGTTGTCTCAATATATCTTTATTCATAATATTGTGTGGTTTAAGTTTTAGACGACTTAACTATTGCCTTCCTCTTTTGGTGGAAGGCTGTTCAAAGCAGGGTCTCATTCCCCCCAGAATGGGCCCTGCAATTTGTAATACTAACTTGAATCAATGTTTGCCATGTCTTTTGTTTTAATTGTACAGTTCTACTTTTCTATCTTCAATTCTAAATTTTAGACCAGAAGTAATGTTTACTCCCCTCAATACATTTTCGAGGGATTCATTTTTATAGGTACCTGAATAGACCCAACTTTTCCGTATTGTTCCAGATAATATTAATTCTACACCAAACCAGTCTTCAATTTTTTTTCTGCAATTCTCGAAATTGTCTGTGCTAAAAACAAGCACATTGTTTTTCCATCCTGTCACCTCAAGATTATTGAATTCGCTTTTAAACAAATCGCCACTTTTTTCTATTACCAGCATTTCATCCGGACTTAGGGCTACTTGATTTCCCCTTTCATCTTTTACCATTACCTTCCCTGTCAATAAGGCTACTGACAACTTATCTTCCTCCACCTTGACATTAAATGAGGTTCCTAAAACCTCTATTTTGGTATTTTCTATTAAAACTGTAAATGGCTTACCATTTTTCTTTATTTCAAAGAAACCCTCTCCTTTTAACTTCACCCAACGATCTCCAGTAGCAAGATTTGAAGGATAGGTGATTTCGCTGGAGGAATTGAGATAAACCTTACTGCTATCTGCCAAAGTAATGACGGAACGATTCCCTAAACTCGTATCCCTTTTTATTATAAAAGCCTCGTTTAATACCGAGGAAGGTTCAGAATAAATAAAAGTATGGTAATATCCCATCCATGCACAAAAACCGAAAATGAAAATGGCTGCAATATTTTTTAAGTAGTTATTTTTGTTTGGAGATAAAAAACTTCTGCTTTTTGGTGAGTGATCCTTGTCAGCATTCATTACATTTTCAAAAATATCTATATAGGTACTGTCACTCATGTTTTCACCCTCATCATAACCAATTGCTCTAATTATAGAAATGGCTTTGAATACGATATCTCGTTTCTCTGGATGTTCTGTTAGCCATTTTTCCCAAAAATGTTGGGTATTCTTGTCAGGATTCTTTACCCAAAGGATAAAAAATTCATCTGCAAGAAAATCTACTAATTCAAAATCTTTATACTTCATCCTATTACTATCGCTCTTCTGAATTTATTTTTGATCAACAAGGATCTCTTTTAGCGTGGCCATTGCCCTATAAACAATTTTTCTGGCTGATTTCACGTCGCTAAATTCCATCGTTTCGGCCACTTCTTTATAGGTCATCTCCTCTTCATATAACAATAGTATCGCTTGACGCTGCCTGGACGTTAATTTTTGAAGGGCTTCTCTGACCATTTCCTTATTGGCCAACTCATTTTCCCTTTTAATCAAAATGGACTCAGGGCATATCGAAATGGGGAAAAATTGCTCCTTTATTTCATCATATCTTGTTTCTGAAAGCTTCTCAAGTTTTAAATTTTTAACAATTTCTCTGGTTAAGATTTTAAACAAATATGCTTTAATGCATAATATCTCACCCAAAGAACCTCTTCTTCGCCGTTAGTAAATAAAGATATTTTGAATGCAATCTTTTATCAGTTCACCATCTTTGGTGATCTGTGAACCATAATGAAACATCCTTTTGACATAGGTGCGATAAATAAAATTAAAGGCCAATTCATCTCCCTTATCAAAAGACATCCATATCTCTCTGTCAGGTTTACCTTTTATTGCTTCAAGAGGTTCCAGATGACTTAGCGACACCTTAGGCTGAACAGAATAATTGGTTTTATTAATTATTCTGTTCATTTCTAGTTCGTGGAAAAGCTTAATTTAGGTCCTTTAAAAGAAGAGCAATAAAAACCGAAAAACGACCCCACTATAATATATTTTTTTATGTTTATTTATTAATAAAAAATATATTATAACTAAAAATAGTATTTACAGAATTTTTAAAATATTTATTTAAAATAATAAAATATTATAATATATGAGAACAATAGTTTCTATCAGTTAAAACCTCAAAAAACATTTTACAAAAGATATTAAAGCTATTTTTCACAAAAACATTTTACTTTTTGAATTGACATTTGGTTTTAAGAACATTAAAGTGCCTTCATGAAAGTCCTATGAATTATTCTTCTAATGACAGGAATGGGCTCACCCTTTTCAACGGGATCAGTGAAAAACAGGTAGGGTAAAACGCATTTCTCTCCACAAAGTACAGAAGAAACATTATATTGTGACTCCTATATAAATTAGCTATTTTGTGATCTATAATCACAAAACAACAATAATATTATTGGTAAACCTTTGATACCTAACCCAATAACGTTTGCCCCAAAGTGGAAACTTGTGAAGAATATCAAAGTAACAACGGTAAACATGAAAAGCATACAACAACAGTATTTGAAAATATTAATAGCATTGTTTTTTTTTCAAATTATTGGCTGTTCTCAAAAAATTGAAAACAGCAAACCTGAGGATTACCCTGACCCGGTAACAAATCCAAGCTCCAAATTAATGCTAATGGGAGACTGGTTTGAGCATCCCCATGATATTGATTTTGATAACCTCCCAAAAATTCCATCCGAACATGCACTCGTAAGTGATGTGACGGCTCAAGGGGTAAACCAACCCACTTTCTCGGAAGCAAAAACAAGTGGGGGTGTCAACCAACATTCCTATATCACTTTTTACGATAACAAATACTGGCTGATGTGGAGCGATGGCCCAGGTGTCGAAGACAGGGTTGGACAGGTAGTGAAATTTGCTACTAGTCCAGATGGACTTAGCTGGTCTAAACCTGATTTTCTTACTTCCTACCCAGAAGGATCGGGCCCGGAATCAGAACATTACAATACCCGGACTGAAAAAGGAAAACGTTGGATTTCACGCGGTTTTTGGCATAGAGATGGGGAACTTCTGGCCCTGGCATCCCTTGATGAGGCAGCAGGCTTTTTTGGTCCAAGCCTGGAGCTTTGGGCTTTCAAGTGGGACGTAGAATCTAATTCGTGGGAAGAAAAAGGAGTGGTTTATAAAAATGCCATCAACAATTTTCCTCCAAAACTATTGCCTTCTGGAGAATGGTTAATGTCCAGGAGAGCTTATGATTATAAAGAATCTGGTATTGAGTTTTTGCTTGGTGGAATAAAGGGATTTGATCAATGGGAATCCTATCCCGTAACAGGCTCTACCACAGAAATGGATCCTGAAGAGCCTTACTGGTGGGTGCTTCCTGACGGAAAAAGCCTTATGGCACTCTTTAGAGACAATAGGAAAAGTGGTTACCTCTACAGGGCATTCTCCATAGACAATGGAAGGACATGGAGCAATCCCGTGAAAACAAATTTCCCTGATGCAAGATCAAAATTCAATGGCTTAAGAATGAGTGATGGCAGGTATGTATTGGTCTCTAACCCTCACCCTGAACGAAGAGACCCTCTCACATTGGCCATTAGCGATGATGGAATGGTATTTACCAAGATGGGTTACCTGACTGGAGGCCGACACATCGATTATCCCCATGTGATTGAGCAAGATGGCCATTTGCTTATTGCCTTCGCTGGCTCAGTAAAGCAAAAAATAGAAGTATTAAAGGTTAAAATCTCCGATCTGGATAAGTTGGAAATGCCTCCCTTGAAAAAGTAAATGGTTATTTATTGCTTTGTTTAGGGAGTACGATTAATCGAAAATTAATCGATTACCCTGGTCCACTTCGTTTTTAAGCCATGCCCTGGATGCAATTATCCAAATCCTTATTGCCCATTAAAATATGAACCAAAATTGCCTCCTTTAGCAATCTGCAGCTGATAAATTAAGGCATACATTGTTGAAAATTCCGGTTATAACCTAAAGCCTCTAATGAATACTTCAAGTTTCACCACTTGTTAAAACCTTGAATTAAAAATGGATAGAAGAAATTTTATAAGATTAAGTTCACTAGGAACCTTAATTACGGGTAGTGGAATAACTGCTTCATGTGTATATAAAAACGCCGATTCGGAAGGGGAAGATTTTGCTGATATTGCTGTGATAGGTGGAACCCCAGCCGGAATAATGGCGGCAATTGCAGCGGCAAGAATGGGTTCTAAAGTAATCCTTACAGAATACCATTCCCATTTAGGAGGAATGACCACTAGTGGGTTAGGTAAAAGTGATATAGAAAACAAAGAAGCCATTGCTGGTCTTTTTAAGGAGTTTACCGAAAAGGTGCTACGATACTATACCGATAAATACGGCGAAAACGCCAAAGAGGTACTGCTTTGCAAAGAAGGCTATTATTATGAACCATCGGTTGCCGAACTGGTATTTAACCAAATGGTGGCGGAAGAAAAAAACATCAAGGTGCTATTCAATTACCAAATAGAAGAAGCCGAGATGAAATCCGGAAAAATTTCCAGGTTACGATTCAAGGACCGTAGCATTGGAGCCAATAAATACCTCAAAGCTGAAGTATTTGTAGATGCTACCTATGAAGGGGATGTTTTTGCTCTTGCGGGTGCGGCATTCAGATTGGGTAGAGAAGGAAAAGAGGAATTTAATGAAGCACATGCAGGCCATATATTCTTTGATTTCAATGAAAAAGCATTTTTGGAAGGAGGTAGTGGTGAAGAAGATAACAGGTTCCCTGCTTATACCTATCGCTTGTGCATGACGGATGACCCTGAAAATAGCTATGTACTTACTGAACCTCCTCATGGCTATGATAGAAACAACTATGTGGAATATTTCAATGATTTAAAGGACGGAAGATTAAGTGCCCCCAAGGTATTTAAAGAAGGACATGGTTATTATTCAGATCACTTTGATACAATGGTCCGGGTTTTTTCCTTCACCGAAATACCAAACCGGAAGTATGATGTCAACATCAATCCAAGACCATTGGGATTTCCATTTGTGGGAGAAAACTACTCCTACCCTGAATCCAACTGGGCTGCTCGAGAAAGAATATTCAAGAGGCATAGAGAATTGACCCTAGGCTTGATTTATTTTGTTCAGAATGATCCGGAAATTCCGGAAGAACATAGAAATTTGGCCATGAAATACCACTTGCCGAAGGATGAATTTACAGACAACGAACATTTTCCATGGCAATTGTATATTCGTGAGGCAAGGCGACTAAAAGGAATGTACACCCTCACCGAAAATGATGTTACCCTGCGCGGGAATGCCCAAAGAACCACTGTTTTTGAAGACACCATTATCACAGGTGAATTTCCAATTGACAGCTTTCCAGTTTCCAAAGTTCCATCAAAAGACAATAAGGTATTGGAGGGCTATATAGGGATG
This sequence comes from Cyclobacterium sp. 10D3-21, assembly GCF_055809755.1. NCBI lineage: Bacteria > Pseudomonadati > Bacteroidota > Cytophagia > Cytophagales > Cyclobacteriaceae > Cyclobacterium > Cyclobacterium sp. 10D3-21. The sequence goes on from NZ_CM147924.1 coordinate 4,478,851, forward strand.
TATGAAATCTCTCCTTACCAGATTCCATACAGGATTCTGGTTCCTGAAAAAGTCCTGGGATTGATTGTTCCGGTGGCGGCATCCACTACACATGTTGCCTATTCTACTGTAAGAATGGAACCCTTATGGATGGGAATTGGACAGGTTGCAGGTATCGCTGCCCATTTGTCCAGGGAATTGCAGGTAGAAATTAAGGATGTACCTGTGCTACAACTCCAGGACATTTTAATTAAGAACCATCAAATCCTGACTTACTTTAAGGACATAGACAGGGCTGATAAAGCTTTTGATGCGGTACAGTTTTGGGGTACCAAAGGATTTTTTGATTCCTATTTGGCAAGGACACAGGAGCATTTATCAACTGAAGATTGTAAGCTGTGGCTGGGTATTTTCAAAGACATTACCAATAATCCAGAAATCACCATCAATGCCGAGCTGAACAATAATGGCCAAATTGTGTCAATTTCAGTCCTACAGAAAATCCTTCAAACCATGAATAAATCCGATGGAAGAAACCTGCAGCCGCAATCCTGGTTATATGAAAATAGAGCACTTGAATCCAATGTTTTACGAGGGGAAGCCTGCTTGGCCATGTACCAATTGTATCAGGAAACTGAATTGGCTTAGGACAAAAACGCTTAAACCCGAACAACATTGAGAAATCCATTTTACAAAATTCTGTAAGGCCTGGATAAATTATAATTGGCATTGATCCATGCGCACCAACTATCCTAACTTCTTAGAATAGGGATTGAAATTTTGGGTGACTGTTGGAAAAATCTCTACAAATCTTCGATAACGTTTCCGTTACTATTTTTAGAATATTGTTTCTTTATTTCTCTTGTATTGACTATATAGTAAAGGGATTAACGCATACGAAGAAATTTCATTGACAGAAGGAATCCTCTTTACCATTCCAATTTTTACAACTTATTTTGACCTCAAAAGAACTTGAAAAATGAAAAATAACCGCAGAGAATTTATCAAAGTTGCCGGTATGGCTAGTGCCGGTATTGTTGTAGGCGCTAGCAGGTCACAGGCTGAAACCCCAAAAACGCAGTTACACAAGCAATCTTTTAACATGCATGGTTATGCTGCACCAAAAATGGACAGGGTTCGAATGGGTTTAATTGGCGTGGGCAGTCGTGGTTCAGGAACATTAAACCGTTTTGCAAGTATAGAAAACGTAGACATTATTGCGCTGTGCGACATTCTTCCCGGAAATATTGAAAAAGCACTTAAAACAATAGAAGGTTATGGACATAATCCGGACACCTATACAGATGGTGAAGAAGCTTACAAAGCGCTTTGTGACCGCAATGATATAGACCTGATCTACATTGCAACCCCATGGAAGTTCCATGCTCCCATAGCCGTATATGCCATGGAAAGAGACAAGCATGTTTATACCGAATTGCCAGTAGGTATTTCCCTTGAAGAATGCTGGCAGGTGGTGGAAACTTCAGAAAGGACAAAAAAGCATTGCTTTATGGGTTGTGGGTCTTGTCATGACGGCATGGCAGCCACCATTTTAAATATGGCAAGAGATGGTTTCTTTGGGGAATTGATTCATGGCGAAGGCAATTACATTCATGATAGGGTAAATGGACCAGACAGGTGGGAACGGGATGCCGACAATTGGTTCGGTTACCGGCCTTGGCGCTTAAAAGAAAACATTGGCCGGAATGGCAACCTTTATCCTCAACATGGTCTTGGACCAGTGGCTCAGATGATGGACCTTAATTACGGGGATCAAATGGAATATTTGGTTTCCTTCTCCAGTGGAGACTTTACCATGGGACCAAAAATGAAAGAGCTGGCAGAAAAGGATCCTTATTTTGAACCTTATGAGGGGCTTAAATACAGAGGAAATATGAATACTACCCTGATTCGTACTTTTAAAGGGAGAACCATCATGTTGCAACATGATATAAGCTCACCCAGACCAGGTTCCAGATTCCAATTGATCAGTGGCTCTAAAGGGATCTATGAAGCCCGACCACCTAGAATAGCGGTTAGTGAGGATTATATGGAAGAAAGTGAATTCAAAGCACTTGTAGAGAAATACACCCCAAAGATGACTAGAACCTTCCAGGAGAAAGTATCACAAGCTGGTGGAATCAAGGGAAGCAGGTCCTACGAAAGGGTAACGGCCAGTGATTGGCGCCTAATTGACTGTCTAAGAAATGGATTGCCTTTGGAAATGGATGTGTATGATGCTGCATTGTGGACTGCTGTTACTCCTTTGAGTGAACAATCAGTAGCCCAACAGGGGAAGACCATGAAAGTTCCTGACTTTACCTCAGGTGCCTGGAAAACAAATAAAAGAGGAATGGATATCAGCCTAAAAGAAGGTGGAAACACCAATTTAGTATAAAGGCCTTGGTAATGCGTATTTCATGAAAAATAATAAAATCCAATCGCTATGGGTAATTTTCTTGTGCCTTTTGCTTCACTCTTCCTGTGGGAGTACAGGGGAAAAGGAAGCTACCCAAAAGCAGCTGGAAAGGAATGTCATCTCAGGGAAAGAACTGTCAGAAAAACATTGCCAAACCTGTCATTTGTATCCAGAACCCTCTGAACTGGATAAAAAAACCTGGGAGCGGTCGGTATTGCCTTTGATGGGGAGGTTGTTTGGGGTTTATGAGGCCGAGGTACCAAGAAGTAAAATCCTCGAAGGAGCTATTAACAGAAAGGCCATTGAGGAAGGCAATATGTTTCCTGAAACACCTAGCATTTCCTCCGAAGATTGGCAAAAAATCAAAGATTATTATTTAGCAGAAGCGCCCGAAGTCTTGAATCAAACCATTTGGGAAGAAAGTGAAATGGGCCATTTGGAAGGTTTTGAAATGGTGGAACCAGAAGAAAATAGAAAGCTTCAAAACATTACGTTCTTAAAAACAGCTCCCAATCATAAAGGCATCTATATTGGGGGTGTTTCTGGGGAGCGGGGTTCATTGGCCATTTTAAATAATGCCAACAAAATTTCTCAAATGATCCCTCTTCCTTCTGCCCCCACAGATGTAGCATTTGGAAAGGACGAGCTCTCCATCACACTGGCTGGTTCCCTCAGGCTCTCCCCCGGGAAAAATAAATTTGGAGATTTGATCACCTTGTTCAGAAATCCTGGAGAACTTCAGTATTCCTCCTTTAGGAAATTTTTGAGCCAATTGAACCGACCTGTTCAAACTGTTTTTGAAGATATAAATGGCAATGGGCTCACGGACATTCTGGTAGCAGAATTTGGCTATTATACCGGAGCCCTTACTTTGTTCGAAAACACAGGTAATACGGAACAACCTTATAAAAAAACCACCTTAAAAAATGTTGCTGGAGCCATTCATACAGTTGTAAAAGACATGAACGGAGATGGGAAAAAGGACATTATTGCCCTCTTTGCGCAAGGAGATGAAGGGATTTCTATCTTTTACAATGAAGGAGAAGGTCAATTTAGTGAAGAAAGAGTTCTCCGGTTCCCTCCTACCTATGGGTCTGTTCATTTTGATTTAGTGGACTTTAACCAAGATGGACACCTGGACATTCTTTATGGAAATGGAGACAATGGGGATTATCCACCTATTTCAAAACCCTACCATGGGCTAAGAATATTTGAAAATGATGGGGAAAATAACTTCAAGCAGGTATATTTTTTTCCAATGAATGGTGTCAATAAATGTGCTGCAGCAGATTTTGACCAAGATGGCCAACTTGAAATTGTGGCAGTAGCCTATTTCCCGGACTTTGATTTACCAGGCAGGCAGGATTTCGTATACCTAAAGCAAGAAAGCACCTATGCTTATCAGCCTAAAATTTTAAATACCAAAATGGATGCCAGGTGGATTACTTTTGAAATTGGTGATATTGATTTAGATGGAGACTTGGATTTGCTACTTGGATCTAATGGCAAATACTACAATAAAGTCAATCCTTCAGAAGAACTTAAAAAACTTAATGGCCCTTTGTTAATATTAAAAAATTCAGAAATACAGCACTAAATTAACATTAGGCTTCGCCACATTGGTGCCCCTTATTTAAACCCGAAATATGCAATAGACAATTTATTACATGCTGAAATACCTTCTCCTAACAGCCTGATTTTCTTCCGATTGCAATACTTCCCCTAAACACGGGACAGGCTATACCCCTGACTATTGTCAGGGCGGAGAAATCCTATTAACCTGAGTTCGATTAATAAAATCTACGAAATCCGATGAATGAGAGGTGTTTCTGGTAAATACCTAATTAATTTTGAAGTTAATTTGAATATTTATTTAACTACTAATATTTATACTATTAACCATATTATATCTATATAATATTTAAAAAATATTACTGAAGAAAATAGAAAAAGCCATGTCTTTTTGTAAAATTAATGGTTTGAAAAACAACAACTTAACTACTCAGACATGACTTTAACTGATGACAAAATTACCGGAATTTTCTATTTTATAGATGAATTTTGCATTGAATTTTACAATTCCGTTGAATAACACATTTTAGGAAATAAACCCAAGAGGACCTCGGAAATGAGCCCTGTTTCATACCGGAGGTTTCAGGAATATGAAACACTTTTATATCAATTATGTACAGGTTCATATGGTACATTTATTTCAGGATACAGTTTCATACAACAGGTTTGTAGAACTAATGCAATCTGCCTCATTCCCAATGGCTATATTCTTGAAAACCTTTTGTTTAGGAGATAGTACAGGGATAGCCTTTATTGATTCTACGCCTATTTGAGTTTGTAATAACAAGTGGACCAAGCGAATCAGGGTATTCAAAGACATTGCCCAGTTGGGTAAATCCACCATGGGATACTTCTTTGGCTTTAAACTTCATCTAATAATCAATGACAAAGGGGAGCTATTGAATTTTGTAATTACTCAGGGAAATGTTGATGACAGAGAGCCCTTGAAGAATAAAAGATTTGTGAATGAATTAAAAGGAAAACTTTATGCTGACAAAGGATATATATTCAAAGTATTGACGGAATTTTTGTTTATGCATAACCTTCACCTGATTACCAATATCAGAAATAATATGAAAAATACCCTGATGGAACTAAAAGATAAGATAATGCTCAGAAAAAGATCTGTCATTGAAACGGTGCATGATGAGCTCAAAAATATGTGCCAGATTGAACATTCCCGACACCGTTCATTTAATAATTTCATCACAAAATTATCTCAGGCTTGATTGCTTATACTTTTTTCCCTAAAAAGCCTGTAATCAAATATGAAACCGTCCAAACTAACCAAATTGCCATATATTAAAATAGAACTCAGGTAGATAGTAATTTTTAACGGAATTATTAATATTGGGGCGCGGTGGCCGGGCCAAAACTACGAGGCGGCGTTGGGCCTTGTGGGGGGAAGATTAGTTTTGGCTAGATTTTTCTTTGGTTCGTTTCTTTTCATCAATGGAAAAGAAATGAACGGATAAATATTAAATATGCCTTTAACTTTGCCAAAAACTTTAATAATATGCCCAGCATCTCAATTCCCTATATCTACGCCAAAACATTTACTATTGCATTTATTACTTTTTTGCTGCAGTGCATGTCCCGAGCAGTGAAACGAATCGGGATCAAAAAAGTAACCAACCTGTCCTGAGACCTCAGGGAAAACCCCACCGCTGAGTATCTTTTTGGCTAAAATTTAAGGCTACCCTCACACAGGCAAACACCTGATTTTTAGGTTTGTACTTGCCCACTTGCTTCCCCAGTACTCATTCTATAAACCTTGGTCAAACATGCCTGTGTCCTTGCTAATCCCTGCTTAAATTTCATAACGCCGAAAATCTACAAGGCGGAAATTATTTTATCATATGACCTAAACCTAATTCAGTTTTATAAAAATCTGTCATTGGTAGGCTTAGTGAGGACTTTTAGTGGAAAAAGCTGTGAGAATCCCGAACAAGTCGAGACTGCGATTCCCTTTTCCACCTCAGAAAACCCACTAAAAGGGTTCTCAGTGACGATATAGTTGTTTATTTAGGACGGTTTCAAATCGAACTCAGGTTATTACAAAATCTGGGTTTAACAGAAATAGGTGGAATCGCCTATTTCTGACACCAATGAAGGAAAAAATGGCTTAAGCTTTTTGTTGAGTATCCATATCCAAACTATGGATAAGTTCATGGATGAATGCAAGTTTTTTGCTAACTGGGGATGAAATGACAAAAGGATAGGTGTCTGGAAGGCCCATGCTCCTATTCAAGCTGTTTAAGGCCAAAGACAAAGAAGTCCATTGATTGAGGAGCTGTGAGAAATCAACAAAACCATAGGCATTCTCCGAAAATTGAGTGGTAACAATATCTGGAATCCCCGTTAGTTTGGGGTTTATGGACAAGCCAAAGGCATAAGCAGTCTCCAGGGTATCCACCATATGAAGGTAATGCGCCCAAGACTCTGCCCAATCTTCCCATGGGTGTGCACTGGCATACGAAGAAATAAAGTTCTCCTGCCAGTTGTCTGGAGCTCCCTTACTGTAATGTGTATCCAGCGCATCGGAGTAGGATATGCTTTCGTTTCCAAAAACAGACCTGAATTTTTCCAGCCATTCCGTATCTGCGATCAATACCTCCCAATAATAATGACCGATTTCATGCCTGAAATGCCCCAAAACGGTTCTGTAAACTTCGTCCATTTGTTTTCTAGCCATGGCACGTTCTACATCGTCAGCCTCTGCGATGTTCATGGTAATAATACCGGAGGCATGACCTGTCAACACATTTTCCTGCTGTTGACTGGCTTTAAACTCAAAGCCCAGCCCTTTACCAGAAGATTCTTCCCACGGAAAAAAGGGAAGATTCCAACGCAATAAGGCATATACCAATCTGTGTTTGGCTTGTTCGATTTTTATCCACCTTTTCTTATAAGCAGAATTAACCAAATCCGGTATAACCCTATTTAGCGAACAAGCCCTGCAAAATCGATCATTGGACTCATGGGGTATCAACCAGTTGCAGGCGTCTAGCTTATTGTTTTCGCAAAAGCGAAAGGGAACTTTGGCTTCATCCCTTGTGGTAAAATGGCCATTGGATTCTTCGAGAGCCAGCAGGTCAAGACTATTTGGGTCAAAACCCAGGGTGGACTGACAATGGCTACAATGGATGTTTTCAAAAAAAGTTAGCTGCCGGCAATGGCCGCATTGGAAAAGTTTCATGGTTACAGTTTTAGGTAATATACCTAAAATTCAACAATATCAATTACAAAATTTCATCCTTTTAGGTTTTTTTAGCACCATGAAAATTCACTAATGACATCAATATAGAAAGCAATGTTCAGCTATAAAAAGTTAGATGAAATCATTACAGGCTATATTTGATCAGCCTTACAACACCCTCTTCAAAACTTAAGCCCATTAGATTCTCCTGATCATCAATAACAAAAGAAAACAGTTGTCTATCTAAATTATAGGCATTGATTAACCTTCCTTCAAAATCAAATTGCAGCACTTTAAAGGGATTACTATCATCAGTATCACCCTGAAACATTTTACCTGTTTCCATATTTGCATATAGCAGGTAAATGTAATCATTGCACAGAAACATATCCACAGTAAATGTGATCACCCCACTGGGTATCAACAAATTGGAATCATTCGAAAAATTTGGCAATACTTCATCACCAATTAATATGGAATTCTTGAACACTCCATCCAAATCAAAAAAATTCAATCTGTTAAAGTATTTCATCGATTGAACAATTACTCCAGCTTCTTCATTAAAACTCAAAAAGCTGTCATAGGCTATAGGTTTCTTTTTATCAAAATTGACATTTGGCAGGTCTGGAAAATAATTAACCCAATTTTTTGTTAGTGAATCTTCATTAAAAATGAAAAAATTACCTTCTCCATTTAAATGGTCTTTTCCAATAATCCTATTGTTTGGCAAAAAAGACAGTTCAAATCCTCCCAGTATTTTTTCATTTACACGATAGGTTTCTTTTGGAACATCATTGTTTTGAAATATATCCTTTAATGAATAGTTCTTTATAACCCTTTTATTTACATCATGTACTGAAAAACTATATCCATCTTTCCCCATTTTTTTAATACTACTCGGAACTATAAGTGGCATGCTGCTAAGTTCTTCAGGTCCCTCTCCAAATTTGCCAAAGCTAAATACCTTTTTAAAGTCCTTATGGGTGTAAACTTGAAAAAATTCTTCACTTGCCTGATCATTAAGAAGAAGCAAAGAATCAATTAAATAAATATCAACAAGTCCGTTGTCATCATTGATTGCAGTTATTCTCTCCCCTTTGATTTTTTCTGTAGCATCACTTAAGTATACTTTATTTTCATTTGACTTTTCACTGCAAGAGAATAAACCAAGGAGGATGCCAATTGAAATCGCAAGTTTTCTCATTTTTCTATCAATTAATAATTTTATCATGTGCCAAAAGGCACCTATATGCCCTGGTACTTTCACTTAAACTTTATTTTTTACCAAAAAAACCTAATTAATCGTAAAAACCTATATTGATAAACAGAAAATCCTGACTACTGACACACTATCAATAAAGTCGTGATCATTCATTAGGATAAAAAAATTGAAGCTATTCCTTTTGACCAATAGATGCAATGAATTCCCTGACGCTATAAAATGATGACAACCTGTCTTTTCAAAATAGCAATCTGGAGGATTTATTAAATGCTTGTGTGTACCTTATATATTAAGCTTCAAAATATTCAAAAGAATAAGAGCTTAGAAGTAAACCATAAAAAAAATTGTAAGCCCTCATAGTACCATTGTAGGAAAAAAATAAGCCTGGAAGAAAACGGTACTGCTGCCGGTAAATTTCAATGGTTTAAAAATCTAATGACATAATAAAATCAGGAACAAGCCCAAGTGTTATAAAATACAAAGACTTGTTCCCAGAACCTTTCTCCTCCAATGCATTTGATTAGGGAATTTTTTTTCCTTTATATTTGACCAGGAACAGCAAAAGGCTCACGATAAACCCTTGAAAGCATGGTGTCAGCTTCAGGATCGTTGGCAAACTTCTCATAATCGCCCATAAACTTCAGTTCTCTTTTGACTCGGTAGGAAATATTGGCCAATAAAGGCAAGGCTGTAGAATAAAAGCCTTCTCGCATGTCACATTGGAGCATGGTATGGTCTCCAGAACGTATTGCTTCAATATAGTTGGAAAAGAGGGTTGCCTTTTGTTCCGCTCCGCCTTCTTTGGAACTTGCAAAAGGTTTCGTGTCCCGGTGGTGAAAAGCCCTCCAGGTATTGCCGCTGATTTCTAACCATCCATCTTCCCCATAAAACAAGTTACCGACTTCCTTGCCATCACTTCCTTCATGGTTGGTATACCTTCCACGGGCTTCATATTCAAGCATGGTCCCATCGGCATATTTAAATAAGCCAGATTGAATATTCGGGGTTTCCTGACCTGATTTGTCATGGCCATAAGTATTCACATCCCCATAAACTTTGGTGGCTGGAGTACAGTTTTCAGCTTCGCAATCATCCTGTTTGAAGCCATAAATTCCTCCCATAGAATAAATGGTTTCGGGGTGTTCATTTTTCTGAAGTCCCCAACGGGCGATATCCAATTGATGGGTACCGGTATTGCCTGAATCACCATTTCCAGTGTCCCAGTACCAATGCCAATTGTAGTGACTTCTCTTCTCATTATAAGGACGGTAGGTAGCGGGGCCGAGCCATTGGTTGTAATGAAAACCCGCAGGAGGGGTGCCATTTGCCGCTGTACCATATGAATTTCGGAATTTATAAGTAAGGACCCTCGCCATGTATAACTTGCCAATTCCACCTTCATGCAAAAATTGCATCGCATCTCGGACGTTATTGTAGGAACGGTTTGTCAATCCTACCTGCACCGTCAACCCACTTTTCTGGGCTGCCTGAATCATTTTCCTTCCTTCCCATATATTATGCGAAGCTGGTTTCTCTACATACACATGTTTCCCAGCCTGACAAGCCCAAATCGAAGCCAGTGCATGCCAATGATTTGGAGTAGCAATGGACACTGCATCTATTTCTTTGTTGTCAAGCACTTTTCTTAAGTCCCATTCCACTTCCGGTTTTACCCCCGTTTTGTCGCTTACTATTTTTGATTTGGCCTCAAAAAGGTTCTCATCTGTATCACAAAGCACCTTCAAAACCACATTGTGACTGTCTTTCAAACTACAATAGTTGTTTATGTGTACGGTACCTTGATTTCTGATGCCAATTTGGGCCAAGTTAATACGTTCATTCGAACCAATTATTGCGCCATAACTTTTAGCACTAAACGCCATTGCTCCTATGGTCATTCCGGCCGAACCTAAAGCTGCTTTCTTTATAAATTCTCTTCGTTTTGTCATAATGGATAAATATAAGAATTGGATAAACAGAATATTAACCATAAATTTTAATTAATTAAAATTAAAATTGGTTTTTTTAGCATTCACCCAAGTCTTCTATATGATTTTCAATCAAAAATTAATTAGTGGAGTATTAATAGTAAGGCTTTACACAACACCAAGGAGGAGTTTTCGCATCTAATTTAAAGGGGATTTGTGAACGGCCTTAAATCTAAAATCGGCAATGCCCCGCTATTACATGAAGTTGCCATTTTTTGAAAAAAATCAGGAATAAATATTGAGAAAGCTATTCCTAAATCAGGATTTAATCATTTAGTAGAGTAAAACTTTCCTCAAACCATTTAAGCTTCTCTCTAGTCATCTATTTTCATTTGTTAGCAAAAACAAAAATATGTTTTATGTAAGCAAGCAAAACTTTCGATTGATAACTTTTTTTTATACTTTTAGTGTCTTCTGTAAAATTTCATATAATCAAAAGAATACATCAATAGAAGTAACAAAATAACCCATAATTTTAAATTAAAATGCATAAAATATTATTAAATCTAACTCCTGTCTATTTAAGAAAAGGACTTTTTGGTATGATGATACTCTGCCTCTCTTTGCTTACCCTAAGTTGTAAAAAAGAGGTTCAGGAAGAGCCGTTTTCTCTAGATGAGAAATATTACTCGGAAAATACCCAGCTTTATCTACCCAATGATTTGGAAGCAACGCTATGGGCTGAATCCCCTCAATTTTTCAATCCTACCAACATGGATGTAGATGCGAAAGGAAGAATTTGGGTTACAGAAGCGCTCAATTATCGTTTGTTTCGCAATGATCCGGAAAAATTTAAACACCATGAAGAAGGCGACAGAGTAGTCATTCTGGAGGATAAAGATGGTGATGGAGTAGCAGAAACCTCCAAGGTATTTGTGCAGGACAAAGACTTGACTGCCCCTTTGGGTATCTCTGTAATTGGCAACAAAATTATCGTTTCAAGTGGTCCCTCTGTCATAATATATACGGATGCGGACGGAGACGACAAGCCTGATAATAAAGAAGTCTTTTTAACAGGTTTTGGTGGATTTGACCATGACCATGGGTTGCACGCTATGATAGCAGGACCTGATGGAAAGTATTATTTTAATGCAGGCAATGCCGGACCCCATATAGTTACAGATAAAAGTGGCTGGACATTGCGTTCAGGTAGCCTTTACAATGGAGGATCTCCCCATATGATTGACAACGAACCTGGCATGGTCAGTGACGATGGAAAAGTATGGGTAGGTGGTATCGCCATGCGGATCAATCCGGATGGTACCGGGCTAAAAGTATTGGGTCATAACTTTAGAAATTCTTATGAATTGACTTTAGACTCCTACGGGAATATGTGGCAAAATGACAATGACGATGATGGCAATAAAGGAGTCAGGGTTTCCTGGTTAATGGAAGGCGGAAATATGGGTTATTTCAATACTGATGGATCCAGAAAATGGCAGGCAGATCGTCGTCCTGGCCAAACTACGGCAATGGCTCATTGGCATCAGGAAGATCCAGGTGTAATCCCCTTTGGGGACAATACAGGTTCAGGTTCCCCTACCGGTATTACCTTTTATGAAAGTGATTTAATGGGAGAGAAATACCGTGGAACCTTACTGGCAAGTGAAGCAGGTAGAAATGTAATATTGGCCTACAAACCAGAACCAGTAGGTGCTGGCTTTATTATGAAACGCCATAATTTAATCACCTCTCTAAAAGAGGAGGACGTAGAAGATGCCAAAAGTCGGGCCACAGATGCTGATAAAACCAAATGGTTTCGCCCTAGTGATGTGCTAGTTGGGACAGATGGTGCCATTTATGTTGCAGATTGGTACGATGGTATGGTGGGTGGCCATCGAATGATCGATAGCACCGGATACGGAAGAATATACCGAATTACTCCTAAGGGAAAAAATTTACCTAAGCCTACAATCGACCTATCCACTACCCAGGGACAAATAGCTGCATTGATAAACCCTGCTGTCAATATACGTAATGCGGGCTTTGCCTTACTCGCAAAACAAGGCAGCCAGGCCGTTGAAGAAGTGAAAGAAGTTTTAAAGGATAAAAACCCTTACCACCAGGCCAGGGCAATTTGGTTGCTATCCAATATGGGGGCTGAAGGTATTCAAGTGGTAGAAGACCAATTGGAAGCCGACAATCCTGACTTGCGATTAACCGCTTTCAGGGCATTGAGACAGGTTAAAACGGATATCTTACCTTATGCTAGCAAATTGAGTTCTGACCAGTCTGCAGCGGTACGTCGTGAGGTGGCTGTGGCCATGCGGGACATGCCTATGAATGAGGTGAAAGACATTTTAATTGAATTGGCATCTCAACATAAAGGCGAGGATCGTTTTTATGTTGAAGCGCTTGGTTTGGCCATGGATGGAAAAGAAGAAGAAATCTATACTGTCCTTAGTCAGGAATTGGGAGCAAAACCACTAGACTGGAGTACAGGATTTGAAGACCTTACCTGGCGTTTGCATCCAAATCAAGCCATCAATGGATTGAAGGACAGGGCCATGTCCCAACAGTTAACAGATACACAGCGCAAAAAAGCTGTAACTGCCCTTGGGTTTATCAATGACCAAGCGGCCGTTAATGCCATGCAGGAAATTGCTGCCAGCGAAATAGCAGGGGCTAAAGACCAAGCTTTGTGGTGGTTAAGATACAGAAGAAACAATGATTGGAATGAATTTACAATGGATATTCCTGAATTGAAAGCCAATCTCAGTCCAGAAATCCAGAAAGATATGTTGGCCTTCAAAGCCACAGTAGAAAGCAAAAACAGCTCAAAAGCAGATAAAATCAATGCTATCAAAGCCATGGCCAAAGAAAAAACCGGAGGCTTTATGTTGCTCGGTCTGGCAGAAAAAGAAGCGCTTTCTGCAGATTTAACAGCAGAAATCAGTACAGTGATTTTCCAAAATCCTGAACAAGCCATCCGTGTACTTGCTGGAGACTATTTCAGTAATCCTTCACAACCAACCGCTTTATCAGTTGCCAATATTACCGCTTTGGAAGGAGATGCTGCCAAAGGAAAACTTGTTTTTCAAGGGAAATGTGCTACCTGTCATAGAGTTGGGGAAGAGGGCCGAAACATTGGTCCGAACTTAGGCATGATTGGCGCGAAACTTGATCAAAATGGCTTGTTGGATGCCATCACCAATCCTAGTGCGGGTTTGGCTTTTGGTTATGAGATGTGGTTGATCACCTTAAAGGATGGCACAGTAGCTTCTGGTTTCCTTCAGGCAGATGGACCAATTGTGGTATTGGAAGGCTTGCAAAATGAAGTTTACAACATACAAGCCAGTGATATTGCTTCCCGAAAAAGGTTTGCGACCAGTATCATGCCCAAACCTTCTGATTTGGAAATGAACGAAGCAGATATTTCAAACCTTACCGCATATTTGGTAGGCTTAAATTCTGAGACAAATTAATTTAGTGTGTAGGCACTTTATTTAATAATTAAAAAGATCCTCAATCCAGCTTTGGTCATTTTGCCATAGACGGGATTGAGGATCATTGTTTATTTACCCTCCAATTTCATCCTTTCACCCTCCATCTTTTGAAAGAGCTAAGAGACCTCGACCTGCTGTAATAACTATAAAATTAGCCTATCTATACTTCTACCTCTTTCTTAGATATCTATAGATTATAAAATTATATTTTGTATATTTACATTTAATAAAAATTAATAGAGGTATTTCTCTATAAAATAGTTTTTTACACTATATTAAATGTTCTTAGTGAGGGGAATAATGCTTTTGGTTGTTACTTTTTTGGGGATTTCCGTCACGGCAATTTCCCAAAACCAAACCCATCTTCTGGACATGCGAGGATGCGACAAGAGTTGCAGCTCTAAAAATTACACCATTGACGCCGTTTACCTTAGTGATTCTACAGGAATTCCCATGACCAATTCCCTGTTAACCTGTACTTCAGGAGAAGAACAAACCACTTTCGTTTCCTTTGTGTACACTACCAGCTCCACAAGTACGGTAAATAATGGTCGCTTGTTTGCCAACTTGATTGTGGGGGAATCAAATGTGTATTTGAATTATTATTTTGGCTCCATTCCTTCCGCTAAAATCAATTCAGATACCCTAACCCTTACCGAATTTCCACTGTCATGGGTTTGCGGAAATGAGGTTGTTCTTCAAGACCCTCTCCTGACCTGGACAACGAATAACCATGATTTTTCCAACAGCTATATCTGTAACGATTATCCTTCCGGCCAATGTCAGGTTTCAGAAGATATTGTTGTGGATTCTCCTTTGGCAGTTCAATTTGAATACAGTGCAGCCTGTCCAGAAAATGGAAGCAGTTCGGTAAGCTTTACCAGTACCACAAATGGAGGAAGAGAAGCTTATCAGTATGCATGGGCCTTTACCAATGCCGAAAGTACCAGTGCTACAATTGCACAACCAATTGTCCAATTCAGTGCCTCCGGATCAGCTGAATTGACTGTTACTGATGCCAATGGAACACAAAACACTTTCAATATGGCAGTAGAGGTTCCAGTAACAATAGATCCAAATGAAAATATCACCCATCAAACTGATGATGAAAATCCAAATGGTGCAATAAGTCTGGACATCCAGGAAAGTGGGGAGTTTTCCTTTGCATGGACTGGTCCAGGAGATTTTAACAGTACTGAGCAGGATATCAGCGAATTAATAGAAGGGGATTATTACCTAAGCGTGACCGATTCCTTTGCCTGTACCAGTAATTATGAATTTAACGTGCAATATTTTGGTGCCTTACCCATTACGCTGGGAGAAATACAAGCGCAAATTCATCCGGACAGCTCTTCAGTAATTGTAAAATGGGCTACATATAAGGAAAAAGAATCCAGCCATTTTGAAATCCAAAGGGCTATTGAATCTATTTCACACTTTGAAACATTAGGCAAAATATCCAGTAAAGAAAACAGCAGTCAACTTTCTTTTTACCAATTTGAGCACCAACTAACACCGGGTGCTGATCTGCGCGCCTATTACCGCATTTGCATGTATAACGCTGATGGTAGCTATGAATACAGTAAAACCATAGCCCTACAAATTCCAGAAATCTCGGAGGAAATAGGTAAGTGGAAACTTTACCCTAATCCTTCTCATGGAGAATCAGTGAACCTAAATTACAGCGGTACTGCATTTCCTCCCAATACGAAAGTAAAGATAAAAATTACTGCACCAGAGAACTCCCTTATAGTTGAAACCGAATGGAATGGTCTTCCACTTTACCTGGATCAATGGGATCATCATCTACCCAAAGGCTTGTTGATCGTTGAAATTTCAGCCGCTGGCAAATCCCAGCGGCTAAAATTAATAAATCAATAGCTTTCTTATAACCTCATATTGTACAACTTTGTCTATTACTGAGACTAAAAACTCCATGAGGGTACTCAGGATAATTTCTATGCCCTAAGGTTTCAAAAGCAATACAATTTCCATTTTTACTATTAATACCCTGGATTCTGTTCAATTAAGGAATTTTGATCGATAACAATCTGAGGAATGGGAGCTAAATAATTCCATTCATTGAATTGTGCCGGCTGAAAAAACTCAACCGTATAGGATTTCTCTCCAGTGTCCGGGTTTCTGTGAACATTCATTCTCATTCTGTCTTTACTCAAAACCTCCGTTGCCGTTTTCCAACGGCGGACATCAAAAAACCTAAACTCTTCAAAAACCAATTCTACTCTTCTCTCTTGCATGATTCTTTCCCATAGCTCATCTCCACTTTCTGTGATCAAAGGCATTCCAACTCCTGGCCGTGACCTCACCCTATTGACATATTCTCTGGCACTGGCTTCATCCCCCAACATAAACATCGCTTCAGCATAATTCAATAATGTTTCTCCATACCTGAACCAAATCCAGGTAGGAGAGCTGCTTCCCGATTCATTGCTGGTACATCCACATTGGGCTTCGTCTACAAATTTCCTGATATAATAACTGGTTTCACTTGCATTCCAAGCCGACTCAAAGCCATCTGGTGAATCCTGTCCTCCTGGGGTAAACGTTTCGATGGTTCTTTCCTTAAAAGGTGCGCCGTCGTATAAAATAGTATTATAAAACCGCGGATCACGATTTACATAGGGATCTTGAGGGTCATATCCAGAACCATCTTCCTCTATTTTTAACCCGTTTTCCATTTCAAAATCATCTACCAGGTTCTGCAAGGGATGAGAATGTCCAAAACCCAACCATCCATTAGGGTAGAGCAATCTTTCTACCCTGGCTTCAATGTCCACATTGATGTTTAGGGGTCTTCCCCAAATTATTTCCTCTGTATTGTATCCCCCGTCGACTGTAAATAATGCTTTATAATCATCATGCAATGAATACATTCCCATATCAATAATGGCTTTGGAGGCATCTGCTGCTGCTTGCCATTTCTGCATGTTATTTTCAGGATTGTTCAATGGACTTGCCGCATACAATAAGGCCCTCGCTTTAATGGCCATGGCAGCACCCTTGGTGATCCTGCCATCATTGGAAGCGTCATAATCTAAAGGTAAATCTGGAATAGCTTCGTCCAATTCAGCCACAATGAAATCCATTATTTCATCATAAGTATTCCTTGCAACCCTGAATTCATCACCCAAATTAAAAGGAGTTGTGATCAAGGGAACGCCTCCATAATGGCTAATGAATTTAAAATAAGCATATGCCCTCACAGCCTTCATCTCAGCAGATAATTCGGATTTTAGGTCTTCACTAATTGAAGATTCCTGAATTTTATCCAAGAAAATATTGGCTTGATTAATCGGTTTCCAATAAGTCCAGTCATCAGGTCCGGTCCAGACGTCCATTGGACCTAAATAAGAGGAAGATGCGTTGCCATTAATTATAATCTGAATATTGGAGGCAGAATTTCTAGAATTTGCCTCATCGGTCATGTTCGCATAAGGCATAAAGCGCCAACCATTCACGTTTTGAAACCCAAAAGGAATGTCTTTATAAGCGGCATTGGCAAAAGCCTGGATCAAGGCGGCATCATTCCAAACAGCCGCATCCGAATAGCTGTCTATAGGGGTTTTTTCCAAAACTTCTGAACATGCACTGAGAATAACCACAGAAATGAGGCTTAACAAATATATTGTCCTTCTTAATCTATTGTAGATGCTGGGTAGGATAGTATTTTTCATAACTTTTCTATTTAGAAATACAAAGGAGATTTAAAAAGTAACATTCAGACCAATATTGAAAACCCTTGTTTGTGGGTAAAAATTTCCCGTGGAATAACTGAATCCTGCATGAGAACTGGATTCAGGAGTACCTTCAGGATCGAACCATTTAATATCCGATAGTGTAAAAAGGTTGCTTCCATTCACAAACAACATAAGACTGCTCAATTTGAATTTGCTAAGAAATTCCTCAGGCACTGCATAATCAACCTGTAAGGTTTTTAGCCGAAGAAAGGAAGCATTCTGAAGCCAAAATGTACTTGGCATGCCACTGACTTCTCCTTCGCCAGCACCATCTTCCTGAGGTAGGATGGGATATTTAGAATCCATACTTCCCGGGGTATATCGATTTAGCAATAATTCTCTCAAACTGTTTTGGGTAGTTCTGGCATGTTTGTGAAAATAAGTCCAAGCCCTGGCTTGCCCAGCAAAATTGGCGAATAGAGAAAACCTTTTGTAAGCAAGGGTCGCATTGAATCCAAAAGTCATTTCTGGAATTACACCCCTATTTTGCCTTACTCTATCCGCAGCGTTTATAGTGCCATCTTCATTGACATCCCTGTATTGCAAATCGCCTACTTGGGTATTGGCCATTATGGGATTGGCATCAACTTCTTCCTGGGTTCTGAATATACCAATGGCCTCATACAGCAATTGGGTACCTATCATGGTGCCTTCTGCTTTCTGATAATCTGGCATATCCTGCGGTTCACTGATATCAACAATGGTGTTTTTGGCATAGCCCATATTCCCCGAAAAGGTATAGGAGAGGCCGTTGGTAGGGGCAACATTATTGCGGTGGGTAAGGATCACCTCAAACCCTTGATTCTCTATGATTCCAATATTTTCGTCTGGTAGCACAAGTCCTGTATAAATGGGGACTTCTGTACTTCTTGCAGTTAAGATATTGGATCTTCTTTGTTTGAAAAAATCCACGCTTAGGTCCAAGCCTCCACGCCATAAGGTGGCGTCCAGCCCAAGGTTAGCATTCTCGGATACTTCCCAGGTAATGGCCTCATTGGGTGCCACTCCAGGCGTTAAAATGGCCTGAGTCCCACCTCCAAAATGAGTACCTATTGGGTTGAGGTTATACATTGACATAAACTGGAATGGATTGATCTGGTCATTCCCCATTTGCCCATAAGACGCCCTCAATTTTAAATTATCCACATTGGGGGAACTCTTAAGAAATCCCTCTTCAGAAATCCTCCATCCTGCAGAAAATCCTGGGAAAAATCCCCACCTTCCACTTTGTGGAAAGGCATAGGAACCATCATACCTCAAATTGGTTTCAAAAAGGTATTTTTCTTTATAATTATAATTGATTCTTCCAAAAACATTTTGTCGGCCCCATTGTCTTCTGGTTCCATCTGCCACCATATTTTCTCCACTACCTGCAAACAATTCCTCTATGGATGAAGAAATAAATCCCCTTCTATAGGCAGTCATCGTTCTGAATTCTCCTTCAGCTTGTTCAAACGCCGCAAAAGTTTCCAACAGATGGTCTCCGAAGGCTTTTGAATATTTGATTTTGAAATGCATCAAATAATCCTTTTGCTTATTGAATACTTCCTGTAAATCTGGCTGACTAACCTGACCTCCTTGCTTCTCCAGGAACACATCGTTTTCGGCATCATAATTATAAACCAGCCAGGTATCTCTCCATCGTTTACCTTCTGTGTACTCCTGCCTATAAGAAACATAGCCATCCAAACTCAATCCTTCCACTTGCGGAATGTTTATGTTAAAAGAAGGTTTTACGAAAGTCCTGAAAATTTTGTCTGAGAAGTACCCTCCTTCTCCAGCTAAATTGATGGCTGGGTTTTCACCCGCATCTCCTGGGAGAGAGGCTGGTAAACCATTGGGATAAAATGCGGGAATCAGAGGACTTCCTTCTGTACCGAATCCTCCCAATACTGGTCTTTTTCTATTGTCCATCTCCCCGTTTATATCCAGGCCAAAACGGAAATTATCAGTAATATCCACGTCTACATTTGTCCGCAAGGTAAAGGCATTGCTTTCATGCGATCCATTCTTAACAATACTGTTTTCATCAATATAAGAACCGGACATGGAGTACCGTGCCTTTTCTGTGCCTCCCCGAACATTAAGGTTATGCATACTTTGGGGCGTGAATTTCTTAAAAATAGTGCCTACCCAATCGGTGTTGGGGTAATTTAGTGGATCCGTACCATCTCTCATGGTCTGTATTTCCTGATCGGAATACAGTGCCGGTAAATTCTGTATCGTAGTCCTGTATTGATTTACATAATCTGCAAATTCCCATGAATTGGCCATTTCAGGGAGCCTGGTGGGCTGTGTGATCCCCTGATTGAAAGTATAACTGAAAACGGGCTTTCCTATTGAGCCTCTTTTGGTAGTGATCAAAATGACACCATTTGCGGCCCGTGCGCCGTAAATAGACGCAGAAGCATCTTTCAAGATAGAAACTTGTTCAATGTCATTCTGGTTAATCCTTTGCCAGGCTCCTGTTTCATCAGGTACACCATCGATCACAATCAAAGGGCTGGTGTTGCCTGTGGTACTGCGACCTCTTATGAAAATTTGGGCATTGTTTTGTCCTGGTTCCCCTGATCGGTTTAGCGTAGTTAGACCTGGCAACAATCCTGACAATGAATTGGAAAGGCTGGTTACAGGGGCTTTTTTGAGCATTTTTTCATCTGTGCTGGCAATCGCACCAGTTAAAGTTGCTTTTCTCTGCTCTCCATAGCCTACGACTACTACTTCCTCCAAATCAGCCGTATCCCCTTCAAGGGAAACGTTGATTTTGCTTTGGTTGCCAATAGTGATTTCTTTTGTTTCCATTCCTACAAATGAAAAGACCAAGGTCACTGCATTTTCACTTACCATAAATGAATAGTTTCCATCTACATCTGTAACAGTCCCATTGGTTGTTCCTTTTTCCAGAATCGTCACTCCTGGCATAGTAATCCCTTCGCCATTGGTAACATTTCCTGAAATTTCCCTGGCACTTTGGGCTCTTAATCCTGCTGTAATCATTATGGTCATTACAAACAGTAAGAGGATCATCTTTTTGGTAATTGTGTTTTCCATAATATGATTAGGTATAGGTTATTAATAAAATCATTAAAAATAGAAGATAACTCTAATTATCTAAATTTTGCTGGATTAGAAAGAGGTTAAGTAAATATAATAGCGATAACGTTCTCGAAAATCTAAGTAATACAATGTATAATTTAGATTTATATACTCAATTTTTGGATATTATTGTATAATATAAGTTTTAATCTGCCTTTATTGATGAATTTTAAAAACCCAGTGCCAAGCGTAAAAAATTGACAGCACTACATTTGGCATGTAAAACACGTTAGATGAAATGGAACTTCTCTTGCGCGATAGAAACACAATTTTTGGCGAGACTGGCGCCTCTAGCGCTATAATATAATCCGGGTTTAAGGGGAAAAGCCTATACCCCCGATCTTTCCCCATGGATTAGGGGATATAAACCCTTGAAATTGGCGGTATTCTTGCCGAAAAGGAGCAACAATACCGCCGAAATACCAACCACAGTTAGCTGGCTAAAGTGGTTTAGCCATGTCTTGGAATTTGAATTACAAAACCTTTACACCTTAATCCAATGGCTGCTGGTGCATTATTAGACAAAACCCAAGGTCAATCTAAGTTTAATAGCCACTATTTTGGACCAAGCTCGTATTGTTATCAATCTCTCTCTGAGGAATTGGAAACAGTACATTGAAAGATTTAAAAACCCCTGTACCACTATCATAACCTATTAGCTCTCCATTTAGAGATGTATTTGTCCTTAACATATCAAAATACCTCTTCCCCTCATAAGCCAGTTCCCAAGAACGTTCCTTAAGTACTGCGCTCCTAAAAAACTCCTTTGTGGGCTGATATTCTACAGAATTCTCCAAATTAGAAAGGGAAGCCCTATTGCGCACCTCATTGATGGCTTCCAATGCTTTGGTATTTGGACCATTTAATTCATTTTCAGCTTCCGCCAATATTAAAAGGGTTTCGGCAAACCTCATTTGAGGATAATTCATACTCGATCCTCCTACCAAATCTACTGTGGGGTCAAAATATTTGAAGATGTGAGGTTCAAATTCAACCGTTCCAGATCCGTCCGCAGCAGGATAACTGGTATAAAAATTAACAGTCTTGCGATAATCATCATCGCTATAGGAATTATAAAAATCCATATTGGGTAAAATCGCCCCATATTCCTCTGTATTTGCCTGAATACCACGGTATCTCGGTAAAAACCAAGCGTGAAAGTTGCTCGAGTTAATGGTTCTTTCAAATTGAATAGAAAACACATGCTCTTTACCATTTTTACTTTCCACTTTAAAAGCATCTACATAATCATCAAACAGTTCATATGCTCCAGAGTTGACCACTTCTTCCGCTTTTTTTGAGGCATCCTCCCAACGTTCCATTGTAAGGTAAACTTTAGCCAATAGCGTTGATGCGGCTCCTTTTGTAGCCCTACCTGTCTCCGCCTCAATAGAATTGCCTAATGGGAGATGGTTTTCTGCATTTTGAAGGTCATTAATAATTTGCTCATAAATGAGGTTCTTATCCACTCTACTAACATTTACATTGTTTACATTCAAAGTTGGATCAACAGTCAGTGGAACATCTCCAAATAGCCTCACCAAGTCAAAATAGAAATACGCTCTTAAAAAATACGCCTCACTTAAAATTCTGTTTTTGGCATTTTCATTCATGTCGATTTCCGGGACATAATAAAGCACAGCATTGGCTGCGTTAATTCCTTGATAGGAATATTGCCACCAAAGTCTAAGGTGCCTGATGGCTGGATCATAAATATAGGCATCCAATCTATCCTGATCAATCACAGAAACTCCTGTACCGGAATCGGCCTGGTCGGAAGGCATTTCCAAAGTAAAAAATACACTCTCTCCGTAAGCAATCCCCTGATAAAACCTAGGTAAAATAGCATATACGGCATTGATGGCACTGACAGCATCCTCTGCATTTCTATAATAAGCATTCGGACTAATAAAGGTTTCTGGTTCTTCTTCCAGAAACTGATGGCAACCAACCAGTACTTGCGAAAATATCAAGATTAAAACGATGGTTATCAAATTATAATTTTTCATGATTTTGAATTTAATACCAGAATTAAATTAAAGAACAACACTTAAACCCAAAGTAAAAGTACGGGGCGTAGGGTAACTACTGAATTCAATTCCCTGCCCGAAATTCCCTCCATAGGTACTTACTTCAGGATCATACCCCCCATAGTTACTGATCAAAAAGAAATTCTGAGCACTTGCGAAGACTTTGACCCTATTGACCCAGTTAATTTCGTCAGTATTGAAATTGTACCCCAATGAAATATTTCTTCCTCGTATAAACGATCCATCTTCAACATGTCTGGTTGAAAGTCTTAGGTCACTGTTTTTCCTAACACGTGCAATGGTATTACTAGGGTTGTCAGGGGTCCATCGGTCCAAAATTGTAGCAAAACTATTGGCCTGTGTTTGCCTGTCCTCCAGCACAATCGGATTTAAATTCATGACATCATTTCCCTGAACTCCTTGCAATTCAATGATCAGATCGAAGTTTTTATAAGTAAAGGAATTGATGAATCCGAAATTAAACTTTGGAGTAGTATTGCCTATAATTGACTGGTCCTGAGAATCAATAACCCCATCGTTATTTAGGTCTTTGTACCTGATATCCCCTGGCCGTGCATTGGGTTGGGCCCCATGATCTGAGACTTCCTGTTCACTTTGGAAAATCCCCATTCTTGTCCAACCCCATAAAGAGCCAATTGGCTGACCCACTCGGAGAATATTGGTTTGTGTAACAAATCCCGGCCCCGGAAAAATATCATCTCCTTCTGCACCCAATTCCAACACCTTGTTGTCATTAAAAGAAATATTGGCATCTGTAATCCATTGCAAGTCCCTATCGATATTGACTGAACTGACCATGAATTCGATCCCCCTATTTTCTACCCTACCGATATTTCTGAATATGGATTCATATCCCGTGGTATAAGGCAGGGGCGCATTCAAAAGCAAGTCGTTGGTTTGCTTGTAATAAACATCCATTGTCAATGACAATTTGCTGTTAAAAAAACCAAGATCTAATCCTATATTTCCCTGAGAGGTTTTTTCCCATTTAAGGTCTGGGTTGGGTATCCTTCCGGGGCCTAATCCAATGGAACGTTGTCCACCAATAATATAGGTATAAGTAGACAAACTTGAGATCGAATTGAATACCCCAATTTCCTGATTTCCAGTAATGCCATAACTAGTTCTCAATTTAAAATCAGAGATAACTTCCTGACTATCCATAAAGGCCTCATCTGAAATTCGCCAGGCAAATGCTCCGGAAGGAAAAAAGCCATACTTATTGCTTTCTCCAAATTTCGAAGACCCATCCATTCTGGCAGAAACCGTGAAGAGGTACTTCTTGTCCAGAATATAATTGATCCTTCCCAAATAGGAATTTAAAGCCCACTCATAGGTATTGGAAGATGGTGGTTGGGGAGTATCTCCAATTCCAAGGTTATTAAATTTAAAGAAATCGTCATTTAAACCCCTGGTAGAGGCTACAAAATCTTCATGCCTGAATTGTTGCCAAGTAATCCCTAATAAAGCATTGATATCATGTCGGTCATTAATGACTTTCTTGTAGCTGATAGTGTTCTCATTTTGCCACGACACCTCTCTGGTGTTGGATCTTAAAGCCAATCCTCTGGTATTTCGGGTTCTCCTTAGCGTTCTTGGACTGTAATAATTTCTAGATTCATAATTAATGTCTGCTCCACCACTAATTCTTAGTTTAAGGTCTTTCATTAATTCATACTCAATAAAGAGATTCCCAAGGGTTCTGGTAATGGTATAATAATCTTCAATTTCATTTAAAATGGCTACTGGATTATCAGTACCTTCTCCACCAGGGTGATCCGCACTGTTGGAATAGGTGCCGTCTTCATATTTTACTGGTAAAAATGGAAACATTTCCAGCATGGCCCTGCTTGCGTTCAATCCTCCATTGTCAGTATCTATTCTTCTGTCTTTGGAATGATTGATTGTCAGGCTGGTTCCCACAATTAATTTATCAGAAAGTTTATTATCAAGATTTATCCTAATATTTCCTCGCTCCAATTTAGAATTCAGCATTATCCCCTCTTCGTTCAAATAGCCGGCTGATATCCCAT
This sequence comes from Cyclobacterium sp. 10D3-21, assembly GCF_055809755.1. Classification (NCBI taxonomy): domain Bacteria; kingdom Pseudomonadati; phylum Bacteroidota; class Cytophagia; order Cytophagales; family Cyclobacteriaceae; genus Cyclobacterium; species Cyclobacterium sp. 10D3-21. The sequence continues at coordinate 4,503,614 of NZ_CM147924.1, forward strand.
ACCTACTTTGCTCACTGCCTCCATATATACCTATTTGGTGATTTTGACGAAATGCTGTTCTCGTGGCCTCCTCCTGCCAATCTGTGTCAAATTCAGGATTTTGGATTTGTTCCTGAGTAAATTGAGGTGTTAATCCCGAATATGCATACGCTTCATTTTCCATTTGCATGTACTGGGAAGCATTTAACATTGGGATTTTTCTGGCCATTTTTGAAAAACCAAATTGACTGTCATATGTAATTTGAGCTTTTCCTTCTTTTCCTCTTTTCGTGCTAATGATAACTACTCCATTGGCACCTCTGGAACCATATATAGAGGTAGCGGAGGCATCCTTTAATACCTCAATTGAGGCAATATCATTTGGATTGATAAATTGTAACCCTCCAACACCTATAATACCATCTACCACATATAGTGGTTCATTCGTCGCACTTATGGAATTGCTTCCCCTGATCCTTATAGAAAAATTACCTCCCGGAGCGGCAGAGTTGTTCATTACCTGAACACCGGGAATCCTACCCTGAAGCGCATCTGCGGCATTGGTAAGGGGTCTACTGTGTATTAATTCCGAATCTACTGATCCAACAGATCCCGTTAAATCGGATTTTTTTACTGTTCCATATCCAATGACTACTACCTCATCTAAGGAAGCCGTATCTTCTAAAAGCGTAACATTAATTATTTGTTGATTTCCAACACGTACAGTTTGTGATTCAAATCCTATAAAAGAAAACAATAATGTTGCTCCTTCGGATACTGTTAATTTGTACTTGCCATCTATGTCCGTGGCCGCACCAATTGAGGTACCAGGTATGGATACTGTAACTCCTGGCAGAGGTTGTCCATTTGCATCAGTGACAGTACCTTCGATGGATATATCTACGGAATTCCAGTAACTGCCAATATTCTCTTCCTTTTTAGCTGATTCCGCCTGAACAACTAAGGAGGGAAACATTAAGATCATCAGGCAAACAATCAATGAGTAAACTACATTTAAAAAAAACTGCAGCAAGTGTCCTGTTTGCTTGGGTATATTTTCATTCATAATCTAGGTATTTTGGGTTGAGTATTTATTATATATAATAATAAACATTTTTTCTATAATCTTATTACAACTATTAATAAATAAACCATAAAAAATCAATCAATATTATGGCTTAAATTAAACTTAAATCATGAAGTATTACTTTATTAACCGAATATTTATAGGAGAAAGGAAAACCAAATCCATGGATTTACTTAATAAAGCTCTCAGCATGTCTAAAACTTTGAGGGATTATGTCAAATTCAACGAATCTTTTATTTTTTCCGCCTTGTCCTAACCCTGCTAAGGTTTTGTTAAGGTTAAACCAGATTCTAAAACATAGATAAGTGATATTAGGAAGCCAATTTGGGTTGGGATTTAATCAGTAGCGTTACTACCTAAGGGAACAATTCCGGCAATTATAGAAGGTTTAAACCCGTATTCTAAGACATGCTAAAAAAATAAAGTAATGATGATAGCTTAAGATTTTGTCATTATTGTTGCAGAAAAAGCAACAATAATGACAAAATCGTTTCTATTATTTCCTCAAGACCTCGGAAAAAAGTGACTTAGGACAACTAAATATGGGTTAACATACTCAAATTCAGGATTAAATCCTTAGCAAATTAATTTCAAAACACCATGAAAATATTATTTCGTTAAAAGAGTTAGATAAAATAGTCAAAAGGAATTCCAGACTTTGCTAAGCCTGTCCTGATTTTATTTCAGTGAAAGTCTTGCACTTACAATAAATTCAGGCTATTTGAAGATTTTAGCATCGCTCCGCTATGGTAAACCCAGCTACCGTCAAGTAGCGTCGAAAACAGCAACGATTGGGTTTTTTGAAGCGATTTCAACACGCAATAGATTGTCTATTGCACCTTTCGGGCATAAACATAAAAGGGACCTGAAACTGGCCAGACCCCTTTTATAATTTGTAGATTTTTACCATGACCAACCAAAACCTTTTGGTTGAATAGAGCTTGTCTTTACCCTATGCTCATGCCATCATTAATCAATATCCAGGGTTTTGCACCAACTCTGGATTGATGTCAATTTCTGATTGTGGAAATGGAAATAAATAATGTTTGTTTGGGTCAAAGCTTCTATTCAATTGAGACGATGGTTCCACCAAAGTAGGAATATACACCTCTGCTGTTTTCCACCTTTTAATGTCCCGGTACCTCATCCCTTCAAAAGCAAATTCCACTCTTCTTTCGTTCCTTATTCTCTCCCGCATTTCTTCTTTGCTAAGTCCGCTTGGTAAGGGTGGCATATTCACACCTTCTCTCATTCTCACCCTATTCACTGCTTCATATACTTCGGTAGTTGGTCCGCTGATTTCATTGGTAGCTTCCGCATAATTCATCAATACTTCGGCAAAGCGGATAAGGATCACGTCATGATCACTTTTGGTAGAATAATCAATCGGGAGGGTTTCAATATCCCCTCCCTTGGCGGGCATTAAACCTGTCATGGAAACACCATTGTATGCAAACTCAACGACCTCCCCAGATTCCTTTACTGCAGGATCCAGAAAATTTCGCATGGTCTGTCCCAATCGGGGATCCCTGTTTTCTTTCCAATTGTCTGCATCATACAGTGGAGATTCTGAGATGGGTAAACCATCAACACATTCAAATGCATTTCTCAACTCTTGTCTGGGGTTCCATATGCCATGCCATAATATTCTAATATCCTGCTGGCTGGAATTGTCTGGATTTAGGTATCTGGTAGAAAATATCACCTCTTCATTGTTATTCTGGCCTTTGGCAATGAACATGTCCCCCCATTTTCCCTGGTACAATGAGAATTGCCCATCATCCATCACTTGTTTGGCAGCAGCAGCTGCAGCTGTCCAGTCACTTTGATGCAACAATACCCGGCTTTTTAATGACAAAGCCGTTCCTTTTACTGCATGACCACCTGTACTATAATCCGTATTTGGGAGATTGTCAATCGCGAAATCCAAATCTGTTATCACCTGATTTATTACTTGATCATAGGAACTTTGTTTTACTTTCGCTTCTTCAGCTGATACTGGGCTGGTATACAAAGGAACTCCCCCATAAAAATCAGCCAGATTGAAATAAAACAAGGCCCTGAGGAACCGAACTTCTCCTTTGTACCTGGTGACTGTGGAAGGGGGCATGTCTACCCTGTCAATATTGTCCAGAAAATAATTACAGGAAGCTATTCCCCTATAGCAATCGTTGTATATATTGGCCAACAGCCCGCCAGAAGTGGATTCCATTATTCCCATGGCAAAAGTACCTGTAGAGGATGCTCCTAGACTTTGGCCTCCTTCGTTGGCATCCCCTGCCATGATATCAAGAGAGTAAATCCCTTCATAATTGAAACTATTGACATTCAATCTAGAATAACAACCCGCTAAGGCCATGTCAGCATCATTTTGCGTTTTCCAAAAGGTCGGGCCTGATATTTCAGTGGTTGGATTTCTATCCAGAAACTCCTCACAGGAGTAAAAGGCCAAAGAAACACCTACAAACAATAAGGCCTTAATATGATTTTTGATTATCTTTTTCATGTTGATAAGGTTTATTAAAGTTTGACTTTTAATCCCAAAGTATAACTGGTAATCTGAGGGTAGGCTTGAAACCAATTGGTATTGGCCCTCTCAGGGTCGGAACCCGGCCAGTCAGTTATGGTAAACAAGTTGTCTCCCGATATATAAAGCCTGGCAAATTCTAGCCCTATTCCCTGCAATAAGCTGGAAGGTAAATTATAGCCCACTGCGAGATTTTTCAGCCTGAGATAAGAGGCATCCAACAACCAGTAGGAATTCCTAGTCCCTGTCACTGGAGCATATCCTGAAATATACATGGCAGGATGAGCATTGGTTGAACCTTCCCCAGTCCACATATTGTTAATAAAATCTATCGGAGGAGGAGATCCCTGAATATAAGGAACCAATCCCCAGGTCAATCCCTGAGTACTTTGCTTGTAACCTTCCACTCCCTGGAAGAATGCATTTAAATCAAAGTTTTTCCAGGATAAATTAATAGAAGCGCCGTAATAGAATTTGGGATAAGCCCCATCCATCACAACCCTGTCTTCTGCATTGATGACCCCATCATTGTTTTGGTCTTTAAATTTCAAATCCCCAGGTTTTGGATTAAACTGGTGCGTAGGGCTATTGGCAATTTCTTCCTCATTTTGGAAAATTCCTATCCATTCCACCATGTAGTGAGAATTGAAAGGCAGGCCTTCCTGGATGGTATAATTTCCGTACACAGGAGACAATATTCTTAACACCTCATTTTTATACGTCGAGAAATTAACACTCAGGTCGTAACCGAAATCTCCAAATTGTTTTCGAGACCCAAGTTCTACCTCGATGCCGGTATTTCTCATTTTACCATAGTTTACCGTAGGAGGAGAAAGCCCAACACTTGCAGGAATTGGCACATTGTACAAAATATCATCTGTGACCTTATCAAACCAATCAAAGGTAACATGGATCAATCCTTCCTTTAAAGTCAAATCAAAACCAATATCTGTCATCGTGGTGGTCTCCCAGCGTAGGGATGGATCCACCAAACGATTTAATACTGCGCCTGGATAGGCTGTATTAAAGGCATAGGAGGTGGTTGACAATACTTCTTGATAAGGATAAAGACCAATATTCTGATTCCCCAACTGGCCCCAGGAAGCCCTGATCTTAAAATTCTCCACCCAGTTACTTTGCATTAAGAAAGGCTCTTGAGAAATTCTCCAGCCAGCAGAAACAGAAGGAAAGAATCCCCATCTATTTTTCTGCGTAATTCGGGAGGTACCATCATACCTGGCATTGGCTTCTACCAGGTATTTTTCCTTATAATCATACATTGCCCTTCCAAAAAAGGACATGATGCTCCACTCACTTGAACTTCCTCCGGTACTTTGATCCAAAGGTGCTCCGGCATCCAACTCTTTAAGGTCATTGGTAGGAAAATGAACCCTGCTCCCCCTCAATTGCCGACTTAGGTTGTATTCCTGATTGTAACCTCCTAGTATATTGACATTGTGAACATCGTTAAATATTTTTTTATAATTCAAAGTAGAGTATAAGGTGGTCCACATGCTTGAATACCAGTTTTCCCTCACCCCCAATTGCCAGGTGGAATTATTGTGTGCATAGGCCCCATCCTTAAAGAAATAATTGTCTACAGGGTTTTCATGATTTTTATATGCTCTGGAATCGTAGGTTACGGCACCTTTGGTATACCAGGTCAGGTTTTTCACAGGTGTGATCTCCGCATAAAACTGAGGCAAAACGTTCATATTAATATCTGTCTGAATACCACTAACATTTTGCGCATCCGGATTCCGAACAGTCCACTCTCCTATATTTGAACTGTACCTGGCCACATATCCTGTAGAGCCGTCTGCTAAGGTCATGGTAGGCGTGTAATTAGGCGCTGCACCATAAATTGCCAACACCTGATAATCCACGTTTCCATTGTCCCAATTACTACGCTGTATGTCTTTATTGACCAGCTGAATGTCACCTCCAACCTTTAACCAATTGTTTATCTTGGTGTCGACAGTTAACCTGGCATTGTATTTTTTAAACTCATAAAGACTGGTAATTCCAGGCTGATCAAAATAACCTAGCGAAAGTCCAACGGATGTTTTTTCATTACCTCCACTTATTCTGACAGAATGCATTTGGGCAACAGCAGAATTAAATGAATGGTCTACCCAGTCAAAATTAGGGTAATTTATCGGGTCATTGGGGTTGTTTCTGAAAGCATCAATTTCCTGTTGCGTAAAATAAGGAGTTTGACCACTTCGTGCCCTACCTTGGTTCCAATACATCATATAGTCAGCTGAATTACTTAGTAACTCAGGCAATCTGGTAGCAGTGTGCACCTGCACATTGCTATGGATTTCTACAGACAATTCTCCTGCACTACCTCTTTTTGTAGTAATTAAGATCACACCATTGGCAGCCCTCGCACCATAAATCGCACTGGAAGCAGCATCTTTTAGAACTGAAATGGATTCAATATCATTCGGGTCAATATTTGTCATATCGCCCGCAATGCCATTGATCAAAACAAGTGGCTCACTTCCTGCAGCACTAAAAGTCCCCAAACCCCTTATTCTTAAGGCATTGTTCTCACTTCCTGGTTTACCCGAATGGGAAGAAACTTGTAGGCCTGATACTTTTCCTTGTAGCAGTCCTGCTACATTGTTTAATGGCCTCTTGATGATCTCGTCCCCTCCCACTGTAGCAACAGCACCTGTCATATTGGCTTTTTTCTGGGTGCCGTATCCTACTACTATCACTTCATCAAGATTTGCTACATCTTCTTCCAAAGTCAAGTCGATAATGGACTGATTTGTAAGAAGTACATTTTGGGATTTAAAACCAATAAAGGAAAAAACCAATGTGCCCCCCTCTTCAGCATCAATAGAATACCTTCCTTCTAAATTGGTGACTGTTCCGACATTGGTACCCAGAACAGTGATGGTGACTCCAGGAATTGGTTCACCATTCGAATCTTTCACCTGACCGGTAATCTTTTTAAACGCTTTGTCTACCTTTTTTTCAATCCTCAAATTGTCAATTAGCCGAAAGGCCTTTTCCTCTTTAGAGGATGCTGACAGCACGTTTTCAGAAAGCACTGAGTAATTTTTCGTCGCACTCATTGTGGGGTTGATAAGTGGAAACGAAAAGTCAGCATTCGTTTCTTTAAAATTATTATTTGCTATTTCAATTCCAGGAAATCCTGGATGGGCGAATAATTGAGAACCTATTATCAAAGGAATCAATAAGGCATAGAACAGCCTAAGTAGTACTTTTTTCATACGACAGGTTTATTTTGGGTTATTAATTAAGTGAATTCAGATACACAAATGGAAAACTTGGATACCTTCGAATTACGCAACCCTGAAATTAGAAACAGGTAATACTGCTACGCTATTATATCCAGATTAGATCCATTTGAGATGCGGCTAACTAGTATTTGTCTTTTCCATACAATCGGGGTTTGGTTAAACTCGAGATAGCCAATAGCCATTCTATTTTGCGAAGGAATCACTTAAAAGCAGTCAATCGTTTCTATCTCCTTTAAGGCATGGCGACCCACTGTCCCAACTAACAATTCACTTGTTTTTGGTAATTGCAATTCCCACAACGAATCCTATTCCACAATCCGGAGTAAAATGATAATATTTAAACAATAGCTAATTGGTGATTATGGTAAGTGAATTTGTTAGTGATAAAGCCTCTTTTTTACATATTTGTACTTACTGTAAAACCGTATTTGAAGCGAAATAAAAGGCTTTAAACCATATTCATAAACACCAAAACCATTAGACAACCAATAATTATTTTCAAATGGAGATATCAATTCTTATATAATGATCTATTTCTCTGTTTCTGTTTTATAAAAAAAATTAATGTGGCGATGAAAGCCCATTATTCATCCAAGAACCCTACCTATCCATTGGGACTTGCTTTCTCACTGCAATCGTTGCGCTTAAAACCTTAGCAATACCAGATCAGTAAAGGAGTCAATTTTTATTTGATGCCAAAACAAATTGCCTCAAAACCCAAAATTCCTGCCTTGAATTCAATATAAAAAGCAAATCAATACTGGTGCTTCCCCGAATTATCCCTCCCTGACTCAAATTAATATTGCGATTTCCATTATTGGTTGATTGCTCTCTTTGTCTTTTAATAAAACTAAATCTTAATTTTATACTATAGTTTCAAATCTAATTATTCAGCATATGGGAATGTAAATTTCCATAAATCTACTTAAACCATTCGCTTACAATATCAAATGGTTTAAATAAGGAAATTGATATAAATTCACCTTTCCTGAATCCTAATAAATTTAAAACAATAAAACTACATTTCAATGTATATTTTAAATATTTTGCTACAAAACAAAGGAAATATTCACCTAATTGCTTATTAATACTACGTATTATTAAAAAAATTTAAGCTATTGTACTATTAATATTAGCTGAAAGGTATTGTTTAAGTTGTTAGCTATCTCAGATTGGGTTAAAAATTGAACTAAGCCCATTCAGGGAATAAGATGTAGCTTGGTTATTCTATACCACCGTTTTCAATGAACTCAATCAAAATCCTGGGTTACTCAAATTTTAACCGAAAAAATCGTGGGCGGTAAAGATGTGGCTGCTTTTTAATTGCTGGAAAAAAATCAAATGAATTGATGTTATAACTTATTAACAACTCATTTTGTCGGGACAAATGGGGATGGGCTTTGGCATTGTAACTAATCAATTGAATGCCATCTTTTAGGTCATCTGCAGCATCCCAAACAGGTATAATAGGACCAAAAGGGCCTACAGGAGACAAGCCCAACCTCAACCCAACTTCAGTCCCAATGGCATCTTTTTGAAAAACCATAGCGTACCTTCCATCTTTTAGAGGCGTAACACTGAGCTCATTGGAGGCACGGTCAGCGATAGGACTCGCCTTTAGCATTTCATTTTGCCAATCGACTCCATCCCAAAACCTCCATGAAGAGAATTTCTCAATGTCCTTTGGTCTTACTCTGGCCACCAGAACTTCCTTTTTTACGCCTTTTACACCATATATGTACACAAATCCATCAGGATTAACTGATCCAGAATTGTGGGTATTCACCAAGACACCTGCACCGAAAGAGCCTGTGGCCTCAGGACTCCCTTCCATATAAAAAGGAGTATCAATTTGACGATGATCCGAAAAAGGAGGCTTACTCCCCTGAGGAATAACAATTAATACATTCCCAACTTCCTTGAATGGGAAAACTTCAGCATCTGTTGTTTGGATCCGGTACCCAAAAAGATAAATATCATTTCCCTTTTCATAATTTACAAACCCATCTCCGAGCCAGAAATATTCTCCAGGTTTTGAAGCAATGGTATTGGGTATAAAAATAGACCTGGGCATACCATTTTCATCTTTTGCCCAATGAAAAGATACCGCACTGTCCAATGGTGCTGTTCCTTTGATCATTGCCACAGAATTGTTGATCATCTGAAATGTTGAATCAACTTTTCCATCCTTGATTTCGCCTATTAAACTGTCACTAAATAACACAAGTGTTTGGCTATCGGCATCAGTATTTACGGTATCCACACCGTCTAGTGGAAGGGTGAAAATTCCATCTCCGCCAAACCACCCACTATTGCGTACAAACAAGTTGTTCCAGTCCGCTGCTTCTGAAACTGAATATTTTATTTCACTTATGGAAGGTGGGGCTGATTTGATTTTCACCTGGTAAACTGTACAGGCTGTCATAAGCAAACATATGACCATAAAAGGCAAAAAAACACGGGACAATTTAAACGTTCGAAAGTCAAAAACCAGATCAAATATTCGTTTGCTAAAATTCATTTTCCGCGATTTGTTTAATAAAAGAAATTAAAATTTCACTAATCGGATCACTATTGATTTCAACACTGATCAGACATTAGATTTGCCATCAATTTAGAATCAATTACCCACAAACCGATTGTTAATTATTTCACTAAAAAACTAGTATGTTTTCAATTGGTTTATTACAATTTCAGGAGCTGTTTCCGGCAAATTACAGGTGTTGTTTTGACAAACATATATATAAGTTTCCTCTTCAACATACCTATTTAAAAACAAAGGCAGTGAACTTTCTGAAGGACTAGCCACTACCAAAGTATTGGGCAAGTGGACCTTTTGAAAAGAGGACAACAAATCCTTTGCATTTTCACCAACTACAGCTATTTCGTAGAATGGATAGGTTTGATTCATCAAAAGATTGTTCCACCTACCATAACCCGAAGGATTCTCCGTTGTCAAGGGCAATATGGTTGAGCTCATATTTTTTGACTTTATTATAAGTTTAGGCTCATATAGCAGATGACCAAGGTAAAAGCCATTTTCTGCCATTATTGCATTTGGTGAAGGAATGACTCCATCATGCGTATTTATCAGTGTTGAAATAAGTGCATTGTTTTGATTGTAGCGGTATAAACCTGAGGCTTCATCCTGAAAAAGCTGATTGGCCGCTTTGTGAAGTGCTTCAGCCTTTTTCAGGTAACTAGCATCCATGGTAGCACTGTATAATTTTATTAAAGCATTTACCAAAAAGGAATAATCCTCCAAAAAACCTTCTACTTTCCGACCTCCTTTTTTATAAGAATGTATCAATTTCAGGTTCTCTAGGGAGTTTTTATTGATAAAGTTAAAAATTTCAATTGCACGCGCTAAAAAACGATTGTCTTCAAAAGCGAAGTAAGCGTCTAAATAGCCATTAATTAGTAAGGCATTCCAGGAAGTAATAATTTTATCGTCAATATCGGGTGTGGTTCTTTGCGCCCTTTTATCCAGCAACAATGTATTCCAACGATTTTTCAAAACAATTAAATCATCTTTAGTCAGTCCATTGCGTTCCGAAAATAGCGAATCACCCTCTTGGCGGTACAATACCAAATTTCCATTTTCTCCTACATCTTCTGAATTGATGGCATAATAAGAGGAAAATAGCCTATAATCCTCTCTAAGGGTTTGGGATAATTCCTCTTGATCCCAAATATAATATTTACCTTCTTCGCCATCCGTATCCGCATTCAATGCGGCATAATATCCACCTGCGTCATTTTTCATTTCTCTTTCCAGAAAATCAATAGTGGTTATAACTACCTCCTCATAGAGCGGGCTTTTAAAAATTTGAAAGGCTTTTGAATAGATGCTTATCATTTGGGCATTGTCATACAGCATTTTTTCAAAATGTGGATATTTCCATTCCTCATCCGTACTGTATCGGAAGAATCCTCCCCCTATCTGATCATAGATCCCACCCATAGCCATTTTGTCAAGCGAATTTTTTATATGTGCCTGGGCTTCTTCATCTCCTTCCAATGCAGCATAATTCATTAAAAAATCAAGATTGGAAGGCATCATAAACTTTTGCTGCCCCTGATCTCCTCCATGGACAGTGTCCCACAAAGGCTTCCATTGCTTCACTATGTCCTTTGCTATCTCCTTAGGTAATTCTTCTAGACCATGCACTACTTGAATCTGATTGGCCTCCTGCACCCCGTTGGCAACCCTTTCTGCATATTCATTTGCCTTGACTGGGTTCTCTAGATAGAAATCCCTTACCTGCGTCAACACCTCCTGCCATTCCTCTCTGCTATGATAAGTGCCAGCATACAATGGTTTTCCATTAGGCAAAGTGACCACATTTAGCGGCCATCCTCCGCTCCCCTTCATCAATTGAAGTGCTGTCATGTACACCATGTCCACATCAGGTCTTTCCTCTCTGTCTACTTTAATGTTGATGAAGTTTTCGTTCATGAATGCTGCGATTTCTTCATTCTCAAAACTTTCCTCCTCCATCACATGGCACCAATGGCAAGAGGAATAACCAATGCTTACAATTACAAGTTTGTCTTGTTCTTTTGCTATACTTAATGCCTTTTCGCTCCAGGGAACCCAGTCTACGGGGTTGTGGGCATGCTGCAATAAATATGGGCTACTTTCATTTACCAAGGCATTGGTATGTGCATGGTTGTCATTTTCAACCTTGGATTGGCCACATGCAGCTAGCCCTAAAAATAAGAGTATACAAAGAATTGTCAGCACAGGACAATCCTTAACCATACTTGTTTTTGTGTAACCAAAAGGGTGAAAATTCGAAACTTTAAATTTGCGCATCCATCTCTTCAATAAGCTTTTACAACCAATTTATGCAATAGCTATTCTATTATACATTTCGGATAAGATCTGTTTAAAGATTTACTTTAATTAGTTGAAGATAACCGTTATTTTTTGCAAAAAGAATCCCTTCTGCCCCTCCAGCCAATCTAATTTTCTGCGCATCTTTCACTTCTCCTTTTACAAATAATCCACTTTCATAGGGCATTTGGCTTTTAAAGTCTCCTTCCCCATCTCCCAACAAAAGGCCACCATAAGAAGCATCATTTCTAGGAGTTTCGACTTCCGACCCATATAGATTACCAGCATACACAACATCTAAATTCCCATCCTTATTCACATCCATGGGCACCATGGCATTTATAGAAGCCAACTGAGCAAAATGGTCTAACATTGATAATTTAAAGCGTCCATCCCCAAGGTTTTTCATATAATAATGGGCAAAGCTTTTCACCTGATAATGGGTGGATTTTTCTAAATGTTCTGTCGTATATATGTCTTCTAAACTAGCCGTTGCATAAGAGTGGTAATCTTTAAATTTTGCCTTTATGGCAGGTATCTGTTGTGAGGAACACTCTCTGCCTCTGACAGGCACATTTATACCTTGTTCTTTATCCACATAACTTAGCACCAGATCTTGTTGCTCATTGTTGTCATAGTCGTAGGCAAATAAGCTAAATGGAGATTCTTCTGAAGCCTGGTATTTATAATTTTTCCCTAAATTCCCTACAATAAAATCATCCAGACCATCCTTATTAAAATCATCCATCACAAGTCCAGACCACCATCCGGTGGCTTCCCCTATCCCCATTGCGTCGCTTTGGTCGATAAATTTACCTTCTTTATTTTTTAAATAAGTAATTCCCATCCATTCACCTACTATCATCAAGTCCTGAAATTCGTCCCCATCGAGATTTACCCATTTGGCCTTTGTGACCATTCCCAAATCTCCTAAAACCGGTGCAATCTCCTGCGTTACATCAATAAATTTTACCGTGGATAAACTGCTTTCATTTTTCAGAATATAACTTTTTGGCGCGTTCGGGTAGGCTCGTGGACTAACCCTTCCTCCAACGAATAAATCCAAGTCACCATCATTGTCGTAGTCAGCTTGTTCCACCACAGCACTACTTGCACGCATTTCCGGGAGCGCTTGTGCCATTTTCTCAAATACACCATCCCCTTTATTTTGGTAAAATTTATCTTGATAATAAGGATCTCCGGAACTGTACTCATTCCCTCCACACACTACGTACAAATCCAAGAGTCCATCTCCATTGGCATCAAAAAACACGGCTCCGGTATCTTCCTGCATTTTATCTGCTTTCCAAAGATTTTCAGACACTTCTGAGAAAGTGCCGTCGACATTTTGACGGTACAGCTTTCCTGCAAAATTGTGTGCCCCTCCAATATAAAAATCATCCAAACCATCATTGTCTATATCAGCTACAGCCAAAGCAGGACCATATTCTGAAATTTTATGAGGTAGCAATACCTGGTATTGGAAATCATTGAATTTATTTTCTTCGTGTTTATGGTCTAGCAACACTTCTTTGGTAATGTCTTTGAAATACTTCGGCGGATTTTCAACTTGAAGTTCACCGCTTTTACTGGCATTTTGATGGGCCAGCTCAAGTACCTGGTTAACTGGTTGATTTTCTATCACCTGTACTTTCCCATCCGGCCATAGCACCTTTAACCTCGCAATATTTTCTTTCTTCCCTACACCAAAATGAACAATAGGTTCGACAGAAGATTGAAAGCCTCGTGTCATAGACATTTCCTGAAACTGCATTTCCGATCCATCCTCAATCCATATTTTACAGCCAATGCCAAAGGCATTCCCTTCTGGACCTTTCAATTTTATTCTTAAATAATTATTTAAGTCCTGATCACTAGTAGTGTTTTCATACAATGCACTTTTATCATCCAGGTTATTTACAACCAGGTCCAGGTCTCCATCATTGTCAAGATCAGCATAGGCAACACCATTTGAAAAGCCATTAAAATTGATTCCCCATTCTTTAGAGACATCTGTAAAAGTGAGATCTCCATTGTTTTTAAAAGCAAAATTATCAATTTTCTCGGAGGGGATTTCCAATGTTAATTTCAAGGTATTTTCTGACTCAAAATTCTTCACTTCATCACTTCTGAAATAATCGCTATTGTTGATGTCTCTCCTAACCCCGTTGGTGACATAAACATCTTTCCAACCGTCGTTATCAAAATCCGCAAACAGCGAAGCCCAGCTCCAATCTGTAGCACTCAAGCCTGTAAACTTGGCAATGTCTGCAAAAAATGGCAAGCCCGAAGGATTATTCCCCAGGTTCATTTGTAAGGTGTTTATAGAATATTGATGGTGCATATCATTGTCCACAATATTATAAAACCGTTCCGGATCCATGCTGTCCATATTTTCCTTGGCTCTACGGTAACTCTTAGGCATCATGTCAACCTGATAAATATCCAATAAACCATCATTATTGAAATCCCCAACATCAAGCCCCATCCCAAAATAGGAGGTATGGTTGGTTAGGTTCAGGTTTTCATCGGTGAATGTTCCGTCCTTGTTATTGATTAAAAAATAATCCGGAGTGCTAAAATCATTTGAAACATAAATATCCGGCCAATCATCCTGGTTAAAATCAGCTACTGAAACCCCGAGGGATAAGCCATATTTGGCCAATCCTGAAGCAATCGTAACATCCGTAAACTTCTGGTTGCCTTCATTTCTGTATAACCTGTCGCTGCGATGATAAGGGGCCAGGTCCCTATAACTTAAAAACTCCAATATATTGGTCCTAGAGGAAACTATTGGATAGTTTATCACATAAAGGTCCATGTCCCCGTCCATGTCGTAATCAAAAAAGACAGCCTGTGTACTATTGCCTTCGTCTGCTAAGCCATAGGCTTCTGCTGACTCTGTAAAAGTCGGTACCCCTCCCTCATTTGCATCATTGATATATAGGAGGTTTTTGGTCGTTTCCCATTTTCCCGAAACACTTACATAAATGTCAAGCCAGCCATCTTGATTGGCATCCCCCATGGTCACACCTGTTGCCCATCTGGCATCTCCTCCCACTCCTGCCTCTTCGGTTATGTCTTCAAATTGCATGCTTCCTTTGTTCAGGTAAAGCTTGTTTTCTACCATATTACCGGTAAAATAAACATCTTGTAGGCCATCGTTATTCAAGTCGCCAATGGCCACTCCTCCTCCCATATAGATGTACATGTAATTGAAATAATTTACCGAATCATTCTCTGTCAAAATATTTTGGAAACCAATGCCTGATGCCTTGCTTGATAATTGATTGAATAAATGTGCCTCCTTTTTTACCGTCGTATTGTTACAACTGAATAACACTAAAAAACCAAGGGTAATGCACAATAATCGACCTGTTTTAAATTTTCTGCTTAGCATTAGGAAAAAGGAAGTACTTATAATTGTCTTACTCATTTTTAATTCTTGTTCCAATATTAACCAACCCCAGAATATATATTTTATTTGAACACCTACTAAAATCACTAATAGGAAGCCTCTTGACTAATTCGGGTTAAATGATTAAGGATAAATAATATTCAGAAATTATAAAATAACCACAGATTCAAATCTGTAATTATTTGATTTGAATCTGTGGTTTCATAGTATTAAAATTAATTAAATCTTAGTCACCATAGCCAGGGTTCTGGGTAATGCTATTGTTACTTCTTTGGATTTCTTCTCTTGGAATAGGAAACAAATAGTAATAATCACCAGGCCATGGAAATCTTGGATCTACTTCATCTATTGGGCCATAGGTGAAATTTAATTCCCCTAACAAATCTCCCTCCTGGGCATTTGTCCAATCCATGGTAACTTTACTCAAACCTCTTATTGGGAACAAGTCTATTTTTCCAGGTGCATCTTTCCACCTTAGCAAATCCCAAAAATGAATGTCTTCAAGATGCAATTCAACAGCTCTTTCGTTTTTATAATCCCTCATCAGCTCAGTTCCAGAACTGGCAATATCAGGCATATTTACAGAAGGCCTACGCCTAACTTTATTGATGTACTCTCTGGCGACTTCCTCATTTCCCAAAGCAATCTGGGTTTCGGCATAATTCAAATAGAATTCAGGAAGTCTCATAAATACCATCAACTGGCTATAATCGAAGTCAAAACTTGCCCTTGGCCCATTAAAATCCAGAAGTTTTCTAAAGGTATACCCTGTTTGAACCCTCCAATGAAACGGCGTTAGCCCTTTGACCCAATAGGTCTCAGAATCTCTACCAAAGTCAAACAATTCCTGATTGTTATTGGGATCCACTTTATTAGGGTTCTGGTAGGGAGGTAAATTATCAGGGTTTGGGTTGGCATCTTCCCAATACTCGTACAACCTCATGGTACTTTTAGATCCATCAATGATATTGACAGGACCTGCCCCAGGGTAAAGAATGTAACTGTAATACCTTGGATCCCTGTCTTTATTGGGCTCTTGCTCATTATAACCGGAAGCAGGATTTACTGTGGTGCCATCTTCAAGATATGGATACTCTCCATTGGCCATCTGGAACATATTGATAAATGTTTGAGTCGGCATTATTCTCTGCCTTGCATCGAAGCCACTGGGCCAAAAATCATAGTTGTAGCCCCAGTCAGGAATCCTTGATCCTGCTGTAAAAGACCGCCCAAAGATAGTTTCATCTGTTTTAACTGGTTGCTTGAACAAATCTTCATGGGTAGGATGCAAGGTATAGCCAGCATCTATCACCGCCTTATTGGCTGCAGCAGCAGCCTGCCACTTGGACATGTCATTGGATGGATTGTTCAAAGGGCTCGCCATGTACAACAGCATTCTGGCTTTTAATCCCAAGGCAGCATTCTTACTAATCTTGCCAGGTTCCTGAGAGTACCCATCCAGTAGTCCAATGGCCAATTCAGTTTCAGACAAAACAAAATTCGCACACTCTTCATAACTATTTCTACTGACGTCAAAGGATTCGTCACTCAGGCTGAAGCTATTGGTAATTATTGGCACACCACCAAAGGTGCGAACCAGCTCAAAATACATCCAAGCTCTCAGAAAATGCACCTCCCCTTTCATTCTATTCAATGCCTGCTCATCGATTTGAGAATCTTCTACCTTTTCAAAAAATATGTTGGCCCTCCTAATGTAGTCGTATTCCTCCGCCCAAATATTGGTAAGTTGCGTAACATTATCAGAATTTATATTTCCTTCCAGGTATTGTCTGATTCCTCCTGATCTATTGTGGGTGTCAGGTGCAGATGCAGCAATATCCGTCATGCCAATATACCCACCTGTTCCCGGGCTCCAGTGGGGCTTAATTCCGTTGTATATATTGTAAACATAATTTTGTAAGAACACCGGATCCGTAAATACGTTTTCTTCTGAAATTGCATCTAAGGGCTGGCGTTCCAGAAGATTTTCATTGCAGGAAGTGAAAATAAAGCCGGTAACAATTAGAACAACTAACTTCTTAATCATATCGATTTTATATATGTTATCTTTCATAATATTTAAAAAGTTAGGTTAAGTCCAAATCCAAGAGAGCGCATATTGGGGTAAATCCCTCCCTTACCACTAAGAAATTCCGGATCCCCTGCACCAAACTTTTCCAAACTGTTATAAATAAGGAATAAATTTTCGCCTGATAAGTATAGCCTGGCCCCGGAAATACCGATTTTATCCGAAATATTATTAGGTATGCTATAACCCAATTCAGCAGATTTAAAACGTATCCAGGTGGAAGTATGATACCAGAAATCATTGTTATTGGCGGCAAACCCAACAGGCCTTATCCTGGGTAATAATGCATTCGTATTGTCTAAATCATAGCTGTTGTTAGCAACATATTCGAGTCCATTTCCATTGGCTCCAGAATCAAACCCATTGTCAAGCCGAAACTTTCCTCCAGCCTGCCCTTGTAGCAAAAAGGTAAGGTCAAAGGTCTTGTAGTCGAAACCAAAAGTCAGCCCAAATTGTGATTTGGGAAATGGGTTCGTATTGTATCGATACCTGTCATTCCCATCGATAACATTGTCGTTGTTTAAATCCTCGAAAATTAACCCTCCCAAAGAAGCATTGGGATAGTTGACGTTATTGTCTAAATCTGACTGGTTTCTATATATACCGATCGCTTTGTAGACCAGTTCCGAGCCAAACTGCCTGCCCTCCTGCTTTTGATAGGGTTCGGCCTGAGGAACTTCATCAAAAAAGATCACTTTATTGTCATTGTAAGAATAATTCGCACTTACCCTAAAGCTTACTTCCCCAAGATATTGACGGTAGCCCAATTGAAACTCTATGCCTTTGCTTTCCATCTCCCCTATGTTTTCATCGGGTAAAACCAAACCTGTATATTGAGGTATTGATGCTTGTCGCGCACCAAGGATATTGCTTGTCTTGGTTTTGTAAATGTCAGTTTCGAAAGTTACTTTGTCTTCCAGAAAAGCAAGCTCAAGTCCTATATCTGTAGTTTCTGAAACTTCCCAGGTTATATTTGGGTTGGGTGTGGTCAATGCTGCTATTCCACGGACATCATTTCCATCCACTACCCAGCCGGTACCATAGCCAAATCTTCCTATGTACTGAAAGGGATTAACCCGGTCATTTCCCAGTTGGCCCCAGGAAGCCCTAAGCTTTATATTGCTAAAAAGCTCATCCGAAACAAAGGATTCATTACTAATCACCCAACCTGCCGATACACCGGGGAAAAAGCCCCATCTTGTTTCTTTAGGGAAAATGGGAGATCCATCATACCTGAAATTAAAACCCAATAAATATTTGCTGGCGTAATCATAACTTACTCTACCGAAATAGTTTCTTCTCGCACTCTGTCCAGCGCCACCACTGTTGTTCCAATTGCTCCGGTTTTCACTTCCTGCAAAAAGTTGATCTATTTGCGGTGAGTCAAAACCCAGTCGTTGTGCCCAGAAAAAATTGTCTTCATAAGACATTTGTTCGTAGGCAACAAAACCATTGATTTTATGCACTTCATTTATGGTCGTCAGGTATTTGATTTTTGAGTTGAGGGTGATCCTTGAACTTTGGTTAAAATCTTCCCTTAAGCCAATGTCTTCTACTGTACGTGATGTTCTTTTAACAATTTCCCCTTGAGAATTTTTCTCATAATAATCCCAAACAAAGTCAAAGGATTTATTGTAATTAAACGTCTTTACAATGGAAGCAAATCCATCAATGCTAAGTCCTTCAAGAAATGGAATTTTGTAGTCATATCTGAAGGTTCCATTAATCACATCATTGGTATACTTCCGATAGCCAGGACTCAATAATCTGGCCGCCGGATTTAAATGGGACCACCCTTCTCCCGGATACCTATAATCTCCATCAATATATGCTTCTTGAAGTGGACTGGTAGAAGCAAATGCTCCAATTGCTCCCGATCCTCCTTGAGGTGACCTGGTAAATTTTTCTCGTAAGGAAAGATCAAGACCTACCTCCAAATCGTCCGTTACGGTTACATCCAGATTTGCTCTTATATTGTATTGTTTCAATTTAGTAATGTCATCAGCTCTAAGTATTCCACCTTGGGAAACCGTTCCTACAGAAGTAAAATACCTTATCTTATCAGAGCCACCTCTCATGGTGAGTGATTGTCTTCCAATTACTGCTGGAGGGTCTACCAGTGCTTCCCACCAGTCCTCTGCCCTTCTGTCACCATTTCTAAATGCCTGAATTAACTCATCTGGAAAATCCGGTGCAGTACCGTCCAATGCCCTGCTCTGATTTAAAACATTGATGTAATCAAAAACATTGGCGGTCCTAACACGAGTAGTAGGGGACTGGAACAAATGGCTTGTAGATAAATTAAAGGTTGGTTTTCCTGATTTCCCCCGCTTTGTAGTTACTAAAATCACACCACCTGCAGACTGAGCACCATAGATTGCTGCTGAAGCATCTTTCAGGACAGAGATAGACTCTATATCATTGGGATCCAGCCGATTTAACCCATCTGGATCCGCATTGGCAACACCATCAATTACAATTAATGCAGAGTTATCCCTAGTGGTGTTGAATCCCCTAATCAAAATTTGGGCGTCATCAAATCCAGGCATAGCGCTGCGTTGGTTAACATACAAACCTGCCAGTTTACCAGAGAGTGCATTGGAGAGTGAAACTGCCGAAGACTTTTTAATGTCTTCTCCTGAGGCCTGGACTACAGCATTGGTCAATTCTGATTTTTTTGCTGTTCCGTAACCGACCACAATCACCTCATCCAATGCCTGGGTATTTTCTAAAAGCACAATGTTTAATGTTGTTTGATTGGCTACCGCTATTGTTTGGGTTTGAAACCCAATAAATGAAAACACCAACGATGCTCCTTCTGGAACTGAAATGGAATATTTCCCATCCAAATCTGTGGCAGTACCTATCGTGGTTCCTGGCACAGAAATGGTGGCTCCGGGAATTGGCTGTCCACTTTCATCCAAAACAGTTCCTGAAACATTGATGTCAAATACATGTTTCGCAGTTGGGGAATTTTTGATTGGTAGTTCATCCAAGGCCATTGCATTAGCATTGGCTACTAATAAAATCAAAAAAATCAATAACAAGCGATGGGAATGTAGATTGAAATTCCTCAATAGGTACTTTGTCATTTTTAAAATAGTTTAAGTATTTACTAACATGAGCACTCGGCTTCTAAAAAGAAGTAAACTAAAAAAAGATCTAGTCAACTCTTTAAAGAGACAAACCTTACTTTTGATGCAAAAAGCAATACTCAATAATCCATTTACATGAGGCCAGGAAAATCAATGGAATTCTACCTAAACTATGTTTTTATTTGGGCAATGAATGAAATCTGTAAGTAGGTTTTGAAGAAAGTTAATTCTTCAAAACCTTGGCTATTGGGTGTATTGCATTAGTTGATTGTCAGTCAGAGTCTTCTCCTCTGGCCATCTTGGGTTGTTTCATTGGGCTTATTTTTAAGTTAATTCGTTTTTTTACAACTAATTCTATATAAAGCTTTGAAAGCTATTCATTCCTAAAGAATGGAAATCTCTTTTCTATTGTTAGCAAATTAAAAAATCCCCTATTCAGCTACTCAATTCCACCTGTCAATTTAATAATTCAAGTTCAATGATTAAAAACTTATTATTCGTTACTATCCTAAATATTACGAATATTAATTAACTTATTTTAACTTTCACAATGTTTTAACATAAAAAATTATATTTAATACCCAATTAGTCATTAAACCTTAATTTTAACGCAAATAAAGGGAGCAATGGAAAAATAAGGGTTCGCTTCTTTATTGAGCAATTTTCAACAAAAACTCATTGGGAATGGTAAAAATCAAAAAAATAGTGGGTCATTGAAACTTTGCCTATGTATCAAAAAATTAGGTGTTATTAATAGAAAGAAAGTGACTGGTTTTGATTTTTTCTATCAGGATATCTACATTGGTCATTTACTAAATTCCTAAAAAAAACTGGTCAATAAAATCCTCTAAAGGATCTCTATTGACCAGTAAAATTATCAATTAAATTGTGTGCCGGAAAATTAGATCACACGTCCACCTGTTTGCCAAAGGTCAGCATTACCACCTAGTTTTTCTTTTAAAGGTAAAGTAATCTCATTCAAGTGATTTACCATGTCAGCAGTAAGCTTAACATCCATGGTCTTTAAGTTTTTTCTGACTTGATCTGCATTTCTACCACCAACAATAGGAGCAGCAACGCCTTTCTGTGCCAGAAGCCAGGCAAGACTCAAATTGCCCATGGCAATATTCGACTCTTCAGCAAACTTTTTTATTTTTGCAATGGTTTGAAATGTCAACACTTCACAACCTTCTTCCTGATGTCTGGATTGAGAACGGCTTTTGTTGAAATGTCGGGTCCTAGCCCTGTCGTCAGGCACCTGCTCGGCAGAATCAAACTTCCCTGTTAACAAGCCTTGCATTATCGGAGAATAACACAAAACCGGTACATTATCTTCTATACACTGAGGGAGAATACTGAATTCTATCGCTCTAAAAATCAAGTTATAAGCCATCTGATTACTACTGATGGTAAAATCTGACTGCTTGCAAATATCCAGGTTTTTGTTTCCAAAATTTGAAACGCCATAAGCCCTTATTTTACCATCGTCTTTTAACTTTTGAAGTGCACCCAAGGTATCCTCTAAAGGAATCTCAGGATTGGGCCAATGAAGTTGGTACAGGTCTATATAATCTGTTTTAAGATTTTTTAATCCTCTTTCGCAGGCCTTGATCACATTCTCAGGAAGAAAATCCTGAGGACCTACCTTTGAAGCGATAATCATCTCAGATCTTTTGTCCCCCAAAGCCTCTGCCAAAAGATTTTCAGATGCGCCATTTCCATAGGCTTCAGCAGTATCAAAGGTAGTAATCCCATTGTTAAATGCTTCGCGCATGGCGTCCAATGAGTCCTTTTTATCCTGATGTCCCCAATTAAAACCTCCAACTACGGCCCAACAACCAAAAATCAATCTTGAAATTTCAAAATCAGTGTGGGGCAACTTATAATTTTCCATAATAACTAAAATTAATTTATTGTTGAAATAATATATGCTATTCAGTCCACTGAGTAGTTTTAAAAGTATTGTCATTTCTTATTGAAAAATACATTTTATTACTGCAAAGTGGTTGTCAAGGGTTTGCGTTTTATCTTCGTAACACTAGGGAAACACGTAATTTTAAGTGCGCTTCCTATTTAAATATGGGCTAAAATAAGCACTCCAAAGGTTAATCTACCTACGAATTAGTCTTAATTATTAGGTATCTTAAAAGCCATTCCTTGTATGAATCCGCCAATAAAAGCAGCCTGCTTTGCCCTGGTGTCCTCACCGAAGTGCACATGATCAGTATAGAGATCACCTCCTAAGTTCAAGGTAAACTGATGTAAATCTATTATGGGAACACCTCGGTCCCCAAATACCTTGTCAGCAACCTCGTTATATTTGGCCAAATCGGCAGCATACCTGTGAAAGGATTGCTGTTTGGAATTGTGCTGTTCATCGTCTACAGGAGTGGTTCTTACCCAAATCATTGGAATGCTCTTATTTTTCAGTAGGGCATGAATTTGTTCCAAATTTTCTTTATAGGTTGCTAACGCTACCTGCTTTTTCCCGGTTTGCACATTGGTTTTGATGTCATGTAATCCACAATTGATTAACAGGATATCGGGTTGAAAATCCGGAGATTTAAGTTTTGTCTTCAAATACGCCAAAACCATACCAGAATCTCCTCCATTGGCACCTTGAGGCACATCCAAATTCCCAGAATCAGCTCCCTCATCTCTCTTTCTATCGTACTCATAAATACCTTTAAGGTATTTTTCCAGATAAGGGCCGTATTGGATAGAAATACTGTCCCCAATTACAAATAACTTGGGTTTTGGGTTCAAATTCAAGTTAAACAAGAGAATTCCGATCACAAAAACGGATAAAATTTTAGATAGCAATATCATATTATAAAAGGTTTACTCTTCTTGTCCTACTTTTATGCATTTGCAAACAGGATTTTGCTCTCTGGCAAAATTCTTTCCCTGGCGCCACCACTTCTTCATTTGGTAGGGATCAAAAATAAGTGAATTTTCTGTGAGTGCTGCAGGAGGATAGTAAAAGTTTAATTTCACCTCTCGTTTATGACTCAAAAGCTCTCCTATCTTGATATCATCACTGCTGATCTGATCAAGCATAAAATCAAATGCCCTGGTGGTCAACTCCAAGGCATTTCGCACAGGTCTTTTAAGTTCCCTACCTGCCCTGGCTTTTAAAACGATTACATCTATCTCAGTTGCACCGCGATAAATGGCTTCCGAAATCGGCACCAAATCTGCAAAGCCTCCATCTGCATACTCACAACCATCCTTCTCTAACAAACTCATAAATGGGACAATATTGGAAGAAGCCCAAATCCATTCACAAAAATCTATATAAGAGCAATCTTTTAACCTTTTGTACTCTACGGTATTGGTACTCAAATTAGATACTGTTACATAAACTTCCGCTTTGTTGTTTTGCATCCTTTCAAAGTCGGCAGGTGTAATGATTTTTTTTATCAGCTTAAAAAGATTTTTGCTCTCTCCAAATGTCTTTTTACCCTTTAAAAACATTTTTATCGTCCCAAAGTGATTGATTCGGGTTTTGTACACACCACCATCCTTATAAATAATAAAGGGATTGGTACTAAAAATGGCATCCTGTGTCACCGAGGTATATATCGCCCTTATTTTCTCAATTTCGTTAATTGAAAGCAAAGGCACTAGTAAGCTACCAGTGGATGTCCCTACGAATATGTCATAGTCAAAATTACACTCTCTGATTAAGTATTCAGCAATTCCACCTCCAAAGGCACCTTTGCTTCCCCCTCCAGATATTACCAACGCTCTTTTATTATCCATTCTTTAATACTTGAAATAAATCATTTAACAAATTGAACGTTGATATCTTCTAATAGAATTTCAGACAAAAGCTCCAGTTCTCCATTTTTAAATAATCCGGAAAGCTCTTCCACCGAAATGGACTCATCTTCTGGTTTATAATTTTCGTAATCCTGCAATATTAGACCCGAAACTTCGTGGGAATGAATGGCCTTCCTAAACCTTAACCCTCCACCATCGGTATGATAGGAATAAGCGAGATAATCAACAAGGTGAGTTTCCTGATGAATCCAATACAAAAACTCATCCTGAAAATCCTCACCACCTCCATTTTCTTTGAAAGTTACTTTTACCAAATGGTAATTATTTCCTTCAATTTCCTCCTCCCCTAAATATTCCTTTATGACAGCTTCATCATTCAATCCGTAGGGCAAAAAGGTGAAATACGCTACAGAATTTACTGAATTGGTATAAGCGAGACTGTTTTTTTCAGAAAGGTTTACTATCACCCCATCTATTGTTCGTGAGAAACCTTTCTCATTTAAGACATCCACTACAATGTGAGCACCTTCTACAAAGGAGCGGGAGTACCTGAATGAATTCGGTGATTTGAATATTTCGTATTGCCTGTCTCTGAATGTAAAACTTATTTGGGCAGCTTTGAAAAGTTCCCCCCCATGGGCTTCAATCGACTGATTGATGATTTTTCCTGATTCATCGGGTTCACTACATGCTACCATTAACACCGCCAAAAAGAGATAACACAATATTTTTTTCATGGTGACAATTCTCAATTTTTCACTTCCTGTAATTAATCTTAATATTAAGTTTTTACCTGCAATAATCATAACGATTCCCTTTTTTAGAAACAATTGAAGAATGGAATTAATGGTGTTTTTAATTCGATTTCTGAAACAAGAACGGTAAGAAATGCCAAATAATTCAACATAAATCACAATCCCATCTTCTCAGGGAAGACTGGAAATAGACCAAAAGACAGGTGATTGGGTTTAGATAAAGTACTAAAAACGGAAAAGTCTTCCCTTACGCTATTCCAGTTTATTGGTTTCAATTCTCTCCCTACTACATTTAGATCAATGCTTAGGTTTTGAGTGTCCATTTGACAGAAAGCCGCTCTTGTCTAATATGACCCTTTTTTAATTCTACGTGTTTTTAATTTTTTACGTATTTTTTTACGTATTTTTACTTAATTTTAAAAAACATAATATATCTTAGCGTTTCCTTAAGTCAAGTGCTAATAAGAAGGCTTACAAAACTTAGCCATTGGTAGAATCAAGCCTTAACTATAATTAATTGATTGTAAGAGTTAAAATGGCTGCAAAAGAATTCGAAAATAAACCATTCCAGTAACCCCAAACAAGCAAATTGTCAACACTAAAATGTTTCAGTATTAATACGTAAAATTAACTAAATTATTTGGATGAAATATTATTTGAAGGCCTCCCATTTCCAAGACAATCAAAAAATAGAAGAAAAGCGCAACAAGGAAGGTTTCCGAAAGCAATGACATTAACCTTCCACTTAGCAGGGGCAAATGTTTACACCAATATTCAGGAAAACTTCAACCCTGGTAAATGATCCATTATTACACTATCATAATTTTATTGATCCTATAAAAAATACACTTATGAAACCACAATTCAATAAAGCGACAACCATCAATCTTTTAGATTTTAAATCACCTCAGATGCGTGCATTCCACCTTTCATGGTTTGCATTTTTCCTATGTTTTTTCGGCTGGTTTGGAATTGCTCCTTTGATGGCTATTGTAAGGGATGAATTGAATTTAACCAAATCCCAAATAGGCAACATTATTATTGCCTCAGTATCCATAACAGTGTTGGCCAGGTTATTTATCGGCTGGCTGGTAGATCGTATTGGTCCACGAATAACCTACACCTACCTACTGGCAATTGGGGCCATTCCGGTGATTTTAATTGGCCTCAGCAATAGTTATGAAAGCTTTTTGCTTTTTAGATTGGCCATAGGTGTCATAGGTGCCTCTTTTGTGATCACCCAATACCACACCTCTGTTATGTTTGCCCCCAATGTGGTAGGGACAGCTAACGCTACTTCAGCTGGCTGGGGAAATATGGGTGGGGGTGTTACACAAATTGTAATGCCTGTCATTTTTGGGGTTTTTGTTTCATTGGGATTTATGGAAGCCAGCGCCTGGAGATATGCCATGATGGTGCCTGGGTTTGCAATGATTCTTACTGCCTTTGCTTATTACAACTGGACGACAGATTTTCCAGAAGGAAACATAAAGGACCTAAGGAAAAATGATCCAGATTTTAAAATCAATAAAAAGGCCAATCAAAAAGGCGCCTTAAAAGAGGCTATTTCAGACAAAAGAGTTTGGGCTTTATTCCTTATTTACGGTGCCTGTTTCGGTATTGAGCTTACCATCAACAATATCGCTGCAATATATTACCATGACTTCTTTGATCTTGACTTGAAAAAGGCTGGATTGATAGCCGGACTGTTCGGTTTGATGAATTTATTCGCAAGATCTTTGGGTGGCTTTTTTGGAGACAAAGCAGGCATCAAATGGGGACTTAGAGGAAGAGTAGCCTTTTTGGGAATTGTCTTGCTGGTTGAAGGCATTGCCCTTGTAATATTTTCACAGATGACCATTTTGCCTTTGGCAATTGGTTCCATGGTAGTATTTAGTCTTTTCGTTCAAATGGCAGAGGGGGCAACCTTTTCTGTGGTTCCCTTTGTCAATAAAAAATCCATCGGAATGGTTTCAGGAATCGTTGGTGCGGGTGGCAATGTAGGAGCCGTAATGGCTGGTTTTCTGTTCAAAATGGAAGGCTTAAGCTACAGTGAATCGCTTTCCATCATGGGGATTACGGTAACTGCCGTCAGTGCCTGTTCTCTTTTAATCAGGTTCTCCAAAGTAGATGAAAAAGTGGCTCGGGAAGATTTAGAGAAATCTCTGCTACAAAAAGCTGCACTGCAACCTGAAATGGTAAACAGTTAAACCCGAAATATGCAATAGAAAATCTATTACGTGCTGAAATCGCTTCAAAATCAGCCACTTCGTTGCTATTTTCGACTTCACCATAGCAATGCTATGACTCAGTCTCCAAATAGCCTGATTTTCTTGCGATTACAACACTCATTACGAATCCTATTACATAATCCGGGTTAAACCCGAGCCTTGGATTTGAAATAATATAATCGCCTAATAAAATGACTTTTAATTATTCCGAATCTAAATTATCACCAAACCACTATTAACTATGTCAGCAGTAGAAGAAAAAAGTTATAAAAGTACATGTTCATACTGTGGCGTAGGATGTGGAATTGTTGTCAGTAAGGATAAAAAAGGTGGGATTTCCCTCAAGGGTGATCCTGATCATCCTGTCAACAAGGGAATGCTCTGCTCCAAAGGCATGAATTTACATTACGTGGTAGAAGACAAGTCGGACAGGCTTCTTCATCCCCAAATGCGATGGGGAAAATCTCATCCTCTGGAAAGGGTTGATTGGGATACTGCCATGGATAGAGCAAGTGCTGTTTTCTCCTCTATAATAGAAAAACACGGACCTGACTCAGTAGCTTTTTACGTCTCAGGACAATGCTTGACTGAAGAATACTACCTGGTAAATAAGCTAACCAAAGGCTTTCTTAAAACCAATAATATTGACACCAACTCCCGGCTTTGCATGAGTTCTGCTGTAATGGGTTATATTAAAACCCTGGGAGAAGACAGTGTTCCGGTCTCTTATGATGACATAGAGCTGGCAGACTGTTTTTTTGTGGCTGGTGCGAACCCAGCCTGGTGCCATCCTATTCTTTGGAGGAGGATAGAAAAACACAAAGAAGAAAATCCTAATGTAAAAATCATTGTAGCAGATCCGCGTGCCACTCAAAGTTGCTCCATTGCCGATCTCCACCTACAACTTCATCCTGGTACCGATGAAGTCCTATTTCTTGCTATGGGCAGGTACATAATCGAGCAGGGAGATATCGATCTGGAATTCATCCAAAAACATACTGACGGGTTTGATGCTTATAAGGAAAAGGTGATGAAAACCTCTCTGACAGACGCAGCAGATATATGTGGCATCCCAGAGAAGGACATAAAAACTGCAGCATCTTATATTGGCAATGCCAAAGGATTTTTATCCCTTTGGACAATGGGGCTTAACCAAAGCGCCGATGGGGTCAATAAAAATCTGGCCTTAATAGACCTCAATTTAATCACCGGGAATATAGGAAAGCCAGGATCAGGCCCTTTCAGCTTGACAGGACAGCCCAATGCCATGGGTGGCCGGGAAGTGGGGGGTATGGCTACATTGCTTGCTTGTCACCGTAACTTAAACAACCCAAAACACCGGGAAGAAGTTGCCAACTTTTGGGGCGTTGATGAAATTTCGGCCACACCAGGAAAAACCGCTACTCAAATATTTGAAGGAATCGAAGAAGGGACCATCAAAGCAATATGGATCATTTGCACCAACCCCTTGGTAAGTATGCCTGATGCCAGAAAAATAGAGGCCGCCCTAAAAAAAGCCAGGTTTGTAGTGGTGCAGGACATCTCCAACAAAACTGAAACCATTCCCTATGCCGATCTGGTGCTGCCTGCTGCCGGTTGGGGAGAAAAAGAAGGTACAATGACCAATTCTGAAAGAAGAATCAGTCACTTAAGTCAATTTAAAGAGGCCCCAGGGGAGGCACTACCTGACGCGGAAATTTTAATTCGCTTTGCCAAAAGGATGAATTTTCCAGGTTTTGACTTCAACAATATGGCTGAGGTTTATTCAGAATATTGCCAATTGACCAAAAATACCAACATCGATATTTCCGGCTTAGATTATGACTATTTAAAAAGTCATGGTTCTGTACAGTGGCCCTTTCTCAATAAGGCTCAAGGAGGCACAAAACGACTATTTACGGACCATAAATTTTATACTCCAAATGGACGCGCCCAAATATTGGTATCAGGTTTAAAAAATGATTTTGAGAGAACTTCACCGGATTTCCCGCTTGTACTGACCACAGGAAGAGTTAGGGACCAATGGCACACCATGACGCGTACTGGCAAAGTCAATAAACTCAACACCCACATTCCAACTCCATTTGTGGAGATTCACCCAGACGATGCTTTGGAAAGAGGAATAAAACAAGGCAGCACGGTGCTGGTTTCCGGAATCCGGGGAGAAGTAAGGATTCATGCACAGGTCACTGATAAAATAAAAAAGGGAATGGTTTTTATTCCCATGCATTGGGGTAAAATATTAGGAAACGATTTCGCCCGAGCCAATAACCTAACAGGCAACGCAATCGATCCGGTTTCCAAACAACCTGATTTTAAATATTCAGTCGTTCAAGTTGGTCTATATAAAAAACCAAAGCAAAAAATTGTAATTGTAGGTGCAGGTGCTGCTGCTTATCGCTTTATTAATTCCTATCGAGAATTCAATCAGGAAGATGAAATCCACGTTTTTTCTAAGGAAAAGCATCCTTTTTACAATCGGGTATTACTTCCGGATTATGTAAACGCACATAAGAACTGGGAAGATCTATTGAAATTCAAATCACCAGAAGCAATGGACAAGCTGAATATCAGGCTATTTGTTGAAAACGGGATTGAATCAATAGACCGTTCAAATAAAACGGTTACAGACGAAAAAGGGAAAGTGCATCATTATGGAACCTTAATCCTGGCTACTGGTAGCAGGGCCTTTATCCCGGGAGATGCTCCCATGCACCTACCTGGGGTATTTACCATGCGAAACCGAGAAAACGCTGATGATTTAAAAGAATACCTGGACTATAAGGGACATGTTTTGATAGCAGGAGGCGGTTTACTTGGCCTGGAACTGGCGGCGGCGCTCCGGGAAATAAATATGAAAGTAACCATCGTCCAATTAGGATCCCGATTAATGGAGAGACAATTGGATCCTTTGGCAAGTTCACTGCTGAGAGAGAGACTTGAAGAAATGGGCGTACAACTATTTATGAATAATCAGTTGTCTCTTCTAGAGTCCCATAGGGATACCAAAAACATTACCGCAAGTCTTAAAAGTGGGCAAAGCATTGACTGCAATGCGGTGGTTTATGCAATTGGGACAAGGCCTAATATTGAATTGGGTAAATCAGCGGGATTGGCCTGTGGAAGAGGAATTAAAGTTAACGATTACCTTCAGACTAGCGATCCGGATATTTTCGCTATGGGTGAAATTGCTGAACACAAAGGAAAACTCAATGGGATCACAGCTGCTGCTGAATTGCAGGCCGATACCGCTTCAAGATTTATCACAGGAGATTTGCTTAGCAGCTATAAGGGTAGTGTACCTATGAATATATTAAAATTTGCAGATCTTGACTTGTGCTCTATTGGAACACCAGAAATACCTGCCCATGCAGAAGGCTATGAAGAAATTCTTTTGATAGATACAGCTCAAACTTATTATAAAAAATGTATCGTATTTAAGGATCGGTTGGTAGGTGCAATACTGATGGGAGACAAGTCTGAGTTTGCAGAATTTAAAAATTTAATTGAAGAGAAGACCGAATTGTCAACCAAACGTCAAGAACTCCTAAGAGGTAAAACTTCAAAAGAAGAGATGATTGGAGAAGTGGTCTGTTCTTGTGGTCAGGTAGGAAAAGGAAACATCACCAAAGCCATCCAGGCAGGGTGCCAGGAATTTAGGGCGCTTTGCCAACAAACTGGAGCAGGGTTAGGATGTGGAAGTTGCAAACCAGAAGTCAAGGAAATTCTAGATGAAGCATTGCTTTCAACTATTGAGATTTAGGCAATGACAATACAGGCACATTTGGCTAATCGGTATTTCTGAAGAATGAGTCATTGCCTTGGTAAATAAATAAAACCCAATAAATTTACTTATTGGGAAGGTTAAAAAAATGGCGAGCGTTTGTTTGGATCAATATTTTACATCCATTACGGTAAAAAATAATAAAACAAGATGCAAAAAGAAGATTTAGTAAGGGTATTTGTCAAAGGTGGAATTATTTCTCCCGGAGATTTTCTAAAAATGATTCAAACGGTCAATTCACTTGGTACCAATCATATTCACCTTGGTTCTCGCCAGGATGTGCTGTTTCCATTAAAAATCAAAAACCTGAAATCCCTTGACAGCACTTTTAACACAATCGATACCCCATACGATACTGATGGAGAAGAATTTCAAAATATTGTATCCTCCTACCCTGCCATAGATGTAATGCCTACCACTCACTGGCTGGCTTCTCATACGTACCATTATGTTTTAGACACCTTTGATTACAGGCCAAAATTAAAAATCAATATCACTGACCCAGTTCAGAGTCTGGTACCCCTTTTTACAGGCAACATTAATTTCGTGGCATCTTCCGTCGAAAACTATTGGTATTTGTATTTAAGGTTTTCAGCAGTTGATACGAAACCCTGGTGTGCTCCAGACCTCATTTACGGCTATGATCTGGCAAAAATGGCAAAAGAGATAGAGGAATTAAACCCACTGAAAGGCCATTTAAAATACCATGAAATTTACCAAAAAGCAGAAGAGACAGTGTCACCCAACACCCAGAAAGTCGAGCAGGAGCTGGATTATCCTGAAGGTACAACCCCTTATTATGAAGGAATGAACCGCATTGTTGGAGGAAAATATTGGCTGGGACTTTATTGGCGAAACAATAAATTTTCAATCAACTTTTTAATAGCACTCTGCCAACTTTGTATAAAGACCAACATCGGGAAAATATGTTTAAGTCCATGGAAATCCATAATTGTCAAGGGTATAGCTGAAAAGGACCGGCTAAGTTGGGAGAAACTACTTGGAAAATATGGAATAAACATCAGACACAGTTCAATTGAACTTAATTGGCACCTACCTGTGCTGGATGAAGAGGCACTTGAATTAAAAAATTACCTTGTACGGGCGCTGGATAAGCAAGACATAAGTACCTACGGTCTAAGCTTCTCTGTCAAAACCAAGCCTATGGCTCTATTCACTACCGTGGGCATAGAGAAAGCAGAAAAGGACAAAGAAAATGATCCTGATACTTTTAACATTCTTTATTCAAAAAATTTCAACCCCAACCTTTCTGAGTATTATTATTTTGTCAAAAAAGTACCTTTAGAAACACTTCCACCCTTGCTAATAGAATTAAGTTACAAATACTATGATCAACTGGAAATGCACAAAACACCCGAACACCAAGATGCTAAAGCTACAGAGGTTAAGAAGAACCATAAAAAATACCAGTGTACAAGTTGTCTTTCCATATTTGATGAAAAATACGGAGATCCTGAATCCAATATAGAGCCATTTACTTCTTTTATAAAACTTCCGGAAAGCTACTCCTGCCCCATTTGTGACAGCCCGAAATCAGCTTTCAAGTTGATTGAAAGTTGATGCTTTATTCTAAAAAGGAATTATAAGCTAACTAAACCCAGAATAGGAAATAAGCATCATACTCTTACCAGAAAATGGACATTATCAGTAGCCATACGTTTTAACCCGTGGATTCGAGAATTATATTAGACACGATTTTGGCGGTATAGTTGTTTTTTTTGCAAGAATACTGACCAAATCGCGAAGCCAGTTAGGACCATAACGTTACTTAACGATTTCATAGAATTGAGGTTAAATTACTGAAACCTTCCCCTCAATATCCAATAGACATTCCTGTTGCAGAAATTCTTTCATTCGCTTTTCCTTTACCACCTTACCAATGACAATTACGGCAGGAGAAGCCAAACCAGCTTTTTCTTGCAAGGAAAGGATACTATTTAAATCTCCAGAAATGAAACGTTCATTTTCTTTGCTTCCATTTTGTATGATACAAATTGGCTCTTCTACTCCCCGGTACTCTGTAAATATACTTACAATCTCCCTAAGCTTATTTACCCCCATCAGAATAACCACCGTAGCAGAAGATTGGGCAGCAAAAAACAAATCTTTGGCTGTACTATGGTCCTTTAATGTACCTGTCACTACCCAAAAACTTTCATTTACTCCTCTTTTTGTAAGGGGAACACCACATAAACCAGGCACAGCCATGGCACTACTTATCCCAGGAATATAGGTAGTCGGTATACCATGCTTTTCAGCATATTCCAGTTCCTCATGACCACGGCCGAATACGTAGGGATCCCCACCTTTGAGCCGCACAACATGCCCGTAGCTATTGGCCCAATTAACAATCATCTCATTGATCTCCTCCTGACGGACGCAATGGTAACCAACCCTCTTACCTACAAAAATCTTTAAGGAAGTTGATGGAGCATAAGCTAACAATTCCTCATTTGCCAAGGCATCGTACAATACAATGTCAGCACTTTCCAGTGCTTTAATGGCTTTTAGGGTGATCAATTCAGGGTCACCTGGCCCTGCTCCTACTATGGACAATCTAGCTTCTAAATTTTTCATTAAGTCTTATTACTTATTTTCAAAAACAAATTTAAGTATTTTTTTACGTATTTATACGTAATTTAAAAATTAACTTTTAACTTAGCGATCTAATTAAGCGGTAAAATTTAATCAGGCTACTTAGAAAGGCATTTATCCAACCATAATAAAATAAGTATGACAAAGATAGTAGTAATCGGAAACGGAATGGTAGGTTACAAGTTTTGCGAAAAACTCAGAGAAGCCTCTCCTGCAAGTGACTTTGAAATCACTGTTTTTGGGGAAGAACCCTGGCCTGCTTACGATAGGGTTCATTTAAGTGATTATTTTACCGGATCTGCCGCTGACGACTTGATACTGGCACCACTTTCCTGGTATGAAGAGAACAACATTGAGCTACGCAGAAATGAACTCGTTGTAGCAATTAACCGAGAGCAAAAAACGGTAACCAGCCATACTGGTACAGTATTGCCTTACGACAAGTTGGTTCTGGCAACTGGTTCAGCTGCATTTGTCCCTAATATAGAAGGTGTTGAAAAGAAAGGTGTTTTTGTATACAGGACCTTAGAAGATCTTGATGCAATTATGGACTTTGGTAAAAACATCAAATCAGCAGCAGTAATTGGCGGGGGACTTCTGGGACTTGAGGCAGCAAAAGCTGTACGGGACATGGGACTGGAAACCCATGTTGTAGAATTTGCACCAAGGTTGATGCCCAGGCAATTGGATGAAGCGGGTTCTTCTATTCTTAAATCCAAGCTGGAAGACTTGGGTATTTATATTCACCTCAGTAAAAATACCCAGCAGATTAAAGGAAATGGAAAACTCAGTGGATTGGATTTTAAAGATGGGTCTGATTTACCTGTGGACATGTTGGTCATTTCGGCAGGGATTAAGCCCCGAGACGAATTGGCAAAAACATGTGGCCTTTCTTTTGCTCCCCGGGGAGGAGTAGTAGTAAATGAATTCCTTCAGACTGTAGAAGACAAAGATATTTATGCCATAGGTGAAGTAGCCTCTTACCAGGAAATGGTTTATGGACTTGTAGCGCCAGGCTATGAAATGGCCACCCAAGTGGTAAACCAACTTACTGGAAAAGAAGTCAGGCCATTCCTCGGTTTTGACATGTCTACCAAACTAAAGCTTATTGGTGTAGATGTCGCCAGTTTTGGAGATGCCTTTGGGACTCTTGAACCTTCAACACCAATTGTCTACCAAAATAAAAACTCTGGTGAGTACAAAAGGATAAACATCTCAAAAGATGGCAAACGGCTATTGGGAGGTATATTGGTAGGCGATGCCTCTTCTTACGGGATGCTTTTGCAGCTAACTCAAAACAAAATGCCCTTGCCCCCTGATCCTGAAGACCTGATTCTGGGTGCAAGAGGTGGCAAGGAATCCCTTGGTGCAGGAGTTGGCGATCTTCCACCGGAAGCCCAAATCTGTTCCTGTGAGAATGTAAGCAAAGGGGCAATATGTAAGGTTATTGACCAGGATGGGGTAACCAAAATGGAGGAAATAAAATCCTGCACCAAGGCAGGAACAGGTTGTGGTGGATGTTTGCCTATGGTCAATGACTTGTTAAAAAGCCAACTAAAGGCAATGGGGAAACATGTCAAAAACAATCTTTGCGAACATTTCAATTATTCCAGGCAAGAACTATTGGATTTGGTGAAAATAAAAAGCATCAAAACATACGATGAACTATTAAACCAATTTGGCAATGGAGATGGATGTGAGACATGTAAGCCAGCCGTAGCCTCCATTCTTGCCAGTACCTGGAATGAGCTTATCACCAAGCAAGACACCATTCAAGACTCTAACGACCGGTATTTAGCCAATATTCAAAAAGGCGGAACCTATTCAGTCGTTCCGCGAATTCCAGGAGGAGAAATCAGTCCCGAGAAATTAATTGTGATCGCACAGGTCGCTAAAAAATATGACCTCTATACTAAAATTACAGGAGGCCAAAGAATAGACATGTTTGGAGCAAGGATAGACAAGCTACCTGACATTTGGGAAGAACTGATTCTTGAAGGTTTTGAGAGTGGCCATGCCTATGGAAAATCTCTTAGAACAGTAAAAAGCTGTGTTGGGTCAACCTGGTGTCGTTACGGTGTGCAGGACGCTGTTTCCTTTGCTATCCAGGTAGAAGAAAGGTACCGTGGTTTGCGCTCCCCTCATAAATTGAAAGGGGCAGTTTCTGGTTGCATACGAGAATGTGCTGAGGCACAAAGCAAAGACTTTGGTCTCATCGCCACTGAAAAAGGATGGAACCTTTATGTAGGAGGTAATGGTGGTACAAAACCGCAACACGCTAAATTACTTATCAATGATGTTGATAGTGCCACTTGTTTAAAATATATAGACCGATACCTTATGTTTTATATCCGAACAGCAGATCCTTTAACCAGAACCTCAACTTGGCTTAACAAATTAGAAGGAGGCATAGATTATCTTCGCGAGGTAGTTGTCAATGATTCCCTTGAGATCGGAGAAGAATTGGAAAAGGAGATGGGTTTTCTGATACAAACCTATTCCTGTGAGTGGAAAGAAGTAGTCAATAACCCAGAATTAAGGGCAAAATTCAAACATTTTATCAATGATGATCAAGGTGATCCTTCTGTGGAATTCAAAGAATTACGCAATCAAAAAATACCTGCTACCTGGTAGTAATTTTAAATTCATTACCTACAATTTCTTTCATTACTAAATTGACAAAAATGACACCACTTCAGGAAATGTATAAAACAGCAGACCATTCAAAAATTACAACTTGGTTCAAGGCTGCACCCGTATCTGCTCTACCAGAAAATGGAGGGGCTTGTGTAAAATACAAAGGCCTTCAAATTGCCATTTATAATTTTACCCGAAGAAACGAATGGTATGCTTGTCAGAACCTTTGCCCTCACAAAATGCAAATGGCCCTTTCACGCGGCATGATTGGCTCTGAAGAAGGAGAACCCAAAGTAGCTTGTCCTTTCCATAAGAAAACTTTTTCGCTTAAATCTGGAAAAAACCTTAATGGAGACAATTGCGATATCGCCACCTACCCTATCAAGGTTGAGGACGGATATGTTTACATTGGCTTCGAGGATTAAACTACCTATTAAACAAGCTCTTATAAATGGTAAACAGGATTTGAAAAATGTATCCTATTTACCATTTTTTCTTTCTCTTCCAGCAGATGGGAATTCTAAGTGGTTTTACGTATTTTTAACCAGCAATACCCGCAATGGAAAATCAAGAATTGTCCAGAAAACCAAAATTCAATAAACTTGGTAAGTATTACCTTGTAGCACTATGTGCTATTGCACTAAGTATCATTGTTAGTCAAATTCTGATTCAAAAATTTATCAGTGAACAGGAAAATGACTCCCGGGTGATTAACCTATCGGGCAGACAGCGCATGCTCAGCCAAAAGATAAGTAAATGTGTATTATTATTGGCGAACACTTCCAACCCTACAAAAAACACAAAAACCCTGAAAGAACTTGAGGGGGCATTGGAAGAATGGAAAGACGTCCATCAAGCACTGCAATTTGGGGACAATTCAATTGGAGAGAATGCTCAAAACAGCAAAAAAGTCGCTGCGCTATATAATACAATCAAACAAGACTTTGAGATCATTGTAAGCACCACGGAGGACATTATTAGATTGTTCCAAAAAGATATCAATACGCCCAAAGAAAGGATTATTAAAGGGGCTGAAATTGTGATAGCGCATGAAGCCAATTTCCTAAAAGGAATGGATTTGATCGTATTTCAGTACGATGATGAAGCCAAGACAAGGGTAATGAATCTAAAGAACATTGAAGCTTTATTCTTAACACTTTCGCTGGGAGTTATCTTATTTGAAATATTATTTGTTTTCATTCCTTCGGCCAAAACCATACGAAAAACTTTCGAAATACAGGAAAGGTCTCAACAGAAGTCAAAGAAAATGACCCTTGAATTGGGTTCTTTGTACAGTTCTCTGGAACAGGCCTATCAGGATCTTTTGGAAGTAGATGTAGCCGTAGATGATTGCACTGTATATGCCAAATGTGAAGTAGACGGAGATTTTATTGATTTTTCTGACAAATTCATTTCGTTGATGGAGTTTGAAGATGATCGACCCAAAAATTTCTTTGATTGGGTTCAGCAACAAGGATATGGAGCGGATTACCTAAAAAAAATAAAAACGATGATCCTGACTGGCCATCCATGGAATGGGGAAATCAAGGTAGTCAACGAGGTAGGCGATTTTGTTTGGCTTAAGGTAAACCTCATCCCAACTCAAAATGAAAAGGGTAAACCTGACAGCGTACTCATGGTATGTACTGACAAAACGGAGAAAAAAGAGGCAGAGACCATTTCGCGTGAAATCAATAAAGAAAAAATTGAACAGAAGGTGAAGGAACAACAATTCCGTTCCGCTTTGATACTTGAAGGACAGGAGGAGGAACGTAAGCGGATTTCAAGAGACATGCACGATGGCATTGGTCAAATGCTATCGGCAATGAAGTTTAACCTGGAAGCCATACATTCTGTAAATTTGGACTTTGAAAAGGAGAAACTCAATACGGTTAAAGATATACTTAAAAATGTAATTAAAGAAGTAAGGAGAATTTCTTTTAACCTCACCCCTAGTGTGCTTTCTGATTATGGCATTGTGCCTGTACTTAACAAGTTTGCCAAGGAAATCACTAAAATCTCTAATCTTACTGTAATATTTGAAAATAAAACTGGTTTCCTAACGCGGTTAGAAGGAAAAATAGAAAATAATATTTATCGGATATGCCAGGAGGCAGTGAACAATGCTATCAAATACTCTGAAGCAAAAGAGGTAAGAATAACCCTCTCCCATAATTCACAATTCCTGAATCTGGAAATCAGCGACAATGGGAAAGGGTTTGACATAAAAAAGCTTGAAGAGAAAGGACATTTTTCTACTTCAGGACATGGAATTTTCAATATTCGTGAAAGAGCAAACTTCATCAATGGCGAATGTGAAATTCATTCGGAGAAAGGTAAAGGGACAAGCATTAGCATTAATGTACCTTTGGATTAAATATTTTATATTTCGGCAATGGAAAAAATAAAAGTTGTATTAGCAGATGATCATGTAGTGGTGCGTAGTGGCATCAAAAACCTTTTAGAAAATGAGGGGGATATAGAAGTAGTAGGAGAAGCCTCGAACGGGAAAGAGGCAATAAGTGTCGTTGAAAATCTAAAACCTGATATGCTGATAATTGATATCCGTATGCCAGAAATGAATGGATTGGACGCTACAAAAGAACTGAAAAATACCGATAACTCCATAAAAATCTTAATTCTATCAATGCACGATGATGAAGATTATATTTTACAATCTATCGAATGTGGTGCTTCAGGCTATTTACTAAAGGACACCAGCAAGGAAGAATTTATAAAAGCCATCAAAACCATCCATCATGGAGGGAAATATTTTAGCGGTGATATCAGCCAGGTACTGGTGAATAACTATTTAAATGTAAAAGATAGAAAATACAGCAAAAAAGCCACAGCTGTCAATCACTATGATGTTACCAAACGTGAAAAACAAATCCTTAAATTGATCGCAAGTGGTATAGGTAATAAGGAAATAGCCGAAAAATTAGGAAAAAGTATTCGGACAATAGAAACCCACCGATTTAATATTATGAAAAAATTAAAAGTCAACAACGTGGTGGAATTGTTAAAGAAAATAGACGAGGAATCTGAACTCAAAGAGCATATAGAGGGCGCTTAATTGTATTGTTTTACCAATAGTATTTTACTTAACTTTTCCAGCAACAATGCTGATAAAATATCGACCTAAATTGGCTACCCAACTGATGAATAATGGTTTGGTCGGTTCTTAAAATAGCGATATCCAATAAGCAGACCAAAGATCAGTAATAAGGAATACTCAATAAAAACCAGCCATAAGTTTTCATTATAGGTATGTTCCATATAAGCATGATACGACAAGAAAACCAAACCACTCCAAACAATAAATAGGTAGTTGGCAGTAAATAGACTGATGCCCAGGGCAGGAATCAAGTACCAAGGGTGAACAGTGGTCTGAACCAGTAAAAAGACCAGATACATCCAAACCATTTTGGTGGCTAAATCGGAAGTACTTGTGTTCTTTTTAATCAAACCAATCGCCAATAGCAAGACTGCTGCTAAAAAATTGAGGCTTGGTCCAAGTGTACCTATGGGATTGTAATCTATAAAAAAACCTGAAAGCCATCTTATTCCATAATATATGGAGGCGTTAAACTCAAAAGTGCTTTGGTAAAGACGGAAACTGGTATAGAAATTGTTCAAATGCCCGCCAATTAACAGCGGGGCAAACAAAACCAATAGCGATCCGCTAGTAATTAATGCAAATTTTATGAAATCAGGTTTCTTCCAGGCCTTTAACCAGACTGGGGTTGTAAGCAGTGGACTTAATTTAAGACCTATCGCCAGGCTCCATCCTAAGGCTGTCATTTTTTCATTTTTACGGCTATAATAAAACAGCGCCATTAAAAGTCCCGTCAATACCATCCCTTCAAAATGAAGGTTGCCCGTTACCTCCATAATTACAAGTGGATTAAACGCGAACCAAGCCAATCGGTATCTGGGTAGTTTTAAACTGGTTAATATTTCTTTTATCAACCACAAATTGATCATTTCAAAAATCAGCAATATACTTCTTAAAGAAACGATGTTGAGGAAAACATTCTCCCCAACCCAAGTGGAGATCCAAAAAAACAATTGGTGTAATGGTGGGTAAACTGAAAAGTAATTGGGTGAATTCATTTTATTCAGCAATGTTTCCCAGTAAACATTTTTCGGAATTGCGCCATTTGCTAGCAATTCTCCTGGTAAGGCGGCGTAGGGGTTAATTCCATTGCCAA
This sequence comes from Cyclobacterium sp. 10D3-21, assembly GCF_055809755.1. Lineage (NCBI taxonomy): Bacteria > Pseudomonadati > Bacteroidota > Cytophagia > Cytophagales > Cyclobacteriaceae > Cyclobacterium > Cyclobacterium sp. 10D3-21. The sequence goes on from NZ_CM147924.1 coordinate 4,543,950, forward strand.
TTAATTGCCCATCAAAAAAATACCTATAAAAGTCATCCGAAAGCACCGGCCAGGCCCCTATCAATAGTAACCTTAATACGAGTGCACTTAGGAAAATAAAACCAAAAGAATACTTGTGTTTTTTAGCCGAGTGAACCAAAAACAGATACACACCAAAGCTTAGCGAAAACAAAGTCAATTGCGGAATAAATGCAGTACGAGGTAAAAAATACCCCATTCCCACTATTGCCAAGGAATATAATAAAAGAGAGAAATAGGTTTTCAAAAATCTGTGCTTAGTTATTAAGTTTCAACTCATTGCGAAGAAATTCATCTTCCAATGCTTTTCTATTCCAGTAGTCAATGACTTTCGTGCCTTTTCGCTCCGCCTTGGTCACCTCTTTTTTACCATTTTTATTCGTGAATTCTTCTTCCCATCCCAATATTTGGTAAGGAAACTCTTTTTCATAATTGATGCGCAATACGCGGTTTCCGGAACTATAGGTCACTTCAAGCTGGCTTCTGTTTTCACTAATATCAACAGCTCTAATAAAGACTTCTTCAGCGATAAAATCCCTGTGGGTAAAACGTTGATGAATGAGTGAAGGCCACATCATTACACTACCAATAGGGACCTGATTTGGGTTTATTCTAATCAGATTCCAAAGGTCATCTTCAGCAATGCCATTTAGCGAAAAGGACGTTTCACCCTCATCTTCAAAATAAGAAAACAATTCCCCGCTGTAGCTATCCCCGCTTTTCAAGTTAAGTTGGGTAAAGGACTGTCCACACCATTCCTGAGAGGAGGAAGTGAATTTCAATCCCTGGGAAGCCTCTTTAATAGGCGTGAAAGCCGAAAGCATCATGTGGTAGGGGTAAATACCCGTAACAAATTCCCTTGTTTGATTCATTTTGAGCACCGAAATTTTATCCCTTCCTGCAGCATCAGGGTCATCCAGCTTCACATGCTTTTTTCTTGAAAAGTCCTCGGTTACAAAAATAAGTACTGCTTCACCTTCTCTGGCTTCTCCATAACGGTACTGGGTAAGGTTATAGCTATTGATTTCTGCCTGGCCTTGAAACCAATAATCCCCCCATTCTTTAAAATCAACATTTTCCCTTTGTGACCTACTATTACAAGAAAACCCTAGCAATACTACAAACAAACCTATTAAACCTCTCATAACCTTTAATTTAATGTTTAACCCAAAATAGGCAAAAGACAATCTGTTAGGTAATGAAATCACCACCAGATGAAGTTGGAAATCCCTATTGCATAATCCTGGTTTAATTTAAGGAAAATAACCGAAATTGGCATCTGTATTTTAAGAGGAATTTATAGCTATTATCTATACTTCCATATGGTGTAAAGAATTTTATAACCAGCACCAAAAACGCCTTTTACTGTTCCACTAACTTTAGATACACCAATCCTTTTTCTATAATTTACGGGCACCTCAGTGTAAGAAAGACCACTTTTTACAGCTTTTATTTGCATCTCTATGGTCCATCCATAATCTTCATCCTGCATGTTTATGGCTTTCAATTTCTCCCAGCGAATGGCACGAAATGGCCCTAAATCGGAAAATTCCGCATCAAATAACTTACACATTAATTTTGTTGCCAACCAGTTACCGAAAACCTGAGGCAAGGTCATTGACCCGTTTTCCCTATTGCCTTTGGCTCTTGACCCAATGACCATATCCATGTCATCATTTAAAATAGGTTGAATGAGTTTTTCCATTTCTTCAGGAAAGTCACTGTAATCGGCATCCAGAAAAACGACCAGCTCGGGAGGAGAATCCATCTGCTCCAAATAAGACAAACCTTTAAGGCAAGCTTTTCCATAACCTTTTTGAGGTTCATCCAGGACTATAGCTCCAGCCTCCAGCCCGACCTTTTTAGTGTCATCCTTGGAATTGTTGTTTACCACGATGATGTTTCTTACAAAATCAGGGATATCAGCAATTACTTTACCAATAGCATTGGCTTCATTAAAAGCTGGAATAATTACATCTATCAACATAAATTAAATCTAAAAATCTATTTTGAGACTTCTTTAACAAACTGTTTTATTTCAAATAATGTTATCTGGCGCTTGCTAAATAACTTCTAAAGGAGGTGATGCTTACCAAGGTAAATCCCACTGCCAGCATACTGTGAAAAACTAGCATTTCATAGGTAGCTGTTAAAAGCGAGAAGATAACCATTGCGATAAACACCAAAGCTAAAACAGCTTCAAAATAAGCCGTAGGTGGTATCTTTAATTGATTGTAGGTATTGCCTACCCAATTTTCTCCTTTTCCTGTTAAGTTATATTTGGGGGTACGAACAAAAGGAGATTTTTTTCCCGTCAAACCCTCCCAAACCGCTTGTGCATTGTGGACGGAAAGTCCCATTGAAACAGCTAGGAAAACAGGAAGCTCCCATAGAAATCTAAAGAAACTTCTAATGGTAAAATTCTTTAGGTTGAGATTGGCAAAAAAGTAAACGGATGCAATGATCACAAAACCAAAGAGGAAAAAAGCGGCAAGTTTAAAATATTCCAATGGCATCATGCCTTTATAAAAACCCCACCAAACTGGAATACTTGACAAGCTTACCAATAGTATCGCTATGAAAATCATTGAATTCAATAAATGGGCTACCGCATGTAATTTCACTTTCATTGGAAAAGTGCCCATTAATACGTGGCCTAAATGCTTCTTCGCACATTCGGCACCACCCTTTGTCCAGCGAAATTGTTGGGATTTTATGGCTGACATCACCGGTGGCAACTCAGCTGGAGAAACCACATCTGGTCTGTATACAAATTCCCAGCCTTTTTGCTGTGCCCTGTAGCTGAGGTCAAGATCCTCTGTAAGTGTGTCTGCTTGCCAGTTACCCGCGTCTAGGATACAGGACTTTCTCCAAATGCCACCTGTTCCATTAAAGTTTATAAAGGCTTTCTGTGCATTTCTTCCCATTTGCTCTACCATAAAATGGGCATCTAAAGCAAAAGCCTGAAGGCGGGTAAAAAGTGAGTAATCCTCATTAAGATGCCCCCATCTGGATTGAACCATCCCAACTTTTTCATCTTCAAAATGGGCAACTGTTTTTAATAAGAATTGAGGATCTGGGACAAAATCAGCATCAAAAATGGCTATAAGCTCCCCCTTCGCAACCTCCAGTCCTTCTTTCAATGCTCCGGCTTTAAATCCAGCTCTATCTATCCTGTGAATGTACTTGAAGTCAACCTCGGGATACCTTTTCAAACATTCTTTAATAATGTCTGAAGTTTCATCCGTACTATCATCCAACAGTTGAATCTCAAGCTTGTTCATGGGGTATTGCATTTTGGCAATGGCATGAATAAGTCTTTCCACCACATATTTTTCATTGAAAACAGGCAACTGAATCGTCACAAAGGGAAGTGATTTGTTTTCAATGGTAGCCAAGGGCATTTTAATGTCTTTAAATCTAAAAAAATGCCATAATAAATTTGCTTGCGCAAAACTGTAAAATAATATAAAACACATGGCAAGGCCATATATCCCCAAAAACAAATTTATCAACATTTCTAAATTTTTGCTTTAACTGAATCATTGCCTATAATAATCGGCATATCATTAATCCTCCCTTCTTCTTTACCGTTTTCCAACTTCAAAACTCCTCGTGGGCAAACTGCAGAACAGACCCCACAACCTACGCAAGAAGAACGGACAATGTTTTGGCCTCTTTGGGCATACCACCTAACATCAATTCCCATTTCACAATAAGTGGAGCAGTTGCCACATGAAATGCATTGACCTCCATTGGTGGTAATCCTAAACCTGGATTTAAATCTTTGCACCAATCCAAGATAGGCTGCTAAAGGACAACCAAATCTACACCATACTCGGTTCCCCATGAAAGGATAAAAACCAGTTCCGACCACGCCCGCAAAAATGGAACCGATGGCAAATCCATAAATGGAATGCAATTGGTCAGTGGCTTGGCCTAATAGTTCAAAACTCATAAAATAATTTGTAATGGTCAATGCAGTCATTACAACGGCAAAAACCAAAACACCATGAATAAGGTACCGTTCTATTTGCCAGGATTTTAAAGATTTATCGGACAATTGACGGTAAGGGTCTCCCAAAGTTTCTGCCAATCCACCACAGCCACACACCCAGCTGCAATACCATCTCTTGCCATATAAATAAGTGAACAATGGAACGCCAACTACTATTAAAAGGATCCCAAAAATAAGCATAAACATTCCCAGAGCACCGGAATTGATCATTCCATCCAATCGGTATTCGTAGAAAAAAGAATAATCTAGTGGCCATATGTTTTTGAAATCATGCCAGGGTTTATTGAATAAAACCAAAATTTCAGGTAAGATAAAGGCAAATGACAATTGAAAAAACATTACTGAAGTCGTTCGAATCAATTGGTAATTATTTCCTTTGTATTTTCTGAACATCCTGATACCCATCACCAAAATGGCAAATGAATAAATAAAGCCATATAAAAACCATTGGCTGGCAGGCCCTCCTGAAAGAAACTGACTTATAGGATCCACCATTAAAACTAAATTTGTAAGGTATTCTGGAAACCAGTAAAGTAGGATGTAAAAAAGGATCAGGTAAGAGCCTGTAATCATGCCTAGCCATCCTCTGGCCATCATGGACGAAAAGAATATACCGTTATTCTTTATCCCTTCCGGAACTCCACGGTACAAGGGCAAAATATATAAAAGACCTCCCAAAATTGTAAGTCCAATGGATAAGGATAAGAACATTAAAGGATGCTCATTTACTGGTCCTATTGATGCTGCTTTAGTGATTGAAAAAGCATAATCATCCCAAATAACCTTATCCCATTCCTGGTTACTCTTTAAGGTCTCATTATAGGAATTAAAGTAATCTTTAAATGAAGAAATAAAAGCAAAATTGGAAGTATACCGTTTCCCAAACATGGGTTTAAGGACTTCTACCATGGTTTCGCTATGAATGTCTTTTGTGGCTGCAATAGTGGTCTCTTCATCCAATTGGTAACTGCCCAGGAAAGGAATTACCGTGAAGATCACCAAACCTAATATGGTAAGCAACACTCCTATTTTTTGTAGCATTTTCATGAGTTGGATCCAAATAATTTATGAAAAATTGATTTTTTTGCAAGTTGCACATCTCTGCCCTTTTCTAGGTTGTATTTATTGACCACTTCCATATGGTGGTTTTTATAAAATTCCGGATTAAAACTGGCTTCTCCCAGTTGTTTCATAACCCTATCGGCACTCCATCCTTCCTTAATGGCGGTATCAAAAAATTCGTGTCTCATCCTCCAACCGAATACATTGATGGCTAGAATGCGGTCTTCTGCATCGAACAGCAATCTTATAGCCATTTTCCCTGTATCATTCTCCCAGTAAAACGACCATTTATCCTCACCCCAGGAAGTTGGTAAAAACCCATAAGTTTGGTACTCAATATCAAAAAACTTAGCAGAGTTAAACCAAATCCCTGGTTGGTAATCTACCCGTCTGTCATGTGTAAGGTTGTAGGCCAGTGTTTCCCCATGCATCCTTCCCGTATACCATACTTGTTCAATGTTTTTCCTATCAGGCCCAGGGGCTTCGGTAAATTCAACACAATCTCCTATGGCGTAAACTTCAGGAATATTGGTTTGAAATTTCTTGTTGACGACTATTCCTCTATTGGTTTTTAAGCCTGAATTTTTCAAAAAATCTATATTAGGACTGACCCCAGCTGTTAAGCCAACGAATTCACAAGGGATAATTTCTCCAGTAGAGGTTTTAACAGCTTTTACCTCTCCATTGCCATTATCCAAAATTTCTGACAATTCGGTAGTTAACCTTAGGTCTATATGGTGTTCTTTAATATGCCTGGCGACTAATTGCGCTTCTTCGGGAGGCAATACATTGTCCCAAAAGCATTTTCCTCTGACTAAAAAAGTAACAGGTATTTTTCGAGTGGCGAACATTTCAGCCATTTCAACGCCTATCAAACCACCACCTACAATTACAGCTCGAGAGATGACATTTGTACGTTTTTCCATGCTGTTTAAATCTTGCATGCTGTACAATCCCTGGACGCCCAAAAGATCCTGACCTGGCCATCCAAATTTATTGGGTTTGGAGCCAGTAGCTAGAACCAATCTATCAAAGGAAAGCTTTTCTCCATTTTCAAATAACAAAGACTTAAGGTCAAAATCCACCTTTTTAACCCATCCAGATTTTAATTCAATTCGGTTTTTACTCCAAAAATCATCTTCATAAGGTTTGGTATGTTCATACTTCATATGGCCCATGTAGATATACATCAAGGCTGTACGTGAGAAAAAATAATCCGTTTCACCAGAAACAATGGTAATTTTCACTTGACTGTCTACTTTTCTAATGTGCCTTGCACAAGTAACCCCTGAAATACCATTTCCTAGAATAACAATCTGATTAGATGCTTTCATAAATCAATTAATGACAAAATTTCTGCTTGACCCCGTAATGTACGTTGTCCTTTTTATTACCCAATGGAATCACTTTCTGAGAAGATAGAGAAAATTCCAGTTTAAAATTAGCTGCTTCGTTGCTATTTTTGATTGCTTCAAAAAGAACCACACCAATTGCACAATTATGGTGATACTGTACAAATTGACATTACAATATAGTTAGGTAACGGATGTAAAGAGAAAATAAATCATTTTGATACAAAAAAATCAAAAAAATATGCGTCACAATAATAAAAAGGAAATTGATTTTCTTACTTAAGTATCAATTATTGGTTTTTGAAATAAACAATAAATTCAGTTCCTTTTTCAGGCTTGCTCTTGACCTCTATTCTACCCCCAAGAGCGGTAACATAATTGTGCACCAAATATAAACCTATGCCTTGGCTTTCTTCATTGTCATGAAACTTCTGATCAAATCCAAATATCTTCTTTTCCACTTTCTCCATATCGAACCCTATGCCATTGTCTTTAACAGAAAGTCTGGTAATACCGGCTTTAGAAAAGGAACGAATTTTAATTATTGGCTCTATATCAGGCCTGGTATACTTTATGGAATTAGATATTAAATTTAAAAAAAGACTTTCTAAATAGGCTTTATTAAAACTAACAGTTGGAGCTTCCGAAAAATCAGAAATAATTTTTGCGTGGGAATTTTTTATTAAAGATTTGATGGCGCTTGTTGATTGGTTTAACAATTCTTGAAAAGAAAGCTGTTCAACTTTAATAACCAGTAACTCATCTTTCTTTAGTGAAGTAAGAAAATCATCAAGGTGGGTTTTTAACCCCATTGTAGATTGTTGAAGCAGGTCCACGACTTCTAAATTTTCTTCGTCTTGAATTTTATCCATCTCCAAAAGTTCAAAAAGAGCCAGTAAATTATTGACAGGGGACCTTAGATCATGAGAAATAGTGATTGTCAATTGTTTGAGTTTTTCGTTGGTACTTGAAAGCTCTTTGATCAATTCATTCCTTTTGGCCTCTATTTCCTTTTTTGGATTGATAAGCCTGGCTATTCCGAAAATTAACTTTTTATCAGGTACAAGTTTAGATGTCCACGATAGCCATAATACTTCTCCTGATTTGGACAAATATCGATTTTCAAAATTATTTAATCTAGAGCCTATTTTTAAATTCTCCCTGATTTTATGAGTAGACTCTTTATCATTTTCATGAATAAAATTACCTAGGGGATTTCCTATTAGTTCCTCCTCTGTGTAGCCCAAAACCTTTTGAAATGCAGGATTGATTTTTTCAAAACAACCATCAAAACTAACCACGCAAAGTAATTCCGGCGATAAATTAAAAAACACATCAAAATCAAAATCTGCGTCTAGCACTATTTTCTTACTAATATCTATTAATTTTATATTATTACCCTTACATAAAAAAGGCATAACTATCAAAGATAACAATTTATAAAAAAAAGAAACAGAATTTTATATTTTTCTATATTTTAAACAATTAATTCTTTAAGAACGCTGTTTTTAACATTTTGGAACTTAATAAAATTGTAACCAATATTAACGTAATTATTTATAATTAGATATATTTAAAGTTACTTTTTATTATTAATCAATTGAAATAATTTCAGAAATTGGTAAAATTTGAAAAGTCATATGTGCTTGACTACCTTCATATATTATCCCCAGATTTTCCTCATCTATTATGGTCATGCAACTATACCCCCAGCCTTTTTGAGCGTCCAATAAAACTTGATTGGCATTTGGCCAGGTTAGTCCCTCATCATTGCTTGCTTTTACGGTGATATTATACCTACCATCAGTGGCTGCAGGGTTAGAAAAGAACAACCAATCCTTATTGTACCTGATAAGACTTGCCATGCAAATTGGCTCAATTAAAGCATTTCTATTGGAAGGGTGCTCTTGCCAGCTTTTACCCATATCAGCTGTCGTATATACTGCTCTTGAACCACCTCTATCATCTCTCATGTTTAACATTAGCTCGCCATTCAATAATTCTACGACCTGAGCTTCAGTAGTTTTTGATCTTGCTCCAGTCCCAACCTGCCAGGTTTCACCTTGATCTTGACTGTAGATAATGGTACTATGTGGAATTTCTTCATGGTCTTTATACTGTGCAGCAAAGACAAGGGTGCCATCTTTCATGCTAATGCCCTTTCCAGGTCCATTGAAAAACAATTGCCAGGAAGAATCCTTCATCGGTTGCGTAATATTTGAAGGCTCAGACCAAGTCAGCCCATCATCTTCTGATTTCACAATCATCAGTTGCCCTGTTTCTTTAGGCGTCAGACCAGGTTCTGAACTTCTCCATGCTGCTGTCCCAGGTTTTCCATGCAACCAAAGGGCAACTACATAAATATCCCCGCTAGCTTCATCAACTAAAATGGATGGATCCCCTATCCCATTCTGGTTCTGAGGTAGCCCTCCCCATTCGTCCATATCCATAATAATCTGCATGGATTCCCATGTATTACCTCCATCTACACTTCTGCTCAAACCTACATCAATATCCCCCTGTAAATCAGAAGAATCATCATGCCTAACATCATAAACAGCCAATATTGTCCCAGAATTGCTCGTGGCAAGGCCAGGAATTCGGAATGCGGCAACCCCATCATCACCTTCATTTCGAAGTGCTTTACCAATCCTATAGGCCAATGCATTTTCCTGCCCTCTAGGTTTTACTTTTTCCCCAGAGATCTCTAACATTGGTATCTGAAGCTTAAACCTACTTTTTAAAGGAGTATCTTCAGGGATACTTACGTGAATTGTAAAATCGATATTTCCAGCTGGAAAACTTTTCTCCTCCAGCAACTTCCAAACATTTTCACCTTTGATAAATTCACCTTGAAGTGATTCCTCTATCCCATCCTCATTCACCATATCTATTGACAAATCCGTAAAATCGGTATCAGTCTCTACAGCTATTTCAAGGCTATTTAGAATATCCTGCTTTTCTAATTTCAAATGAAGCTTGGCTATAGCTGTAGTTTTTCCTTGAATTACAGGAACATAAACCTGTTCAAAAGTAATGTCATCGGAGGTTGGTAAATCTTTGTTACCTGTACAGGAGATTAAACTAATTATCACCGTGATAAGCAAAAGAATTTCAAGGTTAAAAATTTTCTTAATTTTCATAGATGTGCTATTTCTGATACCAAGTTTTGAGCCAGTAATTTAGGTTTAAAGATAAACCAAATAATTCAATTAAATTCTGCCAGGTCACGCTATAGCAAATTCCATTGGTTTCCTCTATCAAATCAGGCAATTGCAATGGATCAACATGGGTATGATTGCTATTTACCTTTCGGCATGTAAACGTGATTCATTAAGAAAAATCAGGCCATGTACATTCCCGATAAACGAAATATCAGTGTTTTTTTTGGCATAATAATCCCTTCATCCTTCTCCGATAAAAAAGGGCTATTCCCTCCTTACTGAGAGGGAATAGCCCCGAAATATTGAATAGATACAATTTCTATTTATAATTCCTTAAGTTCATCCTTTAGCTTTTCAAGACTTTTTTCAGCCTCTTTTTCTAATTTTATGAATTCAGATTTTATTTGACTTTTTCGTTTATCTGAAGCTTTTTCAAATTCTCTGGCTTTCACTTCGAGGTTTTTTATACTTTTATCTGCCCTTGCCAGAAACTTGTCAATTGAGGAATTCGCAGGATCAATCTGCTCTTCTTTTATCTCTTGCTTCAGTTTTTCCAACTCTTCCTTCAATTCTGTTTTTTCTTTGACTATTTCACTTTTGAGGGAATCAAAGGTCTCGTTCAATTCCTCTTTGGCCTCAGCGCTCCTTTGTTCCACTTCATTTTTAGTTCTTTCCAAATGATTCTCAGCAGTTTTGTTTTCACTACATGAGGAGAACATTAGGAATAATGCTGCTCCAGTACCGAAATAAATTGCATTAAATTTCATAATTGTTGTTGGTTTAATTTCAATATTAAATTTTCACTTTGGGTTAGCCATATATTTGGCTGACCCAAAGAAGTTAATCGTACTATAATAGGGGTCAAAAACGATGCCATTAAGGGTATTTAATATCAACAATTTGCCTGAATCTAATTCCAAAATACTTATCATTTAGTATTGGAAGTGGAATTAGTAACGTAGCAAAGGGATTAATAAAGTTTTACCAAGTAATTCAAACCTAATGGGCATTGATTAGCGTATATTGATGGATAGCTTTTAAGGAGGTAAAATAGCAAATACAAGAAAAGCATATAACCCATTACTGGCACATGTAAAATCAAATTTGAACAATTCCAGAACAATTCCCGTTTCTAATTTGGATTAAAAAATATCAATTTATGAATTATCCTATAAAATCAATGGTAGTGGCCTTTTCGCTACTTTTAATCGCTGTTACTTCTTGTAATGGCTCTGAGAAATCGGCTGAAGCGATTAAAACAGTTAATTTAGATTCCTATCCTGGAAACACGGAAAAAGCCACCTTTGCCGGCGGATGTTTCTGGTGCATAGAATCCCCTTTTGAGGGAATAGACGGCATTCTTTCTGTGGTTTCCGGTTATGCGGGAGGCAAAGAAAAAAACCCAACATATAAGCAGGTTTCTTCTGGCCAAACCAGCCATAAGGAAGCCGTTCAGGTAACCTTCGATCCAGATGTTATAAGTTATAGCGAGATCATCGATATTTTCTGGCAACAATATGACCCTACTGATGAAGGAGGAAGTTTTTATGATCGAGGAAGCCAGTATCAGTCTGCAATTTTTTATCATGACAACAAACAAAAGAAAGTAGCAGAATCTCTAAAAGAGGACATTGATGCTTCTGGAATCTTTGATAAACCTGTCGCTACTCCTATTGTTAAGTATACTAATTTTTATCCTGCCGAAGAATACCATCAAGATTACTATAAAAAAGAACCTGCCGCATATAAATCCTACAGGGTAGGTTCTGGAAGAGACCGATTTATAGGTGAACATTGGGAAATCCCAAAAGCTGGTAACTATCCAAAGCCGTCTAATAAAGACCTGAAAGAAAGATTAACCAATCTTCAATATCAGGTAACCATGGAAAATGCTACAGAACGTTCATTTGATAATGTTTACAACGGGAATAAGGAATCAGGTATATATGTATGTATCGTCTCAGGTGCCCCGTTATTCAGTTCGAGCGACAAATATGAATCTGGCTCAGGATGGCCAAGTTTCTCCAAACCTTTAGATGCCAGGTATCTGGAAAAACCTACCGATAGGGGGCATGGAATGGTAAGAGTAGAAGTAAGAAGTAAATTTGGTGATTCCCATATTGGTCATGTATTCAACGATGGTCCTGAGCCTACAGGTTTAAGGTATTGTATGAATTCTGCGGCCATGAAATTCATTCCTAAGGATGAGATGAAAGCTGCTGGCTATGGGCAATACCTGTGGAAAGTAAAATAGAAAAGTAAACCAACAACTACCGTAAAAAGGCTTGAAGAGTAATTTTCAAGCCTTTTTCATTTTTAACCGATATAGAAAATAGATCTTTTATTGACCTGATTTAGACCAAATTCCAAAATACCATTGTAATCAGGAGGTTTAAGAAAGACTATGAGCTCTAGAAATCATTGGAATTCTCGGCAAAAAGGGATTGCCACACCCATTTGCATAACAAATTCCCCAAATAAAAATGTTCGCAATCAGGATTTAAACAGTGTCGATTATCAATTGATCCATTTATTAATAAACTGCAAAAAGCCCTCTTTATACCCTTCACTAACACTTATATTCATAATACCCATGTTCACAGTGCTTTTACTAATACTGATAATTTGGTCAAGTGAAATGATAAAAGATCGATGAACCCGCATAAACTGTCCTTCAGGAAGCAATTCCTCCATGCTTTTTAATGTCGTCAAGGAAAGCAGTGGTGCATTTTTACCTACCAAATGAACTTTAACATAATCTTTATACCCTTCTACCAGAACGATGTCTTTTAGCATCACTTTGACCAATTGGTATTCGACTTTTAAAAAAATATAATCTTCGGCTATGGTATTTTTATTATCGGATTGTTTTTCAAAATACTTCAGGGCTTTTTGGCTGGCACTTAAAAACTCCTCATATCCAAATGGCTTTAACAAATAATCAAGTGCATCTACCTTGTACCCTTCTATGGCAAATTGGTTGTAGGCGGTAGTGAAAATTATTTTAGGCGATTGCTTTCCTTTTCTTCCCTCAAGTACTCTGGCCAATTCCATGCCTGTTAAATCAGACATCTGTATATCCAGAAACATCAAATCAACCTGATTGTCATTGATATAAGACAAAGCGTCAAGGGCACTGTCAAATTTCTCTTCGAGAATCAAAAAACCCGTTTTGCTCACAAAGTTGCAAACCAATTCCAATGCCAATGGCTCATCATCTACAACGACACATTTGATTTTCATGACAAATCTATTCTTAATTGAGTTCGGTATTCATTTTCAGGATTATCCTCATCAATTGTCAATTTACATTTATTTCCATAAATCAAATCCAATCGTCTTCTGGTATTGGTTAGGCCTATACCACTTCCTATTTCTTCTTTGCTTTTAGGATTTGCTGGAAATTTCAAATTTACAGTTTTAAGTTCGAGGACTTTTCCTTTTTGGCTTATAAATATCTCAATTTTACTCTCCATTTTGGCACTGACACCATGCTTAAAACAATTTTCAATAAAAGGCAGTAAAAGCATCGGTGCAATAGGTATGTCTTCGGTTTTTTCCTGAATATCCAAATTCAAATTCACTTTATCTGACAGCCTTAAGCGCATTAAATCTACATAATCTCTTATAAAATCAAGTTCTTTACTCAAATAGGTTGTATCCTTGTCTGTTTCATACAGCACATAACGCATCATTCTTGAAAGTTTTAAAATTGCTTTTTGGGCTCTTTCAACATCAATATTAGTGAGTGAGTAAATGTTATTTAGGGTATTAAAAAAGAAATGAGGGTTAATTTGGGCTTTTAAGTAAGACAGTTCAGAGGAAACTTTTTCTTGCTCCATTTGCCTCCTTAAACCTGCGTCTATTTGCCACTTTTCAACGACCACTATACTTGTACTAATTCCTAAACCAAACAACAAAAGTAGTATGGTAAACAAATCGTAACTGAAATTTCTAGGCTTAGGCAAATAAGGTTTTTCAGGTCTGAAAGCATTGTGCATCAATTCAGGAAGGTTAAAAAGATTTTCAAACTGAATGATTAAAAATAAAAACAATAGCGTGATTGATATACCAACAACAACAAAAACCCAAATTTTACCTTTAAAAAGTAATTTGGGGACCAATAAATACATATTGAGGTAAAATCCCAACATTAGGAAAGTTAGGGTAAGCCCTTGTTTGAACCAATACTCTATAGGCAAGTCCACTTTCCATGAAAGCGGGCTAACTACAAAAATCACAATGGCTATAAATAACCAAACCAAAACATGGATGAGGAGTGTGATCTTTCTTGGCTTAATTGAATTTGTCATAAAATATAAATTTGGAGTTTTTTCACTCCTAAAATGTAATAATCCGATGTAAACATAAAAGAAAGATATTAAATGCAATGGGCGAATCTACCAAATGGGAAAAGTAACCGCTTAATAGGCAGATTACATCTATAAACTACAAAGAAAATTTTCAGATTTTATTTAGTCCGGTAAAAAGCGGTTTTTGTCGATTGATCAACCCTACTTATCTATTTGGTTTTTTAATGTAAAAGGAAAAAATTTTCTTTGTTGAGGTATTTAACGACATACACCAAATTGGGAAAATCATACAAATGAAAAGGCTAACCAAACTATTACTAATTACGATAATATTTTTGTCTGTGGAATCCATAGATAGCTTTGGCCAAAAGGCTAATGAAAAGAAGGAATTTAAAATCTCTGGTAAAGTCATTGACAAAGCCACAGGAGAACCTATTCCTTATGCTACAGCCCTTTTAAAAGACGCAGCGTCTGAGACATCGGTTGCTGGAGGGGTTGCTGATGACAATGGAGAATTCTTTTTTAATGTAAAAACAGCGGGGAAATATAGAGTAGAACTTAGTTTCGTTGGCTATGACTCTTTTGTAAGGGAGGGTGTAGAAGTAGGACCAAGTACCCCATCCTTATTTTTAGGCAATCTTGGACTTAGTGAGTCAGCTGTTTCACTTGAAGAAGTCACTGTACAAGGTCAACGAAATTTGATAGAAGAAAAGGTAGACAGAACCATTTACAATGCAGAAAATGACAAAACTACCGCTGGTGGTGATGCTTCCGATGTATTGAGAAGGGTACCAATGCTAACTGTAGATTTGGATGGAAATGTATCCATGAGGGGCAGTAGCAATATTTTGGTATTGATTGATAACAAACAGTCTGCAATTGTTGCCAACAATATTGCAGATGCTTTAAAGCAAATTCCTGCTGAGGAAATTAAATCGGTAGAAGTAATTACTTCTCCCTCTGCCAAATACGATGCTGAAGGTACCGGTGGTGTGATTAATATTGTCACCAAAAAGAACAAATTACAAGGAGCTTCTTTGAACATCAACACTAGTGCTGGTTTGAGAGGATCAAATCTTGGTTTAAATGCAGCATTGAAAAAAGGAAAAATGGGTTTTTCCTTAGGTGGGTTTGGCCGTATGGGTTACAATATTTTGGGTAGCTTCGAAAATGAGCAAACACTTCTTTCTTCAGATGGTCCAAACAAAAGAGTTCTTCAAGAGGCAGACACTCGAAACAACATGATGTTTGGAAGGTATAATTTTGGCTGGGATTATGAGATAAACACTTATAATTTTATGACCACCTCTGTCAGTTTCGGTCTAAGAAATATGAGAACTAATCAAGATGACCGTTATACAGAGACTTATATTGAGGACCTTTTGGACAGTATCTCATTAAGCGACGTAAGAACTGACAACCTGTCAAACAATGTAGATGTCAGTTACAATTACACCAAATCGTTTGAAAAGAAAGGAAAAGAGATTAGTTTCTCAGGCCTCTATTCCAGAAGCAATCGTACAAACGACTTTGTCAATAGTATATACAACGAGTCTTTTGATCAAATAATGAGTAGAATAAGAAATGACAATGACAACCTCAACGAGGAGTTTACAGTCCAGGTTGATTATGTAACACCTCTTGGGTCAAAAGATGAACAAATCATTGAATATGGTGCTAAAAACATCCTTAGAAAAGCGACCAGTGATTTTGCTTATTTCCGTGCGGAAGGTGCTGATGGGGAATACATAGAAGATGAGGATGTTGACTTGTCCAATCAGTTTAATTACAACCAAAATGTAACTGCTGGCTACCTGTCTTATACCTTGGGATTTTTAGAGCATTACACCTTAAAGACTGGTGTTCGATATGAGTATACAAATATAGATGCAGACTTTCTTTCTTCCGATTTACCTGCTGACATTCCTTCCTACGGAACAGTGGTACCAAACATGAACTTTGGAAGAAAATTGGCCAATGGCAATATGTTGAAAGCCGCCTATAACAGAAGGATTCAAAGACCATCATTGAATTACCTTAACCCCAATATAGAGGCTGCAAACCCACAGCAAATCACTCAGGGAAACCCATTATTGGATCCTGAAATGACAGACAATTATGAATTGTCCTACAGTACATTTATTAAGGGAACTTCCCTAAACTTCACCTCTTATCTAAGGAATACTACAGGTTCAATTCAGCCAGTGAGGACGATCCAGGATGATGATGTTATCTTTACCACTTACGATAATATTGGCAATGAAAGGGCCTATGGTTTGGGTATTTTTTCAAATGTTAATATTTCAGGTAAGTTTTCTTTGAATGGATCCATTGATGGGTATTTTTCTCAATTGGACAATGGACTATCAGATCCACAATTGAGAGCTCAAAATGATGGGTTTGTAATAAGTGGAAGGTTATTTGGTAATTACACCTTACCGAGAGACTGGCAGATTCAAGCCTTTAGTTTTTACCGTGGAAGGAGAGTACAACTTCAAGGTTCAGCAGGAGGTTTCGGTATCTATAGCCTAAGTTTGAACAAGCAATTTGCCGAAAAGCGTGGAAGCATTGGTTTTGGAGCTGAAAACTTCTTTACTCCTGAGTTTAAAATGAGAAATGAATTAGTAACACCTACCATCACTCAAAGTAGTGTAACGGGAATGAAATTCATGAATTTCAAAATAAACTTCTCTTACAGAATCGGTAAATTGAGTGTTGATGGAGGAAGAAGGAAGAAAAGAGGGGTTACCAATGAAGATTTAAAAGAAAGTGAAGGAGGGTCACCAGCAATGATGAACTAAGGTCCTCTATTTTAATAGGGACTAAACATAAAAAAGGGAGGGTTTCCAATAGGAAGCCTTCCCTTTTTTATGTTTTTAATTGTCAGAAAGTTAAACCCGGATTATGTAATAGAATTCGTGATGAGTGTTGCAATCGCAAGAAAATCAGGCTGTTTGGAGATTTTAGCATAGCACCGCTATGGTGAAATTGAAAACAGCAACGAAGTGGCTGATTTTAAAGCGATTTCAGCACGTAATAGAATGTCTATTGCCTATTTCGGGTTAAACCCGAAATAGGCAATAGCCCTTTTATTTGACAATGAAATCCATAGCCATGGGTTTTACCATGGAAAAGTAAAATACTTAATATCACCAAAATAGCTCAAGTTACCTTCATTACGTTACATTTTTCCACGTCTTCGAATCCGGGTTAAACCTATGCCAAGGTCCATCTTTATGGAAACGGCATTAACCATGACAATTGAAATACACGGAGCTTTAGAAATCAATCTCCCTCATAAACTGCGACTGCAATTTTGGAATCTGCTGTTCCATAGTATAAAAACCATTTTCCATTGTAAGGAACCATTCCTTCTATAAAACAAACCAAATTTACTTGTCCCTCTGTTTCATAGGGCTTTTCAGGGGTCAAAAAATAAGTTTCTGACCTGTCAATCAATTTACCTGGATTGTCTTTAGCAAACAAAGCTTGCCCTGCCGAATAAGTACCCGGAGCGAGGGTAGTGTCACGGTTCTCATTTTCTCCCAGGTTCATACCATTGTACAATAGTAAAACCCCTTCTTCTCTAAGCAAAGCATAGGGACCAGACTCTACTAATCTGCTATCAAAATATCCGGGTCTAGGTTTAAGTACCGATTTAAGCTTCCCTTCTTCCAATAATGGGCTCCAGTTTATCAAGTCATCAGAATAGGCAAGAAAAAGGTCTGTATCTCCAAAATACATCCAGTATTTCTCGTTAATTTTCTTTGCAATTACCTTGTCCCCCTTTCTTTCAGCCACTATAGCACCTGCTTTACTCCAGGTATCTTTCCATTTTCCTTTCAAAACCCGGCCATATTTTTTCCAGTTTTTTAGGTCTAATGAAGTAGCTAACATAAGCCGAGCAACTTCCCCATCATAGCTAGTATAGGTCAAGATATACCTTCCGTCTTCAGCCTCTACAATCCTTGGATCTTCTACTCCCCCATCCCATTCCAATGTTTTTAGGCTGTCATTGTCAGGATAAAATATCGGTTCAGGTAACTTGTTAAAATTTAGGCCATCATCACTTAATGCAAGCCCAATTCTAGAAGTCCCGTTATTACTGCCAATACTATCCTCTGCCCGGTAAAGAAGGTT
This sequence comes from Cyclobacterium sp. 10D3-21, assembly GCF_055809755.1. Classification (NCBI taxonomy): domain Bacteria; kingdom Pseudomonadati; phylum Bacteroidota; class Cytophagia; order Cytophagales; family Cyclobacteriaceae; genus Cyclobacterium; species Cyclobacterium sp. 10D3-21. Next base: position 4,562,017 of record NZ_CM147924.1, read on the forward strand.
AATCAAACCATCTTTAACAACGGCTGCAGGATTAAACACATCCTTTTCCTCCCACTTTACAGGCATTTCCAAAATAGGACATGTAAAGGTCAGGTTCCCTGGATTAAGCACAGGATTTTTATCATCTATTTTCACAAAGGGACGCATTTCCCAAGGCTTGGTGGACAAATCTTTAGCGACCGCATTGTCCTTTGTTTTTTCATTACATGATATGGTCGCAATAATTAGTAAAAAAATGGATAAGCATACATTAAACTTTTTTAAATAAGTCATTTTATTGTTCTTTAGAAAGCACAAATATCTCAACTCTTCGATTCATTATTCTACCAGCCAAATTCGAATTGCTTGCTATTGGTTTTTTTCCTCCCCAACCTTTTGTTAACAACCTGACTTCAGGAACCCCTTTTTCCAACAAGAGTTCCTTTATTTTATTTGCCCGCGCCAATGACAATCGCGCATTAACAACCTCATTGCCATAACTATCCGTATGCCCTTCTATAGATATAATCTTTTTAGGATTTTCCATTAAATAGGCAGATAACTCATCCAAAGTCGTCAAAGATTCTTTATTAACCAACTCCACGGAACCTCTTTGAAACAATAAACCTTTCAAAACAAGTCCTTTTCCAGTTGTTAGGCTATCCAAATTTTCCCTTAAACTTCCAATATTTGTATTTTCCAATGGCGATTCATTTGTGCTATTAAAATCATTATCGGTGGACAATAGGTCTTCATTTTTAGCAAAAGCTGAACTATCAATAATTATTGAATCTGGCTCATTATCCAGTTTATTGCGCTGTTGGCGGAGGGAATTGGTGCTTTGCATGGACGCCACTCCATTAAAATATATATTCCCAAAACCATCGCTGGTCTGCGTATTGGTAAAAAAGAACCTTCCATTTTTGGTGTCTGGAAGATAGTACATATCCATTCCTTCCATTTCAGACAATTTCAACAGTTTTGGTTGACTCCAATTTCGCCAGGAATCATCCAATCGCTTGCTACAATAGATCTCCATGCTCTTTTCGCTATCAGAAGCATTGGTGGAGAAATACAGTGTATCACCATCCATGGTAATCTGGGGACTTAGTTCCTGGCTAACTGTATTAATGGTCGCCCCGAGATTTAATGGTCTTGTCCATGTATTGCCATTTCCCTTGGAAACATAGATGTCCTCATTCCCATAACTTCCAAAGGAGTTCATTGATAAAAGCATATAGGATCCACTAGGATCCAGTACAGCACTAAAGTAATCTCCCTCGGTTTTAAAACCAGGTATTTGCACCACTTCCTCTCTACTCCAGCTAGCGCCGTCCCATATGTATCGCTGAATTACCTGTTGATTGTTTAGGTTGGCGTGATAAACAAGGGCTGAAGCTTGGTCAATAAACCCAATAAGCAAATCATAATATCTAGTAGACAGTTCAGGAACAGACAGAGGAGCCCCAAAGACGCCATCATTATTTGGTGCAAACCAAACATCACCTGGATCTCTTTTACCTCCTATATTATTCGGATGAAATGCCAAGGTGAAATATAGGGTTCCATCTGGAGCTAAAAGTGGCTGTTGCTCGTCATATTCAAAAGAAAAAACACGTTTTAAATCCGTTGTTTGTCCATCAGATTTATGGAAAACGAAAAAAGCAAGCACCAAAATTGTGCTTGCTCTTAAAAATATAACCAATACTTTGTTCATATTAAACTTTTCATTGTCCCAATACAATAGCAAAAATCAGCGGAGCTACAATCGTAGCGTCTGATTCAATAATATATTTTGGTGTATCAATACCGAGTTTTCCCCAAGTGATTTTCTCATTTGGTACTGCCCCAGAATAGGAACCATAAGAGGTAGTACTATCAGAAATTTGACAGAAATAGCCCCATAGAGGTATTCCATCACGCTGCAAATCCTGATGAAGCATCGGCACCACACAGATAGGAAAATCGCCGGCAATTCCTCCTCCTATTTGAAAAAACCCAACCGTACTTTCTTCTGTCGCATTTTGGGTATACCAATCTGCCAGATACATCATGTATTGGATCCCTCCTTTTACAGTATGCACATCTTTAATGTCTCCAGCTATCACGTGCCCAGCAAACATATTGCCCAAGGTAGAATCTTCCCAACCTGGAACTACTATGGGTATGTTTTTCTTTGCAGCCTCTAGCAACCAGCTATTTTTAGGATCAATTTGGTATTCACTTTCCAGCTTTCCTGACAACAATATTTTATAAAAAAACTCGTGAGGAAAAAAATGTTCACCTGCTTTGTCTGCTTTTTGCCACTCTTCAAGAATCACATGCTCAATTCTCCTCATGGCTTCCATTTCTGGAATACAGGTATCTGTTACCCTGTTCATGTGTCTGTCAACCAAATCCTGTTCCTGCTGGGGAGACAGGTCTCTATAGTTGGGGATTCGCTCATAATAATCATGAGCTACCAGGTTAAACACATCTTCCTCCAAATTTGCCCCAGTACAGGTGATGATATGTACTTTATCCTGACGGATCATTTCAGCCAAAGAAATACCTAGCTCGGCAGTGGACATGGCTCCGGCTAGCGTAATCATCATTTTCCCATTTTCATCTAAATGAGATTTATACCCTTCAGCAGCATCAATTAGAGCCGCAGCATTAAAATGTCTAAAATGATGTTTTAGAAAATTGGTAATTTCCATTTTTAAAATAAAATTAATTGGCCAATAAATAGGTACTAATAATTTCGAATATAAACATCACAGCATTGAATAGCAAAGTACGCTTCTATGCTAATGGGACAAAATTTAAATAAAAAAGCCCGGAAACCCGGGCTCTTTAAAATATATCAGTGTAAATACCCTTATTTTTCTGTTGCAGGCTCTTCTACTTTTTCTTCCGAGCTACTGTTTTCTTTATTTTTGTAATCTTCATTGATACCTGATATAACGTCATCGGTAACATCAAAGTTTTTCTTTGCATACCAAACACCACCACCTCTTGTGTAGGATAGGATCATTTCCAGATCATTTTCTGTAGCATAATCATTCAAGTAAACCTGGATCTTATCGTATACCTCATTGTATAAAGCAGTTTCATCCGCAGACAATTCAGCCATTATATTCTGTCTGTAAGTCATTAGATTTTCTTCTTTTTTCATCAACTCTTCCTGCTTTGCTTGCGCTTGATTTCTGGTCATATTGCCACCTGTGCTCTGAAAACTAGCAACTTCCTGCTCAAAACCTTTGGCTCTGTTGGTCAATTCACTTTGGTATTTATTGCCTTTTTCGGCAATTTCAGCAGACCTTTCTTTAAAATATTCAAAGTTGTTGATTACGCTATCTGTAACGATATAGGCTATTTTAATATCGGCGATATCTGTCTTACTTTCTTCTCCCGAAACTGTTTCGTTGGTGGCAGAAGGGTTACAAGCTCCGATAAGAAGCCCTAAAAACGCAATTGCACTGAATAATGTCGTATTTTTTCTCACTTGATATGAATTTTAAATTGAATGAGGCAAATATAAGAATTCTAAATCTTTTACAAATTCTAAGGACAGTAATAAATACAAATTAGCTGAATTTCTATATACAAGGTAATTTAAATCCTGAAATCCTTGTTCAAATCACCTCCCTTTCATAGGTATTGTTTCAAAATCAACCAATTCTAGTCCTAAAAAAAAAGCTCCTGCGCCAATCGAAAAGTATTGGCATGTGCTTCTATTATGTCACTTATCTTATGGGAATAGCCACCTCCCATGCAACACATTACGGGTATTTTATTGGATTTTGCAACAGACAACACCAACCTGTCCCTTTCTTTGCAACCCTCGATGGATAATGCCAGCCTTCCAAGTTTATCAGTAGCCAAAACATCTACGCCAGATTGATAAATTATAAAATCTGGCGTAACCTCATCCAGCAGTCTTTTAAAATGACTATCCAATAAATTAAGATAGGTTTTATCATCCATTTTATCTTCCAACTCAACGTCCAGGTCAGAGCGTTCTTTATGCATGGGGTAATTGTGTTTACCATGCATGCTAAAGGTGAAAACTTGTGGGTCATTTACAAATAAAGAAGCCGTTCCATTGCCTTGGTGAACGTCCAGATCTACAACCAATATTTTCTTTGCCCTTTTTTGGACCAATAGGTATTTTGCAGTAATGGCAATGTCATTAAGCAAGCAAAATCCTTCCCCCTATCTTTGAAAGCATGGTGCGTACCGCCAGCAATATTCATCCCAACACCATCATCATAAGCATTTAATGCGGCCATCACTGAGCCATTCATAATGAGAACCTCCCTTTCTACCAAGTCTTTGCTTAATGGGAAGCCTGTTTTTCTGATTTCTGCTTTACTTAATGTAAGTTGCTTTAATTTTTGGAAATATGCTGGATCGTGTACTGAAGTAATTAATGACTCCCCTAATAGAATTGGCTCAAAGAAATTATTATTCGATAAAGTACCTTCATATACCAATTGCTCTGGGAGGAGCTCATATTTTTCCATAGGAAATCTATGCCCCTTTGGTAATTGGTGCGCATATTTGGTAGACCAGGCTACTCTCAGCATAAACAGATCTAATTTTCTATAGGTAAAATCCCTTTTGGCAACGCTTAATCTTCTTCTTCTTCCTCTTCTGATTCGAAGGTGTAAAAAGTTTCATCTAATTTAAGGGTGTCGTCATTGAATGATTCAATAAACTTTTCGAGTTCCGCTTCATCAATTGACTCAATGTTGAGTGCTGCATCTAAACCTATTCCAAAATCATGATGGGTATCCAAGCCTAAAAATTCCTGGACCCTTACCGTCCCCTCTTCTTCCATATCCATTATCATTTCTGTAATGAACCAACCTATTTCTTCTTCTTCGGTTTTCAAGGGAGTAAGGTTTCCATTCTCATCCTCCTCATATTTAATTCCTTTATAATTTGGAAATTTTTTAGCCACCTCATGTTCTGCCAATTCATAGAGTTCACTTTGATAATGAAGCCTTAAGGTATAAAGTACGGCGTCGTAAATCACTTCCTTTCCTTCATATTTTCCTATGAAATAAAAATTGACATACTCATCAGTATTGTCCTCACTAGGAATAATTTTAAAGCTTTTATTGGTAGAAATAAGTTCTTGCTTTAACTTTTCAATATTTTCAGGTAAAAAACCATCGTTTGGGTATTTCATCTTTTGTAAGGTGGGTTAATAGTATCGGTTTTGCTGCATTTTTGTTACTATAAAATAAAAATTAAATACTGCTTCATAGTATCTACTCAATAATTTACAATCTTTTCCATTTTAAAAAAATGTTTTCACTTAAAAAAATTGTTCATTGAACTTAATAGCTACTAACATACCATGAATAAACTCTTGGTTCATTACAAGTTATTCGTATTAACCTTTAAAATGGGAAACATTTTTCGCTTTTGCAAATACAAACAGCTTTTAAATTGATTCCAATTTGCCATTAATAATTGAAAATCAACTACCTAAGCGGCTTCCTAATGAAATCCCTAAGATAGAGTTCACCAACGAAAGCACTAAACTAAATAGAAGTGCCCACCAGAAGTTTCCTACGGAAAATCCATTTACTATATCAGCCGCAAGCATTACCATTAAGGCATTGATGACCAATAAAAACAAACCTAAAGTCATTATTGTTATCGGAATTGTGAAAAATATCAAAATTGGTTTTACAGTTATATTCAACAAGGCTAAAAGAGCCGCAATTAGAATACCTGTAAAGAAATCATCGACCATTATACCTGGTAGTAAATAGGCCGTGAAAATGATTACAAGCCCCGCAACAGCAAGTTGTAGAAGTATCGAAAGAATTTGTTTTGATCTCATACTATATTATCCATTAATTAAAATTAACTTTTTAAAAACAAGTACTTTCCTGTACAATAGAGCCTTCAAACCTCCAAGGCCAGCTATTGGGAGATAAATCCAATGAAGTAGGCGGCTAACGATTAAATCCACAAGGCCATTTCTTCTTACAAGATTAACAAAACTTATTTGAGATTAAAAAGGCAAACCTTATAAATTCAACCCGGTAAAATATACCGGGTTGAAAATTATTGGCTTAACTCCAGGTTCTGTCCCATGATCTGATTTCATTCCAATCGTCTGTAGGGGCAAAAAACTTCTCTCCTTCTCTCAACCTTTTTTTAACTTCATCCTCATTGAGTTCCAAACCTATACCTGGAGACTCAGGTACCGTCACGTATCCATCTTTCACAAATGGTTTATCCACTCCTGTAACCAAATCTTCCCACCAAGGGTTGTCCACTGAATGGTGCTCAAGCCCGATAAAATTATAGGTGGCCGCTGCTGCATGTACCGTCCCCATAAATGTAATGGGTGAAGCGGCATGGTGAAGTGCCATTCCTATTTGGAATTCTTCAGCATAATCGCCAATTTTTTTGGTTTGAAGGTAACCTCCGGCACTTCCCGGATCTGGGTGTACCAAATCTACTGCTCTGTTCTCTATAAGGTCCTTAAAGTTTTTCTTATGGTAGGCATCTTCACCTGTAAGTGTAGGGGTTGATATGGATTCAGTGATTCGTTTCCATTGTTCGGTATTTTGCCATGGTATCAAATCTTCCAACCAAGCTATATTATAAGGTTCAAACGCCTTGGCCAATTTGATCATCTCATTGTATCCCATATGGCCAAAGTGGTCGATTGCCAAAGGTATTTCAAAGCCTACCTTTTCTCTGGCCTTCGCGGCATATTCCACCATTTTCTCCAAACCTTTGGGCGTGATTTGAACATGGGTAAACTGATGGGGAGTTTGGGTATAACTCATCACATCTTTGTCCGACCAACCTCTCATTGGGCCCCATGGTGACTTATTCGTCAAAGTATCTTTTTGATCCTTAATCAAGCCTATTCCAATGTCCATTTTTAACATGGTGTATCCCATGTCAACCCTGCCCTTCATTTTATTGGCAAACTCATCTGGATCCTGTACAGTAGGGGTATCCACATAAATCCTCACCTTGTCTCTGAATTTACCTCCCAATAACTGATACAAGGGAACGCCGTAAGCTTTGCCTGCAAGATCCCAAAGGGCCATTTCTACACCTGAAACACCGCCCCCTTGCCTGCCATGCCAACCAAACTGTTCAATACTTCTGAAGATTTTTTCAATATTACAGGGGTTTTCTCCCAAAATCCTACTCTTTAACATCAAGGCATATCGCTTATCAGCACCATCCCTTACATCTCCCAAGCCATGAATTCCCTGATTGGTATAGATTTTAAGTAAAGGTACATTGCCATATTGTGCGATGCGCATATCAGTAATCCTTAAATCGGAGGGATTAGATAAACGATTCACCTTGGAGGTGGTGTGTGCCAAGGTATCCTCCATCGGTAAAGCCATCATTCCTCCTAAACTTAACCCTCCTAATGCAGCTTTTTTAAAGAATGACCGTCTCTCATTTTTAGGTTCTTCAAACAATGGCTGGAATCGTTCCGGAGTGCTAGTTTTAGCGCTTTTCTCATCATGATAACGTTGCTGTAGGTGCTGGGTACTTTTCTTCATATTTGATAGGTTTGTTTTGGGTATTGTTTAAATATAATTACATATTAACTTACAATATGACTAAAATTGATAGCAAATGAAAATTTTTTATAACCAAAACAGCCACTGAAATTCAGTGGCTGTTTTTACTTAATAATACATGTAATAAAAGTAGGTCTATAATAATTTGACTTCAAAATATTTATTCCACCTAGGAAACGACGGCAAAATCTTAAAACCTCTGCTGTTTCCCTAACCTGAAAGTGGCTATAAAACAAAATAAAATAGGGCAGTAATAAGAGATTAAAATATTCTCACTACTATTAGCGAATTGTAAATCAGGTGGATAGTATACCTGCAATCCGTAAGTCCTCTTCATCTACTTTTTTATCATCTATTATCGCTCTTTTTATGGGCGTAAAGACAATTTCATTATTTATGATACCTACCATCACATCATACTTACCCTTAAGAAGCCCTTCAACTGCAGATACGCCTAATTTACTGGACAAAATTCTGTCAAAAGAGGAAGGTGCTCCACCTCGTTGAAGATGTCCTAAAATAGTCACTTTTATATCATAAGAAGGCAAGATTTTTTTTACCTTCTCTGAAATTTCTTGTGCGCCCCCACTTTTCCCTCCTTCAGCGACTATGACGATGTTACTCTCTTTTTTTGCCTTTTCCCTAAATTTTAATCTGTCAATTAATTTCTCAACAGGGAATTTCTTTTCGGGAATCAAAATAGCGGCTGCTGCACTACCTATACCGGCATTTATAGCAATAAATCCTGCATCTCTGCCCATCACTTCTACAAAGAACAAACGGTCATGAGAGGTAGCCGTGTCCCTTATCTTATCAATGGCTTGGATCGCTGTGTTACATGCCGTATCAAAACCTATTGTTAAATCAGTGCCGAATAAGTCATTGTCTATAGTCCCTGGGAGTCCGACAGCAGGAATACCAAATTCCTTGTAAAACAAATGTGCTCCCGTAAGGGAACCATCTCCCCCTATTACTACCAAGGCATCAATACCATGGCTTTTTAGATTTTCGTAGGCTTTTTTTCTTCCTTCAGGAGTTCTGAATTCTGCGCTTCTCGCGGATTTCAAAAAGGTACCTCCCCTTTCCAGCACATGAGCAATGGATCTACTGTCCAGCTTTCTGATATCGTTATTGATCATACCTTCATAGCCTCGGTATATCCCAAATACTTCTAAATTATAATAAAATCCTGCACGTACCACGGCACGAATGGCAGCATTCATCCCCGGAGCATCCCCACCTGAGGTAAGTACTCCAATTTTTTTTATGTTGATAGTTTGGTCTTGCATGTTACTACTCTAAGAATTCGTCACTTATCTATCGAAATTTTTTATCATTAGCTCAGCACCAGCGAGGTTGGTGGCCAGGGGAACATTGTGAACATCACATATTCTCATTAGCATTTGCACATCAGGTTCATGGGGATGTTTCCCCAAAGGATCTCTAAAGAAAATCACCATATCCAACTCTTTCTGTGCTACCATTGCACCAATTTGAGCATCTCCTCCTAAAGGCCCGGACAGCAATTTTTCAACTACGAAGCCTGCTTTCTCTATATGTGAACCTGTAGTACCAGTGGCTACAAGCGTAATTCCTTCCAGCTCTTTTTTTGATCCACCTATAAAGTGAACCATATCTGCTTTTTTCCCGTCGTGGGCAATCAATGCTATTTTCATTATCTAATTCTAATTTGAATTCTATTATTATGCGAATAACAAAAAAAAGACAAACAAAAGTTTACCTGTCCAAAAAATAATGTTCTTTATTTGGTCTTTTTATCTAAAAAATACAAAACAATTTGCTCCCATTCTTCATCTAGGCCAATATTCGGTCTTGTTTTCCCAGCCCTATTGTACCAATAGGAGGCATTTCCCAAGTCCCCTTCTTTCCTGTGAAGGTAAGCATGTAAAAATGCAGCATCGGCGTCTTCCATTTGATCTATCAATGCGTGGGCCTTATTCCAGTCGCCATTTTGATCCAGCCATAACGAACGCAAGTATACCGTTAAACCCTCCGGCATTTGTCCTTTCTGTATACTCGCCTTGAATTCTGATAGGTTCATAATGTTGTCTGTTTAAGGAAGACCAAAATAAATACATATTAGGCAAGCCTACAAATTATATGCTTAATTTCATACGGATAATAATAATAGGATTTCGTATTGGGAGGCTTAATCACTTGAAAATCCAGCGATTTGAATGGAAAGCCGAATCAAAGTAGATTTGCTACTGCCTATTTTATAAATAGATGCTAATATTTAAAACCGGAATAGGCAATAGCCATTCTATTACATGATGAAGTAAGTAAACCCTATCACATAATTTCATCTAACTCCTTCTAGAAACAAGGATAAAATCAATAGCCAAGGGTTTTACCCCCATAGCCGTCAAGTTAACGGGTTAAATCATTGACAATGAGTTAATTAAATAAAAACGTAGATCCCCCTTGGGATCTTTGTTCCTTTTTTTCATATCAATTGGTATTTTTTTTATTAATTCAGAAAAATGCAATCCCCACTGACCCCCCTGTTTTTCCTAGTTAAATATACATATAATTTCCATCTAAAAGACCAAAAATCAAAGAAAATTACCAGTAAAATTTAGAGTTTTAGCGGAAAAATTTAATTTATCTTTCAACCCGGATATTATTGACTGTCTTGCCAAGGAAACAGGTTTTTCCAAAAGAAAATCCAAACTTAAGCCCCACCTGTTTTTCGAGAGCCTGATGTTTTCCCATCATTTAGGAAAATCTTTCAGCCTCATGGATGTGTGTTCGGATCTTATGGAGGAATACGAGCTGGGGATCACAAAACAGGCAATTGATGACAGGTTCAATGACCGAGCCGTACTTTTCTTCCGCCGGATACTAGACCGGCTACTTTCCGCCGAATTTAATACTTGTAAAGATTTTGGGGGGTTGCTTTCCCGTTTCAACAGGGTGAGGATAAAAGATTCAACGAAGTTTCCTCTTCCAAAAGCCTTTACCCATAAATACAAGGGACACGGGGGCGGTGGCAACGGGGGCAAGTCCGACAATTGCGAGTCCCTGATCAGCGTCCAGTACGAATATGACATGCTCAGCGGAGAAACAATGGATCTCAGGCTGACCGACGGGCTTAAAAACGACCTGTCGGATTCCAGAGATTTTACTGATGACATCCGCGAGAACGACCTTTTCATCAGGGATCTTGGCTATTGTAGCCTCCCTTACCTAGAAAAAATTGCCGAGGGAGGGGCCTTTTTCCTCAACAGACTTCCCGCCAAGACTGTAGTATATACCGCCGAAGACGGGTGCGAACAAATGGATTTCAAGAATTTATATGCGATAATGAAAAAACGCAATTTATCACACATGGAACTGAACGTGTTGGTGGGTAAAAAAGCCAAACTTCCCTGCCGGCTTGTCATCATGCCTGTCGATAATGCAACCTATGAAAAGAGGATAAGAAAGGCAACAGAAAAGGGTAAGCACTACAAGTACAAGGTGTCCCAAGAGTACAGGGCAAAGAGTAGGCTCAATTTCTTCATCACCAATGTGGACAAAAAGGACCTGGATACAGAAAAAGTACGGGAAGTTTATACACTAAGATGGCAGCTGGAACTCCTCTTCAAGGTCTGGAAATCTCAGGCGAAAATAGACCAGATCAAGGAAATGAAAATAGAACGTTTTGAGTGTCAATTGTATAGCAAACTGATCTGGCTGCTCCTAAACTGGAGGATCTTTAAATGGATGGGAAATGAGATCTACAAAAGGGAAAGAATACTCTGCAGTGTCTGGAAGTTTTACAAATATGCAACCCGGATTGCTCAAAGACTCAGAATGGCACTGAAAGATCCCGTTCAGATGGAAAAAATCCTTATTAGGGTGTTGAAAATAGCCCCCATGGAATTTATTCTTGAAAAGAAAAAAGATAAACTATCTCAAAATCAAACGTTTATACACTTAGCCTGACGGCTATGGGGTTTTACCCCATGGATTAGAAAAAAAAATTTAAGAGTGGATTTTGACAGCATTGTCTGTTTTGAGACAATACTGCCAAAATCTATCAGGTTAGCTTCAACCCTTAATACTTTTCTATGTCTTCGAATCCGGGTTAAACTATAGTTTATTAACAAAAAACTCAATTATCCTTTAAAAGAATTAACAATTAGAGGTATTATTGGGAGGGAATTAAGCTTTTAGCAATGCCTTTCATGGATCGGGCTTGCATTCCATATTGGTCTCTACAAGCAGAAAAATGTTCCAGAATTTGTTTAACTTCATTTAAGCTTTGGTCGGGATAGTGACCATGATTGTGAGGATGCCACCAAATATGGTAAATTTCATTGTTTTTGGCAGCAGTAGTGATTTCGTTAATAATACGGTCAATTTTTAATTTATTGATTCTACCTAACTTTGGATTAAAAGGCCTCAGAAAACGTGATGCAGGAAGTAAAACGGGATTGGAGACCTTCTCTTTATCGAGTTGATAAGATGTTCTTTTACCCAATGACAGCACTGAATCTGAAGTCCTCCAAATTTTCTTCAATAAATCTCTTTTCTCAGGAGCTTTCCAAAACCAATCTACAGGATTTGTCCTTACTGCGGTAAATCCCAAATCTCTTGCTACCTGAATGGCACTTGAGTTGTACTGGTTTCTAGGAAAAACAAGGGAATTAAGGTCTACTCCAAACTTCTCCTGAGCAATCCTTTTTGAAGCCAGCAAATCCTCTCGGAATACATGATCGAGATGTCCTTTTTCCATCGTATAATAATGTGAGAAAGTATGACTGCCTAATTCCTGACCAGGCGTTTCAATAATACGTTGAACCAGTTCTGGTGCGAATAGACAATTTTTGTTTTTAGCAGCTCCTTTAAACCAATTGTAAGCGGATAGGCCCGGGTCCTTATATTTCGGCCTTGATGTGGGACAAAAATGCAACCATTCTTCTGGGCTCTCAGCCATTAGCATTCCTACAGTGGCCCAAGTAACCTCAACTTCATATTGCCTAAATAAGGACAACAATTTAGGAATAACCGCTCTTGTGGTTTGATAGTAGGTTTCCCAATTCTGAAGAGAAACTTTATCAAAACGACCCCAATGAAGTTCAAAATCTAATGAGATAACTAAAGTTGGACGATTCATTTCTTTACCTTTTTCTTGGCTACTTCAGAATATAAATGAAGTGAAATAATACTAAAAAATGGTAGGTAAATACTTTTCATTCTCATAATGATACCCAAATTATTTAAGGTAAGACTAAATAGGAAAGATAACAGTATCCCATAAACCAGAACTGTCCAAAGATACAATGGTATTTTAATTTGGAACCTTAACTGAAAAAGACTCCATAATCCAAGAATAAAAAACGCAAGGGTTATGGTATTCTCCATGGCTGCAGCAAAAGTCCAAAAATCTTTACCCTCCCAGATAAAAGGCCTAAAAATGATTGTATTGAACTTTTCAAACCAACTATAATCGCTCATGTTTATCGTACTGGCTCCACCAAAGGATGCGAGGTATTGGGTCTGCCAATCCAATATATCACCTATCCATTTTAAGTTAAAACCATAAATTAAACTTCCCAATACATAGCGATAGGCAAAAATTGAAACAATTAAGAATATCGAAATAGGAATCAATTTTTTACGGTAAGGAATTAATGTTTTATGGAAAGGAAGTATCATCAATACTGAAACACTTAAAACCAAACCCTGAATAGGCCTCACCATAAGGGTTAACAATAAACCAATGGCTATTAAAATAATCTTTTTAGGAAATTGATAAACCCCCACCAACACCACTATTAAGCCCAACCATAACAATGACTCTTTTCCAACTCCAGCTGTCCAAAAATGTACATTTGGCAAAAATAAGATGAACACCGCGGTATGCGGAAAATGTTTTTTTGAGGATTGAGTAAAAGATGCATTCAATAAATCGAAGGCCAATAAAAACCCAATATAGGATAGCGATGCGTAAAGAAAAGTTCCTGATAAATATCCCAACCCTGCTATTTGAGAAAAGGGATAATTGATCCAATACATAAAGTAAGTCCCAGTCCCAAAGTAATTCCACCAGGGTTCTAATGAATCTCCATAGTTTTGAAGAATGTTCCAATACCTATAACTATCTCCCCCATAAAATAAAAGGTATCGGTAAAAAACAAGGCAGATCGCCAGGTGATAAATCCATAAAGCAATTAACCATTTGGTTTGTAAGGATGAATAGCCTCGATATTTAGCCCATTTTTTATTAATTAAAAAAGAAGCTATTAATAAAAATCCAATAAAAGCTATGTCTCCTACCAATCAACTTATGCGTTAGAAGCCTTAAAAGCCAACTCATATTCCTTTAGACTATTTTCTAAATCAAATAAAGGGATGGCTTTTGACCGAATTTCTTCCCTGGAAATGTTTTTCGCTGCGTTCAACCAATTATAAAACCTTTCTTCTTCATATTCATGGTGCATAAAGCAAAAGCTTTCCCTACCAATTGATTCTTCCAGATCACCTATTCCAGCAGATAGCAATATTGGTAAGCCAGAAAGTAAATACTCACTTACTTTAATGGGCGCTATTCCAGCAAGGCTTGGTGCACGCTTCCTCAAGCTAAGGCCAAAGTCTGCTGCTGCATAATAGGCTGGAAGTAAATTGTAATCTACAGATTTAATGATAATCTCCGCCTTCAAATGAGCCGGAATAGCGGACCTTACACCTGATTTATCCCTAACAAGAAAAAGAAATTTGCTGTCTGTGTTCTGATTGTGATAGGTCTCAAACAAATGCAACATTTCGTCTAAAAGGTACTGAGGCCCTAAACTTCCTGAATACAACCAAAGAACAGTTGATGGAGATATTGAAAGTTCCTTCCTGATCCTCTCCCTTAATGCCAAATCGGGTTTGAAGAAGGCTTTGTTGCGTCCATTGCTTACTTTAAAGATTTTATTTTTGTGATGAATCCCAATATTTTCCAAGTGGATATTTTTCGCCAAAACGGAACGTACTAAAACAACGCTAGCATGCTGTAATAGCTTATTTTCTATATGTTTGAACCATCTATACTGCAAGCTATTTTGATTTAAACCTGCATAATCTATTCTTTCTTGCAAGGGAAATCCATCAGCATCAAAGATAGTTTTAACACCTCTTTTTTTAAGCCATCCCAAAATTGAGTTAACCATCATGGCTGGCATGGTAGATCGAGGCATTAGGTGGGTAATTCCATATTTATGCACCAGCTTTTTTATAGCTTTTTCTCCTTTTAGTGTCGTTAAAAAACTACCTATGACAGGATGTGGTTTACGCCATACAGGATGGTGTTCATAAGTAATGTTCAATTGCAATGCCAGTTTTGAAATCCTTTCAATTTCGACAGCATCAGCCCAGGAAAATTGAAGAACATAATATTGACAAGCCATCCTCTCTTGTAATCCTTTAAAAATAGGAAAAAAAAGATTTTCAAGGTAATTGGTTTGGTCAGAATCCCAAGAAATAAAGAGTACTTTCATAGGTGTGGAATTCATAAAAAATGGCTATCAGACATTTTTTATGAATTTATTTATTTAATTCGCGTTCAACCAAATTTTTATACCTTTTAAAATTGCCTTCCACGGTAAACTCCTTTAACATTTTCTTTCTTCCAGCTACTCCAAAATCCATCCTTAATTGGACGTTCTGAATTAGTTTTCCCAAAGCGATTATCCATTCTTCGTTTGAACCGGCCAGATATCCATTTTCTCCGTGAATTACTACATCCTTGTTCATTCCAATCGGTGAGGCCACAACCGGTAAACCACAGGCCATATATTGAATTAATTTGTAAGCACACTTGCCTTTTTCCCAAGGATTGTCTGGTAAAGGCATGATCCCAATATCCATTTTCAGTATCGCATCCACTTCACCTTCTTCTGTCCATATTATTGATTCAATATCACCTTTAAATTTAATTTTGTTTGTTCCGTTTACCAACAAAACCCTAATGGGATAATGCTCGTGGAGCCAGTTTAATATAGGTTCCATTGATTCCAGGTATTTCAAGGTACTTGGAGACCCTATCCAACCAATAGTGATAATTTTGCAATCCCCTGAAACCTTTGCTTTGTATTTTTTAGGGTCAATCACAGTAGGTAAAATCTCTATCTTACGTGCCCCTGCCAATTCAGCCCTGGCTTTTAGGTAGCTGTTGCCTGCAATTACCATATCAGCCATTTTCATGGCATGATCAATTTTCCTAGGCATCAATAGACTTACCAAACGATTGCTCTTTTGGTCATAATTATGAAAAACGGCATCGTCGAAATCTAGCCAATACCCTTTCATTTTGGAAAGTATCCATTCAGCAATTGAAGGCAAATAGGGGAAGATTTCTTTTTCAATAATAATCAAGTCATATTTCCAGACTGAAAAAAGAATAAAAAATCTTCTGAAATAGCATTTCAAAACATGAAAATATCCTGGAGATTGATGACTATATATTTTGCAGAGATACTCCTCAGTGAAAAATGGACTAACTGATACGGAATACCCTTCCCTTTCCCACAGCGGCAAAAACTGAAATGTTCTCAGACGACTACTTGCCCCTTTTCTGGGATATTTAGGAAGAAAAAGAAGTTTTTTTGTTTTCAAAAGTTGCTTAACATTAACTGATCAATTTTAAGTTCAGGTTGCCTCTTGCTTTTTTGCATCAATAATTGCTTGTCTTCGTTGAAAGAACTTCTTCCTATCCATACTTCTTAGATGAAGCGTGTGTTTTTTGTGAACAATTAAATAAAAACAAAAAAGCACAAAATAGATCATCAACATGTTTTTCATGCGCATGGCAATTCCTAAGTTGCTTAGTGCATTCATAAAGGCAAAAGTCACTGGAATAAAAGTGACCATGGCTGCTTTCAAAAATAAGGGCATGTCTCTCAATGCTTCAACAGACCAGTTTTTATAAATAAAGAGACTCAACCACAAGTAAAGCAAGTTTTCAAAGGAGCTAATGAAACTAACAATATTATGTGCATCAATGAATAAAGGTCTAAAAAGATAAGTAAACAATTTCATAGGCCAGGAATACGAAGAAATATCTACTCCAGACCCAACATGAATTGTATTTAAATTCCCAGATTTACTTGCAGAAAATGCTTCTATGGTTGCCAAATCAAAATCTTCCATTTTTAGTGCCTCCAAAGTATAGGTACTCATATAAATTGACCCAATAAGTGCAAGTGAGGCCAAACCAAACTTATACGCTCTATTAATATCAGTACCTAAAATAATAGCAATTGCTGCCCCACCAATAAGTGCCTGCCCCATATGGGGTCTACACATGTAAACGAAAAAAAAGGCAATGGAAGCTTGCCACCATTTCTCTTTGTATTGCTGAATGGAAAATAAAAACCAGGCAATAGCCCAAAAAGCGATGGCATCTTTGCCAACCCCGGAAGTCCAAAAATGCAAATTTAAAATATAAAAAACAGTTGGAAAGAGTGATATTCCTAAAATCTCATAATTGGTTGGAAAATATTTAAAAACCATTAAAAAAACGTACCTAATTCCAATAAAACCTAAAAAACCAAATAGAATATTTCCTGTCAAATATGAAAGCCCCATTAACTTACTTGGAATATAACAAAGCCAAAGTATAAATGTGGTACCTTCTCCGAAGTATAGAAACCAGTTTTTCTCTCCTATTATTACAACTTGCTCCATCGCAAATTTCCAATATCCTATTGAATCTCCACCATTGTTAATAATGTACCAATTAAAAACACCACTAAAACAAATATGATAGGCTAACAAATAATGTAAATGTAGTTCATATTTATAGGGTAAACCAAACCGCTTGGACATTGAGGCATTGGAATTTACCAAGACAATGGCAAGGAAGAGTATGACGATTACATCTAACACCCTCGGAAAATTTTAATGTTAATTTGCGATTGATAAAGGTTCATATAATAATAACAAATTAAATGCAGATCCCTTTGGCTTTTAATAAAGCTAAATATAAACCTTCCACTTCTTTGACATAGCGAACTGCAGAATATTTTTCCATGGCCCTAATAATTCCTTTTTCTCCCATCTCTTTTCTAAGTTCAGGTTTTTCTATTAAAATTTGGATTTTATATGCAATCTCTTGTGGAGAAAAAGGAGGCACTAAAAAACCGGTCTCTTCATCCAAAATCACATCTTTTAAACCTCCAACTTTACTTGCAATGACGGGTAAACGGTGCATCATGGCCTCAGCCGCTACCAATCCAAACCCCTCTCTTGAGGAGGGCACACAAAATACATTCATTATGTCATAGTAAGGATGCGGATTTGATTGGTACCCAACATGAATAACGTTTGCTGAGATCCTTAGCAATTCTATATCGTTTAAAAGCAATTGCTTATCTATACCATCCCCTATTAACAATAATTTCAAATTTGGTAAATTAACAAGCTTAATTGCTTTCAGCAAATCTGTAAATCGCTTATGGTTATTAAACAATCTACCTACGAAACCAACAATAAAATCCGAATCTTTAATAAATAACTGTGTTTTTAATTGATTCCTTTCTTCCATGGATGTAATTTGAGGAATTGACACACCATTTTGAATGACTTTGATATATTTAGATTTTACACCAGTTTTCATTTGTAAATAATTCCCAACATCATTTGAAATTGCCTGAAAAGCATCTGCCCGTATGGAAAAAAGCTTTAATAGAAAGTTTGCTTTAAATCTTCTATTTTGTGGGTCAGAGGTTTCTTCAAGAATCGTTACTGGAACATTTCCCAAAAAACCACCAATTGAAGCCATTGTCATCCCTTCAAATACAGCTCCATGTATAATATGAGGTTTAAATGTTCGAATAACTCTTAATACTTTTTGATGCTTCTTCCATTCAAAAGGATGTTTAAAGGAACCAATTGAAATTAACTCTACACCTTCCTTTTCTAAATCTTCAGCAACTGCACCACCTTTCCTTGTACATATAATTTTATGTTCATAATTTGATTTGTCTAAACCTCGAATTACGGTCAATAGAGTTTGTTCAACTCCTCCAGAAGAAATAGTTTCAACGCAATGTAAAATTTTTATCCTATTCAAAATCTCTTTTGCTTAACTGGTTAAGAACGTAATTTAAAATAAAGTTTCAATAAACTATTTCCATATTTTGAAACTGTAAAATCAGCACCTCTTTCAATTGCATATTTTATTAATCTTTCCTTATCTTCATGGGTCATATGACAAACCATCTCCATTAAAGAAAGTAATTGAGAACCATTTTTTGGATCAAACAAAAATCCATTTTTTTCAGAAGTAATGATTTCTGAAGGTCCTCCTACTTGGGTGGAAATAACGGGTAAACCACAAAGCATGGCCTCAACCAAAGAAATTGAAAATCCTTCAGACAAAGAGGGTAAAATAAAAACATGGGATTTCATTAAAAAAGGGATGACATTTTTTATAAATCCGAAAAACACAACCTTATCAGAAATTTGATACCGTTCAGTTAATTTTACTAATTCATCTCTTTCAGGTCCTTCTCCAATAATCCAAAGAACAGAATTTTCGTTGCCTTGAACATTTAAGAATTTATGAAAAACTTGAATTAAAAGTTGAAGATTTTTAATTGGAACTAGCCGACAGGTAGTAACAAATATTTTGTTACATTCTAATTTTAAATTAACATTATCAACAAAATCATCATTTTCTAAGGCCTTTTCTCTATTTAAAATAGCAACAGGATTGTAAATTACGGTTATTTTCATTTTACTCACCTCGCTTAATTCAATTAATCGTTTGCCAACAGCTTTGGAAATAGCAATTACTTGGTGAGAAGTGAGATAAATAAACTTAAAAAGTTTACGGAAAATTAAACCATGATTGGGGAAACCAATTTCCTCCCCTATTCTGACAGGGGTTTGAACAATAAAGCCAGCCAATAAGCCATGAAAATTGGCCTCAGCACCTGAAGTATGAATGACATCGGGATTATGAAACCGCAAAAATTTTAAAATCTTATATATTAATTTGACATTTGGAATTTTAACCTTTTCATTTAATACTTTTACCGAAATACCCATAATTTCAATTTCTCGGCAAACCCTTCCACCATTCCCTAAAACAAGAATGATTAATTCATGATCGGTTTTGTCAATGAAAAAGCCAGTGGTTAATTTCAGTCTTTGTTCAACACCTCCAAAATCCAATTGACTAACTATTCTACAAATTTTCAAATGTTAACAATCTTTTGAATCCTTTCAAAGGACTTTTCTTTTGAATAATGGTTAATAATAATCTTTCTATTTTGCTCCTTTTCATACTGTGCTAAAGGTGACGTTAAAAGTTGAGCATTTGACATTAAATCCTCAATAGCGTAAAAACACACACCTATACCTTTTAAAAATTCATACACAGGATTTTTTTTAAATAGAAATAATTTGGTTCCTGAATACAATAATGAATAAATATTACCCATTCCTTGTTGCCGCAAATGAGGCATTATGGCAAAACCACATTGATTAAGTATTTGATTGTAATCGTTTAAAGGCAGGAACTTCCCCAGAATTTCAAAATTCAAACTAGAATAATTTTTAGGAATATAATCAATTAAGAAGTCCCTATATTTAGCATGACCATAACTAAGAGGAATTACAATTTTATTTGTAATTTCCAAATGATTAAGGGACTCCAAAATATCAATATGATTACAAGAAAAAGTGGCACTATTGCCCAAGAGAATATTTTCACCCTTATGAAACTTATTGTTTTGATTAAGGTAACTTACATCACCAAATGTAAAATCTAAATAATTAAAATTTAAAGAGGGATACTTGTCCTTAATAATTGAAAACTCATTTGGTATAATTGGTGCGAAATGAGTCAAAGTTTTAAGTGCAGGCAATACTTTTCCATATAGAAATATTTTTTGAAAAATAGCTAAAGCTATTCGTTTAAACAAGTAATGCCCATTAAATGAATAAAATAGATTTTGTGTATTTTTTAAATATAGAGACTGAAAAGAACTCGAGTTTAATAAGTAATAATAATAATCGGCACCATATCCTATCCAAATTTTTTTACATTTTAAGTTTTTTCGTCTTAGTAAAAAGGAAATATTATGTATATGCAAGAAATAAAAAATGACTACATCTTCATTATTAGGAATAAAATGATTTAAAAAATAATTTTTTGACATAAATTTAACACTGTCATCTTTAAAATATTTAGAAGAAGGGATCTCTGATATTAATAAAAACTTATTAGATTTATCATCTAACTTATTAAAAGTATTAATTACCCAATCGGTAAATTTCTCATCATTAAGAATATGATATTTAAATCCCAAACTATTTTAATTTTTACGTGATGTGATAACATAATAAAGATAAACAATGCATTGTTTTAACAACTGAAAATTATCATATAAACTGAAATCTAAAAATCTTTTCAACAAGATAAATCTAGCTTTAAATTGGTGGAAATAATAAGAAGTAGTTCTAGAATTACTCATCCTGCTATTCCCTCTTCTAACTAAACAGACTATAGTTCTATAATTATAAATATGTTTTTCATCGAGAATATATAGAAATTCACTGTGCATCAACCATTCTTGGGAATTTTTTAGGAAATTATTATAGGGAGGATATTTAAACAATGACTTCTTCCACATTAGTCCACCAACATTCCACCGAATTTTATTTATTAAGTGATCAGAAAAGTAATTGTGTGAAAAATTTTGTCTTGACCAATCTTCACAAAGTAAACCATCTAAATGATTGAAATATTTACTATAACCTAGACAAAGCAAAATTTCAGGATTTTCAACAAAAACATTAACTTGAGATTCAAGGCAGAAGTCTAATAATAGATCGTCAGAATCTAACCATTTAATCAATTCTCCATTTGCCATTTCTAATCCATAATTCCTACAAGAATTGGCACCTTTAGGCATTTCTTTTGGTCTTATATAATACGAAATTCTTTTATCAGATTTAGATACTTCCTTTAAAACAGCAACAGTATTATCTGTAGAGCCATCGTCAACAATTATTAACTCCCAAAACGGATAATTTTGAGAAACAACACTTTTAATCGAATGTAATATAATTTCACTCCTGTTAAAAACAGGCATTATTATAGAAACTAACATTATTAATATTTAATATTAAATTTTTTTAATAAAAAATTTAATTGTTTAGATAAAAATAAAACAATTACCTTAGGATAAAAAAATATTATTAATATTATTTTAAAATAATATTTAACTGATATTAAATATTTCTTCTCCTTAAAAGAATAAATAATAATTGAGGTTGAAAAATTATACATCGGAATCAACAATCTTCTGTCCTTGAAACATTGATAAGCTAGCCTATAAGTATTATAACTCTTAATAGACCTATCCAATTTAGATTTCATACTCCATATTCCTCCTTCATGATACACGTGATATACTTCATTAATTTCTTTGTGATAATGAGCATCACCATTATTTGTTAAATATAAAAATAAAAAATTATCACAATTTGTGACAAAATACATTTCTTTGGGAAGTTTATTAGTTATTATATTTTTAAAAAAAACAGATAATGTTGGTAAAGTAAAACAAATTGTTGCTAAATCATGATAATTTATATCTCTTTTTGTGGATTGGTTCAAAATCATTTTATCAGTCACAACTAAATCATTAACAATAAAACCATCATGAAAGCTCATTATAAAATGATTATTTTTTGAAAGAAAATTATATTGAATAAGTAATTTATTTTCATCGCACCAATAATCATCCCCTTCACAAATTGCAATGTAATCCCCTCTACAAACATTAAGTGCATTGATAAAATTTTCATTGACTCCTACATTCTCACGTCTTTCTATAAAGTTTATCACAAATCCATTTGGAACAAATTTTAATTCTTCCTTGATTATTTCAACAGTATTATCTGTAGAACAGTCATCAGAAATTATAAATTCTATATTTAGATTTGTTTTTTGGAGAAGCACTCCATGAATAGCTTTCTTAACATATTTTGAATGATTGTATGTTATCATACAAACACTTATATCTATATTCATTTTATGAAAAATTAAATATCAAATTCTAGTCAACCAAAATCTAATACGCTTTATTATCAACCCAATCCGTAATGTTCTTCTTATTTTAATAAAAAAATTACTATTTAAATTATTATTATTTAAATCATAAATAACATTCTGAAATTTATCATTATACTTATAATCATGAAAATCATTTAATTTTTCCAGAATTGAAATTTTGAGAATTTTCTTTTCTTTATTATATCGTTTCGAGTTAGTAACTCCATTATCATGAACTCTATAAACACTCATTACATCATTAATTCTCTTAAAATTCCCTTGCTTTGATAGAATTGATGCTAAGGCAAAATCGCCACTTAGCATAGTTGAATACCATTCTGGAAAAATCAAGGCAGTCCTTCTAAAAAACAAAGAAGAGGTATGCATTAAAGAACTTTGGGCAATTAACTCCTCTGTCCCTATAATTTCAGGAACCTTAGGTTTAAATATATTAGATAGATGAGGTTTATCTTCATATTCAACTTTAACAAAATGGAAGCTCCCAACCAATGTACTATCATTTTCAAGTAGATCAGTTTGCTTTGATAATTTTTCATTGTCCACCCAAAAATCATCTCCCTCACAAATTGCAATGTATTTTCCAGAACATTGATTTAAGGCAAATACGAAATTTTTAATTATACCTAAATTTGATTTTTGGGAAAAATATTTTATTGGTATTTTTTTATTGAATTTACCAACTTCCTCTGCAATTAAAAAAGGTGTATTATCTGATGAGCAGTCATCCGATATAATAAATTCAAAATCAAAAGAACATCTCTGATTAACTATTCCTTCTATTGCTTTATTTATAAATTGTTCATGATTATAACTAATCATGCAAACACTTACTAAGGGGTTGTTATCTTTTAATTTCATAAATTAAAAAGTTCAGGCTATTTTTATTACTCTTCCTGGCACACCTACGACTGTGCAATTGTCAGGGACATTCTTAGTCACAATGGTTCCTGCCCCAATTATAGCATTATCCCCTATTTTCACTCCAGGTAAAACAATTGCTCCTGCTCCAATGGAGCAAAAATTACCTATCGTACATTTCCCAAGTAGTTGTACTCCTGGATTAATAGATGAAAACTGTCCAATTTGTGTTTCATGATGAATCTGGCTTCCTGAATTAATTAAAGTTCCTTTTCCTGAGACAACATTCGCGCCTATAAAACAAAAATTAAAAACATCTGTCAATTCAAGTTTTGCATAACTACTTATTATTGCAGATTTTGCTCTTATTTCAGTGGGTATTCCTCCCAAAGTAGAAAACATTTCAGTGAAATATGCTCTGGTTTTACCCTCTCCAACTCCTAGAATAAACCTAGGGTCATTACCAAATTGGATTTTTATGTCGATTTGATTCTTAATAATGGAATAGGCATTTTGAAAAATTAATTTTTCTGTAAAATCATCATAGAAAATAGCGCCCTGATCTTTTTTTTGGGCAACTAATACATCTAAAACCTCCATGGCATGTCCACCAGCACCTGCTATTACCATTTTATATATTAAGATTTATTTACCCAAGGAAATTCAGAAATTGAAGCCTTGATATTTAAAAATTGAAACAAATTCTCTATTCCACCCTCATCCTGGAGGTTAATGACAATTAACCTATCCTCTCTTCCTTTGAAATATTCTTTCACCTCTTCAATATGATTTAAGTAGAGGTTGATCAAAAATGCTTTGTTATATAATTCCTCATCCTCCTCAAAACCATAAACCTGGCTTAAAAACTCCCATATCCATCCTTTATAAATATAAGCACATTCTTTTAGGGACTTTACTGTAGGGAAATTTCCATTGTTAAAATTTAATGAATGAAATTTCACTAAAGAGTTGTACCAATCCTCTGGTGAGTCCCTAACACTTAAAATAAACTTCGCATTGGGGTATTTTTCATCTAAAACCTTATAGGTATTAGGGGTGCTAAAAGGATAATCTTGAAAGAACTGGGCTTTCTCTATATGTTTCAACAAGCCTTCCAAATTACCCATTTGAATCTCTGAAAGCAGGAATTCAGCTTCACTTTGTTCACCTACCACAAAACCCAATTTGGAAAAGAGGACTTTCAATGAGGTAGTTCCTGTTTTATTAAACCCTATACAAAAGATTTTAGGTTTACCAAAAACCTTAGCCCTATTAATAAAGCTGGCTATTTTAATCTTTAAATTGATCATTTATTAATTCGCAAATAAGCTGTTGCTCTGAAAAGCTTAAGTCATAATACAAAGGAAGGCATAAAATTCTTCGACTTAAATTTTGAGAAATCGGTGCGTCTCCGTTTACATAATCCAATTCATTGAGACTGGGATAAAAATACCTCCTACAGCCTATTTCATGTTGACCCAATTTATTTTTTATATTTAATAATAATTCCTCACTTTCAAAGATTACGGGATAATACGAATAATTTTCAGAGGGAATAATTTGAATTTTATCTTTTAGGGGGACTGTATTTTTGAAGAACTTATTGTATTTGATAGTTAAGTCCCTCCTGTGCCTGATTATCGATTCATAATAAGGTAGGTTTGATAAGCCCATTGCTGCGTGGTATTCAGAATTTTTGGCATTTATACCTGGTCCATTAAATTTATCAAAACCATCATGCCCAAAATTACGCAAATACCCCATCCTCTTAATAAATTCCTGGTTCTCGCTAAAAACTCCTCCCCCTTCTACTGTATGAAAAATTTTAGTTGCATGGAAACTAGTGGTACTGATATCACCATAGCTAAAAATACTTTTCCCTTTAAAATTAACACCAAAAGCATGTGCTCCATCATAGATCACTTTTAATCCATGCTTTTTGGCAATTCTATTTATATCATCTATTTCACAGGGATTTCCAAAAACGTGGGTAGCCAAAATCGCTGAAGTATTGGGGCTTATTGCTGCTTCAATTTTATTGGCATCAATATTTAAAGTTTTTGGATCAATGTCTACATAAACAGGCGTACAACCTTCCCAAACCAGGCTACTCGTAGTAGCAACATAAGAAAATGGAGTGGTAATTACTTCTCCCTTAATTTTCAAAGCTTTTAGTGCAATTTGAAGTGCAAGTGTTCCATTGCCTAAAAACAAAAAATGATTTAATCCTAGTAAATCTTTTATTTTTAATTCGAATTCGTTGACTAGAGGTCCATTGTTCGTCAACCAATTTCTTG
The DNA here is from genome assembly GCF_055809755.1 of Cyclobacterium sp. 10D3-21. Classification (NCBI taxonomy): domain Bacteria; kingdom Pseudomonadati; phylum Bacteroidota; class Cytophagia; order Cytophagales; family Cyclobacteriaceae; genus Cyclobacterium; species Cyclobacterium sp. 10D3-21. The sequence continues at coordinate 4,587,798 of NZ_CM147924.1, forward strand.
ACCATATGCCTTTAAGGTACTGCTCATAATCTTCAATTGGGGGTAGAAAAGGTTTGGTTACCGGAATCATTATTAATTTATTTATTTTTTAAAAAGCCTGTAAAGCAACCATCTTCTTAAATGCTGAAGAATTTTTTTCCAATTCTTCAAAATCACCGGATGCCTGTATTTTCCCACCCTTCAATAAAAAGATGCGATCAACATTTTTAATTGTCGACAAGCGATGGGCGATAATTATTATAGTTATTTGTCCTTTTAGTTTGTCTATATTCTCTTGAATTCCAAATTCAGTTTCAGAATCCAAAGCAGATGTAGCTTCATCCATAAGCAGTACATCAATTCCCTTGTACAACTCCCTGGCAATAGAAATTCTTTGTTTCTGACCACCACTTACCATAATTCCATTATTACCAAGTCGACTGTCCTCTTTGTTGTCCAAGGTCTCAACAAACGCTAAAACTGAGGCTTTGCTTAATGCTTCCTGGCATTTCTTTCTGTTCTCGATAGTATCTTTGTCCCAAAAACTCACATTATTGAAGATGGTGTCGTCAAAAATCACTGGTTCTTGAGTAATGTAGCCTATTTTCTTCTGGAAATGATTTCTATCGATCTCATTCATATCATTTCCATCTATGGTAATTGCCCCAGTATCTGGCAAAAAAAGACCAGCCATAATATTCATCAAAGTAGACTTTCCTGAACCACTTTCACCTACAATTGCTATGGCTTGATTTTTAAATACCGAAAATGAAATACTATCCAAGATCCTCTTTTCCCCATAGCCAAAACTAACCTTATCTAACCTTATTTCGTTTTGAAAGCCTTTGACCTTGGTATTACCATGAGATTCACTTCCCTCTTTTAATTCTTTAGAAAACTCCTTTATATTTTCTAGAGAACCATAATTTGCCATAACTGAATTCCAATAAGCCTGCAAAGCCAATAAATAGGTTAATGACCGGTAAAAAAATAACAAGCTCAATATTATTCCGGAAATACTCCCCCCCGTTATATTGACTTCAAAAAGAATAACAGCAACAATAATTACAATAATAATCGGCTCCCTAATAGCCGTTATTATTGAGGAAAATAAACCTAGTTTTCTATAATGGTATTCAATAGCATTGATTTGACTTCTAAGCTTATTGCCATAGGTAATAAGAAGTCCACTCGCTTTTAAATACTTAAAATTTGCTATTTTTTGGATTAAGAGACTTTGAAAATAGTGGTTCCCTTTCGAAACGTCAACGGAATGTTTTTTCGTTCTTTTATAAATGGCAGAGTAAAGAAAATTTGAAAGCACTCCTCCAATCATCACGAAAAGTGAAAATCGCACATTTACGCTAAAGGCCATTGCTACATAAATGAAAATCATTGAAAAAGCCTGTAATACATACATATAGCTATTAAAAGCTATTAAAATTCTTTCTATTTCACCAGTCGCAGTATTTTGAATCCTACCAGAATCTTGTTTAATGAAATTTTTGAAGGAATAACCTTCAAATAAATCTACAATAGAAAGCCTCATTTTTTTTACAAAAAACCTTCTAACTAAAACACTATAATACTGTTCGAAAAACTTTAAAACACCTTTAAGTATAAAAAAGGAGGCCATTATCAAAAGAATAGCTGAAACCGTAATTGGAATTCCTAAACTTCCCATGCCTTCCAGTATAAATCCAAGTTGGCCCATGCCTTCACCGCTGGCATCCCCACCATCTACCATTTCCAACAAAGGCAAAAACATGGTAAGACCTAGTCCATCCATCAAGGCTACCAACATACTTAGCCCAAAAGCAATAAAAAGCCTTCCTCGAACTATTTGATAGAAGTAAGAGAAGTAATAAAAATATTTTTTAATAAAAGTCTTGAGTATATTCATTGATAATTAATCCCTAAAAGGCTTAAGCTAATTCTGAATCCATATTGCTTTTCACAAAGCGAAACTTTTTTACCATGCTCACTGCATGCTTTGAAATTAATTCGGGAGTTGCATATTCATCCATAAATCTCCCCAAAAAGTGACTTAATCTACTGTTATGAGACTGAGCAATATCCTCAGTCAAATGGTCAATTTTATATCGAGGCAAGATTTCTATAAAACCAGCCGCTAATGCAGAAGGTATCAACATATGGGACCCATGGACACCAATGATGACATGACTTTTGTTGTAAATATGATTCCATTTGTCTTCTACCTGCAAGTCTATTACCCTATTTCTCTCATCCTTTATAAAAGATGGGAAATTACCGGATTTACCGATACCAGTAATCGTAAAGTTTGTTTCAGGGAGCTTTTGTTTGATCTTTTTGGTCAGCTTCTTTAGTAAAAAAGCTTGTCGCCATATAAAAAGTGGCGCAAAATACTTATCAAGCTTATATTTTCTTGAAAATTTACGCAAAAAATAGAGAAATCGGTTTGCTAACCAATATCTATCATCCCTCCAAACGAAAGTTATTAGCGGAGAAGTCTGGTAAAATTGATCCAGTTTAAATGGTACCACGCCTAAAATTTGTTCAAAATTCAGGTGCTGATGATTTTGATGTATGGGTGTAGGATGCAAGTATACTTTACCAAACCTGCTAAATTGCTTCTTTACCCAAATGTCCATCCCTTTAACCCCGAACTGAATTTGACTTAGGTCTAAATTTACTGCCCATATTTCCACCCCTTTTGCAGGCAATAACCACCTGCACTGTTCTGGTATTAAAACAGCAATCGTACTATTCTGATGATTGCCTTTCTCTAAATAAACATTCCAAATCTTGGTAAACACATGACCAAAACAATCATCCAAGCAATTAATCAAAATTAAGTCCTTACCTACTCCTTGATTATGAATTTGAAAACTACCTTCAATACTCAAATTGTCCCCCATACAATCAATGAGTGGAGTGGCCATCCAACTAGCATTCTCTTTATCAAAGTGTTGGTGAATTTTGTCCAATGAAAAAGCTATGGGAAAAAGTGATGAATGGCCTGAAGGTAATGTTGCAAAAAATTCTAATTGGCATGCGTTACAAGTATATTTACCCAATACATAAATTCCTTGAAAATAAAGCCCTGCTCCTGAATTATCCAGTTCCAAACATCGGGGACAATAGCTTTTACTATTGACTATTTCCGGATAAATTTCAATCATTGCCTACCATTTTCTTATCCCCAACTTGTCCAAATGAAAAGCCAATAATGTTTTTAGCCGATTCCAGGTGGCGGCTTTACTTTCGACAATAGTATATTTAACTTCAGGATTAAATACCAATGCAGCATAAGAGAGGTTGGAGGGGGACAAAATAAGTTCATCACAATAGGATAGGCTTATGCAATCCAGCAAGGCTTCTTTGGCTAATCGTAGCCCATCTTTATACTCCTCTTTGTGATGGACTGAAAGCGAACCTGTGGACCTGACACAGTCAAATGCCATTATTTTCCCTGGGAATTTCTCTTCTAATTTGGCTAGCAAATCGCTGTCGTCAGTAGCCACAAACAATTGGTCAAATGCATCTATTTTATTTTTTATCTGCCGAAAAAACGCTGCATCACTGGCTGGCGGCACTTCTAAAAAATGATCTGTTTTTCTAAAGTGAACGCCTAAAGTCTTCACTTTATTTATCTTAATTTTGACCTCATCTAATTTAACTTTTAAGGCTGTATTAAATTCGATTCCAGAACGCATTAATTGATGCAAATGGCGAAGATGGTTTCTGTTCCAGATACGTAAAGGGTATACTTCAAACTGCCTATTTACGACCAGTATATCTGTTGATTTAAGTGATGGTTGACAAACTAAGGCCTCCCAAAAGTTGTTGGATTCATTGTTTCCCTCAGGCTGTGAATAGGGGTAATTTAAATTGCCAAAGTCAACATATAAAGGCAAGCCATACCGTTTGGCAAAAGCTATACCATAAACAACCTGTAGAAACAAAGAAAAGAAACCACGGGTACATTTTCCATCGGGATGATTTTCACAAAAAAATTCATCTTTATAACAGGTGACAATGTATTTGGCATTTTTTTGCTTCAACTGTTTTAACCTGTCACTTGAGATATATGACCTCTTAGGCATCAGATTCGGTGTAAACCTTATCCAAAGCACCCCAGCCCTTCGTTGGAACCAGGAAATGTCTATGGATATATGATTTTGCTCCAAATCTTTCCTTCCACCGAAAAAGGGATCTATTGATATTTAACCCCCTATTTTCATTCGAGTGACCAAAATCAAGGAATTGTCTTTGAGCTGCAAAATTATCACAAAGATATTTGATCAGCGCATCTAACGCATGCAGGTCTCTCCCTTGTTTATTGCTGGCTAAATATTGGGTATGTAGACAATTTGGCGAAAAGTAAACGGTGGCGCCTGCTATAATTTGATTGTCTTTGAAGACATTGAATTGGCCTATATTTTTAGGAAACTTTTTCATTAAAAATGCCATCTCCTCCTTAGAATGGGTGGGCTTTGTATTGTACCTGTTTTCAAGATTGGGCAAGAGTAATTCCTCCCAAAATAAATCAGGATTTTTGCTTTTAATAACCTCAAGATTTGCCTGAATTGCCTGTTTAATATTGGCTTTTCTTCCTTTATTAATCACTCTTAAAGGTAATTTAATGGCCAAAGAAAGCTCCATTTGAATCATTTCGGCCTGAGCCAAATGCATTATATAAGCCGTAGACTCATCATGGTTCACATCATACATGGACGGGGTTTCCTTTATCTGTAGGCATTTAATGCCCACTGAATCATAGTACTTCAATAAAAATTTATAACATTCCAGCTTTTGATTGAAAGAGCATGGTGTAAGAATCAATCCTCCATAACTCAAGCCTTTGTGGGAATAAACCAGATCTCCTTCCCTGTGGGCAGGAAATATGGCCACTGGAATGTTGTCCTTGTACAAAATTACCGAACAATCTTGAAATTTATCAGCAGAATGATACGTTAAAAATTCCCTATCATGCATCAAGGTGGCATTGGTCGCCTTTAGAAGAACCCTCTTCCAGTCACTTTTCAGCTCAGAAGAATAATGCTTTACCTCGTAAAAATTAGCAAGCAAGGGTTAATGGACCTTTTTAGGTTTTAAACCTGGACGCCAATGTGCGATCAAAGTTTCTTTTATTGGATGAAAGCCAATTTTTTTATAGAAATCCATGGCTCTTTTATTGGCTTTTTGAGTAGAAAGCCCTATCAAATTAAATCCACAGGTATTAAGCTTATAAAACACCTCGCGCATCAATTTCCTGCCAATTCCTCTTCCCTGCTCGCTGCCTTTAACGGCAAAAAGACCCACATGTCCTCTTCCCCGAAGTAATTTAAAAGTGATGAACCCCACTAGTTTTCCAGAGGTTCTGGCAACAATTACTTTATGTTTTTGCAGCACGATGGTCTCCCACCAAGTGCTGTACAATTTTTCGTATTCTTGATTTGCCAATAGCAAATCTTGCTTGAACCTGGACCACTGCCCGCTAGTAAGAACTAGCTCTCTCAGTTCATTTTGATCCGTAGAAGAAAGATTTCCGGAAATAATCATTTCTGAAAGCTCAACTTTTCCATAGAGATCAGGTACCTTAACTAAATCCGATTTTAAAATATTTTTCACTAAATCAATGCGCGTACTTATGGGAGACCATCCACCTAATTTCACCAATCCAGGCTTTCCCATTACATAAATTAAATCAAACTCTTCAGCTTGAATTTTTACGCTATCCAAATCCGGAAGACATCTACCCAACTGAAGTTTGCCTACTCTGTATCCAAATAAAGAAGTGTCAAAAGGTAGGAATTTTATCATATTAGGTCTTTTGATCTATAATATAACGGGGACGTTTTTTAACTCCTTCAAAAGTTTTCCCAACATACAGTCCAACTATTCCAATGGTCGTTAATAAACAGCCAAAAAGTAGCCAAAGCGATACAATCATACTTGTATAACCTTGAACTTCAATGGCTCCTGAAAAATAACGGAACATAGTGATCAATGCAAACAAAAACCCAATAAAAGCCACCAACAGGCCTAATTTAACTGTTAATCGCAAAGGCTTATCCGAAAAGGCAAGCAAAGTATTTAACCCCAATCGAAATTTAGAGCTGAAAATATAATTCGACTTTATGTTGGTAGAAACACCATGCGATACATTAAAAGTGCTTTGTTTAAAGCCCACCCAATGAACCATGGTAGGGAAATACCAATTGGTTTCCTTCATCTTTAGGATGCTATCAATCACTTTTTTATTGTAAACACCAAAATTCCCAACCCTTGGATCCTGCTTGATCCCAGACATAAAATAAAATATCCTATAATAAATAACGGATAAAATTTTAGTAAGCCAATCCTCTTTTCTTCCAGTTCTTCTGGCCAAAACCGCATCATAACCAAATCGGGCCTTGGTTAACATCATAGGGATTTCTTCAGGAAGATCCTGAAGGTCTGCATCCATTACAACAATCCATTCACCACGAGCCATATTGAGACCTGCAGAAATAGCATGGTGCTGTCCAAAGTTCCTGCTAAACCGCAGGCCCTTTATAAACGATTCTTCTGAAGCGGCATTAGCAATAATTTCCCAGCTCCCATCACTGCTTCCGTCATCCACCAAGATCAATTCAACTTCTGCACTAATCGAAAACAATACCCCTTTGAGCCTAACAATCAATTCTTTTAATCCAGCCTCAGAATGAAATACAGGAATTACAACGGAAAGGTATATTTTCTTTTGATCCGTCATTCTTGCTCTTGTTCGTAAACTATCAGCCCTTGAACACCTTTACCAGGCTCATTTTCCAAGACTTTCACTTTTAATTTTCTATTGATCTTTTCCTCCGTTTTGGTGATTAAAAATTCCAGGTAGTCCAAATCAATCGAACTTGCAATTATGGTCAGTTCGATGGTACCTGTATCTTTACCTTCTGCATAATCCCCCTGAATAATTGCTTTGTCTACACTGCCCAACCGTTGAACAACTTGCTCAATCAAGGTATCAAAGCCTAAATATTTGCTTACGATACTTTTGAGTTCCTGATAAAGGGGATGAATCTCATTGGCTTGGTAACTTTTGGTTTTCCCGTCATTTTCCCAGCTAAGTAAGCCTGCTTTTGAAAGGCGGTTAAGTTCGATTCTAATTGAATTTGTTGATTCACCAAATTCTTCTGCCAAACCTCTTAAATATCCTCGGTTCTTGGCATTTGAAAAAAATTTCACCAATAACTTAATGCGCGTTTTGGAGGTAATAAGGGCGTCTAACAAATCAAAAAATTATAAATAAAAAGGTTCAAAATGGTACAAAATACACATTAATAGAAACAAAAAACATAATCATCAATACTTACGCGGAGGGCCCGAATAATCCTTCATAGCTTCGCCACGTAACACACATAGTGGGAGTAACAAAATTACTCGATAGTAACAAATACGCAAGTTTTATTCAAAATTTTATTGTGCATTTGTTTCATTTGGGGACTAACTTTTGACTCCATATAAATCTATTATAATGAATCCCTATTATGGAACAGCCCTTCTATTTTGCGCTGAAATCACTTTCTGAGAAAGGCCAAAACAGGCTACTACGAGCCTATTGCATCATCTGGGGTAAAAAACAATACAGGTAAAAGCAGGCAACCATTGAAAAATACAAATGTACCTTCTATCTTTATGGCTAACCTTTTAAATAAACCGAAGATATTAACCTTATGGAAAAAATCAAAGTAGCGGTTGTAGGCACAGGATTTATTGGCCCTGCCCATATTGAAGCCCTAAGAAGAAACCCTAATATTGAAGTCGCTACCCTTTGTGAGGTTAGTGAGGAACTGGCAAAGGAAAAGGCAGCTCAATTAGGCATAGAAAAGGCCATGCTTTTCGAAGACATGCTAAAGGATAAGGACATTAAAGTGGTCCACATTTGCACTCCAAATTTCCTCCATTATCGCCAATCAAAAGCTGCGTTAGAAGCAGGTAAACACGTGGTTTGTGAAAAGCCACTTGCCACCAAAATCGAAGATGCTGAAGAACTAGTCGCGCTCGCTAAAAAAACAGGTTTGGTCAATGCTGTGCATTTTAACCTTAGGTATTATCCGATGGTTAGACAAATGAAAACCATGAGGGAAAGCGGTGAACTAGGAGATATCTACTCCATCATGGGTTCCTATTTGCAGGATTGGTTGTTTTTAAAAACTGATTACAATTGGCGATTGGAGCCTGATAAATCTGGCGACTCAAGAGCGATTGCAGACATAGGGTCTCACCTTTTGGATTTAACCGAATATGTCACTGGTTTACGAATTACTGAAGTGATGGCTGATTTCTCAACAGTCCATAAAACCCGGTTAAAACCCCTTAAGGCCATTGAAACTTATAGCGGGAAAAGCCTCGATGAATCTGATTACGCAGAGGTTCCTATCAATACGGAAGACCATGCTACCGTCATGTTGAGGTTTGACAATGGCAATAAAGGATCTGTAACTGTCAGTCAGGTAAATGCTGGAAGAAAGAACAGGTTAAACATTGAAATAGCTGGATCTAAATCCAATTTTGAATGGTGTAGCGAAAAGCCAAATGAAATGTGGATTGGCAAAAGAGAAACTGCCAACCAACAACTGATGAAAGACCCTTCTTTATTCAGTCCTGAGGCAGCTAAACTTATAGGATTCCCAGGTGGACACAATGAGGGTTTTCCTGACACTTCAAAGCAAATGTTTAAGGAGGTATATGCTGCCGTAAAAGAAGGCAAACAACCAGAAAACCCAAGTTTCCCTACCTTTGCAGACGGACACAGGGAATTGTTAATTTGTGAGCGAATAATTGAAAGCCACAAAAAACAGGCATGGGTGAAAATTTAATGGTGTAAAAACAAATTGCGATTTTGTACGTTCATTTAGTTATTCGATTATTATAACCTAAATCACAACCAAAAAATGAAATCATCAACTATTAAAATGTTTGGCTTATCCACTTTACTGCTGCTCTCAGTAGTTTTTATGTCAACTGCTCAGGAAAAAGCCAGTCCTGCTAAAACAGCTGAAGGCACCATTAATGGCGCCAAAATCACTGTCAATTACAGTAGCCCCGGCGTTAAAGGACGTGTTATCTTTGGGGAACTAGTTCCATTGGGAAAGGTTTGGAGAGCTGGAGCAAATGAGGCCACGTTATTTGAAACCAGTAAAGATATTGAAATTGAAGGTGAAAAATTACCTGCTGGAAAATACAGTTTCTTTATTATCCCAGGAGAAAATTCAAGTACTTTTATTTTCAATAACCAAACTGGACAATGGGGAACCAAATACGATGAAAGCAAAGACGCTTTGAGAGTATCTGTAAGTTCTAGTGAAACCAATAGCCTGACTGAAAACCTTGTTTATAATGTTTTAGAGGATGGTTTGGAAGTAAAATGGGAATATGGACGCGCAAAGGCATCCATTAAATAATATTTAAAAAGAGGTTGTTTCTACAGTAGAAACAACCTCTTTTTTTTGCTTTAAATCCGCTCAAAATCCAGTATTGCTAAGTTTTTTTATCACTTTTATCCTTGTAAACCCTCATTTCAACAATACTTGGTTTACCTGCTGCAATTATCTTTCCAGACCGCCTTGTTTTTTTTACCTTTGATAAAAAACAAGTACACTTGAAGGCCTTTCCCCAACTCCCAATTTTAGAGGTAATCCCTCAATTAAAAAAACAACTTCAGTTATTTCCTATCCTACTATTGCATGCCCCACCAGGTGCTGGCAAAAGTACGCTTGCGCCATTGACTTTAATGGAGGAACCATGGCTTCAGGGAAAGAAAATAGTAATGCTTGAACCCAGAAAACTTGCTGCCATTAGTATTGCGCAGCGAATGGCTCAAATCCTAGATGAACCTGTCGGAGAAAGAATTGGCTATCGTGTAAGATTCAATTCTTGTGTGGGAAAAAATACTCAGATAGAAGTCATTACTGAGGGAATTTTGACCAGAATGATGCAACAAGACAATGCGCTTGAAGAGGTAGGTTTAATCATTTTTGATGAATTTCATGAACGAAGCATTCATGCAGATCTAGGATTGGCCATAAGCAGAGAAATTCAGCAAGTACTCAGGCCTGACTTGAAATTGTTGATAATGTCTGCTACACTTGATAGCAAAGACCTTTCGACCAATCTTAAGGCACCTTTAGTCGAAAGTATGGGGAAGGCATTTCCTGTGACCATCAATTATCGTGAAGGAACTGATTTATACGCCTTACCCGAAAGTATAGCCCACACAATCAAAGAAGCCATTTTAGTGCATGATGGAGATTTGCTTGTATTCCTACCCGGACAGGGAGAAATAAATAAGACCGCACAAATATTAAGTCAAAGGTATCACAACCTTGCTATTTACAAGCTTTATGGTCAATTGGCTTTCAACCAACAACAAGCAGCGCTTTTCCCCCACCCCGAAGGAAAGAGAAAAGTTGTTTTGGCCACAGCTATTGCTGAAACCAGCCTTACTATTGAGGGGATAAAGATCGTAATAGATGGCGGGTTTATGCGAACCAGTAGATTTAATCCCAACTCAGGATTGAACAGGCTCGTCACCATACCTGTAACACAGGATACGGCTACCCAAAGAGCAGGAAGAGCAGGTAGATTAAGCCCCGGCGTTTGTTTCAGGTTATGGTCCAAAGGGAGTCAGGAAAGATTACTTCCTTTCAGACAACCTGAGGTTGTAGAAACTGACTTAACATCTTTGGCCCTGGAACTATATAAATGGGGTATCAATGACCCATCAAAATTAAGTTGGATTACTCCTCCCCCACAAGGCAATTGGTCGCAAGCGGTAAGTACACTGGAGCACCTGGGAGCTATCGCAGATGGAAAAATCACTTCTCATGGTATTGCCTTACACAATTTTCCCTGCCACCCTAGAATCGCTCATTTACTTGTGTGTAGTCAGGATATAGGTCTTGAGGGCCTGGCAACAGACCTTGCGGCGGTATTAGAAGAAAAAGACCCCCTACCCCCAGGAGAAAGTTTGGATATCAACCTGAGAATAGAAGGGCTTCGCAGATTTAGGTCTACTTCGTCCAGCCATTTTAATTATAAAAAAATTGAACAAGTGGCCAAAGCTTATAGACAAATACTTGGTATAAAAGCTGAAAATGCCATCATAGATCCTTATGCCACAGGGATGTTGATAGCTCAGGCATTTTCGGAGAGAATCGCTTCAGCCAGACCTGGCAATCAGGCTCAATTTCAATTGGCAAATGGTAAAATCGCCAATATGGACAGGAAGGATGACCTGGCCCATGAACCCTGGCTGGCTATTGCCCAAATGGATGAAAGAAAAGGCATGGGTAAAATATTTATGGCAGCACCTTTATCTCCCACAGATCTTAGGCCTATGGTAAAATCCACCCCAAGGGTCTTTTGGGATGAGGAGGAAGCCAAGATCCAGGCACTAGAAGAATGGAAAATCGGGCAAATCGTCCTACAAAAAAAACGCCTACAAAACCCAGATTCACAATTGATGCTTCAAACCCTCTTGGACATGCTTGTGCAAGAGGGGGAAAACTGGCTAACTTTTGATGATAAATTCATACAATTACAACATAGGATAATGAGTCTTCGTATCTGGAATGGCCCTGAATCATTGCCCGATTTTAGTACGCCCCATTTGCTCAAAACAGTTAAAAATTGGCTATCACCTTACTTAAAGGATGTAAGTTCCGGCAATGAATTAAAAAAATTACCCTTGGGCAATATTCTAAGAGATTGTCTTTCCTATGAGCAACAGGAAGAAATTAAACGGCTAGCGCCAGAAAAAATAAGCCTCCCAAGTGGATCCGCTTTATCCATTAAATATGGAATGGAAGGCGAACCACCAGTGTTGGCAGCAAGACTTCAAGAGCTTTTTGGCTGGAGTCTAACCCCTAAGGTCAATAATGGTAAAATTCCTCTACTTATTCATTTATTATCACCTGGCTTTAAACCAGTTCAGGTAACACAGGATTTAAAAAGTTTCTGGGACAATACTTATCATGAGGTTAGGAAGGAGCTCAAACGAAGGTACCCCAAGCATCACTGGCCTGAAAACCCATGGGAAGCGCAAGCAGTAAAAGGAGTTAAGCGAAAATAAAGAAATTCGCGCCAAATGTTTAAGATTGGTAAGCCTTAACCGAATGGAAACCGTACTATTATAACCTATATAGGGAATCCCACTTGCATGAATACTTTTAATACAACCAATCAAACAGATAAAATCACCATTAATTCTCTTCCTCATTTGATAAAAATATAATAATTATACAACTTGAAATATTATATTGAATTAGCTAGATTTACAGCATTACACCAATAACCCATCCGCAATGAAACAAGTGTTTTTTTCCTTCTTTTTGTTCTTCCTAATTAATGTCTCAATTGCTCAGGAGTACAAGGTTTACAAAGCCCCTACTTTTAGAGAAGAATGGAGCAAACCCAGCTACTACCCGGACAGAGTTGTATTAAACTTCGGTGCAGACCCAGCAACTGAAGCAAACGTTACCTGGAGAACAGATACTACCATTCCCTCAGGATATGCTGAAATTGCCATAGCTGATGGAGCACCTAAATTCTGGAGGAATGGTATAACTGTCGAGGCAGAAACCGAAGTATTGGATGGATTGAAGGTAGAGGATGCCAAAGTCAAAGCCCACTACCATTCTGTGCAATTTAAAAACCTAAAACCAGACACCATGTATGGCTATCGGGTGGGAGATGGTGAGTCATGGACTGAATGGATACAATTCACTACCGCTTCCAGAGACAATGACAAGCCTTTTTCTTTCCTATATGTAGGAGATGCACAAAATTATGTTCTTGAGCTTTGGGCCAGATTAATCAGAGAAGGTTATAGAAAAGCACCGGATGCAAAATTCATCATTCATGCCGGTGACCTGATCAATAGAGCCCATAGAGAGCAGGATTGGCATGAATGGTTTACGGCCGGAGGCTTTATCCATAGCATGGTCCCTTCAATGGTTACACCAGGAAATCATGAATATGGGGACATTCCTGAACTAGATGGAGAAGATGCGAAAAGAAGACTTTCCTTACAATGGCGCCCTCAATTTACACTTCCTGAAAATGGACCCAAAGTACCAGGTCTAGAGGAAACTGTTTACTACATGGATTACCAGGATGCGCGAATCATCTCCCTTAATAGCAATGTTTTGCAAAAAGAACAAATCCCATGGCTGGAAAAAGTACTTTCAGAAAACACAAAAAAATGGACCATCGTGACCTATCACCATCCCTTGTTTTCTGCCTCAGCAGGTAGGGACAATGATGAATTAAGAAAAGCATGGAAGCCTATTTTCGACAAATACAAAGTTGATTTGGCACTACAAGGGCATGACCACAGCTATGCAAGGGGTCGTGTATCCCCAGAGGACAATGTCATGAATGGAATGAATGCAAGGGACAAAACAGGAACTGTTTATGTAGTTTCTGTTAGTGGCGGAAAAATGTACAGTGTGAGTGAAAAAGGATGGGACGCCTTAGGTGCAGAAAGGGATCGTAAAGCTGAAAACACCCAATTATTTCAGGTGATTAAAATAGATGGGGATAAGCTAAGTTTTGAGTCCTATACGGCTATAGGTGAATTATACGATGCTTTCGATTTGGTAAAACAAGAAAATGGGATCAATGCGTTCATCGAAAGAAAAGCTGAAGCAGGAGACGAAAAAAGATTCTCAAACACCATCCCTTATGAAGATCCATTGCCGGAAAATCTTCAAACCATATTGCTTTCAAAACACCCTGGAAATGAAATTACCAGAGTAAATGCCTCCAAAACGGATACAGGTCTATTGATTTTCAGTGTTCGCTTGGAAAGAAATGGAGAAAGGACGATGGTAACCATTGATGAGAAGGGGAATATATTGGAATAGGTTTACCTAAATAGGTGAATAGATACTAAATGTGATGGGGTCACTTCTTGAAAAGCTTCAGGAGGTGACCCCATTTTAATTTCTCAAAACTTAAACAGGAAATGGCTATTCTATTTGCTGTATCGCTTGAGTCATTTCCAAACGAAGCACAAGTCTTAAATTGCTTGAATTTATTTTATAAATATTCAAAGTTTACGTAAAAAAATCCCCCTGCCCCCTTTGGAGAAAAGGGGGATTTCGAGTTTTCAGGATTGACGGGTGTTATCCCATTTGAATTTCCTCAGCCAGTTTCATTGCCACCAAATCAGCATTAAATTTTCAAATCAGCAATTCCCCCCTCGATGTGGAATTATTAGGGGAATAAGCAACAGGCCTAATACCCAATAAACTTTACATTTCAGGCAGGGCAAAAGCCACATAGGCATCTCCTGCTGGGGTACCCAATCTATTCGCTCCTCCAGCTGCTATTACTACATATTGCCTTCCTCCAACTTCATAGACAGCAGGTACGGCATAGCCTCCAAAAGGGAGTTTGTATTCCCATAAAATCTCTCCTGTAGCAGCATCAAAAGCCCTGAACATTTCATCAGGTGTCCCTCCCATAAAAACCAATCCTCCTGCTGTAGCTACACAACCACCAAAATTTTGGGTGCCTGTCGCAGGCACTCCCCGTTCTCTTAATTTTGGGTATTCCCCCAGAGGCACCTTCCATTTAATCGTTTTGGTTTTCAAATCGATAGCGTTCAAAGTACCCCAAGGTGGTTTACTACCAGGAAAGCCTTCTTCATCTGTAAAAAGTCGAAAGCCTTGCAGGACATACCGATCTGTGGCACCAGCTTCCTCTTTTATATCATGAATTGGGTCTGAAGGTGCGGCTACCTCGAGCAGATAATCCATCAAAGCAGATAATTTGTCTTTATCAAAGCCCTGAAATGCAGGCATCAAACCATTTCCATGCGTGATTATTTTAGCTAAAGATTCTCTGGTATGTCTTTCCTTTACCCCTTTTAGAGAGGGAAATGCCTCTCCCAAGCCCTGCTGGTCTGCACCATGGCAGTTGGAGCAATTGGACAAATAGGTGCTTTTTCCAGAATGCCTACTAATTTCACCCTCTCCATCCTGATTTTCAGAAATGTTACGGAGCTGTAAAATCATGGGGATTTCATTGGCATTCACATAGAGCATTTGGTTGACAGGGTCGTAAGAGGCTCCACCCCAAATCATGCCGCCTCTTGTGGCTGGATTGGTAAGGGTACCTTCTAAACTTGGAGGAGTATACAAGCCTTCATTGCGGTATTTTTTAAACTCTTTTTTGGCATAAGCATTGGCTTCAGCGGAAATATTTGTCAACGTTGCGCTGTCTAAACCTTGCCTGACAACAGTTATTCCCTGGTTAAATTTTTGGGTGGGATGAGCTACTTCACCTGGCACATAGGAAGGTGGGGCAGTTTTTATTTCCATGTCCATTAAGGACTTTCCTGTAAGTCTGTCCAGTAGGATCAGTTCTCCCATCTTCGTTGGCTGTACCAGTGCTTTCACAATACCATTTTCCGTCGGTATATCTACTAAAGTAGCAGCACAAGGCAGGTCATAATCCCAAATATCATGGGTAACTGCCTGATAATGCCATTTTCTTTCTCCTGTAGCTGCATCAAGGGCAACTATGGCATTACCGAAAAGGTTTTCTCCTAACCTATTGCCACCATAAAAATCATAAGCTGGAGAACCTGTAGAAACATACACCCAGCCCTGGTCTTCATCCAAACTCAATCCTCCCCAGTTATTGGCACCTCCATAATTTTCACCTTCCTGCCAACGCCAGGTATCATGTCCAAACTCACCTTCTTTTGGAATGGTGTGAAAGATCCATTTAAAGGCTCCTGTTTTGGCATTATAGGCCCTTATATGTCCTGGAGAAGCATCGTAGCCCTCCCCTGTTGCAGAACCGATTATTATCAAATCTTGAAAAACAAGTCCTGGTGTACTCAAAGAGATCGATAGAGATTCGGGATCAACGCCTAGGTTTTTGCGCAAATCAAGCTTACCTGCTTCCCCAAATTCGGTGACCAATTCTCCTGAATGACCATCTATGGCAAAAAGGTAATGCCCAACCGCCATAAAAATACGTAAATCCTCTCTTTCTTTGTAGTGGAAAAACCCTCGGTTTACCCCCCCTGACTGACCGTAAACCTCAGGGTCAAAGCGCCAAAGCTCCTTGCCCTTTTCAGCATCCAATGCTATCAAATCCAGCTGGGGTGAGCTCACATACATAATATCACCTATGATCATAGGGTTACATTCCATAGGAGTTCTTTCCTTACTGTCTCCCGTATGAAAGGTCCATGCGGGTTTTAAGAGATGAACATTCTCTTTGTTTATCTGGTCCAACCCTGAGAACTGAGCGGCTGTTTTTGAAGCACGATAATGCTCCCAGGTTCGGTAATCTTTTGCTTTGGAGGAATTGTTTTCCTGGGAACAAGAAAAGAATGCAACAAGGCAAATTAAAACGAGAATAATATTAGTTGTTCTTATCATTCTTTTCAATTTTCACTTCAAATGGCCATTCAGGGTCTTCATTTCTGGAGCTTTGCATCAAGCCTTTTAATTCTTTCACCACTACAGGAAAGTCTGCCGCCAAATCCTTGGTTTCTCCAGGATCCTGCTCCAAATCATAAAGTTGAATCGTTTCATTTCCTTTTAATACGTCCAATTTAATTCCTTTCCACTTGCCTTTTCTCACCGCTTGTTTACCTCCCTGTTCATGAAACTCCCAATAAAGGTGAGAATGAGTAGGTTGGTCATCGGCTCCTAAAAGGGTGGGAAGGAATGAAATGCCATCCAAGGTCCCTACCGTTTCAATTCCTACAATGTCAGAAAATGTAGGCAAAATGTCCCAAAAGGCACTTATATGATCGGTTTCACTTCCTTTTTTAACTTTTGCAGGCCAACTTACAACCATTGGCACATGAATACCCCCTTCATGCAAGTCTCTCTTGTATCCCTGAAACGGTCCATTGCTATTGAAATAATCAGGATCTGCTCCTCCTTCCAGGTGTGGGCCATTATCTGATGTGAAAATAACAATTGTATTGTCCAGAAGAGCCAATTCCTCCAATTTGCTAACTATCTGTCCAACATAATCATCCAATAAAGTTACCATGGCAGCAAAAGCAGCGTGAGGATAAGGCTGAGAACCGTAACCGCCCTCCTTGTACCGTGGGTGTTCGGGATCATCTACCCCATTATAATAGGTTTCAGGCCCCAGTTTACTTTCATATTGATAAGGTGGTTCAGGATTTGTTTTGGTAAGGAATTTTTCCATGTATTTTTTAGGAGCAAAAAGCTCTGCATGAGGGATTATGGTCGGGACAAACATAAAGAAAGGATTGTCTTTATTCTTCTCAATAAAGGCCAATCGTTGTTCCTGAATAAGGTTTGGTGCGTATTGCCCTTGCGCTGTCCCTTGATTGCCTTCAAGTGTTATAATTTTATCATTGTCCCACAACTCTCTAGGATAATAATTATGGGCAATTGTCTGACTGTTAAAACCGAAAAACACATCAAAACCCTGATTTAGTGGTTCTCCCACCGATCCTGGATAACCTAAGCCCCATTTCCCGAAAGCACCGGTTGCATATCCAGCCTCTTTCAATAAGGTCGCCAAGGTTTGTGTTCCTGCTTTTAATGGGAACTGGCCTCCGTTTAAACCCCTGTTACCTCTTACTTGAGTATGACCGGTATGTAATCCCGTCATCAGTGCCGATCTCGAGGGTGCGCAAACTGTGGTACCTGCGTAATGCTGGGTAAAAACCATTCCATCGGCTGCCAGCTTATCAATATTTGGCGTTTTAAATTTGGTCTGGCCTAAAAAGCTCAGGTCTCCATAGCCGAGGTCATCAGCAAGAATATAAATGATATTTGGCTTTTCAACGACTTCTTCTTCCTTGCTTTTGGTACAAGATACTGCAGCCATTAAAAAAATGGTCGAAAGTAGCGTATAAATGGGTAGGCGATTCTGAATAAATTTCATTTTGGCTTTTATGATTAATTGTTCTTTTCCGAATACAGTCCAGTGTCTCCTTTTTCTAATTGAGCCAAGAGCTGCTCAACCAATTCAGGCTGCTCAGTAGCTATATTTTTTGTTTCCAAAGGATCATTGACGTGGTCATACAATTCAACTATTGGCATTTCCTCTCTAAAATATTTCATCAAGCGATACTTGTCTGTTCGCATAGAAATGCCGTTATTAAAATAGCTAAAAGCAAGCGCTTCTCTGTTCTCATCTTTCCCCTCTTTAATCAATGGCAACAAACTTTGTCCATCCAATGGGAAATTAGTAGGGATATCGGTTAGTTCCATTAATGTTGGATAAAGATCAATACTGCTGACAGGCATATTCGAAGAAATTCTGCGGGCAGCTATACCAGGAACTTTGATTATCAATGGGCTTCTTACTGCTGTTTCAAAAATGGTATGCTTGCCCCACACCCTTTGGTCTCCCAGGTGCCAGCCATGATCTCCCCAAACCACAATTATGGTATTCTCAGCCAGTCCTAGCACTTCTAATTCAGCCATTACTTTGCCTACTAATGCATCACTATAACTCACTGCTGCATAATAAGCATGCTTTAGCTTTCTGGCATATTCATCTGACAATTGGTGGTCTAAGCCTGCTTTTTCTTCTCCCAGCGCATATTGATTGAACTCACCACTTTTTTGTAAACTGCTCAAATCAATGTTTTCAGGAATATCAGGGGAAGGCGATAAGGGAATATCCTCACGCTCATATAAATCCCAATATTTTTTTGGTGAGGTAAAAGGCAGGTGTGGTTTAAATAAACCCAAGCCCATAAAGAATGGCTCCTCTTTTTCGGCCAATTCCCTGAGCTTTTTTATAGCCAATTGGGTAGAAAGGCCATCTGGGTAGCCTTCATCAGACACCTCTCCTGCCTCGTAAGGTTTGACCTGTTTCTTTTTACCTTGTCTGTTGGAGCCATCTGCATAACCGAAGAAAGCATTCCAGCCATTCCCCCACTTCCCTGCATCGAAAAGCATCTCATTCCAGCTGAAAGGCATTTCCGCCTTAGCTCCTACATGGCTTTCTTCATAACCATATACTAGTCCTTCTATTGAATGACTGATTTTGCCTATTCCTACCGTATAGTAACCATTTCTTTTCAGGTGATGAACAAAACTTTCCGGTCGTTCTCCTTCAGGCACATCGGCCATCATTTTTTCAATGGCTGAATTTTTCAGATGCTCCCTGCTACTTGGAAGCATCCCTGTCAATATACTACAACGCGAAGCACCACAGGTAGGCACCTGAACATAATGGTTTTCAAAAATTGTCCCTGAATTACCTATGGCATCCAGATTGGGCGTTTTGATGATGTCATTTCCGTAAACCCCCAGTTCAGGCCTAAGGTCATCAATGGCAATAAATAAAATATTATAAGGTTTTTTCTCTTGAACATCCGTTCCACAGGACTGAAAGAAAATCATAAAAATTATACAAAGGACTGGAAACAGTTTTGGAGTCATTGGGTAGGTTAATTATTAATTAAATTCAGATTTAAGCAATTTAAATATAAAGGTTAATCATGTAAATAAAAACATACTTTTCTTAAGTGGTAAAATCCTGTAATAATAAATGGAAGTATCGGTAATAATAAAAAACCATAGATATTTTAAAGGGATTGAGAAAAGTAGCCCCATTTTGAACAATTCACTTCGTTTTAGCTTAAAATTATAATTCTTTTTACCTTGTAATAAATAAATTTCAAACTCCCCTGAGATTTTCAAAAATGCCGATGCTTCCAAAAAGAAAAGTTAAAATCAGTCTTCCTGCAGAAACAGCCGCAGGGCTAAAATCCATACAGACCGTTGCTTATCGCATTTGGGAGGAAACACATGTGGGTAAAGGGGTTAAAACACTGTTTAAACTTAACCAACCCAATGGCTTTGATTGTCCGAGCTGTGCCTGGCCAGACCCTGATGCCGATAAAGTTTCCAAAATTGCTGAGTATTGTGAAAATGGAGCCAAGGCTGTTGCCTGGGAAGGAAGTGCAAACACAATTGAATCTACTTTTTTCGAGCAATATAGCATCAATGATTTATTGGAAAAATCTGATCATTGGCTGGAAAAACAAGGCAGGCTTACCCAGCCTATGGTATTGAAGGCGGGTGATTCCCATTACTCCCCTATTACCTGGGAAGCTGCTTTTTCCCTTATTGCAACGCAACTTCATGCCCTTGACCATCCAGATCAGGCCATATTCTATACTTCAGGTCGCACAAGTAATGAAGCCGCCTTTCTTTACCAGTGTTTTGTCAGGCAATTTGGTACCAACAACCTGCCAGATTGTTCCAATATGTGCCATGAGGCATCAGGTAAAGCCCTAACAGACACCGTAGGAATTGGTAAAGCTTCTGTAGTGCTCAATGACATTCCTAAAGCAGATTTATTGATCGTGATGGGGCAAAATCCAGGAACCAATGCGCCCAGAATGCTGACAGCAATGGAGGAATTAAAAAATAATGAAGGAAAGATCATTTCAGTAAACCCTTTGCCGGAAACTGGCTTGTTACAATTCCGCCATCCACAAAAACCCTGGGAATGGATCGGAAAGCCAACTTCCATTCATGACCTTCACTTGCAGGTAAAAGTCAATGGGGATCTTCCTTTATTAAAAGCCTTGCTTAAAATGCTTTTAGAGGCAGAAGAAAAAGCTCCTGGAAAAGTGTTTGATACTGCTTTTATTACCGAAAAAACGGTAGGAATTGAAGCCCTTTGTCAACATATAGCCGAAACAGATCTCCCTGAAATGATTTTAGAAAGTGGTGTTCCTGAAAAGCAAATTAGGGAAGCGGCTTCACTTCTTATAGAAAAGAAGAACATTATCATCGCCTGGGCGATGGGCATCACCCAACATAGAAATGCGGAAAATACCATCCGGGAAATTGTGAACATCCTTTTATTAAAAGGAGCCATAGGTAAACCTGGTGCTGGCACCTTGCCGGTAAGGGGCCACAGTAATGTACAAGGTGACCGCACCATGGGGGTTTGGGAAAAAATGCCTGAAAGCTTTATGCAGCGACTTGGGAATGCTTTCAATTTTAAACCGCCAACCAAAGATGGGGTGCATGCCGTAGGGGCCATTCAGGCCATGGTCGATGGTAAGGGCAAAGTTTTTATGGGTATGGGAGGTAATTTTGCCCTGGCTGCTCCTGATACGGTGAAAGTTTTTGAGGGATTGAAGCAATGTGCGCTTACCTTTCATGTTTCCACCAAACTCAATAGAAGCCATCTTATCCATGGCAAGACAGCCCTAATTCTACCCTGCCTTGGCAGAACAGAGGAAGACCTCAGCAGCCATGGTGCTCAGTTTGTCAGTACGGAGGATACTGCGGGGAGGGTTAGAAGGTCGCACGGTGACCTTAAGCCTGTTTCCCCTGATTTAAAAAGTGAAGTGGCCATTGTTTGCGACATGGCCAGAGCGGTATTGGGTAAAGAAAACGCTACCGACTGGGAAGGAATGAGCCAAGATTACAGCCTAATTCGGGATAAGATAGCCGAAGTCATACCTGGGTTTGAAGGCTATAATGAGAGAGTAAAAGTAGCAGGCGGATTTTACCTGCCCAATGGTGCAAGAGAAAGGAATTTCAATACTCCTGACAAAAAAGCCCGACTAACCATAAACCCTGTCAACTTTAACAAAAATCCTGAGACTCCTTTTATATTAATGACGGTTAGGAGTCACGACCAATTCAACACCACCATCTATGGCTATGACGACCGATACAGGGGAATAAGCAACAGCCGTGAAGTAGTGATGATGAATAAAGAGGACATGAATCAGTATGGATGCAAAGCTGGGGATCTGGTGAAGTTGACAAGTATTTTTGAGGGAGAAAAGCGGATTCTTGAAGGATTTCAGGTGGTACCCTATGACATCTCTCCAGGATGCCTTTCCGTTTATTTCCCTGAAGGAAATGTACTGGTAGCATTGGGGAATAATTCAGAAGAAAGCCATTGCCCTGCCTCTAAATATATAGAAGTATTTTTGGAAAAAGTGGACAATGGGAGCGACGAATAGTCTGGTAAGTTTTAGCAGGATACACAAGTACAGCAATTCTGAAATATCAGAGTTGCAAGACTTGATTGCCGTGGAAGAGCCCTTGCAAATCCGTCTGGAATTTGAGCACAATGGGGAATGGCACAAAAAGGATTTGCTGGTCACCATGAGGAGTCCGGGAAATGATTTTGACTTGGCCCTGGGCTTTTTATTTGCAGAAGGAATTGTCGAAAGTGACAAGGACATCTTGTTGATGCGGTATTGTCAAAAAGTGAAACCAGAGGAAAAAGGCAATGTATTGATCATCAAATTTGTAGAAGGCCATGCCATAGACCTCAAGAAACTTGGGCGGAACTTTTACACCAACTCAAGTTGCGGTGTTTGTGGAAAAACAGCCATTGAAGCCGTGAAATGTGAAAACGGTGCTTTGCCATTGGATGAAAAATGGCAGATTAATCCTGCAACCATACTGGCCATTCCTGAAAACTTACAGTCCTCCCAAACAGCGTTCAAATATACCGGTGGACTGCATGCAGCAGCCTTGTATGATCATAGTGGAGAGTTATTACTGCTTAGGGAAGACATTGGGCGTCACAATGCTTTGGATAAGCTTATTGGCGCTAGCTTGAAAGCCAAAATTGATTTAGGCAAAGATAAAATTGTCTTGTTAAGTGGCAGGGTAAGCTATGAAATGGCTCAAAAAGCCATCAATGCAGGCATTCCTGTGGTATTGGCTTTCGGGCCTCCTACCCATTTAGCAGTAGCACTTGCCAAGGACAAACGGATGACATTGATTGGATTTTTAAAAAAAGAAAGCTTCAATATTTATAGCGGCGAAGAAAGAATTAAAATAGTGGGTAAAAAAATAATTTAAAAATTACCCACCATTTACAATGGAAAAATTCCATCTTGAAAAGTGTATTTATCACCTGTTTCAAAGGTACAAATGTTGGGAAGATTAAAAATACCGTGATCAGGGTATTTTTTCTGCATTTTTTTGATACTGACTATCCGATTTTTAATCTTAAAAAAATAAATAGGGTCCTTGAATTTATATCATTACCATTATCTATTGTCTCTGATTACTTGGATTCAATAGTAAACATGAATATACATATTTTTTTTGAAATTTTAACCATCTTATTTAAGAGCGAATCCATAATATCTAATTTCTAAACCCTACCTCCAAAATTCAGATTGTGATGAGGAACTTAGTTATCTATATTTCTTATTTCCGTATCTACCTTTCCTTTATGCTAAATAGTTTTACTATAAATTTGAGGGGCTTTATTCTTTTTTATTTGGTGATTCATTTATATTGCAAAATATTACTCCTATATTTTTGATATAAAATGAATAAAATATTTTATTAAACAAATTTTATAATATTTAGTTTGATCTGACTGGATAATGATAGCGATGTCGAAAAGTGCAATAATGGACTTTATTCTGGATGTCCCTGCCTTAATTCCTACTATTGAATTATTTGCGTCAAAAACAAAGTGAATGCCAACCTATCGACCTGTCTTTAAGGACCTGTAAAAAACAGGTGTTCGGACCAGTATCCTATAAATGAAATAATTCAATTCAAAAACAAAAAACATGAAAACTACACTCACAATTTTCCTTATGTTCCTTGTGACCATGATTTATGCACAAACACCAGAGGAGGCATCCATAAAAAATGTGCTAACTGCCAAAACCACGGCCTATATGAATCATATTATGATGCGGGGGCGGCTCATTGGGATTCTAAAAACGAAGTATCCTTTTTAGTAACAAATGCAGGTTATAGATCCAACAACTGGGAAGAGATTAGCAAGTCTACGAAGGATGATATGGAAAACAATTCCAATCTAATAAAAGCTACCTTATAGACCTCTGATTTTGATTTTTCGGTTAATGGAAAACAGGCTTTTGTAGTTTATATACAAAACATAACGTTCGATGGCGAAAAATACAAGAGCTATGAAGTAGGGAACCTGCACAAGGTAAAAGGTAAATGGAAATTGGCGGCAATGGTCTCAAGTAAAATTGAGGATGAATAATAGGCGCTATCCTCTCTTCTTAAAATAGGATAAGAAAAATCTCTATGGCAATAAATCAAATAATCAAAAAACATTTTCCTCCTCCTGAAAGAAAAAAAGAAGGGAAAGTAGGCTTGAAATGACCAACTACTTTCTCTTCCTTTGGTTGGATTAAGCCCAAAATTTCTCTTGCCATTATATTTTTTGATGGAGTGGCATCAAATTTATCTATTGGATACTATTTTTTTATCACCATAACAGTGTTATCACTTGGTCTCAGAGCTCGGATTTTTAAAATAAAGCACCGCCTTCTTTACTAGAAGGCATTTCCTTTCAGTTTTTCAGAATAAAGCCCATTGCGAAGCATCCACTTCTTTAAGGCATCTCTTTCTTGCTGTGTTAAGATTTGATTGGCTTTGTTAAGTTCGTTTTTTAACCTACCCAAATCAAAACGCACATTTTTAATAATCCTTTTGTAATAATCTAAATAAGAAGTCTCCATAACAATTGAATTAAAATTATGACGATAAAACCCAAATAATCAAAACCTTTCATTAACCAAGTATGATCCCGTAATAGTGAATAATATTACGTTTACCACTCAATAATGTTATCATTCCGAACTTTTATTTTTTATATGGCTAAAAGCAATTCTCCAAACCTTGTGCCATAAATTTGATTGTTGTTTTAAATAATTGAAGCGCAATTGAAGAATGACAATCTGACTGAATTTTAAAGTCGATTTGACATAAAATGGACTTTTTGACCATTGGAACACCTGAATTTCAACATAAATTTTAACAGAACGCTGCTCATGTTTTAATGCACAATCTGGTAGCTTTTGTTGCCAGAATAAATACCTATATTTATTTATATAGCTTTATAATAAGGTCAACTAGCTTGGCAAACAAAATAAGGCATAAGGCAAAAGAGCTAACATAAAATCAAATAAAAAGAATGATTTATCCTACTTGTATGCAGAAATATTGATTTTATTGTTGTTTATTATAACTGTATTTTCATTTTATCTAAAAGACTTAATAAGGGTGAATATGTATTTGTATAAAATAGGATGTTTGGCATTAAGCCTTTTTGCTTTGACGGAAGTTTTTGGTCAAAAAAGTAATTTGGAACCTTGGGAAAAGCGCATATCGGACAAACAACTAGACAAGCTTCCTGCTAAAGGCCCCTATTTTGTTATAGACGACCGAATAATTGAGGACCGATGGATGGTTGAGCGTTTTGTTGTTCCACTTGAAAAATACGCAGGGAATCCAGTTGTTGTGAAAGAACATTCCTGGGAAGGATCAGGGCCTTTATTGGGTGGGAAAGTTTTATTTGATCCACAAGATCAATTGTACAAACTGTGGTACAGTGTATGGGATTCTGCCTCTTATTATAGCAAACTTCCTTTCTCCTACAATATTGCTTACGCAGAGTCAAAGGATGGCATCAAATGGGAAAAACCAATTTTAAACGTATTTGATCGGAAAGATGCTTCCTATAAAAAAACAAACTTGGTCAAATTAGGAAGGGAGAAAACCCAGGACATAGATGTTGAGTTTAATCCTTTATCAAATGCAGCTGAGAATAGATTTGTTGCTATCCACAATGAGGCTGGAGGTGTATTTGTATCTTATTCTGCTGATGGAAAGACTTTCAATAGTTCATTTAAAAATCCTGCGGTCTGGTACCACAGTGATACCCGAAACAATTTTGTATTTGATGAAGTGCGCAATAGATGGTTTGTGTTTGTGCGTCCAAAAGCCTATGCAGGTGAAGGCATAAAACAGGTAAATAGACGGCGCATTGCGGTCGTGGAAAGCGAAGACTTGGTGAATTGGACGCATGAACGCACGGTAATGGTTCCTGAAGAAGGAGATGTGACCGATTTTTATGGTATCACTGTTATTAGAAGGGGGGATTTATTCTTTGGATTTCTTCAACTCTACGCCCCTGGAAAAACAGAAAAAGTCACTGCAGAATTGGTCTGGAGTGATGATGCCTATCAATGGTACCGATTACCTGCCAATGCCCAAAAGAGTCCTTTAAATTTGGGTAAGGAAAATGAGTGGGATGCGGGACAAATACGTATTTCAGAACCCGTCATTAAAGGGGATGAAATGCTGTTTTACTATTCTGGCAACAAGTCAAATCATGACAGCCCTGGTAGCCCAGCCATTGGCATTGCCACTACTAAAGTGGATCGATTATTCGGTGCTCGCTCACAAGCAGGTACGCTCGGCAGAATTCTTACACGCCCTTTTGAGGTGGATGGCGACTTATTCATCAATGCCGATGCAGGGGGAGAAATTCGGGTTGAGGTGCGTTCAGCAATTCGTGATGAACCACTGGAGGGCTGGACTGCTGATGAATGTACTCCTTTTACAGGGTCGGGGCTAAACATCGGGATTCGCTGGGGCAATAAAAAATTAAGTGACTTAAAAGGGGAAATGGTACGACTTCGGTTTACGCTAAAGGATGGGACGCTATATTCCTTTGATATATTATAAATCAGTGAGTCATTTGAAAATCAAGTGGATTGGCTCTACCCCATTCAGGCGTCGTTTGTAACTACTCCTCTCTATCCCATAGAATAGGTAATTCACTTCCTGATTTACAAACATTATCTATTAAATTGTTTTAACTAAAATAATACTACATATTTGTCCAAAATTATTTAACATCACCCAAAATTTAAAGTGTGTAAGCTTGAATTTTGGTTATGACATCTTTTTAAAAATTATCTTAAACTATTTAATTGTACTGAAATGAAAAGAATTTTTATGTTTATTTTTATGGTTTGCTTATCATTTGTGGCACCGGCGCAAACCCATTTTTATGAAAATCCGGATTTTGATCAACTAACAGCAGGACATGAAATCATTGCGATAGTTCCCTTTAGTGCTTCTGTAAACTTAAGGCCTAAACAAATGAAAGATATTAGTACCGAACAGTTGGCGAAAATGGAAGAATCCGAAGGTTTAAGTATTCAATCAGCCATGTATTCTTGGTTCCTTAAGCGTGAAAAACAGAATAAATTAAAGGTAAAGGTTCAAGACACCAACACCACCAATGCCTTATTAAGAAGAAATGGAATATTTACAGAAAATCTGGTAGATTATACACCCGAAGAGTTGGCTCAAATCATTGGTGTTGATGCGGTTATTATGGGAACCTTTGAAACCACTAAACCCATGTCAGAAGGTGCTTCGTTAGCTTTAGGGGTGTTAGTGGGATTTTATGGTTCTACCAATAAGGCCATAGTTAACATGTCAATTTTCAATGCACAACAGGGGGAGCTTTTGATAAATTACAATAAGGCCGTTTCTGGATCGATGGGAAGCTCAACAGAGGATTTAATCAATGTACTTATGAGAAAAGCTTCAAGAAGAATCTCTTATGTTAAATAACATATAGAAGAGAATAGAATGAAACTAGCAATTAAAATAAAGAGGTGTAGTTAAAAACTACACCTCTTTATTTTTTAATTTGAAATAACATATCAATTTCCTCCTACCCATTCAGGTATAGTTTACTCCTGCCTCTTCGTTCCTCATGGAATTTGGAATACTTATAACCTTGCCCGACTAATTATCGTTTTTGAACCCTAAGTCCGGTAAGGTGAGGAATACCCTCATACTACTGAATTAATGGTACTTACAACAAAATGCACCTTTATGTAAAAATATAAAACCATTGGTTAATTAATATTTTTGGTCGTACTTTTACCAATATTTATATTGCTTAAACTATGAATAACATCATTAAGCTCATTTTTTTAGGACTAATTGCATTTTTTTATTCTTTTGATTCATTTTCTTATGTATCAAGACCATTCCAGGCCAAGGATCAGCATGCAAATCTTGCTGTTTCCCTTTATGAATATGCGGAAATCACAAATGTAGGGGACATTTATTTCACCTTTGAAGAGTTTTTGGATCAGGAGAACACCCTCAAATTTAAACCAATCGAAGGGCCATCTACCAATCTTGGCTTTACAGAAAGCAACTATTGGTTAAGGCTTTCCATTAAAAACACATCTGAGGACCTACTTCATTATTTTCTGGAGACAGGAAGACCAATCACAGACCATGTGGACCTTTATTTAGTAACAGAGGGGGAACCCGTTAAAGTACTGAACAATGGGGATCTGATCCCTTTTAAAGAAAAAAGCTTCGCACACCGAAAAATTATTTTTCAGCTGGATTTAAAACCCGGTAAAATTTATCAAGTGTATGTACATTACCAAAGTGATGGAGAGGTAATCAACCTGCCACTGGAATTACATACCCCAACAAGTCTGGTACAAAGTTCCTATCAAAAACAGTTGTTTCATGGTTTATTTTATGGGATTTTACTATTGGCTGGAGCAGTTTACCTTTTTTTTTATTTTGGGATTGGAGAAAAAAGTTTTCTTTTATACAGTGTCTATGTGCTTTCTGTGGCTTTGCTTCACATGTCATTAGATGGTTATTTCTTTCAATACATCAATCCAGCATCGGGCTGGCTCAACAAAAACGCCATACTCATTACTGCCACCCTCTCAGCAATGGCTTTTGGCAGGTATGCACAGATTTATACCAATGTACAGAAATGGAGCAAAGGGTCAAACAAAGTGTTAAATCTCTTGCTGAGTGCCTTAGTGATTCTTTTAATCTGTGTAGTATTTATTCCCAATGGAAAGGCGATCTATTATCCTGCCGTAAATTTGCTTAGTTTCCTATTGTTGTTGGTTTTGATTACTACTGTTTTGCTCAGTTATGTAAAAGGCCAAAAACTGGATTTCTTTTTCACCTTAGCCATCTTTAGTTTTACCGTAGGTTTTTTCATCCTGATTTTCAACAATTTCAGTTTGATCCCTAATTCCTTTTTTACAGAAAACGGTTCTAAAATAGGTACTGGTTTTGAAATAATCTTTCTCTCATTGGCCATGTCTAATCGAATCAGGCTTCTAAAATCAGAAAAAGGAAAACTTCAGGAAATTGCCTTGCAGAAGTCAAAGGAATCCAATGAAATTAAATCTTATTTTCTTTCTAATATTAGTCATGAATTAAGAACGCCCTTAAACGCCATTATAGGTTTGACGCAGTCAATTAGGGAAATAAATAAGGAAGAATCAATAAATTCAAACCTGGATGTAATCCAATATTCATCCATGGGTTTACTTGGAGCCATTGATGATGTTCTGGATTATTCTAAAATTGAAAAAGGGGAATTAAGGTTGGAGGAATTACCATTTGATTTGAAAAAAATGGTACATCAACTTGCTGCCACCTTTGAAAGACAAGCAAAGGACAATGGGCTCGAATTTATATTTGAAGAGGTTGGTAACCTTCCGGAGCTTTTGATTGGGGACAAAAGAAGAATGGAGCAAATAATTCAAAACCTGCTCAAAAATGCTTTAAAATTTACCCTAAAAGGTAAAATCGGCTTCAAAGTAGAAGCCATTGAGATGCCTAATGAACAGGTTTTGTTAAATATACAGGTGACAGACACCGGTGTTGGAATTAAAGAGAAAAAGCTGGAAAGCATTTTCGCGTCCTTTACGCAAGGGCAGAATGACGATAAACGAAAATTTGGAGGTTTAGGGCTGGGACTATGTATTGTAAAAGCCTTGGTAGATTTGCATCAGGGAAAAATAGAGGTTCAAAGTGAAGAAGGGGTTGGTACTACGGTGAGCCTACAGATAAACAAAACCCTTCCAAAAAACAGAGATGGAGCCAATTCGTTTGATTACGCAAAATCAGGTGTATTTGATCTGGAAAACAAAAGGATACTGATCGTAGAAGACAATGCACTCAATCAAATGGTGTTGAAAGTTTTAATAGGCAATTGGAAAAACTCAAGTTTTGAGATCGCAAATAATGGGCAAGAGGCAATCGACTTGCTAAAGGTCAAACCTTTTGATGTGGTTTTGATGGATTTACAAATGCCTGTAATGGATGGGTACGAGGCCACAACGGCCATTCGTGCCGGAGCAGCTGGGACATCCTTGAGCAAAGTGCCGATTATTGCGGTTACCGCTGATGTGACACAAAAGGCCAGGTTCAGGGTTTTGGAAGTGGGCATGGATGATTATATGACCAAACCGATTAATAAAGAAGAACTTTACAATAAAATCAAAAAAGCGATTTATTTAGGAGATCCTGAAATGCCCCATAAATAAGCGAAGGTTTTGAACAAAAAAGGCAAACTTTAAAGCATTCATTTTAGTCAGCTATGGATTTCAATTGAAAAAATAAGTGCCATTCAGGTTCCAAAAAAAGAAATTCAGCTTTTAAATTGCCAATAAATCCTCCAATCCTATAAAAATCCTTCCTGGGTTAGCTCGTGATTGATAACAGCACCTACCATGTTTCCACTGTATACAGCCATGGCCACGGAACGGATCATAGAACTGTTATCCCCACAGGCTAAAACCCCATCCACAGAAGTTTTTCCCATTGGATCCACTTCTATGTGCCCGTGTTCTGTAAGTTTGCAACCCAATTCAACAGGTATAGCATTTTGTTCAAATGGAATGGCGGCATAAGCGGCATCAAATGTCTCCTTACTTCCATCCTTAAACTGAATGTTTTTCATATATCCAGCTTCATGCTCAATAGCTGAAATCTCTTTTTCTAGTATTTTAATGCCATGCTTACTTAATTTATGCGTCTGTTGATCATCAAATGTTTTATCACCTGCAGTAAGTATCGTTATGTCCTTGCTTAGGTTGTTGACCAATGAAGAGAGATGAATAGCAATGTCCCCATTGGCCATTATGGCTGTTTTTTTATTTCTTATTTCATAGCCGTGACAATAAGGGCAATGCACAACTGATATGCCCCAGCATTGGGCAAAACCTTCTATTCCAGGCATTAGGTCTTTTATTCCTGTTGCAAGTATTAGTTTTTTTGTGTAAAAAGTATCTCCCCGATTTGTTGTAATATCAAATCCTTCAGCAACTTTTTTACCACCAATTGCCAATCCTTCGTAAAACTTTACAGTTTCATATTTGGCCACCTGCTTTCTGGAAATTTCCGTGATTTCCTGTGGGGTGCTCCCATCCTGTGTTAAAAAATTATGGGAATATGGTGTTTGACGGTTGCATGGTGTTCCGGCATCTATGATTAAAATATTCCTAAGGGAACGGCCCAAAGCCATTGCTGCGGAAAGTCCTGAATAACTACCGCCAATGATGATTACTTCAAAATCTTTTGTAGGTTTCATATGTTTGAATTTTTTGAAAGAAAACCGGGTAAACATACAAGCATAGAAGTAATTAGCATTCAAACGGGTTTTAATATATCTTCCTTCCCACTTTTGCTCTATGCCTTCGACAAATGTAAACAAAATAAATACTAATGCAACTATGTTGCAATATATTCATAGGAATTCCCACTTGCCTTTACAACAGTAAGAAAGCACCAACAACAAAAGGAGATTTTTGAATTCCATATCCTATAGGCAATATCAAATCATAAGGAAAAGTTAGCCAATTATGGTTACTTTTTACCGATGTCTTAGAATCTGGATTTAAGTATCTGGCAAAGAAAAATTTTCATAAAACTGGTAAATTCGCTTCGTCTCTTGGTTAATTATAAGCGAAAAATAGCCAAATTCTCCTGCCCCTCCTGAATCTCCAATAAGAAGTTTACCATCCAAAAAACATGCGATACCTACAGCTGCTCCAATCCTGACAAGCTGCCCCATGATTATGAACCTTGTCAAAACCGAAGTTTTTTGCTAATAAAAACACTACTTTGATCACTGACCTATATAAGAAAGACCTATTGGAATAAAAAAAATTAGTAGGTTATGACTGTATTTTAGCTGAATTTACGACTCATTTAATTCGATTTAAGATGATTCACGTCATAAAAATTAACTTTTTTTGTTAATAACATTTTTTTTATTCTGTTAATACATTTTCCTATGGATTAAAACCATTTCAGGCAAAGGATCAAGATGCACACTATTCCGTGTCACTTCATGAATATGCGGAAATAACAAACGTTGGCGACAGCCATTATAGTTTTGAGGAATTTTTGGCTCAGGAAAAGAACCTGAAATTTAAATCAATCGAAGGCCCATCAACCAACCTTGGCTTTACGGAAAGTGAATTTTGGTTGAGGTTTACCATTGAAAACACCACAGAAGACCTGCTTCATTATTTTTTTGAAACAGGAAGACCAATTACCGATCATGTGGATCTTTATATGGTATCAGAACGGGAGCCTGTCAAGGTTTTTAGAAATGGCGACCTGATCCCTTTTAAAGAAAAAAGCTTTCCTCACAGAGGAATTATTTTTCCCCTGGATTTGAAACCTGGAGAAACCTATAAAATTTATATTAATTACCAAAGTGATGGAGAAGTTATCAACCTTCCATTGAAATTGTATACCCCAACAAGTCTCGTAATAAGCTCCTATCAAAACCAATTGTTTCATGGGATATTTTATGGAATTTTGATTTTGGCAGGAGCCGTATATTTGTTTTTTTATTTTGGGATAGGAGAAAAAAGTTTCCTATTATACAGTATTTATGTGATTTCTATAGGTCTGCTACACATGTCATTTGATGGCTACTTTTTCGAATACATCGATCCGGCATCGGGTTGGCTTAACAAAAATGGGATATTGATTGCTGCCACTCTTTCAGGGATAGCATTTAGCCGGTATGTACAGATTTATACCGGTGTAAAAAAATGGAGCCGAACATTGGATAAAAGTATTAAATTTCTAATAGGAGTCTTGGTATTGCTTTTAGGATGCATAGTATTATTTCCCAATGGAAAGACTATCTATTATCCAGCAGTAAATTCACTTAGTTTCCTTATGCTTTTGGTCACTACTGTTTTGAGGAGTTATGCAAAAGGTGAAAAAATTGATTTCTTTTTCACCATTGCCATGTTTAGTTTTACTGTAGGATTTTTTATTCTGATCTTCCATAATTTCAATTTAATTCCCAATTCCTTTTTTACAGAAAATGGTTCTAAAATCGGAACGGGTATGGAAGTTATTTTTCTATCTCTAGCCATGTCTAACCGTATCAGGTTGTTAAAATCAGAAAAAGGAAAACTCAGAGAGACGGCCTTGCAGAAGTCCGAAGAATCCAATGAAATCAAATCATTTTTTCTTTCTAATATCAGCCACGAGCTAAGGACACCGCTTAATGCCATTATTAGTTTAACCCAATCTATCCGAGAGAGTAGTAAGGACACAACGATAAATTCAAACCTGGATGTAATCCAATATTCTTCCTTGGGCCTGCTGGGATCCATTGATGACATCCTGGATTATTCGAAAATTGAAAAAGGGGAATTGAGCTTGGAGGAAATGCCCTTCGATTTGAAAAAATTGGTAAATCAAATCGCCGCTTCTTTTGAAAAACAAGCTCGTGACAAAGATCTCGAATTCACATTCGAGGTGGTCGGTACACTTCCAGAGCTTTTGATTGGCGATAGAAGAAGAACAGAACAACTGATCCAAAACGTACTAAAAAACGCTTTGAAATTTACTTTAAATGGCAAAATAGGCTTCAAAGTAGAGGCGGTAGTGCTACCTAAGGATAAGGTGCTATTAAAGGTGGAAGTGACGGATACCGGTGTGGGAATAAAAGAGGAAAAATTGAAGAGCATTTTCGTCTCCTTTATTCAGGGACAGAATGATAATAAGCGGAAGTTTGGTGGTTTTGGCCTGGGACTTTGTATTGTAAGGGCATTGGTAGATTTGCACAAAGGCAAAATAGACATTCAAAGTGTAGAAGGAGTAGGAACAAAGGTTAGCCTGGAGTTAAACAATACCCTACCTATAAACGGTGAGGGAAAAGACCCTTTTGATTTTGCGAAGTCGGGTATTTATGACCTGGAGAACAAAAGTGTATTGATCGTAGAAGACAATATCATCAACCAATTGGTGTTGAAAAAGATAATGAGTGGTTGGTCAAATGCAAATGTCGCGGTAACCAATAATGGACTAGAGGCAGTGGAATTGCTTAAGCTAAAACCTTTTGACATAATATTAATGGATTTACAAATGCCAGTAATGGATGGTTTTGAGGCGACCAAGGCCATTCGTGCCGGAGTTTGTGGGTCAGCAATAAGCAATGTACCGATAATCGCAGTAACCGCTAACGTTACTGAAGAAGCCAAGATCAAGGTCTTTGAACTGGGCATGGACGATTACATGACCAAGCCGGTGATTAAGGATGAACTTTACAATAAAATCAAAAAAGCGATTTATTTACAAGAGATAGAGATGCCTGTTATATAATAAAAGGTGTTGTGTAAATTAATACTTGTGTATCATTAAACTCAAAGGTCTGGATGTTTAACCTGATGACATGTTCCTGTGCCAGACGCTTTTTTGCCTTTATAGCCTTTTCACCATACGGAGGTATAGAATTTCCGATAAATTCCAGTTGTACCCTTTAAAATCAGTAGTATTTGTGAATTGTACAACATCCCTATCCTTTTGGTATTTTGCTATAAAAAGATACCCAAGAACAAGACCTGTATGCTCATAGACCTAAATCGAGGAATAAATTCCTTGCTCACGTTCACTAAATACTGAACCAACGTTTAAAGCAGGTAGAAATACACCCACATAGGCTACCGTGACCAACAATCCAACCATTAATTTTACATGTATTTTTGTCTTTACACAGTAATTAATTCTTCAGTATTGGAGAACCAAAAAGAATTCATTAAATTAATGCTACAAATCAACAGATTAAAGATGGGCACTTTTGATTTCTACAAATTCAATGGTTGCTTTATCCATGATCTGTAATAAACCCCATAGAAACCATGCAAATAACCCTGAAAACTGACCACAGGTCTACTTTGAAAACAGCTGGCTGGTTGTTGCCTATAGCCATTGTATTCCCAATCCTTGTGCACCTGGCCCCTCCTATTAATGGTGTTCCTATTGGCGCCTATTTGTTACCCATGTTCTACATCCCGTTTGTGGCTTTAGTGGCTTATCGACTTCGTGTGGCTCTTATCGTTGCCGCTTTGGCACCGCTGATAAACTTTCTTATAACCGGCAATCCACAATGGGGCTTGATGGGTATCCTTACTGTGGAACTGGTCTTTTTTACCCTCCTGGCAAATGTATTGCT
The DNA here is from genome assembly GCF_055809755.1 of Cyclobacterium sp. 10D3-21. Classification (NCBI taxonomy): domain Bacteria; kingdom Pseudomonadati; phylum Bacteroidota; class Cytophagia; order Cytophagales; family Cyclobacteriaceae; genus Cyclobacterium; species Cyclobacterium sp. 10D3-21. The sequence continues at coordinate 4,622,886 of NZ_CM147924.1, forward strand.
TCAGGGGAGATTAAAATGGATTGCTGCTCCCATGGCCTATACCGGAGCAAAAATAATTTCATCCACTTTATTGCTTGTAATTCCACTGCTTGAAGTTGCCCCTTTTCAATTTTTCAGCACTTCACTAAGCAATGCAACGGCAGGTATTTTGATTTTATTGGTGATCAATATTCTAAGCTTGAAGTTCCTCCCCAGTCAAGAGGGAATGGATTAAATAATATATTATACCCAAGGGCCTAAGATAAAACCTGCGGCTAAAATCAAACAAGCATGGATACTAAAGTACCCGTTTCTTTTGTTAAGATAAGCAAAGCACTGGCAGGGTTCACCTTTCCTCCGACAGATATCATCGTTGGTATAGGTAGAGGTGGAATTGTGCCTGCCAGCCTGGTGGCCCATCAGCTTGAACGCCCCCTTTTTATTGCTTCGGTTAACTATAGAGACGACAAAAATCAACCCAATAGGGAATCACCAGAATTTTTAGAAGTATTTCAAGCTTCCTTTCCAAAAGGCAGCAGGGTGCTACTGGTCGATGATGTAGCCGTTACTGGAAAGACCATAGCCCTGTTAAAAAAAACATTGAAGGATTATTCGGTCAACACTTTTGTCTTGAAAGGAAAAGCCGATTTTGTTCTTTTTCCAGACATTAAAACTTGTGTTCACTGGCCATGGAGCCCCACCACTAAATCCCTCACTAATGAAAATTAGTTGCATTATAGGACTCTTGTTTATTTGTTGCGCCACATCGCTGATGGCACAGGAAAACGACAGCCTGATAATATCCCTGGATGAGGCAATAGTCACCGGCACAAGAATAGCGCGGCAAAAAAGTAAAGTAGCAGCCTCAATATCCACCATTTCCAGGGAAACCATAGAACGCTCAGGAGAACTGAACGTGCTACCCCTGCTGGCTTATCAGGTGCCGGGCTTTCTACTGAATGACCGGGGCATTGCCGGTTTTGGCGTAGGTCCGGGATCAGGAGGAAATATCAGCATTCGCGGAATTAGCGGAACCCCCAATAACAGGGTGCTGGTATTGATTGATGGTCAGCCCCAGTACATGGGCATTTTTGCACACCCCATAGCAGATGCCTACAGTGCCTCCGATATAGAGCGAGTGGAAATCCAGAGAGGAGCAGCATCGGTTCTTTATGGTTCCAATGCCATGGGTGGTGCCATCAATCTGATTACCCGAAAAGCAAGCATAGAAGGCTGGCAGGGATCAGCCAATCTGGGCTATGGATCTTATGGAACCTTTATGGGAACTGTCAATGCTGCTTACAAGCAGGACAAATTCCATTCCATGGTGGCCATCAACCGCAATAGCACTTCTGGCTTTCGGGCCGATGCGGCAGACAGCTTTGAAAATACCACAGGCTACTTCAAAATCGGCTATGCCTTCTCTCCTGCCCTTTCACTTTCCGGAGACCTTCAATTGGCTGATGCCTCCTATTACCAACCGGGACCTATTGCAGCCCCGTCGGAAGAAGACAAACGAGAATACTTGCGGGGCAGGGCTGCGCTTTCCCTGCGCAATGATTGGGGAAATATTTCCGGAGCATTGCTGCTCTTTCATAATTTTGGCGACCATGAATTTCAAACCGGCTTTTCCTCCAAAGACCAAAATCAGGGCATTACCTTTTACCAAAACCTTAGTCTACTCCCCAAGCAAGTCCTTACCGTAGGCATAGATTACAAGCGCTTTGGTGGAAAGGCTTTCAATGAAACGCTTCCTCCTCCCGCCCGAACCGGCTTGGGAACGCAACATACGATCCATGAGACTGACCTATATCTGCAAGCACAACAAGAGCTGGGAGAAAAAACAAGCATCAATGCAGGCCTTCGTCAAGTCAGTAATTCCCAGTATGGAAAAAAGCTGCTTCCCGGTTTTGGCATTGCCTACCAGGCAGGTAAGAATTTCACACTTAAAGCCTCCTCATCCAAAGCCTTTCGAAGCCCATCTGTGGTAGACCTATTCCTTTTCCCACCTTCCAATGAATTGTTGAAACCAGAAGAATTGTGGAACCATGAGGCAGGTTTTCAAACCCTCTTACTGGATAGCAAACTAAGCCTTGAGCTCATGGCATTTCTGGCCAAAGGCAGCAATCTAATTCAGATTAACCCAATGGACACTCCTCCCATAGGTAGGAATTCGGATAGCTTCCAAAACAAAGGCCTGGAAAGTCAAATTCGCTACCAATCTTCGGGGTCCTGGAAAGTTATGCTCAATTACGCCTATGTGGATGCCAGCAAGAATATCTTGTTTGCCCCAAGGCACAACCTGAGCTTTCAGGCTGATCTACAAATGAAAAAATTCACCATCATACCCTCCATGCGCGTCATTGGAGGACTTCGAAACAGCTTATTAGAAACGGATAAAAATGAAAATTACACCTTATTGGACCTTAGGGGAATGTATGCCATAAGCCCCAAGATAAAAGCTTATGTCACAGGCAAAAACCTCCTTAACACAGCTTATCAACTCGAAAAAGGTTTCCCTATGCCGGGAATAAATGTAATGACTGGCATCCATCTTAAATTCTAACCCAAACGATCATGGAAAATAACAAGCAAAATAACCAAAGAAGGGCATTCTTAAAATCATTGGCCGGATTGACGGCCGGAATGATGTTGCCCCTAAGCAGTATCAATGCAGAAGGAAAAGCCATCCCCAGTCCCTATATGCGGGACAGGCTGGGAGATTTACTTCCCAAGCGGAAATTTGGCAAATCTGGTTTGTCGGTCACCATGCTTGGATTGGGAGGTGCCCATATTGCCCGCATGAAGGAAAGTGAAGCGCAAAGAACCATAGAACGCGCACTTGAAGGAGGCATAAGGTTCTTCGACAATGCAGAGTCCTATGGAGGCGGAACTGGGGAAAGAAGGTATGGACAATTTCTTACACCCAAATACAGAGACCTGGCCTTTATCCAAAGCAAGTCAACAGCAAGAGATGGAAAAACTGCTCAGGAGCATCTTGAAGGCACTCTTAGTCGGATGAAAACAGACTACATCGATCTTTGGCTGATTCATGCGGTGACCAGTCCCGGTGATGTGGACAGCAGGTTAAAAAATGGGGTCCTGGATTATGTCTTGAAGGCTAAGGAAAGCGGAAAAGTAAAGCATATAGGATTCTCGGGCCACTCGGATTACAATGCTCACCTGAGAATGTTGGAAAGCACGGATGAACTGGAAGCCTGCCAAATGCCCATCAATGCCTTTGATCCAAATTACAAGAGCTTTATTACCAATGTGATGCCAAAATTAATAGAAAAAGGAATGGCTCCTTGTGCCATGAAAACCCTGGCCAATGGTGGTTTTTTTGGGGGTACCACCCATTTCAACAGTGGCGACAAGCCACGCATTGTCCCGAATGTATTGACAGTAGAAGAAGCCATTTATTTCTCCTGGTCCCTACCCATCAGTGTATTGGTGACAGGTGCCGACCATGCCGACATGCTCACAGAAAAGATTGATTTCGCCAAAAAATTCAAAGCCTTTGACGAGAAAAAACGCCAGGAACTAATAAGCCGTGTTTCCGGATTTGATGGAAAGTCGGTGGAGTATTATAAGGTTTAGGGGGTGTAGATATTAGCATCTATGGGTAATCCTACAAAATCTTTGCAGTTCTTTTTAACGTAATATTTAGTAGTAGATGGAAGGGTAATAATTCTGCAGATTGGCGGAGACAAATCAATCCAACAAAAGGCCATCGAAAAGGCCAAAAACATTTGGGGCAATTTAAAAATGGCTACTTCAGAGTGAAGCAATCTCTTCTGGACGTGGGATTGCTTCGGGATATTTCACATTAATAAACCGAAATAAGTAATCCTACCCCTCGCAATGACGAGTGAACCTCACTGCTAGAAAGTACAACGATGTAAACGCCATACGTCATTGCAAGAAAACACGACAATGCATACGCAATCCGTCATTGCGAGGAGGTACGACGAAGCAATCTCTTCTGATCATGGGGTTGCTTCGGGATATTTCACATTAATAAACCGAAATAAGTAATCCTACCCCTCGCAATGACGAGTGAACCTCACTGCAAGAAAGTGTAACGATGTAAACGCCATACTTCATTACAAGAAAACACGACAATGCATACGCAATCCGTCATTGCGAGGAGGTACGAGGAAGCAATCTCTTCTGATCGGGGATTGCTTCGGGATATTTCACATTAATAAACCGAAATAAGCAATCTTACCCCTCGCAATGACGAGTGAACCTCACTGCTAGAAAGTACAACGATGTAAACGCCATACGTCATTGCAAGAAAACACGACAATGCATACGCAATCCGTCATTGCGAGGAGGTACGACGAAGCAATCTCTTCTGGTCGTGGGATTGCTTCGGGATATTTCACATTAATAAACCGAAATTAGTATTCCTACCCCTCGCAATGACGAGTCAACGTCACTGCAAGAAAGTGAAACGATGTAAACGCCATACGTCATTGCAAGAAAACACGACAATGCAAACGCAATCCATCATTGCGAGGAGGTACGACGAAGCAATCTCTTCTGGTCGTGGATTGCTTCGGGATATTTCACATTAATAAACCGAAATAAGTAATCCTACCCCTCGCAATGACGAGTCAACGTCATCTACAAACCCTACTAGGTGTAATTTGCAATTACACCTTTATATCAATGTTCAATTGAATTTAGAAAAGGATTCTTAAAGTGGCCATTTGTAATGGCTGTCATCGCCTCCGCTTGCTTCGGCTCCGCTCAGAACCCTATGTGTGGGGTTATAAATATTTCGGTTCCGCTGTCTTCGACAGGCTCAGACACCAGCGAAAGAAATGAAGACACCGGCCAGAGACAAGACATCCAACACAAGAATCAGTAAATACGCTAACCACTTAAGACATAGCCTTTTCCTATAATTCGCTACTACCCTTCAAAAACGCTAATTTTGGCATTGGCTTTTTTATGAAATAATTGAAGTAGCTTTGTTTTGTTACACAACATTTGTAGGATAGGAAACTATCACAGCCTTTCCTGTGTTTTCAAATTTGGTGGCAAAATTTGCCTATCCAAATGTTTTAAAAAGTTTGGGAGGAAAATCACCTTGGCTGTCGAACGAAAAAGCTTGTCTTAAATGGCAAAATCTGCTTCTTTTGTACTGATTTTCTTGAAAACAAACCCAATCAGGGAAACCTCAGGCCAAAATTTACGTCATATAACTTCATTGTTTTTATAAATATCCTTACCATGAAAAAAGTATTAATTCCTATTGCCATCATCGCAGTGATCGGGTTCATTGTTTACTCCAAAGCCGTAGGCGTGTACAATACCTTTGTGCAAACCGAAGAAACCATCAACGGTCAGTGGGCTGAAGTAGAAACCCAATACCAACGAAGAGCTGACCTGATTCCCAATTTGGTCAATACGGTAAAAGGATACGCTGACTTTGAACAAGAAACGTTAACGGGTGTTATCGAAGCGCGCGCTAAAGCGACTTCTATCACCTTGCAGGCTGATGACCTTACACCCGAAAACATCGCTAAATTCCAAGGTGCACAGGATCAATTGAGCGGATCACTTAGCAGGCTGCTTGTAGCCGTAGAAAGGTATCCTGACCTGAAAGCCAATCAAAACTTTCTTGAATTGCAAGCGCAACTGGAAGGAACAGAAAACAGGATTGCGGTAGCAAGAAGAAACTTCAACCAATCCGTACAGGGCTACAATTCAAATCTTAGGATTTTCCCAAACAATATATTTGCTGGATGGTATGGGTTTGAGCGCAAAGGCTATTTTGAAGCTTCCGCAGGATCTGAAAATGCACCAACCGTAGAATTTTAAATACACTTATTATGGCCGAAAAATTATTTAGTAAAGCAGACCGTGCCATTATAACAGATGCCATTAGGAATGCAGAAATGGAAACTTCAGGAGAAATTCAGGTGCACATCGAAAACAGCTGTAAAGGCGATGTGCTTGACCGGGCTGCTGAAGTATTTGAGAAACTCAAGATGCACAAAACTGCCCAGCGCAATGCGGTGCTTTTCTATCTTGCAGTGGTGGACCATAAGTTTGCCATTCTCGGAGATGCAGGCATCAACAAGGTGGTTCCCGAAAACTTCTGGGAAAATATCAAAGAAGAAATGCTCGTTCATTTCAAATCACATGCATTCACTGAAGGACTTAGAAAAGGCATAGAAATGTCCGGTCAACAACTTCAACAACATTTTCCTTACGACAAAGAAGGAGACATCAATGAACTCCCTGATGAAATTTCCTTTGAATAAGCCATTATGATTAAAAAAAACCTTTTCTTTTCGATTTTATTACTGGCACTTTCATTTACGAGCTGGGCGCAAGGGGATTTTCCTGAAAAACCCAACCCACCTCGTCTGGTGAATGATTTTTCCAAGACCCTCTCTGACAATGAAGTTCGACAGCTGGAAAGCAAGCTTGTGGCTTATAACGACAGCACTTCTTCGCAGGTCAGCATCGTTTTGATCAGTTCTGTTGGGCCTTATGACATCAGTGATTATGCTTTCCAACTGGGTGACAAATGGGGAATAGGCAGAAAAGACAAGGACAATGGCGTTCTTATATTGGCAGCGATGAAAGACCGCAAGGTTTTTATCGCCACCGGCTATGGCATGGAAGGTGCGATTCCTGATGCATTGGCGAAGCGAATTGTTGATCAGCTGATTGTACCAAACTTCCGAACGGAAAACTATTATACCGGCTTGGATCAGGCCACCGACATGATCTTTAAGCTTGCTTCAGGCGAGTACAAGGCAGAAGACATGGGCTCCGCGGACAAACCAGGAGGAGGCTTGCCACTGTTTCTGATATTGATCGTAGGCTTTGTGATTCTCTCCTTAATCAGAAACCGAAACGACAACAACAACCATATGGGTGGAAAACGTAGTGGTGTAGGGCTCTTCACCACCTTAATGCTTGCCAATATGCTCGGAGGTAGCAGTGGCAAATACGGAGATTTCTCCTCTGGAGGAGGAGGATTCGGCGGTGGTGGCGGAGGTGGTTTCGGCGGCTTCGGTGGCGGTGGCTTTGGCGGCGGCGGTGCAGGCGGAAGCTGGTAGTGCTTTGGCACTTATCTTATTTTTACACGGGCTCAGGCCCGTGTAAAAATAATTTTCACCCTTCCAGGGTTTCCTGTTCTCGTGATACTTACGGGTTCACTTTTTCAATAGCGGCATATCCTATCAATTAAAGAAATATCACTTCAGCGTATAAACAATAAGCACTGGGTTCTCGGAAGTTTTTGCAGCCATGGCTGTTTTTGCAAAGTTTCTACCTTTACTTTTAGCCCAATTTTCAAAATCAGCCCTCCCCATTTGCTTTTTCTTTTCTACCAATGTCTGGTAAAGGTCTTTACCAGCTATTCTTGTCCCCACTTTCCCCGGTTCAAAACCATATCCTATTGACTTTAGATCATTCCCTTCATCGATATCATTTATTAGATTACCCTCAATCAAATGGGATTGTGATTCCTCCCGGTCATAAAAGAGGTTGTAAACTTTCTTTTCGTAACTGAGGATGGTGTAAAGCTGTTTTTCGGAAACATGGTATCGACCTTGGAAGTATAGTTTTGCACGACTATTAATAAGCTTAAGTCTGTCTCCTAATTCCAAGCCCTTTAATTGTTCAAGATCTTGACCATAATTCCCATAGTCAAAAGTAAACTTGGAGACCATTTGTTGATTTTGGAATTGAAAAATCGTATCGAGAAAAGTCATCCCAAAATAAAGATGTTGCTTGCTTTTTTGAAAATAGTTCCTACCAGACATCTCACTTTCAAGTCTTTCGGGGTGGTATGACAAGAAATTGATGGTATCCTGCAAATTTTCATTCAATGTTTGGACAAAAAACGCTCCTGTATTCCTAGCGGAGCTGTACAAATAATAGCGGTTTTCAAATTCAGAAAACACACCCGGGCCAAAGGGAGCTTTTAAGGTCAATTCACGTAGAAACTCCCCTTCCGGGCTAAACCACATTATTTTTCCGGGATAAACCCCTAACAAGACCAGTTCCTCGTTTACAACTGTCAAACCATCAATCATAAGGTATTCACCAGGCCCCTCCCCATAAGCATCAATCTTTCCTAAATACTTACCTGACTTATTGAAAATTGAAATGCACTTGCAACCGTACACATCAAGGGTATAAATTTTATCTCCATGAAATAGTATTTGTTGTAATCCTGCATTAAGTTGTGCTTTCTCCGAATCATCTTCCAACCAAATATAGGAGATTTCAGGCGCAAAAAATTCAGATAATTTCCCGGCTCGGGATTGAGAAATATCTACAGTAACCAGTTCTATTCCCCCCTCTTGTTTTTCAGTTTGCGTATTCTTATTACAACCGCTTATAATAAATAAAAACAAGCACCCCAATAGCCAAAAACAGTGGTTGAAATGGTTAAGGTTTACTTTATGATGGCAAATATAAGTAAGAGCAATTTGGGAAATGAACATGTTTTTAATCGTTATTGAATGAAGTTAAAACTACATTACTTGAGTGGGACTCCCCCCGCTTGCTCATTAAATATTTAATATCTATATTATTATCATCCACTCCTTTCTTTATAGGCAAAACAAATGAATTCCTTCTTGTTTTCTTGGTCATGTCGGGTCATATTACATAGCATTTCTTCATGAGGGTTATCGTTATTGATACAGGAAATACATAAAGATGGTTTTTGAATTAAATCCATATTAATTTCATACCCATCATCATCAAAGAAGCCATTTATTTCGGTTGGTGGGATATCGTCGATGTGCCTTCGCCCTTTGGCGTCCTTTTTTGGTACAATGGCTGACTCAATTTCATAATCATCATTTGGCTGGCTCTCCCCAGTAATACATGTAAAACAACTGTTCCCAAGGGTTGCAGAACCGATTACCCAAATGTCATTTCCACAGGAACATTTGACTCCTTTTTTATAATCAGCTAATGCCGTTTCAAGCCGTTTCCTTAAATCTTTTTCATTTTCACTTGGGTTGTTTTTCAAGTGCTTTTTTACATATTCTTCAATTGAAATTGGGGTAAATTTCATTTTGGTTTTAATTTTATTGTCGTGTGAATTAAACTATTTGGGGATTGATGTTTCTATCAAAAAGGGTAAGTTTCCCATTTACCTCTCCACTAATTCTCATTAAAGGCAAAGGCAGTATCTCCAGTAAAGTCGGTACTTACCATTGTAGGGGCCCAGTATTTTTCTACATGGTCTATCACCAAACGAGTTCCCTCAAAATGGTCTACATAAGGAGGCATTTCCGGATTGTACATGGTATCGGTCATGTCCCGCATTAACACCACATTTTTATCAAGATTGGCCAGCTGCCGGATAGCAAAGGGCCTTCCCAGCACACACATGTTCAAATGCACCCCCATTACCACAATATGGTCTATATTGTTTTCAACCATAATATTGTAAACTTCCTGTCCCTGGTCGGTGATAAAATCTTCGTCTTCAATACTGATATCGGCTGTTTGCCTGGTCCATGCGGTCATCTCTTCGCAAGGCTCCCCATCCGCACATGGCTTATCACAGCCTCCATCACTATCGTCTATGGGTAGGGCAGCTTCTTTGTTTTCATCCAGATAGCACCAATCATTGATAGGAAAACCTTCTGGAGCCTTATGACTTGGAATTTCCATTGCTGCCTTCCTTTGCGGTGCATCTTTATAAAAATCCATGGTTCCACTTGGAGCATGAATAATGGTCACTCCCATCTCCCTGGCATTGCGCAAGGTTTTATCCATGACCGGAGCCAAAGCGCCCACTCTTTGCGTAGCACTTTCACACCAATGCCTGTCCCACATGTCGGTCACAATGATTGCCGTCTTTTTAGGGTCCCAGGATTCAGTATAGTCAACCGCTTCCCAGCTATTTGCTTCACTCTCTGACTTTACTTTTTTTCTTAGGTTAACTGATACCGTTTTTACCTCACTTACAGCATTGGATTTTTGCTCCTCTTTCTGAGCAGATTGGCAACTTAAAATTATAGTTGGCAAACAAAGGAATATTAAGTAGAACAATGGTCTCATATCAATTTTTACTTCCAATTTACATTATTACTTTAATGTTTTAAAATATAAAGCTATAGAATTTCTGCCTTTTTATTCATAAGAACCGATTGACAATCAACAAACTACTAAAAGTAAATGAGCTACTAAATTTATCATAAAAAAAGCGCACATATAAATTTATGTGCGCTTTTTCTGCAATAGGATAGAGAGCTAAAAAAACTACGATTGCTTTTCGCAAACTGTTTTAGCTAATCTTTACCAAATTATTTTAAGGTTTTGAAATACAAGATAACAGATTCGATGTCCTGATCAGAAAGTAAGCCCAGGAAGGAAGGCATCTCCCCTTCTCTGCCTTTTACTACTTTCGCACCTGGGTCAACGATGGACTCTTTGATATAAGCATCGTCTGCAATAGCAGTTGTGCCATCTTTAAACTCTCTTTTGGCGCCATAGAGTCCTTTTACACTTGGACCTATTTTGCCCGCTACATTGTCGTCAATCGCATGACAGGCAATACAACCGTATTTCAAGAATATTTCTTTTCCTTTGATTGCATCTGCTTTTCCTTCTTCTTCACCTGCCAATAAGGTCGGATCAAAGTTTTCGATCAGGTCTGCAGGATTAAGGTTTTCAAATCCATCCGACTTGAGATTTGCTTCGTTAACCGCATTTACGGTCATCCAAACCTTGTCAGACCAAGAGGTGCCGGATACTGTTTTAAGGTCAAAGGCTACCTCCATTTGCATGACAACAGCAATATTCGGAACAACCAGAAAAACGGCTTTTTTGTCGGTGGACAGGTGGGCTGCCAATACTGGCAAGTTCTCCTCACCTACTTCTCCATCCAATTGGTAATGCCCTGAACCATATTTTTCTGTTCGCAGGTAGTTCCATCTTTTGACCTGATAGTTTGCCAAATCGCTGGCTGTCGCCTCATCCAATTCCTGACCAAATCGTAATAATATTCCTCCATCACGAACTTTATAATCTACAGGCAATAAACTTTCCTTACCCGTGTACCTCAATCTCAGAAAGGCGCTTAAAGCATCAGAATTGTGTCCCCATAGGGAGAATCCTGCAAAATAAACAAGGCCATCAGTAGGGTTAACCGTACCCTTCATGGTAGGTGCCGGAAAAATGCCGGGAATCACGGATGCTCCTCCTTGTACTACGGATGAACCACTGTCCACTTTCACCAAAAACAATCCTGGTCTACCATATGACAAATGAAGCATTTGACCATTGAGTGGGCCCATCTGATCCGAAGTAACCCAAATTTGACCTACACCTGAACGGTCTTCACCGTGGGGAATCCAGGTGATAGGAGGAGTCGTTTCAGGAATAGGCGCCCTATGAGCAGTAGCAGGAACCCCAAAATAATCCCCTTTTCTAATCAGCATAATGGGGGTAGATGGCATATAATGCCCCTGCTGGTCAGAACCTGTTAACCAACCTTTTTCAGGATGAATCCCAAGATAAGGCCCTCTAAATCCAGTTGCAAACTGACTAATACTTCTCCCATCTGCTGAAACTTTTAGCACAGATCCATCGTCATTTGAGGCTGATCTAAACCCCATTAGGGCCTTAGGTGAGGAGGCTTCAGGTCCCATATCCAAGGCTCCAAACTTGGCCACATAAAAACCTCCCTTTGGATCAGCCATCATATCGCTGGCCCATTCACGGGTTTCGATAGATTGTGCCATGATATTGGAGAAATTTTCATAAAAATCAGCCACCCCATCACCATTCAGGTCATGTAGTCGGGTGATGCCATCCTTACCGTAAACATAGATTTCACCATTTACCACTTCTATACTTTGGGGCTCATAAAGTCCGGAAGCAACTCTGGTCCACACCAAACGGTCCAAAGACCTATCTATCCCTGCTATTTTCCATACATCCCCTTCAAAAGTGACCATGGCTGCCTCAGATTCGTTAAGGAAACTTACGTCAACCATTCTAACATTTCGTTTCCAGGGATTTGGCACTGGCAATGTCAATCGGTCTGTTACAAATGCTGCTGTATCAGGTGAAATCTGGCCCTTGGTCAGTACTTCATCCTCCCAATAAGGCTTGCTTCCTTTTTCAAAATCAGGAAGAGTAGACAATTCATTAACCAATACCTCTTTAAATTTATCTTTTTCGGAAGCTTCACCATTCCAAAGCAATAATTCAAAATCTACTGTTGAAGTATGCGCTGCAACTTCCACTACCAAATACCTATTGTCTTCAACGGAAAGGGTAACCCCTTCACTGCCATTGGCTAGTCCCATGGATGTCACTTTATCCCCATGATACACCAAAACCTGGTTGTCGGTCAATTCTACATTGGTGATATCGGTTATTTCAGCAGCCATTAGAAAAGTCTTTTTGTCAGAAGTTGCCATGGCAAATCTTCTGCTGAAAACGGGAAGTCCCTCATGAACAAGGCTGCCCGGCAATTCGTAAACTAAGGTATTCCCTACTGTATAAGAAAGTATAACTTTGTCTTCAACTGGATAAACACCTTCATACCTGCCTATTTCAGCAGGTACGGCTCCCCATGCAGGACTGTCAGGATGAGGTGATGGTTTTCTTGGGTCTTTTACCGATGGCTCACCAATGGACCAACCTGGGTAAACGCCCGTGGCGAGTTTAGGATCTCCTCCTATTTTTGGGATTTGGTTCCCTTTATTGTGAAAATCAGCATAGGAAACCTGAGCCATGGTTACCATTGGCATAAAGTCTCCAGTCCAGGCCACCGACCAACGCAACATATCCGTATCAAAACATGCGTAAGCATCATTCCCTAATTTAATGGCCAAAACGCGGGCAGAGATATTGTCTTCAGGAAAACCGGCTCCCAAATCCCTTCCATCAAAAGATGTTGTGATGTAGGGAAAGGAAGGCTCCACAAATGGGGCAAAACTTTGATCTTCAAAATTTACTGAAGTTATCAAGTTTTCCTTTTCAGCTTCACCACATGCCGATAGCATCAATAATATTATGGAAAGTGTAGCAAAAAAATTTCTTGTTTTCGGCCATTGAAAAAAATACATGGCAACAGTCTCAGTGTGTTTCATTTCTAAGTTATACAATTTAGCTAATAGGTTTTCAAGTTAAATTTAGGTTATTGGGCTTGAAGACAGCTGCTGAAAAAATAATAAAATCAGTTTTTCATTGCCATTTCAATTTGGGTTATTTGTGCAATTCCACCAATTAGTATTCGCCGGTTTTACAGTATTTTCCCCGACCGATCGACCCATTTGGTTATCTAGCGTTGAAATTACATCCAAAACCGCTAATTACAAAAAATAATATCTACCGGTAATATTAGGAATGGTTTTTAGTGATTGGAATAAATGAAGTAGCCCCGCTATTTATTATACCTGTCTTTAAGTAAATTCATCATATAAACATTGATATCCCATTGATTGGCAACTGGCATTTCGGAAAACGGTAGTGTCGGCATATAAGGAAAAGGTCCAAACTCTGTATTGATGGTTAACGTGGTATTTTGTTCTTTATGCCTTTGGACAACCTTATCCCACCAATTGAGATGAGCAGACAATTCATTTTCCCACTCTGGTGCCCGAGGATCATTTACTTGTGGCCCTTCTGCATGCCCTACCCTACTATGGATATGATCTGTTCTGGAAATTGCCAAATTGACAATGTCCTCCTGGTCCTCAAGCAACGATTCATGCACATTGCACCAATGGGAAATATCCAAACAAAGGCGAAATTCCGCAATGTTTTCTAAGTACTTCTTAGCAATTGGAGCGGCATACAAACATTTCCCCCGGTGGGTTTCATGGGTAATGGGAATTCCTGACTCTTTTGAAAGCCTATCGGCCAATTGGAAAAGAGGCAAATTGTCTTCAAAATCGAAGTAATCCTTACCTGTTTGGCAGTTGATAAGGACTGGTGCTGCTGCTATTAGATGATTGAGGTACCTTTCATAAGAATTTAAAAGGGCTTTTGGGTTGGTTTCAAAAGATTGAAAATATTGGCCAATCAACTCTAGTTCATGATCTTTCAGGATATCCAGCAAATTATCCTTTTGCTTGTTCTCCAAAGGAAGATCCATTTCCACACCATCGTATCCTGCTTCTTTGACATTTTTACAAAACGCTTCAAAAGGCAAGGTATTTCCCCACAGTGGAGCATAAAATTTGATAGTCATTTTTATTGGTGTTAATCCCATTTCTAATTCGGGGCCAATTTATAGATTTAGGGAGTAGATAAAAAATCCAGAAGGAAGACACGATTAAATTCTGATCCCAGAATAGCGAGATTGCCACACCTTTTCCCACCCTCAAAGCCTCCAGAAAAGGTTCGCAATGACGGGTTGGGTGGGGAGATTTGAGAAGTTTTAGAAGGATAGGAACATAAAAAGGGAAGTGTTTGAAAACACTTCCCTTTTTATGTACTGGCTAAAGTTAGGCAGAAATCTATCTTGAAGCCATGGATTTGTCTTCCTTATAAAATACACGCCAGATCTTTCCGGTGACAGAATCTGAGATTATTACGGTGCCATCAGGGGCCATTGCAAGGCCTGTTGGTCTGTGCTTGGCATCGCTTGGCGCTTCTATTGTATCTACACCTGCAAAGCCCTCCGCTAAGCTTTGATATTCTCCTGCAGGGTCTCCATTCTCAAAAGGTTGAATGGCCACGAAGTACCCTTTTTGTCCCAGAGGAGCCCTGTTCCAGGAACCATGAAAAGCAATAAGTGCGCTTCCTTTGAAGCTTTCAGGAAATTGATCTCCTGTATAAAACAACAGGTCATTAGGTGCCCAATGTGCAGGGAAAGTAGCAATAGGTCCTTCAGTTCCTTCACATCTGTCGGTACTTTTTCTGTCTCCACCATATTCTGGGGCAGTCACACGGATGTCTTGTGATGGATCAAAATAACAATAAGGCCAGCCAAAATCAGCCCCATCGCTTAGCCTGAACATCTCTTCTGCAGGTTGTTCAGCACTTTCCTCTTCTGTATACATGTCCGGAAACAATCCGTTTAACATGTCCCGACCATGTTGCACTGCATACACATTTCCGTCAAGGGGATTGAATTGTAATGCTACAGCATTTCGTATACCAGTAGAAAATCTATGGCCATCTTCCAATTGTGTCTGACCGACTTTTGTTGCATCAAAACGCCATACTCCACCATGCCTTTCTAGAAGAGGACATGGGTCCATGGCGGGAGAATCCCTGGTCCTGTCTTGTTCCTGACAAGCATTGGATGGGGCACCAATATTCACATAAAGGTTCCCTTTATCATCAAAGGTAAAGGATTTTGCTGCATGTGAAGTTTGTACAGGCAAGCCAGAAACAATTGTGTCTGGAGCATCTGCATTTTCGGGCAATAAATTGTCTCCAATAAAAGAATACCTAAATATAGTGCTGTCATTGGAAGCATATAGATTTCCATCGTAGAAAGCCATTCCGGTACCGCCAAAATCGCTAAAATACTCAATCTCATCCGCCCTGCCATCTCCATCAGTATCTCTAATTGCAGCAATTCCACCTTGGTCATTCGCTTCCCTAAGGTTTACATAGATATCTCCATTTTCCCTTACGGCCAGGTGTCTGGCTCTTCCCAGATCTTCGGCAATTACATAGGACTGAAATCCAGTACCCAGATTCAATCCACCCTGATCGTCATCTGCTGTAAAGTAAGGATCTTCTGAAGCAGTTTCTGTAGGGCCGCCACATCCCGAAAGCAGGCCTCCACAAAGGAGAGTAAATAAAATTAAATTTGAATATTTCATGTTTAATTATGGTTTTAAGGTGGTTAATGTTTAAATATAACGCTAAACATCATTTGCCACAAATATTGTACCTTATATTTCGATCAAAAACAAACCAAATTATACCTTAATCATTAAATTTAGGCATTAAAAAAATGAAGTTTTACTTCAATGTAAACGGCTTATGCCAATATTTAGTGAATGAAAAACAGCCCCTCCCTTATTGCAAGCTCATGCCTGGTATTATTTCTATTGGGTCTTAATTCATGTCAGGAAAGAAACCGCTTTACAGCTTTACCGATTTCTCACACAGGCATTGCATTTGAAAACACACTGCTGGAGGATGAATTTTTCAATATACTTACCTTTGAATATTTTTATAACGGAGCAGGCGTGGCTGCTGCAGATTTTGACAATGACGGTCTAGATGATCTTGTATTCACCTCCAATATGGGGAATTGTGAGATTTATGCCAATAAAGGTGACTTTGCGTTTGAAAATAAAACACCAGGTTCAGGGGTAGCCACTGAGGGAAAATGGGCTACTGGAATAACCATTGTTGACATCAATCAGGATGGCTTAAGAGACATTTACATTTGCTTTTCAGGCCCTTATGGAGCAATAAAAAGAAAGAACGCATTGTACATCAATGTTGGGGATTTTAAATTTATTGAAAAAGCAGCAGACTATGGCCTGGCAGACAATGGGTTTAGCACCCAAGCTGCCTTTTTTGATTATGACAGGGATGGAGACCTGGACATGTACCTGATGAATAACATGACTGACGTAACAGGGCCAAATATTATTCGTCCCAAAAGGATCAATGGTGAAATGCTAAATACCGACAAGCTTTACCAAAACAATGGAGAGGGAACTTTCAGTGATGTCTCAAAAGAAAGTGGGATTACCCTGGAGGGATACGGCTTAGGTTTAGCCATTGCGGACTTCAATGAAGACAATTGGCCAGATATTATGGTTAGCAATGATTACCTCTCCAATGACATTTTGTACCTGAACCAAAAAGACGGTACTTTTTTGAATGTGGCAGGAAATGTATTTCAACATACCAGTTATTCCGCCATGGGCAACGATGTTGCTGATTTTAACAATGATGGGAAAATAGATCTTATAGAAGTGGACATGCTCCCTCCTACTAATTACCGTCAAAAATTGATGTTTGGCAAAACGGGGCACGATCGATTTACTTCAGAAATTAAAAGTGGCTATGAACCCCAATTTATGCGCAATACCCTTCAGTTGAACCGGGGAATAAATGCGGAAGCTTTGCCACAGTTTTCTGAAATCAGCTTTCTGGCAGGCGTCTCTGCTACCGACTGGAGCTGGGCTCCTTTATGGGCTGATTGGGACAATGATGGCTGGAAGGATTTATTCATTACCAATGGTTACCCCCGTGACATCACCAATAGAGATTTCGTTGATTACAGGTCTAATTTTCATCAATTAAATAGTAAAGCAATTTTTGAAGAGCTTAAAAAATTGGAAGGGGCACACCTTGGAAATTTCATGTTTCAAAACAACCAAGACCTCACTTTTAAAGATGTATCAATAGATTGGGGCTTCGACAAACCTGGATACTCCAGTGGCATGGTATTTTCCGACCTAAATAACGATGGCCAATTGGACCTTGTCATCAACAATACCTACAGTAGGGCTACGGTTTATAAAAACAATGGCCAGGACAACAGTAAAAACCAATATTTAAAAATTAAACTGGTAGGAAACAAAGGAAACCTGCAGGCATTGGGAACAAAAATAAAACTTTATGCCCATGGCCAATTGCAATATTATGAGCATTATCTAACAAGAGGTTACCAGTCCTCTGTAACCGAAACCATACATTTCGGACTTGGAGACAAGCAACAAATTGATTCGCTGCAAATCCAATGGCCGGATGGACAAGTGAATCAATTGTACGCCCTACCTGGTAAGCAGGTCCTCACCCTCAACAAAAAGGAATTGGAGAAGGAAAAAGCTAAAGTGCCATCCCATTCGCATCCATTAGAAGTAGCAGAAGAACGGCCAGAAACACTGCCCATTTTTAATCACCAGGAAAAATTTTATGCTGATTTCAACCTACAGCCATTATTGCCTCACAAACACTCGCAACTTGGGCCAGGCATAGCGGTTGCCGACATTAATGCGGATCAATTGGATGATTTTTTTATCGGCGGAGCCTTTGGGCAATCTGGAGTGATCTTTTCCCAACAAGAGGATTCAGGTTTTGATGTGACCCCACTACCAGACGATAACAGCAATTTTGAGGACATGGGCGCTTTGTTTTTCGATGTGGATTCAGATGGGGACCTGGACCTGTATGTAGTTTCTGGCGGGAATGAATTTGAAGCTGGATCAGCGCACTATCAGGACCGGTTGTATTTAAACGATGGTCAGGGAAAATATGAACGGGCACAAACTGTACTACCCGAAATTTCAGCAAGTGGCTCCTGTGTGACAGCTGCAGACTTTGATAAAGATGGCGATATGGACCTCTTCGTTGGAGGTAGACTGTCACCCAATTCCTACCCATTACCCGGAACTTCTCAGCTGCTTCAAAATAAGGGTGGCACTTTTACCGAAGTCGCTGATCTGGTGGCACCAGGTTTGAAAAATATAGGCATGGTAACAGCCGCCCTTTGGACGGACTACAATGGAGACAATTGGCCGGATTTGATTTTGGTAGGTGAATGGATGGATATCACGCTTTTTGAAAATCAACTGGGGAAATTGGTTTTGAAAGAAGGCCTACCAGGAATAAAATCGAGTTCAGGCTGGTGGAACAGTATCACAGCTGCAGACATAAACCAAGATGGATTGACAGATTATATCATAGGAAACCTCGGCTTGAATAGCAGGTATAAAACCAGCGTAGAAAGTCCTCTTAAGATCCATTGGGGAGATTTTGACAAGAATGGCAACTTGGAATCCATCATTTCCTTTGTTGAAAATGGGAAAAGATTTCCCATCCACCCACGGGATGATTTGTTCCAGCAAATCCCCCAATTAAAAAAGAAATTTCCCGACTTTCACAGTTATGGAAAGGCTGAACTGTCTTCTCTTTTAGGTAAAAATTTTGTAGAAAAAACCGAAAACACTTTAACCATAAATACTTTTGCATCAGCCCTTCTAATAAATAAAGGAGACAAAGGGTTTGAAAGCATCGCATTGCCAAATATGGCCCAAATTTCACCTGTCTTTGGCATTGAAGCAGGGGATTTTAATGGGGATGGATTGATGGAAGTTTTTTTGGCTGGCAATTTTCACCAGGCGGAAGTGATCACTGGGTCCTATGATGCCGCTTACGGCTTATTGATGGAATTTGAAGCGGATGATAAAATCCGGGTAAAAGAGCAATTGCTTGGGCTGGGTGGAGATATCAGGGCAGTTGCTCCTGTTTATTTAAGCGCAAAAAGGGAATTTTTTCATATTGCCACTAAAAACAACCAGCCTACCCAATGGATCAATTTTCATGGGAAAAAAGCCATGGATTCCCCCTTGCCAGAGGTTCATGGAGCTAAAAAAGCCATGCTTTACTTTAAAAATGGTCGGTTAAGGGCAAAGGAATTTTATTATGGATCGGCTTATTTAAGTCAACATACAAACCATATTTTTCCTGAGCCTAACCTTGTTAAGGTTATCTATTATGATAAAGACGGTACTCCAATAAAGGAGCACCATCTTTAATTTAGTTTTTAAGATAAACCCCTTAGTGACTAAGGATCAAACTATTGTCAGGATTAATATAGATAAAATAACCTTTAATATTTCTGGTTAATATTATTCACTAATTCATCCTCGAAAAGTAACGCACCTCAAATCTGTTTTGGTTTTTCCCTTTAAATATTGGCTTTTTGTCCGTTCTTAACACCATGTTTTCCCCATCAATGGATAATATTTCATAGACGTTTACCAGCTCCCCATTGCTATCAAAATACTTAAGACGTTTGTCTTCAATGGAGTACTTGTTACTAACAGAAGATTTAACCGCACTGGTGATCGCCTCACCAGTGGGTAAATACCTATAGGTTTCTTCCTGATGCCAACCTTGGCTGGAGAAATTGAATTGATTGTAATGGTAATAGGCAGAATCCAATCTCCATTCACCTATTATTTTTTGTTCATAACTGCTATTACATGAAAGGGTCAAACCAAGAATAAGGCAAAAGATTAATCCTGTTTTAAGCATTAGTATCCGGAATTTTGACTCAATACACCGTTACTCAAATCGATCTCTCTTTGGGGAATGGCAAAAAGATAATGTTTAGGCCTTTCAAAATTTCTTGGCGGCTTTAATGGTCCCAGGTCTTTTTTATACAAGGCCACAATATCTACCAAATTGTCTTTATCCCAACGAATAAGATCCTGGTGACGCTGATTTTCTCCAGCCAATTCTACTCTTCGTTCATGGATCAGGTCTTCCATAGTGGCATTAGTAAGTTCCGCTCTGTCTGCTCTTTCCCTGACCGCATTGATTTCAGCATCTCCATTTTGACCTGATCTTATTTTGGCTTCTGCCACCATAAGCAAGACATCTGCTGTTCTTAAAATCGGATTGTTATGACTCATATTAAGCCCTCCCTGAGGATTCCAAGAAGAGTATTTTCTGAAGTGATAGCCTGTAGAAGAAAGGTCTTCGGTGTATTCAGTCACCCCTTTGTCTCCACCCAAATCCACCATATCTCCCGGCTTATAAACCGTGTAATCCAGTCTGGGATCACCGTCTTCAAACTCCTCAATCAAATCCTGCACTGGTTCATGAAAATCCCAACCACCCCAGGGTCTTGGTGTGGTGTAAATAATATGGGTATTGTCCTGCCATCCTTGCAAACTTTGTATAGAGAACAATACCTCAGGATTATTTTGCGTTTCCACCCGGAAATTGTCCTGATAATTATCAGCCAATGGGTAAGGACCATCTAAAACCTTCTGACCGAAGGAAATGGTTTTGTCAAAGGCTTTCTGGTACAGGTACAACTTGGCCAATAACCCATTGGCAGAACCTTTATTCGGTCTACCCAAATCATCCGCATCATGAGAAATAGGCAATAGATCGGCAGCTTTTATTAAATCAGATTCAATCTGTGCATAGGTTTCCTCCAATGTAGACCTGGGTTTGTTGTAATTGTTTGCGATGACATCCTCCTCAAGAATTATAGGCACACCACCATAGATCACAGCAAATCTCCAATACATAAATCCTCTCAGAAAATAAGCTTCTCCTAAGGTCCTGTCTTTGAGTGATTGGTCCATGCTGATATCTGGAACGTTTATTAAAACGGCATTGGCCCTGGAGATTACCTCATATTTGTGTCTCCAGCTATAATACAATTGAGGATTACCTGCATCAAAAGTAAAAGACTCTATGGCCTGGTCTTCACCATGATCTCCCGCCCTGAACTGATCGTCAGAAGGAATGTCAAAGGTGTGTTCAGCGTGTCCGTAAAAGTCTTCCACCACTAGTGGCTCATACATGGCATTCGCTGCTGCTACAGCATCTTCTCCATTTCTCCAAAACTGTGAAGAAGTAGATTGTCCATAGGGCGTTGTATCGAGTATATTGTCTTCACAAGCTGTAGTAATTAATACCAGCAACAAAAGAAGTTGAATTGAATTTTTCATATTCTTACATTAGAAAGTTATCGTTGTACCAATGGTCCAGCTTCTGGCTTGTGGATATTGCGCATAATCTGCATTCAATTGCAGGTTGCCATCTGTATATCCTAACTCAGGATCCATTCCCGAGTAGCCTGTAAGGACAAATACATTTTGTCCCGTGACATAAAACCTGGCCTTTGAAATCCCAATTCTGTCGGTAATTGGTGTGGGTAAAGTATAACCAAGTACCACATTTTTTAACCTAAGGAAATCCCCACTTTCCAAAAACAGGTCAGAAGTCCTGTGGTTGAGGTTATCTCTTTTAGTCGTCATTCTAGGGATTTCATTGCTTGTCCCCTGGCCATTCCATCTGTCCATTGTTTCTGCATACATATTGAAAGGGTAAGTTGGGTCTATTCCCTGCATCCTGTCAGCATTGTAAATATCGAACCCGGCATTGCCAAGGAAAAATAAACTTAGGTCAAAATTGCCATATCCTAACTGGGCATTTAAACCATATACCACTTTAGGGTGGGGATTTCCAATGATTTCCCTGTCTGACTCATCAATGATTCCGTCACTGTTTAAATCCAGAAACTTCACATCCCCGGGTTGTATTAACCCTCCGCTTTTTCGTGGATCATTCGCAATGTTAGGATCATTCTGAATCTCCTCGGAACTTTGGTACAATCCATCCGCTCTCCAACCATAAAAGCTAGCGATAGGTGAACCCTCATAAGTTCTGGACAATTCCTGGCTGGACCTGCCGTATAATCTTGAACCTATAAAATTACCATCTACCAATTTGGTGACTTCATTTTGGATAAAAGAAGCATTTCCACTCACCGTATAGGTAAGTTTCCCCTGGGTTTCTCTAAATAAAACCTCCACTTCAAGTCCCTTATTTCTCAATTCACCAAGATTTTGGTTGGGTATCTGTGCAGTACCTATGGATCCAATGGTGGGAGGAGCTATAAGCATGTCCTTGGTGTCTTTTATAAAGTAATTGAAATTGGCTAGCAATCGATTGTCTAAAAAGCCTAAATCCAAGCCAATATTTGTCATTTGGGCTGTTTCCCAGGTAATCCCAAGATTTGGCACCCTGGTTTGTGCGGCGCCTACGGTTTGATTACCCCCAAATGAATACCTTCTTCCCGAGCTAATGAGCGCCAGGTATTGTAAGCCGGGAACATTTTGATTTCCCAAACTTCCCCAACCACCGGTCAGTTTCATATTGGAAATAAAACCAACATTTTGAAAGAAATCCTCTTCTGAGATTCTCCAGCCAAGTGAGAAGGCAGGGAAATAACCCCAGCGATTTCCTGGTGCAAATTTAGAGGAACCATCACTTCTAAAAGTGGCAGTCAGCAAATAGCGTTCGTCGTAATTGTAAGTTGCCCTGCCAAAATAGGAAGCAAGGGCATCATACGATTTACCACCATCAATACCGTTCAAGGTTTGCCCCACACTTAAAAACCTTTGGTCAAATGACTCATCCAGGAAATCTCTTTTGCTGGCACTGAATCCGTCTGAATTAAAGGTCTGGGTGGTATAGCCACCTACAAAATTAAATTTATGCAAGTCATTGAATACTTTATCATACGAAACAAAGTATTCTGCCAATACCGAATAGTATTCATTATAGCTTCTTGAAAGGGAGTTCATGGAATTGGCCCTTATCTGATCATTGACTATGATATTGAAATTATAACCATCACTAATGAAACCATCGAGACCAAAATTAACACGGAATTTAAGCCCTTCCATTAGCTCATATTCAGCATTAAGATTGCCTAATATTTTGTGAGAGGTACTGTTATTGTCCTGTGTATTTTGTGTAAAAATGGGATTGTTAATGTCTCCAAATTCTCCTGAAATCTGAGAAGAACTGTAAGAACCATCAGGGTTCATCACCGGCAATCCAGGATGGAAACGTATCGCACTCCATAGGACCCCCGTTTGGGCCGAAAGAGTATTCGGGCTCCTTTGATTGATCGATACAAGCTGCAGGTTCTGGCCAATCTTAAACTTATCACTGATCTTGTGGTCTGAATTTATTCTAAAGCTTAGACGTCTAAAGTCAGAATTAGAAATCATCCCTTCTTCCTTAAAATATCCACCTGCAAGCATAAAGGAAGAATTATTGTTTCCTCCACGGAGGGTAAGGTCCACATTCTGCGTTGTGCCCTGGCCCAAAAGTTCTTCCTGCCAGTTGGTCTTTTGCGTTTGGTAAGCTGAATTTTCCCAAATGGGGTTAATCGTTAATCCATCATTGGTGTACCGCTCCCTTTTCAGGCTGGCCAATGTCGGTGCATCCAAGACATCGATGGTCTTGATGGCATTGGAAACGCCGGTGTAACCATTCAACTCAACTTTCAGCGGTTGGTTAAAATCGCCTCGCTTGGTAGTGACTATTACTACGCCATTGGCTGCTCTTGTCCCATATATCGCTGAAGCAGAAGCATCTTTTAATATCTCTATGGATGCAATATTGTTTGGGTTTACGTCATTAAGGTTTCCACCAGGGACCCCATCAATGATAATTAAAGGGTCCGCATTATTGAGTGTGCCCGTTCCTCTTATTCTTATGGACCCTTGGTTTCCAGGAGCGCCACCATTTCGAACCACATTGACACCTGCAGCCCTTCCTTGCAAGGCCTGTGCGGCACCAGATGAAGGGAGGTTTTGAATATTGTCTCCTTTTATTGAAGATACAGCACCGGTAACATCTCGTTTTTCCTGGGTACCATATCCCACCACCAATACCTCATTGAGAGAGGATTCATCCTGAACCAATTGCACGTTCAGTACGCTTTCATTTCCAATCGAAATGACTTGCGTTTTATACCCTATAAAGGATATTACCAAGGTGCCATTTTCCGGTACATCAATGGAAAAATTACCATCAATATCAGACACCGTCCCTTTTGTCGTTCCTTGTAGGGTAATGGTGGCCCCAGGCAAAGGGGCTCCCGTTTCATCCACAACAGTTCCTTTAAGGTCTGCTATAACAATATTTTCAGGATTCACCGGAGCGGCCGAAATAGGCCGAACGAGTATTACCGAAAATAGAAGTGAGGCAAGCACCCAAATAATGCGATGGATGCTCATTTTAGGAATAGTTTTTTTCATAGGGTATGTATTAAGCTTTAAGTGTAACTGGATTTATAGTCTCATTCTTTGGCTTTACTGAAAGACAATTTTAATTTTTTTTATCAATTCGCATGGGATACTTATTTCTGGATTATGTCAATAAATCGATTTATTTAACCCTTATTATGTATAGAATTTCCCCTGTTTACGGGAAGTATTGCAATCGCAAGAAAATCAAGCTGTTTTCAATTCTACCTGACGGTAGAATTGAAAACAGCAACGATTGGGTATTTTGAAGCGATTTCAACACATAATAGATTGTCTATTGCATATTTCGGGTTTAAGGATCAAAAATTTGTATGTAACTCATTTACAAAATTCTACCTATCCGATCTTAAGTTTAGATATAGATTTATAGCCGACCAAAATTGGATAATAAATTTTGCAAAAAATTACGAAAGCATCAAATTAATTTGTTAAAATAATATTATTAAAATATTATTAATTCAAAAACTGTTAATTAAAAGATAAAACAATTGAAATTTGGTTTGTATAAACCACTGGGTTACCTGTAGTGTCAGACTATTCGATGAATCCTTAGGCTTAATTTCTTCTTAAATTTGCTGACAGACTCCGTGAAGTTTAAGTTATTCGCAAAAAGTCACAAGTCAAATTCATTTTTTTCCATAAAAACACACTCCCTAAAGCAGATAATATTCAAAGGCTTACAATAAAAAACAACCCTAAAAATATGGTCCATTTTTAGCTTATTTTTAAGAAGTCTAAATACAAAGAATTGGTTTTCAACTATTTAAATTGATTCTAACTGACTTCCATTGTAATTTTATATTGAATCTTAAACCAAAAGAATTATGTCTATCAGATTAGCGAGTAACTGTAATAACTGTGAAAATTTAGATTCCAGTGGTGTTTGCAAAGTTCATGGTGTGAAAGTCAATGAGAGCTATACATGTGATACCTTCGAAATGAAAGCAGCATTAAAAGACAACAAAAACTGTAATTCCTGCCTAAGGTATGAAACGGATGATTGCGCCCATCCTCAAAAAGCTGCGCCAGGAATGCTTTGTTCCCATTGGGCGCCTCAAAGTGCCAATGCTTAGAAATACATAAAATAGATTGCAAAAAAGGTCAGCATTTTAATGCTGACCTTTTTTGCTTTAATGAAGAAACGTGATGAAGCTAACTTGAGAGAATTTGTCAGTATTGTTGCAGAAAAAAAGCAACAATTCCGCCAAAATCATTTAACGTGCATTCATTGAACCACGGCTACACCCGTGGCTGTTATATTTCGCCCCTTCAGAACTGATATAATAGGGACTTCCCCCAATTTTTCTATAATTACTCAATATCTATAGCCTATTTGGGATTTAAAACAAGTCCTTTACTTTTTTAATCTAACCTTTCAAATTCCACCCACAAAGGGAAAATGCTTTTTCCTCCACTCATAAAGTGGGGCGTAACACTGCCTTTGTAATTCTTCAAATGAACATTTTTCAATTCTATAAGGTCTGTTGGCATTTGGCTCATTTGAGATTGGATGATTTGTGTTTTGGTTTCCAGCATTACTTTACCTGCCTTTTTCAGCGGTTCAATAAACTTATACCTGATATTGTAATTCCCTTCAAGTATTTCAACATTCCAATAACCATAAATCTCTTCTTGTGTCCAGATGCCTCTTTGTCCGGAAGCGTCATTGCGATTCAATATTAGTGGATTCTCATGTTTTGTTCCAATTATTGGCATATGGTCCTCCATCAGGTTTGGTGAATCCGTCAACTCATCTACCATTTGATCCATAGCTCTTTTTAGTTCTTCTGCCTTCTCAGGATGACTAGCTACAATGTTCTCTAATTCATAAGGGTCCTTTACCAAATGGAACAACTCGAAGTCTTTTGGCGCTGCATCATAGCCAATATTCCCCACCAATTTATACGGACCTTTTTGAATGGCTATGTTCTCATACAATTCGGGCAGCTTTCGTGTCCAGTAAAAAAACAAAGGCCTTTGTTCAAATGCCGCTTCATTTTCGTTTTTCCCCTCTAATAATCCAGCAAAACTAAGTCCATCAATTTCCCTGTCATTTGGCACTTTTGCCTGGCATAACTCAGCCAAAGTAGGCAATACATCAATATGCGCCAGAGTAGCATTTACCTCTTGGTTTGGTTTTAAGCCCTTGGGATATTT
Source organism: Cyclobacterium sp. 10D3-21 (assembly GCF_055809755.1). Classification (NCBI taxonomy): domain Bacteria; kingdom Pseudomonadati; phylum Bacteroidota; class Cytophagia; order Cytophagales; family Cyclobacteriaceae; genus Cyclobacterium; species Cyclobacterium sp. 10D3-21. The sequence continues at coordinate 4,649,549 of NZ_CM147924.1, forward strand.
GATAAGAAATGGAACCCTCACTCCTCCACGGTAAACATTCCCCTTCTTGCCTCTCATGCCAGCAACATACCTGAATTGCTGTGGTCCATTGTCTGTCATAAAAATTAGGATGGTATTTTCTGAGATGCCCATATCCTCCAATTTCTGCACTAGCTTCCCTATATTGTCATCAATATTGGAAACCATGGCATAGACTTTTCTTGCATCTTCTTTGTCCTTTTCACTCATTTTCGGTAAAGGCATTCCATTGCCTTCAAATCCCGAAGATGGATCAATGTCCTTGTATTTTTGGTAATACTCATCGGGCACCTGCAAAGGAGTGTGAGGGGCATTGAAAGATAGGTACAAGAAAAATGGCTTTTCGGGACTTTGATTTTCTACAAAACGAATCGCTTCATTGGTAAAAATATCTGAACAATACCCCTCAAATGACTTCTGCTTGCCATTGTACCAAAGGGTAGGGTCAAAATAACTGCGGTCTTTCTGAAAATAAGTCGTGAAATCTCCAGGTTGCCCCATACCTCCGGCAAGGTGAATCAACGATTCATCAAAACCCTGATCTCCTGGACGGAAAGGGTAATTGTCTCCCAAATGCCATTTCCCAAATGCTCCGGTTTCATACCCAGCATCCTTAAGCATTTCACCCAGGGTGATTTCTTCGGTAGCCATGGTGGCACCACCATTGTAAGTATCCCTAACTCCTGTTCGCAAGGAATACCTGCCTGTCATTAGACTCGACCTGGTAGGGGCACAGACTGGGGAAACATAAAAATTATTTAGCCGAACACCTTCCTGTGCTAAATTATCTATCACAGGGGTTTTTACATGCGGATTACCTGTAAATCCAAAATCACCGTAACCTTGGTCATCAGTAATTATTAAAATTACATTGGGAGGATCTTTCTTTTTTTGCTGCAGACTGGCATGCACCGAAGTACTGATGAGCGCAATAAAGAGAAAACAAAAGGTATTGAAAATTCTCATTTTTTTAAGGTTTATCAATGACAAGCTTTGATGATCAATACTTTTCAAGCTGATTTTCCACAGGCACAATTCCAGCTTGGTGTTCAGCCATCACCTTCCTTATTTCAGCAATAATCTCAGGATGGTCTTCAGCAATATTGAATCGCTCCCCAGGATCTACATTCACATTGTACAATAAAGGAGTATCTAAAACCGAAGCTTTATTCTCTACGGTCACCGCAGGAAAGGTCACCGGATGTGCGGTTGGGTTTCCATATTCAAGCTGAGTAATGAAATGGGCTTTATAATCCCCTTTTCTTACCGCAAAAACTTTTTGGCCACGGTAATAAAAAACAGTTTCTCGCTCACTCTTTCCAGTGCCTTTGATAAGCCCAGAGATATCAAACCCATCATAAACACGGTCATCAGGCAATTCAGTCCCTGATATAGCGCAAAAGGTGGGCAATAAATCCATCGTAGTGGCCATGTCCCTAACCACACCTTGTTTGATTTGTGCTGGCCACCAAAATACAGTAGGCTCTCTCATTCCCCCTTCAAAAGTACCTCCTTTGGCTCCTCTTAGTAAGCCCGCCGTTCCGCCATGGGTTCTGAAAGTATGCCATGGTCCATTGTCAGAAGTAAAAACCACTAAGGTATTGTCGGCAATTCCTTCTTCTTTTAAGGCAGCTAGAATTTGGCCAACCGACCAGTCAATTTCCTCAATCACATCCCCATAGATACCTCCCAGGGATTGATCTTTAAATGCTGAAGACCTAAACAATGGAATATGAGGAAGGTTGTGAGCCAAATAAATGAAAAAGGGCTTTTCCTTAAAGGCCTTAATTTTGGATACCGCTTCCTCCGTATATCTTTTTGTAATGGTACGTTGATCAGCAGGACGCTCTTCAATACCTGCGTCTCTCATCAAAGGCACATTATAACCCTCATAGCGCTCATTTTCAGTAAGGGTAAAATGATCTGTCTTCTCCACCTTGTCCATGTCATTGGAATACGGAATTCCAAAATAACTGTCAAAACCATGGTCTGTAGGTAAAAAAGGAGATTTATGCCCTAAATGCCACTTTCCTATTGCAGCTGTTTGGTAACCGTTTCCTTTCAATGCCTTGGCAATGGTTATTTCAGATTGAGGAAGACCTCCGTTTGAATCTGGGAAAAGTACCCTTCGTTTATCACTACTCATACCGGATCGGATGGGTAATCTACCTGTAAGAAGTCCTGCCCTACTTGGCGTACAAACCGGCGCTGCTACATAAAAATTGGTCCACTTTTGTCCTTCGTAGGCCATCCTATCCAAATTGGGTGTTTTGATGGAAGGATGACCAAAAACGCCCAGGTCTCCATAGCCCAAATCATCTGCAAATATCACAATAATGTTTGGCTGATCGTTTTTTTGCCTGGCCTCAGATTGCAAAATTGAGCTCATTAAGCAACTGAGTATTAAACCTAAGACTATTTTGGGATTTAACAGTTTCATATTTTTATCTTTTCTGAGATGTATTAAAATTTATAATGCTATTCGGGCTGCTGCCAAGGTACCTTGCCACCTTCTTGAATATGAGACATTAAATAAGCATTTAATTTTTGAAAAACCTCCTGATTTTCTGCGATAATATTGTCTTTTTCGGACGGGTCTTCTTTTAAGTTATATAGTTCCATAGGTTGAAAAGGGCTGTTTTGAAGTAATTTCCAATCCCCCAACCTAAGTGCATGATAAGCCTTCCCTCCATACCTGGTACCGCCTTCTCTACGGACAAAATACAAGGGCCTGGCTTCTTCCGACATGGTTTGTCCAAGAAGTGTGGGCAGAAAGCTTCTTCCATTGATTTCATGATCTAAAGGAACACCTGCAATTTCAGTGAGGGTTGGGAAAATATCCATGGAAAGGTTTACCTGGCTTGAGGAACTCCCCGCTTGTATTTTACCTGGCCATGAAATTGCCGTAGGCACTCTTAACCCCCCTTCATACATGCTTTGCTTCCCATCACGCAGAGGGCCATTATTGGCCAAATCAGGTAGGTGTCCACCATTGTCACTTGTGAAAATGATTAAGGTATTTTCATATTGCCCGGATTCTTTAAGGGCATTAATTACCTGCCCGATACCATCATCCAGGTGCTCGATGAATGCAATCAGATTGGCGCGTTTTTCAGGCAAACCAGGTTCTCTTTTTTTCACTTTATCAAGCCAAGCCTTTGGAGGTTGAACCGGGAAATGAGGGGCATTGTAGGCTAAATAAAGGAAAAATGGGTCTTCCTCTTCTCCCCTGTCTTTGATATAATTCACGGACCATTCGGTGAAAAGGTCTGTGGCATGACCTTTGGGATCTATTGTTTCCTCGTTCAATCGCATGTAGTTTTTACCATGCCTTCTGTGGGTCAGGTAATCGTCCATCATGTCTTCCAACCACCCATGAAAGTAATCGAAGCCATGGTCATTGGGCAGGTTGGGGTGCTCCAGACCCAGGTTCCATTTTCCGATATGTGCTGTGTGGTATCCACCTTTTTTCAGCATAGCAGGCAATAGGATCGTTTCTGGATTCAAATAGCCCCAGTTGTTGGCGGGATTTGATCGTACCAAGCCAGGAACACCTACGTGATCGGGGTATCTACCTGACATCAGTGAAGCCCTGGTGGGTGCACAAACAGGAGAGTTGGCGTAGAAAAAATCCAACTGCATGCCATCATTTCGGATGGCGTCTATATGCGGGGTTTGGATATCTTTGGTGCCATAATAGGACACATCATGGTATCCCTGATCATCTGTAAAGATGATCAGAATATTGGGTTTATCAGACTTTTTATTGGTTTGTGCCTGCACTAATGCACTTCCTAGTAACAGGAAACTTAAGCATAAATTCTTCCATTTAAATAATCTCATTCTCAGTCTAATTGAATTCATTTTTTAATTATTTGTCCATGAAAAATCTCTCCAATCCATCGCTTCTTCTACAATTTCCTGGTTCAATTTGATCATTTCATTTTTCATTTTCTCAAACACTTCTGGGTTTTCAACCGAAACATCTTTTGTTTGTTTGGGGTCATTTCTTAAATTATACAATCTAAAGTTTTGCAACTTTGTTTCCTTGATCATTCCAATATACGCTTCCTGAAACATATTCCCTCTAGGAATGTCCAATTCCGGATCTGCGATGAGATTCCAAGGCCCTTCCCTGATCACAGCTATAGGCCGAGAGGGAGGGTAAAACCAGTAAAGTGGTTTTTGCCGTTCAAAACTCTTCTCCTCAAAAATGGGCAATAGGCTTGATCCATCAATTGTGATTTTAGGGTCTATTTCCTCCCCTATGATCTCTTTAATGGTAGGGAAAATGTCCACAACTCCTGCAGGTCGATTTTCAATGGTACCCGCTGCTATTACGCCTGGCCAGCTAAATATTCCAGGCACCCGGATACCACCTTCCCAAAGGGTTGTTTTACCTTTGGTCAACTCACCATTACTGCCATTGCTGCCTCTATAGCTTCCATTGTCAGACATAAATACAATGAGTGTATTATTTGTAAGTCCCTGTTTTTCCAGCTCCTTCAAAACCCGACCAATTGCTGCATCCATGTTTTCTATACTCCCATAATAGGCTGGCAAATCGGTGTCCTGGTGCTTTTCCAAATATACATCCGGTGCCGCCACTTTTTGGTGGGGCTCATGAAACCACATGTTAATGAAGAAAGGTTGATCCTTTGGTCTTCTTTCAAGCCAGCCTATGGCTTCATCGGCCAATAAATGGGAAGAGTAGCCTTTTACCTCTCCCAAGGCAAGGCCATTGCGAACAAAGTTGTCAGGATTGTGGTGAGAAGGGATCGCGTTATTCCCTGTTGCTATCCAATGGTCAAAACCCTGGTCTCCTGGATTTGGTCCTGGTCCGGCACCCTCTTCCAGGTCATAGCCTAAATGCCATTTGCCAATATGCGCGGTAGCATACCCTGCTTGTTTTAATAATTCAGCCGTGGTAAATTCTGTCTTGGCCAAATGCATTTTATGCGAAGTATGAATCCAACTGTAAATGCCCGCTCTTACTGAAGAACGCCCGGTCATTAAAGCGGCCCGTGAGGGCGAACATACTGCAGACCCGGCGTAAAAGTCAGTGAACCGCATTCCTTTAGCAGCCAATTTGTCCAGGTTTGGCGTATTTACCTGTGTACTTCCATAGCAGCTTAGATCCCGGTATCCCAGGTCGTCTGCTAGAAGAAGTACTATATTCGGTCGTTGTTCGCCTTGAGCAAACAGTCCTGAACTGGATATAAATAAGGCTATAAGCAAGCCTATAAAATTTCTTGCTGACATGTGTTTGTATGGTTTTCTGTTCATTAAATGGTTTTCATAGCTGTAACCGGACCTACCTCATTTTCCCAGGCCTCCAGTTTTTCGAGGAGATCTTTTACAATTTCTGGCCTGTCTTTGGCCAGGTCGTGTAATTCCAAAGCATCCTTGTCTAAATTCACCAGCATGGTATCTTTGTCCGACAGCAATAACTTCCATTCTTTATGTCGGGCTACTTTTTGGTTTCTGTACCTCCAAAATAGCCTTCTGTCTTTGAGCAATTCGTTTTGCAAAAGGTGCTTCGACAGATCAACCCCGTCAAATTGTAGGTTTTCAGGATAAGAACCCTGACTCATTGCCAGCAGTGTTGGCAATACATCCATACTAAGTACAGTGGCGGAAGACTCCCGCGGTGTTATTTTTCCTTTCCAGTAAGCGATACCTGGAACGCGATGCCCTCCTTCCAATAGGTTCCCTTTTTGACCACTCAATTTGCCATTGTTTCCAAAGACCTCTGCCCCATTGTCAGAAATAAACAATACCAGGGTATTTTCCTCGAGACCATTTTCCCGTAAAGCTTTTAAAATTTCTCCAACTCCTTCATCCATCACTTCCACCATTTCATTGTACACTTTTACCGTATCCTCCACGGGTCCATGGTAGCTAAATTGCTTTCCAGGAAATCGATAGGCAGGGTCATTTCTACCCTGAAAAGGTACATGTGGTGCTTCATGAGAAACATACAAAAAGAATGGTTTTTCCTTATTCTCAGCAATAAAATCTACTGCATGCGCACTGATCAAATCAGTCGCATAGCCCTCTTCATATATTGAATCTAAGTTATGCCACCAGTCATAAATGCCTGCATTGTCATAATGAGAATGGTAATCTACATTGCCACTCAAATACCCATAAAAAGTATCGAAGCCATGATGTACAGGATTAAATTCCGGTTGATAACCCAGGTGCCATTTACCCATGATCCCTGTTTGGTAGCCTGCCGTTTTCAATAGCTTTGCTATTGATACCTGACTGCTGTCTAGGCCTACCTCTCTTGTCTCCCCTCTCACGTAAATAACTCCTTCTAAACCTGCTTTTTGCTGGTAATTCCCCGTCAGCAATGCTGCCCGTGTGGGTGAACAAACAGGTGCATTGGAATGAAAATCTGAAAACCGAATGCCTTCTGCTGCCAGGTAGTCAATATTTGGGGTACGAAGACGGTTATCACCATAGGAAGCAAGACCTCCATAGCCCAGGTCATCGGCCATAATGATCACGAAATTAGGTGGCACTTTTTCTTTGGTAGCTGAGTTACTGCAACTGCCTAAAATCCCAGCCAATAAAAATACCCAGGTAGCGTTTTTTAAAACATTCATTTGATTGTTGTTAACTTACAATTCAAGTATTTATTGGTTTTAACCCAGACCATGAGCTATACTTTTTCATGGTCCGGGAATAAAAACGCTATTTACCAACCTGGATTTTGTGTTAAATTCCCATTTAAGGATATTTCACTATCAGGGATAGGAAGCAAGCGATAAAAATCGAGGTATCCATTCGGGAATTTGGTTTCAATCACATCCCCATTGTGGTCTTTTATCTCCAATGGATAAAGTTCATCACCAATTTCCCACCTTTTAATATCTGCCCAATACAATCCCTCTAAGGCGAACTCGATCCTTCTTTCATGCCTTAATTTGGCACGTGCTTCTTCCTGAGAAAGCCCCATTGGCAAAGAGGTAATCTTCACATCATCTCTTTCCGTACGAATTCGATTGATAAGGTTGATGGCCTCATCTATATCGCCATTGGTTTCGATAATCGCCTCCGCTTTTGACAAAAGCACATCAGCATACCGGATGACGATGTTGTTCAGGCCAGATTGGCCGGATGGAGGTAAATCTGCTTCCGGTTCTATGCGGTATTTTCTCGCACTCAAGTGCTTTAACCTATTCCCTGGATGATTGAATGCTCCGCCCGGATAGGTGTAATTTGGAAACCTGTATCCCAATATATAGGCTCCTGGCACTACCACAGTAAACTCTAGCCTGGGGTCACGTCCTTCATAAGGATTGTTTGGGTCAACTGCTGAACCATCAATTGTTTCATAAGCATTTACCAAATCGTCAGTAGGTACATACCGACTTCCTCGGGTCCAACTGCCAGTACCAGTCCCACAATATTGGTCATGCAATGAACCTTGGGAATTCTCACCGGAAATGTATTGAATATCAAAAATCACTTCCGCATTGTTTTCATTTTCAAGCTTAAACAGCCCTTCGTAACTCGGGAATAGATTGTATTTATTTAACGCATCAATTTCATCAATTACTGACAGTACCTGATCATATTCCCCCTGGTACAATAAAGCCCTCATTTTCATGGCCAAAGCAGCTCCTTTTGTTGCCCTTCCCAATTCGGGTGCGTCCTCTTGAAGGTTATCAATCGCCATGTTATAATCTGCCATCACCTGATTCCAGGTTTCCTCCTGACTTGCTCTGGAAATAGACCTTGCCTCCTCAGTGGAAATGGCATTTAATATAATAGGGACACCGCCAAAACCTTCTGCAAGTATAGAATAGGCCAGCCCCCTCAAGAACCTCGCCTCAGCGCGGTAAACAACTTTATCTCCCTCAGTCAAATCTATCTGATCCAAAGCTTGTAGGAGATAATTTGCCCTGAAAATAATCCCGTAAGATCTGGTCCATCTGAAATTGACTATGCTGCCATCACTTGAATTCAATTGACCACTTCCGGCCCTGGCGATAGGCGTATTGCCCCAGTTGAAAGCATTTGGCGTAGCTCCATCCAGCACACCAAACCCAAAAAGGCCTTCATTATAAATTGAATTTTCACGCAAAAGCGCATACACCCCGTTGAGCAACAACTTAATGTCCTCCTCGTTTTGAGGGAAGTTGGCAGAGGTGATTTTATCTTCAGGATAAAATTCAAGAAAATCATCATCGCAGCTTGCCATTGGAAACAACAACACTATCGATAGAAAGTATAGAATATATTTATTGGTCTTCATGTTCTTAGAAATTTAAATTGATACCTGCTGATAAAATTCTAGGGGTAGGATACAACTGGTAACCAGCATCGAAAGTATTTCTTTCCGGATCGTAGCCTTCATAGCCTTTGCTGGCAATCGAAAATACATTTTGCCCGTTTACATAAAGGTAAATTTTCTGCAAGCCCAATTTTTCTGCAACGGAGGCAGGGAAAGAATAGCCCAATTGAACATTCTTTAATTTTATGAAGTCCACTTCATTTACCCAATAAGAGGACTGGGAACCATCCCATGGATTATTAAATTTCAAACTTGGATTTTCTGAATCTGGGTTCTCAGGTGACCATGCATCTCTCCATCGGGTAGATATCATCCTGTTTTCCCAATCCAGGTCCGTAAAATTGTTCTGCGTGTACATGTTCACACCCAATATTCCCTGAAACAGAAGATTTAAATCAAAACCTTTGTATTTTAAGCCCGACGATATTCCGAAAGTATACTTTGGAAGTGTATTTCCAAGCCCCATCTTATCCTCAAAATTCAACCTTCCATCGTTATTTAAATCTTCAAATTTTAAATTCCCAGCTGTCGGTGTAAATGGATTGGAATGCATGTGTTCCTTTGCTTCATCGTCAGATTGATAAATGCCTATGGCATTGTAACCATATAAGGTTCTGAAGGAATACCCTTCCCGCAATAGGTACAATTGATCGGGAGAATCTCCTCCCCTGAATTTGGTGACTTCATTTTGGATATACGTCATGTTCAGCCCCATATTGAAGCCCAATTGATCTCTATCAAATTTCAAATTGTTGTAATTGAGTATGAACTCCACTCCATTATTGGACATTTCACCAACATTCTCAAAGGGTGAGGAAATACCACCCATTACAGATGGAATAGGTAGTTGAACCAAAATATCCTTGGTGGTTTTTTGAAAATAGTCAGCTTCCAGCGTAATCATGTCGTCTAAAACACCAACCTCTAAACCTATATCCAAAGAAGCCGAAGTTTCCCAGGTAATGTTCTGATCAACCAAAGCAGTTACTGCTGCTCCTGGAGAAAAACTACCATTATAGCTATAGCTAAGGTTGTTGTTTTGACCGATGACGGTTAAATAAGGCCAATATCCTGAAATATTCTGGTTTCCTAACTGACCCCAGGAAGCCCTGACTTTCAGATTAGAAATCGCTGAAATATCTTTGATGAAATCTTCTTCAGACAATCGCCAACCTGCAGAGAAGCCTGGGAATACGCCCCAACGATTGGCTTTGTTAAACCTGGAAGAAGCATCAGCCCTAACATTCGCTTCAAATAAATATTTGCTCATCAGGGTGTAATTTGCTCTTCCAAAATAGGAGAATATGCGGAAACCATTCATATTTCCTTCCCCCTGGATTCCTGAAGTACCTGCATCCACCTGAGTCAAGCCTTCTTTCGGAGGTTCTGACCTTCTTGAAAACATGTTTTGAACCTTAAAGGTCTCTAATTGTAAGCCTCCAATAGCCGAAATACTATGTATATCATTGTATTCTTTGTTGAAATTAATTGTGGAGAAGAGGTTGTTTTGCATGCTGGAAATTTGTGTTCTATTGATTTCTAAGCCTTCTCTGTTGTAATTCCTTGTGGTGGTTTCAATCCCTGTATCCGTGTACCCAAAAACGCTGGTATTGTACCTGTCTATCAAGTTCCAATTTCCATTGGAAGAAACTGTGGTCTTAAAAGATAGGTAATCGGTTAATTTAATGTCAGCACTTAAATTCAGTGTCAATATATTCTCCTCTGTATTTGTCAGCCCATTGGCAGCGTCTATGAGTGCATTTCTATTGTCAAACAATAAGTTACCATCTTCAATAATCGCCTGAACAGAACCAAATCGTCCATCCCTTGTATACGGAGCTATATAAGGCGCTGAACCACCTAGCATTTCAAAAACCCTACCTAAAGAGCCATAAGTGACATCTGCATAAGGTTCATCCGAGTCTTTGTGGATATAATTAAACCGTCCACTTACAGTCAACCAATCTTTGACATTGGAAGAAATGTTTGCCCTTAGTCCATACCTTTCTGAACTCGTGTTAGGCACCATCCCTTCTTGATTGAGGTAATTGAAGGATATAAATGAGGAAGATTGTTCCGAACCACCTCTAATGGAAACATTGTGTTCCTGAATATTGGCAGTATTGAATATTACCTTAAACCAATCCGTATTCGGGTATTTGTAAGGATCGGTTCCATTTCTGAATGCTGAGATTAAACTTTCTGAAAAAAGTGGGGTAGACCCCTCATTCAACAATGCTGTGTTGGTGAGTTCCATGTGTTCAGCACTGTTGTTGATTACATCATATCGTCTACCCAAGGACTGAATACCAAAATAGGAATTGACATTCACTTGCATTGCTTCGTTCTTTTTTCCCATTCTGGTGGTCACTAAAACCACTCCATTGGCCGCCTTAGATCCATAAATGGCAGCACTTGCAGCATCTTTCAATACAGAGATGTTTTCGATATCATTTGGATTCAGCTGGCTAAAGGAACCTTCAACACCATCGATAATAATCAAGGGGTTGGAATTATTAAGGGTCCCCCATCCCCTTACTCTAATCTGTGCACCATCACTGCCGGGTTTGCCTGAATTTTGACTTACCCAAACACCGGAAGCGGTACCTCCTAAGGCTTGTGAAGCATTGGTTAATGGTCGATTAGACAATTCATCATCAAAGTCAACCGTAGAAATAGCACCAGTAAGGTTCACTTTTTGCTGAACCCCATAGCCCACTACCACCACTTCATCCAATGAGGTAGCGTCTTCCAGTAAAGTTATGGAAAGATTGCTTTGATTGCCAGGATTGATCCTTTGGGTCTGATAACCAATAAAGGAGATCAAAAGAACAGCATTATCAGGTACCTCCAGGCTAAACTTACCATCAATATCTGTTACTGTACCAGTAGTCGAGCCTTCTATGACTACAGTTGCTCCCGGAACTGGTTCACCATCACTGTCGGTTACTGTTCCTGAAACATTTTTCAGGTTTATATTTTCAGCGATTGAGTGGTTAAATTCAGCATTTGTTAAGCCAATCCCTGGTAAATCAGGACTTCCTTTTGCCAGAAGGTTTGTCGAGACAAAACATTGCAAGAGCCCTCCGATAAGCAGGGTTTTAGGTACCTTTTGAAAAAGGTAGCGTATTGGTTTTTTCATGATTTTTTGGGGTTATTAAGAAATTGATATTTAGTAAAATCTATTTTAATTGGCTGAAATGAGTATAAGCTGAACGATTAAAAGTTGGAATCACTTAAAGTTCATCTATTCATTTTTAATACATTTCATCCTATTTCCGAACCTCCTCATCTGCAGGTAACGAGTTCAGAATTCTTGATCACCTATCAGAATAATTCATTTTAAATTTTCCTAATTGGGTGAAAATTTAACTATGGACTTATTAATATGATTCATAATCAAATCATATGAAACTATTCTATTTTATTCAAATATTATTTTGAATAATAACACAACATAAATATTTATTTGTTGTAATAAAAGATTTTTATGTATTAAACCTATACCTATTTCAATGGGTGGTACTATAACCAAATTCATATAAAAACCGGGGATTTGCTTCTTTTGGAAAAATTTAACCTAAAAACCCCCAAGCTGCGCTACTTTTAATGGCAGGAGTGCTAAGAAATTAAACCCGTAATGGGCAATAGGCAATCTTTTGTGCGTTGAAATCACTTCAAAATCAGTTTCTTCTCAATAAAAAAATGGCAAAAAAAAAGTCCAAAAAAAAGCGTGCTTAACACCTTATCTTGGACTTTTTCATTTAATAACCCTATGAATTGCGTTTTGATTTGCTATCGGGCCACATTGAAATGAACCTAAAAATCAATTTGGCAAAACTTAAACTTTCCAGCCTTTCCTGTATTTTCTAGACAAATGCTGATTGGCCTTTTTAACATTCGTGACACACATTTTTTTTGCATCCCAATCCAGAACAGTATCTGGTTCCCGGATGGCCACAGTGCCTAAAATAACTGTTTCAGACATTGGTCCGGAAATCGAAAAATCGCTTTCTGTTTTTACATTGTTTAGGCAGGAATCTGCAAAATAATGGTAATGGTCTCTATCTTTTAATACAGGGTTTTTGACGTCCCTAAATTTAGCTTCCGGTAAAAGCACCGGCATTTTGGTATGGGGAATAAGTAGCGCTCCTTCTGTCCCTATTAACATGGCAGATTCTGCAGGATAATTTTCTAAAGAAAACAAGGCCCTGACTTCTTCAGGCGGGTAAAACTCCCCATCAAACCACTCCACTTTCAATTCATTTTCAGCAGTCATCTCATTTCCTGGAAACACCCAGGTAATGTGGTTACTCTGTGGCCAGGTATCTACATTTCTTTCAGTGGAATTTTTCCATGACTCCTGAACTTTGGCGGCAACAGAAATAGGAGCTTTTAAACCCATTCCTTTCCAAACCGCATCCAAAATGTGACAGCCAATGTCACCAGACCAGCCTGTTCCAAAATCCTGCCATGCTCTCCATTTGGCAGGATGGTAAATTTTAGGCGCATAAGGGCGCATTGGAGCTGTGCCTATGAATTGATCCCAGTGAACATACTCAGGAGCCGCTTCTCCATTTTCAGGTCTTGGCCCTACAAACCTATAGGCCTCGGTAGCCCCTGGCCTATTGGAACAAAGGTAAACCTGTTTGATTTTCCCTATATGCCCTTCTTTAATCCATTGTACGGCTGTTCGATCTCCTTTTCCAGAGGCGTGTTGCGTTCCCAATTGACTAATTATTCCCGCTTTAGCGGCAGCCTCTGTAAGGTCTCTGATTTCACTTACGTCATGGCACATCGGTTTTTGACAATACACATGTTTGCCTTTGCTGATCGCTGTGTAGGCAATTGGAAAATGATTGTGGTCAGGTACACTTACATTGACAGAATCAAAATTATCGGCTTCCTGGGCAAATAACTCCCGCCAGTCTGTAAACTTCTTTGCATTGGGTAAGATCTCAGCTGCCTTTGCCAAATGATTTTCATCAATGTCACAAATGGCTACGATTTCCACATCAGGATGTGCATTAAATCGACTGAGATCATGTCCACCCATCCCGCCAACACCTATACAGGCATGCCTAAGTTTCTTCCTATTTGTTTTGGCAAAACCAGGTACATTAAATAAAAGAGGTTGAGCCAGGGCAATGGCCGCAGTGTTCAATATAAATTTCCTTCTGGAAGAATTATTGTCCTTCTTCATTATTAAAGTTTTAATTGCTAAACATTTACATTCATATTAATAACCCGGATTATTAAGGATAATGTTGGGATTATTCTGCATTTCAGGTAGTGGAATTGGCATTCATAAATGCTTCTCCTGAAGTACCTTGTGGGACTTAATAAATCACACCAAGACAATTGATCTCGAAATAATGTAATGGGTAATAGCAACATTTAGGTTTTTGTGATGGTTTCCTCCAAGTTGTAAATGGCTACAATGACCTGCATTAAAGCGGCTACCCTTATCGCTTCCCTTTTGACGGAGGGAGATTCTCCTACCAGTAAAGTGTTTACAGCAATATCAGGTACTTTCTGAAATCTTGCCAATTCCTCAGCATAAAATTCTTCCAACACCTTCTCTTCATCATCTTTGGGAAGCCGACCTAGAATTCGAATATAGGCTTCATCTATAGCTGCTATCTCATCCTCAAATTCAACCACCAATTTTTCTGCAAGCACCCTCGAAGCCTCTAGCACCAATGGATCATTGAGCATGGCCAAAGCCTGTAAAGGCGTATTGGTTCGGTTTCTATTTACTTGACAAATGTCTCGGTTACTTCCATCAAAAATCAATAATGAAGGAGGAGGCAGAGTGAGTTTAATAAAGGTATAAATCCCTCTTCTATACAGCTTGTTTCCCTTATCCTGTCGGTAAACATTGAGTTCACCTCTTCCCGAACTGGAAGCTTCCCATAAGCCTTCAGGTTGATAGGGTTTCACACTTGGACCACCTAATTCCGGAGCAAGCAAGCCACTACTAGCCAGTACCATATCCCGAATCAATTCAGCATGTAATCTTAATCTGGGATACCGCGACAGGTAAGTGTTGTCCGGATCAATAGCCAGCATTTCCTTACTTACAGCAGAAGATTGCTGATAGGTGGAAGAGCTAACTATTAATTTAATAAGCTTTTTGATGTCCCAGCCACTTTCCCGAAATTCCACTGCCAGCCAATCCAATAACTCAGGATGTGTAGGTAATTTCCCCTGCATCCCAAAATCTCCTGAAGAAGGCACCAGGCCGACCCCAAATATTTCCTGCCATATTAAATTAACAAAAACCCTTGAAGTTAAGGGGTGGTCATCAGCAAAAGCCCATTCCACCAAGCCTAACCTATTCTTTGGAAGTTCGCTAGAGAAAGGTTTGATTACATCCGGGGTTTTGGCTGTTAATTCCTCACCCTTTGGGGCATCATACAAACCTCTGTCCAGAATAAAGGTAGGGCGAATAGAATCTTGAAGATCCTGCATGATGGAAACAGCCACTTTATTGGTGTCTGGATGATTAATAAAGTCCAAAATTCCCTCCGTATCATCTGTATCAATCCACATAAGAGGTGTCTTGGCCCGCACTGCAGATCCAGCTCCCCCTTCAAAACCTTTTTCAGGTGTATTGTTAAAAAAAGCATAAAGGTTGTAATAATCCTCTTGAGAAATCGGATCATACTTATGGTCATGACATTGGGCACATTCCATAGTTATACCAAGAATTACTTTGCTAAAAGTATTGGTTTTGTCCAACACATATTCCATCCTGTACTCTTCATGAATGACCCCTTCCTCTTCGGTAATCTTATGGTTTCTGTTAAAGGCTGTAGCCAAAAGTTGTTCTCTATTTGGTTCAGGAAGCAAGTCCCCAGCAAACTGCCAGGTTAAAAACTTATCATAAGGGAAATTCTGATTAAAGGCGTGAATCACCCAATCCCGGTATGGCCATTGGGTTCGAATATTGTCATTCTGGTAGCCAAAAGAATCTGCATATCTGGAAATATCCAGCCATAATAGGGCTAATTTTTCGCCGTAAGCTGGTTTATCAAGGTAAAGATCAATCATTTCCTCCCACGATTTCTCACCAGATGAGAAACTTTTGACTTCTTCAGAAGTAGGAGGCAAACCTGTAAGGTCCAAACTTAATCGTTTTAGAAGGTAACTATCATCCGCTTTTGGACTGGGCGACAATCCCTTTTCCTCCATTTTTGCATAAATAAAACCATCAATTGGGTTATGACTCCATTCATCGTTGTCTGGTATTGGAATGGTTTTTTTGGTCGGAGGCTCAAAAGCCCAATGGTTTTCGTAAACTCCTCCCTGATCAACCCACTTCTTTATCAATTCCCTTTCATAATCGGAAATTGATAAATTGGATTCAGGCGGTGGCATTTTTTCAGAAACATCTTCCGAAAAAATCCTTTTAATTACTTGAGACTTATTGGAATTGCCAGGAACAATGGCATGCTGATCAGGATTTTCCTTCAATGCGGCATAAGCACCAGCCTCATTGTCCAATCTTAACCCGGCTTCTCTTTTATTGGCATCTGGCCCATGACAGGCGAAGCAGTTGTCAGATAAAATGGGTCTTATATGGAAATTATAACTGACTTGATCAGGAATTGAGGCTTCCTTTTTGACATTCTCGTTGGAGCAACTATTCAAAGCCATTGCGGCTATAAATAATGCCATAAAAATTGACGACAAAACGACTGTATTTTTCAATCCTATCGGGTTTATATTAATTACATTTCTAATTTAATGGTTATCAAGCAGATTGACAACATATCTATTGCAGCAAAAAATAAAAAAAAACTTATTTATGTAATTTTTGCTTAACTAACCCCTATTCAGCCAACAAAAAAAACCATTATCGACCTTTTTCTAAGAATATTAGAAAAAGGTCGATAATGGTCCAAAAGTATTTTCAGTTAAAAAGGACCTTGTCCCTCTAATTGTAATTAAACCCCATCCAATTCCTCGAATCTCCACCTTTCATTGGGTGAAGTTGTGTGTTCTCTTGCTACAATTTCATTGACCTTCTTTAGTACATCTGGGTTTTCCCCGGCCACATCATGCATTTCCAAAGGATCACTTTTCAAATCAAACAATAACCAGGAAGATCCTCCTTTTTGAACATCAAGTTTCAAGGCTTTCCAGTCTCCTATTCTAACTGCAATTTGGCCGCCATAGGAAGGAAATTCCCAGTATAGAAATTCAGGCTGAGGCTGGTCATGTCCCATTAAGGTAGGATAAAAACTTGTGCCATCAGTCGCTGTATCCAGTGATTCTCCAGCAACTTCGGCCAAAGTGGGCATTACATCATAAAAAACAGAGGCATGATCACTAATTGAGCCCTCTTTGATTTTCCCTGGCCAGGATGCGATCATGGGTACCCGTATACCGCCTTCATATAGGAACCCTTTACCATAACCCCGCTCTTCCCGGAACGCTCCTCCACTGTTAAACCAAGGGGAATCCGTTCCCCCATTGAAAGTGGGGCCATTGTCGGAAGTAAAAATGATTAAGGTATTGTCATAAAGCCCTTTGCTCTTTAGTTGGGCAACAAGTTCACCTACCTGTTCATCCAGGTAACTGACCATGGCTGCATAAGTAGCTCTGGGATATCGGGAAGGAAAATAAGAGCGCTCACCCAAATAGGGTTCCTCATCCCCAAATTTCTCTACATAATGATCAATCCATTTTTCAGGTGCCTGAAGGGGCACATGAGGAATAGGTGTTGCCCAATATAAAAAGAAAGGCTTATCATTGCTTTGCTCGTCTACAAAATTGGTAATTCTATCAAACATTACCTCAGGCGCATATTCTGTAAGAAAATAATCACCATAATTTTCCAAATTATAGGGATCAGCCCCTTCGGGAAGTTTCTTATTAGGAGCGATGGTATCATTGTTCAAGTAAACCCTGTGGTCATTCTCCCAAAGGTGAACAGGATACAAGGTATGAGCCTGTCTTTGACAGTTGTAACCAAAGAAATAATCAAAGCCCTGTTGATTGGGAACACCTTCTGTATGGGGTGCCCCTAGCCCCCACTTGCCTACCACTGCAGTCGTGTACCCTGCACCTTGAAGCATGGACCCAATCGTAACTGTTCCTGTGGCAATCGGCCTTTGACCTTCGAGCGTAGAATCAGCTAGCATGGCATGGTAGTTCCAAACATCACCTCTGCTACCCCATTCATCGTTGCCTCTTACCTGAGAATGCCCTGAATGCTGTCCCGTAAGCAATACCGCCCTTGCTGGTGCACAAACTGGCGCACCAGAATAATGTTGGGTAAACATCATCCCTGATGCTGCCAAAGCATCAATGTTTGGTGTTTCAATTTTTTCCTGCCCATAACACCCTAAATCTCCATAGCCTAAATCGTCAGCCAGAATATAGATAATATTGGGTGGAACCACTTCCTGTTTTTCTTGCTGGCAGCCAGCCACAAAAAGGATGAGTACAGGTATTGAAAATAATAAACTCTTTTTCATTTTAAATTGATAAGCTTGAGGTTATCTATATCTAATAAGTTGAAAAGGAAATTTCCCATTCAAAACTAACTGTTTTACGCTTTTGTAGATTCAAGATCTACTTTGAGCAAGGCCAATTGATCAGAAGTCGTTTTCAAATGATTAAAAACCATGTAATTGCCTGTTTTGTCATCTGTGATTTTAACCAGGTAGCTACCCTCATGGAAAACTTCAGGATGGAAAACCTTTTCATTGACTCTCAGAGAGTATACCAATTCTCCTGATTGCTCATCAATTACGGCTACTATAGGATTATTACAATTGCTCAAATCCAAAGGAGGAAGGGTGCCTGTGGCATTTCTTGCATAATTTTCTTTCTGAGAAACTGTAACAGGCCAACCTTCATATTGTCCATTTGGGTTGGCTTTTGGATCCACATACCTAGGCCAGCATTCCATGGTCATTTTCTTGCCTTTTTTATCAAAGGTTACTATTCCATAGCCAGTTGCTCGGTCATGAATCAATGCTGGCTTAACGCCCGTTTTTCTAGGATTGGCTACTGCATGAACGGTCACCTTATTGCCAAATCCATCATTAAAATTACCGGTATATTTTGGTTTTCCAGGTAAAGGATCGTGGCTTTCTGGTACGGGAGGCCACCAGCGTCTGGGGAATAAATTGTTCAATGCCGGCCCAGCAAAAGCATAGCCAGCATCTTTGAATTCATCCACCCCATATTGCACTACCGAGGCCAAATGCTGGTCACCGGCAATGTGTAAAGCAAAGGCTTTTCTTATTATTCTAAGCGCTTCATCTCTTCCTTTTTGTGGCCATCCATTGGAGTCCATGTCAGAAGTAGGTGCATCACCAGGTACATATTCGCCCAATTCTGGAATGGGTAATTTAGGTACAATACTGTCGATAATACTACCCTCCGGGAGGGTCGCTACGGTACAAAAGTTGGTTTGCGATAAAACGGCCTTCATTTCTGCCCCTTTGCTCCAGTCTGTAGACCAGTGATTTAAGAATTTCAACTGCCGTTCACCCAGCAGGTTCGCATCAATGTCATAATATTCTTTAATATCGAACTCCCTGTTTTGAATAAAGCCATTCGTTACTTTGGCCTCCTCCGGCAATACATTTTTGGGAGCTGACTTAAACTTTCTGTCTTCAAGGATGGCAAAACTAATGCCGCCATACACCCAATCCGTATAATAAACGCCAATTCCCTGCTTTACAGGTCTAGGGTCAAAGGCATCCGGAAGGTGGCCTGTTTGTGTCAATTGCACCATGTTCACCCATTCTGCTGGCATTTTATAGCCACCCTGATCCTGGGCTACATAGGTCCAGCCCTCATCTGTAGGCGCCACTTTCCCCGCTTCTCCCCATACATTGCCATGGTAAACATCATGGTCATCCGGGATAAAAGCAGCAGGTATATGTCTGAATATTTCCCGGTAAGACCAGCCAAACATGTACCATTTGCGTAGATAATCCAGGCTTGATTTTTCCAAAGGTGAAGTTTGGATGCCAAAACCACCCGTGCCCTCATAAAACTGATCTCCTAAAAACACGGCCAGATCTGGTGCATGTTTTAGGGAATGAAGGCTTACTTCATTGTCGGGGAATCCGTAATCGGCATTACAGCTAAATACGGCCAATTTTACCTCATCTTTATTTTTTGGTTCCTCAGCGATGGTGCCAGTATAATAAAAATGCTCAACACCACTTTTTAAAGGCAAATCCACTTTCACTCTGTAAGGGACTGCACTGTCTTCCTTCCAGTTTTCTATTCGAAAATGGGCGACTCTTCCCAAGGCTTCTATTTTGGCGTCTTGTATAGTGGTCCAGGCATTGCCTTTCTTTACCTGAAGGCTAATTTTATTCTTCTCTATTTTTTCTATTGGAGCCAATTGGGCACCAAGCTTCAAAACCCCATCATGCAGGGTATAATGAGCAAAACAGATAGGGCCAAAAGACTGCCCATCTGCCGATATCACTTTGTCACCTGTTACTTCCCAATCCGAAAAAGCAACTGAGGCTTCGAAAAGCGCCTCATCAGGAAAATGGGACACCAATGCGATATTTCCACCTAGGTCCTCACTGTAATTTTCAATTTTTAATACTCCTAACAGCTTCTTACTTTCAGGGTCAAAAGCTTCTATTGTTAAAGCACCTTTCTCTCCTTTCACCACCAGATTGATTTCATTATCCAATGGTAATTTCTCAGTCCCCACCTGCTCTCCAATAAACAATGACCCTTCCCCATTGATACCTGCATCCAGGCCTTTACCAAAAACAGCTGCAGAGCGGTAATCCTCAAATTTGCCTTTCGCTCCTATCCTTAATCCCACATAAGAGGTAGGATCACCAATTTTATTTTCATTTAGCCATATTAGATTCACCTGACTTTTGAAAGTACCTGTTTTACTGCTGAGTTGATGGGTAAGGCTGTGAAGCGTTCTGTTCTTAGCACTTAGGTTGCAAACAGCTTTGCCGTCTCTCAATTCCCAATCTTGTAGCCGGTTGCCCCAGTATTCAGGCCCGACCCACGACATGTCTGGCCAGTTTCCCCATTGGCTTTTAAGGGGACTGCCTTTTTTCATAGGCAATTTGGGCATTGATCCAGCCCAATTTTCTGTGAATACCAATGATGAACTCACTGTTCCTAAGGCAATTGATTTGATGGCTTTTCTTCTTTTCATACGAATTAGTCAGCTAATTTTGGATTTATATTAGTTTCGGATTCAGGTATCGGCCATTTATCATCCTGACCAGCCCTGAAATTTTTAGATGTAACATACCACCGGAACTTCGGATCAAGTTTTATCGAGGTAGTAGGATACCTTTCAGATTCAGGAAATGGCGCACCCCAAAAGTCACCGGTCAAAACCTCAGCTCCAATATTCCATCTAAATATATCCCAAAGTCTTGTACCTTCAAAGGCAAGTTCAATCCTTCTTTCTTTTCTAAGCAATTCTCTCAGGTTAGATGGGTCAGTTTCTGTAATGGGTGGTAGTGATACGGATGCTCTTCCCCGAACCAGATTGATGCTTTGGTCCAATAATTCCTGAGTTATCACATTCCCTGCCTCCAACTCTGCTTCAAGATAGCTTAATAAAACCTCTGCATACCTAATAATAGGAATATTGCCGCCATAATCAGTTCTAAGGTTGCCGCTGAAAGACTCATCGAAAAATTTTCTTAAACCAAACCCCGTTCTTGTGGCTTGCTTGGAATAGGTCAGTTGATCAACAGACTGGGTAGAATCAGGATGGCAAACATATCTTCTGCCCTGAAAAGTCGATTCATTCCAAATAAAAGTATCCCTAAATCGCTGATCTCTGTTTGCTCCCATGTCTTCTTGAATAAATTTGGAATCATCATAAGAAAAATCAGATCCGTCATCAAACCCATAGTCTTCTGCCAGGCTTCCCATTGGATTTACAATATGCCATCCACTCGAAGCTGCAGGAAAAGCGTGCTGTGGCAAGGCATTTGGTGCCAGGCCTGAAACAAATTGGGAACTAAATATATTCTCCGAACTATTTTCATTTTGAGGTGTAAAAAGGGTGCCATAATCTGCAGCTATCTCATTGTCTCCATAATCAATAATTTGTTTGTAAATAGCTGAGGCCTCACCAAATCTTTCTTCGGAAAGGTAAAGCCTTCCTAAAAAGGCCATGGCTGCCTGTTTGCTAGCTCTTCCAATTTCAGCCGCCCCTAAAGATGAAAATCGGGGCAAATCTTCTATCGCGGCTTTCAATTCAGTATCTACAAAATCAACAACTGTAGCTTTATCAGACTTCTCCACATTATTGGCTTCATCAGGCGTCAATGTACTTGTAATCAAAGGTACATCTCCCCAAAATTGGGACAAATAAAAATATTGAGTTGCCCTGATAAACCTTGCTTCTGCTTTCATTCTGTCAATTTTTTCCTGTGGCATATTTACCAAGTCAATATTTTCTAGGAAATCATTGGCTATGGCAACCCTTCTATAGGAACCACTCCAATACCCATTGACTACATTATTATTTGGAAGCAATGTACCATCTGTAAGTCGGTTATACGTAGAATTATCTCCTCTTCTATCGTAAGCGTTGTCGGTTGCAAATTCCAAAAAAACAATGCCACAATAGGTCCACCAGTCTGATGGCACTACCTGCGTTCCAAACTCAATATTGCCACGATACATGCCTGTCAATGCAATAAGGGCATTCGATTCGGAGGTCCAAAAGGTACCACTTGCAAAAGCGTCTGTAGGATACTGATCAAGCTTTTCATCGCAGGCCGAAAATGAAACGAGTATAAATAAAGAGAGAATATATAATTTAATATTTTTCATAACTGAAGTCATTTTAACTTTATATTATATCAGATTAAAACCTGGCATTTACACCCAGTGTATAGGTAGCTAAAATAGGATAATAAGCTCCCCCTGTATTAATTTCAGGATCCCAACCTTCAAAATAAGAAGTCAAGGAAAGGATATTTTCTCCACTGAGATAAATCCTGAGGTTTTGTAAGCCAATATTGTCCAGGATTACTTTAGGCAGGGAATACCCAACCTGCATATTTTTAATCCTAAGGTAAGAAGCGTTAGTCACCCAGAAATCAGAGGAAACAGTATTTGGGGTACCACTATTTGTGATCACCTCAAGCCTCGGATAGGCAGGGTATCGTTCAGGATTGTCAGGATTAAATCTGCCGTCCATTTGCCACTGCTGAATATTTCCTAAATTGAAAAATGCCAAGCCGGCATATCCATTAAGCAATCCACTTACCCCCGAAACTCCTTGAATAAATAAGGAAATATCAAAATTCTTGTACTTCGCCCCTAAATTCAATCCATAAGTATATTTCGGAATTCTACTACCAAGGTATGTTCTGTCATAAGTAGGGTCAACTTTTCCGTCAGGCACACCGTCCGGGCCACTAATGTCAAGATACCTAATGTCTCCAGGAACAGGATTGGGTGTAATGGAGGATTGACTGGGCCAGGAATTGATGTCTTCCTGGTTTAAAAATACACCATCTGATTTATATCCGTAGTACATTTCCATGGGAAAACCTACAAATAAACTAGAGCCGTTACCCACAAAACCGTTTGGCTGCTCAACATTTCCAAGTCCCAGAGTAACAATCTCATTGTTAATAATTGAAAAATTCCCTGAAACAGAATATTGAAAATCGTTTACATTTTCCCTAAAACCAAAATCAAACTCCCAGCCGGTATTTTTAGCAGCTCCCGTATTCACTTCTCCAATGCCAACGCCTAATACTGAAGAAACGCTAGCGGTAGGCTGGTAGAGTATATCTGTAGTATTGCGATTAAAATAGGTTACATTAAAATTTAATTTTCCCTGCAAAAAACTACTTTCAACTCCTAGGTCAGTTGTTTCCGTGGATTCCCACTTAATATTTGGATCTCTAAATACCGAATAGGCTGCGCCTGTAGAAATACCTCCTCCAATAGGGTAATTTCTGCCTGACTCGAGCACCGTCTGATAGGGATAGTTTCCTATATTCTGGTTGCCTAATACTCCCCAGGAAGCTTTCAGTTTTAAATCAGAAAGCCAAGAGGAATTTTTCAGGAAATCCTCGTTTGATACCCGCCAACCTACAGCCATAGATGGAAAGAGGGCATATTTATTTTCTTGTGGAAACCTGGAAGATCCATCGTACCTGAAGGTGGTTTCGAATAAATATTTTTCATCATGGTTAAACTTCAGTCTTGTAAAAAGAGATTGAATGGCCCATTCAGCATCAAAACCATCTACTCTTTGGTTATCAGCACCACCCATTCCTATGACAGTATAGTCATTACTCGGGAAGTCTTGTCTATAGCCACTGAAATAGGTATTGATTTGGTTTTCAAAAGTATATCCAACAAGAAAGTCGATGGAGTTTTTAGAAAAACTCTTGGAATATTCTCCTAGAAATTGCGCCGTTTTAAAAATCTCTTTATTGCTAAATTGATTCAGGTAAGATTGATCGTGGATTACATCGTCGTTTAACCGTTGAGAAGCCAGGTAAGAACGCTGTTCAAATAAGAATGAATTGTAACCACCGATAGCAGAAAAGACCATCCCTTCTAATGGTGTCCAATCGAGTTTCATATTGAGTCCCGTCCTGGTTCTTGGGTTTTCTAAGTAAGAAGCAGACTGTAGCCAAGAAACCGGTGTCCCCCCACTTTCAGGACCAATACCAAAATCCCCATTGGAGGCCTGGCCCAGAAAAATTGCAGGATATCTAATGGCATTTTGAATCAACTGATTTTCCAATTCTCCTCCTTTATTGGCAGTAGCCTGAGGTTCATTTCTCTCCTCTATCGACCCGAATAAGCGGGTGGTCAATTTTAATTTTTCACCCAATTGGTTTTCTAGATTCAAGCGAAGATTATACCTTGAATATTTATTCTTTTCAATTATTCCATCTTGATTTAAAAAGCCCCCAGACAAAAAATACTTGTTTTTTTCATCTCCACCGTTCAGCGTAAGGGTATGGCCAGTTTGAATTCCCTGCTCCGAGAACAAATAGTCTAAAAATTTGGTGTTTGGATAATTATCCAGATCATTTTGTTCCCTGTATTTCTGAATATCCTCAGCGGTATAGCTGTTGCTTCCAGAGGCAATATTATACATCTCTGCATACTCCCAGGAATTTACAAATTGTGGCAATTGAGTAGGTTGATTGAACCCAACGTAACCATTATAACTTACGGATAACTGGCTTTTTTTACCGGATTTAGTGGTCACCAAAATAACCCCATTTGCAGCCCTCGCTCCGTAAATAGCAGCTGATGAGGCATCTTTTAATACGGATATTGACTGTACGTCATCAGGGTTGATATCATTCATATTCCCCGGTATACCATCTATCAAAATCAAAGCGTTTGGGGTAGCTCCAAAGGACCCTACTCCCCTCACCCGAATATCTCCACCACTTTCACCAGGTCTTCCTGACCTCTGAATCACCGTAACACCGGGCATTTGGCCTGTAATCGCCTGAGACAGTTGCTGTACCGGACGATTTTCTATGGCCTCAGAAGAAATCTGGCTTACGGAGCCTATTACATTGACCTTCTTTTGCGTGCCATAACCTACTACAACCACTTCGTCCAATGATGATTGGTCTTCGGTTAAGGTAATGGTCAGACTTGTTTGGTTACCAACCGTGATTCGTTGGGATTGGTAGCCTATAAAGGAAAACTGCAATACAGATCCTTCTGCCACTTCGATTAAAAAATTGCCGTCAAGGTCCGTAGCAGTTCCAGTGTTTGTACCTTCTACCAGAACCGTCGCCCCCGGGATGGGTTGCCCATTCTCGTCTACGACTTTTCCGTTGATTTCTATAAAATCAAAACTGATGGTAACTTTTTCAACTTGATTTGAATGACTGGATCCTCCTACATAAATGGAGTTATTGACCTGCCTGAACTTCAATCTGGAAGATTGGGCTACCTGTACCAGAATATCATTGACAGATTGTTTTCCGGGCTTTAATGTCACCTGCCCCCTCTCGGTAAGCAGGTCATCCGGAAAAATGAAAACATAGTCTGTTTTGGATTCAAGATTTTGGAATACTTCTTGTATACTCCAGTCCTTGTTGGCCATTCGGATAAATGTTTCATCGATCGGTTTGATCTGGGCTTTGGAATCATTGGCCAGCAAGGTAGTCAGAAACAAACATTGCAGTAAACAGCCGTATAGCAGGTTTTTGGATACCATCTTAATTAGGTATAGTATTTTTCTTTTCATAATTTTGGGTGTTTTATTGAATTGATTTCTTTAAAGCGGGCAGGGTAAAATGTTTCATTTGGCGATGGGAATTTTATCCTGCTTTTTGTTTTTATTTCATAGGCAATTAAAATTTTATAACTACATTTTTTTGATTGATCTGGAAGTCAAAATCAAGGGAAAAACTCAAACCAGTAAGTATGTCTTCAAGGCTTTCATTATTGAACAGGCCCGAGACTTTTCTATTGTCATCCCATTTCATTTCGAAACGGACCCCATACCATGTTTCAAGGGACTGAAGAATCTCCAAGAAAGGTTTACTTTTGAATCGAATCTTACCTTCCTTCCAAAGGATGGTTTGGGCCGGATCAAATTTTCCTTTGGATAAATCTGGAAAATCATTTTGCTGTAATGAAGCCATTTCTCCCGGCATAAGGGTAAGCACTTGTTCTTCTTTGCTTACATTGACTTTGCCCTCAGTGAGCGAAATTTTAACCCCCTCATCTCTGGCATAGGCATTAAAGGCAGTGCCTAATGCAGTGGTAACCACAGGGCCGGTTTTCACTTTGAAAGGCAGGTTTTTATTTGGAGCTACCGAAAAGAAAGCTTCACCATCAAGTGCTATTTCTCTATTGCTACTCCCAAAATCAGAAGAGAAGGTGATCGTGGATAGGGAATTTACAATTACCTCTGAGCCGTCAGGGAGTGTTAACCTTAGCTTTTCACCGGCGGTAGTTTGCTTTCGGATTTCAACAACTGGAATACCCGCCATTTCTACTTGATCTTCCTTTAAAACAATGCTCTCATATAGAAAGTAAACAGAAAAGATAAACAAAAGGAAAGTAGCGGCAACCTTACTAAATTTAAAAAATTGATGAAAAAACTGCTTTCTTTTGGGGGCCTTTGCGCTTTTTATGGTTGCACGATGAATATTACCCAATATTTGCTCCTGTTTTAATTTACTTACCTTATCCGTCTCCTCTGAATTCCAGTTTTCGTGAAGCATCCTGAGGAACTTGTCTTCCGAGTCAGCTTTACTCAACCAATCCATTACCTCCCTGTTTTCCTTGGGCGTAGTATGGTTATTTAAAAATCTTATTAACTTTTCCTCCTCCAAAATATTATTTCATTTTAAGCATTACACCTGGCACCGACTTATTACTTAAAAAAATCGAAAAATATTTTGAGAAACTACTTTTCCCAGTAGAATAACAGCAGAAAATTTCTTTTCTAAATGAGGGGCTACCTTTTAAAAATTCGAAACAATTTTAAATGATAGTATAGAAAATTATGTGACAGATAGGTACAGGTAGGATGGTATACCTTTTTAAAAATTAACTATTAAAAAAAACCAAGATTAATGGTCCATATATAGACACTTTATGGATTAACTCCCCCTTAAGAAACTTGGTAGCCAAATAAATATGATGCTCGACGGTCCTTTTGGAAAGACTTAATTGGGAAGCTATATCCTCATTGCTCAACCCCTCAAATTTACTTAAAAGAAACACCTTTTGTCGTGTTTTGGGAAGGGATTTAATCAGGGCTGTGGTAGTATGCTGCAGTTCTTTATAAGATAATTTTTCGAATACATTATCTGTGCTGACACAATATTTCTCAGGTATTTCTTCGATGGTGCAGTTTTTCTTTTGGTCCCTAAGCTTATTGAGCAATTGATTTTTTACAGATTGAAACAAATAGGATTTGAAGTTTCGGTTTTCATCAAGTGTTTTTCTCCTTTCCCATATTTTGATGAATATCACCTGTACCGCCTCTTCTGCCTCAATTTCGTCGCTAAGGTACCTATAAGCAAAACCAAGTAATTTTGGAAGGTAGCGGAAATACAATTCATCAAAAGCTTTTATATCCCCTTGCCTTAGGGAACATACCAAATCCTTATCAGTATGGTGAATTAGGGGTCGCAAGATCTGGGTTTAAGTTAATTGCTCACAATCACTTCTAGAAAATGGTTATTTACAATAATAGGTAAAAAACTAAAATAACTTATAATAGGATTTTATTATAATATTTCAATTTACGAAAATAAATGAAATTATCTACCCGATTTAAATCAATGGTCATCATGTGTTGATTTTTTCGTTCCTCGTGTTCTTCCGCCAAAATTGAAAAGGCATCTAGTACTTAAGGGGGCTCCAGCGCAAAAGGAATCAAAGCACATGCCCACGAAAATGGGAAGAATCAAATTGTAAAATATGGTTTTAAGTGATATAACCATCACCCTTCTCCCATGACACAGAAAAAATTCGGTATTTTGAGCTACCTTTAGTAAGCTTCATTCAACTATTTATCAATAGATTGAAGATAAGATAACCACTCAATACACAACCTCTCATGAAAACACCTAGAATAATTCAGTTCTTACTATTTATAGGATTTTGCTTTTTACTTAGTTGCAGTACCAACCTGATGGTGCTCGAAGACATGTTGCCAAGGGCCAAACAGCAGTCTTTTGATGTTAAGTTTAACCAAACATCCCTTGTAGATTTTTCCGTCAATTTTGACCTGGTTTATGAAATCAGCAATCCCTACAAAAAAGAACTGCCCATTCCTGATCATGTCATGGGGATATTCGTCGATGGAAAAGACATAGGATTGGCCAAAACACATCAAGAGGTAATGGTACCCGCCAAATCCACCACTTTGCTAAATTATTCCTTTACTTTAAATTCTAACCAGTTGAGGCAATTGTTGGGCAAAAACAACAATATCACCTTTAAAACGGCTATAGAACTGGACCTTACGGATTACACCAATATGTTGCCTAACTTCCAGTTGGCCGTAAGTGAGGATTTTGATCTTGAGTCTTCCGAATTAAAACCTTATCTCAACAAACTACTCCAGAAAAAGATCGGAAAATTCAATTTTTCCTATGAACACAGCGCCCGAGTAAAAATCCCTGCTCCTCCCTCCATCACTAAATCCAACGAACCTATAGAAATCAAACTCTTGGGTACAGGAAGCAACCTTCTCAATCCCAATGCCATCAAAAATGCTTTAATTCCTTTTGGGGATTTATTAATTAATGGAGAAATGGATGGCTTAAAGGACCCTTTTATTGATGCAGTAGTGAAAATGACAGTTCCTGTTCCCGACCCAGTAATTGAAAATATATTTAGGACCAAGGATGTGAAAATTGAGAAATACATGCTTGACTTGATTAGGCCTTTTGACAGTCAAATCAATAACAAATGGAACAACACAAAAGCACTATTGTACCGAAGCAGTAGTTTTAAGCTTACTGATTATTTTGTAGACAATATTCTTGACCCTACGGGAAACCTTGGAGCTTCTCAAAAATGGGATGATTTTCAGGACACCTACGATCAATTAAAATTTACTGAATTTCCTGATCAATTGCCTGGACCACAGACCAGGGGTTTTGAAATTCTTATCCCTTTTACTTTCAGGAATCAAAATGAATTTCCGATAAGTATCCCCATTTTTCGCTCCAGTGTCATCTTACCTGGAGGCCAACCCTTTTCCATGTATGTTAAGCCAAAAGATATGGGAGAGATTAATTTGGGAGAAGTACCTTCCAACCAGGCAGAGATACCCGCCAAGCAGTCCAAGACGCTATATGTGGTTTTCTCCTTTGACATGAAGGCTTTTAATCAAGGCATTTACAGCCTGTTTATGCAAAACCAATTTGAGCCCAACCTGGGTGGCATCATGTCTTATGATTTTGGCTATGGGCCACTTTATATTGGCTATGATCTGAAGAACATGAGTTTGGATTATAAATAGGAAATAGGGCTGTGTGTATATTATACCTACCCCTTCTGATTCGCATATCGGATTGACTCAATGTAAAGCTATGTACGCAATTGGCAATCCTGAAAACTTAAAATCCCCCTTTTTTTCAAAGGGGGCGCAGGGGGATTTTTTACGTAAAGTGTAAACCTATAGCAGTATTTAAATCAATTTCTGTAAACTTTTTTTAGGACGAGTCACATTCTAAAAAATCATTTGTATTTTATTGTCCATTCTCGTAAAAATCCCCCTTGCCCCCTTGGATAAGGGGGATTAGCTGAAATGGGGATTTTGTGCTGATAGAGTGTTATTTCATCGGGCTGAGAAAGCCAATGGGAATGTCGTATCCGTTAACCCAATCGCTTCCAAATCCCCCTTAAAAAAGGGGGACAGAGGGGGATTTTTTACGTAAAGTGTAAACCTATAGCAGTATTTAAATCAATTTCTGTAATCTTTTTTAGACGAGTCACATTCTAAAAAATCATTTGTATTTTATTGTCCATTCTCGTAAAAATCCCCCTTGCCCCCTTGGATAAGGGGGATTTGCGGAAATGGGGTTTTTGTGCTGATAGGGTATTATTTCATCGGGCTGAGAAAGCCAATGGGAATGTCGTATCCGTTAACCCAATCGCTTCCAAATCCCCCTTAAAAAGGGGGACAGAGGGGGATTTCTTACGTAAACTGTAAACCTATAGCAGTATTTAAATCAATTTCTGTAATCTTTTTTAGACGATTCACATTCTAAAAAATCATTTGTATTTTATTGTCCATTCTCGTAGAAATCCCCCTTGCCCCCTTGGGTAAGGGGGATTTGCGGAAATGGGGATTTAATGTTGATTTTGTATTTATTCATCGGGCTGAGTAGGCTAGTGTGTTATACCGTATCCGATAATCATAACGGATCAAAATCCCCCTTCCCCAGTGGCTGAGCGGAGCCGAAGCCTTAGGGAGACGTGACCGTTTCACCTACCTCTTCGACTCCGCTCCGGGTCCGGTTAAATCCATTACTTACCCCATATTTTATAGGATAATATTTCAATACTTAAAAAATTTAAACCATATTTAGGTAACGTAACCGCCAAAATTAAAATTTGCCAATTATATTAATTGATTCAAATAGACTTTACATCAACCATTTTACCATATAATGAAAAACCCTAAATCCATCTTGGTCACGCTTTTGATTTGTTGTATTGTAGGCTTACCTGTAACTATCTTTGCAACAACCTTAGGCGCCAATGAACCTAAGGAACCAAAGCATGTGGTGTTTTTGATCAGTGAAGATCCTTTAAATTATGAAGCACACCTTACCGTCCCTCCTTTTGCGGAGATGCTTGATGAAAAATATGAAGACTTAAAAATTACAGTACTTAAGGGAGAGGGCACACACGGTGCCTACCGCTTTCCTAATCTTGAGATACTAGAAGAGGCGGACCTATTGGTTGTCTTTTGTAGAAGATTGGCCCTGCCTTTTGACCAAATGACAAGCATCAAAAATTACCTCAGGTCAGGCAAACCATTGGTGGGTTTGCGAACAGCCAATCACGGGTTTTCGGTGAGAGATGAAGTGGAGCCCGGTTTCGAGGGTTGGTGGAGTTTTGTACCGGACATCTTGGGTTGTGAAAACAATGGTTATTTCCCTGAGAAATTAGGGACAATTGTGACTGCTTTCCCCAATGCGGAAGGCCATCCAATTTTAGCTGACATAGATTTGAAAAATTGGAAGAGCAAGGGGCAAGTGTACAAAGTAAAGCCCATCATTGACCCAAATGCAGTAATTTTACTCAATGGAAAGCCAAGAGGAAAATCCGACATCGAACCCATTGCATGGACAAGAAATACAGCTTATGGTGGAAAGGTTTTTTACACCTCATTGGGCTATCCTACGGATTTCAAACAAGCACCCTTTATTCAATTGCTGATCAATAGTATTCATTGGGCTTTGGAAAAAGAGTAAATTAGTAAAATAATGCCTAAAATGAACAAGAGAAATTACCTCCTCCCTTTACTTTTTCTTGGCCTATTGGTAAATGACCTGAAGGCCCAAAACCCTTTGCCCAATTGGGAAAAGGTGAGCGAGCAAGCTGATTGGCAGGCCAGGGATTCCCAAGGAGAACTGGTTTATAACGACAAACTCTGGATTCTAGGTGGCTGGTTTGATTCCCACCATGCACCACCAAGAGATGTATGGTCATCCGCCAATGGAAAGGACTGGAACAAAGTAGCATCCAATGCGCCATGGATCCACAGTGACCTGCCCATGACCTTTGGTTTTAAGGACAAAATGTGGATCATGGGAGGCTGGTACAATGGTCGGCTGGAAGGACATTCTGCCAGCAACAGTGTCTGGTCCTCCACAAATGGAGC
The DNA here is from genome assembly GCF_055809755.1 of Cyclobacterium sp. 10D3-21. Taxonomy (NCBI): domain Bacteria; kingdom Pseudomonadati; phylum Bacteroidota; class Cytophagia; order Cytophagales; family Cyclobacteriaceae; genus Cyclobacterium; species Cyclobacterium sp. 10D3-21. The sequence continues at coordinate 4,681,222 of NZ_CM147924.1, forward strand.
AGACTGGAAATTGGAAAAGAAGGCAGCTTCCTGGACACCAAGAATTGCCGCAACTGTAGTGGAATTCAAAGGCAAGCTTTGGTTAATGGGCGGTATAGAGAATTATTATTTTGGGGATGAAAAAAGCCTTAAAAACGATGTTTGGGTTTCCGAAAATGGGAAGGATTGGGAATTGGCCACTGCCGATGCTGGCTGGTCTCCGAGAGCTTACCATCAGTCAGCTGTGCTCAATGGCAAGATGTATGTTTTCGGCGGAGGCAATTACACCCCTGAATACCATGCAAAAAACGATGTTTGGGTCACGGAGGACGGTGCCAATTGGGAACAGGTAACCGAAGCTGCCCCCTGGCATGAGCGCATATGGTTTTCATCTGTCGTGTACAGGGACTGCATCTGGGTAATGGGCGGTTGGTCCAACAACCCTTACAAAAACTGGGGAGATGTTTGGTACAGCAAGGATGGCATAAACTGGATCGAATACAAGCCGAAAATATCCTGGCCCGGCCGACATGAACATTCGGCTTTTGTTTTCCAGGATAAAATATTTGTTGCCGGAGGCATGCTCCCTCCCCTAGTCAATGACGTTTGGTCACTAGACTTGCCTGAGGACTGGTAAGGTTCAATTTAACTTTGGTAGATAAAACCTAGTTAAGCATAAATCCAAATATTAAAGTCTCCTAAACCTAATACCACATTACCCCATCGCAAACTCACAAGATCACAAGATCACTCTATCATCACATCACAAAATCCCCCCTTAAAGCCCTTCCAACTAAAGAATTAAAAATAAATTATTATATTTAAACCAATTAAAGCTGGTAGCAGAGGAAGTGCTCGATTAATGCCTATTGTCTAGAAGTTATGGAAGATCTGGGAAACAGCCGAATTTTTGGTTATACCTATTATTTAATCATGGACCTGGATAGCATTTCGAATACAATGTTTCATAAAGTGAAGCCAATTTCAAAGGCTAGGTTACTTCAATTGTAAAGCATATTGCTACTTTGAAAGTTATAGCATTACTTTTTATTGCATTGGTGGATAAAATTTAATTGCCATTCTTGGGAAGCTAGTTTTCAACATCCAAACTCAATTGACCTGATGAAGTACTTAATATTTTTAAGCTTTATTTTGATTTCCTGTGATTTAAGGAAAAGAAATACGGATTTAACAGCTTTCCATCAGTCCAATGAAAAGATCACCTTCGTTAAGCTAGACAGTGTAAAGATTGACTATTTAGGTAACCCAACCGTACATGATATAGATCCTATATCAAAAAGAATCCTCTTTATGGAGCACAAAGAAACCTCCCAAATAATCTCAATTGCTGATTTTGATGGTTCCATTCTAACTTCTTTTTCCAAATGGGGAGATGTTCCTGATAGTTATGGAAATCTTATCGCTCCACTTAAATTCCATGGAAGTAATTCATTTCTTGCTTATGGGTCAAAAGGTTTTTTGACTTACAATTTTGAGGGAAAGCTGCAAAATTTGGTCAAACATAGTGAAAGCCCAAATCAAGGTTTTTCCCGAATTGGATTGGGTCAAGGATTGGAAGAATCAGAAGACCAGTATTTATATTTTAATCCATCATCTCAAACTATTTCTAATAGCGAGAATCGCTTTTACGAAAAACATTTTCCTTTAATTTTGTTAAATCCGAAAACAGGAGATAATGAACCAATTGTTTCATTTCCTGAAACCAGTATCTTTCGCAATGGTAAATACTTTTTCAGCAGTGCCTGGGAACCTTCCTATACCGTATCTGGTAACTTGATTTATGTAGTGTTTGGAGTGGAACCAGCCATTTACATCTTTCAGAATACTAAACCCCATTCCTTGGTATCCAAGATTCCGCTAGAGCTGCCTGATTACCGTTATTATAAGGGCTCAGACACTTATTCTGACGATGTAAGATTTTTTGGACACTCAAAAACTTCTGGAAAAATACGGAATATAAATAAATTAGATAAATACTTTATTATCGCCTATTTTCCTGGTTATGAAAGACTGGACATAGAAGAGGCTTTTATAAGCAAGTCACCAGAGGAAGCAAGGTTGTTTTGGGATAGAATGCGAGAAAAATACCCACATAGAATTGCTATTTTTGATACTAATGGAGATAGGCTAAATGATTTTGAACCAAAGGGATTAATAGCCAGTTCCATGGTTCTTCGAAGCGGCGAACTTTGGATGATGGAAAAACCGAACGAAGAAATAGAGCAGGATTATTTTCGGCTTTTTCGAATAGGCTTGAAGGTTGAACATGAAAATTAATCCTTAAATAGCCAATAACCTTTTAATATTACGGTCCCAAACCTAAAACCCAATCCCAAAACAAACCACCCCCATCACAAGATCACTACATCACCAACTCACTCAATCACCACATCACCAAATTTCCCTCTCAAAACACTTTCAACTAAAATTTTAAAATAAATCATTATATTTAACCCAATTGAAGCTGGCGGCAGAAAATGGGTCGCAGCAAAAACCACTGACAACGATTTACGGGGACTCCGCCGATGGGTGCAATTATCGTTCTTGCCATTGGATAGATCGTATTGTTCTGAATCAGAGATGAATGACGCAATTGTCAGAAATTGCACAAGCCAATTAGGAGAATATAGTCCATAAATCCCGTGATTTGCTTCAATTAGTGTGAATGGGCCCTATACTAAAAAAGTATGGCCTATTTAGAGTTCTATTACTAGGAAATGAATGATGGACTATAAACTTTTACCTGAGAGGGAATGTGTTTAATTATCTCAAATGCTACCTCTGTCCAATGATTAGAAAATGTAAAGAAAAAAATATATGCGGTATTGATTCTTGTAATCTTAATTTCCTGTAAAGAAAATATTGTTGAAAATCGCTCCGATTATTTTTCCAATCTGCAATTTTCCTTAGATACGGTTCTTATTGATTCTGGTGACGAAATTATATTTTTACAATATCAGCTGTTCAGTTCTGATTTAAGCAAAGATGGTAAGCACCTTTTTAATTTTAATGAGAACGATGTTGCCATTGAGAAAATAAACCTGGATGAGTTGCGTCTGGAAGAGAAGTGTCCTTTTGAGAGAGAGGGCCCGAATGGTATAGGGAGTAATGTGGCAGTGATAAAAACATATAACGAAGACCAAATTACACTAACTGGCATGAATCAAACCTCCTTGTTTTCCTTGGACGGGGAAAAGCTAAATACCGTTTATTTTGAAAACTTTTCCTTAGGTGGGCATCCCATGGAAGGTGGTGAACAATTTGGGCCAAGAGTTATACTTGATACAAACGCTGAGAGGCTATATGGATTAAGTTATCGGTACAAGGACAATAATTATGTGTTGGGGATCCTGTATCTGAAGGACTATGAGATTTCTAAAATTGAGCTGAAGAGTTTTGAGAAAATTCCTGATTATAGTTTTAAATATACTTATACAGGTAAAGCCACTGCTCATATGACTCAGGGGCCAAAAGTAGGCATAGAAAGATTCGGTAACAAAGTTATTTTATCCAACGAAATCATAAGCACCTTAATGTGGTATGATACTGAGGTCGACTCTCTATTTATGAAAACATATAATAGTCAACTTACTGCGAATCAAAAAGAGAAAGAATATATAAAGAAACATGAAACCTCAGAATCGTTTCAGATAGAATATAGAAGATATAAGGAGGAAATTAATTTTTTGCCCCCTTTTTGGGATGAGAAAAACAAAGTCTTTTATCGGTTTTCATTGGAGGAGAATGAAAAGAAAACCAAGGTGTATTTAACAGCCTACGACGGAGAATTAAATCAGATTGGAGAATCCCTTGTTCCGCAATTGATCAAGAAACCTGCTAAACATTTCGCCAAGGACGGTCAAATTTGGATTTATGAAAATATAAATGATGAGATGGGATTTGTCCGTTTGAAGATGAAAATAATTGATTAGATTTAAATACTCCTGTACTTGAAATCAGCATTTCCCTTCTAGAACCCGATGCTAGAGACTATGGCCCTACCTGCCTGTGCATCATTGCCAAATATCCCCTCATCCCACGATCACAAGATCACCTCATCCCATATCTGATAAATATGCCAGATCACGAGAAAAATCGGCCTATTCGCAAGATAATTAATTTCAAATATTTTTTCCTTCATAAAATTTTTGCAATTTCCTTCCATATTAAACGTAATATTTTTACAACAAAAAAGAAAAAGACAATACAGAAGCAACCCTGGTAGTAGACTGGTATAGTTTAATTCATTTAATACAACCGCGGATGGAGGTTGTGGCTATATGTGTTGCCCAGGCACTATGTATTGTACGGATGAATCTGGAATCATTTGGTCAAAGGACAGAAAAGTTCAAAGAGATTTTCCAAGTGATACCTGTTCGAATCATTAATAATCTATGGTAAATAGTAGTTAAAAGGCTTCAAAGTAAGAAATATTTTATACTAAGATTAAATTGGGTTGGTTAAAATAATACGGTTTATCGTGAAGAATTTTATGGAATTGTAAAATTAATACTGTTGTGAATTTAACTCAAAACACAAATCAGGTTTTAATAAATGTGGCAATATTAATCATTGTACTATTATGCTTTATAAATTGTTCAGAAGACAAATTGAAATCCGATAATTTAAAAAGCTTTACGGATAAAACGATCCCTAGAACAGTAAACCTGGCTGGCAAAAAATACTTTTTTGAGGAAATAAAAGTGCCGCTTAAAATTTTCATTAAAAACAATAAGTTGATCATTGGCGAAAGCAGAAGGGTACTTGAAGATTTTCCTCCAATTCATGTCCTCGATGCAAAAAAAATGAAATATTTGCGGCCATTCGGTAAAATAGGGTTTGGACCCGGTGAAGTTTCTGACGTCTCAGGAATTGATTTAGGTGCCAATGATAATACTTTCTGGGTTTATAGCGCAATGTCAAAGCATTTTTCAGAATTCGACCTTGATGATACCACATCATTGTCAAAAAATCAAATCAAACAAGAAGGAGACTTCTATATGGCCATGGCCATGGCTTGGTCCTCCGATAGTACAGTTATGTGCCGCATGGTAAATGATCCCCATCAATTTGTAGAATTTTCGATTGATGGAAGGCGCTTAGCGAATTATGGGAAATGGGAAGATCATTTAGTCAGAGAAGACCTAACCAATTATATGATGTCGGATTTACATATGGGATGGTTTAAAGGAAACCAGATAAATAATGTTTATGCATCTGCTGGTGTTTATAGAGATAGAATTGAAATTTTAAACAAAGAGAAAGGAAAAATTTTCATTACAGATGGCCCCTTCAATTACATTCCCAAATTTACAATTGCTAATTCCAGTGGCTCATCTAATAAATTAATCGTGGGTATAGCCGAACCCTTGGCCTATTTGGACATTGCTATATCCAAAAACTATATTTTTGGTTTATATTCTGATAAAACCGAAAAACAATTGAGGGAAAGTAATGAAATCGCCAATGATATCTATGCATTTGACCTGGAAGGTAAAATTAAATGTAATTTTATATTGGATATTTCTATCAGAGGATTGGCGGTAGACGAGGAATCCCAAAAATTATATGGCATCACCACAGATGAAGATCCAGGAATTGCTGTTTTTGACTTACCTGACCTAAAATAATACCTCAATGGGCAAAAATACTTCGCTAAAACAATCTTTTTTAATCCTCACCAATAAAACCTCACTCCCTTTAATTCAAAAATACCATAAGCTGTTTACAGCTACCCAAAATATGGGAGATACAGTGGTGTTGTACCATTTGCTAGGGGATAATTCTAATCCAAACTTAGAAGACGTGAATACGCACATCTTTGACGATGAAGTCTTAAGCTCCTTGAATTATTTCCCACTTGGCTTTACCCTGGTACCGGGTAGCAATCATTTCCCCTTGCTAAAATTCTACCTTTCTCATCCACATTACGATTACTATTGGTGCATTGAAGACGACGTGGAATTCTCGGGGGATTGGAAATCCTTTTTTGAAGATTTTTCCTCTATTGACACTGATTTTATCAGTAGTCATATCCGCCGCTATAAAGAAGAACCGGAATGGCCTTGGTGGCCTACCCTGGCCCATCCCTACACCGTTATCCCACAAGAGCAACGGATCCGGTCCTTTAACCCCATCTACCGAATTTCACGTCAAGCTTTAGAATTACTTCACAAAGCACTCTTAAGCAAGTGGTGTGGGCATCATGAAGTACTCATTCCTACCCTGCTTTATGAAAGTGGATTTTCCATCCAAGACTTTGGTGGGAAAGGGGAATTTGTACCCGAAGGCCTTGAAAACAAATTTTATTCGGAAAATACACCTAACAAAAGAGGTATACTTTCCGACGGCACCATGCGATGGAGACCCGGTTTCGAAAAAACAGGGAATTTGAAAAATAAACTTTACCACCCTGTAAAACTAACAGATGAATAAGGTTACACAACTTTTCCATACACGAGATGAGCTATTGTTGGGACATTACACCAGCCTCGAAAATCCTGGACTCTTTAAAGGCAAGTTTGGCCTTTGCCTTTACTTCTTTGAAGCCTTTCAACAGTGCGAAGAACCAAAATACCAGCATGCAGCGGAACATTTACTACAAGAGGGGTACAATTTTATTCACCAAAACCCGATGCCGACCTCATTTGACAATGGACTGGCCGGAATTGCCTGGGGAATTAACCAATTAATCAAAAGAGGTTATTGGAGGGTAATGCCGATGAATTGCTAATGGAAATAGACACAATCCTTTTCAAGGTTATTTCTGAAAAAACGTACGAGCTTGAATTTGGCTTAAAGCGTGGAATATTAGGCTACCTGATCTATATCCTCGACCGTGTTTCAGTCCAGCCTAAAAATGCGCCAGAGAAGGTAAACAGTGAAATATTCACTTCTCTTGCAGTTTTACTGATCAACCGCATCCACCTAATGGCCGAAGAAAACAGGGGCAATTTTACTGAGCCAAAAGAATTTAACCTATTCTGGGACCTACCCAATTACCTGTATGTGTTGGGTGAAATCAACCGCCTGAACATAATGCCCAACAAAACCCGACAAATGATTCGAAACATTTCTCCTCTGCTGCTTTCCTTGATTCCCCAAAATTTAGGAAACTGTCTCAGTTTGCTTTACGGAATGAGCAAGGTGGCACATGAGGATTGGTCAGCACACACCCGACTTCTGCAAGAAAAATTAAATAGTGCTTCAATCACTTCTTTTAGGCTTGCAAATAAAAGCCTGTATGTAGAAAACGGTCTTTCCGGTTTGATTTTATTAGACAAGCAAGTAGGGTTGGAAATAGATGATTGGAAGGGCTTGTTTAATGATGAAAAAAACGTACAACTAGCGATGCAACATCTGGAGAAATCCGAGTATTGGAGAGCCACCGAAAAAAATCCAGAAAACGAAATGGGGTTTATTTACGGAATTACAGGAATTCATTACGCTCTCCTTTTTTTGAAACAAATTAAAGATCCTCAACATGAATAAAGCGTCTCTGCAAGATATCAGCTTTCTTATTCCTGTCCGGTTGGATTCAGTCATTCGGTTGGAAAACCTAATGGTGGTGATAGACTTTCTACACCATCACTTACGCTCTCCTATTTTAGTCCTTGAAGCTTCCGCTTATAAAACCGGGATTATTTCTGCTTTAGCAGGGAATAAAATAAATTATTGGTTTGAAGAAGATAGGGACGATATCTTCCACCGGACAAAATACATCAATACATTGGTAGGGTTTTCTAAGACACCATTTGTAGCAATTTGGGACTGTGATGTTATCATTCCACCAAAACAAATCATAGCAGCCCTAAAATGCATGAAAGATGGCGAATCAAGTTTCGTTTTTCCCTATGCCAAAGAATTTTTAGATACGGGTATGATCCTTAGGGAAATTTTTATAAAAAATCGGGATCTTACAGTATTTACTTCACACAAAGCTAAAATGATGTCAATGTATGGACCTGACCCCATAGGTGGTGCTTTTCTTGCAAACCTTCAGGATTACAAGGCAACGGGGATTGAAAACCCGAACTTTTACGGGTGGGGAAGGGAAGATGGAGAGCGAATACACCGATGGAAAGGGCTAGGTTACAATCATAACCGCATAGACGGACCCTTGTTCCATCTTTCTCATCCTCGTGGAATCAATAGTAGTTTCCATAGTAATCGTGAAGACCAGGGAAAATGGAACGACATTCTTTATATTAAATCACTGGGGAAAAAGGAGTTAAACAACAAAATCCAAGAATGGTCTCAATCTTAAATTATTTTACAAATTTAACTAAAAAATTGAATCCTAAATTGAAGATTAAATCCCAGGTTGAGTACTGGATTCATATTACTGGGAATAAGAAAAACTGGACGGTAGTACAAATTGGAGCCAATGACGGCAAAACCAAAGACCCACTTCATAAGTCTATTTTAAAAAATAAAAAATGGAAAATGCTTTTCGTAGAGCCCGTTCCCTACCTATTTGAAAAACTAAAGACCCATTACCCCGATTCAACTAGGTTTTTATTCGAAAACACCGCCATCAATAATGGCACAAGGCAGGAATTTTATTGGGTAGACCAAAAGGCCAAATACATCCTAGGCAATCTTCCGGACTGGTATGACCAATTGGGCTCCTTTGACAAAAACCATATCAGTAAACATCTGAACGGTATTTTAACCCCCTTTATTGTTTCCACAAGCATAAAGGGAATTACCCTGAAAACTTTGCTTCAAAAGCATGGAATTCAACAAATCGATCTATTGCGGATAGATTGTGAAGGCCACGACTGGAAAATACTTAGACAATTGGATTTGACCAGATTTAAACCCTCTCTTATATTATTTGAAATGAAACACTTGAACCGGGAAGAATTAAAAGCAGCACTTTTATTACTTTACAATGACTATCAGGTTTATCAGTTTGAGGGGGACTTTTTGTGCTTTTCAAAAGTCGGATATAACGAATTATCTAAAAAAGACATAAAATACCTTCTTGACTTTCATTCCATCGAGTCACTTAAAAACAAGCTTTAGAAAATGAATGAAACTTCAAAAAAATTAAAAATTGCGTTCTTAGTTGAGCGTTTCCCCAAATTATCCGAAACATTTATACTCAACCAAATTAGTTATTTGATTGAGGCAGGCCATAAGGTGGATATTTTTCCGGCAGGCAAGTCTGAAGAAACTAAAGTACATGATGAGATTCACCGATTAGGATTACTCCAGCATACTTTTTATCCACCTAAAGTACCCCAAAACAAAATATGGGCTTGGCTAAAATTCTTTGTGTTGGTAAATATTAAGCAGGCTGTTCGAAAATTGGTTAAGTTACTTGATTCTCAGGATTTTTACCGCAATCAGGATATGATACGTCGGTTATATTTGATTTCTCTCTTCTATCCATTTATATCAAAAAATAAATATGATATTATTCATTGTCATTTTGGCCCTACCGGCTTGAGAGCAGTTTTTGTGAGATCACTAGGACTTTTAGGTGGTAAAATGCTCACCACCTTTTATGGCTATGATATCACTCATCGGGCAATGGGTGAAAACTATTATCAAAACCTGTTTTCCAATAGCGATATATTTATTGTCATTTCTAATTTTATCAGGGAAAATGCAATTTCAGCTGGATTTGACAAGAATAAAATTGTGGTTTTGCCCATTGGTGTGAATCCTGGAGAATTTATACCTCATAAGCAGAAAACAGACAAAAATTGCATTCGACTGTTAAGCGTTGCGCGATTAGTAGAGAAAAAAGGATTGTACTACTCCATCTCAGCTTTTCACCAGCTTGTAGAACTTCACCCAAATACCTTTTATGACATCGTGGGCGATGGTGAATTGATGAAACCTTTAATGGAACTGGTAACCTTTCTTGGATTGGAGGAAAAGGTTTTCTTTCATGGAGAGAAAAAAAAGGCTGACATTATCAATTTTTACAGAAATTCCGACATTTTTGTACTTCCTAGCATTACGGCGAGTGATGGCAATTCTGAAGGACAGGGTCTGGTACTTCAGGAAGCCCAAGCCATGCAATTACCGGTAATTGCTACCTTACACAATGGGATACCTGAAGGAGTAATGGATGGCATCACTGGATACCTAGTTCCCGAAAAAGATATCAATGCCCTTCAAATAAAAATGAAATACCTTATTGAACATCCAAGGGTTAGAAAGGATATGGGAAATAGTGGTAGAAAATTTATAGAACACAAGTTTGACAACTTCCATTTAGGTAAAAAACTGGAAAAAATATATACTGATCTGCTATAAGTCATTTAGGACTCAAATATTTTTGTTTAAAAGCACTGATTAAACAAAAAATATATACAAATAAATTTTAATCGGTAATAGAAAATAGATCGTCTATTACATAATTCTGAGATTAAAAATGTAATTCCAATACAAATGTCAAATTAACACCTATTATTTTGTTAAATTCTATTTTTTTTTTTACTTTAACAATATAGTTATACTACTAAATATTTTTTATGGAAACCTCCTATTTAATTCTCAAATGCAGCCAAACCATACTAAAACTAGAGTTGAAAAAAATAACGCATTTTTTAGTAAATGATTACCTGCTCACGGTCTTTTGTTTGAATAAAAACAGCCATTCTTTCTGTTCTTCTCTTAAAAGTATGGAAGATAAGTTGCCGGAAAACTTTTTCAAAATAAACCGAAACTGCATAGTAAATGTAAATTTAATCTATTCTCTTCAAGTAAAAAAAGGGAAATAATTATGCAAAACGATTTTCGCCTTAAGGTGGCCAAATCAAAATGGACTGAAATAAAAAAGAAAATGATTCTACTAAACCAACTAAATAATGGCTTGGAAAATACAAATTAATCCTATCTCTTGTTTATTTAAAGATAAAACTGGAAATAATAGCAGGAAGTCAAAACCCAAAGAAAGCATTGAGGTAGAAACAATTTTTATCCTCAGTGCAGGTAGAACAGGCACCCGTTTTTTCCAGGATTTTTTTAATACCTGTTTCAGTCAGGTATATGCAGTTCATGAGCCCCAACCTGATTTTTTTGACATGGGTATGCAAAAAATTAGGACAGATTTGATTTTTGACGTCAGCTGCCAAAATATATGTGAATTCAGAAAACCATTACTAAAGCAAGTGCTTTCCACTCCAGAGACCACCTATATAGAATCAAATCCGCACGCTGCATACCTTATTCCGGAACTAATGGCTACATTTTCATCTATCAAGTTTTTGTATGTAGTCAGAAATCCAATAGACTCCGTCAGGTCATTTTATGCTAAATCTCCAAAAGATAGTGGTGGGGAAATGTTGTTTTATGGGGAAAACGATCACAGGAAAAGGATCTGCCCCAAGGACTTTCCAGGCGATGGATGGGAAAAAGAATGGCCCGATTTCAACCGGGTTCACAAAATAGCCTGGTACTGGAATAAAGTCAATAGCATTATTCAGGAATCCTTGCAAAACAGTGAAAATTCCCTACAAATTAAGTACGAAGATTTCTTTTCAAAAAACCAGTCTATCAGGGAAAAAACAATTTTACAAGTTATAGAATTTTTGAAATTAACCGAAAAAAGGGATGCAGATTGGAACAAAATAAACCATATCATGAATCAAAAGTCGAATGCAACCAAGGTAGAGTACCTCCCACCCTTTGAACAGTGGCCCATAAGGGAAAAAGAAATGTTTAAGGCGTTAACAAAGGAAATGAGGATCAAGCTAAATTACAAATAATACCTAAAACCCAGTTTCTTTCACTAATCTTCAATTACCACATCACTACATAAAACCTTCTCCAACTCACCACGTCCGATAAAACCGCTAGTTCACGGGAAAAAGCAGCCAGTTCACAATAAATATAATTATCTCTTTATGAAAAATAAATTTAATTGGTTTAATTAAAACATCTTTTAACCATAAACCAAAAAATAGCATGAAAAAGAAAATAACTTTGCAGAAAGCTACTGTTGCCATGGGAGTAGTGGCCATGAGTGTGGGATTATTTAATTCCTTTAATGTGGAGGCCGAAGGGGGTTGTTGTACAAGTTGGGTGTGTTGTCAAGCTGGTTTACCTAATACCATATGTTACGATGAAGAGGGAAGACCCTGGATAGGTGATGAAAAAAAATGTAATACAGATTCATGCACAGTTTAAAATAAAAAGCTCTGAAGCCTTAATCAAATGGCTTCAGAGCTTAAATCGCAGACTAATTGATATATGAAAATACTATTATTATTAAATAAAAATAATTTATTGATCTTAATTTCAGGTCTATTACTTTGTGCCTGCAAGAAGTCAGATCCTTCTAACAAGGTATTCACAAAAGAGACCATACCAAAAAGCATTGAGTTAGTTAGCCAAAAATATTATTATCCTGAATTATTAAAACCAAATAATCTTCTAGTTAAAAATGATTTTATTGTAATACAGGAGTTGACCAATCAACCCCCCATGCACATACTGGATAAAAAAACACTTCAATACTTAAATTCGAAAGGTGAATCTGGTTTCGGCCCCGGAGAAATTACGGATTCTTTTATGTTTGATTTTGGCAATGATGAGGGTACTTTTTGGGTTTACAGCTTAGGTGGAAAGACTTATTCTGAATTTGAACTAAGAGATGATTCGCATCAACCAACTCAACAAATAAAACAAAAAGAAAATTTTATTACGGCTATTAATTTAGTTTGGGCTACTGATTCCAGTGTGATGACCAGGATGGCAAACGATCCTGCCCGATACATTGAATTTAAATTGGAGGGAGATAGAATAAATGAATTTGGCACGTGGAAGGAGATAGAGCCCAAAAAGGAATTCAAGGGAATTTCCAATTTTAATCTTGGGGATTTACACCAAGGAAAACTGTTGAGGAAACCCAATAGTGATATATTTGTTCATGTGGGGATAAGAAGAGACAGGATCGAGATTTTAAACAGAAAAACAGGAGAAATTTTAGCGATAAATGGACCATTAAACCATGTCCCGGGATTTTCTATTGTTGGAAAAGGGAGCGGTGCTGGATTGGTAATAAATGAGGGAGAACCCTATGCCTATTCAAGCGCTTGTTTGGGAAATAAATACATTTATGGGCTTTTCTGCGGAAGGAATAGGGAAGAATTACTAAATAGTGAAATCAACTCAACAACAGTTTATGTATTTGATTATGAAGGAAATTCGAAATTTGAGTTGATATTAGACAGGTCTTTACAATCCATTGCTGTAGATGAAAAGTCCGGTAAGCTTTATGGTATTACCACAGATCGGGATCCTGGACTGGCTGTGTTTAGCCTACCTGATAATTTTTGATTTTATAGATTTGTGGTAAAATCTAGGTTTATGGCCTAGGAAATTGCAATTACTTAAGTTTGCCATATGACCTGATTTTGAATGAAGGCAATTATTAATATACCTCCCAGAATTAAGCTTACCCCTTCAGAAACCGGATTGAAAAATTAATTACAAAAACTATGGGTTTTAATCTTAAGCTCCCTGAATTATTTCCCTCTTGGCTATACCCTTGTGCCTGGAAGTGATCACCTGGAAGTAATCATTTACACAATTACCAGATCACCACATCACCAACTCACTAGATCACCACATCACTTAGCAAAAAATTTCCATGCACGAAAAATGACACCCATGTACTCGGAAAAATTGAGCGTCAACAGTTTATCAATTCTATAAGTTGTTAAAAAAACTAAATATTTTGGTTAAAATCAACATTTGTTTTTAGTTTAGTTAATATGAATAACTTTATGCTATTTGTTTTAATTTCTCTCGTTTTTTCTTGTTCTTCCACAACGAATGATGGAAATCTATCAATCATTGTAGAAAAAATTCAAATCCCAATTGATGAAAAATTCTTAAATACTTATCAAATCTGGGATTCCTATTATGAAAATGAGGAATCCAAACTCCTTGCCTATAACGCAACAAGGCATTCATTTGATTTGTTTAGCTTAGATAAACAATCTACTTTAAGCCAAATACCACTTGAACGTGAAGGGCCTGATGGTATAGATAAAGTTGATGGGCTAGATTACTATAATGAAGATTCAATTTTTTTGTACTCGAGAGGTAAACTATATATTTCTACGATAGAGGGGAAAATTAGTAAAGTTCATTCACTTTATGAGTTGTTTAATTTTGATGGTGGAGGAGAACCATCTATAAATTTCTATTTTAAGCTTCGGTATAACCCTGTGTCAAAAAGTGTAGCTTTCTTTATAGTCTACCACAATACAGATCAAAAATCAAAAGGAAATCTTCCTCTTATAGGCTTACTTAATCTTGAAACATTAGAAACTAACTATTTACCAATTTATCATACCGATTTTTTTAAGGAAAATTATGGAAATGTTGGTTTTGTTACCTATTTAGGATTCAATAATTTTTTCGAGGGAAATATGATTTTTAATTATCAGTACCAATCCAATATTTATAGTTTAAATACCAAAGGAAAATTGAAGGAAGGAAAAGAGGTTAAGCATATATTGCCTTTAATCAACTTAGATAATATTGATTCGCATGCCATAAACAATACGCATTATCTTTCCCCAATACCTGACCCTTGGCGGAAACTTATTTATAGATTCAATTGGGAAGCGCCAATTAAAGGGAAAGAAATTTCATTTCTAAAAAAGAAAACCTCACTTACCGTTTTTGATTCCAAATTGAAAAAACTTCAGCACTATTCATTACCTGATTATACTTACCAGATCAATAATTGGTTTGCAACTAAAAAGGGTTTATTTTTAAACCTAGCACATCCTGCAAATCCTGCATTGAAGGAAAATACCCTAGAGTTCCATGTTGTAAAATTAAGGAATGACAAATTTTGATAGCTTTTCTACTGTTTCTAAGTGCAATCACAGGTTTTCACTTTCCTCCCTCTGATACAACTCATTTTTTACTGGTACCGCTGGATCATCATATAAAGAATGCTAGGAAAATAGAAATTAGCTATACCCTAATGCATCCCTACGATAAGCAAAAGGAAACCATTCTGCTAATTGAGGATCCTTTGGACAAGTATTTTCAGGAAAGCATAGACATGCAGCCGCTGTTGGATGAATTTAATATCGTTCATATCAAAGGTCGGAATGAGGCTGATGCCATTTTGCAAATTATCAATTCTTCAGGGGAAATTGATTGGGCAAAAGCTTATCAATTGCTAAATATGGACCAACAAGCAAGGGACATAGAGTTGATCCGTAATGCCTTGACCGGAAACCACAGGGTACATTTACTGGGCTTTTCAGGTGCCGCTGCCTACCTGCATTATTACCTTGGCCTTTTCCCTGAAAACGTCAAATCCTTGATTTCCTTCAACCCCCTACTCTTTGACCTTCAAAAAAACCTGAATCTTATCAACCCCTCACAGTGCCTGGAAGCAATACCACTTGAAAATGCTTCCTACCTTGATTTTTTGTGGTACAACAATTCCGAGAACCTTTGTAAGGAACAAACGGGGACTGAATACATTGATCTGGCCTTTTATTTTTATTTAAAATGGCGGTTTCTGTTACCATCTTTAGTAGAAGCAGATAAAGCCGATATCGCTCAGAAGATTAGGCTTTTTGAGCACAGTTATGGATTGACCTATAATGCAGCTTCCAATTTACTAGAATCTAAAATAGCGAAGTGGATGATGCTAGAAAGTCATGAAATATGGAAGCAGTTTGAACGCATACCTTTCTCTGTATATGGGGTAAATTATGACCGGGGATTAGATTTTAGTGGTAAGGTATTGATTGTAGGTGCAGTACATGACAAATTGCTTTCCAGATTTTGTTATGATGTGTTGGCAGAGTTTTATTTAAATTCCACCTTATTGCTTATTCGGGATGGGCATTCCTTTGGGAAATTAGGAGCTACTATGTTGCACAGTAAATTGATAAGCTCCTTTATCAATAATGATATTCAGGAAAAAATCACTGTTTATCAATTGCTACAGGATGAAGGTTTACTTTTTAACAAAAAGGATCGGGTAAGGTATTGAAAAGGTTAGATGTGTTTTTGTAGATTAGTTTTAGCTAGCATTTTCTTTGGTTCATTTTTTTTCTTCATGATAACACTGCCTTATTCAGGGCATGTCCTGATGCGTAGCAAGTCAAGGCCTGTCCTGATGCGTAGCAAGTCAGGAGAAAAGTAATAAATGTTTTATCGCTAATTAAACCACATACCATTGATTATTTGTTTGATACATAAAAAAGTGTAATTGATTGCACTTATCTATAAGAACTAAATTTTAGGGTGATATTTAGTAAATTCCAGTTTCGATTATAATAAAACAACTCTTTTTCCATAACCATTGTCACTTTTTTGCTGCAGTGCATGTCCCGAGAAGTGAAACGAATCGGGATCAAAAAAGTAAAGAACCTGTCCTGAGACTTCAGGGAAAACCCCGCCGCTGAGTATCTTTTCGGCTAAAATTTAAGGCCTCCCGCACACAGGCAAACTCCTTAGTTTTTGGTTTTCACATATTTCGTTATTTATTGGGTATTTCCCTAACCAAAAACTTCGTCAAACAGTGCCTGTGCCTTTGCCATCCCCGCTTATATTTCTTAACGCCGAAAAGCTTCAAGGCGGAAGTAAATTTTCGTCATTCCGAGACTTTGCGAGGCCTTGCGCGTAGAAAGTCGAAGGAATCTCCAACGTAATGAGATTGCCACACCCTTTTCCCTCACTTCTCCTCCCCAAAAAAGGGTTCGCAATGACGATATAGAGAATTTTTAACAAAATCGTAAATATTAGCGAGCTGGCCGGGCCAAAACTACGAGGGGGCGAGGGCCTTGTGGGGGGAAGTTTAGTTTTGGCTAGATTTTTCTTTGGTTCGTTTCTTTTCATCAATGGAAAAGAAACGAACGGAAAACCTCTGCTTTCAGGGATGAAATCACTTTAGTAAGCCAAACTCACCAGACAACGTTGAACTAGTAACAGTTCTATTAATTCTTATACTTTCCTATTAGTAAAGATTTGAAATTTGTCAGGGATTATTTTTAAATTACAAACCAGTTTTTTACTAAACCAAGTTATATAAAATAACCATTTTTACTTTTTTGCTACAGGCCTGCCCTGATAGCGATCAAGTCATGGTCTGCCCTGAATCGTAATATCTCAGTGGTCCAAAAAGTAACCAACCTGCCCTGAAGCGTAGCAACTCAGGCCTGTCCTGATGCGTAGCAAGTCAGGAGAAAACCCCGCCGCTGAGTATCTTTTCGGCTAAAATTTAAGGCCTCCCGCACACAGGCAAACTCCGGTATTTATGGTTAATTTATTTCCATTGGCTTCCGGGTATTCAATCCCATAATTAATAGGCTAACCATGCCTGTGTCCTTGCCTTCTCATCTTAAATTTCTTAACGCCGAAAAGCTACAAGGCGGAAGTAAATTTTCGTCATTCCGAGACTTTGCGAGGCCTTGCGAGGCCTTGCGCGTAGAGGAAGTCGAAGGAATCTCCAACGTAATGAGATTGCCACACCCTTTTCCTACGCAACACCTCCCCAAAAAAGGGATCGCAATAACCAAATGGTATATTGCTAATTCGGTACACTTCGACAAGCTCAGTGACCGGAAAACGTCATTCCGAGACTTAACATTTTAAAAGCTCAGAATTAAGATGACAATATCCAATGCCGCACTCCAGGGGAGTGCAATCTTTGTAGCCCCGGGTAAGCCGACGCAGGAGGTGCCACCCGGGGTGTTAATGAGTTGGCTTTTTAGGGCATTAGCCTTCAGTATGCCCAACAGTGAAACCGGCTTTCCGCTAATGCCAGCGGCTCCTTAACTCGGATTTTTAAATCTGTCATGGGTAAGCTTAGGGAAGGCTTGGATTGAAAAAAGCTCTGGAAATCCCCAGCATTATGAGATTGCCACACCCTTTTCCCTCACTTCTCCTCCCCAAAAAAGGGTTCGCAATGACGAAATGGTATATGGTTATTCTGTACACTTCAACAAGCTCAGTGACCGAAAAACGTCATTCCGAGACTTTACATTTTAAAAGCTCAGAGTTAAGATGACTATAAACAATAAATCACTCCAGCAGAGTACAACCTTTGTAGTGACCCGTCCTGATGCGGAGCAAGTCAGGAACTCCAATCAGCTGTAATAGAAATGGCCCAAAACCCCATTGGGGGTGGCATTTTTGTAGCCAAGGCTATTAAGCCTTGGTTAAGGCAAGAAGCACAAACTGATTTTGGCGGTATTGTTGCTTTTTTTCCGCAACAATACTGACAAAATCTCTCACGCAAGCGTCATTTCCTTACATTTTTTTCAATATCCAAATCCCAACTAATAATTAATCTCTCTTTCCGGTATGTTTTCTCCATGCCATGGGAAGGCATATGTCGGAGGATTTTGAAACCGGGTCATTTCAATTTCCAGTTTCACAACCGATCCCGGTGCTATCTCAGCTTGAAAAAATTTGTGATCGATTGTATCAAATTGGTAAGGATATTTGTCGATCATATTTACCCGTTTAATTTGGTGTTCTCCAAACATTCCTCCTTGAACAATTACTTTTCTTGTTTCGGTAGGATGAAGGTTAACCAAAGTAAGGGAAATACCGGCATCTGTGATTTGTTCAACCAATGCTGCCATATCCGAAGGAATTCCAGTCCTCCTATTCTCAGGATCAAAATAGCGGACTGAAGTATGCAATAGTCCTCCATGGTAGATATGGTTAGGAGCACCAAGCATGGTCTGAACAAGTCCTTCTAAAACAACCGGATTCAGGTTCAGCCAATGATGAACATCCTGGAAATCAGGTGTGGTAGTGTCTTTTCTTATACGGTCCAGTCTGGAAAGCATTTCATTGTACGTGGCCTTTAAAATATCCACTGGATAGGTGGGAACCTTCCCTTCTAAATACCCTAACCATGTGGCCGTATTAATTTCATCTCCTTTGCCCTTTCTATAAGTCAATTTTTCCATTTCCTCAGGATCCAACAAGTCTTTTACCCTTTCCCAGTCATTACTCTTTCGGGACATGTACCATAAGTGGGTAGGATACATGGGTTGCATGGGACGATAGTCGTACCATCCCCTATCATCATATCGGTGAGGCACCAATTTTTTACCATTTTCTTCCTTTGCCTCATTTGAAACGGATGCGATAACGGCATTGGGTAAATCCAAGTATTTATCATCTCCGGAAATCAAATAGGCATTGGAAGCTCCAATTGTTGTCGCTTCCAACTTATTTTTGACCCCATGGGGCCATTTCCACCCATAATATCCTCCCCACCAATTACCATCCATATATTCTCCAATCTCCCCGGTAAGGCCCACATTATCTGGAATTATCCCATTGTTTTTTTCTGTCCTTTCCATCCAGGCATTGACATATGAGGTTACCCATTTTTTGTATTGATCTTCCCCAGTGTACATATAGGCATTCAGCATCATACTGGTTGAAGCCAAGTTTAAAGGCACATCTCCTTTCATCATGCGGCTATTTAAAGCCTCCAAAATAAAGTGGAATTTGCTGTCGTTGTTCCAGTCTTTTCCGGAAGTGACATTGGGAATGTCGTCATATGGAAGGGGGTAATTGCTTAAAATGGGTCTATGGGTAACCCAATCTTCAGCAGTATTTTCAAACCTAGGGCCAAGGCTACCTGTAAGTGGTGAACGAATAAGTTTCAGTTTACTATCAAAATTAGAATTTTCGGTACCATCATCAAAATACAATTTTGCAAATTTAATGGCCCTGTCCCGCATCTTTTTATCTGTAGGATCTGCCAGGCCGAAAAAGTAAAAATAGGTATAGGACTCCCCATGATGCATCCAATCATACCCTGCATCGAATTCATCTACTATCTGCCCATAATCAGTAAACTGCTTGGTAACCCCTTCCCATAATTTTCTGGAAAGCAGATCAATTTCTTTTGGTCCCCCTAGCGCATAATACAAGGGGAAATTATAAAAGCTCTCATATCCGTCATCTGATCCATCCATCCCAGGCCATTCATCTCTCCAGATTAAAGTACCATCAGGATTGGTGTATTTTGCAACAAATTCCATGGCGGCAGGATAGAGTGCTTCCATCATTTGCCTTTGTAGCAAAGCCCATTCCGGAGGTGGAGAAGGTGAGTGGTAGGGTACGGATTTGAGCTTAGGAATTGAATCCAATTCCTGACTTACAGCAGGGTTAATAATTACTGTCACAAAAAATATTACTACTACAATGTATTTCATAATGTTTTTATTTCAGAATTAAATTTTAATTTATGCCTAATTATTGCTTGTTTTCAACTTGGTTTATAAAGTTATAAATCTTCACCGCATTTTTATAGATTTTTGTTTTATTTGACAGTGAAATTGAATGCTGTAGGGTGATTAGAAGTGTTTTAGGAGTCATTTTATCCTTTATTGTTACTTTTTTACAGCAGGCCTGCCCTGAAACGTAGTAATTCAGTGGCCTGCCCTGAAACGTAGTAATTCAGTGGCCTGCCCTGAAACGTAGTAATTCAGTGGCCTGCCCTGAAACGTAGTAATTCAGTGGCCTGCCCTGAAACGTAGTAATTCAGTGGCCTGCCCTGAAACGCAGTAACTCAGGGCCTGCTCTGCATCGTAGTAACTCAGGGCCTGCCCTGAAGTGCAGTTACTCATGGGAAAAGAAATAAACGTTTTACTATCAGTTAAATGTATAATTTTCAAAAGCAGCTCAATGTAATAAAGCATTACTGTTTCTACTATACCAAGTCATTGATGATGACCATTTTTACTTTTTTGCTACAGGCCTGCCCTGAGGTGAATCAGTGGTCAAAAAAGTAAACAACCTGTCCAGAGACATCGGGGAAAACCCCGCCGCTGAGTATCTTTTCGGCTAAAATTTAAGGCTTCCCGCACACAGGCAAACTCCTTAGTTTTTGGTTTTCACATTTTTCGTTATTTATTGGGTATTCCCCTAACCAAAAACTTCGTCAAACAGTGCCTGTGCCCTTGCCATCGCATCTTAAATTTCTTAACGCCGAAAAGCTACAAGGCGGAAGTAAATTTTCGTCATTCCGAGACTTTGCGAGGCCTTGCGTAAAGAAAGTCGAAGGAATCTCCAACGTAATGAGATTGCCACACCCTTTCCCTGCGCAACACCTCCCCAAAAAAGGGTTCGCAATGACGAAATGGTATATCGTTAATTCGGTACACTTCGACAAGCTCAGTGACCGAAAGACGTCATTCCGAGACTTAACATTTTAAAAGCTCAGAAATCGAGTTGGCAGTTTCCAATGCAGCACTCCAGCGGAGTGCAATCTTGGTAGCCCCGGGTAAGCCGACGCAGGAGGTGCCACCCGGGGTGTAAATGAGTTGGCTTTTTAGGGCATTAGCCTTAAGTATGCCCAACAGTGAAACCGGCTTTCCGCTAATGCCAGTAACCCCTTACCCGTGAAAAATAAAAACTTTCACCCGTAGACTTTGCATAGAAAA
This sequence comes from Cyclobacterium sp. 10D3-21, assembly GCF_055809755.1. Classification (NCBI taxonomy): domain Bacteria; kingdom Pseudomonadati; phylum Bacteroidota; class Cytophagia; order Cytophagales; family Cyclobacteriaceae; genus Cyclobacterium; species Cyclobacterium sp. 10D3-21. Next base: position 4,702,644 of record NZ_CM147924.1, read on the forward strand.
AATCGAAGGAATCTCCAACGCGAAAAAATTACCACAACCTTACCCTCCACTACACCTTCCTAAAAAAGGGTTCGCAATGACGATGTAACGATATTATTAGCATAATTACAACTCGAATTGAGGTTTTAAATAAAGGACAGTATATTTATACCGAGTCTTTCACCATTTCGATTGTTACTTTTTTGCTGCAGGCCTGTCCTGAAACAAAGTAACTCAGGGCCTGTCCTGACCCTAGTCAGTGGCCCAAAAAGTAACCAACCTGCCCTGAAGCGTAGCAACTCAGGCCTGTCCTGATGCGTAGCAAGTCAGGAGAAAACCCCGCCGCTGAGTAGCTTTTCGACTAAAATTTAAGGCCTTCCGCACACAGGCAAACTCCGGTATTTATGGTTTAGCTTATAACAATTGCTATTTCTAGAGGCTCATCCTCTAAATCCTATTCCAACCATGCCTGTGCCTTTGCCATCGCATCTTGAATTTCTTAACGCCGAAAAGCTACAAGGCGGAAGTAAATTTTCGTCATTCCGAGACTTTGCGAGGCCTTGCGTAAAGAAAGTCGAAGGAATATCAAACGTAATGAGATTGCCACACCCTTTCCCTACGCAACACCTACCCAAAAAAGGGTTCGCAATGACGATTTAGAGAATTTTTAACAAAATCGTAAATATTAGGGCGCGGTGGCCGGGCCAAAACTACGAGGGGGCGAGGGCCTTGCGGGGGGAAGTTTAGTTTTGGCTAGATTTTTCTTTGGTTCGTTTCTTTTCATCAATGGAAAAGAAATGAACGGCAATCCAGTGTTTTAAGGGATAAAATCACTATGAAAGCCAAACTTACTAAGTAGCGTTTAACCAGTAACGGTTCTATTAATTCTTTTACTTTCCTATTAGTAAAGATTTGAAATTTGCCAGGGTTTATTTTTTTTATTGCAAACCAGTTTTTTACTAGACCATGTCATATAAAATAACCATTGTCACTTTTTTGCTGCAGGCCTGTCCTGAAACAAAGTAACTCAGGGCCGGTCCTGACCCTAGTCAGTGGCCCAAAAAGTAATCAACCTGTCCTGAAGCGAAGCAACTCAGGCCTGTCCTGATGCGTAGCAAGTCAGGAGAAAACCCCGCCGCTGAGTATCTTTTCGACTAAAATTTAAGGCCTTCCGCACACAGGCAAACTCCGGTATCTATGGTTTCGCTTTTAACAATTGCTATTTCTAGAGGCTCATCCTCTAAATCCTATTCCAACCATGCCTGTGTCCTTGCCATCACTTCTTAAATTTCTTAACGCCGTAAAGCTACAAGGCGGAAGTTGATAAATTCGTCATTCCGAGACTTTGCAGGGGCTTTGCGTAGAGAATGTCGAAGGAATCTCCAACATGTTGAGATTGCCAAACCCTTTCCTTCACTTCACCTCCCCAAAAAAGGGAACGCATTGACGAAATGGTATATCGTTAATTCGGTACACTTCGACAAGCTCAGTGACCGAAAGACGTCATTCCGAGACATTGCTAGTGCTTGGTGTAGAGAAAGTCGAAGGAATCTCCAACATGTTGAGATTGCCACACCCTTTTCCTACGCAACACCTCCCCAAAAAAGGGTTCGCAATGACGACACAGCAATTTATATCGGATTCGTTAATATGACTGACCAATACTCCGAGGGGGCCTTATGCCTTAGTGGGGAAAGATTAGTTTTAGCTACACTTTTCACTACATCACCAGATCACTACATCATCAAAATCATCCCATCTCTAAATCTCCAGTTCACTACATCACAAGATCACAAGATCACTACATCACCCCATCACCAAATCAAGGCGCATAATAATAATTGAATCGGCCAAGTGGGGCAACATCACCATGTAGCAGAAAGTCCATGATTTCACCACCTGCTTGCATATTATCTGACCATTTGAACTCAATATTCACAGCCTCATTTAATTTTAATACTGCTTTGGGAACGGCTATTTCCATTTTATTGGCAGACATCTTCCAATCCAAACGGTCTACTATTTCCCAATTCCATCCCCCAGTATTCTTCTCAATAGTGGCTTTCTCACCTGGATTTGATCGGTTAATTACATAATCATAGCCTTCCCAACCAGTATCTCCATTTCGATCAGTGTCGATGAATAACCTCATCCAGGCAGGACCATCAGATGGGCTTAGTGGATTTGCGGTTTCCACATAAAAATAGAGATTGTCATTGTCACTGCTAACCTTGCTAGCCACTATATCATTTCTACCTGTTGTATTTTTATATACCAAATCTCCCCAACCTGCACTATTCCTTTCAAGGGTATTCCCCTTATGTGACTTGAATTCCGGAAACACCGTTTCCCAGTCCACAAATTCACCATCGATGCTGATGTTTTTGTTTTGGGTGAATATAGGAGGCTTGGCTACTCCTTTAAATTTCCGAATATTGGCTACCATCTGGTAGTAATAATTGTCCCCATGTCCGTCCTTCATGGGCTCTATGTCTCGACTATGCTCCTGATTGTATTGGTCTGGGAAGGCATTGTGCTGTTGCTGCCACTCTTCATACCTTCCGGCAATCCACTCATTCCAACCCGTGATGAATACAAATTCCGGATCGAGCTCAAAGGCCCTTTCCCATTGCTCCTGAAAATTCAAACCATAATTGACAGCATCTGGATCCTCCGAATGACCATTTGCATCCGTATAACTCCTGCCAAAAGATCCTGGGGCATTCATTGCTGTAAGCCCCCTATCTTTTGACCAATTCTGGGATACACCTACAGTCACTTGCTCAAATCCACCATTCTGATCGCTAACAAAACCGTGTTGAGGAGCTATTTCTAACCAACCCCAGTGATCTTCTCTCATCGGGCCCTTATTGTAAACAGGTTGGCCAGGTCTAAAAGTAAAAAACTCCCTAATTTCCTGATGCAATTTACTGGTTTCAGGATCTCCTTCAACAGCTGTAAAACGGTCAGGATAACCCATAATTAGTGGTTTTCCTTTCCAATAAAACCAAAGGTCCTGATACAATCCCGGTGCGTAAAGCTCTTCGTACAATTCCTTGATCGCATCGAGGCTACCATCTGTTGGCCAAAAGGCCATCATGAAAGCAATCTGAGGGGTTTTTATGCCGTTTTTCCGTGCCTCTGTGAAAACTTCAGCAAGGGCTATATAGGATTCCTTCCAGGTAAAGGAGCCATTAGTACAATCAAACATTACCATGTCCACACCTGCATCGGCCAACATCTCGGCATGCTTGTACAATACCCAACGGTCTGTATCCAGATAATATCCATAAAGTGGTTCTGACCAAAAGAATGCTCCTGCTTCTTTTCGAGTAGGCCAAATAGGATCATTGTAATCGTTAATCGCTTCAGGCTTCTTTGCCAGAATCTCACTAGCATTAAATGCTTTGACACTATTGTTGGATTGTTGGGTATGCCAGGTCCAATAAAATATACCGACGAATTTATCTTTTTTAAGTTCCCCCACTTCTTCATATCCAGGAAGTGAACGCCCCAAGGCATCCCTAGCCGGGAGATTAGAGCTATAATTGGACATTTCGCTTTGTGCGTCTACTTGGGTATAAATCCCTATAATTGCCCCTAGTAAAAGAATGTTTGTGAATAATTTAGATGCTTTCATTTTATTTCCTTTGAGTGTCTTACCTCATCCCAAGATGAGATGCCAATTATTTTTTTAGCAAAATCTATTGAAGTATGTTCACGGTCTGTACCCAGGTTTCTGTATACATACCAAACCGGTTTTTTACCTGCCGGATCTTCTTCATCATCAGGAAATCGCCGAAGTCCAATTCTTAAACCACCCTCTCCCCTATGGTCCAACCAATTGTGAAACTGGAAAGCGTCAATTCCATCCAAAACTTCCATCTTCTTCCATAAATAAGCAATACTGGCAGCTTGTTCATTCAAGTGTATTGGCGAATAATCCCTGGAATTGGGTCCCTGCTCTGACAGGAAGACAGTGCGCTTGGTTTTGTCTTTAAATTTGACATGGGGCTGTTTCACCCATGCATCCAGCACCTCTATATTCTTGAAGGTGATCAAGGGTGTGTCAAAACTAAAAACGGCCTTTTCATCCAACCAGCTTTTGGGTTCAAAAAGAGATTCAGGATAGGGATGATGAGCAATCCCCCAATCAAAATCTCCTTCGATATCACTGTACCTAATCAGAATTTCAAGTAAATCCCTGGACAGATAAAAATGCTTGTCTACCGTCCAGTTCCAGTAATGGGTAAGGGTAATGAAAGCCTTGGAATGGGCATCGTATTGCTTGGCAATATTATTAATCAACCGAAGCGATTTGTGGTAGGTGTCCATAAAAGTAAGACTGTCCGTTTCTCCCATATTTGTCCAGACCCAGCCTGCATCTACTTCATTGTGAACGATCCAGTGATGTACCCTCCCATGATCCTCTGATGGATCACTGTACCTTTTGGCCAAAAAATCCATAGCAGCTGCATACATATGCACTGCCTGTGGATTGGTAAGGTTGGCCATGCTATAAATACCTGAAGGGTCACAATCAGGATGTTCCATAATTGCGCCTATCTCTTTATCAGGAGTGCTAACAGCCTTGTCTATTAATATTATGGCTGAAGTTACAACCTCTCTCAAACTTGCCTCTTTTAAGGCTTTATCGTGTTTTTCTACCCATTGCTTGTCTGCGTAATAATCCTTCCCACCGTAATTAAAGGTGATGGTTTTGTCAGAGGGAGCAGAACGTAACATTTTGGAAATCCACATATTTGTAGTGATACTTCCTATTCCCAGGGAGTCCAAATCACTCACAAAATCGTTGCTATGAAAATTCCCTAAGCCTTTTTTATTTTTCAATACTCCAGCCCTTAGGTCAAAAGCAGGCGCTATTTTATCCATATAACGGAGATGTGACTGCAAATCAAAACCATCACCTTCCCCCTTTACGATTACCCAGCCTGACAGCAGGCCATCTCTCTTAAAATCTTGCTGAAGCGAAAATCTCGGTACACGAAGTTCAAAACCACCTTGAGTTTGAGGTAAATGATAGACATTTTCAAATGCAGTGGCAATAGCTACTTCTACATGCAGTGGAACTTCTGCCAAAAAATAATCAGGGCTGTTTTTTGATAAAAATCCTTTGATTATTATGGCAGAATCCAAAACAGTAATCTCTGAAAGGGAATTGGGGAATTCAGTGTCTAAATAGCTTATCAACGCAGCTTTATAGGCCTCTTTTTCCTCCATCAAAAGCTCCTTGTCCCGGACTTTTTGAATTTCGCTTGCATTGGGTCTTCTGAAACTAAAGTTTCGGAACTGCCCAGCATATCCTGCACCTCCACCAAAATCCATTCTCAAAACATCCCCTTTCTTCCCCCAACCTTTCGGTAAGGCTTCTGCTATATCAATGGAATACCTGCTCCATCCTTCCCGAATGCCCAAGGATGAAAATACACTGAAGTTTTCATCAATCGGAGGGCCAAAGAAAACCTGAAAATAATCCAGGTACTCCGTAGAAAAATACTCAAAAGTGAGTATTGTCTCTTCCTTGTCGATTTCAGATGTCAATGGAGACGTAAAGAGATAGGGGTCAGGACCTGTTGTTGTTATTTCATAATTTCCCTGCTCATCTATTTTTACCGCTACATTGTGCTGGTTTTCCTCGGATATTCGGACAGGGCCTTGCTGCCCAAAGGCAGTAGAAAACGTTATAAAAAAGAATAAAATGGTTTTTAAGGTATTCATTTTAATCTCTTATTATGTAGTTTAACCTGCCTCCCGGTGCCACATCTCCATTGACATACCAATCAAGGGGATCTGTATCGTCCTGCATGTTGTCAGACCACTTAAACTCCAGATTTAAGGCTTCCATTAATCTTTTATCAAGCGACCTTGGCAGGGTAATGATCATTTCGTTGCCTGAAACCACATGGACTACCTGACTTATGGTCACCCAATTGCCTTCCCTAAACTTTTGAAGCTGATTCCCTTGAACAATTCTAAAATCATACCCCTTCCAACCTGTTTCAAAATCCCTGTCAATATCCAGGTAAAGCCGCATCCAATTGTCGCTATTATTCCCGGATATAGGCTTGGTGGTTTGAGCATAAAAGAAAATGGATTGATTGTCCCTGGCCACCTTTAAAGTCTGAAAATCATTTCTCCCAGTAAAATTGGTGTAAGTTACCTTTGGTTCAGATTGTGCTCCCACGTGGTTTCTAGGGTCAGTTTCCCCGGTATAATCTTTAAATTTCACATCGACTTCTTCCCAATCTTTTAGCCCTTTAATGGTTTTATCATTCCCAAAAGTCATCGTTTTAACTCCCCCTTTGTATCTCCTAACATTTCCAACAAGTTGCATGTAGTAATGGTCTTTCAAACCGCCAGTCCTGGTTGGTTCTATGTCTCTACTGTATTCTGGACTGGCCTGATCACAAAACCAGGCGTGTTCAGGATTGTCATCATGACTTTCAAATTTCGTAGCAATCCATTCATTCCATCCGGTTACAAAAACAATCGGAGGATCTACCTTAAGGACATTGTCCCATTGTTCCTGAAAATTGTATCCCATTATGATGTCGGCTACTGGGTTACCTTTTTTTCCATTGCGAAAACTTCTTCCCCAGTTGTCTTGGTTGCCATAAAAGGCAGACCCTCCCATTCCTGCTGTAGGATTTGGATGTTGGGCAACAGAAACGTTCATGATTTCAACCTCCCCTTTATGGTTTTTGTGTACCATTTGTGATCGCTGAAATTCTATCCAAGGCCAACTATTCTCTTTATAAGGTTCATTGGGCCATTGGGATTCCCTAATGGTAAAGAAATCTCCAGCTTCTTTACCATTTACTTCTTTGGAATGTCCCAAGATCATAGGTTTTCCATCCAGGTAAAACCATGATTCGGGATGGTAGTATTTCGCTCCCTTCTTATAAAAAGTCTCATACACATCCTCCATGGTTTCCCCAGAGGAAGTGTTGGTATAAAAGACAATTTTAGGAGGAGTTTTGCCCTGCTTTCTGATGGCATCCATCGCATTCATCAAGACATTGGCTCTGTCCGCATAAATCAACCGGTTGGTGGCATCTATTACCAAGAGATCCACACCAGCATCTGTGAGCAGTTGAAGGCTCCTTAAATGAACCCAATAGTCATCTGCCTTGTAATAGCCATAAAGGGGTTCTCCCCAATAATACATTCCTCCACCTCCCCAATGTGGGTTGTCAAAGTCATTCAAAACCTCCGGGTGCTGTGGGATGATTTTACTTAGGTCATAATGTATGGCCGAGGTATTGTCGCCATGCCATAGAAAATAGAACATGGCAACCGTTCTGTCCTTTTTATCTCCTATTTCTTCATAATTGGGCAATGTTCTTCCCAAATCATCCGTACCTCCTGTTTCTTGCGCCTTAGCAATGGTTACAATGCCTAACCAAAGGCAGAAATAAAACAGTACTTTCCTATTGAACCTGATAATTATATTTGAAACCATTAATCTAACCATCCTGGATTTTGCCAATTTTCACCTGTTAAACCTACAATTTTATTGACCTCAGCTTGATCAATGGGATATCTCAAATATTTATCAGCTGCTGAGCCTCTGTTTTCAAAACGAAACCGCTGATAATTGGTACCATCATCCTCATTTGTAATGCGCATGCCAGTAACAAATTTGTCTGTTTCATTAAGAATATTCCACCTTCTTACATCAAAGAACCTGTGTTCTTCAAAAGCCAGCTCAATTTTTCTTTCGTTTCTGTATTTTTCTTCAAATTCACCAGTGCTCATTCCTGAAGGAAAACCTGGCATTCCGGCTCTTTCTCTTACTGCATTAACGGCATCCCTTGCACTCATGGAAATCCCATTGGAAGAAATGACGACATCAGGTCCACCTGACTGATAGGCCGATTCTGCAAAATTGAGGTAAAGCTCTGCCAGACGAAAAAGGCGAATTGCCCCATCTGCATTGTTGTTTAATCCAGATTGGTAATTATTGAATTTTCGTAAATAATAACCTGTTCTGGTATTCCGTCTATTGGTACTGGAAATTTCTTCAGCTCCTCCCACATAGGTTTCTACTTTTTCCCCATCTGGCTGATCCAGGTACCTTACCGCTCCATTGTAATATATAGAGGCATAGAATCTTGGATCCCGGTTTGCATATGGATTCTCAGGGTCATAGCCAGCATTTGGATTGACAATAGGGTTCAGCTTATCCGCATCTGAGTACCCCAATATTGGACTTTGTCCATTGCTCATTTCATAACTGTCTACCAGATCCTGCGTTGGGCAAGGCCCTGTTCTTTCCATACCATCATTGGTAGGTAAACCTGCAAATTTCCAAATTTGCATCTGATCACCCCAATGGTAAATGGTCTCCTTATCTACTGCTCGCTGATCATTGGAACTTGTAATGAAATATAGTGCATAGGCATTTTGAGCAATATCTGGTGAAGTTTCTATATCAAACAATTCGTAACCATTGTTTAAACATTGGGCAAGCGCCTCTGCATTGATAGCTGTCGCATCCTCCCAGGAATAAGTGCCATCTGACCATAAATCACTGGCGGCATAAGTTACTGCCTGAGATTTGATCGCATAGGCCACCGCCCTGGTCATAATTCCATATTGATTGTCATATATATCCCAAGAAAATCCATCCCTTCCAGAAGGAAAAGCCAAAGCTGTATCACAATCTTCCAATATGAAGTTGACCACTTCAGCAAAGGATGCCTTTCGGTCAGAAGAAAAATCATGACCAATTTCCAAAGGCGTATCGAAAATTGGAACACCTCCATACCTTTTGATCAACTGAAGATAGTACAAGGCCCTCAAGGTGTGGGCCTGTGCTTTCCAGGACGCTTTTTCATCCTCTGTGGCATAAACTGTGGCCGTTTCAATATTTGTAAGAAAAACATTGCATTTTCGTATGCCTTCGTACAGGCTACTCCAGGGACTGCCATCTGCAGAATAGCTGGGATAGGACGTAGGGGTGACATTTCCACCATACCAAACCACATAATTTGAGCCCGGAGTAACGTCATCTGCATCCTGGGCTTCGTCAGTATAAGATGACCTGTCCATATAAGGTTTTGGGGCATACCCATAACAGGAGTTGAGGTAACCTCTGGTTCTGTTATAATCACTGAAAACTTCATCCATTGTTATCCTGCCATCGCTGGGCAAATCCAATTGTTCATTACAGGAAAAACTAGTAATGAAAATGAAGAAAATAAATATATATTTTATACAATTCATAGCGCTAATTATCAAAATGTTACACTTAATCCCAGGTTGTAAACTCTATAGACAGGAAACCCTGAATAACCACCGCCTTCAGGACCAAAGTCTGAAGTTTTCATCTTATCCCAGGTCAATAAATTTTGTCCGCTGAGTAGCACTTTAGTATGATCTGATCTGAAAACCTTAGAAAGGGCGAGAGGTAAAGTATAGCCAATTTCCAGGTTCTTTAGTCGGATATAAGACCTGTCAAAATTCACGAAATCACTTGGCTCATGATTGACAGATTTGGCCAGAGAAAGTGCCGGCCAAGTAATGGGCTGGTCATTTGCATAGCGTTCTGCTGTCCAGGCATTTTGATGCATGCTACCAAAAATTCCGTCAAATTCAGTCTCCCATATTCCTGTCCCCCCTATGAGTGAAGCATAATCTCCTACGCCTTGAAAAAGGAAATTAATGTCGAAGGCTTTATAGGTAATCCCACCAGATAAGGCATAAGTTGTGCGAGGAATAACGCCATTACCAATCGGGGCATAATCCCTTTCATCAATTTTACCATCACTATTTAAATCCTTATAGATCAAATCTCCTACCCTGGGTATGCCAAATCCGTAGCTCAGGTTGCTTTCAACCAATTCAGCCTCAGAATTAAAAAATCCATTCCCATTGGAGTAATCTACCAGATAACCAAATTCCTGCCCGAATGAATACCCTTCTTCTCTTTTCCTAAAGGCGTAATCTTCCGTTCGCTCCGCTTCATTCCAATTGATGATTTTGTTTTTGGTGTAACTAACCATCCCTCCCAGATAAGCAGAAAAGTCCTGGTTAAATACTTTCCTATAATTGGCCACTATTTCAAAACCTTTATTTTCAAATTGCCCGCCATTTATCTGAGGGTAATTGGACAATGGCACACCTTGATAAGCAGGAATAGTAGCCAAAGCACTCACGATCATATTGTCCATGCGCTCATCGAATACATCCACTGACAGGGAAAGGGCATTAAATAAGCCCAGATCTATTCCAATATTGGTTTTGGTGGAGATTTCTGCAGCAATATTTGGGTTTCCAACCTGATTTTCATTGACTATGTATTGGAGGTAAGGAATAAGTCCCCCCTGACTTGCCGTTACATTGTCCAGGTAGGCATACCTTGCGATTCCGGTTTGGTCATTTGCTGTTTTACCATAGGAGGCGCGAAGCTTCAAATTACTTAACCAGGTAGCAGAGGAGGTAAAGGCTTCATTGGAAACAACCCAGGCTGCCGCTACAGCAGGTGTGGTAGTAAACCTAACGGCTCTGGCATATTGTTCAGATCCAGAATAGCCTACCACCAATTTTAATAAATACCTGTCGTCAAAAGCGTAATTTCCCTCAATTCCAGAGCTTACCCGATTGTAAGGCAAAAGGCCCGGTGAAGAATTGTCTGCTTTGGTTAAGTTCTGGTAAAACATATAGGCCATACCTGAAACCTTGCTAAGTCCAAATTGCCGTTGATAGTTTAATGAAGTGTTATAGGACAAGTGGTAATAATACTGGTGTCCTTTACCGTAAGCCAAAGGAGTATTTTGCTCTGACCCTTTCTTGACAAATTCCAACTCATTAAAATCATCCGTTCTCAGCCAACGTTCAAAATTCTGGGTGGTCCCCAAACTACCAACTGAATTGGTTTGGTAGGCAAATACACCAGAAAGGTTTAGTCCATCGGTAAGAAAATCCATGTCCAGGTCTAAGCCAAACTGGGAAGCTATGTTCGTAACAGTATGGTTATGATACCCAGAGCGATTCAACATGCCATAAGTGGGGTCTGTAACCCTCTCTGTAGTGACAACTTGACCTGCTCCAGGGAATGGCTCCCCATCAGCCGTCAAATCAGGAATAACAGGTCCAAACATTGTTGGCGGAATCTGAAATATGCTGCTATAAATGCGCTGATTACTCACTCCCGGAGTATGCTCACGCTTGATGTTACCACTTAATCTTACAAATCCAGAAAGTAGCTCATTGAACTTCATGTCTACATTTGAGCGGAAGTTCACCCAAATGTTCTTGGGATTAGGATCGTATTTAGTTTGTTCCGTTTTGAATTGCCCACCCTGATGCATAAAGTTAACATTGGAGAAAAATTGAACCTTTTCATTGCCTCCAGTTACATTCACTCCAACTCTTTGCATGGTAGAAAAATCCTTTACAAATCTGGAATACCAATCATTGCTGGGGAAATTGGGATTGTTACCATTCTGAAATTGATCAATTTCACTATTGGAATACAAGTATTCTTCGCCAAATCCATCATTAAAAGCTGCTTGATTCCTCATCTGGGCATATTCACCCGCAGGATAGTACATTGGCTGTGTAGTTACCTCCTGAACAGAATGGTCCACCCTTGCTTTGACCTGAAGTGGACCTTTTCTCCCTCTCCTGGTGGTTATTACAATTACGCCATTTGCTCCCTGGATGCCATAAATGGCTTGTGTGGATGCATCTTTTAATACAGCAATGGTGGCAATTTCATTTGCTGAAATGTATTCCAAAATTTGATTGCTGTTATAAGAAACTGGGATCCCATCAATAACTACCAAAGGGCCATTTTTTCTTGCACTAGAGATTCCTCGTACAAACAAATCTGTATTCGCTCTGGACAATTCGGAGAATGTTTCCTGAGTGGTTAATCCTGCAAACCTTCCGGAGAATGTTTGGCTAAGATTCGCTACAGGAGATCGCTCCAGTTCCTCCCCTGATACAGTGGATACTGAACCTGTGAGCTCCCTTCTCGATTGAGTCCCATAGCCCAAGGGAATAAGATCATCTTGTCCATGCATGTCAAAGGCCAGTTCCAGATCAATGTTATCCTTGTTCTCAATTTGTACCCGCTTAGTTGCAAAACCACTGGCTTCGAAAAGCAGAAATTCTTCAGCCGTAGGCAGATTTAGTGAATAATTACCTTCAACGTCAGAGTAAGTTCCCTGGTCCCCTGATACCGAATTTATTAATACGCCCTGGATGGGTTGCCCCAATTCATTTATTACTTTTCCACTAATGGTGGTCATTGCTTCCTGAGCAATTACATGACTGCTTTGGAGGTAAAACAACAGGCACAGGAAACTTAAAGTAAGTTTTATATTTTTTATATATCGTTTCATTTTGAGTTCTTTATAGTCTTTCAGAAAAACTTATAAGCATGATTTTACCAACCTGGCGTTTGCCAATTAGTTCCTGTAATCGATTGAAGTCGGTTGGCCTCATTAAGTGGAATGGGAACATGTAAAAATTTATTGGTGTAATTCTTACGTTCTACTTCTCTAACATTTCTTCTACCATAGGTATAAGTTCCATCTTCATTTCTGATTATCTCCGCTCCTGTGATCCAACGATCCGTTTCTGAAAGATCCCCTTCAGGAGAAGTCCACCTTCTAACATCAAAATACCTGTTCTCTTCCATTGCCAATTCAACCCTTCTTTCATTTCTTATTCTAAGGATCAATTCTTCCTGGGTGAGAGATTGTGGCAATTCCGGCATGTTTACTCTTGTTCTTATTTCGTTTACTGCAGCAGTTGCCTCCATTAAATGACCTGCTTCGGCTGCAGCTTCAGCCAGATTAAGAATTATTTCCCCCAACCTGTAGTATTTCCAATTGGCGCCTCCTACAGGGTTATCTCCCCCAGAATTTGGATGCAAAAATTTCCGCTGAAAATAGCCTGTTCTGGTAGCCCTTCTAACCGTAGGGTGAATACCTGTTTGAGGCTCTCCTACATAAGTGGCAATGATCCTTGTTCTGTTTCCAATCCCTGCAGGATAATTCTCAAAAGACTCAGGCGATTCAGCAAAATTCCACAATGCTTTTCTTTTGGAACCATTGTAATAGATTGAAGCATAAAATCTTGGATCCCTGTTTTCATAAGGGTTTTGAGGATCGTACAAGCTATTGTTTGAATTGTAATTAGGGTTCAGGTGTTGCTCGTCCAGGTAGGGATTTTGTAAATTCAAAATGGGTTCACCGTCAATGGTTTCGTAAGAATCGACCAACTCCTGAGTAGGACATGTTCCTGACTTGTACCCATCCTGAGCGCCTATCCCATCAATGTTCCAAATATTTCCCTGCCCAGCCCGACTTTGGTAGATCGTCTCCTTATCCACAGGGTTGGCAGCGTAAGCCATGGTTTGAGTGAAATATTCATTGTACAAGGCTGCATATGGATTGTTATCTTCTCCAATATGGGCCACATCCGAGAGGTACGTCTGGGGTAGATTCACCTGATTATACAATTCATACCCATTGCTTTTAAGGTTTTGAACTGCCTTAAGGTTTATTTGATAAGCTTCTTCCCAATGGTCTTGGCCATCGTTGTAGAGTGGGCTTGCAGCAAATAAAATGGCTGTGGACCTGATGGCTTCGGCCAAAGCTTTGTTTACCCTCCCTGACTCACCACCTGATGTAATCCTCCAGGGAAGCTCACCAATGGCTATGGCTGCATTGCAATCTTCCAGAATAAACTGTACTACCTCGAAATAAGAAGCCTTTTCAACTTTCGAAAAATCATCCGAAAAGTCATAAGGTGTTCTGACAATAGGGAGACCCGTTCCATACCATTTTAGTAATTCCATGTAATAGTATGCCCTTAGCACATGCGCTTCTGCTTTCCACCTTTTCCGATCATCAGGATTGTCTACTGTAGCTTCATCAATCTTTTCCAGAAACATGGCCAGGTTGCGGATAGCACTCCAGTACTTGTCCCAATAGTCACCATTATTTTCATTGGCCCATTGTACTGATGGATGATTGGCTGCAGAAGCATCACCATTGTACATTCTTCCTGATGTTAACCAGGATTCTGCTTCAGCATCCGTATCCCAGGATTCATCACTCCAGTTCACAGGTCCTCTACTCCAAAAGAAATATCGGGTACCTTTTACAGGTAAATTAGTGTAACAACTATTCAGAAAGGCCCCAACCTTGTCATTGTCCGAAAACACTTCCTCAAGTGAAATTTTACCATCAGGAGCCATGTCCAGGACGTCCGTACAAGAAAATGTCAAAAAGACCGATAGCATTATTGCCAGGTATATTTTTATTAATTTCATCGTTAGTTTTGGGTTTAAAAGGTGGCGTTGAAACCAAAGTTCATCATCCGGGTAACCGGGTACCCTATGGAATCATTGTTTTCAGGGTCCAGGTGTCCCATTCTCAAATTATCCCAGGTGAGGAGGTTTTGACCTCCTAAATACACCCTAAGTGCGCTCATTCCAATTACCTGCGTCATATGGTTTGGGAGGGTATATCCAATGTCAATATTTTTCAACCTCACAAATGACCTGTCCATAATAAAAAAGCTATTTGCCGTGTGGTTGGTCGTACTCCTGGTACTCAGTGCAGGATAGGTAATTTCTTCCCCTGCAGCATATCTTTCAGGTGTCCATGCATTCTTATGATAATCAAAATAAGTTCCCTGGATTATGTTTTCATAAACTCCCTGAGCACTATAATTGCGAGAATATTTTCCCACTCCCTGGAAGAAAATTGAAAAATCAAATGCTTTATACTGGAGGTTAACACCTGCACCATAGGTTACCCTTGGAATTGAAGAATATCCAATGGGAGTCAGGTCCTTATCATCAACAGTGCCATCTTCATTGAGGTCTTTGTATTTAAAATCACCTACTCTGGGCACGCCAAATCCATATTGGGTATTCTCCCTGTAAGCATCCAATTCCTCCTGTGTGTTAAATATGCCGTTCCCATTGTCATAATCTATTTGATAGCCCCAGGTCTGACCGATTGAGTAGCCTGTACTACGGTATCTGTGCACGTAGGAATCATCCCTAATTTGTTCATCAATAAATTTGACAACATTGTGATTATAGCCATAATTACCTCGGATATTGATATTGAAATCATCAGCTAGCTGCTTTCTGTAAGACAATTCCAGCTCAAAACCACTGTTATCAACTTCACCCATATTTACCTTGGGAATATTGTTTAGGGGTACGCCCTGAAATGAGGGCACTGTACCTCTGGAGATAAGAATGTTTGTACGGTTTTCTATAAAGTAATCAAATGAAAGGTCCAATTGATTTATTATTCCCAGGTCGATACCATAGTTTTGCTTGTCCGCTATTTCCCAGGTAATGTTAGGATTTCCCAGTAAACCCTGGTTAACACCCTGCCCCCTACCCAAACTAGACAATGGTCCACCCCCCATGGTAATGTCACTTTGGTACAAAAATCTGGAAGATCCCATTTGGTCATTTCCTACACGTCCATTTGACACCCTGAATTTTACATTCGTAAGTACCGGATTGTCCAAAAGGAAATTTTCATTGCTTAAAATCCATCCTATGGACACCGCTGGAAAAAAACCGAAGCGTTTTCCAGGGGCAAATTGCTCAGAGCCATTATAGCCCATGTTCACTTCAGCCAAATATTTGTAATCGTACTCGTAAGTAGCCCTAGCTGCGATGCCTAGAACATTATAAGGAATTTCACCTAAGGTGGATTCCCAATTGTCCCGTTGGCCCAGAATCAGACCACTCACTCTGTGTTTGTCATTAAAAATTCTGGAATACTGTATGGCTGCCTGCATGTTAATATTGTACCTGGAATCAGCTCCTTTGGATAAGGAGAGCAAGGATTCATCAGGTCTTTTTACTGCATAGCTCAATTCATCAGTATTTGAGTTGACTTCAGCTAAAAACAACCTCTCTGACTTACTTCCCTGCATGGCAGTGGTTGCCCGGGCATCATAGGAAACCATACCCCTTACACTTAAGCCTTCAGTAATCATATTGCTTAAATCCAGCTCCATACCCAAAGATGAGTTCAGGTTTGATCTCACCTCGTTTCTGTATCCAAAGCGATTCATTACTTCAAATGCGGAGCGATCCATATATCCCGGATCAACAATCTGCCCAGGGGCAACTCCGAATCCGTCAATGGTGGTTGGGCCGGGTGTGATGGGTAAAATGGTCTGCGCCTGATAAAAGAGATCTCTCATCATCCAGTTGGTATCACCCCCTCCATATAGCCATGCTGCTGGCATATTGACCTGTTCGATATAGCTACCGATGTTCAAAAATGCCTTGAACGACTCAGTAATTTTGTAATCAATATTTGCCCTGAAATTATACCTTTTCATCCATGAGGAAGGATCATAGCCCAATTGAGATTTAGGCTCAGTATTTAAATTCCCACCTTGATTTAGGTAAGCACCATTGACAAAATAAGAGATTTTGTCGGTACCGCCTCTTGCACTCACATTGACTCTGGTCTGCGGGGAATACCTGGAAATAAATTCGCGGTAATAATCATGGTTAGGGTACATGTATTGACGAACCATTGCTTTTTGCGCATAATCCGGATCATTGGGGTCCAGACCCAATAAGGGGTTCGCATATTTTGCCATGACATCCTCACTAAAAAATGGTGTGGTCATGCCATCATTCCGGCCTGCCTCATTTCTGAGGTTCATGTACTCCAAAGATGTCAATCTTTCCGGCTCATAGGTAAAGGAACTATAGCTTTGATCAAGGCTAATGTTTAATTCCATTTCACCAGGTTTTCCTCGCTTGGTGGTAATTAATATAACCCCATTGGCCCCCCTCACACCGAACACAGCCGTAGCAGAAGCATCTTTTAGTACCGTAACGGATTCAACTTCGTTGGCATCCAAGGTTCTGATATTGTCCCTCGGCACTCCATCTATTAATATCAATGGGCTTCTACCGTTGGTGGTGGCTGCGCCTCTGAGGTATAAAGTTGCATCATCCTTTCCTGGCTGGCCTCCGCCAGATTGAATAGAAGTCAGGCCAGGAAGCCTTCCTGCCAGCGCATTGGCCAGGCTTGGGGAGGAACTTTTCACCAACTCATCGGAAGAAACAGAACTTACTGCCCCTGTCACTGAAAGCTTTCTTTGTTCAGCATATCCCACTACAACCACCTCTTCTAAGGACGATTCATCTTCGGATAGAATCACGTCTAAGGTCGTTTGATTGCCTATATCAAAAGATTGATTTTGAAAGCCTATATAGGAAAAAACAAGGGTTTCTCCGGTTTCAACTTGAATAGAATACGTTCCATCGATACTTGTCACGGTTCCTTTGTTGCTACCCAAGACAGAAATAGTAGCCCCTGGAAGCGGTTCACCTGCTTGATCCCTTACAGTTCCTGAAATGGTCACAGGATCCATTAATTGCTTTCCAGTCTTTGTCTTTAGGGTTGCAACTTTGACATCAATCGTATTGTTGAATTGCCTGAAATGCAGGTTAGATTGAAGGCTAACTTCAATCAAGAATTCCTCAACTGTTCCTGTCGGCTTGTTAAAGGACATAACAGATGACTTTTTGAGGATCTTTTTATCGTAGGAAAACCGGAAAGAAGTTTGTCGCTTTACCTCATCAAAAAATGAGTAAAGGTCCAATTTTTTTCGGGAGAGGCTTACCTCTACCTCATCAATACTTTTATACTGGCCCTTTGCTTGTAGGATACTGGTAAAATTTACTACCAGCATTTGAAAAATTAAACCGTACAAGAAGCCTCTGGACAACATCATAATTGTCTGAAGTAATATTTTTTTCATATTTTTAAGGGTTTATTGGAATTAATTTCAATATGCATGGTCTATGGTTGGATCCATTCCCCAATGTTCTCCATCTTTAGACCTCCCACAGCCGGTTGGATTTATCCAACCGGTTTTATTATGGTGGTATCTTGTGTATTCTATTCTTAAAATTTGATTGTGACATTTTTTCCTTTTAGTTCAAATTCAAAATTCTGCACATAGGCCATACTTTTCAATACATTCTCCAAACTTTGATTATGGTATTCACCCGAGAATTCCCAAGAGGGATTTTTAGCATTTTTCACTTCAATTTTTACCCCAAACCAATTTTCCAAAAGCGCAACCGCCTCGACAAGATTCGATTTTTCGAATAAAATGGTCCCTTCTTTCCATGATGAAATGGTATGAATATCAAACTTGCGTATGCTTTTTTCACCTGTAAGGGGATCTTTGTACAATTCCTCCCCAGGACTTAGAAAAAAATCTTCACTGGTAGTAACATTCTCAATTTTAACTTTACCAGTTACCAATGATATTTTAATTCCTACCTCACCATTTTCCTTTATATTGAAGGAAGTACCCAAAGCGGTGGTCACCATGCCCTGAGCTACAACCCTAAAAGGTCTCAGGCTATCCTTCTCCACTTCTATAAATGCCTCCCCTTTTAAAAACACTTTCCGCTCAGAAGCTCCAAATTTATCTGGAAAGGAAAATTCACTATTGCTGTTCATCCAAACCCTGGTACCATCCGGAAGGGTTAGCTGTAATTTTTCTCCTGAAATTGTCTTTTTATGATGCATCACTACATTTTCGACCTGACTATTTTGCAAGTCGACACCAATAACCCCAGAGATCCAAACCAAGGCAAATCCTACCAAGAATACCGCTGCTAGATTTAAAATCCATCGGTAGTTTTTCTTTTCTCTTAGATGGTCCGCAGGTTTTATGGTTAAGAGCTTTTGTCTAATTTCCTCTTTCATCCCCTCTGGAGCCTTGTATTCCTGGTAATTGGTGCGCAATAAAATCTCTCGCGCCAGCTTTAATTCGCTCACAGATTTTGGATTGGCCTTCAACCATTTAGACCAATAATGATTCAAATGATCATTTGGATGCATTACCCAGGCAATAAACTCTGGGTCGATTAAAAAATCCTCTTTGGTCTTCATCAATTTTATACTGGCTTTATAGGTAAATACAAAGCATCACCAAAAGAACACCTAAAAAAATTATTTTTTTACAAAATATTTTAAACCCGAAGGAAGAATTTATCAAACCTAGCGTTTGACATTTCCTATTTTAGGGTCTGCCGTAAAAAACCCAATGCTTTGTACATTAAATTTCGAGTGGTTTTGACATTGTCCAATCCCATTATTTCCTGGATTTGGGAGTAGCTGAAACCTTCATAGAAAAAATAGTAAATGATTTCTTTCTTTCTTGGGCTTAACATACTGATTGCCTTATTCAATTTTTCAATTCTCTCCAAGCTTAATTGTTGGTCAATCAATTGTTGCTCATGGGATATAGTGAAATCGAAATCCTTACTATTGTCCAGGCTTTCCCTTTTCTGATCCCACTTCGAAAACTGTCGCTGGAGTTTCCGTTTAAGACATTTGAGTAAATAAAATTTAATGTTATCAGTAGGACCTATTTTATGGCGAAGGCGCCTGAGGTCAAAAAACACTTCTTGAATCCCATCCTTGGTTTGAGATTCATCCTGGGATAAGCGCATGCCAAAAGCATACAGGCTATCAAAAAACTGCTCATAAATTTGAATAAATGCTGCGTCAGCACCATTCCTGAAATCATCCCATAATACACTATCCTTTAATAACTTGGGGGACTCCAAATTACTAATATCGGGCTTTTCACTTGAAAAAGGATCAAGTTTATATTGAGGCATTTTTGGGTTTATTGTTGCTTAATTTCTAAATATAAGGATATTTTGAACACTCACTATTTTAAATTAAAATTAATGCCTAAAAAATAGCACAATTACATTTTTGCGTATTATACCGTAAATCTTAGTGTTATGGGGAATCTGGGAACCCCGCGCAATGGAATTAGTTATCCACTATCATTGCTTTAAAAGCTTTATCAGACAAATCTGAAAAATATAGAAAAGTACCTTTCTGGTCAACTATTTTTTCATAAGCCTTTTCCTTTACTTTGAAAAATAAGGATGCTTACCCCCCTCTCCCGATAACCTAAACTCAGCAATCGTATTGGGTAGAACTGTGATTGTTGTCTTACATTTCCACACCCGGTTCTCAGCTATTTACAGGCAGGGGATTTTAACCACTGAATATCCTA
The DNA here is from genome assembly GCF_055809755.1 of Cyclobacterium sp. 10D3-21. Classification (NCBI taxonomy): domain Bacteria; kingdom Pseudomonadati; phylum Bacteroidota; class Cytophagia; order Cytophagales; family Cyclobacteriaceae; genus Cyclobacterium; species Cyclobacterium sp. 10D3-21. The sequence continues at coordinate 4,722,720 of NZ_CM147924.1, forward strand.
GATTTGCACTTAAAATTATTAACTTCCTGACAACGAAGTTAGTTGCCCGACTTGGAGTATTTTGCTGTTAGCTGTTAGTGCTTTTCTTCTTAATAATCTCGCGGGTCATCTTCAACAATAGCATAATGAAAATTATCTTTCCATTCCCCTCTAATCGGAAGTATTTTTCTTCTCAAACCTTCCCTTGTCATGCCCGATTTCTCTAAAACCCTAATTGACCCAATGTTTTCTGTTGCTACTCCAGCTTCTACCTTATGCAAATGAAAATCTTCGAACCCAGATTTTATCAAGGTCTTAGATACTTCTGTAGCAAACCCCTTTCCCCATTGGGAAGGAAGCAGTTTATAATAGATTTCCCCAAGTTTATACTTATTTGCAGATAAAGTCATGCCCGAAACTCCAATGAATTCATCAGAATCTTTTTTTACGATTTTCCAAAAATATGACTTTCTGATTTCTGAATTTTGGACCTCAATCATTGGACGGATGTTTTCTTTGGTTTCTTCAATATTTATGGGAATTCCAAGAGTATTATATTTGTCAACTTCAGGAATTGAATAGAGCTTATGGACATCTTCTAAATCATTCCAACCGACCTCCATCAATTTTAATCTTTTTGATTCCAATTCCATATCTATTTTTATTCACTTATTGATCTTTATTTCCCTTTTATCGATCACTTTGGGCCCGAATGTCATCCTTAACATGACCGCTAACTGCCATGTTTAAGATAGCTGCGGATTTCAAAGCTGCGACTTGTCCTACCTGCCGAAACGAAATATAGAAACTAGCCTTCAAATTAACGCCTCATCCGCAAATCGCATAAACACAATATTGGTAGCTGCTCGCATTGAATGATACCTAACCAAAAATTGTCCACCGTGAATAAACTTTTTACGAAATATTTCTCGAAATATTTCTTTTCTATCTGCGAAGACGAAATTACCCTCGTGTTGAGATTTGTTAACGAAGCCACTTAATGCAGTTCAATCTTTACTATAAAATTCGGGTGAGAATACGCTGCTTTTCCACTTTCATAAATCTGTTGAGAGATTTCTAAAGACTCAAAACCTGTTTCAACTTTTTTATTTTTAAAATATTGAATAGAATACCTCGAACTAATTAATTCTAAATTCTTTGATTCTGCATAATCTATAAAGTCAGATTCAGAAATAATATCCTCATCAATCTTTGTTAGAACTTCACTTAATAAAACAACATAAGAATTTGGGTCATTCTCATTGGTATAAAATATAGGTGTAGCTGAATAAATTTCATCGTCTTTATTTAATTCTTTCAAATAATTATTGACTTGCGTACAGTCGGTCAAGGTTTCATTGATTCTAAGCCAAACTTGATCGTAATTGATGTACCCTGTTATAGCGCTATTAGTCATGAAGGAATATTTACTCAATATAGATTCTGCAAACTCTTTTGATACATTTTCTTGCTCAAACACAATATAAATTTCAGACAATGATTGTTTTCCAAGATAAATTTTCTCCTCTCCCGAGTAATAGAAATTTTCTTTATCATCGCATAATCTCATTTTTGGTAGAGGTTCATCCTTTTCACATGAGACTAATAATATAAACCCTATGGTTACGAATAACAGTAATTGAAATACTCTTTTCATTGATCTTTTTGTCTTTTGACACCTATTCCTGTCAAGTGCTTGTCATGTCTTTCTATTTGCTTTTACAAATCCAAACCTTTCAATTTAACGTTCTCTTTATGGTCTGTACGACAGTTACCCCCAACGGGATTTATTTTAGGGAAGGTGGGCATTTGGAAACGTACTCTTCCATCCTACTCCTAGCTTCTTAAAGATACTGATTTTTCTATTTACTCGGAACCGGCCGCATTTTTACTTTACCCTTCTTGGCTCCTCCAGTACACTTCAAAACGGTAAGGTTCAATTTACGGTAAAGAACTACCGGAACCAGGGCAAAAAAGAAATTTGCACATTAAAGGCTTCCAAATTCCTAAGAAGTTTCACACCACATAACTTGTCCCGAAAATCGGGATCCTACCTAAGGGGTTTACCCGGATCAGGCATTATGGCATCCTGGCCAGTGCATTTAAGGCCACACACAAAGTCTATATCGACAGGCAGATCGGTCAGGTCGTAATAGAAGTAGGAGAAAAACCAGACTCCCTGCTCAGAAAGTGCCCTTCTTGCAAAACCGGAGAATTGCATACAGTGGCATGCTTCGCCCAAAGAGGGCCTCCAGGCAACTTGTTTAACAAAATCAAGAAACAAAATAATGAGCATCAATTAGCTTAACGGGACAGGTATGTCCAAATGGTAATAACAGCCTAAAATTCACTCTAAAACCGTTTACCTATTCAATAATAAATACTAAAAAAAGGAACCCTAGGCCATAGAACAATTTAAAATCAGAAACTTTTTCATTCTCACATCGCAAAAAAAGCAAAAGAAGAAAATCATTCCCCATAGTGCCCTAATTCCCAAGGCACTGAAGTGGATCCTGAGCATGGTCCCTGAGCCTGTCGAAGGGTGCCGAAGGGTGTCGAAGGGACATTGAAGTTTACCCTGAAACTTTCTCAGAGTTCAAAACTGCATTCAGACTAGGCTGTTCCAGCCGTCAGAATACTTAGTTATTGGCAACAGTTTTTATATTTAATTACCTATTAGTATCAGTGTAACACACCTTCCATAAAAATGGTTTGAGGCACATCTATAAGCTGTTGCATATCGCCACCATTGGCATCTATAGTCCAAAGGTTAATACTGGTTGTGCCGTTTTCCTGGCCGCTCCATACAATTCTGCTATCGTTTGCATAATAATTTGGAGAACCTGGTGGTAACGAATTTATTGATGGGTCAGCAAATAATAGAATAGGTTGTGAACCACTTGTAGTGTTAATACGAAATATACCCTTCTCACCACTTGTGCTTGTAGAAAAGATAATGTCTTGTCCATCGCTAGACCAATCCATCCCTTGAAATTGAGCCGAAGGCAATATAGCCAAATCTTGCGTAAAACCAGTTTCTGGTTGTAATATTGAAAGTGTAGTAATAACTTCAGTATTACTTGTATTATAGGTTTTGCGAATAAATCCAATTTCACCTGTTGTCTGTGATACGGTGAATTGAACTACTTTACCATTCTGTTGGTACAAGGAAGTCAAAAATGTCACTTCCTCAGTTTCGATGTCATAAGCCACAAGTTCAAGGGGACGACCAAAATTTTTTGAGGCGGCGTCTGAAGATGGATTTGGCCTCATAAAGTAAAGTTTCTTGCTATCTGGTGAAAATTCCGGATATGCATCTTCAAACACAAATGGAGCCTTATTAAAAGGTTGGTAAGGTATCTCAATTACTTCTGAATTATCACATCTTCTAAGCTGCATATAATACCCATTGTAAGTTGATGTAATATCACCCTCATATTTAAGTACACCAATCCATTCTCCATCAGGCGAGATATTTGCACCGTAGGCTGCACCGATGCCAGTATACTGCTGATCAGATCCATCAAAGTTACAGACGTATAACGATAGGCCTTTTAGATAGATAATCTTGGGTTGGTCATAGCATCCACGTGTGATGTCTCCATCATCTGGTGCTACAATGGTGAAGTTGTAAGAGCTTGAAGCGATGGTCTTATTTGAAGCATCTAATACGTCTACAAAGATTTGCTCCTCACCAGCCGTCTTGCCAACACAATTTATAGCACTGCCAGCAATTGTAGCATTAGGTAATGAATTTGATCCATCTGAAAGTTCTCCTCGCTCAGTAGACAATGTCCATTGGTAGTTTAGATCTGATGCATCACCATCATAACCTGAGACGTTGGCTACGAATCTTGCCATATTGTTAAGTGCGAGTTTGTCATCACTTAATCCAGAGGCTTCGATCGTTACCGAAAGGTTATTGGTAGTATCATCTGGTGCGCAGGAAAATGATGTTAATAGGGCTAGTGCAAATAGTATTTTCATTAATTTCATTGATCTGATTTTTATTGATTATATAAATATCGGATTAATAAAAAAATGTCATCATTAAAATGACAGTGATGACATTTTTAAGTGATTTCCATGAATAGAATATGAGCTAAGGCTGAGCTTACGAATGTTGCGACCAGATTTAGCGATTTATTATAATCTAGTTTTATAGGCTAAAGATGAAACTGCTGTTACAAGCAATATTGCTCTCTAGAGATTTTTTCAATTGTTGCGTAGAGTAGAGCCTGATAGGCTACTTTATTAATACCTATAAAGATAATAATAAGAAGCAGAGAATCAGCAACCCTTCATCAAACCGTACCCCGAAAATACGGGGCCGGCTCCGAATAAAAACGGGGTAAACAGTGAAGTTTTCCCTCATACGGCTTACCGATAGCCTTCTTTATTTGCTTTTCACATGAATCTACCCAGCATATGTATAATCCATGAGCTAAATGAATCACATCTGCTTTCTCATCATATTTGAACAAACAAATAGCGACATTTAGAATCAACTACCTATAAATTCAGCCGAATAGGACTAAGCCAGTACTAAAAGTATCCATTCCATATTCGCTTCTCTAAAGTAGAGCCCCTTTCCTATTATGGTTTTTGTTCACACTACAATCATAGGTACTATGGGCTCCTCCGACTTCTCTTGTACCCTTGCTGAACTTCGCTATGCTTATATCAGCCCGTTTAAGGTTGCCAACCTTTGAAACAAGAGACCTCCCACAGCCTGCCCCGACTTTTCAATCGGGGTTCCGTAGTAATCCATCTATAACCACGCCACCCCTATGACTCCGGTAGACCATTACACTTCACATTGCTGTTAATCCATGCAACGTTCCAGGGTTTGAGACCGTCAAAACGCTCCCCATCTACAAGTACACTTATCGAAGCTACTATGGGTTCACGCTTACGCATTTTAGCTTGCACATTTGAGCATACCGAGCTTCAGCGAAACCCTCACGAATTTAACTGTCGGGAGCTCTTCTAAATGAACAGCAAATTATTTAGGTAGGATTTACACCTACTGGATTACCACAGCTTCGTGGCACACCAACGGTTTGGCTATGCGCAGTAACCCGAAGGGTATTGCGTATAGGTTTTATTGAACGAATCCTGCTAAGGCAGGAAGCCGGCTTTTTTGCCGCTTCTTCCTACATTAGACTTATCGTTAATATTCAACACTTTAAGCTATAAAAAAAAAGCAATCTATCATTGAGAAGGCATGTGAAAATATACAAGGCTATGATTTACAGCTCAAAAGACTCCGAAGATCGATAACCATTAGAAGTAGGGGAAAAACCAGCTTCCCTACTTAAAAGGTGCCCTTCTTGCAAAACCGGAGAACTGCATACAGTGGCATGCTTCGACCAAAGAGGGCCTCCAGGCAACTGGTTTAACAAAATCAGAAAGCAAAAGAAAAAGCGCCAGTTAGCTTAATGGGACAGGTATGTCCTAATGGCAAAAACAGCCTCAAATTCGCTCCAAAACCCTTTACCAATTGAATAATAGCTACTAAAACAAAGAACCCTAGGCCATAGAACAAATAAAATCAGTAATTTTTCAATCTCCCAACGCTAAAAAAACAAAAGGAGAAAATCATTCCCCATAGTAAGCCAAGTTCCCAACACCCTGAACTGTTCCCTGAGCACGGTCCCTGAGACTGCCGAAGGGTGCCGAAGGGACATTGCAGTTTACCCTGAAACTTTCTCAGGGCACACACACTGTCTTCAGACTAGGCGGTTCCAGTCGTCAGAATGCTTAGTTATAGCGGGTCGTTATTTTTATTCAATTATCTGTCACTATAAACCAAGGTATTTCTAAGTTTCCTTTTCGGAAATAAATATTCACTTGGTTTCCAATTTCAGTTCGATTATAAAATTCTTTTCCCACACTTACTTCATCGATTTCGGTCTGTGGTCCCCAAGTAGTAAGTTCTAAATATCGTGTAGTTGACTTTCCTGAACTAATTCTTTTATTCAAAACTTTAGCCGTATAAAACGTTGGCTCTGAATTATCATAAAAACAGTTGTAATGAATGACTATTCCATAACTATAGGCAAAAAGAAATAAGCTCAAACTACCAACAGTAAAAAAGTCCATCTTCTTTTTAAATGTTATTTCTCTTTGCTTAATCATAAGTGTTAATAGGAAAAGTATTGTTATTGCTATTACAGTAAACCATAGATTTCCGTAATCGAAAATTTCATAGTCTAAAAGTGCTCGTAGCATAATACTAAGGGAAGGATAGATAAAAGCATAAATAACGGAAGGATAAGCACTTCCTTTCTTTTCATCTATTCTTATTAAACCATTTGAGGTCTTAGTAACTATTAATGCAATAATTGGAATTACTGCTGCTATAAAAATCGAGTACTGATATGGGGTAGGATAAAAAAAAGTCCAAGCTGCTACTAATCCTGCAGCCCAATTAATGATTTTGGCATTCATCCTTGCCTTGTTAAGCTTTTCTCCCCTTATTTCCTTAGTCCAACCAACGGAGTCATCACTCAAAATTTCTTGTTCTTCTTTTATTGCATTTTGTTGGTCAAGATCTGGATAGTTCTCATATAGCCACTTTAATATTTCATTGTATCCACCTGTAAACGAGCTGACTTTTATCCCTTTTTCGAGTTTGTTTTTCGGTTCAATGAAAATATATTGTTCGTTGACAGTAAATCCCTTTATTTCATCAAATCTCAAAGCCCTATTTGAAAATGAACTAATGGATTTAATGGAATCAGAATTTATTATGAATTTGCCTTTATAAGCTTCCATTAGGCCAAAAACCATTACGGCTATCATTGCAATAGAAATTGGAACTAAAATCCAAGTAAAACTTGGTGAGAAGTCGCCATTTTGGAATGGAAGAATTAGAACCCACCCAAATAGTCCAACCAATAATGGGGCAAACAGATAAATAAATATCGCCCATCCTTTCGCTATTTTATATTCCTTCAATGTCAATTTATTTTAATGACCGCGTAGAGTAGAGCCTGATAGTCTACTTTATAAAATTACCTATAAAGATAATAATAAGCAGTAAACTATCAGCAACCCTTCATCAAACCGTACCCCGAAAATACGGGGCAGGCTCCGAATAAAAACGGGGTAAACAGTGAAGTTTTCACACCAATACCCACTGGATTTACCGGCAAGATGCCTGTTAGTTTCCCAACCTTTGGACGTCAGTATGATGCCTCCCCTCCTGCTGGCCCTTCGCTAAAAATATCCCCCAGATATTTTCTTAACACTCAGTCCTCTCATCCGACCTTACCGGCCTCCATATCCAATTTCCCGTTTGGACGGGACAGGCTCTGTTCGTTGGAACCAGGGTTTTCAGTCTCGCTTTTAGCATATCCTGAGACTTCAGGGCTTTACTCCATGCTTTACAGCAAACGAGCCCTGTAAAAAAAAGGGCAGGCATTGCGACTTGCTAATGCTTCGGGACATTAATCCCCGCACATAAGGGATACCGATAAAATTCGGCACAGGTTTTCACCCTCTGGAATAATTTGGTATCTACGATACCAGATGCCCATGCTGGGCACACACACTTCATTCAGACTAGGCTGTTCCAGCCATCAGAATGCTTAGTTATTCTCAGCTTTTTTTTATATTCAGTCTGGTAGTGCTAAAGCAATTAACTCTGCCGGTTTTGAGGCCCCACCAATCGGAATAACAATGTATTGTTTTCCATCGAGCAAATATGAGATCATAGCCCCCCTTGCATTTGAGGGGATTGGAATTTCAGCTATTTGCTCGCCATTATCATAGTTAAAAGCACGAAGTGATGGTTCGATATCAGTACTACTTATAGCGATGTTATAGCCCCGCGATGCATAAGCCCGAGATGCCACTCCACCGTCTTGGGCTATCAATAGTAGATTTTGGGTTCCAAGAACCTGCATTCTGAATGGCCAACCTAATTGAGGCAGGTTTAATTCTTTTAGCCTATAATCATTAATCGGCCCTGAGCCTACGGGGGACATCCAAGAATGCTCTCCGCTATTCATATCGATGGCAGTTATTCGTCCGTATGGTGGTTTTGTCAGCGGCAGGCCGTCAAGAGAGGGAACCGTTGGAGGTAGCTTGTAGTACTTGTTAAATTCCATAGCACCCTCCGCTTTCTGCAGCTTTACTAAAAATGGCAGCGTAACTGAAGGAACATATAAATGGTTATTATTTGGGTTGAAAACACCACCAGCCCAGTTTGCACCGCCTGCAACTCCAGGAAATAGTAAAGTGCCTTTAAGTGAAGGTGGAGTAAATAACGGTCCGTAGACATATTGGTTGACGTAGTCAAGGGCAGCTTTTCTTAATTCTGGAGTAAAATCAATCAAATCTTCTTCTGAGAGTCCTTGTTGATCAAAAGGTTTGGGCTTTGTTGGGAATGGTTGAGTTGGTGATGTTTTTTCACCTGGCACGGTCGAGGCAGGGACAGCTCTTTCTTCGATTGGCCAAATAGGGACTCCTGTCTCCCTATTAAAAACAAAACAAAATCCTTGTTTTGTAAGCTGTGCCACAGCCTTCGTGTTTTTACCATCAATCAGCAAATCCATAAGAATAGGGGCCGCTGGTAGGTCATAATCCCATATGCCATGATGGATTGTTTGAAAATGCCAAATCTTTTTTCCTGTTGCCCCATCTAGTGCAACTAAACTTTCGGCATACAAATTATCTCCATGTCTATTGCCTCCATAGTAATCATTACTCGGAGTTCCAAAAGGCAAAAATACATATCCTAATTCTTCGTCAGCACTCATTATTGTCCAAACATTTGTATTGCCGATATTCTTCCAGGATTCATTTTCCCATGTCTCAACACCCGGATCATTACCTTGTGGAATGGACTCAAATATCCACTTTTGTTCACCGGTATTTATATCAAATCCCCGAATATCACCTGGCGGCATCGATTCATGAATTGGATAATCAACAATTGATGATCCTATAATTAAAGTATTGCGACAAATAATCGGAGGGCTCGAAACACCATAGGCTAGTCTGTCAATCGGTCTTCTCAATCCCTTGGTAAGATCAATTTTTCCATTATTTCCAAATTCGCTTACAAGCTCGCCGGATTTGGCATTAAGTGCAATGAGATAAGCATCTCCAGTACCAATAAATACTTTGCTATTAGCTCCATCTTCATAAAATGCGACACCTCTGTGAACAAATCCATGATTTGGTGGAGAGCCTTCCACATATGATTCTGGGTTATATGACCAAATCGTTTGACCAGTTTTGGCATCAATGGCAGCAACCTGACTTAATGAAGTACTCGTATAAAGAATTCCATCAATCATTATAGGTGTAGACTCATTTGTCCAAGTCCAGAGTGTGCTATCCTGTTCAATAATGGATTCATCTACAGAAGTCCATCTCCACGCAACTTCTAACTTATTAAAATTCTCTCCATTAATCTGGTCAAGACTTACGAACTTATCATTTGCGAGACTTGCACCATACCAAGGAAATTCTGAATTACGAATTCGTTCTTCTTGCTGACATGAGGAAAAAAGAAGTACAAGTAAAAATACTGAAAACGGTTTTAGTTTTTTCATGATATGTAGTTATTGCTGACGGTTTGACTATGCGCAGGCGGGCTTTAGAAGCACTTTCCTGTCTACCGAGCAGAAAGTTAGTTCTTAGATTTATTGTTTCGTTTTTCACTGTCGCCCTGCTTACTTATAGTTTTTGTTGAACTCAACCTCCGGTAGCTAAAGGTTTACCATTGGTATATTGCTCATCAACAAACGCTTATAATGATAAACAAAATACATAAAAATTACGGATGGCTCAATAGCCGGCCCAACTCAGCTAAAATTTTAATAGATAAGGCCAAACGTGAAGTGCTTGGATTTGCCCTGCATTTCCGAAAGTTTGAAGACCAAATTACCATCAAAGCTTATGCTGAAAACACTGTCTTCCGAGCAACTTTTATGGCGGTGCTCAGAAAAAAAATATCTGTTGCACAGCATATTTCTAAAAAAGTTTTCCAAACCAAATGGGTAGTATACGCCAAGCGACATTTTGCTTCTCCAAAAACAGTGGTGGAATATCTGGGAAGGTATACCCACAAAATAGCCATCTCTAATCACAGACTTAAAAAGGTTGATCAGGAAAATGTCACATTCACTTATAAAGATTACCGACAAGAAGGGAAAAACAAGCAGATTAAATTAGGTGGAAGTGAATTCCTGAGAAGGTTTTCTTCGCATAACTTGTCCCGAGAATCGGGATACTTCCTTCTGGCTTTGTTAGAATACGCCATTATGGTTTCTTGGCATCCAGAAACAAGAACAAAGAGCTAAATCTGGCAAAAAAAGACCTCAACCAACCCAAATGGCAAAAAGTTAAATACTCTTGGGTACAGATTGCGAAGGAAAAACTCAATTACAATCCTGAAAGGTGCCACTGCTGTGGAAATGAAACGCTTATTACAACCAAGCTAATCGCCCCAGAGCCAGGACCTCCCTTACGCCAACATAAAAATGCATAACCTCGCCAATAATCACACGCTATCAAAAAGGCTTTACTGGAAGCCCTGGAACACCTATGTCTTAGGTTTTTTAAGACCTCAAAAATCAATGAATCAAGGATTTAAAAATGCTACTAAACAATCAATTCGTCAACTTTTTAACAATTTTAATGCCTCCTAACTCCCTTAACCAACAAAAAAAAACTATCCAATCCCCATAGAAGAAAGCTACCGGAGGCTGAGTCCAATCCTGACTGCTTGGGACTACAATGAACCGAAGTCTTAATCGAATTGTTGTAGCCAGTTTTAACTTTACAAAACAAACAAATTAATTGATTTCAGCTTTTATTCATTTTCATTGTCCCTTTTTGTTTACCAGTCCAGTAACATTCACTGTTACTACATTATTCTGACCATAAATTTGAATGGATATGAGTATTAATAAATATGCTAGAACAATTTCATGTTTTTGATTTTATATGGTTTAGAATAAAATCAATTTTAGGATGGTCACCAAAATGTTTTCCGTAGTATGCCATCTGTACAATACCATTTGGATCAACCAGAAAACTAGCGGGCATCAGTTTAGGATCAGCATCAATTTCAATATTGGCATTTTTATTTTGTATGGCATTCAACATCAATTTAGGATGTGAAAACAACTTGATTGCGCCAGCAAATGAAGACTCTGTAACACCATAGGCTTCATAAAAACGTTTGTTTTTATCTGAAATCATAAAGAAGGGAGTTTTTTCACTTCCTACAAATCGCAGTAAATGATCTTTATCCGAAGGCCAAATAGAAACAATTTCCACCTTGTGTTTTTGAAAGAGTTCATAGTTACGTATTAATTCATTTGTTCTCAAATTGCAAAATGGGCAAGCTGCAAAACGATGAAAGGATAAATAAAACCATTTATTCATGGCAGGAACGCTAATCGAATTGCCCCAAACATCTATTCTCTGAATTATAGGTGCTGAGTCACCAACTTGGATTACTTTTCTCATTTGTACTTCTTGTGAGCTAGAATTTTCAAAATCAACATCTGAATCACGATAAGCATAGGCACATAAACAGAGACTGTGAAATAGTTTGCACCGAGTGGTAGCTCATATACTTTTTCATACATAGCCAAACTCATTACCACTGCGATATCAATAATGCTTACAACAGAAAAGAACCACGCAAAGATGATGGCGAACTTCTTCTTTGATTTCAATAAAACCAATGCTATGAATGCCAATATTCCTGAGAGAAAATCGCCATGTGCTATAATCTCTTTGAGATAAAGAGGAAAATCAGCTGCAACCTGTCCGGGCATAAATAAAGAGAGCGGTAAGTAGCGAAATACATTGACAAGCAGAAGAATTGCCAGAACATCAAATTTTGTATCTATGTTGATTTTCGGAATTACATACCACTTGAGAATCAGAAAAAACACCACCATACTGAAGGTGGATTGCATGCCTAATACTACTAAAGAATCCATGCGCTATTGATTATATTTTTGGGATGTAGGCGATAACTTTCTATTGTCAGGTCTTAAATACCAAGATATCATGGCCACACTGGCAATGATTAATGGGATTATAATCATGTTAATGTCATCCTGAACGCTTAGTCTAGAAAAGGAAGCTCCAGTGAGGTCAAATACAATTCCAGCATAAGCCCATTCTTTCAGCACTTTTAATTTTGGAAGAAGAATTGTTATAGCACCTGCAATTTTCCAGATACCTAGAATTGTTGGAAAATAGATTGGGTACCCTAAATGTAACATGTCTTGTGAAAAATGTTCGACATTTAATAGATTCCCAAATCCAGGGATCAGGAAAGCAATGGCAATAAGCACTGTAGTAATCCAGTAAATTATTTTTTTTCTTGTATTATTCATTTTGCTAATATTTTAGTTTTAACTAAAGCAAAGGAATGACAAAAAGAAAGGATGATGCCTTGGTATAAGGTTCAAAAAACAGGACTAATGGCTCAGTGCATTTGAACGTTTATTTCTGATTTGTTTTTCTATAATCAGAAGGTAGAATCTTAAATTTTTGTAAGAATAGTCGTGAGAAGTAGGAGGAGTCTTCATAGCCAACTTGAAAACTTATTTCGCTGATCGTGAGAGCAGAATAAAGTAATAAATCGGCAGCTTTTTTCAAGCGTTTATTCCGAATATAATGGGCGGGTGTATCATCAAAATGCTTTTTAAACGCTCTCTTAAAAGAAGAAAGGCTTTGACCCGAAAGAAACGCCATCTGTTCCAAACTTAGATTGGAGTAAAGGTGTGATTCTACGACCTCTGCAATATTTGCTTTTTCAGGCGTAAATAAATAGCTGTACAACTCTAATATGGTTTCGGCAGCTTCGGTGTGAAGCAAGAGCAAAACCAACTCTTTTATTTTAAGGTAAAGTATTTCTTCTTTTGCCAATTCAGGATTGTCAAAATAAAAATTGAGACTTGCAATAAAATGATCGATGACATTTTTATGTGAGAGGCTGTAAGTGTATTTACTAGTTTTTTGTTCTTTAACAAAGAATGGAATTTCTTCTTTAAATATTTTTTCTAATACCTCTGGGAACAAATGAATCACATAGACTTCGCAAATACCAGAAGTTCTGTTTTGAAAAAGATTAGCGAAATAGGTGCCGCATTTCAACAAAACACTTTCATGCTCTTTTATAGTGATTTTTTCTGTTGGAGCCGAAATATGAGAACCTCCTTCATTAAAGTAAAGAAAACAAGCCTCATCTTGAAAAACTGGGTTTTGTCGTAGAGGAGGAAGAACAGTTAGTTTTTCTAAAAGCGTTTTGCCATTTAGGTCAATATGTTGCCTGTTTTTTATCATTTAATTACTGCTCATTATAATGTTTTCAAGGTCTTTTTAATTGGCTCCAACGTGGGTGGATATGGCGGTGCCGACCTTGTGGAGGCACCGAACATTATCCACATTGTTGGCGGCTGCTCTTTTATTTCTTATAATATCGTCCTACCCATGAATGGTTCATTTTTGACCAAGTGATATTTTAATGCCAATTCAATACATTCTTTCAATTCTTTTAAGGCACTTCCTCTTCTATTTTAAATATTATTGCTCGGGTATTTTCATATTTAAATTTATCTCCAAATATATTTTTAATTGTTGGAACTAATTTACCCGTACATTTAAAATAAATAGCATATTGGCTTGGATTTTTTGGTTTCCAATCTATAATCGTGCTTCCATTTTTTACCAAGTAGCTTGGCTCTCCTCATTTTAAGGTTTCTTCTATTTCTGATATTGAATCAATTTCAGATGCAGTTTCAAGAATTAATTCTCTTAAATAATTCAACTTGATTTCTATCTCTTTTGGATAAGTTTTAAACTTCACCCTTACTTGAGGATTTTGATTTATTTTCATCTTTACAATTTAATTAAGTCTAATCCTCTTTCCTCTTCTTTTGAGATAATATCCTTCCAATTCCCGCCCCCAATGCTACTCCTATCGCAACCCATATAGCTATATTGTCCAATGCTACTCCTATCGCAGTACCTATTCCAATCCCTATTGCCATTCCTAAACCTAGATTGTTTTTGTCTTTCATATTGTTTTATCTTTTAGTTGCCGCCAACGTGAGCATACCTGATGTGCCGACCTTTTGGGAGGCCCATCAGGTATGCATTGTTGTGTGCTGCCTTCCTATTCATTCTTCTTAGCTATATAGAATCCATAGCTGTAATAATCCTTGTATTTTTGATATATCTCTATTTCAGCTTTGTTTTCTTCAACGACTTTTCTCGCTAGCTTAGAATTATTATTTCGTTTAAGAAAAAGTTCAAACCTTTCTTCCATTGGTTTGTAATATTTTTCTGTCCAACTATCTTGATGCAAATAAAAGTAACCAACAAGACTATATCCATTACCTTCTAAAACTTTTATTTTATTTGAAGCTGTATTAATTTCAGGACATTCCTGTTTCCAAAAGTCTGCTATTTCATTTGGTCGAGAATTGGTTATCCAAGTTATTTCACTAACGGCCAAATAGCCACCTATTTTCAAAAATTCTTTCCATTTTTTCAATCCATTTTCAAATCCGATATTGTAAATGGCACCTTCTGACCAAATAATATCGAATTCTTCTCTGCTAAATGGAAGGTCGTCCATTGATTTCTCAAGCGTTCTGATTTTTTCTTTCAGGCCTAATTTTTCTGATTTTTCATTTAATTCAGCTAAAAATTCCGGGAATAAGTCAACTGCTGTAATTTGCCCGTTTATATTTTTTGCGAGTGTAAATGTCTGACCACCTGAACCGCAGCCAATATCAGCAATTTTTAATTTTTCCTGTTTCGGAAAATTCATAAATTCAAGAGCCTTCAACGTTTCTTTTTCGCTTCCAGGCCCTTGTCTTTCAGAATTCTTATGAAGGTCTATTATTAATTCTATTTCTGTCATATTGTGATTGTCTTAGGTTGCACACAACGTTTAGTAATCGAGTAGGCAAAGGGAATTTAGCCCTAAGCCTCTCACAGAACCGTGCTTGAAAGTCTCCCTTCACACGGCTCTTGTTGTACAAATCTAAGCTATAATGTTTATTTGGGAGAAGTTCCAATGGTAAAACAAGGTGGGGTATTGACTCCGTACTCTTGCTAACCATTTGTAACCTTTCTTAATACTGGTTTTATATCGCTTATACCTTTTCCTTGCCCACCAAACCAATCGCTTACTCAACAATCTGAAGACTTTCGTAAGTTCATACATTTTAAATTTACCATAGTAATGAACCCATCCTCTAATCATTGGATTTAGATATTGAGCTACTCCAACTATGCTTTTAAACGTAAGCTTATTTACGTTTAACCCGGATTATGTAATAGGATTCGTAATGAGTGTTGTAATCGCAAGAAAATCAGGCTATTTGGAGACTGAGTCATAGCATTGCTATGGTGAAGTCGAAAATAGCAACGAAGTGGCTGATTTTGAAGCGATTTCAGCACGTAATAGATTTTCTATTGCATATTTCGGGTTTAACTCTTCAAGTTTTTCTGCAATTTGTTTTCTTGAACTTATACTTATGGCACAGTCATATCCTATAAACAGCTTCCTCTTTTTCTTAGAGTAGGCGGTTCTAGGCTGAAAAGAATATCCCAAGAAATCAAACTTAACAGTTGGGTATTTTTCTCTTCTTCTAAAATCTCGACAATAGACAATCTTTGTCTTCTGTGGGTGTAGTTCCAACCCTACCGATTCCATTCTTTGATGTACCAATCGTAGTATTCGTTCTGCATGGGATTTTGTGTTACAGTGTAGTATCACATCATCGGCATAACGTGAAAAAGCTACACTTTTATCTTTCTGTTCTAACCATTTATCAAAAGCATAATGTAGAAAGAGATTTGCCAACAATGGACTGATTACTCCGCCTTGTGGTGGTCCTTTTCCTTGTTTTTGGATTAGTTCTCCTGATACTGTAACAACGGGTGCTTCCAACCATCGTTTAATGTAGAATTTTACCCACTTTTCGGGTACGTGTTTCTCTACGGCAAGCATCAGTTTGTTGTGGCATATATTATCAAAGAAACCTTTGATGTCCAAGTCAATTGCCCAGTCTTTCTTCCAACAGTTCTTTCGTACTTCTGTCAATGCCTGATGGGCATTTCTATTTGGCCGATATCCATAAGAGTTCGTACTGAATACTGCCTCTAATCTTGGTTCAATGAACATTTTGACCACCATTTGACCAACCCTGTCGCTAATTGTAGGTACACCTAATTTTCGGACTGAACCGTCTTTCTTTGGTATTTCCACTTCTTTGACCGGTGGCGGGTAATAACTCCCTGATGCCATTCGATTCCAAAGTTTGTACAAATGTTTTCTGCGGTCAATATCAAATTCTTGAATACTTATCGCATCAACCCCCGCACTCCCTCTATTGGAACGCACTTTTTGATAAGCCTCCCAAACCATTTGGCGACTTATCGGTATTGATTTTGTTTCATTCCATAAATTCATCCTCACTTTTGTAAGTTGTTTAATAAAATGTAACGGTACAACTTAACCCCTTTGCTCCATTTCTATTACAGAAATCTCATCACTACTACGGGTTAATCTGTCTCTGCACACACTATCGGTATTCTACCTCTAGGTTGATCTTATTGTGTATTTCCCTTGGCATTTGTATGCAGTTTCCCAAGTTCCTTAAATAAGCCTGAATAAAGTTCCCCGAAAATACGGGGCAGGCTTTGCCATCTGAATGACGCCAGCCTTACAGAAGATAAATAGGTTAACTCTGTAATTAATGTTATCACTAACATCACTTTTAACTCCGTATCATACTTCGTAGCTTTTGGCTGGAGGTTCCTACTTCTCGACACCTCTTCAATGGTTTACTTAAGTTTACCCTGAAAATTTCTCAGGGTTCAACTCCTTTATTCGTACCTGCTAACCTCAAGGATTAGATTCTCCTAAACGCTCAGTACCACAACTGTTAATTGCAGCACATTTAGGTGGTTTAGAGCCATCTCCTATAAAACGACCCTGATGGACCTACCATCATCTTATTTAAAGCATTCAACCTTTTATTGCCGTGGTTGATTCTTGGCACACTATGAATCGTAGCTTTGGATTGAGCGATAGATTTGGGCGGCTATGATTTCATACATACTGTTGTGTGGCATTTTCATTAGTCCAAATATTCTTTTTTTAGATAATCATAAAACTCTTTTTCAAATGTCTTTATTGATAGTCCAAGGCTTTCTTGAATGTTTCCATTATTGGCCATTAGTTCAACGACCTTTACCCATCCCCATTTTGTATCTATAAATTCAATGAGGTAGTAAC
Organism: Cyclobacterium sp. 10D3-21; assembly: GCF_055809755.1. Lineage (NCBI taxonomy): Bacteria > Pseudomonadati > Bacteroidota > Cytophagia > Cytophagales > Cyclobacteriaceae > Cyclobacterium > Cyclobacterium sp. 10D3-21. The sequence continues at coordinate 4,739,998 of NZ_CM147924.1, forward strand.
CTAATTGATATTGAAATTCCCCATTCCAATTAATCTTTTTAAGAGATGGAAATTTTTCTTTTTTTAAGTAATCGAGTTGATCTATATCTTCCCATGCACAACAACCCTTATAGAGTGCCACACCTTCCCAGAGCCATTTTGGAATTTTATTGGGATCACCTACTTTGTTCCAGTGAATGATATGCACATACTCATGAATAAGCAATTCGTCAGAAATTGGTTCATCCAATTCAGTTTCAAGATAAGTTGGTGATACTAATTTTATCTCATTTTCTGTCCAAACTCTTCCTTTTTGCCACTCGGGTGCTCCAGGAGTTAACACACCGTTATGGTACGAAGCAAGATCAGGGTATAATTTGTACGTTGTGATTGGTATGGATTCACTATTAAATTCTTCTAATAATTTATGATGAAGAGATTCAATTTTTGAGGAGAAATTTTTGACATAGAGTTCATCTTGTTTACTGTAAACAAATCTGAAATTATCTGTGTGGAGTTTTTGGGTCATTTGCTCGTCAGCGTCAACAGCCAATTCATCTAATTCCGGAATTCTATATCCGTACAAATCAGTAGGCCATTCTTTTCTGGGGCGTATAACTTTGAACTGGTCTAATTGATTGTTCTTAAATGTCAGTACTACATAATAGGTCGTATCGTCTTCATTAATGTTTGGAAGATCACTTTCATTGTAAACAATATTGTAGCTCAATTCTCCGTCTGCATAGGGTTCAAATTTCCTGTCAATATCTGAATCATAGATGGTGTATAATTGACCTTCCTTTAAATACCATCTACTCTTAAAAAATGGTTTATTGGGTTTGACACCTACATTGTAATAACCAACAAATTGATTCAGAGGTCTTATCTCGTTACCTTCATTAGCATTTTGAGAAAGAAGGTCTTGACTGAGTATTACAAGTAAAGAAAAAAAGATTGCCTTCATATTTTCTGATTCATTCTAATGCCACAGTAGAGTAGAGCCTGATAGCCTACCCTATTTAATTACCTATAAAGATAATAATAAGCAGTAAAGAATCAGGAACCCTTCATCAAACCGTACCCCGAAAACACGGGGCAGGCTCCGAATAAAAACGGGGTAAACAGTGAACTTTTCCCTCATACGGCTTACCGATAGCCTTCTTTATTTGCTTTTCACAGGATTCTACCCAGCATATGTATAATCCATGAGCTAAATGAATCACCTCTGCTTTCTCTTCATATTTGAACAAACAAATAGCGACATTTAGAATCAACTACCTATAAATTCAGCCGAATAGGACTAAGCCAGTACTGAAAGTATCGATTCTATATTCGCTTCTCTAAAGTAGAGCCCCTTTCCTATTATGGTTTTTGTTCACACTACAATCATAGGTACTATGGGCTTCTCCGACTTCTCTTGTACCCTTGCTGAACTTCGCTATGCTTATATCAGCCCGTTTAAGGTTGCCAACCTTTGAAACAAGAGGCCTCCCACAGCCTGCCCCGACTTTTCAATCGGGGTTCCGTAGTAATCCATCTATAACCACGCCACCCCTATGACTCCGGTAGACCATTGCACTTCACATTACTGTTAATCCATGCAATGTTCCAGGGTTTGAGACCGTCAAAACGCTCCCCATCTACAAGTACACTTATCGAAGCTACTATGGGTTCACGCTTACGCATTTTAGCTTGCACATTTGAGCATACCGAGCTTCAGCGAAACCCTCACGAATTTAACTGTCGGGAGCTCTTCTAAATGAACAGCAAATTATTTAGGTAGGATTTACACCTACTGGATTACCACAGCTTCGTGGCACACCAACGGTTTGCATATGGCTTGTGGCGGTTTCGAAGAGCTTTCCTGTCCGCCCGTGATGATCTTTGCTACGGAGCGAAGACCTTGCTGATAGCCGTTCACCCGCCATAAGCTATATGTGTGTTGTTGAACGAATCCTGCTAAGGCAGGAAGCCGGCTTTATTGCCGTTTCTTCCCACATTAGACTTATCGTTAATATTCAACACTTTAAGCTATGAAAAAAAAAGCAATCTATCATTGAAAAAGCCTGTGAAAATGTTCCGGGATTTGATTTACAACTCAAAAGGCTCCGAAGATCGATAACCATTAGAAGTAGGGGGAAAACCAGCTTCCCTACTTAAAAGGTGCCCTTCTTGCAAAACCGAAGAAGTGCATACAGTGGCATGTTTTGACCAACGGGGGCCACCAGCCAACTGGTTTAATAAAATCAGGAAGCAAAATAATGAGCCCCAGCTAGCTTAATGGGACAGGTATGTCCGAAACGTGAAAACTGCCTAAAATTCACTCCAAAACCCATTACCTAATGAATAATAGCTACTAAACCAAAGAACCCTAGGCCATAGAACAAATAAAATCAGTAAATTTTCAATCACCCAATACTAAAAAAACAAAAGGAGAAAACCATTCCCCATAGTAACCCTAATTCCCAACAACCTGTACTGGTCCCTGAGCACGGCCCCTGAGCCTGCCGAAGGGATCCTGAAGATTTCTAAGGGTTCAACACTGCATTCAGACTAGGCTGTTCCAGCCATCAGAATGCTTAGTTATTATGGGCTGGTTTTATTATGTCCAACCAACAGTTTTTTTCCATTCCTCAATTTCCTGTTTTCTTTTTTCAAAGTCTTTCGGTGGCGATTGTTTATTATTTTTAGCTTGTTTTCTTATAATTTTAGTTTGTTCTTCAATTGAATTAAGTCCAATAGATTTTCTCCTTTGATTCACTTTTTTCAAGTCATCAAAAGTATTAGGGCTCAATTCTCCGCTTTCATCCCAATCAAATTGAGTTCCATAAAGTTGTGGTTTATTCTCAAAAACTGCTATTCGGTCAGTCAAGTACGCTAAATATTTTGAATTGGCTATATTTTGATGAACAGCAATTTCTAATAATTTCACACATTTTTTCATAAAATTAGGTTGTCCGATAGAATGTTGTATTATTAACCAAGTTGCTTCATTTGCTTCTTTGCCAACTTTGTCAAGCGTTGGATAACCTATTTTGTTTATTATTTCATTTAGAGTTTTGGCATTTTTGTTGTGAATTTCAGCCATTTCTTTATTGTAGCCTTCACCAAGTTTTCCACTTTCAATTAGCTTTTCACGAAATTCCAAATCAGCATTTTTCAGTTCAATTATTTTTTCTGCAATTTCGTTGTAATTCATTCTGCTAATTGTGTTGTGTTCAACTTGGCCATAACAATAGGGTATCTACTGTTTGAAGAAGACAATATAAGGACTAGTTACGCTTATTCAAATTGATAGATACCGTTTGGCGGTAAGAAATCGTTGCGCATTTAAAAGCGTTTCAGTATCAAGCCGCTAAGCCGTTTGTTAAATGATATGTTGTTGCAATTTAGCACTTTCTGCGCAATGTTTTTTACCGCGTGTTACCAACCGTTATTTATTGTCATTCAGTTCTTTATATCTTAAATTCAATTCTCTATAAATTTCTTCATATTGTCTTATACCGTACGAAGAATCAATTTGATAGGTGTCATGATTATTAAATCTTAAAATCAAGACATATCCATTTCCTCCAAATCTTGAATAACCTTGAATCCGTTTCCAAGAATTCAAATCCGAGGATAAACTATAAAATTTTCGAAATCGAAATAATCTGTGCACACTAATCTGGTCTCCATTGACTTTTATTCTAATCCATTTGATTAAAACAGAATCAATGATTATTAAAACAGGAATTCCTATCAAAACAATTATTAGCAGAATAGTTTTCATTTCAATATCTATTAGTCATTCTCATTTTAAAATGATTCATCAATAGGTTTATTCGAACCAATTTTATAAGTCTCTTTCTGACCCATAGATGAAGTTATATATCCGTACACAACTTCTCTCTTTTTGGTATTGCCAATATAATATTCTATTTCAAGTGTGCTATCTCCGTTTATTCCAATCCAAACAATTTTCTTTTCATGTTGGTCAAGTTTGTCAATTGTTTTAGGTTTAGCTTCAATTATTTCAATATTTTCAATTGTCTGACCAGTTTCATTAACAAAAGTTATTCTTAGTGTATCTGTAAGAACCACAATAATGAAAAAGTAGAAAATCGCAATTGGAATACTTGCCAAAATTAGTGCAATCGAAATTCGTTTCGCTTTCACAAAATTTCTGTCAGGAGAAAAGAATAAAATCAGTATTAGTCCAATTATACTAAGAATTCCTAAACCAACAATTATGAAATAGCTAACAACAGCAAATTCAATCGAGAGTGTAAAATAGAAAGTCATGACCATAATCATACCGATCATAAAACTCAATATCGCTATCAGCTATCCAAATCGTATATGTTTAGCAGTTCGTGTCATCATAATGGTTGGTAACGTTCCGGCTAAAAAGCATTGCTGTCCCGCAGGGCAGCTATGATTTTTTAGCCATTGTTGAACTCAACGTAAGCAAACGCCCATCCCCCTATCAATAGTTAGGTTGGGGTCGTTTGGTTAATTTTCCACCTGTGGGGCAACAGGTCGGAGAATCTGCCTTCATAGTTCATGTCGTTTAGTTTCCTCAGCACGTCGAGCAGCCAGTCACGTGGATTGACTCCATGCTTTTTGCAGGTGGCGAACAGGGAGTAGATCATGGCGGCGTTCTGGGCGGTGGCGTGGGTGCCAGCGAACAGGTAGTTTTTCCGGCCCAGGGCGATCGGCCTGATGGCGTTTTCTATCAGGTTGTTATCGATCTGCAGCTGTCCGTGGGCGGTGTACAGTTTCATGCTGTCCATGAGTGGGAGTGCGTATGCGATTGCCTTTCCTATTGGGGAGGAAGGGAGCACCTTGGGGTACTCGGCGAGCATCCAGTCGTGGAGCTCCCGCAGTACGGGCTGGGATTCGGCCACCCGCTTCTCGACGACGAGGTTTTCTGACAGGGGCGGTTCGGCTTCCCTGATCTGTTTTTCCACCGCGTACAGTTTGGCGATATGCGTCACCGCCCAGGTGGCCCTTTCCCTGTCGTAACCGGCGGCTTCGTCGAATTTGCGGCGGATATGGGCCATACAATAGTAATGTTTTATGGCCTTGTTGTTGCCAAACAGGCTCTGGTACACCTCATAGCCGTCTGTTTGGACCACTCCGGTATAGTTGGCCAGCATTTCCGCCGGGCCGGATTTGTTCCTGCTGGTCCGGTAGTCAAAGATTACCAGCCCATCCGCGGGTGCATGGTATGCCCAGATGTACCCCCGGTGGGTGGAACCCTTTTTCGATCCGTTTTCAAGCACCTGCATCCGGGTTTCGTCCGCCTGCAGGTAAAGGTTAGCGAGCGTTTCCCGTTTGAGTGCCTTGTAGAGGGGGGTGAGTGCCCTGCAGGCCGCGTTGGTGTTGTCGATGAGCGTGGAGGCGGGGATTTCGAGCCCTATCCGCAGGAACATCTGCCGCTGCCTGTAGAGGGGAAGGTGGTCGACGAACTTGGAGGTGAGCAGATGGGCCAGCACGGATTCGTCAAAGAGTCCCCTGTTGACGGTCCTGGAAGGGATGGGGGCGATCAGCACGCCCTTTTTGTCGGTTTGGGAGGGGTCGGTGAGAGCCCATTTCCTGCGGATGATCCTGCGGACCTTAAAACTGGCGGGCACCATCACCAACACCTCCTTGGTCTCCTCCCCGATAACTTTGTAGCCTTCAAGGTCTTGGTTGGGGTCTATGATCTCGATCTCCCGCTCCAGACTTTCGGGAAACACCATGCGGGGACGGCGTGCGGCTGCCTTCACGCGCTTGCGGCCCTGTATGTCCTGCTCGCGGTTGTTCTGCTCTGCCTCGGTGGCGGTAAGCTCCTCGGAGGCCCGCAGGTCGGCATCCCCGGCGCCCAGCGGGAAGATGCCCAGCTGCCCGGTTACCCGGTTGTCTGATTGACCCGAGGCGAACTTCCTGTACCGGAGTTCGGCCGCTTCCATGAGTGCGAGCTTGAGTTTGAGTTCCGTTTCCAGGAGCATGCGCGTGCTTTCGGCCAGCTGTTTTTGGCTTTCAAGGTAGAGCGTTTTGTAGTCCGTTACGGCTGTGTTCATAGTATAAAAATAAATACAAAAAATGACTTTTTGGCATATTAAGGGCATTTTTTTACAATCTTTTTCGCTTTTTTTTCAAGCGGAAACACTCCTTTCATACCGTCTTCTGAGCTGTACGGAAGCCAGCTTCACGCCCTGAAGAACCAGGCTCAGCTCCCGGGAGGATATTAACAGTTTCCCGTTTTTGGGACGCTCGAAAGTACCCGCCTCCAGGCGCTTGATGAACATGGCGTACCCGTCCCTGTCCCACTGGAGCAGACGCAGCTGGTTGCCGCGCTTGCCGATGAAGATGAACACGTCACCCGAAAGGGGATCAAGGCCCAGGTTGTTTTGTACAAGGCCGGCAAGGGAGTAAATTCCGCAGCGCATGTCAACGGGCTGCTGGTATAGAAAATAGCGCGCCGACGAGGAAAGGAACAGCATACCCTGTTTACGACATCAGTGTCCTGAGCCATGCGGCGTCCGGCAGGCGGTGAAAGGAAAGGCTGGCACCGTTGGGGAAGTTCAAGACCACAACAGGATCCGGTCCGGGGCCGTTGACGCGCAACTCAGTAAAACCCGTATCCGCATTTCCTTCCTGCCCAAACTTTTTGGACCAGTATCGGAACGTGGCGTACTTGACTGAGGCTTGCTTGCAGAACAGACCGACGGATATACCGCTGGCCTTCCAGTCTTCATATAGGGAATGATAATAATCCCTGGGGGAAATAGTTGTTTCTTGTTTCATGAGGGCAAAGGTCTGGAACTGCTACCAAAAAAAACAGATGGGGGTGGGCGTTCGCTTACAACTCAACCTCCGGTAGCTAAAGGTTTACCATTGGTATATTGCTCATCAACAAACGCTTATAATGATGAGCAAAATACATAAAAATTACGGATGGCTCAATAGCCGGCCCAACTCAGCTAAAACTTTAACCCGAAATATGCAATAGACAATCTATTACGTGCTGAAATCGCTTCAAAATCAGCCACTTCGTTGCTGTTTTCAATTTCACCATAGCGGTGCTATGCTAAAATCTCCAAACAGCCTGATTTTCTTGCGATTGCAACACTTCCCGTAAACACGGGACAGGCATCACCCCTGACTATCGTCAGGGCCAGGAAATCCTATTACATAATCCGGGTTTAATAGATAAGGCCAAACGTGAAGTGCTTGGATTTGCCCTCCATATCCAAAAGTGTGAAGAGCAAATTACCATCAAAGCTTATGCTGAAAACACTGTTTTCCGGGCAACTTTTATGGCGGAGCTCAGAAAGAAAATGTCTGTTGCACAGCATATTGCTAAAAAAGTTTTCCAAACCAAATGGGTAGTATACGCCAAGCGACCTTTTGCTTCTCCAAAAACAGTGGTGGAATATCTCGGAAGGTATACCCACAAAATAGCCATATCTAATCACAGACTTAAAAAGGTTGATCAGGAAAATGTCACATTCATTTATAAAGATTACCGACAAGAAGGGAAAAACAAGCAGATTAAATTAGGGGGAAGTGAATTCCTGAGAAGGTTTTCTTCGCATAACTTGTCCCGAGAATCGGGATTCTTCCTTCTGGCTTTGTTAGAATACGCCATTATGGTTTCTTGGCATCCAGAAACAAGAACAAAGAGCTAAATCTGGCAAAAAAAGACCTCAACCAACCCAAATGGCAAAAAGTTAAATACTCTTGGGTACAGATTGCGAAGGAAAAACTCAATTACAATCCTGAAAGGTGCCACTGCTGTGGAAATGAAACGCTTATTACAACCAAGCTAATCGCCCCAGAGCGAGGACCTCCCTTACGCCAACTTAAAAATGCATAACCTTGCCAATAATCACACGCTATCAAAAAGGCTTTACTGGAAGCCCTGGAACACCTATGTCTTAGGTTTTTTTAGACCTCAAAAATCAATGAATCAAGGATTTAAAAACGCTACTAGGCAATCAATTCGTCTACTTTTTAATAATTTTACTGCCACGTAATTCCCTGAATTACCCAACAAAACCAATCCAATCCCCATAGAAGAAAGCTACCGGAGGCTGAGTCCAATCCCGATCGATCGGGACTACAATGAACCGAAGCCTTACTTCGCATCATTGTAGCTTAATTGTTGGAGTGTTTTTTGCAGAATGTGTTTTATCTAATTCTTTTGCTATTTCGATTGCTTCTTTCACAACCTCTTTTGGGTATTCGTTAATTTCAAGTATTCTAATTGCGTTTCTGTTTTTTAATTTTCCTGTCTTTAGTTTGTAATCAAATCCTACACTTTTGTCATTTACTGTTTCACTAAAATGATACAGTTCATATTCATCCGAAAGCATATCTGTCAATTCTATGTCATGAGTTGAAACCAATATTTTATTAATATTCTTTGTTAAAGCAGATAAAACAGATTTTCCAGCAGAAATACGCTCTACTGTATTCGTGCCTTTAAACATTTCATCTAAAAGAAACAGATTTTTATGTTCACTTGCGCTCTCTTTAAGCATTTCCTTAATGGTTAATACTTCTTCAAAATAATAACTTTTATCGTTCATTAAATCATCACTAATTCGGATTGCCGAAAACACTTTTAACAAAGGAAAATTCATTGATTTAGCAAAACAAGTATTAATTGTTAATCCAGTTATTACATTCAGTCCAATAGCACGAATAAAAGAAGTTTTTCCAGACATATTTGAACCTGTAAGAAGTATTGATTTTTCAGAAATTTTTATACTGTTAGTTGTACAATTAAAAATTAAAGGATGACTGATGTCTTCAACAATGATTTCATCTCCATCATTAATAATTGGCAAACAGAATGTTTCAAGACCGTTTCTTAAAGACGCTATCGAAATTAACATATCAATATGTCCAACAAACTTAAAAACATTTTCTATTTCTTCTCTTTTATCATTTAACCTTCTTAAAACTCCAAATAATAATAAAGGCTCAAGCAAAAACATTGTTTTAAAAATCTCAAATATAAGCCAAGCTATGATTTCAAATTCTCCTTGAAGTTTGGCTTCGAGTTGAAAAAATGACATCCTACTTTTAACTTCATTTATTAATTTAATTGACTTTGGCAAGTCAGGATTTATTTTTTTAAATAATGGATTGGTAAATAAATGAGAAGCGACATTATTAAGTCTTAAAAGTTGCGGAATTGAACTTACATATTGAATTAAATTATTTTTGTTCCAATAATGAAGCACAAAATTCACGCAGAAAACCCCTAATAGAACTATGAAAAATATAGGATTGAAAAACCCTAAAATCAATAATATTAAACTCGTAAACGATAATAATTTTATAACAAAAAACCATTTTGGTGGTTTTATATGCTCTTCTTGAAATAACGTACTTATGTAGTAGGCATCTTTATGTTTTAATTTTTCAATCTTTTTTTGAATCGAAATTCTTAATTCAGGATTTTCCGATAACTCGGTTATTATTTCTTCGTTTAGCTTGGTTTGCTTTTCATTTACTTTTATTGTCCGAAGATTATTATAAAAGTATTGTTGACCAACTTTTGAGTTAGTTCGGTCAAGAAACATAAACAAGTCATCAAAATCCAAGTCGTTACAAGTTTTGTCTGATAATACTTGGTATGCTTTTGAATTATCTTTGTTCCTAAAGTATTTTTCAATACTGTCAAAGTCAAAGGAATCATCTTTCAGTTTTCCAAATGATTCTTTTAACCTTTGATTTAACTCTTTTTTTCTATTGAATTTTATTTGAGAAAAAGTGTATTTAATTTGAAATATTATGTCTTTAATCATTAAACAATTAGTGTAGGATTTCTATTTAATGTTACAAAAATATTCAGTTTATTAATCATTTGGTGAATTTTAACGAGGTGTTTTTACATTCTGACTAACGTTACAAAAAAACCTTCAAATTGGCTCAATTTCGAGCCCAAGGTCCTCATTAGTCAGACCGAATTTATCGATTTGTTTCTTTATCCGTTTAACTAAACCCAATTTTCTTTTCTGATCTAGGAAGAGATAGCCTTCCGGATTAATATAGGGAACTCCCTTCACCACCATATTCCAGATGATAACCGCCAGCTTACGGGCAGTGGCACTTATAGCCGAAACCCTTCCTTTTCTAAAGCTTATTCTATGGAAGAAGTCTCGTAGTGGTGTAGAATCCTTCAGGTTCCCAATGGCATTGGCAGCATTCCGTAATGCGATTTTCAGTCTGTTGCTTCCTTTTGGAACTTTACTGGAAAGTACTTTTCCCCCACTTACTTTATTGTTAGGTGCAAGCCTCAGCCATGATGTAAAATGCTTGGCTGTTTTGAATTTCCTAATTCCTTCAAGGCCAACCTCACTCATTAGTGCCAGAACAGTAGAATAACTCATCCCTTCAATTGCAAGCAGGTCAGTACCTTCAAACATTTGATAGGACTTCAAATTAAGATCAATGTCCTTTGGGGTATTTTTGTTGACTCTTTTGTGGGGCTTCGCATCGATAAAATGCTGTCGCTTATTGTCATCGGAATTGATGATTTCATTTAGCATCTTATCAATTTCCATATCGCACTCATTGATTTTATTTTGGAGGTGGTCGTAGGTATCCAGTTCCTGCTGGAGTGCGAAAAGGTAATCTTCCTGCCATTGGTCTGCAAGGCTTTGGCTATCTCTTCTTCACTTTTCCGGCAGTTTCCGTGCCTGAGGGAGGCTAGTTTTCCTGGATTGGTTTCACCATCGCAAATGGCCCTAATAATCAACAGGCCGGTCAGCCCACAGATATCCTTGACTACTACGTCCAATCTCAGGTTGAGCAACCTAAGGTTCTTTTGCATCTTCTTGGATGTAGAGGCGGCTAATTGAAGTAGATTAGCCCTTTGCCTGCAGTAGGTCCGGAGTTCTTCTGTCTTACCATCAGGCAGAAAACTACTGGTCAAAAGCCCTAGCGTATGCAGTTTCTGAATCCACTGACAGTCCTTTATATCTGTTTTCTTACCTTTGATGTTTTTGGTAAACTTTCCATTACAAAGCACCACATGAAGCCCTTTGGAAATCAAAACCGCATACAAGTTTTGCCAGTAAGTACCGGTACTCTCCATGGCCACTGTTTTGACATCTTTTTCTTTTAACCAATCTGCCAAAGCGAACAGATCCTGATTAAAGACTCCATATTCACGCACATCCTTTTCGGATTGCCCCACAGCCACCCAATGGGAGCGACTGCCTACATCGATACCCGCAGCCTGCGGATTAATGACTTGCATTGATACAAATTCCTGTTCCATAATGAGACAACTTAGGCTCTAAGGGGATGTGCTTTTGGCAAGAAAATATTCTGAACAGCCTGTCCCGAGCGCAGCCAATCGGGAGGGTTTCCGGTAAAAACCGGAACCGCCACTAAAGTAATCGCAAGCATCCCAACCAGGATTGCGCCCGTGCTTTCCGAATAATCAGAAGCAACAGTTTAAAAATCGGCCTTACAAAGAGCCTTACTAATTTAAGAAAATGTCGGGATGATGCAACACCCCGTTAGCTTTGAAAGTAAATGTGTTTCATATATGGAGGATTACTGGCAACGTTAAGTATATGAAACGTTTGAGTCCCGAAGGGCGAAAATGTTTTCATATACAGTGTTGTGCTTTCGTGCTTTTATTTTCTTTTTGATTGCCGTTGATGTCAACGCCATTTTCCTGGGAATACACCTTCCATGTTTTCATTAAGTCCTTAAATTCCTGGTCCGAGCAAATGTCAAATCTTTTCAGTGAATGGTACATTGCTGTAATGGTCACCCCGGTCAATCTTCCTTCATGCCTTGCCTCGCAATTCGGACACCAAATCATAGGTGGTTTGACATTGTGTTCCATTCTTATTTGGGACAGCTTTTCATTTAGGTCTTTCACCAGTCCAAATTGTTCGGGAATATTCAAGTCATTCTTCCATGACTGTTTTAACCTTGTAATTAATTCTGGAAACCAGGTTGTATGTGATTGTCCACTTGGCATATCATTCCATTGCTGATTCGTTAAGGTCTAGCTCCTTAAAGTCTGAGTACAAGGATTCCATTTCCTCATGCGTTATTCCATATGGAAATCCACAGGAAGTATAGCCAGCAATAAAGGCAAATGTCTCATCAATGGAAGGTTCTTTTTCAGAAGATAATTCTTTTTCTTTCAGTTCTTTTCTGCGTTTCAGGGCTTTCGCCAGATTTTCCATCGATCTCTTTATCTGATTCTCATATTCCTCCGTAATTGGGATTCCTAGCATTCGCAGTTCTTTGACAGCGCAAAGCTTGTCAACTGCATATCTTTTGCTATATGCTTTTACGACATACTTTCCGGTATAGCTTTCTAACCATTTTTTCCCTGATGCCAGTCTACTCGGCCTACTCATTGTCTTTCTTTTTGGTGTATTCCTTTTTTCTTCTTCATGTTTTTCTGCATGAGGCACAACAATAGGGTATCTAATGTTTGAAGAAGACAATATAAGGACTAGTTACGCTTATTCAAATTGATAGATACCTACTGTTGTGTTGAGTTTTTCTTTGCCTTGTAAAACAAACCCTTCTCCTCCCGCTCCTGCGGGCATCTCTAAAGAAAAACGGAGTTGGACAAACTTTACCTATTTACCTGTTATCTATCAGGGTTTTATTTCCAGTTATGGATTTTTATGCTTGGATAAGAACCGTTGCTGGAAAGTTAGCAAACAAGCCAACTACTCCATTGTAATTGTTTTTGATTTTTACCCCTTATTCCTTGACTTTCTGAAGGATAAGGACTAACTTCAATCAAGTCTTTGAGACGTTCTCGACACGTCTACAAGTGATCACCACTTGCACGGTCTCACCGCAAAGACTTGAAAGCCGGCTTACCGCCTTCAAAACAATTACAATCCCTCCCTTGCTGAAAACCCTGTAGATTAACCTAAAAGTTTGTCAAATTCAATACAACGGTCTGGCTATGAGCAGTTGGGGATTTTTCGCTCTTACTTTTCAGTTTAGCACAGACCTTTATTTAATGTTTTGATTTTCGACTAAGCACTTAAACCCCAATTGCTTATAGCTGTTGTTGTGGTGTCGTATTTTTTTATTCATTAAACTCTTTAGGGTATTCAACCATTCCATTTACTCCTTTTAGTCCGTCTTCAACCAACTCAATTACCATACAATTCTCTTTCGGAACTTCAAACGGCAATTCTATTCCATACTTATCAGCTTGTTCATAACCGAATCTTGGATAGTAATTTTCGTGTCCAAGTAAAACGATTGATTTATGTCCTAATTCTTTAGCTTTTTTATGGGCTTCGACTATCAATTTCCCGCCAATTCCTTTTCCTTGAAATTCAGGTAAGACAGAGACAGGTGCTAAAGCCAATGAGTCAAATTCGTTCGATTTGTTTTTAATCTTAAGTTTTGTCAACAGAATATGTCCAACAATTTTGTTTTCGGTTTCGGCTACTATTGAAAGTTCGGGAACAAAAGCATTTGACTTTCTCAATCGTTCCACTAAAAACTGTTCCTTTTGGTCGCTCATTTGTTCATTTTCAAATGCCTTTTCTATAAGGTTAAAGACTGTTTTAAAGTCTTCTGTATTTTCTTTTCTTATCGTTAATTTCATTTACTTTTTCAGTTTCTTATGCGTTCCTGTTATATGCACCACAACAATAGGGTATCTACTGTTTGAAGAAAACAATATAAGGACTAGTTACACTTATTCAAATTGATAGATACCTACTGTTGTAATGCCTTTTTCTTTGCCTTGTAAAAACAAACCCTTCTTCTCCCGCTCCTGCGGGTCAATCTAAAGAAAAACGGAGTTGGACAAACTTTACCTATTTACCTGTTATCTATCAGGGTTTTATTTTTGATATTTATATTTTCATTTATTAGAATCTCTGAATTTGTTGAACTACGAAATTTTAAGGCATCTAGATAAACTTTACTAATTAATTACCAGTCTCAAAATAATCTCCGCAGAATTAATTTCTCCTTGAAGAATTTCTTTGTCATTGTATAGATAACAGCTAAATTTTATTTTAATCTTGTAAGTATCCTCAGATTTTTCAACCACTGAAACAACCTCGAGTTCAGAAAATTCCCCAATCAGTTTTTCTCGAATTGGATGAAAAATGTCGGTTTCTATTTCTTCCTTATCTACAATTTTTCCATACTCTAACTTAAACCCTTCTTTGTCAGTGTCAGATAATTTACCAATAGGGAATAAATTAAGAACTTTTTCTTTATTAGTTACTTCTGTTTCTGGTGTAATAATTAAAATATATTTATCTCCAATCTCAAATGGATATGTAGTGAATCCAAGGTCATGTTTTCCAATAGGAGGTTCATCCGAATTGGAACTGCTGCCTGTATGAATTTGATAATTATCTTCATCAGCATTTATAACTACCAAGTCATTATTTACGGTACCGGAGAAATAATATTCGGAGGAAATGGAAGGAGCAAGAGGAGTAAAGTCATCTTCATTGCATGAAAAAAAAGCTAATAGAATACTAAGAATTAAAAATTCATATTTTTTCATAATAATGGATTTAAGTTAATTGATTCTTATTGCCGAATTTTCAATGACCATGCCAAACATAAGAACGAAATTAAAATCATATAGACTACTTGCATTTTACAACATTGGGCATAACGGGTTAGTATAACGATTGTTGCGTTTGGCGCAGCGCGCTGAGGGCAGCAGCGACAAGTTCAAATTTATCTTCTTAGTCCAAATTCATCAGAGCTGTGTGTGACTCAGAAGGGCAAGCATTACGTCATTTTTCAATAACCAATATAGTTAAATATTTGCAGAGAATATCAAATAATTCCCGCAAGAGCAATAATCGTTATACGTTGTTGTAAGTAGTTTTTATTCCCAGTTTTCTTTAAGTCGATACACTTTTCCAGATTCCTCTAATTCATCATCTAAATTATCGTCAAATTGAAAATTTTGAACTTGCCATTTATCTTTTGGTTTATAGAAAACAAATGTAAAGCGCATTGGTTGTCTGTCATATTTTATCATATAACTAACAAGTTTAAAACTCTTTCCAACACTTTTTTCCGTGATTTTTTCGTATCCGTAATAATCTCCAACTAGTCCAAGAAAATTAGTCAATTGTGATTTTACATTTTCAATTCCGTCTTTATTCCGGTCTATCACCCATTTGTTTGTTCCGAATACATAATCAACTGCTTTTTGAGGCGACTTTTCATATGTCTTAAAAAATTCAGTTGTTATTTCTTCAGTCGTTACTTGTGCTTTCACGACATTTATCGACAAAACAATCACGATTAAAAAAGTCAAAAGTTTAATTTTTCTATTCATTTAGTGTGTTTTTAAATTACTTACAACAATTGTATAACGCTATGTTTTGCTGGGGAGTTGCGTATATATCTATTATAACCCCCTAAACTAACTAAATACTTCTGAATAAAAAACCCTTTATGGCCTTTAAATAGGGGTTTTTAGAAAAATGATAGGTTTAATATACATTTTGCTCTAACCGTTTGGTAACCGTTTACAAACATTTAACAAACGGAAAATGCCGGAAACCTATATGTTCTCCTATATCCAAGATTTACCCCCAAATAGTCAATTGCCTCTTGTAATCTCCAATCTGCTGATTTTATAGTGATTTCAACCCTGCATAAGAGAGCACAGGAAATCCTTTTTCTTGATCCGAGCATAATTCAAAAACCCTATATAACCCATCATTTTACCAAAATGCTTTACTCTTAACCTTCTCTCTTGTCAGTTTTTGGGCAAATGCTTTGGTTAAAACTTAAAAAATACTGCCAAAAAGGCGGAAATTTTTGGTTAAAAGGTTCAATTACCCACTTCTGAACTGGAATTTTGAAGTAAATAACTGCAATGGGTAGGTTCCGAAGTACCCCTCCCCACTTCTGAACCTGGAAAATTTGACCCTATCCAAAGACTTTTCCTGAAATTTTGTCCGATTTTCCGATTTTTACCCTATTTCTTGTCAGTTTTTGGTTGAATTTATCAGGTTTGAGGTGAAAAATATCAGTTCTGAACCGGAAAATTCCATAAAAAATATTCAAGCTTGTCAGTTTTAGGTACCCCACCCCTGTTTTAAGGTGGGTAATTGAGGTTTTAAACTCCAATGGGTAGGTTTTGAAGTACCCTACCCCACTTCCGAAGTACCCCTCTTCGATTCCTACGGCTTCGACAGGCTCAGCCTCCGGCATAACTGGTCCAAGTTTAACGTAGTGTAACTTGGACCCATAATACTGAAAGTTTCCAACGTTCTTAAATAAATCCTGAATTCAATCCGGATAGAAATAGTCAATAGGCTTCAGACGTTCTTCGATCCCCCCTGGCTTCGACAGGCTCAGCCTCCGGTACCACTGGTACCACTGTTCCAAGTTTAGCGAAGCGTAACTTGGACCCACAATGCTGAAAGTTTCCAACTTTCTTAAATAAATCCTGAATTCAATCCGGATAGAAATAGTCGGGTGGTTTCTAACGTTCTTCGATCCCTCCGGCTTCGACAGGCTCAGCCTCCGGTACGACTGGTACCACTGTTCCAAGTTTAGCGAAGCGTAACTTGGACCTACAATGCTGAAAGTTTTCAACTTTCTTAAATAAATCCTGAATTCAATCCGGATAGAAATAGTCGGGTGGTTTCTAATGTTCTTCGATTCCTACGGCTTCGACAAGCTCAGCCTCCGGGAGGGGATTCCTAAAGCTTCGCCAGGCTCAGCCTCCGGTACGACTGGTACCACTGGTCCAAGTTTAGCGAAGCGTAACTTGGACCTACAATGCTGAAAGTTTTCAACTTTCTTTAGCAATAGACAATCTATTACCTGCTGAATTCACTTCAAAATACCCAAGTACTAAAACACAAAAGAGGTAAAACCATTCCCATACCAAGCCGAATTCCCAATACGATGAGTTGATCCCTGCGCTATCATTTACATAATAGTATTACCAAAAGTGATGACATTTTAGGTTTAAAACGATATCAGGTAAAATAACCTTAAAAAATTATCAAATGAAAGCCTACGCCATCCACCTTATTGCTATTTTAATATTGCTAACTGCATGCTGGAGTAAAAATTCAGCCCAAACCAATTCAGACGATGATTACTATGATGATGAGTATGAAGAAGGGTTTGCTACGGAATCCAGTTTTAAAAATGAACTTTCTGAAGCTGAAAAATTGGGACATACCCAAAAGTTTAAAAATAATAAACTAAAGACCCATCAATTTCGGGATGCCCGAACTGGTATTGTGGTAAGTAGCTCAAACTACCCATCCGATTGGGAGGTAATATCTAAACCTACTTACACTTTAGATCAAAAAATCCCTGTTTTTTTGACTCAGATTCAAGGCCCCAATAATCTAAAATACTTTAATACGCCTCTAAAGGTGCATATTTCCTATCAAAATCTGCAAACGTATCAATTCATGCAAAATTCTGGTACCGCAAACTTGCACCGGCCAATGATAAGTAATCACAATATTATTAATGAAGAAATATTACCACGAATGCAGTACAGTGGATTTCAATTTATAGAAAATACCAGACTGCCAAAACTAGAAAACTACCTTCAAGAAAAAATACGAGCTGAAAGTGGAGGGCAAGTTCAATTGGACATGTTATCAACAGTTTGGGAAAATAATAAAGGCCAAAAAGCTTTGGTCACAGTAGGTAAAATTTACATGCAGCAGTCATTGAGTTTTATAGATAACATGACCCTATGGATGTATACCACCGACTATGTGTTTGTTGATGAGGAGCATTTCATGGAAACCATTTCAGCTTTTGAGGATGTGTTAATCAACGCTAAAGAAAACCCGCAATGGAAACAGTATGTTGCGCAGTTAAATCAGGTACGCGCGCAAAAAGCCGCTCAACAACATCAGATAAATATGCAAAACAGACAAGCGGCATTTGATGCCCATCAACAAAAAATGAGAGGGATTTGGGCGGCACAGGATGCCAACCACGCATCGTTCATGAACCGTACATTTGGTTCTGGCAGTGATATATCTCAACAAAACTTTATCAATATGATAAATGAAGAAGAAACTGTATACAATCCACTTGATGGAAAAAATTACCAGGTAAATGCAGGTTCAACTCAATATTGGATGGATAGTGAGGGCAACTACATTAAAAACGATGAGCTATTCTACAATCCCAACGGTGGCATTAACCTTGGAAATAGGGAATGGGTTAAAGTTGAAAAGGCCTTTTAACAAAACGCTTTAGAACGCTTTCCCTTTAATTACAGATCTAAGATTAATAGAAATGCTTAGAATATCGTTGAATTGATCCAAAAGGACAGGCTACTCGAAGGAGCCATTAGGAAGAAGCAGCGACTGGTATTTGAAAAGATTCCATAGATCAGGTTTTGGGTAAAGGCATAAAATCAAAAGTTTAATTGAGAAATAGTAACCACATTTGACCTAAATACACATGAAAATTTTAAGCAAAAGCATCCTATTGGCTTTTATTTTTTTTGGCACCCTGATAGCCTGTACTTCAACGGATGATGCAGATGAATTTATGCAAGATGATAATGGAGCGTTTAACAGGACAAACGTACAAATATTGTTTCCCGATGGATCTAATGTGGACCTATCAAAGAGCACCTTGGTTTCACTAGGCGCTAATGCTGATATAAACGCGAATGGAATTGGAAAAGTACCTTTTAACAGCCAAACTATAGAGATTGGGTACCTACTGGATGCGGACAATAATGTTTTGCTCGCCGGGTTCATTTCTGACGAAAGAAAAGAACTGTCGATTGAAACCACCGCCGAAGTCATACTTTATTATGCCCTAGGTTATTATTTATTGCCAGATAGTGCAAAAAGTGCCTTTTTAAATAGTATTGGGCAAAGTACAGATTTTTCCAATTTTGTAGAAGAAATGCAAACCTTGTTCAGGAGTAACCCACTCTTCTATAGTCAAGGCAGTTATGAACAAATTTTACAAACCTTTATAGCGCAATTACTTCCAAACAGTTCAACCCAAATAAACAAAAGGATTTTTTTTAACGATGAAAGCACCAAAAGTGGTGTCACACTGTCCAGTGTTGATTCCACTCGTATTATGTTAGAAAATTCTTTGCCCAGAAGGTCTAATGTTATTATTTACAAAAAGAGTTATACGGATAGAAACGGCAACCTTATCGATATTCCAAATTATACCTCCACTGCTTTTGAGAATTTTAAATTGGAAGCTGGCAAGACCAACAAAATAGAAATGTTAGAATTGGGCAATTCAGTGCAGCAAATAAATGCACAACAAGCATCCATTGAAAACACAATAAAAACGGACCCGATTTTATTGCCAGTAAACCCTGCCTCCGAATTTGTGGCTGAATACGAAGTGGTTGTTATTGGTGCTGGTCAGGCCAATGCTGATGAGAGAAACATGACCGTGGAAGAAGGTAACCTGTATGCCGAACTCAATAAAAAAACCTACGTTATCGACTATTTTTTACCTACGCTGCTTGACATTAGTGGTAATAAAGCATTACTGCCACCATTTGGCAGTGATAAAGAAAATGAACTCTACAATGCTGTTATCCCTGTACTAGAGCAATATCCTGAAGTAATTAAAGAAGTTGTGGACAATAGGTTTAAGGAAGCAACAAGCATTTTTCTTCCTGCATTGTATGAAGATATAAGATTAAGCAATGATTTGCGTACCATTTTAAAAGACGTTTACACTATAGTGTCAGGTAACGGTGCATTTCCCAATACTTTTATTCAAGATCATGAGTTAATTGAGACTGGTTATCAACGAACTAAAATAATAATTGAGGTGGTTAATAGGAATATAAAAGCAACAAATTATTATTCCAATTTCGGGGGACTACGCACTAAGGCCTTTAATTTTGAAAGCTGGAACGTTAAATCAATAGATGCGGTAGTTAAATTGCAGCAGGATAATGTTGAACTCTGTTTAGGACAATCCACTGAGCTTCGAGTAACTGCAATTACCGACATTGAGCTCGAAGTTGAAGAATTTGAATTTCATTGGAGTACTTCAAATGAGTACAGAGGAAGGGTTCAGGATATTGGTGATAATTCCAGCAATTTTGGCCAATCAATTATTACAAAAAAGAATTATGTGTCGTACATCAGCACTGCACTGGAATCTGAATTAGAGAGTGGTGAAAATAAAGAAACCATAACGGTTATCCTGTACATACGCAATAAAAATACAGGTGAACTTTCAGAAGCCGGACGGGATAGCATGACCATGATCAACAGGAAAAATTGTGAATCATTTACTGTGTCATTCACAAGGCAATCAAACTTAAGGGAGATCTCAGATATAGGCTGTCCCAATAACATAAGTTATCAGGCTTTTAGTCCCATTCCTTATTCTGCTGATTTTGCTGCGGTAGAAGGCGCTTCCGGATATAAAGGAATCATTACCTCCAGTAATGGCGTGGTGAACCAAGAAAGGGTGCTAGATGCAAGACAATTGGAAGATTTAGGGGATGGAATGTTGCGATTTAATTCAGGGGTAGGAAGCATTATTATTTTTGAAAGTTGCAATAAGGCTACAGCTGAAGCTCGTTCTAAGGAACTGGTTCAAAATATAAAGGTAGAACCTGTAAAAATAGAAATTACACCAATATTTAATCAATAGGTGAGCATCCTTGACATAGAATAGGCTTTATTTCTATAATTTCTTAAAGAAAAAAAAATATTGTAAATTCCCCATACTTTCAAAAAAAGCATGGGGAACACTTTACATCAGAACAACAATCAGCTAGTTACCGCTTTTAAAAATAATGAGCAGAAGGTGATGCAGGAGGTTTATCAAAATATGTTTCCAAAATTCAGAACCTATGTTTTTAAAAACCATGGTAATGAAGCTCAAGCCAAGGATGTATTTCAAGACTCTTTTATTTCTTGCTGGCGGAACGTTAAAAAAGATAAACTCAAAGAAAATAGTGATCTAGAAGCCTATCTTTTTACCATAGCCAAAAATAAATGGACCGATTATTTACGTTCTGCCCACTTTAAAAAAACGGTCTCTGATGAAGGGCTCATTGCCATGCGGTCCAACAACGAAGAGCAGTTGGATGAAAAAGAAGAGGAAAGTAAATTGAATGCACTGCATGAGGCCCTGAAACAAATTGGTGCCTCTTGCAAAAAGCTTTTGACCCAGTTTTATTTTGAGCGAAAGGCGATGGAGGAAATCGCAAAGGACCTACAACTTACATCGGCTTCGGTTCGGAACAAAAAATACCGATGTATGGAAAAACTAAGGGCATTGGCCATGGAAACCAAAAACAATGGATAAGTACTCAAATTACATATCTCAAGAACAGCAAGAAGAATTCGAAAGAATACTTTTAGAACAAATGGATTCTAAAGAAAAAGAAGAATTCAATAACAAACTGAACCGTAATCCAGTCCTGAAAGAACAGTTTGATTCGTTTAAAGAACTGTTCCTTGCCATTGAGGAAGAAGGTCTCAAAAATTTGATGGACATATTCCATGATAGCCATAAAGAGAAATCCGGCGCAAAGCATAAATTTTATTGGTACCCAATAGCTGCCAGCATTGCCCTATTGTTATCATTGGGTATTTGGTTCTTTAACAAACAAAGCCCTAACGAGAAACTTTTCCAAAGTTATTTCACAGTTGATCCAGGTCTTCCCACTGTTATGGGCAGTAATGACAATTATGCCTTTTATGAGGCAATGGTTAATTATAAGCAAGGTAATTACAATATGGCCATCACTAAATGGGAAAAGCAATTGCTTACAAATCAAGATAGTGACACATTGAACTATTTCTTGGGAAGTGCCTACTTGGCCAAAGGGAATACAGATAAGGCCATTGATTTTTTTAAGACTACCTTGAACTCAAGTGCTTCCGTTTTTAGCAAAGAAGCTCATTATTATTTGGCTCTTGGGCTATTAAAGAACAACAATACCGAAGAAGCCATTAAACACCTAAAAATGGTTGAAGACGAAAAGAGTGTTGAGCTTCTGAAAAAAATTCAAGAATGAAGCATATGAAGCTCCATGCATTGCTTGCCGTACTTTGTGTAGCCCTATTTTGGAATGCAAACGCACAACAAGAGGCTGTCTTAATAAAAATAGATAGTCTTATCGCTGTAAATGAGTTCGTAAATGCACAAGAGCTCCTTAAAGCGGAAATGGACAATCCCAAAAATTCATTGTTGGGACATCTGATCTATCCTTTGGGAAAGATAGAATTCTTACAAAATCCGGAAACTGATTTTGAAAAAGCCTTGGACTTATATGCCCGGATAGCCTCCAGAAAATTAAAAGACCCAATAGCTTACGAGGCCAATTTAAGAATGGGAATTCTGTACATAGATCAAGGAACTCCATCAAAAGCGCAAAAATATTTGAGAGAAGCAAACAGTTTAGCCAAAGAATTGGGCGATATCCATAGAATGGTAGAATCTGAATTTCATTTGAGCGAGTTAGGTCTTAAAATGGGCGATTTTGGATTATTGATCGTACACACGGACAACGCTCTTGATTTAATACAGAAAAATGATTCCGAAAATTTCCCTTTGGCACCACGAATATACAATTACAAGGGGGCGCTAATGCATTTTAATACCAAACCTGACAGTGCCAATTATTATTTTACGAAGGCAATCAATGCTTTGGACGAAACCGTTAACGACCCAGAACAAACCGATTATCTACCGGGCACCATCTACGGCAATTGGTTCTTGGTTAAACAATCCTCTGGCAATTTTGATGATGCCATGCGTTTCACACTAAAATCAATAAACCATTACAATGCTTTTTTGAACAAAACCAATAACCATCCCTTAACGGAAAAAGTGCATGGAAACCTTATTATCTCCTATAGAAATTTAGGAAGCCTGTATTCCGATTTGGGTGAGAAGGAAAAGGCAAAAAGAATTGCCATGCTAGGGTATAATCATGCAAAAAAACACTTCTTAAAAAACACCATACAGTATTTCGGTGCCACCCTGATGGTAGGCGAATCGTTACTATACAACAATGACTTAGATAAAGCAGAAACTTATCTGGAAGAAGCAAAAATCTCTTTAAACTCAATCAATGGGGAAAATTATTCTTATAAAGCCAACCTTTACGGAGTATTGGGTGACTTAGCTTTTCAAAAAGGTAATTACCAAGAAGCGATGGACTACTACCTTAGCACCCTTCAGGCATATAGAAACAGTAATGGGCAAGGATTTTCACAAAATGAGGTTTATGTCAATATCAACCTGGCCAAATCCTATTCAAATCTCAATAAATTTTCAGAAGGTATTCGTACTATCAATACTACCCTTGCTGAGGTTATTTCGGTCTATGGTGAAGATAGTTATTTGGCAAATGAGGTACAAATAGCCAAAGTCAAGATATTTTTTGATCAAAAAGATTATGAAGGTGCCATTGGGCTGAGCAATCAAATTTTGGACTCCTACAAGAAACAGTCGTTTAACAGTATAATTTCTGAGGAATTTTTTAGCCCAAACCAACTAAGGCTATTGCTTTACCTTACCAAAGCCCAATATGAAATGGACACCGTTAAAACGGTGGAAAGTTTGGGTGAAATTACTGACATTATACAGAATGCCATTCAAAGAATTGAAAGAAAAAAATCGCTGATCACCAACGAAGCCGATATCAATGTACTATTAGAAAACAGTCGAGAGTTATTCGATTTTGGTAAAAAGGTCTATCGTAAAATGTTTGACATAACAGGTGATAAGAAGTATTTGGAGAAAATCATTGACCTTCACGAATCTTCCATATACCATCGAATCCGAACACGACTCAATCTAACAGAAAATAAACTTACTCCGGAAAGTATCAGGGAGGAAGAGGAATTATTGCGCAAGAAAATCAATTCCTTTTTTGATTCTACTGAAGAAACTCAATTTGATGTGGAAGATTGGAAGGCTAGCTTATTGGAGTGGGAGGATTACCTTGCTAAAATAAAAACAGAATATCCACAATATTATGAATTAAAATATAGCACTGTATTGACCCCTTTGGGCGATCTACAGCAAAATATTGATGAGTCGTCCACTGCAGTACGGTATCTGTTCATCGAAAATAGGCTCCTTGCTTTCATCCTAACCAAAGACCGTATGGAGATGGTGCCACTACCATCCGATCTATGCTTGGATTGTATTACAACCCTATCAGATTACCGAATAAACAGTTCTGAAACTTTTGAGTGCTTCTCACTTTTGTATAAATCTCTTTGGGAACCTATTCAAAATAAAATTGAAACCGAAAATATTATCATATTTCCCGATCAAGAATTGTTCAATTTAAATTTTGAACTTCTTACTTCGGAGAAAATCAATTCCTATAAAGAACTTGCAACCAAAAGCCTTTTGGGCAAACATAATATCTCATACAATTATAGTCTGCTACTATTGGATGATAATCGAAAGACATTGGATTTCAAAGATGACTTTGTAGCCTACGCCCCTACCTTTGATGAAGGTATGAAGAGAGCATACGAAATGGCCATTAACGATTCCATCGATATTGATAAAAGCTACCTGACTTTATTGCCCCAACCGTTCAGTGCCGCTATTGCTAAAAGGTTTTCTGAACGATTTGGAGGCAGGTCGTTTTTAAATCAACAAGCATCCAAAAGCATTTTTACTAAAACTGCGAATGAGCACAAGATTATACATATCAGCACCCATGCGGAATCGAACAATGTAAACCCCGAACTGTCGAGATTGGTCTTTGCAAAGAACATTTCCGACTCAACCCTAATCAATGATAATTACCTGTATACCTATGAGATATACAACCAAAATCTAAATTCAAATTTGGCTATTTTAACGGCTTGTGAAACGGGTCTACCGAGCTATCAGCCCGGTGAGGGCATGATTTCACTGGCACATGCTTTTAACTATGCAGGAAGTAAAAGTATCTTGACCAGTCTTTGGCAAATTGATGAGCAATCAAGTGCTGAAATCCTAGACAGCTTTTATGGATACCTTGAAAATGGCCTTCCCAAGGATGAGGCTTTAAGAAATGCAAAATTGGATTATTTAAATCAAGCAGAGGGAAGGACGATTCATCCGCAATACTGGGCTGGTTTAATTTTAATGGGAGACACCCTGCCTATAAAGCTATCCCCTTCTGTCAATTACTACTGGTACTTAGGTATAGGCTTATTATTAGTGTTGGCTGTTTTCTTGATAATTAGGAAAAGAAAAACCTCCGGTTTATCCTAAACCGAAGGCTCTGCTAAAACTGACCAACTCAAATTAGTTTTGATGTCTTACATTTGGATCATTATCATCCGGATCCAGATGTGCAGGGCTACCGTCCCGGTCATTATCAATAAATCCCTCACCATCAGGCCGAACGTAAAGTTGAAAGTTAAATGGTAAGAAAGTGTCTAAAGTACGCGCATCAAACTCTACCGAAGGGGCCGCAGAAATTTGAATGGCAGAACTTACTGTTCCCAAGCCTGGGACAACCATAGAACGCACCCATACAATCCCTGTAAATTCTCCAAATTGTATTACTCTACCATTAAAATTGACCAACATGCCTTCAAAATTTTGACTCTCGTTTCTAGAACAAATCGGATCAAATCCATTGCTAGGGTTATACCCCACCTCTGCAAACATGGTATTGATTTCCTGGGCGATAATTTGATTAAAATCTGAAACTCCAACAAAACTTACATTAGGAATCCAACGATAAAACACCTTCTTGTCAAGCCGTTTTATGTCAATCCCTATTGGAAAGTTTTGCGTATCTCTTATACCCGTTCCTGTATACCCTACTGAATATTCAAGACTAAGAAGAGGCTGTTCATTAAATGAAACACGACCACCTGGATTTTCAATTATAGGGACTTTATTTAATGGTACAAATATACCATTAGACATATTCCAATAGGCAGCACCCGCTCCTGCATAATTATCACAAAACTGGGCTTGAACATTTTGTAAATTGTCAATCTCACTATCGTCATTAATACAACTTAGTACTCCTGTCAAAATCAGCATAATGCTGAGGTGTTTTATCTTTTTCATATTGGTTATTTTCCCTTCTATCGGAATAAAAGGAAAATGTCATCAAAATATTTTATCAAAGTTTTACAGATAGTCATGTAATTTTTCCTAAGGGTTTAGGCTTATGTATGTTGAGCATTTGGAGCATCAGCAGAAACCTACCCTTTCGGGTGTAACTGACAAAAGCTCTTCTAAATGAACAACAGCTTATTTAGGCAGGATTTTCAACTGCTGGATTAGCGGCCCTTCGAGATAGGCAAACGGTTAGTATTTGGAAAATAGCGACTACAAAATTGGGGTGCTTCAGTCATGTCTAATGGTATTAATCGACTAAATAGGTGCTTTAAAATCGAATTAAAAAATGGCTCGAGAAACCCTTTGAAGACCACTAAAACCCTCCTAAAAATGTATTACAAGCATTTTTTTTCAAATTCAACTTAAACGAGTCAAAAACCGATCTGTTTAACCTGACCTTTAATTAGGACACAGTTTTGTTTAAATTTGGTTATATTACTTTTAATTTGTTAATTAATGACCATTTTAAAATAAACTATCAAGGTATTGAATACTAATGCCCAATTTATGCATCTATTCAATAAGTATCTAGCCAACACCTGTTTGCCATTAGAGAAAGATGCGCTATATGGAATGCTTAGTCATCCTTTTTATAAGGATACTTTGAACCAAAAAATGCAAGAATCGTGGAAGCTCCCTAGTGCTGAGCTAGGTTATAAATTACTATCCATTAGTGATTTACACCGAAAAACCAACGAAAGAAAGTCTGTCCAATTAAATGTTTCAAAATCAACTAAGACAATTACGAAGTGGTACTGTGCTGTGGCAGCCTTTATTTTTTTTGCCTGCTTGACATCCTTATTTTTTCTTTCAAAAGAAACTGAACCGATCAACCAAAAAGACTTTACATCCTTTTCAGCTGGTATTGGTGAAAGAAAATACATGGTTCTTCCGGATAGCAATGAAATCTGGTTGAACTCCGGTTCGACGATAAGATTTCCTGTGGACTTTTTTTTTAATGAAGTAGCGGCGGCGTCACTAACTTCTTGGAAGGAAAGCAATTTAGAATTTGAAAACATCCAATTTGGCGAGGCTGCTGTTACACTTCAAAAGCCCTTTGGAGTTGAGTTCCTTTTCGACATTGATACCCATAAGAGGTGTAGGTTTACTGCAAATTTTGATTTGGGGGAAGACTTAGATCAGGTCCTTGAAGCTTCAACATAACTCAATGCTATTTCCTCAAGGGAGGAAAATAGCAATGTCATATTTTATTTGAACTAAATATCTGAAATAAAAAACCAAAGCCTATGTAAAATCCAGAAAACAAAAAAAGCTGCTCCGGTTGCACCCGAAGCAGCACTGCCTAATAAAAGGCATAGATTCAGTCAATATCAATTAACTTAACCCAATTCAAAACTATGAAATTTTACTTATCTAGGACGTTTCGTGTCCTATTAGAAAATCATGGATTTCATCCATTGAATTGTCAAGCATTGGCAATTCCTTTTAAAACGCTTGGAGTCGGCTTTTTAGTATTTCTTTTTATGATTACTACTACTGCTACTACTAAAGCCAACAATCAATTACCGGATCTTGAGGATGTTTTTGTCAGTATAGAACTAAAAGATGAGTCGTTGTTGAGTGCCCTCAATAAGATAAAGGAAAGCACTCCCTACAAGTTCTCTTATGAGTTGGATCAAATCAAAGCGCATCAAAATCTAACTTTAAGTAAGTCAGAGAGAACGCTCAAAACTACGCTAGATCTACTTCTGGCAAATACAGAATTACAATATGTAAGAAATGAAAACAGTATTGTAATTACCCCAAGGGAAAATCAACCGCAAAACGTACAGCAATCCAGCGCTGCTTCTGCTCTTAGGCTTATTACAGTTAGCGGAAAAGTCACTACTGAAACTGATCCTGAGGGTATCCCCGGAGTGAATGTACGCGTTGTCGGCACTCAAAACGGAACTGTCACTGATTTAGAGGGTCGATATGAGATAGATGTAGCCGATGGGAATGCTATATTGGACTTTTCATTTATAGGATTCGAATCCGTACGTGAGACAGTAGGCACTAGAACAGTAATCAACATTACCCTGACTGAAGATATTAGTGGCCTCGATGAAGTGGTAGTGATAGGGTACGGTACGCAAAGGAGAAGTGATCTCACAGGCTCTGTTTCCAGTGTATCAACAAAGGAACTCGTAGATAGACCAGTTGTTAATATTGGACAAGCCTTGCAAAACAAGGTCTCAGGTGTTCAGGTAGTTAAGCAAGGGGCTGGCTATCCAGGTTCCAATCCTATCATTCGTATCAGAGGTACAAACTCAATTAATTCGAACAGTGATCCACTCTTTGTAGTCGATGGGATTATTGGGGTTAGTAATGCCTTGAGAAACATTAACCCACAGGATATTTTATCCATGGATATTCTGAAAGATGCTTCAGCCACCGCTATCTATGGTACCCGAGGAGCAAATGGCGTGATCATCATCACCACCAAGCGAGGAGAGGTTGGTGAAGTGAAAGTTAATTATAATGGTTCGGCAACCTTGGGAACCATGCAGAGAAATAATTATACGGTTACTGCAGACCAATTTTTCTACCTCTATGAGCAGGCATTTACCAACACGCCTAAGTATGGCACCCTGGATAAGTCAAAGGATTTCAGAGGGGGTAAAGGTACAGGCGCTTCATGGTCTGAAATGCCTCATTTGTTTGAACAGGTTCCCCAGGGAGGTTACTTTATGGATCTAGTTGGGAATGACGGCAATTATTACAAACCTAGATATTATTCAAACTGGGAGGATATCGCTTTTGATAATTCCTTTTCACAAGACCATTATATTGATGTGAGTGGTGGGTCTGCAAATGCAAAATACTCCTTTGCCCTAGGTCATACTGATCAGGATGGCCTTTTGATGCAATCTTACTACAAGCGTACAAATGCCCGATTTACAACTGATATCGAATTGAATAAATGGTTGGGTGTAAGCACAAATATTTTGTATTCAAGGGCAAAAAATACAAGAGGTGATGATCAACTAAGAACTGTTTCAGAGACATGGCCAATTTTGCCTACCAAGTATCCAGATGATCCTGAATTTGGTATATATGCAGGTACCTGGAGTACTGGTAGAGATTTTCCTGTTGGAGAAAATTGGAGAAACATTGTGTATACAATGGATCAGAGAGATGGATACTATCTAAACCAACAGTTGACAGGTGGTGTAGTACTTAATGCTCAAATAACAGATAATTTAAGTTTTAAGGCCAATTTCGCCATAGACAACAGAAGTGAAGACAGTAGATGGTTTAACGGGGATTTCCAGGGAACAAGGAGTTCGGATGCCAGAGGAAGTAATCAAAGATGGTTTTACTGGCAGAATGAAAACTATTTTAATTACGATAAAATAATTGACAAGCATTCAATTTCTGGTGTACTCGGGCTTTCCTGGCAGGAAACTCAAATTGATTGGTTAGAAGCGCAAGCCTCTAATTTCCCATCAAATTTTTATAGTTATAATAACTTAAATGCAGGTGCCAATACACCGGCAGCCCATTCTTCAAATCAAAGAAGTGCACTCAATTCGTACTTTGCGCGTGCCAATTATGCATATGATGGCAAATACATGTTGACAGCAACCGGACGTATGGATGGATCTTCAAAGTTCGGTCCCAACAATAAATATACATTCTTTCCCTCTATTGGATTAGGTTGGACAATTTCCAATGAAGAGTTTATGAAAGATAACAGGGTAGTTTCTAACCTTAAAGTTCGTGCCAGTGCCGGTGAGACAGGTAACCAGGAAATCGGAAGTTTTGTAACCCAAAGGTATATCAACACGACGAATGTGATGTTTGGTGACGGCTTAAGATCCGGGTTCTATCCGGGATCTACAGGTAATCCCGACTTAAAATGGGAAACAACTTTTCAGTGGGACATAGGAATAGACCTTAGCCTATTCAATGACAGGTTCAATATCGTAGCTGATTATTACCATAAAACAACGAGCGATATGTTGTTTAATCTTCCATTACCAAATTCAAGTGCACCCGGTAGTGCTTTTGTAAATTTAGGAGAAGTTGAAAACAAGGGAGTAGAAATCGGATTGGCAACCACCATTATTCAAAGGTCTAATTTCTCATGGGATTCGCGTCTGACAGTGTCTGCCAATCGAAATAAGATTTTGAAACTTGGTCCCACAAACGCCGACGTTTTCGTTGATACCGGTGCAGGTAACGCTACTTCAGTATATAGAGTTGGCGAACCAATAGGTTCTTTCTTCGGGCTAAACCGTATGGGTGTATATAGCACACAGGAAGCTGCTTTGGCTGCGCGCTATGGTAGGGTCCCTGGTGACTTGAAGTTTGAAGATGTTAACCAGGACGGAAAAATCGAGTTAATTTCCGATGGTAATATTATTGGTAATTCTTATCCTAAAGTTTACGGGGGATTTATCAATTCAATAACTTATGGGAATTTTGATGCAAACATTACCATACAATTTGTTGGTGGGGTGGACAAAGCCATTGTGCATGAGTCTGCTGAAGACCGTCAATTTGTGTCAGGTATGGTAAATAGGGTATTGGATGCCTGGCGTCCGGACCATCAGGAGGGAACAATAGTAGCTCAGGTTAGAGCGGGTAATGCCGGTGCACGTTACGATTCATTTACTGATACTCATGAAATTTACAATGCAGCATTTATCAGAGGGCAAGCAGCTTCAATAGGCTACACATTTCCTAAATTGGTAGGTATTGATAATTTGAGGGTTTATTACTCAATGGAGAACTTCTTCCTGTTAACTGCAATTGAGTTGGAAGGTTATGATCCTGAAGGTAGTTCGCTGGATAAAGGGCGATCTAATATTCAGAATATTGATAAATATCAATATCCTAATCCTACAAATTTCATTTTAGGAGTTAATGTTAATTTCTGATCTAAAAAGAGCTAATAACATGAAATACAATAATAATTATATCGTGATAAAACCCGTAATTTTCTTATTGGTATGCTTTTTTACCCTAAGTAGTTGCGAGGAGTTTTTGGAGGAAGTACCAACTAATCAGCTTACCGCTCAGGGGGATCTGACGGCTAGAGAATTCGGAGAACCTTTGGCTATTGGTGCATACAGAATGCTATCTTCCTGGACAGGTGGTGCCAGAGATTGGGGGAATATTTTGCCCAACACATTGGAATTCCCTACAGGTGGCGCATTTACAAGCGAGCCACATGCCCAGTTCGATAAATATTCTACAAACCAGGTTACAGGTAACCTATTGGATAATTTCAATAATCAGTGGTCAAATTGGTATGCTGGAGTTCAGGATGCTAACCTTGCGTTGGATTTGCTTCCTTCTGTAGACCTACCGCAAGCCCTATTGGCTCAATATCAGGGAGAAGTTCGTGCCTTACGCGCATTCTATTATTTCAATATCGTTCGTTACTGGGGCGATGCAGTGATGATCACCGCACCCCTTGACAATGTAAATGAAGCAGCATTACCTCGAACCAGTCTCAAGCAGATATACGATGACGTAATTATCCCTGATCTTGAATTTGCACTAAATGCGGTCCCAGCTGGTAAATCAAGCAACGGACGTGTAACACAGGATGTTGTCAGAGCTATTTTAGCTGATGTATACCTTACCGTTTCCGGATATCCATACCAGGAAGTAGAAACTGATCCTGGTAAAGATTGGTGTAGAGAGGGATCTTGGTCTATGCAGGAGTATCCTGTGAGCGGTGGTAGTGCTAACGCATTTTTGCAAAAAGCGAAAACCCAACTTGACGCACTTTATGGTAATTATGTTCTGGGAACTTATGATGATTTGCATGACCCGACTATGAATAATAATGGAGAGGCTATATTTCAAGTACAATATTCCACCCAACCAGGTTATAACAATGGCATATTGCAACCTTCTTTACCATTATTGACTAAAATATCGAAATCTGATGAGAACGGTTCATTTGTTCCAGCTCAGCATTATTATGATTCCTATGGTACCAATGACAAACGTGCTATGGAAAGAGCGATGTTTTTTACTTGGGACACGAACATTGATGATGAAAGCGACACAATTCGGTTTCCGCCTCACTTGTTCAAATACTACGATGCAGCAGCAGTAAAGTCAGTGAATGGATCTGGACTGAATTGGTCACATTACCGATATGCTGATATATTATTAATGCTCACAGAAGTAAATTGGGCATTGGGTGCAAGTCCCACAGAAATAGAAAAAGGAATAAATGAAGTAAGGCTAAGAGCCGGTTTAGCTCCTTTAAATGGCGCAACGATTACACTGAAAGATATACTTAGTGAACGTGCCTGGGAGTTGGTATTTGAAAACAAAATGCTTTGGGATCAGCGTCGTACAAGACGATGTATTGTTTATGGTAATGAAGAAATCTCAGGCATTGCAAACTTCGTTGGACACCAACCTCAAATATTCAACTTTGCTTTTACTCCTCAGCATTTGTTATCTCCAATACCGGGAGATGAAATGAACAACAATGGGGAAATTCAGCAGAATTTTGGGTATTTGCCAACACAAACAAATTAGTCTCGATGAATTCATTTAATCAAAAAGTTGAATAAATATGAAAACTAAAAATATATTATCGATATCATTCATATTGTCGTTTGTATTAATGATGGGTTGTACCGAGCAACCCTATTTTGATATTCCTGTTGATGCAAATGGTAACGTGATCTTTACTGGTATTTCTGAAGTCACCTCAACAGGTGTGACAGCAGCAGATCCTGATTTCACCATCAATGCCTATTTTCCAAATGCAAAATCAGGTGATGTGATGAAAGCAGAGGTATTAAAAAACCAGGTGCCTTCATGGGATCCTGATGGAGCATTGCAGTTATTGCCTCTAGAAGGGTCTTTAAAAGAGGTGACGGTTGGCGGCGATTTGACTGCTACCGTAACCTACACAAAGGCGGAAGCTGGATTGAATAATGTAGGCGATGCAGTAACCATTGTATTTTCAGGAGCTACAGATTCAGGAATCATTTCGATCACTCTTCAACCATAGTTCCATAAAACGATTTATGTTTTAAGGAATTGAGTGCGCCCTTTGAAAAATCGGGGCCAATGGTCAGAGCCACTTTGATGGCGAAGCTGGTCCTACCAGTTAACTTACCTATGAGATCCTGCCAAAAAATGGCAGGGTCTCTTTTTTTTCCGTGTTGGTTCTAGTTCATTCAGTTAAGACCTTGGTGGCGGTCATTAGCCTAAAACCATTTCAGCAGTTATAAAACCCAATCTGGTTTTTTTTCAAGCTAAACATAGCCCTCCCAACCTAGCTTCTTTCGAGCAAGGCAAAATACCGTTTTAGAGACCATACATTTACAGAAGTTTCTCTATTTAAAAGAACGCTGAACAGCCTGTTCAGTTCTTCCTGAAGGGATTTTTTCAAAAAATTGGTAAGCAATAGAAACACATTGTGAAAAGGCAAGCTCCTTTCCTTTCCCTGATAAAAAGAAGGCCGGACCCTACCCCACTCAATAAATTCAGGGTAAGACTATTCTTTATACACCTAATGCGCCTATGTATTTCTTTTTAAAACATTGTATCAAATGATTCTCCATTAAACTTGTAAATGCCTCCATTTTCCATTGCAAAAAGCAAGTTTTTATCATTGTCTTCAAATATCTCCCAAATCATCTGGGTCGAAAGTTTGGGATCTATAATATAGTTTGTCACTGTCTTGCCGTCAAATTTCCAAGCTCCAGTATCTCTATC
Organism: Cyclobacterium sp. 10D3-21; assembly: GCF_055809755.1. Taxonomy (NCBI): domain Bacteria; kingdom Pseudomonadati; phylum Bacteroidota; class Cytophagia; order Cytophagales; family Cyclobacteriaceae; genus Cyclobacterium; species Cyclobacterium sp. 10D3-21. Next base: position 4,773,757 of record NZ_CM147924.1, read on the forward strand.
TCCAAACCAAATGTTTCCTTCTGAATCTTCAATAATGGCAAATACGTGTTCTAATGTTCCAGCTGGAGAAGTATTTCCATCCTTACTACTATTGGGGTGAATGAGGCCGTTTGCATCAGAAAAATTAATAACTGAATTCCCCTCAACTAGTAGCACTCCAATTCCATTATTTCCTATCCAAATTCGTCCTTGTGAATCTTCGAATACACTTCTTATGTGCAAAACTTCCCCCTCTTTAAGTGCCAATTTACTTTTATCATAAACGTTTATTGCTTTGCCATCGAAATGGAATAATGTTGCATAAGTTGCTATCCATAGTTGTCCTTCTTGGCCTTTCGAAATACCTGTTACGCCGTAGGAATTATTATTGTTTTCATTTTCTGGTATAGGGAATGCCAGATAATTCAATATTTGACCATCAGTTCTATATATGCCAGGGTTGTTTCCAGCATTAAACCAAAGGGTATTGTCAGTTTTTTTTATTTCTTTTTGCAAGTTACCACCTGTTATTGGAGTATGATTGGTGATTTTGTTACCATCGTAACTACTAACTCCATTGGCTGTGCCAAACCAGATGATACCATTTTTATCTTCTTGTATTGAACGGACTTGATTGTCAGGTAACCCTTCATTAGTTGTAAAGTATTTAAATGATTTTCCATCAAAAACCCCTACTCCTTCCTTGTGACTACCAATCCAATAATTTCCTTTGCTATCTTGAAAAATTGCCCGAATTCCGGATTTAAATTTTAGTGTATCGGATTTTGGAGTGCTTACAAATTTCGGTTGGCTAATACCTTTTTGAGACGATTTCTTTTCTACGCAGGAAAAGGTTAGCGTTAATATCAGTACTAAATAGATTAATTTACTCATGTAGGTTTTTAGTTTATGAAGTCCTCAATTGGCATAAGAATATGTAGCCGATTCGGGGCTTCATTCCTGTCAAGTTACAAAAGCTAAAGCCATTTAATTTACTGCTATTTCGGCTATTATTTTTATGCATTGTTTACTTGCGTTATTCTTTCAAATTATCTATCTCGCTTGAAAATAAATCCATCAAATCAGTCTTGGAAAACATACATTCTTCAAAACTGGTTGCAATCACTTCAAGAGTAACATCCTTAAATCTGGCAATAAAGTGCGTGCGGTTTGTATAATACTCATCTTTATGGCTTGGATGCTGCCTTTTTAAATCAAGGATTTCTTGAATCCATGGTGAATTTTGAGTTTCAAACAATCCATAAAAACCTAACCCATATTTCATTAAGGGATGACCAATTTCGTCATTTGGATATCCATATTTAAAAATGGCAAATGGAAACTTTAAAGTTTCAATTTGCCCATCCTTTTCTTCAAGTAGTAGATATAAATCATTTTGAGTTGAAAAAACAAAGTTCTCATACATGAACTTATAATCTTTTTTGAGCTTAATTTCCTTAACAACTGGGGCAAGTTGCTTGTCATATTGTTTCTTTTTGAAAATCATTGAGTATTATCTTTATTAAGTTGATAAATCATTTGTTCAAAGCTTTCATACTTTGGCCCAAACTCCTCACATTTTTCGTGATCCCAAAGAACCATAGTATATTCTTGGTCTGGCTTTGATACAGAAGTATCAAAACATAGAAACCCCAATCACTCCAACTTGAGAATGGTAATTTCCCTTTATCAATCAGAAACTCTCTAGGATAACCTTCAAATATTATTTTATTCAAAGATGCGCTCCACGTATTTACAGAATGCATGCAAAATTCGCATTCTGAAATCATTAATTCATAGAAGTGTTTATACTTAAGAAATCTCTTGTATTAATCTGGAAATTTATGTCCGATATAATTTCAATGTTTCAGTGATGTTCATTAATGTAAGCTAACAATTATACACATACATGATTAACTAAGGAATTGCGTATATATCCACTATGCTACCAACCACTAGGCTTATTATTTATCAAATTAAGTATTTCGGTCAAAGAATCTAAGGGAGTGACCACATTTTTATTGGAATTGGCAATAATAAGACTTTCCAGTTAGATCTGTTTGGTTTGTATAAAGAATTAGAAACCAAGTTGTGTGGATTAAATGGCTTGATGGGACAGATGGTTAAGACCGCCCAAAAACCCTGCTTAAACCATCAGAAAAGTGGCCTTAATCACTGAAAGGAAAAACAATTCCCGATAAGATGGTCTGGCCCCTGAGCCTGTGGTCCCTGTGCGGAATGGAAGGGCCAGCCTTCAGAATGCTTAGTTATTGAGAGTAATTTTCTATATTTTCTTTTTCAATCGCTTCTTCCTGTACATAATTCTTTACGACTTGATGTTGTTCAATTGGTTCGCCTTCCCATTCTGTATCTCTAAAGTCCCATAGTATAGTGCCGTCATAATACTTTTCTATTTCAATGAATGGTAAAAATCTCGGACTCTCAGTTATCCAAAAACTTCCTTCTCCACCCGCATAAGCACCTACTGGTTTGAAATAAGCGTTAAATAGTCGGCCGCCCACACTTTGGTAATAGAAACTTCTCATTTTGAATGTATTCCAAGCAAATGGATTTATCAAATTCAGGCCAAGCAAACCATAAACGACTATTGAGGTTAGAATTGCCAATGCCCTAAGCGACCATGTTAACCAAGTTTTTTCTGTCTTCCTCTTAAATACCACTTTCAATGTTATTGAGACAATGAGTATCGAGAAAACTATGTCTGTCCAATATCCAACCAAGGATATATCAGTCGATAAAATTGTCAGTAAATACAAAGTCGTAAATGCAGTCAATGTTATTTGTCTCTTGATTGTCATTTTTGATTATCGCCAACAATTGCATCTATACCTATTTGGCCTCGGAGTTGAATAATGAACTATGCTACCAACCACTAGGCGTATTATTTATCAAATTAAGTATTTCGGTCAAAGAATCTAAGGGAAAGAACATCTTTTAATTGGGAATGGCAATAATAAAACTTCCCAGTTAGATCTGTTTGGTTTGTATAAAGAATTAGAAACCAGGATGTATGGATAAAATGGCTTGATGGGACAGATGGTTAAGACCGCCCAAAAACCCCGCTTAAACCATCATAAAAGTGGCCTTAATCACTGAAAGGAAAAACAATTCCCAATAAGATGGTCTGGCCCCTGAGCCTGGGGTCCCTGAGCCTGGGGTCCCTGAGCCTGTCGAAGGGTCGAAGGGTCGAAGGGTCAGTAGGCTTGGTTATTGTACCTAGTTATTCTTTCTAATGATTTTTACAATTCGGTTAATTGTAATTTCCGATAAGTTCCATTCATAACCATTAAAATCTGTGGTATTGATAAATTGAACCACTATCGCATCTATATCTTTGTGGTATTCTGCAAGGCTTTGATAGCCAACTACCAAACCTCCATGATTGTATTCATAAGGATAAATTTCCTTTTCTCCTTCGTCAAATACCGAACCATCGTTTAAGGCGCGTAAAAATGTACCCACATCTTTTGCTGTAGCCAACATCCCATAGTCACGGGCTTTAAAATCTTCCTCATACCCAACATAATATCCACTCATTACATCATCTAAATCGACTTCAGTAATCGAAAAAAAAGTGTTTTTCAGCTCAAGTGGAATCAATATTTTCTCTTTGATATACTGATTGTGGCTGTACCCTAAAACATCATCCATAATCCTACGAAGCAATAAATAATTCGTGTTGGAATATTCATATCCTTCATTGGGTTTAAAACTAGCAGGTAGGTCTAGAGCAAAATCTAAAGCATTATTGCCATTTTCTTGTTCGTTTTCCCAATACGCTGGATTATCGGTGAAATTTGGAATACCAGAACGGTGTTGAATCATCATCCTCAAGGTAATTTCTTCAGCATTTTCAATTCTATCAATAAGTTCTGGAAGATAATCAGCGAGTGTTTTATCAAAAGACAAACGCTTTTCTTTGACCAATTTAGTAGCTGCTACAGCAGTATATAACTTGCTAATACTTGCAATTTTAAACAATGAATTTGGGTCAGCAGGTATTTTATTTTCTCTATCTTTCCAACCACCTGTATAATGTTCCGGTGATTTCCCTGCTTGGTCCACATAAACAATCATGCCGTCAAAACCGTGCCCAATTGCTTCATCAACTTGTTCTTGAATAGTATCAGGAAGAGGTAAAATCCAGCCTTTAACTAAAATCCATGGCACAAAAAACATGGAAATTGCCGTTCCCCCGAACAAAATGATTCTGATTATTAAGGTCTTCTTTTTAGTCATAAATTACATGAACGACAGTTTTTCCAATAAATCACACCAATTCTAGATAGGTATATTTAGCCTCGGAATTTCGTATGTATCGACAATGCTACCAAGCACTTAGGCTAATAATTTATCAAAATAAGTATTTCGGAAAAAAAATCTAAGGGATAGACCACATTTTTATTGAAAATGGCAATAATCCGACTTTCCAGGTAGATCTGCTTGACTTGTTGAAAGGTTTTGAAGCAAAACAGCAAGGATCAAATAGCTTAATGGAAAAAGTAGGTTAAAATAATAAAACCGCCTAGAGCTTACACTAAAACCATCAGAGGAGAGGCCAAAACCATAATCCCGAAATATGCAATAGACAATCTATTACGTGCTGAAATCGCTTCAAAATACCCAATCGTTGCTGTTTTCAATTCTACCTGACGGTAGACAGGTTCACCATAGCGGTGCTATGCTAAAATCTCCAAACAGCCTGATTTTCTTGCGATTGCAACACTTCCCGTAAACACGGGACAGGCATCACCCCTGACTATCGTCAGGGCCAGGAAATCCTATTACATAATCCGGGATAATCCTAAAAAAAATTCATCCATCTTGCCTTTCACCATTTCAGGAAGTTGACAATATCTTTTCTGAATCACTATAGACTGCGCTATAAGAGCCATATCCTTCCTGCAAATAGTATTTACCTAATCATTACTTCCCAGTACTTGGTGTGCTTGGATTTACCAGCAGGCCCTTCTACCGTTAAGGTCACCACTTTGTGAATTCCTTTTTCTTTGAATTGATGGATGGGATTTTGTTGATTCGAGTAATTTCCATCCCCAAAATCCCATTCCCATTTCAAAATCTCACCTTGTGATTCATCTCTGAAGGATACACGCTTGTTTTCCATATCTATCACTTCAAAGGACCATTCTGCCTTGATCAAATCCTTTAATTCACTTTCTATTGGCATCAATTTAAACTTGCGCAGGTAGCTTGCATCTTTTACCATGCGCGTATCATGGGATAAATTAAAATGCCCCTCTCTTTCCCCTCCGTCAAAATCCAAAATGGACCAGGAGAGCCCAATGCTTTCCCCCTGAATGAGTTCCGATTCAATGGCCTTTTGAGGGCCTTCAAAAGGGGCATAATCATAAGGCGTAACCCAAAACTCCAAAACGAGCTTTCCTTCCTCCCCAGGTTCAAAGTTGTAATCATAAGCATAATTGGATTGAGGAAAATCACCTATCCAATGTTGATTTCCCCAAATCAAAACCCATGCGTTATTAACAGGCGGGGTATAGATATGGTAATTTTGAGCGTGGACACCACTGAAAGTAAAATGATTTTCTAAATAGGCCTCCGTATTGCTATCCCACCTCAGGTCTTCTTTAGTATAAGCCGGGTTATAAATAAAAGGACCACCAGAAAGGTCGCCATCAACCACTATTTCGAAAATATCATTGAGGTAGCCCTTGTTGCTAAACCTCCCAAAATCCCAAAAATCATCAGTAGCTTCATACAAAAAGTATAGCCTGTTCAAACCCTCTACCCAACCTACCTTTACGCTTACCTCCAAATCATTGGAATTATCAATAGCGTATCCCAATCCATCCTCTGTATCTTTCAACATTTCATTGCCATATACATATGAACCTGGTACTATTTCCCAGTCATCCGATTTCCCATCTATACGTGGCATTTGATCTTTAGGAAATTGAAAAATTTTGAAAAGTATTTCATTTTCGGAGGTCTCATTCGGGGATTCATTTTGCGACTTCACCGATGAAGTACAAAAAACAGCCAATATAGTAAACAGACAAATTTTCAGCTTGCTCATTTATCGAAGAAACATTTATAACGCATAAGAATATTTATTTATCTTTTTCGCCAATTATTTATATGCTTAGCTTATGAGTTGCGTATACATGACCTATGCTATCAACCACTTAGGTCTATTATTTATCAAATTAAGTGTTTCGGTCAAAAATTCTAAGGGAAAGACCAAATTTTTTATTGGAATTGCCAATAATAGGACTTTTCAGTTAGATCTGATTGGCTTGTATAAAGGTATGGAAATCAAGCTGTAAGAATCAAACAGCTTAATGAGTTAGGTATTTGCAAATGGTAAAAACAGCCTAAAACTCGCAATTAAGCCATCAGAAAAGTGGCCTAAATCATCTGAATAAAACAAAAGAGGGAAAACAATTCCCGATAAGATGATCTGACCCCTAAGCACGGTCCCTGAGCGGAGTCGAAAGGTCGAAGGGTGACGAAGGGCCGAAGGGGACTAGGTTGTCCCAGGATTTTCCCGTAAATCAATATCAAAACGCTCTACAGCAACATTTCTCGAAGCTACTATGAGTTCTTGTTTATCCAAGGTGATGTTTTGAGCTGTCTCTACACAATTTAACGTAGCTCCAATTTGTCAGGGTTTTGTCTTGGATCCCAAACTGTTAGTATATTTATTATTCTCCGTCTACCTCGTAGAAGATTAAATAATCTCGGACTAATTTCTGACGAACATTTTCAATGTCCGTTGACCGACCCATTTCTGGAAAAGTGGCAATCAGCTCTGTGGCGTCCTCAAACAAATCAATTAATTTTTCACTAAAAGATTCTGATTTGTTTCGGTTAGTCCAATACGCTATAATTTCTTTGAATTCCCTTTCGGCTAGAGGGGACCATTTTATTTTTTTAGCCATTTACGCACATTTTTGAAAACTTCTTCAGAATCAATTCCTTCTCCTTTTTCGATTTGTTTTCTGGCTTCAGCTATTTCAGCTTTTTGTTTTTCATTTGTCATATAAACCGGATCGTCAAAGTCAACCTTAAGAAGCCTATAAATTTCATCAATGATATCCTTGTCATGGATTGATTTAATTTTTTCGATAAGCCTATTTTTATGTTCGTCAGTTACCATATTCTAAGATACTTGTTTTTTTGTAATAAGTTGGAGAATATTCACTAGTGTAGAGCTTGCTCAGTAGAGTAGCCCCTGATAGCCTACATTATTACTACCTTTAACCCGAAATATGCAATAGACAGTCTATTACGTGCTGAAATCGCTTCAAAATACCCAATCGTTGCTGTTTTCAATTCTACCTGACGGTAGACAGGTTCACCATAGCGGTGCTATGCTAAATTCTCCAAACAGCCTGATTTTCTTGCGATTGCAACACTTCCCGTAAACACGGGACAGGCATCACCCCTGACTATCGTCAGGGCCAGGAAATCCTATTACATAATCCGGGTTTAAAGATAATAAGAAGTAATGGATCAGCCCCCTTCATCAAACCGTATCCTGTTAAACAAAGGACAGGCTATCAAGTTTTCCCTCCTACGGCTTATCGATAGCCTTCTTTATTTGCTTTTCACATGAATCTACCAAGCATAGGTATAATCCATCTATAACCACCCCACCCCAATACCTCCGGTAGACCATTGCTCTTCACATTGCTGTTAATCCTTTAAATGTCCCATGGTTTTCCCAAAAACCGAGATCAAAACGCTCCCTATCTACTGATATACTTCTCGAAGCTACTATAGGTCCAGTATTATATATTTTAACTTGCACATTTAAGCCTACCAAGCTTCAGCGAAACCCTAACGGGTGGAGCGCTTCTAAATAAACAGCAAATTATTTAGGTGGATTTACCCCTTCTGAATTACCACAGCTTCGTGGAAGGCTATCGGCACATATAAGAATATAGCCGACTGCGTAGTACTTTTCTGTCAAAATATAGAAAATTTGAATCGGCTACACCCCCTGAATTTACTACTGTCTCAGCTATTATTTTTAAACTTTATTGTGGGTAGTTAATAGTTCATTTAGTTTCTTAAAATATTCATTTTTATTGAATTCAAAATCCTTAAAATCAGAATAATCCCAAAAATTCTGCGAATTTTTGCCTAGATGAATTTGTTCAAATCCTGTCCAAATCACGGTATCTTGTTTTTCAATTACTTTAATCATAAAAGTCCAACAGCCTCGTGAACCACAGTCACAATCAAGTATATCTTTTTTATCTTCCTTTGAATTTTCTTCGCCCTCGGAATTTGTCAAGTTTGCAAAAAGAACTTTTGGGTCAAGTCCGTCATAAGCTCCTGCAATATTTTCACTACCTTTTTCCACAAATCTCAGTTCATAATCTTTTAATGAATCAATCAGGTTTCTACCGTCAATAATTATTTGTGTAGAAAATATTGTGTAATTATCATTAACCACGTCTTTTCTTATTTCAAAATTTAGCTTATTCATATCAAGTTTTGATTTCTATCCATACTCCGTTTGCCAATCTTTCAAATTTGCCCGATTCAGGATTTCCAATTTCTCGCCCTATCACTCTTACTGGCGCTATCCATTCGTGTTGGCAACTTTCTAAAAGGTGTGGTATTTCTTGCCAATCATTTTGATTAACACCCTATTCTTGTGAAGCTTCAATTGCATATTCAACCTTCTCAAACCAATTGTTCCAAATTGCATGTGAATCAGCTTCTTTATAGGATCCAAACAGATTTACTCCAACTTCAGCGTCGTAAATCATTAAACTTTTCACTTCTGAGTCTGGTGGTTTTATGTTTATTATCAGTCTCATTTTAATTGCCACAACAATTGAATCTATACCTATTTTGCCTCGGAGTTGCATATAAATCAACCATGCACCCAACCCCTTCGCCTTATTATTTTTTAACAAATTAAGTGTTTCGGTCAAGGAATCTAAGGGAGAGAGCACCTTTTTATTGGTAATGGCAAAAATACGACCTCCCAGTTAGTTCTGTTTGGTTTGTATAAAGGTTTAGAAGCAAAACAGTAAGGATCAAAAAGCTTATTGGGAAAGGTAGGTCCAAATGATAAAAACAGCCTAAAACATGCAATTAAGCCATCAGAAAAGTGGTCTTAGTCTCCTGAAAACAACGCAAAGGAACAACCTATAACCACCTACTTTTTTTATTCTCCAAGCGCTAAAAAACAAAAGAGGGAAAACAATTCCCAAAAGTAAACCTATTTCTCGATACGATGAACTGGTCCCTGAGCATGGCCCCTGAGCCTGTGGTCCTTGAGTATGGCCCCTGAGCTGAGTCGAAGGGTCGAAGGCCAACCGTCAGAATGCTAAGTAATTGACATGCGTCCACTTTTCATTGATATAAGAAGTCATTGAGTTCACCAGTTTCAGGGTTATAGAGAATGAATCTCTCATAACCACTTAAGTTTCCTGTTGGAGGGATATAGATCGGCTCCATAAATTCAACTGTATCGTATTTCAGAATCGAATCAACCCTAGCATTATCTTGCATAACAAGGGCTCTTGAGACAAAATTCTGATAGTGTCCTATATCAAATTTCCATGGTATCGAGTCAGTTTGATACCCCATTAGATAAAGGCTGTCAAGAGGAGCATTCTTTGCCCTTAAATGTCCAATAATTAAATCGAGTGCATCACTGAGCTCAGTTTCTTGAGTCTCGAATTCGATTAATAATGGCGCATCAATCTCAAGTTCTAAGACGTTAGATTTTTGTTCCGATGTGCTAGTTGCGCAGGAATGTAGCGTTAAGGCAAGAGCAAGTATTGTAATTTTATTCATCATTGCAGATAATGCACCACAACGGGGTCCAGCTTTAAGCCGATGGGCATTTGGAAGCGTTCCCTTCCAAACGATCCCTACCCTCCTAAAGCTATTGATTTTGCTATTTAATCGGAACCGCCCGCTGTATCCGTGGTGATGTTATAGCTCGTATTTTTTTGTTGTCAAACTTCAATAGTAATTTTGACTTTTCCTCCCAATCCTTTTTCTACTATGTCAAAGAGCGTTTTTAGCGTGAGGTTGCTTCCGTTATTTTCAACTCTTGAAATATAGGTTCTTTTTTTATCTACTAATTCTGCCAGTTGTTCCTGGGTCAAATTCTTGTCCTCTCTGGCTTTCTTCAATAATACACCGATTTTAAAGGATTCAAAATCTCTATCAAGTTCATCTCTTCTGGATGTGCCTTTCATTCCATACACATCCTCTTTTATGTCTTTCCAGCTTTTCGTATTCATGGTTTCGTCCTTTTCTTATTTTCTGATTCTTTTTCGGAAAAGTATTGGTCCATCAACCTACTCGCTTTTTCAATTTCCTTGGGAGGTGTTTTTTGTGATTTCTTTTGAAAGCCATTTAATAAAACAACAAGCTTTCCTTCGTCAAAAAAACAAAACACCCTCCAAATATTTGAACCCAACTGAATACGGGCTTCAAATAACCCTTTCTTGGTCTTGATAGGTTTTAAGTAAGTTTTAGGTACTCTTTCCAGGGTTTCAATAGCCTCAATCACCTTATAGATTTTATTTTGAACTTTTTCCGTCTGTTTTCTCAGAAATTTCTCAAAATGGTCTTGGTAGGCTATGACTTCCCTTACTTTATCCATAGACGTAAATGTAACTTAAAAGTTACTATTTTCAAAATTTAAAACTTGTTGAGGAGTAACCCCTATCGGCCTATTATTATTTGTTAAATAAAGTGTTTCGTCTCGATACAATAATCTTAACCCTGAACATGGTCCCTGAGCCTGTGGTCCTTGAGCATGACCCCTGAGCGGAGTCGAAGGGGCCGAAGGGTCGAAGGGCCAACCGTCAGAATGCTTGGTTATTGTGGTACCTTATTCCTTTCATTCTCTATCTTTTATTGCTTGTAAATTTTTGAAAAAGTCAGAATATCGGTCGTCTTCCAAAAGCCGGGTCTGAACTTTTTTTAACTGTTCTATTAATGGGTCAGGTATATTATATCTTGCTCCTAAACTTCTACTTCTTTCTGTTTTAGTGAAATTTTGGTATTCTTGCCAATGTATTTCTGGTGTATTCACCAAATCAATCATTTCTTTTAGAACTTCAAGAAGCTCCTTTGTTTCCTTAGCCTTCTGGTCAAAATAGCTTAGTTGTTTTAAAATGTCAATAGGTAATGCATACCGCCAATTTTCAATTGCGTTTCTTTTGTAATAATACCTACCTCCTTCTTTGTAGTTTCTGATTATTATTTTTTGAAGAATTATCGTGTCCAATGTAACAGGGTTGTCGACATAAAATGCCTTTTTAACTCTTTCAACCTGCTTGACAGAACTTTCTGTAACCTGTTTTTTCAAAATTTCAACAGTCTGATCACTATAGTCAATTCCATATTTTTCCTTGGCAATCCTTATTTCTTGGTCGATATAATTGTAATCCCTTTCAAACCTTTGATGGTATGCTAGATTGAGTTTTTCTTGACTTACTGTAGTCGTTAATTGTAGTACGAATGCAGTCAGCATACAGAGAAGGAACGTTGAAAAAATCCATCTTCCTGCTTGGTAAACAAGCCTAACCGTAAACCAACTTTGCATAAATACGACAATTGGTATCAAAACAAAAAGTATCCAATATTCTTCATAAAGATTTAAATGGTTGTCGTAACCTGGGGTTCCAAATAAAACTATAGGTAGGATTGAACCAAAACGAGATATTATCATCAGAATGACCCAGAATATTAATAAAGCATTCATTCCGGAAAGCTGTTTGTAAATTCTGTCCTTTCTTCGATTTTGTTTTTTGTTCAGCATCCAAATCCATATTGTGATTGAAAGTCCCAATACAGAAGAAAGGAATGAGAAGAAATAATTGAAAAATAGAAGTTCATTTTCTTCTAAAATCAGCAAGTCCGCTTGCATACTTGTGTATAGCCGAAGAACTTCTCTTGCATGATTTAAAAACAATGAAATTGAAATCGCTGAAATCAGTCCTGCCACTATTCCAATCCAAAATCTCTGTGGACCGATATTTCGAATGGATATTTTCCCCTTTCTAAATCGAATGTTTGTCATTTAGCTCGGTCTTTCTATAATGTGCCATAATGGGGTTCAACTTTGAGCCGGAGGGAATTTGGAACCGTTCCCTTCCAAACGATCCCTACCCTCCTAAAGCTATTGATTTTGCCATTTAATCGGAACCGCCCGCTGTATCCATGGTGATGTTAGACTCAGTTCTTTATCAGGTTTACTATCAGTTTAATCATCAAATCCCTTTGCTCAGGTAAACTTTGCGCTACTGAAAATGCTACCAATGTGCTTTCATTATTGTTTCTAATTCCTCTTTCATCCAAATAATAACCCTTCTACTCAAACAACTATACGAACAGGAATGAAACCACCTTTTTCCATATAGATATATAATGTTATTTGATGAAAATATTAATTCAATGCTTCAAAAAACCTATGATTTCGAAATTACCAGGATTATTTATAGCATATTCAATTAAAACCTTCGATCCTACTTCTTTTTTATTGACTCTCTGATAAAGTTTTTCCTTCTGGACATAGACTGAATCTCCAACTTGATAGGTTATTGTGATAATTTGAACAAATCCCATTCCTTTGGGTCCATACCCAAGTGCATTTTTTGTAATTATTGCTTTTATTTCTGCTGTTTTTGTCCAAGGAGCAAAGGGTATTTCAAAATTATTCCACGCCAGGTATAGAAAAACGCCAAGCCCTAATATTCCGATTATCCAAGGATTCTGCTTTGCCATTTTATAATTGAGTCTATCAACCTACTCGCTTTTTCAATTTCTTTGGGAGGTGTTTTTTGTGAACAGGGAGGTTATTTTCTTTCTACCCAGTTTTCTAACTTTAAGTTTTTAATATGCCGGAAATCTTTTACGTTGTCGGTTACTAAAGTCATATCATTTGCAAGTTCAGTTATCCCAATTATCAAATCAAATCGTGTAGAGGTGTTCCTTTTTTTCGTAGATAGACCTTGTTAAGTGCATACTGATCTACAATCCCAAAGATTGGAATTATTGTCAGTCCTCTTACAAATTTGTCAACGGCTTTGTGTGACCTTTTAGGATTATCGCTGTTTTCCGCTCCGTATTTGAGTTCAAAAACTGTTATTTCGGAAATAAAACAATTTTCAAGTCCTTTGTTCTGAACTTTCTACTTTCCCTGATATCCTTGTTAATTTCTTCGGCCGGCCTATCTGATGCAAATCCCCCAAAAGAACTGAAAAAATCCTTTTCATTAAGCCTTCTGCCTTTCTTAATAGATTTAGTAAGTCGTTCGAGCAATTCTAATTTACTTACAGCACTTAAACTTTCAAAAAGCGCTGAATAGGTTTCCACAATATGGCGTTCCGCGTGTGTCATAGCCTGATTTTTAATAAATATACGAAATTTCTTCTTTATACTTATTTTTCATAATAAGTAGGTTTCTCTAAAACTTTTTGGCAGCGTATTGCCTTTCGGAGCGAGCCAATATCATTTCAGTAATTGCTCTCGTTTTTCTACCATTTCCATCTTCAAATGGGTGGATGGTAACAAACCATAAATGTGCTATTGCGGCTTTAAGAACAGGGTCAATTTCTACTTCATTTTCAATCCAATTGTTTCTGTTAAGGATTTAACCTACAAACTTTTCAAGCCATAAAACTACAACCCTTGAACTTACTGCTGTTTCGTCTATAATTATTGTACGTTCTTAGGCTTTTTTTTATTTGAATTTATATCTTGTGGAGTTTTTGTCTCCGATTTTCTCAACCATTCCATTTTCAAATGCAAACTTTAAATCACGACTTGCAGTTGCTGATGATATTTCTCTAAAATTCTTTAGGTAATCCTTTCGGGAAAAGTAACCTTCCTTTATTATTGATTTGAACAGGTTGACTCTGTCAATATTTTTGAGGCTTACATTCTGTATATTTAGTAATTCTTCAAATGATTCATGTATAATTTCAAGCATAAATTCAATGAATAGGGTTGATTTTCCAGAATTATCAGATTTCCTTAAAGCCTCATAATAATTTTCCTGACGTTCCATTATTAAGGTTTCTATGGGCAAAAACTCAAAAACGGGGTGGAATTTTTTTAAAATTAGGGTTTGCCATAGTCGTCCCATCCTTCCATTACCGTCAATGAAGGGGTGTATAAATTCCATTTCATAATGAAACACACAACTTTTGATTAAAATTAAATCATCATCATTCTTAAGATAATCAAATAAATCATTCATTAAGGGTTTAAGCATTCCACTTTGTGGAGCAATATGTGCAATTTCTGAACCCTTTATTATTCCAACAGATTTACTTCGGAGTTGTCCAGCAGATTCAATTAGGCCATTCATTAATAATCCATGGGCCTCACAAAAAGACGCGAAACTATTGGGGTTTAAGTTGTCCAAATAGTCATATACTACTATGGCATTTTTTACTTCCAGAATGTCCTTCTTGGGTCCAATCACCCTTCTGTTTTCAACAATCGCAGTAATTTGTTCAATGGTCAGCGTGTTTCCCTCTATTTCAAGAGAAGAGTGAATTGTTTTAATTCTGTTTTTCTTCCTTAGTTCGGTTGGAGGTTTACTCAAATGAGCAGCGTTTACCTCACCTATCTTCTCTGAAATTAAAGCAACAAGCTTTAAAATTTTACCTGTTATAGTATAAGGTGGTTTCATTCCATACAATCATGATAGTATCATTTGATAGTATCAAAGATAGGCAATAGGCTTTAATATTTCTACAATTTTCAAATTGTGGTGTTTTGTGAAAGACAAAAGCCGTTGAGTAAAGCCTAACAACCTAAATTATTAGTACCAATAATAATAAGCAGTAAACCTTCAGCGCCCCCTTTATCAAATTGTATTCTGTTAAACACAGGTGGAACTCAAAAATCAATGGGCAAGTACTTAAAAGCACTATTAGACAATCAATTCGTCTACTTTTTAATAATTTTACTGCTACGTAATTCCCTGAATTACCCAACAAAACCAATCCAATCCCCATAGCAAAAAGCTACCGGAGCTTGAGTCCAACCCCGGTCGACCGGTACTACAATGAACCGAAGCCTTGCTTCGGTTCATTGTAACTTAATTGTTACCTGCTGACTTTCTTATCATTATTACTATTATAAACGCTATCAAAAAACCAAAACAAAGATAAATAAATAAATCCCCAACCATTGAATATACTGTGATAATTCCTTCTGCTTGTATATTGGCTATCATTACTTTATTATTGGCATCAAAACTACTCGATTGACTTATCATTTCGCCATATGGTGAAATGATTGCAGAAAGTCCAAATCTGGTTGAGCGAATTATTGAGTGACCTTGCTCTATTGCTCTAAAAGCTGACATTCTTGTATGTAATGGGTCTATTCCACGCCAATCTGATGATGGAACTGCAACAATATCAGCTTTTAATTTTCCAAATTCTTGTGCGATATATGGAAAATCATAATCGTAGCAAATTGCTCCGCCAATTTTACTTTCTGATACCTGGACTGTCTGAAAAGGTTTTGTTCCTTGAATGGCAGGTTCTCCAGGAACAGGTTGATGTTTTAGATACGAATATACGATTTCTCCTTTTTCGTTGATAAATACAAACTTGTTCTCATATCTTAAAGGATTTTCAGACACAGGTACTACATAAGATGCAACAATTGAAATGTTTTTCTCTTTTGCAACTGCCTTTATTGAGTTTTGGATATCTTTTTCATTACTTGGTAGTGTGAAAAATGAAGCCTCATTCCAAACTACTATTTTAGCTCCGAAATCACCAGCTTTTTTCGTTTTTATGAGTAAATCAGATATTACTTTATCGTTGCTTTCTTTTGTTGGTAGAGGCAAACCACCAACTGTTGAATTTGTTCCTACTGTTGCAACAGGTATTGTTTTAACTCCTTCTGATTTTTCCCTATCAATACGAAGTGAGCCAAAAATAATTACAATAACTAGAATTGAAAGAGGTACATACACGGATAACAAATTTGCTTTTTTCCTTGTCATTAATTGAGCAATTGAAACATTTACCCAATAAATTAGGAAACTTAATCCTGCCATTCCAAATACAGAAACAAGTTGTATAATATTTATATTATTCGATTGTGAATAGGCCATAACTCCCCAACTTGCAAAAGGTGTAAAGGTATATTGTACCCATTCCATTATTATCAGGATTGTCGGAAATAGCAGTATTGACCATTTATGATTTTTAAATTTATCCCAAATCAAATAAGCTGGTAAATGGAACAGACTTATAGGAATAGAAAAAAGGAAAATCATTAAAAATGGTATTGGTGGTGTAATAATTTTCAGAACGACAATTGACCACGAAATAATTAAAGCAATAATAAAAAGCAACCTTGATTTCCACCCCTTTGTATTACTTAGATATAACAAAAATGGAACGACAGAAAACCACGCAAAAAAGTCAACACCGAATGACATATGTGTCATTGAAACAGTTGCTATTCCAATCAGTAAAAACCAAAATGGTTTCAAATTTTTAATAGATAGATTCATTTCTTTCATTTTTAACCGTTTAAATTCTTTACAAAATTCGAGCGATTAAAAATGTTCTCCATTAACATTTGATAAAAAGCAATTAACTCATCAAATCTTTTCGTAATCTACTTAATGAAATATTTGTAATGCCTAAATATGAAGCAATAGTTGTGTGAGGGATAAGATTTTCTAAAAGTCGGTGTTTTTTTCGGAACGCTATCAATCTTTCCTTTGCCGTAAGAGATGCTAATCCTATTTCTTTTTCAACTTTTTGCATAAGTTCATTTTGTAGCACTGTATTTGCAAAATTTCTTATTTCGATAATCTCAATCATTAAATTTTCAAATTCTTTGGCATTGATTGAAGCTATTTCTAAATTGGTTAATGCCTTGAAATATAGATTTGAAATATTGTTAGGGGTTCTTGTTTGATGAGGGGATAAGATGCTGTTCTCCGTGAATAACGATATAGTTATTTCATCTCCATCTGGATTTACCAAATAGCTTTTACAAACCCCACTTAGAATAAAATATTCCTTTTCATTTCGTTTGTTTCTTTGTATAAATGTTTCTCCTTTTTCGAAAGTTTCATATTCCAGCAAACTCTCTATTTCCTGAAATGATTTTTCAGATATTGGAAATATCCCATCTATAATATTTTTTACTTTCTTATTCACGATATTTATTTTGTTGTGCCTGCAGGGTAGAGTAGCGCCTGATAGCCTACTTTATTTATTCTTATAAAGATAATAATAAGAAGCAGACCATCAGCACCCCTCCATCAAAACGCATCCTGTAAAAGGCAGGCAAACTATGAGATTTCCCCTCATACGGCTCACTGATAGCCTTATTTATATGCTTTTAAAATGAATCTACCAAGCATAGGTATAATCCATCTATAACCACGCCATCCCTATGACTCCGGTAGACCATTACACTTCACATTGCTGTTAATCCATGCAACTTTCCAGGGTTTGAAACCGTTAAAACGCTCCCCATCTACAGATACACTTCTCAAAGCTACTATGGGTTCACGCTTACGCATTACGGCTTGCACATTTGAGCATCCCGAGCTTCAGCGAAACCCTAACGGGTGGAGCTCTTCTAAATGAACAGCAAATTATTTAGGTAGGATTTACACCTACTGGATTACCACAGCTTCGTGGCACACCAACGGTCTAGTATAAGCGTAATGCAGTTTTAATAGCGATTCACTTTCTGCTTGTACTAAACTTTACTGGAAACCAAAATACTCAATTTTAGCCAATCAGCCCGCATTACGCTTATACAATGTTATGTGGATACCCTTTTTTGTTTTGTTGATTTAGAAATATTTTTTTAATTTTGTCGCTATGAGAATGACAGTAATGCTATAATATTCCTTTCGAGCTTAGTTCTTTAAGCAATGCGCTTTATTTATACAAAGCGTACTTTTTTTATTATTCACTCATTTTATTAATAACCCTATAACCAAGTTTATTGACGACAGTATTTATTGTTGCTTGTGGGTGGTTATTTAAACAAAAATATATGTCAGATATACTGAGTAAAAACGAAATAGAGCATTTTATTTATAACGGTTTTGTTCGTCTTGATAATTCATTTTCCAAGGAAATAGCAGATGCTGCTTTAGAAATTCTTTGGAAGGACCTTCCTTGTGACAGGTCAAATCCTTCAACCTGGGTTGAGCCTGTAATTCGTTTGGGAATGTACACAAATGAACCTTTTGTCAGTTCCATAAACACTCCAAAGTTGCATAATGCATTTAATCAGTTAATTGGTAAAGACAAATGGATTCCTTGTCGGAATGTAGGAACATTTCCTGTCAGATTTCCATCTAATCAGCAACCTAGCGATACGGGAAAACACGTAGATGCAAGTTTTCCGGGAAATGACCCAAATAATTTTCTTGAATGGCGTGTCAATGTCAAATCGAAAGGAAGAGCGTTATTGATGTTGATTCTTTATTCTGATGTCAGGGAAAATGATGCTCCAACAGTTATTTATGAAGGTTCACATATTGATGTTGCAAAGGTACTGTCTAAAGAAGGAGATTTAGGTCTTTCTTTTATGGAACTTGCAGACAAGTTGGACGAGTTGCCAAAAAGAAAAGAAGTGTATGCAACTGGTAAAGCAGGTACAGTTTACTTATGTCATCCGTTTTTAGTCCATTCAGCTCAACCACATAGAGGAAGTACTCCTAAATTTATGGCACAACCACCTTTGTTGTTAAAGGGCGAATTGTCTATTTCAGATTCTGATATCGGCTATTCTCCCGTTGAAAGGGCTATTCACTTAGGAATAGATTAGAAAGCATACACTGGCCTATTTTGACCAACAGGGCCACCAGCCAATTGGTTTAATAAAATAAGAAAGCAAAAGAAAAAGCGCCAGTTAGCTTAATGGGACAGGTATGTCCAAAAGGGAAAAACCACCTAATAATCACACTTGAAACATCATAAAAGTGGCTTCAGCCTCCAAAAAAAAACAAAATAACGTAAAGGAAGGCCTTTAATTACCGATTACATTAACTTTCTCATCCTCCAACCATTGAAAAATAAAACAGGGAAAACCATTCCCCATAGTAAACCATGTTCCCAACACCCTGTACTGGTCCCTGAGCACGGCCCCTGAGCTTGTCGAAGGGGTCGAAGGGTCATTGAAGTTTACCCTGAACTTTCTCAGGGTTCAACCTTGCATTCAGAATAGGCTGTTCCAGTCGTCAGAATGCTTAGTTATTGCCACACGTTTTTTATTTTTCTTTCATTAATATTTTATCAACAAATTCTTTCTCTTTTTCAGTCAGTATAATGTCTTCCATTGTCAAGTTCGGATTAGGCATGTACCAAGCGAATTGAGAAAAGTATTCTTTAAGGTCAGGACTATTAAAGTCGTAGCCGTATTGCGCGTAAATAGTATTTCTTAGTAGTCTGAGTTCTTCTTTTGAGTAGTCAGCTTCTAAAAACAAGTTGCCAATTGATACTATTTCACCCTTTCTAATCTTTTCATAGTCAACTGGGTAACTAGTAAAAGAGTATCTACTTACCACACCAAATTCAATATTCTTAGTTGGCTTGAAGTCTGTCACCTTTATTTGAACCTGGCCGCTTAGAGTCCTTACCATTCTACATGAATCATTGTCGATATAGTCGAACTTCTCATCGGTTACTTTTCCTGTTCCGATAATCGACCAATTTGCTGTTTGACCGAAAATGTCGTTTACATAGAAATATTGATTTTGTCCCATGTCAATATTAACCGTCAAGTCTTTAATTTTTCCGTCTGCCCATTTTGAACCTGTAGTCAAAATGTAGTTGTAGAATTCGTCCATTGAAACATTTCCGCTTGCTGGGAAATTGTAACTATGGTTTATTTGATTCAGCCCTGGTTTAAATGTGATTTCAAAGAGGAAGACAAAAATTCCTGGGTCAAATTGTGTGAATTGAAAGTCTTTTGGGTCTTTCAATTCACAGTCTTCACATTCGGCAGCCTTTAATTTGTAAGGAAGAATCTGTCCGTCTTGGATAATGGTGAAATTGCTTATTTGATTTGAGTTGCTCAGAGAGTCCGAAACGTCCCCTGCTGCTGTTGGAGCTTGAAATCCGATTAATAATTTTCTATCCGTACTTTCAGGATTGTTGAATTGGAATTGAATGTCAACATAACCTACTCTGTCTCGAACTGTGAACGACAGGATTTCTTTGTCCAATGATATTCTTGTCTCCTGAGTCGGATAAATTACACTTCCACGAGTCAGATAAACACCATCGTTTCCAAAGGCGGAAAAAGTCAAAAACAGAATCAATATTGTCGATAGTGTCGTTTTCATTTTAATTTGTAGCAAGTTAACGATGCTTGGAGACGGTGGGCTTTCAATCTGTTCACTTCCAGCCTACACCTAACTTCCTAAAGATACTGATTTTCAAATTTAATCGAATACGCCTGCTGTATCCAAGGTGATGTTATGGGTTTTTCTTTCTATGTTCTGTTAATAAGATTTACGATCACATTAATCATCATTTCTTTTTCTTCAGGCTTACTTTCAGGGTATAAAAGAAGGAATTAAAGCGAAGAAAACTAAATATGAAACTTTGCCAAATGTTCGATGGAGACTGAAGTTCTTAGACCTTATCAATAAAGGTTGAACCCTAAATATGCAATAGACATTCTATTACGTGCTGAAATCGCTTTAAAATACCCAATCGTTGCTGTTTTCAATTTTAACTGACGGTAGACAGGTTCACCATAGCGGTGCTATGCTAAAATCTCCAAACAGCCTGATTTTCTTGCGATTGCAACACTTCCCGTAAACACGGGACAGGCATCACCCCTGACTATCGTCAGGGCCAGGAAATCCTATTACATAATCCGGGTTGAACAATAAGAAGGGTAATCCATAAGGAAGCTGTAAATGCATGGATATGTGTGTAAACATCAACTGTCCCAACAAATTCGGGAGATAACACAAAATAGGTTTTGTAAAATCCTAAGAAGGTTAGAGGAATAAATAACAAAAAGATAAAACCAATATTTCTATATTACTTTTCCATGTAGTTTATTATTTAATGAACACCATCGAGCACTACGATTGCTCAAGACTGGTTAGCAACAGGTTTCTTCTTTTTAGATTTTATTTGCCGTTATTTCTGGGAAATCATAATGTCTATGAAAAATTAATCCAGTTACTTGTTTCTCTTCATTGCGCTTGAATTCAATATCTGCTTCGAAAGCTCTGTAAATGTATCTGTCTTTAGATTTTGGGAATATTTCACATTTTGGTTGGATTGGCATTTCAGCATACAGCACTCCATTTTCTTGTGAAATGGTTAATGTTATTTCGTTTCTTTTTCCGCCATAAAAAATATTTAATTCCTCCTTTAACTCAGAATGGCTTAAATTAAGTTCGTAATCCCCAATATAATCCGCAAAAATCTTTTTATCCTTTTCCTCTTTCAGCACATTCTTTAGGGTAATATCGAAATTGATTAAACTTGCTTCAGTTTCAATTCCGTTAATGCCTTTTTGCCTTTTTCTTACGACTTGAGACTTTTCAATATCAGACAAGCCTGAGGCAAATGCATCCTTTTCATTTAATTCTTTCTCCTCCTCGAAGTACATCTGAGTTATCAATTCGTGAAAACCACGCTTTGCCACTTTACAATGTATATGGGGAGTCCTCCAGTCATCACCACCTTCGGAAATAGCATATTTCCCTGGTTTTATGGTCTTAAATCCATATTCTCCTTCTTCATTTGTCTTCATTTGACCCCATCCTTGAAAATTTGGGTCATCTTCTACCTTATTTGTATCATATTCGTGGGTATATTTTCCATGAGTATTTGCATGCCAAATCATTACTAATGCCCCTGAAATAGGATTACAATTTACGTCTGTAACCTTTCCTCTTACATAAATTAGTTCGCCCTTCGGCTTTTCAGCTGCCCCATTGAAGCTTGTCAAATCAAAGTCCTTATCTGATTGGTCTTTGTTGGGGTGAAATGGTCCCATTGTATCATATTGAGTCGGAACGCAATTCTCGACGATTGTTTCTTTCTTCGATGAACTTTCTTTACAGCCTAATATTTTCAATGAAATTGTTCCGATTATAGCTCCAATCCCAAGCTGAAGCCAATTTCGACGATTGATTTTCTTTTGGTTTTTCATTTGTTCGTGTTTTATTTTTTTAATGACCACCAACGTGATTCAGCTTGGTGACGGAGGGCTTCCGGAGTCGTACTCTTCCAGAATACTCCGAACTTCTTAAAGATACTGATTTTTATATTTAATCGAAACCGCCCGCTGTATCCAAGGTGATGTTATAGCCAGTGCTTTCTATTCGGTATCTTCAAGTAAATCGTTGACTTAAATTTCCAGTTTCGGTAAGTCACGGATCACTATTGACCAGATAATTTCTTCGGATACGCTGTCGTATCCGTGAATAATCCTGCTCCTAGTGTCAACAATCTACCTAGAGTTTTTGATCTGAATATTGGGATCCACCTTCAGAATTCTGCTTACGGCCTCTCCGATTATTTCCACATTCCGTTCAATGGCTCTTCTGGTTTTTAAATCATTCCGGAATTCAAAAAAATCTCTTTTTTCAGGCATGAAAAGATTGATTTCATCAATTGCCTGTTTTATATCAGACAGCCAAGTCCTGATTTGATTTTCCATACACTTGGACTTTTGTTTTTTCAATCTGCTGCTTTAGGTAAGGGTTTTTTATAGCTTTTTGTTCCAAGAGGTCAATCTCTCTTTTTAGTAATTGCTCTAGCGCAAACTTTAGATTAAAATAATTATCGGAATAGGTTAAAGGATCATTTTCTTCAATATCGACTATCAAATCAATATCACTTTCAGGACTGAAACCATCAGTTGTTACCGAACCGAAAGCAAAAAGACTTATCACATTGTTGGTGTCACAGAGTGCCTTTATCTGGTCAATATGTCTTTTCAGCTCTTCCATCTTTATAAAGATACAAATTTTCCCATTAGTCTATTTTCAGCATTGGCTATAACGGTTCTCGGGCTTGGCGAAGGTGGCGATTTTCACCACAAATGTTGATGCGGAGAACTAATGTTTGATTAACCCCAAATGTGTCTGCGGAGCACAGAACCGCCACTTTTACCAAGCCCGTGTTAAGTGCTTTATTTCTGATAATTTGATACATCTATTGAGTGTTTTTCATCGTCAAATTTATTGAAAATTAACAACTTGTTATCATCCCATCTAGATTTTCTAAAATCGTATGACGAATTATTTATCAGGTCAAATTCGTTAATAATTTCCCAGTTTTACTTATTGTCCTGCAAAAAATAGATTCATTACCTGATTTTACAACTCGACAAATCGAAAGCCTAAGTTTTCTGATTTTGTGATTTTTTTTTATTTTTTATTCTATGATCCAAATTTTGTTTTTCAAAATCATGTAGTTCTCTTACAATTACTTTTACATTATTTGATTTCAAGATCTCATATATTACAAAGAATTCTTCCCTTTTTATAGTATCTGATTCTGATATGATGCTAATCTGCAGTTCAGAATGCGGCTTGGATTCATGAATTTTGTGAACACTAATCAAAGAGTCAATACAGTCCCTAACATCCTTTATCGTTCTAATTTCTAAATCAAGCTGACTTAAATAGTTTTTATCCATTATGATAGCATTCGGGTCATCAAACCAGCCATTAGTTTTAAAAAATAAAGGATATTTTAAAGAGTCTAACAACAGGAAATTATATTCTGAATAAATTGCAATAGGCGGAAGGGGATTATCTTTTCTTGTTTGCTCGAGTGAGTCCAAGTTAATTTTCACTACTACAAAATCTTTATTATGTGGATTATTGCCAGTTGAACAGCCTGCAATTGCTAACATAAATAAGTTAAGAATATTTGATATTAAGACTTTCATTTCATTGGAACCAACGTCAGTGTAAAACGGATTTTCACATAGTATTAGATGCTTTTTTTATTTTTTTCTAAATTCTGTTTTGACTTCCATTGCCAATTCCCATAATTGAGTTCTAAGTGAGGAAAAATTTTCATTTTTGCGAGTAATTTTCGTTAAGTATGTATCATTAAATGAACCCATACTACCATATGCTCCAAGAATTTTCGAAATGGAGCTTTCTATGTCTACCCTTAATAAATTTTTTGCTTTAAGAAACCATTCTGCCCAGTTTTTCTGATTGTCTTCATTTAACAAGGTTATTAGTTTATCTAAAACTCTTTCTATCTTGTTTATTTCAGTCACTTTCTCTAAGTTAATTCTTACTAACGTTACAAAAAAACTTTCAAATTGGCTCAATTTCGAGCCCAAGGTCCTCATTAGTCAGACCGAATTTATCGATTTGTTTCTTTATCCGTTTAACTAAACCCAATTTTCTTTTCTGATCTAGGAAGAGATAGCCTTCCGGATTAATATAGGGAACTCCCTTCACCACCATATTCCAGATGATAACCGCCAGCTTACGGGCGGTGGCACTGATAGCCGAAACCCTTCCTTTTCTAAAGCTTATTCTATGGAAGAAGTCTCGTAGTGGTGTAGAATCCTTCAGGTTTCCAATGGCATTGGCAGCATTCCGTAATGCGATTTTCAGTCTGTTGCTTCCTTTTGGAACTTTACTGGAAAGTACTTTTCCCCCACTTACTTTATTGTTAGGTGCAAGCCTCAGCCATGATGTAAAATGCTTGGCTGTTTTGAATTTCCTGATTCCTTCAAGGCCAACCTCACTCATTAGTGCCAGAACAGTAGAATAACTCATCCCTTCAATTGCAAGCAGGTCAGTACCTTCAAACATTTGATAGGACTTCAAATTAAGATCAATGTCCTTTGGGGTATTTTTGTTGACTCATTTGTGGGGCTTCGCATCAATAAAATGCTGCCGCTTATTGTCATCGGAATTGATGATTTCATTTAGCATCTTATCAATTTCCTTATCGCACTCATCGATTTTATTTTGGAGGTGGTCGTAGGTGTCAAGTTCCTGCTGGAGTGCGAAAAGGTAATCTTTCCTGCCATTGGTCTGCAAGGCTTTGGCTATCTCTTCTTCACTTTTCCGGCAGTTTCCGTGCCTGAGGGAGGCTAGTTTTCCTGGATTGGTTTCACCATCGCAAATGGCCCTAATAATCAACAGGCCGGTCAGCCCACAGATATCCTTGACTACTACGTCCAATCTCAGGTTGAGCAACCTAAGGTTCTTTTGCATCTTCTTGGATGTAGAGGCGGCTAATTGAAGTAGATTAGCCCTTTGCCTGCAGTAGGTCCGGAGTTCTTCTGTCTTACCATCAGGCAGAAAACTACTGGTCAAAAGCCCTAGCGTATGCAGTTTCTGAATCCACTGACAGTCCTTTATATCTGTTTTCTTACCTTTGATGTTTTTGGTAAACTTTCCATTACAAAACACCACATGAAGCCCTTTGGAAATCAAAACCGCATACAAGTTTTGCCAGTAAGTACCGGTACTCTCCATGGCCACTGTTTTGACATCTTTTTCTTTCAACCAATCTGCCAAAGCGAACAGATCCTGATTAAAGACTCCATATTCACGCACATCCTTTTCGGATTGCCCCACAGCCACCCGATGGGAGCGACTGCCTACATCGATACCCGCAGCCTGCGGATTAACGACTTGCATTGATACAAATTCCTGTTCCATAATGAGACAACTTAGGCTCTAAGGGGATGTGCTTTTGGCAAGAAAATATTCTGAACAGCCTGTCCCGAGCGCAGCCAATCGGGAGGGTTTCCGGTAAAAACCGGAACCGCCACTAAAGTAATCGCAAGCATCCCAACCAGGATTGCGCCCGTGCTTTCCGAATAATCAGAAGCAACAGTTTAAAAATCGGCCTTACAAAGAGCCTTACTAATTTAAGAAAATGTCGGGATGATGCAACAACCCGTTAGCTCTGAAAGTAAATGTGTTTCATATATGGAGGATTGCCGATAACGGGCCTGGCTATTGCAAGTGCGGGATTTTGAAGCCGCTTTATTGTCTGCCTATCGTAAAGTTTATTAATTGTATTATCTTCATTTTTAGCCAGTAAACCCGCATTTGCTATAGCTGATGTTGGCGGTATGTGCTTTTTTATTTATTTTAATTTCTTTTCCTAATCTCTTCTATGGCCAATTTCGCTGATGTCTTTACATCTCTTTTTCGACTACTTAAATGTTTCTCTATATGGGGAATCGCTTTATTAGTTCCAATTCTATTCAATGTCGAATTAGCGTAGGTCAAGTCGCTTGGGTCTTCCGATTGTTCTAAAATGTCGATTAAGGTTTTTTCAGCAACTTGGTCATTAGAATTTTTCAATGCTTTAATGGCGCTATGTCTTATCAGCCACTTGTTATTTTTCGTTGCTTTGATGATTAGTGTCAAGTCAGTTCCTTTCGGTTTTTCCAAATTAGCTATTCGGTCAAGTAAAGAACCGATAATATATTTATCAGTCTCCTTTTCAATTCTATGAATTAAATATTGAGTTGCTGAACCGTCAATTGCGTTCTTGGCAAGATGTCCTAGTATAAAATACGCTCGGTCGCGATTCTTCTTATTTTTTTCTTTATCGATAAAGTCAATTAGTTGAGGGACGAAATCATTATTTTCGAGTTTTTCAGCTTCTCGCAATGCTTTCCAAGAAACTGTCTCGCTACTTTTATATCCAGATTCTATTTTCTGGTCACTTGTGTCATTCATTCTCTCGATTAGGTCAATTTGGTACTTGTCCATCGTCATTTTTGCATTACCGCCAACTCGTTATATGCGCAGTTTTATTGCTCAATATATCCTTATTTGGTTGACTTGGTGTAGTTTTGTTTCACTTTATATTTTTATATCCATGTCCTCAATTGGACTTCGAACCGCTTTAATTTCCCGGTCACTTACCTGTATATAAATTGCTGTGGCTCAATTGCTATAATACTCAAGAAGCCCCTGAAGACAGCTTATATCAGTTCCTTATTTATATATAATATTGACCTAAGAATGTCGTAACAAGATACAAATTTTGAGTATTGCCCCTCTGTAAATCGTTAAAAAATAAATTTTTAAAAACCTATCCCCCGGCCAGTTTCCGGTCAACCTAACGAAGTCCAGTAGTCAATGCGCTAATATTTTCGTGGCAATTGACCGGAACCCTTAAAAAAAAATAGGAAACTCCTATTGCTTAATTCTGGTTTGGCCTTACTCCACCTTTTGCTTGATTTGATAATTGCCACCGGGCAAATCGGCCATAAACCATTCTCCGCCTTTTTCATCGGATACCCGTTCAAAAAGAACTGAAGCCCCCTGCTCCACCACAGGTAATAATTTATTATTAGCCGGTAACCTTAACTCAGCAACTGTATTGGAAGGAACGGTAAGGCTCAATTCAACCTGCCCTGAAGTCCTTCGCCAATGACTTTTTATCATCCCATAGGGAGAGTTATGACCTGCCTCCACCCATTCAATTTCAGAAGCAAGTGAAGGCTCAATAATAAAACGTTTAAATCCTGGAGATTCATCAATGGGCCTGATGCCAGCTAGTCCCTTGAAAAAGTAATCTCCAATGGTACCAAACATTATATGGTTGCGAGATTGGCTCCCATCCCAATTCTGAAACATGGTATTGGCATTCAGTTCATCTACCCAATAACCCCAGCTTGGGAACGTTCGCTTGTTGGCCATTTCAAACAAGACATCCACTTGCTGATAATCCATCAATACCTGAATAATTGCCTTGGTACCGACCACCCCTGCATCGATATGCCCCTCTTTAGTGTCAATTGCATTTAGCAATCCGGCCAAAACCAAGTTCTCCTTCTCTTCAGGCACCAAACCAGTAAAAAGTGGAACGGCCTGGGAAGCCTGTCCCCCATGGTCATACCGCCCCGTTTGAGGATTAAAATAGGCTTGGTTAAAAGCCTTGGCTATATTTTTCGAAAGTTTCAGGTAAGCTTCCTGATCTTCTAATTCGCCAAGAACACCGGCCATTTTAGCTAGCAGATTACTGAAGTAGTGGAAAAAGGCTGTGGATAGAAATGGTCCTTGGGTGAGGTTTTCCAGTTGTTTGTGATCATCAATGCCAAACTTTAAGAGGTAAGCCTCAGCGTTAGCTTCCAGGTAATCCACGTACTTTTTCATGTTTGGATAATACCTTGCCAGCAGTAAGCTGTCTCCTGAAAACCGGTACATTTGCCATGCAACTTCCAAAAAAGCCCCTTCCCAATGCGGTCCATAACCTCTTTCCTTATCCAGGCCTTGGTTGAAAGTGTATCCCCATCCACTGGTAGGAATGATCCCCGGCAGGTCGCCACTGTCTTGCTGTTCATCTACAAAATCGTCCAACCATTTCCTGTAAGCAGGCACCATATCAAAATTATAATTTCCCATTTCTGCCACCAAAAGGGCATCACCTGTCCATCCCATTTTTTCGCGGTGTGGACAGTCTGTGGGATACCCATGGTAATTGCCCAAAAATGACCAGCGCATATTTTCCTGCAATCGATTGAACATGGCATTTGAACTTCTAAAATATCCTTTTTCAGGAAGATCGGTGTGCAGCACAGCTGCATTGATTTCTAGAAGTTCTATCTCCGGTTCACTTAAAGTGACCTCCATGTATTGAAATCCCTGGTAAGTAAAAATCGGATGCCAAGATTCGGCCCCATCACCTTTCAGGTAATACCGATCTGTTTGGGTATCTCCAGACCAGATAAATCTACTAAGCTCTTTAATATCCAGGGTACTGTCAGGATAAATCCTTTCCCCATACCGGATTTTCACCCTCGCATTGGCAGGTCCTTTAACCTTTATATTGGCCCATCCGGTAATGTTTTGACCTAAATCATACATGAAAGTACTGTCATTGATTTCCCATTGGTTTTTTGGTGTAAGGGTATCTATCACCCTTATTGGAGGCATTAACTGGGCAACCATTTCCCCCTTCGGCCCACTAACCTGGTGTGCAGCTTCCCAATTTGAATCATCAAAATCCGACGAAGTCCAATCCATTTCCTTGCCGGCATCATAGCTTTCCCCATTGTGTACACTATCAAATATTATAGGCCCATTCAAAGTATACTTCCAACTTTCATCTGTATGGATCCAAAGGGCTTTGCCTTCCGCATCCACAATTCTCAATTGCGCCCTCAAAACAGGTACGCCACGCCAGGGGGCCTGATCAAAATCCCAGGCTTCTCTGGTATGCTGGTTGTACCATCCGTTTCCTAAAACCACGCCTATCGCATTTTCGCCATTATTGAGCAATGCGGTCACATCGTGCACCACATATTTCACCGTTTTATCATAGCGTGTCATGGCAGGATCTAAGACATGGTCTCCCACCTTCTCCCCATTAATATAGGCTTCATGGTATCCCAAACCGGCAATATACAGCCTTGCTGACTGTATAGGCTTATCTATGGAAAACTCCTTACGGAAATAGGGGACTGGCGTTAATCCAGGAATGCTGTCCTGAGCATTGGTGGATGCTATCCATAAACCTTTCCAGTCATTAAGGTCTTTAAGCCCCATCTCAAACCAGGTGGCTTGGCTTTCATAAACCGCTCCCTTTTTATCCTGAACCAAAACCTTCCAGTAAACCTTAGTTCCGGATTCCAAGGTCTTACCCTCATAGGAAATCCCCAAAGAATGATCAGAACCAACCTCTCCTGAATCCCTTAGGTCTGCTTTTCCTTTTGTCAAAAACTCAGGTTTGGTTGCCACCAAAATGCGGTAATTTTGTTGGAAGAAATCGGCCAACCCCTCCTCCATCTGCCAACTAAAAACCGGTTTGTCCTCCAAGCCTAAGGGAGTGGTAAGGTGGTTGACTTTTAGGGCATTGACTTTAAATTCTATTTTCTCAGAACAAGCAAAAGTCAGCCCGATTAAAAAAATCCATATTGGATGTACAGATCGTATCATATTTTAGTTTTTGTGGACATGATGTACCTGTGTTCACCTGCGATATGGCTGAAAGGCATGTTCTTGTTAAGCCACCACAGTTTATCAATAGGCATTTCTTTAATCGGTTTTTCTCCAACTTTTGAAACTCCAGAAGCATCCATCAAGCCAATATTGGTGAAATACAGGCCAAAACCGGCACTATTTCCATCATTGATATGCCAGGTCCCTAAATTAATTACCAGCCTGTCCAGCTTGGAAACATCAACACCTTGATTTTCATAATCTTTTTGCCAGTTAAGTTGGGCCTTTTTCCAGGTCTCCTCTTTGCTATCCAATTCAAAATGTAGAAAAGGAATAGCCTTGTGATCTGAAAAGCGGTCTTTTAAAAGAGGCGTCCCTTTACCCAGCCAGTATGCCATGTTTAAGAGTTTTGTGCTTCCTATAAAACCCTCAAGCCAAACATAGCCACCTGCCCAAGCCTCATTTTGTTTAACAGATTCCTTATCCAAACAATATTCCAAGCCAATCGCCTTTGGCTCCTTATCCAGAATAATCGCCTGACACAAATGGTTTATGGTTTGTGGCAACCGGTCTTGGCCGGGAACTGAGTACGCCCTTTTTGCGGAAAACAAATAAAGGGCTTTGTAGGTACCAAATTCCCTAACTTCCATAAGGTTAGAAGGAGTCTGATTTTCTTTGTAAACATAGCGTCGGTGCCATTTATCCAAGCCTGCAGAAAAATCGCCATTTTGGAAATCTTTCTCGCTTGGCAATTCCCACTTGTAATTGAGCCAAAGTGGAAATTTGCTTTTTGAAAATTCAGGTATCTCTTCAGGATAAGTATAAATTTCTTCCGTAACTGTTTTAAAAAAAGCTTTACCTACTTTACCTCTGGCGCTGAAAACCAAAAGGCCCTGAGAAGGCCCACCGTGAATTTCTTCTTCCCCAAAGGCCCTTGGTCGGTAACCTGCCGCAGGAATATTAATCATTTTAATTCCTTTATAGGTTACCGCTGTTTTTTGGGAGGCTATGATAGGTATATGTACATGCCCACTAAAAACAAACCGAACATTGCCACGTTTGGTCAATAAGTTTAGCAACATCCTTTTAACGGCAATGGATTCCGCATAATTAATCAAAGGATCAATACCTATGGGATGCGAAGGAACGTGCTGGAAGAATACTGTTGGTTTGTCTTTATTTTTCTCAAGGTCTGTAGCCAACCATTCGAAATAATGAGGATGGGTCTCAAAAAAATTTTCCCTTAAAGGATCTGGCCAAACTATAAAATGCCAGTCGCCCAAGTCAAAGCTATAAAGCAACCACTCCATTCCATTCATTGCTTTTTGGGCACTAAAGTAATGGTTAAATTCATCCATTTTATATCCAGGAGTAAATGTTGATTGATACCTGGTTTCATGGTTTCCTATGGCTAACAAAATAGGTGATTCTAATGCTTTCAAATATGCCCGCATTGCTGCAAAATGAGCCATTTCTCCCTGGTTGTCAACCAAGTCTCCTAAAACCAAGGTAAGCACTGGTTTATTGGGCAATTCATTTACCCTCTTTATGGTATCTTCGGCAAAAGCATTGTGAATTTTTACTCGGGTGGGGTGAGCTTTGGGTACTTTAGGATCTCCACCCTGGGGATCTGCAAGGATGGCGATATCAAAGTTTTTACCCTCTGGGGAAATCCCCAAAATCGCTGGATCCAATTGTCCCATTTCCAAGTCAAGTAAGTAATTACTTGAAACCTGCAGCTTACCAACTTTAAAAGAAAGCTCCTTTTTGTCAACCAATTCACCCAAGCTCAAATGAAAATCTTTCCCATTGAGGGTGAAGTTCATCACTGTGTCGGGCTGTGGGTTTTTAATCCATATAGCAAAAATATAAGGAAAAGCAGCCCCTACCTGAAATTGAAACTGTCTACCCTCATCCCCTACTTTCGCTCTATGGTTGGCAAAGGGATAGTCTTTTATTTTATACAGTAAGGCTTTATTTTTATAAAAATTTAATGTTACCTTTTGAGGTAACTTTGTTCCAAAAGCCAGGAATTCAAGCCTAAGCATAAATTCACCAGCCTTATTTAATACTTCTGAAAATAGTTTGGCTTCGGGATAAGCAAATGGTGGAATAGGATTTATATGTTCCCCAGACAAGCCTTTCCCCATAAAAACCAAGGAAGAACTTGTGCTAAGTTTGGATATGAAAGCCCTTCTTTTCACTTTTTACCAATCCATATCAAAACCATAATCTGCCGGGTTAATTTCCCATTTTTCGAGCAAACCTCTGGCGGCTCTTAAATCATATTGGCTTCGGTCCAATTCTCCGGCATTTTCAACCATGGCAATGACCGCATCCAAGCTGGTTTTTGACTCATCTTCTATGCTGTCAATTACATTTAACGCATGGGTTCTGGCGAAAGAATTGGGCGTCATCAATACCTCGGCCAGCGCTTGCAATGCTTTTTCCTTGGCACCCAAGCCATACAATGCTTCAGCTGCAACTGACTTGACATTTGGAGAGGAATCATTTAGGGCTTTCTCCAGTGCACCCAAAGCCGGCCTAGCCTTTTCACCCAAAATCAATAATCCGGTAGCTCCCCAGTACCGTTTAGCGGCTTCCTCCGAGTTTAGTAAGTCCATCAATTGGGAAAGGTCTTCTTCTTTAGCAGTTGAGGCCAAATTGGCTGCTTCTATCAATTGCTCCAAATCAATGTCGGAGTTGCGCATATAATCATAGGCAGTGGTCCCTGATGTTCTGTCAATCAACTCCGCTTCAGGAATAAATCCAGTATCATGAATTTTTAACATCCATTCCTTTGCTGCTGCACGCATTCGGATAAGGTCATCCTTGTATTTAGGGTCGTCGGCCAGGTTATTTACTTCCCAGGGATCATTTTCTGTGTCATACAGCTCCTCGGCAGGTTTGGTATTCCAAAAGGCAGATTGGATGGGGTTCAACTCTCCGGCTTTAAAAGCAGCCTGCCAGGACCTGATAGAAGGTGCCCTAAATAAATACTCTAAATACTGACCATAAACCCTGTAAGGGATGTAATTCCGAATGTACCTGAATTTCTGGTCTCGAACTGCCCTACTCATGTCATAGCGCTCATCCATTCTCCCACGAAACATGTACACATACTCGGGATCTTCTGTTTTTTTCTCTCCTAAAAAGGCTTTTCCCTGCAGGTAGTCAGGAATATCTGTTCCGATAATGCTTAGCAGTGTAGGAAATAAATCCACGAAACTGATCATTCTATCTACCTTATCTCCAGGTTTTTCTGCTGGAAACAAATGCTTGTATTTTTCTGGTATTCTTACGATAAATGGTACTCTAGTACCTGTTTCGTACACATAGCGCTTGCTTCTGGCCAATACCCCACCATGATCGCCATAATAAAAAACAATGGTGTTCTCCGCTTCTCCGCTATCTTCAAGTTCTTGTAAAATCTCCCCGATTTTTTGATCCATGTCCTCCACCTTGTCATAATATTGGGCCCAATCATGGCGCATTTCCGGAGTATCCGGATGATAAGGAGGTAATGTAACCTCCTCAGGACTGTGCCTCAGGTCCTCATTGGGAATGGATTTGTGGATTGAACTTTCATGAGAGATGGTACTATTAAAAACAGCAAAAAAAGGCTTCCCTTCAGGTCTGTTTTTATAGTGCGCTTCTTTACTTGAATCGTCCCAAATATTTACATTTTGCGCTGGGTTGATATTGTAGTCTTCCTTGGAATTATTAGTGGCATAATAACCGGCCTCTCGTAATATTTGTGGATAGAACTTCACTTCATCCGATTTGTCATAATAACTCCTCATGTGCTGGTTTCCACCCGAGATCGCGTAAATACCTGTCAAAATAGTATTTCTGGCCGGGGCACAGACCGGTACGTTTGCATAGGCATGGGTATAAAGAAAGCCCTCTGCTGCCAAGGCATCCATATTTGGGGTGGTGGCGAATTCATCTCCATAACAGCCAGCTATTGGACTGTTGTCCTCACTGGTGATCCATAAAATATTGGGGAGAGGTAATTCTTCTGCAGGCTTGGCACATCCAAAAAACAATACAAGTAAAAGGGAATATAAGGTCGGTTTCATTTTGGGTTTTGATAATTATTGATGCGAAACTATAAATAAAAACATTTTTTTTGGTTTTATGCAGGGAATGCAAAAAAACACTTGATTCATTGCTTTTGATTTACAAGAATTAATCAAAGTCCAATTTAACCCGGATTATGTAATAGGATTCGTGATGAGTGTTGCAATCGCAAGAAAATCAGGCTGTTTAGAGATTTTAGCATAGCACCGCTATGGTGAAATTGAAAACAGCAACGAAGTGGCTGATTTTAAAGCGATTTCAGCACGTAATAGATTATCTATTGCATATTTCGGGTTTAACCCGAAATCAAGCCATTACCAAAGTAAAATAAAAACCAAATGGCTTAGGGCAACTTTGAGGGATATTCATTATTTTTAGTTTACAATGAATCCAATGGCCCATGGAACGATCAACAATTCCTTTCTCAAGTCAATCCCTGTTTAAAGGCAAAAACTCAGCGATATTTCTCGGCTGTTTGTCTTTGTTTATTGGAATGGCCATATTCCAGGATTACTTATTCAGTAGGTTAAACAACACGGGTTTTTACATTAGCGAGTCCCTGCTCTACAATAGTTTATGGGCATTTATACTGCCTTTTGCATTAGTGGAAGGCCATTTCTTAAAACAACTTTATACAAAAAACAGAAGCACCTTCTCCCTGATAGCTGTAGGTTTTGGAGCGCTATTTAGCCTGACCCACCTTTTGGTTTTTGCCAGCTATTTTGTAACGATAAGCCATTTCCTATACTCACCTACCCATCATTTTTCCCATATATTTTATACAGCAATTTCCAATCAATTGGCCTTTCTATTCCTGATTTATGCCACTATACCCTTTATTTACCGGGCATTTTTAAAGACAAAAGCCCAATCTTTCAAGCCAATTGCTGCCTATTATCCTGAGAAAATAAATATTCGCCTTGGAACAAAAATTACAGCAGTACCAACGGCCACTATCCAATTTATCACCACCGACAAACCTTACTTGGCCATTTACACTGCCGATCAAATGTATCTGTCTGACCTCAGCCTTAAAGCGTTTGAAGCCTTACTCAAGCCTGAGCTTTTTCTGCGCGTCCACCGCTCAAGCATTGTAAACGCTGATTGTGTCAAAACCTTAAAATCAAGGCAAAATGGAGATTATGATGCAGCATTAAAAAATGGTAAAACAGTACGATTGAGCAGGCATTTCCGAAGCACCTGGCAGCAGCTCCTCCATTGAGCCTAAGCATTACTCCGTTGGGCAGGTTTTAACAATGTCCTTTGACATGGAATGTTTCTGTACAATTATATTGTACGAAAAGCAGGCCCATGACTCGATTAACAAATGTATTCATTTTACTGTCTTGTTGTTTTATTTCCTTAAGCTGTAACGGACAGCAGCCAAGAAATAAAGAGCCCAAAGCAGTATTAAGCAATGATTTTGATCAATCCCCTCCCCTATTTTACAAAATCCCAGAACGGCTTTCATCAAGTGACACCAGCCCGGGATGGACACAGAAAGGGCAAAAGATAGTATTGACAGGAACGGTTTATGAAATCGACGGCAAAACACCCGCTGCCAATACCCTCCTTTATTATTACCACACAGATGTAAATGGCCAATATGCCACCAAAGCATCGGAACCTTTGAACATGCCCAAAAACCAACTCGGACAAACCCACGGTTACATCAGGGGATGGGTAAAAACTGGAAAGGATGGTAAATACACCATCTACACCGTGATGCCCGGTAGCTATCCCAACGGAAGCGAACCAGCCCATATTCATATGTACGTTAAAGAAGAAAACAGGGAATCCCCCTATTATATAGATGATTTTGTTTTCGATGCCGATAAAGGATTGACAACTGCCAAGCGGGTAAAAATGGAAAATCGAGCTGGAAGTGGTGTGATCCGTTTTGTAGAAAAGGAAGGCTTGTGGATCGGAGAACGCAACCTTATTTTAGGCTTAAATATTTCAGATCTGCCTAAAGATAAAGAAGCCATCAATGCATCAGCCAATGAGATTGGAGAACCTATTTTCTCTTTCACCCCTTACCATGCCTATGGTCCGGACAAGGGCACAAAGACCTGTCCGGTTTGCAAATACGGCTTGTACCATGGCATTTTGTATTTTGTTGGGGACAAGCCCGATTGGCAGACAATAGAGAAATGGTTACTTTTTTTGGACAATGAAAGCTTGCTAAGGCAAAAGTACCTAAAGGTGTATTTTGTATATGGCAATCAATCCAATTATGTACCCTCGGAAAGAAATTCGCAGTTGGAGAAATTAGGGTCGCAACTTCAGTTGAAAAGCGTAGCCCTGACTTTCCTGCCTTCTTTTGCCGATACTGTTTCAAATATTCATTTAAACAACATCAACCCAAAAGTTGACAATACCTTTTTGATTTATAAAAGAAGCAGCATCATCGACAAATACATCAATTTTGCTCCTACTGAAGAAAATTTCAATAAAATAAAACGTGCTCTGGATCAATCAGCAAATCAATATTTTAAATTATCCAGACCCAAAATGGAATAAATCGGCAGGCTATTTTAGCGGAAGAGAATAGCTAAAGCATTGTGCTTATCAAACAGGTTTGGCAAGGAAAAGGCGCTAAGCACAGGATATTACCATCGGTTAAGCCTACCATCTCCTAACAAGCTTATCAAACAGGAGAAAACCTAGTTTTTTTATGGCATTTCTTTACTAAAAAGAAATAAAATTCTCTATATTGTATCAAATATTTTTATAGTTTATGTCTACAATACATAGAGGCCTTACTGTTACTGTCACTATAGATGAGGACAAGCTGAGTAATATCAATGCCCTTTTATTTCAATTCCGAAACGATCTCAAAACCAACAGGGATCAATTCGACAAATCATTGCCCAGCACCTTCTTTATCAGTTGGCTGACCCTACCTGCTCAAATCTACAATGAGACGGAGCAACTCCCTGCAAGAATTATTTTAATGACAAGTTATGTCGGGGACAAGCAAGAGCATTTAAATGAATTGGTGGATTTTCTAGCACCCCAACTCAAGCAGGTTTTTGGAGAAAGTCATGAATTCCCTGAAAATTATGCTGGAAAATCGGATATGCTTCAATTTCTAAGTAGTAAAAGTGTAGCCAACACTTTTTACAGTGGGTTTAAGTTCTTGACCACTTCTGATGTGGCAAAGGAAAAAGCACTCAAATCGGCGGTATGGGAATATGCGCAGCAATTGAATGCGAGCAAGGACGCTTCCCAGCTCAGCCCTTCTTATATAAAGCAGCAAATTGAAGACTTTGTAGCCAATAACCCAGCCCTACATTGGGCCGTTGAAGAAATTCCTTTTGCCAGAAAAAACAAGGTTCAAATGTTACTACCTCTGGTGGTTTTTGGGCTAATTATGGCAACTTCCATAATCTGTATTGTCCTATGCTTTTTTATGGACACTCTTTTCGTGAAAATTATGGCCTGGGTTTTCCCCTTATTTGTATTAATAATGGGAGGCTTATTATTGCTACTTCGGCAAAATGAAAAAAATCCCCATATTCCCAATGAGGAATTGTCTGATGATGAAATCAGGAAAATAGTAGCCCTGGAAACCCATCCTGTACTCAATGAAATGACCGTCATTGCCCCCTTAAAAAAAGGATGGGTAAGAAGGGCTTTTCTATACGTCAGCTTAAAATTAGTGGGCCTATTGACTTATTTCACCTATATACCTACCGTTCATACCGCAAGGTGGTTACAGTTGGACAAGGGAAAAAGACTGGTTTTCATTGCCAACTTTGACAATTTATCTGAGGCCTACGCACATGACTTTGTAGACAGTGAGAAAAGGACCAAAAACATGGCTGTAATCTTTAGCCATGCCTTTGGATTTCCTGCCACTCGCTGGTTGATCCACAAGCAATACAATCACCGAAGCGAATACATGAAGGGGGTCAGGGCCCACCAGAAAATCACCCAATTCTGGTACTCCCACAATCAATATGAAAGCGTGGAAAACCTAAAGAGGAACAGGGCTTTCCGAGAGGGTCTGTTTAAAGAAATGGACGATGAAGCAATAAAAAAATGGCTATTAACGATTTGAAGCTATGGAATTGGAAAAAGAAGACATTCAAGGGCTAATGGTTCGTGGTCATGGTAACCTGACAAGCGCCAGGTTCTTATTGTACAATTGTACGAAACCTGAATCCACCTGCGATTTTTTGAAAGAAATCACCCCTTTAATTACACATGCAGAAGAAAAACCTGAGGAAGAAGCCATCCATATTGCCTTTACCTATGATGGACTTGCCTTTCTCAACCTTCCAGAACCTGTTTTAAACAGTTTTTGTAGGGAATTTAAAGAGGGAATGTCTGCAAAACAAAGGAGAAGTGTTTTGGGAGATATAGGCGAAAATGATCCTGAAAACTGGATATGGGGCCATGACAGCATCCATTTTTTATTGATGGTTTATGCAAAGGACTCGGCGCAACTGGATAAAACCATGCTGAGGATAAAAGAACAAACGGACCGTTGTGGCATTCAACTTATTCACACCCTTCCTACGGGGCTTTTACAGCATCAAAAGGAACATTTTGGATTTAGAGATGATATTTCAAGACCCGTCATTCGGGAACTATTAAAAGAAGAACCCCCTGAAACTGCTACTACTTTTCCTGCGGGAGAATTTATCATGGGCTATAAAAACCTTTACGATGAATATGCGCCTGCTCCCTATGTACCTCATGAATTGGACAAAAAAGAATTATTACCTTTTCACCCTGATTATCCTGAAAGAAAGGACTTAGGTAAAAATGGTACTTATCTGATATTTAGGCAAATGCACCAAAATGTTCATGCATTTTGGAAGTACATGAAGGAACAAACGGAGGAAAAAGCCGCTGCCATCAAACTGGCTAGCAAAATGGTTGGAAGGTGGCCGGATGGTTCTCCTTTGGCCCTGTGCCCCATGCAGCCCGATCCCAGCCTTTCCGAATCCAATAATTTTGGTTTTTGGGACGATGATCAGGCTGGACTCAAATGCCCTATGGGTGCCCATATCCGAAGAACCAATCCCAGAGATCATCTGGTCACAGAAAAAAGCAAAATAGACTCCTCAGAAATGGCCGCCAAGCACCAAATGCTGAGAAAAGGCAGACCTTATGGTCCGCCCGTGACGCCAGAACTTGACCCGAATGACATAATGGATTCAATTGAGGATGAACAAGAACGAGGGCTCCATTTTATTTGCATGGTTACGGACATTAGAAGACAGTTTGAATTTGTTCAAAACAACTGGGTTAGCTTCCATAAATTTGGAGGCCTGGAAAATGATGCTGATCCAATCATCGGCAACCATTACCAGACCGAACATTACCGCACCAATGAGTTTAGCGAGCCCAATTACCCCATCAGAAAAAAATATACAAACCTACCCAATTTCACCTTGATTAAAGGAGGAGCCTATTTCTTTTTCCCCGGTATAAAAGCTTTACAATATATATCAAGCCATGACTGAAGAACAAAACACAGAGGAAAAGGAAATTCAGGACTTGATCCAAACCATGAAGGATTACCTGGACAAGGAATACCTGGCTGGTAAAAAACTCAGGAATTTTCATCCCAAAATGCATGGCCTATTAAAAGGTAGTCTAAGCATACTCCCTGGTTTACCAGAGGAACTAAAGCAAGGGCTCTTTAAAAACCCAGGTGTTTATCAAACATGGATAAGGCTCTCCAATGCACCTCCAAAAGTAAAATCAGACAAACCTGCCTCCGGAAGAGGATTGGCCATCAAGGTGCTGGATATACCCGGGAAAGTAATTGAGCCAGATCCGATAGGAGTGCCTACCCAAAACTTTTTATTAACCACAAGCCCTATTCTGTCCGCCTGGAATATTTCTCTGTACGCAAAAGCCATTAAAGCGGTATTATTCGGGCTTTGGGAACAAATCAAATTTGCGGTAAACCCTTCCCATTGGAGAAGTATTTTCCTGACATTTAAGTACAGCAAGAAACATGACAACCTGCTTTCACAAACCTATTTCTCAGGAGGAGCCTTTAAGTATGGTCCATCGTTATTTGTGAAGTTTGTACTGACTCCAAATGATCCCAACCTGGGCTTTACACTAGATCAAGCAAAAGACGACAACTTTCTAAAATCACAATTGATCAAAGACTGTGAAACGAAAGACCATGCCTTTACCTTAAATGTTCAAATTCATAAAAGTGATGCGCTCCAACCATTGGAAAACACTTCCATTGCATGGGAAGGAGCGTTAATACCTGTAGCAACGCTAAACATACCTCAACAATCCTTTGACATTCCTGAACGAATAAAAATGGGTGAAGAGTTGGAATTTTCTCCATGGATGGGCTTGGAGGAACATGCTCCAGTTGGAGGAATCAACAGGGCAAGAAGAAGGGTGTATAAAGAATTGGCAGCTTACCGGAAAAATAAGGGAATTGATTAATACCCCAATCTTTCTCATTTCCAAGCACTTGTAATTACAAATTACTTTCGGTATTTTAGTATATAGGCCTAATTCGGGGGATTTATTGTTCGAATTCTTCCAAGTTAAAAACAGTGAACCTGAATTTGGGAATTGAAACCTATTGAGAAAAAGCCTGGCTATGAAAGAGACTTGCATTTCCTTGATTTTTGCTTTTCTGCTTGCTTTTTCCACCGCGGCGCAAGTGCCAATTACGGCCCCAACTTTAGGTCCTCCTGCCAGTCTGCTCAAAAGTTCTTCTTCCGGCTCCTTAGCTACAATGGATCAAATCCCCTTTAAAAAAAATCTACAACAAATCCACTCGCTTAAACAAGCTTATGATTCCTTAAATCAAGAGATCA
The DNA here is from genome assembly GCF_055809755.1 of Cyclobacterium sp. 10D3-21. Lineage (NCBI taxonomy): Bacteria > Pseudomonadati > Bacteroidota > Cytophagia > Cytophagales > Cyclobacteriaceae > Cyclobacterium > Cyclobacterium sp. 10D3-21. Next base: position 4,814,554 of record NZ_CM147924.1, read on the forward strand.
AAGAATTAAAGACCACAAAAATAGACAGCGCCAGAAAGGACAGCCTGGTTAATGCTCTCAAAATCCGTGGGCAAAAAGTACTCGACCAGGAAAAGGAGATGCTACAAAACTTGGTGGCTGACGCAAATCCTTCAAGTGAAAAATTAAAAAACTCTTCGAATTACCTTTTAAAGCAGGTGGAAATATCCAAAGAAACATTGCAACAAGCCAGTGACATATCTGCTGTAGAAGAGATTATCCTGCAAAACGAGGAAAACCTTAAAGCATTCAGTAATGAACGGCTTATGCCTGAACTTGAACAAAAATTAAGCGGAAACCTGGGCAGCAAAATTGATCCACAAAGTACAAATCTGATGGATTATTATGGTAAGGGTGCAATGAAAGAACTTAGCCGAGAGAACGTTGAAGGCTATCTATCCATGGCTAAAGCCAAGTCAATGACTACAGAAAAAACAAAAGCTATTTCCAACGAATACTTACAAAACATTGGCAATAACTACAGCAAAATAAACCTGGATTCCCTCGGGAACATTAAAGTGGTTGCTCCAAAGAAAAACGTTGAAAAATTTAACCTTAAGGAACCGAACAGCTTAATAAAGGCGCCATTTTTAAACAGGACAGGTTTATACCTTTGGTATGATCCATTGACCTCATTTGGCGAGGGAATATTTATAGACCTGGGCATAAAATACAGTTTGAGCAGTCAGTGGCATTCCTTTGCTGGATTAATAATCAAACGCCAATTTAAAAATCAACTGGGGCCAACGAGTACAGGCGAAGGAATAAAAGGAGGATTGCGCTTTACCCTAGGGAATTGGTTGCTTCAGGGAGAGTTGGCAAGAAGTAGCATAAGTTTGGCATATGCCCCGGGTTATGAACACAGAAATTTTGATGGAGCCATCTGGTTATCAGGTTTAGGAGCTGGAAGAACCATTCCAATGGGAAAAAAGCTTCAATCGGTAGTTTTGCTCACCTGGGATCCCCTATTTAAAGAAAGTCGCGGCCTTTCTACTTCCAGGTTTCAATTTAGAATTGGCTTTGAGTTAAATCAACTAAAAAAGATTACGCAGGAAATTCCCAGAAACCTGATTCCCTCAATTCCCCGCCCAGACGCTACTTCCAAAATATTGGATTGACCAATAGTTCAAGTCCTTCAGACTTGTATCGCTTGATTTTAACTACTTGATTAAATACTTATTAACGGTTCTTGAAAAGTTGAAAGGGAAGTAATAGCACTTTGTCAAGCCTATTCAGTTTATAAGCTGGAAAGTGGAATGGCGATATTCTGCTTAACCATTTGGAAAACCCCGTTTCTCTGTTCTTAATTGAAATAGAAGTGATTTTTGACCACAAAAGAAGCCTAGAGGGCTTCACCAATAATAGCCACGGGTGAAAACCCGTGGACGGCCAATTCCCCATCTATTCCTCAACCTTCAAGATGAAAATATCCAATGCAGCACTCCAGCGGAGTGCAATCTTTGTAGCCCTGGGTAAGCCGACGCAGGAGGTGCGACCCGGGGTGTAAATGAGTTGGCATTTATTGGGCATTAGCCTCCAGTAAGCTCAATAGTGAAACAGGCTTTTCGCTAATGCCAGTGGCCCCTTAACCCTAATTTTTTTAAATCTGTTATCGGTAGGTTTTGCAGGGGCTTTGCGTAGAGAAAGTCGAAGGAATCTCCAACGTTATGAGATTGCCACACCCTTTTCCTACACAACCCCTCCCCAAAAAAGGGTTCGCAATGACGTTCTGGTGGTTCATTACCCGCCAATTCCTCATTCCGAGAATTAACATTTTAAAAACGCAGAAATCCAGATGAAAATATCCAATGCAGCACTCCAGCGGAGTGCAATCTTTGTAGCCCTGGGTTAGCCGACGCAGGAGGTGCAACCCAGGGTGTAAATGAGTTGGCATTTATTGGGCATTAGCCTCCTGTAAGCTCAATAGTGAAACAGGCTTTTCGCTAATGCCAGTGGCCCTTTAACCCTGAATTTTAAAATCTGTTATCAGTAGGCTTTGCAGGGGCTTTGCGTAGAGAAAGTCGAAGGAATCTCCAACGTTATGAGATTGCCACACCCTTTTCCTACACAACCCCTCCCCAAAAAAGGGTTCGCAATGACGTTCTGGTAGGTCTATATCAGCCAATCCGTCCTTCCGAAACCTAACATTTTCGAAATGAAGCAATCCAGATGACAATATCCAATGCAGCACTCCAGCGGAGTGCAATCTTTGTAGTGCCCTAGGTTAGCCGACGCAGGAGGTGCGAACCGGGGTGTAAATGAGTTGGCATTTGTAAGGCATTAGCCTCCTGTAAGCTCAATAGTGAAACAGGCTTTTCGCTAATGCCAGTGGCCCTTTAACCCTGAATTTTAAAATCTGTTATCAGTAGGTTTTGCAGGGGCTTTGCGTAGAGAAAGTCGATGGAATCTTTAACCTAAAGAGATTGCCACACCCATTCTCTACGCAACAGCTCCCCAAAAAAGGGTTCGCAATGACGTTCTGGTAGGTTTATATCAGCCAATCCGTCCTTCCGAAACCTAACATTTTCGAAATGAAGCAATCCAGATGACAATATCCAATGCAGCACTCCAGCGGAGTGCAATCTTTGTAGTGCCCTAGGTTAGCCGACGCAGGAGGTGCGAACCGGGGTGTAAATGAGTTGGCATTTGTAAGGCATTAGCCTCCTGTAAGCTCAATAGTGAAACAGGCTTTTCGCTAATGCCAGTGGCCCTTTAACCCTGAATTTTAAAATCTGTTATCAGTAGGTTTTGCAGGGGCTTTGCGTAGAGAAAGTCGATGGAATCTTTAACCTAAAGAGATTGCCACACCCATTCTCTACGCAACAGCTCCCCAAAAAAGGGTTCGCAATGACGTTCTGGTAGGTTTATATCAGCCAATCCGTCCTTCCGAAACCTAACATTTTCGAAATGAAGCAATCCAGATGACAATATCCAATGCAGCACTCCAGCGGAGTGCAATCTTTGTAGCCTTGGGTTAGCCGACGCAGGAGGTGCGACCCGGGGTGTAAATGAGTTGGCATTTGTAAGGCATAAGCCTCCAGTAGCTCAATAGTGAAACAGGCTTTTCGCTAATGCCAGTGGCCCCTTAACCCTGAATTTTAAAATCTGTTATCGGTAGGTTTTGCAGGGGCTTTGCGTAGAGAAAGTCGAAGGAATCTCCAACGTTATGAGATTGCCACACCCTTTTCCTACACAACCCCTCCCCAAAAAAGGGTTCGCAATGACGTTCTGGTAGGTCTATATCAGCCAATCCGTCCTTCCGAAACCTAACATTTTCGAAATGAAGCAATCCAGATGACAATATCCAATGCAGCACTCCAGCGGAGTGCAATCTTTGTAGCCCTGGGTTAGCCGACGCAGGAGGTGCGACCTGGGGTGTAAATGAGTTGGCATTTGTAAGGCATAAGCCTCCAGTAGCTCAATAGTGAAACAGGCTTTTCGCTAATGCCAGTGGCCCCTTAACCCTGAATTTTAAAATCTGTTATCGGTAGGTTTTGCAGGGGCTTTGCGTAGAGAAAGTCGAAGGAATCTCCAACGTTATGAGATTGCCACACCCTTTTCCTACACAACCCCTCCCCAAAAAAGGGTTCGCAATGACGTTCTGGTAGGTCTATATCAGCCAATCCGTCCTTCCGAAACCTAACATTTTCGAAATGAAGCAATCCAGATGACAATATCCAATGCAGCACTCCAGCGGAGTGCAATCTTTGTAGCCCTGGGTTAGCCGACGCAGGAGGTGCGACCTGGGGTGTAAATGAGTTGGCATTTATTGGGCATTAGCCTCCTGTAAGCTCAATAGTGAAACAGGCTTTTCGCTAATGCCAGTGGCCCTTTAACCCTGAATTTTAAAATCTGTTATCGGTAGGTTTTGCAGGGGCTTTGCGTAGAGAAAGTCGATGGAATCTTTAACTTAAAGAGATTGCCACACCCTTTTCCTACGCAACCCCTCCCCAAAAAAGGGTTCGCAATGACGTTCTGGTAGGTCTATATCAGCCAATCCGTCCTTCCGAAACCTAACATTTTCGAAATGAAGCAATCCAGATGACAATATCCAATGCAGCACTCCAGAGGAGTGCAATCTTTGTAGCCCTGGGTTAGCCGACGCAGGAGGTGCGACCCGGGGTGTAAATGAGTTGGCATTTGTAAGGCATTAGCCTCCTGTAAGCTCAATAGTGAAACAGGCTTTTCGCTAATGCCAGTGGCCCCTTAAACCTGAATTTTAAAATCTGTTATCAGTAGGTTTTGCAGGGGCTTTGCGTAGAGAAAGTCGAAGGAATCTCCAACGTTATGAGATTGCCACACCCTTTTCCTACACAACCCCTCCCCAAAAAAGGGTTCGCAATGACGTTCTGGTAGGTCTATATCAGCCAATCCGTCCTTCCGAGACCTATCATTTTCGAAATGAAGCAATCCAGATGACAATATCCAATGCAGCACTCCAGCGGAGTGCGATCTTTGTAGCCCTGGGTTAGCCGACGCAGGAGGTGCGACCCGGGGTGTAAATGAGTTGGCATTTATTGGGCATTAGCCTCCTGTAAGCTCAATAGTGAAACAGGCTTTTCGCTAATGCCAGTGGCTCCTCAACAAGAATTTTAAAATCTGTCATTCTGAGATTTAGAGATGGCTTTGAGTGAAGAAAGTTGTGAAAATCCACATCAAGACAAGTCTGATATTGGTGAGGGTTGCGAAAAAATCTCCCTTGCCCCCTATAAAAGAAAGGGGGACTCTCCTTATCTGCTTTTTCTGTGTCTATTTCAAGGAGGGAACTGCTTCACTAAATAAACCTAATTTTAACAGCAAGTATTAAAATCGAACTGATGTTAATCGAAAGAAGCCTGTAGGGCTTCACCAATAATAGCCACGGGTGAAAACCCGTGGACGGCCAATTCCACATCTATTCCTCAACCCCGATAGCGGGTTGAACAAGACTTCACATCACAAGCCTTATCCAATCATAGATTTGGGCTGTTAGGTCCTGAAGCTACTTTAAAGTTGCCACGAAATTTGCAAATAAATACCAGGAACAATTTTATTTAAAATGTAATAATCTGAGTTCAAGCCAGGATGATAAAAGAATCCTCATTCCGAGACCTATCATTTTCGAAACGCAGAAATCCAGATGAAAATATCCAATGCAGCACTCCAGAGGAGTGCAATCTTTGTAGCCCTAGGTTAGCCGACGCAGGAGGTGCGACCCAGGGTGTAAATGAGTTGGCATTTGTAAGGCATAAGCCTCCAGTAAGCTCAATAGTGAAACAGGCTTTTCGCTAATGCCAGTGGCCCCTTAACCCTGAATTTTAAAATCTGTTATCGGTAGGTTTTGCAGGGGCTTTGCGTAGAGAAGGTCGAAGGAATCTCCAACGTTATGAGATTGCCACACCCTTTTCCTACACAACCCCTCCCCAAAAAAGGGTTCGCAATGACGTTCTGGTGGTTCATTACCCGCCAATTCCTCATTCCGAGAATTAACATTTTAAAAACGCAGAAATCCAGATGAAAATATCCAATGCAGCACTCCAGCGGAGTGCAATCTTTGTAGCCCTGGGTTAGCCGACGCAGGAGGTGCAACCCAGGGTGTAAATGAGTTGGCATTTGTAAGGCATTAGCCTCCTGTAAGCTCAATAGTGAAACAGGCTTTTCGCTAATGCCAGTGGCCCCTTAACCCTGAATTTTAAAATCTGTTATCGGTAGGTTTTGCAGGGGCTTTGCGTAGAGAAAGTCGAAGGAATCTCCAACGTTATGAGATTGCCACACCCTTTTCCTATACAACCCCTCCCCAAAAAAGGGTTCGCAATGACGTTCTGGTGGTTCATTACCCGCCAATTCCTCATTCCGAGAATTAACATTTTAAAAACGCAGAAATCCAGATGAAAATATCCAATGCAGCACTCCAGAGGAGTGCAATCTTTGTAGCCCTGGGTTAGCCGACGCAGGAGGTGCGACCCGGGGTGTAAATGAGTTGGCATTTATTGGGCATTACCCTCCTGTAAGCTCAATAGTGAAACAGGCTTTTCGCTAATGCCAGTGGCCCTTTAACCCTGAATTTTAAAATCTGTTATCAGTAGGTTTTGCAGGGGCTTTGCGTAGAGAAAGTCGAAGGAATCTCCAACGTTATGAGATTGCCACACCCTTTTCCTATACAACCCCTCCCCAAAAAAGGGTTCGCAATGACGTTCTGGTGGTTCATTACCCGCCAATTCCTCATTCCGAGAATTAACATTTTAAAAACGCAGAAATCCAGATGACAATATCCAATGCAGCACTCCAGCGGAGTGCAATCTTTGTAGCCCTGGGTTAGCCGACGCAGGAGGTGCGACCCGGGGTGTAAATGAGTTGGCATTTATTGGGCATTAGCCTCCTGTAAGCTCAATAGTGAAACAGGCTTTTCGCTAATGCCAGTGGCTCCTTAACCCTGAATTTTAAAATCTGTCATTCCGAGATTTAGAGAGGGCTTTAAGTGAAGAAAGCTGTGAAAATCCACATCAAGACAAGTCTGATATTGGTGAGGGTTGCGAAAAAATCTCCCTTGCCCCCTTTAAAAGAAAGGGGGACTCTCCTTATCTGCTTTTTCTGTGTCTATTTCAAGGAGGGAACTGCTTCACTAAATAAACCTAATTTTACCAGCAAGTATTAAAATCGAACTGATGTTAATCGAAAGAAGCCTGTAGGGCTTCACCAATAATAGCCACGGGTGAAAACCCGTCGACGGCCAATTCCACATCTATTCCTCAACCCCGATAGCGGGTTGAACAAGACTCTACATCACAAGCCTTATCCAATTATAGATTTGGGTTGTTAGGTCCTGAAGCTACTTTCAAATTCACAAACAGTGAAATTTAACAAAGGATTAAGAATCTTGAATTCGTTCTAAAAAGGCATTTTTAAAGGTTTTTCCTCCAAAAAAGGCTTGCTGCACTTCCCAATCCTTAAAGCGTGGAAATGCTTTCTCCACCCGTTCCCTATACCAGGGCTCCACAGAAAGCCCCCAATGAGGAATGGCACCAAAGTCCAGCAATTCTCTCTCCAAACGCCTGAACAAAGGCAAGCTTCCGGTCACACCTTTTACACTTACCAGTTCAATCATACAGGTATCGTGCTGGTTCATCATGGATAAATGGGCATCGCATTGTTTGACAAACCGCAAAGAAAAAGGCGCTGCCAAAAGGTGGTGGTAAGGTTGGGCTTCTTCACAGACTTTAATAATTAGATCTACTGCATCAAATACCTTTTCCAACGGAAATCCAAATTCTACTGCATAGCCATAGAATTTCAGTTCTCCCAACCCCTGGTCCAGCACAAAACGAGACTCATCTTCAAAGCCTCCTCCTTCATCCCCACGGTGGTCTACGAGTCTGTGAATGGAATTGTTGGTCATTGCTGGAATGGCCTGATGGTTTTTATTGAACACCCAAGGAGAGAGTCTACCAGAAATCGCTATTCCTGAGATAAAGGAGGAAATATAATTCCTTTCCCTTCCCGCTTGTTCCCTATTTGACTTTTCACTGTAATCCCTTGTGGTCACCAAACATTTTCTTTGTTTCCCATCTTCTGTTTCGGCAGTCATGTCCCGATAGGGATTGATCAAAACTTCAAAATGACGGTGGGCATTGATGAATGTATGCACATCCTCTTTTTGCATCTCTGCTTTAAGCTCTTCCCAATTGTAGCTAATCCGCTCTTCAAAAAGCCTGTAATTGGGTTGGGCTTCTAAGATCATAGAAAATACAATCCCCACGGAACCAATACCCACCATTACCGCATTGAATTTCTCATCGTCCTGAATCAATTCAATTCCGTACTTTTTAACTTGATCATCTTTATTAAATTCAACAGGGTCAGTTATCCCATCCTTAGGTTCTACTCTAAAAATCATTCCCCCTTTGCCCACAATGGTCATTGATTTGGCAAAAACAGATACGGGACCAATTCCAATTCCTGACCCATGCGTAGAGGTGGCAATCGCTCCGCTTATAGACTGAATACTTGAGCCACCCTGATTGATCAGTGCCAAACCATGCTTTGTCAAAGCTTGTATCAAATGCCTGATTTTTGTTCCACCCCCCGTTTCAAAAAGGAAATGCTTTTCCACAGATTTTTTATTGCAAAAATTCACTTCTACATCAAAACCATCCTTGTATTCCTTTTTTATCCACTCCTTGGCAGGCCGCTGGGTCATGTTCATGTTTTGGGTGCAAACCAAAAAATCTTCACATTGGGCTACTGCCGTAAGCGCATGTCCAGAACCTACTGCCCTCACTTTTCTATTTTCTTTCTCAGCATTCTTCACCATTTCACTCACATCCAACAAGCCCTTAAAATCATACCATTTGCAGGATTCATCATCGGAAGTGAAATTCTCATAGTCCCCATTTCCAGGCACAAAAAACTTTAGCGGTTCAGAAAAATGATTGCCATACCAATTGCTCCACTTCCGTCTGAGTGGCTTCTCCTTCTCGAAAAAATCATCCTTGGTCAGCTCCTTGTCAAGAGATAAAATCACACGCTCATGTTCTGCCATTTTTTTATTCAATTGGCCCTCAATTAACCTTCTTATAAACCTTGGTGTAACCACAAAATTGATAACATTAACCCAGCGATTTCTTTTCGTTCTGGAACAATGATGGGTTAGGGTATCGTCCAACACTTCAATATGAGACGGAACATTCTTTCTATTAAAAACTACCTGAACCAATAATCCAAAAAGCACCCAAGAGACTACTGTATTACCTTTCTTCCAGGTAATAAATTTCGTTAATGCGGACATGTATCTAATCTTCTATTTTAAAAACCATTAAACAACTACCTAATTTATCGAAAATATTAAAAACCCACATGATTTATGCTTTATTAATTTCAATTTAAAAACAGTCTTAGTATTGCCATTGGAAATACTGCTTGCTTTACATGGGTTATTCGATATCTTTGTGGCTGTAAAATATGCACGGGGTGCTTGACAAAAGTCAGGCTGAGAAAATACCCGGAACCTGATTTGGATAATGCCAACGTAGGGATGCAAGCCAGATTTCCTTTTGTAATTTGAAGCTACATTCCACTGGTTTTGTTCGGTCGAATGTTTTTTTTATAAACGAATTACAAAATGGAAATAGAAAAGCAAAAAATGGGGCTGATCCCTCAGCAACAGCGAAACTGGCAAAACAGACCTGAATGGTTTTTCAACAGAGACCATACAGATACCTATGAACTTTGGTATGAAGGCCGCTACAAAAGAGCTGAGGTGTGGCAGAAAAAAATAATGGAACAGTTGGTAACCAAGGACAAAAGGGTGAAAACCCTATTGGAATTTGGCTGTGGCACGACAAGGTTTACCAGGTGGTGGAAAGAAATAGGCATAGAATCTACTGGAGGAGACATCTCTCCTTTAATGCTATCTCAGGCCATCCATTTGTTTGATGGGGATCTGGTAATGGCCGATTCTCACCACATGCCCTTCAAAGACAATACTTTTGATTCCCTTGCCTTTATCACCACTTTTGAATACTACAAAGACCCGGTCAAGGTGATCCGTGAAGCGGCCAGGGTTGGCAAATATGGTATTGCGATGGGAATGATGAACAAGAACTCTCCCAAAGTCCTTCGTCGTCGGGTGCAACAAGCTTTTGGAAAGAACCCTTTTTATGTCACCGCAACATTTTACACGCCCAAACACCTTATCAAGATTATAGAGGAGGCCTTGGAAGGAAGAGATTATACCATTACCTGGTCTTGTACCGGTTTACCTAAATGGTTTCCTGTACAGCAATGGAACATGCCTTATGGTGATTTCTTTGGCCTTTATGTGCAATTTAACGATGTTCAATAAATGAGCGAAAAAGCCGGAAAGATTGATGAAAGATTATTGGGTGATTTTATAACCTCCAATTGTGGGACACCCAATGAAAAGGTACTCGTTGGGCCTGGATTCGGCATTGACGTATCCATTGTAGAATTGGCAGGAGGACAGGCCATGGCCCTCACCAGTGATCCGCTTTCCTTAATTCAAACGCTTGGATTACAGGAATCCGCGTGGTTATCCGTTCATTTAATGGCCAACGACATGGCCACCACAGGTTTTGCCCCCCAATTTGGCCAATTTGTACTGAACCTTCCTGCTACTTTAAGCCAGGCTGATTTCAAAATTTATTGGCAATATGTGCACGAGTATTGTGCTGCTTTGGGCGTTGCCATCACTGGAGGCCATACCGGTTTTGTCGAAGGACAAAATTCTACTATCGCAGGAGGAGGCACATTTATATGCATCGCCCCAAAAGACCAAATGCTAGCCACCCCCAAAGCCCAAGCTGGTGACTGTATTTTGGTAACAAAAGGAGCAGCCATCTCGTCTGCTGCTATTTTGGCCATGAGTTTTCCGAAAACAGTAAGCAACAAACTCGGAAAAGAGGTATATCAAGGAGCTTCGGATTCATTTTACCAAACAAGTTCTATCAAAGATGCAATAACAGCTAGAGGAAATGCAGCTGAAAACAGTGTCACTGCCATGCATGATGTCACCGAAGGTGGCGTATTGGGCGCAATCTATGAGTTGGCTAGTGCAGCCAACTGTGGGGCTGTCATTGAAGAGGACTTGATACCCGTTGGAGCAATACAGGAAGCCGTTTGTCGCCTTTTCTCGCTGGATCCTTTGCAATGCATTGGAGCAGGTTCCATGCTGATTACTTGCAAAAAAGACCAGGTAGAGAAAATAAAAAGTCGCTTGGCGAATGAAAATATTGCCTGTACTGAAGTTGGCCAGTTAACTGCTGCCGAGGAAGGCATTTCAATCTTCAAACAAGGAGAAAAAACGCCAATGATTTATCAATCTGTAGACCCTTACTGGGAGGCTTTTTTTAGTGCATATAAAAACGGATGGCAATGAAAAAACTAAACTTACAAGCAGATAAAAGTATTTACCTGGTCATTGATCCTTCTGACAAGCCTGAGGCTGTGCTTTTTCCTATTTTGGAACAGTTGTTTACTTTCCCTCTTGCTGCTGTGCAAATTTGGGATCATTTTGGAGAAGGACAGGATGCAGTCGCATTTACAAGTAAAGTCGTGGAATTGGCAGCTGCTTATGACTTCCCGATTTTGGTAAACAATAGATGGGATTTACTTCAAGTAAAAGATGTAGACGGCATCCATTTGGACAGCATCCCTTCGGATTTATCTTCCATCAGTGAATTTTCGGCAAAAAATCACTTGGTAGGACTGACTGTAAACAATGACCTGGACTTGATCCGACAGGCAGACAAACTTGGGATGGATTATGTATCCTTTTGCTCAGTTTATCCTACCAAGACCACACAACATTGTGATTTGGTAAGCTTCGATGTAATCAGAGAAGCAGGAAAAATCACGGACATGCCCTTATTTTTGGCTGGAGGAATCAAGATGGAAAACCTTCCTGAGCTTCAATCGCTGCCCCACTCAGGGATAGCTTTAATTTCAGGAGTGATGCAAAATCAGAACCCCGTCAGCGCCTTACAAAAATATTTTAATTCATTACAATCAAAATAACGATGAGATTATCCACAATTGATAAATTATGTTGCCCATTTGATAAAGCCGATCTGGAGTTGACCAGTATAACAGAAGATACAGAGAAAAGAATTCTGGAAGGCTGGCTACACTGCAAAGAATGCAAAAGAATCTACCCGATAGTAAAGGGTTTACCCATTATGAATCCGGATGAATACAGAGAAGTTGATTTAGAAAAACCATTGCTTGAAAAATGGAGCAAACACCTTGAAGGGAAAACGGTCAGCAATTTTCGTTTAATCGAAGCCGGAAAAGATATTAACCCTAAATAATTTTACCCAGATTGTGTAATGCCCAATGCATTGCATGATCTGTTGTTTGTTATTTTAATCAAAAAACCATGTTTGATTGAAATAACAAACATTTTGGATATGACCAAAAGAAAACAAACCCTTTTTCCCAAACACCTGAAAATTTTGGAACAGATGGGAGAAAGCATAAAACGCGCACGAAAAAGAAGAAAGCTTACAACCTTGCAAGTCGCAGAAGGGCGGATATTGTAACTTAATTTTTATATTGAAGGGCAGAAAAACTCCTGTTTAAAAATTATATGCGATTAAAAAGACCTAGAATTCGGCGGAAGATTTTATTTACACTGGAAAGACAGTTGGTAAAAGGTGCTCAATACCAGCTTTTGGTAGTTGCAGCTTTGATAGGCATGATTTCCATTTTTGGGGGCTTATTAGTGATACCCACTGATACACCCAATCAATCCTTAGGTGAGGCGGTCTGGTGGGCATTCCTCAGACTTACCGACCCTGGTTACCTTGGAGATGATCAAGGCAATTGGCGCCGTTTTATCTCTACCCTACTTACAATAGCAGGATATGTGATATTTTTGGGTTCTTTGGTAGCCATTATCACTACCTGGATGAACAGGAAGATTCGTCATTTGGAGCAAGGGCTTACCCCTGTAACGGCCAACAACCATATCGTCATTCTGGGTTGGTCCAATAGAACGATTCATATTGCCGCGGAAATTTTTCAATCCTCTGGGAGATTGAAAAGAATGTTTGAAAAATTCAACATTAAAAAACTAAAACTGATTGTCCTTTCCGAGGAGGTAGGTCCCTTTCAAATGCAGGAATTGAAGGACAACCCGATGATTGGTCGCCGTGCACACGAAATTATTTTGCGCACAGGAGTGGCTATAGACAGGGAGCATTTACGAAGGGTGGATGCGCTAAATGCCGCCGTCATTATTATTCCAAGTTTGGCCTATGACCGAAAAGAACTGATTAATCCAGATGTGGAAACCATTAAATGCCTGCTTTCATTAAATGCTGAAGCCAGGCAGTTTAACTTCACCACCCTCCCCTATGTAATTGCCGAAATCCAGGATGATCATAAAATAAACGCTGCAATCAGGTCTTATAGTGGGCCTCTGGAGATCATTGGTAGCAATGCAATAATTAGTCGCCTGATGGCGCAAAACATCCGTCACCCGGGACTTTCACAAGTGTATAACGAGCTATTGTCTCAATTGACTAAGAACAATATTTTTACTCAGGAATTTCCAGAAACCATTAATCAGCCAATAGGGTCTGTTAAAAAAGCCTTTACCAAAGCCATTGTTTTGGGAATAGTTAGGGAAGAAAATGGCAATTATATTCCTTATCTAAATACGGATGAAAATGAAATCATAAAAGAAAAAGATCAGTTGATCCTGATAGCCAGAAATTTTTCAGACCTGGAATTGGAAAAGGACTTAATTGAAAAAGACAGGAATCACCTTCCTAAGAAAAAGGCTCTAACTGTAGAAGAACAGACGGGAATAATTAGAATTCTGGTATTGGGATGGAATGAACATGTGCCCTCTTTAATTGAAGAATTGACCACTTATGAGGATGAATCCTACTACATTAGGATCGTATCTTTAAAAGCCCTCCAAGACAGGAAGAAGGATTTTGGCATGGTAAACGAAGGACACGAAAGGATAGATATCGACCATGTCGTGGCGGATTATTTAAGAGAATCCGTTATTAAGAGAATTGAAGCGGAGACCTTTGATCATATTTTAATGGTAAGCAGTGACAGGATGGAGGAAGAAGAGGAAGCAGATGCAAGGACTATGGTTGGGTTTGTTTTACTCGAAGAGGTACTGGAGAAATCTGTAAAAAAACCATCCATTTTATTGGAACTGGCGGATCCGAGTAACGAATCTTTGTTAAAACCTTTCCAAAGCGAAGTAATCATCAGCCCAATGATTTTGAGTCATCTTTTGGCAAGCATTGCCATGCAGCGGGAGTTATATAGCATATACAATGAGCTTTTTACTGTTGGAGGTCCTGAAATAATCTTTAGAAGCATTGAAGAATACGAAATAAATGTTGCTACGGCTTCCTTTTCAGAATTGGAAGAACAGGCCTCGTCCTATGGTGAAACTGCACTCGGGCTATTTATCCAAGGCAAAAAAGGGAAACGTCTTGTGTTAAATCCTCCAAAAGATGAAATGATAAACTTGTCTACTATTGATAGCCTTGTAATCCTTACGACTGTTTATTAAACATAAAAGCAGGCAGTAGGTCTTCAATTGGGTAATTGATTCACATCTCCTAAAGAAAATGAGGACGAGTCACATTGTCCTAATTTATCAGCTCTGAAGGAGCGCAATACAACAGCCACGGGTGTAGCCAGTGGTTCAGTGAATGCACATTAAATGATTTTGGCGGTATTGTTGCTTTTTTTTCTGCAACAATACTGACAAAATCTCGACCCAAATTGGCTACCCTACATTACTTTTGTTGAAGTCTTCGAATCCCATCTAATTCTCCATTGATTTACATTCCGTGCATGTCAATTTTACCGTTACCTAAAACTCCGGAGGAGTGATATTTTTGTAGCTAGGGGTGCAAACCCCTGGCAGAAATAACATATACAGCTCGATTTTGGCGGCATTGTTGCTCTTTTTTTCTGCAACAATGCTGACAAAATCTCGACCCAAATTGGCTACCCTACACTACTATTGTTGAAGTCTTCGAATTCCATCTAACTCTCCATTGATTTACATTCCGTGCATGTCAATTTTACCGTTACCTAAAACTCCGGAGGAGTGATATTTTTGTAGCTAGGGGTGCAAACCCCTGGCAGAAATAACATATACAGCTCGATTTTGGCGGTATTGTTGCTCTTTTTTTGCAACAATACTGACAAAATCTCGACCCAAATTGGCTACCCTACACTACTATTGTTGAAGTCTTCGAATTCCATCTAACTCTCCATTGATTTACATTCCGTGCATGTCAATTTTACCGTTACCTAAAACTCCGGAGGAGTGATATTTTTGTAGCTAGGGGTGCAAACCCCTGGCAGAAATAACATATACAGCTCGATTTTGGCGGTATTGTTGCTCTTTTTTTGCAACAATACTGACAAAATCTCGACCCAAATTGGCTACCCTACATTACTATTGCTGAAGTCTTCGAATTCCATCTAACTCTCCATTGATTTACATTCCGTGCATGTTAATTTTACCGTTACCTAAAACTCCGGAGGAGTGATATTTTTGTAGCTAGGGGTGCAAACCTCTGGCAGAAATAACATATTCAGCTCGATTTTGGCGGTATTGTTGCTTTTTTTTCTGCAACAATGCTGACAAAATCTCGACCCAAATTGGCTACCCTACACTACTATTGTTGAAGTCTTCGAATTCCATCTAACTCTCCATTGATTTACATTCCGTGCATGTCAATTTTACCGTTACCTAAAACTCCGGAGGAGTGATATTTTTGTAGTTAGGGGTGCAAACCCTTGGCAGAAATAACATATACAGCTCGATTTTGGCGGTATTGTTGCTCTTTTTTTGCAACAATACTGACAAAATCTCGACCCAAATTGGCTACCCTACATTACTATTGTTGAAGTCTTCGAATTCCATCTAACTCTCCATTGATTTACATTCCGTGCATATCAATTTTACCGTTACCTAAAACTCCGGAGGAGTGATATTTTTGTAGCTAGGGGTGCAAACCCCTGGCAGAAATAACATATACAGCTCGATTTTGGCGGTATTGTTGCTCTTTTTTTGCAACAATACTGACAAAATCTCGACCCAAATTGGCTACCCCACGTTACTATTGTTGAAGTCTTCGAATTCCATCTAATTCTCCATTGATTTACATTCCGTGCATGTCAATTTTACCGTTACCTAAAACTCCGGAGGAGTGATATTTTTGTAGCTAGGGGTGCAAACCCCTGGCAGAAATAACATATACAGCTCGATTTTGGCGGTATTGTTGCTCTTTTTTTGCAACAATACTGACAAAATCTCGACCCAAATTGGCTACCCTACATTACTTTTGCAGAGGGCTTGGAATCCGGGTTTAATACAATTATGCGATCCATTTTACTAATTTTTCTAAAGCCGCTAAAAAAGTCGTGGTCCTATTGTCCACGTGTATTAGCAAGCAACGTTACTATCTCCCAATGAAAAAGGATTCTCGTTAAACCCAGATTATGTAATAGGATTCCCCGTGTTTACGGGAAGTGTTGCAATCGCAAGAAAATCAGGCCGTTTTGAAGCGATTTCAGCACGTAATAGATTGCATATTTCGGGTTAAAACTACCAAATCAACACTTCATTATCTGATTGTCTGGTATTGTCTCTGAAAAGGTTGAATACTGCTGAAAACTCGTGCGTATTTCCAGGCAAATTGTAGCCTCTCCCCATAGGGAACTCAAACAGGTAACCCACACGAACCCTTTTGGTTAAAATTCCAACCTGTAAATTAGTTGCCGCGTTGACACGATGGCCCACACCAAGCCAAATTCGGTCCATCAGCAGTGCTTTCATATTCATTTCAATATTGTCATTGATGTGCTTCTGTGTACGGTAAAAGGTATTAAAAATCAGCGCCAGTTTTGAACTCAATGCTTCTCGGTATCCAGCCTGGACCACGCTAGAGGAAGGATATCCGTTCATAAACTCAGCTCCGGAAACTATCGCTCCACCAGCCACCCGATGCATTCCGTAGGAGAAATAGTAATTGGAATGTGTAAGGGCTAAACCCATGTTGAAGTCCACCACCTGCATATTTGAAAAACCTCCCAAATATTGACCAAGTAAGGGATCACTGAGGTCCTCAGCGGTCAGCGCATCTCCATTCAAACGAATATTCTGATAGCTCACTCCAGCTCCTAATCTCAGGTTATGTTTTGCGGTGAGTCTGATTCTTGAGGCATAGGCCACTATCAACTCAGTTTCACGAAAAGCACCATAGCTGTCCTGAAGCAGGTTAATCGATACCGCATTCTTACCCATTAGTGCCGGGTCTATCTCTCCTGCAATCTCTCCAAAATCAATCTCTGCACTAAAAAAATTCGTCCTTGGTGCCCCCTCAATTCCTGACCATTGATTTCGTACAAAGCCTCTAATCGCACTCCCCTCATAGCCCGTCAGGCCTGGATTGAAATAACTCTGGAAGTGGCTGAAGTTGGAAATATATTTCCTGGATTGCGCCATAGAATGGAATGCTAATCCCATTATCATAAGCCCTGTAAGAATGTAACTAAGTCGTTTCATAAGTCGAAAATTTTTTCCGGTCTGGTATTCATTCAAAAAACAGGACCGGGTAATGGAATTTACCAGATTCCAATTCCTTTGTTTTATTGCTTCAACAGGTTTAGCATACCTCTGCGAACCTCGTCGGTTTCCGCCACGCTGATTACCCAAACATAGGCGGCTACTACAGGGTCTTTTCCATTGATCCCTCCATCCCATCTGGTATCCGGATTTTCGGTGTAGAAGACTCTTTTACCACTACCAATCTCGTAAACTTCGATTTTCACACCTTCATAATAGCGAAGGGCAGGTACCCCCCAGGTATCATTTACCCCATCATTGTTTGGTGTAAAGGTATTCGGAACGTCCAACTGATCCAGCGGGATGCGGGTTCTGGTGATCTGGAAGTTTTTCTCCAGTACACTTCCTGCTCTATCTGTTACGCGTAGCAAAATCGTAAACATCGTTTTGCCAGGTAGCTGCTCGGCACTACTCCAGAAAAGGACACCATCAAGCACCTCGAAGAAGCCATTGTCTTGCACGCTTTCCGCTAGGCTCAGCGAATGGATATCATCACTTGGATCTACTACCGTGAAGTTTCCTATTTCCTGGAAGAACTGATCAGGAATAGCGATAAAACTGTTCACACTTAAGGTAACATCTTGTGGAACTGGCTTGGCTTCTACGGTGATGGTCACTACTGGATCGATGGTATAAGTGTTTAAAATACCCGCTGAAAGAACCGCTGTACCAAAGAAGTTGGTGGTTCCTCGAATCAATGGGTTATATCCTGTTAGGTTCCAGGTCACCGGTAGGTTGATAAATTCTCCCCTTCCGGTCACTCCCACCACTTCAGTGGATAGATCAAGTTCGGTTTCAGAAGTTCCCCAGGTTACTGAGACAGATTGGGCAAGGTATTCCACAAGCGATCGCTCTTGTATATAATCCGGAACGCCATCATCATCGCTGTCTTTCACCTCTGATATATTGTTAGGGTTGGTGCCCTGTTGCTCTTCTACATGGTCCGGTACATCGTCTCCGTCCGTATCCAAATAATCTGCAGGATCTGTTGGATTGGTACCTTGCTCTTCTTCTATATAATCAGGAACTTCGTCCCAGTCACTATCCTTATAATCCATCAGATCTGTAGGGTCGGTCCCATCAAATTTTTCCACATCATCAGGAACGCCATCATTGTCAGTATCATTGGTAATGATCTCGAAGTCTGCTCCCGTAAAGGCTATCGTATAATTATCCCCTGCATCCAGGCTTCCCAGTCCAATGGAGTAAGTTCCAACTGCCTCACCTGCTACTCTGCTCAATGCTCCACTAAGCACACTTTCATCATCATCAGTTCCAAAGCCGGAAGCTGTATAGGTCAAAATAGGATCCGTTTCTCCAAATAGTTTAGATTGACCTGGGGCAGCTATTATGGTAAGTGTTTTAGGCACAATAACAACGGTTACTATAGCAACCGCTCCTACTAAATTCCCAGCACCATCAAAAACAGTTAATTCCACGTTATTAGGTCCTACATCCTCACTGTCAAAAACTGTTTTACTTAAAGTCCTATTTTCTATACTACAGTTATCACTTGAACCGTCATCTATCATCTCTGGCAATAAGGTCACTGTCCCAAATACATCGACATTCAGTAGGCTATTTTTTACTTTGGCTACCGGGGCGATATTGTCTTGTATCTTTACGATAGATTCTGCATAACCTGCATTCCCAGCTTCATCTGTTGCGGTTACCCTAAGAGGATTAGCCCCTAAATTTGAGCAGTCAAAGGAAACTTTACTCAATTCCAATTGAATATTGGCTGCGTCGGAGAAATCATCTGAAATTGGCGTTGACAATAACTGGGAGGGAATTAATACACTTGAATTGCCATTTTCATCTACAGCTATATTCAGGCTTGAAAAAACAATCGGAACTGGAGCCTTAGTGTCAATAGTCAAATTCAATGGATCTGATTCACTGGTATTTCCTGCAATGTCAGAAGTAGTTGCCTTGATGGAATGTATCCCTGATGACAAATCAGCAGCAGGTGTAAATGACCATTGCCCACTCCCATTTACTGTGGCATTGCCTAAGGCCCCATCAATAGTACTGTTTATCGTAACTACAATTCCCGCCTCAGCTGTACCTTCAATAATGGGAGTAACCTCATTGGTGATATTATCTGTATCACTTTTACCAGAATCACTGCTACCCGCCAAGTCAGGAGTACCTGGCATGGCTGGAGCTTGACTATCAATAGTGAAAGTCAAAACAGCTGATGCTGAACTTTCATTTCCTAAAGCGTCTAATGCCATTGCTGAAAGTCTGTAAACACCGTCCGATAAGGTAGGAGAAGAAAAAGTCCATTTTCCTGTGCCATCAGTGGAAGTTGAACCAAAAGGAATTGCAGGGTTTATAGTAAACCTTATCTCAGTATTTGGTTCAGCTGTACCTTCAAAAATCGGTTGATTTACAGAAGTTATGTTATCTACATCACTCTCACCAGTATCACTAACTGCTAGTAGGTCTGGTTTGCCAGGAGGATTTGGAGCTTCGGCATCCACCAATACGTTTGTGGTAGCACCAACATTGTTCAATGTTAAATCAGCATCAGTTCCATCAGTATTCTTAATTGTACCTCCATTGGCAGACAAAGAAAGGATTTCGATCCCATCAAGGTCCAAATCGCCTGTCAATACTGTATATTGGAATTTATAGGAATTAGGTAAAGTACCTGTTAAAATTTCTGATGAAGTCTGTTTTACATCTCCTCCTATTCTCAGTGACAATTGAGGAGTTCCACCGCTTGCATCAATAAAAACCTCTTCAGAGAAAACAATATCAAAAAACAAGCTACTGTTATTTCCATAGGTCCCTGCTGTTGGAACATCAACAGAAATAACTGCAGGAATAGGTGAAATATCAATATTAACTGATCCCAAAACAACATCAGTGCCGCCACCTGTACCTGTATTTCCACCATCATTGGCGGTAAGTGTTAATACCGCGGCATCATCTCCAGAAAGTGCTACAGGACCAATATATTGGATATTGGATGCAACATTTAAATAAGTATCTATTTCAGAAGAAGTTCCAGTGAGCGTCAAAGTCCCTGTCCCTGATCGTCCCACTGATATTCCTCCTCCATCCGTTGCTGACAAAGTCCCCAAATTAACCCCTAATTCAAGTACAATATCATTTGCACTTGCATCTACATCTTCAAAAGAAGCTGCAGATAGATCCACATCACTTGCTGTATTTTCTAATACTGAGACATCCGTAGGTTGACCAGTTAAGGTTGGGTCATCATTAATGGGAGAAATATTTACATTAATAGAACCAAGTGATACCTCTCCTCCTCCACCCGTTCCGGTGTTGCCATTATCATCGATAGAAAGTGCAATCGTTGCTGCATCAGAACCATTCAAATTTTGCTGGCCTAAATACAGAATATTTGAAGGAATATCCAGGTAGGCATTCAAATTTGCCAAACTTCCGGAAATTGTAATTCTATTGGTAGCATTTCCAGAAAAGGAAAGATCCGCGACAACAGCCATGGTCATGGTTCCGCTTGAGGAAGCAAGCACTAAATCCAATAATCCTGCCTCGGAATCCGGGTCTTCCAAAGTAACACTTGCCAGGTCCAATTGGCTTGCTTCATCCTCTACTACATCAATACTAGATGGAATTCCAGTTATTTTAGGGTCATCATTTACTGCTTCAATATCAAATGAGACCGAAGCATTATTTGAATCGACAAAACCATCGTTTGAAATAAAGGCTATAGTTGCCACATTTGCCCCATATAAATCCGGTACAGGTGTAAAGGTGGCATCATCCAACGCATTATTAATGGCCTCTAGGGTACCGGAT
This sequence comes from Cyclobacterium sp. 10D3-21, assembly GCF_055809755.1. NCBI lineage: Bacteria > Pseudomonadati > Bacteroidota > Cytophagia > Cytophagales > Cyclobacteriaceae > Cyclobacterium > Cyclobacterium sp. 10D3-21. The sequence continues at coordinate 4,835,480 of NZ_CM147924.1, forward strand.
GCTGTGAAACTGGTAGCGCCATTTCCTGATCCACCAAATGTGATATCCGTAGTGCCTATAGCGATGGTCCCTCCCGTAATGGAAAAAGTAAGCGTCTGATCATCTCCATTCTCATCAGTAATTTGAATATCATCCGCTAATGATACGGCAGTGTCATCTTCTGTTACCAAAGGTGCGGTAGGTGAAGTAGCTACCGGAGCATTATTAGCTGTTTTTTGCCTGGTATCAATAGCTGAAGATCCAATATTCCCTGAGAGATCAGTTAAGGTAGCTGACAAAGTCACAGTTCCTACTCCCAAACCACTTAGGTCAATCCCTGTAATTTGATCAGTTGCTGTCGCTATTGTACCGCTTCCTGTTACATTCGTTCCGCCCCCATCACTAGACATCGTAAAATTGTAGGTAGTGCCAATCTCGGCATCTGCAAAAGTAAAACCAACGCTTGAAGTATTTAAAACATTAATCGGATCCTGATTGATACTTACAGAATATCCAGCAGGCGCTTCAAAATCAGCACAAAACTCGAGGTTGTCCAGGGCCAAATAAATAAAGCTGCCTCCTGTTTCTATTTCCAACCCATCCACAAAGGTGTTGGAATTATCTATTCCACCTTCTAACGCAAAATCAATGTAGAAAAACCCTTTATTTGAGCTGAAGTCAGTTGGGAATCCTGTTGATTTTGTTATGGTATATTCAGTATTAGCGCCATTTACACCCCGAATAGTTACTGTTCCATTATTTGTTGGCGGAGGGTTTGTACCTGCGTTGGAAGTTAGGAATAATCCCAATCTGCTGAACTTAACAGGTATGTCTGCAGACAAAGTGTAAGGTCCTGTTCCTGTATTTTCGAGGTAACCACTTGAGGAATTAATTCCAAACCCACTTTTATCTTTTACAGCCCAATTCCCTCCTAAGGTGATCCCCTTTCCATTGGAAGAAAATGATGTTGCCCCATTGGCAAAAGTTTCAAATGTTTCAATGAAACAGGCACCTACAAGATGAATTTCTCCATTGAGATATTCGAATGGTGGGGTATTCGTTAAACCATCTTGAATGTCAGTCCCTGCATTCAATTTTATCTGAATGGAACCTTCTCCGGAAATACCGGTAACGCCTAAGGTATAAATAGAGCCAGAACCCGAGATACTCGTCAAGTCACCTGTTGCCGTCCCTGTTATAAGTAAGGTGAAATCATCCAAGGTTACATTACTGGCCACCTCATCAAAGGTAACCTGATAGTTTACAGTACCAGAAGTGGATAGTGGATTGCCCACTTTAGAAATATTTTGAACTACGGGAGCTTGATTATCTACATCCAGTGCGGCCTCACAGAAATTCATATTGTCAATGGCCAGTTCTATAAATCCTCCACTGATAGTAAAGACCAGTTCATCCACATTGGTATTGCGATAATTTGCCGTTCCATCTGATGAGAAATTAATCGTTAAAAAACCACCATTAATAGCGGTAGTCGTGGGAAACCCTGAATTTTTAGTGATAGTAAATTGATCTACACCAGCATTCTTGCCTGTAATGGTGACTGTTCCAATTGCAGTAGGCGCAGAGCTATTAGCGATATTGGAGAGGTACAGATCAATGGTGCTCATGGTAAATTCGGAAGCACTGCTCAGGGAAAATGATCCGGCCGTGTTATTATTGATTACATAGCCATTGGAACCTCCTGCGCCAAATCCTGTCTTCTTTTCAATTTCCAAACCTGTGCCAAGAGAAAAATTTACCCCATTCCCGCTAAATGTGGTACTTGCATCTGCTTCTGTTTCAAAAGTCTCTCCAAAACAAGCGCCAACATAATGGAGCTGTCCAGCCGTAAATGCAGGTGTTCCGCTAATATCATCCACATTGGCGATGTTTGAACCTCCTTTTAAATCCAGGCGAATGGTTCCCTCGCCGTCAATGCCATTTAAGGTGACAGTATAAGAAGATCCTGATCCAGTGACGGCACCAAGAGTACCAGTAGTTCCAACTGTTGTTAACTGAAAATCATCCAAGCTAACATTTTTTGCCTCTTTTGAAAAAGTAACCGCGTAGTTTACAGAAGTAGCAGTTGTCAAAGGGGTACCCACAAGTGAAATACTGGTCACTACCGGAGGATCAGCATCTACCGGATTGATGGCGGCACCAAATGAAAAATTATCTATATAGACATAAAGGTCAGCTCCTTCAATTCTAATCTCGTCAATAGTATAGAAATCAGTGTTTGCTGAGAAATTTTTTACTCCTGTTGTTTGGCTATCAAAATTGACATTTACAGTTGTTCCAACCTGTACACCACCACTAAAAGCTTTAATTGTTCCACTTGCTGAACATTCGGGACAGCCATTTTGAAGCCAAATACTCGTAAGCTGAAAAGCAGTCCCATCTACTTTGGTGATTTTCCATCCAGTTACCCCTCCAATAGTTGTATTGGTATCGTCCAACGCTCTGCTCCCTGCAAAGCCTCCTGTAGCAGAACTTACATTGGCACCTGAATTGGTACCTGAAAAAATCTGAAACCTTACCCCTGAATTTTCATAGGTCTGAGTTCCATTCAAGGATAGCGCAGTTGATGTAGTTATTTCATTGAAATCCACTGTTGTTTGCGCGAAGGAGAAAAGGGTGTTGCTAAGAAAAAGCAGTAGAAAAAAAATGATTTGGTTAAATGGGCGTGTCATTTGGATAAAATTTAAATAAAAGTACCGACCCAGGATGGGTCGGTTTTAAGTACACTCTAGCTTCTGGAAGGAAAAATTCCCTGCAGTGCTATAATATAATTCATCCCAAGAGAAGGTTGCATATTGTTATGCGCCTGACTTCCTCCAGTATTTGAAATACTGGTTCCCATAGAAACATTGGCAGCTCCTGTATTGTACCCATTGACAGGAATAGCAGGTGAACCTCTTTCTATGATTACATTGTCTTTTGCAAGCGTACTATTCGTTGGATCGTTAGTATTACCGTCTGCATTGTTCCCCATCAGTTGATGTGTGTGGGATGGTATTTCATTTTGATTTAAGGTTACTGTTTCTGTTCCTAACATTGTGCCAATTCTCCTATCTGATAGGCCGTTTCCTCGCCCCATTCCCACTGCACAGCGACCTCTCAAATCAGGTAAACCAAAAGTAGTTCTGCCATCTCCACCGTATTCAACGCCTAATAAAGAGAATAAAGCTTGATTCGAATTAATAGATAATAATTGGCCATTGCAAAATGCCCAGCCTCTTGGTGCAAAATTAAATCCCACCATCATAATCTGTCCTATAAAGGGTTCCATTGTACTGATAATTTAAGTTTAAACTATATTAAATTTATTCGGTTATTTATTGAATCTATTTAATTTCCCGGATAACCAATCAACCATCCTTAGATAACTTGATCTACTATTGAAGATGTCCTACCTAAAACAGACTTATAGGTGAAAAATCAAATTATAAAATTGATTTTTCCTTTTAAAAATTACCTAAGTTTATAATTAATTAAATTTTTCAGTTAATCCTCATCAATCTAATACAATTTATCTATTAAAAATTAAAAAATCTTTCGTTTGGTAAAATAAATGTTAGGCTGAAAAGGTTTTTTCATGTTTAAAATTCATTTTCTTTTAAAATGACTCTTTAAAAATTACCTATTCATACTATTTTGAATTGAATAAAAAATCAATAAATACCTTTAAATAAAAATTTTTATTGAATACCCCTAAAAATAGAATACCCTTTACTATTAGTTGAAATAGCACTCTTATGTTTAATTACTAATTTAAATAGTGCCCGTTTAAATAGATCGTTTTAACATCTTGATTAACCAAAAAAATACCCCTACATCTATATAATAAATTTATATATTTAGGACCTGAGATTCTCATTACAAACCTGAAAGTATAACCTGGGTTTTTGGAGGTAACTTAGTTTTTTCGCCTATCATCTAGCCAATAATCAAACGTTTTAAGGACTGAAAAAAATAATTGAAGAAGCTTAAAGATAGAAAGGCGATAGTCGAAAATTGGAAGTATGCTTTCGGCGTTTGCTACCTATCATGGATTCGGATCAGGAGAATATATCCTATTGGGTAACATTTTTTATACTTAATAAATACATTTGGAGACCTTATTGCAATGCCTGAATGGATAGCTTTGAATAAATTTATGCATACTATTTATTCTTATAAAAATCTATTTCACCTACCTGCCTGTAGATTTTTAATTTCAAAAAGGGTTGTCTTCTCCAAGCCATCAGGTCTTTACAAATTTCCATTTCCCTTTCCTGAAAAAATACAAGGCTACAAGGGCATGAAGAGAATGACACAAGGCAATGGTTATAAAAATGCCTGTTGTATCAAGTCCGTAAACTATTGCCAGGTAATAGGCCAAAGGAATTTCCAATAACCAGAAAATACTTATATTAATATAAGCAGGAGTTTTGGTGTCACCCGCACCATTGAAGGCTTGTACCATCACCATGCCTACTGCATAAAACACATAGCCTAGAACAGTCACCTTAAGCCCTGTGGCAGCTATAGCCCTCACTTCCTCTTCCTGAGAAAAAACCCCTGCGAGGAAGTCGGCGAAAAACAAATAAATAAGCGTTACTCCTGCCAAAAATATAAAGTTATACCTGGCAGTAAGGTAGGTAGCAATTTCGGCACGGAATGCCTTTCCAGCACCCAAATTTTGTCCTACAAGTGTCGCCGCAGCTGCCGATAAGCCCCAGGCTGGCATTAAACTAAAAAGCAAGATTCTAAAAGCAATGGTGTATCCAGCTACAGCTGCACTTCCAAATTCAGAAGCGATTCGGGTAAGCACTATCCAGGCAGCAGAGTCTACTAAAAACTGACCCATTCCCCCTATTGAGATATTGATGATTTTCTTGAGCGTTTCCCAGCGAACCAGAAGATTGTAGGATTTGATAACCAAGCGATGTTTTCCATTGAGCAGGTGATACATCTGATACATAACACCTATACTTCTACCTATTGTGGTTGCCCAGGCAGCACCAACCAAGCCAAGTCCTTCGATGGATCCAAGTCCAAATATCAGCAAGGGATCCAGAATAATATTCAGGCCGTTTGAAATCCACAATGCCCGCATTGCCAAATGGGCGGATCCTGCACCTCTAAAAATCCCATTGATCAAAAACAAAAGCATCACTGCGGTATTTCCAGCAAAAATAATCCTGGTGTAAGCCGTTCCTGTTTCCAATACAGTTGATTCTGCCCCCATCAATCGCAGAATATCTTCTGCATAAATAAACCCTGAAATACCCAGTGCCACAGACACCAATACGCCTACCAACAGCAATTGAAAAGCCAAGGTGCCTGCTTGTTTGTATTTTTTCTCTCCAAACCTTCTGGCCACCAAAGCAGTGCCAGCCATACTAATGCCTACTCCAAGGGAATAGATTATTGTTAGTACTGCTTCTGTAAGGCCTACAGTTGCCACAGCATGTTCACCAAGCCTGCCCACGAAAAAAATATCCACTACCGCAAAAAGTGACTCCATGATCATTTCCAGGATCATGGGAATCGCCAAAAGAAATATACCTGTCTTTATGGGGATTTTGGTAAAGTCCTGCTCACTACCACGAATGGCAAGTAAAAACAATTGATAAATAGAATTCAGCTTTTTCATGAGGAAAAACAATTGCCTAATAACCGAATTTTTATCGAATATTGTATTCCAAATTGGCAAAACCAATCAATTGATCCCAATTTCGATTTCTCAATAAAAAAACTATCCTCCTGAAATTAAGGCAGTTCGTTCCTGAATAAGCTGCAAATACTATATTGTAAACCTATTTAAGCCCATTGAAGTTTTCCTTGAGATAGCCCAACAAGGTTTGCAATCCTATATAAAATCCTGGCCCCAACGTTGGCATCCCATTCATCTGCCCCTTCTCCCGGCGCAACTTCTACCAAATCAAAACCTATAATATGTCTGCCTGACATTACCAAGGCTTTGATTAAATACATTAATTGCTGGTATTCCAGTCCTCCTGGAACTGGGGTTCCAGTATTAGGACATAATTCCGGCAGCAAACCATCAATATCTATGGTGAGGTATACTTTTTCTGGCAGATCTGCGATAATTCTATTACACAGTTCACTCCAGTTAACCCCTTGAAACATTTCTTTCTTGATCTGGTTGTCAGAAAACAATGAAACCCTGCTATCAGATTGAATGTACTCCCATTCCTGCTCACAAAAATCTCTAATCCCCACTTGAACCAATTTTTTAACCTGTGGAATTTTCATGAAATTATAGGCAATTGAGGCATGGGAGTACTCAAACCCCTCATAGGCGGAACGCAAATCTGCATGCGCATCTATATGAAGGATACCAAAAGCACTGTGCTGATCTGCCATTGCCCTGATCAATCCTAATGGTGTGCTGTGGTCTCCTCCAAGCAAGCCAACAATTTTACCTTTCTCCAAATGTATTTTTGACTGCTTATAAACCCAGTCTATCATTCCCTCACAGGCAGTATTGATGCCAGCTGGATATTTTTCATATTTCGTTCTCTCTTCTTCAGGCTCACCAGCCTCTAGCCACTTTATATAGGAGGCTGCAAGCGTTCTTTGGTACTCATTTTCTGATTTCAATTTTTCATCTTGAGCCAGCATGGTTATCCCCATCTTCCAGGCGTCTGGAATGTCTTCCTGAAAAAGATCAACCTGAACAGATGCCTGAAGAATGGCATCTGGCCCATTTGACGTACCGGCACTATAGGAAACCGTTACTTCCCAAGGTACCGGTATAATTACCATCTCTGCCTGTTCACCAGAAAATGGCAGGCCAAAAAGCTGACCTTTTACCCCTATCCCATTTGGGTCAAAATTCAAAATAACTGTAGATTTATCTTGGTTTGACATGCCATTTTATATTTGTGGATTCAAAAATAAAAATAAAGGATTATATTATTGAAGAATTTCTTTGAGTACCCCACTGTTTTTTGAAATATGTTGCCATTCTTCTATATAAAAAACAATTCTCACCATCATTCCCGGTGAAAACAGTAAAAGATTTTCGCCAGTAAGATAAGCAGCTAAATGACTCACACCAGGATTATGTCCCACCATCATTACATGATTATCATTTTGTGCAAACCTACTGAATACATGGAATAATCCATCCCAGTCAGCCTGATAGATCTCATTGACTAGGGAGGATTTCTCTATAGCTATTTGTGAAGCCAAAATATCGGCAGTTTGCCTACATCGATTGGCGGGACTATAGACTTGGTGATTACAAATCTGCCCATTGATTTTCAACAAGTTAGACAATCTATTTAATTGCTCTATTCCGGGCGCTGTAAGGTTCCTCTCAAGATCTTTTTTCTCAAAACTTGGTGCCTCTGTAAGGCCATGCCGAACCAATAATAATTCCTTAGCCATTTGCTTCTTTTTAACTTCAAAATGAAAAATAAATATGTGTAATTTTTATCGGCAATAAAAATTGCTTTGAATGATTATTTGGAAGAGAATAATATGACATCTATTTTTAGGACTTGAATTGTGGAATTTTACCAGATCCCATTTATTTTTATCTATAAAGAAACCTACCATGCCAAAGAATTTAGTTATAGTCGAGTCTCCTGCAAAGGCCAAGACAATAGAGGGATACCTGGGGAAAGACTTTAAGGTCACTTCCAGCTACGGGCATGTTCGAGATCTCCCCAAGGGTGAAAATGCCATTGATGTAAAGAATAAGTTCAAACCCACTTATGAAGTTACTCCTGATAAAAAGGAAGTAATCAAAGAATTAAAAAAATTGGTAAAGGGTGCAGAAACTGTATACCTAGCGAGTGATGATGACCGTGAAGGAGAGGCAATTTCATGGCACTTAAAAGAGGTTCTTAATTTAAAGGATGAAAATACCAAAAGAATCGTTTTTAGGGAAATTACTAAATCTGCAATAACGAGAGCATTAGAATCTCCCAGAACTATAGATTATGATCTGGTAAATGCACAGCAAGCGAGAAGAATCCTGGACAGGTTGGTAGGATTTGAGCTCTCTCCTGTTTTATGGAAAAAAATAAAAGCGGGTCTTTCCGCAGGAAGGGTTCAGTCAGTAGCTGTTCGTTTTATTGTGGATAGAGAAAGGGAGATTGATAAGTTTAATCCTACCGTATCCTTTAAGATAACGGCCCTTTTTGATGTTGAAGGAAAAACACTTCAGGCTGAATTGCCTAAAAAGTTTGAAACCAAAGAGGAGGCAGAGGAATTTTTAAAGAAATGTCTTGAGGCAGAATTTTCCATCAAATCCCTGGAAACCAAACCAGCAAAGAAAAGTCCTGCCCCCCCTTTTACTACTTCCACATTGCAACAAGAAGCAAGTAGGAAACTGTATTTCTCTGTGGCACAAACAATGAATATTGCCCAGAAGCTATATGAATCGGGTAAGATTACCTACATGAGGACAGACAGTCTTAATTTGTCTGAGGATGCTTTAAAGGATGCTGAAAATGAAATAAAATCAGCCTATGGGAATGAGTATCATAATAAAAGAAAATTCAAATCTAAATCAGAAGGTGCCCAAGAAGCTCACGAAGCAATCAGACCAACCTCCTTTTCAGAGTCAAGTGCTGGAAAGGATAGAAATGAGCAACGCTTATATGAATTGATTTGGAAAAGAGCAATTGCTTCCCAAATGGCAGATGCTCAATTGGAAAAAACAAATGTTTCCATTGCCATTTCAAATGCCGATCAAACATTAAGTGCAAGTGGTGAAGTCATCAAATTTCAGGGATTCTTAAAAGTTTACCTCGAAAGTACAGATGAGGACGAAGAAGAAGAGACAACAGCAAAAGGACTATTGCCTCCATTGACAGTAGGGCAGCTTTTGCAGCTGATAGAGATGAAAGGTCGCCAATCTTATACCCGACCATCTGCAAGATATACCGAAGCATCCTTAGTAAAAAAACTTGAGGAGATGGGTATAGGAAGACCATCTACTTACGCTCCTACTATTTCAACGATACAAAAAAGAAACTATGTAATTAAGGAGTCCAGGGATGGGACGCAAAGGAAATTCATTGAAATGATCATCCAAAATGGGGTTTTTACTGAAACAGAAAAAACGGAAACCACAGGGACAGAAAAAAACAAGCTCTTCCCAACCAATATTGCAATGGTGGTGAATGATTTTCTTGTTGAGCATTTCCCGAATGTGATTGATTTTTCCTTTACCGCCAAAGTGGAAAAGGAATTTGACCAAATCGCTCAAGGCTTACAACCTTGGGAAGAAATGATTCAGAATTTCTATGGCAATTTTCATACTAAGGTAGAACTAACCGAAAACATCAAAAGAACGGATGTTAATACCAGCAAGGAATTGGGTAAGGATCCCAAAACAGGCAAAGTAATAATTGCCAGACTGGGTAAATTTGGACCTCTGGTCCAAATAGGAGATGCTGAAGATGAAGAAAAACAATTTGCCAGCTTACTTAAAGGGCAGTTTATTGAGAGTATTACATTGGAGGATGCGCTGGAATTGTTTAAGCTTCCAAGAGATGTAGGCATGTTTGAAGACAAGAAAATAGTTGCCGCTATAGGTCGGTTTGGTCCTTATATCAGGCACGATAGCAAGTTTGTTTCTTTAGGAAAAGAATACGACCCTTTGACTGTCACTGAAGATGTAGCCATACAGTTGATAAAGGACAAGCGGGAAGCAGATGCCAAAAAGCACATCAAATCATTTGATGAAAACCCTGAAATTCAAGTACTTAATGGAAGATGGGGTCCATTTATTAAGATGGGGAAAAGCAATTTTAAAATCCCTAAAGAAAAAGAAGCGGAATCCTTGACTTACGAAGAAGTCATGAAGATCATTGAAACCCAGGGAGACACTAAAAAAGCCAAACCAAAAAAGGCTCCGGCAAAGAAAGCTCCAGCAAAAAAGAAAACAAAATAATAAGCTTAAGGGAGACAGATTTAGATCTGTCTCCCTTTTTTTACCGTTGTATTGGAACTGCTCCAGTTTATTTTTTTCTATTAATTTTTCTTCGCCTTTTCCCTATCCAGGTATTAATTACAATTGGCCTATTATTTGATGCTTATTACAAAACATAGCCTGCTAAATGCGGTATTAGGTTTGTTTGATGTTCCTTTAAAGATAGCTATCTAAATTAACTCAAAATACGAAATTATTTTCTGCGTAGTTGAATCCAACTTTATCCTTTTGTGGAATAATCATAGAATTAAGTTTTTCTTGAGACAAATGTAAATTATCACAATTGATAAGTCTCCAAACCGCAACAAATTGACTGTTTTGAAAGTAATTCCCCTCCGCAACAGAAAGCCTGTTGCTTGTTAAAATTTAAAATAAAATGTACAATGGAAAATAAAATCTCATTATTTAAAAAGTACAGTAGCTCAAAAATGAGGATGGTTCCTCTCATGCTAACGCTAGGTTTATTTTTAATATTCCCAAATAGCCTAATGGCTCAAATTCAGGAAGGTCTCCCCAAACCTACTGATCAGATAGACCTCTCTGACACCAGTGATTTGGTGATTTTCATTATCCTACCAATTTTGGTACTTATTCTATACCTATTCTGGAGAAAATCAATGAAAAAAAGAAAAAATAAGGAGAATTAATAACAGGGCAATTTAAAACTGCTTATAATCTTTTGAGGTAGAATAGATTTGTTCCACAAGGAAAAAAATTGCAATCCATAAAGATAATTCTTAGAGATTATCTTAAAAATAGAAAAGTGATAGTTATTCAGTTATCTCTGATAATAAGGACACTGAATAGCTATCACATTTTTTTGTTAACTCTAAATATGGGTCTATCGATCTGAAAAGGGGAACTAGCTCCCAACTTTAAATCTAAACCAATACAAAAATATTTACTTTGGTTTCTTAGGGTATTTAGAAAAATAAGGAAATCATTTTAATGGTTTCTTAGCTTGTCTATTAACCCCTCTTTCTTCAGCTTACTTACCCCCTCTAAGCCGATTTCCTTAGCCTTATTGTACAGCTCTTCCCGAGTCCATTCTTCATAAGGAGAAGCTTTTCCTCCCTTTTTACCAGTTTCTCTATCTGGGGCATTAGCGATTCTAGCAGATTTCTCTTTACTGTATCCTTTGTCCCTAAGGGCCTCATACTGGGCCTCATTTTTTATATTTTTGAGTTTACCTTTTGGCATGATTGTATCGTTTTAAGCGTTATCCCTTCTGTATTTTTCACTTTCGATAGTCACTTCTTTATCAGCATTTTTCGCACGCATTAATTCATCTTTGGCCTTTGCTTCAGTTTTTTCTTGCCCTTTTTCTAAAATCCTTTTGCCAGCTTTTCCATCTTCAGCCTCTTTCTGAGCTTTTTTGAAGCTATTGTTCTGGAAATTATCATGTTTATTGTTTTGATTATTCTTTTCCATGTTAATTAATTTTGTTTAATTATAGGTTAATTATAACCAAAACCATTCCAATTTGACTTTGATACCAATTTTCACAGTAAAATATCACCCTAAGTCCCTTTTTATTTGTTTATCCTTTCACAAGGAAATATATTCACGGATCAATAGTTCAGAAAAATTTTAATTAAATATGAGCAGTAACTTAAAAAATTCCAGAAGAACCTTCCTTAAAGGTAGTCTTTTGGCGCTAGGAGGTATAAGCATTGTACCCCGACACGTTTTGGGTAAAGGACATCTGGCACCCAGCGACCACTTAACAAAAGGTATAATTGGCGTAGGTGGTATGGGAAGAGGCCATTTCAATTATGCAGGCACTAAAACTGTAGCCATTTGTGATGTAGACACCCGTCATATTGGTATCGCTCAAGAAACTTTAGGTAAAAACGTTAAAACTTTTGCTGATTATAGAGATCTTATCCAGCTTCCTGAGGTAGACATTGTGCACATTGCTACGCCCCCTCACTGGCATGGTATTATGGCTGCTGATGCTGCAAGAGAAGGCAAGGACATTTGGTGCGAGAAACCAATGACAAGAACTATTGGTGAAGGAAAAAAAGTCATGGAAGCGGTAAAGCAACATGGCAATATTTTTAGATTAAATACTTGGTTCCGCTTTGACAGTAGTTTTTACGGTATGAATACCGAGGTCAAAAACATCAAAAAATTGGTGGATTCTGGTATGCTTGGTTGGCCTCTCAAAGTAACGGTAGGTAAGTTGACTGGGTTTAATTGGAAATTTTACTGGGTTGGGAAAACTGGTTTGGATGAAATGCCTATTCCTAAAGAACTTGATTATGATCGTTGGTTGGGTCCAGCACCCTATAAACCTTATAATGAACACAGAACACATGGTACCTTCAGAGGTTATTGGGATTATGATGGTGGGGGATTAGGTGATATGGGACAACACTACCTGGATCCAGTTCAATATTTCCTTGGAAAAGACAATACCAGTCCAGTCAAAGTAGAAGTAGATGCTCCACAGCAACACCCTGAAGCTGTAGGTACCTGGAGAAAGATCACCTATACCTATGAGGATGGCTGTCAAATAGTACTGGATGGTGAAGGTACGACTGAAGCGCCTTATATAGAGGGGCCAAATGGTAAACTTTACAGAGGTTTTAAATCTGATATTCCTAATATGGAAAGGAAATTGGCACAATTCCCGGATCCTGCACCTCAAGTCACTGACTTTGTAGATGCTGTCAAAAATAGAGAAAAATTTGCCCTTAATGAGCAAAATGGTTTTCGTTCATGCACCTTGGTAAACATGGGATTGGTTGCCTTGAGGCTTAATAGGGATTTAAATTTTGATCCTGTAAAATTAGAATTCATAAATGATGAAGGAGCCAACAGACTCGTAAATCAGCCCATGAGAGCACCTTATACCATTTGATCTAAAACATAAAAGGAATACCAGTATTATGGAAAAATATTTTATAAAAAGAGTGGCTATCCTACTTTGCCTTTTTATGGGGCAGGTGTTTTTAAGCCAGGCACAAAATCAACTCGATGCGGGAAGAACTACTGCCACTAAAATTGCTGATTTGCTCAACCGGTTTCCAGCCGAAAATGCAAGCAAGTTAGAGACTGCGATGAAGGAGATGGAAGACCTTGGGGCAAATGGCATTACAGAAATGGCCCTTATGCAGCAGCCGGGTGTCAACAATGAGAACATCGAGTATGCTTTGGCCGGATTTGCATTTTATGCAAGTAAGGATGGCAGAGAGGAACTAGCCGATATGGCGGTAGAAGCTTACTGCGATGCCATAGGAAAATTAAGTGACCCAGAAGCACAAAATTTTCTATTGAAACAAATAAAATGGATTGCCAATGACGCAAATGTGGAAAGTCTCAGACCCTATTTGACCAACGAAAGACTTTCTGGAACAGCTTCCAGGGTAATGGCAAATATTGGCTCTTCCAGCGCTCAAGCAGCATTGATGGCCGCTTTAGAGACGGCTAATAACGATGAGCAAAAGGCCAATTTTATTGAAGCTTTAGGTGATATCGGTTCAACAGGACCTTCCGAAATGATTGCGCCTTATGTTAATTCAAGCAATCCTTCGCTGAAAAAGGTAGCCATTTATGCGCTTGCAAGCATAGCTGATCCATCAAGTGCGGGGATATTGTTTGCCTCAGCTGAGAATGCTGCATTTACTTTCGAACCCAGCAATGCCTCTGCTCAGTACCTGAGATATATTGACAATACAGGTGCCAGAGGAAATTATAAGTTAGCCTTGAAACTGGCGAAAAAACTTGATAAAAGCACCAATGTAACACAACATTACCACACCAAAGCCGGTGCATTGGAATTATTGGTGAAATTCGATCCTGAAAAAGCCAATAAACGATTAAATAAAGCTGCTCAATCTACTGAATACAGATACAGAGGTGCGGCTTTAAGTGACCTTACAGACGATCAACTTATTCAAGGATTGGATGATTGGAAAAAAACATTGAGCAAAGGTTCTGAAGAAACTGTGGTAGCCATTCTTCAACGAATGGGTAAAGTAAAAAATGATGCGGTAGCCCAAACCATTTTGCCTTACCTGGGTAGTACCAATGAAAAAATTCGTCAAACAGCCGTTTCTGCTATTGTAACATCAGGAGATAATTTAGCCTTGACACAAATCCTTGATCTTTTGGCAGTAGTAGACGATGAAGATAAAAAACAATTGGTAACTGCCTTGCAAACCATGAAAGGAGACAATGTCACTTCTGAAATAGCAAAACGAATAGCAAATGCATCAGATGATAACAAAATAGCATTGTTAGGCCTATTGGCTTCAAGAGCTGCAGAGGACCAAATTGATGTGGTTTTTTCTGCTGCTTCCAGCAATAGCCCTGAGGTTAAAACAGCAGCGCTAACCTCTCTTTCGTCAATGGCTACGCCCAATGATTTGTCGAAATTGGTAAACCTATTGAATAGCGAAAGCAATATTGATGACCTGGGTAAAATTCAGGAAGCCATTATTGTTGCAAATGCCCAAAAGGGAAATATTGCTTCAGAAACCAAATGGGCGATGGACCTGTTGCCTAAGCTAGCATTGGACAAACAAATGTACTTATACAAAGTGATGGCCAAAATTGGTGGAGAATCAGCTTTGAACAAGCTGCAGGACATTTATGAAACCGGAAATGTAAAACAAAAACAAGCTGTAGTTAGTGCTTTGAACCAATCAGAAGATCCTGCAGCTACTGGCCCTTTATTGCATATCGCCAGGAATGCAAGTACGGATAAGTTGATGGACGAAGCATTGGCTGGATATATTCGATTGGTACCTGCAACCGAAGGAGCTAACGCTCAGAAAGTATTGATGCTGAGAGATGCGTTGGATTTGGCCAAAAGTCAGGAGAATATTCAGGCGATACTGAACGGGCTTGGAAACTACCCTACCTTCCAGGCATTACTTGTTGCTGGAAAATACCAGGAAATACCAACTTATCAGCAAGCTGCAGCAAGAGCAGTGATGAACATAGTACAAAACAATGATGCCCTTTTTGGTAATAAAGTCAAGACTATCGTTGAACGCACAATTGAAGTAATCAGTGGGCAGGACAGCCAGTATTACAAAACATCCCTTGAGAAATTTCTTGATGAGATGCCTAAAACTGCAGGTTTTTACAGCCTGTTTAACGAAGAAAATCTAGAAGGTTGGAAAGGTGTATTCAGCAATCCAATAAAGAGAGCTGAAATGACCGAAAGGACTTTCAAACGTGAACAAGAAAAAGCCAATGAAACCATGAAGACTGGCTGGATAGCAGAGGATGGTTTACTTGTTTTCACTGGTAAAGGTCAGAACATTGCTGCAGAAAAAGACTTCGGGGATTTTGAAATGTTTGTGGATTGGAAGATCACTGCTGATGGAGATGCAGGTATCTATTTGAGAGGAACACCACAAGTTCAAATCTGGGATATTGCAAGAACTAATGTAGGAGCAGAAGTAGGATCAGGAGGATTGTACAATAACAAAGAAAATCCTAGCAAGCCCTTAAAAGTTGCAGATAACCCAGTAGGAGAATGGAATACTTTTCATATTATTATGCAGGGTGAGAAGGTTACTGTTTATTTAAATGGTGAATTGGTAGTAGACGATGTAGCGCTAGAAAATTACTGGGACAGAGAATTACCCATATTCCCAACTGGACAAATCGAGCTTCAGGCACATGGCACCTATGTTGCATATAGAGATATTTATATTCGTGAGCTGGTAGGAGCACCTAAATTTGAGCTTAGCGATCAGGAGAAAAAAGATGGCTTTAAAGTTTTATTTGATGGAACAGACCTTGACGAATGGACTGGAAATAAAACAGACTATGTTGTTGAGAATGGTGTTTTGGCCATTTATCCAGGAAAAGGGGGTAGTGGAAACTTGATGACAAAAGAAGAGTTTGGAGATTTTATATTTAGGTTTGAGTTTAAATTAACTCCTGGAGCCAACAATGGCCTGGGTATCAGAGCTCCTTTAGAAGGGGATGCTGCTTACGCGGGTATGGAGCTTCAAATATTGGATGATACTGCCGAAATATACAGCAAACTAGCGCCTTATCAATATCATGGATCTTTGTATGGTACAAGTGCTGCCAAAAAGGGGCACCTAAATCCTGTAGGCGAGTGGAACTATGAAGAGGTTATAGTAAAAGGTGATCGAATCCAGGTTATTTTAAACGGTACCAAAACCCTTGATGTGAATATTTCAGATGCCCGTGAAAATGGCACTTTAGACAAAAGAGAGCATCCTGGACTTTCCAATGAAAAAGGTCATATAGGATTCCTTGGTCATGGAGACATTTTATTCTTCAAAAACATACGAGTAAAAACCCTCTAAAATTGCATTTGTAAAGGGGATTTAGGCTAATAAAGTCAACTAAATATTAGTGGTTTTATTAAAATGTCCTTCAAAAGCACCTTTGAGTAATACCAATACAATTAATATAGGGAGAGGCAATATATTTGTCTCTCCCTTTTTTTTGCGTCTCTGAAACAAGCAATTTCACACAGGCTGATTCCGCTTCAAAATAACCCACTTCATTACTTATTCCTACTCTATCTAGTGATTTGAAGCTTCTTCTTTGGGACATTCCATATGGCCTATTTCCCTACCTCTCTCCCCTTTTAATAAAAATAATTATCCATTTTTTCCATCTCCAGTGAGGTGAGGAATTCCAGTATTGGGATAATAATAAGGTGCGCAGATGCTTTAAAAGAGCAAACGCAAAAATAATGGTGTATTGTAATCCTTAATTTAAACAATGCTTTTACACAATTACCAACCAATTAAAATCTAAGTCAAAATCTGGCATGATTATAGATTAATTTATTATATCCAAAATTTAAAAACATTATTGTATTAAAATAAAAATTTTAAAATATTTATCTACATTGATCCATTCCAATCTAAGAATATGATGAAAAATTTAATATTCCTATGTTTAGTTTTGACTTTACCCATGGAGGTTATTGGTCAAATAAAGTCAGTAAGTTTCTCCCCTGAAAAAAACCAGATCAATTCAGGCCTTCCCCTGCCTTCAGAAGAAAGGTTCCTAATAGATGGCATTCTTCCTACAGGTATAAGACGAGTAGAGGTGAAAATTTTTAAAACCGATAAGAAAATAAATAGAGCTGAAACGTATACATGGAAGGCCGCTTACCTAACAAATCCTTCCGAATTTGAGATCTATGTTGCCTATCCACTAAGGAGTAGTGAAAGCTACACATTAAAATTCTTCTATTACAATACTACAGACACCTCGGAGATGGCTGCTGTAAAGGATGCCATTCACACCAACCTGGAAACTTATCTCAACTCAAACTTTGAAGTTACCAAAAAAGAGGTGAAAGCTTTGGTCTCCCAAAAGGCCATGATCATGCAATTAAATGAAATTGTAAACCAAGGCCTTAGCAATTACTCCCACCAGTTGGATCAAGATTTTATAGGTTTTAGTGATGTAGTAAAACAAAAAATCGAACAAATTCATGGTGTAAAACTAAAAAATGCCAAATTTAATTTATTAAAGAAAAGCACTACCACTGAAGGTACCGACAATGCCTACTATGCCAATCAATTGATCGATCAACTTGTGGCACTTACAAAAGCAGAGACGAATCAATACTTGCGTTCAAATTTGCTAATGCTTGTGGATATACGTGAGATTGACAATTATCCTACAGAGAAAAAGCCTCATTATTTACCCATTAATATAGGTTATGCCGGAACGTACTTTGGAGGAGGATTCAATGATTTAGATTATGGATCCTCAGTATTCGCAGGGATTTCTTTGCCATTAGGGAATAAAAATTTCACGAAAATATTAGGGAATGCTTCAATTTCAACTGGCGTGTTCTTCTCAAACATGACCGATGGAAACCAAACCGAGATTAGTGGTCCGCTTATCGGAAGACCATCCTATATAGGCTTAGGTTACAGTATTTTCAGAATATTACGTTTTAATGCCGGAGCGGTATTAACCTCTTCTACTGTCAATTCTAATTTTGAGGATGTAACCCTGTATCCATTTGTTGGCTTTAGTGCTGAATTCAATATTTGGTTGGGTCTTAAACCATAAAAGCTATGTTTAGAACCATCATTTTACTCCTGGGGTTATTGATAGGTCAGACAAGCGACCTATCAGCGCAATTGAACCCATATAAGCTCCGCATCGGAGCTGGGGTAGGTTTCTCTAATTATTACGGTGACCTAAGTAATTACCGCCATGAAAAATTTCTGGACTGGAATTCATTAAGTAAAGCCTATTCCTATAATGTCAATTATAACCAGAATCCTTCTCTGTCCTTATCTATCGAACAGAGGATCAATGCCAGTTGGGGGCTTCTTCTTAGCGGTGGACAATACACCTTATCGATGAGTGACAGGTTTCTGGACAAAGATGATGTCTTACAAATTGATGCACCAAATTTTAACAGAGCATTAAATTTCAAAACCCAGGTTAGGGATTTGGGTTTAGGTTTTGTTTTCAGAACCGACAATGGGAAAATACTCTTGGAAAATTCATTGTTAGCTCCTTACTTTACTGTAAATGGTGGATGGTTACAATACAAACCGAAAGGAGACCTTTTGGATATGGAGGGAAACCAATATGATTATTCACAAAGTCAATTGGTAACCGATGGGAAATTTGAAACTGACCTGGGTAAATTGCAAGCTTCCAGTAACAATGGCTATGATGAAAATGCTTTTTATTTGGCAGCAGGTATTGGCCTGAGGCTGAGGCTATCAAAACAAATTGAGTTGTATTTTCAATCTGATGTAAAAAGAACGAATACAGACTATCTTGATGATGTAGCTGGATCTACAAGAACCAGCTACATAAATGAATTTCAAGAATATGCTGCCTATCCAGGCGTTTCCTTAAGCCCAGGTGAGAGGACGTTCAGAGGTGATGCGCAAAACAACAAGGATTGGTTCTTCAATCATCATTTTGGGCTAAAAGTAAGTTTTCTCCCTTCAAAAACTGCCTTCAGAGCCAACACAATAAGCCCGTCTTCGGCAATTATAAGGACAATCAATGAAATAAAGATTGAATATATAGAAACGGATTCTTCAAAAAATACAGCTACATCAGCGGTAATTAAAAACAACAATGGCTTCAATAAGGAAAAGGCCTTTACACCTGAGGGAGAGGCAATGCCTATTAAAAGCAATGCTCAGGAAATCCCCGCACAATTAGATTCAAAAACTAATTCTGACAGTACGCTTACTTTTTCGGCACTTAATTTACGAAATAAGGATACGGAAGTAGGGAAAGATTCTGTGATGGTTTGGCAATATCCTTTTAGAAGAACTGAACAGGAAATAATATACCCTCAAGAAAAAGAGACCGTTTACAGCCGGTACTACGAAAGCAATCTGAGGGAACAAAATGATCCTCAAATAAATGGCCAGTACGTAGTAGGTTCAACTGAAGGCCAAAGTTCCAATTCTAACATTCCTTATCCACTACCCTATTATAGCCAATCTTCTACAGTTAATCGCCCTACTAATGCTATCGTACCAATTGGCATTGACTCCATGATGATAGCTGACACTACCGCATTGGTGCCATTGGACAGTGTAGAAATGAATGCTAACGCCGGCTTTAAGGCGGTTCCAGGACAAGGTGTGGGCGGCCAAAAGTACAAGTTTGAACAACCAGCAAATACAACTCGAATAGCAATTCCACCATTGTCAAATGCCACTGAAAGCAAGGCTACATTAATAGAAAATGGACTTTATGCCGAAATTTACTTTGAATCAAATCAGAGTACCTTGTCAGAAAATGAAGCAAAAAAGTTAGCTCCTTTGGTTAAGATGATAAACCAAACCCCCAAAGCAAAAATTTTGGTGAAAGGTTTTGCTGACAATACTGGCAGTACCTCCTATAATTTAACATTGATAGAAAAACGAGCATCTGTAGTAGAGAATAGCTTATTGAACCAGTATGGTGTAGATAAGGACAAGATAGAACGTCAACCAGGTGCCTTATTGATTCGAGGAATAAAAAAAGGTTCAAGGCCTGAAGACCGGAAGGTGGAGGTTCAGGTATTTTATTGAAAATTATTTAATTTTAATCAACAGAATATTTAAAATGAAGCATCTCGTAATTCTAACCGGTGCTGGTATTTCAGCAGAGAGTGGTTTAAAAACCTTCCGAGATGACAATGGACTTTGGGAAGGGCATGATGTGATGGAGGTTGCTTCCCTAAAAGGCTGGGAAAAAGACAGAGAGAAAGTACTAAATTTTTACAATTTACGAAGGAAAGCTTGCCTCAATGCCAAACCTAACGAGGCCCACCTTAAACTTGCAGGATTAGAAGATACTTACAAAGTATCCATCATCACGCAGAACGTCGATAACTTGCATGAAGCGGCAGGTTCTTCCTCAGTGCTACACCTACATGGAGAATTGTTTAAAGCCCAAAGCACTATTGATCAAAACCTGATTTATCCAATGGATGGTTGGGAATTAAAACTAGGCGACAAATGTGAAAAAGGCAGTCAACTTCGTCCTTATATTGTTTGGTTTGGTGAACCTGTCCCAAAAATGGTCCAGGCTATATCAACAGTGGAAAATGCAGATGTTTTAATAATCATAGGTACTTCCATGCTTGTCTATCCAGCTGCCGGGCTGATAGACTTTGCAGCAAAGGAAATTCCGAAAATCATCATTGATCCAAAAATTCCGTCTTTGAACAATCAAGAATCTATTTTCACTATTGAAGAAAAAGCCAGTACGGGAGTGAAAAAGTTGGAAAAACTTTTGAAAAGTTGGGATTTAGAGAACTAATAAATATATATTTTATAGTTTTGCCTTTCACTTTTAAAACCGATCAATTGGACACGGAATACAGTAGTACCACAAGGGTAGAAACTAGCAGATTAATTGTCAAAAGCATTGTCAAATTAACCTTAGCAGGTTTCTTAATTGGCTTATTTCATTCCTATGATTTCTGGGTAGGCCTTTTGCTTGCAATTTACCTTATTTATTCACTTGTAAAAAGATGGAAGCTAAAAGCTGAGGACAATATGGTATTCCTTACCGGCACCCTATTGGGTGGTGTTTTGGGAGTCTGTTGTGAATTATGGGGAATCTATTTTGGCTATTGGGAATACCATGACCTGTCCTTTGATAGGTCTTTCCCATATTGGCTACCATTTGCTTGGGCATTGGCTTTTACTTATATCTACCAGCTTGAAAAAGATTTGTTTTCCTCCTTTAATATCAGTAAAACATCGTCCAAAATTTTATTGTCAATTGTTGTGGCAATGATTTTCCCTACCTATGGAGAGATAATTACCATTAATTTAGGTGTTTGGACTTATCATTGGCCTTTACAATTTTTTGGTGTGCCATTATTGGCCATTATTTTACTTGTGGTGTTTCACACCGGTGTTAATTTTTTGATGGTAATGATTTGCAAACATTTCGGTTGGAAAAATGCCGTTTTTAACCCTTAATCCCGAATCCTAAGACATGGATAATAGGTAACATAATGACTAACTTGAGAGATTTTGTCTCATTATTGCAGAAAAAAGCACCAATACTGCGAAATAATCTAATGCGTAATAACTAAGCCACGGGCATCACCCGTGGCTTAGTTATTACGCCCTTTTAAGGCTGGTGAGATGGTTACTAAAACCCCTAATCTGTCTTAAAATTATCGAACAACTGACTGTAGGGTAGCCAAATAGACCCATTTTTGATCTCTGGATTTCAAACCTTCAACCATGGCTTCCTGCTCCTTATCGGTCATTTCCATGTCCTCATATTCCATAGAATTAAAAAATTGTATGTAATCCCTGTATATATTCATGGTTAAATGAGTAGATTTTGCTTCACTTCCTGTAGGAAGTGCAGTTCTCAAAAAACGCCAATCCTCCATTAAGTCATTGTTAATTTTCTTCTGATGGATGGGAAGGAAAATTTCCTCCTCTGCATTTTCATATTCTTGAAATTTACCTTCTACCGCTTTCATAAGGTCAAAAGTCGCCAATATCCCTGGCTTGTATTCAAAATCATCCTCTGTTTTTGCCACTTCTAACATATAACTTCTAACTGCTAAATCACGCATTTCTAATGAGGAGGCAATTTTATTTTTTGCTTCTTCTGCACTCATTTCTGGAAAAGCCTGCACCGCGCTATTGATCAGATGATTCATGTTGTTCCCATCCATCATTGATATAGGATCATCATAGTAGGTGACCGTCACATATTGGAAATTTTCCCCTTCCAATTCAGAACCTGATTGAAGAGACCAAAAATCCCAGCCTTTAATGTGTCCATCATCCTTCTCTTGCTGGTAAACCTTGGCTAAGAATTCTTTGTATTCTAAATAATCCAAAACTTTATTAGGTTCTACTTTAATAAATTCAAGGACCAAAAATTGTTCACTCTGTCCATAAACATTGACTACTGCCATTACGGATAGTAACCAAATAATTAGCTGCTTTTTCATACCTTTTTGTTTTTGGGTTCTAAGCCAATATACAAATTTTAAAATGAAAATAATACCGATTATAAGTAATTTTCACCTTTAGAAAAATAAATATTGGAAAACAAAAAAGCCCTAAGTGCAAAACCAAACACTTAGGGCAAATTTTACCAATTTACGGTACGGCAAAACTTTTCTAGTCGTTTAAAATAGCTTCTATCTTCAATAATTCCTCCTTTGAAAAGCTTAATTGATTCAAACTGTTCACATTGTCCTGAAGTTGAGAAGCTTTACTAACGCCAACCAAAACTGAAGTGATTACCGGACTTTTTAATAGCCAGGCAATGGCCATTTGCGCAAGACTTTGTCCCCTCTCTTCTGCAAGCATATTTAACTTTTTAACCTTAGACAAGACCTCTGGGGTTATATTACTTGATTTCAGATACCTGCCATCTTTTACTGCCCTTGAATCTTCAGGGAATCCGTTAAGGTATTTATTGGTTAAGACACCTTGCTCCAATGGAGAAAATGCAATTGCTCCTATACCTGATTTTTCCAATTCATCCAGCAAATCTTTTTCCGCCCATCTATCCATCATATTATACCTTGGCTGATGAATCAAACAGGGAGTACCCAGTTCTTTTAGTATTTTAGAAGCTTTGGCAGCGTCCTCAGCACTGTATTGAGAGATTCCTACATAGAGGGCCTTACCTTGGCGAACGATCAGATCCAATGCTCCCATGGTCTCCTCCAGTGGTGTATCCGGATCAGGTCGATGGTGATAAAAAATATCTACATAATCCAGCCCCATTTTTTTTAAACTTTGATCCAGACTTGCCACCAGGTATTTCTTAGAGCCAAAGTTCCCATAAGGACCTGGCCACATGTCCCATCCTGCTTTGGAGGAAATCAATAGTTCGTCCCTATAGGCTAAAAAGTCTTTTTTAAGAATTCTGCCGAAATTCTCTTCCGCAGCTCCATACGGAGGACCATAGTTATTTGCCAGATCGAAATGCGTAATGCCTAAATCAAAGGCCGTTCTTAATATTTCCCTACCAATTTTAAAATCATCACTATGACCGAAATTGTGCCAAAGGCCTAAAGAAATAGCAGGCAAATCCAGACCGCTTTTGCCACACCTTCGGTATTTCATGTTTTCATACCTTGAAGAATCCGGCACATAGGTCTGTAAAGGTTCTTTATCGTTAATAGTCATATTATTTTTGTTTTATAGAAATTTAAAGTGTCTAAGAATTTCAACTATTTGCTAAATAAATGATGTTATTTTCTGGTATTTTGTCCCAAAAGGCTTTTAATAGGTAACGGGTTTCTACCACTCTTTTGACAGGCTTTAGCGCAGATATTACTTCCTCGGATGATTGGTAGGAACTGCTCAAATCTAAAAAACCATAGGCGGATAGAAAACCGTCTTCAAAGAACAAGGCGACTTCTTCTTCAGGGTTTCTTCCCTTGTCTTTCACAAGGAACCTTTCCCCTTCCATCTTTACAGCAGTAAAAACTTCACCCGCCCTTTCATTGTAATCTTCGGAAGTTTCCTTTCCACAGCAGGCACCTTTGCACTCACCTAACTGAAAATCATAACAGGCCCCATTCTTTTTTTGAATTCCATTAAGTTTCGGACAAAGGTGAAATTCTTTGTTCTTATCTACAAGAAACTTCCAGGCAGTAGCATGGCTGGTAAAAGTCGCCAATGGTTGGATTCCAGGAACAATTTTGTTGATTTGAAATCGGGTATAGTCCTCCCTATCTGAATAAGAAAAAATGCCCCAGGACATCGCCTTCACTTTAAGAGAACGGTTGTATTTTGGCCACAACCTTTTGATCTCCAAAGCCTCTAATAACAATGCCAACAATTCGCTTCCTGTTACCTCATAACTTACATCACAAATCTCTGTTTTAAGGTTCATTTTGGCTTTTCCAGTAAAGTGGCCATTGAACCGGCTTTGAATATTGAGCGCCTTACCCACATAGATCACCTTTCCATTTGAATCATGAAAATAATACACCCCTGTAGATTGAGGGATTTCATTAAACTGTTCTTTGCTAATATTTGGAGGAAGCGTCAATGCCTTGTGCTTACCTTTAATCGCTTGCTCAATATGCCCCTCCTGGTCCGCCTCCAGAAGTTGGCCAAACAATATAGCGGTGGCCCAGGCATCCCCCATGGCACGGTGACGATCATTTACGGTAATTCCTCGGGATTCACATAGCCTACCTAAACTATAACTCCTAAGTCCTGGGAAAAGCTTTCTACTTAACCTAACGGTACACAACCGTTTTGGCTTGTATTCTTTCCCTACCCTTTCAAACGCCTGTTTGACAAAACTATAATCAAAGCCTACATTATGGGCAACAAATATTTTTCCCTCCAATAAACCAAAAAGCTCCTCCGATATTTGCCCAAAGCTAGGTGCCCCCTCAAGCATCTGAGAATCTATTCCTGTCAAGCCAGTTATAAAACCAGGAACCGGAATTCCAGGATCCAATAGCTTTTCATATTGACCAGTAATTTTTTCTCCATCATGGAAAACTACTGCGATTTCTATAATGCTATTGTTAGCAGTAAAGCCTCCAGTAGTTTCAATATCTACAATTGCATACATAAATAGGTCATAAATAAAAACAATACTAAGCAGAAAGAAAATTGATTCATTTAATTTCTGCTTGAATAAAAGTTGTCAAATGTGTAATATTAAATATTAAACTGAAGAATCCACCAAACAATTTCCTTCAGGTCATCTTTTAATTCAACCACTTCTTAAAACACCGCAATAATGAAAGAAAAAGCAGATGCCTGGCAAATGGAGTTAACCAAAATAACCTGGGAATTTGAAAAGCTTTTGGAGGAATATGACCTTACCACTTTGAACCTAAAACCAGGACCAGGAAAATGGAGTCCAATGGAAATTGTTCACCATATAATTACAGTAAACGCATCCTATTTTCCCATTTTTGACCAAATTATTGATCAAAAATTTAAGTCTCCAATTTTAGGAAAACTTCCTTTTTATGGTAAAATGATGGGAGAACAGATCCTCTCTGCCATGAATAAAGATACAAAAATAAAAACTTTTAGTTCCTGGGAGCCACTTGAAAAAACCCATAACAATGACCTTAGGTCTGAATTTCGCAATAAGCAAGACCAATTGTCAAATTATATTTTAAAGCTGGAGTCTTATCTGGGTCAAAACCTTATGATTTATTCTCCAGCCAATAAATGGATTGTATATCCATTGGACACAGCTATAGCAATCATTTTGAGTCATGAAAAAAGGCATCTGAATCAAATCAAGAATCAACTAAACCTGGATTAAACCATGAAATCTGAAAAAGAAAAAATGCTTGATGGTGAATTGTACCTGGCATCAGACGAAACCCTAAGCAAGGACAGGTTTCAAACCAGACAATTACTCAATGACTTAAACCAAAACTTCCCTGGTGACAGCTCTCATAAGGTTAAAATTGCTAAAAAGCTTTTTAAGCATGTAGGCAAAGATTTTGGGTTAGAGCCTCCATTTTTTTGTGATTATGGTTACAATATCAGTGTGGGAGATCAGGTTTTTTTTAATTTCAATTGTGTACTCTTAGACATAAATTCAATTACAATAGGTAACCGAAGCATGTTTGGGCCAGGGGTAAACATTTATGCAGCCACCCATCCAATCGACGCCAAGACTAGAGGAAGCTTGCTTGAATTCGGTAAGCCCGTCACTATAGGTGATGATGTATGGGTGGGAGGAGGAGCGATTATATGCCCTGGAGTCACTATTGGAGACAGGAGCATCATTGCTGCCGGCGCAGTAGTTACTCGTGATGTACCATCAGATGTGATCGTCGGTGGAAACCCTGCCAAAATCATAAAGAACATAGACCAGGGAAAGAAGATGGCTTAATTCGCCATCTTCTTTAAGTGATTTTCTTTGATTACTCTCCTGAGGATTTTTCCTACGTTAGATTTTGGAAGTTCATCCACAAAATAAATTTCTTTAGGCACTTTATAACTCGTTAAGGTTTCTCTGGAAAAGGCGATCAATTCTTCAGCTGTGAGCGACTTGTCAGTGGCAATTACGTAGGCAATTACCCTTTCAGTAGACTTCTCGTCTGGAATACCAATTACCCCTGCTTCATCAACCTTATCATGTGCTGTCAATGCATCTTCTACCTCATTTGGGTAGACATTAAACCCCGAAACCAGGATCATTTCTTTTTTCCGGTCTACAATTTTAAAGAACCCATCTTCATCCCTAACCGCAATGTCTCCAGTTTTAAACCATTCACCAATAAAACTATCGGCGGTTTCTTCTGGTCTTTGCCAATAGCCTGGCATCACCTGAGGCCCTTTAACGCATAACTCACCTCTTTCACCTAAGGGCAAATCATTCCCTTCATCATCAATTATTTTAACATCGGTATTTGGCAGGGGAATACCAATCGTACCAAGCCTTTCAGTACCATCTATTGGGTTACAGGTAACCACAGGAGAAGTTTCCGTAAGTCCATAACCTTCAGAAATAGGGACTTCAGTCACTTCCTTCCATCGTTTGGCGACGAAAGATTGAAGTGCCATTCCACCAGCAACTGCAATTTTCAGGGAGCTGAAGTCAATCGCCCTAAAAGCTTCCTGATTCAATAAGCCATTAAAAAGCGTGTTGACTCCTGTGAAAACACTAAAAGGATGCTTTTTAAGCGTTTTACAGAAAGTTGGCATATCCCGGGGGTTGGTTATCAATACATTGTGTGCACCAATTTTCATCATTGCCAGGCAATTGACCGTTAAAGCAAAAATATGATACAGGGGAAGGGCAGTAATGACTGTTTCCTCCTTCTCAATAAGCTTAGGCTTCATCCAAGCGGAAATCTGCTGCATATTGGCGACTATATTCCCATGACTTAGCATAGCACCTTTGGACACACCGGTAGTTCCTCCTGTATATTGTAGGAAAGCCAAGTCCTCATGGGTTAAATGCTGTCTTTCAAAAGGTTTATTCTCACCGGCTGCCATTGCCTTTTTAAAGCTCCATGCCTCGGGAATATTGTAAGCGGGAACCATCTTTTTGATGTATTTGACTACCAAATTGACAATGCCTCCTTTTAATCCGCCCAGTGAATCTCCAATTTGAGTAACCACAATATGCTTAAGGCCAATTTTATTTTTAATTTTTTCAAGATTATGGGCAAAATTAGCAACGATAACCACTGCTTTGACACCTGCGTCTGAAAATTGATGCTCCATTTCCGAAGAGGTATACAAGGGATTTGTATTTACCACTATCAACCCTGCCCTTAGTGCGCCAAACATGACAATAGGGTATTGTAGTAAATTGGGCATTTGTATGCCTATTCTATCCCCTTTTTTTAAATTAAGCTCGTGTTGTAAAAAAGAGGCAAAGGTAGCAGCTAACTTGTCTAATTCATTAAAGGTGATGGTTTTATCCATACATTCATAGGCGATCGCATCTCCAAATTTTGCTATGCTTTCTTCAAAAAGATCTACTGCACTACTGTATTGATCCGGGTCTATTTGCTTAGGAACAGCTTCCGGATAAAATTGAAACCATGGAAAATCCATCATAATTGTTAATTTGAGTGTATTGTTTTGGGCTTTTGTACTAATATATTCAATGTATTTCTTTTATTAAAAGGTTTTTCTCATTAAAATTTTTTTCTCAAATAAACTAAGCCCCTTCTGCTTTCAATTAATAATTTATAGGAAGGCAATCTATTTCTCCTTTCTTTTGTTAGATTACTATGGTCATCAAGGTTATAATCCAAATTTATGTTTAGGTTTTTGGCAGGAATCATTACAGCAATCGCTGTAATTTGGTCGTTTCAATATTTCATGGGAAAAAATAACCAGGAAGCAGAAATACAACTCAATTCGGCCCTTTTAGAACAACAAATCAAGCAGGTAGGCAAGCTCATTGTCACTGAAGGACAGTTTTCTCAGGTGTTGAGTTATAAAAACACCAAAAAAAATTACTTCGACATCTTTTCTGCCAACAAAAAAGCACTGGTCATCGTAAATGCGAAAGTAACGATCGCATATGACCTTAGGCAAATCAAAACGGAAGTAGACCAGGAAGCCAAACAAGTGCGCATTTTATTCCTTCCCGAACCCGAAATCAGCATTTATCCTGACCTTCAATACTATGATGTCAGTCAGGATTATTTCAATAAGTTTGATGCCGCTGATTATAACAAAATCAAAGGCAGTGTAGATAAAATGATCCAGAAAAAAATCGACCAGTCTGACCTTAAAGAAGATGCCAAAGAAAGGCTGATCAATGAGCTTTCCAAGATCTATATTCTAACCAATTCTTTGGGCTGGAGTTTGCAATACCAAGAGACTACAATCGCTTCTCCATCTGATTTGGATAATTTAAAGTTTTAGGTGAAACTAATTGTGAAATTGAAGGAAAGTTTTGCCTAAGCGTTTGTAGCCACGGAACAATCAATAAATCCATACCTGAATCTGGTATAGAAATGGTAAAATCAAAGACGGCAATAATTATCTGATTTCGAAGCGATTTTCTTTGGTAATAGGCAATAGCAATTCTATTGCTGATTTAATTTTGACCGAAATCAGCATCCATTCTTTTAGTAAATACACTACCCGCCATTAGAATCCCAATACCATTCTCAATATTTGAAAAAACCTGTACCGGTTGCGCAAAAGGATCGCCATCATTCCATTCTTGTAAACCAAAGGTAGACCCGTAATCATAATAACTCGGTGATATTGCTTTCAACACAAAATAAATATCCCCTCCGTTGTCCCCTTCAAAATTATTCCCATTGATAAAAAAGTCTATTTTCGCTTCTGCACCATCAAATAAATTGTCATCTATGAGAATTTCTCCATTAACGTTATAGTCGTTTTCATAAGTAGGATTTTTAGGTTCCAAATAAATTGGATAATTATCCTCATAGTAGAATTCATTTCCGTATTGATCGGTGTAAGAATTTAACCGATAATAATAGGCTGAAATTTCATAGTAATTTTCCCCAACAGGATCATCAAATATAAGGGTAATATCATCGCTGGTTGACCAGGAATCTCTTTGTACCTGACCGTTGTAAATGAATTCTTTAATAGGAACTTTAATAGGAACTTTCTCCGATGCTGTGATCTTATCATAGCCTTCCAACAGTACTTCTAGGGTGTATTCTTTGCCTTCTTCAATAAGGTATTCAGAATTGGCGTAGTCACCACTTTCTTCATTATAATCAAGGTACCAGGTTTCATTTCCTTGCATTAGTTTCACATCTGCCTCGCTAATAGGTTCAAATTCCCAATTATTATCAAGAATATGCTTGGTAAAAGTTAGCCGTACTTTAGGATTGGTATCGTGAATAAAGGTGGAATTTAGGGTTACTAGCGGCTTTTCAAAAGGAATTTCAATGTCTACTGAAGTTTCGCAAGCGCTAATAAAAATGGCACCAATGATAATAATCAACAAACTATACTTTCGAGATCTAATTAATATTTCCATGTGCTATTAAAATTTAAACCCGTAAGAAAAAGATGGAATAATGGGGAAAAGGCTGTATTGAATCAACTTTTTATTGCTCTGCTGGTCATAACCAATGTCCATAAAAAAAGGATTCATCCGGTTGTAGACATTGTAGATGCCCAGGGTCCATTTTCGTTCTCCCCATTTTTTTGTTTTCCACCAACTGAAACTTAGGTCCAGTCTATGGTAGTCCCTATTCCTGAAATTATTCCTACTTTCATAGTACTCTACCTCAGACCTCCATGTGCTACCACCATAATTATTTACTTCGGCTCCTTCGTAACGTTGTGTCGGAAGTGAAACAGCATTTCCTGTTCCATATACCCAGACTACCGAAAAGTCTTTATTTTCCTTCCATTCATGGGTTAGGGCTATGCTCACATCGTGTCTCCTGTCGTATTTATAGGGAAACCATTCCCCAAAATTAATCTCATCAAACCTCCTTTCAGTTTTAGACAGGGTATACCCTATCCATCCGGATATTTTGCCTACCTTCTTTTGAAGTAATAATTCGAGTCCATAGCTCAGTCCCTCACCTACAGCCACTTTCTCTTGCCAATCTTCATCCAGATTGAGATAGGTTGCCCCATCTTTGTATTCGATTAAGCCATCCATGGTCTTGTAATAGGCCTCAGCACTCAGTTCAAATTTATTGAAGTTTTTAACCCCTCCAATAGCCACCTGCATGGCTTTTTGAGGTCCAATATTGGCAGTCGCTGGTACCCACAGATCAGTAGGCAGACCTAGTCCTGCATTGGTAAGTAAATGAATGAATTGTGCCATGGTAACATAGGAGGCTTTTACTGAGGTACTGGAATTGACCAGGTATCTTGCCGCTATCCTGGGTTGAAGTGAATTGTAATGCTGATTGTCCGTATTAAATCCTGAGTAATGAAGACCCAAATTCGCTTTCAGTCGGCTGGTTATATTGATATCATCCTCGGCATACACCGCATATTCCGTTGAATTAAGTTCGTCTGCACCCAATTGGAGATCATTGTCCCCTTGACTGCTCTTACTGGCATAAACTCCTGGGGAGAACTTATGGAAAATAACATTGGTACCAAATCGAAAATAATGATCTGGATTAGGTATGAATTCAAAATCTGCCCTGCCTGCCCAATCTCTGATTCCAGAAAAATACCTGTCAGAATAAGTATTGGTCTCAGAAGTACCATTGCCAGTGATTTTTTCTTCATAATTACTAAAGAGGTCAAAATTGTAACGACTATAAGTAAAAGTATAATTGCTAAATAGGCGACTATTTATAACATTATTCCATCGAATGGCTGAGATAAAATTGCCCCACTTCAAGCCAAATTCCTCATCATAATCTGTCCTTTCATTGTCATTGACATAAAAGTTTTTAAACTTGGAATAGGCCTTATCATCTCCCGAATAAACACTCAGGTACAACCTGTTTTTGTCATTAATTATATGATTGACTTTGCCATTAAGGTCATAAAAATAATAGCCTATATTTTCTTCTCCCTCAGTAGCAGCTTTGATAATTGGCCGGGCCAAAATATCCAGGTAAGTTCGTCTGGCGGACAAAATAAATGAAGTTTTATCCTTTTTTATAGGCCCCTCCACAGTCACTTTAGAGGCAATTAATCCTATGGAACCTTCTCCTTTAAATTCCTGCATATTGCCTTCCTTCATGCTTATATCAATCACCGAAGAGAGTCTACCACCATACCTGGAAGGAAAGCCACCTTTGATAAGCTCGACATTATTGATGGCATCTGCATTGAAAACAGAAAAGAAACCAAATAGGTGTGATGCATTGTATACAGGTACCCCGTCCAATAAAATCAGGTTTTGATCAGGACCTCCTCCCCTTACGTATAGGCCGCTCCCTCCTTCTGTACCAGACTGCACACCGGGCAAAAGTTGTAGCACTTTAAAAACATCTACTTCTCCCATTAATGCGGGCAATTCCTTGATTTGATCTATCGGGACATTGATGGAGCTCATCCTCGTAACTTCCTGAATTTGGTCCATATCAGAGGCAGAAACTACCACCTCCTCAAGATTACCGTCAGGCACTAAGGTCACATTAATTACAGTATCCTTATTTGCTTTGAATTGAATGTGCTTGGCCTGAAATCCTACAAAACTAAAATATAGGTCTAAACTATCGCCAGAAGTTGTATAACTATAAAACCCAAACTGATTGGTAACAGACCCTTTTTGAGAAATTTTATCGTAGATATTCGCACCTATCAGGTTTTCTCCTGTGCCTTCTTCTTTTACTGTTCCACTTATGGTGATTTTCTGAGAAAACCCTGGGAAAGCAAAAAGTATCGATAATACACAAAATGTAAGGAATCTCATTTTTTTATATAAATAAGTACAATACCAAAAATTATTTGGCAAATATAAATTAAAGCACTGACTTGGCAACTAATTTATTTAACCTTAAACCAAACATAATTGTAGCAGTCCAAATAGAATAGTCAATACTCCCAAAGGGAGCTATCAATTATTTGCCACATTAAATTTTATGGAGTTATTTCAATAACAGGGATAATTCCAATAATTATGACCAGCCCAATCACAAGACGCAATAAAAATGCATTTCGCTACACTCTTTAATTTTAGAAATTTATTGGATTAAGATTCATATAACCGGATCCTGAGCGGAAGGAGTAGGTATTCCGGATACCTCAGCCTATGGCATCGACTCCGCTCAGCCACCGGTAGACCAACTAATCCATGCTGAAATCTTACAAGTTCTTCTGGGGCATAAGGTTGCATGGAATGAAATAATTAATAACTCAAATCTCTAGACCAAAAATCCTAACTTGAAACGAAATTGACACAGCCTCCCTCCTTAGCCCTCCCAAAAAGGGTTCGCAATGACGAACCGATTGGAGTGACTATAGCAATAATACTAGCCACTTTTCTAAAAAATACAGACCTGAAGGGTCTGAACTACAATAACCGTGCGTGGCAACCCACGGCAAAGGAAAACACATTTGCCCTCAACACTGAAGGCGTTGAACCTATCGATATGGAGTCTCTTGTTCAACCCCGTTCGGGCTTGGGGATTCGATGGCTGATTACGGTCCACGGGTTTTCACCCGTGGTTATTGTTGTTGAAGCCCTGTAGGCTTCTTTGGATTCGTTCTGATAAGCAAGGCCTTTTCAACTTTGCCTTAGGTCCCAAACATCATTTTGAATAATTAATTCATCATACCATTTAGTTCTTCTACCCTATTGTTTAATATTAATACATGGCCTGTAAAATACTTTGAATCACCTTTGACAAGCCCAGCAGTCAAAATCAGACGAAATTGACACACCCTTTCCCTCCTTAGCCCTCCCAAAAAGGGTTCGCAATGACGAACCTATCGGAGTGACTATAGCAATAATACTAGCCACTTTTCTAAAAAATACAGACCTGAAGGGTCTGAACTATAATAACCGTGCATGGCAACCCCACGGGCAAGGAAAACTCATTTACCCTCAACACTGAAGGTGTTGAACCTATCGATATGGAGTCTCTTGTTCAACCCCATTCGGGGTTGGGGATTCGATGGCTGATTACGGTCCACGGGTTTTCACCCGTGGTTATTGTTGTTGAAGCCCTGTAGGCTTCTTTGGATTCGTTCTGATAGGCAAGGACTTTTCAACTTTGCCTTAGGTCCCAAACATCATTTTGAATAATTAATTCCTCAAACCATTTAGTTCTTCTACCCTATTGTTTAATATTAATACATGGCCTGTAAAATACTTTGAATCACCTTTGACAAGCCCAGCAGTCAAAATCAGACGAAATTGACACACCCTTTCTCTCCTTAGCCCTCCCAAAAAGGGTTCGCAATGACGAACCGATTGGAGTGACTATAGCAATAATACTAGCCACTTTTCTAAAAAATACAGACCTGAAGGGTCTGAACTACAATAACCGTGCGTGGCAACCCACGGCAAAGGAATACACATTTGCCCTCAACACTGAAGGCGTTGAACCTATCGATATGGAGTCTCTTGTTCAACCCCGTTCGGGCTTGGGGATTCGATGGCTGATTACGGTCCACGGGTTTTCACCCGTGGTTATTGTTGTTGAAGCCCTGTAGGCTTCTTTGGATTCGTTCTGATAGGCAAGGACTTTTCAACTTTGCCTTAGGTCCCAAACATCATTTTGAATAATTAATTCCTCAAACCATTTAGTTCTTCTACCCTATTGTTTAATATTAATACATGGCCTGTAAAATACTTTGAATCACCTTTGACAAGCCCAGCAGTCAAAATCAGACGAAATTGACACACCCTTTCCCTCCTTAGCCCTCCCAAAAAGGGTTCGCAATGACGAACCTATCGGAGTGACTATAGCAATAATACTAGCCACTTTTCTAAAAAATACAGACCTGAAGGGTCTGAACTACAATAACCGTGGGTGGCAACCCCACGGCAAAGGAAAACACGCCGACCCTCAACACTGAAGGTGTTGAACAGCCAGCACTGAAACTCACCTTCAACTACTCATTGGTTAGGGATTTGGCGAATGCTTTTCCCTCCAAGAGTTGCACCATCCCTGGTTTTAGTTATCCGAGCCCTGTAGGTTTCTCCCTAGAATCGCTTCCTCAACGCATATAATGCCCAAAAAGAAATGGTGGATAAAATTATTAATAAGATCCCATTGGCCATATCCCCTAATAAAACATTTCCTGTTCCGAAAAGAAAACTAAACACTCCAATAACTCCGGCGCCAAATGCCAGAATTGCTGCCTGAAAATCAAAGTAACCTGTGGTGTCTACTTTTTCTCCAGTACTTCCTAATAAATTGTGTATCCTCTTCCAACCCGGTCCTGGAGCTTTTGTCTTTTTTACGAAAGAAATAAGAACGGATTTCTCTGTAGGTGTGGAAAGATAAGCTGTCGAAACCCAACAAACTGATGTCACCATGATACCAACAATCAACTCTTCATGGGTCGCGAAGGCATCAAAATAATTTTGATGAATAAAGGCAAAATACAAGGCTGTAAGGAACGAAGCTGCCATCGCTACAATCTCACTCATGGCATTGATCCTCCACCAATACCAGCGTAAGATATAAATCAAACCTGTTCCTGCGCCAATTTGCAGAAGTATACTAAATGTCTGCAATGCATTTTCTAAATGTAAAGCCACATAGCCACCCAAAACCATGATGGTAACGGTCGCTATTCTACCGACTGCCACAAGGTGCTTCTGTGTACTGTCTGGCTTGATAAACCTTAAGTAAAAATCATTTACCATGTACGAAGCACCAAGATTAAGCATCGTGGAAAGTGTGGACATATAAGCAGCTACCAAGGAAGTTACTACTAATCCCATAATTCCAACCGGCATAAAGGAGAGCATAGCAGGATAGGCCATATCGTCCTGAACAATCGATGCATCTGCATTAGGGAATGCAGCCTGAAGTGATGCCAGGTCAGGAAAAACGATAATACTACACAAGGCTACCAATATCCAAGGCCAAGGTCTGATGGCATAATGAACAATGGTGAAAAACATAACAGCTGACAAGGCATTCTTTTCATCTTTGGCAGCGAGCATCCTTTGGACAATAAAGCCTCCACCACCAGGCTCAGAACCAGGATACCATACAGACCACCATTGTATAAACAATGGAATTAGGAATATGGTAAGGAAAATTTCTTTATTGGCGATATCAGGAATAAAATTAAGCTTATCTACAATTAATTCATGAGTGACAAGATTATCAAGTCCACCGATAGCGGGATGATTGACGGCTACCCAAGCAGCTGCGATTGCTCCTGCTAAAGACAAGATAAATTGGATGAAATCTGTGAATACAACCCCTCGCAAACCTCCCAATGAACTGTAGATAACGGTAACAATTCCAGAAATTAACAAAGTAGCTACCGGGCTTATTCCAAGCAAAACCCCTCCGATCTTAATTGCTGCCAGAGACACGCCAGAAATGATCACAACATTGAAAAACAATCCTAGAAATATTGCCCTAAACCCTCTTAAAAAAGAGGCCGCTTTGCCACTATAGCGCAATTCATAAAATTCTATATCTGTCAATACCCCAGATCTTTTCCAAAGTTTGGCAAAGAAAAATACAGTCAACATTCCCGTTAACAGGAAACTCCACCACACCCAATTGCCTGAAATTCCGTTTTTCCTGACGATATCTGTAATTAGATTTGGGGTGTCAGTGGAAAAGGTGGTAGCCACCATGGATGTTCCTAAAATCCACCAAGGCAGATTACCTCCAGCTTTAAAGAATTCATTAATGTTTTTAGATGATTGTCGGGAACTGTACAATCCTATCCCCAACGAGACAGCAAAAAAAGCGACCAATATCAACCAATCAATTCCTTGTAAAAGCATAATGTATATTTGTAAGTGGGTATGATTTTTTCAATAAAGTGAATTCTTGTATGATTTTGGGTTTAAATCTTCTCTATTTCCTTGTGGGCACATCAATTCCGCAATTAATCTGAGCCTGGTCTAAGGCCATTCCAATAAACATGGGATAACTCCAGTTTTTATACCTCCCCCAAATTTCCCCTGAATATTTGGGGAAAATCTCTTCTGTTATAATGGATATTAATGGTTTGGCTTTAACACCTAATCGGCGAACACTAATTGCTGCCTGCAAAACCTGAACCTCGTCTTCAAGCAAAAGCATGTTTTTTAAAACTTCATAGGCCGCATTATTGTCCTCCCTTTTAATCAAAATTTCTGCAGCCTTGATGGCCACGGCGGGAACATCATCTGACAACAATGTGATTAAATTCGGAACCACCTGCCCAATTTCTCCCTCATAGGCATCAATTCCGATAAGCCCCCAAAACCTAGCTGATTCCAGATCACTCTCCAAGGAAGGGATGACAGCAGAAAGGTCAGTGATCTTTCCAACCATTTTTGCTACTTCTAATACTTCCTTGAAAGACTCCTCTGAATAAGCCCTACTGATCGCGTACACACTTTCCTTAGATTGGCTTGCCTGCTCCATCATTATGCCCTCAGTAAGCAAGCCTGTGTCCCTATGTCGAATCATCCATTCATCCAGTTCACCAGCCAGTTCCTCTAGCTTCTTTTTCATTTCTGGCCTGGTAGCCAGGTTATTCTGTTCCAGGGGATCTTCCTGTAGATCATATAAGATCTCCACGGGTTTGGTAGCATACATCTTTTCTGCTGCATCAGTTAATTCACCAGCATCTCTGAGTCTGTTCATTTCCGTATAACTCCCCCCTTTATTAAAAATAAGGGCATTTTGATAATAAGGAAGCTGGGGCATAAAATGACGGATATACAAATACCGGCCATCATAAACGGACCTTGCTACTTCATAGCAGTCATCTGCTCTGTCCCTATAGCCAAATACATAGTCACTTTCTTCCTTGGCTAAGAAATCAATCCCCTCCATCATTTCAGGAATATTTGCTCCCGCCAAAGAAAGTGTAGTCGGGGCAAAATCCACAAAGCTGACCAGCCTATCTGATTCCTGACCGGAAATATTGGCGACCAAATGTTTGTATTTATCCGGAACATGTAAAATAAAAGGGACTTGTAATCCAGCATTGTCAAGCCAACGCTTGTGCCCGGGCAAACCATGCCCATGGTCTGCAAAGACAAAGACAATGGTCTCTTCAAGTAGCCCATCTGCTTCCAACTGACTTAACAAATCTTTCACTTGCCCATCAAATACTTCCAGCAAATCGTACATATGGGCCCATATCTCGCGCATTTTGGGACTGTCTGGCAAGTGAGGGGGAAGCACTGCTTTTGCAGGATCATGATGGGTTTGTAGACTGGATGTATCCTCTGGTCTCAAAGCATTGGTAGGACCTTCATGGGTA
Organism: Cyclobacterium sp. 10D3-21; assembly: GCF_055809755.1. NCBI lineage: Bacteria > Pseudomonadati > Bacteroidota > Cytophagia > Cytophagales > Cyclobacteriaceae > Cyclobacterium > Cyclobacterium sp. 10D3-21. Next base: position 4,873,184 of record NZ_CM147924.1, read on the forward strand.
ATCATAAAGTTAAACACACTAAAAAAAGGCTTGCCCTCTGGCCGATTTCTCCAATGGGCCTCCTTACTGCTTTCATCCCACCTGTCTTCATGGCTGAAGTTATAATCTGTCTTTACATTGTTACTCGTATAATAGCCTGCCTCCCGCATCACTTCAGGCAATATTTTCATTGACGCCGGAACTGGGATTGCAGACCTAAGGTGTTGTGTGCCTAGGGAAACAGCATACATACCAGTGATCAAAGTAGAGCGAGCTGGTGCGCATATTGGCGCATTTGAATAGACCTGCGTAAATTTAATACTGTTGGCTGCCAACTCGTCAATGGTAGGTGTTGTAGCGTATTCGTCACCATAACACCCATATATAGGCCCCAAATCTTCATGGGAAATCCATAGAATATTTGGTTTCCCAACCTCTTTATGACTATTCTTACAAGCCATACAACTCAAAAGAAGGAAGAGATAGGTGATATTTTTCATTGATCTATTTATAAAGATACAATCTAATTGAAAAAATCACTTAATTAATGAAATAGGGGCTAAAATTATGTTATTGCACTTATTTTGAGGATGACCGGATAAACAATGCACAGCCTAAATAAGATGGTATTGCATCATATGATGAATCAACTAAACCTTTGCAAGATTTATCATAAAACCAAAACTTTAAGCAATTCAAATTTCCACTTACTTTTTAGCGCTGATTGAAAACTTAATGTCTCCCTTTAGCTTGTCTTCCATCCATTTAAAAACAATTCTATACAATTGCTCTCCATGATTGGAGATTAACTTAGGGTCTTCGATGGCAATTGTCTCTATAGTGGCATCAAGTTTTCTGTGGTCAAAGCGCATATTAATCGCAATCCCTTCTCCTTTAATTTCTAACAATCCGGGAGATTTTATCGCAACAGGCAATGCACTCATAAAATGGAAGCTTGTTGCGTTTTGATTTTTATCCAATTCAAAATGATCCTTAATAATCAAACCATTTTCTCTCCTAAATTCAAAGGACCTTTCCCAGGTTTTTACAGCTGCTTCTTTCGGATAAGCAGCTGCAATATCTGTTTGAAAATAAACCTGATCATTTTTCAAGCGATATTTGGATCCTGTAGCTTTAAAATTCCCACCTGCTTTTTGTGCTACTCCATTAATGAGGGGCAAGTTGTGGTAATTGGATTGCATGGTCCAAATAGAATACCGCTCAGGACTGAAGGTTTGCCTGGTATAAGTACCCACTCCCACATCAATAAAAACAGGTTTCCCATCATAATATAGCATAAAAGAACCCACATCATTGTGATTATGGTGTTCGTCATTATCACCTCCTTTTGCTGTAAAATAAAAGCCTTTGGCATTCGCTTCTTCTCTGGCTATCACCACATCCCAATCAGGAAAATAGAAATCTTTAACCTGGGGAGCTTTTGCTGGCAAATCTTTCAAGGAGGCTAGCATAAATACATTTCCTAACCTATCCCCTATCGTTCCTGAGGTTGCCAGATCGCTTTCATTTCTAATGTTTGCCAAATAAGCAGCAAACTTCTCCATGATAGGGTCATTTATTTTTTTTCCATACCTGAATATTCTACCCAGATCATGCTTGATTTTTAAAGGAGCATCAGCAAAATTGATATAATAACTGCCATCGTTAATATGAGATCGATAGATGTATTTCCCCATATTCCCTATAAGTGGATGCGCAAAAATAGGAGCTATTCCTCCTTCTAAAGCTTTGTCCAATAGTTCCAGGTAGTCAAACATTTTACCACCTGCATGTGCCCAATAAGCTGGCCCTTCACTACAACTACCATCATCTGGATAGGAATTAATAAATAAATCCACCGATTGCATGGACTTGTACACCGCATCCTGTTTTTTAATCGGGTCCTCTTCTACCAATAGCAAGACGGTAAGCACATTGAAATTGCACCATGGGGTCCAGTTATTTACCCGTCCTTCTCCCCAGCCTGTAATCCACCAAAAATCATTGCGCTCATAAAAAGGCTGTAACACCTTCTTCTTTAATTCTGAGGAAAGCCTTTTACTTATTACAGGGCTGATGGCATCAAAAGCATCTTTGAAGTAATACAGGGTCCAGGCCAAATCACTTGCAATATCTCCAACCATTAAATCTATAATTGGGTATTCAATATCAGGCATAACGGTGGTAGGATTGGCAATGCTTCCTTCAAATCCATACAGGTAAAAATGTGCTGAGGCTCCCCAATAAGTTTGTTCGCAGAAAGCAAAAACGCCATTGACCAAGTCATCCAAAAACCTGCCTTTTCCCTCCACCAGCTCGGCCATCATCAGCGCTTGAAGGGCCTTCTTCCTGGCACTGTTAACGGCAGCATCTTTAGTTCTATCTCCTGTACGTGTAAACTCAAGGTACATGCTGGCCTTGACAATTGGCCAATCGTAATCTAAGTAAGCCTCCCCTTCATTTATTATGGCTTTTCTTACATCTGCAGGGAGGTTATTCCAGGCATCTCTGTCCTCATAGGCAGGATAATTGACCCATTGTTTTACACTGCTTAAATTGTCCCCAATTTGTTTTCTGCTTAGGGAATTGGTCAACAGGTTTCGGTTTTCCTGAGAATAGGTGGAAAAAACTATACTGAAGCAAATAAATAGCAGTGAAATTTTATGAGCTATTGATGGCATAGAAATGGGCATAGATTTGGGTTTATTGTAAATTTTATATCAATAGAAAATAATACCATGACCATGCAATCTTGGTATCTTTTTACAAAATCAGGTGTATCGACTATCCCTCAATAGCCAATAAAGGTTGATGGAATAAAATCATATTGTTGCCTTAATTATGACACGTTTGTAGCTGGTCAGGGCAGGTAAGCCATCGTCTGTAACTTCAAGAATAAGGTGCAGTTGCTTCCCTTGAGCCATTGGTGGAACCTTAATTTTCACTTTTGAATTTGTTTCGGAACCTCTAAAGTCTATTGGACTAAGCGGCTGAAAAATCTCATTGTAAACCCACCAACGAAAGGTGATTGAATCACCATCCGGATCAGTACTTGCCCTCGCATCTAACTCTAATTCTTTTCCAGGCTGAGCATTTATATACAAAGGCTCGCTTGACTTATGGTTATTAACCATCACTTCTGGATTATGATTGGCTTGATCAAAAGGAAGTACTGCCCATTTAACCCTTGCCATAAAATCAGATTGAAAAGCTGTCCTCCACCGGGCTATTCCATGTCTTTCATTCAAGGTTCCTTCCATAAAATCCGGGGCATCGATGTAGGTTTTTTTGGATAGCTGTCGGTATCTACCTCCCCAGCCACCCCATTCCGGGTGTGCTGGTACATTTAATCCATTCCCTATCAATCCCATAAAAGAAGGTGAATCCCCTTCTTTCATCCCATTGGTGCCATGACCATTTAATTGATACCTGTCACTTAATGGCCCATTTCCATGGATATTTGTTTTCACCCAGTCCGCATCCTGCATTTCTTGGTTTCCAGTCATGTACATTCCTCTAAAGGAAGAAAGTTGTACTACACCTGTAAACCCATACCATGCATAGCCATTGGCAATAAATTTAAGGGATTTAAAATTCTTGTGAATGTATTCCCTGTGTCCATCTTGATCCCCTATGGCATGAACCTGAATTTGGCTGCAAAACTGCTCAAGTTCGGCTTCACTGCGGGTGTTTTTTACTTTCCAAAGTGCTTGCGCCAACTCCCTAAGGCCACCCCATACCGGAATATGAGTGGTATTCTTGCTCGCATCTACAATACTGATAATGGCATCAGAAGCTTCCGAATCAAAGCCCTCACCAATGGCCTTTGAGTTCCCCTGACCATTTTTCACAAGGCCCATCAAATGATCAGGCTGTGGATATTCTTTGCTATGAAGCAATAAGTTTGGGTAAATTGTTTTATAAGCTTCTAAATGCCCTTTAATCAACTCTGGCTTGGTATCCTGCCCATGGCCAAGTCTGCTGGTAGCACAAATGGCCTTGATATCGAATTGATCTGCATAATAAAGGAACCTAACCAAACTTTGTTCATCATCCGTATCTCCACCAATATCTGTGAGTACAATGACCTCAGGCTTTTCTTGCCCATAGGATATGCTTGAGATTAACGAAGTCAACAAAAATAAACCAATGGCCTTTAAACTTGAGCTGAACATTTGGGAATTGTAGGGTTATTAAATTGATTTATAATTCGATCAGCTTATGAACTTACTTCAACTCTAAAGCCTCTGTATTGACAAAGTCCTCTCCTCTGATTGCAATAAATTCTTCCAGCAATTCTTTAAGCTTTTCGGGATTTTCTTTTGCCAGGTTATTTTGTTGGCCTATGTCATTACTCAAGTCGTACAACTGAAAATCAGCATCATTTCCAAGCTCTATGTTCACCATTTTATTGGCTGCAGGACCTTTATAAGGAGGTATCAATACCCAATTTCCTTTTCGATAAGCGGTACGAGAAGTGGCTTCCAAAATAAGGGATTCTCTTCCTTTGTCAACTTTACCCAAGAATACATCGGAAAAATCTTCACCATCAGCAGTCCTTTCATCACTACCTACAATCGCCGCCAAAGAGTTAAAAATATCAATCTGACTTACCATGGCATCGGTGGTTCCGGATTGCACAGTTCCTTTCCAATAACTTACAAAAGGCACCCTGGTACCCGCTTCGAACAAACTGTATTTCCCACCTCTCAGTGGTCCTGAAGGGGTATGGTCTCCAACTTTTTCCTCTGCATCGTCATAATAACCATCATTCAATACCGGTCCATTGTCACTAGAAAAAATCACTAGCGTATTTTCAAGAAGTCCTTCCTTCTCTAAAGTCTCCATAAATTGACCAACACACCAATCTGCTTCCAAAATAACATCGCCACGCGGACCCATTCCCGATTTTCCTTCAAACCTTGGATGAGGAGTTCTTGGCACATGTGGTTGTTGCAAGGCATAATACAAGAAGAAAGGTTGGTCTTTTTTCTCTTTTACATAGGCCTGTGCTTTTTCAAGGAAATGATCAGCCATGTCTTCATCCACCCATTTTGCTTTTTCTCCCCCCTTCATAAAACCTATGCGAGGAATTCCGTTGACAATACTGTTGTTATGGCCATGGTGCCATTTCATTTTCAACATCTCAGGGTTTTCTTTCCCTGTTGGTTCTCCTACAAAGTTTTTTTCATAGCTCACTTCAATTGGGTCATTGGGATCCAACCCTTCTACGAGCCCATTCTCCAAATATACCGTGGGTACCCTATCCTGAGTAGCCGCCATTATATAAGAATAATCAAAACCTACCTCATTAGGCCCAGGGCTTACTTTTTCATTCCAGTTGACTGAACCTGCACCCAATCCCAGGTGCCATTTTCCGACCACAGCAGTGGCATAGCCTTCACTTTTCAGCATTTTAGGAATGGTCATCTCTGATGTTCCAATGAGTAATGGTGCCGTTCCTGGTAATATTTTCGCATCCTTATTTCTCCATGGATAAGTACCTGTTAACAAGGCGTACCTACTTGGTGAGCAGGTAGCAGAAGAAGCATATCCAGCAGTAAATTTCACACCACCGTTGGCAAGAAAGTCCATGTTTGGGGTTTCAAGCAAACCTGCTTCGTAAGCACTCATGTCCCCATACCCCAAATCATCCATATAGATAATGACAATATTGGGCTTTTGAGGTGTTTCAGATGTGGTTGAAACCTCTTGTTTGCAAGCAAAAAAGAATAGACTTATGCATAAAAAGCATAATGAATTGAAGGTTAGAATTGGCCTCATAGAATAGTAAATGATATTTTGAATTTGAAATTTGAAAGAACAATATAGAAAAATATTAGGAAACCATAGGCCTAAATAATTTTAAGTGAACCGAAGAAAAATGGCCTGAACAAATGATCTATTTGTAGTATATTAACTACTGACAAATATTTTCAGCATTAATCATAGTAAAAAAATGATTCACATAAGATTTCATATCTTGGCTTTTTGCTTATTTCAGCCATTATACTCCACAGCAGTTAGTGCCCAAACCAGTACCAAACCCAATATAATCATTATCCTTGCCGATGATATTGGTTATGGAGATCTTGGAGGCTATTACGGAGGTGAGGCCGACACCCCAAACCTTAATCGGCTAGCTAAAAAGGGCATGCTATTCACGGATTTCCACAGCAATGGCGCCATGTGCTCCCCTACAAGAGCTGCCTTGCTTACAGGACGCTACCAGCAAAGGGTAGGTATAGAAGATCCACTTCCCGGACATTGGCAGGAACCAGGAGTTGGTAGTGTAATTGGCATAAGCAGTAATAGCCATGCTAAACCAAAAACCATCGCAGACCATTTGAAAAGCGCTGGCTATGCAACCGCATTTTTTGGTAAATGGCACCTGGGAAATCATCCAAATGCCAATCCTACCAACTTTGGTTTCGATGAATTTAGAGGATTGACCTCAGGTTGTGGTGATTATTTCAGTAAAATAGACAGGCATGGGTATCAGGACTGGTGGCACAATAACCAATTGACTTTTCAGAAAGGGTATACCACAGATGTGATTACCGCAAATGGAATAAACTTTATCAAGAAAAATAAAGAGCAACCTTTCTTTCTATACCTCGCCCATCTAGGGGTTCATTTCCCTTGGCAATCACCTGCCGACAGCAACCTACAAACACGGATAAAAGGAGAAGATTTTACCAGAAATAAACCGGGGTCTCATAGTAAATTAGGTCCCCACCAGCCCAAGGATGTACCTGAAATTTTAAAGGAAATGATTCAATCCTTAGACAAAAATGTAGGAAGGCTAGTTGATTATTTAGAAGCAGAAGGCCTGGATAAGAACACGCTTATATTTTTCACCTCAGACAATGGGCAATACCTTGATTATGATGGTAAAACCTGGCCGAAAGTTGGGTCAAATGGGGCACTTAGAGGGGAAAAAGGAGACCTCTATGAAGGTGGACACAGGGTTCCGGCGATTGCCTATTGGCCGGGAAAAATACCAGAAAACGTAATTTCTGATGAAACCCTGATGAGTATGGACATCTTGCCTACTCTTCTAGAAATAATTGGCAGCCCAATGCCAAATCAAAATGGAAACCATGCCTTGGATGGATCAAGCTTTCTAAACGTTATCACACAAAGAAAAGCAATGCCTGAAAGAACTGTATTCTGGAAGACTCCTGAAGCCAAAGCGGCAAGAATGGGTGACTGGAAATTTATTCAGGATGAAATCAACCCAGAGGGAGCGCTGTATAATCTTACGTCAGACTTGTCGGAAAGCAAAAACCTAAAATTAGAGAATTCTGAGGTTTACCAAAGCCTTTCGCAGGCCATGGGAAGGTGGGAGAAAGAGGTGGCTGTGAGTAAGCTGACATCTTCTTCAGTACAATAATAATTGAATACTAATCCTTAACCCGAATTCTAAGGTTTTCCCTCATTAGAATAAATTTCATTCTGTAGCTCATGTCTTTCTGTTATATTGTAACCGATATAGATCATGGCAGTCGTTTTAGAAGCCCTTGAACACATCAGGTAGAAATAATCCTAAAATTAATAGTCTTATGATAAACACTTTAGTCAAGGTGCCTCGCAACATTTTTTTAACAATTCTTATTTGCACGATTATAAATACATTAAGCCAAAAGACATTGGCCCAAACTCCCGTAAGTTCAAAAGAAAAAGTAAACCCAACCTTTTACTATAAGGAAGCATCTAATTTTGAAATATTAGGCTTGCTTCCAGGCAATACACTTTATTCAAGGTTGCCTTCTGAGGCGGAAAGTGAAGTAAGACCGGCTGTATGGAATTTGTCAAAGCACAGTTCGGGAATAGCTATCCGATTTACCTCCAACTCATCTACCATAAAAATCCGATGGACCTTGAAGAACAATAGGGTCAAAGGCAATATGACCCCAATTGCCAGTAATGGTTTGGATTTATATGCTTATACTAAGGGCAGGTGGCAATTTGTAGGGGTTGCCATTCCAGGTAAGGAATTAACGAATGAGGCCACTGTGATAACAGGTATGGCAAAAGGAAACCGGGAATACTTGCTAAATCTTCCACTGTACGAAGGAGTAGAAAAACTTGAAATAGGCGTAGATGAGGAAGCCACGATCACCAAGCCAGAGGATGCCATTATTGACCGAGAAAATCCCATAATATTTTACGGGACGAGTATCACACAGGGGGCCTCTGCTTCCAGACCGGGACTTACTTATGCTGCCTTATTGGAAAGAGAAATCAACAAAGAAGTAATCAATCTTGGATTTAGCGGAAATGGTCGATTTGAAAAAGAAGTAGTCCAATTTATCATGCCTTCCAAGCCTTCCGTTATCGTATTGGATTGCACACCTAACTCAGCCCCTGATACCATATTGAAAAATTTACCAGAGACCATCGCTTTTATCAGAAACATTGATGATTCCGTTCCTATTGTATTGGTGGAAAGTATTATCAGAGATTATGCCTATTTTAAAGAAAATGATCCTTCCGTATTTGGCACACTGTCCTATATTCAGAATCAAAACAATGCCCTGAGAAAAGTATACCTGGATGCAAAAAAGAACAACAAAAACCTCCATTACATCTTTAGCAAGGACCTGATTGGACTTGACAACGAAGCCACTGTCGATGGAACACATTTCAATGATTTGGGCAATTACAGAATGTATGAATTCCTTCTGCCAGAAATAAGAAAACTTTTGGCACCTTAGAATACCTAAGAATTCCACATCAGGTTATAAGCCCGCTATAACCTGATGTGGTCAATTAAAAATCAGTCATTTTGTGACCTCCGAAAGGTTTCACCATGCATTTTTTTGTTTTTATTTAAATGCACAAAAAAACCACACCTATTAAAGGATAACAACCTGATTTTTACAGTATTTTAGTTCTTTTAATGCTTTACCTTTTTTAACAGAACAATCCTTATTTAACCCGTTTGTTGATTTATAAAGTAAATACACCTTAGGGCATAAAAAAAGCGAAACTTTAAAAGTTTCGCTTTTTTTGCTTTTTTACAACCTGTAACCAGGCCTATAAGTTCTATGAAGCTGTTCCTCTGCTTCAGGGTCTGAATTGGCGAATTTTTCATTCACCGGATCCCACTTCAATGGTCTACCCAGATCGTATGCAATATTTCCAAGGTTACAAGTAGTACAGGTGCTATGCCCAATTTCTACTGATGCTATTGGATCTTTTCTCCTTCGCACAGATTCTATGAAGTCTATATGATGGGCAGTACCAGCACCGCCTCTCAAATTTTCACCTTCTGCTATCAATGGGTACAAGGTATCGTCTGATGCTTCATAATGTGATCTTGAAACCTCTATCCATCCGTCCTTGCCTACGAATCTACACCCCCTAGTTTCTTTCTTATCAAAAGGTTCTTCGGTAACCGTCACACCATTTGAATAGATAAATGTCAAATGTTTGGTGTTTTTATATCCAGCAGGTATAATTTCTATAGGTCCACTGCGATCCATTCCTATTGCCCACTGGGCGATATCAAACATATGTGCACCCCAATCTGTGGTCAATCCACCGCCAGTCTCCTTATACCAACGCCAGGCACCCCACACTTTTTCGTTCTCAGGAGGGTTGATAGAAATAGGTGGATTAAGGTCATTGTTGAAATGTATGTCTGCAGCCAAAGGGCCTAACCACATGTCCCAATTAAGACCAGCAGGTATATCCTCCTTCGGTAAATCATAAGGCTTTGGAGGTCCACCAACACAAGCATAAACTTTTTTAATCGCTCCTATTCTTCCTTTTTGCACCATTTTTACTGCATGCTGAAAGTTATCATAGGACCTTTGCATGCTTCCTGTTGCCAAAACGATACTATTGGAACGTACGGCTTTAACCAACTCCTGCCCTTCCTTGATGGTAAAGGTTAGGGGTTTTTCCAAATAGATGTCTTTACCTGCTTTACATGCATCAATGGCCATTAGCGCATGCCAGTGGTCCGGACTGGCTATGACTACAGCATCTATATCTTTCCTAGCCAAAAGGTCGTGGTAGTTTTCATATACAGCTACTTCTACTGTTTTACCTTTACCTTTGTAATAATCGTTTGTTCGATTTAGAAATCTTTGCCGCTTGTCTTCATATACATCACAGCCTGCTACCACTTCTATGTTGGGTAAAGTAATAAAGCTCCCAAGTAGCCCATTGCTTTGCCTTCCCATTCCAATGAAACCCAAACGCAAAGTTTCATTTGCCTCATTTTTATTATCAGTTTCTTTGCCAAGACTCATTTGTGGCAAAACCCCTATCCCTGCTGCGCTAAGCAAACCTGTGCCCATAAACTTACGCCTGGACAAAGAGGATTTTTTCTTTTTAGTCATGTTATATTGGTTAATTGATTGTTTTGAATTCGTAATAATGATAATGCATACTTTACCCGTTTAAAACCACAAATCCGTCCAAGAATTTTATTATCGGCTTTGATCAGGTTTTCAAATTCGGAAGACTTAAAATTCAATTGTTTCAAATTCCAGAAAACCACCCATTAAATTATACAATTTCAATTAACAAAAAATAATCTAAAATAGCCACTTGGATAATGTTGAATTCACCTTCGCAAGCAGATATTAACAAAAGGACCTAAAGCAAAAGTATTTTCATATTTAATCCAAAGGTGTTTTGGACCAACAGTTAGAGCGATTGGGTAAATTCAAGCAATATTAAAAAGTTGAGGTGGATGTAAACCTATCTCTTCCCCAGTGACTTTGCCAATCCATAGGCAAATTTAAAAACCTTTCAGAGGACTTGCTTCATGCAAAATTTTATTTCGAATTATACCCTTGACAGTTGGTATTTTTATACAATATGACTCTCTATTGGCAAGGCCAAATGACTATAAAAAAACTGAGAATTGATAAAACTACACTTTGAATAATAAAGTTTTAGTACAAATCTTCCAAAACATCAATTTGAAATACAAAAACAATGTAACAAAATACTATTTTATATTTACAAAATTTTAACCAAAAAAACAATGGTTTTTAATTGAATTATATAATAAAATTTCCTTAAATTTGAATTATTAATTAATCATTCTGAATAAGGATAACACCGAATTAAGTACTGTAATCCTTCAGCAAATTGAAAGGTAAAAAAATAAAATCAAGCGCATGAACAGTTACATTTTAATATACGCAGTACTCGGAGCAGCTTTAGGACTTTTATTTACAATCAAAGCCATTAGAAATGCTGAAGATGATCCTGAAACTTTTGATCAATTTAAAAAGGAAGGTAGATTTCACAAACCTGCAAACTGGAAAGTAGGAAAGATGCCTAACAATTTCAAAAAACAAGAAAATACTATTGAATATCAGCTATTACAACCTGAAATTGGATACCATCAAATTTATTTAAACTAAACCATTATTTTTTTTCATTTGACAGCAAAATTCCTATTCAGTAAATTTTTTAATCCTGTGGAATTAAAATAACAGCTAATTTTTTAAAGGCCTCTGTAAAAAGTGGCCTTTTTTATTTTTCACTAAAACTGTCCCCATTTATCAAACCCTGCAACTTCACTTTTAATTTATCATTTTCAGGAAGCTTGATTAGAAATATTTCTTGCAAAACATCCGTTAGCTCTTCCACAGTGTGAAGAAGCCTTTTGACACTTGCCTCATTTTTTTTGTGAACAGTAAATTGATTATTATGTAGGGCATACCTACCATCGAGAAAACTCCTGGCCACCATTAAATCCTTTATAAAAACAGATTTAGGAAAAGTACACAAGAACCAGCTGACCACTTCATAATCAGGTAGCATTTGATGCTCCAAACCAAATCGATGCATTAATCGCCACGAGCTTTTAATCTTAATTTCCAAATAATAAAACCCCGACACCAAGCTAATTCGGTATTGATAATCCCCAGTATCCTGAATGCCTTCCTGATCCAACACCAAGGGAGAAGAAAAGGAAGCAGAGCCGAATCCAACATCAAGAAGATATTTTATTCCTTCCAAGTCCAACAATAATAACATATGGTCCCTTGGCCTGATTTCTCCTTCACCAATTTCCCAAAACACCCTGGCGGATAACCCTACCACATCAAATCCGAGCGTATTTAAAACCGCTCCAAAAAGTAAGTTTTGCTCAAAACAAAACCCTCCCCTTTCCAAATTAACCATTTTTTGGAAAATATCAGGTAAAGTAAGCTCCACAGGCACTTCTAAGAATGGGTCTATATTTTCAAAAGGAATCGCTTGTGGATGGAGGCAATGAAGTTCCTTTATGGTTTCAAGGTTTTTTTCTGGTTTACCTTCAAAACCTATTCGTTTGAAATACGCCTTTAAGGAAGTATTATCCAAAGACAAACCCTTAAAAAGTGAAATATTTTCTTGTTTGGTGATCATAATCGGTTTAAATAATTCGGTTAAAATTACCATTTTTTGGAAACAGGAGGTTAAAGATGGTGAAAATAATCCTCTAGACCTCAATTCAATAATTTTGGAGAACTAGAGAAAACCCATTCTTCCAAACTAAATCAACCCCCATTATACAATTGGATTCGTAAAAAGGGTGTAATTTCAAGCAAATCAATGGTATCGCTAATAAGTGCCACTTATAAATTCAATCTTCACCGTAATTAAACCCAGAGAAACTTATTATAATAAATTCTCCAAAAGAGACTATTAATAAGGATTTCCTTACCTATTTTATATGAAATCAATGGAACTATCAATGATTTCCAGTATATTAACCGTGTTTTTACTTTATCTTTGGTAACGTACACTTATCCACAATACAACCTCATATTTAATTTAATATGTTAAAAAATACACGAGTTGATTTATCCTCACGAAGAAAATTTCTAAAACAAACCACAATATTATCTGCAGGATTAGGCCTTTCTATAAGCACAGTAGAAGCCAGCACCTCTATCAATAACCCAAATCCCTTTGAAGCCCCTGTAAAGGCAGCTTTTTCAGATGGGGACATTTCTCCGGAAATAGGTATGGAAAGCCCTGGGAACTATGGCAAGAATTACCACAAAACCTTTCATGACCCTTGTAAGGTAAGGGTTTCAGCCTTTCAAAGCGGTACAAAAAAAGCACTGGTCATCGGGTTTGATGCATTGGCGGTGTACCAACCGTGGGTTGACGAAATCAAAGTGGGTATTGCTGCTAAACATGATATTTCAAAAGAAGAAATAATGATATCAGCATCGCATTCCCATTCTTCTGGCCCAACTGCCATGGTTATGCCAGGGCAATATGACCAAGCATCCCCTTTTGTTCAGGATCTTGCCTACAAGCAATCCTCTTGTGCCGACCCAAAATATTTGGCTACCACTAAAAAAACAACAATAGAAACGGCCTTAAAGGCACTGGAAAGCTTGGAAGATGTAGAAATTGGTGTAGGCAGTGGCAAAGAGGAAAAGGTATCTTTTAACCGGCGATTTTTCATGAAAAATGGGAAAACCTATACGCACCCCGGACAGTTAAATCCCGAAATCTCAAAAGTAGCTGGACCTATTGATCCTGAAGTAGGTGTTATTGGTGCATGGGATACAGAAGGCAATTGTATTGGCTGCGTAGTAAATTTCGCATGCCACTCTACTACTAACCCAGGAGGTGTTTCAGCCAATTGGGTATATTATATGGAACAAACAATAAAAGGTGCTTTAGGTAAAGACTGTGTAGTGGTTTTTCTCCAGGGAGCAAGTGGTGATGTGACTCAAGTCAACAACCGAAACCCCAATAAAAATAGATCAGGTGAAGCCTGGGCCAGATATGTTGGTGCAAGTGTTGGGGCCGAGGCGGTTAAAACACTGTTATCAATTCCTCGAGGGACCACTTTCCCTATTTCCACTTCAAGAGAATTTATCAATATAAAAAGAAGGATTCCTACCGAGGAAAAAGTCAGGGAAAGTTTGGCAATGGTTAAGAAAAGCCCTGAAGAAGTCGGGAAAACCAATTGGGTATTTGCGAAGGAAACGGTTATGCTCGATAGCTATGCAAAACGCCACCCTACACATCAGGTAGAAATTCAAGCCATTCAACTCGGTCCTGTGGTGCTAGTAAGTAACCCCGCAGAATTCTTCTGTGAGCTGGGTCTTAAAATTAAAGCAGAAAGCCAATTTCCACTCACTTTTCCTGTAAGCATGGCCAATGACTGTGTAGGTTATGTCCCTACACTAGAGGCCTTCTCTTCAACTGGCGGAGGCTATGAAACCAGGCTTACCTCTTATAGCAATTTAGAAATTACAGCGGGCAACCAAATTGTTGACCAAAGCTTAAAACTCATTGAACCCCTTAAACCTGGCCCTTTACCCGAATTCCAAAAAGCGCCCACCTTTACAGGGGAACCTTGGAATTACGGAAATGTTCCACCTGAAATTCGATAAACCAACACTCATGTATTGCAAATTAAAAAATCGTAAAAACTTGTTAAACTTCCTTTTATCCACAAGAAATTGGTCTATAGTGACTTGTTTCGCTTTATTAGTGGCCTGCCAACAGGAAAAAGCAACGGTGGATACTCCTCCAAAATTTAAAATTCAAGAGAACCCTGTCAATTCTCCTCAATATACCTATGCGGATTCTTCAGCCTTAAAAACTTCAATGGCAGCCTTTCAGCTAGAACCTGGGCTACAGATAGATTTAGTAGCAGCAGATCCTTTGGTAGCAGATCCCTCTGCTTTCGCTTTTGATGAAAAAGGAATACTATATGTGGCTGAAAACACAGGCTATCCTGATCCAATGGATGGAAAAAAACCTGATACTTTAGGGAAAATCTCCAGATTAGTGGACAGTGATGGGGATGGAAAATACGACCAACGAAGTGTCTTTGTAGATGGTTTGACCTATCCCAATGGAATCATGGCTTGGAAAGGCGGGGTTTTTGTGACTTGTGCGCCACATATTTATTACTTCAAAGACACGACTGGCGATGGTAAAGCAGACATTCAAGAAATCGTATTAACTGGTTTTAATGCCAACAGAACTGCACAAATCCGAACCTCACATCCTACCCTAGGGCTAGATGGCTGGATATATGTCACCAGTGGTCTAAATGGCGGGGAGGTCTATTCCCCAGCCCATCCGGAAAGGAAGCCTATCTCATTTAATGGCGCAGATGGAAGATTTAATCCTGAAACATTAGAATTTCAGTTGAGAGGCGGGAAAAGTCAATTTGGACTTGCTTTTGATGCTTACGGTAGAAGATTTGGTTCAAGTAACAGACATCCGTTACAACACATCGTAATGGAACCCGATCAATTAAGCAATAACCCGAACTTGCTATTCAATAAAACTATAGAGGATGTATCCCCAGCTGAAGCAGAGGGATTTGTATATCCTATTAGTAAAAGCGTTACTACTGCAGATTACATACCTAAATTAATGGGCTTGTCACATCAAGGTACTTTTACCTCTGCTTGCGGCACTTTAATTTTTGAAAGTAAAGGGTTACATGAAGCGCATAAAGGCAATGCTTTTATCTGTGAGCCTGCCCAGAACCTGGTTCAAAGGCAATCGGTTAAAAGCAATGGCGCCACTTTCATTTCCGAAAGGGTACATGAAGATTGGGAATTTTTATCTTCATCAGATTCCTGGTTCAACCCTGTTTTCTTATCGCACGGCCCTAAAGGAGCCATGTATTTGGCGGACATGTACCGAAAAGTCATTGACCACCCTTCGTACGTACCAGAAGAGGCAAGAGGAGCACTGGACTTTGAAAGCGGCAAAGGTAAAGGTAGGATCTATAGAATTACAAGGGATAACTTTGAATACAATAAGGTTGAAACAGTATTCCCTTCCTCCTCCTCGGTCAACACGGAAATGCTTATCAGGGCACTTTCTTCCGATGATGAGTGGGAACGAAATACCGCATTTAGGTTAATAATTGAAAAAATGCCGCAAGAAGCAATCTCATCACTTAAAGAATTGGTTTTATCTGATGCATTAAGTGAAGGTAAAGTGAAGGCATTTTGGTTATTGTTCCATTTAGATGCCTTGGATGAAAATTTGATGACCACCATCTATGATGACAATGGCCCACTCATTAGAGAACAGATCATTGCCACGTTCGGCTTAAAGCCGAGCGTTACCGATCAATTGGCAGGTACTTTAATAAAAGGCGCCACAGATGCCGACCCAAGGGTACGTTATATGACTGCGCTTACCTTTGGTGCCAATAAAAAGAAGGAATGGTTGCCTTATTTGGCCAAAATTGCTCAAGAAGATGCTTCTGACCCATGGACAAGGGCTGCTGTGATGACGGCTCTAAATGGTCAGGAAATCGCCTTTCTGAAAATTTTAGAAGCTGAGAAGGAACAGGTTAATTTCTCTCAATTACCTTTGTGGTCTGAACTAGGAGAACTAATAGGTAGTTCAGTATCTGCTAAAGAATTAACGGGGCTTATAGATTCTTCTATAAATAATGAATGGGACAACCCTACTTTCTCTTTGCTGCTTGGCCTTTTAAAAGGCAGTGAAAGGGGAAATACAAAAGGCTGTGAAAAAACTTACCTTGATGCCTACACCAAATCCGAAGAACAATTAAATGCATTGATTCAAGAGACCTCCAAAAGAGCATCTGCCTCTGAAGACAGTTTGACCTCTCGGATTCAGGCTACAGCCCTTTTAAGTTATTTTTCACCGGGTGAGACAGAGCTCTCCTTAAAGGAATTGATTTCTCCCAGTAACCCTCCTGAAATTCAGTTGGCCGCTATACAATCCCTGGGCAATTTAAACAGTGTTGAAGCAGGGGAAATTCTGATAGAAACCTCCGCATGGAAAGCCTATACGCCTAAAACAAAAGGAGCTGTAATTGCAACCCTTGTATCAAGGCCAATTCTTCGCAACCAATTGTTGATGGCCATTGAGGAAGGCAAAATCAACCCTGCTGAGATTTCTTCTTCAACGAGACTATCTTTAATGAAAACCAGTGACCCAAAAGTGAGGTCTCGTGCAGAAAATCTTTTCAAGGAATTGGAATCAGGAGGTAGAATGAAAGTTTATGAGGAGCATAAGAGGATTTTGGATTTAAAAGGGACCGCTACAAACGGTGAAGGTATTTTTAAAACTAATTGTGCCACCTGTCATACTTATGCGGGTGAAGGTGGGGATGTAGGCCCAGATTTATCAGGTATAAGTAACCAGCCAGCATTGGCCTTGCTTCTACATACCATTGTGCCTAATTATGAGGTTTTCCCAGGTTATCAAGCCATCACTGTCACAACGCACGAAGGCAAACAAGTAACGGGTAGAATTGCTGCCGAATCTGCCAATTCGTTAAGTTTAAGGACTGCTTATGGTACAGAGGAAAACATCTTACGTACCCAAATAAAAAACATAGAAAACCCTGGACTATCACTGATGCCAAATGGTCTGGAACAAAATATGAGTGACCAGGAAATGGCAGATTTATTGGCCTACCTGAAAGGCTCCCAATAGAAATTGTTTAATTTAATTGTTCCCCATAAGTATCCTCAATGCGGTGGTGATAATATTATCCTCTCCCTTTGCTATACTTATGGGGTTTAAATCTACCCGCACGTCAACAAGTACCCCATCCTCTATCTGTCTCCCCTCCAAATCAATGGTTTGGGTACCTGAAAAACGATAGGTCCACCCATTTACCAATTCACCATAAACAGGTATGCCACCGCCACCACCTGTCTGATCACCTACTAAAGTCACTTGTGGCAATTCTTTCATCATTTGGGCAAAAAAAGTAGTAGCACTATAAGCTCTTCGATTGGTGAGGACAACCACTGGACCGCTATAAACATTTTCGCCAGCGGGTACCTTTAAATCCTCCCAAGAGGAGAAATCATCCTTTCCAATTCCGTTTTTAATGCGCTTTCGGGCTATCAATACCTCACTATCGGTAAATGCTGAAGCTAAGGTATAAGCGTTTCCAAGGCTGCCACCACCATTGTTTCTAACATCTATTATTATACCACGCCCTAGTTTGGCCCTTTCTATAATCACTTGTAAGTTTCCTTGCGTGATACCTTGTGAAAAGGACCTATAATTTACATAAAGCACATCGTTGATAAACTGATGTTTCAAAGGTCCACTGATCCAGAAATCGCGTTGGAGATAATTTTTATCGATAATGTTTTGATCGTAATTGTCAGGATAGTCTTGGTACCATTCCCAATTTCGACTGTTGTCAAAACCTGTGGCAAGGTTGACATGTCCATCTCTTAATTCAAACAGCATGCTTGCTAAAACATCAAATAAACCTACTGAGCTAATATTTTTGTTTACTTTTGCTCTATAGGTGGTCCTTATCTCCTCCCAGTCAATTTCTTTGTGTTCAAAAAATGAATAGCGTTCATTAACATCCTCCCACAGACTATCAAATATAGCTAGCGACTCTGATTCAGGATCCTCAGGGATTACCCAATTTTCACAAGAAGTAAAAACAAGCAATGCGATCAAGCAAAGATTAATTTTATTTACCATAGCCTAACATTTAATATCAGATCGACAGAATGATCCAATCGATAAACTTTCTTAATACCTGAAAGTTTGGTGTAATTAACCTGATACCTAAGCCCTAATCGGTTGTTTGTTGGTAGCTTCCAATAAAGGGTAGAAGAAAAACCAAAATCCAGATCACTTATTGGAATGAATGGTTTTACAGTACTAAAAAAATTATTTACCAAAGAATTATCTTCTTGGAAATTTTCTGGCTCAGCTCCTATATAGCCTGATTTGACCTGAATCCCTAATAACTGCCAATTTATCATATTCTGCCAAAGCAAAGACTTTTTCTTCCACTCGAAAGGCAAAAGGTACCTGGCCACCGGCCCTATAGCGCTGAAATAATCATAGCGGAAACTATAATTACTAAATTGGTTGTGCCTTCGGATATGCATGGTATTCTTGTTGGACCAACCCCATTGAAACCCTTGAGAAGCAGGTTTTACTTTATGGTAAAACGTGTAATTCGTAAAAATCACACCCATTTCATTCATGGTTCCACCAGATTGATTGGCCAATACACCATAGGAAAAATCTCCCTGAAACCATTGTGTTTTATGTTTTTTACTCAGAACAAAACCTACTGAGCTTGTAGATTTATTACCTTTGTAATTCAATGAAGAGAAACCTTCATCTTTACTGGCCATAGACTGGATACCTGTTGACAACCATACATCTCCAAAGCTCTGAGCAATACTATTATTTGCTAAAAATAACCAACAGAAAAGAAAGAGGATAAAGCTATGGTATGTTTTTAGCATTAATTTTATTTTTACAATTTATGAACCCAAATTACAATTAAATTTGAATTTCTGAGACAGTCTGTAATCAAAAAGAGGGAAATAAATATAATTTATTTATTTTTAGGGGTATTTTTTTTTATAAATCTTTTAAACCAAAAATCATGAAAAAGGCACTATTGATTTCATTTTTAATTCTAGTTAGCAGTGGGTTATCTATCGCCCAACAAAATTTTTACGGCATTCAGAATAGCCAGAGGAAAGGCATGATCAATGCCATGATGAATCCTGCCGAAATCAACAATCTAACCAAAAAGGTAGAAGTTTCGTTGTTTTCACTAAATCTTGCCGTAGACAATAATGCACTCACTGTACAGAATATTTTGGATGACCCGGACCTTTGGGAAAATATTTTTGAGGATGTGGACAAACCGGTAAACCTTAGAACAGATGTATCTGTAATGGGGCCTGCAGTAGGTCTAAGATTTAAAGACTGGTCATTTGGTTTCACTACCCAGGTTAAAGGAAAGGTAGACATTATAAACTTTGATCCGGATCTAGGCAATTCAATTGTAAAAAGTTCTTCCGATGACAACCAATCGATAATAAATATCCCATACAATCAGCGAGTCAATGCTGTTGGTTGGATGGAACTTGGGTTCATGGCCGGAACAAAAATATTAGACAATGATTTCCATACCTTATCTGTAGGTGCAAATATTAAATTGCTCTTTCCGGGAACCTATGCAAATCTTGGTATGGATCAGATCAAAGCAACCATCATTACTTCTCAGGAGGAAACTTCTATTACAAATGCTCAAGGTAGCCTGAACTTATCCTACGACGAACGCTGGGACAGTGCCAATGATAATGACTTTGATGATTTGTGGAGAGATTTTATTCCTGGAGGGCTTGGTGTAGATCTAGGCGTTAATTATATGATTAAAAGGGACAATAAACCCTTTTTAAATGCAGGCCTATCTGTGAAAAACCTGGGGAATATGGGCATGGGATCCCACCAGGTCTATAAAAACTATACTGTCAATGTACCGGAAAACGAGTACTTTAGAGTGGACAATTTAGAAGGTGATGTCAATGAAATAGAACAGCAACTTGTAGATTCTGGCTATTTTACAATCAATAATACAAATTCAGATCTACGCATTAGCTTGCCAAAAACGATTGCTACTTATTTGGAGTTTAGTCCAGTTAAAACTTTTCAAGTTTCCTTGTATGCCCAAAAGAGAATCCATAATGAAAGTGATAACAACCACCTAAGTGCTCCCGATTTAATTGTTATCACTCCTAGACTAGTATTGGGCAAATTTGAAGTGTATTCTCCATGGATGCAACACCAAATTTCAAACTTTACAGGAGGATTGGGCATCCAATATGGAGGCTTTTTTATTGGTAGCCATTCAGTGATAACCGGATTAATGGAGGGCAATAGTAAAAGTGGAGACATTCATATGGGACTGGCCTGGGGATTTGGTTCTTAAAAAGCACCTTGTTAATAGCAGTGAAATCTTCTGCTTTCTTATATAGGATCTAAAACAACACAGGTAAAATTTGAATGTTAAAAGCCATGGCGCTTTTCTGCTATGGTCTTTTTAATTACCCAAGCAATACACAAGCCATTATGAAGGGTCTACTACAGTTGGCAAATTGATTTTCATCCTGCAGAATATCATGGGATTTTCCCGATGATAAATAGTGCTTTCATAAAATGAATTATTATATTGGAGCATCTAAAAAGATCAGTAACCACATTTACAAACCATGTTATCTAACGAACTCAAAAATAAAATTGAAGCCCAAGGCATGCCATTGGCTGTAGTCGAAGAACAAATTAAAAACTTCGAGGAAGGTTTTCCTTTTTTAGCTATCGATTATGCTGCCAAAATCGGAGATGGTATCCTTGAATTAAATGATGCTGAACTTCAAAAAGCAATACAAGATTATACTGCCAAGGCGAAAGATAAAATTATCGTGAAGTTTGTACCTGCAAGCGGTGCTGCAAGTAGAATGTTTAAAAACCTTTTTAGCTTTTTAGAAAAAGGAGACAATGATTTAGAAAACGATGATTTTGCCAAAACTTTTATCTCTGAAATTAAATCTTTTGCCTTCTATGAGGACCTGGACAATAGCTTAAAAAAAGCTGGTACAAGTATTTCAAAAGCCATAGAAGACAAAAAATATGACCTTATTGTACAACACCTTTTAGAAGACGAGCACCTTTCTTATGGAAGCCTCCCAAAGGGATTGTTAAAGTTCCATCAATATGCAAAAGAAAGCAGGACTCCAGTTGAAGAACATTTTGTAGAGGGGGCCCAATATGGCCTTGGTAAAAACAATACAGTAAGGCTTCATTTTACAGTTTCGCCTGAGCACCAAAAAAAGTTTGAAGAAAAGGTGGCTGAAGTTCAGCCCAAAATGGAGAAAGAGTTTGGAGTGAAATTCGAAATAAGCTTTTCACAACAAAAAAAATCTACAGACACCATAGCTGTAGATCTTGATAACAAACCTTTTGTTGAAGACAACGGGGAACTTTTGTTTCGACCTGCTGGACACGGAGCATTGCTGGAGAACCTAAATGAGATCGAAGCTGACCTGGTATTTATCAAAAATATTGACAATGTGGTTCCAGATCGTTTAAAGGATACAACTACTACATATAAGCAGGCCATTGGAGGATTACTTATAGATGCTCAAGACAAAACCTTTGCAGCACTCAAACAATTGGACAATAAAATCACAGAAGATTCAGTTAGTCAAGCAGAGGAAGTATATACTAAAGTGATCGGAGGAAAATTAGCTCCCTCCTATGCTTCTAAAAGCCTTGATGAAAAGGCATCCTGGCTAAGACAAAAGCTAAACCGGCCCATTAGAGTTTGTGGTATGGTAGAAAACACTGGCGAGCCAGGAGGAGGTCCTTTCTGGGTTAAAGATTCGGACGGAAGTTTATCCCTTCAGATTGGAGAAACTGCTCAACTAAACCTTGAAGACAAAGCACAAGAGGCACATTTCAAATCCTCCACACATTTTAATCCTACGGATTTGGTTTGTGGTATAAGGGATTATAAAGGAAAGGCTTTTAACCTTATGGAATACCGTGATCCTAAAACTGGATTCATCACACAAAAATCGAAAAGTGGCAGGGATTTAAAAGCGCAGGAACTTCCAGGGCTTTGGAACGGTTCAATGGCCAACTGGAACTCAATCTTCGTAGTGGTTCCTTTGATTACTTTCAATCCTGTCAAAACCATCAATGACTTGTTGAGAGACGTCCACCAATAATCACTGAAGGAATTGTTCTTTCATCTACCTTTTCTCACCAAATTTTCAACATGAGATTATGAACTTAGCCAGTATGAAAAAATTTCTTGCCCCATTACTTTTGAGCGTTTTGTTTCAGCTCCCATTACTGGCGCAAGTTGGTGTAGGAACAGAAGCGCCCAAAGATGCGGACCAATTGTTTAATGGTAAAAAACGTGCCCTACATAAAAATTGGACGTACTGGGAAGGGCCAAGAATAGCGGCGCAACTTCCAATTAAATGGGAGATTGTTCCTGATCCTGTAGACAAAGGAGAAGCTGTCAGTGCCAACGATCCTGCAGGAGCAGGTGGTAAGTATGGCGCTGCAGATATTGTCACGAAGAAAAAATACACAGATTTTAGACTTCATGTTGAATTCCTTATTAAAAATGAAGGAGGTAACAGTGGGGTATACTTGCAAAACCGATACGAAATTCAAATCCTTGATGGTGACAGCACCACGCATGGAATGGCAGCTATCATCAATGAAAAAGCAGCTCCCTATGAAGTATACAATGGTGTAGGCAAATGGAATGCCTATGACATTAAATTCAGGGCGGCAAGGTTTGATGAAAATGGTAAATTGAGTGAAAAAGCAATGACAACCATTTATTTCAATGGTGAAAAAATTCATGAAAATGTACCCATTCAAAAAGTTTGGGGAGGACCAAATTCCGGACTCGATGGAGGAAGAGAAGGTGGTGAAGGCATTACCAATCGCCCCGGAGGAATCAAGCTTCAAGCCGAAGGGCATGAAGTACTATTCCGCAACATTTGGATAGAAAGGTTAAAACTGGAAAAACCGGATACAGATTTTTAATCAAAATAAAAAAGCATCTTTCGACTTTACGAAAGGTGCTTTTTTTTGATGTATATAAAAGTATCCAATCTATTGAAATGCTTCAGTTAACAGCTGCATTTGAATTTGGCAATGTTTTTGAGTCGAAGCCAAATAAAAACCGCTATGAACTTTAAAAAGATTTTTGGACCATTTCTTTCTATTTTAGGATTAGGAGGACTTATTTATGGGGCTTATTTATTTTTAGTGCCTGAAAATGGAGACTGGAAAATCACCGCTGTATGCCTTGTTTTAGGTTTTATTTTTTTCAGTTCTGGCTTAGGTTTATTAAAAACCATGAAAGACAAAAACGAATAGTAAACAATAACTGGTACATCTTTGCTTTGGGAGCAAGCCCTTGTTATCTCTAGGAGTGGTTTACTGATTGGAATAAAAATTTAAGCTCATTGCATTAATCAAAAAAACGTTGAGCAACCAGAAAGAATTGTGAAATTTGCACCTGTCTCTTAGGCATGAATTTTTCCGCAAATGATTTTCACCCTGATTATGAAATAGAATTTCCCCTGTTTAAGGAAAGTGTTGAAATCGCAAGAAAATCAGGTTTTTTGGAGATTTTAAGCATTGCACCACTATGGTGAACCTGTCTACCGTCAGTTAAAATTGAAAATAGCAACAGTGGCTGATCTTGAAGCGATTTCAGTAGGTAATGGATTATCTATTGCATATTTCGGGTTAAACTTATACCAAGGGCAGACAAAATTCTTTCTACGGTAAAAAGGCACAATACTAACTTATATTTTTTCTATACAGTAAAATTTTAGATAAAAATTTTACCTTTCATATAATGAAAGCAATTTTTCATTGATTTTTTAGGGAATAAATCTTAAGTTAACAAGATTGTTTATTCAATATTTTCGACCGATTAATGAAAACCCGACAACTAATCATTGGCCTGATTGTACCTTTTGTATTTGCTTGCGAAAGCGGAAAGCAACAAAGTGACCTTACTGATACCCAAAAAGACCCATGGGATGCCTATATAGAAGAGGAACCAGATCCTATTTACGCCGAACACGTTAGAACTACTTCTTATCAAAGCCCTGAAGAAGAGAAAAATGATTTCGTCCTTCCTCCTGGCTTTGAAATCACGCTCTTTGCCTCGGAACCCGACATCACCAAACCAATCAATATTGCTTTTGATGAAAAAGGTAGGTTATGGGTTACGCAATCTTCTGAATACCCTATAAAAGCCGGGCCGGGTAATGGCAGCGATCGAATAAGTATTTTGGAAGACACAAACAAGGATGGAAAAGCAGATAAAATCATAGATTTTGCCAACGATTTAAATATCCCCATTGGCATCCAACCAGTCAAAGGGGGCGCCATAGGTTTCAGCATCCCCAATCTTTATCGGTTTTATGACACCAATGGGGATGATATAGCAGACAAAAGAGAGGTGATACTAGGACCTTTTGAAACCAAAGACACCCATGGCATGGTCAACAACCTCTTCAGAGGAATGGATGGCTGGATACATGCATCCCATGGGTTTAGCAATGTTTCCACTGTAGCCGGATCGGATGGCGATTCGATAAAAATGACCTCAGGTAATACCTTCCGCTTTTCTTTAGATGGACAACATGCTGAGAAGACAAGTGACGGAAGGATTAATCCCTTCGGATCGGATCTTGACAAATGGGGCTACCACTATTCTGCAGATTGCCATACTTTGCCTATTTACCAAATCATACGAAATGGCAATTACACCCAATGGGGAAAAATGGAGCCAAACATGGGGCACGCCCCTACCATGATGGACTATGGGCTGAATTCCACCGCCTTGGCGGGACTTGTTTACTATACAGACAATCAGTTTCCTGAGGAATATCAAAACAGCTTTTATTCTGGAGATGTGGTGACTTGTAGGATCAGTAGAAGTACCATTTCATTCAATGGGTCAACGCCCAAAGCTAGCAGAAAAGCTGATTTTTTGGTTAGCAAAGACCCTTGGTTCAGACCTGTAGACATAAAGATAGGCCCTGATGGTGCCATGTACATTGCGGATTTTTACAACAGTATTATAGGCCATTACGAAGTTCCTCTTGATCATCCTGAGCGCGACAGAAACAGTGGAAGAATTTGGAAAATCACTTATAAGGGGCAAGAAAAAACGCCAACAAATTGGTCAACCGTTAATCTTGAAGCCCTTATTGAAAAATTAAACGACCCAGTTCTACATACCAGATTGATGGCAACAGATGAATTGGTGGATCGCTTTGAAGATTCAGCAATTTCTTCATTAGAAAAACTAGCTGCAGATGAAAAAACATCCAATATCCAGAAGATTCAGGCCCTATGGGCTTTGTTTAGGCTTGAGGCATTGAAAGACAACTTCCTTGAAAAGGCACTTTCAGATGCCGATGTTCTTGTGCGCGTGCACGCCCAGAGAATCCTGGGAGAATACCGGAATTTTGACATCCAAAAACTGAAATGGGTAAAAAATGGATTAACGGATGAGCGTGCCCACGTAAGGAGAGTAGCCGCTGAAACATTAATAAGAAATCAAAGTCCAACGATGGTTTCCCCAATCTTGAAAGCAATACAGGAAACAGATGAAGAAGACAGCCATTTAATGTATGCTTTAAAATTCGCATTGTTTCAACATGCACAAAATCCTGAAATAGCAACAGAAATAGCCTCTAAGGACTGGGCAGCAGGAGACAAAGAAGTAATAGCTTTGGTGTTTTCTGACACTCGGTCTTTAACAGCAGGTGAATTTTTGGTTCAATACTTACAAAAAAACGAAGTGCCGGAAGAGAAATTTCTGGCCTATTTAACTTCAATTGCACGAGACCTTCCCGCTTCGAGAATGCCAGCAATAGTTTCGCTTGCAAAGGACACTAAACCAGAAATTCCTGATTTTAAAAAAGCCATGGCCTTGAATAGCGGTGTAACACAGCAAGGAGTAGATTTACCTCCTACGCTTAAATCCTGGAACCTGGCTTTAAGTAGTGAAATTCTACAGGGCCTTCCTAATAAAGGCACCGACAAAACGGATCAGCATTTAGAGGGAATTAAATATGCAATCCAGCTTTCGGGCTTGTTGAAAATAAATAAAAACATCCCTCAACTAAGAGAATTGGTAAAGGATAATCAGGAACAAGAGGAACTGAGAATAGATGCGGCCAATGCCTTGATTGAAATTGCTCCTAAAACAGAAATTAGTTATCTGGAGAAATGGTTGAAAGATCCAGAGAGTACCATAACTTTCCGACAGAAAATAGTGGAAGCCATGGCCAAAACAGGCTCGGATCAATCCATGAACACCCTTGCAAACAACATAAAAGATACTCCGAGGGAATTGCAGGAAACCATTTCTGCCCAACTGGCTACCAGCACCCAAGGTAAAAACAGGCTTATCACCTTGATTAAGGATGGACATGCGCCTGCCAGAATATTAAAAGCGAATAGAGTGGAAGAAAGATTCCTTTCAGGAGCCAGTGAAAAGCAAAGATCAACTTTCACCGAACTAACGGAAAATTTACCGCCAATAAGTGATGAAAAACAAGCACTGATTGTGCAAAGAACAGAAGGTTATCAAAACGACTCTTCGCAACTAGGTGCTGGGAAAACACTATTTGAACAAAACTGCGGAATGTGCCACAGGATTGGAGAAGATGGAGGAATGATTGGGCCACAACTGGATGGCGTTGGCAATTGGGGGCTCAATGCCCTTGCAACAAAGGTATTGGATCCCAATAGAAATATCTCAGAGAACTTCCGAACCTACACAATCAAACTAAACAATGGCCAAACAAAATCTGGTTTGTTCAGAAGAGAAGATGGGCAGGTTTTGGTTATGGCAGACCAATCAGGTAAGGAATTCACCATCGCTAAAAAAGACATCGATGCGCAAACTCCTTCAAATATGACCTTAATGCCTGACCATTTTGGCAGGGTTCTCAATCAATCTCAGTTCAACGGTTTAATGACCTATTTACTAAGTCTTCGCTAAAATGTCAAAAACGACCTATTTACTTCGCCCCTTCTTGCTAATGGTTTTTTGCACTTGTATCACCTTTAGCTATGCACAGTCCTCTAAGATAACCTTCAAAAAACATGTGCTCACGACTCAATTTCTTGCCGAAGGAGCGGCTATAGGAGATGTAAATCAGGATGGTTTAATGGATGTAATGGCAGGGGCCTATTGGTTTGAAGCACCGGCTTGGAAACCCCGCGAATTGGAGGAGCCAAAGATGTTTGAATACGACAAAGGCTACAGCAATGCATTTATAAGCCACGGAATGGATGTAAACATGGACGGTTGGGTAGATTTTGTAAGGATCGGGTTTCCGGGGGAAGCGGTGCTGTGGTTTGAAAATCCAAAAAATGAATCTGGTCTCTGGGAAGTCCATACCATTTGTCCAGCCTTAGGGAATGAGTCTGCTGGCTTTTTTGATATCGACAAAGATGACAGGATAGATTTGGTAGGAAGCATCCCTGAAACAGGTGAAATGGTCTGGTACAAGGCACCTTCAAACCCCAATAATTTAGCCTGGGAGAAATTTACCATTAGTGAAAAAGAAAGTCCTGGTACTGCCCGTTATTCTCATGGCTTAGGTATGGGTGACCTCAATAGGGATGGAAAGGCAGATCTCATCATTAAAGAAGGTTGGTGGGAATCGCCGGCCAACCCTATGGAAGGTCCATGGAAATTTCATCCTGCTGCTTTAGGTGAAGAAGCGGCCCAAATGTATGTTCAGGAATTGAATGGGGATGATAGACCGGAAGTGATTTCTTCATCTGCACACAAACTGGGTATTTGGTGGCATGAGCAACAGCCTACTGGAGCTTGGGAAACCCATCTTATTGACACTAGTTTTTCCCAAACCCACGGCATGGAATTGGTAGACATCAATAGAGATGGAAATAAAGACCTGGTAACAGGCAAACGTTATTTTGCCCACATGGGTAAAGATCTTGGGGGAAAAGAGCCTCCTCAACTTGCCTGGTTTGAATATGAACCTGGGGAATCACCAAGTTGGACCAAGCATATAATTGATACCGATTCAGGGGTAGGGGTTCAGGTAATTGTCGAAGACTTTTATGGAAATGGGTTGATGGATATCATTGTAGCCAATAAAAAGGGAGTCTTTGTATTTGAGCAAAAAGCCAATTAAACCTGAAACAGGTATTGTAAATTCTATTCGCTGTTAATTCACTTCCTGAAAAGCATCAGATTAGCCTACTATAAACCCAATTGGTAAATCAGGGTTATACTGCTCCTGAAAAAGGGCAAAAATCGGTATTTCACAATTTGGACTTCTACTGTTATAAGTCCCTACTTCTCAGTACTCTTTATTTTTTCCAGTTGTTGCTTCATGGAATCGATCTTATCAGGAAATCCAGCAAATAAGTTTTCACTTTCCAACGGATCCTCACTTAACTGGTACAATTGACCTTTTGGCCCATTGTCTTCGGGAGTCAACATAGCAGGAAAGGTAAAACCTCCGGATCCCAACCCATCAATGTATTTCCAGGCACCTGATGTAATGGCATACATTCCTCCTGAGGACTGATGCACCATATTATTTCTGGTTTGAATAGACATGTCGCCCGATAAAACAGGGACAAATGCCTTACTATCGATGGCCTCTCCTACAGGTATTTCCACCCCAGTCATTGCTGCCACTGTTGCATAGATATCCGTTAGACTTACCAGGCCTTCATAGGTATTGTTTTTTTTAATGCCATCAGGCCATGCAAAAATTAGTGGAACCCTATGACCACCATTCCAAACATCCCCTTTTTGTCCTCTGCTGCCTATATTTGAATCATGCCCGTGTAAAAGAATTTCTTCGGCTGGCCAGTAGGCCCCATTGTCACTACTAAAAATGATAAGTGTATTCTCAAGTAGGCCTTCAGCTTCCAATTTCGATTTAATTCTGGCAACCACCTGATCAATGTCCATTACAAAATCGCCATACAATCCAGCCCCTGATTTTCCTTTATTTTCTTCAGAAGGCAACCAGGGTGTATGTGGTCCTGTAAGTGGCATGTACAAAAAGAACGGTTTGTCTGCGGATTGCTGGTCAATAAACTTCTCTCCTTGATTTACGATTGTCTCCAGACATTCTTCAACTCTAAATGAAGCCGACATTTCACCCAATCGCCACCATACGCCTTTTTCCCAATAAACGGCTTTGTCATCACTGTGCTTTTTGTCCCAGGAGAATTTTGTATTTTCCTTCCTTATGGGGTAAACATCTGTGGTCAATACCACATCTTGATCGACTACTTTTCCATTTTCTAAAAAGAAATAAGGAGGGATGTCCAGAGATGCTGGATGAATAAAAGAATAGTCAAAACCAAAATCGTTAGGTCCTGACTTAACGGGTAATGTATAGTCCACATTAGAATAACCTGTGGTGGGGTTTAATTGTGCTTCTTTATTATCCTTTGTAGCCCAATCCAAACCCAAATGCCATTTGCCTGTAATAGCGGTAGTATACCCTGCCTTTTTTAAAATTCCGGCAATGGTAACCCGGTCCTTTTCAATAACTGAAGGGGTAAACCCACCTATTCCTCTGGATGCTTTAGGTGTTCTGAATGCATATCTCCCAGTTAATAAGCCATATCTTGAAGGAGTACAAACGGATGCACTTGCGTGGGCATTTTGAAAAGAAATCCCATTTTTTACCAAATCATCGATAGCAGGGGTATTTATTTTAGACAAGGGATTTAGCGCGCTGATATCTCCATACCCCATATCATCAGCAAAGATGATAACTATATTTGGTCGTTCAGATTTTGGTGAAGACTTAAAAGAAAAACCTACCAAAACACAAATAATAAGCAACAAAACCAATCCTATTGGATTATCGGTTTTGCACAAAGAGAACTTTTTAAACTGGGTAAATAATTTCAGCATGATGGGTTTATGGCTTTTAATCTTTTGATTCAAAATCAGGATGATCCACCCTTAAGGTGTATAGCAAAAGTAATCGGGCAATCGATATATCTAGGTATAAACCAATTGATTCGGGTGGGCCACAGGAAAACCTGTTACCTACCCGAACCAGTAGTTTGATTTTACCACTCTTATAAAACAATTTCTCCGAAGGAGATGATTGAATTACATTTTATAGAACTCTTCCCAACCCTTTCTTGGGGGAACACCTGCTAACAATTCATTTGCCAATGCATGGTTGGTAATTTGCTTCGTCTTTCTGTCAAATTGCAATTTTGCTCCTAATCGCTGTGACAAAACGCCTAAAGAAAACACCTGGCTCAAAGGCCCTGCAATTTCAAAAGATGATCTCGTTTTTTCCTCTCCTTTACAGGCTTTAAGGAAATTGGCAAAGTGATTGGATGAACTTTCAGGTACTACCGGCAATTGTCCAGCCATATCTTTGGCTTTCTCTTCAGGGATGATAGAAAGAGTACTTCCATGAGATCCACCCTTAAAGGTTAGATCGCCACCATAAATAATCTTTCCAGGGTTAAGTTTCGCTGGCTGCAATTGACCGTTGCTTGGCGGTGGAATATTTGGGTCTAGCTCAGAAACACCATAACCAGCAGGAACAGGAGGTATATTGTTTTGACCGTCATACCAGGTAATGGTCATTGGCGGCATCTTTCCTCTTTTGGGGAATTTAAAAGCCAGGGTCGATTCCATTGGGAAAAAGAAGGTATTGTGATCTTTCAATTTCAATGGTTCAATTTCCTCAGGTAATCCCAACTCCAAAAATTCATGTGCCGTATCCATAATATGTGCACCCCAATCCCCTAGTGCTCCCATACCGAAATCATACCAACATCTCCACTGACCATTAACCAGGTCTTCATGGAAATCATGGTGATGAGAAGTGCCTAACCAGGTGTCCCAATCCATCGTTGATGGCATTGGCTGCCCGGCTGGAAAGGAATTGATTTTAGGATCCCACCCGTGCCACCTTCTACGCCCATTCATGTGGGCCGTCATGGCGGTAACATCCTTTATTATTCCGGCTTCTTTCCAGGCTTTAAACTGAAAATAATTGGCTTCTGAGTGACCTTGGTTTCCCATCTGAGTAACGACTTTGTGCTTTTTTGCACCGTCCATCATCAACTGCACTTCATTAAATGTTCTGGCCATAGGTTTTTCAACATATACATTTATCCCCATGGACATGGCCAGCATGGTAATCGGAAAATGAGAGAAATCTGGTGTACCTACAGAAACAGCTTCGATATCTGCACCCATTTTATCAAACATCTCCCTGAAATCCTTGAATCTAGGGACATCTGGGAACATCTCCATAACCTCAAGGGTATGTTCAGCTCCCATGTCTACATCACAAAGGGCTACAATATTGGCAAGGCCTGTTTCATGTAATGATTTGGTGATTGATCCTCCACGGTGACCAATACCACAGCAGGCCAAATTCACTTTTTCACTTGGTGCTATGTGTCCCGTTTGATTTCCCAGGACAAATGAAGGTATTAAAGAAATACCTGCAGCACCCATGGCACTCGATTTTAAAAATCGTCTTCTTTGGTTATTCATTCTTATTGTTAATTATTTGGTCAATTTACATATCTCTGAGAATTAAAGCCCAGTTGGGTATTTGAATGGGCTTTCTTAAGATATTTTGATTTGAAGTTAATGGAAAAGTCTATAATTCCAGTCAATTTCAAAAATTACTTTAAGCAAAAAATTTGAAAAGGCTGGAAAATGCGGTTAAATTTCGGGATGAAAGTTAAGAATCACTTATTTCCTATTTTTGTTATTGCGCTATTGACAGGAGCTTGTAACTTCTCGAGTGATAATTCAGCGCAGTTTGATTTAGTAGTTCTGGATACGCTCAGCATTCCTTTTGCTGGTGACATACATGCCGGGACTTACGCAAATAATACAGGTTTAATTTACAATTATCAATCAGGTGAATACTTAAAATTTGACAGCTTAGGCAATGTTCTGGCGAGAAACACTATTCCTACCGAGGGTGAAAATGGGTTGTTTTATGTCAATGGTCTCAAAATAACAGACAGCGGAACAATCCTTGCAAAGACCATCCGAGAAGATATCGGATTGCTGGATGAAAACCTGAACCTCTTAAAAAAGACAAGAATGCCTTTTCCAAATGGCTCTCTTGACCTTAAGAGAAATCAAAATGCCATCGAAATTTATAAAAATGAGTTACTGCTTTTTCATACAGGAAGAGACAATAAAAGCCCTTATGAACTTGGCTATTACAAAAACAACTATTTATTAGAGAAATTAGATCCTAGCACTGGTCAGGCAAGCCCATTTCTTAAATTGTCACCAGAAAGTCAGTATCAGGAAAACCTTCATTTTGAGCCCCCTACAGCATTAATTAGTAGATCAGATAATATACTTTATTTCGCTTTCAACAAGGAGCCACTAATAAGTGCATACGACCTGGAGAAAAATGGAGAATGGATAAATAGTATCCCTTTAGATTCAAAGGGATTTATTCAAATTAAAGGTCAGAAATTACCCCTTGGGAACGATGGATCGGTAATCGTAGAAGGTGAAATCACCAACCTTATCGCTTTAAAAAATGGATTTGCTGTCGTCTATATAGACGGACTGACAAAAGAAACCGCTCAGGCAAACACCGTTCCTGGTAAACAACTGAAAATCTATAATAATGAAACAGGTTGGTCCAAACCAGTAGAATTACCGTTGAATTTACTCTTTTTGCTAAGCTTTTCAGCTGACGATCAATCCTTTTATGCTTTGGTCAATCCAGCTTCATTGCCTAAAGGTAATAACCAGGCAAAAGTGTTAAAAATGCAATTAAAACCAAACTGATAATAAACCTCTTAAACCCATTAACATGTTTAAAATATACTTCCTGAAAAAATATTCAATACTTATATTCATTTGTACGCTTTTGATCTCTTGCACCTCTTCAAACAAAAGCGAAAGCATTAATATAGAAGATGGATGGCGCACCCTATTTAATGGGAAGGACATGAACAATTGGCGCATCAAAATCGCCAAACATGACCTAGATGAAAATTATGCCAATACTTTTAGGGTAGAAGATGGATTACTTAAAGTAAGGTATGACGGCTATGAAGATTTTGATCGACAGTATGGACATATCTTCTTCGATGAACCCTTTTCTTATTATTTGTACCGGGTACAATACAGGTTCGTAGGAGACCAAGCGCCGGGCGGTGAAGGTTGGGCATTAAGGAACTCCGGAGTGATGTTACATGGCCAAGATCCGGAAACAATGACCAAGGACCAGGATTTCCCTATTTCCATAGAAGGTCAGCTTTTGGGAGGAGATGGGGAAAACCCTAGAACAACCAGCAACCTTTGTACTCCGGGTACAAACGTGGTAATGGACGGAGAACTGTTTACTCCTCATTGCGTCAGTTCCACCTCCAAAACTTATCATGGTGAACAATGGGTAACCGCTGATTTTCTTGTTTTGGGAGACTCCATCATTCATCATATCATTGAAAGAGACACTGTGCTTACCTATTACAAACCTCAAATGGGAGGTGGTAATGTGAGCAATCATAATCCGGATGTCAAAAAGGATGGTCAATTGATTTCAACAGGATATATTTCCCTTCAAAGTGAAAGTCACCCTATCGATTTTAAAAGCGTAGAGATTTTTGATTTAAGCTCCTATAAAGACGATACAGAAAAGCTAAAAGAGGTATTAAATCTATTGAAAACAGAGAAGTAAAGAGGGGGGCGAATCAATAAATCCCATGCCAAGAAGTCTCTAAAAGCAGTAAAAAAATAGCCACGGACCCAATTCCGTGGCTATTTTTTTGTTTGAAATAGTCACCTCACTTTTGAAAATCAATTTCACAAAATTGGTTTTATGGAAAAATACCCAGATCCGTATAGGATATCGCTATCCGTTCCAGAGCCACAATAAATCCAGCTGTTCTTAAATCTTTTATTCCTTTCTCTTTTCGAACACCGTTCATATGGTGGTAAGCTGTTACCATCGTTTCTTCCAGTCCTGAATTAACAAGATCTCTTTCACTTGCCCCTTTTATTATGATTCTTTTTTGTTCTTCACTAAAGGAATCACCTGTTGCTTTCTCTATTCCCAGCAGAAGCTCTTCGTACTTTTTCATGTCGTACCGCTTCTCCAATTTCCCAAAAGAAACCCTGGAAAGATTTTTCAACCACTCAAAGTAGGAAACTGTCACCCCTCCAGCATTCAAATACATGTCTGGAATTATCATAATTCCCTTCTCCAAAAGGATGGCATTGGCCTCTTGTGTCACAGGCCCATTGGCGGCTTCACCGATAATTTTGGCCTTTATGTCATGTGCATTTTTCACTGTGATTTGATTTTCAAGGGCAGCAGGGACCAGAATATCACAAGGCTTGGTTAACAAAGAATAACCATCCTCAATAAAATCCCCCCTTCCATATCCTTTGAAGGTTTTATTTTCAACCTGGTAGGCTTTAATTCGCTCTATATCAATACCATTTTCATCCCAAATACCACCATTGTATTCAGCGATACCAATAATCTTAGCACCTGCTTCAGACAAATACTTTGCTGAATAAAACCCTACATTCCCCAAGCCCTGCAGAATGATTTTCTTACCTTTCAACCCTACCTTTAGTCCCAAGGTATTCATATCCTCTTTAACACTCACAGCTTCACGAATCCCTATAAAAACACCCATTCCCGTAGCTTCCGTTCTACCTTCTATACCATGCTGGGAAAGTGGCTTGCCTGTAACACAGCCTTTGGCATTTATAACATCTGGATTGAAAGCCTCGAAAGTATCTACAATCCAAGCCATCTCTCTACTACTGGTACCATAATCTGGTGCTGGTACATCTATTGCCGGCCCTATAAATTTCTTTTTGATCAACTCAGAAGTATACCTTCTTGTGATTTTCTCCAATTGATCCACTGTATACTTATTGGGATCAATGGCAACTCCTCCTTTAGCCCCTCCATAAGGTATATTGACCAAGGCACATTTATAGGTCATCAATGCTGCCAACCCTTTTACTTCTTCCTCATTGACGAAGCTACTGTACCTTATTCCTCCTTTTACTGGTAATTTATGATGGGAGTGTTGGACCCTATACCCTTGCAATACGGCGTAAGTTCCATCCCCATTTTTTAGGGGAAAACTAAATTTATAAATACTATTGCATAGCTTTATTTGCTCCAATAAGCCCGGATGAATATCCATATGGCTGGCTGCATCATCAACAACTTTACTTACATCATCAAACAGACTGTACTCCACCTTTGCATTCATAAAACCTTCATTTAATTTTTAAACTGAAATTACAAATTGAAGACCGCAAGGTCTATGCCTAAAAAAAACCTTCTGATAAGGCTCAACCTTCGAACACAATGCTTTTGATAGCATCAAATTTCCCACTGATCAACTGAGCATTTGCTATTGAGCTAGTGAAACCTCCTTAGGTAAACGAACATTTTGCCCCTCTATTCCTTGAAGGGCATCCCCCATGTCATTTCTAGCATTATTTGCCAATGCATTCATTTTATTCATTATTTCAGGATATTCCGCAATTACATTTCTGGACTCAGAAGGGTCCTTCTCAAGGTCATATAGTTCCATCTCTTTCAAATCCAACATCTCGTATTTGCCCGGAATACCATTTGACGGTGCTACAAAGTTTTCTGGGAGGGAGCGATACCTGTGAGGAAGGTACAACTTCCATTTGCCTGAAATAACAGCTTGTAGTTCATTTTGATTGTAATAAATAAAATATGCCTCCTGAGGTGATTTTGCCTCTTTTTCCATTTTTATCAATGGCCAAATATTCTTTCCATCAATTAATTTCTGGGGCAGTGATGCATCTGTAATATGGGCTATGGTAGGCAATAAATCTATCGTCATTGCCATCTTGTCTTGAATTTTTCCCTTCGGAATATTCCCTTTCCATTGCATAATGGCTGGTACCCGAATACCTCCCTCCCATGAAGTACCCTTACCTTCTCTGAAAATGCCAGTACTTCCACTATGCGTGCCATAAGAAAGCCATGGTCCATTATCAGACGTGAAAATAACCAAGGTGTTTTCTTCCAAACCATTTTTCCTTAAGGCTTCCATTACCTGACCTACTGACCAGTCTATCTCCATAATTACATCTCCATATAGGCCAGCTTTAGATTTTCCTTTAAACTTATCAGAAACAAAAAGAGGAACATGAGGCATACTGTGGGCCAGGTAAAGGAAAAATGGCTTTTCGCTATTTCTGTCAATAAAATCCACTGCTTTCTCCGTATACCAGGTGGTCAATAGACTTTGATCCGTCAATGTATCGATAATGGTTTCATTTTGATATAGTGGAAGCGGTGGATATGCATCTGGCCTTTCTGGATGATATGGCCACATATCATTGGAATAGGGCAAACCAAAGAATTCATCAAATCCTTGTTGGGTAGGAAGAAAAGGCTCAAGGTGTCCCAAGTGCCATTTACCGACAATGCCTGTAGCATAACCTTTAGGTTTTAGAACCTCAGCAATAGTCATCTCATCGGGAGATAAGCCATGCTTGCTTCTATGCGAAAGTGCGCCAAAAATCCCCAGTCGATTCGAATAACATCCTGTAAGAAGGGAGGCTCTGGAAGCAGAACAAACCGCATTGGCTACATGAAAATTGGTGAACTGAACTCCATCTGCCGCCATTTTATCTAGATTGGGTGTGGCTATATTTTCCGCTCCAAAAACCCCAAGGTCCGCGTATCCCTGATCGTCAGTGAAAATGATTACAATATTGGGCTGATGGGGATTTTTTTCCCTTTCTTTATTCTCCGAATTAGCTGTACATCCTGCAAGTGTGGTTATAATTGTAAAAATGAATAAATAGCTAATTCTATCAAAAGGCATTAGAGAGTTGGTAATCATCTGTATCTTTATTTAAATGACAGAAGATACCTAACCCAAGCCATTTAACAAAGCGAGGAGTCGAAATTTTACGCTAGACCCAAATAATTAGGGAGCTAATAGTAGGAATGGATTGGAAACATTAGAGACACCATTGACCTTTTCGATTAGGGCTATACGAGCCAAGCCAAAATAATCGCCATTAGAATACTATAGTATCATCAAACGCTAGCTTGTTATATGAACCAGTTTTACTTTACAGCAAACTTTTTAGATCAATTGACCGGAAGTGTAGCCGTTTCTAACCAAAATTTTTGTAGGGAGGAAATAGCCTTCATGAAATCCGTTACCTCAACAGGCTTGGTAATGTAGCAATTTGCGAAATTCTGATAAGATAAATCAATGTCTTTCTTAGCGCTGGAAGTAGATAGGATAATTACAGGGATTTGCTTATAGCAATCATGGTTTTTTAGCTCAATTAAAACTTCATGTCCACTTTTCCTGGGAAGGTTTACATCCAAAATAATTAAATCTGGAGTAGCTTGTTCTTCAAAGCCATTTATTTTAAAAATAAAATCCAGCGCTTCTTGCCCGTCACGAGCAATGCTGACTTTACTTTTATTCTCGCTTTCTTTTAAGGCTTCCATGGTCAAAAAAATGTCACCTTCATTGTCCTCTACCAATAAAATATGTGCTGATTTCATGGTTGTTATAATTCTAAAATATTAATACCTACATTCAAAATGTGAAGTATGTTAAAATTTATTGGTTTGGGTATAAAAACAATGTTCTATTAAATCAATTTAAACATTCATATTAAAGTTTTAGTCAATCGTCCTACTCAATCGGATAAACTAAAGATACACGCATTAAATTTAAAAATAAATATATTAATAGGAAAGTCCCCCTTATTCAAAATTCAACATGTAAAATTTAAAGCAATCAATTGTAATTGAAACTTAAATACAAGCAATTTAACAAGTCATCGAACATGCTAACACCGCACGAAATTATTGCTAATTTTTTATTTAAACAGAGTTTTTAGATAAAATTTTAGTCTTAAGTAAAAATTAATGTTATTATTTTTTATTAAGTACTGATTATTACACGATTATTTTATCGAAATGCTATTCCTGGTTCAAGAGAATAAAGGAACTAGCAAAGATCCATCTTAACAATGGACCTTTACTAAGCTTTATTCATTTACCCTCCCAAAGATCTGATTGACTGAAAGGACTTCCAGGCACTTCTGTAAAAAAGGTACCATCAATATACCTGTGATGACCATTGATACCGCCAATAGATTTAAGGTCATCAGCACTCAATTCAATATCTTTGGCATTAAAGTTTGCTTTTAACCTGTCCTTGTTGGCTGATTTAGGGATAACAGCAATGTCTCTGTTTAGCGACCATGCAATCAAAACCTGTGCCACTGAGACCCCGTATTTCTGAGCAATGTCTTTAAAAACCTTGTGCTCCATTAATATTGGATCACCATCTTTCTTCCTGGCTTTAGGTCTATCAGCAGATCCCAGCGGAGAATAAGCCGTTATATTGATCCCATTCTCCTTACAAAAACCCACCAATCCATCTTGGGGTAAATAAGGGTGTAATTCAATTTGATTCATTTCCGGAGCGACAACACAAGCACCCATTATCTCTTTCAGTTTTGATATATTGAAATTGGAAACGCCTATATGCTTCGTAAGCCCTTTCTCCTTTAAGGCCTCCATTCCTTTCCATGTGTCCGATAGTGGAACTGTTTTATAATCAAGGAAATCATCTCCACTTTTAGGAAAAATCACCGCTTCTTTTAAAGCTATTGGCCAATGTATTAAGTAAAGATCAAGATAGTCCAATTGAAGATCAGCCAATGATTTTTGAATACCACCTTCCACTTTATCCATTTCATGGGCATTGTTCCATAACTTAGAAGTTACCCAAACATCCTCTCTAGTGACGATTCCATCTTTAAAAGCTTTCATTAGGGCATCACCGACTTCTTTCTCATTTTGATAAATTGCTGCACAATCTATATGTCTGTAACCTGCTTCAAGTGCCCAAAGTACTGCCTGATAAACTTCACCTGGACCGGACTTCCAGGTTCCCAAACCCAGCATAGGCATTTTATCTTGATTTTTGAATGTTATGTATTTCATAGTTTAAATTCTTAGTTGTTTTTTTTTAAAGCTTAAAGAAATTCTTCCCAAATATCAGAAAAATCATATGGGCTAAAGCCTCCAACCCAGGCACCGCCATGGGTATATCGATAAGGTCCTCCCAGATTATCTATTTTAGACATATCCTCCTCATCAAGACTCAATTGACTTGCTGCGAAGTTCTCTTCTATTCGTTGAAAATTCACGGATTTAGGCACTACAGCCACTCCTTTTTCAATGGCCCAGGCAAGTACCACTTGCGCTACCGATGCGGAATTTTTCTTTGCTATATTTATTAAATCCTTGTTCTCAAGCAATATGGGATGGTCAACTTCATTGTCAGCAACCCTATATGCTGCTCCTAAGGGCCCATATCCAGTAATAAGAATGTCATTTTTATCACAATACTCCTTTAGCTTCACTTGTGGTAAGTAAGGGTGAAACTCAATTTGGTTTACCGTCGGCATTTGTGAAGCATTTGCCTTAAGGCTTTCAATTTTGGCTGAATTAAAATTAGAAACGCCAATTTGTCGCGAAAGTCCATTTTTTTGAATCTTCTCCATTTCTGCCCAAGTGGCACTCAAAGGTGCCTGTTCTTTGGTCAAAAAGTCAGTGGCTTCGAAAGGTAAGCCTACACCTTTTTTTAAGGCTATAGGCCAATGAACCAAATAAAGATCGAGATAATCCAATTGTAAATCACTCAAACTTTTCTTTATCGCTGGAAGCACGTCATTTGGCAAATGGGAATCATTCCATAGCTTAGAAGTAATCCATAAATCCTCCCGCTTTACTAAGCCATTGGAGATGGCATAATTTATGGCATTTCCTATTTCATTTTCATTCTTGTAGACATATGCACAATCAATGTGTCTATATCCCACTTCTATGGCGTGAAGCACAGCTTCATAAACTTCATTCGACTTTGACTTCCATGTTCCGAGCCCAAGTGACGGCATTTTGTCTCCGTTCTTAAATATTAAATTTTTCATTTATGTTGGTTGTATAGTTTAAGTTGGAAGCCATTTAAATTGTGGTCTATTAAAAATCGCTCCTAATCAATACGTCAATTGAATTTAAAAATTCCTATGGACTGTCGTGAAAACTAAATCCAAAAATCTCAATTAATAACAAAAATCAGAAAATCAAGTTTCATCAAAGTGGGTTTAAATTCGTTTTTTTTTAAACCAATAAATCCTTTATTACCCGACCGGAAACATCTGTAAGCCTAAATTTTCGTCCCAAATGCCTATAGATCAATTGCTCATGATCCAAACCTAGTTGATGCAATACGGTGGCCTGAAAATCATGCACATGAACCGGGTTTTCTGTGATATTATACCCCAATTCATCCGTAGCGCCATAAACCATACCAGGTTTTATCCCTCCACCAGCCATCCAAATGCTGAAACATCTGGGATGGTGATCTCGGCCATAGTTATCTTCTGTCAATTTCCCCTGGGAATAATTTGTCCTGCCAAATTCCCCGCCCCAAATGACCAGAGTTTCATCCAAAAGCCCACGTTGTTTCAAATCTTTTATCAATGCCGCAGAAGCTTGATCTACATCTTTTGCCTGTTCGGCCATTTGATTAGGTAGGTTACCATGATGATCCCACCCTTGATGGTACAGCTGAACAAACCTTACCCCAGATTCTGAAAGTTTTCGGGCCAGTAGGCAATTTGCCGCAAAGGTTCCAGGCTTCCTGCTGTCTTCACCATACATTTCAAAAACGCTTTCGGGCTCTTTCGACAAATCAGTAGCCTCTGGCACCGCAGTCTGCATCCTGTAGGCGAGTTCATATTGCGCCACCTTTGCTTGAATCTCAGGATCTCCCACTTTTTCAAAGGCATGCTGATTTAAGGCGGCTAAATTGTCTAGCATTTTCCTTCTTCCAGCCTTACTCATCCCTTCCTGGTCGTTTAAGTAAAGCACTGGGTCTTCGCCATTGCTAAACTGAACCCCCTGATGGGCAGAAGGTAAAAAACCATTGCTCCATAGCTTGGCATAGACACCTTGGCCATTTCCTTTTCCTTTGGAAAGCAACACAGTAAAGGCGGGTAAATTATTGTTTTCACTTCCAAGGCCGTAACTCAACCAGGAACCCATGCTAGGCCGATTGCCTTGTTGTGCACCCGTTTGAAAAAAAGTGAGCGCTGGATCATGATTTATGGCCTCCGTATGCATGGATTTGACAATACATATATCATCGACGATCTTCGCCGTATGAGGAAAAAGAGAGCTAACCCATGCCCTGGCTTCTCCATATTGCTGAAAATCACAAAAAGACCCCACCATAGGAAAGCTAGTTTGACTGGCCGTCATGCCCGTAAGCCTTTGCCCTTTCCGAATAGATTCAGGCAACTCCTGCCCCCACAAATCACGTAGTTTAGGTTTGAAATCGAAAGATTCCAATTGGGAAGGGGCTCCATTTTGAAACAAATAGATCACCCGTTTTGCCTTTGGTGCAAAATGAGGCAATCCCAAATCTTTCCCATCTGCCCCTCCTAAGTTTGCTCCATTAAACAAATCAGGAATTAAAAGCGAACCTAAAGCAGCACTCCCTAACCCTAAACTTAATTTGGAAAGAAAATGCCTTCTATTAAGGTTCAATCGATGATTTAAAAATTCCTTTTCCATGGTTTATGCTTTAGTAATAGTGGCTTCCAAATTATAAATAAGCGTGATGGTCTGCATCAAGGCAGCATGAACGGCCACCGGTATTTCATCCGTCAATGGAAACTTACCTACGTTCAATATTTTTTCTGCTTTGGAGTTGTCTTCATTGTATTCATTAAGAAACGTTTCAAAATGATTCATTAGAATTGTTCGTTCCGTTTCATCAGGCTTTCTACCAATAATACTGTAAAAAGCATCACCCATCCCAGCTTCTGCATTGTCAACTTTCTTCAATAATCTACCAGCGAATACTCTGGAAGCTTCCAGAACAACTGGGTCATTCATCATCACCAATGCTTGTAAAGGAGTACTGGTTTTTAACCTTTCCACCTCGCATGCATCTCTATTACTGGCATCAAATAACATCATACTCGGTGGTGGTACCGTTCTTTTAATGAAAGTATAGAGCCCTCTCCTATACAAGTATTGACCTGTGTCCAATTGGAATATTGAGAGATTCCCTCTGCCGGAGGTGGCAGCTTCCCACAATCCTTCGGGCTGGTAAGTCTTTACAGATGGCCCTCCTACCTCATCATTTAATAAGCCACTAGTGGCCAACACCAAATCTCTTATTTCTTCTGCTTTTAGCCTCCGCCGGGGAAATCGTGCCAAAAACCTATTTTCAGGATCCCTTTTAAAACTTTCTCCATTTACATTCGAAGATTGCTGATAGGTGGCTGACAACATTATTTTCTTTAAAAGGTACTGAATATCCCAGCCATTCTCTATAAAGTCTACTGCCAGCCAATCAAGTAAAGCTTGATTGGTTGGCAAATTACCCTGCAGCCCAAAATCTCCCGGTGTATCGACTAAACCTTTTCCAAAAATCTCCTGCCAAAGCCTATTCACATAAACCCTAGCAGTCAATGGATTTTTGGCATCGAATAGCCATTGTGATAATCCCAGCCTGTTCTTAGGG
The DNA here is from genome assembly GCF_055809755.1 of Cyclobacterium sp. 10D3-21. Taxonomy (NCBI): domain Bacteria; kingdom Pseudomonadati; phylum Bacteroidota; class Cytophagia; order Cytophagales; family Cyclobacteriaceae; genus Cyclobacterium; species Cyclobacterium sp. 10D3-21. The sequence goes on from NZ_CM147924.1 coordinate 4,916,114, forward strand.
AGGTTTTCAGGAAATGGAAGAATAGAAGCAGGAACACCTGGCTCAACTTTATCACCATGGGCATCATACTCCCCCCTCTCAAGAATATAAGTGGAGCGTGTACTATCCAAATCCCCCATCACAGCTACCTTCAATACAATTGATTCATTGAGTAGAGAATTGTAATTGTCACCTTTGCCCATTCCCGTCATCAACCGGGTTACCCTTGTGGCACTATCGGGCATGTTTATAAATTGAAGCACCTCTTTAGCGGTTGTTTCGCTAATTTCCATCAATGGGTACTTTGCTGGACTTTTTTTGGAAAAGCCAGGTTTAGCTTCTTCAATTCCCCATTCCGCTACATTATTAAAAAAAGCATAGGTTTGAAAATATTCCTTTTGAGAAATAGGATCGTACTTATGGTCATGGCATTGAGCACATTCCAAGGTTATTCCCAACATGGCTTTACCCAAGGTATTGGTTCTGTCTATCGCATACATTACGCGATATTCTTCATCTATTGCACCAGATTCTTCAGTAATTTTATGGTTTCGGTTAAACCCTGTGGCCAGTAACTGCTCCTTACTTGCCTCAGGCAAAAGGTCTCCAGCAAGTTGCCAGGTAATGAATTGATCATAGGGCATGTTTTCATTGAATGCGTGAATTACCCAGTCTCTCCAAGGCCATTGGGTCCGGTAATAATCGTCTTGGTAACCATGGCTGTCTGCATACCTGGCAACATCCATCCAAGCTACGGCCATTTTCTCCCCATAAGCTGCTGCCTTAAATAACCTCTCTACAGTTTCCCCAACATCCATTGAACTTTTGTCCATTTGATCCAAATCTTTAGGATTGGGCGGTAAGCCTGTAAGGTCAAAGTAAAGCCGTCTGCCTAAAGTTAAATGATCCGCTTTTGGAGATGGTTTTAAACCAGCCTCCTCCATCTTTTCCAGCACAAAATAATCAATTTCATTCTGTGCCCATTCCTCATTTACTACGGTAGGAAGTGGCGATTTCTCTGGTGGTACGAATGCCCAATGTGGTTCATAAACAGCCCCTTGATTAATCCACTTCTTTATTAGTTTGATCTGGTGATCATTAAGCTGTAAATTGGAGGAAGGGGGAGGCATTTTCTCTTCTGTATTGTCAGAAAGTATTCTAACAAAGGCCATAGAGGCATTTGGATCACCTGGAACTATGGCATGTTTACCAGGACTTTCTACCAATGCGGCATAAGCATCTTCTTCCTTATCCAATCGAAGACCAGCTTCTCTTTTATTGGCATCTGGCCCGTGGCAGGTAAAACAATTTTCTGAAAGAATGGGCCTGATGTGAAGGTTATAACTTATATCATTAGGAAAATTTACAGTTTTATTTCTCTGATTTCTTTCGCAACCTAAAATAACCGTCACAAAAAGTATCCATCCCCAAATTGGTAACACCCAATAAATCCTCAATCCCTTTTCGATATTCATATCGTTAAAATAGTTATTTACGATGTAAAAGCAAAGCCTTTGTTTATTAGGCAATTGATTTACCCTTTTTATGGAATTTTCAGAAAAGAATTAGCCTTAGATTTATAATTTATTTGATTGTTATTGTAATCGGCCTTCTGAAAAAACCTGAGAAGTTTAGTTGAAAAAAAATATTTATTCAGCCCCATACAATATTAAATTTTCTGGCATACTTTTTATTATGATATCCATGTCTAAAGAGACATAAAAAAGAAACTAAGAAAATGAAAACAAGCATCGTTGTTATGATGATCGTCGCAACCAGCCTAGTGGCATCTTGCGGCAAGAAACCAGTAGAATCACAAATCGACACTACTATCGAACAAGAAGAGGTAGAGATCGAAATGGAGAATGATGAAATACTTATGGAAACTGAAGATTCAGTGGAAATAGTAGATGAAGTAGTGATTTCTGAGCAATAAAATGCACCAAAGCTGTCACATTATGTGACAGCTTTTCTTTTTTAATCAAGGCTACTATTTTTTTAGCCTTCTCAATTAAATTTGTACTCCACACTTTACCACAAATTTCTCCACATTTACTCAATCAGGTACCCAATTGTTATTACTCCTTAGGGTTTTAGTAAAGCTGTTTTCTATTTGTCCCAAAATACTTACTAGTCCATTTTATAATAAATGATGGATTGGAAGGTTAACATGTTAAAAATGAGCGAAAAATAAAACGAATACCATCCTTTAAAAATTAAAAAAAGAAGTAAATTTACCGCTTAAATGAGAAAACTAAAAGATATAAAAATGGCATTGTCTTTACTCCTCTCCGGAGCTGTACTGATATGGTCATTCTTATTGCCGTTTTCCCCAACACAAGCGTTTAACACTTCCAATAAAAGGGAAACCTCCTCAGTTAAAGCACTTGGTTACGTAGATTTCTTTGCCCTTCCAACTGTATACGAAGAAGGGAACGCTTTCAAAAAATTTTTAAGTGAGGGCTTATTCGCAGGAATAAAAAACCAAGAATTTTCTTGGAAACCCAGCTCTAATTTAGGTGTAAAAAGTTTTATCCTTTACAACTGGGTTCTTTATCATTTCTTAGAACAAATCCTCTTTCCTTTCCATTTTTTTTGGTAACAACGTTTGATTTTTATTTACTCGTCCTAGAATTCTGGAATTGGTAAAACGAACATATTGCCTAGGCAGGTTTGCGTTCATGGTTTTTATACCAACAAACCAAAGCTTGATAGTAATTAAAATTTGCTAAAGGGACTATATTATGCCTTACATTCAGGCGAGTCATTTATTTTAGAATAAATGATAGCGGATGGCTTAATGCATATGAAATCAGGAAACAGCCTACTTAAAAGTACCTGTCCTTCATTTCTATATATAAGGTAGAAATCCTACCCATTAGTAAATATGAGTTCCAAACTTAAGCTTTTTATTCATTTCTATTTCAGAATCAGGCAAAACCTTAATCAAGCAATAGGTACACAATTCAGTGATGGAAACAATCCCCCCTAAAGAAAGATCAGGACGGGCTGAAAGAATTCAGGAAATCCAATTGAATAATTTTGGTTTAACCAAAAAGGCCGAACCTATTGCCTAGTTCAAACACTAAAAACATAAAAAAAATGATTGTAGATATCGAACCTGTAAGCTTGGGAATTTCCTTAGCTGCAATAATGGCTTTTATCGCCCCAATATATATTAGTAAGAAAAAACAAACCAGTATTCAAAAAGCTCACCAAAGGAAATTCACTGACGAAGCAAAAAAAAACGGACTATTGTTGGAAACAAAGGATTTTTGGAGAGGATGTTATGGCATTGGTATTGATTTTGAAAAGCACAAATTGCTTTTTATGGATCCTCAATCACAGGTTGGGTTTCAACTGGTTCCCACGGATAATATTTCACATATAGACCTGCAAAAGCAAAGTCGACATATTGGAAAGGGTTCAAATAAGGTAGAAGTGATTGATAAATTATCCTTAATTATCAGCCACGCTTCAGAACCATCTGGAAAGTCATTTTTGTGTTTTTTTGATGGTGACAAGAATTCAGATTTATCTGGTGAGTGGCCATTGATTCAAAAATGGAACGCCATCCTACAAAAACAAATAGCAGCTGCAAAGCACAAATAACAAATTCATCTTCAGTAGCACACAATCCCGTTTAAGGTTTTCCTTTAAACGGGATTTCATTTTATAATATCCTTTTATCTGGCAAATTTTATATAAGCATGCTTTTGTTGGAAAAGTTGTGTATCTATGCTTATTAAATTTGATGATAAATGAAGTTTTTAAGTTCTCAAATAAGTTACCTGCTTCAAAACAAACCCCACAGACGAAACCTCAAATTATTATTTAGGTTTCTATTTATATTATTTGCCTTGGTGGTAATTTTCACCATTACTTTTCACCTCATCATGTTGAGTGAGGGGAGGTATTTTTCATGGGTTACAGGGTTATATTGGACTTTTACCGTAATGACCACCTTGGGTTTTGGGGACATCACTTTTGAAACAGATTGGGGCCGGGTATACACCATGATTGTCTTACTTTCTGGCATGCTGTTTTTGCTGGTACTGTTCCCATTTACCTTCATTAATTTTTTTTATTCCCCTTGGATGAAAGCTCAGGAACAATCTCGGGTGCCAAAAGTATTGGATCCAACGATTAGTGGCCATGTTATTTTCACCCATTATGATGAGGTATCAATAGCTTTGATTAAAAAACTGAAAACATTCAAGATCTCCTATGTGCTACTTGTTCAGGATTTCACAGAGGGATTAAGATTAAGCGAGATGGAAATAGTGGTAATGTTAGGAGACCTTGACGACCCTCTTACTTATAAAAATGCTGGTTTAGACAGAGCCAACCTTGTGGCATCCACCTCCACCGATGTAGTCAATACCAATGTTGCTTTTACCATAAGAGAGGTCAACGAAAATATCCCTATCATAGCTACCTGCAATTTTGAAGCCTCTGAGGACATCCTCGGTCTGGCAGGTTGCAACAATGTCTTGAGTCTGGGGAAAATGATGGGCACATCACTTTCCAGAAGGGCGAGTGTTGGCAAAGCCAACGCTATGATAATTGGAAAATTTGAAGAATTGAGTATAGCAGAAGCTACCGTTTCAGGGTCTATTTTGGTCGGAAAAAGTTTAAGGGAGACCAAGCTACGCGAGACGGTAGGTGTGAGTGTATTGGGTTTTTGGATCAGAGGAGCATTCCATACAGCTCGGCCCGATGAAATAATCACGGCTAACGCAGTAATGGTTTTGGCAGGAACTTCTGAACAAATCAAAGCGTACAACGCACTTTTCAGCATCCAAAAAGACACTACCTACCCTCTGCTTATCATCGGAGGAGGAAGAGTGGGAAGGGCCACTGGTGAAGCACTTGAAGCAAGAAATTTGGAATATAAAATAGTTGAAAAACAAAAAGAAAGAATCAAATCCAATGGTAAATACATATACGGAGATGCTGCAAATTTGGAGGTCCTTGTAGCGGCTGGAATTAATAAAGCACCATGTGTGATAATCACTACACACGATGATGACATCAATGCCTATCTCAGTATTTATTGCAGAAAATTAAGGCCTGACATTCAAATAATCACCCGGTCTACCAGGGAAAGAAATCTGGATACCATGCATAGAGCTGGAGCGGACTTTGTCATGTCCTATGCTTCAATGGGTGCAAATGCAATTTATAATTTATTGAAAAAAAGCGATATTTTAATGGTTGCCGAAGGACTTGATTTGATTAAAATACAGGTTCCTGATCAACTGATAGGTAAATCGATTGCCTCCTCATGTGTTCGTCAGGTTACAGGATGTACCATCATAGCACTGCAGCAAAAAGGGAGGTTAATCTTAAACCCTGAGCCCAATTCTGTTTTAAATAAAGATGACGAAATCATACTTATAGGAACATCAGAAGCTGAAAGTATTTTCTTTAAAAAGTTCGGTTAAGTTTATCTTAAAACCATAAAAACAGCTATTTATATTTAAGAAAATTTAAAAGGGAAGAATGAATACCCAAATAAAATCGAGACATTCTCAACACTTTAATTTCTACCTATCGGTTAAATAAACCATGCAGGCAAGGAAATATTCTATACTAATAAATCTCTCTACAATCATTTCTGGAATTTTCATTGCGCTAAACTTGGTACAAAGAACTAAGAAAGATATTTAAAACGGTCCTAAAACTGAAAAAAAAGGCTATATCAACTAGCATCCATTTACAAAAAATCATCATATAAACCATTAAAATTGAATTTATTATGCGTATAATTGTAAATAAAAACAAAATCATATAAAATGTTGCTATCAAATCATATTTTAAATCACCTTAAATAATTCTTTTAAGTTTGATACCTGAACATGACCAACATTAAAAACTCTTTAGCACTCGCTTTTCTTCCTGGCTATTTGTATTCAAGCAAATATGAGGACCAGATTCAGAAAAATAAGGATGACCGCAATCCTCCTGTAACCAAAAATCCTACAGAGGGAAGTGATCAAGAGTTAATAAAAAAATACCTAAAGGGGCTTCAACTTGAGAGTTATGACTACTTGAAGGAGATTATCCACCCTGATTTTAAATGTATCAATACAAATACAGATTCAATTCACAACAATATTGAAGAGATTACGCACTGGAAATCAAAACACAATCTTTTGAATCACCTATCGTTTAGTGAACCTAAACTTACCAGCATTCGTGTAAATCGTGGTATTTTAAAAGGAGATTGGACTTTGGTGTGGACCGTTTTTTCCGCCTTGGATAGCAAAACTTTAAAATCTATTTCCTACGAATACCATATGGCAATCAAAACGGAAGACAATAAGATTCTAGAAATTCAAACCTGGCACCAGGTAGAGGATGAATAAAAAAACAAATGTCATTTAAATAATGTCCCGGTTTTTTATAGGTCATGATGGGCCGTTTTCGATTTTTTCCGTATATTTTTACATCAAACTCGGATTATGCATACAGATTCGTAATGAGCACCTAAATCACCAATAAATCCAGCCATTTTGATCGAAGGATAGCATTGCTATTCAGTTAGGAAAAATAGCAACGGTTGACTTATTTTGAAGTGATTTTAGTACATCTTTGAATGATCCCTGCCTATTTCAAGTTTATTAGGTTTATTTTCTCGCTTTTAACAATCCAAAATAATTAGTATGGACAATTATGTATTGGGTATAGACTATGGGACAGATTCTGTCAGGTCCATTTTGGTCAATACCCGTGATGGTGTCACCCTTGCCTCCGAAGTGTATAACTACCCACGCTGGAAAGCAGGGAAATATTGCGATCCAACAAAAAACCAATACAGGCAACATCCTCAAGACCACCTGGAGGGCCTATCGCATACTGTAAAGGCTGTAATCCGAAAATCAGGCTTACCAAAATCTCAAATAAAAGGATTATGCGTAGACACGACTGGCTCTTCTCCCCTTCCTGTAGATAAAGATGGACATGCGTTGGCACTTACTGAAAAATTTTCAGAAAATCCCAATGCACAAATGATCTTATGGAAAGACCATACAGCCATCGCAGAGGCTGATGAAATCAATCACCTGGCCAGAACCTGGGGAGGTGAAGATTTCACTAAATATGAAGGAGGAATTTATTCGTCCGAATGGTTTTGGGCAAAGATATTACACATTATACGGGAAGATACTGAAGTGGCAGAAGCGGCTTATTCCTGGATGGAACATTGTGATTATTTGACTTTCACCCTCATCGGAGGAAAAGATCCTGTAGCCTTCAAAAGAAGTAGGTGTGCTGCAGGTCATAAAGCGCTATGGCACGAAAGCTGGGGAGGTCTCCCTGATGTTGCATTTTTGGAGAAATTAGATCCAAGGTTGGTAAAATTGAAGGCGCAACTCTATAAAGAAACCTATACATCTGATCAAGCAGCAGGTTTATTGTCCAAAGAATGGGCGTTAAAACTTGATTTGGAAGAAGGCATACCAGTGGCCGTAGGTACTTTTGATGCACATGCTGGAGCCATAGGTGGGGAAGTAGAAGAAGGGACACTCGTAAAGGTCATGGGGACCTCTACCTGCGACATCATGGTTAGCTCTTATGAATCGTTGAAAGAAAAAACGGTAAAAGGCATTTGTGGTCAGGTGGATGGTTCGGTAATTCCTGGGAAAATCGGACTTGAGGCGGGACAATCCGCTTTTGGCGATGTTTTGGCCTGGTTTGTAAAGTTATTGCTCAAACCTGTAAAGAACACGATCAATAACTCTTCTATGGACGAAGAGTTAAAAAATAAAACGATCGAACTATTGGAGGAAAATTTAATTTTAACCCTCTCTAGTGAAGCGGAGAAAATATCACCGGAAACCACTCAAGTATTGGCCTTAGACTGGATCAATGGAAGAAGAACGCCGGATGCCAATCAAAACCTAAAAGGAGCCATACAAGGCCTCGATATGGGCTCAGATGCAGGCCATGTTTTTAAAGCCTTGGTAGAAAGTATTTGCTTTGGATCCAAAAGGATAATAGAAAGGTTTAGAAATGAAGGCGTAACCATTGAACAGGTTATCGGATTGGGTGGAGTGGCTAAAAAATCAACTTTAGTCATGCAAACATTGGCAGACGTACTTGATATGCCTATCAAAGTAGCTAAATCTGATCAAGCTCCCGCATTGGGTGCTGCTATATATGCTGCTACTGCTGCAAGTATTTACCCTACCGTCACAGATGCAATCGTGGCTATGGGGAATGGTTTCGATAAAGTTTACTACCCCGACCCTGCAAACGCAAAAATCTATAGGACCAAATATGAAGATTACCTCTCTTTTGGCAATTTTATCGAAAATCAAAGTTAAAAAATCGTACTATTCATAAAACATTCTTTTTGAGATGACTAATAATGGTAGCCAAAATTGGCTGCCATTATTTGTTTAACTCAAATTATAGAAGAGATCGGCTTTACCTAATGATGGTTTAATTCTAATTTCGATCCAGAAAAGCCATTTCCTATAGACTGTTAATATTCAGCACCATAAGTTTACTCAAAATTCAGCCAAAAACTTGGATTTTATACTGGAATTCACTAACATTAATTCAATAATTAGTGAGAAAAACCTAAACAAAAATTTAATTCTGAAGTTTATTCTAAGATTACCATTTTATATTTTGACCAAAAATATTGGAATGTATCTCAAAATAATTAAGAATAAATTGCTTCACCTCTTCTCAGGAAAAATGTATGAAAAACTTCAACTACTTTATCTTTGTTTTACTGATAATTAATTCAGGCTGTTTGTCGCAGAGAGATTTTATCGCAGAGTACGATTATAACTATAGGGGTACCTTTAAAAAATACAAAACCTTTGGATTTGTAGCCGAAGAGGGGAAAAACGAAAGAGATTTTACCGGAATTATTGAAAAATCCATTTCCTCACGTTTAGGATCTCAGGGATTTAGAGAAAGAGACAACAATCCCGATCTACTTATCATACACAAACTTTACATGAGTGAAGTTCGCTACAGAGGTTACAATCAACCTAATTTCGACTATTGGTTAAAAAAACAAGGAATTGAGCTTGTAGAAGAATCTAAGTTGGACAGCTTGGAAAGGCAAAAAAGAGGAGAAAATTACAATGCCATTAAATACACGCAAAACGATGGAATGCTTGTAGTATTGGTAATAGATCATAAAAAAGGAAATACCATTTGGCAAGGGTACACTTCAGCTTACTTCGACTACAATTCACCAAATATCCATATTGACTTGACCAGAGCTACTTATAAGGTCATGGACCAATTCAAAATATTAACCAGAAACTAGTAATTAAGAATAAGGGCTTGCTAAAACAATAACAATACAGCAACAAATTAATTTTGTTGCTGTATTGTTATTTTAATTCTTTGTATAAAGCATCTTTGTCTCGCTACCTATCTGTATCTTTGTACCATGGAGATGAATAAGCAAACAAGTAAGGAGACTTTTTTAAATAGGCTTTCTTTAGACAGTTTCAATAAGATGCAATTGGAGTTCATGGAAAAGGCCAATGCCAACACCCCTCTAATGCTTTTGGCTCCGACAGGTTCAGGAAAAACCTTGGCCTTCCTTATCCCAATGGTGCAGCATTTGGAATCGGCAATTTCTGATTCAACTGCCCTAATAATCATTCCTTCAAGAGAGCTGGCAATCCAAATTACAGAGGTCTTCAAGTCATTGAAAACTAATTTCCATGCATGCATTTGTTATGGTGGCCACTCAATGAGAACAGAAGAGAATAGGTTAATAGAAAAACCTCAGGTGGTAATAGGTACACCTGGAAGATTGTCAGAGCATGCTCAAAAAGGCAACTTAAAGGGCTTAAATATCAGCATGGTGATTCTTGACGAATTTGATAAATCTTTACAATTTGGCTTTCATGAACAATTAAGTGTCATTTTTGAAGGCCTTGGTGAAGAGCAAAAATATTTCCTAACTTCTGCTACCGCACTTGAAAACATACCTGAATTTCTTCCTTTTAAAACGTATGAAAAGGTGGATTTCTTAAAGGATGACGAAGTTATGACCTTGCTGTTACAACTCGTCAGGACCTCGAGTGTAGAAAAAATAGATACTTTGATGCGGCTTGTTGCGGATTTCGGACAGGAAAGCACCCTGGTTTTTTGTAATCACCGGGATGCAGTAGATCGAATAAGCCTTCTTTTAACAGATTTTGGCTTCGAACATGCCGTTTTACATGGAGGAATGGAGCAAATCGACAGGGAGAAAAACCTGATCAAATTCAGAAGTGGCACGCACTCCTTGCTTATCGCCACTGACCTTGCTTCCAGAGGATTAGACATCCCTGAAATCAAGCATATCGTACATTACCAACTTCCACCTAAAAAGGATGCTTTTATTCATAGAAATGGAAGAACGGCCAGAATGATGGCTGAAGGACAAAGTTACCTGGTTCTTGCCAATGAAGAATCAATGCCAGATTATGTAGACAGTAACCTGCCAGAATACGAGCTTCGCCAGGACTTCAAAGTCCCTGAACCTTCCAATCTAACCTGTGTCTACATCAGCGTTGGTAAGAAGAACAAAATCAGTAAGGGGGATGTCGTTGGTTTTTTCACTAAAAAAGGCGCATTAAAAGGTAGTGATATCGGCAAAATCAGTATCCTTGACAATGCTACCTATGTAGCGATTCCTACAGATAAAGTAGATGCGCTATTTGCCAATACTGCCGGAGAAAAACTTAAAAAGCTAAAAGTCAAAATGGAAGTGGCCAATTAGCACTTGATTTTAAATTGACCAGATTGTTGAATTTCCATCTGGTCAATTCTATTTTTTCCCTCAACGCATTACGCATTACTCCCAGCCTGTTTTTTTCAATGCCGGGTCATTTTCTTTCTTGAGAAAATCTGCATTTGAAAGAGAATCAGCCTTCCAATTCAAAATGGCTTCATCAGGAATCGGTGCTATGGCCTCTCTCCAAGCGGTAGAAGTTTCACTGTAGGCAATATTGGATTGGGAATTAAAACAGGATATAATCGACCATCTTGGAGAATCAGAGAGATTGGCTGCCGACCTGTGCAATAAGTTGCTATGGAAAAACAAGGCATCGCCTGGGTCTATCTCACAGTATACTAATTCCATGGTTTTCAAGGCATTCTCTACCATCACCATATCTGCCCCAACCTGCTCACCTGCAAAACCATGATTTACCCTTCCAAGCTTATGGGATCCTTTTATCACCTGCAAACAGCCATTTTGTTTGTTTGCTTCTGTTAACGCCACCATCACACTGATCAATTGATCAGGAAACATAAATTGGTTTTTATACCAATAGCCATAATCCTGATGCCATTCCCATGCACCGCCCACTTTGGGCTCCTTCTGCATCAGTTTGGAATGAAAGTGGCAAACAGGCGCCTCTCCTTCGAGCAATTGCCCCACAGAATTCACCATTTTTTCACTCCTGGTCAAATAACCAAAGACATCGTTGCCAGGTTTGAACCACAAAGAAAGCCTGGTTTTTTTTCCAGACTGATCATTTAAATCCATGGCGTTTTTCCCCATGGCCTCATCCTCTATAGCTACTTTATAAAGTTTATTGGTTTCTTCCAGGCTACAAAAACCCTTTACAAGTACATAGCCATCTTTGTGGTATTGCGCAATTTGTTCTTCGTTCAATTTCATATTCATAAAAACAAAGCATAGTTCAATCCGAAATATGCGATAAACAATCTATTGATAATCAAGTATTAAAACCTTTGCTGAATAGTGTTTAAAACATCAATTTTTGGCCTTACCCAAAATTGACAAAACCTTATTCAATATCTAGTAAATTCCCCTCAAAATCAAATTCCAGCCAATTTAATTTTATTAGGACTACCTAGTAGCTCCTCAACGGAATATTGAAATTCTTATAATCCTGTTGCGAAAGTATTGGCTTTAAAAAATTGCAATTGTTATCTTACTCCTTCATTAAATTTTCAAAAATGAAATATTTAATCCTGATCCCAATCAGCTTACTGATAATAGGTACCTCCTCTTGTACACAAGAGGAGCCAGAAACCATGAATGAGACTGCTCATAATAATATCATGCATTACCTAAGTCAGGAAGCAAAAAGCTTATCGGACGGATTCTCTTCAAGATCCTCCACAATAGCCGATTGGGATTCAATTCGACCTGTAAAATACAATCAATTCATTGAAATGATGGGTTTCAATATGGATGAAGACAGGGATCCTCCCAAAATCTACCCCAGAGGCACTTTGCAACAGGAAGGCTTTCATATTGAGAAGTTTTATTATGAATCCTTACCCAATTTATTTGTTCCTGCCAATCTCTACGTACCTGACAATATAACAAATCCCCGTGCTGCAGTAATTTACTTATCAGGCCATTCTCACGGTCAAAAAGTGAATTATCAAGCCCATGCTAGAAGGTTAGCGGAACTGGGTTTTGTCACTTTGATTTTTGACACCATTCAATTCGGTGAGGTTTGGGGACATCATTGGGGCCCTTATAATAAGGGCTGGTTCAATTGGTACTCCAGAGGCTATAATCCTGCTGCTGTAGAGCTTTGGAATGCCATAAGAGGCCTGGATTACCTGGCTACACGTGCTGACGTGGACATGGATAACATTGGTATCACAGGTATTTCAGGAGGTGGCTCCCAAAGCTGGTACTTTGCAGCAGCAGATCCAAGGGTGAAAGCCGCCGCACCCGTATGCGGAGCCGGAACCATGGACTCTCAAGTAGGTGAAAGAAGGATTGACGGCCATTGCGATTGTATGATGGTCAATAATGGTTATCAGATAGATTTTACCGATATCGGCGCATTAATAGCACCAAGACCACTGCTTATTGCACAGTCTGATCGGGACGAACTCTATGGGATTGAATCAACCCGTCAGTTTTACAAGACTTTATCTAAATTCTATGGGGAATTTGATGCGGAAAAGAATGTTTCCCTGGTAGAAACCACAGGAGGACATTCCTACCATCCTGTTTCAAGAAAAGCCATTTTCTCCTTTTTTCTCCAACACCTTATGGGTAAAAATGTAGCCCCAGAAGCAATAGCGGATATAGAAACCAATAGTGACAACTTACTACCTGCGGATAGCCTGAATGTCTATATGGGTACTCCCCCTAAAAGTGATATAACCACAACTATTCAGGATTCTTTCATTAAAACAGCTGAACCACCAATAATCACCAGTCGAGATGCGCTAATTGCCCATCAAAATAAAGTAAAAGACTACCTTAAAACCAGAACCTTTGCTTCATTTCCTGACTCAGCAATTGCATTAGATGGGCAAATGATTTACAGAACTGCTGATTTGTCCAAGTTTGGTAATAATACCTATAGTTTCAACAGTGAAAAGGGCTGGCGATTAAAATTGAATATTTTTTACCGCCAGCCACAGGAGGATAAATCCCCCCTTCTTCTGGTCTTAAGAAGCCCGGGAGAAGAAAGGTGGGGAAGCGAAGGGTTTGCGCATAAATTAGCTGGGGACCGCAATATCGCCTACCTTGAGGTAAGAGGTGTCGGTGAAGTGGGCTGGGCTCCAGAACTAGATTGGCATGTCAGACGGTCTGCTGCCTGGATTGGCAGAACGACTGCCTCAATGCAAATTTATGATGTCATGAGGGCTTTGGAATTCTGTAGAACTTTACCAGAAATAGCCCCTACAAAAATCAGTATTGCGGGTAGAGATGGAATGGCAGCCATAGCCATGTATGCCGCCATGATGGATGAGAAATGTGAAAATATATTTCTGTCCAACCCTCCTGAAACACACGATCAAACGAGCCCAAAAAATGGAAGAGATTTCGCATTGGAACTACTGAATGTACTGCGAATAACGGATACTTATCAGATTCCTGCTTTGGCCTATCCTACAAAAACCTATTTTTCAGGTGAAATCCCCCCAGCTTATGCCTGGTCGGACAGTGTACTTCACAAGGCTGTAAATGAACAATTGTACATTGTTAATTAACCCAAGACAAGCTATAGACCTTTTATTACTTGACAAGATCACTATAACAACTAACTAATGTTTTCTATTAATGTCTTAAAATCCCACCTTTCGCAATAGGAACCTACAGTTTTCATAATAAGATGGTAGGGACTAACCGTATCTCTACCATCTTACAAGCTCCAAGGGGGCGAAATAGCATAGCCAAGGGTGTCAGCCCTAGGTAGAAAACGAAGAGTAAAACCTGATTTTGGCGGTATTGTTGCTTTTTTTTATCTGCAACAGTGCTGACAAAATCTTATGCATAGTTAAGGTCGAAACGTTACTTTTTGCCAACCTCTTCGAACCTGGGTTTAATCAAAACTCATTTGGTGTACAGCAATATATATTGATCATTTATTTTGTTTTTTATTAAAAATATTTAATTTTATAAGGACAAACCCAACACTACCTAATTTGATTAGTGTAGTGATCGTTTTTTTGTTCTTTACCCTACAAAGGAGCAAAAGAAGTTCTACCAGTTCAATATTAGCCAGTCATTGCCTTGTTGAAATTACTTGGGCACGGTTTCCTATCTATTATTGAACCAACTACAAAAACCCAATACCTCCTGCGGGTTTTATAATTAATTGAACCATGAAAAAAGCACTAAAAGGTTCCAGTTTTTTATTCTACTTTCTCACGATAATCGTGTTTTTCATTTTGGGAGGTCTTTTTTCAAAATTCATGGGGGTAGGTAAAAATCAGGGGCTTGCTGGAGGAGCCATAGTATTGGGCTATGCACTAATGTATGCTTTTGGAGCCTTAATTGTAGCGATATTAATGGCCGGTAGATTAAAAACAAAAATCATCTTTTATATCAATTTCATCCTCTTCTTTGTATTGATCATTTTCATCTTTCTTGGATACATGCGTCATTTGGAAATGGAGAAAAATAAGGTCCCTGCACAACAAAAGCAAAGGAAGGCTATACCGACGGTTCCGGTTCAACCAGTCCTCCATACTATTCAATTTGATAATGAAATGGGGCAGGGATTCTTTAGCCCCAATTTTTTAGAAAATGATAAATTATATTTCTATTCCCCATCAGACCCCACAGCATGGAATGGCATCGGAGTACCAATTGACAGTCTTGTATTTTATAAAAACCAAAACGGGCAATATGATATCCAATACGCGCCCCCCTACTTTTTCCCTGAAATATTAAAACTGGATTACGATTGGTTGATGATTAAAGTACTCACTTCCGGCAAATTTATGTTAGAAGTTGAAATCAATCAGAAAACCGGTCAATCGGTGCTTTTGGATAAATTTAGTGGGGATTTGATCTATTGGCCTGAATTTATTATTACCATAAACAGTGTGGAAATCCTGACTGAATACCCACAACAGGTATTGATAAAACCGATAGACAATGCTTCAGTCAATGTCACTCCTTATGAATTTCTTCAGCCGGTCGCCGTCCGAGGAGATTGGCTAAAAGTAAACCTGACTGACAGCGATTTCTCCCTTCTGGATCAAGGATGGATAAAATGGAAATCAGGTTACAAGTTAATTATCGGTTACAGTTTATTCAGTTAAACCTTAAAAGGCGATAAACCTTCCCTATTGAAATCTGGAAACCCTATTCCAAAATTCCATCTGCCTCTTTATAGCTTCAAATCACTTTCTATGATGATGTTGACAGAGAAATTTTATGGATCCAAAAAAAATCATCGGGGTGAAATTTTGTAACCAGGTCTGTGAGCCCCTGGTAGAACACAGTGAGCCAACACGATTTTGGCGGTATTGTTGCTTTTTTTTCTGCAACAATGCTGACAAAATCACGAATGAAACGTATTGTTTGTTTTCGATTTTATGCCATTCAAGGCAAACCCCTATGCTATTGCTCCCTTAAGATTTTAAGAGGGTTGTTTTAATGTCCTTAATTCTAGATTTAAACGTAGTTTCAGCAATATTCACCTCATCCGTAGTTGCCAATAAAAAATCTTTGACAGCACCTGAATGATCCAGGGATTTTCCCTCTTTCATATCTACATAGCGCATGGTCGTCCACATCAATGTTTTCAGTTCTTCTTTGTTGTCATCCGTCATATAATATTCCACAATTACTGAATGGTGATCATGCCAAATTACCCTGCTCATGATCCTTACCCATTCTCCTACTCTAGCTGGCCTGACATAGGAAATATTGTGATTATAAACCACCCATGCAGCCTGGTATTTCCGGATAAAGTCCATCATCTCCACACCATAAAGCTTTGGTACCTGATCCTCTCTTGCATTGAAAAAATAATCAAAATACTTCGCATTATTAAGATGCTGTAAAGGATCACAATCCTGAAACCTAATGACTACCCTACTTTCCGTTTCCTTTGGATAGTGTTTATCTTTATTAAATTCGAACATAATTTTTTAAGTTTGGTGCTACTATCAGGCAAAGATATATGATTTAAATGATTGTGTGAATTAGATTAATATTCATTAACTTAATGGAAACTAAAAGCTTACTATGAAGATCCTTGTTCCAACTGATTTCTCAGAAAATGCAGACAATGCAATCTCTTTTGCCGTGGCTTACGCCCAGCAGCAATGTGCTTCTATCACTTTAATTTTTTCCTATTTTGCTGTTTATGATTTTGCAGCCGAAGCTGTTAGAATGGCTCAAACAATCGAAAACAATGCCAAATCTGAATTAAAGAAAATAAAAGAAAAAATAGGAGATGCCGTAGACATTGATTTTAAAATTATCCAAGGTACCGTCTCCACTGCAATTTTCGCTACAGCTAATAACGGTGACTATGACCTAATCATCATGGGAACCCAGGGAGCCAGTGGCATTAAAAAAAATCTTATCGGCTCAAATACCGCTACAGTTATCAAAGAAAGTGCAATTCCTGTTATAGCCGTACCTTTTGACTCTACTTTTGAAAGCATTAAAAACATCAAAGTAACCGTTGATTTGAAGAATGAAAAAGAAGGTGTTTTTAAAAAATTAATAAAACTCACTGAAACATGGAATTTGCCCTACAAAATAATTCATGTTGAAAAAAAGCCTGATTTTAACAAAAACATTATTTTCAAAGGTTTAGAAGCCTATTTAAACGAGAATTTCCCAGACAGTGAGTTTAGTTTTGAAATGCTTCAGGAAGTGAATACAGATAAAGGATTAGAGAATTATATCAAGAATAAATCAGATAGCCTTCTGGTTATGTTTTCAAAGGACAGAGGTTTTCTAGATTTTATTTTCAAACATAGCCACAGTGTGAAAATGGTTTATCATACTCATATTCCACTTTTGGTCATCAAATAAATTATGAAAGCAATAATTATCACACAACCTGGAGAACCTGAGGTTTTAAAAATTGCAGAAAAGGATATTCCAGAAATCGGACAGGATGAAATTTTAATAAGAGTAAGGGCAGCAGGAATTAACAGACCCGATATAGCACAGCGAAAAGGATATTACCCTGCCCCTGAAGGTGTTCCAAAGGATATTCCAGGCCTGGAAGTTTCAGGATGGGTGGCAGGGTTTGGCGAAAATGTAAAATCCTGGGAAATTGGGGATAAAATATGTGCATTGATAGGTGGGGGTGGTTATGCAGAATATGCCTGTGCCCCGCAGGAACAATGTTTGACTATCCCAGAGGGGCTAAGTATCGAAGAAGCTGCCTCCCTTCCAGAAACCTTTTTTACGGTTTGGAACAATGTCTTTGAAATTGGCAAATTTAAAAAGGATGAAACCGTCCTTGTGCATGGGGGCAGTAGTGGCATAGGAGTGGCCGCCATACAAATGATCGCAGCCATGAATGGACAAGTAATAACTACAGCAGGTTCCGCAGAAAAATGTGAAACCTGTCTGGAATTGGGTGCGAGCATTGCTATCAATTACAAGCAACAGGATTTTGAAGAGGAGGTTAAAAAAGCACTTGGAGAAAAAAGAGTTGATATAATTCTAGACATGGTCGGCGGAGAGTATACCCTCAAAAACCTTCGGTTATTGAACCGAAAAGGACGGTTAATCATGATCAATGCCATGAAGAATAAAATCGGAGAAGTAGATTTACTTCGAATAATGACCAAGGAACTGGTACTAACAGGATCTACCCTCAGACCCCAAACGAAGGAATATAAAGGACATATCGCTACCCAATTAATGGCTAAAATTTGGCCTTTATTTCCTGATAAAATCAAACCCGTAATACATACCGCTTTCCCATTGTCTGAAGCTGCTGAGGCACACAGATTACTAGAGAGTTCCAAGCATATCGGAAAGATTTTATTATTGGTATAAAAAAATACCTGATAAATATCCACTAACAAGAAACAATTGCACGTCATGAAAAGTCATTTACTTAACCTATTACTGATAGCAACCATTTTCAGTTGCGCTGACAAAAAAGAAACCCAGGTTTTAACGGCTGACCAAATCGTTTTTAAGAAGGTAAATATTGTGGATGTCAGATCGGGAGGCATCAGTCCTGCCCATGTCATCGTCAAGGGAAAAGAAATTGAGCAGATCCTTTCATTGGAGGAAGAAGTGGATTTTGCTGAGGCCAGGGTAATTGAAGGGGAAGGAAATTTCCTGATTCCCGGGTTGGCAGAAATGCATGCCCACATTCCAGATAAAACCTGGAATGACCCTTTGGTCCAAGAAACACTCTTTTTATACCTATCCAATGGGATCACCACCATAAGAGGAATGTTGGGTAACGAAGTGCACTTGCCGCTAAGGGAGAAAGCAGAAAATCAGGAAATACTGTCTCCAAGAATTTTCACCTCTAGCCCTTCTTTAAATGGGAATACTGTACCTACTCCGGAAGAAGCACGTGAAAAGGTCAAAAAATATGCAGAAGCAGGTTATGATTTTCTAAAGCTTCATCCAGGTATCAGAAAACATGTTTTTGATACCATTGTAGTAGCTTCCAATGAATATGGAATCCCCTTCGCTGGGCATGTCTCCAATTTGGTCAGGATCAGACATGCTTTGACCAATTCCTACCAAACCATAGATCATGTCGATGGGTTTATTGAAGGACTTGTTCCCGAAGAAGCAGGTGTTAACCCTACTGAGAATGGTTTCTTTGGCTATAATTTCACGGATTTGGCAGACCCAAATACAATTCCTGAACTAGTAAGCCTAAGCAAAGAAAACAAGGTATGGGTCGTCCCTACGCAGTCCCTTTTTGAGCGCTGGTTCTCCCCAATTCCAGCTGAAGAATTGGTTAATCAGGAAGAGATGCAATACATGAGCCCTCAAACCAGGGAAAAATGGGTAAACAGTAAAAACAACCTGACCAAAGCTGACAACTTCGATGAAGCAAAATGGAAGCAATTCAATCAATTACGGTACCAATTGATCAAAGCCTTGCATGAGGATGGACAGGGTTTACTTCTAGGGTCTGATGCTCCCCAGGTATTTAATGTTCCAGGATTCTCCATCCACCATGAAATGCAAGGAATGTTGGCTGCTGGCTTGAGGCCATTAGAAATATTACAAACAGGAACAATTAACCCTGCCTTGTTTTTTAATGGAAACTTCGGTGAAATAGAAGAAGGAATGGAGGCGGATTTGATTCTGCTAAAGGAAAATCCTTTGGATGATCTGAGTAACTTAAAAAAACCACTGGGAGTAATGAGCAGAGGGCAGTGGATTGGTGAAGAAACCATAGAAGAAAAACTTAGAGAAATAGCAAAAAAATACGAGTAGCCCTATTGTAGTTGCGCTACCCGTATTTTTTTAATGGCAATACATTATCAGCCTAAGCCATCAACAACGCCTCTGTAATAACCTACCGATTCAGCGATTCCCGCCATTGGATCTTTCATGTCTTTTTCATATTCCAGGCCTAAATAGCCAGAATAGTTGGTTTTAGCTAGCATTTTTACAACTGCAGGAATATCGATAACGCCTCTTCCAAGTTCAATCGTTTTCCCATCTGCCTGGGCTGCAGAAACATTTTTCAAGTGCAAATCAAAAATTCGGTTTTTGTACCTTTTTATGTCGGTTACCGGATCATGTCCATCACGCATACTGTGTCCAATATCAAAACACAGACCAATACGGTCATCCAGGTCCCCTATAAGGTCCATTATTACTGTAGCGTTTGGATATAATTTGTCTTCAGGACCATGGTTGTGAATGGCAAACCTGATATCATATTCTTTTACTTTGGAATCCAGATAGGCTAAATCTTCCTTTCTTGGAATACCTACGACCATATCTACACCTACTCTTTTGGCATATTCAAAGGCTTTGTCTATAGCATCCTGCGTCTTAGAATAGATAGGGCCAACTGCATACCCCTTAATATTTGCTTCCCCCAGACGTTTGTGAAAAGCAGTTATTTCCGCATCTGTACTGTCCATAGGTAAATGAAAATCCTTAATGCAAAGGTAATTCACATCTACTTTTTGAATCATTTCCAAGGCTTCATCTAGCTTGAAATGAACAAAAGTATAGCCAGCAAACGCCAATTTGAGGTCTGCTGGTTTGGCAAAAGGTAAGGTTTCAGCTTTCAGGTTGGATCCAGCTAAAACTACCCCTCCAACAGTTCCTAAGATACTTTTTTTGACAAAGTCTCTTCTATTATTTTTTGATTGTGACATGATAAGATGGTTTATTTTATTCTATTGTTTATTGTCAGCGTTGCATTTTATTCTCGCAATATAAAGGGAAGTAAGGAATTTTATGGATGGGAATTCTAAAAATTTATGGTTTATTTACATTTTTAGAGAAATTTCGCATTACAAAACCTTTTATCAATGAGACCATATATCTTAGCCGAAACCAACTGGAAAGCACTAAAGGAAGAGAAAATTGAATTGGCTGTATTGCCTTGGGGGGCCACTGAAGCCCATAATTATCACTTGCCCTATGGTACAGATGTCTATGAAGCAGATGCTTTTGGAGCTGCTGCCGGCAAAATAGCATGGGAAGCGGGTGCCAAAGTGATGATACTTCCTACCATACCTTTTGGCGTGAACACAGGTCAATCAGATATCTACCTGGATATGAACCTAAACCCCAGCACCCAATTGGCCATTTTGAAAGACCTAATAACGGTTTTACACCGACAAGGAATTCCTAAACTGCTAATTTTAAACAGTCATGGTGGAAATGATTTTAAAACCATGCTGAGAGAAATAGGTTTGCTATTCCCTGACATGTTTTTCAGCACCTGCAATTGGTTTCAAGCCATGGACAAGCCTCAATATTTTGAGCATATGGGAGACCATGCTGACGAAATGGAAACCAGCCTTATTATGCACCTGCACAGTCATTTGGTTTTACCTCTGGAAGAAGCTGGAGACGGAAATGACAAGAAATCCAAGGTGAAAGCCATTCGCGAAGGTTGGGCTTGGGCTGAAAGAAAATGGTCCATGGTCACCGAAGATACCGGAATCGGAAACCCTAAAGCTTCTACAGCTGAAAAAGGGGAACGCTTCCTAAAAGATACCAGTCAAAAAATAGCAGAGTTGATGATTGAGTTAACCGAGCTGGATATCAATGACCGCTACGAATAAACCCTTAAATTGTTAATGAAAGTAACAGTACAAAAAATAACCTTTAGCATTTCCTTTCTTTTGTTGGTCTTGCTAATCATTCCCTCCGGAATGTCCCAAAACACGGACCGAACTTATAGCAGGCAGGATAGTTTGCGTGGAAGTATTACTCCGGAAAGGGAATGGTGGGACCTGGTTTATTATCACCTCGACATCGAGGTCAAACCCAAGCAAAAGTCCATTGAAGGAAGCAATACCATTTACTATAAAGTATTGAAGCCTGGGAAGGTCATGCAAATTGACTTGCAGCAGCCAATGAAAATTCAGGGGTTTTTCCAAAATGGCAAAGAGCTGGGTTTTAAAAAAGAAGGAAATGCCTATTTTGTTACCATTGAAACGCATCAAAAAGCAGGCGATTTTCACTTTTTGGAAATAACCTATGGGGGCACTCCCAAGGTAAGCCCTAACCCTCCCTGGACAGGAGGCTTAACTTGGGAAAAAGACCAAAAAGGAAAACCTTTTATTGCCAATTCCAACCAAGGTGATGGGGCAAGCCTCTGGTGGCCATGTAAGGACCATATGTACGATGAACCTGACAGTATGCTGATCAGCGTAAAAGTTCCTGATCCGCTTATGAACGTATCCAATGGCAGGCTTCGTGAAATAGAAAAACACAAAGACAAGAAAAGCACTTACCACTGGTTTGTGAGCAATCCTATCGCCAATTATGGGGTAAACCTAAGCATAGCAGATTATGCGCATTTTTCAGAAAAGTACTTAGGTGAAAAAGGACCATTGACCATGGACTATTATGTACTCAAGGAAAACCTCGAAAAAGCCAAGGTGCAATTTAGAGATGCGCCCCGACTGATGCGGGCTTTTGAACATTGGTTTGGCCCCTACCCTTTTTATGAGGATGGTTTTAAGCTAATCGAAGTCCCTTATCTTGGCATGGAACACCAGTCGGCGGTCACGTATGGCAATGGCTATTCCAATGGGTACAAGGGCAAGGATTTTAGTGAAACAGGCTGGGGACTGACCTTTGATTATATCATCATTCATGAAGCGGGTCATGAATGGTTTGCCAACAACATTACCTATAAAGACATTGCTGACATGTGGATTCATGAAAGTTTCACCACTTATTCAGAAAGTCTTTTTATAGATTATCATTACGGGGTCATTGCCGGAAATCAATACCTTCAAGGCGCACGGAGAATTATTAAAAATGATGGGCCAATTATTGGGGATTATGAAGTAAATCAACGGGGTTCCGGGGACATGTATTTCAAAGGTGCCAATATCCTCCATACCCTACGGCAGTGGATTGACGATGATGAAAAATGGAGAGGCATTTTGAGAAAAATAAACAAGGTTTTTTACCATCAGACGGTAACCACTGTTGAAATTGAAAACTTTCTGGCTGAGGAAAGCGGTTTGAACCTTCAGGCTTTTTTCAACCAATACCTTCGTACGGCGAACGTCCCGCTTTTTCAATATTACTGGAAGGATAACAAATTGTATTACCGATGGGAAAATATCGTTGCGGATTTTGCCATGCCCTTGAAAGTCAATCAAAATGAAATTAGTCATTGGATTGATCCGGAAAATGGATGGAAAAGCACCGAAAAATTAAAAGCTAAATCTGCAATTGAAGTAGACCCAAACTTTTACATTTACATACAACAAATCCAGCCTCTAGAATAAATTGGCACTCCCGAAATCTCATAAATTATGAGTAAATTTAGGGCTTGATTTTAAATAAGGATTATATAAATGGACAATAATACAAAAATAGCCATTATTGGTTGTGGAAACCTCGGCCTATCTATAGCCAATGGCTTATTAAGCACCGAAGGCTTTGATGGAAAAAGACTAATCGTCACCAAAAGGCATCCAGAAAGTTTGTTTTATCTGGAATCACAGGGAGTCACCGTATTGGCAGACAATAAGGAGGCCGTAAAAGATGCCGACTTCGTAATCTTAGGGCTAAAACCTTATAATATTCAACCTGTACTGCAGGAAATAAGACCTTTTTTAAAGAAAGACAAGCAGGTAATCGCCTCTCTTGCTGCAGGGGTGACACTTCAGGCCATCAAAGCGGAACTTGAACCAGGCACTACTGTTTTCAGGGTAATGCCCAATATTGCAGCAGATATTAAAGAATCCATTACCTGCATTTGTGGGGATGGCTTTAACCAAAAAACAGAAGATGCCATAGTAAACATCTTTAACAGTGTAGGCATTAGCATTACCATAGAGGAACACCTGATGGAAGCTGCCACTGTGTTGGGAGCTTGCGGCACTGCTTTTGTCTTGCGCTTTATGCGTGCCATGGCGCAGGGAGGAATCCAAATAGGATTTGATGCCAAAACAGCCAATAAAATTGTGACGCAGACGGTAAAAGGTGCTGCTGAGTTGATTATTCAGAAAGGGATTCACCCTGAAGCGGCCATAGATAAGGTAACGACGCCAAAAGGCTCTACCATCAAGGGCTTAAATGAAATGGAGCACCATGGCTTCAGTTCTGCCATGGTACGAGGTGTAGTAGCCTCTTACGAAGACATCAAAAAATAAAATCATGAAAAGAATCCTTCCCTGGCTGATGGGTTCAGCCATTTTTATTGTCATCTTTTATATGCTCGGACCAAAAGAAAGCATTCAGGACCTATCAGGTACTTATCCTGAAGTGCCATCAAATCTCAATGAACTGGAAGCTTATATACAGCAGGGTGAAGACACTGTTCAAGGCCTGAAACCTAATAATGAAGCCAGGATAGTCTGGGCTGATCCTGAAAAAAAGGGAAAAACGCCTTTCAGTATTCTCTACGTGCACGGTTTTGGCGCCAGCCAGATGGAAGGCGACCCTGTACACCAGCAATTGGCCAAACATTTTGGCGCCAACCTCTACTTGGCCAGACTACCGGAGCACGGCATAGAGCGACCAAATGCTTTTGAACACCTGGATGCCAAAAGCCTGGTGGAAGGAGCAAGAAGGGCCTATATGATCAGCAGGCAATTGGGCGATAGCGTGATCGTGGTAGGAACATCTATGGGTGGCGCTTTGTCATTGATCCTGGCAGAGGAAAGGCCTGAAATTCATTCTCTGGTATTGTACTCTCCATGCATCGCGATCTATGAAGATCGGCTGGATCCCTTGTTTCAGCCCTGGATGAAGCAGTTAATGAAGATGACCATGACCAATGAAGATGGCGTGCAGGTGGTAGAAAGAGATGCCGAAGAAGGAAAGTATTGGGCAAGAAAGCTGCATATCAATGCCTACACAAGCCTGGCTGTGCTGCTAAAAAGTAAGATGAACAAGGAAACCTATGAAAAGATCCATCAACCACTATTTCTGGCCTATTATTACAAGAATGAGGAGGAGCAGGACAATGTGGTATCCGTCCCAGCCATGCTGGACATGTATGCCAGTGTAAGTACCTCTGAAAACAAGAAAAGGAAAGTGGCTTTCCCTGAGGCCGGTGACCATGTCATTGCTTCAAGCTTAAAAACGGATAGTTACGAAAAGGTGCTGCAGGAAAGCATAAAGTTTCTGGAAGAAGTAGTTCACCTCAGCCCGGCGGATAGTGTGAATGTAATGGAGAAGTAAATTTAAAGTCAGTAACGCAATCGTCAATTGGGGAAATACCAAAATCCCGTTTTTTCCAAAGGGGGATTTGCGGAAATGGGTATTTTATGACTGATTGGGAATTATTTCATCAGGCTGATAAAGCTAGTAGGTAGACCGCATCCGCTAAATCCAAACGTATCAAAATCCCCCTTCAAAAGGGGCAAGGGGGATTTTTACAATTAAGGGGACTTAATAATATACAAGATTTCAAAAAGCTCATTTGATCTTTAATTTAACCAAAACCCATGTATCCTCTTTTAATCTTTGTTTATTCATTTGAAAAAATTCATGAATATTACCTTTCATAATTTTAACTTTCTTACTTCCATACAACTCCACATATTTATTAAAGAAATTGGATGAATGAAATCTAAAGATCAAATGATCATCTGTTCCGGTCCAAGGAAAAACGTATGGCATTCCATCTATATCATTTTCAAGGTTTTTCCATTGATTAATAATATTAAATTCATTATCCATAAAAATATAATGCCTTTGATCAAGCCCTTGCCTCACAAATAACACATACTTATCCAAATACGAATGAATTAAATCAATCCTACTAACCAATTTTCTGTCTCTGACTAAATATTTTAATTCTTCCCTTTTTTCAAATCCTCTTTTTTCATCAGCTACATTGTATTTTCCGAAATCAAAAAAATAGGTGTTCTTTAAAAATCCAGAAAATTTATCTATAAACACGACCCTTGTAGCGTGAGGCATTGAAAAATAAAGAAAATCTTTTGATTCCATTTCTTTAATTCCATTTAGGTTATCAACCCTCACAATATCTTCTAAGGGTTGATCTATCTTATAAAAAAATTCTTCTTTATCATTTGAATTATCTCTTCTAATAAAATTATTCCCTTGAAAATCAGTTTTATACGATAAAAAATAAATGGAATAATCATCTCCAACATAAAAGTTGGTGTTTTGGTATCTGTTTTTTATTTCTTTAATAAATTTCCCATTTCTATCAAATTCAAGTTGTTTTTGTAAATAAGTGTCTTGAATAAAAATCCGATCGTCAGTAACTTGAAAGTCATCCATTTGGATATACTCTCCCGGCCCCATACCATTGGCATTAATCGTATTGACAACTTTTCCTTTTCCATCAAAAACAAATAAATTATGGGATCTATTGTCTCTAATAAAAATCAAACTATCTCTAAAAATGACATTATAAAGGTTAATTACAGGGTTATTGTCTGGGTAATCCAAGATAATATATTCGGGATTTTCAAATTGTTCGGATAATTTCCCTTGAATCGATTGATCCAGATCAATCTCAATTGTTATAAGCTCTTGATCTGATTCAACTTTTTCTGAGCAGGAGCAAACAAACATTGTCAGTATGAATACTATTCTTTTCAATTTTTTTTTATAAATATTGTAATTATTCATAATAATAATAATAAAACTAAAAACAAAGTTAAATAGCCATAAATTAAAAATTAGTGAATTATTAGGCAGGTAGGAATCCCTCCCGATTCTGGTAGGGACAAGCACTGCTTACTTGTTAAGAGGGAATTGCGGAAATTGTTATTTTATGGCTTATTTGCTACAATTCATCGGGCTGATAAAGCTAGCAGGTAGAACATATCCACTAAATCCAAATGCATCAAAATCCCCCTTCAAGGGGGCAGGGATGGTATTTACCTAACCTCTAGACCCATTGAAAATTTTAATCAAAAACTGCAAGCCCGGCGGCTGAGCGGAGTCGAAGCCTTAGGGTAACGCATACGTAATGCCTACCCCTTCGGCTCCGCTCAGGGTCCGGTTAGCAGATCTGACTTCTTAAAAAAAAGATAAAATACTGAATTAGAACAAAGTAACCGTATAAATCCCCCTACCCCCGTTATCAAGGCGGAGTTTCGGGAAATGACTTTTAAGGCTGATTAGATTTTAATTCATCGGTCTAAATACAGCTAAGAGGCAAAATCTGGCTTAAACATATCTACCTTCTAAACCTAAATCAGAATGTAGCACAATCTTAAAAAATCCTACAAAATCAGGAAAAGTTGAATCTAATCCACTACCTTTATCATCTGTTTTACTGAAATCAACATATTATCTGTGTCCTATTTAAAAGGACAACTCGTTTAACGAGCAATTGCACCATGGGAATCGCCTGATCTCCTATGAACAGATAATCACACCCTTTTTAATTATTTAACCAAGATCAATTGATTTATCAATCAATTGCCGCATCATTTAAATATGTGTGGCACAATAATGTTTAAAATGAAAAGTAAACAGTTAATCAATAACAACATCAACCATTTCTACACCAAAGCTTCTGAAGAAACCCGATTGGACAAAGGCATGGGCCTATTTGAATTTGAAAGAATAAAATCACTTATAAATAAATACTTGCCCTCCTCCTCATCCTGTATCCTAGACATAGGTGGCGGTACTGGAAAGTATTCGGAATGGCTTGCCCAAAAAGGGCATAAAGTCCATATGGTTGAACCAGTTGACAAGCATATTAAAATCGCCTTAAAAAGAGCCAATACACCGAATAATAAATTTCATGTTCACAGAGGAGAGTCTCGGAAATTGGAATTCCCGAATAATTTCGCTGACCTGATCATTCTCCACGGCCCACTTTACCATCTTCAAAAAAAGGAAGACAGGGAACTAACGATCCGTGAAGCAAAACGGGTTTTAAAAAACAACGGTATTGTTTTGGGTTTTGCGATCAACTATACGGCTTCAACTTTAGTAGGCCTACTGAATGGTTTAATTCACAAAAACTCATTTTTCGAAATGTGTAAAGAGGAATTAACTTCAGGAATACACAACCCACCCTGTGATTTTCCATGGCTATTGGCTGAAGCTTATTATCACAATCCCATGCAACTCAAAGAGGAATTCCTAAGCCAGAAATTCATACATCTCAATACTTATGCAGTGGAGGGTATGGCATGGTTAGACAAAAATTATTTTGCCAACATGGAAAATAGGGAACGAAGAAAAACCTTGTTAGAACTTATTCAGATTACTGAAAATGACTGTAATCTATTGCCTTTTAGTCCACACATGATGATCGCAATTAAAAAAAAATCACCTTATGAAAAATAAAGCACACTACTTCGAAGCATTAATAGAGAACAAAGGTCGAATAAATGAAATTGACCTTGGGGAGAAAATTGGCCTTGACGAGGAAGAAACCAGAAAAATAATAGTAGTCCTACTCTCAGAAAATAAAATAAAGCATGAAGGAAACGGAGTTTGTAATTACAGTCTTATGAAAACAGTTAAAAAGAGCAAACCTGGAATACAGGAAATGGGTTGAGAGAATTTCAATACCCCTCCTTCCTATAATCCCAATAAAATCGATTAACTGCCTTCACTATTCAAAAGTCAGCATGGGATGTGGGAATAAACCTTTTACCTTTCCATGGCTTGCACCTGTTTTGCCTTTGCATCAAGCAGGTGCAAGCATTCTTGTTAATGAATGAGAACTTAAAAATAAGCAATGCTATCACTATTCTTCTTCTGAAATATTGGCCTAGTGTCGTTATTCCATCCTATTTTAGGATGATATTAACTAATGATTAAAGACTAAAATTCCTATACATGGCTGACTAAATTTAAATTAGTCTATGACATTTCTTCCTTCCCACTAGTCAAATAATCAGGTATTTAAATATTTTTTATAGGCTTGGATTAGCGGTCCAAACTATTGGAGGAGTCTAATTTTTAACCTATATTCAAGCTTCAAGGTGTTCGCATATTAGAAACCAATATCGAATAACAACAGTGCCAGAAGTAGAAAAAAAACTTAATCAATCCTCCAAACGGACAAGATAACTAGAACAATAAAAAACATGGGAACTGAGAATTTAGAATTAATGAAAATGGCGCGTGAATCCCTAAAAGGTAATTGGGGTCTGGCAATCGGTACTTTTCTTGTGTATTTTATTATTATGGGTATTTTACAAGGGATGGCAGATTATTATCCCATGATAGCCCTAGGTACTTTATTAATTACCGGTCCTATGGCATTAGGAATTACACTATTTTCTTTGAGCATCTCCAGAGATCAAAATGCTAGGTTGGAGCAAATATTTGATGGCTTCAATAATTTCGTAACAGCTTTAGGCGCTTATTTACTGATTATAATATTTGTCTTATTATGGATGCTTTTGCTGATAATTCCAGGAATTATAGCTGGCATATCCTATGCCATGACTTTCTATATTATCGCTGATGACCCGACCATTGGCCCACTAGATGCCATTGACAAGAGTAAAAAAATGATGTATGGCTATAAATGGAAATTTTTTCTAATGTACTTGCTTTTTTTTGGCATGGGCTTGCTGTGTATCCTTACCCTTGGTATAGGTTTTTTATGGCTTATTCCCTTTATCAATGTGACTACAGCTAAGTTTTATGACGACATAAAAGAAAGGCCGTTCACCCCTGAAGTCATTTAAAAGTCAAATCTATAGAAAAACGAAGATCATAGGAAATGGATGATTTTCTACTATAGTAACAGAAATAATACTCAGACAACAAAGCCTCCTAACGGTAATTCAATCTACATAAAACGCATTCGCATGTGATTTTGTCAGCATTGTTGCTTCATTTCTGCACCAATGCTGACAAAATCGTAGCGTATAAATAATTTCCACGGGTTTTCACCTGAGATTATTGTAGTTGAAACCTTTCAGGTGCCCATGGAACCCTAATTCGAAGCCATTGCTATTGTATATGGTTCAGGCTTGAGAGATGCAGACAAAATCTGGCCTTTAAGGACATTATCTTGGGGCATTCATTTTCTTCCCTATATTCTACCTATTGCAAAAAAGAAGTAACCCTTTACAAAGGAATAAAAGGATTACTACGTAAACTAAGCCCTTATCACCGCAATACCTTGCCTACAAATCCTATTTACAAGCCATCACCAAATCAATTATTCAATGGACATTAGTGCTTTAAACAAACTCTCCGGTTCCTTTTCTAATACCAAAAAAATGCCTGTTCTTTTTCTTGGTCATGGCAGCCCGATGAACGGCATTGAAGAGAATGAATTTGTAAAAGGTTTTAAAAAAGTAGGAGAAGAACTTCAAAAACCAAGAGCTATCTTATGTATATCTGCCCATTGGGAAACCAAAGGCACCTATGTGACCGCTATGGAGAACCCAAGAACCATTCATGATTTTGGTGGTTTTCCGCAGGCGCTTTTTGATGTGCAATACCCTGCACCCGGAAGCCCTTCCCTGGCCCAGGAAACAAAGGATTTAATCACCAATGCGAATATTGGACTGGATGAGAGCTGGGGGCTTGATCATGGGGCCTGGAGCGTAGTCAAACACCTTTACCCCAATGCAGATGTACCCATCATTCAAATGAGCCTGGATTATACCAAGCCTGCGAAATACCACTTTGAACTGGCGCAGCAATTGTCTCAGTTACGTCAAAAAGGTATTTTAATCATTGGCAGTGGCAATATGGTGCACAACCTGGGGAAGGTGGCTTGGGACAAACTACAGGGAGAACCATATGCATTTGACTGGGCCATAGAAGCCAATGAGAAAATGAAGAATTGGATTGTGGAAGGGGATTTTCAAAGCTTAATAGACTTTAGAAGTCAAGGAAGAGCATTTGACCTGGCCATCCCAACCCCCGAACACTACTTGCCTTTGCTCTATACTTTGGCATTGAAAGATAAAAAGGATGAAACAAGCCTGTTTAACGACCAACCTGTGGGAGGTTCCTTGTCTATGACTTCTGTGAAGTTTAACTGAAACTGGTTTCAAAACCTTGAAAAAAGTGATGTTAGATAGCTAGCAAAGGTTTGATATTGTCAGCATTGTAGCCTTATCTGTGCAACAATACTGACAAAATCTAGACCTAAAGGTTTCATCGAGCTGCCTGTAAGATTAATTTTTAATGACCTCCACTTTATTTTAAGATTCAAAAAAACCCTGAAAGGGTGAAAGGATTGTAGTCACGGGTGTAGCCCGTGACACAGTACAAAGACGCCAAAATCTCCTCTTGGAAGGCTCTTTTATCCAAAGATTAGCACCCTCATTGATTATTAATTTTGCTTTTTATCCAACCGATTTATTTTAAACTGAAGTAGCTTGACCATAGCGATTAAGGCCACTAAAATTATGGCTACCAAAACCCTTATTTCAGGTCCAATTGAAGACAAATCTCCTCCATAAAAAGCAACTTTTCTAAATCCACTCAAAAATTGAGTGACGGGAATAAACTGGGCAACATTGGTTATTAACTCGGGAATAGCTGAAGTAGGCCAGGTAAAACCACTTAAAATAAACGCCGGTGTAGAAATCACCATCAACAACTCTGTAGCTTTCAATTGACTTGGAATAGCGATAGAAAACAACATGCCAATAAACATTGAAGCAAAAGTTAACAAGGTAGTCAAAACCAACATCGGGAAATTTAAAATATCAACACCAACATTAAAGAAAGAAAACAACAAACTAATAATCAACCACATAAAAGGAAGCATCAAAAAGAATGGAGTTGCCTTTAACAGGATGTGATAAATTGAAGATTTGCTTTCTTTTACAAGTTTGCCAAAATAGCCATCTTCAAAATCTCGGGAAAAAGCCAAGGCCATTGCTAAAAAGATGATTTGTTGCATGATGGCAGCAAGCAATCCAGGCAGCATAAACGTTACATAGTTGCCAGTAGAATTATAAAGCTTGTTGAAATTTATTTTAAAACTCTCATAAGAGGCTTTTGCCTGATCTGGATGGAGTCCTTGCTTTTTAAGCCCTTCAATTTCAATTCCAGCATTGATTGTCATCAAAACAGTATTGATTTGATTACTTGCTGTATTGGCATTTAAAATATTTGCCATATTCAAATCTACACGTACCTCCGGGTGCTTTTTTTGCAAAAGATTTTTTTCAAAATCAGCAGGCAGGGTAATTACCGCAACATATTGTTTGACAGGCATTTCATTTTTAATATCCCCCGCTATTGCTCTTACATCAGAAACGAATAAGCCCTCATTGTCTTCAAAGGCATCAATTATTTTATCTGATGCTGGACTTTGGTCTTGATCAATAATTACAATTGGCAAATCTTTGACTTTTGCTTGTTGGTACACATAGCCGAATAAGATACCATAGCCTATGGGAGCGCCAAAGAAGATGGCCATCAGGACACTATTGGAAAAAATATGCCTGAATTCCAGTTTTAATAAGCCTATGAATTTTTTCATATTTTTATCTATTTAATAAGTAAGGTGGCGTTGATATAAAACTTTTGCCCCTGAATAGTTGAGATGGGTACTACTTTTAATTCATAAATTGATTCAGACAACTCGTACAAGGGTGCTGTGCTCGTAATGTCTGCATATTGTGCAAGTTGCTTGATGGCTACAATCCTGCCTTCTGTCTCTTCTTCGGTATATGGATTGACTAAGGTTAGTTCCTGCCCTACTTCAAAATCATAAATCTTAGATTCTGGGATGGTAAACCTGAAATAGATGCTGTTGGTTTTGTAACCATTGAACAAGGAAAAACCTGGAGTAAGCAACTCCCCTTCATCAAGGCTAATGGTTTCTACCGACATGTCCGCCGGAGCAATAACAAACTGCTCCAGGGAAGCGGTAGCAACTTCTTCTCTTGCTCCCTTTGCCCTATCCAACTGTCCTTTTGCTTGCTCAATCTGCTCTTCCCTCGCTCCTTTTTTCACTTCATCCCGTTTGGCCTCCAGAGCAGCTACCTGTGCTTTCGCCATGTCCAGCTTCATCTTAATCTCATCAAATTGTTGTTGGGTTACCAATGAATCCTTGTACATGGCTTCAAGGCGATTATAGGATTCTTGGGCAAAATTCAATTGCGCTTTACCAGCATTTAATTGGCCATCTATCTGGCTCAATTGTTCTGCAGTAGCACCATTAAAAGCCATGTTGAATTGCCCTTGAGCTGCCATTATGGCTCCATCAGCTTGAAGCATTTTGGCATGTACTTCCGGGATATTAATCGTGGCTAAGGTGTCTCCTTTCTTTACTTTTTGTCCTTCTTCTACGAATATTTTATCAATTCTTCCTGCAAGTTTGCTACTTACTGAAATGGTTTCAAATTTCACTTTACCTCTATTGGGGGTGATCTGTTCTTGCTGGCATGAATTCAATGCGAGTAGTGCGAAACAGCCTAGTAGTATATTTTTATAAGTATTCATTTTTTTATTTTTGATGGGTTAGTAATTAAGTATTCCTTTGGCATGAAGCAGGTCTGCTACAGCTCTGCGTTCTTTAAAATAGGATTCCTGCAGCTTGA
This sequence comes from Cyclobacterium sp. 10D3-21, assembly GCF_055809755.1. Classification (NCBI taxonomy): domain Bacteria; kingdom Pseudomonadati; phylum Bacteroidota; class Cytophagia; order Cytophagales; family Cyclobacteriaceae; genus Cyclobacterium; species Cyclobacterium sp. 10D3-21. Next base: position 4,949,447 of record NZ_CM147924.1, read on the forward strand.
AATTGGCTTTCTCAACATCATTTAAAGCATCCAACACATCATTGATCGAGGCCAGGTTGTTTTTGTATTGGGTATTGACCATCTCATAGTTTTCATTGGCCAATTCAATTTCCTTTTGAACAATTTTACTGTTCAATAAGGCCGATTCATAGCTTATTTCAGCTTTGGATATTCCCAAATCAATCATTTCATTGGCCTCTTCAATCTGTTCTCTATACTTAGCAGTCTCTAGTTGAACTTTTCTTCTTTTTAATCGCGATTGGTTGCCATCAAAAACATTCCATTTAAGTCCAACCCCTACATACCATTTTGGATCTAGCAGCGATAAATTCTCTTCTATAAACTCATAGTGACCTTTCAAGGCAACTTTAGGAATGAAATTGCTCTTCAGCATTTTGGCCTGGTATTGTGTCGCCTTTTCGGCCTCTTCCAAGGCTTTAATTTCATTTCGTTTCTCCCCATTGGAATCAGCATCTACAGAAAAAGAATGCAATTGCGGATGGAGTATTTTTAAATCCGTTCTACTTTCTCCAGTAAGCTGATGAAGCACTTCTATCAAGAGGATATTGTTGTGCTCAAATTCAAGTTTTTTGGCTTCCAATTGTTGCCTTGCCAGTTCAATTTTATTTCGACTGATGGGTGTCGCCAGACCATTTTCAATGGCCTTACTGACATAGGTCGCCTGCTCATTCAAGTAGTTTTCTGAAGTAGTAAGCACCTTCTTTGATGCTTTTACCAAGGCAAGTTTATCATAGGCTTCTATGATTTGTAAGGCAATTTTATCTTCCTCTGCCATCCCTACGTAATTCAAAGAGGCTTCCTTGTGTTTGCTTGCTTGAAGGGCATTGCTTGCTTCCAGCCCGCTAAACAGTACCCAATCTACATCTACCGATGACCTCAGAATATTTTGGTTTTGCAAAACCGGAACCTCTTGCAAGGGAATGGTATTGGGGAAGGTCGAGTTAAAAGGTAATCCAACAGCGTCTTTGATTACAAGTTTTTGGGTCTCCGTTAACAGGGTTTTCGTATTGTCATCAAAAGTGATGTCATCGTTCAAATGGGTATAACTCCCGTTTAAAGTAATTTTGGGCAAGAACACCGATTTCGCCAATTGCTGGTCAACTTTGGCCTGTTCAGCATCCATGCGTTTACTATTAAGGCTATGGCTTTTATTAAGCCCTTTATTGATCAAGCCTTTTAGTATTGGATCTATTTGCTGTGCTTTAGTTACCGACGGCATCGCCGTAGCAAGCACAATCATTAGTATCGCTAATGCTCTTTTGTATCGTTTCATTGTAAATAGTTTTATAATTACAATACAAAGATCCTGATGTAACGGCGATTTTCTTTTGACCTATATCAAAAAGTGAAATGAGGGGTATTTTTAAAGAATTGGTGTCATTCAAGAATTTCTCCTATAAATCCGAAATCAAAACTTTTAAAATCTGATTCAAAGAAACCAGTAAAAAGCAATAGGGCTTGACTAAGTTCGGTAGAGATTTTGTCAGCATTGTTGCAGAAAAAAAAGCAACAATACCGCCAAAATCGTATTGTTCTAATAATTTTCAACAGGGGCTCACACCCCTGTCTACAATAATCTCACCCCTTCCGGATTCTTTGGAATTGATTGAACTTCACAATCATTTAATGAAGATTCACTGAACCAAGAACTGCACATATGGTTATAATAATAAGCCCTTCAATGCTGCTGATATAGAAAAAATCACTTCTATAATGATTAAATAAAGCTTTAAAGAATTAGAGGAAATTGCTTAATAAAAGGGCTATTGCAAAATAAAAACTCAAGTGTTTGCTCAAATAGAACAGGATAAATGCTCAGCTTAAATCCATTGCCCAATCAAATGAACCCTGAGTTTGAAAAAGTCTTATCTGAATTGGTTTCTCCCTATTTACTTGAATTGCTTTTCCTGATACGGCTCAATGTTTCTTGCGTCATGCCTAAATAGGAAGCGATATGGCCCAAAGAAACTTGATAAGAAATGTCTGGAAACTCAGCAAGCATGTATTCATACCGTTCTTTGGCTGTCTGAAATTGAATGGCATTTAGTTTATTCACTACTTTGGCAAGCATTTCCGTGGTAACCAACCTCCCTAGCTTTTCCATTTTTGGATAGGTGTCGAACAATTCATCCAGCTTTTCTTTTGTGATACTGTATATCACGGCATCTTCTAAAACTTCAATAAAATACAAACTGGGACATTGTTGGAAAAAGCTATCCGCACTGGCCATGAACTTCCCACTACCAAAAAACCATTGGGTGATTTCCTTTCCCGCCTGATTGAGGTAATAGCTTCTACCCAGTCCACTTTCTATAAAGTACAAGGTTTTAGAAACCTCCCCTTGGCGTACAAGCACTTGATTCTTAGGGACAGCTTCTTTTTTAAAGTGTTTGAGGATGTCATTTAACTCATCATTCGTAAAAGGCACCAATGCCTTTAAAAAATCGGAAATATTCATAAATGTCATGGGTATCGGAAAGTAGTAGCACCAAAGGCTAAATTTCCAGCAAAGTTTCTACAGTTATTATTTCTTTAATCAGGCAGCTCTTGGGCTGTCGTACAAATACCCAATTTGGGAAATACATTAAAAGTGAAACTACGAAAAAATAAAATGATTTGGCGGTGCCAGTGTCTTCTTGTTTTAATAAAGAAGAAAATAATGCTTTTGGATTTGGGAATTTTGACTCCTTATTATAAATTCTGTTCTCTATTTCAGGTTTAGTTCATTAATTAGCCCCAAATTGCAGGTATGAAGGGTTTGTACTATTTCCATACAAACCCATATTTAAAAATTTATGGAACAATTACCACAATTGCGTACAGTAAATGTGACCAGGTACATGCAACCATTAAGGGAAGGAGGATCACTTCCTGCCCTTGCCGCTGCAGACGATGGCTTTAATTACGTATTAAAATTCCGGGGAGCAGGCCAACGTGAAAAAGCGCTGATTGCAGAACTCCTTGGGGGAGAAATTGCCCGATTACTTGGCCTTAAAGTACCGGAGCTTGTCTTTGCCAATCTTGATCCTGCCTTTGGCAGATCTGAAGGAGACGAAGAAATCCAGGATTTATTGAAAGGAAGTCAAGGCTTAAACCTGGCTTTGCATTTCCTATCTGGATCCATAAACTTCGACCCTTTGGTAGCAAAGGTAGACCCACTTCTTGCCTCTAAAATCGTTTGGTTAGACATGTTCATCACCAATGTGGACAGGACCTTTAGAAACACAAATATGCTAATGTGGAATAGAGAACTTTGGCTCATTGACCATGGCGCAGCATTTTTATTTCAACATGGCTGGACGAGGTGGAAAGAAAATGCGACCAAATCATTCCCAATCATCGCTAACCATGTGCTACTCCAGCAAGCTGAAAGCTTGACTGAGGTCAATGATGAATTCACTTCAATTTTAAGTGAGGATAAGATTAACGCAATTGTTTCGCTGATACCCGATGATTGGTTGTTGGCAGGAAGAGATGGGGAAAATGCTGAGGAACTGCGAACAGTCTATGCCGATTTTCTAAAGCTAAGATTGTCTTATGCGGATCAATTCACCAAAGAAGCAGACGATGCAAGAAAATCACTTATATGAATATGCGGTCTTGCGCGTAGTACCAAGGGTGGAACGCGAAGAATTTATAAATGTCGGCGTCATTTTGTGTGATCACAAAAGTGGCTTTTTAGGAGTAAAAATTCACCTTTCCAGGGAAAAGATCCTGGCTTTAGATCCAGATGCTGACATTGAAATGATCCAATTGAACTTGAGTTCTTTCGAAAAAATTTGTGATGGAAAATCTAATGGAGGACAAATTGCAACAATGGACCTGGCTTCACGCTTCAGGTGGCTGACCGCCGTGAGAAGTTCTATAATCCAAACTTCCAGGCCTCACCCTGGATTAAGCAAAAACTTGAAGAAAACCTTGCAAAAACTTTTCGAAGAATCTGTGTTATAGAAAAAAATAGCAGGCAAAACCTTTGTAGGTGTATCGCAATTAGGAAATTGCTAATGCGTAGAAAAAGGAAACCCACCCGATCTTTACCATCGGGTGGGTTATTTATTTAAAATCCATTCACTCCCCCAGCAACAAGACTTATCACCAGCAAAACGATGAATATATAAAATATTATTTTAGCAATAGAGGCTAATCCGGAGGCAAGTCCTCCAAAACCTAAAACGGCAGCTATTAAAGCTACTACTAGAAATGTAATTACCCAGGTTAACATAGTATCAGTGGTTTTTTGGTTATAAATTTATTTTCTAACCAAAAGACAAAAACCACTCCAACATTCTGCCTTTCACCCCTTATGCAATCATTTTGGCCTATTTTATTCTATTGCGCTACTTTTTTGTTTTATTCAGTTAACAACACACCTATTTCAGCAAAACTAGCGGGCTGTCCATCTGTAGTGCTTTTTGCTTTTAACTGGATAAACCTTGCTGACCTTGGATCAAATTCAACTCTTTGCTCAATTGGGCTATTGGCAATATTGCCGAACTCGCCCTCTGCAGCTTTTTGCCAGCTTTTCCCATCCAAACTGGTGTAAAACGCATAGGTCTTGATCAGTCCCGATAGGTACCTGTTTTGCATAGGGAAATAGGTAAAACCTGAAACTTCCTGTTTTTCTCCCAGGTCAATGGTTGCTATGTTTTGATTACTTATATAATTGGTGGATGGATCTTCATCTATAAGATTCCCTGCATTCTCCCCTCCATCCACTACCGTCCAATTCTTTTTAGCCAATTGTAGATTAACTTCAATTACCTCACTGAATTTGCTTGAAATTGGATCTTTGGTCACTGCCATTAACTTAGTTGGGTGCAATACCTCAAACCCTTGGCTATAAACCTTGCCTGACTGCGCGGGATCTTTTCCATCCAGGCTGTAATACACCTCTAATCCCTCTTCAACAACGTTTAATTTTACGGTCCCATTTTTATCTCTATCCACTTCTGGTGGCAATAACAATTTAGGGGCATCATAAAAGGCCAAATGACTTATTACCGGACTGTCTTTGGCATCATGAATGGTGAATCTTACAGCTGTTGCTTTCGTATCAGGAAGTCTTAGGATTCTTTTATAGCCAATGGTCGTCTCTTTGGCTATACTTTTCCATTCTCCATTATCATTTTGTATTTCAAGTTCAAATGACTTCACTCTTTGTCCTAAGGAAATATTTTCCTGAACCAAAAACCGATTGAAGGACTGGACCTCATCGAAATCAATGGTAACAGTAGCTGCTACTTCACCCGAAGCAGGGCTCCAGGAAGATTCCATTTCTGAACTTAATATATTTTCTACAGCATACTTACCATTTTCAGATGAAGCGGAAAGGTTACTGCTTTTCAATGGTATTTTCTGGCTAAAATCCTCCTTCACCTTATCAACCAATTTCATCAGTTGTGTCACGTCATTTTCATTAATTTGCCCTGTTTTGTCTACAGGGAAATTAAGTAATAAAGAGCTATTTCGTCCGATACTGTTATAGTAAATCTCCAATAACTGCGGAAGGGATTTCACTTTATGGTCTTCATAAGGGTGATAATACCAACCTGGTCGAATAGATACGTCTGCTTCTGCAGGTACCCAATGGGTGCCATTTTCTTGACCCCGAGAATATTTTTTTGAATATTCCGGCATTCCTCCATAAATGGAATCTCTCAAAAGATTGGACCAGGTAGACTCATAGGCGAAACCATGCTCATTGCCTACCCATCTTACATCAGGACCCGCATCCCCAAAAATCACCGCATTAGGCTGAAGTTCACGAATCATAGCAAATGTTGTAGGCCAGTCATAGTAACTTTTTTTATCCACCCTCCGTTCTTCATTGGCCCCACCATAATATCCTGAACCACCATTGGCCCCATCAAACCAAACCTCAAAAACCTCCCCATAATTGGTAAGCAACTCTCTTAATTGCGCTCTAAAAACCTCAACATATTTAGGCGTTCCATAGTCTGGATTGTTTCTGTCCCAAGGAGAAAGGTATACCCCAAACTTCAGGCCTTCAGCTCTAAATGCTTCTGCCACTTCTTTGATAATATCGCCTTTACCATCTTTCCAGGCAGCATTTTTTACAGAGTGCTCCGTGGTGGCTGTGGGCCATAGACAAAAACCATCATGGTGTTTGGCCGTAATGATGATCCCTTTCATCCCAGCAGCTTTGCAAACCTTCGCCCACTGTTTTGGGTTGAAATCTGTAGGGTTAAATAGCGAAGGATCCTCATCACCCAAGCCCCATTCCATATTGGTGAAAGTATTCATATTAAAATGGGCAAAGGCATAAAACTCCATTCCTTGCCAGGCAAGTTGTCTCTCTTGTGGAATGGGTAAAACGGGAGTCAATGGCTCTGTTTCGGGGGACTGGCACCTTACAAAAAGCACAATTGAAAGGCCAAGGAATAATAATTTACGCTTCATTATTGTCTTTTTGATATTGGGAAGGTAGGACACCAAAATTATTTTTAAAGTGTTTGGAGAAATATTTAGGGTTATTAAATCCGACTTTATAGGCCACGTCAGAAACAGAATATTCATTCCCTTTCAAAAGATCTGCAGCCTTTTGCAAACGAATGGATAGAATAAAATCCAGCGGGCTTTGGCCTGTTAGTGAATTTATCTTTTCATCCAAATGCGTTTTACTCATCCTTAATTCGTTGCCAAGCTTTTCAACAGAAAAATCCGGATTTTCCAATTCATTTTCTACAATTGAAACTGCTTTCTGTATTAATTTATCATCAATTGATTCTAATTCTGCTTCATTGGTTTCAACAGAAATAACTCTCTTGTAAAGGTTTTGTAGTCTCCTTTTTTCTTCAAGTAATTTTTGCAAGCTGGAATGGAGGAGTTCAGGATTAAGCGGCAATTCCAGATAAAGATTGCAGCCTGAAACAATTCCAAGTAGTTGGTCTTCATCTTCGGTCTTAGAAGACAGCAAAACTACTGGCACATGTGATGTTTTGCTATTGTTCTTTATTAATTTACATAGGGTAGCACCATCCAATTCAGGTATTAACAATTCTGAAAGGATAATATCAGGAACTTCATTTTGAACCATTTCCAATGCAGCTTTTCCATCAAAGGCTATATCAATAATAAAGTCATCCTTAAGTTCATCTTCAATAAATTTCCGGAGTTTAGCATTGTGTTCTACCAGAAGTAGCCTGGGTTTTGGGAAAGATTCTCCAGAAGGCAAAGTAGCTATCGGTTCTCCTCTCTCTACATCTGTATTTATTTTTTCCTTAACTTGATAACCATCACGCAGAACTAAGGGCAAGGTAACCGTGAATTGGGCCCCCTTTCCGGGTTCACTGTTAACAGTTACACCTCCTCCATGCATCTTTGAGAATTCGCTTACCAAAGCTAGACCTATGCCAGTCCCTTGATTCTGGTTAGAAAGGGATGAATAAAACTTGGAAAAAATCCGTTGGTGAAGATGTTTTGGAATCCCTAGTCCTGAATCTGTGACAATAATAGCTAAAACGCCTTCACCTAAGCCTTCTTGTTTGAACTTTAGAGATACATCGATCTTCCCTCCCGAAGGCGTAAATTTAAATGCATTTGATAACAGGTTGCTGATAATTTTTCTAACTTTGTCCATGTCAAATGAACATGTTATATTCTTAACATCAGAACTAAAGGTAAGTGTTATATTTGTATTCGCGGAAAGGCTTCCAAAAGTATACACCTGCTCTTGAATCAAGGAAATTATATCACTTTCTGAAAGCACCAATTTAATGGTTTGCTGTTCAATATTTTTAACGTCCATTAATTGATTGACCATGGTCAATAGTTTTTTGGCGTTTTTTTGAATGGTTTGCAAATAAAATTTTGAGGAGTCTTCCCCTTCTTTTTCCAATAATTTTTCAATTGGAGCAAGGATCAAGGCTAGCGGTGTTCTAAATTCCATGCCTATATTGTTAAAAAACCTGCTTTTCATTTGATCCAACTCTGCCAGTCTATGAATTTCTTTTATTTCATCTAACCTTTTTAGTCTTAAGCGTTCTTTTCCTACAAACCATCTCCAGGCAATCAATAAAATTATTACAAAGGTGATAAAATAAATAACGTAAGCTATAGTCGTTTTCCAAAATGGTGCTAAAACTTCAATTGCAAGAGATGAAATGTTTTTACCTGGTATACCATCAATATTTGAGGCCTTTACCAATAACCTATAATTTCCCGGATCTAAATTGGTAAATGAAACCTCGAAGGGTGGTTTGGAAAGGCTAGTCCAATCCTGATTAAAACCTTCCAGCTTGTATAGAAAGCTACTTTTATCTGGATTCAGGTAATTCATGGATGAAAAAGAAACAGAGAAAATATTTTCATCGTGATTCAATTGTATTGCCCTTTGTTTGTTCAATGGGCTTGGTAATAAAATGCGACCATTCACCTTTTCATTTACAACTACAGGACGGTTGAACAACTGAAATTCAGAAAACACTATTGAAGATTCATCCTCATAAAAGGGGAAGGTGGGAGGATCTACATAATTAAACCCATCTGAACCACCTAAATATACCTTGCCATTTTTGGCTAAAAATAAAGCGTTTTTATTGTAATAATCTCCTTGAAGTCCATCACCAGCATTAAAAACCCTGAATTCGGCGGAAAATAATGGCTTAGACCTATCAATTTTTGCATGAATAACACCCTCTTGTGAGCTTATCCACAAATTACCCAAATCATCCACCATCAACCCTACCAAATACTTGTTTTTCACCCCGCTTGCTTCATTGAACACTATAAACCGAGATGTTTGCTCATCAAAATAACACAAGCCCTTATTTGTACTGGCCCAAATTACACCTTGTTTGTCTTTGACAAGATCAGTAATCTCATTGGTACTCAAACCAAAAGAAGATTTAGTTGAATCGGCTAAATAATACTTTAGGTATCCTGTGTCTGGGTTAAATACGTTAATTCCATTGTTACCAGCAACCCATATATTACCCTTCACATCTTCTGTGATACCAGTAACGTATCCAACAGTTAGTGGCATTCCCTTGCCGTTTAACCTGTAATGGGAAAAAGTCCCTTTTTCTCGATCCAGCTCAAATAATCCCTCTCTGAGCGTCCCTACCCATAATCTGTTTTTACTGTCCTCAAAAATTTTCCAAACATTACTGTCTTTTAATCCATCCGGATTATCCAAATCAGCTTGATAGTGGGTTACAGTAGTACCGTCCAAGGCATACAAACCATCCTGATATGTCCCAATCCACAATACGCCTTTGTGGTCTGTGAACATGTCTACCACTACCATACTTTCAGGTATCACATAGTTACCCAGCTTTACTATGATCGAAAAAGCACCATTTTCTGGAGAATATTTCCACAGACCACCCCCATTGGTTCCAATATAAATTTCACCAGACGCAGCCTCTTCAAAGGCATTCACATCGTTCCATGGATAGGGCGTTGATGGATCGATTTCCCTTCTTACCAAAGCAAATCTACTTGAATGAGGGTGGTATAATTCTACACCTCCCTTAAAAGAACCTACCCAAACAATTCCCTGATCGTCTTCATAAAGCGCGTATATTGCATTATTTGACAAGGAATTGGGATTGTCTGGCTCATTCAGTAAATATTTTATTTCATTTTTATTTTTGTTGACAATATTAATCCCACCATGATCAGTGCCTATCCATACCTGTCCACTGGTGTGGGGCAAAATAGTCTTAACCAATGAATTGTTTAATTGCATACCATCTGATACTTCGTTGATGGTAGTAATAGAATAGTTCTCATGGTCAATTAAAAAAACGCCGAAAGCATGATCGGGACAGTAAACCCAGCCATCTCCGTCTTTATCAAGTTTTAATTTTAATTTATACTTTTGGGTGCTACTGACAATCTCGTCAATTGAAAAATGATGTATAACTTTAAAGGAATTCCCTGACAAAACGTCAATGATTCCATTGTCATACACCAGCCAAAGATTTCCCGATGGGTCCTCCTGAATATCTGTGACATTATCACCACTCAAACTACCTTCTACTGCACTATTGCTAATAAGGTACTGGGATTCATCACTGGTCTGATTATATATTGTTAGGCCATTATAAGGGTGTAAAAACCAGAATCTACCCTGAGAATCTGTAAACACTTTACTAATTCCTATACTTTTTAGTTTATAGCGATTTTTAAATTTTTCAAAATCATCTAAAAAAATACCTTTGTCTTTGTTATAAACGTTAAAAATAGTATCTATACCCTTAACCCATAAATCACCCTCTATACCCTCAAAAATATCATAAATATTATTATTGTTGATGGTACTTGAATCATTTTCATCACCCAAATAAAATTTTGTTTTAATACCATCATACCTATTTAGCCCATTAAAGGTCCCGAACCACATATAGCCATCGGCATCCTTAATAATGGCTTGAACATGCCTATTTGAGAGGTTTTGATCCGATTGAAGACTTTTAAACTTAAACTCTTGCGCTGTTAGGTCCGAGAATAAAAAAAATAAAGTAAACAGGAGAAAAAGAAAACGATTCATAAATCCAATATAATGACTATAAGGCATATTTAAAATCCTTTTAAGTTTTTAAAGTGATTGATTATTGGCTAAAAATTATGAATGGCCAAATAATTATATAAATGATAATTTTAAAACTTAATACTGGGCATTTGACCTCTGCTGTCTGGTCAATTCAGCTTATGAACCAACTCTTCAAAATCATCCCTAATGTAAATTACGTTTCGACCCAATTCAATCCACTTCTTTTTTTCTAACTGTTTGAGTAATCTTGAAATTACCTCTCTGGAGGTACCCAATTCATTGGCGATTTCCTGATGAGTGGTAGAAAGTTCATTGGTTTTCAATTGCTTCATTTTAGTCACCAAATAGCGCATCAATCGCTCATCCATACGTTTGAAAGCCACAGCATCCAGTGTTTGCAACAATTCCTGAAATTTTATTCGATAAGAATCTGTTACGTAATCTTTCCACTGCTTGAATTCCTCTGTCCATTTTTCATGTTTGTCTACAGGAACACTGAGCAATATACTGTCTTCCTCTGCTACTGCTCTGATCTCGCTTGGTCTTAGGGAAGAGCAACAGGTTAGGGATAAGGCACAAGTTTCTCCGGGATCAATATAATACAACAACAACTCCTTTCCTTCTTCATCCAAACGCAAAACTTTAATGCTTCCACTCAATAAAATTGGAACCATTTTAATAAATTGGCCTGGCTCTATTATCGCTTCTCCTCTTTTTATTTCCAAGATTTTTCCTTCATTTGCCAAGGCATTCAAAAGGCGTGAATCTGAAAAAAAGGGCAAATATTCGGATAGGTTTTCTTTTGCAATCATGTTTTTTTACTTAATCCCAGGTGATCTATCCAATGCCAGGGAATTGGCATTGTTAAACTCATAAACCAAAACGAAAAATAATAAATGGATCATTTGAGAAGGCAAACCTCCCCAATTTTCTATTAGAGTAGTTCCCCCTATTAATATAAGCATTAAAATACCACCTCCGATAGCTGCAGGTTTTGTTTGCCAGCCCAATACCAATAATAAACCCAAAAGAAATTCTATGAATGGCAATGCATAACTAAATGGAATCAACAGGAAATTGGGTAAAAGTGAATCCTTAAAATTATTAAGCATGCCTTCGCTAAAGGCCATGAGTTTTGGAATTCTGACCAAGCCATGACCTAGCATACTAATTCCTATCCCCAACCTAATAAATACATAAGAAACTGATTTCATATGATGCTAATTTTTGTTTAAAAATGAAACAGGTATTAATCATTCAATTTAAGGATGAATGCTCTTTGAAATCATTAAGACAACGCATTTAACTTTGTTACAATGAAGTTCTATCTCAATAGTCAATAGTCTGCATTTCCTGGGAATCCAACAATTCCTAAAAAAAGTCAGGAAAGTCCATTTCTTATTCTCGATTAAAAATATTTCGCAATTTACGCAATCAATCAATAGGCTTGGCTATACAAGCTGCTTTTTATTGAAACAATTCCATAAAAGGTAAAAATTATAAAATAGCGATTTTTCGATTGCTCTTTTTTAAATAAAAAAAACCCCCAACGCTAAAGGTTGAGGTTTTTTTTTATAAATCATAAAAGAGCTATTAATACCTGTAATATTCAGGCTTAAAAGGACCTTTAGGACTCACACCTATATATTCCGCTTGATCGTCAGACAATTGATCCAATTCCACACCTAGTTTCTTAAGATGCAATTCAGCCACTTTTTCATCCAAATGTTTTGGAAGCATGTAAACGCCGGGCTTGTATTGGTCTGTATTGTTCCACAATTCCAATTGAGCTAGCGTCTGGTTGGTAAATGAATTGGACATTACAAACGATGGATGACCAGTAGCACAACCTAAGTTGACAAGTCTTCCTTCTGCAAGCACAATTATATCATTGCCATCTACATTGTATAAATCTACCTGAGGTTTAATCTCATCTTTGGTATCTCCATAAGTACCATTAAGCCATGCCATGTCTATCTCATTGTCAAAATGACCAATATTACATACAATGGCTTTGTCCTTAAGGGCTCTGAAATGAGCTTCTGAGATGATGTCTTTGTTTCCTGTTGCAGTCACAACAATATCTGCTTCTTTAACTGCATCAATCATTTTCTTCACCTCAAACCCGTCCATGGCCGCTTGAAGGGCACAAATAGGGTCAATTTCAGATACAATCACTCTTGCACCAGCTCCACGAAGTGAGGCTGCGGATCCCTTTCCAACATCACCATAGCCAGCTACAGCAGCTACTTTTCCGGCCATCATAATATCAGTTGCTCTTCTTATAGCATCTACTAAAGATTCCTTGCAACCGTATTTGTTATCAAATTTAGATTTGGTAACTGAATCGTTGACGTTTATAGCAGGAATTGGTAGTGTACCATTTTTCATCCTTTCATAAAGTCTATGAACTCCAGTAGTGGTTTCTTCCGAAAGGCCCTTGATATCCCCTACCAATTCAGGATACTTATCCAATACCATATTGGTCAAATCACCACCGTCATCCAAAATCATGTTCAGTGGTTTTTTGTCTTCTCCAAAAAAGAGTGTTTGTTCGATACACCAATCAAAATCTTTCTCCGAAAGCCCTTTCCAAGCATATATACTAATACCTGCGGCAGCAACTGCCGCAGCAGCATGATCCTGAGTGGAGAAGATATTACAAGAAGACCAAGTAACTTCTGCCCCTAAAGCGACCAAAGTTTCGATCAAAACCGCAGTTTGTATCGTCATGTGTAGACATCCTGCAATCCTAGCTCCTTTTAATGGTTGGGATTTCCCAAACTCTTCTCTAAGTGCCATTAGTCCAGGCATTTCACTCTCTGCAAGTCGGATTTCTTTACGTCCATAAGCGGCAAGTGATAGATCCTTAACCTTATATTGAACGTATTCCTGTGATTTCGTTGCTGACATATTTAAAATTATATAGTTTCTAGGAAAATTTTGACAAATTTAGTTATAAGTAAACACAAATGAAAATCACTCCTTTTTAATTAACTTTATTTGTTTGAGCTCATAACTTTCAACTTGTCCATTTTGTTTGCCCATTTCCAAGTGTCCATAATTTCCGATACCTATAATTTTACCGGTGAAGATTTCTCCATCATCATAAGTTGCCCACTCACCAAACAAATAAAGTAATTTTTGATAATTCTCCATTATGGATTTAAAGGATTCATTTTTTAAATGGAGATATTGCTTCTCTACGTTTACTAAAATTTCATTTAAAACTTCATTTAAATCAAATTTCTCCCCCGAAATATTTTTCAGAGAAATTGCATTCTCTACACTGAAATCGATTTGGTTGACGTTAATTCCCACTCCGACTATAGTACTTTCTAAAAACCTTCCTTGCAAACGATTTTCTATTAGCATGCCACCTAACTTTTTGTCATCAAGAAAAAAATCGTTGGGCCACTTTATTTTTATGCCTTCGACGAATCGGTTAAGGCCTTTCTGAATACCTATGGCAACTGCCATATTAAGCATAAACTGCTCATCGATTGACAAAAATGTTGGCGAAAAAACCATGCTAAAGGTCAGGTTATACCCTGGTTGTGATTCCCAAAGGCTTCCCCGTTGTCCTTTTCCTCTGATTTGATTTCGGGTAATGATGACAGCTCCTTCTTTGGCCAACCCTGACCGAACCATAGAAAGGGCAACTTCGTTAGTAGAATGACAGTCTGTCAGGTTTATTATTTCTTTTCCTAAAAAAACAGTATTGGCAAGGATTTTATGCATCTATAATTAGTTATTTCATCCCATAATCTGGATATTTATTGTTTCATCTCAAGTTATGGATAAAAAGTAAATAAATTTAAAATACACCATAAATAAACATATGACGGCAGAAGAGCTGTGCAAAGTTATAGTAAAAGGAATGGAAGATAAAAAGGCTTCTGACATCGTAATGATGGACTTGAGAGATATCTTTAGCACGATGACTGATTTTTTTGTAATTTGTTCAGCCACATCAGACACACAGGTGGATGGTATTTCCAACGCGATTGAAGCAGAAGTTTACAAAACGAATAAAGAAAAACCCTGGATGAGTGAAGGAAAAGACACTAGCCAGTGGGTTCTATTGGACTATGTAAATGTAGTCGTACACGTTTTCATAAAAGATAAGCGGGAATTTTACCAATTGGAGGAGCTTTGGGGTGATGCGAAAATCACCAAAATAAATTCTCAATAGCATTGATAGATAAAAACTTTCCTTTATCTAATTCGTTTTATAAAAAATTTAAGCATTAAAAATATAGACATGAGTAATAATAAATCTAAAAAATTTGTTCCAAAACCTCCTCAAAAACCGAATTTCCAACTGTATTTGATTATTACTGCGGTTATCGTCCTTATCGGCGTTACCTGGTTTAATCAAAACACTGCCACAGTTGAAATTACAATGAAGCGTTTTGAGGACATGGTTTTAAGTAACGATGTTAAAAAAGTAACCGTCATATTTAACCAAAACTATGTAGAAGTAACCCTCAAAGAGGAAGCACTCGAAAATCAGAGGTATAAAGACGAACTGGAGGGACAAAACAGGTTTTCCAATCCTTCCGGACCACAGTATAAAATTAAAATCGCTTCAGTTGATAATTTCATAGAAAATTATACGCAACTGGAGGAGAAATTACCAGAAAGCGAAAGAATAGGATATTCTGCGAAAGAGGAAGAAAGTTGGGGCAATTGGATTTCAAGCTTTGGCTTCCTGATTCTAATATTCTTCCTTTTCTGGATGATGATGCGTAGAATGTCAGGGCCAAGCGGACCTGGCGGACAGATTTTTAATGTTGGCAAATCCAAAGCACAGTTGTTTGATGCCGAGAACAAGGTGAAAATTACCTTTGACAATGTTGCCGGCTTGGACGAAGCAAAAGAAGAAGTAGAAGAAATTGTTGAATTCCTTAAGACACCAGACAAATTCACCAAATTAGGTGGTAAGATACCAAAAGGCGCTTTATTAATAGGCCCTCCAGGTACCGGTAAAACATTATTGGCCAAAGCAGTGGCTGGAGAAGCGGGTGTACCGTTCTTTACCCTATCAGGTTCTGACTTTGTTGAGATGTTTGTAGGAGTAGGTGCTGCCAGGGTACGTGATCTATTCAAGCAAGCAAAAGAAAAAGCCCCTTGTATCATTTTTATAGATGAAATAGATGCAATAGGTAGATCCAGAGGTAAAGGCCAAATGCCTGGATCCAATGATGAGCGAGAAAACACGCTTAACTCTCTATTAGTAGAAATGGATGGCTTTGGTACAGATTCAGGTGTGATTGTACTTGCTGCAACCAACCGTCCAGACGTATTAGACAGTGCGCTTCTTAGAGCTGGTAGATTTGATCGCCAGATAAGTATAGACAAGCCTGATATGGTAGGTCGGGAAGCAATCTTTAAAGTTCACTTGGAGCCAATAAAAACGGCTGATGACATTGAACCAAAAAAATTAGCCGCTCAAACACCTGGATTTGCAGGTGCTGAGATCGCTAACGTTTGTAACGAAGCTGCATTAATAGCCGCAAGACGCAATAAAACTGCTGTAGACATGCAGGACTTCCAGGATGCAGTAGACAGAGTAATTGGAGGTCTTGAGAAGAAAAACAAGATCATTTCTCCAGAGGAGAAAAAAATCGTTGCTTATCATGAAGCAGGACATGCAGTTGCTGGTTGGTTTTTAGAACATGCCGATCCATTGGTTAAAGTGAGTATTGTCCCTAGAGGAATAGCAGCCTTGGGATATGCCCAGTACCTACCGAAGGAACAATTTCTTTACCAGACGGAACAACTTATAGATGAGATGTGCATGGCATTAGGAGGAAGAGCTGCAGAGCAAATCACCTTTGGCAAAATCTCTACAGGTGCATTGAGTGACCTTGAAAGAATTACTAAAATGGCCTATTCCATAGTTTCAGTTTATGGAATGAACGATAAAATTGGGAATGTGTCCTTTTACGACAGTAAGTCCAATGACTATAAATTTGACAAACCTTACTCTGAAAATACTGCTCAGACCATAGATGAAGAAGTTCGTAAGTTGATCGAATTCGCCTATACCAAGACACTTGACCTTTTGAAAGATAAAAAGATTGAATTGGAAAAGATCGCCAAGGAGCTCTTAGAGAAGGAAATTTTGTTTCAGGCAGATTTAGAACAACTGATTGGTAAAAGGCCTTTTGATAAGGAAACTACCTACGAAAAATTCACTAAGATAAAAGAAGAGGAAACTACCGTAGTTGAGATTAAAGAAGAAACATCTGAAAAGGATGATAAAAAAGAAGATGTTATAGAGAATAAAGATTAAATTTTAAGGTCTTTATGCGAAACATATATAAAGGAGGGGAAACCCTCCTTTTTTGATTTAGTAATTGTTAGTAATAGTTATTTGTAAGCTGTAATTTTAATTCGAAAAACCGATCCTTAAATTGCCATGTCTTCATATCAAAGTGCGACCAACCTGGATAATACAATGAAAATAACGCTAAATAAAGCTCAGAAGGTTTATTTTGTTTCTGATTTTCATTTGGGAACACCTGATGACCTGTCCAGTAGAAAAAGAGAAGAGAAAATAGTAAGATGGCTTGGTGAAATAGAGGCAAATGCAGCGGCCGTATTTTTCGTTGGTGATATATTTGATTTTTGGTTCGAGTATGAAAAAGTTATTCCAAAAGGATTTTTTCGATTCTTTGCCAAAATCACAATGATGAGAAACAAAGGTATACCATTGTTCTTCTTCACTGGCAACCATGATTTATGGATGAAGGATTATTTCTCTGAAGAACTGGGAATACCCGTTTTTCATCATCCACAGGATATACATATAAATCAAAAACGATTTCTCGTAGGTCATGGTGATGGGCTTGGCCCTGGTGATAATAAGTACAAAGTTCTCAAAAAGTTTTTTACAAGTAAGGCCTGTAAATGGATGTTTAAATGGCTTCATCCCGATATTGGAATAGCTATCGCTCAAGCTTGGTCCAAAAACAGCCGAATAACCAATGAATTGAAGAAAGAAGATGAATTCAAAGGGCAGGAACACGAATGGTTGTTTCAATACAGTAAGGAGATAGAAAGTAAAATCCACTTTGATTATTTTGTATTTGGACACAGGCATTTGCCCTTAAACCTGCCTATCAACGCTACTTCGGTTTATTTTAATCTTGGGGAATGGGTTAACCAATGTTATTATGGGGAATTTGACGGGGTAAGCTTTCAACTTAAGCAATACAATGGCTATGCGATCAAAGCTGATTGAAACGATTTTTACATGGCTTTTAGCGCTTGCTTTTATTCCGTTGGCAAAGGGTCAGGAGAAAGGCTTGGTCAAATTATGGGAGGCTACAATACCCGGCAATGATAAAATCTCAACCGATGGCAAGGGAAATGTTTTCATAACAGACAAGCAAGGCTATCTATTTCAATTCAATCCAAAAGGGGAATCCATCAATCAATTGGCCACTTCATTAAGTGCTCCGGTAACTCATTTGGATGCTTTCAAAACAGTTAATATCTTTCTTTTCAGTGCATCATTGCAGCGTTTTGAAATTCTTGACCGGTTTTTGAACCCCATCATCACTAAATCCATTGATGAAACAGGTGTTTTAGGATGGGTTAGCCAAGCTAGCCTGGGAAATAACAATAGTCTTTGGGTATACGATGAATCAGATCTCAAACTAAAAAAGATCAACCTCAATAACAATGAGCTTCTACAAGCGCAAGCCATTAATACCATAATTCAGAAAAATGACCTTGAAATTATATTGCTGATGGAGCGGTATAATCTGTTATTTCTACAAGTGGCAGAGGATGGAATTTATATATTTGATAATCAGGCTAATTTTATTGAGAAAGTCCCAATTATGACCAATAACAGCGCTGTAATTGAAGGTGATTTTATTTATACGCTTCTGGAAAATCAACTTGTTAAAACAAACTATCTAACAAAAGTAGCTAAATCTATTCCTCTACCTATGGCTAAACCCATTAATCGCCTTGCATTATCCTTTCAACAACTCGTTTTAACCAATGAAAAAGGTATTGCGGTATTTGAGCGTCCGAATGATTTTTAACCCAACTCAAAACATACCACTTACATAAAACAAAATAATAATTATTGCTTTATGACCATTTATCCCCTAATTAATTATATTTTTGTTAAATTATATTAATTTAAGTTGACTTTTTAAAATTATTCGGTCCGATCTTTGCAATTTGCACATTAATGAATGAAGAAAAATATACCGTTACAATAACCATATCTGTACTCCTTTTTTTAGTCCTTTTCTATTCCGGAAAATTTTCTGCAGAGGCCCAGAGTGTTAGTAGGTCTTTTGAGACAGAAATTTCATTTCCTAAGGAACTGAATACTCCTGCCATTAATTTCGATCTAAAATCTGTTGGAAACAGAAAATTCAAGTTAATTCTTGACAAGCCAAATGCCCAATTAACAAATGTGAAAATATTTGACATTTTAGGTAATCTGATCTTACAGGATCAACTTTTGCCTGATGGTGGCCTTCAAAAAAATTATGATTTCACTCACCTCAATAGCAAAATTTTTGTGGTTGAAGTCGGTAATGCCAAGTACAACAAGACCAAAAGCATTTACGCCAATCCACATGGCACAATTGAGAAAGAATCCAGTTTGGAGTAATAAAAAAAGGACTTGAATAACAAGTCCTTTTTTTGATTTTACCCAAGAAGCAAATTAAATTACTTCAACAAGTTTGATATCAAATACCAAATCTTCTCCAGCTAGTGGATGGTTGGCATCCAAGGTAATTTTAGTCTCATCAATATGTACCACCTTTACCGGGGTAGGCTGACCTTGTTGGTTTTGGATAGATAAATCCATACCTACTTCAGGTTTTATGTCTTCTGGAACCTGATCTATAGGAACATCCAACATCATGTCTTCTCTTTTTGGACCATAAGCATCATCAGTCGGAATCGTTACACTGATATCATCACCTACTTTCATGCCTTCTACGGCAACATCAAATCCTTTTATCATTTTACCATCTCCCAAAACGAACTCAAGAGGTTCTCTATCTTTAGATGAATCGAATATAGTTCCGTCGTTAAGTTTTCCTGTGTAGTGTACCTTTACGGTATTTCCTTTAGTTGCTACAGACATAGTTTGTATCTTTTTTTGTTTGATGAACAAAGGTAACAGAAATTTTAGGGGATTAAAAAATAAGGGCGATCGATTATATTAGTGTTCAAAATCGAAAAGAAAATGTTCAATTTCGAACATTTATTTTGTCCATAAGGTGCAAATTTTGCTAAATTGAGGAATAAAAGGTTGGCATAGTTTCAGCAGTAGTAAATAAAAAAGCAATGGAGGAGAAAAATTTAGGCAAAATATTGATTGTAGATGACAATGAGGACCTACTTTTTGCAGCAAAGATGTTATTGAAAAAATATGCAAAGGAAGTGTTCATCGAAAAAGATCCTAGAAGGATTCCCTTTTTGATCAATAACAACAATTACGATGTCATCCTTCTGGACATGAATTTCACCGAAGACACCACCTCCGGCAAAGAGGGATTTCACTGGCTTAGGAAAATCAAGGAAATGGACCCTAAGGCAGTGGTCATCTTAATTACCGGTTTTGGGGATGTGGAAATGGCAGTTCAGGCACTTAAGGAAGGTGCCACAGATTTCATCCTTAAGCCTTGGCAAAATGAAAAATTACTCGCCACATTATCCGCAGCAATTAAACTCAAAGAAAGTTACAATCAGGTAGACAAACTATCCAGTCGGCAGAAGCAATTGCAGGCAGATATGAAAAAACCATTCTCTGAAATCATAGGCCATAGTGCCTCCATGAAAAATGTTTTTTCAATTATCGAGAAGGTAGCAAAGACCGATGCCAACGTGTTGATATTAGGAGAGAACGGAACTGGTAAGGAACTCATTGCAAGAGCTATTCATGATCAATCAGAGCGGAATGATGAGATTTTTGTGGGGGTAGACATGGGAGCCATTACAGAAAGCCTGTTTGAAAGCGAGCTTTTTGGGCACAAGAAAGGAGCCTATACTGATGCAAAGGAAGACCGTGCTGGAAGGTTTGAAGTAGCAGACAAGGGCACCTTATTTCTTGACGAAATAGGAAACCTAAGCATGCCCCTTCAATCGAAGTTATTGACAGCACTTCAAAAAAGAGAGGTGACCCGAATAGGAAGCAATAAATCCTTACCGATCGACATCCGATTGATATGCGCCACCAATATGCCCATTCACAACATGATTTTAGAGAGTACTTTTCGCCAGGATCTGTTGTATAGAATCAACACTGTTGAAATATTCCTACCTCCATTAAGAGACCGACAGGATGACATACCTGTCTTGGCAGATCATTTTCTTAAGGTATACGCAACAAAATACAGAAAGCAATTCAAAGGTTTAAAGCACAGTGCACATCAATTGTTACAAAGGTACAGTTGGCCTGGAAATATCAGAGAACTGCAACACGCCATAGAAAGAGCCATCATAATGGCGGAAGGAGATGAATTGGACAGCAGAGATTTCTTTTTTCTTTCAGCAAAGCCTGCCAATGATAAAATAAATACAAATTCCTTGAACCTTGATGAAGTGGAGAAAAACATGATTCAAAAGGCCATCGATAAAAATAGTGGCAATATTTCCAAAGCAGCAAAAGAATTGGGATTGACCAGGGCTTCACTCTATAGAAGGTTGGAAAAATATGGATTATAAAATCGGATTAATGGGCAGGGTCTTTGTCCTTGCATTGAGCCTGTTTTTACTGGCATACATCATCACCAATGACGCAGGGGCATTTGCCATTTCATTGTTCATCATTATTAATTTTGTGCAATTGATCCTTCTGATCAGGTACGCAGAGAGCAGTTTCAAGAAAGTCAGGCAATTCCTCGACAATATCAAGCAGAACAATTATGCCAGAGTCTATCCTGTAAAGTTTGATGGAACTGAAACCGATGACCTGCACATAGAGTTCAATGCTATTCTTGCAAAACTTAAAGAAGATCAATTAGAGAAAGAGGCGAATTTTCAATACTTCCGCACAGTGTTTCAACACCTAAGCATTGGCCTAATCACCTTTGAGGCAGATGGTAGTGTACAGATTTTAAATACCGCTGCCAAGCGAATGCTGAACATTAACAAATTGACCCATATCCAGGAGATATCGGCAATCAATAAGGAATTGTACCAAGCCATTGACCAACTGAGGACCGGTGGAAGCGAGCTAATCAAAATTGCCCATCCAGATGGGATCATGCAACTGTCTGTCTATGCGATTGAATTGGTATTAAGGGATGTAAAGTTCAAATTGGTATCTCTGCAAAATATTCAAAGTGAACTTGAAGAAAAAGAAATGGAGGCCTGGCAAAACCTCATTCGGGTGCTTACGCATGAAATAATGAATTCGATCGCCCCGATCTCGTCATTGGCTGCCACCATTAGTTCCGACTTAAAAAGTAAAATCAAAAATAAAGGTTCTGTAGCGCAAGAAGATTTACAGGATTATCAAATGGGTATCTCCACAATAGAAAAAAGAAGTGAGGGCCTGATCAATTTTGTAAGTGATTTCAGAAGTATCGCTCACATTCCAAACCCTAAGTTTACAGCCATCAAAATAGGGGAACTTTTTGACCGACTGGAAATTCTGTTCCAAAATCAATTTGAAGAAATGGGCATCAAAATTAGCAAAGAAGTACTGCCCATTGACTTGCTCCTATTTGGCGATTGTGCCTTAATAGAACAGGTTCTCATAAACCTGACTCAGAATGCCATACACGCCATGGAGGACAGGCCAATAAAGAAGGTTAGCCTTCGGTCCTTTATAGATGACAATGGTAAAATCATTTTAGAAGTGGCTGATACGGGTAAAGGAATTGAGGAAGAAGCCTTAAACAAAATCTTTATCCCTTTTTTCACTACAAAACAAAAAGGCTCAGGCATAGGGCTTAGCTTGTCCAAGCAAATCATGCGTCGCCACAAAGGTAATCTGCAAGTAAAGTCTACTGTAGGTGAAGGAACCGTTTTCAAATTGATTTTTAACGCTTGATTTACTTAAAACGGATTAAACGGCTTTATGCTACGCCTAATTAACAATTTGTTCACAAAGCAGATTGAAATGGCTTCTATGTTAGCATTTATACAATAAGTAATTCATTACCAGTTCATTTGCCTTACTTAAATTGCTTCCAAAACAAATTCATTTTGGAAATAGATTTTAAAACAATTATTCTTTCTGACATCCACTTAGGAACCAAAGGATCCAAAGCCAAAGAAGTAGTCAGGTTTTTGAAGCAATACCACTGCGAAAACCTGATCCTTAATGGCGATATAATTGACGGATGGCAACTGAAAAAATCAGGCAGTTGGAAGCGAAAACACACCCGCGTATTCAATAGAATTTTGAAAATGGTGGACTCCAACAGGACGAGGGTATTCTACCTAAGAGGCAATCATGATGATTTTCTGGATCAAATTCTCCCTCTGGAAATCGGCCGGCTTTCAATTCTCAAGGACATGATATATGAAAGCCATGGCCGAAAGTATTTTATCACCCATGGGGATGTATTTGACAATATCACCACTAACCTTCGTTGGATAGCCTATCTTGGAGACATTGGTTATACCTTCTTACTCTGGGTCAATACACAAGTAAATCTCTATCGCCGGAAAAAAGGACTCCCCTATTTTTCACTTTCTCAATATGTAAAATCAAAGGTAAAATCAGCTGTAACTTATATTGATGATTTCGAAAAAGAGCTATGTAAAATTGCTAAATCAAAGAATTGTGATGGCATAATCTGTGGTCACATCCATAAAGCTGAAATAAGAAACATCGATGGAATTGACTATTATAATTCAGGTGATTGGGTAGAAACTTTAAGCGCCCTAGCGGAAGACCATCAGGGCAACTGGCAGCTCATTTACTATAATGAGTTAGACTTTAGCCAATTGGACAATAAAAAAGTGGTTAAAATGAAAGACATCCCTGTAAACCAAGCCAAAAACTTTTATTAAAAAGCGAGAATGAAATTTCTGTTTATTGTTCAGGGAGAAGGCAGGGGGCATATGACCCAAGCCCAGGTTTTAAAAGATGTTTTGGAAAAACAGGGACATTCCATTAACGCTGTAATTTTGGGATCCAGCAAAAGGAGAAAAGTCCCCTCTTATTTTTTAGCTTCATTTCAATGTCCTATTTATAGCTTTCCGAGCCCTAATTTCATTACTGACAAGGCAAATAAATCCATTAAATTAGGGGCAACGATTTTTGGAAATTTAAAAAAATCCCCTCAATTTTTTCGAACTTTAAAGCAAATTGACCAGCAAGTCAGGTTTCATCAACCAGATGGAATCATTAACTTCTATGATATTTTAGGTGGCTTGTACAATTTGGTGTTTAAACCAAAAGCCAAATTTATAGCCATAGGGCATCAATACCTTGCCTTTCACCCTGACTTTATTTTTGCTAGCCATGGAAAAATCAATAGCTATTTATTCAAATTAAACACTAAAATTACTTGTTATGGCGCTGCAGTGAAAATTGCTTTGTCCCTTTGGCAGCCATCTGCGACCAATGAAACAAATGCACTGAAAGTATGGCCTCCACTAGTCAAAGAAGTCATAAAAAAAACAGCAGTAAGAGAAGAAGATTTTTACTTGGGCTATGTTGTAAATCCTGGATATGCACAAGAGTTAATTCATTCAGCAAAAGAAAACCCAGCGTCAAATATTCATGCTTTTTGGGACAATTTAGGTGAATCAGACCCCTATCAAGCCCTGCCCAACCTTACCTTTCACCAAATCAACGAAGCGCTTTTCATTAAGAAGATGGCTACTTGCAAAGGTTTTCTTACAACGGCAGGATTTGAATCTATTGGGGAAGCAATGTATCTCGGTAAGCCAATACTTATGGTTCCTGTAAAAGGGCAATATGAACAACATTGCAATGCCTTGGATGCAGAAAAAGCCGGAGCAGGAAGAGCATCAAAGACTTTTGACCTTAAGGTTCTGAAACTCTATATAGACAACTTGCAAGACACACAATTAAACGACACCACTTTTAAGGCATGGCAAAATTCGCTGGAAACACATGTTTTGGAAATGGTGAATGAAATTTCTTGCGAAGAAAAAGTTGCTGCTTTTTGACTATATTTTTACTGAATTTCCTTAATGGGGATATCTAAGACACCCCCTAAGCTTCATTTTGGGCAGAAAATCTACTTACAATGTATCTTTTTAATCCAGATTCTATATGGTTTAGTACCTGGTAAAAATAAGGGGTTCAAAAAAAAAGCGAAATACAACTCGGTAATTTTGGCAAAAAGAAATCTAAATAGTTTAAATTCGCTCTTTATTAATTTGGTGCAAACTACCCATGAATATAGAGTTAAAGCGATTGAAGGAAGACCGGGAAAAAACTCGGCATTGGAAAAAATGGGGCCCTTACCTTACTGAAAGGCAATGGGGTACCGTTAGAGAAGATTATAGCCCTGATGGATCAGCTTGGGAAAACGTAACCCATGATGATGCCAGAAGTAAAGCATATAGATGGGGTGAAGAAGGTATTGGAGGAATCAGCGATAACAAACAAAAACTATGCATTTCATGGGCCTTTTGGAATGGCAAGGATGAGATGATCAAGGAAAGGTTGTATGGCCTCACCGGAAATCAAGGGAATCATGGAGAAGACGTAAAAGAGCTGTATTATTACCTGGATTCTTCTCCATCCCATAGCTACATGAAAATGCTCTACAAATATCCGCAGAGCAAATTCCCCTACCAGGAATTGTTGGATGAAAATCAAAAAAGAAATAAAACCGATAAGGAATACGAAATATTAGATACGGGAATCTTTGAGGACAATGCCTATTTTGATATTTATTTGGAGTATGCCAAAGAAGATGTGGAAGACATTGTCTGTAAAGCTACCATCCATAACAGAGGTTCCGAGGAAGCTACCTTATGTGTAATGCCCACCATCTGGTTTAGAAAAACCTGGTTTACCGGTGACGAACCATTTATCCCTACGATGAGGAAAAATGGGAATAATAAAATTAAAGCCTATTCACCAAAATCAGGTAACTACACTTTTAACTTCAAGGGAGATCCTGAGCTTAAATTTTGTGACAATGAAACCAATAGAGAAAGGTTATATCACATTGGTAATCAAAAAAAATACCTCAAAGATGCGATCAATGATTATGTAATCAGTGGAGAAGAGCTGCATCTGAATCCAAAAAACACGGGTACTAAAGCGGCTGCAATTTACAACTTGACAATTCCAGCAGGTGGCCAATCTGAGGTCGTTTTTAGAATGCAAAAATTGCAGACTGAAGAACCTATTGAAAGTGCTGAAACCATCCTTCAAAATCGGATAGAGGAAACAAATTCTTTTTATAGCGTCCTCCAGGAAAGAGTAAAAGACGATCAAATGCGAATGATCCAAAGGCAAGCTTATGCAGGCATGTTGTGGACCAAACAATTTTATTATTACAATGTAGAGCGGTGGCTTGAAGGTGATTCAGGAAGGTACCTACCCCCTGAAGAAAGAAAAACTGGCCGGAATAGCAATTGGCGCCACCTACAGAATTATGACATCATATCCATGCCAGACAAATGGGAATACCCATGGTATGCTGCCTGGGATCTAGCTTTCCACACCATTCCACTTGCCCGATTGGATCCCGATTTTGCCAAGGACCAATTACTTGTCTTGCTGAATGATTGGTACATGCATCCCAACGGACAAATGCCCGCCTATGAATGGAATTTTAATGATGTCAACCCTCCTGTCCATGCCTGGGCTGTACAACGCGTTTATCAGATAGACAGAAAAACCAACAAGGATAAGGTTGGAGACCAGGAATTTCTTGAACGAGCCTTTCATAAATTACTGCTAAATTTCACCTGGTGGGTCAACCAAAAAGATATGGAAGGCAAAAATATCTTCGAAGGAGGATTTCTTGGCCTTGACAATATCAGTGTTTTTGACAGAAGCCATGTAGACAAGTTTTTCGGCAAACTAGAACAGGCAGATGCAACCTCCTGGATGGCCATGTTTAGCCTGAATATGTTAAGGATATCTCTAGATCTCTGCGTATTCAACAAGGTTTACCAACATTTGGCCACCAAGTTTATGGAGCACTTTCTTAATATAGCTGGGGCCATGAGCAATATTTCGAAGGAAAACATAAGCCTCTGGGACGATGAGGACAATTTCTTTTATGATGTTCTTCATCTTTCAGGAGAAGACCCCAAGCTTATGAAAGTAAAGTCCATCGTGGGTATAATTCCAATGTTTGCAGTGGAACCCATTCGTGAAGAATTATTTGATGACCTGCCGGAATTTAAAAAGAGACTGGACTTTTTCTTTAAAGAAAAACCAAAATTAGCCGCCCTGGTATCAAACTGGATTCATCCAGGTCGGGATAAACGAAGACTTTTTTCATTGTTGAGGGGGCATCGTATGAAAAGTATTCTTAATAAAATGCTTGATGAAAAGGAATTTCTCTCTGAGTTTGGGATTAGGTCCCTTTCCAAAGACCATTTAGAAAACCCTTACTCTGTCCAAATCAATGGCAATAAATTTTCGATTAGGTATGCTCCAGGCGAATCTGAGACGACCATGTTTGGAGGAAATAGCAATTGGCGTGGCCCAATATGGTTCCCCATCAATTATTTGATCATAGAGTCTTTGAAAAAATTTGATTACTACTATGGTGGAACTTTCTCAATTGAGTACCCAACGGGCTCTGGTAAATACATCACCTTGGATCTAATTGCAAAGGAACTATCTCTCAGGCTGATCAATATCTTTATGAAGGATCAAGATGGAAACCGTCCCATCTATGCTGACAATGAAAAAATGCAAAAAGACCCTCATTTTCAGGACCTTATCCTTTTTTACGAATATTTCCATGGAGACAATGGCCGTGGATTAGGTGCATCGCATCAAACAGGATGGACAGGCCTGGTTGCCGAATTGATTCATAAATACCATAAAGAACAAGAATTTTACCCCAATGCTGCTACCGAATTTAGTTCCTAATAGATTAGAAGCAGGATGTGATGAAGTGGGCAGAGGTTGCCTAAGTGGCCCGGTAACGGCTGCTGCCGTAATCTTACCCGCCGACTACGCCAATGAATGGATCAATGATTCAAAGAAATTGACGAAAGGTAACCGGGAGAGGCTGACGGAAGAAATAAAAACCAATGCCCTGGCCTGGGCCATTGCCAGTGCGACTGTAGAAGAAATTGACGAAATCAATATTCTAAATGCATCCTTTCTGGCAATGAACCGGGCCATTGATGCATTAAAACACAAACCTGAGTTCTTGTTGATTGATGGCAACAGATTCAATCCAGTTTATGACATACCTTATGAATGTATCATTAAGGGGGATGGGAAATATGCCAGCATAGCGGCTGCTTCCATTCTGGCAAAAACGTACAGGGATGAATTAATGGCCAATCTTGCAATAGAATATCCAGGGTACGGTTGGGAAAGAAATGTAGGCTATCCTACAAAAATCCACCGATTGGGAATTAAGGAATTAGGTGCAAGCCCACACCATAGAAAATCATTTCGTTTATTGCCAGAGTAAAACCGTATAGGGTTTACTCAATGTCCCAAGCCAGAAAACTCTGGGGAATGTGTTCAACGATATCCGAAGCCAAAGTCCCCCTTCGCAGCTTTTTCCCTGCCAGCTCTCCGGCATCCCCATGATGAAAAACCGCACAAATGGCTGCATTTTTCATAGCGTAGCCCTGTCCTAAAAAAGAAGTGAGCATGCCTGTAAGCACGTCTCCCGATCCGCCGGTGGCCATATATACCGTTCCGGAATTATTGAATACCTGGCTTCCATCCGAAAAGCTAATCAGGCTAAATGCTCCTTTTAAAACGAGGCTACAGTTGTGTTCGAGACAAAATTCTTTAGCCAAATTAATGCGCTGTAGGTGATTGTCGGTTTTCACGCCTGTAAGCCGTTCAAACTCTTTTAAATGAGGCGTTAGAATCACATTGGAATGTAATAAAGGGAGCCAATCCCTATGCTCTCCCAAAATATTAATGGCATCTGCATCCAAAACCGTCGGACCTGCATAGTCTTCAAGAATATGATGCACAAGCTTTTGTGCATTTTCTCCTTTGCCCAAGCCAGGGCCAATACCTATGGCATCTATGGCAGATAATTCGAGATTGGCATCAATATCCATCTCTAAAGTGGGCGGCAATACCATGGCCTCGGGAATGGAAGATTGAACAATGTTCACACCACAACCTGGGACTTTGCAAAAAACAAGCCCTGCACCAGTGCGTAAAGATGCCCTGGTACTCAAACAAATGGATCCCATTTTACCATAACTTCCTCCAGCTAAGATAATTCGTCCAAAATCTCCTTTATGACTAAAAACATGAAATTTCTTGTGATAGGTGGCAAGGGATTCTCCTGAAAAAAAGTATCGCTCCGAAGGAAAAGCATCAAAGTGTTTTTGCTCCATTCCAATATTTTTAATCACTACTTGACCGACATATTTCGCATGTTCGGGGAAAAGCAAGGATAACTTGGGAAACTGAAAACTCACCGTATGGTCTGCATGAAACACCTCTCCATCAGCCGGACTATCCGATGGAAGTCCTGAAGGCAGGTCTACGCTTATTTTTATTGCCTCTTTATTGTTCAACCATTGTATCAATTCGAGATACTTACCCTCGAGCGGCCGATTTATCCCAACGCCAAAAATGGCGTCAATGATTATTTCTGAGTGTTGGGTTTTTTCCCAATTGATCACAGCGATGCTTTCTGGCAATACTTTCAGGTTATTCAAAAAATCTGGTGACCCTTTTTCTCGATCGCCTATTATCGCAACATTTATAACATAACCTTTTTCAGACAATAACCTGGCAATGGCCAAACCATCTCCACCGTTATTACCAGTGCCACAGTAAACATTTATGCTTTTGTCTTTTTTGAAATTAGCAGTATACCAATGGCAAAATTCATTTGCCGCCCTCTCCATTAATTGATAAGAAGTAATGCCCGATTCTTTGACATACAAAGCATCAAGCTCCTTTACTTGTTTTCCCGATACTATTTTTTGCATAAGTCGATAAAATAAATCCAATGGTTAATTAAGGCCAATTTAAGTGCTGGTGAAGAAAATCAAACACGCCCTTGTTTCGCGAAGCATGGCCGCCGTTGAAATATTCGATATAGGTATTATCCCCCTTGCCAAACTGAGTGTAAAGAGACCTGACTTTTTCGTATTCATAAGCCACCCATTCATCTGGCTGAACCAGGTCATGTCTGCCTCGCTCTACCATAAAAGGTCTCGGAAATATCAAATACGCCATTTCTGCATAACTGAAAGTATTGCCCATATTGAAGTAGGGCATTTCCCACTCTATGGTATGCATAAAGCTATTGTAAAAAGAGGTGTCGGCAACCTTCCTCGTCCAATCTCCAAAATCTGCTGAACATATCGAGAGGGCATAGCCTTCCAGTAGGGATGGTATTCTCATGGCTGTTTCGCCCCCGTAACTTTTACCATAAAATGCAATACGGTTTTTGTCCACAAAGGGCAAACTTCCCAGAAACTCTAAATACTGCTCATGTTGCGCCAAAACAAATGAAAACAGGCTTTTCCCGATGGTATTGGCTTTTCTATCCAGCCAACGGTACCTGTCTTCACCAGAAAACAAACCATAAGGGACAAATACTACAAAGCCTTCCTCTGCCAGCCTTGCTGCCATATTGTTATAACTCGTATGGCCTTCTATTACAATTTCAGGCACTCCATTTCTACCATGTTGCACCACCACTACAGGACGCTGCTCATCTGAACCAATGTCCTTAGGTAGCAATAATATCCCTCCACCTCCAAATTCCGGAAAAACATCCAAGGCAATGGAATACCCTTTCCATTTTTCATTTTCATAGACTTGGATTGATCTTGGATCTCCGGGTAATAATTCTTCGGAAAAGCTTCCAATCACCTGATTTTTGAAATAGTCTCTAAACCGATCGCTTTCTTTTATAAATTGATCCGGCCTTTCGTAAGGGTGATAGCTTTTCGTACTCCATTCTTTATTTGCCCAGTGAGGCATCACTTGATGTAGGTAAAACTCATTTCTAGTCGCTGGGGATAAATGGACCAGTTGTTGAACGTAAGCTTCCATGCCATTTCTTATCCTAAGCTGTCTGTCCCCCGGTTTGAAATCTTTCCTTTGGTCTTTAGGTATCTCTCCGGAGAGTACCAATTGGTCTTCTACTCCCATAAAATCACTAAAACGCTGGAGGGCTTTTAGTGAACCAAAGGCAATGGGTTCAGGGTTTTCTCCCGCCACTAAAATACTATATTTTGTGGTCCTTTTATCAAAAAGGACCATGCGGTCGAATTCGGTTTTGACCGTTTTTAAATTGGCATTTATTAATGATCCTTTGTATCCAGAGTAAATAAAGGGATCATATACTGTTGGTTTTTGGGTTGGAAGGGTGACTTCTTCAGGCAGTTGACTGTGTTCAATCACCAGGCCTCTTGGTGTTACCATGGCGGCCAATTCAGCATCTCCAAAATGCGTTGAAAAATCCCAAATGTTTCTATAGATAGGCTCCTCCCATTTCTCCTGCTGATGACCAAAATAACCAGAGACAAGACATGCGTCAATGCTAGTATCCAAAGCAGCAGCGATTAAGGCTATTAATCCTCCTTCGCCGAAACCTGCTACCCCAACATTTTCAACCCCCTGACTTTGCCAATATTGGGTAATTGCCAACACTTGTTGCACTTCAAAACCAATAAGATGTTTGCCCATTTGAAAGGCTTGTCTATAGACCCATTCCCTAGCCGATTGGTCTTTTTCCAGCACTTCCCTATTGATCAAAGTTGGGACGATGACTTCAAAGCCATTTTCAGCCAAGTGCCTGGCCATTTGAGATCCTTCAGCTATGTCCGGAGCCAATCCTACCAATTGTTCGGGAAGCTGGTCTGCATCAGGCAAAACCATGACGTGACCTTTTGGCTGGCCTTTAGGTTTTAATAGAAGTCCCTCTGCAAACATCGCTTCGAGAACTGGCCACTTGATCTGGTAAATGGTATATTTATTGGTTTCTGCTACTGCAATAGGGCCCGAAACATTGGCTATTATCTCAATTTTATTACCATTTATTGGTTGGGAGCCTATTCCTAATATAGATCTCAATTTATCACGCTTTTCGGATAGGAAGCGCTCTTTTTGTTCATTTGAGGAAAATCCCTTCACCCAGTCCTGTGTTCTTTCTGTCTTGGCCTCCTCAATTTTCACATCCACAAAACGGTGAGCCCCATGCAATAAATCTCTGGAAAAAGCTTCTTGGGAAACAGGTGCAATTCCTTCGCGCGTACCAGGTAGCACTTGAGGAAGACTGTCCGCCAGAGAAAAAACACTATAGAAAATTAGTAGTGGTAAATTTATCATAATGGGTCTTGGTAATTACTAATAATTAAAAGGTAAAATAATAAATGACTGCCCCAAAAACTAATATTTAGGATAGGCTAATCCATTTTACAATGGTAATAAATTTGAATAAACCAATAATATAATCACACCTTAGTTAATGCAATAAAGATTTAATAGTTAATTTTGCTTCTTTAATTTTATGATCGGGGTAATTTAAAGTTTTTGAACCGGAGTATCTTTGCCCGCTTAAAAATTAGTCACTATTCATGAGCAAGTTTTTTAACCTAATCTTTTTCCTTTGGATTTTCTCCCCTATTGTTTCATTTGGTCAATGTGGCATATACAAAGACTATGCTCCAAGCTTTGAGTTTATTATTCCTAGCGGAGCTAAAATCGTTTCAGCAAAGCTAATAATTAGCAACTACGAGCATGGCAATGGCCATAGTAGATCTAGGTATGTTACATCTAATGGCTTTAAAACGGGATATTTTGATGAAAACGGTGAAATTGAAATTTTAGAAAGGCCTATTTCAGGCCCTGGTCCGCACACAATACAAATTGAGAGCGGAATAAATACCCGATGTGGGGTCATTGGAGAATACATAAAGTTCTCCTGGAAGGTACACCTAGCAGTAATCGGAACTGACGGAACTTTACTTAATTATGCCGGTGCATTTTCCGACCAATTCAACGGCCCAGAAAAAATAGGATATGTTTACAATGGAATAAATATTGTCGCTGGCAGCATTGACAATCAACTAATTGGAGAAGGGTACAAGGCTTACCCTGACTATGATGGTGATGGATATGGTGACGCACGCTCCCAACCTGTATATATATGTGACTATAATTGTATCTACTACTCATTAAACAATTTAGATTGTGAAGATATAAGTTCTGATATCAATCCAGATCAAACAGAAATTCCAAATAACGGTTTTGATGATGATTGTAACCCGGAGACACCAGATGATGACCTGGATGAGGATGGGTTTAGTTCCTATACAGATTGTGACGATTCCAATCCGAACATTAACCCAGGCCAATTTGAAATTGAGTACAACGGATTAGACGACGATTGTGACCCGAAAACGCTAGATGATGACCTGGATGAAGATGGATTTATTGCTGCAGAGGATTGTGACGACACCAATCCAAACATTAACCCTAACCAGACTGAGATCCCGAACAATGGCATAGATGACGATTGTAATCCTAACACAACAGAAAACGATCTTGATGGAGATGGCTTTCTTACTGCAGAGGATTGCGATGACACAAATGCCAATGTAAATCCTGATAAAGCTGAAATCCCTTACAATGGCTTAGATGACGATTGTGATCCAAATACCCTGGATGATGACCTTGATGAAGATGGCTTTATTGCAGCAAATGACTGTGATGACAGCAATCCAAACATAAACCCAGATCAGGCTGAAATCCCATACAATGGGATTGATGATGACTGTAATCCCGAAACTCCAGACGATGACCTGGATGAAGATGGATTTCTTAAAGCAGATGATTGTGACGATGAAAATTCTGAAATCAACCCTGACCAATTAGACATTCCCAACAATGGTATAGATGAGAATTGTGATGGTTCAGATTTGATCATTACTTCCCTTGAAGAGGAGAGTCATCCAATCAAGCTATTCCCCAATCCTACCACTAGATTCATAGAAATTGGATGGGAAAATGGTGGCACCTATTTAATTGAACTGTTTGACACCTCAGGAAACCTTGTCCTTTCCACTGCCAATTCAAATAGGGTAGATTTAATAGGGCTTACAAATGGCACCTATATTATTAAAATTCACAAGGCTTTTGGCAAACCACTTGTCAAAAAGGTGATAGTGGAGAAATAATTCTTCTTCAATATATCCTCACTGAATAGAAGGTTTATTGCCTATTACTTGTTGAAGGTATCCTCTTTCCATTTCGGGGATTATTTCAAATGTAGGCTGCTATTTTCACCAAGGAATCAGCGTTTCTTGTTATAGGGTCATGGAAACGTGATTGCCAGTTAAAACCCGCATTTATTTTAGGGTAACAGGATTCGTTTTTTTTCGGTGTTAACTTAAATTTAACAATAAATAGTGGCCCAAATCAACTGGTTTTCAGTCATTAATTAGACAGCAGGATTAAGATAAAAAAACCACCAATCATTGGCCTGCTTTTAAAATTAGTAATAATGAAATCTTTAATATGAAAATCAACCTATACAAAAATACAGCCTGCATTTTTGCCCTTCTCTTCATCGTCTTTGCTTGTTCTGAACCCAACAAACAACAGCGAAGTACATCCAAAGAGCTTATCAGCACAAAGGTCTCTGAGCTTTACAAGACAAAAACAGAAGCAGAACTCCATGCACTTACTTACGAGCAAGCATTTGGCTTGTTTACCGAAGAGGAACTTGAGACCCTTTCCAGTGGTCATTGGACCTTTAATGTAAATGTACCTGTCGTAGTATCTGTAATAAGGAGTATAAAGCAAGAAAGGCTACCCTTCTGGCTCAAGGAAAGTGGCTTTGTGAAAACCGAAATGACCATGCACAACGAAATGACGGATTATGAGGTATGGCAAAAGAATTTTGACAAAGGCCAGGTTGGACTAGGGATCAATGGATTGGAAAACTACAGTTACCATTATTTTGTAACTGTGACCCCTCAGAATGAAAGTGAGGAATTGACCATCAGCGATATTTATCCGGAAACTGATTTCATTGGCACCATGGATGATGGGGCTTTTGTTTACGGCGACTGGGATGAGTTGGTATTATTTGAGGTCCCAGAGGCATTAAAAGGACAGCAGATGCTAACGACAGTACGTGGAAGAGGTACCGAATCTCAATTGGTCAATGCATTTAGAACCACCAAGTTTCCTTCTTCAGAAAAGGCCGATCAAATCATGCTGACATGGAGTGCTGATCCATCCTCCACAATGGACATTCAATGGAGAACTACTAGTACGATTGACACAGGCAAGGTTACCTACAGGGTAAAAGGCACCAAGGATACAGTATCTGTAAATGCAGACAAATACGAAATGGAAGACCTAAGACTTGCGAATGACCGATATGTAAATCGGTTTACGGCCAATCTGATAAACCTGAAAGCAGGTACAACTTATGAATACATAATAAGCACGCAAGACAGCTGGTCGGAAACGCAGACTTTTACCACCCAATCCAATGACGACACCTTTTCTTTTATTTGGTACGGAGACTCCCATTTTTCACCTGTCTGGGGGAAGTTGGCGAACCAGGCATTTCAGAAACATCCAGAGGCAGCTTTTCACGCCATTGCCGGTGACCTTGTAAGTGATGGCCTACATAGAGATCAATGGGATGAACTCTTTGAATACTCCAAGGACGTCATTTCCCAGCGGCCCTTTATGAATGTGCTCGGAAACCATGACAACCGCATGGGACTTGGGGCCGAGATGTACAGGCAACTTTTTAGCTACCCAACTAATGGCCCTAAAGATCTTCCTACTGAACATACGTACGCCTTCAATTATAAAAACGCCATGTTTCTAATGATTGATGCCACCTCTAAGGACGAGCTGCAAACCCAATGGATCGAGCAACAATTGAGTGAATCCAAGGCCACATGGAAATTTGCCATGTTCCACTTCCCTCCTTACAATTGGGAGGAGCCCTACCCTAACATTCAGAAAGAGTGGATCCCTTTATTTGACAAGTACCATGTTGACATGGTATTTTCCGGACACATTCATTATTATATGCGGTCCAACCCCATGAAAGATGGAAAAGTTGTTGCTGATGCCAAGGATGGCACCACCTATATGATTTCCATAGGTATTCCTAGCGATCTAAGAGGCATAGGAGAAGAGCCTTATGCTGCAGTTAGGTATGAGCAAGGTCCTTTTTATCAGGTGCTAGACATCGATGGCAACAGCCTTACCTTTACCGCCAAAGATTCCAGTGAAAATGTGATAGATGAATTGAGGTTGGTTAAATAAGAAAGACCCAATTTGTAGCCATCGTGCAAAATAGATGGAAATCTCCCCATAGTAAACATTTGGCTAAAGCCACAGAAACGAGTAAACCCAAACCAGCCCCCAGCTAAAGCTGGGGGCCATTGATTTTTGGATCCAATAAACTTTTTACGGAATTTAGACCGAACTAATTGGCCAAAGCAAACAACTTAATAGGAATGGGCTTAAGCCCATTTATAACTTAAATTTTTCAGCACTAATTTAATGGTTTTTTAGAATTGTCATTTTAAAAGACTGGATCACGCAAGTCAAGGGGATCTATTTTCCCATTTTAAATTAACCTTTTAAAAATTTGTATTGCCTTATAATCCAGAAAATTACGATTTTATTTGCTTTAATATTTGGTAAATCCTCGATGTTCTAATTTAAGAAGGACTTTCGCTTACTGACCTCCCACCAATCTTCGTGGGGAACCAACATTTAATTAAAAATACATTTTTAAATAGCATTAGCGTTATTAATTATTTCAATTTTCTTTTTAATTTCAATTACTTTTTGATTCCAATATATTTGAGCTTTTGCTGCGTCATACTCAGGTTTATTTTTAGTTCCTTTTTTCATTTCTATTGGAATTCTGTAGAGAAAACTACCATTTTGATGTTTATCTCTTGCTATTTCGTTTGGCTTTTCCGGATCACCCACCCTTCTGGCCCAAAAATGTTGATGCTCCAAATAGGTGTCTTTGATCTTAGAAAGATGATCTTTTAATGCTACAGTATCATTTGGTATGTATCCTGGTCCTGTACAGCCACAAGAATGAAAGGTTATATCTACTTTATAGAGATTTGAAATATGACTCCACGCAATCACATCTTTTTTCCTAGGTGCTTCAAAATCCAAGCCCATATCTGCCATTACCCCCCCACATTCAGGACATTTAGCAGGAGTTTCCTGAATGTCTTTACTAAAGCCGCCCAGAATATCTTCTAACAATCTTCTTTTAAAAGTTTTGCGGCAATCAAAGCAAGCATAATGTGGTTTATATGAAATCATTGCATATCTACACATACCTAATATCTATTTATTTCTAACAATAGTTTGGGCTTTATTAGCCCTATACTTCCCCTAAAATAAAAAAGTTTTAATGATTTAAGAGGAGGTTTAGAAATTTGAGCTTAAAACTAATTGAATTAGAAGGTTTATAGTAGGTGAAAAGCTGAAAATTCATATTTCACTATTATTTCTAAGGCAATCCACCTTTCACAAAAAGTCTTTCATTTAAAGACATACATTTAAGGCAATGAATAATTCTCACTTATGGCCATCCAAGGGAATAAATGGGTAACAATTATCTTTTTACATCCAAAGTACATTAGAAACCTTTTGGATTGCCCTTTATTTTTAACAGGAATTTTAATTTCCGGCTCTTTATAGGTTTATTCCCTCCACGCTGATATTAATATCCTATAAAAATGATCGGATTTTTCGCTGCTGACATTGAAATTTGTCAGTTTTTGGTCGAATTTCCGTGTTACACATTCAAATGAACAGCCAAAAAGGTAAAATTTTCCGGATAAAACATTGAATTACCTACCTCCAAAGTCGAATTGTGAAGCCAATAACTACAATGGGTACACTCGAAGGTACCCCTCCCCACTTCAGAACGTCAAATATCTTCCCAAACCATTGAAAATTTCAGCAATTTTGTCATCTTCTCTGCATTTAGGTCGGATCAACGTCCTTTCTTAGCCAAATTTTCAATTTTTTAGGTCATAAATTCGAGTTCAAAGGTGGGTAATTCGACCAAAAAGGTCGAATCTTGTCAATTTTGGGTAGCCTGCTCCTGTTTCTTGTCAGAAATTGGAGTTAAGAAAGTATTAGGGTAAGTTCAGATGTACCCTAGTTGGGCCAGAGTTACCTTGATCGAATTATTCAAATTGTAAGGTGCTTGGCAAAAGAATTTGGCTAAAGCCGCAGAAACGAATAAACATTGGAATCCCCCAGCTAAAGATGGTGGCTATTGAGAGTTGTATTTATTCTATCTTTCCCTGTATTAGGGCCGAATTTATCGATCAAAGAAATCAACTCAATAGGAATGGGCTTTAGCCCATTTATTAAGGCATTACCCTATCATCCGGCTTTAGCCAAAATTTAGGGAACAAAAGGGAATTTTTATACAATACCTTTCCCAATGGTTTACGTCTGAAAAACCTATGGCTTCGGCAGGCTCAGCCTCCGGTGCCGGATAGGAATGAATCATGCCTAAGAAAAACATCCATTTGATTATTAAGAAAAAACATGAAAAATTAGGCATAAAAAAAGCCGAGATTGCTCTCGGCTAAATTTGTGGGCCCACCTGGGCTCGAACCAGGGACTTTCTGATTATGAGTCAGATACTCTAACCAGCTGAGTTATAGGCCCCACTTTTATTAAGAAAATCTAATTCCTTCTATTCAACCACAAACAAAAGGAAGTAAATAACCAAGTCCAACTGTATTTCAAATTAGAAAAGGCTCCCTAACCAAGATTAGAAGTCTTTTGAACCTTTTACCTTGCTTTTGGGAATGCAATGTTACATATTTGATTTTAAAATCACAACAAAAATTGTAATGAAAAATCTGCAAGAAATCGAATTTTTAATTTTTGATTTAGGGAATGTCATCTATGACATTGATTACCAAAGGACTTTTGACAAAATAAACAGCCGCCTACCAGAAAAGCAACATCACCTAATTAAAGAATTTATGGTCTCTCCTGTTCACTTTGATCTTGAAACAGGGAAATCCGACGAAAATACTTTCAGAGATGGGGTAAGGGATTTTTTCTCAGCAGACTGGGAGGACGAATGGATTGATGCCGCATGGAACAGTATTTTAGGGGACATCCCTCAGGAAAGGTTGGACCTACTTATCGAATTGAAAAAAAAGTTCCCTCTCTACATGCTTAGCAATACCAACAGCATTCATTTTAAGGTGGTAGAGGAAACATTTAAGCGAAAATTACCAGAAGGCACCTGGCCTGGGCTTTTTGACCATTTGTTTCTAAGTCAGGAAATGGGATTGCGTAAGCCTGATGAGGCCATCTATCAGGAAGTCGTCAAAGGCATTGGTGCTCCTCCGGAAAAATGTTTGTTTTTTGATGACCTCAAAGAGAACCTTTTGGGTGCGAATAAAGTTGGCATACAAACACATCATATTGACCACCCCAAAGCCCTAATCAATTTTTTCCAGCATGTATAGTACCAAAGAATATTTAAAACACGGTACCCTTTTCATTTTAACAATAATAGCCACTACCCTTGCGGGTGGAGAATGGTTGTACGGCAGAAGCATACTTTCCGATGAACAACCCCTTACATGGGAGTATTTCGTGCTTTCCCTGCAATTCTCCCTGCCCTTCATCGGTATTTTATTGATTCATGAATTGGGGCACTTGTTTACTTCCATTTACCATAAGGTAAAATCTTCCCTGCCTTACTTTATTCCAGCATGGTTGGGATTTTTGGGGTCTCCTTCTATAGGAACCTTTGGCGCCATTATTCAAATGAAGGGAATAATAAGTAGTAGGAAAAAATTCTTCGATATAGGGGTTGCAGGCCCGATCGCTGGTTTTGTGGTAGCTTTTGCTGTATTGACTTATGGCTTCACGCAGTTACCCGAAGCAGATTATATCTATGAAGTTCATCCCGAATATGCGGATCCAAATTATGTCCTGGGCGAAGATGAAGAAGTGATGGACTTTGAATTGGGCTATAATATATTGTTCTGGACCATGGAAAAAACCCTTGCAGATCCTGAGCGGATGCCTGCCATGTCCGAGATCATCCATTATCCCTACCTTTTTGCAGGCTATTTGGCCTTGTTCTTTACAGCAATAAACTTATTGCCCATCGGGCAATTGGATGGCGGACATGTGGTCTTTGGGCTATTTCCAAAACACCACAAAATTATTTCACTGGTTGTTTATACCCTGTTTTTGTTCTATGCAGGATTAGGGGTTATCAGTCCATTTGAAGACTTGAACTACCTGGCCCTGGCATTGCCCCTGTATGTAGGTTTTCTCTACATTTGTTATCGAAAATCAGGTCTTTCTAACACCAACAAATGGCTTATGGCACTTGGCATTGCGGCCATACAATACAGCCTTGTAAGCATTTCACCTGGCCTTCAGGGGTACACGGGATGGCTCTTTTTTGCCTTTCTGGTAGGAAGGGTATTGGGCATCAATCACCCTGAGGTGATTGATGGCAGAAAATTAGATCAAAAACGTATATTACTAGGCTGGTTTGCCATAGTACTTTTTATCCTGTGCTTTACTCCAGAACCCTTTATTTTTGAATAAAAACCTATTGTAATTAATCTTCTTCCATAGCCCTGTAGGCTAAAATCCCTCCTAAAACATTTCTGACTTTGGAAAAGCCTTTGCTTTCTAAGAACCCCTTTGCATTCGCACTTCTCGCTCCAGATCGGCAATGCACGATGATTTCCTCATCCTTGTGCATTTCTAATTCGGATAGATTATTTGGAAGTTGGGCAAGCGGAATATTCTTAGCACCAAGGTTATCTCCTTCATACTCGTAAGTTTCCCTCACATCCAAAAAAACAAATTTCTCTTTGTTGTCTAACCTTTCTTTTAATTCTTCTACTTCTATGTCTTTCATCGCTTATTTAACAATAATTCTTCTTGTTAAAGGTTGCCCATTTTTCACCATATTGATGAGGTACATCCCTTTTTGACTTTCAGTAAAATTAAGAATTTTACCATCTTTATCCACCTCTTGAGGTATATTTATCAGCCTACCTTGGAAATCAAATACTTTTATATCGGCTACTTCACCCATTATGAACAACCTCTCCGTTACTGGGTTTGGGTAAAACAATAAATCTACTGCAGACAGCTCAGACGCTTCTACCACCGGGCTTAGGCTTAAATGCGGGCGCATCATTAGATTGCCGCTTACCAAATCATTTTGCTGCCATGCACCTAACACATTATAGAAAATCTTGTCACCCGTGTCTCCACTCTTGTCCAAACCTATGTATATATAATCATTTGAAAACTGAGTGAAACCAATAAAGAAATGATCCTTAACAAGGAGATTTGTATCCAAAGGGAAATAGGAGAAACTACCTATTCCAGCATCATTAGGAATCAATACCTCTTCTTGATACACAGGTTCATTGGCAATTGAATCCCAAACCATTAATTCTATTGCATTGTTTCGTTGGGCAGCATTGACAAATTGAATGCTAACACCTGACAAATAGGAAGGAGTTGACAACTCATAAGATAGCGCAAGCATCCCCCCTCTTTGGTTGATTCCTGCAGCATAATCTGCTGTGCCATTGTCATAGGCATAATAGTCCCTAATAGGAATCACCATCTTGCTTGTATCGTTCACTCGAAAATCCACATTGAAAGTTTGGGCTTCACCCGCTCCCGCCTCCAAAAAGGTATCTCCAGCCCTTATAAACATCAGCACCTCCACGTCCATAGGCTCATCTATTAAATCAACAAGGCCCTCTTTTTCGAGGTTACTGCTGGTAAACGCCCTACGCTCCAAGGCTTGGGGTACTGGATTAAAAGGGGTTTGGCTATTGGGTTCTTCCAAAAGCGCTCCCGTTGCTTTATTTTTAAGGCTAACTGTATATTCAATTGCCCTAAACCTATTGGCCAGGTTATTAAACTCGTTGCCTATAGGTGCTGTAATTTTTTCTTGGTCCAACTCAAAAAATGGTATGGCATAATAAGGGAAAAACGGACTGCCAGGCAATTGCGTAAGCGCCCTGTCTTCCGGAAATCTATCCGTTGGAGTTCTGCCTTTATTTAGGTAAATATAATCCAACAGCCAGGTATCAAACGGACCAGAAAGCCTTCCGGACTGTTGAAATTTAAATTGAAAGGCATCATATTGAAATTCTTCAGGAACGGGCAACATTACCTGAACAAATACATCTGTTGACAAATCACCTTCTCCTTTTTGGCTCCATACCAACTCCCAATCGCCATCTGAAGCTAAAAAAAACAACTCAAGTACATCTGAATCATCCGGACGTTCTCCCTTGCCACCAGCCTGCCAATAAAAACTAAGGTAAACATCATTGGTAGCTGCCGGGGTCGACAAATCTATAGGTTTGGACGTCAATTGATCCCCTTCCCCTTGCTCCAATTTGGTAGTTGAATAGGGATGTCCATCTTCATCTACTCCATCTAAAACGACAACTCCTAAAGATGGAGGGGCCAGGCCCATCGTAAGTGATGCGTTTACTCCTTTTGCCTCCCAAAGTAATGGGGAATAATTGCCTGATGAAAAATCATCCCAAAAAGGAAGCTGTAAAGCATCTTCTGTGGTTCTTAAATTATTGCTAGCTACATTTTTTTCGGGTACAGGTGCTGAGGCCATCGGTAATTGCCGAAATTGGGCCATACAATTCGGACTGGCATAGAATCCAAATAGTAAACCACAAATCAGAACCGATCCCCTAAGCTTATTCATTAAAAGTTAATTTCTCGGCCAAGTTCAGAAACCCAAATGTCCACTCGTTCTCCTGTTTTCATCTTCAACCCTGAAGGTGGGAGTTGTTTTATTACTGTTCCTTTGGGTACAGTATCCGTTTCTACATAATTAATATTGCCCATACTCAATCCAGATCCCAGGATCAAAAACTCCGCCTCAAGGTTATCCATACCTATGATACTTGGCATTTCCAAAATCTGATTTCCCAGGCCATCGCCTACCACCAAGTCAATTTGTGAGCCTTTGGGTATTTCCAAGCCTTCTTTGATTTCTCTACCTCTATATTTTTGCTCTAGCACTACGTTATGACCAATATCCGGAACATAGACAATGTCTCCTCTAACCAAGCCATAGTTGGATAAAATTTCTTGTGCATTCTTTAGCTGGGTATTGACCAGCTTCGGCATCTTGATCAATGGTGCATTTTTTGCGTTAAGTGTTAAATAAATTTTCCTATCCTGCTTTACCTTTGCTCCCGGCTTAGGGTTTTGTTTCAATACTTCGAGTGGTCTCGCATCCGCAACAAACCCACTGTCCAGGGTAATTTCCATTCTCAGATTCCTGCCTTCCAGGTAATCTTGTACTTCATCATACTGGAAACCTTCCAAATCAGGAACAGATACAGATTCCCCATGGTGGGTATAATCAGGTAAATAAACTTTAAAAAAAACGAACAAAAGCCCAAAAGTAATGGCCAAAATAATTGAAAGATGGATCCCTACTTTCTTAATACCTACTTTAAAATCACTCATATTATGTCTATTGCAAGATTTGATCCAATTTCTAAGGATGCAAAACTTTTATTTTTTCTTAATACTACTGCAAATTAATGCTA
Organism: Cyclobacterium sp. 10D3-21; assembly: GCF_055809755.1. Classification (NCBI taxonomy): domain Bacteria; kingdom Pseudomonadati; phylum Bacteroidota; class Cytophagia; order Cytophagales; family Cyclobacteriaceae; genus Cyclobacterium; species Cyclobacterium sp. 10D3-21. The sequence continues at coordinate 4,992,738 of NZ_CM147924.1, forward strand.
TAATTTATATCTGGTAAATTACCAATATTTTTTTTCTGAAAGAACGGTTGATTTCAGTTTTTGGTATCAGTGTAAAACCAATTTTTTGGTCAATAAGAAATCTTCACCCATTATCTTAACAACAAATAATCCACTCCTAAGATGTTCTTTTCCAAATGAATAGGTTTGATTCAAGGTATTGGGGAAATTAACACCGTAAACCTTTTGACCAGATGTATTGAAAAACTGAATTTCTACCTCCTGGTAATCTGTTAAATTAAAGGAAATATGGAAATTGTCATTTGCAGGGTTTGGATAAATAAGAGATTGGTTTAACTCAGGAATCACTGGATCCGGGTCATCAGACAAATACAATGAGACATTGTCCAAAAGCAGCAAAGCATTGGTATCATTGGTGTTATTTACTTTGAAGTAAATCCTTACTTTCTCCTCCCCAGCAAAGTTATTAAGGTTTATAAAGCTGCTTTCCGATGGATCACTGGAATTGATAGATGAAATTTCTTTATTAAGGTCATCACCAGATACCTCCCAAACCAGTTGGCCCGTTTGGCCTCCATCTGTACTTACCATCACCGAGAAATTTGTTGCGCCTTCAGAAGCAAAACCATTTCCTCCCCAATCAAAAATCAATCCCGCTTTTCCGGTTCCAACTAAAGAGAATTCCGGGGACACCAACCAATAACTATTGTTTGAAATCATATTGCCTAAGACTACCTGATTGTTATCCTCTCCCGAAGAAGAGACTACCTGCCAGAGACTTAAATTATTTTCCGGATTGATGGTGATCCAATCCTCAAGGCCTGAGTCAAAATTTTGGCGCCAGGGAGCCAAAATACTAATATCATTTTGTATAAAATACCTGGTCAATTGATCTCCACCACCTGTATTCTGGTCAAAATTAGGCCCGGAAACCTGGTGGACAACTTCGTTCAAGCCACTATCAAAGTAATTGGTTAAATCAACTGAGGTAGACTCACCAACCTCCAAATTAATGTCTTCTATTAAAGTCGATTCATCTATGACCCCGTTGACACTTTTACTCACATAAAAACTAGATAAATCAAGATTACCAGTATTAGAAAGGCTTAATTTGTCCAAGACCTGATCGCCATTTACAACTGGTAAGGGCTCCAGCACTTCATTTATCTCCAACTGGTAGCGTAAGGATTCTTCCGTATCAATGCTTATGTTTTTAAGGAAAACGTTGTTACCATATCCGTTTATAGACACGAAAGCCAATCTGACATTATTCTGGCCGGCATAGGCACTAAGGTTTACCACTTCTTTCCTAAACTGCTGCTCGGAAGAAGGGAAAAACTCATTTACAGACCCTTCTAAAGTGGCAAGGGTGGACCCCGATTTATTATAGGGTGCCAAAAGTAAATTAAAGGTATTTCCACAATCAGTGGAAACGGCTACTATCAATGTTTCACTGAAAGCACTGTTGGAGAAAGGAGAATAGGATAAATCAAATGACAATTGGGGATTTTGTAAATCAGAAAGGTCAAAAACCGGACTTACTAAATAATCCAATTCTCCCTGTCCACTATAATCAAACCCATTGAGAAAGAATACATCCTTCGTTGTGTTATCAATCTGAAGATTAATGGGTGTCCAGGTGTAGTCATTGTCTTCATTAATAAATTCCCAACCCGACACCACATCATGCCCAGGGTAGGCATAGGGTAAGGCTTCAAAGTCTGGCATGATAGCCGTTATGGACAGCTCATTATTTGACTGGTCGTTATCTTCCGCGTCATTTACCAGTAATACTTCTGCAGAAAACGCATTGCTTACAGCATTCAAATTTATGGAATTAAACTCCAGTAGCGCTGATTCTTCTGAAGCAAGATCAACTATAAAATCTTTCGTTTCAAGTTCGGCTCCATTGGCACGGATACTAACTCTTATTTTAGTGACTGTCTCTTTTCCTTTATTCACCACTTCAATAATGGGGAAAACGGTATTGCTACAAATATACCCTAGAGGTGATTTAATTTCAGTAAGTTCTATATCCCTGTCAAATAATTGAGGATCATTTAGCGCTCGGCTTGTAGATAAAGATGCCCTTCTGGGACTAAAAGCAAGAATGACATCCATACGGTCCACCTGACCTTCAGTAAACAAACTCATGCAGCGATCTGGCGTATAGTCCATGAAATTTTCCACCATATCTCTTGTGTCGCAAGTAAACCTGGGGGTTACGATACAAGTATTATTGGATTGATTTTGCAAAGGTGTATCAGTCACAAAATCATCTACCTCGCATCCACCATCTCCCCATATATGCCTAAGCCCTAAAAAGTGCCCCATTTCATGGGTAGCAGTTCTACCCTTAGAGTTTTGGGAGATATTGCCAACACTTCCAAAGTAACGATAATCAATGGAAACCCCGTCTGTTTGTCGGGTAGGTATAGAATTATTTAATCCATCCAATTCATCAGAAACTGGAAAGCCTGCATAGCCAATAGTTGGAGGAGTAAGTGGCAAAACCCAGATGTTAATATATTCTTCTGGAGCCCATAAAGCCAATTGCCCCACCAAAGCAGCATCATTTAAACTGTAGGAATCTTTTGGCCCTTGGACCCTGTTAATCCCTATAGAAGGCAATCCTTGAGGATCTTGCTTCGCCAAAACAAATTCAATTCCAGCATTGCCCGCTACATTTAAGAATTCAGTGGGCGTGTTGGCTACAAAATCTGCATTTTGCATCTGAAAATCTTCATTAAGAATTCTTATTTGGTCCAGAATTTGGGCATCGGATATATTTGCGCCCTCCCCAATGGTCTCCCCATTGTGAATAATATGAACAACAACTGGCAATCTTTTGATTTCATCAGCAAGTGATCGGTTTGCCTGACGCTCTTGCTTCATTTGGACACCCTTGGTATCCACCCAACTTTCAAAATACTGTCGGGTACCAAAATACCCCAAAGACTGGGCTTGCTTTTTTTCAAAAAACACGGTGCCACATCGATCCAGAGTACTTCCAACAGTATCAGGTGTGGTTACGACTTGACCAACGGAGGCATGTATACCCCACAAAAAAAAGAATAGCACTGATACCAAATTGAGTACCAGTGCATTGTAATTATTAACCATAGATCGAGTGATAAGTCAGGCTACTTCTACATTTACTGCTTCTACACTGACAATTTCAGGAATAGCTTTTTTTATTGCTTCTTCTACACCTGCTTTTAGTGTCATTGTAGACATGGGACATGAACTACAAGTTCCTAATAATTCTAATTGTAGAACCATATCTTCGGAAAGCCCTACGATTCTCACATTACCACCATCTGCTTCCAAATAGGGTCTGATCGTATCTAGCGCCTTTTCAATCTGATCTTTGTATTGATCCAACATTGTCTTTATACTTTAACCTGAACTACTTCTGTTTTACTTGACGCAGCATTTCTAATTGCTACCTGTCTGGCGACACCTTCGGCAAAATCACTGAAAGCTTTTGCCATAATTCCATCCTTCAATACTGCAGGATAACCACTGTCTCCACTTTCTCTAATCCCTTGCACAAGAGGTATCTCTCCTAAGTAAGTAACGTCGTATTTTTCAGAAAGTTTGCGACCACCTCCCTGACCAAATATATAGTACTTATTGTCAGGCAATTCATCAGGTGTAAAGTAAGCCATATTTTCTACAACTCCTAAGATCGGGACATTGATCTGGGGTTGCTTAAACATCGTCAAAGCCTTAGTAGCATCTGCAAGCGCTACCTTTTGAGGCGTGGTGACAATCACCGCTCCTGTTACAGGTAAGGTTTGCACCATGGTAAGGTGGATGTCTGAAGTTCCCGGAGGTAAATCAATTAATAAATAATCTAATTCGCCCCAGTCCACATCTCCTATAAACTGTTTTAGTGCAGAACTGGCCATTGGCCCTCTCCAAACAACAGCATTTTCGGCAGGCGTTAAAAAGCCGATAGACATCAATTTCACCCCATATTGTTCTATAGGAACAATTATATTTTTACCGTTTTCTTGTTTAATGGCAGGTTGTTCCCCTTCTACATTAAACATGGTAGGTACTGATGGACCAGAAATATCAGCATCAATCAAACCTACCTTTGCCCCTAACTTTGCCAAGGCTACAGCCAGGTTCGAGGAACAAGTGCTCTTACCTACCCCACCTTTTCCTGATGCTATGGCAATGATGTTTTTAACATTCGGCAGCATTGGCGCATCATTACGAACGGTAGTTACATTTGAAGTCATCAATATATCCGCCTTAACTTCCCCACCAAAAGCCTTCTTTATTGCTTCTTCACAGTTTATCCTGATCAATTCCTTTAAAGGACAGGCAGGAGTGGTCAATACCACTTTGAAAGAAATTTTTTGGTCACTTATAATTTCCAAACCTTGAATCATTCCGAGAGTAACCAGATCCTTTTTTAAATCGGGATCCTCTACCGTTGACAGGGCTTTTAAAACTTTTTCCTTAGAAATATTCATTCCTGATTTTTGATTTTTATGCAATTTATAGCTAATCCCCCGTTAATAAAATATTTTCATGTTTTATGCCGGGATTTGCGCTTTCTATACTTACATCCTAATTGGATCGCTGGTTTGTACAGCTACCGTTTCCTCTTGGCAAATTGTCACTTTATTTCATAATCAGTTGGCATAAAGTTCGTTTTGCCAACAAGATACCTCGCTTTTGTATTAAGCCAAAATTTGCCCAATACAGAATTACCTTTAAAAAGGCAATTTAAGATAATTTAACCCTTAGACGGATACATTTAGCTTCCTTCTCAACTTCAAGATGAGAAAAATAGTTTCTAATTTTGGAATGGCCGGGCTTAAAGAATTCTCGTTCATAAATCTTATCTTTACACTTCGATAGAAAATTATGGCCATATCTAATCAGACAACGGACAAAGTAAGAGAGCAGGTAGACATAGAAGAAGTAGTGAGTGATTATGTCCCGTTGAAAAGAAAAGGGCAAAACTTCTGGGCATGTTGTCCATTTCATCAGGAAAGCACCCCTTCATTCTCCGTTTCTCCTGCCAAGCAAATCTACAAATGCTTTGGTTGTGGTAAGGCTGGGGATCCCATTCAATTTATCATGGATATTGAGGGCTTGGGATTTACGGAAGCCATCCGGCACCTTGCTAAAAAATATGGGATAGAGGTAGAAGAAGAAAACAGCCTTGATCCTGCCGATATACAGGAGTACAATGAGAAAGAGAGCCTATACATCGCCCTAAATTATGCCAAGGATTTTTTCCACAAAAACCTGGAATCCGGAGAAGGAGCATCAATTGGCCTTAGCTATTTAAAAGAACGTGGATTTGACCCTGCAACCATAGAAAAGTTTGAGCTTGGCTATTCTTTAGACGGTTGGGACCATCTACTAAACAAAGCCAAAGCGGCTGGATTTGAGGAGTCCAACTTACTAAAAGCGGGGCTAATTCTTGAGCGAGAGAATAAACCGGGAAATTTTTACGATAGATTTAGGGGTAGGGTGATGTTTCCTATTCATAACCTGAGCGGAAAAGCAATTGCTTTTGGTGCCCGGATAATGACGCAGGATAAAAAGCAGCCCAAATACATAAATTCTCCTGAAACAGCCATTTATCATAAGAGTGATGTGCTATATGGAATTTACCAGGCAAAGCAGTCCATAAGACAAACGGATAAATGTTACCTCGTAGAAGGTTATACTGACGTCATTTCCATGCATTTGGCAGGAGTGGAAAATGTGGTCGCTTCATCAGGGACCTCACTTACTGAAAGTCAAATCAAATTAATCAAAAGATTTACGGATCAGGTCACCGTACTTTATGATGGGGATGATGCGGGTATAAATGCATCATTAAGGGGTATTGACATGCTTCTTGAAGGTGGATTGAACGTGAAAGCGGTGGTCTTTCCTCCCAATGAGGATCCGGATAGTTTTGCCAGAAAGTCTGGAAAAGACGGTTTTCGCAAATTCCTTGAGAAGGAAGAAAAGGATTTTATTCATTTTAAAATCGATCTTTTTGCCAAAGACGCAGCAGAAGACCCTATCAAAAAAGCAGAAGCCATTCGTCAGGTGGTGTTAAGTATTTCTAAAGTCCCGGACCCAATTATAAGGTCTGTTTATTCAAAAGAATCCGCCCGACTTTTGGGAATGGAGGAAGAGATTTTACTCACGGAACTTAACAGGCAATTACTTAAAAACCAGCAAAAGAATAAACCTTCAAAGTTTCAAAAAGAATCTGACTCAAGCCCTATAGAACAGCTTTTGCCGGGATCACCTGCAGAGGAGAATATCAAAATCCAACCTCGTAACAGTAAGGAGGAAAGGGAACTCATCAGGATTTTGATCAATTATGGGTTTGAAAAGGTATCAGAGGAAATGCACGTGTGCGAATACCTACTTGAAGAAATCAAAGAGCTAAATTTTGTCACACCAATCTATCAGGAATTACTCGGACATTATAAAAATGCTTTAAGGCAGGGTTTGCTACCCAAGTTCGATTATTTCTTAAAAATCCAGAATACCAAGATAAACCAAGAGGTAATTGACATGATCGCCCCAACCAGGGAGGTCTCGAAAAACTGGGAAACAAAACACCAGATTTTTTCAAAACGTGAGTCGGATGATCTTTCGGACACCACCTATAAAACGTCTTTAAAGCTTAAAAGTGCCTATCTGAAAAGAATGCGGGATGAACTCGAAGAAAAAATTAAGGTAGCCAAAGAAGATGAAATTGATGGTTTTTTGACAATGCACATGGAATTAACGCAGCTAAAATCTCAAATTGACCGTGAATTGGGCAATGTTGTCCCTTCCAAAAATTAAACTAAAATTTGGTAAAAAGGGTTAGTAGAATAAATAATCGTAATTTTGAAATTACATATATTAGACTTTATAAATTAAAATGAAAGATACTATTTATCTGGATCCAATAGAAGACGCGATAGCGGCAATAAAAAATGGGGAGGTAGTAATCGTCGTTGATGATGATGACCGAGAAAACGAGGGTGATTTTATTTGTGCCGCAGAAAAAGTAACACCAGAAATTATCAATTTCATGGCCACCCATGGCCGAGGCTTAATTTGTGCTCCTTTGGTGGAGGACCGATGCGAAGAGCTAGGGCTTGAATTAATGGTCGGAACAAATACAGCAGCGTTTGAAACGCCCTTTACCGTTTCTGTGGACCTTGTTGGTCATGGATGTACTACTGGCATTTCTGCTAGTGATCGTTCTAAGACGATTAAGGCTTTGATTGACCCCGATATAAATCCTGATGAACTGGGGAAACCAGGGCATATATTCCCGCTAAAAGCCAAAAGAGGTGGTGTATTGCGAAGATCAGGTCATACTGAGGCTGCAATAGATTTATCACGCTTGGCTGGACTTCAGCCTGCAGGCGTATTGGTGGAGATCATGAATGAAGACGGCACGATGGCTCGGCTATCAGATCTAGTTCATGTGGCTAAAAAGTTTGACTTAAAACTGATTTCCATAAAAGACCTGATCGCATATCGGCTTAAAAATGACAGCCTGATTAAAAGAGAAATTGGCGTGGAAATGCCTACCGAGTTTGGTGATTTCAAACTAATAGCCTATAGGCAAACCAACACTGATGAGGTGCACATGGCCTTGATTAAAGGTGAATGGAAAGAAGGTGATACCGTGATGGTTAGAGTACATTCTTCATGTATCACAGGCGATATTTTTGGTTCGTGCAGGTGTGATTGTGGGACCCAACTTCATGAAGCCATGAAAATGGTGGAAGAAAATGGCAAAGGAATAGTTCTTTATATGAATCAAGAAGGAAGGGGCATAGGCTTGATAAATAAACTAAAGGCTTATAAACTTCAAGAGGAGGGTATGGATACCGTGCAGGCAAATCTTGCCCTGGGCTTTCCTATGGATAAAAGAGATTATGGTGTAGGTGCTCAGATACTTAGGGACCTTGGAGTATGCAAAATCCGTCTAATCACAAACAATCCTACAAAAAGAGTCGGCTTGTCTGGCTATGGACTTGAGATTGTAGAAACGGTTCCTTTGGAAATACACTCCAATCCACACAATGAAAAATACCTTAAGACCAAGAGAGATAAAATGGGCCATCAAATAATGAAAAATTAGCCCTTTGTGACATTATTTCGTTACTCATTCAACACAAAATACTTTTCTTACGTATTTAGAGTAGAATCAAAATTGAATCTGTCATGAAAAAATCCATAAATATAATAGCGCTTTTATTACTTATTTCAAGCATTTCTGTAGCCCAAGAGTTCCCTTCTCAGGTCTGGCACCCAGGAAAAGTATTTCTGAGTTCTGGTCAAATGTACGAAGGAAAGATAAAGTACGATTTAGATGCTAACATAGTATTGGTTCAAGGAAATACTGTAGAGACTTTTAGTTCTGCTTCCATCACCTATTTTGAAATTTTTGATGAAGTATATGGTGGAATTAGGACCTTTTATAGTCTCCCCTATGCCTTGAATTCAGATTATAAAACACCCATTTTCTTTGAGCTTCTAACTGAGGGAGAGGATATAACGCTTTTATGTCGTGAGTTTATTGCCACAGATAACCGAGGTTTCAATTCTTATGGCATGCGCAGCATGTATATGAATCCTATGTGGGGCATGCCTATGGGAATGGGAAGAGGGTTTAGTAGACTAGACTTCAATTTCTATTTTCTTCAGGACCAGAAAATCTTCAAATACAATCAGAAGAAAAATGTGTTACTCAAAGATGTCATGGAAGACAAATCTTCTGAGATGAAATTGTATATGAGGAAAAACAAACTTCACCATGACAAAAGAGGAGATCTTTTGAGAATAACAGCCTATTACAATCAATTAAAAAGCAACTCTTAATGTCAAAACCTTTAATTTTAGTTTCCAATGATGATGGAATAACATCTAAGGGAATACGCGTCTTGGTAGAAGTTATGAAGGAATTGGGAGATGTCGTAGTGGTAGCTCCAGATAGCCCTCAGTCCGGAATGGGACATGCCATCACCATAGGCAATACTTTAAGGCTTTCAGAGGAAGAGATTTTCACCGATGTCGTCGCCTATAAATCCAGTGGAACACCCGTAGACTGTGTGAAATTGGCCAAGCATTATGTCCTGAAGGACAAGCAGCCTGACCTGGTTGTCAGTGGCATCAATCATGGTAGCAACACTTCCATAAGTGTACTTTACTCAGGCACCATGTCTGCAGCCATTGAAGGCGCCATTGAAGGCATTCCTTCTATTGGTTTCAGCTTGTGCGATTACAGTTCCAAAGCGGATTTCTCTCATGTTAAGGAATATGTTCGTCAAATTGCTCGTCAAGTATTGGAAAATGGAATTCCTAAAGGGGTGGCCCTTAATGTAAATTTCCCTCCCAAGAGAAACGAAGCAATAAAAGGCATTAAAATTTGCCGACAAGCCCGCGCCAAATGGCAGGAGGATTTTGAAGAAAGATACGATCCAAATGGACGTAAATATTTTTGGATGGCGGGTAATTTCGTCAATTTTGACAAAGGAGAAGACAATGACGAATGGGCCATTGCCAACAACTATGTTTCTGTGGTTCCTTGTCAATTTGACATGACGGCACACCATGCCATCTCTCAAATCAACAATGACTGGAATTGGGAAGACTTAAAAGCAAATCTATAGTACTTGCTAGAAGCAAAAACACAGAAAAATAAAAAAGGTGCCGGTGTAAAATCCGGCACCTTTTTTTTATGGATTCTGAGTCCAAGAATTATTTTAAACGCTTTATTTCGGGAATTAATTTTGATAGCTGATTAAGGAAAATGCTAATCAATTTTAGGAGAGTGTTTAAGTTTCCCCTTTTTTAAATGGGATTCATATACTTCGATCTCCTTAGGAATGCTAGTTATTAAACACTGCCGCTGAAATGATTCAATTAATATATCAACCATTTTACTAAAAGAACCCAGACCTGTAGGGTCTGAACTATAATAACCGTGAGTGTCAACTCACGGACAGAAGAAAACACCTTACTTACAACCCTGTAAGGGGTTGAACATACCGAAACAGGGACTCTGTTCAACCCGCTGCGGGGTTGGGAGTTGATAGTGTCTTCACTGTCCACGGGTTGCCACCCGTGGTTAATCGGGATGGGTGGGCGGTATTCTACCGCCGTCCCCCCCACACCACCAGGCATACGCTTTAACGTACCATGGCGGTTTCTTCTAAAGGTTAACCCTTCTGTACAGCGACCAAAGACCTAAGACCGATGCCTGCGAACCATGCCAGGCCCATGCCCTTTCGTACATATGGTAGGTTGGCCATAGGCCACCAACCATAGAATCTCACGGCGTTCCACGATTGACCCTCTGCTAATCCAAGAGACCTTAGAAAACGGTAGGTTGCGTATTTCCGCCCGTGTTGTTTTAGTGCATAACATCTGAGTCGGTTGCGTATCCATCCGTCCATTTCTCTTAATGAACTCAGCCATGTGTTGCATTTACGGTAGTAGATTGCCCAGCCTTGGATGATCAGGTTAAGTTCTTTTATAAGCCTCTTAAGCGGTATCGCCCGATTGCGCTTTGTAACTTCCCTGATCTTTACCTTGAACCTCAAGATACTTTTATCCGCTATCCGGATTTTGCCATCTCCCATGATCGTATGACCTAAGAATTTGACTTTATCACATCTGCGGACTCCGCTTTTCTCTAGGTTCACTTTTAGCTTGAGCTTCTTTTCGATATAGGTCGTGATGGATTCCAGCACTCTGTGGGCCGATCTTTCACTTCCCACAAAGATATTACAGTCGTCCGCATATCGTACAAAGCTCAGACCCCTTACTTCTAGCTCCTTATCCAGCTCGTCTAAAACTATGTTGGACAGCAGCGGCGATAGTGGGCCTCCTTGTGGCGTTCCCGCTATTCGTTGTGTCTCCACCCCGCCTTGCATGAGTCCGGCACGAAGGAATTGGTGGATTAACTTCAATAGTTTCTTGTCCGAGATACTATTCCTGAGCCGATTCATTAATCGGTCATGGTTGATTTCATCGAAGAAACTTTTCAAGTCTATGTCCACTACCCATATCTTGCCTTCCTTTACACATTCGCTCGCACGCTCTATTGCCTGATGGGCTGATCGGCCCGGACGAAAGCCATAGCTGTTTTCACTGAAGAAGGGGTCGAATACCATTTGCAGTTCTGTCTGTATACTTTGCTGTACTAACCGGTCTGCTACGGTCGGTATACCCAATAAGCGTGTACCACCGTTCGGTTTCTCTATCTCTACTCCCCTTACCGCATTTGGCTCATAGGTTACAGCCTTGAGTTGGATTTGTAGTCGTTTAATATTCGCTAATAACTCACGCTCGTATTCTCCAACCGTTGTTCCATCTATCCCGGCTGTCCCATTGTTGCTTTTCACTCTTCGGAATGCTTGGAGTAACTGCAACTGATCTGATATTTTGTCTACTGTGTTGCTGGTCAAGGTTCGCTGTTCTTCCAGTCGAGAAATTAACGCTATCTTCTGCTCTTTCCGAGAGGTTCCTCCTCTTTTCTTGGTCACAGAATCCTGTTCCTTGGCAAACAGATCTCCCTGTATGCCATGTTTGCATTCTTTCGATAGTTTGTTCTTTTTACTCACTTTAAGTTCACTTCCTTGTTTAGAAAATTCAGGCCTTCTCCTGACTTTTATCGTCAGGATACTATGCCCTCTGCTGACTTCTGTTGACTTGGATTCCTTCAGCACTCGCACGTACCTCCGGCAATTGCCCTAGTCACAGACCTCCCGGGGTAAGACTTTCTACTTTCATCCGATGCGGCTGAATTTACCAATAGATCCTTTGTCTGACTATTGGGATTAGACGCTGCAAAGTGCGCTTCCCCAAATCTATTGGCCTACTATTCAGTTTCTGTTCGTCCACATCTGGAGTTTGCCGCCGCCTTCCTTCAGATTTCCGGTCGCCCGGAACACCCTTGGCTTTAGCTATGGGGTTCCCGTCAGAGGGCCCCCTAGGGACATGCTCTCTCCATTGAGATTGCTCACCCTTGAGTAGAATGCCATGCCCGGCACACTTATTATTGAAGCCCTACAGGCTTCACATTCTGGTCCAAGTTTAGCGAAGCATAACTTGGACCTACCTCCTACTGGTTTTAATTGGTGATTTCAGTATTAAAATCTACCTGTCCATATTCATATACTTTATCATGAATTTTAGGTGGTGCAGAATTTATTATCTGATTGTTTTTTATTTCAGCTCCTCTGGGAATTGCCGGATCATCACTGTGTATTTCTTGCAACCAAGGAAATCGTTCACTCCAAGGGGCTTGATTGATAGGGACTGCATTTAAACGAGGCCATAAGGACAATTCCCGATCGACAAGGTGCTGTTTAAACCAATCATCATACCCCCTTGCATCATATACAATTGATGCGAGGGGGCAATTTTTAATCGTATTGTTGCTAATTTGATTAAAACGTCCACCACCAACTAATATCCCGGAAGGATTGTCTTCAATCTGATTATTGACAACACTTATTCCTGAGGCCAAATCATCTAAATAAATGGCCCAGTTGTTATGGTGGCTTGCTTGTCCCAGCTCAGTAATAGTATTTTCCCGAATCACGGTTCCTCCCATGGTCCAGTCTCTACCGCAATAAATGGCCCCTGCGTCCGAAGTATTTAAACAAACCTTTCTGATTACATTTTCTGCAATCAAATGATCATTTCCGGAAAATAGAATGGCATTATGAGGCGCAAAACTAATATGGTTTCCTTTTACAATATGCCCTACCCCAGTCAATTTTACCGCAGGCGCATACGTTTTAACATGCCTTGAAAAATAACTGATGGAACAGTTTTCTACAAAATGGGATGCCTTTGTTAAAGTATTTTTATCTCCACCGGAAAGCAAAATACCGGCATTTCCTAAGTATTTAAGCGTACTATTGCGAACCCCGCAATTAAATCCCTCAGTTATGGCTACGGCAGATCTGCCTAATCCATACATCTCAGCCTGTTCGATCACTACCGATTTAGAATTGGAAATATTGACAGCCAGATTATTATGATATTTAAAATCTATATTTTCAATTTTTATTTGATTGCAATCCTGGATCTCTAAAAGGGTAAAATCTTGATAGGCAATTTGAATGGATTCGACTTCCTCATCTGAAAAAGAATGAATAAAACGAATGGTTCCTGTCTTGGGATTGTAATAATATTCATTTTCCGTATCCACATATTCCGGCTGATTGATAGCGTAAAAGAGTCCACCGGAAGGAGCTCCCATACCATAATTGTGTGGGGCTGCAAGCTCGATTTCGCCAGAGAGGGGGTTTAGGGAGTCCACCCGAATAATTTCGTCAGCCCACTTATAAGTCCAGTACCCATTTAGAAACAAGGGCAATTCTTTGTTGTAATTTTGTGTTAGTTGAGCGGATATAAATTTCGCAGGCAATTGCTTGGTTTCCTTATTTTCCGGCTTCTTACCGGCCCTAATGATTGAATCTGCTTGTATAAACCCTTCATTAGGATAACGAGATATGGACAATGGTATGCCTGCAATATAGATTTCCGGCCACCCGGCATAGCCCTTGAATGAATCCGGCCAAGGGGGCATTATTAACTTTGGGTCAGTATACGCATACAACCCGCTGTCTTTATCCAGGCAGGTTAAGTTTTCGATTGGCAGGTCCATGCTGGAGGTGATGGTTACGCCATTCGGCGAATCCGCTTTGATCACAAGGTTATCCACACCCGAGAGACGTAAAGGTTGCTCTATGACGTACTTTCCATCGGGAATCACCAAAACCGAATCCTTATTTTTAATGGCCAAATCAATCATGCTTTGCAAACTTTGTTGCTGTTTACATGAAAAAAGGGAGCATCCCAGAAAGATAATTAGGGTTAGTTGAAAGAATTGAGTTCTCTTGGTTGGCATCATTTTATAAAGGATTTGTCACTACTGATTTGCTTTTGATAGGAAAGGCCAAACCAACAACTTGTTCGAGTATTCTTCAAGAACTAAAAAAAATGGGTAAACAATTTCCCATATTAACCTTATTTCTTTAAAATTTAAAATTATAAGTTCAGATTGGTTCAAGTTATCTTTCTTGGGCATTTGCTATCAAATTACAACCATCGGATTTCAGTTAGGAGAGCGTAGCCATTTGTAGGCGGGCCTTTATTCCTTCACTTTTCTTTCAAAGACAATCCATTATTTTAAATAATCAGGTCTGCCGGTAAGATCAAAAATACTGGAATAATTACACTAACTACCTATAAACATACTATCTCAGGTGGTCTATTTCAATTATTCATGCAGCATTTTTTATACTTCTTCCCACTTTCACAAGGACAAGGATCGTTTCGACCTATTTTGGGTTCACTCCTGACTGGCATTATTTGAGGTTCAAATAGTTCATCATGATTAATATAATCAAGAATGTTTTCATTTTCATTATAACCTGCCCAAGTTGAGGTTACTTCAGCGTATCGTTGTCCGATTGGAAGTATTTCCAACTTACAGTCGTGCTGAATTGGATTGATTAAATCCTTAGATACAATCTCCCAACTACCACATATGCCAATTGACACTAATCCCTGTTTAAACAATTTTTCTATTTCAGGCAATAATTCAACACCCTCAATATCAATAATATTACATATAAGAAGCCCAACTACATCGCTATCAATTACATTGTCCTCCGGTTTGCTATTCAAGAAAAATTGTATGATTTCAGCAAACCACTGTAATGCTTCCCCGCGTTTTTCAGGGTGATGTAAAGCCAATTGTTGTACAATATCACAAATATTAGACCGAGCATAATCATTAATACCCGGTTGAAACATGAAATGTTTGCATGCCTCTAGGTTGGTGGCAGCAATCTTGTAAATAGGCTCCCAAATATCGGTAGTAAGAAAATCCCCAATATAAAGTTCAAGGTATTCATTGGACTGACTCAGTACATTAAAAATAGCTTTTAAACTTTCTTCAGATTTAAGTTCTCCCAAGAGAAAAAATGAATGGATTACGAAATTCATCTTTTCCTCTTCCCATCCTTGTTCACTGACAAGTTTATTAAAATGTGGAAAACGATTGATACTATCTTGCAATACCAATTCAAGATCTGCTATTAATGTTTCTCTGGGCAATGCCAGAATTTTGTTTATTTTATCTTCGCTAATAAAAAGTCCGTTAGTATAAAGCCACTCCATCTCTTGGTGAGAAAAGCATGGCGAATTACTATTTTCACTAACAGGTTGCGGCTTTTTTTTAACAAATATTTTATTTTTCCGTTCTTCCTGATAGCGCTCACTACCTGCTTTTATTTGAGCGTAATAAAGCTCTTTCAATGCCATTTCTGTTTCATTGGAATCAGGATCCAAGGCCTCCATAATCTCATAGCGGATTTCTGCTTGCTCAACATCCCCAATGGCACATAAATACAAAACTGCACATTTATGGAATGAAATGACCTCATTTAAATGGAAAACATCACGATGTGGATAGAGTGCTTTAATTTCTAATTTGGGCCCCAAAATTTCCAACATTTTTTGGTATTCTTTTTTGGAATAATATTCGTTAGCCAAATTCAACTTTCCAAACAAATAGTCAGGGTGTTCTTCTACAATCGACCTGTTGACTTCAAACATTTTTTCCGTCTCACCTAGCTGAAGGTACAACACCGATAAATAATTTTTCAACTGGGGGTTATCAGGGTATTTTGTAATTGCCTCCTTTAATTTTTGAATACTTGATCTTTTACCATCCAATGCCAATTTATGAAATAGACCTATCCTCTTTGATAACTCAGGGGTAATATTATTCTGTTTATTTAAAAAGTTTGGGTCTGTAGTTATGGAGTAACCTGTTTTTTTTAGTTCCAAATTATTATTTTTCATATAGGCAAATTTGTATAGGTCCAAAAGAGTAAAGTGGAAAGTCTTACATCTTTACTTCGTCAAGTAACCCGAGAAAATCCAGGTTGGTAACATTGGGACAATTGACTTTCTATAAAGGACCAATTACAAAATAAAACTACATTTATCCAACTATTTTTTTTCATTTATATCACTATTTTTTGGTAGTAAAAACCTTAATGAAGATGTTATTTTTTACCATTTGAAATATGCAAATGAATGCTTTTTAGGTATCAAGATAAGCCTTTCTTGCAAACTTGTTCCTTATAGCCATAAGTCCTCCTATTTAATCCAAGTAGCAATATCGCACTTATTGAAATCATAAATTCAACTAAAATCAGGAATTATAGAAAACAGAAAATCAAGATTAATTTTAAAAGTTGGATGTTTGGATTAGTCTATTTGACACTAAAATTTATAATTTGAAGTTGATGTTCCTGAAACCATTTTACACTTCTTATCTGCAAAAGAAGATTGGTAAAGCTCATCGTTAGTGGTAATAATATTTCCAATTTCAGAACTAGCTTTTGCTTCCTGTAAATGAAGTGTATCAAGTAATAATTGAGGATTTGGAAGGTTTATTATAGCACCGTTTAAATTTGCCAATGCTCTACTAGTAGTTATGGTTTTTCGCAAGATGTTTGTTGTCTCCAGATTGCTTTTTGGGAGGCAATAATGGTAAACCATTATACGGGATGTCTTTCTTAAAATCACTCCTTTTTGAACAAGGGTAAATTTTACACTCTTTGTCTTGACGGAGGTAAATTTATTAAAAAATTACCTTTGTTTTGATATTAAAGGTAAATATTGCACTTGAAAGTCTACTTTTCTTATGAAGTAGGCTATTCAAATAGGTAAATATCCATTCCAATAACTCCCATAATTTTCATTGAACCCGAACTTAGCACACCACCACCTCCTGTTAGCATCTTTCCTGATATCGAATCCTATGTCAGCGAAATATTTACTTTGCTTTAAATTCTTTCATTTTTTATCCATCCATGTTTCAAGAGCGTCAATTTGGCTTGGCTAATCCGCTCAATCACTTCTACATACCCCTTTAGATATAATCTTATGAGTTGTTTCAAGTTGTGCTGCTGTTCTATAGTATTGCTAAAAAGAATAGCCCAAGACAGCTCTCCCTATCCATGCCTATAAAGATAATAATAATAACCTCAGCTCGATTTAATTTATCTTAAAAAACTGGTAGGTCAACACTGTGAAACCTTTTTATGGCTTGCTAAGGCAGGATAGGATTAGGCGGTCTCAGCTTGTAGGGGATTCCCGCAGCTTCCTCTACGCAAATTCCTCCCTACCAATGATGTGTTTTTATAACTGAATTAGGTTCAGGTCATATGATAAATTAATTTCCGCCTTGTATATTTTTGGCGTTAAGAAATTTAAGTTGGGATTAGCAAGCCTTAAATTTTAGCCAGAAAGATACTCAGCGGTGGGGTTTTCACGGACATATCAGGACATGCCACTGAGTTGCTGCTTCAGGGCAGGTTGGTTACTTTTTTGACCCCTGAAGGCCCTGAGTTACTGTGTTTCAGGACAGGCCCTGAGTTGCTACGCTTCAGGACAGGCATGCAGCAAAAAAGTAACAAATGCAATAGTAAATATTTTGGCATAGATATAGGAAATTGAGATGCTGGGCATATTATTAAAGTTTTTGGCAAAGGTAAAGGCATATTTAATATTTATCCGTTCATTTCTTTTCCCCTGACTTGCTACGCATCAGGACAGGCCCTGAGTGAATTATAAATCAGGGCAGGCCCTGAATAAGACAGGGTAAACATTGATGAAAAGAAACGAACCAAAGAAAAATCTAGCCAAAACTAAACTTCCCCCCACAAGGCCCTCGCACCCTCGTAGTTTTGGCCCGGCCACCGCGCTCTTAGTTTAGCGAATACATTAAATTTCCACATCTGGTCTAGATTTAGCAAAGTGTACCTTATACACAATAAGTGATAGATAAATTTCCGCCTTGTAGATTTTTGGCGTTAAGAAATTTAAGCAGGGATTGGCAAGGGCACAGGCACTGTTTGACGAAGTTTTTGGTTTAGTAAACATTAAATAAACAAGGCCAATATTAAAACCAAAAACTAAGGAGTTTGCCTGTGTGCGGGAGGCCTTAAATTTTAGCCGAAAAGATACTCAGCGGCGGGGTTTTTTGGTTACTTTTTGGCCCTGCAGCAAAAAAGTGACAAAGGATTTAGTAAATGTCTTGTGTAGTAGAAAACTGGTTTGTTATTTAAAAATAATAACTACCAAATTTTAAATCTTTACTAATAGGAAAGTAAAGAATTAATAGAACTGTTACTGGGTAAACGTTGCTAGAGAAGTTTGGCTTTCTAAAATGATTTATCCCTGAAACCTGAGGTTTTCCGTTCATTTCTTTTCCCCTGACTTGCTACGCATCAGGTCAGGCCCTAAGTGAGTTATAAATCAGGACAGGCCCTGAGTGAATTATAAATCAGGGCAGGCCCTGAATAAGACAGGGTAAACATTGATGAAAAGAAACGAACCAAAGAAAAATCTAGCCAAAACTAAACTTCTCCCCACAAGGCCCAACCCCGCCTCGTAGTTTTGGCCCGGCCACCGCGCCCCAATATTAATACTTCCGTTAAAAATTACTATCTCGTCACTACCTATTTGTGGGTCTACGTTGGGGAAGGATTAGGGGGTCTCAGCTTGTAGGGGATTCCCGCAGGTTCCTCTACGATAATTCCGCCCTACCATTGACGTGTTAATAAAACTGAATTAGTTCAGGTCATAGGATAAATTAATTTCCGCCTTGTAGCTATTCGGCGTTAAGAAATTTAAGTTGGGATTGGCAAGGGCACAGGCACTGTTTGACGAAGTTTTTGGTTTAGTAAACATTATAAAAACAAGGCCAATATTAATACCAAAAACTAAGGAGTTTGCCTGTGTGCGGGTGGCCTTAAATTTTAGCCGAAAAGATACTCAGCGGCGGGCTTTTTTGGTTACTTTTTGGGCCTGTAGCAAAAAAGTGACAATGGTCAATTTAATTGAAAATGTATGGGAAAGTCGGAATTCTATTGCTAAAAAAATTAGTTTTAAATTTTTGTCTAAATTAAATAAGAGAGAAATAATATTAATAATACCGTTTTAAGCTAAACCCTACATTATAAATTTAGTTTTTCTATTGATTTTATTTCTAAAAATACAGGATTTCCGTTCATTTCTTTTCCCCTGACTTGCTACGCATCAGGTCAGGCCCTAAGTGAGTTATAAATCAGGACAGGCCCTGAGTGAATTATAAATCAGGGCAGGCCCTGAATAAGACAGGGTAAACATTGATGAAAAGAAACGAACCAAAGAAAAATCTAGCCAAAACTAAACTCCCCCCACAAGGCCCAACGCCGCCTCGTAGTTTTGGCATGGCCTCCGCGCCCCAATATTAATAATTCCGTTAAAAATTACTATCTCGTCACTACCTATTTGTGGGTCTACGTTGGGGAAGGATTAGGGGGTCTCCTGTCTTCATCATTGGGACACCTAAAATCAGGAAAAGTGCTTTAAAATTGACTGTTGTTCAATAGTTTTATCTAAAAGCATTATTTTCTCCTTTCCTGAAGGGAGTTTTAAGATAATCCCGAAAATTGTTTTGAGTATATCCAGGGCTTTTTCTGCACTAAGAGCTATTCCTTTTTCCTTTAATTGCCTTTCAATTTTATTGGCTGTTGCAAGGGCAGTACAATGGCTGCTGTACCCAACAAAATGTTTTTGGTAGCTGCAGATAAATAGCCCAAATATGGAAGCGTATCGAACAATTGTGCACCATCTCCAAAATTAGGATCATACACAGGAACGTCTCGCAACCATAAAGCAGCAAAGCCAGCTTCGTCAATTTGTTTTGCCAAAGCTAAATGATTTGAAATGTCTGGCACTCCAAAAGGTCTATCATCTTCCAAACGTTTACGGTTTCCATCTGATGACCAATCATTATCTAAAGGAAACTCTATACCAAGTGTCATTTTACCTGGTTTGTATAGTTTATCAAATTGATTCATAATATTATTTGTTTTTGAAATCATCAGGTATCTGTAAGGACACCTGATGATTTTCAAGATTAGTTATTCCGGATACTATCTGCGGTATAGGGTCCATTTTCAACTTCCCAAAATATACCATCTATAAAACGGTGTTCTTTATCCAAATCCTTTAGTAACGCCATATCTTCTTCAGTAAGCCTATGGTTTAAAGTCTCTAAATTCTGAAGCAATCTTGCTTCATTAATAGATTTAGGGATTACAGCAACTCCTCTTTGAATGGTATACGCCAATGCTACTTGTGCAGGCGACATATTTCTAGCGTTGGCAATGGATTTTATCCTGTCATTTTCCAGTAAGCGCAACGTGTTATTTTCATCTACAAGCGAACCTAAAGGCGCGTAAGCTGTTAGCTGTATATCGTTTTGTATACAAAATGATTTTAATTCTTCCTGCTGTAAAAATGGATGCATTTCAACCTGATTCATCTCTGGTTGATGCACTGCAGTCGCCATAATTTCCTTAAGCTGATTTTCATTGAAATTACTCACGCCAATATGCCTTGCAAGTCCTTGTTTCAAAGTAGCTTCCATACCTTTCCAAGTATTGGTTAATGGCACTTCTGAAAGTGGAATAAAATCGGAAGCTTTTTCTGGCATCTCCGTTCCTTTTTTAAGAGCGACAGGCCAGTGAATTAGATACAGGTCTAGATAATTGAGTTGTAAATCTTTTAAAGTTTGATTCAGTGCAGGAATCACATTCTCCTCACCGTGAGAGGCATTCCATAATTTTGAAGTCACCCATAAATCTTCACGCGTAACCAAACCTTGTTTAATTGCTTCGGCAATTGCCTTACCCACTTCTTTCTCATTTCCGTAGGCAGCAGCACAATCTATATGTCTGTATCCAATTTTTATAGCAGAAAGTACCGCATTGTACACTTCATTGGGTTCAGACCTAAATGTCCCTAAGCCTAAAATTGGCATTTCGTCGTTATTTCTAAATTTTAATGAAGTCATTATTATACTATTTATATTTTTTCTTTTTTGAATAAAACTAGGGTCAACAAAAATCCTATTATCACTAGGATACCACCTACCCAAGGAGTTGCTTCAATACCCATATCTGATTCTACAACCATTCCCCCTACGTAAGCGCCAATAGCAATACCTACGTTAAATGCAGCAATGTTTAAGGCAGATGCTACATCTTCGGTCCCTGGTAGATATTTTTCAGCCATTTTCACGACATATAATTGCAATGCAGGTACATTTGAAAACGCCAGTATTCCCATAAAAAACAAGGTTATAATTGCCAAAATCTGACTAGAAGCTGTGAAGTATAAAACAAACAACACTATTGCCTGCAACGCAAACATGACTAATAAGGCTTTTCCTGGTTTGTTGTTAGACACTTTACCACCAATAACATTCCCTATGGCTATGGCAATACCATAAATTAAAAGAAATACACTGGTCATGTTTGAAGAGAAACCGGTTACTTCTTCCAATAGTGGCGTTAAATAAGTAAAGGTTACAAACGTACCACCATAACCAAATGCGGTAATGGCCAACACCAATAAAATAGACGGATTTTTAATCACTTTTAATTGGTCTATAAGACGTAGTGGTTCTGATTGTTTTATGTTTTGGGGTACCAATGCTAAACTAGATACAGCGCCAATTGCTCCTAAAATGGCAACACCTATAAAGGTTGCTCTCCATCCAAAATTTTGGCCTATGTATGTTCCCAAAGGCACACCGGTTACAATGGCTACCGTAAGACCTGCGAACATTATAGAAATGGCAGTTGCTCTTTTGTCTTTTGGCACTAAGCTAGCGGCAATGGTAGAACCAATAGAGAAAAATACTCCGTGAGCAAAACCTGTTACAACTCTCGATAAAAGCAACAATTCAAAACTTGGTGAGATTGCTGCTAATCCGTTACCAATAATGAACAGTAACATAATGCCCATTAATAATTGTTTTCTCGGAATTTTACCTGTTAAGGCAGTTAAAATAGGTGCGCCAATGGCCACACCAATAGCATATAAACTAACCAATAGTCCTGCTGATGTCAATGATGTACCTAAATCGTTGGCAACGGTGGACAGCAAACCTACAATTACAAATTCCGTTGTTCCTATGGCAAATGCACTTATGGTCAAAGCCCATAATGCTGCCGGTAGACTCTTCTTTTTGACTACCGTTGTATCTCTATATATGGTTGATGTTTCCATAATTTCTAATAGTTTTTTGATATTCTTATTTAATGGCAACAGGGTTTATTTGTACTTGTGTAGACCCTTCATATAAAGGATGACCTAATACAAAAAGGAATTCCCAAGCTTTATCTTCCACCAGTTCATCTACAAGAATATTTTCTAATACTTGTACACCGTATTCGGTGGCCATCATTTGATTTACAGGAAAAGAAAGTGAGCTGTTTTCGTGTGGCACCGCTTCAAAAGACCAATTGTCTGCACCTGCTGCAACAATTCCTTTTTTACCTAAATAATGCGCAGCTTCAGTACCAATTCCAGGCCCACCAGCTAAATAGCGTTTATCATCTTTACCCATTAATTTTGTCCATCCTGTGTAAAATAGAACCACGTCTCCTTTACGGATTTCAATCCCTTGTTTTTTGGCTACTTTTTCAATGTCTTCAACTGTAAAAACTGTACCTTCTTTTACTATATCTTGATTGTAATAGGAGCGCATATCGAGGACAACACCTCTAGTGACTATAGGCGGTAATTTTTCTAAACCCAATTTTTTTACGCCGGAAACGGTTAAGAAATCCTCTACTTTATGTCCGTTATAATGCACATTGTCTCTACCGTAATGTGCCAATCCGTTTATTTGCGAACCAACACCAGTCCAGCCAATTAACTGATCGTCTACGTAGGTAAATTTGTTAGAACCCGCGGCAGCAGTTTCTGGCTGTAAAGTTTCGATATGAAAGTATCTGTGACGGAAAGCTGCTGTTTGTGCGTTTACCACCATTCCTAAGCGGTATACTTTTCCTTTTTTAACCAGTTTTACAGCGTCTAAAACAATTTCTTCATTTAAAAGATTAAGTGCACCAATTTCATCGTCTGCACCATAAGGTGATGTTGGTACTTGTTGCGCATTTGTAGTTAAAGCAACAAAAAGCGTGGCTGCTAACGCAATTGTTTTTAATGTATTTACTATTGTTTTCATGTTGATATTTTTTTAAATTTCTTATGCAAATTTCCGTTTAAAGCAACGGTTGTGCGAGGATGTATATCACCATTTTAGAGTGACCTAAATCAATAAAAAAGGGTGATGTAGGTCACATTTAATGATGCCGATACATCACCCATTTTTTTAGAGATTCTTACTCTTCAATTTTTATTTTTAACACCAAATAAGGCGGCTTGCTCGCGTCTTTCCCTTCATTTAATAAGGGTAAATTATGAAGCTGATTTGCTACGATATACAAGTAGTCTCCGTGTATGGCAACACCATCAGGCCAAGACAAGTCTTTTTTAGATTGCACAATGGTTTTCATACCTGAAGGCGTACTTTCTACAATGGCTGAATTTTCAACATCGGTTACATAGACTTTACCGTTTGCACCCACTTTAAATCCGTCAGATTTTGGTTTGTTGGCATAAAACTCGATGTACTTATTCAGGTCTATATCTTGCTTACTTTCATCCGCTAAAACAGCAGAAGGTATGCGGTAAATTTTGGTATTTCCCATTGCACCATAGTAGATGTAATTGTTTTCATCATCAATAGAAATAGGATTTAAAGGATATCTTGGCTGAAGGGTAGTACCGTCTTTTCTTTTGTGAGAGACCAATCTACCGTGAATTTTCACAGGTTCATCGGCGGGTAAAAACGAAGGATTTCCTTCTAAAACACGTCTTATATAACCCGTTTCTAGACTAATCACTACAAAAGCTGGGGCAATCGGTGGATTTAAAGCATCGGTCATATCTGCAATTACAGCGGTGTTGTTTTTGACATCAATCACAAAATCCTGTAAAAAAGGTTTTGTTGATAATACCGTATTCGGGATAGGAAAAACCTTTGTTACGTTACCCGTAACCAAATCAAAACCAACCAATTTTGGAGCCTGATTTTGTTTTATATTACCCATGTCCAACACCCAAAGAATACCATTGGCATCAGCTTGAATTCCGATAGTTGAATTGATACCTTTTAGACTTCCATTTTCAGGTTTTACTATCCATTCTTTATCGCCAAACGGAATGGCCTCTCCACTAGGCAAAATTTCTTTCACCATATATTTTGAAGCACTTAATGCGCTCATTGTTACAAATATTCTTCCATCATTGGATACGGTTATATTTCCTGGTCTTGATTCTGGAAATGTTGCTAGTGTTTCTAGCTGTGCTTGTGCAAACATTGAGTGATTCATCACAAATGCGAACAAGACTATTTTTATGATTGTTATAATTTTCATCGTTATTGATTTTAAAAGGTGAATGTGATTTGATTAGTTACCTAAAAATTTCTTTTGGGTTGATGGGTCTACCCAGATAACATCGCTTGGGTCTCTGGCATTGGCATCAAAAACAAGTACATCTAACGGTCCTTCTAAAATTTTTCCGTTTCCGTGTGCTGTACCTTTACTCCAGAATAACAGGTCGCCTTTTCCTGCTACAACAGGGCCTTTGTCAGCTACATAAAATTCTGCTTTGCCGTTTAAAATGTAGAGGTATGCATCAGATTTTGCGTGGTAATGCATAGGCACTTCATCATACAATCTAAAGACCCTAACACCTGCGTGTTCACGGTCTATTAGTCTAATGTCTTTGATGACTCCATTGTGGCTTTGAGGGAGTAGCGTAACGTATTCATCGATATTGATGATACCGTAGGAGTTACCCATTAAAGGTCTTTTGCCTTCTTGCGCATAGGCGTTAAAACCTATGGCGATCACTGTAAATAAAAGAAAAAATATTCTTGTAGTTTTCATAGTACATTGTATTTAATTGTTCGATACAAAATTCTATGAAAACCAAGGGCTGTGCGAGGACATACATCACGAATTTTTTGTGAGGTACGTCAATTTTTAAAAGTGATTTAGCTCACTTTTAGCTTTTAAAACGACTTAAGGTTTCTCTGGATACGCCTAAATAGGAAGCAATTAATTTTTTAGGAACGCGTTGTATTAATTGTGGCAATTTGTTTACCAGGTATTCGTACCTGCTTTCTGCGGTCATAGTAAGTAAAGAAAGGATTCTTTGCTGTAGATTTATATAACCGTGGTTTGATTTAATTCTGAAAAAGTTGGCGACAGCAGGTACTTCTAAGCAAATCTTTTCCCTGTTCTCTAAAGACAAGCCGAAAAACTCGGAATTTTCAAGGCAATCCACAAAAATAGTCCCTGGTTCTTGATGTTGAAAAGCGCAATGATCGCTCACCCAATAGTTTTCCATTGCAAATTGAAGAATGTGTTCTTTACCTTTTTCGTCAATGGAATACGCTTTTACCAAGCCTTTAATAATCCAATACTCAAAATCCACAGGTTGCCCCACTTGAATTAAAAATTGGTGCTTTTTGAAGCGCTTATATTCAAAATGTGATTTTACAAAGTTCCACTCATCATCAGTTAAAGAAACTATTTCTTCAAAATGTTGTCTTAGTAAATGAAGTTTATCTTCCATATCGCAAATTTATTTTTTATTTCTGTTTATGGAAAGTTTGCCAGAGTTTAAAACAATCGATTAGTGATACTTGTTTTCAAATAGGTGGGTAGAGTAGATCCTGATTGCCTACTTAATTTAATTACCGATAAAGATAATAAGAAGTAAAGAATCAGCACCCCTTTATCAAACCGGATCCTGTTAAATACAGGACAGGCCCCGAGGAAAACGGGGTAAACAATAAAGTTTCCTTAAAATCGAGATCAACACTTCCCATCTACAGGTACACTTCTCGAAGCCACTATTGGTTTACGTGTGGGTATTTTAGCTTGCATATTTGAGCAGACAGCGCTTGAGCGTAACCCTCGGGTGGAGCTCTTCTAAATGAATAGCAAGTTACTTAATTAGGATCTACACCTACTGGATTGCAACAGCTTCTTGGCCGTTGGGTTTTTGCTATTTTATTTTGCAACCATTAATATTAAATTTTGATTGGTTCTATTTGCTTTTGATTGAATCATGAGGCCATTATTAGCCCATTATTTTTTTTAGCACGTAATTAGTTCCAGCCCCTGTAATTCCTACTTTTTCAAATAAATACTTTTTATCTACTAACTCCGTCAAGTCTCTTGTAGCTGTTGCTTTAGAAACTTCACAAAGTTCCTGATATATTTTATTGTTTATTTCTCCATTTTGGACGAGAAAAAATCCGCTAGGACTATCCATTCAACTCTTAACTGGCTTAGTAATAAATTTTATAGGATATTGGAATTTCGTTCTTTTTAAGAACCAAATACTTTTATCCATTTCCTTCTATTTTTTCTAAAGAATATAGCCCCAAAAAACAAAATTAATACTGTTGCCAAACCTACCATTCCAAAGAAAGGTGATTTTGGAATTCTAGTTAAAATTTCAGCCCCAAACGCTGAATAAAGTCCTATTACAGACCAATACATAAATGTAAAATGCCGAAATTTCCAGGTATTTAAGGGCTTTTTGGTCCAAACCGGAATCATTCCAAGTATAATTGTCAATAAACTGAAGAGCGTTGCAAAATGAAAAATCCCCCATCCATTGAATAACCTATAAATCATGAGTGCAGTTAAAATCAGAACTCCCATACTAATTAAATAAAGATAGCCCATTTTCACGTGCAGTTTTGTGCCTTTTTTTAGCATTAAAACAAGAGTTCCGAATAAAAGAGCACTACTAGATGAAATTAAATGAATTAATCCTGTAGTATCTCCAACTAAATTTTCCATTTATTGATTACCTTAACCATTTGATATTTAAAAGTCCGCCTATTTTTGAGGATCAAATTTTTATTAAATCAGAAATGTTGTTATTAAAGATGAACGGTATTTTTAATGAATGCTAACATTAGGGCATCTGATGTAGAAGACAATATAAGGACTAGTAACGCTAATTCAAATAGCTAGATACCTTAGGTGGCTCCCCACCTACAGGTATGGTACTCTTCTCTAAGCTACTATCGGTTCACGCTTTCGTATTTTAGCTTGCACATTTGAGCCTACAGAGCTTAAGCGAAACCCTCAAAGGTGAAACTCTTCTATATAAACAGCAAGTTACTTAGAGAGCATATACACCTACAGGATTACCACAGCTTCGTGACACAGCAATATCTCCTAAATGCTGTCGTATCTTACCGCCGAGTACTATGAACCATACATGTTATTGTGTATAGTTAATTAATTATTTTTTTAAACCATAAATTTTTAACTCGTCCCGATGAAATTCTAAATCCTGTTATTTGCTGTTTATCATTTCTTTCAAACTTAAAGCTATAGTGACCTCCACGAAACCTATCACTTTTGACCACTGAAACAGGGATATCTTCAGCGCGATTATGCGTAAACGTCAATTTACCGTCCTTTAAAACAGTTTCGTAAGTTGTATTTAACTCAGGACTAAAATACACTCCTACAAATTCTTTAAGATCCGAAACCTCATAATTTGGTGGCGTGAACTCATGCGATTCAATTGGATCATCAGCATTATTTACTGCCTCTGATTCTTTTTCAAAAGCATCCTTCAAATATAGGTCTGCAACTTGAAGTGCTAAATTCATAGGGTTGGATTGGCCTAAGTTACTAAATACCATAACGGAAAAGTGCTGATCAGGAAACCTACCTAAATAACTGCGATATCCAGCGTCAACTCCACCATGCTGAATTTGATTTAAACCTTTGTATTTGTTTATAAATTGACCATAAGCACCGCCAAATGTTTCACCGTTATTAAGCACTGCCAGCGTATTCATCTTGTCTACAATGGCTTTATCACCTACAGTAAATGATGAGAAATTCATAGCCCATAGGGCCAAATCTTCGACAGTTGTAAATAAACCAGTTGCGCCAACATTGGCGAAATTTAAGACACTTTTTTTGTATTTATTATCAGGTCCAGCCTGATAAGAATAGGCGCGGTTCTTTACAATTTTTTCATGATCATCATAAAAAAGTGTATTTGACATACTCAAGGGTTTAAAAATTTTTTCTTCGGTAAATGCTGCAAATGTTTTACCAGATATTCTTGCAACAACTACAGCCAATAAAGTAAAACCTGTATTGCAGTACATATAGGATTCACCAGGGTTAAAATTCAATTCTTTTTGCTGAGCAACTAATTTTAAAATGTGCGCTTTAGTGATAACGTCATCTTGTCTCCATCCCGCCATACCTAGTAAGCCCCACTGATCTCTCATTCCACTTGTATGTGAAGCCAAATGCCTTAAAGTAATTGTTTTTCCGAAATCAGGAACCTCGGGAATGTATTTGCGGATATCATCATCAAAAGATAACTTCCCTTCTTTTTCTAATAATAGGATTGAGAATACAGTAAATTGTTTTGAAACAGATGCAATATGGAATATGGTAGCAGGTGAATTTGGAATACCATATTCTAGGTTAGCGCTTCCATACCCTTTTTTAAAGACAATTTTCTGATCTTTAACAACAGCTACAGTGGCTCCGGGTTTATTTATAACATTAAAATCTCCAAAAATGCTATCCATTTTTAGTTCCAATGCATTAGAAAAACTGGCTTGTGCGACTAGGTTGGGTGAAAATAGTGATGAAGAAATTATTAGAATTGAAAAAAAACCAAAAGCTTTAATATAATTCATAATTACAATTGTTTTAGAAAATCACCTGGTAGGGTAAAGGGATGTGTCCTATCATTTGTTAGCATTTTGTTTTATTCTAGGGTCAAAATTCATGGCTGTTTTAGCAATCACTTTTATTCGAGAAGAGTCCGAGTGGTGGGGATTAATTAAATAATTGTACTCTTGGTTAACAATGCAGCTAGGTACTTTTAATACGGCTGCTCCACCGTCTTTTACAAAATCGTCTCCTATAAATTGCGTTTCTAATATTGGAGGTCTTGAATCCCAGTTTTCCGGTAAGTCTGCAGGATCTATTTCAAGGATTTGAATGTCATCCGGAATATCAACTTCGACATAATACCTGTCATTTGGTAAGTCTTCATTTAAATCCAAATGAACAGAGACTTCCAAAGTTGCTAATGCACGAGATTCTGCGGTATAAACTAGATAAGTGTTAAGGCTATTCCATCTATATCCTTCTGTTAAAGCTGCCCCAATTCCTTTTAGGGTGGTTTTTAGGTGTTTT
This sequence comes from Cyclobacterium sp. 10D3-21, assembly GCF_055809755.1. Classification (NCBI taxonomy): domain Bacteria; kingdom Pseudomonadati; phylum Bacteroidota; class Cytophagia; order Cytophagales; family Cyclobacteriaceae; genus Cyclobacterium; species Cyclobacterium sp. 10D3-21. The sequence goes on from NZ_CM147924.1 coordinate 5,021,918, forward strand.
TTCCGTTCAATTCTGTAAACTCTCATTACGCCATATTGCCATATTCAAGTCTATTAAGGGCGTTTTTCACCTCTTGAATACCTGTAACCGAATCGAATAAGCTCTCCGGTTTTACTCCACCTAAAGATAAATTTGGCTTCTTAAGCCATCTTTGAAACTTTTCGGATTCATTATTAAAGACTTCCGAGCCAAAATCAAGAAGTTCTGTTAACAATAGTACTACTTCACTATCTCTACCACTTAGTAATTCTTTTCCCCTTTTCTTTTTATTGTAAGTAGTTTGAGGCACACCAAAAAGGGTTAAAATTTGTTTTACGGGAAGATCAGTTCTTTTGCTAATTACCTCAATTGAGTCATAAGGAAGCCCTCTTCTAATAATACCCACCCTTTCCATCTTATTGGTCCAAGCATATTCTCCACCTGGAACTTTAATAATCCAACCAGTCCTTTTTTTTCTTGTAGCTCTCGCTCGCTTGACACTTTTTTCCGTGTCGAATTTCGTAACTTTTTGAAAGTGTGTTTCCATATAAAAGCAATTCTATTGTAATATAGTAACAAAATTGCTTTGTATAAAATTTCAATACGAAATAAATGCTGAGGCACTTGTAAGGAGTGCTAGTAATTATTAAAGGTATTAAACGAGCACGATTTGGGGGTTGAATCTGGTTTCTTGGCATCCAGAAACAAGAACAAAGAGCTAAGCCAATTTAAATGACAAAAGACAAATCGCATCATTATAGCTTAATGGTTGGCGGGTCGTGCTATTAACATATTGTTTCTTCATTTTCGTCAATATCATCGTCTTTGTCTTTGGTCGAACATTTTGATATTTGGTCATCAGAGAATTTTCTGGCAAACTCGTGTTTTAATTGAGGGTCAGCATAAATTCTATTCTTATCGAATTGACTTATCCATTTTTCAAATTTTTCAATAAGGTCAGTGTTTTCAATTTTTAAGTGTCCTTGGTACTTCTTAATAATCGGTTTTAGATTGGCTGGAAGTGGACGGGGTTCTTCACCAAAATAGTAGAAGTGATTTGATAGTAAAGCGTTTTGTCCACTAAGGTCTCGTTCTCTATTTGTCTCATTATGTACTCCCTTCCTCATTATCGGGGCGGTTCTATTTCCATAATCGTAGATACAATCACCCATTCTTTTTCTCCAATCACGGTCAAACCATCTTGGAATTTTATTTTGTAGATTTTCACGGCAGAATTGGTCGTATTCAGACAAACTCATTTTGTCTGTTATTTTCATCGCGTAAACAACGCTGTCAGAAAGGTCGAATTTGTAGCTATCATTGATTTTTGAATTTTTCGAACCTGTCCCGATTATCCAATCTTCAATTCTTGCAGTTCGTCTAATTGCAGGTTTACAAATTGTCAATGTACATGTCCCCCAAAATGGATTAGGAGCTGCTCCATAATCAATCTTCAATACGTATGAGTAAAGTCGTTTCATTGTCTTTCTTTGCTTGCCGCCTTAGAGTAGCGCCTGATAGCCTACTCTTCCAATACCTGTAAAGTTAATAATACGTAGCAAAGAATCAGCTCCCCTTTCTCGTATCGTATTCTGTAAAATACAGGACAGGCTCCCGAAAATACGGGCGAGGTTATGCGATCTCAATTCCGCAAGCCTTACAGAAAACAATAGATTACCGCTGTAATTAATATTGCCACTAATATCACTTTTACCCCCCTATCCTACTTCGTTGCTTTTTGCCGGAAGTTCCTGAGCACGGTCCCTGAGCCTGCCGCAGGGTGCCGAAGGGTCCTGAACATTTCTCTGGGTTCAACAGCATTTATACTAAGCTGTTCCAGTCGTTAGAATGTTTAGTTAGTGGCCATCCGTTTTTTATCCTTTCATTTTTTCATTACATGAGCCACATAATTTGCGTGATTCTCATAGCCGTTATTCTCTGGATTTTCCAAATCAATCATACTTCCTAAGCCGGTATCAAAAACTTGCCAACCATGTTGTTTTGCAAGTTCTATCAATTCGAATAATGCATTTTCCCCGTACAAACTCAGCATTTTATTACTTACCAATTCATTATCGGTAAAGAAGTCAATTGAAAAGTCTTTCCCTTTTATTGCTCGGTGGTTATCGTCCTTAATAACGTATTCAAATGATTTTTCGAGGATTCCTGTGAAGTCCATTGGTTCGAGTTTATCCTCGTCAAGATCTTCAATTGAACTTATTGTTTCCTTCGAGCAAAACAATACAATATCCCAGCTCATATTTTCAAAAGTTTTCGGTGTTTGATATTTAAGCGTTTAGAATAGTCAGAGTCAATTGTATCAATAAGATCTTCCTGAATTTTAAAAAGTTGAATTCTGAAATCTTCATTTTCATTCCTGTTCTCTAATTCTAATCGAGTCGCCATTTCAAAAGTTACTGCATCAAATACCCAAAAAAGGATTTCTTTCTCCTCAGCGGTATGGCGTCTTAGTAATTCTTGTCCTCTTTCAACTACTACCCAGTGAAGCTCATTACCTATAACTTCTATATGTGGTCTGGCAAAATCTTCAGAAAAACCATAGGTTGGCAAAGACTCTTTGGGAGCATTAATTCTACTTGCAAGTTTCTCTATTTTTGATTGTATAAGTTCCATTGAACGGTGTAGTAGCGCCTGATAACCTACTTTATTAATCCCTATAAAGATAAAAGAAAAATTAAACTATCAGCCCCCCCTTCATCAAACCCTACCCTGTTACATACGGGACAGGCCCCGAAAAAACCAGGCAGGCAATGAAGTTATCCCTTATGCGGCTTTCCAGTAGCGTTCTTTATTGAAATTCAATTACCACAATTTCTCAACCCCTCGGACCATAACCTTTCATCGAAATGACCTCAGGATAAGCCCTGGAACACCTATGTCTTAGGTTTTTTAAGACCTCAAAAATCAATGAAGCAAGTACTTAAAAGCGTTAATAGACAATCAATTCGTCTACTTTTTAATAATTTTACTGCCACGTAATTCCCTGAATTACCCAACAAAACCAATCCAATCCCCATAGCAGAAAGCTACCGGAGCTTGAGTCCAATCCTGACTGCTCAGGACTACAAAGAACCGCAGCCTTAATCGCATCATTGTAGCTTAATTGCTACCTGCTGCCATTTTTAGATGTTTCTTTTTGTTTTTGTTATTCTGTAAATGTGGTTTTTGTAAGTTCAAGGCTGCCACTCCACAAGTCTTTTTGAAAAACCTTTTTATAAGAATCAACAGATGTTTTAACAACTTTCCCATCCGAGAAATAAATTCCCTTCAAGTCTTTGTACTTTTCAGAATACGCAAGTTTTGCTAAATTTCTTCCTGCTTGAGCTGGTGTATGTATGTTACTTTTTAATAAGGTCAAAACAGGGAATACGTTTTTCCATAAAAATCGCATAACAGGTGAATAAGTTTTGGCAAGTCCTGTTCCTGGTGTCATTCCTGGGTCATAGGCATTTACCCTAATATTTGTTTCTTTTAATCGCTCTTGTAATTCATAAGTGGTCATTATGTTACACAATTTTGAAGTAGAATACCTTCTTTGTCCAACTATGTTAGTTTTTTCGGAAGTTTCTTTTGAGAAAGCAAGCTCTTGAACACTGGTATACATTGGTGGTTCTATTGGTGTTTTAAGGTAAGCATCCGAGCAACCCATATAGAATAATTTGGAATTGCGGGATTTTATTTTTTGAGGGACTATTTAGCGTTGTACTTCTCCCAATTAGAGGGTAGTAGTTGATAGAGATCTTTTTGCTTGTGGCTCTGGATTCTTTCGAATACATCCTTGAGCCATTCAAACTCATTAACTTTGTTCTTTTTGCAACTGGCCATGAAAGAATACATGGCTGCTGTCATTTCTGCTGCTTTGTGTGATCCTGCAAACAGGTACGCTTTACGTCCTATCGCTAATGGACGAACCGCATTTTCTACCAGATTGTTGTCTATCTCCATTTGTCCATGTAGTGTATAGGCACTCAATCCTACCCATCTTGATCTGGCATATGCTATGGCTTTGCCCATTGGGCTTGTTGGTCTGTGGCTGTACTGGTGTTTGTCCAGCCATAGTCCTAGTCTGTCCAGAACAGGGGTGGCATGCTCTTTTCTCTCCTGAGTTCTCTGTAGGTAGTCAAGCCCCTTTTCTCTCATCTGTGCTTCCAGCTTGTAGAGTAGTTGCATCTCATCTAGAACATGGTTCGCATGTTTTTCATTGTCCTTGATTGCTTCGACAAACTTGCGTCTGGCATGTGCCATACAAAAAGTTAAATGAATAGTGTCATGTTTCCCATAAAGGGAATCATATACCTTGTAGCCATCCGTTTGGATGATACCTTTAAAGTCAGAAAGCATTTCTTTGGGACCCGATCGATCCCTACCTCTTCTGTAATCAAAGAGTACTAGGCGGTCTACCGGTGCATGGTAGAGCCACATGTATCCCTGATGAATACCGTTTTTGTGATCTCTATCCAATACTTTTACGGGTGTTTCGTCCACTTGCAGGTACTTTTGCAAGAGTACCATCATGCGAAGCAACTCCCATAGTGGTTCTAGATGTTCCCAGCCCCTCATTACCCAGTCGGAGGCACTTGAAGCTGGAATTCTTACCCCCATCTTGCTGTATTTGTCCAGCTGCCTGTGTAGTGGCATTCCATAGACATATTTATCTACGGTAAGCTGGGCAATCACAGATTCTGAAGGTATTCCCTTTTCTATTACTCTGTCTGGTAAGGTACCAATGAGTATGCCCTCACCATTTGGTTTTGCGTATTTTGGACGTACGTAACGTTTTACATAAAAAGATGCCGGAACTACCTCCAATACTTCGGTTACTTCCTGACCTATCTGCACACAGCCTTCAGTAGATTCGTTTGGTTCTATCACCACTTCTTCCCTTTTAAGGTCTTCGGGAAGAGGCATACGCCCAGTTTCTTTGGCTCTTTTCTTTGGTTTGGCCTTTTGTTTTGCACTAGATACAGATTCTGAAAGCTCTTCCTGGACAGCTTGAGTCGTACCTAGTTCAAAAAGGCCCATTTGACCTTCTGCTACATTAGCCGGTCTCTTTTCACTTTTACTGCCGAAAAGAGCGTTCCGAAGCTTGTTAAGTTCATGTTGCAGGTCCTCGATTAGTTCCTGTTTTATAGAGAGATTTTCCTCCTTTTCGGAGATGGTCAACAAAGACTCCTGATGGGCCTTGAGCTCCTGCTCATATAGCTTTTTGTAGTCGATTGTCTCATTTTCCATAACATAAAAATAAGTATAAAAAATGGGTTTAAAGTGGTTTTGAGGTACTTTTTTACTTCAAAATCATTCTTTTTTTTAGGCTCTTTTTGACGGGGTATATCGGGTCCTGTAGCGCACCGATTCCAGCCTTACCCCCTGTAATAGGAAGCTAAGTTGATTACTTGTGATGGCTGTTCCGGTAAGGACAGGGCGCTCAAAAGTACCTCGTTCCAACTTTTTGATATATAAGGCAAAACCATCTTTGTCCCATTGCAAAAGTCGGATTTGGTTGCCACGTTTACCTATGAAAATGAATACATCTCCATTCATGGGGTCAAAGCCCAGCTTGTTGCGTACCAATCCAGAAAGTGCATTGATACCGAAACGCATATCGGTGGGCTTGTCGTATAAAAAGTAACGACATGAAGAGGATAGGGCAAGCATTTGTTAACCAAGAAGGGTTTTAACAAACTCGGGTGAAACCTCATCATAGAGTTCCAGGCTAACTCCTGAAGGGTAATGAATATGGGCTATTACACGACCATGTCGACCAACAGAAGGAACCGGATCTAGCAATTGAAAGCCTTTTCCTTCGGTGGATTCTTCTTCCTTTGTGCTGAATTTTTTGGTCCAATAATAAAAAGTTGTCCGAACTATCCCATGCATGTCGGCAAATTCTGACTTACTAACCCCTGAGGATAACCATTCTTGATATAGTTTACGCATATTGCCTTCTGTCTGTCTTTTCATGACACAAGTTTAGCAACAGATCTTCAATACTAAAAGATGTAGTTTATCGGACGGATACGTTTTAAGTGATGGGTCGTGTGTTTCGCTAGATGTGAATGTTATGTGTCCGTCATTTTTCATTAAGGGCAGCAATTGCAAAGTCAAGGCAAACGAACCGAGATGATTCACACCAAATGTCTGCTCAAATCCATCAACCGTATATTGTGTTTCGCCAATATTCTGTACTCCTGCATTATTTATCAAGATAGAAATGGAATTGTTTTTTTCCTTGGCAAATGATTCAGAGAACTTTCTTATAGATTCTAAAGAAGCCAAATCCAATTCCAAGCATTTTAGGTTTTTATGACCTGTCTTGTCTTTTATTTTTTCTATTATGCCTTTTCCTGCTCCAATATTTCTGGCAGGAATGATAATTTGTTCGTTTTTGGCAATTTGAGCCATTTGTAAAGCACACTCAAAGCCAATTCCACTGGTTGCTCCTGTAATAATTATTGAATCCATATTTTTTTTGTCTTTTATTAAAATGATGAAGCAAAGTTCAGCACTTCAAAAGCAAAAACATTTGCCATTTGGCAAATAATGAATTCATGTATATTTAATTCATTTTAAAGGCTACATGGAATTCGTACCGAAAGCCTTCGGTTCTCATTTCAGATGCTTTTTCGAATCCTACTTAACGATGATTGAGTGATTCCTAAATATGAAGCGAGATAGGAAAGCGGAATTCTGTTGGCTAAATTCGGAAACTTTTCAAGAAAACTTAGATACCTTGTTGTAGCATCTTCGGCTAACATTGGACTTAGTTTATTTACCTTTTCAACCAATGCTTTTTCGGTTATTTTATTGATAATGCCGTCCCACTGAATGATAGTAGCTGATAAATCGTTGAGTGATTCTGTTGAAAATACAAATAGTGTACAATCTGTTACAGCCTGAACATATTCGGAAGAGGGGATTTTTTGATTGAAGCTGTTTATGTCCACTGCAAAATTATTTTCATCAACAAAGTATTTAGTAATTTCATCACCTTTGCTGTTATAATAACATACCCGGAAAATACCTTCTTCAATAAATGCTACTTGTTTTGGTATTTTTCCTGCTTCGGAAAAATAATCGCCTTTTTTCAATTCCAATACCTTTGCTTTTCTTTTTATCATGTCAATTTGCTGTTGATTTAACTGCCCAAATTCCAACAGATAGTTTATTAATTTGTCCATAGCACAAAGGTTGTTATTGGATTTTATTCGGAATTTGTCAAATAGCAAAAAGGTGGATTGATTTTCTTATAATGTTATTTGTACGGTTTTTCTAGTTGCAGAGTAATGTAGCGCCTGATCCCCTACTTTATAATTATATATAAAGATAATAAGAAGTACCAAAGGATCAACGCCCCCTTTATCAAACCGTACCCTGTTAATTACAGGGCAGACCCGAATAAAAAATAAAATTTTGCTCATACGGCGTAGCGATAGCCTACTTTATTGAAATCCAATAACCTATTGCCCGTCAAGCATCTTTCTTTATCAAAATAGCTTCAATGGAAGCTCTGGATCACTTATAGCTTGAGTTTTCGGAGACCTCTAAACCAAAGAGACAAGGACTTAAAAACACTATCGGAGAATCAGTTCGTCAAGTTTCAATAATTTTACTACCACCTAATTCCCTTAACCAACCAACAAAACCTATCCAATCTCCATAGCAGAAAGCAACAGGAGGCTGAGTCCAATCCCGATCGATCGAAATTACAATAAACCGAAGCCTTATTCGCATCAATGTAGATAAATTATTGTAGCCAGTACTTTTTACTGTTAGTACTTTCCTGTGTGTTGAGGACAGACACACTCTTACCGCATTTATGGTCGTAAGCAAACGCCCATCCCCCTATCAATAGTTAGGTTGGGGTCGTTTGGTTAATTTTCCACCTGTGGGGCAACAGGTCGGAGAATCTGCCTTCATAGTTCATGTCGTTTAGTTTCCTCAGCACGTCGAGCAGCCAGTCACGTGGATTGACTCCATGCTTTTTGCAGGTGGCGAACAGGGAGTAGATCATGGCGGCGTTCTGGGCGGTGGCGTGGGTGCCAGCGAACAGGTAGTTTTTCCGGCCCAGGGCGATCGGCCTGATGGCGTTTTCTATCAGGTTGTTATCGATCTGCAGCTGTCCGTGGGCGGTGTACAGTTTCATGCTGTCCATGAGTGGGAGTGCGTATGCGATTGCCTTTCCTATTGGGGAGGAAGGGAGCACCTTGGGGTACTCGGCGAGCATCCAGTCGTGGAGCTCCCGCAGTACGGGCTGGGATTCGGCCACCCGCTTCTCGACGACGAGGTTTTCTGACAGGGGCGGTTCGGCTTCCCTGATCTGTTTTTCCACCGCGTACAGTTTGGCGATATGCGTCACCGCCCAGGTGGCCCTTTCCCTGTCGTAACCGGCGGCTTCGTCGAATTTGCGGCGGATATGGGCCATACAATAGTAATGTTTTATGGCCTTGTTGTTGCCAAACAGGCTCTGGTACACCTCATAGCCGTCTGTTTGGACCACTCCGGTATAGTTGGCCAGCATTTCCGCCGGGCCGGATTTGTTCCTGCTGGTCCGGTAGTCAAAGATTACCAGCCCATCCGCGGGTGCATGGTATGCCCAGATGTACCCCCGGTGGGTGGAACCCTTTTTCGATCCGTTTTCAAGCACCTGCATCCGGGTTTCGTCCGCCTGCAGGTAAAGGTTAGCGAGCGTTTCCCGTTTGAGTGCCTTGTAGAGGGGGGTGAGTGCCCTGCAGGCCGCGTTGGTGTTGTCGATGAGCGTGGAGGCGGGGATTTCGAGCCCTATCCGCAGGAACATCTGCCGCTGCCTGTAGAGGGGAAGGTGGTCGACGAACTTGGAGGTGAGCAGATGGGCCAGCACGGATTCGTCAAAGAGTCCCCTGTTGACGGTCCTGGAAGGGATGGGGGCGATCAGCACGCCCTTTTTGTCGGTTTGGGAGGGGTCGGTGAGAGCCCATTTCCTGCGGATGATCCTGCGGACCTTAAAACTGGCGGGCACCATCACCAACACCTCCTTGGTCTCCTCCCCGATAACTTTGTAGCCTTCAAGGTCTTGGTTGGGGTCTATGATCTCGATCTCCCGCTCCAGACTTTCGGGAAACACCATGCGGGGACGGCGTGCGGCTGCCTTCACGCGCTTGCGGCCCTGTATGTCCTGCTCGCGGTTGTTCTGCTCTGCCTCGGTGGCGGTAAGCTCCTCGGAGGCCCGCAGGTCGGCATCCCCGGCGCCCAGCGGGAAGATGCCCAGCTGCCCGGTTACCCGGTTGTCTGATTGACCCGAGGCGAACTTCCTGTACCGGAGTTCGGCCGCTTCCATGAGTGCGAGCTTGAGTTTGAGTTCCGTTTCCAGGAGCATGCGCGTGCTTTCGGCCAGCTGTTTTTGGCTTTCAAGGTAGAGCGTTTTGTAGTCCGTTACGGCTGTGTTCATAGTATAAAAATAAATACAAAAAATGACTTTTTGGCATATTAAGGGCATTTTTTTACAATCTTTTTCGCTTTTTTTTCAAGCGGAAACACTCCTTTCATACCGTCTTCTGAGCTGTACGGAAGCCAGCTTCACGCCCTGAAGAACCAGGCTCAGCTCCCGGGAGGATATTAACAGTTTCCCGTTTTTGGGACGCTCGAAAGTACCCGCCTCCAGGCGCTTGATGAACATGGCGTACCCGTCCCTGTCCCACTGGAGCAGACGCAGCTGGTTGCCGCGCTTGCCGATGAAGATGAACACGTCACCCGAAAGGGGATCAAGGCCCAGGTTGTTTTGTACAAGGCCGGCAAGGGAGTAAATTCCGCAGCGCATGTCAACGGGCTGCTGGTATAGAAAATAGCGCGCCGACGAGGAAAGGAACAGCATACCCTGTTTACGACATCAGTGTCCTGAGCCATGCGGCGTCCGGCAGGCGGTGAAAGGAAAGGCTGGCACCGTTGGGGAAGTTCAAGACCACAACAGGATCCGGTCCGGGGCCGTTGACGCGCAACTCAGTAAAACCCGTATCCGCATTTCCTTCCTGCCCAAACTTTTTGGACCAGTATCGGAACGTGGCGTACTTGACTGAGGCTTGCTTGCAGAACAGACCGACGGATATACCGCTGGCCTTCCAGTCTTCATATAGGGAATGATAATAATCCCTGGGGGAAATAGTTGTTTCTTGTTTCATGAGGGCAAAGGTCTGGAACTGCTACCAAAAAAAACAGATGGGGGTGGGCGTTCGCTTACTTATGGTCTTTGTGTTGGCTAGTGCGAATGCGGTATGTGTGTGACTGCTACATGGGCTATAATGTCGTTTGATTAATGTATTTTGATAAACTTGAAACCATTTTGTCAGAACAACCAATTGCCTTGTTTAAAACTTCTTTCAGGTCTTCCTTTCTCATTTTAAGTCGTCTAATACCAATTGCGAGCAAAAATTCCATTAAAGCTTCACCGTCTGCTGAATCGTATTTGTCAATGATGCTTAACAGAAATTCTTTCATTTGTAAACTAAGTTCGCTGTCAAGGTCGTAAGCGAAATACTGAGTCTTTCCACTTCTAAGCAATGATGCTTGAATAATACCGTCATTAAATCGGTGAAAGTTTCTAGGACTTAGCATATTTCTGACATAGTTTGTCTGCTTAAGTGACGGATGTGAATTGATTTGCTTTTGTTCAAGGTTTGAAATGATTGTCGAAATAGTAAAGTAAACTTCAGATTGGGCTATTTCATTTTCTTTATATTCAAATGAAGTCCAGAACGCAAAATTCTTCCTCAAGCGTAAATCCTGTTTACCTACAGTTTTCAGAAAAACATCATTACTAAAGCCACGAAGTTTTTTGTTATCACGAAGAATTTCAAGTCGTTCATTTACATAGCTATAAACTTCTGGCTCTTTATCTTCGTCAAGTGAACCTATAAAGTCTTCAAAAAAGATTTTTTCCAGTTCCCAAGAAGTTTCGGTTTGCTGTATTGAACAGTAAATTGTTTCAACTGCAACAAATGGTCGTTCATCGCTTTTGTCTTTACCTTTCTTTAAATCACTAATTAGGTCAGTTGAGAACTTGTTATTTAAAGGACGGTAAATACCAACGAAATAAACCAAATTCAACTTCTCCATATTTCGCATTAATCGACTTATCTGTAATAGTTTTTTACCTGTGGTAATGCAAGAAGCAACAATCACTACAGCTCCCGATTCTTCTTTGATTTTACTTGTAAAGTCTGAATCTAGTTTTATTAGCTCGGGATTTATGCTTGATGGAATTTTAGTAAGGATATGCTTTGCAAGTTCTTTCGAACCGATGTCAGGGAGATACAAAAGATATTTGGTGTTTGCAGGTATATATTTATCAATGTATCTATTTAGTGCTTCGTCAAACCTTTTAAACTTGGTTAAGTTCTTTAGTATAAAAACAATATCAAAATATACTTCGTAGTTCGCATCAGGAAAATTGTCTTTGTAATAGACCTTAATTACTCCTTCGTTTAGCAATCCGCTTTTGTAGTGTTTAGCAAATGTTGCGATACTCTTAGCGAAATACTCAGGCTTTATTGTTAGAAGATGTCTTTCAACTTTCGGTTGAACAGTAAGAAATACATCACCACGAATATTTATTGGTCTTGAATGGTTCTTACAAAGTTTACAATCTTCTGGGTTATTGTAAGTTTCAAATTCTTCCTCTCCTAATTGAAATTCAGTATCCTTTGTAAGGTTGCAAATGATATTAGCATTGTGGTTTAAAAATTTGTCATTTGGGCCTAAAAAGTAAATAACTTGAATCTGTTCCTTATCGGCTCTTTTTTCCTTTAATAGCCTATCAATAATATTGCCTGATGTAGAAGATGAAATTAATACTAACGATTCAGGAGAAAAACTATCAGTGCTTTTTTCAAATAAATCGTATGATTCAAAACTGTGAACAATAGGGCAATCAAACTCCTGCTTAAACCTTCTTCTCAATTCAAAAACTGAATATGGTAGAACATTGATAGATGAAGTATCACAGTAAATAATATTTCTATCCTTTGCATGTTTCAAAAGTTGAACAGCGAGGAAAAATATTTCTGATTGATTTATCAAAACATTTCCTGTTCGAATAAACTTAGAACAGTGTTTATTGCTAGGAAAAACAAAGTGATGGTCAGGAGTTGATTCAACCAAACCACCATTGTTTTTGAAAATTACGGTTGAACCGCTTCTTAGTAAATGTGAAACGAACTTAGATTTATTTTTGGGTTTTTCACCTTCAATTAAAGTTAAACTTCCGTCAGAATCATAATCATAAATCATTAGGCATTTATCAAAATAGTCTGCCGATTTACCCGGAACCCTTTGGAATGTAATCTCTCTGCCTGATTTGAAAAATTCTAAGGAGGAAACATCAAGATATTTCGGAACGAGTACTACCAATTTGTCAGTAATACTATGTTCCTGAAAAAAGTTATTTAATTCTTGAGCCAATTCATTCTGTGAGCCGATTTTCGTTTTGTGAATAAACAATACCGTAACTCTCAGTTTTCCTGTTGAAGAAACTACGTCTTCATATTGGTATATAAAGTAGTTTCTCATTGCTGATTAAATTCTAAGGGATAAAAAATAGAAAGTAAAGTGCCTTCGGCTGCTGGATATACACTAAAATCGTTGGTGCTGTTATTCTGGAAATCATTCAACTGAATTTCACTTGCATTATCATGATGATGATAACGATTGTTTCTCATGTCACGAAAAACATCTGCCCGTCCAGTTTTTATCCTTACAAAGCCTTTTCCGTCCAGTGTTTGCATAACTCTATCAAGCCCAATGCCTTTAATTTCACCTCTAAATCCGTCAGCAGAAGTATTGTGTCTGTATAAACAATGTTTAATAATTTCTATCTCTTCGGAAATGTTCAAATTATAGTCGCTTATCTTTTTGTATCGTTTCACAAATCCAGGCCCACTATCCAAAATCGAAATTTCTAATAGATATAAGTCACCTTGTTGATTAACACTAAATCCTGAATTGAAATATTGAACAAGACCTGCATAATTTTGAAACTGTTCAATGAATTTGATAATAGGTTTCTTGTGAAATTTCAATTGCAACGCACGAATATTTGGATAAAGATTGTAGCCCAGTTCATTCGTTTTTGCATGTTCATGTGTATTCGTGAGAAGTTCGTGGATTATTGCTATAAAGTCATCGTAGTGATCTTTTACAGCAGTTCTAAAAACTTCTTTATTGAAGTCTCCAACTTTTTTAAAGGCATTGAAAAGGTTAAAGCTAAGTGTGGTTTCATTACCTAGTTCTCTGAAATTCTTGTAAAGGTGGCGTGAAAGTCCTCTGTTTGATTTATCGTGGTCGAAGCAGTAAATAGGAACCGAAGTTCCTTTTAAGTCGAAAAAATCCATTCGGTTGAAGTATTCCTTGCTCGGAAGTTTTAATTCACCTTTTATGTTTTCTCCATTCGCATTTACAATTTCTTTCTCCCAAGCTAATACAATAGAAGGATAAACAAATTCATTGTTATCCAAATATTCAATTGCTTCTTCCGTGTTGTTAACTGGTAGTTTCAATTTTCCTGAACTATTATTTCTTACCCAAGTGGATAAAAATTGCAAATAGGAGAACAATAGTCCGAAATCCAGTTTTTCTATTTTTTTAGGCAAATGCACATCAATCACAGCATCATTTGATGAAGCGAGTTCAGAATATAGATTCTGAATTTTGGGTATCGATATGTTACCTGTTACTTTAATCATTTTTTGTCTTTTGAGAAGTCCGGGCACTAGTAAGAAAACAGCTCTTTTACAAGCTGAAGTTTTGACTTGAGTGGTAGGGCTTGTAAATGTGCTTTATTGTGCATTGCCTTTTCATTTCTTTTTCATTTCTTTTTCTTTATGATTTTGTCTTATCTGTATTAGCTAGTAGAATACAGCCTGATAGCCTACTTTATTCATGCCTATAAAGATAATAATAAGTAGCAAAGAATCAGTAACCCTTTATCAAACCGTACCCCGAAAATACTGGCAGGCAGTGAAGTTTACTCTCATACGGCTAACCGATAGCCTTCTTTATTTGCTTTTCACATGAATCTACCAAGCATTTGCACAATCCATTTATAACCAACCCACCCCTATGACTCTGTTAGACCATTACACTTCACATTGCTGTTAATCCTTGCAACGTTCCAGGGTTTGAGACCGTCAAAACTCTCCCCAACGACTGATACACTTCTCGAAGCTACTGGGTTCACGCTTATGTATTTTAGCTTGTACATTTTAGCATACCGAGCTTAAGCGTAACCCTCACTTGTGGAGCTCTTCTAAATGAACAGCAAATTATTTAATTAGGATTTACACCTACTGGATTATCACAGCTTCGTGGCACACTAACGGCCAAATATAAGCTTAGTGCGGGTTTCGGAGCTATTCACTGTCCGCATACCGCAAAGTTTATTAGGAGAAAAAATGATCAATTTTAGCCATTCAGCCCGCATTACGCTTATACAATGTTGAACGAATCCTGCTAAGGCAGGAAGCCGGCAGTTGTTGCCGTTTCTTCCTACATTAGACTTATCGTTAATATTAAACATTTTAAGCTATGAAAAAAAAAGCAATCTATCATTGAAAAAGCCTGTGAAAATGTTCCGGGATTTGATTTACAACTCAAAAGGCTCCGAAGATCAATAACCATTTCGGGGAAAAGTCAAAGCACTCTCAACAATTACGCTCGATGCCTGGCCCATATGGGACTACATCTCAACTCTGATCTGCTTGAACTTGATGACGAAGTCATACAGGACTACCTCCATTTTCTCAAGCGTAAGCACCATACTCCCTCCGACAGTTTCTTTAAACACACCGTTTACGGACTCCGCTACCTTTTTCGAATCTTTGACAGGAAAGAAAGCAGCGTTATTCTGCCCTCAATTGAACGACCAAAAAAACTCCCTGTCGTCCTTAGTCAGCAGGAGGTTAAGGAGCTATTAAAGGCTCCAAAGCTACTCAAACATCGCCTAATCCTTGCTTTACTTTATGGCTGTGGGCTACGAAACTTTGAGTGCTGCAAGCTCAAGATTACGGATATCGATCTTGACCGAAAAATGCTCCATATCCGGGAAGAGGACCGAACGTAAAGAAACTGTCCTGTGGACAGTTTTAGTAAGGGGCCAGGCTGCGGGTGGGGCCGAAAAGACCGATATGTTCCTCTCTGCGATCTTCTTACAAGAGGGATTAAAACGTACTTGGAAGTAGAAAAACCTGTCGAATATCTCTTTAACGGCAAGAACAGTGCTGGTGAAACTGTTCCCATTAGTGCAAGGGGTGTGCAGTGGGCCGCACGTGAAGCCAGACGAGCTAGTGGTATACTCAAGCAAGTTACCGCTCACTCTCTTAGGCATAGCTATGCTACCCACCTGCTCGAAATGGGCACTGACATCTTTACGCTCAAAGAACTCCTCGGCCATGTGGACATTAATACAACGCTAATTTATCTTCACGTGGCAAGGGTCGGCAGGAAGGCCCCGTTTAGCCCATTGGAGAAACTTTATGAGGGATAAGCATTCTGCCTGTCAGCTTGCTGATATTATCAGAGCCTTACACAACGATATTCCTGCAATAGCTCCCAATGCTTGGAAAGCCCGTACCCTCTATGCGCTGATGCGTTGCCGAACCGCTGAGATGGGAGGGCATATTGATCGTTGCGATAATCCTGATTGTAAAAAGCTACACCTGAGTTATAACAGTTGCCGAAACAGGCACTGTCCACGCTGTCAAGGACACCTACGTGAACGCTGGATACAAAATAGAGAAAAGGATCTGTTGAATGCCTCCTATTTTCATGTCGTGTTCACCTTGCCTGACACGCTCAATGAATTAGCATTGACCAAGCCTTCTGAGCTTTACCACCTGCTGTTTCAAACCGCATGGTCAGTCGTCAGGGACTTTGCTGCCAACCCCAAGTTGCTAGGTGCAAAGACTGGAATGGTAAGTGTGTTACATATCCCGATACGCTTCGCTTCGGGACAGGCTATGGGGGCAGAACCTAAGCTTACACCCTCATCTGCACTGCATTGTTCCTGCTGGTGGTCTAACACCTTCCGGTAAATGGAAGGCTTCTCTCTCCAAAGGGCGATTTCTTTTTCCGGTAAAGAAAATGTCTACCGTATTCAGAGCAAGAATGGTGCAGGCACTAAGGGAAAAGAAGTTGTTGGCCCCGAACACTGCAAGGCAATTGTTCTCCAAGAAATGGGTCATCTATTGCAAAAAACCATTCTTCGGCCCAAAACAGGTCATTGAATACCTAGGTAGGTATTCTCACAAGATTGCCATTAGCAACCAATGGATCAAATCACTTCAAAACGGTGAGGTTCAATTTACGGTAAAGAACTACCGGAAAGAGGGCAAAAAAGAAACTTGTAGGTTAACAGCTCCTGAATTCCTAAGAAGATTTTCATTACATATCTTACCCAAGGGTTTTACCCGCATCAGACATTATGGAATCCTGGCCAGTGCCTTCAAGGCAACACATAAGGTCAGTATCGACAGTCAAATCGGTAAGGTCGTAATAGAATTAAGAGAAAAACCGGCTTCCCTGTTCAGAAAGTGTTCTTATTGCAAAACCGGAGAACTACATACAGTGGCGTGCTTCGACCAAAGAGGGCCTCCAGTCACCTGGTTTAACAAAATCAAGAAACAAAATAATAAGCATCAATTAGCTTAAAGGGACAGGTATGTCCAAATGGTAATAACAGCCTAAAATTCACACCAAAACCGTTTACCTATTCAATAATAAATACTAAAAAAAGGAACCCTAGGACAAAGAACAATTTAAAATCAGAAACTTTTTCATTCTCACATCGCTAAAAAAGCAAAAGAAGAAAATCATTCCCCATAGTAAACCAAGTTCCCAACACCCTTCGTTCAATCGAGTAGACGGTCGTGAGCCAAAAGCCCACGATGCGCCTCTCACACCACCGTAGTGCGACAAGAAGTCGCATAGATAACTGTTTAACGTTCGATGAACGATTAAACCTTGTGTTCCATCACAAGTAGCCTATGGATACGTGCATTTCTGGTAACGGAATTGTGCGAAGCTATCCGGACAATATAGCCCGTAAAGAGATTCTGTGAAGAATCTCTGTTGCGCACTAACGTCAGGTGCGGGGGAGTTAGGCTTGATGGGTATGGTCAACATATGTGAACTGCTGATAAATGTCGTGACGTGTAGATAGCGAAAGACGTTGACACGCTGTGACCAAAACGGTAAGGGGTATAGTTAGCAGGCTTTGCGGTTTCTGCTACATGGATTTCGATTCCCCCGGCAAAGAGGCAGGACCTAACCCCGTCCGTTATCTAAGCGGAACTTGGTAAGCCCGCAATCTTTCCCGGAATTCCGGGATTAGCCGGCTGCAAAGCAGGCCCAACGGGCTGCGGGTAAAGGAAAGACGGAGAAAGCAAATGCTACCATCTAATGTGGTAGATAGGCCCACTTCCGTCATGGTACTCTTTTACGAGAAAATTACAGTAAGACTTCAATGAGGAAAACGCAAATGAATCCGACAAATGCCGGATGTGCATCCCCAACGACATGGGACGATTGGAACTCCATTAATTGGAAGAAGGTCGAACGTGGCGTAAAGTCACTGCAATCACGTATCGTAAAGGCCGTCAAACAAAAACATTTTCACAGGGCAAAAGCACTTCTGCACCTGATGTCAAGGTCATTCTACGGGAAACTGCTCGCAATTTTCCGGGTAACCTCCAACAAAGGCAGCAGAACCCCAGGTGTGGACAGGGTACTCTGGAACACGCCGGGGAGAAAGTGGAAAGCCACTGAACTTCTCAAAGTCAGGGGATACAAAGCAAAACCACTCAGACGAAAATCCATCAAAAAGAAAAACGGAAAGTACCGGCACCTGGGCATACCCACCATGGCGGACAGGGCCATGCAGGACCTGTTCAGGCTGGGACTGGACCCGATAGCGGAGACCACAGCGGACTTGAACTCATACGGGTTCAGGCACAAACGCTCGTGCGCAGACGCAATCGTCCAATGCCACAATGTGCTGTGCCAACGCAATTCGGCCGAATGGATATTGGAAGCGGACATCAAAGGATGTTTCGACAACATTTCGCACGAATGGATCCTGCAAAATATCCCCTTAAGCAAAATGGTTCTTGCCCAATGGCTCAAGGCGGGCTACATGGACAACAAACAATGGTTTCCAACAGAAAGTGGAACACCGCAGGGTGGTATAATCTCGCCTACAATCGCCAACATGGTACTTAACGGAATGGAAAAAGAAATAAACATCCATGCCGGACACAAAGGGGGGAGAAACCCCCACAAAATTAACTTCATCCGCTACGCGGACGACTTTGTGGTGACCTGTAGCGACAGTGAATATCTTGAAAGTGAGATAAAACCGCTAATCAACGGGTTTCTCTCCAAGAGGGGACTTGAACTCTCCCGGGAGAAAACCAAGATTACCCATATACGCAAGGGTTTCGACTTTCTGGGCTTCAACATCCGCAAATACGGTGACAAATGCCTCACCAAACCCAGGAAGGATTCAGTGAAGTCAATCATGGCAAGTATCGGTGGGGCTACAGCCAACCATAAGTCCGTGACGCAGGCAGAACTCATCCGCATGATCTCTCCAAAGATCAGGGGGTGGGCCAATTACTACCGCCATTCAGCCGCCTCAAGAACCTTTGCGCTTCTGGACCATAAAGTTTTCAGATTACTGTGGAAATGGGCCAAGCGCAGACACCCCAAGAAAGGAAGCCGATGGGTCAGGGTAAAATACTTTAAGACCAAAGGCAACAGAAATTGGGTATTTGCCGCCGAGGAAAAGGAAAAGACATTTGAACTTCCACTCTTCGAAGCCGCCAAGATAAGGAGGCACGTTAAAATAAGGAACAACTCTAACCCTTATGACAGGGAATGGGAAAGTTACTTTAAGGAAAGGATGATTCAAGGAAAAACTACACCTAAAAACCTCAAAGAAAGCCGACTGGCTTGATGGCCGGACTGCCCCTTGGCAGTCTTTAGAGTGCTTGAGCCGTATGAGGGGAAACTCTCACGTACGGTTCTTGGAGGGGAAAGGGGGAGTGATCCCCCTGACCTACTCGACCGTACGGTTCTCGTATACGGCGGTTCATTGAATCTCAGGTTTAAATTTCAAGTAATAATCCTGCATACTTTGATAACCTTTTCTTCGGAGTCTTGAAAGAGTAATCGTGGTTCCCAAAATTGGGCTTTGAGCTACTGCCCATCCTCCTTTTCTGGTCCTACTCCAAGCATACGCTAAACCTTGTGAAACTCCCAACCTTATCAGATTTTTACGTTTCCGCACTGGCTTTTTCCAGTCATGCCAAATACAGTATCTCAGACGATTCCTCAACCACTCATCAAGCTTAATAAGTTTGGATTTTATATTAGCCAGACGATAATTGTTTATCCAGCCCATCCATACCTCTCTGAGTTTATAAAGCCGCACTTTAAAACTGTATGGCAACGTTTTCTTGGTAATGCCTTTAAGTTTTCGCCTTAGATTCTCCCAACTACCTTTCTTGACAACTAATTGGTAGTCGCCTTTTTCCCTTTTCCCGTAAGTAGGAGTAAATCCATGTCCAAGCAACACGAATTTTGTAGGTCTTCTAATACCGCTCTTTTCCCTGTTAATGGGCAATTCCAGCTTGTTTTTGAGGAACAAGTAAACTTCATTTCCCACCTTTCGGGCCTCTGCCTTGGACTTCGTATAAACACTAAAATCGTCAGCATAACGAACGAATTTCAACCCTTTACTTTTTAGGTATTTGTCCAGTTTATCCAAGAGAATATTAGATAACAGCGGACTCAGGGGACTTCCCTGTGGCAATCCTTTTCTGCGTTTGTGCAGCTTCCCATTAATCTGGATCGGTGCTCTCAACCATTTTCGAATCAGCCACAGGATTGTCGGGCATTTTACTTTATTATAGATTAGTTGCAGTAGTTTGTAGTGCTGTACTTCATCGAAAAACCCTTTCAGATCAATATCCACAATGTCCTGATAGCCATCATTGATGTTATTAAGAGATTGGGTTACTGCTCCGTGAAGATTCTTTCCAGGACGGAAACCAAAGCTTTCTTCTTCGAAACCTAATTCAAATTGGACCGCAAGTTGTTGGCTAACCGCCTGTTGAAGCCATCTGTCCACTACACACGGAATCCCTAGTAATCTAGTCTTTCCGTTACTCTTGGGGATCTCCACCCCTCTGATAGCTTTCGGTACATACTCCCTGCTAAGAATTTCGGTTAGCAAAGATGGTTTATATTGGTCTATAAAGGACTTCAAACCATTCACTTCCATACCATCTACTCCTGCAGAACCTTGGTTTCCTACCACTTGACGATAGGCCCTATAAAGATTTTTGGATTGTAGTACTTTTCCTATCATTGCTTTCTCTTCCTTGTCCGCTTAAGGTTAGGCTATACCGATTACTCAGCATTCCAAACCGAATTAAGACGCGATTCAATGTTCAGTCCTTCATTATCAAGTGAGGCCTCTGTAGCTCTTACAGCTCGTTTCCGATAACTAATATGACTTCTGCTGACTTCTTGGCACATAGAAACTGAATCTATTCCAAGACCTCCCCAGGTAATGGCATATTCCTTCCCCCAATATCCACTGGATCTACCGGTAAGACACCTGTTAGTTACCCAACCTTTGGACGTCAGTATGGTGTGCTACCTCATCCTACCTTACCGGCCTCCGTATCCAGTTCCTGTTCGTTGGAACCGGGGTTTGCAGTCTCGCTTCCTTCAGTGCTTACCTCACGGCAAACCACCTTGCGACTTGCTAATGCTTCGGGACATTAATTCCCGCACATAAGGGACTTTCACCCTCTGGAATAATTTGGTATCTTCGATACCAGATGCCCATGCTGGGCACACACACTGCATTCAGACTAGGCTGTTCCAGCCGTCAGAATGCTTAGTTATTGTGGGCAGTACTTACTTTTCAGAAGTCATTTAATACTTCTTTTTCTTTAGTTTTTTCTTCGTAATCTTTTAATTCTACACTCATAAATTCTATGAGTAAATCAATTTTATAATTTTCACCTGATAGCATGAGAGTAATTTCAGATTGTTCTGTCTCCCACGTTGAATAGTACAAAAGATGTCCAATGCTTATTGCGGTTCCCCAATCTTCATAATCATCTTTGTACAAATCATTTTTCCAAATAGTTTGGTCTTTCTTAGGCCCTCCGTATTTTTTTGTCAGTATTTTTTTCAGCGACTCATAATCTGAAATGAAATCACTTTTGTTCGAATGTTCTTCTTGAAAAATATATTTGCCACGAGTTAATTTATCTCCTGTGAAGATGTAACCAATAAGAGCGTCAAATCCTAAAACTGTTGATTGGTAAGCGAGAATATTTCCATCTTCTTGCAATAATTCCAATTTTTCATCATTCTTTACTTGTGTTTTTGAAGCACCCCATACAGTTTTTCTAAAAGTGCTGTCAGTAAGTTCTGATAGTTGTTCTTTTTCTCTTAGTTCTTTTTCTATATTTCCTAATTCTTTACTTTGATATTCAATAACTGTACTAATGCTATAATTCTCACCGCTTAAATATAGAGTTACTTCTGTTCGGTCAGTTTTCCATGTTGAATAGTAAATAAGATGTCCAATACTAATGGCAGTCCCCCAGTCTTCGTAATCGTCTTTATATAAGTTGTTTTTCCAAATGGTTTCGTCTTTGCCAGGGTTACCATATTTTTTAGTCAACAGTTCTTTGAGTTTTTTGAAGTCACTGATGAAATCATTTTTATTTGAATGGTCTTCCAAAAGCACATATTTTCCGCGTGTGAGTTTGTCCCCAGCAAAAATGTATCCAACAAGTGCATTAAACCCTGCTAAGTCAGTCCGATATGCAAGTGAATTCGTTTCTTCCTTTACAAGTTCAGACGTTTCAATTTGCTTCACTTCTGAATTGCTCATTCCCCAGTTTACTTTTCTGAAGTCCGTTTCTGACTGACTGAAAACAATTGAAGAAGTCAGAATCAAGATTGCCGTTGTAAAAAATTGTTTCATGTTACTATGATTATTTTTGTTACGTATTGCCCACAACATTTATATATAAATAAGCCTCCCCAAGAAGTGACTTATATATTTTATACAGCCCACTAAACTAACTAAATGTTTCTACATAAAAAACCCTATATGACCTTTATACAGGGATTTTTGGGATTTTGGAAAAATGATAGGTTTAAGGCATATTTTGCTCTAAGCGTTTGGTAAACATTTACGAAGGCTTGTAAACGGATAATTCCGAAAACCTATATATTCCCCTATACGCAAGGTTTAAACCCAAATAAACAATCGCCTATTGTAATCTCCTAACTGCTGATTCCCTAGTGATTTCAACCCTGAATAAGAGAGCTCAGGAAATCCTGTTAATGATCCGAGTTTAATTAAAAAACCCAATGCAAAGCATTATTTTGCTGAAATGCTTTATTTTAAACCTTCTCTCTTGTCAGTTTTTGGTCAAATGCTTTGGTTAAAACTTAAAAAATACTGCCAAAAAGGCGGGAATTTCCGGCTAAAAGGTTCAATTACCCACTTCATAACTGGAATTTTGAAGTAAATAACTGCAACGGGTAGGTTCTGAAGTACCCCTCCCCACTTCTGAACCTAGTAATTTTGACCTTATCCAAAGACTTTTCCTGAAATTTTGTCCTATTTTCCGATTTATAACTCGTTTTTTGTCAGTTTTGGGTCAAATTTTTCAGGTTTGAGGTGAAAATTAGGAGTTCTGAACCGGGAAATTCGAGTTAAAAGGTCCGAGCTTGTCAGTTTTAGGTACCCCACCCCTGTTTTAAAGTGGGTAATTGAGGTTTTAAACTCCAATGGGTAGGTTCTGAAGTACCCTACCCCACTTCCGAAGTACCCCTCTTTGGCCCCTACGTCTTCGACAGGCTCAGCCTCCGGTAACACTGGTTCAAGTTTAACGAATTGTAACTTGGACCTACAATGCGGAAAGTTTTCGAATTCATTCAATAGCACCGTCAAATTGATTAACGAAATCTGCTCAATAGGAATGGGCTTTAGCCCATTTATAAAAGCCATAACAATTCACCCGGCTTTAGCCAAAATTTGGAGGAGAGATGGGTGCTGGAAAAATAAGCCATCAACCTAAGTTTAGAGCCTAATTAATCTTTTTATTCTTGAAAGGTGAAGATTGGGCTAAAGCCCCGAGATATAATATTACATTCTAATCCCCCAGCTGAAGCTGGGGGCTATTGATAATCAGAAATCAATTCGATTTGAAATTGGATACTCGACTCCTCTGGCTTCGACAGGCTCAGCCTCCGGTACAACTGGTTACTACTGGTTCAAGTTTAGCGAAGTGTAACTTGGACCAATAATGCTGAAAGTTTTCAACTTTCTTAATCCCGAAATAGCTGGTAGGTTTCTAACGTTTTTCGATTCCTACGGCTTCGACAAGCTCAGCCTCCCGTGAGGGGATACCTACGGCTTCGACAGGCTCAGCCTCCGGTACAACTGGTTCAAGTTTAACGATGTGTAACCTGGACCTACAATGCTGAAAGTTTTCGAATTCATTCAATAGCACCGTCAAATTGATTAACGAAATCTGCTCAATAGGAATGGGTTTTAGCCCATTTATAAAAGCCATAACAATTCACCCGGCTTTAGCCAAAATTTGGAGGAGAGATGGGTGCTGGAAAAATAAGCCATCAACCTAGGTTTAGAGCCTAATTAATCTTTTTATTCTCGAAAGGTGAAGATTGGGCTAAAGCCCCGAGATATAATATTACATTCTAATCCCCCAGCTGAAGCTGGGGGCTATTGATAATCAGAAATCAATTCGATTTGAAATTGGATACTCGACTCCTCCGGCTTCGACAGGCTCAGCCTCCGGCACCACTGGTTACTACTGGTTCAAGTTTAGCGAAGTGTAACTTGGACCTACAATGCTGAAAGTTTTCGAATTCATTCAATAGCACCGTCAAATTGATTAACGAAATCTGCTCAATAGGAATGGGCTTTAGCCCATTTATAAAAGCAATAACAATTCACCCGGCTTTAGCCAAAATTTGGAGGAGAGATGGGTGCTGGAAAAATAAGCCATCAACCTAGGTTTAGAGCCTAATTAATCTTTTTATTCTTGAAAGGTGAAGATTGGGCTAAAGCCCCGAGATATAATATTACATTCTAATCCCCCAGCTGAAGCTGGGGGCTATTGATAATCAGAAATCAATTCGATTTGAAATTGGATACTCGACTCCGCTGGCTTCGACAGGCTCAGCCTCCGGGAGGGGATTCCTACGGCTTCGACAGGCTCAGCCTCCGGTGTGGGTGGGCCTAAAAAAAATAAGCGTGAGGATTATCCACGCTTATTTTATTTTTAGGCCCTTTTGGCTATTGATATTTATTTCTTGCTGATGGTAAAATCCATCTTGCCGGATTTTACATCACCATTGCTTGTAAGGTTGATTCGGTAGATATTTCCACCCCATTTGTCTTTAATCCCCTCATCTTCTGGTTGGTCAAAAGGAATTTTTTCAACCTTAACCTGCATTCCACTAGGGTTGTATTGGATTTCGAATGGTGCAAGCTTACCATCTTTACCTTTATAAGCAATAGAAATTAAACCAGGTTTCACCACTGTGGCCGGGTAAATGGTCATCAGGTGTTGAATGATCTCTCCTGAAGCCGATAATTGGTATTTATCGCTTACGGTTACCCTTTTACCACGGTCCAGCTTTAACTCTCTCTTCCAGGAATCAAGTCCTGATGATTCTGGATAAGCCATACTAATATCCAATGACATGGCCGAACTGTTCTTTTTGGCTTCATAAGAAACATTGGTGGCTTTGAATACCACACCTGCTTTTTGCGTAACACCGTTAACGGTAGGGATATTGTGATAATCTGAACGGTTGAACCAAATGGAATACCGCTCCCCACTGAAAGTCCTTCGGGTATAGGTCCCACTCCCAACATCTATTAGCAAAGGAAGACCATCGTAAAAAACTACATAGTTTCCTATATCATTGTGGTTGTGGCTTTCATCATTGTGCCCACCTTTAGCGGCAAGGAAAAAGCCATCTGTGCTTCCTTCATGGTCTCGGGCTACCATTACCTGTATGTCTTTCAACCAAACGTCTTTAGGCAATGGAAGGCCCTTCTCTGCATTGTCAAATTCATCCTTCATAAACACTTCAAAGAAATGTCTGAAATAATGAAATCTAGGCAAGGCTTTTTCATTTTGCGCTATATAATAAGCCCCAAACTTCATCATGTCCGGATCCTGAATGGCTTTACCATACCTATAAATCATGGCTCCCGCCATGGTAGGTTTGGGACTGGCATCTGCGAAATTCAAAAAGTAGTCTTCACTAATTTGGGCCCTATAAATAAAGAGTCCCATATTTTTCACCTTTTCATCCTCATAAGCAAACTGATAAGCGCCATTTGATGCCTCATTCAACAAAGAAAGGTTGTCAAATAACGAGGCTGCTGCTGCTCCCCAATAGCCAGGTCCTTCATCACAGCCCCCATCTTCAGGATAAGGCGTTAAGAATTCGTCTAGAACTTGTGTGGCTTTATAAACATGCGCTACCCGCTTATCTTCATCGTCCTCCAATAATAATGCGGCATTGATCCAGTTAGAGCAAATCCATGGATTCCAGTTATTTGGGCGCCTTCCATTGGCATTGGCGGCCATCCAACCGTGGTGCTTGTTCATCAAAGGTTCGAAAATACGGTATTCGGTTTCATGACGGATTCTTTTTCTTATCTGAGGAGAAATTTCATCGAATTTTTCTCCCAAAAAGTAATCTGCCCAAGCCAAATACATGGCTGTCTCCGCTGCAAATAGGTCTACAAATGGCTTGGATACATCCATCAATCCTGAATATTCATCTGATTTTGGTAAATGTGCTGGTACTCCCCAAAAGGACTCTTCACAAATGGACCAAACCCCATTGACAATGGGATCGATAAACCTCCCCTTGTTCTCATACAGTTCTGCCAAAATCATGGCGCCCAAAACCCTTCTTTTTTCAAAGGTCATGTCTTGGTATTCGGTCCTGTTTCCATTTCTGTGAATTAACAAAGATTTGGTGGCTGGAATATAAGGCCATGAGTAATCTATGTACTCATTGGCATAATCGAGATAAAATTCCATTTGCTCCTTGTCTGCTTTGCTCCAGGCTTCCCTATCGTCAATAGCTGGAAATGGTTGCCAATCTTTCAGTGGAATAAGTAATTCTCCAAGTTCTTGTTTACTGTATTTGCTACTAATCAAGTGCTGAGCTGAAACATTTGCAATAAAAAATATTCCAAAAAACAGCAATAAAAGACTTTTGATTTTAATCATCTGGTATTGGGTTAATGTTAGTTATTTATAGTATAATTTATGGTTTCCTTTAGTTAGGGAAATTTTGATCCTGTTTTCTTTGTTCACCTTTTCATCCACCAAAACATCGTCCAAATACAATTCCCTGGAAGGCTTTCTTTTTAGGTAAAACTCAGTGTTTTCAGCTGCTATAACACTTACAAACTGATGGTTCATCCATAAGGTGACATTTTTATTTGCCTTAAAATCATGTCCTTTGTCAGCATAGGACATGGCTTTTTTTGCAAACAGAA
The DNA here is from genome assembly GCF_055809755.1 of Cyclobacterium sp. 10D3-21. NCBI lineage: Bacteria > Pseudomonadati > Bacteroidota > Cytophagia > Cytophagales > Cyclobacteriaceae > Cyclobacterium > Cyclobacterium sp. 10D3-21. The sequence goes on from NZ_CM147924.1 coordinate 5,048,535, forward strand.
AACTCTTATCGCCCCTGGTTTTCCTTCTTAATAAAAATTCCCCATGAAAGGTAATGTCCTCAATTTCTATTTTGGAATCAGGCACAGAACTGTTCAATAGTAAATCCTTTGCACCTTGATTGTGCTCAATCAAATTGACCTCAAATCCACTTTTAAAATCACTGCTTATTGCCATTCTCTCCCCTTCCCTGCCAATGGGGTTTAATAAGGACAACACATTCTTTCGACCCATTTTACCTGGGGAATAAATAGCCTCTAATCGATTGTGATCCGGGTAACCGGGATAACTTGATTGCACAGCAGAAGGCACCAGTTTTTGGTTTACCAAATCAGGTTTTGTCAAATACAGGATTTCCAAGGATGTCCCTTCCACTGTTGGATAATGGTCAATGGCAGCTAAATAGGATTGATTGGCCAGCATGGTATCTATCTGGCTTTCATTCGCCGGATGAAGATAGGAATGAACCTTATCTCCTTCTCCTACCTTTACCTCATCCAATAGAAGTACATAAGCTTTCGCATTTTCGGTACCATGAAGCAACAGCAGGTTTCGGTAATGGTTAGCAACTTCCAAGGCAGCCCCTGCATCGCCCTTGGCATAATCAAAGGTAGGCCTACTTATACTTTCTAAAATCCCATTTCCTGTTCGGGCAGCATGGTCTTGACCATTGATCGTTAGGGTATTGTTTAGTGTCGCAGATCGGGTTGGCGCTCCTAATCTTCCGCCATTCACAAGCAATCTATTGCCAAGGCCTGATAAGGCCAGGCCATTCACTTCCTGATGGGTATGCCACTCATCCTGACCTTTTATATTGTAAAGTACAGCATGGATTCCCTCCGGCTTCATGGCATTTTCTCTTAAAAAAGCGCCGCCATCTTCATAAACACTGCTTTTAGGCAGTTTGGGATACGGCAATTCCTTTTGTGGAAGCAGGTAACTGATAATATGGCCTCTCTTTTTATCGTTTTCATGAAACCACGCCGCATAAGCAGCTGCTTCCGCATCAAAATTCCCTACCCGTGCATGCAACAGGTCATTGTTTAAAGTCTGTGTGGGGAGCATGTCCCCTATAATGGCCATCTCCTTGCTGTTATTCACACTGGCACTGAATAGCCAACGGTGAAATTTTTGCAGTTTTTCATTGGAATAGTATCGGTTATCTATTCCTGTAAATTCCAATACATCCATATAGCCAGCTTTAGAGATCCTGCTATCTCCTCCTCCTACTCTTTCCCAGGCGTAATGAATGGTGATTGGAGATACCCCATCAGGGGTAATCTGCGCCATGGTCCCTTTGAAGTAAGCCTCATCCGGACTGCTCCGGACACCTTTGTAAATGTCCCAGGCGCCATGGGTGCCAAGCCTTACTTCCGTCCAGCTTCCTTTACGGTTTATTTTAAATATTTGAGATTCAATTACCTTTTCACAGGCTAGAATTTCCTCTTTGGTCAAATCATTGTACACAATATCAAGTGCCAGGATAGCCACAAAAAAGGAGCTCATGGGAGGCACCACCCCACCCCAGTTTCTTTTTTCGGTAGGTTTTAATTTTGAGTATTGATTTAAGATTAAGTCTTTGACTTTTTGTGCATACTTGGCTTTGTCTTCCGGATACAGGATATAAGCCAAAGCCACTGCACCAATATAATCTTGCAACTCATAGGCTCCTCTATCCTCTTTATCAAATCCTTCTTCAGTAATCTTCAAAGCATCTGCGGCCATGGATTTCCACGGTTCATAATAGGCTTTTGCCCGGTGTGCCTCGAATTGGTCTGCTTTTACGATTAAAAAAGGATGCGACGGACTTTGCGCATACACACTCAAAGCATGAACAACTAAAAGACATAAGGTCAGCCCATTTAATCTGAATACCTTAATAGAAGTTGAAGAAATTTTGAACATATTTTATTTGGTAGAAATCACATTTATTTTTCAAAGTGACTGGCGCTTTTAAAAGAAAGAGAAACCATTAATAATAGCATTAATGGTTTCTTGTAGTATGCCAATTATTCCATTTCATACAAATACAGAGCAGATGGATTTGGCCAAGGCTCAGGATAAGCCCTGTCTCGGTTTGGAGGAAGGGTTTCCCATTTCAAACGATAGGTTTTCCCATTTTCCGATTTCCCCAGATCCATGGCATTTCTTATTTCCAGTCCCTTAAAATCTCCTTCCAATGTAAGGTTAGACCCGAAGCTTTCCGGTTTTAACACTTCACCGATGTTATTTAAATCTTTGTCCAATAAAACCGTTCCTTCACCATATTTTATGTGCTTATAGCCCAGCTCAAAATTACCATTTTCCCTGCGATTGAAATCTCCAATGCGCACTTCAGAGTGGATACTGCCTCGACCTGAAAACTCCCACCTATAGTCCCAATTGGTAACTTGCCTGGCTTTCCAGGCATCCCCTTCGATCCTGCTTACGTAAAACTGCAGATTACCCTTTTCATCATACTTATGGAAAGCCATCAATGGCTTATTGTTCTCATCGAGACATAACTTTGCTGCAAGATTAATTATCCCTCCTTTAGGCGGTACGGGGTCCACAATCACGCTTTTCTGAGCAATAGAGACAGGTACAGTTAGCTTATTGCCGAATGCATCGTACCAATTCACCATGTCTGGGCTTTTGATATAAGACAGGTCATGATTGGTTTCACAATCCGGCGTATCCCTCCATACCCAATACATATGGTACCAATTGTCTGCTCTTAAGGAAGGTTGAGAAGCATAGGCATTCATTTCTCCCATTCCATCCGTCAGAGGACTATCTAGCAAGCGTGCCCATCTTTTAGAAGCAACATCATAAATATTGTAGATTTCATTCCCATTTCCACTTCCTCCATCTCTGTAATGAAACAGCAGACGGCCTTCTCTGTCCTTCATGAAATTTGGGTAGGTACAGCGTTTTTCATTCGAGCCTACCATCTCCATTTCTTGCTTTAAACTACTGATGTCATATGGCTTATGCCCTCTAAAATAGGTAATGGGATGTACATGCATGTTGCCGGCCAAATGCAAGAACCCCTCTGAATCTATACCAATGGTTACAGAATTATGACTATCCCAGCCAAGTGTGGTGCTGGTACCTTGCCCTTCTTCCCTATCAAAAACTGGCAAACGGTGCAATTCAAATTGATCCTCATTCAAGTTTCTTTGCCCCACAGTCATGTGGCGGTCTTTGTCATAATAAGCAATGTATTGACGGTCCTTATGCGTAAGCAAGGAAAAACCTACCCTATGGCCTGCCCACACACTGTCTATGGGTATGATTTTACGCACTGCAAGTTTTTGGTCGCGCTCATCTATTACGATGGGCTCATCCGATGATTCCTGGCTTTTTTGATTACAGGAAACCAAGGCAAAAAACACAAGCCACAAAAGACCCAAATTGACATTCAAAATTCTATTCATAGGTTTATTATTATCTTAAAATTAAGCAGTATCAAAAGTAGCTTGACCCATTCAATTGATACCGGAAATGGATTCCTTAATCCCTCAATATTACACTACTTCCGGCAAACTCCCCCTCAGGAAGCTTTACGGTTAAATCACTCACCCAACTTTCAGCGTTCCAATTGGTATTCAGATGTGGGGATTTAATCGCTACTTTTCCATTGACTTGCAGGTGAATTTTGCTCAATTTTCTACTTGGGTCAGCTACTGCCATTTTAACAATTTTATTACCATCAAGGTGAATCAAAAGCAAGCCTGGCCCTTCCATAGTTATTTCCAATCCATTGCCAATTTTCAATTTACCAGCCTGGTAGAAATTGGCTTGTACCTGTAACAATTGCTTGTGTCTGACGGCCTGAATGGCTACCGTATTGGACAAAATTTCAATTTGATCATTGCTGCGATAGGCCTTTGTTTCCTCCAAAGTAGCATTGGGCAATACCAGATAGGCATAATTGCCTTCTCTCACATTATTGCCGTGATTTATCCAAAGGCTGAAAACATCCTTTGATACATCCTCCTGAGGAGCCCTTGTTTGTTTGTTGATGCTCGTCCAGCTTCCTGTAACTTCACCAAAAGACATTCCCAGGGCTTCCGGCTGCAACAAAAAATAGCCAACATTGTCATGATGCACCCAATTAATATCCTTTAGCGCATATTCTCCTTGAGTTAAAGCTTTCACTTTATTGTCCTCCTGTACATGAACCTGACCAGATAGCAGCAATTGGTTCAAGGTTGTGAAAACCTCTTGTTTGCCTTTAGATTTAATACCCGCTCCCAGGCATATATATTCCTTGTCAAAGAAAAACCAACTTTTCCTGGCCTTTAATGGATCATGAGGACTGATAAAGTCAAAGGCCACACTGCCGTACAAATTATCGGTGACTGCTCCTACAAAATCCGTATAACCCGGCTTCTGTATCTGATCACCATCAGGTAGTGCTTCCTTTTGTAGAATAGTTGCTCCGGGAATTTTCTGATAATCCATAACCGGAAAAATATCTACATATTCTTCACCTGTTAATGAAAGGTGATTGGTCCCATCTCCACGGTGATGGTTTTTCAGTCCTTCACTGTTATAGGGCACTTCCATGTTGTCATTCCTTATGGAGTACATCCTTACGGAAGTAAAATAGTCAGGCCTTTGGAAGGTGAAATATTCTGTTTGCCAGAAATACTTGCTGTAGGAAAGTGTGACATATTCTATGCCCTCTTCCCTAACCTTAATTATTTCTTCCAAATCCGCTTTTCGATAATCGGTCGCCTCCACTAGTTTTCTTGGGGTGGCGGCATTGAGGGCATGTATGGCTCCAGGTCGGGCAATACTCCTGTTTTTAGCGCCAGCTTCAAAGAATTTACCGAATGACAAATTTTTGCTTATGCCATCCAAATAGTAATCGACCAGGATTTCCACTTTATCTTCAGAAAAAGCATATTGGGTACCTGCGGTATATACTACCCATTCCACAAATGAATCAGCATAGCCCAATCCATAGGATGCCGTATTGTTAACACGGTCCACTCTATGGTGAAAACTAAAGTCTCTTTGCAATCCTCGACTGCCTGTAGCAAACTTAATTTCTCCTTCAATCACCTTTAGAACCGCTTCGAATTTTTCTTTTTCCCCTAGAAAAAGCAGGTTCTTGGCAAGTATTCCAGCGATTTTTATCCTGTCACCACTTGGTCTTGCTCCAGAAGCATTCAGATGTGCCCTCCCAATAATGGGCTGAGCATCCTTCACCAACTTCTCTGGCATTTCCTCCCCTATCAATAGCATTACTGCTACCAGGTTGTTGGGCGTTCCTATTTGGTTGTACCACCAGTTGTCGCAGAAATAATCGTTTTGTACCCAATGGTCCAAAGCTGCTGTGATGGCTTGTTTTACTTTTTGACTGTTCCTGAATTTAGAGTCGGTGTGCCTGTAAGCTTTGGCCAGGCTGACCATATTGCCCGTATGAAAATAATGTTCAAAGCCAGTCCTGGAAACATCCTCATAATTGATTCCAGGCCAGGTACCATCCTGATTTTGAGTTTCTAGAAGCACTGCTATTGCTGCTTCATCTATCCCTGAGACAAGGTACTCTTCCACTACCCTCTCCCTTACCAATTCAAAATCAGAGGGAGCGGATAGTGCAAAAGAAACACTTGCAACAAGAAAGAACAAGACACTTCCTAAAACCTTAATCGGGAAATGGGATATTCGTTCTTTGCTGACAGCTGTTTTTATATTTATCACAGTGCTTTCAATCTAACCTTTATTAGCTCAGTATTATTTTCGATAATGTAGGCGGGGATTCTGATCTCCAACCTTTTTAATCCTTCAATCTGTCTGTCAAGTTTCAAAGGGGCTGGATCCAATGAGATTACTGAAACCATTATTTCAGGGTGAGAAAGATTCTCTACCATTATCTTTTTCCCATCCTGGGTAAGCACAGCACCACCGTCCACTATACTTACATCTGCCTGGGTCATCATCTGCCAGGTGATCATTTTAGTGTGCACATTGGTTTCTATATGGTCTTCAATAACAAGAGAGTTATTGTCCGGTTTGATAAATTTCCTAGTAGCTTTTTTTAGATTATTCCCAAAGACAGGGGTCAAATCAAATTCTGCTTCAGGCTGATCGCCTTTGCTAACACTCAGCATTTTGGCAAAACCATCATTTACATGAAGTTCTCCATTGACAGTCAAGGTGCTGTGGCCATAATTGTTTTTGGTCAGTAAGGTCCAACGCTCGCAATCCTGGCAAGACTGCCAAAGATCAAATCCTGCTTGCTCCAATTCATTGTAATTTTGATTTCCTGGATCAATGCTCCATCTCACTCCATTAAGCTCCCAAATGAATGAGCCTGCGTCCAAGTTCCCATGGGAGACGGTTCCTTTTCCACCTTTACCTCCAAAATAGTAACCTTCACCATCACGTATGATCACGATTGGGTTTTTACCATCTCCTTTATAAACAAGAGGCAATTCCGCTTCTTCTGTTTTTTCAAATTGTGCCAACCATACCAAGCCGGCTCCTGCGATTCTGTGAAGCTTGCCGAAGTCAGTCACAGGTTGGTTGAATTTTTCATCCTCTATGTACAAGGAATTACCAGTTTGTGTAGCAAACCAGGCCAAAATGATATCGCCAGCATTGCTGTGGCGATCTCCACAATCTGCATAATTGTAATAATTCCCTGAAGGAGCAATCGTCAATATCCTAAAATCCGCACTTTCTTTAAAGGCAGGGTAATCGCCTATACCGAAGTCAGTTTTAAAAGCTGTTTTTAGCATGGCAGAGGTAAGTACAGTAAAGGCAGTACCATAACCCCAATAGGTAGAACCTTCAGGATAAGCCCCATCCGGTCCGTATTGCATAAGTCCATTTGGAATTCCATCGATTGAACGATGAATGGTCTTTGCTGCCAATTCAATGTCCTGGTCTGCAATCACAAGAGAGGCAGCAATCATACCGGCATTACACACCTGATTCCAGTTGTTGGTGCCGTACATTCTACCTTTGTTTCCATTCCAGCTTGGCTCAATTCCTTTCTGTATCAATGCTTCTTTCGCTAGCTTCACCGTAGCAGCTGGCAAATCATCTCCAACCCAGTCAACGGCCAAAGCCACAGCGGTCGCCATTTCTGCCACATCAAGGAAATGAGAAGGATTCCAGTCAGAGAAGTTACTTACGGCAATGATTTCCTCATTTATTTTATCAAGGTATTTCTTGTCCTTTTCGATTATATAAGCAATCCCCAATACATTGACACGGTGCAACATGTCACGCGAGGTTCCCAATAGTCTTCGCCCGATAACATTTCGGGTAAGTACAGGCATTGTGAGTACATCATCCGCATTGGCTTTTAGAGCATTATAATAGTTCCTCACCAAAGGGTCACTTTTTATCTTACGCTTCAAATTTCTTTCAAGTGCTGGCGTAAGTGCCAGTTTTGGGCCAGACTTTTTCAGGTGCCGTTTCAGATAGTTTACTGTTATTGGATTCTCCAATTTCACAGTATCCATGCTTAGAAAATCTGCTTCGACTGCAAATAATGGGTTCCATAGCATGGCTATGATGATCAGCAATGGTAGAATGGGTTTTGCTATTTTCATGTGACTAAAAGTTATTTTAAAGTATATTTAAAGTGATCCGAATGCGGATAAAATTTTAAGCTTGGTTCTCTACGGATAATTGTTGTTGACTTTTTCTTGATTTCAATAAAGTTATTGTCGGAATCCATTTTCTTTTTTCTCTTAATAATCCCGGTTAGTGTCGACCTTTCATGAAATAGCCCTTTGGATTTAATTAAGGAACCTTTGAAGTATTTCAACTTTAAAAGGCTTGGATGTGCATGTAAAATCTGCGCATATTCTATGTGAAAAATAGAATATCTATCTGAATGTGCTGCTTGTATGGAGATGGGGTACATTTTGGGTTTGGTAATTAGGCATCAATTTAAAATATCCCCTTTGATTTTCCTTTCCGTTTGTAAAAAAAGGCACAAAAAAACCTGCCGAAAATGGTGTTTCTATTGAAACTATCCATTACGGCAGGCTTTTCGGTATTAAAAATTCTAGATAATTATCAATTAATTGTATCCAGGGTTTTGCTGCAATTGAGGATTTTGAGCTAAATCATCCAAAGGCAATGGCCATAAATAATGCTTGGCTTCATCAAATACAGGATTTGCCCAATCCGTGCCTTTATAAACATCGATATAGGTCTTTCCAGAAACCGGATCCACACTAGTTTGCACCGTAGCGCCTTCAAATCTGGCCTGGTTTTCTGGGCTCCACTGAACTCCCATATCAGGGATTTCCAGTTTTTTACCTTGTTTCCATCTTTTAAGGTCTTTGTACCTGAAACCCTCAAGGAACAATTCAACCCTTCTTTCTCTTCTAATTTCTACAATCAATGAAGAAACTCCATCATTCGCATACCTTGGATCCATTGGTGGATCAACCATTAGATGCGGCATGTTAACACGATCTCTTAATTGGTTGATACTCAAATCCAGATCACCTTGTGTAATTTCACCAAGTTCGGCCATGGCTTCTGCGTAGTTCAACAATACTTCTGCATACCTAAGAATTATTGCAGGCGATTCTGCTGTGTTATAGGCTTTACCAATCATATCATCTGCATTGTAGTGCTTGATAATATGATATCCAGTAGTAGTGGTAAATCCACCTGACATTCCAACAACTCTAGGGTAATCCCTTCCATCACCTCGATCGTAATTGTATTTCTCGGTATCATCTGGATGCAAAAGAGTTTGCCTCAAACGAGGATCACGATTCGCAAAAACGTTTTCGATGGTATTGTCTCCCTGATAAAGGGGGGACAAAGAGATAGGCTGTCCGTCTGTGGTAAGAAAATCCTCCACAAAACTTTTGGTAGCTCCACCAGAATAACTAAAATAACTTTGAACGTGATTGGTATAGATACCTAGCTGATATCTCCTGTAAACCATTACTTCAGGATTTCCGCTGATATCAATTTTTCTCATAAATGAATTAAAATCATTTTCCGGATCACCTGTATTGTAAATAGCATAAGGGCTATTGTCTATAACTTCTTTGGCAGCTTCAGCTGCTTCTCTAATCCACATCTCGGCATTGGAACCTCCATGGTATTTTCTCCAGGTCCCCTCATATAGACACAATCTGGACTTAATGGCCAATGCTGCCCATCTGTTTAAACGACCAGGTTCGTTACCATCACCCCAATCATCTGGAATATTTTCAGTAGCAAAATTCAAATCCTCCAAAACTTTATCCATGGCCTCTTCTCTTGGAGTTCTGGCCGCAAATAACTCATCAGAATCAATGTTCAACTCTCTGTCCACCCATGGAACATCTCCAAATTTCTGAACTTTCTCAGCATAAAACCAACCACGCAATAAACGAGCTTCACCTACATATTTATTTCTGACTTCTTCAGAAATATCCGCTTTACTGTAATTCTCCAATCCTACATTGATTGCTCTTACGAAATTCCAACCTTTATAACCAAAACGCTGAGGGCCATTTGGTACAATTTGTTTTCCGGCACGTACTTGTTGAAAAAAGGCATGTCGGTCATGTCTTGGAGCCAGGTTATCAGAAAATTCATCTAAAAACCAATAACTTCCCCAGTGGCTATTAAAGCCATCAAAATGACCATGCAGAATAGGTACATTGTCATCATTCAATGCCAAATGGTAAAGGCTATTGTTATAGACCATTAAGTCATTTTCTGTATTCCAGAAGGTTTCATTACTAACCTCATCAAGTGGGTAGCGCTCCAGAAAGTCATCGTTGCATGATAATAGCAATAATGGTGTCAGGCAAACGGCAGCCCATATATATTTATATGTTTTCATACTTTTTTCGATTTAATAATTTAAAAGGTAATCCTTGCACCTAAAGTATATACCCTTTGCATAGGATACTCAATGGCTCCTGCATAAATGGATTCAGGATCCAAAGGCTTGCGAATTGGAGAATACTCCCAAAGGTTCATGCCAGAGAAATATATATTGGCATTTTGGAAACCAATGGTCTCCATCCAGTTTTGAGGAAGATTGTAACCTAAATTGGCATTCTTCAAACGGATGTAACCAGCATTTTGCAAGAACCTGCTTTGTGTTTGGATGTTTTTCTTGTCATTGGTAGAAATATGAGGCGCTGCAAAATAGGCATCTCTGTTATCCTCAGACCAAGAATCTGTGATGAAATATTTCTCCACATGTCCAGCATTGAAAGGGAAAAACCATGTCCAGTTTCCAGAAGTAGGCCAGTGATCTCTTTTCCAAATGCCCTGGAAGAAAAGATTCAAAGTGAAATTCTTCCATTGTAAATTATTATTCAATCCAAAAGACAATCTAGGTGTATCGTTTCCTATGATTTTCCTATCTCCAGGATCACTTAAAGTACCATTACCAGTAGAAATTATTCCATCTCCATTTAAATCTGCATACTGTATGTCACCAGCTCTCCAATTGGCCCCTAATCTTGATTGATCAGGAGCATTGTCTACTTCCTCTTGTGATTGAAATATACCTACGGTCTCGTAACCCCAGATTTCACCTAGTTTTTGACCTACATAGTACTGATTGATTACCCCTTCTGGGTTTTCAAATTTAGTGATTTCAGCAGTCCAATCGGAAAGGGCCAATGTTACGTCATAAAAGAGCTCATCTTTAACTCTATCTTTCCATGTTACTGCCAACTCCCAACCAGTGGTTTTCAAATCAGCTGCGTTCGACTGTGGTGCACCTGTACCCAATATGGAAGGATAATCTCTACGCATCAACATGTCCTTTGTTTCTCTGGAATACACATCAAATGAAGCATCGATTTTACCTCCAAATAGCGTGAAATCAACCCCAATATTTTGAGAAACAACTGTTTCCCATGTCAAAGTTGGACTGACAAGTCCGGCAGCAGACACATAAGGTGTTCGTTGACCTGAGCTTAACATAAAACCTGATTGGCCTGTACCCAAAGTTGGAATATATGGGTAATAATTGCTACCCAATAATTGGTTACCTAAAGTACCATAAGAACCTCTTATTTTCAATTCATCCATCCAGCTTTTCGTACTGGCCATCCAATTTTCATTAGATATTCTATAACCAGCAGAGAAAGAAGGGAAGAAACCAAACCTACTGTCAGAAGGGAATCTAGAGGTACCATCATATCGACCATTGGCTTCCAATAGGAACCTATCGTCATAGATATAATTCACTCTATAGAATGCTCCTCTTAAGGATACGTGACTACTGCTACCATACGTTTGTTGCAATCCAGTAGTGGCATTCAAATCAGTTATCAAAGGAGTTAGCAAAGTATTCGCTTGGGCCCTGATAAATTTGTTGTTGCCCCACTCCTGATTGAATCCAACCATAGTCGTCAGGTTATGTACTTCAGGAAGGGAAAACTTATAATCCGCAAAAGCATTGAATACATAATATTGATTGTACCGACTTTCTTCATTGATGAAGTCGTTACCACTAAATCCATTACTGATAAGACCTGCAGCCAAAAGATTCGTGTCAACAATTTCGATTTTACTTGCAACATCTTGCTCAGACCTGTGAAAGAAATTATAAGAGAAATTGGACTTAATTGTCAATCCTTCAACCGGGTTTAAAGTTACTCCTTGCGTCAACCAAATATCATTGTTGGTCCAAGTAGAACGACCGCCATCTTCCAAATAAGGGAAGAAGTTGGTTCCTCCAAAATACTTACCTATATAAGGTGCATAAGTATCTCTGTCTCCTTCGGTAACATAATAGGGCAAATCAGGGAAAGTTATTGGCATAATAGGATTTACCCTAGCCAAGGTATTGATGTTTACATCCCAGTTATAGAAATAAGGCTTGTCACTTTGCTGAGAGTTTACAACTATTTTCTCATCCAATGTCAACCAATCCGTTACTTTAAATTCGGCTTTCATTAAGATGTTGTAACGCTTGAAATTTTCGTTACGGTCTGAATTAAGGTAACCATCTTTATTTAAGTGACCGATGGAAACAAAATATTTCGAATTCTCTGATCCACCAGAGATAGACAAATCATGTTGCTGAGATGGCGCAAAATCAGTCATTATCTTTTCGGTGTAATTATTAAAGCCATAAAACCTCAAGCTACCATTTGCAACTCCCCATTCGTTTTCCGGAATAGGGTTTTCAGACCAACGTTTGGTACCATCGATCATGTCCTGATCGTAACTTGGTACCCCATTGGTACGAATGTTAGCTAAATTTCTGGCTTGAACAAATTCATACGGATCTGTAACAGGATCCATATTGAATATAGGCTTACCTAATGAATACTGACTGTTCAAAGATACACGTACTTTGCCTTCTTTACCGCTTTTGGTAGTTACCAATACCACACCAAAAGCTGCTCTAGCACCATATACTGCAGCTGCAGCTGCATCTTTAAGGACAGAAATACTTTCGATATCATTTGGATTGATTCTGTTAATATCCATGGGCACGTTATCTACCAAAATAAGTGGCGAACCACCATTAATAGATTGGTATCCCCTAATATTAAAACTTGGGCTTTGGGAAGGATCACCATTCCTAGGAGCAATATTTAAATTTGGAATTACTCCTTGCAAACCTTCACCTACATTGGCAATAGGCCTGTTCTGAAGTCTTTCACTTGTAGCAACTCCAACAGCACCTGTTAAATTCACCTTCTCTTGAGTACCATAACCCACCACAACCACTTCATCGAGGGATTGGGTATCTTCTTTCAAGGTGATATTAATGGTAGATCGATTGGCTACATTTACTGTCTGGCTTTCAAAACCTATAAATGAAAAAATTACACTTGCATTTTCTGCAACTGTTAAGGTATACTTACCATCTAAATTAGTAGCCGTACCGATAGAAGTTCCAGGAACCGAAACTGTCACACCTGGAATTGGCATGCCATTTTCATCTGTAACAACACCTGTAATCGTAACATCAGCTTCAGCAGTAGCATTTTTAAGATTGGTACTGGCTAAAACCGTTTGTTCTTTGGTAATGTTTTCCAAATTTTTGTTTAAGCTTTCAGTTTGAGCCATAAGGCCCCCTGAAAACAAACAAAAAAGGATTGCCGAGAGCCATGACATCGGTTGCATGTCCCGGAAATAATGTAAACTTTTTTTCATAGTGGATTATTTGTTAATTGATTTACTTTTTAGGTTACTTTTCCCAACTTATGTTTCATAAGTTGGTGCTTACTTTAATTTTATCATAGGCAATTGACAATTTAGGTGACAAATACATAAATATACCTTTCAACAAAATAATCACACCATTTTAGGGAGATTAAGAGTATCATCTCAAGGTGAAATTATTATATCCTGGTATAAACCAAATATTAAAAGGTTGGGAGGGAAGTGGTTAATGATCTAAAGTCATTCATTCCATAATTATAAATATATTTTAATCAAGAAAAAAGCTAATAATGGAAAAATGTAAATATTCAAGAAAAAATAACATATTAATAATTTAGTTAATATTTGTTAAAACACCTTATTTTTTGTGTCTTTAAGGGTTCTTAATTTTAATGGCAAAAACATGGGTTTAACGGTCAAAGCTTATTATTTTAGTTTTAAATTAAGTTGAGGTCTTTTTTGCGATATAATACAAATTCAACTTTCAAAAATTATATTAATTAGAGGTTCTAGTGCACTAGATAAGTGTTGAGGTTCAAATAAATAAGGAGAAGACGCATACTACTATTTAAAGGAAATAAGGTCCCTCTCATTGTGAAATCTAGCGCGTAGGTGACTACTGGCTCTTGAAACGAAAATACCAAAAAGGCTTACTATATCGGGAACATTAAGGTAAAACCAGAAATAGGCAATCCATATTCATCCAAACAAACTACTTACGAAGGATTAGGGGAATTTAATGACACAATTTAAGGTTAAAGGCCTGCTGACCTGTTCGCTTTAGGCGATTGCTTTTTCCTCATCATAGCTTCTATTACCAAAGTCTAAGCCTAATAACCGGAGTTCAATAAGGTCAACTCAATCTTAAGCACTCGTAGAGTTAAGTATTGAGATTACCGATTGCAATCAATTCAGTAGCGAATGTTTGGAGCAACTTGGGGGACAAAATTAAGTACAGAAACAAAATGGGTTTTTAGCAATAAGCAGTCGGAATAATAAGGCCAAATTCCATATTTTATTCATCCCTTAAGATTTACCTGTGTAAAATAAGACTTGATATTGCAAAAATGGCATCATTATTTAATTTTTTGGTTTAATAAGCCTTACATTTAAAAAAAAATTCACGAAATTAGCACTTGTAAATGGAGAGAGGTGGATGATGAATATTCTTTTTTTTAAAACAAATATCACCTCGGGTACGTAACTCAAACATAAAAAGGTATAACTTACCTCCTTATGTAGGAGTGCTTTTGTAACAAAAATATAATATAAAAATGTTTAAATATTCTAGTCAAACCAGGGTCTTAGTGGCTGTAGATTGTATAATCTTCGGGTTTGATGGTATCAATTACAAACTATTAATGGTCAATCGAGGTTTTTCTCCTGAAAAAGAAAAATGGAGTCTTATGGGAGGCTTTCTTAAAGCCAATGAATCTCTCGATGAATCCGCCAATCGAATACTCAACGAACTCACAGGGTTAAAGGATGTATTCATGGAACAAATGCATACTTTTAGCAAACCCGATAGAGATCCAGTGGAAAGGGTTGTAGGAGTAGTATACATGGCGTTAATTGACATTAAAAAATATCAAAATCAGGGCAATGATGACTTTCAAGCACGTTGGTTTCAAATGGATCAAATTCCCAAATTAATATTTGACCACCAAGAAATGGTAGAAATGGCTTTTAGCAGATTAAGAAGTAAAGCTGCATTTCATCCAATTCTTTTTGAGTTGCTACCAGAAAAATTTACTTTGCCTAAACTTCAGGCTTTGTATGAAAAATTGTTTGCGACCAAAATTGACAAGAGAAATTTCACGCGCAAGCTCCTATCAAGTAAAATCATTCAAAAGATAGAAGAAAAAGACAAAACGGCTTCGAAAAAAGGAGCATTTTATTACACCCTGAATCCTTCTAACTACAAGGAGAATTTTCAAAGAACGCTAAACCTAATTCCAAAAAGTGAATTGCCCTCACTTATGGAGTAATAATTATGGTCTACCTTTCTTTTTTCATATATTTAAACTAACCAATCACTAGGGAAATATGGAACAGCTTTTAAACAAGAAGTCACCTCTAATTTGTTTAATAGCTGCTCTTTTTTTATCGGCTTTCTCCATAAGTTATTCTCAAACAATCACTGGAACATGGGAAGGAAAGTTAGACCTGGGTTTACAACAGCTCCCTTTGGTTTTTAATTTTGAACCTTCTGAAGATGGTTGGAAAGGAAGTCTTGATAGTCCACAGCAGGGCGCCTACGGTATTCCATTGACCAAAGTATTGTTTGACGGTACATTGGTCTCCATCAACATCGCTTCTCTAGGTGCTGATTATGAAGGAACCCTGATTAACAATAGTATTACAGGTCAATTCACGCAATCGGGCTTGTCTTTAGCCCTTACCTTAACTCCCTCTAATAAGAAGGAACCCAACCTGGCAAAAAGGCCACAAACCCCAGAAGGGCCATTTCCCTACGAAATCATTAACACTTCCTTTGTTCAAAAAAAGGAAGATATCCTGTTTAAAGGTACAGTAACCAAACCGCAAGGTGAGGGACCATTTAAAGCAGTTGTTCTTATAAGTGGGTCCGGCCCTCAAGACCGGAACAGTGAAATTTTCGGCCACTTGCCTTTCTGGGTGATCGCTGATTACCTTACTCGGAAGGGAATAGTGGTCTTGCGTTACGACGATCGCGGCATAGGTGAATCGGAGGGGACCATGGAAGGGGCTACTACAATAGATTTTGTGCAGGATTCCTGGGCTGCGGTGGAAAAACTGAAAAGTTTTTCTTTTGTGGACAGAGACAAAATAGGTGTTATTGGTCACAGTGAAGGAGGACTTATTTCTTGGATGATGGGAGCCCAAAACACTGGGAACCTGGCATATATTATGGCCCTTGCTCCACCAGTCATTCCAATTGACAGCCTTATGGGTGAACAAACTTACGACATCATAATGGCTTCTGGAGCAGAAGATAAACTTGCTCAAGAACAACAAGCCTATAATTTCAATTTGTATCAATTAATTAAAGGAAGTCAAAACCCCATTGATGCCAACCAAAAACTCAAGCAATTCCTTGAGAGTGACAAAAAGCTGGATCAAATGGATAGTACAAAAAAAGCAAGTCAAGTGGACAAACTTTTAAAACAATATACCTCCTTGACATCCCCCTGGTTTTATCAATTTATTAAAATGGAGCCTAAACAATATATATCCCAGGTATCCCTTCCTTCCTGGGTAGCTTTTGGGGGAAAAGACAAACAGGTAAATGCACTATCAAATAAAAAATCACTCGCGCAAATGGGAATGGCAAATATTGAAATTAATTTTTACGAAAATTTGAATCACCTTTTTCAAACCGCCGAAACCGGAGCTATTTCGGAATACGGTACGAATACAGAAACATTTAACGCCAATGTTATGGTGGACATTGCCAACTGGATCAATTCTCAATAGTCCCAGGTGCTAAGAAATGAATAAGTAAGGTTTGGACTTTTACCCATTTTATTTCGGGAAAATGGCAAAAATTGGCTGAATTCATCTAGCCAATAGAGCCTCAAAAAACAGAAATCTATTGTCTATTTCGGCTTTAAAAAATTACAGTGCCTTTCGATGCCGCTAATGACACCGAAAGGCCTGAAAAAAGACAGGTCTTTGCACATCGATATCCCTTGGGTTAAATAACGCTCAGAGATTTGATGTCAAGTCAGCTATTAACTCAATAGACTTTTAAGCAACACCCTTACTTCTTGAGGGTCTTTTATGTTATAATTGGCTTGCGTATAAGTGTATCCTACCCTAATGGTATACGCATTTTTCGGCATGGCCTTGAAAGTGTCTTCATCTGTCCAATCGTCGCCTAAAGCCATAATAAAGTCATATTCCTCGCCTTTCATCATGGCCGTAGCTGCACGCCCCTTATTTATATCTGGCCGCTTGATCTCCAGTACTTTGTTGCCTTCCAATACTTGAAGATTATGACCTCTAGCCATGTATTTAAGGTGGCTGAACAACTCTCTCATTCTAAGATCCCCCAGACCACTCTCAACTTTCCTATAATGCCATACAAGCGAATGGTGCTTTTCTTCAATCAATGCTCCTGGTGTACGCAGCACATAATATTCCATTACCTTGCGAATATCTTCCTTCCAGCTATCGTCGACTTCAGCATATAAGATCCAATCTTCTTTTTGGTCCTTTCTTTTTAACCAGACACCATGCTCGGCAATCATGTCCACTTTTTGCCCTTTGAACCATTTCCCAAGTGTTTCTTTATCTCTACCACTTATTATGACTGTCTGACATTTTTCTGAAAGGGCAGCTATCAGTGATTTTAATTCCTCATCTGGAAATGCATCCTGAGGTCTGCCTTTAAATCCAACAAGTGTCCCATCATAATCCAATAGCAATAGTGGCCTTTTTGCCACTTTAAATGCCTCTTTAATTTGGGCGGCAATTTTCTTGTCCAAGGCTTTGGATTCAAGGTCTGCCTGCTTTTCTTTTACAAACTTCAACCTATCCATAAACACCTTTACCCACTGAAAAATATCGTATTTTTTCAGACTTGCCTGCATGGAGCTAATTCTCAACTCTTGCTCCTCCTCATCCATTGAAAGTGCCTCCACAATAGCACTTGTCACCCCTTCCTGATCATTAGGGTTGACCAATATGGCATCTACAAGTTCTTTGCTAGCTCCTGCCATTTCAGAAAGTATCAACACCCCTTTCTTATTGGTTTTGCTGGCCACAAATTCTTTACACACCAGGTTCATTCCATCCCTAAGTGGTGTCACCAAGGCAATGTCTGACATACTGTAAAAAGCACTTAATTCATTGAACGGAAAACTGCGATAAAAATAGTGAATGGGTACCCAGTTCAGGGTAGAAAATTTACTGTTGATATGACCTACCAAAGTATCTATTTCTTCCTTAAGGGTCTGATAAGATTTTACCTGATCCCTGGATGGAACCACCACCATTATCATCGATACTTTACCTTGGTATTGGGGATTTTCATCTAGAAGTCTTTCGAATACTTTGATTCTATTTGGAATACCTTTTGAATAATCCAACCTGTCTATGGTTAACAGCAACTTCTGATCACCTAAGGTTTGTTTGAATCTCTTGACGTAGTTCTTTGTTTTACTGCTTAATGCTGCTTGTTCAAACTTATCGTAGTCGATACCCATCGGGAAGGCATCCACGTTTATCAATCTATTGTCGGCTTGAATAAAGCCACTCTCATTGGATAAGCCAAGGATTCTTCCTACAGCACTCAAAAAGTGGCGCATATCATCATAGGTATGAAAACCAATCAAATCCGCACCTACCATTCCTTCAAGCATCTGCTTCCTCCAGGGGAGCATTCGGATGATCTCATAGGATGGGAAAGGAATATGTTGAAAAAAGGCGATGGTAGCATTTGGCAATTCCTTTCTAAGCATCATGGGCAACAACAATAGTTGGTAATCATGTACCCAAATGGTGTCGTCCTCATTTGCTTTGGCAAGAATAGCGTTACAGAATTTCCTATTCACCTGACAGTAAGCATCCCAATATTCATCTTCGTAATTGATGTGTTGCGTAAAATAATGAAAAGCAGGCCAAATGGTTTCATTGCTAAACCCTTCGTAATATAGTTCTACGTCTTTCTTGGTAAGAAAAACAGGAGCCATTTTTAATTTCTTCAGCTCATCTACAACTTCCTTCTGCTGCCCTTCATCTTCTACATCGTTCCCTGGCCAACCTATCCAAATGTTTTCTCCTTCTTTATATATAGAACCCAATCCTGTGGCCAAGCCACCAGCACTAGGTTTAAACTCAAACTTGCCGTTTTTGTGTTGTAAACTAATCGGTAATCTATTTGAAACAATAATTGTTTTTGACATTTCTTAGTGTTGGTTAGTATAGAAAAATTTTTACAAAAGCTAAAGTTAACTTTTAACCCTAATTAGACAATAGTAAATCAATCCTGCTCTGAAAATGCTCCAAAATTACAAGGCAATAACCACACCAAAGCGCTAAATTTCCCAATCATTTTACCAGGATTTACCATGCTTTGTGAATAATTCGGGAAAATGCTATTCTGGGAATTATGTTTATTCTAATATAAACAAATTGGTAGAAAAAAAAAACATTGGAAGGAATTCTAAGCTGCAAGCAATGGACCATTCGCCCTAGTATTCATTGTTCCTTTCCACAAATAGTTTTCCCAGGAAATTACCTGTTAATGCACTTGATCCTCCAATTAAAAAACCCATTAAACCAGTAATTCCGACCAAAATTGCACCATTTGAAAAGCCCATAATTTCGGAAAACTTATCCGGAAGATCTGAACCTGAAACGGACCAAATGATCAATGGTGCAAGTATCCAAACACTGGCCACTCCTAATGCCCCTGCAATGAATGCTAGAAAAGCAGCCCCTCTAAACCAGGCAGACACACCACAGATTATAATCATTAAAACATAGTAAGGAACGATAGCACCTAATAGATAAGCAATTAAAGCGATAATAAGTATATGTATAATGAACTTCATGCTAATCAGGAATAAATTTGGTTTGAAACATAACTGCTGAGGCATCGCTCCTATCCCTTATATCCATTTGTAAATATTTTCCAGAAGCCCAAGCATCCACCAAATTGTCATAAAATTTACTTCCAGGGTTTCCTGATTGCCCACCAGGATACACGCCATATGCTTTAATTTCTGGCCCCATTTCCACAACCATTCTCCACCCAGGACCCCAATCAGAAGCAGAAGCATTGACAATCCCTTTCCCCCCACCTATTGGAATATTGAACCTACCAAAAGGAGTTAAATTGGGTATCAAATGGCTAATATGTGTATTTTTATAAGCCGACCAGGCGATAGAATCTGTACTACTATCCGCTGTCAACTTTTCCATTTCTTTTATCATTCCCAAAAACCCTTCATTTATCCAATAGTTAGCAGTCTCCTTTACTTCTGTATCCCGCCGATCAAACCAGTTGGCATCTGGTTCACTTTTTATGAGTTTGGATAGTATGAATTTATTAGGATAGGAAATAGGCAATCCTTTAGCATCCCAGGAACTAAACAAAGCCTTTTCCAGGTGATCCCACCAAGATTTGAATAAGGCGGGTGCAGTTTTTTCCGCAGAAGCATCATAGTCCCAAGCTTCCAATTTCTCCAACCAAATTCTTCCCTTTTCTGAGCCTGCCACCTCCACACTATCTAGCATTAGTGGCAATATTTCTGATGCGTGAAGATTGAAATTATCTAGTTGCAGGGCTTTCATGTCCTCCACAGTGATCCCTGTCTTATCAGACAATTGATCAACTATTCTCCTATTTCTAAAATATTCATAATTATTATTATAAACATAATACGGGTAGTTGTAGGATACAGGATGTTGATTGGCAGAAACCAAAAATCCCTCTTCCGGATTTCTATCTTCGGCATTGTGCTCCTGTGGTATAAATCCTTGCCATTCATAAATGGGCTGACTGCCATCCATAAGGAATTTGCCCTGCCCTTTCCATTTTAAAGGAAACCTACCCTGGACTTTCATCGCAATCTCTCCTTCTTTGGAAGCAAAAACAAAGTTTTGGGCCGGTGCTACATAATGGGTAAGTGCCTCTTTAAAATCATCATACCCTTTAGCCTTATTTAAGCCTATAAAAGTTCTGGCTTCATTGGAATTCCCATGAGCGGTCCATTTCAAGGCAAAGTTTGTAGCTTTCCCTTTCATTTTGAAATTCCTATCATAAACCACAGGGCCATAATGGGTGTAAATCACCGTGTCTACAAAATCATTTTGCCCTTTTACTAAAAACGTTTCCAGCTGCTGGGTACTTTGAATCCATTGCCCATTGTATAGGTACTCTTCTCTTGACTGGTCTTTAAAGGTGATTTTATACCAATCTTTCACATCTCTATCCGCATTGGTAGACCCCCAGGAAATGTACTTGTTAAAACCTATGATTACACCGAGTGCTCCAGGTAAGGTTGCTCCTTTGACTGTGTATTCAGGAGTGCTTAATTGAGCAGAAAACCATAGTGAAGGTAAGTTTAATCCCAAATGAGGGTCGCTGGCCAATATAGGATAACCAGAGGCGGTTTTTTCTCCAGACACGGCCCAGTTATTTGAACCTAGCCCCGGCTCCTTTTCTGGTAACAATTGCGTTATTTTTATAGAATCCAGGAATGCTGCATCTGGCTCAGTAATATCCAATGGCTCAAAGCCCCAGTCTTCTTTTGAGATGACTGGTACGACTCCTTCCGGGTTATCAGGAAAAAGCTTGTTCTGCCATTCTTCACCAAAAATATTTCGGAAATTAGTATAAGCCAAATCACTATCTCCCGACAAGGTCTCTGACATGTTCATCAGAAACAAAAGTGTTTTATAAGGGGTCCAGGGTTGGGGGTAATAATCTAAAAGCTTGTATTCTAAAGGCAATTCTCCCTGGGAAAGTTGGTCAATATAGGCATTCACGCCAGCTGCATAAGCCAACATTAAATCTAAGATTTCAGGGTCGTTATTTTGGAGGTATTTTAGTTTGTTCCTGGCCCCAAAGCCCAGTCCTTTCCTTCGCATTTCCCTGTCTCGGTTGAGCGCTATGGATCCTACAACTTCTGAAAGCCTGCCTTCTGCAGCCATTACCTGAAATTCCATCTGCCACAACCTGTGGGTTGCCGTAATATAACCTTGCACCTTAAAAAGATCTTTCTCGTTTTCCGCAAAAATATGTGGGATCAGGTTTTCATCATAAGTCACGGAAACTTCTGATTCAAGGCCCTCCAGGGTCACTTCACTATTTGGACTGTAATCTTCACTGTATGCATTTTGCCAAAACCCTTTGAATGGATCAAATATTTTGGCCAATGGAGGTAGGTTTGCCAGGTTTATGGATAAACCCACGGCAACCAACAATGAAAACAGTAATGAAAAAAAGAACCCTATATACTTCATTCAATATTTACCAAAACTTTTGCTTTTTCCCACCTTATTGCTAAACCTTCCTTTACCACTTCTATAGAGAGCGATTCTTGGTTACTTGATTCAAAAGTAGGGCTAACCTCTACACGCAATACATCATTTTCTTCATTGTATTGAAAATGCCCATGCTCTAAATCCCAGTCAGCATTTAAAATTACAGTCCAGGGTTCATTTTCTTTTGGGATGGTAAACAAGGAATACCTCCCCGCTTTCACCATCTTACCTTCAACAACAACGTCTGCTCCAAAGGTAACATTGGTTGCTTCATTGGCACCTGTTCTCCAGACTTCTCCATAGGGAACCAAATCCCCCCAAATTACCCTTCCTTTTACGGCAGGCGAACTGTATTCAACAGTTACTTTTTTACCCTCAATTTCTCCTGAGGAAGATCTTAAAGGGCTGGCACGTTCTTTCGATTCCTCGACCGTTTCCTCCTCCACTGTCACAGTACTTTTTGAAGATGGGTTCGAGCAGGAGTAAACCCCACAGAAAATCGACAAAAGAAATAAACTAAAAAGTGGTTTTGTAAGGTTATTCATATTGTTTATGATTAAATTTTACACTAATCTATGTATTTTTTCCTTAATCCTCCATTCAATACAGGTTAAATATCATATTCGTAATATCCGTGGTAATTCTAACGTTTAAACGAAAAAAATGACGGCAACTAATCCCCTTGTTTGACACTGTTTTCCTTTCCAGCGAGTATAAATTCTTATCTGAATCAGAATTAATCAATTATAAAAATCACCTTTTATGCAAAAAAACATTCGTGGCACTAAAAAATTAAATATATTGGTATAGCACAAAATTATTACCAATTTGTGAATTGTTTAATTCTAGAATATGCGTT
The DNA here is from genome assembly GCF_055809755.1 of Cyclobacterium sp. 10D3-21. Lineage (NCBI taxonomy): Bacteria > Pseudomonadati > Bacteroidota > Cytophagia > Cytophagales > Cyclobacteriaceae > Cyclobacterium > Cyclobacterium sp. 10D3-21. The sequence goes on from NZ_CM147924.1 coordinate 5,071,478, forward strand.
TTATAATCGTCTCAATTTTTTTCATCTCTCTAGCCCTCTTTTTCAGTGTGCATATTTCACCTGAGACATGGGATTATACAGGCCTTTTACCACTCTTAATACCGGTATTTTTATTATTGAACCTATTTCTCATTTTTTTACTGTTTTTTGGAAGGTTCCGTTTAATCATTTATCCAATTTTAGTGCTTATTATTGGTTGGAAGTTTCTAGTCATCACCTTTCAGTGGAATACACCTGATACGATTACTGAAGGTTTTACTTTTTTAAGTTACAATACCATGTTATTTAACAATAACTGGGGCAATGATAACGAAATCAAAATATCGAATTCAATAAAATGGGCCCAGGAAAACCCTTCAGACATCAAGTGTTTTCAGGAGTTTTATCAGGATTTCACCACTCCGTCGAGAAATGCACTAAAGAAGATCAGTAACAATGGCGCTTATGAATATGCCTACTTTTCAGCCAATGGCAATGAAAAAAAGAAATCGTATGGCATTGCCATTTTTAGTAAATTCCCAATCATCAACAGCGGTAAAGTTTTTGACAACAAAAGGAATAACGGGGCCATGTTTGCTGATATAAAAATCAACGAGGACACTATCAGGGTATACAATACCCATCTCGAATCAATGAATATAAAAGCTGCCGACCTTGACAACTTGGAAGGTATAAAAAATCAATACAGATCCACAATCAAAAAATTAAAAGCAGGGATAAAATTAAGGACTTCACAAATGTTAATCCTTAAAAAACACATTGCTGGTAGCCCTTACCCTGTGATATTAGCTGGTGATTTTAATGATTTGCCCTACAGTTACACCTACTTTAGCCTTAGAGAAGATTTAGAAAACGCCTTCGAGAGTAGGGGACGCGGTTTTGGCTTTTCTTACAACAAAGTATTGTTTTTCTTACGTATTGACAATGTGTTTTTCGACAAGGCTTTAGAAGTTTTACAGTTCAAAACATTGCGTGAAGTAGATTATTCAGACCATTACCCTATTTCAGCGGTGTTTGCTTACCCCGGTCAAGCAATATCCGATGATTGATTTTTTTTTCAATCACCTCTTTAAAGGGCATCAACAAAACTGGCAGCCAAAGTAAATCTGCCAGAACAGCAAAAAGCAAAGAAAGGCTTACCAATACCCCTGTAAACATTGGAATTTCTAAGGTACTGAAAGTCAACATCACAAAGCCCGATATCAGGATCACCGTTGTGAGAATTATGGCTTTACCGGTAGTTAGATAGGTAAGGTATAGCGCCTTCATCAACCCATGCCCTTCCTTCATTTGCATCCGCAGATTGGTCATGAAATGAATGCTGTCATCTACGGCTATTCCAAAAGCGATGGCAAATACAATGGAGGTTGAAAGCTTGAAATCTATTCCAAACCAATACATAATACTCCCGATCCATACCAAAGGCACAATGTTTGGCAGGATGACAAGAAGGGATACTCTCCAGGACCTGAAAAGAAAACCAACGATGATTCCTACCAATAAAAAGGCAAAACCTAGGCCTGTAAACACTTTATAGGTGACCAATTCATGACTTTTATCGATGAGGAAGGAGGTCCCTGTCAACCTGACACTTAGCAGGTTTTTGTTGATATTACTTGCTACAAATTCTTCTAACTTTTGGTGTTGTTCTTTTCCTAAAAGGCTTCCATTGTCTGCAGTTCTGGAAGAAAGTCTTCCAACAGTTTTATCCGCTGACCATAATTTAATGTTTTGAGATTGTCCGATTTTATCGACCAAAGGCTGCATTCTCTCGTAGGCAAGGGCTGATGGAAGAACAAAGGCTTTTGGGTTTCCCCGGTTTTGCGCCTTGTTCACCGCCCTAACTACTGTGAGTGGAGACATAATAAAACCTGTGGTATAATTTTCCCGCACAAAATCCTCCAACTTTTCTATTTCCTTTAGCACCCTGTAATCAAAAAGGTCCGCCCCCCCATTTCCTGCCTGAAGTTGAATTTCCAAAGGCTTAGATCCACCATAATGCTGGTCAAAAAAACGAAAATCCTCCAGAAGAGAATGTCCTTCAGGAAGATTATCAAGTATATACCCATTTGTTTTAACCTGTGTCATAAAGTAACCCGAAAGCAAAGTGATCACTATAAATGATAGGGAGATGGCTTTTCGTTGATCAGTGACTTTTTGAAAAAGAAGCTTCAAAATTTTATTCCATCGCCTGGCCCACACTTCACGTTTAGTGGAAGGAAAAGGAGGAAGGTGGTAAAGGGCAAAGGGCAATATGGAGAACAAGGCCAAAAACATAAACATAACGCCACAGCCAGTGTACAATCCAAACCACATCAAACTGGGGACATTGGTGAAATACAGGGAAATGAAGCCGAGGGCGGTGGTCAGAGCAGTTAGAAAAACAGCAAGACCTAATGTTTTAAATGCACCATATATGGCTTGGTCTTTAGATTCAGACGCTACCAAAGCGGTTTGGTAATGGTTGACAACATGCACCATACCACTAAGTCCGATGACCATTAAAATTGGAGGCTGCATCACCGACATTACATCCAACTCACCACCTGTCAAAAGTAAAAATGAAAAGCTCCAAAATATACCTGTAACAATAATAATAAAGGGCAAAACTACTCCCCACCAGGAACGGTACATCAGCCAAAGCAAAAAAAGCACCCCCACAATCGCAAAACTCAAGAAAAAGGCAAATTCTTGTTGAAGCAAATTAACAAAAGCGCCCTGAGCTTTGATTTTACCAGCCGTTCTAAAAGCATCGAATTCGTATGCCTGAAGCTTACTTTCAATGCTTGCATACAAGGTGTCACCTCTCTCCTTGCCTATCATTTGCTCATTCTGTACCAAAAGCAACAAGCTGCTACTATCTTCCGCGACCAAATTGCCCATCCATTGCTGGTCCTTTTTAATCTTCTGTGAGCTGATAGCAAGGGATTCCTTACTGGACCAGTCCAACAATTGCCTGAAATTGATGCCAAAAGGACTGATTAATGGTTCTTTTTGATTTAAAACAGAAACAACCTCCACTACCCCATTGACTTTCTTCAGTTCGTTTTCAAAAGCCCGACCTTTTTCCAAAAATGCACTATCAAAAACACCCTCATTATTTTCAAGAGCTATTAATAAATAATCATTGTCATTTTGAAAAACCTCCCTGTATTCCTGATAGAAATCCAATTCAGGATCATTCTGTTGGAAAAAATTTTCAAAATCATAATTAAAGCTTACTCCCTGCCAGGTAAGGATAAAAAACAAGCTTAGTAACCCTGCAAAACCAAGCGCCCACATGGACTTTCCCCTATCCATTCTTTACGATTTTATTGCTGTATACACTATAAAGGTAATTATCCACCTTTTCCTCCGACGGAAAATAGAAGGAAAATAAACTAACATAATATTTATTATTTGATCCCATTATTTCTCTTTCTTTCGCAAGAAAACTGTTAACCCAATTAAAGGTTTTGGCTGCTTGCATAATTTACCATATTTTAGAGTCAAAAATTACGCACACATGAAAAAAATCAAGGTACTTTTTATTGGAGTTATTGGTATCCTTTTCTTATTTGGCCAGCAAGTTGTCGCTCAATCTGATAGGTGGCAACAATCGGTAAGTTACAAAATGGATATTGAAATGGATGTAAAAACCAATCAATACCATGGCTCTCAAACAATTGCTTACAGCAATAATTCCCCCGATACTTTGGATCAACTTTTTTTTCATCTCTATTACAATGCATTTCAGCCGAATAGCATGATGGATGTGCGGTCCCGCTCTATTGAAGATCCTGATAGGCGTGTAGGTGACAGAATATCCAAATTGTCTCCTGATGAAATTGGATACATTCATGTAGAATCCTTACTTCTAAATGGCCAACCAGTACGCATGGAAGAGGTAGGTACAGTATTAGAAGTAAAGCTGACAGAGCCAATATTACCACACAGCACAGTGCTCCTTGAAAGCCGGTTTAAGGCCCAGGTACCACTGCAGGTTCGAAGAGCTGGAAGAGACAATGCTGAAGGCATTAAATTTTCAATGTCTCAATGGTACCCAAAGTTGGCCAACTACGATGAACAAGGCTGGCACGCAAACCCCTATATAGGAAGAGAGTTTTATGGGATATGGGGAGATTTTGATGTAAAGATCACCATTGACAAATCTTATATACTTGGAGGTACAGGTTATCTTCAAAACAACAATGAAATAGGCTATGGCTATGAAGAGGAAGGTGTTTCAGTAAAAAGGCCTTCCGGTTCCAACCTTACCTGGCATTTCTATGCACCCAAAGTCCATGATTTTATGTGGGCAGCAGACCCTAACTATACTCATGACAAACTGGTCATGGAGAATGGAATTACCTTACATCACCTTTATGTAAAGGACAAGGAAACCAAAAAAACCTGGCCAGAACTAAAAGAATACACGGCAAAGGCCATGGCGTATTTCAGTGAAAGGTTTGGTGAATATCCTTACAAACAATATTCGGTGATTCAAGGTGGTGATGGTGGAATGGAATACCCCATGTCTACCTTAATCACTGGTCACAGACCAATGGGAAGCCTGGTAGGCGTTATGATGCATGAATTGGCCCACAGCTGGTTTCAAGGAGTATTGGCCTCCAATGAATCCCTTTATTCCTGGATGGATGAAGGGTTCACTACTTATGCCAGCACCCTGAATATGGCAGCCAATTACCTCAAGCCTTCTTCTGAATCGCCCCTTAAAGGTTCTTATGTCAGCTATGAAAGACTTATTAAATCAGGACTTGAGGAGCCATTGTCCACACATGCCGATCACTTCAACACCAATACCGCCTATGGTGCTGCGGCTTACTCCAAAGGTTCATTGTTCTTGGCCCAACTGGGATATATAATCGGTGAAGAGGTCAGAGACAAGGGCATGTTAAGGTATTGGGAGGAGTGGAAATTCAGACATCCTAACGTTAATGATTTCATCCGCGTGATGGAGAAACAAAGTGGAATTGAACTTGACTGGTACAAAGAATACTGGGTAAACTCTACCAAAACCATTGATTATGCCATCTCTACGGTTACCGAAAAGGACAAATCACTAGTGGTAGTATTGGAAAGAAAAGGATTGATGCCGATGCCAATAGACCTGGTTGTTACTTATGAAAATGGAAAAAAGGAAACCTTGTACTTCCCTTTGACCATAATGAGAGGAAGCAAAGAAGCGGAAAGTAATTCCCCTGAAAGAACGAAGACCCAAAGGTGGCCTTGGACCAACACTTCCATTGAAATCACCATTGACCAATCTTCTTCCCCTGTAAAGGCAATGCAAATAGACGCCTCAGAGAGAATGGCAGACATTGACAAAACCAATAATTCCTGGGGAGCAAAATAATAATTTAGGTCGCTGTAGTGATGTGCCCCCAAAAAGTTTGTACTTATTGGGGGCATTTTTATGAGTAGAAAAATCATGTAGGAAGTATAGTTTAATCCGGATCATAAAAGTCTCAGATTTGGGAAAGAAAGAATTGAGCTCAATAGATGGTCCTGCCTCTACCTACTCGCGGGAATGGATAGGTTGAAGCCATTCCTACATCTAAATGAACCCAATCCTTTCATCCAATATTAACCGCCTTCAACATCTTATTACGCCGGTCACATAAATATAAATTGTATATTTTTTCATTTAATAATTGGGAATTCCATCATTATATCTTTACCTTATGACAGGTTTAAAATTAAATAAACACAACAGATGAGGACAGCCACTATACTTACTTTTTGTTTTTTGCTTATTACCGTTGGGATAAACGCTCAGGATCTTCCTGAAATCGAGAGAAAGACAAGAGACAACACCTACCATTTTCAGGAGTTCGAAGCCATGCAACTTGATGCAATTGATCCTGACAAGGTTTCAGTCATTACCACAAATGCTGGCATTATGGCATTTGAAAAGTCTTCTCCTACTATGGTGACTCCCATGGGAAATTATAAAGACTTCAAAATCATTAAAATCACGCTTCCTACAAAACCTGCTATTACGCTAGACAAAAAAGTTCAGGTTCCTCAGCCAAAGCAATACTTGATAAAAAGAGCGATAAAGGAGGAAGATAAATAAGTTTAATTGTTGATTTTTTTATTCTAAAAGGATTCCGTTCGCAGGTTTGTCCTGTTGTGATGCAACCTTAACTTAATGCGATTTTTTCCTATGGTTATAATAGGTGCTTGAAATTTTCAAGCCAAATAGTCTAGTTGACCGACAGGTTTCTCTAGACTATTTGCAATATAAAAGACATTTTAAAAGTACGCGTTTGTTTCCAAGACAAGCTTAAATAGGCTTAGCCGTTATAATTCATTTTTTTTAATCCGATTTATTTTACTCAATTTAAACATGAGTTATGCATATGGTTCGTTATAGCCTGTCCCAGGACTTTGGGAAGAGTTGTAATCACAATTAAATGAGTGTATTTAAAGACTGAGGCATAGTATTACTATAGTGAGATCAAAAACAGTCTGATTTTTAAGTAATTTTATCACACAATAGATTAGCTATTGCCTAATTCGGGTTAAAGTCCACAAAAAAATTATTTATGAGCAGTAATAAATTCGGTATAGATGTACCCGGCAAGGTTACAAGTTGTTCATTGACAGAAACAGGAGTCTATGGAAAGACTGAAAACTGTATTTTTCAATTGTTGGTTTATGATGAAAAAACGGTTAGAGTACAGGTAACCCGACACCAAGAATACACCCCCAATCCTTACAGTGTCATCTCTTCACCTAAAGAAACCACTTTTTCATGGCAAGAAAACAAAGATTTTTTTATTCTAAAGACTAGAATAATACAAGTTCATATTGCCAAAAACAATTTCCACCTAATTTTCAAAAACGCTTCGGGACTTATCCTTAACCAAGACGACCCAAGCTTTGGCATTAATTGGCAAGGAACAGCGGTAAGTAGTTATAAAAAACTACAACAATGGGAAAAGTTCATAGGCCTTGGGGAAAAAACTGGTGGATTGAACAGGTATGGCCAAACTTATACCAATTGGAATACCGATCATTTTGGATATGCCACCAATGCAGACCCATTGTATTTATCCATTCCTTTCTATATCGGGCTACACCATGACAACTGCTATGGGATATTTTTTGACAACACCCACAAAAGCACCTTTAATTTTGGAGCTGGAAACAACCGGTTTTCCTATTTCACAGCCGAAGATGGGGATCTCGACTATTATTTTATTCACGATGACTCTGTAAGTGGCATACTTTCCGCTTACGCAGATTTGACAGGTAAAACCCCCATGCCTCCTAAATGGGCTTTGGGATACCAGCAATGCAGGTACTCTTATTTTCCCGACAAGGAAGTAATTCGGCTGGCTAAAACTTTTCGGGACAAAGAAATCCCTGGAGATGTAATTTACCTGGACATTCACCATATGGAGGAATTCAAAGTATTTACTTTCGATAAAAAAAATTTTGCGAAACCTGCTGAACTGATAAAACATTTAAAAGACCTGGGCTTCAGGGTGGTGGTTATTCTTGACCCTGGAATTAAGGTTGATCCGGAATACCTACCCTATACAGAAGGCAATAACAAAGACTTATTTCTAAAGTACCCGGATGGAGAAAATTATGAAGGAAAGGTTTGGCCAGGTTGGTGCGTATTCCCTGATTTCACCAATCCAGAAGCCAGAGATTGGTGGGAGCAAAAGCTAAACTTTTATATAGAAGCAGGAGTAGATGGATTTTGGACCGACATGAACGAACCTGCAACCTGGGGACAAACTGTCCCTGATCTGGTTCAATTTGCTTATGAAGGGCAAGCTGCCAGTCACAAAAAAGGCCGAAATGTCTACGGGCTTCAAATGGCAAGAAGCACGAAAAATGGTCAAATCAGGCACTCCGAAGCGCAAAGGCCTTTTGTATTGTCTCGCTCTGGTTTTGCAGGGATACAGCGATATGCCGCCGTCTGGACCGGGGACAATGTAGCCAGTAATGAACATATGATGGCTGGTGTGAGGCTTGTAAACAGCCTGGGCCTAAGCGGTATTACATTCTCCGGATATGATATTGGAGGGTTTGTAGGAAATACAGACCCACATTTATTTGCAAGATGGATTTCAATAGCCACTTTTTGCCCGCTTTTCAGGGCACATACCATGATCAATAGCAAGGCCTCAGAGCCTTGGGCCTTTGGAGAAGAAGTAGAGGAAATCGCTAAAAATTACATTCGGTTGCGGTACAAGTTAATGCCTACAATTTATACTGCTTTTCACAACAGTTCGGAATCAGGAATTCCGGTCACTAAAAGTTTGTCTATAGATTATTCATTTGATGACAAGGTTTACCATGGCGCCTTTGAAAATCAATTTCTTTTTTGTGACAACTTATTGGTGATGCCCGTTGAAAGCAACAAAGAGATCGCAAAAATCTATCTTCCTGAAGGACCCTGGTACCATTTGTTTACCGGAGACCGTTTTGAAGGGAATCAAGAAATGCTTTGGGAGTGTCCACTTGAATACCTACCCGTATTTGTAAAGTCAGGGGCTATTCTCGCCATGCAGTCGGCTACAAATCACGCAGAAGACATGCATGACGGCCATTTAAACCTCCATATTTACAAAGGCTACGGCATAAGTGAGCAATTGGTCTATGAGGATGATGGGAAAAGTACAGCCTACCAAAAAGGTGATTTTTCTAAGCTTATTTTCACCATGGATTTTGAAATCAATAGGCTAAATATTGAAAAGATTGCTACTCATTTTGAAAGTGAATTCCATACTGTCAATGTCTTTTTACATGGATTAAACCCGAAAAATGCAGCATTGAACGAAAAAGAATTGAAAATAACGACAAGAAATGTAGCCTTCCTGGATGAAATTTCAGCCTTCGATCCTTTACCCGATGGCAATCATAGCTATAAAATATGCAAAGGGGTTCCTAGCTTTTCCATATCCATAATGGATGGAAAATATTTTGAAATTGACTTATACTAAAGTGGATCACTAACTGTTCTTTGCTAAAAAACAATCCCCTCTCTATTTGAACCATTGGATTCTAAAAGAGAGGGGATTTCAACTATTTATTTTTCTTTATTGTAATACTTTAAGGCTTCATCCATTTGTTTGTTCAGCTGCTCTATTCGTCTTTCAGGTCCAGGGTGGGTAGATAGAAATTCAGGAGTTCCTCCGGAACCTCCAGATTGGGCATTCATTCTTTCCCAAAAAATAGGTGCTTCTCTTGGATCATAACCAGCTATGGACATAAATATTAATCCTAACTGATCTGCTTCAAGCTCCTGGTCTCTGCCAAATTTCAACATACCTACCTGGCCTCCTATTCCTACTGCTTGTAAAAATATTGTCTGGGTTAAACTTGGATCCTCACCCATGGCTACTTGTAGCCCACCAATCAATCCATTGGCAACCATTCCTTGTGACATACGCTCTCTGGCATGGCTGGCAATTGCATGGGCTACTTCATGGCCCATAACCACCGCTATTCCAGTTTCGTCCTCACATATAGGCAAAATCCCTGTATAAAAGGCAACCTTTCCTCCAGGCATACACCAGGCATTTACCTGATCACTCTCCAATAAATTAAAATCCCACTTAAACCCTTCAGTGATGGAAGAATACCCATTGTCCTTTAAATAGGTATCCACAGCTTCAGCTATACGATTTCCAACCTTTACAACTTCTTGTCCCTCTTTGGTATTTGTAAGTACCTTGCTCTCTTTTAGCACCTGCCCATATTGATCAAAAGCCAAAGGTAAAACCTCAGAATTACTTACTATACTCAGTTGTTTTCTACCACTTAAAGGTACTGTAGCACAGCTATAAGCAAATAATGCTATAAAAAGAAGTGTTATAATTTTTTTCATGTTTTCTTAATTTCAAACAAACGTAATATTATTTGTAAAGCTCCAAAAAAGATGCCAGATAATTACGTAAAGGTAAAAATAAATGGTTTAAAGAAAGTCATCACCTCCCACTCGCTATTTTAAAACAGTATTAATGATAGATACTTGTCTTAAGAACAAGTCCAACAAAACTGCTCCTTAATAGCAATGCAAAGGACGAATGTCTTAGAAAGGGCTTCCTAAAGTTCAAAATTAAAGTTTAAATCAATATTAAAATCCCTTTACATTGAAGATAGGGGTTTTCTGCTGAAATTAATTACTTAAGTTTTATAAGAGACCAATAAATATTCCTAAATTCATAACCATACCTTATTGTCTATGAACAAGAACCAGCAGTACTTTACCCGCTCTATGTCTCGGTTTGCCTCTTATTTCTGGTACATGCTAAGAAATCTTCCATCAGTCATTTTCTGGGGAATAAGGGTAAAATCCATCAGTTTGGACTCCAGTTGCACGACTATTCCTTTCAATTGGCGTACAAAAAACCCATTCAAGTCCATTTACTTTGCTACCCTCTGTGGAGGAGCAGAGTTGGCTTCTGGAATGCTTTGCATGCTTCACCTAAGCGCAAGTGAGCATTTTTCTATGCTTGTAGTGGATATTAATGGGCAGTTCCTCAAAAAAGCCAACGAACAGATTACAATGATCTGCAAGGATGGTGAACGAATAAAACAAACCCTTGCGGGTCTGCCCAACGCTGGAGATACTGCAGTATTAAAAACCACAGTAACCGGACACAATCCCAGCAATGAAATGGTAGCAAAATTTGAAATCACCTGGTCATTTAAAAGAAAATGAGCCTTAAAACTTTCTTATGAATTTACAGTCGCCTGTTTGTTGATCACTTCCACCAGTTGATGGGCAGGAACTACACCAGATTTTCTCCACACAACTTTTCCTTTTTGAAACAACACAAGGGTAGGCACACTCTTGACCTGAAATCTACTGGCAGCCATAGGGTTTTTATCAATATCAATCTTTATAATTTTGGCTTTAGTTCCCACTTTTCCTGCAGTTTCTGTCAAAATGGGCTGCATCATTTTACAAGGCCCACACCAAGTCGCATAAAAATCAACCAACACAGGCTGATCCCCTTTGATTATATCTGAAAAACTTTTTCCTTTTGCCATAACGTTACTATTAAAATCTTTAACAAAAATATGATTTTCAACTGAAACCATCAGTGATATACCTCACAAAGGAACAGCCAATCCTATCATTGGCAGGTAATTCTTTTTAATTATTTCCAAATGATGCTCCATATGCCCAAAAATAATATGGACAAGTGCGGACAAAGACATTGGATTTGAACCAACTGAACCAATATTGGCACATTGCGATTGAGGAATAGCTTCGATAAAATGCCATAAAAGTGCCCGGTGCATCACAAAGGTTGCCAATAGCTTTTCTGTGGCTTGGTTATTGAAATCCGCATTGGCTACATATACGTCCTGATCGAACCCTGGTAAATTGCTTCTTTCACCCCTACTTATACATAATGCCCTAAAATGCATCAGTTTTTCAGTATCAATGATATGCCCCAGCAGCTCATTGAAAGACCATTTCCCTTCACTATAACCTAGCGTGGCCTGTTCTGCTGTGAGGCTTCCATATAGGTTGTTTATAAAGATTTCCTGTTGATCTGAGAGTGCCTTTAGATCCTTGCCTGAAGCAAGTTCTACATATCTTTTGTAAAAGAGTGGATAGTCTTCTGCTTTAGGAATTTTAAGGCCTTTAGTAGTCTCCATTATTTTGTTAATTTTGTAAGATAAATTTAAATATAATCTTTCGATATGAATCCATTATTGGCAAAATTTAATACACCGTTTGAGACGGCTCCTTTTGATAAGATTAAAAACGAACATTTTCTCCCAGCCATCAAAAGTGCTATTGCTGAAGTTAATGAGGAAATAAAGCAAATTAAAACTTCTACAGCTCCCGATTTTGAAAATACAATTGTTGCATTAGAAAACTCCGGGGAAAAGCTATCAAGCGCAGCATCCATTTTTTTCAATATCAATGCTGCTGAAACCAATGAAGAAATACAACAACTGGCCCGTGAAATTTCTCCACTTTTGTCTGCTCATAGCAATGACATCCTACTGGATGAAGCACTTTTTAAAAGGGTCAAAGCTGTTTATGACCAAAAGGACCAGCTGGCACTAAATTCTGAGCAGAGCACCCTTTTAGATAAAAGTTACAAATCATTTATCAGAAATGGAGCACTTTTGGAGGGCGCCGCCAAAGATAGGCTTAGAGCTATCGATCAGGAACTGTCCAAATTAGGTTTACACTTTGGTGAAAACGTTTTAAAGGAAACCAATAAGTATGAATTGGTTATATCAGAAGAAAAAGACCTCGCTGGATTGCCTGATGGACTTATCGAAGCTGCTGCCCAAACGGCCCAGGAAAAAGGCAAAGAGGGCAAATGGGTATTTACACTAGCATTTCCCAGCTATGTCCCATTTATGACCTATGCTAAAAACAGGGAATTAAGAAAAGAAATTTATATCGCCTACAACACCAAATCTGCTAAAGGGGACGAACTGGATAATCGGGAAATAATCAAGGATATCCTCAAGCTAAAGGATGAAAGAGCAAAACTTCTTGGCTATGCCAATTATGCAGCGTTTGTCCTCGAGGAGCGCATGGCCGCTAGTGGAGAGCAGGTGTTGACATTCCTTGACGAATTACTTGAGAAGGCTAAACCCAAAGCCCAGGCGGAATTAAAAGAGTTGGAAGCTTTTGCTCACAAAATCGATAATATTGAAAAACTTTGCAAGTGGGACATTAGCTACTATGCGGAAAAATTAAAAATGGAAAAATATGCGGTAGATGACGAACTTTTAAAACCGTATTTTGAATTGGATCGCACCATAGATGGGGTTTTCACCACGGCAGAAAAACTATATGGCATTACCTTTAAAGAAAACAAGGACATTCCTGTTTATCATGCTGATGTAAAAGCCTATGAAGTCAATGATGAAAACGGAAAGCATCTTGCCGTATTTTATGCGGACTTCTTTCCTCGAGCGGGTAAAAGAAATGGCGCATGGATGACAGTGTACAGAGGACAACGCATTGAAAACAACAAAGAATACCGACCTCATGTATCGATCGTTTGTAACTTCACCAAGCCCACAAAGACTAAACCCAGCCTTCTTACCTTCAATGAGGTCACTACTTTGTTTCACGAGTTTGGTCACGCCCTCCATGGCATGCTGGCTCAAGGTACTTATGGGTCTTTGTCAGGGACCAATGTCTATTGGGATTTTGTAGAGCTTCCTTCTCAAATATTCGAAAATTGGTGTTATGAAGCAGAATGCCTGGACCTATTTGCCAAGCATTATAAAACAGGTGAACCTATTCCTGCCTCTTTTATAGAAAACATAAAAAAAGCAGCCAACTTTCACCAGGGTTTCCAAACTGCCAGACAAATCAGCCTGGGCCAGCTAGACATGGCCTATCACACCACGGATCCAAAATCCATAGTCGATATATTTGAATTCGAAAATGAGGTAATGAAGCCTACGGCTTTACTTGAACCTGTGGAAAACACCATGATGAGCTCCTCTTTCTCTCATATATTTCAGGGGGGCTATGCCGCCGGCTACTACAGTTACAAATGGGCAGAAGTATTGGATGCCGATGCTTTTGAATTGTTTCAGGAAAAGGGAGTGTTTGACAAAGCAACAGCACAATCCTTCAGGGACAATATTCTGGCCATGGGCGGCAAAGAACACCCATCCATTTTATTTAAACGATTTAGAGGCAGAGAACCAAAACCTGATGCGCTTATTAAAAGAGCTGGGCTGGAGGTTTAGTTTTAAAATTAGGCAGTGGCTAAGTGAAATTTCCTTGTGTTATTCTATTATAAAAAGTTTTTAACAAATAAAAGGGGCTCGAATGGGCCCCTTTTTAAACTCGTTTCGGAAAAACTTGTCTAAGTCCGTCTGTAGGAAAAAATTTATTGGTACTCTAAATGATGATAAATCCTATTATCAATAGCCATATCAATGCTGAAACCATTAGTAGTACGGTAAATTGTTTGTCTTTCATTGCCCCCGAATTTTAATTCCATTAATCCAATTAATGTACAAAATTAAAGGTATAAAAACAAATATTCACCACATATAATTTTACATATAGCCAAATAAGTAAATCATTCATTTTGTGATAATTACAATTCTTTGAGCAAAAAAGAGGCTAAACGATAAAGGGCTTTGATTATTTTAAGGAATTACTATTTTTTTTATTCTTTTTCTAAAAAAATAAAATTTATTTATCCTTTTGAGATTCACTATTGAGATGCCCAAGTTCATGGTAATGTTTCTGGTTTTGGGACATATTTTCTGCCGTCCATTTTATTTTTCTGGATAGGGGAAACTGCCTTACAGGACAATCGCTCACCTGACAATAATGACAACAAGGGTCTGGAATACAAGGATCTGCGTGAACGAACACCTCAATTTTCCCCGGCAGATTTTCTTCCAAAACTTCCTCTACTTCATGTACACAATCGTGTCCCTGAACAAGATCATAATAGTAAGGCAACGTAAGGTGCAAATCAATATGACTGTCACCCCCATACTGCTGTACCCTCATATTGTGTATGTCTATCCAGTTTTTTTGCCGGTGTTTATTCAGAATTCTAACAGCCTTGTCGATGGATTGGGGGTTGGACTCATCCATCAACCCCGCTACTGACTTTCTGACCAAAAAATAACCATTGTACATGATGTAAAAAGCGAAGAGTGCCGAGATAATACTGTCCAGCACATTCCACCCAGTAAAATAAATTATGGCGATGCCAAATATCAGCATAAAACTACTTATAGCATCTGTGGAAATATGCTTGCCATCTGCCTCTAGAGTAATGCTATTTAATTCCTTTCCTTTTTTCTGTAAAACAAAGCCCAAAATCCCATTAACCAATCCTGAAAAGCCAATCAACACCATACCCAAAGGCAATTCAAGCAGGGGCTGAGGAAATAATAGTGCGTAAAGTGACTGATAAAGGATAAAAACACCGGCAATGATGATCAAAGTCCCTTCAATTCCGGCACTAAAAAACTCTATCTTGCCATGACCATAGGGATGATTTCTGTCTCTTGGGACCGCACTTAGCCGAATACTGTAAAGTGCAAATAATGAAGCCACTACATTCACAATGCTTTCTAAGGCATCCGTTAAAATTGCGTTGGAACCAGTCAGAAAATACGAATAGAATTTTACTGCCAGTAACACAATACTAATGACAACTGACCAAAGAATTAATTGCTGTTTTTCCGAATTCACTTTACCAAAAATTTACATTTCAAAATTAGCCTTATTTGGGGGAATGAGAAAATTAACCGGCAATTAAAATCATGATTCTGCTTTGGGTTTTGGAGGGGGAATTTAGCGTAAAAAAATCAGGAAAGATGTCACTTAAGAATATCCATTCTGACAAAATAAAACCCAAGTAAAACCACACTTTTGCAAAGCAACTAATAAATTGGCTTGGTCACAATAAAAGCCTCCCACTGCTCAAAAACCGCGTGGAAATAAATAAGAATTTGACTACTTTGAAAACAGACAATAACTTTTAAACAGATAAGTATAACTATGACGCTAAAAAACCCATACTACTGGCTGATAATCATTTTATTCATTAGCCTGAATCTTGAAGCTCAAACTACTTCTGGACAGAATTCGCCACCTTTAACCAAGGCTTCACCTTCGAGTGTGGGCATTTCTCAAGAAAGATTGGATCGCATTGATAATATGTTGAAACAATCCTTGAAAGACAATTCCATTCCCGGTGCTGTGGCCCTGATAGCAAGAAATGGAAAAATAGTTTTTCATGAAGCCTACGGCAATGCGGATGCCAACGGTAAAAAATTACAAAAAGATGCGATATTCAGAATCGCCAGCCAATCAAAGGCCATCACTTCAACGGCTGTGATGATGCTGTGGGAAGAAGGAAATTTCAGTTTGGACGATCCTATTTCCAAATACATACCAGAATTTGAGAACCCTGAAGTATTGGTCAATTTCCGGTATTCCGACACTACCTATACCTCGAGACCTGCCCGCAAGGAAATTACCATAAGGCATCTGCTAACGCATACTTCAGGACTTGGCTATGGCGTAATAGATGGAGATGAAAGAATGAAGATGCTCTATCATAAAGCCGGAACAACGGACCTGTTTACTACAGAGCCTGTCACTATCAAGGAAGTCGCCTTGAAGTTGGCTAAACTGCCCCTGCACCATGATCCAGGAGAGAAATTCACTTATAGCATGGGGCTGGATGTACTGGGTTATTTCATAGAGGTAATTTCAGGAATGTCATTCGAAGCGTATTTAGAACAACATCTATTTAAACCTTTAGGAATGGATGACACAGGTTTTTACTTTCCGGCATCCAAAGCGGATCGACTTGTAGCCATTCAGCATAAAGTAAACGACCAATGGGAAAACTATCCCAATACGTTCTACGATGTCAATTACCCTATTAAAGGAGCAAAATCATTCTTCTCTGGCGGTGCCGGACTATCCAGTACTGCAAAAGACTATGCCACATTTCTTCAAATGTACCTTAATGGTGGGGAGCTAAATGGAAAACGATTCTTGAGCAGAACCACTATTGCCACCATGATGGGCAATCAAACCATGGATTTATTTGGTGGTGGAGACCAACATTACGGACTGGCCTTTGGGGTATTGACTGAGCAAGGCCAGGCAAAAGGAGGACTTGGATCTCCAGGGACTTTTGTTTGGGGAGGTTATTTTAATACCCAGTATTTTGCTGACCCCAAAGAAAAGGTGATCGGAATTATCCTCAAACAAACTCAGGGAAGCACCGGCGACCAGACAAGCTGGAAATTTAAACAAATGGTGGGAACTACCATAGACGATTAAGGCTAACTCCTTTTTCTCAAACCCTGACAGGTAGCTCATGAAAACAGCCTTACCTGTCAGGGTTCATATACCGGTTCTGGGTGATGATCGGGATCAAAGGGATCAAAATAATAAATTTTTTCAGCTTTGTATTTTTCCAAATGAACTGATAACCGATTCATAAACCCTGCATAGGATTTGACCTCTTGTTTTGACCAAACCACCTCTGCCAAGGCCGCTATCCTTGGGTACAATAGAAAATCAAACCGTTGCTCGTTGTCAACAGTTTCTGTCCAAAGATTGGCCTGTATTCCCAGTATAAGAGACCTCTCTTCTGGCTTGACCCCAAAAACTTTCACCTCAAAATCATAAACTGCTGCTAAGGGGGCAAAAGCACCTGCCCATTTTCTGCCATATTTGTGATCTTCCTGCTGAAGGAAGTCAAAGTAAAAAGGTATCCGAGGACAAATTACAGTTGGGTAGCCATTCTGCAGAGAAAGGCTAAGCTGTTCCATTTTGTCATGTCGCCACCAAAATATAATCGACTTGTCTTTAGGTAAATTAGCCCCTGCCATTTCATCCCAGGCCAAAACCTTATTGTTTAAATGGAAAAGGGTGTCTGCCATTCTCTCAAAGAAATAGTCTTCCACTCCTTTCATTCCATTTAATCCCTCTTTTTTTACCAAATCAAGAACTTTGGGATCATTTGGCCACATTTGATTGCCAAAACTCACCTCATCTCCACCCAGGTGAATCATGTTACTTGGGAACAATACATCCACCTCTCTTAAGATCTGGCTTAAATAGGTATAGGTAGTCTCTTTGGCTGGGTGAAAAGTAAAGTCAGGATACCTTTCTGAACCCCCACCACTATGTTCTGGATAGGCCCTGTTGGCTGCCGTAGCATGGCCTGGCATGTCTATTTCCGGTATCACCGTGATCATTCGCTCACTGGCATATCGCACGATTTCTTTAATTTCATCTTGGGTATAATAAGTGGCTGGTGCATTGGGATCTGATTGATTCCCTATCCCTCCAACGGTGGCTAGTTTTGGGAAACCATTGATTTCGATGCGCCATCCGGGAGCATCTGTCAAGTGCCAGTGGAAAGTATTCAATTTGTAATAAGCCATGTGATCAAGCAACTGCTTCACCTTTTCCATTCCAAAAAAATACCTGGACTCATCCAACATCACCCCTCTCCATTCATACCGCGGTAAATCATGTATTTCCCAATTGGGCAAGGATAATTGACCACTTTTCACCTCAGCCGCATGCGCCAGTTGCAATAAGGAAATGACTCCGTAAAATGCGCCTTCCTCATCTACAGCTTCTATGACAACCTCTTTTGGGTGGATGCTTAATTTATAACCTTCATCAATATCCTTGGATTTTCTTATAGTAATTGTTTTTGCCGGGGATTCCATTTCAGGTAGCGAAATAGCCAAAAGCCTTAAGGCTTCCTGCTGAAGGAAAGTCCCTTGGTCTGGAAAATCATTCTTCAAAAGTCCTACCTTATTGTCCCACAAAAATTCCCCTTCCGTCAATTTGTAGGAAGCAGGCATAGGAATGATTTCAGGTTGGACCTGAGCGATAGCCAAGTCAAGCGTAAACAATAAAAATAACAAGGAAAAGAAGCAGCTTTTAATCATGGGAGATGAATCAGATAAAATTGTAGGGCAAAATTATAAAAAAATTCACCTTTAACTCAGATTATGCAATAGGATTATTATTTGGCTTATCCTTGCGCTATTCGAAAAGCACCTGAAAAAAGGAAATGAGCATCCTCAAAGACCAGTTCATAGTAGCGATTTAATGATTTCAGAGTGGTTGAATCAGGTAATAAAAGGGCCATAGCCTATTTCGGGTTAAATACCAGACACAAAACTGGTTACAATAAAGGCCTCCCTGAAATTTACAATTTGGGTAAACACAACAAAGATAAAATTGTAAATTTGGCTTACTCCAAAACGAATTGTGCGTAAGTTCAATTGCGAAACTTTACTTTCCCATTACAAGAATTAACTATAGGATAGATTTCATGAAAATTAATTTAATACTTTGCTGGCCAGCACTTCTGGCGTTTTTACTTTTTGGCCTTTCGTCATGTTCAAACAATGACTACGAAACCCAACCAAATATCATTATTTTCTTTACGGATGATCAAGGTTATGCTGATTTAGGTTCTTTTGGAGCTGAGGGATTTGAAACGCCGCATTTAGATCAGTTGGCAGCTGAAGGCATTAGGTTTACCAATTTTTATGTTCCTGCTACCGTTTGTACGCCTTCAAGAGCAGGCTTACTCACCGGTCGCTATCCCAAAAGAAGCAATCTTCATGAGGCGGTGCTATTCCCTTATTCAGATGGAGGCCTATCGCCAAATGAATATACGATGGCAGAAATGCTAAAAGAGGGTGGATATACTACCTCCTGCATTGGCAAATGGCATTTGGGGCACAAGGAAGCGTTTATGCCAAACAATCAAGGATTTGATGAATTCTATGGTGTTCCCTATTCAAATGACATGGACAACTATTATTATGAAAAAATAGATTTTCAGTCTCCGCCCCTTCCATTTTACCGAAATACTGAGTTAATTGAAAGTGGTCCTGATCAGCAATTCCTAACAAAAAGATACACTGAAGAAGCCGTAAAACAAATCAAAAACAAGGGCCAGAAACCTTTCTTTATTTATTTGGCGCACAACATGCCTCATACACCACTCTATGCTTCTCCTGCCTTCAAAGGCAAAAGTCAAAATGGCCTTTATGGGGATGTGATTATGGAATTAGATTGGAGCGCAGGTGAAATAATAAAAGCTTTGAAAGAAGAAGGCATTTATGAAAACACCATTTTTATTTTCACTTCCGACAATGGTCCAGCAAAAGGTTCAGCCAAACCACTAAGGGGGAAGAAAGCTCAAACATGGGAAGGTGGGCAACGTGTGCCGGGAATAATTTCCTGGCCAGGCAAAATCCCCAAAGGAAAAGTTACAGATGAATTTGTCAGTACTTTGGACTTGTTTCCTACACTTGCAAAAATATCCTCCTCCAAAATTCCAAGCGGATTACAAATGGATGGCATAGACATTAGTGCATTTTTATCAGCTCCTGAAAAAACCAAACTTCCTGAGCGTCCATTCTTTTTTTACGCAAGAAATGGCAATTTGGAAGCAGTTAGGCTTGGAAAATGGAAACTTCACCTAAAAAAATCAATCGGATGGGATGAAAAGTCAGATGGAGAGTTTCAGGTAGCCCTATATAATTTGGATGAGGACATTGCAGAAATAGACAATGTGGCCAATCAAAACGCCGAGACAGTAGCGAAACTCACTGATTTGGCGAAAGGCTTTGATGGCGATTTTTAAATGGAAGCTATTGTTTTCTTAATTTAGTTAAGCTTGATTATTGATCAAATAATGAAATTAAGCAATTTACCCTATGACTTTTGTTCCAGCTTATGAAAGCCAAAAGTATCCATGTATTTGCCAACTAAAGCTTCTACTAACACGAAGGATAAATCTTCCTTCCTGTTTCACTCAAAATCAATTTTAGCTATCTTTGCATTCTATGAGCGAAAAGAACTTCAAAAGATATACCATTACTTCTGCATTACCTTATGCTAACGGCCCTCTCCACATTGGACATTTAGCAGGCTGTTATATTCCATCCGATATTTACGTACGGTACTTAAGATTGCAACAGAGGGACGTAGCCTACGTTTGCGGATCTGATGAACATGGCGTGGCCATAACCATTAAAGCCAAAAATGAAGGCATTACTCCCCAGGCAGTAGTTGACAGGTATCATGGAATAATGAAGAGTAGTTTTGAGAAATTCGGAATCAGCTTTGACCATTACTCCCGCACCACCTCACCTGTCCATCATGAAACAGCCAGCCAGTTATTTACTGAACTGTATCAAAAAGGCGAGTTTGATGAAAAGGAAACGGAGCAATACTATGACGAGGAAGCCAATCAGTTTTTGGCTGACAGGTATATAGAAGGAACCTGCCCTAACTGTGGTTATGAAGAAGCTTATGGAGACCAATGCGAGAAATGTGGCTCATCACTAAGTCCTACAGATTTGATCAACCCAAGATCAAAACTAAGTGGCAATACCCCTGTTCTAAAAATGACCAAACATTGGTTTTTGGATCTTGGGAAATTTACTCCCTTTCTAAAAAAATGGATTTTGGAAGAACATGCCAATGACTGGAAAAACAATGTTTTGGGACAGTGTAGAAGCTGGCTGGAGTCAGGAGATGGACTCCAACCCAGATCCATGACTCGCGACATGGATTGGGGAATACCAGTTCCTATTCCTGGGGCTGAAGGCAAAGTGCTTTATGTTTGGTTTGATGCACCAATAGGATATATCTCCTCCACAAAAGAATGGGCCAAGGAAAACGGGAAAGATTGGGAGTTGTATTGGAAGGACAAGGAAACCAAACTGGTCCACTTTATAGGAAAGGACAATATTGTATTTCATTGCATTACTTTTCCGGCAATATTGAAAACCCTAGGGGATTTTATATTACCTGAAAATGTACCTGCCAATGAATTCCTTAATTTGGAAGGCCAAAAAATTTCAACGTCCAAGAACTGGGCGGTTTGGTTGCATGAGTATCTGGAAGAATTCCCTGGTAAGGAAGATGTTCTGCGATATGTCCTCACAGCCAATGCTCCTGAAACCAAGGACAACGACTTTACCTGGAAAGATTTTCAGGCAAGAAACAACAATGAATTAGTAGCCATTTTTGGTAACTTTGTCAATAGAGCTCTTGTGTTGACACATAAATATTTTGAAGGAAAAGTCCCTAAAAATTATGGGTTAGCGCCTGTAGATGAAGAACTCATCAGCAACTTAAAAGAGTATCCGGATAAAATCGCCCAGTCCATAGAGAAATATCGATTCAGAGAGGCCCTTGCTCTAATGATGGATTTTGCGCGAACAGGCAATAAATACCTGGCTGAAACGGAGCCTTGGAAAACCATCAAAACTGATCAGGAAAGGACCTCAACAATACTAAATATTGCTATAAACATAGTCGCTAACCTTTCTGTTTTATCTCAGCCTTTTTTACCCTTCACATCTGAGAAAATCAAAAACATGCTAGGCTTAAGCGCATTAAATTGGGACGATGCAGGGACAATGGATTTAGCAAAAGAAGGAGACAGCATTGAAAAGGCTGAATTGCTTTTCCAAAAAATAGAAGACAACACGGTAGAAACACAGATTCAAAAACTTCTCGATAGCAAAAAACAAAATGAAGCAGCTAAATTCAAGGCTGCCCCAATGAAAGAACTCGTTTCTTTTGATGATTTCGTGAAATTGGATTTACGTGTAGTAACCATCGTTGAAGCGATAAAAGTCAAAAAATCCAAGAAACTTCTTCAACTAAAAGTGGACACAGGCATAGGGATCAAAACAGTACTTAGTGGAGTAGCAGAGCAATTCCAACCAGAAGAATTGGTAGGAAGGCAAGTAACCATGCTTCTTAACCTGGCCCCTAAAAAAATGGCTGGAATTGAATCTGAAGGAATGATCTTGATGGCTGAAGACTCGGAAGGAAAGTTAAAATTACTTAGTCCACACGAAGCAACCAATCCAGGATCCAGTATTAGTTAAACCCTGAAAAAGCATTAACCATCCTTTTTACATTAGCTACAACCTGATGCAATAAGGTTGGGCAGGTTTCTAGTAGCAAATATTGATACTAAAATATTTCCTTGGCTATCCGCTTAAGAAATGAAAATTTTATTGGCCACGGGTGCAAGCCCGTGGCCAATAAATATGCGACGAAACATCTACCTAAGCTAGCTTCATGCCATTTCTTTTCACCTGTTTTAACTTCTAGTTAAATTACTAGGTAACAATCAACTACTAAATATATTGATAGTAGATCAACGCAAAAGTTATTAGAACAATTCTCTTCTTTTATTGTTATATTTGTTTAAAGTATATACAATTCAAATATGAAGATTCTTATCACTTTTTTATTTTTTATTGGCAGCACATTTTCTCAATCAAATATCACACTCTCAGATCTCCAATGGAAAAACCGTGTATTGTTGGTTTTCCCTTCAGTACATGAAGCAAAGGAAATGGAGTTTAATTTGACAGAGGATCTTGAACTCAAACTAAAAGACCGTGACTTGATCTACTTTTATTTTGGTGACAGTCTACTTAGTAATTCCTCCTATGGCTTCGAACCTGTTTATCAAAAAAAGTTAAAACAACTTTACCAGCTGGGATCAAAGCAACATAGCTATGTTCTCATAGGAAAAGACGGCTCCTCAAAATTGAAAAATGAAAGAGATACCATTGACTGGGGAGCACTTTTTGCAACCATAGACGCGATGCCTATGCGCATCAAAGAAATTAAAAGAAATCCAGATCAAGCAAACGAATAATCAGACAAGTCTTTAATCCCTATCCTTCATCCAACCTGTAATACTAATCCTTTCCTTATTCGTTGGTAAAACTTCATGGGGTATTTCTCCGCTTAAAAAAACAATTAACCTGCCGCCTACTGGAAAGTAATCCTGGTACTCTTCTATTCCGTCAGGTCTGGTAAAATACATTCTTAATTCGCCCCCATCAGATTCCTCCCAAGTATCATTCAAGTAAAGGATAACACTTACAATCCTATAATTGACTGATTGGAATTGATCCAGATGACGGGAATAAAAAGAACCCTGTGGATACATGGCAAAATGGGCTTCGAAGGATTTTAGGCCTAAAAAACAACGTCGGTTAATAGCTGATTTTAGGCGATCCATTTTGTCCCAATAAATTTCCTGGATTGGTGTCAATAGGTTTTCATCCATCCAAAGCACTTTATCACTTCTTATCTCAGGTTTAATTGCAAAAGTTTCTCCGCTACCAATTCCTGCCAATCTAAATTGCCCATGCATCAGAAGTTCTTTCTGTTCACGGAGTAAATCTGTTCTGAAATCTTCGGAGATATAGTTATCCACTACAGACCAGCCTTTCTCATAAAGTTCCTGAACCACTATATCATTGCTTTTCGCCAAATCATCCATAAGCTCAAATGTCGACTATAATCCGAAACAATCTTCATTTACTATCCTATTTTATTCTGAAATTGATCTAAATAATAAATAGCTGAATGGAAATTTCACTTTTATCCTTTTTTTTTAGTATTAAGCGTTAATTTTGTGCTCGCTCATAGATAATTAAAAATATGCATTTAAAATCAGACGATATTGTACGATTGGAAATTGATTTTATCACAGGAGAAGTACCTCCTCCTTTTAGCCATATTTTTAAGCTAAAACTCTCCTTCAGCAAAAATTTTGTAAATACTCAATTTGACATTCAGTATACAGACAGAGAAAACCTAAGCCCTGAAGAGATCATGGACGAAGGATTTACCATGGCTGATGATTATGGGTACAAGGGTGAAATCCCTAAGCTATGGGAGGATATTTTTAAAAAGCTTTATTCTGCTTCAAAATGGTCTAATTTAAAAAGCCTTGGAGATAATGGGGGGATTAAATTGCTCGCAAAAGATGTCCATGGTAAGATGATCCGTGACATCCCTTTAAATCAAGAAGATTGGTACTTTACTTGCCAGGATTTCATTCAAGCCATCTATGAAATCAGCAAAAAAGAAGCTCCGATGCAAATCAGGTATCTTGAAATTACAAAGGATAAAAAAACGCTGATCGATCTGGTTTATAAATTTTCTTTGCGAAAAGTAGTGCTAAATGTAAATGGGAAAGAAAAGGAAATGGATTGGGAAAGCGGTAGGGACCTTGCCTCACTGATTTTTATTCCTGATTATGATTACGACTTGGCAATGGAGGAACAACCTGAAAAAAATGGCAGGTATCTGGATTGCGGGGATGGATTATGGCATGAATTTGAGAAGGGCATTATCAACCTGGATCCATCTTTTGATGCAAAGAAAAAAATTATACAGGCATTAAGTGACCTTTTATAATGATTGGTATTGTATTAATGACTGGTTATTTTTCTAATATCAGATTTAATGTCTAAAATCATTTTACCTATTTCTTCCAATGAAATCGGTGCACTTGGAGATGGATCAGGAAAATGGGTACTTATAAAGGCTTTGGCTTCCCATATTTCAATCACTTCCTGAATAGAAATGTCGTATGGCTTGTAAACCTGATTGTCAGAGACAACAAATAATTTACCTCTCTCGGCAATATAATTGAATACCCTTTTGTAAACAATACCATCATTCTTAGTCACCAAAACATACGTTTTACCATTTTTAATTTCCGCTGGACTTTCAAGATAAGCCCCAACAACAATCGTCCCTGGCAGCAAGGGCAACATGCTGTCTCCACTTATTTCAAAAGCCCTGTAAGTTTGATTGGCTGAAAGGTTTGGCAATCCGAAATTGGGTAAATTCTCCATGTACTCAGGGTCCGCATATCCATTTAGATAACCTGCTGATGCTTTCTTACCCACCATGCTAATCCGTTCCTGATCATTTTGATCTAGGGTAACTGTGAGTATTTTTAACTTTTCTCGTTGCAAAAATTGACGCCCTTTGGCCGCTATATCCCAACTTGTCAACTCATCTATTGATACATCAAATATTTTAGTCAATGTAAGAATTGTCGAAAGTCGTGGCTCAGACCTACCATCTTCATAGGCAGAAATCATGGTTCTTTGCAGCCCAAGTTCCTCCGCCAATTGGGTTTGGGTTTGTCCTGATTTTTTACGTAAAACCTTGAGGTTACTTGCCAAAAAACTCATGCTGAATACAAATAAAATTGGTGGTCATCTTTCCATTGGTTTTTAAAGGTAAACTTTAATAAGTCCATTTTAGATTGTTCCCGCAAGTTCAACCTTAACTTTATTTCCTCCATAATATCTTCATCAGAGAAAGCCTGATTGACCAAAAGGTAACCATAGCTGGGTCTTGAAGCATTTTGGATTTGAAATTTCACCTGGAGGTTGCCAGAAACCAATTTTTTCGTAGTAAAACTTATGTTGTTTAGGTCTCTCATTTTTCATTATGTTTATTTAATCAACATTATAAAAATAGAAATGTTATTTTAATTAACCTATTCAAATGGAACAAAAGTTTAAAATATAAATTATAAAACCCACGATTCGCTATTATTCAGGCCCGAGAAAACGCTTAATACTTTTAGGTATCCATATCTAGAAACTAGAATACTCCTATTATGAAGCGCCCTGGAACGCTCTGGTTTTACTGGCTGGGAAATAAATGGTTATTACTACTAAAAGGCAAGGTGAGCACAAAAAAAGCCTGTGAGAATAAATTCCCACAGGCTTACTACCAATTGAATGTATTTCAGAAAAAGTAGTGGATTAATTGCCAAATTTCTTTCTCAATTGGGCAAGTTTATCTTCCATACTTTCTTTTACTTCCTTTTGACTCTCTTGCAGCTTGCGGCGAGGTTTATCTTTTCGGGCAGAAGAAGTATTGGCAGCGAATGGATCTGACTTGAGACTTAAACCAATTCGTTTTCTTGGCATGTCCACTTCCATTACCGTTGCCATCACTTTTTGATTTACAGCCACGACTTCTTTGGGATCCTTGATAAACCTGTCCGCCATTTGACTTAAGTGAACAAGGCCATCCTGGTGTACTCCAATATCCACAAATGCTCCAAACTGGGTAATATTGGTTACTATACCCGGCAATTTCATTCCTACTTTAAGGTCCTTCATTTCGTTGACACCATCCTCAAACTGAAAAACTTCAAACTTTTCTCTCGGGTCTCTGCCAGGTTTGCCCAATTCCTCAAGGATATCTTTGAGTGTAGGTAATCCTACTTGTTCATTGACATAATCCTTTAGCGGGATTTTCTGGACCAGTTCCTCTGTTTTTACCAACTCATCAACTGACACTCCCATGTCTTGAGCCATTTTATTAATCAACGCATATCTCTCTGGATGAACAGCACTGCTATCTAGGGGATTGGCCCCATTTCGAATTCTTAAAAATCCTGCCGCCTGCTCATATGCTTTATCACCTAGCCTTGGGACTTTTTTAATCTCCTCCCTACTTTTAAAAGGCCCATTTTCATTTCTATAATTTACAATGTTTTGTGCAAGTGAGGGTCCAAGACCTGATACATAGGTAAGCAATTGTTTGGAAGCAGTGTTCACTTCAACACCTACACCATTTACACAACTCATAACGGTATCATCAAGGGAGTTTTTCAATGCAGACTGATCCACATCATGTTGGTACTGACCTACTCCAATGGATTTGGCATCAATCTTAACCAATTCCGCTAAGGGATCCATCAGTCTTCTTCCAATAGAAACCGCTCCCCTTACGGTAAGGTCATAATCAGGAAATTCTTCCCTTGCCACATCCGAAGCAGAATAGATAGATGCCCCACTTTCATTGACCATCACCACCAAAATCTCTTTGGGCAATCCTATGCTTTTAACAAAATTTTCTGTTTCTCTGCTCGCAGTACCATTACCTATAGCGATGGCTTCAATCGCGTTTTTCTCTACCATGTATTTCACCAAAGCCGTAGATTCCATGATCTTCTTTTGAGGCTCATTCGGGTAGATGGTTTCGCTTTGTAGAAGTTGACCCTGAGGACCAAGGCATACCACCTTACATCCAGTCCTAAAGCCAGGATCTATGGCCAAAACGGATTTCTCACCCAGCGGTGATGACAATAATAATTGCCTGAGGTTTTCTGTAAATACTTTGATCGCATCCTCGTCAGCCTTTTTCTTGGCATACAACCTCACCTCTGTCTCCATAGAAGGCTTAAGGAGCCTTTTATAGCCATCCTTAGCAGCTAGCTTTACCTGTTCTGAGGAAGTATTGCCTTCTGTGACAACAGCCTTCTCAATTATCTTTATAGCACTCTGATCATCAGGACCAGTATCCAACATCAGGAAAAGTTCTTTTTCACCTCTTCTCATGGCCAGAATTCGGTGCGATGGAGCGGTTTTGACAGGCTCTTTCCAATCGAAATAATCCTTGTACTTGATGGCTTCAGCTTCTTTACCAGGTATGACTTTCGATACAAATTCACCCTCTTCAATGAACAATGTTCTTAACTTTTTTCTTATTTCAGCATTTTCATTGATCCATTCAGCCATTATATCTCTGGCACCATTTAAGGCTTCTTCTATTGAGCTTACCTCCTTCTCTGCATTGATGTATTCTTCGGCAGCTTTATTTAAATCAATAGCATTTTGTTCAAAAATCAATTGGGCCAAAGGCTCGAGTCCTTTTTCTTTTGCAATGGTACCTTTTGTTCTTCTTTTTGGTTTAAAGGGAAGGTAAATATCCTCTAAAACGGACATGGTTTCTGCTGCAAGAACTTTACCTGCGAGCTCATCTGTTAGTTTCCCTTGTTCATCAATGGATTTTATTATCGCCTCCTTGCGCTTGTCCAAATCCCTTAATTGCTGCAATCTATCTCTAACAGCAGCTACTTCTACCTCATCCAAGCTTCCGGTGACTTCTTTTCTATACCTGGAAATAAAAGGAACTGTTGCTCCCTCATCCAGTAAATTGGCCGTACTGATTACTTGCTTTTCACGAACGCCTAACTCAGTGGCAATCTTGGAATAATGATTCAAATCTGACATGAATAAAAATAATTAAATCCTGATTTTTGTTTAATAGGACGCAATTTAAGCCTATTTTTTTGGGATACAGTAAAAAAACTAAGAATTCGATTATTCGTTTATATCCCAGCAAATTGTATATTTACAAATTAATTTATACTTAGAGAAAAATGGAAAACAGTCAGGAGAAACTATATGATTTAGGAAATTTAGAAGAAATAAGCGGTGGTAGTAATGAGTTTATAAGTGAGATGATCCGGCTTTTTATCAGCCAATCTGAAAATACAATCTCTGGATTTGACCAATCCGTTGAGAATACGAATTTCAAAGTTATCCGTGACCTGGCGCACCAAATAAAGCCAAGTATAGACAATATTAAAATTACTAGCCTTATGCCTGTTATTAGGGAAGTAGAGCATTTGGCTGAAATGGAAAATCAAACGGAAGATTTATCTTCAAAAATCACGGAGATTAATACTGGATTAAAAAATGTAATCTTTCAGTTACAGGCTGAACTAATTAAAAGAAGCCAATGATTTTCAACCCTTATCCATGGCGTGCTTTAAATAAGGTTCCGTAGCTATCTGGGGCAATTTTTATCGCCATTTTTAAAAAAAGTAGCTTGTGCGCCAAAAAAGCATTGTATTTTTCATAATCCACGGGCTTTCCCCCCTTGTATTAAAACTGAATTCTCTCAGACTTCTTTTAGACCTATTGAGATTTCTATGGCTTCCCTATTTTAGGTTTAAGGGTAATAGAAACGAAGCCGTTTTTCTTCCATCTCTACCGCTTCGGTATTCCTTTGCCTACTGAGAATTTCCACCCTCAATTCATGGCATTCTTTGGCAACATATGAATCTGGAAAGGACCTGACTGAAAGCGTCAATAAATCTAATGCCTCTACCAATCGTTGACCCCCACCTTTATTAAGAAGTTTTTTTCCCTTTAAAAAATTCGCTTTCCACAATTTTGCCTCCGGTCGCATTCTATCTGCTTCCTGAAAAACTTCGAAAGGATCTATTGTAAAGGGATCCTTTTTTTCGGAAATAGCAGGCACCTCAGCCATACTAAAAAACGAAACAATGGCCTCAAAGTAGGCTAGCGCTTCTTTTTCATTGTATTCAGGCAATCTTAACCTTTGTTCTTCTTTGGGGGAGGTGAAAAATGTAGCCTCTCCTATTATCCCAGGGATGCCATATGTTCCTCTCAGAACACTTGCCCCAGCGCTTGAAAATATTGTAAAATCAGAAACCAGGCTATAAGGACCTTTACTTTTGAAGAGGTGCTTCACTAATTTTTCGGCTACCTTTCTTCCTAAATCAACGCTGGCGCTATTTTCTTCAGCACTTCCATGAAAATAGACAATGGGAAAATTTACCTTAGGGTCCGCCGTGGCATTGTGATGAATAGACACAAATAGATCTGCCTCATTTTCTAAGGCCATTTTACTTCTATCTGCCAATGGAATAAATGTATCTGTGGTTCTTGTAAGAATAACTTTAGCGCCTGACTGCTCCAATAGCTCTCCAAGAAGAAGTGCTACCCTCAGATTGATCCATTCTTCTCTTTCACCAGTAGGGCCAACCCTATAGTCATCCGTAGCTGCTGTGCCACCATGTCCAGGGTCTATGCATACAACCTTACCTACAAGAGGCTGAGCAATCCCTATAGGCGTTGCCATTAAGGTTGATGAAAACAGGTTGAAATGGACAATAATAGAAAGTAAGGCTACACAAAAAGCTTTAATAAAAACCGACATGAATCTTTAACTTTTATTTTGTTTCGGGTTCTGTAATCATTTCTTCCCTTTTAGCAGGGAATCCAAAGATAGCTTTAATTTTGTGCGCCATGATTATAATAACAAATTTTGGGGTTGAGATCAGGGTTCGTCTCCACAGTCTTTTGGGCTCCTTGAGTAAACGAATTAACCATTCAAAGCCAGAGTTTATCCAAAAAGTATTAGGCCTGATTACAGTGCCTGCATAAAAGTCAAAAACTGCCCCTATGGCAGCTATAGTGGAGACCTCCAGATTATCCTTATTTTTCAAAACCCATTTCTCTTGTTTTGGTGCGGTCATTCCTACAAATAATAGGTCGGGTTTAAATTCATTAATGGCAGTCACCATCAACTTATTTTCCTCACTTGTAAAACTGTCACAAAACGGAGGGCTGTAAAAAGCGCACACCACTTTTGGGAAATCCACAGCAATTTTTTTCTTGATTTTGTTCAATACGAATTCGGAAGAGCCCATATAAAAAACTTTACCTCCTGAATTATTCAAAAGCCCTAAGTAATGAAGGTGTAAATCATAACCTG
Organism: Cyclobacterium sp. 10D3-21; assembly: GCF_055809755.1. Lineage (NCBI taxonomy): Bacteria > Pseudomonadati > Bacteroidota > Cytophagia > Cytophagales > Cyclobacteriaceae > Cyclobacterium > Cyclobacterium sp. 10D3-21. The sequence goes on from NZ_CM147924.1 coordinate 5,102,154, forward strand.
AAATCTTTTTGATTTTCTTTCCATAGAGCAATCTTGTGGCATAAACAATACCAATCCCGTCAGGGAGCAAAATTGCTGATGCTTTTAGGGCCCTTTGAAATTCCTTGTCTTCTCTGGCAATACAATAGGAATGTGGATTCAAGGTATTGGCGAGTGTTTTTTTTCGCCCACCAATTTCTCTGGGAAGCTGGGTGGTCAGTTTATAATCTAAAAATTTTAAAAGCATAATAATTGTGAATTAGCTGTTAATAATCCCAAAATAGACAATAGGTAATTTACTCAGTATTGAATTCGACGCAAAATCAAGTTTTCAAAATAATCTTTGTTTTATCCTGTCTAAGCAGTTACAAATCATAAAAACCATTGATTTTCAACAAATCACTAAACTTACTGCAGAACCTATTAAGTATTTAAACTTACTTTTTATATGAATAAATTTCGCAAAAAATCAGTACTATAATTTAACTATAAATCTTTATTAATTTATTATAAATGCGATCATTTCCATATTTTTTTTCGGAAACTATTCTTCCCTCTTCTCCCATTTTTGAAGCACCTTCTGTGTCATTTTCTATCCGTAAAATGGCCTCTTTTAATCCATCCTTGTTATTAATGTCGAACATCAGACCGGTTTTTCCATGGGACACTATGTCTTTAAAACATCCCATATTAGAGGTTATCACCGGCTTGCCATGGTTCATGGCCTTTGTGATTACATTTGGAAAACCCTCATACCAGCGACTTGGTACTAGAATTGCTTTGGATTCCCTGTAAAGATTATCTAATTCAAGTCCTGATAAAAAGCCCTTAAAAATCACATTGGGTGGTGCAGCTGAAATATCAAAACTATCCCCAATCCTTCCTGCAATTGCAAAAGTCAAATTCGGAAGAGATGATGCCGCTCTGAATATATCCTCCACCCCTTTTTCCTTACTTACTCTTCCTATAAAAGTATAATACAGGGCTTCAAATTTGAGATTACTTGGTAACATTGGTGGGGTCAATCCTGGAACAATTACTGTTTTTTCCTTTGGAATCCCTAGTGAGGCAAATTTTTCACGTTGAAATTCAGATTGGACAATAAAAGTATCAACATATTTAGAAAAAACTCCTGACTTCCTGGCAACGAAATTTCTAAGGGCATAAGCGGTGCTCTTCAAATTTGATCCTGTACAATTTTTTTTTATGCAGGACAGTTCTCCGGAAGGACCGGTACATTTTTCACAAATCTCACCCGAGCGATCCAAGAATAACCCTGTAGGGCACCACAACCTGTAATTTGGGCATCGCATTACCAAGGGTAAATTGTGCTTTTTTATCATCTTCAGTATTCGGGGAGAGATAAAAGGATAAACACTTTGAACCTGCACGACATCCGGACACTCCTTTCGGATAATTAAATCAATAGCTTTAACTGCTTTTGGATTGTATAAACTTGAAAAAGCGGCCCTTATTTTGCCAAATTTCATCTCGTCTATTTCCTTAGATCCCCTCCTGTACCAAATAATTTGATGTCCTTTTGCTTCCAGAAGCGCGGCGAGTCCTTCTACGGCATGCTCTTCTCCTGAAGGCTCAAAATAATCATTGTGAATGAATAATATTTTCAAATTATATAAGAAATTTAAGGCTTATTCAAAAAAATAAATAACATTGCCGTTTAGCCGAATTTAAAAATCAGCCTTATTTTTTATGGTTTCCCCTTTAATAGTTCTTCCAGAATAAGTTCTTGTAACCATACCTCTCCCTGACAAAATTCCATTTTAAAAGGAGCTGTAGACAATTTATAATAACCTGGCAGTCCATTTACTATGGACTGGGATGAAGTATAGATGTCTACAAAGACAGACGTTTCTATGACCAAAAACTTGTCACTTTTACTTTCCTTCAGAAAATCTACCGCCAAAAAGGTATGGTTAAATTTATTTTTAATATCCAAGGCTATTTCTACCGCTTCAGCTGGTATGGTGGTCTTTCGAATATGCATGCTTCCCGAAGCCCTAAAATCATTTTTGGGCACCATTTTATAGTAACCAAATGCCTTGTCTCCTACAATGATAATTCTTAGATCATACCCTTTATGCTTTATAAGCGGTTGAAAATACACATAGTTTTTTTGATTAAAACCTGGCCAATAAGTAGATATGCCTTCTGCAAATACTTTCTTTACGAATTTTTCTGCCTTTTTTTTATTCTTAATCAGATGTACACCTTTAGATGCTGATCCATTAATTATTTTAGAAACCAATGGGAACTCCGTTTGTTTCAGGAATTCAAGTATTTCCACCTTATCATGAGAAATAAAGGTGGGGACATGTTCGACATTGTGAAAAGCATAGAGGTATTGCAGATTGATTTTATCCTCGTAGGACCAGATTTCTTTGTGAGAAGGAAAGCATTGTATTTTCAAATATTCTTCAATAAAGAAAATTTTTGACCTCGCTTCGTGCAATGCCCAGGGCGATATGTCTGGCCTAAAAACTATTAAATTGAATTTCTGAGCCCAGTCGACCCAATTGCTACTATGGACAGAGAAAAAATCATAGGCAATATTGTTTTGGATTAAAAATCTTTCGTATTTATACCAATGTGCAACTTTTTGAATTTCTCCATTGTAGTTGTCCAAATCCTTGACCAACCCCACCCGGAAACCTTCAGGTAATTTATTTTGAAGTTTTACTGGAGGTACCGTAACCAACGAACGTTGCCTATCAACTTCAAGAAATTCACCTTTCTTTTTCTTAAGCTGTACGATTTTCCGTTCCAAAAAAGGCATTCTAAAGGCCTTATACCTCCACCTGTTCAATGCCTTTCTTCCCCTAAAAAAAGGGATTCTTAATAGATCACTTGCCTTTTTGTGTGTTTTACTCACAATTACTTCTTAATAACGTATTTAAGCTTCCCTCCAAAAGTTTGAATCTCATCTGTAACAACTATACCCACTGTTACCTGATTCTTCACCTTTTCCACCAAACCTTGCCTAACCTGCCTTAACACATTGTCCAATTTGGCCTGTTGTCCATTCGCAGAGATCTTTAAATCGATGGATAGGTCTTTGTTTTGAACTACCTGAAACCTCTTCACAGCATCCGGATAATCATCAAAAAGGGTGGTCAAATATTCTCCAGAAATTACTGAACCGTCGGGTAGATTAAAATTATCACTCTTTCGACCTTTTACCTGGTCCATTAATGGTAGGTTTACGCCACATTTACAACTGCTTTTCAACCATCTCCCCTGATCACCATTTTCATACCTTATCAATGGAAAAGCAAATTCATTGAGATTGGTGAGGGTGATTTTCCCACTTTCACCCATTGGTACAGGGGAACCCTTCCCATCCAATACCTCCAATTTAATCGCATCAGAAAATTGATGAAGGCCATTGTTTTTTGGACAAGATGCAGCGATAAAATACATTTCACTACAGCCGTACTGATCACAGACAGGTGCTCCAAAAGCCTTTTGAATCTTTCTTTGCTGAACCTTTGAAAGGGGAGCTGCTGTTGACCAGATCACTTTAGGGGATGGCAAACTGATCTGATGGTCTAAAATATAATCGGCCAAGGTATCCAAAGCGCCAAGATATCCATGCAAAACCTTGGGTTCATTCTGTTCAAATTCCTTTAAAAATACTTCAATGCTATTTTCAGACAAGTTGGTAGCATTTAAAGTGATCAACTTTCTTGGCCAATTGATAAATTTAAGGACCAACTTTGTTAAAGTTCCTATGGGGATTTCTCTGTATACAGATGCCATATCTACTTCAGGACTTAGACCCCACCAGGAAAACATTTGCCATTTTTGAAGTTCTCTTACAGATTTGGGATCAACGCCAATCTTTAGGGGAACTCCCGTACTCCCTCCAGTGGTGATTATTTTGATCTTCCTTCCTCTATGGGTGTCAGAGACAAATTCATTGAAATTACCTTTTAGGTCTTCCCTGGTAATCACTGGCACCTGGCTAAAGTATTCAGGTTGGCTAATGTCCTTTGGTGATAGACCTATATTTTTAAAATTGTGCCTGTACCAAGGCACATTTTTATAAGCATGCTCAAGTAATGCCTCCACCTTTTTCCAACTAAGGTATTCCTGTTCTTCTTTCGATAAATTTTGAAAACCTATAACTTCCTCAAACCCCTTCCTTGCTCCAGGTTTAAAAATATCATATTTCCTCAGGTATATCCCTGAGCCAAATTTATTTTGCACGGTTGTAGGTAAGTTTTTTACTCAATGATAAAATATTATTAGCTACTGAAGAGGGTGTATAGGCTGCAATTATAACTTCTGATGCTTTGCCCATTTCCTGCCAACTGTCTGTTTTTTCAAATGAAGACAGTAAGGACATTCTAAAATTCTCACTGTCAAGAGGGTCAAACACCCATCCATTTTCCTTTTTAACCAACTCAGGCCAACAACCATTGTATTTGGAACATAGGATTGGCAATCCAAATGACATTGCCTCTGGAATCACAAGAGACCAATTGTCCTGGAGGGTGGGCATTAAAAAAACATCGCCCAATGAAAGAAAATCAGGTACCTCCGAATAATCCAATTCCCCTGTAAATACGATATTCTTACAGGAGGATTTCCCAATGATTTCCTCAGCTATTGGTCGTTCAGGTCCATCACCAAGAATTAACAAACTTACATATGTAACCTCTCCCATGGTCTTAATCCAGGCATTAACCATTTCTTGAATGCCTTTAATTGGCACCAACCGCCCCAGGTAAACATATACATACTGGTTCAGACCTAAATTTGACTTTTTTAAGGCTTTATTTAAGGGCAAATCTGATGCTTCACTAACACTTTTAGCACTTAAATCAGCTATCATGTTCCCATCTGTGATATGGGCATTTGAAATGCCTAATTGATTCAAATAAGCCCTGCTCAAACTGCCATTACATACGATTTCATCTATGGCGTTTTTTGCTAATTTTCTATAGATGGTTTTTACTTTCCCTGCATTCTTTTCTGTATGAACGGTTCCTTCATAACACATGATATGTGGGATTTTATGGATCCATCTAAGCCATAATGGAGCATAAGTCCATTGAAAAAATCCATCACTAATCATCACATCGGGTTTGCTCTCCTTTATTGCTTGGATAAGCCCTGGTTGAAACGGTATTCTGATGGCTTGCTTTTTCACATCCGACAGCGGTTGCTTTTTTTTACCTGTCAATCTCCACTCCCCACTTAAAGCGATGGCCCTGTCCCCTAAGGAATCGCTTAACTTTTCCCTACAGCGTTCTGGAACTACGTCCTTAAAGTAAATCACCGTTAACTGGCCTCCTGATAAGTCATCTAGCTCTTGGTACAGTGGTATCCTGTAATCCAGAAAACTCCGGGTTATCCAGGTAATTCGCATATAATGTGAGTTGTTTAAAGTGACTGTATAATACTGATATTACAGCAAAAATCAAAACTGATGGAATCCATGCACCATAGACACGTGAGCCAATCCCAGGATTGCCCATGGTATGCACCAAAATCATTAAAAAAGAACCATATAAAGCTGAACGTATTAGAGGGGGGAATACATCGGACTTGGAAGTAATCCACATTTTCACTAAAAAAACGGCTAAAAGCAATGCTCCCGGAATCCCCATTCCCAGAAGTGCAGAAAGAAAACCGTTATGAGCGCCTATAACACCCGAGCCCCTCGTTTCTGAAATTACAGAAACCTCACCTGCTACAAATCCATATCCAGTTAATGGTTGCTTCATAGATTGTTCCCAGGAAAGTGCTGCAATCTTATCCCTGCCCGAAGTGTATTCTATTCCAACTCCTTTTTTGCCATAAAAAATGGTGTTTTTAAGGACATCACCTGCTCCAAAAAAAAGCAGTATAACCAATAAGGATATGCTTCCAAAGAAAAAAGCAGCTTTGAGGTATTTACTGCCTTCCTTGAGCGCAAATGTCCCCAATACAATCCCTAAATAAGCTGTATTTGAAAAGCTTAAGATAGATATCGATAAAATTGGTACCCTTATCCAAAGGGATAGTGGGAAAAGTAAGGCCAAAAAGAAAAATGGTGTTGACGTCATTTGCTGTTCAAGAAAAGTGCCTAAACTAAATGCCCCAAAACCTAACAATTTAATTCTCCCAAGTGCTCCCATAATTATGGCGTAGATAGAGTACCATAATAACCAACGTAGCAAGCCCTCAGCGCCAACTTTGCAATAAATGGTATAAACTGCAGCAAATATCAATAAGGTATAGGCAATGGCTTCGGTAGCACGATAGAGCGTAAGTATAGGGTCTACACTCCAAATGGCACTTAATAGGCCCAGACCATAAAAAAGAAAAAACCATTTGAAGGCAGAGTTTCCTATAAAATACCGAATCAGTTCATGGTGAATAAAATAATAAGTCCCTACAAGCAATACAAGCATTAAAAATACAGCCTGAACTCCAGCAGAAGCATCCACTGAAGCCATCTCTCCAGCTTCTCTCTGGCGCAATACCAATACGTACAATAAATTTCTAAAAAGAAAAACGCCTCCAGGCACACCGCCAAGAATAAAAAAGTCCAGTAGACTGATTTTTGAACTTACCCTATTTTCAGCAACAGCATTCAAATTTTTCTGTTTTTCTCTCTGTATATTAAAACCTTAGACAAAAGCCACCATTGGAGTTTGTTTTTGGAACCGTATTTCAATAATATTGATAACTTATCATTTGGGAGATGTTTTTTACACGATAAAATAATAGACCTTCCCGTTTCCAATCTGCCAGATAGTAATGCTGCATAACCCAAACTCTGGCCCACCCTGGCCCTGCATAAGAGGTAATTTTCTGACAAGGGTTTTTCTAACCTTGTCAACAGTCGTTTTTCCCAGGTATCAAGGTCTGGGGCATTAAGCCACCGCTCTCTCTTTTTATTCCACCAGCCAATTTTTCTAGTTACTTTATCCCCATCACTGACAAATAAAACCTTGGGTAAAAATCCCCAGTTGCCAAAGGTGGACAAATACGCCCAATACTCCAGGTCCTCGGAAATACGCATGTCCTCTAATTGCCCACCAGCCTGTTGAATCACTTCCATCCTGATGAGGGCAGAACCCGTACATATGTGATTGTGTTTCGCCCAAAACGAAAAAAAATCATTCAACATCCAACCATCCGTATTGGATGCCTCTTTATTTCTCAGCAAAGCTGGTTGTACAGTCCCCTCATTGGAGGCGAATTTGTGTAGCTGCCCTACAGAAACTGCTATGGCTGTGGAATGTTCCTTCAAAAAGCCCAAAGTCTCAATAATAAAACCTGGATACCAATAATCATCCGCATCTAAGAATGCCAGAAAATTTCCCGTAGCATTATGTATCCCTAGATTCCTGGCAGCAGCTGGTCCTTTACGCTTCTGCGTTAGGATTTTTATTTGATGCCTATAATTATGGAGCAGGGATACCGTCTCGTCAGTAGAACCATCGTCTATGACAATAACTTCCAGCGATGTGTCTTTCGGTAAACTTTGAGAAAAAACAGCATCCAGGCACCTTTCTACTAGTAAGGCGCCATTGAAAACGGGAATTATAACGGAAACTTTCAGCTTAAATTCAATAAAAAAATTATAGTAACTAGTAAAAGGGAACTACCATTCTAATTGCAATCGATTCCGACAAGCAGTGCAGTTTTGTTGTCCATATTCGTGGCCAATTTTATAACCTTTCATTCTGTAATATCCATTTCCAAAAGCCAATACAGGAAGGATAAGCATAGCTGAAAAGTCAAGTGCCCTAATTGCCCTTCCCAATGATTTTAAATTGGCTTGCTTATAGGTATTCCAAAGGGCATTCCCTATTACTGCCATTGGCCAGAGGAGCTTTCCTTTTTCGTACATCTTGAAAAAATAAGGTTTTTTTATGTTGGCCTCACCCTCTCCTTTTCCATAATTAAATTGCTCCTTCCAGAAGTCAGCTAATTTTTCAGGTCTAGCCCAATAGGTCATGGCAGCAGGAGCAAGTGCCATTTTAAACTTCCCCTCTACTACCTGTCTTCCAAACACCGAATCGTCAGCATAAAAGGTCAAATCCTCGGGCAATCCTTCTAGTTTTTCCCACACAGCCTTCCTGTAAGCCACTGACCTATTGCCTACAACAAAACCCTCCTCAAGCCTGGCAATCCCACCATTCTCAATGTAAAACTCGGCCTTGCCAACTGGCCCCTTGAGCGTTTCTTTGTCAATACAGGTACTACCAGCCACTACTTCTATTGCAGCATTTTCTTCGAATGGAGTAATGAGGGAACTGCACCAGTTGTCCGATAGACGCACCCCCATATCTGTAGACAGTAAAATATCGTAAGATGCTTTTCTAATGGCCAGGTTTCTGCCTTTTGCTGCATTTCCTTTTTCCTGAATAAGCTTTATCCTGGACTCTACTTTTTGCCATTCCAAAAGGAATTCATAGGTGCCATCATTGGAAAAAGCATCCACAATTACGATCTCATCAGGAAATCTATCCTGAGACAATAGGTTTTCCTTCCATCGTGGTAGTGACTTGATTTCATTTCTACAGGTGGTGACCAATGAAAAAAGCAATCTGCTCATAGACTATTTCCCTAACCTTTTTAACCAATTGTTGTAAATATCTTTTAAGGTTTCTTCAAAAGTAATTTCAGGTTTCCAGCCCAATCCCATGATTTTTGTGGGGTCACCCAAAAGCACTTTTTCATCTGAAGGTCGAAACAATTTTGGATCGGTCTCCACATTGACTTCTAAATTACCAATTTTAATTAGTTTGTCCAGAGACTCCTGCATGGTCCAGGCTTTACCTGTACAAATATTATAGGTCTCTCCACTGTCTCCATTTTGGGCCAAGGTTACCAATGCTCTGGCACCATCCCGAACATCTACAAAATCTCTTGATGAACTCAGATTCCCTACTTTTAGCACGGGTTCCTGAATCCCTAACTTTATTCCTGCCAATTGTCGGGCAAAATTTTGCAAAGCGGTAACTGGTGGATGATCAGGGCCAACATGTATAAAAAGGCGTGGCAGAATAACATTCAGTCCATAGTTGAAATAAAATTGCCTGGCCATCATTTCCATACTTGCTTTGGTAACTCCATAAGGACTGATGGGTCTAAGGGGCGTGCTATCTTCCTGAATAGGCTGCTGATTTTCTGGAACAAAACCATAGGAAGCGCTGGAACAGGCTGGAAGCACGCGTGCCTCCGGACTGTAGGCCAGACAAGCTTCTAACACGTTTCTTGTTCCCTGTATATTAAACAAATAGGTGGTGTCCTCAGCTTTCCAGCTCTCTCCATTATAAGATTGCGCAGCCAGGTGAAATACGATATCGGGTTTCCAATCCGTCCATACCGTTTTGAGAAATTTATTGTCCAAAATATCACCCTGATAAAATTTAAATCCATTGGGTGTAGATTCATAGCGCGAAGCTGAAGTGGCCCTGGATAATCCCGCTACTGCATATCCCTCATCCTGCAGTACTTTGCATAAATGCTTGCCAATCATTCCAGTGATACCTGTTATTAATACTTTCTTCATTTTGTTCGTTGAATTTCTTTTATATCATTGGCCCAGGCATATACCAGGTCCAGCTCATCTGCAGGGAATATCTCCTCTTTTACCAATGCCTCATAACAGGTGATCATATTATCAAGGACATTATCGGTTCCGGACAATAAAGACAGCTCTTCCAGTATTCCTGTCAATTTCTTGTTTTGAAGGTATCCTGAAATTTCGGCTTCAAAGTCTCGCATTAAATCATGCTCGTTCCTGTCCTGGACAACTTCTGGAGCGTGAAAAACCAAAGAATGGCCCATCTCCCATAAACAGCGTTGGGCTATAAAACTTTTCCAGATATCAGTCATTCTAAAAGAACAGAAACTCGGTAAATAAAGTAAGGGGAAAGCAGCTTCCCACCACCATGTTGATTGTGTATTGAAGGGGCACCATGCCCCTTTAGCCAAGGCAATACTTGGTTTGTTTTGGAAATAAAAGGGTCTGTCTGCTACCAACCTCCAAATGGCATCTACATCTGGTGAATTATCTGCCAGCCCTTGTTGAATAGGCGCCTGTAAATCAATTAATTGCTCTCCTACTAAGGGAAGCGATTTTTCGCAATTGATCCTGTCGAGTAGAAATCCCCTTGGCCAAATTTTTTCATCTGAAAAATGAGCGTATACATTTACCCAGGAATCATTTCTGGCTTGCAAAGCCTTAACCTCTAAAGCTCTTTCTTTCCAGAGCTTATTGGGCTGGTTGTCATCATCTGTTTCATAGATGCATTTCTCTCCTTGACTTATAGCCAATAAATAGCCCAGGTTCTTTCTTGAATAATGGCCAACAGGCAGTATTTTCGCTAAGGTATAATTAAGTGTCTGCTGCTTTTGTAAGGAATAAAAATCGGCATTTTTTAAATCAAATGCTTCCGGCCCTTTTTTATCTCCAATGACAATTATCCTGTTCCCTTCTCCTAGAGTATCAGATAAACCAATCATCGATGTGGTGGGGGTGGCAATGGTTGTAACTACTACTATCATGCTATTTTAAAAAGATTTTTAATTTTTTGTAAGTATTCATTATTAATTTTAAATAATGTTAATAAAACAATATAGACAGAGGTGAAAATGAAAGTTGATAGGATTATAGAAATGCTATGGTGAAAACCCCATTGAACTGGAAGGTAAAACACCACAATTACACTAAGTATTGTGGCCAATGTATATTTCCCAATCAATAGCCATACAGCGCCCATGCTCTCCTTATAATTAAACTGAATGGTCAGCAAGTAAATGCCAGCAGTCGCAATGGCAACAATAATTTGTCCATAAATTAAAGGCATCAAACCGTAGGGAATAGTGATAAATGCTACTATAATCAAAAGAAAAACATTGACTAGCACTATTTTAAACTGCATTTTAGCATTACCAACACCTAGAAGGTAATTTTTGCACAAGGCCATCACAGGCAAAAAAAAGGATGCCAGACTGAGCCATTGGATAAAGGGAATTGCTGCTGCCCATTTATCAGTCAATAACCACAGCACAAGGTGCTCAGCGTTAACCAGTAACAAGCCCATCACAAGCATATTAAAAAATAAAGCATTTTGAAGACTTTTGTAAAAAAATGCGATGTAACCTGCCTTGTCAGCAGCAAGCCGGGAGAATTCAGGAAAGGTTGATTGTTGTACGACTTGATTTATTTTAAGTGCCGGAATCCGTTGTATCCTATTCGCTTGAAAATAATACCCCAACTGCTGTGTTGGAAAATACCTTCCAATCAAAACAAAATAAAAATTATCCGCCATTTGGTTGATTAGCGAAGAAAGCATTAAAAATCCACTGAAACTAAAGGCTTCCTTAACTACTCCCCATTCAAAAGATAAAACTGGTTTCCATTTTCCAAATCTCCAGAACAAAATAGATCCCAAGGTTACAGAAATAAGGCTTTGGAAGACCAAAGCCCACACACCGAAGCCAGAAAATGCCAATAGGACAGCCACAATTCCCGCAAGGGCTTGAGAGGTGATTCTGATCTTCCCTATGGTTTTAAATGCCATTTTCCTCGCAAGCAAACCATATTGTACCACTTGCAAACTCCCCAGGAAATAGCCTAAAGACAAAACCTGCAACAATAAAACAAGGCGTGGTTCATCAAAAAACAATGCAACTGGCCCAGCAATAATATATACAACAAAAATCACAAGAGTGCCCAAGGCAATATTCAGAAAAAATAAGGTAGACAGTCCACGTTTGGTCAAATCTGGTTTTTGAATGACTGTGGCAGCGATCCCTCCATCTATTATAACCGAAGAAACCATGGTAATCACTGAAACCATTCCGATTAAGCCAAAATCTTCAGGAGAGAGTAATCGGGCCAATACAACAGTTAAGGATATTCCTAGAATTTGGTTTCCAAAGACCTCCATGCTATTCCAAATAACTGCACTTTTAATTGTTTGGCTCAAATTTTAAAACGTCGGTTATAAGGAACATAGCTTCGCCTCCTCAGTCCCAAAACTTCATTCCAATTCATTCTGTTTTCTATTTTATTTCAAGTCATCCAAAAACACTTCAATTTAATTATAAATGAAGACTTTCAACCCCAATATTAACTTCATTTTCGTTAAAAATAAAAACAAAATTTGTTTATAATTTAAAAAACATTTTAATTGTTTTGAATTACATTTTTTATTATACATACTGTTTGGCAGGGTATTTTATGTCAAATACAAAGTAAAAAGGGTTTTGCTTTGACAAAAAATTACTTAATATTTACCCCATGAGTTATTTGTACACCGTTTTTGGTATCCCCATAAGGTCGGAGATTGAGCTTCCTGCCTTCCAGACTTTAGTGGATGATGAAACTGAGGACGATCCTATTTATGTAAAGATTGGTAAAACGGACAATTTATTCTCCCAGCCAATAACCACTACACGGCTGATGTGTAAATTCAATACCAATGAATTTTTATATGAGATGCCAAAGGTTGGGAAATATTTTGTTAAAAATGGCAATGAAATAATTATTCAGCCATTGACAGAGGACATGGGTGCCGTCTTGGTTTTTTTCTATTCCAATGCACTTGCAGCAGCCCTTTTTCAAAGAGACAAGCTACTTATTCATGCCTCCGGCATAATAGATAAAAATGGTAAAGTTTGGCTATTTGTGGCTCCTTCCAGAGTGGGCAAATCCACTACTGCTTTGATGCTGCATCAGCTTGGCTACCCCCTGTTTTCTGATGATGTAGTTATGTTCCATAACTCGGCCAATAAAAACATGGTCACTCCCTCTTATCCCATGATTCGTCTCTGGCAGAACACCATTCAAGAGCAAACTATTTTTGACAAGGACAGCATTTACCAGATACGCCCTGCGGTAGAAAAATATGGCGTTTTATTCCATGATACTTTTGATAACAGTACCCGTGAAATAGCTGGAATAGTAGTTTTAAAAATTACAGCAAACAAAATTGAAATAAATGCTTTAAACAAGAAAGAGGGTTTTGGATATTTGAATAAAAATTTCTATAGAAACCAGTGGCTTAATGGAATGAAAAAAAATGGTATAAAATTTAAACAACTTACTGATCTGGTTAACAATACCCCTTTTTGGTTGGCCTCTAGGCCCATGAAAATGTCTAATTATAAAGATTTCGCTCTTTTTATCGAAAAAAATATAATATCAAAAAATGTTTAATCCGAATATCATCTGGTTAGCCTCTTACCCTAAATCCGGAAACACATGGTTAAGGGCTTTTTTGACGGCATTTTTTAATGATGGAAAGGTGAATATTTCTAATTTGCAACAGGGAAGAACCTGGTATTCAAATAAGACCTTGACAGAACAATATTTAGACACATGTATGGATGACCTTACCTTAGAGGAAATCCACCAGTTAAGAAAGCTTACTTATAATGATATAAATAAATCACTCAAAGCTCCCTTATTTGTTAAGACACATGATGCTTTTAATACCTCCTTGGAATGTCAAACCCCTATAATCCCTGTAGCTCCTAGTCGATATATTATCTACATTGTAAGAAATCCACTTGACGTGACCCTTTCATTTTCAAACCATCAGCGTTTTTCCTGTGAAAATATCGTAAAATATTTCATCAACAATGAACAAGGAAATATGGGTAGTAGAAATAACTTCTTATATGATTTTTATCAACATATGGGTACCTGGGCTCAACATGTAGAAGGATGGCTTGATCAAAGTTTAATCCCTGTCCATCTTGTTAAATATGAGGACATGAAAAGTGACCCTCTTGAAACTTTCTCTTTAGCATTGAAAGCTTTAAGTATCCCATATGATATGGATAAAATAAGGAAGGCCATAACTGCTTGCTCTTTTGAAAGTTTAAAAACCCAGGAAAAAGAGCATGGATTTTCCGAGAGACCTTTCAAAAATAAGTCCTTTTTTCATAAAGGGGAAGCTGGCCGAGGTATAAAAGAGTTACCTCCCGGTTTGGCGAATGAAATTATTAAAAAAAACCAAAGTATGATGGCTACCTTAGGCTACCTATAAAAGATGTGTTGTTTAGTGTATAACTTACTTTAAAAATCATCGCATTGGCAAAATTTAAAAATAAATGGTCGACTTGTAAAACATGGGTATTATCGTTTGGCAAGGATTTTTACAGGGCCTTACAACTTACTTATAGGGTAAGTCCTAAAAACACACTTTTACAATTTTTCTTTCAAATATTGGTAGCCATTTTACCTGTAGGAATCTTATATGCCACCAAATCCCTTTTTGATGAAATCATGTCGGTTGACAGGAATTTTGAAGAGGTTTTGTTTTGGCTGATTGCTTTAGGACTGGGGCAATTACTGGTTAACCTTATCCAACAATTGCTTTCCTACCTGGGACAAATTCAACAACAGAAAATCACGGACCATACCATAGGGTTGATGTTGGAAAAATCCATAACAATACCTTTTTCCTATTTTGAGGATGACAAGTACCATGACAATGTACACCTGGCCCAGAAGCAAGCCTTGTATAAATTGCCCTTGATCTTACAACATTTTCAAGTTTTGTTCACCAATGTATTAAGCATGGTATTCTTAATGGCTTATTTTTTTACACTTATTACCACTTATGCATGGATTATTTTATTGGTGGTTTTACCCTTGGCCATTGTGAAATGGTACAATGGTTATGTATTGCATCGTTTGGAGAAGAAATTGGTTCCAATGGAACGCCAGGCAGCCTATTACCATCAGATTCTGACTTCTTCATCACATGCCAAGGAATTAAGAACCTTAAACTTTGGGAAATCCTTTATCAAACGATTTAGCAAAATAAGAAAGCATATATTCACCAAAAAAGAAGCACTTCAGCAAAAATTGCTTCGCTACAGCCTACTGGCAGAAAGTCTTGAGGTTATCGCTCTTTTTATTGTTTTATATGGAGTGGTTCAACAAGCATTTCTGGAAACCATTGCCATTAGTTTATTGGTAGTCTATATACAAGGACTTCAAAAAGTTCAATCCAACTTAAAGGGGTTTCTTCTCGCCCTGGTCAATTTATTTCACCAAAGAATTTTCCTCAGAGACCTTTTTAAATTTTTTGAACTTGCTGAAACAGTAGAAAAACCTTCTAGTACCCCTTTTCCTGACAAAGATTTCAGTATTGAGATCAATAACCTGAGTTTTTCTTATGGGAAAAATTTTCCAGAGGTACTCAAAAATATAAACATGTCGCTTCCAATGGGTAACATAATTGGTTTGGTAGGAGCCAATGGTTCAGGTAAATCAACCTTGGTGAAACTGATTGCTGGTTTATACAATGCTCAGGAAGGCAATATTTTTATAGGTAACCATAAACTCCAGGAAATAAACCCTACAGATTTTAGAAAGAAAACAGTCTTTCTTTTCCAGGACTTTCAAAAATACTTTCTATCCATAAAAGAAATTATTTCCATAGGAGATGATGAGACTACGATAAATACAGATCGGTTGGATTCATCCATCTTTGATGCCAATGCGGATACTTTTATAGACCAACTGAAAAATGGAATGGAAACAAAAATGGGAAGAGTTTTCTTTGAAGGGCAGGAACTGAGTGGCGGTCAATGGCAAAAACTAGCCATTGCAAGGGCCTTTTACCGGGATGCATCCATTGTGGTTTTAGATGAACCTACCAGCGCTTTAGATGCCCTTTCAGAAAACCACATCTTTGAACAACTTAGGCGAGAGGCGGCCCATAAGGTTATTTTATTGATAACACATCGGTTGTATAATTTAAAAGAATGCGATCACATATATGTTGTAGATGAAGGAAAAATAGCTCAGGAGGGTAATTTCAACCAATTGGCCAGTAAGCAAGGTATTTTTCAAGACCTCTATCAACAACAAAGGTTTTAACTGATTCGGAAAATCATTTAGGTAATTATCACAAAGGGTTCAACTATAGAAATTAACCACTTTATACTTGCGGTGCCCTTTTCTTCCTGAGACAAATTCATCTCCTATCTTTAACCAGGCATGTGCGAGGAGTTTGGGCGGCCTGTTTGGATTTCTATCTGGCGCTATACCAAAATACAGCGTACTTTTTATTCCTTTACTTGCCAACAGCCACTTTGCAGAAAGGGCCTTGACCATGCATTTACCATCCCAAGGCGTATATTTATTGACACTATAAATAATCTTTTGAACCCGATCTATATGCATTAACTCATCCGGCTTAAGTTGGGTTATTGGTAACATATGATTCCTTGTACCTAACAGCTTTTCATACCTGCCAAATTTGACAAAGCACATCAAAAACCTAATAAAAGCGCTGTAGACAAGGGCTGAAAATATTAATTTGAAATCGTGGAATTTCACAATAATTAATTGTTCGTTTAGTTTAATACAAAGTAATATAATTCTAAAAAAACTTATTCAAATTCACCAAAATAATGCTTTTTATTTTAAATTTACCTAGAGTAATTTTTAGATTCTTATGGAAAAAAACAGCAACAAAACAAATTCAGTAAGAGCACTTGGGGAAGTGAATGTATTGCCATTGTTACAGCTCCTTCCTGAACTTATGCACCAATGGGATACTGACGCAGCCGTTAATCCGAACAAAAAATATTCGTTGGCCCAGGTGAACCATATTAATTTTCGTTGGAGCAATAAAAAAAGCGATCCAGTAGAATATTTTGATCTCCCATTATGGGAGAAATACCGAAGCGTATTACTCCCCATCATGAAGCAAGCAGTCAAGCCCTTTGGTTACAAATCAGGTTATTTCCCCAGGGTAATGTTCGCCAATATGCAACCCGGAACCATTATTCCAGAGCATATAGACGGAAATACCAGAGGTTGGATTCCGCATAAAATCCATATTCCAATGATCACCAATCCAGATGTGGCTTTTTCCATTCGGGGAGTTTCCTATAATTTCACCCGAGGAAAAGCGGTAGAAGTAGACAATTCAGGATTGCATGGCGTAAAAAACAGCGGAAAAACGGCCAGAATTCATTTTATCTTTGAATATTTAGACGGTGCGATTAATCGGGTGCCGCGTAATGATTTGGCTGAAGGCTAATATAGATATTTAAAAAAAAATCATATAAATGCTTTTTAATTCTCTAGACTTTGCGTTATTCCTACCCATTGTTTTTATTGTTTATTGGTTCATTACCAATAAAAGTCTAAGCTTACAAAACAAATTTATTGTCCTGGCCAGTTATTTTTTTTATGGCTGGTGGGATTGGAGATTTTTATTATTGATAATCCTAAGCACCCTGGTAGATTACTTTGTAGGTATTGGCCTTTACAGATCAAATAAAGAATCAAACAGAAAATTATTTCTATACATTAGTTTATTCGTCAATTTGGGGATATTGGGTTTCTTTAAATATTACAATTTTTTTCTAGACAATTTCCTGCTGGCATTTTCTTTTTTCGGAAGGGAAATAGAAGGCAAACATTTAAACATTATACTTCCGGTAGGCATAAGTTTTTACACCTTTCAAACTTTAAGTTATACCATTGATATTTATAAAAAAAGAATTAAGCCAACGAAAGACTATATCGCTTTTAGTGCATTCGTGAGTTTTTTCCCACAATTGGTTGCTGGGCCTATCGAACGGGCCAGTAGATTTCTGCCTCAATTTTTTCAAAAACGCAAATTTGATTATTCTCAAGCCGTAGATGGAATGCGGCAGATCTTGTGGGGCTTGTTCAAGAAAATGGTTATTGCCGATAATTGTGCGGTATTTTCGGATGAAATATTTGGTAACTCAGAATTGTATCCAGGAAGTACACTGCTAATAGGTACAATATTCTTCACCATACAGATTTATGCTGATTTTTCGGGCTATTCTGATATAGCCATCGGCACAGCCAGGTTATTTGGCTTTTCCCTTATGCAGAATTTTGCCTATCCTTATTTTTCAAAGAATTTTGCTGAAGTTTGGAAGAGCTGGCACATTTCCCTTACTTCCTGGTTTAGGGATTATCTTTTTCTTCCTTTGATGAAAAAGGGAAAGATCAATTATTGGTCTAAAATAAAAAATATATTACTATTATTTATAGTCATTGGTTTGTGGCATGGTGCCAATTGGACTTTTATAGTTTGGGGAGTATTACAAGCCATTTATTTTATTCCTACTATCATTAAAAAAAAGGATACCTGGTTAAATAATATTTCACTTCCTAAGATTCCAGATGCACTAGGTATTTTGACAACCATTAGTTTGATCATCTTTTCTATGATATTTTTTAGAGCAGTAAATATTTCTCAGGCATTGCACATTGCCAGTGAAATTTTTTCTACTTCAATCCTGGAATTTCCTGTTTTTGTAGATAGGAGAACAGCCCTACAAATTTTAGTCATCTCTGCATTATTTTTCATTTTCGAATGGAAAGGTAAAACTGGTAAACACGCGTTGGCACAATTAAAAAACTGGAAATATTACTATAGGTTTACCCTTTATTACTCCCTTATTTTTGCCATTTTTTGGTTTATGGTTGACAGGCAGGAATTTATTTATTTTCAATTTTGAAGGCCATGAAAAAATTTATCAAAAGGACAACCTTAACCCTATTCCCAATTCTCTTAATTGCCATTTCAATAGAAATTTTGTTACGAAATATACCCAATAACTATGCTTACAAAAAACAGTTACTGGATTCTATTGGTCCAAATATTGAGGTTTTGGCCCTTGGAAATAGCCATACATTGGCTGGTGTGAATCCTGAATTCTTTGACTTAAACACCTTCAATTTAGCGCACTCAGGGCAATCAATTGATCTGGACGAAAAAATCTTCACTAAATATGTAAAAAAGTTTAAACGTCTAAAAATTATTCTGCTACCAATTGATTATGGCTCTTTATTTCTAAATATTAACAATTCTCCAAACAGTTGGTTTCGGTTAAAGAATTACAACATTTACTACCATTTATGTGAATCTTCAAATATCAGAAATTATACCGAAATTTTAACTTATGGATTTAAAACCAATACTATCCGATTAAAGAATTACTACCTTCTAAACCAAAACCCAATTTCATGTGACCATTTGGGATTTAGATTTATAGTATCACCTCAAATGGACCTGATCAAAACAGGTAAACAAAATGCTACAAAACAAACTTTATCTAATCCTGTTCTTCAAGAGGAAAACAAAGAAGCAATAAAAACTTTGATAGAAGATGCAATAAATAAAAATTTTAAAATAATATTTTACACAAGTCCTGCCTACCATTCTTATGTGGAAAACTTAAATCAAACCCAATTAAATTTAACAATTGCCACAATGGATTCTATTGCCAAACAATACACCAATATCTACTATATAAATTACCTTACCGACAAAAGGTTTAACGATCAGGATTTCTATAATGCAACACATCTAAATAAAAAAGGTGCGGAAAAATTTTCTGCTATTCTAAATAAGGAAGTTAATAATGTCCTTTATTAAGAACTAGAGAAATAAAGCTTGCCTATTTGAAACACTTTTAATCCTGACTTTTATTGTGATGGGGAAATACCATTTCGTTTTCGGGCAAACCCAGAAACTTAGTTATTTTATTCATTAAGTGTGTTTCATGTAGAGATAGCACCAATAAATCAGAAGGTCTATTTGCAAAATAATCTTGCACTTCAAGGTTGTGTTTCCTATAGATTTTCATATACCTATCTCTGTTTTCATTTGGATTGCCTTTTCCATAGAGCCAAAGTCTCATAGGTGATCGCGACTCACCAAAATACCTTACAGCACTTTGATACCATTCATTCTCATCCCTCAAGGTCAGTATAAATTTACTATTAGGAAAGTGCTGGTCGAGGGCTTTGTAAATTTTAAACCATGGGTTGTCATTAAATGAATCATAACTTTCAGCCAATTTAAAAAACAATTCATAGTCTTTTCTAAAAAGCATTTCCATCATCCGACTATCTCCAACGACACTCCTTATCAAACCAGCACCATGTATGTTTTTTAGGCCGATTAATTCCATTGCTTTTCCTATGGATGTGGTTCCCGTCTTGTGAAAACCAACACAAAATACTTTAGGCTTAATCATTGGCATACTCCCACCATTTACGAACCCATTTATTCTTATGATCTATATTTGAAGACCAAGGTTTTTGTTTCCCAATAAAATGAACAAAACCTTTAACGGTTGCCATATCTGAAGTTATAGGCCAATAGGCATTGAATTTTTGATCCAACCATACCACTTGATCCAAGAACAATTTATTTAAAACCACTGTATCCGTATGCCCTGTTTTTATCTTCTCATAGGTTTCTGGAATTAATTCATCCAATATGCGTTGGTAGGCATTTTGTTTGACCAAGCCAGCCCCAATAGCCATTACCCCAGTATTGAAGAGACCTGTAAAGAAAAATTCTTTAAACTTTTCTGGAACAAATTCAGGTTTAGAAAACAGAAAGGAATCTTGGTGCCGAACATAGCCCTTGATTTTACGATAATCCCAGGCTGCAGAGAAATTGTCCTCATTCTCATAAAGCATCTTAATATCGCCTGTACAAAGTAAATCACTGTCGCAAAATAAAATTTTGTCGTAATTTTGAAAAGAAAAACTTTCCAAAGAGTAAAACCTGGATTTAAAATGCTGAAAATGTGGAAATATTTTAATTAAATGACTGATTTTATCATTCAAATCTCCACTGATCTCAATAAATGAAACATTGAATCTTTCTTTCAATTCATTTATTTGATAACTTGTTAGTCCAGCATTTATAACAATTAATTCTCCATCAAACCATGAATTCTCTTTTAAAAAGGACTGAATAAGCACTTTTGTGCCTAAAAAAAAATCAGGAGAACTTACAGTAACCAGAACATAGCGCATGTTCAAATTTAAAATTTTAAATCCCATGATCATAAGCCATAGCCATAAATTTATTTTTTTCGCCATACCAAAAACAGGTACCCATGCCATTCGATTTGCCTTAAGACCTTTTCTGGGACCTGAAGACGAAGAACATGTTGCACTTTTTCACCATTCAAAATTACAAACGGGGGATTTTCAGAAGCGTAAAGATGGGCATATCACTGCACTTGAGATCAAACCTCACTTAAGTGAAGAAATATGGTCTGGTTATTTTAAATTTGTTTTTATCCGTAACCCTTATGAGCGTTTTGTTTCGGCTTGTTTTTTTCAACACCCACTGTTAGCCAAAGAACATGCCAATGTAACCAAATGCAGGGCTTTTATGAAGCTATTAATTTCAAACGAATTAAAAAAAAACAGCCTTTTCTTTAGACCTCAATGTGATTATATCACGGGAGAAAAAGGCGAAATATTGATGGATTTTATTGGCCAAACTGAAAACATGGATAAAGACCTAAAAAGCATCTTTTCAAAGCTTAAATTACCTTTTAAATCACCAGAAATAATCAATCGTTCCGAACATCTCCCCTATAGGTGTTATTATGACGAAGAATTAAGGTCTCTAATCAGTCATGTATATAAAATGGATTTTGAGTTGCTAAAAAATTAAAAATTTTTTAGCAACAACTAGTTTATATTACCAGTTCCACAATCCCATTTTGTTATACTGAATATTCTCAATTAGAAATTCAGCATTTACCAATAGCCTTTTTTCAAAAAATAATTCTATTTCGCTATTTTTTTTATTAGTTTAAAAATTATTTTTTGCTAAATTTAACTACTATAATTCATAAACTATTTTTTTAAATAATCCAAAATAATGACAGCATTTAAAGATATACAAACCATTGGAGTAATTGGTGGAGGCACTGCAGGTTATTTGACTGCTCTCTTTTTACAAAAAAAATATAGTGACAAAAATATCACTGTCATAGAAAGCTCCAAAATCCCGGTAATTGGTGTGGGGGAAGCGACTACCCCTATATTTTTAAGGTTTATCCATGGAACTTTAGGATACTCAGTATCGGAATTTTTTAAAGCAACGAAACCTACCCTAAAATTAGGTGTGAAATTCAATTGGGGAAAAAAAGAGGACATGCACTACTTAAATCCCTTTGGGATAATAAATACTGCCGCCTCGCTAAAATTAAAACAGAGTCTGGATTTCACTTCCCTTAATACTAGGCTAATGGCAACCGACAAAACCCCATTTATCAGCATAAATGGAGGGATATTACCAATAAACATCAATAATGGCCTGGCTTATCATATTGATAACCAATTATTGGTGAAATATCTGAGAGAAAAAATTAACCTTGCCAAGATAGAACTTTTAGACACTAAAATTGAAACAGCTGTACTTAAAAAGGAAAACAATGAAATCGATTATTTACAAACAGATCAAAAGCAAGAATTAAAATTCGACATGTATTTTGATTGTACAGGTTTTTCAAGCCATTTATTAGGCAAAGCTTTAAAGACCAATTGGGTGGATTTTGGAGAAAGCCTGATGACCAATTCAGCCATTCTAGGTAAAGCCAACCATACAAATGGAATTAAACCCTATACAACATCCTCAACCCTTGATCATGGTTGGCTATGGGAAACCCCAACACAAAAGGAAAACCATCTAGGCTATGTTTTTTCTGACAAGTATTGTTCTGCGGATGAAGCACGAAGTGAGTTAAGAAAATATTGTCCTGAGGTAAATGATGAAAAAGTAATTCATTTTAGGTCAGGAAGGTATAAACAAAGTTGGTCAGGAAACGCCATAGCCATAGGCAACGCCTTTGCTTTTGTAGAACCGCTGGAATCTACTGGATTGCACATGGTCATTTTTCAACTGGAGAAATTTGAAAAATACTTAAAAGAAGAAGCTACTGTAGCCGCATCAAAAGCCAAATACAACACAAGGGTTAATAATGCCTGGGATTTTATCAAATGGTTTGTTGCCCTTCACTTTAAGTACAATGAAAAAAAAGAGACCCCCTTTTGGAAGATGGTTAGGGAAAGAACAGATTTGTCTGGAATTCACGATTATTTGGATTACTATAAAGAAAATGGTCCATTATTTTTTAATCCAAGTAATCCTCTAAACCATATAGGAAAGAATGCGATTTTCGGGGCTTTTTCTTTCGATTTTGTGATGCTTGGAAGTGGTTATGGATGGGAACATGCCATTGCTAATAAATCCGATTTGAAGGAATCTGAAAAAATAATGATTTTTAATGAAAAAATTACAAAAGATGCCCTTTCACAAGAAGAGAGTCTTTCTTATTTGGAAAACCACCCATCATTTAAGTTTGACTTCAAGCAAAAATAATAGTACACGGTAAATTTTAAATACAAGCCAAAAGCCATAAATCCACAGTCGATAATTTATATTTCACTTAAAAATAAGTTCCAACAATTAGAAAGTATTACAGAAATTGAATCCTATTTTAATAAGGCCATTGAACAACCTAAAAACATTCCATCACCTGAAATTTTCAACCGCTATTGTGATTGGGAAATAGCAATAAATGCTTGTTATAAATATTCATACCCTATCATAAGTAATGGCTTAAAAAGTTATTAATGAGCTACTTATTAATCATATTTCAAGAACTATACCAAGTATCATCTCCAACACTACTGGGGTTATATGCCCCTCCTTGTGTGTTTTGAAGGTTTTCTGAAATAATTTCAGGATTTACCCATTCTTTTTTTTCTTTAAGGTCTTTGTTATCTGAGGCTGCCATTTTCTCTTATTTTAGTTTAAAAATTATTTCTTTCAAAATTACAAGTTATAATTCTAAAAATCAATTTTATTTTTTTTTTTTTAAATTATAATTAAGACGGAATTAAAAAATAATAGGACTGATTGGTAGCCATCCTACATGATATTAAACGGAATTGTAACGGAAAAAACAAATAAGTGATAAAATCCACAATGGCAGGAAGTTTTAAAATACCCGTAATAGCTGTTGGCAAATCGACTACTCCCTTTTGTATTAAATTTAGGGAAAACCCAGATTTGTCTGGAATTCTGGATTAATATAAAGAAAAGGGTCCATTATTTTTTAATTCACCTCATCCTCTAACTCACATAGAAAAGAATGCTATTTTCAGGGCTTTTTCTTTCGATTTTTTGATGCCAGGAAAAGGTCATGAAAGGAAAAATGTCATCGCCAATGATCTGATCTAAAGGAATCCGAAAAGCCTAAACCGCTATTGTGATTGGGAAATAGCAATAATTGCTTGTTATAAATATTCATACCCTATTATAAGTAATGGCTTAAAAAGTTATTAATGAGCTACTTAAGAAGCATACCAAGCACCATCTCCAGGACTTCGGCTGGACCATGCCCCTCCTTGTGTGCTTTGAAGGTTTTCTGCAATAATTTCAGGATTTACCCATTCTTTTTTTTCTTTAAGGTCTTTGTTATCTGAGGCCGCCATAGTACTTATTTAGCTTATTTTTTTACTTATAAAAGTAGCAAGAATTAATTGCTGTAATTTAAATTGCATTTCTTCCTTAATTTTGACTAAACAGAATATACTGACCTACTCAGAAATCATATTTCAGGAACTATACCAGGGATTTTCTGTAATATTAAAATTAACTCCACCTTCAGTTTCCTGAATGTTTTCTAATAAAATTTCAGGATCAATCCACTCTTTTTTTTGATTTCTATCATCTGATCTTTCCATTGGTTTAACAGTTTAAAATTAGAATCAATTCAATTTAAATATTTAAATTTATAATTTAAAATTTTATTTGAATTTAAGCCCGAAAAAGTGAAAGAATTTTACAAAATATTTATTGGGGTACATTAAATTGCTTTTTTGGTTGGTTTAAGGAGCTGTATTTAAAAATATTTGGTGAGAATAATGTCATCATCGTTAAAGAAGTTAAACAGTCCCAATTATATGTTTTGGTAGGTGAACTCATTATCTATATATTTTAATTTATTCAAAGCACTTTGAGAATTTCCATTAAAGATAATATACTCGAACTACGAGCTGAGAAATGAATTGAAGAATTATTGTTCACAGGTAAATGGTGAAGAAGTAATCCAATACAAACCAGAGAGGTGCGAAAAAAGAATTGGTCAATCATCACCCTGTCATAGTCAATTTTATTGCCTTTGTTGAACCATTGGAATCCATAGATTTGCGCAGGATCCTTATACACCTGGAAAAATTTGACAAACAAATAAAACAATGAGTTTCGAAATATTTTGTACAAAGCAGATACAATTCTATAGTAAATGATTCTTGGGATTATCCGGGTTAAACTTATACTTAAAAAAAACTAATTCCATCATTTATAGTTTAGCTTTTTGTTTGATGATATAAAACATGATTTTTGATAAATGTCCAAAATTATTATGCTGGGGTTCTTCTAACATCATTCGGACTTTATCTCTATCGAAACAAGGCATATTCTCCAATTCATCAATATTGAATTGGATATAGCTTATTATATCATTCAAAGAATTTCTTTGAAATGCCCTCACAAATGGGACTGATGGCAATTTGCTTTTCCTTTTCTCAATAACGCCGCTGGGAATATAGGGTCTGATGATTTCAGTAAAAAGATACCTGCTCCTACCTTGAAAAGTAAGCGTTTCGAGGGGTAAAGCATATATGTATTCCAATAACCTTAGGTCCATCATGGGGAACCTATAGTCCACTCCAAAATGACGCCCAATTAAACCTTGATTTACTAAGCGAGTATTCACCCCTACTTTTGTTAGGTAAGTGGATAGGTAGGTTTTTATATCATCCGCTGATTTCACACTGAACATAGGAGCTACTCGATCTAAAAGCCGGTATTTATCAATTACATTTTCATCCAAAGGGCTGGAGGAAATTTTCTTTATATTCTTAACCATAAAGATTTTTAGTATCTTTTCAGGTCTTAAGTTTCTGGCAGAAAAATAAATCCATTTAACAAGCGTCTTTGCGACACCGTGCTTTCTTCGGATGTCTTTCCACAAGGCGGTATATTTTTTTTGAATTGCCAAGGGTCTATAGAACCCTCCTAAGGTGAGGGTTGCGGCCATGTCTCCACCCCAGCCCGAAAGCATAACCCCAATGTTTTCCTCATTGGCTTTTTTTAAAAATGCGACGGTAAAGGTTGGTACCAAATTTATATCAACTTCATCCTGAACCTTGGTCAATAAATTTAAATAATCCTTGTGGGTAAAATCTCGTTCATCAACTTTTTTCCATTGGGACTGAATATCATTTTTCTTGCAAAATGCATACATCATGTCTCCATCGTCTTGTTTATCTAATTCCTGGGTAGGCTGAAGGGCTTTACCAAAACTAAAACAGGATAGATCACCTCCCTTACCCAAATAGGTCATCAATGCCCCTCCGATACCTGTAGAATCCAAGCCCCCACTGAGCTCAAGACCAAGTCGCTTATAGGCTCTCATCCTATCCTTAACGGAAAGGAAAAACAAGTCTTTAAATTTTTCCAACCTTTTTTCATGGGTTTCAGGAATTGTGATGTTATGATCACCTAAAGTCCAGTATTTTTTTAAGGTTAAAGTTCCTGCTTTAAAATGCAACCAGGTCCCTGCAGGCTGGGCATCTATTGCATTATAAAGTGTTCCTTCGGATGAAGATGATCCATCTAAAGAAAAGGTTGCTGCCAAAACAAGTTCGTTGAATTCTTTGGACATGCCTGGGTAAGCTAAAACTCCTTTTATTTCAGAGGCAAAAACCAATTGCTCCTGCTGAATGGCATAGTAAAATATTTTAATCCCCAACTGATCTCTTGCCCCGAATAGCTCCTCCTTTTCACTGTCCCAAATGACAAAGGCAAAATCGCCTATCAATAGTTTAGGGGTCTCTTTGCCTTTTTTCTCATAGAGCCGAACGATAAATTCCAAATCAGCCATAACCTGGTCTGGTTCCAGCTTTAACATTTCTCTTATCGCTTCACGGTTATCGATTCTACAGTCTCCTACAATGATAAAATTTTCGTATTTAAAAGGCTGATGAGCCAAGACGGCTTCAGGAACAGTATACATTTCCAGACAACCCAGGGATAACTGTTCGCTAGTAAACTTGCCCTCTCTGTCTGCAGACCAATGTCTCAATGGGGTAGCCATTTGCTCTAAAAAATCGCCCTTCCCTGTAAAACCAAAAAATGCAGTCATGTTTTTCGTTTATTTTAAAATTTAATTTTAATTTCCATTCTCAATCCTCTAAATTTACTATTTATAATGGGTTTGAGTAAGACCTTGATAAAAAAACAGTAAATTATAAACTCAATTTAAATATTTTTTTATGACTAGTAAGCAAATTAGTAGGAGTGATTCATTTGTATTCAATGAAATTGAAGGCGATGTTGTCATGATGGATGTCACCAATGGTTCATACGCCACATTAAATGAAACAGGTAAAAGCATTTGGTTGCTCCTGGAAACTCCCAAAACATTTCAGGAGATAACCGAGGCCTTAATCGAGGAATACGAGGTTTCAAAAGAACAATGTGAAAAAGCCGTCAATGACTTTCTGAAAAAAATGGCAGAAGCAAATGCAATCGTCATCAAATAACCTTTTGCCCTTATTACCACTTATTTTTATTTTATAGATTTTTAAATATTGCAACAGCTTTCGTCCCTCTACTCCTTTTCACCTGAAATGAAGGTGCTCTACTCTTCCATAAAAATATATATGGGACAGAAAGCAAATGGGGAAGAAACTGAAATAGCTGTTGATGAACGGAAAGTATTGAAGCTGGCCAAGTTCCACCGCATACGGCCATTGCTTTTTGAGTATGACAAGAAGAGCTCCATATTGTCTATAAAAAACAAGAAACACCTCAAGGAATTTGTTTCAAAAAATGCGCTCAAGAATTCAAAGGATATTTACCATGCAAAAAAGCTACTACAAAAGTTTGAAGTAGCTGGTATACCCATTTTATTGCACAAGGGCATCCAGTACCAATATGAAATTTATGCCAATCCACAGCTAAGAGAAAGAGGAGACATTGACATTTTGATTCAAAAAAAAGATGCACTGTTGGCTTCAAAAATATTGGAAGATGAAGGCTTTTTATCGGAGAGTTTCGGCCCCTCAAATTCAAGTCCTGACCTCTCCCTGCACATGGAGAAATTGCTTTCCTTCAATTACCTCTACCAATTGCCTTTAAAGAATAAAAGTTTATTGCTTGATTTTCAGTGGGGAGTGAAAAGTGACTTTCACAGTTTCCATTTCCCCTATCCCTTGATTTTTTATAAGGCCACTGTCAAGGATTTTTATGGAATAAAAACCCTTCAGGTGGATAAAGAAAGCTTGTTCTGGCTTATGATCATTCACCATGGTGGAAAAGACCAATGGATGCGTTTGCGCCATCTTGCAGACCTTTCTGCCTTTATGAAAACCTACAGTGCTCTATTAGATTGGGAAGCTATACTGGTCACTGCAAGGAGCTATGGATTGCAACAAGTCTTATTGGATGGATTTCAATATTTAAAAACATTGTTATTCATTTCATTACCCCCTCCAATAGAAAAAAGACTGGAAACCCATCAAAACAGGGTATATAAAATGGTGTTTAATATATGGGAAACCTGTACCTGGGGGGGAAGTCGTTTCGAATTAAAAATCTTGTATATCAGGTACTTAAACCGTGACAATAGGAACTTTGACCCAGGATATTACACCAAATATTTACAGCATCACTACGAGAAAAAACAAGCAACGACATATCCGGGAAAGTATACACCAATTGATTTTTTATACGACACCATTAAGCTTCCAATAAAATTATTGCGAAAAAAATAAAGCGCGACTATCGCCGACCTATTTTTTTCCACCAAGGTTTGTCCTGTACATCATGGTACCCATAGGTATTTGTATCTGAAGTATAATAGCCGTATTGGTAACCATACCCATGGGTTCCATGTACATCATTGAGCACTGCATAAATTTTTTGAATACCACCTTTGGTAGCCAAATCGTTACAAAATTGAATATTCGACAAAGCAGAATATTTCTGTCGAAAAACAAAAAAGTTAATGTCTGAATATTTCATCAATTCTTTGGTTTCGGATACCAATCCTACGGGAGGACAATCTAAAATCACTACATCATAGGCTTCCTGAATTTCCTTGATTAATGTACTGAAATTTTCCTGTAGCAGTAATTCTGCCGGGTTAGGAGGAATAGGACCAGATAATATTACATCCAGGTTCTCGTAACCTGAAGGCTTAACGACTTCTTTCCAAGATGTCCCTCTACTTAAGCAGGTACTTATTCCCTGGTCATTAGTCAATCCAAAATCATCTGCAATTTTTGGTTTTCTCAAATCCAGACCGATCAATATTGTTTTTTTACCCATTAATGAATAAACCGAAGCCATATTAATAGATACAAAAGTCTTGCCTTCACCAGATATAGTTGAAGTAAACAATAAGGTCAATTTGGATTTATTTTTACTTAGGTAGGGTATATCTGCCCGCAAACTACGAAAAGACTCAGAAACAGTGGACCTGAGGTAATTCAATACAGATAGGGAATCTTTCTCCTTGTGGCGGCCTATCATCCCAACCAGAGGTACTACCAGTGCTTTTTCGAGCTCCTTTGGATCCTTTACCTTTTGATAAAGAAAATCCCTAACCGTAATGATAAGGACAGGAATAAAAAATCCAATAAGTAGCCCGATAATTAGATTAATCATGGATTTAGGTGCGATGGGTACCGAAGTGGCCATTGCTTTATCCAAAATTTTGTTATTGGGTTTGTTTGAAGCAAGGGTAATTTCCGATTCCGCCTTTTTTTCCAAGAGGTAGATATAGATGTTTTCATTGATGGAGAATTTCCTTTGCAACCCAAGCATCACTTTTTCCGTTTCAGGCAATTTAAAAACTTCATTTTCAACAATAGAAATTTTATTTGTCAAATCTCCCAAATAATTCTCCAAATTTCCTATGGCCGATCTGACATTTTCTCCAATGGCTTTTTTGGTACTTTGAATCTTATTCTCTACTTCCCTGATCACAGGTGTTTCAAGCGAATAATTGGCTTTTAACCTGATTTTTTCCGCCTGTAACTCACTCAATCCCACCACCAATGCATTCAACAAAGGATCTCCTTCACCAGCAATAGAGGGGGCAATTAGTCCATCTACCCTATCTTCTTCTATGTAGGTTTTTAAGGTTTGATAATATTGAAGATTGACACCAATTTCCGATTGTTGTTTTTCCAGGTCCTGAAGCTTCATGAAAATCTGTGCACCCTCCTCACTTAGGTTGAATACTTTATTTTTAGTACGAAACTGTTCCAGTTCGTCTTCAAAATAAGAAAGGGAATCAGAAATGCCTCTCAACTGCTCATTAATAAAAAATATGGTGCTCTTCGCAACCTCATTTTTTTCTCTCAATTCTCGGTTGAGATAGGTATTCATCAAGGTGTTAAGATAATCCTGCCCCATCCTTCTTACTGGTGTCTCCAGAGAAAGAATTACAACTGAAGAAAAATTATTTGAAGAATTGACCTGAAGCAAGTTTGTAAAGGATGTGGCCAAGGAAGGCGTGTCTTTAAAATAAAACAATATCTCCTCACCACTGCTGGCAAATAAATTTGAAACCGTAAAATTAAAATGTTGACCAGTAATTGCTTCACCGAAGGAAAAAATACCTTCAGGCGTTTTTTTTCCGAACCAACTGTAGTTTTGTAAAAAGGGTCAAGAGGATTAAATAAGCTGAAGGTGTTTTCCACAACAGAAAGCTCAAACCTAGATGCATCCAACACACTCAATTTGAACAAGCCACCCGTAAGTTGTGGCTTTGACCAATCTGCTTTCACTACTATAGGAACATCCCCATACTGTTGGCTGTTTTTCCACCGCTCCTCTTTTAAATAAATGGTATTGAAATTTAATTGAGAAAGGGTTTCTTCTGCCAATGCATGGGATTTTAAAATCCCCAATTCATTTTCTAATTTATATCGGGTTTGGAAATTCCTGAAACCTGAAGGACCAAAAATATCAGCTCCCAAGCTTTGTTCTTCGTCTTTAATCACAATTGAAGAGTTGACGATATAGGTGGGGTTGGTAGATTT
This sequence comes from Cyclobacterium sp. 10D3-21, assembly GCF_055809755.1. Lineage (NCBI taxonomy): Bacteria > Pseudomonadati > Bacteroidota > Cytophagia > Cytophagales > Cyclobacteriaceae > Cyclobacterium > Cyclobacterium sp. 10D3-21. Next base: position 5,133,064 of record NZ_CM147924.1, read on the forward strand.
ATTGCTGTAATAAGCTACTAATAGGCCAACAATCAATCCTAACAAAATCCAGGGCCATTGCCTGAAATATTTGAACAATATGCCTTTGATATCAAAATCATCCTTTTTATTTACTTGAAAAGGAATGAAATTTGGCGGTAGAGAATTTGCTTGGCTCATATTAACGAATGGCTATGTTTAAGATAAGCGCTACAGCTGAAATAGAAGAAACAATCAAGGCAAGCGACTGCGCTGCATTTTCTCCTGAACCTATCTCTCTCACCTTCATAGGTTCTGCGTAGAGTTGATCATTGGGTTGAATAAAGTAATAAGGTGATTGAACGATCTTTCTATCCGTTAAGTCAATGGTATGAATCTCCGTGCCTTCAGGGTTTTGTCTGATCAATATCAAATTGTCTCTTTTGGCTACCGTGGTAAGATCACCTGCATGCGCAATGGCTTCAAAAATGGTCATTCGATCCTGAAGGACAACAAATTTCCCAGGTTTTCTGAATTCCCCCAATGCACTGTACCGGATACCGCCAAGCTTCACTTTCACAAACAATTCTGTTTTTACAAAAGCCTTGACCTTTTCTTCAATGACAAGTCTTGCTTCCTCTATGGTCTTGTCAATCACACTCACCTTTCCAATCATGGGAAGTCGGACAAAACCTTCTTTGTCTACATTGTAGCCATTCATATAGTAAATATCTCCCCCACTCTGCGCTACTTGTCCAACCATGGAATTTTGAGTGGTTTGCTCGCCCAATACATTGAACCCATCCCGCAAAAGGTCTTCCACAGTTTTTATATTTACGTCGATTATATCGTTGTATTGCAAACGATAATCTGGGATTTCGTAGGTGATAACTTTTCCGTCGGAAAGATTTTCTATACCTTCTTTGTTTTGAAGGTAAATTATTTTCTTGTTAGGTACACAGCCATAAATTAAGCCTATAAAAATACCGGAAAATAAAAAACAAATGTACTTCTGCATAAAACTGTTAGATCTTGATTGGACCATTGAAAAATAAAGTGATATCCTACCAATCAAAGATACTTTATTTATTCAAAAATCCTAAAAGGATCCAGAATCTAAAGAATAAAAACTTTCCTTTTCCTTAAAAAAAAAGGCCTCTGCATTTAAATTTAGAGGCCTTTTTTGAAAATTTCAAACAATTCAATCTATTCTTATAACCTCTATTGTTGAAGGTTTTTCGGGAACAATTTGTGCCACTTTTTCAATTGTTGCGTTCACATTATCCGCTAAACCTAAAGGACTATCCACAGGAATATAGGGTGCAATCACAATTGAAACGATAGAGGTCAATTTGATCAGTATATTCATGGATGGTCCAGAGGTGTCTTTAAATGGATCTCCAACGGTATCACCTGTTACAGAAGCCTTGTGGGGTTCTGATCCTTTGTAATACATTTCACCGTCAATCTCTACACCTTTTTCAAATGATTTCTTCGCATTGTCCCAGGCACCTCCTGCATTGTTTTGAAAGATTCCCATCAAAACACCAGAAACCGTAACTCCGGCTAACATTCCACCAAGTACTTCATGTCCAAAAAGGAAGCCTACTACGATAGGAGAAAGCAAGGCAATGGCTCCAGGTGCAACCATTTCTCTAATGGAGGCTTTGGTGGATATTTCAATACATTTCTCATAATCAGGCTTTGCCTTATACTCCATTATTCCAGGAATCTCTTTGAATTGCCTTCTCACTTCATTGACCATGTCCATGGCCGCTCTTCCCACTGCTGCTATTGCAAGCGCAGAAAAGATAAAAGGAATCATTGCCCCAACAAATAAGCCTGATAGCACATCTGCTTTATAGATATCAATAGTAGAAATACCTGATATGCCAACATAAGCAGCAAACAATGCCAAGGCTGTCAATGCAGCGGAGGCGATAGCAAAACCTTTACCGCTTGCAGCAGTGGTATTTCCTACAGCATCAAGAATATCTGTTCTTTCTCTTACTTCTTTTGGAAGTCCGGCCATTTCTGCAATACCACCTGCATTGTCAGCAATGGGCCCAAATGCATCAATAGCGAGTTGCATGGCAGTAGTCGCCATCATCCCTGCAGCAGCTATGGCCACACCATATAATCCTGCTGCCATATAGGAAGTAAAAATACCTGCCGCTAATACTAAAACAGGAAGTACTGTAGACTGCATTCCTACCGCTAAGCCGCCGATAATATTTGTAGCATGACCGGTAGAGGATTGCCTAATTATAGAATTCACAGGGCCTTTGCCCATTGCTGTATAATATTCAGTAATTATACTCATCAAAGCACCCACAATCAGACCAATAAATACGGCTCCGAAAACGCCCATTTTAGTAAATGAGGCTGAGTTTAATCGTGACATCACCAAATCACCCTCCGGCAACATATAATCGATAACAAAAAACGAGGCTGCGACCGTCAAAAGGATTGAAAACCAATTGCCTCTATTGAGGGCTGCCTGTACATTTCCATTTTCAGATTTAATTTTAACAAACAAGGTTCCAATGATAGAAAACACAAGACCCAATCCAGCAATTACCAAAGGCAATAAAACCGGGGCGATGCCTCCAAAATTATCATTACTTACTATTTCTCTACCCAAAACCATGGAGGCCAATATAGTGGCTACATAGGACCCGAATAAATCTGCTCCCATTCCGGCAACATCGCCAACATTATCACCTACATTGTCCGCAATGGTAGCGGGATTACGTACATCATCTTCTGGTATTCCTGCTTCTACTTTACCTACAAGGTCAGCACCTACATCTGCTGCTTTGGTATAAATACCTCCACCAACTCTTGCAAAAAGAGCGATCGACTCTGCGCCTAGAGAAAACCCTGCCAAAACTTCCAGGGCGGTTTCCATCTCGTGACCATTTACATCACCACCTGTAGAAACTACGAACATGTTATAAAAAATAATAAACAAACCACCCATACCTAAAACGGCTAGTCCTGCTACTCCAAGTCCCATAACTGTTCCTCCAGTGAAGGATACATTTAAGGCCTTTGCTAAACTTGTTTTTGCAGCTTCGGTGGTTCTTACATTGGTTTTTGTAGCAATTTTCATCCCTAAATACCCGGCAAATGCAGAGAGCATAGCGCCAATTACAAATGCTACGGCAATGACAGGGCTGGAATTGTCTAACAAAGTACCAGACCAACCTAAAATAATGGCAGCAATCACTACAAAGTAGCCCATTACCTTCCATTCTGCTTTTAGAAAAGACATCGCTCCTTTGGCTATGTAACCAGCCAACTCCACCATGTTTTCATCGCCTGTGGGCTGTTTAGTAACCCAAGCTGATTTTACGGCCATTACCACTAGGCCAAGAATACCCAAAAAAGGGACCAAATAGAGAAATAATTGTTCCATTATTAACTGTTATAAAGAATTGGATTTATTTTTAATTTCGACAAAGATATTATTATTCCCATTCCTTTCAAGAAAGTACAGCTAAAAGATAATATTCACACCCAATTACCGTAATATTCTATCATTTATCAGTAGGATTGCACTAACAATGACAAAAACATCAAATGAAATCGTAATTTTCAACCAAAATTCAAATATTTTTCCAAAATGCTTAATTTTAGCAAACCGCTTTGGCAACAAAAAAACATAGGTCAAGAAAGAAATTTACCGCTAGATTAATCAATGATAGGATTTAATCAATAAATTTTTGGTATTTACTATTCTATAGAAAAAATGGCTTTCATTAAATGGTGAAAATCTCCGAACGCGTTGATATCGTCGAAAAACATACTGACTTTTCATATTAGTAAGAGGGTAACCATTTATTTAAAACACCACAGGACATTGGTATCACCTGAAAAAATGAAATAACCCTTAGCATACATTCTTAAAGTTAACCACTATGAATTTTATCAAATCAAAACTGTATCTATCCTTATTTTTACTTGTTTTTCACCTGGTTCCCATTGCTGGATTTGGGCAGGAAGGTGGCCTTACTTTAGCTGTTTTTGATATAGATGCGACTCCTCCTATAGGAAGTTTACTGGCTTATGATCCATTGGAAAATACTGATAATCTTGGCTTACGTGCCAAAGGCGTTGTAATCTCTGGTAGTGGATTACCCATTGTTATTTGCGCTGTTGACTGGATAGGGATAGCCAATGAAAGCCAGGATGCATTTAAGGAAAGTCTTGCCAAAGCAGCTTCTACCCTACCGTCAAGAGTTGCCGTCCATACCTTACACCAGCACGATGCTCCCATAAGTGATTGGGGTGCGGAGAAAATTTTGAAGGATGCAGGGTTAGATCCTAAAGCTTATGAAAGTTCTTACGACAAGGTATTACTTCAAAATTTAGCTGATGCGGTAAAGAAAGGTTTAAAAGAGGCCAAGCCTATAACGCATATAGGTACAGGAAAAGGGATTGTAGAAAAGGTTGCTTCAAACAGAAGGATTTTAGGTGATGATGGCCACGTAGCTTATACACGAACTTCCTCTACGAAAGATAAGAAAATCCGGGATTTTCCCGAAGGCCTAATAGATCCTGAGGTTTCATTGGTAAGCTTTTGGAATGAAGAGGAGCCAATAGCCGTATTTAGTTATTATGCGGTCCATCCCCAAAGTTATTACCTAACTAAAATTGCCAATCCGGATTTCCCTGGGATTGCCAGGTATATGCGTCAATTGGCCGTACCAGAAGCAATGCATGTTCATTTCAATGGTGCTGGAGCGAATGTGACTGCCGGTAAATACAATGACGGCGCTAAAATCAACCGGAAAATCCTTGCTGAAAGACTAGCGGCAGGAATGGAAATGGCATGGGACAATACCGTAAAAACAAAAATCACCAAAGAAGATGTTTATTGGCAACAAGAACCTATTCTTCTAACACCCAAGGAAAGTATTCCTGAAATTGCCCAAGAAATGCGTACCCAAAATGCGCGATGGCTTACCAATAACGTTCAAAAGTTGGCTTGGTACAATAGGCAAGCTCTTGGCAAAAAGATAGATGTTAGTTGCCTCGCCATAGGAGATGTAAGAATTCTCCACTTGCCTGGAGAGCTTTTTATCGAATACCAGTTGGCAGCTAAAGCGGAAAGAAAAGATTTGTTTGTAACCATGGCAGCCTATGGAGATTATGGCCCCTTCTATATTGGCCCTTCCTCAGCCTATTCAGAGGGTGGTTATGAAGTAGGCACTAGCCCTGTAACGGCAGAAGCAGAGCCCATCATCATGGGAGCGATTAAGAAAATGTTACATAGGGAAATTCCAAAAAACACACTCGAAAACCCATTCGTATTAGAAACTGAAAGCCAAAACCCATTGAGGACATTGGAACAGTGGGAACAAAAGAAAGCGTCCTGGAAAAACAACCTGGCTTCAATAATGGGAACGCTTCCCTCAAGAGATCATTTACAAAGTCCGGAAATAAATTATTTGGACTCTACGGTAGAAAACAATTATACAAAGCATCATATTTCCTTCGCCAGTGATGAGCGGAACGAGGTAACGGCCTTTCTTTATATTCCCCACAGGATTAAGGTAAAGGCTCCGGCTATGCTCGTACTACACAGTACTGGAGATCTGGGTAAAAAAATAGTAGATGGTCAAGGGCCATTGGAAAATAGAGCAATTGCTAGTGAATTGGCTGAAAGGGGCTATGTGGTAATTGCACCAGATTATCCAAGTTTTGGAGAACAAAAAGACCACGATTTCGCTACAGATGGATTTGCATCAGGCACCATATTAGCGGTATGGAATCACATGAGGTGTGTGGATGTGCTCACCGATATGGATAAAGTCGATCCAGAAAGAATGGGCGTCATTGGACATTCATTGGGAGGACACAATTCTTTGTTTGTGGCAGCACATGACACGAGATTAAAAGCCGTTGTGACAAGTTGTGGCTGGACGCCCTTTGAATATTACGACATTGGGGAAATTGGAATTAAAAATTATGGTGGGAGGTTAGGCCCCTGGGCGCAGGACAGGTACATGCCAGGCATCAAAAAGCTTTTACCTGAGGCTAATTTACCGTTTGATTTTACCCATATCATAGCCTCAATTGCCCCGAGACCTGTTTTTACCAATGCGCCTCTTCATGATAGCAACTTTTCAGTAGAAGGTGTTAAATCAGGGATCGCTGAAATTCAACCTGTATACAACTGGTTGGGCTATCCTGATAATCTACAGGTCAGGTACCCTGATGCTACCCATGATTTCCCTCCAAATACTAGAAAACAAGCATATGCTTTCCTTGACAATGCATTTGGTTTTACACCTGTGAAAAAACTAGACTTTGAGTAATAATCACTTGAATAACCCATTTAAATAAAAAAAATGGCTTTCAACCCATTGAAAAGGAAAAAATTTCCTTTCTTTCAAAATTTATAAGATATTAGGCCTTTAATCTATCAAAAATTAGCTAAAATCATGAAAGGTAACGTTACCCATACTTTATTTGCAATCATTCTTATAGGATTGTATTCCTGCAAGGATGACAAATATGCTGAAGCTCTCAGTCCGGAAGAATCCATTGCTACATTTGATATCCATGAAAATTTCGAGGTAAAACTATTTGCCGCTGAACCCCATATTAAAGACCCGGTAAATTTAGTTTTTGATGAAAAAGGAATCGCTTACGCAGTAGAAATGCCCGACTATCCTTACAAACCTGAAGAAGGTAAAGGCAAAGGTATTATAAAAAGACTGGAAGATACTGATGGAGATGGGGTTATAGATGCCTCTACTGTATTTGCAGAAGGATTGGCTGATGCTACCTTCTTAATGCCTTGGAAAGGTGGATTATTGGTAACAGCAGCGCCTCATATTTATTATTTGAAAGACGACAACGGTGATGGAGTAGCTGACACAAAGACCCCAATTTTCTCCGGGTTTTTTGACAATAATTCTGAAGCACAAATCACCAATCTTCGTTTGGGTATAGACAATTGGGTATATGCTGCAAATAATGGACAGAGAAGTGATGTTACTTACAAAGATGCTCCTGGAGAAGGACCTTTAGAATTAAGAGGTGCTGATTTCAGGTTTCGATTAGACAAAGGATTGTTTGAAAAAGAAAGTGGCACTGCACAGTTTGGTCAAACTTTCGATGATTGGGGAAACAAGTTTTTCACCCAAAACACACTGCATATCCAACAAACTGTTATACCAAGCAGGTACCTTGAGCGCCATGGTAAATTGTCAAGTAGTTCAGTTAATCACAACATTTCAGACCATGAGCTTGAGATGTTTCAGATCACCCCTCCTCCTTATTGGAGAGCTGAACGTACCAGGAGAAGAAATATACAATATCAGGAACAAGAGCTCGATCGCGTAGAATATGCTGAAGATCATTTTACTGGTGCTTCAGGAGGGACAGTTTACGATGGAGGAAACTTTCCAGAAGGCTTTAATGGCAATGTTTTCACAGGTGAAGTCGCTGGTAACCTGGTGCACAGAGACATCATTGTAACCGACAAGAACAGTCCAACCCTAATTGCAAAAAGAGCTTCTGAAGAAGTAAGCAAAGAATTTCTTGCCTCAACAGACCCTTGGTTCAGACCAGTTGGATTTACTGTTGGGCCTGATGGTTCTCTATTTATGATAGATTTTTACAGGCAACACATTGAGACACCCGTTTCGATTCCTGATGATTTAAAAGAAGAAATGGATTTCATGTATGGCATGGATCATGGTAGAATTTACAAGATTGTCCCTAAAACGGGCGTTTCTACTGCTGAAGTTCAGGATTTTTCTAAAATGGATGCAACGACGTTAGTTTCTCACTTGGCCAATAAAAATGGCTGGTGGAGAACCACTGCCCAAAGAATGATATTGGAAAATCCAAAGCAGGAATATGTACCACTATTGAAAAACCTATTCACCAATGAAAACCCAAATGCTCAACTTCACGCGTTGTATTTGTTACAATCATTGGATGCTTTGGAAGAAGACATGGTTGAAGTTGCATTAGAAAGTGACAATTATGGTGTTAGAAAAAATGCCTTAATGCTTGCTGAAAACTTCCCTAATTTGAAGGGCAAAATTGCAGAAAGCATTAATGATGCATCTCCAATTGTATCTCTTCAGGCAATTCTAAGTTTGGGGAATTATGAGGATGATTTCACCATAGGCCAACTTGCGAAAGCCTTGGTAGAAAAAGGAGACAACAAATGGTTTAGGATTGGCATTTTAAGTTCCAACGCAGGTTCAAGTGAAGCTATTTTGGAAGTTTTAAACGACAAATACAAGTTTTCAGAAAATGAAGCGTCCTGGAAAGAAGATTACCTTAAAGAAGTCAATCATATTCTTGTAGGTAAAGGAGAAAGAGCCAAAGCAGAATAATCAAAGGATTTTCATTGAATACTCAATGGCAGGGATATAGATTTCCATCTTAAGACCTGTTTATTTCAATGAATTATAAACATCGCACAATCAAGTATGAACAGAAGAAAATCAATTAAAAATATATTAGCCTCCACCGGAGTATTGTTTTTAATGACCAACTGTGGCAAGCCTCAGGAAGAGTACAAATTAGAAAACATAAAAGATTGCTCTGATCTCACAGGGCTAAGCGAGCAAGAGATAACCAAAAGAAACAGCTTGGGTTATGAGGAAAAATCACCTTTGGAAGATGACAATTGCAGCAATTGTCAATTGTACTTGCCTCCAACAGAAAAACGTAAATGCGGAGGCTGTCAATTGTTTCAGGGACCTGTAAACGCTGATGCTTATTGCACTTATTGGGCCCCTAAGGTGTGAAACGTTTAATGTGAATTTACGAACTTAGTAATTACCGAAGAGCTGACAAAGAATGGCTACAAGTAATTATTTGTACTCTCAGCCTTTATCCAATTCACCTGCTTATTCTTTAGGCAGGTGAATTTTTGTTTATCAGGCACTGTGGAAAGGGGATTTAATCTGGATCCGAAGTAACTGATAAGTGACTTTTTGTAGCTAACTGAGGCCGGTATTTATGCTGTAGTGTTGCAAAAAGCCGGAAACTATACAAAGGTTTCCATTGGCATACAACCCTTGTTGAAACAGGGGGCTCTTCATTCTTAGACTACCAAAATTACTCTGAAAAATTCTGTAGGTGGATTTGAATCCGTAAATTATAAGGTAGTAAAACCAGGCTAAAAGGAATTCTTGGCCCATAATTACTTTACCAAGCAAGGATCTTGATTAATAAATACCAACAAAGGCACTCAATTCCAAGGGGAATTTTATATATTCAAAATAAAATAACGCCTTTTATACTTTTAACTCAGAATGAACAGATTAGTCGTATTATTAGATTTTTCTCCATACACACCTACTCAATTAAGGTTGGCTTGCAGTTGGCAGGAAATATTTAATCTAGATTTGGTTTTCGTCCATAAGATGGATGGAATAGCGCCTACCCTTCCTATTTCCAATAAGAAAGAAATAGATGAAATCATTGACTTTAATAAAAAGGAGTCGGAGGAAATGTTTTTAAAATACCTTGACGAAGGAGGACTTAGTCCGGATAGCAAAAAAACAAGCTTTGAAGCGGTTCCTAAACAACTCGCTCATTTTCTGGACGGCTTTCTGAGGCCAGATGATATTGTACTATTGGGATTGAAAGGAACTGGGTTTTTGAAAAGAATATTAATTGGAAGTACAGCGACGACAATAATTAATCACCTTAACCAAATAGTAATCGCCTTACCTCAAATTATAGATGACACAATTCCAATGAAATTGGTGCTTTCATGTCAAGAAAAGCATCCCATAAATGAGTCTGCACTGGAATCTATTCTACAAACCGTAGGTCAGAAAATAAAAGAGATCGAATTATTAACCATAATCGATGACAAAGAAGAATTAGAACCTGGCAATAAATACCTGGAGCAATTAAGGGCTAAAATAGGAGATGGCTATAAATATAAAATCAGCATTTACGAAAACAAGGATGCTTTTGGGGAAATCAAAAAGCGATTTAGCCAATGCCTGGATGATTTTATTGTCCTTCAGAAAGGTTCCCGCAATCTAAATGACAAACTATTTAGAAGGTTTTTCATCAATGATCTAGTCCATGATGGTAACACCCCATTGATCATTTTACCTATTCCTGATTGATTAAACCTTAAATATGCTATAGACCTTCTATTGCTTGATGGAATCACTTCTAAACCCTATTGCATAATCCCAACTAACTCTTTCAAAATGAATCGATAAAATCAATAGCCATGGGTTTTAATCTATGGAAAAGTGAAATACATAATGTCCAGATTTATCGGTATAGTTGCTTTTATTTCCTGCAACAATACTAACAAAATCTCACACCAAATTAGCTGCCCTAGGGTTCTTTAACCAAGGTCTTAGAATCCGGCTTAAACCAATGGGAAAAACAGGATTCAATGAATACTAAATGAGGTTAATCCCTATTAACTCCATTTAGTACTCCTGTTAGCTTGAACCTGTAAGGCAATCAATCAAAACCTTTCAGGTAGGTCTTAAAGCTTTTAAGCTTGGTCTCTTCGTCAATAACGATGCACTCAATACCTGCCATTTCACAAAAATCCTCCAAAACCTGTACGTTCAAATTCTGACTGAAACAAGTGTGATGTGCTCCACCAGACAAAATCCAGGCGGTACTCGCACCCTTAAAATCAGGCTTGGGACGCCACATCGTACGTGCAACAGGTAATTTAGGAAGGTCTTTAGGTGGTTTCACAGCTTCTACTTCATTTACTACCATCCTAAACTTATTGCCAAGATCGATTAAGGAAGCATTGAGGGCTGCACCTGCCCCTCCATCAAAAACCAGTCTCACCGGATCTTCCTTACCTCCGATTCCCAGAGGGTGAATTTCGCAGCGAATGTTTCCCTCTGCCAGTCCTTCATCCACTTCAAGCATGTGTGCACCCAAAACCAGTCCACCCTGTTCTTTAAAATCATAGGTATAATCCTCCATAAATGCATTTGTGCCAGAAAGTCCTGAACCCATAATCTTCATGGCACGGACCAAAGCCATTGTCTTCCAATCCCCTTCACCAGCATACCCATATCCAGCATTCATCAGTCGCTGAACGGGCAAACCTGGCAACTGCTTCATTCCATGTAAATCTTCAAAAGTATTGGTAAACCCTTTGAATGAGCCTCCCTCCAAAAAATGTTTCAACCCTAATTCTATCCTTGCAGCCTCTTCAAGGGAAACATGCTTTGAGCCTCCCTTTATCAGGTCCTCAGACAAGTCATAGGTATTGGAATAGATTTCTACCAATTCCCCTATTGCGACATCACTCACAGCATTTATTGCCTCCACCAAGTCCCCTACTCCATAGGTATTGACAGCAAAGCCAAATTTCATCTGTGCTTCCACCTTGTCTCCCTCTGTAACCGCCACCTGGCGCATATTATCACCAAACCGCACAAATTGTGCTCCCTGCCAATCCTTCCAGCCACATGCTGCTCTGCTCCAATAGTCTATTTCTTTATGCACCTCAAGATCACTCCAGTGACCAACTACTACCTTTCTGGAAATTTTCATCCTTGTGCAAATAAAACCAAATTCCCTGTCACCATGAGCACTTTGGTGCAGGTTCATATAATCCATATCAATCGATTCCCAGGGAATACTTTCTCCATATTGGGTATGCAAATGAAGCAATGGTTTATCAAGTACATTAAGTCCATTGATCCACATTTTGGCTGGCGAAAAAGTATGCATCCAAGCCATTACTCCAACACAATCCTCATTCCTGTTTGCCTCCATGAAAACCTGTAAAACTTCTTCCGGAGTGGTTACCACAGCTTTAAAAATTATGGTGACAGCTATGTTCTTTGTTGCATTAAAATGCTTGCAAATTGATGCTGAATGTACCGCTACTTTCTTTAAAATATCCTCTCCATATAGGTGTTGGCTTCCTGTGACCAACCATACCTCTTTTTGCTTCAAGTTCATACCTTTGATTTAAGTATAAAATACTGTTTTATCTAAATTTCCAGAAAAATTCAACCTTAAAATTAAATTCTAAATTTCCTTTTTCCATATTTGTCCTACTAACAACAGGTTCAGATTTCAAAAGAATGAAAATGTACCTGACTTTAATACATGCAATTTGCACCAATTTACGGAATTCAGAAAGGGGATTAGATCCAATTGTCAATTCCTTTTTAAAACCAAAGTATTTAATTAAACCCTTCGATATACCATGAGTAAATACAAAGAACTAAAACGGGATTGTTATAAAGCCAATATGGAGTTACCCAAGCTGGATTTGGTTGTTTATACCTTTGGGAATGTTAGTGCGGTAGATAGAGATCAGGGGCTATTTGCAATCAAACCAAGTGGGGTACCCTATGAGGCATTACGTGAAGAGGACATCGTTATCGTCGATTTTGAAAACAAGGTGGTAGAAGGAAAAATGAGGCCTTCATCGGATACAAAGACCCATGCCTTTTTATACAAGCATTGGGATCATATTGGAGGAATATGTCATACCCATTCTTGCTATGCTGTTTCCTGGGCACAAGCCCAAATGGATATCCCGCTATTTGGTACTACCCATGCCGATCACAATACCAGTGACATTCCATGTGCACCTCCAATGAACGACGCCAATATTGCAGGCGATTATGAACACATGACAGGCCAACAAATTCTGGATTGTTTCAATGAAAAAAAGATTTCTCCTAAAGAAGTAGAAATGGTACTCATTGGAAATCACGGCCCTTTTACCTGGGGAAAGGATGCCCAAAAAGCAGTTTATAATAGTAAGGTTCTTGAAGAAATTGCCCGAATGGCCTATTTGACACTACAAATCAATCCCAATGCACCCAGGTTAAAGGATGCTTTGATCAAAAAACATTTTGATCGTAAACATGGAGAAGGTGCTTATTATGGGCAATCCGAATCCTAGACTTACTATTGTTGAACCCGGATTATGTAATAGAATTTCCCGTGTTTACGGGAAGTGTTGCAATCGCAAGAAAATCAGGCTGTTTGGAGATTTTAGCCTAACACTGCTATGGTGAACCTGTCTTCCGTCAGATAGAATTGAAAACAGCAACGATTGGGTATTTTGAAGCGATTTCAGCACGTAATAGATTGTCTATGCATATTTTGGGTTGAACTTACAGTAAAAAATAAAAACCTCCGAGACATGGTCTCGGAGGTTTGAACACTTAAAAAAACCACCAACCTTTAATTAAATCTAATCAACTGTTCTTGCGAACAGCCATATTTAATTTGTCTGCCAATAAATACATGACAGGTACTACTATTAACGTTAAAAAGGTCGCAAAGGTTAGACCAAATATTACAGTCCATGCCATCGGCCCCCAGAAATCTGCATTATCTCCTCCTATATAGAACTTAGGATCAAAGGAAGATAGCAATCCATAAAAATCAATGTTCATTCCTATAGCCAATGGAATCAAGCCCAATACAGTCGTCACAGCTGTTAACAATACAGGTCTAAGTCTGGTTTTACCTCCTTTAACTATACTGTCCAAAAGGTCTTTTTTCGAAAGATTTTCATTCTCAGGAATATTTAATTCTTCTCTTTTTCTTGACCTGACCAGGTCGGTATAATCTATCAGTACAATAGCGTTATTAACTACCACACCAGCCAAAGAAATAATCCCTATGCCTGTCATGATAATGACAAAATCCATATTGAAAATCACCAGCCCTAAAAACACACCAATTGTACTCAGTAAAACGGATGCCATAATAATAAAAGGCGTCGTTATTGAATTGAACTGAGCGACGATAATTAGGAAAATTAGAGAGATGGATATCAATAGCGCTCTGGTTAAGAACTCGGCAGACTTTGCCTGCTCCTCTTGTTCACCAGTAAAACTTACAGAAATCCCTTCCGGAATGTCAAAATCCTGCAACAATCGTTTTATCTCATTGTTGATTTCTGTAGCATTGAATCCATCATTGATATTCGAGAAAATAGTAATCACCCTTTCCAGGTCTTTCCTTTTGACCGAACCAAAGGTAGAACTGTATTCCAAACTTGCTACTGAAGCAATCGGAATTTCCTTTTGATTGCCAAATTTATCTCTAAAACTTATTTTCTTGTTTAGCAGTGCATTAATGTCATACCTGAATTTATCTGCCAACCTTAGTTGGATAGGGTAATCGTCTTCCCCTTCTTTAAATTTAGATACTTCAAGACCAAAAAGCGCAGTCCTTAATTCATTGGCAATAGTAGAGGTTGACAATCCAAATCGACGTGCTTTTTCTCTATCTATATTAATGATTAATTCAGGGTTCCCTAACTCCAAATCCGTTTTCAACTCTTCTATTCCTTGAATTCCTGATTCATTGATATGCTCCCTAATTGAATTGACATAAGTAATGAGCTTTTCAAATTCTTCACCTGTCACCTCTATGTTAATCGGTTTCCCTACAGGAGGGCCATTTTGTTGCTTACCAACAGTAAGCAACACACCAGGATATCCCTCAGCCAATCGCCTGATTTTCTCCATTATCTCATTGGTATTGATCCCTTCTCTATACTGATATTCTTCGAAACCAATAGTGATCTTTGCTTTATGGGGTGTAGAAGCCTGACTTGGACCTTCTAAGGGATCGCCTGTTCCTTCCCCTATTTGAGTGATCACAGATTCTATGATTTCATCATAAGGATCGAGCAGAACAAAAAGGTCATCTTCCAATGTTTCCACAAAAGCATTGGTAGAGGTGATGTCCGTTCCAATAGGCTTTTCAATATATATACTGACCAAGGCCGGTTGATTGTCTGGAAAGAACAAAATTTTGGGTGCACTTATCGCAAGCAAAACCAATGAGAAAATCAATAATACCACCGTACCCCCTAAAAATACAATCGGCCAGACCCCTTTTAATGCAAAGTAAAGGGTCTTTTCGTAAAAATTTTCCAGGCTAACCAATAACACATTCTGGAACCATTTAATGGCCCTTCTTAAAAAGAACACATTGAAAATTACCAAAAGGGCTGCAAGAAAAAGCAAATTACCAACAGCTATCCAACCAATAAAATAACAGATTATGGCGAGAGCTGTTAAAACAGCTGCCATTATCATTGGCTTCTGTACAGGTTTAGCTTTATCCACATCTTGAATCTTCATAAACAAGGCGGTCAATACAGGATTGATCACCAAAGCCACAAACAAGGAAGAGGACAAAACAATGATCAAGGTAATAGGAAGGTATTTCATAAACTCCCCTATAATATCATCCCAAAAAGCCAGTGGAAGAAACGCTGCCAACGTAGTAGCAGTAGACGTAATGATAGGCCATGCAACCTCACCAACGCCCTCCTTAGCGGCTCTCACTGCAGACTTACCCTCCTGCATCAAACGGTATATGTTTTCTACCACAACGATGCCATTGTCCACCAGCATACCTAAGGCTAGAATTAAGGAAAACAATACCATTAAGTTAAGTGTTACTCCAAGTGAGTTTAACACTAAGAAGGAAATGAACATGGACAATGGAATGGCGATACCTACAAAAAGGGCATTCCTAAAACCAAGGAAAAACATCAAAACCAATACCACTAGAATAACGCCGGAAATTATACTGTTTTCCAGGTTATCCACCTGTGAACGAGTTGCTTTGGATTGATCGTTTGTGATCGAAACTTCTAAACCCTCAGGAAATTTATTAATTTTAACCTCTTCAATAAGTTCTTTGATCTTATCAGAAGCATCTAATAAATTCTCTCCACTCCTTTTAACGACATTAATCGTGACAACGGGAAGCTTTTTACTTCTTGCAAAACTTTCACGTTCCTTAAAAGTATCCTCTACCTCGGCCACATCCCGGAGGTAGACAATATTATTGTTTTCAGTTTTTACAATTACATCTTCAATTTCCAGAGGGTTGGTAAATTCGCCGTCTATTCTAAGCGTTCTCCTATAATCTCCTGATAAAATATTTCCGCCGGAAATGGTGACATTTTCATCTGAAACAGCTCCTGAAATATCTGAAAATGTCACACCAAGGGCTTCCATTTTATAGAGGTCTGCATTGATTCGAATTTCTCGTTCAATGGTTCCGCTTAAATCAGCACTTGATATCTCGGTTAGTTTTTCTATCTCATCTTCTAAATACTCTCCATATATTTTAAGCTCCTGTTCTGTGAAATTTCCTGAAATATTGACATTCATGATCGGAAACTCAGAGGTATTGATTTCCAACACATCTGGATCCCTATCTAGGTCGGAAGGCAATTCACTTTTCGCTTTGTCTACAGCATCTTTGACGTCCTGAATCGCTTTGGAAATTTCCACATTCGGATTAAATTCCACTACTATAGACGAAAAATCCTGAATGGATGTAGAACTTACATCTTTGAGGTTATTTATAGATTTTAACTCTTTTTCTATCGGTCTGGTGATCAGGTTCTCCATGTCTATAGGTGAGTTTCCAGGATAGGCAGTTCCAACATAAACTGTTGGAATAACAATTTCCGGAAAACTTTCTTTAGGCATGGTCCTGTAGGCAAACATTCCCAGGAAGGTAATGATCAGCGTAAGGATAACCACACTGGTTCTGTTATCAACAGACATTGAGGATATGCCAAATTCCCTGATTACTCCTTTTCTCTTGTTTTCTTCTGAAGCCATATTCTAATTAAGATGAGATGTTTACACTAAAATTATCTCCTACTTCCCTAAACCCTTTATCGATAAGCACTTCAGTTCCACTCAAGCCTTTGGTGATCTCCGTTTTGCTATCGTAAGTCATACCCCTTTCAATGTATTTTTTATGGGCAACACCATCTTCAACTACAAAAACATAACTCCCTTTATTGTCTTTTAAAATCAGGTAAGAAGGAATGGTTATTGCCTCCTCAGCACTATAGTCCTGAATATTTAAAACTGAAATCATATTTGGTTTAACATTTTCCATTTTAGGTAGGAAAACTTCAATTTTAAAAGTTCTGTTATCAGGATTGATGATCCTTCCTATGGCAGTAACCTTTGTTTTTAAGGTTTTATTAATGGATGGGAAATTAATACTAACCGAATCCCCTTTGTTTAAAATACCTACATATCTTTCAGAAATGTCCCCTTCAATAAAAAGGTCATCTTCACCCACAAAATTTACTACAGGAGAACCTGGTTGCACCAATTCTCCCGTCCTAACGAGGAGTTCCTCTACAGTTCCATTAAAGGGAGCCCTTATGACACTTCTGTCTTTTTGAAGCGCTATAGATGAAAGGTTTTTTTCAAGTGTTTCTTTTCTGTTTTTTGCCTCCAGGTATTGAATTTCAGTGCCAATTTGCTGGTTCCACAGTCGTTCTTGTTTTTCAAAAATGGTTGTGGCCAATTCAAGTTGTGTTTGAATTTCATCCAAGCTTCTTTGTACCGATTCGGCATCAATTCTTGCAATTACCTGCCCTTTTCTTACGGACATGCCCTCTCTGGTTACAATCTCCTCTACCCTACCTGACACTTCTGCACTGATGTTAACATTCTTTTTGGAAAGAACAGAGCCGGTTACTTCCACATAATGATCAAACCTTCCATTTTCAGGCTTTATTGTAGTCACTAATACAGCTTTCCTTTGATTTTTCCGAAATTCAGGATCCAATTTGGATATCTCTTCCTCCAGTTCTTGAATCTTCACCTTTAATGCTGCTGATTCAGATTTAAATTCATCCAATTGGCTTTTTTTGGTAGAAAGATCATCTTCTTGCTGGCCACAGGAAAACATCCCCAGCATGAGGGATAGGGTTAAAAACTTAAGTGTATTTTTCATAAACATGTATAATCCTTTTCTTATTTTAATATTCCCAAAGCTTTTTCTAAATCAACACGTGCAATAAAAGTATCATAAAGCGCCGAAAAATAATTGGTCTCCGATTCTTTCAAGGTAGCATCAGCCTCCACCACTTCCAGATTTGAGCCTACTCCTTCCTGATACTTTATTTTAGCCATATTAAAAACCTCCAATGCCAAATCCCTGTTTTCCCGCTGAACTTCCAACTCCTGCAGACTATTAATTAAATTCTGTTTGGCCTGGAACTTTTCTACTTGGATATTCTGAATTGTAAATTCTTTTTGAACCTCAAGTTGCCTCATTTGCACCCTGTTTTGCTGAATTTTATACCTTTTGGTAAATCCATCAAATATTGGAATCTCCAGGGTAATGCCTAGAATTGAACCTGTATACCAGTCTCCAGACCATAATTTTGAGAAATTACCTCCAAAAGCATTTCTTTGAAAGGTATAATTGGCATCCAACCTTGGCATGTACTGAATTTGGTTGTTTTTCAAATCCAAAACCGCCAAGTCATAGTTGGTATTGATTTGATCCACCTCTATTCTTTGCTGTCCTTCTTCATTAAGCAAACTTTGGGTTTCCAAATATTGACTAAAATCATCCAGGTCGTTGGTCAATAAGATTTCCTTATCTTCTGGAAATCCCATTTGCAATTTCAAAATTTCCCTGCTTACGCTTGTAGAAGTTTTGGCTTTACTAAGCTCAGTCCTTATGTTGTTGTTTTGTACCCTTATCCTGCTCACATCAATTTTTTCTGCAAAGCCTTCCTCATACAAAACCTCTGTTTCTTTAAGAAGGGTATCTAAACGATTCAGGTTGGCTTGAATTAAGGTCTCTCGCTCTCTACTCACCAAAACAGAAAAATAGGCCTTCTTTACATTTTCAATCACTTGAAGCTCCGTAAAAGCCTTGTCAAATTCCACCAATTGCTTGTAAGTTTTTGCCGCCTTTAGCCCTATAAAGTAAGATCCGTTAAAGATCATTTGGCTCACAGTAGCGGTTAGGTTAGCAGAATAGACAGGGGAAAACTGAATACCTATAAATGTACCTTCAGGAGCATCCGGATCCGAAAATTGAGCAGGAAATGGAGTAATAGGTACTACAAGGTTTTTTGTTGCATTAACCTTCGTGGTAATTTGTGGCAAACCCTCTGCCGTACGCTCCCCTACCAATCCTTTTGCTGCTTGTATTTCCAGGTTTGCACTCCTGGCTTCAGCATTGTTTTCTAAAGCAAAGCGCACACTTTCTTCTAAGGTAAAAGCCACCTGTTGCGCCTGAACGTCCGTAAACCAATGGCCAAAAACCCAAATTGCGACGGTGAAAATTATCGGTTTAAAATTCATAAAATTAAAATTCCTGTGTTTGTAGTTTCCTATAATAATTAGACCTTCCCTGGTCAGTAAGAATTCCGTGTATGAAATGATCTAGAATTGCCAATTGGCAATCGAGAAAACTGGAGCTGGATTTCGAATAATTAGAAGAAAATGAATTCGTGATTTGATCCATTCGCATATATGCCAAAAGCTCTGAATTAATTTCCTTTCGGAAATCCCCAGATTGCTTTCCCTTTTCCAGAACCATTATAATATTCTGAAGCACTTTATCTGTCTTGAATTCATTAATCTTAACCCAACATTTAGGATAAAATCTTTGGATATCTTGCATTAACAATGGATTCATACTGGTAAAAACTTCCCTTAAATACCTTGTCATTCGTAATAAATGGTCAATTGCACTTTCATCAATGGTTTCCATCTCATCTAAATCACACCTGTATTCTTTAATTGATGCCTCTATTGCAGCATTGACCAAATCCTCCTTACTGGCGAATTCTTCGTAGATGGTTTTTTTGGATATTCCAGCAAGTCTGGCTATTTCATCCATCGTAACCGCCCTGACCCCAAACACTAAAAAATTCTTTAATGCTATTCGAATTATATTTTCTCTCGTCTCCAAGTGTCTCCTAATTAATAAACCTAGAAAATAAACTAGAGAAACTATCAAAAGGTTCAAAGTTTCTTCAGGTAAATCTATTTTTTTACTGAGTTAAATTCATAACTCTGCAAAGGAAGTCTATATTTTTTGTAAAAATGCTATATTAAATTGGGTATTTCAAGATTTTTATACTTCAACATTACCCTGTAAATGCTTAAAGATTTGAGATTTTAGTTGCCAAACTTCTGTCAACTCCTGATTTAAACAAGTTATCGTATCTAAAGGCTGTCTTACTGCACTTCTACTGCATAATTTTAAAACCAATTTTGTACATTTGCTCATTCAAAAAAGCTATTGATCCCTTTATGAAGATTTTGTTTTTTCAATCCCCGGAGAAGACCCTTTACGCCCTGGAAACCAATGAGGCGTTAAAAAATAGTGAACTGGAGAAACTAAACTGGCTTTTCGGAGGCGCCGATTATTTGGAAGACCTGGAGATTTCTGGTGAATTTATCGGTCCCAGAAAGGAAATGATTACCCCATGGTCTACCAATGCGGTAGAAATTAGCCAGAATATGGGAATAAAAGGGATTCTGAGAATTGAAGCCTTTTACCCATGGACTGAAGGCAGTACCTTCGACCCCATGCTTCAAAGACATTATCAAGGTTTGGGGCAGAATGTCTACTCAATTGCCAAAACTCCTGACCCTATCCAATATATTGAGGACATTAGCTCCTATAATGAAAAGGAAGGATTGGCATTAAATGCTGAAGAGGTAGTCTATTTAGAAGGTGTAAGCAAATCGCTGGACAGGCCATTGACAGACAGTGAAGTGTTTGGCTTTAGCCAGGTAAACTCAGAACATTGCAGGCATAAAATCTTCAATGGTACTTTTATCTTAGATGGTGAGGAAAAATCCATGACGCTGTTTCAGTTAATCAAAGAAACTTCCAAAGCCAATAAAAATGGGATCGTTTCGGCTTACAGTGACAATGTTGCTTTTGTAAAAGGCCCGAAAGCCTTACAATTTGCGCCAAAGTCTTCCGATAAAGCAGATTATTTTGAGATTAAAGAAATAGATACCGTTATATCCTTAAAAGCAGAAACCCATAATTTCCCTACAACAGTAGAGCCTTTTAATGGCGCTGCTACAGGGTCAGGGGGAGAAATCAGAGACAGGATGGCAGGTGGCACAGCCTCTATCCCACTGGCCGGTACGGCAGTTTACATGACTTCTTACCCTAGATCAGAAGCGGGAAGAAGTTGGGAGAAGGACCTTTCGGAGCGAAAATGGCTCTACCAATCCCCTATGGACATCCTTATTAAAGCGTCTAATGGTGCCAGTGACTTTGGAAATAAATTTGGTCAGCCAATCATTTGCGGAAGCCTTATGACTTTCGAGCACAATGAGGATGATCTAGATTGGGGTTTCGATAAAGTAATCATGCAAGCTGGAGGAGTTGGTTTTACTTCAGCCCCTTATAGTCTTAAGAAAAATCCCGAAAAAGGTGACCGTATAGTCCTGATGGGCGGCGACAATTATAGAATTGGCATGGGAGGCAGTGCTGTTTCCTCTTTGAATACTGGTGAACTTAGTCTTTCCTTAGAGATGAATGCCATTCAGCGGTCAAACCCTGAAATGCAGAAAAGAGTATCAAATGTCATCAGGGCTTTAGCTGAAAGTGAGGACAATCCTATCGTATCCATACATGACCATGGAGCAGGTGGCCACTTAAATTGCCTCTCAGAATTGGTAGAGAATACTGGCGGAACCATTAATTTGGAAAAATTGCCTGTTGGAGACCCTACCCTTTCTGCCAAAGAAATCATTGGAAATGAGTCCCAGGAAAGAATGGGATTGGTAGTAAAAGAGGTTCACCTTGACAAGATAAAAAAGATTGCTGACCGAGAAAGGGCGCCATTTTATAATATTGGCCAAACTACTGGGGACATGCAGTTCAAATTTGAAAACACCTTAACAGGAGAAAAACCTGTTGATTGGAGTTTGAATCATATGTTTGGGTCTTCCCCAAAAACTGTTTTGGTGGACAAAAAGGCCAAGCAAAATTTTAAAGCACCTGAATACAAAATTCAGGATTTTGAGCAGTATTTAACCAATGTGCTGCAATTAGAAGCAGTAGCTTGCAAAGACTGGCTCACCAACAAAGTAGACAGGTCAGTTACTGGTAGGGTGGCCAAGCAACAAACAACTGGCGAACTTCAGCTTCCATTGAATAATGTGGCAGTGATGGCCATGGATTATTCAGGAAATAAAGGAATAGCTACTTCCATCGGCCATTCTCCTATAGCCGCTTTGGTAAGTCCTGAAGCCGGCTCCCGATTGGCAATAGCGGAAGCACTTACCAACTTAATATGGGCACCACTTACCGCTGGACTAAAAGGGGTTTCCCTAAGTGCCAACTGGATGTGGCCAGCCAAAAATGAAGGGGAAAATGACAGGTTATACCGGGCAGTTGAATCCACAAGTGATTTTGCTATCGCTTTGGGGATAAACATTCCTACTGGAAAAGACTCCTTGTCCATGACTCAGAAGTACCCAAGTGGCCAAACGGTAAAGTCTCCAGGGACAGTTATCATATCCACTGTTGGTGAATGTTCAGCCATTAACAATGTTATTTCTCCTGGCCTGAAGGCTAGCCCTGAATCATCATTGTTGTACATTGATTTGTCTAAGGATGAAGCAAAATTAGGTGGCAGCTCCTTTGCCCAATCGCTAAATAAAATTGGCAACGAAGTACCAGACATAAAGAATGCAGCCTATTTCAAAAGTGCCTTTGCAACCATTCAAGACCTTATTAAGCAAAATAAAGTACTAGCTGGTCATGACATTTCATCTGGTGGTTTGATCACTACTTTATTGGAAATGTGTTTCCCTAATCAAAATACTGGGATAGCCATTCATGCTTCAAATCTTAAGGAAAAAGATTTGATCAAAGCCTTATTTGCAGAAAATCCGGGCTTGGTCATTCAAGTAAAAGATGCAGCCGATATCACTACATTCTTAAATTCTAAAGGAATTTCAGCTGTGGAAATTGCAACTGTAAATGCTACAGGCGCCATTAAAATTGATGGTTTAAATAAATCTTGGGAAGTATCAGTGTTGAGGGATATTTGGTACAAATCTTCTTACCTATTGGACCAACAACAGTCTGGAAAAACCCTTGCAAAAGAAAGATTTGAAAATTACAAAAATCAACCTTTGACTTATAACTTTCCTGAGCAATGGAAAGGGACTTACGAAGCATTGAATTTGAACCCCAATAGGAAAACAACCACGGGCGCCAAAGCAGCGATTATTCGTGAAAAAGGCGTCAATGGGGACAGAGAGATGGCCTATTCATTATGGCTGGCCGGATTCGATGTCAAAGACATCCACATGACAGACCTTATATCTGGAAGGGAAAACCTTGAGGATGTAAACATGATTGTGTTTGTAGGTGGCTTCTCAAATTCAGATGTTCTTGGTTCTGCCAAGGGATGGGCCGGAGCTTTTCTTTACAATGAAAAAGCTAAGAATGCATTGGACAACTTTTATGCAAGGAAAGACACACTCAGTTTAGGCGTATGTAATGGTTGCCAGTTGATGGTAGCTTTGGACCTTATCAATCCTGAGCATGAAAAGAAAGCCAAAATGCTTCACAATGAAAGCCATAAATTTGAATCTTCTTTTGTGAATGTGACTATTCCTGAAAATGAATCCGTCATGTTCGGCACTTTATCTGGTCAGCGACTGGGTGTTTGGGTGGCACATGGCGAAGGAAAATTTGACTTGCCTTCTGAAAAAGACAGTTACAATATAGGAATGAAATACTCCTATGAAGCCTATCCCGGTAACCCCAATGGATCGGATCACAATGTTGCAGGACTGGTATCAAAAGATGGACGTCATCTTGCGATAATGCCTCATATAGAGCGGGCAATTGCACCTTGGAACTGGCCTTACTATTCTGAAGATCTTCAGAAAGAAGACGTAAGCCCATGGATAACTGCCTTTATTAACGCTAAAAATTGGGTTGAAGAACATAGTTCGCTTTAATCATTTGTTTATAAATTAAAAAATAGGCTGGCTTTCTGATTACTTCAGGAAGCCAGCTTTTTTTTGTAGGAACTCTCAATGTCCCCTAAAAACTTGATTGCAGGATAAGGCTCTATTAAACCCGAAATATGCAATAAACAATCTATTACGTGCTGAAATCGCTTTAAAATCAGCCACTTCGTTGCTGTTTTCAATTTCACCATAGCGGTGCTATGCTAAAATCTCCAAACAGCCTGATTTTCTTGCGATTACAACACTCATCACGAATTCTATTACATAATCCGGGTTAAAAAATCCGGTTGAATCGACCCAGCGAACCCTTTTGTACCTATTTTCCACTTTTTTTCATTACTGGTTCAGATATTGTAGCCATTCTTTCGTAGTAATAAAAAGTCAACATTATTGTAAGTTTTTAGTTGATTAAGAACAAGAATTATTTTCAGATTCGTTTAAAAACCAGTATATACTATGCAAAACCAACCACTTTTAGAAAAGTTAAAGCTTGGCGATTTATCAATAGCCAATAGAGTTGTAATGGCTCCTATGACAAGAAGCAGAGCGGACAATCCAGAGAAAGCCCCTACTGAACTACATGTAAAATATTATACCGAAAGAGCTTCGGCAGGTCTTATCATCACTGAGGGTTCTCAAATTTCTCAAGAGGCGGTTGGATATATCAATACCCCTGGCATCCACACGAAAGCACAGGTAGAAGGTTGGAAAAAAGTGACAAAGGCTGTACATGATGCGGGTGGAAAAATTTTCATACAATTGTGGCATGTAGGTAGGATTTCACATCCTGATTTCCATGAGGGAGCTCTTCCATTAGCCCCTTCTGCGATAAATCCCAAATCGAAGTCATTTACCCCAAAAGGATTCAAGGACACTGTCACACCTAAAGAAATGTCTATTCCCGAGATTAAACAAACCATAGCGGATTTTAAAAATGCAGCGGCCAATGCATGGGAAGCAGGATTTGATGGAGTAGAAATTCATAGCTCGAACGGTTATCTATTGCATCAATTTTTCAGCAGAACATCAAATGTGAGAATGGATGAATATGGAGGAAATATAACCAACAGGGCCAAAATTCTTTTCGAAATAATAGATGCAATAAAAGAAGTTGTACCAGAGAACCGGATATGTGTAAGATTAAATCCTTCACTTAGTGGGATTTTTGGAATGACGATGGACGAAGAAAGTATTCCTACATTTGACTATATCATAGAAAACCTTAATAGGTATGAATTGGCTTATCTCCACCTTTCCGAACCCTTTAATGATGTTTCGGAAATACCCTACGCGGAAACTGATATTGCCAAAAGGTACCGACCGATTTACAAAGGAAAAATAATTATAAATGCAGGTTTTGATCAGCAGAAAGGCAATCAATTTATTTTAGAAGGCCTGGCAGATGCAGTAGCCTTTGCAAAGTTATATATTTCCAATCCTGATTTGGTAGAGAGGTTTGCTAAAAACGAAAAATTGGCTCCCTGGGATGAGGCTACTTTTTATACGCCTGGAGCAAAGGGATATACAGACTACCCCAAACTAGAAGAGAAATAAGGTGATTTAACCTCAAATAAAATTGTTGTTTTTATATAAAACCTCACTGTTGCTAATCTACGGTGAGGTTTTTTTCATAAGTGGTTGCTCTGTTTTCCCTACAATTATCAGCATTGTTTTAATAAATTACCTTACGCCGAGTACAGGGTTAAGCCTTTAAAAGGAACAGAAATCGATAAGCTAATTTAGGAACCAAATGGCGCAAATTAAGGTTTTAAGTTCTATACAATTTGATATGAATTATTCTATTTTAGATTTAGCACTACTCAAGGAAGGACACGATGCTGCAGACGCTTATAAAAGGGCATTGGATGTGGCAAAAAATGCAGAATCCTGGGGATACAAGCGATTTTGGTTAGCAGAGCATCACAATATGCCTTATGTGGGAAGTTCAGCTCCTACTATATTAATGGGCCATATCGCTCAGGGGACGAGCACCATTAGAGTTGGATCAGGAGGTATTATGCTTCCTAATCATAGCCCCATGATTGTGGCTGAGCAAATCGGAACACTTGAAACCCTCTATCCAGGCAGAATAGATCTTGGACTGGGTCGGGCTCCTGGCACCGATCAAAAAACCGCTTCCGTTTTAAGAAGAGGAAGGATGCAGACCGTTCAGGAATTCCCTCAGGATTTAGAGGAGTTGCAAATGTTTTTCTCTGATGAAAACATGGATTCCCCTGTTCGTGCTTACCCCGCCGAAGGGCTTAATGTGCCCATTTATTTATTGGGCTCAAGTATGGACAGTGCATTTATGGCTGCAAAAAAGGGGCTACCCTATGTTTTCGCAAGTCATTTTGCTCCTGCCTATTTTGCCCAGGCATCCACCTATTACAAACAAAATTTCAAACCTTCTCAACAAAGCAAGCATCCAATTCTAATGGCATGTGTAAATGTAATCGTTGCAGACACGGATGAAGAAGCCGAATATTTGGCCACTTCATTTTATCAAATGGCTTTAGGCATTGTAAGAGGTAGATCCTACCCTTTGTCTCCTCCAGTGAAAGACATGAGTGAGATTTGGTCCCTTCAGGAAGAAGCGGCCATCAAACAAATGACGAAATTTGCTTTTATTGGAAGTTATGAAAAAGTCCAAAAAGGCTTAGAAAGCTTTATTGAACAATATGATTTGGATGAGGTGATGGTAACCACGAATATCTATGACCATGACAAAAGGCTGAAATCTTTGAATTATACTTCAAAGGCTTTAAAAGCACTTTCTAAGCAAAACCAGTTTTAAGCTATATTTCTTTTAAACATGAGGCCAGGTGGTTTTTTTCACCTGGCTTTTTTTATGATTTTTAGCCAAATAGGCAATAGACCTTCAATTACAGAAAGGGTTTTTCGAGTAAAAACCTTAAGAGGCCATAGAAAACCCTAACTTTTATTATTTCCACCTCATTATCAGCTAATTTATCCTTTCGGAACGCTTTAAGAAGTGCCCTTGGAGACCCTAAAATAAAAAGTACGGATTAAAAGTCGTGCATAGACAGTTTTACAACAAAGCTCCAGATATCCTTAAACTTAACTTGCTAAACACTAGTAAAATACCTAGGTATTGGAACAAAACAGGGCTGTGATTGAAGTGTATTTCATTTTTTTTCAAATTATTTTATCCCACTTGTGATTATTTTCTTAAAATGACGAATCATTAAGAAAAATAATCCCAATGACACTTTCTCAAAACAAGCTTTCGGATGAATTCTTAAAATATCTTGAACAAAATAAAGGCATCCTTTACAAAGTAGCCAGATCATATGGAAACAATGAGGATGAAATTAAAGACCTAATTCAAGAAATTTCTATCCAAGTTTGGAAGGCTTTTCCAAAGTATAAACAAGAATTCAAATTCTCAACGTGGTTATATCGCATTGCTTTAAATGTCGCCATATCGAATTACAGAAAGGAAAAGGTTCGAGCCCAAATAAATTCTCCTATGGAAGATCAATTTATCCAGATAGCGGCTCCAAAAGAAACCACTCAAAACGAAAACATTAAGCAACTCTACCTCTTAATAAGCGAATTCAAACATTTCGATAGGGCCTTAATGTTGCTTTACTTGGAAGAAAAAAGTTATGCCGAGATTGCCGCTATAATGGGAATATCTGAATCCAATGTCGCTACGAAACTCAGTAGATTAAAAAAGAAATTAAAAGAAAAATTTTTAAAATAAACCAATAATAAAAATGAAAGAGCAAAATATTCTCAATTTATGGAAAGCACAAGACAGCAAAATTGAACAGATTTTGAAGTTGAACACTGAAATTCTCAAAGAACAAATAAGTCAAAGGTCTAAAAAAGCGCTTGTTGGCCTCAAGGCCGAAAAAATCACGGGATTGGTATTCGGTATACTTTACCTAATGTTTCTGGGGTCGGTATTGACCTATACAATAAAGTACGCTCCATTTGCAAACAATATTTTCCTGGTAGCTATTGCCGTAATTTTTCTTATCAATATTAAAGTATTTATTGATTACATTAAGCACCTGGTTATGGCCAACCAAATCGATTTTACAGGACCTGTTATTGCCATACAGCAAGAGTTAGTAGAATTAAAATTCAACCTGATTAAAGACATGCGTTTCTGGTACCTACAACTACCCTTTTACACGCTATTTCAGCTTGGTTTTATAGATTTATCTTCCAATATCCCAATTGTGTGGCTTAGCCTTCAACTTACAATTACGCTCCTATTCACAATTGCTGCTATATGGATTTTTATTCGAATGAAACCAGAAAATGCCTCTGATAAAAAGATAAAATGGCTTATTGATATGGCAGGCGGGAAACAAATTGAAAAAGCGACGGAACATTTAATGGAAATCAATAAATACCGTTAATAAAAATTAAATGCAGTAAAGACTGTTCGATTTATATTTCGCTGTAGGATAATGCCTGCGAATCAGAGTGGCTAAAAGGGATTTAGCGAAGTCAAACCAAATGCTAATAACAGTAATTGGTTTGACTTTGCCATAAGGCACACTAAAGGATTCCATTGCCTTACATAAAAACCCCCACTAATAGACTTATCTACGTATAATGTTAATTGCATTTTTGCGTAAAAATCACCAGTTTGGGAGCAGTTATACATTCAAACTTACTATTTGATCCAGAATAGGTAATGGTCCATCTATTGTCTATTTCGGGTTTATCAATCGAACTGCTTATCCATAAAATGAACCCATGATGAGAAATTTACTCCTTTTGTTTTTTGTATTCACTTCTGTCTTTGTATCCAAGGGAGAGACCAAAGACCCACTTGGAAATGTAGTGATAACTTCCGATAGGGATAAAACCCAAGTACATAGCAATGCAAATGGGAAATTGCTTGTAAATGTATCGCCTAAGGACGTCCTTAAATTCAAAGAAAATAAATTGGTTAAGTACAGTGACTTTGGAGCCAAAGGTGATGGAAAAGCAGATGATATAGATGCCATCGCCGGTGCGCATGCTTACGCCAATGAGCATTCTCTAAAGGTAAAAGCAGATGATGGTGCAAGCTATTATATAGGGGAAAAGGATCGAACAGCCTACATCCAGACAGACACTGATTTCGGATCAGCTACCTTTATCATTGACGATACCGAGGTTGATAATCTCAAGGCCCCTATTTTCACTGTTAATTCTAACCTGAAGCCTTTTAAACTTGAAGGGATAACTTCGCTTAAAAGGAATCAGAAAAAAATAAAAGCTTCCTTGCCGGGAACATCACTGATTACCGTATCCAATTCCAAGGTGAAGCACTACATACGATATGGCAGTAACCAAGACAATGGTTCTTCACAAACAGATATTTTCATTGTAGATAAGAACGGTAAGGTAGATATGGATGCTCCCATAATCTGGGACTTTGATGAAATCACAGAAATAATGGCTCTTCCGATAGATGAGGAAACGCTAAATATCACCGGTGGACACTTCATCACAATTGCCAATAAAGCTGAATCGAAATACAACTATTACAGTCGGAACATATTGGTAAACCGCTCCAATGTAATAATCGATGGACTTGAACATAAAGTGACAGGAGAAGGTGACCATGGCGCTCCTTATGGGGGATTCCTGAGTATAAGAAATTGTTCTTATGTAACAGTAAAAAACACTATCCTCACCGGACACAAAACATACAAAACCATTGGGTCGGCTGGAAAGCCAGTAACCATGGGCACTTATGACATCCTCGTAGGAAATTCCCTGAACGTATCCTTCATAAACTGTAGCCAAACAAACAGCATCGATGACAGGGAATATTGGGGAATTATGGGTTCAAATTACTGTAAAAATCTGCTCTTTGACAACTGTACATTTTCCAGGTTTGATGCCCATAAAGGAGTTGCAAATGCCACCATTCGCAACTCAACATTGGGGCATATGGGCATAAATGCCATTGGCAGCGGAACATTAATTGTGGAAAACTCTACTTTACGTGGAAGAAGCATCATCAACCTCCGTTCTGACTATGGCAGTACCTGGCAAGGAGAATTAATTATCCGTAACTGTACCTTTATACCTAATGGAGGTAATGAAACCAGTGCTTCGCTCATTAGCGGATCTTATTCTGGAATGCATGACTTTGGCTACACCAGTTATATGCCGGAAAAAATCACCATAGAAAACCTACATATAGATGATTCCAATCATCCCAATGACTATAAAGGACCTGCTATTTTTACAAATTTCAATTCTAAAAATACAAGCGATTCCTATAAGGAAAAGTATCCCTACGTTAAAACCAAAAAGGTTATCCTGAAAGATGTTACCACTGAAAGTGGCAAAGACATAAGGGTAAGTGATAATCCATTCATGTTTAAAGAGGTAAAAGTTATTACCAAATAATATAACCTTTCGCCTTTATTTACAAAAGGACTGAAGTGAAGCTTTGTTAGGATCTTTTATTTGAACGATTTCATAACAAGTTTCCCTTTCGCTAACGCAGGAATGCAATGTGGCCACAAAAAGTGGTTCAATTACATGATTATCTAGCCATTTGAAGACCGATAGAAAATAGAAAGAAAACCATTGAAATAATCAGAGATGATTTTAGGTTTATCTCGAAGTTAAAAAACTCACGTAGTTATTCTATGTGAGTTTTTTTTGTTCCCTGCCCTAGTTCAGCACGTGCCGATAATATGTTAATCCAAAATATATAATAGGCCTTCTAACAGCTAATTTTCACTTTCCTTTAGAAAGGTCAGGACAGGCTTAAAAAGCCAGGAGATCCAATTGCAAAATCCAGGTCCAACATAAAAATATTGTCTTTGACATGGTATCATTATGAGGTTCCATAACAGTGTCAACAGACTCATTGTTAATTGGTTTCACCAAGTTGCGACATTATTTAACCAAAATTAGAAACCGAACCTTTTCAAGTTCTACAAAAAAAATTAGAAAATATTTACTTTTTTCAAGCCCAATAAAAAGTCTGATTATGCAAAATCTATTTTTGAAAAACCGCAATTAAACACAATTAAAAGCTATTTTATCTTTATTTAATAACAAAACAACGGACAGACCACCAGTCATATAAATTTTTTTCCTTTCATCACACTTTTTATTGGAATGCTTTTTGATTAACTGATAAATCGAAACATTCAAATGGTCAATATCAAACAAACAAGACCATAAGAATAATAAAATTTTATATAAATAATGAGACTAATAAAATCAAAATTCAACAGAAACATTTTGTTGATTTCGCTAATTGTAATAATTTCTTCGGTAAATTATTCTTGCGACAGTAAGGGAGAACAGGTAGAAGTAGAAACACTTTCATTACCGGTAACTACTGTAAAGAAAGATTCTGCAGTCACTACTTTCGAATATTTGGGAGCCGTTGAAGGTAAGGTAAACGTTGAGATTCGTCCCCAAGTTGAGGGATTATTGGATAAGATTCATGTAGATGAAGGAGATTTTGTAGAAAAAGGGCAGCTATTGTTTAGTATCAATGCCCTGCCTTATGTGGAGCGTCTCAAAAATGCGCAAGCAGCGGTAGAGGTAGAAAAAGCGAAACTCGAAAATGCCAAAATAGAAATGGAAAGGCTACAGCCTCTAATTGACCATGAAGTGATCTCCGAGGTGCAAATGAAAACGGCACAATCGAATTACGGAGTAGCCAAGGCATCTCTTGCGCAAGCCGAAGCCTTAAAAGGTACAAGTGAAATAGACATGCAATTCACGCAAATAAAAGCGCCTGTAAGCGGTTATATTGGCCTAATACCAATGAGAGTAGGTAATTTATTGTCCAAAGGAGATGATGAGCCAATCACTACTTTATCAGAAATCAGCGAGGTTTATGTTTATTTCGCCATGAGTGAATCCAATTACTTGTTTTACAAAAAAATGAAAGAGGATTCTACCGCTCGTCGATTAAATCCGAATGTTAAATTGATTCTGGCAGATGGGACTATTCATTCTGAAGAAGGAGTAATCGATGCTGACGCCGGACAGATAGATCGAAACACAGGAGCCATTACTTTAAGGGCAAAATTTAACAATCCAGATAAACTACTGAGAAGTGGAAACACAGGCAAAATTATTTTGGAACAAATCCATCCAAGCGTATTGATGATTCCTCAGCAATCAATTACCAAAATCCAGGACAAAAACTTTGTCTTTATACTGAAAGCTGACAGCACTGTGAAAAGAAAAGAGGTAAATATTTCAGGCAAAGCCGGTCAAAATTATATTTTAAAAGAGGGCGATCTTTCTGAAGGAGAAACCATCATTCAATCTGGTGTAAATAAAATCAAAGACGGGATGAAAGTGGAAGCCTACCAACTGACAGCTACTCCTTAAGCTTTCCGCTATAACGCTGAAAATTAACTACCACCAACTTTTAGATGTATGATTAAGAAAATAATTGACAGGCCTGTCCTGGCCTCTGTTATTTCAATTTTGATAGTTATCGCTGGGTTAATCAGTTTGATGCGCCTACCAGTAACCAGATTTCCAGACATTGCCCCTCCTAGCGTAAATGTGGGTGTAAGTTATCCAGGTGGAAATGCTGAAACGGTAGCCAAATCAGTATTGCTCCCATTAGAGGAAGCGATTAACGGTGTAGAGAACATGACCTACATTCGTTCCAAAGCCACCAACTCCGGCAGAGGAAGCATTAATATTTTTTTCAAACCAGGTACTGACCCTGACATTGCGGCTGTCAATGTCCAGAATAGTATTTCAAGAGAGATAGGTGAACTTCCTCCGGAAGTAATTCAGGAAGGAATTTCAGTGGTGAAACGGCTAAGCGGCAATATAATGACGATTAACATTATTGCTGAAGACGAGGATTCTCCCTATGATGAAACTTTTATCCAGTCCTATTCCAGGATCAATGTAAAACGAGAACTATTAAGGGTGGAAGGTGTAGCCCAAGCTTCATTTGTGGGGAGAAGAACTTATGCCATGAGGGTATGGCTAAACCCTGAAAAGCTTGCGCTTTATGGACTTGTTCCCCAAGACATCACCAGTCAAATCAATGACCAGAATTTTGAAGCCGCCCCAGGACGCTTTGGAGAAACTTCTGAGGAGATTTTTGAAACCATTATCAAACATAAAGGACGGTTCAGTACTCCTGAGGAGTATGAAAACATTGTCATCAAATCAAACAAAGATGGATCCATACTCTATTTAAGGGATATTGCCAGGGTAGAGCTGGGAGCTTCGAATTTGGGCAGTGACAACACCGTGAATGGTAAAGCTGCAGCTACGATTAACATTACGCAGACCAGTGATTCTAATGCCAAAGAAATAGATCAGAAAATCCGGGAGGTAATGGAGAAAATCTCCAAAAATTTCCCTGAAGGAATAACTTATGAGATTTCTTATTCAGTAAGAAATCAAATAGATGAATCTATAGACCAGGTAGTACACACCATCATTGAGGCTTGTATTCTGGTATTCATTGTCGTTTTTATTTTCTTACAGGATTTGAGATCAACCATCATTCCTGCCATTGCCATACCCGTATCGCTGATAGGTACCTTTTTCTTTTTACAACTGCTCGGTTTCTCAGTAAATGTCCTCACGATGTTTGCGCTGGTTCTTGCCATTGGCATTGTAGTGGATGATGCGATCGTGGTGGTAGAGGCTGTACACCACAAGATGACCCATGGTAAGATGCCTGCTAAAAAGGCCACCATTGAGGCAATGAAGGAAATATCTACTGCCATTATATCCATTACCATTGTAATGGCGGCTGTTTTCGTACCAGTAGGATTTATGGAAGGTCCAGTCGGCCTGTTTTACAGGCAGTTTGCCTATACATTGATTTTTGCTATCCTTATTTCAGCTTTAAATGCCTTGACCTTAAGCCCTGTTTTATGTGCACTATTGTTGAAGCCAGCTAAAGTTTATGAGGATAAATCTGCAAGTAAATTTTCGCGCATAAAGCACAGGGTTTTTACTTCCTTCGAGACAGGGTTTGATGCCTTCACCAATAAATATGTGAACGCAGTAACATTCCTGCTTCATAAAAAATGGATACCCCTCAGTGCTTTGGTAGTATTGTTGGCCCTTACCGTTATAATGTTCAGGAATACACCAAGTGCATTTATACCATCCGAAGATGATAGTTTTTTAACCTATTCTCTTACCATGCCTCCTGGCTCTTCTTTGCATAGAACTTCAGGACCAATGCATCAGGTAGACTCTATTCTTAGAGCTCATCCTGCTATAAGGAGTGTCAATAGTATTTCGGGATTTAATGTAATGGAAAATGCACCCAGTCCCTCTTTTGGAATGGGTTACATCAACCTTAAACCTATCGATAAACGTGGAGAAACACAGGAAATCAATTCTTTAATTTCTGAATTGATCAAAGACTTGTCACATATTCCAGAGGCTGAAATCAATGTTTTTGCAAGACCTACTGTTCAAGGTTTTGGTGAATTCTCCGGCCTGGAGATGATTATCCAAGACAGGGTGGGTGAAAACTTTACAGAATTTAATCTGGTAGCAGACAAATTTATCGCTGCCGTAAATGAAAGACCTGAAATCGAAAAAGCTTTTACCACCTTCAATGCTAATTTTCCCCAGTACCAAATGAACATTGATTATGTAAAAGCAAAAAACATGGGGGTGAGTGTTCGAGACATGATGAAATCTGTACAGGCCTATTTTGGAAGGCTGCAATCGGGAGATTTTAATCGATTTGGCCGACAATATAGGATTTTTGTACAAGCAGATATTCAGTATAGAACCGAGAAAAAATCCTTAGATGCGATTTTCGTGAGAAACAACCTTGGAGAAATGGTGCCTGTAAACACGATGGTTACCCTGGAAGAGGTAAATGGACCGGAAATAGTAAATCGCTACAATCTATTTAATTCCATAACCGTCAATGCCACACCAGCAGAAGGCTACAGTTCAGGAGACGCTTTGGATGCCATAGAAGCAATAGCAGCAGAACTTCCTACCAATTATAGTTATGAATGGACAGGAATGAGTCTTGAAGAAAAAGAGTCAGGTTTTCAAACAGCAATTATTTTCATTCTAAGTATTGTGTTTGTTTTCTTCCTTTTGGCAGCCCAATACGAAAGTTATTTATTGCCCTTTGCGGTATTGCTATCGATTCCTTGCGGGCTTTTGGGTGTATTTGTCGCCATAAATTTAGCGGGAATTGACAACAATATATATGTACAGGTAAGTATTATCATGCTTATAGGATTACTGGCCAAAAATGCAATTTTGATCGTCGAATTTGCCGCTCAGAAAAGGAAACAAGGCTTGAGTATATTCAATGCTGCTATCGAGGCTTCTCGTTTGCGAATCAGGCCAATCATCATGACATCCTTTGCATTTATTGCAGGGTTGATTCCTTTGATGCGAACCATGGGAGCATCTGCACAGGGAAACAAATCGGTAAGTATTGGCGCAGCCGGGGGAATGCTCTTCGGGGTAATTCTGGGGATTTTTATCATCCCTACCCTTTATATGGTTTTCCAGTATTTGCATGAAAAAACCAGAAGAAATTCAGGTAAAAATAGTCCTGTCGAAGCTTAAAATTTGAAAATATGTCATTCAAAAATAGAATAAAACACGCTTCCCTACCTTCTCATTCGATTATTTTATTAATAATCATGAGCCTCTGGGGATGCAAATCGGGAGAAAATTATGTGCAACCAAACTTAAACCTTCCGGACGCATTTAAGTCATATTCTTCCGACCAATCAGACAGTCTTTCAAAAGACACTACAAACATAGGGAAAGTGGAATGGAGCGTGTTTTTCGAAGACACCACCTTGCTGCAATTGATTGATGACGGGCTTCGCAACAACCTTTACTTAAAGCAAATTGAAAAGGAAAGTGAAATTGCCAATGAAGCTTTTAAGCAATCTAAAGCAAACTTCTTACCTCAACTCACAGCCGTACTTGAAAAAAGGGATGATCGTTATTCCCGAAATTCTTCCACAAGAGAAAGTGTCAATTTCTATGGAGATGCAAATTCACCCAACCAATGGTATGTAACCAGAGCCAGTAATATGGCTGCACTTCAGTCTAGCTGGGAAATCGATTTGTGGGGAAAATTCAGACGGTCAAAGGAGGCCAACTTAGCCCAATGGCAACAAAGGGATGCCTATACGAAAGCAGTAAAAACGGATGTTGTCGCTGAAATCGCAACCTCCTATTATAAACTACTTATGCTGAAAGAACAGCAGCAGGTAGCTGAATACAATTTAAGGCTTAATGATTCTACGCTTAGTATAGTGAAACTACAGTATCGGGCAGGTGAAGTATCCTCTCTAGCGATTACACAAACAGAGTCCCAAAAACTGATCTCCGCATCACTGGTACCGCAAATTGAGCGTGAACTTGAAGTTCAAAAAAACAAGCTAAACGAATTATTGGGGGAATACCCTATGGAATCCATTGATGTACAAAGAGGTTTAGGTGATACCAGGTTACTGAGTGAAGTGGCTGTGGGTGTGCCCCTTGAACTTATCAAAAACAGACCAGATGTATATGCTGCAGAACTGGCTTTGGTTGAGGCAAATGCTCAAGTAGGGGTTTCCCAAGCCATGCGCTATCCATCCTTGTCTCTAAATGCCCAGTTAGGATATGATGCAATTAATTTGTCAAACGTCCTGAATCCCGGGTCTCTATTTGGTGTATTTGTAGGTTCAATCACACAGCCCATATTTCAAAATAGAAAACTGAAAACGAGGTATAAAATTTCCCTCTCAGAAAGAGATATAGCTGAACTTGCCTTTCGTGAAAAAGTAATACAGGCGGTTTCTGATGTATCCAATGGCATGGTCACTATTCAAAAGCTGGAAGAGGAATATGGATTGGCAGAAAGACGACTTACAAACGCTAGGAAAGCTGTAAAGGAATCCTATTTGTTATTTAGCAGTGGATATGCAACCTATCTGGAAGTTATCAATGCCCAAAGCAATGCCCTGGAAAGTGAGCTTTATATGGTAGACGTCAAAATGCAAATGCTGGTAGCAAATATAGAACTGTACCGAAACCTTGGAGGTGGATGGAATTAAGCTTAAAGCTTAGTTTTCCAAAAAAATTTGTTGAGAAATATTTTAATATCGGCTGAATAAAAAAAGTGTTATTGTTTCTTTAACCAACTACGTAATTCACAGGCATACCTCCAAATTGGGGTATGTCTGGTGAATTTATATGTTATTCATCCATTTTTCAGATTAAACAACTTCTATGAAGCTACTTATCCACATTTATCACATCCGCAACCAGTCTGCGGTTTATCACGCTTACGGAACCAGGTTCGGTAAACCCACCCGCCAATTACGGTGACAAATAAAACAAAAACCAACACTTCCTGCCACATCACTTATGAGAATATTTGATAAGTTGCTAAAGCACCTAAATAGGCTATTACCGTCATGAAAATGGTTTGCAATACTGGCCATTTCCAACTTTTAGTTTCCCTGTAAACCACTGCCACTGTACTCATACACTGCATGGCCAAGGCATAAAAAACCATCAAAGAAAAACCTGTTGCTCTGTCGAATACTTTTTCACCAGTATCTGCATGCACCTGCTTTTCCAGCTTTTGCCTGATGGTTAATTCATCCTCTACTTCTTCCCCAACGCTATATATTGTTGCCACAGTGGCTACGAAAACTTCTCTGGCCGCAAAGGAAGTAAGAAGAGCAATCCCTATTTTCCAGTCATAACCCAAAGGCCGTATGGCTGGTTCTATGGATTTTCCTAGAATACCTATATAAGAAGATTCCAATTCCTTAGAAGCATAAACATGCATGATTTCTTCTTTTTCACTATCCGTCGCATTCTCCAACATGGCTATCTTCTCAGCCTCCACGGCTTCCATTCTTCCTGATGGCCCATAACTGGCCAATACCCACAACACAATGGAAATTGCCAAAATCACTTTCCCTGCTTCAAGAACAAATATTTTTGATTTGTTGAACATGGTCATTAATACAGTTTGCAGTCGTGGCATTCTGTAAATAGGTAAGTCTGTCATCAAGAAACTTTTCTCTTTCGTTTTAATGATAAACTTAAGCGCAAAGGCTCCTAATAAAGTAAATACAGTCCCAAAGAGATACATGACCAAAAGTGCAATGGCCTGAAAATTAATACCCATCCAGGCTTCATCTGGGACAGTCAAACCTATCAAAATAACGTACACTGGCAATCGTGCAGAACAACTCATCCAAGGGGTTACCAAAATGGTTATTAGCCGTTCTTTGCTGTTGCTAATATTTCTACTGGCCATTATACCAGGTATGGCACAAGCCATTCCTGAAATCAAAGGCACAACACTTTTTCCATGCAATCCAAATGGACGCATGATACGATCCATAAGAAATACAACCCTGGAAAAGTAACCTGTATCTTCTAGAAAAGCCAAAAAACCAAACAATAGGGCTATTTGTGGAATGAAAATCACCACACCACCAATACCTGTAATGATCCCTTCTGCCAATAAATCTGTAAAAACTCCTGGAGGCAGTGTTTCTACCACCCAACTGCTTAAGGCAGCAAAAGTACTGTCTATAAAATCCATTGGGGCTTCTGCCCAAGCAAAGATTGCCTGAAAAATGAGTAACATGATCCCAAAGAATGTCACATAACCCCAAATAGGATGCAAGAAAACGGCATCCAGTTTTCCATGAAATTTTCGTGGTTCATTCGTCCCCGAAAGGACAGATTTACTAAGAAGTTCCTTAATTTTTTGGTACCTGTCTGTAGTTTCTTTTGTCTGTTGTTCTTGGGTGTCAAATTGAAAAGCTTTGGCACGTTCTTCCAACCAAATCCGTTTTTCATCAGATAATGTTGGATCAAAAGAAGCAAAAATCAATTGTTGAAAAGCTTGATAGGGATGGCTAAAACCAAACTTTTCCTGAACCTCTCCAAGCAGTTCGGGGAAATCCAGGTCATGAAAAGGTTTACCCACAACAAATTTATCCTCAATAAACAAGGACTTTACTGTGTCTAACCCATGATTGTTTCTGGCATCTGTCATGACCAGAGGTACGCCCAACGCCTGGTACAAGGCAAATGTTTTAATGTGTAGTCCTCTTTTTTCAGCCAAATCTTTCATGTTGATCACAAAAGCAATCGGAATTCCCAGATCCATAACCTGGGTGCCTAGCAAAAGACTTCTTTCCAGGTTACACGCATCTAAAATTACAAGGGCAGCATCGGGCTTCTCCTCACCTTGACCGTTGAGGACTTTGTGAGCGATAACTTCGTCTTCGGATTTAGGCAAAAGACTATAAGTCCCAGGCAAATCTATCAATTCAAAACGCTGCTCTCCATTATGGAAATAACCGACCATTTTATCAACAGTCATCCCAGGATAATTCCCAATTTTTTGATTTAACCCTGTGAGCTGGTTGAAAATACTTGACTTCCCCACATTAGGATTACCAATAATGGCAATTCTTCGTGTACCCAATTTCTCTGCTATTTCCATTCGCTATTCTGCTTTCAAATGAATCAGATCAGCTTCCTCAATTCTCAAGGCAAGTATATTTCCGTCAATGATAAAAGCCATGGGCCCTTTAAAAGGTGCTTTTTTCAACAAGCTTATTTTTTTACCTGGCAAAACTCCCATTTCCATCATCCTAACCAACAGGTTGGAGTTGGATATACTGGAAATTTCGTGTACTGTATTGTTATTAAGTCCGGCTGCAGTCATGGGAATTCGGTTTTAAAGACTAATCTGCATCTTTGATTTCAATGCGCAATTTTAACATAATTTTCTCGGAAAAATAAGGATTTTCGTCTTTATTTAGATTGAATAAATTATATTGTTCACATGCTTATAACCAAAAAATACAGCTTGTAAGTTCGCAGAAAGGCAAAGCATTTGAAAAAAAATAAAAACATGACAAAAATCAACTTAAAACCAGTACAATCATTGCCCTTAAAAATTCATTAATTCTTCAAATTAGCAAAATCATTGGGCGATTTCAATTGAGTATGTCATTGCATTTTCGCTTAGTTCTCTACCTGTTTTTGAATGGCTCAAAGATAAGATAAAAACAGGCTTAGGTAATTAATGTCACTGTATTTATGCCTATTACAACCTAATTTTATTTTAAATAAGACAATTGGATTTGTTTTAGCAGGTTAATTAAGTAGAAAACAAGAAGCTTTGATTAAGGAGTCTCCATTTTTTCACCGAATTTAAAATATTCTCGACAACTAAAAAGCTCATTAAAAAATCTGGTTTCAAATTTGATTGATAAAATTAAACGTTAACAAAAATTAAAAATAATATGTTTTTCGAACGTGTATATGATAAAAGTTTGGCACAGGCAAGTTATGTTATTGGATGTCAAGCCGGAGGTATTGCCGCAGTGATAGATCCCAAAAGGGATGTGGATACCTACCTAAAGATTGCTGAAGAAAATAATTTCACCATCACTAAAATCCTGGAAACCCATATTCATGCAGATTTTTTATCTGGATCCCGGGAATTGGCTGCTTTGACTGGAGCAGAAATGTACCTTTCCGGTATGGGAGGTGAAGACTGGCAATACGAATTTCCCCATAAAAAAAACGTCAAAGGCGATCATATAGCACTTGGTAATATAGACTTTGAAGTACTTTATACACCAGGACATACTCCTGAAAGCATAAGTTTTCTTCTGACTGACAAGGCTGCAACTTCTGCTCCTGTCATGGTTTTCACTGGAGATTTTGTTTTTGTGGGAGATGTTGGAAGGCCAGACTTATTAGAGCAGGCAGCAGGGATAAAAGGCAGTCAGGAAATCGGTGCTGCACAGTTGTATGATTCGCTTCAACAATTTCAAAATATTCAAGATTTCGTACAAATTTGGCCGGGACATGGTGCAGGTTCGGCTTGTGGCAAAGCACTCGGTGCTGTTCCGTCCAGTACGGTTGGATATGAAAAAATAAGAAATTGGGCTTTCCAGCTATTGGAAGATGGAGCAACATTCACCCAAACTTTGCTTGAGGATCAACCAGAGCCTCCTCGGTATTTTGCAAAAATGAAACAACTCAATAAAATTGAGCGAAAACTGCTAACCAAAGTACCTGAGATCAAGCATTTGTCAACCAATGTATTTATGAATAAGGTCAGCGGTCAAATGCCCATAATAGACACCAGGTCTCCTGAAGAATTTGCGAAGGGTTATTTGAAGGGAAGTATTAACATTGAAAACAACAATTCAATCGCTACCTGGATGGGCTGGTTTATGGATTATAATGCTCCGTTCGCTCTGATTGCTGAGCCAAATGAATTGGATGATCTTTCGAGAAAGTTAATGAGAATTGGCCTTGATGATGTTTTTGGTTATATCAGTCCCAGGGAGTTAAATACTGCTGAAGGCATCCAATTAATGCGCTCCACCCCCATTAATAAGGAAGATGTTCAAGACAAAATCGACAAACAAAATGCTCAGGTAATAGATGTAAGGGGAGCTTCAGAATTTAAAAAAGGCCATATTGAGGGTGCCAAAAACCTGTTCGTAGGAAAACTCAATCAAAACCTTGACCAGGTGAGTAAAGAAAGACCTGTTATCGTTCACTGCCTTTCTGGTACCAGGGCTGCCATTGCTTATTCTTTATTGAAAGCCAATGGTTTTGATAATGTTTTTAATTATGAGGGAGGCTGGGAAGATTGGCAGAAAAATTAAAAGTTGGGTAAAACATATTCTTAGACTGGAATTAGTTAATTACTGGCCAAAAACAAAACCAACTAATTTATTTTTAATACGTAACTTTTGATATCCCAGAATATTCAAAACCAATGAAAACTACCATTGCACAACTTGCTAAGGAAATGGCTCGATTGGAAGAGGCTTTACTTCAAACAACCCATGAGTTTGATGTCTATTTGGACACCCTTCCAGAATCTCAGATTGTTTCTGCCACGAATCTAATCCAGTACCTTTATTTTAGAAGTAAGGACAGAAAAACCTTGCAGGAACGCCTCCATTATTATGGCTTTTCTGCACTTTCGAATTCTGAAAATCATCTTCACCGGCAGATTCAAACAATAAGAGAACGTTTAGGTCATGTCTATTCAGAAGATGCGCTCAACCCCTGCACTTATAAATTTAGCCGTAAGAAACTGGAATACAACAGCAAGCTACTGTTTGGCAGACCTGTTCAAGCAAAAACGCCATCGGTTATGGTCACTTTTGCTTCAGACTTTGCCGATAATGCTGATCTGGTGGAAAGGCTACTACTTAATGGCATGCAAGTAGCCCGTATCAATTGCGCACATGACAATGAAAAGGTTTGGAAGGCGATGATCAAACAAGTTAAATCAGCTGAGAAAAAAACGGGAATGTCCTGTAAAATATACTTTGACCTTGCCGGCCCAAAAATCAGAACTTGCCTATTGGCCAAAGGAAAAGAAGAAGGAAAGGTTAAGGTAAATGAAGGCGATACCATTTGGTTAGCGGAAACAAATGAAGGATTTTCAGCTGAAGACATTGTGATTAGCCCCAATGAAACTGGGATAATTTCTTTTCTAGAAGAGAAGCAAAGGGTTTTTATTGATGATGGTGAAATCAGTGGCTTAGTGACCAGGGTGGAACCTGGAAAAGTGGCTGTAGAGTTGGTTCGTATTGCATCCAAAAAAGGGAAGATTAAATCAGAGAAAGGGATTAATTTCCCCGATACCCCTATGAATATTCCATCCCTTACCGATTATGACAAAGCCTGTCTACCCTTTATATGCAAAAATGCAGACTTAGTGGGCTATTCATTTGTGAAAACACCGGGAGATGTCACCAAATTAACCAATGAGCTAAAAAAATTAGTCCCTAAAAAACCTCTTCCGATCATTCTAAAGATAGAAACACCTGAGTCAGTTCGAAACCTGCCCTCCCTTTTACTTGAAGCGATGAAAAATCCACCATTTGGAATCATGATTGCACGGGGAGACCTTGCCGTTGAAATTGGTTTTGGGAGAATGGGAGAAATTCAAGATCAAATTTCATGGATTTGTGAAGCTGCGCATGTACCCGTAGTCTGGGCAACTCAAGTCCTGGAGACCCTTCAAAAGTCGGGCATGCCCACCCGCTCAGAGATCACAGATGCAGGACAGGCTTCCCTGGCAGAATGTATCATGATCAATAAAGGCAATCACACCATCAGGGTATTGAAAACACTAAAGGAGATCATGCTTAGAACGGCTGGTCATAGGACTAAAAAGCGATTTATTTTTCGCCCATTAAGTATCGCAATTGACTTTATCGATTCCAATAATAGCTATAGGCTAGAGCCAAATTCCGAGCGCAAATAAGGTCATTATTAAACCCTATTTAAATCCAGACAAAGACACTTTTAAAATCAATTATAAAACAGTACAGTGCAGGACGGCTTTGGGATAGAATTCATTTATATTTGATTCCAAACCAACAGTAAGCCCATGAAAATTTCAACTTTTTTGATATTGTTTTCACTAATGCTTCACAGTAAAGTGATGGCAGTATCCGATTTGACACCAGAGAATTTAAGGTGTGAATTCCTTGAAAATCCTTTTATTGATGAAAGAGAACCACGCTTAAGCTGGATTTTAGCTTCTGAAGTAAGGAATCAACATCAAACCGCTTATCGCATTTTGGTGGCAAGTAAAATGGAGCTTCTGGAGCCAGGAAAAGCCGACTTATGGGACTCAAACAAAATTCCCGGAGACCAAACTTCTCAGGTGATTTACAAGGGGAAGGCACTTCTTTCCCGTCAGAAATGCTATTGGAAAGTGCAAAGCTGGGACATAAAAGACCAACCAGGGGAATGGAGCAAAGCTTCAACCTGGGAAATGGGACTCTTAGAGGCAAGCGATTGGAAAAGTAAATGGATAGGCAAAGATTTTGCATCAACTACCCTGCCTGTTCCTTACAAGAACAAAGAATTATTGCTTCCCCCCTCCCCCATTCTCAGGAATGAAATAAACCTACCCGAAAATGTTTCCAAAGCCCGATTGTACATCACTTCCCTGGG
Organism: Cyclobacterium sp. 10D3-21; assembly: GCF_055809755.1. Taxonomy (NCBI): domain Bacteria; kingdom Pseudomonadati; phylum Bacteroidota; class Cytophagia; order Cytophagales; family Cyclobacteriaceae; genus Cyclobacterium; species Cyclobacterium sp. 10D3-21. The sequence goes on from NZ_CM147924.1 coordinate 5,176,779, forward strand.
TTTGTACGAATACCGCATCAATGGAGAAAAAGTAGGTCAGGACTTTCTTGCTCCTGGCTGGACAGATTATAACAAAAGGGTGTATTACAATGTCTATGATGTCACCGACCAACTGGGCCAAGGTGAGCATGTTTTACAGGCCATCCTTTCGCCAGGCTGGTACAGTGGCTATATTGGTTATGCATTATTGATCGGCAATCCGGTAGTTAGGGCCTTTTATGGGGACACTCCTGCCTTGAAGGCACAACTGGAGGTTACTTATACAAATGGTAAAACAGCCACATTTTCCACCAACGGGGAATGGAAAATCACTTCAGGAGGACTTCTTGAATCCGATATACTTCATGGAGAAACTTTTGATGCCAGAAAGGTACCTGACGACTGGAGTAAAACTAATTTTAATGACAATAACTGGGCCAATGCTGAAATAATTAATGCTGGCAAGCGTAATTTGGAGCTTTACCCTGCACAGCCTGTCCAGGTCACAGAAGTTATAAAACCTGTAGAAATCCATGAGCGAGAGAATGGTAAATTTATTTTCAATATGGGGCAAAATTTTGCCGGTTTGGTCAAGTTAAAAGTAAAAGGAAAGGCGGGGGATAAGGTTGTATTAAGATTTGGAGAGATGTTGCACCCTGACGGCAGGCTTATGGATGAAAACCTACGGATGGCCAGAGCAACAGACACCTACATTCTCAAAGGAGATCCTAATGGAGAAGAATGGACTCCCTCATTTACCTACCATGGCTTCCAATATGTAGAAGTTACCGGGTTTCCTGGGAAACCTACAAAAGAGAATATCACAGGCTTGGTTTTAGGATCAAATACCCCAAGGGTAGGCCATTTTGAAACAGATCACCCCATGGTCAATCAACTGTACAAAAATATTGTCTGGACCCAACGGGCAAATTTTGTGGACATCCCAACCGATTGCCCTCAAAGGGATGAGCGAATGGGATGGACAGGTGATGCCCAAACCTACGCAGGTACAGCAGCCATTAACATGGACGTCTCTGCCTTTTTCACGAAATGGATTCAGGATTTAAATGATGCGCAATGGGATTATGGTGCCTATCCAGATTATGCACCCGCTCCAGGGGTAAGAAGTTCCGACACTTATGCCCCAGGATGGATGGAAGCAGGAGTTATCAATCCTTATGAGCAGTATCGTGCGTATGGTGATACACGCATCATTGAAAAGGGCTGGGAAAACATGGAAAGATTCATGGCTTTCCACCATCAAAAAAGCAAGGGTGCCTTCTTTTACCCTGAAGGCTCATTTGCAGATCTCAGTCCCAAAGGGGGGTATGGAGACTGGCTTTCAATTGGCAAAAAAACGCCTCCTGATATGCTCGCTACCATGTACTATGGCTATGTTGCTCAGTTAATGTCTGAAATGGCAACTGCCATAGGCAAATCAGAAAGAGCTTTGCATTACCAAAATCTGTCGAAAAAAATAAAATCTGCTTTTGCTGACCATTATATGGACAAAGAAAGCGTAAGGCTTGTCACCAATGCGGCTGCCTATGGAGACGGCAAAGGGTATGTGGATGGACAAATGGGCTTTTCAGGCAATACTCAAACGGCTTATGCAAATGCCATTTCTCTTGATTTTCTAGATGATGAACAAAAAAAGATAGCTGGAGACCATTTGGCACAATTAATTTATGAGAATGACGGCAAATTGGCTACAGGATTTCTAGGGGCAAAGCAGCTTTTACCAGCATTGTCTGCTACGGGTCACAGTGACCTGGCTTACCAACTCCTCCTTAACGAAGAGTACCCTTCCTGGGGCTTTGAGATAAAAAATGGTGCCACTACCATTTGGGAAAGGTGGGACAGTTATGTAAAAAATGATCCTGAAAAAATGGCCAGCCTCAACAATGGTATGAACTCCTTTAGTCATTATGCCTTCGGCTCGGTATTCGAATGGATGTTTCACAACATGGCAGGTATTAGATCAGATGAAGCGGGATACAAGACTTTTATCATCGCTCCGGAAATACCCAAGAAAGCGATCAATTATGTTGCTGCAAGTCACGAATCTATTCATGGTAAAATCACCAGTTCCTGGAAAAAAGAGAATGGAAAACTTCTTATGGAAGTAAGTATTCCCGTGAATACCCAGGCAACTATTTTCGTCCCCGCCAAAAATGAACTGGACATTACCTTGGATGACAAACGTTTGGATCAGCATCAAGGCATACAATTGGGACACTTTTACAATGGCAAGCAAGCTGTAAAATTAGGATCCGGGACGTATCATTTCGAAAGTAGCCTGGATTGATTTTGGCAAAACCAATTGTTTACTAGGCTTCAAATCAAATCCTATTGACCCGGATTTGAAAGTCTTGAAATGGTGTTATAAAGGTTATTCAATCATTTTGACAACCTTTTCCCAAATATCAGCATCCACAGGAACACCAAGCCGAAGATTTTCTTCCCTCCGAACAAAGGATTGCTCTCCAGGATAGCTTATTTCCATGCCTTCAAAAACTTTGGAAGTTTTCAAATCTTCTAAAGTATTCCCAATTCTTTCGTCTAGCTTGTCCTTTGGTATTCCTAAAACTTCGGGATGGAGACATAGAAAAAACTGGGAGACCCCATACTCCTCTTTCTGACGACCAATTTCATGGGTAGATTGGCCATCAGATAGACCAGATGCCAGGAGGTCCAGCATCATTGAAAGCCCTGCTCCTTTCCACAAGCCAATAGGCAAAGCCAACTGTTCTGCAATCACCTGAAATGGATCTTTTGTAAGCTTGCCTTCTGAATCAAAACCTGCATCGAAGGGCAATTCTTTGTTTCCTTTCCTGAAAATTGCCATTTTCCCATAAGAATATTGGGTCATTGCAGTATCCAAGATTACAGCTTTGTCTAAATAGGGCAAGGCAATTACCAAAGGGTTATTGCCTAATTTAGGCTCTTTTCCACCCCATGCTGGCATATTGGGTGTGGTATTGGTAAAACAAATACCAATGCACCCCGCCTCAGCTGCTTGCCATCCATAGTTGCCTGCACGCATCCAGTGATTGGTATTGCTCAAGGCCACGCAACCCATCCCATTGGTTGTGGCCATTGCTATGGCCCTGTCCATGGCCAATGAGGCATTGTACATTCCTGCGCCCAACTGACCATTCCAGCGTTCCATTATTGGCAGAGAAAATTCCTTTACCGGATCTTTATCCGGCAATACCCTGCCTCTTGCCACTTGCTCCAAAAAAGCTGGAAAACGATTTAATCCATGGGACGCCACCCCATCCAAACTTGCCATGGCAAAAAGTTGGGAACAGACTTCCGCCTTTTCCTGCTCAAACCCATTCTTGGTCAATACTTTGATAAAGGTGGTTTTTAAAACTTCAAAGGGAATCCTTTTGGTAGTATCCATACTGGTATTTGGTCTAAAAATAATTTCAGAATAAAGTAAGAGAATTTTGCTAGACGAAAAAATACCCTTTGAAAAATTTCTTAAAAAAGACCAAAAAGTAAAATGTGTAGTTTTACATTTTAACCTTTAATATTTACGCAAAAAAGCGGCTAAACTTAAGCTAACTCCCAACCAATAAACAGCTTATATAGAAACTACCCAAAGCACAACTCTCTTTTTATAAACAACATTAGAAGGTCGATACTTAACAAAAAATAACTTATTTATTCTACTTTTTAAATGACAATTAATTTCAACGTATCAAATTGTAGCTTTTTTTTATTGTAATATTTTTTTTATATTCGATTAAAGTATATTATAAATGTATAACTCTTTATTTTTTTCTATTTTTTGTAGTTTCCTATTTATTCCTACGTTACTGAATGGGAACGTTCTGCCCATACCCGTTTATTCGAGTTTAAATAAGCAACACAAAATCACCTTATTGGAAGACTATTCTTATGAGTTAGAAATATATCAAGTAACTACTATTTATGAATCAAAAGGATTGTCACACGCATCCCACCATTTTATTATAGATCAATTTACAAGCTTAGATAATTTTGAAGTAAAGGTAGTTAACCCAAATAATGGCAAAACCATAAAAAAATACAAAGCTAAAGACCTTGAAAAAAGAGCTCTGATTGATTACGGAAGTATTTACCAGGATTTAGAAGTAATGTATTTCACACCGGAAGCAACTTCCTATCCGATAAGTGTAGAGATGACGGCTCGAATAAAAAAGACTGGCAATTTTTATTTCCCAAGCTGGAACCCACAAAATTTTCACCATCAAAAGGTAGAACAAGCAAGCTTGGAAGTAAACTATCCTAAAGCACTAGGTATTCGGTACAAAACACAACTTTTCGAGGGCGATTTCAATGAGGTGTCAGATGCTGAAACCCAAACTCTTTTTTGGACTACTGACAATCAACCACCGTCCACTACTGACAGCAAAGATGTTGAACTAACCAAAATAAAACTCGCCCCAGTAAAGTTTGGTATGGATGGATTTGAGGCAAGTATGGAAACTTGGGAGAATTTTGGATTATGGTTCAACCAACTCAATAAAGAAAGGACAAACTTACCAGCAGAATTCAAACAGGAAATTCAGCTAATGGTTAAAGATGCAGGTTCGGACATTGAAAAAATTCAAATCCTTTATAAGTACCTGCAAAGTAACTATCGCTATGTTAGCATACAATTGGGGATTGGTGGCTGGCGGCCTATGACAAGTGCTGAAGTGTTTTCAAAGAAATATGGAGACTGCAAAGGTTTGACTTTATTCATGAAGGCCATGCTTTCTGAAGTTGGCATAAGTGCTGATTATACCCTAGTGAATGCTGGGAAAGATACCACCTTTGACGAGGATTTCCCATCCAACCAGTTTAACCATGCTATTCTTCGAATAACTTCTGGCTTGAATCACTACTGGCTTGAATGTACTTCCAATCACCTTCCAGCCGGATTTTTGGGAACGTTCACCAAAAATCGAAAAGTATTGGTTATAACCCCAGAAGGAGGGGAAATCGACCATACGCCCTCCTATTCTGATCCTGACTTTAATACAACAAAAATTATTACTTCAATAATGTTAATGGAAAATGGTAATGCTAAAATAAAAGGATCCTTGCTACACCAAGGGTTCCCTGCAGAATCAGTAATCATGAAAACTTTTGATAAAAAAGAGAAGGAAATCAATACCATTTTCAATGAACAAATAGGTGTAAATGGATTATTGATAGATGAGCTAAGCTTGGATAAAATCATTAACTGGAAAGAAATAGCCACAGAAATAAACTTTTCCGGTGTTGTTTTACGGTATTTTAGAAATACCAGCAAACGTATCTTCATTCCAATGTCTTGGTTCAATTGGGAAATTAATATGGAAGACCCAACAGGAAACTATATTGAGGAAGCTACTATTAAAAAACACCGTGCGTTAGATATAGAGTCCATTCCTGACAATATTACCATCACTAAAGAAAAATTTGATATAAACCTGGAGATAGCAATCGATGAAAAAAATATATTCATTAAAAAACACATAAAAGTCAAGGACGCTACTTCACTTTCTAGCGAAGAACAAAAAGCACTATTAATAGCTATAAATGAAACATTGAAAGGAGAATTAATTTTCACAAAACAATGAGCATATGGTTTGTACAAGAATTATAGTATCATTCACTATTTTGACATTAACTCCACTATTATTATTTTCCCAGGAGATGCGTTTTGGGAAGTACAATGACTTTGAATTTAATTTCAATGAAGTTTCATTTGACCCTGAAGCAGATGCGGTAGTATTGCAGGAATCCTGTTACAATTTATTCTCTGGCATAGTGCTAGAAAGCAAGATACACCGAAGAATTAAAATCCTTAAAGAAAGTGGTAAAGAACAAGCCAATGTCACCTTAAGGTACTTTAGAGGAGATGACAATATTCAAGATCTTTTTAAAATAAATGCACAAACTATTAACTTAATAAATGGAGAAATTCAAATTGAGAAATTATTTAAAGATGATTTTTACGAGGTAGATGCGGGTGATGGCTGGAAAGAAATAAGGTTTACCTTCCCAAATGTACAAATGGGATCCATTATTGACTTTTCTTATAAGAAAACGGATAAATCCATCGTTTCACTAGAAGGATGGGTATTTCAAAATGAGATCCCCACTCTTAAATCGATTTATGAAATCTCCTTCCCCTCTTTTTTAAGGTATAAAAATCTGGCTCAGGGACTCAAAACCATTACGCATAATTATAAAACCAAGACGAAAGACAATTATCGCTGGGAACTAGAAAACCTAAGTGCTTTCAAGCCTGAGCCTTATATGGCTCATTACAAAGACTATTTGGAGAAAATCGATTTCCAGTTGGATGGATATGAATTCAGGGAAATGGATGGTTATGGCACTGATTTAAATAAATACCAACAATTATTCCAATCCTGGCAGGATTTAGCAGAATATTTCACAAATCGGACTGAATTTAAAAGCTATTTAGAACCTAAAAAAAAACAGGCTGAAATTACTAACATTAACCCCAATGAATTAGATACGCTTCAACTTGCAACCAACATTTACGACCATGTTACCTCCCAATATAAATTTACCGGCTTATCCTCAATTGTTCCCACTGAAAACCTAGATGAAATAATCACCAGCAGAAATGGTAGTAGGGCGGAGATTAATCTATCCCTGATTGCACACCTTAGACATTATGGAATTCTAGCTTATCCGTTACTTATAAGTAGCAAAGGTAATGGAAGGTCCAATCTGGTACCATTCCCATTTATTGATCAATTTAATCATCTAATTGCCGTTTCATTAATAGGTAATAAAGTTTATTATTTGGACGCAACCAATTCAGACATACCCTTTGGCTTTTTACCCTCTGATTTTCTTGTTTATCAAGGCTTTCTGATGATAGAAGAAAAAAGTGGGCTTATAGATATAAAGATCCCCCATTCCTCCGGATACAATGTTTTTTCTAATTTAGATCTAGGAGAAAATTCCATAAAAAGAGCGTCGACAATAAAAGTAATGGATTTTGATTACATCTTAAATTCTGGCCTTTTTAACGAAATAAACGAATCAAATGATGTCTTCCAAAATAAGCTATTGCCAAACTCAGATGATCAGGAAGAAATACAAACCATATCAATTACGGAAAACGATAAAAAAGAGAATCAATTATTAATCAAATACATAGCTACCAAGGAATTCGATTCAGATAAAAACCTATACATAACCCCGTTTCATTTATTGCGCTGGGAACCCAATCCATTTGTAAGAGCAACCCGTGCATTCCCAGTAGATTTCAATTATATTTTTACTGACAGGTATGCAACAAAATTCGAAATCCCAGAAGGATATGTACTAGATGATTTCCCGGAAAATGCATCCATGACCCTGCCGAGCGGAGCAGTCTCCTTCAATTTTGATGTTAAGATCATGGAGAACACAGCCATCGTGAATGCCATAATATCAGTTAAAAACCATTTAATTGATGCAAATGAATATCCCGATCTAAAATACCTGTTGGATATCATATCAAGCAAGTTTAAAGAACCAATGGTATTGATAAAAAAATCAAACAATACAGAGGTCGATAAACCTTCAGAATAATCATTGCCCCATTTATTTAAGTATAAAACAATTATCCGTTGGTTAATTCCTTCTTTTTTTACTTTTTGCATACCTAAAAATTCATTCACCGTCTATATGAAAGTAATCAGCTGTGAACATCCCGGTCTGTTCGTTAATAAGGAAACTGAAATTCCACAAGCCATAGAAGGCGAGGTATTGGTTAGTATCAAAAAATTAGGTGTTTGTGGCACCGATTTGCATGCCTTTGCAGGAAACCAGGCATTTTTTACTTATCCGAGAATTCTTGGACATGAAATAGCCGCCCAAGTAGCCCAACCTAATGGTTCTTCATTCACGGAAGGTGAACCAGTTGTAGTCATTCCTTACCTTCATTGCGGTCAATGCAGTGCATGTAAAGCAGGAAAAACCAATTGCTGTGAAAAACTTAAAGTACTGGGTGTCCATACAGATGGTGCCATGCAGGAATATATGGCCCTTCCTGAGTCTATTCTTATCCCAACACCTCAACTAAGCTGGGATGAAATGGCCATCGTAGAACCGTTGTCTGTGGCCGCTCATTCAGTTAGAAGGGCCGGCATTCAAAAAGGAGACCAGGTTTTGGTAATGGGTTGCGGACCAATTGGCTTGGCCATTATGGTTTTTGCCAAGCTTGCAGGTGCAGAAGTAACTGCCTTGGACATCAACCCCTGGAGATTAAACCTATCCAAGAACGAGTTTAAAGCCAGCCATACAATCAATGCAAAAGAAGTTGAAGCTGATTCAACACTAAAAGAGAAATATAAAAATAGCTTTAATGCTGTATTCGATGCCACTGGCAATAAAACAGCGATGGAGGCAGGCCCCTATTATGTAGGACATGGGGGGAAATACATTTTGGTTGGGCTATACAAAGACCAATTGTCTTTTCACCACCCTTCGATTCATGCCAAAGAATTGACATTGCTATGCAGCAGAAATGCTACCAAAGATGACTTTTTATATGTAATTAGCACATTAGAGAGCAAATTCTTTCCTACCAATTCCTACACCACGAATAAATTCGATTTTGAACAGACAAAAGAAAAATTCCCAGAACTTACGCTCCCGGAAAACCAAGTCATCAAAGCTTTAATCGAATTTTAAACTTTACCTATTAATTGTTACTTACAGCCCTTCTCCGCCCCTATTTGAGAAAAGGAAGGCATGCACTAAATTGGTTTATTTAAGTATTCGCTTAATCGCTGCTATGATAATAGCAACATTTGCATGGACAGAAAACCATTGCAGGTAAAATTGTGCTGATTTAAATTGCCCATTTCAGTTAATGCGTTTTCTACCATTCAAAAAACCCTTTCACCATTTGTATATTGGTTTTGTTTCTTGACTGTTTTATTTACGAAATTTACCAGTTAAAGCGTTTAATTTATGAATAGGTTTTCGTTTATATTTCTGACCCTCTGTTTTATAATATGTCCATTACTTGTAAATGGACAAATAAATAATAATTACCAAATATTGAAAACCAATAATGCCTACGTTGTAAAACCCCATGCACAAGACTTTACCAGAATAGACACAGAAAGCATGAGTCTTGACTGTTCAACAACCAATCTTAGTACAGAGTTAAACTTTGGGCATATTTCAAGTTATTTTGATGAGGAAACTCAAGTCATTTTTAGAAATATTAAAATCCAGGCCAGGGTGTATTTAGACATTCAAGGCGACATAAGGGATCTTTATTTCATCTGCGAAAGTGATCCAAAGGATCATGCGATAGATTTCAAAGCATTGGCTACAACCATTCAAAGGAAATTTAAAATTGATCAAAACAATGAATGCCTTCCTAAAATCGAAGACAAATACATCTCCTGGTATATCCCATTGTACCAATATTAACTTGAATTATACAAAAGCCCCTATCACCTGGAAAACATCCCCTCCGCTAAGAAAGGTCAGGACAGGCTAAGAAAATATGGAACCCTCTTGCATTAAAAAAAGAATACATCCAAAACCTTCCTGTTCATAATAGATCAAAAAAAAAGCCCGATTGAATCGGGCTTTTTTACAAATTAATTTTTATTATTTCAAAAAGAGCATCTCTCTGTATTTCACTAATGGCCAAGACTCGTCGTCCACCACCAATTCAAGTTTGTCTACTGCATACCTGATAACATCAAAATAAGCATCTTTTACATCTGTACTATAAAGCTTAGCTTTTTTAGAGATGTCGTCTTCCTTATTTACTCGCTTCCTTGCTTCAACCATTAAGCCAACATTCGATTTGAGTGACTCAATATGCCTAGAGATTTCCTCAATTGTCCCAATGGCTGCTGAATGATCCAAACCTAATCCTTTCAAACCATTTGCATTTGCAATAAGCTTGTTTTGGTAAAGAATCGCTGTAGGAATAATGTGATTTAAGGCCAAATCACCCATTACACGTGATTCGATCTGAACTTTCATTATATAGTTCTCCAACCTGATTTCGTGTCTTGCATGTAACTCTCTTTCATTAAGCACGCCGTGCTTTTTGTAAAGATCTGTTACCGGCTTAGATATAAGTACATCCAAAGCATGGGCTGTACTCTTCAAATTAGAAAGTCCTCTTTTCTCAGCTTCTTGTGCCCATTCTTCAGAATAGCCATCGCCTTCAAAACGAACTTTTTTACTTTCTTTGATATATTTTCTAAGTACGTTAACAATGGCAAGTTTCTTTTCTTTACCAGCACCAATTTCCTTATCAATATCTCGTTTCATGTCCTTAAGGACGTCAGCAACGATTACATTAAGTGCAGTCATTGGACCTGCAGGGTTTGCAGTGGATCCAACTGCCCTAAACTCAAATTTATTTCCAGTAAAGGCAAAAGGAGAAGTTCTGTTTCTATCGGTATTGTCAAGAATGATTTCAGGAATTTTAGAAATTCCCAATTTCATATACATGTTGTCTCCTTTTTCTATTTTTAAGTTGCCATTTTTCTCCAACTCATCAAGAATTTCAGTAAGCGTACTTCCCAAGAAGATAGAAATAATAGCAGGAGGCGCTTCATTTGCACCTAATCTGAAATCATTACCAGCAGAAGCAATACTAGCCCTAAGTAGGTCAGCATTTACATATACTGCTTTGATAGTCGCTACCAAGAAGCATAGGAACTGAAGGTTTTCTCTTGCAGAATTACTAGGCTGAAAAAGATTAACTCCTGTATCCGTAATTAATGACCAGTTGTTATGTTTTCCACTACCGTTAAGTCCAGCAAATGGTTTCTCATGGAAGAGCACTTTAAGATTGTGCTTTTCTGCCACTTTTTCCATTACTTCCATCAATAGAAGGTTATGGTCAGTAGCTTTATTGATGTCTTCAAATAACGGTGCTACCTCAAACTGTCCAGGAGCAACTTCATTGTGACGCGTTGAAACAGGAATACCTAATTTCAATGATTCAATTTCAAAGTCTTTCATGTATTCCTTAACTCTGGAAGGAATAGACCCGAAATAATGATCATCTAACTGCTGACCTCTTGCTGGGTTATGGCCAAAAACAGTTCTACCAGCCATTACTAAATCTGGACGGGTAGCATATAATGCTCTATCTATTACAAAATATTCTTGCTCTACACCTAGTGAAGGATTCACTTTCTTAACATTTCTGTCAAAATACTGACAGATTTCTACAGCAGCTGCATTGATTGATTCTGTAGATCTGATAAGTGGTGTTTTAAAATCAAGCGCTTCACCTGTATACGAAACAAATATTGTTGGTATGCAAAGCGTTTGATCGAAAATAAAAATCGGTGAGCTGGGATCCCAAGCGGTATATCCACGAGCCTCGAAAGTTGTTCTTATGCCACCATTAGGGAAAGAAGACGCATCAGGCTCCTGCTGAACCAAAGTACTGCCTTTAAATCTCTCCATTCCAGTCATGGCATCAAAAAAAGTGTCATGCTTCTCAGCAGTGGATCCTGTTAGTGGTTGAAACCAGTGAGTATAATGCGTAGCCCCTTTGGACATGGCCCATCCTCTTACAGCTGTTGCGATTTCATCAGCAGTGGACATATCTATTTTCGTTCCTTTTTCAATCGCTGCTTTGACTTTTTTGAAAACAGGGCTAGCTAAGGTTTCCTGCATCTCTTTTAAGCCAAAGACCTGAGATCCGAAATAATCAGAAATTTTTAAAGAAGGTGCTACTGCAGTTAATTTAGCTCTGCCTTGCACTTTCATTAACGCTTTTTGTCTTAATGTTGCCATTTGAATAGTTTATGGTTTAAAAACTAATTACAAAATTAGAAAAATAAATGAATTTTTTTCATTTATGGTGATTTTTAGAAGCAATTTCAGTGATTTTTACATTATTGACAACAAACACACCTAAAATATCCATCAGAATGGTGGTTTTTTTTCGAATTCGTCAAATTTATTGCAAAAATGGAAAATTCAATGATATTCACTAAATTTGCTCCGGAATAAAAGAAAACAAAAGTTTGAAAAAAGTAGCATTCTATACCCTCGGTTGCAAATTAAATTATGCAGAAACCTCTACTATCAGCCGTATGTTTGAAAAAAAGGGCTATATAAAGGTGGGATTTGAGGAAACTCCTGATATTTTCATTATTAATACCTGCTCGGTTACCGAAAATGCAGATAAAAAATGTAAGAAAATCGTAAAGGAGGCTAAAAAGATATCTCCCAACGGTTTTGTTGCTATTATAGGTTGTTATGCACAGCTCAAGCCTCAGGAGATTGCCACTATCCCTGGTGTCGACGCTGTTTTGGGAGCAGCTGAAAAATTTCGATTGATTGAATTGCTCGATGATTTTGCGGTCGGTCAGGAAGCCAAAGTTTATGCTTCATCGATTGCTGAAGCCGAAGTATTCAACAATGCTTATAGTATACATGATCGAACCCGTACTTTTTTGAAGGTTCAAGACGGCTGTAACTATGGCTGTGCATTTTGTACAATTCCTTTGGCAAGAGGTAAAAGTAGAAGCGACACCATTGATAATATAATCGCCTCCGCTAATGAAATTGCAGCTACGGAAGTAAAGGAAATAGTAATTACAGGTGTCAATATTGGGGACTTTGGCATTCACAATGGAAAAAGAAAAGAAAAATTTATAGACTTGATACAGGCATTGGATCAGGTTGATGGGATTAATCGATTTCGTATTTCATCGATAGAGCCCAATTTACTTACAAATGAAGCGATATCATTTGTTGCCCAATCCCAACACTTTGTGCCCCATTTCCATATTCCTCTTCAGTCTGGTAGCAATACTATTTTAAGGAAAATGGGTAGAAGGTATTTAAGGGAACTGTATGAAGACAGGGTCAGCAAAATCAAAGGCTTAATGCCTCACTGCTGTATAGGTGTAGATGTAATCGTTGGTTTCCCAGGTGAAACGGAAGAATTGTTTCTGGAAACGTATGAATTTCTCAAGGAGCTTCCTATTTCTTATCTTCATGTATTCACTTATTCCGAACGGGCCAACACTCGGGCAGCTGAAATGGAGGAGGTAATTCCCATGAAAATTAGAAACAAGCGCTCAAAGATGTTAAGAATACTCTCTGAGAAAAAGAAAAGGGCTTTTTATGAAGAAAATCTTGGAAAAACGTATACTGTTTTATTTGAAGGTGATGTAGAAGATGGTAAAATGTTCGGTTTTACAGAAAACTACATTAGAGTAAGTGCCAAATATGATCCCCTCTTAATAAATGAATTAAAAAAGGTAACCTTAGTCGCTATAAATGACAAAGGGAGCGTTGATGTTTATGAACCTGAAAATGAAGTGATCTACCACTAAGCCTATAAATTGGTAACGTTAATCAACCGGTGATCAGCGTATTTTTTAATTTTATAATTTTTATGATGAAAGAATGAATTCCATGTCTTAAATTGGGTTATTGTAAGATTTATCCCTCAATCCAATTTATAATATGATCACGCATTCGAAAAAATTCTTTTTTACACTAATCATTATACTGCTCCAGTTTACGAATACCTATTCTCAGAATTTAGGGGGGAAAAACATTGACCCTTATCAACCAGTAGAAATAGCCGAAGATGGTAGCTGGTGTTGGTTTCAGGATGAGAGGGCACTATTAATCGATAACAAAGTAATTTTCACGGGGGTAACCTCCAAAGGATACAATACGGTAAATGAATGGAATTTGGATGATAACAGTTCCCAAACTACCATAGTTACCGAAGGCTCCCTGCCTGCCGATGATCACAACGTTGGCTCACTCATGTTAAGACCTGATGGTAAAATTCTAACTGTTTATTCCGGACACACCTATGACGAACTTATTAGGTACAGAACCACTGTCAATCCTTATGATATAAGTGAATGGACGGATGAGGCAACCTTTACTGCCAATGGGAAAGTTTGTTATTCAAACACCTATTACCTTGAAGACGCTGATTTAACCTATAACTTCTTTAGAGGCAATGGCAACAACCCTCATTATCTTGTTTCCAAAGACTTGGGGGAAAGCTGGACATTTGGCGGAAGGCTTTTTGAATTTGAAGGAAGATCTTACTTGAGGTATGCTTCAGATGGGAAGAACCGCGTACATTTTATAACCACAGATGGACATCCAAGACATATGAATAACAATATATACCATGGGTATATAGAAAATGGAAATGCGTACCAATCTGATGGAACCCTAGTAGGGCCATTGAGCACAACGGAAAACAGCAAGTTTAAACCTTCCGATTTCACCATGGTATTTGACGGTGATCTTGAAACCCGTGAAGATGTGGGATGGACGAGTGATATCCAATTGGATGATCAGGGCATACCTTATATTGTTTTTACTGTAGCCAAAGATCCAGTATCCAGAGGAGAGAGAATTAATGTTTCCAAAGGTGGATTTGACAACAGATACCATTATGCTATGTGGGATAATGGAAAATGGGTTGAAAATGAAATAGCTTATGCAGGAAGTCGCTTATATCCTGACGAAAATGAATACACAGGTTTAATTAGCCTAAATCCAAAAGACAAAAACATTCTTTACTTCTCTGGGGATGTTCACCCAGAAACAGGTGACCCTATTCTTGTAGACGGTGAAAGAAGACGAGAAATTTTCAGGGGAGAAAGACTTGATAAAGAAAGCCCTTGGAGATTTACTCCCGTAACCTTTAATTCAAAAGAGAACAATATCAGGCCCATTGTTTTGGCAGACGATAACAGAGAAATCGTTTTGTGGTTAACAGGAAGGTATACAACATATAAGGACTACCAACTTAAGGTGTACGGCAAAGTCATCAAGAAAAAAAAAACGATTAAGGAGAACAAAAATAAAAAAATAACCTTCCTCATCAGCAAGGATCCGGACAATTACGAAGCTGATCTCACCATCCCTTATTTTGCTATGAAACTGGCAAAAGAAAGTGGATTCGAGACAAAAGTGATTTTAGGTGAAGGCGAAAGAAATGAGTTTAAGCTCCCTGAATTAGAAGAAAATATGGACAGTGATCTGTTGGTATTTTTCTTAAGAAGGGTGGCACTTTCTACCGATCAGATGCAACTGATAAAAGATTACATTGCTGCAGGCAAGCCGGTCCTTGGCATAAGAACAGCCAATCATGCATTTTCCGTCAGAGAAGGTGAAATACCTTCAGGATTTGAGGACTGGAAAGATTTTGTTCCTGAGGTTTTAGGACATGAGAACAAGGGTTACGGAGCAGCACGGGAGCCTACTCATGTAGTGGCCGCACAAAAACCCGGAAAAGGATTACTAAAAGGTATTCCGGAAGGAGAATGGGAAAGTCAGGGTAACCTCTATTTAATTGGAAACAGCCTTGACAAAAAGGCAAAAGTAATATTAAAGGGTACTTCCGATGGAAAAACAATGCCTGTAGCCTATTCGAGAAAATTTGGAAAATCCAGGGTATTCTATACCTCTATTGGGTATCCTACGGACTTTACCCATCCCTATTACATCCAATTCCTGAAAAACGCTATAGATTGGACTTTAAATATAAAATAAGCAAACCACTAACTTATCCATCAGATCATGAAAAGCTTCATTTTATCTCATCAACAAATCTTAATTACAGCCTTACTGTTTGTATTTGTATCTACCAGTATTCAAGGCTTTGCTCAAAAAACAACTAACTGGAAAACCGGAACAGATAAAATCAACATTACCCCAAAGTCTTCTTTATGGATGGCTGGTTATGGTCATAGGGACCATACCTCAGAAGGAAAATATGGAGAACTATGGGTCAAAGTATTGGCACTGGAAGATGCAAAAGGTTATCAGACAGTAATCGTTACTTCAGATCTTTTAGGTTTACCTAAGAATTTGTCTGACGGAATACGAAATTCAGCCATTAAGCAGTTTGGACTTCAAAAGTCTCAAATTGTTTTGAACAGTAGTCATACGCATTCTGCACCTGTACTTGGGAAATCATTATTTGATATTTACCCGATGAATTCTCAGCAAAGAAATGAGGTGGAAGCATACACCGATAACTTGCAGGAAGAAATCGTAAAAAGCATTGGAAAGGCACTTTCGAAAATGAAACCCTCCAAAATATATTCCAATAATGGTACGGCCAGATTTCAGGTCAATAGAAGAAACAATAAGGAGAGCGAAGTTCATCTTTCAACAGATTTGAATGGCCCAATGGATCATGCTGTACCTGTGATAAAAGTATTGGATGAAAATGATCAAATCACCACTGTATTATTTGGCTATGCTTGCCACCCTACCGTATTGAGTGGTTACCAATGGTCTGGGGATTATCCGGGCTATGCGCAGGAGGTAGTAGAAAAAAATTACCCGGGAGCAATGGCTATGTTTTTCCAGGGAGCTGGTGGTGATCAAAACCCACTTCCAAGAAGAACACTCCCTTTGGCAAAACAATACGGTACAGTGTTGGCAGCCACAGTAGAAAGGGTTCTTTCTGAAGACATGAAACCTTTGGAAGCGGAACTGGGAACCGCTTATACCGAAATAGACCTTGGCTTAGAAGATGCCCCTAGCAAGGCAGAACTTAACAAGATAATCAACGAACAAAGTGGCTACATGAAAAGATGGGCAGAACGAATGCAAAGGGAAATTGAAGCCGGAAATCCCCTCCCATCCTCTTATCCCTTCCCAGTACAAATCATAAAAATTGGTAACCAGCCCATTTTCACAATGGGAGGTGAGGTAACTGTAGGATATGCCAATAAACTCAAAGCGAAATATGGTCCTGATATATTTGTAATGACCTATTCAAATGACGTAATGAGTTATATACCAACCGAAGTTATCCTAAAAGAAGGTGGATATGAAGGACATACTGCACAAATGGTATATGGTCTGCCAAGCAAATGGAAATCTGGATTAGAGAATCAAATACTAACTGCATTTGATGAGCTGGCAACTAAATTAGCCATTCAACCCGCAAAATAAAAAGCTTTCGTCGCAAAAATATTATGAAAAAAATCACTTTTAGAAGCTTCGCTATAGCAATAACCCTGCTCCTAAGTACCTTCATCCCCCTTGAGTTATTGGCACAATCCACAGCATATGAGGTCTTATTTGATGGAAGTTCCTTAGAAAAATGGGTATCAAAAAATGCCCCTTCATCCCCAATAAAAGGATGGAAAATAGAAGATGGACTGCTCTTTATGGAAGGTAAAGGTGGTGGAGATATTATCACCAAGAAAAAATACAGTGACTTTGAACTGGTTTTTGAATTTAACCTAACTGAAAAGGCCAATAGTGGAATTAAGTATTTTGTGGACACCATTTACAATGAGAAAACAGGAAAAATGATGGTAAATGGTCCTGAATATCAAATTATCGACGATTATAATTATAAAGGAGTAAAAGACGATCCCAATGGAACGACTTCTACTGGTGCTGCCTATCTATTCTACCCGCCTAAAAACAAGCAGCTAAACCCTCATGGGGAATGGAATGAGGGCAAAATAGTGGCCAAGGGAAGAAAAGTAAGTCACTGGCTAAATGGAAAAAAGTTAGTGAGCTACAACAGGGGAAACAAAGACTACCTAAAGAAAAAGGCAGCCAATAAATTTAAAGATGATAAAAACTATGGAGAGCTTGAAGAAGGTCATATTTTAATCACTGATCATGGTGACAAGGTCTTTTTTCGCAATATAAAAATCAAGAAGCTTTAGATTGATAGTAAAGAAAAATCAAGCCAAATGAAGAATAAGGCATAGCAACCTTTGTTTTAATCTTCATTTGGCAAATCATTTTTTTATCCTGTTTATACAGAGTAATATTATTTTTATAAAAGCATTACCCAATAAAATTCACAAAAGCCTTTCCAGACCTTTACCTGAAAATAGTTCAATCAAAAGAATCCAAGCCAGTCGCTACTTGTATTCCTCCAGCATCAAAGAGGACTTCTCGTCGAAGCTATCAGAAATTTTAGAGTTCTTGGTTAACTCCCAATAACTTTGGTCTTGTAATACCAAAACCTGAGTGGCCACTATCCAACTTTGGGTCCATCCCGTGAGTGTTCCCCAGGCGCCCCATCCTGAATCTGCATTAGAGGCCCAATACTCCCATCGATCATAGTCGAAAGCCCTATACCAAGCGCCATCAAGGTCTTTTATCGTCTCACTTTTCACCTGTATCCTTGTCATAAAATCAGATAGTTTCTCTAAGGCTTCAAAATATTTCGGATTATTAGTAGCATGAGCAGCTTCATTAAGGCTAAAAAAGGCGAAATTACTGGTATACAACATGTCAGCAATAGGGTCACCATTTTCAAATATTAAAGGTGCCTCATGTAAACCATACTCCTGGTTGGAGGAAGTTCGGCCATACCTGCCCTTGTCTGCTCCTCCTAACTCTTCTCTAATGGCGCCACTTTCAACTTGATTTTCCAAAAGCTTGCTTACAATTCTGTCTAGCCATTCCCGGTGTTCAGGAGTATCCTCTACCTTGACCAACCAGGCCAGAGGTAGAATCATCCTTGCCCGCTCCTGCTGAATACCGTTGGTCCACAGCCATTCATCTGGATAGCTGTCCATGGTGATTTCAATCCCTTTTTTAGCTTTTGATAGTAAAGGTTCATATCCGGTTTTATCATATAACCACAAATAATTTGCCCACATCCAGGATTCAAAATGGGGCGCTGGGTTAATGGTCTCTTGATTCCAGTAGTGCTTCCATCCCAATTGGTGAAGATTGGTATTGTTTAACCGGTTGCTCCTAAAACCATTTTTCCCTGTAGTCCTGAAGTTGCCCAGTATTGCTTCAACCATTTCTTCATTCCAGTCTTCTTTTTGCATGTGTGCCATTGCACCTATCACTCCTAGAATTGCTCGGGCGTTATCATCTCCATAATAAACAAAAGGATGTGTGTTTGACCAACCTATTAGACCATAAGCAGCAGAATCAGGATTATTACGCGGCCCATTGGTAAGATTTTCTCTAAACAAATACTCAACTAAATTTGTTGCAGGAATATTATAAGAAGGCTCCTCCAAAAGATTGGCGGCGGCGGCCAATGCATAAGCGCCTTCTCCCTGGACATCTGCCCTGATCCAGTAGCGGTATTGCTGGCTGCCATCATAAAACACATTTGAAGAATGGCCCTCCAATAAACCTTCAGTTCCATCCCCTGCAGCGTACTTTTCGGGAACTCGCGGACCAATAGGATTGGTTCCGTCACCCTGGTATTTCAACCAATAATCCTTCCAGTCTGGAGCGATATAGAATTTCCCTTTTTCAAACCAATCTACCCCGTTTCTAACACTATTCATTTTATCGGTCCGTGACAAAGTTTCGGTAGCATTGAAAGCTGGTTCAAGTATTCGAGGCCATGAATCGAAGCTAAAGGCACTATCTCCGGTAAGTTCTGATATTATATGGGACCACAAAACTTTCCAGTGGGCTTCAGGCCCAAATCTTCCTTTAGCAAAATCTGACAACTTACTGAGGGCGATAAAACCCTGGTCTTTTTTAAATAACAGTGGATAGGCTGGCACACCCTCTAATCCATACACGGCACTGTCAAGGCCTGCAACTTTAGCAACCACTAGCAAAGGGTCACTAATGTCTGCCGATATAACATGACAATCATTAATGCCTAATATTTTCATACGACTCAACTCAGCACCAAATTCATCAGATACCACCACTGCTCTTTCAAGCCTTGTCTTCAAAACTTCACCCTTGCTTTCCAGGCCTTCAAAATCTTCAGGAAATTCCAGGTAATACTTGATCTCCTTTTGTTGAACCGCAGTAAAGAAGCCCTCTGGTACAGCGACTCTTTTTTTAGGATATTCTGTTGAAAGCACCATTAAAGTGGCTCCCTTCTCCATATTATCTATGGCAGGCATTATTTCAGAATGAAACTCAAATGTATAGCCCTCTCCTTCTAACCAGTGTATTAGATCACTATTTTCAGGGCCTACAACATGGATTTTATCTTTTGAGGTAAGGTTACAAGAAGTGAAAACAGCAGAAATCAATATTAAAAGCCAGAACCGAAACATAAATTGAGTTTAATTGTAGTAAAAACCGCAATATAGGCCAATTCTGCATTTATCGTCAACCCTTTTATAAAATATTGTTTCAGCGGTAAAAAAATCACTTTTCACTAATCTGGGCCGTAATTCGGATAGTAAAAACATCGTTTTTTAAAGGCTTTAAGAATTGAAATTCTTACCTTTAAATAAACAAAATTATTTCTAAGAAATGCCTGTCAAATATTTTTCCTTCTTCTTATTTACCTTCATTGGTTTAAATATTACAACCTCACATGCAGAAGGTTTCAATGATTCAACTTTGGTAAAAATTGGACATCAATCAAATTGGAGCATTATTAATAAAGAGGGAGATGGAGAAATCAATCAAAACCATCTCAGAAAAAAAATTGACTGGAAAGATCTAGCACCCTATTTCACAGTACCCGATCAATACAAAGGGGTAAAAGGGGATTATAAGGATCCTTTTATTTTTGAAGACAATACCCGCGTAAGCAATTTAGAAGATTGGAAGAAAAGAAGAGTGGAAATTCTTAAATCATGGCATACCCGTATGGGTGAATGGCCAGATTTAATTGTTGACCCTAATTTTGAAATCCTGGAAACGATCAACCAACCAGATCATATCAAAAAAAGAATCCGTTTTGAATGGATACCTGGTCAAATGACCGAAGGCTATTTATTGATGCCGCATAAGGCCAATAACCTACCTGCGGTAGTCACGGTATATTACGAACCTGAAACAGCCATTGGGGAAGGAAAACCTGACAGGGATTTTGCCTTACAATTGGTCAGAAGAGGGTTTGTCACCCTCTCCATTGGGACAACAGAAACGTCTAATAACAATACTTATTCCCTGTACTATCCCCATATTGATAGCGCAACAGTTCAACCACTTTCCCTACTTGCTTATGCCGCTGCAAATGCATGGTATTTGTTGGCCGACATGCCGGAAGTGGATAAGGAAAAAATAGGGATTATGGGTCATAGCTACGGAGGCAAATGGGCAATGTTTGCTTCTTGCTTGTTTGAGAATTTTGCTGCCGCAGTCTGGTCGGATCCAGGAATCGTTTTTGA
The DNA here is from genome assembly GCF_055809755.1 of Cyclobacterium sp. 10D3-21. Taxonomy (NCBI): domain Bacteria; kingdom Pseudomonadati; phylum Bacteroidota; class Cytophagia; order Cytophagales; family Cyclobacteriaceae; genus Cyclobacterium; species Cyclobacterium sp. 10D3-21. The sequence continues at coordinate 5,197,838 of NZ_CM147924.1, forward strand.
ACAAAGAAGACCTAGCATCAATTACTGGGAGCCTTGGTACCTGGGATATCATCCAAGTCCTAGAAGAGAGAGAGGCCTTCCAACGGCAGAAAATCCTGCCAGAGGTTTGTACCCTCAGCTCTTAAAGGAAGGTAAAGATCTCCATGAACTTCACGTATTGATGGCTCCCCGCCCATTTTTGGTTTCGGGTGGTGCAGAGGACGGGGAGAATCGTTGGGTTCCTTTGAATTATAGCATCAAGGCAAATGCATTTTATGGTAAAACAGATAGAGTAGGCATGAGTAATCGCCCTGATCATTCTCCAAACCCAGCATCCAATGAAATCATATACAATTTCTTTGAATATTTTCTAGAACCCTAGTGCATCCTTAAGACAGGAATTTCTTGAGGTTGTTCTTAACAAACTCATCGTCATTCAACCATGGATAAGCCTTGTATACGCGATCAATTTCTTCTGATTGACCAGGTGATAATACTTCACCAGGGTTGAGGCACCAAGTGCCCTCTAGCAATCCCTGACGTCTCAATATTTCATGAATACCAGGAATACATCCTTTGAATTGATGCTTTGGATCGAAGATAACAGCATTTGAGTCTGTGATTTGCACACCCAATTCAAGCAATTCTTCCATACCTGAGAGGTCATTGTCTCTACATTCCTTTACTCTTTTCATTAGAGCAACAGCTTTGGTAGTCCATACAGCCCAATGACCAAGCAATCCACCTGCGACTCTTTTGGTGACTTTTTTGCCATCCACCACAAAAGTAAAAGGAGTAAGCAGGTCTGCTACTATATTGTCATCATTGCCAGTGTACATGGCTATCTCTTCATGTCGGCTAGAAGAACATACTGCCCTTACCACATCCAAAGACTGGTACCTGTTGAAGGGCGCCATTTTTATTGCCTGAACATTAGGTATGTCTGCAAAATCTTTCCAAAAATCATAACTTAATAAACGGCCGCCTGCGGAAGGTTGAAGATAAAAACCGAAAATTGGAATAACCTCAGCCACTTTTTCAGCCCTTTTTATCAAGTCCTTTTCCGACCAGTCTCCTAACCCTCCTGCGCTTAACAAACCTAGATCATAACCCAAGTCTTTTGCTAAAGAAGCTTCTGCTACTGCCTGATCAGTATCACCTACTATTCCGGCTACCATTGCGAAAGGTCTCTTTATAGCAGCTGCCTTAACCTCTTCCATGGCCATTCTTAGTACCGGCTCAAAGAGTCCGTACTTCTTTTCCCTAATCTCAAATTGCGTGCTGTGTACTCCAACAGCTATTCCTCCTGCTCCTGAGGCGATGTAATAACGAGAAAGCGCCCGTTGGTGTTTCTCATCAAGTTTTCTTTCTGCATTTAAAGCCAATGGATGGGCAGGTATAACAGCCCCATCATGTAATAATTGCTTGATAGCGGGATTTAATTCACTCATTATTTTATAATTAAAATTTTCCTTCTCTTTCCTGGAAATGGGTTGGTTTATTCAACGTTTCTCCGTCTTGCTGCACCCATTGAGCAGTCATCTCGATCATAGTCAGCAGGGATACAGTTGGGTATCCAAAAAGCTGGTGGCAAAGAGAGGCATTGTTCAGCAAAACATTGGGTTCAGGTTCGTTGATAAACACTGGTTTCTTATTCAATAACTGACCAAATTTTTCTGCCACCTGCTTGATACTTATTGTTTCAGGACCAGTTACATTAAGTATTTTGGGAGGACTTGTGGTATGTAGCAAAGAACGAATTGCAATCTCATTTGCGTCGCCTTGCCAGATAACGTTCATATGGCCACTCCTTAAATTGATTGGTTTTTCGGTATTTACCATTTTACAGATTTCCAATAGATTACCATAGCGCATGTCTATGGCATAATTCAGCCTATACATCAACATTGGAATGTTGTATTGATGACTAAAATATTCAAAAACCCGCTCCCTTCCGAGACATGATTGTGCATATTCACCTATTGGCTCTGGTGGCGTTTCTTCCAAAGCTCCGCCTGATGCATAGTGGACGAAGGGGTAAATATTCCCACTGGAAAACACTACAATTTTGGATTTTTTGTACTTTGTAGCTACCCTGCCAGGTAAGTAGGCATTCATCGCCCAGGTGGAATGCTCCTGTCCTGTAGTACCAAACTTTTTACCAGCCATATAAATGACATTTTCGGCTTCTGGTAATGCTTGCAATGCCTCATCATCCAATAAATCTGCGGCAATACAAGTTACGCCATGATTCTCAAGATCTGTCCTCAATTTGGGATCAGAAAACCGGGAGACACCTATTACTTTTTTATTTATGCCTGCATCTTTAAATGCTCTACTTGCAAGCTTGGCCAGACTTGGACCCATTTTACCAGCAACACCTAATATAAGAATGTCTCCATTAATTTTCTTTATGTCCTCCACCAGATCGGCTGTAGGCTTGCTAAGAATTTCTTCTAACTCTTGTATAGATTTCATTGATTTAATAGTAAATTTTAGTGGTGTAATAAATTATCCATTTTCGTTCGACCAAGTATTAAACGGTCGGGATAGGGCTAATTTTATGCATAAAACAAGGAGTAAGCGTTACTAAAAGCCAAGGTGAAAAGCACCAATAAGCCAATGATTGCAACTACATTGGTGAAGGTATTGTTTTTCAAAGCTCCCATAATATTGGTATCGTTACCAATCAAAAACAAGCCTAATCCTATAAAAGGCACTGCAAAAATGGTAATCCCCTGGGCGAATACAATTAATTCCAACGGAAGTCTCCCAAATATTAATGCTATAGCCGCACCTATTATTATAATAAGAGATATCAATACCTTTACCGGAGTACTATTTAAATTTCTTCCTAAGGAGAGGGAATCAGATAGCAGTGTACCTCCAATACTTGCATTGCCAAGTAAAGAGGAAAATGAAGCGCCAAATAAGCCTACCATAAACACCATAAAGGAAAATTTACCATAAACGGGCTCAAGTGCCATTCCAATATCACCAGCCGATGTGACTGTTACTCCTTTCGGATACAAAATAGTAGCAGCACTGATCATAATCATGGAAGAAATTAGGCCTAGAATGACTATTCCTGTATAACTTTCTCGCAAAGCATCCTTGGATTCCTCTTTTTTCCACCCTTTCTCCTGCACCAAATAAGATTGGTAGAAAGCACCTGCAATAGAAAAACTCGAAGCGACCAAGGCGATTACCAATATAAAGGACCCTTTGGGAATACTTGGGTTCAATCCTGCCAATACCTCAGCCCAAGCGGGTGGAGCTAAAATAAGGGTGAAAAGGAAGGAGATCAACATGATCCCAACCATCAACATCATTACTTTTTCTAAAATTTTATAGAAGGACTTAAAAAACAGCAGCGAAATGGCCATTAAGGAAATGACGACAATCCATAAACCATTGGTCTGCCCCAGCGATTCGGACAAGGCTAAGCCAGCACCTACGGTATTTCCTGCCTGAAAGGCGGCGGTAACAAAAAACACACTAATTCCTGCAAGTAAGGCAGCGATTTTTCCCCACTTATTTCTAAATAAGGTGATAAGTGAATATTCTGAAGCCAATCCTATCCTTGCCCCCATTCCTGTAAAGGTTAACATTAGCAGTGCTGCTAAAATTATTACCCAAAGCAAATTGAAGCCATAAACAGCTCCCAATTTAGAGGTAATTGTAAGACTACCAGGACCAAAAACCAAAGCGGCTGTAATTAGTCCAGGGCCCAAAGATTTAAACCAACGATGGATCATATGTGTATTTCTGCGAAGTTTTATTATGAATTGATTCTATCTGCGTAAATCTAAAAATGTCTTCTATTAAAGATTTCAGTCAATATGACGGCTTCTTTTAATGTTTCAGGATTTTTCAAAAGACTCGCATACTTGTTTCCGCTTGGGTACTCTCCAGCAACATCAACTACCTCCCCCAGAAGTTTTTTGTCATTTTCAATTTCCACCTGATCATCCAGTTTCACCAAAGGCTGCCTCACGTCACGATAAGCACTGATAAACTCTTTCTCTTTTTCGTAAGGTTTCTTTTCTTCAGTAACTTCTTCATTGGCTTTTAGCTCCTGGTATTCCCGTGTCGGAATTGAGTCAACCCATTCTTCCTCGATTTCCTCTGGCGCTGTCTGATGCTGATCTTTCCGAATTTCACGCAAGAGTTCTTCAAAGGAAGGACCTTGATTTGGAGCATTTTCATTTTCATCCATTTCAGCTCCCTCATTGTCTGCTTTCTTTTTCGCAAAAGAGGTATATATAAAATAGATGATTACTGCAATAATATAGAATACTGTACTACCGTCCATGAACCTACCTTCTGATTTAAAAATAAATTTACAAAAATAATCCGGTATGAAGGTATTTTTTTGATAGGTATCAAATATTAAGGTTTAATGGTTTTTAAAAAATTACAGCGAAATAATTCGCGGGAATTTTATACTAAAACTATAATTATCCTGATTAAAGTTAACCCAAAACATGACTTTGGTCAATTACTGATAAATTTTTAATTTTTCTATTAATAATTAAATTTATTTTCCTTAAATTATAATAATGTTTAAAGAAAGCATACAGTTATTATAAAACCAGACACTACCATGAAAACGAATCTTATATCCAACACGCTACTCGACAAAAACATTGCTTTTCCAAATGTTATGGTAAAAACACGCTATGGAAATGTCAATTTAAAGTCATTAATCGAAAATAAAAGAATTATTATTTATACTAATCCTTCAGAATTAATTCCAAAAAGCAATGAAGGTCGGAATAAATTTGAATTGGCCTTAAAGCAACTAAAGAAGTTAAACTACCATCTTATAGGATTTAATAAAAATTCTTTTGAAGAGCACTTATTTTCAGTTAATTGGCTCAATTCACACATGGAAGATTATTTGATTTTCCCAATCTATTACCTTCCCAAAAATGAGGTGAAAAAAAACCTGGAAGAAATACTTTCGAAAGAGATATTAACTGATAACCCAATATATTTTATCGATAAAACAGGTAATACACAATCGATTCTAAACGGAGATGAAAATAAAAATAAATGTCTTGAAAATATCGTAGAGTTAGCTTCTAAAATGGTATTGTCTGAACAAAACTTCGCAAACTCAAACGTTACATTGGAAAATTAACATCAATCAAACCATTGGGATAGATACAGCAAATTGATTAGGCATAAGGCAAATTATACCTCAACACAAGAGGCTATAACAGTTATTTTAGGAAATGGAGGCATCTCAAATCGGAAAAAGAAAAAACTGGGACTTTAGACTAATTTAAAAAACCAATACAATAGAAAAGTTAAAAATGAGTGCTGGTTATAGTGATTATCAATTTTGGATTGCAACTGTCGAAATAAGTGCTTTCTCTTTGGGTTCTAAGACCTTTTTTGCTGAACCGATGACCTTCTTTATCTCTCCTAATTGCTTAACTGCAATGTCTTTGGGAAGCGTATTGTATTTTTCAATGCTTGCTTCCACTTCTGCTCCAAATTCCACCTGTAAATCACTTGTAATGGCCGTTCCGTGAAGCAATCCTTTGCTTCCAACCAAAATAGTTTTTGAAGCAATTACCCTGCCTACAACTTGGCCTAAAATCACAACCTCATCACCTTCTATATCACCATTTACTTGGCCTGTTTCACTTATAACAACTTTTTTTATGGTTTTGATATTGCCTTGAACAACTCCCTCAACCCTAAGATCATTTTCCGTGAACACATCCCCTACCACTCTAAAACCACGTAAAAAACAGGAAACAAAACCCAATGGATCAATTGTAAGTTTTGCAGTATTTTTAGGAGTCCACATTAATAATTCTTATTTATACTATCAAAATCCAATATACAAAAAGCAAATAAACAAAACTTGTCATTAGATTACAATTCCATTGTGGCAATGGATGAAAATAGGAAATAAAGTACACTATTTTTAAGCCTATTAATTATGAACTTCACCTTTAGGTCAATAAGTGGTTTTGATACAAAAAAATATTGATTGTTTCTACATCATCAGCTTACTATATTTTTAAACGTTTTATAGATTAAAAAGTCCAAAAAACCTGATTTAAACAAGCAGCCCCCACCAGAAACCAAAAACTCAGACTAACTGACCTCATAAATCGGCTAAACTTTTATATAGAGGTGACAATTTTAAGCTCAATTTTTTACCCGTTTGAAAATTGAATGGATTAGGTTAAATTTGTTTAGGTTTAAATCTACTACATGCAACTCACCAAATTAGAAATTAGAGGTTTTAAAAGTTTTGGCGACAAAGTAATGATCCATTTTGACAAAGGTATCACTGGGATAGTGGGCCCAAATGGTTGTGGGAAATCGAATGTAGTAGACGCAATCCGGTGGGTACTTGGTGAGCAGAAAACCAGAATGTTGCGTTCTGACAAGATGGAAAATGTCATCTTTAATGGCACAAAAAATAGAAAGCAACTCAATATGGCCGAGGTTTCACTGACCTTTGAAAACACCAAAAACCTTCTCCCCACTGAATATACGCATGTCACGATTACCAGACGTTATTACCGCTCTGGAGAAAGTGAATATTTATTGAATGGTATAACCTGTAGGCTAAAAGACATTACAAACCTATTCATGGACACCGGGATTAATTCTAATAGCTATGCTATAATAGAATTAAAAATGATCGATGAATTGCTCAATGACAAAAACAATTCCAGAAGAGAATTATTCGAGGAAGCCGCCGGTATTTCAAAATTTAAGACCCGGAAAAAAGAAACGCTTAAAAAACTTGGAGACACAGATGGAGACCTGGATAGAGTTGAGGACCTGTTATTTGAAATCGAAAAAAACTTAAAATCATTAGAAAAACAGGCAAGACAGGCTACCAGATATTTTGAAATAAAGAAAGATTACAAATCTGCCAGCATCGCCCTTGCTAAAAAAGGAGTCTATGATCAACGTGATACCCTTATAAATATAAACAAAAAGCTGGAAGCCGAAAATGATCAAAAAGTACAGCTCCATGCAACATTAGCGAATAAGGATGCCTTTTTGGAGAACCTTAAAACAGAAATGATCAATAAGGAAAAGCTACTGGGAAGTAGGCAAAAAGCCTTAAATGAACATGTCCATAAAATTCGTCAATTTGAAAGTGATAAAAAAATAAAAAATGAAAGGCTACGGTTCCTGCAGGACAAATCTCATCAACTTCGAGAGCAAATTGAACAGGATAAAAAAAGCAATGAAAGAGCAGGATTCAGTATAAAATCACTGGAACAGGAACAAAGAATTTCAGAAAAACTTACCAATGAAAAAGAACTTACCGTAAATGAATTAAAAGCAGTTTACGAGGAAAAAAAGGCAATGCATAATGCGTCACTAGAAAAGCAAAAGGTAATGCAAAGTACTTTTGCTCGCAAGCGGGACGAAATGTACCAGTTGTCAAAAAGTCAGGAAATTAAGCAAATACAACTTACTACAATTAAGCAGGAGTTGGAAAAAACAGCTACTGATGACAATAGTCAAATAGAAAATCTTGCAGGATTTGAGGAAAAACTTCAGCTAATTAAAACCCAATTAGACAAAGAAAATAAAGCTTTTGAAGACCTCAAAAGTGAAGAAGCTGCGCACCTGGCCAAGCAGGAAGAAACCAGCAGAATGCAGGAATTGATAAGGGAAGAGCTTACACAAATTAACCGTAAGCTAGATGCCAAGAGCAATGAATACCAACTTACCAAATCCTTGGTTGATAACCTTGAAGGTTTTCCAGAGGCCATTAAGTTTTTGAGAAAAAACAGTCAGTGGGGCAAAAACATGCCATTGCTTTCAGACATCATCACTACTGATGAAAAATACAGGGTTACCATAGAAAACTTTTTAGAAAACTACATGAATTATTATGTAGTTGACAATGATTTGGAGGCCATTGCCGCAGTAAAACTTTTGAGCGATTCAGGGAAAGGAAAAGCTCATTTCTTTGTCCTAGAAAGATTTGAAAAATTTAGGGCAAGCCAAAACAAACTTTTTCCAGATGCGACAGCGGCAACCGGAATAATAGAATATGATGCGAAATATGCTCCTTTGGTGGCTTATTTATTAGACGATGTTTACATATTTGCAGGAGACCTTCATCAGGTTCCAAAAACTCAGGAAGGAATATTTATAACAGAAAGCGGGAAATTTATCGATCGAAAGTTTACCATTTCCGGGGGATCAGTAGGCTTATTTGAGGGCAAACGGATAGGTAGGGCAAAGAACCTTGAAAAGCTGGACAAAGACATTAAAGTCTTACAAAAAAAGATAAACGAAACCAGGGCCAACCTCGATAAAAAAACAGCTGAACTGTCGAAATTAAAAGCTATTAATTTCAAACAAGCGATAGAGGAAAAACAAGCAATTGTCAATGAATTGAATCAAGACTTTGTTTCGATCAAAACCAAAAAGGAACAGTTGGCCGAAATGCTTACCTCAAACGCCAATAAAAAAGAGGACATTGAAGAGAAAATATTCAGTCTTACAGAGGAACTGGAAAAATTAGGACCTTTATTAAAGGAACAAAAAGAAGCCTTTGAGTACCTGGAGGAAGAAATAAACAACATAAATACCGACTTACAGGAAGCTTCAGAAGAGCTATCGTACAAATCTTCTCAATACAATGAAGAAAATATTCTTTACCATCAACAATTAAACAAACTTCAAAGTATAGCACAGGAAATTAGTTTCAAACAAAGTACTTACGAAAGCAGTAAACAGCGAATTGAAAAGGCCCAGGGTGAAATGGGGCAAACTGAACAAGAAATAAAATCCCTAATCGACAACAATGAGGTAAAGGATGATGAGCTAATAGAACTCTATGGAGAAAAGGAGCGCATTGAATCCGGCGTAAATGAAGCTGAAAAAGAATATTATTCTTCAAGAGGAGAAATAGATGAAGTGGAGAAGACCATTAGAGAAATCCAACGAAAAAAAGAGCAGTCGGACAATTTATTAATGGACCTTAAGCAGTCAGCAAATGAAATAAACCTTAAGCTTAACGGGATAAAAGAAAGATTGAGCGTAGAATTTGAGCTGGACCTGGATCAAATCATGGAGGACAACCCAGAGTTAGAAGAAGAACATGCTTCTAAAACTGAAAGTACCTTGAGGGAGGAAGTCCAAAAATCAAAATCAAAACTAGAAAAAATAGGCCCCATCAACCCAATGGCAATGGAAGCTTATGACGAAATTAAAGAACGTCATACCTTCATTACTTCTCAAAAAGATGACCTGATCAAAGCGAAGGAATCATTAATGTCCACTATTAAAGAAATTGATCAGGTGGCAAAAGAAACTTTTATTGACGCTTTTGAGAAGATAAAAATCAACTTCGTGAAAGTTTTCCGCTCTTTGTTTACCGAAGAAGATGATTGCGATCTAAAGTTGACAGACCCTGACATGCCCTTAGAAAGTAGTATCGAAATCATTGCGAAGCCAAAGGGAAAACGCCCTTTGTCCATCAATCAACTATCAGGTGGTGAAAAAACGTTGACAGCTACTTCCTTGTTATTTTCCATCTACCTGCTAAAGCCTGCACCATTTTGTATCTTTGATGAGGTAGATGCGCCCTTAGACGATGCCAATATTGATAAATTCAACCAGATCATTCAGAAATTCTCAAGTGAATCGCAATTTATAATCGTCACCCATAATAAGCGCACCATGGCCAGCACCGATATAATCTACGGCATTACCATGATAGAAACAGGCGTTTCCAGAGTGGTCCCGGTAGACTTGAGAGAATTGGTAGATGAGGAGGCTTCACCGGATTAAATAGCGAATAACCCTCCTCTCTATTTTTGCTTTTTCGCAAATAGAATTGAAAATAATCCAGTTGATTACTTTGGCAACTTATCAGCAAACCTACCATAAACCCAGGTTCCGGCAACTGCACTCAAAAAAGTAACAATCACTACCGTAAAACCTGTGCCTATCTGGGCAAATAATGGACCGGGGCAAGCACCAGTAATGGCCCAACCTAATCCAAAAATAAAGCCTCCATATATCTGTCCTTTATTGAATTTTTTATCAGCTATTTTAATGGCTTGTCCATTGATCGTCTTAATTGAAAACCTTTTTATCAATTGAATGGAAACCATTCCAACAAGAATGGCAGAGCCTATTACTCCATACATAAAAAAGGATTGAAACCTGAACATTTCCTGAATCCTAAACCAGGAAATAATTTCTCCCTTCACAAAAATTATCCCAAATACAATTCCTACGAAAAGGTATTTCAATAAGGACAATCCAGTTTCTCCTTGTTTCACATTAGCCGTTAAATTTATGTTTTTATCTACCGCTACCGTGTCATTTTCTTTTAATAACATGCTTATATATTTTTATTTGAATCGTTCATTATATCAAAAGCCTACCCAATTCATGATGAAGGGCAAAATCAAATGGGTCATTACCAATCCTCCAATCATAAAAAACATTGTAGCTACAACTGATGGCCATTGAAGGTTACTAATTCCCATAATGGCATGACCTGAGGTACATCCACCCGCATACCTGGTACCAAATCCAACCAAAAAACCACCGATTACGAAGAAAAACAAACCTTTAAGGGTGAACAAATTATCCCAACTAAATATTTCAGCTGGTAATAAATTTTCAAAATTTGTTAATCCAAGTGCTTTCAAATCGCTCTGGGTACTTTCTGCAATTACAATCGTCTCTGGATTCGATAGAAACATTGCAGCAATGACACCCCCCAGTAGTATACCTAACACAAACATTAAGTTCCAAGCTTCTTCTTTCCAATTGTATTGGAAGAAAGGGATTTTGGCTGGAACACAGACCGCACATATATGTCTTAGAGAGGATGAGATACCAAAGGACCTGTTCCCCAATAGTAAGAGTATGGGCACTGTTAAACCAATCATAGGCCCTGCAATGTACCAAGGCCAGGGTTGACTAAGCCAATTCAAGAATTCATTCATTATTATAAATTTATTTTTTTCAAATGATACTGTGTTATACAATAACTTTTTATGGATTTATGTCCTATTCACAAATCTAAATTACACGTAGGTATCTCATAGACACCAAATATTAAGGATACAATTGGTAATTTTGGGCAATTAGATTTGGGTAATAAGCACTCAAAGGGCAAAATAAACCAATGATTAAGCCCTGGTGTCCCGAAAGTAGGTTACAAATACAATCGGGACTCCCAATAATCGGACTGTGTTAAATCATTGTAGATAACTATTATCAGGTAGAGTTAATTTTCAATCTTATACCATGGTGGTAGGACAAACATAATCACTTACCGAGAACTTTTCAGATGATTTAATGGCACCAAAGCCACCTTTCACATTTATCAAGTTATCGTAGCCTCTGGCCCTAAGTACGGAACAAAATATCATGGAACGATATCCTCCAGCACAATGAACCATATAGGTTTTGTCTTTATCAATTTCGTTCATTTTATCGTTGATGTAATCAAGCGGAATATTGATCGATCCATTGACATGTTCGCTGAAATGTTCGCTCGCCTTTCTAACATCCAAAATGAGATTTTCAGGATTGGAAATGGATAGCTCTTTGAGTTCATTAACATCTATGGATGGAATAACATCTATTTCTTTTCCAGCATCTATCCAAGCGCTAATTCCACCTTTTAGAAAGCCTAAAGCATGATCGTAACCTACCCTGGCCAATCTGGTAATAACTTCCTCTTCTCTACCTGAATCAGCAACGATTAGCAATTCCTGCTTTACATCAGGGATTAGGCTTCCTACCCAGACAGCGAAGCTTCCATCAATACCTATATTAATGGCATTAGGAATAAAAGCCTTTGCAAAAACTTCAGGGCTTCTTGTATCCAAAACTATAGCTCCAGTCTGATTGGCTAAGTATTCAAAATCCTCAGGGGAAAGTGCCTCTTGTCCTCTTTCCAAAACATCGTCTATGCTGTCATATCCCTTTATGTTCATCATCACATTTTGAGGAAAATAGGCTGGAGGAGGAGTCAATCCACTTAAAACCTGAGTGGTAAAGGATTCCTTAGACATCTCCTGCAAGGCATAATTGGTTTTCTTTTGGTTACCCAATGTATCCTGTGTCTCCTTGCTCATGTTTTTACCACAGGCACTTCCAGCACCATGTGCAGGATAGACGATTAAATCATCTGGCAATGGTAATATCTTCTCTCTTAAGGAATCATATAAATAACCCGCAAGTTTTTCCTGAGTAAGATCCGCAACTACCTTTTGGGCAAGATCTGGTCGGCCAACATCTCCAATAAACAGGGTGTCTCCAGTAAACAATGCTTCTGGTTTGTCTTGCTCGTTGATCAATAGAAAAACAGAACTTTCCATGGTATGTCCTGGTGTATGAATCACCCGGATTTTACTATTTCCAAGGATAAATTCTTGTTGATCCTTCGCTACTGTAGCTTCAAAGCCCAATTCCATATCCGTTGGTCCAAAGACAATTGATGCGTTGGTTTTCCTTGCAAGATCAATATGTCCGGAAACAAAATCAGCGTGAAAATGTGTTTCGAAAATATATTTAATCTTAGCTCCGTTTTTGTTCGCTTTGTCGATATATGGTTGGACTTCTCTCAATGGGTCTATTATAGCAGCTTCACCATTAGATTCTAAATAATAAGCCCCTTGAGCCAAACAACCGGTATAAATTTGTTCTATTTTCATAGTAGATTTCAGTTTATTAAATGATAGCATAAAACTACGATCAAAAATTAGCTTGAAGTATGACATTAGTCACACAAGTAGGCAAAGCTGTCTTCAGAACATAAAGAATAGGTTAAACCGTTCAAAGGATGGTAAAGAAAAGTAATCCTTCAATAGAATGCCTGATTTTTAAACTTGGCAAGAAAAGCAGCAATCACCAAAACAGGTATTCCCAATCTCTGATGCGAAGCTAAAGTTTAAAGTCAAGGCACTAAAGCAGAAAAAGGATACGGATATCCTATTAATCTGAGTTCGATCTATATTCTTGCCTGAAAAATTTGGTTTATTTGGTCATGCAATTCACTCCTTGAAAAGGTGTAAAGGGGGATTTTTTCGCAAACGTCCCTAATAACAATTTGTAATAGCTTTGTTATTTCCGTTGAATTCCCTCCCAACTTTGATTGCCCTTTTAATTAAGGGGGAGTGGCTAAAAATGAGATTTGGGTTAATTGTATGATGGTTTGCTTTAACAGGTAATTACCCATTTGTTTTGGAAGACATAACCACCAACAACTCCTAATTTTCTATAATTGAGTTCAGGTTATTAAGAAGTGAAGCCTAATTAAAATCAGATTGCCCCAAAATGTCACTTTTCAATGACATGGAATCATTATCAAAAAAATAAAATCAGGTTCTTAATAAATCCGATTTACTCAAAAAAAATAAAATGGGCAAAAAAAAGCTGTTTCCTAAGAAACAGCCTTTTCAATAATTTATAAAATCCTTGAGTTAGTTGTTTTCAACTTTACCTACAGATGCATACATAAGTTTCCTAGCGTCTGCTTCTCTAAGTTCAAATTGAATATCACTAATCGGTCCCATTTTAACATCTCTATCTGCTTTCAGCGAAATCCATATTTGATCTCTTTCAGCTTCAGAAAGCGCATCTTTTTGTTGATTTACCCATAGCACTATATCGGAAGTATTAATCAACGCATCATTGGCCTGTAACCTGGGTTCAGATCCATATAATGAGGTGTTTTTCGGCTTTCCAATATAAAGATAAGAAACCAATGTTTTCTTTTGAATCTTTTGCAATTGAGTAGCTTGGGGAATTTTTTGCTCCACCAATATCGTTTGTTCTCTCATTACGGTAGTCACCATAAAGAAAAACAACAACATAAAGATAATATCGGGTAATGCCGAAGTAGGGATATTGGTCTCTGCTTTGGTTTTCTTTTTAAACTTTGACATAATTAGCTTCCAGATTTATCAGGTTCGGCAATGGAGATGGCCATGGGAATATTTTCTTTTCCACGGTCTATAAGCTCCTTTTCGGCAGCAGACTGGCCTGACAGGGTTCTATATTCTTCACCTGAAAGTCCTACACGCTCTCCATAAATTTCGAAGTATGCCTGTTTTATTAAATCAAGCACCTCTAAGTAAGTCTCGTAACTGGTACCTCTATTGGTTTTAATGGAGATTACCGCACCACCAGACATAGGATGATCTGAAGATTCAGGACTTTGATCAGCCATACCTTTCAACGAAGGTGGTAGGCTATTGAATAATGCTATTGCATCTTCATCAGGATTCCCGAAATTCAAGATAAAAGATTTAATTTCATCTGAAAGTCCTTTGGTATCGTTTCTAAACTCTCCTTCGATCAAAAGATCATCATTTGCATTGATCAGAATATTAAAAATATTCCTTTCATTCAATTCCACCTCTGGTGGGGGCTGATTAGGATCTTGCTTTGGAGGAAGGATGTTCATTATCCCCTTATCCGAAGCAATCGTTGTAGTCACGAGAAAGAAGATAAGAAGCAAGAAGGCGATGTCTGCCATCGATCCTGCATTTACCTCCTGAGCCATTCTACCTCTCTTGCTAGCCATATTATTTAATTAATTTATTAATTTCCGTAATTACAATTCCAACAATTGCAAGTAAAAACAAGGCGTAAACTGTAAGTAATATCCCACCGACCATTTTAGCTCCTGAAGGAGTAATGTTAAATGGGGCAGCCATGTATTTGGCAGCTACTTCACCATTGGCGGTAGAATAGGCTACGCCAAATACAATACCTATTATAGCCACTCCAACGAGCGTCTTTAAAAGGCTCTTTGGATCATTCAAAGAATTGATCAATGGCATAAGTATAGCTAATATCACACCGATGATTACCAGCAAGTACCCTGCATATAAGAATATATCAGTAGTATCCATTTTATCTTAAATATATAAGTGAATAATTCATTTAATAGAAAAACATTAAATTGACTAGATTATCTAGTCAATTTATGCTTAACCAAAATGTCTACTAAGCTGATGGAAGCATCTTCCATATCATTAACAATAGAATCGATCTTAGCCACACAGTAGTTGTAAAACAACTGAAGGATAATCGCAACGATCAAACCAGCAACTGTTGTCAAAAGGGCAATTTTAATACCACCAGCAACAAGTGATGGAGAGATATCACCAGCAGCTTCAATTGAATCAAATGCGCCAATCATACCAATTACAGTACCCATGAAACCAAGCATTGGAGCCAAAGAGATGAAAAGTGAGATCCAAACAAGACCTTTTTCTAAACGTCCCATTTCAACAGATCCGTAAGCAATGATGGATTTTTCAACCATCTCTATACCTTCAGAGTACCTCATTAGGCCTTGGGTAAAGATAGATGCTACAGGACCTCTAGTTCCTTTAGTAACGTCTTTAGCGGCTTCAATTCCACCTTCTTCTAAAGCACTTTCTACTTTCGCCAATAATTTCTTAGTGTTGGTAGTAGATAGGTTTAGCGTTACAATTCTCTCCAAAGCTACTGCTAAGCCCAAAATCAAACACAACAATACTGGTGTCATGTAAGTAGGATCTCCTTCAATAAACTTGTCTTTTATAACTTGATGAAAAGATTGCTCTTCAGCAACTATGTCATCATCAGTCATAACTGGAGTTGGGGCCTGTGCGGCTTGAACCGGTGCGGCCTCTTCAGTAGCTTCAGCTTCTGATTCTGTTTCTTCTTGTGCTTTTGTGATCATCGGAGCAAATAAAATTCCGAAAAGCATGAACAAAGCGATTAACTTTCTCATAGTGTAGTTTTTAATAGACATTTAAAGGTTGAACGGTTTCTAATCTTAAATTGAATTTTAAAGTTATAATTTTTTCGGCTCAAATTACAAATGAATCCATTATAATTTCCAAGAATTTGTTGCAAATCATCTCGACACATCCATTTAGCGCAAGCTAATCCATTGAAATTGGCCTTGTTCACTATGCTACAATATAGGTAAAAAAAAAATTAAATAGGTGAACTTTCTCTAAAATAGCTGAAATACGTTATTAGACGGCAATTAAACACTTAAAAACTTAGTCTTAAAAAGACTTAACACCTCTAAAAGTCAATTAAAATTGAATTCATCTAATTATAAATCAACCCTTTGATGATAGAAAATCGCCAATAAATGTCAATTTTTATAGGCATTATTTCTTCATTAAAAACGATGAAATATTTAAAAACACGACAATAGAATTACTATAAAAGTGTTTTTCCCCTAGCTCTTTCTCAAAGCTTTGATGAAAAAAATCTTTAGCAATTCTAAAAGATTCATTGTTTTAACTCAGTTTTGATCCATCCCTTTTCCTGGAAGTCTATTATTAAAAATTAGATGAAAAATACTACTCTTTTTCCACCCCAAAATCATTTATGAGGAACGTTAATCATAATCAACCTAAAATTTCATTTACTTTCTTACAAAAAAGTGTTTCAGAATTTCAATTACATAGCCTGAAATAGATCACTTTTCAGGTTTTGCCTTCATCCCAAAAATCAGAACCGACATTAATATTTTATGGAAACATCCATTAATTTCAGCAAACGTATGACATACTAGTCAATGAATGACAGTACTCAAAACGATTCACTTCTTAACCGATTCCTATTTTACCAATATTGTAGTCGATTTTTTTTATTCTACTTTTGTAACTTCTCCAAATTTGATCCTTAAATATCGAATGCTTAATTCTAAGACAACATGTGAAATTTGCCAGGCAAGCGATTTTTCTTCAATTGAGGCCAAAGAACGAATGTTTGGAACTAATGATACTTTTGTTTACACAGAATGTAATTCCTGTAAATCACTGTTTTTAATGCCCCCCCCTTCGGACCTAGGTAAATACTACCCTGACAATTATTATTCTTTCGGTACATTTAATACAAGTAACCTTTTGTTAGGGCTAATGAAAAAACTAAGGTACAAAGCCTTTACCCTTGGCCTTTCCATAATGCCTCCCATTTATTTCGATTGGCTTTCCCCACTTAAATTAAGCCAAAATAGTAAAATAGCTGATATTGGCTGTGGCAATGGGCAACTTTTGGCAGAACTGTCCTATTGTGGATTTCATAATCTTGATGGATACGATCCTTTTGTAGAAGTCCCTTACACTTCTAATAGGTTCTCCATTATCAAAAAAGATTTTTTTGATATTGAGAAAAAGTATGATCTTGTAATGTTTCACCATTCTTTTGAGCATTTACCTAACCCTGTAGCTGTTTTTGAACACCTGGTAAAAATTTTAAACCCAGGTGGAGAAGTATTGATCAGAGTACCTGTTACTGACGGTCAGGTATGGAAAGAGGAAAAAGAATTCTGGTTTCAGTTAGACGCACCCCGGCATTTATTTATTCCTAATACAAAATCCATGCAGATCTTGGGAGAAAGGTTTGGTCTGGAACTTTTCAACACCACATTTGACAGCATGGACAGTCAATTTTGGGGGACAGCTCTTTATAAGAAAGGAAAACCCTTGATGGGGTCAAATATCGAAGAAGAGTTTAGCAAAGAAGAACTGGCTGAATTTAGAAAAAAAGCCCTTCAATACAATAAGGAAAAAATTGGCGACCAAGCTTGTTTTTATTTCCGGAAGAAAGAGGGCTGAAAGATTAAGATCCATTGATACAAGGACAAAGGGTTGGATTAAAATAAAAACCAATAAAACCCTCAATGAACAACCCTTTTAATAGAGACTGAGCGAGGAAAGGCTGTGGAATCCCCTCCTAGCTGAAAAATCTCTTGACTCCCAAAACTCCACCACCTAAAGGCCTCCCTATCACAATTTTGATAGCGCAATTGGACAGCACTTTAACTTGTACATTTCTTTAATAATGACGCAACATGAAAAAACCTGAGGAGATTTCTCCACAGGTTTTTTCATTAAATCTCAAATCGATCTTCTAATTGTTATTCCAAGAGGAAAACACTCTGTCAGTTAACTGTGATGTTCTCAGCCATGGTATACATGTCAGGTAAGTCCTTGCTGAATAAAGTAAATGAACTATTGTAAAACTCCTTAAAGTCAGCGGCAGAGCTGTGCTGTACCCATGGTCCATAATAATGGTACCCCTGTTGGGTTGGATCGTACTTGTTCCTCCACATGACCACCATTGAGATGTCTTTGCCTATAATGGGGGTCAGCATCTCTTTGGTCCAGTATTTTGAATATTCATTTCCTGAACCATCCCGAACACCTTCTATTCCTGTTTCTGTAATCCCCACAGGCTTCATCTTTAGCTTACCCAGGCTTTCAAGGTTGGACACATTGGTAGCCAGAGATGCAGTATTCGTTCCATGATAACTGTCCATCCCAATAAAGTCAACATAATCATCTCCAGGCCATCGGTAAAGTAGTCTGTCCATTGTGGATGGACTGTCTAATTGAGGAGAAATCGCAAATATTAGGTTGTGCACTCCTTTGTCCTGAATGAGGTAATCAACCGTAAACTTCCAAAAAACGATGAACTCATCCTGGGTAGTAGCACTACTCCCCCACCAGGACCAGGTCTGTGTATGTTCATGGTAAGGCCTGAATATAATTGGAATCAGGTCACCTTCTTCGTCTTTTAATTCAAGCATAAACGCAGCAAGCCTATCAAGCCAGCCTTTGTATTTTGCATTTGTGGCACTGCCTTCGGTCAAAATTTCCTTTACCACCTTATTGCTGGAATTGTCCCATGAATCCCCACCAGTCAAAGGATTATTGAGGTGAGCACAAGCCGTTATAACTTCCCCCCTACTTCTTGCCTCAAGAATCGTTCTTTTACGGTCGTCGTTCAAGTCGTTTGTTGCATGTCTATCATCCATGATTTGTGCAAAATCCAAACTATAAACCCCAGGGAAATCCCCAACTATTTCTTTGGTGTCAGATCCTCCTGAATCCGTATACCACATCCTTCCATATAACAAATCATCATGGTGCCCAAACATAAACCCTTTAGATTGGAGTGCCCAAAGATTTGAATACAGTGCTTTTGTTTTCTCGGTAGCATTTTTATCTACCAGTGATAATTTCACCTTCTCCGGTGGTTTTGTTCCCGGTTGTTTGATTACTGGATTCTCTACAGAAGTACAACCAGTATTCAAAAAAAAGGGTATAATTAAGAATATTTTCGGTAATTTCATTTCAAACAAATTATCAGTTTACTTAAAGATTACTAGTCCAGAAGAAAAGGTTAAAACATAAATTGGGCTTTAAAACCTATTGTATTATTAATCGACTTTCTCCAAATCAATCCAATACCTTCTGGGACGTTTAGCAAACTTATCGTAATCACTATAAATGCTATTCCAATCATCTGTACCATTCAAATTAAAAGCAAGTGCATAATTTTCTACCGTTTTTGATTTCCCATTTCCTAAATCTTCTGTGACAGCGCCTTCAATAAATTGCCCAGTTGTAGTTTTCCCATCCGTAAAAGTGAATGTAACCATTCCGGTAGCATAATTTCGCGCCCACGTACCCTCTCCTTTAGGGATTTTCCTGTAAAAATCGTTCAAGTCAGTCCCGGGATAATTGCCAAATGCTACTTGTTGAAAATCGGCATACTTATTATCCGCTCCTGCATCATTTGTAATTTTCCCGAAGCTGTTCCCATCATCAGTGAAGCCCTCTAGGGTTAGGGTTATGGTATTGTCAAGCTCCGCTTCAGGGCCTCCTGAAGGCAACCATACCCATGGTTTATTGGTCATCGCGACGACTCCTCCACCACCATATTCTGGACCAGTACCACCATAAACAATCAGGTTGCTGACAGTATAGGTTCCAAGAATCGTTTCTTCAAAAGGTTCAGCTATCACTGTATAGACCCTGGATTTCCCTGTTGGTGAATTTACTGTAATGGTACTGCTGTTGCTTTCATTTTCAAAGTTTAAGGTTTCCCCTGACTTTGCTGATGCTTCAGCACCAAAAGAAAGCACCAAAGAGCTAATTTTAACACTGCTTAAATTCGGAACAGCTCCAGTGTTAATTCCCAACATAATGGTGCCTGTCTGATCATCTACCCGGATTATTTGTTCTTTCCCTACCTGATTTTCAAATTTGATGGTCAGAATGCTTCTTTCATTGTTCCAGTTGCCTTCTTCAAACTCATCAAAAGGATTCTTCACGCAGGAAAGCTGGGTGAACACTATCACCAGTAGAAATATTTTACTTATATATAGTTTCATGGTATAAGACATTTTGGGTAAAATTTTACAGGGCTTGATTCAAGTCAATTTCAATTTGTGGCAGTGGATAAAAGGCCACTTCCTCATCCGACAATTCAGCAGCTTCATCAATCAATTTGTTGACCCTGTTGAACCTACGCAAATCATACATCCTGTTGCCTTCATACATCAGTTCCCAGCTGCGCTCATTCCACACTGCTTCCCTAAAGTCTTCATTGGAAAGTCCAGGGATTAAGTCTCCTAGACCAGCCCTGTTTCGAATAAAATTAATCATTTCATACGCTTTCGCATTTGGACCTGCAGCTTCTGCATAAATCATGGCTACATCAGAGAATCTAATCAAAAAAGGTTTGGTGCTTGTCTTGTCCTGGATATAATGGGGGTCTACATATTTTCTGGTAAATCGGTATGGAATACCCCCTGGAAATGTAGCGATCTCCTCTCCAGATTTATCGTAAACAACAGAAATCAGCAGTTCACTTCCACGCTTATCAGAATCATCAAAGGTTTCATAAAATGACTCTTTGGTCTGAAAAACGCTCCATCCATCGTGGGATTCTGTAAAGGTTCCATTGCCGTTGTCCAAATAAATGGCCGATCCGGCGATATAAGGAATGAAAAGTTTGGAAATTTTAGAGTAATCCCCTTCTATGGTCCCACTTCTGTCCATCGACATTAAGAAGATGTGCTCGGGGCCTCTAGGCTGATCCACATCATAGATATCCAATAAATTGTCATCAAAGGCATAAGTATTCTGATTACTAATCACCTCATTGGCAAAATAGGCAGCACTGTCATACATGGTATTGACCTCTCTACGACTACTATTGTATTGAGGAACATTATGATCCTTAGAAGAGGCCATGTGTAAGTAAACCTTTGCTACCAAGGATTGGGCAGCAACTTTATCGGCTCTGCCTGTGGCCCTGTTCACCTCCAATAATTCAATCGCTTTTTTGCAATCTGCTAATATAAGGTCATACACCTGATCCAAATCGGTGGCCAATGGAGCCGAGGTTTGGTCAAGGGTACCCACAAAAGAAGTATGCATGGGCACTTTACCAAAATTCCGAACCAGATTAAAATAACTCCATGCCCTTAAGAAATGTGCTTCCCCCAGGTATTTACCTTTGGCCGATTCTTCGATTGTTGAATTTGGAATTACGTCCAGTATAGCGTTGGTTCTATTGATAGCGATATAGGCATATTTGAAGAAATTCACCAAACTTCTGTTGGTCGAGAAATTGGCAACCTTCCAGTTACTCAAATCTTGCGCATCTGCACCTTCATCCGCTTTAGGGTTGCATTCGTCAGAAGGCATGTCGCCAAGTAGAAACACGGTTCGAGAATACTCTAAGAAGGTTAACGCATCATAAGCGTAGGTTATAGCAGCTTCTGCATCTTCAACTGTATTGTAAAAATTATCTTCTGAATAGAATCCATAAGGTTCTTCACTTAGGTCGCATGCATTGATCGTAAGCAGACCAAAAAGAAGGAATATATATTTTTGAAATTTCATGAGTGAGTTCTTTTAAAATGTCAAATTCAAACCAGCAGTCCATTGTCTTAATCGAGGATAACCTCCCCAATACCTACCATCTGTCCCTACTTCAGGGTCATATCCATTGAATTTGGAGAAGGTAAAGAGATTGGATGCATTCATAGAAATTCGAAGACGCATCGATTTAGGTAGGTCAAAATTATACCCCATGTTTAGGTTTTGAATCCTTACAAAAGAGCCATCTTCTATCCACCAATCCGAGAATTTCACCTGTCTCCCGTCTTTCAAACTGGGATACATATCGGTAGGATTGTCCGGAGTCCATCTAAATGGTGTAATACTGGGCTGGTCAAAGGCGTGGGTATTTAAGACATCATTGCCAAAAACGCCATTAAGAAATATACTTATATCAAATTTCTTGTAAGTCAAGGCCAGGTTTAAACTGGCAAGGAAATCAGGATTAGGGTTACCAATGATCGTTCGGTCGTTTTCATCCACTGCTCCATCACCATTGATGTCCACATATTTGAATTCTCCAGGCTGGGCAAGGTCACCGTCCAAGCCTGCAAGTACACCTTCCTCTAGCGATTGAATTATGCCATCCACTTTGTAGCCATAAAAAACATTTACAGGTTGGCCTACCGCCAATAGATTTGGAAACCCCCTGAACTGTTCAATACTATTGCCTGAATATTGGAACTGCATCCCTGTATTTGGGTCAGTAATAAGTCCAGATTCCTGTGGGTTCCCGAGACTTGTCACTTCATTTCTGTTTTGGAAATAGATCAGGGTAGCATTCAAATTGAAATCTTTGGTTTGAATCAAATCACTCCCAACGGTTAGCTCAATTCCTTTATTGATAATAGAACCATTGTTGATCCACATCCTGTCGTATCCTGAAGAAAGCGCCAGTATTCTTTCCTGTAATAAATCATCGGTATTTTTCTGATAATAATCAAAAGTGACATTTAATTTATTGTCAAAAAGTGAGAAATCAACCCCCGCATCAATCTGGGCAGTGGTTTCCCATTTTAGGTCTGGATTAGGTATACCGCCCCACAACACTTCAATTCCTGACTGTCCGGTACGACCTACTTCAATTCCGGGACCTATCGAAGTGATCCAATTCCCATTGTTGTAATAATTACTAACACCATATCTGCTAAGGGTTTGATAAGGCGATATCCCCTGATTCCCTGAAATACCATAACTTAGCCTGAATTTCAGTTGATCAAATACATTCATTTCCCTCACAAATCCCTCTTCATGGGCTTTCCAGCTTAGGGCTCCTGAAGGGAAAAATGCCCACTTATTGTTCTGTCCAAATTTGGAAGATCCATCCGCTCTGGAAGTGAATGTCATTAAGTATTTTTCGTCAAAGGTATAATTGAACCTAAAGATCCCAGAAACCAGTTCTGAAGCGACCAATCCATTGCTTACTTTATTAAGCTCCAAATTTCCTGCACCCAAATTCTCATTGTTTAAGGTTTCATTGACAAAGTCAAATGCACCAAGATTGGAAGTTCTGGATTCATCATTTTGATAGGAATAGCCTAAAGTTGAACCAAAGTCATGCTTTCCGAAAACTTTTCTGTAATTGGCAAAAGTTTCGCTGACAACAGTGCTTCCCTGCCAGTTGTTGATATAAGCAGCTCCGTTGTTAAATTCACCTGGTTGGGTATAGCGTTTAGGCTGGTAAACGTCATTGATACTTGAACCATATTTGAAGTTTAACCGGGAATTAATTGTAACGGAAGGAATAACTTCCCATTCAACATCCAGAAAGGAGAGTAAATCAAGCGTTTTGGATTCATTCTTTCGGTTTTTGGTGATTGCTACCGGATGATCAAAATCCATACTATTTAGAAGATAATAATCACCGGTTTCATCATAAACGGGCCATATAGGACTTCTCCAAAAAGCCAATCCTCCATTGGCATTTCTTTTGCCTTTGGTCAGTATATTTGAAAAAGTGATTTTCAGGTTATCCAGAACACGGTGGCTAATGCTAAAATTTGTATTGATTTTAGAATAATCATCTTCAATCTGAACCCCTTTGTCTGTAAAATAGGATGCGCTAAGGTTAAAATTGGTTCTGTCATTGCTACTGGCAACAGAAAAAGTAGTATTGTTTGAGATAGGCGCATCCCTGAATACGATTTGGTCCCATTGGGTATTGTGAGGCCATTCTCCGTTTGAGAGTTCTTCTATAGATGGGTAGTATATACCTGATGGAGAAACTTCACCAATAAAAATTGGTTCAAATCCACCATTTGCTCTTCCTTCATTGTGCAGCTCTGCCAATAAAGTAGGGTCTCTCCAAAGGTTAAGTTCTGAAGTGAACTCAGAAATGGTCATTTGTTGCCGAATACCAAAAGTTGTTTCACCTTGCTTCGCTTTTTTTGTAGTGATAATGATCACTCCATTGGCACCTCTTGATCCATAAATAGCTGAAGCAGAAGCATCTTTTAATACTTCAACAGATGCTATATCTGACGGGTTTATTTGTTTCAATTCTCCAGCGTCGCCAAGTGGAAATCCATTGACCACTACCAAAGGTGAGTTTGATCCTCTAAGTGAACTTCCTCCACGAATTCTCACTGTAGATCCAGCCCCTGGGTCTTGGGATGGGTTGATGATTTGCAAACCTGCTGCACGGCCCTGAAGTACTCTCTCTACTGAATTGGCGGGAATATCCCTAACCTCTTCCATCTCCACCTGAGCTACAGAACCAGTAAGGTCCGCTTTTTTCACCACACCATACCCTATCACAACTACTTCATCCAGGCTTTGCATGTCTTCCTGAAGGACAATATTCAGTATTGAACGATTTGCAACTGGCACTTCCTGATTTAAATAGCCGATAAAGGAAACCACTAAAATGGCACCCTCTTCAGGTACATTTAGCGAAAATTTACCATCTAAATCTGTGACTGTGCCAACGCTGGTTCCTTTTAGGATTACTGTTGCCCCAGGAATGGTTTTACCGTCAGTTGAGGTTACAGTACCCACTATTGAGACTTCTTTGATCGATATTTCGATGTTATTCCCCGTAGTAGCTGTGGAACTTACACTGATGATATTGTTAATCTGCTTAAATTTCACTTTGTTTTCTTTTGCGATTTGGAGCAAAAGATCCTCCATTGTGAGGGTTTGTTTGACAAGTGAAAATCGTTTTTCCAGAAATGAATCCTTTCTGTCATATACAAACACGAATGGTGTTTTCTCTTCCAACTTGGAAAAGAGTTGGCTAAGTTTTTCATCTTCAAAGCCAATGCTAACTTGAACATCTTTTACACTCTTTATATTTTGTGCATTTATTTCGGTTGCTAAAAGCACATTTATAAATAAAATCTGCAAAAGAAGACCAAATACTGAATAGGTCATTCCCATGAGTAGTAGTTTTAGTACTCGTTTTTTCATAAATTTGTTAGGTTTATTGTTACATTATTAAGGGCAATGAATCGTAATACGCCGTATTGATTGGCAGATCAATACGGTTTTTTCATATTAAGTTTTGTTAATCTGTCATCATCTAAATATTAGGGTGAGCTTTTTTTCCTTTAATTCGTATTTGAATTCTTTATTATAGGAGGTTGCATCCAGGACATTGGTTAAATATTCATTTTCAAATGTCCCTACCAAATTCCAGTCATTTTGAGGAATACCTTTTATTTCGACTGAAACACCATACCAGCGACTTATTTCTGTTACAAAATCTTCCAGGTTGTTGCTATCAAAAATGAGTTTTCCATTCTTCCAGGAAATGGCTTTATCAAACATTGCCCTGTGGTCCTCTCTGGTAAATTCGCGAAAAATACGTAACTGCTTTGAATAGGAAACTCCATGATCAGGTTGTACCTGTACGCCATTTTCACTCTGATCATCAGATACATTTATGGATCCTTCTAGAAGTGAAACATTAATTTCCTGTTGGTCTTTATAAGCATTGACATTAAACTTGGTACCCAGCACCTTGACCTGAACATTCTCAGCAATGACTTTAAAGGGACGTAAACTATCCCTTAAAACATCGAAAAAGGCTTCTCCTTCCAAATGCACGATTCTCAATGAATCCGGAAATATTTCAGGAAAGCTTATTTTACTGTCTGCATTTAACCAAACTTTAGACCCATCTGGCAATTGAACTTGGGACTTCTGACCTTTTGGGTTGTACTTTTCAATGGAGGTATTGGCCTTTTTAACTTCCTCTGGTGGAAAGAAATTTTCACGTTGTAGATAAACAATTGTGGCCGCTAACAGTAGTAAAATAGCCGCTGCAACTCTAACCCAATAAAACGGTCTGACGATAGGCTTGGGCTTATCTTTTATCGTTTCCTTACCTTTGGTTCCTAGGTATTGCTTCCACAACTTATCTTTCTGAAAGGCATGGCTGATCAGTTGAGGATCTTCGGTCCTCCTTTTCCAATATTTTTTAAGCTGATCAAATTGGTATTGATTGACGGGGCTTTCTTTGACCCAGTCCAAAACCTCATTTTTTTCAGTTTGGTTGGCTTTTCCTGCTAAATAGCTTAGCAACCTCAAGTTCATGTCTTTTTTTTCTTCCATTTAGGAATAGGTCCTACGTGTAGCAATAAAGACACTGAACTCGAAAAAATCCCGTAATGAAATAGTAAATAATTTTTAAAAAAGAGAACTAAAACACCTAACCAACTCATTACCAAATCGTTAATTTTTAAAAATTAATATCACACTTATAAAAAAATCGATAAAAACCTGCTTTTTGAAATTGACAAGTGGCCTTGGTGTTCATCGTAAAATTGTTTCAAGGCAGTTCTAAGGTTTTCGATGGCGAGCTTTAAATGAACTTCAACCGTTCTTTCAGAAATTTCAAGAATTTCAGCGACTTCACGGTAAGACATATGCTCATCTTTAATCATTTTAAAAACAAGTCTTCTCTTTGGCGGTAATTTTTGGATGACACTGTCAAGTTTTTCTCCCAAACTGGCATTGATTAAGGTTTTTTCCGGATCGGTACTCTCCGGAATCAAGTAATCGTTTATATCATCAATAGGTATATTATTGAGTAACTCTTTGGACTTTAATAAATTAAGTGATTTATTTTTAACCATCTTAAACAAGTAACCATCGAAGTTTTTGATGGTTAACAAGGATTCTCTTTTCTGAAATAGCTTTAAAAGGACCTCTGATACAATGTCCTCGGCAAGGTCATACCGAGGTAAATACAACAATGCCAGATTGATTAGCCTGGTATGGTAATGGTCAAAAAATTCTGAAAAAGCCCTTTCATCATTGTTTTCTACAATTAATGAAAGAAGGTGTTTTAATCTTATTGGGTTCATTGTAGTGTCAAATCTACAATATTTTAACAACTTCAAATCATTACTACCTAAAATTCCTTTTCTTATTTCAAATGAGGCTAATTAACTGACTTTTAGTATTTGCGAAGTTTAAGGGATTTGAGTATTGAGTTATTTTACCACCAAATGGGTATTTGAACCCAATAGGGAATAACCATTGTGCTACCTGCTAGAATCTTTTTCAAAAATAAACCGGTAAATCATTTGGTATAATTTTGACTAACCATTTCTAGCATAACAAGATTGAGAACGACACAGCCTATAGCCATAAGTTTAATCCATGAAATAGAGAAAAACCTAACCAAAGACCTTTATAAAAGGAACTAAATAGGTACATCATTGTTAAAAACATGAAATTGTTCCTGACAGCAATTCCATATTGATAAGAAAAAACCTTAAATTAATTTTTCTATGCTGGTATTGACTATAGTATTTATTTGAAATTCAGGGTCCAATTTTACATTCATTTCCATTCTGAAAAGGATTAACGCTTACTTTAACCATCACAACTATTAAATAATTATGAAAAAACAACTTAATATTTTTCTAGTCATGGCCTTGCTTTTTAGCACGGCTTGTACAAAGGAAACACAAGAAAAAACGGCTGAGCCAGAAGGCACTTTAACAATTGTTGAAGCCTTTCCAGAATTGTCATTTACCAGACCGGTTGATTTTCAGCATGCCGGAGACAAGTCTAATAAGCTTTTCGTAGTAGAACAGCGCGGTGTAATCTCCGTTTTTGAGAATGAGGAAAAAACTACAACCAAAGCAGCTTTTTTAACCATTGAGGACAAGGTGGAAGATTCCGACAATGAGGAAGGTTTACTAGGCCTGGCTTTTCATCCAGATTTTGAGAGCAATGGTTATTTCTACGTTAACTACACCGCTTCTAGTCCTGATCGTTCTGTAATTTCTCGTTTTAACCTTTCCTCCACAAATCCAAATGAGGCAGATCCATCCAGTGAACTGGTATTGCTCGAATATGAGCAGCCTTATGGCAACCACAATGGTGGTCAAATTTCATTTGGTCCGGACGGCTTCTTATATATAGGAGTTGGTGATGGTGGAAAAGGGGGTGACCCACATGGAAATGGTCAAGACCGAACTACTTTATTGGGGAATATTTTAAGAATAGATGTTGACCAACAGGATGGATCAAAGAATTATTCTATTCCAGAAGACAACCCATTTGTCGATAACACCGAAGGATTCAGGGAAGAGATTTATGCTTATGGATTGCGAAACCCTTGGAGATTTAGCTTTGATACTGCCACCGATCAATTGTGGGTAGCAGATGTAGGGCAAAACAGTTATGAAGAAATTGACATCGTCAAAAATGGTGGAAATTACGGTTGGAATACAATGGAAGGCTTTCATTGCTTCAAGGCAGATGAATGTGACCAGGAAAACCTTGAATTGCCAATAAGGGAATATGATCGGGATGAAGGAGACATTTCCATTACCGGCGGATTTGTATACCATGGAGAGGCCATAGAACAAATGCAGGGATTATATGTCTATGCAGATTACGTTTCTGGAAGAATTTGGAGCCTGGATTTCAGCGATCCTGAAAACCCTGTAAATACTGAATTGTTCAAAGCCGATTTTCCTATTTCCTCCTTCGGAGTAGACCAAAACCAGGAAATCTATATCTGTGGTTTTGATGACAAAATATATAAGTTTGGATTGGAGTAAAAAATGACAAACAAAAAGATGCCCGGCAAAATTGTCGGGCATCTTTTATTTATAGCGTTTACTAGAAGGCACCGGTTTTTGGAGGTGCATGGATATTGTCAGTAATATATTACAGGACTAATGAATGGATAGGGTTTATTATCCGTTTTATTACCTGTGTGGCTTTGGTTTAGAAAGTTGAAAACTTTCATCATTTTAGGTCTAAGTTACGCTTCGCTAAACTTAGACCAGTAAGGGGGAATAAGGCTTAATAATTAACCCTATGTTTACATATTCTTTGGTGGTATTCTCGTTTGAGAAGCTTTAGGTTTAGAGTGAACCTCTCCCTGTACATAAGGGGCAGAAATATCGCTTTGATTGCCAGAACCATTAGCGGGTATTGGATTTGTGTTAGGAACTGCTCTGACAGCATTGTACCTCTCCACTACATTCTTATTCCATTCTGCTTTTTTTCTTCCAGAGATTATTCCGAGTTTAAATGCGGTATTGTTGAAGCCAAGATGAGCATCTCGCAATGGTCTACCGAAGCGATCCAGGACCGATTTTTGAGCGGTTCCATTTTCAATGGAATCAATTACTTTTTTCACAGCGTATCCTACTAGTGCTGCACCAACTGCCTTGGTTATAAATTTCATTTTAATAGTCGTTTAGTGATACTTTCTGTGTAGAAATAATCATGCCATACTTAGCCTAAAGACAGTTGCAGTTATAAATTTATTCAGATGAGCTAACGTTTAAAGTTTGGCCTCAGTGTGTAGAATTAGATTAACAATCTGATGCAAAAACAGAAGTGTTTTCCATCCTATTGGTGCATCCAAATTATAGATTTGGGCTGGGGGTAGTTTGAAACAACGCTTAATGGAACGGTTTCCACTTTAGTTTAAAATAGGTTATCCTTTCATATTTTCTGGTGCCTGTCTTGTATCAAAAAAATCCATTATGTATATCGTCCTACCTTCTACAAGGTATATGATTTTAAAATAACCTTCTACCAACCTTCTATGTCCTTTTCCCAGATGCTCCAAGTATTCCTCATATTGGCCTGTATGCGGATCTGTAATCAGACTGTCTACCCTTTTCAGTAAATGTTTTCTAATCGCAACTACTTTTTCTAAAGGAACCTTTTGGACGATTAACAAAAAGTTTATGGATTCCTCTAGGCTTTCTAAAGATTGCTCAGTATAAACTATCCTCATTGATCTAACCTGCTATCCAGCTTCTTCTCGAACTCTTCCCTAGTATAAACTTTACCTGCTTTTATATCTTCTTCAGCTTTTAAAGCTCTTGACGTTAGTTTTTCCCTGAGGATAGGATTTAAACTGGACTTAACAAGCAAGGTCTTTATCTCCTCTAAAACATGAAGGTCATTTTCCTGCTCAATCAGCGTCCTTAATTCCTTTTTTATGTCTATTTTTCCCATGGTATCCATAAAGTTAACGATTTTTGAATTAGATTTAGTTTGCTTGATACTAACATTTTCAATGAATAAATGCTCGATTGAGACGGATGCATCCCTGTTACAGTATAATCAAATCATTACTTTGAACAGGCTGTTGTTTGAAAATACAACCAAATATCCTTAACTGATAGCAATTGAAAAATAGAACAAAATCACCAAAAATCCGCTTCAAGTAGACCTTTTATTCCCACGCAATTTCTTTCACTGGAATAAAGATAATTCTCAGACATGTCTACTATTCCCGCCCAATCCGAAAATTTATTCTCTTTCTGAGGCACCGCTCCATTAGATAGGAAGGTGTAGATGCAATCTACACCTAGTGGTGGATAATGATCAATTAATTTAATAAAACATCCCTAGTTAAATTATTTTGGATTAAATTTTATATTTATATAACTGTATATTTTCCCATCCTCAACATAAAGGATACTAAAATTTTTATCAAAAGGTACTATTATCATATCTAGACTATTTGAATCATTTGGATAATTTAAAATTCTGAAATCTTCAAATTGATTTGAAAAATGTAGCGAAGCTAGAGAATCAATTTCTTGATCACTTTTCAATTCCGTATTTTCTAAATCCTGAAGGAAATAGTTTATAACCAGTTCACTTTCGCTTACTGATTCTATTTCATCCTTATTTCTAATATTAAATACATATTTTATTAAGTCGTAATAAAAATATGAAAGATTAAAATAAATAATAGTCGAAACAATTAACCCAATCAATATCCCTATACCTACAAATTTTTTCATATTATTTGATTAAAGAATCAAAATAATCAATCTCACCGTTATAGTCCATTATATCTTTGGATTGAATATCAAATATTATGTCATATCCTCGAACTAGTCAAATTATTGTCCTGAACTGGGTGTGGTTTGCAAAACACCCAGATATCTTCAACCAATGGCAATTGAAAAATAGAACAAAATCACCAAAAATCCACTTCAAGTAGGCCTTCTTTTCTAACGTAATTATCCGCACTGGAATACAGGTGATTTTCAGACTTTTCAACTATCCCAACCCCAAAGTTCGCCCTCTTTCTGAAGGACCACTCCATTAGATAGGAAGGTGTAGATGCAATCTACACTTAGTGGGGCCAATTCTGCATCAAAAAACAAACCTATTGGGCACCCATAAAAAAGAAAAGCCAACTTTATTGCTAAAGTTGGCTTTTTGAAGAGAGGAAGGGATTCGAACCCTCGATACTCTCGCGAGTATACGCGCTTTCCAAGCGCGCTCCTTAAACCGCTCGGACACCTCTCTATGGAATTATTTCATTTCATTGAGGCGACAAAGAAAATTATAAAAATCAGTTCTTGCAAGTTATTTGACGCTTTATTCAAGAAAAAAACAGGGATTTTAAACAATATTTTATCAATCAAGCCTATTAGATTGATGGTCAACCCATTGCTAATTCCATCATTATTGGTTCAAAACTGACATTTCTCCCGCCAAAGGCATCATTAACTTGCGCTTGATTTCCGTTTCATCAGATTCGTTAGCCAAAAGGAACATCATCTTGGTAACCGCGGCCTCCGTAGTGATGTCTGCACCACTTAATACCCCTACCCTTTTGAGGTCCATACTGGTCTGGTATCTTCCTTGTATTACCCGGCCACCGTTGCATTGGGAAACATTTAAAATAAGAATTCCCCTATCAACTGCCGCTTCCATGGCTTTGATAAACCAACTCTCACTGGGACTGTTTCCTGACCCGTAAGTTTCTAAAATCACTCCTTTTAAACCTTTCATATTGAGGCAATGTTCGATTACCTGAGCGGTAATCCCAGGAAACAATTTCAGCACCATCACACTATTGTCAAGCTTGTTGAGGTACCGGAGTTTTTTACCTTCCTCATAAGGCCGGATGGCGGCATAGTTATAATCTATGATAATGCCTGATTCAGCAAGCGGAGGATAATTTTCTGACTCAAAAGCATCAAAGTGAACACTTTGCACTTTTTTGGCTCTGTTGCCTCGAATAAGGAGGTGGTTAAAGAAAATGCAAACCTCAGGAACGATCGGTTTTCCATTGGCTTTGGAAATGGCAATTTCCAAGGAAGTCATTAAATTTTCCCGTGCATCAGAACGCATCGCACTAATCGGAAGTTGGGCACCGGTGAAAATCACAGGCTTATTTAAGCCCTTAAGCATAAAGCTAAGCATAGAGGCACTGTAAGCCATGGTGTCCGTACCGTGCAATACCACAAAGCCATCGTAGGTGTCGTAATTTTCGTAAATGATATAGGCCATGTCCACCCAATGGTTCAGGTTGATATTGGAGGAATCAATGGGCTCCGGAAAAGAAATCACCGTAATACTAATGTTCAGGTTATTCAGATTGGGAATCTTTTCAAGGATTTTACCAAAATTAAATGGCACCAATGCACCATCATCGTCATAAGCCATGCCCAAAGTACCCCCTGTATAAATAATCAATACAGAATGTTCAATTTCCTTTTTCGCTGCTGTGTTAAGCCTTACAATCTTATAATTCATCAGGGAGCAATTTGAAAACTTTTAATGCGTTCCTGTTTGTTATTTCTGAAATATCTGAAATACTTGTTCCCGTAAATTCCGCCATTTTTTCCGCAATATAGGGAATGTACTCAGGGGAATTCCTTTTGCCTCTAAAGGGCACAGGTGCAAGATAAGGGCTGTCTGTCTCCAAAACCAAATGATCAGGACCCAACTCCTTTAATACGGCTCCTACACCGCTATTTTTATACGTAAGTGTACCTCCAATACCCAGATAAAAGCCCATCTCTATGATTTTCCTGGCTTGTTCCACGGTTCCTGAAAAACAATGAAAAATACCGGTCAGGCTTTTATCACTTAATGGCGCTAGCAATTCAAGGGTTTCATCCAATGACTCCCTGCAATGTAAAATCAAAGGCAGCTGCTTCTCCTTGGCCCATTTAACATGAAGCTTTAGGGAAGTTTTTTGCTCTTCCAGATGGGTTTTGTCCCAGTGCAAATCTATGCCCGTCTCTCCTACTCCATAAAAGGTATGCTTATCCCACCACTTTTCCATTTCGGAAAGTGTCTTTTCGAAATCTTTGTCCACATCACAAGGATGCAAGCCCAACATTGGATAGCAAACACCGGGAAATTTTTGTTCAAGCGCAAGCATCCCTTCTATGGATTCCAGGTCTATATTGGGCATAAATATTTTATCAATGCCTGCCTCAAAAGATCGTTTAACTACCTCCTCTGCATCTTCACTAAATTTCCTACTGTATATATGTGCGTGTGTTTCAATAAATTTCATGAGTAATTTCGGTTTTTCCAGGTAAGGGCCACAGGGTAAAAGTAAAAAATTACCGTTGCCCAGCTTACCCACCAATTGTATATTTCAAAGTAAATTAAATCAAAAAACCTGATTTTGATCATTGTTTTACTGGCAAATGTGCTAATAAAAACGGACTGAAAGATAGTTTTAATCATCCAGAAAACCACAGTCCACAAGGGTATAAAATACAATCCAAGTATTAACCCGGCATAAAAAGCAACCTGAAGCCCTAGCAATAACTGCCAAATTAAGGGCAAGAGGAATGCTCCCCGCATCCAACGCTTTCTTTGCTGGAGTAAGTTCCACACTGTTTTTTCAGGCTTGGTTTTTACCAAAGATTCCTCGCTTACAATATGAATGGGCCGATAACCTTTTTCATAGAGGGCTATAGACATCGCAAGATCCTCTGTTACGTTCTTGGCCACTTTGCCAAATCCTCCTGAACTTAGATAGGCAGCACTTCCCATTGCCATGTTATTGCCCATGGCTGTAAGGGAGTAGCCTGCATCAGACACTACTTTAACTTTCCCCAAGGTCAGCCACCAATCCATGGCCTGCATCCTGGCAAATAGGCCATCACCTACCACCGTGGTAATGCCCGTCACTAGTCCGTAATCCTCTTTATATACCTTTGAAAAGGACTTGCACCATGTCGGTGGAACAATACAATCAGCGTCTGTAAAAACCAATAGCCCCGATTTTACCTGAGTAGCCATTTCTGCAAGCGCTAAGGCCTTTCCATTTTGCCCCTTTTCGGGTCTTTTCGAAAGTGGCACCAAAGAGCGGTTGGCTGCTTTGGAAGCCCATTGCTTTAAAATACCTGCGGTATCATCCTCGCTATGGTCATCAGCGACCAGAAACTTAATTTTTTCTGGCGGATAATCTATGTTTTCAAGAGCTTTGAGGCATTCTGGGAGGTTATTGGCTTCATTGCGACATGGAAGCAATACAGTAATAAAAGGCAAATCTTGTACATCATTGCTATAGTCTTTAAATCTGAACCGAACCAGAAAGGACAAGGCAGCATACAGCAGGGAAACCAGAATCACGATAAAAAGGGCTGCTTGACCTACCATGTCTTATAACAATGCCGTTTGAAATCCTTGAGCGGACAAATAGTCC
This sequence comes from Cyclobacterium sp. 10D3-21, assembly GCF_055809755.1. Classification (NCBI taxonomy): domain Bacteria; kingdom Pseudomonadati; phylum Bacteroidota; class Cytophagia; order Cytophagales; family Cyclobacteriaceae; genus Cyclobacterium; species Cyclobacterium sp. 10D3-21. Next base: position 5,232,410 of record NZ_CM147924.1, read on the forward strand.
AAATAATCTGGCAAAATCTTCTGAAGATTATTTTTGGATTTGTGCTGGTCATGAAACAAAACAATGGAACCGTTTTCTGTGTGCTCCTTAATTTTTTTCAGTGCTGCGCTGGAATTTAATCCACTTTTAAAATCCCATGAGATCAGGTCCCAAAGTACAATTTCATACTCTTGCATCAAATGCCGGGCAAAACGCTTGTTAATTTTCCCATAGGGTGGACGGAAAATTTTGGTTTCCAAACCAGTTTTCTCCAAAATGACTTTCCTGCATTGTTCCACATCCTCCAAATATATGGAAAGCGGTGTTTTCCCTGCCCGTAGGTGATGGTAGGTATGATTCCCAATGGCATGCCCTTCTTGAGCGATCTCAATGGCTAAATTAGGGTTTTTGAACACATTGTCCCCTACCATAAAAAATGTAGCCTTCATGCCACGTTCATCCAATAGTTTCAACACATAATCCGAGACCGAAGGCACCGGACCATCGTCAAAGGTCAGGTAAACTGTTTTTTGGTTGCGGTCTTTGTGCCAGGTATAGGAATTAAAAAGTTGTTGAATGATACCAGGAACTTTATAAAATAGCATATCAATTGAATTGAAGGCTGAGTAGGGTAATGTCATCTCTAACAGGAATCCCATCCGAAAACTTCTCAAAATCACTTAGAAAGCCTTCGTGAAAAAGCTCCGGACTAAAGGAAGGGTGTGCCGTTATGTAGTCTAAAAATCTTTCTTCACCAAACTCCTCTTCAATCGGGTTCAAGGCTTCTGTCAACCCATCGGTATAAAGGTGAAGCGTAAAATGGTCTAAATTTTCCCTTTCGCCCTGTTCCATAAAAGGCAATGTTTCGAATGCACCCAAAATGGTAGTGCCTGCTTCCAGCAACTCAGGAGAATTGCTTGCGCTGGTGCACAATACCGGAGGATTATGGCCGGCATTGACATAGCTTAGCTTCTTTTTACTATAAGAATAATGTCCAAGAAAAAAGGTGATAAACCTTTCCCCTTTTGTGGTATCAAAGATGGAAAAATTCAGTTGCTCAACAATTGTTTTTAAATCGGTTCCACTACGAAGAAGGGTTCGGAGGGCCGCTTGAAAATTGGACATCAACAGTGATGCGGGCATACCTTTCCCAGAAACATCCCCTACACAGAAATACACATCATCTTCAGACCTTTCAATCAAATCGTAGTAATCACCCCCTACAGAACTATGCGGAATATAGGTTACTTTCGCTTTTAGTTTATTATGATCAGGAAGCGTCGCAGGAAATAACATGCGTTGCACATTACTGGCAATCTCCATTTCCTTTCGGAAGCTCTCTTGTTCCAGTTGCTTTCTGGCAAAGCGCTTGTTCTCCAACGCCACCACTAGTATATTGGTCAATGCTTGGGTAAAATCCAAATCCAATCCAGCATCTCCGTCCTTTGTACTCATAAAGAGAATGGCCAGCATTTTATCTTTATGGTAAACGGGCACATAAATATTAACCTCCGTGAAGGAATATTCTTCGGAAAGGGAAAGGCTAAGTTTGCCCAGTTCCTTGTTCTCCTGCACATCTGCTTTCTGAATTTTCTCGGGCAGTTTTCCCTTAACCTGATGGGAAATTCTTCTTAGGAAAAATTGCCCTTGCTGGTTATAGACATAGAGCACCAGTGATTTGATATTCAAATGAACCAGACAGGTGAACTTAAAAATATTTAAAAGTACATTCTCATCTTTGTTCTCGTTGATGGCTTGTGTAATTTCCAGCAATGCCTTTAATTCCAGTTCTTTTCTCTGGTACTTAATTGTCTCTGCAGTCATTTTATAAGGTATTGTGAGTAAGCAGACCCTCTTTGGTAGCCAAATAATAGTAAGTCTTTGCTTTTTCCGTCAAAGGCAAGGGATCAAAAACCTCATTCTCAGGTGCTGAATAACATCTTAACCACCCTTTTTCGAGTAGTTGAGCTAAATTTCTCAACAATTTGTTGTCTTCCCATTCCAAACTGGATTTCAGGTACTGATAGGATTGAAGAAAATACAATTCATCCAAAAGATCAAATTCATCATTAGTCATTGTCGCCACACCTTTAAGTATAATGACAAAATTAAGGGATTCATTAAGTTTTCCTTCCTTTCCACGTATAATTTCCAAAAATCGCAAAAGGAAGAGCGCCTACCACCAACACTGGATATATCCATCCAGCCAAAAACCAGCTTAGATTAGAAAACTTTAATCCATAATGGTTCAAAACTTTCCCCAAGGTTTCTTTTTCAAATTTAACCCTGAAAGCCCAAAAGAGCAGCATGCCCAGAGTAAATTCCCAGGAAAGGAAAACCAAAGGAACACTTGTCAATAAAAGGAGACAAAAAACAGCCAACATTACCGCCGAGAGCAAGTGCCCATCCTCATTATGGGCATTCCATTTACTGGCCCACCTTGAGCGCTGGCGTATCCAATCAAGTGGACCTTTCAGGGCATACGTTTTCACCAATGTAAGAGGTGATAAGAGGTAATTCGTGGCTGAGGACCCAAATTTAGCACGTATCTTTTTAAGCAAAAATTCATCATCCCCTGAAGGAATATGGGCATTCCCTTCAAATCCCCCTACTGCGATAAAGGCTTCTTTTCGAAAAGCTAAATTGGCTCCACTACACATTAATGGATTGCCTTTTGCGAATGAAACCTGTGTCATTAGAATAAGACTGGCCCATTCTATTTGCTGAAAATCACTGAAAACTCCATTGCCAGATATAGTCATCACAGGGCCAGCCACCAATTGGATGGTAGGATCCTGAAATGGGGCTATTAATTGCTCCAACCAAGCTTTATTAATCCTAACATCAGCGTCTGTTGTCACAATAATAACTGATTTGCTGGCATGGATTCCTGTAGTTAGCGCCGCTTTCTTACCTATACCGTTGTTATTGATTAATTGCCAGTTGGGTAGGTTGTGATTGTCAATAAACTGCTTCACCATTTCAACGCCATTGTCCTCACTGTGGTCATCGATAAAGCATACATTTGCCAATGAAGGCAGGTTTTCAGACAAGTGGGGAAGCAATAGTCTTAGGTTTTCTTCCTCATTTCGGAACGGAACCATTAAAGTACAGTGACTTAGGAGACCTTGCCCAACTCCTACAAAACCCAATGGATCCTTGTCCTTGCTCTCCCAAATGCTGGTCAAATGCCTTAAGCCCCAAAAATAAGCTGTGGCAAATAAAAAATAGAGCATTCCTAGGACAAGCATTTAATGGGCATTTGAGGATTTGTGGTAAATTGCACCGATGAGTAAAATTGTAAAAAATCCAATCAAAGAAAAAATAATTTTGGGTATTGACCCAGGAACCTCAGTAATGGGGTATGGCTTAATTTTGGTACAAGGATCTAAATACAGCGTTATCGAGTTCGGTGTCATCCATCTCAAAAAATACAGTGACCATGCTTTGAAACTCAAAAAGATTTTTGAAAAGATAACGTATATTATAGAAACACATGGACCAGATTCCATGGCCTTGGAAGCCCCATTCTTTGGGCAAAATGTCCAGTCCATGCTCAAACTAGGCCGTGCGCAAGGTGTGGCCATGGCAGCAGCCTTGGCAAAGGAAGTTTCTATAACAGAATATTCTCCCAAGAAAGTAAAGCAGTCGGTAACAGGCAATGGCAATGCTTCAAAAGAGCAGGTGGCTGAAATGCTTAAATCATTATTAAACTTTGACGAAATCCCCAAATTACTAGATGCAACAGATGCATTGGCTGTGGCCTTATGTCATCATTTTCACGATGGTAGGATTCAGACCAAAGGGAGAAGTGGTGGCTGGAAATCTTTTTTAACTGAAAATCCTGACAGGATTAAAAAATAATTTTTCACCATTAAATTAGAATTCTAGTCCATAATTGATAAATTAGTAAAGAACTAAACCCATATAGCTATGAAAAAAACGGCATTGGAATGCGAACACTGTTTTACTAATTTTATCAGTCAATTGAATGAATTACGGGATCTAATTCAGGAAGGGAAGAGTCATGGTATGAATGATGCCATACGCGCCAAATTGATTGTAAGTTTTGAAAAATCCCATGATGCTGCTTTGGAAACCATAGCCTCCTATTTCAAAACGCAGGGCAAAGCACCTTTTTCCGGCTCTAGAGACATTACCGTGGAAGCTTTTCACGCTGATCTGATAGATGATGGACAAGGCTGGCTGGACATGATTATTCACAGAATCAAATACAACCCTCTCTATCCAGGTGATTATCTAGGATCACTTTCTGAAAACATTGTTAAAAAATACTTAGGGTTTTTGGAGGGTTTTGAAAGAAATATGGAGGAAAAACTAGATAGCTAAGAGGATTAAACACCTGCCCTAACCACTTTTATTTATTTATTTTCTGAAAGTTGTAGCATTACAACAAATAATTGCGTCTTGGCTGAGAAAAGTGACACAAACGATTCCATTTTTATCTATTTACCCTTTTCCCATTAAGCCATGAAAAAAAAATTACACCCTCACTTTACCATTGGGATGCAACTTATGCTCTCCTTTATGCTGGTATTGGTACTTCCCTCCTGTGAAGACCAAATAGAGACGACTTATACTTATCAAACACAGGTACCTGTATTTATAGAGATAAACTCATTCAGGGAAGCTGACATTGTCATAGAACCGGGTATACCATTGGATCAGCCGGGGAAAATTTACATTTATGGTGATTACCTTTTTATCTCAGAACCCGGGAAAGGCATCCATTTATTAAACAATGCTGACCCTTCGAACCCTCAAAACCTAAATTTCATCAATATTCCAGGCACTGGTGACATGGCCATCAATGAAAGCATCCTCTATGCCGACAATTATATTGATTTATTGGCCTTTGATATTTCGAATCCTGAAAACATTCAGTTGGTAAAAAGGGAAAAAGATGTTTTTCCTAACCTCTATTCCAATGAAGAAACAGGCACCATTATGACTTATAAAGATACCGTCATTACCTCCACTGAATCCAATATGCGCTGGAACAGCTGGGGAAGGCCTACCTTTAGAACCGACATCATGACACTTGAATCCGCCTCCTACAACAGTTCCAAATCTGATGGTGGGCAGAGCTATGGACAAGGTGGCTCAATGGCAAGGTTTACCCTTTTAGGGGGTCACCTCTATACAGTGGACAACAACAGTATGCGGATTTTTAATGTAGAAAAGCCTATGGACCCCAAATACCTCAGCGATATAAACTTGGGTTGGGGTATAGAAACAATCTTTCCTTTTAAAGGAAATCTTTTTATTGGTTCCATGTCAGGCATGCACATTTATGATGCCAGCAACCCTGCAGAACCTAGGGAAATGGCTGTCTATTCACACATAACCTCTTGCGATCCAGTGGTGGTCAATGATGATTATGCTTTCGTGACCTTGAGAAGTGCTGCCATTTGTCGAAATGGAGCCAATGAGTTACACGTTCTAGACATCAAAGACCTTAATTCTCCTACCCTATTGAAAGCTTATCCTATGGACAACCCACATGGACTGGGACTTTCTGGGGATTATTTGTACCTGGCAGAAGGAGATAAGGGATTAAAGAGTTTCAATGTTTCAAATGTCATGGAAATCAGCAACAATCAAATTGAGCATCTGAAAAATTACGTTTTTCTGGACATTATACCCGGTCCCAAATCATTAATAGTGATCGGTCCTGATGGCGTTTGCCAATTTGATTACTCCGATCCAGAGAAACTTAAAGAACTAAGCTGTATCAATGTTTCCAACGGATAAATGAAAAATCTGTATTTATTTTTCTTAGCTGCATTCATTTTGTCCTGCCCCCTGATCAGCATGGGGCAGGTTTTACCCTTTGTATACCATTCAGAATTAGGCCTGCTTACAGGCTCTGATAACTTTGGTCCCAGAAACAATTTCACCTTTCAAACTTTCAATGGTTTTCAACTCACCCACAGGCATGCAGTAGGTTTCGTGACAGGCCTGGACCAATATGCAAACTATTCTGTCCTTCCTTTGGCTTTAGGTTGGCGAGGGGTTTTAAATCCTCAAAACAAATGGCAGGTGTATGGTGGTGGAGAGTTTGGTTATGGTTCTGCCGTTTTTGAAAGCGTAAAAGTAAATGAATGGAGCCAACACAATTGGCGTAAAGGGGGCATGATGGGGCAGGGAACTTTAGGCCTCAGATACAAAACCAAAAAAGCCAATTTCTGGACGTTGAGTATTTCATTGAAACGACAGATCAGCTATTTTTATACTGGCAACCCCTCCAGGTTATCTCCAAATCGTAACCGACCTGAAGATTGGAACTATTTTGAAGAAGACAAAGTCACCTTCAATAATCTAGTTTATAGGGTTGGGTATTCGTTTTAATAAGGTATAGAATCAATTTCTTTTTCTTTGGCAACCACAAGATCGGGTGGTCCTGATCAAACTATTTCGATTAATTGTATGCCTTCCCGAGCCTTTGTTCAACCCACTCTGGGGTTGGGAATTTAAGGGGTGATTGGCTGTCCACGGGTTCTCACCCGTGGTTAATATTGTTGAAGCCCTTCAGGCTTCTCTGAATCGCTTTATTATTCAATATTTTTTTTTAGAGAATCATGTATAGACTCCTGATTTTTCATGGAGGTCTGCTCAGTAACCGGATCCTGAACGGAATCAAAGGGGTAGGTCGTCTGGAAATGAGGCTTGAAGATCTGTTGGCTTCTTAAGCTTTTTTGGGTAGGCAATGAGCATTCCACTATATCAATTGTATTAACCTTGAGTATATGCGTAAGCAACTTCCCGACGAGAGGAGATTGCCACACCCTTTCCTGGCTTAGGCTCTTCCTAAAGGGTTCGCAATGACGGTATAATTAATATTAGCCACTTTACTAAATAATCCCAGACCTGAAGGGTCTGAACAATAATAACCGTGGGTGCCAAACCCCACGGAAAAGGCAAACCCTCCTATTCTCAACCCCGGATGGGGTTGAACAACTTCCCCCAATCAACTGACTTAAAAAAATAGCGAAACCACTAATCAATCTAAAGATAAAGTGGTTTCGCTACACATTATAGTTAATACGTTAACTTAGCTTTCACAGCTAAACCTGGATAAATAAGACCAATCAAGGGAAATAAAATCCACTTGGGCCTCTACCTACAGCTACCTCATCGATAAGTTCTCCCTGAGCATTGATACGCATTACGGTACCATTGCCTTGCCAGCCATTGTGCTCCCCTATATACAAGGTTTGTGAGTCGTTATCATAACCCAAACCATAGAAGTTACTGCCGGAATAAAAATCCGCATCCACAACCGAACCTGAAGTTATGGCCAGTTTCACTACCACATCTTCCGTCGCCTGGTTGCTAATGACAAACAATTCACCACTATTATTGATGGTGAAATTACCATTGTAAATGCTATTGCTCACAGGAAATTCAAGGGTTTCCACTACTTCAAAAGTAGCTGAATTTAACTTGTGCAGGTAGACTTTCTCACTGTCGTTGGCATAGAGGTAATGACTTCCCTGAAATTCAAAAAAGAAAAATGGGGTTCCTTCTACATCTACTGTTTTCTCCACTTCATCCTCTCCAACCTCTATCACAGCAATGGTTCCCAGTTGACAGGCTACCAATATTCTGTCCCCGACAAAAGCAAGCCCCTCAGGTCTAGATGGTGTAGGGATTTTATAGGCAATGTCCCCTCCTGTTATGTTTTCAACAACAGCCACAAAGGATTCAGTATTGCTCCAGGTAGCATCATATGGTCCCCAATCGCTAATGTACAATATACCATCAGCCCTGATCATACTCCTGCTATTTACCAGGTCATTACTGACCGCACCTACAGAAATAAAATCAGCTGATTGGACAACTTCTACCTTTCCGGTATTGGCCACAAGATAAGTATAGTCATCATAGCTAATCAAATCCTGAAGTAACCCTGCAAATGGTCTGGAATTAATGTTTTCAAAAACATTGGCTTCCGCCTCTGCGGTGGTCTTATCAAAATGGTAAACTTCACCATCATTGGCCCCAAATGCCCCTTCATTGATTATCAGCACACCATTTTCATAGGCCCCCTGAGGAATTTCAACCGGATCCGTCCCACAGGATACCAAAAGGGCAAACAAAAATAACTTACAGGCTAACTGCATTTTTTTCATAACTCTACATTTAAATTAAATTGAAAATTTCTTCCAGGCATGGACCTCAGGCGAACCACCTGATAATCCGTATTGAAAATATTATTTGTATGGAATCCCAAATTCCCCTTTAGTTTTCCTCTCCACTCAAAGGCATAAGTGACCCCAGTATCCCACAAGCTGTAGGGAGCCAAAAGGGTTTGGTTATCCGTGGTCACATACCTTTCACTTGTCCATTGCTGCTGGATGTAAAACTTGTAGGGGCCATTTTGCAGGCTTCCTTGGGTACGAATTTTATGCTTTGGAACATAGGGAAGTTGTTTTCCCTGACTGAGTGAATTTCCTTGATCTCCGGATTGATTGACCGCACTATTCAAGGAATAGTCCCCATTCATTTCCCATCGATTGCTACCTTGCTTGAATATTCCTTTGAAAAAATACTCCAGTCCCTGGTTGACCACTGAACGTACATTTTCAGCCTGCCAATAGGTACCTTTTGGCAACCACAAAATCCAATGATCTACATCCATATGAAAATAGGTAAGCCTGTTTTCAATAGTAAAAGTGGATAAATTGACTTTACTGGTAAGTCCTACTTCCTTGCTTAGGCTTTTCTCAGGTATCAAATCGGGATTGCCACCCGGCACCCAAAACCTATCGTTTAAAGTGGGAATTTTAAAGCTTCTTGACAGATTACTTATTAATTGCCAATTCCATAGAGCTGAATTAAAGAAAGCCCATTCTACACCCAATGAAGGGGTAAACGGAGCTGCTTCTCCTTCATGGATTAGCTGCCTGAATTGCATGGAAATCCCTAAATTTTGCCTTGGTTTATAATTGGTGGCCTGGTACAATTCTAACCGTTGTTCCTGACTGTTGTAGGTAGCCAACTGGCCTTTGATATGGGAATAGCGGATACCGCCAAGGGTCTGCCATTTTTGAGAGAAAGAGTAATCCAAGGCAGTGCCTAGTAAAAACAAGCGCGTTTGGTTTCTATCCGTATTAAAAACCATCACATCACTGGATATCCCGGTTTTGGCTGTCCAGGTAAACTTTTCACCCGTGAATGCATAATCAACTACAGATCTGACACTGTGGTCTTTTTGTACATCGCTTACAGCTGAGCCCAACAAAGGTTGTATTTGCCTGTCATTGGAATTGATCCATAGGTTGGCTTTTAAGGACTGTTTCGGGCTTATTTCAAAAGCAATATCCTGTACCAAACCAATTTGTGATACCCTGGCATGGTCCTGCCGTTTTTCCGGGGTACCGGGACTTGCCCAATCCTTATAAGTAAAATTATTTGCGGTATAATTTCTGTAGACATTGGTTCGGAAGGCAAATTTTTCAGCTCCCTGACTGTAGCTTACCTGCTGGTGCCAGCGACCAAAACTCCCCAAAAGTGTTCCAATTTTCAATTCATTGCCGGTATTGAATTTCAGGTCAGAAGACAAATGAACAGATCCTCCGATGGCATCGGTTCCATACAAAGCCCCTGAACTCCCGTAATGAATATTTACATTATCAAAGCCACCTATCGGGAAAATTGAATAATCCGCCTGCCCCAATGAAGGGCTGTTCACTGGCAACCCATTCCAAAACAAGGCATTGTGTCCGGCAGAAGTACCGCGCATGCTTAAAGAAGCCAGCATTCCTGATCCGTATTGTCTTAAAAACAAGCCTGTTTCCTGCTGTAAAACCTCTCCCAAAGAATATCCGGACAATTGATCTAACCTGTCCGCATCAAGGGTCCTTACATATTGACCAAAGGCATATTTTCTTAAAGCAGCGGCATGAACTTCCACTTGGGAAAGCACCAAAGTGTCTTGACGGAAGGCCCTTGAGGAATCAGATTCGCTCTGCCAACCAGCAATAAAGAAAACCAAGCAAGCAATTAATGACATCCTCTTTCTTTTTGAATAGGTATCCATGTTTTTACACATTTCGGAATAAAGAAGAGAATGGAATGTTAACTGATAACACCCCTTGAAGACAACCTTTGATAGGTATCTGGATTGGGTACCAATATTCAATAAATGAAACTATTGAAAACAGCTAAAACCTTCTTCTCAGCCTTTCTCCCGAAAGCCATGAATGGTAAGATTTTAATGGCAGGTCTCCTGACTTCCCAAGGTAAATCCGCCTTCTCACCCCAAAAGGGACAATGGCAAAGGATGGATTTCCATTTTCTTTATTGTTATAAAGATTGGGTTACAGTTGCGGGGACAGTTTCGGTTTCACACCGAATTCCCTATTAATCCCGAGAGCCTGGTAAAGGATCGGGAACCATAAATCGGCACAAACATACGTCAAAAACTCTATTCAAAAAACTTTTGAAAAAATTAAGCTGTTGGAAATGGACGCTGCAATGGTTTACTTTGAACTGAAAATCAAATCCTGTTTATTCTTTTTTACTAAGAAATGACTGTTATTCGCCTGTTTATTTTTGTTTTATTATTTCTTCCGGCTTGCCAGCAAGCCAGACAAGAAGGCACTTTGGATGCTCTGGAAGAAGTCCCTTTACGCTACGCAAAAGGTTTTGCGCTTTTCCGTGGGGAAAATTACCATGTAATTGAAATTGTTCAACAGGAAGGTGAAAACCAACGGTTTTTGGTTTATGATTCGCAAAAAGAGATTGATTTTCCTGATATCCCCATTGATGGGAAAATTGCTTCAGGCAGCCATAAAATAATATTGTCGGCCACACCACAAGTCGCTCATTTGGATTACCTCAATGCTGAAGAAAGTCTAATGGCCTTCCCTGACCTTGACCTGATCACTTCTGAAAAGATCAGGAAAAGAATCAATGAAAACAAAGTCATTGACCTTGGAAAGGGGCCAACCTGGGATTTAGAAAAAATTATTGACCTTCAACCGGATTGGGTCATGGTTTCAGGTTTTGGGGAAACTTCCAAAATGGTAGAGCGATTGAAGTCAGCAAAAATACCGGTAATAGTCAACAAGGAATACCAGGAAAAACACCCTTTGGGACGGGCCGAATGGATAAAAGTAACAGGAATATTGTTGGGAAAACAGGAAGAAGCCTCAGCCGTATATTCAAAAATAGCCGCCAATTATAAAGCTGCACAAGAACGCCTTAGTCCTGTCCCTGTAGAAAATAAACCTTCTGTTCTCTCCGGCTCCATGTACAAAGACATTTGGTATGCGCCAGCTAAAGACAGTTGGGCTGCTAAAATCATAGCCGATGCGGCTGGCCATTACCTTTTTAACACTATGGAAGGGACAGGAAGTTTGACTTTAAACTATGAGTTTGTTTTGGACAAGGCCAGTCAAGCAGATTATTGGATAGGGGCAGCCGATTATGCCTCTTTGGGCAGTATGGTTGCTCAAAACCCCAAATACAGTGGCTTTGAGGCTTACAAAAAGAAAAATGTATATACCTACACGCTGGGCAAAGGGGAAACCGGTGGATTCAGGTATTTTGAAGAGGGATACCTGCGGCCAGATTTGGTACTTTTGGACATGATCAAAATTCTCCATCCTGAAAAAGCGGTGGACCATCAGTTTAGGTATTTCCAAAAATTAGAGGATTAGGCTCATGACTCACCGCGTTAAGTTTACTTTTTGTCTGATTTTAATGGTTCTCTTATGGCTATTAAACCTGAGCCTAGGTTCCCTTTCTATTCCAGTAGCCTCCCTCCTGGAAAGGTTGGCGGGAATTCCTTTCCCTAGGGAGAGTTGGGAAATAATTGTTATGGATTATAGAGTTCCCAAGTCTTTTACTGCGGTATTGGCTGGCATAGGACTTTCGGTGAGTGGCTTGCAGATGCAAACATTTTTTAGAAATCCACTGGCTGGACCCTTTGTTTTAGGCATCAGCTCAGGAGCTGGCTTAGGGGTGGCCTTATTGTCCATGGCAGGAACGGCCTTTGGCTGGCAAATTTTGTCCGGCACACCCAATTATTGGGCAGCCATCATCGCCTCAAGTGGCGGAGCTATCGGCGTATTGGTTTTGATGGGACTGGCTTCATGGAAAGTAAAAGACAGCATGACTTTGTTGATTGTAGGTTTGATGTTTGGAAGTGCGGCATCTTCTGTAGTTACGCTTTTGTCCTATTTCAGCTCTGCTGAAGAGTTGAAGATGTTTACCCTATGGTCCATGGGCAACCTTGGTAATACAGGTTGGCCTGAACTGGGACTGTTATCCGGGGCCATACTTATAGGTTTATCAATGGTGGTATTTTCCGTGAAATCTTATAATGCCATGCTTTTGGGAGAAGCTTATGCCAAAAGCATGGGGATAGATTTCCAAAAATTGCGGTGGATAATGATTGTCAGCACCGGTATATTGACCGGAGGTATTACCGCTTTTTGCGGGCCTATCGCCTTTATAGGTATTGCTGTTCCTCACCTGGCCAGGTTATTATTTAAAACCAATGACCACAGGATATTGTTTCCTGCAACCGCTCTCTTAGGGATATTGGTATTGTTGGCCTGCGACACTTTAAGTCAGTTGCCTGGCTATGCTTCAAGTCTACCGATCAATGCGGTTACCACTGCGTTTGGGGCACCCTTAATCATCTGGTTAATCATGAAAAGGAATTTTAGTGAGGCATTTTAATTATTAACGAAATGGAAACCTATCAAAATAGCCACAGACATGCAAAGCCTTGCATCCATGCCAGAGATTTGATGCTTGGATATGTTATAGACCACGAGGTCAATACCGTAGCCACTGATATTTCCTTTGATTTATATGATGGAGAATTAACCTGTATGATGGGCCCCAATGGGGTTGGGAAATCGACCCTATTGAAAGCCATCATGAACCAAAACCCGCCAATTAAAGGCGAAATATGGTTGGGTGAGAAAAACATCGGCCTTATGAATGAGCAAGTCAGGGCCAAAAACATTGCGGTTGTGCTGACAGAGAAAATCCGTTCGGGTCTTATGACTGTTCGGGAGCTCGTAGCGCTAGGAAGAACACCACATACAGGATGGTTGGGGCATTTAAGTAAGGCTGACAATGAAATTGTTAATCAGGTATTGGGGAAGACCCATCTTGATTTAATTGCCCAAAAGAAATTGTCAGAACTGAGCGATGGACAACGACAAACAGCTATGATAGCCAGAGCACTGGCACAGGACAGTAGCATCATGATCCTGGACGAGCCTACCGCACACCTGGATCTCACCAATCGTTTCGAAATAATGTATTTGCTAAAAAAACTAGCAAAGGAAGCAGAAAAGGCCATTTTGGTTGTTACCCATGACCTTGAAGTAGCCATGGAAACTGCCGATCAGCTTTGGATTATGGCCAATCAGGAACCGCTGGTTTCCGGAAGTCCAGAGGATTTAATGCTGGAAGGTCAAATTCAAAAATTACTGCCTGGAAACAAATGGGAAATCGATTCAAGAAATGGGAAAATTAGATTGAAGAATCCGGGTGTTTTACCTGAAATAACGGGTCCTGAACATTTGGCCTATTGGCTTAGGAATGCATTAAGGAAAAATATAGAAATCCCAATGCCAACAAAAATAGTGGCCACTGAAAATCCATTTGAAATAACTATTTATTGCAATCAAAATCATTATACCTTTTCAAGAACGTCAGAAATGATTAGATTTTTAAAAAAAGGAAAGTAACTAAAAAACCTTTAAAATATTTTGCGTTTTATTGTAAAAAAAATTATTAAATTGATAACCACATAACTACAGGTTATAATTTCACATTTAGAAATTATGTCAATTTAAAATTTCCCAACCCTAAATTCCATCAGGTATGAATCGTTATTTAAAGTTTGGCCTCTTTATTTTTTCATTCCTTCTAATATTGATAATTGGTACTTTGGTATACATACAGATGATCCTTCCCGATGTAGGCAATCCACCGGAGAACATGAAACTGTCCACCTCATCGGAAACGCTGAATCGTGGCAAATATCTCGCTAACCATGTGATGGTGTGTATTGACTGCCACTCGAAAAGAGATTTTAGCATATTTAGTGGTCCTCCTATTCCCGGAACAGAAGGTTCAGGAGGAGAGGTTTTTGACCATGCTTTAGGTTTTCCCGGTACATTTATTTCACCTAACATTACCCCTTCCTCCTTAACGGCCTATACAGATGGAGAACTCTTCAGGCTGATTACAACCGGTGTCAAAAAAGATGGTAATCCTATTTTCCCGATTATGCCATATGCGAATTATGGAAAAATGGATAAGGACGACATTTTTTCAGTCATCACCTATATTCGAACTTTAAACCCTATTGAAAAGATTCAGCCTCCATCAGTGGCTGATTTCCCATTTAGCTTAATCATGAGAACCATGCCTCAAAAAGCTGCGTTTTCCACCAGACCTCCGGCTACGGATGCAATTGCCTTTGGAAAATACCTGGTAAATGCAGCCGCATGTAATGACTGCCATACTCAATTTGAAAACGGTGAATATACCGGTGAATACCTTGCTGGTGGAAGGGTATTTAACATGCCAGATGGCAACATACTAACAAGCTCCAACCTCACTCCGCATAAAACGGGGTTAGGAAATTGGACCAAAGACCAGTTTATTGAAAGATTCAAACAGTTTGAAGACAGGAACAAGCTCAATAAAGTTCAAGCTGGGGAAATGCAAACCATTATGCCCTGGAACATGTATGCAGGCATGACTGAAGAAGACTTAGGCGCCATTTACACCTACCTTCAATCCCTGAAACCAGTAGAAAACCAAGTCAATAAATTCTTAAAAGCAGAAAGCTTATAAGCAAAGTTTGACCTAACTTTATAGAAATATTCGGTATGAGTAGGATTATAAGGGGCTTTGAGTGTAGAAAGTCGTGGAAATCTCTGAGAAAAAGTGAGATTGCCACACCCTCCCCCCTCAGCACCCTCAAAAAAAGGTTCGCAATGACGATTTAGTCAATTATAAGAAGGCCATAACTCAAACTCAATTTTATAAGCAGTTTAAAGCGCCACCGTCTATTGGAATGCTTGCACCATTGATATACGCAGCGAAGGGAGAAGCCAAAAAAGCCATCAGGTAACCATATTCTTCTGGTTGACCAAATCGACCTGCAGGTATGGCTTGCTTTTTTTGTTTCAATAAATCTTCAAAATCTTCACCCGTTTCCTGAGATTGGCTTTTGATGATGGATTCAATTCTTTCGGTTTCAAAAGAACCAGTAAGCACCGTATTTACAGTTACCCCGTAAGGTGCTGCATTTTTTGACAAGGACTTGGCCCAACTTACAACAGCCGTACGCATGGTGTTGGACAATACCAGATTGGAAAGCGGTTCTTTAACGGTGACAGAGGAAACATTGAGAATTCTCCCAAATCCCCTTTCTTTCATTCCATCCAATAGCAGGTGACTCAGGTGATGATACGTTTTAAATAGCAAGTCAAAGGCTTGTTGATAATCCTCGATGGATTTTTGAATCACTGAACCTGCCGCTGGCCCATTGGTATTGTTAACCAGAATATCGACTTTTCTACCAGTGAAAAAATGTTCAGTGGCCGCACTAAAAGATTCAAAATTCGAAAAATCTACCTCAAGGTATTGGTGCTGTTGGCCATCACTTACAGCCAAAGTGCTTTTAGCAGCTTCCAATTTGGCTTTATTTCTGGCAAGAAGTGTGACGGATGCGCCACATGCTGCCAATTGCTGGGCTGTGGCAAGTCCTAGTCCTCTGGTCGCTCCACCTACTACTGCCTGGTATCCTTTTAAGTCGATTTTCATAATAATGACAATTGGTTTTTGATTTCAATATTGAATTTAAAATTAAAAAAATGAATGGCCAAATCACCTTCATTTCGGGTAATTTATTCTTAATTCAACAAATCCTATCTTTTTTGTAGGGTTTGTTGGGATTGTATTTAAATTATTAATTATATTTGTCGTACTAATAATTGGCATGACATACGAGCAATTTAGTAAATATTCATTTTTGTTGGACCGGACGGCGAGGAAGGTCAAGCAATACGCACAGCAAAAGTTCAAGTTAAAGGAATTTGACATCACGGTGGATCAATGGCTGGTCTTAAAAAACTTAGATGAGAATGAAAGACTGAGCCAGACAGAATTGGCCCATTTGGTTTTCAAAGATCACCCTACCTTGACAAGGATTGTCGACATTCTTTGCAAAAAGGGTTATTTGGAAAGGATTCAACATCCTGAAGACAGAAGGAGCTATCAGTTACACCTGACTCAGGAGGGAAAAGACAAGGTTAAGGACCTAAAACCCCAAATAGCATCCATCAGGCAGAAGGCTTGGGAGAACTTAGATGAAAAAGATTTCGGTGAATTCAAACGAATTCTGAACACGATATATGGTAATCTTGCAGAATAAATCTAACAGTTACTTAATATTAGTTGTTATACTAATTATATTTGTACAAACTATTGACTTTTAAAGAGGTTAACACATAAAAATCGACTAAAAGATGATTACTACTGACATTTGCATTATTGGAGCGGGCCCAGTTGGCTTATTTGCTGTCTTTGAAGCAGGTTTATTAAAAATGCGCTGCCATTTGATAGACGCCTTGCCACAAGTAGGAGGACAACTTTCGGAGATCTATCCACAGAAGCCTATTTATGATATACCAGGTTACCCTGAAGTAAAAGCCCAGGAATTGGTAGACAATCTAATGGAGCAAATCAAGCCATTTAAACCCACCTTTTCTTTAGGAGAGCGTGTTGATCATCTTAGCAAGCAAACCGACGGTTCATATATCCTCACTACAAGCGACAAGACTCAGGTACATGCTCAGGTCGTGATCATAGCTGGTGGCTTGGGTTGTTTTGAACCCCGCAAGCCAGTATTGGAGAATTTGGCTGAATTTGAAGGCAAAGGGGTTACCTATATGGTGAAAAATCCAGAACAATTCAGGGACAAAAAGGTGATCTTGGCCGGCGGTGGAGATTCTGCTTTGGATTGGGCCATTTACCTTTCTGATATTGCCGAGAAAGTAACATTGGTGCACAGAAACGAAACCTTTAGAGGAGCTCCTGATTCTGCCTCAAAGGTATTTAATATGGCCAATGAAGGCAAAATAGACCTTATTTTGTCTGCCAATCTTAAGAAATTGGGAGGAAATGGTCACTTGGATACTGTTTATTTAGAAGACAAAAGCAAATCTCAATTTTCAATTGAAACAGATTACCTTATTCCATTATTTGGCTTGAGTCCCAAATTAGGCCCAATAGCTGATTGGGGTTTGACCATAGACAGGAATGCAATAGAGGTTGATACCAGAGATTATTCAACTGGAGTAGATAGAATTTTCGCTATTGGTGACATCAATACTTACCCAGGCAAATTAAAACTAATCCTTTGTGGATTCCATGAAGCAGCCATTATGATGCATTCTGCATTTAAATTTGTGTACCCTGATCAAAAATTAAGCTTTAAATATACCACTGTTAATGGTGTAAATTCATTTTAATCGTATTTTTGCAAAATGGTTACATTCACTGTAGAAGATCACGCTGGCAATCGCCAGAGTATAGAAGCCCCTGATGATATGGGCTTGAGTTTAATGGAAATATTAAAAGCATCCGAATATCCAGTTTTGGCTACATGTGGTGGAATGGCACTATGTGCTACCTGCCATATTGAGGTCCTGGAAGGCAAAGAAGGGTTAGGCGATGCGTCTGATGTGGAATTGGATCAATTGGAAGCACTTCCTGAGTATTATCCTACAAGCAGACTTGCATGCCAGATAAGAATCAGTGAGGAACTCGAAGGTGCAGTAGTAAAACTTAGAGGAGAGGACAATTAATCAAAAAAGGGGAGTGATTTAATCAACTCCCCTTTTTTGATTAATTCCTTAATAGAATCTAATCGCTTTTTCTTAGCCATTTCGTCACTATTTTTCTAAACTTCTCTTGTACGACTGGTTTTGTTAGAAACCCGTCGAAACCTGCATTTTTCATTTCCTCAGCCTCAGTTTGAAAGGCATTGGCAGTAAAGCCTATGACTGGGATCTGAATGGTACTGGGCTTGGATCTAATTGCTTTAAGCAATTCATAGCCATCTAATTTAGGCATATTAATGTCTGTAATCACCAAGTCAGGTTTACTGGAAGATTTAAGTAGTTCCAAAGCCTCCTCACCATTTTCAGCCTCCATAATTATAGCATGGGGATCCAACTTTTCCATGTATATTTTAACCAACATACGGTTTACCGCATTGTCCTCTGCTATTAATAATTTAAAAGGATCTTTCACTTTTGAAGGAATGGAATAACCATTTTGTTCCTTAGGAAAGTCCTGCCTCACAGTACTGGTTTTCAAAAGACTTTTAAACAACAGTTCCAATTTAGTGGGTGTTGCAGGCTTGTATAAAAAAGCATTACAGCCAATGGACCGATAAGATTTCATAATTGTTTCCTGCTCAATACTCCCTACTGCAGCCACAAAGTTCACTTGTTTGGGTCTGTCCTCAACAATAACCATCATCTTTTGCATGGTCCAAACACTGTTCTTACCGAGTAGACTGTTATTTAAAATCACCAAGCCTAAATTCGGATTGCTTTCCAAGGCAAAGAAAGCATCTGTGATTGTAATTACATGAACGACCTTCATCTTAAAATTCTCACAATACGTTTTGATGACTTTCCCGGAAACTTCATTCCCATCTATCACCAAAACTTCGTTAAGTTCTGAGAGATTTTCATTATGAATTTCAAAAATCGGAGCTTTGACTTCAAGATCGAAATAAAATTCGCTTCCCACTCCTATTTCACTCTTCAATTGAATGGAACTGTCCAATAACTTAAGCAGTTTATTTGAAATGGTTAGTCCCAACCCCGTTCCGCCAAATTTCTTTGTGGTTGAAGAGTCTGCTTGGGAGAAAGCATCAAAGATTAATTGTTGCTTGCCTTTTGGGATCCCGATTCCACTGTCTGAAACAGCAAATCTGATATCCAATTGTTCAAGATTTTCTTCCCTTTTCGAATTCAATAGGGTCAATTTCAATAATACTTGACCTTTCTCCGTGAATTTCAGCGCATTGTTAAGTAAGTTTATTAGAACTTGCTTGAGTTTCAATTCATCCGTTTCTATGATATCCCCAATCCTTGGGTCCAAATCAAGTATTAATTCCAATCCTTTTTTGTGGGCCTGAAAGCTTAAAACATCTAGAATAGTTTCAAGCAACTCATAGAGGTGCAATTGTTTAATGTTGGTTTCTGCTTTTCCCGATTCAATTTTTGCAAGATCAAGAATATCATTAATTAAATCCAACAATGCATTGGCTGAATTTAAGGCAGTATTGGCATATTTACTTTGTTGGTCATTTAATTGTGTATTGGACAAAAGTTCTGTAAAACCAATCACACCATTTAAGGGTGTCCGGATTTCATGACTCATATTGGCTAAAAATTCACTTTTAGCACGATTGGCTTCTTCAGCCTCTTCCCTTGATCGCTGGATTTCAAATTGGAAAAGCTTTTCTTGGGTAATGTCTCTCAACAAGATTATACTACCTACCGACTTCCTATTATGACCTTTAATGGAAGATTTGGAAACAAGGTACCAGTTTAAGTAATCTTCTACCTTAAAAGAAAATTCAATCATTCTGTAGTCCTCAGAACTAACAAGCAACTCATGAATATCCGGCCAATCCTTTTCTATTACTTTTAATGCAACTTTTGGGTTGATCGTTTTCAACTCGAACATATTGGCTGCAGCGAGATTCATAGTGATCAAAGTTCCAGAAGTATCTGTAACCAAAACCCCCTCCTGCATATTGTCAAACAAAGTCCTGTAGGCAATTGGTGGTATTTTGAAAAGATTGTACCTGGTCAATCCTAAATAAAAAAACAAGCCTGTACCTAAGAAGCTGAATGGTATATAGTCAATTAGTATTGGGCCCTTACTTGTCAAATACAACATGTAAACCAACAAAGGAAAACATAACCCCATGATCACCATATACACTTGCTTTGAATCAAAAGGAGGGACTTCTCTTGTCCTTTTGATTAGGAGGAACAAACTGGCAAATAATAAAATAAGGGTATAGGATTGATGAAGCCAATAGCCCAACGCTTTTCCCGTCACCATATATAGAATTTCATCCTTTTTCAATAACTCAAATGAGCTATAAAAAAAAGTATGATAATCGTTGGTCCATACCAATAGGAGGTTTATGGCAGGTATTAAAAACAATAAAACTATTCTTGCTTTACTGATGTACTTTTCTCTCTCTGTATATACCAGAGTAAATAAAAGGACCAAAGGAGCAAATAAAACTGCCCCTACATACATTCCTTTAAACACCAATAGCTTGGTGGAGACAGTTGTCATTATCAACTCTAATGCATTTGAAATAGAATAGACAAAGCAAGCAATCATTAAGGCAGAGAAATACGACGACACCTTGCCATGCTCATCCTTCTTAATAAAAAAAATTAAAAAAACAGGTGTTACGGCCACCACCACCAATAAAAACAGCACTAGATTAAAATTCAAAGATGATAGCATAGTAAAAATACAAAATAACAATATTGAAATATAAACTTTTAAAGTTAATTTTTATACATTTCAACGATCTTTTTACTCCGAAATATTTACGTATAGAAGATTATAATTTATTGGCCACTCCATCTCACTAATAATACTTCAAAACTTCCGAAAAGAGAAACCTATTAATCAAAAACAACTGGATATATAAATGTAAACTAATATCAAACTTGTCTTAATACCTTATAATATCAATTTGACTAAAATTTCATAAAAAAATAGCCATAAAAAACATAAAAAGGACTTTGAGCGAAAAAAATCAATTAAAACCTTGGTTAAGCGTAAGTTACCCACCCTTTTCTTTCTCTGCATCCCTCTATGGCAATGATTATTTAGTTAGAAATAAAGCCTCTTAAGCACTAACTCTGGTTAGTGAGTTCAACAAATTTACTAATTAAAAAGTGGTTGTTTTTATTTTTTTTTATATAGGAAATCTTATAAAAATAAATCCCTCATTTAGTAAAGTGAAATATGGAGTTTAAACAATAGATAAACCTTTTTAAATAATTTTATACCTAAAAAAAAAAATCTAAAACCCCTTTTCCTTAAGTTTTTCTATAATTGCTACTTTTAAATTTTCTGTTGCAGCTTCTTTTATATTAGGCAGGTTGAAATCCAAGTCTGGTAACTTAATTACCTCATCAAAACCTGCTTCATCAGCTTCATTACCTGATGTAATCAGCCATATTTTTTTACCATGCCTTCGGACCAATTGAAGCAATTCAAAACTTCCCTTACCATTTTCGGACTGATTGTCATACCTCCCCTCACCTGTGACAATCACATCCGTGTTTCCAATCATTTTTTCTATCCCAATTTTCTCAAAGAAAAATTGAGCACCTTGTGCCATTTTAGTGGGAAAGAAAGCGCTTAAACCTAAGGCGATGCCTCCGGCAGCTCCAAAACTTGCCTGATCGTGAATGGTGTTTGTACTAATATTTTCAAAAAGTTGATGAACATTTTGTGCTGACGCTACGAACAATGAATGATCATCCCGCTTTAATCCCTTTTGAGGCCCAAAAACAGGGATTGCCCCTTTTTCTCCAAAAAAAGGATTGCTCACATCACAAAGACAAGTGAAAGAAACCGAGGGGAGATTCTCTTTAAGTTGAATACTTTTAATTTTCTGTAAGAATTTAGGGCTAAACGGTGACAGTTCTTTACCCTCATCATCCAGAAAGACAATTCCCAAGGCGGCCAAAATCCCTGTTCCCATATCGATTGTAGCACTGCCTCCTAATCCCAATACAATGTTTTTGGCTCCTTTGGCAATCGCTTCCAATATCAACTCCCCGGTACCATACGTACTACTCAACCAGGGATTAAGCTCGCCAGGTGTCAGCCATTTGATTCCTGAAACTGTGGAAACATCCATATAGGCGGTCTCAGTAGCTGGGTCATAACCAAAGAATCCATCCACTGCTCTTCCGATTGGATCATTAACGCGGGCATAAAACTTCTCTAGGCCTAACTGTTGATTAAGTAAATAACAAGTGCCATCACCGCCATCAGCTATTGGGGCGGTATGTACTGTATCGTCTTTCCTTCTGACCTGAATTAAGTTTTGGATGATGGCTGCTGCTTCATCCGCCTCCATGCTTCCTTTAAAAGCATTCGGTGCTATTAACCAATTCATTTTTCGTCCATATTTTTCATTCTCCTAAAATAATCCTTGGTCGCCGCTACAACTTTTGGTGAAAGGTAGATGGCTGAAATCATCGTTGGGAAGGCCATGATTGCATACATGCCATCCACAAAACTCATAACTACACTTAAGGAAGTGACCGCACCGCCAACAATGGTGATCAGGTAAAAATAATTGTAATAATTGGCCTTCTCTGCTCCAAAAAGATAATTGAAGCATTTGTGACCATAATAGGAATACGTGAACATGGTAGATAGTGCGAATACGAGGACGGCTATCACCAAAATATACTTACCTATACCTGGTAGTCCTTTTTCAAATGCCGACAGAGTAAGTAAAACGCCATCTTGCTCTCCGGTTTTCCAGACACCTGTAACCATAATTACCAAAGCAGTAAGCGTACAAACCACAATTGTATCAATAAAAGGCCCCAACATGGCTATCAGCCCTTCCCTTACAGGTTCACTTGTTTTAGAAGCCCCATGAACCATCGGAGCAGTGCCTATACCTGCTTCATTAGAGAATGCTGCCCTTCTGGCGCCAGTGATGATCACCTGTCCAACTGCGCCCCCTAAAACTGCTTTGCCTGTGAAAGCATCTTCAATAATATACCACAACATTTCAGGTACTTCTCCCAAGTTTTTAAATAAAATAACAAAAACACCCAGGAAATACATGATGACCATAAATGGAACAAGCCTTGAGGCCACTTTTGCAATTCTTTGAATCCCACCAAGTATAACTATCGCTACCAAGAGCATCATGGTAATGCCAATAATCCAACGGGTAGATTGTCCATGATCTAACCCCATGGGGCGCAACATTACAACGCGTAATACCTCTGTCAATTGATTTGCCTGAAAGATTGCCAACAAGCCCATAATGCCTGCTACACAAAAAATAACAGAGAGAAAACGCCACTTTTTACCCATTCCTTCTTCGATAACATACATAGGCCCTCCCTGAATGTGTCCGGAAGAATCCTTGCCCCTATACATGATCGCTAGTGTACAAGTGAAGAATTTTGTAGCCATGCCCACAAAGGCAGAAATCCACATCCAAAATATTGCACCCGGACCTCCTGTACCGATTGCCAATGCTACCCCACTAATATTTCCCAAACCCACTGTGGCGGCAATGGCTGAAGACAAAGCTTGCAAAGAGGTAATGTCTCCCGAGGCATTCGGATCATCGTATTTTCCTCCTACCACTTTCATTGCATGTTTTAATCCTCTAAAAGGAATAAAACCGGAATAAACCAACATAAAAAATCCGCCACCCATCAAAAGAAGCAACAATGGGGTACCCCAAATCCAATTACTAAATGCTATAATTCCCTCTCCCAAAAGTGATATGGTTTTTCTTTATACAAATGCCTTAAAGTGTACAAAGTAATCAATAAATACTTAATCCCGAAATATGCAGTAGACATTCTACGACCTGCTCAAATCACTTTAAAATCAATCAATCTTTGGTGTTTTCGATTTCACGAAAGCTTTACAAACTTAAAACCTTCAAACGACCTGATTGTCTTGTAATTGCAACTGGTCCCGAGAAGTTTTGACTAATCTTTTTACTAAATCCATACCAAATACCTTTGGTCAGCTTCGATAAATGAATTTTGATCATTAGTCTATTTAATGAATCTTACTAATTTTGCATTTATTCCACAATTCCCAAATACAATGAAGGATAAAACCAATACCATCGTCATCAAGATAGGTTCCAATGTGCTAACCATGGAAGATGGTAGTCCTGACCTAAACAGAATGGCAAGCCTGGTAGACCAAATGGTCTTCCTTTTGGAGAAAGGGGTGAAAGTGGTATTGGTCACATCAGGTGCTGTTGCATTTGGAAGAAAATCGTTGCCCCTAACCCCAAAAACCGATGCAATATCCAAAAAGCAGGTGTGGGCGGCCATCGGGCAAATAGAACTAATTCGACGCTATAAGGAATTGTTTTCCAAGTATGGACATCCTATTGCACAGTTAATGGTTACAAAGGAGGATTTTAGAGACCGGACGCATTATCTCAACATGAAAAATTGCCTCGATGGTTTGTTGAAAAACAATGTGGTCCCTGTAATTAACGAAAATGATGCCGTAGCCGTAACGGAATTGATGTTTACAGATAATGACGAACTTGCAGGATTGGTAGCAGCCATGATAGATGCGGATAGTTTGCTTCTGCTTACCAATGTGGATGGGATTTACAAAGGTCATCCTTCAGACCCTACCTCTGAGCTGATAACATTTGTAGGGCAGAAAATGCCTGATTTGAGCCAATATATCTCCACCCATAAATCCTCCTTCGGACGCGGAGGAATGCTTACAAAAATGACCATGGCAAAAAAATCTGCCAATCTTGGTATTGAAGTATTGATTGCCAATGGGAAAAAAGACAATGTGCTTATTGCCTATTACAACAAGGAACTTAATTGCACATACTTTGAACCAGGAAAATCTAAAGACAACCACAAAAAATGGATCGCTCATAGTGAAAATTACTCTAAAGGAGAAGTTACCATAAATGAAGGGGCTCAAAAAGCCTTGGTATCGGATAAAATAACCAGTTTATTGCCAGTCGGAATTTTATCCATTAAGGGGGAGTTTCTAAAAGGGGATATTATCCGGATAGTAGATCCTGTAGGAAACAGGCTTGGTCTTGGAAAAGCCGAATACAATGCAAAAACTGCCAATGAGAAAATTGGCCTTACTGGTCAAAAACCATTGGTACATTATGATTACCTTTATATTTCTGAATTAAACTGATACCTGCCGGTATAAACAATAGTAGTTATGGACAACCAGGAAAACATCTTTTCAAAAACACTGGAAGCAAGCAGAGGCCTCTCCCTTCTACCGGAAGATAAAATCAATAAAATTTTAGATGATTTGGCGATGGCTGCCATAAAATACACTCCGGAAATCCTCGATGCCAATCAGGAAGACCTGGACCGAATGAATCCCAATGACCCAAAATACGACCGTCTTAAATTGACTGAGGAAAGGTTGGAAGGGATTGCCAGCGACCTTATCAATGTGGCCAAACTGGACACCCCACTAGGGGAAATCATTTCTGACAAGATCCTTGCCAATGGACTGGAGTTAAAAAAAATACGGGTTCCAATTGGTGTGATAGGTATTATTTATGAATCCAGGCCAAATGTTACTTTCGACGTCTTTAGTCTTTGCCTGAAAACAGGAAATGCTTTGGTGCTTAAAGGGGGATCAGATGCTTATGCTTCCAATTCCTGCATTGTTGATGTGATTCATAAGGTGCTGAAAAAAAACAATGTCTCTACGGATATCGTAAGTCTTCTTCCTGCTGGCAGGGAGGCGACCAAAGCCTTGCTTCATGCGGTAGGTTTTGTAGACATGATCATTCCCCGGGGAAGCCAGGGGCTTATCGATTATGTTAGAGAGAACTCCAAAGTCCCTGTTATAGAAACCGGAGCAGGTATCGTGCATACATATTTTGACAAATCTGCGGACCTTAAAAAAGGCACTGAAATCATATTAAATGCCAAGACAAGAAGAGTAAGTGTCTGTAATGCCCTCGATTGTTTATTGGTGCACCAGAGCAGAATAGCAGACCTGGAAGCAATGACTTTGCCACTGGCAAAAAAAGAGGTAACCATCTTTGCAGATGAAAAAGCATACAAAGAATTGGAAGGAAAATATCCTGAAAACTTACTAAATCATGCGAAGGAGGAACATTTTGGTACGGAATTTCTTTCCATGACACTCGCGCTAAAAGTTGTAGCCGATATAGAAGAAGCACTGGAACATATATCAAAATACAGTAGTAAACACAGTGAAGCCATCATTGCTGAAGAGGAGAAAACCATTGACCATTTTCTGAGGGCAGTGGACGCTGCAGCCGTATATGCCAATGCTTCCACAGCATTTACAGATGGCGCTCAGTTTGGATTGGGTGCCGAAATTGGCATTAGTACGCAGAAACTACATGCCAGAGGCCCAATGGGATTGGAAGAAATGACTTCCTATAAATGGGTAATTAGAGGCAAAGGGCAAACAAGGGTTTAAAAAAGAGGAAGCCCATAGGTGAAAAGGAGATGAAAGTCAGCTATTTTTTTTGCAGGCAATAGCCTTTCCTTTTCACCATTGCTTTATCCTTCAATCCTATTTTTTTATTAAAAAAATCTCCTTTTGAACGCATCAAACAGTTAATTTCGAAGAAATTGGGTTTTTTCACCAATTACTCTACCTTTTTTCCATTCAACTTTCAATTAAGGGATACCACTTCGAAAAATTTTTAATAATAAACCTTTTTATCATTTTGGGTTTCCAGCCTATTAAAGAAGCCATTGTTCTTTAATTAATTGAAAGCTTCTTGTATAGGTTAATAAACGTATTTTTCGATTATGACTCAATTTTGTCACTTATTGTATAGAGAGAAAAACTACACGAATATTATAAACAACATTTAAAATCACATAGTTAAACACTTGTACTGATGTATATAAATTAATTTTATCTAAGTTTATACGTAATTAAAACCAAGGTTATCATTATTGAAAATAAACCAACATGCAATAAAGAGATAATCAATTTTTAAATTACGAACCATAAACATGAGGAAATTATTTAATTGGGCCTTTGATGTATCTTCTAATAGAAATTCTTTAGGGAACCAATTCCGACAAAAACGGATGATGTTTTTCAAGAATCAGTTGGAGAAATTGCCCAAACCTATAAAAATACTGGATGTTGGAGGGTATGAGGAATTCTGGATAAATGCAGGTTTAGATGATGTTCAAGGGATTCATATCACCATACTAAATCTAGATGCACGAGAAACTCACATTCGAAATTTCACTTCAGTGGATGGTGACGCCACCAATTTATCTAAGTATGGTGACAATACTTTTGATATTGCCTTTTCTAACTCAGTCATAGAACACCTGTACAACGGGAACCAACAGCGTAAAATGGCGCAGGAAGCAATGCGTGTTGGTAAATATTTTTACGTTCAAACCCCAAATAAATATTTCATAATAGAGCCTCATTATTTGTTGCCATTTTTTCAATTTCTGCCCAAAAAAACCAGGTACTTAATATTAACCAAAACCAAGTTAAGCAGGCTTCAAAGATGGACAAAGGAGGCTGCAAAACAGTACTTGGATGAGATATTACTACTGTCAAAAAAGGACATGCAAAATTTATTTCCGGGAAGCAGTTTGTGGGAGGAGAAGTTCTTGGGTATGACCAAGTCCTTTGTGGCCCATAATTTTAAATAAGAAATATCAATTAAGAGCTTATCATCAATAGGAAGCTGTAAAACCACACCAGTACATAAAATATTTTTTAGTTCATTCAACATCCGAACCAAGAAAAATTGACAACTCTTTATAGCTACCGAAAACCATAAATGATTCATTATTTTAGATAAATTATTTATAATAACAATTTATCGTTTCAAAATCACAATACTAATAAAAACTAAATCAATCTATTGTGATAACTTCAAAATATTGGAAGATAAAAGATCGGGAGTGTTATTACAAGCATCAAATCGAACAAAAATCTTGCTGATCAAAATAAAATTACCAGTCAAAAGGAGAATTGAAGCACTATTTGAAGACCAGTGAAAGATATTCTCAACCAGAATGGTTGTTCATAGGGTAAATTTTTATACTACCTTAATGGTTTTTTAAGGCAATCTTAAGAAAGATATTGTTTATTTGCTTTGTATTTGCACCATCCACTCCTGGCTGGTAAACTTTTAAAATGCGAATAAATGATTTGCCGTGATTTATAAACTTCATTATGCATGAGGATTTTAATAATTGAGGATGAACCTGGAATCTCAGGCTTTTTAAAGCAAGGCCTGGAAGAAGAAGCCTATGCTGTGGATGTGGCAGATAATGGAAAAACTGGATTGGAAATGGCGCTGGAGGGGTATTATGATATTCTTTTGGTGGATTGGATGGTACCGGGACTGAGTGGCATAGAGGTTACCAGGCAGTTCAGAAAAGAATATCCCACTACCCCCATTTTATTCATAACTGCCAAAGACACTTCGGATGAGGCCATATTTGCCTTGCAGGCCGGAGCGAATGATTATATCCGAAAACCATTTAATTTTGAAGAATTACTGGCCCGTATCAGGGTACAATTGAGACCTCAATCTGGGGATCAACTTTGTTTTACTTTAGGCCCTATTAGCTTATATACTGAAAATCACCGGGTAGAATCCAATGGGAAAGAAGTGGTTTTAACTCAAAAAGAATTTGCCCTCTTGGAATACCTTCTACGCCATAAAAACAAAGTTTGTAGAAGAAGCAGAATCATAGAAAGTGTATGGGACATCCATTTTGACTATGACACTGGAGTGATTGATGTATTTATCAATTCACTGCGAAAAAAACTCGGATTAAGTAAAGACAACAATTACATCCAGACCATTCGTGGTGTGGGCTATATGGCAAAGGAGGAATGAACAGGACTTACAAAAACAGGATATCGTTCAAATTAACCATGGCCTCTGCCCTGATGATCCTGGTTTCATTTATCCTTATCTATATGGTGGTAAAATCTACCGTTTTAGGTAATGTTGACAACAACCTTGAAAATGAAACGATTAAACATGGCAACCAGATAAAAATTGAAAACGGCCAAATAAAATTTGCACACAAAGGAGAATGGGAGGAGGAAGAGCACAATGAAATTAATTTCAATCCCATATTCATTGAAATAGTGGATAAGGACGGAAAGTCCATGGACAAATCACCCAATCTGGGTACCAACAACCTTAATTTCAAGCCCGGAATCACTTCCGAAAACAAAGGTTTTAACCTAAGCTTGAATGGAAAAGAAATAAGGCAGATGCAGGTGGAATTATTCACCAACAAAGAATTGTCAGGGTATCTTTTACTCGCAACGTCCTTTGAAGATTCAAAGCTTTTGCTTAACAACCTTAAAATCGTTCTTTTCCTGCTTTACCCTATAGTTTTGTTGTTCCTTTTCCTTACGTTAAGGTGGCTTGCTTCAAAAAGCATACAGCCCATCATCGACATCACACAAAAGGCCGAAATAATCACAAAAGACAACCTGAATGAAAGACTTCCTTCTCTCCGGTATAAGGATGAAATCAACAGTCTCTCCGTATCTATCAACCACCTTTTAGAGCGGGTAGAAAAAGGAGTCTTGAGGGAAAAACAATTCACTTCTGACGCTTCACATGAGTTGAGGACCCCATTGGCGATTTTAAAAGGAAATTTTGAGGTATTGATCCGAAAGCCAAGACCACAAGAAGAGTACGTGGAAAAAATAAAAGATGGCATTGTAATCATAGACAAATTAAATGCCATCCTCGATCAATTATTAACCCTTGCAAGACTTCAAAAAAACGCTTCTCAGGATGAAGAAGTGGATTTGATTTTTTTAGTGAAAGATATTTTAGCTTCTATTTGTGAACAAAACCCAAACCGGTCTATCCTACTTGAAAATAAGATCAATAAAAAGCTGTACATTAATACCAATGAGAAATCTACTGCCATCATCATTGAGAACCTGGTTCAAAATGCGATAAAATACTCTCCTATTGAGAAACCGATTAAATTGATTCTTGAGCAAGGAACAGATGGAATCCATTTACATATTGTAGATCAGGGTATAGGGATTTCTGATACTGATCTTACAAAAATTTACCAGCCCTTTTTTCGAGGAGGTAGCCATGAGTTAGGCCGTGTCAATGGAGCAGGTTTAGGGCTTTCCATTGTAAAAAAACTTTGTGATTTATATAAGATAAATATTTCTATACTAAGCGAAAAAGGGAAGGGAACCACTGTCGTGCTTCTTTTTCCTCCTGCAATTCTACATTCTTAATAAGGATAGCGGACTTTATCCCAGTTAGCAATCTAAAATTCGCCCTAAAAATAGTAATGTTTGTCTCAATTTTAACTGGAATGAATAGTAATTCTAAGTAGATCGGATCATTTGATAACCTAAACTCAGCACCAACAATATAAGAGAGAAAACGGCATTAATTGTGTTTTTGAAACGATTTCAGCGCGTATTAGGAAATCAATAACTTTATTATTTTGGAAACGGAATAAGCGAAACAATCACATTTTAAGCGAATCTTAAGAAAAGCTTGAGAAAAGACATGACATTGACTTTTTAACTTTAGGCAATAATTAAAATCCACCGTCCCAATGTTAGAGCGAATCATTAAATACAGCATTCAGCATAAATTGATCGTCCTTTTGTTTTCAGCAGCTGTCATTGCCTTTGGCGGTTATTCCCTTACTGAAATCCCAATTGGTGCTGTACCTGATATTACCAACAATCAGGTACAAATTATTACTACTTCCAGAAATCTTGCTACAGAAGATGTGGAGAAATTTTTGACCTATCCAATAGAGCTGGAGATGGCCAATTTACCCAATGTCGATGAAATTCGATCGGTGTCAAAATTTGGCTTGTCAGTAGTGACAGTGGTTTTTGACGATAAAATCGGGACTTATCTTCCAAGACAACTTATCGCTGAAAAAATCAATGCTGCAGAAGAGACAATCCCCCCTGGCTTTGGTCAGCCATTTATGGGCCCTATCACCACAGGTCTGGGAGAAATTTACCAATATGTTGTAGAAGTTGATTCGGCCTACAAAGACCAATACTCTCTAACAGAGGTAAGAACCATCCAAGACTGGATCATCAAACGCCAGCTTTCAGGAATTCCCGGTGTAATAGAAGTAAATACATGGGGAGGACATTTGAAACAATATGAAGTAGCCATCAACCCCGAAAAACTCAGAAGCCTTAACATTACAGTGGCACAAACATTTGCTGTTTTAGAAAAAAATAACAGCATTGCAGGAGGTGGCTATATAGAAAAAACGAATCAAGCCTATTTTATTAGAGGAGAAGGTCTGGCAAGTTCTATAGAAGACATTGAAAACATAGTAATTGAAAACCGAAATGGCGTACCAATTTTCATCAGAGATGTAGCTGAGGTAGGCTTTGGGAAAGCTACCAGATTTGGCGCAATTACTGGGAATGGTGAAGGGGAGAAAGTCTTGGGTCAGGTAATGATGCTAAAAGGAGCCAATTCTAAAGAAGTCATCAATGCCGTAAAAAAAAGGGTTGAAGAAATATCACCCGCACTCCCACCAGGTATCAGCATTAATCCATTTCTGGAAAGAAGTGAACTGATAAATAAAACCACTTATACCATAGCAGAAAACCTTATTCTGGGCTGCCTGATTGTGATTTTTGTAGTAGTTCTTTTATTAGGCAACCTGAGGTCTGGACTGGTGGTTGCCTCTGTTATACCAATGTGTTTGCTCTTTGCGCTATCACTCATGTATATTTTTGGGGTGGATGCCAATTTAATGAGTCTTGGAGCCATAGACTTTGGAATCATCATAGATGGAGCTGTAATCATAGTAGAGTTCATCGCCTTTAAGATCACTTCAGAAAGATCAAATCTATTGCATTTACCTAAAGCGGAAAGACAAAATAGAATTGATAAAATCACGCATATGGGTGCTTCCAAAATGATGCACTCCGCAATATTTGGACAGCTAATAATTATCATTGTATTTATCCCTATACTTTCACTAGTAGGTGTGGAAGGCAAAATGTTTCGGCCTATGGCATTGGTATTCTGCTTTGCATTGCTTGGAGCCATCATCCTCTGTTTCACCTACGTGCCCGTGATGGCATCCCTTTTCATAAAACCTACAGACCCTAACAAAAAAAACATCTCTTCCGGATTGATTACCTTTTTAGAAAACCGGTACAGACCTGCCATAGTCTGGGCCTTGAGACAAAAAAGAATAGTAATGGGAGTGGCTGTTGCATTATTGGTTTCGGCGATTGTCCTTTTCTCTCAAATGGGTGGTGAGTTTATACCCACTCTGGACGAAGGTGATTTTGTTATTCAACCTGTTCTCAAAACAGGTACTTCATTAACCAATACCATTGAGATCATTACAAGAATGGAAAAAATTCTTCAGGAATTTCCGGAGGTAGATCAGGTAGTTAGTAGAATTGGAGCAGCGGAAGTCCCTACTGACCCAATGTCCATGGAGGAAAGTGATGTTATTATCAAATTAATACCAAGGGATGAATGGGTGACCGCAGACAACAAAGATGATCTGGCCAACAAATTCAAGGAAGCCTTATCCGAGATAGCTGGAGTGGAGTACGAATTTACCCAACCTATTGAGATGCGTTTTAATGAACTCATAACGGGCGTTCGAGCCGATTTGGCGATTAAGATTTTCGGTGAAGATTTGGACATCCTCTATGAAAAAGGGCTGGAAGTAGGAAAAGCCATTCAAAATGTTGAGGGTGCAGTGGACATTACAGTGGAAAAGGTAGCAGGACTTCCACAAATGTCTGTGAAATATGATCGACTTAAGATTGCAAAGTATGGACTGAATGTAGAAGATCTCAACAATATCCTCACCATGGGATTCGCAGGTAAATCCGCCGGAACCATTTTTGAAGGAGAAAAGAGATTTGATTTGGTGATCCGCTATGATGAAAACCACCGCAAAGACATTGATAATATTGAATCAGCTTCTATTCAGTTGCCAAATGGCAATCAGTTGCCCCTACGGGAATTTGCCGAAATCACCTACACGAAAGGGCCAGCACAAATATCCAGAGACAATACCAAGAGGAGAATTGTAGTTGGCGTGAATGTAAGAAACAGAGATCTTGAATCGGTAGTGGAAGACGTACAAAATATAATAAAAAGCGAAATCGACCTCCCTATAGGATACACCATTGATTATGGAGGCCAATTTGAAAACCTTAGAACAGCTAAGAACCGACTAATGATTGCCGTGCCTATTGCATTGATACTCATATTTGTTTTACTTTATTTTGCTTTTAATTCAGTAAAAGAAGCCTTGCTTATTTACAGCGCCATTCCTATGGCTACTGTGGGAGGTGTTGCCCTTCTTTTTATTCGAGATATGCCCTTTAGCATTTCTGCTGGGGTGGGATTTATTGCACTTTTCGGTATTGCCGTTTTAAATGGCATTATACTGATAGAAGAGTTTAAAGAACTCAAAGCAAATGGGGTAAATGATATCAACCGGCGGATACTTTTAGGGACAAAAAATAGATTAAGACCCGTTTTGCTAACAGCAGCCACTGATGCCCTGGGATTTTTACCTATGGCAATTTCGACTGCTGCTGGTGCCGAGGTGCAAAGGCCTCTGGCAACTGTAGTGGTAGGTGGCCTCGTTACTTCTACCATTCTCACGCTAATTGTATTACCAATTCTCTATGCTATTTTCGATAGGAAAGGACCTTTTCCAAAAGTTAATATGCCTAAAACAGCCGTCACCTTCCTATTATTGCTTTCAATCCCTTTTGTGAGTCATGCGCAGGATCGCGAGATCAATGTGACCCAGGCAGTGGAGATTGCTGTACAAAACAATCTTGGTTTAAAGGCATCTACCCAAAGAATTGATCAAAGTGACCAATTGATAGGAAGTGCCATAGACATCAGCAAAACAGAATTATATTACAGCAAAGACCAGAACAATTTAGCGCCAAATGACCTAGCGCTCAATGTCTGGGGTATCCAACAGTCCCTTCAATTTCCAACAGTGTATGGAGCACAAAGAAAAGTAATGCAAGGGGAATCACAATTGGTGCGGGACCAATACGAGATGGACTTATACCTGGTGACCAAAGAGGTATCAAAAACCTATTATGAAATTGTCTATTGGCAGGAAATGCTGAAAAATTACATTTATTTGGACAGTTTGTACACCCAATTTCAGCATGCTGCCACCAGAAAATTTGATCAAGGCGAGTCAAACTATTTGGAAAAACTAACCGCTGATACCAAAAAGAAAGAAATTTCGCTGATGTTAAATCAAATAAGGGAAAGCATAAAAAAATCATCTATAGATTTAAATCAATGGCTTCAATCTGACACTAGCTTCATGGTTCAAAATGAGCGTCTTGAAAGGATTACATTAAGCCCTATTGACATGGAAGAACACCCTGCTATCAATTTCTATGCTGATGCCATGCACCTTTCCAGTTATAGGTATAACTTAGAAAAGCAAAAATTACTTCCTGATTTAAATCTGTCCCTCTTTCAGGGCATGAACAATGGGCCGGGAAGACAGACCTATTCAGGGTTTCATGTGGGAGTTGCTCTACCTCTATGGTTTGGGTACCAAAAGTCAAAAATAGCTGCTGCAAAAACAGCATCAAGAATAATAGAATCAGAGCGTAATAATTACAAGATACAGTTGATGTCGAGGTATGAGGTTTTGCTCTCCGACCTTAGGCAATTTGAGGAGGAATTAAATTATTATGAAGAAACAGGTAAGAAATTATCAGAAGAGACCTTGTTTCATGCTAATAGGGCGTATCAGAATGGGGAAATAAATTTTCTTCAATACACCCAATTTTTAGAGAATTCCAAAACCATTGAATCCAATTATCTCCATTCTCTTTTCCAATACAATAACACAGTTTTGGAAGCGAGCTACATAATGAATTTACAATGAAAAATAATCATACCATGAAAAATCATGCGCTAGTTTATATAACGATTGCTTCTCTCCTTCTCTTTGCATCTTGCTCCTCCCAGAAAGATGCGTCTGAAGAGAAAGAAACTGGTGCAGAAACTTTAAATGAGGGCACTTACCTACTGACTGCCAGTCAATTCAAATCCTCAGCTATGGAACTGGGGGAATTTGAGATGGCATCATTTCATCAAATTGTGAAAGCGATTGGGAGATTTGATGTGCCTCCGGAAAACAATGCTGCAGTGAGTTCCTATTTCGCCGGAACTGTAAAGGATATTCGTTTATTACCAGGTGAAAAAGTTAAAAAGGGGCAAAATCTTTTCACTTTGGAAAATCCTGAATTTGTGCAAATGCAGCAGGATTATTTAGAAGCAAAAGGGCAACTTACTTATCTGAAATCAGACTATGAAAGACAGAAAAACCTTGCACAGGACAATGTGACCTCTCAGAAAAACTATCTGAAGGCAGAGTCAGACTATATAGTGACAAAAGTCAAGGCAGAATCACTTGCCAAGAAATTACAGCTGATGAATATAGATCCAAAAACCTTAAGTTTGGAAAATATTCGCACCACCATACAAATAAACTCACCTATTGAAGGGTATGTGACTCAGGTGGATGCCATGAGAGGTAAATTTTTAAGCCCTTCAGAAACGGCCATTTCGATCGTAGATACAGATCACATGCACCTTGAATTGAATGTTTTCGAGAAGGACCTGGCAAAGATTCACAAAGGGCAGCCCATTGTGTTCAAAATACAGGAGGATGACAAGGAGTATGAAGCTTTCGTCTATTTGGTAAACAAAATAGTAGATCCTGAAAATCGAACCATTGGGATACATGGACATTTATCAGATGAAAAACTTGCTGAAAGATTTAACCCCGGAATGTATGTTGAAGCTGAAATTTACGCAACTACTGCAGACAGGTTATCCTTACCTCAAGGTGCTTTGGTTGATATTGAAGGGAAATATTTTGCATTGGTCCTCAAGCATTTTACTGAAAACGAATACATTTTTATGAAAAGAGAAGTGAAACCCGGATTGTTAAATGAGGGCAAGATCGAGATTTTAAATCATAAGGAATTCTCTGAAGACGCTCAGTTTTTGATAAAAGGAGCGTTTAATATCATTAAAGATTAAATACGATGCTTTCAATTATGTTTTAACCCTAGTTCGAAGACATGGGAAAGTGTAACACCTTGCTCCTAACCTAGGTCGAGATTTTGGCGATATTGTTGCAGAAAACAGGTAACTATACCGCCAAAATTATTTAATGTGCATTCACTGAGCCACTGGCTATACCCATGGCTTTGATAATACACCCCTTCTAGACTGAAAAATTGAGACAATGACCCCTGTTCTACAATGTTTACGCTAATTCTTTAAAAAGTTAGATGGTATTACAAACAATTTTTTACCCTAAAGTCCTCATAAATCCAAAAGGAAGTCCTGAAATTCCTGGGTGTTGAAATTGCTCATTCCTTCCTGATAAAAAACAATTTTACCTTCTGGACTTACCACCAAGGTGGTGGGTATCGCTTGACTTTGAAGGGATTGATTTAATCCATAAGCAGCATGGACAATAGGAAAAGAATACTCCTTGTCTTCCACCAGTTTTTTGCTTTTATTAAAATCATCGTCCAAGGCTATCATCAGGAATACCAAATCTTCCTCACTATTGACCTTGTCATACAAATCAGAGATATGTGGCATCTCTGCCCTACATGGAGGACACCAAGTGGCCCAAAGGTTAATAAAGATAGTTTTGCCCTTGTATTGGGATAACCCTACCCTGTCACCATTCATGTCAACAAACTGCCCGGCATAATCAAAGTCTTTCTTTTCTTTGTTCTCCAATAAAACCTTAGGCTTTATCAAGCCTGTATACAATACCATAGATTGAAGCCCGCCCACTATTGGCGTAATGAGGCCAGTAAAATATAAGACGCCAAATATCCCCAACATTATCCCCCAACTTTTTATTTCTTTTCTCCAATTCATAGGTATCAATTTTATGTAAAGGTAAAACCTGTTTTTTTAGTAATTGGTGACAATTCTCACCTTTAAAATTACCGAAACAATTAGGACTTGCTTACCTTTGTTCTAAAACGAACCCAATGAAAACAAAGTTATCGATTACCGCTTTTTTTGCCATTTTATTTATGTTTAGTGCATTCAAAGGAAATGCGCAAGTGCATGTTGGCCTCTATCACGAAGGAATTCTCAGCCATATAGGCGTAGGTACAGATCCAGAAAAGAAAATATTCGGTGAAGCCCGTGTGCTTGCAGGTGGAGTTATAAACCCATTCCTAGGAGTAGAGGCTTTGGGACATTATAACTTTCGCCAAACCGATTGGTATAACCTGCATGGTGGAGTCATGTTGGGATACACAGAGATCACAGATGTGCAGGCTGGAATACCATTGGGCTTAAGTTTTAAGCCTATAGCCAATCACCGTCAGTTTTCCTTATTACTGGAGGGAACACCCATGTATGATTCTTCTGAAGTCACTTTCAGGGCATTGATAGGATTGCGCTATACCTTGAGCAAGGAATACTGAAAGGTACTGTGCTAATTTTAAGACTTGGGAAAAATGTAATGAAACGTTACGAAGGTGGAGATTTTGTCAGCATTGTTGCAGGTAAAAAGCAACAATACCGCCAAAATCATTAAACGTTCAATTACTAATCCACGGGCTCACACCCGTGGCTATAATATTACGCCCCTTTAGGGCTAAAGAAATAGCAATGAAGTTACTGACTTCAAATTGATACCGTCGGTTAACAGAAGATCTATTTCATATTTAGGGATTAATACCCGTATTTCTTTCCCCAAAGTTTTTGAAGGTTTTTCCTCAAATCATTCTCTCTGGCATTGGCACCAGGATCATATAGCTTGGTGCCTTTGATTTTGTCCGGAAGGAATTCCTGAAGCGCAAAATTATTCTCATAATCGTGTGAATACTTATACGCTTTCCCGTAGTTCAAGTCTTTCATCAGCTTGGTAGGGGCATTGCGCAGGTGAAGTGGGACAGGAAGGTCTCCTTCCTGTTTCACGATTGCCTGGGCCGTATTGATGGCCATATAACTTGCATTGCTTTTAGCGGAGGAAGCCAAATAAGTAACACATTGAGACAAGATAATTCGGGATTCGGGATAGCCGATTACATTTACCGCCTGAAAGCAATTGGTAGCGAGCAAAAGTGCATTTGGATTGGCATTGCCAATGTCCTCAGAAGCTAAGATAAGAAGCCGCCTTGCGATGAACTTTACATCCTCTCCCCCTTCTATCATTCTGGCCAACCAATAAACAGCCGCATTGGGATCAGACCCTCTGATAGATTTTATAAATGCCGAAATGATGTCATAATGTTGCTCTCCTGATTTGTCATATAGGGCCACTTTCTGTTGGGCTACCTGCATGACCATGTCATTTTCAATCACGATTTCGTCCTCCTTAAAACTGTCTATGACAATTTCAAGTAGGTTAAGCAACTTTCTACCATCCCCTCCTGATATGCGAAGCAAGGCGTCAGTCTCTTTGAGAACAACCTTTTTTTTCTTTAGTACAATGTCTTTTTCCAATGCCTGAAGCATCATGGCTTCAAGTTCCTCTCTGCCCAAGGGGTTGAGTGTGAAAATCTGACACCTGGAGAGCAAAGCAGCGTTGACCTCAAAGGAAGGGTTTTCTGTGGTAGCGCCAATAAGTCTGATCACTCCTTTTTCCACCGCTCCCAACAAAGCATCCTGTTGCGATTTATTGAACCGATGGATTTCATCAATAAATAGCACTACCCCAAGCTGGTATTTGGCTTTTTGGATCACTTCCCTTATGTCCTTTACCCCCGAACTGACCGCACTAAGGGTATAAAAAGGGGCCTTTACCTCATTGGCGATGATATTGGCTATGGTCGTTTTGCCCACACCGGGAGGTCCCCACAAGATCAATGAGGGAATAGAACCCGATTTGATGGCCTTGTGAAGGAAAGTATTGGGTCCAGACAAATGTTCCTGCCCGATCAATTGATCCAATGTTGTGGGGCGCATCCTTTCTGCCAAAGGGGTCTGTTCCATAATGTTTATTTTCTAAATATTAAGTGTAGTATTTATACACAAATTCATTTTTTCCAAAGCTTTAATCTGCTTTCGAAGGCCTCCAGGTATTGGTCTGTGAAATCCATATGGGTAACCATCCTGATCTGGTCGTTACCGAATTTTACCGCCCAGATATTTCTTTCTGTCAGTTCCTCTAAAAAGGACTCCGGACTTATTTGTTCCAATTGCGCAATTACAATATTGGTGGAAACGGGCAAAATTTCTTTGACAAAGGGAGTCTTTTGCAAAATGGAGGCAAGGGAAACCGCTCTTTCATGGTCATCCTCCAGCCTGAAAACATTATGGTCCAAAGCATATATTCCTGCAGCTGCAAGCATGCCCGCCTGTCTCATGCCTCCACCCAGAGCTTTTCTGATCTTTCTAGCCCTCTTCATGTCTGCCTGACTTCCCAATAACACAGAACCAACGGGACAGCCCAATCCTTTACTCAAGCAAACAGAAATGGTGTCAAACATTTTACCCCATTCAAATGGTCGCTCACCAGTTGATACAAGGGCATTAAATATTCTGGCACCATCCAAATGGAGTTTTAGCCCCGTCTCCTTACACAACTGCCTGATGGGTCTTACCTCGTCAAGAGTATATACACTTCCTCCTCCTTTGTTCATGGTATTTTCCAAAGATACCAAAGTAGTTTCTGGCAGGTGATCATCATCAGGATTAATGACATGACGAATGGCTTCAGCATCGATTTTCCCGAAGTCTCCATCCAGAAGCTTTACCGAAGCAAGGCTATTTGACATAATTCCACCACCTTCATACAAATAGATATGGGAAGATTTATGGCAAATGATTTCTGTTTGAGGCCTCGTATGTAACTTGATGGCTATCTGATTGGTCATTGTTCCAGATGGGCAAAATAATCCTGCTTCCATACCGAACATTCCAGCCAGCTTCTCTTCTAATATATTTACGGTAGGATCCTCTCCAAACACATCGTCACCCAAGCCAGCATTCAGCATGGTCTCCTTCATCGCTTGGGTTGGCAAGGTCAAGGTATCAGACCGAAGATCTATCCTCAATTTATTATCCATCGTTATTTTTTTTATAATTCTGCCCAAATTTGGTGCGGGTCTTTATGTCCAGCAAACCTTCAATATCCGAAAGTTCTATATTCAACGCATTGTTTGAAATTTGTATTTCTGCCAAAGAGATCCCTAACGATACTAACAAGGAAAGCATACTGGCCATAAACACCCAATTGGCTGCGGTATCGAAATCCTGGTACAATAAAAACATACAGATCACACATAAAAAAAAGCTTATGACTCCATACGTCTGCATGTTTTTTATCATTGTCAGCCTTTTCTTAAGGTTTTTAATTTGACCAATAATGACTTCCTCTCCCATGCTGTCTTCCTTGTATTCTTTGTGCAAGCCCCTTATTAGGTTTGCCATTGCTAAAAACCGATTGGTATAGGCCAACATGAGCAATGTGATGGCGGAAAAAAGCAAGGCCGGTGTAGAAAGTGTCAGCTCCATAATTTAAATCATTTAAAAGTTTAGCAATAACTGTTCTTTATTGTACCAAAACCAGACCAAAGTCGTGAAATCATCTTTGGATTCACCCAGGTAATGTTTGGTCTCACACTTAACACAACTTCTTAAGCCGAAATTCCAATGTGTACCAATGCCCGATTTAATTTCACAACATAAACATTGTCACGAGGTTTAGAGAGGATTTTGAGTGAAGAAATCTGGAATCCCAAACAAGATAGGACTGCCGCACCCTTACCTCCCGCCTGCCCTTCCAAAAAGGTTCGCAGTGACGGTTTAGCTGTTTTTAAAACAATCTAACCTCGGACTCAGGTTATGAGACAATCCACAATTTAAACTAAAATAAAAACCCCGTCAAATCAATGACGGGGTCCAGTATATATTTTCAGGTTAAATTTTAGGAAACTTCTCCTAAAACAACCAGTTTTTCGAGTGTAGGACTTTCACTTCCTCCCTTAGGCTCAATGGTGATGGCAAAAGCTTGTGTACCTGAAGCAGTGTTCATGGTTTGCAAATCAAGTCTTTTTCCTGGATCCACCAATCCAATACCAATTGGCCCGTCTTTACCAATTGCCCACAGCTGGTAATCGTTCTCTTCATCAAGTGTAGCCAATTGATTGACAGAAACAAACACTTCTTTGCTTTCTTTATCCCAGAACACATCCACCAAGGCATCTTCCTGCATAGGTAAACCTTCCCCTTTCATAGGAATCTTATCGAAATTCCCTGTGATAAATTTCTCCATCCCAGTATCCAACGATTTCAATTTCACCTGATTGGCCTGCACTTCTTCAGCCAAAATAGCATTTCGCTGTAATGAAATTGCAAACCTTTCTTCAACATCAAAATACTGATTGGCGAAATATATGGCTGCGGTTAAGGAGACAAGGGCAACTACAGAGGCAGCAACAGCGAATGTTTTCCATGGATTGGCCAAAGGCACTTCTTTTTCTAACCTCACCTCTTTTTCTAAAGGTTTTTCAGGAATATCAGTTGAAGTGTGCTTTTTATTTTCAGCTTCCAGGGTTTCAAAAATTTTATTTTTAATGCCACTGGATGGACTGATTCCTGAAACCTCATCGATAGCAAACATGGCTTCTTCAATAGCAGTTATCTCCTGTTCAATTTCAGGGTACTTCTTTGCCATTGCAAGAACCTCTTGTTGCTCTGTCTCATTAAGATCTCCCAATACGAAGAGTTCCAATTTACCGGACGATATGTAGGCTTGGATATCCACTAGATTTTATCAGCTTTCTTTTTCAATACTTTGATGGCAGACCTTATCCTGGATTTAACAGTACCCAAAGGCAAGGAATACTCTTCCGCTACCTCAGTATGGGTATAGCCCTTAAAGTAGATACATTCCATCACGAATCTTTGTTCGTCATTCAGGTCATCCATCAATTCTTTGACACCGATTCTGTCTACAGCTGCGGCTGTGCCGGCATCGTTGTCCATACCATATACGTAGGCATCTATCGTATTGGTCTTACTCTTTTTTGAAAACTCCTTTGATCGGGTTTTATCTATGGCCGAGTTCCTACAAATATTGGCCATCCAGGTATAGAGTCGTCCTTTGGTTTCATCATAATTATCAATTTTATTGACAATTTTTATGAAAGCATCATGAAAGACCTCTTCGGCTATGTCCCGATCAAAAATGATCCGGGAAATCACACCAAATAAAGCCTTGGAGTATTTTTCATACAAATACTCCTGAACTTTTTTGTCTCTGGCTCTAAGCCCTTGTACTAACGCTTGTTCTTCCAAAAAGGCGAATGGTCAATAATAGACTAAACAAATTTTGATTTACCTTTGCTGAATTTTTATAAGTGTATCACCTCACCATAGGCTGCTGCTGCAGCTTCCATCACTGCCTCAGACATTGTAGGGTGTGGGTGTACTGTCTTGATGATCTCGTGTCCGGTAGTTTCAAGTTTCCTGATAGCTACAATTTCAGCTATCAATTCTGTCACATTATAACCGATCATGTGTGCTCCAAGGAGTTCACCATATTTAGCATCAAAAATAAGTTTCACAAAACCATCTTTGGCTCCAGCTGCGGAAGCTTTTCCAGAGGCAGAGAAAGGAAATTTACCGACTTTAATGTCATATCCTGCTTCTTTGGCTTTGGCTTCAGTGAAACCAACAGAAGAGATTTCAGGCAAACAATAAGTACAACCAGGGATGTTGTTATAGTCGAGAGGTTCAGGATTTTGACCGGCAATATTTTCTACACAGATAATTCCTTCTGCGGAGGCTACGTGTGCTAAAGCAGGGCCGGGAACAACATCCCCAATGGCATAGTAACCTGGCATATTGGTTTTGTATAGCTCATCTACTTTGATCTTACCTCTGTCCACTAATATCCCAACATCTTCAAGACCACAATTCTCTACATTGGACACCACGCCGACTGCTGAAAGTACGATGTCACAATCAATTTTTTCTTCACCGTCTTTGGTCTTGACAGTAACTTTACAACCATCACCTTTGGTATCCACATTGGTCACCTCAGCACTGGTCATCACTTTGATGCCTTTCTTTTTATATATTTTCTCTAGTGTCTTAGACACTTCTTCATCTTCGTTTGGAACGATACGGTCAAGGAATTCAACGATGGTTACTTCCACACCAATGGAACTGTACACATAGGCAAATTCTACGCCTATGGCTCCAGACCCCACAACTACCATTTTCTTAGGCAATTTATCCAAAGTCATCGCCTTGCGGTATCCCACTATTTTTTTGTCGTCTATCTTTAAAGCTGGCAGCTCTTTGGATCTTCCACCAGTAGCGATAATGATATGGTCAGCACTGTATTCTGTTTTCTTACCATCCTTATCTTCTACCTCTACTTTTTTGCCGGGTTTTATTTTACCCCAACCTAAAAGCTTTTCAATTTTATTTTTCTTGAACAAAAATTGAATGCCTTTGCTCATGCCATCTGCTACGTTCCGGCTACGCTTGATCATATCATCAAAATTCACGCTCGCATTTTCTACGGAAATACCATAATCCTCTGCGTGATTAATGTATTCAAATACTTGAGCGCTTTTTATCAAAGCTTTGGTAGGAATACAACCCCAATTTAGACAAATCCCACCCAGATCTGCTGCTTCTACTACCGCAGTCTTTAATCCTAATTGAGAAGCTCTAATTGCTGCTACATAACCACCTGGACCACTGCCCAGAACAATGACATCGAATTTAGTTGAAGACATATTTTTAACTTTTGATTACTATTTTGCTATGCAAATTTATAATAATTAAGTTCAGAAAAAAATTTGGTTTTACATATAAAAGTTAATATAATTCCAATTTTTCATCAGTCTGATCAACGTTCCTCAAAATGTCTGAAGTAGGAATAAATTATTGGGTTGCCTATTTTTTATAATTAATAGCTATTTTTGAGTTAAATCAAACATTAAAAATATTGACTATGGGATTACTTACAGGTAAAAAAGCCTTGGTAACAGGGGCTTCCAAAGGGATAGGCAGATCCATTGCTATACGTTTTGCTCAGGAAGGTGCTGATGTGGCCTTTACTTAT
The DNA here is from genome assembly GCF_055809755.1 of Cyclobacterium sp. 10D3-21. Lineage (NCBI taxonomy): Bacteria > Pseudomonadati > Bacteroidota > Cytophagia > Cytophagales > Cyclobacteriaceae > Cyclobacterium > Cyclobacterium sp. 10D3-21. Next base: position 5,276,362 of record NZ_CM147924.1, read on the forward strand.
TTGTCAAGTGTAGAAAAAGGAGAGGCACTTGAAAAAGAATTGGCAGCTTTCGGCATAAAGGCAAAAGGTTTTCGTTCTGATGCATCAGATTTTGCAGCTGCAGACAAATTAATAGGTGATGTGGTAACATTTTTAGGTGGAATAGATATTCTTGTAAATAATGCCGGAATCACCCGAGACAACCTCTTAATGAGAATGTCTGAAGAACACTGGGATGAAGTGATTAATATCAACCTCAAATCTTGTTTCAATACCGTAAAGGCAGTAACCCGAACCATGATGAAGGCCAAAGCTGGCTCCATCATCAACATTACTTCCGTAGTGGGTGTTAGAGGAAATGCCGGACAATCCAATTATGCCGCTTCAAAAGCAGGAATTATTGGTTTCACCAAATCCGTAGCATTAGAACTTGGATCAAGAAATATCCGAAGCAATGCCATTGCTCCAGGATTTATCGAAACTGAAATGACAGCAGTGCTGGATGAAAAAACTGTTCAAGGATGGAGAGATGCTATTCCTATGAAAAGAGGAGGAAAACCCGAAGAAGTGGCAGATGCCTGTGTATTTCTAGGTTCCGACATGAGTACTTATATCTCAGGCCAAACACTTGAGGTTAATGGTGCCATGAACACTTAAACCCTAAACATGAAATAGGCCTTCTGTTACGTGATGGTATCTAGAATCCTATTGCATCATCCGGGTTAAACCCAGCAACCAAGATAATATAAAGTTATTTGTGGCCCAAAGTGAAAGCTTTGGGCCTTTTTGTTTATTGGCTTGGCAGTTCAGTTTCGTATTCTGGTGATATTTTTTATATTTAATTAGAATTATAAAACTTGGATTATGAAATCGATTTTCCTGACCTTTTTCAGGAGAACTGTTGCAATCAAAAGAAAAATGCTAATACCTGTTATTTTTGAAAACAGAAAAAGGGAAGGAAAAAGGTCTGTTTAAAAAGGAGAAAATAGCGCAACTTATACAATGAAGTCTTTGCAAATGGAATCGTCAAAAAATACGGATGATTATATTGCGGAATTTCCGCCAGGTGTTCAGCAAAAACTGGAGCAAATACGTGCCGCAATAAAAGAAAACATTCCTATCGAGGCTGAAGAATGTATCAATTATAAAATGCCAACATTTAAGTTGCATGGTAATCTCGTTCATTATGCAGCCTACCAAAATCATATTGGCTTCTACCCTTCCCCATCGGCAATTGAGGCATTTAATGCGCAGTTAATAAATTATCCCTATTCGAAAGGAGCCATTCAATTTCCGATGGACAAACCATTACCACTTGATCTGATTGCTGAAATTGTACGGTTCAGGGTGAAAGAAAACCTGATGAAGAAAAAATAGAGAAAGTCCATGCCTCAGTATGACTTTAATTTCTCTCGACCCTTTCAGTTTCTAAAAGCGATGTGATTTCATTGCTTATTAAAAAATATTATCATTAAAATGAACCCCATGATCAATCCTTTAATCAAAGCAAAAGAATTAAGCCAACTCGCTCAAACCCAAAACTTGACCCTGGTCGATGCACGTTTTGTTTATTCAAATTATGAAAAAGGGCATCTTGATGGAGCTTTGCATGTCGATTTGAACAAGGATTTGTCCCAAATAGAAGAGAATCCTGCACATGGAGGGCGGCATCCCTTGCCTTCTCCCGCAGCCTTTGGTAGCCTGCTTGGGAAATTAGGCATAACGCCAAAAAGCCATGTGATCGTTTATGATGACAAAAATGCCTCTATGTCCGCGGCCCGTTTCTGGTGGATGTTAAAGGCGCTTGGCCATGAGAAAGTCCAGGTTTTAGATGGAGGCATTCAAGCCGCCGAGAAACAGGGATTCCCTCTTAACGATGAAATCCCTACTCCCCATTCTTTATCCCCTTACCCAACAACGGATTGGAAGTTGCCCTTAACTGATCTCACAGAAGTGAAATCGGCTTCAGGTAAAACCAAGCAAATGATTATAGATGTAAGAGAATCCGAAAGGTATCAGGGTTTAAGAGAACCGATAGACAAAATCGCTGGCCATATCCCAGGTGCGATTAACCTCCCTTTTACGGAAAATTTAGATGAAAACGGCTTCTTTTTATCCCAAGAAGCATTAAAGGAAAAATACCAGAAAGCGTTTATTGATACCCCCTCTAACGAAATCATTGTCCACTGTGGGTCTGGAGTGACGGCATGCCATACCCTTCTGGCCATTGCCATTGCTGGATTGGATATTCCGAAACTTTATGTGGGTTCCTGGAGTGAATGGTCAAGGAACGATTTACCTATGGTTCCATAAACCCACAAAAAAAGAAAGCTACAATTACCTTAAGCGTTCCTTTAAATAACCTGAGTTAAAGGTAAAAATATTGACAATTAAATTTAAAAACCTATGGGCCGAACCTTCCGCTTTTTTCTTTTCCTACTGCTGTCAAATATATGGGGGGGAATATTTAGCCCCGTTGTATCGGGACAACAATTATTACAAGAATATATAGCAGCCTTAGACTCCACGGTAGCATTGTCTTTTATCATCCAGGATACGAAGGGGGAAATCCTTGCTAAAAAGAATCCTGCGAGAAAAATCCCATCTGCCAGTATCATTAAAATCCCCTTACTGGTATACCTAATGGAAGAGGTTGAAGAAGGGAAATTTTCGCTCAATGAAACCTACAAACTTAAAAATTCAGATAAGGTTGGCGGTTCAGGGGAATTGCAATTCAAACCTGCAGGATTTCAGATAACTTATAAATACCTGGCTTCGGAAATGATCCGGATAAGTGACAATACCGCCACCAATATTCTAATCAGAACGGTAGGCCTAAAACCCTTTCAGGAATGGCTACTTACCAACGGATATAAAGCCACTCAGCTCAATAGGTTCATGATGGATTTTGAGGCAATTGCTATGGGTCAGCAGAACTACACGAGTTCGGAGGAAATGAACAGACTTCTCCTCGAACTTTTGAATGAAAAGTTACTTAATAAAACCTCCACTTTTCAGGTTATTGAATGGCTGAAAGGTTGTGAGGATACCAGTGCCTTGCCTCATTTATTGCCTGAGGGAGTAGTCATTGCGCATAAGACAGGGACACTGGAATATGTACGTGGAGATGCTGGAATTTTATTTGGTAATCAACCTATAGTATTGACAGTACTGGTGGAGAATTTCTCAAACTTACCTGAAGCAGATAACATCATTGCAGAAATTGCAAGGCTAGCTTTCCTGGAGTACGCCCAATGACTATGACTATTGAGGCACAGTTTTTGGAACAGACAGTAAGTAAAATAAGAATAACCCAAACTGTATAATCATGAAAAATGAAACCCTAATTAAAACCATGAATGCCTGTGCTGATGCATGTAATCAATGTGCAGATGCTTGTCTTGATGAAGAAAACATTAGTCATATGGTGCCATGTATCAGGACAGATAGGGTTTGCGCAGAAATTTGTTCTTCAACAGCCAAAATCCTGTCCATGTCCTATGGTCCAATAGATGAATTATTAAGGTTTTGCGTTAGTGTTTGTTCAAGGTGTGCGGAAGAATGCAGCCAGCATGAACATGAACATTGCAAAGTATGTGCAGCAGCCTGTATTGCTTGCAAAGAAGCTTGCCAAAATATTTTAACAGGCTGAGTTCTGTTATACCAGAAATAATAATACCCTAACCAAATTATATTTTCTTGATTAGGGTATTACGTTCAATCCGCAAACCTTCCAGGTTTTGTTGATAATAAGCCTGATGGTAAAATTAGGGGAGTGAAACCTGGAAGATTTCATCTCTATAAGACTCAACTGATTAAAGAAATAGGCTGTGGATTTCAAGTATTAACTGATCTATAGGTTTTAACTTTTGTCAGGAATTATCTTTCTAACCTATATACCAAGACCTATATTCCGGCGTAAATAATAATAATGATACCCACTATAAAGCAGGCAAACATACTTTTAAGCATGGTTTTAGTACTTATTGATGCACCTTTAAATTCTTTCCAAACAAATACACCCCAGAAAGCCGCTACCATGGTAGCCCCCTGACCGAGACCATAAGAAATTGCAGGCCCAGCTTGTTCTGAGGCAATAATACTAAAGGCCATTCCAACGCACCAAATCGCCCCTCCAAGAACCCCTACCAGGTGAACCTTAAAGTTTCCTGCAAAATAATCCTTATAAGAAACGGGATCGCCGTCAACAGGCTTTTTCATTAGAATAGTATTGAAAAGGAAATTGCTTAACAATATCCCTAAAGCAAATACAAAAACTGCGCTATAAGGGGTAAACTTCCCTACTTCTGGAGACAGAAAGTTCAGCGACATGGATTGCTGGACAAGAAAATAGAAAAAAGACATTAAAACCCCTCCTATTAAAGCCAACTTAAGCCCTTTGGAAACATCTTTGGCTTTGTCTTTACTGTTTTTCTTGTACGCCATTGCATCCAGTATAATGGCTATTGTCACCAATGCTACACCCAAAAACAACAGGATGGGATCACCCTTTTGCTCGGAAATATAATTGATCAAAACCCCCAAAACCAGGGCCAGACCAATGCCAACAGGAAAGGCCACTGCCATGCCTGAAACGGATATTGCTGCGACAATCAAGATATTGGCCAGGTTAAAAACCACACCACCAGCCAATGCATTCCAATAGCTTGAAAGTTCGGCCTGGCTTAAGTCTTCGAGAAATGGCCTTCCTCCTTCTCCAATACTTCCAAGTGTCAATCCAAACGCCAATGAGAGCAAAACTATGCCCAACACATAATCCCAATAAAACAATTCAAATCTCCAATTGCCTTCGGCTAATTTCTGTGTATTGGCCCATGAGCCCCAACACAACATGGTGATAAAACAAAAGAAGACGGCCAGAGGGTAATCGTTGATTATAAACATTAGCTTGGTGGTTGGGTTTATTTTTTATTTTTGGATCAAATCAATTCAAATTCATTGCTAGTAGCTTTGTATAACATAACAATTGAAAGTGCAATGACAAAGGTATTTTGACACTAATTATTAATAATTAAGGAGTTACAAGCACATAGTTTTCCATTCTATCAAAAAAGTCACCCATGATAGCTTCCTTGTTGAAATTTTCCCAGATAATTATTTTCCTTGGGTTATCTGGCCTTTCTTCCCATTCCCCATCTACTAATAAAGGTGCTGGAATTTCTTTTTTTTCAGCCCAGGTAGGGTCTTTTATAATTGCGATGGCAGCCATATCATACAAAGGCCTGGTTCCTGCCTCGTCATAGGTTTGGATATTATTGTACAGGCTTACTGAATAATCACCAAAACGATCGAAGGAATCTCCATGTCTACCGATTACTTTTTTGTTCGCCAAAGGTCCCTTACCTGGCATTATACTATTGATTTCAGCTCTGTTGGAAGAGACTGCAGCGGTTCCTGTAAGTTTACCTCCTCTTACCAAGACAATCTCAAAAGGCACATCCACATTCAAAATATAATTCAATGAAGCTTCATCATTGTCTTGATTGTATTCGCCAGCATATGGATAATTAGAACCCAACCATACAATCCTCACTTTGCTGGCTATGGATGGATCTTTCTCCAAAGCCAAGGCGATATTGGTTAATTTGCCCACAGGCAAAAGGATCAATTTCTCATCTGCTTTTTTATGCGCTTCTTCAATGATAAAATCCACTGCTTTGGAACCATCAAATTTGGCTTTATCCAGGTTTGGCCTAATGTCCTCAAAAGAAGCATTCGCGCCTCTAAATAGCGGCATACTCTCATACACATTGCAAAGATCCATTACCCTTCTGGCTTCCTTATAGTGACCTTCGATATTGCCCCCACTTCTGGTGGTATTTACTGTTATCCCAACAACATCAAAAACATCACCATTAAAGAACAAGTAAGCCATGGCATGTTGGTCATCCAATTCGTTATTGGCATCAGAATCCAAAAGAACCCGGTGCTTTATTGAATTCGTTGATTTTTGGCAACTGGTCAAAAGAAGGGGTATGCCCATACCTAAAATTATGGCGATAAAAAGGTTTTTCATGTGAAGTTTATGATTATATGCAATGATAAGTATAAGGGATTATTCCTGGATATCCTTTAAAAATGGAACAGAAGCCTGAGCCCCATGTTTGGTCACAGATAAAGCACCGGCTTTATTTGCAAAGCTTACTGCTTCTTGCCAATCCATACCTTTGGACAAAGCTGCGGCCAAAGCGCCATTGAAAGTATCTCCAGCAGCGGTTGTGTCCACAGCCTCTACTTCTAATGTAGGGAGCGTTCCAGCATAATCTGGTGTAGAGAGGAATGCCCCAGCGGCACCTAAAGTGATGACCACTACTTTTACGCCTTTGTCATGGAAAAAATTCGCAGCATGTAGTGCGCTCTCTTCTCCTGTGATTTTTATTCCCGTCAGAAGTTTGGTTTCAGTTTCATTGGGTGTAATGGCATATATATTCGAATACAGTTCGTTGGGCAATTTACTAGCTGGTGCCGGGTTTAAAATTACTTTTTTTCCCAAACTAGTCCCCTTTTTCGCCACATATAAAACAGTATCTAATGGAATCTCTAACTGTAAGAGAATCACTTCAGATTCCTGTAGCAAGCCGTAGTATTTATTGATCTGCCTTGTGTTCAAGGCTAGATTGGCACCTCCAGCCACTACTATAATGTTTTCACCTGATTTTTCCACTATAATCTGAGCAACACCAGAAGGCAATTTATTATCAAGAACTACACCTTCTACATTGAGCCCTTCTTTCCTGAAATTCTCAATGGTTTGATTGCCAAAGAGATCATTTCCAAGCCTTGCTATCATGGCTACCTTACCTCCAAGTCTGGCTGCGGCAACTGCCTGATTGGCACCCTTGCCGCCAGGATTCAAAAGAAAACTATGTCCCAGTAATGTCTGACCCGGTGAAGGAAACTCGTCCACTCTTATTACCATGTCTGTATTTGCGCTACCTACCACTAGGATTTTTTGACCCTTATCCATGTTTTTTCTACTGTTCTGTCCTAAATCTAAAAACAAAAAATTAAAAACGCATAGGAAAATAGCTAAACGGAGGAAATTCACTTTAAAACATTCCATTTTAGAAAAAAAATGAAATTACTTAGCTACTCAGCTGTCTCGATTCAAAAAGTTGTTTGGGCATAAAAACTAAAATAAATGCATTACCTGAGTCCAATTTTATTTAACACGGAAAAATCGTTCTTCCAAGGCTTAGAGCGCATTTTGAGTAGAGAAAACCGTATTAATTCCCTGGAAAACGAGACTGCCGCTCCCTTTCCCTCCTCAAAGGCCCCCACATAGGGTTCGCAGTGACGATTAAGTTGGTTTTAATAATGACCACCCTATTCGGCAAAAAGGCACCTTCCATTAAAAAAACAGATGGTGCCATTAAAAGAATCATGCAGTCAAATTCGAAAACATGGACTGGGCCTTGGGGAAAAGTATATTATTTTCTAAATGGATATGGGTATGAAGATCATTTTCAAATTCTTCCAACATTTGGTAAGCAACTCGGTAAGTCGTGCAAGCATCATCTGGAATTGCGTAGGCTTGGGTTAAATTTGAAATTCTGGCAAAACGAGCACCTTCAGCTTCATGGTCATCTTCCATCATCTGAATCGGATTCTCTATCGCACCAAAGTGGGCCTTGGGCAAAGGAATACCTTCCTTCTTAGCCTTCACCATGGATTGGATATAGGGAAATAATACCAACTCCTCTTTTTTCATATGAACGGTCAATGCGGCCGCCCCCTCCGTAAAAAGTCGATGGACTTCCTCAAGTTCTGGATGGCTTTGAGAATGTACTTTCTCCAATTTTGCCAGGTACAATTTAAGGAGAGGTATGCTTTCCTCTACATAGGCATGATGCACATTTACAATATGCATGATCAATTCACCAGCGGTCAAATTAGCAAATTGATCACTGATATTCCCTTTATTGGCCTTATTAAGTTCTTGCAATAGTTTATCCAGGTTAACTCCTTTTTTCTGGCAAGCCTCGGCAATTCCTATATTTCCCCCACAACAAAAATCTATTCCATGGCTGGTAAATATTTTGGCAGTTTTAAAGTTAGCGGCCACCACTTCACCCACTGTTTGTTCAATCCCCTTTTCCATAACTATAAATTTAAATAGGTACTTCGTTGATTTGTTATGGAACAAAAATAAGCAAAATAATAATAAAGGACAATTTTATCTTTTATTATTATTCTATCTGGCTTGCCAAAGCAAATTGGATTTGATCAAGCTAAATTTTTATGCCCCTTTGATTTTATACATAAACCATTTGATCCAGATATCCTGGCTGAAAAAATTGAATTGGCCATCATTTATCAGTCCCAAAGAAAAAACCTGGGACAAACAAACTTAAGTTCAAATCCAGGGGTTCACAATAAATTAATGGTTACCACAGGTTTTAATGAAATCACAGCAATACCTGTGCGAGACCTCATTTTATTAGAAGCCGATGATAAAATCATTAGAGCCATTACTACCAATAACAAACAAAGTATAGATTTCACTTCTCCAGGCTTAAAGAATTTTTACCAAAACAACCTCTTTATGCTGAAGGACTTCTACCGGCTTAATCGCAAGCATGTGTTTAATTTGAACATGGTACACAAGATAAAAAACAATCACATTCTGATTCCCAAACTTCCGAATAGTATGGGAAACACTATGGAAAATTTCTTTCAGCTGCCTATCCCTAAGAATGGCGACAGTAAAAAATTGCTTTATGCCAGGTTGGGTTATAAGAATTAACCTGTATTAAAAGTTTATTTCCAGTTTTATAAATTCCATTAAATTAATTTCAGGGCAACAACTATTTTCTTATTAAATAAAGTTGTTACCCTGAATTAATTTTGTCCATTGATGGACATTAGTTTTCTTCCAAGTTCATTGCAGCTTCTGCAATAGCGCCGGTTAATTTTCCGCCTCCACTTGTGACAGCCGAAACATTAAAGAACCCCTGAACCTTAGTAGTAGACTCTCCGGATACTGTTTGAATATTACTGATAACATTTGCCAATGGAGTCGCAAATAATTCAGAAAAACCGCCGGGCCTATTGGTTTGTAATATTACTCCGGACAAAAATTCAAATGCCATAGGGTCAATGGAATGAATCTCCAAATACAAGGAGTCTCCAACCACATATGGGGGCAATAAAACGTTTTCATTATCCGGATTTTTATCCCATGGGTTCACGAAATCTTTACGAATAATCTGATTAAAAAGCACTCCATCCATAGTTTGATTGGAAGAAAAACCTGCATCATAGGCTATATTGATTTCAGAAGGCTTGCTTAAGTAAACACCATTTTTCCAAGCCTTGATCCAGTAGGCATCTCCCTGCCCGGGGATATCATTGGCCAAAAACTCTGCAGTAAAATAAGGTTCCTTGAAATTAATGTCTTTCGGATTATAAGTAAACTCCACAGAATCAACCTCAGGTACAGGCCCCAAACCCGCATTGGCAGTATAAGTTACACCTTCTACTTCAATGAGTAGCTGATATTGGTGACCAACTTCCAAAAACCCTTCATCACCCGGTTCCCAAGCATAATAGGCATCTGTTTCAACAAATGTAATTGTTTCTCCTGAAGCAAGATCTATGACACTTACACTTGCATCTTCTACCATCTCAGGCAGGGATTGATCAAAATAAGGTTGCGATATTGTCAGAAAAATTTTCTGGGTTTCATTTTTATCATTTAACCAAGCATCCACAACGATCACCTCTGCCGCAGGATTAAGAGTAGGATTGATTTCAGTATCACACGCGAAATTAAGACAGGCCAAAAAGAAAACGATTAATTTTTTCATGGTATAGGTATTAATTTGTCTAAAATTAAAATTTAAAATTATAGGTTACAGAAGGTATTAAAGAACCAATGAGAGACATTTGATGAGCTGAAGTAGATAAGGGCTCACCCACCTGTGGTCTCGAGGATGCACCTTGAGAAAAATAAATGCTGAAGGGATTTTTCCTTCCGTAAAGATTGTAAACCGAGACAACAAGGTTATCCGTACCTTTCCGCTGTTTCTTTCCTCTCCATACATTGTCTATTGTCAAAGCAATGTCCAATCGGTGAAAATTAGGAATCCGATAGTTATTTCTATCACTTCCATCGATATATGGGATCACCTTACCTTGCACTATGATCCGATCTGTTGGAAAGGTGGTGGGCGTACCGGACAAATAACTGAAATTTGCTGACAGCGTCACCCTCTTGTTTAGTTCATAAAACCCTGCCAGCTTCAGGTTATGGCGTTGGTCATACCTTGTAGGATACCAATTCCCCTCCCTTGTCAATTCATTGTCACCATAATTTATCCCATCTACTTTCAATTCAGTTTTACCCAAAGTATAACTTATCCAACCCGTAAACCTCCCTTGGTTTTTCTTGGCATATAATTCTAATCCATACGCCCTTCCTTTACCTGAAAGTAATTGAGAAGCCATAAATTCATTGATAAATAATTCGGCCCCATCGATGTAATCTATTTGGTTTTGGTTCCATTTATAATAGATCTCCGCGCTTGTTTCAAACCGATTGCCAAAAAAGTTTTTGAAAAAACCTAAGGCTCCCTGATTCCCGGTTTGAGGCAATATATTGTTGTCGGATGGTTGCCAGATATCAATGGGCAATGAGGCAGTTGTATTTGAAATTTGGTGCAGGTACTGACTCATCCGGTTATAACTGCCCTTCAAGGAACTGGATTCATTCAGTGAATACTTTATTGACAGCCTAGGTTCCAGATTATTGTATTGGGCCACCGAATTCCAGGCTCCATTTTCTGTTACCCCTATCAAAGGCCGTTCTATGCCCGGCAAGGTATCTCCATACGTATAAGTCTTATCTCCAAAATGATTGAAATAACTGAACCGAAGGCCATATTGTGCCACAAACTTTTCCCCAAATTTTTGTTCACTACTGACATACAAAGCTCCCTCAACAGCTTTTCTATGGTCCAAACTGATATTGGAAAGCGCTCCATTATTGACAATTTTAGCATCTGCCGGTCGGAATCTATAAGCAATTAACTCTCCTCCGAAGGTAAGTTCATGAGAAGGGTTGGCAAACCAGGTAAATTCAGGTTTGAAATTCCAGGTAGAAATAGCTGCCTGCCAGTCAAACTGATCATTTTCATTGGTCCCAAAGCTAAAACCATAATTGTAATCACTGTAAAATGCTGAGAAGTTTGAAAACAATTTGCTTCCATAAAGATGATTCCATCGTATCGTGGCAGTTTTATTCCCCCAATTAAAGCCTTGAGATGCATCAAATTTAAAAACGTCTCTTCCCAAATAACCGGATACGAAAAGCTTGTTCTTATCATTTAGCTCAAAATTGGTCTTTGCGGTAAGATCGTAAAAGTACATACCCGCCCCATTGTCCAAAGCATCTGTAAATGGTCGTGCCAATACATCTGCATAAGAACGACGACCGGCAAGTATAAATGAAGATTTTCCTTTTTTGATAGGTCCCTCTAAGGACAGTCTGCTAAAAACAGTTCCTATTCCACCGGCTACATCGTAGTTTTGATTATTTCCCTCTTTCATCCTTATGTCAAGAACAGAGGATAACCTGCCTCCAAAGCGGGTTGGGATCCCACCTTTATAAAGTTTGACATCCTTGACCGCATCAGGGTTGAAGACAGAGAAAAAACCAAACAAATGAGAGGACTGGTAAACAGGGGCTTCGTCCAATAAAACAAGATTTTGCCCCACTGTACCTCCTCTTACGTTGAAACCGGAAGTGCCCTCCCCTACCGAACTCACACCTGGAAGCAGCTGTATACTTTTTAGTACATCCACCTCTCCAACAAAGGCCGGCATCTTCTCGATGGTTTTAATGTCCATTTTCGCTGTGCTCATTTCTACGAATGATACATTTTCATCCATCCTATCGCTTTGAATGACCACAGCCTCTAACTCGGTATCAGACAAGGCCAAAGAAATATCCAATCTTAGGTCCTTGTCCAGCTTTACTTGTTTATGAACCCCTGTATAACCCACAAAACTAAAATGAAGGTCGTAATTTCCTTCTTCTAAAGTAATGGAATAAAACCCATACACATTGGACACCGTTCCGCTTTTGATTTGATCTACCCTAACCGTAGAACCTATGAGCACTTCCCCATTGACCTCATCTGTGAGATAACCGCTAATGGTAAAGGAATTGCTTTGAGCAAATCCGGGGAGCATGGAAAGGAAGAATAGTCCTCCTAATACTAATGATTTCATTTTAAATAAGTTAAAGTTGATATGAATACTACTTTTAAATAAAATTGATGGTTCAAAAGTAGCAGGCAGGGACCTATAGATCGTTCCAATTTATAATTCTGAACTTCTTTGGTAGGAAATAAAATTTACTTCAACCCGGATTATATAATAGGATTTCTCCACCCTGACAATAGTCAGGAGTAAAGCCTGTCCCGTGTTTACGCAAGAAAATCAAACAGTTTGGAGATTTTAGCATAGCACCACTATGGTGAAACTGTCTACCGTCAGGTAGAATTGAAAACAGCAACGATTGGGTATTTTGAAGCGATTTCAGCACGTAATAGATTGTCTATTGCATGTTTCGGGTATAATAGATTGGAATTCATCTATTCCGGCTCTGTTTTTTGATAATGCTTGCATATCGCACAAAAAAAGCTTTGGGTGTTTACCCGAAGCCTAAAGTGACAATTGTTTTGCCTTTTTTCGTTTTATTAATTTTACTTATAGAAATATGCCATTGGCTAAATTATCAGCTTTAAGGAATTAAAAAACCTTGCTTTTACCTATTCATCACCTTAAAAAATCATTGAATTAAAGCTCTTTTAAGAATCTTTCTATATCGTCACCTGTTAAAAGGTGTGCATTGTCGGTAATTTTTTGAATGGGCCAGTTCCACCATTTTAATTCAAGCAACCGACTAATGGTGCTATCAGAAAATCTTTTTCGAATTAATTTGGCAGGATTTCCACCAACTATAGCATAGGATGGAACATCAGCAGTTACAACTGAATGGCTGGCAATAATGGCCCCATCACCGACTTTCACCCCCGGCATAATCGTTACTTTATGACCTAACCATACATCATTGCCAACAATGGTATCTCCTTTATAAGGGTAGCTTTTTCCTTTCATTGCTTTTTCCCAGCCATGACCAAAAATAGCAAAAGGATAGGCTGAAATAGAAGTACTAAGGTGATTCCCCCCGTTCATTATAAATGAAACACCCGAGGCAATCATACAAAATTTACCTATTATTAATTTGTCGCCTATAAAATCAAAATGATACTTGACATTTTTTTCAAAATTGTAAACATCTTCTAAATCATCATAATAGGTATAATCCCCCACTTCTATATTGGGATTGGTGATGATATTCTTTAAGAAACACAATTTGTTATGATTCAATAAAGGAAAGGATTCATTTTTATCTGGTCCTGGCATTGGATTCGTTCTCATGATACAATAGTTTGATAAATTATTCTGAACAAAAATGAGCCTTTACATCTACTGATGCGTTCTGAATTATAATGTGATACCTTTTGCTTCCTAGCTGGCTATTTTTCCATTTTTGCCTTTTTTAACCAAACACTTGGTGTAACTCCTTCTTTTGCCTTGAAGAAAGAATTGAAAACTGTTTTGGAATTAAAACCACTGTCATAAGCCAGTGCCAACAAGGTTAGGTGATTAAAACGTGGATTGATCGCCATCTTTTTAAAATAATTTAATCGGTAATTGTTCACAAATTCATTGAAATTGACTTTGAGTTTTTCATTAATTAAATAGGACAGTTTGTTGGGATGAAGTTCCAGTCTACTACCCAAAGCGTTTAAGTTCATTTGGGGGTCTAGGAACGGTTTTTCCTTGTCAAAATACCTAATTAACTTTTCCTTTAACACATCCGATTCACTTTCATCCAAAATTTGGGATGGCTTCACTTGGGCAAACCACTCTTCATTTCCAGTCAAGCTAAAGTTGGCCTTGTGTAAGCTTTCAAATCCTTCAATTTCTTTCAAGCCTTGTAAAAAGGGTTCATATCTATAATTGATTAATTGCCCTCTACGCATTTCGATCCCACTTTGCAACAACTTAAAGGCTTGTTTTGAGCAATTTCCATTGGCTAGGATAAACAATTTATAGGGCATTATTTCCCCTGCTTCTCCTTCTAACCCCTCCCATTCATCCAAGTATGCTTTAGGGACCTGCGCAATTTTCTTATTGACAATTGCGTAGAGCAGTTTTATCAATGCTTTTTCCTCAAATTTTTCAGCCAATACTTCAACTTCCTCCTCTTTTCCCAGCAGTATGAGAACATTCACCTTTAGTCTCAAGGCATGGTCAAATAGAGGATTGATCTGCAATGCTTTATCGATATGGTGCAAAGCAATATCAAAAGCTAGCCTTAAATAAAAGATATTGGCCATTGTAAAGTGGTGATTGGGGGACAAGGGATCCACTTCCAAAGCTTTCTTCACAAATACCTCCGCTTGATCAAAATAGCCCAAGGCAATAAACAACTCAGCCATGGCCTCCAATGCATCCGTATGTTTAGGGTTCATGGCCAAGGTTTGCTGAATGAATTCATAACCCTGCTTAAAATCCCATTCCTTCCACAAGCTACGCCCTACAAAAGACATGGGGTATTCGGGCAGTTCAGTATCAAGTTCCTTGGCAAGTATAAAATTGTCTATCGCTTTGCCCATTCCTTCTTCGGCAGGTATAAAGCCCCAAATGACCAATAAACCATAACACTGTAAATTCCCATAATAGGCTCTGGCAAATTCAGGGTCTTTTGCAATGGCTGCGTCATATTGAACTATGGCTTGTTTTAAAGAGGCTGCGGTCCATTGAAGTTGGTAATAACGCCCCTTTAAAAAATGTTCATAAGCAGAAACACTACGTGTTGAAGCTTGAATCAAATGATTCTTTATCTCCAAATGTCCAAAATTCTCTCGTATTTGGTCAGCAATTAGCAAGCTGATTTCATCCTGCAAAGCAAAAATATCCTGAATTTGTCGGTCAAAATTCTTGGACCAATAATGCACTCCATTTTTGGCATTGATTAACTGTGCGGTAATGCGAACACGATTTGCAACCTTCCTGACACTTCCCTCCAGTATATTTGCTACCCCAAGTTGTTGGCCTATTTCTCTTACATCCAAACTCTTGCCTTTGAAGGCAAAAGATGAGGTTCTGGCTATCACTTTGAGCCCAGCTACCTTTGTTAGTGCATTGATTATTTCTTCAGTTATGCCATCACTAAAGTACTCATTCTCTAGATCATTGCTCATGTTAACAAATGGCAAGACCACAATAGATTTGTCTTCTATGATAACCCTTTCAGGAATTTCACCCATAGCTCCCTAGCTTAACAAAAAGATCATTTTACAAAAAATGTTTTTTTCAAAGCTAAATATGCAAATTAAATTTTTATAAAAAAAAAATACTAATGAATGGTCAATCAAAAAAATATACCACTAAAAACTTCATTTCAAGGCTTATATAAGCTATTCCTCAGGTTGATAAAGAAATGAATAGATGGTAGCAAAACCATTCAAAGCCAAGTCAGTCGACTAGTGTAGGAGTTTGGAGAAACTTGTCTTATGGAAAAAAACAGGTGTACCATTTTTGACATTAAACCCGGATTATGTAATAGAATTCGTGATAGCCTGTCCCGTGTTTACGGGAAGTGTTGCAATCGCAAGAAAATCAGGCTGTTTGGAGATTTTAGCATAGCACCGCTATGGTGAACCTGTCTACCGTCAGGTAGAATTGAAAACAGCAACGAAGTGGCTGATTTTGAAGCGATTTCAGCACGTAATAGATTGTCTATTGCATATTTCGGGTTAAATACACCTGAAGCATGGCTTTCCTTTCCAACCTCGAAATTAGACTGGGAAATCAGCAGATCTGGGAGGAAAAGAATGGCTATAAAAATGCCGACAAGAATAATTTTAAACTTTCTCATATTTGATGCATTAACAATTAATGCTTCAAATATGAGAAAGTAAAATAGGCCTTTCGTTCGGTGTTATAATTCAGAACTTTATTTATGGAAATAGGGCAGGGTTATTTTCAATTACCAATTCCTAAAAAAAAGACAGTATGCTGCTTTATGCTAGGTTGGGATACAATCCCAAATTAGGTGACAAGTATTTCTAATCTTTAATATTATTTTTTGACATTTTTTGACACAAAAAAAGGCATGAAGAATATATCCTCATGCCTTTTTTAAATTTGAATTCAATTATCTATTTGCCCTATGTTCCAAATAGGCATCAAGGTAATGTTGGTTCAGTTCATCACTGTCACCATATTTTTTCCTTGTCTCTTCCAACTTTTCATGCATCATTTTTTGGACCTCAGCATAGGCTGGATCATCATAGACACTTTTCATTTCCGAAGGATCTTTTTCCAAGTCATACAATTCCCACTCATCTATATCATAGTAAAAATGAATGAGTTTATAACGTTTGGTGGACACTCCATAATGCCGCTTAACTTGATGCTCAGCCGGATACTCATAATAGGTATAGTACACAGCATCTCTCCACTCATCCGTCTTGCCTGCTACCAAATCCTTAAACGATTCACCTTGCATTTCCTCAGGAATGGCTATTCCTGCATAATCCAAAAAGGTTGGTGCGAAATCAAGGTTCTGAACCAATTGGTCAAAACTGCTTCCTGCTTTAATTTCTTTTGGATACTTCATCAATAACGGCGTTCTGAAGGATTCCTCATACATAAAGCGTTTGTCAAACCAACCGTGTTCACCCAAATAAAATCCTTGATCAGAGGTATATACGACAATGGTATTTTCATCTAGCCCAGTCTCTTTAAGGTAATCCAACAACTCCCCTACACCATCATCTACAGATTTGATCGTTCTCAGGTAGTCTTTGATATAGCGATTGTATTTCCATAATGCCAATTCCTTACCACTTAGATTGGCGTCCAGCATGGCCTTATTTTTAGGTTCATAAGCAGCCAGCCAATCCTCCAATTGTTCAGGGTTCATTCGCTTCAACTGATTTACCAACCAAGTGGTATCTCCATTGGTAGGGTCTATTTGAAATTTAAAATCATGTCCCCAACGGGCATGGCCTTCAATTTCCATTTCTTGCGTCTTCGCAGCAGTTCCTCTGCCTTCATAATCATCGAAGAAGTTAGCTGGAGGGTCAAACGTTACGTCATCATATAAAGTCAAATACTCCTGCGCAGGCTTCCAGTTTCTATGCGGGGCTTTTTGGTGATAAAGTAAAAGAAAAGGCTCGTCTTCCTTTCTGTCATTCTTCAACCAGTTCAATGCCGCATCTGTGATAATATCTGTACAATATCCTTCAATCTGCTTCTTTTCTCCATTGATTAGGAAATCAGGGTTGTAATAATGTCCCTGACCTGGTAGCACCATAGAAAAGTCAAAGCCTTGCGGCAATCCATCCAGATGAATTTTACCAATCATAGCTGTCTGATAACCATTGGCTTGAAGCAATTTAGGGAAGTTATCCTGATCCCAATCGAAAGGTTGATAATTATCCACCTTGCCATTGATAAAGCTGTGTTTACCAGTTAGCATTACAGCCCGACTTGGGGCACAAATAGAATTGGTCACCGTGGCCCGTTGAAATATTGCGCCTTCATTGGCGATTCGATCAATGTTAGGAGTCTCGTTAAGCCCATGACCATAAGCGCTTATGGCTTGATAAGCATGGTCATCACTCATAATAAAGATGATATTCGGCCGGGTTTTTTCTTTTGCTTCTTCCGGTTTGCAACTTATGATACCCGCGCCAAAGGCTATGTACAGGCTTATTAGCAGTAGTCTTTTCATATTTTTTTATAGATCAGGCAGTTTATAAAGAAAATTAAGTCGTAAGTTAAATATTTTAATTTAAATTTTCGCTTATCTATTTCCCTACAAACTATTAAAAATAAACAGCATTCGAATTGATTGTAGGATCTAAAAACCAACCAATCTAAATTTCCTTCCTTTTCAATGCCTTTACAGCATGATCTACCGCTCTCGCTGTAAAGGCCATATAGGTAAGACTGGGATTTTGAGTGCCTGTTGAGGTCATAGAGGATCCGTCCGTGACATACACATTTGGGCAAGCATGCATTTGGTGGTATCTACCTAAAAGAGAGGTTTTCGGGTCTTTGCCCATTCTTACTCCTCCCATTTCATGAATATCCAAGCCTGGGGCTTGTCCACTATCTTTTTGTTTGATGTCCTTACAACCTGCCTTTTCTAGCATTTCTGCCCCTTGGTCCAAAAAATCCCTAAGGGACTTTTCATCGTTTTCGTCATAGCCTACATCCACTCTTAATTGCGGCATTCCCCATTTATCTGTTAATTCATCATCGAGGTAAACCTTGTTTTCGAGTTTGGGAATGGTTTCTCCCTGCATCATCATATAGACTCCCCAATCCCCTACTTCCGAATTGGCTTCCTTAAATTCTGGACCAAAATCAACATTTCTAGAATTGCCCCAGCCTCCTCTACCCGCAGAATAAAAAGTCATGTACCCCCTTAGAAAATCCATTTCCTGCTTTTTCACATTTCTAAAATTAGGCATCATGATGGCAGTTGGCCGCCGTCCATAATAGTAATCCTCAAGAAAGCCATCCATTTTAGCAGACAATGAACCTCTGTAATTGTGAAATGCAATATGGGTTCCCAGCAATCCATTGTCATTGCCCAAACCATCAGGGAATCGTTTGGATTTTGAGTTAAGTAAAATGAGGTTTGAGTTTAAGGTGGAAGCATTAACAAATATCACCTTGGCATAAAATTCAGTGGTCTCCATGGTTTCTGCATCCACCACTTGTACACCTGTAACCTTGCCTTTCGCATCATCGTAAATAAGTGAATGAACCACTGAATGCGGTCGGATGGTAAGGTTTCCCGTTGCTTCGGCGGCGGGTAAAGTTGCCGAATTTGAACTAAAGTAAGCACCAAACGGACAACCTCTCTGACACATGCTTCTTGCCATACACTTCCCTCTTCCCTGCGCCATGTGATGCGCTGCAGGCTGGGTAAGGTGGGCACATCTGCCAATCACAAAATTTCTATCCCGATAGGCTGCATTTACTTTCTGCTGAATGGATTTTTCCACTTTGTTCATTTCCCAGGCAGGTAAAAACTCCCCGTCAGGCAAGGTTTCCAAACCATCTTTGTTTCCACTGACGCCAATGAATCGTTCTACATAACTGTACCAGGGCGCAATGTCTTCATAGCGTATGGGCCAATCTACTGCAAACCCATCTCTGACAGGGCCCTCAAAATCATATTTACTCCATCGCTGCACCTGCCTGGCCCAAAGCAAGGATTTGCCACCAACCTGATAGCCTCTAATCCAATCAAAAGGCTTGTCCTGAACATAAGGATGCTCCTTGTCCTTTACAAAAAAATGATCTGCATCATCTTTAAATGCATAACACTTCGAAACAATAGGGTTTTCTTTCTTTACCTCAAGAGACATTTGCCCACGTAAGGGGAATTCCCAGGGGGGCGTATGCATGGTAGGGTAATCCTTCTTGTGCGTTACATTTCTGCCTCTTTCCAGCACGAGAGTTTTTAGACCTTTCTCGCACAATTCCTTAGCGGCCCATCCTCCACTAATCCCTGAGCCAATAACAATGGCATCAAATGTATTGTTACTCATTTTAATAGCATTTATTCGTACCGAAGTGACTCTATAGGATCGAGCTTACTGGCTTTGTAAGCGGGCAAAAGGCCAGAAAATAGCCCCACTAAAATACAGACTACAAACGAAAAAATAATCCAAACCCATGGAATCAAAAATCCTCCCGGCCCCACTGTATTGCCTACAATATTACCTATACCAATCCCCATAATTACGCCTAGAATTCCTCCCATAACGCAAATCACAATGGCTTCTATTAGGAATTGTTGTCGAATACGAAGTGGGGTAGCGCCCATTGCTTTTCTGATACCAATTTCTCTGGTTCTTTCTGTTACGGACACCAACATAATATTCATTAACCCGATAGAGGCTCCTAAAAGGGTAATAAAACCTATCCCAAAACCCCCAATCCTCAGATACCCGGCAATTTCTTCAAGGCTTTCTCCCAGTGTCTGGGATTTTACTACCTCAAAAGAATCCTCCATGCGTACATCATCTTCACGAACAGCACGCATAATGCCTGTTGCCTGACCCATTTCGTATTGTAACTGTAAAGGGTCTTGTCCGGCGATGGTAATGGTATACCTAAAACTACCTCGATTATCAAGGTTTCGCGCATTCAAGATCGGAATGATGATGGCCCGGTCAGCACCAGAATCACCTCCTACTCCACCTTGTTTCTCCATAATACCAACGATGGTGTACCGCTTTCCATAGAATGAAATGTACTGGTTCAAGGGATCTTCCCTATCCTCAAAAAGAGTCTTTTGGATTTCAGTACCTATAACACATACATTGTTTCCATATTCAATCTCTACATTACTAAAGCTTCTTCCTTTCTCTATTGATACTCCCTTTATTAAAAAATAATTCTCATCTCCTCCGATAATACGGCTATTGGGATTGGTTTTTTTGGAGGCTTTTTTAATCTCTGCAGAACCTGAGACGAATGTAGTAATTGTGGACACTCCTCTCTGATTGTATTTTTCCTTAAATTCGGAGGCTTCTCTAAAGGTAATGTTTGGGTAGTTTTTGGGTGCGATTCCAGAAGAAGTAGCCCTTCCTCCGGAAAAACCTTTACTCCTAACATCAAAGTTATTGGCACCAAAGCCTGAAAGGCTTTCTTCAATTTGAGCCTTCATGGCATCAATGGCGGTTAGCATTCCTACAAGGGAAGTTATGCCAATTGCAATAATCAAACCGGTAAGAATGGTTCTGAGAAGGTTTGATTTCACTGACCTAAAGGCTTCTCTTATATTTTCGAGCAGATTCATAGATTGTCCGTAAGTGGCCAATAATTAATTTTATTCCTGTCTTTACCGTTAATATTAATGAAAATTACCCTTCATAAAAAGGAATCAAAGGTTTTTAATTGTTTTTAACACAAGGGGAATCTTCAGGAACTGAAGCAAGTCAATAAAACCCTAAACAAAAGTGACTGAGGTATTGCTTGATCGCTAAATTCCATACCCAATCATGATTGCCGATAAAGTACTTTCAGAATTCCATAAAAATGGCCAGTACCTTTATGTATTTGATTTTAATGCATTCTATCTCCTCTGATCTCCAAGTCTTTCAATACCTCCCTCTCATGCGTCAACCATTCTTGCCAGCGCAATTCCACCTTTTCAGGATCCTGGTATTTTTTAGCCAATTGAATAAAATTCACATAATGACCCGCTTCAGAAATCATGAGTTCATGGTAAAAATTGCACAATTCTTTGTCTTTAAGGTTTTTCCACAACAATTTGAACCGTTCACAAGACCTGGCCTCAATGAGGGCATTCATTAATAATAACTCTGAAAGCTGGTCCTTCCGGCTTCCTCCTTTTTTCACAAAAGACTGAAGTTGGATGACATAATTGTCCTTTCTGGGAAAGCCAAACTTATACCCACGCTTTCTGATTTGTTGCATCACGGCATCGAAATGCTGCCATTCTTCTGCTACCACCGGGGTAAGCACAGCTACCATATCGTCAAATTCTGGGTATTTAATAATTAGGGAAATGCATGAGGAAGCTGCCTTCTGTTCGCAATAAGCATGATCCACTAATATAGCTTCCAAACTTATACTGGCGATGTCCACCCACCTTGGGTCGGTAGGTAATTCCAACCGCAACATTTTATTTTTTGTCGATTCCTGCCAGCTCATTTTACTCTTTAATCAAAAAAGTACCAACTAATTCCAACATCCAACATGCCTTTTAAACCGGTATAATCTGGCGTAATAAAATAGCCGTCATTGGCCATCTGTCCAGAATTCAGATGGTTGTACCTAAACAATACCCTTGTCCTATTGATCCGGAAATTAAGAAATGCATCAGCAACGGGATAAGCATAAACATTGAAATCATTTTGCAGGTAAAATTGCTGGGTAGCGGGCATGTATGCTGGCGCATAATTGTCGCTTCGATACCTTCCTTCTATACCAATTTGCACATACACATGATCGTCAAACAAAGGCCCATCAAAGAAAAACCTCGTGTTTACAAAAATTTCAGGGATACGAAATTTATCAGCAGCCCCTCCAGTTATCAGAGTATAATAGGCCTCAGATTGCCAGTGAAATTTGCCTGCAAAAACCAAATGAGATTCTAGGCCTGGAATTACCATAAAAGCTTCAGATGAAATCTGTTCCGGCATCATTTCTTCATTGTAGAAGATGTAATTGTTAATTCTGTTGATCGTCAAATTAGGCCTAATTTTATAATTCTTAAAATCACCTTTGATCGTACCTTTAATTTGGTCCACTCCTATACTTGAAAAATCATTGCTCCACTTATAATGATTGCCACTATATTGTTGCTGCATCATGTTCGGCTTGTAAAGCGCTTTGGTATAACTTACATCCAAAAATGGGGAAATAAACAACCCTTTTATTCGATAACCATCTGGGATAAGGTATTCCCCTTCCGCTTCGAAAATCCAATTTTCATTAATTTCTCCACGAAGGGCACCACCGAGAGATAACTCAGTAAAGGAATTGTTGGACGTGAAAAAACGGCTAGCCATTCTTCCAGTCCTTAATTTTACAAATGCATTGTAATAAACAGGCCCAAAATCCCCTTTAAACCCTACTTCATTCTTCCATTCTGAAAAATGATTGTGATTATTGGTTGTATCCTCTTTACTGTAATTACTTTCTTCATTGTCAGAATTAAATCGGTTTTCATTGAAGAAATCAGCATCCGAAGTACCCAAGTCAGAAAAGAAGGTGACAGCCTGTTTCTTTTTATCAAAGACATGATAAGCTTGCCATCCCTTTAATATTTCATACTCCTGATAAAGGTGATAATTCTGTCTTAAATCAACGGCTTTGGAGTTACTCAACCATACCTTTGCGTCTTCATAAGTGAAATACAAGGAAGTGGTGTCCACATCTGGGGGTATAATCCCTCCTTGTTCATTCACATTGTGCTTCATTCTGGTAATGGTTCCCAGCAAAAAATACTTGCCATTTTCAGACTTGTAATTGGAATGTATCTCATAAGAATCATTCACCACATTATGGTCATCTCTTGTCGTTGGATTGAGGGTTTTTGTGGCCCTAATGGTATGGTAGCCTATTCCTACATTCCAATTTGGAGTGATGTTTCTGGCAAAGCCAATATCCAATTTATTCCGATTTCCTCCACCAAAAAACGCCTCAATTTTCGTGTAAGGAGACTTTGTATTGTAATACTGGATACTGTCCGGGGTATTGTGGTAAATGTCATAGGAATGAAAACCCGAAGTTCTCCCAATTTGAACGGGGACTTCATAAAAAACAGGCCTCGCTGCGGTTCCTAGATTACCAAGATCCTGGTATTTGTACCAGGTATTGGCCACTGCCTCATAATTATGGAAACCTGTAAGAGAAGTGTCCAATTCCAATTGTTTGAACCTATTGTTCCTTATGAAGTTTTCGTAGTAATAAAGCGAGGTTCTAGGCCCATAAACCATCTTGGTAGAATCGTCTAACAAGCCTTTTTGCATGGCATTATTTCCTTTCTCCTCATCCGAAGGAGGGGCGTTAGGCCTTTGCTGCTGCGCCAAAGACGGGGCAATAAATGCAATCGTTATTGCTAACAGCACGAAGAAAATTCTCAGATTAAATCTCACTATCCGCATTTTTGTTAATAATCATGCTTTTAATACTTTTTAAAAGCTGTTCTTCTTCTTTTTGCTCCATATCTATCTCCACAGGCAACACAAAAACCGGAATATTTTTCATCAATTCCAACAATTTATTATCCTTCAATTTTACAGCATCTTTCTCTGTCGTCAAAATGCACACATTTTTAGCCGAATACTTTTTGTAAATATCGCTAATTCTCCCCATATCTTTTGAGGTGTAATAGTGATGGTCAGGAAAAGCGATGGTTTCCAGCACTACTTTGTGCATGCCTTCTAATCTTAAACGTATTGGTTCTGGATCTACTATACCAGTAACCAAAATAAATTTATCACCAGGGTTGGGAAATTTCGGATTTAACGGGTAAGGAAGTCCATATTTAAGCCCCGCAAAATAGATTGGTTTCTCTGTATGGAGGTAGGCTGAAATCTGCGCTTTGAACTTGTCTTTTTTTTCCTGCTCCAAATCATCCGGACATTTGGTAACCACTATCATATCTGCCCTGTTCACATTTTTTCTTCCTTCCCTCAACCTACCCACCGGAAGAAGATAATCATTAAAGAATGGACTTTTGTAGGTTGTCAATAAAACATTAAGGTCGGCCAAAAGATACCTGTGCTGGAAGGCATCGTCAAGTATAATGGCCTCCACTCCTGGTTGTTCTGCCAATATCATGGGTATGGCAAGAATCCTTTCCTCCCCAACTGCCACAGTCACTTTAGCTTTAAACTTTGAATAGATCTGGAAAGGTTCATCACCGATTTCACCAGGAGAACTTTCTCCCTGAGCCAATCTGTAGCCGTTGGTCTTTCTTCCATAGCCCCTACTTAATACAGCCAAACGGAATGTTGATGAAAGGTGGTTGATCAAAAACTCTACAAAAGGAGTTTTCCCAGTCCCTCCTATCGCTAAATTTCCCACAACAATCGTTGGCACCTCAAAAGGTTGACTTCTTTTAAGTCCTGCATCAAACATCCTGTTTCTCAATGAAGTGATCCCGTCGTAGATAAGGGCAAATGGAAACAGTAAAAAATCAACAAAACGCATTGGTGTTTTTTTTGTAGTTTTGGGAGTAAAACGAAAGCAAATATATGGTTTATTTGATTAAGGATATCATATCTTATCTGGAAAACATAGCGCCAACGGCCTATCAGGAAAGTTATGACAATGCAGGATTAATTGTAGGCAACCCCTTGGCTGAAGTAAATGGGATCATTTGTTCGCTAGATGTAACGGAAGAAGTTGTACAAGAAGCCATAGAAAAAAAATGCAACCTTATTGTTGCGCACCATCCCATTGTTTTCAGAGGCCTCAAACGTTTAACAGGCAAAGACTATGTAGAACGTACGGTAATAGCCGCTATCAAAAACGATATTGCCATCTATGCCATACACACTAACCTGGATGCTGTTAGCCAAGGTGTCAACCATAAGATCGCCGAAAAAATAGGCTTATTAAATCCTCAAATTCTTGCGCCAAAAAAGGGTATTATTTCTAAGCTTACCACCTTCATTCCCAAAGGAAACGTAGAGGAGGTATTGGAGGAATTGTATGCTGCGGGAGCTGGAAACATAGGCAATTATTCCAATTGCAGTTTTAAGTCTCAGGGAATAGGAAGCTTTTTACCGAAGGAAGAAGCTACGCCAACACTTGGGAAAAAGGGAGAGCTGTCCTCCATAGAAGAAACACGTGTGGAGTTAATATTCCCTAGTCACCTGGAAAATAAAATCATCAATACTTTAAAAACGGCACACCCTTACGAGGAAGTCGCCTATTACTTGCAAATATTAGAAAACAAAAATCAAGAGGTAGGCTCAGGCATGGTAGGTACATTGCCTGAACCACTGTCGGGAAATGATTTCCTACTCCATCTGAAATCATCGATGGGGCTAAAAGTAATAAAACATACGGCCATTTCGGATAAAAAAGTAAGCAAAATTGCAATCTGCGGAGGGGCGGGTATTTTTCTTCTGAGTCATGCCAAAAATGCTGGAGCGGATGTTTTTGTAACCGCTGACATCAAGTATCACGAGTTCTTTGATGCTGAAAAGGATATCCTATTGACCGACATAGGGCACTATGAGAGTGAAATTTACACAAAAGAACTATTAAAAGACATATTGTCACGAAAATTTAGTAATATTGCAACCTATTTGACAAATGTAATTACAAATCCTATAAGTTACCTATAGTACATGGAAAGTCCAGTCGCACAAAAATTAGAAGCAATTCTCAACTTACAAAATATCGATTCTCGTCTTGACGCAATATTTAAGGTGAGGGGAGCACTTCCTGAGGAAGTCCAGGATTTGGAAGATGAGATAATAGGATACGAAACCCGACTAAGCAAATTTAATGCTGATATATCCTCCATGGAGGATGAAATCAAAAAGTACAAAGATGCCATAAAAGATTCCGAAAAGCTGATCAAAAAATACCAGGATCAGCAAATGAATGTTAGGAACAACAGGGAGTATGACGCAATCACCAAGGAATTGGAATTGCAGGATCTTGAAATTCAGGTTTCTAAAAAGAAAATTACCGAAACTCAGGTAAGAATTGAAAGCAAGCAAAAGGATATCGAAGCTCTTAATGAAATCTTAAAGGACAGACAAAAAGATCTGGACCAAAAGAAAGGTGAACTTGATACCATCGTCTCTGAAAGTGAAAACGAAGAGAAGAAGCTTAAAAATGACATGGAAAAAGCTGCTAAAAAGGTAGATGCCAGGTTGATCAAATCTTACGACAAAATCAGAACCAATGCTAAAAATGGTTTGGCAGTTGTTTTGGTTAAGCGAGGTGCCTGTGGAGGTTGCTTCAATATAGTTCCTCCTCAGAGACAAGCTGAGATAAGAGAAAGGAAAAAAATTATAGTATGTGAACATTGTGGCAGAATCCTCGCTGGTGTTGAAGACGAAATCGTTGAAGAACCAACACCGAAGAGAAAAAGAAGCAGCAAAGCATAAAACTTAAAAAAATCCGGAAATTAAATTTCCGGATTTTTTTTTACTTAATCCAATTTCATTATTGATTCGTATATAATTATTGTATATATTACGATTCTATGAAAAAGGTATTATTGGTTTTTACTGCATGTATCCTTACATTTCTTTCTGTTGCAAAAGAGAGATCTGACAAAACCTTTTTGATTATTTTTGACAAGGACGAGCTTGCCTATCATCAAGCCAATCCAAGTATCATGGAGGTAAATTTCTCAAACACTTTCGACACCAAACTCTATTTAGGAAATTCCGAAACCGCCTTATTGGTTACTGTCCCATTTGCAGATTGGACAGTTTGTGAAATGGGGAAAGCCATTGTAAAAGTCTCCAACAGTAAGGAATTGCCTCTTGAACAGGTTGCATTTAGAATTATTGATCTGGATGCAAGTCAGCAAAATTTCAAATCATTGCTATCAGATTCTCTAGAACAAACTTCAAAAGTAAAAAACCCTCTAATAAAGTTTAATCTATAGCATCCTTGCTAATCGATGGAGAGGGGTGATAGGTGTCCAAGTAGACCTTCCCGTCACTTTTCTCTTCCAGGACATAACAGCATAGGTTTTCATGTCTAAACGCATCCATATACCTTAAATCATACCCCAATACAACGGTCATAAGTATCCTGATGGCCCTGCCATGCATGCATACGAGAATGTTTTCACCTCCTGTCTCAAGAATATGATCGAAAGCACGTTTTAGACGCTTTGCTACTTCTACTGGAGATTCACCCCCATCTATTTTGTGACCTAATTCTCCAGAGGACCATCTTTCCAACATGTCAAGATAATATTTATTTTCCTGATGATCCATAGGCAATCCTTCATAGTTTCCCCAAGAGATCTCATTTAAATCCACCAATTTCTCTTCGGGAATTTGAGGATTCAAAAATTTCGCTATCGATTGTCGGGTTCTGATTAGTCCTGAATAATAAATGTGATCAAAAGGAATATCCTTGAAATTCTCATAAAAGGCCGCTGCCTGCTTTTCCCCCGTGGCATTAATAGGTGCATCAATGCCACTTCCTTGTACTACTCCTTTGAGGTTATAGTCAGTTTGCCCATGCCTTACAACATATATTTTTTTTGTCCTCAAGATTTCCTTAATTTTGGTTCAAGGTTCAAAGAAAAAAATTTTATCCCATATAACATGCTATTTAAGGAAAAACCCGACATGGATTTTTTAAATAATCTGGGAAAGGACAATATGTCCGGCTTTCTAGAAATTAATTTCACTGATATAGGCGATGATTTCCTGGAAGCAGAAATGCCCGTAAATAATAAAACCAAACAACCCATGGGCTTGTTACATGGGGGAGCAAATGTAGTATTAGCAGAAACACTAGGATCTGTGGCTGCCATGCTTTCACTGAAAAATGAAAATGAATACGCTGTTGGACTGGAAATCAATGCCAATCACCTTCAATCTGTAAAACAAGGCAAAGTAAAAGGCAAAGCGATGCCCATTCATATTGGAAGAAAAACCCAAGTCTGGGAGATTAAAATTTCGGATGACAAAGGCAAACTTTCCTGCATTAGCCGATTAACTGTGGCTATTTTACAAAAGTAAAACATATGGAAGCCACCAATACAGTAATAAATGCCTCCAAAGAGCTTGTAATCTCCTCTCTTTTTGTAAATGCCTTTAGAAACAATGCGGCGATAGCCATTTGGCGAAAACCAGGTTCGTCAAAGGTAGAAGCCATTACGGACAAAGACGATGAAGGATACATTGGTCAGTTAAAGGACTTGGATAATCTTCCTCCGGGATTTATGATTCACCCCTTTATAAGCTCCCAATTGCATCCGCCGCTTTACATTAAAGCCACCAGCTACTTTTCTTTCAACCTCAATGAAGAAACAACTGATGGATCACCCATTGGAGAACTACCTGATATAGGGGAGAAAAAGGTAGCGGAACTTGCGGTTGAAATCAGAAAGTTCATTGGTAATTCGCAGAGTAAAGCTTCTGTTACAACTACGACGAAGCCGAACTTTATAGAAACCGTTAACAAAGCCATTGACGCAATCAATTCTGGAGAATTATTTAAAGTAGTCCCTGCAAAGGTCAAAAGCATTGAATTACCCAATAATTTTGACCTGGCCTCAGTATTTCTATCTCTTTGCAAAGCCTACCCAAATGCGTTTATCAATTGCTTTTATAGTGAAAAAACAGGACTTTGGATTGGAGCAAGTCCCGAAACACTGATTAAAACCAAAGGCGATGAATTCTTTACCATGGCTTTGGCTGGTACTCAAAAAGCACAAGGTGAAAATCCACTTAAAAATGCGGCCTGGACACAAAAAGAAATAGAAGAGCAGGCCTTGGTTAGCCGCTATATTGTGGATTGCTTCAAAAAAATCCGACTTAGGGAGTATCGAGAAATAGGCCCGAAAACCACTGTGGCAGGAGGTCTTTTACACCTAAAATCTGAGTTTTTAGTTGACATGAAAAACACAAATTTCCCTCAGCTAGGCAGTGTGATGCTGGAACTATTACACCCTACTTCGGCCATTTGTGGCATGCCGAAAGAAAAGGCAATGGAATTCCTACAATCAGAGGAACCTTTTGACCGAGCCTATTTCTCAGGCTTCATAGGTCCGGTAAACATGAATGAGGAAACATCATTATATGTTAATCTTCGATGCGCCAAATTAGACAATAAAGAAACCTTGCTATTTGCTGGAGCAGGTATTACTGAAGACTCAATTCCGGAAAAAGAATGGGAAGAGACTGAAATGAAATGTAATATTATTGGCCAGTTTATTCAACCCGAAATGTAATTTTGATACTTCCCCAACTCACCTATCTAGCCTCTATCTGTGCCAATAGCGGCATCACTGAAGCCATCCTTTCTCCAGGTTCACGTTGTGCCCCTATTTCCCTGGCATTTATCCGCCACCCTGACATCCATTGCAGGGTAATTCCTGATGAGAGGTCAGCAGCTTTTATTGCCATGGGCATGGCCCAGCAACGCAACAAACCTGTAGTGCTCATTTGCACCAGTGGTTCTGCAGCATTAAATTATGGACCAGCGATTGCAGAAGCCTATTACCAGCAAATCCCCCTATTGGTCTTAACAGCAGACAGACCTCCCGAATGGATTGAACAATGGGATGGTCAAACCATTCGCCAGGATAACTTATACAGTACATATATTAAAACAAGTTTTACCTTTCCAGATGAGGTTTCTCATCCAGATAAACTTTGGCATGCTAAAAGAATAGCAAAGGAAGCCATAACCCAATCAAGTGAAATGCCCATGGGGCCCGTACACATCAACATTCCGTTGAGGGAACCATTTTATCCAAGCCATGAAGAAGAATATCCTTTTGAAGCTACAGATCTAGAGCCGGCGCTTGATCTTCACCAGACAACCACCAAACTAAAAGAGGAAAGTGCCGTTCAGGTTAAAACACAGCTTAATAAGTACAAAAAAGTATTGCTTCTGGTGGGTCAACAACGGCCTGATGAGAGAATTAAAAAAATGCTGAAAACAATTGCTGAAAACCATCAGGCGGTGGTCGTTACAGATGTAATCAGTAATATGTCTCAGGAAAATACGATTGAACACCATGATTTCTTTTTAGCCAATCAGAGCAGTGAAATGGTGCCAGATCTAATGATCAGCTTTGGTAAATCTATCATTTCAAAAGCTTTAAAACTTTTTTTAAGGGAGCACGAAATTGCCCATTGGCACATTCAACCACAAGGCCAGGTTCCAGATCCTTTTCAGCATCTTAGCCAAATCATTCGGCTGAACCCAGTATCTTTCTTGGATTTCTTCCAAAAAGAATCACAGCAAATAGACTCTGATTATGAAAATGAATGGCTGAATAAAAACACAGCCATAAAAAACAATTTACCCGCAGTGCTTGAAAACACACCCTTTGGGGAGTTGAAAGCCTTGGATAAGGTATTGCAAGCGCTTCCCTCCTATGGGAAAATTCACATAGCCAACAGTATGGCCATAAGGAATGTAAACTTTTTGGGGCTTAGGGGCGATGACCTTGAAGTAATATGCAATAGAGGCACCAGCGGAATTGACGGGTCAAATAGCACAGCAGTAGGTTGTACCTTCACAACGAAGGAGCCAGTAGTATTACTCACCGGAGACATGGCTTTCTTTTACGACAGAAATGCGTTCTGGCATCAGTATAACTTGCCAAACTTACGGTTGGTCCTATTTAACAATCATGGAGGAGGTATCTTTAGAATGATAGATGGTCCGTCAGCATTGCCTGAAATGGCCGAATATTTTGAGACCCGTCAAAAATTAAGTGGAGATAGTCTGGCAAGTGAGTTTGGATTCCAGTACCAAATGGCACAATCCATGGAAGAACTGCAATTGGCGTTGAAAGCATTTTTCCAAACCTCATTAAGTCCAAAGCTGCTTGAGATTAAAAGTGACAGTGAAGTCAATACCCAGGCCCTTAAAATGATTAAGGAAGCCTTGAAGGTTTGCTGATCCCAAACTTGGAGAATTAGTGAGGAATGGCTCAACGGAAAATGATTTGGTTGCAAAGGTTTATTGTCAAGGCAAAATTTAACCTCGTAAAAATCAAGCGTAGCTAAATTTTCATTAAATTTAAGGTGAAAATAAAATTTTGGATCAAACATTGATTTGTTTTTTCTACCTTTAACGCACTGATAATAAACCTTTAATTCATGCGACAGGAATTGACAGAAAAAGAAAATGCCCCATTGGACAATATTGAAGATTGGGAGGCTGATTTGAAAGTAAGGTATCCTAAGCCTAAGTCTGAAGAGGCCAAAAGCAAAACAGATTACCGCAATTACCATGACTCTGAACGCGTAGCAACGGTCAAGGAATTTTATCGCCTAAACCATCAATACCAGACCCTTGATTTTGTTACTCAAAAACAAGAGGAGTTTCTAAAATTCGACAAAAAGGAGATGCCATTTTGGGATGCTATTGATTACCTCAATACGCTCGTGGATGATTCTGATCCAGACACCAGTCTCGATCAGCTCCAACACTTGCTACAAACCTCGGAAGCCATAAGAGCAGATGGACATCCTGATTGGTTTGTGCTTACTGGTTTTATCCATGATTTGGGCAAGGTATTGTGTTTGTTTGACGAACCACAGTGGGCAGTAGTTGGAGATACCTTTCCTGTAGGCTGCAAACATTCTGACAAGATAGTCTACCCCGAATATTTTGATGCAAATCCTGACAGCAAAGACGAGCGATACAATACAAAATATGGTATCTATGAGAAAAATACTGGCTTAGACAATGTTAAAATGTCTTGGGGCCATGATGAGTACCTTTACCAAATTACAAAAGACTATCTCCCAGAGCCTGCATTGTACATGATCCGTTACCATTCTTTTTATTCGCAACATAGGGAAAATGCCTACGACCATTTGATGAGCGATCATGACAGAGAAATGTTCAAATGGGTAGACAAATTCAATCCTTATGATTTGTATTCCAAGGTACCTGTTCCACCAGATGCCAAGGCCTTGAGACCCTATTATGAAGACCTGGTTGCCAAGTATCTTCCTGCAACCTTGAAATTTTAATTGCGATTTACAATAAACCCAAACCTTGATTGCTGCCCATCATAAGCTGGGCAGCAATTTAATTTTATATTATGCTCACGGTTATAACCTTCGTAGGATTTACATTATTTGTTGCAATTTTTTCCTGGTACAAATTAAGAAAGGATGACATCAGTTCCAGAGATGGCTATTTTTTAGGTGGAAGATCGTTGACAGGAGGGGTTATTGCAGGGTCGATGATTCTTACCAATATTTCTACTGAACACCTTATAGGACTAAATGGATCTGCCTATAAAAATGGCATGATCATAATAGCCTGGGAGGTTACCAGTGCCATCGCTTTGGTTATAGCAGCCCTTTACTTCTTACCCATTTACCTCAAGATGGGATTGACAACCATCCCACAATACCTGGAACAAAGGTATGACAGTACCACAAAAACTATTGTAGCCTTTTTATTGATGGTTTCATTTGTCGTCACCTTACTTCCAATAGTTCTTTACACCGGAGCGATTAATCTGGAAAGTATCTTCAATGTCTCCGAAGTATTAAATGTCAGTAGGTCTGAAGGCATTTGGATTACAGTAGTAACCATAGGTGTTGTTGGGTCCATCTACGCCATATTTGGCGGTTTAAAGGCCGTTGCACTGTCAGATTCCATAAATGCCATAGGATTGCTTATAGGTGGATTAATGGTGCCTACACTTGCCCTCTGGGACATTGGTGATGGCAATATTATAGATGGAATAACAAAAGTTTATGACTATGTCCCTGAAAAATTCAATGTGATAGGCAAAGCGGATTCTGTTTTACCATTTAGCACTATTTTCACCGGACTGATGATCAATCAATTGTATTTCTGGGGAATGAACCAGACCATCATACAAAGAGCCTTCGGTGCCAAAAACATGGCTGAAGCCCAAAAAGGATTGTTATTTACGGGAGTGATGAAGATTTTCATTCCTTTAATTATCGTAGTACCAGGAATAATCGCATACTATTATTATGGTGACATGTATTATGACAACCAGGATTTTATTTATCCGGTATTATTGATGCGTGTAATGCCTTTGGGATTGCTGGGCTTTTTTGCAGCAGTAGTGCTTGGAGCCATATTGAGTACGTTCAATAGTGTTTTAAACTCGGCAGCTACAATATTTAGCTTAGACATCTACAAAAAACTTATTGACACTAATTCCAGCGATAAAAAGCTAGTTAGGGTGGGCCGCCTTAGCTCTCTGGTGCTGGCGGTATTTGCCATTTTGATAGCACCTCTTGTTGGAAATGCCCCAGAAGGATTGTACCAGCTAATGCAGCAATTAAACGGTATCTTTTTTATCCCTATAGCATCCATTCTAATTGCCGGATTTTTCATATCAAAGATAACTGCCAATGGTGCCAAGGTAGGTTTAGTTACTGGACTTTCATTTTACTTATTGACCTCCTTCATTTTTGATTCAGGAATTCACTTTATTCATATTTGGGCAATTGAATTTATTATCAACCTCCTTGTCATGTTTGCCGTTAGCCATTACTTCCCTGGAAAACCGAATACATTCGTCAGAAAACCTCCTGTGTTGGAGATGAAGCCCTGGAGATATGCCAAACCAGTTTCTCTAGCATTATGTATCGTTACCATTTTGATTTATATATGGCTGGGAAGTTAAAGGGAAATTAAGCAGAATAGTAATTTCTTTTAATGGCTTCATGGGTAATCTATCTTCGTCTAATAGGGCCACACTTTCAACATATTATTAATGATAATAATACATCTCTAAGTAACTACCTCAACAATTAATATTAAGGTAGTTGCATTTGGCAATAACCTAATATTATTCTCCCCATGATTTAAGTGATTCGCAAAA
The DNA here is from genome assembly GCF_055809755.1 of Cyclobacterium sp. 10D3-21. Taxonomy (NCBI): domain Bacteria; kingdom Pseudomonadati; phylum Bacteroidota; class Cytophagia; order Cytophagales; family Cyclobacteriaceae; genus Cyclobacterium; species Cyclobacterium sp. 10D3-21. Next base: position 5,310,506 of record NZ_CM147924.1, read on the forward strand.
TGTTTAGCGATGTAATATTACTTTTCGATACCTCACTATCCGTTCCGAAAAAATAAGACGAGAGACAAGTCATGCATTCACTGTAACTGATTAATTCTCCAACCCTACACACGTACATTTTATGGTGGTCCTTATCCGATTGAATACCTATTGACCTTATTCTCATTTCGAATTTTATACCAATAAAAAAACAGTGGAAATTTCCAGGTTTTTAAAATGTTTTACGCCCCTTATATCCTCCTTATTACGTGTCCTTTAAAGTCTTTAACCTAAAAATAAATTAGCTAAAACCCTTTAACTATAAAAACAACCTGACCATCTCTTTTCTAATTTTTAGAATCGAACCCTAATCTATATTCCTCTTTGAATTCTCAGCTTGAAAAGCCAAAATACCAGTCTATTTTTGTTTAAACGTGGTATTTGCTTTTGTAAGCGGTCAGTCTTTCTGATATTTTTTCTCTACTTTTGTGCTGTGGAAATTGGGAAATACGATATAGGGACGTTTTTAATCAGAATTGTTTTAACCAATTTACTGGCTATCTTTTTACTTTTTCTTTCTGTTGCAGAAGGAGAAAAAGCCATGTATAATTTCCCTTCCCCTGAGTTTCAAATTGGAGTACTAGATTATGATTATTTAGAATTTCCTACTTCATTAACCAGAGCTTCCTATAATTATTCACCCCAAAAAAACATCTTATTACCTGTTTTTTATTTGAAGGCCAATTATTTTAAAAGCCTGATAATAGCCTCATTAAATATCCCCAAAAGAATCTGCACATCAGCTTCTCTAAAACAGCTTAAGCGAATCATAAGTTTGGTGATTTGCAATAATGCACCTTGAGTTAATGATCCGCTAAATACCAAAGTTAAACACCCATAACTGTATTAGCGATTGTCGGAAAAACATCCCTTAATAATCCAGTAAGATCTCCTATTGAGGATCTCAAAGGAATCATTGCTAGAAATCCATAGTATCATTTTATTGAAATTTTAACTTTATTCAGAAGAAATGTTGAACAAAAACCAATGGTTCAGGTCTTCCCTAATGGGATACCGGACAGTCATCACGTTGCTTTATTTGGCTGGGATTGTTATTACTACTGTGTCTTGTAGTGAGGGAAGTGGTAAAAACAAAAAAAACAATGAAGTACTTGAAGTTCCAGTCTTTACTTTAACACCAAAAAGCATAGAAGTCCCTCAAACTTATGTTTGTGACCTTCAGGCCATCCAGTTTGTTGAGGTAAGGTCTAAAGTGGAAGGTTTTGTTGAAAAAATATATGTCGATGAGGGGCAAAATGTAAAAAAAGGGCAAGCATTGTTTCAATTGTCCTCTGCTGAATACAATGAATTGGTAAATTCTGCCAAGGCCAAACTGATGCAAGCAAAAGCTGAAGAGAAATCAGCCAACCTGGAAGTAGAAAGACTTAAAGTGCTTGTAGACAAAAAAATCTATTCCAATTCTGAATTAGAATTGGCACAATCTAAAAAAGACATGGCCCGGTCATCCATTTTGGAAGCTGAATCAATGTTGAAAAACGCACAAGTTGGCCTATCCTACACCACTGTAAAAGCGCCATTTGATGGCATTGTAGATAGAATTCCCTACAAAACCGGTAGTTTGGTGAAAAGCGGTGATTTGCTAACAAACATTACAGATATCAGTGAAATCTTCGCTTATTACAGGATTACAGAAAACGAATACCTGGAATTTATGCGTGGTGAATTAGACAAGGGTTCAGACAATGCCCACATGAACCAGCAAGTCAAGGAAACACTTCAAAAAGAACAAGAAGATATTTCGCTTATCCTATCAGATGGGGTGGTTTACCCTTACAAAGGTAAACTAGAAACCATGGAAGCTGATTTTGAACAAGGAACAGGATCCATTGCCCTAAGGGTAAGGTTCCCAAATCCTGATCAATTGATCAAACACGGAGCAAGCGGTAAAGTGCAAATGAAGAGCATGTTAAATGATGTTTTTCTTATCCCTCAAAAGTCTACATTCGAAATTCAGGAATACAATTATGTATATCTGGTAGACAGCGAAAACAAAGTAAATGTCCGTAGTTTCCGACCAATGGGAAGGCATGGATTATTTTATATAGCTCAGGATTTCAAACCCAATGACAAAGTGGTTTTAGAAGGTATTCAATTATTGAAAGATAATGTAACCGTCAAAACAAACCCAGTTGGCGAAGATGAAATTTACAAATCCTTGGACCTAAGCCTTTAAAGGTTAAAAATACTTACGCATGTTTGATTTATTTATAAAAAGGCCTATCCTTTCGACGGTGATCTCTATTTTGATCACTTTGCTCGGACTATTAGCGCTGTTTGGATTACCCGTAACACAATTCCCGGAAATTGTGCCCCCCTCAGTTACTGTAACTTCCCAATACCGTGGAGCCAATGCAGAAGTTATTACCAAAGCGGTTACTACTCCTCTGGAAAGAGCCATCAACGGTGTACCAGGCATGACCTATATGTCTTCTGTAAACACCAATGACGGTGTGTCTGTCATTACTGTTTTCTTCAATGTGGGAACAGATCCAGACCAGGCTGCTGTAAACGTGCAGAACCGGGTAGCAACCGTAGTGGATGAACTTCCTGAGGAGGTTATTCGTGCAGGTGTAATGACGGAGAAGGAAGTTAACTCCATGTTGCTTTACCTTAACCTCATCACATCTGATACCACACAAGATGAGAAATTTGTATATAATTTTGCCGACATCAATATCCTTTCCGAACTAAAAAGAATTGATGGAGTTGGTAGAGCTGAAATTATGGGAAACAGGGATTATGCCATGAGAATTTGGCTTAATCCTGACAGAATGGTGGCTTATAACCTCACTCCCCAGGACATCAGTGCTGCAATACAAAGTCAAAACGTAGAGGCCGCCCCTGGAAAATCCGGAATCAGCTCTGACAGACACCCTCAAGCACTTCAATATGTCTTAAAATACACTGGTAAATTTAACCAACAGGAGGATTATGAAAACATCACCCTTAAAGCACTCCCCGATGGTTCTTTATTAAAAATTCGAGATGTGGCTGAGGTCGAATTTGACTCAGAAGATTACAATATGGTATCGATGACGGATGGACAACCCTCTGCCTCTATCATGATCAAACAAAGACCAGGTTCTAATGCGAGGGAGGTAATTCAGAATATCAAGGATAAAATGGCTGAGTTGCAGGTGTCCTCATTTCCTCCGGGCATGTCTTATAATATCTCCTATGACGTATCGCGATTTTTAGATGCTTCCATATCCGAGGTAGTGAAGACATTAATTGAGGCCTTTCTATTGGTTTCTTTTGTTGTTTTCATCTTCTTACAAGACTGGCGATCCACCCTTATACCAGCCATAGCTGTACCCGTTTCACTTGTTGGTACTTTCTTTTTCATGAGTTTATTTGGCTTTTCGATCAATATGCTCACCCTATTTGCAATGGTCTTGGCTATAGGTATTGTGGTGGACAATGCCATTGTGGTGGTAGAAGCGGTGCACGTGAAAATGCATCAAGATGGGCTAAATGCCCAAGAGGCCACTTTTGCAGCCATGAAGGAGATCGGTGGAGCTATTATTGCTATTACCTTGGTCATGTCAGCGGTATTTGTTCCTGTAAGTTTTCTTTCAGGTCCGGTAGGGATATTCTACAGGCAATTTTCACTTACACTAGCCATCGCCATTGTAATTTCAGGTATTAATGCCCTTACATTGTCTCCTGCATTGTGCAGTATTCTCTTGAAGCCAGTGCATCATGAAGGCAAAAAGAATTTGTTGAGCAGGTTTTTCGTCAAATTCAACGAGAAATATGAAGGATTCTCAGGAAAATATGCCTGGCTTATCGGTAAAACTGCAGGACGAAAAACCTTAACTTTTGGTATTTTAATCCTGTTTTTTGCCCTCACCTATGGAATGACGTTTATCCTGCCCTCTGGATTTATCCCGAATGAGGATCAGGGCATGATCTATGTCAACGTCACCACTCCTCCGGGATCCACTATGGACAGGACCCAGCAAATAATGGATGATGTTCAGGCTTCAATTCTTCCTTTTGACGAAGTGGAAACGATATCAACACTAGCTGGTTACAGTCTGCTTACAGAAACTGCAGGAGCCTCTTATGGCATGGGCATGATCAACCTCGTAGGCTGGGATGACCGTGAAGAGAACGTTAATGAACTAATCGTCAAATACCAGGAAAGAACTGCTCATATTACTGGTGCGGCCATTCAGTTTTTTGCACCGCCGCCAGTTCCTGGATTCGGTAATGCATCAGGATTTGAACTGCAAATGCAGGACAGAACTGGTGGAGACCTGGCTTTCACAGCCTCCACGGTGGATGATTTCCTTAATGAAGTTAGGGCAAGGCCTGAGATACAGGATGTTTTCACCAATTTTGACCCTTCTTTTCCACAGTATATTCTCAGGGTAGACCATGACAAAGCAGCAAAACTGGGTGTAGATATCCGTGAATCTATGGAAACACTCCAAAGTTTTATCGGTAGTTATTACAGTTCCAATTTCATTCAGTTTGGCCAGATGTATAAAGTTATGCTACAGGCTTCTCCCGAATTCAGAACAAATCCAGAGTCATTGCTTAAGATGTACACTAAAAATAATCAGGGAGAAATGGTTCCTTATTCCAACTTTGTGACCTTAGAAAGGATATACGGCCCTGAACAATTAACGCGTTACAACATGTTTATTTCTGCCATGATTAATGGAGATGCCGCACCAGGTTATTCAAGTGGGGATGCCATCAAGGCGGTAGAAGAAACAGCCATCGCTACGCTTCCGAGAGGTTTTAATATCGACTGGTCTGGAATTACAAGGGAACAAATAGCTTCCGGAAATCAAGCGATTTATATCTTCCTTATTTGTTTGGTATTCGTTTACCTTTTGCTTGCTGCTCAATATGAAAGTTACCTACTTCCACTTCCGGTAATATTGTCATTGCCAGCAGGTATATTTGGTTCCTTTCTTTTGTTAAAACTCACAGGCTTAGAAAACAACATTTATGCCCAGGTCTCCCTGGTTATGCTTATAGGCTTATTGGGTAAGAATGCGATTTTGATAATTGAAATTGCCGTTCAATCCAGGGAAAAAGGAATGGGTATTCTAGAATCCGGAGTTCATGCTGCTGTAGAAAGGTTGCGCCCGATTTTGATGACCTCATTTGCATTTATAAGTGGACTTATTCCACTGGCCTTGGCAAGTGGAGCTGGTGCGATCGGTAACCGAACCATTGGTACTGCAGCAGCTGGAGGTATGTTTATTGGTACTTTTGTAGGGATTATTTTAATCCCTGGCTTGTACGTGGCATTTGAGACGCTTTCGGTTTACCTTAACAAGAAGCCTGAAGTAACCCCTATCACCGAAAAGGCGATCAATTCTGCTGATCTTAAAACATCCTAAGGAAGAGCCGATAGCGGGAAACCTTCCCTGCTATCGGCTCTAAAACTGAACAAAATCATGAACAAAAATTCATACCAATATATCGTTTTTATCACCTTGGTGATCAGTAGCCTTACGGCTTGTAAGGTACAAAACACCTCTCTGGAGGACGTAAAAGCACCTCCTACTACTTACCAAGATGCTCTTTTGGGAGAAGACAGCACTAATTTGGCAATGACCAATTGGCAAGCCTTTTTTGATGATGAACACCTAAATGCGTTAATCAAACGTGGTCTGGAAAACAATCAGGACGTAGCTAAGACTTTGGCAAATATCAGGATTTCAAGAGCTGCCTTAAACAGGGCAAAACTTGGACAACTACCTGAATTAAACCTAACAGCAGGGTCTAGTGTGAGAAAGTTTGGAGATTACACCATGGATGGGGTCGGTAATGATGACACCAACCGTTCTTCAACTGTTCCCGATGACAAGAAAATTCCTACCCCTTATACAGATTTCATGGTAGGGGCCGAGTTCAATTGGGAGCTTGATGTTTGGGGTAAATTAAACATGCGTAAAAAGCAAGCCCTCTCAGAATACATGGCATCTGTGGAAATGGGCAACCTTGCACGAACCTGGCTAATTGCGGAAATTGCTAAAAACTATTATAACATTATCGGTTTAGACGAGGAAATCGAAACTTTGTTGTCAAGCATTTCTTTTCAAGAACAAGCCTTTGAACTTGGTAAAAGCTTGAAGAATGCCGGAAAAGAAAGTCAGTTGTCCATTGACCAGTTTGAAGCATTGATGTTGAATTCAAAAGGAATCCTTGTTAAGAAACGAAGAGACCTAAAACAAGCAGAGTTAAACCTTTCTTACCTTTTGGGTACCTACCCTGAAAATATTCAAAGGCAATCTTTATCAGAGGTCAATGTTTTGCCACCTGCACTTGAAATAGGCTTGCCTTCTACACTCCTCACCATGCGACCAGACATTCGGGCTGCTGAGCAAACTTTACAGGCCAATAACCTGGAAGTAGGTATCGCTCGAACAGCATTTTTCCCGACATTTAACCTCTATGGAATGGCAGGTTACAATGCTTCCGAATTCAGTAAACTTTTCCTCAATCCTGCCTCAACGGTATACCAATTAGGTGGTGGTTTGGTAGCTCCTGTATTCAATCGAAGCAGAATCAAGGCTGCCTACGAAACGGCCAAAGCCAGGCAAAAGGTTGCATTGTATGATTATGAACAAACTGTATTGGGTGGATACTTAGAAGTTCTAGGCTTGGTCAATGAATACCAAACATTAGGAGATGAGTTAAACCTGAAAACGGACGAGGTACTTTTACAAAGGCGATCCGTGGACAATGCCAATACCATGTTCAAAGTCGGCTATGCAGATTACCTGGACATGATCAATAGCCAATCGAATTCACTTGCCTCAGAAATCGACTATATTGAATTAAAAATACAGCAGTTACAAAGTATCGTAACCCTATACAGAGCACTTGGTGGAGGATGGCAGTAAGGGCAGATTTCCCATAATTCAAGTTACAATCCTTAAAACATCCCCAATGGCAACCCTTGCCTTGGGGATGTTTTTTTGCTGGGCTTAATTTGAAAGAAGTTAAACTTGAACCCAAGGTTTGATCCCATTTCCTGATACAATCGACATGGGTAGATCTAGAGGGTTTTTTGACCGGAAAAAACCAATGGAGTTCCAAAAATGGATTTGCAGTGACGATTCAATCTAACCCGAACTCAGCTTAATAGATAGGCTATAGCCTATTTCTTTATGGAGGTACCAGCTTTCATAAATAGGTTGAGAACAGGTCATTACAATTCAAATTATAATATTGCGGAGATCGTGCTTCAAAGCGATTTTTTTAATGAAAGTTATACCTTAATTTCGCATTTCAAAGTATTAATATCAGGTGAACTTACTCACCTGAAAACCATCATTAATTATCGTTTATGGAACCTGAATCATTTCAGAAAGAGCATTTTGATCAAATCAATTATTCTGAAAGTAGAATGGCTGGTGAATCCTATGACAATTGTAAATTCACAAGTTGCAACTTTTCCAATAGTGATTTAAGGCGAATAGAATTTATGGATTGCCAATTTGTTAACTGTAACTTTTCCCTTACGAATATTTCTGATACCGCTTTTAAAAGTGTAGGATTTCATCAATGTAAAATCATGGGCATCGATTTTGGTAAATGTGATGACTTTCTGTTTGCCGCCGCCTTCACAGGCTGTAACCTAGACTATTCTATTTTTCATGGTAAGAACTTAAAAAAAATAAAATTTGATAATTGTTCTTTAAAAGATGTTGATTTTTCAAATGCAGATTTAACGCTAGCTATTTTCGATAATTGTGATTTATTGGCTGCCTCTTTCTTTAAAACCATCTTGGAGAAAGCAGATTTCAGAACAGCTTACAATTACAGCCTAGATCCAGAAAACAACAAGGTCAAAAAAGCAAAATTCTCTGTTACCGGACTTCCAGGCCTATTGTCAAAATACAATTTGGATGTGGAATACTAATGGATACTTTTCATTATTTGTTACAAATCAAATTGACTTTTAAACATTTACTTTGTTATAAATTATAAAAAAATAGGTCTTAGGAAGTTCACTTCGGCATTATTTTAGTGCATAAGCCCGTACAATTATTTTCAGTTTTACAAATAGCAACAATTCTATGTCGAATAAAAAAGTGACTGTTTGGCCGTATCTTTTTTCATTTTTATTTCTGGGAAGTCTTGTTTGCCTGTATTTTCTAAATGCATCAGTTCAACAGTTTTTTAATGAAGCCTGGAATGTGCTTGGTAGCAATGACGAGCAGAAAATTTCAGATTGGGTAAGCCAGTTTGATCTTTGGGGGCCATTGATAATTGTTGGTGCCATGGTATTGCAGATGTTTATGTTTATAATCCCCTCTTTCCTTTTAATGGTTGTCACCATTGTGGCTTATGGGCCTTGGGTAGGTTCGGGCATTATCCTGGTAGCCATATTCACTGCCTCCACTATCGGTTATGGCGTAGGGGTGAATTTTGGCACACCTGTCATTCAGCGTATACTCGGTGAAAACACAGAGAAAAAAATAACTGGATTTTTGGAAGATTATGGCTTCTGGGCAGTAATTGTTACCAGAGTATCTCCATTTTTATCCAATGACGCCATTAGCATCATTGCAGGAATGCTTCGCATGGGGTACTGGAAATTTATTGCCTCCACCATGCTAGGAATTTTACCTTTGACCATCATTATTGCAATTCTGGGCCAAAACAATGAAGGCATGAAAACTGGCTTAATTTGGGTAGGTGTAATAAGTCTCCTAGGGTTTATCGCTTATGTATGGTGGGATAGAAAACGTAGAAAAAAAAGTACTGTAAACCATTAAATAAAGGCTTTCAATGACGCTAAATAGACAGGCTACCGCTTTCGGATAAAATCGAAACAAACACGAAAACCCTATCCGGGTTTAAATTTACAAAAGCATAAAAAAACCCCACATAGTGATGACTATGTGGGGTTTTTGGCTTAAGTTCTATATGATTCTTCCGAATTCTTTTGCCCGCATTTGGACTTAATCCACTACTTCATTATTGTCTACCCAATCTCCGTTAAGCATAACCTTATTAATCGAATACATGGCCTTAATGTCTACTGAAGGGTTACCATCTACCAAAATCAAATCCGCCAATTTACCTTCTTCTATACTACCCAATCTATCCTGAGTACGGAAATATTCTGCATTGATAATTGTACTGCTAGAGATAGCTTCTAAAGGGCTTAGACCTGCTGCTACCAACAATTCCATCTCTCTTTGATAAGCTAGGCCTGGTGTCACATATTTACCAGTATTGTGAGAACCTGTAACTATTTTTACCCCTGCCTTATGGGCCATTCCAACAAAGTCATGCATGTTTTTGAATCCTTTTGCCTCATAATCCTTTACTTCGCTGTCTCCAAATTGCTTTTCAAATGTGGCAAGTGTTGGTGACAACACCACATTATTTTTGGCCGCAAATTCAAGTACATCCTTCACCCTGTCAGTAGACAAATCAATTTTAGACCATAAAAGATACCTTCCAGCCCTTCTGTTGTTACTGTCTTCTTGAACTGATTTTCTAAACTCTTCTGCATCTTTAGGATCAGCGATAGACGTTCCAAAAGAGGTAACATGCTCTATACCACGTAAACCAGCCATAATTGCATCGTCAGCATCAACCAACTCCAAATGTGCAACAACGGGAATATTGTATGAATCAGCAGTTTTGACAACTGTTTCTATGTACTTTAAAGGAAGTCTGAAATAAATTTTTATCCCAGAAGATCCATTTTTTACATACTCGGCAATTTGTGATCTGATGTGATCACCATCTCTAATCAAAGCCGCCTGCTGAACATATACACCTGGATAGCCATCAAGGTGCGAACCCGTCACATATACCCTTGGCATTTTGGCTGTAGCAAAATGTTGGGCTTGGTAAAACCTAATGGGATGACCTGGGTCTCTCATAGTGGTTACTCCGTTTTTAAGAAGCGCGTTTAGCGATTTATTGTTATTGGCACTGTGAAAATGAGAGTCTACTAAACCTGGAAGAAGACTCATTCCTTTTCCATCAGTGACTTCTGCTCCTTCAGGTATTTTTACCTGATTCTTAGGGCCTACTTCAATGATTCTATTCCCCTTGATCACTACTGTGGAATTCTCCATTGCAGGCCCACCAAGCCCATCAATCAGGCGAACACCTACAATTGCGCTTACCTTATCGTTGGAAGGACCGTCAGGTGGATTAATTTCCAATAATGAAGGGTTTGCAGGGCTATTTTGTGAGAAAGCCTCACTGGATAAGAATAAGAAGCCCAGGCTCATTAAAAAAACTAGACATCTCGAAATTTTAGCTACAGTCATTGTTATATTTTTTGTTTGAAATTTTTCTTTTTAGCCCTGTCCAATTTAACGTGTTTTCTAAATTGGGCTGGCATTATATATAAATTTGAATCCTCAAATAATTGAAAAGTTTACGTTACCATAACCTAGAACAAAATTAAACAGCAGTGCATCTAACCTGATCTTAAACTATAAGCACTGAACCAATTCAAAACTAAAGCTAAGGGGTTATTTTCAATAATTGAAATAAAATTATAGGAATAAAGCGTTTAGTGGTACAAAGACTCCTTACTTGACTTTAATCCATCCATTTTCAGTTATGTTGCTAACTTCTAATGAGTCCCTTTCATAAAGGGTAGCCGTATCATTTCCACCTGTATACATGCCATTCATAAAATGACAATCTGCTACTTTTGCCTGAATCCTGACCAGCGATTGTCCATTTCCCATGATGTTCATGGCATGGATGTTATTTATTTTACCAGGTGAGGATTCTTTGCCGTAGCCAGTACCACCTATAAGTATGGCCTCATAACGGTCATCTATTGCCCTGAAGATTAAACCATTGATATAAACATGATGAATTCCCGCTTCATCACTTGCTCTAATGGCCACCGCACGGTACTTGTTTTCACAAGAAACATTGGTAATCACTACTTGCTCTATGTCGTCTTCCGGCCCATACCACCTACTTGCAGTAACCATACTGTCTCTTATGTCTCCATTTTTTTTGTTTATATCAGGAGCGGTATCAAGATTGGAAAGAGCGATAAAATCATCTCCCGTTACTCCAGTTATATTATTGATTCTGAAGTTTTTGCAACCTTGTCTTAAGTTTATCCCATCCTTATTCGACACCATCAATTGCTCTCCGTTTATCGTTACGAATTCTTCATTGAAAATAGTCAGGTCGGATAGGTTTGCTCCAACAGTTCGTTCAAAACTAATGGTCCAACCATGGGTATTTTCAAACCTTACATTTTTTATATTGAAGTTTTTGACGTAGCCAATCAATACCATGATGTTTCTCCAGTCCCCTTTTTGCTTCACCCCTGGTATTCCAGCATCCGTACCATAGCTAACCCTCCAATTTCCTTTCTCCTGCTCCTCTTTAGGATTCAGCGTTAGCATTCTTGCCCCATCTCCAGTGGCTCTAGGGTTGCTTGCTCCTCTAAGGATTGGGCTCCCTATTCCATAAATGCTAATGTTTTCATTCCAATCGGGATTTTCTATACCCTCCCCTACATTATCTGAGCGGAACATGTTGTCTCTGCTAATGTCTGATAATTGAAGGGTACAGTTTTCCAGGATGATGGTGATATTACTCGGTAATAATAGCGCACTATCGATCATCCAAATATTGGTACCGTTGGCATTAACACGAGGAATTCGAACCAAGTTAGAACTTCCACTAGCCTCTTGTATTGCTTGTACAATACGTTCAGTGTCCGTGCCTTCATATGCGTTTGGGTTGGTTTCTTCCCCCGCCGCAGCAATGGCATGGGAGGCTATGAAACAAGTGCTTAGAAAAAAGATACTTACGAAAAGGACTCTACTATTCTTCGACATTTTATGGTATTGATTCTAGGGAATAACGCTCGCCTGCAATTTTATCAACGATCATTTTATTTACAAAAACATGAATTTATCAAAATTCAGTGTATTAATTCAATTTTATCCCCAATAGAAATTTAAAATTAACCTTTAGTGGACACACTTTTAACTGACAACATAAAAGACATGTAAGAAAAACTCCATTTTTTAAATGGAGAGGCAAATTAAAACTTAGTGCTACAAATAAAAAAAGAATACTTGCTTCCGTTTTGTTCAAGCTTCAACAATCATTGACAGAATGAATATAGTTTAAGCAGAACTGTAAAGCCAGAAGAAGGTCTATTCTGAATTGTTATTTGGGTGCTTCCATAGAATTTTAGCCATAAAAACGCTATTGTCTGCGGCAACATTTTCTTCTCCTCTCATGTATTCGGCAACAGTAACCCAGGTTTCGTCCTGATTGACCTTCATTATTCCAAAATTACCTAAAGCTACTCCCCTGTTAGGCACTATTACTTGCTCCGTATCACGGATTACCTGAAGGTTATCAGTATCTACCTGTGCCATAAAAAGTGGTGCTCTATGACGAAAAACCTCATCGTTATCAGCTCCCTTTCGGGTATATACCAGATATAAGGCGTCACTATGACTCACCCAATGTTGTTGCGTGTTATAACTACCCAAAATAGAATTATCGTTGAAGGTCCATTCCTTAGGAGAACTAAAATGCAGTCCATCTTTGCTTTTGGATACATAGGCACTCTTATCACTACGCATTGTTAGATAATATTCTCCCTTAAAAGAGGCAATGGAGGGTTCATATATTCCCCTCCCCTGCTGAAGTATTAATTCATCTCCATGTGCTTTATAAATCAAGTTTTCACCATCAAAAGTACATCGAACAACAGTGGTACTAAACCCAAAATCATCACTTTCCATCAAATTGCTAATACTAAAGGCCTCCTCTGGGTTAGTCAAAGCCAAAGTAGCCTGTTCCTCGGTAACCTTAAAATAAAATATCGGTAAGAGAATATCTCCATCAGGCAATTCAAGCCATTGAGCACTACCGGCAGCAGGTGCCATTAAAAGCTTTCCTTCATGATCTTTTTCAGGAAGTTCCAAGAATTTTGGAGAACTCCATTGTGCTGTGGCTGGATCAAAATGGGCATATACTACCTCCTTTTTCCAACCGTCGTGTGTTCTTTCGTTAGAATAAAAGGGAGAAGTGCCTATGTTTACCACTTTATTAGTTTTGGAATGCCACTGAGGCCACATATCCACTACAGATCGATATCCACTGTCTTGTTCAATTATTGACAAAGAAGGTATTGCTTCAGGTTCAGACCAGGTTTTGCCCAAATCCTCGCTTTGGACTTGATACAAATCATGGTAAACATCTGAGCCAGTTTTGAGGGTCTGCGACATTGTCGTAATCACCCTAAGCGGATCAGATGGTATGACTGCTGAACGTGCATGTGTCCATGTAAATTCCTTTTCATTTCCCTTCGTGATTGTTTCTAGTTCTACTGAGAAAGATTCACTTTCAACAATGCCTCTATCTTTACAGCCAATGACTATACAGGTGGTAAGGAAGAATATAAATTTTGCGATCGCGCTTAACATTTGCTTTATTTATAGTTGTTTCTAGGTGGTGGAGCAGATAAGATAATAATCGTTCGGTCAGATTGTCGACAACCTCACTGACAATCGTTTTGCCAAGGCAAAACGCTTTGACGTGCTCCATTCAATCTCACAGGTTCGGGAAATAAAGGAATAAATATTCCTGGATGAGCCCTTTTGCCCTGACTATCTTATCAGAAGGTTTTATCACTTTTTGGACAATATATCTTTTAGTATTTTATTATCAGACAAGGTTAGCTTCAGCCTACTTTTGTATAAGCTTATTATTGCCATCTTAAAGTTTTTTGAGCTTTTGCTGTTCCCTACTTTTTACACCTGTTGTAAAATGTGCTCTTGTCGGTACCCAGTACCATTGATAGTTCTCCTACTTTCCTCACCAATCCTTTTCCTTGAGAGCAATGATGGTTTCATTGTCGCTAAATACGCTAATTTTCACAGTGAAAGGTTGAATTTAAAGTTAGTAAATTCGAATTAACAACCGTCCATTTTATGGGGGAATTTTATTGACAAAATTCAAAGGTTTATGATGCATCCAATGACCTAAAATCCAATTCCTATTTACTAGGATTGAATTTGCTGTGCATTAAAAAATGGAAAAATTAGGAATCAGTACCTTATTTAAGACTTCTTGAATATGTAGAAGCCTTTTTTTATACGTAAAAAGCAGTTAAGAAAAAGTTGTTATGCAAATGACGTGCAAACAAAAAAGCCCTTACAAGATATTTCTCGTAAGGGCTTGATAATCAAGAGCCTCCTGTCGGGATCGAACCAACGACCTACTGATTACAAGTCAGTTGCTCTACCAGCTGAGCTAAGGAGGCTTCTATATACAAACACTCTTTTAAAAGTGACATCAGGAAGACTTTTTCCCTGATTGCGAGTGCAAATATAGTTTTATAGACTTAGGAAATCAAAGTTTTTGGTGACAAATTTTAACCAAAATAGCTATTTTACTCATAGTGAAGGAATTAAAATTCACGTATAATTGAAAGCTTCTTCTTCAATTTCTCCACCTCTTGTTCCGCCTTCTCAATCTTTTCATCAAATTGGTCTTTCAATTTATCTGCTGTCTTAGAAGCGGCAAAAAACTCAAGGTTATTTCTCCACAGGGTAATGTTATTTTCTAAATCGGTGATTTGTCTGCGAATTCCATGCTCTTTCTTATTAAGCACTTTAACGCTATTTGGATCGGTTTGGAGTTTATTTAGGTTCAGCCTGAACAAGAAATCATCTTTGCTCTCTCCTTCCAACTCTAATTTGGATACGTACTCATTTACTGCATCATTGAATTTCGCAGAAACTTCCTTCATGTTCTTTCTAGGAACAAAACCAATTTCATTGAATTGCTGGATAAGTTTCTCTAAGTTTTCTGAACTTGCCTGGTTTTCATCTTTAGCGGCATCCGAAATTGCCTGACAAATCTTCTCTTTCTCTTCCAGGTTATCTTCAAATGCTTTATTCGTTTCTTTATTGGCATTCCTCCTACTATCGAAGAAGGTATCACAGGCCTTTTTGAAACGGCTATACAGGTCATCCCTGAATTTTTCAGGCATTGGACCTAGCTCTTTCCATTCTTTTTGCAATTGGATCAGTTCGTTGGAAGCGTTTTTCCAATCGGTACTATCCAAAAAGCCTTCAGCACTTTGAATCAGCTTTTCTGCCTTCTCTTTGTTTTGTAGTCTTATTTCATCAAGCTCTTTAAAGAATAGATTTTTATGGTGGAAAAACTGCTTAAAAAGACCCCAAAAAGATTTATTAATTTCTTTTCCTGCTTCTCTAGGCACTGGTCCAATACCTTCCCACTCTTTTTGTAAGGCAAGAATCTCTTTGGTTTTGGTATTCCAATCCCGAATTTTGTCCGCTTTGAAAGTTTTGAAAGTATCCAGTTTTTCGATAAGCTTTTCTTTCAATACCTGATTGGCTTTGAAAACTTCCCTTTGACTGTCATAATAGGCTTTCCGTTTATTGTACACTGCATCGGAAGCACCTTTAAACCGTTGCCACAAAGCTTCTTGTTCTTCTCTAGGTACTGGGCCGATATGTTTGAATTCTTCATGAAGGTCATTCAGGCTTTTTATCGCATCCTTCACATCTTCTACCTCCGACAGTGCTTCTGCCTTAAGACAAAGTTCCAATTTACTGTCAAGATTCTTTTTCCTGTCCAGTTCTTTTAATTCAAAATAAATACTACGGTTGTCATAAAACCTATCCATTAAGGCATTATAAGAAGCCCAAAGATTTTTGTTTTGACTATGGGGAACCGGCCCTATATTTTTCCATTCATCCTGGATCTTTTTGATCGTCTCTATACTATTGGTCGTCTCTTCGCCATCTACAATAGCCCTCAATTGATCAAGAATCTGGTTTTTATCACTGGCATTCTTTTCTTTAGAACGTTCCAGGTCTTTAAACTGCTGCTGTTTTTTTTCTCTGAAAAGCTGATAGGAAGCAAAGAACTCCTTGTCTTGATCTGTGCCCCTATAGGCAAAGCCATCTTTTTCTCCACCTTCTTTCAGGTATTGCTCCAGAGCTTGTTCTCGTTCCTTTGCAAAGTATTCGTCGTATTGGTTTTTTATTTCTTGAACCAACGCATCCCTCCGAACAAAATGTTGCTCGTTTACAAAATCTTTAAGGGTTTTGATAAGTTGGGTTTTAGTAAAATTATGGAAATCAAATTCCTCTTCCTCTTCCTCATTCTCATCCGACTCTTCCTTATTGGCAACAACCACTTCAGTTGGGGCCTCAGGCTCAGTTGTGCTTTTTGAAGACTCCGCTTCAACAGGCTTATCCTTATCTTCAGAAGGCATTTTATCCTCCTTTTCATCTGGAACCTCATTAGATAGAGTAGGCGTTTCGGTTACTACCTCCTCACTCTCCTGATCAGTTGTTGAATCTTCGTCTATAGCATCACTGGTGGGTACTTCCTTTTTTTCGGCAGATGCTTCTTCTCCTGATTTTTGGCTATTCGCCAATTCGTCAGTAACCTTGTCTGCATTTTCAGACATTTCTTTATCCTTATCCATAATATTTAAAATATTCATGCGTAATTCAAACCATACTAAGCAAAAGTAGCAAATTTGAGCTAATTAAGCCTTGGGTCAATCGGATAATTTGCTAATACTTGGAAATCACCTCCCATATTCTTCAAAATAACCCTCCATAAATCGTCAGGTGCAACCGTAAAGATGTTTTTAGCATGGCTATTATCACAAACAATCCATGTATTATCTATCAATTCTTCTTTTAATTGTCCATTTTCCCAGCCTGAATAACCTAAGAAAAATCTAAAATCTGAAATATCAACTAAGCCTAATTTGTTTTTCCCTATTAATTCCGTGAAATCTCCTCCCCACCAAAGGTGCTCCCCTAGCGAAACACTATCTTCCAATACCTGCTCTCCGTGATAGATAAAATGGAGGGTATTTTGTTCTACAGGACCTCCAACATAAACCTCCTTATCTAAATCACAATCTTCCAGAAGTTCCTCTAATTTAAAAATAGACATCTTATTTAGCACCAAACCAAAGGATCCCATTTCATTATTTTCACACAATAGCACAACTGACCTCACAAAATTCTCATCTTGTAGGAAAGGATCGGAAATCAACAAACTCCCAGATTGTGGGGCTATATTGGACATATCATCCATCAAAATCGGTTTATATGAGGCATTAATATAAAGCAAAAATATTTAAAACCAATATATTTGCATTCCAAACTTAAATTTCGGCAATAAATCATAATAAAATGAAATTAGCAGACATAAGAATAGAATATTCTTCTAAGAAATTGAATTTAAATGAGATAAATTCAGACCCTTTGGAACAATTCAAAGTATGGCTATCTGAGGCAATTACAGCTCAAGTCAATGAACCAACTGCAATGCACCTTTGCACTATAAATGATAACGGAAACCCTTCTGGCAGAATTGTCCTGCTAAAAGGTGCAGATGAGGGATTTGTTTTTTTCACCAACTACTCCAGCCACAAAGGTCGCCACCTTTCCAAAAACCCTGCCGCTTCTCTAACCTTTTTCTGGCCTGAATTAGAAAGACAAGTGAGAATAGAAGGTATCGTCGCTAAAACTTCAGCTGAAGAGTCTGACGAATACTTCAAGAGCAGACCTGTGCAAAGTCAAATAGGTGCTTGGACCAGCCCACAAAGTGAAGTTATTCCGGATCGCTCTTACTTAGAGGAAAGACAGCAGGAAATAGAAAAAAGATTTAAATCTGAGCCAATAATTCGACCTGAAAACTGGGGAGGTTACCGCCTTTCACCCACTTCCATTGAGTTTTGGCAAGGTAGACCGGCAAGACTGCATGACAGGGTATTTTATAGCATCAAAGATAACAATTCAGAATGGACAATGGAGCGCTTGGCACCCTGATTGCATTTCCCACTATACCTTGGGAAAAGGAACCTAATTAAAAAATAATAAGGCAATGCACTGACTAAAACAAATTTCCCAAACAAAAGCAAAAATAGCAACGATTGGCTGATATTGTGATGATTTCATCACTTTATTAAATGGCCAATCGTTGCTATTCTGGGGTCAAATAAGGTCAAAAAGATCTTTAACTCCTGCTACCCTTTCTACTGTAAAACCTTCTCCAAACTTCACATTGATCTTATGTCCCAATTCACGGGACCTGGCTTCAATGAAATCAAGAAATTCAGGACTGGAAATAAAACTTTCCGGTTCACTAGAATTCGGATCATGGAATTGAGATTTAAATGCCAGTATACTGTTTTTTTTGATCTCCCAATAATCAGAAACATCCACAACCAGGTCTGGTTCAAGGTATTGATTTTGAATATAATGGTAAATATATTTTGGTCGCCAGGGTTCTTGAGAAACACCATCTAGTTCGGTTTCCAATTTCCTCAGACCACTAATAAAACAAGCATGTGATGCCAAACTACCTCCTTTACCATGGTCGGGATGCCTGTCCTCAACTGCATTGGCCAGCACTATTTCTGGTTGATACTTACGTATCACCCTGGCAATCGCTATCTGATGATCCGAATCATCTTTGAAATAGATGTCCTTAAAACCTAAGTTTTCTCTGGCGCTAAGTCCAAGAATTTTTGCCGAAACGTCAGATTCCTGCAAACGTATTTCAGGCGTGCCCCTGGTACCCATTTCGCCCTTGGTGAGATCTAATATACCAACCCTGTATCCTTTGTCCCTATGCGATGCTAAAGTACCACTGCAAGCAAGCTCTATATCATCAGGATGAGCAGCTATGGCCAAAATATCCAATTTCATTTTTTCTTAATTTAAAATGAATTCTAAAGTTCTCATTGAATTTGTAATCGTTTCCCAATTCGCAATATGGTCCTGGTGCTTATTCCGTTTAACCTGGTAATCTGACTCACCCTAACCCCATACCGTTGCGCTATCAGTGAAAGATTGTCTCCACTCCTTATTCGGTGGTAGACGGCCTCACGCATCTTTATTTCATGATCAAAGCTTTTGGCAGTTATGTTATAGATTGGTGCTCTAATCCTCCCAATATCAAAATCAAAAATTTCGATAGGGTTAATTGAAAGCCCCTTATAGCGAACTTCAAAATGAAGGTGAGGTCCTGTACTTCTGCCAGTGCTTCCTCCTAATCCAATAACCTCACCAGCTCTTATCTCTTGCCCAACCTTTACTACCTTTTTAGAAAGGTGGCCATATAAGGTTTCAAGTCCATTTCTATGTCTTACCACAACATAGTGGCCGTAACCATACCTCTCATAAGAAGTAATGCGGACTATACCGTCAAATGCAGACCTCACGGAATCACCAGTGTTTAATTTCAGGTCAGTGCCATGGTGCCAGCGATAATGCCGTCTACCAAAATCAGAATTGATTTTGGTTTGTTCCAAAGGAGCACTCCATCCGGAACCATACAAGGAATTGTACAAATTAACAGGTATGGTATCCTTTAATTCTCTCGGATCAAAGTCATAACTATTGATTTTATGACTGTCCCAGAGACCATAATATTCATATGCTGTAATCCAAATACTATCTATTAATACTTTTTCTTCCACTTCCACCATCACATGGGTAGGCGCCCAGATAAAAGAATCATTGCTTTCACTTACCAATGATAAGCGCTTCTTTAGATCGAGTTCACCTTTGAATATCAGGGCATCGGTTGCTTTCTCAAGCTCACTTCTGTATTGATCAGCGTCGAAAAGGACGGCGCCTGAAGGTACCGAAAGAGACTGTTCTACAAGACCACTGTTCTGTTTATCTACTTTTCTTTGCTGTGCTGTGACATTAAAGGTGAAGGAGGTCCAAATTAGAAACACGAGGAACCATCGTTCTTTTAGAATCATATGGACTCAGTACTATTCTTGGGAAGCCAAAAACCTTTCTGCATCCAGGGCTGCCATACAGCCAGTACCTGCAGCGGTTACTGCCTGGCGGTATTCATGATCTTGTGCATCTCCACAAGCAAAAACGCCCTCAACATTGGTAGTTGTAGTTCCAGGTTTAGTTAAAATATAACCGTTTTCATCTGTATCAATTTGGTTGACAAAAACCGATGTATTTGGCTGATGGCCTATTGCTACGAAAAAGCCTTCTACATCCAAAATACGCTCTTCGCCCGAAATTCTGTTCTTAACTTTGGCACCAATTACTTCCTCTTCACCAAGAATTTCTTCCGTTTCATGGTTCCAAAGAATTTCAATTTTTGGGTTTTTCATAACCCTATTTTGCATGATTTGAGAAGCACGAAGTTCATCTCTTCTAACAATCATGTAAACTTTCTTACAGATATTGGACAAATAGCTGGCCTCTTCACAGGCCGTATCTCCTCCACCTACAATGGCAACATCTTTTCCTCTGAAAAAGAAGCCATCACAAACAGCACAAGCAGAAACCCCTTTACCATTAAGTCTGGTTTCACTTTCTATCCCCAACCACTTGGCAGAAGCACCAGTGGAAATAATGACAGTTTCAGCTATAATTGTTTTATTTCCGTCAACAGTAACTTTAAAGGGCCTTTCGCTAGCATCCATAGCTGTCACTACTCCATACCTTACGTCCGTTCCGAAACGTTCTGCTTGTTTTCTGAAGTCTTCCATCATTTGAGGCCCCATTACCCCGTCAGGATAACCAGGATAGTTTTCCACGTCATTGGTAATGGTAAGCTGCCCTCCAGGCTGAACACCTGTATACATTACTGGAGAAAGTCCTGCTCGTGAAGCATAAATAGCAGCAGTATAGCCTGCTGGACCTGACCCAATAATGAGAACTTTTATGTTTTCTGTTTCCTTGTTCATTGCTTTATATATTATTCACTATAACTCGAAAATGAAATTCTTTCGAATACTAACGCCATAGAAAAACAAAAAAGTTTACTCTCTCGAATATTTTTTTGTTGGATATAAAAAAAGGGCAAAGCGCCCTTTTTTAAATTTTCTACTTTGTCTCTAATAATTTACCCCAGATAAGGCTTCAAAGTTTTACTTCTGCTGGTATGTCTTAGTCGTCTGATCGCTTTCTCTTTAATCTGTCTAACCCTTTCACGGGTAAGATTAAACTTCTCGCCGATTTCTTCCAAAGTCATTGCATGTTCTCCATTCAATCCAAAATATAGGGTGATGACATCAGCTTCCCTTTGGGTAAGCGTAGACAATGCCCTTTGGACTTCTTTTCTCAAGGAGTCATTCATCAAACCATCATCTGGTTTGGTTTCTCCATCATTTTCCAAAACATCTAGCAGGCTATTTTCCTCTCCTTGTACAAAAGGAGCATCCATAGACACATGTCTTCCAGAAATTTTCATGGTATCCACTACTTCTCCTGCAGTCACTTCAAGTACTTCTGCGAGCTCTTCAGGTGAAGGCTCCCGTTCAAACTTTTGTTCAAGTT
Source organism: Cyclobacterium sp. 10D3-21 (assembly GCF_055809755.1). Classification (NCBI taxonomy): domain Bacteria; kingdom Pseudomonadati; phylum Bacteroidota; class Cytophagia; order Cytophagales; family Cyclobacteriaceae; genus Cyclobacterium; species Cyclobacterium sp. 10D3-21. The sequence continues at coordinate 5,331,886 of NZ_CM147924.1, forward strand.
CAGAGAATGTTTTACTGATCTTGTTAAGTGAACCCACTCTGTTTAGCGGAAGTCTTACAATTCTGGATTGCTCTGCCAATGCTTGGAGAATGGACTGACGAATCCACCATACAGCATAAGAAATAAATTTAAAACCCCTGGTTTCATCAAATCTTTGGGCTGCTTTAATCAAACCAAGGTTACCCTCGTTGATCAAGTCACCCAGTGATAAACCTTGATTTTGATATTGCTTGGCAACGGAGACAACAAATCTAAGATTGGCTTTGGTTAATTTCTCCAAGGCCAACTGGTCTCCTTCACGGATCCTTTTGGCCAAAACCACTTCTTCATCCGCTGTCAATAAATCTACCTTACCTATCTCTTGAAGGTATTTATCCAGAGATTGACTTTCTCTGTTGGTAATCTGTTTACTGATTTTAAGCTGCCTCATTCAATTTTATTGATTATTTTTTAACGCATTGATAACAGATGTTTCCTGAATAATAGTTCATTTTTTAAAATATGAGCTATTATTCAGAATACTTCCAGCTTACTAGTCCTTTCTTTGTGGCTTAGGCAACAATGCTTTTCTGGACAATTTGTATTTTCCTGTTTTTCTATCTACATCAATCAGTTTCACAGCAATTTCCTCGCCAGATTCTAAAACTCCATCCATAGACTCAAGTCTTTCCCACTTGATCTCAGAAATATGCAACAAGCCATCCTTTCCAGGCATAAATTCCACAAAGGCGCCAAACGGCATAATATTTTTTACTTTCCCAGTATAGGTTTCCCCTATTTCAGGCTGTGCTACGATTGCTTTAAGTCTTGCAATAGCGGCATCCATGGAGTCCTGGTTATTGGAGAAAATATTTATTTTTCCCATATTGTCCACTTCCTCTATGATGATAGTGGCACCTGAATCTTTTTGAATCTCTTGAATCACTTTACCTCCGGGTCCAATAACAGCTCCGATTAATTCCTTAGGAATCATCATGTTATAAGATCTTGGCGTATGTGGTTTGAATTCTGGTCTGGCTGTTGGAAGTGTTTTGTTGATTTCATCAAGTATATGAAGTCTACCCTTCCTAGCTTGATAAAGCGCTTCCTTGAGCACTTCATAGTCAAGACCTTCTACTTTAAGGTCCATCTGACAAGCTGTGATTCCATTCGCAGTACCCGTCACTTTAAAGTCCATATCTCCCAAATGATCTTCATCACCCAAGATATCAGACAAGATGGTATAATTACCTGTCTTTGTATCAGAGATCATACCCATAGCAATTCCTGTTACCGGGCTTTTGATCGCAATACCTGCATCCATTAGGGCCAATGATCCTGCACAGACTGTAGCCATAGAGGAGGAACCATTTGATTCTAATATGTCAGAAACGATACGAATAGTATATGGATTGTCAGCAGGAGCTGGCAAAACTTTTTTAAGTGCTCTCATGGCTAGGTTACCATGTCCTACTTCTCTTCTTCCTGGTCCCCTGTTCATTTTCACCTCACCTGTACTGAAACCTGGGAAGTTATAATGTAAAAAGAACTTGTTGTAACCTGACAAAACTGCTCCATCTACCATTTGCTCATCAAGCTTAGTACCTAAAGTACAAGTAGTAATGGATTGGGTTTCACCTCTGGTAAAAATTGCAGACCCATGCGCTGAAGGCAGGTAATCAACTACAGACCAAATAGGTCTGATTTCGTCAGGATTTCTACCGTCAAGTCTCTTTTTCTCAATTAATGTGAAATTTCTTGCCGCTTCTTTATAAACTTTACCAAAATACTTACTGATAAGTCTTTCATCATATTCATGATCTTCACCCAAACTTTCTATAAACCCATCTTTTATGGCTTTTGTAAGGTCCGAACGTTGCTGCTTATTGGCTATCTGTCTGCTGACCACTTCATACAAGCTGTCATAAACATCTGCCTTAATTTTATCAAATAAAGCTTCGTCATTTACTTCATGACTGTAAGCTCTTTTTTCTTCTTTTCCAACCAGCTTCGTCAGTTCTTTTTGAACTTTACAATGCTTTTTGATTTCTTCATGGCCAAATTGTAAGGCTTCAACCATTTCATCTTCTGAAACTTCATCACCTTCACCTTCTACCATAAGGATGAATTCCTCAGAACCTGCAACGATCAACTCCAAAGAAGCCTTCTCCAAATCAGATGGCTTAGGATTGATGAAAAGTTTACCATCAATTTTAGCTACCCTTACTTCTGAAATAGGTCCATTGAAAGGTATGTCTGAGACAGCTAATGCTGCTGAGGCAGCTAATCCCGCTAGACAATCTGGCAACACATCTTCATCATAAGACATCAAGGTGATGCTAATATTGGTGTCAGCATGGTAGTCGTCAGGAAAAATAGGCCTGATGGCTCTGTCAACCATTCTACTGATCAAAATTTCGTAATCAGATAATCTTCCTTCTCTTTTTAAAAATCCTCCAGGTATTTTACCTGAAGAAGCGAATTTCTCCTGATAATCAACAGACATCGGCAGAAAATCTACCCCGTCACCTGCTTCTTTTTTAGTTACTACGGTAGCTAATAGAATAGCTTTGCCCATCTTAATTATGACAGCACCATCAGCCTGTTTGGCCAATGCACCTGTCTCAATGATTATTTCCCTACCATCTTCAAGAGTGATAGTTTTTGAAATTGTATTTGGTAACATATACTTTTGAGTATGTAAAGTGTATAGTTTTAAAAATAAGGCTTAATAACAGAAGGAAGTAAAAAAGTAAGGTTCCTTAAAACAAGGAACCCTACAAGTTATTATTTACGGATACCGAGGTCAGCGATTACATTTCTGTATCTCTCAATATCTATCTTGATCAGGTAATTGAGCAAACTTCTTCTTTTACCTACTAGTTTCAACAAACCTTTTCTACTTGAATGGTCTTTTTTGTTGGTCTTCAAGTGTTCAGTCAGGTGCTTGATCCTGTAAGTAAACAGGGCAATTTGTGATTCAGGAGACCCTGTATCAGTTTCTGACTTCAACCGACCATGATTTTGGAATAGTTCTACTTTTTCTTCTTTCGCTAAATACATGCTTAGTCAAATATGTTGTTAAATTTTTTAAAACAGAGCCAAAGGTAGCTGTTTTATTCCAAATTATAAAACATCTTCTTTTAACTTTTTTCTCCGAACCTTTTGTTGATAAAATTTAACCAGCTTTTCCCAAAATCCTTGATAAAAATCTGGTTCAAATAAACGTGCATCTTTCCGTGCCTGCCTTAGAAAAAACAGCCCAAAAGGAATCAACGCAAGGTTGGAGAAGAAAGTGCCAAACAAGGGGTCTGACAATCCTTCCTTTGCCCACTTTTCGCCTGTAATGGTCAACATATAATACATGATGAAGAAGATAATTGACAACAATACAGGCATCCCTAGCCCCCCTTTTTTTATAATAGCCCCCAAGGGAGCTCCTATCATAAACATTACAAAGCAAGCCAAAGACTGGGTGTATTTCTGGTACCAGGCAACTTTAAAATTTCGGTAATTCCGCATCACTTCATTGATTCGGGCTTTATTGGTAGTAAAATTATTCTTTATGTTCCTGGCTGTAGTCAGCCCTACTGAAGCCATGGAAGTGCTGTAGCGTGGCGTCAAGAGCAAGGAATCCAAGCGCTTTTCCTGCGCAGCGGATAGGTCTTGTAGTGCCGGCTTTTCGGTTTTCAAAGCACTATTTTTGTTAATCTCCCTCAAATCAGGATTATCACGCTTCTCATTTACCACTAAATTCCCCGAACTATCATTTGACTGGCCAAGAGGTTTGATATCCGTAGTAAGTTTTTGAGCATCATTTTTTTGACCTTTCGATGTTAAAGAAGTGTCTGCTTTGGTTTTAGAGGTGTCAGCTAAGGTCTGCTTGGCACTGTCGGAGGCAATTGATGCATTTGAAGCGGTCGAATTGGCCTGGCTTTCGGGATTAATAGGTTGACCATTTTCATCGTTCTGCTGCTCAGCGAGGTACTTTAGATTTTTGAGTGAATCGGTTTCCATCTTTTTATCCACAATTTCTTTTGGAGGAACCAACTTCCTGGACCTTCCAAAATAGTTATAGGAGGCTTCAGTATTGGCATAATTAAAATAGTACCAATGGTTAAGCTCTCTATCCATGGAATCAAGATCCACCCTTATTTCGCCAATATTCTTAATGGATTTACTGTTGGACCACAAATTTTCCGGCGTTCTTTTGAGGTCAAAAGCATCTAGGCTAAAAACCATTTTATTGGTTTCAAATTTATTCCTGCTAAACGCCTGTGGAACATCACGCCCTCCTCTTCTTCCAGTTTGTTCCTGGTAGCTATTGCCTTGGTACAAGGTCAACATTATGTACCGGTCATTAAAGAAGGGTTCCATCCTTCCTGAATCGGCAGTAATCACGTGTAGATTTCCTTGGCCTGAAGTATGATCGTAGATAAGCACCTCTTTGAGGCGGACTTCATCCAGTTTAGCATTCACTTTGATGCTATAGCCAGGAATCCCATTATAAAATACCCCTTCTTTGATATCAAAGGCCGGAGATTTCATCCGAATATCATACAACAAACTGAAGGTTTTGAGATTTACACGGGGAACAATGAAATTATTGGACAAAAATGCCATCACCGTAACCATGGCTACAAACACTCCTATTGGAAGCATCGTCCTATTTAGGGAGATGCCACTGCTTTTTATGGCTGTCAATTCAAAATGCTCTCCCAGATTGCCAAAAGTCATTAAGGAAGAAAGCAATACCGCCAATGGAAGTGCCATTGGGGATATGCTTATAACGAAATAGCCAATAAGTTCCATATACACCATAAAGGGCAGGTCCTTACCAAAAATCTCATCAAAATATTTAAGCATATTTACCGTGAGCAAAATAAAATCTACCACGATAAAAGTAAGCAGGAAAGGACTGAGGAATGACCCCAATACTAGCTTATCTAATTTTTTCATCAAATGCCTTTACTTTTCATTTATTAACACGACCTAGACAATTGCCATTTTATAAGTGTGTAGAAATTGTCTCAAAATCAGTCTTTCGTTGATATTTGGGAATCTGCTTAACAATGCTTCGCTCGAACCTACCCTTGACAACCTAATTCTCAAGTAAACGCGATGCAACCAATAAATCTCAGCGTTACACCCAGTTTAAAGACGAAGCAAAATTGAACATATTATGTTAAAAATGATAATTATAACGCATTTTATCCTCCAATTATCTCTTTAAGTGAGCCGATTAATCCCTCCCAAATTGATTGCTGTTCCTGCTCATCGTAGGCATCACCATATTCACTCACTCGCAAGTAAAAAGTTTGGGTCAATTCATTTTCATCAAGTCGAAATTCAATGAAAGGGTGGTCCACTTCTGTATCTTCTTCTTCACCGGGCTCAAAGAATTCAAATTTGACGTGGTGATTTAGCCGCATGATTACAGCTCGTGCATAATGATTCTCCCCGTCATAAATGAAATTATAGACTTTATCCTCATTTATTACCACATCATCGGCAAACCATTGGGACAAACCACTGGCAGAACTTAAATATGGATAAATAATCTTTTTGGAGCTATTTATCTGATAATCTGAAACAAATTTAATTTTCTCCATGGCCTTTGTGTTTCTTGTTATAAAAAGTAATAATTTTTAGGTCCTTGATTTGCAATTCAAGGATTATACTCACATATTTGCATTCCCAATTGGCGAGGTAGCTCAGATGGTTAGAGCGCAGGATTCATAACCCTGAGGTCAGGGGTTCAACTCCCCTCCTCGCTACCAACAAAAAGGTCTCTTAATTTAAGAGGCCTTTTTTTATGCACTCCCCCCTCTTATATCGCTCAAAATTAAAACCATACCCAAGGAATTGCAGGTTAATGAATAATACCTGTTCCCTTCTCAATCCTTGTTATTATTTGGGTCCAGCCATTCACCTTCCAAAAGATAGTTAAACCAAAAGTAATATAAGGAAAATTTCAAAAAATAAACCTCTTTTAAAAAAATGAGGGCATAAAAAAACCCTCCAAAGAGGGTTTTTCAATATCGCTTGTACTATTCTTATTTTACTTTTTCAATGATAGCCTTAAAAGCAACAGGATGATTCATTGCAAGATCTGCAAGCACTTTTCTGTTAAGATCAATCTCTGCTTTTTTCAACATTCCCATAAACTGAGAGTAGTTTACACCATATTGTCTGGCTCCTGCATTGATTCTTTGAATCCAAAGTGCTCTGAATTCTCTTTTCTTTACTTTTCTATCCCTGTAAGCATATTGAAGTCCTTTTTCATACTTGTTCTTTGCTACTGTCCAAACGTTTTTACCTCTTCCGAAATAACCTTTGGTGGCTTTTAATACTTTTTTTCTCCTAGCTCTTGAAGCTACTGAATTGACCGATCTTGGCATTTTTTTTTAGTTTTTGACTTTTGGTGCTTTCAGTGTTTCTGAAAAGGCTTGTAAACCAAAGGCCTGGTGAATTAAATAACCTGATGAATTTTTTGATTAGATTCTAAGCATTGCTTTTACTCTTCCCTCATCTGACTCGTGTACTTCTCCCATTTGGGTAAGATTTCTCTTCCTTTTGGTAGACTTTTTAGTCAAAATGTGGCTTTTGAAAGCATGCTTCCTTCTGATCTTTCCAGACCCAGAAAGCTTGAACCTTTTCTTAGCACTTGATTTTGTTTTAACTTTTGGCATTACCGTATATATATTAGTTGAATTATTTTTTGCCTGCTTTTGGAGAAACAAATATGTTCATTCTTTTTCCCTCCATCTTAGGGAGTTGTTCTACTTGACCGTAATCTTCAAGCGCCTGTGCAAATTTCAATAAAAGCATCTCCCCTCTCTCCTTGAAAACAATAGTACGACCAACAAAATGGACATAAGCCTTAACTTTTGCTCCATCTTTAAGAAAGTTGATAGCATGCTTTAATTTAAAATCAAAATCATGATCATCTGTATTGGGACCAAATCTAATTTCTTTCACTACAGTTTTGGCTGCATTGGATTTGATCTCTTTTTGCTTTTTCTTTTGTTCGTATTTAAACTTAGCATAATCAATCACCTTACAAACTGGTGGTGAAGCGGAAGGAGAAATTTCAACGAGATCAAGCCCATTTTCTTCGGCTAGGATTACTGCTTTATCAGTAGCCATTACCGCGTTACCTCCCTCTACAAAATCTCCTACAACCCTGACCTCTCTGGCCCTAATTTTTGAATTTACTTTATATGGTTCCTCTTGTCTCGGAGTATACGTTCTTTTTCCTCTCAAAATAGTTATGGTTGTTTTTTAAAGTTTCAATTTGCAAATATCTAATAATTTTTCAAATATTAAAAATCAACAAATTATATTCTTGTTATTTATTCAATGAATCCTTAATAATTCCTTGAAAGAAGTCTACAAATGCGCTCAATTCGAAAGTTCCAATATCTCCTTCACCATGTTTTCGAAGGGATAATTTATTTTCTTCTTGTTCTTTCTCCCCTACGATTACCATAAATGGAATCTTTTTCACTTCTGCATCTCTAATCTTCCTGCCAATTTTCTCATCCCTATTGTCAATATCTCCAGTAATCCCATTGTCATCCAAAAGTGCTTTTACTTTAACTGCATATTCGGCATACTTTTCGGATATTGGCAATATGATCAATTGCTCTGGAGCCAACCAAAGCGGAAAATTACCTGCACAGTGCTCAATCAAAACGGCAACAAACCGCTCCAAAGAACCAAATGGTGCCCTGTGTATCATCACAGGCCTATGTTTTTGATTGTCTGAGCCAGTATATTCCAACTCAAACCGTTCCGGTAACTGATAATCTACCTGAATGGTTCCCAATTGCCAACTTCTGCCAAGAGCATCCTTGACCATGAAATCCAGCTTTGGACCATAAAAAGCAGCTTCTCCTGTTTCTGTCACCGTATCCAGACCTTTCTCTTCGGCGGCCTCAATAATCGCTTGTTCTGCCATGTTCCACACCGCTTCTTCACCTATGTATTTATCCATATTGTCTGGATCTCTTAGGGATATCTGCGCTGTATAGTTTTCAAAACCAAGGGCTTTGAAAACATACAAAACCAAGTCGATAACTTTAATAAATTCTTCTTTAACCTGATCTTGCCTACAAAATATGTGAGCGTCATCTTGCGTAAAGCCACGAACCCTGGTCAAACCATGTAGTTCACCGCTTTGCTCATACCTATAAACGGTACCAAACTCGGCATACCTTACAGGAAGGTCTTTGTAAGACCGTGGCTTGTATTTATAAATCTCACAGTGGTGAGGGCAGTTCATCGGCTTCAATAAAAACTCCTCCCCTTCATGTGGGGTGGTTATTGGCTGAAAGGAATCCTTGCCATATTTCTCATAATGACCCGAGGTCTCATACAAAGCCTTGTGCCCAATATGAGGGGTTATTACCTGCTGGTAACCAGAGTGATCCTGTTCTTTTTTAAGAAAAGCAACTAGCCTTTCCCTCAAAAGAGTACCCTTAGGAAGCCACAATGGCAAGCCCATTCCAACTTTCTCTGAAAAGGTAAACAACTCTAGCTCTCTACCCAGTTTTCTATGGTCCCTCTTTTTAGCTTCTTCAAGTAAAAAAAGGTATTCCTTTAGCTCTTTTGCCTTTGGAAAAGTTATGCCATAAATACGGGTTAGCATTTTGTTCTTTTCGTCCCCTCTCCAATAAGCTCCTGCTATGTTAAGCAATTTCACCGCTTTCACAAACCCAGTATGGGGTATATGTGGTCCTCTACACAAATCCGTAAATCCACCTTGCTCATAAAAAGTAATGGTACCATCATCAAGCCTTTCTAAAAGGTCTAGCTTGTACTCATCCCCTTTTTCTTCATAATAAGCTATTGCGTCTTTCTTCGAAATGTCTTTTCTGACATACTCATTTTTTTGACGCGCCAACTCTATCATTTTGGCCTCTATCTTTTCAAGCTCAGCGCCCTCTAAAGTTTTATCACCAAAATCAACATCGTAATAAAATCCATTTTCTATAGGAGGTCCAATTCCTAATTTCACGCCAGGATAAAGCGCCTCTAAGGCTTCTGCTAATAAGTGGGCGGAAGAATGCCAAAAGGTGGATTTTCCTCCACCATCATTCCATGTTAGCAATTCAATACTTACATCTTGATCAATAGGCCGCGTGGCATCCCATATCTCACCATTGACCTTGGCTGCCAATACATTTCTAGCCAATCCTTCACTGATGCTGGCCGCAATCTCTAAACTGGTTACTCCTTTATAAAACTGCCTGACAGATTTATCAGGAAATGTTACTTTAATCTCATTATCAATACTTGACATGCATTCAATTTATTTATGATAAATCACCTTTACAAACAGGTGCTTTTAAACTCACTTTTTACCAAAACCAAGGTTTTTATGGCTATAAACACTATATAAGCTGTTTATAGCTGCTATTATCAAACCACATTTTACCAAAGCCTCTTCTTAATAATTGCCTGGCAACCTGCGATTTTAGCAAAGTCCACCAAAAGTAAGGGATTTCCCTGATTTATGGACTGCAAATATGCAAATTCGACAGGGTAAATAAAAGGGTATCACTACCTAATCTTTTGGCTTTGGAACTGTGCCAAAGTAAATTCTATTCTCTTCCACTCAAAAATCTTATTTTAAAGCTTCCATTGAGTGATAATACATTACCCAAAATGTAGGCCAAACTGTAATTTATAACTGTTATTAACAAGCTAAAATTGTTTGCAAATTACAGCTGCTTTTGACACTGGGCCTTGGTCTTCTCCTACCTTATTTGATGGCAATCACACCATTTTCTTACGAACCGAATTTCTTTTTCAGTTGGGTTTAGAAATAAAAACAACGAATCTGTATATTGAAAAAAAACATGTAATTTAGTTCTAAACTATTAACGCTTAAGACACTCATTTCAAATAAATTGAAGATTTCCCATTGTTAGGTCTCCACTAAAAACCCCAGCATATTAATGAAAATACATACGACAAATTACAAAAACACTTTCATAGAAGTGGCGGAGGATTGTCCCGTGGATATGAGCGAAATGCCACCACTAAAAGGAGATAAAAAATCTGTTGCCAACAGGCAATTTGAGATGTTGAACAAAAACCCCTACAAATACACTTCTGATGAGGTATTTTTTGAGATTTTTGCCAATAAGAATGAATTGATGCAAGATGAATACCAAGAGGCCCGTACGCAATTTTTCTCCAAAGGTCAGCCCTGTTTTCGTGCTTCTCCTTTAACCAAGCGATACGGTTTTGGAATTCACAGTAATGAGGAAGGGAAAGTTGCCCTATTTGGCATGGAAACGATAGAATACGCCAGGTTCATAGCGGATAAATCCATCGAAAAAGTTAAAGCCATGCGATCTAAACGGAAATAAAGTATTTGCCAAAATAGGCAATACCATCTCAATATTAATCGATTATTTCTTGAAAAATTCCCGCTTATGGGCTGCGGAATGCTTGACAATGTCCTGATACCATTGGTATTTTAGCTCGGTTTTTTCTTCCTCATTGAGGTAATAATTCTCGATTGATCTGCCTTCCATTTTCTCCTGGAGTGCATAGAGACAAATGGCGGCACTTACAGAGATATTAAAACTTTCGGTAAAGCCTTTCATAGGGATATGAATCAGCCCGTCTGCGGCGGCTATGGCTTCATTGCTAACCCCTTCATGTTCATTGCCAAAAACCAGTGCTATCGGCTGGTCAGTGGGCAACTCTCGAAGTGGTAAACTTCCTTCCCTGGGGCTTGTCGCAAATATCTTATAACCCTTTTGTCTAAGCTGTCGATAACACTCTGCTTGGGCATTCCCCGAAGCATTGTCGTATTTGTGTAAATCTACCCACTGAGCCGCACCCCTGGTCACATAAGGATTTACTTCATAGCTGTCGTTACCGTCAATGAGGTGAACATCCTGAATACCAAAGCAATCAGCCGTCCTGAGAACGGCTGAAGCATTGTGTGGTTTATAGATGTTTTCCAATACCAGGGTAATGTACCGAGTCCTCTTTCCCAACACCTTATTTATCAACTCCTTTTTATGTGGAGTAACATAATCAGAAAGGTAGTTTAAAAAGGCCAGTTCATCTTTGTCCAGTCTCTCCATAACGGATCAGGGTTAAAACAAACCTAATTGTTCCTTGTCATCATCATCTTCTGCAGCATCTTTCGATCCCTCTATTTCCTTCCCCTGGTTAGGGTCTTCAGCTTTCTTTTCTGGTTTTACAGTCTCCACTAATTCTATACCAGTCACCTTATGATTACTTAATCGATTCCCTACGGATTTCCATCCCTTTACATCGATTAGCATATCCATGTCATACACTTTTTCCTCTATTTCATCGTCAAGCTTAAGCTTGACTTTGACCTGAGGTTGTTTTTCAGTTGATACTACGGTTAGTTTAGATTGCTTATGATCAGTGATAAAATTGAATTTTTTATTCAGTGTAGAGGTTTCGATAACAAACCTTTTCACGTAGTACATCTTGTGCACCCCATCATAATAAATGGAGGATACCACACTCTCAGGATCGTATTTTTCTATTAGCAATAGGTTTTCTGCATCAAACCTATTGGTCAATTCAAAACTTGTCAATTCATAACTTCCATCTTTGTAAAAGACCAATACTTTGTCTTCCCCTAAGAAATTACCAACCAGATTACCTCTTTCATCTGTGTTCAGTCTTCCCACAGAGGGATCGAAATAAATATTCAATCCGCCCAAAGTGGAGACTCCTTCCATCTTAAGCTGAATTTTTCTAACCGGATATTTGGTAAGTATATTTCCATTGGCTCCTCTGCCCTTGATCTCCAAATCCTTGAAATCAAAATCAAAGACCTTGACTCTCGCTTTGGCACCTGCAGTTAAAAATACAGTAATGATCTCTGCCTCTCCATTTGCATTTGCTGTGAAATAAAGTACTTTAGACCCTTTGGTACCTTTGGTGAGTACGTATTCCCTGTCTCTGGTGACACTCAGCACCTGGAAACGTTTGATCATGGTTCTTCCTGAACCTCCATCCAGATAGATTAAATTATAGACCATCCTTTCGTCCCCTTTTCTAAAGACTGCCACATGGATAATGTCTTTACCTACAAAACCTTTGTCCTGGATCTTGGTGACCACACAGACTCCGTCCCGTCTGAATATGATGATGTCATCCAGATCTGAACAATCGCAGACAAACTCATCTTTCTTCAAACCATGCCCCACAAATCCATCTGCCCTGTTGACATATAATTTGGCATTGTTTGCTGCCACTACATTGGCTGCTATTGTATCAAAAGTCCTGGCTTCTGTTTTCCGTTCCCTACCTTTGCCATATTTAGCCAATAGGTTTTTATAATACTGAATGGCATAATCTGTCAGGTTTTCCAAGTGATGGTTTACTTCCTCTAATTCCTCGTTAAGCTTTCGCATCAACTCATCGGCCTTAAAAGTATCAAACTTTGAAATACGTTTGATCTTTATTTCCGTCAAGCGAATTATATCATCTCTCGTGATTTCTCTATAAAACTGCGGCTTGAAAGGTTCCAATCCAAGGTCTATTGTGTCAATAACTGCTTCCCAGGTTTCACACTCCTCTATGTCTCGGTAAATTCTATTTTCTATGAATATTTTTTCCAGGGAAGAAAAAAGCAACTTCTCCAATAATTCATTTCTCCGAATCTCCAATTCCTTGTTCAACAGATCCTTGGTCTGAAAGGTATTGGTTTCCAAAATTTGGTTGACCTTCAGAAAGACCGGTTTGTCTGCAATGATGACACAGGCATTGGGTGATATACTGACTTCACAATCGGTAAAAGCATAGAGCGCATCAATGGTCATGTTAGGTGACTGACCTGGAGCAAGCTGGATCATTACCTCCACATCCTTTGCGGTGTTGTCTACAACCTTTTTGATCTTGATCTTGCCTTTGTCATTGGCCTTAATGATAGAATCTATCAAGGAGTTGGTGGTGGTTCCAAATGGAATCTCCTTGATCAATAGCGTTCTGTTATCGTCTTCTTCAATCTTTGCTCTGACTTTTATTTTGCCTCCACGCAACCCTTCATTGTACTCAGTAAAGTCTGCAAAACCTCCAGTATGAAAATCAGGCAATATATTGGTTTTCTTTCCTTTAAGAATTTGGATAGAGCCTTCAATTAATTCGCAAAAATTATGTGGTAGAATTTTTGTACTCAATCCCACAGCGATACCTTCCACTCCCTGGGCCAATAACAAGGGGAATTTAACCGGGAGGGTTACGGGTTCTTTTTTTCTTCCATCATAGGACAGTTGCCATTCGGTAGTTTGTGGATTAAATACTACCTCAAGGGCAAATTTGGACAAACGAGCCTCAATATACCTTGCAGCTGCAGCTCCATCACCTGTTCTTACATCTCCCCAGTTTCCCTGGGTTTCTATAAGCAGTTCTTTTTGCCCCATATTCACAATAGCATCTCCAATTGAAGCATCTCCGTGGGGATGGTATTGCATGGATTGCCCAATGATGTTGGCTACTTTATTGAAACGGCCATCATCCATTTCTTTCATGGCATGCATTATCCTACGCTGAACGGGTTTGAACCCATCCTCTATTGCAGGTACAGCACGCTCTAAAATAACATAAGAAGCATAATCCAAAAACCAATCCTGGTACATTCCAGAAACAGGGACAGCATTGTGCAACCCATCGTTTCCATCTATTGGTAAATCTTTTTCTTCACTCATGAATTGACTTCATTTTTGTTTAAGTAGTCAGATAAAATCCAAAAACACTTAAATCCTATTTCCGAATCGGAAATATTAAGTTGATATTTTTTATTTTAAAGCTTAAAATCGAAACATGCAATAGACAATCTATTTCATGATGGAATCACTTCCCCTGAAGAAAGATCAGGACGGGCTGAGAAAGTTCAGGAAATCCTATAACACAATCCGGATTAAAATTTACCCCTTTAATTTCCAAAGGTACCATTCCCTACCGCTTAAATTATCCTGGCTTTTTAGAACACAGCAACGCGCCTATTGTTTTAGCCTTCGGTTCAAGCTACTTCTTTTTCATCCTCTGTTTCTCCATCCCCTTGTTCTGCAGCTCCAAGATCCAGGTCTTTCTCCACCTTCAATCGGCTTATTATAAATTCCTGTCTTGTAGGGGTATTCTTACCCATGTAAAAGCCCAGTAGCTCCGCAATTTTTGTTTCTTTGTTAAGAATAATAGGCTCCAGTCGGATATTTTCCCCTATGAATGCGCCAAATTCATTTGGAGATATTTCCCCAAGCCCTTTAAATCGAGTGATCTCTGATGTTTTGCCTAATTTATGAATGGCACGCTGCCGTTCCTCGTCGGTATAGCAGTAAATGGTTTCCTTTTTATTCCGCACTCTAAATAGCGGTGTATCCAAGATAAAAAGGTGCCCATTCTTAACCAAGTCTGGAAAAAACTGCAAGAAATAGGTCATTATTAAAAGCCTAATATGCATACCATCCACATCCGCATCAGTAGCGATGACGATTTTCCTAAAACGTAGGCCTTCAATTCCATCCTCTATATTAAGAGCATGCTGGAGTAGGTTGAATTCCTCATTTTCGTATACCACCTTTTTGGTCATTCCGAAGCAATTTAGCGGCTTACCTCTCAAGGAAAATACGGCTTGGGTTTGAACATTACGAGATTTGGTAATAGAACCGGATGCTGAATCCCCTTCCGTTATAAACAGCATGGTTTCATTTTTCTGTTCTTCTTTCGCCTTGTTGTCGTCATAATGTACCCGACAATCGCGTAACTTTTTATTGTGTAAATTGGCTTTTTTGGCCCTTTCATTGGCCAGCTTCTTTATGCCGGAAATTTCTTTTCTTTCTCTTTCTGACTGAAGAATTCTCTTGAGTATGGCATTGGCGGTGTCTGGATGTTTGTGCAGATAATTATCGAGCTCTACCTTTACAAAATCATTTACAAAAGTACGCAAGGTAGGTCCATCAGGCCCTACACTATGGGAACCCAGCTTGGTTTTTGTTTGCGACTCAAAGACCGGCTCCATCACCCTTACCGCTATGGCTGCAACAACTCCCTGACGAATATCGGCCGCATCAAAATCCTTTTTAAAGAATTCTCTGATCGACTTAACGATAGACTCCCTGAAAGCTGCCAGGTGAGTCCCGCCTTGGGTCGTAAATTGACCGTTTACGAAAGAGTAATACTCCTCTCCATATTGATTGGTATGCGTAAGGGCCATTTCTATATCATTGCCCTTAAGGTGTATGGTAGGATATCTCCTACTGTCTTCATCTACCTTTCGGTCCAATAAATCAAGTAGTCCATTTTGAGAAAAGTACTTGACGCCATTAAAATTTATGGTAAGCCCACTATTCAGAAAGGCATAATTCCAAATTTGATTTTCCAGGTATTCTGGAATAAAATGGTAGTTTTTAAAAACAGACGAATCCGGAGAGAAAATGATCTTGGTACCATTCCGCTCAGATGTTTTTCCTATAGGATGGTCTTCAATCAATTCTCCTTTGTCGAATTGGGCGGCTTTGGTTTGGCCTTCTCTAAAGGATTGAACCAAAAAATATTCAGACAATGCATTTACAGCCTTGGTACCCACTCCATTTAAGCCTACAGATTTTTGGAAAGCACCTGAGTCGTATTTTCCACCGGTATTGATCTTGGAAACACAATCTATCACTTTCCCCAAAGGGATCCCTCGCCCGTAATCTCTGATCTCAACTTTGTGCTCACTGATCTTCACCTCTATGGTTCGCCCATTGCCCATCATGTGTTCATCAATGCTATTGTCAAGGATTTCCTTTACCAATACATATATACCATCATCCTGTGCGCTTCCATCTCCCAGCTTACCGATATACATACCCGGCCTAAGGCGGATATGTTCCTTCCAATCAAGGGATTTAATACTGTCTTCGGTGTATTGTACGTTTCCTGCCATATCTTATGTATTTTCTACCTTAAACTGTACCTGTTTTTACCTGTTTCATTTTCCCTACCAGCAAAAAGAGTAGTGCCATGACCCAAACTATTAAAAATAGGGGCACAAGATAAAAGAAGACATTGTATTCTGAACTGCTTATCTCATTTTGGTTGGTAAGACTGTGAATATAAAAAACCATGATGCAAGTACATACATTAAGTATTCCGATAAAGGAATAAATCCATGCAAGGATTCGGTCTCTATAAATATCACCTACTGGGAAAATTCGCTGTAGGGAGGTATTACTTTTCATTTCTATCAATTTTCCCGGAATAATCAATAGTACATTGTATACGAAGAATATAATTACTGTGATATAAAAGAAGCTTTCCTTCCCTAATTGTTTCACAGGCAAGCCTTTGCTGTTTTGCTCATAGGTGGCAAAATCGGGCATTGAGGCATAAGCATATAAGAAAACGAATAAAAACATCCCTATCGACAGGAAGTAAAAGAATTTAGCAAAACGGGTGTACATGATTTTTTATTTAGCCAGCAAATATAAAAATTAATCCAGTACCAAAAATGGAAAGTCTACCAAGCTTTGAGAAAAGAAAATTTTCGAAAACGGTATTTACCTGAAATTCAGGATCCGATCTTCCTCTTCTCCTATACCTTGAACAATTAAATAATCTTTTTTTACTGTAACAATTGCGCCAAGGGCAGGGGATTCGGCTTCCACCATTCCCAAAAATGTAAGATGATGCATTCCGTTAGCATCCTTAAAGTAGTTCCCTGCATGGTGATGTCCCGAAAACCAAGCCACCATGGCTGGTGATCCTCCTATTCGATCCATAACCTCCTTGTGATTGAGTAAGTGTAGTCCGTTCTCGGGTAGTAGCGGATAATGACAAAATCCAATTACATGCTTTCCTTCTTTTTCAGCCTTTTGGACCAGGCCCTCCATCCATGCCAACTGTTCTTCTCCAACAGCTCCATTCCATGGTTTTACATTATTGGCCCCTTTGGTTTCCAGCATTTCCATCATTTCTAAGGCTTGCGCATGGTTCTTTGTGCCTTCAGGATGTCCCCCCACGCTAACGTCCATACCATTGACCACCATAAATACCATGTTTCCTTTTTCAAAGGAATAGTAACCTTTTTCATTGTCTATTTTTTCCCCAACCTCTTGCTTTAGGTTGTCCAAAACGGCAAAGTCGTGATTACCCCAGATGTAGTGAAAGGGGGCCTTACTGCTTTCCAAAATGGCTAAAGGAGCATCAAAACTTTCAAAATCTCTGTCAATCAAATCTCCTAAATGAAAAGAGAATGCTAAATCATAGGCATTCAGGTAGGGTATTGTACGCTTTAGTGTTTCCAGGGTGCCGCGGTAATTGCGTTTTCCAACTGTTTCCACATCAGCATATTGAATATCGGTTAATACCCCAAAAGAAATGTCATCCATATGATCTTGTGTTTTCAATAATCTTTTCATTTCGTCAGCATATCTTTCTCCAATTAAAATCTGACTTGGGCTGTCGAAATGGGTACTGTCAAAAGTTGTCGTCCCATAAGCCAAAGCAACGCCCGTGTTGGGCATCTCTTTAGGGAGGTTAACTAGAAAATCATTAAGGGGTTTCCTGATACCTTTATCTTCGGACAATTGTCCAACGACAAAAGGCAAGTCAGGTAAATTCAAACTGTCTCGCATCGCAGTAATTAAGTGACTTATTTTTCCTAAATATTGGTCTGCTTCCTTTACATCTCCTTCACCCTGATGCCAGATGATTCCTTTTATCTCACCACTTTTTGCTGCAAGCCTTGCTCGAGAGATGATCTCATTGAAAAACAATGTACCTGGCATCCACTCAGCAATCACACTCCCTCCCTTTGCATTGACTATAAGTCCTATTTTTCTTTCTGGAATATCCCGTTGCATTTTTCTGGCAAAACCATACACCGGCCCCAGACGTTGCATGCTGACCACTTTTCTAACGCTTGAATACAAGTTTAGTGGATTAGTAGCCGGCAACCATTCCTTCCCTGTGAAAAGGTACACATCCTCAATTGGAGCCTTCAGGTCAGGAAGAATTTCTGCTCTCCCGGCCATATTAGATTGTCCAATGGCAAGGTAAATATCCAAATCATTGATTTCTTGGGCCTGAAGAAATAAAGTGGTTGGCAATAGAAATATTAAAAATACAAGTTTCTTAAAAAGAGCAGACATAGCAGTAATCAAATTTTAAATGAGAATTGATGTGCTAAGATTATAAAAATTCCCTTACAATTGCCCGTTTTTACTCCGCTTTTTGCAAAAGTTCTTCCAGTTTTTCTTCGATCAAAGGAATGGACTCGCACAGCTCCTCAAAATCATTGATAATAAAATACCTGTCCTGAAATTTATTTTTCCAATAAGGCGTATTTAAAACAGCTTCCACCTCGAAATCTTGGTGTTTGGGTTCTTCTGAAAGGCAATAATGCAATTCACCGGAGGAACTAAGGATACTCGCACCATAAACTTTGATCTCGTTATTTTCCCTAATCAAGCCAAACTCAACCGTATACCAATATATCCTCGAGATTAATTCAATGGCCAATGGATTGTCTATAAATCGCAAAGCCAATGTTGCTAAACCTTCCAAAAAACGGGTAAAGGTTGGATGCATTAACATTGGCAAATGGGCAAATGCATCGTGAAATAAATCGGGTTCGTTCATGTAATCCAATTCATCAAGCTTTCTAAGCCATGAAGTGACAGGGAATCGCTTGCGTTGTAACAAACTGAAAAACAAGGCATCACTGATCAATCCCGGAACTATTTGTATGGACCAGCCAGTGGATCTCTTTAATCGGTAAGAGGCATCTTTTAGATCGGCTATAGATTTTGAGGAAAAACCTATGGCCTCCATGCCATCTATAACACCTTTAGCGGCTGCAACAGGTAAATGTTTTACCTGCTTTTCAAAAAGAATTTCCCAAACTTTATAATCTTCGGGTGTATAAGTCCTAAAATCCTGCTGCAAAAACACCAAACTGGGATCAGGAAAAACCCCTTTAGAAAATTTATTCCTCATTTTAAATTGTTCAAATGGATTTGCCATGGTATTATTATTCACTCGTTATTTTTAAACATTACTTAAACCCTATTATGCAATACGGTTAATTCATAAACGAAAAATGTGAGCAAGAGATTGAAAAATAGTCTGGTTTTAACCTAAATTATGAAATAGCGTTTTTATTGGTCTGATAGCTCTTAACGCAACCTTCTATATACAGACAAATATTGGTGGATATTAAACTAAACAGATGAATCAAATCAGGGATTATTTTGAACGACTTGTTGGCATTGATGATAGTGATTGGCAGCAGTTTTCTTCCAAACTAAAGAAAAGTGAATACCCTAAAAAGACCAGCCTCTTAAATGTTGGGCAAACAGAGGCGTATCTATCCTTTATTGAAAAAGGCGCTGTTCGACTCTATTTTCCTAAAGAAGAAAACGATTTGACTTTTGGCTTTGGTTTTGAAGGTCAATTTGTCAGCGCCTATGATTCATTCTTGAACCAAAAACCGTGTGATTACCAGATGGAGACCATGACCCAAACTACCCTTTGGCGGATATCACATCAGGACCTACAGCACATTTATGTCAATACCAGTATTGGTAATACTATTGGAAGACTTGCTGCTGAAAGTCAATTCCTCTTAAAATCCGAAAGGGAGCTTTCCTTTTTGAGCGAGACAGCTGAAGAGCGGTATAAGGCTCTTTTTATAAATCGGCCTAAGCTAATCCTGGAAATCCCTCTCAAATACATAGCGTCCTATATAGGAGTAACCCCCCAGGCGCTTAGCAGAATCAGAAAGCGAATTTCTTAACTTGGGTTCATTGTCTCAAGACAAAACTTTGCCCAATTTTGTAAAAAAAAAAAATGAAACCATTAATTCTCCTTATCACCGTTTCAATTCTTGCCTTAAGCTACATGAAGCTTGTACATGGTGTATATAATTTCACTTTATCTGCAAGAATAGGCCTTTCCGCCATGTTACTTTTCACTGCATTGGGCCATTTTATGTTCACAGAAGGCATGGCAATGATGATTCCTGATTTTATACCGTTTAAAAAAGAGCTCGTTTATCTTACTGGCATTATAGAAATTTTAGGAGCCATAGGCCTACATGTGCCACAATTCAGACTGGTAACTGCATGGCTATTGATCCTGTTCTTTCTGTTAATTATACCGGCAAACATAAAGGCTTCCATGGAACAAATTGATTATCAAAATGCCACCTATGAAGGAAATGGATTAAGCTATTTGTGGTTTCGAATTCCCCTCCAAATCTTATTTATAGGCTGGGTTTATTTTTCATCGATTAGAGTTTAACTCTAATTACTTAAGTTCGATTTAAAATTTTTGAAGGGGGGAATTTGTTTTATTAGGATGCGCCAATGGTTTAAAACTTCAATAGGTTAATAGTTTACGTAATAAATCCCCCTTTGTCCCCCTTTTTAAAGGGGGATTTGTGCTTTTAGGACTGACGAGTTCGTAGCTGATTTTGGATTACCTCTGCCGGTTTCAATCCTGCCTATTCAGCTTTCCTTCCACATTTCAGCAAATCCCCTTTCAAGTGGGTAAGAGGGATTACTACGGGAATATCTTACTGATCACAAGCTTAAAATTCTTGGAAGGTTTACGTTGAAATCCCCCTTTGTCCCCCTTTTTAAAGGGGGATTTGTGCTTTTAGGACTGAGGAGTTCGTAGAAGATTTTAAATTCCCCCAGCCGGTTTCAATCCTGCCAATTAAGCTTTCCTTCCACATTTCAGCAAATCCCCTTTCAAGTGGATAAGAGGGATTACTACGGGAATATCTTACTGATCACAAGCTTAAAATTCTTGGAAGGTTTACGTTGAAATCCCCCTTTGTCCCCCTTTTTAAAGGGGGATTTGTGCTTTTAGGACTGAGGAGTTCGTAGAAGATTTTAAATTCCCCCAGCCGGTTTCAATCCTGCCAATTAAGCTTTCCTTCCACATTTCAGCAAATCCCCTTTCAAGTGGATAAGAGGGATTACTACGGGAATATCTTACTGATCACAAGCTTAAAATTCTTGGAATGTTTGCGTTGAAATCCCCCTTCGTCCCCCTTTTTAAAGGGGGATTTATGCTTTTAGGACTGAGGAGTTCGTAGAAGATTTTGGATTACCTCTGACGGTTTCAATCCTGCCTATTCAGCTTTCCTTCCACATTTCAGCAAATCCCCTTTCAAGTGGATAAGAGGGATTACTACGGGAATATATTACTGATCACAAGCTTAAAATTCTTGGAAGGTTTGCGTTGAAATCCCCCTTTGTCCCCCTTTTTAAAGGGGGATTTGTGCTTTTAGGACTGACGAGTTCGTAGAAGATTTTAAATTCCCCCAGCCGGTTTCAATCCTGCCTATTCAGCTTTCCTTCCACATTTCAGCAAATCCCCTTTCAAGTAGGTAAGAGGGATTACTACGGGAATATATTACTGATCACAAGCTTAAAATTCTTGGAAGGTTTGCGTTGAAATCCCCCTTTGTCCCCCTTTTTAAAGGGGGATTTGTGCTTTTAGGACTGAGGAGTTCGTAGAAGATTTTGGATTACCTCTGACGGTTTCAATCCTGCCTATTCAGCTTTCCTTCCACATTTCAGCAAATCCCCTTTCAAGTGGATAAGAGGGATTACTACGGGAATATATTACTGATCACAAGCTTAAAATTCTTGGAAGGTTTGCGTTGAAATCCCCATTTGTCCCCCTTTATAAAGGGGGATTTGTGCTTTTAGGACTGACGAGTTTGTAGCTGATTTTGGATTACCTCTGACGGTTTCAATCCTGCCTATTCAGCTTTCCTTCCACATTTCAGCAAATCCCCTTTCAAGTGGATAAGAGGGATTACTTCGGGAATATCTTACTGATCACAAGCTTAAAATTCTTGGAAGGTTTGCGTTGAAATCCCCCTTTGTCCCCCTTTTTAAAGGGGGATTTCGTTTTTTCTAGACTGAGGAGTTCGTAGCTGATTTTGCATTTGGTACAGCCCTCTTAATGTAAATCGAAAGTCTTTCTTACTTCAAAGATCTTCCTAATATAGCCTATCAATTCACTGCTTTGGGTAAAGTTTAAGGTTTGCTGACCGTCGGAATAAGCCTGGTCAGGATGCTCATGCGATTCATAGATTATTCCATCTGCTCCCGCCATCACGCCTGCCAAAGCCATTTGCGGCACAAAATCCCTGATGCCAATCCCATGCGAAGGGTCTACCACCACGGGCAAATGTGATTTTGACTTAAGAATTGGAACGGCATTCAGGTCCAATGTATTCCTACTTGCCCTTTCATAGGTACGGATACCTCTTTCGCAAAGGATAAGCTTTTCGTTGCCTCCTGAGAAAACATATTCCGCAGATTGAAGTAATTCTTCTATCGTGCCTGAAATCCCCCTTTTGAGCAGAACAGCTTTATCTATTTTACCTAATTCATCCAGCAGGTTAAAGTTTTGGGTGTTCCGGGCCCCCACTTGAAATACATCGACATAATCGTGCATCTCTTCAATTTGGGAAACCTGCATGACTTCCGTTACTATTTTTATCCCAGCCGCCTTGGCATGTTGGTGCCACAATTTTAGCCCTTCCATTCCTAAGCCTCTAAATGCATAGGGACTACTTCTTGGTTTGAATACCCCACCCCGCATCATTGTCACTTGATTTTCCTTCAGGTGAGCAATCACACGTTCTATCTGCTCTTCTGATTCTATGGAACAAGGACCGGAAATAATGGCCATGTCACCGTCCTTTATGGCGATACCATCACCAAGATCAATCGTGGTTGGCTTTGCCTTCCATTTTTTAGACACCAGCTTGTACTCATCAGAAACAACATGGATATCTAAAATCCCATCCATGGATCCAACTTTTCTAATGTCATAGGCAGCTTTCCCAATCCCAATCAGGTAGTTTCCCGCCTGGGTTTTAACTTCGGTAACCTTATATCCAATGCCATTGATCTTTTGGATCAAATTTTCTTTTTGTTGGGTACTTATGTCAGAGTTAAGCTGAATGATCATGATTTTATGCCTTTAATAAATGTATTGATTTCTTTCTTTAGCTCTTTTGCTTCCCGCAAAACATTAATAAAAGCGCTACCAATGATCGCTCCTTGTGCATGCTTAGCAGCAGTGGAAAAAGAGGCCTTGTCAGAAATACCAAATCCTATGAGTCTAGGGTTTTTAAGTCCCATATCCCCTACCCTTTCGAAATAGGCGATTTGTTCAGGTGTCACGTCTTTTTTAGCACCAGTAATACTTGCAGAAGAAACCATATAGATAAAGCCATCTGTCTCCCTATCAATCTCACGAATCCTTTCAGGTGAAGTCTGAGGGGAAATCAGGAAGGTATTCCTTAAATTGTAGGTTTCAAACAATCCTTTATAGGCATCTAGGTATTGCTTCATTGGAAGATCTGGGACGATCAATCCATCTACACCTACCTCTTGGCATTTTTTGCAAAATTCCTCCATACCATACTGAACGATAGGATTTAGGTAGCCCATTAAAATAACTGGTATTTTTAATTTTCCTCTCAATTCGGCCAACTGGCTAAACAAGATTTTCAATGTCATGCCATTGTTCAATGCGACAGTATTGCTTTCCTGAATGGTGGGACCATCCGCTACAGGATCAGAATAAGGTATTCCAATTTCTATAATATCGGCCCCTGCTTCTTCAATGGCTTCCATTATACCCATGGTGTCGTTCAAGTTAGGAAAGCCTGCAGTAAAATAAATGGAAAGGATATTGCCATCCTTATTTTTAAATAATTCTTCTATTCGATTCATAGCCATCAGTAATTACCCCATTTAATATATGTTTCCAGATCCTTGTCTCCTCTGCCCGACAGGTTGACCACAATAATGTCAGACGCTTTGTATTTTAGCTGGTTCAATGCAGAAAGTGCATGCGCAGACTCGATAGCGGGTATGATACCTTCCAATCGACTTAACTCTATCCCTGCTTTCATGGCATCTTCATCCTCCACAGCCAAAAACTCTCCTCTGCCCGATGCATATAAATACGCATGTACTGGGCCTATCCCCGGATAGTCCAGACCTGCGGAAATACTATGCGGCTCCACCACCTGGCCATCTTCTGTTTGCATCAATAAGGTTTTACTTCCATGGAGAATCCCTGATTTTCCCAATTGGGTAGTCGCAGCAGATTTCCCTGAATTCACCCCAAGGCCGGCTGCTTCTACAGCTACCAGGCGAACTTTTTCATCGTTATAGTAATGGTAAAATGCGCCAGCAGCATTGCTTCCACCACCCACACAAGCGACCACTATGTCTGGGCTGTCCCGACCTTCCTTCTCCAACAATTGTGATTTGATCTCTGCAGAAATTACGGACTGAAACCTGGCTACCATTTCAGGGTAAGGATGAGGGCCTACCACTGATCCAATGATATAATGCGTATCCACTGGATTATTTATCCATTGACGCATGGCTTCATTGGTCGCATCTTTAAGTGTTTTACTCCCAGAGTTTGCTGGCACAACCGTGGCACCAAGAATCCGCATGCGTTCCACATTCGGTTTTTGCCGCTCCATATCAACTGCACCCATATACACCGTACATTCCATGCCCATCAAAGCACAAACGGTGGCGGTTGCCACGCCATGCTGACCTGCACCAGTCTCCGCTATAATTCGCTTTTTATTGAGCTTCTTCGCCAGGATAATCTGACCGATGGTATTGTTGATTTTATGGGCACCTGTATGGCAGAGATCTTCTCTTTTTAGGTAGATTTTAGCACCATATTTTTCAGACAACCTTTGGGCGTGAAACAGGGGTGTTGGCCTGCCTACATAATCTTTTAAGAGACTGTCAAATTCTGTTTTAAAGGCTTCGGAAGCCATTATTTGCTCATAATTCTCTTTAAGCTCTTCTATATTAGGATACAGCATTTCAGGGATATAGGCTCCCCCGAAATCTCCATAAAATCCGTTTTCATCAATTTTTACCATTGCTTTTCATTTTTATCTTTGTTGCAGTTTCATTTCTAAGTACTGCCACGAATTTCTTTATCTTTTCCAGGTCTTTAATACCTTTTGAGATTTCAAATTTTGAGTTGATATCAATCCCTACCAAGGCAGGAAAATCCTGGTAACAATCCAGAAGGTTTTCCGTATCGTCAGGCGTTATTCCTCCACTGAGTAAGAAAGGGACCTCATAGGGATATGTCTTCAATATTTCCCAATTGAATTGATGTCCCGTACCTCCATAGGAAGGGCCATCAGTGTCAAATAGGAAATAATCAACCAAGCCAACAAAAGGTTCCAATGTCTTCCAATTCCAATCTGCTCCCACTCGAAAAACCTTGATGAGTTTCACACTGGATTTTTCTCGGATGGTTTGTAGTTGTTCCGGAAGTTCATCCCCATGAAGTTGCACCAACGATAATCCATAATCGTTGACCTTCTTTATTATCTCGGCTGTACTTTCGTTGACAAACACACCAACTTTTGGAAGATTTATTTTTTTATAAAAAGCCGCTTCCTGTCCGAATTTTGGCACATAGCGACCTGAAGGGGGATAAAAGATCATACCCATCCAATCTACTTGTTCTATACCTGTCAATCCTGAAATATTTTCAGGGTCGGCCATTCCGCAAACCTTTATAATCATACGGATAGTTTTTCTTTAGAAGCTGCCAGTAATTTTCTGTATTGTTGCATAAAATTGTAGGCTGCTTGATGTGGGCGAATGGTTTTCATAAAGTTTTCCCCAATCAAAAAGCCATCAAAACCTGCTTGCTTTAATTGGACCAGTTTGGCAGGATCGGAAAGGCCGCTTTCTGATATTTTGGTAAAGGTATCCGGAATGGCCTTCACCAAATCCAAAGAGGTTTGGATATCCACTTCAAATGTTTTCAGGTTACGGTTATTTACTCCTACCAGGTCTACATGCTCATTAAGGCTTTGGTCCAGTTCCTCGCCGTCATGCACTTCAAGCAACACTTCCAGGCCCAGACTTTTAGCAAAAACCGCCAACTCGGTAAGTCGTTTTGGAGACAAAGCTGCGGCAATTAATAAGATACAATCCGCCCCTATAGATCTGGACTCGATTATCTGGTATTCATCCACTATAAAATCTTTGCGAAGAATTGGGCAAAAATTGAATTTTCTAGCCAAACCAAGATCCGCTTCACTACCTCCGAAAAAGTCCTTGTCTGTCAATATGGACAATGCCGAAGCACCTGCCTGCATATAGCCAATGGTCGTTTGCTCTACCGTTGCCGTACCATTAATCAAGCCTTTTGAGGGAGATTTTCTCTTAAATTCAGCAATTATGCCTGTCTTTTCGGGATCAGAGACGTATTTTTTCATCGAAACCACTTTACCCTGGAAATACAAGCTCTTTTCCAGCAATTTTTGTGGATACAGGGCTTTACGCTCCGCTATTTCCTCTTTTTTTCGGGAAATTATTTTTTCAAGTATATTCATATTCAACTAATGTTTAAGGAGATTTTTGGGCTGATCAATTCTTTGAAAACTTTAAGTGCCGTGCCATTTTTAAGTGTGTCACGGGCTGTTTCTCTCGCTTTTTCAAGGCTCCATGTTGGTTTGGAAGTAGTCAAGGCAATTGCTGCATTTGCAATTACTACTGCTTCCTGCTCAGGACTTCCTTTGCCCTCTAAAATATTCATAAAAATAGCAGCGGATTCCTTGATTGAACTTCCTCCCTTGATTGATTCAGGCAGTATGGTTTTAAAGCCTAATTCTTCAGGACTTACCACCTTCTCGCCATCGTTGGATATCCATTTCAAATCTCCAGTTAAAGATACTTCATCATAGCCATCCAAGGAATGTAGAATGCTAAACCTGACATCATTGTTTTGGTACAAATACCCGTACAATCTGGCAAGTTCAAGGCTAAATACGCCTACCAGTTGTTTTTTGGGGAAACTTGGATTCACCATTGGTCCCAGCATATTGAAGAAGGTTTTTACTCCCAATTCTTTTCTTACGGGGCCTATGTGTTTCATCGCTGGATGAAACAATGGTGCATGGAGAAAACAAATCCCTGCCCTGTCCAGGCTACTTTTCAGTTTGTCAATGTCACTGGTAAACTCATAACCAAAATATTCCAGCAGGTTAGAGGAACCACAAACAGATGAAACCCCCACATTACCATGCTTGGCAACGGGCTGACCTGCTCCGGCCACAATAAATGAGGCCAGTGTAGATACGTTGAAGGTGTCTTTACCATCGCCTCCTGTTCCGCACAAATCAATGGCATCATATTCAGGAATATCTACTGCAATGCATCTTTCCAACATGGCTTCTCTAAAGCCCATCAATTCTTCCACCCTGACACTACGCATCATAAATATGGTCAAGAAAGCTGCCATTTGGCTGGTATTTACCTCACCGGAAGTCATTTCTTTCAGTACCCCCTTAGCCTGTTCTTTGCTTAGGGTTTTGTGTTCTATCAGATGGTTAAGTATTTCTTTCATTGATTAGTTGTTTTTATGCCTTCGATCCAGTTTTTAATGATTTGCACGCCATTTTCTGTAAGAATACTTTCCGGATGAAATTGTAATCCTCTTACTGCAAACTCCTTGTGTTTAATTGCCATAATTTGTCCATCTGGGGTTTTGGAGATTACCTCAAGTTCGGCTGGAAGCATGGTGGCATCAATCACCCAACTGTGGTACCTTCCTACGGTGAAATATTCGGGTAGCCCCTCAAACAATGGATCGGGTTTGACTTTAATCTTGCTGGCTACTCCATGAACCACTTCAGTAAGATTAATAAGCCCCCCACCAAATGCTTCACCTATGGCTTGATTCCCAAGACAAATGCCTAGTATATCTTTAGTAGGGGCATATTTCTTGATCAACTCCGGCATTATACCCGCTTCTGAAGGAAGCCCTGGGCCAGGTGAGAGCAAAATTTTGTCGTAGGCTTCCACCTCTTCAAGGCTAATTTTATCATTTCTAATGATATCCATCGATCCCCCATATCCCAACTCACGGATAATATACACCAAATTATAGGTGAAAGAATCGTAATTGTCTAGTACCAGTATTTTCATATGTAAATCCTTTTCCACTAAAATTTAAATTGTCTCTGCGGATTTTAATGCAACCCGCAAGGCCTCCAGTTTATTGCTAACTTCCTGAAGCTCACTTTCTATAGAGGACTTTGCCACCACGCCTGCTCCTGCCTGAAATCTCAGTTGGTTATTTTCAGACACAAATGACCGAATCAAAATGGCATGATTAAAATCTCCGTTAAACCCTAGGAAACCAATGGCTCCACCATAAAATTTTCTAGCGCTATTTTCCAGTTCATCTATAAGTTCCATCGCCCTGTATTTGGGTGCTCCGGACAAAGTTCCTGCTGGAAAGGTATCGGCAACTAGTTGTAAAGGATTTGTCCCTTTTGCTAACTCTCCAGTTACCTTTGAAACCAGGTGAATGACATGTGAATAGTACTGAATCTCTTTGAAAACTTCCACATTAACCTTTTCTGAGGACCTGCTTAGGTCATTCCTGGCCAGATCTACCAGCATGACATGTTCAGAATTTTCTTTGGGATCGTCAAACAGTTTTACCGCCAATTCAGCATCTGACTTGTCATTTCCTGTTCGCTTGAAAGTACCTGCAATAGGATAAATGGTGGCTTTTCTTCCCTTAACCACAATCTGTGCCTCCGGACTGCTTCCAAATATTTTATAGGAACCGTAATCAAAATAAAACAAATAGGGTGAGGGATTTATGGAGCGCAATGCACGATATACATTGAATTCATCTCCTTTGAATCCTGTGGAAAAAGAACGGGACAAAACAATTTGAAAAACATCTCCTCTGAAACAGTGTTCCCTTCCTTTTGCTAAGATATCAAGAAACTCACCATCTGTATAGTTGGAACTTTCCTCTCCATCCAGACTAAAAGAATAGCTCGGTATATTTTTGTTGTTGAGGATCACTTCAATTTTTGGGATCCCTGAAAGCTTTTCTTCTTCTCCTTCCAGGTAGTGTTCAAAAATATACAGTTCGTTTTTAAAGTGATCCACTACAATCATGTTTTTATAAACAGCATAGTGAATCAAAGGGGTTGACGAAGGCTGTGGGTTATTGATAGTGATGTCTTCAAAATAACTGACTCCATCGTATTGGATGTACCCAAATAGGCCATTGGTAATAAATTTGAAATCAAGCTTTTCTTCCTGAAAGGTATTGCCAAACTGCTTTATCTCATCCATGATATTGTCTTTCTTGTCAAACTTCTTCACAGAAGAGGGCTGCCCGGGGAAAGACTGGTGAATTTCATCATTAATTAATGAAAAAGTAGCCATGGGCTCACAGCAGATATAAGAATAACTGTTCTCATTCCCGTGATAATCAGAACTTTCTAACAATATCGTATTGTTGTACCTGTCACGAATCTGAAGATAAACACTCACCGGTGTGATGGTGTCTGCCAATAGTTTTTTATACCGGGTTTTGATTCTTATTTTATTCATTTTTTGGGTATTTAAAATAAAAAAAAGGCTTGCCGGGAGTCCAGCAAGCCTAAGTATATCTGATTGATCAAAATTTGGCAATAGTTAGCTGTTTCCCCTTTAAAAGAAGTAAGTAAGCCACCACCAATTTTGATTTTCTTTTTTCATAACGATCACCAAATATAGAAAAGGGTGTTCATTTTAAAAAGGTATTTTAATTTAATTTTCAATTGGCTCGTTAAAATCCCCCTAGCCCCTTATTAAGGAAAGAAATAAGGGGGATTTGCAGAAATGGGTATTTTATGCTGGTTGGGAATTATTTCATCGGGCTGAGAAAGCTAGTAGGTAGACCGTATACGCTAAATCAAACGTACCAAAATCCCCCTTTAAAGGGGGACAAAGGGGGATTTTGTACGTAAACATTCTAAAAATTTCATTTGCATCATATTTTTCATTCCCGTCGAAATCCCCCTACCCCCTTGTCAAGGGGGATTTGCAGAAATGGGTATTTTATGCTGGTTGGTAATTATTTCATCGGGCTGATAAAGCTAGTAGGTAGATCGTATCCGTTAATTCCAACGTACCAAATTCCCCCTTTAAAGGGGGAAAAAGGGGGATTTATTACGTAAACTGTAAATCTATTTCAGTTTTTAAACCTTAAACTATAAACCTTTTTTTTAGGTCAAGTTAATTAATATCAATTCCGTAAAAATTGTCGTCCCCGTCGAAATCCCCCCTTGCCCCCTTGTCAAGGGGGATTTGCGGAAATGGGAATTTTATGCTGGTTGGGAATTATTTCATCGGGCTGAGAAAGCTAGTAGGTAGACCGTATACGCTAATCCTAACGTACCAAAATCCCCCTTTAAAGGGGGAAAAAGGGGGATTTTGTACGTAAACATTCTAAAAATTTCATTTGCATCATATTTTTCATTCCCGTTGAAATCCCCCTACCCCCTTGTCAAGGGGGATTTGCGGAAATGGGTATTTTATGCTGGTTGGGAATTATTTCATTGGGCTGAGAAAGCTAGTAGGTAGACCGTATACGCTAATCCTAACGTACCAAAATCCCCCTTTAAAGGGGGACAAAGGGGGATTTTGTACGTAAACATTCTAAAAATTTCATTTGCATCATATTTTTCATTCCCGTCGAAATCCCCCTACCCCCTTGTCAAGGGGGAGTTGCGGAAATGGGTATATTTTGCTGGTTGGTAATTATTTCATCGGGCTGAGAAAGCTAGTAGGTAGACCGTATACGCTAATCCTAACCTACCAAAATCCCCCTTTAAAGGGGGAAAAAGGGGGATTTTGTACGTCAATATTCTAAAAATTTCATTTGCACTCTCGGTTTAAGGTTTTACCTCATGAGCAATGCCCTTCTGGTCTATTGCTTCGAATCTTGATTTGTGACTTAAGAATTCCGGAACCAATTTCTTCATTTGACCTACCAAGGTCATCTCGCCTTCATTGCCTTCCATGTCCAGCAATAATGCAACTTCAAGGTTTACTTCTTGATAAACCCCAGGCCTTACCTGTGCAATTTGAATTTTAGGGTGATGGGTTTCTAAGGATTTTTCCTGGTCATTTAAAACTTCCTCATATAATTTTTCACCTGGCCTCAAGCCTGTAATCCGGATCATAATGTCCACATCAGGTTTCTTGCCGCTAAGGTGAATCATTTTTCTTGCCAAGTCTATAATTTTCACTGGCTCACCCATATCGAAGACAAAAATCTCTCCACCATTTCCCATCACACCAGCTTCCAAAACAAGGTCGCAGGCTTCTGGAATGGTCATGAAATAACGGGTAACCTGTGCGTCGGTGACGGTAAGTGGTCCGCCCTTTTTAATTTGTTCTTTAAACAATGGGATTACTGATCCATTAGAACCCAAAACATTTCCAAATCGAGTCGTTATAAAACGCGTACCACCATTGGCCGATTCTCTAAGTTTCTTGTCAAGGCTTTGGATGTACATTTCAGCAATTCGCTTGGAAGCGCCCATCACATTCGTAGGATTTACGGCTTTATCGGTACTCACCAAAACAAATTTCTCCACGCCATATTTCACAGCTAAATCAGCAACAGTCTTGGTTCCGAGAACATTACATCTTACTGCCTGTGCAGGATACCTTTCCATCATCGGGACATGCTTGTAGGCAGCTGCGTGAAATATCACTTCCGGACGATACGTTTTCATCAAATGATCAAGGGTATCTTCATCTGTCACATCAGCCAAAACCGTTTGCATGGCCAAATCCCCAAATTCACTTTCAAGACGAATCTCTTGATCGTGTAAAGGAGACTCTGCTTTATCCAGCATGATCAGAAAACCTGGATTGGCACGGGCTACTTGCTTGCAAATCTCACTTCCTATAGATCCTGCCGCTCCTGTTACCAGTATGGTCTTACCGCTTAGATAGCTTGTTACATTTTTATTTTTTAACATGATGGCATCCCGGCTAAGCAAATCTTCAATATTTACTTCCCGAAGGCTTCCTTGTTTAGCACCACCATCTACCCACTCATTAACAGGAGTAATGGTAAGGGCATGAATATTAAGTGTAATACACCTATCAATAATTTCCCTTTTCCTAGCTGGAGAAAGTTCCAGAACAGATATTATCAACTCTTTAACTCCCTTTTCTTTCACCAGAGTATCCAACATTTCAAGTCCACCATGAACCCTCATGCCTTCAATTTTTTTCTTTCTTTTGGAAACGTCATCATCCAAAAACCCGTGTACATTAAATTTATAATGACTGTTCTTTAAAATGGCATTGTGGATAAGGATACCAGCCTCCCCAGCACCAAAGATTAAAACATCTTTTTCTGGCAAGTTAGGCTCCCCATTGTTCTTGATAAATCTAAAAACCTCCTTGACGAAGATCCGATAGACCATCAATAGGGACAAGGTAAGGACTGAGGCAATGACCAGAACTGATAAAGGGAGGAAGTGTTGTCCTGGTACTAAATAAACACTGTAGCCCATATCAAACAAAAATGCTATAATACCTGTGGCTGTTGTGGTACGCATTAGTAATAATCCATCGCTTAACGAAGTATGCCTGACTATTCCAACATAACTTTTGGTGAAAAACATGACCAAAAATCCTATCAATAAATAAGCAACGGAAGCTCTCCCTACGGGATAATCTGCCAATACTTCCCAGTCAAAATTTGCTCTTAACCAAAATGCTAAGATAACGCAATGAAACATAATAAAACCATCCAGAAAAGCTATAATCCATCTGGGAAGAATGTTGATTTTTTTGCTAAAGTTAATCATAAAAAAGGTTAGTTACAGATCCCACTACTAAGAGGACCCAAAAGGTGTTCTGGGGAATCAATTGTGTTAAAAATCACTTTATTGTTTATTTTCAAATTGTAAACTACAAAAAGTCGATACTTCTAAATTAGCCATAAAGAACTAATATTAAACCAATTAACATTGCCTAAATTAATTGAGGTTACTGATCTATCTTAACAATTATAATTTTAATCAAATGTTGTTCTGTAATCTATTTATTTTTTCAAAAAGAAAGTTTTAGATTTTATTCCCAAAAATGAGTTGAAAAACGGTCTCATTTTTTTGGATATTTTTAAAAATATTCATTACACAAAATTTAATTAATTTTTAGCTGTTTATAACGTCATCAAATATACTAAAATTACTTAAAAAGCACTATTGGGAGTTTTAACTGAATGCTGGCAATTCTTTATTTTTTATAATCGAAATAAACAGAATTTTCATTTGAATACCTATTTATCCCTTTCACACATTATTTATTGCACTTCTTAATGGATACAGTTGCAATAAAAAATCTTATTTTTATTAAAAAAAAATAGCTTACATGTATGAATTAATGTCCTAATACCCATTTTTTTTGTAAATGGTAACACCGATTTTTCAAAATGATGCTCATTCAAGGCTTGGTTATTGCGGTATAGCAATGGCATGTACCATCCAACCATTGTGGTTTATCTCCCCCGATATATTGAAGTTTAATGCCACTAAGCGAAGTTTAAAACTAGAACTAAAACGTGAGGCCACAAGGAGTGTAAAATAAATCAGACATGACGCCATGGCCGAAATAAACCCTTTGTTCTAAAGCCAAAAGACTTGTCTTACGATTTAAAAATAAACGGCTATCTGATCGCTAAAAGTGCTGTACTCTTGCTCTTAATCCAAAGGGAATAAATCAACCATCCTTCTGGTCTAAATCCTCATAGACTGAATTCTTGCTGAGGAACTCAGGGATTATTTGCTTCATTTTTTGGACAACGGCCACATTGTCATGGTGTTTGTTTATCACCAACAATTCACTGATGGCGACGTTGGCTTCGACATAAGGGTATTCAAGTACCTTTGCAATACTAATTTTGTGGTGGTGGGTAGGTTGGGTTAGTTCAGCAGCCGAAAGCAGCTCTTCATAAAGCTTTTCTCCAGGACGAAGACCAGAGTATACTATGTCTACATCCTTTCCTTCCTCGAGACCTGCCAATTGGATCATTTTCCTTGCAAGATCCACAATTTTGATAGGCTTGCCCATGTCAAATACGAAAATCTCACCACCTTTCCCCATGGTTCCCGCTTCTAAAACCAATTGAACCGCTTCTGGAATGGTCATAAAGTACCTTGTGATTTCGGGATGGGTCACCGTAATTGGTCCACCATTCTTTATCTGGGATCGAAACCTTGGTATCACTGAACCATTAGATCCCAATACATTTCCAAAACGCGTCGTTATAAATCGTGTTTTACATGTATCCAGGCCATTTAAAGATTGGGTATAGATTTCTGCCAATCGTTTGGAAGCGCCCATTACATTCGTTGGGTTTACCGCTTTATCTGTAGAAACCATCACAAATTTATCTACTTCAAAAAGGACAGAAAGATCAGCAATGTTTCTGGTGCCCCCTACATTCACAGATATGGCTTCAAATGGATTGTTTTCTATCATTGGTACATGCTTGTAAGCAGCAGCATGATAAACGATTTGAGGACGGCAAATATTGAAAAGTTTGTGCATCCTTTCATAATTACTGACATCTGCCAGGACCACTTCCATTTTGGCATCAGGGAATTCGTCCTCCATGGACAGTTGAATTTCATGCAATGGTGACTCCGCATGGTCACATAGAATTACCAAAGAAGGTTTGTAGGAAAGGACCTGGCGGACAATTTCTGAACCAATAGAACCTGCAGCACCGGTCACCAAAACCTTCTTGCCTTCAAGGTCACTTTTCACCTTTCTTTGGTCGATGACAATGGGCTTACGCTGTAAAAGATCTTCTATACGCAACTTTTTGATTTGCTTACTGGGTAGTTCGTTAGAAAGCCAATTTTTAGCAGGTGGTATGGTAAATACTTTTATACCAAGCCGGATACAACGTTCTATAACCACGCGTTTTTCCCGGCCATTAAGATTGTCGTTGGTGATTAATAATTCCTGAATATTTTTCTGTTTTTCAAGCCTCGAAAGTTCCTTTATATGATAAACCTTCTTCTGCTCCAGATAATTGTTAAGCATGCTTCTATCGGTACTGATAAAACCCTCTACCACATAATTGATGTCCGGATCATTTTTTAATGCCTGCTTTACCAGTACAGCATTTTGGTCTGATCCAAAAATCAGCACTTTATGAATAGACCTTTTGGACATTTTACTCATAAGTACCAGAAAAGTGGCTTTGGCCAAAAGTCTAAAAGCGATCAATAAAGTAGAAACAATAAAGAAATTAACCAGCAATACCAGCATCAGGAACCTGGAATTCAAAGAAATCCACCGCTGTCCCAGGCCATAATAAAAAATTATAAAAAGCAATGTAAAGCCTAATGCCGCAACAAAAATATGGAAAAGATCTGTGGAATTGGAATACCTGAGGAGTCCTGTATGCAATTTGGAGAAATAGATTACAGGAAGGGCTATAGCACAAAAGCAAGCCGTCACTAAAACGTATTGTACAAACTCCATTTGTTCAAATCCAAATCCCCCAATGATAAGGAATGCGAAAGTGAAGGAAATAAAAACAATAAAAATATCCACCGATAGGATTATCAAAGGGTGGATATGTCGGTCATTCTTTAAGAAATTTTTGAGTGGATTTAATTTTGAATTCAGCACTTTTTCCAAATCAATTAAAATTTAAACGAATTAATCAGTAATAAATATACCAAAAATACGAACTAAGTAAAAATAACATAAAAGCAGGCCAAACATCCTTTTATTAAACAATCATTAAAGCGAAAATACATTGACTTTAGAAATAATTTGGATAAAAGACATGGCTAAGCCACTTCCAATTCCAATATTCCTAGAAACCACGCCCGCTACCAACTGACTTTGTCCCTATCCCTTCAATAGGTGAATTGTCTTCATCATCTTACGCTGCCATGCATGCTATTTTAAGTCCTATTCTCCAAACCTGCATCTGTAAGGATAGCTTCAGAGGCTAGGGTCTATCAACCTCAAACAAACCAGCCGAATGCACAGGTGTCCGGAGTCATTTCAAATACCGGCAGAAAATCCATGGGCTTGCAAAAATACCTCCATTAAAGGCTTGTAATTTTCAATAAAAGGTTATCTATTCTCAGGGTTAATTGCTAAATAGAAACAAAGGCAATTCAAGAACTACACCTAATAATTCAATGAAATCTACCAGATATTAAGTGAAATTAATCGAACTTTAAATTATGTTTAACCTATAACCATTACCCCAAATATACGGTATTTACCTGAAGAGTTTTTCAATTTATGGAA
This sequence comes from Cyclobacterium sp. 10D3-21, assembly GCF_055809755.1. Taxonomy (NCBI): domain Bacteria; kingdom Pseudomonadati; phylum Bacteroidota; class Cytophagia; order Cytophagales; family Cyclobacteriaceae; genus Cyclobacterium; species Cyclobacterium sp. 10D3-21. The sequence continues at coordinate 5,368,056 of NZ_CM147924.1, forward strand.
TGTAAATTCAATGATTTGAATTAAAAAAAAATGACCTTGAATAGCCTTAAACCCAAAATATACAATAACCCTTCTATTACCTGATGAAATCACTCCCCCTGAAAAAAACCAGGACAGGTTGAACAATGTCAGGAAACCCTATTCCAGGATTCCATCTAACTCCTTAAAGTCTTAGTGTAATCAATTTAAAATAAAGGCATCGTTCCTATTACACAGTCCTGTACAGGGCGTAATAATACAACTACGGGTGTAGCCCGTGGTTCAGTGAATGCACATTAAATGATTTTGGCAGTATTGTTGTTTTTTTTTTCTGCAACAATGCTGACAAAATCTCACTCCAAGTTTGCTAGCCTTCGTTACTTTGGCCAAGGTCTTCGAATCTGGGTTGAAATCTTTGGTAGTAGATCAAGCCAACGATTGTTCATTAAATTACGATGGCCTGGATAGAATTGGCAATTAAGAAAATGAAAAAACAGGATTAACTGTAACCTATCTGAGTGGCCCCATCTGCCAGATTTTTACTCACCACTGCTCCAGCAGCTATAGTGCACCATTTCCCAATTTTAACTCCCGGCAGCACTGTACTATTTGCTCCAACCAGGGTACCTTCCCCAATTTGTGCGCCACCACACAAAGTTGCCTGTGGGGCAATGTGCACAAAATCTCCAATAACACAATCATGGTCAATAGAGGAATTGGTATTCACGATTACCTGCTTGCCAATCCTAGCATTCACTTTTACTATGGCGCCTTCCATAACTACGGTTCCCTCATCTATAAAAGATCGCTTGCTAACCAATGCGGATTCATGAACAATTGTCCCAAAGTTTGTTCGCTCCTGAAATTTAAGAAACAATAGTTCTCTGCATTTGTTGTCTCCAATGGCGATAAACAAAGGTTGATCAAATACAAACGACTCAGGAACAGGCCCATTCACCTGATAGCCAAGTATTCTTTTTATTGCAGAATCATCATCAAAAACACCAGCTATTTTCACCCCCGGGTCCAAAATGTCAATTATAACTCTTGCTTGGCCTGATGCACCAAATATATACATGTGAAATTAGGATTAAGATTATAATTCTTGTCCGGTAAACTTTTCTATGCTGACATTATTTTGAAAACCAATATTCTCTCGCTTAAGAATAGGTTTGACCGTTAAAGCCATAATTTTAAGATCCAGGTAAAAACTTTTGTTTCTGACATACCAAACATCATACCTGAACTTTGTTTTCCAATCGATATTGTTTCTCCCTTTTACTTGAGCAAGACCTGTAATTCCAGGCAATACATTATGTCTGTTGTTTTGCTCCATTGAATATAAAGGCAAGTACTCAGGAAGCAAAGGCCGAGGACCTACAAGACTCATCTCACCCTTTAGCACATTGATTAATTGAGGCAACTCATCCAAGGAAGTTTTCCTTAAAACAGCGCCAATAGGGGTCAATCGGTATTCATCTGCCAATAGGGTACCATCTGCCTTACAACCGTCTGACATGGTTTTGAATTTAAGCAAGTTAAAAATTACTCCATTTTTCCCAGTTCTTGGTTGAATAAAAAATACCTGACCTCTATATGCAAAAAAAAGCAATATAGAAATGACCAATATTACCGGGATTAAAATGATTAGTAAGGCAAAGGAAACCATTAAATCAAAAAAATGCTTGCCCATGATTTCACAATTAAACTGTTTTTTCAGATTTCAAAATCACCTCTTTGTGCAATACATGAACTGCATCAATTACCCTATCCAGTTCCATTTCATTGAGGCCGGATCCGCTTGGCAAACAAATCCCATTCAAAAACAAGTTTTCGGCTATATTGCCTCCAGTGAATGGTGCCGCCTTATAAATTGGTTGCAAATGCATGGGCTTCCATAAAAACCTGGATTCTATTTCATCCTTTAAAAGAAATTCTCTCAAGTCGCTCGCCTTAAAGCCTGTTTTATCTGGCGAAATTACAATTGAGGTCAACCACCTATTAGAAAAATAACCTTCGGGTTCTTTCAAAAATTCAATGCCAGGTAGCCTCTCCAAATTTCTCTTGTAATAAGCATAAATATTTCTTCTTTTCTGGATTCTATCTTCCAACACTGACAATTGGGCCAAGCCAATGCCCGCAGAAGTATTGTTCATTTTATAATTAAAGCCCATCTCCATGTGCTCGAAATAAGGAAAGTCTAATTTTGCCTGCGTAGAAAGGTAGCGTGATCTTTTTTCCCAAAATCTATTATTGGTAAGCAAAGCACCACCCCCTCCGGTGGTAATAATTTTGTTCCCATTAAATGAATAGATTCCAAGATCACCAAAAGTTCCAGTAAATTTATCTCCTATTTTAGCCCCCAACGATTCTGCGGCATCCTCTACCAAAGGAATGTCATACAACTGGGCTACTTTTATCAATTCAGGCCACTTCGCTGGCATTCCAAAAAGATTGACAACGATGATGGCTTTGGGTTTTTTCCCTTTAGCAATACGCTCCTTTATGGTCAGTTCTAATTTCACAGGGCACATGTTCCAGGTACTTTCTTCGCTGTCCACAAAGACAGGTTTACCCCCTAAATACAAAATCGGATTGGTAGTAGCGATATAGGTGAAGGTTTGGCATATTACCTCATCGCCCACACCCACTCCCAATAGATGAAGAGAAAGATGGATAGAAGAAGTTCCTGAATTCAAGGCTACAGTATGCGAGGAATTGAACCGCTTTTCAATTGCCCTCTCAAATTGTCTGATAAAAACCCCATTGGTAGCAATTTTTCCTTGATCTAAAGCACGCTGTACAAACTCAATTTCATCACCTGTAAATTGAGGAGAAGACAAATAAATTTTCCCTTTTTCTTTAGCCATTTTTAAAAATTTGCTACCCGTATTTACACCTTGGTAGAAAACAAATCTAAGGCATTCACGAACAATACCCAAAGGTTTTTTTTTCAACTAAATAGACAAAAACATGCTTATATAAGCTGAAAAAATCTAATTACACTTTTGATTATTGAACTTACATTTTTCCTAATTTAAAATAGGATTTTGCAATATTTCATTAATTGGAAAAATTATGAGTGGTCAAAATTTATTTTCGCAGTTTGTGCATATCTACGTAAAAAGAAATAAAATGGGATTAATATGCCTACAAAAATTAATCCTGGTAACCAGTGAATTTCTTCCAATCCTATGCCGTATATCCAAATAATATTAATCAATAATTGAAGGACTGCATAGGAAAATGAAATGGATAAATGAGTAAAACCTTTCTCGTTTACCAGGTATTGGTACAGGTGTGTTCGGTGGGGCTTAAAAATGTTTTCCTTCTTAGAAAGCCTGATGAAAATAGTCATGCAAGCATCTACACCATAGAGGCTAAATAAAAACAAATAAAAAGGATTTTGGGTAATAAAAACCAACTTGATCATCAGGTATCCGAGGACCATTGCCATGCTTATACTGCCCACATCACCAGCAAAGGCCTTTGCCTTTTTGCGCACATTAAACCATGCAAAAATCAAGCAAGACATACCAACCAGAACGATCAGTTCTTGGTCTGAAGCCAAAGCAGGAAGTTGATAGAAGGTAAGCAAAGTTACCAGGGCATACAGAACTGTAATGCCATTGATTCCATCCATGAAATTGAACAAATTGGTCCAGCCTATCAATAAAAAAAACAAAACTGGAATCCAAAGGCCTAAAGATGTACCTTGACTGATATCATAGATCAATAGTCCTGTAGCCAATAAATGCACTGAAATCCTGGGCAGTTGATGCAATGGGCGAATATCATCCACCATACTCACAATACCTACCAACAAAACGCCCAGTGCCAATGGCCAGGTGGCTGCTCCAAGTATCCAGGCTAAAAATACAGCCAACACAAAAACGACTCCTCCCCCACGTATGGTAGGTTTGGTATGGGATGAACGTTCATTGGGTTTGTCAATAATGCTGAATTTTTTGGCTATAAAAAAATAAAGAAGTTGGGCAACTAAAAGCAATAGAAAAACAACGAAATAGTACATAAAAATTTGGTTTTAGAAGGGCAAATATAAGGAAACTTTAAAAAACAAAGCATTAGAAATACCGACAAATAAAAAAGCCACAGATTATTCCGTAGGAAATCTGTGGCAATTATTAAATCTTAAGGAATTATATTTAATTGAAGGCCTTAAAAGTCTTTTTTAAGCCCTCTTCTGCTGTCACCGGTAAAGCCTCTCCGATAGCAGTTATTAATTTCTTATTGCTTACCCTATAGCTTTCCGTCAACTTTTTGAGCCGTTCAGAGGTAAGGGGTAAATGAAGCTTGTCTCCAACTTTTGCACAAGCGGTAATAAGTGAAGAGGGTATGGCCCAAAGTCTGGCTTTCTTGTTTAATGAAACTGCCATCAATCGAATTAAATCGTTTGTAGAAAAGGTCCCCTCATCTGCCACCTGATAAATTCCTGATGGAATGTCTTTAGAGAGCAATTTCAATATTACCCAGCAAAGATTGTCTACTGACAAGAAAGAACGTTGGTTGTCAAATGCGGCCAAAGGAAATGGCAAACCTTTTTTTGCAAATGCAAAGAGCAAGTTAAGATTACCCTTATTTCCGGGACCATGTATCATGCATGGTCGAAGGATATATACCTGCTTGTCGACAGGAAGATTTGCCAGGATGTATTCTTCTGCTTGATGCTTAGATTTTCCATAGGGGGTAATGGGATTACAAAGAGTTTCTTCGGTTAACCAACCATCTACTTCATCGGCACAGGCTTTTACAGAACTAATAAAAATAAAATTCTTTGCTCCCGGATCCGCCAAAAATTTATCATACAACCTTTTAGTCAGGCCATAGTTGACATCGAAATAGGCCTGGTCGTCACTTGTTTTTTTTAAATCGTGCGCCTTCCCTGCCAGGTGAACATAATGAGTAGCTGTGACCGATAAGTCAGCAAAGAATTGATCATAAGTCAACACCTTCTCTCCCTCTCCTGGGTTTCTGCTGAGCGACAAGATATTCTCTAGTCCTTCCATATTCAGGAATTTATAAAGGTTTTGCCCTACAAAACCTGAGACACCGGTAATTAGAATCTTTTCTGACATTAATTTAATAAGTCTATTATGGAATTGGCCATTTTCACATTAATGGCATCTCTATTGAATTTTTGAATAAAACCTGCCCTATCCACAGGATCATGTTCCTGTGATTCATATTTCTTCAATTTATCTACCAACTCCAGGGCTCTTCCCGGAAAGAACAACAAGGAATCGCCTAAGTTTTCCTGGATAAATTCCCTCGCAAACCCATTTACTCCAGCCAGTAAAGGTTTATTGAACATGGCCAATTCAAAAATCTTAGAGGGTAGCACTTTTTTAAATGCCTCATAATCGTTTAGGTGTATCAAAAGATAATCAGCCCTATGGTATTCTTGAATAAGGTCATTCCTTCCCATCGGATCTCTCAAAATAACATTGCTTACTTTTTCCACCTCAATCTGATCAATTAGAAGCTTCTTTGCTCCCCCATCCCCTATAATATGAAATTCATGACTTTGGCTCAGTTGTTTGGCTGCCTGAGGCACAACTTTATGTAAACCCTGACCTTCCCCAATATTTCCTGCATAAACTATTCGTTTCTTCCCAGTCCTTGCTTCCGATTGGGTAACACGTTTATTTTCATCTATAAAAACCTGATCTATCCCATTGCTAAAATAGGAATATGTAGCTTTGTTATAGTTTGAAAAATAAGGTTTAAAACCAGCACTTATCAAATTAATATGCTTTGCGTATCCAAAAGTCTTTTTTTCAATAATCTTCAAAACAGGTAATGCTCCGAATTTAATCACTGGGTTTTTAAGCACATCACTGATGGTATCAACGAAAATATCCCTTATGTCCAGGTAAAGTGGAATATTTCTCTTTTTGGCTATGGTATATCCCAGGTAGGCTGTAAATAACCGACTGGAAGAAGCAAAAACCAAATCATAATGCTGGCCTTTTATTCTGGATTTAACTTCATCAAAATAAGTTTTGAAACTAATGGATTGATCTTTAATGCCGCTATTGTGTTGAGGAATAGCTATTCTTTCAATTTTGACATTTCCATTGATTTCAACTGCTTTCGCTCCTTGAGAAAAAGAACTGTACCTATTCGGTAAAGTCGTAAACACATCTATCTCAATGTTTTTGTTTTCTCCCTGGCGGGCAAGTTCTTCCAAAAGTGGAGAATTACGAAACGATCCTGCACATAAATCAGGTTTAAAATAAAATGTTAAATACAGAATTCTTTTCATTATTTTACTAAAAATTTAATACAGCACTCACCTTTAAATGTTATTTCCAGATACCTCGCTGGAACTTGATAATTGTAGCCTACATTATAAAAATAATCCTTCACCTTTACCTCGTTACCCTTTGAAATAGTGGCTATTACTCCATTTGACAATTCTATTTTCCCTTCACTATTTAGGATAACTTTAATATCCGGATGAAGGTATAATCGCGAGATGACAATCTTATTTGAGTTAATGTGGTCGACTATTTTAAACCCTTTTTTATCTAAACTAAAATTCCTTTTGTGATCGAACTTCCCAAAGGCAAGTGAAGCTTTAATACTATAGCTATTGGATTCCAAAACCTTTACATCAGGTCGTCTCCCAACCCTAAAACCACTCCAAACTTCAGCTGTGTTCTGATTATCAAGAGTAACCGTATTGTGGGCAAAGGTACTTCTCTCCAAACTTCTTTTGGGACCAATCTGATAGGTAGATATACCTAAATCTACAATAAAAGGCAGGTTAGATGCATAGAGCACAAAAGACAATGAATCAGCATGTGCATGACCAGGTTGGTAATCAGGACTAATTCCATGTACATCTGCTACAAGTTCAAATTTAGAATCCTTTAATTTTCGATATCCTGAAGATTTTAAGGGAATTTGTTTTGGACTTGGGACATTTAACTTATTGGCCAATTCAGACAATTGGTTTGTAGTAAAAGCAATGCCATCTATTGAATCGTTAAAATGAGGAATATCGCCATTGTCAAAAGATATGGACTTTAACCAGCTATTCATCCTGTCTGCAACTGAGTGGAACATTACATACGAAGGGCTTTCTGCAGGCAGATAATCCAGCACCTCTAAAACCCGAAAAAGGATGATTTGATGGTACATGGGGCTCAATTCAAAATGAGCTCCATCATCTAATATTTGTTCATCAAGCTCTTTTTCTAGTAACTTTTCAGCAAAACTAATCCAACTTGTATTGTTGAAAAAATATCCGCCCATTAAGAGGGCAAATCCGTTTTCCAATAGGTGGTTACCCAATAAATGAAACTCAAGGTTTTTAGAAAGATAATCAATTTCTCCAAAAACTCTTTTGAGAAGCAGGTCATCCATTTGTTTTGATTGATTCAAAAAACGAATAACATTCATGATTCTCAGAGAAACAGGATAGGGTTCCAATGGCAACGTTCCATTCTCTAAAGCAGAATAAAGGTCTGATAATAAAAAAAGCCTTGTTTCTTCAGGTACATTTTCCTGTCTTAAAAAGTCTGCATACTGAAGGTTGTAATTCCATAGTTTACCGTAGCTTTCATCCTTCCAATCTACTTTATGAGAAAAGATTTTACTCTGATTTAAAAAAGTAAACTGGTAATCATTACCCAACACTTTTAAAACAGCATTCACACTTGGTAGAGGGGAAAAAAGCAATTTATTTTGCGTATCCCTGAAATTTTTATAATAGACAGGAAGTAACGCAGGATGAGTAAACCGATTTTTTAACTGATAAGCCACCTGAATTGGTTTCAGGTGGCTTACAGTATGTAAAACCCTCACTAGGGTATTTAATTTTGAAATCAAATTAAAATTATTTAATCCAGCTTATTAGACTTAAGAAAAATTGTTGATTTATTATTCTACTTCTATCCATTCTCCTTGCTTGAGGCTTTGAATGGCAGCAAAACTGGCACGAGTGGTATTGACTAACTCCTCCATTGGAATTATTGCCTTACCACCTTCTTTAACAGAATTAACCAGAAGTTTAAACTGTTCCCCGTGACCTTTATCTTGAGATGAAGAATCTCCATTAAAACCATTGAATCCATATCCTTTCAATTTCCGCCAGTTGTCCATCACTAAAGTTCTTTCCTGGCTATACACTTCTACCCTTTCCTTTGAATAAGCTTTACTTCCATTAGCAAAGTAATTGATTACAGCATTGGTGCCATTCTCGTATTTTAATAAAATGGAAGCGTTGTCAGTGTTCTCTTCGGGATTCGTCCCCAAGGCATTCATGCATACAGCTTTCACTTGAGAACCGGACAGGTAGGTGCAGAGGTCAATAAAATGGCAAGCCTCCCCTATTATCCTACCACCGCCCACTTCCATATCATGAACCCACACATTGGCAGGAATGGCGCCAGCATTCATAGTAGCCACAATATGTATTGGGGTATTTCCAGTTCCAAGAAGCGATTTCATTTTTCTGGCCAACGGAGCAAAGCGTCGATTAAATCCAACAGTGACCGTTTTGTCCTGACCCTGATATACATCGATGATTTCCTCTAATTCCTGCGCATTTAAAGCCATCGGTTTTTCTACAAAAACATGCTTTCCTGCTTGTAGCGTTTCTTTCACCATCACGGCATGTGAATTGTGCCTTGTGGTAATCAAAACTAAATCTACCTCCTCATCTTTGAGCATAGTATGATAATCAGTGGTAGACTGGGCCACACCATATTTCTTTGCAAGTGTGGTTCCGGATAACCCGCCTGAACTGGCAATGTATTTTATTGCCGCATCGGTTTTCTTGAGAGAAGGAAGAATCATGGCGCTGGTAAAATTGCCTGCACCAATTATACCCAAGACACCTTTACTGCCAGAAAAGGTTTTGGATGACAATACTATTGATCTTGAAGGTTCTTTCTTTTTGTCTTCATAAACAAGCAAGGAAGCAATTGACTTTGAACCAGCCATATTACCATAAATTTGATCAAAGTTATTCAAAGGAACTCGCTCCGTAATCAATGGCATTACATCAATATGCTTTTGGGCAATCGCATTTAAAACCGCCTCAAAATTCCTTTTTTCCGTCCAGCGGACAAAGCCTATAGGATAATCCTGCCCTTTCTGTTCATAATTTTCATCATATCTACCAGGACCATAAGAGCAACTCACTTGAAAAGAAAGTTCTTTTTCATAAAAATCCGCTCTACTGATATCTAATCCAATTACTCCAACCAAAATAATCCTTCCTCTTTTTCGAGACATTTTGGCCGATTGGGCAATAATTTCATTGCTTTTATTCGAAGCGGTAATAATCACTGCATCTGCTCCAATACCACCTGTAATGGACTCAAGATATTGCACCTGATCAGTTCCCTCAGCTGGATTAATGGCATCAATACCAAGTTTCTTCGCCAATGCCACTTTAGCTCCATCATAATCAAATCCTATCACACGACAGCCATTGGCTCTAAGTAATTGAGAGGTAATCAAACCAATCAAACCTAAGCCAATTACGACTACTGTTTCTCCCAAAGTAGGTTGTGCCAATCGAATGCCTTGTAAGCCTATGGCCCCAATCACAGTGAAGGCCGCCTCGTCATCACTTACTTCATTCGGTATTTTGGCTACAAGGTTCTGAGGTACAGAAACATATTCTGCATGGTTACCATTGGAAGCAACTCTATCTCCTACTTTGAATTCCTGCACACCTTTTCCAACTGCTATTACTTTCCCAACATTGCAATAACCTAAAGGAAGTGGCTGTCCCAATTTATTAAAAACCGCTTCTACAGTTGGCTTTAAACCATCTGTTTTCACCTTGTCAAGGACTTGTTTTACCTTGTCAGGTTGCTGCCTGGCTTTTTGAAGAAAATTAGCCTTTCCAAATTCAACCAGCATCCTTTCTGTTCCTAAGGAAACTAAGGTACGGGTAGTTTGTATCAACACTTGCCCTGATTTAACCAAAGGAGCAGGAACTTCCTCCAATATCGTATTGCCGTCTTTCAGGTCTTGGATAATTTGTTTCAAAACTATTTATTTATTGAATTTTTAATAATTGTCATTAAACTGAATACAAGAAAACCAATAAAAAGTTTTCAATTTGGTCGCCCTTTTTGGAGAAACAAAATCCTAATTTTAAATTTCTACCAAAGTCGCATATCATGATAAATAGAAGTTACAGATAATAAAAGCAAATATTTTAACTTGCAATACCTTAAACGAATCTTTTATATTTCCAATAATAGGAAATTTTTATGGAACCTTTAATATAACAATACCGAACTTGAAATTAGGAACAGCCCACTAATAATTTTCCTCATCTATATTTAACTAATTTACATAGAAAAATAAATAAAATAATAAGAATAAAATTGATTACAATATATTTTTTGATAGTTCAAAAATGATTTTTCTAAAAATTTTATTCAAGAACAACGGTATTTTTGAAGTTGCCTTAGATGATTTTTTGCATCATTTTCTGAAAATCTACTTCTAATTACTTTTGCAGGAATTCCAGCAGCAATACTAAAAGGGGGGATATTTTTAGTCACTATGGCTCCCGCAGCAATTATACTTCCATCACCAATTTCAATACCATCTAAAATAGTAGCTCCATGACCAATCCAACAATCAACACCTATTTTAACCCCCATTCGTGTAGCTCTTCCAGTATCCCGAATTGGAACACCAATAGTATCAAAATTATGATCTCCACCTACAATTGAAACATAAGAGGCAAGCAAAGAAAAATCACCAATATAGATTTTATCCGTAGATAGATGACAATTATTTCCTATATAAACATCGCGCCCTACTTCAACAGAATAAGGATTAATTCTGCAACCATATCCTAAATAAAAGCCCTCACCATGTTTTAACTTAAATTTAAAAGTTAAAAGCAAACTCATTCTTATATATTTAAGTAATTTTTTAATCATTATTAACAGCATTTACAATTTTGGATGCCACAATTGTCGGTGTATATCCAAATTCCATTATTCGATTTTTACATTTCCCACTTTCCTCATTAAGTAATGTAAATGATAATTCATTTAATCTCTCAAGTAACGAGTTGACCTTCCCCTTTTGAAATAAAAAATAAGAGTTACCAGTATGAATTTCACTTTCAGGACTGTGATCTTTAAATGAATCATGTATTAAAACAGGTAAGTTTTGACTATAAGCATGTACGATAGAAAGGCCAACTTTACCTGGAATAACCATTAAATTGGAGGCTTTAAAGTATTTTCGAGCATCATTCCCATAAAGTGCTCCCAAATATTGAATATTAGTAAACTCCTTTGTTTTTAAACGTAAATTCTCTAGATACGGTCCATTTCCTAAAACAAACAAGTTAAACCGACCTTGGGATTGCATTATTGCATCCACTAATAAGTCCAATTCTTTATTCGAAGTAATACGACCAGAATAAATAAGGTTTATTTTTTTATAATCTGAATTAATAATATCGACATCAGAATGATTATAATCTTCATAATTCAAACAATTACCAACTACATGAACTTTATCTTTTAAAGATTTGAATTTTAAAACCTCTGCATTATGGCCATAAACCAAAATAGAATTACAATTCTTAAAAAGAAATAATCTTAGCAATCGAACTAGACCATTACCAACAGTACCATGTCCCCACCATGAAACTTTAAAGCCACAAAATTTTAATAAAGAACCGTAAATTAAATTAGTAATTATATGAGGGTCAACACCTAAAAATATGAAGCATATCTCTTTTCTTTTACTAAAGTTTTTTATTATATCAAAGAAAGGGAAAAATTGAAAAGTTAATCTATGACGACCATTACCCAGAAAAAAGTTTTTCGCTTTAACTACATTATAAGGTAAATTATTTGGAATTCTACCATCAATACCTACATATGGATTAACATCACCACACCAGAGTTCGAAGTTAGATTTCTTTGAAATTTCTTTAAAAAGAGAATCTCTATAATGAAGATAACTAAGATAAACTAAATTAATTTTAATCATTTGAATTAAAAATATATAAACCAATAAATTTCATACGACTTAAAAATCCTAACTTATAAGCATATAGGGTTAATTCAATTTGTGAAACGTTTGGATTATTCTTAAAATAAAGTTTTAATCTTCTAAAAGTATTGGGTTGGATTACACTTAATACAATTGTTTTTAAAATTAATTTTAACTTAAAAAATGCATTTTTAGAGAGGTTTTGTTCATACTTACCTAATGCCACCCTTCGTACCTTTTTCAAATTTTCTTCAAAAGAATCCCTACAAGGATGAAAGCAAATTGCTTTAGCAGAAAATTTAAAGGAAAAACCTTTGGAATAGGATCTTAAACAAAACTCTCTATCTCCACCCGAAGTCAATTCTTTGAACCCATCAAGATTTTTCCATACTTCTTTATTACATCCTAAATTTGCTGTAATTCCTGTATTTTCTTGAGCGTATTTTTGAAGATCAAAACTGAATGCCCTATCATAGTGTTCACTTAAATTATTCTCATCCTTTACAATTAAAAGAACATTTCCAGCAACCAAATCAGTGATTTTTAATTCTTCTTTCATGATTTCCAACCAATCTGGTTTAAACCACACATCAATATCAACGAAAAGCAAAATACCACCATTTGCATGTTTCGCTCCAAAATTTCTAGCAGCATAGGAACTTGCTTTATCTTTATAATAAAGAATCTTCACAATATCATCTAAGTTGTTTTTTTGGACTAAGTCTTGAAGTACGGACTCACTGTTGTCCGTGCTCATATTATTGACAAATATCAATTCATGTTCAATCGTATTCCTGGACTCCAATTGCAGGTAACTATTAATAAAAGTAGAAATAAAACTACTACCATTAAAAAAGGGACATATAATGCTAATCATTGAGTAATATTAAATTTCCTAGAGACTAAACCAAATAAAATTCCAGTATAAAGCCAGTACATAGGTACCATAGAAGCTTCGTATAACCAGTGAGAATAAAACAAAAAACTACATAATAATATTAAATCACCATCAAAATTATTAGAAACAAATCTTACTTTAAAGGAATTTCTAAACATAGATAAATAAAGACCTAAAAATATTGCAAGACCTAATAGTCCCCTTTCAAATAAAATAGTGAAGTAGCTAGAATGAGCACTGGAAATGTTTAACAATGAAGACATGGAGCCAATTCCATTACCGAAAATTAATGTTAAAATATCGGACCCTGACATTATATTTAGAACCTCCATTCGAATAGCAAGATGTCCAACACTAGAGCCGTCTTCAAGATCCAATTCTAATAATCGTGACGCATCAAACAATCCAAAAGATAGAAATAATGTTAAAGCAAAGAAACTAAATATTGCTATTCTAATTACAGGTTTAATTTTTAAAGATTGGCTTTTCCTTTTAACTAAAATATAAAAAACATAGGTTAAAATCGCTAAAAAAAAAGAAATCATTGAAGACCTGCTAAGTGTTCCAAACATTACTAATGTCGCTAGAATAAAATAAAATAAATAGCTTTTGTCATTTTTTTTATTTATATAATGAAGTAAAAAATATAAACCTATAAACCCAGTAAGAAAGCCAAGTCTTGGGGCAGAAGATTCTGGAAACCATAACCTATTGGACCTTAACATTGAAAATTTATGCGCATCATTTGCAAAGTCGGGAAGAAAATTACTCAAAGGATAATTAAACTCAAAAGTTCCCTTAAATAATAAGAAATAATAAGTATACGCTGAAAAAAACGCGATAACCAATATATGAAACTTTAGGATTTTAATAATTTCAGCATCTCCTATATATTGAGTGATGTATACAGCACTAAGGAAAAAAAGAATTAGACAATAAATATATACAGGCAAGTAATAATTGAGGCTAGAAGTCTCATTACTTTTACCAATCATAATTGTAAGAAAAGTAGTAATAATTAGGGCACTAATAAAAAACAATATCGTCTTATTGACTTTAGTCCAATCTATGGTAAACAATAAAAAGGGTAATCCTAAAAGAAGTAATAAACGATCGAGTGTAATATTAACTCCTCCTATAGGAAAACTGTATTGATTAAAAACCACTAAACAGGCTGCAAAAATAAATATATTGGAAACCTTCATTTATCTTAGGTACCAAGTAAGTTCATAAGCACGGAAAAGAGCATTAATATTATCTTGAGTATTGAAGTCATTTAAATTCAACTCACCTTCATCCCATCTATAAACTTGATCCAATTGAAAAATTAAATATTCATCTTTTAGATTTACAGTGTTTCTATCTTGCTTATTAAATACTTTATTGACTAGCATAAACTCAAATCCGGATACATTATAAGGAAATCCATACTTATTAAAGGGTAGGTAATTATCATTTACGTTGAAAATATCTACAGAATGATTGTCATCTTTTAACTTTTCAAATAAGTTTTTAGAAAGCCCATAATTAACCGATTTTTTGAATGGTGCTGAATTAAAAAATGGATGTACAAAGTTTAACTGTTTTAATCTTGCAAAGGCGAATAAATTGAAAATATGGTAACCAGATTCCTTATAATCTACAGTTTTATTTTTAATTTTTTCTAAGTAACTAAGATACAACTTTTTAATTAGGAATTTTGATTTTGATTTTATATTGGATACTCTTGGAATGGAATGAGCAATTCTACCTGACCTGTTCGTTTTAAATTTTTTATCTAGACCATTAAAAAATAGCTTAACTTCTGGAATATCAATATCAGATATACTCGAAAAATAATATAGTGCATATGCCAACCAAAGCTGGTGATTAAAAGTATAATCCAATTTATATTCCTCTTTTAGGGAAGGGACAAACCACAATTTATGTTCTTCCGAGAATTTTATAGCAGATACAATGCTCTTAATTTTGTCCAAAACATCAATATCTTGAGTAGATTCATAATAGGCACACAAGCCTTCAATTATCCAGGCAATTCCTATCACGCCATTCACTTCATCTTTACCTTCTTTTACTCTTAATTTAAAATAGGCAGGATTTTTTTTGTTTTGGAAATCCAGTATTTCATGGAATATTTTGCTTTGTAATTCTCTTATTTCGGTTGATTTTGAATTAGGTATTTGAATATTGTTAGATATTAAAACAAGCATATGCGCCAATCCTCTTGCTTTCGTTTCAGTATCATTATAGGGTCCATTTTTCGCTTCTGGAAGACCATTCTCCAAATAGAGATTACACAATAACTTTTGTGAGGAATTAATAAACTTAAGCAATAATTGATCTGTCAAAATTTTAACTTTTAATAATAAATATATCCTTTAAAAATTTTCATAGGACAATTGAAATGGTATGCCCGTTTCAGCATTCTTCGCAATTGTCAAATTATTTGGCTAAAAATTGATAAAGGTTGTATGCTCTTGGAGAAAAATTAATTAACAGCGTCTTAAAACTATCTGGAATTTGATTTCTCTGGAATTGGGAATTTATCCCTAATATATAATTAGATACGTATTTCATTTGTTCTAAACCACTTAAATCCAATTGTGGGCAATATGTAAGATTTATACTACTGCCATTCATAACCACAAATTCAGTTTGCAATTGCTAAAAATTTAATAAAAGACTTTTTTCATCAGTTAAATTAACGTATCAATCTTATATAGTAGCGGGTACCTTTCAACATTCCTTTCTCTTTTACGTGAAATTGCAAAAGATTCAATTGGTCTTTTGTAAACAATAGCAGCCGTTTGCGAAACGGTAATGAAATTGATTCTTTCGCAAATTCTATTGGGTATGAATATTCAGTAAGTCCTTTAAAAGCAATGCCTTCAATCTGTCTTTGTTGCTTTTCATCAAACTTTTCGCGATCGGTATTTCTAACAACTCCCTTGGTTACGGCTTTGCCATGCACTTCATTAGAAGAAACATTTTTAAAGTCGAACTCATTAGTCAGGCCTAAGAATGCTGAAATATCGCCTAGGTTCTCTTCAGGCTTTTCTACTAAATCCTCATAACGAAGCTCTAATACCCTACTTTCATTTTTTCCACTCTTTAAAAAGCTTGTTACACATTTATTCCATTGATCTGCCACCCGGAATATATTTTTTCCCCAAACCTGATTATGTGATTTGGACACTGCACGCACATCTCTGATAATATGGATAAACCGAGCGTTGGGGAAGGTTTGAAGCAGATGTTGAGCACGAGTGATATAACGAGGACTTTTGTCTACCACATAGTTAACATCCTCTTTGCCATCATCGCAGGCCCTCACAAATTCAGCATAAAAGTTTTCAAGTGAACCAGAGCTGCTGATGCTGTTTTCTTGAAGAAACTTATTTATTCGTTTCCGGCTTTCTTTACTCACATTATCCCAAAAGGTAGAGCCTTCCATCATCTTAATAAATTGCTCGTCAGTGGTTCCAGCATTCAATTGGTGGGCCAGGTTAACCTCTACACCAGCACCCGAAATTTCAGGATGCGTACGCAACAATTGTAATAAAAGCTTGGTACCACTTCTGGGAAATCCGATGACAAAAAGTACTTGTGACATAATTTATTTTATTTTGATCTTGGAATTAAATGGCAATAATTAAACGGAGGCAAGAGCCTTTTGATATACATTAATGAATTTCTTGAAATTTTCTGTAGCAATGTGCTCCTTATTAGCCTTTTCTCGATCGGCTAATAATAGGGGAAAATCAGTAACCTCAGCATTTTCAAAAAATGCCGAAAGCTCTTGA
Organism: Cyclobacterium sp. 10D3-21; assembly: GCF_055809755.1. Taxonomy (NCBI): domain Bacteria; kingdom Pseudomonadati; phylum Bacteroidota; class Cytophagia; order Cytophagales; family Cyclobacteriaceae; genus Cyclobacterium; species Cyclobacterium sp. 10D3-21. The sequence goes on from NZ_CM147924.1 coordinate 5,384,751, forward strand.
ACTGTAACCTCTTTTAAAATTTTCAATGATCTGTAGCCTGAATCTCTTAATTCAAAATAAGTATCGAGTGGTGACAACACATTTGTTGCCCCGGTTATTAAGCCATAAGTGATACTCACACTAAGCTGATCTGTTGAACCAATGCAGAAGTTATAATCCGCTTGACGATAATATTCCATCAACTCCTCTTCGGAGACCCATTTATTTATTACCAAATTAACAATGTCCTGGCAGGAGTATTGCTCAACCAAATTCCTGACCTTCTTAATGGTAGTCTCATCATTCCCATAACCATTTATAATGTTTAGAACTGCATCTTCCTTCCTATGCTGATACACCTTGCAAAAGGCCTCAACCAATACATCCACATTATTGTATTTATACAGGCCTCTGGTAGACAAAAAAGTCACGGCTTTCCTACCTTCTCCCTTAATAGCTGGATCTTTTAACTTAACATTCAGCCACTTTCTACTTGTGCCTAACCTGATTACGGATAGTTTGTTTTCAATAAATGGAAACAAGCGCAATAAATCTTGTTTTGAAGATTCTCTTGAACAAACAATTTGATCAACTTTATTAAGTACGTCCACAAACTGAGCTCTCACAGCGGGGCTTGATCGCTCATTGGCATAGTTCTGATAAAAATCGCTTCCCAGAATCTGTAAGACGACTTTGGCACGCGTGTTTTCAATTATTTGAAGGTTAAATGCAGGCGCATAATTCCCCTGAATATGAATAACATCGAAATCCTTTTTGGGCAAAACAAGTGAAAAGTATATCGGATTGGTAACCTTTGAGCAAAAAACTTGTTTCAATTTTTTCACATACCGGCTGCTTGATTTCGGTTTTTTCCCATATAGCTCAATGATTTTAAAATTAGCATTGAGCTCATTTTCATTTCGGCAAATATAAGTGAGTCCTTCAATCTCTTTGTATTCGTGCAGGTGGTTGTTAAATAACTCAAACCACAATACAGCATTACCTCCCTGGCACTGTCCAATTACACCTAATTTCATTTTGTATATCGTTTTAAATACATCAATAGCATTAGTCCCGAAAACAATGCGCCTATCCACAGAGAAATGGATAATGCATAAGCGGCCCCAATTGCACCATAACTACCAATTAAAAAGTATCCTAAAATTATACTCAAGCCTAAAATTGTAAATGCATTTGTTACATTCCAATTGGCTTTTCCTACGGCTAAAAGCATACTGCCAAAAAGGCTTCTAAACATCATTGCCCCAATTACCCCCACTGTAAGAACCTTTAGAATTACATGGGAACTGGCATATTTCTGCCCAAATAAAAGGGTCGTTACTGGTTCCGAAAAAATAAAAAAAACTATAAAAACTCCTACAGATACCAGAGACATCATGCCCAAATACTTTTTCACATAACCTGTCAGCACCTCCTTAGATCTCGAGTTTTCGGTTAAATAGACATAATCCCCTTTCAGAAAACTCGCAGGTATAAACAATAAGTTAAAGGGAACGAGACTGGCCACTTTATAAGACGCAATCTCTTCTGATTCAGGCAACATATTACCTAACATTATAATCCCTACGTTAAAAAGCATCTGAGAAGCTATGGCACCAAAACCAACATAGATACCATATTTCCAGAAAGCTGGTTTCTCTACCAAATTTGAAACATTAATTGGTTTAGGGAAATTTTTAAAATACTTCAGGTAATATATGAAAGCGACTAATGGTGCCAAAACCATGGCCAGTACATATCCAAAACCACCAAACAAAAAGGCAAGACCAATACTCATTACTAATAGTGTGACACTCTGAAAAATACCAGAATAACCATAAAGGTTATTTAACCTTAAGATTCGGAATAAATTCTTTTGCGTAAGGTTCCAGTGATTAAACAAAAGTTGAAAACTTAAAATAATCAGGAAAATATGTGCTCCGGGCAAGTTATGGGTAAGTAAAGAACTTAAAGCAATTACCAAGGCCACCAAAATTAAAGACCCGTAAAACCCTACCCTTTGGGCATACTTAAATACACTCCATTTTTCCAGAAAGGTGTTTTGAATGGCTCCAAATCTCAGCAATGAGTGATTTGCTCCAAGCCCAATAAATGCAGTAAGTGGAAATATTATTGACAAGGCATAAGATATATCACCGTACTCCTCTTTAGAAATTATGCGGACAATAAAAAAAGATAAAAGCAAAGCATTAAACTTCACTAAAATATTTGCAACAAATACATACCCCCCTTTTCTTGATCGGTATTCCTGAATAAATGCGGTTACTCTTTTGAAGTAGGCCTTCATAGCTTACCGCGCTCCTTGGCCTCAGCGACTACTTTATTTTGAAACTCCTTAAAATCAGCTCTGTTTGGGCGTTCATTCCTCAATAATTTTTGAAAAGACTCAGGGGCTTCATAAAGACAATCTTTAGCCTCACATTTTTTTATGTACTCCTCTACAGTGCACATGTACTTTGCAGGAACCCCCGCAACAACTGTATTGGCCGCTACATCTTTTGAAACTACGGAACCAGCGCCTATAATAGCATTGTCACCAATAGTTACCCCTGGTAAAACTACTGAATTAGCTCCTAAATACACCCTGTTTCCTATGGTTACTTTCTCTATTCTATATTTACCCGTATGCCTAAAAGTGCTAGAATCATGTGAAACAATATAAGACCCCGGAGCTGAAACAAATAAATCACCTATTTCAACAAACTGTGGAGTAAGCCCATCTACAAAGGCATTGTGATGCTTGGTGTTACCGATTTTGTACAATACCTCTTTATCTTCCTTTAAAGTACTTAAACCCCACTTTACCAGTTTTCTCAATAACTTTTTAATCATCATTGGTTACATTGAATTTTCTAAAAATTTAGAGTAGGATTCCCATTCACCTATATCTGTCCATGATTTTTCACTTACAGGAAATACACCAACTCTATTTCCTGTAGCCCTGGCTTTTTCAATTAAGTGGGTAATATGGAAGAACTCATTTTCTGGTATAAGTTCCAAAACCTTTGGCTCAATTACATATACGCCTGTATTAATAATATAATTCAAATTCGGCTTTTCCGACAAACTTTCTAAAAGGCCACCTTCAGAAACATTAAGAGTACCATACGGAATAGAGTATTGTTTAAGGGCTCCTACAATGGTAATCATATTTTCGTTTTCCCTATGATACTCCAGCACTTCGCCATAATCCTGATCAATCAAAATATCGCAGTTGGAAACAAAAAAGGTAGATTTGATTTTATTCTTCAAAAGGGTAAGGCTACCAGCTGTGCCAAGCGGTTTATCCTCCATTACATAATCCAGGGTAATACTTTCATCCCTCATTAAGTTGTAGTACGCTCTAATTATTTCGTGCATATAGTTTACCGAAATAAAAAAAGACGTTGAACCTACTTTTTTAAAGGTGGCCATGATTTTGGTAAGGATTGGCTCATCACCAATTGGCAAAAGTGGTTTTGGCAAAACAGCAGTCAGCGGTCTTAGTCTTGTTCCTTTCCCTCCGGCCATTACTACTACCGGTACGTCGATTAACCTTTGCTTAAGCTCCGACTCATGATCGAATAATTGATCCCAAAAAAGAATTTCAACGATATTGCCATAATCATCAACTTGTGGCATAAACTCAATCCGAAGAGCAAGCATCACAGCCTTTATTGATTCAAGTGAATCCCCCTCTCTTGCTATCTTGATTTTATCTTTTGGCCGAAGCACCTTATCTAACTTTGTGTCAAGCGATACATCCGAAATGATAGCTCTTTGGATATCACCCACACTAACAATACTGTAAAACTTTCTATCCTTTAGTACTATCAGTAACTTTGCCTTGCTATTATCCATTTGCTTTAATGCATCATGAATTGTTTCACCAAAGTCAATGGCATACTTATCAAGTAGTTCCTCTAATTTTACTTGTGCTCTCATATTCTTACCAGTTAAGGTCGATTTTAAGAAAATCCTTTAATTCCTTATTATAGGGTTTATAAAACTCTTCCAGCATAACTCTGGTTTCGGGCTTCATTTCCTCATACTTATTTTCACGAAAAACTTCAAATGAATTCAACTCAAAGTTATCAAGTCCTAAAAATTGTAGTAGTTCAGAAAATATGGTTTGGGGAGACTTGTGTAAGTTCTCTGTAGTTTGAATATAGAATTGATCTCTCTCAAAATATTTAAACCATTTTACAAGGGTCTGGTAGTACAAACCCTTATCAATCATAAAATAATCTCGGTCATTACACGATTGTAAGTATTGCTCAAAAGTTGGGTACTGTGTTGAGAAATTTGGGACCCATTTGAAATAATGCTGGAAATTAGAATAGAGTCTATCTACCGGATTACGTAAAATCACAATAAACTTAGCCTCTGGCACTTCTTTTTTTATTCTGAATGGGACCATTGACCTATACATGTACATAGGAGTGGCTTCACCTGTCAACTCCCCAGGCGCTGTTTCCGGGAAACATGATTTATACCATTCCAATCCCCTATCGTAGTAGCGATCAAAATATCTTATTTCCTTAGTAGCATAGCTACCATCAACATCATCACCATTTCCTAACGTATCTTTAATTTTTGGATGTTGGATCAGATAGTTGAATAATGAGGTACTTCCACTTTTTGTTTCTCCAATGAGGATAAAGTCAGGTAAATTCATTAAAATTTGGGGTTTCTTGCACTACTAGGTATGTTTACTATTCGTTCTTCTAAAAATTCCGCATTTGTCTGGGCATCACGTTGACAAGCTGCATACATGGGCAATCGATACATCAATTGCCAAATTGGACGTGTCATGACACCATTTTCATTCGTTTCCTTGAGAAAGGCGTCACGCGCTTCTTTATCTGCCAAAGAAACACTCATCAACCAATAATTCCAGTCAGTACCATCTGGTATGGACACTAAGTCTATACCAGATTTATCAAATATCTCTTGATATTCGACGTATAAACCCTTCTTGGCTTCTATATATTGCTCAAACATTTCCAATTGAGCACTAAGCAAAGCAGCATTCAAATTAGGCATTCTAAAATTATACCCCAGCTCATCGTGCACATATTCCCATTTGTGAGGAACCTTGGCTGTAGTGGTTAAATATTTTGCTTTTTCGGCATACTGAGGATCGGCCGACACAATTATTCCACCACCTCCAGAGGTTATGATTTTATTACCGTTAAAAGAAAATACTCCTGATTGACCAAAGGTGCCGGCGGATTGTTGTTTGTATTTACTTCCCAACGCTTCAGCGGCATCTTCCACTACTGGAATTTCCCATGCGTTGCAGATGGAAACGATTTCATCTATGCGACACATAAACCCAAAAGTATGCATGGGCATACAGGCCGCTATTCGTTTGTTGGTTTTCTTATTGTAGCAGCCACCTTCACGCAACTCGCCAAATTCCTCTAAAAAAATACGCAGAGCTTGTGGAGAAAGTCCCATAGTATCTCTGTCTACATCAAGAAATACAGGGATAGCATGATTGTAGGCAATAGCGTTGGCTGTAGCCACAAAAGTAAGTGCTTGGGTAAGCACCTCCTCACCAGGACGAACCCCTGCCACGCGCAAGCCTACCTGAAGTCCTGCTGTGCCATTTACTACTGCTGTTGCCTTTGACGCCTTGGTAAGCTGAGCCATTTGCTCCTCCACCCGATCTACATAAGCACCAACCGAGGAAACAAAAGTGCTGTCAATGGTATCCAAAAGGTATTCCTTCTCCTTTCCCCAAAACTGCGGAACGTGCAAAGGAATAAAATCAGCAGTGTTGAACTGCTTTCTGATAGAATCTACTATATCTTTAAGTTGATTTGTCATTGGGTGCTTTGTTACATTTTACTGTCTAGATATTTCCCTTTTTCCTGATGTCCAAACCCTGGAATCATTTCATGAAATAACTTCACCACATCTTCTTTGTCAAAGGATTCTTTCTTCATAGCGTTAATGGAATTTTCAAAATGCTTTAGTTGCTTTTCGTTATCCGTAAAACTATTTTTTATTATGCCTAGATTTTCGAAGGAATTTAAATCTAAGGTTTCTTTATCCGTAAAAAATTCTTCAAAATCCTTTTCACCTGTGGTATCGCTTGCAGTAAACAAACACGGCCATTCACCCTTCTGTGGTAAAGTTTCCATGAGTCTTCTTGCCTCATCTTCACTCTCACACAAGTAAGGAGTATAACCCAAGTCTTTCAGAAATCGAATTGCTATTTCTGAAAAGGTTATTAGGTGTAAATCTTCACTCATCTTTGGGAAGAATATATCTCTATTCTCACCAAAAATGCATGACAACAAACACAACTCACCTGATTCTTGAGGGGTAACAAAATACCTCCGAACATCATTTGGTGCTACTATAGGTTGCCTTTTTTGAATACGTTGATTAAACCCGTGTAAAAGTGATCCATCAGAAAAAGCGACATTGGCAAAGCGTGCCATTGAAATGGCAATCTCCTTATTATCTCGCATTGCAAACATTTCCATAATTTTCTTTGAGCCGCCCATCATGTTCACTGGATTAGCTGCTTTATCAGTAGAAACGCAGAAATATTTTTTAGCTTTTTGTTCAATACTTTGCTGTATTGTTTTTACAGTGTTAAAAATATTTACTTCAATCATTCGCATTAAAGTAAATGCATCTTTTTCACTACGCACGTGCTTCAATGCAGATAGATTCAAAACATAATCGAAATCCCCACTTTTATCAACAAATGCATCGTATTGCCAAGATCCAATGTCTAAGGCAAAAGTTTGAAAATCTCCATCAATATAACCGTATGAACTTCTTAGATCACGAACAAGTTCTACTAAATTGTTTTCTGAAATATCAACTACAAATAATTTTAAAGGGTTTCGTTTAAAAATCTCTTTAACTACCGCCTGACCAATTGAACCGGCTCCCCCTATTACCAAAAACTTGGATGATGAAATGATCTCCTTTAGAATAGATTCTTTGTTTTCAAGGTCATGCTCAAACAGTTGTTTTTTTCGCCCGATTAAATCAAGAATACTATTTTGCCTATTGCTTGCCATGTATCAATTTTTTATTAAAACCTGTTTAGTGTTATAAAAAAGCTCATTTCTGTTCATAAACTTAACCAAGTCTAAGGTTAAAAATTTCTTGGGTTTTATACCAAGTATAAATATTACGCTGTAATCCTTTTCAATACTATTTATCCAAAATTTAATTTTTATTATTTACTATAACTTCTACTTAATTTGACCTGAAGATTAAATTTCCAAATCCAGAACAATTCCCTTAATTCATTTAAGCGATTACTGTTGAGAAGTGAAAAAACATAGAAAATATATCATTTTTGTGATAACATACGTTTTTAACGATGGGAAATCTAAATATTCGTATATTAAAAATTATTGTAATAAGATTTGGTTATTGGGAAAATTTCAAACTAAAACATCTGTATATGCGCAAAAAATTAATGGTTGATATGCAGTTTCACCCCGTCAGTCACAGTAAATGAGAACACCACAAAAGTATAACAAATCTTGTTAAAATCAAGTTTTGTTTTTCAACTTTTAATAAAAATCAGCAATTTTCTTTAATCCAAAAACAACCTTATTTCAAATACTCCCAATACCAAGCACAAGCTTCTTCCAATCCTCTTTCAAGAGAGAATTGTGGGGAATAGCCTAAAATCATTTGACTTTTTTGAATTGATGCTTGAGAATGGGGTACATCCCCTGCTCTGTTAACGCCGTACTGAAATTTCACATCATAAATGGCACTATCGTAATGGGAAAGCCCTTTTTTCAATGCTTCAGCCAATTCATTTAAAGAAGCCCGTTCTCCATAAGCCACATTAAAAACTTCAGAAATGGTAGCATCTTCACTTACCTCCGGTACCCCTGGAGAATTCTCCTGATATTGCTTTAGCTTATCTTTAAAAACGGCTGTAGGTACTGCCGCCGCCAATTGATTGGCTTGAATAACATTGTCTATATAGGTAAAGTCTCTGGAATAACTTCCATCCCCATAGATCTGTGGGCTTTTGTGTTGCAATAGATTGGAAACAAATTTGGGTATGACCGCCGCATAAGCGCCTTTCGGATCTTGCCTCCGACCAAACACATTAAAATACCGCAAGCCTACCGTTTCTATGCCATAGATATCTGAAAAATTCTTAGCGAAAAGTTCATCTACATACTTGGTAATGGCATAAGGGGAAAGGGAATTACCTATGACATGCTCTACCTTAGGTAAGGCTTTGTGATCGCCATAAGTGGAAGAACTGGCAGCATAAATAAAACGTTTTACTCCTGATTCCTTTGCAGCAAAAAGCATGTTCACAAAGCCTAGTATATTGACTTCTGTACTCGTTATGGGATCATCAATGGATCTGGGAACCGACCCCAAGGCCGCTTGATGAAACACATAATCACAACCTGCAACAGCCTCCATGCAGGTGTCTCTATTTCGAATATCTCCTTCGATAAGGGTAAAATTTGAGTTTTTTTGGGCAACTTCCAGGTTCTTAATATTCCCAGTAGCAAAATTATCCAGGCAAACTACAGTATTTCCATTTTCCAATAAGCTGTCTATTAGATTTGATCCTATAAAACCAGCACCACCGGTTACCAGCACTTTTTGTTCTTTAATCTCGTAGGGCATATATTCTTTTTACGCTATTTCTTCTATTCCTATTAAAAATTAATGCTTTGAGACCATCACTTTATAAGGTCAAAAACTTTGTCCCACATGGCCTTGGTTCTGTTTTTTTGTTCCTTAATGATGTCCTTTTGTTTGTTCTGGTATTCTTGCTTTGAAAGAACCAATCTTGATTTTATCATGGCTTTAAGTTCCTCTTTTTTGTAATTGTTTATGTCCACTAAAGCTTCAGATTGATTGTAATCTTGCAACAACATTTTGTATTTGTGACTCCACGAAGTAGCGATCACAGGCACTCCCTGGCACAAAGCACTTACCAAACCATGAAAACGGGAAACAATTATTAATTGGGAGGCTTTGATCCTTTTCTTTATCATTAAAGGATCCTCTTCCATGACAATAGGAAGGTTAATTTTAAGCGCTTCATTGATCTTATCAGCTATGGCCTTGTCCTTCTCTCCTTCATGAATCAGAAAATAAGGCCGTGCATTTTGCGCTAGTAAAAAATTGATTGCATCCTTTAAAAAGGAAGTGTAATTCTCTTTACCTTCCGAATTCATTTTATAATTTGGGACAATGCAAACATTCCCTTCAGGGTAAGTTTCCTTGGCATCAACTTCCAATGAATTGGTGAAATCGGGTGCCAATAAAAATTTGCTTTGATCCCCGTAATTGTTCGTCAGGTTTTTCAGAGAATCCGTATCTCTGGCAAATATTAAATCTACGCTATCCACCACTTTTTGAAACGAATCCTTAACTTCCTTTTCATTAAAGGGTCCCAATGCCTGTGGCAAAAGAATGGTTTTCGTATGCGTTGAAGTTTTTCCTTTGATTACATTGTTTAATCGTAGAAGCGGTTTTTTTGCTCCCCAAAAATCTCCATAGGCAAAACCTGAAGCATCCAACACCAGATCAATTTCACTGTCCAAAATAAGACCATAAGCACGCCTGGTTTTTTGTGGTAGCTTAGTAAAAACCCTGTTCCAGGGAATTATTTTGGATTGGAGGGTGACCTTTAATTTCAATCCATGTTTAGCAGCAGAAAAATAATCCATACCAAATCCTGGGGAGGCACAAAATTCCGCATTTATTTCACGTCTTGAAAACTCCTGGAGTATGGCCAATAACAACAAATGTGCTCCTTTATTGGTGGTCCCTACCCCTTTAATTTCTACAATCATTTTTTCTGGTTATGCTATGCTAAATATTTCCGAATGTCATCAAGCGAACGCTTTTCCGAAAAGGCCACTTTTCCTTCAGGATCCGGATAACCGACGCCTATACACATTATGGGTCTTTGATGGGCTTTTAAGTGTAAGAATTCGGCCATTTTTTGTTCTCTCATCTCAATGTCGGGCCAATTGATAGGGCAACTGCCTAGCCCCAAAGTTTCTAAAGCCAACATCAAAGACATATTCGCTAATGAGGCATCAATATAAATCAAATGACGGTCTCTCTCATCAAAATAAGCATCTAAATTTCCTACAGCCACAATAAAGGTCTGAATAGAATGCGCATATCCTTTGGTCCCCATAGGTAGCTCAATTACCTGAGCCAAATTGGCTTTATCATCAATAATATGGTATTCAAAAGGTTGGCGGTTGCAGGCACTGGGGGCCTGAATCGCTGCCAATATGGCTTTGTCTATAAGCTTCCTTTCTACTGGTTTGTCTATAAACCATCGAACTGACTTCCTTTGCCTGCTCAGTTTGTAATACTCCTCGTAGCTTATTCCAGAAAAGGATTCCGGATCTCTTTTATAAGGAAGCGATTCCTGTTGCGTACATAAAGCATCTGTGGCAGGTAAGTGTGAATCAATCTTGAAAAACCTTTCTCTTTGCGTATCTATTACCTTATTGGGTTTGCAAACATTAAAGTATTCTGTCAATACATTGTTAAACCACTTTAATTGGGGATTATTCCCATGCTCTTGACTATTAATTACACCAATATAGGAGTCTACGGTTTCTTCAATAAAATTAGCGGCAAAGAAATCTCTTCTAGGACGCATCAATAGCCCCTTTTCAATACGGTGGGTATTCCGCACCAATAAGAAATAATTGAATTTCGATTTATTTGCTTCCTGAATGTGTTTGACTTTACCTGACAGCACAGCCCGATGTTCCCTTCTGAAGGTTGGGCTGAATAAAAAATAATAGAGCGAAGACAGAAAGCCGCTATTGTGAAAATAAAGGGGTAGTTTTTCTTTATAAAGGCTGTTTTTAAGCCTTGAGAATTTATTAAAGGGATATTTTAATATTTTTTTTATCATTAAGAGTAGGCAGTAACTTTTGTTTTAAACGGGTATTTTATTTAATTTTTTTAGCGCATCGCTGATGCTTATTTATATTTCTACCGGTAGAGGGCTTTTATTTGGTTAGACCACATCCTCCATTTTTAAGACATTATAAGTTCTTTATTCCTGTTAAAATCCCCCTAACCCCCTTATTAAGGGGGATTTGGCAATCATATAAGCAAACGTATATTTTTCTGAAGATTGATCGCGTTTATTTGTCCAAGTTGCATCCTCCATTTACAATAAAACAGTTCAGGTTAATCCCCCTTTTAAAGGGATGTCTGACTTTTTAGAGTTTGAAGAAACGTTTTTGCCTTTTCCATTTGGTAAGCCCGTTTAAATGAAACCAAATCAACCTAACTATTCCATTTCACCAAATCCCCCTTTAAAAGGGGGAAAGGGGGATTTTTTTCCGTTTAACTAAACATTAATTTTTCTAATAATCAAACACTGCAGTACTATAAAGCTTTTATTTCTTTAAACTCTGCCAAAGCTTCCTTGCCCATTACCAACCAGATAATTGTACCATAGATTAAGAATAGAAGGACAGAAGAAAGGATATAGTGAAAATTTAAAACATTGTTACAAAAAAGAATTACAAGGGCGGTAAAAACAGTTGCCAATAAAGGCACTCTTATCGCTCTGAAAAAATCCATGGTGGATATTTTCACGGATAAAAACTTATTAAAAGTGAATTGGGCGATAATCACCGCAATGATTTTATTGATAAGGACAGCTGTGGCTGCACCAATTATACCGTAATTAACAATCGCAAAATAGACAATTGGCAGGTAAAGTATGGCTTTAAATATCTGTAATTTCATTTCCAAATCCGGCAGGCCCAAACCACGAATTAAAGCCGTGTTGCTATTGACCACCATATGTACCATCACCGCAAGGGCCAGGATTCTCAAGGGGTCTAAAGAATCTTGCCACTTGTCCCCAAATACGATCAAAATAACAGGATCTGCCATCAATATAAAGAAGGTCATGATTGGGAATATTGCCACACTGTTGTACTCTACCACTTTTAGGTAGTACTTTTTTAGCGAAGCGGGATTGTCTTGCATCCTACTGTAAAGTGGATAAAACACCGTATTCATCACACTCATTAACCTGCTTCTAAATATATCAGTCAATATAAAGGCAAAAGTGTAGGCTCCCAATGCCTGAGCAGTCGCTAACTTTCCTATCAGCAAATAATCAACATTACTTATCAGGTAATTGGTAATGCTGGTTCCTGTGGTATAGATACCAAAGCCAAAAACATCTTTAAAAGCCTGCTCTTCAAATATAAATTTTGGAAACCATTTTGTAGCACTAAAATACAAGGGAATGGCAATTACGAAAGTGGCGACTGAATTAAAAGCCAAAGACCAAACACCTGCACCTGAAAGGGCCAAAATTATCGACAATACCCCCGAACTAATATTTGCGGTATTGTTGATAAGCGCCATTCTTTTAAAATTCATTCGTTTGGTCAATTGTGCCTTATGAATCATATTGAAAGGATTTGCCAATATACCCAGCCCTAAAACAGGGACAAGGTCTTTCAATAAAGGTTCATTGTAAAAATTGGCCGCAAATGGTGCAATGACAAAACAAATAATCAAATACATTAAAATGGACCATGTTACACCGGTCCAAAAAGCGGTATGATAATGGGCTTCCTTAAGGTCGGCTTCTTTCCTTTGGATTAAAGCCGCTCCGATCCCCAAATCATTAAATACCTGAACAAAACCTATAAAAACAACGGCCATGCCCACCAAACCAAACTGATCTGGAAAGAGCACCCTGGCAAGCACTAGTTTGACAATAAAGGATGCCCCTTGATTGACTACCAACTGGATGATGTTCCAAATAATCCCAGAAAGCGCTAACTTCTTGACTTTAGTCATTAAATGGATCGCATTAAAGGGTAGGAATTGTCAAGTTTAGCTTCAAAAATAAAATGCATATTAATATTCACCCTATTCTTGTTAATAGAATAGCAAATGGTGGTAATGCGAGAGGTATCTAATTTTATGATATTGAGTTGAAAGTAGATTTCTAGGGAAAATAGAACATTGTCTCTTATAGGAAATCATAACTTATTTTTGTTGCACTTATTCCAAAATGTTAAGAGAAATAAGGAAAAAAGAAAACAATATAATGACCGCTTCTTAATAAGTCAAAAGCATTGTTTTCTTACCTTTTTTGTCCTTTTCCCGCTTTATTCTTAGGCCCAAAACTGCCCCTTATATTTTAATTAAAGTCTGGCATCGACCTTGTCCTTTTCCAATACGGCTTTGACATCGAATACCACTAATTTGTTGCTTTTTTGAATGGGTAGCGTTTTAAATTCTTTGTGTGCTACGGCCAAAATAACAGCAGAATAGTCCTCTAGAGGGGGACAGTTTTTCCCACCTATAATGTCTACACCATACTCATGTGCAACCTCTTCAGGATTTGCCCATGGGTCATATACATCCACTTCAACATCGAAATTTCTCAATTCGGTATAGATGTCGATTACACGCGTATTTCGGACATCCGGACAATCTTCTTTGAAAGTAAACCCAAGGATCAACACTTTGCTATCAATCACCTTTAGGTCCTTGCGCATCATGTGCTTGATCACCTCTGTAGCCACATGCTTGCCCATGGAATCATTCAACCTTCTTCCAGCAAGTATAATCTCTGGATGGTAGCCAACTTCCTGTGCCTTCTGTGCCAGGTAAAATGGATCTACACTGATACAGTGTCCACCAACCAAACCCGGTTTAAAAGGAAGAAAATTCCATTTGGTGCCAGCAGCTTCCAATACTTCCTGAGTGTCGATATTTAGGAGATTAAATATCTTAGACAATTCATTTACAAAAGCAATATTTATATCCCGTTGGGAGTTTTCAATTACTTTGGCAGCTTCTGCCACCTTTATACTACTGGCTTTGAACGTACCAGCTACGATTACTTCTCTATAAAGGCTGTCTACATACTCCGCTATTTCAGGGGTAGAGCCAGAAGTTACTTTTAAGATTTTAGAAACAGTATGTTCCTTGTCTCCAGGATTAATTCTTTCCGGTGAATAGCCTGCAAAGAAGTCGACATTGTAGGTCAATCCACTGATTTTCTCCAATAACGGAACACATTCCTCTTCGGTAACCCCAGGATAAACCGTGGATTCATAAATTACTACATCTCCTTTTTTCAAATATTGGCCTATGGTTTCAGAGGCTTTCAACATTGGAGTCAATACAGGTCTATTGTGTCTATCCGTAGGAGTAGGTACAGTAACAATGTATACTTGACAATCTGCAAGGTCAGCAGGATTATTAGAATTAAAAAGTCCTTTGTCTTTTGGGCTTTTGGTAGCCAAAACTGCTTGTAAATCATGGTCTTCCACTTCCAGGGTGAAATCATGACCACTATTCAATTCATTTACCCTTTTAGAGGAAATGTCAAAACCAACAACAGGGAATTTTTTGGCAAATTCTGCTGCCAAGGGAAGTCCAACATAACCCAGCCCAATTACGGCAATTTTCACATCTTTTAAAGGAACGCTCATGTGGATAAAAATATTAGTTGTAAAGATTAAAATAAATAAAGTGCAAATATAAGCTAAATTAAATAATATTTTCTATTTAGATTTCAATCCGAACAAAATATTATTTCACAAAATTCACAGATTCAATGAAAGAATGGGTTTATTATTGTTAATAATGGGTTTTTACTTATAATTATTTACCAATAGAAGCCTGTCCAATCAGTAATTCTTGATTTATCCTCACTTGATTTTGACACTTTCAGGAAAGGTCAGGGCAGTCTAATGGATTTGGTATTACGCCGCTACAGGGCTATTAACTTTCGGATGCTGGTATCACATAAATGGGCTGCACCCATCCCTTTGATATGCTGCCCCTTCAGGGCTTGGTTATTTCGAAATTAGAACTGACTTGTTAAATTGTTATTCTCGTTGAAATCCCTCCCGACTTTGGTCGGGACAGGCTCTACCCCCTTGTCAAGGAGGATTTGAGGAAAATGGCTTTTATGGGCGACCTTTTGTAAATTCATAAGCCTGAACAGGTGATAGCTATAAAGTGATTGCCTTGATGCAATTACTTTATTTCCTTAGCCCTGAAAGGGCGATATATTTCAGCACAGGGTGATAGCCCTGTGTCTATATGTGTAAAATCTAAATTGTAAGGCCAGAAAGGGTGACATGATTTCAGTATTAAGTCCAAATAGCACATTTATCCTTTACTACATTCCCAAATTGTAGTAAACCAATCCGAACCCTTTAAACCAATTGGGGTTTTAAGGGCTTACAACTTTACACAGCTTCGCCTCCTCAGTCCCAATTTAAAATTGAAACGAGCCAAATGCCCAATAAAAATATTGCAAATCCAAGAAGGTTGATACCCTTCTTTATTAGGTATAACTACTCAGAAACTAATTCTATAATTCGGGTTTAATTATAAATTATTTTCTGCTGAATAACTTTTTCATAAAGCTTCTATTGTCATGATCTTCTTCGTAATAACCATAGCCGTAACCATAGCCATAGCCATAGCCATAACCAGTTCCATAGCCATAATGATGGGCACCTTTTTCCACACCATTGAAAACGATATAGGCTTTGTTAAGAATATCCTGTTTTTTTAGACTGTTGATATGTTCTATAAATTGCTTGTCACTGTAATTGTAACGGACTACAAAGAGGGAAATATCGGCGCGTCTAACCAGGTCCAAAGTCTCAGAAACCAAACCTATTGGGGGGGTATCCAATACTACTATATCATATCGGCCTTTCATTTCCTCCAATAATTCTCCAAATCGATTGGTGATCAGCAACTCTGCAGGGTTTGGAGGGATAGGACCGGAAACAATGACATCCAGGTTTTCATAGGCTGTTTTTTGAATGACTTTATTGACATCCTCTTGGTTGTGACTGAGATAAGTAGACAAACCTTGGATATTGTTTAGACCAAAATCTTCAAAAATTTTGGGTTTTCGCATGTCACAGCCAATTAACAGCGTTTTTTTATTGCTTAGGGCATAGACTGATGCCAAATTAATACTACAAAAAGTCTTTCCTTCCCCTGATATACTGGAAGTAATCAAAATCACTGAGGATTGCTCTTTCGGAAGTATAAAATTCATATTGGCCCTAAGGGAGCGAAAAGCTTCTGTGACACCCGACCTATGCTTCTTTAAAACCACCAAATTGTCAGGATCTTCATTCAGACCAATCGTGGATATCAGATTGAGATCCGCTTTTCTTTCCAATTCTTTTCCATCTTTAATTTTATTGCTAAAGAATGTACGAACAAAACCATAGCCTATTGGTATTGCCAATCCGAAGACGATTGCAATTAGGTAGGTAAGAGCAGGTTTTGGACTTATTGGATTTGAATTGATAAGCGCCGTTTCTATGATTTTATTACTAGGGGTATTCGAGGCCCTTGTAATGGCTGCCTCTGCTCTCTTCTCCAATAGGAACGTATACAATTCTTCATTTAAGGAAAATTCTCTTTGAATTCGTAATAAATTCTGTTCCGTTTGAGGCAAACTACTAAAAGTACTTGTGATTTTTTTGATACGCTCCTGAAGATCCCTGGTTAACAATTGGGCATTGTTGTCCACATTTTGTAACAATTCCAGTATAGAAAGATTCATGTCCTTAATTTTTCTATTCACTTCGCGCAATGGGGGGGAAATTTCTGTTAGCTTGGAGGCATGCATGGACTTTTCCGCCTGTAATTCCAACAAATTTTGAATCAGTGTATTTAAAATGGGATCTTCTATGCCCAATCCTGATGGCACCACTATTTCGTTGTAATCTTCCCTTTCTAGATAATGGGTGAGTTGCTGGTAATATGTTCTTTTGAATTTTTCTTTCGCTAATTCCGTTTCCAAGGCTTTTAGTTGTTTGAAAATCGCAGTGCCTTCTGAACTCAAATCATAGATGGAATTATTCGAGCGGAAACTCTCAAGTCTGTTTTCAATAAACATCAATGAATCTGACAATACCACCAACTGCGCATCGATAAAATCAATGGTATTGGTGGCCATGGAGTTTTTTTCTTGTAATTCAGTTTCCAGATAAACCTCCTGCAAAGTATTCAAGTAATCCCTTCCCTTTTTAGGTGTTTCTGTTTTAATCGTCAACTGGAGAATCGTTGACTGCTTGTCCATTGTGGATATTTGTAATTTTTCTCCGGTATAATGGTTTATTAAATCCTGTCTTTCTCTTAAACGGATGATTATCTGCCCTTTGGATTCGGCCGTTGTTAATCCCACCTTAAAGCGGTTCATGGGCAATTCTACCCATTCATTAAAGCGAAAGGTCTGTTCTGGAGAAACAGGGCCCTGCAATCTCCCTCCAGTATTCGAATCTGGAAAAACTTGATTGTAACTATCTCCTAAATAGGTGACAGTAAAGTTTTTCCGGTCAGACCACTTAATCAACAAATCACCATTGGCCAATTGAGGATGGCTCCAATCAACGGTTACGGAAATTGGAGTATTTTGGTACAATTCACTCTTTATAAATTGTCCCTGGACATGGTACTCCACATCAAAACTCAAACGTTCCAAAGTAGCATTGGCAATTGGTCGAGATTTAAGGATGATTACCTGGTTGCCCAATTCCATTTCCCCCGAACCTCCCATATTTAATCCCGCAGATTCAAATAAATTGAATGGATTCTCCTTTTCCTTTACAAAAAACTTACTGGAAACCTGGTATTCTGGTACCGAATATCGAATATAAACATATGCCAGACTCAATGCAAAGATGACGGAGAGAGCAATATATGGCCAAATGCGCCAAATCCTCAATACAATATCCTTGATATCGATTACTTCTTCTTCCTGTCCTAAAAACGGAGTTCTGTTGGTGTCAGATTGATTCATTAAGTAATTATTTTATGGCGTTCAGCACGAGTAAAACTGCAGAAAGGGTAGTAACAGCCAATTGGAAAGTTTGCACAAAATTAACTCCTGTACCTAATTCACGGATTTTCATGGGTTCAGCATAAAGCATGTCATTGGGACGAATGAAATAGAATTCAGAGGCAATCAATCTTTCGTCATTCAGGTTGATCCGAAAGGTCTTGGTGCCTTCTGGGTATTGGCGCATCAAAACCAGTTGATCTCTCCTTGCTGTGGTAGTCAAGTCTCCGGCATGTGCTATGGCCTGAAAAATGCTGATACGGTTCTGAAGAATTGTGAAATTACCATTGTTCTTAAACTCACCCAAAGCAGAAAACCGGATACCTCCTAATCGTACTCTAACGAAAAAATCTTCCTTATTCACATAGGTTTTCATTTTTGACTCTACCAAATTTTGTGCTTGTTTAGTCGTTAGCCCTAATAATTTAATGCCTCCTAGCAAAGGTAACTCCACCATCCCATTTTCATCAAGGGTATAGCCATTGATGAAAAAGATATCGCCTCCATTCTGAGTACTCTGAGCATTCATACGCATGGATTGATCTCCTGCTGCTATACCAAAGATCTCGTTAAGTTCTGGAGAAGTGGTGCTTACATTAATGTCCACTACGTCATTGTATTGAAGGTAGTATTCAGCATTATTGTTGGCAACAAGCTCGCTTTCTGTAAACAAGGGAACATCTTCTTCAGACATGTCCTGCATGTAGATGATTTTTTTATTGGAAACGCAAGAGCTGGTAGCAACTAAAATCAAAAAGGTAAAAAATAATCTGTTGTGTGACTTCATTTATAGTATATAAAATGAACTTTATAATTCTTAGCAAAGATATTTAAAAGTCAGTCAGTAAAAAACTGTTTAATACCTTTTTTTCATCCTAAAGGCCAAACCACGGTAATGATATGTCAAAATACATTAAAGGATATGTGAAATGTGTCATTTGTGTTATATTAATGTTTTTGAAAAAAAATAGGCCCAAAATTCGCCTTTTTTATATACAAGCATATATGACAAAAAGCATTGTGATTAATTTACCCAAATTTCGAAATACAAATGTTTTTAATCATGG
Organism: Cyclobacterium sp. 10D3-21; assembly: GCF_055809755.1. Lineage (NCBI taxonomy): Bacteria > Pseudomonadati > Bacteroidota > Cytophagia > Cytophagales > Cyclobacteriaceae > Cyclobacterium > Cyclobacterium sp. 10D3-21. The sequence goes on from NZ_CM147924.1 coordinate 5,403,672, forward strand.
ACACTCATTCAGCGAAAACCTAAACCTAATTTTCGAGGTTTTACCTAATGTTCATTAAGCAAGCGTCATTCCGAGGCTTCGTGGGAGATGTGTGGAGAAAGCCGAAGGAATCCCTATCACGGTGGGGCTGTCGCACCCTTTCCCGCCGCCAATGCCACCAGAAAGGCTTCGCAGTGACGATAGGCCGGACTGCCACACCCTTGCCCACCGCAATAGCCCATCCTAAAAGGCTTCGTAGTGACGATAGGTTGAGATTGCCGCACCCTTTCCCAGCGCTAAGGCCAACAAAAAGGGGTCGCAATGACGGATTAGCAGGGTTCGTTGCGGATTTTCTTCGAGCTCTGATTAACTGGCCTGGCATAGCCAAACTTTCGGGACCAGGACCAAATCCATATAAAAAAAATTGATACTAAGACCGAACGATGGCAGCCTGAAGGGCTGCAACAATAATAGCCATAGGTGTCAACCTATGGACGATATATGGTTAGTTACCCGATTTTGGCGGTATTGTTGCTTATTTTTTTGCAACAATACTGACAAAAACCTGAACTCGTGGGGGAGATGTGTGGAGAAAGCCGAAGGAATCTCTCACAGGTAGATACTGCCGAAGAATGTCCTGGTTTTGTCCTTCCTGTTGATAAAGTTTCGTAAATGATTAACGTGCAGGGATTGCCGCAGCCTCCCCTCCCTTTTACCCTCCAAAAGGCTTCCCAGTGACGATAGGTCGAGATTGCCACACCCTTTCCCAGCGCTAAGGCCAACAAAAAGGGTTCGCTATGACGGATTAGCAGGGTTCGTTGCGGATTTTCTTCGAGCTCTGATTAACTGGCCTGGCATAGCCAAGCTTTCGGGACCAGGACCAAATCCATATAAAAAAAAATGATACTAAGACCGAACGATGGCAGCCTGAAGGGCTGCAACAATAATAGCCATAGGTGTCAACCTATGGACGATATATGGTTAGTTACCCGATTTTGGCGGTATTGTTGCTTATTTTTTTGCAACAATACTGACAAAATCCTGAACTCGTGGGGGAGATGTGTGGGGAAAGCCGAAGGAATCCCCACGGGTAGAGACTGCCGAAGAATGTGCTGGTTTTGTCCTTCCTGTTGATAAAGTTTCGTAAATGATTAACGTGCAGGGACTGCCGCAGCCTCCCCTCCCTTTTCCCCTCCAAAAGGCTTCGCAGTGACGATAGGCCGAGATTGCCGCACCCTTTCCCAGCGCTAAGGCCAACAAAAAGGGTTCGCAATGACGGATTAGTAGGGTTCGTTGCGGATTTTCTCCGAGCTCTGATTAACTGGCCTGGCATAGCCAAACTTTCGGGACCAGGACCAAATCCATATAAAAAAAAATTGATACTAAGACCGAATGATGGCAGCCTGAAGGGCTGAAACAATAATAGCCATAGGTGTCAACCTATGGACGGTATATGGTTAGTTACCGGATTTTGGCGGTATTGTTGCTTTTTTTTCGCAACAATGCTGACAAAATTATGTACTTGTGAGGGATTTGCGGGGAGAAAGCCGAAGGAATCCCTCGCGGGTAGATACTGCCGAAGAATGTCCTGGTTATTTCCTTCCTGTTGATAAAGTTTCGTAAATGATTAACGTGCAGGGACTGCCGCAGCCTTTCCCGCCGCACCTGCCTGCCTGCCAAAAAGGCTTCGCAGTGACGATTGGTCGAGATTGCCGCACCCTTTCCCAGCGCTAAGGCCAACAAAAAGGGTTCGCAATGACGATTGAATGAACGTTAACAATTAAAGTCGTCATTCCGAGGCTTAGCAAGGGCTTTGCGGGGAGAAAGCCGAAGGAATCCCTCACAGGTAGATACTGCCGCAGTATGCCCTGGTTTTGTCCTTCCTGTTGATAAAGTTTCGTAAATGATAAACGTGCAGGGACTGCCGCAGCCTTCCCTCCCTTTCCCCCTCCAAAAGGCTTCGCAGTGACGATTGGTCATGATTGCCGCACCCTTTCCCAGCACTAAGGCCAACAAAAAGGGTTCGCAATGACGGTCTGGTCGGGTTTAATGATTTTTTTTATCCTGGCTTCAAGGCTTCCCTGAGTACCCCTGTGCCATATCCAATCAATTGTCCATAAGAGGTCAGCAGCGCTATAAACCTAACTCTTAAACCCGGCCCAGAACTGAAAAACACTGCGATCGTCCAAAGAAAATACACTGCTCCAATCGCATAGCCTATGGGTGCATAAATCAGGAAAGCCAAAGGAAGGAGCAGTAGCCCTATTAAAAAAAACACCGGAAGCAAATGCACCAGTTTGAGTGCATCTTTATGAAACCTTGTAATGAAAACCCGATTCCTGCCAAATTGATGACTTTGACGGATAAAGGATAGAAAATCATTTTTTCGATGGTGGTATACAAAGGCTTCACTCACCAATTCTAACTTAAAACCTGCTTTTTTAATCCGAATGCTCAGTTCAATGTCCTCTGCCATATTGGGATGAATAAATCCCCCTACCCTTTGGTGCACTTCTCTGGAAAAGCCCATATTGTACCCACGAGCCTGGTATTTTGCAGGGTTTTTCATTTTACCCCGTATACCACCTGTAGTCAAGAAAGAAGTCATGCTAAAGTTCATGGCTTGTTGCCAAGGGGAAAACCCTTCTCCTGCATCATCAGGACCGCCGTGCGCATCCAGATTGCGCTGCTCTAGGGCAGCATTAAGAATTTCCAAATAGTCTGAAGGAATGACACAATCAGAATCGAAAAAAACAAAATAATCCCCTTTTGACAGTTCAATTCCCTTGTTGCGGGCGAAACCCTGTCCGGTATTTTCCTGGAAGTGGTAGTTAATGCTGATTCTATCATGAAAACCCCTGAGAATGGCTTGTGAAGAGTGCTCCGAACCATCCTCTATTACCACTACTTCAAAATCGCTAAAAGTCTGATTCGTTAGGCTTTCAAGTAAATCTTGTAGTTCTTCGGGGCGATTGTACACTGGAATGATCACCGAAAAACGCATTATTCTTCACCATTTATTTCGTCGGAAATATTATAATCACTTTTATGCGCACTGTTAGAGGTCATCATCTCTGCCATAAATCCGGTAAGAAATAGCTGTACACCAACAATTAATGCTACAAGCGCAAGAAAAAATAAAGGTTGATCGGTAATTTCTCTAACGTGCAAACCATTTCTAAGGCCAGCAATTTTTTCATAAATCAACCATACTGTGATTACAAAACCTGTTATAAAGGAAAGCGAACCCATACTTCCAAAAAAATGCATGGGATTCTTGCGGTATCGGTTGACAAATGAAACGGAAATCAAATCCAGAAAGCCATTCACAAAGCGTTCAATTCCAAATTTGGTTGTACCATATTTTCTGGGACTGTGGGCAACTTCCTTTTCTCCAATTTTGCCGAAGCCATTCCACTTGGCAATAAGGGGGATGTACCTGTGCATTTCCCCGTAAATGTCTATGTTTTTTACTACCTTTTTGGAATAGGCCTTCAATCCACAATTGAAATCATGAAGCTTAATTCCAGAGATAAACCTGGTCACCCCATTAAACAATCGGGAAGGGATGGTTTTAGACATTGGATCGTGGCGTTTACGTTTCCAGCCACTGACCAAATCGAAGCCCTCTTCTGTGATCATGCGGTAAAGCTCCGGAATCTCTTCCGGGCTGTCTTGCAAATCAGCATCCATGGTAACCACCACTTCACCCGAGGCCTTGAAAAAGCCAACATTTAAAGCAGCGGATTTACCATAATTTCGAATAAATCTGATGGCTTTTACATTTACATCCCGAGTGGACAGGTCTCTTATTACCTGCCAGGAATCATCTTTGGAGCCATCATCCACGTATATAACTTCATAACTGAGGCCCTTTGTTTCCATTACCTTTACAATCCATGCCTGCAGCTCAGGCAATGATTCTTCTTCGTCGTAAACAGGTATAATGATAGAAATTTGGGGCATAATTCAATTAAAAGTCAGTTGATTTATCTCTTTTTTTGATAATTGCTCCTAGAATTAATGAAAGAACGGCATAGATAATTAAAGCAATTCCAAAATTTTTGATTTGTCCTACAAAGGTATACGAATCTCCCATATCCCTACGCATATCATTGATTTGGTCACTAGAAAGACTTTCGCCAGCACCGAAGTTATCTAGCATTTCCATCATGTTTTCAAGTTGAACCTTCACCAGCAGCTCAGGCAGACCGGGATGGATAACTTGATACAAAAGGATATTTCCTACCAAGGAAATTAATCCAGCGATGATTAAAGTGACAAATGCAAACTGAAAGGCTGAGCCAAAGGACATAAAACCACCTAATTCCTTGCGGTATTGCATGCCAAAATAGATCACAAGCCCAAAGAAAAAAATGAGAGCAGCCAAACCATACCAGGCAGATACTAAATAACTATAGTCTATAAAATAAATTAGATAGGTGATCGTCAACATGACTAAACCGGTGACCAACCCAGGTTTAAGTGCGGCTTTTGCAGGGGATATTGTTTGTTGTTCCATAATAAAGATGATTAAAATTCAACGTTTCTCTTTAAAATTATGGAAATTATGATGGTAAAGAACAATCCGGGGAATATTTTTCTCAAAAAATCGTTTAATGCAACATCAAATACTGTCATTTTAGAAATATTCGCATATGTTTCTTCATAAGCGGCTGCATTTAATTTCTCCTCTAAAACTTCTTTGTTGGCACTCATCAACTCCAGGTTGATTTCTCTAAATGTGGAAAATAATTCCTGATCCAACTGGATACTCCCAAAAATATAAAAGGCTGAAATCATTGCGATAATTGTGTAAGTAAAAAACCCTACTGTCATTCCCTGCCCAAAATATAAATTCCCCTCGTTATAATTGTCCCGGAAATTTTTTACACTAAAAAAAACAAATATGGGAATAACCAGGTATCCTAAAATGAGATTCATACTAATGGGCTCAATATCCAACCAATAAATGGTCAAATATCCCAAAAAACACAGTCCACCACCATACAAGCCAAACGGTAATGCTGCTTTTAAATACCTATTCATTTAACCCTTCTATTTTGCCCTTGTTAATCAGGTATTTTACTTTTCCCTTTAATGATTGATTGAAGTAGGGATTGTTGGCGGCCAAAGAAGCATTGCTTTTTTCGTCAAACAACCATTCTTCACTTGGATCAAAAACAGTGAGACTATCCCATACATTGGACTTGTTCCCTAAAATGCTTTGAGGTCCTTTTGTTAACTTTTCAATCAATAATGGATACCCCAATTCTTTCGATAATTTGACCACTGCAGGCACAAAGGTAGGCAAACCTGCCATCCCAAATGGTGAAAGGTCAAATTCCATGTTTTTAGCATCCAGCTCATGAGGGATATGGTTTGATACCAAAGCATCTATGGTCCCATCCTGTAATCCTTCTATTAGTGCTTCTTGTTGTGCTCTTCCTCGAAAAGGAGGCAGTACCTTAAGATGGGTATCAAAATCCAATAAGTCATCGTCAGTGAAAAGCAATTGATAGATGGATACATCCGCCGTCACTGCTAAACCTTCCTTCTTGGCTTTTCGAATATGCTCAATTGCACCACGGGTGCTGACCGTCTGAAAATGCAGCTTACCTCCAGTATATCGAAGTATTTCCAGGTTTTTTTGTACGGCTACTTCTTCAGCTAGATCCGGGATACCTTTTAATCCCAGCATGGTGGAAGGAATGCCTTCATGCATCTGACCAAAAAGTGCCAGCATTGGATCTTGACTCTGTTCGAATAACACGCCATTGAATTTTTGAAGGTATTGTAAGGCCTTCATCATGCGATCTGAATGAGACAGCGATATCAAGCCTTCACCAAACAGCTTTACACCATAATGGTTCAAGTCCAACATTTCTGTAAGTTCTTTGCCTTCAAAATTTTTGGTAACAGCCGCCTGAACATGAAAAGTCGGAAACAAAAAATTGCTGTGGTTTTTTAAATAGGCCACCTCACTTTTGGACTGAATAGGGGGATTACTATTGGGCAGCAAAACAGCCTCAGTCATACCCCCTTGCATAAGTGCTTTGGCAAGAGTTTCAAGGGTTTCGCGATATTCCTGCCCCGGTTCGCCAGAAAAACACCTTAAATCAGTCCATCCCTTAGAGCCCAATAAGCCCTTGCAATCAACCATTATTTGGTCTTCGGTAGGGTTATCGCTGCTTGCTGCTTTTATGGTTTTCCCATCAAAAACATAATCAGCGGCAGGTAGAATTTCTTTTTCTGTGATGATTTTCAGTGACTGGAAGCGTACGGTCATGAGCTGTTTATATTTCTGCAAAACTGCAATTTTATTCCCTAAAATGGAAATAAAACGGAGGAAAGCCTTCAGCATTTGTGATTTTAACCCTCCCTCAAACCAGAAACACACAAAGACCAAGCTTTTTAGGTGAGGGAATCACTTCTGAGAAAAAATCATTCTACCACAAGTTGAACACATGACAATTTAAAGCTAACCCAGCCATTACCTCAGCTAATTATCCGAGGTTACTTTTTCCAGGTCTGATTATTCCAGCAACTATTTTAAAATAAAAAGATAAAATCAATGGCCTTGGGATTTAATCCAAATTAATTGGTCTTAATTTATGCTGCTAAGGTCTTAGCGCTTTACAGCTTAACTTTACTTTCCATGTAGATGATGACTGTGAAATTTTAGGAATTCTAAAACTCCAAAGGAGTGATATTTTTGTAGACAGGGGCGACAGCCCTTGGTAAAAACAATGAACATAACAGGATTTGGGTGGTACTGTTGCTGTCTTTTCTGCAACAATGCTGACAAACCTCCACCTAAGCCATGCCCTTCTAATACTTATACCAAGATCTTTGAATGCATCTATCGCTTTATACCTTAACTTTACTTTCCATATAGATGATGACCGTGAAATTTTAGGAATTCTAAAACTCCAAAGGAGTGATATTTTTGTAGCCAAGGGCGAAAGCCCTTGGTAAAAACAATGAACATAACAGGATTTGGGTGGTACTGTTGCTGTCTTTTCTGCAACAATGCTGACAAACCTCCACCTAATCCATGCCCTTCTAATACTTATACCAAGATCTTTGAATGCATCTATCGCTTTATACCTTAACTTTACTTTCCATATAGATGATGACCGTGAAATTTTAGGAATTCTGAAACTCCAAAGGAGTGATATTTTTGTAGCCAAGGGCGAAAGCCCTTGGTAAAAACAATGAGCATAACAGGATTTGGGTGGTACTGTTGCTGTCTTTTCTGCAACAATGCTGACAAAATCTCCACCTAAGCCATTCCCTTCTAATACTTATACCATGATCTTTGAATGCATCTACCGCTTTACAGCTTAACTTTACTTTCCATGTAGATGATGACTGTGAAATTTTAGGAATTCTGAAACTCCAAAGGAGTGATATTTTTGTAGCCAAGGGCGAAAGCCCTTGGTAAAAACAATGAGCATAACACGATTTTGGCGGTATTGTTGCTGTTTTTTGCAACAATACCGCCAAAATCTCCACCTAAGCCATTCCCTTCTAATACTTATACCATGATCTTTGAATGCATCTACCGCTTTACAGCTTAACTTTACTTTCCATGTAGATGATGACTGTGAAATTTTAGGAATTCTAAAACTCCAAAGGAGTGATATTTTTGTAGCCAAGGGCGAAAGCCCTTGGTAAAAACAATGAGCATAACACGATTTTGGCGGTATTGTTGCTGTTTTTTGCAACAATACCGCCAAAATCTCCACCTAAGCCATTCCCTTCTAATACTTATACCATGATCTTTGAATGCATCTACCGCTTTACAGCTTAACTTTACTTTCCATGTAGATGATGACTGTGAAATTTTAGGAATTCTAAAACTCCAAAGGAGTGATATTTTTGTAGCCAAGGGCGAAAGCCCTTGGTAAAAACAATGAGCATAACACGATTTTGGCGGTATTGTTGCTGTTTTTTTGCAACAATGCTGACAAAATCTCCACCTAAGCCAGCTGCCCAACGCTACATTTTCATCTCTTCGAATCCAGGTTCAACCATCTCCGAAATCCACAAATGCGTATTGGATACCCCAAAGCAAAATCCATTGCCTCCAGGTATCCAATACGCACTACTAAATAGGACTGTTGGTTAATTTACAATCCAGCCAAGTTCTCTTTGGCAAGTTCAAAATCAGGATTAATGGCCAACGCTGCTTCGAAAGCCGTTTTGGCCTCAGCATTACTACCTTGATCTTTATAAATCAACCCTTTAAGGTTTTCGGCTGCCGCTACCATACTTACTTCCTGCATCTCATTGTTCTCTCCTTTCGGGAAGTTTAATTTTTGCTCTGCAGCTTTGCTGTCCTTAATCAACATGTTGACTGAATTAAGGCCTTCATCATATTTCTTTAAAGTATATTGAAGGTATCCAGCTTTATACAAGCTGAACAAGTCTCCCGATAATAAGTGAAGGGACTCGAAATGTGGCAATGCACGTTCCAATGCACCCAATTGCTCGAGAGAGAATGCGGCCACTTCTAAGGCTGTCAAACTTTTGTCATTTCTTTCCAATAAATCCAAAGCAACAAGTGCTGCAGAACCATACTGTTCCATTTCGAAATACATGGAAGAAAGGGTTTCAGCATAAGCAAGATTTCCAGGGTTTCTTTCCATCAGCTCATAGAGTTTCAATTTGGCCACAGAGGCATCATTGTATCTCATGGCAAGCGAATAAATTCTGTTATCAGACTCATTTTTAGCTTTAATGCTTTCACTTGACTCCTTTGGAACAGGTGTGGTTTTTGTTTCTTCCTGGGCAAGGGAAATATTATGGGCGCTGATGGACAGCAACAAAATCAATACGGCAAATTTCATTTTCATCATCTATATTAAGTTGTTTTCACTATTCCTTTTTTTGCAGCTAACTTGTACATTAACTCCAAGGCTTCAATTTTATTGTTTTGTATTTGTCCTTCCAGGATGGCTTCTTTGATTTCTTCTTTTAAATCTCCCACCACCCGTGATGGTTTCAAACCAAATATAGCCATGATTTCGTCACCAGATACAGGAGGCTGAAAATTTCTTACCTGATCTTTTGCTTCTACCTCTTGAAGTTTGAGTTCTACCCTGTCAAAATTTGCTAAGAATTTTTTGACTTTATTGTTGTTTTTCGAAGTAACATCAGCTCTACAAAGCTGCATTAGGTCATCAACATCGTCACCAGCTTCAAAAAGAAGCCTTCTTACAGCTGCATCCGTCACCTTCTCATTCACCAAAGCGATGGGTCTCAGGTGCAATTTTACTAATTTTTGCACATATTTCATCCTTTCATCCATCGGAAGCTTTAATCTTCTGAAAATTCCAGGGACCATTCTGGCTCCTTTGTCTTCATGTCCATGAAAAGTCCAGCCCACTTTTTGATTAAATCGCTTGGTAGGTGGCTTGGCAATGTCATGCATAATGGCTGCCCACCGTAACCAAAGGCTATTCGACCTGGCAGCTACATTGTCCAGTACTTGTAATGTATGGTAAAAATTATCTTTGTGCGACTTGTCACCCACTGAATCTACTCCCTGAAGTGCGACCATCTCAGGAAAGAATTCTTTTAATAATCCACTGACAAATAACAACTTAAACCCATAAGATGGCTTATCGGTCATGATGATTTTATTGAGTTCAACAATGGTCCTTTCACCAGAAATTATGGACATTCTGTGGGCATTGTTGATGATCCCATCAAAGGTACTGGCTTCAATATCAAATTTTAATTGGGCCGCAAATCGAACGGCACGCATCATCCGCAAAGGATCATCTGAAAAAGTAATATTGGAATCTGTAGGAGTGCGAATGATTTTTCTTTTAAGGTCTTTGACACCATCAAAAGGATCCAAAAGTTCTCCAAAATTATTAGCGTTCAAGGAAACACCTAAGGTGTTGATGGTGAAATCTCTTCGTTCCTGGTCTTCCTGAAGCGTCCCTGCCTCTACTTTAGGTTTTCGCGAATCGGTCTGATAAGATTCTTTTCTGGCGCCAACAAATTCCAGCTCCCAGTCACCTATTTTAATCATGGCTGTGCCAAAATTTTTAAAAACCGAAACAGGAGGCTTGTTGTCCAGAGATTCAGCAACTGCTTTTGCCAACTTTATACCATCACCTATACATACAAAGTCGATGTCCTTGCTGGGCCTTTTTAATAGAATATCCCGAACATAGCCACCTACTACATAGGATTCCAATTTTAATTTATCCGCTATCTCACCAACCTTTTCAAAGGTTTGAATATTTCCTAAAGAACTTGTCAGATTCATCCATTTATTATTTTCACTTTACCGTCTTCATGTAGCTCCATTACTCTTGATTTCCTGTTAAAAGGAAAAGTTTGAGCCCCTTTGATAGCTGAAGGCAGCCCTTCATCCTGCCATTTCAGAAATACAATTTCCCGAATTTGGTGGAGTAACTGCTTCCAATAAGGTGAGCTTACCAATGCAAACTTAATTAATCCACCGGATTTACCCTTATTTATATTCCATGAAGGTTGGGGGCTTAGGAAAATCGTCTGATCTGCAGCATATTCTACAATATCCAAGGCAACATCAGAAAAGTTACCTACCAAGGATTTTAACTGATAGATTTCATGCACCAAAAACACACCTTCCATTTCTGGTTTCCATTGGTCTATTTTTATCCAATCAAAGCTTCCTCCTGCAGAATCCTTAAAACTTAATTGACCTGTATTGGCGAATTGGCCACTTACTTCCTTATAGTCCACATTGTTTTTTTTTATGGGTTAAAACCCGAAATAAGCAATAGATATTCTATTACGGGATGTAATCACTTTAAAATCAATCACTTCGTTGCTATTTTCGACCTCAACATAGCATGGCTATGATTCAGTCTCCAAATAGCTTGATTTTTTTATGATTAAATCCCTCATCACGAAATCTATTGCATAATCCGGGTTAAAACCCGAAATAAGCAATAGATATTCTATTACGGGATGTAATCACTTTAAAATCAATCACTTCGTTGCTATTTTCGACCTCAACATAGCATGGCTATGATTCAGTCTCCAAATAGCTTGATTTTTTTATGATTAAATCCCTCATCACGAAATCTATTGCATAATCCGGGTTAAAACCCGAAATAGGCAATAGATATTGTATTACTAGATCTAGTCAGTTCACAATCAATCGCTACCCTGCTATTTTCGTATCACAGTAGCAAAGCTATGCATAAGTCTCCAAATAGCCCGATTTATTTTGTGATTTCAACTCTTCCCGTAAAAAGAAAGTCAGGCTTTAAATCTCCTAATGCATTCTCCATCTAGTGTTTTGTAAAAACAATGCTACCTTCGTTAACCATCGAAAAGAGAAATAATCAGGACAAGATTTTGGCTTCAAATCTGCTTATACCCAAAACAGGTGATTACTACTTTTTCCAACATGAAATCGTTTCATTGTCAATCCGCCAATATTATTACTGACTCAAATTGAGACATTTTGTGTATCGATTTGAGATTAAAAGACCTCTTTGGCTACCTTATAGGTAGTATCTGCCTTGCTCATGGTATAATAATGCAAGGTAGGCACTCCAAATTTCACCAATTCTTTACTTTGCTGAATAGCCCACTCAATCCCTACTTCTTTTACATCAGCATTGCTTTTACATTTTTCCAATTCCACCATTAAATCATCAGGCAAATCCAGAAAAAACATTTTCGGAAGGTTAACCATCTGAGAAAGGGTAGTGATGGGTTTCAACCCTGGAATGATCGGTACATTAATGCCTACAGCCCTCACTTTCTCTACGAAATCAAAGTACTTTTGATTGTCGAAAAACATTTGGGTTACAATATAGGTTGCTCCTGCATCAATTTTTGCTTTCAACTTTTTCAAATCGAAATTTAAACTAGGGGCTTCAAAATGCTTTTCGGGATATCCCGCAACTCCTATACAAAAGTCAGTTTGATAACCAATCTCAGTCTCGTCATGAAGGTATTTACCCTGATTCATTCCTGTGATTTGCGCTACAAGTTCAGAGGCAAACCGGTGCCCATCTTTATTGGGGATGAAATTTGCTTCCAATTTGGGTGCATCTCCTCTTAAGGCCAATACATTTTCTACTCCTATAAAATACAAGTCAATAAGCGCATTTTCGGTTTCTTCCTTGGAAAAACCTCCACATAACAAATGAGGCACAGCGTCTACCTTAAACTTATTCATTATTGCCGCACAAATACCGACAGTCCCTGGTCTTTTCCTGGTACTTATCTTTTCCAGGAGGCCATTCGCGTGTTTTTTATACATGTACTCCTCTCTGTGGTAGGTTACATCTATAAAAGGTGGGTTAAATTCCATTAGAGGAGTAATTCCTTCTAATAGGTTGGACAAACTCTGTCCTTTTAAGGGAGGAAGAATTTCAAAAGAAAAATGTGTTTTATCTGTATTTTTTAAGTATTCGGTAACCTTCATGATAGTATATGGATAAGCAATCTGAAAAGTGCTTTTAAAAATGCCTGAATTTATTTTATTTACCCTAATCTTATTTTAATCCGAAATAGGCAATAGCCCTACTTTAACTTGATTAAACCAGCGAACTGACAGCATTTGTGTCAATTATTCAAATTGGTGCTATGCCCTTATTGTGATGCTGAAGTCAATTTAGGCGTGTAAGCAAGATTAGGTGAAAGCCATTTTTCTGCTTGGGCCAAGGAGACTCCTTTTCTACGAGCATAGTCTGCCACTTGGTCTTCTCCAATTTTGCCTAATCCAAAATATTTACTTTCTGGATGACCAAAATAAAACCCACTCACAGAAGAAGTTGGATACATTGCAAAGCTATCTGTTAGCGTCATATTGGCATTTTTCTCCACCTCCAACAAGTCAAAGAGTGTCCTCTTTTCTGAATGTTCGGGACAAGCAGGGTACCCTGGTGCTGGACGAATACCTGTGTAATTCTCCTTAATTAATTCTTCATTTTCCAAAGACTCCGCTGGTGAATAGCCCCAGAAATCTTTTCTAACTCTTAAATGCAAGTATTCTGCAGTTGCCTCGGCCAAGCGATCGGCCATGGCTTTAAGCATGATATCATTGTAGTCATCCCCCTGCTCCTTAAAGTCCTTGAGCTTCGCCTCAATGTTCAGACCTGCTGTAACGGCAAAGCCTCCCATATAATCCGTAGCATCAGGATGGATATAATCTGTCAAAGAGCGGTTAGGCACACCTTTTCCTTTTCGCCCTTGCTGCCTTAGAAAATGAAACGAGAAGGGTTTCCCTTCAGTGAATTGTGGATCAACCAATAAATCGTCTCCTGATCTTTGTACAGGAAAGAGGCCGAAAACGGCATTGGCTTTTAACCAACCCTCGTTTACGATTCGGTCTAGCATCTTATTGGCGTCATTGTACAATTTGAGGGCCTCAGTCCCCACCACTGGATCTTTGAGGATCTTTGGAAATCTACCTGAAAGCATCCAGGTACTGAAAAATGGCGTCCAATCAATATAATTCCTAATAATAGAGAGGTCCATGTCTTTTAAAACCGTCACCCCTAATTTTTTTGGTTTTGCAGGTACATAAGTAGACCAATCGATAGCTACAGGATTTGATTTCGCTTCTTTATAAGTAGCCATCTGCTTTACTTCCTGTTTGGCAGCGTGTACCTCACGAAGTTTCTGATAGGTAGCCTTTATTTCCTTTTTATACTGGTCTCTTGTTTCTTTATTTATGGCGTCCCCTGCTACAGGAACTGATTTGGAAGCATCTGCCACATGAACAACTATGCCACTGTATACCGGGTCAATTTTAACTGCTGTGTGAATTCTAGAAGTAGTTGCCCCTCCTATTAGAAGAGGAATATCCAAACCTCTTCTTTCCATTTCAGCAGCCACGTTTACCATTTCATCTAAAGATGGGGTAATCAAACCACTTAGACCTATAATATGAACATTATTAGCTAGTGCTTCCTGGATAATTCGATCTGTTTCTACCATTACCCCCAAGTCAATGATCTTATAGGAGTTACAGGCCAATACTACGCCTACAATATTTTTACCAATATCATGCACATCCCCTTTGACTGTTGCTAGTAGAATCCGCTTCACATTGTCTTCTTGCTCACCTGTGGTCTCATTGGTGCCTGGTAAAGGCATATATGGTTCAAGGTAGGCCACTGCTTTTTTCATTACTCTTGCGCTTTTCACTACTTGTGGCAAGAACATTTTCCCTTCCCCAAATAGGTCCCCAACTACATTCATCCCATCCATAAGCGGGCCTTCTATTACCTTCAGCGCATCTTTTAATTTGAGCCTAGCCTCTTCCGTATCCTCTAGAATATAATCCAGAACTCCTTTAACCAAGGCATGTTGCATCCGCTTTTCTACCGTAAAACTTCTCCAAGCCTCGTCTTCCTTGCCCTTTTTCCCCTTGGATTTTACAGAATCAGCGAAATCGAGCAATCTTTCGGTTGCATCCTCTCTTTTGTTCCACATTACATCCTCTACACGATCCAACAATTCCTTTGGAATATCATCATATATTTCCAGCATTGCTGGATTGACGATTCCCATATCCATACCATGCTGAATTGCATGGTACAAAAAAACAGCGTGCATGGCTTCCCTTACAGGATTATTTCCTCTAAAAGAGAAAGACACATTACTCACCCCTCCACTTACTTTTGCCCCAGGGAGGTTTTCCTTGATCCATTTGGTGGCACGAAAATAATCTACAGCATTGTTTTTATGTTCATCCATACCAGTAGCCACTGGAAAAACATTGGGATCAAAAATAATGTCCTGGGGTTTGAATTTTATCTTTTGGGTAAGGAAGTCATAGGATTTTTTACATATTTCAATGCGTCGATCATAGGAATCTGCTTGTCCCTTTTCATCAAAAGCCATGACAACCACAGCCGCTCCAAACTTTTTGATCGTTTTAGCCTGGTATAAAAATTCCTCCTCACCATTCTTCAAACTAATTGAATTGACGATTCCTTTGCCTTGGATACATTTTAGTCCTGCTAAAATAATTTTCCATTTGGAGCTATCGACCATCACTGGAATCCGGCTAATTTCCGGTTCAGAGGCTACTAGGTTTAGAAATTTCACCATGGCAGCTTCCCCGTCCAGCATGGCTTCATCCATACAGACGTCAAGAATCTGAGCTCCTCCCCTAACCTGATCCAAGGCCACCTCAAGGGCTTCATCATAATTGTCGTTAAGTACAAGCCTTGCAAATTTCTTAGACCCAGTCACATTGGTACGCTCCCCTATATTTACAAAATTTAGGGTCTCATTAAAAACCAAAGGTTCTAATCCTGATAACTGTAAATTGGGCACTTTTGTAGAATTGCTCATGAAATTAATCTTCTTCGGTTAATACCTGCTTAATTCTAGGTGGAAAATTACTGGCTGATTTTGCCAAGGCTGCTATATGCTCAGGTGTAGTCCCACAACATCCCCCGACAATGTTCACCCAACCTTGTTTCAAAAACAGGCTTACTTCCTCACTCATTTCTTCTGGTCCCTGATCGTATTCACCAAACTCATTGGGAAGACCTGCATTGGGGTATACGCTCACATTAAATGGTGATTTATCCGAAAGCACCTTTAGGTAAGGTCTCAATTCTGCCGCTCCTAATGCACAATTTAATCCAATACTAAGTAAAGGAACATGTGAAATCGAGATCAGGAATGCCTCAGTTGTCTGGCCGGAAAGTGTCCTACCAGAAGCATCAGTAATGGTGCCTGAGACCATAATAGGAATACCACCTTCCGATGGTTCTAATGGGATATCTCGCTTTTCATACACTTCCTGAATAGCAAAAATAGCTGCTTTTGCGTTTAAAGTATCAAACACCGTTTCGACCAAAAGCAGGTCTACTCCACCATCCAACAAACCTTCTATCTGCTCAGAATAGGCAGCCACCAGTTGATCAAAACTAACCGCTCTAAATCCAGGGTCATTGACATCCGGTGAAAGTGAAGCAGTTCTATTTGTAGGTCCAATTGCTCCAGCTACAAACCTGGGTTTATCCGGTTCTCGGGAAGAGAAATCATCCGCTACCTCACGCGCAATTTTTGCGGACTCAAAATTAAGTTGATAAGCTATCTCAGACAGCCCATAATCTTCCTGGGCTATAGAGGTACTGCTAAAAGTATTGGTTTCGATAATATCGGCACCCGCTTCAAAATAGGCTTTATGTATGTCTTTGATTATACCCGGTCGGGTCAAAGAAAGTAAATCGTTGTTTCCTTTTAACGATTTCTTGACAGCTGCAAGGTCCTGATTTCTAAAATCTTCTTCCTTTAAGCCATATCTTTGTATCATGGTACCCATAGCACCATCCAATATCAAAATTCGTTTTTGTAATTGTTGGAGTAATAAGTTAGTTCTTCTTGCCATGTGAATCGTATATTTATTAAAAAACTTATACGAGCATGAACCGATGTAAAACTAGAGGGTATTTTCTAACTTTTGCGGCTCATCTTTATCCGGCATTTCCGGAATGGGAATTAGCACCTTGTCAACTCAGGTTGCTAAGACATCATAGGGCCCTACCCTCCGTCTTTCTCGATAAGCAATTCAAAAGTAACATGAATTCAGGAAAAAAATTCTCTTTTTGCGAAAAACTTTGAAATCGCTCTGGTAAATCTCATTTATAAAATACTGTTGACCAAAAGGCACAAGTCATTCGCAATCATAAGTAAAGTCATTTTCAAAATAAAAATTGCTAGTTAGTAGGCGGTCACCAATAATCATTGGAAGCCTTAAAGTCATCTATCAATTTACCCTATCAAGGGTTCTGGTACACAATGACAGTTTACTTAGAAAGGTTTTGAAAAAACAATAATCGATTAGGGTCTTAAACCAATACCAAATTGTAAGTAAGGTCCAGCCATATAACTTGACATATTTAATTCCCCTAACTTATAAGTGCTTAAGGGTAGCTCATAGCCAGCGTGTGCGGAGGTGACAAACCTAAACATCTTATTGAATACTGGTATGGCATAGGCAACCATCACTTCTGATTTTCCCATGATCCCTTTACTTTTTAAATAACCATCATAATCAGGTTCTTCAAATAAAGCAGGGAATTCTGGTTTTTTATCGTTTGATAAGGTATACCGAATACTTCCATATCCCAGGCCACCAAGCACACCTAATTCCAGGTTTCTCATTTTGTAAAGCTGGTATCCATAGTTTCCATATAACCTCACACTGTTCAAGGTATGTTCATGGTCTTCATCAGCTCTACCTGAATTGGCTATATTAAAGACATCAAAAGAATAGATCCATCTTCGGTTTTCCCCTATTATTTTCATCCCTATATTGTTCGGGGTGTCTTTAAAAGGTGCCAAATCATTGTTAATTAAATAGTCATTTAGCTTATCGGGGTTGGTGAAGTTCACACCGTAAAAAAAGTGTACACCAATACCAGCATCAGGAAAGAAAAGATTTTCATCTGGCATAGCAATACCTGCTCCTAACCTGAAAAACGCCCCACTTTGCAAGTTGTCAAACGTAACCTCATTCATTTTCCAAGCTCCCTCAAATGGGCTGAAGGAATACCCAAATTTCCCAAGGAGACCAACCGTTTCTTCAAGTCCTGGAACGTTAAAATCGTAGCCAAATTGGAAGCCTATTTCGGTCAAAAATCCGCCAAAATTTTGCGTTCCTTTGTGAATATTGCGTTCCCTTAAAATAAAACCCTGTTCTGGTTGCTGTAGAAAAACTCCAAGGTCATCCACCTTGCTCTGGTCTTTAAGCATTTCAAAATCCAGGTATCCAGCCCCTAGGGACATGTAATGAATGAGATGAAATTTACCTTCCTCAGTAAGTGAATACCCTACATTCATATAAAAGCGTGTGCTCCGATTATCTATGATATAATCTTTATAATAGGAGTTAGCCCCTTTGTTTTGATAAAGCTCAAAACCAAGAATGAAATCGGACAAACGGTATTGATAACCAATTCCAAGGGTAGAGTACCCTCCTCTAAGGTTTGAAATACCCTTATCGGAAAGCATTTCATTGAATTCTCTTAAATTTGCACCTGACGAACCGGCCAAAACGTAAATCGTTGATCGCTCGGAAACATTGCCCTGTGCATGCAGATTATAGGCCAATCCCAGCCAAAGCGGTATATATAAAATCCATCTCATAGGGCTATTAAAGTTGCAAAGATATCATTTTAGCTGGTGAATTCCGCTACCATTTATCCATAAAAATCAATCCCACATCAGAGATAATTGATAATTTTACCATAAAGGTTCTCTGGTGTGAAAGGTTTGGAAATGTAATCGTCCATTCCTGAGGCTTCAAGTTGGTCTTTTACTTCCAGTAAAGAAGAGGCAGTAAGGGCAATAATCGGAATATTTCTTTTAGAAAGCAGGTCTAGTTTACGAATTATTTTTGCTACCTCAAAACCATCCATCACAGGCATTTGTAGGTCCAATAAAATCAAATCAAAATCTTGTTTGATAAAATGATCCAAAGCAATTTTTCCATTTTCGGCAAATTTGATTTCTCCAACTCCCCATTTGGACAAGTATTTCCTTAACAACACCTGATTCACCAGGTTATCCTCTGCCACCAAAATTTTCTTGTCCCCAAGTTTGCCGTCCATAGCCAGTGGTTCAGAAATTGTCTTTAATTTCATCTCATTCTGGATTTTGAAATTTATATCAAACCAGAAGGTAGATCCTTCCCCAGATTTGGACTCGAGGTGAATTTCTGTGCCAAATAATTTCGTGAGTTTTTTAACTATCGCCAGCCCTAAGCCAGTTCCACCGTACTTTCTGGTAGTATCTGTACTTGCCTGAGTAAATGCATCAAAAATAGATTGAACCTTACTTGGCGCTATTCCAATCCCGGTATCTTTAACTGTAAACCGTACATTTACCCATTCCCCTTCCTGGCTGACAAGCTCAAGAGAAATTTTAATAAATCCTTCGTCAGTAAATTTAATGGCATTACTAATAAGGTTATTGAGAATTTGAGCGATTCGAACAGGGTCACCTATAAGTAGTTTGGGCAATGCAAAGTCTGGCTCGTAAATGATTTCCAGAGATTTATCCCTTATTTGATAACTGTATGAATGTATTATTCTATTGATCAGGTTTTTTGGTTCAAAGGGTACTTTTTCCAAGATTAGCTTTCCTGAATCAATTTTATTAAAATCCAGTATATCATTAATAAGTCCTAGTAAATTTTCTGCAGAAAACTGTAAGGTCCGTAAATTCTCCAGCTGATCCTCCCTTGGCTTGTCCTCAATCAGCAAATGGGAAAGCCCAATTACTGCATTCATAGGAGTTCTGATTTCATGACTCATTACGGACAAAAACTGGCTTTTAGCATTTAAGGCAGCTTCGGCATTTTCTTTGGCTTTATACAACTCTTTCTGAGTCTCCTTTAGTTTGGTGATATCCCTGGCTATTCCTGTATAATACCTTACCTGATGGTTTTCGTCCCGTATTACTTTTCCGCTCGAACTAAACACCCTATAGTGTCCATGTTTATGTTTTAACCTAAACTCAAATTCAGGGTGATCCTCGAAATATTTAATAGGGCTGGAATTACCATCCTGCAATACCTGAGCATCCTCAGGGTGAAGGTAATCGGTAAAGTCACCACTGGTAAATTCGTAGGTCTCATAACCCAAAAATTGCTTAATATTTGGAGAAACATAACTTAATTCAAGTTGGGCCGTGATTGAAAAGATTATTTCAGTGGATTCCTCAACCAGGCTCCTGTACTTTATTTCACTTTTCTTCAATTCCTTCTTGGCCAAATACTCCTCTGAAATATCCCTTACAATTCCCAGAATATATTCCAACTTACCTCCTTTAAAAATGGGTTTGGCCGTTAATTCATAAACCCGCTCAAGATAAGTTAAGAGGGCGCTAAGTGTTTTTTTCTTTTTTACTGCTTCAATAACTAATGGCTCTACCACCCTCCGGGTAACCGTGTGAACTTCTTTCAAAGTCCGCCCTATAAAATAGGACTTGTCAAAACCCCAGTTGGTGAAGTTTGACCCTTCGGCTACCAAATACCTATAATTTTTATCAATTAGAAAAACATTGGTAAAGGGAATATTTGAAGCGAGCACCCGATACCTGTCCTGAATTTTTTCAATTTCAAGCCTGTCTTTTTTTCTTTCTGTTACATCCTGCAATAAGCCTTCGTAAAGAACTACCTTCCCTTCTGTATCAAAAATGGGCCGTATTTTATCCTCAACCCACCTGAAATTGCCATCTGAGGTAAGTAACCTGTATTCTCTATTGTATTGTGTCTTTTCCGGATGAATCAATTCCTTTTCGAAAACCCAACGATCCTCAGGATGGACAAAATCCATCAAACTCACCGAATCCCTTACCAGATCTTCTGAAATGTAACCAAACTGGTTGATGTTTTCGGTGATATAGGAAATTTTAAATCCTTCGTTTGGCTCTACTTCAAATAAAATTGCCGGGCTGTTTTCGATGATCAGCTTGGCTTTTTTTGCCATTTTCTCTCGCTGTATCTTGGTGGTAAGGTTCCTGACCAAAAAAGAATAGCCAATTTTTTCTATTTCTGCATTTCGTATCGGTTTAACAGAAACTTCATAGGGCTGAACATGTCCGGAATCATCCAATATCTGCACTTCTTCAACCCAAATCCCTCTATCCGAAGCTTTGTCTATCAACTCTTTGAAAGATATTGAAGGTTCATTAGTAATTTTAAAAAAATCACTAATTTTTCCCCCATGCCCATTTTGATTAGGCTCCCCTTCAAATATGGCTACCTCATTCATGTAAACAACCGTTAAATTCAGGTCTGTAACATATATTGGTTCATTGACTTGAGCAAGAATCTGGGATTCGAAGAGTAGCCTTCTTTCTACTGTTTTTTTATCTGTGATGTCATTACAATAACCAAATACTTCAAGATTGCTCTGGCTGGTAAGTTGATTGACTTGAATGGCATAGGAAATATGTTTTTCCTTGCCATTGGGATTGGTAAAGACAAATTCTCCTGAAACAGATTTTCGATTCTTCAAGGCTTCCTGCACCTTGGATTTGACCAGGTCTCTGTCACTAGCTGGAATTAGGTCTAGAAAATCACCAATGTCTATGACATCAATGGATAAATCCAAATTGAAAATTCTATTTATTCCTTTGGAAAAGAAAATCTTTCTTCCGGTGTTTTGCAATCTCCAGGAGCCAGACTTTGCCAATGTCTCAGTGGAACTAAGTAATTTTTCATTCCTAAACAACTTGGATTTTGTAGATCGGTTGACAAGCGCCCCTCCAAATACATCAGCCAATTGCTTGATTCCAAATCTATTGATGTGGTTGAGATTCCAGTGAGGTTGAGGTTCAGAACTGCCAAGCGTAAACAAACCTAATAGGTTATTCTCTGCAAAAATAGGAACTATTATATACGCAATAATACCCATTTTCTCAGCTACAACAGTTTCAAAGGAATGCTTACTTTTTAAATTCCTTAAGTCTTCCACTGCAATAAACCCAGCTGCTCTTAAGCTGCTTAGAAAATCACTTTGCCCCTCTATAGGAATGTTTTTATTTATTTTAGCCTCCTCAGAAACAGGCTTTTCATTGTATTCGAAGAAACATTCAAGTTGTTGTAATTCATGATTTACATAAAAGAAATTGCCAATTTCAGCATTCTGAGACTTGACCACCATGGACAGCGCCTTCATAAAAACATTGTCCCACTCTGCCTCTGAAACATTTAAAAATGCAGTAGACACGGCGTTGATTTGTTGGTCAAATTCCATTTTCTTTTTCAAAATGGCTGCGGCATCTTCCTGACCTAAGGTGACATTTAGTTCGTTATCCAATAAAATATCCTCCGTTTTTATTGAATCAGTTGCTTGGAATTTCCCATTTACAATGCAAATTTTCCCTTTACCTTCAACACGCTTTCCTTCAATTGAAATTTGAAATTCAGGATTTTGATCGTGTATAGCCGACAGATGTATTTGAGATTGATACTCGTCCTTGAAAAATAAATTTACTTCATCGACTAAACCTTTAAATCCAGACAAATAGGTATCCCATGAGATATTATCTGATAATTGGTACTGCCAATTATCGGAAGTAAATATCACTTGGTTGTAATCGAATACCAAAAATAAATCAAGGCTCTTCTCATCACCCTGAAAGAGATTTTTATCAAACTCTTTTTTCATGATTAAAATCAGGTGTCAACCTGTCACAATACAAAAATTAAAAACTGAGAACCAGTAGTTTTTGGTCCTATAGGATTAATTCTATAAGTTACTAACAATAATTAAATCTCTAACAATATTGAATAAAAAAAACTTGAATTCTATTGAATCTGGAACTTTCTCCAGCCAAAAAAACCCGTCCAATTCAACTAAATCAATTGAAAATCAGCGGGGTTAATCTTAAATATATTGTTGCTTAGAAATATTTAAAAATAGTCTCCCTTGCAAAAAACCCAAGGGAAAATAAACGCCTAACAAAATGGTCATTGCCCATTTGAGGAATAGTCATTTATTAAGGTCGCTTTTAAGTAAAAGTACTAGTTCTTCATTGTCTCCCTTTTTTATAAGTTCATTGTTAAATACTGCCACTGGACCCGATTTACAGCAATCCATACATTTGGACTTAACCAGTTTAAAATTACCTCTTAATTCACCTTCTTTTATCGTGTTTTTTATGGCTTCAGAAAAGGATTTTGCATCATTTTTCTTACAATCCTTCCCATTACATACAAAAATAAATTTCCTCCTTGGCTTCATGGCTATTTTTTTTAACCTCCAAATGCTAATTGCAATAATATTCCACAAATATAGGCACCATAGGTACCCACTCCATAACCTAAAACAGCAAGTAAAACCCCTACAGGGGCGAGTGCAGGGTGAAAGGCTGACGCAACTATCGGCGCTGAAGCAGCCCCTCCTATATTCGCCTGAGAACCAATTGCCACGTAAAAGAAAGGGGCCTTAATTATAAAAGCGACTATAAGCATAAAAAGAATATGAAATGCCATCCAAATAATACCGACTAGAAAAAATACTGGATTGTCCAACACTGCACCTAAATCCATTTGCATACCGATGGTAGCTACCAAAATATAAAGCAAGGAACTACCTATTCTGGATGCTCCTACTCCCTCTAATTTTCTCCAACGGGTAAAAGACAAAAGTAATCCACCAGTAGTAGCAAGAATCACCAACCAAAAAAAACTAGAATCCAAAGAATAGCTTTTTAATCCTGGAAAATTTGTCCCAATATAATCACCTAAGTAAGTACCAAAAAAGTGGGAGCATCCCGTAATGAAGAAGCCCAAACCTAAGATGGTCATCGTGTCTGATAATGTGGGTATTTTAAGATTGTCTTTTTGATAAGCCTCCACTTTTTCCTTAAGAGCGGTTATGCCGGAAGTATCTGCTTTTAAAATTTTGTCAAAAAAACCTGGCTTTCCTGCCCAGTACAATAGAAATGCCATCCATAGATTTGCGACAATTACATCTACCGCTATCATTTGGCTAAATAACTTAGGGCTTGCCCCAAAAAGCTCCAACATGGCCGTCTGATTAGCACTGCCGCCTATCCAGCTCCCCGCAATCGTAGCAAGCCCTCTCCAGGTTTGATCAGCCCCTATGCCTCCCAATACTTCAGGGAAAAACTGGGCGACAATATACAATGAAACAGGACCGCCTATAATAACACCGAATGTGCCTGTCAAAAACATAATTAAGGCTTTTGGTCCTAACCTGGCAATACTTTTCAGGTCTATGCTTAAGGTTAATAAAACCAGTGAGGTAGGCAAGAGATACCTCGATGCAACAAAATAAAGTTGAGAATCTTCTCCTGATATTAATCCAGTTGTATTGAATAATGCAGGTAAGAAATAACATAGTAAGACTACCGGCACAAACCGATACATCGTTTTGAAGAAAGGTCGCTTACTTGCTGAAGTGTAAAACACAAACCCAAGCACTCCCATCAAAAGTCCAAAAACTACCGCATCGTTTGTTATCAGTGCACCTTCCACAATTATTTGATTTCCTTCCAAAGTGTTAAAAACTCACTCAATATCATCGCAGTAGCACCCCACACCACCTCTTCATTGATCTCATAATAAGGGGCTTGTATTTGTTGTCCTCCTGCCAGATTCATTCCTTTTTTCTTTATTATGGCCTCATCTATTAATTCATCAAATCTGCAAATTACAAGGCGATCCACCTCCCTTTCATCAATTGTGAATACTGGGGGTACAGTAGAATAGCCTATAAATGGCCTGACAGAAAAATTACTTGGAGGGATGAAAAGGTCGGATAAGTTTCCTAAAATTTGGATATTCTTCCTTGGTACTCCAATCTCCTCTTCTGTTTCCCTTAGTGCTGTTTCTCCCAGATCCCTATCTTCCAGATCCTTCTTACCTCCCGGCAAAGCAATCTGTCCACTATGAACCCCTTCATAAGTAGCTCTTTTTATAAACGGAATAATAATGCTTTTTTTATCTTCAGAGGGGCAAAATAACATTAATACAGCCCCTTTTCTTGCATTTATCATTTGCTGCCTTTCAAAACGCTCCATTTCAAGGGGAATGGGAGCCATTCGCTCTTGAGCAGACCTTCCTGGTAAGGGGCCATTAAGTACTCTTTCCAAGCTGTTAACCAATCGAATAAAATCCATATGTGGTAGTTATAAATTAAAAAAAGGCCTGAATAATATTCAGGCCTTTTTTACTTATCAAACCTATTAAACCTATTGTGTTATATCCAACAAATGAATAAACAGGAACGAAATTAAAGAATAAATTTGCAAATCCAAAGGTTAATATTTTGTCATGAAAAAATAATATTCTAATATCGACCTCAAACCAACTCCTTTTTAAAAGAATTAGCCATTATGAATAATGAACTTCTAAAACGTACAGTTGAAACTATTTTAAATGGTTATGTATCCTACATTAATAATTTCAATCAAATTACCCAAAGAATCCCTGGAAACTTTCGGGACAGGGATTGGAAACAATTACATGCCAACCATAGGGAGAGATTACGCTTGTACAAAGATCATCTCAGGGAAATTGCAAGTACTTGTAAGGAGTTGCTAATGGATCAAGCCGGGGATCAGATGGTCTGGGAAAAAATCCGGGCTTCCTATCAAGAGGCCATTTTTCCAAATGCAGACAGGGAGTTGGCTGGGACATTTTTCAATTCCGTATTTAGAAAGGTTTTCCCTGGTAAAGTAATTCATGAGGCTTTAATGTTCTACGATTTGCCCAGCACATTGGATTCTGGAGAAATCGATAATTCCTTATTTCACAATTATCCTGCGCAAGCTGACCTCCATGAGGCCTTTGCAAGGATGATGGAAGATTTTGATTTTGGCGTTCCCTATTATCAAAAAGAAAACGATATCCGCCATTTAGTAGAAAGTGTAAAAAAAGTGATCTTGAGCAGGTACAGGGCTACCAATGAAACCACAACACAAGTATTAAAAGACGTTTTCTACCGCAATAAGGCGGCCTATTTAATTGGTCGAACCTATCTGGGTAACAAATGGATGCCATTTATTATTCCTTTTCTCCACAATGAAAAGGGTGTATTTGCTGACACCTTGATTTTTGACCCTAACATCATGAGTGGGATTTTTAGTTACTCCAGGTCTTATTTCATGGCTCCAATAAATATTCCAGCCCAGACGGTTAATTTCCTCCAATCGGTAATCCACCACAAAAGACCCTATGAACTCTACAATGCCATTGGGTTTAACAAACATGGCAAAACGGCTTTTTACAAAGATTTCATAAATCACCTGGAGCGTAGCAGCGACAACTTTATTTTAGCGGAGGGTATTAAAGGGATGGTTATGACTGTCTTTACGCTACCTTCCTACAATATTGTGTTTAAGTTGATCAAGGATCATTTTGAACCTCCAAAAAACATGACGCGACAGCAGGTAAAAGAAAAATACAAGCTTGTGGGCCTCCATGACCGGGTAGGAAGAATGGCTGACACGCATGAATTTGAGAATTTCAGACTTCCTCTCAATCGAATAGATCCTTCTTTGATGAAGGATCTAAAAACGAATGTAAATTCTCTTATTTCCATCGAGGGAGACACCCTCATTATCAAACACATGTACATTGAACGCCGGTTGCGTCCATTGAATCTCTACCTGGAAGAATGTAGCCTCGAAGAAGCTAAGCATGCAGTAGATGAATATGCCAAAGCTATCCTACAAATGGCTCAGGCCAATATTTTTCCTGGAGATATGATGACAAAAAACTTTGGTGTTACCCGACAAAACAGGGTGATATTTTATGACTACGATGAAATAGAATTTCTCGATCGAATGAATTTTCGTACCAAACCAAAACCCGAAACTTATGATCAAATTTACGCTTCTAAACCTTGGTATGAAATCCACGAAAATGATGTGTTTCCAGAAGATTTCAAGCGATTTATGATCGGCCGCCAGGATGTACGCGCTTATTTTATAGCCTCCAACCCAGAATTATTTGATCCTGAATATTGGTCATCCATCCAGAACAAACTGAAGAAGGGCGAAATGATTCACGCCTTTCCCTACCCCGAATCCATGAGGTTTAGGCCAGATGAGGTGGTATAAAACCTTCTATTTCGGGTTTAAGGCTTCCTGCCAATTATTCCATACCGCACGCAATTGTCCCAAAAACGAGTGATGGCTCATGGCAAGGGAACGAAAATGATATTGCTTTATTCATCTTTGTACCAACTTGCATATTTGGGATAATTGGAGGCGATTCTTAATATTGTCTCCTCCATTTCTTTCCCTGTATCCTTTACCTTTTTGGCCGGGATGCCAGCATATATTGAATTGCTTTCTACGATGGTACCAGCAAGGACCACCGCTCCTGCAGCGATGACTGCCCCTTCATTGACTATCGCATCGTCCATGACAATCGCTCCCATGCCAATCATAACCCTATCTTTTATCGTACAACCATGGACAATCGCATTGTGAGCTATAGATACCTCTGATCCAATATTTACAGGTGATTTCTGGTAAGAACAATGAATAACCGCACCGTCCTGAACATTGGTTTTATTACCAATCTTAATATAATGTACATCCCCTCTGATCACAGCATTGAACCAAACGGTACAATTATCCCCCATTACCACGTCACCTGTAAGGGTTGCATTGTCTGCAAGCCAACAGTCTTTGCCCCATTGTGGAGATTTGTCATTTACTTTTTTTACCAGTGCCATATCTATATTTTTTCTATCTGTACGTATTGCAATTATTAGAAGATGTTTCAACCTATTTCAACAAGAGATACTTCAAAATCAGTCAATCCTGACTATTTATAACTTCACCCAAGTTAATCCGGCTGATTTTCTTGCAATTTCATCACCTTCTCCGAAAATCAAAACATAATACCACCTTAACTTCAGCTATATCTTATATTTACAAGGACAGAGGCCAAGGGTAAACCAGGATTGTTAGCAATTTTATAAAAATTTTGATCTCGAAGCAGACAATCGGCGATCTATTTCTTGCTGATTCGCCGCGCGGTCATAATCACTCAATATAATTACTAGGGCATCAATAATCGGGCACCAGTGCCAAATAAGAATTTTAGACAGGAAAAGGCCTAAGTGCTAAATTCGAATAGGTTCAAACAAAGGGGTAGATTTATTAAATAAAAAGGCTTACATAATACATGAATTTAGTCTTAGATCAGCATTCGAAATGACCAAGTCAAGTCCACTGATTTTCTTACCTTTATAGTACTTATTCCTTTAATAATTGTGTAATTCAATATTAATTCCGATCGTCCTTAAATCTTCGTGGATTTAATCTCAAAAAAAATGAACTTTTTTTTTTACATTTAGTTTAAGTGTATATACATATAATTACGAAACCAATCTTAAACTTATTTAATCAATTCATTATTATGAAAACATTCAAATTATCAGGTTTTTTACTCGCAGCAGCTTTATTAACTTTCTCCTGTGGACAAAGTAGTAATACAGTTGAAACAACTGAGGCCCAAGAAGAAGCACAAGTAAGTGGCCAAACGCTACAATTAGACACCAATGCTAGCACAGTAAACTGGAGAGGCTACAAGCCAACAGGGCAGCACTTTGGAATTATCCCGGTAACTAAGGGAGAAATTTCTGTAAATGGCGATGCCATTACTGCCGGTGAATTTACTTTTGACGTTACAGGCCTTGAAATCCACGATATGGAAGAAGGTACTGAAAACCATGGCAAGTTATGGAATCATTTACAGTCAGATGATTTTTTCGATGCCGCCAACCATCCCCAGGCCACTTTTGTGATCACAGGAGTAAGCCCTTTTACAGCTGATGACAATATTGAAGATCAGGAACAATTTGAGACTGAGAACACTCCACAGAGTGAGTCTGAATTGGCTCCAGCTACTCCTACCCACTGGATCAGTGGTAACTTAACCATCAGAGGTACTTCTAAAAACATTAAATTCCCAGCTGCTGTAACTTTGGCCAACGGAACTGTGTCAGCACAGGCAGGCTTTAATATAAACAGAACTGATTGGGGATTGGCTTATGGAGACGAAGCAACTGCAGTAGACAAGGCCAAGGATAAATTCATCTACAACACTGTAAGTGTGAATTTTGACATCAAAGCCAATTAATAATTTATAGCCTATCAATTTATTATTTAAAAGGGGGATAAAATTATCCCCCTTTTTTCATGGCATTTCCCTATTTTTGCAAGAATGTCATCAATTGAAAACAAGCTCACTGTAAACAAAACATCTAAATGGGTACCTAAAATGCTGGAATGGGCCAATCATAAATTCGCCTATTTTGGTTATTTTACTTCTCATGAGATAGACTATCCTTCAGGTGGATTTGAGCATGTTTTTTACGCAGGCTCAAAAGCTGTAAGTCTAGAAAATATAAATCAATTGCCTGATAATAAGCCAAAAGTAGGAATTCTCGGCTATGATCAGAAGAATAAATACGAAAAGCTTTCCAGCAACAATAGCGAAAAAATAAGTTGCCCTGACAGTTTATTTTTTAGTCCTGAATTAACCATTTACTTAAATAAAGAAGAGGTAACAATTTACTGTATAGACCCTGTTGATTCCTACACAAATATTCTAAATACCAGCCTACCATTTAAAGCTAATCATGGCAGTTGTAGCCTCCATTCTTCACATGATAAAGAAAGTTATAGCGCAACTTTCGACAAAATTCAAGACCATATTCTAGCAGGAGATATTTATGAATTGAATTACTGCATGGATTTCCATGGAAAGGTTTCCAGTATAGACCCTATAGGGATATTTCTTGACTTATGTAAAAATTCACCCATGCCATTTAGTGCCTTGTTCAAGGCTGAAAATTTATATCTTTGCTGTGCCTCACCCGAAAGGTTTCTAAAGAAAAAAGGGCACACATTGCTAACCCAACCTATCAAAGGAACCATCAAAAGAGGCCATAGCATTAAAGAAGATGAAGCATTAAAAAAGCACTTGGCGGAAAGTGAGAAAGAGCGGGCAGAAAACCTCATGATCGTTGATTTGATGCGAAATGACCTTGCCCGAATGGCCTTAACTGGGACAATAAAAGTAGAAGAGTTGTTTGGGATCTATTCTTTCAAACAGGTTACCCAGATGATATCTACCATTGTCTGCCAATTGCCTCCTACAGTGAGTTTTGAACAGATTATTTCTAAAACCTTCCCCATGGGAAGCATGACAGGAGCACCAAAAATAAAATGTATGGAGTTGATTGAGACCTATGAAAACTTTAAAAGAGCATGGTTTTCAGGAAGTATTGGCTACATAGATGAGCATGGAGATTTTGATTTTTGTGTGATTATTAGAAGCTTAATTATAGATCAAACCAAAAAAAACTTTTATTTTGGAGTCGGTAGTGCCATTACAATTGATGCGGATGCCGGTGATGAATACCAGGAATGCTTGCTAAAAGCCTCTTCAATTATTAAAACTTTAAAAAACACCTATAAAATTATCAATAACCCAAATTAAATGTCAACACTGAACAATATTTTAAAATCCGTAATTGATAGAAATCCCAACGAGTCAGAATTTCACCAAGCAGTAGAAGAAGTTTTTGAAAGTATTCTCCCCGTCCTTAATGCCAATAACTTATATGTTGACGCCAAACTTTTTGAACGAATCTGTGAACCAGAGCGAATAATTTCATTTCGCGTATGCTGGACAGACGATCAAGGAAAGGTACAAATTAATAAAGGCTACAGAATACAGATGAACAGTGCATTGGGCCCTTATAAGGGAGGTTTGCGCTTTCACCCAAGTGTTAATCAAAGTATTCTTAAATTTTTGGCTTTTGAGCAAGTGTTTAAAAATGCATTAACAGGCTTAATGCTTGGTGCAGGAAAAGGAGGCTCCGACTTTAACCCTAAAGGGAAGTCAGATGGGGAAGTGATGCGTTTTTGTCAGGCCTGGATGATGGAAGCCTATCGTCATATTGGTCATTTTACAGATGTTCCTGCTGGAGACATAGGTGTTGGAGAAAGAGAGATCGGCTACCTGTTCGGGACGTATAAAAAGATCCAAAACGAATTCCAGGGAGTGCTTACTGGCAAAGGAAAAGACTGGGGTGGTTCATTTTTAAGACCTGAAGCCACAGGTTACGGACTTATCCATTTTGCCCATTTCATGCTCACTGAAATCGATGAAAATTTAAAAGATAAAGTTTGTCTGGTTTCCGGAGCTGGCAATGTTTCTCAATTTGCCATTGAAAAATTACTTCATGAAGGAGCTAAAGTAGTGGCATTTTCAGATTCTACTGGATATATACATGATCCAGAGGGCATGACTGAGGAAAAATTGGAGTTCTTAAAAACTGTAAAAAATGGGCAAAGGAAGAGTATTTCTACTTTTGCTGAAAAATATGACTCAGCCAAATTCACTGCTGTAGGAGATAAAAACCTGTGGTCCATTCCTGCAGATTGTGCCTTTCCTTGTGCCACTCAGAATGAATTGGATGAATCGGATGCCAAACTTCTTAAACAAAATGGATTGATGCTTTTGGCTGAAGGAGCAAATATGCCTTGTACACCGAAAGCCATTAATTATTTACAGAAAACCAAGGTCTTGTATGGCCCTGGAAAAGCCTCTAATGCGGGAGGAGTGGCCGTCTCAGGTCTGGAGATGACCCAAAACAGAATGGGACGCTATTGGACAAAAAATGATCTTGAAAAACAATTGAGGACGATCATGAAAGATATCCATGAAAAATGTCTGGAAACAATTGACAAACATGATTTACAGAAACAAGATTATCTCAATGCAGCCAATATCGGTGCCTTCGAAAAGATAGCAAGAGCAATGCATGCCCAAGGAACAGTATAAGACAAATTATGGAAAACTACCGGAAAATCATACATGTGGACATGGATGCATTTTTCGCTTCGGTAGAACAGTTAGACCATCCTGAATACAGAAACAAGCCCCTTGCTGTTGGAGGAAACAAGGAAAGGGGGGTGGTAGCTGCTGCCAGTTATGAAGCTAGAAAATTTGGCGTCCGATCAGCCATGTCTTCCAAACTGGCAGCACTTAAATGCCCCAATTTAATCTTTGTACCACCAAGATTTGAAAGGTATAAAGAAATCTCTCAGATAATCAGGAAAATATTCCTGACCTATACAGATCTTGTAGAACCCTTGTCGCTGGATGAGGCTTTTCTGGATGTAACTACCAATCATTTCGGCCTTCCCTCTGCCACCTTAATCGCAAAAGAGATACGTCAAAAAATAAAGGAGGAAACAGGCTTGAATGCTTCTGCAGGTATTTCGTACAATAAATTTTTAGCCAAAATAGCCTCTGACCTTAACAAACCTAATGGTCAGGCTTTGATCACGCCTGCGAAAGCGGAAGCCTTTTTGGAAAAATTGCCAATTGAGAAGTTCTTTGGTATAGGCAAAGTAATGGCCAAGAAAATGAATGCTTTTGGTATCTATTATGGATACGACTTAAAGCAGTATTCTTTGCCTTTTCTTACCAGTAGATTTGGAAAATCTGGTCTTCATTTTTATAATATTGTCAGGGGAATCCATGAGAGTGAAGTCAAACCAAACAGAATCCGAAAATCCTTAGGGGTAGAACATACTTTTGAAAAAGACTTGATAGCGACTTCCGCAATTAAAACTACTTTAAAGGAAAAACTATTGCCCGAGTTTTACCGGAGACTAGAACGTAACAGTGCCTATGGCAGAACACTTACGCTTAAGATAAAATACAATGACTTTACCTTACAAACGCGAAGCAAAACACTTTTATCTCCAATCCTCATTTCGAGCATGGAAAACATCGTCAATGAACTCCTTGACCAAGAACCACTAATTTTACCAATAAGGCTACTTGGTGTTAGCCTTTCAAACCTTGTGTCGAAAGATCAGGACAGCCCATCTGGAGAACAACTAAAGATCGATTATTGATCCAGTAATGTAATTTTCTTGGTAAATGATCATTTTTTACTCAGGTATGACAATCTAGGTTATTATCCCATGCCTCTCCAGAAAGATGTAATTACATCGTTTTGCCCCTAAACAATTTACTAATGACGTAAAAAAAATACGGCATTAATATTGTTTTTATTATACGACAACCTGTAAGCAATGTGCTGTGATGACTTTTGATTTAGAGTCAGAAGATTTCATTGTAAAAATCAGGCTTAAAAATTTCAACTAAATAAAAAAAAACATGAATACTGAAAAAAAATACCAACAATTTGGCTTGAAATATGGCATCCCATTGGCCATTATAACCGCAACTTTAGCCATGAAAAAATCAAGTGGTATCGGGAAATTAATTACCTTCTCCATAGTCACGCCTGCTATGCTGGGCTATTTATACAGCTTGATTAAGGTAAAAGATAAGGTAAATGAACTACCTGAATCTGAAAATTAAAAAGGATAACCGATTGCGAAATTAAAAACCAAATTATCACTCCTCCAATCGCTATCCCCAATTTTAAATTCTTTGGCCCAACGCTCTCCTTCAGGTAAAAATGGACTCCTGAGGGGAGTGGCCAAATCAAAGCGAATCACGAAGAATTCGATATCTACCCTCAAGCCAATCCCTGCACCTACAGCCAGTTCCCTGTACCAATTCTTTCCGAACTTACCACCTGGTAAGGCTTCGTTTTCATTTACCAACCATACATTTCCGGTATCTACAAATGCAGCTCCTTTTAGGTAAGGGACGATTGGAAACCTAAATTCTAAATTCCCCTCTAACCTAATGTCACCTGCCTGGTCAAAATAATTACTAGTGCTTTCAGTAGCTGGTGAATAAGAACCGGGCCCCAGGGACCTAATGCTAAAAGCCCTGATGCTATTGGGCCCTCCAGAAAAAAACTGTTTGGCAAATGGTAGGGACACTGAATTTCCATAAGGCAATCCTACACCACCAAAAAAGCGAAAAGCAAGTAACTTTTCCTCAGTAAATCGCCAGTAATACCGAAAGTCTAGGTCACCTTTATTGTATTGGGCATAATTGAAGCCCAAGAAAGTATTTTGATTCTCACTGCCAAGTACCTTGTTTACCAAGCGCAACCCTCCCCCAGCCAAATCAAGGTTAGCACCGAAATAGATGCTATGCTCCCTATACTTGTCCATGAGCTTGTTAAAGGCGAAGCTATAAGTAATTCCCGCTATAAATTGATGTTCAAAACTTTGTTTCAAAAATAAATTACTGTCTAATATTTCATCAAACTCACTTGAGGTTTTGGACAGGTCCACAAAGTTTAAGGCTATCGGCGTAATCTCATGATAAACGAAACGGTTGGCATTCCAAAAATATCCATAAGAAGCCGAAACAGTATTTAACCTGTAATATCCTCGTCTATCCTGATATTCAGTTCCTAAACTAATCTTCGTTTTTGGCACTGAATAGGCAAATCTTTCTTTTATTGAAATAGGAAATACAACTCTAGGGAAAATCAGATCCCCCTTTAAACCAACCTCAAAGGCACTTAAATTTTCTCTTTGGCCGGAAGCTATCTGGCTCTCGTAGCCGATTTGTCCTGTCAGACTGAAAGTTTCTCCACCATGGAAAAGATTTCTATTCCTATAATTCAGCAATAAAGCCGGGCCTGCAAAATTGTTTGATTTGGATACCCCTTGAAGTTCAGCCCTAAGAGAACGCTTTTCTAGAGGCGTAAGATAGATATTGGCGCTCAACGACCCTTTGCCTCCACTAATAGTAGTATCAGTCTCTATGTACCTTAGATTAACAAACCTATAATTCCCTATCCCTGTTAATCGGCTACTGGTTAACTTGGTATCTTTGGCGTTAAAAAGGCTATCCTTTTCGATCAAAATATATTGATGTAGCAGTTCAGGTTTAAATGAGAGCCCATTTTGGATGAAGTCTATGTTTTCAATGGTTGTAGTGTCTGTCTCTTGCCCATATTCATCTGATGAATAATTTGGATACACTCGTATACTATTTAATTCATAAGGAACAATCCCTTTTTCTGGAGCATTTTGTTTAAGTCTAAGAAAAAGGTCAAATTTCTTGTCATCGTATTGGTTGGTGTCCGCTTCAAAAATCAGAAAATCAGCGTTGAAATTGTAGAAACCTTCATTTTTAAGGCCTTCATCCAACCTTATCCTTTCATTTTTCATCATTTCCAAAGAGAAATAGTCCCCTTCAGCAATTTTTGTAGCGGTTAGCAATTTCCTTATACTTCGATCAATTGGCAAGCTATCCTTTTCATATTGGTAAGAAGCCAGCTGGTAAGGTTGAGCCAAATCCACTGTATAATTAACAGCAGCTTTTTTGGGTTTCTGATCCGCTTCAGCCATGACCTCTGAAAAAAAGAATCCATTGTTATCAAGCCTGTTTAGGATCAGCCCCTCGGTTTTTTCCATTTCCACACTACTGAAATAAACCGGTTCTTCTCCAATTTTTTTATAAATAAATCGGTTAATAAAACCAGGGTTTTCCTTTTGTACCTTGTAATGACTCCATAAACCAATACGCATACCCAGGATCTTGCTATTTGGCTTAGGTTTAAGCAAGCCCTCTAGCTCAGCATGGAGTTCCTTGAAACCTTTGACTGAAAAGTCTCTATTAATTTCTAAAGTAGCGCCTGTATACAATTTCTCATCTTCAGGAATAAACTTTGAAACGCCACAACCTACTAAAATCCACATGGGCATGAGTAGCCCAATAATTTTTAATGACTTGATCTTCCAAAAACCGAGTAAATTTTTCACCCTATTCCTTCTCATTTGTCTCCTCTCCTGCTTTTATATCTGTGGCTCTTTCTTTTCTTTTCGATTCTATTCCTTTCCACAAGTCCTCGAATTTATTAAACTCCCTATTAAAAATTACGGATAGACCTGTAACGACCAACTGTCCATCAATAAAGCTTTCGAATTGATTTTTTCTAAAACCTCTTAATCGATAGCGTCCATTTTCGGAAAGCAAATACTCCACGCTTATATTCCCTAAAAGGGAATTACTAGTCCCAGTTGAAGAGGAACTCCCTTCTATGTCTATCTGACTCCCTACTTGCACTACCAATCGGTCATCAAGGAAGCGTTTACTTGCATTTACATTGAGCTGTGTTCTGGCTTGAGATGAATTCCCTTCATAGTCCTCAAAGCTATCCAGGCCTACATCCAGCTCCAGCCCTGTACCTCCAACAATACTGTTAGTAAACGTATTTAGTTGTCCTGAAAGCAACTGACTGACACTTGATCTGGCCATGGCAGTGGTACCTCCACTGCTGGAACTTTCCCCACTAGGAAAAAATCTATTCAACACCAAAAGTGAGAAAACCTGACGATTCAATTCACCTTCCTGATTGTTCAATTGCTGCACCTGAGTGTAAACAGCTCCGCCAATTGCCCCCCTTTGATCTTCAGGCATATCCATTTTAAATGAAATTTCTGGTCTAAGCAATTCTCCATCAATATTCAGGTAAACGATAAAAGGTAATTCCTGGCGGTATTTGGTCATCGTCTCAAGAGAACCACCTGCTGCCGTTGCTGTCATCAAATCTGCGGCTGAGGTTTTGATGCGGTATATGGCTGTAATGTCCATATTGGCATCCATGGGGTCTCCCGCCCATGTAATGGTACTCCCACTCTGAATTTCGAATTTTCTGCTCACCAAATTGTACAAACTCAATTCATAATGCCCTTTGGATAGCTCATAAATCCCCGTAAGGGTAACCCTTCCATTTGGATCCATGTTTAACCGGAGGTCGGCAGCGCCTTCCACCATAAGATTGTCTCCTGATCTCTCGTCTATTACCAGATTGAATACAGCCTCTGGTGAAATATTTAGTAACATTGCCACTTTATATCCGGTATATCCGGTATTGCTGGTTTCTTCTAGTCTTTTGGTTAAAATATCCTCGGGATCATTTCGGTTTACAAATGTCACTACGCCATTTCTTTCCACTATATCCAATTGGCTTTCCGGAATTACTACACTCAAATTGGTTCCCTTGTCCACACTA
Organism: Cyclobacterium sp. 10D3-21; assembly: GCF_055809755.1. Classification (NCBI taxonomy): domain Bacteria; kingdom Pseudomonadati; phylum Bacteroidota; class Cytophagia; order Cytophagales; family Cyclobacteriaceae; genus Cyclobacterium; species Cyclobacterium sp. 10D3-21. The sequence continues at coordinate 5,440,121 of NZ_CM147924.1, forward strand.
AGTCTGGCATCCACAATTGGCAAATTAAGATCACCTTTGATCGTTACGTCTGCGCCTATTATGGCATCTCCATAGAACAAATCATTGTCTTCTTTTGTGGAGTTTAACACCTTAAAGTTTTCCGCTTTCAGAGAAAGATCGAATTGGGGATTAATAAAATCATCGGTTATTATATCCCCGTCAAGGACAAAATTATTTCCTTGCGCATCTTTTATGGTTATTTCATCCAAGAATACACCTTGGTTATCGACCCTAATTTCATCATCAGCTATAGCAAACCTGGAATTCAATGTGGCGATTGTAAATTCTGTTTCATTGAACACCAAATTACCATCATAATTTGGCTCAGCTGTACTACCCACTACTTTGAAATCTCCTGAAATAAATCCTTTCCCACCACTAATGGCTCCAGCAGATAGGCCATCCAATATACTTAACTCAAATTTATTTAAAGCAAGGTCCAGGTTTAACCTTGCCCCCAAAGGATCAGCAATTATGCCACCTGTTAAATCCAGGTTTATACCCTTGTCTTTTATTCTTAAATCAAAATCATAATTCTTTTGGTCATTGCCTGTGGCATCCAGAGATAAATTGCCTAACGGAACTTTAAGCAACTCCATTTCTTTAACGGTAATGCCTGCTTGCAACCCCATGGCCCCAAAAGGATTTTCCACCTTAATTGATCCATTGACAATGCCTGCAGCCAATATTTCCTCCGGATTCAATAAGCTGGTAAAAGTTCTTAACCTGAAATCATTAAATGTAAGACCAAAAGAACTCTCTCCTGACTCATTGCTAAATGATATAAGCTGCTTGCCCCGTGAAAATTCAAATTCCTCAAAACTTAACCAATCTTGTCCTAAAGTAAAGGCATTGCCCGCTGGTACTTCCCACTTCAATTTGTTGAAAACAATACTATCGGGAGCAATATGTATCCTCAATGAATCTTTAGCAATACCCAAATCAAAATTTATATTTGCTAAAACTTCGTCTTCATGTGAGGAATTAAAATTGACATAAAGGAGGTTTTCGAGCACTTCACCCGTGAAATACGTTGGGCCGACTTCCAGCGGACCAGAAGACAAACCCAATACACCGAAATCAAATTTGAAATCTGCGGAATCACTTTCTACGTTTAGGTCCAAGCTATCCACGATAGCTCCGGCATAAGAAATGTATGGGAAATTGATTCTCCCTTTCAAAGAAGCTCTTTTTTCATCAAATGCCAATTGAATTGTTCCCTCTTCCATCCTTTCTAACCCAGGCAAGATTACCTGATTTAAGAGTAAAGTAGAAGGTATGGTAAAGTCCATTTTTACATTGACAGGCCTTAAGGTATCTGATACAGTTTGGAATGTGCTGTCTAGAAAATACCGATTAAAATGACGGGAAATCCCTTGGTATGTTTCTCCAGGACTTACATTGGAACTCAATTGTCCTACCAAAAGGTTACTTTGAATGGTCAATCCTGTTGAGTCTGGTAAAATTCTCAAGGCCAGGTCCAAATCTCCCATGGGATAGGCCTGGTCTTCCAAAACTACGGTCCCCTCCTCCAGCTTTGAGTGAAGTTCAAAGTTTTCTGAATTGCCCACAAATGTAGCATTCATGGAAAATTTGGTGCGTATTTTTTGTGTTGTAATGTTGAGCCCATACAAATCAGCTCCAATTAAATTCAAATCTAAGCCAACATTATAATTAGCTGTATCTAAATCTACTGTTGCCAGCAAACCGATATCCAGTAGCTCATCTTTATGCATTAACTTTATTTCTCCATCTCCATCTACAATCTCCCCACTCAACTGTATACCTTTATAATTGTGACCATTGTAGGTCAAATTGGTCACCTTTGAATCCAATTTAAGATCGATTTTATCCAGAGGACCAGTATTGCCTTTGGCAGCCAATTCCATGTCAACCTCACCATAAGTTATCGTGTCACCCAATATTTTCCCCAAAGGTAAAGCCGCAATACTAGTGTTTAGGTCATAAAGGTAGGCCCCGTTTTTGGTAGTTATCTTACCATCTACTTTTACTGAAGCTTCATAGGCTTTAAGAATTGACTCCAGACTGAATTCATTGAGGGATCCTGAGGAGGTAAGAGATAGGTCAAGACGCTTTGGATATTTAATACCCAGGCTGTCTTCAGGTACAAAGAGATTTAGGTCTTTACCAGTTGAAACAAAATTAAAATCATTTATTATCCAGGAAACCCGGTCCATATCAAGGGGTTCTATAACCGTACCGGAGAGTCCAATTCGGGTAGAATTACCCCATCCTGCGGAAAGTTTTTGTAAGTTTACTTTGTCTAATTTGCCAGAGGCGAATAAAGTCGCATTAAGCTTTTTATTAGCAAAGGTTTTTACGTAAGGGTTATTTTTAAGTGTTGGAGAAAAGTAATAGGCATCTCGAATGCCAATGTTAATTGTATTGAGCGCTATATCCAATGTCGCACTTTCAGGGTTTCCCAAGACCTCCCCTAAGCCAGGATATTGCATGCTTATTTTCCCTTTCAAACGGCTATTGCCGGTGGCGACAATTAAATCTGTCAAAAGCAAAGATTCATTGTCTAAACCTAATTGAAATTGAAAATCTTCTAGTTTAAAACCTGATTTTTCAATGAACTCAAATTTATTCAAGGCTAGCCCGGCCTTTTCTGGCTTAAGAAATAAATTATTGGCTTCCAGATTAAAGTTTTCGACGCCTATGTCATTCGGATCAAACCCTGCAACAGCACCTTGAGCGCCATCTACCCGATAATTCATTTTATTGTTTGAAAGATTCAAAGTGGATAACTCCACCTCCCATTGGGGCCAACTAAATGGTTCACCTTCTTCCTCCATTTTAGGTGTATCCCTTTCCTGATTGCTCTCCATGCTTTGATAATCAATAAAAGAGTCATGGAGCGAGAAGTTTTTGATTAACACCCTTTGTTTTTCAAGATCCGCTTCAGGCATTTCCAGTAGCAAGTCACCCAATGTTGTATGTACCTCCATGCCATCAGGCAAGGAAACATAGTCTAAATTTATATTTTTTAATGAGAGTTCTTCTAATATCAGCAAAGGCAAGGGTACCTGACTGCTAGTTGAATCTTCACTTGGAGGAAAAGGCTTGGACTGTTGGTAGGCTATAGCAGAATTTTCCCATAAAAAACTGTTGACATGAAAATCCATTTTATTCAGGTCAAGACTTTTGATTTGAATCAATAACTTTCCTAGATCAAGTTTGCCCTCCAAACCCAACAAATCATCTTTATAATTCACCTTCCAGTTTTCTGCCTTTACCGGGCCCAGGCTAATTTCAGGGTAGGCACTTGTCTCCGATGATGTCGTATCTGTAATGGTGGTATCTGAACTGCTCTCGGCACCTGCAAAGGCCTCAATGAGATAGTTGAAATTAAATGTACCAGCACTATCCCTCTGAATATTAGCGGTTAAGCCTTCCCATTCAAGTCTTGAAATACTTATCTTATTTTCTCGAATAAATGGAATTAACTCAAGCCCCGTTTCAAGCTGCTGACTGTAAATTAGCGTATCTCCTTTAGGGTCTTCCAAATAAAGCCCTTCCAGATAAAGGTTGCCTCGGAAGGTTATAAATAATCTGTCAATGTTAACCTTGGTTTGGGTTTTCTCGGCTACATATTGGGTAACCTTATTCACGATAATTTTCTGACCGAAAGGGCTTCGGACAAATAGAATTATGATGAGTATTAACAAGCCTAAACTGAGTAAAACCCATCCTCCTATTTTAAAAATTCTTTTACCTAAGGTTTGCGCCAATGTAGTTATTTTTATTAAAAAAAAGAGTGGACGAACTATCCACTCCTATATAAATATGTTATAATTAGTCCATAAATAATAATATCAATTATTATACCAACTCTGTCAATGGGAATCTGCAGAAGAAGACATAACTGCATTAATGTCCACATTTAATCCTTTAGCGACACGCATACCAAATTCTTCATCCATTCTAAACCAATGACAAAGTTGACGATTTATAATAACATCTCTTTTGGGTCCAGTAATGCCACTCATCGCTCCTACAGTATTATTGATGGTATTGTCTTGCTCCTCTTTGGTCATAACATCCCGAAACAATCTTCTAGGCTGGGAATAGTGGTCATTGTCACCTATTTTGCTGTTTCTGTCATACCAATCCGCAATCGTATCATCAAGCTGTTCTGATGGCTCCTGATAAGCCTTATCAACTTCAATCTCGTCGAAACTATTGGGCCAATAATTGGGCTTCTTTCCTCCGTTACCATCTACCCGCATCCTGCCATCTCTTTCATAATTATTCACCGCAAAAGGGCACCTGTTAACTGGAATCTGTTCATAATTCCCTCCAATCCTATACCTATGGGCATCAGGATAGGAAAGTAACCTGCCCTGAAGCATTTTGTCTGGGCTATATCCAAGCCCATCCACAATGTGCGCAGGAGCAAAAGCAGATTGCTCCACATCCTGAAAATAATTGTCTGGGTTTTTATTCAACTCCAAAACACCTACATCAATCAAAGGAAATTGAGAATGAGACCAAATTTTGGTAAGGTCAAAGGGATTAAAATCTACCTTTCTGGCCTGATCTGTAGTCATGACCTGAATTTTCATGTTCCATTTTGGAAAATCCCCATTGTCTATGGCTTCCAAAAGATCCCGTTGAGAAAAATCAAGGTCTTTGGATTTCATCTGAGCAGCCTCCTCATCGGTAAAATTTTTAATCCCCTGGGCAGTTTTAAAATGGTATTTCACAAATACTTTTTCGTTTTTTGCATTGATCATGGAAAAAGTATGCGAACCGTAACCGTTCATATGTCGGAATCCTACGGGTGTTCCTCTGTCACTCATTAATATTAAAACCTGGTGCAAGGATTCTGGTGTCAAAGACCAGTAGTCCCACATCATTGTTGGGGATTTACAGTTGGTATAAGGGTCTCTTTTTTGGGTATGAATAAAATCTGAAAACTTTTTTGGGTCTTTAATAAAAAATACCGGGGTATTGTTCCCAACCAAATCCCAATTACCATCTTCGGTATAAAATTTGATTGCAAATCCTCTTGGATCTCTTTCGGTATCAGGTGATCCCTTTTCACCCCCAACAGTTGAGAATCGGAGAAATACTTTTGTCTTTTTCCCTATTTTATTAAATATTTTGGCTTTGGTATATTGGCTGATGTCCTCTGTGACAGTAAAAGTACCAAATGCTCCGGATCCTTTTGCATGCACAACCCGTTCTGGTATTCGCTCTCTGTTAAAATGAGCCATTTTCTCATGAAGAATATAATCTTCTAAAAGAATTGGTCCTCTGGGTCCTATAGTTTTAGAATTTTCATTCTCAACATATATCCTTCCAGATGCCGTCGTTAATTTGTTGTGATTTTTTTCATCTGACATAATACTACTTTTAGGTTTAGATTCACGCTTATGATATGTTCGAAATAAAGATAAGGGTTAAATACATATAGTGAAAATTGATTGTTTCTATAACTCGATAGATATTATCAATAACATTAAGCGAAAGTTGGAATTCCACCCAGAAAAGCATTAAAACTTATAAAAAAAAAATTCCCTGTTCTTTTTCTTTCCTGATTTTAATGTTTTACGTGGATAATGTCAGAATAATAAAGTGAACTACTGTCAATATGTCGGTATTTTATTAAATTTGCGATCTGAAATATAGTCAGCCAATGGAAAATATTATAAAGGATATCGAAATCATCAGTGATGATGAAGCAACGAGTTGTGATTATAAAGTAACAGCTGAAGAAAATACAGGGAAAACAAAGCGGTTATATATCGAAAGCTATGGTTGTCAAATGAATTTTTCGGACAGCGAAATTGTCGCTTCCATCATGAAGGAAACAGGATTTGATACTACTTCAGATTACAATAAGGCTGATGTGATTTTACTTAACACTTGCTCTATTAGAGAAAAGGCAGAGAGAACGGTGCGTAAAAGGCTAAGTCAGTTCAATCAAGTCAAAAAGGCTAACCGTGAACTCAAGATAGGTGTGCTGGGCTGCATGGCAGAACGCTTAAAAGAAAAGCTTTTAGAAGAAGAAAAACTGGTGGATTTAGTAGTAGGCCCTGATGCTTACAGAGACCTGCCCAATCTTGTAAGCTTGGCTGAGGACGGCGAGAAAGGAATAAACACATTTCTTTCCAGGGAGGAGACCTATGCTGACATTTCTCCGGTACGACTAAATTCCAACGGAGTAAGTGCCCTTATCTCAATCATGAGAGGCTGTGACAATATGTGTTCCTTTTGTGTGGTACCCTTTACAAGAGGAAGAGAGCGGAGTCGTGATCCACATTCCATTACCAAAGAAGCCAAAGAGTTGTTTGATCAGGGCTACAGAGAAGTTACCCTTTTAGGGCAAAATGTAGACAGCTATAAGTGGTCCTCTGAGGAAAACAATAAAGCCCGTCTTAATAAAAAGGAATCTGAAATAAATGAAGTAGTATATTTTTCGGACTTACTAGAAATGGTAGCCAATGTAGACCCAAAACTTAGGGTTCGGTTTTCCACCTCTCATCCCAAAGACATTACGGACAAGGTGTTGGAAACGATGAAGCGTTACGACAATATTTGTAAATACATACATTTACCTGTTCAAAGTGGCAACAGCAGAGTTTTGGAGATGATGAACAGGACTTATGACCGTGAATGGTATTTGGATCGGATCAAAAAAATACGTGAAATATTGGGTGAGAATTGTGGGATTTCTTCAGATATGATTGCAGGATTTTGCTCTGAAACTGAGGAAGAGCATCAGGACACCCTAAGCATAATGGATATCGTTCAGTATGATTTTTCTTACATGTTTTATTATTCCGAGCGACCTGGCACCCTAGCAGAAAAGAAATACAAGGATGATATTCCACTACCTGTAAAAAAACGCAGGCTTCAGGAGATCATTGACAAACAAGGCACACTATCACTTATAAGGCATCAAAGAGAAGTTGGTCAGGTTCAGGAGGTTTTGGTAGAAGGACTATCTAAAAGGTCTAACGATCAATTAAAGGCCAAGAATTCAGCCAATAAAGTGGTGATTATTCCAAAAGGTAATTTAAATATTGGGGATTATGCCAAGGTTAGGATCACGGATTGTACATCGGCGACCCTATTTGGAGAAATTGTCAACCAATAAATAAGAAAACATGATCTCTATAAGTGCATCGGAAATATTGAGCGTCAAACAAAGATTTGGAATAATTGGAAACAGCCCTTTGCTAAACCATGCCATTCAGGTGGCCATGCAAGTTTCTCCTACGGAAATGACCGTGTTGGTCACTGGTGAAAGTGGTAGTGGTAAAGAGTCATTTTCTAAAATCATCCATGCACTTAGCCGCCGCAAACATGGGAAATTCATAGCGATAAATTGTGGTGCGATACCAGAAGGAACGATTGATTCTGAGTTATTTGGTCATGAAAAAGGCTCCTTTACAGGTGCTCATGAGGCACGAAAGGGGTATTTTGAAGTCACTGATGGTGGCTCTATTTTTCTGGATGAAATAGGAGAAATGCCTTTAGGAACTCAAGCGAGACTATTACGGGTATTGGAGAATGGGGAATTCATAAAAGTAGGCTCCTCGAAAGTTTTAAAAACTGACGTAAGGGTAATTGCCGCCACCAATGTTAACCTGTTAAAGGCTGTGGATAAAGGTAAATTCAGGGAGGACTTGTATTACCGGCTAAACACAGTTCCCATTTTTGTCCCTCCTTTGAGACAAAGGGGAGATGATATCGCCTTATTGTTTAGAAAATTTACCACTGATTTCTCTGAAAAGTATTTGGTTAAGCCCATCACCTTAACGGAAGATGCAAGAAAACTACTCCTCAAATTTCCTTTCCCGGGAAATATCAGACAATTAAAGAATTTAGCGGAGCAGATTTCGTTATTGGAAGAGGAAAGGGAAGTCGATGCAGAAACCTTAATCAAATATCTTCCTGAAGAAAAAAGTAGTTTACCTGCATCAATTAAGGGAATTCATGAGAAGCAGGATGCTTTTTCGGATTTTTCTGAGCGGGAAATCTTATACAAGGTCCTTTTCGATATGAAAAAGGACATGACAGATTTAAAAAAACTTATATTAGATTCATATCATTCGGGGGGATTGGATCAAAACATAATGGAAAAGCATCAAAATCTTTTTGAAGATATGGAGTCCTCCTCGCACTATGATGACAATCCCAATCCTTCAAAAAATCTACCTTTGGTATTGGAGTCTCGCACTGCCAAGAAGGAACAGAAGGAAGAAAAAGAGAGCACAAGAAAAAATTACGAAGAGGATGTAATTGAAGACATAATTCATGAAGAAGACGACCATTCGCTATCTTTGGAAAAAAAGGAAAAAGAATTGATTACCAAAGCATTAAAAAAACACCATAACAAGAGAAAATATGCTGCAATGGATTTGGGAATCTCTGAAAGAACACTTTACAGGAAGATCAAGCAATATGATATTCAATAGAATCGTATTATTTTTATTAAGTTTTAGTTGCTTGGTAACAGCCTGCAAAATTGAATACAGTTTCACAGGTACTACGCTTGATTACAATGTTACCAATACCTTTTCGGTAGCTAATTTTTTCAATGATTCGGGCGGAGGACCAGCCAATATGGGACAGTTATTCACCGAAGACCTGAAGGACTATTTTCAGCGAAATACTCAATTGGAGTTGATTCAGAACAATGGAGACATACAATTCCTGGGGGCCATTACCAAGTACACCATAACCCCTCAAGCTACCGTATCCAGCACTAATAGTAATCAACCTGACAGGGCGGGACAAATGCGCATCACGATTGCGGTGGAATTGGAGTTCATCAATATGTCTAATGAAGAAGAAAACGCAAAAAATACATTTTCATTCTTTAAAGATTACGACCCAAGAAACACAACTTTGCTACAGGTGGAATCTGAATTGGTAGAAGAGATTTTTGAAAGTATCATTCAGGATATTTTCACATCTACTGTGGCCAATTGGTAAAAATTGTTATATTTAAAGAACCTATTTAAATATTGATACTGTGAACGCTCAAGCATTCTTAGAACTTATTAATAAAGCCGACAATCTTGACAATGCTGATTTAAAAAAAGCATTGAAACTTCAAGAGGAATTCCCTTACTTTTTGGCACCGAGAGTACTTGCAGCTAAATACGAGTGGGATAAAGCCTCTGGTGAATCCAAAACATTGCTTCATTGGGCTGCTGTGGTAAGCCCTGAGAGGAAAAGGTTGAAAAGTTTATTGACAGGAACATCCCCTATTGTTCCTTTAGCTCTTGAAGGAGAGGTGATCTCGGAAGTTTCCGTTCCCGAAAAAGTAAAGGAAGAACCAACGGTTCAACAGGAAAAAGAGATTGAAATAGCGGCTACAGACACAGATAATCCTTCCCTACCCGAAGAAAAAACAATCCCTATGGAGGATAATCCATCAGAGAATATTTCCAGGCCTAAAAGAGATGAAATTTTAAGGCGTTTGGAAGAAAATTTGAAAAAAATCAATAAAGCAACACCTAAAAATTCCGATAATTCCGAAAACTTAAAAAAAAGGACCTACCCGAAAAAGTGACTGAAAAAGACACTTTGATCGAAAAGGAAAGCGAAAATCTTAAAAAATCGATTGCTAAAAAGCCTAAAATAGACCATCAAGAATTAATAGATAAATTTAAGGAGAAGCCTATACGTTTAAAAAGGGAGAAAATGGATGAGATGATAGAATTACCAGATTTGTCCGAAAAAAGTACCCTTCTAAATAACAATATGGTTTCCGAGTCTTACGCCAAATTATTGGCCAAGCAAAACAAAAAAAATGAGGCCATAGAAATATATCAAAAATTAATATTGAACTTTCCAAAGAAAAAGGCTTTCTTTGCAGATCAAATTGAGAAGTTAAAAGAATAAAATAAATATCAAGCATGTTTGTAGTAATCATCAGTATCATTATTGTTTTGGCCATTTTATTAATTTTGGTCATTCTAGGTCAAAATTCCAAAGGAGGAGCAGGAGCAGCTTTTGGTGGTAGTGCCTCACAAATCATGGGCGTCACCAAAACCGGTAATATCTTAGAGAAAGCTACCTGGGTATTAGCCATTGCCATTTTCGTTTTGTGCTTGGGTTCTTCAGCCTTCCATGAAAGCAACTCTTCAGGATTTTCTTCTCCTAATGTGGAAAATGCCCAAAAACAAATTCTTACCCCATCATTTGACAATGAATCAATTCTGCCTTCTGATGAAAATGAGGAAGCGACTCCATTGGAGACAACTCCAGAAATAGAGGAATAATAAAAAATACAAACAAGATTAAAAAAGGCCTGTTGAAATCAACAGGCCTTTTTTAATTTTAAATTTTAATATTATTTAAGTAATCAAAAATTGAAGAAGAGCCGGAATATGATTAAATTGTCGTTTTAAAATCCTGAATAAAACAACCAAAGTTACTGTCTATGTTTGAAAATCATTTAAGTATGGAAGATTTAGGTGCGGACAAATGGCCTAATGTCATTTTATGGGCCGCTCCTGTGATGTTTTTATTAGTATTTATAGAATGGGGCATCAGCTTATACAAAAAAAAAGACACCTACGATAAAAAAGATTTCCTCGCTGCATCTACAATTGGGCTTGTGAATGTAGGAATTAGCGCCTTGATAAAAGCATTCACATTTGGGATAGCACTATTTTGCTGGAACATTGTCCCATGGAAAGTACCTCCAACCTGGTGGTCATTTATATTTTGCTTCTTCGCAATAGACCTGGCAAGGTATTGGGCACATCGCGTTACTCATGAGCAACGTTTTTGGTGGGCAACACATATCACTCACCACAACTCTACGAAGTACAATTTCTCCGTTTCCTTTCGATTAGGATGGACACAGCATATTAAGATCATCTTTTTTGTACCTGTGATGTTGATGGGCTTCAACCCATTCGTCTTCTTTATTTGCCATCAGGTCGCTGTATTGTATCAATTCTGGATCCACACGGAATATATCAAAAAGCTTCCTAAGCCAATTGAATATTTCTTTGTAACGCCATCTCACCATAGAGTGCACCATGGAAGCGATGCCCATTATTTAGACAAAAACTACGGTTCTACCTTTATCATTTGGGACAGAATTTTTGGAACATTTAAGGCAGAGGAAGAAAGACCGACCTATGGTATCACCAAGCCAGTCACTTCTTACAATCCCGTTTATTTGGTTTTCCATGAATGGGCAGATATAGTGAGTGACATCAAAAAAGCCAAAGATGGAAAAGAGGTATACCAGATCCTATTTGGTAAACCTGGCGATGAGGTTATTAAAAACAGAGAACTCAGAGAACAATCTGAAAAAGAATCAACTAAATTGAAAAGTACTGTTTCAACTAGTCCCACTCCTATATTGGTATCCAATGAGAATTCACTATTGAAAAAGGAAGACTAAAAACAAATTCATATTCATTAAATAGAAAATGGGAAGAATATATTCTTCCCATTTTCTATTTAATGACAATATTTCTTAGCAATAAACGCTTACTGATGGGTAAAAGGCTCTCCTGTAAAGGCACATCTTGTTTGGAATTAATACGCCAGGTAGACGGATTAGGTAGATCGCTAAAGTTTTTAATCAAATCAAGTTTTATTCGTTGACAGGTATTTGTTAGGTTTCGTTTGAAAGCCGCAATAAACTTTAGGACTATGCCCCGGTATTTGTCCAGGCTATTTTGGAAAAAATCAATCTTATAGCGGTAAACCAAAATATCTTTTGAACAGCCATTAGAGACCAAAGCATATCCTTCCTTCTGATAGATGGCCGAAAGCCCAACGGGCTCTATCTCCAGCTGATCTTCTATGAAATCATAAATACTCTTGCCCTCTTCTATTTGCTTTTCAATTTGTGGCAAGGCATAGGTGATGATTTCTCCTAATTGTTTCATCACTTCATCTTCTTCGGTTTTGTCCTTATAGTTAATGGTCGCTTTCTTGAAATTAACAGATTGAATTTCACGAGGAAATGCGGCCTTTAACTGATGTCGGTTGATATTCAGGTTTTCAAGTTTCTGATGATGCCTGATCAGTTCCGCCAAAGGAGGGTAAAGTTTTACTGATTTGAAGTCTTTTTCAACTTCTTTTAAATAGGCCAAAAGCAGGTATTTTTTGTACTCAAAATCCACCCAGCCTTCAGCTATCCAATTGTCCGATAAATTTCTCATAAATTATTCTATTAAATTACATGTATAAAGTACGTAAATGTGACATAATTACCAATTACTCTCCGCAAAATTGACAGGTTTATATAATTTGGTCTTTGATAAAACTGTCAATATTGATAGGTAATTAAGACTTTATGTCAGTAAAAATGTCAATAATAGGATTGGCATAGAAAGTGTAAATAGGGTTTTGTATTATAGAAATTAAACTTTAAAAATAACTAAATCACATGTCTAAAGTTAACATCCAACCTCTAGCAGACAGGGTTTTGGTAGAGCCCGCTGCCGCAGAAGAAAAAACGGCTTCAGGTCTTTATATCCCTGATACTGCCAAAGAAAAACCACAAAAAGGTACCGTAATCGCAATTGGTAATGGCAAAAAAGACGAGCCATTAACTGTAAAAGTTGGCGATACTGTTTTGTATGGCAAGTACGCTGGCACTGAGCTATCTGTAGAAGGTGCTGATTATCTGATCATGAGAGAAGCGGATATTTTCGCTATCCTTTAATTAAAGGTCCTATAATCAAGTTTAATCAATTAAAACTCAAAAAAGTTTAAAAAATGGCTAAGGAATTATTTTTCAATACCGACGCAAGGGATCGCCTAAAAAAAGGAGTCGATGCCCTAGCTGATGCAGTAAAGGTGACATTAGGTCCAAAAGGAAGAAATGTAATTTTGGATAAAAAATTTGGTGCACCTTCTATTACTAAAGATGGTGTAACTGTAGCTAAAGAAATAGAATTAGAAGACCCTATTGAAAACATGGGTGCTCAGTTGGTAAAAGAAGTAGCCTCCAAAACTGCTGATGACGCAGGTGACGGTACTACTACTGCTACTGTTTTGACTCAGTCCATTTTTTCTGTAGGCATTAAAAATGTAGCTGCTGGAGCAAATCCAATGGACCTTAAGAGAGGTATCGACAAAGCTGTAGAAGCAATCGTTGCAGAATTAAGAGCCGCATCCAAAGAAATCTCTACTTCTAAAGAAATTGCACAAGTAGCTACAATTTCTGCCAACAATGACGAGGAAATCGGCAAAATGATCGCTGATGCCATGAAAAAAGTAGGCAAGGATGGCGTTATCACTGTAGAAGAAGCAAAAGGTACTGAAACAGAAGTAAGAACTGTTGAAGGTATGCAGTTTGACAGAGGTTATCTTTCTCCATATTTCACTACCAATACGGAGAAAATGGAGGCTGAATTGGAAAACCCTTACATTCTTATATACGACAAAAAGATTTCAGCAATGAAAGAATTGCTTCCAATATTAGAGCCAGTTGCTCAATCTGGAAGACCATTGTTGATCATCGCTGAAGATGTTGATGGAGAAGCTCTTGCTACATTAGTAGTAAATAAAATCAGAGGTGCACTTAAAGTTGCCGCTGTTAAAGCTCCTGGATTCGGAGATAGAAGAAAAGCCATGTTAGAAGATATCGCAACCCTTACAGGAGGCACTGTGATTTCTGAAGAAAGAGGCTATAAACTTGAAAATGTAACTGTTGATTACCTAGGTACTGCCGAGAAAATCAATATCGATAAAGACAACACTACCATCGTTAATGGTGCTGGTGAAAAAGCTACAATCGAAGCTAGAATCAATGAGATCAAATCTCAGATTGAAAAAACTACTTCTGATTATGATCGTGAAAAACTTCAAGAAAGATTAGCTAAGCTTTCTGGTGGTGTTGCTATCCTATACATAGGTGCTGCTACCGAAGTGGAGATGAAAGAGAAAAAAGACAGAGTTGATGATGCACTTCATGCAACCAGAGCTGCTGTACAAGAAGGTGTAGTAGTAGGTGGTGGTGTAGCACTTATCAGAGCTGCATTGGTACTTGAAAAACTTAAAGGGCTAAACGAAGATGAAGATACTGGTATCAACATCATCAAGCAGGCTATCGAAGCACCTTTGAGAACAATCGTTTCCAATTCAGGTGGAGAAGGATCTGTAGTAATCAATAAAATCAGAGACTCTAAAGGAGATTATGGTTACAATGCGAGAACAGACAAGTATGAAGACCTGTTCAAAGCTGGAGTCATTGATCCTACTAAGGTTACGCGCCTTGCATTGGAAAATGCTGCATCAATCGCTGCATTATTGCTAACTACAGAATGTGTGGTAGCTGACGTTAAAGAAGAAACCCCTGCAGGCCCACCAATGGGTGGTGGCGGAGGAATGGGTGGAATGATGTAATTCATTTCATAAAAAACGCTGAAAAGGGAAACTATAATGGTTTCCCTTTTTTTTTACTTTTTATTAGCTAAAAACCTTATCCTATTTATTTAGTTTAAATTTTAATGCAATCAAACCTGCGAAAATTTAGAACTTTATTTTAATAGTGGAATTATAGTGTTAAATTTCAGATGTAAGAGAACGAGAGAGAGAAAAGTTTTTATTTAAGAGTCAATGTATCCATTCGATTTAATTGTTTTAATTGATGATGACCCTATAAACAATCTGATCAATAAACGGTTAATCAACAAATTAAATTTATCACCTAAGACCATCGAATTTTTAGAGGCTGAGGTAGCATTACAATACCTTAAAGATCCAAAATTGGAGAAAAGGTTATTGATCCTTGTCGATATTAATATGCCTGTAATGAATGGTTGGGATTTTTTAAGCCAGTATCTGGAACTTGAAAATGAAAGGAAAGATCGTATCATTATGCTTTCGAGCTCCATAGACTTTCAAGACAGGCAAAAATCAAAACAATTTCCTTTTGTAAGCGGTTTTATTGAAAAACCACTCACCCATGAAAAATTAGAATCTCTACTGTAAGGGCATTTATTCCTACTACCAGATTGAGTAAATCAATTAAAAATTATTCGAGTAGGGTATTCAACATCAATAGTTTTACTGTGAGTTTAACCCGGAGAAATGAAAACCCTATTAAACGCTTCTATTTAAAGGGCTAAGTAAGTTTTGGCATGTTCAATAGCTTCTGTTGAGTTTTTTACCCATGCTATTTTATTTTCAGGAAGCAATTCGTTCAATTCCTTTTCTCGGGAAAAATCTATAGCCCCAACCTGTCTAATATACACAGCCTCCACCCTATGCTTAAATCTGCCAATAATTTCCGCATAAATCTCAGGATCATGCTGACCACTATCTCCTATAAGGACGAAATTTAAGTCAGGATAAAAGTCCATCAGAAATGCTATTTTTTCCACTTTATGCTCATGGCTGCCACCACCTGATTTCCAGATATTTTTTAAATTCATGTGTCGATCTTTTAAAAATATTGGCCCTGAGGGAATATGTCTATATTTCATAAAATCCTGGATCAAGTCAAAAAGATTCCAATCGCTACTGGAAACATAAAAAACAGGGTAATCTCCATTTGATGATAATAGGCGGTACAAATCACTAACGCCTGGAAAAGGGCGTCGAGTGTAGGCATTCTTAGAAACGGAAAGCCAGAATTTTTCCTGAATATCGGTTGCTTTAGAGACTATAATCGTATCGTCTATATCTGAAATTATAGCGCGTGGGTATTCCTTTTGAAATCTTAAGATTTCTTTGGTAATAAATGCCACTTCTGGTTTCAATCCCTCTTCTGGTAGCAATGATAATTGAACTGTTTTTAATGATTTAGATATTTCTCCATTAATTTCATAAAGGATTTCAAAAACCCCTTCTTCATCCGTAACCAATGTCTTTTTCAGGCCTCCCACCATTAGTTCTACTTTCGCATCTGGCACGCTACTTCCAGCGTACCTTCTCAAGGTAGCAAGTATATTATGCAGTATGGTATTCTTATCTGAGGGTCTGCTCTGTTTATAGGCCTCCACTACCCTGCCTTTTACAAAAAGATGCGTGCTGTTCCCTAAAACAACAAATACCTCAACTCGTAGTAGGTCTAGTTTACCTAGTTTCTTTTTAATTATGGTGAAAAAATATCGAAATGGCCATGATAACCATCTTAAAAGATAAATGTATTTCATATTTATAAGTCCTCAAATCCCAGGCCAGCTGCTGTTCTGATCTGTGAATAGGCAATCTTTAGGTCCACATACAGCGCATTATTAATTAAATAGGAATCAAATAATCCGGTTTCTCTAGCATTAATTAAGAACAAGGAGCTTTCTCCTAAATCAAACTTAATCCTTTCACCTTTTACAAGCTTTTCCAATCCCTGAACATTTTGAGAGAAAATATTTAATTGCCGACTTAAAACTTCGTATTCGTTGAAAACTTTCCTAAGTTTTGCACTTAATTGCTCAAATTTTAAATCTCGCTTATAATTAACATCCACAATTTTTGTACGGGTAATTCCCAGATCTCCTCTTTCTTTTCTCAACAATAAGGGAGTAGCGACCTGAACTCCAAATTTATAATTATTCTCTAAGAAACCAACTTGCTCCAAGCCTCCAAAAGTTTCTGTCAAAAAATTATATTTCAGCTTAATTTTAGGTTTTAGCTGTTCTGCCTTGTACCGACGCTCTATATCCAGATAATCAAGATCATAATCAAGTAAGCGCAATTCAGGATGGTTGAGTACAGCTTGGTGATAAAAGGCCTTGTTCAGTTCACTAGAAGGCTCCATAAAAAGTTGCTCTGGTGCAACCAATGGTTCAAGGTCTATAGGTTTTTCTTCTTCATCCCAAAGGTAAACACTCAATTCCTGGGTAGTTGAGAAGAATTCATAGCCTGCCTTTTGTAATTTAATGCTTCTATTTAACACCTGGGTATAGGCCTCTACAGTATCAATGGCTGGAAGGTCACCCTGTTCAAAACGTCCTTTTACTCCTTCAAACCTTACCTTTGCTAGCTTTAACACCTCCTCATGTACCTTCAAATCTGCATGGGATCCAGCCCACTTCCAATACGCAACGGTAGCTTCATAATACAGCAAGTTTAAACGTTGTCTTCTCTCTTCAATAGTAGCCAAATTATAAATTTTAGCCTGTCGAAGCGCTGCCCTACGCTTATCGATAAACAACCCATTCCCTACATTAAGTGCAGCACCTACTGCATATAGCCCATTATTGGGCACGTTTTGTTCTGGATTGAGATAGGTTCCCCTATTTTGCTCGACCATCCCCTGAAATTCCACTCCTCCAATTGTCGGTAGTAAAATGCCTCCCTCTCGTTTGTTGTAATACTCCTTTTCTTTGTATTGTTTTTCATCTATGCTCCCATACAAATAAGGATCAAAGCCACCTCTCGCTTTCCTCATTTCCTGCTTACCAAACGCTAATAACAAGTCCGCTTGCTTGACAACGGGATGATACTGCTGCACCCACACCATAAATTGGTCAAAAGAAAGGGTCTTATCCTGGGCTTTAAGAGCTGTAGATAAGAATACCAATAATAGTCCAAGTAAACCAATATTGTATTTCATTTCGCTTGATTTTTTATTTCCTTAGACTCCTGAAGTGTGTAGTAATCTGGTGGGAAACCATTCATTTGACGCCATATTTCGTACCATACCGGGACATCGTTTAGCAAAGCAATTCCGTCTGCTCCTGCGCCAATCCTCAAGGCCTCCGGCCATGGTTCTTCATCTGGATCAGGGATTACCAATACCCTGTATTTATTATTTGTACTGGTGAAATTATCAATGGCAAATACTTTTCCTCCAAAGGTTCCATTCGACAATTCAGGCCATCCTGAGAAAACTATCGCTGGCCATCCATCAAAAATAAATCTGATTTTACTTTCTAATTTAACCAATGGAAGGTCTATAGGGTCCACATAAATCTCTACCGCTAAGGAATAATTTTGAGGCATGATGCTGATTATTTCTGCCCCCTCTTTAATGGTTTCACCAATCCCCACCTGAATCGCCCTTGTGATATAGCCAGACTGGGGTGCCAATACATAGTACATTCCAGACCTCACGGTATAGTTGGTCAATTCATTTTTCAATTTATTGACCCCGGCCTCAGCATCATACTGACCTGAAAGTGCTGAAAATCTTTCTGAATTCACTTTAGCCAATTTGTCTCTAAAATCATTGTCAATGGCATTTAGCTCTATTATGGCGGAAATGGATTCATTTCTGCTGCCAAGGAGTTTATTTTCAGCACTCAATGCTTTTGCCTGAGATTGTTGAAGTTTTATTTTCCTTGTTTCCAGATCGGTAAGTGATTTCAATCCTTCAGCGTACAATTTCTCCATCCTGAGAAACTGCTTTTCAGCCACTAAGAAATTAACTTTTTCAGCCTCTAACATAATACTATCCGATAGTACTTTTAGATTTGCCTGCTGAAGTTTATTTTGTGCCTGTTCTTTCCTCAGCGTATTATTTTCTTTTAAGGCAGACAGTTGTTGTTCTTGTGCCCTGATCTTTGCTTCATAAGATTTAACGGACAATTCCTTTGCATTAACTTGTAATTGCGTCCGGCTAAGCAAGTCAGGATCCATGTATTGCTCTTTTACCTCAGAGAGAAAAAGGATGGTATCCCCTTTGGCTACAAAATCTCCCTCCTGAACAAACCACTGCTCAATCCTCCCAGGAATAATTGAATGTATTGTTTGTGGTCTGTGTTCCGGTTTCAATGCTGTTAATGTTCCTTTTGACCTGAAATTTTGGGTCCATGGTAAAAAAAGAAAAACAAACCCTGTCATCATTAAATACAGCAAAATCCTTATTCTTCGACGACTCTGATTACTTGAAAGTGTCAATTGATAACTGTCAAAAGAATTGAGATCAATTAATTCTCTGATCGAATTTTTAGAAATATTTAGCATTGTATTACCGTTTATTCTGGTTTTTATAGCTTTGGTAGTTGTAAAAATCACCTTCAAAAGCAATTTCCCCAGCCTTCATCACCACAATTTTTTCCGCTCTTTTCAAAAGAGATTCTTGCGTAGAAACCATCACCATTGTCCAAGGGCCTGAAAAGATAAAGTCAAATACCCGTTCAGACTCTTCTTGACTCAGGTAATTGAGTTCCTCTTCAAGCAAAAGCAATTTGGGAGTAAAACATAGGCTTCTTGCCAAAATAATTTTACTTATAAGAGCATTGTTAAGGTTTTTACCTTCTGGCAAAAGCATTGCGTCTAAATCATCATTAAGCCTATAAACGTAATCGTTTAAACCAACCACTTCCAAAACATTCCTTAACATGGTTTCGGACACTTCCTCATTCCCTACTGTTATATTCTCTCTGATAGTTCCATGGAAAATGGATTGTCTAGACAGACTATCCCCTATCATTGACCTTAATTTTTCCAGAGACAACGTATCCATAGGTAATTTATTCACAATCACTTTTCCCTGATAGTCCTCTTTCAATCCTGCCATTATTTGTAACAGGGTACTCTTACCGGCCCCACTCTCTCCTGTAATGACCACTTTTTCACCTTCCTTTATATCAAAATTAAAATTGTTTAAGATGGGTTTCTCTTTGTCTTCAGAAAAAAAGGTGACCTTTTTAAAGGCATAAGACAAGCCTGACTTTTCCTCATTTAAAGCATTCACTTTCCCCGTAGCTCGCTCCAAATCCATATCCATAATAAGCCCTAATTTTTCAGTCGCGGTAAGGGTATCATATACAGTCTCCAGGCTAAGTATAATTTTTTCTACTGAGTTGATAATCAATACAATGATTATTTCTGCAGCAACAAACTGACCTATACTGATCTCATTGTTCATTAACAATAAACTCCCTGCCACCAGTAAAATCACAACAATAATCACCTTAAAGGCAATCAAGACTTTATATTGAAATATTAGTACAGAAAAATGAGCATTTCGGAAATTGATGTACTTTTTCACCAATTCATCCACCCGCTTAAACGGTAAAGGAGAAAAACCTGAGAGCTTAAAGGTTTCTAAAGTCCTTGCTATTTCCTCCAACCAAAATGCAATTTCATATTTAGCAGAGGACTCCTTCAAACTGGTCTTCATTCCCTTGGGGCTGGTATATTTAAAGATCAGGTAAATGGTAAGTACCAGGATAAAGGAGAAAATGATGAAAAATGGATGATAGATTGCCAACAAAATCAAGCCAAAAAAGACTTGAAGTGAGGCCGTACTAAAGTCAATAAGCAATTTGGACAGTCCTTTTTGTAGATTAATTGTATCGAAAAACCTATTTACCAACTCTGGTGCATATTCTCCTCGTAAAGATTCCATTTTTAACCTCGGAAGTCGATAAGCAAATTCAATTGCTGAATTGCTTAGTACTCTTTGTTGTAATTTCTCAGATAAATAGAGCTGGCTAACCTGCAAAAAGCCTCCAAATATTACACCAAGCGCTACAATAATCACTAGAATTACCCATGAAGTGGTAAGCCTTCCTCCCAAAATAAAGTTAAGAATTGCCTGTATTCCCAGTGGAAGAGAAAGCGATACAAGACCATTAAGCACGGCATAAAAATAAATCGCATAAATCTCTTTCTTTTCATTCTTCAAAAGACTGAAGAACCTCTTTAAAGGTGTATTAATTAAATTCTCATTCATTTTTAAGTGAATTAAAAACCAAATTGTAATAGAAGTCCACTTTAGGTTGGCCAAGGAAATTATCCTCAATCAAACTTGGCACATGCTTAGAACAGAAACCATTAATAATCGATGACCAGATGAGGGTTGAAACGAAGGCCTTTGGAAATGGGTGATTGGGATTAAATTCCAAGAAAATCCGGACCACTCGTTCACTGAAATTATGAAATTGATCAAAAAAACCACTGTTGTTTTCACTGTTTACTTCTTTGGTCATAAAGGCTTTGTTGGATTCCTCGGTTACAACATTTCTAAGCAAACTTATGTTTAGATATAAATTCTCCTCAAACGCAGGACCTTCTACCAATAGGTTTATTGCCATTTTGATTTTATCTCTGGGTCTATCCATATTGGCAGTACCATATACAAGATTATGTTCGAGCCATCCCCAATACCAGTTGATGTAATACAATAATAATCTGTGTTTGTTTTCGAAATACCGATAGATGGCTGCTTCAGTACTACCTACATGTGCCGATAGCCTTTTGAAATTGAAAGCTTCCATTCCTAGCTCATCTATCAATACAAGGCTTTCTTCAAGTACTTTTTTACCTAAATCGGAACTTAGAGGGTCCTTGATGAAAATCCCGGATTTCACAGGGATAATGGTATTGTTCAGTAAACGGTGCATACAAAAATATAGTAAGTTTAACACACAGTTATACGAACTAATTATCAGTATGTTTTACTAACTGAAAAAAAATAAATTTACCCTATAAAATCTTTTGAGGTTATTTCAGTTATTTTTGCTTAGGATCGTAAGAAAGTTTACCTAGACCATAGAGATACAAAACCTTAGAATACCTGAGCATTAAAGGCAATAAAGCAATATTAAAAAATACTACAGAGACGATATAAACCATAAGTTCCGGGTCATCGAACACATAATTTAAGACAATCATAACGTTAATAAACAGTGCCACTGACAGCGCATAGCTGATGTACATGGCGCCATAATAAAAGTCAGGCTCAGGAACAAGTTCTGCACCGCAATTGGGACAACTATGATTTACTTCAGTTAATTTTTTAAAACTAAAGACTGAAACGGGGAAAATATTTCCTTTCCTACATCTCGGGCATTTTGCCTTGAGAATAGCACCAGTCAAACTCCTTTTTTCATTCATATTATTTATACTTAATTAGCGGACTTCGTCCAAATCATAATCTTTACCTTTTCCCCATCGCAAAAGCTCCTCAATTTCATAGTACTCTAAAGTATCTAAATCTTTCATCTTAAAGTTTTCCCTTCCGGTCCTCTCCATGGCCTCTAAAAACCTGATCTCACCGTAGTTGACAAGCTTGTATACACGGCCTACTCTAATATTGTCTATTGCTAATGGCATACGAATGTTAATTTTAGTAGGGAAATCATTGTTCAAAATAGCCTCCGATTGTGACCATGAAGAGGTCAAAGTTAATTTGTTTTATGTTCTAATTTCGCTTGTAGCTTAAAAGCTTTAAAATTTCCGCCATAAAATTTGGGTCACCAAATACCAGATTCTTTGTTGATCAATAATTTTTATTTTGTAGTTGAGTTATTTTATATCAATAACTTCAATTTCCCCAATAATATATTAATTTTGCAACTCATTAAAAATGCTTTAAAATGATTGCCACAAAAAAGTTTATTATTGATTTTGACAGCACTTTTACCAAGGTAGAAGCTTTGGATATTTTAGGTGAAATTAGCTTGAAAGATGATCCTTTAAAGGTTGAGAAACTAAAATCAATAAAAGACATTACTGACCAGGGAATGGAAGGTAAAATCACTTTTAGAGAGAGCCTTATCCAGCGAGTAGAAATTTTGAATGCCAATAAGGACCAAATCTCTGAATTGATTTCTGCTTTAATGAAAAAAGTGTCCGACTCCTTCCAAAGAAACAAAGAGTTTTTGATTGAGAATAGGAATGACATTTATATAATTTCTAATGGTTTCAAGGATTTTGTAGCACCCATTGTAACAAGTTTCGGGATCAAACCAGAGAATGTATTTGCAAATGAGTTTGAATACGATGAATCTGGGAAAATCACTGGTTTTAATAAAGACAATCCGCTTTCAAAGAACAATGGCAAACCTGATACAATTAAGAAGTTAAACTTAACAGGAGACATTTATGTCATTGGAGATGGTTATACTGACTATGAGATAAAAGCATCAGGAGTAGCCAATAAATTTTATGCCTTTACAGAAAACATTCACCGCCCTTCTGTTTCTTCCAAAGCTGATCACATTGCACCGAGTCTGGATGAAATTTTATATGTGAATAATATGAACAAAAAATTCTCCTATCCAAAAAGCCGTATCAACGTTCTATTATTGGAAAATGTACACCCAATAGGCGTTGAACTAATGAAAGCTGAGGGCTACAATGTAGAGGTAATTAGTTCTGCTCTTTCTGAAGAGGAACTGGCCGAAAAAATAAAAAAAGTCTCAGTGCTTGGCATCCGATCTAAAACTCAGGTCACCAAAAAGGTTTTAGAAAATGCCAACAGATTGATTTCCATAGGGGCCTTTTGCATAGGTACCAATCAAATTGATCTGGAAACCTGCCAAGAGAAAGGGATTGCTGTTTTTAATGCCCCGTTCAGTAATACCAGATCAGTTGTGGAACTTGCAATAGCTGAAATAATCTTTTTGATGCGAGGTATGGTAGATAAAACTACCAGTATGCATGCTGGTAAATGGGATAAAAGTGCCAATGGTAGTTTTGAAATCAGAGGCAAGAAATTGGGGATTATAGGTTATGGTAATATTGGTTCTCAATTGTCAGTTTTAGCTGAGAATATGGGCTTGAATGTCTATTACTATGATGTGATAGAGCGACTTGCTTTAGGCAATGCCACAAAAGTAGATTCCTTAGATGAATTACTTAAAACCTGCGATGTAATTTCTCTACATGTTGATGGCAGAAAGGACAATGAATTATTAATTGATAAAGAAAAAATTGCCCTGATGAAGAAAGGGGCCTATCTGATCAATCTAAGTCGAGGACATGTGGTAGATGTGGCTGCACTTCGTGATGCTTTGACATCAGGCCACTTGTCAGGTGCAGGTATCGATGTGTTTCCTAAGGAACCAAAAAACAACAGTGAGCCTTTTGAATCAGAACTGAAAGGTTTACCTAACACCATCCTTACCCCACATATTGGTGGAAGTACCTTAGAGGCACAACAGAACATCGCCCAATTTGTCCCAGGTAAGATCATTGAATACATCAATACTGGTAACACTTACAATAGTGTCAATTTCCCTAATATACAATTGCCCTTCCTGCATGATGCACACAGGTTGATTCATATTCACCTTAATGAGCCAGGGATAATGGCACGTATCAATAAGATATTGGCGGATTATGATATCAATATTGTGGGACAATACCTTAAAACAAATGAAAAAATCGGTTATGTCATTACTGATATTGACAAAGCTTATAGCAGCAAAGTAATCGAAGAACTGAAAGCCATACACGGCACGATCAGATTTAGAGTATTGTACTAAAAAACAAAAAAAGGGGACTGACAAGCAGTCCCCTTAAAATATGGTCCGAATCATGGAGTGTTACAAACCTCCGGTAAAACAAGATTTGAGCTGCACCTTTCTCGCAACCTTCCACTGTTATCCTGCATCAATAAAGATACGAGGTCTTCCAAATGAAAGATGAGGCCTGGTTTTGAAAATGTGCTTCACTCGGTATATTAATTAAATTGTGAAGTTTGAACATGTCGCTGACCCGAACCACACTACAAATATACAATCTATATGAGGAAACCTCAAACCTCATCATAGGGTATTTGAATTTCGAAGCTTAATATCACTCATGCACCTAAAGGAACATCTTCTCCCTATTACATTATAGAAACACTTAACAATCAGGTATTTATATACTATCATCCTCTTCTTATGTCTGAACCATGCTTCAATCTTCAAATGGCCTGATTTCCTTGAGATTACAATATTTTTGGAGAGGGACTAGAAATATTAAAACATTAAATTCCGACTTAAAAAAAATAAATAAAAATTAGTATGAGCCTTCTTCTCAAAAAGAGAAAACAAAAAATTGTAATAAGAAATTATTTTACTAATTTAAAAATTGTAGGCAATTAAAGTCAGGCGTAAAAAATAGATAAACCCGAAATAGGCAATAGATGACCAATTCCATAATGGAATCATTTCTTGATAAGTGTTCGCACAAGCTTTCAGAAATCCTATTGCAATGTCCAGATTAAACAGCTTTTATCGGATAGAATCTTTAATTATTTTAAATAATGTATCAAATCAAAAAAATAATTGTTTGCCTTGATCAATCAGAGATGGACAAAACGCTGGTGAAATTTGCCACTTTTATAGCAAAAAGCAACCAATCAAAAAAAATTTACTTTACGAATATCATTAGAAACTTAAGTATCCCTAAAGATGTTTTGTCCGAATTCCCCAACCTTATTGACAATATGGTAGAGGAACGTAAAAGTCAGATGAAGCAGGTAGTAAAGGAAAACTTAGACCCTGACTTAAATATAAATACAGCCTATATAGTAAGAGAAGGGCAGCTTTCAAAAAAAATACTCAAACTTGCCAGTGAAAAATCAGCCGATTTAATACTTGTAGGAAAAAAAACCACTATTACTGGATCAGGGGTAATCACCCAACGATTGGCAAGAAGAGCTTCATGCTCGCTTTTAATTGTTCCAGAAAACAGTCTTCCGAAGATTAAAAAGATACTTGTCCCAAGTGATTTTTCTGACTATTCTAAAGATGCGCTTGAAGAAGCCATTGAAATCACAGAGAAGAATGATGGGAAATCTGAAATAATCTGTCAAAATGTTTATTCGGTGCCTTCTGGTTATCATTTTACCGGAAAGTCATACGATGAGTTCAGTGAAATTATGCTGATGCATGCTCAGGTTAATTACAAAAAATTCATCCGAAAAATAGATACAAAAGGCCATAATATAACCCCGCTTTACACTAGAGATGAGGATGATGACCCAGTAGTTGACATCATCAATAAGGCCCAGGAAATAGATGCAAACATCATCATTATTGGTGCCAAAGGCAGGACTGCTACCACAGCTCTATTCATTGGTAGCCTGGCCGAACGTCTAATTCAAACCAATAACAAAGTTCCTTTATTGGTAACCCGTCCTAAGGGCAAAAATGCAGGGATAATTGAATACATACTTGATATTTAGGTTTTTACATACAAAAAAATAAAGTTTAGGACTTTTTGCTAATATTTCATAACTTTATATTGTCTCTAAAACAGGTGTGTTATGAAAGTGAAATCATTGTTTTTATTAATAATTTCCTTGTCCTTTTTTAGTTTTGATGCGCAATCCCAGTTATTGAGAAAGCTAAAAAAAGCTGCATCCGACGGAGTATCCAGAGCTGTAGAAAAGACAGTCGCCAATGAAATGGAGAAAGCTACTCAAAGGCAGCTTGAAAAAACTTTCAGAAACCTCTATGGGGATGATGATGGTGGCAGCAATGGAGAAATTGGATCTGATCAAGAAGGTGGATCTTATGATTTTTCCAAAATCATGGGCTCAATTAACATGGACGTTGACACTGAAAGCGAGTACCGTTTTTCTGGTATCGCAGTGATGGAAATCAATAGTACTAATGAAAAGGGAAAAGAAGAGGATCCTGTGATTTTTAATTCATTTTTGTCTGAAAGTCCTGATTATTTCGGAATGGAGTTCATTGATCCGGATGATAAAAATGAAAAGGAAAAATCCATTATTATCATGGATCATAAAAACAAAGCCACCATCATGTTGATGGAAAATGAAAAGGAGAAATCCAGTATGGCTTTCGGGATGGACTATGGTGGAATGATGGATACCTATGCTGACAGTACAGTTAACGAATCATTCAAAAATGTGACCTTGGAAAAAACGGGCAATACCAAAGACATTCAAGGGTACAGTTGCGAAGAGTTTCGCATGGATGCGGAAGATTCGGAAGGAACGTATTGGATAAGCAAAGATCCTATTGAAGGTTTAGATGGATTTTGGAGTAAAAACAGTCCATTTGTAACCAAGAAAATGAAAGAACAAAACAGTACTTTTTTTGGTAGTTTCCCTGAAGGAAATATCATGGAAATGACTTTTAAAAACAAAGAAGATCAAAGTTCCTCAGAAATGAAGATAATAAAAATAGACAATACACAATCCACAACCTTTGATTTGACTGACTATCCTAATCCGCTGAAAGCAACTAAATAATAATCTTTAAACATCTGTATCAAAATTGATCACCTCTATTATTGTAGCCAAGGCTACTAACAATGCTATAGGCTTAAAAGGCGATTTGCCCTGGCGCCTTCCTGCAGACCTTAAACACTTCAAAAACACTACTGCGGGTCATCATGTGATCATGGGTAGAAAAACTTTTGAATCTTTGAAAAAACCTCTTCCAGGAAGGATCCATATTGTAATTACTGGTAATTTAAATTATAAGGTCCCAGATGGTCATAAAGTGGTCCACAGTTTGGAGGATGGGCTAGCCATCGGACGACTAAAAAATTTAGATAAAATCTTTATTTTGGGTGGAGCAGAAATTTATAAATTAGCTTTACCATTTAGTCAAGAAATGATCATTACAGAAATAGAAGCCAAACCAGAAGCAGATACATTTTTTCCTGATTTTGACAAAAAAGATTGGGTAATTACCGAAACTGACTATCATAAAAAAGACGAAAACAATCGGTTCAACTACGCTTTTGTGACCTATAGGAGAAAAGACCTACTCTAGTGAGCAATTTTTACCATTTGAATTATAATTTTTACCTCATATTCAAGATTGCTACTATGAAACTTTTAATTTTGAATTCACTTAAGGTTAAAACCGTGTTACATGCATAAACCTGTTACAGCAGAAATCATATCCATAGGCGATGAATTACTTTATGGCCAAATCCTTGACACCAATAGTAAATGGTTGAGTGAAGAAATGGACAAAATTGGGGTTAGAGTTATAAGAAAAACCACTATTGGAGACGATCCGGAGGCAATGATCCATGCTTTTAAAGCAGCATCAAAAAAAGTAGACATCGTACTAATGACTGGTGGATTGGGTCCTACTAAAGATGACCTTACAAAAAACGTTCTTGTAGAATTTTTCAATTCCTCAATGAAGCTTTTTCCTGATGCACTTGAGGATGTACGCAAGTTTTTTGAAAGCCGTGGAAGGGAGCTATCCCCTACCAACCGCAGTCAAGCTTATTTACCTTCCAATTGCACCTATATTCAAAATGCAGTGGGTACAGCACCAGGGATGTGGTTTGAAGAATATGGATCCACATGGATGTCAATGCCTGGGGTACCTCATGAGATGAGGTATCTTATGGAAAATGAAGTGATTCCTAGAATTAAAGAGAAATATAAATTACCTATTATCTACCATAAGTTAGTAAAGACAATAGGCATTGGCGAAAGTTGGTTGTCCGATATAATTTCTGAATGGGAAGAACAGCTGCCTTCACATATACGTTTGGCCTATTTGCCTTCATTGGGAGAAGTCAAGTTGAGATTAACTGGTTTTGGAGAGGCACTCCCTCCTATTGTCAAGGAAGTTGATGATCAAATTGACAAATTGGAACCATTAATTGAAAAATACATTTATGGTTATAATACAGATACCATTGCTTCTGCATTAGGTCATGCATTGATCCAAAGGAATGAAAACATTGCTATCGCGGAAAGTTGTACAGGAGGATATTTATCCCATGTGGTTACAAGTATTCCGGGATCAAGTAATTATTTCAATGGATCAATAATACCTTATCACAACGCTTTCAAAGAGAATTTGCTTGGGGTAAGCCATGAAACACTTGCCTCAATGGGAGCAGTTAGTGAGGAAACCGTTATTGAGATGAGCAAACAGGTGAGGCTTAAATTCAATGCTACCTATGGCTTGGCAACAAGTGGTGTAGCTGGACCCGGAGGGGGAAGCGATGAAAAGCCAGTAGGTTTGGTTTGGATCGCTTGTCATGATGGCAAAAAATGTTGGACACGTAAGTTACAGCTCACAAAAGAACGACTTATCAATATTCAATTAACAAGCACGGCTTCTTTAAACCTATTGAGGGAGACAATATTACATAATAGAAAATAAAATTTAGGGATTTTCCTTTTGTAAACCAGTTACTAAATTTTAGTTTTATAGCTAGGGAGATTAATAAAATAAGCAAAAGCTATGGCAACAGTGGAAATGGTGATGCCCAAAATGGGAGAGAGCATTATGGAAGGCACTATTCTTTCATGGCTAAAGAAAGAAGGGGACATGATAGACCAAGATGAGTCTGTACTTGAAGTGGCTACGGATAAAGTAGACACTGAAGTACCTGCCACCCACTCTGGTGTTTTAAAAACGATACTTGCCAAAGAAGGTGACATAATAGAAGTTGGTAAGCCAATTGCCATAATTGAGGTAAAACTCGAAAATACGGAGGAAGGTAAAACAACTGATAAACCGAGCAGGCCTTCCACCGAAATTGGGAAAGAGCTCTTTCAGGATGTCCCAGAGTACACCTCATTAATCTTAGGAAAGGAGTCCAATAGTGAACCGATAGGCCTGGAGGACAGAAGGTTTTATTCCCCATTGGTACAGAGTATAGCCACTCAAGAGAATGTGAATTCTTCAGAATTAGCAGAAATAGCTGGAAGTGCAAAAGGCGGAAGGGTTACAAAAAAAGACATTTTAGAATACCTTTCAAAAAGGAAGGTATCACAAGTTTCCACTTCTTCTGGTCAGAACGATGAAATTCTGGAGATGGACAGGATGAGGAAAATGATTGCCCAACGAATGTTGGATTCGAAAAACATTTCCGCACACGTAACCTCTTTTATGGAGGCCGATCTAACAAATATCGTATATTATAGAAATCGGATCAAAGCTGCTTTTCAAGCAAAGGAAGGCGAGAAAATAACCTTCACCCCATTCTTTATTCAAGCCATTGCAAAAGCCTTGAAAGACTTTCCCATGATGAATATTTCTGTAGAAGGAGATAAAATCATCAAGAAGAAAAACATCAATATTGGTGTTGCTGTGGCCTTGGCTAATGGGAATTTAATTGTGCCTGTAATTAAAAATGCAGATCAATTATCACTTACTAGTTTGTCTAAGAAAGTCAATGAGCTTGCATTGAGAGCAAGAGAAAACCGATTAAATGCAGACGAATTAAAAGGAGGAACCTATACACTCTCCAACATTGGTTCATTTGGAAACATCATGGGAACTCCCATCATTGTACAACCACAAGTGGCCATTATGGCTGTAGGGTCAATTACAAAAAAACCTGCGGTTATAGAAACCCCTACTGGAGATTTGATAGGTATCCGTCACAAGATGATTTTGTCACATTCTTATGACCACAGAGTCGTAGATGGGGCACTTGGAGGAATGTTTGTGAAAAAAGTTGCTGACTACCTAGAATCTTTTGATACAGAAACAATTATTTAACCGACCGTTCTTTTAGAAGGATACAATTTTTTATCTTTTCTACGATTTGTTGAATCTTCACAGGTTTGGTTAGGTAATCATTCATTCCAATATTCATCGCCAGTTTGATGTCTTCTTTGAAAACACTTGCTGATAAACCTATGATCATCATTTTCCTGCCATTTGGCATGGTTCTTATGATTTTCGTTGCATCCATACCATTCATCCTTGGCATTTGGTTGTCCATAAATACGAGGTCAAATTTCTTTTTCTCCACGGAATTTATAGCTTCAATACCATTTAAAGCTATATCAGGAGTATATCCCATTTGCGACAAAAGCATAACCATAAATTTAAGATTAATGTCATTGTCCTCCACTAGCAAAATTTCAAGTGGATGCTTATCGGCCAAATTCTCAATGGCCAAATTTTCAGATGCATGAGAGGAACTTTTCGAAATGATCAATTCATCTTCGCTAACTTGAGAAATAAGGGCAAAAGTGAAGGTAGATCCTTGGTCAATTTCACTTTCAATATGAAGTACACCACCCATTAACTCTATTAACTTATTGGCAATGGCAAGCCCTAAACCCGTTCCTTTATAGTCGCCATTGGAAGCTTCACTTGCCTGCGTAAAAGGTTTAATCAATTGTGGAATCTTATCTTTAGAAATGCCAACTCCATTGTCTTTAACCGTACATGTAAGGATTAAATTCTCAGTAAAAATAAATTCGCCACTAATGGTGACATCAATCTGACCACCTTTTTCAGAAAATTTGACGGCATTCCCAATGATATTGAAAAAAATCTGTGCCAGTTTATCTTTATCCAAAATGATGGTCCCAGGAACGCTCTTTTTTATTTCTAAATTAATTGCCAAAGATTTCTGGAGTGCCATGCCCGAAAAAACATTTACAATCTTTTCCATTTCGGCAGCGAAATTCATTGCTACTGGATCCAACTCCATTTTACCAGCATCGATTTTCGAGTAATCAAGAATGTCATTTACTATATTTAATAGCGATTCTCCAGAATCCCCTATTATGGATAGTAATTCATGTTGTTTTGTTGACAATGGTGTTTTGAACAACAAGCCTGTAATCCCTAATAACCCATTTAAAGGGGTCCTGATCTCATGGCTCATATTTGCTAGAAAACTTGATTTTTCTCTATTCGCCAATTCAGCTGCTTCCTTTGCTTCACTAAGACCCCGCTCCCAAAGCCTTTGTCCAGTAATGTCCCGGCCCACAGAGATCACCCGATCCTCATCCAATTTAAAAAACCTCACCTCAAAATACCTTCTACCAATATCTAGTAGCAAATCGAGTTCCACGGTTTGCATTTTACCTGTTAAGATAACTTTATTAAAGGCTCGCATTGCCCTATCCCCTGCCTGGCCAGTTAGTACCTCATCCAATTTCTTTCCAATGGATTGCTCGGGGGGAACAATCAACAACTCCTCATGTTGGACATAGTAGTCAAGATAAACTCCTTCGTTACTATAAATAAATATTATGTCTGGCAAACTATTTAAAACTGATCGAAGTCTGTTTTCACTTTTTATAAGTTCCTGATCCGCTTTGTATTTATCGTTAATGTCTGTAAATATTCCAACTGATCCTTCGAAAGTTAAATCTTCGTTGTAAATTAATTTTTCAAAAATCCTCACCCTAATGGACATCCCATTTTTCTTTTCTGAGGTAAATTCATAAGAATAAACTTCTTTCTTTACTTCAATGCAAGCCCTTCTTGTTTCCAAAAAGTCCTGAGTTCCACCAACCATAAAGTCTTCAAGGGGACGATTCACTAATTCATTGGGATGGTACCCCAATACCTCATTTACATTTTCACTAACCTTATAAATTGTATCGTCCTTGTTTTGGTAATATATAAATCCTTTGGACTGTTGAAG
Organism: Cyclobacterium sp. 10D3-21; assembly: GCF_055809755.1. NCBI lineage: Bacteria > Pseudomonadati > Bacteroidota > Cytophagia > Cytophagales > Cyclobacteriaceae > Cyclobacterium > Cyclobacterium sp. 10D3-21. Next base: position 5,472,125 of record NZ_CM147924.1, read on the forward strand.
TAATATGGTTTGTTGTTTTAAAAGTTGATTTAGACGTCTGGATTTCCACTCCAGAAACCTATTGTTTTCACTGGTAATTTTGAAATATTTATAAATGAAAATGATGACCAAAGTTAACAAGGCCAATAAGGCTAAAAACAAGTGAAAATAGTTTTCAAAGATAGCTGAATCAATGGTGGTCTTTTCTTGAGCAAAAGCAAAGGCAAAATTATCCTTCAGGTGTATCAATGTAAAAGGATACTGAACTAGGAGGTATTCTTTCGGCTTGGCGTCAAAAGCTCCTGAGATTAAACCAGAATAATCACCTCTAATCCCCCCTTTAATTTCCTGAATAATTTTTGTCTTGAATGATTTGTCTTGAAAAAATATATGACCTTCCCCGTTGATCTTGAAAAACCCATTGTTCATGTAGACCAATTTATCGGTATTTGATCCCAGATAATAGTTATCTAACAGCCGGTTGAAATATTTATTTAGGTTTAATTTTACATTAAGCAAAACATCTCCTTTATCTGATACTACTATGAAATCCTGAGTACCAGATTTATTTTCGATCAAACTCGTCTCTACGGTGCTCTTAATCAGCTGATCAGATTCATTTACGCTAAACACTTGTGTGAAATCACCTTTTTTAATAACCAAGGTATCGATCAAATCCATGTAATTGGTAAACAATCTCCTGGCTCTTAGCTCATCTAATTCCTTGGAGGGACCAGTTATTTCTCGCTGATTATTGACCTCTTGGCTGTTAGCGAAAAAAATCAAATCTTCATTGAGGCTATTTAAATATCCTTGTGCTTCATTTGCTGCGAATTCAAGTTGCTTATTTAAAAAAAAATTCCGATTGTCTATCTGATTATTTGATATAGAATTATAAAAAAAGAGCGCTAAAATAAGGGTAATAATTATCGCCCCACATCCAAGGCCTATCAACCACCAAAGCCTTTTTGGCCTTGCTGGTACTTGTATTATATCATCACCCTGATTATAGTTTCTATTCGTCATGAATATCTAATAAATACCAGCCCATAATATCCATTTTTCTACTGTATGCTTCAAATAATTTACCCTGCAGTTCAAAACTTTGATAGTTCGCTTTCTCTAACAAAAATTTAGAAGCCATCCTGCGGACTTCTTTACTTTTACTCTTGTACAAGTTAAAGTCTTCCTTTCGGAAACTATCTGAATTAATTGTTTGAATATAAGTATGGTTCTTTAGTGGGGGCATATTTAGAGCTTTTATTGCCTCTTCTCCACCCGCTACAATACTACCCTGACTGTCTATTATGATTAATTTCTTGTCTGATTCATTTAAGAATCTGCGCATCAGATCTAATATGGTTATATCAAAACCCAAAACGCCCTTTAATTCATCTTTATAATAAACTGGTTGTATCAATGAAAGCATCCACCCTTTTCCCATAGGATCTATGTATACTTCCTCCACCCAAACGGATTTCCTCGTTGGATTCCTAAGTGCATCCCCAAGGTAGTAGAAGTTAAATGAAGTAAGGTCAGTAGAAGGATCCATAGTATTAAGATCATTGGAAGGATATAGCCTACTAAATTTATTTGCCGAATTAAAATATACCTGGCTTACCAAATGGCTATTATCAATAATTTCCTTAAATACACTGTCCATCTCTGCTGTCCAATAAACTTCTTTAATGGATAAATCTATATTTTCTGAAGCGAGTGAAATAAAAACAGTACTTCCTTCGCCATTCGGATTGGGGTTATAAAACAACCCATTTTGAAGTCTTACATATTTTTTTATATCAACATCATGTACCGTTGATGTCTTATTATACCCCTTTTCATACAGAAAAGTTGAAAAAGAAGCTAATTTCATAATCTCATCTTCTAAGGGCAATAAATCAGCTTCAACAATTCGAATAATAGAATCTAATAATAACAAATTTTTATCAATTGGTGTATTTACATCCGATTGACAAGAGGAAGATAACAAAAATATCAGAATAACTGCAAAAAATAAATATTTCATCTTCAAATAATTAAATTGAGACAAATTTAGAAATTTTTTGTAGCATTTTGAAGTGATTGATGCATTTCATCGAACCTTTTTTTCACTTCTTTGTAGAAATCTCCTTCCATTAAGGAATCTAAATCCTTTTCTTCAAGGACATCCATCGCTGGAACCTTGAAAGTTTGTTCCAAATTACCTGACTCGAATTTTAGAATAAATTTATTGTTCCACTCAAACAAGCTAATTCTTATTCCCTCTTTACTACTTTCTCTAACTACCCTCATAAAAGCTTCTTTAATTCAGTAGAATAGGTAATTTCTGATTTTAAACTTGAGGCAACTGAACAATATTTTTCAACCGCCAGCTTGATCACCTTCTCAAACTCCAATTCAGTTGCATCTGGGGAGGTTAAAATAAAATGCAAGTGGATTGTTTTATAATAGGCTGGTGTCCCTTCATTTCTTATACCTTCAGCTTTTATTTCAAAATTATCAACAAGCTTCCTTTTCTTTTTCATCATTAAAACGGCATCGACAGCAGAACATCCAGCTAATCCAGAAAGAAGCAACTCCATAGGTGATTGAAATTTCTTTTCTGACCCATTGTACATATCCATTTGAACTTTATTCCCCTCAGGATTGACTGTCTCATACTCCCTGTCAGAAATCATCTGAAGTGTTATTTCTTTCTTATCCATTGTAATTACTTTTGGTTTTAGGTGATTAATAATTCATTCAATAATTAAACCCGAAATTCGCAATAAACATTCTATCATTCGGAGAAATCACTTAACGTCAGCTTATCATTTTTTGTTTTAATACCAGTATAGCGGAGCTATGACCCGATATTTAATAGTCTATTTTCCTTGATTATTGCACTTTTTGAAAAAAGACCGAAACAAACTTCTACGGTCTTTATTGCTAAAACTGGGTTAAGGGAACAATATTAAGTAACGTTAAACTCATATTAAAGGATTATAACTCCAAGATTAAAAAAATAGATCCTTTAGCAAGTAAATGAAATCAGAATTAATAAAAATTAACGTACCGGACAGAAAATAACTTTACATACTATTATCGAACTCCCTTCCTTTTAATTCTTTCAGGCAATCAAATTAAAGGTTAAACCATTACGGAATCTGGATAAAATACGACAGTCACCCTAAAGGAAACCTGCACTCCTAATTATTGGCCTGAAATCTCATTCCCACGTTTTTTGGGAGCACCTCAAAAACATTATGTTTTATTCAACCCGGACTCTAATACATCGGTGAAAAAGTTAAGGAATGATGCTAACTTGAGATTTTGTCAGCATTGTTGAAGAAAAAAGAGCAAATTCGCCAAAATCGTGCCTACATATGCTTGGATTGTAGCCTTGCCACTATCGCTTAAAGTATAAAATAAAGTGGGTCCCAAGACCTGGCTCACTTTCCATTTTTAATTTACCTCCATTGAGGTCAAGAAATTGCTTCACAAGCAAAATACCTAAGCCAGTACCTTTCTCATTGGCTGTTCCTACCATTGAAGGAATTCTAGCATAATCCCCACTATTGATCAAATCATGATAATTCTCATCAACCCCAACACCTGAATCTTTAATATGACATATTACATATGTCTCATTTATTTCATAATACACTTTTATTGTACCATACTCGGGAGTAAATTTAATTGCATTTCCAATTAAATTTTGAAGAATAATCTTTAATTGAACCCTATCTACCCGTATTTCCGGAGTTTTCTTTTCGCGATGTTCAGTAATTAAAAATTTTGTTTTAGCCTGAAAACTACATCCCAACAATACCTCACTTACCACCTCTGAAAGAGACACTTCAGATGGATTTGGTTTCAACCCATCTAATTGACTATTGGCCCATTGCAAAAGCTCATTTAACATCATTTCAGTATTCTTAACTTGTATGGTCAGGTGATCGAATGCTTCATTTTCATCTTCTTCAGTAAAATATCCTTTACCCCTCATTTCCAAAAGTTGCTTTATTGAATTTATTGGAGATCTTAGGTCATGAGAAATAACACTTAACAGCTTCGTTTTTACAGCGTTTATTTCAATTAAATTTTTGTTTTTTTGATCAATGAGGTTTTTATTTTTTTCAATCGCCCTATTTTTCTTCTTCAGAGAGCTATTAAACTTTTCCTTCAATTTTATATTCTTGCGGTAAAAGTAAATGGTAAAACCAAGAAACAATATCAGCAGGATAAGAAATACAAAGAGCCTATTGTTCTGCCTTAGTGTTGTTTGGTCCTTTTCATTCTCCGCTCTTAATTTCTCATTTTCTACTTGTGACAATTTCAACTGAAGTCTTGCAATTTGTCTGCTCTTTTCTTCATCATAAAGGCTATCCCTGTAAGACTGACTAAGTTCCAAATAATGAAATGCCTTTTCGAATTTCTTCTCCTCTTTATAAATAACACTTAGGAGTTTGGTGATTTTTTGCAAATCCCAATTGGCTCCATGGACCTTGGCGGTACTCAATGCCTCCTTTCCTAACACCAATGCCTCTTCAATATCACCTGTATCAAACTTTAATTGGGCCAAGCCAGTCAATGCAAAGGTCTTTTCCCAATTGGTAAGGGTTAGACTATCTTGCAAAACGGAATTATATTTGGACAGGGCATTCTCATGTTCCCCCATCTCATAATAAACCTTAGCCATTCGATTATTGACCATTGAATTCAAACCCTGTTTTGGATAATTTGTCAAAAAATTAAGCGCTGTATTAAGCTGTACCTTTGATTTATCAAGGTCTCCTATCTCATTGAATAGAATCCCTAAATTAAAATGGTTTTTTGCCAGCCTAACACTATCGCCTTTTGTGGCATTTATACGGATACACTCTTCAAATAAATCTTTAGCCACTTCAAATTCCCTTTCCACCATCAAAACAAGTGCTCTGCCATTCATTGCGTATTCTTTCTCACGAATAAAATCACCCATAATCGCAAATTCATAGGCTTCCAAAAAGGCTATAAGCGCAAGTTCATAATCTCCTGAAATGTAGTAAACCGTGCCTTCCTGATTATTTATTCGGGCCATTAATTTTGGGTCATCAGAATCCTTGGCCAATTCCCTTGCCTTTTTAACGTGGGCTATTGCCATCTCCTTTTGATCATATTGAACCGACATCGATTCATGCAATAAAGAGTCAATGACTTCTATATTGGCACCAAAAAGAACCTGAACTTGTAAAAAACTAAGGGTGATAAAAAATACAATATTTAAATAAAGCATGACTCAAGAACTGCTTTGTGAACTTTGCTCAAAATTGATTCAAAATTTAAAAAAAACTTAATCGCTTAAAGATAATGAAATCGCTTAAAAAACCATCAAAATAAATCCTTAATCACCTGCTTGCCAGCATACACTCCACACATCCCATGCACTCCTCCACCAGGCGGGGTTGAAGAAGAACAAATATAAATACCTTTTGCGGATGTCCTGTAAGGAGAAGACCTCATCGCCGGACGGGTAAATATTTGAGTAATGTCCTGAACACCCGCATTAATATCCCCACCGATATAATTTGGATTGTAGGCTTCAAAGTCTTGCGCATTCATAGAAGTTGAAGCTAAAATTAAATCTTTAAATCCTGGCGCATACTTTTCTATCTGATGGATAATGGTATCAGTGATATCGATTTTACTTCCTGCGGGCACATGACAGTAGGCCCACAAAGTATGTTTCCCTTCCGGGGCACGAGTTGCGTCCACGATTGATTGTTGCCCCACTAAAACATAGGGATTATCAGGATACCCGCCTTTCCAAATAATGTCTTCAGCTTTTCTGATTTCCTCAAAACGGCCACCAAGATGTACCGTACCGGCTTTTCTGGCTTGTTCTGAAAGCCATGGTACAGGACCAGAGAGTGCAAAATCAACCTTAAATACACCCATTCCATACTTATACCGGCTGAGTTGCCATTTATACAATTTAGAGAAATTATCACCTGCTATTTTTAGCAAATTCTTGGGGCTTACATCAAACAATATAGCTTTGGCTGGTGGTAACTCATTAATGTCTTTTACCATCCAGCCCGATTGAAATACTCCCCCATTGGCTAAAAAATAACCCAAGAGGGCATTGGCTAAGGATTGAGAGCCTCCTTTTGCTACAGGCCAACCTGCTACATGACCAGAAGCCATTAATACCATACCAATAGCAGAAGTCGCCCAATTGCTCAAAGGTTGAATGCTATGTGCCGCCATCCCTGCCAACAATGCTTTGGCCTGGGGAGTTCTTAAAGATTTGGCCATCCAGGTAGCCGGTTGAAGGGCTTTTATACCAAAAGCCGCCAATTTCACTGGGTTTCTGGGCATTTTAAGAGGACCGAGAAAATCACCCGTCAAATCTTCCCAATGGGAGACCAAGGGCCCGATAAGGTTTTTGTACCGGATTCCATCTACTCCCAATGCATCTGCTGTTTGTTCCAAAGAAGGATATAAGGCTACCGAATCGCTCTCCAAAAGTGGGTGTGCGGCCAAAATCTCTGGATGTAAATAGGTTAGACCAAAATCAGATAGTGGAAGAGACTTAAAAAAAGGGGTAGATAAAACCAAAGGGTGAATTGCAGAACAAATATCATGGTGAAATCCAGGGAGCGTAACTTCTTTGGTACGCATCCCTCCTCCAACCTGATCCTTGCCTTCTATCAGCAATACTTTCAACCCTTCATGAAGCAACACAATAGCCGCAGCCAAGCCGTTTGGGCCTGAACCAACGACTATTGCGTCATAAGATTTTTCCACCATTTATTTAATTTTTTGAGGCATTATTTCGGTGCCAATTCACCTAGTGCTTTCACTAACCTGTCCAAATCAGAAGGTTTAGTATAAACATGAGGAGAAACTCGGACACAATTTATATTTTCATAACTAATAGGTGAAGTATGAATCTTATAGGTTTTCAAAAGCGTACTTTCAAGTACTCTTGGTGTCATTCCGTCTATCGATACTCCCGCAATAGCACAACTGAATGCAGGTTTTAACGAAGTATGGATGTTTACACCTGGAATTTCCACTGCTTTTTTTGCCCAATAATTCTTTAAATATCTCGCCCGCTCTTCTTTTCTCTTTTTACCTATTCCATTGTGTAGATTGATCGCTTCACCTATCCCTTGTTCCAATGGAAAACTCCTTGTACCAAGCGTTTCAAACTTCCTTATATCCCCTCTTTTCGGATCTTGATCGCAGAATAAAGGCCAAACTTTAGCAATATGTTCCTTTTTCACCCACATCATGCCTGTTCCTATAGGCGCTGAAAGGTATTTATGAAGGCTTGTCCCAAAATAATCTGCTTCTAAATCGGGGATATTAAAATCCAGTAAGCCAAAAGAATGTGCACCATCTACGATTACTTCAATCCCTCTTTCATGCGCCATCTGGCAGATTTTCTTTACCGGCATAATTTGTCCTACCCAATTGATTACATGGGTGACATGTATTATTTTGGTTTTAGGAGAAATCGCTTGCCTGTACATGTCTACAATAAAATCTTCGTCTTCAATTGGAAAATCGAAAGACAATTGATTGTACACAATACCCTCCCTCAAGGCTCGCTGTTTCCAAGCATTCATCATGTTGGGATAATCTTGAATACTACCAATTACTTCATCTCCTTTATTAAGGTCTAAACCGTGTATAACCGTGTTTAATGCCTCTGTTGCATTTCTATTGATAGCTATTTCTTCAGGATCACAGCCTCCCAATAGTGCCAGTTTTTCTCTTAAAGGCTCTCTTCCCTGGTCTAGAATTCTCCACATATAATAGGATGGCGCCATATTGGACATTTTGCTGTAGCGATCCACCGCATCAAGAACCAATTGAGGACTGGGTGAAACACCTCCATTATTAAGGTTTAATACCGGTGAAGAGCTTGCTGGATAGGCTTGCTGTATTAAGGACCAAAAATCCTCGTTACTAGCTATATCAGCAGGGCTTAAGTCTTTATATACATTGGCTATTTTTTCAAAATCTTTTGCATGAAGTTCGTTAAACAAACTTCCTGTTGAAAATGCGCCGGCTAGTACAATCGATTTTTTAAAAAAATTTCTTCTGTTGGGACTATTTTTCATGGTTTTCTTTTTATTACCGGAAAGAATTAACCTACCGGGCATTTTGGATAAAATAAAATAGGATTCTGGGCATTTCAGGTGCGCAAAATACTATAAATAATCTAAAAATGCAGGGATCTTTACCAAGCAGATCAATCCAAGAATACCCATTATGATTCCTAGTATCCTGCCCATTTCCCTCCCTACAAATCATGTAACCAAAAGGCTCCCAGCTTCTTTTGAGCAAGAAAGCGTGATAGAATTAGTTTAAGAAAAATTAAACGAGTAAAGTTTAATAGACTTCGGAGTAATTTCCGGTGCAAGAAAAAAGCCATGGCATTTTTCTAATTCTTTGGCAAAGGTCAATAAGCACGATATAATCCATCATTTAGAGCCCAGATAAATTGATTTAGGGTTCTTTTTGATACAATTCTGCAAAGGCGTAAACATTTGGATAAATGTTCTTTTCTTCAAATACTTCATTTGGTGAAAAAAACCGGATTTCTACACATTCATTCGTAGGCTCAAAATCAAAACTTTCTAAATGGGTCTCATACATCGCATTGGCGATAAATACGTTATTGTGGTTTTTAACCGTAAAAAAATAAGCTGGTTGTTTGGAAATATAGGTGGTTTTCAATTTCATTTCCTCCCAAAGCTCTCTCTTAAGGCCTTCCAGAGGAAACTCATCGAAATCCAATCCTCCTCCTGGTAACTCCCAAAAACCATTGTCTTCCTTAACCAGTAAAAAGCGATTTTCTTCATCGCGTATTAAGGCTTTTACGCTCACTCTATAAAAGCATTCGGGAACTTGGCTTTCCATATTTTTTATCTTAATTGTCCAACCATGCTACCTTTTGGGTAGCATCATGTTCCTGGCCTAGTATTTCCTTGTAAAGTTCTGGTCTTCTTGCATTCCTATAACGGTAGCCCCCAGCCAGTTTAAGCTTCTCCCTAGACAAATCAGCAATAACCAAATCATTGTCGAGTTTTCGACATTCCGCAATTACATCACCAAATGGGTCTATGATCATGGAACAGCCATTTTTTAACTGGTCATCGTCCATTCCAATTGGATTAGAAAAAACCACATAAACCCCATTGTCATAAGCTCTAGCAGGCAGCCATTTCATAAGCCACTGCCTACCCTTCATCCCATCAAATTCCAACCTTAATGAAGTCGGATCTTTCTTTCTGTTTTGCCAAAGTTCAGGGGCTACAAATCCGGCACCAGGCCTGGTAGAAGGCGTGCACATGGTAACATGTGGCATGAAAATTATCTCCGCTCCTAATAGACAGGTTGCCCTTACATTCTCAATAATATTATTGTCATAACATATCAAAATCCCACATTTCCAACCTTTATAATCAAAAACACAATAGCTTGAACCTGGTTTAATATGCGGATTAATAAAGGGATGCAATTTGTGGTAATTGGCCTGAAGACCTTCTGCATCTACACACAGGTAAGATTTGAAAATTCGCCCTTCTTTATCCTTCTCAAATAGGCCTGCCAGTAGGGTGATATTGTTCTTTCGAGCTATGTGGATCAGTTGCTGAACGCTGGGGCCATCTGGTACAATTTCTGCCAGTTCCAACATTTGCTCTTTGTTCAAGTTGCGCGCAAAAGAATACCCAGTAATGGAGCATTCATGAAAAGCGATAACATCTGCACCATCTTCCGCGGCTTTTTTGCTTAATTCATCAATCACACTAAGGTTATACTCCTTGTCTCCACTTTTATTTTCAAATTGAGCTGAAGCTATTTTCAAATCCATATAAATTTAAATTTCATTAACTTTTTTCGACAATAAAGATGAGCCGTCAATTACTTGAATAAATAGGAAAGACCGCCAACTGATTCTTGGTAAAATCAAACCCTCAATAATAAATAAGCTAATCAAATGAAAAAAACAAAATAAGTCTTTGTATTTCAGTTTCAACTAAGCCCTAACGATTCAGAGGTAAAGTAATAAATATTATCCCATTTTGGACTATCCTTTACGGAATTATCCTCTAAAATGACCACTGTTTAATACGTTAATACAGCAAAAACAGGTAGATGATCAGAGGCATAAGTTTCTGATATTACTTCATGCTGTTGTACAGTAAACACTTCTTTTGACTTGAAAAAAATAAAATCAATCGCTTTTTTAGGGTTATTTACTGGAATGGTTGGCGGACATTCTCCTGAACAGGTTCTATCAAAACTGCTATCCATTACCTTTATAGCATCCGAACCTACTACCGCATTAAAGTCTCCAGCTATTATTACTGGCAGCTTCTCGTTTCTAAAATGGGCAATGACATCTTTAGCCTGTTGGGTTGTATTTGTACTAGCACTAAAATCAAGATGAGTGGAAGCAAACTTCACCTCCCTCTCGCCAGGTAAAGTAACTTGAATGCTCAAAACAGCTCTGGGTTCTGTTCCCTCTTCTGCTGATAATTGAAAAAAGGACTTTTCTTCAATGGGGTATTTAGAAAGTATAGCATTGCCATACCCTCCACATTGAAAAGGTATAGATGGCTCAAAATAATAATTCATGCCTGTGCGCATGGCCAACTCTTTTGCCTGATTAAGACCAACTCCTGAACGCATGGTATTCACATCCACTTCCTGTAGGGCTACCAGGTCTGGATCAGCCGCCATTATCACTCTCACAATTGCCTCAATATCAATACTATCAGACCTAGAAGGAGGGTTGGCATGATGAATATTGTATGCCATTATTTTAATATCCCCCCCCTTTTGTGCACAAACAGCAATTGAGAAAAATAAAGAAAAGACAATGACACCTAGAAAAAATAAAGAAAAAAGAAGAGATGTTTTTTTAAGGAACATTTTCATAAATTATGCTTATTTTGAATGAATAATTGGTTTTACAAAGGTACCATTTATTAATATTTTAAGGTTTTTTCTAAATTCAATATATCCCATTGTTAATGCTAAATAAGTTTAAAAATCCTTAGTAATAAAATTAAGAAAAAATCTTCCGTTTTTGATCAAACAAGATTTATTAAAACTTTTTAAATAGATGAATTTTACCTTTTCATTCGCCAGCTAAATTATTTCTTTTAGCGATTCTTTGTATTAAACTTGTATAACTTACCCTAAACAAGCATGGATACCAAAATCCCTCCCCAAATATAGAATTTCTTTTATTTTCAAGATTCCATCTTTTACATAATGAAAAATGTTATATAAATAATTAATTTTGTTTATCGAATAATATGATGGATTTTTCCACGCCAATGTCTGGAAATTTAGAGATGATATTTTAGGAAATACTTGTAATTTTCTTTAAAATCAACCTTTAATTGATGGTAAAAATCCCCTAATGAGTACTTCCACTAACAAAGATCCAGTCAAGGACAAAAATTGGTTGAAAGCAATAGATGCTGGTCAGATATTGAACAGCCTACCTGAAACCTCCTTTGACGATATGGTAGAATTAGTGGCGGATATTTGCCAAACACCAATTGCGGCGGTAACCATTTTGGATCAGGATAGGGTTTGGTTCAAATCCAAAGTAGGTTTGACCATAAGCGAGGTGACACGAGAAAAGGCTGAAGACTTCCATTTCATCACAAGAACAGGCACCTTAGAGATCGCCGATATCGCTAATGACTCCATTGGCCCTATTGAATTAGAAGGAAAGTCTATTTCTTTCTATGCAGGCTTTCCGATTCTTTCCGAAAGTGGTTTTCCAATTGGCGCTTTGTGTGTCATGGATTATAAGCCCAGGAAACTAGAAGCTAAGGAAAGGAAAGCTTTAGCTACTTTAGGCAAACAAGTTAGCAAGCAAATTGAATTATCCCTTGATAGGAACAGACTGGGTAAATCCATTAAAAAATTTAGAGAAGTCCTTGCTAAATTCGGTGACATTGTATTTATATTAGATAAAGAACTTATAGTCAGGGAATATTTCTGCGCAGATGGTGGGAATCTTTTCATACCACCCGAGGTATTTCTCAACAATAGGATAAGTGAATTAGATTTTCCGCCTGCTGATTTAGAAATGTTTGAAAAACTAATTCAAATTGCAATAGAAACGAAACAAAAGCAAGTCAAGGAATACTGTCTTAGCACCAATAACCAAATTGAATGGTACGAGGTAAGTTTTGAAAAATTACCTTCTTCAGATGGAGACATTCTTTGTGTATTGAAAATTATAAGCCCTGAAAAAAAGAATGTAATAGAAGCAAAGGATACAGTAAAAGAATACCAGGACTTTTTTGAAAATGCCCAGGGACTAATGCTGAAGCATGATCTTAACGGAAATATCATCCACATAAACCAATCCGGCATAAAGGTTTTAAATTATTCACGGGAAGAACTTTCGGGAATTAACATTTCGGAATTAGCCGTAAATAAAGATAATTTTTATAAATACTTAGAGAAAATAAAGACAGAAAAGGTATTCTATGGAGTTGGGCTACTCACATCGAAATCAGGACAGGTCAATACCTTTCAAATAAACAGTATTTTATTTGAACCATTACTAGGCCAACCCTTTGTACTATTCAATGGAATAGATATTTCAGAATCAATTAAAACGCATGAAGAGCTTGAATCTGCAGTACTTTCTATCAACAAAGAACGATCCTTATTAAAGACAATTATCGATAACATTCCCATCAATATTTACACAAAAAATATACGTTTTGAAAAGACGCTTATTAACCAAAAAGAACTGGAATATGTAGGCCTGACTGATGAAAGTGAAGCTTTAGGAAAAACAGATGAAGAGTTATTTAATGCTGAAACAGCTAAAGAATCCAGAATTGAGGATGAGTTGGTTATATTTGACGGGAAAGCTATAATTAACAAAGAAGTTGTTCTTGAACAAAGGAATGGAAAAAAGAGGTTCTGCTTAATTTCAAAACTACCCTTAATTGATGAAACCGGTGAAATCATAGGAATGGTTGGTATCACCAATGACATTAGCGACAGAAAAAAGGCTGAACTAGCCTTATTAGATAACGGTAAACGGCTCAATGCCATCCTTACAAGTACCAATACCGGGACCTGGGAATGGAATATGGAGACGAAGCAAATTTTGGTAAATCAAAGGTTCTGGGAAATCATCGGCTATGGGATAGATGACCAAATCATTCTTTTTCAGAAGGATTGGAATGAGCTATGCCATGATGATGACCTAATAGAAAAAGAAAAAAGGTTAGAAAATCACTTCAATAGAAAAACCGAAGTTTACCAATGTGAAATACGTTTAAAGCATAAGGAGGGTCATTGGGTTTGGGTTTTTGAGGTCGGTAGGGTTTTTTCCTGGGATGCCGATGGCAATCCTACCCTAATGTATGGCACTTATCAGGACATAAGTGCCAGAAAGGAATTTGACACCCAACTCAATGTAGCCAAGGAAAGTGCGGAAAATGCCAATAAAGCTAAATCTGATTTTTTAGCCAATATGAGTCATGAAATCAGAACGCCTTTGAATGGTGTTATAGGTTTTTCAGATTTATTAATGAAAACCCAATTGTCTGAAACCCAACTTCAATACATGAAGACGGTTTATCATTCAGCCCATTCATTGTTAGATTTAATTAATGACATTTTAGACTTCTCCAAAATAGAGGCTGGAAAAATGGACTTGTCCATTGATAAAGTAGATATTTTCGAATTGGGCACACAGGTTGCGGACATTATCAATTACCAGGCTCACTCGAAAGGCTTAGAACTTATTTTAAATCTTTCTCCTCATTTGCCTCGCTTTGTTTTTGGTGATGATGTCAGACTTCGGCAGATCTTGGTGAATTTATTAACAAATGCCATTAAATTCACCGTAAAAGGAGAAGTAGAGTTGAAAGTTGAAGTTTTGGATAAAAAGGTCCAAGATAATGGCCCCATGAAATTTCGTTTCTCTGTCAAGGATACTGGAATAGGCATATCCAAAGACAATCAGCTCAAAATCTTTGATGCCTTTTCTCAGGAAGATGCAAGTACTACAAGAAAATTTGGAGGTACAGGACTTGGACTTACCATTTCCAACAAACTATTGGGTTTGATGGGAACTAAACTCGAATTAAAAAGTGAACCAAATAAAGGAAGTCTTTTTTATTTTGACATTGACCTCTTAGTAGAGGAGGGTCAAATAGAAAATTTGTTTGACAACCTTGGACTGAAAAAAATATTGGTTGTAGACGACAACCAAACGAACAGGTATTTGGTAAAAGAGATCTTAGAGGTCAAAAAAATCCAATGCCTCGAAGCCAGCAATGGTATAGAAGGGCTTAAAATTTTGGAAAATGAATGGCCAATAGATTTAATTCTAATAGACCTTCGTATGCCATTTTTAAATGGTGTCGAAACCATAGAGAAAATACGTTCTTTAAAAAACGAATCCATTGCACAGGTTCCTATTGTTTTGCTTTCTAGCTCAAATGACAATGACCAGGAAATTGACAAACTTTCTAAGCTAAATGTTCACCATAGATTAATTAAGCCAATAAAAGATCATCAAATGGTTCAATTATTTAATAAGCTAAAAAACCCGAATGCTAATAATTCTAACGACATTCAGATTAAATCTGAAAAGAATTTTGATTTTCTAACCACCCAGAATTTCAATGTCCTTATAGCTGAGGACAATCCGGTTAACATGAAGTTATCCAAAATAATTTTGTCAAAAATAAGTCCTACAATAAACATAATTGAGAGGGAAAATGGGCTTTTGGCCTATGAATACGTTATCAGAAACCGTCCGGACCTTATTCTCATGGACATCCAAATGCCCATAATGAACGGATACGAAACTGCTAAAGCCATTAGAACAATCGATCATGGAAGAGACATACCAATTATTGCCTTAACTGCCGGCACCGTTAAAGGCGAAAAAGAAAGATGCCTAGAGGCTGGAATGAACGATTATATTAGTAAACCTTTGGTACAGGGTAAACTAACAGAAAGAATCATAAAGCTTTTAATGCTTCATAAAACCGAACCCACTGAACAAATACCTAATAACCAAAAGACTCATTATATTACTAAGCATTTTGATAAAACCCACCTTTTAGACTTATTCGATGGTGACAAGGAAATAGGAAAAGAACTTTTGAAAATAGCACGCTTAAATTTGTTAGAAAATAAAACCAATTTAGAGGATGCACTTAAAAACAACAATGTTGAATCCCTATTGGACATCAGTAAAAAAATAAAAAGCTCAGCTGGTACAACAGGCTTTTTTATCCTATTGCAGTTAACGGATCAAATGGGTAAACAAGAGCAAGATAAAAACCTGTTTAAAATAGGCAATAAGATTCAGGAAGAAATAGGCTATTTGCTTGAAAATGTCGATCCGATAACATTATAGAAAGCCACTATCATTCCCTAGGTGAACTAAAAAGGAAAAATACCTTCGTTTTATTTTTGACTAAAAAAGGTAACCGTCAATTTTTTATTACATTTGTTATTCCTTTGAACAAAAACCACCTAAAAAAATAATATCATGCCCGAGACCAAAATTTTCTCAGGTTCTAACACGCCACTATTGGCGCAAAGTATTGCCAAAGCTTATGGTCAGGCACTTGGGGACTTAACCTTAGCTAAATTTAGTGACGGCGAAATGTCCCCCAGTTATAATGAATCGATTAGAGGCTGCAATGTCTTTTTGATTCAATCTACTAATCCTTCCGCAGATAACTTATTAGAGTTATGTTTGATGATCGATGCTGCCAAAAGAGCTAGTGCCTATAAGGTTTGTGCTGTAATCCCCTATTTTGGATATGCGAGGCAGGATCGTAAAGACAGGCCTAGAGTCAGTATTGCTGCCAAGCTTATCGCCAATATGATAACCTCGGCTGGCGCAGACCGAATAATGACCTGTGATCTCCATGCAGGTCAAATCCAGGGATTTTTTGATATTCCTTTGGATCATTTGAATGGATCTGCTATCTTTGTGCCCTATTTGAAAAGCTTGGATTTAGGAAATCTAATTTTCGCCTCACCAGATGTAGGTGGCGTTGGTAGAACCAGATCATATGCCAAGCATTTTGAAGTAGAAATGGTAGTCTGTGACAAGCACAGAAAACGAGCCAACGAGGTAGCATCCATGCAGTTGATTGGAGATGTGGAAGGAAAGGATGTTGTCATGATTGATGATCTTGTAGATACTGCGGGTACAATGTGCAAGGCTGCACAAATCATCATGGACAAAGGAGCTTCGTCTGTTAGGGCCATCGCTACACATGGGGTATTGTCTGGCAAAGCATATGATAATATTGAGAAATCTGTTCTTTCTGAATTGGTCATCACAGATACCATTCCAGCAATGCAGCAATCCTCTAAGATAAAAGTACTAACCGTAGCAGATTTATTTGCCAAAGCAATTCATGCTGTCACGGGGAATACGTCTATTAGTTCCCTTTTTATTTAAGAATTTAATATTTTAACTAAACATAAATTATGAAATCAATTGAGATTATAGGGTTTAAAAGAGCAAATCTCGACAGAAGATCTCTTGATGTCATCCGTGAAGAAGGAAATGTACCTTGTGTTGTTTACGGACCAGGCATTGAAGAACAAATTCATTTCACATCACCTGCTATTTTGTTCAGGGATTTGATTTACACACCTGAAGTTCACATGGTGGATCTGAATATCGAAGGCACAATTATTAAAACCATCCTAAGAGAAGCACAATTTCACCCAGTAAGTGAAGTATTGCTTCATGCTGATTTCTTGGCATTTAGTGATGACAAAGCCATTAAAATGGAAATACCGGTAAAACCATACGGTTCTTCTCCAGGTATTATCAAAGGTGGAAAATTAGAGACCAAAACCAGGACTCTTTTGGTAAAAGGTCTTGCACATGATCTTCCAGACGAAATACCATTTGATATTTCCAGTCTTGAATTGGGTAAATCAGTAAAAGTAGGTGATTTGAGCGTTGAGAAATTTGAATTACTTAACAGTCCAAATGTAACTATCGCTACTGTAGGTATCCCTAGAGCATTGAGAGGTAAGAAAGGTGAAGAAGAAGAAGGAGAAATTTAATCTCTAACTTTATTTCAATGAAATTTTAATCCTGTTCTGTTTTTCACGGAACAGGATTTTTTTATCTTCGTCAGAAAATAAGTTGATTCTATTACTAGATTTTGCAATTGGATTCGGTATAACCTGTCTCAATCCTTCTCAATAAGTTATGAGATCACAAGTTGATGGCTGACTTTGGTATAACGAAGTTGGAAATTTTGACATTTAATTGATTTCGATAAGATCCCCATTAGGAAAGAGGAGTTAATGCATATTCCAATTGAAACAGTATATCGACTTTAGAAAAGTCAAACTAAGCACATGAAATACCTTGTTGTAGGGTTAGGAAATATTGGCCCTGAATACGAATTGACCAGACATAATGTAGGCTTCCTAATCCTGGACAGACTGGCTGATGAAAATAAATTAAGCTGGGAAAGTGACAGGCTAGCCTTCACCTCCCTGCTAAAACACAAAGGGCGTCAAATTCATTTGATCAAGCCTACCACTTATATGAACCTAAGTGGAAAAGCTGTCAATTATTGGATGAAAGTATTAAAGATACCCAAAGAAAATGTTTTAGTTGTAGTCGATGACATTGCGCTTCCATTTGGTAAATTAAGATTGAAAGCAAAAGGCTCCAGCGCTGGTCACAATGGCTTGAAAAACATTGAAGAACTAACCGGTGGACAAAATTATTCCAGACTTAAATTTGGTATTGGTGATGACTTCCCAAAAGGAAGACAAATAGACTATGTTTTGGGAAGATGGTCAAAGGAAGAAATTGATGCCCTGCCAATTTATATGGACAAAGCCATTGAGATGATCACGGCCTTTAGCACCATCGGTTTAGAGAAAACAATGAATTTTTACAATAAATAAGAAAATGAAAAACATTAACCTTGGTATTCAAATCGTTCCAAAAAGTAAAACCTTGGACAGCTACCAATTAGTAGACAAAGCCATTGCGGTCATTGCAGCTTCAGGTGTAAAATATGAGGTTACTCCTTTTGAGACCGTCATGGAAGGACCGGAAGAAAGGTTGATGGCAATCGCAAAAGACGCACAAGAAGCTGTACTTAATGCTGGTGCTGAAGAAATATTGGTATATTACCGCATGCAGATACGTAAAGGAAATGACGTAAGTATGGAGGAGAAAACCCTTCCCCATAAGCATTAAATCCCTACAGATTATTAAAAAAGCCTTTCTTAAAGAAAGGCTTTTTTAAGTTTACTTGGTCCAATAATCCACTACCGTTACATCTTTAAGATGAGGCCCCAAAATACCTCCAAATGCCTTATGAGCAGGATGTGGCAAATAAATATCCCTATCAGCTTCACTTTCAAAAGTGAGGAAAAAGCAATGGGTTAATCCTTTATTAAGCCCTTCAGGACTATTGTTGGTTCCCCATTCAAAATCTATGATTTGAGGGATCTTATCCTGAAGTCCAATAAATGCTTCCTCTACTTGTGCAATGTCTGATGGACTTGATTCTTCTTTAAAAGAAAATAAGACTACATGTCTTAATAAAGGCTTTTCAGCGCTCACCGTTTCTTTCATCTCTTTGGGTTTTTCATTGGTCTCTTTATTCTCTCCCGGCTGGCAGCCAGCAGCTAATAATAATACTACTGCAATTGAAAATAATCGTTTCATGGCAAGCTAAGGATTTAAGTGTTGATATCATCTGAATTGTAAAGTAAAAGAAAAAAAACAAAAATAGATGCTTGCTATCAAATTATGTTAGCTCTTGGATAAAATAGAACAGCGTTTAGCTTGGTTGACACGTACTAATATTAAACAGAAACCCCACAAACACCGTAATATTATTGTGGTTTTCTTAAAAATTCCACACTATTGGGGCATAAATTGAATTAAATAATTTACATTTAACCCGAATTATGTAGTAGAGTTAGTGAAAAGTGTTGTCTTTAAAGAGGAATCAGTGGAGTTGGAGTGGAGACATAGCACCACTATCGTAACGACATGAAAAGCCATGAGTCCGTTGATTTTCAAATAATTGCAACCCTTCCAAAATTCTTTTTTAACATTTTGAATTTGACAAAAGGTTTGTTGAATGAATAACATGAATCTTTATCGGGTATACCAATAAAAATCTTTTTTTATGAGTAAAATAGGGCTAACCTATGTAGTGGATGATGATCCCCTATATAATTTTGGTACAAAAAAAATCATGGAAATAACCTCCTTTACTAAGCAAGCTCTTTTTTTCTTAAACGGTGAAGAAGCATGGCAAGATTTTCAAAAAAGAATTGAAAAGGATGAACCGATGCCAGATGTTATCCTTACGGACATCAATATGCCCTTAATGAATGGCTGGGAACTCTTGGATAAAATCGGCAGTGTTTCCTATGATCATCCCATAAAAGTCTTCGTAATTTCATCTTCCATAAATCAGGAAGAAATGGACAAAGCCAAAAAATATGATTTTGTCAGTGACTATATCGTAAAACCAATGACGCTGGATAAAGTAAAAACACTTAAAGCAAAAATACTCGAAGGACAGTATTGATTAAGCCTAAGGTGATACTGTAAACAGCTATTTTCATCTGCTAAGTCAGACGAAAATAGCTGTTTCTATTTGACAGTTCCAATGTCCTTAAAATTCAAATAAATTATTTCTCACCCTAGGTGCTCAATTAAAAATGGAGCGTGAATTTCTGTTGTTATTCCCTAAGCTTTGCTTTTTTCATCGCCTTGTAAACTTCCTCCATAATATTGGTCCGAACATTTAATTTATAGATGTTCCTGTTTTCCCTGGTAGGATTAACCCTGTTCGAGAGAAATACATAAACGATTTTATTTTCAGGGTCAATCCAGGTATAGGTACCTGTAAATCCTGAATGCCCAAAACTTTTCTCCGAAGCACTAGGCGCTGCATTGCCATTTGGATCTCCCGGTTTATTGGCCCTGTCAAACCCCATACCCCTATAATTTCCCTCCTCGCAGAATACACACTTGGAATAATCATGAACCACCCCTGAAGCAATTAATTGTTCTTCAGCATACAACCCATCATAAAGGTATAGGTGCATCAGCTTGGCCAAGTCATTGGACGTACCAAACAAGCCTGCATGTCCACTTACTCCGCCCAGCATAGCGGCACCCTCATCATGCACTGTGCCATGCAGGAGTTGCTTCCTGAAGGCCGAATCATACTCTGTTGGAACTATTCGATCCATGCCGAAATTTCGGTAAGGGTTAAAGGTAAGTGTTCCAGCCCCCAGGGGTTTGTAAAGATTCTCTTCCAAATAAGCATAAAAGTCTTCCCCTGTGATTTCCTCCACTACCTTAGGCGCAAGAATAAATGACAAATCGCTATAGACATATCCCGGCTCAGCATTTAAAGGAGAGGAAAAGATTTCCTTATAAATTTTCTTGTCATAATTGCGGTGGATAAATAGCTTGTCTGCTACTTTTATAGGAAAACGCCTTGAAGAATCCGCCTTCATGGTATACCATTTAAACTTTCCACTTTTTCTAACTGTGGACATCCAAAAAGGTATCCATGAACGCAATCTTGCCTGGTGGGTTAAAATATCCCGGTAGACCAAGTTCTCTTTGTTTGTCCCTCTGGCAGCTTTCAGATAATGGCCCAAAGTCTGATTTTCATCAAACTTACCCCTACCTTTTAAATGCATAAATGCCGCCAGGGAGGTGCTGATTTTGGTAATTGATGCCAGGTCATACAAGTCATCCACCCTTACTTCCTGCAGGGAATCATAGGTATGGTACCCAAAAGCTTTGTGGTAAAAAACTTTGCCATCTTTAGCCATTAACACTTGTCCACCCGGTATGGCCTTGATTTTGATCGCCATCTGCATCATGGAATCTATTCCATTCAAATCTTTTGAAGCCAGGCCTACACCTTCAGGCAAGGTATAGGCCATTCTAATCCCTCCATCAAGTTTTATCCCATCACCTCTGGAGAAAGCCTGGTTTATCGTAACTGGTAATTTCCCACTGGCTCCTATTCCTCCAAAAATCATTTGGGCCGTTAGGTCTTGTGTAAGGGGAGTTTCCTGATAGGCAGCGATAACCCCAGCCGCTTTCTCTAAACCCTGAATTTTTCCCAGGCTGTAAACATTTCCAAAGACGCTAACGATAACAGTGTGGCTCTCAATAAGTGACCTTAATAAGGTCACCATTTCAGGGCTTACTCCAAAGTTATTGTTTCCCTCTCGGATACCCAGTCCATGAAGCCCTACCAGTACCAATTGATGGCCAGAAAGACTTTCTTTTAATGCATTAATATCCGCTATCCCTCCATCTTTAGGAAATATGAAATGATCCATAGGGCTGTACCGATCCAGGTAATTTTGAAATGCAGTCCTTTGATTTGCACCTATTGAAAGGCTTGCTATTTTTGTGTTTTCAAGCCCTTTAACAGGAAGAACTTGTTCCTCATTCCTAAGAAGGGTAAGTGAAGCTTTTGTTAATTTTTCGGCTAAAAAGTTAGCTTCTGAATTGTTTAAATCCGCTATCAAATGATCCGTTTCAACAGGTGCCCATTTATCCAGCCCTAACCAGGCTTTGGCTTTTAACACTTTGAGTACTCTCTTGTCTATTTCCTCTTGACTAATTTCTCCTCGTCCAATCGCTGCCTTTATCTCTTCAATCGCTGCGGAAACATTCATCGTATTTAAAAGCATGTCATTCCCAGCAACTAGTGCTTTGGCATCCACTTTACCCGGAGGGTAATATTTAGCCACTGCTTGCATGTTTAAGGCATCAGTAAAGATAAGTCCTTCATAGCCCATTTCATTTTTGAGTAAATCCGTAACAATGGGTTTGGACAAACTAGAGGGGCTATTTTCTGCACTATCCAAAACTGGAATCTCCATGTGCGCCACCATTACACTTCCCAAACCCTGATCCATCAGTTTTTGAAAAGGATACAATTCTAAATCTTTCAATCTCTTTTTGGAAAAATTTAGCACAGGAAGCCCATAATGTGAATCCACTTCCGTATCGCCATGCCCAGGAAAATGTTTGGCAGAAGCCAGTAAGCCATTGTCCTGCATGCCTTTCATATAGGCCATAGATTTGCTGCTTACATTTACTTTCTCTTCACCAAAAGAGCGAAATCCAATTACTGGATTGTTTGCATTGTTGTTGACATCCACTACTGGCGCAAAGTTCACGGTAATCCCTGCTCTTTTGGCTTGCCGAGCCACTTCTGCTCCCATATCATAAATTAGGCTTTCATCACTCAATCCTCCTAAGGCCATTTGATAGGGAAACCTTACCGTGCTGTCCAATCGCATTTTTAGCCCCCACTCCCCATCCAGGCTTACCATTAATGGCACCTTTGAAAGTTGCTGAAATTGATTGATCATGTGTGCCTGACGAACTGGACCTCCCTGAAAAAAGATAATTCCTCCCACCCCGTGTTTCTTTACCAAGGCAGCAATGGAATCCACATGTACTTTGTCTTTGTTCGAATAAGCAGGTATCATGATCAACTGCGCTATGCGTTGCTCTGAAGTTAAGGTAGACAATACTGAATCTGCCCAGTGATCGTATTTTTCAGCTAAAAAAGGTGGCCGCTGATGCTGCGCATAGAGTGAAACTATATTGAGGGATAGCAAAATCAGAATGAGCAATCCCTTTTTTGCCACTGTATAGAAAGACTGCTTGTGGGCAAGGTTTCCTCCACCTAAAGAACTTCTGGTACTTTGTCTATAATTGTTCATACTTTCAAATGCTATCAATTTCGCTTGAAAGATACCATTTTTGTTGCTTCTCATTAAAATGATTTAAAGAAAATGCCTATCATTGGGGATAAAAATTCTATTTTAAAGAGAGAACCATGAGTCCATTGCTCGTTTTTGGTGTGATAGCCGTTTATTTTGCGCTTTTATTATTTATCAGTTATCTAACTTCACTGAAATCTGACAGTCTGACTTTCTATACTGGAAACAGGGAATCTCCCTGGTTTCTAGTAGCCTTTGGGATGGTAGGGGCAGCATTATCAGGAGTTACTTTTATCTCCGTTCCCGGGGAGGTAGGCAACACCCATTGGGCTTATTTGCAATTTGTAATGGGCAATATGGTAGGCTATGCCATTATTGGACTGGTACTCATTCCGCTTTTTTACAAACTTCACCTGATTTCTATTTACGAATACCTAAAGACCAGGTTTGGACCTAAGGCCTATATTTCTGGCGCCACCATCTTTCTTGTCTCCCAAACCATAGGTGCTTCCTTCAGGCTTTTTCTAGCAGCTACTGTTTTACAAATCGCTTTTTTCGACGCCTTCGGTATCCCCTTTTACGGTTCGATTCTGACCACCATGATCCTGATCTGGCTCTACACTTACAAAAGCGGTATCAAAACCATCGTATGGACAGATACCCTCCAAACCCTCTTTTTGCTTTTAGCCGTCCTTATTACCATTGTGGTAATCGGCAAGCACCTGGGTGTGGGTGGGGGTGAATTGCTTACAATAGTAAAAAACAGCGAACTTTCTTCCATTTTCGTTTGGGAGGGAAATACAAGTCAGAATTTCTTTAAAATGTTTGCGGCAGGTATATTCATCACCATTGCCATGAATGGGCTGGATCAAAACATCATGCAAAAGAACCTAACTTGTCGCAATCAACGAGATGCGCAAAAAAACATCTTTTGGTTCTCTATTACCTTCTTCATTTCCAACCTTTTATTTCTAGGCTTAGGCGTGCTATTGTACCATTACGCTGAAATAAATGGTATCGATTTACCCAAAGCGACCGACGAGTTGTTTCCTTTCCTGGCACTGAATCACTTTGGAACGTTGACGGGAGTGGTTTTCTTACTCGGTATTACTGCTGCTGCTTTCTCAAGTGCAGACTCTGCTTTGACAGCATTGACTACCTCTTTTTGCATAGACATAGTCAAATTACCCGAGCGCAAAAATATCAATCAGGACAAAACCAGGCGATGGATACACATTGGTTTTACCTTCCTTGTATTTTTAACCATAGTGGTATTCAATGAGGTCAACGACAGAAGCGTGGTTAGTGCCGTATTTAAAGCTGCAGGGTTTACCTACGGGCCCTTGCTTGGACTATTCGCCTTTGGGCTGACCAATAAAATGGCCGTGCGGGACAAGCTGGTGCCATATATTTGTCTCTTAAGCCCTTGCCTCTCATTTATAATCGACTGGAATTCTGCTGCCTGGTTCAATGGCTTCCAATTTGGTTTTGAAATCCTTCTGGTAAATGCGGCGATTACCTACCTTGGCTTGCTTCTTTCCAGTAAAGGAGCTACATCAGCGTAAAAGTGAAAAGGGCAGCATAAACAATGCAAATATCATCGAAAGGGTGAGCGTAACCCCAAAACCGAGCAAACGGAAAGGCAATAAAATCAACCAAATCAGCGGGTATAACAATAATACAATAAGGGCAATTGGCCAACATAGGACCAGCAAAATGGCCCAAAGTATCATTCCTGTAAATATTCTCATGGATAAAATCGAATTTTTGAAAAGAATAAAGACCAATTAAGTGCCAAAATGCAAATATGGCCTAGAATAGCTATTCTAGGCCATATTTGCATTTTAAAGGTTTCATCTGCTTCGGTTCCGAACAGAATTATGTCCGATTACGGGCGAAAAAGAACGTTCTATTTCACTTGAAATAAGGGCCTACTTTTACCAGTCTTTTTTCCAGATTGGTCCACCTTTGTATATTTCTTCCACACGATACCTTGGGGAAGGAATCACCATGGTTTCCATTAGCCTGTCCATTTTCTGGACCAGGTCCGGGTGGTCCTTGGCCAGGTCATGCTGCTCGGAAACATCCCTGGCAAGGTCATAGATTTCTATCAGCTGGCCCTGTCCTCTCCGGATTCCTTTCCAATTTCCAATCCTGACGGCCTGGTCATACCTTCGTCGGGTGTGACCAAAATCCCAATAGAGCACACGGTCATTTTCAGGAAGGGCATTCCCTTTCAAGGCCTCAATGACAGAAATGCCATCGATATTTCCAGGTAAGGATGCATTGGCCAAACCGGCAAAGGTGGGCATCATGTCCTGAAAGCCAATCACCTCATTTGATTGTTGACCAGCTGGGATGACTCCGAGCCAGGAGGCGATGAAAGGAACCCTTATTCCTCCCTCGTACATGTCCCGCTTGTACCCTTTTAGTTGTCCATTGGTTTTGAATCCTTTCCATGTATTGCTATGTCCTCCATTGTCTGAGGTGAAAATAATTAAGGTGTTTTCTCTAATCCCCAACTCATCTATGAGTTTAACGATTTTGCCCACATCCTTGTCGAGACGGTAAATCATGGCGGCGTATTTTTTAGCTGCTTCGGGCCAGTCTTTGTCCGTATAAGGATAGGTGGAAGGGACAGTTACACCATGTTCATCTTCTTCGAGGGCTGAAAAATGGGGAATGGTATAGGCAGAATAGAAAAAGAAAGGGGTCTTACTATTTTCACGGATAAAATTTAAAGTGGCATTTGTGAGAATATCATGGCTGTAATTGTTTCTTAGAATGGGATTATCCGGTAATAGAATCTTTCTTTCGTCATGATCCAGGTAACTGGGGTAATAATAATGGGCATGGTCCTGATTTAAATAACCTGTCCAGGTATCAAATCCCATATTGGTGGCGCAGCCTTCCGTTTGGGCATCTCCCAAAGACCACTTCCCTACCCCACCTGTCCTATATCCTGCTTCCTTTAACACCTGAGCCAAGGTGACATCCCCTTCCTTTAGGTAACTTGGATAATGCGGTACATTGTCTCTCGCCACTGTGTGCCCATTGTGCAAGCCAGTCATAAGTACACTTCTGGATGAGGTGCAAACTGGCCCACCGGCATAAGCCTGACTAAACATCATGCCCTCATTGGCCAAGGCATCTATATTTGGGGTTTGGATCAATTTCTGACCATAAGCACCTAAATCTCCATATCCCAAATCATCGGCCATGATAAAAATTATGTTTGGCCTTTCCTTACTATTGATTTGCTGTGCGTAGATGGTCTGGAACGCTATCGATAAAATCAATAATACCAAAGCCATGGTTTTCTTTAGTAAATGCATCAATTGACTTTTTATAAAAGGATTGTTTTATTTCCACCCCAAATACCTCAATAGGGTTCACTGCTAGTTCAAAGACAATATACCAATTCGGGCTGAATCATTGGGAACACGATTGTCTAATTCTCTCCGCAAATTTTATTGACCAATTGAAATACGGTATCCTTTAATACCCAAAACCAAAATGTTCCCCCTCTCAAAGCATTAAAACTTTTAAAAAAAATGGAGGTTTTTAAATCTAACCGCAACAAAATTATTTATCTCTACGTCTTGGGTAAAACAAAAAATAAAAAAGCCATGAAAAGCCCTTTTACCCTTCTACTTATAGCCCTATTTTTTATTGTTTCCTGTGTGGAAGACCCTCAACTTTCTGCCTCGGAAACAGGTCCTTTGCCCGTAGGCTTCTGGAGCAATGTCTCCTACAATGAAAATGGCATGACTTTGGAAAAAGTGAACAAATTAGCTAAGAATACCTATGGCTATCATTTTCTTAATGATGGGACTTTTATTCACCGTGCCAACAGTGGCTTCTGCGGTACCCCTCCTATTGTCACAAGTGATTTTGAAGGCAGCTGGACCAAAGACGGTGATATTCTAAATATTCAAGGTACTTTCTGGGGTGGTAAAACATTAGAGGAGTGGGAAATCATCTCCTCCGACAACAATGTGTTAACCATAAAAGTGCTGAAAAGCGAATACGAAATGGGGGAGTAAATCTTGGAAAGGTTACATTTACTATCAGTGACCAATACAATCCCAAAAAAATGTAAAATGATATTTCGCCAGCACCGAAATGATGGGATAGGATAACTATCCTTGGTAGTTAAATCAGGTCTTTTTACACCGAATTTTTTACCTGAATTCTAAGACCTCGGCTGAAGCATCGTTTGGTGGTTAACTGGGCTGGATTTTGTCCGCATTGTTGCAGAAAAAACCCAGCAATACCGCCAAAATCGTGTCTTTATATTTCTTTAACCCGGATTATGTCCCTGTTGCCTATTTCGGGTTTAATCAGGAACGGTAAACTAAAAGGCTTTGATCACTGTAAAAAACTAGCAGAAGTGATGGCTAGCGTATGCTCCTGCTACCCACCCAAATCAAACCAGTAATCAAAAAAATTGTAGTGAAGGCTTGGTTTTTATTTTGAACTATACTTATATTTCCAATATTTTTTATAATTCATTGAAAATGAAACAGGTTTATATTATTTTTTTTATGGGGTTCATTGTCTTTCAATCCCAGGCATTTCAGTCAAGCGTCACCAAAGCTCCTTCTCCTGAATGGATTGATCCCATCTCATTGTCCAAGCCAGGCATAGAAGAAAACTGGCCTTATTATTATTTAGACTATGAAAGACAGATCCATTTAGCTAAACAAACGGTCTTCCATCAATATCGATACCAGGTGCTTACTGCTGATGGGATACAGGAAATGTCTGATATATCCATCGAATTTGATCCAAGCTTTCAGAAATTGGTTTTCCATAAAATCGGGATTGAACGGAACAACAAATTTTTGAATCAATTGGATTTAAATAAAATCACCCTGGCCAGCACTGAATCTGGCAAAGAAAGGCACTTGTATGATGGAAGCATGACTGCCTTATATCATTTGGATGGGGTACAAAAAGGTGATGTCATTGCCATAAGTTATTCCATTGAGGGCTTTAATCCCATACACCTTGGCAATTTCTCATCAAACTTATACCATGGATTTACCATCCCTGTTAACCATATCAATTACCGGGTTTTTGCAGAAAACAAGCAGGTAGTCTATTTCAAAAACATCAACCATGAGCTGGACCCAACCATCCAGCAAAATAAGAATGGTAAAGTTTATAGTTGGACCAACAGGCCAGAAAAACCGGTGGAATTGGATAATAACCTTCCTATTTGGACGCTGGATTTGCCCATGACCTCCATATCCACTCAAAAAAGCTGGGCAGATGTAGTTCAATGGGCCATGCCCCTCTACAGGACAAGGGATACTAAATTCCGGTTGCCAGATCCAATAAAGGAAACCCTGGGGGAAAAGGAAAAAACCCTGGCTTTGATTCGCTGGGTACAGGATGAAATTCGTTATCTGGGACTGGAATCTGGCATTGGGGCCTATAAACCCCACACTCCGGAAAAAGTATATCGTCAGAAATTTGGTGACTGCAAGGATAAATCCCTGTTATTGGTTGCCTTGTTACAAAAAGAAGGCATTCCTGCGTTTCCTTTATTGGTCAATACTTCCCTAAAGCACAATCTTGATCAACTCCATCCTTCCAACAGTGCATTTGACCATTGTGTGGTTGCCATTACCCTAGAGGATACAGATTATTTTGTAGACCCTACCATCTCCAATCAGGGAGGAGATCTGGATCATAATTATTTCCCGGATTATGGGCTTGGATTGCTGATAAAGGATAATGTTTCAGAATTGATACCCCTTCCGAAACCGAAAAAGTCTGAGATTGATATTAAGGAGAAAATTTATGTTGACAGCATTGGGGGACAGGCCATGTTGGAGGTCAAAACGATTTATAGGGGAGGAAAAGCAGATAATATAAGGGCTGAATTTGAAAACAATCCACTTTCATCCATACAAAAGGAATACCTGAATTTTTACACCAACCTATATCCAGGGATAGTTGAAACCGAAGACATACGTTTTTACGATGAAAATCGTTTCAAGGACAATGAAGTGCTGGTGGTTGAAAATTATAAAATAGAAAAATTTTGGCTACAAGATGAGGGTGAAACGTTCATATATTCCAGAATCTATCCCCTGGTCCTGGAGTCAATGATTAATTACCCTAGTTCTATTGCCCGTAATAGTCTCTATAACTTAGGGAATCCCTTCACTTTTGTACAAGAAACGCAAATAATGCTTCCTGAGCTTTGGAATGTAAATGATGATGAAAGGAAAATTGAAGGTTCCTCTTATTTATACACCAATGAAATCAAAGGCTATGGAGAGCGAATAGCAGTAAAATACAGCTATGATTTAAATGAAAGCTTTATTGAAGGAGAAAAGGTATCTGAATTTCTTTCCGAACATGAAAAAATAAAAAATGACCTTATGTTTAGCCTTACCTACAATCCCATGGTCACAACAGGTGAAAAGAGCGGTTTGGCAATATTTGTAGTGCTGGTTTTATTGGTTTTCGGAAGCTATTTTAGTATTAAAATTTATAAAGATTTTGACCCTCAACCTTGGGTATATGCTGAAAACAAAAACATTGGTGGATGGCTTGTTTTGCCGGCCATCGGCATAATAATCACACCCATTTGGATCATTATTAATTTTTTCTCTGTGGGATATTTAGACAAATCCCTTTGGTTAAATGCCTCTAATATGGGACTAACCGAAGCCGTTGCCTTTGAATTGACTAACAATGTATTACTTGTGGTGTTTTCCTTATTGCTCATCCTCCTGTTTTTCACCAGAAGGACGAATACACCTATGCTAATGACCATTTTCTATGTGATCAATTTGCTGGCAATCCTGGTAGACACCATTCTTACCGAAGAAACATTTACACTGGAAAACAGGCCGCTTATACAGGCTGTCGTGGCTGCAGGTATCTGGATACCCTATTTCAATCTTTCTGAAAGGGTAAAGTCGACTTTCTGTAAGACAAGAAGAGATATTGAACCGAAGGCCAAAAAATACCCCGTACCAATCACCCAAACAATACCAAAAGAAGATTAATAGCCCTAATTCAATCAAATTTCATAATTTAATTGTAGCCAGGAGATTTAGGAGGGGACCCTACGCAAAGGAAGGCTTAATACAAATCGATACATAAGGTTTAGCAATTAAGCGCATTTACATTGCCCTTTATTATTTTTTTTAAATCAGGATTTAAGAATAATGATCATTGCTTTTTTAGTGAACCACCCTCTACCATTGCTATGATTAGCTATTGGTAGAATATTTTTTTTAAGGTATATTCAAGCCTCGTTTTCTTCCATATTGTTAATAAGTGCAAACGAAACCATTTCCAAAATTGATTTGATCTGAAACGCCAAAAATAGAAGCCTCCCATGAAAATCCGACTTCAACCAATAAAGGTATTGTTTACACTTTGTTCCTTGTTTTTCTCTCTTGTTTTCGTAGCGCATGCGCAAAAGGATGGCCTAATCCACATTTGGCCTGGCAAAGTACCGGGAGAGACGGCTGCCAAACATCCCGCGGTCGTAACAGATAACAATAGTGGTGGAGTTACCCGATTGACGGATGTCACCGACCCTACTTTAAAGGTTTTCTTGCCGGATGATAATGTAAACAATGGTGCAGCTGTCATTGTGTGTCCAGGAGGAGGCTATAAAATATTGGCCATCGATAAAGAAGGATATGAAGTGGCCGAATGGTTGAATACCTTGGGTTATACCGCTTTCGTACTGGAATACCGGGTGCCGCAAAAGCAAGATGGAGCTTTGAATGACATACAGCGGGCCATACGCATTGTTAGAAGCGGGGCAAATGACTGGAAATTGAATCCTGACAAAATTGGGCTGATCGGTTTCTCTGCAGGTGGAGGACTATCTGCAAGAGCGAGTACACTGTACAATGAAGAAACCTATACGCCACAAGATGACAAGGATAAGGTGTCTGCAAAGCCTAATTTCGCCATGTTGATCTACCCTGCTTACCTGGACAGAGGAGAAAACAGAAGCCTAACCCCTGAATTGAAAGTAAATGAAAACACCCCTCCAATGTTTCTTTTTGCTACAGCTGATGACACGCATGCCAACAGTGCGCTGGTAATGGCTACGGCATTGAGGGATAACAAGGTGCCTGTTTCCTTGCACTTACTACCCAAAGGAGGACATGGCTATGGCCTAAGGACTGGCAATCCTGCCGGAGAATCATGGCCACAATTGGCCGAAACCTGGCTTAAAGGGATAGTAAAATAATCTAAAATCAAGGACTGTTAAATATAGAAAATGTCTTGGATATTTTTCTGAGAGAGCGTTTGAGGAAGGCCATTGCAAATGGCCGGTAGAGAATGTTTTCTTAAGTACATTTTTGATTAATATTAAGGTGTAATTGCAAATTACACCCAGCTGCGGTAGCTGAGCGAAGTCCATAAGTGGCTGAGTGAAGTTGGAGCCAATCCTATAATTGATGTGCCCTCATATAAATCAAGCAGTTAGTCAAAGTAAAAAAACCAAAAGAAGTAACAGCTTCTGAGATAAGGTTTGCTTGGCCCTTGGGAATCACTTACTGTAACAATTGTCACCACTTTGAATGGATAAGCAATCTACCTTTGTATAGACAAATAAAGCTTAGCTGCGGCTCCTGCTTGGTGGTAATTAATAATTGCATTAAAAACGAAATTCTACAACAATGGTCAATAAAGAAGTTAAAACAACTAAGAGCCCTATTAATAATTGGGTTTTGGTAGGGATCATGTGCGCCTGGTTGGGATTGGCACCCTTTTTTCCAGAGCCACATATTTGGGGCAAACTCAAATGGATTGCAGGAGGTGCCAATGGCATGAAATTAATCGATTGGGGAGATTTTATAATGCATGGTTTCCCTTGGCTATTACTGGCCCGACTTGTTTTCCTTAAATTCAAACCTGGGGCAATAAAGGTTTGATAGGGTGATATTGAAATGATTTTTTTAAAGTTTTATAAGATTGATAAGGAGTTGTATTTTTTTGAGGATTTTGCTGAATAAGGGTTTGAGACAGGCCATTGCAAATGGCCTGTATGGGATGATTTTCTAAAGTTGTTTTTATTTTAAAGAAAGGTGTAGTTAAAAAACTACACCTACTTCTGGTCCATATCAAAATCCGACTTCTCAGACGGTATTGTCATTTTCAATCGGGTATAGGGGCTGAAATATAGGTCACATTGGTGTATTTCCCTTCCGTTACGAGTATTATTTCATTGTTTGTAGGATCTACGAGTTCAAATTCAAAGACACCACTAATCCTTTTACTTGATAAATCGGAACTTGAAATCAAAGAATATCCAGATTCCTCTCCATCCCAGCTTGTCATAAAAAATGTCTGGTCGACATGTATCAATGTCCCTATTGTAGCGAGGTTTATAGGTGTATTTTTGAAAAAATCCACGTAGACTTTTTCACCTATATGTGAAAAGTTGGTACCATAAGGTTCATCGTCATTGATTGTTACTATCAGTGTTTTTCCTGATGCATCGGTGGCCCTTACGTCAAATCTTTTACCTGTGTCATCTCCTACCAAGGTGTTTTCAAAAGAAACTGCTGTAAATGTCTCTCCACCAATTTTACACGTTAGCGTACCTATATTGGCCTCAGGTTCCTCCTCTTCAGAACAGGAAGTGAATAGAAATGCAGTCAAAATAGCCACTGCTGATAATTGAAATAATAAGCTTGTTTTCATTCTGTTTTTATTTATTTAGTTTATATAGTTTATGTAAATGCTGTAATTTTAAACTGGGATTGGTTTTGTACCACTGTTATTTGTAGTGAATTTTAGTATGGGTCATCCCCTGAACCAACCTTGAGAGGCAGGCTTGAAGTTGTACAAGAATTTTTTAATTTTTCGCTAGTCCACAGCAAAGCAAGTCCATTTGATCATTATTTACCCTGTTTGCTCAGACTTTTCAAAGGAGATGTCACCCCTTTTCCTCAACCAAAAAATTCGCTCTACGATTGCGTTACACCGATTCCGACCCATTTTAAAAAAACTTTCCCCATCCCTACTAATTCTTTCTTTTTCGAAAGATAAGGGTTTATTTTTTCAAAAAAAATACCCCTATTAGGGTATTTTTTAAGCTAATCTTTAGAAATAAACAATAATTCCAAACCTATATTGAAATCCTATTCGCTACTAAAGAAAGATGCTTTATAATTTTCTGAATTACTGGCTTTACCAAAGGAAGGCAATTGAGCGAGACCTAATCCTGTCGACCACTGATTGAAGTAAAAGTCTTTTGAAGGCTGAGCAGAGATCAGTTTGACAACCTATTCAAACCTAAACCAGGCGGGGGTCAAAATTTTAAACTTTTGATTACTAAGAAGTGCTTTAGTAGGCCATTACAAATGGCTTAAATAAGATTAGGATTTTCAAGGAGGTTTTGAATAAAAGGGTGTAGTGGATACTACACCCAGCCGGAGGTGAAGATAATACTATATCCAGTCGAGGGATAATTTCTACTAAGAAAATGTTTAAAATGTCAAAAAAAAGATAAATTAGATTATATTAGTAATAATTAACTGATGAGATTCACACCCACTTCAGATCGTACAATGAAGGTTACCAAAAATATTTTGAAAAATTCAATGACTTATAACGATTGATCTCATTCCGTAATTTATTTAGACAAAATGACTACCTAAAATTGCTCCACTTCCTTATATTATTAAATTTTACAACTATGAATTTAAATGGGATTTTAATTGAATATTTTTTAACTGGATCAATTTCTTTAATCTGGATACAAATATTATTAAAAAATTTTGTCAGAAACCTTGATTCGTATTTTAATGATCAAATAATTTTATCACTAGTAATTATTGGAATCATTTACATAGTTGGAATGGTTGTAGATTTTTTAGGGAAATTATTTACTGATTTGATTGATAAATTTATTAATAAATTCTCTCCAAACAATAGAATTAGAAAATACGTCATAACTATTTCATTGGCAAAAGTACAATCTTATTCAAATGAATTATCAAAGCAAATTGAAATGAGAAGTAGTAGAGACCGAATTGCAAGAGGAGGAATTATTAATTGTTTAATCATTACTATAGCTATCAATATTGAAAATTCAATTAATAATATTTTAATAATTTCGATAGGGTTAATTGTTACATCTCTCTTTATTTTTATGTGGGCACGATTTCAAAGGTTATCAAATAAATATTTAAAAGATTGTGAGGAATTATTCTAAAGACAGGAGCCATAGCAGAGTTTTTTCACACTACCCTGTCTTGGTGTGTTTGCAAAACGCCCTTCTATCAATTATAATTGTAAAAAGGTAGAATTACCAATATCCAACTTCAATCAATCCTTTTAATCAATCTTAATTTTTAGCACTAGCGTATATAAATAATATTCAGGTCTTTCCACTATTATTTTGAGCAATTTTTTGCTGACAAACTTTTTGAAATCTCGAAACAGTATTCATCCCTAAATGTGACGATCTCGTCATATTCGATTTCTGAAGTAAGTTAAGTTTTCCAGGATAAAATCCCTGTAATCCCTTCTCGAAAATACATCCCCCAGCCCACAACTCGGATATAAAAAAATACGGCATTTCCTGATCGCTGATTTGATAAGCCTTTTCCACAATTAAAAATAGTTTATCCCAATAGGAATTACAAATGCATACTGACCGATTAACGTACAAAGGTATAATCAGTTTGGGTGCCATTTTCGAGCCTTAGCCTTACAGTGGTCAAAATTTTAAACTTTTGATTACTAAGAAGTGCTTTAGTAGGCCATTACAAATGGCTTAAATAAGATTAGGATTTTCAAGGAGGTTTTGAATAAAAGGGTGTAGTGGATACTACACCCAGCCGGAGGTGAAGATAATACTAAAGCCAGTCGGAGCGGCCCAGTAGGATGAGCTATTGCCATTTATCAGGATCTTCCCAAGTGCCTAATACGGCTAAAACAATCACGTTCTTATCTTCTACAAGAATATGAATAGCATATGGAAAATGTTTTATCAGAGAAAATCGGATAGTGTTGTACCTGACCTCATAATGAAGTGGGTTACTAGTGATTAAATCCAGCTTTTCTTCCAATCATCCAAAAATCGTAATCCTAAACCCTGCTGCTTTCCATCACTTTGAATGCCCAGACAGACAACCGAATCCTGAACGAAGCCAAAGTGGGATATTAAAGTAGGGTAACTGCGAGCCTAAATTCCTCAAGATAGCCTAGCTTTTTTTCCTACGCTTCTCATTAAAATCATCAACAATTTTTTGAAGGATTATTATGTTTTTATTTAAGTCCTCATCTGTATCATCCAATTGTTGCGCTTTTTTAAAAAAGAACAATGAATGATTGTACATTTCCATCCTCTTCAAATAAAGCCAGCCGAATTTTTTTGGGTATTCTAATTTTTTATTGGCCTGCTTCCCGATTTCATTTGCTTGTGCAGTACAGGTAAATCCCATCTCAAATAATGTATCAAAATCGTATTCCTGTAACTTTACTGCACGCTTATAGTTTGAAATTGACTTTCTGAAAACTTCTATTATATCTAGGAAGATTTCGTCATATTTTTCAGGTTGGTCTATAAAACTATTGATGTCATTTTTAAGTAAGGTTGCTTGTTTACTGTACACAATTCCTAAATTATAATAAGCATCCACATTTTCAGGATTAATCTCAATTGCTTTTAAATAGTAGTTTTCTGCTTCATCATAATTTTCATTTGCTTGTTCAAGTACGCCAATATTAAAAAACAATACATCGTTTGCGTTAGCTGATTTTTCCCCTTCTTTGAGTAGTTCTAAAAAACGGTCATTATTATTGAGTTTATTATAAATATGTGCTTCAGTTATTATTAAATCATAGTTGTTAGGGAAATCCACTCTAGCTTTTTGAATAAGCGATAGGGCTTTGTCAAAATCCCCACTTTCAGACAGTACTTGAGATTGCGAAATCAATTTTTGAATTTCTTTTTTTTCATTTTCAAAAAGAGCGGCTTTTTTTTCTTTTGCCAATTGTTCTTCAACAAAATCATCCGGATTTTTTCCAGTTAATTTTTTATCTCTTTTTAACTTATCTTTTACAAGTGCATTAGACGCTGAATTTTTAAATCCATATTTTGAATTTAAGAATTTATACAAAGGCATTTTTTCTTTCCCTTTGGTTCCATTAAATTCAATTTCATAATAATATATTTTTTCGTTTGTATTTTCCAAAAACAACTTCAATAGTCTGTCATCTTTTATGTACAATTGATCCCAAGCTAAATCTTTAACATAGTTTCTTCCAAAAAGCACACCCTTTAGCAATAACTTTTTGGTTTGATCATTGGCTGCTTTAAATAAATCAATGGCTTTCTTGTCATAATAGTCGCTGACATAATTTTGCCTTACGTAAAAAAATATTTCATAAAAAGGATCTAAAAATTTATTTGTTTCATTAGCGGCTAACATTTTTCGAGCTCTTTCACTCTTCTCTTCGTCAACAAAATTTCTCCAAAATTTAAACAATCCATATCCTGTTGATCCATGAACATTATTGTTATGATAGCCCAAATCTGTAGACAAATCTCCTGCGAAATCAACCAGTTCATTTAAATTAGCATAATAAAACTCATTGATTAGCGCCATATTTTCAAGTTCCTTCTCATTTTTTAATAGCTGTGCGGTATTGTACGCTAATATTTTCCTTAGTCTATTTACTTGGTTGGAAAAAATTTCTGATTTTAAATTTTTATACCTTGCGTCACCTTCCTTTTCAATAAGCCAGTTTAAATTATCAATGGCTAGGTTTTCATAACTTCGTAATGTTTTTTCCTTTACAAGAAAGTCTGAATAATCCGTTGTATACAAGGCTTCGCAGTCCTTGTCTAAAGGGATAATTTCCTCAAGATATTCCCTTATGTTTTCATTTTTATTATTTACATTCCTAATCCTAGCTTGTTGAATATCGTTGGCAATACTTAAACCCACATTAACTATTTGATTAGCTGCGGCTTCTAAATTTTGGGTATAAACTTGTTGTCTTTCTAAGGCGTCTTTGTAATGTGAATTTGCAGCACTTGTGCTACTTTGGTAGCTTGAGGAATTTGATTGAGAAGTTTCGTAGCCATTATTGTTGCTTACCGATTGGTCGGAGTCAGTACTTGGAATAGCTGATGCACTTTTATCATTACTATCATTTTCACCCAAAGCATACATTTTAACCAAATGGAAATTTACTGCGTCAATATAAGTGAGGCGCATATTTTTAATAGCAAATGCATTGCTTAAAAAAATCTCTTTAGCTCTCTCTCCACTTGGAAGATTTCGCTTGGTGTGTTCTGCATGTATATGACCCTCGAATATGTTTAGCCAATCTCCTCCATAGGTCATATTTCCTTTACTATCGAAGCCAATTGATGTAATAAAATTACTGCCTTCATAAAGGTCAACCACAAATCTTGGGTGTTGCACCCTAATAGAATTGTAGGCTTCTTCTCCTATTTGCTGCCTTGCATATTGTTTTCCTTCGAAATAAACGGTATTCCCCTTTTCAATGGTATAAGAAATGTTGACCCATGGCCTGTCATTTTTTAAATAATAATTGAGCTTTAAGTTTATTGTTGCATCACATCCATTTTTCCCATTTTCAGGCTTCCACCGAAAAGTAGTTTCAAAAATTTTGCCACTGGTATTTTGTGCAAATAGGAAAATATTTAAAAATGTAAATAGTAAAACTAAACAAGACTTATCAAATTTCATGGATCTGCTTTTTCTCTCATTAAATGCCTCAGGTAATATACTGAAATACTTTAAAAAAATATCACCATAAAGTACAATTTATGTAAGGAGAAAGGATAAATAGCCATTAATTGAGCTTTTCCCACAATTGCCAATAGTTGTCAAAAGAACAATCCTAAGATTAGTTTGTAAGTATTTTTTATTATTTCCCCAATTATTTTAGCCTGTTAATGATATTTAGGTGGAATAATTTTCAAAACTCCCCATTGGCGCTATCTTTGCACCTAAAAGAAATAGGATTCGGCCAAGCTATTCTAAAGGTTTGCAGAATTTAAGTAAAGTGTTGTAGCCATTAAAAATACATCTATTCCTTGGTTTGAATTTGAGTTGTAGGTCAAGTGTTTTAGCTTTCGGACCACTAGATTGGTTGCCGGCAATTAAATAAAAATAAGCTGCCCGGTTTACCCCAATTACTGCCCTTGCAAGAATCTCAAAAATATTTTATCTGCTTTCTATCTCATATCTAGCATCGGCTTTAGTTGGCCATTGCAAATGACCATTTTAGAATGATTTTCTAAATTTCATTAAGGTGGATAGAATGGTGTAATTGCAAATTACACCTAGGTGGGGTTAGCAATAAAAGGGTGTAGTGGATACTAAACCCAATCGGGATCTCATATTGGCTTGATCTTTTATACTGTAATGATACGAGCACTATTGGTTGATTTTTCACCAGATTGAAAGAAATGAAAATTGTAATTATAAGTGGACTAGCACCTCGTGACAGGGTGGTGGTAAAGGAAATTGTTCGAAATTTTGGCGATGTGACGCTCATACATCTTATTGCGGATTCTAAAAAGGAAACAGGAATAAACTTCGCGGATTGGTTCAATAAAAGGGAAAAAAGATTCTGAAAAAGATTCTTAACATCAGGATTAACAGCCATTTCAATAATAATGGATATGAAGATTTGGAATGTGAGCGAATTCAATTTTCAACACAGGAAATCAATACAGAAAAAGGTGAAGCCCTTATTCAAAGTTTACAACCGGACATCCTATTTACATCTCAGGCACCTATTTTAAAAGACCACATTATCCGAATTCCAACAATCGCTGCTATCAACAATCATTATGGAATGGCCCCACAGTATCGGGGAAATGACACTTTATTTTGGGCATTGTATCATCAGGATTATGAATACCTCGGCGGTTGCATTCACTATATCTCCAAAGGAGTGGATACCGGGAATATTTTGGCGCAGGTCCGTCCCAGGCTTGTTAAGGGAGACGGAGAAGTGGCTGTCAATATTAAAACAACCCTATTGTTAGCCCAGACTGTTCCAAAAGTATTGGAGATTTTCCAAAATAATCCTTTTTTGCCCAAGGGAAAAATTCAATTGGAAAAGGGAAGGAATTTTAAATCTTCCGAAAGAACTTTATATGCGGACATTAAGTTTTTGATTTTAAAGACAATGGGATCCAGGGAGGTAAAAAATGTTCCCGAAAAAATCGAGTTTTTTATTTAAAGTTTAAAACTCAGCATTTCCTGATCGCTGATTTGATAAACCTTTCCTACAACTAAAAATAGTTTGTCTCCATAGGAATTAGAAATGAATACTGACCGTATAAAGCACTAACTGGATAAGTACGGACGCCATTTTTGAGCCTTAGCCTTATAGTGGTCAGAATTTTAAACTTAAGTTTACCAAGAAGTATCTTGGGATGCCAATACAAATGGTCTTAAAGGGTTCACGACTTCAAAGGGGGTTAAGCATACTAGGGTGAAGTGGATATTACACCTAGTGGAAGAATTATGTCACCATATTGTCCTCTTGCCCTTTTAACCGATTTTTAACGTTTTGGCGTGGCAAATCTTATGGGCGTGCGCATAGCAATTGAAATGTTTTCACCATCCTTTTGGGCAGGTGTCCATTGATGGGGGTAATCCCTAACTACCCGTAGGGCTTCTTCGGCCAGGGAGGGATAGACTTGCTCTGGATTCATAATTTCTGGATTTACGATGTTCCCCTCTTTATCCAACCAAAAGTAAATGTAGACCGTACCACCCTTTCACCTGTACAAGGCATTCAGAGGAAATTCCACGTTTTCAGCCAAATATTTATTCCAACCCACC
This sequence comes from Cyclobacterium sp. 10D3-21, assembly GCF_055809755.1. NCBI lineage: Bacteria > Pseudomonadati > Bacteroidota > Cytophagia > Cytophagales > Cyclobacteriaceae > Cyclobacterium > Cyclobacterium sp. 10D3-21. The sequence continues at coordinate 5,511,730 of NZ_CM147924.1, forward strand.
ATCCCCCCGTATGGGATGGGCATAACTCCTTCAAGAGCAGCTGGAGGAGTTGTAGGATTTCCCTTCTCATCAAAAAATTCGACTTTTTCTTCTTCCCCTGACTTGGATACCCTCCTTGATTTCACAATACCATTGGGATAAAAACCAATTTCAAATTCATATGCCAAAACAAAATCCTTTTCCCTATAAGATTTTACGTTGCCCAATGAATCATAAAAAAATGTTTTGCGCAGGGTTTCTTCCTTTTTCTCATCAAAATAAACAATTTTCTTACTGTGAATACTGTGGTCCAGGGTATAAATCCCTGCTACCAGGCTGTCTTGATTTTCAAAAGATTGCTGATAATATTTTGCCTGGTATTTTGTGGTATCCGAAATAGGAAACTGGAACCTGTTTAAATAGCTAAATTCCTGGGCCTGGGCATCGAGTGTCAACACCAGACCCAAGGTAAAAACGGAAAATATAAACGATCTAATTAAAAAACATATCATGTGCTTAAATTTATGTTTTAATAGATAAACAATATAAAAATACTAAATTATACCTAAAAACCAACTTTATTAAAGACAAATCGGTGTATACCAAATCATTAATCACAATAAGCTTCTTGTTAGTTATCCAACACGGATACATGGAATTAGGGTGAACAACCCTGATAGGATTGTTTCGTGCGAAACTAAATGGACTAATGACTTGATAGAGCCGTTTGAAGGGATTTTTAATTTGGGCTGACGCATAACCGGATCCATTGCGGATCCGAAGAGATAGGTATTTCGGATACATTAACCAATGGCTTCGGCTCCGCTCAGCCACCGGTAGATTACCCATAGCCAACAGGTTTATAGTATACCCTTACTAAATCTGATTTTACTGAGGTTCATTAAAATTAATAGGAAGGTGGCCTTGCAAATGAGAGCAGGTTGGATTTAGGATTACCGGACCCTGAGCGGAAGGGGTAGGTATTTCGGATGCGTTAACCTATGGCTTCGACTCCGCTCAGCCACCGGCAAGCTACCCCTAAAAATGCATCAATGTTTTCCTTCCAGATTTTTGTCATGAGTTGTAATTTCAATTACAAAATTTTCGGAAACTTTCGTCTTGCTTGATTTTACAGGAAATTTTTTCAGGTTTGCGCAAAGATCCAGAAAGGCATAAAACCGGTCTTCCGGTGCCCGCTTTAGAAAAGCTTCCCGCTGTTCTCGGTTACTCTCTTCTTTGGTTTGAAACTTTATTTCCATAATAGATATTTGATAATTGCCTTAAATATAAGGTTAAATTGACAAATATGCGCAAAGGATTCGGTTGGTCTCTCAGTTGGTAAGCATTTTTTGAGGATAAGGAATTAAGGAAACAGAGGGTTACCTGAACCCTAATTTAATTTCCCTCACCCGCAACTAAAAATAGTTTATCTCCACAGGAGTTACAAAAGAATACCTACCGATCAATGAACTAAGCTTGAATCAGTTTGGATATCATTTTCGAGCCTTAGCCTTATAGTGGTCACAATTTTAAACTTTCGTTTATTAAGTTATGCTTTAGTATGCCATTGTAAATGGCAAAAATAGGATTACGATTTTCAAGGAAATTTTGAATAAAAGAGGGTAGTGGATACTACACCTAGGGAGGGAAGGTGGCGTTGCAAATGAGAGCAGGTTGGATTTAGGATTACTGGACCCTGAGCGGAGCCGAAGGAATAGGTATTTCGGATTCGCTAACCTAAGGCTTCGGCTCCGCTCAGCCACCAGCAGGTTACCCCTCTGAGAACAGGGTAATAGCAGACCATTACTAATGGTCGATTTAAAATAATTTTTATGAAGTTCATTGCAATGGATAGAAAGGTTTAATTGCTAATTACACCTAGATGGGGATTTGCAGTTGCCTGTCCTGACCCTACTCAGAAAGTGATGTAATCACTAGAAAATCACAAATTGGAGCATGAGTCCAAAGGTGTGTCCTCAGGTTGTAGACCTATGGACACCTCATTCGATGATGTTTAGATAGGGCTTCTTCTATTTATAGTCTTCAGGTAATTTTCTAGCTTTAGTTGCTTGTTCAAAAGCATATCCCATTTTCAAAAGTTTATCTTCCTCAAAAGGTCTGCCTATAAATGTAATCCCTATGGGTTGCCCGGTTTCCATGTAACCCATAGGAATAGTAAGGCACGGGTATTTGGCAGCAGCAGCATAGCCGGAATTTTGGCTATCGAGAGATAAGATTGCATCCAATTGATGTGCTACAATAGTTGTTTCAAAATAGCGTACCCCCTCACGATGTAACCTTGTTCTCAATTGAATTAACTCTTCTGGCTTGAGGTCTATTTTAGAGGCTTCTTCAAAGCGAGCTTGTCCATATGGAATCCTGACTAAAGAGTCCTCCCTGTTATAGGCCACAATCTTTTCCATAGTGCGCGATGTAATATCATCAACCGCATATTTATTCAGATAATTCGGTAGGTCTATTTTCATGTCAGCACCTAGTAAATCACGTAAGCCATCAAAATCTATACTTTCCGGTTCAAATTCAATAACGATGCCTCCCAATGATATAATTTTTTCTATGTTTAGCCTAAATACGGAATCCTCTAAAAAGCTTTTATTAGCCCCAAATCGTAGTCCTTCCAATGTTCCGGCTCTCAGGTCTTCCCAGTAATTTTTGTTTTTAGGATTGTCTCTGGTTGCAGCATCATCGGGATCTTCACCACCCATCGCAGAAAGCAGAATGGCATTATCGGTTACATTTCTGGTCATTGGACCAGGTGTATCCAGCGTACCGGAAAGTGGAACAATACCACCTCGGCTTAACAATCCAACAGTTGGCTTCAATCCCACAAGTGAACTTTTACCTGAGGGGGATAGAATTGATCCTGAAGTTTCTGTACCCACAGCAGCTACAGCATAATTTGCCGCCATAGCTACGCCACTACCTGAGCTTGATCCGCTTGAGTCAAATATTCTGCGACCATAAGCATTAAGTGTTTGACCTCCTACAGCGCTAAATCCATTAGGACCTCCATTAAACAGGAAATTAGCCCATTCGCTAAGGTTTGTTTTTCCTAAAATAATCGCCCCTTTCTCCTTTGCTTTCTCTATAATAAATGCATCAGGTGCTGTATTATTCCTTAATAAATAAGTTCCAGCAGTGGTCGGCATTCCCTCGACATTTGTATTGTCTTTTACGAGGATCGGCATACCATAAATAGGATGATCTTCAGCAGTTCTATTTTTGTCTTTTTCTCTTGCCTCATGGACAGCATTAGGGTTGAGAGCAACTATGGCATTCAGCATTTTATCTTTGTCATTTTCATATTTGACGATTCTGTAAAGATACCATTGCGTTAATGTTTTATAAGTTAGATCAGCAGTGCGGATATAGGACTGGATTGTGGGGATGTCTTGTTCTAAGATGAGTGGTTTTAACCTTTGATAATCTTCTTCAGAGAAATCGCTAATTTGATCGGATACATTTTCCCATAGTTTATTTTTATCCATGATTTGAGATTGGATGCGTTTATATGGCATTCTTTCAGAGTCATGGGCTGCATTTTTAATTAATTCTTCAGTTTCATCATATGGGACCCATGGTGGAATAATTGTCTTTGGTTTTTGTTTGCAAGCAAACACAAGGGTGATAAGTAACAAAAGATAGCAGCTATTTTTCATAAGGAGTGTTTTTTAGTATTGTCTTGATTCTTGTTGAGTGGTTTTTTCTTTCAATTGGGCAAGCACTCTTTTTCTATATTCCAGAGCAGGTTTACAGCCTCAATACAAACCCGAGTGGTTTTTCCAATACCCCTTTACCACCGCTCAGCGTAGACAAATCCTCCAGGTGACTGGGTGTTAGTTTGCAAACAGCCAACTATTTTTATCGACCTGTAATTGATAAAGATATTAAATTCTCCAAAATTAAAAATCTCGACACGCCTTTTTTGTAAAGCCTTCTGCCCTGTCTTGCTGTGTTTGCAATACGCCCTTCTATCCATTATAATTGTAAAAAGATGGAATTACCAATATCCCACTTCAATAAAACCTTTTAATCAATCCTAATTTTTAGCACTTACGGCGATAACAATAAACCTACTACCATCTTTTAAACAACATGTCCTTGATTCACATCAAGTACTTCACGACACACCTACAACCAGGCGTGAAACTTTAAATATTTAAAATTAATCTTTAATAATTTAGTATATTTCAAAACTTAGAATAAATCCATAAATCAGAAAGGCTGATGTGCAAACAAATAATTAGTTTGTAGAAGCCTAAAACCAGTTGAATTATTAAAAATGTTGTCAAAACCCAAACCAAATACTGAATATAATCGAGCTAAATATTGGCGAAAAAAAATAAAATTAAAATTTGAAAGATTAAAAAGAAACCCATTTTGGACTGATTTACATAGTTCAGTTTACTCAAGAAAAGGTATAATTATAATGCTTTTTCTTTTTACAATGCAACTATTCTGGAATCATTTTTTAGATATATATGATAAATATATTGTCCAAAATATATTATCTACATATAAACAAAACAATTTAGGATTGTTAATAATTTTAATAATATGGACATTAACAATAATATACCTTATAAACATTTACAAAAACCAACAAAAATTCTCAAAAGCACATTCAACAATAATTATATTCATCGGATTAATTTATTCTTATTACAGATTTAATGGTACAAGATATAACTTTTACGGTTACAATGAAATAAAATATTTAGACATACTAATAATTTTCTCATCAGTTTTCATATACTTATTTTACTTAAACTACATTAAACACTTTACTAAACTTTATTTTATCAAAAAAAAAGAAAATAAACGAAATAAATTAGGTTTTTTTACGGATGTCCCATTAGGATTTGACAAAAATTATAAGGATTTATTTAATTGGAATTCAAAAGCCTTAGAGCTCGCAAAAAGAATTAATTCAACCACAGCAGAACAATCATTCGCAATTGGAATAAGATCAGAATGGGGTGCCGGAAAAACTTCATTTTTCAGCCTATTAAAAAAAGAAATTAATTCAATGAACTCAGATAATAAGTTCATAATGATTAATTTCAACCCTTGGTTTAGTAATAAACCTAAAAATTTAATTGATAATTTTTTTAATGTATTACAAGATTCAATTGAAAAATATGATAGTACTATATCAAATAAAATAATTGTTTATTCTAACTCTTTACAAAATATTTCAAATGACATCTTAAGCAAGATCATAAATACTGGAATAGGGTTGTATTATCAAGATGAAGATATTACAAAAAAATATACAGAAATAAATTTGTCAATGAAATATCTTAAAAAGAAAATAATTATTTTTGTTGATGATTTAGATAGATTAGATAATAAAGAGATTATTGAAGTCTTAAGAATTATTAGAAATACATCAAACTTTTATAATTGTTTTTTTATAATCGCATATGATAGGTATTATATAGATAATGCTGTTAGAAACATTAACAGTTATAATTATAGAAAATATTTAGACAAAATCATTCAATTTGAACTATTCTTACCAATTTATGACGAAAAAATATTAAATGAGGTGTTTTATGACAAGCTGTATTCAAAATTAAATAATAATAATAAATCCGAACAATTATTAAATAGTTTACCTATTAATTCCTATAGGTTTACTAATGACAAAGTACAATCAAAAGGAATAGTAGATATAGATATCAATTTTGACATTGTAAATTACTTAAAAAACATAAGAGATGTGCACCGGTTTTTAAATCAATTCATTTTTGACTATAGCCAGGTAGAAAATGATGTTGATTTTCGAGATATGTTTATTTTAAGTTTAATAAAGTTCAAATATATTAATATTTGGATGGTTTTATCGCATAAATCACATCAGGAAAATCTATTAACAAATGATCAAGGAATTCTAATAATAAAAGAATCTACTGAAATTATGCCACATTTAAAGAAACTTATTTCATTAGTATCCAAAACAGTTAATGAATCAATGATGTATAGTATACTTCAAGAAAATAAGGATAAATCTAAAGAAAAGGCTAATAACAAAAATGGATCGCAGGTTGATTTGGACCAGTTATATAATGTACCACTCAATGAAGGTGGTAAACCGGAACTTCTTTTGAAAGCATTATTTAATAAGGAAAAGCAAAGAAACAACTCATACAATAGTATAATTTATGACTCTAACCATGCATTATACTTTTATCCGGGTGCAACATTGTCAAATAAAAAAACTCTATCACAATTCTTTCGTGATTTAAGAAATGAATCAATTTTTGAAGATGATTTTTCAAAATCAATTTTATCAGATTTAAAAAGTAATAAAGATATTTATGAAATTTTAGGAATATTCCATCAATTTAAAATGTCTTATGGTAGCATAAGTCAATTTAGAAAATTGATTTATACGTATTTAAATGTGTTATTCAACAAGACAGATTGGCCGCAAGAGGAGCTCATGGAAATTGTAGCAAGAATTAACAAAGCAGAAGGACCTGAAATTGATGAAAGTCAAAAGGTTAAACTAGTAAAGGATATTTTTGATTACTATAAAAATGAATTTGAAAAAAGTTGTTTTATATCATTTTTTCTAAGGCAAATAATTTATCAATATTGCTACCGAGAGATGGGAAAAGAAACTCAAAGAGATTTTTCATTCCAAATAAGTAAAGAAAAAATCCAAATCATGGTTTTAGATTTACTAACTAAATGGTCTAAAATCTCCAATCGCCCCTTATTTACTTCTGATAAAATCAACCTATATTTTCTTTTATATTCGTGTATTGATACGATAGATAAAGAAACTAATAGGGTTAGGTTACTACAAGAATCTTTCCCTATTTTAAGAGAAGCCATTTTAATTAACCCTCTTGATTATTTAAATACTTTAATTCGCCCAAAATATTATCCTGAGACTTTCGAGTCAACTTACGTATTTGAACCATTCGTTTTTCACATATGGAATGACTACAAAGGGAAAAATGGCTTAGAAGGATTTGAACAGTTTTTAACTGAAGTCGGTAATGAAAATAAAATCAACTTAATTTTCCAAAGAGTTGTACATTTTTATGCAGCAGTTGTCGCTACCAATAATCATAATTTAGATAATTTAGATATTGATACAACCTTATTTTTTTCAGATTATAAATCTTGGACAAATAATCCAACAGAAATCATTAATTCTAAATTTGACGAAGAAGAATATATCTCAAAAATGAATAAGATAATTGACAGAATATTAGATAATACAAATAATTAAAACAATCTAGGACTATTGAACCTAGCAACTCAGCATAGTTTCAGACTCATGAACACCTTTAATCTTCAGTTATTCTCACAACTCCTCCCCTTACGGGAATCTAATGAATTTATTTCATCCTACTTACGATCCATTATCTAAGACCACAATGTTCAATTTGCCTGTACAAATGACCTAAAAAGGTTCACGATTTCAAAGAAAGTTAGGAATACAAGGGCGGCGTGGATATTGCCCCCAGCCCAGGTTATAAGGAATATCGCATAGATATTCATCTCTCCATGGGACGATCTCGTCCTGCTCGATTTCTGCAATAAGTTAAGTTCTCCAGGAAAAAATCCCTGTATCCTTTCTCGAAAACACATCCGCCAATCCCAGCACTTGGAGAGTTAAAAAAAATCGAAATTTACTGATGGCTGATTTGATAAGCCTTTCCCACAACTAAAATTAGTTTATCTCCATAGGGATTACAAATGTATACTGATCGTTTAATGGACAAAGCCTTGATAATTTTGGGTGCCATTTTCAAGCCTTAGCCTTATAGTGGTCAAAATTTTAAACTTTCGTTTACTAAGAAGTTCTTTGGTATGCCATTGCAAATGGCATAATTAGGTTCACGACTCCAAAGGAAGTTAGTAATAAAAGGGATGTAGTGAATATTACACCTAGGCAAGGAAATAATACACAAAAAAGTTTACTCAGTTAGAGGCCTATAGTAGAATAACCAAATTAAATCATGAGTTAAAAGCAGAAACGAGATACATTTCCATAAATCTCTATCTGTAAAAGACCATAGACCATTACTTTAGCCTGCACTAAGCTTATTTTTTCAACCGGAAAAATTCTTTCCAAGGTTGAGGTTTGGTGGTAGAATTACTAATTCCACCGCCAATGTAAGCAGTGCCATCAGTTATAAAGGCAAATCCTTCGTGTTTGCTAAAATGGCTATATTTATAGAAGCTTACCCAACTATCTAATAGAGGGTCATATTCCCAAACATAGGCATTTCTATTCGTAAGGTATCCCTTTCCATTCAGCGAAAAACTCAAATCTCTGTCGTAAGCATCTGGAAGATCGGCCATCTGCTCCCATCGATCCTCACCGGGGCTGTACCTCCAGAAGTCGTGATGACCGTTAGATAAATCTCCACCTGCTAGGTAAGCTTGGTTATTAATAACAAAAGTTGAAGGCCTCCTGACACCTAATGAAGGGATTGTAATATCTTTGAGTCGAACCCAAGTATTCGTCTCAATGTCATATCGGTAGAAATCCTTATAATAGGTTGTACCTCCGAAAGTAGAAATCTTGCCCGCACCCAGATAAACGTGATTTCCGATACAGAACATAGCACTAACGTATCTTTTATATCCGGGAAAATCCTTCAATTCTCTCCATTGCTTACTCACAGGATCAAATTCCCAAAAATTATTTTTTTCAGTAGTTAAGTAGACATATCCCTTCTTCTCATTGTTAGAACTTGACCCGTTGTACTCTGAAGAAAATGGCAAATCACTTTTGGTCCAAGCTTCGCTATTCGGATCAAATTCCCAAAGATTTCTATCTCTACTGTCATGGGAGATGGACAAAACATACCCGTTGTCAGGAAAGGAGAAAGTTCCAATGCCTCTATAAAAATAAAAAGATAATGAATTACTGATCATTACCCATTTGTCAGTTATACAAATATCTCTGTCCGTCTCAACAATCACATCCGAAACCTGTACTTTTATTTTGGATTTACTCTTAGGAAAGGGGCCGTGGGGAACCTTCAATTGTAGATTCTTCTTATCTCCACCTATAATTTCCGCCTTAGTATCCCCGAAAAACACGCTGTTTTTAATAAAATTGGGATGAAAGTTATCACCTTTGATATCAATTTGGGTATCAGAGTCTGCGCATGCCGGAAATTCAAAAATTTCAGGTGCTAGCAGGGAGAAAAATTGCTCGGATATAACTTCCTGTACTTGACTCTTTATTTTAATTACGGTAGTGCCCACCTGAAGATCATCGGGAACGACAAATTTTATTTCATCTCTGGTACTTGAGATAGAGATGGCTTTGATATCCCCAAGCCAAACTTCGTTTTGAGTAGGAATGGGATCAAAATGAGCGCCTTGAATGGTGATAATATCTCTAAATGTGGCGCTTTCAGGAGTTATTTTTTGAATCTCAGGAGTATGAAGTTCGAAGGACGTATCAGTAGACTTATCTAAAACTGTTACTGTCAATTGCATTTTATCAGTTGGCAGATTTGCAGGTACTTTCACATAAATAGCGGTATCCACTACATAATAAGTTTCTGAATAGGTGTCCCCAAATTTCACCTGAGTATAGGAACGGTTGGTGCCAAAATTCTTACCATATATAATAATTTCTTCTCCAAGGTGTCCTTTTTCAGGATTTATCCGATCAATTTCCGGGGGAACACTCCCATTAGAATAAAATGGCTTAATATCGCCAAATTGATAGTCATCGTCAACGGTTATATAGGCTCCGAAATAGTAAATTTCAGCGCCTTTCAAGCCCACTGTCAAATCATGTGTAAAGGTTCCTGATTCAGTGGGCCTACCTAAGGACAATCTATTGTTATAAGGCGATATTGAAAGAGAGTCTTGCCCATAAATGAAACCATGATCTGTAATGCGTTCTGGACCTGTTAAAAGTCCGCTGAACGTAGCCCCACCTATTTCTTTGACGGCTACAACCCCAGTTTCTATCGTAGGTTCTGAAGGTAGCGTTGGTTCTTCTTCACTACAACCATTGAATAAATAAATACAAGAGATTAGCAAAGCGATTTTTACGAAATTGAGCGTTTTCATGGCCAAAAAAATTTCCTTATTACCGAGAATTCGAGTTTCCATTCTTATTCTTTGTCTGGAAGAATTGTTAAATATTATTTGACAGCAATGCTGGTAAGTGCCCATTTACCCGATCCGGGCTGGGTTGGATTTGAGGAATGGTTTAGAATAAAATATTCGGTACTTTGGGCATTAAAAAAACCGAAGCGTGTATGGGATTTTAGTAATTGAAAATTCCCATTTGAATTATCAACTAAAAAATTTGGCAAGGGTGTCTCTTCTAATAATTGAAAATTGGAGTCGAATATAGCCAGCATATCCTGTTTATTTCCAACCTTATGGATTCCGTAGATTCTGCTGATTTTGGGAGCATGGTTGATGGTTAAAAAATAATCGCTTGATGAGGTCTTACCCAGATAGGTAAAGTCAAATGAATTATCCTCGGATATCCTAAATACATTGCCGGTTCTTGCGAAGAATTTGTTTCCGGATTCAGGTATCCAAATATCACCCCCAATCTTATGACCAAGATGATACGGTGCCTTAGATGTAAGTTCAGCTATGCCGTTAGAGATATCTAATTTATATACATTGTCAATATTCACCCCAAAAACATATTTTTCCGATGGGTGTAAGGAAAGTTTAGTTCTTTCGTCTATGGAAACACCAAATGACCACTGGCCTTGATTGTTATCCAAATTTAAATTATAAAGCGTCCCTCCATGTTGATATCCGGCAGGGTTAATGTAAATATAGTTGTCCGGTCCTGCTACAAGGTCAAACATTTCAAAAGGGAGACCCGTTTGTTTCAGGACTTTTTCTTGTTCCAAATCGACCAAGGAAACTGCTGCTATATGTCCTACCACAGCATGCTTGCCGTCCGGATGAAGTGATACTGCAGTTGCCGGAATACCTAATTCCACTGACTTTATTGTTTGGTTTGAACCATCAATTAGTAACAGTGAATTGTTATTTGATGCCGCTACTATTTTATCCAAAGCATTGCTATACTCCGCATCTACTATCCCTACATCCAACAACCATTTTTGCTCCGTGTATGAAATAATTTCAACGTATAATTGATTAAATATTTCTTTGTCTGTTTGGAGGTAAATTGTTGACAGAAAAACTCCTTCCGGCAATTCTTCTTTGAAGACAGTTATTTTCGGATTAATGGTTTGCCCTGGATCCAGTTTTCCATTAAAGGGAGAAATCATGTAGTAATCGGCTGAGGTGGACACACTCCATTCTAGCGGTACATTTCCTGTATTTTTAATTTCAAATTCCCCGGAATTTTCCAAGTGATTTATTAAAACAGGCGTTTTAGATACGTCCATGCCCGGAATAGGCTCGATATCGTCTTCGTCAATTTGGCATCCAAAGACGATTATAAGCAATCCAAAAAATTGGCAGCCAAAAAAAAGGTGGTTCCTCCACATATGGGCTATAAAAATAATAGGTTGGTAATAATATAAAAACTTTTTTTCTACAGTTCACAAATATAATCAACTTATTATTTAATTTCGCCAAACGATAAATTAATATTTTTGTATGCGTATAGGACGTAGTTTTTTGATTGTCCAACTGGTTTTTGTCTTTTTATTTTCTATAAGTTGTACTGAAGATTTAGAAGAGACGCCGACTTTCCAGGGTCATATTTTTGGGTATATCACATCTTCCGGAGTCGGCTTGCAAGGTGTACAGGTCTCCGTTCAATCCGGGAATATGGAACACCAGGCAACCACAAATGCATTTGGAAGATACCAGATCAAAAACCTGGATGGAGGTGATTATACAATAAATTTTTCCAAAGAAAATTATATCGGTCGTTCGGAAAAAATCAGCGTTTCAGGAAGTATAATAAACGAGAAGAGTGTTTCCCTAGAAGCCGGCAACGTGGAAATTTCTGTTTCAAATGAAGTGATTAATGCTTCCGTGGTTAACGGCGAAATTAAACTTTCTGTGGAATCCAATGCCATTTGGACTGCAACATCAGTCGATACATGGCTAAGTGTATCGGAAGATAGTAAAATTGGAATAGGTACCATTCTAGTAAAATGGGATAGTAATGAGGAAGGGCCGGAAAATCGAACAGGTCAAATCAAAATTTTGGCTGGCAATGTGGAGAAAGTGATTGAGGTCTTTCAAGCACTTCCTTCCAGAATTTTAAGCGTCGAGGGAATAGTTGGTGAAAGCTTATCTGAAACCAAAAGTCGCGTTCAAATCCAATTTAACGGACAGGTAAATATTAAACGAATCACCTCTATATTTACGGGTTGTTTAGGCGAAGTGTCTGAAGCCTCCTACAATACTGAGGGGGATTTAGCCACCTTTATTTATGGATGTGGCAGATTGGGATTCTCCTATCCTTTTCACATTGAGTGGGAAGATCAATATGGAAATTTATTTATTGATGAATTCCGCGCTGAGTTTTTTTCCAAGTCCTTGCAATTGAATGGGATGATTGCTAGTAGGTTTAATGTCCCGGGTGAGGACAGCCAATGGGTACTTACCCAAAGCCCCGATAAAATATATAAGATTGACCTGTCTACCTTAACCATTCTCAAGGAGTTTCCTTGGACCCCTTCAAGCCAACACAATAGTATCATCACATTAAATCCATATAACCAACTTTTATACGTGGGTGGAAGATCCGAAATAGCGGTAGTGGATCCCAATTCCGGGATAGTTATGGAAAGACTTGCCTTACCTAGCGTGCCATTAAGACCAGAAAATGACTATAGAGTGGTGGAAATAGCGTTCAAGAACGATGGCATGGGCATCTTTACATGTTATATAACCGGTACTAGTGGATCAGAATGGTTTATGATTGATTCAACCGATGACAACCGAATTTTTTCCCATCCGCAAAATGGATACGGCGAAGACAAATACTACAATGTCAGATCACTAGAGGCAAGCCCTGACCAAAACAGCCTATATTTTTATGCTAGAGGGCATTTCACCTATGGCTTAATGAAACTCGAGCAGAAAGCGAGCCCGTTAATCACTGTCAAGGCATTAACAGGAATGGCATCTTTCAATCAAGTGCTATATAATAGAATCGAGGATATCATCGTTTTAGCACATCAATCTGACATTAGTGTGTTGGTTAATAATAATTATCTTGATTGGGGCCATAGGGTTAATATTCTTTACGCCGATTTTGCCTATCATGGAATCTCCGACACCCATTTTTATGCGATTGAGAAATATGGAGGCTTATTATTATTTGACTTTATTAAAGGGGAAATCGTAAAAAAATTCCCTAGTTCTGGAGGAGCCTGGAGGAATATAACGGTTACATTGGATGGGGAATACCTTATTGCCCAAAAAGATCAAATTGATTCCAATGCACCGGCAAATAAAATCACTTCGTATCTGGTTCAGTTTCCCACTACACAATTAAGGTAAATTGCCACTGTTTTTAATGATCTGACCAATATTGCACCATTGCCCTATGCTTATGGGAGAGAATACAGTATTTTTCATCCAGTATCAAGCTTCGTTTGCTAAAGGTATTTCGGTACGCCATAACAAATGGTATAAAAAGATTTATGCCAATAAAGGAGGTTAGGAATAAAAGGGTGTTGTAGAGGATGTTACTCCCTCTTGCATTCATCTTTTATATTCCCACCTGATTCGTCCAGCGAACCTTTTCCACTTACCGTTCAACACCGTTTCGTTACCGAAACAGCACCGAGAGGTGGTTCGCAACCTCAGCTTACTCAGCGATTGCGGTAGACCTACTACCATCTTTTATACAACATGTCCTTGATTCACATCAAGGACTTCAGGACGCACCTATACCCAGTATGGGCCTTTACAAGATGGTTTTTAAAGTACGGTTCCGGTGGATAGAAAGGTGTAAATACAAATTACTTCTAGTGGGATCAATCTTACCTGCACCTACCATACGGAATGGAAAAAACTAAATTATTTCATCCCATGGATTGATTTCAGTTCCATGATGTCAAGCAAATCCTTTGGTCGGGAAGCCCTTTTTTTACTTTCCAACAGGTCATTTAAATTGAGCACGTTCCATTTGTAAATTCCATGGTCTTTTATCACCACCTTTTCGCTTTCATCAAATGCTTGTTTAAAGCTTTTTCCTAGATGAAAATTTGTTATTAATTCCAGATTTAAATCCGTGGGAGTGAACTTAACAGAGATGTTCTGCTCTCTATTTATAACCTTTTCCGGGAAATGGTGGATTTCATATCCCATTTTTCGAAATACCCGGATCATTTTTGAAAAGTTTTCTTCTGTCGTATCTATCCAAAAACCCACATCTGCAGACTGCCTTTGATATCCATGGAAGTTTACTGCACCCCCCCAACCAAAAGCATCTTTACCTCCTCCTGAGAGGCTTCCCTTAAAAATGCATCAATGTTTTCCTTCCAGATTTTTGTCATGAGTTGTAATTTCAATTACAAAATTTTCGGTAACTTTCGTCTTGCTTGATTTTACAGGAAATTTTTTCAGGTTTGCGCAAAGATCCAGAAAGGCATAAAACCGGTCTTCCGGTGCCAGCTTTAGAAAAGCTTCCCGCTGTTCTCGGTTACACTCTTCTTTGGTTTGAAACTTTATTTCCATAATGGATATTTGATAATTGCCTTAAATATAAGGTTAAATTGACAAATAAGCTCGATGGGTTTGGTTTGCCTAAGCATTTTTTAAGGATAGGAAATTAAGAAAACAGAGGGTTACCTGAACCCAGATTTAATTACCTTCACCCGCAACTAAAAATAGTTTATCTCCACAGGGATAATAAATACTGACCGATTAATGAACTAAGCTTGAATCAGTTTGGATACCATTTTCGAGCCTTAGACCTATAGTGGTCACAATTTTAAACTTTCGTTTATTAAGTTATGCTTTAGTATGCCATTGTAAATGGCAAAAATAGGATTACGATTTTCAAGGAAATTTTGAATAAAAGAGGGTAGTGGATACTACACCTAGGGAGGGAAGGTGGCGTTGCAAATGAGAGCAGGTTGGATTTAGGATTACTGGACCCTGAGCGGAAGGGGTAGGTATTTCGGATATGTTAACCTATGGCTTCGACTCCGCTCAGCCACCGGCAAGTTACCCCCTATAGGAACAGGGTAATAGCAGACCATTACTAATGGCCGATTTAAAATAATTTTTATGAAATTCATTGCAATGGATAGAAAGGTTTAATTGCTAATTACACCTAGATGGGATGGCAACCTCCACTTACTCAGTGATTGCGGTAGAACTACGACCATCTTTTATACAACATGTCTATGATTCACATCAACGACTTCACGACACACCAACAAGCAGTCTAAGCGGCCCAGTAGGATGAACTATTGCCATTTCTCAGGATCTTCCCGAGTGCCTAAAACGGCTAAAACAATCACTTTCTTATTTTCTACAATAAAATGAATAGCATACGGAAAATGTTTTACCAGAGAAAATCGGGTAGTTTTGTACCTGACCTGATAATGAAGTGGTTTACTAGTTATTAAATCCAGCTTTTCTTCCACTTCATCCAAAAATCGTAATCCTAAATCCTGCTGCTTTCTCTCGTACCATTGTGCAGACCTTAAAATGTCAAGTTCTGCCTCTGGCTTAATAATAAGAGAATAATTCATAGCCGGCTTTTAATACGGGCTTTTACTTCGTCCCAGCTAGATCCTGATGATGGGTTGGCCTTATGTGCTGTTATTCTTTCATCTAATATTTTTTTATGTTTATCACTTAGCTCATAATTCTCTTCTTTCATGTCTGCCTGTACCATAGCATACATTAAGTTAATAAAGCGTTCATCTGCTTTATCAATGTATTCGTGAAGTATTTCTCTAATTTGTGCAGCTCCCATGATTATTTCCTTTTCCACAAAATAACGATTATTTAATATTTTTAGGTTTATTTTAATGAATGAAATTGATCCGGCGACTTTCTCTGGTCTTGATTTCTTACTCTTTTGAAGCGTTCTGTGCTGGTATTACTGTTGTGGCGTACTCAGATCGGTATAGGCATTAAAACTTCCTCCAAAAGGATAGTAATCGTCCTTCTGTACCACGTCCGTACCGGTATGTGTCACACTAAAGTCGTCGAACCTGTCCTGAAATTTCTCAGGGAAATACTTCCACAGGAGTTCCATTCTCGTTTGAGAGGTAAATATACACAAATCCTGTTATTCCATGAGCTATTGATCGGTTGCCAGAAAATTAGCAAAATTCCTTCTTTAGAGATTGCCAAGAAGATGGCCAAAGTACTGGATATGTCTCTGGATCAGTTTGTCTATATACAACAAAACGAAAAAGCCCGCACCCACATAGTGGATAACGAGCTTCTTAGTCTTTTTAATAAAACTCAGCAGCTTTCTGACGATCAAAAGAAAACCGTCATGGATTTGCTTTCTGCTTTCTTGCTCAAAGCAAGTCTTAGACAGGAACTGACGCACTAAAGCTCTGGCAAAAACCTGAAGCTGTATAGCCATAGAACTACAGAACCTGATACAAACAAAAGTGTTAATAAGGCGTATTTCCGTTTCTCCTTTCTCGTTCGTTTATCTAGCTTCTTGAAGTAACTTAAGTATTTGTCATTCTGAAAAACCATTAAATGACAGAACAAATAAGCTAATCCCAAGCAAATCAAAAAAGGTAAAAAGGACTGTTCAAGCGGATAGCCTAAGAGGGCGTTGGTAATATCGAAAATTGCTAATCCTATCAAGAAAATAAATGTAACAACTGCCCCGCCAGATACCATGATTCCAAAACCAAAACGCTTGTCATTCCAGACTTTATTAACTACTTCTGAATGAGAAGTCCCTTGCTCTTCAAACTTTCTTTTTACTGCTGGTATCTTCCCTAAGAGCATGAATGGATTCAGCTTATTAAACCAATAGTAGCGTTTGTGTTCAGCCTTATAAAGGCAGTAGTGCACGATATTTAACCACAGTTCCATTTTCCCCATCATCGCCCATGATAATGATCTACTGCACTTTCGCCAAAGTAGCTACCTAAATAGCTTCCACCTACTCCGAGGACAAAGCCTCCAATTACTCCTCCAATGACGGTACCTGGAATAGCACCAACTCCACCAAACCATACACCAATAGCCGCTCCTGCTGCTGCCCCTGCCTGAGCTCCTACCAACCCAAAACCAATTCCTGCTGCGCTACCTACCGCTGCCCTTTGAGCACTATATCCGAATTGACCCCCATCTGAAATATATCCTTGTCTCGTTACGTAAACCCCTAGAGCCACCTGACCTATAACAACAGCCTTACCGGCTAACTTATAAGAATAGGCAGATTTTAGAGCACTTGCTCTACTTCCTGTATATTGATTCGGTCCTCGACCTGAAAACCCTTCATAATATTTTCCATTCTTGCCGAGCCAATAACCCTGACTTGAAGTAAGACCCTCCATTGCTCCATAAATACCACCACCAATATTCAAGGCATGATTAAAGTTAGAGAAATCACCACCCCATCTGGGTGTAGTTTGCAACTACACCCTATTATCCTTACAAATATACTACTAGAATAAACGTCAAACTTACCAACAATCCACTTCAATTAAGCCTTTCAATCCTGAATAATTCCTAGCATTTGAATAAACAAAATCTTCAGGCTTGAAAGGTTAAGAAATAAGGCAATTCTTGATCACGAATTTGATAAGCTTCTCCCATAAAATAGAAATAACATACATCGCTCGAATTGCAAATTCTTAAAATAGAAAGGTGTAGTTACAAACACACCTAGCACATTACACCCAGGAGGGGGACTTTCAAGTTATTTCAAACTTTTAGGATCAGGGCTTATAAATATCACTAGACCTGATGGGTTAAATATGATTTGACATTGAAAAGACACTCCAGGAGGCATTTCATAATCATAAAACAATTCTCCTTTATAATTTCTCTTATCTAAAGGATTTCCCATTATAGCCAACACTTGAGAAGTATCCATTCCAATTTCTACTTCTTGGATATTCTCTAAATTGTTCTTAGCAATTATTGCTTCACTACTACTTTCAAATTGATAGCTATAAAATGCAACTACAGATAAAACTAATAGTACAATAGCGCCAACTGTTATAGATCTTTTTTTCATAACTTATTCAAATACGCTTTTATATCTATTTCTTCCAGGGTCATTCAAAAACTGCCCGATGTATTGTGCAATTTTAGTAGGGTTCTGTTCTATTAACGTTCCATAACTTTGAAAGAATTCTACACCTAGTCTATTTGAATACAAATCCTGCGGATGAAATGCACTTCCCATTGCATGGTCATTTCCAAAAACTCCTTGAACCCACTGCTGAAATTCATTTGCAACTCCCATCATTACTCCTTTCTGGCCTACTACCATAAAGTGTATCATATCTACCTGCCTTCCTGTTCCTGGAGATTGAGGATCCCTTATAAAACCATATCGAGCATCCGCTAATCTATTTGGGTATTTTATCCCTAGGAAAGAACTATTACCGAGCATTATTTCATCATAGGTCATTCCATCAAACCTATCAACAAAATCTTCAACATTTCTTGGACGAGTACCATATTGATTTCCATACTCCCCTGATGATTGAACATCATATAAAACCCATTGCGGTCGTTTAGCTGACACTGTTAGTGATCCGTCTCTGTAATCACCAGATACAGTAGTAGTCGGATCATCCACCCACTTAAACTTAAATATATATCCCATACTGTTAAAACTATCGGTATCCATTGACATCCAATTATGATAAGGATCTCTATATGTATCCGACCAATGATTCCCCGAACCCGGATTGGTCCGGGTAAATTTGGGCATAAGGTCAAAGGGATTTTGGGAGTTATTTGAGGTGTAAGTATCACAAGTACCCCATATCCCAGCATTCTGCCCCATCAATCCCAACGGGTCATTGTACCTGACAGGATTGTTAAAGCCAAAATGGTAGGGGCTTTAACCGGGCACCATAGCTGCCAGGGGAGTATTTCTCAACATCTTCTTTATTAATCCTTACTTACAACTAAAAGTAGTTTATCTCCACAGGATTTACAAATAAATAATGCTGGTAATAAATAGAAGATCTAGGCTGTTTATTCCAACCTTAATAAGACAGGGATCAAAATATTAAATTTTTATTTACTATGAAGTGCTTAAGTAAGCCATTCCAAATGGCTTTTAAAGGATGAAGATTTCAAAGGAGATTAGCAATAAAATGGTGTAGTGGATACTACACCCAGGCGGGTGGCGCAAGGCCAAAAACCTATCGCAAAAAGAACTGGTAGAGATTTTCCAGACTTCTCTCACTACGATAGGTAAGTATGAGCGTGATGAGATGACTTCATCGATAGAAGCTGCAAAGAAGCTGGCTCTGATTCTGGATACTAGTGTGGGTTATTTGCTCGGTGAGACGGAAGAGGATAACCTGTTCAAGGATAAAAAGATGTTGCAACGTCTACAGGCTATTGCCAACCTTCCTGAGAAGGAAAAACAGTCTTTACTGACTACTATCGATCATTTTATCCGTTCTTCTAAGATTCTGTGATATAAAAAAGCCCCGATCTCTCGAGGCTTTCATTTCATTTCTGTTTCTCTTATCGGATTTCTGCCTTTCTCGGAGCTATTAAGACAAGATTTGATTTTCGATCTAATATTTGAAAAGTCTCTTTAAAATAAGAGTTTAAAGTATCACGAAAGCTTTCCACGATCATGATTTCTCGCATATCATTAAATCTATTTTCTTCAGTTCTCCTATAGTTAAACAGATATTTTCCAATAGGTTTTTCAAGATTTGATGCGTCAATATTGTTCTTAAGGAGATAAGCCATCAAATAAAAGAATTGAGTTATTTCATCATCCGTAAAATTCTCAAAAAACATATCATCACGAACCTTAGGATTGTTTATTGCTCCTTTCAATGGCGCAATCTTTTCAGCACCTAAATAAAGGTAACCTTCTCGATCCATGAAGTAATTAACCCTTCTGGTACGTGTTGGAAATTTATGAAGTAACCGATTCATCTTGCCTAATGAATCTGCTACTGATTCAATATTTTCTTCAAATACTATTTGATTCCGTACAGGGTTAACCTGAAATTGGTTGTACAACCATACACCGGTAAAACATATTACTCCTAAAACACCTAATCCTACCTTGCCCATATTGGTGTGAAATTGTATCCATACTTTATATTTCGTGTATCCTTTGAAGCATCAAAGAATCCTTCCCAATTACTAAAATCAGGATTACCTTGAAAGAAGGTTTGATAAAACCCTGCAGCTTTTACTGCTTCACCTAGAGGAATTCCAAAGACACGAGCTGCATATCCAAAATTGATATTTCCAAAGTCGTCAAAGTCATACACATTGCCTTCAAAAATGGCCTGTCTTCCAATCTCTCCGGCACTAAACCCTTTACCTGGTTGCTTTATATCAATGGGTGCGCCAGTCTTCACCATATTAGCAAAGAATCTTAATTTCTCCGCTTTCTGATTACCTGGAACGGTGAAATCAGCATTATCGAATATCTCTCTGGCATTCGTGAAAAACAACTCTGTTCGTACTAACTGCTGATAGAATTTTTCGGTAATATCTTGTACCCCCCCATTTGTTTGATCTACATAATAAACATAAAATTCCTCACCTGGAATTATATTGCCGTTTCCATCTCCTGGGCCATTTACGCCAACGGAAATAACCAATCCATTCGATGCAACAATACCTTTGGCCAATTCTCCGGCACTTTCATAATTAGTCCCACCGAAACCATCGATAAGACCATAGAAATCCCTAAATCCACCGGTATCCATCAACAACCAATTATGATACGGATCCCTATGCTGATCCGACCAATGATTCCCAGAACCCGGATTGGTTCGGGTAAATTTGGGCATAAAGTCAAACGGATTCTGGGAATTGTTTGAGGCGTAAGTATCTCCCGTACCCCATATCCCTGCATCCTGACCCATCAGTCCCAGCGAGTCATTGTACCGAATCGGATTGTTAAAGCCAAAATGGTAGGGGCTTAAGCCTGGCTTCATGACGGCTAAGGAAGTATTTCTCAATATCTTATTTAGTAATCATCACTTGCAACTAAAAGTAGTTTATCTCTACAGGATTTACAAATAAATTATGCCGGATAATAAATAAATAGAAGATCGGTTGGGTTGTTTATTTCAACCTAAATCAGACGGTTTTTTAAAATGTGATCTTTTGAACTTTCGACAATGTATTCCTTTTATCGACACTTCATCGGAGATTCACTTGCAATCGTCTCTCTTATTCGCACCTGATTCATCCAGCAAACCTTTTCTTCTTTCCGTTCAACACCATTTCGTTACCAAAAGAGCACCTAGCGGTGGTTTGCAACCTCTGCTTACTCAGCGATTGCGGTAGACCTTCTACCATCTTTTTTACAACATGTCTTTGATCCACATCAAGGACTTCACGACACACCTACACCAAGGTCGAGGACCCTTATCTCAGAGACTTTTCTTTTAGTAAGTTCTTATAAATTCTTCTTTATTAAACCCCTTTAAATAGCTTTCCATAGCTATTACTTGCTGATTATCTGGATATTCTTCTTTCAAAAATTCGAGATCATTCATGCCTCGATGTTTATCTTCTATGAACATATACAAAAAAACAATATCCAACTTGACTTTAACAGGGTCTGCACTATCTTCCAATCTTGCTTTATATGCCTCCAATGCTTCAATATATTTTTTATGAGCTTGGGATATATTACCCATTTTTTCATATACTAGCCCTTGACCCATTATTACTTCTGCAAAGCCAGTTTTTATAGATTCTACTTTTTCTAATACATCAATTGATTTCTTTAATTGCCCTTTATTTCGTAACATCTGTGCTTTATTTGTATAGGCTGTAATATATATGCTATCAACTTCTATAGCTTGATTTAGATAGATTAACGCAGAATCATATAATGATCCCTTTATTGAATCATAACTATGCGCTACGTTACTAATAAAACTAACAGCCTTATTATTTAATTCTACTGCTTCCGGATTTGGTTGATATGCATCATCAACTTCTTCAGTATTATTCTCTTGATCACAACCACAGGCCAAGACAAATAAAAGTAATATTGCTATCCTATATTTCATAAAATTCTCGTCAATTTCGTGGTAACCCTATTTGTCTTATATGAACGGGGATTGTCATAATTGCTGAATGGCGTTGACCCTGCGAACCAAAAACTATATGATAACTAAAGTTTAGATTTATCATAACATTCCCACTGGTCGGCAACTCAAATGATACTGCGCCTATGTTTTGAAACCCTGAAGGATAGGCCGCATTATAGCCGTCTTGATAAACAAAAGGATTGTTATTTACTGCTTTACCATTTACGACTACCTGGGCACTCCCTTGGAAAGCTACATCACCTTGAGATTTTGCAGGTGTTGTTCCTGCGGCAGAAGCAAAGAAATGATATTTTCCGTCTATTTCTTTAACTGAGTAATTTCCAATCATATTAAACATTGCATTGACTCCCACATTCTCTGCAAGCATGTAATCATACTTCATCTCATTGAAAGAGTAACTTATTTCAGCATATAAATTGCCCCCATTTTGGGTAACATTAACCCATTGATATGGCTTTGCTGACAAAGTAGTATTTCCATCCAGGTAATTACCAGATAACGTAGTCGCAGTATAATCCACCCAATAGCCAAGCTTACCATTTCTCTCTTCATACTGAATGCGATTTCCATCTCCATCTAAATGGTAAAACTTCCCTCCAAATTTGAATCCTCCACTGGCAAAAGCATCTTTGTACATTTGGCTACCTCCCCACATGGACCAATCTGAATATCCAATTCCATCTGACCAGTGATTCCCCGAACCCGGGCCTGTAAATCCACCCAGTGGATTTTTTGATGCATTTGAAGCATGTGCATTCCCCGTACCCCAAATACCTGGATCCTGCCCCATCAGCCCCAGCGGGTCATTGTACCGGACCGGATTATTAAACCCAAAATGATAAGGGCTTAAGCCTGGAACCATGGCGGTCAGAGACTTATTTCCTCGTTTCCTATTTGATAAGCTTTACTCATAAATAAAAGTAGTTTTTATCTAAAGGATATACAAATCAATAATGCTGGTAATAAATAAATAGAAGATCTAGGCTGTTTATTCCAACCTTAATCAGACAGGGATCAAAATACTAAATTTTTATTTACCTTGAAGTGCTTTACTAAGCCATTGCAAATGGCTTTTAAAGGATGACGATTTCAAAGGAGTTTAGGAATATGAGGGTGTAGAGGATACTACACACAAGAGGGTGGCTCAAGGCCAAAAACCTATCGCAAAAAGAACTGGCAGAGATTTTCCAGACTTCTCTCACTACGATAGGTAAGTATGAGCGTGATGAGATGACTTCATCGATAGAAGCTGCAAAGAAGCTGGCTCTGATTCTGGATACTAGTGTGGGTTATTTGCTCGGTGAGACTGAAGAGAATGGTCAAAATGGTGAACATTTATTTAGTAAGCCATTGCAAATGTTATTGAAAGGATTACGACTGCAAAGGAGTATGGGAATATCGGGGTGAAGCCGATTCTACACCCATTCAGGGATCTAGGATCCAAATCTTTTCTACAATTATAATCAAGTTGAATTTGGTGCTGTGAACTTCCTCGTTGAATAGCTAGCATTAGGCTGCCAGAATTCTTTTCGATTCTGTCACCAATGCGAAGGTCATCATAAGCCCCGCTAATGTCCAACATGAGAAAAGATGATTTTTTAGTCGTTCCATCATCCAGTTTTAGAATGATTGTTTTGACATTATGATTATGGCTATCACGAAACTTATCAGTGACTTGCCCCTTAATGACATTATCTCTCAACCTCACTTCATCCTTGCAGTTTCTACTTTCTATAAAATTACCCATACCTAAAAATCCAGCATTACGCGCTGCGAAAAATAGAATAGGCACTATAACCATTGACAAAAGGATATACTTTGCTTTGTTCATTTTTTTGATGTTAAATTTTAGCGACCTCCTAGGGTAGTCCAAAACGTCCAAGTGTAAGTGTATTCATAGGTTCCTCCGGCCGGAGAGCCAAAAGATGCTCCAGCACCACTTTCATAATAGGTTTCTCCCATTTCCGTAAATAGATTAAACCAATCATCATGGTCTACGAAACTTCCTCCCCATGTTCCATCATACCATAATGCAGCTCCATTATAGGATGCTCCAAAACCTTGCAAATCCGAAACATCGAATCCATCCTGTTGATTTCTTGGTGTGTAATCCTTTGCCAACACTCCAATAGAGGCATCAAAACCAAAACTTGGTCCAAGAGTGAAATAGCCAGTTCTGTCACCATCATTATCCCATACAAAGCCTAACTCAAAAGAAAGACCTCCTAATAAAGTAATATTTCCTGCTATCGAAAGAGAGCTTCCATAATCATAGGCATGTCGCTCTGTCCCCCCCTAAGCTTGATCTACATAATAAACATAAAATTCCTCACCTGGAATTATATTGCCGTTGCCATCTCCCGGACCATTTACGCCAACGGAAATAACCAATCCATTCGATGCAACAATACCTTTGGCCAATTCTCCGGCACTTTCATAATTAGTCCCACCGAAACCATCGATAAGACCATAGAAATCCCTAAATCCACCGGTATCCATCAACAACCAATTATGATACGGATCCCTATACTGATCCGACCAATGATTTCCCGAACCCGGATTGGTTTGGGTGAATTTGGGCATAAAGTCAAACGGATTCTGGGAATTGTTTGAGGCGTAGGTATCTCCCGTACCCCATATCCCTGCATCCTGCCCCATCAGTCCCAGGGGATCATTGTACCAAACCGGATTGTTAAATCCAAAATGATAAGGGCATAAGCTAGGAATCATAGTGGCAAGGGGATCCATATGATTGAACCTGCCCAAGTACGGATCATAAGTCCTGAATGCCGTTTCATAAAGCTGGTTTGTTTAACATCACGGTTGAACAAGTATATGATTTGATTACCAACCATTAATAGTTTTACTTAGAAAAATGCCAGACATAATCATGCCAAAAAAGGTTATGAAAAGAATAGAGATTGCGATTGCTTTAGCTTTTCGTTCAGAATATTTTTCTTTATATAGACTATGTATTCTAACGTATCTTCTATCTTTAAGAAATATTAAATAGTTACAGCCTATGACAATCAGTCCCATTACACCAAATACATACCTAAAATCTATTGAACTTAAGGAAAAACTATGTCCTGAATCATAAAACAATATAGCTAACCATGAAAAAATTATTATTATCAACAAACATTCAGAAATTGATAGCAATACAGCCGCCCTTTGGTGACTTGTGTCACCTGTTCTTTTCCTAACCATGCTATAAAAACACCAGTATAAATATGTATAAAGGTTCTTTTTCATCGATATCCAAAATATTGATCAATTAAAGCATCACCGTTTGATCCAGCTGTCAGGCGATAGACTCCATAAACTATCCCAAATGTAGCAACCACCGGTGCCCCTGTTATTCCCGCCTCTAAACCTCCAATAAATAATCCTCCTGTAATAGTAAGGTCAACCCAAATGGATGTGTAATCTCTGTCATTTAAAAATGCATTATAAGCTGAACCTACACTTACCATAGCTCCTAAACCTCCAAGGATATTTCCCCAAGCTTTGGCAGCTGATCCAGCTGCCCTGAAGGCCTTTTGGGTACCCGAAAGCCACTTATTGCTCCCATAAAACTTTGTTGAATATAATCTTCCGTTATTACCAAGCCACTGGCTCTCCTTCAGAAGCATGTCATGCCCCCAAGCTCGAAGCGACATAATTCCAGCAGGCCCTGATAATACTCCGCCCGAAAGGTTTAAAGTTGAGTAAATGGCGTTACCTTTCCCCCCAATCGGATCACCCCAGGCACCATAATAGTACTTATTAACATAACCATCTCCTACTTCACTATAGGCTAAATCACCTCCCATAGGATACCACACTTGAAGCTGCCCGTTTACAACCTTGACCTGATTACCGCTTCCATCTTTAAAAGATCCTCCAAAACCATAGCCACCACTGCTCTCCGCATAAGCTTTTTCCACTCTATAGGCATCACTTCCAGTCCATCCATTCCAGTCACTATTTTCCCATCCATCCGACCAATGATTCCCCGATCCCGGATTGGTTCGGGTAAATTTGGGCATAAAATCAAACGGATTCTGGGAGTTATTTGAGGCGTAAGTATCTCCCGTACCCCATATCCCTGCATCCTGCCCCATCAGTCCCAGCGGGTCATTGTATCGGACCGGATTGTTATAGCCAAAATGATAAGGGCTTAAGCCGGGAACCATAGCGGCCAGGGGAGTATTCCCGATTCGCTAATTCGGCAGAATTCTCCCACAACTAAAAGTAGTTTATCTCCGCAGGAATTACAAATGAATACTGAACGTTTAAAGAACAAACCATAAAACAGTTTGGATTCCATTTTCAAGCCTTGGCCTTATAGTCGTCAGAACTTTATCTTTCATTTACTAAGATCTGCTTTAGTATGCCATTGTAAATGGCTTAAATAGGATTACTATTTTCAAGGAGGTTAGGAATAAAAGGGTGTAGTAAATACTACACCCAGAGAGGGAAAAAGCTTTCGCTAAATAAATAAAGCCCGGACGAACCGGGCTTTTAAAATTAACAATCATTTTAGGTAATCAAAATTTTTGTATCACTAGATTATTTGTTTTTTAATTATTAGTCTGTCCTTTTACCACAACATAATTAAAACCAGACTCCAAAACCTTGTATTCTTCTGCTCTCTTTTTCATAAGAACCTTTATATTCCCAAATTCAGCTGGACCTAACTTTGCTGGAACAAATTGAATAACTATTGTATCATTCCTAACAAAGAGCTCTTTAACACAACCTTCAATTGTTTCATTCAAAACATTTATTTTGTCAGATAATGGATTTTCTTCACAGTCGAAATATGCTTTAATGATCTCCCAATCACTATTGTTTGAGTAAATCTTTGCCAAGACTTTTTCATCAACCCGGACAGTATCTTTTACTGAAACTTCTAATTCAAAGCTTTTTCCCGAGTTACCACAAGAAAAAAAACTAAGTAGCATTAACAATTTAATCAGTCTAATAACCATCGGGTACATAATATTTTTGGTCTAAGGTATCTTTTCCTTGCAATATAATCCTGTACTTTCCAATATTGCCTTGCCGATCGACAAATGTTCCTCTAACTGTATCTGCATTTGTGTTCTTCTTGCCATCAGGATTAGCGGTTCCCTGTGAACCACTGCGGCTATTCGGCTCAGCTTCAGAAGTAGGATTAACTGCTTCTGATATATTAGTATTTTCAGTCGGTTTACTTGAATCACTGCTAAAAAACTCAGAAACAAGCCCAAATACACTTCCCATCATATCTGCAATTTTTTCCATTACTCCTCCGGAAGGTAAACCTGATCCAAAGCTCCCCAAACCATCAGTATTTACCTCACCTGAAATTTTATCCCCTATGGTACCTATATCATCATGACCTACATCAGCACCCACCAAAACTACTCCAGAAGGCTGACTATTCACTTTGCTTCTTGACCCAGTATTTTTGCTTCCGCCAAATAGATTTTCAATACCCGATTTAATGAATCCGAAATTTTTCTCTACCTCTGAATAAAAAACTGAGCCAGAAGATGGTGGACAGCAGTTCTTGGGTGCCCTCCCATCAGGATCAATAAACCTTATAGGGTTATCAAATGCATAATTGTAAGGAGAATGTCTTGTCATCTTGTCTGCTAGCGGATCCACCACTCCCCACCTTCCCAAAACAGGATCATACATCCTTGCCCCGAAATCATAATACTGAAGATCGTTATCTTCGATCAGCTCTTTCCCATTGTACAAGTACTTATTTGCCTTGATGCCAGCATACTGATATCCCAACCCAGTCAGCTCAAGCCCCCAAGGATTCCTGAGTTCCTCAGGACAGGCTCCATGTGGCTCTTGAATCAATATAGAGGGGTTCTTAAGAAACTGAAATCATCGGACCAAACATCCTCAGAAGTATCATTGACTAGGACGTTTTCCATGTATCCGTCATACGAAATATACAATTTTTCTTCTAAAATCTCATGTTGATTGACTCCGGTAAATCTTTTGTGAAACAATAGTGGAATAGAAAACTACTTAACAACCTAACAACTATTCCCGAACCTTAATCTTATAGTTGATCCTAGGTGGAAGCTTTTATACCATTTATCATCGTCAATCTATCCAAGTGTAAAATGATTTTTTGATTTCAGTATTATCAAATTTCATGATTTTATCTAATTCGTTAACTAATAAACTTGAAATTTTTATTATTTGGCCATTTTTTAATTCAATAACTGCATAATTGTAATAATCCCAAGGGAATACTGGAAGATCATTTCTTGACAAAGGCCACGATTTAAAAACTGTGATTTTAAAAATATCTTTTTTTTCAAATTTTATTTTTTTTCCTTTTTTTTCGAAAATCACTTTACCAGAATAGGCATCATAATTAAAAATATCACCATGATTTTTAAAATAATAATTTAAATGGAGTAATAGTATTGGTATTGAGTAAATGATAAAAAAAAATCCCCCAATCAAAAATGCCTCCCTTAAATTAAAATAACCTTTTTTAAACAAAAACAAACAGTAGACCATTAAAGGAATACAAATCACAATGAAGAAATAAAGCCCTAAGTGCCTAAAATGATCAATAAATTTTACACTAAATTTCCTCATTACAATCATCTAAATGGCACCCATCCCTTATTAATAGCTCTCCTTGTATCATAATACCCCTTATTTATTTCTGGCTGTATATTTTCCATCCATCCTTCGTATGCATATTCTCCTAGGATAAATGCCGCCCCTACTAATGCTCCAACACCTGCACTTAGATAAAAAGAAGCAGCTGTAGCTATAACAGTTCCAGTTAGTTGATAACTATAATAAGATAAAGATATATCATCATTTGCCAAATCCACAGTATTTAACATAACGACCACTGCTCCAGATGCATCCCTAAACTAGATGCTCCTTCCTTTATGTGTTTTAACACCTGACCTGTTTGTTTGGAAATTACATTCCAGCCCGCAATAGCTTTTCCTGATTTATCGTAAACCGGTACAACTATTGTTTGAGAATTTTTGACATAATTAGTTCCTTCCTCAACAAGTGCAAGTTCAACTACTATCCACTTGAACCATTCAGAAGATTCTTCTTTTCTAAGTTCACCTTTGATCCGTTTTTTTCTTCCTGACAACAATTATCTATTGATTTTTTTTTTAAGTTTGAGTTAAAAAACTCCCTGATCTCTTCTGGATCATTAGTTGAAAAACTATCAGCATCTTCAACCCGCGTTCCATTAGGATCAACAAACTTAATAGGATTATTCAATGTGTAGTTATATGGACTGAAGGCTTGATAAATCTCTGTCAACGGATCCACAACTCCCCACCTTCTCAGCATTAAATTCCCGATATACGGGACAGGCTATACATCCTCGCCCAATAATCATAAAACTGAAGAGCGTTATCTTCTATCAGCACCTTTCCAATGTAAAAGGGCACTTATTATTTCACCATCGAAGTATCGATCTCTATATCTCCCTCAATTTCCAAGTTCTCTTGGATAGTATCACTGGGGTTAGGAGGTATTAGCAAAATAGTGGTATTTAAATAATTTATTAGTTCCTCATAACGGTATTTTTGCCCTAAAATTAGTTTCTCTTCAAGTACAAATGATTTGCTACCATCTAACCATCGAAAATAAACTGAACCAATATCTTCAACATAAATTCCGTACAATGTTATCTCACCATACTTAACAGGTATTTGGACAATATATTTGGCAAGCCTAGCTTTACGCCATTTGTCATATCCATTAATTGATACCGTATATCCATCCATAGATACTATTTGTTGATCATTTATCGCTAATATAGAATCAATTTCATATATCATTTTTGTCACCCCATACATTTGAGTTGGATCCATAACTAGGGTATCATATCTAATATGAACTGAAATTAATTCATCAACTTTATACACCCTTACCTCCGTATTCTCTTCATTGTTTTCTGAAACACAACCACAAACAAGGATTATGACAAATAGGAAAATTTGATTAGTTATAGCCATGAACTATTATTTTACGCAAGATAAAATCATCGAATACGCAAAGCTTCATACTCTTATTTACACCTCTAAACATATTGTATGTGTTTTTATAATAAGGTGTTTGACTTTCAAAGGTTTCCTTCTATTCGTGTCCACCGTCTTGAGGAATTTTGCCAATTATTTCTTGAATTTTTCCTTCAGGACGTTTTGCTCTTTAGATACACCATGTAGTAATGTTTTATGAGACCATGTCGCAACTGATTTCAATAGTTCCTTGCTTTTTAGATCAGTATTCAATCCATATTTTTTGAAAAAACCTTGTCGTTCACTATTGATAGGGAAGGTAACAGATAATTTCCCTTTGTCTCTTATTGCTTACGCTGCTAACCCTAAAACCCTGGCTCCCATATTTTTGGTGATTTCATGATTACTGAGATCTGCTTCTTGAAAATTGGCACCAGTTTTATCGCTTGGTTCTCATTCAGATTCAGCTTCTATTCTAAGGCCAATGATAAATAAACCTTTCCCACAAATAAAAATAGTTTATCTCCACAGATATTACAAGTGGTTACTGATTGTTTAAAGGACAAAGCATGGATCACTTTATATTCCATTTTCGAACATTAGCCTTATAATGGTCACAAATTTAAACTTTTGTTTTCTAAGAAGTATCTTGGGATGCCAATACAAACGGTAATAAAAAGTTCATGACTTTAAAGGAGGTAAGAAATACTAGGGTGTAGTGAATACTACACCCAGAGAGGGGAAACAGAGGGTTACTTGAACTCTAATTTAATTTCCCTCACCTGGAACAAAAATTAGTTTATCCCCATAGGTATTACAAATAAATACTGAACATTTAAAGAACAAACCTTGAAACAGTTTCAATGCCATTTTAAAGCCATAGCCTTACAATGGTCAAAATAGCAAACTTTCGTTTATTAAGTTATGCTTTTTAAGTTATGCTTTAGTATGCCATTGTAAATGGCAAAAATAGGATTACGATTTTCAAGGAGGTTTTGAATAAAAGCGTGTAGTAGAGTAACTAATAAAAGCCTTTTATGAAGGGAGGATAAAAGTTATTGTAAATATACGTGAACAACTATTACTCCCAAATAAATAGATATTGTTAAATTTATAAATGAAACAATTGATTAATATTAAACTGTATACAATAACATATTGATTTTAATATTTAAGAAATATTTCTTGTGTAAAAACCGAATTTATCAAAGAATCTTTATCAGATGGAATAATTTCTACATCAAATTGAATACTACTAACTTTCCCCAAACTTTTCTGAAATTCAACCATATAATAATTCTCCTCCAACTTATTAGATTTTATTTTATCTCTATAATTTAAATAGTAAAACTCAAATTCACCATTATATGGAAAATAATTCTTCAATAATAACCTCACCCTATTTTCACCTAACCATTCAGAATCTATCAATTTCATATTTAAGGCATTATACCTCTTTTTACCATATTCAAACATATCTAAATACAAAACATCATTATTAGATTTAAATTCTCTTGTCGTTACCAAATTATGATACGTCTCCTTAATTAATGTGTCATTTACATTTTCACTTATAATTCCAGATAAAAATGAAGTATATACTAAATAAGAAGTTGAATCTTTTCATGATCATCTAATTTTGAAATAATTAAACCCTGATCATCAAACTCCTGACTTAAAAACAACTTATTCCCCTTATCAAAGTATTTAATTTTATCGATAGTAATATCATTATCTTTTAAGACAAGCTTTATTTTTCCAAACTTACTATTTATTTCTACCGGTGACCCAACTTCAATATTAAAGGAATTATTATAGCACTCAACAATAAGAGAACAAACAACAAAACTAAAAACTGATTTATTATAGATACTTTTCATATATATTTTTCAACGATTATCTCTTTCATTACACTTCTAAATATAAAGAAGGAATATGTTAATTCCTTAAAAGGATTAACCAATTAAGAAATGTCACTTCTCACTATAATAAAAAATGAAGTAAAATAAGCTGACTCAGTTGACTAATGAAAAAATTAGGTTATAAATAACACCTGAATGTTAACATCTTTATTTAACCCTACCAAAATCGATACTCCTATTGTACACAAAATCAGTTTCTATTAAAGTATCATCCTCAGAAGGCTCATAAACCAATCTTATTTCATATTTTGCCCAATCATCTTTAAAATTATTAATTTTTAACCTCATATTGTATTTATCAAGGTATTTTTTATCAAAATCAATAGAATCTCTAAAGTAAATTTTAACTTCCCCCTTAAATTTAAAAGGAAAGGTAATCAGTGTTTCATATGAACTTGAATCAAAAATCTCATTCTCAAACACAGGAATAGGTGAATTAAATATTTTATCGCCTTCCATATAAACGCTAGAATATATCGCATCATCATTTTCATATAATCTTTGAGATAAAGAGTAGGTATCATAAAAAAACTCAAAGGTATCCCCGTGCCTACTTCCTTCTTTATACTTCACCTTCTTTTTTATTCTTCCTGATTCATCGTAAAGCAAGTACTCCCCATGCTTCTTCCCTGCAATTGTAGGGATAAATTCATTAATAAATCCATTTTCAAAGTAACTGGTTACCACAACACTATCTTCACGTTTGGTAATCATCTTTTTAACATTTCCATTATCATGAAGTTCAATGATCACATTTAAAGAATCATTTTTTAAAATGGATACAATATTACCTTCTATAGAAACTAAATCACTTTTATCCTCACAGCTAAATGTGAACAGAATCAATAAACTAAAACATAATTTACTCGCTCCATTTTTTATTTTTATCATCTCTTAAATTTATTGATTCTTCTTCATTTTTAGTTCTATAATCTAATGTATCTCCAGCAACATTCATTTTAACTGATACCGTCCCATCTGAATGATTTTTACCAGTCCCACTAATGAAAATTGTGTCCGTATTTGTGTTTTCCTCCAATAATTTAGTACCAAAGTCAAACACTGCTACCCCAATTTCAACTCCCTGTACAAAATCCTCGTTCGCAGTCTTAGAAGGATCAACTCTCAAATAAGGAAGAATAAACGAATCAATGTTTATATTATTCTCTACCTCTCCTTTCCGAACCTTTGAATCATCGCCACTAAATAGATTTGAAGAATGGGTATTACCCGATCCACCATTGCTAAGTTTATTGTCTGGATACCAATAAATCAGTTAAAGATCTCTCAATATTTTTTATGGTTTTTTCAAAAGCTTTAAAACTATTTTCGATCCCATCTTTTACAAATGCAAATTCACTTTCTACTTCTCTCTTAAAATACTTAGATGGGTCACAATTTTCACATGGCATCATCCCATCAGGATCAATAAACCTTATAGGATTATCAAATGCATAATTGTACGGAGAATGTCTTGTCATCTTGTCCGCCAACGGATCCACAACTCCCCACCTACCTAACACCGGATCATACATCCTTGCCCCGTAATCATAATACTGAAGATCGTTATCTTCTATCAGCTCCTTCCCATTGTACAAGTACTTATTCTCCTTGACACCATTATACTGATATCCCAACCCTGTCAGCTCAAGCCCCCAAGGATTCCTGAGTTCCTCAGGACAGGCTCCATGTGTCTCTTAAATCACTATAGAGGGGTTCTTAAGAAACTGAAATCATCGGACCAAACATCCTCAGCAGTATCATTGACTAGGACGTTTTCCATGTATCCGTCATACAAAATATACAATTTTTCTTCTAAAATCTCATGTTGATTGACTCCGGTAAATCTTTTGTGAAACAATAGTGGAATAGAAAACTACTTAACAACCTAACAACTATTCCCGAACCTTAATCTTATAGTTGAGCCTAGGTGGAAGCTTTTATACCATTTATCATCGTCAATCTATCCAAGTGTAAAATGATTTTTTGATTTCAGTATTATCAAATTTCATGATTTTATCTAATTCGTTAACTAATAAACTTGAAATTTTTATTATTTGGCCATTTTTTAATTCAATAACTGCATAATTGTAATAATCCCAAGGGAATACTGGAAGATCATTTCTTGACAAAGGCCACGATTTAAAAACTGTGATTTTAAAAATATCTTTTTTTTCAAATTTTATTTTTTTTCCTTTTTTTTCGAAAATCACTTTACCAGAATAGGCATCATAATTAAAAATATCACCATGATTTTTAAAATAATAATTTAAATGGAGTAATAGTATTGGTATTGAGTAAATGATAAAAAAAATCCCCCAATCAAAAATGCCTCCCTTAAATTAAAATAACCTTTTTTAAACAAAAACAAACAGTAGACCATTAAAGGAATACAAATCACAATGAAGAAATAAAGCCCTAAGTGCCTAAAATGATCAATAAATTTTACACTAAATTTCCTCATTACAATCATCTAAATGGCACCCATCCCTTATTAATAGCTCTCCTTGTATCATAATACCCCTTATTTATTTCTGGCTGTATATTTTCCATCCATCCTTCGTATGCATATTCTCCTAGGATAAATGCCGCCCCTACTAATGCTCCAACACCTGCACTTAGATAAAAAGCAGCAGCTGTAGCTATAACAGTTCCAGTTAGTTGATAACTATAATAAGATAAAGATATATCATCATTTGCCAAATCCACAGTATTTAACATAACGACCATTGCTCCAGATGCATCCCTAAACTAGATGCTCCTTCCTTTATGTGTTTTAACACCTGACCTGTTTGTTTGGAAATTACATTCCAGCCCGCAATAGCTTTTCCTGATTTATCGTAAACCGGTACAACTATTGTTTGAGAATTTTTGACATAATTAGTTCCTTCCTCAACAAGTGCAAGTTCAACTACTATCCACTTGAACCATTCAGAAGATTCTTCTTTTCTAAGTTCACCTTTGATCCGTTTTTTTCTTCCTGACAACAATTATCTATTGATTTTTTTTTAAGTTTGAGTTAAAAAACTCCCTGATCTCTTCTGGATCATTAGTTGAAAAACTATCAGCATCTTCAACCCGCGTTCCATTAGGATCAACAAACTTAATAGGATTATTCAATGTGTAGTTATATGGACTGAAGGCTTGATAAATCTCTGCCAAGGGGTCCACAACTCCCCACCTTCTCAGCATTAAATTCCCGATATACGGGACAGGCTATACATCCTCGCCCAATAATCATAAAACTGAAGAGCGTTATCTTCTATCAGCACCTTTCCAATGTAAAAGGGCACTTATTATTTCACCATCGAAGTATCGATCTCTATATCTCCCTCAATTTCCAAGTTCTCTTGGATAGTATCACTGGGGTTAGGAGGTATTAGCAAAATAGTGGTATTTAAATAATTTATTAGTTCCTCATAACGGTATTTTTGCCCTAAAATTAGTTTCTCTTCAAGTACAAATGATTTGCTACCATCTAACCATCGAAAATAAACTGAACCAATATCTTCAACATAAATTCCGTACAATGTTATCTCACCATACTTAACAGGTATTTGGACAATATATTTGGCAAGCCTAGCTTTACGCCATTTGTCATATCCATTAATTGATACCGTATATCCATCCATAGATACTATTTGTTGATCATTTATCGCTAATATAGAATCAATTTCATATATCATTTTTGCCACCCCATACATTTGAGTTGGATCCATAACTAGGTTATCATATCTAATATGAACTGAAATTAATTCATCAACTTTATACACCCTTACCTCCGTATTCTCTTCATTGTTTTCTGAAACACAACCACAAACAAGGATTATGACAAATAGGAAAATTTGATTAGTTATAGCCATGAACTATTATTTTACGCAAGATAAAATCATCGAATACGCAAAGCTTCATACTCTTATTTACACCTCTAAACATATTGTATGTGTTTTTACAATAAGGTGTTTGACTTTCAAAGGTATCCTTCTATTCGTGTCCACCGTCTTGAGGAATTTTGCCAATTATTTCTTGAATTTTTCCTTCAGGACGTTTTGCTCTTTAGATACACCATGTAGTAATGTTTTATGAGACCATGTCCCAACTGATTTCAATAGTTCCTTGCTTTTTAGATCAGTATTCAATCCATATTTTTTGAAAAAACCTTGTCGTTCACTGTTCATAGGGAAGGTAATAGATAATTTCACTTTGTCTCTTATTGCTTAGGCTGCTAATCCTAAGACCCTGCCTGCCATATCTTTGGTGATTTCATGATTACTGAGATCTGCTTCTTGATAATTGGCGTCAATTTTTTCACTTGGTTCTCCCTCAGATTCAGCTTCTATTCTAAGGCCAATGATTAATAAACCTCTCCCACAAATAAAAATAGTTTATCGCCACAGGAATTACAAATGAATACTGACCATTTAAACCACAAAGCTTGAACCAGATTGGATGCTACTTTGGAGCCTTAGGCTTACAGTGCTCAGAATTTTAAACTTTCATTTATTAAGAAGTGTTTTAGTATGGCATTGTAAATGGCTTAAATAGGATTACTATTTTCAAGGAGGTTAGGAATAAAAGGGTGTAGTAAATACTGCACCCAGAGAGGGTCGCTAAAAAAATGGCTTCTTTACTGGATACTATCGTAGGCTATTTGCTTGGTGAAGTTGAGGAAGGGGATACTTTTAAAGATCCTACCATGCTACAGAGACGAAAAGATGTCAATCATCTGGATGAAGAAGAAAGAAGGTGCGTACTGTTTAGTCTGGATGCTATCCTACGAGATGCTAAAACACGCAAGGCATACTCATCGTAAATGAAAAAAGCCCTAACTAAGGGGCTTCTGATTTCTTTTAAACCTAAAACTTAGGGAGTGATAATCTGTCTTACTTTCATTTCATCATTAAAAATAATTGAATAAGGCACTTATCAAATAAAGGATTTGTATGGATAAGGTGGCTTTGCCACCATCCTTTGCATTAGGTTTTCAAAAATCCCTTCTTTCATTTTGTGCCTATTGTATCTGTAGGTATACTCATTGATATAAGGTTGAAGGTTCCTAACAGAATGATGAGTTCCCCTCAGCCAGGCCTTGAACATCATTATCACCCGATGCATCTGTTTAAAATTTTCGCCTTTTTTTCCAGATTTTTCACGTACAAGTTTCGGGAAATGTTCCTCCATACCCTTGTAGCCACTCCAGCAGTCAGTCTTAACTTCGGCGTCCTTATCGATGTAATCTTTCATAAATCCTCCAAGATTGACCTTTGAGGCGGTTTCTATAACTTTTCCGTACCAACGAGAAACACCGCCTAATCCCCTTTCTATGCCCACCACCATGATTTTCTTTTTCCCCTCGTTTCTTCCCAATGCTTTGTCGTCCTGACCGCCTACGTATGATTCGTCTACTTCTACTTTCCCCATCATCGGGAAGTTCTGGCTGCTTTCCATCGCCTTCATCACTTTCTGCTTAAAGAACCAGCAGGTCTTTTGCCTAAGCTCAAGCCTACGGCTTAATTCACCGCTATTGACACCATTCTTGTCTGTAGAAACATAATAAACGATATAGAATGCTTTAAGAAGTGAGAACTTACATTTATGAAAAAGGGTACCAGCCTTTGGAGACTCTAGCCGGCCACATTTTGTACATTGCCTATCAAACTCATTAATCCCCTTGCAATAGTGGTTATGGTTACACTTTTTACAAACATATCCATCCTTCCACTTCATATCTGCCAAATATCCATAACATGACCTGTCATCAGGGAACCGCTTCTGAAATTCAAATATTGATAGACTCTTATATCTTTTTTCCATAAAATCAGTGTTTAAAGGAAATATAGCCCTATTTTTATCATTTAACAAACGCCTTATTCAATAATTAATATAATTTAATCCTGGGTAATGGTAGACAATAGAGAAAAATTAAACATGATCAATTGACAATAAAAGTCAGACTTATTCCTTTATTTTAATTGTATGATTATACACTTGCTCTGTCCACATTAAACTATCTCCTACAACCGGATCATACTCCAGCAACATATCAAACCCCTCCCAACTCTTTTTAAAGTTAGTTATTGTTAAACTAAGGTTATATTTATCCGTATATGCCTTTTTAAAATTAAGACTATCCTGAAAATAAATTTCTATATTTCCTTTAAAAGGAAACGGGAAGGTAATTTTAGCTTCGTAAACACTATCATACATAATTCTTTCTTCTTGAAAAACAGGTATTGGAGAGTTTAATTGCTTTTCCCCATTTTCATAATAGCCTAAATAAATGGCATTCCCCTCTTCAAATAAAAAATGAGCTTTTAAAGATTGGTCAGTATGAAATTCATACGTATTTCCTGTTTGAATACCTTCATCATAATTGGAATAATAAACCTTCCCCCGGAGACATTATATTTCCAAAATTCGCCTGAAATCTTTCCATTATTACAATAATATTTCTCCTTTAAAAGCCCATTTTGGTAATACCTAAGTTGCACCCCATCCTTTACACCCATTTTATTTTTTGAAATTATTGATTTGACGACTCCATTCTCATACCATTGAAACTCTGTATATATGGAATTATTTAACAAAACTTGGTAAGGTTTTTCGCTCGTAATTAACAGCCTTTCACGGCTTTCACAAGACAAGGCTAAACTTACAATGAAAATAATTGGCAACAATCGGGTATAATTATTTTCGTTTTGTCCATTTTTTATTAGGATCATCTCTTAATCTTTTAGAATCTTGAACATTTTTTGTTCTATACTTTACTGAATCTCCATTTACAAGTACATCAACCGTGACCGTCCCGTCCGAATGGTTTCTGCCGGAACCACTTATAAAAATTGAATCTATTTCCGGATTTTCATTTGATTCTTTATTCCCAAAGTCAAACACTGCTACCCCAATTTCAACTCCCTGTACAAAATCCTCGTTCGCATTCTTAGAAGGGTCAACTCTCAAATAAGGAAGAATAAAAGAATCAACATTTATATCATTCTCAACCTTTCCTTTTCGAACCTTTGAATCATCGCCACTATATAGATTTGAGGAATGGGTATTTCCTGATCCACCGTTGCTAAGTTTATTGTCTACTGATACTAATAAATCAGTTAAGGATCTTTCAATATTTTTTATGGTTTTGTCAAAAGCTTTAAAACTATTTTCAATCCCATCTCTTACAAAAGCGAATTCACTTTCTACTTCTCTCTTAAAATACTTAGTTGGGTCACAATTTTCACATGGCATCATCCCATCAGGATCAATAAACCTTATAGGGTTATCGAACGCATAGTTGTAAGGAGAATGTCTTGTCATCTTATCCGCCAACGGATCGACAACTCCCCACCTTCCTAACACCGGATCATACATCCTCGCCCCATAATCATAATACTGAAGATCGTTTTCTTCTATCAGTTCTTTACCATTGTACAAGTACTTGTTTGCCTTGAAGCCCGCATACTGATACCCCAGCCCAGTCAGCTCAAGCCCCCAAGGATCATAATGCGTTTCTTGAATCACTAAGGATGGGGTTCTTGAGACACTAAAATCATCAAACCAAACGTCTTCAGCAGTTTCATTGACCAGGACGGTTTCCATGTAACCCTCTTGTGAAATATACAATTTTTCTTCTAAAATCTCATGCTGATTGGCGGCTTTTCTACTCAAGGGCTGTTTCCCTACTTCATAGCGGCTATTGTCGCTGTCGTAAAGTGCATAGAGCAGGTAAGCTTCCGGACTTTCCTTTTGCTGTAGGTCTGCTGCCACTATCCCGATCATATTTAATAATGTTATGGGGTTGGTTGTTCCTGCTTGCTGGATACTTTTAGACAACTCACTAAGATCATTAAGGATTTTATTTTTCCCTCCACTGCTAAGAAAGCCCGCTGCATTGGTATTTTGTATTTTGTCTTCCTGGTACTTGCCAAAGACTCGCAAATGAAGGTTGTCTCCGGCAAAAACATTTTGAGTATTTGAAGGACCCAATATTCTACCTCTTTCTGCATTTAACCAAGCCACTTTATCTCCTCCTGGGGTTACATTCTGTTCCACATCAGTTTGCCTGGAAGCACTTAGCCCCGAGAAATTTTCTTGCTCTTTAACGACATGTTGACTTTCCATAGTGGCCAACTTTGTCTCGGTTTTAGGCTGTCTAAGCACCTGGCGTACGTTGCCTAGATGATCTTTTACAAAATACTCATATTGATATACACCGGATTCATAAGCTACCCTTCCTTCTTCATGAAGCATGTAGTCCAAGTTTCCGTTTAGAAACACCAACTCTCCAATATAGTCTCGGATTTGGGAGGGTTTTCCATTTCCTTCCTTTACCGTCTGACTGAGTTTGTTCCCTTCTGCATCATAGGCAAAGTTTATCTTTCCGCCAGCAGAGAAAGTGATCTCTTCGGGCAAATTCAGGTGGTTGTAACTGATCTTGGAAATCCTCTTGTCGGGATTGGTGGTTTGGTTACCATTTGCATCATAGCTGTAATCTTCTGAATTTTCTGTATTGGGTTTAAAATCTTTTGCTGTATAGGAATTGGATAGCATTCCATCGCTTACCTTTAGCAGTTTATTGGAATAAATTCCTCCAAAATCTTCGTTTGTTTCATAGCCGTAAGTCAAAATATCTACCTTCCCATAGTTATCCTTTGATTTTTGGTTATACCTATCCATCTTAAGAATATTACCATTGGCATCATATCGGATTCCTTCAAGTGAATACCTATTGGTTTCCCCTATTGCTTTAAACCTCGCAGCTAAAAGACGGTTGGCATTGTCATATTGGTAAGCGTAGCTTCGGGGTTTCCCGTCCTGTCCAATCCATTCGATGCCAGCTATATTGCCATTATAATAACTCTCCTCGCTACCTGTATTGTAATGAAGTTTTTGTTTGAATATCCCCATTTCATTGCTACCCTGTCTATTTAGCCATCCTCTTATATTATAGTCATAGGTTTGACTAATAGCTGGTTGGCCTGAAAATGATTTAGAAACAAGCTGCCCGAGGTCATTATAAGAATTTGAAGCCAAGGTAACAGCAGGATCGGAGTCAATTTTATGCGTTATCGACGCAATTTGACCGGTGACATTGTAGGTAAAAGTTCGGAGAATATCGGGGATTTCAGATTTAGTGTTAGAAACCAATGTATGAGTAGGTTGACCCGAAAAATTATAGGCAGTGGAATTCACAACTGTGCCTCCAAGCTGATTTTGTGAGATTGTTTGGATCACACGGGCTTCTTCATTGTAATATATAGCGGTGGTATAAAATTCTCCTGTTTTCAGGTTTTTCACTTTTTTCCCCGTTTGCAAACCATGAATTCGAGTAGTTGGATGGGAAGTAAATGGTGAACCAGGGTTTACATAGGGGAATTCGCTAAGGAATTCATAGGAATCGTAATAGTTAACTGTCAAAATATTGCTATCATCTGTCGGCCAAGCCCCCACCGTGCCAGAACTTTCTGTTCCAATCCTTGCGGTGAAACTTTGGTTATCAGTCGCCTTCATGTTAAATCCAGCTTGCAGATGTATGGAATTAGTAGCTACATATTCCTGATACCCATTATATTTTTTGGAAGTAATCCTAGAACCTGTTTTTATATTGGCGGTATTGCCATTTACTGATGCTTCATTTGAAGCCATCTCATTTAGGCTATTTTGAATACTAACTCGGTCATCACTGGAGCTGGTCATTCCAGTCATAACTAGTCTTCCAAGTCCATCATACTTTGTAAAGAGCCACTGTTTTGGGCTTTCATTCGCCATATTTGCATCCTGAATACCTACCAACCGGTCTTGATTGTCATATACCATGGATTCCAATCCTTTTCCGGGTATATATTTTTCCACCATTCTCCCCCTTTCATCATAGGTATAACGAAAATATTGTTCCTTAGCCAAGCTTGTATTGCTACTAACATCACTACTCCAGCTAGCATCACCAAGGATTTGGGTGGCTCGGGGAGGGATTACCACTCTTAATCGTGAAAAGTCATCATACACGTAATAGGTGCAAAGCCAACCTTTATGTCCATCCTCTGTTGGTGCAGCGGTATCCTGTACTTTTTTTAACACTACTCTATCTAATTTATCCGTGTAGGAGAGGGTACTATTGTCGTCTTCATCTACAGTGATCTCTACCCACAGATCATTGGCACGAAACGCTGAATTACTTTCGGGAAGCCCACTCTGATTTACAGTAAAGATTCGAACAGCGTCTTCGGCAGTATTGGGTCTTCTGAAAAATTTCAACTCTTTACCGGACCCCATTTGCCAGGCATTACCTTGTGCTGCTTGTTTATTAACTCTGTTTAATGGGGAGGCTTCAAAATCTTTTTCCACATAGGCTGAGGGATTTTTTCCATATAATGAGGTATAATATGCCTCCTGTTCATTAATAGCGGAAAGGCGAAAATCTCCGGGTTTTCGGTCGTTGGCAATAGAGAATGGTAGCATTTCCTTTGTCTGTATACCATATTCATCATACGCTATAGTTACAATCAAATCCTTGCCTGAAACCGTGCTTTCTTTTCCAACAGTCTGCATTGTACGACCCAGTCCATCATGATAAACGAATTGCTTCTGAGATTGGCTTGAGTTGGCCGAAACAATAGTCATTTCATCCAACCCGGCATTTTTCGCTGTAAATTTCTTCACATAATTATGATTTGCAACTATCGCCTTTACCGGCACTTTAGGTGTCATACAGCCGGAAGAGGTATAAACATATGCCAAGTAGTAAGTAGTCGTTGCGGAGATAATAGGTGTGGTGAAACTTTGGGATGTTCCAAGTTGAGTGCTTTGGTTGGAATCAAACCAACGGTATTCAAAACCTGCAGGAGCAGGAAATGCTGTGAGCTCTACTGAGCCACTCTCAAAGCGTGAGACATTTACTGCTGAAGCCTCTATTTCCTTACAGGGATTTAAGCTTGGTACTCGTATTTCTAGGTTGTCATTGAAGTTCCCATCAAAGGTCATGAATTGATAGGTCAAGTTAAAAGAACCGGCTGAGTTAAAAGTCAGGCTTATGGAATTATAGGTCTCATAGTTGATCGTTGCCTGGGGAACAGACCACATACTTCCAATCCCGTTGTTTGGGTATACCATAGTAGTCCCATTCCAAAAATTAACTTCAAATAAGGCTGTTTCTCCTATACTAACAGTAGTAGGGCCTATTATCTGAACCTGAGTAACCTCTTGGCCAAACAAATATTGCCCATAAACACAGATAAAAAGTGAAAAGAGGTAAGGCTTCATTTTGCATCCTTCTTAGTAAAATACAACTCATGGATTTGTCCACGACGCGCCTTCATTGGTATCAATAAAATCCCATCTTTTCCGTTAACTAGAACGGAATAACTGGTCTTTATTCCATTGATCTCAATAGCTAACTGCGATGTACCTTCAATTTCCCATTTACCGTTAACGATAATCTGTCTTTTACCCAATACCCATTGGGCTGTAAAGATTCCGTCCTCTGAAAAAATAAATGACCTGGACTTAATGGCTTGTTTCATTGCTTCAGATTCAGCCGTTTTGGTCATTGAACCTTTTGCCGATATACCGTAATTTATTGCTGACAGCTGATTTACTGAATCCGTTTGCCAATATCCAATTAGGTTTTGGGCATCAATTGTTTCTATCTTTTGGGCAGCTACAGGACTTACCGCGATATGAAAAACTACTAGAATAAATAAGAATAATTTTTCCATCGCTCCTCACTTTAAGGGTTTAAACCACTTGTTTGATAGTTGTACTCGTAAAGTTCCTTTAACTGCCCATTATCATCTCTAATTGCTTTCAACCGCCCCATGTAGTCGTATTCATAATACATGGTATAATTTCTAGCATCTGTTTTGGATGTCACTCCAACCAAAGGATCGTATGTATAAGTCGTCATTCCGGCATCTATTGGATGTAACCGTAATTCATCCAAATGCAAACCGATTCCTTC
Source organism: Cyclobacterium sp. 10D3-21 (assembly GCF_055809755.1). Taxonomy (NCBI): domain Bacteria; kingdom Pseudomonadati; phylum Bacteroidota; class Cytophagia; order Cytophagales; family Cyclobacteriaceae; genus Cyclobacterium; species Cyclobacterium sp. 10D3-21. Next base: position 5,555,795 of record NZ_CM147924.1, read on the forward strand.
AATGGTAATTCTATTTTCCGTAACTATCCTTTGGATTAACTTCCATTCTTGGTCTAATTTCTCTGTCTGCCCCAAAAAATCCCAATTTGCTGAACCATTGGCCCTTTTAACCCAAAATGTAAGCAAGAATTTTTCACTTGCACTAGCCTCTATTCCCGATTTTGAGATACTTCCTGTTCCCAAATCATAATACCTACCACCTGTTCTGGAGCCTATAGAAGTAACGGAATTACCCATATAGGTCCACCCTCCTTTCTCTTGCGTTTCAAATGATGTGTAAGAAATTTGATCAGGACGGGAGTTAAGCACCTCACATACCGGTAATTTATCAGTAGAATCCCATAGAATTGCCCTATTATTTTGACCTAACTCTTCTACCTGGTTAATATTAAATGCATGATCGTAGCCTAGTTTGGTCTTTTTTACAAAAGACTCATGAAATGAAATTCCGTCCACTGAGTGGGGGAAATTTTTTATTGGAGCATTTGTTTCTAGATGTAGAATTTCATCCAATAAAACCTCTTCTGATTTAATTTTCCATTTTCTTGCCTGCCCACTAATTACCCCATTTTTCACAGATTTAATTGATTCTATTGGATCACCAATCATATTTTTGCTTAACAATGCATTAATCTCTTGGGAGGGTTTTTCATATTCCAAAGGGTACTTATACTCTTCACTTTCAAACCCCCAATTTGATTTCATTACCGTTCGTCTTTGAAGTTGATGAAATGCATTGTATTGAAAAGACTGTTCAACCGCTAATTCAGCTTCACCCGAATATAATTTATCCATCTCATAGGCCGGTTTGAAAGACTCAGATTCTATAGAAAATGCTGTTGTTTCTCTTAGCGTTACAGGCAGGAATGGAGGCAATCCCCCATCATTATGAAATTGTAAGATAAATTTTATAAAAGGGAAAGATTGCCACACTTTTACTGGTGATCCTGCGCTTAGGGTTTTATAGCCCAGTACCCTTTTACTTTCAACCATATTTCCAAGATCATCTTCATGAGTCTTTGATATTAATTTACCTCTTTTATAATCATAACTCTTTTTAATCACAAGAGGCATCTCGTAGGGATTATTTTGTAAACCAATTTTATCCGGATAATCATAAAAAGAAGAAAATTTGTAAATTGTTTCACCTTTACCATCGAGCTTTTCAACAACCCTTTGATAACCTACCGGTCGACTTTGTGTCATGGATATGGGAAAAGCAGAGTGAGAAAAGACTTTAACTCCTGTAGAAAAAATACCAGAATTTTGAATCCCTGATTTAAACGGAGCATGGTATTTAAAATCACTTCCGGCAACACCTGATGAAAGCTCATTATTACCTTCTTGCGTGTATTCAAATTTCTTTACGATGGGTAGATTAAATTGGTCAATTTCGTGAATTTCAGCAACACGTATTCCACCTCCAATTTTTTTAGTTATTGAACCTTTTTCTAATAACCTATATTTTAACTTGACTCTAACATCTATATCACCGGTATATTGAGGAATATATTTGGTTAGATCAAAGGTTCCTGTAAAATTAAAGTTCCAAGGAGTAAGCACCGAGAGACAAGGTTCAATATTGTTGCCATAAGCTATCCCATCTGTACTGCATTCATACCAAAGCTGAACTTGTGCTAAAGGATTTAAAGTTACTGAAGACGCTATTGATGAATCAATATAACTCCAAGCGGACCATCCATTTTCTGACAGTGGATTATTGTTAATAAAACTATAATCATTGGGTTCATAAAAAAACTGCCTGCTCCCCCCTGTGGGCCAAGTTATTTTATTTAAAACCCCATATTTCATTTTGTCAATATCAGGATCTTTATTAATTCCAGGATAAGTCTTGTCTTGAAAAGTTTGTGAAGAAAATGAAAAAGTTGGAATTAAACCGGTGCTAATATTTCTAGCCCCATTATAATACCCCCAATGGTCTGTATCTCTACTGCTATACCCAGGAAGCAGGTGCATGTTGTAATATTCAAAAGAATAAACTTGATCTTTGTCGGTAATTATTTTTTTTAATGTTAACCTTTGACTAGGATTGTCAATATATTCAAGAGCAAATCTTCTTTTAATCTCATTTTGATTGTTCTTTAGAAGTATAGAATCTAATTTGAAAGAAGAAAATGAATGCTGCATGGCAGGGTGGGGCAAATCATTTCGAACTGAAGTAAAAAACTCAACTCTCCCATTCTCAAATAGTATTCTTTTTAAATTATGCCTGTAATTTCTACTTATCGTTTGACCTCTATTCTCAGGAAAGCCACCCATATTTGTCAAACTCCCATTACCAAGAAAAATATTACTTCCATGATGTGTAAAATAACCTATGGCTATGGAATGATATTCAAATAGGGATGTTGAAGTATCAAAGTTTGAATAATCATACTCAAAAAGAATCTCATTTTTTAAATTAGGAGACACAATTTTTGTAAGGTACCAGCTTGTGACTATATCTTTTATATCCCCAGAACCACCATCTGTTGTAAAAGTTGCCGATTCTGATTTTGATAATTCTAATTCTTCAAAATAATATATCACCCCATTTTCATCTGTAATTTTCCACTTTTTAAAACCACTAAAACGGAACATAACAGATCCGAAGTTTTTGAAGATAGATCCTTTATCCATCAATTCAATTTTAATATTAGTATAAGGCAGTGTTCTTATCCCTCCATCATTATCAAAAAAGAATTTTCCTGATTTCCCATTAAAATTATAATAAAACATATCAGGCATTCCATCTACCAATCCTACCCGCTGATTTTCTAAATAAGTACCAGATGGATAAGGCCAATTGTCTTTTAACAAATGTCCGGTGTAGTAAAAGCCAATAGATGTTTCATCATCATTCACTCCTCCAATTGCTCTTGTTATAACACCTCCAACATTTAATGACCAACCGGAGCCTACCCAACTGGGAAATTCATTTACTTTTATTCCTCCTGCAAAATAAGACATATCAAAATTGGCGTGAAGATCCTTTGAATCAACAGTATACAAAGGAATTCCTATATCAGGAATGCCAGTATAATGATTAAGCGTAGAAGGAGTATATTTTACTAATGAATAAGCATTCGGTGATGGAAAAGTAACATGTTGATCCTGAGAAAAGGTATTGTATTTTACTATTGTACAGCAAATAAAAATCAACAAAAACCTTAAAGAAAAATTAATTATTTTATCTCTTTCCATATTCCTCAAACAATAAAACAATTGAAAAAAATTAGGCTGAAATATTAATTAGGAATTAAAATAATAAATCAAAATAAAAAAAACAACTTATACAGTTAATTATTGAACAAATTAACCCATTAGCTTACAATTAACAGTATAAAAAACAACTATAAAATAACCGATATCATTAACAGAAATAAAATTATAAAAAATCTTTATGCTTCGTTACAAAATCCCTATTACTTAATTAACCCTTTACTATCTAAAAAATAAAATTTTTACATTGTGTATTTTTTTTGCATTAGGTATAAGCAATAAATTTGAAAAACATAGTTTGAATCATCATTACCTCCCCACCTTCACCCTTCTAAAATGAAATTGATTGGCATAGATGGTGGCATTGGAGGTACTGTCATTTTTGTCATTGTAAAGGCTTTCTGCCCTTAGCCAGAGGTCCAGTTCCTGGTTTTTGGGGCTGTCCGGGGAAAGGGTGATTGGGGTGGTTTCACTTGTGCAGCTGGCCTGATTGAGTCGCTCCAGGTAATGCATGCTGTTTACACTTGTATAAGGCTGTGCTGGATGGTTGAGCAGGTAAGTGGGGTGAAAGGTATTGGTGTCTTTGGGGGCCAGGCCCTGCGGCAGGCGCAGGTAGAGCAGTACTTCTTCTCCCGCTTCCCAGATGCCATTGCCATTGCCTTCTCCGCCTGACAAAGCCTCAAAAACAATGCTATCCATCCCCTGTTGGTATATCGGTACCTCGAGCACGGTTCTTCCATCGAGAAGGATCAGGTCTTCTTTGGGGCTGTAGATGGCTTTGGGGGCAGCAAAAGCCATGATCCTAAGGGTATCGGCCACTTGCTGGTCTGCCCTGATCACAAAATCCACTCCGGCCACAAAGCTGGAATCGGAATAGCGCCCAAAGGTAAATTGAAAGGCCTGCTCGCTATCGATCGCTGCTTTGGCTTCCAGCGCTGAGATGGTGATTTTTTCAGGGCTTATTTTTAAATCCGGATGCTGGCTTAGCGGGATGATCTCTATTTCTTGTGCGGGGGCATTTCCTATATTGACCAAGGAGAAATTCAGGCTTTCTGTTTTTCCCTCCTCAAAGTAAAAATGCTCCTGGTTGTTGGGAAATACCATCCCTAGTTGGGCTTTTGGCTCAGCTTCCCTGTTGATTCCCAGCCAATGGCCTCCACCGGACAATGCAAAGTCCAGCTTTCCTTCTTTGTCTGCCGCTACAAGGCTGTCTGCTTCAAAAGCATGCGTAGAAAGATTGAACGATCGCAGAAGATAGGCTTCCCCAGGCGCATAGCTTCCTGCCGTACTGACAGCTATGGTTTCTTCCTGGATGATGGGTCCATCGGGAATAAATGTTCGGGACAGCAGCTTCATTTTATTCGCTGATGCATTTTCTATCAGGCTTAGTGCCGGAATTTCTCGCTTGATCTTAAAAGTATTTCCGAACACTTCGAAATTGTCAAAACCAGGATTGACATGGTTCCATTTTGCAGGCAGCGCGGGGGTCTTGGCAAATTCATTGCGGTGAAAATCAAGTTGCTGTTCGGTAGCTGCTGTCCAGTGATCGGGATAATCTGCCGTATGGGTTTCAAAATGGCTAAGGTCCGCACTTCCAAAAAGCTGGGTCATGTGCCAGTTGTTGTACTTGAGCCAGTCCCCATCGGTCTTGGTCAAGCGCACGTCCAAACCCTTTAGGGAGCGGTGCATTTCCAGGACGGGGAAAACCACCTGTCGGCCTTTAGGGCCATAGTAAGGGAGGTTAGCGGCAGGATCGAAAGCACTGACGGAGGCCACCAGGTCTTTGTTTTGTCCGGCCACATAGTAGGAGGTCAAGCCGCCCATGCTCAGGCCTGTGATGGCTCTTTTGCTGCGGTCAGGAATGCTTCGGAAATTTTGGTCTACATGCTTTACCAGCTCCCTGAAATGGGCGCTAAAATCCCAGCCCCAGTGCTCCCGCTCGGTTTCATGGGCACGTACATAATCATAAGGCAGGGCATTGCCATAGGGTATGCCTTCCCGCTCCTTTTTACCTGGGGAAAGATTGGGTTCATAGCCATCCCAGGTGACGATGATCAGGTTATTTTCCCTGGCATATTTTTTCCATTCCATCACAAAAGGAGGTTCCAATCGGCCGTTTTCCGGATAGTGCACATCGTCTTCCAGATTGTAAGTATCCCATTTGTACCTGCCCCCATAGCCATGAAAATAATATACTACCGGGTATTTTTTCCCCGGCTGATCTACATAATCTCCCGGCAGGTAAATCCTGTAATTTCGCTCGGTAGCGAAAGCATCACTGTAAAAGGAAACGTCCTGATAGGGATCGGTTTTTGGGGTTTCGCAGGCCAAAAGGCTTAGCAAGACAAGGAGTATTGTGAATCCTTTGTAAGATAGTAGGTGGGTGAAAGGCATAGTGGTGTTTTTATTTGTGTTTGAACCTCGATTAGGTTTGATTTTGTCAGCATTGTTGCAGAAAAAAAGGCAACAATATCGCCAAAATCGATTGGTGTTTTATTCCGTTTTCCGTGGGTTGACACCATACGGTTAATATTATTGAAGCCCTTCAGGCTTCTTCGGGTGCTGTAAAATGGACTTCACAATCTTGATAAAATCGTGAACATTACTCTCTTGATATTGATTCATTACAATAATCCAAACCAAAATCGAAAGACGTTTATCCCACTACCTAATATAGCAGTATCGTTGTGATTTTGTCAGCATTGTTGCGGAAAAAAGGCAACAATACCGCCAAAATCGATTGGTGTTTTATTCCGTTTTCCGTGGGTTGACACCACAGGGTTAATATTATTGAAGCCCTTCAGGCTTCTTCGGGTGCTGTAAAATGGACTTCACAATCTTGATAAAATCGTGAACATTACTTTCTCGATATTGACTCATTACAATAACCCAAACCAAAATCGAAAGACGTTTATCCCACTACCTAATATAGCAGTATCGTTTTGATTTTGTGAGCATTGTTGCGAAAAAAAGGCAACAATACCGCCAAAATCAGGTCATCCCTATTGATTTACCAAGGGCTCACACCCCTAGCTAATGTATTTCGCCCTTCCAGGGCTGGCAAAAGTAGGAACTAAGTGGTACTCCTGCTCGCTTAATTGTTGCCAATGTATTAAACTAAAATCATCCATTAAAGGCCTAAGCTACTTACGCTTACCTGAATGGATTGGTACCCCATTCGTATCTTTTGGCCGGGTCAAAATCAGGATTGGGTACGGGGTTTTGGGCATTGGTCGCTACTTGCCATTTCTTTAAGGCTTGCTTCATTTCCGCCAGCTTATCAGCATAACTGAATTTCAGGTCTGTCATTTCATTGGTGTCATACTTCAGGTTGTAAAGGTCAAATTCTCCAGAAACCAGGTTTTCAATTATTTTCCAATCTCCTTTTCTCAATGCTGACATGGGTACCTCATGGTGGTAAACCGGATAATGGGTAAACACTTCCCTTTCCGGATCAACTGCCTTGCCTGTTAAGGATGCCAGCATGGAATGTCCGTCGAGCACCTGGTTTTGTGGGCGTTTTCCTTTGCCCAATTCCAAAAAGGTAGGGTAAAAGTCAACACTGGAAACAATGGCCTCCGTAGTAGTGGCTGCTTTCACCTTCTCTGGCCAGCGAACAATCAAAGGCACCCGAATTCCTCCTTCATATAGCGTTCCTTTTCCTGCCCGAAAGGGGGTGTTGGAGGTGGCGATATAACGCAGGGGATGTCCTTCAGGATAGACATCCTTGCTATCTCCACCCAATAAAGGGATGTTGTCAAATCGGTTGTCCACTCCCCCATTGTCTGAATAAAAGATAAATACGGTATTGTCCGCCAAGCCCTTTTCTTCGATGGCGGCCATGATGTCTCCAACACTTTCATCTATATGGGAAATCATGGCGGCATACACCGCATTGCTAGGATAGTCCGGATCTTTGGGTTTGTTAAGGTATTTATTGATCAGGTCTCTGTCTGCATCCAACTGTACATGCACATCGTAATGAGAGACAAACAGGAAAAATGGCTCGGCTTTGTTTTCCTTAATAAAGTCAACTCCCATACGGGTTAAGGTTTGGCTCAGTCGTTCATTTTCTCTGGGTTGGTATTCGGGAACAAACTTTGGATGGTAAAAACCACCACCCGCATACATATACGCCTCATCATATCCCCTGTTATTGGGCAGGTGTTCGGGGTTGTTTCCCAGGTGCCATTTCCCAAAATAACCGGTTTTGTAACCTGCAGCCTGCATGGCATTGCCAATGGTTGAAATCTTATTGGGAAGGTGTTGCACCTGATGGTGGGGAACGGTTACTTCCTCATTGGGGCGCCAATGGCCGGGGATAAAGTCGAAAATGCCCACTCTTGCTGGGTATTGGCCTGCTTGTATACTGGCCCGGGTAGGCGAACAAACGGGTGCCGCATAGGCATTGGTATACAACATTCCCTGGCTGGCCAATTTGTCTATATTGGGCGTTTCATTGAATCGATTGCCATAGGCGGGCAAGTCCCTGCCTCCTAAATCATCCGCCATGATCAATACAATATTGGGTCGATCCTGGGCCGAAAGAGAAAAGGAAAAAATCAGTAGGTACAGGGACAGAATGGGTTTTAAAAGGTTATTCATGGGTTAGATTTAAAGGATCGGTGTTTTGGGAAAAGGATATATAAACTAAGAAAAGGGAGGACACTTATTTAATCAAAAGCAATTGACTTAGCCCAATACAAAGCTTGCCAACAGTTTTTGTACTTCATATACATCCACAGACTTATTGAATTTCTTACTGACGGCAGGTTGGTGGTCGCTGGAAATCCAGATCTTTAGTTCCGCATCCAAATCTAAGGTACCTGCTGTCTCTATGCTAAATCTTGAAATGCTCTTGTAGGGCAAGGAAAGGTACTCTGATTTTCTTCCGGTAATACCTTGTTTGTCTACCAGGATCAATCTTTTGCTGGTAAAAATAAAGGTGTCCCGAATCAGTTTAAAGCCGGTTTCAATTTGTTCTTCGGCGATTAGAATTTTGCCGAAATCTTTTAGTAGGGTTTCTTTATCTACGACCCCAGCATTGCCTATTAATGCATTGAATATTCCCATACAATTGGTTAATTGAGTGTTTGGTTTGCTTGTATTTAGCGGATTAAATTTACTAAATATTGTGGAGAATAAGGTTTTATCGAAAGGATTATCTCTGAACGGTTTTAGGTTTAGTAGCTGTATTCGCAGAACAAGTTACTTTTTGTTAGTATTACCAAAAATAACATCCTTTTATTGCTTTTAAACAGCCGCGGTATGTGGTTGATTTATTTAAATATCCTTTTGTCAAACAAAAAATCCCTAACAGCAGCTATTGTTATTTTCTTAAAATGCTTGTGATAAGGGTTTATTAAATAATTAAAATCTCCAGCTACAACGGCTGAAGGCACCTTCAAAACGCAAAAATCTACTGCGTCAATAAATTCATCTCCAATTTTCTGAGTACTTGTATTTGGTGGATGATTGTTCCAGTATTCAGGAATATCTTTTTGTTCCAATACTTTAATTTGGACATCATCTGGAATATCAATCTCAACCATTACATAATCGCTGGGTAATGTCGCTAAAGTCAAATGTACTACCACTTCAGCCATTGCCAAGGCCCTACTTCCTGCTGAATAGATTATTTCTGTACCCTTTGAATTCCATCTGTTTCCAGATTTAGCTGCTCCTTTTCCGCTTAACGAATTTGAGTATTTCTTCTTTGATAATCTATAAACGATCATTAAGCAAAAATCCCTTGGTCTATTCTATTCAATTCAGCCATTACCAATTCTTTGCCATAAGAATCTTTCAATAAATCAGCAGGTTTTAAACTACCTAAGGCATATGAAGGCGTGTTAAGCCATAGGTAAAATTGTTCAGGGGAATCAAACACTTCATTGCCAAAATTTGTCACTTCGGCCAACTCTATTATTTTTTCTGTATGTATTGGTTTAAATACATAATTGGCTTCATTTTGATGCCTTTGTAAAGTTTTCTTTGACAAGTTTAAGTATTCCGCCCAGTCATCTTCCGAGAAAGGGGTTACTTCTTTGATTACACGGAATAAATTGTAAGGAAATCCTTCCCTAATAGCTTTGATAATAAGCATCTTATTCTTAAAAAAGTCAGTATAGGTAAAGTCTTTGGATTGAATTTCGAATGTAGAAGAATCCCCTATTTCCTTAACATAAACCTTAATCGCCTTATTTATAGCGATTAAATCGGCAGCATGTTTTTTTTGTTCTTGAGCAATCATAACACAGACATTTGTACTTCAATATAAGACAATTGTCTACAACTTCAAAACTTGACGGCGTATTTTTCTATGGGGCCCGGCTGTAAGTAGTCACCTGCATTAGCACTTAACTTTGTAAGACTGCCTGATGGCCTTCGGATTTTTTTACGAGAATTTATGCTAGTTCAAGCTGATATTTTAGAATGTTTGCGTCAAAAATCCCCCTTGCCCCCTTTAAGAGAAAGGGGGATTTTGTTTTTTCAGGACTCACGAGTGCGTACCTGATTTTGAATTTTTTCAGACCATTTCAACCACATCAATTGCGCTTTTAATTCCCTTTTGCCACAAATCCCCCTTGAGAACGGGGATTTCGTTACGCTAGAATTAACGGTTACAACAAATTGATATCTAGAATAGATTAAAAAAAAATCCCTCCGCGGTGGCGGAGGGATAAAAGCATTGTAAATGGAAACCAATTGGTTCCTGGTTTTTATTCATTTGAAAGCTCTCGTCCGTCAAATATTTTATCCAATAACTCGGTGTTTTTTCCTCCTGCATAGGAATCGTTTTTCTGAAGGAAATCCAAATACTCCTCCAGGTATTTTTGGGAGATCTCTGAGTTGTCACCATATTTTTCTCTCAAGCCGTCCAATTTCTCATGCAATTCTGCTTGAATTTCTGCGTAGGCAGGATCATCATAGACATTTTTCAGTTCCATTGGATCATTGATTCTATCGATCAGCTCCCATTCATCCGCATCAAAATAGTAATGTACCAGTTTGTATTCTTTGGTGACAATGGCATAGTGACGCTTCACCATATGTACAGAAGGGTATTCGTAATAGTGATAATACACTGCATCACGTGTCCATTCTCCTTCTCCTGTCAATAGTGGTAAGAGGCTTTCACCCTGCATGTCCGCAGGAGCTTCTATACCTGCTGCTGCCAGAAAAGTCTGGGCAAAATCCAGATTTTGAACCATTTCATTGGTTGTAGAACCTGGAGCTACTTTTCCGGGCCAAGCTACCAACAATGGTGTTTTGAAAGATTCGTCATATACAAAGCGTTTATCAAACCAGCCATGCTCTCCAAGGTAAAAACCCTGATCAGACGTATAAACGATAATGGTGTTTTCCATCAAGCCATTGGCTTCCAAATAATCCAACACTCTACCTACATTTTCATCCACCGCTTTGATAGTCCCCAGATAATCCTGCATGTAACGCTGGTACCTCCATTTCATCTTGTCGGTATCCGTCATGTTCGGATAGGCCTTTTTAAAATCTTCGATCATAGGATTGTAAGAAGCATCCCAGACAGCACGCTGCTCAGGATTCATCCGTCCAACTTCTCCATCAAAGGCCGCTTTGTCCCAGCTGGAATTGGGTGCTATGCCCAATTCATCCATTACTGCAGGTGGAATTTTGGAATCTCCTCCCCAGTGCATGTCCGTAAGCAAATTCATTTCAGCTTCATGGGCCGCACGACCTCTTCCTGAATAATCATCAAACAGCGTTGGAGGCTCCGGAAAAGACCTATTGGTAAACTCTTCTACATGTCTGCCTGCAGGAAGCCATTCTCTGTGAGGCGCTTTGTGCAGGTAGAAAAGTAGGAAAGGATCTTCTTTTTTCCGTTCATTCTCCAACCAGTTGAGTGTCATGTCTGTGATAATGTCTGTGACATAGCCTTCAACTCGAATATTACCTTCATTCCTGGTGATAAAATTCGGATTGTAATATTTTCCCTGCCCGGGTAGGATTTTGAACTGATCAAAACCTTTTGGGCTATTTCCAAAATGCAACTTGCCAAACATGGCCGTCTGGTAACCGGCCTCCTGAAAAATCTGCGGGAAAGTCACATTGGTGGTATCAAAAGGAAAATGGTTGTCTACCTTCCCATTGATATGGCTGTGCTTTCCTGTTAAAATCGTGGCTCTGGAAGGGGCGCAAATGGAGTTTGTCACTGAGGCATTGGTGAAAAGCATCCCCATTTTCGCAATTCTATCGATATTAGGCGTTTCGAGCAGCGTATTGTCATAGGCAGAAATGGCCTGGTAGGCATGATCATCTGACATGATAAATACGATGTTTGGTCGGTCAGAGGTGCTTTGCTCTTCAGACGTTTGACCACAGCCTGTAAGGCCGAGAAACAAAAGCAAGCCTGCTATTATAGACGTATATTTTTCCATTAAGTATATGATTTATTGTTATAAGCAGGAAAATTAGGGCTTTGGTGTAATAATTAAAAATGTTTTCTCAAATTAAGCCAGATTATGTCATTTTGAGTAGTCCATTTTATTGATTTCCGTAAGGCTGAGACAATTAGTAGGTAGGCCGCATCCGCTAAATCTAACCGTACCAAAATCCCCCTTCAAAAGGAGGCAAAGGGGAATTGCAGAAATTGGAAATTAATGCTGATTTAGTGGCATTGAAACTGGCTGAAAAAATTCAAAATCAGCTACGAACTTCTCAGTCCAGAAAGCACAAAATCCCCCTTGGTTCTTGCCAAAGGGCGCAGTGCTTGTCCCGACAGGCGGGAGGTATTATTACGGGAAAGTCCTCCTATCTCAAGTTGATGTTTTAGAATGTTTGCGTCAAAAATCCCCCTTGGTCCCCCTTTGAGAAAGGGGGAGTTCGTAATTGCAGGATTAACGAGTTCGAACCTGATTTTGCATTTGGTTGGCTTATTTCAATCTTACCGAATCAATATTAAATTCCCAAATTAGCAATTCCGCCTTTAATGAGGGATTTTGATTTATCCGGATCAGCAGGTGTTCAGATTAATTCTACCTTTCAAATACTGAACGAATAAAATTAAAAAGCGTCATCTACAGGGGAATAAAATTCCTCGTAGATGACGCTTGCATTCTTTTGAAAAAGCCTTTAGGCTGCTCCGATTTTATTTTTTAAACCTTTCAGGAATAATAAACTCATAGCCTTTAGGAGGCCATGGACCTACGCTCTGTCCTTCAGGACGTGGGGCCGTAGGCCGGATAGGTTCAAATCCGGCTGCGGAATACTTAATATTTAAGAATGGGGTTTCTATTTTTTTACCATCTACAAGAGACCGGATACCCATGTCTGAAATACCACTGGTAAGCAAGGTCCGCTCCACTGGGGCTGTTGGCTTGCCTGTAACAATGAACTTCTGGATATTGAGTGTCAGGTAACTGAAATGAGAATAACTCATGCTATGGTCCAGCACAAATTCCGTTGCTACCTGGCCTTGGGCAGTGTTGGCAGCATAAGCCCAACCCTGATTGACATAACCTGTGAGCATCACAATCGCTCCTTTGGTGCCATCTGTATATTCAACGATAATGGCATTTGGATCTTTTACCAAATCACGCATATTCCCTTCTTTTCTACCTTGAATTTTACTGCAAGCAGCTTCCACCAATTCCAGGTTGATGCGACCATCATCCATGGCTTTCCACACATCGGCTCCGCTAAGCCCTAGCACACTAGAGACACCAGTTTCCCCTCCTTCTCTTCTTTCCACCATGCATTGCAGAATCTCTGCCACATGGAAACCATAAGCATCCAGAGATGCGTATCCTATCCCGACTGCTTCAGATATTTTTACTCCCAATGGATGTTCCAATGGCTGGTCTCTCCAGCAAAAAGGCAGAGATGACCCTGCCATCATGGGCACATTCAGTTCTTTAGATCTGTCATATACCCATTTACTATCCAACCAACTGTAAGACAAATGCTTGTCGGAAAACAAAGGGACAGATTTATTAGAAGCATCAAATACCCTAAAAATCTGCTCCAGGTAATTCATTCTCGGGTACATTTTTATACCATAGCGACTCTTGTCATAATCACCATGCTCTCCCACATAAATCACGGCATCTACAGCCAGCTTGTCTCCTCCAAGAGTCAGTGCACCTGCAATGGTATCGTACATTTTTGCACCGTTCATACCTGCAATCCGTACCCCTGTATCATTGTCTCCAATCTGGTCAATCCAAACCGATACAATCTTTACTTGAGGAGCTACCATGCCATCATCAGTAGGAATGCCTACAAAAAGCTTGGTGGCAATAACATCCGCATGTGCACTGTTTCTGTAAGTATTTGCAATTAGTGCAACAGTCTTTTGAGCAGTGGCAGGTTTATCACTGCTGAGCTCAATGACCTTTGCCATGGCTTTTGCTTCAGACTCCCAGAACAAGCCTGATAAATTGATAGCGGTGGCCGCCAAAGCTGACTTTTTTATAAAACTTCTTCGTGGGTTTTCTTTTTCGTTGTTCATTTTTCTAGCCAATAGTGGTTAATTTTTAAGATTTCTTATCGTTTATGCATTTGGCTTCATTCTCCAAAATACAGGCACTGGAAAATCAAGCCCATTACAGCCCGTATTTTACCAGCCTACTGCATAACCGTTTCTTCTTGGGTCGGCGCCACCCATGATCCAGCCAGTTTTTTTGTCAACGGAAACACCTTGTGCTCCTCCTACTGTCATGGACCAATCTCCAAGACTGGTATCCAAAAGGTAGCCCATCTGTCTTAAACTTTTGAGTACCTCATTGTCTACTCGCGTTTCTATTATAATTTCTTTTGCTGGAACAGATCCCAATTCGTCTTTCCATCGAAACCTAGGCGCGCTAATGGCATCCTGAATGTTCATGCCAAAATCAACATAATTCATGGCCACCTGAGGAACGGATTGCAAAATCCCAAAACTTCCTGGAGAGCCTACAACCATTTCAGGCTTGCCATCTTTGTGAAATTGCATCATACCACCAACACACCAACCTACGGCTTTCCATGGCTCAACACTATTGGCCAAACCAGGTGTTTTTTCCATCCAGTCTATGGCACTATTGAATATCAATCCGGTTTTGCCAGCAATATAACCTGAACCAAAACCTCCTCCATGCGTTTGAATAATCACTACAGCATTTCCCCACTGATCCATCGCTGAAAGACTGGTAGTCGCATACTGGTATTTTGGATCCATCTTGTCTTTCAAGCTCCCCAACAACTCAAGCTCAGACTCAGTGAAATCACTTTTATGGGCTATTTTACGGTTTTTCACCCTTTCAACAACCCTCTTGCGTTGTTCATCAAGGTAACTGTCAGAAAGCAACATGTCTACTGGTACATCTACATAATCTGGATCACCGATATATTTGTCGGTATCTATTCTACTCAAATAAATGGCTTCCATTAAATGGGCGAGGTATTCCGTGCTATTGTGGCCCATGGCTTTTAAGTCAAAGCCTTCCATGATTTTCAGTGTCTGTAACTGCTGAATGCCCATTCCCGGAGGAGGGTTATTGTACACTTTATATCCTCTGTAGTCAATTGAAATAGGTTCTGTCCATTGCACACGGCCTGGCACCATGGCCAAATCTTCTACCGTAATAAAACCGCCGTCTTTTTTAAACGCTGTGGCTATTTGCTGTGCTATGTCTCCCTGGTAAAATACTTCTATTCCCTCATCAGCAATCCGATTCATGGTTCTTGCCAAAGGTTTATTGGTAAAAATATCACCAATTTCGTAAGGATTTTCTCCGTCCTTAAAAAGGATGGCCACTGATTCCTTGTGAGGTTTTACCCTTTCTACCGTACCTTTCCACATGGCCTCATCAAACTCAGTGATGGGTATTCCATTTTCTAAATACTCAATGGTAGGCGCAAATACTTCTTTGAGAGACATGGTCCCATAATCCTCCAATGCCCTGTTCCAACCAGCAAGGTTTCCAGGAATGGCTACAATTCTAGGCCCCACTGTTTCAATGGCACCATGGCCTGCACCATCTGCAGCTTTTGCTTCACCCTTTAAAGATTGGGTTTTAAATGACTTTGGCACCCATCCACCAAATACAAGGGATCTAACCTTGTCATCTTTGGCGGAATAAAAGAGCATGTAGCCTACACCAGCTGTTCCAGACATATAAGGCTCTACAGCATTCAATGAAGCAGCCGCAGCCACTATTGCATCAATGGCATTACCTCCATTGGCCAACATTTTTTGTCCTGCAAGACTGGCCAAAGGGTTTGCTGAAGCGACCATCCCTAGTTTACCGACTGCAGCCGGGCGAAGGTTGTCTTTGGCTACCTGAGCAAAGGTGTTTGCGATAGTGGTGATCATCATCACTCCTATCAATGCGCATTTAAAAGCGAAGAGTTTTTTATAGTTGGTTTTCATACTTTATTCATTTACTTTTTTATTGGCTCTGAATGTTCCAGTCAAACAATAGATAACTGACAACCAAAGCTTAATTTATAATATTATGCCCTATTATTATTATTTTGACACATTTTTATCAACATTAGCATTGTCTTGAATAGAATCCGATAGGATTTCCGAAGTTGATGCCAATGGCTTTTTCCCATTCCAATAAGAGGCCAAAACTGAAGAGGTGAACCCCATCAATGGACCACAAACAGCGGAAGCCAAACCCACAGTAGCAATTTTGCCCATTTCTTTGGCAATTCCTGATACAAGTCCTGCGTTTTGCATACCTGTTGTGATGGAGATGGTTCTGCAGTGTTGCTCTTCCAGTTTGAAAAACCTTGCCATCCAATAGGCGGAAAAATACCCTGCTATATTTAATACCAAAACCATCAAGACCAACATCATGCCCATATTTAGTAAGCTTTCTCTTCCGGCAGCCATAATAATGGCCACTATTAAAGCAATGCCTACCATAGAGACAATTGGCATGGAAGCATCCAACCACTTGGCCTTTCCGTGCAGAAATTTATTGAAAATCAAGCCTGCACCGATAGGAAAAAGAACCATTTTAACGATACTCCACATCATACCCAAAACATCAATAGGAATAAATCCGCCTGCATAAAATTTCATTAATATTGGGATAAACAAGGGAGCTAAAAGGGTGGTTACAGATACGATGGTGATGCAAAGGGCTACGTTTGCCTTAGCCAAATAAGCAAAAACTGGGGAAGCCACGGATACAGGTGCACATCCCAATAAAATAAGGCCGGCAGAAATTTCTGGGGAAAAACCACTTATTGAAGCCAGCCCAAAGGCTATCAATGGCATCAATAAAAACTGGGCAGTCACGCCTACAAACACTGATTTCGGCGATTTTCCTAAGGCGATAAAATCCTTTATCCCCATGGAAGTCCCCATTCCAAACATGATTATCTGAATCAAGGGTGTGATTAATCCCGCCAATTCATAGCCATTGTATTCAAGAAAATAATCTGGGAAATACAATGCCGTAGCAACGACTGCAAGTATTGTTAAAGTAAACGAAAGTCCTTTTGTTGCTTGAAATGCCCTAACCCCAATGGCTGTCAATAAAAAAAACGCCATCAGAATCGGACCTAAATAGCTTGTATTCTGAGTAAATAGCAACACCAACACTGCAATAAAAAGCAAAATGGCGCATGCTATTATTATTTTATAAATCCCATGTATTTTCAAAGCAGATGGTATTATAAATGTTAGGTGATATATTAAATCTTATTTTTTATTCTTCTTTCAATTCTACTATCATTTCAATTTCCACAGGGATGCCAAAAGGCAATGAACCCATACCTACAGCGGAACGCGCATGTTTACCACTCTCACCGAATACTTCTACCATAAAATCAGAGAATCCATGCATAACTATTGGCTGCTGCTCAAAAGTAGGCACACAATTCACCATTCCAAGCACTTTTACGATTCTTTTTACACGATTTAGGGAACCTATAGTGTGTTTAAGGGATGTCAAAAGAGAAATACCTGTCAACCTGGCAGCCGCTGCCCCCTCTTCTACAGTTAGCTCTGACCCCACTTTACCTTTCATGTATTCCCCATTTTCCTGCATAGGGCCATGGCCTGAAAGAAATACCAGGTTGCCTACCTGAACTGCCAGTACAAAATTGGCTGTTGGCTCACCAGGAACCTTTAAAGTAATTCCCATTTCCTTTAATTTTGCTTCGGGATCGTTACCTGAATTTTGTGCAAAAGCGAATTCTAACTGACCTACCAGAAGAAAAATTGTCAGTAACAGTATTTGATGAATTTTAATAGTCATAACAGGAGTAAATTTAAAACATGTGGGTAATAAAAGACCTTCAAATATGCGAATCTAAATTTAATTTGGGTACATATCGCTAATTTTGATTGGGCATTTTTGATGAATGGTGCAATTCTCACATAAGTTAACGCATTTAGAGACCCTTTAAACTTATAATTGTGTTTTAGTGAAATAATCCATTCCCCGAATTGACTTCAGAGAATGGATTAGTGAATTAGTGGTTATTAGTGATTGTTATTTTCTATTTAAAATCATTAGAAACCAGGTACAATTGGCAATAGTATATGGCTGGGTTTTGGCCCTCCATGGTGTATGGTTTGCTGTGCCACTCTGGTTTCTGCACTACTTCCTAGTGGAGCCCCGGTATTTGGGTTCCGATCAAATTGCGGAAAATTACTTGAAGTAATGTCCACTCTTATTCGGTGACCAGGAAGGAATACATTGGCCGTTCCGGTTAGGGTTATTTCATATTCGTAAACTTTATTGGGTTTCAATAGCTCGATTTTATCTGTTCCATTTCTGAACTTTGCTCTCAAAATTCCTTCGGATATTGGATAAGCACTGCCATCAGGATAAACATCTACCAACTTTATCATCCAATCGGTATCAAGACCATCAGTAGCTGCAAATAGCTTCATAGAAACAGGTCCTGCAATGCTTACAGGTGCTGTTAAAAACTCCGAAGTATAAACCAATAAATCGTTTCTTCTCTCGAGAATTCGTTGGTCCTTCGGTCCTGATTGGGTAGGTGTGCCACAGCAGTTGTTTCCTCCATAAGTAGGTACCGGAACTTGCGGGTCATAAGTATAGGTGTCAGTCACTGCTTTTTCTGGTTTTTCAAAGCTCAACTTTCCTCCACCTCTACCAGAATTAGCAGGTGCATCTCCTCCAAGGTACAATTCCTTGTATTCTGTTCCAGGGATAGGCCAGTTGTCTTCATGACGCCACTTGTTTTCCCCCATATAATAAATTTGAACGGGCTTTTCTTTGTCAAGTCCATTTTGAATTCCCTTCAGGTAAAAGTCATAATACCTTAATTCCCTCTCAAAAAGGTCAACATAAGCATCCTCCGTAAATTTCATGTCTCCAAATGCCGTAGACGGGCCATGCCCCCAGGGGCCAATAAGTAATTTAGTGCCCTTCCTTGCTTCAGGAGTTCCTCCATGATTTTTCATCCCCACATAGCCGTTGATGGTACCCATCACGAAGATATCAAACCATCCTCCGGTATTGTAAGCAGGAACGGTGATTTTACTAAATCGCTCCTCATCACTTACTGATTTCCAGTATTCGTCATAAGACTCGTGGGTTACCCAATCCCTGTAAAAAGGAACGGCTTTACCTGCACTAACCAAATCACCATCAATTAAAGGCAAATGATACAGGATGTTCTCATATTTTAACTCCTCAGGAGTATAAGCCGCTGTGTGCCAATTTTGAGGAAGCATGATCTTATTTGGCATTCTTACCACTCCCCAACCATAGTTAAAGCTTAATCTAAAGGCACCTCCCATGGTAATCCAATTGGCATACACATTTGTTGAGGCTACAGAAGGGAAGATGGCTTCCAAACTTGGAGGCGTTTGACTGGCTGCTGCCCATTGATTATGTCCCAAATAGCTACCACCCTGAGTGGCGACCTTTCCATTGGAGCATTCCAATTTTGCTGCCCACTCTATGGTGTCAAAACCGTCATTTGCCTCATCTCTAAACGGGTCCCATTTGCCTTCACTTTCATATCTTCCACGCACATCCTGTACAATACCTACATACCCTCTTTGGGCAAATTTGATCATGCGCTCATGATGCACACCTTCTCGCTGTACTCCATAGGGAGTTCTTGTCAATATTACAGGATATTTTCCGTCTTTTACCGGTCTGTAAATATCGGCATATAGAATTACACCATCCCTCATTTTTACTGGTTGGTGTCTTTCAATCCTAATCTCGTTGAGTATTGGATCAGGTTCAGGATTTCCTTTTACCATTCCTATGGATACTATCCACAAGAAGATCATAAGCCACTGCGATTTCCCCAAAAGCTTACCAATAAAAATATTCATACCAATTGTTAGTTCAGTTTTCTTCATGCTTGATTTGATCGGATTTTTTTATTACTATTTAACCCAGAATGCCGAATCTAAAATAGGGCCGGCTATTTCAAGTATTCGGGTTAAAATATAAGCCTGGGCTCGACTAAAGAAGAATCGAACCCAGGATATATATAATACTATTACAAACAAGACTATCTATCTTGGGAATTTAGGATCCCACCAAACGGAACTTGTTAATAAGTTACCCACTCCCTGTCGGTTATAGGCTTCCATAAAATTAGCTTCATTAAGGTTTAATTCAGAATCAGGAATAATAAGCCTTCTAGGGATGGTTCCTCCTGTAATATTACCAGGGTAATTGGTAGGAATCAAAGTAGGATAATCTGTTCTTCTCCAGTTGGCAAATATCTCATAATTGTCCAGAAATAGAGACACCCACTTTTGGGTACTAATTTGCTCAAGTTTCTCCTCGAACGTACCGTCTTCCATAAATGGATTCCTTGCAATATAAGCCTCAATTTTCTCAGAGGAAATGATACCTTCATCACCAAAAAGCGCCCAATGTCTCATTCCTGCTCTAACGGCATCTTCATAGGCTGCTTTAGCACTTCCTGTATACCAACCTCTGATACCGGCTTCAGCAAGCAAAAGATTGGTTTCTGCATTAGTCATCGTCAATACGGGACTGGCATAATTCAAAACCGTATTTGGATGTGGCTCAGAATAGGTGTTAAAATCATCAGGCTCACCAAATAAAGCACCACTTTTCATTCCTCTCTGAATACTTGTGGCTGTGTCGTACACATAGCCATCGCCATCAGGATTATCTACCCAAACCACTGAAATAACATTCAATCTAGGGTCTCCCGTTGCTTTTAAATGTTCGATAAAGGTCTCTGCAAATTTACCGCCCTGAGTATTACTGACACCTGCCTGAGGATTCTGGTAATCTTGCACCAATAGGTTAGCAGCTTTAGGATTTCTACTTTCTGCAATTTGTCCATCCAGGTAATTGACTTTTGCTATGTCTTCATCATTTAGGATCACGCCACCAGCAATTGCTTTTTTAGCCCAGGCTTCTGCCAGATCGGGACGAACTTCAGTCAAACGCATGCTCAAACGGAGCATAAGCGAATTGGCTAACTTTTTCCACTTTTCTGTATCTCC
Organism: Cyclobacterium sp. 10D3-21; assembly: GCF_055809755.1. NCBI lineage: Bacteria > Pseudomonadati > Bacteroidota > Cytophagia > Cytophagales > Cyclobacteriaceae > Cyclobacterium > Cyclobacterium sp. 10D3-21. The sequence continues at coordinate 5,576,481 of NZ_CM147924.1, forward strand.
TCCATAAAACAAATCAGAAGGACCAAAAGTAGGGAGAGAAGGGTTGAATGCAGCAGCTGCCTGCTCCAATTCTTTTAGCATGTCTTCATAAATAACTTCCTGAGTGTCATACTTTGGCTGTAACAATCCTTCTGAACTTTTCAAGGCCTCGAAATAAGGCACATCTCCATGAACATCTGTAACGATATGAAACATATAGACTTTCCAAATTCTTGCAGCGGAAAGCATATTGATTGAATTGGGATCCTCTTTTACCGCATTGATCACTCGCTCATTGTCGGCTAGGGCTGTATTGTACACCGCCCAATGGCTTCTTGCAGCACTTTCATTGAAATATTTATCTCCCGTTCCTCTAACTTCTGAGTGGGTAGAAAAATGCTGCATTGCCTGAGCAAAGATAAAATGTTGCCCATCAGCCCCATTGGTAAAATTGAATGACACACCATCCAGCATGGAATTGGAGAAGAGAAATTCTGGTATAACCTCTTCATATGCATTGGGGTTTTTATTCAAGTCACTTAGACTATCTGTAAAATCATTACAGGAGGTCAAGCCCACCAATGCCATGGCAAGGCCTATTATATATATATTTGAATACTTTTTCATAATATCATATTGGTTAAGAAATAAATTGGTGAAATGCAGAAAGCCCTTCATTAAAAACCTATCCTTAAATTAAAACCTATCTCTCTAGTCCTAGGAAGCATTACTCCTGAGAAATTCTGTGAGTTACTGTTAGGATCTGATCCTTGTTCCGGATCAAAATGATCTGAGTTTCTGTATAGAATGGCAAGGTTCCTTGCTACCAATGATATTTGTGCTGTTGTTAAATTAACGAAATTCAACTTTTCTACTGGTATGTTATAATTAAGCACGACACTTCTTAGTTTTACAAAACTACCATCGATCATGAAGTTTGTAGCATATTGTCCATCATTGTTATAATAAGTAGACATAAAGCTAGAAGGCCAGTTTTTGGTAAACGTATCTCCATTTTCGTCCACTCCTTCAACTGTTAAACCATTGTCTCTGCCTGGTAAAGTTTCCTTTAGCAAACCAAATCTCCACATGTATTGCTTGGCTTGGGAGAAGAATTGATTACCAAATTTAGCATCAATAAGTGCATTAAGGGAAAAGTTCTTGTAAGTAAAGGTGTTTTCAAATCCCATTGTATAAGGAGGAACCCCAATACCAAGTGGCATCGTTGGTCCTAGCATTGCATAACCACTTAAACTGTTATACACCCTAATCCCATCTTCAGTATACTCGTAGCTTCTACCGAAACGTGTACTGGAGTCTTTGCCTAGCAAACTACTATTCCCTGTCGCCTGACCTGGAGCTAGGGTAAGTACTCTATTTTTATTATAGGCAAGATTATAACTTACATTCCAGGAGAAAACTGACGTCCTTATAGGATTACCTGTTAAAAGTAGCTCTATACCTTTATTACTTATTTCTCCTACATTCAATAATGTAGAGGTTGCTCCTGAGGAAGGAGCTATAGCAGTAGAAACGATGTCATCCTGATTGATTTTGCTGTAAAGAGTGAAGTCTATACCAAATCGGTTGTCAAAGAACTGTGCGTCAAAACCAATTTCAGAAGTGGTAGAAGTCAAAGGTCTCAATTCAGGATTTGAAATAGCCGAACTGGATGTTTGAACTGGCACTCCTAAATGTCCTCCAAGACGGAAGCCATACAACTGGTTAATCGCATAAGCGTCTACAGTGGCAGAACCTACCTGAGCCCAGGAACCTCTCAATTTGGCGAAGCTAATCGCATTAGGAAGATCAAAAGCATTGGATAAGATCACACTACCACCAATAGATGGATAAAATATTTTATTATTACCAGGATTCAAGGTAGAAAACTGATCCTGTCTACCTGTGATGCTTAAGTAATAGGTTTCCTTAAGGTTAAAATCCAGAGAACTGAAAACTGAATTAGTACCTGTCCTATAAAAACCTTTAGATGGAGCCAGGATATTTAAGTTAACAGGGCTGATCCAGTCTGGTATAATGTATTCTGATCCTATGAGGTTGGAGACATCCAGAATATCTCTCTCCAAATTCCCTCCTACCATTGCTGATAAGTTAATGCCATTACCAAAGGTGGTATTGTAACTGGCAATAAGACGTCCATTGGATCGTGTCCTAAGTTCCTGCTGAGAACGATAAGTCCCCAAAGGCCTAAATGCGGTGCCTATAGGATAGTAATCTTCTTCTCTCCAGCTACTGAAATCACGCATAAAATCTGCCTTGATAAACAAATTAGGCAGCAAATCATAGGTTAAACTTCCTTGAGCGATTACCCTGTCTTTCACATCCTCGTTACCCATTCTGTCTCTGGCAAAATAAGGATTTGTAGCCTGATTAACATGTTGCCATTCTATTTCCTGTCCCGTTTCAGGATTATACCCCGGAGCCAGGTCGGTAATGTCTACTGTATTGGCAAGCAAATAAACTCCCCATGCAGAGTTCGTTCCAACGTAGCCAACACCTGGACGATTGTTACCTACTTCATAGTTGTATTGAATTTGTGTATCAAAACTCAACTTATCACTCATGAAAGCCTTCAAGTTCACATTTGCTGTTTGTCTGTCATAGGTAGATCCATCTACAATGGCACCAGACTGCAAATCTGAAGCAGATACCCTATAAAGGACAGACTCATTGCCACCTGAAAAGGATACCGTATTGACAATGTTGGTACTATTTCTGTAAAAGGCTTTGATGTTGTCTTTGATTGAAACGCCTGAATAAGGACGTTCTACACCGTCAAACTGTATAGAAGGTTGACCATCCATAGGTTCACCATAAGACAAACGCCCTGTACTAATCGCTTCACCCTGACTTTGAGGACGGACTCCCTGACTGCCCTGACCGTACTCGTATTGATACTCTGGGAAAATATTTATGGTACCAAGTGTGAAATTGGAATTAAGCTCTATACCGATACCTTTCTTTTGCCTTGAACCTTTTTTGGTTGTAATCAGGATTACGCCATTTGCCGCCTGACTTCCATACAATGCTGCTGCTGCACCACCTTTAAGTACACTTATAGATTCAATATCATCTGGATTGATGCTAGAAATACCATCACCCAAATCGGTAGTGGCACCATTTGCCTGATCCTTTACCGTTGAAGGTCTGTTGGAAATTGGCATACCATTGATGACGTATAGCGGTTGGTTATTTCCATTTAGAGAGCCATTTCCTCTTATTACAACCCTGCTTGAACTTCCAGGCCCACTTGCCATACTTGTAGCATTTACACCGGCAATTTTACCTGTCAAAGAGTTTGCTAAATTCGTTTCTCTCGATTTGGTGAACTCTTCGCCTTTTACTTCAGTAACTGAATAAACTAGCGATTCTTTCCTTCTTTCTAATCCAAAAGCAGTAACCACTACCTCTCCAAGGGCCTGAGATTCGTCCACCATAGTAACATTTATTATACTCCGCCCACCAATTGGTATTTCTTGAGATGAAAAACCAATAAATGAGAAGACCAGTGTTCCAGTACTATTTGGAGCAGTGATTGTGTATTTACCATCCATATCGGTGACAGTTCCAATATTGGTTCCCTTAAGCAGAACATTTACTCCTGGTAGTGTTTCTCCATTTTCTGAGGACACCGTTCCAGTGATTTTCTCCTCTTCTATTTTAGCCACTTGTGAAGCCTCTTTCTTTGCAGATTGATGTGATTTGGAGAATGGAACAGATACAGGAATAGCATCGCTATTGGTTGCTCTTTTTTCTTCCTTATCAGTGATCACATAGAAACCTTTGTCTAACTTATGATAGCTTAGATTACTTTTTGACGTCAATTTGGTGAGGTGCTCTTCTACAGATTTCGACTTATCAGAAACTTCATAAGCTATTTTTGTATGGACCAAATCACTATTGCAAACTATCGAAACCTCATACATTGGTTCCAGTGTTTTTATCAAAGTCTTTAAATTATTAATTTCGACTTTCTTCTTGACGTATCCGACTTGCGGGTCATCTCCCAGGGCAAGTTCCTGGGCTTGAATATTCATTATCCCAATCATGAAGAGGAGTAATGAAAATTTAATTTTGTTAAGTTTTTTCATATTCGCAATTGTTTGGTTGTTAGTTATATACATAGACCATATTCAAGTTATCAGTCTTCTTAATCACCTGATAATGATCTTTTTTGGTTAAAGCTACTTTACAATTCTACCCGCACTTTTTGCAATAATGCCATTGATGTAGGTAGAAGAGGTCACGTGGTTTTTCGTGTTTAGTGGTTAGATTAATTTATTTTTATTTAGACAAACCAGTCTCATTTCTATTCAGATCTGGCGTTTCAATAGTTCACTGGTCACGCTTTCTATTCTATTTATATTCTATTTAATAGTTACAACTTTGCCTTCAATCAAAATTTGATTCCCCAAGCTTCTTTCAAGTCCTTTAAGTAATAAGTTGATATCATTACTAGGTGCAGAACCATACACCCTTTTTTCCAATAAACTTTGATCCTCTACTTTTACTACCAGCCCATATGTGGACTCCAATATGGACTTGATTTCCAAAAGCGAAGTATCATCAAAGATTAAGCGATTGTTTCTCCAGGAAGTATACACCAATGGATCCACTTCCTTTTTCGTCAATACCTGGTCATTATGGATGTACTCTGCCATTTCTCCAGGTGCCATTTGCAAGTGTTCTGCTTTGGTAGCATTTTGCAAATTTAGCATCACTTTCCCTGATGAAAGCACCACCTTGGTTCTACCCTCACGGTTAAGAACGTTAAATTCGGTCCCTAAAACTTCTACATTAAAATCAGAAGTAGCATGAACAATAAATTTCTGATGGTCCCCCAGGTGTTTTACTGTAAAGTAAGCTTCTCCTTCCAACCATACATCCCGGACCTCCCCAGTTTTCCAAGCCTTAGAATGACTTAGAGAAGAATTTCCATTAAGTTTTACCTCAGAACCATCTGGAAGGATGATATTCCTGGTTTCTCCATAGGCAGTAGTATGCGTAATGGCATTGTTATTAAAAGCGAAATAATAAATGCCACTCATCACCATTAATCCAATAAATACAGCTGCCCACCTCATCCATATTCCTGATGAATTCGGTTTTTGATGGGTGTTATTTAACCGAAACCCATTGGAAGCTGGCTCTTCCTTATCTTCATTTATCGAATCTTGAATTCGCTTAAAAATCAATTCCTTCCGGATATCTTCGCTAGGGGTTTTTTTGAAATCTATGGAAGAGGCTATTGCCCTTGCTTGATCTACCTGTTCCTTTCTTTTTGGATTTCCCTCTTGCCATTCTTCCCAAAACCTGTCAGTTTCTTCAGTAGGGTTCTTTATCCAATTGAGGAAAGAAATGTTTGATAATAAATTATAAACAGAATGAATATCCGATTTCATTTATATTGATTTATGGAATAAAGGATGGGAAAACACCTTCATTTTTCCGGTGTATATATACTAAGGGGAAGGTAAGGTGAGAATTACCTCAAAAAATTCAGAAAATTTTGAAAAAAATTTATATCAGCCTAAAAAACTACCAACTAAAGTTTACCACCTATACAATATACTTGCATGGTAACTAACATCAGTAGTATATTATCTAGACTCCCTTTCATGGCTGCAAGGGCTCTATAGACAAGGGTATAGGTAGACTTTTGACTTATGTCAAGTAATTTTGCGATTTCACTAAATGCCATCCCGTCATAAAATCTTAGCACAATCACTTCTTTTTGTCTTCGGGAAAGCTGATTTAGGGCTTTAAGGATACTTTCTTTTTGTATTGCAGAAACTTCTCTCGCTATTAATCCAAATTCATGGGACAATACAATTTCAAAATCATGATCTTCGAATGCTTCCTTAAGAGGTAGTTTTCTCTTTTTCTCAAGATTTTTAATTATTTTTCTTTTAAGACTTTTGTACAAATAATATTTAACCGATTCAGCTTGTGCAATAGCCTCTCTCTTTTTCCACAGCTCCACAAAAAGATCATGAATACTGTCTTCAATCAACTCCCTATCAGAAGTAATAATTTCTCCATAGTTAAATAAAGCATCAATATAGCGCTTATAAATTGCTGAAAAAGCCACCTCATTTCCAGCCTTGAATTGACTCCAAAGCAGTGTGTCATCATTGCCGTTTTGTTTATTCTTCAAAGTATTTTTTCCTACTTTCGAAGTCTTTCCTTCTCGCGTAAGTGTAAATTGCAGGTCTCTTTTTTTTTCACTGGTTAGCCCCATGTTATTTATTACTCAATCCCTTTTCAGAAAAAGAATGATATTTATAGTTTTAAATCGAATTATGCACTAGCCATTCTTTTAAATACTAAAACCACTTCATTACCAGTCAATCCTTGCTCTTTCAAACGCTACCTGACCAATAGACAGGTTCGCAAAAGCAGTGATCTTTCTCTGTTTACGATGGCCCTAATTTTTATTGTAATATATCACCCATTACAAGACGAATGCATTGGTTGCGTTTTATGATTTTTAGATCAATTAGGTTTGGGCATTGCAAATTGAACCATGAAAGAAAATTAATGATTGATCCATAGTCGTAAACACCTATAAATCAACATTCTATACACATCTTAAATTTAACGAAGTAACACCACTCCAACAACTACTCTCCTCCAATTTTCCTAGCAATAAATTCAAGGTAATCAAAGACATTATTCAGCTAAAGCGCTAGGGTATCGGGCAGTAATTTCAACCTTGATTTGGCCCCAACTAACAAGCATATTAAAATTTAGTGCCTTATTCTGTTAAATAAAAATTTTGTGACTGATATTTTTGTATTCTAAGGATAATATAACGGATTAAGGTGCTGGGCGGTTAATTGTAAATATAAAATACAATAGTTTTTGATACTTTATCCCAATGATATTACTATTTCCAGAAATAAATCACGCCTGTCAAACGCGTGCGTATAACAACTTCACTTCATTGCAATCCAAACTATCTACGGTATCAGGATATAAAAACAGGCCATTCAAGTTAACTTGAAATAGGTAATAAGCCTTAAGAACAGCATTTTCCTAAAAATATTTAATACCATCGGTGGGTTTTAGAATTCATTTATTCATGAATAATTCCCAATGTTCCCTTTAAAGGTTTAATTAAATTCTCGGCCAAATCTGACCTTCCACTTGAATAAATTCTACCGTTCTGTACATTTAATATTTCATATTTATTAAAAAAACAGCATATTATGGGACAGTTTTATAAAAAATTAAATGTTACGTCAGACTATAACCATAAAAGATATTGCCAGGGAATTGAATATATCAGTCTCGACTGTTTCAAGGGCTTTGCGCGACACATTTGATGTGAGTCCAGAAACAAAACTTCTTGTGCTTGAAAAAGCGAAAGAACTTAAATACAAACCTAATTTTAACGCACGGGGACTTTCTCAGGGCAAAACAAACAATATTGGCATAATTTTACCCTTTATCACCAATTATTATTTCTCAACAGTCATTACAGGGATCCAGAAAATCGCCTATGAATTCAATTACAATATTATTCTTTATCTAACCAATGACTCAGAGGAAAGAGAAAGCCTGATCATGAGCAATCTTACCCTCTCTGGACTTGACGGAATTCTCATTTCTACTTGTGCAAGCAATTATGACCATATTCATGAAGTTATAGACAAAGGAATACCGGTAGTATTTTTTGACAGAACCAATAATTTAGATGCCTCCAAAGTGGTGCAGGATGATTATAATGGGGCTTTTGAGGCCACGGCTCATCTTATCTCGCAAGGCTTTATGAAAATCGCACACATCACCGGACCAAAAGACCAGATGTTTACCCAAAACCGACTCAATGGATACCTAAACGCATTGGAACACCACCGAATTCCTGTAAAAAAAGAATGGATCATCCACAATGGGTTTTCTCAGGAATGCGGATCAGATGACCTTCAATTACTAATGGGGAGAACCAATAAACCCGATGCCATATTTGCTGTAAATGACAGGAAGGCCATTGGTGCTATGGTTCAACTTAAAAAACTGAACATTCAGATAGGTAGGGATTTTGGGGTGGTGGGCTTTACAAATGATCCTATTTGCACCCTTATTACTCCCACGCTTACCACCGTCTCGGAGTCAGCTTTCGATATCGGACGAATCGCCTGTGAGTTATTGCTGAAGCACATTCAAAAAGCAAACTTGCCCTCTACGGAAGAGATTCTTCCCGGCGAATTAATCATTCGAGAATCCACTAGGCGATCCACCGGAGTTTAGCAACAGGGCACTCTTCTATGATATTCTTTTGGGAAAACCAAGGGGATAGGAAGGTAGACGGTCACAGCGTTTTAGGTCTCCTAAAATATAAAAGCCGCATCCCAAGACAGCAAAACAATCTTGGAACACGGGCTTTCGGTTTAGTGGTTTATTTCTCTAATGCTTTGGTCAACAAAGAAGCAGATGCATCATCCAGGTAAATACTACATGAGGGGTGCTCTTGCAATATACTCGAAGGATTCATGTTGCTCACTTCACCTTCAAGGCAATTCTTTACGGCATTGGCTTTTCGTTCATCAGGAACAGAACATATGATATGCGCTGACTTCATGATTTGTTGGATAGACATACTGATGGCCTGGCGGGGGACGTCCTCAAGGCTTGCAAACCAACCTTCATTCATTTGTTGTTCTCTACATGGCACATCCAAGTCCACAACCAAGTAAGGTTCTTTGGTATCAAAATCGGCAGGCGGATCATTGAAGGCAAGGTGACCATTTTCGCCAATCCCTACGAAAGCCACATCAATGTCCTGACCTGAAATCAAGGCCTTTAGCCTTTCACATTCTTTTTCCGGATCATTTTCTCCATTGATATAATGTATTGCGCCCAGATTTTCTACTTTATCCACAAACCTTTCCTTAAGGTATTTTCGGAAACTTGCAGGATGAGAAATTGGTATTCCAATGTATTCATCCAAATGAAAAACAGTCACTTTACTCCAATCGATAGCTTCGTTTAACAGCTGGGAAATAGTCTCGAATTGGCTGGTGCCCGTTGCTAAAATCAAATTGGCTTTCCCTTTGCTATTAATGGCCTCACGGATAAGGGGTGCTGCCGCCTCTCCTGCTGATTTACCAAGCCCCTTTGGATTGGTTGATTGAAATATTTTCATAATATTGATATTAAGGTTAAATAAAAGACATATAAATAATTGCTAGAAAATTAATGCATTAGCAATGGTTTGTAAAGTGAGTTTGTATCCGGTACCGTACCCTGCTAATTAGGTACTTTACCGAACTTTAAGATTAAAATGGAAAAGTAACCAATCCACAAGAGCTGATTCATGCAACCTTTAATCAGCTCCCTTAATTTTAAAAGCGATTAAATGCTTACATGCCGAACAGAACTCAATTCTACTTAAAATGAGTTTAAGAACATCCAATGAGCCCAAAGGTTCAACCCGGATTATGTAATAGGATTTCTCCGCCCTGACAATAGTCAGGGGTAAAGCCTGTCCCGTGTTTAAGGGAAGTGTTGAAATCGCAAGAAAATCAGATTGTTTGGAGATTTCAGCAAGTAATAGAAGGTCTATTGCATATTGCGGGTTAAAAGGATAGTCTATGGATAGAGCCTGTTAAAAACACATGGATTTTCGTCTCTTCTTGCAAATTGTTTTTTTTACTTTTCACATGAACCGCGAATTAAAACCCTAAAGGGACTATACAAAATCATTAGAATAATAGGTCCATTGTACATTATAAAACAGCCCTTGCTACGCGTAGTACATTCCCACTCAATATTTTCTGGATATCTTCATCACTGTAGCCCATCTGAACCATACCTACAGTAAACAAAGGCCAATTGGTCCAGGCCATACTTTGGGTCATTTCTCTGGTTGTCGTAAATGCCTCTTTTGGATCTGGCCACAGTGCTTCCCATCGGTTTCGTCGTTTCCTATAAGCAGGTACTTTCTTGTTTTCTTCAGCAGCGTACTGAGAATTATGCGCTACGTCTGTTCCAATTGCTACCCGATCGCTTCCAAATTTTTTGACCATATAATCAATGTGTCTCATCATGGCTGTAATATCCCCTGAGCCACCTAAAAACCAAGGAATACAACATATTCCCATGTATCCATCTGTGTCGGCTATGGCTTTAATCACATTGTCTGGCTTGGCACGGTAATGTTCATACAATGAATTCACCGTACTGTGACTGGCCACCATTGGCTTTGTGGAATGCTTGGCAGCGTCCAGGCTGGTTTGCCACCCCGAGTGAGCAATGTCTACAATCACCCCTACCCGATTCATCTCCTCTACTACTGTTCTTCCAAAATCACTCAAGCCAGCATCATTCTGTTCACCACAGCCATCGCCAATCATATTGCGTCGGTTGTAGGTGAGGTGCATCATGCGAATACCTAGTTGAAAAAACACCCTGATATAACGGAGTTCATCCTCCACAGAAATCCAGTCCTGAGGAAGAGGAACACCATTTCCTGTAAAATAGAGGGAATGTTTATTTTGCTGTTTGGCTAGCAAAATATCATCCGGAGTAACCGCTTTCACTAAAGTATCTTTCATCCAGTCTGTAGCATAGGTAAACCTGGACAATCGTTTGAGTAGCCTTTCTATGGCACTTCCTTCCTCTCCTGAATTTTGAATGACACAGGTAACCCCTGAAGCCTTCCATGCATTGATAAACTCTTCTGTTTCACGCTGAATTTCTACAAATCCTGTCATGGTCATGTCTTCCTGCATGTCCTGAAGCTCCAGAGGCGAAGCACTATCCTCCACCGCTGCTTTCATTCTTTCCCCATCTACCGCTGCCCGGGGCATGAACCCATAACAATCTACTACTACAGAATTGCGATGCAGTTCAAGCCCACGCTCCAATTGACTTTTGGTGGGATTTAAAGCCTTCAGTGCTACCTGATAAGCTTCTTTCATCCCATTTGTTATTTGAAAACGGGTAGGGTCCTGCATAGGCGTAGCGGCATAGTTACCCGGTTGTCCGGCAGCAAACCCTTCCAATATCCCTAAACTGGTTACCGCCATTCCTGAAACTTTCAGGAATTTCCTTCTTTGATGATTCATGTGATTACAATTAGGCTTAAATCGATAATTAAAAGGTGAGAGTTACATTCACCGAAAATTTATTGTTCTAAATCAAGCCTTTTTTGCCACTGGAACAAGAGAAGTAAGGTCTGAAATTTTGACTATTTTCCCGGTTTCAATACTGTTACGTGCAGCAATTCCTATCAAAGCTGACATGGCCCCATCTCTTGAACCTGCTGATTGTTTGTAAAGATCTGGGGTATCAGGGTACCTGAATATCTTGTCTTTTAACCTTGGATCTGATCCACCGTGTCCTCCAGACTCTGGTATCACTTTAATGTTTTTCACGTTACCAAAAAGATTCCTAATCGTAATTTCCTGATAAGGAGGCACACCTGTAGGCATCGAGGATTTTATCCATGCATCCAATCTACCTTTAGTACCATTAATGGCCAATCTGTATCCTTCGTAAGGTGAGCTAGCAGTCAAAGAATAACTTACTTTCACACCATTCGCATACTTGTACTGCACAGCCATAGTATCATAAATATCCACTTCTTTACGGTAAATACATCCGTCACGTAGGTAGCCATCGTATTTTTCATTGGCTACATAAAGGTCCATTGCACTTTGACTTTCAGTGATGTCCCAATAAAAATTACAATTGGACTTATGGGGACAAGGCCTGCAATTCGTGCTATGTATTTTACTGTTTTTCTGTCCGTAATAATCCAATGAACCGTAGGCGAATACTTCCTCAGGCTCAGAATCCATCCAATAATTCAAGGCATCAAAATGATGGGTGGCTTTATGGACAAGTAAGGTACCTCCATGCTCTTTTTCACCATGCCAACGTCTGAAATAACTTGCTCCATGACTGGTATCCAAGTACCAGTTCAGGTCTACTGATTTGATATCACCTATTTCATTGTTCCTCAGCAATTCCCAAATTTGTTGCACATAAGCCGAGTAGCGCATGTTAAATGTAACGATGACCTTATTTCCCGTCCTTTTTTCGGCATCAAAGATTTCCTGACATTTGAACTCATCAGTTGTCATTGGCTTTTCGGAGATTACTCTCAAACCAGCTTCTAAACCTTTGATAATGTACTCATGATGCGTTGCATCTGTGGTAGTCACAATCAAGGTATCGGGTTTCGTTTCCTTCATCATCTTGTCAAAATCCGTGTAAACGGGACAATTGACTTTCATTTTCTCTTTGGCATAGGCCACCCTTCCTGGATTAACATCACATAGCCCTACGAATTCCAAAATATCATTGTATTCTTCCTGAACGGGTGCACCCCACATACCTATACCTCTGCCGCCAGTTCCTACCAACACCACACGGCTTTTTTGCCGCTTAAAACCATAACTAATTGAAGGTGCCAAAAGGCCAGTTGCTGCTAGCAGCCCTGTATTTTGGATAAATTTTCTCCTGTTTATCGTTCCCATAATTTAATTTTATTAAGCTTCTATATTTTTTGGTGGGTATTAAAATTGAAATTTAACGCTTCCTTTTCCTTTCAGATAAGACCTAATGCTAGCAAATTCACGTTGCAATTCTTTTTCTTTGGCGGGCAAAATGGATTCCCCAGACATGGTTACCGGATTATCAAAAGTGATTTCTCTGCCAGACAATCCCGCAGCCAGAGATACATCTCCCCATTGAAGGAATTTTGGAAGATAAATGGCCAAACTAAAATAATCAACCCCTTCGCGATTATCAAAAAGATAACTTACCGGAGCATTTCTTAAAGTGAGCGAACTAAAGGCATCCTCATCAAGTGCTGCTAAATACAACCCCGCTAAACCAGCCTCTTTGTCTCCGTCAAAAGCCAAAACTTTTGGTGCATAATTTTCTTTAATAAAGCCAGCCACCATGTCCAATTCACCAACCCACTGACCAAGCATGGTTTCTCCGAGCCATAACCTTGCTCTGGCCAAAGTATGAAAAGGGGTTAGATAAGCAACCAATTGATCCTCCGAAGAAGCAGCTTCTCCAGTGCCACTTAACTCTACTATAACCACTCCATGTCCCTTATTTATTAAATCATCAATTCGAGCTTGAGGAATATCATGTTTCCCATTTGCTGTTGCGAGAAGGACATACCCTAAAGCTGCATTGGTAGGTTTTCTGATGAGAAGCGGAGTTAGCAGGTTTTCAGATGTCTCTAAGGCTACTCTTTCCCAATCATCTACGGGCGAAAAGGTGTTCACTTGATTAATCTCAGGAAAACTTTTGATTTCAAGAAGCTCTTCTAAATCTTCAATCGCTTTTTGATTGTCAAAGGATGTCTGACTCAAATACTCTTCTCTCAGCTCCTGCCCTTTCCTCCGGCAATATTCAGCAACGCCAATAACTTTCGGATCACGCTGGCCCTTTGGAAATACCATAAGCTTTTCGACAGGAAGCACTTCAAAAGGGATTTCCTCTCGGGAACTGCCATCTCCAATTCCTTTCAAGTGAAGATCAAACCAACCCAACATGGCTTCCCTATCTTCTGGCCAGTAGCCATGAACAAGGTCAAATAACTCGAAATCGATGTTTTCTTCTACTCCGTATTGTTGGAAAATCGGTTTGGCATTGTGGTAACTTCTCAACATTTCAGCCGGAAAAAAAGTAGCATTGCTGTCCTTATTGTGGTTGCACATCTTCAAAGCTCGGGGAGCATAGAGTGCTAATATCCCAGAAGTTTCAGTAAAAGAGAGCCCATTAGGCATCAATTCACACACACAATTGGAGCCCATCACTGCGGATTCAAAAGTACCGACACTCACTACAGGCATGGCTGCTTTTACCCTATCGTCCACGGCTGAAAACCACATGGTCTGATTGCCTCCACCGCTCGCTCCTGTAGCGCCAATGTTTGCTGCATCCACATAAGGTAAGGTGCTCAATAAATCAACTGCTCGCATATTGTCTATTACCTGAACACCCAGAAGGGTTTCACCCACATTCATCAGTGAAGCCCCCAAATTAGACCCATGGTATTCAAAATCCATGTGTTTGGTTGATCGTTCTCCAGAACCAAAAGCATCCATACTCAGGCATACATACCCATTTTTCGCCAGGCTATGCCCAACTGATTGGATGATTTCTGCTGCTTTGCCTTCACTCCAATGCCCATGCATGTTGACTACTGCGGGAAAAGGCCCATCCCCCTCAGGGATAAATAGGTTTGCCGTTGCATAAACACCAGGTTGTGTTTGAAAATAAATGTTTTTAATTGAATAACCATCCATTTGGACAGTACCCGTTACCTTCATATCCAAGGCAAGATCATGATCCACTTTAATACCGCTATTGAGAATTACGTCTCGGGTTATTTCAGTTTTTCTCTTTTCCCAATCCTGCAAGTTTTCTGGTAAAAGGTGTGTCGCATATTTTATTTGGGCCTGTTGCTTCATTCTGCCCCCTAAAATATCAGCTCCCCCAGTAGCTAAAACGGAGGGCAAACTATCCTGAGGATTGGTATTTAAAATCCTTCCTTCTTTAGCTATTGCGGGATTAGGGCTTAAAAACTGTACTACAATAAAAAGAATTACTAGTAGAAAATTTTTCATTGCCTGTTCAAATTACATGTCATCTGCTGTGTTTTTAAATTATAAATTAATACCTGTGTTTCCACCATGTGTTAAATTAATGTCCACGGGGGCATTGTCTTGCCATGACCCTCCTGTGAAATCAGGTACATCAATGGCACTTGATCTATTTGCAACGGACCATTCACTTAATGGGAATACGGAGCTCCAAAGGGCCGCATCATATACGTCCTGCTCCAATGGCAAGCCATTTCTTAAGCAGTCAATTAATCGCCAATCCATCAAGAAATCCATCCCGCCATGCCCACCTACTTGTTTGGCCAATTCGCCAATTCTCTTTACAATTTCTGGTTGGTATTTTTGCTCCAGGGCTTTCATCTCTTCTTCAGGAAGCCAGCCTTCATGACTCGTGGCAATACGACCCGGCAAGGGGTATTTCATCGCAACCCCTTTGGTGCCACTTACAAGGTGGATCCTTGAATAAACCCTGGGTGAAGAGACATCATGCTGAAGCATAATGGTGCTTCCATTCTTAGTTTTCATTGTGGTCACATTCATGTTCCCCCTGAATGGTTTTCCCACAAATTCTTTGTAAACATCATCTTCTTTGGCCAGTTTTTCAGTCATGTCCCCCAGGACAAAATCCTTACTTGAAACTGAAACAAGAAAATCAATTTGATCTCCTCTATTGACATTCATGGCTTGGCAAATAGGCCCCAATCCATGTGTGGGGTATAGGTTTCCATTTCTGCTGGCGTTGTGACGAAAACGCCACATATTCCATTTTTCTTTGCTGAAAATGCTAGGAATAAAATCATGAATATAAGCCCCTTCACAATGAATAATGTCACCAAAAAATCCTTGACGCACCATATTCAGCGTCATCAATTCGAAGAAATCATAACAGGTGTTTTCAAGCATCATACAATGCTTTTTTGTTCTCTCTGAGGTCTCTACCAACGCCCAGCATTCCTCCATGGAAATTGCCGCTGGAACTTCCACTGCTGCATGTTTATCACTTTCCATCGCATGAAGAGCTATTGGCGTGTGAAGCTCCCATGGAGTGGTGACGTAAATTAAATCAAGATCCTTTCGCTCTACCAGTTTTTTCCACATTTGAGCATCTCCAGAATACAATTCAGGATTATGGGAGGTTTTGGCTAGTTTTTCTCTGGCTTGCAGGGCTTTTTCAGGTCTTAAATCACATAGGGCCTTTATGTCTACCCCCTCAATTTTGCTTAACCTGCGTACAGCAGCCGATCCCCTGCTTCCTAATCCTACAACTCCTACTCTTACCGTATCGATTTTTGGCGCAGCATATCCAGACATATTAAAAACCTGTTTGTGCTTTTTATCCGCCAGCATTTTTATTTTTTCGTAACCCAAAGTCTCATCAGCACCAAAAGATGCCCCTGGAAATAAGGTTGAGCCAGCCATTCCTAAACCTGAAATCCCGGATAACTTTAGAAAATCTCTACGATTATTTTTCATACGACGAAATATTTAAAACTCAATATATGAAAAAATGATGTACGTACCCTAAAAATAAACACGTACATCATTTTTTTTTAAAATTAACACGTTTAGGGGGCTACATTATAGCCAGGATTTTGTTCAAGCAAACTATTCTTGTTGATTTCTGACTGGGGAATAGGAAGTAAATAATTGGCAGGATTGAAATTCCCTGTTTTCCAAAATGCAACTTCATACTCTTTTGTCCCATCGGCTTGTTTTCTGATGATCATTCGCGTGCGGTCTTTGTCAGCCACCTCTGGAAGTATTTTCCAACGGCGAATATCAAACCAGCGATGTTCTTCAAAGACCAACTCAATGCGTCTCTCATTTACAATTCTTTCAAAAAGTGCTTCTCCACTTTCTGTAATATCAGGCATGTCGACGCTAGGCCTTTTCCTTACCCTATTCAGGTACTCTCTGGTGATGTCTTCATTACCCAGAAAATAATTGGCTTCTGCATAATTCAACAAGATTTCCGCATACCTGGCAAATGCCCATGGTGTTTGAGACATATTATTGCCACTAGGATTAACAATCCTTTCGTTCGCAAATTTCAACTGATAATAGCCTGTTTGTGTAGCATTCCATGCCGAAACAGGGCCTTCATTTGAATCCAGACCTCCTGGAAAAAAGGTTTCTACTTCTCTTCCTTGAAAAGGCGCTCCATCATGTAGGATAGTGGCATAGAACCTTGGATCCCTATTGGCATATGGATCACCTGGGTTGTACTCAGGATCATCTTCAGGTTGAAGCCCATTAACGGTTTCAAAATCATCTACCAAATTATGAAGTGGGTGTACTTGTCCAAAACCGTTGTAACCATTTGGATAAAGGCTTAGCTCAACATACACCCTTTCACTACTGACAAATTGGTTGTAAGGACGTTGCCAAATCATTTCAGGATTGTAAATGTTTTCTTCCAAAAACATGGTTCTATAATCGTCAAAGAGGGAATATTGCCCCATGTCAATAATTGCTTTGGCTGCATCGGAAGCTTCTTGCCATTTGGTAGGATCCATTGTTGGATTATTCAACTCACTGGCATAGTACAATGCTGCACGCGATTTGATTGCCATTGCGGCTCCTTTGGTAACCCTTCCCTGGTTGGCATTGTCATAAGTTGGAGGAAGTAAATTGATGGCTTCGTCTAATTCTGCAAACACAAAATCCATCACTTCCTGGTAAGTATTTCGCTCTACTTTAAAATCATCCTCTAAGGTAAAGGTTTTGGTAAACAAAGGAACCCCACCAAATAAGCTTGCCAATTTAAAATAACTATAGGCTCTGATGGCCTTCATTTCACCTATCATCCTGTTTTTGGTTGCTTCATCTATCGGCACCGCTCGCTCCCTATCAATGTTCTCGAAGAATATATTGGCACGATTGATTGGCTGCCAATAATTTATATTTCGGTCATTGGATCCAGTCCAGTAATCCACTTCTCGCAGGTCATCGGGAGTGAGGTTTCCTTCCCACACACTCCAGGCCCAGGAATTACTTCTTGCATTGATTTCATCCGTAACAACAGAAAGTCCATACAAACTATAGCGCAATCCACTTGGAATGGTACGGTAAGCATTTCCAATAAATGCCTCAATCAGGGATTGATCTGCCCACACCGCTTCGTCAGTAAACCTGTCTGCTGGTGTCACATTCAAAACCTCGTCATCGCATGCTGTATTCAGTGAAACCACAACCAATAGCAGGGAAAAAATTCCTACTATTTTATTTATATACAAGTATTTATAGATCGTTTTCATAATATGGAATATTAAATTTTCACCAATTAATTAAAAGGACAAGTCAACGCCCAAATTAAAAATTCGACTTTGAGGGTAGAATGAACCTCTTTCATTGTCTCCTTCAGGATCAAACCATTTGATTTCTGAAATGGTCAAAAGGTTATTGCCATTTAGATAAACCCTCGCTGTAGACACTCCTAGTTTCTTAAGGATTGTCTCCGGAAGATTGTAGCCTACCTGAAGCGTTTTGAACCTTAAAAAACTTGCATTTTGTAACCAGAATGTACTCTGGAGACCACTCGGTTGCGTTCTGGTTTCTAAATCCGGTAGAATAGGGTATTTTGAATCCATGCTGCCAGCGGTATACCTGTTTTCAATCAATTCAGCCAAACCATTCACAGCTATTCTCGCATTTTGGTGATAATATTGCCAGGCTCCACCCTGACCAGCAAAATTGGCAAACAAAGAAAACCGTCCATAATTTAAAGTTCCGTTAATACCAAAAGTGATTTGCGGAATATTGGATTTACCCATTCTTACCATGTCCTGAGAACTGATAATTCCATCTTCATTTACATCTCTGTACTGGAGGTGTCCTACCAGTGTTCCTGGGTAAACTGGATTGGAGTCCACATCTTCCTGCGTTCTGAAAATACCCAATGCCTCATAATAGAGGTCTGCGCCCAATATGCTTCCTTCCGCTTTTTGGTAGTCAGGTACATCTTGCGCTTCGGAAATATCAATTATTTTGTTCTTGTTAAAAGCAATATTTCCACCTACAGTATAGGTAAACCCTCCAGGAGAAGAAGCCTTGCCACGATGACTCAAAGCCAACTCAAGACCTTTGTTTTCAACGATGCCTATGTTCTCATCAGGTAATTGTAAGCCAGTATAAAAAGGAACCTCTAGGTCTCTCTTTGTCAAAATATTGGTACGCCTTTGTTTAAAAGCTTCTAAAGTAAAGCTAAGCCCTCCATTCCAAAACATACCATCCAATCCAATATTGTAAGTAGTGGCTACTTCCCAGGTTACATTTGGATTTGGCGTAACACCTGGAACCACTCCTAATTGAGAGTTGGTAGGTAATCCAAAATGATACCCATTCAAACCTAGACTATAAGCAGGCATAAATTGGAAAGGACTAATTCTATCATTCCCCATTTTACCCACTGAGGCACGTAATTTCAAATCATTGATGCCAGACCTATCTTTTAAGAATTCCTCAGACAATACCCAGGCGGCAGATACACCCGGGAAAAAACCAAATCGCTTTCCTGCTGGGAATACGTAAGAGCCGTCGTACCTGGCATTAAAATCGATAATGTATTTTTCCAGGTAGTTATAACTAACCCTACCTAAGATACTCTGTCTGGAGGATTCTGAAGATACGCCATCATTTTGCTGGGTAGCAGGGTCTCCTGCAAATAGTTCTGATAAGGTAGGCGAAAGATAATTTCTCCTAAAAGCCTCATAATAACCGTTCCCCCCTTTGGTTTGTTCAGCACCAATAAAGGTGTTGATATAATGGTCTCCTAATTGCCTTTCGTACTTCAATCTTAAATTCACAAAAGTACTACTAGCACTATTCGTAGACTGTGTTAATTCTGGCGCAGTGATTCTTCCACCTCGAAGAGGAATGTAGCTATCATTGACCTTGTCATAGTTATAAACGGTCCATGGAGTTCTCCAATTTTTGTCCATTATGTCTTCATTGCTATAGACAAAATAACCATCCATGCCCAAGCCTTCTACCCAAGGAGCCTTGATGTTGAATCCTACTTTAGAAATGGCTCTTTTGGTTTTGGTATTGTGATCTCCGGAGGCTGAAGTGGTCATAACAGCTGGGTTTAAGCCTTGTTCAATACCAGCCGATGGGTAACCATTTTGATAATAAACAGGCATCATTGGAATGGCGTTTAACCAGCCCCATGGATTTTCTGTTCCTGGTTGGGAGCGATCATCCAAGCCTAAGTTTAAATCAAGGTTTACGGTGATGTACTCGTTTACATCCGCATCAATGTTTGACCTGATCGTATAGCCTTTGAAATCATGAACACCTTCTTTAAATATACTGTTTTGGTGGGAATAAGAACCTGACATTGAATAACGTACCGATTCTGAACCGCCTCTTAAGCTTAAATTGTGCATGCTTTGAAGCGAGTAATCCTTAAGGACCTCATCGTACCAATTGGTATTGGGATAATTGGGATCGGTACCATTTCGGAACAATTCAATCTCCGCATCTGAATACCTGGGGTCCTGCCCATCTTTAACCATCATCTCGTTGACATAACCTGCAAAAAGTGGAGACCCCGCCAATTCAGGAAGTCGTGTGGGTTGGCTTATTCCTTGGTTAAAGGTGTAACTCAAAGTGGGTTTACCCGCTTTACCTCTTTTGGTGGTAATGAGGATAACACCATTTGCCGCTCTGGCACCATATATAGCTGCCGAAGCATCCTTTAAAACAGAGATAGACTCTATGTCATTCGGATTGATTCTTTGCCAACCGGGAGGGTTTTGAACCCCATCTACTACTACAAAGGGACTGTTGTCTCCTGTGGTATTGCTTCCTCGAATCAATATCGAAGAATTGTCAGCACCTGGTTCTCCAGAACGGTTTAAAGCAACCAGCCCAGGCAAAAGCCCGGACAAGGAGTTGGTTAAATTTACCGAAGGGTTACTGATTACCTGCTCACTTTCCACACTTGTAACAGAGCCTGTGAGTGTGGCTTTCTTTTGGGTGCCATACCCAATGACAACAAACTCATCCAGGTCTGCCGTTTCTTCTTCCAAAGTAATGTTTATCTGACTTCTGTTTCCAATGGTTACTTCGCTGGTCAACATCCCCACAAAGGAAACTATTAACACCTGCGCACCTGTGCCTACACTGAGGCTATATTTTCCATCCGTGTCCGTGACAGTACCATTTGTAGTACCCTTCACCAGAATGGTGGCACCCGGGATAGACTGGCCATTTTGACCGGACACCGTACCGTTTAAGACCCTGGCCCCTTGGGCAAAGGCATTTCCGAAATTCATCCCTCCCAGCAGAACTAAGAGGATGATTAAATATCTAGTAGCTTTTTTCATAGAGCGGTAGGATTGAGTTAAACCTTATTTTACATAAACTTTAAGTTCAATTTAACCAATAAACCAACTACATAAATTGAAATAGTTAAATTTAATAGCGATAACGTTATCGAAAATCCAAATGATCCTCTTATCAAAAAAGAAATACAACTAATGTGTAAAATTGGAATGCCTGAAAAGCAAGTGCTTGTTACGCAAATCAACAAGCATTGGGTAAATGATTTCGTTTAAAAGACGGGTTTCTAACTGAGAGATAAAAAAGGATAAGGACATTTTCTATGTAGTCTCCTAGCCTTAGTTTGTGAAATTGGGTTATGCTATATTGGTGGCTGAGCCTGTCGAAGCCAACGGAGTCTCAGTCAACTCGAGGAGCTTTCCATCTAATTAAGAGATTGAGGCAACTTGAACTTAATTCCTATTTCACAAAAGTTGAAAACTTTCGGCATTTTGGGTCTAAGTTACGCTTTGCTAAACTTAGACCAGATGAAGACCAGTCCAGAACCAGATGGGAATATCGCTGATATTTATTCTCGGAGTTTTGGTAATAATTGCTTAAATAGTGGTTCAAGAGCTTTTCCCATTTGAATTGAAATTTTTCAACATGAAGCAACTGGTTACCATCATTACTTTGAGCCTATTTGTAGCTGCTTTTTTCAACTTTACCAGCAGAAATATTGAAAATCGTAAAGAACCAGCTATTTCAATAACTGTTCCAGCATATCTCAACCCAGCAATCGATACGATTGTGTTTTCGAAAGTGGAAAACACAACAGGAAGCTATCCATGGAAATATGAATGGAACAAATTCATTTCTAATGAAATTGTTCGCTACAAAGGTATCTTTATAGGCAATGACTCGATTTACAAGCAGGATTTAGTAAGGCTTTGCCCCTCCTACTACAATGCTTCAGAGAATGAAAAAATCGCCTTGTGGACTTTGCTTATTGCATCAATGATCAAGTATGAATCAAATTTCAACTCGAATACCCGCTATCAGGAACCACCGCCACTGAATGTGTATAGCGAAGGCTTATTGCAACTCAGTTATGGAGATGAAACACGCTACAAGGGTGTTCCACTCGACCCGGAAAAACAAAACATTCTGATCCCAGAGGTCAATCTAAAAACAGGGGTTGCCATATTTGCCAAACAACTGCAGATAAGAAAATCGATTTTTACAGACAAGAATTTTTATTGGTCCGTATTAACCAATAAGCAAAATGAAATAATTCAATTCTTTCAAATCAATGCGGCTGAGTTAAATATTTGTAACAAGTAATTGTATTATGACACCAGTGGCTGAGCCTGTCGAAACCAGCGGAATCGAAGTCACCTTTGGTCTGTTTAAAGAAAGTTGAAAACTTTCGGCATTTTGGGCCTAAGTTACGCTCCGCTAAACTTAGGCCAGATACATTTTTCATTTCCTTTGGATTCGTTTTAATGAATGTTCTTCTAAGTCTCAAATAGACTTACAAAAAACGGATCAAATCACTTTGAATCTCGATTAAACCCGGATTATGTAATAGGATTCATGATGAGTGTTGCAATCGCAAAAAAATCAGACTGTTTGGAGATTTTAGAATAGCACCGCTATGGTGAATCTGTCTACCGTCAGGTAGAATTGAAAACAGCAACGATTGGGTATTTTGAAGCGATTTCAGCACGTAATAGATTGTCTATTGCATATTTCGAGTTAAACAACACCTATTCATCCATAAAAAAAAGCTGCGATAACCAGATTATAAATAATTTGGTTATCGCAGCTTTTTTCCTTCATATTAAGGCTATTTTAGGTAAGACTGAATTACCCAAAACAATTATGGTATTCACGTCCAGTTAAGCACCTTCTCAGCATTGGTTCTGTACAGTTTTTCCAACACATCGTCTGGAAGCTCTAGCCCATAGTACCTCCACCAAACTCTACCGGGCATGTGTTCGTCCCCACTTTCTAACAAGCGCCACCAGGCTTGGTACATCTGTTTATCCAATCCCATGTCTGTTCCAAACAATATCCTGTCACTGTATTTGGTTAGAAATTTTGCTGATGCTCTTGGTTGCCTTCCTATTTCATAATCTCGAGCGGAGATATCCAGATAAAGATTATCGAAATCATCTAGCATCGCTCCTAGTCGCTTTAAGTCATTGCCTAAATTGGCCATGTGACATGCGATAAAGGTTGTTCCAGGATGCTTCACCAGTAATTTAGGTAAATAAGTCACCAGCTGATCGTAAGTCAGGCCGTCTGTGTCATATTTATTGAACTGCTGAAATATAGGTGTCCTTTCCTGGTATACATCAGGTGGAGTCCATGCAGAAGGGTGATCGGACTGATGGACATTAACAGGAATATTCAACTCTCCACACTTGGACCAGAAAGGATCCAATCTATCGTCATCAATGTGCATTCTTTCATCGGGCGTCAGGGATTGGTCTCGGGAAATGCCAAAACCTTTGTCTGTCACTTCTCCAACTCCCCTGGCCCCTAAGTTATAACATCTTTCCAATTCTTTTACTGCTCTTTCAGGATAATCAGGCTTGTCAATACCTTCGACCTCAATCCCACAAAAAAGCTGAAACCTATCTGCGTAATCGGTCAAATAATAATCAACCATCTTGTCAAATTCCTTTCCAGTAGCCACAGTAAGCACAACTGATTTTTCTACCCCTACTTCATCCATTGTCTTCACCCAATCTTTTATCGCCTGTTTAGGATTTCCACCTGCTTCTATTTCTGTATAATGATGCACATGTGCATCAATGACAGAGAATTTGGCTTTGGGAATAAATGTTTCTTCAGCGATTATGGTGGATTTAGGGGCATAATCCTTGACCAAAACCCCATCCATTGGACCTGGCCCTACAGGTACTCCTGGCCCACTCCATGCGCCATATTTCACTTTTAACCATTCCGGATCAGAGGTCCATTCTTTAGAAAGAGGTGTTTCAATAATTTCTTGCTTCTTTGGCCCACAACCCTGAACATAACTCATCCCGGATGCCCCAAGACCTAGTAAACTTGCCTTTTTTAAAAAACCTCTTCTGTTATTTTTCATTTTTATAAATCATTTAGAATACATCTTATTGCCTTGGGCTTACCCTCTATTTAATTAAAATAAGGGTAAAAAGGAAATAGAAAACTTTAATTTTGAGTAAAAACTTTACCAAAGGCAATCCTATAAATGGACTGGTCAATGTGAGTTTTAAATAAATTCAGCTACAGCAAAATAGGCGGTCAGCAAACTAAATAGAATAACCGCTACCAATCCAATGTTTTCTTTCAAGCCAGCGACATGCGTTTTCATCACTGTCTTATTATTGATCAATAGAAAAACAGGAATAGCTACTGCTGGGAGAATGAAAGCCTGAAATGCTTGGGAAAAAACCATGATCATTGGCGGTCTGGCGTCCAGAAACTGCATGCCAAAACCAAACAAAATACCAATAAATGCCAACCACCTGTACATGGGAGATTTGATGTTTCTAGGCTTCCCTGTAAAATCACTTATTAACCATGGTGCAATCAATATAATGGGGAAAACCGTTGATATACCCGCACCAACAATGCCAAGAATCAAAATAAAGGCCGCTAATTCACCACCAATTGGTTCAAATAATTTGATCATTTCTACGGTATTTTCCAGCTTCAGCCCCATAACATGCAAGGTTCCGGCAGCTACAGCCATAATGATCACACTAAGCGCAAACATCATTGTTGCAGACACCATAGAATCCTTTTTTTCGTTTTTGAGGTCTTTTATCCCCCATCCCTTTTCGGCTACTACCGTACTCCTGATAATAAATACGGCTGCGGAACAAGTAGTACCTGCTATGGCTGCAATGAGCCGCAATACCCCTGGTTCATTGGGAATGGAAGGAGCCATACCTGAGACAATGGTTGAAAAATCAGGTTTTAACATAATGAAAACCACCACAAATGAGATCACCATCAAGGCCACAAAAAAGACCAGGACCTTCTCAAAAATAAGGTAATTACCAAACCAGAAAAGCAAATACAAGGCCACCACCAATACTGAGGTGATCCAAAATGTACTAAAACCTTCCCCTCCAAATAGTAACCTTGATCCTTCCTGAATTAGATCAGCAATGATTCCAAAAATCCCCATCAAAGCCATTATCTCACCCACAACCAGGGCAATGATGATATAAATAGCCAGCGCGGTACCGTATTTCAACTTGTGTTTGATATTAAACAATGCTGTATTTCCGGTAACCAGCGTCGTTTTTCCGTAAGCGACCATCAACACATAAGTAAATATGCAAGATAGCACCAATGCCCAGGTCAGCATCATACCGTATTCGGCACCTACCTTGGCCATAGTGGTAATACTGCCTGTTCCAATATTATAACCTATCAGGAATAACCCGGGGCCTATTAAGCTGATGGCAAAAATAATCTTCTTAAAGAAAACGTTGTCTTTCATAAATGAAAATAAAGTAGGTTGATTTGTTAATTTATTTTTAAAAACCTTAAGATAATAAAAGCATTGCTACTTCAGCCACTTGTCAAACCAATCAAATGCATCTCCCTGCATTTTTTTATTGAATTGATGTCCTCCAGGGTAAAAAGTGCAATTGTATTTATCCGTAGCTCCAGCTTTGTCAAAAACGGCTGAAAGTATTTTATCTGCTTCATGCATTTCATCGAGTGAGTACAATCCATCTTCTATGGAATTGAGCACCATGGTAGGTAAAGGAACCCTCAAACCTAGAATTTCAGGGAAATCAAGTGCAGGAGGCAAGCCAGGAGCAAATGTCATCCATGTATGTGTAAAAGATTTGTGAAGGACTAAATCTTTCCATGTGGTCATGAATCCTACACATACAGCACATTTTATCCGGGGATCAAGACCTCCCGCAAAAACTGTTCGCATCCCTCCTCCTGAAAGTCCACCACAGCCAATATTATCCGTCTGTACATCCTCTCTATTACATAAAATATCCAATGCTTTCTGGTCCTCAGCAAGGAATACCCCAGGCCAACTTGTCCCAGCACTGAACAGGGATTTGGCCATAGTATCTTCCTGCCCTTTTGCCCAATTGTTGTAAGCTTTGGCATTCTCTGGCAAATCAGGATTGTCATCATTCAATCCTTGCCTTAGGTTTTCCGGAACATCTTTAAGCAATACCCTCCTGCTGGCAAAGGTAAAAGCGTCGGGAACAAGGACTACATAGCCTCTTTTGGCAACCTCATTGGCCCAAGCCAACTCTTCATAATACATCCTTTGGTGATCCACCATCATGGGATGCCTTTCATCACTCGTTCGCGTGATTTTTCTTTTGCCAAAATATTTCCAGCCGCCATGGTCATGAAAGGCAATGATACCGGGTAACTTTCCCTTGGCCTTGGCAGGCTTCAGCACAATTCCTTCGGACCTACCTCCTGTTGGAAGTACCCAACTTATTTCCTCTATTAAAAGCCCATCATAAACGTATTTCTTGTCTACGGTAACCTCCGGTGTTCCACCAAGATCCGGGGCAGCTATTTTCTCTTTTGCGACTTTTAAAGCTTTATTTCTCCAGTCTTCAATACCTTTCCAATTGTCCCTTCTATAGGAATGACTTGGCAATTTTCCTTCCAATAAACTATTTGCCCATTTGCCATAATCACCAATAATGCTCTTTCCTGTTTCTTCTAAACCAGAAACCTGGAAATTGTTTTTTGCACTCAGCTTTCCCAAACCTAAGCTACTTTCAGTATGGGCGAATGTTTTGACACGATTCATTAAACCTAGGCCAAGGATTCCTGATAACTTTAAAAATACCCTTCTGGTGTTTTTCATTTATTCCGTATTTAAACCTGAAACAGGCAATGTTATTTTTAATTAAAAATTTTTGAACGCTCTTCAAACTTTCTGTAACAAATGATGCTTTTTGGTCAGAAAATCACCTCCAAAACAGTAAGTCAAAAGGGCAATGAAACAAACTCGTCACATGCTACAAACACGTAATTTATGACAGATCAAGTGGCAGTATATATTGGATTAAATCAAGGCACAAAACAAGCCCGTAGCCGTAGCTACGTAAGTTTTTTTTGTAACGAAGATATACCAAAAGTTATCTCAGATTATTGGTAGGCATAATCCAGTCTTAACACTTAATCTCAGTCTCCAAATAGGCTGATTTTTTTATGATTACCCCCCTTCCTGGGAAAGGCCAGAAAAGCCTATTTAATAATCAGGGTTAAACAAAAGACTATATATCCAATCTAAATTTTAAATAAAAGGAACTATAAGAAAATAATCACGGAAACGTTCTCGAATTTTCTAATAAAAAATGGTATTACTACTAACAAACCAATACATAGGAATATTCACCTTTGAAAATAGGATTAATTCATAAATCTGGGAATTTACAAAATTGGATTATGTAGAATGAGATCAGTGTTACAGGGAATATAAATTATTCAATACAAGAAACATGACTCTAAAATTAAACGCTTGTTTTTCAGACAATAATTTAATTAAAAAAACCTTAGCTCATTCACATTCGTATTATCAACTGAGTGTGGTCATTAGAGGAAATTTAATTATATTTACAAAAACAATTTATTAGACAATTTCAATATTTTTTTATATCTTGATTACAAATAATCTCATGATTCATCCATACAACCATATCGCCTGTTCAAACGATGCCCTTCAAGTGGTAGTGAAGGCGAATTGGATTGTACTCACTCACAATAAAGCCTTTATCAAATTGCCCTCTACCCTATTAGATTTAAGGTAGGGGGAATTACCTTAGTTATTTAGGCAATCAACTATTCCTATTTATTATCAAAAACAAAGAGTCCTATATGAGTAATTTCCTATTGGGTCTCATGCTAGTATAAAATATAAAAAACTATGAAACCTATAGTTAAAGAATCCGATTACAATACAATTAAGAACATCATTAACAATCTTACACCTGCTCAAAAAACAAAGGAGGTAGGGCAATTGATGAATGAACTAGAGTTGGCCAAAAAAGTGCCCGACAATAAAATACCAAAGGGTATAATTCAATTGAACTCCTATTTCGAAGTAGAGGTAGGAAAACCAGCTCAAACCATTAAAATGACGATGGTTATCCCTAAAAATGCTGACCTGGCCCAAAATAAGATCTCTCTATTCTCCCCGCTATCGGTTGCCTTGATTGGTTTCAAAGAAGGTGCTTCTATAGATTGGGTTCTACCCGGCGGGCTAAGAAAATTAAAGATTTTGAAAGTTGAAAATCAGGTCAAAAAAGAAGCTGTAGTCAAATAAATTATTAATGTCAACCGAGTAAATCATAAAGAGAAGAGCCCTTCAATTTTATTTCAATTCTGCTATTTTAACTTGAAAGCTATTAGAAACCATAGGATTGACTACATTCGTATAGTCATTCTAAATTTTTCGGAAGGGCTTTTAAGGGTTTCACTCCCAGACGGGGGAATTAAAGGCTACAATTGGCCACAAGTAAACAGCTATTCTTGTGAAAATAAGGCAGTAAACTTTGGTTTCTATTGCAATTGAAGGAATTAACTTCTATCTTTGTGTCCCTTTTTGAGGGTGAAATGTATTTAACAAGCTAATTATTAAACATTTACACAGTGAATACTTTAAGCTATAAGACCATATCAGCGAATGACGCCACGGTGGACAAGGAGTGGGTAGTAGTGGATGCCCAATCCCAGATACTAGGTAGATTTTCAAGTGAAGTGGCAAAAATGTTGAGAGGGAAGCACAAGCCAAACTTTACCCCTCACGTAGATTGCGGAGACAATGTTATTGTTATCAATGCCGAGAAAGTTAGACTTACCGGAAGGAAGTGGACTGAGAAGGTATATGTTCGTCACACGGGATTTCCCGGAGGGCAACGTGTAGCTACTCCTAAGATCCTTTTGGAAAAATCTCCTCGAACTCTGGTAGAGAAAGCAGTAAAAGGAATGCTTCCAAAAAACAGACTTGGCAGAAAAATGTACACAAACCTGTACGTATATGCTGGATCAGAACATCCACACAGCGCACAGAAACCTAAAGAAGTAAAACTTTAATGCTACCCGTCAATGGAAGTAATTAACAAAATTGGAAGAAGAAAAGAATCCGTAGCCAGGATTTACGTTAAACCCGGAAACGGTACTATCGTGGTAAACAAAAGGGCACTTGATAAGTATTTCCCTTTTGAGCTACACCAGATTGTGGTGAAGCAACCTTTGGTATTGGTCAACGAAGACGGTGCCTTTGACATTAATATTAATGTTGATGGTGGTGGAATAAGTGGTCAGGCAGAAGCCATTAGAATGGCGATATCAAGAGCTCTTTGTGAAATCAATGAAGACCATAGAGGTCCGTTGAAGAAAGAAGGATTCTTGACACGTGATTCTAGAATGGTAGAACGTAAAAAACCTGGACGTAGAAAAGCAAGGAGAAGATTCCAGTTCTCTAAAAGATAATTGGGAATATTATTTCCTAAATACTATAAAACAACATATTTATAAATGGCCAATATCGAATATAAAGACTTACTGGATGCTGGTGTTCACTTCGGACACTTAACAAGAAAGTGGGATCCTAAAATGGCACCCTATATCTTCATGGAGAAGAATGGGATCCATATTATAGATCTAAACAAAACGCTCGTTTGCCTTGATGAAGCATCCAACGCAATCAAGCAGATCGTACGCTCAGGCAAAAAAGTTATGTTTGTAGCGACAAAGAAACAAGCCAAAGATTTGGTAGCAGAAGAAGCCAGAAGGCTTAAGATGCCATTCATTACTGAAAGATGGCTTGGTGGTATGATGACAAATTTTGCTACCATCCGTAAATCTTTGAAGAAGATGTCGACTATAGACAAAATGTCAAAAGACGACGCTTACACCAACCTAGCGAAAAAAGAAAGGCTGATGATCAGCCGTCAAAGAGAAAAACTGGAAAATGTATTGGGCGGTATTTCTGACCTAACGCGACTTCCTGCAGCACTCTTTATTGTAGATATTAAACGTGAGCACATTGCTCTGGCAGAAGCTAAAAAGCTTGGTATTCCTGTATTTGCATTGGTAGATACGAACTCCAACCCTAATTTGGTGGATTTCCCAATACCTGCAAATGATGATGCTTTTAAATCCATTTCACTATTAGTAAAAGCTTTCGGTGCTGCTATTGAAGAAGGTTTGTCTGAACGTAAGAAAGACAAGGACGATGCTAAACTTTCTGAAGAGGAAGAAGCAAAAAAAGCAGCAGACGCTGAAACAAAAGAATAATCCACTTTGACATTTTATTTACAAAAATTGGACACTGGCAATAGCCTGCTGTTCAATTTTTGTTTTATTGTCATCACCTATATTTAATTAAACAAAAAAATATAAACCAATGGCTATTACTGCACAAGAGGTAAATAAATTGAGACAAAAAACCGGAGCCGGTATGATGGATTGTAAAAAAGCCCTTACCGAAGCTGAAGGAGATTTTGAAAAAGCTATTGATATCCTAAGGAAAAAAGGACAAAAAGTTTCAGCTTCCAGAGCAGACCGTGAAACAAAAGAAGGTGTAGTCGTTACTAGCCTAAGTGAAGACGGAAAAACTGGTATTTTGATGTCACTTACCTGTGAAACTGACTTTGTTGCCAAAAATGAGGAATTTTCCACATTTGCAAACGCAATACTTACTGAAGCCGTAAAAGCAAATGCTGACAGCATCGATGCTGTTATGGCACTGCCATTTGAAGGCATTACAATCGGTGAAAAAATCACTGAAATGACCGGTAAAATCGGTGAAAAAATTGAAGTGTCTCACTTCGAAAAAGTAACAGGCGAAATTGTAGAGCCTTATATACATTCTAATGGTAAATTAGGCGTATTGGTAGCACTTAACACTGCTGGTGCCGATGCTTCTGATGCCGGAAAAGATGTGGCCATGCAAATTGCCGCTATGAATCCTGTAGCACTAGACAAAGATGGCGTTGATTCATCTGTGGTAGAAAGAGAAATAGAAGTTGGAAAAGATCAGGCAAGACAAGACGGAAAGCCTGAAGCTATGTTGGAAAAAATCGCCTTGGGGAAACTAAACAAGTTCTACAAAGAGAACACTTTGCTTAGCCAGGCATTTGTAAAAGACACAAGTAAAACAATCGCTCAATACCTTGACAGCGTAAGCAAAGGATTGACCGTAACAAGTTTCAAAAGAGTTTCTATAGGTTAATCCTAACAGAAACCAAAACTTTGAAAAGCCTGCCCCTATTTTGGGTCAGGCTT
Source organism: Cyclobacterium sp. 10D3-21 (assembly GCF_055809755.1). Lineage (NCBI taxonomy): Bacteria > Pseudomonadati > Bacteroidota > Cytophagia > Cytophagales > Cyclobacteriaceae > Cyclobacterium > Cyclobacterium sp. 10D3-21. The sequence goes on from NZ_CM147924.1 coordinate 5,607,635, forward strand.
TTTTGCTTTTAGAACTGGGTTATTAAAATCCGAAACATGCATTAGACCTTCTCTTACGTGATTAAATCATTTCCCCTGAAGAAAAATCTGGACAGGCTAAGAAAAGTCAGGAATCCCTATTGAATAACTCCATCTAACTTATTAAAAGGTAATCATAGTAGAATTGAAGTCATTGTTTCTATTTAACAAGCCCAGAAAGGGCGCAATAACACAGTCACGGGTGTAGCCCGTGGTTCAGTGAATGCACATTAAATGATTTTGGCGGTATTGTTGCCATTTTTTATGCAACAATGTTGACAAAATCTCTCAAGTTAACCACCAAACGTTACATTTCACATGCCTCGAATACGGTTTAAAGGCTGGAAAAAATGAACATGGTAAAACACCTTAGAAAGACAGAAGTACTTCCAATAGTCAGGTTTTAATTAAATTGCTGTAACATTTCCTCTACTTTCTTTTCGAAAAGGGCTTGCCATTCAGGTGCCAGAAACGTATCGCTGTCTTCTTGCGCAGCTCCTTTGTTTCGAAGCTGTTCAGCGGTTGGCGCATAATAGATGTACCCATTGGTATAACCCGCAACAAATGTGGAAGCGTATTTGGATCGCTCCTTTATATTTAAGCCTATTTCAACAGTCAATTCTCCGGGAAAGGTAACCAGATAAAAATCACCAATGTTCACTGCTAAAATCTCAACTGAGATCATAGGTTCTCCCTGGGCCAATTCATTGTGCATTTTTACCAATGCCAGGTTGGTATTTACGCGCACTAGTTCCTCCATGGTGTAAATATTATTTTGATAATTTGCCATGTCATTTTTATTGACCTCATCCCAAGTACGCAATCCACAGGCCTCTATCATCTCTTCATGCATGTACCTGTAAGCATAGGCTGAAGGGTTAGACACTGAATAATTGTGTTCATTTAACAAGCCTAAATAAGTTTTCAAATTGACATTGGTGCCACGAAGAGCGTTGACCAATTTCATTTGTTTTTCCTCCAACGCCTTGATACGACTTTGGAAATCAGCCATGGGGAGCTCCATGGTTTCATTGATGAGATGGATTTTATCAACTTTTTTACTGGTGATGCCTTTTAGGGCATTAAGTACACTGAGACCTAGCATGTTTCCCAATGGTTCTGCATTCGGAGGCGTCTCTACCCCTTTATAGGAGACAGGGTTGATGTCTCCTCCACATCCTTGCAAGAAAAACGCCATGGTTCCCTCCATCTGATCCTCTATTACCTTAGATGCAAAACCAATCATGTCCGCTGTATTGCCCCCGTTAGGCACGCCTTGAATGGGGTGAACAGCGAAATTATAGATCACCGCTAAGTTTTCGCCATTAAATTTATCCAACCTTAGAATTCCAATTTCGGGATCAATGGGCCCAATTTTGGCAATCTCTTCATCTGGAGGAAATGGATAGGCCCTTCGCATGTCTGCCTGATCCCCATTTTTCAAATACACCCTCCTATTTTCCATGACCCTATTTTCAAAGCCAGTTCCTGTCCCAATTTTAACCTTTGCCATATTTTTACTTGCAGCAAGGACAGCATCTATTGTCAGTTGGTCCACATCCTTTCGAACGATTCCATGGCAATGGCTGGCATTGATCAGCACATTGGAGGGAGGGATGCCCAGTTCATTTTGGATTTTCGTACGGACGGTCTCCATGTATCCTTCGCTAATGGGGCCTATCCCTTCCAAGGCCACAACATCAAGGGTAATAATAACCATCTTAGTGGTTCCATCATCCAAGACCATGGCTTTGACAAAAAGAGGATCGTTTACCTTTCCTGACTCTTTGTCAGTAATGTCCACTTTGGCCACTCCCGCTTTTATTTGAGCCAAGGCTGGTGAGCTAAGCATAAGTGTAAATAGTAATGAAAAAAGTAATTGCTTCAGAAAGATTCGTTTCACTTCTGAATGTGCTAAACCCATTCTTAATTTCTCCATGTTTTAGTTATTTGGCCGATCAGGAAATATACCCAAATATAAATTTTAAATATTCGTATCCTTATATACTTAAATCTATAATTTTATTTCTTGAAATTTCCTTATTGAATTATAAGTAAGCAAAGAACAGGAAATTATCAGGCAAGAATAACAAGATCGGTTTGGCCAATTCTCTCTAAGCAAAGGTTAAAAAAATCATTGCCCCATCGTGTAAAGCAAGAATTTTCAAAGCAAATTAAGACAGCAATTGTAGCGAATATCTTGCGTACGATTACCAGGAATGGAGGAAGAATTTGAGGGATAGAATTTTATATAGGCAAGAGTTTACTCTTTGTATTTGACAAAAATACCAGAAAGAGAGGTAAGCATTGAAATTAGGAAAAACAAAAGGCTAAAGGCTACAGCCACGTTCTGATCAATACCAACGTACTCATGGGCAAGGACAAAAACCAATTCTCTAGCCCCTACTCCACCAATCGTCAGCGGCAACACCGAGACGGTGCTAGACACGAGAAATACAAAAAGATAGGGAATAACCTGCTGTTGAACGCCTAAGCTCACCAAAATAAAATAGGCACTAAACAATTGAAGACCTTGGTTTAGAAAAGAGAAGCCTGTACTTGAAGGGATGGTACCCATAAATTGCTTGAAAAATAGCAGCATCACCAGGTAAAAGCCGAGGGGAATGGTCGCTATTCCTAAGATACCTAACCAAAACATAGACACTGGGAAGTCCCATGGCAGGTTCAATACCAGCATCAGGCAAAACATCAGCCAAAGCAAAACAGCCAGTCCATTGCCCCTATCAAGCAATACGGCGCTGAGCAATTGTTTGATAGGGATTTTATGAATTTTATTGAGCAAGTAAACTTTATAGCCATCTCCCCCTATTCCACCGGGAAGAAATAAATTGTAAAACATTCCTATTGCATACAATTTTAAATTTTTTATTTCAGGAAGATGTAAGCCTATATCCTTAAAATATATATTTAACCTTATGGCACTAAAAAATTTAGAGATCACGAAGAACACCCATGCCAGAAAAAGCCAACCGGGATTGGCCGTTTGAATCACTTCCCAGGTGGTTTTGGTATCTATTTTATTAAAAACCAGGTACAGTGCTGCTCCAGTAAGAAGAATTTTCAGAAAAAGTTTAAGCCTCTTTTTTACCACCTTGAACAATTGCTTTCACTGTATAAGTCTTTTTATCCTGCGATTCGTAATAAGTTCTTACGATTATTTCGGCCACAATTCCAGTAGTGATTAGCTGTACCCCTCCAAGTAGCAATATAAACCCTACTAAAAGTATGGGACGGCCCCAAATATCCTCTCCCATGATTTTCAGAATAAGCAGGTAAATATTGATTAGGATCCCTCCTGAAAAGGCGAAGAGCCCCAAAGTTCCAAAAATATGAATGGGTCGCTGAAAATACTTCTGAAAGAAGAGCATTAAAATCAGGTCAGCAATCACTTTAAAAGTCCTGCTTAGACCATATTTGGACTCTCCATGTATCCTTGGATGATGTTTTACATCTACCTCTGTCATCCTAGCACCTTCCTGCATTGCTAAAACAGGAATAAACCGATGTAGTTCTCCATACAACCCCATATTCTGGGCGATATGTGCTTTATATATCCTCAAACTACAACCATAATCTGACATATACACCTTGGTAGTAGTTCTAATCAGCCAATTGGCCATTTTACTGGGTAATTTCCGAAGGACAAAGCCATCTTGTCTATTGGCCCTTCGTCCAGCCACCACATCCCAATCCTCATTTCTTACCATTTCCAGAAGCATGGGGATATCACTGGGGTCATTTTGAAGGTCACCATCCATGGTCACAATATACTTTCCATTGGAATGGTCGATCCCTCCTGCCAATGCTGTTGTTTGACCGTAATTTTTATTAAACACCAAAACCCGGGTTCTTTCATTTGCTAAAAGCTTCATTTTTTCCACCGAGCGATCGGTTGAACCGTCGTCCACCAATAGCAGCTCATAATCTATTGCCGACAAGGCACTGTACACTGCTTCAAGCAAAGGTTCAATATTACCTTCTTCATTAAAAATGGTAATGACAACGGAAATTTCTGGTTGGGCCATGATTCAAAATTTGGACGAAATTAAAGCTTTTTAAAAGCTGTGGCAAATTGATGGGCTAAAACCTACTCTTAAAAGAACAGCATTTTGGAAAACACTACGCTTCAGTCTATTTGACCAGATAGCAATTTTGCTTATATTTAATCCCAAATGGGCAATAAAAGAGCAGTAAAAACCTGGTCCAAATATAAACCTTTCCTGCTAAAATTATTTCATTCATATATAACCAGGTTTTCATTTACACTTAAAGCAACCATCGGAGGATAGTGAAATTGAGGGAACAAAATATTTAATCTCAATTTCTGCTACCAAGTACTATTTAAAGAATAAAACAGAAATACCTTTTGTAGCATTTTATCAAAACATAAACCTAATCCAATGAATACCCAATCCAGAAGAAATGCGCTTAAATCAATTGCCTTAGGCAGTAGTCTGGCCCTGGTCAGTCCTTATGAATTATTGGCAGCAAAAAAGAAACGAAAAATCGGGGTCGCGCTTGTCGGCCTAGGCTATTACAGCACGGATTTACTGGCTCCGGCTTTACAGCAGACAGAACATTGCTACCTTGCAGGCATCGTTACAGGCACTCCTGCTAAAGCAGTCGCCTGGAAAGAAAAATACCAAATTCCTGAAAAGAATATCTACAATTACGAAAATTTTGATTCAATAGCAGACAATCCTGACATTGATGTCGTTTATGTGGTATTGCCTCCATCAATGCATGAGGAATATGTGGTACGGGCCAGCAATGCCGCCAAACATGTTTGGTGTGAGAAACCGATGGCAGTTACCAGCAAAGAATGCAAGAACATGATCAAAGCCTGTAAAAAGAACAATGTGCAACTTACCATTGGCTACAGATTACAGCATGAACCAAACACAAAAGAATACCGGTCGATCATCCAAAACAATAAGTTGGGTAAGGTGAAATATGTAAACTGCGAAGCAGGCTACAGGGAAAACAGAACCGATCATTGGAAACAGAAAAAAGAGATGGGTGGCGGTGTCATTTATGACATGGGTGTTTATGCCATTCAAGGGGCAAGATTGGGAACAAATATGGAGCCCATAGCCGTACACTCGGCCAAAGCAATTTCTACTCGTCCAGAAATCTATAAAGATGGTCTGGCCGATGAAGTGACGGCAAAATTGGAATTCCCAGGAGGCGTATTTGCAGACATCAGAACCTCATTTGCTGAAGGAACTAATTACCTAACAGTGGAATGTGAAAAAGGCGATATCGCCTTGAAACCTTTTTCAAGCTATGGGGGAGCCAAAGGAGAAAGCCCATTAGGACTGATCAACCACTCTTACGAAGTACCTTGGCAACAAGCCAATCAAATGGATGACGATGCACTTGCCATCATAGGAAACAAAGCACCTTTGGTACCTGGAGAAGAAGGGCTTCGCGACATAAGAATAGTAGAAGCCATTCTCAAATCTGCCGAAAAAGGTGAAAGCGTAAAGATTTAACGAGATTAACAAAACGTCTTAAATCTTTCCAAATCGTAAACCACCAAAGGGAAACAATTCATTCTCATTGTCCTTTGGTGGTATTTTAATGAAATAACCTCCCTAAAAAGCCTGTGTCTCAGGTTATTTGAGGCAGGGAGGATTATGAGCGTATAAATAGTATAAACGCCTAAGTCCTTAATCGAGGTTAAAAAAACAAGCACTTAAATATTGAAATCCACGAGTGCAAACAGATGGTAATAATTAAAGCAGGATAAATTTGGTTGTCAAAAATAAATTTCCTGCATCATTTCATCCGGTTTAAAAATATATTCAAAGTTCTTTTAGAAAGAAAACACCGCTCAAGCCTTTTATTTTTTTAATTTTACCCCTAATTCTTTTCAACAATGAACAAAACACCAGGGTGGATTAACTCTTACGGCTTTCCTATGGTCGCCTTTTTGGTTCTGATAGGACCATTCGCGCTTGATTTTCACCTCCACTACCCGGACGAGATGTATTATACTGATGCAGCAATCCGAATGATGCAGAATGGTGATTACCTGACCACCTATCTAGGGAGTGGTGAATTGCGATTCAAAAAACCCATATTGACCTATTGGTTCGTACTTGCAGGTTTCAAAACGCTTGGTGTGGCCGCCTACTCTTCCCGAATTTTATTCCTACTCTTTGGTGCAGGAATAATTCCAATGGTCTATCATATAGCAAAAATGGTAGGGCGAAGTAAAAAACTCCCTGTATGGTCTGCATGGATTATTGCCACGCATCCCATTGTCATATTTAGCAGCACCCGCTCTATCCCAGATATTTTGCTGGCATTTTTTATGACTTTGGCAGCGGTAGGCGTGACAGGTTTATTAAAGTATGGAAATAACAGTCCCAAGAAATACCTTTGGTTTTTTTATTTGGGATTGGCTTTTGCCTTCGAATCGAAAGGACTTCCTGCAGCAGCCTTGGGTCTTGTGGCCATAGCGTATATGCTCTTTAATCCTTGGAAGCGCATTAAACTTATCAAACTTTTGTATTTGCCTGCAATAATTATTGCCTTGTTTATTGGCTTGTTCTGGTTTATGGCCATGTATTTAAAATTTGGCCCTGTGTATTTGGATTCGTTTATAGAAGATCAGGTGGGCATGCGTGTAGGGAACAGGCTATTGATGATTGCTAAACATTTTGTTTTTGCTGTGCTCTTAATGGTCGGTCTCTTTGTCCCTTGGGTCAGTTTAAAGATAAAGAAGCTGTTACCAGGAATAAAAACTGTTTTTAGTCAAAACAAGGCTTTCATGGGATTTGCAATGGTCTGGGTGCTTTCCATCATAGGTATGACGGCAATGGTATCCACATTTTATGAGCGCTACCTGCTTCCTGTTACACCTATTGCTTCCATTTTCCTGGCTGGAGTATTATTGAAAACCTATGTTATCCCATCCAAGGCAATGAAAGTCTGGACCAAAATATTTATAGGGATCAATTGGCTGGTATTGTCCGTCGCCCTATTTGCTCATGTAGGATTAGGAAGTCCTATTTGGATATTTGGCCAATGGATCATTGGATTTGGTTTAAGCGTGTTGCTTTGGAAAAAAATCAGCCAGCCAGCCTATCAGTTGCAGGTAATGGGCCTTTCTATTCTCTTATTGTTTTTCTCCATTGCGCTGGTTACCCATCCTTTGTCTATCCCCAATCAGGGAAGGCAGGTGCAAGCGTACATTTCGGGTCATAATATACCAGAAAACAGCAAAATTGCTTTTCTAGGAAACCTTCATTATGCCAGCAAAATAAGAATAGGGCTGGGGCCAGAATACCCTATGAAAACATTTGCCTCTTTAGGCGAAATACCTGATAGTTATTCGTATATCATATGCGATGAACCCAACAAAAAGAATCTTGAGGAAATACTCCCAATTACGGAAGTCGTCAGTTTAAATTGGGACCCTAAGTTTATCAATGAAATGATAATGGCCATAATAAACGGGAATACTTCTGAAGAAAAAATGAAATGGGGGAAAAAGTACTACTGGATTGACCGGTCTCTTGAATAAGCAAAAAAAGGCTTACCAAATGGCAAGCCTTTTTTCTTTTGTAATTGCCCAAGACTATTGCTTAGCCAAAACTAATTTTTCTTTGTGCTTTTTGATTTGCCTTCGAAGCGCCTCTATTGAGTCATCAGCTGCTGCTTCAAAAGAATCATTTTGACTTTTTGCAAAAAATTGTTTACCCGGTACATTCAGTTTGATTTCCACGATTTTATTTTCACTTTTATCATTTTTATCCAACCTCATAAAAACCTCCCCGTCAATGATTTGATCATAATAAGTATCAAGTTTATCCGACTTTTTTTGAATAAAATTGATCAATTTCTGATCGGCTACGAAATGAATTGAATGCATTTGTAATTTCATAATAATAAACGTTTAAAAGTTAAACTTCAATTTAAGCTTTCGGATGTGCCTGTTCATACACAGCCTTAAGTTTCTCAATAGAATTATGAGTATATACCTGAGTCGCGGCAAGGCTCGCATGCCCCAGAAGATCTTTGACAGCGTTTAAGTCTGCTCCTTTATTTAGAAGATGGGTTGCAAAGGTATGTCTCATAAGGTGAGGATTGCTTTGGGTGTTTCGGACAAAAAGATTTAAATATTTCTTAACAATTCGATAAATCATCATGGGATAAGCTACCTCTCTATTTAATCTAACGATGAAAAAATCATTTTCGTTTTGAATAGAAAAACATTCTTCAAAAACTTTTTTGTAGTGAAGTATGGCTACTCTTAGTTCACTTGAAATAGGGATTATTCTGTATTTTTTACCTTTACCCAGTACTTTTATCTGTAACTGACTAAGGTCCACCGCAGACCACTTTAATCCAATCAATTCGGACAATCTAATCCCTGTGAGATAAAGCGTTTGCATGACCATTCGGTCTCGCTGTCCTTCAAAATCAGCATCAAAATTTGTCGATTCTAGTAAGGTATAAATTTCTTTTTCCTGAATGAATGCGGGCAGGTTTCGCCCTTTTTTTAATGACCTTATTTTAAAAGTTGGGTCTTTACTGATGATTTGGGAGCGTAATAAAAATTTATAGAAAGACCGCAATGTGGCCATTTTTCTATTGACCGTGGTCACCTCTAGCCCCTCTTCAATAAGATCGACCATCCATGCCCTTATCTCTGCATGGCCCGCCTCCTCAGGATTAACCATGCCAAAGGCAGTATTTATAAAAAGGATAAACTGGTCAAGGTCTTTTTTATAAGCCAAGACCGTGTGTGGACTTACCCTTTTCTCATGTTCAAGGTAGCTAATAAATGAAAAAAGCATATCGATGTTTTAGAACATCAATATGCTTAATTTTTTTCGAAAATGAAAGGATTTCTTATTTACCTTCCGCTTCTTGCATGCGTTGCTTGTAAGCTGCTTTAATCACTTCGGTTCTTCTAGAAATAGAAGGTTTTTCGAAAGCCTGTCTGCTTCTCAATTCACGAATGACTCCTGTTTTATCAAACTTCTTCTTGAAACGCTTTAACGCTTTCTCGATAGATTCGTTCTCTTTTACGTTAACTACGATCATAATATACACCTCCTTTCAGTGCGCAAAGGTAAAGAATCTTATTGATAACCCCAAAATAAACACCATTCCTATTGAACTGATCTAACACAGAAGCTAAATAACCAATTGTATTTGTGGTTTAACCTGAAATAGGCCATCTATTTGGTACTGGGATTTCTTCCACAGAATCACCAGCACACACTACTACCTAATCTAAGTTTAAAACTCCTTTTGCCTTAAGCCAAAAACCATGCACCCTGATTCACATGCAGTTTTCCTTTTAGCAAGCACCCCAAATAGAAACAACTCTGATTCTAAGTTTGAAAATTCAAGTACATATTAAGTTTTATTTCTTTCTAAGGATAGGATAAAATTTTATATTTGACAATGGAAAAAATTTTAATAACTGGTGGGGCCGGATATATTGGTTCCCATACGGCGGTGGCTCTTTTGGAAGCCGGCTACCAGCCCATCATCATCGATGATTTTTCAAATTCCGAAAAAAGCGCTCTGTTAGGTCTTAAGAAAATTACTGGTCAAGACATCCCTTGTTATGAAGGTGATTGTAATGATGCTGAATTAATGGACCGTATTTTCACGGAAAACAAGCTTTCCGGGGTCATTCATTTTGCAGCTTTTAAGGCTGTTGGTGAGAGCTCAATGCTTCCTTTAAAATATTACACCAATAATATCAGTTCGCTATTGGTGCTTTTGGCCACTATGAACAAACACAATGTGGAGAATTTGGTTTTCTCTTCTTCATGTACAGTGTATGGTCAACCAGATAAACTTCCTGTGAAGGAATCTACCCCTAGAAAAAAAGCGGAAAGCCCGTACGGGAATACAAAAAAGATTTGCGAAGACATCTTGGTGGATCAAGTAAACAGTAAGGTGGCTTTATCTGCAATAGCCCTCCGTTACTTCAATCCAATTGGTGCACATACCTCCTCACTAATCGGTGAGTTACCCTTGGGTGTACCTTCCAACCTCGTTCCTTTTGTGACCCAAACAGGTGTGGGAATAAGAAAAGAATTAACTGTTTTTGGTGATGATTATGACACCCCTGATGGCACCTGTGTTCGGGATTACATCCATGTAATGGACTTGGCCGAAGCCCATGTAAAGGCTATCTCACATCTGAAAGGAAAAGAGGCGCCATTTTATGACATTTTTAATGTTGGTACTGGCAATGGCAATACTGTAATGGATGTAATAAAAGCTTTTGAAAAAGTAAGTGGCAAAGCACTAAATTATAAAGTAGGGCCTAGAAGACCTGGTGATGTTGTAAAAGTCTGGGCAGACACCTCAAAAATCAACCAAGAATTGAATTGGAAAGCCCGCTTCAATTTAGAGGAAGCATTAAGAGATAGTTGGAACTGGCAATTGGCCCTTTCCGAAAACAAAAGCTAATACTATGGTAAAATTTATATTCAGACTATTTGCATTTCTGTTGGTACTCCCAGCCATGGGGTTTCAAGCAAAACCGGATCCGAAACCTGTAGACCAAGTCTATCCGCTTCTGGATGCTGCAAACTCGAGGTGGTTTTATTTTAGTGCTGCGACGCGCCCCTTCGGCATGGTCAACCTAAGCCCTGACCATGTCATAGAAGGTGCCTGGAATAGCGGCTATCGATACAATGAAGACACCGTAAAAGGCTTCAGTCATATCCATGCCTGGCAAATGTCTGGAGTTTCGGTAATGCCTGTTAGTTATACCAGTGATCCTGAAGATTTATTGGAGGATTATTACTCCACTTATGACAGGGATAAAGAATCAATTAAACCTGGCTATCATAAGGTGTTTTTAGATCGATATGGTATAACTGCAGAATTAACCGCCACTCACCGTGTAGGATTGCACAAGTACAACTTCCCGGCTGGAAAGAAACAGGCAGTCCTTTTCCACCTTGGTGGAGTTTTGGGTCCAAGTAAAATGCAAGACGGTAGTTTGAAACAAGTTTCTCCCTATATTCTGGAAGGACAAATCACCAATTCGCCTACCTCAAGAAGACCCAATACTTTGACAGTACATTTCAGGGTTGAGTTTGATCAACCCATTGAAAAATTGATTGACAGCAATCAATCACCCCATCAGATAGTGGCTTTTGCTGAAAGCAAAGGAACGCCCCTGCACATGAAGGTGGCGCTTTCTTATACAAAGCCTGAAAATGCTGCGCTAAATATGGCGGAAGAGCTTCCTCACTGGGACTTTGATAAAGTGGTAAAGGAGACAGAAGATGTTTGGAATGAACTTCTTGGCAGAATAGAAGTAGAAGGAAATACCGAAACCCAGCAAAGGCGATTTTATACCGATTTATGGAAATCACTTCAGGGAAGAAGGACCATAAGCGATGTAAATGGTGCTTATCCTGACAATACCGGCGACACCTTCAAGATTGGTCAATTGCCACTTGACGATCAGGGAAAGCCCCTTTTCAAACAATACAATTCAGATTCCTTTTGGGGTGCACAGTGGACCATAAGTGTATTGTGGGGCTTGGTTTATCCTGAGATCGCAGAAGAATTTGCCAATAGTTTGCTTCAGTATTACAAAGATGGTGGTTTGGTCCCTCGAGGTCCTTCTGGAGGAAATTACACCTATGTGATGACCGGAGCATCCAGTACGCCGTTTTTTGTTGGATTGTATCAAAAAGGAATCCGTGGCTTTGATATAGCGCTGGCCTATGAAGGCCTTCGGAAAAACCACCTTTCCGGAGGAATGATGAGCAGATCAGGCTATGAGCACAAAACCGCTCTGGGCGGCAATGTAGAAGACTATATTAGTATGGGATATGTTCCCTATCCCAATCCCAGAGGTCGCTTTGGTGGGCATGAGCAAGGGGCTGGACAAACTTTGGAGTATAGCTATCAGGATTGGACACTGGCACAACTTGCGCTTGCCTTGGGCAAAAAGGAAGATGCTACCAATTTTTTAGCCCGTTCAAATAATTACAAAAATCTCTACGACCAACAAACTGGCTGGATAAGGCCTAAGGATGTAAATGGGGAATGGTTCAGTCCATTTGATCCTTATGACTACGCCAAAGGCTATGTCGAAGCCAATGGCGCTCAATTCACTTGGTTTGTACCACATGACATTGCAGGCTTGGCCACACTTATGGGTGGTAAAGAAAAAGCGGCTGAACGTTTGAACAAACAATTTGAAGAAGCGGAGAAACTTGGATTTACTTCCGGTACCTCTCATTCACTTGAAACACATCCTGAGTACAGAAGGATTCCTATTAATTATGGCAATCAACCTTCCATGCAAACGGCTTTCATCTTCAATTATCTAGACCGCCCTGACCTTACCCAATATTGGTCTAGAAAAGTATTGGCTGCAGCTTTTTCAGGTTTATCTCCAGAAAGCGGATTTAATGGCGATGAGGACCAAGGGCTTATGGGCTCATTGGCTGTGTTAATGAAACTAGGGCTGTTCCAGATGAATGCTGGAACGGAAGAAAATCCAATCTACGAATTAGGTAGTCCAATTTTCAATAAAGCCATAATACACCTCCATCCAGATTACTATACTGGTAAATCTATAACTATTCAGGCCCAGAACAATGGCCCTGAAAACTATTACATCTCCCGAAAAAGCTTTAATGGAAAACCTATAAAAGGCATTGGCATTCGCCATGGGGACTTGACCAAAGGAGGTATTTTGAGGCTTCAAATGAGTTCAAAATCCAAATAAAAAAAGGGGGCTAAATTTAGCCCCCTTTTTTTATTACCGGATAATGCAATTGCGCTTTACTGACTCTCCACTCATGTGGTTTCCAAGGGAAAGAAGTGCTATTGCCTAATTCGGATTCATTTTTTAGGATAGTGAATTTTCACCAAATCCTGAATTTCTCCCCAAGGTTTTTGCATCCTTGCCATGGTAAAGACATTTGCATCTTTGTCTATGGCAATGGCATTCACATAGGTCGGAATACTGCCATCGGCATAAAATGCCGGACCATGGTCGGTATAAGTTCCAGTAGGCAAGTGATAGGTTACCAAATGTAAATTCTCTAGATTTTTGGCAGCTCCTTTGGCGATTTTTTTGGTTCCATCTACTGGAGGCCTATCAGACACAGGCCCGCCTGTAAGGTAAAACAAAGTCTCTTTGTCTGGCCCTAAATCAAAGCCCAAGTAGCCATAGCTGAATTGGTCATACATGCCACTTCGTTTGGAAGGAAGCGATGACAACCTTTCTAGAAGCTCAATTTTCGCATTTTTCGGATCAAATTTAAAAAGGTAATTGGAGTTCCCATGAATACCATAAGCCACATTGTCTTCAGCATGCCAGAAAATTCTTCTCCAGTTATAGCCCATATTCCCAGGCACTTTGGGATCATAGTCTCCGAAAAAATCCCTTCTCATGTTAACGTCTTGTAATTTAGCAGGCCCTTCTCCGTTATCCGGGCTGTAACAAAAGATATTCCCATCAGAAGTCGTGTAGTAAACATTGCCGTTTTCAGGGCTAACCAATAATGACCTGCACAAGACCCTATAGTCTTCACCAACTACTCCTGCTTCACCCTTTTCAGAGATAGGACCAAAGTCCTTTAATTCACTGGTATTCAAATCCAGGTGCAAGAAATTACCACTAGGCCAGGTGAGGGCATAAATTTGATTTCGTTGGGTATCCATGGTCATGGTCAGTACTCCTTCACCATCAGGTACGATAGCAAGATCGTCCATCACCTTATTTTTTATGTCCCAGCTCAGAAAATGACCTCCTAGGTAATTTTCCACACCTTCCATAGGGTTGACAGGAAGTCTCTCCATGTCATCGATCATTTCATATACCCCAATGTGGGTCCCGAAATACAATTTGCCATCCTTTTCAAAAAAGGGAACATGGCTTTTTCCTTGTGGAATGGTATTGCTATCTATTTCACCACAGGCCTCTGAAAGATCTGCCAACCATTCAATTTTTTCGGTCTCCGGATCAATACTATAAAGTTGACCAGCCTTTGTAAGCGACTCAGAAGACAAAACGTAATAAATTTTCCCATCAGAGGCACTGCTTAATGCCTGGTAGGTATCATGGGCTATTTCGAAGCCTGAATAATAAGGCTGGGCCAGTAGCCCTTTGTTTTTATTTTCCAATTTCAATTTTTTAGTCGGTTTAAATTATCCTTTATAGTTAAGTAATTCTTCTGCATTTTCATGGATTTTATAAATGGCATTTGCGATATCATCCATATCTGACTGGTTCCCTAAAAGCATGCTCTGAGAGAGCCAAATAGCCTCTTCATTGCATAATTTATCTGTTACAGGAAACTGATTATTGGCTACAAATGTATCAAAATCCAATTCATCGGGCTGGTACATCCTCTTGTAATTTTTAGAGGTAAAAGCATCTTTCAGGTACAATTTATCATTTAGTGGTATGTATCCACTGGAACAAGGTATTCCTTCAGCGCGCAAAGCTTTGAGGAAAACTTCCCTGGATAAGCCCTTAAAACCATCACTATGAAATCTAAACGGGAAAAGATGAAAGACGGCCCGAGTAACATTCGGGTACAAGACATAAGTGCTAAGCCCAGGAATTCCTTCTAATTTCTGTTTGAGGTAAGCTGCATTGGTTTCTCGCAATTGCGTTTCCGCATCGAGCCGTTCCAATTGACTTAAACCTATGGCTGCCTGGTATTCTGTAAGTCGAATCTTTGTTCCAGCCATAACAGCTCCTTGATTGACCGCACCAACCAATGAACCATAGGCATAACCATAATTGTGGTAGGAATAGCACTTGTCCATAAAATCATCATCATCACTGACGATGGCTCCCCCTTCACCCATTGGCAGGTTTTTGGAGTTTTGAAAACTAAAGCAACCCGCAAGTCCAAATGTCCCTACTTTCTTATTGTTTATCTCTGCCAACCAACCCTGGCAAGCATCCTCGATAACCACAAGGTCATTTGCTTTGGCTATCACCATAATGCTTTCCATATCTGCGGGTAAACCCAAAATATGAACTGGCAGGATGGCTCTGGTTCTACTGGTTATTTTCTTTTTTATTTCTTCTGGATCAATCTGAAAAGTTTCCGGATCAGCATCCACAAATACCGGCATCGCTCCCGTCTGTAAAATGGCTGCAACACTGGCAATAAAGGTATAGGAGGAAACCAAAACTTCATCCCCTCCACCAATATCTGCCTGTACTAATGCGGCAATTAATGCATTGGTACCGTTAACGACGGTAAGACACCTTTTAGATCCTATGGTATTTGCCCATTTATTTTCAAACTCTTTCACTACTTCAGACCTGGACCAAACTCCGCTCCTCAAGACTTCCAACACCCTGGATTCATCAGTTTCCGGGTTCCACCGAGGCCATGTAGGCCAGGAAGAAGTTCTAACAGGATTACCTCCCATAAGTGCTGGTTTTACTTCAGGAGACAGAAAATTAAATCCCATTACTGCTCCTGTACCTATAATGGCATTGGTTTTCACAAAATCTCTTCTTGTATATTTCATTACTAGATGGCTTTATAAGTGAAAATTATACAAAATCATGGAGAAAACCTGATCGGAATTGGTAAAGGTTAGAAAAAAACATGGTAATCCTATCTTCTTCAAAGCTTCCTGAACAGTTTAAATCAAAGACAACCTGAACAAATCCCTGATATTAAAAAATTAGTCCCCAGTTTTTTAAATTAGTAGGGACACCTGAGTTTAAAAATAAGGGGGGTAATAGAAACAAAAATTAAATCTCTTATCAGTTTTCGCTTGTAGCTCTGTCATAGCGGTACAAAACAGGCTTAATGCGTAATTTTTTCTCGCTTAAGGTGAAATAAGAATTTCCTTGAGGCTCAAAGGCAATTGCTTCTCCTTGTGGCTCTGGCTCATAGGGAAGTAAAACAGCTTTCCGGGACAAGGTCTCTTCCAGTGATTCCCCTTCAATTCTCGACCAATAGTAAATCACCCAATAATTTTTTATCAGGACCTGAGAGCCATCGGCAGCTATATCCCCACCCACAGAAAGTGTTATGGGCAATTGCATTACTTTTTCCAAAGTAATATTGCTTCCATCTGTCAATAAATCTTTTGAGGCTTTGTAAAGCGTATTTTTGGCTTCTCTTTTAGTCAACACAAAAAGATCACCACTGATGGGGTCTACCAATAAAGTCTCTGCATCTTTAGGCCCATCCGGATAGGTAAGTTTAATAACCTCAGGGGTTGCAGTCATTGTATTTTCGAGACTATCGGGTTCAGGAATTCTATAAATGATCAACTCCTCAGCATTACTGAAATTGTCACCGATATCTCCAATATACAAATAGCTTTGGTCCTCGATAGGCCCGGGACCCATTGCCAAATCTTCCCAATCTCGATTCTCCACGCCCTCCAACCTTAGGGTCCCCAAAAATGCACCCAAGGTATCCAGGATATAAATCTCAGGTGCTCCACCACTATCATTGTGAACATAAATCCATGAGGAATTCTTTCTGGAAACAGCCATTCCACTGGTTTCTTCAATAAATTTTTCACCAATCAACGCTATTTTTTTAGGCCCCGTGAATAGTGTGTATTCTATCTGGGAATTGATTTTCATATCATATTTTTTCTGAAGCTTTTCAGAAACCAAAAAGGGTATGATAGACAATAGAAAAAACAGCTTTAAAAGCATTTCAATAAAAAAACTCATGCTGGCATTTTTTTATACACATTACACAAACCGATTTTGTCATTTTCATTCTGTTTACGGCATTTGTGATGACTACCGATTGAACAGAGACAGTAATAAATGGTAACCCCAGCCTCAATAAAAAGGTTCAGGTTCAGCCAACTGGCATATTTATTCCCAAAACCATAAACGTAAAAAAGGACAGTGAGTATCACTGTCCTTTAATTAATTATTCTATTTCAAAACTGACCTTAATCAGCTTTCTCTTTTTTATTCACCTTTATCTCCAACTCGTCTCCTTCTCCAGAATAATCTGCAAGAATAACATCCCCTTCAGACAATTCGCCTTTAAGGATTTCCTCTGCCAAAGCATCTTCAAGAT
This sequence comes from Cyclobacterium sp. 10D3-21, assembly GCF_055809755.1. Lineage (NCBI taxonomy): Bacteria > Pseudomonadati > Bacteroidota > Cytophagia > Cytophagales > Cyclobacteriaceae > Cyclobacterium > Cyclobacterium sp. 10D3-21. The sequence continues at coordinate 5,624,716 of NZ_CM147924.1, forward strand.
ATTTCTGAATTGCTCTGTTCAAAGGCCTTGCTCCATACTGCCTGTCATAGCCTTTTTCAGATAAGAAATCTTTTGCTTTCTCAGAAAGTTCAATGGAATAACCCAAATCAGTAATTCTGGCAAACAACTTCGTTAAACTGATGTCTATGATTTTATGGATATGCTCCTTATTCAAAGAATTGAAAATAACCACATCATCCAACCTGTTTAAAAACTCAGGGCTAAATGCTTTTTTAAGGGCATTTTGAATGGTAGACTTCATTACTTCGTCCATGTTCTCTTCCTTAGCTTTGGAAGCGAAACCTATTCCAGCACCGAAATCTTTAAGGTCTCGTACACCTATATTAGATGTCATGATGATAATGGTATTTCTAAAATCCACCCTTCTTCCTAGACCATCAGTTAACACACCATCATCAAGCACCTGCAAAAGGATATTGAATACATCTGGATGTGCTTTTTCGATTTCATCTAATAATACAACGGAATAAGGCTTTCTCCTGACTTTTTCTGTCAATTGTCCACCTTCTTCATATCCTACATAGCCTGGAGGCGCTCCTACCAAACGAGAAACACTAAATTTCTCCATGTATTCAGACATGTCAATTCTTACTAGCGCATCGTCCTTGTCGAACAGGTAGGTAGCCAACATTTTGGCAAGTTCTGTTTTCCCAACTCCTGTAGGCCCAAGGAAAACAAATGAACCAATAGGCTTTTTAGGATCTTTCAATCCTACCCTTGTCCTTTGAATGGCCTTGGTAAGCTTTTTGATTGCTTCATCCTGACCAACCACTTTTCCTTTCAGCTCTTCTCCCATATTCAGCAGCTTGGCTCCTTCATTCTGGGCGATTCTTCTGGCAGGAATACCTGTCATCATCGCAATAACCTCCGCTACATTGTCTTCCTCAACAGCATAGCGCTTGGTCTTACTTTCTTCTTCCCACTTGGCTTTTGCATTTTCCAATTGCTCAAGAAGTTTTTTCTCTTTGTCTCTAAGCTGGGCAGCTTCTTCGTATTTTTGGCTTTTGACTACCCTATTTTTCTCGACCTTGATTTTCTCTACCTCGTCTTCGAGTTGTAGAATGTTTTCAGGAACGTGGATGTTCTTAATGTGCACCCTGGCTCCTGCTTCATCTAAAATATCGATGGCTTTATCTGGAAGAAAACGATCAGAAATGTACCTATCCGAAAGATGAACGCAAGCATTTATGGCCTCTGGTGTATACGTAACATTGTGATGGTCTTCGTATTTGTCCTTGATATTCTCAAGAATCTGAATGGTTTCTTCAGTAGAGGTAGCATCTACCATTACCATCTGGAACCTTCTGGCCAAAGCGCCATCTTTTTCAATATATTGTCTGTATTCATCTAAGGTGGTAGCACCAATACATTGAATCTCCCCTCTTGCAAGCGCAGGCTTGAACATGTTAGATGCATCCAATGAACCACTTGCTCCACCAGCTCCTACGATAGTATGCAACTCATCAATAAACAAGATGACACTTGGGGATTTTTCAAGCTCGTTCATCACGGCTTTCATTCGTTCCTCAAATTGTCCCCTGTATTTGGTACCTGCAACCAGAGAGGCAAGATCAAGTGTTACAACTCTTTTATTGAACAATACCCGAGAAACTTTCTTCTGGATAATTCGAAGAGCTAAACCTTCAGCAATAGCTGTTTTACCTACACCTGGTTCTCCTATTAGAATGGGATTGTTTTTCTTTCTTCTGGAAAGAATTTGAGCCACCCTTTCTATTTCCTTTTCTCTACCTATGATTGGGTCAAGCTTATCCTCTTCAGCCATACGGGTAAGGTCCCTGCCAAAATTATCCAAAACTGGTGTTCGGGATTTTTCTGTGGTTCCTTTGGCGCTTCCTGAAGAGCTACCTGATGCACCAAATAATTTTGATCCTTCTTCGTCGGGATCATCTGCCTCAGTACCTGACCTTGGTGTTTGGTCCGTTTGAAATTCCAACATTTCCTTAACGGTATCGTAAGTTGCGTCAAATTTCTGAAGAATTTGAGTCGCTATATTGTCCTCATCCCTCAAAATTGATAGCAATAAATGCTCTGTTCCTATAAGTTGGCTTTTGAAAATTTTCGCTTCCAAATAAGTGATTTTTAGCACTTTTTCTGATTGCCTGGTCAAGGGAATATTGGCAAGATTTTTAACATTATGATTGGCTGTACCTTTAACCGCTCGTTCTACCGCATTTCTTAACTCGTCCAAAGGAACACCCAACTTCTTTAGAATGGAAACAGCAACACCTTCACCCTCACGAATCATTCCTAACAAGAGGTGTTCTGTACCGATGTAATCATGACCCAAGCGCAAAGCTTCTTCGCGGCTAAGAGAGATCACCTCTTTTACTCTGTTTGAAAATTTTGCTTCCATTATATTTATCCTTTCTTATGGTGATATTTCAAATCTCAATTTAATACAAATGAATTTGTTTTTAAACACAACTTTTTCACTAATTGTTCAATTACTTTCGGGAAAGGTTCAAAACTTCATTAGCTGCTGGACCTTCACAAAACAACAAATCCACGATAGACAAGTTAGAAACAAAGTCTGGGCCAAAAATTTGCATGTAAGGATACGGTTTATAAACCATATTACTGCTTATCAATGACTTAGGCTGAAAAAAACCTCTTAAGTCACTATTTTGGTCTCCATCCTCTTCCCTTTCCTTTACTACCAAACTGACATCCCATCGTAAAAATTTAAGACAAAGTGTCAGTAAATCCAAATTTAAATCGATTAAAAACTGAGGCCTGCGCAAATAGATTTGCTCTAAGTCATCATAAAAATACTCAAAAAATGGGGATTTCCCATAAGCACTCTTTATTCCTCTAAGGTGAACATTCAACCATTTTTGATGATAATCTATTTTCACCTCTTTGATTGCATGGTTTTTCCTCAATCCATGCACAGGCACAATTAAGGTTTCCCTTTTGTTTGCCAGAAGCACTTCAGTCTTATTTACATAGGAATGCCGGCTAAGTTTAGCGTCGGCATATATTTGGATTTTATCGGCACCATTTACTGCGACAAAGTATGCCAAAGGTGGCAAATACAGCAAATCGGTTGTCAATACCTTACTTTCCTTGGTCATCTTTCTTTGTTTTTCGAAAGTTAGTGCCAAGAAATGCGACAGACAAAGGAAACAGGGAAATTATCAGATTATTTCAGAAATCTCTCCTAATCCTTCCCTTAAAACTTCAATTTGATCACCTGAACAATCGATAACGGTAGAGGCTACATTTTTTCCATAACCGCCATCTATGACTACATCTACGAGGTCTTTGTATTTCTCATAAATAAGTTCAGGATCTGTACTGTACTCAATTACATCATCCTCATCCCGGATAGAAGTCGTAAGAATGGGCTGACCAAGTTCTTTTACAAGTAACCTTGGGATACTGTGATCAGGCACTCTTATCCCTACTGTTTTTTTCTTACTATTGAGTAATTTAGGCACCTTATTATTGGCAGCTAAAATAAAGGTAAAAGGTCCGGGAAGGGCCTTTTTCATCAATTTAAATACTGGTGTACTCAAGGACCTGGTATACTCAGAAATATTACTGAGGTCATAACATATAAACGAGAAATGTTCCTTCTGGGGTTTAACTCCCTTGATCAAACCTATTCTTTCTATGGCCTTTTGGTTAAATATATCACAGCCCATACCATACACAGTATCTGTAGGGTATATGATTACGCCACCTTTGCGCAGGACTTCTATTACCTGACTAATTTTTCTAGGATCAGGGTTTTCAGGATACAACTTTATGAATATAGCCGCCATATTTACTTCAATTTAGCTTTGGACAGGCCAACACACTGTTTATAATTACGGTTAAATTAAGGTAATTATAATGCAAAATAAAAGCCAAGTATCATTTTTAAGCTTATTTTATTTTCCATAAAAAACAAGTGGCTGATTTAATAGTATATTTGTACCTTTAAATAAACCTCAAACCAGGTCACTTTATGGCCTATTATGGTCCGATAGTCAATAATCACAATGCTTACAGACAAAAAAAAGAAATACATTTTGGTAGGGGTCGTAGCTTTCTCGGTGCTGCTGACTTCTCTTAGTTTTTATTTTTATCAGGCTTTCTTCTCTCCCAATATACTGATCTACAGTGAAGAGCCAGTCGTATTGAACATACCTAAAGGCAGCACTTTCTCTCAAGTGCGTGACAAATTGCTTGACCAAGACCTCATCAACGAGGTGGTTACCTTCAGTTTCGTCGCCAAAGTGATGAACTACTCTGATGGTGGGGTAAAACCAGGCCATTACATCATCCAACCTAAACTTACCAACAGGCAATTGGTCGTTTTATTGCGCTCAGGCAGACAAACCCCTGTCAACATCACCTTTAACAATATCAGGCTAAAGGAAGAATTGGCAGAAAAAATCACCAGCAACCTGGAAATGGATAAAGCTTCATTTCTGGCCTTGATTGAGGATGATTCCCTTATAGCGAAATACGGTTTTGACAGCCAAACCATAATGGCCATGTTTCTCCCCAATACCTATGAGGTATACTGGACCATAAGCCCGCCTGAGTTGTTTGAACGCATGTACAAAGAATATGAAAGGTATTGGACAGACGAACGACTGGCCAAAGCAAAAGCCATTGAGATGACCCCACTTGAAGTGGCAACCCTGGCGTCCATCGTCCAATCAGAAACCAATAAAGCAGACGAACGTCCTATAGTTGCCGGAGTTTATATAAATAGATTAAAGAGAGGCATCCCTTTGCAAGCTGATCCAACCCTGTTATTTGCTTTAAAGGACTTCACCATCAAAAGAGTACTTAACGTACACAAAGAAATAGAAAGCCCCTACAACACCTACAAATATGCAGGTTTGCCTCCGGGCCCAATCACCCTTCCGGAAATAAGTTCATTGAACGCCGTTTTGAATTACCAAACGCACAATTATTTGTATTTCTGTGCAAAGGAGGATTTTTCAGGCTATCATTCCTTTGCCACCAATCTTAGGGCCCATATGGTCAATGCCAGACGTTACCAAAACGCTTTAAACGCAGCAAAAATTTTCAAATAAATGTTTACAAAAGAACATCAGATTAGAGTAAGGTATGCGGAAACTGACCAAATGGGTTATGTTTATTATGGAAACTATGCGACCTATTACGAAGTAGGAAGGGTTGAAGCCCTTCGTAGTGTTGGCTACTCCTATCGTGAAATGGAAGAAAGTGGCGTAATGATGCCTGTGTTAGAAAACCACAGCAAGTTTCTTTTGCCTGGTAGGTACGATGAACATTTGACCATAATAACCAGCATAAAGGAAATGCCGGGTGTGAGGATACGCTTTCATTATGAGATATTCAATGAGAGCCAGGTGTTGATCCACCAAGGTGAGACTTTGCTAACCTTTCTAAAAACGACCACGCACAGACCCTGCCGGCCTCCTTCAAGATTTATGGAGCTATTGCAACCCTATTTCCAAACAGTAGAGTGAAAACTAGACTCAACATACTTTTAGAAAGGTTAAGGAATAAGGCGCAACTTCTTAAACCTATTCACTTTGGCAATCCTGAGCAAAATTTATATGATGTAGGGAAAATTTTTCTACACCATATTCAGAAGGATGATGTCTTTGAAAGAGCAAGTGCTATGGCATTCAGTTTCACTGTTGCACTGTTTCCCATGTTGCTCTTTCTACTGAATATGATTCCCTTTATTCAGTTTTTTTTACATGATGTTACTACTGCGAACATACTTATTTTTGTAAGTGACATATTGCCCGAAAGCATTTACAACGAGGCTGCTCCTACCATACTGGACATCATAAGCAAGCCAAGGCAGGGCATGCTCTCTCTGGGCTTCGTCTTTGCCTTGTACCTGTCCACCAATGGCGTTATCTCAATGATGAATGCCTTTAATGCCGTTTATCGCACAAGAGAAAACAGAGGCTTTTTTCAAACGCGCCTGATATCAGTGAGCATTGTCATGGTTTTGATCCTCAGTGTCTGCGGAGCCGTACTTGTCATGGTTCTAGGAAGCGAATTGCTTTACAAAATTTCAGAGTTTGAGTTTATCTCCAACAATATCAGTTACTATCTTCTGGCTTTTTTCAGGTTTTTTGTTTTGCTGATGCTCTTTACCATTACCACTGCTTATATCTTTAGATTTGCTCCTGCGGTAAGTAAAAAGTGGAAGTTTTTTTCTACTGGATCTGTGGTATCAGGTTTATTGATTACGCTGGGATTTTTCATTTTCTCCTACTACCTGACCAATTTTGCCAGTTACAATAAATTGTATGGTTCTATAGGCACGATGTTGGCATTGATGTTATGGCTTTGGATCACTTCAATTATCGTTTTGATAGGTTATGAAATCAATGTTAGCCTACAAAAAGCGCTGAACAAAAAGCATCCTAAAAAAACAAGTCCTTCACTTTCAAAAAATTAGCACTTTGCACAAAAATTTTCACCCTTTTGGATTTGCATTCATTAGAATTAAGACTACCTTTGCCTTCCGATTCACATCAAAAGAGAAGTGGTCAACAAATAAAGAATTAAAGGCTTGCAAAAATTCATTGAATTAGCAAGTTTTCTTAAAGCATCAGACCCAACTAGAGGAGTGGCAGAGTGGTCGAATGCGGCGGTCTTGAAAACCGTTGTACCGCGAGGTACCGGGGGTTCGAATCCCTCCTCCTCTGCTGAACAAAACCCTAACCATTTGAAATATAATGAGTTAGGGTTTTTATTTTTAAATAGGGGGCTATTTGTGGGGCTAAAAAGATAATTTTTATTTAAGATTGCATCTTTTAATTGCATAGCGCCAAAATCGCTAGACATGCTCTAATAATATAGAGGACGTTTCTTTTTCACTAGCAAGGTTTTCAGTACTTAAATGGTAAAATTGAGTTGCGCCCTTATATTATGCCCACACAGTAATAAAATGTAGGGAATAGTATTGCTTAAGTCTTGTGTTCTTGATTGAGGTGGTTTAATTAGAGTTCAATAAACGACCAAAAGATTACTGACATCTGGATTTAACTAAAAGTTCCAGCACATTTTTCAAGGATTGCGCCAAATCCTTTACGAAGAATACCAATACAATTATTTGAAAAACACTTTCTAAAAGAGCTATTTTTGAAGTAGCTGGTAGATGAAAGGATTTTTACCGTCATAAGCTTATGGTTTTGTAGATCTTTTTAAAGGTCTTGTTCATTTTATCCTGGTATTCAAAGCACATTGAACTGCAGGAATATCTTTAGGTTAATTACACCTTCCATGGAATTGTGGCTGGCATGCTTGGCCAATTGGTTGATGTTGTTGTTGACCCTGCCCTGTTCAGCCGCTAATGACGCCAGTACCTTTAGCAATTCTGTTTTTATGATGGAGACATCAGTCCGGATTGAGGAGTCAGCATCACCATAATATCCATCAGCTAAGCCCGTCTTGAGGGCCAGTGATTTACTAGTAAATTATCACACGAGTATGAAAAATAATTTTCATAGTATGGAGAACCATTTTTAGACTCACCTATCTATGTTAAATCTCGCTATTTTCCATATTCGCCTGTAGCCTAATCATTTCATTAATAGTCAAAAAGTTTATTCTGCCATTTGGCAAACGCTTAACTTTTTTCAAGTGTGGCCAAGTTGCCCAAGCAAAATTTTGAATTGCGCCCTCACTATTAGAATTCATTATTCTCAATGCACGTTGTTCCATGAGATGAATATTGTGTTCAAATTCCTCTCTATCATTTGGGGTCTTGATGCTCATCTTCCTTTGGTATTAAATTTTCAAAATCCATATCCATCATACTGGCAATATGATTGGCCTGCAACCTGGCCATTTCGTTTACTGTAAGAAAGTTAATCCTTTTATTGGGCAGCTCTCTTACTTTTAATAAGCTCTCACCCTGTCCAGAGCTCTCGGTAAAAAAGTGTTGCCTGTTTCTTATTGTTTCTACAAGGACGTACATATTACTTTCAAATTCTTTCCTGGTTCGAGGAATGCTTTTCATTCTTTCCATACTCATAAATTAGGTAATTCCAGAATTGTACTCACCTCATCAATTTGTGATTTTCCTACACGTCCCAAAAGTAATTTATTAACTGCCGACCGTAGCAGGTAGGTATAGTGGCCTATCTCGATATCCTCTTCATAAAAACTTCTTCGAATATATCTTTCTACACGAAGCTGGTCGATGATACTGTGAGGCTTTGACAATTCGCTTATATTTCTCATTATGCCTTCGCAAAAGGCACGATTTAGTATTCCCATACTGTTCAGGTCGTCAAGCAGGTCTTCAATAGGTATTAGCGAATGATCCTCAAGATAAACATCTGATCCCGTAACATTATCGTCAGGAAAATCCGAAATCAGACGTTGGTGTAATGCCCTTGCATTTGCATCCAGTGAACTACATGACGTTAATATGTCTTTCCAATAAATTCTTGCCATCATTTGATCAATCGCAAGAATTTGATCTTGGTTCGGATGTTCTTTTATTGCAGCCCACACAGATGCCGGCCGGGAAGCCGCGATAATCTTTAACAAATATGTACTTAGTTCCCTCGCCTTTTCAACATCTGTTCTTAATGAATATTCTACTAAAGCGGGAATAACAATCTCAGATCGAACAAGTGCTAACCACTCAAGACTTTCAAGAACCGTCGATTGAATTGAATCATAAGGATGATTGAGCAGCCAAATCAGAAAGTTTACCAGTTGGGAATCTTTACTCTCTGCGGGTTCATTTCGTGTTGTTAGCCATTTGTACTTATCGGTGTGAATGCCATTGGAGCGAATTAGAATCTCAATATGTTCCTTTACAATCAAAATGACTTTTTCTTTCTCATCGTCAGAAATTTTAGCACTCAGCAAACCCATAAGAAAGTTTGCTACCCGCCAATCATCTGTCAGATGATCCAGGATGAGGTCTTTTAAATCATGAATAAGCTCTACAGCGGAGCTATGATTTTTTAAGCTGTCAAATAATACACCTAATTCTGAAGTCAGGTGCTTACCCTGCCAGATATCAGCCTGGCCTTCAGTTAGCAGCTTTAAACAATCAATTAATATTTGCCTACCGCCGTCATTGTTTTCTATGTCGAATTCATTTTGTGCTGCTTGAATCGCAACCGTAATCTTTGGAAAATTACTCATCTTACCAACTCCGAGCAATGGTAACCCGTACTCCGCCATTTTAGAGTCCTCCTCTTCAGAATACTCACGCTCCTTTTTTTCAGGTTCATCCTTTTTCGTTTCAGGAATTTCAGCGGGGTTAACACCAGCCGAAATAAGAACTTTCGATAGCTCCTCAAAATCGGCATCAAAGGCTTTAGCTAGTTGATACACATATTTTGACTTGTCATCCGCCAGGCGCGATGATAAGGTAATATTAGCTATTCGCTGCAAAATTTGCTCAGAATCTGCGTTAGATATTGATTTGGCTTTTAGATATGCTGCATATTGAATGTCGACAAATCCATCCATATATCTTTCCGTATCGGTACCAGTTAAAAACACTTCGCTTAGTGCAATCGTCACATGTGGGGCAGGGTCAACAGCCTCCAAAAGTTGCAACATTGCACTCTCCTCGATAACTGCCCTAGCACCCAGTACATACCCATCACCCTTTGCAGGTGCATCAATTATACTTGCTTCTGCATTCGCCAAAATAACATTTGGTGGCGGTAGCAATTGAAATTTAAAATAGTCAACAGCTTTAGAAAGGTGCCCTGATTTTACCAGAGTCCCGATAAAACCATGCATCTCAGATTGTACATAACGTTGAAATGTCATCTCACCCGAAGCAAATTCCAGACCCGCTGCGAAATTAACAAAGTGCTCTTTTGCAGTGGGGGTGTTCATTTTTCTTAGGACAGAATTAATGAGAACAAACTGATCCTCTTTATACCAGCTCGGCCCCATTGATGTATCCAACATCTGTTGATATACGTGTTTTGCTTTAGATTTGGAACCAATCTTAGCATATAAGTCGATGACTCGAATGAGTTCAGGTGTTCGTTGCCAACGGTTTTGTACAGCTAAATAAACATGCTGCTCCAATACTTTTGTCACTTTAAAAGTAAACAGTTTTTGAGCCGGATTCTCAGCCAATAGCCTCGCCATTTGCGATAAAGTTCTCCGATAACCTTCGGTGTATTGCCCTAATTGATTGTTGGCCGGATTAATAATGTGTTCTATGAACCAATTTAGCGCTGGTGTTTTAAATTCCAAATACAGCCCAGTGAGTCGATGATATAGAAGTGGCATGATCTCTTCGATCAACAAATAAGATCGATCAAACTGAACACGCTCAGACAAAGAAAAGTTAAGTTTAACAATCAAAGCCCTGCTTTTGGCTTCTAAAGGGGCAATCTCTTCCATGCGACCTTCTGCTTTCAGTCGATATATTTTTCCTGTAATAAAACCGACTAGCTCAAAGGCCGACTTAAAGAAATTTTCCCACGCCTTTGCAGTTTTATTGGCGATTGCAGGAAATGCCTGAACCGTATCGATGTACCCGGAGTATATGTTTTCGTTGAATAATGCTACAAAAGCATCCGTATCGGCATCAACACCATTCGCTTTTCTAAAATTAAAATCGACTTTATTAGCCAGTTGCTTGGTAATTAAGCCCTCTATTATTGTCGGATTTTTACTTTCTTCAATAAGGGTCTTAATCAAAAGCTCAATATCCTGCTCACGGTAGCCATACTCAGTGATTAATTTTTCGATATCAGCTATCAGGCGATTATAACCATCGTTATCTTGTTCACCCTGAAATCCGATTTCTTTGAAATGGTGACAAGTGATAGCTGCTTGAGCAAGGTGTTGCGCAGAGCTATTACTATAAATCTCAACTGATATCTCTGCCATCTTTTCAATACCGGGATATTTACCAAATCGATAAATAAAATAGGCCATGTTCCATGAGGAAATGTACTCGCGGATTTGATGAATGTACTGCTTTTGTTCTTTAGGCGTCTTGGCATGATCTTCCAAATTCTTTAGCAATTGCATCCCTCTCATGAACTTTTGCATAACCTCATCAAACGGATTCGCGCTGATGCTTAAAGTTATTGCCTGGAGATTATATACAAACCCCTTTAAGTTCATGCCTTCGCCTTTATTCGCTTTTTCCAGCATTGCATTGAATCGAATATCGATAGCTTCATATAGTAGTGCCGCCTCTTTATAGGCCCCAGTTTCATAAAGTTTCTGTAAAAAATAAATCGAATCATCGAGTGACACCAATAGCAAATCGCCTCTTAGGATATATTTTAAGGCGTTACCAGAATTACCCATTTGGATCAAGGTATCCGTAATCTCGAAAGCATGCTTCGCCAAAACTTTGTTATAACGGAACCTTAGTCGTTGCAGCAATAATTTAACTCGAATAAGTTCGGCGGCAGCACCCTCGTCTATGCAGAGCGATTCAACGCACCTGATGTCTTCAATAATACTATCGGGCTCCATATGCACCCATGCGCAATCATCAGCCCACTTTTGATTGCAGTAGGTAATAGCTGGTAAAGGATCAGCAGATAAAAGTAAATGATGCAACAGGTTTTTTAAAGCATACACAGATTGGCTTGCAGAGAGATTAAAATCTGATATGTGTTGATTAGCCAATTTAAGATCTGCCTGAGCTTTTTGCGCAATAAAGTTTTCAAAAGAGTTGTGGTAGATACTTAGCTTGAGATCGGCTTTAAAAAGATGCCTGATTGCTTTAAATTTAATATGGAATTGCTGACGAACTGAAGCAGGTAACATCCCCGTAAATTCCTCCGTGGTCGCAGGCTCCCTCAACTGTGAGCCGATAAGCGTCAGCCAATATTTGTCTTCATCAGGCATGATTTGAGATGACCATAGCAGTTCATAGTAGTTTTTTATATCGCCGTCAATCTTGGGCAGCAGTGCAATCCAATTGTCTTTATCACTCGGCAATTCAATTTTTAAAGTTTCAATAAGATAACGTAGATAAAGCGGGTGTCCCTCAGACTTTTGCGCCACCAAAGTTTTCTGTGTAATCGTCAGTCCCAACTCTAATCTCTGGTTTTCCTTGTGAACAAATGCCAATGCTGCTGTCTGCGATAGTGGTGTGACATGGATTTTTTGCTCTTCTTTCAACTTACTCATAATATTAGCGGGCAGAATTTCTGAGCTCGTACAGGACAGCAATACCATAAGATGCGAGGGTAAATCCTCTGGAAGTACAGCTAGGAATTCAGATGTCGGATTACCGTTGACTAAAATTTCATCAAGCCCATCTACAATGATGACAGCGGTTTCATCTTTTGCAGAAAAATAGTTATTGAGCTGTCCAAACCATGCTGAGAAACGGCTTACCCGATCATTCCAAGTAAGATTTTCCTTGGCAGCAGGTTCGCCTGTCAATGTTTTACTAACCAAGTCTTCCATCCATTGCATAAAGTGTTCACGTGAAGCCTTTACATAAATGGGAGTTGGATCTCCCGGCGTTCTGATCATATAGCGACCGATCACCTTTCTTTTTGCATCATCGAATTTAATAGTCGAGGCAATCATGCTTTTTCCAGAACCAGGTGAGCCATGCAGCAAGTAATATTGCCCGGCAATATTTAACACTTCCTTTACCTTTTCAACGACCTTATCATTTGAAACAGCACGATCAATTTCAGCGAAAAAGTCATTCGACCATGACGCATCGATTGAGCTTTCAATTTCGATCTCATTTTTTCTTAAAAAGCCTACTATCTTTTTAATACTAATAGCTCCTAAACCCCTGATGGTGCTCCAGGTAATAATGCCGGACACTTTCCCGAACATTATCAAAGGTGAGCCAGACAAACCACTATAGCTTAATTTGGCATCAACATCATCAGATATAAGACTGATATCATACGGGAGATTACGAATCAATGACAGGATGGTACCATTTAAAGTCAGCCCCTCGGCAAGTTTGACAAAAGGATACCCAAACGTATTCCATTCTTCGTTATAACGAATGTAGTCAAGTGCTACTGGAATATAGGTCGGGATTGGTCGTTCTCCAATAAGTTCGATTATTGCTACATCCAGCTTCACATCGTCGTCAATCAACTTTCCCTTCAATTTAAGCATCCCACTTCGATCTGCGTTAGATATCTGAATGATTATTTCACAAGTATCTGTGACATGATCAACAATCACGTGCCTCGCGGTCAGAAGATGGGTAGGCGAAATAAAAAATCCTGTGCCGTGCTCATCACCGCATGAGATACGACTTACACTATCTACAAGTTGTTCAGGGTGTAAAAGCATCATATTGTAATTTGACGGTTATTAGCTTGGTCAGCAAGTATTACTTCATACTTGTATTTTGTTTTTAGGCTTTGATCATTTAAGAAGTCATATCTAATATTTTTATAATTGAAATAGATTTTTCGGGTATTTGCTGTTGGCCTGCCGATAACCCAAGCGAGAGTTGGCTTACTTGGATGCGGTTTTGATTCCCCTTTGGTGGAAATGATATAATTCTCAGCATCTGCTAATTCGAATAGATCGGGACTGTTACTGGCATAAGATCCATGATGAGAAAGTTTGATCATGTCAAAAAGAACAGGCTTTGATTCAGAAGCAAATTTTTTAGCCAATTGATCGTTGACAATGCTCGGTATCGCGTCACCTAAAAAAAGCATTCGTTTACCATCGGCGTTCAATATGAATGCAAGAGAACTACCATTTTTTGGGGATTTATCCAAAGTGCATTTCTCTTTCTGAAGTTTTTCTACGTCGAAGTCTGAAGAAGATACTGTTTCTGAAGATGATTCATCCGGTTCAATTTTGTCGTCCATAAGCAAAAACTCAAACGCATCATCAAATATCTCCTGGGTGGTTATCTTCTCTCGGAAACCAAGCCTATACAACTCTTTCCTCCAATACTTTTCCAACTTGGCCAACGAAGAATCGTTGGGAGATAAAAATTCAAAGTTGATTTTGTCACTAAGCTGGACCTTCGGAAAATGATCAGCAGAAAATGCAGCACCGCCGAAATCAACATTCCAATCATAGCCATTTTTCAAAATCAAAGCAGCCAGCGAACTTCCTTGTCTGGCACTAACTTGTTTCTCGCTTTGCTCTTCAATTGTTTTGAAAGAAGACTTCAAGATAGATTCTCCATTGCTTGTTATCTTTTCTTCCACCCGTTCAGAATGGAGGTGCCGATAGCTATTGTGCCAGATTTGCTCAATCTTAATAATCTGAGGACCTGCGGCTTTACCATTATCTGTCAGGAATCTTATAGCTCCCTGTATATGGTCTTCGTCAATATGAGTAATAATAAATCTTTTAATTGATTTACCCTGTCCATGAAGTTTCTCCAGTACGGGTTTTAGGTGGTCTCTGTAAGTTGACACATAACCACAATCAATCAAAATCAGTCCTTCTTCGGCATGAACTAAGAAGCAATCGCCATTAATTGCGGGAAATATTTCTATCATATCAGCGGGTATATTGATCGGTTTAGATAGTTCTATCAAATTTATAATTAAATCTCATTTATCACTGCCAATCTTTTGTCAACAGATTCAGAATAATTAAAGCCGGAAACCGTATTAAATCATAACGGAGCGAAATTTTGAGTTCTCAAGATAGTCCATATATTGTTCCTGTAAGTCAAAAACGAATATTTTGCCTCAAGATATGGCGGTCAGGCTTGGAAAGTCATAATCTTCTAGTCAATAATTCGAGCCTAGTAGGCTGGTAAACCGCAAGGAAGATCTAATACCTTTACTAGGACAGATGAAATAACACCATAATTTGTGCACAATACAAATATTAAAAAAGTTTTTTAGCACCAACCATAGGCTGTTAAGAAACAAGTAACAGCGACATAATAAAGATTTTGGACATACCTGTACACGTACATAAATTAGGGATCAAGTGCCCCCTTCCTTACCAATTCACAGATTTCAATTTCCCATTGGGTTAAACCGAATTCGGAACATCTAAGGGTAAAAATCTCGTTTTCAGTTTTCGTTTGGATCAGTTCAAGCGTCTCCAGATCCTTTCTGCTTTCTTCAATTATGTTTCTAATAACAACACCGTGATGATGATAAAGCCTCCGTTGGTAAAAAGGACTTCAGTCAATTGGGTCACTTCTAGGAATGACATTGCCGGCATTTAGGCCCAGGGAAAAACAGCATCATAAGAAAGAATAGCATCAAAGGAAGCCTTTCTGTTTGTAAACCTCTTCCTAATGGCCCAGAGTATATTATAAATCATGTAGAAAGCATAAAAAATGTGGGGGGTTATCAGAACAAATTAAATTATTGTTTTTGAATCCAAGTAAATCATGGCTCTAATGATTTTACCTAGAAAATCATCTCCTACCCTCCCCTGCAGATAGGTATTTGCATCTACATCAATTAATTCCAATTAGAAATTCATGCTTTTATTCCCAATAAAGCAAAAGGTATTCAAACCACTGATATTAAGTAAATTATACTAAAATCTTTAAAAAATTCTTTTCATTTCATCCTGAAAATAAGTAACTTAAGGTTTAATTTTAAACTTTAATAGGCTTTGAAATTTCTGATCAAACTTTTTCTGGTTTCCTTTATTTGCATGATCGCCATGTTTGGTGCTTTAGGGAGCGACAACCAATGGCCTGGACTATTTGTAGCCTTTGCTGTGTGGGGTTGGTTTATTTATTCTCTCTCCAAACCAAAAGAAACGGCTACTGATAGAAAGATCAGAGCGCAGGAGCGAAAAATTGAAGAATTGCTGCGGAAATTGGAACAAAGAGGTCAGTGATCTCCCATTTGATTGGGCCAATTGAACTTTTAAATAGGGTTATCATTTCAAGAAATTTTTCCGGGGACTTAAAACCCTTTCAGAAAATCAAAGTTCTATTTTCAAACCCTCGATTTCCAACTCTTTAATATGCATACCGGCTTCAATCAATTTCTCTGCCTCTATGGATTGTAGGGCTTTTTGAATCAATTCGATAAGTTTCTTTCCTTTATCCAACCTTTCAAAGGGAAAAGGATCTAAATTTTGATCTATCAATTGATTGATCTTTCGGTCAATTTGAGTTTGCCTGTTCTTCAATTGTAATACTATCACCGATATATCTTTCATTGTCTATTTAATTAACATTTTTGTGTAAATAATTTAAGCAAATACTTGATACACCTGTCTCGATTTTAAAATATTTCAAATCTTTTTTTCAAAAGCAAATTTCTTTAGGAAAGTTGTTTTTAGTGTGCCGTGTTAAATTATGACCTTAAAAGCATAAATAATCCTATGGTTCACAGCCCAATTCTTATTATCCATCTTGAAAATAAAACAAGAAAAAAGCCCAATAGGGCTCTTTTCTAAGCTTTGATCTTTCTGGTCTTCCCAGTTTTTGGTCCAGCTATTTTTTTACTGATATAAGCCGTGTGGGTTTTGCCATATTGATCCGGTTCTTTAAGAGAGGCGACTTCAAATACCAAATATTCTTTGCCATCGTAGTCGACCATCTGGTCTTTCAGGATTTCTTCCAGTGTCTCTTTAGAGATGGATACCCTAATAATGTCTAGATCTTTAACTTGTTTTCCTTTTCCGATGTAAGTTTTTTCAAATTGTGACATGACTTTTACTGTTTAAGGTTTTAAATTTGATTATGCCTAAGAGAATGGGGCAGCCAGGGATACCCAAGCCAAGAGACGTGCAAAAAAATCGCGGAAGGCTTCCTCTGGAAAGCCCTGTTTTTTTGATCGGGCTAAGCGTACCCTTGGCGGGTATACCGCTGCCCCCATCTTTGCATGGACCATAATTCACAACCGGGAACAGGATTGGACTTGGCATTGGGAGAACTGAAATATAAAAGGGATTGCGGTAAGGGTCAAACTAGTACGGGGTATTAGAGGGATGAAAACTGAGAGTAAACCATGGGTTGTATGGTGAAGGAAAAATAGTATGTTTACTTAAAGTTGTTGAAGAAGAAGTGACAATTAGCAAGGCCTAAACTGCCTAATGAAGATTAGTTGATTAAATAGTGGGTTTTGAAAGGACCAAGCTGAAAAGAGCAAAGGGGTTTTTACATTCTCCTAAATGGATACTGGCTTAGGGATAGCAATGGAAATCCTTTTTTCGGGAGGGAAGTGCGGCGAAAAAAGATTGGAATGGAAACGAAGTGGTAGCCCGACCCGTAGAGGGAAGCCCCAAACTCATTTCCTGCACTTTAATAGACTGATCTTCTTTAAGCTTAAACATTTTGACCACGGCACCTCTGACAAGCTTTCATTTATCCCTAGGTTTTTAGCTGCTACCCTATCTCTTCTAGATCTTAAAGTTGTTTGATCTACAAGATTTTGAAAAGTAAGCTTTATCCCTACGATTTTATTCAAGTCTGGCATCTTTTCAACACATCGTCAGCATTCTTTGTGATTTTAACCCACCTCCTTGTCTGGAAAGTTCTAAAATATTCTTAACTCCTATTCACCAACTTCCACAACAATTGGTGAATAAAATTAATCCGGTCTCACTTAAAACAAATCGGTCAATATCCCAATCATAGAAATATCCGACAATTTCTACCTGCCTAGGTATGATTTGTTGACAGGGTTATCAATTTTGTTAGTCAAGCCTTCAATGAAAATTCATTCATCAAGCTTACTAACTTTAGAAATATCCTCAAAAAAAAATTTAACACACTATTTACCAACATGTTAAATATCAAAAAACATATACAAATCATCCTCTATTGTGGGCAATTATTATTAATACCAAAGGAAATTCGAACTCGAGATTTGTTACAAAATTTTAAATATGGAAAATAAAGCGTAACTTTGTAACAAGCCTTTTTAGAAAAACCAAAATATGAAGCAGGATCAAATCATAGGTAAAAACCTACAAGCACTTCGTAAGAAATTAGGGTTCACTCAAGATCAGGTAGCAGAATACCTTAATATAAATCGCGAGGAAATAAGCTACTACGAAAACGGAACTCGTAGCATGCCCTCCCAACTCATGTCTAAAATCTCTAATTTGTATGGAGTAGATGAGTATGATTTCTATGAAGAGAGTTTTGATTTGGCAAGCGTCAACCTAGCTCTTGCCTTTAGGGCGGAAAGTTTGAAACCTGCCGATTTAGCTCAAATAGCCCAATTCAAGAAAATTGTAATGAATTATTTACGAATGAAAACGTTTTTTACCGATGAGCCCATTAGTTCTTGAAAAATATGCCTCTCAATTTCGAGCTGAAAATGGTTACAGTAATCAAGAAAGCATCCATCTCAAAAGCCTCCTTCATAAACTAGGGGTTCTAGCAGTTTTTAGACCTCTAGAAATGGATATATCAGGAATGGCAATTAAGGTCAGGGAAAGCAACCGCTTTATGCTTGTTAATACAAACCGAACTCTTGGCCATCAGCACTTTACCATTTGCCATGAACTTTACCACCTCTTTTTCCAAAAGGATTTCATTTCGCAAGTATGCCAAGTTGGAAAATTTAAAAAAAGAGGCAAAGAGGAGTATAACGCTGATATTTTCGCATCTAAATTCCTTATCCCCGAAGAAGGAATTCTCTCTCTAATTCCTGATTCAGAATTATCAAAGTCAAAAGTCACCCTCGCTACAGTTCTGAAAATTGAACATTATTTTTCTTGTTCTAGGCGAGCCCTAATAAATAGGTTGACAGAACTGAAGCTGATAGACAAAACTCAAGCAGAGGAATATTGCATATCTGTAAGAAACAGCGCCATGAATCACGGGTACTCACTAAAACTATATGAAAAAGATAAGCAGCATGAAGTTCTAGGTGATTATGGGGATTTAGCGAGAAAATTGTTTGAACATGATCAAATTTCAGAATCCCATTATTATGGTCTTTTGGAGGATATAGGTCTTGATTTTTCTATTTTAGGAAACAACGTCGATGAAAAAGAATGACAAAATCATCCTAATTGATGCAGATGTTATCTCCCATTTTATCACAGGGGGACTTATCACTTTACTCCCCAAAATTTTCCCCTATCCCATAAAGATTTTGGACAAAGTCTATGCAGAAATTTCTAGGATGCCTGGGAGAAAAGCTGAGGTAGATAATCTGCTCAATTTCAAATTGATGGAGAAAATTACCTTTCCCGAAGAAAACACTGAAGTCAAGAAAGAATACCTTCATATCAAAAAGCTCATGTTTAAAGGAGATGGAGAAGCAGCTTGCTTAGCAGTCGTCCGGTATTCCCAAAATATCTTAGCTAGTAGTAATCTTAAAGACATCGCCAGTTACTGCAGAATGCATCAAATCAGCTATCTCACTACGATGGATTTTTTATGCAAGGCAGTTAAGTGCAGTCTTATCTCAGAAAAAAACACAGATGATTTTATCAAAAAAGTGCTTGATTCTGGAAGTAAGTTGCCTGTAAAAAGCTGGAAAGAGTTTACGTGTAGAGAGATTAACTTTTAAATTATGCCAAACTGGAGAGAAATAAAATCCGAACATCCAAAAATTGGTCAAATTATAATCCTAACAAATGAAAAATTTACCGGTTGCGAAAAATGGGCTTTAGGACAATTTTTAGAGAATAATAAAAACCCGATAGTGGTGGCTTTAGTGTTCTTTAAGATGATATAATAGTGCCCATAAAATTCCTATTTTGCACCTTACAATAATTAAGGATTTATGCCTAAGTCCAGACAATTAGAAGGAAGTTTTACCCTAATAGTTAACCTTTTTTCTGCTTCGAAAGGTCTAAGGTTTTCAGAAGGGTGATTGTGTACAAGGATTAATCCAGAGATCTGTTGGTCGTGTGCTTTTTCGAAAATTAGTTTGGGATACGCCAAGAAAGTGTTGTTACTTCCTGAACTGATTTTATAGAGTTTGAGTACCTGATTGTTTCGATTTAGTAATACGAAGTAAAAGTGTTTAACCGCCTCGTCAAAAAGGAAAGGTTTTATACAATTGTAAACATTCTGAGAACAATTGATTTTGATTTTTTTATCCGGTTATTCATAAATCCTTCTTCTACCCAATTCAAATGAAGTTACCATAGCCGTAGCCTAGGCATATCCAATTCCTTCTATTTTCAGCCATCTTTCAATGTCCCACTTGGCCAATTCAGGTAGTTTATTATTTGCTTGGGCAAGAATGTACCGAGCTTTGTTTACTTAGATATTGGCTATCGCTGCCATGACACGGTAGTCTGTCATGGCAGATTTCCCCTGGTTATAAAGCATCTCTGTGGGTTCAGATAATAGATTAAAACGTTTCATAATGTGCTTACCGACCTTAAATCTCCTGGAGCTGGAGGGCTAAATGAATGAAAAGCCCATGCCTTTGGTTAGACATTAGTTTAGTCAATGATTGTGGGTAGGCTTAATATTTAAGTCTGATATTTATGCCTACAAATAGAGATATCAGCGGAATTTAGGTATCCACTACAGCAAAAAAAGCTCTCTTTGCGAGAAAGAAGAGAGCTTTAATCCGTGGTAAAACTTTTTCTTAAAAAGGTGATAAAACTACATTCTAAATGCATTTAGGCTTGAAGAGGACTGCTTTTCAAAAGCCTACCACCCGTGCGGAGAGATTGTGAGCCGATGGCTGATGCCCAAATATTCACTGTATGTAGTTTTTAAATCATTCAAAATAATTGAAATTCCAAATTAAGCCTTTATCCAAACCCTGCCCTTCCTGTGCCAATTTCTCTTTCAAAGAAGATCTATGCTCCGCACCAACCAGAATCAATCCATTTCGAAATTTTAACTGTTTGTAATGTAGCAATACACCCTCAACCATTGTGTTTCTCCGTGAATCAAGAAAAACCTGCCAAGCGTCGTAGTCCTGCGTTAATTGAAAATCATTCGCCTCATTTACAATTTTATACTCTAACTGCCCTTTTTCGTTCAAAATTTCGCTACACTTATTACTATTCAGATAGGGAAACCCTAATTCAGCTGATAAGCGTTCATGTTCATCAGATTTAAGTCGATAATCTTCGTAAAACGTTTTAAAATAAGACAACATTCTTGATGCACTTATTCGAATCATTTCTTCCTTCAATTTATCTAATTCAAGATCGACAGGGAAATGGGTGATTTGTGAATTCTTCAAATAGGTTTTGACAGTTCGTGTCTCCAGGGAGTCAGAAAGCAATCCACTATATATAAGATCAAACTTATTTCGAGGCACTTCTTCAAATATCACATCAGGATTAATGGCTTCAATCAATTTTAACAGTTCTTGAGAACTGCATAACCCTCTTTCATAATGTCCTGTGGAAATTAAAGTAATCATTAGTACTAAATCATTTCAAAAAATTGAATAACTAGTGTGTTCTTTGAATTGTGAATTTAGGTCAAAAAATTGTCCGTTCCAAAAGACGATACCCAGCTGTGTTGTCGATTAATTTTAGAATAGCTAAAATAGAAAGAAGACTACCTAATTCCGTAGTCAAAACTGACTGGTTTGGGTTCTCTCTTTTTAGTTTTGGAATCCCAATTCATTAAAGCACAATGCCTGTCAACCGACTTATACGAAAACTTTACATACGGTGGTGTAAGCGGTGTTCAGCAGTCTTATAGCCGCCAACATCTGCTATTTTGCAATCGTACTCTCTTTTCTGTTATCCTTAAGTTGAAAAAGACACACTCTTTGACAAGCTTTGGCTCGTGTGGTTAGCATGAGAAGCTTGGCAATGTATCTGTCTGTTGCATAGCTATTCAATTACTCTGTCAAATACTCCTACGACTCTAAAATCAATTAATTCATCTTTTGTTAGAACAATATTTGAGTATTCGTCATGTGTTGATAGCGGTTTTAATATAATAGAATTATGGCTCCATTCATTAACCGAAACATTTTTTACGCTTTGGTATTCTTTTATGGTATAGCCAGACCCAAAATCTGCGTCTTGGATACTAGTCGATTCAACTAAAACAATTTTGCCATTTCGTGAACCGCCTGTATAAACCTTGAACAAACACAATGAACCGTTGGGAATGCGTTTATTCATAGACTCACCAACAACTTTGCAGATAAAATATCCTTCACCGACTCTAATTCCATCAGGCACTTCAACCCATGTTAATTCCGAGTGCTGTTGATTCTCGCTAAAACCTCCTGCTGCTGCTTGTATATCAACTAAGGGAATAGCATTTTTGTAAGGCTCTACTTTATCAAAATCAAGAACTCTTAATATTGGTGCTTTTTCCTCAAATACTAGGGTATTTTCACCGGTTTCTTTATTAATATGAGACCCTAAATAGGCTCGTAATTCCGGATCACAAGCATAAACCAAGGTTCCTTTAATACCACGATACATAATGGTTTTATAGATATTGACTACATATTCTTTTAAACGCTCATCATCATTTATCCCTGCACTGCCATTCCTATCATGGTAATTTTCTCGAATTAATTCTATCCGATTTAAATGCCTGTTGTATGTTATCTCTTTACCAAATATAATTCCCGCGTAATTTAAATCATATCCTTGGGTTGTATGGATGCAGCCAACTTCAACTTTCGGATCAGCGGAGTTTATCCAATCTATATGCACATTGTTCCATTGCAATTTCGTCCCCTCTATTTCAATATCGTACAAACTTTTGTCACTTTTGGAAATCCAAGGCCAAGAATAACCAGCAATGAGTCGACTCAACCCCAATTCCTTTTCTTTGACAATTATCTCTTTGTGGAAATCTTGGAAGGAAGTAAACAAACGGAAGTCATAATTCTCAGGTATTGTCAAATCATCAAGAGGCTGACACTTCAACAAACGGTCAACAAAGTTGATATAGTCATTTCCTGCAGAAACGCGCATTTGAGATGTGAGCTTGATTGGTTTTGCTGACTGACGTTTCACCTCTTGAAACTTGTCCTTAGGGATATCGGAAGGCTTAATTGATTGTGCTTCATCATAAAAAAATATCTGGTGCTTACTACTTCGCATTATCCAATCGAGTTGTGTGCCCTCATTTCCTAAACCTAATGAGCGGTTTGTGGCATCAAATGACCCATAATTGGGAATATTCTTACGCTGAGCCAAACGATGAGCTTCATCAACAATGAGAATATCATATTCTCTTTTAACAGCATCCGATGGACCTATAACCATATTTGTTTTAAGCCCACCAATTGCACCGAAAACAGTTTTTAGACTTTTACGCAGTGAAGTCATAGGCACGACCAAACCAATTTTGGCATCTCTAAAATTTTGGTGAAATGTTTCAAGCAATCGATATTCTTCTAAGCGATATCCCTCTAAATCCTCAATTTCATCGGCAGCTGGAAGCGGTGAATGCAAAAGTTTCATCAAGTATGTTGCAAGAATGGTTTTCCCAGTACCTGCACTACCTTCTACAAAAATGCTTGGATGCTGTCGAGTATTTAAAGTATAAATAATCTCCATAACTGAGGCTCTTTGGTCCTCGGATAGGGCTTTGTATGGCGAGTATTTGAATAAATCAGAATTTTCGATTTCTTCAATCGATTTGCTGACTAACTTTTCACTCTTCAATCTTGCCCAAATTTCCTTAAAGATGTCGCGGTAAAAAGGCTTTTCGTAGTAATTGTGATGGGTTAGTCCTCCATTTCCATTTTGGAGTTTATATGTGTTTTCGGCAGACAAATATTGGATAAGTTGGGACTCAATGTCTAACGTTGCAGACTTGTTAAAACGATCAGAACCAATCAATGTGATGGTATTTAGGACCAGACGATCTTCGTTAGCAAAGTGGTTTTTTATTCTATTAAACGCATTGGTGGTCTCACCAACATATGCCAATTTCCTTATGTCGTTTTTTATGAGATACACCAACGGCCATTGACTTTTAACCCATTTATTCTTTGCTATTTCGGAAAGTGCATTTTTTGAAAAAGGGTATTTGTTTAAATCAATAACAATGTCCGTTATAGAATTCATAACTCATTATATTTCTTTGCAGTACCCTTTGCTTTATTGACAGGATATTTTTTTCCGTTTTCCTTAATTTTCGCTGTAACTATATCGACAACATCAAACTTGTATTTATCGGCTAATAACAAAGCATAAGCAAAGACATCCGCCAATTCTTCCTTTACTTTCTCGGTATTGGCATCCTCTGCATTTTTCCAAAGAAATGCTTCAAGTAGTTCGGCTGCCTCAATGTTTAATGCGACAGCCAAATCTTTTGGATTATGAAATTGAGCCCAGTCTCTTTCATCTCTAAAGGCAATTAATTTCTCGGTTATTTTTTTAATATCACTCATGCGCTTATAATTTCGTCATTTGTTTAGCTAACTCATATTCTTTATCAAAAGGCATCTGAAGCTCCTTCAACATCTCAGGCATACCAATCGCCCAACTGACATAATAATAGGCCAAGAGTTTATACCCTGAGAAAGTTGTATTTGGAATTTTGTTGAGTCTGTATCCTTTTTTCTCAGGGTTGATTCCGCTTCTGCCCAACATGGCTATTTCAAAGGCAATATCCTTGACCTTATCCTGCGCCATGTTTTTGAAATATTTAAGGCCACCGACCATGTACATGGCTACCGCCATATTGATATCTTTACCGGAGTGTTGCTGCTTGAATTTTTCAAGTTCTTCCTGCTCTTCACTTTCCAGTCCTTCTTGTTGGAAAGGATCGTATTCAATCTGTTCTAAAACATCTATAGGAGATTTAGTTGATGATCTATTGTTGGACCTATATGCGTTTTCATCTACCAATTCAAAGTAAGGATCCAGTTCCAAATCTGCTCCCCAGTGTTGAACTAATTCATATTCTTCTCCAGGTTCTTTGTCTTTCCTGTATTCATTGAACTCCTCCCAGAAAACATCAATCTGTTCTTTTTCGATAGGTTGTATGGTATACGTCTTCTCCATATTGATCCCAAAAAGAGATTCAAAGTGTCTGGCGGAAACCACATTATAAATTCTACTTTTTGTCAGGATATCCGGTGGAGATAAGTCTGTGATTTTTGAGTCATTGACCGCTTTATGGCTCTCTTGGTTGAGTTGGTATAAAGAAATGAATTGAATATATCTCAGTTCAGGGTACTGGTTAAAAAGATAATCTTCAATGAAAAGGTCAATTGGCGTATTGTATACTTGACCTAGGATTCCATGAAACAAACTGTTTGAATAATTGTCAATGCTGGATTGGGGAATCCTTCTTTTCTTCAATTTTTTCAGGGTTCCGGTAATGGTCCTTTTGAACTCTTCCAACTTATTATCCTTACTAAGGAATAATTTGTTTACTCCACTCTTACGGGCTTCCTCTGCCAATTTGAGGTGAGTCAGCTCATGAGCAATTAAATGGTCTGTATTCGGGTATTTGGGGTTGGTTTTTACAAAGTGGAAATCCCTACCATAATTTTCCGCAAACTCTACCTTAGCAGCTGTTGAGATGGATGAATCTTCCTCAATTCGCACCACTTTGCCAGTTAAGTTTTCAATCTCTTGAATATAATCAACAAGGGTTTCTTTCCCTACCTGTTTTTTGACTAGAGCTTGAGAGGATTCCAAGGCGAGTTGTAAGGCTTTTTGATAGACAGGTCCTTCTACGTTTTCTTCATTTTTAAACGTATCGATAGCAAAGTCAAAGGCGTTTCTGAATTCCCTCTTTTGAAAATTAACCAATCCCAAACCCAAAGTCACATGTGAAAATTTTGGATTGGCTTTATAAGCCTTGGATAGAAACCTTTCCGCTAAAGTCAGTTTCCCCAATTGAAGAAATGTCCCTCCAATATTATTCAGGACTAGGTAATTATTTGGATCACTTTCCATCACTTGGTCAAAGTAGGTCATGGCAGTATTTACATCATTGTAATACCGGATGTAAATGTTACCCATCAGAATCAACGCCCAAAGGTTGGAAGGATTCCATTTGAGGGCATCTATTAAATGGTTGATGGCTGTTTCATAATCACCAGTTTCCTCGTATGCCTGTGCCAAATTCCTATGGTATTCAGAGTCTGTAGGATTCTCTTCAATAAGGTGAAGGAAGATTAGAATGGCTTCCTGATACCTTTTCTTGACACAAAGGTCTGTTGCCCTATAAAAATCATTGGATTTATTTTCCTTCAATGCATCTTGAAATTCAACAATTATTTTATCCTCTTCTACTTGAATTTTTACTTTTATTGGATGGTAAAATTCTGCTAGTTTTTGCTTAACAGCATCGTTATTGGTTGAATCTATCGCAGGAAAGAGTTTGTCGAAAAAATTTGATTTATTGAACGTTATCAACATGATGGCGTTTTAGAATGATTTTATAGCTTTTAGATTGGTGAAAGTAAGAAATATTGAATACTAAACTTAGTTATTTCCCTTCCTTTTTCCCCTTCAACCCCATCCCCCCAAACAACTCTTTAAACATATCCCCCGGATCTGCATTGATAGCCAGAGCTATTAGGTAAAGTTCATCTGCCCGGAGTTTGGCGGAGTCATTGGAAGTTAGCTGAGTTAAGCGGGATTTACTTATACCTGTGCGCCTGGAAACTTCTGCTTTGTTTACGGTCCTTTTGGCCAAATACAAGCCCAAATCTGTCATAAAAGTATCGTTTATTTATACACTAATTTAGACAGTCGATACTTTTGTTGCTAAACTTTAAATAACTGTTTTGAAAATAGGTGCTATTTCTATACTTTTGTTTAGAAAATTGAAACAATTGTATTTAATAGCAATACACATCCGTATCCTAGTCTTTTAATTCGGTACTATTTGAGCGTTATGGAGAAAAAAGAATCATTTACCTGCCCCCATTGTGAAAAAAAAATGCCTTTTCGGGTGATCCTAAAAGCAAAAAATAATCATGTCTTTGAATGTCCGCTTTGTGGTGGATCCGTGGTACCACAAAAGACCAAATCCTTTACATGGGGATATATTATCGGTCTTTTGTCCTTTTCCTTGCCCCAACAAATCGTTTTCTACCTTCATCAGGATAAAGTTTTGGCATTTCTAATAGGTTTCTTACATGCGGTCACCGCATTTGTCCTGATATCCCTTTACCACTATTTCAATACAAAGTTTTCGATAGCCATTGCATTAAGCTGTACTCCTATCCTATTGGTGGTGTTCGGAAGACTGCTTATGCACAATTGATTTTATGTTAGGTTTAAAGAAAAAGTAAATGGGGAATCAGCAACGATAAGTTGATAATTCCCCATTAGTAAAACCAAATGGATAAAGACCTATAACAGGCCTTCATCCGCAAAACTAAGGTAAGTACCATCTGTGAAAATCAAATGATCCAGTACTGGCATTTCCAAACTGTTTCCAGCTTCGGTCAACCTTTTGGTTAATCTCTTGTCTGCTTCGGAAGGTCTAAGGTTTCCGGAAGGGTGGTTGTGTACAAGGATGATTCCTGCGGCCAGGTGGTCGAGTGCTTTTTTGAAGATTAACTTTGGATCTGCCAAGGTAGCGTTGGTTCCCCCTGAACTGATCTTATGGAGTTTGAGTACCTGGTTGTTTCGGTTTAGCAATACAATGTAAAAGTGTTCCACTACTTCGTCATAAAGGAAAGGTTTCATACAATTGTAAACATCCTGGGAACAATTGATTTTGATTTTTTTATCCGGTTGTTCAAACATCCTTCTTCTACCCAATTCAAATGAAGTTACCATAGCCGTGGCCTTGGCATATCCGATTCCTTCTATTTTCAGCCATCTTTCCATGTCCCACTTGGCCAACTCCGATAGTCTATTATTTGCCAAGGCAAGGATCTCCCGAGCTTTGTCTACTTGAATATTGGCTATAGCAGCGATGATATGGTAGTCTGTCATGGCAGATTTTCCCTGGTTATAAAGCATCTCTGTGGGTTCTGATAATAGATTAAAACGTTTCATAATGTGCTTACCGACTTTAAATCTCCTGGCGCTGGAGGGCTAAATGAATGATAAGCCCATTCCATGGGGAGTTTTTCACTAAGCACAGGGAGGAACGGAATAAAAAAATCTCTGTCGGTCACTTCCTATTATGCCGTATTTCCTTGGTATATTTCAGACAGTCAAACCGGATGCATGTGAAAAAATAGCCCATAACTTTGGTGAGTCATTGATTTGGCATATCTCCCCAATTCAAATTTTCGGTTAGAATTAATATATTACCGACTATCAAAGCCCTTAATAGAAGTAAATAACTATTGATATTTCTCCTCTATTAAAAAATAAATTTTATTAATAGATTTAACAAACAAAAAAATGTGGAATAATATAATTAAATTGTAGTTGGTGTAATTTTTATTTTAACTCCTATTTTTATTAAAATCGATCGGACGTTTTTTAAATTCGTGCCCCAGATTTTGCTCATTGTAGGGCTTCTGGGTATCGGTTGCTGGTGGGCGTTAAACCAGCGAAGGGGAATAAACAGTATTACCATTAAATCTCCTGTGATGGTAAAACAAATTTTTCAATTTTATGATGCCAATTCTCTATATACCTTTCCAGATATCCTTGCGTTACCCAAAGCGAAATGGAAAGAAGTTACAGCTATCAATTTCGGCAACAACAGCGGTTCCGGCTGGGTTTATATCAAGATAAAAAGTAAAACAACCCAACCCATATTTATGGAGTTGCAGACTCCTTTTATTGATACTTTAAAAATATGGCTAATTGACGATGCCGGTAAAATTCATGAGTTTCCAGCCACTGGATTCTCCCATTTGTCTAAAATAAATTATAATCCGCTAAAGCACCGCTATTTTCTGACTGAGCTTCCTATAAAGAATTATCAAACCTTTGATGTGATTATCCAGGGAAATAATTCTGCAGGTTTTCCTATGAAATACTTTGTGAAATTTTGGAATCAGCCAGAATTTATCCATTATTCAAACGAATCCAATTGGAGATGGGCGCTTTTTATTGGAATGATTTTAACTGTTCTTTTTGTCTCCCTAGCTGCCTATTTTATCCAACAAAAGCGCATCTATTATTATTTCGCAGCCTATATCACTTGTTTTTCAGTATATGCGTTGTTATTAGATGGATGGGGAATATACCTTGCACCATCTTTGTACAAGTATTACAACCCCATTCAAAACCCACATTTTCTTAATCTGGGCATTTGTTTTTTCTTATTGTTTAGTCGAAAATTTCTGGTCATCCCCAGCAAATCGGCAAAATGGTGGCTAAACCTCAGCCCTTGGTGGCTCTACCTATTACTGACCATTTTTATAATCTTGAACAATTATGGCTATGCCCAATCGAATAGCTTCTTTACCAAAATTGGATATTGGAACGGAATAGTAGTTGTAGTTACTATTATTTTACTTTGGCTGAGTTATTTGGCAGATGGCCTTCAAAGAGGATTTCAGCCAACTGGGCTTTTATTTGTATCCCAGTTTTTTTTACTCCTATTTTTTGCTACTAATTTTTTTCTTGAAAATTCAATTGCAGATATTCTACCATTGCATGACATGCTATTACTGAGGATTGGATTGACGATACAATTATTCTTAATTGCCTTAGGATGGATATACCGCCAAAAAGTAATAAAAGAATCCCAAGAACAGCTTAGGACAGTTAATATAACACAACAGCAAGAAATCTCGAAATCTGAGCACCGACTGCAGGATTTACAAATTGCCACCTTACGTATGGAAAATTCACTCCATGGACAACGAGAACATCTCGCTAGAGACCTGCATGATGGTATAGGTTCTCAACTTACCCATATTATTTCACGGTTAGACATCCTTTCTATAGCAGACAATTCACAGCAAAAACAACTTCAACAGTTACGTGATTTCACCAGGGATACCAACCAATACCTTCGGGAAACCATCTGGATTTTAAATAAGAAAGAAGTTACTTGTTCCCAATTCACTTTGAGGCTGCATGGTTTTCTACAGAACCTATGGGAAGATGAGAAATATCCCCAGTTAAAATGGCACTGTTCAAATCCAGCTGAAAATATCATCCTTTCACCAGAAGTAGCTGTGCACCTGATGCGATTAACTCAGGAAGCAATTGCGAATATAATTAAACATGCTCAAGCCGATGAAATAGTGGTTGAATTGAGGATTAATCCACCTCAACTAAACCTGGTGATTAAAGACAATGGCATCGGTTTCGATCCAGAGAAATCCACATATGGATTCGGACTTGAAAATATGCGCAAGAGGGCTGCAGAAATGGAAGGTATTATGAATTTAATTTCAGGAAATTCAGGAACGGAAATACAAGTTATCATACCTGTAACCACTTAATAATTACGCCATTTGACGTATTGACAGCTATTATCTTATACTTTATATTTGATAATATCAATTTATCTCTACCCCTTCAAAAAAATGATAAAAATCGGACTCGTTGAAGACAATGCCCAACTTGGCCAGGATATCCGGGACAAGTTAACATTGGGTGAAGGATTAACGATAATTTGGGAAGAGCGTGATGGTTATTCTGCATTAAAAGCCATGGAATTGGGGGATTTACCTGATGTGGTATTAATGGACATTTCAATGCCCGGAATGGACGGTATTGAGGCTACCAAATTGGCAAAGGAAAATTATCCTCATCTAAAGATTCTAATGCTAACAGTTATGGATGATGAGAAAAAGCTTTTTGAAGCCTTAAAAGCTGGAGCATCCGGCTATTTGCTAAAAGAGATAAGACCACATCTACTTATTAATGCAATAGACGAAGTTCTGGAAGGAGGACTTCCCCTTTCTCCATCTCTAGCAAGTATGGCATTAAAATATTTAAAAGGTGAATCAAAAATCGAGGATGTTACATCCCCCGGAACCGAAAAATTAAGTAAAAGGGAGCAGGAGGTGTTGCAATGGCTAAAGAAAGGGATGTCGGTGCGGCAGATAAGTGAACAATTGTTTATTTCTGATAAAACAGTAAGGAAGCATTTGGAGCATATATATGAGAAGCTGCAAGTGCATTCGGGGAGAGAGGCGATTGTGAAGGGGATGGGGCGGGGAATATTATAATGCCATATTTATATCTTTAGGTTAAAATAAAATAAAGGTAAATTATTAAAAGGGCCTAGTATAGGAATATTATATCCAACATTTTTCTTCGATAAGAAATAAATAATGAATAAGTTTACAGAAAACACCAGACCTGCTGGCCAAAGCAAGTTAGAATTTTACCTAGTGTTAATAATGCTTGGGATTTTAACTATATTAATAGGATTCATACTGTATAACGAGAATCCAGGAGTTAACATTGATCCTAATTCCACAAATTTTACAGATTATCTAAAAGAAAAGGAATATGTATTAAATTATCGTAAGGACTTGCTCTCTATTATTATTGCTGCCTTTGGAGCCTGGGTGGGGGCAGGTGCTGCTTATTTTTTTGGTAGAGAAAATCTCCGCGAGTCTTCTTATAGTCTATTGCAGCTACATAAACAGATGACAGGTGCAGAAAAATTAGGAACAATTAAAGTTAGAGACATCCCCCCAAAACCTTTAAATTCCAATTACGAGGATACAATAACCCTTAAAGAAGCAACTGAAAAACTAACATCCAGTAATCCTAACATGTGGTTTATTTCAATAAAGACTAATGACAAATGGCACATTATTAACAATGAAGCAATTTTTATTTATATAAAAAATAAGCTAGACGAGATTTCAACTGAGGTGGCAAATCAACAAAAGACTTATGCAGAACTGAATGAAATAGTATTGAATACGAAATTAAAAAATGCCATTACAGAAATGGAAAAGCTGGAGGCTACCAATAAATTTGTAAATAGGTTTTTAATAGTGAAACTTGATGACCCTGCAGATAAGGTAAATAAGGAAATGGATAAAGAAGGAGTTTTTTTAGGGATTATTAAAGACGACTCCGGAAACTTTGTTCAGTATTTTACTACTAGTGATATAAGAAAAGCTCTTGTGAATTTATAACCATAAACAGTCGCTATAATCAATCGCTTAATTTAATATTTAGTATACCTCAATGTCAGCGACAGACCACTTGTCGAAAGATTCAACACAGATTTTGTCTGCAGATGTTCTGTGGCAAAATTCTGGCCGAGGACATACAGATCAGGAACTATACCCTTATTACAGATATAAGGGCCTATATTGAAAAAACTGTGAATAGTAACAGGTACAGTCAGTGCTGCTCAACCACTGGAAAAGAAATGTGAACAATCCCCATGTCCTTTTCATCCATGCCTGCCGCAGGCAGGGGCGCCAACTGTAACGAGAGCTATTTCGCTTCACAATTGATGTAACCCTTTTATGGGAGCGCTGTGAATGGATGTTTGAAAAGCTACTTTTCAGGTGGTGCAAGATCCTGTGGATATACCGGACTAAGCTGGGTTCTTCGTCATATTTGGTGAATTATCCTGAATTGAAAAGAACTATTTTCCTCAATAATTGAAAGCCTGCCCTTCTGTACATCCTCCTTTTAATGTTTTTGAGTCGGTTTACCTGTCCTTCCACCTGTCCGTTGCTGATAATGGATACTACTGCCTGATTTACCCCTTCAAAATCACCTTTTATTCCTTTGGCAAAACCTTTCAGTTGTGATTCAGGCAGTAATGCATCCTGCAACCAGCTGTCCAATAATCCTTCTGTTTTATTTTGAAACAACTCTTTAAACCTGAGGGCCAGACCTGTGGATATACCGGACTAAGCTGACCCCCAATCCGGAGGCTAAAAAATAGTGAAAAAGTGACTGTCAATCCGGCAGATGCTGAGTTCTCCGTCATATTTGGTGAACAAATTATATTGAATTTGTGAGTACCCTTTTTTTTTATAGGTGGTATCCTGCCCTTCCATACATTTTTCTTTTGAAGGTTTTGAGTCTATTTAAAATAATATTTATTTTTTAAATGATTCTCCACTGCCCTTTATGGAATTATCAACTGAATTGCGGTAAATATCAACTAAGGTTTTGTTGAAGTTAATAATATTTTCACTTTCCAGCTGGTTTGCTGAAACCTCTCTTTGCCAATGCTGAATTGTCTGACTAAGTTTTTTCCCTGCATTTTTGCTAATAAAATTTGTCCAATCTTTTAAAGTATTATTTCTTATTCCAGCCCTTTCCACTAACTCACCCGGCCCAAAATCATTATTCTTTTGAAGTTGGTTATTCCAATTAGTTAAAGCCTGTGAAAGTGTTAAAATCTGTTCATTACTTCGAATATCAATGCCAATTTTGCTTATTGCATTTTGAATAAGATTAGGCATAATTTTACCAAGTTCTGCTACAATCTCTCTTAAAAGAGATGAATGGTTAAGCAGACTGTTCAATACGTATTCCTGCTCGAGTAATTTCTTTGCCTTTTCTATTATGCTTGATCGTTCTAGGTTTTTAGACTCTCCTGATTTTCGAAGAAGTCGTATGTGCGTGATAAATAATCGTAAAGCTTCAATAGGCTCAACTTGGCTTTTTAATGTTTGTTCTGACTTTATAATATAGGTAAGTGCTTCTTCAATATTTCCTTGGGCTTCATATATAAAAGCAGCTTGTAAAAATAATTCACGTAATACATTAAGGTTTCCAGAACTGGTGGCTGAAATTAATGCCTTTTCAACAACCAATTTGGCTTCATCAAAATTACCCAACATTCTTAGGGTTTCAAGTTCGAGGCGATAAAGGGAACTTGCTGGGGTGCGGTCTCGACGTTCATGTAAAACTTTTAATGCGCCATTTGGGTTTCCTGCTTGAAGATGGCGTTGGACAGATGTAGATGCTATTTCCTCCCAACTTTCTAAATCTGCCCGCTCTAAAAGCTTAGCATCTGGTGTTACCCCTAGCTTTGCGGAAAGCCATATTCGAGCTTTACCTGGCAGTTCCTCCAAGGCAGTATGTAGCCGAGGGTTTAAACTTGCTCTCCATCGATTCTCCACTTCTGCAGGAGAATCACCACGAGAAAGCCTATGATATATTTCTTCTGCACGAGAAATATCGTCATCTAATTTTTCATAGTAATCTACAGCTAAGTCATGTATTGCTCGGACAACAGTTTCTGGAACTTCTTCTGTAAGATCTTTTAACATCATACGACGTACATCTTGTCGATGGCATAATGCACCGTCAATAGGATCGCGCTCTACTAAAGCAACTTCCATAGAGAGCTTTTTCATTAACAATTCAGCTTCGTATTCTGTCTTTATCTCTAATTTACAAGGTTTAGCCAGAACATAAAGAATAAGAGAAGAAGTAATCCGTCGCACAACAAGCCCAGGATAAGCAAGCTGTTTTACCTCCGAATCATGTATGTGCGCTAATATCCGACCATATAGCGTTTCTTGCCCAATTTCTTTACGAACCCTACCTAAGAACCCTTTACGTGTTTCAATATTCCGAAGCATTTCAATACCTTGGTCGCGCACAATTATGGCTGCGAGCCTAAGGCTCATAGGATTTCTTCCTATTACATCTAATGTTTCACCTATAATGTTTTTAGACAATAAATTATCTATACTTATATCATTTAAAGCTTTTTTTAAAAATTCATGCGCCTCACTTCGGCTGAGATCTCCCAACCGAAGTTTATGTACTGGGAATTCATTAACAATGGCTCGTCCTGCGACTACAATGCGTAAATTTGGAGCAACTTCTTGCATGGAGACTAGGATTCTCCATACTTCTTCCACAACTTCCGTCCCTAAGGATTGGGCTTCTTCAAAAGTATCAACAATAAGTAGAACAGGTGTATTGATGGAATTAACTATCTCACCAAACAATTTTGCAGCAAACTTGCTAGATCCTTCTGCTAAGAAGCTTGAATGAAAAGATTTTGATACTTCAAGGAAATCATAAGATGATAAATCTTCTTCAATAATTTCCTTTAAATGTAAAAACTTCGGTCTAAGTGAGGGAATTTGATTAGCTAACTGTCGAGCCGCCTCTAAAAGAAATGTAGTGGGTCGTTCTAAATCTAATACAGATCTTTCAATATTAAGATATGCAAATGGAAGCGCATCTTGGCCAGCTTCTTCCACATGATCCAAGATAAATTTTGACACTAATGTAGATTTACCTACCCCTCCAGGGCCATATATTAATAAAGGTGGCCGAGATATTAAATCATAATATAAGTTATTAGCAAAACGCTTAACATTTCGATAAACATTATTACTTGGTAATACTCCAATATAATCGGCCAACTCCTCTAACTCCTTCTTTCTTCCAACAAAACTAACATTGGCAATTTGACGAAGTGGATCGAGCAAATCAGCAGTAGGCAATGCTTGCTGATACCTTTCAATGTCTAAGGATACATCTAAGATATCTTTAAGCCAATCGTAAATATTACCTAATATAACCAGTTCTATACGGCTTAATTTTTGAATATTAATTGGATGATCATATATTACATCATCAAAAAATTTCTGTGATAAATTTTGAGGTCGCTCAGGGTTTGATTGTAGAGCTGTTTGGATTTTCACTCTGCAACCTAATCGTTTTAAAGCTTTCCGGCGAACATTTTGTTTAAGCTGCCACCAATTTCCTTCCTCTTTATCTATTATTGGCATACAGTAATTCAAATATTCATTCCATAGCTTATGATCTTCATCCTGCTTTTCAATATAATTGTGTGGTCTTAAATGCAAAGGATCAAAAGCTATTAGAACACATGCAGCTTCCTGAAATGCTATATCCAGAAGGCTATCTTCCTTATTGACTTGTTGATAAATGTACTTAATTTGTTCATCAACACTTTTCGATGTTTTTTTTTGATGAGCCATATTTTTAAATAATTAAAATTCAGGTTAGACCACCTTCATATAAGCTCTTAAACGATCTACCATTTCTTCCATATCATCGACATCCAAGGGGGTTTTAAGATTAGTAAAAATTGCTGAACAGATATCATTAATTTCTAATTTTGTTAAAGATTTACCTTTACTTTTAGCAAACTCATCTATATAATGTTCAACATCTGAAAATTGAACAGGAAATATATACTCTTCTAATATTGCAGGTTTGATGGATCTAGGAAATACAGAATTATGACCTAAAAGTATAATCCAAATATTGTTGATTGGGTTTGCTCCTACTTCTAATACTAGATTGTCTACAAATTCTCGACACTCAACTTTTACCGCATCTATATCACAATGGTCAAAAATAAAGCACCAATTAGTTAAAGCACCAGTTGGAGTGGTTAACCACCCAACTATTGCCGATGCAAGACCTTTCGCTTGAGTAGAACCTAGAGCTATTCTGTCACGTAATTCTGCAGGAGAAAAGTCCATTTTATTTGCGAAAAGTGCAACTACATCTTGAATTTCTTTAGGTCGTTTATATTCATCTAATAAATCTATTTTAAAAGTATTCAAACCAATATTTCGAGTTGCGTGTTGAATAAACCAATGTGAATAAGTTCGGCCACTATACCTATCACCTTTAGTAATGAGTATATTTGGATGTTGACCATTCAAGAAATTAGAAATAGTAACCCTATACTGCTTCCGATCAATAAATGGTCGATCGTAAACTACTAACGCATCATAACCAAGAGGAATCGGTATATTTAAGAAATCATAAACTGAACGCTTTAACTCTGGTATTAGCAGCTTATCACTCAGTTCTGTTAAAAAAAAATCCTCTTTTTGCTGCTGTATTAATACATCTAATAATTCATGAACTATAATTTCCTTTCTTTGATTTAAATCAACGAAATCTTCTAGAGGTGCACCAAGTATGTAAAAAACATATGTTTTTAATTGTGATAAAGAAAGTCTACAGAGTTGAGCTTCTACAATTTCTCGATTCATTTTTTTAAAAGATTAATTATTTACTACTTTCCCAAAAAGCAGGAACACCCCGCATCTTCATAACCTTTATTATCTGTTTTAAAGGCACGCATTGATTATATCTTAAGTCATTAGTCGGGCCACCTGCATGATGCAAACCAAATGCCCTAAGATTGATATTAAAACATGGGGCACCTGATGAACCAGGATCCGTATTAGCATCATATTTAAGTCTGGTACCATTTACAGTGTATGCACCTTTTTCCAATACATTTCCAAAAGCTAATTCTAAAGGTCGTCCTTGGGGATGCTGTACAATAAACATTAGGTCA
The DNA here is from genome assembly GCF_055809755.1 of Cyclobacterium sp. 10D3-21. NCBI lineage: Bacteria > Pseudomonadati > Bacteroidota > Cytophagia > Cytophagales > Cyclobacteriaceae > Cyclobacterium > Cyclobacterium sp. 10D3-21. The sequence continues at coordinate 5,661,659 of NZ_CM147924.1, forward strand.
TCTGGCATTATAACAGATGGATTTTCAGTAATAACAATCCAACTTCGGTTTTTTCCTCCAGGTAGAACCTCATTCCCAATTTGAGTGTCTAACTTTATTAAAGCATAATCTAATTCTTCTAATGTAGGTTCGATATTAGATTCTCCGAGGTCATAAGCTGAGAATGGGCAAAAGTCAATTAGCCATTTTTCGGCTACCCCACAACCCTTTTCATTAACTACTGTCGTACCCAACTGCTCCTCCTCATAATCAAAACGGCAATAAATTTGGTCGGATTCATAAAATTGTTCATTTACATCTTTTACAACATGATAGGCCGTAAACAACAAATCTGGACCAACTAACCAACCTGTGCCTTTTGCAGTTCCCTTGGGAATTTCAATCCGACAGACCTGAGCTCCAATATTATTAAGCCTATTATTAAAATCTTTAAATTGTAAAAATGTAGATCTTTCATTAACAATTTTTTCTAGATTTCCATTTCTACTAACATCATTAACTGTAACCTTTCCTTGATGCGCTGCAGGTTCTTTTTCTGGTATTTTAATTTCGAGCTCTTCTGCAACTTTTTCCAAACGATTAACCTTATTCTCCCGGTAGGCTCCAATTACTAGTTGGTCAATCCACTCCCCTTCAATACTTAGTTGAACTAAATCATTTATGATATCCTTTTTTCCTGAATTTGTATCTAGTTCATCCTCAATTTGCTTGCCTAATTGTAAGCTCAACATCCTTTTTAGACCTTTTTTATCGAATGACAGGCGTAATGCTTTTTCTAATAATTGGCGCTGCTCGGTAGTTATATTATCACTCATGACACAACATTTAAAGCTATTATTTACTTATAAACTGAATCTGATCGGGTCCAGTAAGTGGTACAATAAGTCCCTCCTGTACTATTTGCATAGGATCTAAACTTGTCAAGCTTCCAAAAGATAATCCTGTTTGTTTTTCTATACTTGCTATAGGTACTTGAGCGGCATTATGCTGCCCAAAAATAAATTTTTCTTCACGTTGGTAATCTTCATCCTGTAAAAAAATTTCCTGCGACATAATATAACCAGTTGCACATAATTCCTTTGTTGTATCATGAACAAAAGCAATTACTTTCCAAAAGGATCGAGGAATTTTTACACCAAATTTAATTGGATCATCGGGGCGGAGAACAGGGCCAGTAAAAACAGATATCCGCATATCATCCTTCCTGGCATTGTGGAGAGCATAGTTTTCTAAACCCTGCCATACTCCTCCGTTGTGCCTCTGCTTTTGCGGTACAGCATTAGTAACATGCATAGAATCAGCATTTCCTAGGATTGCTTCTTCATCAGAGCCCCAAATTGGATCTTCCCTTTTGGTCATATGCCCCCGGGAGAATTTTCTTTTATCTTTAGTTTCGTCTCCATAACATTCCTTTATGATTTGAGCTTCCTCCGGAATTCTAGGATCAAGCCTCCACCCAACACGTTTCATTCCTTTAGAACTTTTTCCGTCAATATTAACGGCACTAAACAAGCAAAGGCGACGCGTACGGCTCATTACAACAGAGAAGTGTTGGTACTTCAGTTCATACTCTGTTTCCCCGTTAGTATCAAAAGTAAGCACATCATATTTCAGACGAGTGTTGGCTATTTCCGGCAATGGCACTTCCTTCTCTGCACCTATAAAGAAGGGGTCATAGCCCTCTCGGTCCGCATAATCTTCAGGTCTGCTTTCAACGTCAAGAATAATTTCTTCGTCCTCAATAAAAGTGGCATCACTACCACTAGAAGAGTATGTGGATAGTTTGTTTATTAGGCTTGAGTCCTGACCTATTACGGGTGTTCCAACAGAGATACTTACCTGTAGCGGAATGGTAAAATTTATGGTGGGATTAGAAGTTTTATCCTGCGTAATAAGAGAAGGGGAAGACTGATGGCTTAAAGCGGCAACATCTTTACGTTGGGCATCTATTGGTTTGATAGCGATTGGGAAAACCTTTTGACGGCCGCTTTTAACGAATTTAAGCCTTTGGTCAATCAAAGCGGCCGGAACCGCATAGTTAGTTTCTAAAAAACGACCTGCAAAATGCAACCCAACTGCTTCAGATCCATTATCTGAATTTAACAAAACAACTGCAGAACCTGAGTTTCCACCTAATGTTGAGCAATCGTGGAACAATTCTGTGGTTGTTATTCCAGTAACTTGGCCAGGTGCCAGGCGCTTCTTATCATATATATCTCCAAAAATTTCTTCCATTAGTTGCTGATCAGGAATCCGGCTATCACGAGCAGGGTATCCAATAACAGCCACATCTAAATTCCGGCTGGCTTGCTTCCTCGAAAGAGCAATAGGCTTTGGAAGGATTTTACCTGCAACAGGCTTAACCTGAAGCAAGGCAATGTCTGGGCCATTACTTTCGGCTATATGTAAAATCTTTGAAATGCGAAATGTAAAATCATCAGGTTGGCCAAATTCCTCCAAAAAATCGATAGAAGCCCCAATGTCCATACCTCGTAATCCTTTTCTGAAAACGAAGCCTGCCTCTTTACTTGTACCAAACAGCTCAGCTATATGCCGATTAGTAACTATTATATCTTCTGTAACCAACCAGCCAGTTCCCAGCCAACTATATCCTTCTGGATGGTTCTCTAACTCTATCCGACCTACAGCAGTTATAGCATTGGTCAACTGCTCTCTAGATCTAGCTAACCGTCCTCTCCAAACTTCACTCTCTCCTTCCCTAAATTCTAAAACAGCTGCATTTTGCAATACAGATAAAACAGGCCGACCAACCCGCAGCACTATTGTTTCGAGAGCCGAGCTTGGTTTTATGCCTTCCAGCCCTCCAACTGATTCTTTAAATTTACTTTTAAACTTAGAGGCTAGCTTATCGGCTTCCTTCTTATACTTTTCATCATTCCGCACTTTATGAAGCTCATCTGCTAAGTCTTTATCATTATTTTCAATCCTGCTAACTACGCAACGTACTTCCATGTCTAAACTTTCCATGGTAAATTTGGGTTAAAATATTTTTAATAAATGAATCAGCTTATTACCAACTTAAAACAGAATTTAAACTTACTTTTGCTGTTATACCAAAGGCGAATCGTTGAAAAGCAGGCCGAAGCTTTTGTTTCTCTATATCTTTGCTTCTTTCCTGATTATCTTCAATATCCGGGAGCTCAAAATAGAAGCCACCAAGAAAATTGCCATTATTTTTAAAGAAATGAAAACCCAATCCTAGATTAGTGGTATTTACCAATAATGTTTTATCTCTTGAAAACCAATTTCCTCTTAAATAAGGGTTCAAAAGCAAATGTGACTTCCTACTTACATCTAAGGGTAAGTTATATATTATATCAAAATTGAATTCATTTTGAGCTACGTCTCCAAATGTTCCCGAGTATGCTGTGATTTTTTCTTCTGAAATTAAAGTGGTATTTCCAGATACATTTTCTGTTTTCAATAAATAAGTAGCTTCTGTTAAATTTTTAAAATTATTTTTAGAAACATAAGCATATGTAGCTCCTACTCTCCATCTTCTCCACTCAAAGTTGGCACCTAACCCTAATTGGCCACCTTTGTCATCAACATTGTTAAAACTGTTGGCTAAATTTCCGTTATCTATCTGAGTAAATTGTTTAAAACCAATAGCCTTGACGCCCCCAAACCCAAATAAAAGAAACCTCCAATAATTTGATTTAAGGCTTTGCTTGGAATTCAGGAATGCTACACGTCTTAATTCTTGAAAATTTTTATTATTAAGATTCTCAAAAACTTTTATTAGCTCTGCTTTAAGTTGAGCCCTAAAGGTTTTAACATTTTGTGGAATACCTGCTTCTGTTTCATCTATTCCACTTGTTGTCGTATGAAATCTTATAAGAGGATTACCATTATTGATATAAGTTACAAAATCAGCCTTTACTTTATTGATTTCAGTTAAACTAGCTGCTGGATTGGCAATTAGATCTTTTAACTCCTCCATAACAATGAGTAATGAATCATAATAATGAGAAATTATTATTTTTTTGTCTTCACCCAAACTTTGAAATTTAGCTGAACTAACTAAAGCAGGATCATCCTTAACTACACCTTTTGCATTCGACCAATAATAGCCTACATATCCATTTAATCTACCTTCTGGAACCAAATCCCCATTAGAGAATAGTTTACCTAACCCTTTTGAGTTTTTAACTCGAATTTCTCCCCCTCCAAATAATGCATTATTTTTCTCCACTGCGAGACCATTCAAATTATTCCATCCAAAAACTAATTCAGCCTCTACGATATCAATACCTATGGCTGAACCATCTAGGATAACCGAGCTTTTCCCTTCTGCGCTTTGGGTTACACCTTGTTGTCCATTTACCCAAGTGGTATAAAAAGCAAAAAAGACAATGATTAATATTTTAATTTTCATAATCGAATATTAAGGAAGTGTAACAGGATCTATAGCTAATTGTGCCCGCCGGCTATCCTCTATTGTAAATGGCTTTTCTTCAGAGAAAACATACTTTCCTATAAATTTTAAAGATAAAAGCTTGAGTTCAATATTGGGCTCCCCTACCGCATCTATTATTATGAAAATTTTATCATCAACAAGTGGTACAAACTTACCACCTTTTACTACACCATCTTCAGCTGCCATGGCTAATTTTAAAAGCTCATCTCCTTCTATTCTTGAACCATCTATATTTATGCGGACAAGTTTCGCCTTCGATGGCACCTTTATTTCAAATTTAAAATTTTGTTTTAGCTCCTTTTCTTCAAACAAATCTACTTCTTCCAAAGTGATATTTTCAGAGGTAATTTTTCTTGTTGGATTAATATCAAGTACAAGACGAATTGTTCTCTCTTTTTTACTTTTTTTTTCTTTTGCCATTTTTATTATATTTCTTTTCTGAAATTTTTAAATCTTAGGTTAATGCTACTTGTGTTGCATTTGATATCACTAAAGCAAAGTCCTGACCTCTAACATTTGCACGTGTTGATCTAGGAGAACCTTTGATAACACTTACACCTCTTACTCTGACATCATAAATTGCATTTGTAGGAATAAATCCTATTTGTTGAACATTATTTATTGCATTTGGATATGGTTTTTTATCGCCATTTAAAACATTTCCATTATTCTGCTTAACCTGGAGATATAATTTATTTTGTAGAGAACCTACATTAGCGGGAGACGATGCATCTGACCATACTAATGTTATTTTAATCGGCTTTGAGACGTTAATTGGTCGAACCTGGATTGTTCGATTTTGCTGAGAAACAACAGCAAGTTTTGGATCATCAAAAATTAAAACTTCACCTGATTCAAGTAGTTCAATAATACTTCTGAGATTTAACCTACCAAATCCGTTTGCATTATTTTTCATTGGGGGAATTTCTCCCACAAATTGTCCAGGCATTTCACTTGCTCCATTTATAAGCAAAGCTTTAAGTAGAGCAGCACTAGGACTTACTCCATCCTGATGATAATTATGCTCTACCAGCCATTGCCTTACCAAAGCTGCCGCACCTGCGACTAGTGGTGTACTCATGCTCGTTCCACCGCTCCAGCAGTAAAGGCCGTGTAATGGGTTATTCCTAGGTAAATCTCCCCAAAGGGGAGATTCTATTTTTGTATAAGTTGATGACCTGGTTGAAAGAATATTAGTCCCTGGTACCACAATATCTGGTTTTATTCGCCCATCGTCAGTTGGACCTCTTGATGAAAATGCAGCTAATCCATCAGGATTATCGGATACATGTCCAGCCAGAGCTAGACGTGGGTATGCCAAGGAGCCGTCATGAATTTCCCATTGATCCCAGTTAATATTAACACCTGGAAGAGGGTCTGAAGTTGCAGGCCTATTATTTTCACAAGCCCCCACTGTAAGGCAGTTTTTTGAAGTGGCTGGAGTACCAATAGAATCTGCATCAATAACACCATTAATATCTAAATCTGTTCCAGCGTTTCCTGCACTAAAAAGTATAAGAAAATCTGGATGCGTCCAAACAAACTCATCTACTTCCTTTGAATTATTATTGTAAACCCCTGCATCATTTGCTCCCCATGAATTTGTATGGATTCTTGCTCCTGCTTCGTAGGCTTGTGCAAAAAGAGGTTCTAAATTATTTGGTAAACCGTAAAGCCCCGTAGGTTCTGGGGGCCAATCAGTAGGAACGCGAATTCCTTCGGATCTTAACTGATCAGCAGATTTCCAATTTATTGTTTGTTCTGTTGCTTGAAAAAACATTTGGGCATTAGGAGCTATCCCTCTTGGTACTATATTACTGCCTTTCCTTAATGCAGCTTGTCCACTTCCCAGCACCGACCCTGCCACGTGGGTTCCATGTCCCGAACCAGAATCTGCTGCACCATCCTTAATCTCTGAAGAATCATTTATAAATCGAGAATATTCTACTGGAGCTGATAAGCTATGAATTCCCAGGATACGTCCTCTAAAATCTAAATGTATATTGTGGTCATCACCAGTATCTAAACCTGAATCGCAAATGGCAACAATTTGATTTGAACCTGTTAATATTGTATCATCAAATGAATTATTTCCATTAATTCCAAGAATTAGCCTTGCTTGGTCGTTATGCAGCTTAGGGAAATTGTGAGGTAAAATTGATTGAACTTCTTGTTGGTGAGCCAACTTATTTATAGTTTGAGGCGGAATTACAGCAGTTACAGATGTTGGGCTCTTAGACAAAACTACTCCACCAGCGTCTTTTATCTCTTGCTCAACCGAATTTATATCCTCACCTTTAAAAAAATTGACTTCCACCTGAGAGGATTTTTTTCTATTACCACCAGCCACAGTATCAAAAACTAACTCCGTCGCACTTGGGCTTATTCTTGGCCTTTTTGATAATTTTGGAGATATTTTCATCGAGGCCCGATAGGGCGTGATTGCTTCAACCCAGGATTGCTGGTTAAGGGTTTCAATTTTGTCAGGCATAATTCCAACCAATAAAGTAAAAGCAGGCATATTTGCTTGTATTACTCCTCCTTGTTTTTCTATCTCACTAAGCCACTCATCCTTTACAGGACCTATTATTTTAACCAAATAATAGGAAGTTCGCCCCGGCTCTATTATGGAAGGAGAAACCCCCTCAGCTTCTATGGCACGGCTAATATTAAATTTTAATCCCGTAAATTCTAGCTCAGGCTCTTTCAGTTTATTAACTTCTAATCCAATATTTATCATTGCTGATATTTGGGATTCGTCACTTTGCATCAGAAGAGAATCGGAATATTTTGTGAGGATTTCGCCTCCTACATTTGTAGCAATTTCCAAATCTTCATCCTTATTTATTGTTACTAGTACCTTACTCATAATTCATTGTTCCAAACGGCCTTTAAAGATATTTTAAGGTATATTAATACTCTGCATGCTAATAAAGATGAAAGCCACCTTCCAAAAAATCAAAACACTTTAAAGAAATAAACAAGAAATTGACTTTACCTCTTTTAAAGATTTCCTGAAGTCTCTTCTCTTAGGTATTCAACTAACACATTTTAATATTCCATTAGCTTTACCATAAAAATTTCAAAATATTGAAATTGCCTTTTCTAAACATTGTTGCTCTCTATGCCCTTCAATTTGGGAATATCAATTTTCACAAAAACCACAAGAGAATCTTTACCCCAGAAAATATATCAAATGCCATGGTTTCATTATGTTATTTTTATATTTTATTTATATCAACTTCATGCTAATCTATCCTGAAAATCCAGTCCCAACTATGCATCATCCTAAACTTTCTCTGACAGATATGTTTTACATCTTTACAATAATTATTGATATTTCTATTTTAAAGATAATTATAAAAAATAAATAAATATATACGGCAAATGACGTATATTTAATCATCTAGGAGGATAATGCTTTGAGAAAACCATTAATGGATGTCGTTTTAATTTTAAAAGTACCTTTTTGCTTTCGAGCATGTTTGTTTGGTCAATTACCTATTACGAGCTGGATCCATACCGATAGTAGAAGTGATTTTTTTATCCTTCACCTTTATTTCATCCGGTACTTCGTAAGGTCTTTTGAGTAGTATTTCTTTTATGAGGTTTTGGGATTCATCCTGCTAATTTACAATGAGATTTTGCTAACTATTAATTCGAAAATATCCTGTTTTCCTGGATTGATAATTCAGCGTATTTCCATCGATACTATTTCCATAAAATCTCCAAAAATTAAATTTATAATTTAAATTTATTCTCAAAACCTCACCACCTCACTCAAAGCCTCCGAAACTTCCCCTACTGGTCTTGCAGTATATTGGAACGCCTGAACCTCAGCATTGTCTCCAAAAACCTTAATAGTAGCACTTAAATCCTCAAAATCCTCATCTGGTATATCACCTGTGTGAACCACATTAAAATTAAACCCGAGAGTATGAACAGGCTCTTCTGGTTCTACGATAAGTTCGGAAAAGGTAGCGGGGGTGGAAAGGTTAAAAGTATTGGCCTCATCGATGACTTGGGTCCATTCAAGGTCGTTTGGTTGAATGATGGTTGCATTGACAAAACCGCTTTGGCCTTGGTAGAGGGAGTGGACTCCGAAATTAATGAGGTACTGTTCCACACTTCCTTCAAAATCAATTTCAATCCGGGCTGTTTTTTCAATTAAGGGTGCCTCTTCAGACTCATGGTTGCAAGAGATGGCTAAAAAAATGAAGGCATAAAAAAAGAGGTTCTTTAATCTTCTCATAATAGTTGGTCAGTTTGGCTATTCTTATTCAAAACGATAAGGAAATGTTTAATGCGTATTTTAATTTAAAATTTTAACCTTATTCAAATTAGAATAATATCGTATTTGCAATCTTAAAAATAACAAAACATATAAAAATTATCAATATTTTTATCAAAAGGTTTACAAGTGCTTACCGTTTGTCTCTGCCCTACCTGCCTGCAATGATTTCTTAATGAAAACTCCTGCAATGACATACTAAAAGTCTCCCCTTTATAGGATGCAACTACCCTATTATCAGCAATCTTAAAAAAGCAATCATCCCCTTTCAGCCAATGTTGTACCTTACAGTCCCTGACCCGACCTAATAGGGAATGACCAAATACTGTAAAAAATTTTACTCCCTTTGGGTACTGTTCAACTCCTTTTAAAAGTAGTCTTTTATCCATTTTAGCTCCAATGGCCAGAAATGCAGAATAGTTAAAATTCGTACGACCCATTTTTCTTTGTACCAGGCAAATCAAAGGCATAAGCCCATTAGAAATATACAGTGTCCTGACGTTTTCAGGCTCTGCTGGCGAAAAATAAAGGACTCCCCTGGAGGACAATTTGTGTTTAAGCACAGCAATAACTTCACGATCCACCACACCTCCATGTTCATTAAGGTAATCTGCAATCAACCTGCCTTTTTCATCTTCCCTCAAAACTTCCGAAAATAGCTGCTGTACTTCCCTACTCACTCCAAGGCTTTCCAACAGCTCAAATCTTTCTCTGACGGTGTTCATCGTTTTCTGATTTCTTATTTGGATTCCTACCTTCTTCTGTATCTATGGAGTTAAAGCGTTTTACTTCATCACCACTCCTGTTTTGATATTTAGCCGGTTGGGTTACAACTTTTGACATTTCTGCTCGGACATTGTTACTATCCCTCAAGGCATCCTTAGGATTAGGGTTTAGCGCAATTCTTCGCTCAATTTGCTTTTGTACCTTTTGGAGTGCATCCTGATAACCTTTTGAATAGGATTGTTCCTCACCACTTTTCTGACCCAACATCCTGCCTATTCCTGTAAGCAATAAATAGGATAAGCCACCATCCAAAAGGACAGACAATACCAAGCCATTTCGGTTGGAACGTATGCCTTTTCGATCGGTAGTGGAAAACTGAAACTGAGTGCCATCAGGTAATTCCACCATTTCCCCTTCCTTGTATTTCCTTTTTTGCTCTGAAGTCAGTTTCTGATCGTTGACAGCTTCAGGTGCCTTTACAGCCCTGGGGTCATAGCTCATAAACTGCTTGGTATCTTTATCATACGCAATGATTTCCGTCCTAACATTCCCATTTTTGTCTACATAGTTTTTACGAATATTGGCAATCTCTGCCCGGATCAGCCGCTCCTTCTCCTCTGTAGAGAGTTGTGGATGGGAATTGGGGGACTTGTACACCGGATCTATTCTTAAAGAAGGATTTCCATCATCTCCTCTTACGATGGAGAGCCTGGCCGGAAGATTGTCTATTTGTATATCTTTTCCTTTCAGGTTTTTAAGGGCTACTATATCCGTCATTTTACCTTCCTGCAACGCTTGTACCTGTTCCTTCGGAATGGTAAACTTTCCATTTTTATAAATCCCAAATATTTTCAGGTCTTCCATGGGTAATGTTTTTTCCTTGATCATCTTCCAAATTTTAAGGTGTTTTCCAATTCTTGTTTTTGTTCTTTAACTTCCGGCTGGTGGGACAATTCTGATACCGGCTCAGTATCCGATGTGGAGCTTTTCGAAGCAACCTGCTTCAATTCTTTTTTTCTATCGAAGGCCATCAGGTAATCCATTATCTTTTGGGAATCAGAAGCTGCCTGATGGATTTCAAAAGGTTTCTCGGTAAGGATTTTAATCCAACTGTCCACATAGGCCAGGTGTTGGCCGGGATCATGACCAATCTGTAGCTCGGCTCCCAACATCATACTAGCGATTTCAGCTCTTAGTTCCTCTCTTGCGTATTCCTGTGTCCCAAAACTGTTCATGATACTCCGGTCCAACCGGTCCTTATGCCCTGTCCAATGACCCAGCTCATGTAAAAGGGTGGCATAATACCTGTCGGAAGATTTAAACTGTGTCTTTTCAGGCATTCTGATATTATCCCCCAGAGGTGAATAATAGGCGCTATTTCCATGGACATGTGCAATGCTGGCCCCGGTGTTTTTTATCAGGCTTTCTACCCTGTTCAGTTTTTCCCATTGGCTAATCTCCGAGCTTTTTGCTATTGGAGGTACCCCCTTGATCTGTTCGGCGTTAAAAACCCAGGCTTTGGTGACCATGGGAGGATTTAATGTCCTACGTACTTTGACCGGCTTGCCGTTTTCATCCAATACCTGCTTGCCTTTCTCATCTTTTTTCGGATAAAACTGGTGGGTTTTGACAAAATTGATTGACATTCCTTTTGCGCCCTTTTGTACCTGCCAACCCTGAGACTGGGCTTGCTTGAATGTAGCCCATCTGGGATCTTCAAAGGGAGAGAAGAGTTGAAGGTATAAAGCGTTTAATCCTCTATAGGCTTTATCGGTGACTGCATTTTGCGGCTTGTCAAATGCTGCTGTCGACTTTTCCCAAGGTAGTTGCCATGGAGCCGTTCCTTCTTTTAGTTGGGCAATGATTCTCTCAGCTACAACTTCGTGCATTTTTTTGGTTTCAGCTGCCATTATTCAGGGGATTAGCGGGTTCAACATGGTCTTCCGGGGGAAGTTCATCCAGTGCATCAACCTGATACAATCGGGCCTCATCGGTTGTCAATTCAACTTGCTTTTCTGTCTCAAGGCGGTCCAGTTTTCTCATTAAAGACTGCATTACTTTTCCTTCTTTTAAATTCATGATATATGTGTTTTTATAAAGTTTAATTTATTTAAGCAGATGCGGTATAGTAATCGATGATGTTCTCTACTTCTTCCCTGATCCGCATAAAATTCCGGGTCAGCACTTGTTCTTTTTTTCCTTTAAAGTCATACCATTTCGGAATGGGTCGGTAATTTCTTTCCTCGTGTTTTATTTCCTGAGGGTCAAGATTAACCCTGCAGTGAATATTGGAGGTTTTATAGCTGCCATTGAATTTACTAGCATCAGCCGCCAATAGCCCCACCAGCTCTCCTGTCTGCATACCGGCAATTTTTCCTGCTGGAATCAGGGGATCGTATTTTTCACTCAATGAAATGGAAGTTTTGGTTCGGTCAATAGAAACACTTTCTCCCAGTTGTTTTCGTTTTCCAAACATCCGTTCAAGCCATTCTAGCGTTTCCTTGTTACGCACTGATCCGCTTAACACATTGCCGATTACAGCTGTCATGGTGGTGGCGGTATCCTTGCCCTGAAGTTGCTTCAGCTGGGGAAGTTCTTGCAAACCCAATAACACCGCTACCTTATTGCTTCTGGCGGTAGAAATCAAATTCTCCACCCTGTGGATATAAAGGGTTGGTGCTTCATCTGCCACAATGGCAACAGGCAAATTGCCTTTGGTATTGATCAGCCGTGTCAGTCGGTTTACAATCACCGAATAACAGGTGGAATTGATGTTTTGAGTGGATGGGCTGTTGGCCAGCACCAAAATGGCTGGAGATTTTGGATCTGAAATTTTCAGGTCAAAATCATCGCCAGAAAACACCCAAGCTGTTTCTTTAGTATTCAATCTGGATATAAAGATTTTCAGGGTACCCACCTGACCTTCCAACTGCTCAAAAGCCCTTTTTTCCAGGGCACTTCGAAAGGGACTTAGCAAGGATTCCAGCTCCGGTAATGTCGATAAACAGGTAAATATTTCTTCATACGTCCTGTTTAAAAAAGCGAGAAGGTGTGCAAAAGTGGAGTATTTACCCTCCTGATGTCTGGAAATAAAATAAATGGCCGAGGCCAAGAAATTGACAGCGGATTGGGTGAAAAATTTATCTGAACCACCGGAAGATTCCGTTTTCTGTAGGGATTCCACAATCGCTTCTGCAGTTTCTGAAGCATCTGCTAGGGTTTGGAGGTATTCACGTTTCAGAGGATTGATCCGCTTAGAATACTCTACCTGATCCATATTCACTACCAAAAATCTATGGTTTTGGATTTTCCCTTGCTGCTTGGCCAATAAATAATGATGGTAAGCAATCTGTCCCAAATCTGGAAATTTAAAGTCATAAAGACACATGGTATAGCCTTTGGCTATCATTTGTCGGATGAAGGGATTTACCACACTGAATGACTTACCACTTCCCGGGGTTCCTATCAGCAGGGTACCTCTGAAAGGATTGACAATATTAATCCAACCATTCCGAACGCGTTTTTTATAATAAAACTGCATGAGTATATTGACCGAGTAGGGTGTATTCAATTTATCCTTCTCCTGCATAAAAGACTCTCCTTCAATGTTCCATTCATCTTTTCCAAGTCCACTCTTGATCAGTTTGGAAACATTGTCTAAGGAGGTATGGATCAATACCGCTCCAAGCAGGGATGAAATGACAAAGGCTAGATCAGACCAGCTGGTATAAGGTAAGATATTAGAACTGGTTTCCAGGGAATAGAAATACAGTGAGCCAAAGAAAAAGCCAAACCCTAAAATCAAAGGAAATACAATTTGCTTCTTCGGGTTTAGGTGCAATTCCTTTTTTGAAAGGGTACCAATGGCTGCCAAAAAGAGGACCAATAAAATGGCCAATTTACTGTAAAGCAAGTTTTGATAAATAGGTAAATTCATCAATTTATCTACAAGGGGCACAAGCTGGCTGCCCGTTCCTTCCTCCAACAGCAACTTATGGCTATAGATAAAGAGAAATATTTCAAGGAAAACCATGCCGTAGACCATAAACTGGATCAATCCATGGAGCTTTTCCAACTGTCTTTTCTGTTCCATTTATTTCAGGTTTTTAGATAACATAAACTAACATCACAATGGTCCGTTGCTACTTATCAATAGGCGAAATCTGATTTCAGTTGCCAATTTCATCCACTATTATAAATCCCAAAACCGTATTAAGGGAGCTAAAATGCACCTGTTTATCGGAAGTAGATTAAGGAATTGAAGGGTATGAAGTTCTTCCCTGCCTAGTGATGCCCCATTTGATTAATCCTCAATAGATACTAATCACACTGTTAAAGGAATTCCTATAAAGTGTCCGCACTCAATAGGTCGAAATAATCTATTTCAAGTATCAAAGTCCTTCCGGACAATTGCTTTTCGGTTAGTTCTATGGAAAGCACCTTGTTATTGGGAAAGGAGAATTTATCCAAAACATAAATGTTTCGGTATTTCCGTTTGAAGTTTTCCTTTTCAAAAAGGGTAAATACAGGCTCCATTTCTATGGCCTGTACATTGGTAGCCTTGGCTATTTTTTTATCTTCCACTCTAAACCTGATCTGGTCAATATCAAATTTCAGATTGGTATCGTTGGTATAGGTAATGTCCAGGAAAATGTAATCATCCAAGGTATGGATATGATTGACATTGCCGGTGATGCCATATTGGGAATTGTAAAGGCCAGTTTCATCCTCTTTTCTCTTATAGGCATCCATAGAAAACTCTCTCAATTCATTTTGGGTAAGTGGTACCAGCCCAATACCTAAAGGACTCATGTTTTCAGGGGTGATTTCTAGCAATGTGGGCAAATCCTGATTGCCTGAAGCATATTGCACTTCATATTGGGCTATGAACTTCTGGCCGACAATGGTCACTACTCCAAGGTTCTGCTTAGGTTCCATATTGTCAGCTGCACTAATTTCCTGCATTTTAATACGGAAAACATTGTCCAAAGGCAAGTCACCCACCAATCCTTTGCTGGAAATATCTACATATTGAATGGGTTCTGGAGAATTAAAATGGAGGGTTATGTTTTCCCGGATGTATAACTTTTCTCTATTGGAATGGGAATGGTTAGCGCCATTTTCCTGGGCAATTGTAGCAAAGCCAAATAGGTTCCAAAGGCATGTTATTAGGATTAATCTTTTCATATCATTATGGGTTTTAGTTTGAAAGTATGTCAGAATTCAATTGTTCCGGATCAATAAGATAGATGACGGTGCCATATTTTAGGTTGGCCTTGTTTTGCCGGATCCGTTTGGACATGGCCTGAGAGCTGGAGGTAAAAACTTTTTGCAGGGCTGACAAGTACATTTGATTCATGGAGGAGGCTCCTTGGTTCATCTGAAGGTTCATCCCTCCTGTAACATTGCCTCCCAGGTCTTTTGAAAATTCCCTAAAGGAACTGGAAGGAACATAAAGCCCTTCCATGCCGTCCTGATCATAAATATTTAAGGCTATGGGTAAAATCTCATCTTCAACCATCACACTGCTGACAGTCAATTTCACTCTTTGTGGCTCATAGCCGCTGATCCACGCATAGAGGTAAGTCCCTTTAGGAAGTTTCCTTGCACCGATCTGTATATCTTCCAGTAAGCGAATCCTGATTCTTTCCCCCAAAGTACCTTTGCGGATTTCCTGATCAACAATCGCCTGAATGAAAGACCTTTGGGAAGTTTTTCTTACGGTATTGAAATTTTTATCTGTTTGGCTGGTCTTGGAAACCTTTAGCCTGTTTTTTTGCGGAACTTGAGTCTCTCTTTCAATTTCATCTTCAGTAACTTGAAGCGCAGGATCATTGGCTTTTGAGATGGAATCCACAAGGGCCATTTGAGCCCGAAAAAGGTCCATGGGATCGGCATACCTTGGCTCCTCTTTGATATCTTGTTGGCTTTCCATTTGGTTTAATGCCTGAAGAATAAGTTCATCTTCATCGGTTTGGGCCGAAGGATTATTGTTGACTTCCAAAACTGGCGTTGGTCTCCTTTCTAATTGGGAACCAGGCTGGTTAAGGGTGTTTTTTAAAGCCAAATCAATGGAATCCAGCATCCTTTTTTCTGCTTCATTGTATTGGGAAAGGATTTCATCTTCCTGCTCAACCTCAACCCTCATATTTTTGATGGCTGTGTACCCATCCGCTCTTTTGTACCTGGATCTGAATGCATCGAGTTTGCCATCGATACCACGGTTTCGAACCTGATCAGAAACATTTCCTACACTTTCCTGCAGGTCTGCTTTTCCAATATCATCTTCCTTTTCTTCTTCGCTGTAAAAAGACTGCATCCCAAAATTCAGCAAAAGCATAAAGGGCAACAGGATCAGCGGCAAAATGTATTTTGGTTGTTTGAAGTCAATCTTCATGGTCTTTTGAGTTTAATTTTTGATACTTTTCAAGTTCAGAAATGGCATTTTCAAGAAAAATGCTGTCTTGTAAATCAATTTTATCCTTGGCAATGATTCTTTCTACTTCACGCTTTAGCTGACCTATTCTCTTTGCCTCATTACCAATTTGAAAAAGCGCAGAAACTTCATCAGCTACTCCGGATCCCAATACTTTTGCCTCCTCCATGAGTTGGTCTGCTTCCGGTTGTTGGGAACCCTCAAATGGCAGGATAATAAAAGTGAGCAGAGCAGAAACAATAAGGCTGAACACCATCCCCGAAAAGCATTGTTCGGGATACTTATCCAATATTTTACTTATGTGTTCCTTTCCCTTTTCATGCAGGGTACTGAACTCTTTTCTTATTGCTGTGAAGAGCGTTTTATTCTTAGAAGGTGTTTTTCGAAACATGGCTGAGGTCTTTATTTTCCAGTGTTTTCCAATTGGTGATCAAAACTCCATGGCTGTTGTTTTCTGATCTTGGAATATCCATTAAATACCCTTCTGTAATCAGGGACCTGGTGATTGTGGCACTTCTTCTTTCGATTTTCTGCTTGCCATAGAAAGTGAATTTATTGCTTGGTTCCAGGGCAATGGAATCCGTCTGTAGTGTCAGTACCGAACTAGAACTGAGAATGGAATTAAAATAGCCCCTTTCTTTCAGGTTGTTGTATTGCAATGCACCTGATTCATCTGCCAGGTACATGGCTTTTTTCATCTGGTATTCAATGTGTTTGTCATCCGGAGTCAGGGAGAAAAACAGGCTGTGAAACAGGTCCACTGCTGCCCTGTATTCGGCAGGCCTGTTCATTTGCATATTTGTCTGTTTGGCCAGAATGGGAATATTGTTGTCCAGGATATAAATGGATTGCCTTGCATTGGACACTTGCTTGTAAGCAAAAAATGAAACTCCAATACAGATTATAACGGCAGTAATAAAGCTCCCTAAGGACAAATAAGTAGCCAGTTTAATTTTCGATTCTATGTTTTTAATGATCATGGTATTGAAATTTATTTTCCTAAAATTCCTCTAACTGACATTCGGGAAGCTGTTCTGCTAAGAGTGGAACCCGTCCTTCCCATAGTGGCGGATGCTGAGGTAACGCCCGAGGTACTGATGATCCAGGTGGAGATGGAGGGTACAGTGGTGATGGCGATTGCTCCAACCAAAAAACTTACGATGACCAAGCCAAAGGAAAGAATGCCATTTCCTGCCATCCATGCCAATTTGGACAAAACTTCATCTCCACCGGAGGTATCCAGCAGTGCTTCATATTTCTGAATCTCCTGTAGAAAAGCATATTCCTGCATCAGCCCACACACGTATAAAACCAGGTAGGCAATACCCACATACAGATTGACTGCTACAAAACGGGCAATCCATGTGGTAAAGGCGTCCCGAAAGGCCGGCAATACGCTTACGGCCAATGAAAAGGGACCTAAAATCACCAAAATGGTTGAATAGATGATTTGTATGAAAAAGACAAAATAGACACAGATTCTTAAAATCCAGATGGCCAATAATTCCAGCAACTGGGTGACCAATAGTTGCATATTGGTCTGCATCCTAATTTTCATCTGTACCAGTGGACCATAAACATTGTCGGTAAAAAAGCCTTTAACCCCATCCACCATGACTGTACCCAGGCCTTTGTCTGCTTCCTCGGCTTGCTGAGAAGCCAATTCAGTGGTTGCCTGGTATTCAACCATTTTGTCAGCCACCTGAATAATATACACCGCACGGTCCAGCCTCAAAGCATTGATCCGTTCATTTTGGGTAGAAAACATGGCTTCTGTTTTTGCGGAAATCAGGTCAGTGGGAAATGCAATTATCCTACAGAACATGCCCCACCACATGGTCAGCATCAACAAGCCAAAAGGTCTCAAAAGTGGCATGATTTCCATTTTCTTATCCCCCACCATCATTTCATAAGATTTAATGGAAAAGAAAATCAGCATAAAAATGCAGGCCAGAGCCTGGGCATCCTGTATAAATGGGCCAAAATGGGAATAAGCATAATCGCGCATTCCTTCAAAAAAGCGCATGACCCCCCGATCATATACACCATTTCCCTGTAGAAAGGAAATGGCTTCCTTGTACTCTTCTGGGGGAACTGGTACCTGGCCATGTGCCATCGGTAGCATCAAAAGGGTTAAAATGAGTGTGGTTCCAGTTTTTTTCATCGCAGTATGATTCGTCTTTGTAAAATTCCCGAAAGGATTTCTTCCTCTTGATCTGGATGTTCCAATAATTGTCCGTTGCTGATTTGTCTTTTTTTCATGCTTTCCCGGAAAGCCAGCATTTTCAGTGATAGGGCCAACTTGTACTCCCAGTTGCTTTGGAGTTTCCTCAGGTCCAATAAAATCCTGTGGTACATAAGCACCCGCTGCCCTCTTTCCATATCCTGCCTTTTCGCAAATCCATACCTTTCTTCAAGGCTTTTCATCCTTTCCAGATACCAATCATAAGCACCATTTTGAAGCATATAATCTCTTACACCTGCGGCACTGTTTTGGAAAGCATGGGATTCAATATTTTCAAGTGGAGCGAGCTCTTTTTTGTAGTAGAGTAAATACAATGGGTCTGATCCTGACAAGGCACCAGATAGGCGCTTCATTTCCCGAATTGCTATATTTTTAACAGTATCTGTCTGCTGTTTGTAATAATCTGAGGAGATTTTCATAGCAGCAGCCAATCCCAGTCTTTGGGTCTGCTCCCCGGAAGAAGAAAGAGGCCTTCTGTCCAGTTTGGGATAATCGGGATGCAAGGCCCAGGTTAAAAACCAATTGGGATTCGTAGGAATACCCAGGAAACGCTTAGGACCGGGAAGGAAACGGTCTTCATCCCATTGCTTGAATACCATTCTTTCCTGTTGTGCAACAACCGCATTGTCCTGAATAGGGGTCTGTGCTATAGTTGTTGTCATATAAAGCAGGAACAGGCCAGGAGTTAATAATTCAATTTTTCTTTTCTTATTCATCGCAGGCTTTGTTTATGGATGAGAATTTGGTTGACTAGATTTAGGTTCTGATCGATATCTGCCTGGTAAGGATTAAGTCTTTTTAGTACGCCATTGATATTTGCCCAATACATGGAATTTCTCACTGCCAGAAGGTAGCTGGCAATGAGGTCAATTTCATTTTGGATTTTCACCAACAACTGATCCCTCACATTGGGGTTAATCAGTAAATTTTTCCCTTCCGCCAGAACAAAAGCCGAAACCTCTGAAACCAGTAAAAAGCTTCTTTTTTTGGCTTGGCGAATATAGGTTTCGGCAAAAAGGAGTAGGACAGGGTTTTCAGAAGCAATAGTTATGGTTTCGTCGCTTAAGGAATAAATTCTTTGCAAAGTCTTTCCTATCTGTTTTACCTGAATGGCATCCTTCAGCCCTTCATTTACCTGGCCCAAGGACCGGTAAATCATGGTTTCTACCAGTGCCAGGCTGGACACATTCAAGCCAAGGTCATCGGTGTTTTCCCGAATCCTTGTAAGGCTTTCCTGGTAACCAATTTCTGATACATTTCTAATGGCAGCATTTTCGTTTACAATCAAAAAGTGCTCCCGGTCAAATACCGCCGTTTGAGCAAACAGCGGAAAGGAATTAGCCAAAAGAAAGAAGATCAGAAGCTGTTTCATTTTTTTATTAGTTGAGCGTTTTCCAATATTTCATCAACTGTCCCTGAGGCTTCCAAAAGGAATTCGGGATAGGGATTCCCTCCTGATTTCTGACGGATATAGGACTCCAAACTTTTGGAGGTAGCCAGAGAGAGTCTATTGATCGACCTCAGCTCATGCAAAACGTGCTGCAATAGCAAGCGCCTTTCGGAAACCTTCATTTGGTTGAGGTCACCGATAGAAGCCATTAAGCCTATCAGGTAATTCATCAGGGAATAGGAATGCTTGACGAATAGCTTTTCTGTTTCCAATGCCAGGGGAATTACCAAGGGATCACTTTGGCAATAAAAAACGATTTGCTCCTGATGGTCTATGATCGATCTTAAAAGTGGCTCTGCCGATACTGCAAGCCCAACAGCTTCCACCAAAAGTTGAAGCTTAGCAAAACGCTCCTGAACTGCCCGATATTTTTCCTTGACCTGGCCCATCAGGTTTCTATTCACTTCTTCATTAATGGCATTTTTAGCTTGATTGGCCTTTGCATCGGATTGCTTTTCGTGTTCATTTTTGGAGTCTTCTACCAACTGATGCAACAAGGCAACATTGACCTGTGCTGCCACTGGGAAAGAGAAGGAAATTGCCAATAAGATCAGGAGAATTTTCATGGCTTACCGGTTAAGGGTTTCTCTTTTTCTAAGGATATCATCCATTATGGCAAGGTCCGTTTCTATATAGCCTTGAAAAGGATTTAGAGAATTGAAAAGCCCCTTCATGTTTGCAAAATGCATGGAACGATACATTCCATAAGAATAAGACCTCAGGATCAGTAATTCATTTAATATAGTATTGAGGATTTTTGCCCTTTCCCCTGCATCCATTAGATTTTCCTTGCCTCCTTTGAGTGCAAAATGCTGTACTTCTAAAGCCAATGCAGTAGCTCTTTGCTGGAAAAGTGTAGCGTTCTGCTCTGCGAAAACAATAAATTCGGGATTTTCCTTGGCCAACTCCATGATGTCCCGAACATCTCCGGAAATGCCACTCGCAATTCGTGCAATCTCCCTCACATTGGCTAGGTTGGTAAGGATAGCACTCACTTCGGTCAATCCTGCATAAAGCTTTTCCTGTACGGTATTCACCAGGGTAAGTTTTCCAGTGACAGCTTGTTGACCTTTTTCTATTAAAGTCAGTCTTTCATTGGTCTTGTTAAGTTGATTGTTAATCACGGCGGCATGGGTAGCCTGGGCTCCCGAAACAGCCGGATCAACATAGACTTGCGCCTCCAACCATCCGCTGGTGAAAATGAACAAAAGAAATGTCAAAGTTTTCATGCTGTAATTGTTTAGTCAGTAAATTCTTTTTTTTCTCCATAAGGAATTCCCAATTGGTTGACCAGAGAGAAAAAACGGTTCAATTCCATTTTTGAATTTTCATAATCCCTTACAAAGTGATCCAAGCCCTGCTGATAGCTACCAAAGCGATCTGTATAGATTTCTACTGCTGCCTTTTCCGGCTTTTCAGTGGTATAGGTTAGATACTGATGAAGGGATACTTCCACGCCATAAACCTCTCCGCTTGCCCCTCTTCGGATGTAAACCTCCTTGAATCTGCCCCGACCTTCCGTGTTGTCAAACTGGTTGATGGTGAAAATCTTTTTCCTTTCATGCTCATTGATTGAAAGCAGGGAGGCGATTTCATCATAATGGTCTTTGAATTTTGCCTGGTCCAGCAAAATGATGGTATCTGAATTGTTCACAATGCTGTCTTTAACCACGGTGTTTCCTATGATATCTCCCAACTCCTGGGTCACTACAATGGCTTCTCCCCAGAATTTCCGCACTGTCTTGTATAGGTAGAGAATATAATTGGCCATAAGTGGTGAGGCGATGGCTTTCCAGGCTTCTTCAATGATCAGTGCTTTCCGCTGCTTGCTCCGAAACCGCATTTTCTGAATAAATACATCCATGATGATCAAGGTGACAATAGGGAAAAGTACCTTGTGCTCCTTGATGGAATCTATTTCAAAAACAATAAATGCTTCTCCAAACAAGGACTGATCTACCTCTTCATTCAATAGGCTACCATACTCCCCTCCTTTATAGAATTTCTTGAGCACAAACCTGAACTCATCTATATTGAAAGGAATATTTTCCTTTTGAATCAATTCAGGAATGAATGTCAATGCAAATTCATAAAAGCTATTAAAACAAGGGGGGTCAATTTTTGATACCTCATCAAAATACACCTGATAGTAAGCTGAAATGGTATTGGAGATTACATCGGATTCTACCTGAGAGATCTTACCTTCTGCGGACTTCCACAGTACACTAATTAAAGTAAGAAGAGCATCTTTTTTTTCGATGTTGTATTCTTCTCTGGTAATGGCAAAGGGATTGGTGGTAATGGGATTCTTTTCTGAATAGGTAATGTATTTGCCCCCATAATAGGCACAAAGGCCGGAATAGGAATGACCGGTATCCACGATAACCACGTCCATCAACCACTTTGGGGTCTCATTTTTATTGTACATGCAATATTGCTCTACCAGCGCATTCATGAAAAATGATTTACCTGATCCAGAGGGCCCCAGGACAAATTTATTCCTGTTATTGATCCGGTTGGTCTGCATGGGCAGGTCTGCGGGATCAATCTTTACTGGTATGCCTTGTCGGTCGGTCAGCCTGATCTGAAAACTACTGATTTCATCCTCACTCATGGATTCCTTGAAAAAGAAGCACAAGGCCGCATCTGAGGTGGTCAGGAAAAAATCGTAAGGTTTCAGTTCTGTAGTGTTGCAGGGCAAAACGGTTCTGAACAATTCCAGTTGGTTGTAGGCATTTTTTGAAGGTATGATCCCCTGCTGAAAAAGGGAAGACTCAATAAAATTGGCGGTTCCCTGAATCAACTCTTTTACTCCGGACACCAGGATGTTAAAATGAGAATTGACCAGCAACTGATTGTTTCTTGCTATGTCTTCCAATAATTGGTCAATGTCTTCCACACACATATTATTGGCCGAATCGGGAATTCCTGAATGTCTTTTTCGTTTCAGTTCCAACTTCCTTTGGGTGATGGTCTGAGGAACAATCTCAATCACCTGATTATAAATAATGGTTTTAAAATGGGGGACAGAAAACAAAAACCCCATATTATCGATCGGAAAACCTTTCAAACTATCCTTGTCTGACCTTTCCAGATGGGTCCCCACCACTTGAGGCAGGTCAATGGTGTCTGTGTTGACCAAACTGATAGAGCGGACTGCGGTATCACCCATTTCAACCTGTTCATCTCCTGCAAGCAGATTGTTCAGGCAAAGTTCTTTCTCATGGAAATTCATAGAAAGAATCTGCCTGACGTACCGATTGATCTGATTTTGGTTAAGTACATTTACAGGTAGCTGGCTTCGGACAAAAAGGTCTGCTACTTTGTCTATTGATTGAGTAAAATCATTAATCTGTTTCTGGCTGTAAGTATAAAAACCGGGTTTTGCTCTTCTTGTTATCACCAGAAGGGTCTGATGGGAGGTGTAAACCCTTCCCCTGAAATGTTCATCATATTTCCTTTGCAGGTATTCTCCAGAGGATTTAGGGTTGAATTTTTTTCTGCTCAGAATGTCCTGTTTTTGTATAATGTATCCTTCCCCAAGAATTTTGATCGCATTGACATAAAGTTGGTGAAAGTTGTCATAGTTTCCCGGATCAGCAGCATACTGCAGGACCGGGTTTTTCACTTCCAGAACTACCCCAAATTCACCTTTTTCATTGTATAGAATATCGTATCCATTGCTATGATCTATCCCGATATAGGGTAACTTAAAGGCTGTCTTTTTGCGTTTAGGCATAATTAATTCACTTAAGGTCTGTAGGGTGTAGAAACACACCTTGATTTCGTGTTTTATTGTGCAGGCCTTTTTTCTGTTGTAGGCTGGTAAAATAAAGGCCACCTATAATAGTACCGATGGTCAGCAATCCCCCGAAAACCATGTTAGTAAAGCTTCCGATCACCCCTCCCAGGACAAGGCCCATCACCAGAGAAGCAATGCCCCAGCCGATGAATTTGCCTTGAAACCCTTTGTACATCAGTGGTTTTTGGAGCCCTTTATAAATGGGAAATCGTTTGCTCATCAAACACCGAAAAAGGCCTTAATAACTACGCTCACCAACACCATAAACAAGCAGGAGCCTCCCCAGCCCATCAGCTCTTTGTTGATGTCCTGATCTCCGCTATTCCATTTGATATAGACCCTTACGCCGCCAATGATCCCTACTACAGCACCAATGACCAGACAGAGAGAGGCCACGGGATCTACATAACCTATGAGAGAAGATTCTGCGGCTGTAATGCCTTGTACTCCCTGGGCTTTTGCCTGAACCAGGCCAATGACTGCCATAGCAAGGGTTCCGATAGCTTTTTTGTTGTTTTTGTTCATGATTAGTTGATTTAAATGGATTGTATATTATGGTTTAAAATTGATTGATCTTTTTTAGGCAATGGGTACCTGGTAAAGGGCACTTAAGAAGACTCCCAATACAGAAAGAAATATACAGGCCCCAAACCATCCTGCTACCTCAATATCGATGTTTTGCTTGCCCATTTGCCAGTTGTTATATATCCTTAATCCGCCCAGTAGGCCAAAGAGGGCACCCAGAATTAGCACCGCTCGAGAGAGTGCCCGAAAGTTCTGGGCCATTAGGTTTTTTCCTTCGTTGATCTCGGAGAGGCCCGGAGGTGTTTGGGCTGTCAATTCCAAACAGACGACAGAAAAAATCGTGGAAACCATCAGTATGAGGAACAAGCTTTTCATTTCAGTAAACAAGGTTTTTCTTCACCTCTATCATTTCATCCTGTGCCAGTCTAAAGAGTTCTGTCATGCTGCTTACTCCTCCTGTGGAATCATTGATATTTTCTCCATAGAGTTTCCATTGCTGGTTTTCCTGATCTTCTGACCTTTCAGTTGCTTTAAGGGAATCCTCACTTTGAAATGCTTCTTCATCAATAATGGTAGTTTGGGTTTCCTCTGGAAATTCCAGCAAGTCTTCATTTCCCCTGTGAAAGATTCCCTTTTGGGGTTTTAGCAGATCAAGCACAACCAGTACCCCATAATAAAGCAGGTATCCGGATGCCAAAAATTTTATAAATTCAGTCCAGTTCATTTTAGAGTTTTTTAAATGATTTTCTGATTTCGTCTATCAGTTCCGGATGGTCCTGAAAGAAGCGGGTCAAAAGAAAATTGATAAAGCGTGTTACATCCACGGAAAATACCGGGTACATCACTTTCAGGATTTCCTCACTTTTCTCATCGATTTTGATCAGTCGCTTTTTGTCACCATCAATTTTCAGTTCCCTGACCTGCTCCAATAAATGGTCTATATCCTTACTCAGGGCAGTAGATTTATTTTGTTTATTTGTAGGAAGCTTTCTTTCTTTTCCGTTCTTTTTCACCGATGTATGACCATTGGGGCGGAAATTGCTCATCAGCGTTTTTATGTAATCATCTTGTGCCATGCCGGGTCTATGTATTCGTTATAAATGGATTCAAAAACAGGTTCGATCACCTCAATGATATTCGAAGGAATGTCATAGGTAGTGATCCGCTGGAAATCTATCCTTTCAGTGATGCTACTGGTGACTGCTCCGAAATTTTTCAGCGCGTCCTGAACCGATTTCATGGTTTCGTATTTCACACTGCTCCGCACCCTATTGGGAATAAATATGATTTTGGCGTTCGGATTAATTTTTTTGATTACAAAGGAAAACTCGATGGTAGAGGACACGGAGTATTCGTCATAACTGAAGGGACATAAGATGAGGTCCGATTTTTGGAATACCGGAACAAGTTCATCATCATCCATTTTACCCGCCAGGTCAATGATGCTGACCTGATTTTCTTTTTTGGTGTCCTTTTTTTGTATGGCATTAAATTGAGACAATTCGGCAGCCTCTACGGGGTACAATGGCGTGTTTTCAATCACTTCTGCCGCCTGGGCCTTGTTGTAAAGCGACCGTTGAAAGTCCATGTCATAGACCTTTACCGCTTTGTTTTTGGCCAGGGTTAGGTAGTTGGAAAATAGCACCGAAAGGGTACTTTTACCGACTCCTCCTTTTTGGTTTGCGAATAGAATTATCATATGCATTGGTTTTTATCTGATGCTTCTCTTTTTGTTGTCTTTATCTTTGTTTCTTCTCCTTCCATGCATTGCTTCGTCGTCCACATCCTGATGGATATCCAGGTTAAAAGTGGGAAGTGGGGACACTGTCTCCCGGTCTGGTTCGGCGTATTCATTGCCCAAAGTGTGGGGTAAGACCTTTTCGCTGTCCGCTTGTATAGGTAATTGCAATCTTGAATCAGAACCTGATTCGATATTAGCTGCTTGTCCTGTTCCATTTCGGAGAGGGACTTCCCAAAGTCTGGCAAATCTGTTGTATTCTTTATTTTTCAGAATGGCTTCCAGTCGAATAAAAAACCGCTCTTGAGTGTCCAGTAAAAACAAGCTCTTTTCGTTTACCAGAAGGTGTAATTTGAATTCCTCAAGGCCCGTTTGGAGGTTGGGGTAATCCTCTAAAATAGACAGTAATTTCAACCGGTAAGCCGTATTTTCCGGAAAACGTTTGATTCGGAAAAGGGTATCTGAAGCGCCTGTAATGCTTTTATAAGCAGAAATATCTGATGGAAAAAGGAAATTGATTACTTTAACTTTATCCCTTGTTTCTTCCTGATTCAGGTTTTTAAGCGGATAGATTTCACCTCCCTTAAAGATGATTCTCCTGCTATGGTCGATAATCGTATAGCCATAAGGTGTCTTGCCATCCCTGCCATGAAACAACAATTCTACCCCAAATTTTTCCTTGAGAAAGTCTGCCATTTCTGACCGGTAACCCTTAGGTTTCCCAAGGCGATTGCCTTTCAGCGGTTCAAATATTGGAACTGGGGTGCTGCAGTAAACCTTCCTGTACTTTTCAAACAAGGCATGGAGCTGCATTTTTCTTGCCTTATCGATGGTATAGGCATTGGTCTTATGCTTTATTTCCTTTAGGGAAAGTTCGCCTTGTAGCAAACCAAATTTATATAGGAGCAGTTGGTCTTCTTTTTCTTGAAGGTTATATCCCCGAGTTTCCAGGTATAGCTTGGCCTGGTTGAGGGTGGAAAAGGAAAATGATTTTAACTGATCCAGAATCTTCCTGCATTCCTGACCCGGATTTCTTTCCATGATCTCCAGCATGTATTTTTGTGCCCTAATCCTTTCCATACTGTCATTAATCTTTTTGCCGTCGTTGCCGATTCTGGAAGAGACCATATGGACATGGTTGTTTTTGGTATCTCCATGGAATACGATCAGGTAAGGGTTGTTTCCATAGCCCATTTTTTCAAGCCACTCCTCGGCCATTTTGGTGAGTTCCTTCTTGTTGTATTCTCGTTCCTTGCAAGAAATCATGGCATGAAATTGTTTGTTTTGTACCCTGGAATTTCGGTTAGAATGGACTTTGAGAAAGGTTTTCATTTCAGCCGGGCTTACTTTTTGCGCCGATTGCAGGTAACCGAAATTTTTGAATTTCATCAGTTCACCTTTGCCGGACTGCATTTTGTTGGTGTTGTAGGAAACCCCTTTGAAAGTACTGGTGGATGATAGAATTTTGACTGTCATCAGCTGATGGATTTATAAATTTTTCGGAAAGTCCTGTTCATGTCCTCCTGAAAGTCAAGGTGCCGGTTTAGCAGCGTATTAAACCTTACAAATACCTTGGGGTCCAGGTCACTTACCTTGGAATATTGATTGGCATGCCTGGCCAGTTGATTGATATTGTTGTTTACCCGCCCCTGCTCGGCTGCAAGGTCAGACAGGGTATTAAGCAATTTATCTGTCTTAATAATGGATGCATCTCCCTGGATTTTTCGGATCAGGTTCCTGAGTGTATCACTTCTGGAAATACCCGCACTCCCAGCAAAATCATCCAGAAATTTCGCCTCCTGCTCTTTGAGCCTGAAGGTGATTTTGTGGGTTTTGTTTTCCTGCGGATCCTTCATGTTTTTCAGGTTGTCTGGTTCTTGCTAATTACTGACAGACCCAAAGAGAAGGAAAAAAAATAAGGAAGGAAATACGTAAAAAGGGCTATTTTATGCGAATACGTAGGTATGCGTATATAGGGGTGGAAGGTTATTCAGGTATATATTGTTCAATAAAAACCAATTTGCTTATCCTAGACTATTTTGGGTTGACCCATCTGAAAAAATAACACCAGTTAGCACAGAACATAAAAAAGCTCAGGGAAGAACGGGGACTACTCCAAAAGGAAGTGGCCAACGCCGTGGACGTACACCCGTCCAACTATTCGAAGATGGAAAAAGGGGAAATGGATATTTCCATCGAAGTGGCCGACAAGCTTGCCAGGTTCTTTGGCCTTACACTGGATGGGCTGGTACATCTGGAAGATGCGGCACCAAAGTAGATCAAGATTGAGGACAAAACCGTCAATGAAAAAGTACAGCTAATCGCACAACTGGAAAAAGGAGACAAACTTGCTGTGTACCGCATCATCGATTCCATGCTCACCCGGACTAAATTCAAAGACTTCTTCCAAAAAAACCTGCCCACTGCCCAATAAAAAAGCCCCTGAAATTCCAGAGGCTTAACTGTTTCTTTGAATTTTCTTAAACCATCCTTCTACTCATACTGTGACAACACAATATCAAAAAATCTCTTGTAATCTGGATGGCCTGCGATCCTTGCTAATTCCTCGCTACTATCAGGCCCAATGGGTATATCCTTATATGTAAACCGTATATCTAATCCCATTAGGTAAAGTAAAGCTTCCATAAATTTATCCTGTATCAGATCACATTGGACTACAATCGGCTGGTTATTGGGATCATACAAATCTATATAATAGAACCGATCCAGCGAACCATTATAACAAAGTTGATTCTCCTGAAAAACAGCAAAAACTTTGAGTCTGGTTTCTTTGACCGCTAAATCTTCTAAAACACCGTTAAATGTTATTCCAGCAAAATCAATACTACCAAAACTTGTATGGAGAACTAGGTTTTCTATCAAACTTAACTTGGGATCGATATCATTGATATCGATTGTATAGCTATCCAAAAGGTAATCAACATAATCAGCATCCTCAATTCGATTTGAAAGCTCTTCTTTTGATGGCTTTATTTGATTGACTTTTGAAACAATATCAACTATTCTCATTTTTTATAATTCTTTCGATTTTGATATGGAACTTCTACCTGTATTCTTGTCATAGGTTTCTGTGTAGGTATCTAAATAGCCAAAACCAACATGTTTCTTTTGCTCATCATCCCAGCGATAATCACTAAACCTCTGAAAGGTTACACTGGTAAAACTATCATTATTCACTGCAGATGTTATCGTATAATAAAACCCTTCTCCTGCTTCAAAACGTACTGCTCCAATATCAGGCTTACTAAACATAACCCATGTATTGTGAGGATCACCCCTCAAATAGCCTGAAAAATCTGCTAATGGTCCCAAAAGGCTTCCTATTTTACCAATAGTACCACCCCTGCTTCTTACCTTCCCCTTTCTAGTAATTTGATGAAGCCGTCCTGAAAATTCCGTATGATCACCTGTGGGCATGGCAACGGCCGTTCTACCTTGATTAACGTGATGGTGAACCAAAGTCTGACCCTCATATGAACTCAAATCTATACCCTTTGTGTTTTTCAAATGTGCAATCAATTCGGGACTCACTTTTGGAGACGCTCCTCCGTATTTAACTCTATTCGCATTTACTCTATCCAATGCATTCGCGTCTTTCTCTAAAACTTTGTTCCAGTAATAGGCATTATTTCTCGCATACCCAGTTGCTGTATATGTAGACTTAACACTTTTCTTCATTAGGGGGCCTTTATATTTATCAGGAGCATTATTCATATCTATGTCCCAATCCCAGAAAATACGAGGTTCTCCTTCTTCAAGGCCTTCAATATCAATAAACCTAATTGGTTTATTTCCTGCGTATTGATAAGGTGTATACCAAGGATAACTGTCAGTCAGTGGATCTATCGATAAAAATCTCGCAATCAGCGGGCTGTAAATCCTAAACCCATAATCATAAGTAGAGCCTCCCCCGCCCATTCCTTCCGGGTCTTTCTCCTTCCCGTTAAACCCATAACGGTAGGCACTGTCCTGCTCGCTACGACCATCCATGGCCAAACCGAACGGATAATAGTCCGTTGTATTAGGTTACAGACACTAAAAGATAAATGAGTAGCTAGTCGACTGTACTAATGAATCTCACGGAATCTTTACTAACTTGGGATATTTGACCGTTCTCGGTAAACTTATAATCGACTTTTATAGAATCTATTCTCATCACACTACCAGACACAAAATCGTCGCTATTATACTTTACCCTAACAACTCTTAACTTATCATCATCAAAAAAATGACCAGATTTTTTTTCACACCAAACCACGTTTTCATCTTCATCTAAATACGGACCCGGACAACTTCCTCCCTCTATTTCCAGATAATCAATTATTTCAAATTCATTTAAGTTCATAGTAATCAAAATAGATCCAACATATTCTTGTGCTTGAACAATTTCAACAAAAGCAATTTGTGATGAGTTGAGCTTCTTATATCCGTATAAAAATAATTCTGAACTTTTTGTTTGAAATTCATTTAACAAATTGGGAGGAAGAAATTTATTATATTCTATTGGGTCTACTTTTTTCAATAACCATTCGCCCCCTTGACGCTCTTTCGCTAAGGTAATATTAGAAACCTCTTGTAAACTATCATATTTAAAACGTTCAAAAAAGGACTTATTCAAATCACTATTCTTTACATTTGAATCTTTATACTCACTAGAAGAAGAACTAGCACAGGAATAGAAAATCAATATAATGAACCCACAAATAAATTTAGTTAATATATGCATTGTCTTATAATTAATTTTTTAATGACCAAAATAATTTACAATATCGCCCAAAGTCCTAACGATTGGAACTTTGCTTTCCTGCAAAGTCTGACCGAAAGTGGGGTCAGGTGCAGCCCTAAACTCTGCTTTTTTCAGGTTTGCAGTACCAGACATTAAAATTTCCTGTAGCTGATTTGTATTATTATTCAGATTGGTTGATGTTGATTTGGAAATCAGAGGCTTGTAATCTCCTCCTGACGATGGGGGAGTCCAAAAACCAAGGAATGTTCCTGATGCCAGATCATTTAGTTTTTCTTGACCATAATTACTATTCAGCCATACTGTTCCATTTTTTGACCTACCTAGTTCATTTGGAACCGTTCCTCTTCGAGCTCCAAAAGTTGTAAAATTCAAGCCATCGCTATAATCTACAAATTCGACGTGCCCAGTCCAAATAGCTAAATCTCCAACCTTTGGATTATCTTTTCGAATTCCACCACCAATCTCCCTTATTCCGTCTTGAATTGTTTTTGTGTTACCCTGATTTGAATCGTTAGGATCTGCTAATTTCTTAGCTATTTCAGGATCTGTGGTCTGCATGATAAATAGAACAAATCCTGAGCAGTCAAAACACTTCCTATTTTCCATATTTAAAGGCCTTACATTCTCCTGAGAATAGGTATAATTATTTTCATGTTTCTTTGCCTCTCTTACTCGATTTTCACCAGAATTATCATTAACCTTTTTTTCTTCCAATCCATCTAAATCTATTGCCCAGATTGGATTGTTTCCTGCGAATTGATATGGGGTATACCAAGGATAGCTTTGAAATAGCGGATCCACACTCAAAAACTTGGCAATCCTCGGATTATAGATCCTGAAACCGTAGTCGTAATTGTTCCGTCCGCCCCATTCCCCACCGCCGTCGAGTTCCTTGCCGTTAAACCCGTACCTATAACTACTATCCTGCACACTACGACCATCCATAGCCAATCCAAACGGGTAATAGTCTGTAACATTGACCACACTGGCCCAAGTTGAATCCTGGTCGAGATGGATATTGTCACTTACCACGGCCAGAACATTTCCAAGGTGGTTGGATAGTTCATACTTCTTGCCTCCCAGCGTTCGGTAGCCTGCTTTGGAGGATGCCGTCATTAAGCCTATTCGGGAACTTCCATAGATTGATTGTTCTATCAAGGTGTCGTTTTTGTAGACAGCCATGACGTTACCGCTTGCATCCCGAGCATAAACCGTGGTGTCGCTTTCGGTAATCTTAGCTATCCGATTTCCTGCAGCATCATACCTGAAATGTACCTGCGAACTGTCATCCTTGAAAACTGCCCTCACCTTACCATATGGCGTCCAGGCAATACTGTCTATACCTTCTGCAGCATCAGAAATTCTCCCGCACAGCCTGGCTCCTCTCTAAAATGATCCAAAGGGATCATTTTTTAACGCTCGGCCCTCAATCTCATCATAGGTGTAATTTTCGGTCTCCGTACCATCCACATTCTTCAGCTTGTTGCTAAATGCGTAATACTCATACGTCAATTCGTCGAGGAGAGACTTATTCTCTCCTCTTAGTCTAAATTCATACTAAGGTTTGAATTTTTTACGCTCAGTCCTCATTTGGATCATAACCATCAAAACTATTATTCAACTGGTCTTGAGGTAACAACAACAGAGTCCCCCAATTTTGATAAAAGAGAATCAACCTGAGTTTCATGGATGTTATTACCTGATATTGAAAGAATTATTAAGTTTTTCTTATGAATATCATTAATTTCAATATTCTTTATTTCATTATTATCTAGATATAAATATTTTAAATTTTGAGATTTAAAATATTTATAAGGTAAGCTTACCATATCATTTTCTGTGACGTCTAGACTTTCTAATGATGATATATAAGGTATATTTCGTATCTTATTATTATTAATTTTCAATTTTTTTAGTGTAGTAAAGCTCGAAAATGATTCTGGAATTATACTTAAGTTGCATCCTACTATTTCCATAGTTTCCAACCGTTCAAATCTTGAGATAATTTCTGGAAGAGTGTCTAAGTCAACTAAATGAATTCTTAAAACCGTTAACGAATCAGAGTTCACCAAAACCTCTAGAGATTTATTTAGTTTGTCCTTGTCTATTCTCATGAAAGACAAATATTTGCACGAATAAAATTTTTTGTAGTTATTAGAAAAAAAACCATAATTCTCATTAGTGATTATTAAGAATTTTTCGCAAAAACTTTCTTTGGTTTCACAACCTAAAGGTATTTGCAGTACTAAAAACAGTAAAATAATTTTATTCAATATCAAATTTCGGCTCATGATCTTTGTTGGTTTGAATATAACTAAAATCAATTTTGCCAGGACAGATTTCGCAGTCATTCCACTTTTTTGTGTAGGAACCATTATAATCATTTATGGCATTTTGAAGTATACCATCTATATTTCTTTGATCCACGACTCCACGTGAGGAATTCCCCATTATATTACTTTTCCATCCCGGCATTGGTTTTGAATCAACAACTACTCCGGCGGCATTTCTAATATTCGTATATCTATCAGATAAGCCAAGCAAATGGCCTGTTTCATGTGGTGAAGCATCTCTTTCACTGCCGTTGATATCTTTTGTATAGAAAATTCCAGTTTGCATAGCATTTTTCGTGATCAGCAAACCACCTAAAGTCTCTACCATTTCTCCTTTTTCACCATGTACTCGACTTCTTCCAGCTTTATCTACAACTTCAACAAAATTATTCTGAGGTTGGGTTTTTATTTCCAAAATATTAGTATCCGGTGTTTTCCCCTGGTAAATGCCGACTTTTATATCAAATTTGACATTGTAAATTTGTCCCGTCTCTGGATCCTTATAGGAATAATCCCCACCCCATTTGGCCATTATATTTGTTTGCATTTCCGCAACTTTATCTGCTGTTGCACCACTACCATAAATGTAAATTTTGGTTGTGACGGTAATCTGATCCCCACTAATAGTTATTTCTGCATTTTCCCCAGAGTCATCATTAAAATATATAGGATTACCTTCAAAAGCAGAATATGGACTAACATGTGGATATTGGGAGAATTTAGGATCTAGGTTCCAGCGTTTTACAATACGAGGATCATAGCCGTAATCTCCAAAACTTAAATGATCTCCAGAGCCTTTAATCTCATCGTCTGTCTCATGCCCACCGAACCCATAACGGTAACTACTATCCTGCACGCTACGACCATCCATCGCCAGTCCAAACGGGTAGTAATCCGTAACATTTACTACACTGGCCCAAGTGGAATCCTGATCGAGATGGATATTATCTGTTACTACAGCCAGGACATTGCCCAGATGATTGGACAGTTCATACTTCTTACCTCCCAGCGTTCGGTAGCCTGCTTTGGATGTGGCCGTCATTAGCCCTAGTCGGGAACTGCCATAGATTGATTGTTCTAACAAGGTGTCGTTTTTGTAGACAGCCATGACATTTCCAGAGGCGTCCCGGGCATAAATGGTCGTATCCGTTTCAGTTATCTTCGCGATGCGGTTTCCGGAGGCATCGTACCTGAAATGGACTTCGGAGTTGTCGTCCTTATACACTGCCCTCACTTTCCCGTAAGGAGTCCAAGTGATGCTGTCTATGCCTTCGGCATTGTCACTAATCAGGTTGCCGATTTCGTCGTAGGTGTAGTTTTCTGTGGTTGACCCATCTACATTTTTAAGTTTATTGGTTACATCATAGTAACTGTATGTCAAGTCCTCTTGAATGGCCGTTTGCTCATCCCTTCTCTGTAAAGTTAATAAATTTCCGTTTGGATCATAGCTATAATCCGCATCGTATTTATTTGCACCTGGCGACCTGGAGTCGAAACCAGTAGTTTCTGATCCGCTAAAGCTTCTGGCCTGAACGATCCTGTGCAGCTGATCATATCCATATACCATGGCCTGCATGCGTTCCGACTCGCCCAAGCCTGGCAGGTCAGTATTCATCCAACTAATATTACCATTGTATAATCCGGTTGCGGTGGTATCTCTAATTTCTTTATAGTGGTTCCAGAGTTGGTCTCTGCTATCCGTTAGGGTCACATTAGAATTTACGGGTTTATAGTCCCCTTCATTATAACCCAAAGCAATTGCAAAAGCATCGGTACCTGTACGGAAACCTCCTTCACCATCCCCCCCGGGATCACCCTCCATAGGCATATTGATGCCTTTCAGCCAGCCCTGTAGTGTATAGTAGTAGTCTAGCCCTTGTACGTTGTACTCACCAAGTTCTACTCTGGCCAGCGGTCCATGTGGGTAGTAATAATAGGCTGCATCACGGTTCCATATGTAGCCATCTGAACTGGTTAATACTTCCTCAATTCGATTGTCCGCATCGTAACGATAGCGGTGAATCAATTGGTCAGAATAACCTTTTTGGTAGTGCACCTGGTTTACGTTGCCACTGACCAGATCATATACATACTCCGTACGTTTTGGGCCTATCCCTGGCAGGTCTTGGAGTAAGGCCTTTACGTTGCCATGCGGATCGTAACTGTAATAAGTGTATACAGTATCTGCTGCATTTTTCTCCACCATAGCTGTCCAGGATACCCGGCTGCGCAGGTATTCTTGGGAAAAAGTGGGATCCCTAGGTAAACCTGCCCGGTCGTATACCGTGAGGGTTACATCTACACAGCCATAGGTTCCACAATCGGGAAAGGTTAAATCTTCCAAATTCACCTGCAAGGTATCGGTGGGTTCTATCGAATAAATCTCCCCTGTCTCTATCACTCTGCCCTGCTTGTCGTATCTGGTATAGCTGTACAGATCATTCACAGTCTGTTTGGCATTTTGCGACAATCGAAGTTGCCCGGCCTTATTGTACCAGAAACGGCTTACTCCACCATCCGGGCTGTCCTGCCAAATCAATTGGTTTCGGCTATTGTATTGGTAGCGGGTTTCCAGTCTGTGATAGGGATGAATAGCTGTACCACCTTTCACCGATGTAACCTGCTCTCCACTTAGTGGCTGCACTCCTGCCGGGGGCACAGTTTGAACTAGGCTACCGGCCTGATCGTAATAGTAAAGGGTATAGTGGTATTCCTTGGGAATATAAGTGTAAGACAAACTCTCCTCCGTCAGTTCCAAACAACTCCTGTCAAAGGTGGCATAGTATTCTTCTATTCTCCGATCGAGCATTTTCGATGCTGCCAGTTCTTTTAGCGAAGAGGCCCTGGCAGCCTTATCCGCCATACAAGAATCCAATACTGCCTCCCAATCCGGGCTATAGAAAAATATGCTCGCAGATGAGGTAACAGTGGGCCCTGATCCGTTCATGGAGGGAAACTCTCAAAAACAAGGTAACCAAATGTAAATAGGTAAATGCAGGAGTATAGGTTTTAAATCTTAAGAATAAATAATTATCTTGTATTCTAAGTAACTCGATTGGCCTCACCAGCTAAAAACATCCTTAAAAACTGAAAATTAAATAGATACATTTATCAACAAGCAAAATCTGAAGGTTAAAAAGGGTAAGTTTTGATTCCGCCATAGTTTTTAGTCTTAATGCTATCTGTAAAATATAAATGCGATATTTCACCGTATTAATCATTGTTTTATTATTAAATGGTTGTAAAGAACAAGCAGAGAGTAACACATCATTAGCTACCCAGTTGATATCTACCGGCAAAGACGAATATCAATGGCTTCCAAAATTAGAAGAAGGACACTTACTTATTGAAGTGGAAAAAATCAAAGATCGTCTCACTCAACTTATAATTTTAGATTCGGTTGAACTGGCACTTGAAGAAATTTACTATCGAGATCAAATATATCGTGACAGTATTCAAACAGTACCTAACTTAAAGAAA
Organism: Cyclobacterium sp. 10D3-21; assembly: GCF_055809755.1. Lineage (NCBI taxonomy): Bacteria > Pseudomonadati > Bacteroidota > Cytophagia > Cytophagales > Cyclobacteriaceae > Cyclobacterium > Cyclobacterium sp. 10D3-21. Next base: position 5,697,894 of record NZ_CM147924.1, read on the forward strand.
GCTGATATAACACGGCTTTATCAAAAAATTAATCACTTCGATAAAATAAATTCGGAGCTAGCCATAAAACTATTAAAAAAATGGAAATGGCCCAAAACAAGCCATATGTCAAATGAAGCTCAAGAGGCTCTCTGTTTAGTAACAGTACACAATAACATATTAGAATTAAATCAACTTGTATCTGAAAATTTTCACAGAGCATATCATATTGATTCTTCGTTTAGCCCCTATATGTTTGCTGTAATTTCGGATAGATTATCACTTAGAGCTGGTGGGCAATATATTTTTGGAACACTTACTTTTAAGCCAGAAAATTACTCTGAAAGCGAAATTAATCAGATCAATACAAACAGATCTAAATTGGGATTAAAGGATCTATTAAATAGATAGTCAAGTAGGTAAAGGGGAATCCCACCCCTAAATGGGTCATTCCATAAGGCGCTTAACATCCTGTCGGTTGATTCATTATGTTATACTAATATGTATCTCAGTCCCCTATTGTAGAAAAGGTTTGGAAAAGAGACATTAACATATCTAAGCCATGTAACTATCTTGACCTTGCTTTCTATGAAGCTTTTTTATTTGTTCAGAATCCACTTGATCAAACGATGGAGCAGGTAATAAAACACTGGTTTTAAACTTCTTCGTCTTATTTTTCCATTATAGTGAACCGCGATGCATAAAATGATTCAATTTGTGTCACTACATTACTTTTAGCATTCCAGATGATTAACCCACCTCAGCTGTCCTTTCACCTTTAGTAATCTTATTCAACAAATCAAACTTGTTATTACTTTCTGCTTTTTTGAAAATATTCTGCATATGTTTATTCACTGTTCTTTCGGAGATAAACAAAGTGTCAGCTATATCCTTGTATATATGACCTTCTCGAACCAATTCGCAGACTTCAATTTCACGCTTTGTAAAGCCAAGCTTGGTACAGCGAATGGTGAAAATTTCATCTTCATTTTTGGTTTGCAGAAGATTCAGGGTTTCCAAATCTTTTCTATTTTCCTCGACCATGTTCCGGATGTAAAGTACAGTGATTACCAGGAAGCCACCATTTGTCAATAAAACTTCAGTAAGCTGTGTTACTTCCAAATAGGCCAACAAAGGCATCAATGTCCAGGGAGCTACAGCAACGTAAGATAGAATAGCATCGAAGGAAGCCTTTCTGGTTTTGTAGCGTTGCCGAATGCCCCAAAGTATATTGTAAACCATGTAAAAAGCATAGGAAAACGGAATGATCATTCCCACGTAGATCATGGTCTTAAAGTCTATTCCTATGGGATATAAAATACAGAAGAAAAGTACAAACGGTAAGATCAAAAATATTAGCACCCCGTATTTGGCATGAAATTCCAAATGTGTAATATTGAATGCCCTGTAAAAATAATAAGGAAAATAAGCTCCCATTCCGAAACCGGCACCATAGGCAAGAATGTATTGCAATGTTACTGACAGGGGTAAATCTTCATCTGGAAAAAGTCCTCCGGCCAAATTGTAAACAATCAGAAGAAAAAGCAAAATTAGGTAATATTTCCTCTTCTTCTCATTGGGCTTTTGGAGGTAAAAAACCAGTTGATGAGAAAACATCATCACCTCCAGCAAAACAAATACTAAGGTTACAATGTGAATTTCGGTATTCAGAACAGTCATAGCGTTTTAGGCAGTTTTCAGGAAGTAAAAGGGAAATCCAAACTTTTCGGAAACGGTATAAATCTCCAAACCGTGTTTCTGATACCAGGGGAGATTGCTCTCCGTAGATGTTTCAAGGTAAACAGGACGGTCAAGTGTTTTGGAATAATCCAGTACATGCTTCAGGATCTTAGTGCCAAAGCCATTTTTTTGCTTTTCCGGGCTGACCCCAACAAACCATAGGTAGGTAAAAGGCGCTTTGGGATAATGCTTCTTGATAAAGGATTCTCTGGATAAGGCTTTGGGAATATTTCCCACCCCAATGGTTTTGAAAATTAACTGTATATCCAGATAGGTACTTTTCCAAGAGAACTTTTTCTTATCCTGAAATTGGATCATGGCACAAGCATTGCCATCCTCCGAAATAAAAACTTCCCCCATATCAATGCAGTTTTCAAAAGAATACTCCATCAAATAGCGAATTTTTTCTTCTTCTTTGCCAGCAATGTAGTTGACACTTTTGTTTTTTTTAAATGCTTTCAACAGGATGGTCACGACCTGTTCCCTGTCATTTTGAGTTGCTTTTTTCATTTGATTTTTTTGTTAAAATCCGAGTTGCGAGGATTTTTCTTCTCCACTCCACATTGCACAACTGTCGAACAAGAAGGGAAATGGGAGGGGCAAGTTCGTCTTTGGTAGAAAAAAACCCAGTGGTTTTTTGTCGGACAAAGACACAACTTGCAAAGACCGCGCACAGCGGAATTCTAGTGGCACCAGAGCGGTAATTAGACTCTAGTTGGTTAAATAAAGAACTGTTTTAATGTAAATTAATAACTAAATATTACTAATAATATTGCTTAACATATGTTTTTATCTAAATATATACAAATAAATATTATATTTTTATTGGGATATAGGGATCTTTAAATACATGGTCATATGTGTATATGGATACCTGAATAGGCATTTATTATTGGAACTCAGCATTCCATTTTTCGTCATTCCCCCCTCCCCTTCGGAATATAATTAGGTATAGCATTATTTGAATAGGAATGTATGTAAGTATTGGTATATAGGCATATCCGTATATTCAACAATTTGCTAGGCAAAGCCTTAAGTCTCCTCCACTCATCTAGACATTTTCTTAGTTTTTCTGTAGTATCCTAAAAATCTTAATTGGTTCGGTTACCTTTTTACGCTTAAATTTTCCCTACTCATCCAATACTCGTTTAAATCTTTATGGGGATGAAATAATTCTGACTGGTCTCTGCAATGGGGTAGGCTATCCATTAATTTTCTGGCCGCCTCTTTCCCAGCCTTATCCCTGTCCAAAAATAAGTTTACACAGCTGTACTTATTTATTTTCGAATAGAACCCCTGTAAATTAGCCAAAGAATTAAGCACCATAAAGTCCTCTCGGTAATGGTCCCCTTTTCTCATCTCCCTATAACTCAGCAGGTCAAATATTCCTTCAAAAAGGCAAAGATCAGCTGAATTGTTACAGTAGGTAGATACCCCCTGGGCAGTGCAGCCTTTCCAATATTTGTTACGAATTGCCCAACCATTTTCATGAGGGTTGCCTAGACCAAAATATCTGTTGTCACCAATGCGGTAATAGACTTCACGGCAAAATTCTTTAGCTGTGTCCAGAAGGATTCGCCTAGATTGAAGGTAATCCGTTATTGCGCTATTGTTTCCTAATGGTTTGGTTTTAATTATCTTGATTCCTTCAGCTGTCTCTACAGATGGGTCGGGTCGGGGAATAGCAGGCTGATGAAGATAAAAAGAAGAGCCACTTACCGTTTCGATTTCCCTAATAGCATCAGGAACAGTATAAGCAGGATTCATTTTAAGAACCAGGTCAATCAACGTACCCCCAGCATTTCCATCTCCGAAATCTACCCATAGATTTTTGCTCGGGCTTACCTTAAAAGAAGGGGTGGATTCCTCCCGGTAGGGAGAATAATAAAAGCAATAACCTGCTTTAACTTTACTTGGTCTGATTCCTATCTGGTCCAGATAGGTTATTATGGATATTTTATTTGCCTCTTTTGCATTCATTGTTCTTAAGTTTAATTTTTTTGAAAAACCACTTACTACAGCTACTACCTTACTACAAACACCCGTTTAATTATTGATATTCAACTGGTTATATTATTATGCATCAAAGACCATCTTACTACAAAAGCGCTATTTGTAGTAGGTTGTAGTAACTTTAATTATTTTATCTTACTACAGGTTAATTAGCTGTATTTCAATTATCTACCTCCTATTTGTAGTAAGTAGTAGGTTGGTTTTGTTTTATGTAGTATCCCTTTTCGGGGAAGGTTTGGGTTTCGTTTCTCCGTACTTGGGTCTGAACATGACCAAGCAGTTTCAAGGCTTTCCCAATCTCCACAGGGCTAATTCTTAGATTGCCGGAAATATTTAAAGCCAGCTGATGGCAGATATCCGTTGCAGTCATGAATTTGTCATGGTCCTCTTTGGTGCCTGGTGTAAAGAACTTTTGCACTAGCTCTACTTCAGGAGAAATGGTTTTGTATTGATTGTTCATGATTTCATTTTCCCGGATTTCCTTCGCTGTCATTTCATAATGAAAATTCGACAGGTATAGCTGATAAGCCTGTGCCCAAACCCTATCGATTTCAATTTCCTTTATGTAATTCCAATTAATTTCCCTTACCGTAAAGCAGAGCCAACGCACGCTACCTGTCACATCTGTAAGGAACTCGGCCTTATTGGTAGATCCCCATATGGAAGCCCTTCTCGGTTCCATTTTAGGCTTCTTGTCATAAGGATGCCTGACTTTGACTTGTGATTTACTCATCAGCGTTTTCTGTGCATTGATCTCGGTTTTGGAAAGTGTGGAAAGCTCATCCTGAATGATTCCAAAATTCTGACTCAAAGCGATAAGACTGTCCTTGTCTACAGAGATATTTTCAGCTTGGTAAGTCTTCAGCTGGTCTGGAATCAGGAAACGAGTAAGTGTGGTCTTGCCGCTATTCTGTTGCTCCTGTACAAAGATCAAGGCTTGCTTATTGAAAAAGTCATCCCGTAGACAACAGGCCACACAGCGCACCAGCCATTTTTTGAACTGGATCTCAAAACGTTCTTGTCCTTGTACCTGAATATAGTTGGTGAATTTCCGAATATAATCCCCATGGCTGGCTTCCCTCCAGGTCTCCCGTACCTGTTTAAAGTAATTCACGAAAGGGTTGGTTTTAGGAATAAAATCTGAAGACAGAAAGGTATTGATCTCTGCCACCGAGGTACGGTATCCCTCCTGTCGGCATTCTATGTAAAGCGTATGGGGATTGACTGGGTGGTACTTCTTTCCTTCTTTTTCTTTTGCAAAGACCTCGTTAAGTACCATGTTATTTTTAAACTCATATTTTGTCATAAGGAATCTGATCATTCGAATGGTTGCACTCGAAGATTTCTCATCAATCTTTTTGATAGGGGTTTGATCGTCCATATTTCTGTAGATTTGGGTTGATATTTCCATACAGAAATGGTATATTTATCTCATTAAAAACGGGATACCATTTCCTAATGAAATTAATTAAGGCGGATCGGGCATGATCCGCTTTTATTTTTTCCGACCGTTTTTTTGGTGACCGGCATTCAGTATATCTGACTTTTTAAAATACACCCTGGTGTTGATTACCTGTTCCTTCAGGAAACCTTCCCTCCTCCAGTTGTTGATCGTGGTGCGGGAGCGCCCGAGCAGTTTCATGGCCTCAGGTATCTGTATCAATTCATCGTCGGGAGTGGCTGGTTGCAACTCTGGGATTATCCTTGAAGCTACTTCTTCAGCTATCTCTTGGATAAGTTGTCTTTTGTCAATTGGTGAAAAGATCATGTCATTCATATTCAGTTTTCGTTTGGTTTGTTGGCCGAATATGGTCACAAGTTGGCAGGGGTAGTTAGCTGGGGTAGTACCCCAAGTTTTCATAAACCTTTATTATTGGCTGGAATGGGCGATTTTAAAATAAAATTGGAGGTTAAATTTTAGTGACTAAGAACTGAAAAACGTTGGACAGATTAATTTTTGACGATTGTAAAGATGAGTTATAGCGAAAGTAGGCAATTATACCTTTCATCATTTTAGGGAGTATAAAGACCTGGAGGGACATTCTCCAAAAGTTGCTAAAAAAAATCAGGAAAGAAGGTTAGAACTTAAAACAGATGCACTAGGTGATAATCGTGTTCATTGCTAGGCTTAGGTGTAACCACACTAATCGAGCAATATTCCCCCCAAAACACCGAACTCGCATATCGGTTCATTAGCAATAAACAGAAAGTAGGAACCTTACTAAATTAACACAAAAGATGGTGGTAAAGTTATCTTATTATATTATAATAAAGAATTAATTCAATTAATAAAAACTTAATTAATGTGATGAAATTCATTTTTTCAAATCTTCCGATTCCATAATTAATAAAAAAATAATATAACTTGCGATAGCTTTTTTTGAAATTAATGATTGACATTGACTAAAATCCATAGAAACCGAAGGAAATTTATTTCCTTCAACAATTTCAAACCCTAGGTTAACCACATTTGTTAAAATGGAAATCTTTTCATCACTTACAAAATAACCCTCAATTAAGAGTTCTTCCATCAGGGTAAGATGGCTTAATATATCACCTGTCAATGGAAGCGGTTTGATTTTTCTTATAATAAGTGAATCAGACACGCTATCTGGAATATTTCTGGTAATAATGATTTTTACCTTCCTTGGAAAAAAATTTTTTACTATATAAGCTGCCATTAGCATTTCCAATGTAAGATTATTTTGTTCTACATAAATAGTCATAGGCTACAAAAGTTTAATCAATATTTCACTACAAGATTAAATGTTTTAGGTTGTGTTTTACAGAAAAATAACAAAACGCCAATTCAATTTCCTTTATCAAATGAAGCTTTTCAAAAGTCCAATCATTCGATTATCTGAATTTGTCTTTTCTCGTGAGGACTTTGCAACGTTCTAAAGTTATTGCTCAAAATTCCCCTTTTTAACCATAATTTTCAAAAAGGTGGTGTATGATTATTGATCAAAGATATGGGAATTTTGGTATTTTTGAAAAAAAATTTATGAACTTGACTGAAAGGTTTTTAAAAGCAGAAAGGTTACGAGGTGTAAAGGTAAAAATACTTTTGGTTCATCTAGTTGCGGCATATGAAGAAACCTTGGGATTGGCCTAAGGTTGGATTCCATAGAAATGAGCCGGATCCGAAGGGAGGGCTAAGTTGTAATGCTTCCACCTTGGCTAGGTTTGATGTGTATAGGGGTACCCCTATCAAATTACTGAATAAAAATCAGTCTTTGTCTCCTACCATTAAGAATGATCAGTCAGTTGGTGAAGACACCTATAGAATGGCTAAATAAGCATTAAACAACTTAATTATTTACTTTTTCGATGAGTCATTGAAAGTTGAATAGAAGGCTATCGATTTCGTGAGCTTTTAAAGCCAATTTGGATTTGGTGAAAATGGTTTTAACGTTTCTGAGTTGATCTATTCTTTTTGTGGAAAGGTTTTCACCAGCTCTGATTTCTTTCACTCCACGAGTAATATCCTTTTTGATGTTACTGGGAGAAGCGGAAAGGACTTCACCAAGTACCCGGTAAACCCCTTCCTTCGACAAACTGCAATTTGGATCCAGGCACAGTTTATTGATCAATTCATTCAAGGTCCCAGGTTCACCCAATAAAAAATCAAGCGCCAGTAATTTCTCCGTTTTATCAAGTTTATTTTCTTCCTTAGTATCAATAATTGAATAATCCCTCTTCGCTCGCATATTTTCATAAAATAAAAGTGCGGCTCCCTTGTCTAAAAAATCAAGACTTTCAAACTCACGGAAATTGGCCAGTTTCTCCGTTGGATCGACATATTTTAAGAATATAACCGTCTCCCGAATATTTTTAAGTGTATTGCCGATCAAATTGTATATTATTCCAGCTGTAATCCCTGAAAAAAGAATAGCAAGTGGCACCTTCATAGTAACGTCAATTGTCAAGACTGAAAGTGCTAACAAAATGCTAAGAAAAGCAATAAGTATAGGGTAAACCAAGGACAAATTAATAAACCACTTTCTCCGCAAGATAAAAGTGGAAAAATCCTCAAAGTGCTGCCGGTTGTTTGAAAAAATATGCCATCCATAACGATAAGCGAGAATTCTTTCCTCTTCCGAATAACCATCAAATAGCAGTAAGTATTCTCTGAGTTTATATTGCCATAAAGGTCTATTTGGATCAAACTTTTTCATAAGTCATTTTTTCATATATCAAATAGGAGCTCCCCAGGCTTTCTGCATCTCGTTTCTTTTTCTTTCTTCCGTTACTTTGACGTAGCGTTGAAAACTCTTATAATCTGAATGCCCTGTTATCTTCATCACAGTTTCTGCAGGGATCCCCTTCTCCAGTGAGAGGGTAGCAAAGGTTTTCCTTCCTGTATGCGCGCTGATAATCTCGTGTTTTCTGTAAATAGTAGATTGTTTGATGGCCCCTTTGTACCGGATGATTTCAATCGGATCATCTATCCCAGCAAGCTTGCAAAGCTCCTTGATATATTTATTGAATTTTTGGTTGGAAATCATAGGAATTGGGGTCGCCAGCTCCTTGTATTTTTCTAAAATGGATTTAGAATAACTGTTTAAAGGAACAATGGAAGGTTCCTTTGTTTTTTTGATTGTGAGCCGAATTTCCATTTCTTTAATATGCTCTCTCCTTAATTGTTGGAGGTCTGAAAACCTGTAACCAGTCACACAACTAAAGCAAAAAACATCACGCACCTGATCCAATCGTTTATTTGAGCTAAGGTTAAAATTAAAAAGCAGGTCCAATTCATTTTGGGTCAAAGCGATGACTTCCAGTTTGTCTTTCTTGATAGAAAAATCCTTGTATCCGTCATTGACCTTGATTCCCTGCCTTTTGGCATATCCAAGGAATGTTTTTAAAGTACTCAATTGTTTGGCGATGGTAATGTTATTCAATGTTTTGACCGTACCGGTAGTTTCATGGACTTCCTCCCAACCAATCAAATGGTTTTGAAAGGCCTGCATAAAGTTATAGTCGATTTTATCAAAACGAACCTTTGTCCTGGTTTTGGTCTCGTAGTTTTTTAAATGCTTTTTGAGGGATTTGTAAACAACCAGGCTTCCCTTCACTCGCGTAAGTTCATGCTCCTGAATGTAACGGTCAATAAAATCATAAACCAGGTTCGAAGGATCTTCTTTTTTGGTTTTGACAGTTATTGATCCCTTAAGGGCTTCAACGATCATATCTGCACTATAAGAAATCCCTTCGTATAAAAATTTTGATTCAAGGGTTTTAATCCTGTTTACCATAGAAAATAATTCCTCTTGGTATTGGACCAATTGATTTTTAGTAACAATTGTATCTTCATATGATTTTTGAATTTGGGCCTTTAATTTTTGGCTTGGGTTTAGGATTTTTTGGTTGTCATTATCCCATAACTCGGGAGGGAGCTTTACCCCTGTCCCAATTTTCCTTCTTTGACCGGCTACCCGGATAATCAATATCAAAGGATGTTCTCCTTTACGATTAACTTTATCCTGCCTTAACTCAAATCGTAGGGTAGCTTCCATTTTTATTAAATGGCTGAATTATTAATTTATTGAATAAGGCGCTTTTTGAATGACATATATTAGGTAATATTACCAGTAAAGGCTGAACTAATGGAAATGAGGTATAAGAAGAGTCTGTCAATATTCGAATTTCAGAAACGGTTCCACGATGACAGATTATGTTATGAATATTTGGCAAATATGAAGTGGAATGATGGGTATTTGTAAAAAGTGCAGCAAAATAATGGTGGCAAAGTCACCTTATCCATACAAAACATTTATTTGATAAATGCCTTATTCACATCAATTAATTTCCAAACGGATCGTCTTCCGCTTTACATAAATCTCTTAAATGTTCCAGAGCTTTTTTGATTTTATTAAAATTAGTGGGATCTGATTTTAAATAATATATGGTAATAACATCCATCGAAGAGGTAACTTCACTTTTTTTATCAAAAGAATAATAAGGTCTATCTTCATAGCGCACCCAATTAGCACCCGCTAGCGTCTCTTGTAGATTTGGTAAAATTGTTATTTTTTGAAATTTTTCAACAAAGGCATTATAAACTGTAATTTTCTTTGATGTTTTAGATATTAGTATAACTTTAAGCAAACCACAGCTTTCATTCGGATCATTGGTACCATCAACTATTTCCTTAATGTGATGTGGATAAAATGAATTAGTAAATTCACCTGTATAATAAGAATCATAGTCATAACTCCATTGTTTAGGAGAGTAATTGACTTTGTTCTCTTGCTTTTTGTAGTATCTAATTTCGCAATCCTTTAAAGAGATTTTATTAGAGGATACGTATTGACCATTTATTTTATGTCCAATTGTTTCGTTAAGCTTTTTTTCAATATAATTAATCGTTTCTTCTTTTGTCAACATTGTGTTGTTTTGAGAAAATGAAGAATTTGAAATATTAAGAAACAGATAAAATAAAATTTGGTATCTCATCATAATTATTAAAATTATTTTTTTTCTAAATTAATTTTTTATCTCATTTAGGTAAGGGATATATATCGTATGTTAATGCGAGAAGCTGATAAGATGTGATTGCCAAATGAGGACTTGAAGCCTTTAATCAACCTCACAAGGCCACCAATAAACATAAGATTCCGAATTGAAATAATTTAATTTAGTACAAAAATATAATATTGTGTATCAATAGTCAATACCCACTTCCGGTGATTTGTAATGTATTAGTAATCAATCGCTATAGCCTTTTAAAATGATTGAATAAGGCACCTGTTTAATCATTTAATCTTAGTCTATTAGGCCAAAAAGGAGTATTACTTCCGAAAAAACCTCAAAAGGTCCAAATTATTGGCTTTTTTCAATAAACGAAAGCTTCTAACATCTTAACGGTTAGCTTATTGAAACTTATTAATCACGTGCCTAATTCAATAAAATGAATACCTTAACAGAGATTGCAGCGTACCCATACCCATGGGGAGTAAAACTGATTTTGGAAAGTGTGCCTTAAATTCTATTTCATTCGTTAGAGGTCCTATGTCGTTTATGATTTTCAAGGAATTAACTTATTGAAACCAGCTTTGAACATGATAACGGTAACATGCTCTTGGGAGAAGTTATTGCACATTTTTTTTAGATTTTTCCAATATTACCTTAGAAACGGTTTCCAAACATTTATGAAGCCTTATAACCAAAAGATACTCCCTCATAGATACAGATTTGTAACCAAATTTTAGCCGCATTAGAAGCTTTCTTCCAAGGGATTTCGCTTCAAGATCCGATTTGTAGGAAATTTACTTGACCCAAAAGCCATTCATAAATAAATGACAAATCTTTTATTAAAAAAATTCTAAATCCGCGAATACTCCAAGCAGAGAAAAAAGATAAATTATTAGCTTAGGAAAAAAATCACCGAAAGTAGGTATTGCTTTTTAAGCATAGTTGTTCCAATTTTGAATTATTCATAATTCTATAGCTAAGGAATAGTTAAAAAAAAATTATATCTGTCCTGTAAGGACATCAAAATAAAACTAGTTTCTGGTTTGAATTGATTTATTTAAGGAAATATAAACTAATCAAACCTATAAAAATTTGGACAATAAGGAAATTTTTCAATTTTCTTTGAGAAAGAAAATATAAATTTAAAAGAAAATTCATTATTTTCTAATTTATTCTATCTGAATCTAAATTATAAAAGAATTAGAACATATTTAAGATTTGTAAAATGCATAATACAACTCATTTGGATATTAAATCAAATAATAAAAAAATATGAAAGAATTCATTTTAAGAATCGAAGAAAAAATCACTGTTATTATTTTAGTCGTTTTTCCTTTATTGTTAAGTAGTTATTGTTACTCTCAAACTACGAGCGCTTCATATAAAAACTTAATAAAGTCTAAAGAACAACAATTAGAGTTGGATAAAAAGAGAATTGAAAATTACAATTCAGAGCTTGTAAAGTTAGAAACCTTATGGAAAAAACAACAAATGAAATATCATCAGGATTTAATTGTTTTAGTCAGTGAACGTGACAATTTAATTGGTGACATGAAGGTTGGGGCTAAATGTAGCCAATGTGGGAAATACAAAAGTCAATTTGAAAAAGAAGGTATTGACTTTCAAAAACATTTAGGAGAAGTTAATGGTCATGCAGTACCTGCTTCCACTAATGAATTAGAATTAACAAGAAAGAAATATACCGAAATGATTGCCTATAAAAAAGTTCAGATTCAAAATGCAGAAAAAGGTGATAAAAATTTAGATTATAAGAGGGCTCAAATTAATGAATTAGAAATTAAAACAGCAAAATCACGTTCAGAAATAACGGATCTTAGAACAAAATTAGCTTCTGCAGTTTATCAAGAAGAAATAAAAAAACTGGAAACCCAAACGGTACTTGAAAAGACAATGGAGGGTGTTTCTAAAAGCTTGGAAAGATATGATGGAGGTGGTGAGGGTGCTGGAGCAGCTAATTTACTAAAAGAAGCAGTAGATAAAAATAATCTACAGGAAAAACCTGATCAAAAAACCTCAATCCGTTCAGGATCAATAATCAAGCCCGCACCTAAGAACTAGAAGTAATAAAGTTTGAAGTGAAAATTATAAAATAATAAACTAATTTTGATTTGACGAAAATGTGCAAAAATTCTGCTTAAATTATATTTTTAAGAGATTTTTTAAGCCATGTCCATACACTGTTTAAATCATGATATAAAAAAAGCTCGAGAAATATCACCGGAAGTAGGTATTGTCACTTCCAAATGTGAGAGCTATAATTGCATAATAATAGGATGTAGAATAATTAAAATTAAATTTTAATAAAATGAAAATTTCAAAACCTTCACTTCTTCTAATCAATCAATTACGTGGGCTTTCATTATTCACTTTAATGATAATAGCAGCCAATCATTCTCTTGCCACAGAGGCTAAAGGTTATGTAGGAAAAAAACCAAATTTTTTGTCTGAAGTAAACTCCCGTCTAAGCACATATTTTGGAGTTGTGGCGTCTGGTTGTAATAATGGGGGTACTGAATCGGACAACCTTTATTCATGTCTTGAGCCAGTTGCTTCACCGGTTTTATTGGCTAATTCAGCAGGGAGTTTTACTTTGGATGGTAATACATATACCCTATCTTCTGTATCTTATCAAGTTCCTAGTGGGGACTTCTATATAGGGGCATCTGTTAGTAGCAATTATAATGATGGAAGCATTAATATTTCAATTATAGATAATTCAATGCCTACCACAGGAGTTTATTCTTTGAAGGATTTTGCCACAGCAGGTCAAGCCTCTATTAGAATTGATTCGCCCAACCCTGGGCAACAAAGTTATAGGGCTCAATCGGGGCAATTAAATATTATTAACAATGGGGGAAGTATTACCGCTACCTTTACTAATATTCCGGTGAAATCAGACAATGGAAAGTTCACAGGCGTGGCTTCAGGCACCATTACAGTTGAATTATAACTGATATTGCTCAACCAGTTTAGATAATTTATCACACCTCCCTCATTTTCCATAAAAGAACTTATTGTAAAGCTTATCAACTCTTCTTTAGGTCCCAAAGCCCCTTGGGAAAAGCCATAACCTATACCAGATCAAGATGGGCAGGATTATGTGCCTATACTCTTCATGGGCAAATGGAAATTCACAATATTTTAGTTGAAAATGCAGTGAGGCCCCTGGCTGTAGGCAGGTAAAGCCTTTTTATTCGCAGGATCGCATAAGGCAGCAGAGATGACTGCAGGTATGTATTCCTTCATGGCAAGCTGCAAAAAGATAAAAATCAATGAATTTGATTGGCTAAAGGATGTCTTGGAAAGAATCCAGAGCCACAAGCAGAAAGATCTCTACCAGCTTCTCCCATCCAACTGGGAGAAATACAGATTCAAGGCATAAACATTTCCTGCTATTATTCCTAGATAAATCTAATGGGTCCTCGGACGGATACTTTTAATTAAGGCTTCTTAGAAAATTCAATAAAATTTGAAAACGTGGGGCAAAACTAAACTCTTCGTGGTTTCTTGCACTTATTTGCTGCAATCAGCAGCACAATTTGTGCTACTTTAAAGTATAATTTGTTGTGACAGTGGGTGCGTTTTCTGTGTCCTTTTTTCTATCGGGCATGGTTATCCCATGGCAAGGATTTTCTGATCGTTTTCCTCTTAGGCTGCCTCTTTCTGGGCGCAGGCTCCTTCCGGCTTCTTTTTTTGGCGATCTTTACCGCATTGGCCGCCATGGTTGCAAAAAGCACAATCCGCATCTCTCGCTTTTCGCCGCTGACTTTTATTTTTTTCAGCCCGTAATGTTCTTTGTGTGTCCCGAACACACCCTCCATTACCGTTGCCCTTTCCTTTGATATTTCACTGCTGAGTATCTTTCAGCTTTGGAGTGGTTTTTAGAAAAGCAGGTGGATATGCTGTTTCCGGTACAGGAATTTTTTTGATGTACATAGCAAATCTATAACCGTCTCACTGGACCATTTTTTAAAAAAATCAGCATAAATATCTATAAATCCTACTTATCATTTATTTAGCTAATTATTCTTCAATTAGAATTCAATAGCGTCCTAAATAAAAAATGAGATGCCTCATTTTTTGTCCAAAATATGTATTTTGGGTTGCACCAAAAACCGAAGACCTCTCATGGGTAATATTACATTGTTTTCGCAGATTATTAAAAAGATTGACCGGCCAATTTTCAAAAAATTGGTAAAAGAGAAGCAGACAGATAAAGGATGTAAAGGCTTTGACAGCTGGACACATTTGGTTTCCATGCTTTTCTGCCATCTTGCCAAGAGTACATCGGTAAGGGATATCTCCAACGGACTCCGGTCTGCTACAGGCAATCTCAACCACTTATGTATTGCGAGAGCCCCCTCCAAATCCAGTATCAGTTACCAAAACAAGCGTAGGGATGCGGACTTGTTTAAAGACTTGTACTATTCGCTGTTGGGAAGTTTAGGACAGCAGGCTTCCTTTAGGCGTGTCAAACTTAAAATTAAAGTCCCTGTTTAGCTGCTAGACGCTACAGTGATAAGCTTATGCCTTTCGGTCTTCGACTGGGCTACTTTCCGTACCAAAAAGGGGGCCGTAAAGATGCACACCCTGTTGGATTATGACGGAAAACTCCCTGTTTATGTGAACATTACCGAAGGAAGCGTAGCAGATAACAAAGGTGCTTATGATATTCCCTTGGAGAAAGGGTCGGTAATCGTGGCAGACAGATATTACAACGACTTCTCTATGCTAAACGTTTGGGACAGCAAAGGGGTATTTTTCGTGATCAGACACAAGAGCAATCTGGCTTTAACTACAATCAAAGAGAGGGAGTTGCCGGAAAACAGGGCTCAACATGTGCTCATAGACCAGGAAATTGAATTGGTCAATCCGCAGTCCAGAACCAAGTATCGGGGAAGGCTCAGAAGAGTAGCTGTGTGGGACCAGGAAAACCAACAAACCATTGAACTGATCACCAATAACTTCACCTGGGCAGCCCAGACAATTGGTGACCTTTATAAGTCAAGATGGGAAATTGAGGTGTTTTTCAGGGATATCAAGCAGTTGCTGCACATCAAAACATTCATAGGCACTTCTCAAGGTGATGAAGGCGACCGCCAAATACGGCTGGCACCTTTCCAATCTGGTAGCATTTATCCTGCTAAATATTTTCGTTAAAATCGAACTGAAAAAATGGCTCGACAGACCCTTTGTAGATCCTTCCAAACCTATTGAAAGTCATATACAGGGGGTTCTTTTTCCAAATTCGACCTAAATACAGTTGGACACGTCACTAAAACGGATATATTTATCACACAAATTTATTTAGGACAGCATTGATTAGAATTATAAACCGTTAGACCTAATACCTACTTCCGGGGAAATTTCTCGAATATTTCTTGATTTAAAATATAAAAATATATTGTTTGTCTTGTTAAAAAGCCAATGTGAATTTTTTCACCAACTAATCTCAAAAAATGATGTCTAATAACCCTGTAAATGGTGAACTAAATAAGAGAATAGAAGAAAAAATAGCTCAAATTGCAGCTATGGCAAGTGATATTCCAGGTGTAGTGATTATTCATAATACACGAACTTATTCGGTAGAATATATTTCCCCCAAGGGAGAAGCATTATTAGGTCATTCTCTTGAAGAAATAAAAAAGATGGGTCCTGATTACCTTTCTAAATTTTTCAATCCAGATAATATTAATGATTACCTACCCAAGATCGCTGTATTGATTGAGCGTAATATAATCGAAGAGAGCACCTCTTTCTTCGAGCAGGTAAGGACATTAAAAAGTAAAAAATGGGAATGGTATATAAGCAGCATCAAAATATTATTGCGGGATGACGAACAAAAACCATTATTGACTATTACCCTTTCCGTACCAATTGATCCAATTCAACATATTACTCCCAAGGTAAGTCGTCTGTTGGATGAAAATACTTTCATTAGAGAGCATCAAGCTGAATTTGATAAACTTAGTCAACGCGAATGTGAGGTCCTTCGGTTATTAGCCCTAGGTAAAAGTGCACCGGAAAGTGCTGAAGCCTTGTTTATTTCAAATAATACAGTTGAAACTCACCGTAAAAATATTAAGCTAAAACTTAAAACTAATTCGTTTTTTGAACTCTGTAAATATGCCAGTTCATTTGATTTGATTTAAATTAAATTTTTCTTCAAATTCAGGGGATTTGTAATAGGGTAAGGTAAGGTAAAGTAGGTGGGGTGAGAATATAGGTATTTTGTAATTATTTCTAACCAATGCATGCGATTCATTAAAAAACAAAATGTCAATCGGTATTTATTAAACTGTCGATTTCACTGGCCTTTAATGCCAATTATGATTGTTTGAAAATATTTTTGACATTCCTAAGCTGATCGATCCGCTTAGCAGACAGATTTTCTCCCGATCTGATGTTTTTTATTCCTGCTGTAATATCCTTTTTGATGTTATTCGGAGAGGCTGATAGGATTTCACCTAATACCCGGTAAACCCCCTCTTTTGACAATCTGCCATTTGGTTCAAGGCAAAGTTTATTGATAAATTCATTCAAGGTCCCTGGTCCACCCAATAAAAAATCGATGGCCAGCAATTTCTCAGTTTTATCTAGTTTGTTTTCTGAGGTTTCGACCTGGGAATAGTCCCGCTTCGCCCGCATATTTTCATAAAAAAGTAATCCGGCTTCATTGTCTCTAAAATCCAGATTTTCAAATTCCCGGAAATTGGCCAGTTTTTCATTAGGGTCGACATAATTTAGAAAAATGCTGGTCTCCCGGATACTTTTAAAAGTATTCCCAATTAGGTTGTAGATAATTCCAGCGGTAATCCCTGAAAAAATGATTGACAGAGGCACCTTCATCGTAACATCAACCGTCAAGACTGAAAGCGCCAACAAAATGCTAAGAAAAGTAATAAGGATAGGGTAAACCAAGGACAGGTAAATAAACCACTTTCTACGGCGGATAAAATGTGAGAAATCCTCAAAATGCTTCCGGTTGCTTGAAAAAATATGCCATCCATAACGATAAGCAAGAATTCTTTCCTCTTCCGAATAACCATCAAATAGCAGTAAGTATTCTCTGAGTTTGTATTGCCATAAAGGTCTATTGGGATCAAACTTTTTCATGAGTCATTTTTTCATATATTAAATAGGAGCTCCCCAGGCTTTCTGCATCTCGTTTCTTTTTCTTTCTTCCGTTACTTTGACATAGCGTTGAAAACTCTTATAATCTGAATGCCCTGTTATTTTCATAACCGTCTCAGCAGGTATCCCTTTTTCCAGGGAGAGGGTAGCAAAGGTTTTTCTTCCAGTGTGGGCACTGATAACCTCGTGTTTCTTGTAAATAGTAGATTTTTTGATGGCTCCTTTGTACCGGATGATTTCAATAGGGTCATCGATACCCACCAGTTTACAGAGCTCCTTCACGTACTTGTTAAACTTTTGATTGGAAATCATGGGAATTGGGATAGCCAGCTCTTTGTATTTTTCTAAAATGGATTTAGAATAGCTGTTTAAAGGAACAATGGAAGGTTCCTTTGTTTTTTTGATGGTGAGCCGAATTTCTATTTCTTTAATATGTTCTCTTTTTAATTGTTGGAGGTCTGAAAACCTGTAACCAGTCACACAACTAAAGCAAAAAACATCACGCACCTGATCCAATCGTTTATTTGAGTTAAGGTTAAAATTAAAAAGCAGGTCCAATTCATTTTGGGTCAATGCGATGACTTCAAGTTTGTCTTTCTTGATGGAAAAGTCCTTGTATCCGTCATTTACTTTTATCCCCTGCCTTTTGGCATATCCAAGGAAGATTTTTAAAGTACTCAATTGTTTGGCGATGGTAATGTTATTCAATGTTTTGACCGTACCGGTAGTTTCATGGACTTCCTCCCAACCAATCAAATGGTTTTGAAAGGCCTGCATAAAGTTGTAATCGATTTTATCAAAACGAATCTTTGCCCTGATTTTGGTCTCGTAGTTTTTTAAATGCTTTTTGAGGGATTTGTAAACAACCAGGCTTCCCTTCACTCGGGTAAGTCCATGCTCTAGAATATAGCGGTCAATAAAATCATACACCAGGTTCGAAGGATCTTCTTTTTTGGTTTTGACAGTTATTGATCCCTTTAGGGCTTCAACGATCATATCTGCACTATAAGAAATCCCTTCGTATAAAAATTTTGATTCTAGGGTTTTAATCCTGTTTACCATAGAAAATAATTCCTCTTGGTATTGGATCAATTGATTTTTAGTAACAATTGTATCTTCATATGATTTTTGAATTTGAGCCTTTAATTTTTGGCTTGGGTTTAGGATTTTTTGATTGTCATTATCCCATAACTCGGGAGGGAGCTTTACACCTGTCCCGATCTTCCTTCTTTGACCAGAAACCCTGATAATTAAAATCAAAGGATGTTCTCCTTTACGATTAACTTTATCCTGTCTTAACTCAAATCGTAGGGTAGCTTCCATTTTTATTCATATAGCTGAAGTATAAATTTAAACAAAATTTTTAAAATGGGGGCTATTTGGGGGGCTAAAATATTGATCAAAACAGTACAAAACTGACCATCACTTCAAATCCTATATATCCATATATATGCATATGCGACATTTTTAGGAACTTTTGTGAAAATATTGATGAAGGGTTCGAATCCCTCCTCCTCTGCACAAAAATAGCTAGGCAAATTGCCTAGCTATTTTTTTTTGAGTCCTCGGGAGCCACTCTGCAATCCGTTCCCTCGGTTGCAAAACAAATGTAAGCGCTCTAATAGGACCAAAGATCATGGACCTTTTTTCCCAAAACTGGCTACATAATGGCAATGGCAGGCCCAGCCATTCAAAGGCGCCAAAAATACCATGCTGGAGAAATACGTAGGCCATTATTTCTAGGGAGTGTTTGCGATAAATGGGTGGATGATTTCCACGATTTGAAAGTACACGATTGCTCTTTAGGATGAGGCCTCAGAAGCTGAAGATAACCAGACTCCAGATCAATTTATTTTCAAGCAGATAATCGACGGGGACTACAGCGGGGTTACAAGTAAGAATTTTTCAAACGAAAGCAACATTTTTACCCTCCCTTCTTTCATATTATATACCAAGAATAAGGATTTCAATGCGGCAGATTCTTTTGCTGTTCATTTAAAAATTCTATTGGTCGCCACTTTGTCCAATAAGATGGTCATTGGGCCAGAAAAATCCCTTATCGCAAAAACTTGTAGCTGTTTGAGCTATGTATTAAGCTGAAAAAGACCATTTCGGTTCAGAAACGGTTCAAGGGCCGGTCAATAAAAGCCATTCAATCCTTGCAGGGAAACAAGCTGTTTCGCTCAGGAAGGTGAATGAGTGCCTGCATTGATAGGGCAATTACTTCCTGCTTTCAGCTATCCGTCAGCATTCTAGCTATCATTTTTGGTCTTCCACCCTTCATAAACCTGCATTTCCAGTAGGCTTAGGAGGAGAATGTAAAAAAGTTTCCCAACAACCATGTGAGATAAGATCTATTTTGTATTATTGTTAGTATATAAAATATTATAAGACCAAAACCCAATATTAGGCCATGAATTTCTTTGACAGTTTTGATGGTGATGATTTAAAAGAAGTAATCAATAAACAATTAATTGATCGCTTTTGTACCCTTACCGAGACAGAGCAACAGGAAAAGGTATTTAAAGAGTTATATAAAAAAAACATGCTGGTGCCTGCTGTATATCTGGATAAGGTGTTAACCAAAGCTCATCGAGACTTGGAAAACAAAGAGGTTAAAAAGCTGCTATTGCCATTGATTCCTACAATTAACCAACGAGTAAAACGTGAGTTTTTTGGGATATGCCAAACCAAGAAACAAAATTTGACTAGTAAAAATAAGTTCTACTTCCTTCGGAAAAGCTTTCGCATCTGGTTACGTGAAAATGCCTTAAATATACTAAATAAGGAGACCATTACCCAAATCGTTGAAACAGCAGAGGATGAAAAAGAGCCTGTCTTTAGTTTGCTCATGCAATACAACGATGAATGGCCTTATGGTTTCCTTACAAGTAAATTGAAAGACAGGGAAGTTTCCACTAAGGTGATATCTACAACCTGGGAAGATACAGAAAAACACATACTATTAGCTCAAGCGATGGAAGCTATTAACCAAAATTGTTGGGTACATTTTACGATATGGTTTAAGAACAAACTAAATTGGGCATTAAGGGGACCGAAGCATAAGCCGACGAGTTTTGAGGATATTGACAGTGAACCGGTCAGAAACCGTTTGACCGATGAAACAGAAGAAACTCAAGAACGGGAACCCATTCGGCTGATCCCACTTTTTGGGGTCTTCCTTTTGAGGGAAGAGCAATACAAATGTATCAATATAAGGTATAGATTTGATGATCCTGACAACGATGGAATCCGAACCTATCAAGAGGTAGCCGATGAATTAAGCATCTCAGTGAGAGATGTAAGCACACATCTTCATAGGGGGACTGAACGCCTGAAGACGTTGGTTAAAAATGCGTATCGCGGTTCACTAGCCGTCCCTAACGATGAACAAACCTACAAAAACCTGATGGATTTATGTAATATTAAGGCAAAAAACTTTGAAAATGAAAAGCATTGGATAGCGCCATGTATGGGCGTGCTAGGAAAGGAAGAACGAACCGTATTGGAAAAGCTTCTGGCTAAAGCACCTCTAAGAGAACAACTGGATGAAAACGTAATGGAAATTTTTAAAAGTGCTACAAATAAGTTGTCGTCCATGATTCTGGGAAGAAGGGAATACCCTTATTTATCCATTTAACCTATAATTGCTGACATGGAACACCTGATACTACCCTCTGATATTTTGATCGCCTACCTCAAGGATCGCCTAAATCGTGAACAGGTTCTGCTCTTGGAAGAGGCCTTGCTCCATCAACCGGAAGCCCATGAAGAGGTACTCTGGTTAAGGGACATGCTAGAGCAAGGAGAGTTGGATGCCTATTTGAAAATTCAAGGCTGGGAGGATTCAATCAATTATGAGAAGCTGTTTGACGCCAATTTGGAGGAAATTAAATCACTATCTGAAATCACCACCGAGGACATGGTTGCCTATGTGAAGGGCAAGTTACCGAAAGAAGAAGTATTGCTCCTTGAGGAAAAGCTGCTACATGATAAGGAGCAACAAGACACACTTTTCTTTTTGCAAGACTTACACAAGGAGGGAATGTTGGAAGAAGGGTTATTGGCCATGGAGAAGGGATTGACGCTCGATAGAAGTGATAAAAAAAATGGGGAGAGCAAAATAAAACCTATAGGTTCAGTAGCCTCTAAACCAGCCCCAGCCGGAGCTGATGACAAGCCACCATTCTCCTTTCTTCGAATCGCTGCAACTGTAGTGGGGATTTTAATAGTAGCAGGGATTGTCTTCAAAATTGTTATCCCACAATTCAATTCGGACATTCCGACAGACTCTAATCCTCCTACCCGTGGAGGATATGTAACTGACCAAGTTCTGGAGCGGGCATTGGCAACAAATAAATTTGAAACATCTGGTAAAAAACTACGGGTAGCAGCTTATTTGCTCGACCGCGTTCCAGGCCCGATGGGGCCTTTCACACAAAAAGTATTGTGGGAAAACTACTACCTTTTGCCAACAAAGGAGATATCCGGATCGAAAAGCTTTGATCCTATAGAGCACATGGCTTTTCTGGAAGGATGGCAGCCTGCGGACCAACTGCCTATCACCAATGAATGGATGACGGTGGACTGGAAACAGGGAGAACTGATCGTTTACCATCCAGACGGCCCAATCATCGGCTCGGTGGCGATAGATGCACCCAAACAACTGGGCATTGAAATTTCGGGAAAAGGCTTGTGGGTACGCACCAGTAAGGAAGAACTCCTACGTTTGCGTACACCTGAGGGAATAATAGATTGGTTGCGTTCAGCCGAGGCAGATTTTATTCCAACCCTGAACGAAGAAGAACGGAAGGCAGCGATCCCCAAATAATAAACCCATTTTTAGGAGCGTATTTTCTGGAATGAGGTGTTTAATGCCTTTTACTATTTAAACAATAACACTATATCGTTATTAAGGTCTTGAATGGTATACGAAAGGTTTCTATATTAGATACTTAGAAACCTCGACCTTCCATGTACCGATTTCTCCTTTTACTTG
The DNA here is from genome assembly GCF_055809755.1 of Cyclobacterium sp. 10D3-21. Lineage (NCBI taxonomy): Bacteria > Pseudomonadati > Bacteroidota > Cytophagia > Cytophagales > Cyclobacteriaceae > Cyclobacterium > Cyclobacterium sp. 10D3-21. The sequence continues at coordinate 5,720,257 of NZ_CM147924.1, forward strand.
TTTGCAATGTATTCTCCACCATTGCCCTTCAGGCCCAAACCCCACTCCTTGATGCCATCAAAGCTGGTGACCTGCCGCCGGTGCAGCAACTGGTCAACACAGGGGCAGGTATAAACGCCCTGGATAAAAACGGTGCGACCCCGCTGATGTGGGCAGCCTACCAAGCCGATTTGGAAATGGTAAAATGGCTGGTCGATAACGGTGCCGACGCTTTTCAGAAAAAAGGTGTAATTTACCTCAATAAAGAAAAGACCGCTTACTACGGCAACCTAACGGGTATAGCAGCAGGAGAAGGTAAACTGGAGATGCTCCGCTACCTGATCGAAGATCTAGGGATCGATGTAGATGACAAGGAATACAACCCCGAAACAGGGAAAGAGGATGGCTGGACAGCAGCGCAATGGGCGGATGGCTCAAATAATCAAGCTGTTTTGGATTATCTGAGCTATAAAGGGGCTGATACAGCATTTTTGAACAGCTATAATAATTTAACGTCAAAAGTGGATCAGCTTTATGAGCAAGGCCAGTTTGAATTGGCAATAGTATATGCGGAAAAGGCCGTAGAGGTAGCAGAAAAAGAATTTGGCAAAGAAAGTCTCGCCGTTGCCGCCTCCCAAAACAATTTGGCCATGCTATATAAAAGCAGGCGGCGGTATGCCGAGGCAGAGCCGCTATACACGCACGCCATCGGAATCGTGAAATTGCAATTGGGCGAAGACCACCCCTTATATGCCACCTGCCTAAACAACCTGGCAGCGCTGTACAAAAACATGGGCCAGTACGCCGAGGCTGTGCCGCTGAATGTCCAAGACTTGGAAATAACGAAAAAAGTACTGGGCGAAAATCACCCTGACTATGCCGCCTCCCTGAACAACCTAGCAGCACTTTATGAAAGCATGGGACGTTATGCCGAAGCCGAGCCACTGTACAGGCAAGCCATGGGTATCTATAAAACCCAACTGGGCGAAAACCACCCCGACTTTGCCACCTCCCTGAACAACCTGGCCTTGCTTTATAAAAGCATGATTCGTTACTCTGAGGCCGAACCGCTGTACACACAGGTCTCCGAAATCTGGAAAGCGCAACTGGGCGAAGACCACCCTGGCTATGCCGCCTCCCTGAACAACCTGGCAGCACTTTATGAAAGCATGGGACGTTACGCCGAAGCCGAGCCCCTGTACAGGCAAGCCATGGGTATCTATAAAACTCAACTGGGCGAAGAACACCCCAATTTCGCCAGCTCCCTGAATAACCTGGCCTTGCTGTATGAAAATATGGGCCGGTACGCCTTTGCAGAGCCGCTGTACACGCAGGCCATGGGTATCTATAAAACCCAACTGGGCGAAAACCACCCCGACTTTGCCGCCTCCCTGAATAACCTGGCCTTGCTGTATGAAAATATGGGCCGGTACGCCTTTGCAGAGCCGCTGTACACGCAGGCCATGGGTATCTATAAAACCCAACTGGGCGAAAACCACCCCGACTTTGCCGCCTCCCTGAACAACCTGGCAGCACTTTATGAAAGCATGGGACGTTACTCTGAGGCCGAACCGCTGTACACACACGCCTCCGAAATCTGGAAAGCGCAACTGGGAGAAGACCACCCAGATTATGCAACATCCCTAAACAACCTGGCGGAACTGTACCGAAACATAGGGAGGTACAACGAGGCTGAACCCCTTTACGAGCAGGCCATGGAGATCAGAAAAGCGAAGCTGGGCGAAAACCACCCCGGCTTTGCCGGCTCCATGAATGGACTAGCAATATTGCATTTTCAAATGGGCCGTTATGGGGAGGCCGAGATGCTTTTTGTTGAGGCCCTAGAAATCAGAAAAGCGCAACTGGGCGAAGACCACCCCTCCTACGCCACCTCCCTCTCCAACTTGGCGTCGCTGTATCAAAGAGTGGGCCGCTATACGGAGGCCGAGCCGCTTTTTGTCCAGGCCATTGAAATCGAAAAAGTGCAACTGGGAGAAAACCACCCCGACTATGCCGCCTCCCTAAACAACCTTGCGGGCCTGTATGAAAGCATGGGACGGGATGCCGAGGCAGAGCCGCTGTACACCCAGGCCATTGAAATCAGGAAAGTGGAGCTGGGAGAAAACCACCCGGACTATGCCGGCTCCCTGAACAACCTAGCAGGGCTGTTCCAACGCATGGGTCATTATGCGGAGGCCGAGCCGCTTTTAGTCGAGGGCACCGAAGTCTTTAAAGCACAATTGGGAGAAAACCATCCCATCTATGCTCAATCCCTCTCCAACCTAGCAGCACTGTACCACCGCATGGGTCGGTATGCCGAGGCGGAGCTGCTTTTGGTCGATGCCCTGGAAATCAGAAAAATGCAACTGGGCGAAGACCACCCCGACTATGCCCAATCCCTAAATAACCTTGCAGGCCTGTATGAAAGCATGAGCCGGTACGACGAGGGGGAGCCGCTCCTGTTGCAAAGCCAACATGTGTATTTCCACCAACTCCGGACCGTTTTTCTCAGCTTTTCCGAGAAGGAGAAAGAGCAGTTTCTTCGTACCTTCAATTACATGTTCGAAATATTCCACTCCTTTGCCCTGAAGCGGCAAGGGGGCAACCCCGCCATCACCTCCCCCCAGTACGACAACACTCTGTTGCTGAAAGGGCTTCTGCTACAAAGCGGCTCCCAAATGCGGGACCGAATACTATCCGGCGGGGATACCACAGCTATCCGCCTGTTCGGGGACTGGCAGGCCCTTAAGCGGCAGTGGCTGCAACAATCAGAAATACCTAAAAGTGAAAGGGAGAAAACAGGCGCAGACCCCGAGGCCACCCTGACAAAAGCCAATACGCTGGAAAAAGAACTTTCCCGCCGTTCGGAGGAATTTGCCGATGCGACAGACACGGTGCATACCACTTGGCGAGACGTGCAAAAAGAACTGCAACGACAAGAGGCCACCATCGAACTGATCAGGTACAGATGGCATAATAAAACCTGGACGGACACGGTCCACTACGCTGCCCTTATCGTTACGCCCGAAACGAAAGACCACCCCCACCTGGTGCTGCTGGAGAACGGCACCGAATTGGAAGAGCGGGGCGCGCAAGGGTACCAGTCCGTTTTTGCCACGCGGGGCGCAAGCCGCGTGGCGGACGGAGACGACCCTATTCCTGTCGATTCGCTTTATACCTACTTCTGGCAGCCCATCCAGGAAGCGCTCGATTCCCTGGGAGGAACCAAAAAAGTCTACCTCTCCCCCGATGGGGTGTACCATACGCTGAATCTGCAGACCCTCAAGAACCTTGAAACAGGCCATTACCTCCTGGAAACACTCGACATCGAACGCGTCGGCTCTACCAGAGACCTGGTCAAAAAGAAAAAACGGCAGGTCCCCAACAATAACGCCGTACTGGCGGGCTATCCAAGCTACCCCGCTTCCCCCGAGTCCGTAGCCGCTGCACTGCAGCGGTACCAGCAAGGGCAGGCAGCGCCAGTGCTTACCGCTTCCTTGGGCAACAGCAACTACGGTACCTATCAGACCTACCGCGCCATTGACGCCAACAGAAGCGATATCAGTCCCCTGCCTGGTACCCTGGCCGAGGTAGAGCAGTTGGCTTCCATTCTCGACGGGGAGGGCATTTCTACCCAGGCATTGTTGGAAAATGCCGCTTCCGAGGATGTGCTAAAAAAAGTAAAAAGCCCCCGTATCCTCCATATCGCCACCCATGGATTCTTCGAGCCGGAGAGCCAACAAAAATCCGAAGGACTTAACCGAGAGATGCTTATGAGTGGGCTGGGGCAGGAAACCGTCACCGAGAACCCCTATTTGCGTTGCGGCCTTTATCTGGCCGGAGCGGAGACCACGCTAAAGAATCGCGGCAATCCGAACTTCCAGCGGCCAGCCGGACAAGAGGATGGCATCCTGACGGCCTACGAAGCTACCCTGCTCGACCTGCGGGGTACTGAACTGGTCGTGCTCTCTGCCTGTGAGACAGGGCTGGGTGTCACCAAAAACGGGGAGGGGGTTTACGGCCTGCAGCGCGCCTTTCAGGTAGCCGGGGCGGAAACCGTTATCTTCTCCCTCTGGAAGGTCGCCGACCAACAAACCCAGGAGATGATCGGCTTGTTCTACAGCAACTGGCTAGAGAAGGGAATGGGCAAGCGGGAAGCCTTTAAGTCCGCACAGCAAACCATCAAGGAAAAATACGAAGATCCTAACTACTGGGGGGCATTTGTGATGATTGGGGAATGAATTTTTTCCACCTTAATCACCTAAAAATAATTATTTTAAATCAACTACTTTGTCCCTAAATAATTATCGATATGTTAAAAAATTGGTTACCACTTCTACTCTTTTTACTATTCGGGCAAGTATGTTTTGGTCAAACAAAAAAAGAAATAAATAGAGCTTTTAAAGCATTTAATAAGACAATAAAAAAGCACCAAAAAGGTGATTCTCACGCTGCTTGGGAAACCCTTGCCCCCCACCGTGAACTGCTAGATTGGAGTTTTGAGTCGACCGATAACATTGAAGTGATAGTCACCTATTATAATTGGCTTTCCGAACTGTGTATAGCCGTAAATAAACTGGAGCTGGGAAAGCATTACTTTGAAAAAGTAAAAGGATTGGAAAGGCAAAAAATAAACCACAATATTGATTGGGAAGCTCTTGATGATAAAGTTGAGGAACTTTCCAATCAAGGGCGCTATGATGAGGCCATTGTATATGCAGAAAAAGAAGTCTTTGCTGTCAAGGAGCAACTGGGGGAAGACAACACCAAATATTCCGGCTCCCTCAAAAACTTGGCGGGGCTGTACCATAAGGTTGGGCGGTACTTGGAGGCAGAGCCCCTCTACTTACAGGCCATGGAAATAGATAAGAGGCAACTGGGGGAAAACAACACCGACCATGGCACCCTCCTCAGCATCATAGCAGCGCTATATAGAGACATGACACGTTACGAAGAGGCTGAACCTCTCTACCTGAAGGCAACGGAAATCATAAAGAATAAATTGGGGGAAGACCACCCATATTACTTTACTTCTCTTAACGGATTGGCAGGTCTGTATACACTCATGGGCCGGTACTCCGACTCAGAGCCTCTTCTCCTGAAGGTAACGGAAATCATAAAGGATCAACTTGGGGGCAACCACACCGACTATGCCGGCTCGCTTAACAGCTTGGCAACGCTGTATGAAAGAATGGGCCGGTATGCCGAGGCAGAGCAGCTCTGCCTAGAAGCATCGGAAATAGTAAAGCTACTACTAGGGGAAAACCACCCACACTACGCCACTTCCCTAAACACTTTGGCATTCCTGTACCAAAGCATGGGTCTTTATCCCGAGGCCCTACGACTCTGCATGAAGTCAACAGAAATAAGAAAACAGCAATTGGGAGATGAGCACCCCGAATATGCCCAATCTTTGAACACCCTGGCGATGCTGTATCAACGCGTGGGTCGTTACGTGGAGGCAGAGAAACTCATTCTTAAGGCAATGAATATCTACAAGCAGCAACTGGGGGAAGAGCACCCCGGTTATACCCAATCTCTGAACACCTTGGCCTTGCTATATAAAAGCATAGGAAGTTACGCCGAGGCAGAGCTATTCATGCTTAAGGCCACTGAAATCGTGAAAGCACATCTAGGCGAAGCCCACCCTTCCTATGCTACCTCGCTGAACAATCTGGCAGCACTGTACCACAGCATGGGCCGCTATAACGATGCCGAGCCAGTGTACCTACAAGCCCAGCAAGTGTACCTCCACCAACTCCAGACCGTTTTTCCCATGCTATCCGAAAAGGAAAAAGAACAGTTCCTTAATACCTTCAACTACAATTTTGAAATTTTTCATTCTTTCGCCTTAAAGCGGCAAATATGTAACCCCGCCATCACTGCCCCCCAGTACGACAACGCCCTGTTGCTAAAAGGGCTGCTACTACAAAGCAGCTCGCAGATGCGGGAGCGCATCCTCGCAAGCGGGGATGCCACCTCCATCCGCATTTTCGGAGACTGGCAAATGCTCAAACGGCAGTGGCTCAAGCAATCGAATATCCCCAAAAGTGAACGGGAAAAGACAGGCATCACCCCCGAGGCCACCCTGAAAAAAGCCAATACCCTGGAAAAAGAACTCTCCCGTCGTTCAGAGGCTTTCGCAGAAGGGTCAGATACGGTGCGCACTACCTGGCAGGATATACAACAAGAGCTGAAGCATGGCGAGGCTGCCATCGAACTTGTCCGGCACAGGTGGTACAATAAAAAATGGACGGACACCGTTCATTACGCCGCCCTGATCGTTACGCCCCATACGAAAACACATCCCCACCTGGTGCTGCTGGAAAATGGCACCGAACTGGAGGAAAAGGGTGCGCAAAGTTACCAGTCCGCTTTTGCCACACGGGGTGCAAGCCTAATGGCGAAAGGAGATAATCCTATTCCCGCTGATTCGCTCTATGCCTACTTCTGGCAGCCCATTCAGGAAGCACTCGATTCCCTGGGCGGAACCAAAAAAGTCTACTTTTCCGCCGATGGCGTGTACCACACGCTGAATCTGCAGACCCTCAAGAATCCCCAAACAGGCCAATACCTCCTGGAAACCCTGGCCATCGAACGCGTCGGCTCTACCAAGGACCTGGTTAAAAAGAGAAAACAACGTGTCCACAACAATAACGCTGTTCTTGTGGGCTATCCTACATATCCCGCTTCTCCTGAAGCCGTGGCCTCCGCACTAGAGCGTTACCATAAGGGACAGGGAGTGCCTGTGCTCACCGCTTCCCTAAGTAGCAGTAATTATGGTAGCTACCAGACCTACCGCGCCATCGACTCCACCAGAAGCGGCATCAACTCCTTACCGGGCACCCTGGCCGAAGTAGAGCAGTTGGGTTCCCTTCTTGATCAGGAGGGCATTTCTACCCAGTCCTTGTTGGAAAATGCCGCTTCCGAGGATGTCCTAAAAAAAGTAAAAAGCCCCCGTATCCTCCATATCGCTACACATGGATTCTTCGAGCCGGAGAGCGAACAAAAAGCCAAAGACCTCAACAGGGAGATGCTGATGAGCGGATTGGGACAGGAAACCGTCACCGAGAACCCCTATTTGCGCTGCGGTCTATACCTTGCTGGAGCGGAGACCACGCTAAAGAATCGCGGCAATCCGGACTTCCAGCGGCCAGCCGGACAAGAGGATGGCATCCTGACGGCCTACGAAGCTACCCTGCTTGACTTGCGGGGCACCGAGCTGGTGGTACTATCCGCCTGTGAGACGGGACTTGGTGTTACCAAAAACGGAGAGGGTGTCTACGGCCTGCAGCGCGCCTTTCAGGTAGCAGGGGCCGAAACCGTTATCTTCTCCCTCTGGAAGGTGGCCGACCAACAAACCCAGGAGATGATGGTCTTGTTCTACAGCAACTGGCTAGAGAAGGGAATGGGCAAGCGGGAAGCCTTTAAGTCCGCACAGCAAACCATCAAGGAAAAATACGAAGATCCTAACTACTGGGGGGCATTTGTGATGATTGAGGGGTGATGTTAACAGATTTAGAACTCAACGCATGTTAAAAAAACTACTTATTTTGGTATTTTCCTTAGGTATAGTCTTCTGTACCTTGGCACAGTCACCGGACAATGATTGGGAGTCCCTTAATCAAAAAGCGGTGGAACTTTACCTAGTAGGGCGCTATGAAGAAGCCACCGTTTATGCGGAAAAAGCAGTTTTAGCTACCAAAAAGGAATTTAGCGAAGACCACCCCAACTTTGCCACCTCTCTTAATAACCTGGCAGAACTGTTCCGAAATATGGGGCGGTATGCAGAAGCAGAGCCGCTGTTCCTGCTAGCCATAGAAATTTATAAAGAGCAACTCAGCGAAGAACACCCTGACTATGCCCAATCCCTGAACAACCTCGCATTATTGTACTCCGATATGGGACGGTACGAAGAGGCAGAGCCGCTGAACTTGCAGGCCATGGAAATCAGGGAAACACAACTTGGCGAAAATCACCCAGACTATGCCGCTTCCTTAAACAACCTTGCTGTGCTATATGTAATTACAGGCCGGTATCCAGAAGCTGAGCTACTTCAAAAGCAAGCCATAAAAATCTTAAAAAAAAAATTAGGAGAAAACCACATCGACTATGCTTCCTCCTTATCCAACCTAGCAGGTCTATTTGTAACTACGGGCCGGTACGCAGAGGCAGAGCCGCTTTATTTTCAAGACTTGGAAATAACAAAAAACACTCAGGAAGAAGGACACCCCTCCCACGCTACTTCCTTGTTTAATTTAGGGAATTTATTTACGCTCACAGGTCGTTTTAATGATGCAGAAACATTCCTTATTGAAGCTATCCAATTTGATGATAAAAGTTTAGGGGAATCACATCCTAATATTGGGATATTTTATACCGGACTTGCCGAACTCTATACTAAAACCAACCGTTTTTCAACAGCACAAACCAAGCTAACACAAGCGAAAGAATTAATTGCATCATTCTTAGGTAACAACCATCCCCGTTACTATAACGTTCTTTTTCAGCAAGCCATTTTACACAGAGAATTAAAACAGTTTACAGAAGGAAAAATACTTTTTGAAAAAGTTTTAGACGGCAGGAAAGCTATATTTGGTAACAAACATCCTAGTTATGCTCTTGCCTTGAGTGAACTCGCTAGGCTTTATTCTTTAGACAATCAAAAGGAGCAGGCAGCCAAATGCTATATCAAAGCCAATTTAATTTTGAAGGAAATCGTTGGAGAAACCCATCCCAGATACTTGCAAAACCTGGGAGAGTTGGCCAACTTGTATCAGGAATCTTTTCAATATGATAAATTGGCTTCCGTTCTAAACGAAATGCGCCGTATTTCTGATAATCTGCTCCAAAAAGGCACCTTAGGTATTGAGCAGACACCCCGAAACTTGCAGGCCAACAGTAAGGAAAAACAACCCATCTTTGACACCCATCCTTTTATCCATGTATATAATCCCGACCCTTTGCAGCAAAACGAGCGCGGGATAAGCCGCATTTTTAATAACTATTTTACCTTGAAAGGTTTTGCCAATGCAGCCAACGGCATCCAAACATTCAAGGTAAATGGGGAAGATGTACCACTCCTCCCGGAAGGGGTATGGCAATCCAATATTCAGCTGGAAAAAGGAAAAAACACCGTGATAATAAAAGCAATATCTTTCTCCGGAGAGGAAACAAGAGACACCCTTCTTTTGAGGTATGAAAACGAAGAAGTAGAACGGACTGCCAAACCCCGCCGATACCTCCTCGCTATAGGCATCAACGACTACAACTTCGAAAGCTGGCTATCGCTCAATATGCCCGTAAAAGATTCTAGGGATCTGCTTGGAGCGTTGGTAGAAAAGTACAATATCACCGATGTAGATACGCTCTTCAATCAAAAGGCGTCTTTCGTGAACGTTCGCAATCGTTTAAAGCACCTGATCGGAACTACCCGCCCTCAGGATGAGGTAATTATCTTTTTTGCCGGGCATGGCGAATACGACCGAAATTTTGATGAAGATGGTAAATGGATTTTGGCAAATGGCCGTCTGGGCAATGCCAACCTCGCTACGATAATTGGAAAAATGGAAGCCCGGCATGTACTGGTATTGGCTGATGCCTGTTTTTCAGGTTCGTTTTATTTGAAACGAGGCGACAGATCGGAAGCAGCAGAACAAAGAAATCAGCAGAAATCCCGCTGGGTTGTGGCAAGTGGTAGCTTGGAGACCGTACTCGATCAGATGCCCGGCAAACAAAACAGCCCTTTCGCCTGGCATTTAATTGACTACCTCCAGCGGGCAACAGGAGATGTAACTCTTTCTCAACTTCGCGATCACCTGCAAACCGAAGTTACGAAATACACCAATCAGCAACCTATCGCAGGACCGTTAAAAGGAGATGAGGGAGGAGAATTGATACTGCGACAATCATCAAAATAACATTGTCCTTTTTTCACTAATCAATCTCCTGCACCGTACTTATCCCGGATATGTAGATTTCAAGGTCATCTAATGGTGCTACAATCTTGATTTCCTAGAAACGTAAGATTATCGGTTTTAGCCAAGCATAAGCCAATCCTACTTTATCGCGTTTTTTCACCTCCGAAATAGGTCCAAACCAGATTTCGATCCGGGGTAGTAGCGAAGGTAGCTCGAAGTACTGCCGGATGCGGGTTTGACTGGTATTCCTGATAAAGAGCCGAAAAGGCTAGTTTTCTGATTACAATCTTTCACTAAAGTATAAAAAAACTCACTATATCATTAGGAAGGCCTTGAATTGTGTGCGAAAAGTTTCTAAATTAGGTAGTTAGCAACCCCGACCTTACATGTACCAATTCCTCTTTTTACTTGTTTGCAATGTATTCTCCACCATTGCCCTTCAGGCCCAAACACCGCTGCACGATGCCATAAAAGCCAAAGACCTACCCGAATTACAACAACTGGTGAAAGAAGGGGCGGATACAAATGCCCTGGATGAAAACGGTGCCACCCCACTAATGTGGGCGGCTTACCAGGTCGATTTGGAAATGGTGAAATGGCTGGTCGAAAACGACGCCAATCCCTTTCTGAAAAAAGGAGTGATTTACCTCAATAAAGAAAAAACAGCTTACTACGGCAACCTTACAGGCATAGCGGCAGGAGAAGGCAAGCTGGAAATGCTTCGCTACCTAATAGAAGTAATAGGGATTGGGGTAGATGACAAGGAATACAATCCCGAAACCGGCCAGGAAGATGGCTGGACGGCGGCCCAATGGGCAGATAGCAGGGCACAAGGTGAGGTGATGGCCTACTTGGAAAAAAATGCGGATCTCACTTTTTTGTCCGATACGCTCAGAAGAGCCAGTGAGGATATAAAAAAGGGAATGATTTTCTATAAAGCATCTGGTTATAAATCCTCTATGTTGCTGTTTGAAAAACATATCACTACACTAAAGGTAACATTTGGCGCAACAGATACTACAATCTATGCTAAATTGCTCTATGCATTGGCAAACGCCTGTAAGCAATCCGGCAATTACGAGTACGCAGAGCAATACTATTCGGAGCTTGGGGTAATCTGGAAATCAGCCGTAGGCGAGAACCACCCTGAATATGCCACCACCCTGAACAACCTGGCAGCGCTGTACGAAACCATGAGCCGGTACAACGAGGCTGAGCAGCTGTACATACATGCCAAGGAAATCAGGAAAACGAATCTGGATGAAGACCAAACCTCCTATGCCACCTCCCTAAATAATCTAGCCTTGCTATACCTACTCATGGCAAGGTACAACGAGGCAGAGCCGCTATATACACAAGCGATTGAAATCTATAAAACGGAATTGGGCGACCGCCACCCTTCATATGCCACCTCCCTGCACAACCTGGCAGGGCTGTACCATAAAATGGGACGGTACGACGAGGCTGAGCCGCTGTATACGAAGGCAGCGAGAACCTATAAAGCGCAGATCGGCGAAGACCACCCTAACTATGCCACCTCCCTAAATGGACTTGCTGTGCTGTACGAAAGCATGGGGCGGTACGACGAAGCTGAGCAGCTGTACATACAAGCTAAGGAAATTAGGAAAACGAAACTGGGCGAAGACCAAAACTCCTATGCCACCTCCCTGCACAACCTGGCAGGGCTGTACCATAAAATGGGACGGTACACGCAAGCAGAGCCACTCATGCGCAAGGCAATGGAAATTAGGAAAACGCAACTCGGAAAAGACCACCCCTCCTTTGCCTCCTCTCTAAACAACCTGGCAATGTTATACCGAGGCATTGGCCGGTACGACGAGGCAGAGCCGCTCTTGCTCAAAGCCACCGAAATTAGTAAAACGCAAATCGGGGAAGACCATCCTGACTATGCCTCCTACCTAAACAACCTAGCGTACCTATATGGAAGCATGGGGCGGTATGCAGAGACAGAGCCGCTGTACGCGCAAGCCCTGGAAATCCGAAAAACCCAACTAGGCGAAGACCATCCCGACTATGCCCAATCCTTGAACAACATTTCAGATCTGTACCGCAGAATGGGCCGCTATGTCGATGCTGAGCCGTTGTACCTGCAGGCAAAAGAAATCAATAGAGCGCAACTCGGGGAAGAACATCCCACCTATTCCACCTCGCTTAACAACCTGGCCTTGCTGTATGAAAACATGGGCCGTTACGTAGAGGCAGAGCCGCTTTTGTTGAAAGAACAACAGTTACGCCTCCATCAACTGAAGACCGTTTTCCCAAGCCTTTCCGAGAAGGAGAAAGAGCAGTTCCTAATTACCTTAAGAAATAGTTTTGAATACTTCCACTCCTTCGCCCTAAAGCGGCAAGGGGCCAATTCCTCCATCACCACCACTCAATTCGACAATACCCTGAGGTTAAAAGGACTTTTGCTTCAAAGCAGCGCCCTGATGCGGGAGCGCATCCTTGCGAGCGGGGACACTACCGCCATCCGACTGTTCGGGGACTGGCAGGTGCTGAAACGACAATGGCTCAAAGAATCGGAAATACACAAAAGCGACCGGGAACAGGCTGGCATCGCCCCCGAAACCACCCTGGCAGAAGCCAATACGCTGGAAAAAGAACTTTCTCGCCGTTCGGAGGAATTTGCCGAAGCGACAGACACGGTGCGCACCACCTGGAGGGAAGTACAGCTAGAGCTGCAACAAGGAGAGGCTGCCATCGAACTGGTCAGGTACGAGTGGTACGATAAAAAATGGACAGACACAGTACATTACGCAGCCCTTATCGTTACGCCCGAAACGGAAGGTCATCCCCACCTTGTTGTATTGAAGAACGGAAATGAACTCGAAGAGCGAGGAGCACAAAGTTACCAGTCTGCTTTTGCCCCGCGGGGGGTGAGCCGGGTGGCGGGAGGCGATAAGCCCATTCCCGCCGATTCTCTATATGCCTATTTCTGGCAGCCCATACAGAAAGCGCTCGATTCCCTGGGAGGAACCAAAAAAGTTTACCTCTCCGCTGATGGGGTGTACCACACACTAAACCTGCAGACCCTCAAAAATCCCGAAACAGGACAATACCTCCTCGAAACCCTGGATATCGAACGGGTCGGGTCTACTAAGGACCTGGTTAAAAAGAGAAAACAGCGTGTCCACAACAATAACGTTGTTCTTGTGGGCTATCCTACATATCCCGCTTCCCCTGAAGCCGTAGCCTCCGCACTAGAGCGTTACCAACAGGGGCAGGCAATGCCTGTGCTCACGGCTTCCCTAAGCAGCAGCAACTATGGAACGTACCAGACCTACCGCGCCATCGATGCCAAGAGAAGCGATATCAAGCCCCTACCCGGCACCCTGACCGAGGTAAAGCAGCTGGCTTCCATCCTCGACAGCGAGGGCATCCCCACCCAGTCTTTGTTGGAAAATGCCGCCTCCGAGGATGTGCTGAAAAAAGAAAAAAGTCCCCGGATCCTCCATCTTGCTACTCATGGGTTCTTCGAGCCGGAGAGCGAACAGCAAGCCAAAGGCTTCAACAGGAAGATGTTGATGAGCGGATTGGGACAGGAAACCGTCACCGAGAACCCCTATTTGCGCTGCGGCCTCTACCTGGCCGGGGCGGAGACCACGCTCAAAAACCGCGGCCAGCCGGACTTCCTGCGGCCAGCCGGACAAGAGGATGGCATCCTCACGGCCTACGAAGCTACCCTGCTTGACCTGCGGGGTACGGAGCTAGTGGTACTCTCCGCTTGTGAGACGGGGCTGGGTGTCACCAAAAACGGGGAGGGTGTATACGGTCTGCAGCGCGCATTTCAGGTAGCCGGGGCCGAAACCGTTATCTTCTCCCTCTGGAAGGTCGCCGACGAGCAGACCCAGGAGATGATGGGCCTGTTTTACCAAAACTGGCTACAAAAAGACATGCCCAAGAGGGCGGCTTTTAAAGCCGCCCAGCAATCCATCAAGGAAAAATACGAGGATCCTTATTTCTGGGGAGCCTTTGTGATGATTGGGGGGTGATGTTTACGATTTTAAAACTTAATGCATGATGAAAAAACTGTTTTTTATAATGTTTTGCTTGGGTGTAGTCTTCGGTACATTTACTCAGTGTTCAAACGATATTTGGAAACTATTTGAGCTAAATCAAAAAATTGATAATCTTAATGAACTAGGTCGATATACCGAAGCTATAAAATATGCAAAAAAAGAAACAAGAATTACCAAAAAAGAATTCGGAGAAACCACAGGTAACTATGCCATATCACTGAACAACCTAGCCTCTCTGTACTTTAAAATGGGTCGGTATGCAAAGGCAGAGTTGTTGTTTAAGCAGGGCATGGAAATCAGCAAAGCGATACACGGCGTAAACCACCTCGACTATGCCTACTTCCTGAACAACATAGCCAATTTGTACATGGCCATCGGTCGGTACACAGAGTCAAAGCTTATGGTAACACAGGCCATCGGAATCAGAAAAATACAACTAGGCGAAAACCACCCCGACTATGCCGAATCTCTGAATACCTTAGCCACCCTTTATAGTTATCTAGGCCATTTCACCGAGGCAGAACCGCTATACTCCCAGGCTATGGACATCGTAAAAGTTCAACTCGGCGAAGACAGTCGGTCCTTTGCCTGGTCCCTGATTTTCATGGCATATCATAATGAAATAATGGGCCGTTACACCGAGGCAGAACCGCTGTACTTGCAGGCCGTAGAAATCCTGAAAGAGAAACTTGGGGAAGCCCATCCCGAATATGCCTACTCCTTAATTTATTTAGGGGCATTATATACTATAATGGGGCGTTTTATTGAAGCAGAAAAATACCTTAAAGAAGGTGTGTTGATCCATAAAAACAAATTAGGGGAATCACACCCTGATAATGGAATGTTCTATACCAAACTTGCTGAACTCTATACCAAAACCAACCGCTTTTCAATAGCCCAAACCAAATTGACACAAGCCAAAGAAATAATCGCATCATCATTAGGTAGCAACCATCCCTCTTTCTTCAACGTCCTTTTTCAGCAAGCCAAACTATATAGGGAACTAAAACATTTTATCGAAGCAAAAATCCTTTTTGAACAAGTTTTAGCTAGCATAAAAGCTATACATAGTAATAAACATCCCAATAATGCCATTGTCTTGGGCGAACTCGCCAAGCTTTATGCTTTAGACAATCAAAAAACGCAGGCAGCAAAATATTATAATGAAGCCAATTTAATTTTGAAGGATCTCGTTGGTGAAACCCATCCCAGATACTTACAAAATCTTGGAGAATTAGCCAAACTATATCAAGAATCTTTCCAATACGATAAAGCAGCCATTTTCTATAAGGAAATACAGCGCATATCCGAGGAGATACTAAAAAGCGGCGAAACAAACCGCGAGCAGGTGCCCCGCAATTTGCAAGCATCGGGCGAAGCCTCGCTCAAAGCAGCCGATACACGACCGTTTATTGGTATTTTTTCCCCTGACCCGCTTCAACGCAATGAACGGGGCGTCAACCGGCTTAACACCGCCAATTTTACCATCAAAGGCTATGCCACTGCTGCCTATGGCATCAAAAAGTTGCAGGTAAACGGGCAGGAGGTTCCCATTTTCCCAGATGGGGTCTGGCAATACCCGGTTCAACTGGCCAAGGGCGAGAACCAGGTGCTTATCAAGGCTGTGGCGCATTCAGGTGATGAAACACGCGATACCCTGCTCCTGAACTACGAAAACGAACAGGTAAGCCGCTCAGAAGCCCCCCGGCGCTTTCTATTGACCATCGGTATCAATGACTACAACTACGAAAGCTGGGAGCAGCTCAATATGCCCGTAAAAGATGCCCGCGATCTGCTCGGTGCACTGGTAAACAAATACGGCATTACCGATGTAGATACTCTTTTCAATCAGTCAGCGTCCTTTGCCAATGTAAAAGACCGACTGAAGCACCTAATCGGTGCCACGCGGCCGCAGGATGAGGTCATTATTTTTTTTGCCGGACACGGTGAGTATGACGAAAATTTTGATGAGGATGGCAAATGGATTTTAGCCAATGGTCGCCTGGGCAATGCCAGCCTAGCTGCAGTAATCGAAAAAATGGAAGCAAAACATGTACTGGTGCTGGCCGATGCTTGTTTCTCGGGTTCGTTTTACCTGAAGCGTGGCGAAGGGCATGAAGCAGCCGAAGCACGCAATCAGCGGAGATCCCGTTGGGTAGTTGCCAGCGGAAGTCTGGAAACCGTGTTCGACCAGATGCCCGGCAAACAAAACAGCCCTTTCGCCTGGCACCTGATTGATTTCCTCCAGCGGGCAACAGGAGATGTAACTCTTTCTGCACTTCGCGATCACCTGGAAACCGAAGTACCGAAATACACCGATCAGCAACCTATCGCAGGCCCATTAAAAGGTGATAAGGGAGGAGAATTAATCCTGAGACAATTATCAAACTAACGGTACCGATTCTTTACTAATCAAGCTCCAGTACTGAACCTTACCCATGTTGGGTTAGTTTTTCTATTCCACTTTTGCTCATTTAGGACTGGTGATCAAAAGACCCCTCGACTTTTGATTACCAGTCCTATTGCCTGTCTAAGGATTCAATTTTTGGATGATGCCCTACCTCTTAACTATAGCCTTTGAACGGTTCCATCCATTTTAGTCAAAAAAATCAGCCACAACCGTGTGAAGAGAGCTCTTTCCGGGATTACTGGTGAATGCAAACCAAAACCCGTAGAAATCATGAAAAAGTCAACCGTAACCTTCGCCTTTGTTCTTTTCCTATCTGTATTTATTACAGAGCTATCCTATGGCCAGGTATTGAAATTAAAGACCACCTCCCTTTCAATGAAAGTCAAGAATAACGACAACCGATGGAGCGACTGGTCCGATTGGGAAAGCACCTCTGTCCTGATCGTCTTCAAAGACAGCCGAATTACCATCTATTCAAAAGAAAAACAAGTATACGATGTCATAGAAAACGAAGGTAAAAAAACCGATAGCGATGGAGACGATGTATTGTCCTACTACTGTATCAACGAAGATGGTGCCAGGTGCCGTTTACGGCTTATCAGGCGAAACAGTCATAACGGTGAAACCCAGCTATACATCGATTTCAACGATATCAAATGGGTCTACAACCTTGAGTTACCGGAAACCTAAAATAACCGGAGGTGGCAAAGCAAAGGGCCCACTTGCTTTGCTACATTTTTTCCAGCTGTGAAAATCTACCCTCACCCGATTCCGATGGATTGGCAGTGAATATAGCAGGTTGTTCAGCCAGATACAGTGTGAATTGGTATTCCCAAAGAATAATAGGACAAGTTACTTTTCTGTTTACAGCCAAGAAACTAAGTTTAAAAAAATACTACTATTTGATTAGGAAGGCCTTGAATGACACGTCAAAAGTTTCTAAATTAGATACTTAGCAACCCTAACCTTACATGTACCGATTCCATCTTTTACTTCTTTTCACTGTATTATCTACCAATGCCCTCCAAGCCCAAACCCCGCTCCTCGATGCCATCAAAGCCAAGGACCTGCCCACCGTGCAGCATTTAGTAAAAGAAGGCGCAGATGTAAACGCCTTGGATGAAAACGGTGCGACCACGTTGATGTGGGCGGCTTACCAGTCCGATTTGGAAATGGTGAAATGGCTGGTGGAAAACGCCGCGGATCCTTTCCTGAAAAAGGGAGTGATTTACCTCAATAAAGAAAAGACCGCTTACTACGGCAACCTGACGGGCATAGCCGCAGGGGAAGGCAAGCTGGAGATGCTCCGCTACCTGATCGAAGATCTAGGGATCGATGTAGATGACAAGGAATACAACCCCGAAACAGGCCAGGAAGACGGGTGGACAGCCGCGCAATGGGCAGATAGTAGGGCAAAAGGTGAGGTGATGGCCTATTTGGAGAAAAGTGCAGATATTTCTTTTTTGTCTGACACCCTTCGGAGGGCCAATGATGATATAATCAATGTAGCTACCTTCCATGCTGCCTCAGCTTATAAAGCTACTATACTACTACTTGAAAAACATATCGGATTGCTCAAGGAAACAATTGGTAAAACCGATACCTCAACCTATGCTAAGTTCCTTTATTTTTTAGCAAACTCCTATGAAAAATCAGGCAAATACAACAAGGCTGAGCAATACTATTTGAATCTCACCTCCCTTTGGAAGTCATTCGTGGGCCCACACCACTATAGCTATGCCATCTTTCTCAACAATCTTGCTCTTCTTTACGGAAGTATGGGCCGTTACGCCGAGGCAGAGACGCTGTACCTGAAGGCCTTAGATATAGAAAAAGCGCAACTAGGTGAAGAACACCCATCCTTTGCCACCTCCCTGAACAACTTAGCCGGGCTATATGAAAGCATGGGCCGATACAACGAGACAGAGCCACTATATAAGCAGGCCTTGGAAATCACGAAGACACAACTGGGAGAAAAACACCCGAATTATGCAAGCTCCCTAAACAACCTGGCCTCGCTGTATTATATTATGGGCCGGTACGATGAGGCGGAACCACTGTATATAAAGACCATTGAAAATAGGAAAACACAACTCGGAGAACAACACCCTGACTATGTTACTTCTCTGAACGACTTGGCAATGCTATACACTAGTATGGGTCGTTATAGGGATGCTGAGCCGTTATTACTGAAGGCCATAGAAGTTGATATAGAACAACTCGGTGAAGACCACCCCGATTATGCCACCTCCCTGAACAACCTGGCAGTGCTATATCAAAGCATGGGGCGTTACACCGAGGCAGAGACGCTTTACCTACAGGCAATGGAAATTAGTAAAGCGGAACTAGGAGAAAACCACCCCGACTATGCCACCTCCCTAAACAATCTGGCAGCTCTTTACCAAAGAATGGGACGGTACGTTGAGGCAGAACAGCTTTATACGCAAGCCCTGAAAATCAGAAAAGTACAACTCGGTGAAGAACACCCCTACTATGCTACTTCTTTGAACAACTTGGCACTGCTTTACCAAAGTATAGGCCGGTACGCTGAGACAGAGACGCTCATGCTCTCTGCCATGAGAATTCTTAAAGAGCAACTTGGGGAAAAACACCATGAATATGCGACCTCCCTGAATAACCTAGCGGGGTTGTATCATCTAATGAGTCGGTATATAGAGGCAGAGCCCCTTTACAAACAGGCCATGGGAATTTTTAAAATACAACTTGGCGAAAATCTTCCTTCCTACGCCCTATCCATGAACAATCTAGCAGCACTATATGAAAGGAGGGGCCTGTACGAAGTGGCTGAGACACTCATGCTTAAGGTCATGAATAACCTTAAAACGCAACTTGGAGAAGAACACCCCGAAGTTGCCAAATCCCTAAACAATCTGGCAGCTCTTTATCAAAGAATGGGACGGTACGTTGAGGCAGAACAGCTTTATACGCAAGCCCTGAAAATCAGGAAAGCACAACTGGGCGAAGATCACCCCGACTATGCACAAAGCCTGAACAACTTGGCTGGTTTACACCACCTCAAGGGTCGGTATATAGAAGCTGTTCCGCTTTATAAACAAGCCTTCGAGATCATAAAAGTGCAACTGGGTGAAAACCACCCAGAATATGCAAAATGCCTAAACAACCTTGCCGCCCTATATGAAAACATTGGTCGATACGCCGAAGCAGAGCCGCTCATGCTCAAGGCCACTGAAATTTTTAAATCTCAACTCGGTCAAGATCACCCCGACTATGCTCAAAACCTGAACAATCTGGCCGCCCTGTATCAAAGTATGGATCTGTATACCGATGCAGAGCCATTGTACAACCAGGCTATTAAAATCATAAAAACACAACTAGGCGAAGATCACCCCGACTATGCCCAAAACCTGAACAACCTGGCAACGCTATATGAAAGCATGAGCCGGTACGACCAGGCAGAATCGCTGTATTTGCAGGGCCAACAGGTGTACCTCCACCAACTTCGGACCGTTTTCCAAAGCCTTTCCGAGAAGGAAATGGAACAGTTCCTCAACACCTTCAGCAATAGTTTTGAATACTTCCACTCCTTCGCCCTAAAGCGGCAAAGGGGCAACCCCGCCATTATTTCCCACCAATACGACAACACCATTTTGCTAAAAGGACTGCTGCTACAAAGTAGTTCGCAAATTCGGGAGCGCATCCTCGCCAGCGGGGATACGACTGCCAATCGCTTGTTTGGGGATTGGCAAGCACTCAAACGGCAATGGCTCAGGCAGTCGGAAATACCCAAAAGCGAATGGGCAAAAGGTGGCATCGCCCCCGAGACCACACTGGCAGAAGCCAATACCCTGGAAAAGGAGCTTTCCCGTCTTTCGGAGGCATTTGCCGAGGTCACAGACACAGTGCGCACTACCTGGGAGGATATACAACAAGAGCTTAAGCAGGGCGAGGCCGCCATCGAGATGGTGCGGTTCAGGTTTTTTGCAGATTCTGTTCTAAAAGGTAGTGGTTGGGCTGGTTCGATTTACTATGCCGCCCTTATCATATCGCCCGAAATGGAAGATCATCCCCACCTCGTACTGCTTAACAACGGCACCGAACTGGAAGAGCGGGGCGCGCACAGCTACCAGTCCGCTTTTGCCGCGCGAGGGGCAAGCCGGGTTGCGGGTGGCGACAATCCCATCCCAGCCGATTCGCTCTATAACTACTTCTGGCAACCCATCCAGGAAGCACTCGATTCCCTGGGCGGAGCAGAGAAAGTCTACCTCTCCGCCGATGGGGTGTACCATACCCTTAACCTGCAGACCCTTAAGAACCCCGAAACTGGCAAGTATCTCCTAGAAACCCTCGACATCGAACGGGTCGGTTCTACCAGGGACCTGGTTAAAAAGAGAAAACAGCGTTACAACAACAATAACGCTGTACTGACAGGCTATCCGACATACCCCGCTTCCCCTGAAGCCGTGGCCTCCGCACTAGAGCGTTACCAACAGGGGCAGGCAGCACCTGTACACACGGCTTCTCGAAGTAGCAGCAACTACGGTACCTACCAGACCTATCGCGCCATCAACGCTAACGGAAACAGTATCAGCCCCCTCCCCGGCACCCTGGCCGAGGTAGAGCAGTTGGCCTCCATCTTTGACAGGGTGGGCATAACCACAAGTGCCCTCTTGGAGAATGCCGCTTCTGAGGATGTCCTCAAAAAAGTGAAAAGCCCTCGTATCCTTCATATCGCCACCCACGGGTTCTTCGAGCCGGAGAGCGAACAGCAAGCTGAAGACCTCAACAGGAAGATGCTTAGGAGCGGACTGGGACAGGAAACCGTCACTGAGAACCCCTATTTGCGCTGCGGCCTTTACCTGGCCGGAGCGGAGACCACACTCAAGAATCGCGGTAATCCGGACTTTCAGCGTCCAGCGGGGCAGGAGGATGGCATCCTCACGGCCTACGAGGCCACCCTGCTTGACCTGCGGGGCACCGAACTGGTCGTGCTTTCCGCTTGTGAGACAGGACTCGGGGTCACCAAAAACGGAGAAGGTGTCTACGGACTACAGCGCGCCTTTCAGGTAGCCGGGGCCGAAACCGTTATCTTCTCCCTCTGGAAGGTCGCCGACGAGCAAACCCAGGAGATGATGGGCCTGTTTTACCAAAACTGGCTAAAAAAAGGCTTGGACAAGCGCCAGGCCTTCAAGTCCGCTCAGCAATCCTTCAAGGAAAAATACGAGGATCCCTACTATTGGGGGGCCTTTGTGATGATTGGGGGCTGATATTTACAAATTTAAAACTTAATGCATGATGAAAAAACTTCTAATTTTGATAGTTACCTTCGGTTTAGTCAGCGGTTCCCAGGCACAGTCACCGGACAATGATTGGGAATCCCTCAACCAAAAAGTATTGGGACTCTACGGTCAGGGGCGTTATGAAGAAGCCATTGTATACGCGGAAAAAGCAGTGTTAGTTGTAAAAAAGGAATTGGGCGAAAACAACCCCGACTATGCAACCTCCTTGAACAACCTGGCGATGCTATATGTAAGAATTCGCCGATACGTCAAGGCTGAAAGGCTCATGTTCATGGCCACCGGAATCAGGAAAACCCGATTCGGAGAAAACCACCCTTCCTACGCAAGTTCCCTGAGCAACCTAGCAGGACTGTTCAAAAGAATGGGGCGTTACGCAAAGGCAGAGCCGCTTTACATACAGGTTTTGGAAATCAGAAAAACGCAACTCGGCGAAAATCACCCCGACTATGCAACCTCCCTGAGCAATCTGGCAGTAATGTATGAAAGCGTGGGCCAGTACGCCAATGCAGAGCCGCTTATGGTCAAGGCTAATGGAATCTATAAAACGCAATTCGGCGAAAACCACCCCGACTATGCAACCTCCCTGCACAACTTAGGAGTGCTTTACACAAACATGGGGCGGTACGCCAATGCAGAGCCGCTTATGCTCAAGGCTAAGGGAATCTATAAAACGCAAATGGGCGAGGGCCACCCTTCTTATGCCACCTCCATTAACAATCTGGCAGTCCTATACAATAGCATGGGCCGGAACGACGAGGCCGAGCCGCTGTATGCCCAGGGCCTGAAAATCAGAAAAAGGAAACTCGGCAAAGACCATCCCTCCTATGCCGCCTCCCTGAACAACTTAGCAAATCATTACAATGATATTGGCCGTTATGCCAAGGCAAAGCGGCTGTACTTGCAGGGCATGAAAATCATGAAGGCGCAAATGGATGGACACCACCCCGACTATGCCAGCTCCCTGAACAACATGGCAGTGTTGCACCATACAATAGGCCAGTATGCCCAGGCAGAACCGCTCCTGCTGCAGGGCCAACAGATAGACCTCCACCAACTTCGGATAGTTTTCCCCACTCTTTCCGAGAAGGAGAAAGAGCAGTTCCTTAATACTTTAAATTTCAATTTTGAATTTTTCCATTCCTTCGCCCTGAAGCGACAACGGAGCAACCCCGCCATCACCGCAAATCAGTACGACATTGCCCTGTTGCTAAAAGGGCTGCTGCTGCAAAGTAGCGTACAAATGCGGGAGCGCATCCTTGCCAGCGGGGATACCACCGCCATCCGCCTATTCGGGGACTGGCAAATGCTCAAACGGCAGTGGCTCAAGCAATCGAATATCCCCAAAAGTGAACGGGAAAAGGCAGGCATCTCCCCCGAGGCCACACTGGCAAAAGTCAATACCCTGGAAAAAAAGCTTTCAAACCGTTCGGAGATATTTGCAGAGGCAACAGACACCGTGCGTACCACTTGGAGTGAGGTGCAACAAGGACTCCAGAACGGAGAAGCAGCCATCGAATTGGTCAAATTCCGGTGGCACGATAAATATTGGACAGATACTATTCATTACTCCGCCCTTATAGTTACGCCCGAAACGAAAGGTCATCCCCACCTTGTTGTACTGAAGAACGGAAATGAACTGGAAGAGCGAGGAGCACAAAGTTACCAGTTTGCTTTTGCCACGCGGGGGGTGAGCCGGGTGGCGGGAGGCGATAAGCCCATTCCCGCCGATTCGCTCTATGCCTATTTCTGGCAGCCCATACAGAAAGCGCTCGATTCCCTGGGAGGAACCAAAAAAGTTTACCTCTCCGCTGATGGGGTGTACCATACCCTTAACCTGCAGACCCTAAAAAATCCCGAAACGGGCCGATACCTCCTGGAAACACTCGATATCCAGCGGGTCGGATCTACCAGGGACCTGGTCAAAAAGAAACAGCAGCGCCCAATCAACAATAGCGCCGTATTAGCAGGCTATCCGAGATACCCCGCTTCCCCCGAAGCCGTGGCCTCCGCACTAGAGCGTTACCAACAGGGGCAGGCAGCACCTGTACACACGGCTTCTCGAAGTAGCAGCAACTATGGAACCTACCAGACCTACCGCGCCATCGACGCCAACAGGAGCGACATCAGTCCCCTGCCTGGCACCCTGGCCGAGGTAGAGCAATTGGCTTCCATCCTCGATGGGAAGGGCATTCTTACACAAGCCCTGTTGGAGAATGCCGCTTCCGAGGATGTCCTGAAAAAAGTGAAAAGCCCCCGGATCCTTCATATCGCCACCCACGGGTTCTTCGAACCGGAGAGCGAACAAAAAGCCAAAGACCTCAACAGGGAGATGCTGATGAGCGGATTGGGACAGGAAACCGTCACCGAGAACCCCTATTTGCGCTGCGGTCTATACCTTGCCGGAGCGGAGACCACGCTTAAGAACCGTGGCAATCCGGACTTCCAGCGCCCCGAAGGACAGGAAGACGGCATCCTCACAGCCTACGAGGCCACCCTGCTTGACTTGCGGGGCACCGAACTGGTAGTGCTCTCCGCCTGCGAGACAGGGCTGGGTGTCACCAAAAACGGGGAGGGTGTCTACGGCCTGCAGCGCGCCTTTCAGGTAGCTGGGGCAGAAACGGTTATCTTCTCCCTCTGGAAGGTCGCCGACGAGCAGACTCAGGATTTGATGGGGCTGTTCTACAGGAACTGGCTAGAAAAAGGAATGGGTAAAAGGGAAGCCTTCAAAGCCGCTCAGCAAACCATCAAAGAGAATTACGAAGATCCTTACTTCTGGGGAGCCTTTGTGATGATCGGGGGTTGAAATCCATGACACATAATTCCTCTTTAGGCTGAGCCCACTGATTGGTAAAGTATTTTAAGATTATAATATATTCCTTTTGAAAAAGTATTGGGCCATAGCCTAGTTGTTTTCCTCTAAATCACTAAGCCGGATTTATTCCGGAAATCAGTGTTTACCATAACACCCAAAAACTTTCATTATTTCGCCTTCTCAATCTTGAAAACAAGGTTCTCTATATGGCCGGAGGAAGGAGGGACATTGGCGGTTGTCGTACTTCTCTTATTTTCGCCCTTTTCGGCTTTATAGCTATTCATTAAAAGTTCTTCTAGAGGATGAATCACTCCCTTAATACCCGCAACCTCTCCTCTGGCAATACTGCCACCTCGATGAGTTATAATAGGACCCAGATTAATGGGTTCCTCAGTGGCTATTAGCTTAAAAACTTCTACCCCGTAAGGTTTACCTATTACGAAAATATCGCCAAGTTCTAATGTATCTTTCGCAGCAATAACATATTCCTCAGCAGATTCAATTTCACTTGGTAGGAGCAGATTTACTATATTATCCGGTTGAATATCAAGCAACGAAATATAGGCTTTTTTACGCCCCTCATTTATAAACTTAATTTTAAAATGATCTCCCTCATTTAACACCAATATTCCATCACTTCCAATCTTATCTTCTATTGGTACCCTAGACTTTTCTATCACCACTGGGCCAATCTCTTCTACTTCAATAGGAATTATTTCCAACCTAACTTTTATATCCTTTTGCACCATGGCCAAATTTCGTAAGTAGGCTGTTTGTGCATACGAAATTACAGTTTGAATAACTTCCCTAGCAATAGCTTGTTGGTTTTGATCGTCCACAATGCTGTCGTATAAAATGTAATCTTGGGCACTGATCATTTGCAAAGCATTTGCGCCACGACTTCTAGTAAAGTCATTGTTCATCTCAACCAGCAAATCCGGGTCAGAAGCTACCACCTCAATCAATGGCACCTTATCCAATTCAGCCTGAAGGGCATCTTGAAACCCGAGATTATTACGCAAATCTAACTGTAGCTTCACTTTCATTTTACCAAAATTCTTTTCACTGATAAACACCCAGCTATTTCTCAGGTCATTTTCACTCATTTCCTCATCTAATTCGATAAAACTTCTCTGAAAATAGGATTTGAAAACTACCCCACTTGCTTTAGGAGCCACAGCACTTGTATCTGCCACGTCAATATCGTAGAGT
The DNA here is from genome assembly GCF_055809755.1 of Cyclobacterium sp. 10D3-21. Lineage (NCBI taxonomy): Bacteria > Pseudomonadati > Bacteroidota > Cytophagia > Cytophagales > Cyclobacteriaceae > Cyclobacterium > Cyclobacterium sp. 10D3-21. The sequence continues at coordinate 5,745,909 of NZ_CM147924.1, forward strand.
ACTACCCGGGAGCCTTCGAAGATGGAATGCAACTGCCCTCCATCGATAGCGAAATTTTTGTTTTTAAACCCTGAAACCACCGAATAATAATCGAGTCTGGGTATTGCCTTTCCTCCCAGAATCTTGCGGTTAATATCTCCTTCAATCTGTGGTGTCTGCTTAGGAGCCATAGAACTCATATCCAGCATTACTCTATCAAACAATCCCCGGTAAGAAGCATCCGCATCCAGGGTGCTTAAGGTTTTACTAAATGCCAGGGACAAAGAACCGAACCAGTTACCATTTTCATCTTGAAATTCGTAATTTTTCTCATTAGCGCTGGATGCACTGATCACTACCATCGGGCTAAGACCAACGGCAGTTTTCGTCTCATGCCATCCATCGGTCTCTTCACCCACAATAGGGGTATAAGATGGAGGTTCGATTTTTACATTGGTACCCCTTGTCTTTCCCAGGCCACGAGTAGCCGTACCGGAATAGCAGGCATCCAGTACAACAATAAGGTCACCAGAGGGCCCTAATCTTTGACGGACCTCTTCAAAGAGAAGTCTCAGTTCATCATCCCTCAGGTGCTTACTTCCATGGTAAGCGGCCTCTGAATATACCATTGGAGCGTCGTAAGGTACCAGAGCTTCATCATAGCCATCAATTTCATCCCCGTTGTCATCAAATACCTGCTGACCATGTCCGGAATAGTGAAATACCATGACGGCTCCGGGCTTTGCGTTAGCTATGAGATGTTCACGAACTGCATCCTTTATACCCTCTTTGGTTGCTTCCCTGTCACGGATTACGCTCACATTGTTAACGGTATCAAACCCCTGTATTGAAAGCGCAGCATTGATTAATGGCACATCATTTTTAGAACTTGTATTAACCCATCCGGTAGATGGCTCGTATTCGCCCACTGCTACAATCAAGGCAAACTTATCTGAATCTATCTCATGGACTGTATTTTGGGTTGGTGCATTTTGTTTATTCAGGGAATCTCGCTTTTGATTGTCATAATCCTCGGCTAAAAGAACGGGGTTACCCTGGGGTTTTGTAGAAATAATTTTGGGAGCCTCTGAAGAAGTTTTTGCACAACTTAGGCTTAGGATGATGATAAGTAAGCTGAGTCTTTTCAAGGAAGTCGAATTTAGCGTTTTTAAATACCCATTAGTGAAAAAAGGGTGGCACACGTTTTAAATCTTTTTGTTAAAGTTTCTTCGAAGTTGGGTAAGATTATTTTCTGATATAATGGTATCCATAACATCTAGGTTAGGTACTACTGACCTACCTGCAAGCTTGAGAACTGCACCGGTGACCATCATGAGTAAAGGAAGTATTTATAAAGAAGGAATACGATCAACAAAATACAAGTTTCAAACAACAATTAGCACTGTATAAATAAAACTAAATAACTAACAAAAAACAAGTTAACTCAAAAAAAATGAACAAATTAGTTCAGCCCTTAAGGAATTGAAAAGTCTCTTAATTCATAGGTTTCCTTAGCTTCGTGAAGAGCTCTCGTTAGTTTATTAGTAAAGCCCCAGAGATCCAAAAAGTCAGGTAATCTTACTAAATAAATGGCTTGGAAGTAGAAATCGATATGTTGTACCTTCCAGATTTACAATATTAGCCTGGGGTAACAGCCCGCCTCAAATTGGTCTTTTAAAAGATGATTAGGAGGATAAAGAGAAATTCATCCGGCTCGGAATCCCAAAGTAAAGCATCAACTATACCCAAGCTTTCAAACCTGTCTTACATCCTTCTAATTGTAAGTCAAATACCAGCAACATATCCATTGTCACTTTAAACTGGTTTACAATCATTTAGAATTGATAAATTATCATTAAACTATAGACCTATACCAGTATTCTCTTCAATAATGATGTAAAAGGTGAAGCTGCCAGAGTTCCGGAGAATATCATGCGAATCCTTAGCCCTAAAGATAATACTAAGTTCCAGGCATATCTGCTTAGAGGGGTTGTAACAAGCTTGAGGATGACCATACCTGTTCCAGATATAGTTTGTTTAAGGTGGCTTTTTTTAATTGAGTTTGACCAAATGACTAATTTAACAAATTCATAGGGATCCACTGTCAACCAACCAATAAACAGGTATGAAGATAAACTCGACTATGGACTCAAAAAAATATTGAGGGGGCTATCGCTACCAGATGCGTTACTATTCTATGTCCTGTAAAATTATCTGGCAACAAGGATAAGATGAGCAGAAATCAGAAGATTTTTTCCAGGAAAGCTTATTAATACTTTTTGAAGATATTCAAAAAATAAATTTTCAACTCAAATGCAAAGTGAGTTCCTTTCTGTACGCTATCTGTCTGAACTTGTCACTCGATGAGAATCGCAATAAGGCAGAATGCCAAAAGCCAACTTTCCGAACAATGAATATGCTGAAAAGAACGTCTATGAGATAGAAAAAATATTTGGGTGTATGAGGTTCTACCCCCCATTAAAGAGATTTTGGAGGAGATTTGAGCGATAGGCCCTTCCTGTTGCCATATTATTATACTAAGTTTTTTTAATGAAGTTGAAATTAGTCAATTTATGAAGAAAATGGGAGATCCAAACTAGAACGCTACCCGACAGGATAAGAACCGCTGTATGAACAGATAAAAAATACCTTTAAACAAAAGTGATAATTAACAAAGGCAATACTGAGCGGATTGACCAGCAACTGCAGGCCGAACTTAGATGAACTGTAGCTATTTTATGCCCCTAACCTATAGCAGTATTTTTTACAGCTTCAAGATAATACTTTTCCACTTGAAGAAACGGATAACATTACTCACTTACTCCGGAGTAAAGCAGAAAATTTCTTTCTAGATGTTTTTCTGCTTCACAATTAAGGGCATTGGTCAGGAAAAATCATTCGAAGAACTTAGTAGTTAACCTGCTTTAACCTGTTAAAGCAGGTTAACTATCTGTTACTGGTCATCGCAGTTGGTTCATTTTTTAAGCAGGCATCCCAGTAGACCTGTATTCTGTCTTCTTCCCGCACATTTTCCAGCCGGGGGCTGACAATATGACGCAAACGCTTTCCTGAGAGTAAACACAGTAATGGTCTTGGAATTAAAAAATACCCAAATCCTTAAATGCTGGTTTGCCCGCCAAACGGAACACATTTCCATCTTCCGAAGAAGAGGCAGTCACGTAGACATCAATCGGTACAATTTCAATGTTGCTACCGGCAACTTCTATCTCAAACACCCTCCAGGTATTCCCGGGCGTTATGGCAGGAGGAGAGAAGGAAGCGATCAATCCGCCAGATCCATACACCTGTATCTCTGCCGGAGAGGTTGCGATGCCTTCACTACCACTCTGGGACCAATTAGAATAATTATGCACAGAGTAGCGATAAGTACCGGTTGTGAACTCGTTAATGGTGATCGTCTCAGGCCCAAAGCTAGAAACGTCGTCTACGTCCAGGTTTACCGCGGAAATGGGACGCTCGAAAGAGAAGTAACAGTGGAACCTGCCGCCCGAGGAAGGCCCAGTCAGGTGTGAATCCAGGTCATCGGGAATACGACCCCAGGTGAGGACGATCCTCAGTGCCCCTTCGCCGACTCCCGCTACTGCTGTGACAGGATTAAGCTCGTTTTCACCTTCCGTAACATCTACGTTTTCTACTACTTGTGGGAAAAACCCCTCATTTCGGACGACCTGTATAAAAACACCCACCGGTGCACCGTCAATGATATAGAAGCCTAATTCATCCGTGACAACGACCAAGTCTGCCTCCACGCGGGTAGTATCGCCATCTGCTGAGAAGGTAACTTCGGCACCTGAGAGCCCTTGGCCAGTCTGGGAGTTAATGATCTGTCCGCTGATCAGTGCGGTACCTCTGATGGTATCGCTACGTTCCATATGGTCTCCAGTTATGGAGATACTTGAACTGTAGTCTTCGTATCCCACGGCCGTGATGCGTAATTCGTAATCGCCGGTTAAGATGTTTGTCATTCTATAATTACCTTCCGCATCGGTAGTGGCCGAAAAAAGGGCTGTATTATCACCCAAACGCCATAGGGATACGGTAGCCCCAACTACACCAATATCCGTAGTATTAACCACGGCACCTTCCAAGATGAAGCCAGAAACATCGTCGTCATCCTTGCAGGAAACCAATACCAGAGAAAAGATGCTCAAGAACAGCACCATAAGCCGGTTACTTGTTCTTGAAAAGTTAATTTGTGTCATAGTGATATAGTTAAGAGTTTGATAATTGTTTCATACATTGATGGTGAAATCCTGATTTGTTACTGTAGTCGTTCATTTCTTTTATCGAACCATTAAAAATGGTTGATACCAAATTTGCTCAGAACTTGATCGTCTTCCCATTACTTACTGAATTTCTGCTACTTAAAATTTAATTTGTTGAACATTTGAAAATCATTATGCATTAACAGAATTGGCCCATCCCCAGCGCTCAGGCAGAGATTTAGGTAGAAATCTGCAGATATCGCAACTTGGCTCCCTAAAATCGGACCCATTTTATTTTTAACTGCTCCTACCTCCGGATCTGAGACTTTTTCTTGAAGGAATTTACCAAATACCAAGCGGCACATTCGTCCAAAATTCGTCAAGCTACCATACAATTCCGTGAAGAATGCGTATCTGGGAGTAAAGAGTTTGGGGTAAAATCCATTATTATATAAGTCAAACACACAATTTTCCATACCAATTTTTTTGATATCATAAGTAGTCTTCAAAGCATGCTAGGAAAAGATATCAGCAAAGACATATTAAAATCGAGAGCCTGAGGATCATCCCCGCCTTCTAACCGCACGAAAAATCCAGATCCAAAAGTCAGAAACGGCCTTGATTATGATAAGAATTGTATTCAATTAAAGAAGTTCTGGTTATGGAAAATTAAGGCTAGACAGCCCCCAGGCACTCTTTTCAAAATCTTCACTTTTACCCAAACTAGAATGTAAACCAGATTTCTTTCTAGGACATGGAATTTCCACAATTGATCAATAAGTAAAATTATTACCTCCCCGGCGAATGGTAGCTTTCGTTATGGTAGGATTAAAAAAATTCAATTTCTTTTATCAAGAGGCATTTCGGCACGGCTTAATAACTATCGAATTGATAATATTCTTTAAGAAACATTTTAGGGTATAGATTTATTCTAAATAAAATAAAAATACATATGTCAATAAATAACACAATCAAGTTTCTGATGTATTTGTTTTTTTCAATTCTTGGGCTTAGTGGTGATCATTCATCCTCATAAGAGAGGCGATATGAAACCAACTGATCAAAAAGATGACTTAGAAAGTCTCAAAAAGCATTTCATATCACCCACCCTACAGAACCGTTAAGAAGAAGCTATTCCCCTCAAGGCAAATGTATAGAAGCCTTACTATATATTATTATATAATCAGATGCTGCAGCAGTCACTACTGATTTCACTTCGGGAGAGAAGTTCGCCAAGTGTTTTTAATCTTAGAGGCTATATAGCCCTCCCCCTTTTTCATTAGGTTATCGGTCCTGTCTCGGTTTTTTCAAACTAATCTTGCAGATGAATTGGATGGGTAATTTGGTGTCACCATTGCCTTTAATAGCAGGAGGTGAAACTTCTGTTTGGAAGCAAACCATTTTTTTGGGTACAGAGAGTTGCTTGTGCGTAGCAAATTCTTACTGTTTCTGAAGCACAATGAAGGTTCCCCGTTTATTTAAATAAAAAAAAACTTTGACGGCTACCGTGTAAACTGGTCTCTAGCTGGGATTAAGGGTGATTGTAAACCTTTAAAACTAAGCAAAATGAGAACACACAGAATTTTATTACTCGTAATTACCTTACTTACTTCTTCTTGTGGGTTGATCGATGACAAGGATACATTGCCGCAAAAACCGAATAACGTTGAAAAGGCCAAAGCTGACGATTTCCCTTCCAGGGGAGGTAATTAAACACTAAATAGTCCCTACAACAGACTATCGGATAAAAAAGATACTGCTATTATTTCCAAACTGTAAAGCCTGTAATTGTTATTGCAGGCTTTATTTTCATTTAAAATTAATTATGCCTGGCGCAGACAAGCATAACGAAAGCGGCATATGAAGGAAAGATTATCAAATATGCAAGATTCCACCTGACCTTTGAAAAGCAAAACCAAAACCATTGATTAAATCCCCACTACAACCAACTACATATCAAATGTAATGAAGAGAAAATAATTCTCCTGTATACAATTCGTTAACATGCGCAATAAATTTGTAAATGAATAGAAATTAATCGCCAACACCATTACCATTAACAGAAATCAACTATCAGATTAAGTGCAAAATGATTTTAAAGAAATGAAATTAAACCATGTTATCTTTTATTTTTTTGTTAATTAAGCGATCTTTATTAGGTTGTAATGATAAACACCCTTCCCATCTATGCTTCTGTATATGCCACTAACTGAAATAAAAATTCCTTCACCAAAACGTCCCTCGTCCAGGTATTTACTTCTTGCAATTGTCTTGGTAATTTCTTCTGCCTGGCAGCAAAAAAGTGACCAAAGTCAATTAGATAGCTTGCTCCAAAAGGTGGACCTCCATATCGATGGGTATGCTTTGGATTCAGCTACTATTGTATTGGATCAGGCGCTGGACCAAGCACTTCATTTAAACGATTCCACCAGCATTAGAAGAATTTTTGGCGATATGGGATACGTACAGCACCTCATTGGAAATTACGAGGCCAGTATTTCTAAGTACAAATTAGCCTACGAATATGCAGAAGGCCTCCAAGATTCAACCTTAATGATTGCTTTCTCAAGAAGCATAGGTCTAAACTTCCAACGAATCGGCCTCCATGCGGTCGCATTAGATCACTATTTAAAAAGTTTGGAATTAACAAAAATGGGTTCTGACAAAGAGCTGCTAGCTGATTTGTATAATTCAATCGGTGTGCTTTATCAGCAAAATAATGAGCCAGACACGTCTATGGATTATCTTCGGCAGTCTCTAAGGCTTTACAGTCATATAGGTGACCAGGCAGGTGTAGCCCATGCTTATAATAATATGGCAATCAATTTTCAACAAAAAAATGAATTGGATTCCTGTATTCACTATAATTTAATGGCCCTTGGGCAAAAAAAAATACTGGGTGACCTGAGGAATATCTCGTCAACACTTAATAATTTGGGAGAACTATTTATGGAATTATCACTCCTCGATTCCGCGCACGATTACTTGCAAGAAGCCTACACTATCCACCGGAAATTGAATGAGCCGGAATCCATGGCCATCAGTTATAATAATTTTGCCAATTATTGGCTGGGAAAGGGTAATTATCCACTCGCTGAATTGTATTTGGATTCAGCTACGACAATTATCCAGAATATTCAGACCAAGGAGTTGGCCATTGAAAACATCGAATTAAAAGTTCGCTTGTACGAGAAAACCAATCGTTTTGACCAGGCACTGAGAACCTATAAAATTTGGGATAGCCTCAAAACCGATCTTTTTATGGAAGAGAAAATCCAGGTTCAAGAACTTGGAAACCTCTATTTACTTCGGGAAAAAGAATTTGAGAAAGAACAAGTCGCCCAACAAGCCAATCTATTCGAAATCAAGTCAGCACAATTTCAAGTCACCAGTATTCTACTGGGAGTATTGGGATTATTGCTAACTTTCTTTTCGGTCATCACGTTTCGAAACCTCAAAACCCAAAAACAGCTATCGGAACAGATTAGCAATCAAAACTCGGTGATAAAAGCGCAGCAAGTGGAAATTCGTCACCGAACAAGCAATAGCCTGGCCAGAATACAAACCGTCATCAATGCCATAAGACGGAAAGCGACCGACTCCGGTACAAAATCCGATTTGATACAGGCTGGTCGGATTCTGCAAACCGCAGCCTCACTAGAAAGGTATCTTTACGATGTGGAAGACGAGTTTGAGGTCCCGCTTGCAGAATATCTTACTGGATTATTGAACCATCACCGGGAAATTTTCCGTCTGGAAAAAAACAATACGCGGATTACCCTAAACTGCCCTTCAGACCTCACCGTTCCAGTAAATCAAATTCTGAATCTGGCTATAATTCTGGACGAATGGCTACGAAACAGTACCAAATATGCCTTTTTGATGACACAAAAACCAAAAATAACGATTTTCATCCAGGAGGAAAACAGGATGCTTACCCTGCAATACAGCGACAATGGATCTGGCTTGAAAGACAATCTTACCCAAGGTACTGGCACCGGTTTGATTGAAAAGTTTGCACGAGATTTAGACGCACGGTTAACCACTGAAAGCGATGGGGGAATTCACCATTGCCTTCGCTTTAACATACAATCAAAAAAAATCAACACCCACTTATGAAAATCCTCATCGTAGAAGACAATCACTCAATTGGCGAAGAAATTGCGCTATCCATCAACGAACACTTTGGCGATGATTCGCATAAAATCCTTGGGCCGGCCAGAACCTATCAGGCGGCCCTAGATATCATCCAGCACCATCAACCTGAAGTGGCGTTGCTGGACATTGCCCTCGGGGAGGATGTGGATGCAGGAATTCGCCTAGCACAGTACCTAAACCGGTCCTACCCTATTCCGATCTTATTTTTATCGGGCCTACCCCGTAGCCTGGGATTCAACCTGGCCAAATACCTGATGCCGTTTGATTTTATCCCCAAACCGGTGGATTATTTCAGGCTAATGGATAAAATTGAACTCGCCACCATATTCCAATCACAACGTAGCAAACTGGAATCCATGGAACCGAACCAAAATGGCATCCAAAATAAATCCATTTTCGTAGCCACTTCTCACAATGAAGCTACTGCCATCCCTATACGGGACTTAATACTTCTGGAAGCAGATGACAAACTTATTCGTGCTTACACCTTAGATAGCACTTTGCCCATTCCATTCACAAGTCCAGGACTGAAAAACTTTTACAGAGATAATCTGTATCTGCTGAGAAATTTCCACCACATAAATCGAAAATACGTGATTAACCTGCCTATGGTCACACAGATCAAGGATAACCATGTCATACTTCCCAGGGAGGTTAAAAAGGGAGAGTCCCCCTTTTTTCGTATCCCTATACCCAAAAATGGCGACGCCAAAAAACTGCTCTTTGCCCGCCTAGGTTATAAACTCAAACCGGAGTAGGTCCCTCCTGTTTTGTGCTGATAGCTGTGATAAGTTTTTGTTGTTCACCAGTTGGTTTTAAAAGTATTGTGGTGTAGGTTTTAGATTCTGGCAATACACTCTTATCTCATACATCTTTATTATTAGTTCTACGGCCCTATTTGCTGAAAATGAAAGTCGCTTTATTTTAAAATCTTGCCAGATAATGGAAGTTTTCAACTTAAATTTCAGGTTGCCATGCCCAAGGATCTTATCAGGGACGACCAATTCTTTCTGAATGTTGCATATTGTGGATAGCATTGGGTTGGGGTGAGGTTATTGTTCTTTTCTCTGGTGAAAAATGGCTGTCTGCCCTCTAAGCCGATCAATTTCTGATCTGGCTTCTCGTTCCATAGTATCCAACTCACTTTCATCCGAAGAACAACCTATAGTCTTAACAACTTTGTTGATCCTACCTACTTTTTGGATAATTTGTACACTAAAACTACCACTAGCATTTCTTTTTCGCCTGACAAACATAGGTTAAAAATATACTGAGGCACCCTAAATCGCAAATTTCCGATACTGAAAATCAGAATTAAAATATTAAACTAAAAAGTACCCGCACAAAACAGAAAAAAGGAAAGGTTTCATACAATTGTAAACAACCTGGGAACAATTGATTTTGATTTTTTTATCTGGTTGTTCAAACATCCTCCTTCTACCCAATTCAAATGAAGTTACCATAGCCGTGGCCTTGGCATATCCTATCCCTTCTATTTTCAGCCATCTTTCCATGTCCCACTTGGCCAATTCAGATAGTTTATTATTTGCTAGGGTAAGAATCTCCCGAGCTTTGTCTACTTGAATATTGGCTATAGCAACGATGATGTGGTAGTCTGTCATGGCAGATTTCCCCTGGTTATAAAGCATCTCTGTGGGTTCTGATAATAAATTAAAACGTTTCATAATGTGCTTACCGAGGGCGCTGGAGAGCTAAATGAATGATGCGCGGGGGAGTTTTTCACTAAGCACCGGATAAATCATCTCAATCATTCACATCCTATTATGCCGAAGTTCCTTGGAACATCTCAGACAGTCAAACCGGATGCATGTGAAGAAATAGCCCATAGCTTTGGTGAGTCATTGATTTGACTAGTATTTTCAGATTTTTGTTTGCAAATGAGGATTTGAAGGAATTTCTGGTTTATGTTCTTCTTCTAAATTCAACCAATTAGTCATTAATTTGTAAAACGTGTGAAAAGAGGATGTTAAAATCGAGTTGATTCTAATATCCTTCCTCCGAGTTATTTCAGTTACTTTCCCAAAGATGTTTTTGGTTGTTTTTTTATAGATTCCGCAATCTCCTTTTGCTTATCTGGAACAAAGGGCGGTAAAACTCCTTCCTACATTAGAAGAAACTTGCCTGAATAGTGATAAACAGTTTGTGTGGTTCAGATTTGAAGAGATTTTTAAGGTCACCGGGTACATGGAAATCCCCCGCATGGAGCCTGACTTGGACGGCACAGAAATTTATTGGGAATTGAAAAAACGAAAATTAAAACCTGAAAATATGTGGGTTTGGGAATATACTAAAGAGGATGGATAAATTGCGCGCGTAAAGGACGTTAAAACCCTAATAGGTTATCCCTCATCTACACTCCATTGATCCAGTTGGTGGTGAAAAAGACAAGTTGGAAATCACTCAAACGCAAGGTCAAGCGGATCACTAAGAAGACCAAACCATAGTTTCGAGCAGAGGCTCCGAAATCTGGCCGAGGTATGGAGGGAATGGATAAACAATTACCGTCCCTGACTATTTCAGGACAGGCTTGCCAGTATCAACGCCAATCTAAGATTCATTGATGAATGGCTGAGAAACCGACTTAAATACTGAATGTGGTCCCAGTCGACCGGGAGAAGAAGCCGGAGGGGAAATTTAAAAACCTCCTTTAATAATGTGGGGACCAAGACCATGCATATGCATGTAACAGGACCAGAAAAGAAGGATGGGCACCTCTTTATCTATATGCATTAGACGAAAGTGCAATAAAAGTGTTTACAAGTTCGTAGACTTAGTGATTCAAATTTTTAATGTCCTTTCCTTCAGTCTCCGTCAACTCCTCTCTAATTAATTCCTTTTCCGCTTTTCTTTCTCTTTTCCAAAATAGTTTCGAAAGAAAGTTCCCAAGATGTTTAAGTCTCTCCGGAGATTTACTCAACTGTCCCTTTTTTTTAAATGACATAATATTAATTACAATATGATCACCAAGGTAAAGTGTTTTAAACGCAATCTAATAAAAAAAACAATTAGTGATTTAAGGATTTCAAGAGTGCGGTTAAAATATTGTTGAACAAAGCCCGGTAAACTTTTAAAGTGGCGAATAATTGCAAACTGTCAAAGAACGATGTCAAGTTCGATATCCTGATCAGCAATACAATGTAAAAGTGTTCCACTACTTCGTCATAAAGGAAAGGTTTCATACGATTGTAAACATCCTGGGAACAATTGATCTTGATTTTTTTATCTGGTTGTTAATACATTCTTCTTCTACCCAATTCAAATGAAGTTACCATAGCTGTGGCCTTAGCATATCCTATCCCTTCTAATTTCAGCCATTTTTCCATGTCCCAATTGGCCAATTCAGATAGTTTATTGTTTGCCAGTGCAAGGATCTCCCGGGCTTTGTCTACCTGAATATTGGCTATAGCAGCGATGATGTGGTAGTCTGTCATGGCAGATTTCCCCTGATTATATCCAAAATTAATCAGATACTGTTCAACACTTCCTTCAAAGGCAATTTCAAAAATCAGGGATTGGATTAAAAATGCTTTTGACTCCCATTAAACCGGTAAACTATAATTCTCCAATATCCCTTTTAAATTCTCGCCAAGAATGAGCCGCTTTTCTTCAGTAGTAATTCTCGCAAATAGTATAGGACCCAGATTCCATGCAATCGGTAAATCAAGTAAATCAGTGCCAAATAAAAACCTGTCAGCGCCTATGGCCTCCACTACTTCTTCGCAGGCCCTTGGTCCTAAAAGTGGCACAGAACATACATATAAATTCGGGTAATTTTTAATTATTGCTGCATAGGCAGTAGTCGTATGTGCAGTGACAAAACATGCGTTTGGATACGTCTTCACTAATCTTTCCATCTGTGTAGGCGAGCCCCAACTGTGATTTATAATTAATTGACGATGGTCATTTGCCCATTCACATGCTACATCAATCAATGGCCCATCAACCGGATATCCCTGGTAAGGAGGAATCAATTTAATTCCACGCATCCCTAACTTCTCACCACGCTGAAGTTCCATCAACATTTCTTTTCGGCCCCTATTGGGGTTCAATAAAGTAAAGCCTATAAATCGATCAGGAAATTTATTTATTGCGTTAGCGACAATGTCATTACCGAAAATTTCATCACTGTATACCCCTGCAAAGCTCATCACACACACCTTGTTCAAACCTAGCCTATCCATTTCTCCCACTACTTTATTAATCGAGGAACCGGGTACATGATAGTGCGCATTGTTTTCTCCAAGGTGACCATGAACATCATAGAAAGTCATTTTATCCGGGCGCATGCCAGAACGACCAAACTTCACATATTCATCCTCTGGGGCAGGGAATTTAACTTCAGGATGTTTCAGCTTGCACCAGCTGAGTAATCCCCGTAAATTATCCCCAGCGATTAACCTTTTATCCCGGTCGCTTATTTCCGCAGTGGTTAAAGTAGCAAGTGTCATGTGTTGTCCAAAATTGGGCCATCCAGAACCAAAAATCAGTCTTTCCGAACCCCAACGCTCCGTGATGTATTCAATCCCTCTATGGAGCCAATAAGCACTTAGCTCAAGGTGCAAATTCGGACAGGCATCCAAAGCTTTGTAAAGTAAACGCTGGGATCGACGTATACGGTTTTCGCTGATTATTACCGGTATATCAGGCCATCGCCTGCAAAGGGCCACAATTCCGTCCCAATCGGTTGCATCTGACCCACCACGCCCATTTGATTCAGTGGGATTGACAAAAACCGGAACCTTGCTTGTTGAAATCGGATCCAAGAGATCATCCACACTATAATCGGAGAGCTTAAAAAAATATTGATTGGGATATAAACAGAGCGCACCAACCTTCTGCCGGCGCATTTCACCCACAAATTCATAGGGGTCTAATTGTTCGCTTTTTATCCCCGAAGGCAAACCTGCCCAAGCGCTATGCAATCGTGGGTTGTTGCTGGTAACATCTAAAATTCTTTGGTTGCCATCTTTAGGGTGATTCTCTCTGCTCAAACTATCAATAACCAATGCCTCGGAAATGCCATAATGATCCATTTCGGATAAAAGATCCTCAGCAGTATGTAGTCCATTTTCTTTTAACTTAAGGTGGCGTCCTACCTGAACATGAGCATCAAATAAATTCCAATGATCTGTTAGCCTTTCCGCATTATTTTCAGTCGAGGCATATGCATTTAGGCCATGTGAACTTACTTCCCCTCCAATAGTCGAAAACCATAATCCCGCCAAGCCAGTCTTACGTATAAAGTCGCGGCGTCCGGCATTGTTTTCCTGAGAATAGAAGTTGTAACCCTCTAAAGATTTCTTTTTCATGGTATCAGCCTTTTGTTATTTTATAATACTATTGAAACGAAAGCCATCTTGGTCTGAAAAATGAATAGCTCCTTTCTTCAGAAATGAGTAGCTTTTTAAAAACACTTATTATTTATTTAATCAAATCTTTTAATCCACAAAAACATCTCTTCGACAACTGGCGTAATTGGAATTTTTTCATTATTAAAAACAATATATTTAACTGCTTCACCTAAATCCATTGGTTCATGGCTTTTAGCATGTAAAGTTCTTAATTCCACCCTGCCTCCAGTTCTCTTAATTGCCTCCACAAAGGCTACACTTCCTTGATAGGTCACGACTGGATCCTCATCTGCATGCCAAATCTTTAGGGGCACCCCATGAATTTTAAACCGCTTTCCATCTGTTAGCCATGAATTGTAAAGAATGGGATTAAACCCATTGACTTTTTCAGGCTCATAAACATCCTTATGATCAAAATTGAAGAGTTTTGCCATGGCAATTTTAGGCGCATTATTGCTCCAGGGATGCATCCATGCTTGATTGTAAAGATCAGTTACAGGGCAAGCCGCCGATTGAGATAAAAAAGGGATCTGGCTTTGATACAGCAAATTATTGCTGGTTAACCCTCCCATACTTCCACCCCACAAATGAACCCCATCCTGTTTTATATTGAAATTTTCAATGACCCAATGATATCCTTTTATATAGGATTGAATTGCTATACCTGATCCCATATTATTGAATAAATCTATACCAAACTCCTCCGCAAACCGTTCCGGCAATCCAGCCATGTCCATAACAGCAAATCCTTCACTAAGCAAATACTTTGTCAGTGGAAACCTTTCTATCTGGCTTCCAGTCCCTGTAACGGTTCCTCCTGCCCCATGACAAATAATCACCAAACGGGTAGGACTTCCTTTTTTAGAATAATTTTCGGGGAGCATTAGCACTCCCCAATCAGGGTAAATCTTTTCCGAATCTAATGGCGTTAATTGTGTGCTTTTTGTGTCTGAAGGCTGAACGTTTAACGAAACCTGAAAACGGACAATATCTCTTTGTTTATTATGGGGTTCTATTTCGGAAACAGGCTTAAATTTGTCATTAACAGAATTGGAATAGCCCTTTTCTCCCAGAAAAATAAAAGCCATTAAGAAAACTATCAGTTTCATATTACCAGGGTTTTTGTGCCCGGCAGCCATCATAATAGCCCGGTGCAGGATTGTATTTTAGGAATTGCGTCGCTCCTACCTCAGAAGTATAATACCCGGTAAGGGTTAAGCCTTTTATCAATTTAAAATAATCCTCGCCTTCCTCATCTAAGATAGACAATAATTCGGTGCGTTGCTGTGCGGTACATGCCACAAAAGATTCCTTGTACCTGTTTTTACTCAGGGTGTTTATATTATCCATTCCATCAATAAATATTTTTTGGTTTTCTGGTGTATAGCAATCCCTCACCACTACTGCCATAAACTCACCAACATTGGCCTCCTTCGCACCAGGTGTGTCTGTTTGGGGCAAAATGGTTTCTCCTACCTCATTCAGAAAATTGATCTGTTCCTGGTTAAAAAAACCAACACCATCGCCCTTTTTAAAGCTACATCCAACTTGGAACAATAAAGTAGCTCCTGCGATTGATCCTCCAAATAAGAAACCTGCTTTTTTCAGTGCATCTCTTCTCTTCATTACTTTGTATTTTATCGAATGTTCCCTTTCTTCATTTCTTTTACTGCGTAATCAACCGCTCTGGCTGTTAAAGCCATGTAGGTGATCGAAGGGCCAGGTGTACAACCTGAGGAAGCCATCGCTGATCCGTCAGTAATAAAAACGTTATTGACCTCGTGCATTTGATTCCATTTGTTCAATACTGAAGTCTTTGGGTCCAAACCCATTCGGGCTGTTCCCGTTTCATGTATACAGGAACCAGGTATTTTATTCCAATTGTAGGTTTCCAAATTTTTTATGCCGCCCATTTCCAGAATTTCTGCGGCACTGTTCTTCATGTCTTCCAACATTGCTTTTTCATTTTCTTTAAACTCGCAATCAATTCGGAGAATTGGCATACCAAACTTGTCCTTTTTATCTTTGTGGAGTGTCACCTTGTTGTCATAATAAGGGAGATGCTCTCCCCAGGCAGTAATACCCATCGACCATTCTCCAGCTTCAGCTATTTTATCCTTCAACTGTACCCCTACACCTGCAGCATTCCCTATTCGCCCTCTACCTGCTCCCCCCTGGAAAGTATAGCCACGAAGAAAATCTTTCCTTTCTGTCTCTTTGCTTATATTTCGAAAACGCGGAACAAAGATCCCAGTAGGACGCGATCCATAAGTATATTTGTCCTCATGACCCTCAAAGCTTCCTCTTGCACCTGCCCCGTAAGGCATGTCCATTAAGTTATGCCCAATTTGACCACTACTATTTCCCAATCCATTGGGGAAAGCATCTGAAACAGAATGCAGCAGGATTAAAGTGGAGTTTAAAGTAGATGCATTCAGAAACACCACATTTGAATAATACTCATGCTCTTCTAAGGTTTCTGCATCTATCACTCTCACCCCTTTGGCCCGCCGTTTTTCCTTGTCATAAATTATTTCTTTTACTACTGAAAAAGGCCTTAGTGTCATATTGCCTGTTGCTATTGCTGCTGGCAGGGTCGCTGAATTGCTGCTAAAATAACCTCCGTAAGAACAGCCACTTTCGCACTTTCCGCGGTAAAGGCATGGCCCTCTTGTTCCAATTTTTTTGGTATGATTGGCCGTACGCCCATGGATAATCATCCGTTCATCTCCAAATCCCTTTCTTACCCTTTCTGCCACTTCTTTTTCCACACAATTCATAGGCATTGGTGGTTGGAACTTTCCATCTGGTAAATGAGGAAGCCCCTCTAAGGAGCCACTCACCCCTACAAAGGGTTCAACATAATCATACCAGGGAGCAATGTCATTATATCCAATTGGCCATTCCACCCCAAAACCATCTTTTGAATTGGCTGAAAAATCAATTTCACTCCTCCGATAGCATTGACGTCCCCATATCAAGCTGCGCCCGCCTACCTGGTAGCCTCTGGCCCATTCAAAAGGCTTTACCTGTTCATATGGTTGCTCAAGGTCATTGACGAAATATTTTTTAGAGACTTCATTGAAATTATAAACACCGCTCTGTATAGGACTAAGCCGAATATCTTCCTGGGTTTTCAACCCTCTATGTGGGAGCTCCCAAGGTGATTTTAAGTCTTCATAATCAACTATGTGCTTGACATCCCTGCCTCGATCCAAAACCAGGGTTTTTAATCCTTTCTCACACAGCTCTTTTGCTGCCCAGCCACCACTAATTCCTGTTCCTATTACAATGGCATCGTATGTATTGTTATTTTTCATATTGGAATGGATTTTTTATTGGGACTTGGGTAAACAGACACATTCCCCTTTTTGAATAAAATAGGGCTTAAAGTTTTCACATTTCGGATTGGTACAACCAGAAAGGTTAAGAAGTTCTATACTTTTAAACTCCATTGGGTCATGGGCCTGAATGCCAATAAAACCCGTATTTAACAACATCCCTTCTTTCTGTATCCAATCTTCAGCATTCTTCACCTTGCCCTTAGCCCAGTCAAAGTCTTCGTTCACAAAACCACCTCCTATCTGAGACTTTTCATATTGAAGAACTGTCTCCCCATTAACAATATGCATTACAAGGGAATCACCCAAAACGACCAATTCCGCCTCTACCCATTGATTTCCCTCATAAGATTTAGAATCGGAGTCAATACAATGGGCCAGCTCTATTTCACCTTCCATTTCTACAAGGGTACCAATGGTACATAGATTTCCAGTCGGACGGTCTCCAGTGTTAAGCCCTCCCAGCAATTGAAATTCCATACAAACCGGATAACCTTGCTCTAACCCCATACTATTAAGTGATTGAGCATGGTATTCAATTCCGCCGTATTGGGTTTCCCAAGAGGGATTTTCAAACTGCCTACCGGTGAATCTGTATTCGAATTTCAATCTGTAATAAGCGTATGGTTTTTTATAAAACAAATGACCAATCTTAACATTGGTATCTCTTTTCTTGTCATAAACTTTTAGGATTCCATCTTCAAAAAGGAATATTTCCTCAGGATCAACATTGAGTTCATTTCCAGTTATTTTAACGTCCCAACCGTCTATATTTTTCCCATTTAATAATGAGATCCACTCTTCTTTTTCCGCTGACTTTTGACCGATGGTATCATAGGTATTTAAGAGTAAAGCAATAAAGAAAATGAAGCTTGACAAGCAAATCTTTTTCATCTAATTTCCCTCCTTTTTAGTTTTATAAAATCCTTCAAAAGTATCTGTACTCTGCTTTGTTTTATTGATATAAGAAAAGGTTAAATCTAACATCGCCATCTTATTATCAAACCTTCCCAAAGACCAGGGGTGCCAAATGAAAGTTATGTGTTCCTTTTTTTCTTTTTTTGCCGTTTCAATAAAATATTTATTGATCTGGAATTCTTCCATAGGTGTTTCTATATACCGTTTAGGAATAGCAATTTCAGGCCATTTAGTAGGCCAAACTACCATGGGAATATTGATTTTACTATGGCCTTTGAGCACATTCTCATGCCAACCATGCCCGGGAATTTCCCAAATTTCTTTAAACCCTTCTTTCTCGTAAGTAAAAGGGTCTACTATGTCAGCAGGGAGAGAAAACCCTGGTCCCCATAACATGGTACTAATGTATTTGTACCCTGCTTCATCCACTAATTCAAGAAGTTCCGGTTCATCTCTTAATCCCTCTGGGTAACCACAAGGTGTTCGAAAACCTAGAATATCCTTTCCAAAAACATCCTCGAGAATATGTTTGCTATCAATTATTTCTTTTCTAGCATCTATTGCCTTTCCGCATATTGGATGATCGAGCACTACCGTGTGACTAAATGAATGACTTGCAATTTCGAAAAGGGGATCATCAAGTAATTCCTTTACCATGCTAATATTCCCCTTATTCAAGATACTTGACACAATAAAAAACGTTGCAGGAATAGTATGCTTTTGGTGCATTTTTACAATCGTTTCCAGGTTTTCAATGCAGGCTTTTGATTCTGTATCATAAGCTGCAATAAACCTCGTTGATTGGCTGTCTGGATTTTCTTCAAACACACTTTCTCCAGCCATGTTAGAAAAGGGAAAATTGGATATTGAAGCCATTCCTACTCCACTTATTGTGGCAGTTTTTAGTATGAAATTTCTCCTATTAATTATTTCCATAACCTGGGTTTTGTTCTAATTTATCATTGCGCTCAATCGCCGATTGTGGGATTGGAAGTAAATAATTCTTAGCAGGATCAAATGCTCTATTGTCCCCACCGGTAGGCACTACTGAATAAACTTTTTTGCCATTTTCGACCTCAATTTTCATGGTATGTACCGTTCCAGGTATAAGGTCTTCAGCCAATCTCAACCTAATAAGATCAAACCAGCGCTTGTCTTCAAAACAAAGTTCTACCCTACGTTCCCTATGAATAGCTGTACGCATTCCATCCTGTGAAAGTCCTGGCTGCAATGGCGGGAGTTCCACTCTTGCTCTCACCTGATTAATCGCATCATAAACAGAAGCATCAGGGCCAGTGGCTTCATTTTGTGCTTCCGCATAGCTTAAGAGCACTTCAGCAAACCGGAAAATCACCCAATTGGCGCTACTGAGGTTGTTCCATCCATTTACATAGAATTGAGGTTCTATTCCTTTTCTAGGATGGTAAACCGTAGCTGGCCTATTGGTACTCCCGAAGTTTAAATCCAGCTCATTCAAACTCCCAGACCCTGTCCAGTATACCGACTCAAATCCCATCCATTTGGACCCGTCATAAATAATATCATCATAGAATCTCTTTTCTCTATTTTCGTAAGGGTTTTGTGGATCATAACCTGAGGCAGTATCAGATATAGGTAAGCCATTTGACATGGCATATTCATCTACTAGTTCCTGGGTTACATTTACTCCTGACCAGGATTGCTGGGCACCCCCCACCACCCCTATAGGTTGCAAACCGGATCTACTGTTGCCAATGCTTGTCCCTCCTAAATAGGTCTTATCAAATATCACTTCTTCATTGTTGTTATTCCCCTCATTAAGCAATGTTGCATGATCAGGGAACAAACTATAGGCATTTAAATCCATCACCTGCTTATTTGTAGCAGCTGCCAAAGCCCATTTTTCTATAGCGTTATCCGGGTTCTTCAATGGACTGGCATTGAACAATTCACACCAGCCTTTTAAAGTCAATGCAGCACCCTTCCCAGCTCTAGATAGTCCCGGATTAACTGGCAAATCATCCGCTATTGCTGCACACTCATCAACAATGAATTGATAGGTTTCTTCGTCGGTAGCCCTTGGTCTAAAAATCTCATCCCCCTGTGTATTCCGATCTAACACATCAGTGATAAGGGGTACACCTCCATAGGTCGTCCAGAGCAATGAATAAAAATAAGCCCTTAAAAAACGTGCTTCAGCAATTCTGGTTTTTTTCCAATCGGCATCCAAATCAGAATTTTCCGCATTTGATATGAAAATATTGCACCTACGAATATTGCTATATTGACTCCATTGCTGCAGACTTGAAGTGTTACCTGGTGTTTCTATACCCAAAACATAAAGGCCTCTACTCCCAGCCCAAAGATATTGACTCATGGTATTGTCAGTATAATTATCACCATGGTCAAAGAAATTTATTGGCCCCCTAATGCTTCCATAGATCCCATTTAAAATTAGGTCTGCATTGCCTTGGTCTTCCCAAAGTGTCGCGTCTGAAACCTGCTCTTTTGGAGTTACTTCCAAATAATCCTGACAAGAGATCATACCAAAGCATATCATTACAACTGACAATACAATTCTGACCTTTCGATATATAAATATAGTTTTCATGTCTTTCTTATTACAGATTAATAAATGGTTAGGTTAATTCCAGCGGAGATCACTCTTTGCTGCGGATAATCTAATCCTTGAGAATTAATTATTTCAGGGTCATAATTTATGATGGGCGTAAATGTTAGCAGGTTCTGTCCAGAAAGGAAAACTCTTGCATTTTGAATGCCCACTTTCTTACTCAATACTTCTGGTATATTATAAGCTAAATTCACATTCTTCAATCTCAAGTAACGGGAATCAAACATCAGGTAAGAAGAGGCCTGATTGTTATTTGAAGTTGGTGAAGGTGTGATACGGGTATGGGAAGCATTCCTATTTTCAGGGGTCCAGTAGTCCATGTTACTCATATAAGCACCACGCCCATTATTAAAAGGGTGCCAATAGCCTGATGGTCCATATATGTTTGTATTGTTACTTCCCTGAAACAACACATCTAATGAAAATCTCTTATAAGAAATATTTGAAAATATCCCATAAATAATCTGTGGAACATCGGCAACACCTATTGCTGTAATGTCATCATTGTCAATCTTTCCATCTTCATTAAGGTCATTGTACCGGACATCGCCTGGGAATACCTGTCCCCAAGGCTGGGTAGCAATTCCGTCAATCAAGTTGCCACTTTCATCAAAATCTTCTACTTGAAAATACCCCAATGATTCATATCCAAATCTCGTCCCCAATGGCCTTCCCGTCCTTCTTCTATTAGGATTGTCATAAGTTGTAGAGGTTTCAAACACTTCCAATAACCTGTTTTTGGCAAAAGTAAAGTTCCCTCCAAGTGACACTTGGAAATCGTTAGAAACAGCATAATCAGAATTAACCAGGAAGTCTAAACCTCTGTTGTCCATCACGCCTGCATTTACCTGGCTAAGCCCTACCCCATATTCGACCGGAACTACTACAGTAGGGTTTGTCAACATATTGGATCTCTTTTCATAAAAATAGTCTGCTTCTATTTGCAATAATCCTTTCCATAAAATCACTTCCAAACCTACATTTGTTTTCTTTGCACGTTCCCAGGTTATAAAAGGGTTGGATTCTATTCCTTCAGTTGCCCCCTGAACAGCTCCCCCGTCTAAAACCGCCACTGGACCGGATACATTGTATAAACTTAAGTATTGGAAAGGAGCCCCTGCCAGAGAACCTACTTCCCCATAGGATCCTCTAATTTTCAGGTTATCAACCCAATTCAAGTCTGCCATAAATTTTTCTTCTGATAATCTCCATCCCACAGAAAAAGCTGGAAAAAACCCAAACCTGGTTTCTGGCGCGAAATAATAGCTGCCGTCGTACCTACCCGTGGCCTCAAACAAGTATTTTTCACCATAATTATAAGTTGCACGGTAGACAACTCCCATTTGCCTGGCACTGGAAGATGTGCCGAAGTTTGTGATGTCAGCCAGACTAGAACTACCCATACTTAATTCAGCCACACCCAGATTATAATTTCTCCTGGTAGCGCCAAAGTTTAAGTAATCATTGCTTTTGGCTTCAAACAAAACCAAACCTCCAAAACTGCTTTTTCCAAACATCTTATCATAAGAGAGACTCGCCTGATAGGTAAGCTGTTTAGCATAATCCATGCTTTGGTTTAAGGAAGGTTTTGTTTGTTCGAAAATCCCACCTATAAATACATACGGTGTTTGAGTGGTATCTACAGACCAAAGATGAGAAGGCGTACGGAATGCTTTATTGCGGCTATAAGTAGGGTCAAAAGCAATCATTCCTCTTGCTTTCAGTCCCGGTATAAATGACAGGTCCTGTTCAATCGAAAGTTGGGTGTACAATTGGGAAATATTTGTTACAGAGGTACCACTACCATGTACATTATTCCATACATATTCTCCGCTCTCTCCATTTGAGAACAAGAGAGGTCTAATAGGTGAAGCATAATGCACCAGTTCAAATAACCTTCCAGTGGATATAGGTGGTGAACTATTTTTCTGCTCCCTTCCATTTATACTAAACGAAACCTTTGTTGTTTTGGAAACATCAGCATCGATATTCATGGTATAATTAAACCTATTTTGATAAGTAGGTTCCCATATTCCAGCCTGGTGTTGATAGCCAACGCTTGCGTAATATCTAACGCGCTCTGCTCCTCCACTTACCTCAATATTATGACTGGTAAGTGGTGTGTTTCTTTCGAACAACTCATCATAAACATTGTGGCTAGGGTGTCCATCAGGATCTGAACCATCTTTAAACTTTTCAAGATCATAGGCATCGTATAAAGGCTGCCCCCCAACATTAACACTTGCGGCATTCTTTAAAGTAGCATATTGAAATGCATTGGGTAGTTCTGGTAAAACCGTTGGATTCTGAAAACCTATATAACCATTATAGGTAATGGTTGGCACTCCTGTTTTACCTCTCTTGGTAGTTACTAGAATAACCCCATTGGCCCCTGCAACCCCGTAAGGAGCAACTGCGGCTGCATCCTTCAATACGGTTATACTTTCTACTGTATTCGGATCAAGGTTCTGAAACCCTCTAGGCACTCCATCTACCACTAAAAGCGGTTGCGTATTACCAGTTGATGACACTCCCCTTATATAAATATTATTGGCATCCCTTCCTGGTTCACCACTTGTCTGTCTTACTATTAATCCAGGAATTCGGCCACCCAATGCATTACTCATATTAGCGATGGGAACAGTAGCTATCTTTTCACCATCCAGTGTGGAAACAGCGGCTGTGACGGAAGTTTTCTTTTGTTCTCCATATCCAATTACTACCACTTCATTTAATTTCTGCACATCCTCTATCATTATAACCTGAATCACACTCTTACCAGCTACTGCCACCTCTTGGGTAATGTAACCTATAGAAGAGAAAACAAGTATGTCATCATTATTCGGCACACTTAAACTGAAAGAACCGTCTATATTGGTCACTACTCCTATTGATGTCCCTTTAATTAAAACACTTACTCCAGGTATTCCATTGTTTTCCGTTGCTGAAATCACCCTTCCAGAAATTTCAATGGCAATTTTTTCATTTTTAGACTTTGAAAGGGCTGTATATAAAACCCCAGGGTCTGGGGTACCTATGTTTCTCTTTTCTTTCGAAGAAACATCATTTGCCAGAGTGTTTCCAGCCAGTAGAAATAGGCTAAAAATTCCAATACAAGAATAATTGCCTAGTTTAAGGAATTTGTAAAATGATTTTTTCATGCCTTTGTGGTTATGGTTAAATGGTTTTCATTTTAAGGTTGTAATGGCAGATTATTAGCTGCTAAAGAAAAGGACATTGATTTATCCAAATAGCGAATTATGCTCTGCTACTATATAACCTACAAGTCAAGTGAAACCCGTAATGGCTTTTTAAAATTTTTTACTTATTTTTTATAAACAAAAAATAATTACTACCACAAGACATGGTTATTACAATCCATAGTATTCTAAAATCAAGAAGGTTTGGTAAATGGTCCGCTTTTAAAGGAAGGGTTGCAAATTTTGCCTTAGCTCTTCTAAGTAATTGGTGTGATCCCAAAAAAATTTACATAATGGAGATTAACCCGGATGCTAAGACCCCGGCAAAAAATGATGTTAGATAGCTAACTTGAGAGATTTCGTCAGTATTGTTGCGTAAAAAAGGCCACTATACCTTTAAAACACTGGGTTTATTCTTCTCTAATCCGTGACAATTGATCTCATAGAAATATAAACCCGAAATAGGCAATAGACCTTCTATTAATTGATGGATTAGAGACAGGCTCTACGAACGCTATTGCATGATCCTGATTAAAGCTTCTATTTCTATTGCCTCAATTCAACCTCGTATAATAAAAACCATATTCGGCAGGCTTATAAAGGGCTAAGAGATGAGAAAGCCTCGGGAATCTCCAGCATAACCTCAAGCCCTGAAAACAGGGTTAAATGTGTAAAATCAACTGTTTTAAGGCTTTCTTTTAGAAACTTAAATTAATAGGAGAAAATTTGAAAGTTATATTTTCTCCTATTAACAAAGTATTTATTGTCCCGCTTTACTTATAAATGTGATAAGATCTGCCATTTCTTGAATAGTCAGTCCAGACTCCAACCCATTAGGCATCAATGACTCCTCCGAACTTTCAATTTTTTCAATATTTGACCGTAAGAGCTCGATTTCGTCACCAAAGCTTCCTTGTAGTGTAATACTGCTTGCTGTTTCTGCGGTTACTATCCCTACCATGCTTTCACCATCATTGGTTACAATGGTATGCAATAGGTGATCGGGTGAAACATCCCGGTTTGGATCAATTATATCGACTAATAGTTTGGCTTTTCTACTTCCTAAGGTTGAAAGGTCCGGTCCAATAGCAAAACCATCCTCACCAATGCGGTGACATGAAGAACATTTAGCCCGATAAATATTTAATCCATTGTCCCTATCCCCTTCTTTATCAAGTGCTGAAACATAGGAGTTAATCACTTCTTGCCTCTTTTTGTCCACACTTTCTATCACCTTAATGGCTTTCTCTCTTATATTCTCATCACTGTGAGATTGTAAAAACCTAATTTGTGTGGAGGCTAATTCCGTGCTGGCAACCTTTTTATTCTCTATTTCTGTCAATAATAATTCTATACGCTCTGGCCGGCTAAGCATAAAAGCGATTACCTGTCGTCTTACATTTGGGGTATAGAAGCTCCACTTTTGCAACATCCTTTCAGCGACCTCTGCTCCCTTGAAAGTATTAAGAGATTCAATAACGGCCAGGTTTATATTTGTTGGTAAACTTGGATCCAGGAGTGGAAGGAGCAATTGTACAGCCTGCTCTTTTTCCGCCTGACCAATTACATGAATCGCCTGAATGCGTTCAGCATCTTGTTCCCCTTCATAGGCTACTACTTTAGCTCTCTTGAAAATGGCATTTAAATTAGGGTTGTCTTCAAAATTAAGATCACTTCCTGCTCGTTGAATACCATTGCTCAATGCAATAATAAATTCAAAAACAGCCGATTCATCAGGGAGGCCAGCTATGTACTTGATAATATTATCCACTACCAGGGGTTCATTCTGTGTACCTATCATCATGGCTAATTTTTCAATAAATTCATTTCGACCAGATGATTTTTTGAAATCTTTGCCTGATGCAATGGCTTTGAACATTTCTTCACCTCCATTTGCTAATGAACTCAAAACCGCTGCATGGATCCACTTATCCTCAATATTCTGGTTTAAAATAGTTTTCAAGGCATTTACTTTGCCTGGATGTTTAATTTCTCCCAAAGTAAATGCCAACTGGTACCGCACTTCTATATCAGTATCTGTAGAAAGCTGAAGCAACTTCTCTGTGAGCTGATTTTTAAACTTGTCTTCAATTCCACCCTTATAAAAATTCTCAGACAAAAGCACCGCATGTTTGCGCACACCTGCATTTGAATCATTGAGAGCTCTTAAAACATGTGTTACCGTCAAAGACTTGAGTCCTTCCAGAGCATACAAAGCATGAATTCTGCCCACCGGTGAATTGGAGGATTCCAATAATTTTTCGAGCATTGGGACTGCTGATTTATCCTGCCGCTGATAAAGTAATCTTGCTGCTGTTTCGTTGTGCCAGCCATTGGGATGTTCAAGCATGTTCACCAATTCACTTATAGATAAACTCCCTAAGTTGGTACGCTCAGGTTGTTCGAAACCTACTGGCACAATTCTATAAATTCGTCCCCTATCGTTTCCACTTTTTAAGTCCAGGTGTTGCTGAATTGCTGAAGGTATTCCGGAAGGTAAATCAATTACTTCCCGATACATGTCTGCAATATAAAGGTTGCCATCAGGAGAATTGGAAAATTGAACCGGTCGAAACCAGTTGTCACTAGAGGCCAAGAAATCAAACCCTTGTTCATCGAATGCTCTTGTAGCACGCATCCCTACTCCTGAAGGATTGAGATAAAGAGAATCTCGGTGCACCAAATTTCCGTTTGGTTCGCCAATAAAGGTACTTCCTCGATATGCTTCTGGCCAGGCATTCCCTTTATAAACAGTAATTCCACTGGATGATGTGATGTAGCTACCTCCATCA
The DNA here is from genome assembly GCF_055809755.1 of Cyclobacterium sp. 10D3-21. NCBI lineage: Bacteria > Pseudomonadati > Bacteroidota > Cytophagia > Cytophagales > Cyclobacteriaceae > Cyclobacterium > Cyclobacterium sp. 10D3-21. The sequence goes on from NZ_CM147924.1 coordinate 5,772,506, forward strand.
TAGCCTACACCTCCTTGCCAAACTGAGCGCTCTCCTCCAGGCTTTTGCCATTGAAGATTCATGTTTTCATCCCTTACAAGTAAACCTTCGACCGTCCACCTGGTACGTAACTCCCTCCATGGGTCTTCCTTACTAATTCTAAATACTTCTGCAGCACCACCATCATCAGCTATATTAAGGTGGGCTCCAGGCATTATATACGCTGGATTCCTATTGACGTAATTGTCATCATACATGATCTGCTCGATATGACTGCTTTGTCTCGTAACATATTTTCTCCCCATATCATCGAAACTCATCCCATGCTGTAACCCTCCTGATTCTTTTGACACCTGGAGGGTAGCAGGGTCAAATGAAAAGTCATGTCCTTTGAGACTTAAACCTCCCTCCTCTTCCTCAGAACTGTCAACATGCCCGCCATTGCCGGAGGTAACTCCATGAATTCGATTATCAAGACCCCAGGTAAAACTATTGGGCATCTGCTGAACAAAGAAAGCAGGATGGCCTTCTGTTCCAAAACCACTAATCACTACTTTATTAATATCTGCCACTCCATCTCCAGTGGTGTCTTTTAAATAAAGAAGATTTGGAGTATCAGCTACGAATATGCCTCCATCATAACAGATTACCGCTGTTGGCCATCGAAGCTCATCGGCGAAAACGGTACTCTTGTCAAAAATACCGTCACCTGTGCTATCCTCTAATAAACGGATGCTACCAAGTTTTTTACCCAAAGTATCAATTTCCGGGTAATAGCGCATTTCAACAACAAATAGCTTCCCAAATTCATCAAAATACATTGCCATTGGATCCACTACCAGTGGTTCAGCAGCAACTTGTTCAATTTTGAAACCTTCTTTAATTTTAAAAGTCGATAAGGAAGCTTCTGGCTCAGTAGGCAATATCCGCAGATCGCTGGGATCTACATTGGGACCAGCTTCATTCTCATTGGTATTGCCTGGAGTATTACAGCTTGAAAATAAGGCCATAATAATAGCCGAAATAAGCAATGAAAATGGATAACACTTATTTATATTGATGGGGCATGAAAGAATTTTAAGGCGCATATTAAGATTAATTTAAATTATTTTTAGGTCAGTATCCTGGATTTTGTTCCAATTGGGGAGCACGGCTTATTTCATCGAAAGAAATAGGTATCCAATAAAACTTTTTATCATTTACAGCTCTCGTCTGCACATCTATTTCCTTCCAATTGGTATTTACCGTTCCGTCCTCTTTTATTGTTCTTTCGGTAATTACCATTCCTTTTGCATTTTTTAAATTTGTGGTCAGCAATTTCCATCTTCGTATATCGTACCACCTTAGGTTTTCGAAGACGAGCTCTATTCGCCTTTCTTTTCTCAATGCATCCGTAATGTCTTCATTAAAATCTGGGAGGCCGGACCTATTCCTAATCTGGTTTATGTAAAAAGAAGCCTCTTCTATTTCACCTAAAGCGATAAGTGCCTCGGCATAATTTAAGATTACCTCTGCATATCGAAATTCTACCCAGGCATTGTGGTTTTTCTCATCTCTTCCAATTATCTCGTCATCCAGGTGCTTTTTCATTAGGTATCCTGTATACCCTCCATCTTCCGGGGTCACTGGTCCTTGCCTTGTATCAATCCCCGGAATCACTTGTACTTCAATATTGTTTTCGACAGTAATCCTCGTGCGCCTGTCATATATACCTATTGGGTCTCTATCCTGAAGATTAGAAAAACGAGTTTGCCATTTGGCTCCATCAAATAAAATGGAAGCATAAAACCGTGGTTCACGATTATCGTAAGGGTTTTCGCTTTCGTATTTATTCGAAATGTTTATATAATAGCCATTGTCATCGACTTTAAAATGCTCAAAAAAATCAGAACCATCCTCCATCCGATAAGCATTGACAAGATCTTGGGTTGGGTTATTGGAACCCCAATTGCTATTCCCATTGGAGCCATTGTGCAGGTTGGTTAATCGTTCATCACCTACCCCCTGACTGAATAGCTTTCCCCAAATTACTTCTGGATTATCCAGACCTCTTTGCTTAAAAAAAGCATAATAATTATCTGCAACCTGATTTGGCTCACCAAAATTTTCCAGAGAATAAATGCCTAAGTCTATGACAGCTTTTGCCGCATCTTTTGCTGATTTCCAACGTGCCGTTCTATCAGGGTTAATAAAACCCACCAATTCATTGTCAACTGAACCATCCGCTACTAAATCACTTGCCGCAAATAAAAGCACCCTTGACTTTAATGCCAATGCAGCTCCTTTTGTTGCTCTTCCTGATTCCGTTTCATTTTTACCCAAAAGTTTTTGAGCAGCCAAATCGCATTCGGAGGAGATAAAATCGATGGTTTCTTCAAATGACGATCTTCCAATCTCCGAGTAATCGTCTCCTAGTTGTAAGGGCTCGGTGAGTAAGGGTAATCCGCCATAGGTTAGCGCAAGTTTAGCATAACATAATGCCCTTAGAAAAATGGCCTCCCCTTTCATCAATTCTATTCTTTCTGCTAAACCTTCAGTTTCACTGTTGTGAACTAGTAGGTTATCTATATTCTTCAAAAAGGAATTTAGAGAATGAATATTTTTATACAATCCCCAATTAATATGGTTGAGGAATTCATTCGCAAATGGCCCTTGACTCGCAGATGTCAAATTCCCTTCAAGATATATGTCCGTTCCGAAGATGTGGATGAAATAAATATCATCAGAAACAGCATCTAAATTAATTAGGCTATTCCAACCATTTTGAAGATTTAAATTATGATAACAACCTTTCAAGAAATTATCTGATAGGTTTAAATCATTCCAGACGATGGTTTCAGAATACCGATCCTTCGGCTCTTGTTCTAAGACATTATCACATGAACTCATGATTATCAGCAATAATAAAAGAAGACTTCTCATAGCTTATTTATTAAAGTTTAATTTTTTTATTAGAAAGTTAGATTTCCACCTATTGAAAATGTTCTCATCAGTGGATAGGTTTGGGTATTACTTACCTCTGGGTCAAAAATTTTATTCTTGTTATAAACCAAGAATAGATTTTGCCCTGAAATAAAAACTTGTGCCTGTTCTAGACTTAATAATTTTGTTACTTTTTCTGGAATTGTATAGGCTACCTGAACGTTCTTCAACCTTGCATAGCCCAGCTTATGGAATCCATAATCTGTTAAATAGGATGCTCGCCAATATTCTTCAACCTTATCAAATGCCCGTGGCTTTGAAGCGTCAATATTATCTGGATTCCACCTATCAATTACATCGTACCTAAAATAATTGCCTGCTGTACCCTGCCTGGTATCTGTATATACATTCCTAACAGCATTCTCTACTCCCTGAAATAAAAAGGTAAGGGCAATATTTTTGTAGGAGACACTGCTATTAAGGCTAAATGATATTTCTGGATCCTCTGTAAATGGAAGTAATATTCTATCATTAGGATCAATGTCTCCGTCATTGTCTACATCTCTAATTATAATATCACCAGGTCTCGCCCCTGGTACACTCGGCAAGGACTCTACATGGGCTTCATCCCGAAAAACCCCTTCGGATTTATACAATAAATGGGATCCTTGTGGCATACCAGTTCTGATTTGCCAGGGTACATTCTGTACTGGTTCGTCAAATTCAACCACCCTGTTTCTTGTGAAAGCAAATCCCGCATTGAAGTTATAGGACAAGCTGGAAGTACCTCCTTTGTACCCAAGCATCATTTCCACCCCTTTGTTATTTACGATACCAAAATTCTCATCCGGAAGATTTAATCCCGTGAAATTTGGCACCGAGGCATTTCTTCTTATTAGAATATTACTTCTTTGCTCGTAAAAAAAATCAAGCTCTAAACTCAATGCATAATTTAATAGGTAAGATTCTAACCCAAAATTATACATTTTGGCAACTTCCCAGGTAATATTTGGGTTAGGAGCCCCACTTTGATACAATGCTTGAGAGTAAACTGGGTTTGAACCCAAAAGTATCCCATTTCCAAAATTATAGCTTGATAAATATTGAAAAGGCTCAACCATATCATTTCCCATTTTAGCCCAGGATGCTTTAAGCTTAAATTCGTTTATAGATGGCAAGTTGTCTTTCCACCAGGAATGTTCTGAAACCCTCCATCCTGCTAGTACGCTAGGGAAATTCCCCCAACGACCACTCTCTTTTGAAAATCTCAATGATCCATCTCTTCTAAACCCCAATTGAAGTAAAAACCGATCCTTAAAATCATAATTGACCCTGGAAATAAAATTGACCCTGGCATCAATGTCCACCCAACCTCCATTATCCTTTTCTGGATCTCCTCCTGCAAACAAGTAAGGGAGTTGATCAGAATTAAAAAATCTTCGGAAGGCATTAATTCCCTGCCCTTCATAGGTCGCATTTTCATAAGCTACAAAGCCACTAATATTATGATTTTCACCGAATGTATCTGCATAAGAAATCTTGAGGTTTAAAGATGAGTTCTCTGTGTCGTCATAATAATCCGTCAACATAGGCTCTGAAATGGTCCCAGCCCTATAGGGTATAAGAAAATCCTCGCCATTCTCAACGCCTGTATTTCCCGCAGCTTCATATGAAGCTTTATCAAAATCGTACAAAGTATACGGCGTTTCGAAAATTTTCCGTTTTAGAAGATATTTATCGAATGAGTAAGAAGCGTCTACGACTAAATTATCTATTCCAGGTATCCTTAGGGTACCAAACAATAAATTATTACTCCTATAAGTAACATCATTATTAAACCCAGGCGCTAAGGATGGGGTTACTATTGGCTGGTCCCCATATTCTATATCTGGTCCCGGTTTGTCTGTTCCAGGAAAAACCGCATGTCTATAAGGATAGTTTCTCACTATTGAGGTGAATATATTACCAGAGGATTTTACCGAACTTTCTCGATCCCCTTTTGCGCCATTGATGTCTACCCCTACATCAAAAAATTTATTTACCTTAATATCTATCCTGCCTTTTAAATTAATTCTATTAAAAGAAGTCCCGGAATTTTTATAAATCCCTTCCTCATTCATGGACCCAAAAGAGACATAATAATTGATATCTGAACTGCCACCATTTACTGAAAAAGCATGGCTTCCAATCCTGCTATTATTTGCCAATGCTTCATCATACCATTTTGTATTTGGGTGAGTCCATGGCAACATCCCACCCCTATATTTCTCTATATCGTCTTGAGTGAAGGTCATGTTATTCTCGTCATTACCCCTATACAACTCGACCTCTCTAATCATTTCGGCATATTCCCATGAATTGGCCATTTCAGGAAGATTAGTTGGAGATTGAATTCCTTCATAAAACCTGTAATTAAACAAAGGAGCTGATGCAGCTGTGCCCTTTTTTGTTGTTACCAGTATAACACCATTGGCAGCTCTAGCTCCGTAAATAGCCGCCGATGCATCTTTTAAGACGGTTATGCTTTCTACATCATTGGGATTCAAGGAATTCAAATCTCTTCCCTGAATCCCATCGATAACCACTAATGGAGAATTGTTACCAAGCGTTGCATTACCTCTAACCAATAAGTTTGAACCATTTAATCCAGGCTCTCCACTCCTTTGCTGAACCAACAATCCAGGGAGGCGTCCTGCAAGTGCGTTCGAAATATTTGGAACCGGAGAGGAGGTCAGTTCTTTACTATTTATGGTTGCTACTGACCCAATTACATTGACTTTCTTCTGAACACCGTAGCCTATAACAACAAATTCATCTAGTTTTTTCAGGTCTTCCTCCATGACAATATCAATTACTGTTCTATTATTGATTGATACTTCCTGGTCTATGTATCCAATTGAAGAAAAAACTAAAATGCTTTGGTCATTGGTAACCGTAATATTGTATTTGCCATCAACATCGGTTATGGTGCCAGATGATGTTCCCTTTTCCATGATGCTTACTCCTGGAATCCCTAAATTATCAAATGAGGAGGTGACTGTTCCTGAGACACTTACTGCATCTTCTACAATGATTAAAGGGCTTTCATCCCTATCAAATATTGATTGCTTCCTTACACTTATATTATTATTGGTTTGTTGAAATGCCAATTTAGAAGTAAGCGATATTTCTTTTAAAATAGCTGCCACGGAATTTCTCCCTTCCTGCTTACTAAAATACATTTTTAAGAAGGAATCTTTATTATCAAAAGTAAAGAAAAAGTCCGTTTTGGATTCTATGTCTGCAAATACTTCAATAAGAGAAGTGTTTTTATAACCTGTCTTAATGATCACTTCATGAATGCTCTTAGCTTCTTCTACCTCATTCGAGTAGGAAGGATTAACTATTAACAACTGAAACAAAAACACAACATTTAAATACCTTATTAATCGGAATACATTATAATATAAATTTTTCATGGTGTTGTGGTTGAAGATTAAATATAATTAAACTACGGTATTACTTTTTACAAGTCCACATCCTCTTCAAGAGTTATACTCTTTAAAATATTTTTTAATGGATATTAAATAGTTGGCTAATTAAATTATATACTTGTATTATTTAAATTTTATTAAAACTTGTTTATTTTGAATATTAAAATTGATATTCTTGTTAAAACTGATATCCTGTAAAATATTCTTTAGATCCTCACGCTGATACCTGGCTCTAATTTTCCAGTCATCTGGTGCTTTTCCTTCTACCGTTACAGTCACACCATACCACTTTTCTATTGAATTTTTGAAACTGTTGAAAGAGGCACCGTCGAAAATTAGAATGCCTTCTTTCCAGCCAAATGATTTATCGTAGTCAAATGGTTGCTTTAAAAAAGTAGGATTGATATTTGAAGCAATTACTTCCTGTCCAGGAGACAAATAGATAGATTGATTCTCCTGCTTATTTTGAATGCTAACCTTTCCTTCTAACAAGGAAATAATCAACTCTTCATCCTCTGGGTATCCTTTAATATTAAAAGAAGTCCCCAACACCACAGTTTTGATTTCACCGGTTTCCACAATGAAAGGTTTATGTTTGTTCCTGGCCACTTTAAAAAAGGCTTCACCTTTTAATTGAACCAATCGAGTGTTACCAGAAAAATTATCCTCATACTTCAGTTCACTTTCAGCATTCAGCCATACCTTGGTGCCATCTGGAAGGAGATGACTTGATCTTTGTCCGGCAGGATTTACCAAAACTTTCCAAGAAATAGTTTCAGGACTAGAATTATCCCCTGGAATTATTTGAGTAATTAGCCAGGAAACCAGCAGAAACATTAAAAGAACTGCAGCAATTTTTGCGCAATAAACAAACACTTTCGACCGATTAAGTTGGGTTACTTTAGTTTCTCTTTTCTCTTTACCTGCTGCCCATATTCTATCTCTTGCCTCTTTCAAATTACCGCTGTATTCCTCTGATAAGGGCATCTCCCATATATCTTTAAGACGTCCAAACGTTTCTCTGTTAGCAGAAGAAATGTTTAACCATTTCTCCAATTCCTCTTTTTCACTGTCTGAAGCCCTACCACTCAGGTACAAGCTAATTAGAAGATCTATGTCGGTATTCTGGCTCATGTATTGTTCTTTATGATTATATAACCAACAGCCAGAGGAAAACCCGTAACTGAAATGGTGAAAAATATTTTTATGCTGTTAATTCTTTAATTTATAACCTTGCGAAAATCGGAAACTCTAGAAAGGCAAAAGACTTTAATCAAGGGTTATGGCAAGATAAGTGAAAGAATAGGAAGCAATTATATAGTGGTATTGTGGCCTATTTGAAAAGAATTTCAAAAAAAAACATCAATACAGGTTAGCTGCCTAATATTGCTTTTACCTGGTCTTGGAAACGGTATTAAAAATATAGGATTTGGACAGGATTATTCTTAAAAAAAAAGAAATGACGAAAAATAAAAACCATGTGTAAAACCTTAGTTTAATTTTTCAAGGTAATGTGAACGGTATCAAAAAATACATTTTGATTTGGATGGATTTTATCGAGCGGCTAAATTCTATATGTATCGTTCGTACGTAAATAAGGTCGAAATTAAGATTATCACAAAATTCTTTACCACCATTTTCACTTCTTTCCAGTATAAATATTGTTCAACCTCTTTTCTTAGATTCTTCATGGCAAGTTTCAAATGAACCTCAACGGTACGTTCAGAAATCCTCATGATTTGGGCTACTTCCTTATAGCTTTTTTTCTCTTCTTTTATTAGAAAATAAACCATTTTTCGTTTTGGAGGGAAATTCTTAATTGCTTTAAGTATCCGAATACGCAATTCCTTCTCCACAAGCAATTCATGAGGATCTGAAATTGAATTTCCTATTGGCTGGAAAGCTTTTACTTCTTGAAAATAAAGGTCGCTTCGATTTTGTTTATTAATATAATTAAGGGCTTTGTTTTTAACTGATAAATAAAGATAAGATTCAAAATGTTCAAGAGCGAAAACCCTCTGCCGATGAACCAACATATTGGTAATTACATCGGAGACTATATCCTCCGCTTGTTCTGTAGAAGACACATAATTTTGAGCGAACTTAATTAGTTTGGGGTAGTAATGATCAAAAAAATCATCAAACGCTTCTTTATTTCCCTTAGCAATTCGAGAAAAACATTCATATTTTTTTTTTGAATTGATCATTTAAAATTTGATTGGGATGATAACATTAAATATTGCCATTGAATTGCTAAGGCAGATTCTGAATAGATCTAGAATAATAAATAGTTGGCTTGAATTAATGTACTAAACCGCACAGGTTTCAAAAAGAAACCTTAATCGCTATACTTAACCCCATTAAGGCATCAATGAATATTCTTGAAATCCCTCATTAAACTGGTATAATATCAGGAATTTTAAATTCACATACAAATAATAACTTATAATTGAGAATTATACAAAAAAATGTTAATTATCAAAAATATACAGTAAATAAATTGCCTATAGTAAAGGTTTAATGAAGTTTATTTATCAAAAAATTATAATTAAATGCCCAATCCTATTCTATTGCTCAATAAGTGGGTGAATTAACAAAATTGAATTAAATGAATTAAAGATATACCTTCAAAATGGAAGCAGGCTTTTCAAAAACTAATCGCTTAAATACCCCAAACACAACTACAATTTAAACTAATTAAAGATTCAACCCAGATTTGAACATGGGCAAATCTAGGCTTAGGAATAATTATATTGAATTAGATGGAATGGCCCTTTAGGGTTTTAACCTTAACTTTTTAACAAACAGGAGTGCTGCAAACAATTAAGTTTTCAAGGGTGCTGAGTTTAGTTTGTAAATAATTTCACCTTAGCTTTTCACAAATCATTTCCCTTAAGAGTGTATTGAATTCTTGAAACGAAAAGCCTGGCGATTGACCGAATTTGAAATGAATTCGGCAGGTAATAGATTGTCTATTGCCTAAAGGAAATTAAGAATACAAACCAAAAATACTTGTTGAAAAAGTGATACTTAGTCCTTTGGTTCTATATACAATTCGACTTAATGTAGATTCAAAATCACTTCACAAATGAACCCGAAAATGGCACGTTAGGCCAACCATGGATTCTTAAGAAATTCATCAAAGTGATCTTCTTTTTTCACGATTAACGCCATGTCTTCACCATCTTCATTAATAGGACTAAAGGCATAGTCGTGACAGATGAAATATACAAGGTTCGAAGGTGCCGGTGATCTGTATACTCCAGACAAAAATCGATAATTATAACCCATGGCATCAAGCACTTCTTTTCTTACCGTCGCCTTGCTTACAGGACACAGTGTTTTCAATATTCTTCGGTTTTTTCTGATAATACTATTTACCTGTTGGATTTGCTTATCCTCTGAGCGTTTGGTCTTGTTGTTATAGGTATTGCGACAATAGTCATTACAATACTTTTTGTCCAATCTTCCCGCAATTGGTTTGGCACACTGCAAGCATTTTTTCATTTCGGGCTCCTCTATTTCCATAGTTACATTCAATCATTAGTTTGTAAAGCTAATCAAATTTATCCATTTATTTAAATGCTTATAATCGACTAAATCTATATTTAATATGGTTAAATGCTACAATAGTATAAATAACTCTTTTTTTGGCTTCTAGACTTTTTGCAACCAATTCCAAGTTAGATTTATAGCTTTACACCTAAGTATTCACATAAAAATTATTGCGATGCTATTGATTCTATCTTCAGAATGCTTAATTTAACAATGCGAAACAAAAGGAACTTTTTCAACAGTTTTTATAACCGAAACTTGGGCAATAATTAAGCATTTATTCAGCTACAGAATCCCAACCGAGAATAATATAAACATGCAAAAATGAAAGCTGAAATACCTAAGAGAAATGGGGCTTCAGCTCAGAAAAAAAATGAACATTTTGAACCCGAAATATGCAATAGACAAACTGTTGGAGGATGAGTACACTTCCACTGAAAAAAAGTCAAGACAGGCGGAGAAAAGTTCACGAAACCCAATTCAACAATCCGAGTTAAAGTAAATTGATCTGATAAAATAAAGTTAGATTTTTAAACAAAGCTAAAACCATAAATATTTTCTATATGCATTTTTCAAAAATAATACTTTGTCATTTTTTAATGCTTTTTAGTCCTGTGCTTTTTGCTCAAGAATCAATAGACAAGGTAAAAAGTATTAATGGGCTAGAACTTGGTTCTACACTTGAAAGCCTTCAAAGTCAACTTCAACTAATAACTGGAAAAGAAACAGTCTATCAAAACAACCCATTTCTGGCGGAGAGTCTCGAAAGAAATTTAGCAGCAGGAATTCAGGAAGGAATTTATCAAGGCCATCCCTTGAGAATTATTAATGGAGTAGAAGCTCATGACGTGAGGTTGATTTATTTATCCGGTCTGTTATATAAATGTAGATGGACATTTAACAAACGTGACCTACCCAATATGGAAAGTGGGTTCAAAGACTTCATCATTTTTTTTAGTAAAAAATTTGGTCCTCCCACCCAAAAAATCTTCAATGACACATTCATCTGGGATGGAGATAGCAATAGGCTCACCATAAGTTATTTTGATGGAAGCATACAAGTTGAATGGAGAGACAATGTTTCTGAGAAAAAAGCAATGCAACTCACTCAGGATTAATCAAATTACATGAATAAAGAAGTTGAATAAACTTGTTAAAAATAATTGTGGCAAAAATCCAAATACCTGACTAAAAGCTACCATTTTAAGCAGCTACTTGAATCGAACCCTTAAATGGAATAGTCTATATAGACGCAATTATCCAATAATAAATAGATGATGTTGTCCCTGCCGTCATGGCAAAAAATGGCAGGTTTACGGTACGGTACCAGAAAAAATTCTGAATTAGCTATTTCATTACTTTTATTATTTTAAAAAGATGATAACCCTCTGTATTAGGGCATGCTTTTACCTGCTTGTACTTCGGGTTTGTCCCATATAGCCAATATTTCCAAATCCCCCTAAAATGGGACATTCCAATCTTATGTGCTCATTATTGAGCCAATACCTTACAGGTTTTTAATAAAAAGGCCCTCACTCCCATTGAATTCTTCTCTGAAATGCTTAATTTAATAAGGAAAACAAGCCCACAGTGGCGGTAACAAGTCCAATTTTTACGCATCCCTGTAGTTTATCTTGGATATAGACAATGCCTGTACACAAGCTAATATGAATACATAATACTATGAAAACATCAGGTTATTCAGGTACTCCACTTGCAACAAAGCTTGGAATTAAAGAAGGGTTTAAAATAAAAATTGTGAATGGTCCGGACTATTATTTTGAACTGTTTACAGATTTCCCTTCAGAAACCCATATCCTATCGGATTATAATACAAAAAAGGATTTCATACATGTTTTTGTCAAAACTATAGCAGAACTCACTAAGGCTATCAACCAGTTGAATCAGGAAATCGAACAAAATGGAATTATATGGGTTTCCTGGCCAAAAAAAACATCCAAAGTGGAAACAACACTTAATGGGAATATAGTAAGAGAAATTGGATTGGAAGCTGGCCTCGTGGATATAAAAGTTTGTGCTATTGATGAGATTTGGTCCGGACTAAAATTTGTAATACCGGTAAAGAACAGAAAAAAGAATAGACGCCAGAGGAATACAAAGATTTATATATACTAAACCACATAAAACCAGATTTTTATCTCAAAACCAAATAGCTTCACTGAAAATAAAACAGATGGTGCTTTGCCTAGCTTCGGGTAGCTCGCCTTTGGCGCAATGTATTCAATTCTCAAAAGCAAAATGCCAATTCCCAGTGCCAATCGAAAACCCTAATGGCCCTATTAAAACGTAAAATAAAATGACAAAAAACAAGTTTAGTGGAAAATTGGGAGAATTAGTTGCAAGGGCAGAACATGGAAATGCTAAAGATGTAGACTATATAATAAGTCATTTAACTGAAGAATCCAGTTTGGCAATGACCCGATATGTAGACTTTGCTTTAAGTTTAGTTGAAAATGAAATGGGGGTCTTACGTCTGGAATATTATTTATTTAACGGGACGCTTATTCAACGCAATTATTGTTGCTTGTTTTTTAATAGGAGATTGGATTATGATCTCGTGGACCGAGCATTTAATGCCGGAGCAATAGACGAAATACAAGCCTTCTCCAGGTAAAAAACTTATTTAAACTTGTCGAGGATAAATAAACTGCTATTATATTAATTAATAAAGGTTTGCATTTGCAAAGAATATTTCCGGAAATAGAGAAATCTCCATTAATAAGAAGGGAAATACGAATCGCTGCTAAAGCATTTTGTTACAGTTTACAAAGCATAAATCGTGCAATTTTGAATATAGAGATATAATAAACCGAAGCCGACGTTGTTTTTTTATGCAACCCCCAAAATATTCCAGACCTTAAGTAAAACAACACTGCTTTATCGGCGGATCTCACATATCATCCAAGAAAATTTAGATTAGTTGTACAGGGAAATATGAATGTGGGGAATCCAGAGAATAAAATGGATGAAGCAGTGAATGAAAAACGAACTATTACCGTAAATCAGTCTGCCATAAAAAGGGGGAAGTGGATACCCATAGTAACTACTCATGCAGCAGAAAATACAATAAAATCTACAAGTAGGTTTTATAATTCTCCCCGTCCTCAACGATAAAGGCACTTCTGAATTGTTTTTTTACTGTATACTTCACTATAAAACAGCTTAATGAAAACAGAAAATGCTTTGCCTTATGTTTGGCATTTGCTCTCAACTTTCCCTAATAATTATCAGCGAATCTATCGCTTAGAGAATACCCATAAAACTCGTTACAGTCTTTTCATCTTTAGGAACGGTCAATTATTTACCCTATATTGACTATTTGAGGCAAACACAAATCTATACCCGCATATGCCACTTAAAAAACCGGCAAATTAGATAGATTTAAGGATAGCATCCCGCTGCATTTTTTCTGTAAATTGACAGTAAAGTATCAAGAAATAGTCTACTATTCTTACACTTAACGTTACATACAAACTGATGATCTTGACTTTGAACAACATTTTTCTACGACAAACATTTTATTTTGGTCTATGAATAAAAAGTTTATTTATGGCGTCATTTTATCAGCCTGTTTGATTATTGGAAATCAACTGGTTATTCAATATGCTTTAAATATGCGGAAAAATGATGCCTCCCTAATCAACTTGGCAGGTAGACAAAGAATGTTATCGCAGAAAATTGCACTTGAATTTCATGAATATAACAGCAATAGATCAAATTTACTTGCTTTGGAAAGCTCTTTTAAAGAATGGAAATCTGCACATGAAGAAATTATTTCCGGGGCAGATAAAATAAATTGGCCTATTTCCATTAAAAACAGTTTTAAGGATGCTGATAAATGGCAGGCATCATTATCTTCAAAAATTGATTACATAGAGGAAAAAATAATAGCGTGTCGAAAAAATCAACAAATTAACATTACAGAAATACTTCAAAATCAAGATAGCTTCCTAACTGAAATGGATAACCTTGTGTTTAAGCTTTCTGATAACTCCAAGAAAAAAATCACCAATTTAATCATTTTAGAAATATCACTTGCATCATTTTCATTAATTGTCATTTTGCTTGAGGTAAGGTATATTTATTATCCACAAGTAAAATTATTGAACAAGGCTCTTGATGAAATTAATGCCAAAAACAAAGATCTTGAACACTTTAATTACATAACTTCACATGATCTTCAAGAACCTCTAAGAACCATCTCTAATTTTATTCAAGTACTGGAAGAAGATTTTTCCGATCAATTAAACGTAAGCGAACGCCCACCCCCATCTGTTTTTTTTGGTAGCAGTTCCAGACCTTTGCCCTCATGAAACAAGAAACAACTATTTCCCCCAGGGATTATTATCATTCCCTATATGAAGACTGGAAGGCCAGCGGTATATCCGTCGGTCTGTTCTGCAAGCAAGCCTCAGTCAAGTACGCCACGTTCCGATACTGGTCCAAAAAGTTTGGGCAGGAAGGAAATGCGGATACGGGTTTTACTGAGTTGCGCGTCAACGGCCCCGGACCGGATCCTGTTGTGGTCTTGAACTTCCCCAACGGTGCCAGCCTTTCCTTTCACCGCCTGCCGGACGCCGCATGGCTCAGGACACTGATGTCGTAAACAGGGTATGCTGTTCCTTTCCTCGTCGGCGCGCTATTTTCTATACCAGCAGCCCGTTGACATGCGCTGCGGAATTTACTCCCTTGCCGGCCTTGTACAAAACAACCTGGGCCTTGATCCCCTTTCGGGTGACGTGTTCATCTTCATCGGCAAGCGCGGCAACCAGCTGCGTCTGCTCCAGTGGGACAGGGACGGGTACGCCATGTTCATCAAGCGCCTGGAGGCGGGTACTTTCGAGCGTCCCAAAAACGGGAAACTGTTAATATCCTCCCGGGAGCTGAGCCTGGTTCTTCAGGGCGTGAAGCTGGCTTCCGTACAGCTCAGAAGACGGTATGAAAGGAGTGTTTCCGCTTGAAAAAAAAGCGAAAAAGATTGTAAAAAAATGCCCTTAATATGCCAAAAAGTCATTTTTTGTATTTATTTTTATACTATGAACACAGCCGTAACGGACTACAAAACGCTCTACCTTGAAAGCCAAAAACAGCTGGCCGAAAGCACGCGCATGCTCCTGGAAACGGAACTCAAACTCAAGCTCGCACTCATGGAAGCGGCCGAACTCCGGTACAGGAAGTTCGCCTCGGGTCAATCAGACAACCGGGTAACCGGGCAGCTGGGCATCTTCCCGCTGGGCGCCGGGGATGCCGACCTGCGGGCCTCCGAGGAGCTTACCGCCACCGAGGCAGAGCAGAACAACCGCGAGCAGGACATACAGGGCCGCAAGCGCGTGAAGGCAGCCGCACGCCGTCCCCGCATGGTGTTTCCCGAAAGTCTGGAGCGGGAGATCGAGATCATAGACCCCAACCAAGACCTTGAAGGCTACAAAGTTATCGGGGAGGAGACCAAGGAGGTGTTGGTGATGGTGCCCGCCAGTTTTAAGGTCCGCAGGATCATCCGCAGGAAATGGGCTCTCACCGACCCCTCCCAAACCGACAAAAAGGGCGTGCTGATCGCCCCCATCCCTTCCAGGACCGTCAACAGGGGACTCTTTGACGAATCCGTGCTGGCCCATCTGCTCACCTCCAAGTTCGTCGACCACCTTCCCCTCTACAGGCAGCGGCAGATGTTCCTGCGGATAGGGCTCGAAATCCCCGCCTCCACGCTCATCGACAACACCAACGCGGCCTGCAGGGCACTCACCCCCCTCTACAAGGCACTCAAACGGGAAACGCTCGCTAACCTTTACCTGCAGGCGGACGAAACCCGGATGCAGGTGCTTGAAAACGGATCGAAAAAGGGTTCCACCCACCGGGGGTACATCTGGGCATACCATGCACCCGCGGATGGGCTGGTAATCTTTGACTACCGGACCAGCAGGAACAAATCCGGCCCGGCGGAAATGCTGGCCAACTATACCGGAGTGGTCCAAACAGACGGCTATGAGGTGTACCAGAGCCTGTTTGGCAACAACAAGGCCATAAAACATTACTATTGTATGGCCCATATCCGCCGCAAATTCGACGAAGCCGCCGGTTACGACAGGGAAAGGGCCACCTGGGCGGTGACGCATATCGCCAAACTGTACGCGGTGGAAAAACAGATCAGGGAAGCCGAACCGCCCCTGTCAGAAAACCTCGTCGTCGAGAAGCGGGTGGCCGAATCCCAGCCCGTACTGCGGGAGCTCCACGACTGGATGCTCGCCGAGTACCCCAAGGTGCTCCCTTCCTCCCCAATAGGAAAGGCAATCGCATACGCACTCCCACTCATGGACAGCATGAAACTGTACACCGCCCACGGACAGCTGCAGATCGATAACAACCTGATAGAAAACGCCATCAGGCCGATCGCCCTGGGCCGGAAAAACTACCTGTTCGCTGGCACCCACGCCACCGCCCAGAACGCCGCCATGATCTACTCCCTGTTCGCCACCTGCAAAAAGCATGGAGTCAATCCACGTGACTGGCTGCTCGACGTGCTGAGGAAACTAAACGACATGAACTATGAAGGCAGATTCTCCGACCTGTTGCCCCACAGGTGGAAAATTAACCAAACGACCCCAACCTAACTATTGATAGGGGGATGGGCGTTTGCTTACAATTAAACGACAATGGAAAAAAGTATTTAAAAATCATTAGCAATTCAACTTTACGCATGAGTACTTTGGTAAGGGCTCTTCTTGACTTTTCTAGATTAGGTAGCGGCCGGAAACTAACTTTAGTGGATTGTGAATTAGTAGTAGCAAATGTAATTACTGATTTGAATAGTCTTATTAATCAGTCAAAAGCAACTGTCAACAGTGAGTCTTTACCAAAAATAAATGCTTATGAAATTGAATTAAGACAATTATTTCAAAACCTTATAAATAATGCCATTAAATTCAGGAAAAAGGATGTTAATCCACAAATAGAAATCGGGTATACAGATTCCGGGGACTTCCATGAGTTTTATGTCTCAGACAATGGGATTGGCATTGATCAAAAATATTTTGATCGTATTTTTCATATTTTTCAAAGACTTAATAAAAACAAAGAATACGAAGGGTATGGAATAGGCCTCGCCAATTGTAAAAAAATTGTTGAAATGCATGGCGGTAAATTATACGTTGAATCGGAATTAGGAAAAGGGAGCACATTTAAATTTACAATTCAAAAATACAGGTTATGAATAATAAAGTAAACTGCATAATGCTTATTGACGACAACGAGCACGATAACTTCTTTCACGAAAGAGTGATTAACATGAATAATGCTGCTGATATCGTTGTCTCCATGGAATCAGGGGAGGAAGCCCTTGTTTATTTAAATGAAAAGGCAAATCATAAAGAGGCCCTCCCTGATATAATATTTTTAGATATCAACATGCCTGGCATGAATGGTTGGGGATTTCTTGATGAATATAAAAAACTGGATAAAGAATTGCATAGCAAAATGGTTGTCATCATGCTTACCACCTCAGTAAACCCTGATTACAAAGCATTGGCCAAAACTCAAAATATTTTATCCGACTTCAAATCAAAACCCTTGACGAAAGAAATGCTTGATGAAATTCTAATCAAATACCATTCAGAATAGACCATACCTCTAGCGATCAAATCCGTAGCTGCAATACTGCTGTTTTTCCTGATTTGAACTGATCAAATGCATTCTATCTGGTAAATTGACTATTTTTTTCTTGAATTGTTGAAAATTGAATTCCATTTTTATAAAGTTTCTCTGCTAACCAACCCCAATTCAACTGTGACTATTGTAAGGAAAGAAACCTCCTCGTTTGCAAGCCTTGTTAAACGGAAAGTTGTTAAAAATCAACCAACAGCATTAATGCCCATTAAAAACCAAAGGAATTAACCCATTGTTTTTGGCGAAGCCATTCTCTGACTTGATTCTCAGATAATTCAACCCCATAAAAGGGACCCTATGTGAATTAAAGGTAGCCAAATGATCCTTTCCGATAAAAACTTTGAGCTGGCCATCGGATGCCGCAAAGTTCCAGTCCATTCTTAGCGTTACCTCACCTGAAACCTTTTTTCTATCTGAATACTTTGACAAAGTAAAATTGAACATAGAGGCAGAAAAAGCAAGGGAATCTAATGGCGCCGAAAAATGATCCGTCAAGGCAAATGCTAAATCATACAATTCATTAGCAGGCAAAGGTCCTATTTGAATACTCCCATTGTTACTTGCAGGGAAGTTTATAACAGCATCCTCCTTGAAATAGGAAGGAAAGGCCAAAGTATCCCCCATCCATTTGGGCACCGTTTTTCCTTTGACTAAATTCGGGTTGGATGGGATAGCTTTAAAAGAAAGGTATTTTACCTGATTTTTTTCTTCCAGCCAATCGGCCTCAAAGGTATAAATCGCCTTGGATTCACCCTGACCTGAAACCAACAATACCCTACCGCCTTCAATTTCTATGGCCGAGGAATAGGCTGTACCTCTATCCCCTTTTTCGGGAACTTCAGCATTCTCTATCGCCACTTCCCTATTGCCTTGCCATGTCAAGCCTTCATCAACACTTATGGCAGCATGTAGCACTTCTCTCCCTCCCATTGCATAAGAATTGGGTTTGTCATAACGTTGGCAACTGTTAAAGAACACAATCAATCTGCCATCCTTTAACCGCAGTACGGAAGAAGGGGAATCTGAGGAGATAAAGGATGTTGGTCTGGCTTCTTCCCAGGTTTCTCCTCCATCGTTTGAAAAAGATTGGTACAATACCCCATGGGTAGTTCTAATTAACATCCATATTTTCCCAGTCCGCATCTCTACAAGTTCCGGTTCAATCCCCCCGTATCTGGTGGTTTTTGTATTGTCTATTTCAATTTCTATAGGCCTTTTTGAAATGTCCCAGGATTCACCATCATCATCGGAATACATAGAAACAATATTGTTCCATCCATAATCTACCCCTCCAGTTTGTGGGGCTTTTTCTCTTTCCGGAACAGCCCTTGAGAAAGCCAAGAGCAACCTTCCGCTTTTCAGCTTTATTAAGCCGCGAATAGCACCCACATAGCCATCATATATTTTATATGGTTCTCCCCATTCCCCATTTACACTCCTATTGACCCAAAGATCCAAGTGTCTACCCCGGTATCCATTATCTCCTTTACCAAAAATATGAAAAACGGAAACCAGGTCATTATTGCTACTTTCCACCATTTGTAAGGCATAATAAGCCTGCCCAGGCAATGCAAACTCTTCCTTAGCTTCACCCAAACCTTCCCCGGTCCAATCCATGGACATTATCTTGTTTGCATCTCCCGGACGATTGACATAAAAAAGCCGAGGAGTCCCTTTATCATTAAGCCATACAGCTTCATTGGCAGGCGAATTCCCGATCTTTTCAGGAGGCAAATGGTCACCAGAATCAAAAGCCAGAATACTTGTTCCCATTAATAGTGTTATGACTAGTACGGCTAGTATAGCTTTAGAAAACTTCGGCATCTGGAAATAAATTTGAATAGGTATTATTTATTTAAATTTCCATCTATTTTCCCCTTTAGCAAAGAAATTAGAAAATAAATTGGTTGAAACTGGGAGGAAATAATCAATGATTTTTTTTTATTTTTCTTTGCATTACCAATCTCAATCACGGTATACCTCCAAATAAATCAATCAGTTCGAAAATAGTATACCGCCTAAAAAATGCTTGTAATACCAAATCTTCTAGCCTTTGTCACTTTAATTACAATATGAAACGTAATTGATTTAACCTTTTGAGCTACTCAATCCTGCTATTAGAGATCAACGGTAAAAACACCATTACTTAAGCTCCGTAACATAAACATTGTTCATGGCTTTTGTCTTTTCTGAGAGCCCCTTAACGGCCTGGTCTAGGTTAATATGCTTGGCAAACCAATTGTGATGTATATCGCATTTGTCCTCTGGAACTCCTCTGATCACTACGGCCCTTTCAGGAGCATAAAAGGTGTTATTATAAATTTCCATGGTAGTCCCTGCAATGTCCGTATTGTCTTTTCTATCCTTTCCACCGTGCATATCAAAGCAATGACTTAATGAAATCCCTAGCTCAATATTATGCCTTGCAGTGTAACCGCATCCAGATATCCCGGTTCCTGCAATGGAATGTCGGTTTTCGTTAAATAAATTGTATTCGATAAGTGAAGAAGCTGCGGCATGGCTAACACCGTAGCCAAGTCCGTTGTATTGGCACCGATGAATGAAATTATGATGAATATGGTGGCCTGTTCCTTTTTTAAGATAAATGCCACTCCCGGAAAAAGCTGAAATCTCACAGTTGTCCACTTTTAATCCAGGGTACTCCGTCACTATCCCTCTCGAAACCGGGAATTTGTAATAATAATCACGCCCCAAACCTTCAGGTCCAAAAGAGCGCTTGTGATGTTCAAGGTGCCGGTCAGGATTTGGCCCCTGAACTCTTAGACCAGTTATTCGTACTCCTGGCCCATTTGCACGGATCATTAAACGGGTCTCCAAAGCATTGCTTTGCAACATCCCTCCTTTAGACCCTTGATAACCGCGATTCCCTGCCAAGGTTACTCCCTCGGGGATTTCTAAAACAAGCGCTTCAATAAAAACCCTGGTGGTAAGGTCTATATTAATTTCATCGGGAATAAAGACAACTTCACCCGACTTTGCCTGGGCAAGTGCATCCAACAATTCATCTAGGTTTGTCACCTCATAATTTCCTTTAACAATAGGCAATCCATACCCTTCCCCTCCACCAATAGGCCCTAAATCATTCGGCTTAGCGCCATATATCTCATTTTTAATCGCTATCCAACTTGGCGTTTCTGGATCTTTCTCCTCAAATGAATCAGTCAGGAAAGGATTGGGATTCCCTTCTTTCGAAGGGAATCCC
This sequence comes from Cyclobacterium sp. 10D3-21, assembly GCF_055809755.1. Lineage (NCBI taxonomy): Bacteria > Pseudomonadati > Bacteroidota > Cytophagia > Cytophagales > Cyclobacteriaceae > Cyclobacterium > Cyclobacterium sp. 10D3-21. The sequence continues at coordinate 5,793,338 of NZ_CM147924.1, forward strand.
AAAGTCAATGCAACAAGACTACTTTTAGCGGCAGTAGAAAAAAACTGCCTTCTGGAATGTTTGCTATTTTTATTTTCGTCCATAATGTATCCTTCAGCCACAAGTTAATAACCTATACTTTACCAATCAATGTGTTCAACTTCCTTCCAACTCTTTCTAGTGTATCCTTATTACCTATCTTGCTGTTGATTGTGGAATTTTATGAAGCCAACAAACCCTGAAAGAATTAAAATCTTGTGGCCAAGAATGTGAGCCCTCATTAAAAAATAACAAGTAAAATAAAAAAAATTGCGGTATTGTTGCGTATTTTCTGCAACATTACTGACAAAATCTCAAGTTAGCGGCATTACAATTTTCAATGTTTTCGAATCTGGGTTTATTAATTTCATTATTCGTTGTCATACCTCTACTTATCTAAACTTAGATAGTCGATCCCTTATTTGCCATTGCGGGTGAAAACCTTTGCCATGCACCAAGAAATAAATCAATGCCTGAAGGCGAGAAATAAAACACGTAGATTTCGGAGCCTTTTAAACAAGGTTCCCGCCATAGAGAAGCTTTAAGGCATATGGTTATTTTTGCGTAAATGTCTCGGGAAGAAGGTCATGGACCGCATGTATGATAAGGTCTTCAACTTCCTCCGAAAAAGGGGAAGGCTTGTCATAATAGTACATGCTGGATTCTGCCTCATACCCGCCTTCCTTTATCACACGACGGGAAGCTATATAGCAGGGAACATCATTGGAATAGGCATTGATCCAAAGTCGCTCAGCTCCCAATTCTTTTTTAAGCCGAAGGGAATAATCGACGACTACTTCACCAGCTAGATTCACCATCGCCAATTCATTGCCAAAGGTCCAGGTTTGCACCGGATAGGAAAGCTCAGCTGGAATGGTCTCACCTCTGGCAATTCGATCCAGCGCCAACCGGGCAAAATAACCTTTCACCGTTTTGTCCTCAGTCTGTGTAATTAGTTCTGGGACTGTCGGCACCTTGGCAAAGGGTAAATTGATCCATTTGATTTTTCCAACAGGAACCTCAGTCAAGGGTTGAAGCGGAGCATCCAATAAACGATTGACCTCATCAGAAATCGCTTTGGCATGTAAGCGCATGTGCTCCATTTTACCACGAGGCTCGGGATTTGCATCCGCTCCGAAACCAATAGCTACCATGGCTACCGCCCCGGCATGATTGGACTCAATCATCAGCTGTGCCTCGGTCATCCAATCCCCATGGAGCTGGTTCACCTCTCCTCCCAAGGTGGTGCCATGACAGGCATAATTGACCAAAACAGCTTTTAGATCGCCAGAAGGATCCGTAATCCGCATCAGCGGAAGCGCTTTATCAACTGGTCCCCCGGAAGTGCGCCGGTTATTGGTAAAACCCACTTCTCCCTGCCCCCAGGCAACCAAAGAAAGCGCACGGTTTTCCAAAGCCGCCAGTGCGACTTCTTCCAGTTTCTGACTGAGTTGCTCGGTGTAAATTGAAATATGCACCAATTGGTCTACCGCCAACAAGGAATCACTAAAAGTCTCTCCCCTGTATTGTAGGATATTCAGTAGGTTGCCCACTTCAGGCCCTCCATGGGTATGACTGGCACAAATCACAAGCTGAGCAGGATCAAGTCCTACCTTCTTTGAAAGTTGCCTTGCTAGTTTTTGTGTGATGTGTTTTGGAATACCTACCAAGTCTACAGTTATCAATATGGAAGCCCCCTGAGCATCAGTTCCAAAAGCCAGGGCTTTGGCAGACAAACGATGAATAATCTGGTCCGCCTCTGACTTTGGTCTGGCACCATATCCAGCAAGTCTAATTGGACCTTCTGGTGTTATGTCTATCCGTGCTACTCCCACTTCCATCATACCATTCAGTTCTGATGGTTTCTGAGCGTAGATTTGGTTTCCTGTACCAATTATTAAAAAGAGCAGCAAACAGATTAAACGCTTGGCTAAAAACAACTTCCCGATGGGGTAAATGGGGTTTGAAATCATATCAGAGATCAAATGATTAATGGTTAATGGTTGATTTTGATGAGAGAAATTGCCTTACCTATTGAAATTACAAAACAGAAAGTGCTAGGCTTTTTTTAAATCCCCTGAGTACTTTCTGATCTTTTGAATGGCTTGCGCAATCTGTTCCATATCCTGTCGGGAGCCAAGTAGCATGGTCTGTGAAAACCATACCGCTTCCTCACAAAGCTGGTCATTCTGAGGACAGTGGTTTTGCTCCAGCCAATCGTTCATTGTTTTTTCTCCATACACTTTTAAGTAGTGTTTGTTTTTTGCAAGATCTGTCACGTATTTCTCCTTGTTTAACATGCCATATCCACCAGAACAGGGAATGCCTTCTGCTACCAAGGCTTTCAAAAATTTATTGCGGTCCATGTCCTGAAATTCCCTTTTGTCATATCTAAACATATATAGGTGATAAGCACTTTTGGTTACACCTTCATAGAGTTTTGCAGGGTGAATTCCTGGGATTTCTATTAAGAGACTGGTTAAGTAGGCTGCATTTTCCCAACGATGGTTAACCTGTTGCGGGAAACGTTCCATCTGAGCCAGCAATAGGCTCCCCTGAAATTCTGTCAATCGGAGATTTGTTCCCCGGGTATGAGAATAGGGATCGTTTGGATCGTCAGTATGCCTACCCTGATTGTGAAAATTATAACAGCTTTCAGCAAATTTCTCGTCATTGGTCAACAAAGCCCCTCCTTCACCGGAAGTAAGGTTTTTGCTGGATTGAAAACTAATGGCCCCTGTAAGCCCTAGTGTCCCAACTTTTTTACCTCGCCATTCGGCCATAGGTGCCTGACATGCGTCCTCCACAATTGGTATATTGTGCTTGTTTCCCAATCCAAGAATGGTATCTAAATCGGCAGGAGACCCACCAATATGAACAGGCATGATGACCTTTGTTTGCGGAGTAATGGCCTTTTCAATTTGATTGGCATCTATCTGAAAACTCTCTATATCCGTGTCCACAAACCTGGGAAGCCCATAATTCAAAACCACCACATTGTAAGTGGCAACAAAGGTATATACCGGAATTAAAACCTCATCTCCTGGACCTATGTCTAAAGCGCCCATGGCTGTAAACAATGCACTGGTGCCACTGGATACACCCAAGCAATGTTTTGCTCCACTCATGTTTCTGTATGCCTCTTCAAAATTAGCGACCGCCTTGCCATTCAGGCGACCCCATTTTTTACTCCGCAAGGCTTCCAGAAGTGCATTTTCATCAGGCCTTTCCACGATAGGCCAACTCGGAAAACTTGCCGGATGGGCCTTAGGCCCTCCCAATAAGGCAGGCTTACTGTCAGTTGTCGTTCCAAAAGTTATTTGCGGCATCCCGATGGCTAAGCTGACTCCAGCTATGGAGATGTTACTTATAAAGTTCCTGCGGTCTAATTTCTCGTTCATGGCTAAGGTAGGATTATCGATTCTATTGGGTTTTTACCATAACTTGACTACTGTAATTGTAGTAGTTACCCGGATTTTGTGTCCTTGCAGTTCCCCTAATATAATATGTAGTATTGGGTTTCTCATAATCAGGATTTATAGGGACTGTGCATTACATAGTATTGGTCTTCAATCTTCTGTATGCTTAATTTAAAAGTACAACAGGTTTTTGAAAACTAAAAGTTAAAAAATCATAACGCCTGCATTGAAAAACTTATATACAGTACCAATTGAAAAAATAAAGTAAGAACAAAAAAGCATACCATGTTTTAGCATCGGAATATAAAAGCGATAAAAATCAATATAATAATCCCTATTTTTTTATAGATTGTATTTAAATCGCTTCCCTTTATATAGAAATGTAAATAAGCCAAAATTCAATTGACAAACAATGACAGAATTATTAAAAGCTTTCGACAGTTACAATGATTTTGAAAGATGCACCTATTTCACCGTTTGTTTTAACCAACTAGCCTCATCTCTATCTTTTGAAACAAAGTTAGATGAAAATAAAGAGAATATGGAGGCAGTTATCGAAACAATTGACCTCGATTCACAGGAGATGGAAGTAATTTTTAAACACTGGAGTACGAAAGACACCAAGGATGCAGACATTACCGATGATTTCCCCTACCAATATCTTTTGAAAAGCAAATCTAAAAATTTAATCGTTTGGGTATCCCTGACCTCGCAAATATTTGTCGATATGCTATACGATAGTTCAGATCAGGAACTTGAGCAATGGGTAATTTCAACCAACCACAAACTAAGATCAAAATTTGGTCTTGATCGAATACCCGTATTTAAAGTGTTGTCGAGAAATGGCAGCGCATTTTTAACTGAAGATGTAAAAACAGAAGGTTTCAAAGCTGATATTCAGAAAATGTATAACGATGATTTTTTAGAAATTAATGAAATTATTGAAGAATCATTAAATACGGACAAAGCAGGTTTGATTTTATTCCATGGCCTACCCGGTACAGGCAAGACTTCTTATATAAAGCACCTCATAAATAAGTTTGATGACAAAGATTTCATATTTATCCAAAATGAATTTATTAATGAATTACTCAACCCCGATTTTATATCCTTTTTACTCAAACATAGAAATGTAGTTTTAATAATTGAAGACGCCGAAAAAGTACTCATGACTAGGGAACAAAAAAATGAAAGCTCTGTGGTTTCTACAATCCTACAACTTACCGACGGTCTTTTCAGCGACTATTTGAACATAAAAATAATTTGTACTTTTAATACAAGCTTAGACAAAATTGATAAAGCACTTTTAAGAAAAGGAAGAATGATCGCTTACTACGAATTTCAACCATTGGTTACACAGAAAGCAAATGCACTCCTAAAATCTTTAAATTTTGAATCGACTAACCTGGAGATGAGCTTGGCTGATATTTACAACTACGGAAATAAAAATTTCAATCAGGCCGAAAAAGGAAAAATAGGCTTTTTTAAATAAACGGCTATATAAGCAGGGTGAGCCCACTATTTCAACTATACTTCTCCCCCACCAGACTATAGTCAGGACCCAATTAAATCGCTGAGATTGGTTTCTATCCTTATAGAGGTGCCTATTGCTATAATCGTCACTGCGAACCCTTTTATGGTTTGCGATGCAGCTACCAGCCCCGCCTAATGTTGTCCCCTGAGCTTGTCGAAGGTGTCCTCGACTGAGTTCGAGTTGAATTCACTCTCAATAGCAATCGGCATAACCGTCACTGCGAACCCTTTAGAGAAGGTATGAGCGTGGAGAGGGTGTGGCAGTCTCAGCTTTCATGGGATTCCCTCGATTGAGGTCGAATTGAAATCATTCTTAAATAACCCAACATTACCGTCATTGCGAACCCTTTGGAGAAGCATGAGGGCAGAAAGGGTGTGGCAGTCTATCTCCTTGACTTTCTCTTATGGTTACATAGATTGAATTTAATGGAATTTTTATTCCTGCTAACGATCATTTTCTAATGGAAAGTGCTACGACTTCATTCCTATGGACCAACATAATTAATCGCCAGGTTTCTTACTGAATATTTGTTGAAATCATATTAACCTTGGGTTCAAATATTTTTATAGAAAACGTTTAGTAAAAAGTTCAACCCCTACCCTATAAATTTATTTATAAACACCTATTGGTATTTTTATATAAAATAAATGCATCTATAAATTTCTTATAAGAATTAATTTCACACCCATAATATTGTAGCATAAATTAATTAAATTGTAATTAAGCTCAATTTTTAACTTTAAAAAATATTTTATTAAAACCAATTGGCAGTTTTTTAAATTCATTTCCCAAATTTTGCTCATTGTAGGGCTACTTGGTATAGGTTGCTGGGGATTAGTTAACCAGCGAAGTGGAATTAATAGTGCCACCCCCCAATCTCCCGTGACGGTAAAACAAACCTTCCAGTTCTCCGATCCCAATTCCCTGCTATCCTTGCCAGATATTCTTAGGATGGCTCAAAGGGATTGGCAAAAGGTTTCCGCCATCAACTTTGGCTATACCGGAGGAACAGGTTGGAGCCACCTCAAAGTGCACAACAAGCTAACACAACCTGTATTTATGGAATTGCAGACCCATTTTATTGATGCAGTAAAAGTGTGGTTATTGGACAATTCAGGCATACTCCATGAACTTCCGTCCACCGGATTTCCTGATTTAGCCAAAATCAATTATAATCCCCTAAAGCACCGGTATTTTTTGGCTGAATTGCCGATGGAAAAAAATCAATCTTATTCAGTGATTATTCGTGCTACTACCACTGCTGGATTCCCTATGAAATACCATGTTAAATTCTGGGATCAGCCAGGTTTTGTCCATTATACAAATGGATCAAATTGGGGCTGGGCACTCTTTATCGGTATGGTATTGACCATTTTTATTGTATCTCTGGCAGCTTTTATAATCAATCAAAAACGCATCTATTATTACTTTTCCGCCTACATCATCTGCTTTTCTGTATATGCTTTATTAAACGACGGTTGGGGGATATACCTTAATTCCACTATATACGAATATGTCAATCCGATACAAATTGCACATCTCCTAAGTCTTGGCATTTGCTTTTTCCTGTTGTTTAGCCGGAAATTTCTAGTCATTCCCAGCCCCTCCCCAAAATGGTGGCTAAAGATCAGCCCTTGGTGGTTTTACCTGCTTATGACAATTTTAATCCTCTTAACCAATTATGGCTATTCGCATTCCAATAGCCTATTGACTGCAATTGGATACTGGTGCGGAATGACTGTTGTGGTTGGGGTTGGTTTCCTTTGGTTGAGCTATTTATCAGATGCCCTTCACAGGGGGTTTCAGCCCGCTTGGCTTTTGCTGTTCTCACAGTTGTTTATTCTCATGTTCTTTAGCACCAATGTTATACTGGTCAATCTGCACGCCGTCTTTCTCCCCTTATCGGACATGGTTTTGCTAAGGATTGCATTGACAGTTCAATTGCTATTAATCGCCGTAGGATGGATTTACCGTCAAAAAGTGATCAAAGAATCCCAGGAACAGCTAAGTGTAGTCAATGAGAAACAACAGCAAGCACTTTGGGAGGCGGAACATAGATGGAAAGACTTACAGATTGCAACCTTAAGCATGGAAAATGAACTGCATGAACAGCGGGAACGGTTGGCCAGGGATCTCCATGATGGTATTGGTTCACAGCTTACCCATATCATTTCCCGCCTGGACCTGATTTCAATTAACGACAGCTCCCAACATAGCCAGCTTCTTCGTTTGAGAAATTTTACCCAGGAGACCAACCAAAACCTCAGGGAAACCATCTGGGTACTTAACCAAAAAAAGATTGCCTATTCAGAATTTATCCTCCGGATGAAGAGGTTTTTGGGCAACCTTTGGGAAGAAAGATCCTGCCCTGTATTGACATGGCAATTCCCTACTATAAATGAAGACCTAGTACTTCCGCCACTCGTAGCCATGCACCTGTTCCGTATAAGTCAGGAAGCATTGGCCAATGTCATTAAACATGCGCATGCCACCAAAGTAAAGGTGCAACTGGAATACAATTTTCCTGAATTGTTCCTCACCATAGAAGACAATGGGAAAGGATTCGATTCAAAGCAGGTATCCTCTGGATTTGGGTTGGATTATATGGAAAAAAGGGCAAAGGAAATGGCTGGATCCATTGAAATTCATTCAGAAGACTCAGGTACCGTGATCCGCGTGACGATTCCATTAGAAAGCTAAAAATTACGCTTTTTTACGTATTGACATCTGATATTCAAATAGTTATATTTGGTATAACAATGAATAAATTTGCTTCATGAACCATGATAAAAATCGGACTCGTAGAAGACAATGCCCAACTCGGCCAGGATATCCGGGAAAAGCTGGCTTTAGGGGAAGATGTAACCGTGCTATGGGAAGAACGAGATGGCAATTTGGCCCTAAAAGCCTTAGCTGAAAAGTCGATACCAGATGTGGTGTTAATGGACATCGCCATGCCTGAAATGGATGGCATTGAAGCCACCCGAATGGCAAAGCAAAAGTATCCAAAACTAAAAATATTAATGCTTACCGTGATGGACGATGAAAAGAAACTCTTTGAAGCTCTAAAAGCGGGAGCATCAGGATATCTACTCAAAGAGATAAAACCACATCTCCTAATCAATGCCCTAGAAGACGTACTGGAAGGCGGCCTACCCCTTTCCCCCTCTTTGGCAAATAAGGTGTTGAATTATCTAAATAAGGAAACAAAGCCCCAAGACATTCCAGCCCCAGGTATGGAAAAATTAAGTAAAAGGGAGCAAGAGGTATTGCAATGGTTAAAAAAGGGAATTTCAGTCCGCCAGATTGGAGAACAATTGTTTATTTCGGATAAAACGGTTAGGAAGCACCTCGAGCATATCTATGAGAAATTGCAGGTACACTCGGGGAGGGAGGCGATTGTGAAGGGGGGATTTTTATAATATAAGTCTATAAAATGATACCCATTTTAAATTAAACAATTGTAGAATGTTAAAGAATAAATTTTTATGCGAGAGGTAACATTTTCCTAGAAAAAGAATATAGAGTTGAGCATACAGTTTATTTCCGGGGTTTTAAATTATAGGAATTACGAAGAAGTAACATATTGATCCTTCTTGAAATCTAATTTGACTTCTATTTAGGAAGGTATTATAGGAATAAGTTGAGTGGGATGCAGTTTAAAGTAGTGAGAATTAGTAGAAGTCTCAATCGGTATAATTATGGAAACAATAAAAAAGAGTCATTGGATTGTAATTTTCATCATAGGTTTAATTTTAGGAATTCTAGGAAACCAATATTTCAAAATTGAAAATTTTTCCTTTTCAATTATTAATTTGATTATTGGTGGCGCTATAGTTATATGCTTTTTGGTAATCGATTTTATTCGGGAAGCGGGATTAAAGAGTGATAAAAAATCTACACATTCTTTCGGGTTGCCTGCAGGTACAGTCAGGGCAACTTTGGCCTTAGTACTCATTGTCTTTTTTGTTCTTTTTTCCTTATATTCTCTTCAAATTGTAAATGATGAAAATGAAAGGCTAGTTTCAAATATTTTAACTACGCTTGCAACACTCGTAATATCTGCTGTATCATTTTATTTTGGAGTAAAAGCAACAGAACAGGGGAGTGATATTGCCACTAAAATCTGGGGCGATAGCCAAAATAAAAGTAATCAAGATTTAGATCCAAAAATAATTCTAGAGGCTTTGTCCAAATACAAAACTGAATGGATAAGTTATTATGGTTGTAGAGATATCAGACTTGGAAAGAAGCAGACAAGTGATGGTCAGGTTAATTTAAATTGCCTCATCTTTTTTGTAGATAAAAAGATGAATCCTTCGACATTAGGTGAAACTTCAACAAAACCAATCCCCGCTACAATCTCATTTAAATTTAAAAACAATGATTATTCCATTCCTACTGATGTAAGACCTTATTCAGAAGTGGAGGGTCCAAATAGTGAATCAATAGTGGATATATCTAGATCAATTAAGGGTAAGGTTACGATAAGTGATGTTTCGGAAGACATCCAAAAACAAAATTTAGAATATACTGCTATAAAGATTACATCTGCAACTTCAGAATTTTTAATTGTCACAAACCCAAATTCGGAAGGTTTTTTCTCATTTGATAAAATTCCAATAGGCAAATATTCTATAGAGGCAGAGTTGGTTGTTGGAACATCAAGATATTTTGAAAAGAAGGAAATCCAAATCCCAAAAGATGAGAATCATGTTGAAATTAATCTTGATTTAAAACGTGCAGCACTAATTTTAAAATAGGTTTAGAATGAAAGAATTTGGATTTTCAGATGATCTAATTAAAGAATTTAATTTGGCGGTCAGTCAATTTAGAAATTATAAAAACGTATTTCTAATTGACATTGGAAATAAATATATAAATGGTGTTAGGAAAGAAGATCTTTGTATACGTGTTCATACCGAAGGTTCACTTCAATTTACAGCAACAAATTCGTTTATTCAATTTATTGACTATGTAAATTATGGAGATCAACAAAATAGAAGAGTAATACCAGTAAATTCTTCTAGAATAAAAATTGCAACTATAATTCAACCTGGAATTAGCATAGGGTATTCGGGCTCGGGCACTTTGGGTTTAATCTGTTTTGACAAACTTAATGCGTTAAAGCCGTGCCTTCTTACTGCTGCTCATGTAATTCAAGGTTCAATTGGGGCACCAGTTACTCAGCCTGGAAGGGGTTTAGACAGAGGACATCCCATTTTTCACACAATTGGAAATATACTAAGATTTGACCCAAAAGGAGATGCTGCTATTGCATTGTTAAATTCTCGAAGAAATACTGAATTGCAACAAATAGAATCCAATAATATTATTGATAAAATAAGAAATGTTAGAATAGGTGATTTTTTAACAAAGTCTGGAAGAACAACTAGTATCACTCAGGCAGTCGTCGATGGAATTGGAGTTTTTTTTCAAAGGTCAAATTTCTCTAATAAAGAAATTAAGGGATTCAGACTTGTTCCACTTGACGATCAATTTCATGAAAATATAGAAATTTCTGATAACGGAGATTCAGGTTCAATTTGGTTTGATAGCTACAATCCCAATGTAGGAATTGGGTTATTAATTGCCGGAGAGAAACCCACAAATATTGAATCTCTTGAATTTAGTTTCGCTCAACATATAACAGATGTATTTAGCAACCTACATATATCTCCTACCAAAAGTTTTTAAATATGAAAAATACAACTATTAAAATTCTAATTCTAACGATGATCTTTAGTTTTCAAAATACGTTATTTGCCCAATCTGCTTTTTATGAATCCCTTAAAATTTATCATTATCATGAAATTAAAAAGGACAACTCTGACCCCCTTGTGTTAAAATTTTACAACAATCCCTTTGATTCAACTCTTTCCGAAGTTGATATCACTAAAGTAATAAAAATAGTTGATGCTGTTATTGAAGTAGATGAAAATGGAGTTACAAAAGAAAAAGGAATTGATAAATTTGGCTTTAAACAAAGCGTTGCGGCTATTGGGACATCCTCTTTTATCTCAACTTCTTCACAATCTTTAATTATCGACGGAACCGCAAAATTTCTTGCTGAACGATTTAAGGAGGAAGCTACTACTTTGTATATTGATAGATTTAGACAAAAACTAAACAAAATTCCCGAATTGAAAATTCTTTATCCTAAAACCCATTCTTTTCTTAATGATGCTGATATATTTAATTACACCTCTATAGGAAACGATTTTAAAGAAGCTTTCGAGGATGATTTAAAAAACACCCTTGAGAACCTGAATTTTTATATCGAACAAAATAGCGGGTTAAAAAAAGAATTATTAAATAAAAAACTATTTTATCCCTTTAGTTTTGGGATATCCTTATCCGATAGATTAGTTAAAGGAGATCATCCTGCTGAGGTATTAGATCATTTAGAAAACAAATACAAAGATTCAAAAGATGGTTTTATCGAATATTTTAATGTAGTGCATATTGCAAATATTTTACAAAAAAACTTACAAAAAGTAAAATATACTGATCCATTATTACCAGAAATGTTTCCTCAGTTTGAAAACATCTGGCTTAGTTTTTCCAATCTTAAAAAAATAGATGAAGTAAAGGAATCGGAAATTTTTGCAGCACTTATTTACTATGAGGACCCAACTTTCTTTAAAAATATATTTGATCTGGATCAAAATTCAGCAGCTGTCTTTTTTGAAAGTACTGTATATCCATTAGCTGAAATTTTAAATACAATTGAAAATTTCCATTCAAAAGAAAAGTTAATATCTGATGATTATATTGGAGTGATGGAAAACACATTAAAACTAATTAAACATATCGATAATGTGAGTGAAAAAAAATTATCAGTACCTATTAATTTTACAATAAAAAATAAAAAGATTTACCCTATAGAATTTATAGAGAAATCATTAGATTTGTATAAATCGATCTATTCCAAGAATTATGGATATGTGGTAACAAATGGTCTCTACATTACAAATACAGTATTATTGGCCAGTGGAGTTAATGCAACCCAAGTTATAGAGCTTACCCAAGCTATGAGTAAGTATGGAGGCTTTATGGTTGACGTAGTTAAAGCAGAAAACTCTGATGATGTAAAAGTTTTGATACAAAAAAATGTAACAAAATTCTCCTATTTAGATAAAAGAAGAAGCGCATTTAATTTAACACTAAGTGCTCATCCAGGCATATATGGTGGAGCTGAATGGCTAGGGAAATTTGACCAATCTAATGTAAAGGCCAATTTTGGAATAACTGCTCCAATTGGTTTTGAATTTATGTGGAGTTTTATATCTGATAATGTTAAAAATAATAGACAACCAACTACAACTCGAAATTCCGTTAAATATATATCAGAAGGTTCTTGGAGTATATTTGCATCGTTTGCAGATATCGGAGCGGCTTTTAATTACAGATTAAATGATTCTAATAGTCAGCTTCCTGCGGAGCTTACCTTTAAGCAGGTTTTTTCCCCGGGAATTTCTTTAAATAGAGCATTTAAAAATTCTCCATTGACTCTCGGACTTGGATACCACTACACTCCTGAATTAAGAGAAGTAAATGTCGAAAATATATCAACATTAAACAATTCACACAAAATAATGCTACTTCTGAGTTGGGATATTCCAATTATTAAAATATTTAATAGTAATTAACTCGTAATGGAACAAATTAATATCCAATGACTTCGGATGAAAAAGACACCTCAAATAATCAATATTTAAATAAATTTGAAAAATGGTTTAGGGCCGTTAGAAACCTTGTATTTCTTATACCTATTATTTTGATTTTGATAAATCTATTTACCGTTTAATTTGAAAAGAAAATAATAATTGAACCTTTTCATGTTTCAAATGAAATAATCAACCAAGGATTCGATGGGAAAATAGTAGCGGCAAAAGTCTTATTTCGAATAAAAGAGATTCAAGATTCAGGGAATTCAAGTTGGTATAAAGACTTTTACGCTCATAAAATTGACCTAGATAATAAACTCATTGAATTGCCAAAATCAAACTTCGATCAAATCATAAATTATTTTATTAGTAGATTTGACAGGAATACTTACATAAAATGTCGTATTGCAACTGGTGAAAAATATGTTAGTTTAGTTACTTTTAAAGATAAAATTATTGAAATTGAGGGAATATCCCTCCAAAATGTCATTGATAAAACTGCAATTGGAATTGTAGAGGAGATTGAGCCTTTACGTCTTATGGCTTTTTTTCATGTAAACGATGATCCTCGCATTAAGCCCGTTGCTTTTAAGCTAATCAACGATGATGATAAAACAAATGATGGATTTTCATTTCATTATTTAGGTTCTTTTTTTTTAAAAAAAGGTGAATTTGAAACAGCAAGAAATTATTTTCAAAAAGCACTTCCAAATTTCCAGAATATGAAAGATCAAACTCCAACTTTAAACAACTTAGGTGTTTCATTTTATGAAGAACATATGGCAATATACATGTCGACAAGAAAACTTCACCGAATTGATAGTGCAAAAATTTATTATAAAAAAGCATTAAATATTGATAGTACCTATTCTAGGTCTTACGCCAATCATGGAAATATATCTATGTGTAATAAAAATTGGGACAGTGCATATTACTTCTTTGAAAAAGCCCTTGTTTATCAGTCAAATGATCCTTTATTATATGCCAACCTAGCAACCATTTCCTTTTTGAAAAAGGATACAGTTAAAGCCGATTCAATAATTTCTGTACTTTCAGATATAAGGCCAATAAATGTAAAATCTCTTGCTGTTGTTACTGTATTAGAATATGATTTATACAAGGATTCAATACGAACATCTAGATATTTGGATTCAATTAAAATTTTAGATAATTCTTATCATAAAACAGTTTACCAAAAAACCAAAGGTGTATTAATGAATAAGGCGAAAATTAAAAACGAGTAATATTACTTTAATATATAAAGTCTATTTTTAAATTATATAAAATACACTTATCTTCCTAAAAAGATTTAAATAATGGGAAGACTAGTATTAAAGATTAAAGGTTACACTCCTGAGGAAATTAAGGACCTTATTCGAAAAAATGAACGCTATATGATTGGATTAAGACTATATGCTGTTTATCAGGTTTCACTGGGACAACTCAGTCGAAAATTAGAAGGATTTTACCAGACAAGCTTCAAACAGATAACCAATTGGGTTCATCGCTTTAAACAAAATGGTATAGAAGGTTTGAGGGATAAACCCGGGAAAGGCAGAAAATCTTCTCTGCTATCAGAACAAAAGATAGCCTTGTCCTATCTCTTGCTGAATGACTCTCCGGTAGACTACGGGTATAATTCAGAAATATGGACCGGACCTATGGTTATTAATTGGGTAAAGGAAACCTTATGAGTTGAGTTTAAGAAGGCCCAGATTTACAACATTATTAAACAATTGGGATTCAGTTATCAAAAAAAAGCAAAAGGATTTTATCCCGAAGCAGATGAAAAAGCACAGGAGGAGTTTAAAAACAGTCTAAAAAAACTCCTAGAAAGTCCACCTGATACCATTTTGCTATATGAAGATGAGTTCTCTTTGTCAAATACAGCAACTGTTGGTTATAAATGGGGAAGAATTGGTAGTCAACCAAAAATAATGACAACAAAGCAGAGAAACAGGGAAAGGAGAACTGCAATGGGTAGCTATAACTTTGACACTGGCCAAATAACAGTCTCGTTCCATGAAAAAGGCAACTATAAAAGTTTCAAAAAGCATCTCAAGAAGATACTATGGAAATACAGAAAGCATTCGAAGATCATTATGGTATTGGATAATGTCCGGTATCACCATGCCAGACTGCTAAAAAAATGGCTATTAAAAAATTCGGTTTTGGAACTGGTTTATTTTCCCCCGTACCCACCCGAGTTGAATCCGAATGAGAGAGCATGGTGGTACATTAGAAAGAAAATAACACATAATAGATATATCCATACCATGGAAGAAAGAAAAGTGGCGTTCTGGAAAATGTTTTCTCATTTCCAAAAACCAAATGAGGAGATGAAAAGAATATGTGAAATTAATTATTAGACTTTATATAATTGATTTTCGCGTAAAAATACTTCGCCCAAACGGCGAAGAATAGCATTCGAAATCACGCTAGAAAAATTTGGTGTTAATGTCACCAAATAGTCAGCAAGGTTTTTATCCAAATTATGAGTGGAGTGCTGGACTAACGTTCCCTGCATTGAGTAATCAATTTACTGGTATGATTGCTCGTATAATTAACTGTTAAATCACACGACTATCTACGTAATAGAGCAATCAGTTCCTTTTTCTTCCCCCCACTGACTGGTATGGGCACAAAAAAGGAGATATTAGCTGAGTTAGAAGAATATCGCGGCAATCTGATATGATTATCTCTAATCTGTTGGATTTTGCTTATTCGGACCACATGCTTTCTGCTCAACTGAAAAAAATCGTTACCAAATTTATCTAGGTTATGCAAATAGAAATTTTTCAAACCGGGAGAAGAGAATACAATGGGTTTTTCCTGATCTGAGAGATATGCCCGAATCACATGGCCATCCGCCTCAAGCAAAACCAATTCCTTCAAGGGTATTGCAGTTAATTCACCATAGGCAGTGACTACAAAGATTGAAGATGGTGGTGAAGGATTTTTTGGAAAAGTTGAATAATTACTTTCAATTTTCAAAACTAAATTATTATATACTCTGTTCCACTTATCCACCAAAGGATCTTTATCACCCAAGAAAAATTTATAAGTTTTGATCGCTACTTCTAAATGATTTTTTGCTTCAATAAGATAATTATCATTATTAAAATCCATTAAAATATCTGAAAGACCCGATCTGCAATCCGCCACATTAAGGGATTCCTCTCCAAAATATTGGATTTGAGAAGCTAGGGCTTTTTCAAGTTGTTCCTTGCCTAAAAAGAGGTTACTTTCTCCGCCAAGATCTTTGAGTACAAGGGCAAGATTTTGTCTATTTTTTGCTACATAGGGGGAATCCTCACCGAAATTCCCGATGTTCGAAGAAAGGGCTTTTTCAAACTGTTCCTTCGCCTCCAGCAGGTTGGCCTTGCCCCCGAGGTCTTTCAAGATCATGGCCAGATTGGAACGGCTTATGGCCACAGCAGGGGAATCCTCCCCAAAATTCCTGATGTCCGAGGAAAGGGACTTCTCTAGAAGTAACCTCGCTTCTAAAAGATTCCTTTCGCCTCCTAGGTTTTGGAGTACTTGGGCTAAGTTGGATTGACTCTCGGAAACAGCGGGAGCTTGATTTCCGAAATTTTTAATTTGTGAGTTTAACGACTTTATGAACAATTCTTTCGCTTTCTGGAGATTGTCTATTCCACCTAGCTCATGTAGGATCAATCCAAGTTCGAAATGAATATTAGCTACCTCCTGATGACTTTCTCCAAAATTTAAGATATTTGTTTTCAAAGATTTTTCAAATAATGCAATGGCAGTATTAAGATTTTTATTTCCTCCCATATTCTTAAAGACCAAGGCGAGGTTACTTTTAAATTTCGCTAATTCTATTTCATTTGAATTTTCAAAAATCTTAATAAAAAATTCACAAAATGGAATCCATTTTCCAAAGTAATGGATATCTGATATTTTTTCATCAAAATTCAAAAGTTCTTTTAGTCTAAGGAATAAGGGTTGGCCATCCTCCCAGAGGGTTTCTCTATATTTGGATTGGATGAGGCTTTGGATAGCGGGGCTAATGCGGTAGTGAAAAATATTTTCCTCAGAAGTACCGCCTATTTCCCCTTTTCGGTATAGGGACTCTAGGGTGTTCTTAAGTACGCTCTTGTCTTCGGGTTTGAACAGTTCTATTAAAAATTTGAGGGTGTAGTTTTCCGAGGGCAAGAGTGCCATATTCACCATAAAAAGCCTTTCCTCTTCCGTCAGCTTCCTAAAATCATTAACTAATTTGAGAATATCGAGGGTAGTGGCAACCTTCTTATTGGGTGATCTGGAATAGCTACTTACGATTTCGAAGTTATTGCCTTCGTCCAGAATCAAACCCTTTTCTTCCAGTTCTCGGAGAAAGCCTTTCATGTCCATGCCAAGTCCAGAGGCTTCTTTCAGATTTTTGGCAAAGACCTCTATTAAAAGCATATGGTAATTCAGCCCTTTCAGAATGCTATCTAGCAGCATTTTAAATTCCTCCCCTTCCTCACTGTAATATTCCTGAAACAGTGCACTCGCTTCTTCAGGGGAAAGGTGGTTTAGATTCAATTCATTTTTCTTGGAAACCAAGATTTCCCTACACCTGCTTGTGATCAGCACATTCCAATTAAATCCTTTGAAATTCTGCAAAAAAGCGCTGATATCTTCAGCATCGTTGGCATTGTCCAGAGCAAGGAGAAAGTCCCCTTCCAAATTGGAAATTGCTGTTTTTAAGGTGGCTATCTGATCTGCCTCTCCTAACGCATTAAAAGCCGTTGGATCTAGTCCAATGTTCGGAACTAGCGTCTTCAGGGCATTCATTATGCCCTGATCACAAAAAAGCCATGCTTGGTGGGAATATAGGTATTCGCAGTCGTACCAGTATTTAGAAGCGAGTGTGGTTTTTCCCATACCTGCCTCAGCATGGATAAGAATGGTCTGCGGACTTTTTTCAAATTTTTCTTTCAGAAATCCCAACTCTTTTTCCCTTCCCAAAAATAGATTTGGTGAAATTGGGCCATTGGGGCTAAGCATTTTAGCCCGTTCTTGGTAAGTGAAAAACCCAGAATCAATGAGCACATCAAGCATTTTCTTGAAACTGTTTTCAAGTTCAACGTAGCTTTCAAACTGCACATGAAACTGTTCGTTTTCCTGAAGTAAGCGGAGAAAACTTTCTTTACTTTTCCTATCAGATTTATTTAGTTCAAAAATTGGAGGAGCTATTTTTTCAAAAACATAAATCAAAGGTTTCCCGGTTTCCTTAAATCTTTGGTGGGCGAGATAAAGTTCCATTAGGTTATATCTTCCGATTCTTTCCCAGAATATCATTACTACTATTTCAGCTTCATTCAGCATTTTATTGAAACCATCCTGATGTCTACCTTGGTTAAGTTCTGCCCCCAAATCCTCCCAGACTTCGAGCCGAAACTGTACATTCCTTTTAATCAGAAAATTGTTCTGCCGACCTATAAAAATCTCAAACTTCTCCCGTTCGGGCCTAAGTTCACGGGAACTAATTAAAAAAATTGTGAAAGACTTCTTTACACTTGGTTTTTTTTTCCATTCCGCAGCTTTTATAAAGAAATCAGGGTTTTTTAATAAGGGAGAATATGTAGGTACAGTAAGTGTATCTTTTTCCTCATTGTTTTCAACTATCTCAATCCTTAATCCATGATTGTTTTGAGCGGAAGTTCTCCCGGAATTGGTTTCAAAAAATAGCCTCAAGAGATTATTCTTCTCCAATTCATTTTTTGAATTCTTCAGCTTTTCATAAATGTTTCTCTCAAACCCATTTGGATCTAAAACAGACATTGCGCCATCGCTGAAAATATCCTGAATATTTTTGGGGATGATATTTTTGGACTTTTCGGTATACTCCTTTACAAATTCAGCTATTTCAATTTCCCACTTCGGGTCAATATGAGGCAATAAAATCTCCCTTACAGGAGTCTGGAAACAAAACAAATGATGTCCGATGGGAGAAACCAAACTTGACAAAATCAAATCAGATACCACCATGTAGGAAGGTTGTTCTTTTGGATTATTGGAGATGTAATTCCTAAAGTTAAACCAGATTAGATACAGTATTTCAGTAGAAAATACAATTGGCTGTGCAGCGAAAATGGCAAATTCTTTATACCCTTTACCTTTCCGGGAAAAGTAGTCAATTTTATCCTGATATGTAGAATCATTCATAGACTCAATATTTACCCTTAAGTTTATTTACCGCTGCCTGAAGTTCATGATGGTCCAAAAGATGAAACATTGGAACAAATCGTGCAATTCTTTTTGCAGTAGTATTTCCCCATCTGTGGTTCGGACCAATCTCTAGCTGATTTTCTCTAAAAGGAGGAACAGGATTTAACCAAACAATCTTGCTTGTAGATTTTTTCAGTTTTATTAGAAACCTTAAAGTACTTCTAAATCTATCATCTGAATTGCCTCCCCTTACTGCACCCGCATCACTAAATATTAACACATGGGAGGAATTTTTTCTGATTTTGGCCAAGAGATCATCCAATTTCACAGATTCTGTATGGGAAATATTTTTATAACAGTATTTATCAGGTACGTTGTAAAAAAAATATTTTTCAACCCGATCACTTACTGAAGAATTTTTTGATTTAAATGCAAGAAAAAGTTGTTTGGAAACACTGCTTACAAGTGATTCAAAGGCCACCATCGAACCCCCATTGTCAACTAAGACATAAACTTTGTTGATGACTGATTTACTCTTTTTGTAAACAGGAAGAGTAATTATTGCTTCTTGGGCAAATTTTTGAATAGTTGCATCAATATCTATCTCATTAGAAAAACTAGATGGCTGATAAACAGGTAAAAACCGAAAGCTTTGTTGAATTTGCCTTTTGGATAAATCGAAAAAAAAATCAGTGAATAAAAATTTTCTCTTACCTAATAACATTGAAGTATTCCCCATATTATCACTAAGAGGTGGTTGATAGGAATATTTTATCTTTACTGAATTTGACTTGATTTCTTCTGAACTATTATCTTTTTGTTTTTCTTGATAGTTCTCAGATTTCTTTTGGTCATCTTGCTTAGATTCCGGTCTTTTCTCGTCTAAATGGCTTTGAGCTTCTGACTCTTGAATTACTTGCTGAAAATTTTCCTTAAAAATTGATTCAAAAACTAATTTGCTATAACTGGGTTTAAACCATAAATTCTTGCATAATTTCAAAAGCTTTTCCTCCTCTAGAAATCCTTCTTGATTAATTCCATGCCCAAAATCCAGAATTTTAAGAAAATCGAAATAGTCATTAATTCCTAGATTCAAGCCATTTTTCCGGAGGGATTCAAAAACGTTATATAGGGGAAGTTCCATTATATTTTCAGGAATTTGGTTCTATTTTTTGCCTTGACTCTTTGGTTTTCAAGAGAATCGATAAGTAGGGATACTTATTTTCCTTAACAAATTTGTCCAATTGGCAGATTAATTTTTTCTCTAATTCTGTTAAAAGATCTTCCCTCTGATTCCTTCTTTCATTATAAAAAGCCATCATTTTAAACCAGTCAATCAGTTCACTTGTAGATGGTTTTTTATCAATATCGTTAAGAGTATTTCTGATTTCATTAAATGCCTCCAAGGCTTTAGAAATAGTTTCTTTATCAAGTCCTCCTACATATTGCTTTAAAATTAAATTCAACTTTTCCTCATCAGGAAACTCAATAAATTGATAGAGACAACGCCGTAAAAAAGCAGGTGGCAATTCCTTTTCCTGATTGCTGGTAATAAAAATCAAAACATCACTTATTGCCTGAAATTCTTTGCCTAACTCAGGAATTGAAAATGATCGGTTTTCAATCTCTATCAGCAAATCATTCGGAAAATCAATGTCTGCCTTATCAATTTCGTCAATCAGAAGGATGTTTGGCAAACTCCCATTTGGAGGGGTTAGGAAAGCATTAGCGAGCTTTCCGTAATTTATGTAATTTTCTATCTTTTCGACTTCTTCCTTTTTAGTTGAATTTAAATTGGCGTGATAAAGTCTTTTCAATGCGTCATATTGATAAATACCGTCTTTGGCCTTTGTCGTAGATTTGATGTCCCATCGGAAAAAATGATGAAACATTTTTTCCCCATGTAATTCATAAGCCACCGCTTCAGCAAGTCTGGTTTTGCCACAACCGGGTTCTCCCATAAGTAACAAGGGTCTTTTTTTAAGGATAATAGTTAAATTAACTGACTCTACCAAGTCAGGGGAAGGAATATAGGCTTCCAATTGTTTTATTTTCCCATTATTTAATTCGAAAGATGTTGGTTCTATTAATCTATTACCAGAATAATTTAATGTGTCAGCCATTGTTTTTCAATTTCATCATAGTTCACATTCATTTGTTTACAGAGGTTTTTTATAACAACCTCAGGGTTACCATCTTGGATTAAACTGCTGTATTTAGTTTTATTTCCAATATAATCTTTAAAACAATCTATTAAATCATCATAATATGCCTCAAACCAATTACTTAAATCATCCTCAGTTATACATTTATTGATATAAAGATCAATTATTTTTAATTGCTTTTCACTTTTTATGGAAAGAATGTCAGAATTTTCAGTAAAAAAACAAAGCGACTTGCAACTATACACTTCTTCTATTTCTTCAATAAAAATAACTATACATTTATTCCCATTTTCCTTAACTAGTTCTAATTCTTCGCTAATATCTTTTAGCTTAGTAAAGAACTTCTCAAATTCTTCACTTTGAGCAAATGAAAAGGCTTCTTCTAAAATTATTATTTGATAAGCATTTTTAACTCTTTCTTTAATTTTATCTCGTACAAATCTAAATTTTATATTTGTAGTTGCATCTTCTGATATTTCATTCGGTTTAGACAATGCACCTAACAATAAGTCAAATAATGATTCTGAACTATTAGTTTGAGATTTTGACAAATTAAGTAAAATTGGTCTATGATAATCTTTTCCAAAGTCCTTGATAGACAAGACTAATTTATTGTATAACCAACGTTGTCCAAAATTTGGTTTGTTTCTAATTATAAAAGGGATTAAAAGTTTATTTCGCGAGTTTAATAATGTTTCAAACCATTTTTTTTGGTGATTAAAATTCAATTCACGTAGAATCTTGTAGGTTAAGTCCTCTTTAAATCCACTTACTTCTTTATCATCTATTATACCAGTAATATATTCCTTTTCCGATTTAACAAGAGCCTTAAGTCTATTTCTAAATTTAAGATTGTCGAAATTGTTAGGTTGGGAAATATACTCGGTGTAAAGTTCATTAAATAACACATTACTCTTTCCGAAAATATCGAAAAGATTAATTAAGGCCTTACATATGTCAGTTTCTATATCAGATAGAATTTCTTCCATTTTCCGAAAATATTAAATTTATATTGTCCACCTATCTGCCAAAATTCAAATAATGGGTTTATTTATTGTGCCTATAAATTAAACCTGACAAAACTTTTAAGCCTACTCCTGTATGACGTCAGATCAAAATTGTTTGGAGGAGAAAAATATTGTTTGTACAAGTCATTAAAAGTCCCATTGACTTTTCCAAATATATCAAGAAGACTTCCTAATGCTTCCCCAATATCTTCATTGATTAATTGCAAAATTTCTTCCTTTGATTTTTTGGAATTTGAAAAAGTAATTTCATCCGGATTCGAGATAATATTTTTTGTCGTAATTTCTGGTTTATCACCGCTTGGTTTGATAGCAATCCTTCCAAATTTTTCATCTAAGGCTTCTTCTAACTTTTTCTTTAAATCTCTCAAGTAGTCATTTCGATAGGAATTCTTGACAGCAATATGTTTTCCATTATGGAGTGCAAAAGAAACCAAATGTGAAAAACTAAAATCTGTTTTATCTGCGTGCCCATATTGTAAGCCACTCGGTTTGAAAAACTGTTTAGGTTTTAGGAAAAGAAGATCATCAAAATCAAATGATTCGAAGTATATTGGGATGATGACAATATTTTTTTGGTTTTCCGACCTATTCAAAAGGGCGTCCAATTCCTGCTCCTGAATGTAATTGGATATTACAAATGCACTGCTGACCAATAAAATCCCAACTTGGCAATTATTCAATTCTTCTTCTAGGCGTTCATTCCAATCCGATCCTAAGATAATCTGCCTATCATCAAATGAATCAAAATCGTATTTCGATGATCCTCCAAGATGTTTATTGAATTCTTTTGAAAAAACCTCGAAATATTCATTGTCTTCATGAGCATAAGAAATAAAAATCCTAATTTCCTTCTTTTCCACTTTGGGATGGTTTGGTTGTGTTAAATTTACTAAATTATTTTTAATATTTTTAGAATTCTGTCTTGACTTTTCCAACTTCCACTTTTACTATCACCCTCACCTTATCCCTTTCACTATCAACCATTGCAAGGGGGATATTTCCCTTTTTTTCCCTTCTTTTGAAATAAAAACGTTGATGCTATCATCATCTGATGAATGAAAGAAAATCATTTAACCTTCGGAATCGTTGATTTCTACCTCTTCTAAGGTTTGATTATAGTTATCCTGTTTTCGGGATTCATTTAGTTCCGCACCCATATCCTCCCATACCTCAAACTCCAACATAACATTCTTCTTGACCAAACGCTTGTTTTGTCGTCTTATAAAAATCTCAAGCTTCTCCCGCTCGGGTTGGAGTTCGTAAGAGGAGGCAAGGAAGATGGGATAGGTTTTCATAGACTAATATTCATTAATTTTCCATTTCTTGAAGCTTTTCCTCCACTAAGTCTATCCAACTTTGAATATTTTTCACCCTCTGATAAGCTTCCCCAAAATATCTTATATCAAGATTCTTAGCGGTTTCCAAGAGTCTTTTCGCTTCCAATAAATTTTCTTTATTACCAATATTGGCCAAGACAGTACCTAAATTAAACATAGAAATTGAAATATTCGGAGAGTTTTCCCCGTAACTCCGAATATCAGAAGCAAGGGCAGTTTCTAGCTGTACTCTTGCCTTATTCATATTTAATTCTCCACCTAGATCTATAAGTACCATCGCAAGATTGGATCGGCTTGTGGCTACTGAAGTGGAGTCTTCCCCTAAAATTCTTATTTCCGAGTCTAGTACCAATTCAAACAATTTCTCCGCCTCCCTCAGGTTGACTTTTCCGCCGAGGTCTCGGAGAACAATTGCTAGGTAGGAACGGTTTTTGGCTACTTTGTTTGAATCCTTTCCATAATGACGGATGTTTGAGTCAATGGCCATTACAAGCTGTCTCTTAGCTTCCCTCAAATTTACGTCCCCTTTTAGATCTCGGAGAACCATCGAAAGAAAGGAACGGCTTTTGGCCACTGGAGGTGAATCCTCTCCGAAATTCCGAATATTTGAGGAAAGGGCCATTTCAAACAAGTCCTTTGCCAGTCTCAAGTTGGCTTCTCCTCGAAGGTTTTGGAATACCGAAGCCAGGTTGGAACGTATTGTGGCTATGAAGGGCGTGGATTCTCCGGAATTCTTTATCTCAGATTCAAGGGCCATTTCAAGTAGTCCTTTCGCCTCCAAAAGATTGGCATCTCCGCCAAGGTCTCGGAGGACAATTGCTAAGTTGGATCGGCTTATGGCCACCGACGGGGGATCCGTTCCGCAATCCAGGTTGCGAGAGGCAAGTGCTATTTTAAGATGCCTTTTTGCCTCCTTCAGGTTGTTTTCTCCGCCAAGGTCTGCAAGTACCATTGCCAAATTAGAACGTCTTGTAGCCACAGATGGAGAGTTCTCCCCGGAAATTTTTATATTTAAGTCAAGTGCCATTTCAAGCTGTCTTTTAGCCTCCAAGAGGTTAGTTTCTCCATTTAGACTATTGAGGACAGTTGCCAGGTTAGAACGTATTGTAGCCACAGAGTAAACGTTTTTCCCTAAATTCTTAATTACTGAATCAAGGGCCATTTCAAGCTGTTTCTTTGCCTCTATAAGGTGGGTTTCTCCACCGAGTCCTTGGAGGGTTGCTGCAAGGTTAGATCGCATTGCTGCCACAGAATGAGAGTTTTTCCCGAAATTCTTAATTTCCGATTCAAGGGCCATTTCAAGCTGTCCCTTCGCCTTCCTTAGGTTGGCTTCTCCGTCAAGATCATTGAGAACCAATGCCAGGTTCGAACGGCTCTTGGCCACGGAAGGGGATTCCTTTCCGAAATTTCTAATACTCAAGTCAAGGGCTTTTTCAATATGAATCTTTGCTTCTGATAGATTTTCATTGCCACCTGTAGTTTTTAACAAAATTCCATAATCATTTAGAAACAACAAAAACCCTTCTTCTTCCAAAGAATTAAAAACTTTAACAAGACACCTCCCATAAGGAATCCATTTGAATTTGGTAAAAGAGTTGTCTTTTTCTTGCTCAACTTCGATAAAGCCTTTAAGTTTTTCAACCCAGGCTTTACCGTCCTCCCAAAGTGTCTCCTTGTTTTTAGTCTGTGTCAGGCTCTGAATGACCGGGCTCAAACGGTAAAGAGGTTTTTGTCCTTGCACTCCCCCTATCCAGCCTTTCCTGTAGAGGGATATGAGAATATCCCTGAATGCTTTCTTTTTTTCAGGTTCAAAAAGTTCCAGTAAAAATTTCAATGTGTAGTTTTCAGAAGGTAGCAAGGACATATTAACCAAAAAGCGCCGATCTTCCTCCGACAGTTTAGTGAAATCATAGAGTATCTCCAGTATATCATTGATGGTGGCTGCCTTTCTATTCAAGTTTCCAGAATAAATACTTCTAATTTCGAAGTTATTATCCTCTTCCAGTATCAAACCTTTAACTTCAAGTTCTTTAAGAAAGCCTTTCAGGTTCATACCAAGTTCTGAAGCCTCTTTCAGGTTCTTCGCAAAAACCTCTATAAGTAGTGTATGGTAATTGATTCCTTCCAGGAAGCTGTCAAGTAGCTGATCGAAGTCTTCATTATCTTCCTCATAGTATTCCAGAAACAGTTCCTTGGATTCTTTGGGGGAAAGATGTTCCAAGTGCATTTCACTTTCCCTGTCCGTCAGCAAATCCCTGCAGCGGCTCGTGATCAGCAAATTGGCCTGTAATCCACTAAATTCCAGAAGAAAGGACTGTATATCCTCCGCATCATTGGCATTATCGAGAATGAGTAGGAAATCTTCCCCAAGGATATTGAAAAGTCTGTGTAATTGCCGAAGTCGGTCTTCATCGGAAAGTCCTGTCAGGTCCATACCCAGTCCATCTCCAATAACCGCATTTATTATGCCTCCCTCACAGAATAGATAGGCGCAGTTACCGTAGCTGTATTGGTTTTGATACCAGTACTTGGAAGCCAATATGGTCTTTCCCAATCCCCCCTCTGCAGAGAGTAGGATAACCTGTCCTTTCTTATTAAATTTTTCGCTGATGGTTTCCAGCTCCTTTTCTCTACCGATAAAAAACGCAGGTGGAAGGGGGCCTTTCATGCTTAGCAGTTTAGCTTTTTCCCCAAAGGTGAGGCGGTTATCAGCAAAAAGGCCATCAAGCGTATGCAGAAAATGTGCCTCTAATTCACCGTAATTGGAAAAGGTATTGTGGAACTGTTCCTTCCCCGGAGCCAGCAGCATTTTCAAAAAGTCAGATTTGCTTTGTTTTTCCCAATTCTTTAAAGGTTTCGAGCATATCTCAGTTTTCTCATAGACATAGATCAACGGCTTTCCTGTTTCTAAAAACCGCTGATAGGCCAAATCAAATTCTTCCCGAGTAAATTTGCCCATTTTGGTCCAGAAGAGCACCACAACGATTTCAGCTTCCTGAAGCTTTTTATTATAGTCATCCTGTTTCCGAGACTTATTCAGTTCCGACCCCATATCTTCCCAAATCTCTAGCTCAAGCCGAACATTCTTCTTGACAAGTATCTTGTTTTTCCGACCAATAAAAATTTTAAATTTCTCTCTTTCGGGTTGGAGTTCGTAAGAGGAAGCGAGGAAGATGGGGTAAGTCTTCATGATTTGTTTGGGAAATTGCTTTTTTATTATTTTAGTTCGTTCTCTCAAGTCTAGAGTAAAGATTAAGAATTATTTTGACTTTCTATTATATAGTTGAAAAATTGCTTCTTCCTAGTTTAATTTAATAGTAAGTATAATTAATATTAAATAATGAAAGTTTATTCACATAATTTTGAAGAGCAATTTTATTAATGGTAATTGATTTCTGTAGAATTCCCTCATTAAACCCTTAAATAAAATTTTACCCGAATAAGGTTATTTAATTCTCCCCCCAATCACTCCTTCAACTTAACCCAAACGATGATTGGATTTAATTCAAAGCCTGTTTCATCAGCCACTCTTTTGATATAAAAATAGTCTCCATCACCGAAAGCATTTAGGAAATAGGTTTTTCCATCTGCTGCTGTAATCCCTTTTTTAAGGTCATAACCGGCATTCTTTTTTCTATCGAACACAAACAACGATTGCTGATGCTGAATACTGGAATAGGTAATGAAATAATAGTTACCTTCCCCAGTAATCTCGTAAATATTAATCACTTCTCTATTGTCTGAGAAGGAAAAATCAAACCTACTGTAGGGTTTTAATTGATTCTTTTCAAGGGTATATAAGGTATCCCTACGGAATTTTTCAAACATAATAACTGCATAATATATCCCTGGTTTATCATCAAATGAACTGACATACTGCTGATGGATATACCTACCTGGACCTGTATTACCTTCTAAAGGCACTTTCTTAACTAGCATTGAATCCGATATTATCAACTCACTATCAAGACGATATCCCATTATCTTCAGTATACCGCCATCTCTGGATTGTAAAAATCCTCCATGAGAAAGAACCCAAATTCCATTATCCGTTGCATTTACGTAAAATGGGAAAGGAAAAGAGGCAGAACCAAGTAGCTCTCCTTCTTCACTGTACTGTAATATGGCCTGATTAAATTGGGCCGCCACCAGTAAACTTCTGCTTTTCAAGTCATAACTAATCTCATATGCGCCAAGGTACTCACCCGGAGCTTCACCCTTTTTTGCTATTTCTCCAACATAGGTACCATCCAACTTGAATTTAACGATCCTTCCTATGTCTAAAATATAAAAATGCTCTTCGGATTTGGTAATACTGCCAGTTGATTTTAAATAAATATCCTCTCTGGTTTCCAAAGGAATTTCCACTATAGAAGAAGCTATATCAGATAGCTTCAGTTCATTACCCAACACATTTTTCGCCTTAATTACAGGGATTCCCTCCTGTTCATTAGAACAAGAAAAGAATAAAATGAGCACACAAACTAACAGAAAATTAAATTTGGATGTATTCATTGAAATAAGTTTTACTATTGCGAATTTTACTATTGCGAAATTACGATTTACCATTAGATAACTTTAAAGATCCAATATTATTACCTTATCTTAGGGTATTATCGTATTAAATCATCCAATCATCACTGGATTCCAATAGGAAAGGAAAAAGACTGCCAAGATATTATAATGAATAGGTCAAAATCAGGTTTCTACCGATTGACCTGATTTCTATTAATTAATAGAAATTGTGGGGATAATCATTACCGAAGCCAATGGATAGTTGCCTGAGACAGCAAAGCATCTAAGCCTCAACCCAAATTTCATTAGCAATTTAATCAATTTCTTTCGCACCTTGAACTATTAACACAATTCTCAGCCCTTTCGTATAATAACTTCTGATAAGTCCTAAATATTCGCTTATTTCAAGCTTATATATGGCTATGCTTGGAAGAAAATATTTCACCTTGTACTTTTTATGTTTTTTTCAACTGTCTGGGATTTATGCCCAACAGCCTAGAGACATTACTGCCTATCGTTTAGCAGATAACGAACAGATTAGCCTCGACGGCAGGTTGGACGAATCTTTTTGGGCCAAAGTCAACGCCGCTACCGCATTCCGCCAACAGGAACCACTGGAAGGACAACTTGCTACTGAGCAAACCTCCGTACAAATCGCATTTGATGAAAAAAACCTGTACATAGGCGCAAGGTTTTATGATAGCCAGCCGGATGAAATCAAAGCCTTCCAGAAAAGACGGGATGCCTCACTGGACACCGACGATAAGTTTGCATTTATCCTGGACACCTACAATGACCAACGCTCCGCCTTTTATTTTGAAATCAATCCCCATGGGCTTATGGGAGATGGGATTTTAAGAACAGGTCAGGGTGCTGAAGTCAATAGGGACTGGAATGGGATATGGAGAGTCTGGGTGACACGGGATGACAAAGGCTGGTCCGCTGAAATTCGAATACCTTTTATGACCCTAAATTTTGATCCCAAAAACGAAACTTGGGGCATAAATTTTCTTAGAACCATCCGAAGAAAAAATGAAATTACCCTCTGGGAAGGTTTCGAAAGAAATCAGGGAATCGAAAGACCACAGGATGCAGGAAAACTCAGGGGCTTGTCCAATATCAATCAAGGAATTGGATTAGAAGCCATCCCCTATGCAATCACGACACAGTCAAGACTAAGGAATGACCCAGAGGGTTCCATGGAGAAAGAAACCACCTTTAATGCCGGTGGAGAATTAAATTATAACATTACCCCTAATTTAAAAGCTGGCATCACTGTCAATACTGATTTTGCAGAAGCAGAAGTGGATGACCGACAAGTTAACCTAACCCGGTTTCCAATAGTATTGCCTGAGAGAAGAGATTTTTTCCTGCAAGGGGCCAACGTTTTTGTATTTGCTCCCTCCAGTAACCCCAACCCTTATTTTAGTCGAAAAATAGGACTACAGGATGGTCGTGCTATACCAATTAAACATGGGGCAAGACTTATTGGCCGCATAAAAAACACAGACATAGGCTTTCTTCAGGCACGTACCGGGGAATCCGGAGATCTCCCAGGAGAGAATTTCACGGTGGGCAGGGTACTGCAAAACATCTCCGCTGAAAGTACCATTGGCGCCATTTATACCCGTAGAGACACGGATGGAGACAGCCTTCCAGTGAGAGAAACCTTTGGTGCAGACATTAACTTAAGTACCTCCAAATTTTTTGGTAATAAAAACTTTCAATTTGAAGCTTTCTTTGTGGGCCACAGCCCCTCCTTTTTTAGTGATAGCAGCAGTATTATGGATCGATCTGTGCGTGGCTTTAGGTTCAACTTCCCCAACCAACCCTGGGATGCCCATATTTCTTACCGGGAATTTGGTGTCAATTACGACCCTGCTGTAGGTTTTGTCCCACGAGTAGGATTCAGAAGGCTCCAACCTACGGTTACTTACAATCCACTAATAGAAAGAAGCTCCATTTTAAGAGAGCTAAGCTGGCAGTATGATTTTGAATATTTAATGATGATGAATTGGAAACCAGCCACTGTAAATCATGAAATCAGGGTGCTTGGATTAAGGTTTGAAACAGGAGATTTCATCAATTTTTCTTTCCTCCACAATTATGAATTCCTGGATTTCACCTTCGATATTTTGAGGGATGGGGCCTTTTTAATTTCGGAAGGCACTTACCAAAACAGAGGATACTCAATAGAAGCTTCTTCTGCTCCGTTTAGAAAATTTGGCGGCACGGCTACCTTCACCAATATCGGGTTTTGGACAGGCAGGCAAGTAAGCTTAGAGACAGATGTGTTTGTAAGGCCTTTTGTAGGACTAAATATGACAGCAAGTTATATTCATAGCAGTGTGCAACTGGAACAGGGAGACTTTAAAACCCATTTATTAAGGTTAAACAGTAGCTATGACTTTTCCCAATGGGTTTCGATGAATTTCAATATTCAATATGACAACCTTACAGAAAGACTGGGAACAAACAGTCGGTTTGTTTGGGTGATAGACCCGGGCAACACTTTTTTCATCGTCCACAACCACAACTGGCAACGTTTTACAGACCGGTTCAATGTCATGGAAATTCAATCCACTGTTAAACTGGCTTATACCTTGAGGTTTTAAGGTTTAAATCTAATTTTTTCATTAAAGTAGCACACCAAATATTCCGCAAACTGTAGAGATTTTTTGCCCATTTTTTATGCTAAGCAACCCTCATTTTTTCATTTGGATTCCAGGTTTTGAAAAAGTAACCTCCAAAAAGCAATACATAAACACAAATAATCACACACCTACTTAACCTATGGCATTTCGCACTTATGGGTCTTTTAAACCATATTTAATAGGCTTTACTCCTCCACACTATTCATAAATTAAAACTTATAATTACATCTATACCTATCAAATATTTAGGAATAACACTTAACATAAGTTAATAAAAATTTAAAAAGAAATTATCATCTATTATTATAATATAAATTTAAAACTTTATATTATTGTCCCAATTGTGATAATATCAATTAACAATTAATTTAAAAACCCAATTTATGAAATTTAATATGCTGTATCATCATTGGCTGGTAAAGAAGCTTTTGTTTGGAACGGTGGCCATTTTATCGCTCTCCAGCTTTATTCCCGTCATCGGGGAATCCCCAACAGGCCACAATTACACTACAGACAATCAGCCCTACAATAACTTCGAAAAGACTTTCATTCAGCTTTCTGAAACAATGATGGACGTATCCGTTTCTGGCATTGTCCTGGATCAAGCAGGGGACCCAATCCCAGGAGTAACAATCTCTGTTGCTGGTGCGGGCATAGGAACGGCAACCGATCTTGATGGTAAATACACCCTTTCCGTTCCTGAAGGGTCTACTTTGGTCTTTTCTTTTATCGGTTTTGAGTCCCAAACGATCCCTGTTGGCGATCAAAGTATAATTAATGTAACCCTTAGTGAAGACATTTCTTCCCTGGATGAGGTAGTGGTCGTTGGATACAGTGCCAGACGCCAGTCTGAACTTTCCTCTTCAGTTGCTATAGTTGGTGAGAAAGATTTAAAAAATGGGGTCATCTCCAATAACCTGGGAACCATGCTTCAAGGAAAAGTTGCGGGATTAACAGTATCCAACACAGAAGGAAGGCCTGGAAGCGCTACCAATATAGTGATTAGAGGGGTAGGCTCTATAGGTGCCGGCTACGGCCCCTTATACGTAGTGGATGGTGTTATTGGTGGATCTGCTAACCCAATGGACATTGCTTCAATTACAGTTTTGAAAGACGCAGCAGCAACAGGACTTTATGGTTCCCGTGCCGCCAATGGGGTTATCATCATTACCACCAAAAAAGGAAAAAGTGGTGAAACCAAAGTCAGCTACAGTGGATCAGCAGGGATTAGCCAATTCAGGAATGGCAATTTAGAAATGATGAATTCTGCTGAACTTTATGACAGGCAAAAACAAGGTTTTAGAAACTTTTATGATGCGCAAGTAGCAGCAGGTGTTCCGGTTTATACGAACCAAACCTTTGACCAATACCTTGAAAATGTGTTGCCCTCTTCCCTTTTGGCTTCAGATACTGACTGGCAGTCCTTGCTTACCAGAACAGGTCATGTAAACCAACATCAGCTTTCCGTTTCGGGGGGAAGTGAAAAAACAACGTTCTATATAAGTGGGAACTATTACAATGAACTTGGAACGGTGCTAGGAACGGAATACCAGAACATGGATTTGAGAGCGAACCTGAAACATCAGATTTCTGATAGGGTCACTTTACAAACCAGAATAAATGCAGGTGCAAATAGGGCTCCAAATGAGCCTTTAGGTGGCCAGGAAGGCACCATGACGCAATTGTACAATAATTTACCATGGGACCCTGCTTTTGAAGCTGATGGAACAACACCCTATAATCCTCTGGAAGCAGGGAACACCTGGATTGGAAATGCCAAATCAAATTATTTCTACAACAAAGATCACCAAAGGGATATCACCAAAAACATGCGATTTGGAATCGACCTTCAACTTGACGTGGATATTACAGATTGGATGAGATTTTCCACCACAAATAGGGTTGGATTAGCAGGAACAGATTGGACACAACTTCTGGACAAAGACCACCAGTTGGCCAGCTTCGAGAATGGCAGAGTAAGCCAGACTTATACTTATGACCAATCTTTCCTTACCTCAAATCTTCTGAACCTGGAACACCGAATCGGTGACCACAGTTTTGCGGGAATATTGGGCCAGGAATACAATTATCTCACCTCCTCTTTTACCGGAGCCGTTGGAATGGATTTAGCGGGTGATTTAAGTGCCCTAAGTGCTGCAGGAAGCCCTAAGTCCGTCGCAGGAAACAGTACCGAAACAGGTTTTTCATCCTATTTTGGACAAGTAGACTATAATTATCAAGGCAAGTACTTTTTGGTCAGCTCTGTTAGAAGAGATGCCTCTTCCAGATTTGGAGCCAACAACCGATGGGCCACTTTCTACTCCGTTGGAGCATCATGGAATGTCAATAGGGAAAACTTCTTGAAAGATGCGACATGGATTGATTTATTGAAGGTAAGGACAAGCTATGGTACAACAGGAAATGCCAATATTGCTCCATACCTATCCCTGGGAACTTACAGCTTCACCTCTAACAGTACTTACAACGGACTTTCAGGAGCGCGTCCTGCACGCAGGGAAAATCCAGATTTAACCTGGGAAATGGCTTATACCACCAATTTAGGGTTGGAATTTTCCATGTTTAACCGCGTAAATATTGAGGTCGACTTTTACAATCGTGTAAATAAGAATTTGTTACAAAATGTACCCCTATCTGCTTCCAGTGGTTTTGCAAGCCAGCAAAGAAATGTAGGCTCTGTAAGAAACCGAGGGCTTGATGTCAGTATCACCACCGTCAACCTGGACGGAGCCATTAGATGGGAAACCAATTTCAATGTAAACATTAACAAAAATAAGGTTTTGGCATTGAATCAGGGAGAAGACATTGCCAGTGGGCAGATGAGGATTCGGGAAGGTTTGCCTATGAGGTATTTCTATATGAAAGAATGGGCTGGAGCTGACCCACAGACAGGCGATCCACTTTGGGTAAGGTGGGAAGATGCTGAAGGCAACCTAATTCATGGTGCGGATAAAACTGAGCCCGCTACTATTAGCACAACCAATACGTACAATGCGGCAAGCAACTTGTTTGTAAGTTCAGCCTACCCGGATTTTACGGGGGGTATTAGAAATGACCTTTTTTATAAGAATTTTTCCTTAAGTGTTTTGGCCAATTATGCTGTTGGACAAAGCATTTACTTTTCCCACAGGGAGCGGATAGATTCTGATAATAACAGTACCAATCAAAACCAGATGAAGCTTCAAGGGGATTGGGTGCGTTGGGAAAACCCTGGTGATATCGCCACCCACCCACGATTGCTAAGCGGTGGAAGTGCCTCGAATGGGACGTCCTCCAGGTATTTGGAAGACGCAAGTTATTTCCGCATCCAGAATGTGAGATTGGATTATGCGTTTCCCGAGAAAGTTTACAAATTTTCGGGTTTGAGAATTTATCTCAGCATGGACAATTTGGCCGTTTTCACCAAATTCAGTGGTGGAGATCCAGATGTAAATATGGAAAACCCAGTAGTCGCCCAATCAGCCAATAGCGCTAGGTTTTCTCCTACCAGAAAAATCCTTCTAGGTGTCAGTTTTGATCTTTAAGAATTTTAATCGCCATAAAATGAAAAAAATTATAAATATTTTATTAGTGACCGTTTTCATGGGATATTTGACAGGCTGCGATGATCTTGAGTATTATCCTACCGATCAATTGTCTGACGAACAGGTTTCGAATTCGCCTGAATTACTTTCTAACATTACCATAGGCACCTATAGCCGCCTAAGAGAAATGCGGTATGTGAGAAACAGGCAGGCAGCCCAGGAATTCCCAAGTGATGATGCCGTTTGGGTGAAGAACAGCGGAGACAACAGAATGCTGACTTACAGTTACCAGCACATTGTAAACTCTTCTGTTTCTACCCAATTCTGGCAGGAAGCCTACTATGGCATCTTTTCAGCCAACAAAGTAATTGAAGCCATTGATGACAACGCCGATGAGGAAAATCTTCAGCTTAAAGGAGAAAACTTATTCTTAAGGGCATTTATGCATTTTGATCTTGTGCGAATGTTTGGAAGACCCTATTCTCAAAGTCCTGAAACTAACCTGGGCGTAATGATCAGGGACAATACAGATGTATCTGCATTGCCTCCCAGAAGTACCGTGAAAGAAACCTTTGAATTCATTGAAAGCGACCTTTTAAAGGCAGCTAACTTGATGAGCATAAGCAAGCCCTCCATTTTTGGATCCAAAGAAGTGGCCTGGGGAATGCTTGCACGTTTATACTTATACATGGAGCAGCATGACAAGGCCATTGAATATGCTGACAAGGTCATCAACTCGGGTAGATACAACCTGCTTGAAACCTCTCAATTTGGAAGTTATTTCACCTTGCTTCCTGAAAACAATCCTGAGACGCTTTTTGCCATTAAGCTTTTGGAAACAGAAAATATGGGAAAGGGATCCATAGGATCATTGTACCACTCCCAGGGTGGTTGGGGTGAAATGTATGCCTCTAAAACCTACAGGGATTTGATTTATCAAAATCCAAACGATGAAAGGGTCAAATTCATTGATCCAGATTATATCTATGATGATCAAGGCAACAGGATACCTGATCCTACAGAAGACATTGGTTTCCTCCTCCGAAAAAGAGATGGTTTGTCTCAATATTTCATCAATAAATACACCTTGGAAGGAGGCGTTCAAATGCTTTCTTCACCCATAGTAATGCGTTTGGCAGAAATGTACCTGATCAAAGCAGAGGCTTTTGCCAAAACGGCTGGAATGGAAGCCGAGGCCATTGAGATGGTCAATATCATTAGAGAACGGGCTGGCTTATCTGGAGAGCAGCTGTTTTCCACCAGTGACTTAAAGGGGTATGCAACGGTCTTGGATGTGGTGCTGGATGAAAGACGTTTGGAATTGGCTTGGGAAGGACATCGTGCCATTGATGTTTATAGAAATAACAGACCAATGGACAGGAGCTCCGTCCAACCTTTTGGATGGTCTGGGCCTACCTTGGTTCTGCCTACCTCCAATAGCATTGTTCATTTAATACCGGAATCAGAATTGGCCTTAAATACTAACCTCGTCCAAAACCCCACGGAATGAGCAATAGACTGATGAAACATGGCCTCTTAAATTTGATTTTGGTTGGCTTGATGCTGGGAGCAATAGGCTTTGTCGGATGCAGTTCAAAAATGGAAAAACAAAAGAAAAGACCTAATATTCTTCTTTTGATGTCAGATAACCATTCTTGGAACCATTTGGGATGTTATGGCGACCCAGTAGTCAAAACACCTAATATTGATCGCTTGTCAATGCAGGGAATTAGGTTTACGAATGCTTATTGTGCGGCACCTTCTTGCACGCCTGCAAGAGCATCCATGCTTACCGGAATGGATATATGGAAATTAGAAGAGGGGGCAAACCTATGGGGAACCATCTCTTCTAAATTCCAGGTATTTACACACATGCTTGAGGAATCAGGGTATTTGGTAGGCTTTCAAGGGAAGGGATGGGGGCCAGGAAATTATGAAGCCGGTGGTTGGGAGCGTAATCCAGCCGGTGATCAATATGAAACTTTCCAGGCATTTTTAAGTCAACGTGAAAAAGGACAACCATTTACCTATTGGTTCAGCTCCCGAAATCCACATCGTCCCTATTCTGACAATGCGACTAAAGTGAACATTGACTTGGAGGCTATTAAAGTCCCCTCCTATTTACCAGACAATGATTCGGTTAGAATGGACATGGCTGATTACTATGCTGAAATCCAAAGTTTTGACAGTGAAGTCGGGGCTTTTCTTAGGTTATTGGAAGAATCCGGTGAAATGGAGAACACGCTAATCGTTGTTTGTAGCGACAACGGATGGCAAATGCCCCGTGGCTTGGCCAATCTTTATACCTTTGGAACAAAGATACCTCTGATTGTTTCCATGCCTGACAGGTTTAAAGGAGGTCGGGTGATAGCTGATTTTGTAGGCCTTAGTGATTTGGCACCTACCTTTCTCGAATTGGCGGATATTGCAGTCCCTACAGAAGTGACAACCAAAAGTTTGGTAAATATTCTGGAATCAAAAGGTGATGGAACAATAGAACCGGACCGCGACTTCATGGTGACGGCAAGGGAAAGACATGCCTTTGTTCGGGCAGGTGGTGCTGGCTATGGAGGACGATCTATTGTTACCAAAGATTATCTTTATATTCGGAATTACGAGCCAGAACAATGGCCGGCAGGCGATCCCCCTTTGTATGGAGATGTTGATGCCCATATGCTCCATTATCCCTCTCCTACCAAAGAGTACATGCTTCGGTATCAGGAGAAAGAAGGGGTAAAAGAACTCTTCAATCTGGCCTTTGATAAAAGACCTGTAGAGGAGTTGTTTGACCTTCGCACGGATCCATACCAATTGAACAATGTAGCAGAGCAAGCTGAATATCATAATGCAAAGGAAATGCTTTCTAAAAAACTCGATGCCTACCTTACAGAAACAGGTGATCCAAGAGTGATTGGAGGTGAAATGAAATGGATAGGAGCTCAATACTTCGCTGAAAGAGATAAAAGACCTACTCCGAGTAAAAATTCTCAGGAAGTTTTCGGGCTTAAAGCCGAATACAATTACTTGGATGAAACTGTAAAGCAAGAAAAATAATGGCCAGAAAAGGTAATCCCATAAGGATGAAAAGGAGATACTAAAAATGTGTCCCATTAAACTTTTAAAAAACACATCTTTCAACCCAGGATTCCTTAACCTGGCTAATCCGAAATGATTTTCTCAGGAGATGTAAACAGGATTGCTAAACCCAGAAAAATATGGGGTGTATTTTGTTATCGAAAAAAGATTGAAATAAAAATCAATGATACGATTAGTGTTAAAATTTAGATCATTTAGTTTCAAACTTAACATGCATTATTTCCTTTTGATAGGCTTGTTGTTTTCATTGCAAAATAGCTATGCCCAAAAGATAATTATAGCTCCGGAGATGCATCATTTGCGTTTTGGAGACAGCCCGGAATGGGCGGATTTCTCCCGGGAATCAGAAGGTAACCGTATAGAAATTCCTTTTGTGGTAAAAAATTCTGCAGGAAATAAAACCCTACAAATCCGGCAACAGGATATAAAACAAACATGGCAGGTAAAGCTCAATGGCAATCAACTGGGGAATTTGGATAGGGATGAGAAGGACAAGATCATTTACCTGGAAATCCCCTCTGGATTACTCAATCCAGGCCATAATAGTATCCAGATTGAACAGCAAGGGAATGTGCCTGATGATATAATGGTTGGCCAGATAATCTTAGATGATAGGCCTTTGACAGAAGTATTATCGGAAGGCATGCTACATATAGAAGTCTATGATAAAACAAGTGGCAATTTGCTTCCCTCTATAATCACCGTAGTTAACGCTGAAGGAACCCTTCAAACAGTAGGGGCACCTTCTGATGAGTATCTTGCGGTAAGACCAGGAGTTGTCTACACAGGTAATGGAAAGGCTTCGTTTGGACTTCCCTCAGGAAATTTTATCATTTATGCTACCCGGGGATTTGAGTACGGAGTTGATTCTCTTCAATTGACCATAAAACCAGGAGATCAAATCCATAAAAAACTTTACATCAACCACGAAGTACCAACGGAGGGTTGGATCAGTAGTGACACCCATATCCATTCCTTTACCCACTCTGGACATGGTGACGCCACTATGCAGGAACGAGCCATTACCATCGCTGCCGAAGGGATTGAATTTCCAATCATGACCGATCACAATGTGCATATTAATATTGAACCCGCCTCCAGGGAAATGCGGGTTAATGCCTACTTCACCCCAGTTATTGGTAA
Source organism: Cyclobacterium sp. 10D3-21 (assembly GCF_055809755.1). Lineage (NCBI taxonomy): Bacteria > Pseudomonadati > Bacteroidota > Cytophagia > Cytophagales > Cyclobacteriaceae > Cyclobacterium > Cyclobacterium sp. 10D3-21. The sequence goes on from NZ_CM147924.1 coordinate 5,831,639, forward strand.
TGAAGTAACTACTCGCTTCGGACACTTCAATATTTTCCCTGTAACCGAAGAAACTCCTATACCGGAAATAAAAGCCGAAAACTGGGATGTGCTCTATCGAAACATGCAAAAAACAGTGGGCCAGGGCGTCATCATATTGAACCATGCGCGTGATGTGCACGGTGGATTCCGGCCCTTTGATCAAGAAAGGCATATTGGGGATGCTGGAGTTAACCTGGAAGGTTGGGAAGTTCCAGCCAATGCGATGGAAGTCATCAATTCAGGTGCCCTTCAAACGGATATTATGCGTTTATATAAAGACTGGTTTGGTATGCTAAACAGGGGCTATTCCATAACGCCTATTGGGGCCAGTGACTCTCATGATGTTAATAGGTATCGGGTGGGGCAAGCCAGAACCTATATCCGAAGCCAAAGTAAAGATCCAGGAAAAATAGACGTGGATGAAGCCACTCAAAATATTCGAGAAGGAAAGGTTATGGTAAATTTTGGTCTTTTGGCTGAAATGGTCATCGATCAACAATATGGACCGGGGGATCTGGCACCTAATTCGGGAGAGATCAATGTAGCTGTGCGTGTTTTGGGTCCTGACTGGCTAGATACCGATACCGTAAGCCTCTACGCAAACGGTATAAAAGTACGTGAAGCAATCCTTTCAGGGGAAAGCGAAAGTGGTACAGGAATAAAATGGACCGGCACCTGGACCCTTCCCAAGCCAGCGCATGATGTTTTTCTTGTCGCCATTGCCACAGGACCTGGAAAGCCCTTGCCTTTTTGGCAAATAGGCAAGCCTTACCAACCGGATTCACCTTTGTGGGAACCAAAGATAATGGGTTCATCGGGTGCAGTTTGGATTGACGCTGATGGTGATGGCCTCCGCACAAGCGCTTTCGGGTATGCCCTTAAGCTATGGAAAGATTCAGATGGTGAAATTGATAGCTTTATAGAAAAACTAGCACCCTATGATGAGGCGGTTGCAATACAGGCAGCTTCTATTTTAATGAAAGAGGGGTTTTTAGGTAAATTAATGAATAGCGAAAAACCATTGCATCAGGCATCTCCAGCAATAAAGGCTGGATTTCATAAATATCATGAGGCATGGATGCTCTCTAAAGGTATTAAAGAAAATCCTTAACGGAAGAAATATTAACCAATGTCATTCAGGTAGGATGACCCTCTAATGAAGAATAATAAACCCAGTCAATAAAAAATCAGTTATGAAAAAACCATTTTATTTCTTAGCACTAGGACTTGTCTGCCTTCTGTTTTCTGTTTCTTGTTCTCCTAAGGAAGAAGAAACAGAAATAAAAAGGCCTAATATACTTTTTGCCATTGCGGATGATGCTTCCTTTCCCCATATGGGTGCCTATGGAACCAGCTGGGTAAATACGCCAGCATTTGACAGGGTCGCCAAAGAAGGCATTCTGTTCATGAATGCCTATACCCCAAATGCTAAGTGTGCGCCTTCAAGAGCATGTATCTTAACAGGAAGAAATTCCTGGCAGTTGGAAGAAGCAGCCAATCATAGCCCTAATTTTCCTGCCAAGTTCACAACATTTATGGAGGCTCTCAAAAAAAACGGATATTATACAGGCCATACGGCAAAAGGCTGGGCTCCGGGCAACCCCGGAGAAGTTGATGGAAAAAAGAGAGAACTGACAGGTCAAGCGTTTAACAAGCACAAAACCACTGCTCCCACTAAAGCCATTAACCTCACTGATTACGCTGCCAATTTTGAGGATTTTCTGGACCAGAGACCTGAGGGTGAGCCCTTTTCTTTCTGGTATGGCTCCACCGAACCACACCGGGCTTATGAATTCCGCTCGGGTATTGAAAAAGGAGGTAAGAAACTGGAAGACATTGATAAAGTACCCTCCTTTTGGCCGGATAACGATACGATAAGAGCAGATATGCTGGATTATGCCTATGAAATAGAATATTTCGATCAGCATTTACAAAAGATGCTTGAAGTGCTAGAGGAAAGAGGAGAACTTGAAAACACCATTGTGGTGGTTACAGCTGATAATGGAATGCCTTTTCCTCGAATAAAAGGGCAGGAATATGAATATTCCAATCATCTGCCACTTGCAATCATGTGGCCAGCAGGAATCAAGAATCCCGGCCGAAAAGTGGACGATTTCATCTCCTTTATTGATTTTTCCCCCACATTTCTGGAGGTAGCCCAGATTAGTGAAGAAGAGGGGAATATGCAACCTATAACAGGAAAGAGCTTAACAAATATTTTCTCCAGTGATAAGTCTGGCAGAGTTGATCCCAGCAGAAATGCTGTAGTGATAGGAAAAGAAAGACATGATGCGGGACGACCACATGATTGGGGTTACCCTATAAGAGGAATAGTAACGGATGAGTACATTTACCTACATAATTTCGAACCGGATCGTTGGCCAGCAGGAAATCCTGAATCAGGTTATTTGAATACGGATGGTAGTCCTACTAAAACGTTTATCCTAAACCATAGAAGGAATACCGGATCCACAAAATACTGGGGACCTTCTTTCGGCAAAAGGCCTCAGGAAGAACTTTACCACATCAGCAAGGATCCAGATTGCATGGAAAACCTAGCCATACATCCTGAATACCTGGCGGTGAAAAAGGAATTGAAGGAAAGCTTGTTTGAACAACTAAAGGGACAGGAAGATCCAAGGATGTTTGGTAATGGTCATATTTTTGATGAATATGAATACATAGGAGCCTCCTCCAATAGTTTTTATGAACGCTATATGAATGGAGAAGAAATGAAAGCGGGCTGGGTAAATGACACTGATTTTGAAAAAGACTTTGTCGATAAAGATCAATAAAATGCTATGTAGGAAATTAGGAAAGGGGTTCGTCATAGCCTGACGGATCCCTTCCTATTTAGGGGCTAAACTTACATAAAACGCAGGTTTTTAATAATTTTTCATTAAATTAATTCTTCTGTAATGTTTGGCCGGTGATTTTATTACCTCCCAAAACCCAGAACAAAGCTTTTAACCCCACACCTAAGCAATCACCTCATGAAAATTAGATCTTACCTGCTATTGCCTATAGTATTGTTAGCCTTTGCCTGTCAGAGCAATACGAAGAAAAAAACCATCACCGAAGAAAGTAAAAAAGCTGTTCCGGAAGGAGTTACCTTCAACAAGGAAACTTTAAAAAGATTGGGTGCTAGTGGTGACAATTGGTGTCTTACCTGGGCAGCTGATGGTTCGCAAATAGTTTCAATGTGTGATGGCAACTGGCTGGATCAAAAAAATTACGCATCACAAATCCACAACCACCTTTACAGAATAAAAGGAGGCCCGGAAAACTTTGAAAGGGAAGACCTTCCCAATTACCCTGAATTCAGTGGCAAGGAAGGAAGTTGGTTTGGCTATGGGATTGTTTCTGTAGACGGCAAGGTGTACTCGGCAGCTTCCAAGACACCTGGCCCCTCTTGGTCAGGGCCCTTTACAGGGGTAAAGCTTTTGAAGTCAACTGACAATGGCGATTCTTGGTCCCGTGTAGACAGAGAAGGAAATGAACTTGCACTTACGGCCATGGACAGCATGAGAAATGTTGTCAATGAGCAGGAAATGTTTTCATTAAAGGAGCATGGGCTACCTCATCAAACACAGGAAGCTTATCCTTTTTCTTTTTTCGATTTTGTGCAAAATGGCAAAGACAATTCAGCCGCCAAGGATGAATACGTGTATATTTATTCCCCGGAAGGTGCCAAAGCCCATCAACTGACCTTAGCGAGAGTACCTCATGATAAAATCGAAATTCGAAGTGAATGGCAATATTTCACAAAGTATGACCAAAACAACGAGCCCCAATGGTCAAGTAAAATCACTGACAGAGGCTATGTACATACTTTCCCGGAAAAAAGCAGCAAAGACCATTATTTCGGATGGTACTCCTGGTTGCCTTCTGTTGTCTGGAACGAAGGGCTAGGCCTTTACATTATGGTCAATGGTGGTACTTATGGTGGTCATGGCATGAGCAACTCGGATGAGGATTATTACCACAGTTGGATGCATACCGAAACGGGCAGTCTTGGTTTTTGGTATTCAGAAAATGCCTATGGCCCATGGACACAATTTCACTATTCGGAATACTGGACCGTCGACGACACCAACAATAGAACCTACCAACCAAAGCTATCTCCAAAATGGATCAGTGAAGACGGTAAAAAAATGAACCTGATCTGGTCCGATGCCATGAAAAACGAACAGGGAAATTCTCATTCGATCAACTATATATGGAACCAAATGGAGATCGAAATCGAGATTAAATAACCTTTAATCCGAAATAGGCATCAGCCATTCTATAACGGGATGTAAATAAAATTCAGGTTTTTGATTATTTATATCTAAATGAATTTAGGATTGGTAGGCAAACCTACTGTTTCAAAATAAATAGAAAGATACCTTTAACCCCAGCCCCTAAGCAACCCTAATATGAAATTGAAATCCAATCTGCTATTGCCTATACAAATATTGCTGGCTTTCGCTTGCCAAAGTAACGCTGAGAAAAAATCTGCTATTAGTGAAACTATAGCCCCTTGAGGCTTAGTCGCTTCCGCCGAGAAAATATTTTACCTAAATGATTCTACAGCTCCCACATCAACTTGTTTTCAATTTGTCCCAGAATTGAACAATTATTTAATGTTAAATGAATTCACAAATGAGATCATTTTTTACGATTATGACAATGGATCAATTAAGGATAAAATTCACTTTCCAGCCCAAGGTCCAAATGGAATTGGGGATAATGGGTTAAGTTTTCATTATGCAAACAAGGATTCTATATTTATATCAAATTCTTGGCAGAACAAAGTATTTTTATTCGACGAAAAGGGAACTTACCTAAATTCTTTTCAATTTGAAAAGGAGGGATTAGAGGAAGGAATAATGACAAGCACTGGCAAATCAATGTTTCTAAAGAAAAGCACCCTTTATATTCCCGCAGGTATAACCGGCGCATTACTTGAAGACAATACAAAGCTTAATACTTTTTTTAAACTAGAATTAACTACTGGAAACTTTTCAAACATTACAAAAGGCCTGAATCCTATAACCATGGCAACTGGGGAGCAAATTGCATGATGGACTTTAGCTACACTACGGTTAACAACAAAGAAAACACCATTATTCAAACCTTTCCAGTTGACCCCAATGTTTACATATTTAAAAATGATCAACTTATTGAAAAGCATGAAGTAAAGAGTCAATATTTCGATGAGGTTCCGCCTATGTCTTTGAACAGAGACAAGGTAATGGACTGGAAAGAATCTGTGGTTTACGATTATTCAACCTCCCACTATTTCAATATTATTTATGATGAATTCAGAGATGTCTATTATAGACTAACCTTATTGGGAAACACGATAGATGAAATAAATAATCCAGAAATCCAATACGATCAAGAATTTACCATCATGGTATTGGATAACGAGTTTAAAGTATTAGGAGAGACAAAATTTCAAAGAAACAACTACAATGTATACACCACCTTTGTAAATGAAAAAGGTTTGCATATCCAATTGAATCCAAAAAATTACACCAATGAAGATCAAATGGAATTTGAGATACTTTCTTTAACCCGCAATTTGCAATAATAATTCTTTTATTTCCTTTCGCTTTCAGGCAGGGTTAAATTGGCAACCTTTTTCTCAGTATACTTTTCAGGGTCGTAAAGAACAATCCTATCCAAAAAATGATGGGCAGACCTTGCTGAGACCTCTAGCGAATAGGAACCCTTTTCCCTGAAGCGTACGTAAATTTCATGGGCATCATTGTCACTGGTTTTGGCACGCCATGTCCAGTCAGTAGTGCCGTTGCTATAAATTTTAAACCAACCTTCCTTTCCTGCTCCCTCGGGACAATCATCCTGACATTTTCCGTGGGGTCTTACAATATGTTCTTCTTTTTTTCCAAAAAAATCTGTTGCATCAGGAACTCTGAGCCAGGTGTCATTATTATCAGTTGAAGAGGTCCCTATGCCTACTTTCGAATGCCAGATTAATTTATATAGCCCAGGATTATTGATTTCAATAGGATACTTAAGTGTTTTATTCCCGGGATCTTTGAAGTGCTCAGTTGTAGAATACAAGTAATGAATCGTAGCCCCATCTACATTCGAACTATCTCGAACCCAATTCCCTAGCCTTTCTGCCGACTCAACTTCTATAATCAGCAAGGAGTTTTGCTCACTGAAAACAACTTGCCCTGCCGCTTGAAAGCTTATCAGGTTAATGAATAAAAGTAGCTTTGCTGGTATGCTTTTCATAAGTCATTCTGAATAAGCAATATAATAGGATTCAATTTAATCAATTTTCACTAAAAAACGCTGTAAAACAAAGACCTTCTAATATGGAAATTGAGTAAAAAGATCTCATTACTATTTTTAGTAAAAAATTTGGCCCTCCAAAAGTTATTTTGATGGAAGCATGCAGATAGAATGGCGAGACAATATTTCTTAAAAAAAAGCAATGCAACTCACCTAGGATTAATCAAATCTCAGACCGAATGGAAAAACGTAAAGGTCGAAAGGGAAAGTACTAGAGGGGGTAAACTTATGCTAGATAAAAAAAAAAAATCATAAAACAGCTTTGATGCCCATCTATGATGGTCTTTGAAATTGTAGGAAAATACTAATTAGGTAAGATATAAAGAAGGCAGGTTTGATTCAGAAACCTGCCTTCTTTGAATTAGTTTCCGGGCTTTATTAAAAACCGAAAGTGTAGAATGCACCAATTCCTGCCACATTTCCTCCTTCTTCCATGTTTAATAAATAAGAAAGCCTTAATCCTACTGGGACACCATTAATAAAAGCACGAACACCTCCATTAACAACAGGCCCTGAAGCTTTATTGGTAGAGACGCCATCAAAATTACTCCCTCCACCTAACCTATTAATTCCGTAACCTACACCAGCATAACCACCTACTGAGGATCTGGTATCAGCATGGGCCCCGTGGCCAAAGTTTATTTCGGCAACAACGGGAAGATCCATTGCGAAGGATGCGCTCCCTGAACTTGTATCGAGCATGAATCCCAAGCCCAGATGTGTGCCAACTGAAACAGTCATTTCTCTTCCTAATTCAACCACATTAATTCTTGGAGAATATAGAATACCAGGAGCACCAATTGTAGAGGTGGATTCAGAGTATTCAGTGGAAGTGGTAGAAGTACTTACATAATAAGCTGCTCCTAAAGAATGTGAGAAAGATACTTGCCCTAAAGAAACTTTAGGTAGTACAAAAAAGACAATGGCAATAGTAGCCAAAAGTAATGTTCTTTTCATAATAGATACGATTAAATAATTTTAATAAAAATGTTCTTTTAAATAATTAGTCAAAGGTAAATGAAAAAATTTAAAAATCCATAAAAATGTAATTCAAATATAAAAAAAAGTATTTAAAAACTTTAACACTTGTTTAAGACCCATTTTTAAACGTTTATTTCCATTGTTTTTACGCTATAATTTCCTGAATAAATACCAAAAAAAACAGGGCTGAATGGGACAAAAAAGCCCAGGAAATAAAGCAAAATTTAATCTTTAGTCTGAAAACCAAAGGCTTAACAAATTTCTTTTGGTTCACAATTGAGCTCAACTCAAATCGTAGAAGATCTGAAAGAGTTTTTTAAAAAAAATATTTTGAAAATAGACTGGAAGCAGGGCTAAAAAGCAAGACTATAAATCGACTACCTATATAGATCCCATTAAAGCTATGGTCTATATAGACCTAATCTTCCAATAATAAATAGCTGATATTGGGCGACCCTTTTTTAGCAAAAACAGTCTGACCATATTTCCAGAAGTAGTTCAGGACGAGCCACTCCTTCTCTTTAATTTATTTTAAAAGATGATAACCCTCTGCATTAAGGCTTTGTGGTGATAGGAAATAGCTATTTCTGTTACTTTGCCGACTGTTTTAAAACACTAAGGCTCCTTCGTAAGTTTTTGACTTTCCTGGCATAAGCGGGTGAAGAAACAACATTAAGGGTTTCATGAGGATCATTCCTTAAATCATATACCACCTCGTACTCATGTTCTGGATAATAAATGTATTTAAAATCTTTTCGGATTACTGCCTGAGATTTGGGAAGTTGTGGGCTACCCAAAAATTCATGCTCGTAGAAAAATGCTGTTCTATCCAAGCCTTTTTTGTTCCTCGCAACCATTTCCAAAAGATCGATGCCCTGCATGCGCTTTGGCATTTCAAGGTTTGCTAATTTTAATATGGTAGGGCCTAGGTCTATATTCAATGCAATTTTCTCCGTTGTCTCTCCATTAGATTCGAGGTTTCTGGGGTCATAAATAATCAATGGAACCCTAATGGATGCTTCAAAAGGATACCATTTACCCATCAGTCCATGTTCACTCAAGGAAAAACCGTGGTCACTGGTATAAATGACAATCGTATTATCATCCAAACCTAAGGCTTTTAGTTTTTGCATGATTGTACCGACTGCATCGTCCAGGCCAGTTACCATCCGGTAATAATTCTTTGCATTTTTTTGAAAGAGCTCAGCACTTGAAAAGAAACCCTGCCATCTAGACCTGGCGATATTGTCATCGGTTCGGAAAAAATCCGGGAAATTATCCCAGTACTCGGGGGCAGCAGTCTCTGGAACAGGGATTTCAAGGTTTTCATACAACGGAAGGTATCTTTCCTGAACATCATAGGTTGCAGGCTTATCTTTGAAAGGATCTATCTCATGTGCGGCCGAAAATCCAATAGATAGGAAAAATGGAGCCTCCGATTGATACTTTTCGAGGTAGTCCACTGCTTTTTGTACAATATTGTCTGTTTGGTGCATACCTGAGGCTGTCCGCTTGGGCACATTACTTTCCCAGTGGTCAAAATGAGTCACTGGAGGATTTTTCCCTATGCCCCAGGTACCGATCAGGCCGATCTTATACCCTCCTTTTTTAAGTACTAGCGGATAGGTCTCCAACAAAGCATCTTCAGAAAAATCTGTGGCAAAATCCTCTATTCCATGGCGTGACATGTATTGTCCAGTGAAGAAGCTGGCCCTACTTCCAGTACAAATAGCGGTCGTGACATAAGCATTCTCAAACCTTACTCCTTCTCTAGCCAATTGGTTTAGATGAGGTGTCTGCACAAAAGAATTCCCAGCCACTCCTAAGGCCTCTGAGCGGTGGCTATCAGAAATAATAAAGATTATATTGGGTTGTTTTTCCTGCCCAAATCCAGACAAAGAAACAACCAAGAAAAACAACCCGGATATTATAAACTTTATTTTACTCTTTGTATCGTATCTAAATGAATTGATTTTTAGGGCCATGTCACAAATGAATTGATGGGAAAATTTTTAGAAGCTTTATTCCTATGCTTTGGAATGTAAATTACTATTTTATTTTAGCTTCTTTTTTGATTTTATCCATTTGACATACTTTTACCATGCCTATACTTTACTTTTCATTGCTTCCATGTTATCAATCCTGCGGTTAAACCATTGCATGGACAAAACACTTATTTGTACTCCCATTGTGTTTAGGGTATAAGTAAATCCAGACCTTCTTGCGATAGATCAGAGATACTATAGTTTAGAACATACCAACTTGGTTTCTCCAGAACTGATACTAAACTTGACCAAAAAAATATTATGCTAACTTGGGAGACTTAGGAATAGCATCGCAAGGGTGAACCTATCTTATCTCCCCATCAGATAGAGCCGAAAATAACAACGATTTACTGATTTGGATGTGATTTCTTTACTCAATAAAAGAGCTATTGCTTGTATCGGATTTAAATGCAGCATTTTTTAATTGAATCGTTTTTTCTGCTCTCCACCATAGTTGAGGTTTATACCTCTCTAGGGTTTAGTAAATAGAATTTAGGTAATTTTCCAACATCGTATAACCGTCTTTACCAACCTTGTTTCCATCACTGGCTTTTTTGGGATTGAGACCATTTTGCTTTTCATAATCATCTGGCATTCCATCGTGATCCGTATCGACCAGGGCAGGAACACTTTTTAGCACTGGCCATCCACCAACATCTTCTTGAGTATCTATGATCCCAGTCTTCCTGGACCTATCCGCAACCTTGTGATCCTTTTTGTAGGTTTCCCCTTCATAAGTTGCGTAACCATTGCGTACTTCATCAATAATTCGAAGGTCTACAGCATCACGCTTAGGAAAAACAGTGCCTGCGTTCTCGAGGACAGAAACAAAAGCGTCTTCGGCAGACTCTTCATTGATAGCCATCGATGGCCAGGGTTCCTCCAGCTTTAAACCATCCAAATATTCGCTACCGTCTTGAGGCTGCACTCCACCCAGCCAGTTGTTCGCTGAAATCCAGGAATTCCCTTCAACTATGTTGCCTGAAATGTACCATTTCCCATAGTCCGCTGCTTTGTTTCGAGACCAGGGAGAGGCGATACGATGGGAGATTTGACCGGGTGCTGTTGCAGGTCCTGCCTTATAATAGTTTCCTACCATATTGATGTTAGTGAAATTGAACTTGTCATTGCCTACCTGAGCAACTTCACCTCCATAAGTAGATTCATATCCCCAATTGTAAACTACGTTGTTTCGGAAATCAATATTTCCACCTCCCGATGCAAAGCGTGGATTACGGTTGGAATGATTGGCGATTAAATTGTGGTGATAGGTGCTGTAGTTTGATCCCCAAATACCGCCAAAACCATGATTCCCCTTTTGATGATTGGATTTATAAAGACTTTCTGATGTTATACACCATTGAACTGTTACATTTTTACCATGGTAAATGGACATGGTTTCGTCAATACTCCAACTTGCCGATACATGGTCCAATATAAGATTGGTAGTATACCTGCTGGATATTGCATCAGTTTCACCTCCTGATTCGTTCCCGAGTCTCACCCTGATGTAACGAATGATCACTTCATCTGCATTTATCATCAACGGATAAGCCCTGAGTGTTATGCCCTCGCCAGGAGCTGTTTGACCTGCTATCGTGATATATGGATTTTTAATTCTTAATTCACTTTCCAATTTGATGGTTCCTGAAACCCTGAAAACAACTGTTCTTGGTCCTTCAGCTTCAACAGCCTCACGAAGGCTTCCTGCCCCAGAATCATTAAGATGGACTACTTCGTAAACTTTCCCACCCCGTCCACCAACAGTGTATTTTCCATAGCCCTCGGCGGTGGGAAAGGCAAGTTGTTGCGCATAACTGTATATACCAATCAATGCCAATGCGATACTCAAAATAGTTCTTTTCATTATTTTATTAATTGACTACTTCATTTAAAGAGTGGTTGAAATTTCGTGAGGCAGCAATTTGAAGTAACAAATACAGATCCTCCCAATTGCCAGAGAGAAGAATACCCCATGACTCCTTTACTTTTTCAACGGCATCCAAACCGCCATTTCTGATTCTCCCCTATTCCCCCAGGCGAAATAGGGAATCAACCTGATATTGACAGGCTTCAGAGTGTTTTTTTGGTCTACTGCCTGGTACAATTTTCCTTCCCAATCGGTTTTAGCTTGTAACAAGGCCTGCCCCTCCAGAAAGGTCAGCCAGGCACCAGCTACCATTTCTTTGACAGGGGTAAATTGAATGGCCGCAGGTAGCTCAACATCAAAGATGCGTGCATCCTGCAAATCCGGAGATTCAATACAATAAACGATTGGGCCCCTCACTACAGCTACCTGGTTCCTGGTTTCCTCCACCAATGGATTGGCCTCCATCAATCGGGCAGTCATGGGTAGGTTTAATTCAATCACATCTCCTTTTTCCCACTGTCGTATTAGAGAGAAATAACTTCCAGCTATAGGTTTTTCCATGAATTTTTCTCCATTAACAGTGATTTCAGCCTGGCTGGCCCAGGCAGGGATCCGTAGATCTATGGCAAAGGGATCTTGCCCAGCATTTTGGATGCTTAGCTTTATCTTTCCATCCCAGGGGTAATCCGTTTCCTGTTTTAACTCCAGGCTTGAACCATTTGGCAAACTGGTTTTCAGTTCATTGCTGCCATACAAATTGATTACCAAACCATTATCGGATAATGCATAGGCGTAATTATGGGTTTCTGCAACCGTTCTGACGACATTGGGAGGACAGCAGTTCGATTTTGAAATATAGGGTTCCCTCACCTTATTCCAGCGAAATGTAAAAGGCAATTCCTCATCTACTCTCAAGGGGTTGGTATAATTAAAATTGGTCCCGCCCAGATCAGTCCCGGACAATACACTATTGATCAAGCTAAGCTCTAAAATATCAGCAAAACGGCTGTCTCCCGTCACCAAAAGCATGCGGTGGTTCCACAACACATTTCCAATATTTGCACAGGTTTCATTGTAAGCTGAAATATTGGGAAGTTGAAAAGCCTGCCCATAAGCCTGGTGGACTTGCTGAATAATAGACTGCTTGTAGGTGGTTCCGTTTGGGGACACCCCGTCATACAAAGCCCCGGTAGCTCCAGTGATGTAAAGTTTTTTAGTGACCACATCCTTCCATATACTTTCCAATGCCACCATCAAAGAATCCTCCCCTGTCTCTGCATAAAGATCAGCTACTCCAGCATACAGGTAATTGGCACGAACAGCATGCCCTACGGCTTCCCGCTGCTGTCGGAATGGAATGCGGTCCTGATTGTGGTCTGTACCATCAGCAATCATTCCACGAATATCAATCATTTTACCAGCCAGGTCGAGGTATTCCTTGTTTCTGGTGGTTCTGTACATTTCAACCACTCCCATATAATGGGAAGGACAAATCGCATTTTGAGCTTGTTCGGCAGTAGCATTTTCATGATAGGCAACAAGAAAATCTGTTGCTTTGATCGCTATGTCCAAAAAGTTAGTCTGACCGGTAATGCGATAATGTAAGCTGGCCGCCGTCATCAAATGGCCCATATTATACGTTTCAAAGTTCATTCGATCTTCAAACTCAACCGCATCTTTAGGATTATTGCGTTGCTTAATTATTGTAGAAGTATGAATATAACCATCTGCTCTCTGTGCGTCCGCGATTACTTTTATGATCCGCTCTAGCTCATCATAATACCTTTGGTCCTTTGTGCTGGCATAAACAGACACTAAGGCTTCAAGCGTTTTATAAAAATCCCCATCATGAAAAGGAGCGCCCCTATGTCTTCCTTCTTTGTATCCCGCAGCTATTTCAAAATTAAGAAAACCGTGGCTAAGGGTATCATTCTCATAAATGTGCAACATGTTCATGGCCATGGTGTCTTTACTGACATCAGCCCAATGCCCCCAAAAGCCATCGGTCCATTTTACCGCATCCATGTCCACCGAGACTTGTTTGGCATACGGGCTTTTGGAAGTGTTTACCAAAGCCTTTTCCTGAGCATTTACCGGCAATAGGGGGACAAAAATGATTGCCATAAAAAGGCCAATCCAATTACTATTCCATTTAAAATCAAGCATATATTTGTTATTCTGGGTCAAATATTAATTGATACAATTTAAATATTTCTCTAGCATGGTGTAGCCATCCGCTAAATTGTTTCTATCTGCTGCATTCGAAGAATCAAGGCCATTTTTCTTTTCCCAATCATCTGGCATGCCATCGTGATCCTTATCCTTAGGTGCTGGAGTGCTTTTTAAATTTGGCCACCCTCCTACATCTTTTTGTGAATCAATTATACCGGATTTTTTGGACTTATCTGCGAGCGTTTTATTTTTCTTATAGCTTTCACCCTCAAAGGAAGCCTGTCCTTCTTTTGCTTCCTTTACTATTCTTTTGTCCACAGGGTCTCTTTTAGGCAAGGTGGCCCCTGCATTTTCGAGCACTGCCTCAAAGGCTTTTTCCGCTGTGTGCTGGTGAATGGGCATAGAAGGCCAGGATGCTTCCATCTTCACAAATTGAAGATTTTGGGTTCCTCCCTGTGGCTGCACTCCTCCATCCCAATTGTCAGCAGTCACTTTGTTATTTCCTTCAATGACATTGTCAGCAATGAACCATTTGCCAAAATCACTGGTATTCTTGCGCATGGATGGGTTGGCTATTCTATAGGAAACCTCTCCCGGAACTGTGGCAGGACCGGGTTTATAATAATTGGCTACAATATTGAACTTAGAAAAAGAAAATTTCGGATTACCCACTTGTTGGTTTTCTCCGCCATAGCAACTGTTGTACCCCCAATTGTAAATTACATTGTTTCTATAATCCGTATAACCCGATCCTGATGCCATTCTAGGATTGCGACTGCCATGATCGGCTATAAGATTGTGGTGGTAAGTGCCATAATTTGACCCCCAAATCCCTCCAAAACCATGTGCTCCTTTTACGTGATTGGATTTGTACATGCTTTCGGAAATAATGCTCCACTGAACAGTAATGCTGTCACAATGATAAATAGACATGGTTTCATCTACACTCCAGCTGGCTGAAATATGGTCCAGAATAATGTGTTTGGTATACCTGCTTGATACCGCATCGGTATCTTCCCCTGATTCATTTCCTAACCTAACCCTCAAATACCTAATGATGACATGATCTGCCTCTATAATCAATGGATTCTTTTTAAGACAAATCCCATCACCAGGGGCTGTCTGACCAGCAATGGTGATATAAGGATGCTTGATCCGCAAAGGAGATTCCAGGGAAATGGTGCCTGAGACTTTAAAAACCACTGTTCTTGGTTCAGTTGCCTCCACTGCAGCTCTTAAACTTCCTTCTCCACTGTCATTTAAATTGGTAACTTCAAATACAATACCACCTCGTCCCCCCTTTGAATATTTTCCATAGCCTTCAGCAGTTGGAAAGGCAAGTTGTTGGGCACCGCTATTGAATCCAATCAATAGCAATACCACACTAAGAATTAAATGTTTCATTGAATATTTTATTTTTAAACAGGTCTAAATCAAAGGTGAAATCGAAATTATTCACTATTATTCATTGTGATAATTGTCTTTTAGTGCTTAATCGGAATTAAACCCGGATTATGTAATAGAATTCGTGATGAGTGTTGTAATCGCAAGAAAATCAGGCTGTTTGGAGATTTTAGCATAGCACCGCTATGGTGAAATTGAAAACAGCAACGAAGTGGCTGATTTTAAAGCGATTTCAGCACGTAATAGATTGTCTATTGCATATTTCGGGTTAAAGACAAAAATTAGAATACTATCCATCAAGGAATAGATTACCTGTTCCTGTTTTAGTTAATCCCATTTCTTTTTTTCCATTCCGGGTATTTTTCCAGCATTTGTTCCGGAGCCCGGGTGTACCAGCTATAGCCGTTTCTCCGCTCATGACCTATCTCGGTTATGGAGTTCTTTTTGATACCGTCTCTGTCGCAGAAATATATTTTTTCAGTTTCCAGGTCATAAAATCGCCCCCAATGTAAAGGCGCATTTTCATCTTCCACCACAATTCTATCCTTGCTTCCATCAGGCATCGTCTGTGTGTCCACCCTTAACCGGCCTACATTATGGTCTTCAAACCATTTTACAGCTCCATTTATAGAAGCCTTGATTTCATCGGATGGGTTTTCTATTTCCATGAGCATAAGCACTATTCCGACTGATTCCGATCCACTAAATGAAGGCAATTCGTAACTTCTGGCTTTTGCGGGTGCAAGGGTTACCGAATCATGTTGGGCACACCAGGCGGTAGGCTCCCCTTTGACGACAATCTGAGTATTTAGAAAACACGCTATTCCTTTGTCATAGGCTTTCTGAATTTTCGCTTTTTTACTGTCCGACAATTGAATGGATTGAAAAGCAGGGGCATCGGAGAGTAATTCTTTTAAGAAGCGCATAATATTGACCATGGCATCATCATTAAAGGTGATGTGGCCGGAATAGGCCACACTTCCTTTGCGGACCGGGTAAAACTGAGGCCAACCCCCATTGTCGTATTGTGCCTTGAGTATATAGTTTATTCCTTTTTCAAAAGCTTGCTTGTAGCGTTCGTCTATGTTTTTTGAATAAACATTGGCTAGAAACCTCAACTCGGTAATCGTGGCATCATTATCAAAAGTTGCTCCAATTTCACCTTTTCTTTTTAGGTAAGCAGCTTTTTCACCAGCATCCATTGGATGATGATAGGGTTTGTTTTTTTCCCAACCTCCTATTGCCTTTTGGGTCAGCAGAACATTTTCTGCCACTAGTTTTGCTTCATTGGAAGCATACCAGGCTTCTGGCATTTTCACAGCAACATCCTTCCAACGCATATCCTGGAAATCTTTGGAGTCGTTCTGACCCATTACGGAGCCAATCGCAAAGACTGCAATTAACCCTATCAATCCCATTGTTTTTGAAAGTGCGGTTATCTTTTTCATTCTATTTGAATTTCCTTATATGTTGTTATTTTAATTTAACCTTATTCCTCCAACCACTTCCATCTATCTCCCCAGTCACCCAAAAAGGCCTCCCTATATTTGGAAATGGTTTTCGCGCCTTGTTGGTCTTTTATAAATAGTTCTTCACCTAATCGATCACTGTACCAGTTGGATCCCAATTGGTAATCGTCCGGAGAGGGTTTTCCCGGCCAGGGATTGGTACTGACATATTCTCCGACCAAGCCATCCAGCTCAGGAATTTCACTACTGGTTTTGTATTTACCATTTTCCGCCTTTTTAGAAGCATATTTCACTCCATAAATACCCTCACCAAGGTAATAACCCGGCCAAACCTGACCTTGTATTTTGATTTGAAAAACTACAGAATCTTCTGGAACCATTATTTTAGGCCCATTAAACCTCCATTCAATTGTAGCATAAGCCGCCACTGTATCTGCATTGGTGCTGCCGCCTTCAAATACGCTTCTGGAACTGCGGTCTATCTTCTCAAAGCTACCACCCCAACTTTCTCCAGTGGGATCCTCTGGGTCGCCGTTCATGACATAAGCGAGTGATGGAGTATCTCCCATTTTTATTTCTCCATTATAATAATTGATAAAATCCTTACCGATAACACCTCGCCCTTGGATATAATTGTCATAATAGGCGTCACCTTTAAATGCTTCAGGAGAATCTTCATCCATAAACCAGCCCCTGTAGGTTGCATTGGCTTCTATCATCCAAAGATCTCCATGATGGGCTGCTATATAAGAGTAGGCATTGATGCTCCATTTCTTATTCGGGCCTCCTATCCAATACACCCTGATCTTCTCCTTTATCTCCGGCGCATCATGCAATGCCTGAGCAAGGTCTTCTATACCCCCCCAAACCAAAACCCAAAGTCGCTGATCACTTTCTTTTTTGGCGCATTTAATGATCCATTCTGAACCTTCAGTGGAATTAGAATAACCCTTAAAAGGGGCTGCTGGAACTGCACCTTGCTTTACAACCGCTCTTAAAACATCTGCTTTTGGAAGGTCACTTGCATGTTTTGCTAGCTGTGCATAATCTTTTTCATAATCCGCAATTATGTCCAAAAAATTGCTTTTACGCCCATCTCCGAAAGGAGAAGAAACCAGTCCCTCAATTTCAAATTGATCCGCATACATTAATAAATGTATCATGGACTGAAAATCATCAGGGTCTGTACCTCCTATATCCGAACTAATTAAAATTCTGGGCTTATTCTGCCCCCTAACCGTACTGTCACAGCCCCAAAACGTGACCATTACAACCAGTATTATGAGCCTTAAACTTCCTGTTTTCTTCATTATTCTTTACGACTAAATTTCTTTTATTTACGTTTTACAAAAAAGCTACTATCACTTTAAAATCAGCTTTTTAAACCCTAATTAAGTTTAGCACAGGTTTACATATCGGGTATAAATGTATCAAAAAGAAAGTAAAAGAAAAATAAAAAGTAATTTTTCGAAAATATATTTTAAAATATTTTTATTTTAAATCTAATTATCACTAGATTTATACCCATAATACTTACGATTTACTTTCTTTTAGTTTCTTTATTTTACGAATACCAAGAAAATTAAATCGGAAACCTATTCAAACGTACTATTTAACCTTTGCTGTTAACAAATCCCAAAAACCATGATTAAATATTCTTACTTTAAAATTCCTCCATCAGCTGGAGGAAGGCTTTTAAAAACAGCCTTGTTCGTCATTGCCTGCTTTACGCTTATTTTTTCTGAGCTTTCTGCTCAGAACACCACTATTACAGGAACCGTCAAATCTTCCGACTTAGATGATGTGCTTCCAGGGGCAACCGTATTAGTAAAAGGTACTAATATTGGTACAGCTACAAATATTGATGGTGAATTCACTATTTCAGCAACCCCAGATGCGACATTGGTGTTTAGTTCCATTGGTTATATTCCACAGGAAGTAAAAGTAGGCAACCAAACCACAATTCAGATTACCCTTTCTCCCGACATAACCAATATGGAGGAAGTCGTCGTAATTGGATATGGTACAGTTAAGAAAAGAGATCTCACAGGAGCCGTAACCTCTGTCAAAAGCGATGAAATCAGGCAGGTACCGGCCCAAAACCCTTTAGAATCTATTCAAGGAAAAATTGCCGGTGTAGACATCACCAGAGGCAATGGCTCCTCATCTTCCGGCATTAACATTAGGATTAGGGGTAACAGATCCATTGGAGCCAGTAACAACCCTCTATTTATAGTAGATGGGGTGCAAACAGGAAACATTGACAATATCAACCCCAATGATATTGAGTCAATGGAGTTCTTAAAAGATGCTTCTTCTACGGCCATTTATGGTTGGCAGGGTGCAAATGGTATTGTTATCATTACCACCAAAAAAGGGAGTTCAGGCAAGCCCTCAGTCACACTTAATTCTTATTATGGCGTATCGGAAGTTTCCCGATATCCCTCTGTCTTGAATGGAGACGAATATGTGGCCATCAAAAGAGAAGCCAACAGAACTACTGGAAAATGGAACTCAGCAGCGGACGATCCATTGATTTTCAACACCCAGGAACTGGCCGCCATCGCAAATGGAGATTGGATTGATTACCAAAGCTTACTACTAAGCAATGGTAATCAGCAAAATTACAACCTTGGTGTAAACTCAGGAGGCGACAGAACCAAAGTCTATACCTCTCTGGATTTTTACGGAGAAAATGGCATATTGAAATTTGACAATGTAAAACGCTACACACTTCGAACCAATGTCGACCATACATTCAATAGCTGGATAAAGGCAGGTTTGCAATCACAGGTGGCCAATAGGGACGAAAGTTACCGCAGGGATCCATTGAACATGGCCAATAAAATTATCCCCCTGGGAACTGTATATGATGAAAATGGAGATTTCATTGTCTATCCCCTTGGTGGATCATCAATTAGCCCTTTGGCAGATGAACAACCAGATGTATTCTCAAACAAAGGCAAAATAACCAATGTACTCGCCAATGTATACCTGGAACTGAAGCCTTTCGAAGGGTTTAGCTTTCGTACAAATTTTGGGACAAACATCAATAACACCAGAGTTGGTCGCTTCGAAGCATCCAACTCCATCAGTAGAAATGGGGGCGCTAGTCAGGCGCAATACACCGCATCCAATAGCCGATTTATCAACTGGGACAATGTCATCAACTACCAAAAGGAGATTAAGGACCATTCATTTGCCATAACAGCTTTAACCAGTTATGTGCAGGAAGAATCCGACAATGTACTTGCCCAAGGGGAAAATCAATTGCTTCCTGGACAGTTGTTTTATGGTCTGGGCAATGCCCCTGACAACATTTCCATCAACAGCGGATTTTCAAAATGGAATGTACTCTCCTTTGCAGCCCGTTTGAATTACAGTTACAAAGGCAAATACCTTATTACACTAACAGATAGAGCGGACGGCGCTTCCAGATTGTCCAAAGGCAATAAATGGGCGTATTTCCCATCAGCCGCATTTGCCTGGAGAGTCGTAGATGAAAACTTCATGCAGAATGTAGCCGCCGTCAGTGAGTTAAAACTTCGCTTGAGTTATGGTGTAGCAGGAAACTCAGGAATTAAAGCCTACGGAACACAAAGCTCTTTGACCAGAATCCCTATGGCTTTTGGAGAGTCAAGTTTCCAGGGATTTACCTTCTCCCCACTCTTAGGCAATCCAGATGCGGGATGGGAATTATCTGAAACCACCAACTTTGGTGTTGATTTGGGACTATGGGGAAGCAGGATAAATGCCACTATGGACATTTACGACACCCGCACATCGGACCTTCTTTTGCCTCGTGGCTTGCCACCTACTTCAGGCGTTCAGCAAGTGTATCAAAACATAGGCAAGACCAAAAACCAGGGTGTTGAAATCGGAATAAATTCCCTGAATATCGAAAATGAAAACTTGCAATGGGAAACAACCCTCACTTTTACCAGAAACAGAGAGGAGATCATTTCCCTGGTAACAGAAGGCGTGGATGATATTGGAAATGGATGGTTTGTAGGCCAACCTATAAGTGTTTTTTATGATTATGAAAAACTAGGAATATGGCAAACAAATGAGGCGGATGAAGCCGCAATTTATGGTCAAGTACCTGGTGACATAAAAGTAAAAGACCAAAATGGAGACATGAAAATAGATGCCGTCAATGATCGCCGTGTTCTTGCAGGAAACAACAGACCTGATTGGTTTGGCGGTTTGAACAATAAAATTACCTACAAGCGAATTGACTTCAGTGTGTATCTTTTTGCCAGATGGGGTCAGACAATTGATCCTGATTTTCTAGGCAGATATGATAGGCAGTCCAACTTAAGCAACAGCACTAAGGCTATTGATTATTGGACTCCGGAAAACCCAACCAATGAATACCCAAGACCAAATGCTGGAGTATCTGGCTCCTCCACACTTTATTGGAGCACAATTGGCTATGTAGATGGATCTTACCTCAGGGTACGAAACCTTTCACTGGGATACACCCTTCCAAGCACGGACAGTTCCATATTCAGTAATATGAGGATTTACTTTTCCGGCTCCAACCTATTGACTTTTACCAAAAGCAAAAAGCTGGATGAATACGATCCTGAGCGAGGTGGTGGAGAAAGTTATCCAATGTTAAAAAATTATGTTTTCGGAATCAATCTTAGCTTTTAATCGATTCAAAATGAAAAATATAAAAATACTATCAGCAGCCGCTTTGTTCGTGGCCTTATTTACCACATCATGTGATGAAGTGCTGGAAGAATACAACCCCAGCGGTCTTACTGCTGAGGCAGTTTACAGTACGCCGGAAGGATTTGAATCTTTGGTCAATGCCGCTTATTCTTACCAAAGGTGGTGGTATGGAAAAGAAGAAGGGTTTAATATGACTGAAATGGGTACGGACATCTGGATAAGTGCCGCAGGTGATGTTTGGCCGGACCTTACTACCTATACCAATTTACAAGGTACCAATGCACCAATTACCACCGAATGGAGGGAATTGTATGCAGCTATAAATCTAACCAATGCGGGAATTAACCGGATTGAAGAAGCCGGATTTACACCTGCCATGCGCACTCAAAGAGAGGCTGAATTGAGGTTTTTAAGGGCCTTTTATTACTACCATATTGTAGAAACCTGGGGAGGCGTTCATTTTACGCTTGAAGAATCTCAGGGAATCATCACGACGGCCAACAAAACACCTATAGACACCTTTTATGACCAAATATTGACTGATCTTGATTTTGCTGTAGCCAATTTGTCCACAACAACTTCAGACTATGGGAGGGTGACAAAACCTGCAGCCATGGCTTTCCTGGCACGGATTTACCTCACCAGAAAAATGTACAATGAAGCATCCCAAATGGCTGAATCTGTCATCAACGGGGACTTTGGCTACGAGTTGGTCTCCAATTATGCAGATCTTTGGGACATGGGAAATAACCATAACAGTGAAATTGTTTATGCTGTTAATTATGCAGAAAACCTAACCCTCAATGACCTTCGAAATTCCTCTACCAACCCATTGGGACATGGAAGAGGCAGTAACAATGGTCATTTGCATTTCCTAATGAAATACGACAACCTTCCTGGAATGACGAGAGCAATTGAATACGGAAGACCCTTCAATAGGTACATGCCTACACGGGCGTTGCTTGACCTATTCAGCGAAGAAGATTCCCGATACGAAGGATCATTTATGGAGGTTTGGTATGCCAATTCTACCAACACACCGGCAGGAATGGCTACTGGAGACACGGCAGTGGTAGCAACCAGAAGCACTTTCACAGGTAGTCCGGGACATGTGTACCAAGTGTACAACAGGAATGACATCTATAATGAGAATGGCACGGTAAGGGACAACCTTCGCTACCCTACCCTGACCAAGCACATGGACAATACCAGGTCCAGTGCCAATGAAGCGCAAAGTTCCAGGGACGCTTTTGTTATCCGATTTGCCGAATTGTACCTTATCGCAGCAGAAGCCCAGATGTTTCTTGGCAATAATCAATCTGCAGCGGATTATATCAATGTGGTCAGAACACGTGCTGCAAAACCTGGCCTGGAAGAAGCCATGAAAATCACTGCGAATGACGTAACCCTTGATTTTATCTTGGATGAACGTGCGAGAGAATTTGCAGGAGAGCAATTGAGATGGTTTGACTTGAAAAGAACGGAAAAA
Organism: Cyclobacterium sp. 10D3-21; assembly: GCF_055809755.1. Classification (NCBI taxonomy): domain Bacteria; kingdom Pseudomonadati; phylum Bacteroidota; class Cytophagia; order Cytophagales; family Cyclobacteriaceae; genus Cyclobacterium; species Cyclobacterium sp. 10D3-21. The sequence continues at coordinate 5,854,079 of NZ_CM147924.1, forward strand.
TTGGTAGAAAGAGTTTTAAGTTTAAACCCTGATGTCACCAGAGTAGAACCTTTCCATTTGATAAGACCAATACCTCAAGCGCAATTGGATGCTGTAACCAACCGTGATGAATTTGTTCAACACCAAGGTTATCAATAAAATGAATACACACCTATTATTCCTATAAAAATGGAGCGTGGGCAGGCTTCAACGTTTGCACACGCTCTTATTTACTGAAGTACAACTTATATTTTCACTAAAAAAAGACCTTATGCCAAAAAAGTGATTTCTTCCAACTTGCACATTATTGGGCAAAACAATAAATTAAAATCATTATTGATAACTTTTAACCAAAACAAAAAAGAAAAAAAACTTACGATACTGTTTAGAGGTTAATTATCTTCGTTCTTCCGCAAAATACAAAGAAATAATGTTGCCAAAACAAAGAAAAGAAAAGATACTTGACTTACTAAAAGAAGATGGCTCTGCCAAAGTAATCAATCTGGCCAAAATCTTTAAAGTTACAGAAGTAACCATTCGCCAGGATCTCGAGAAATTGGAGAAAAATGGATTGGTCATCAGGGAGCATGGTGGCGTTCATTTGAAAAATGTTGAAGACCAGGTGCGTAATTTCTCTTTAGTACACCAGGATAATCTAAAGGAAAAAGAAATTATTGCTGAAAAATGTCTGGAATTCATACATCCCGGAGACACAATCATTCTTGATTCTGGATCTACCACTACTGAGATTGCAAAAAAAATAATAAATATCAAAGGGTTAACGGTCATTACCAATGCCCTAAATATCGCATTGATGCTAGGCGCAAATCCAAACATAGACATCATTATGACAGGAGGGGAATTTAAGGCACCTACTTTATCGCTTACGGGCCAAAAGGCAGCTGATTTCTTCAAGGGGCTAAATGTCCAGAAACTCTTTCTGGCAACAGCAGGCATTTCCTTAAAATCAGGCCTTACTTATCCCAGTATTAGCGATCTGGTAGTCAAAAAAGCCATGATTGATGCCGCTGACATTACCTATTTGGTAGCGGATTCATCAAAAATTGGCAAAAGCGCTTTTGCCAGCCTCGGAGCCTTATCGCTTATCGATTATATCATTACTGACGAAGGGGTCGAAAACAAGCACAAAGAAGTCTTCAAAGAAAACGATATCCAGTTAATTATCGCTGAAGACAAAAATTAAAAAAAACAGAAAGTAAAAAGTACCATTTCTTAGAGCACAATGAAAAATCAGAACATCACTTTAGGCATTATCATAGGAAACAGAGATTTTTTTCCAGACATACTCGTGTCAGAAGCGAGGATTGAGGTTTTAAACGTACTTGAAAAACAAGGCATCAAAGCCATTATTCTTGGAGAAAATGAGACTAAGCTTGGTGGTGTTGAGACCTATTTGGATGCCAGGAAATGTGCTGATTTATTCAAAAAGTATAAGGAGGATATAGCAGGTGTTCTAGTAGTACTCCCAAATTTCGGAGATGAACGAGGAATTGCAGACACTTTACACCTTGCGGACCTAAAAGTGCCAGTACTCATTCAAGGATACCCTGATGAGCTGAATAAACTAAATGTAGCCAACCGAAGAGATTCATGGTGTGGGAAGATTTCCGTATGCAATAACCTTTATCAATACGGCATTAAATATTCGATCACTACCAAACATGTAGTCCACCCTACCGACCCATCCTTTCAGGCAGATTTACAAAAATTTCTGGGCGTTTGCCGTGTGGTAAAAGGAATGAAAAATGTCCGAATTGGAGCCATTGGTGCCAGACCCACTGCTTTTAACACGGTGCGGTACAGTGAAAAAATATTGCAAAAAAACGGCATTTCTGTGGTCACCTGCGATCTGTCCGAAATTCTCGGTAAAGCCAATAAATTGGACAATACCCATCAGCGGGTAAAAGATCATTTGGAGAAAATTCACAATTATGCTTCTATTGGAAAGACCCCAAGTGAGTCTTTAATACAGATGGCGAAGCTTGATGTGGTATTGAATGACTTTATGACTGAAAATCAACTGGATGCCAATGCCATTCAGTGTTGGACTTCGCTTCAGCAAAACTATGGTTGCAATGTTTGCACCAGCTCAAGTATGTTTAGCGAAGGCATGATCCCTAGCGCCTGTGAAGTAGATGTGACAGGAACCCTCAGCATGTATGCAATGCAATTGGCCTCTGGTTCTCCCAGTGCTTTGGTAGACTGGAACAATAACTATGCTGACGATGACGATAAATGTGTGCTTTTCCATTGTGGAAACTGGGCCAAATCCTTCTTACCAGACATTGAGATCAGCAATGCCCCAATTCTAGGCACAACAGTAGGGGTGGAAAACACCTATGGCGCATTGGACGGGCGTACGCCTGCCTCCCCATTGACTTTTGGAAGAATTACAACAGATGATACCAAAGGAATCATGAAAGCCTATGTGGGAGATGGTGCTTTAACAGATGACGAATTAAAGACTTTCGGAAATAGGGCCGTTGCTAAAATCCCAAACCTTCAGGGATTAATGAATTATATATGTAAAAATGGTTTCGAACATCATGTTGTGATGAATGCCTCACATACTTCTGATGCATTGAAAGAAGCTTTTGAAAACTATATGGGATGGGATGTGTACCATCACGAAGGGTAAAAAACGGGTTAATTGTTACCAAGAAGACAGAACAATAATGTCAGATAAAGAATTAGAAAAGAAGTCGGTATTCCTGAGAAAAAACATTCTCAAATACATCTACAAAGCAAAAGCCGGGCACACTGGTGGTAGTTTGTCTTGTGTGGACATTTTGAATGTATTGTACAATAAAGTACTTAAAATAGATCCTGAAAATTTCAGAAATCCTGATAGAGACCGCTACATACAGAGTAAAGGTCATTGTGTAGAAGCCCTGTTTGTCACGCTTGCAGACAGAGGTTTTTTCCCTGAGTCCGACCTGGAAACACTTTGTCAGTACCAATCCCACTACATCGGTCACCCTACAAAAAAAGTCAATGGTGTGGAGCAAAATACCGGGGCTTTAGGTCATGGTTTACCTATCTGCGTTGGAGAAGCAATTGCAGCAAAATTGGACAAAAAACAACACCGGGTATTTACGCTCTTGGGAGATGGTGAATTGCCTGAAGGCTCCAATTGGGAAGCATTCCTTTCCGCTTCGCATTATAAATTGGACAACCTTTACGCAATTTTGGACAATAACAAACAGCAAATTACAGGTTCAAATCAGGAAGTAATGAATACTGATTCCCTTAGGGACAAATTGGAAGCATTTGGTTGGTCAGTAAAAGAGGTTGATGGCCACAATTTGAATGCCTTGGTTTCAGCCTTAAACAATGGGCCTTTCCAAACAGGAAAGCCCAATTTCATCATTGCCCATACCGTCAAAGGAAAAGGGGTAAGCTATATGGAAGGCGTTTTAAAATGGCACCATGGCGTACCAAGCCCTGAACAATATGAATTGGCATTGTCAGAACTAGATGCGGCTGAGGCATTAATCTCATAGATCATGGAACTGGATAAAATTGCAAAGAAAAATTTAAAAATGGGAAGAGCAAACCAAGAAGTTTTTGCTGAAACCCTTGAAAACTTAGCTGCTGCTGATCCATCGATCATTGCCGTAACAAGTGACTCCCGGGGTTCGGGGAAACTGGTCCCCTTTGGACAGAAATATCCAAACCAGATTGTAGAGGTTGGCATTGCTGAACAAAATCTGGTAGGGGTAGCTGCTGGACTTGCTTCTGCAGGAAAGAAACCATTTGCCGTTTCACCCGCTTGTTTCCTTACAGCAAGAGCACTGGAACAAATCAAAAACGATGTGGCCTATTCTGATAACCCCGTGAAATTGGTAGGAATAAGTGCTGGTGTAAGCTACGGTGCATTAGGCACCACACATCATAGCCTTCATGACTTTGCCGTGCTTCGGGCCATCAACAATATCACCATTGTGGTGCCAGCGGACAACTTCGAAACTGAACAGGCGGTGCGTTTAGCCGCCAATCTTAAACAACCGATTTACCTTCGCTTTGGTAAAAAAAGCGTACCCTTCTTGAGTGAAGAAAACCAAATATTCGAATTTGGTAAGGGGAGAGTAATCCGTGAAGGAACTGACCTTACCATTATCGCCAATGGTGAAACCGTCCAACATGCATGGCAGGCAGCCGAGGGTTTGGAACAGCAGCATGGGATTACTACCAAGGTTATCAGCATGCATACCATCAAACCTTTGGACACAGAGCTTCTGGATGATTTAGCCAAAGCTGCAAAACCAATAATCACAGTAGAAGAACATATGGTAAATGGAGGATTAGGAGAAGCCTGTGCTTCCTACCTCTTTCAACAAGGGGCGAGAAACCCATTCCATATTATGGGCATTCCCGATGAGTACACCGTGACCGGTTCCCAAAATGACATCTTTAAGCATTACGGGATATCCTGTGATGGCATAGTAGCGAAAGCAACATTAGTCTTAAAAAATTAACACCCAAACCCAAAATGACCAATTTCAACCCCTTAAAAATGCTTTGCTTTTTTGCAGTAGCATTGATTTTAAATGGCTGCGGAGGACCTGATGAACGCGCCTTGGATCAACCTAAAAAAGTGGCCGTAATTGTGTCCACTCTTAACAATCCCTGGTTTGTAGTATTGGCAGAAACAGCCGCAGATCGTGCTACTGAATTGGGATTTGAGGCAACTATTTTTGATTCCCAAAACAATACCGCACTAGAAACAGATCATTTTGAAAATGCTGTTTCTTCAGGATATGACGCCATACTTTTCAACCCTACAGATGCAGATGGCTCAATTGCCAATGTAAGGATCGCCAAAGAAAAGGGGGTGCCGGTATTTTGCATGGACCGAGAGATCAATGCAACGGATGCTGCTACAAGTCAGATTCTTTCAGACAGCTATGCCGGCTGCGTAGCCATTGGGAAATACTTTGTTGAAAAGCTCAATAAAAAGGGCAAGTATGTAGAGATACTAGGCTTAGTTGGCGACAACAATACCTGGAGCAGATCCAAGGGATTCCATTCTGTAGTTGACAATTACCCCGAACTTCAAATGGTTGCCCAGCAAAATGCAGATTTCGACAGAAACAAAGCCATGGAAGTTATGGAATCCATATTACAGGTGCATCCAGACATTAAGGGCGTGTTTTGCGGCAATGACGCTATGGCGATGGGAGCATATCAGGCACTTGTTTCTTCAGGCAAAGCAGATCAGGTAATGGTTTTTGGATTCGATGGTGCAAGCGATGTTATTAACTCCATCAGAGACAAGAAAATACTGGCCACAGGCATGCAATTCCCAAAATTGATCGCCAGGACAGCAGCGGAATACGCACTATCCTATTTTGATGGAAAGCGGGATTTTGCCCAAAAGGTACCTGTAACGGTGGAAATGGTCAACCAGGAAAATGTAATGGATTACCAAGCCTACGGAAGCAAATGAACAGGAAAGCAATTAAATACAGCATTGGAGTACTTGTCATAGGTCTATTGGGGTATAACTCCGTTTATTTTCAGCCACTGGATAAAAAACTGGCAGATGGTAATGAAATAAGCTTTGATGCAAAAGCCTATGTAGATGGCATTTGGGGCAATGAATTAAGGATGGTCTATAAAGATGCACCAGACATTGCACTTTTAATAGATAGCCTGGAGCAAAATACGGCTGCTGCTTTTGAAACTTATGGGTACGCACTGGGCATTGGGAATATCGGCTATTTCAGGGTCAAAGGAGAAGGTCTGGTTACAGCCGTCAATAACAACAATGTCCTGCTGCAAGTGGGAAGCCATGTGATTGAATTGGAAACGGAATTTGTGTATGGAAACGCCATCCGAGATGCTTCAGGTTTAGTCAAGCTAAACGATTATGACAACTCCTCTGATTTTAACAGCATCTCTGAATCCATCAATGAAAAAATTCGAAAGGAGCTTATCCCGGAATTCAGGTCTAAAGTAAAAATAGGAGATAAGGTAAGGTTTGAGGGGGCAATTGAGCTCAATAAAGCCCACCTAAAACTAAACCAGATTGAGGTGATTCCTATTACTCTTCAAATAACAGAATAGCATGACAGCGCTACTTGAAGTCCGACAAATAACCAAGAAGTTCTCCGGAGTGACTGCACTCAGCCAGGTAGATTTGTGCCTCGAAGGAGGAAAAGTCACCGCCTTAATTGGTGAAAATGGTGCTGGAAAATCAACTTTATTGAAGATCATGTCGGGAATTCACACCGATTACGAAGGTGAGCTCTTATTTAAAGGTCAGGAAATCAAATTCTCCAGACCCAAAGATGCTCAGGACATGGGCATATCCATTATCCATCAGGAATTAAATCTTATCCCCTACCTCACTGTAGCCCAAAACATTTTTCTGGGAAGAGAATTGGTCAATGCTTTTGGTTTTTTGGACCGTGATAAAATGATCCACAAAACCAAAGAACTTCTGGAAAGGCTAAAACTGGAAGTAGAACCTACAGCCTTGGTAAGCACCCTGAGAGTAGGCCAACAACAAATCGTAGAAATTGCCAAAGCACTTTTGACTGAATCATCCGTAGTATTTATGGATGAACCTACCTCCGCAATAGGAGAAAGCGAAACGGCTGTACTCTTTGAAATAATTAACAAGTTAAAAGCTGAAGAAAAAGCCATCGTCTACATATCACATAAGCTGGAAGAGCTGTTTGCCTTGGCTGACAATTTTGTGGTTTTGCGAGATGGAAAAGTCGTCGGACAAGGCGAAGTTTCGGGAATTTCCCGCCCCTTGCTGATCAATATGATGGCTGGCCGCTCAGTAAATGTCATTAAAAAATCCAGCAAAAAGTCCTCTGAAGAAAAAGTCTTACAAGTCAAAAACCTGCAATTAACAAACCCTGACAATCCCAGCCGACCTTTGCTTAACAATATTCATTTTGACCTGAACAAAGGGGAAGTATTGGGGATCTATGGATTGATGGGTGCCGGAAGAACAGAACTTTGCGAAAGCCTGTTTGGCCTCCACCACCGCAGAATGACTGGGAGTATCGAATTGGAAGGAAAAGAAATGCTTTTCAAAACCCCAATTATGGCCATTGAAGCAGGTATGGCACTGGTGCCGGAAGACCGTAAAAAAGACGGGATTGTACCCAATATGTCTGTCGGTAAAAACCTAAGCCTTTCCGTACTGGAGCAGGTAAGCAGCTATGGATTTCTAAACAGTGCTTTACAGACAAAACTTTACGACAAATATGTAGCCTCACTAAAGATAAAAGGTCACAGTGAAGAACAACTAATTAAAAACCTAAGTGGTGGAAACCAACAAAAGGTAATTCTCGGCAAATGGATAGCCCGGTCTCCGAAAGTACTTATGCTGGATGAGCCTACCCGAGGCATTGATATCAATGCAAAAAATGAAATCTATGAATTGATATCCCAGTTGAGCCAATCGGGCATCTCTATTCTCGTCGTCTCTTCAGAAATCCCAGAAATTCTAGCCATTTCTGACAGGATACTTGTGATGGCTGAAGGGGAAATTTCTGCTCAATTCTCGAGTGAAGATGCTACTGAAAACAATATTATGAATGCCTGCATACCGGAAAATCTGACCCAATGATCTCTATAAAGAAAAAATTAAATATCGCTCAGTTTCAGTCCCTCATTGCCTTGTTTATTTTATGCCTGGGTCTGGCTTTGATGACAGACAATTTTATGACTACAGACAATTTCTGGAACGTCATGCGTCAGATTTCGGTAAACGTCTGCATTTCAGTGGGTATGACCCTGGTAATTTTAACTGCCGGAATTGATCTTTCTGTAGGTTCTATTCTGGCTTTTTGCGGCGCTGTTACTGCCGGCCTGCTTAGCAATGGAATCAGCATTCCTGCTATCAATTTATTCATAGGCTTTACTGTTTTAGGAGCTGTACTTGCCGGTCTATTTGTTGGGGGTGGCTTAGGGTTTATCAATGGCTATGCCATTACCAAATTTAAAGTACCGCCCTTTGTGGCTACCCTGGCCATGCTTACAATGGCTCGGGGTTTTACCATGCTTTGGACCAAGGGGCATCCGATTTCGGGTTTGGGCGAGACCTTTGGTTTTTTAGGCACAGGTTGGTTTTTGGGCATCCCCATGCCGGTTTGGATATCAGGAATTGTGGTCGTCACAGCGATAGTTCTAACCGGAAAAACCCGGTTTGGCAGGTACATCTATGCCATAGGTGGCAATGAAAATGCCTCACTCCTCTCCGGAATACCCATTGCAAAAGTTAAAATATGGGTATATGCGCTTGCCGGCATACTTGCTGCAGTAGGTGGGATTTTGGTGACAGCACGTCTGGATTCTGCTCAACCCAATGCCGGCTTCAGTTATGAGTTGGATGCCATCGCTGCAGTGGTGATTGGAGGCACATCTTTATCCGGTGGGCGGGGAACAATCCTGGGAACTGTGTTGGGTGCCATCATTATCGGAGTCCTGAACAATGGGCTGATCCTTATGAGCGTTTCCCCATTTTGGCAACAAGTAATTAAAGGGCTGGTCATTCTCCTTGCGGTAATCATTGACAAGTCCAACCAGAAAAGTGAATAAACCAGCGTTGCTTCAGCCATAACAACAACGCATTACGAAAATAAAAATGTCTTATATATTAGCCATAGATCAAGGAACAAGCAGTACCAAAACCATCATTTTTGATGAAGAGGGTAAAGCTTTGCACAAGGAGACCGCACCACTAAAGACCCACTATCTTGATGGAAACCGGGTAGAGCAGGAGCCTGAAGAAATCTATCAAAACATATTGAGCTCATTAGGCAAATGCCTGGAAGGATTTAGGGCTAAAAACGGTGATTTAAGCAAAATCAAAGCCTGCGGCATTTCCAATCAACGCGAAACCTTTGTCCTCTGGAACAAGGCAGGTGAAGCGCTTTACAATGCTGTAGTTTGGCAATGTAAACGATCTGTCCCTGTCTGTGAACGATTGAAAAGCGAAGGGCTCGCACCCAAAATCAATCAAAAAACAGGATTAATCATTGACCCCTATTTCTCTGGCACAAAGGTGATCTGGCTGTATGAAAACGAGCCTAAAATCAAACAGGCAATAGACAATGGAGAGGCTTTTTTTGGCACCATCGATACCTGGTTGCTTTATAAATTAACCAAGGGGCAATCCTATTTGACCGATTATACCAATGCTTCCAGAACCTTGTTTTTTGATTTAAACAAGCTTTGCTGGGAAAAAGAGTTATTGGAGGATTTCGGTTTGTCAAAGCTTAATTTACCAAAGGTAAAACCTTCTTCCTTTCATTTTGGTGACACCAATTTTGAAGGATTAATAGGTCATTCTGTGAGTATTTCGGCCATGATTGGGGATTCCCATGCCGCAGCTTTTGGTGAAGGATGTTTTGATCAAGGAAGTGCAAAAGCAACCCTTGGTACTGGAAGTTCTATTTTAATGAATATAGGAAGTAAACCAAAAACTTCTCAGCATGGCATGGTGACCACCATTTGCTGGAGCACTGAAGATCGGGTGGATTATGCACTGGAAGGAATCATCGTCTCAGCCGGCGCTACAATTGAATGGGTTAAAAACCAACTCGGTTTATTTGAAAATGCTGCAGACTTAGAGGAAATATGCTATTCCTTGCCAGACAATGGTGGCGTATACATCGTGCCTGCTTTCTCCGGATTAGGAGCACCACATTGGGATATGAAGCGGAAAGCATCCATTGAAGGGCTTTCATTTGACTCCTCCAAAAATCATGTGATACGGGCAGCGGTAGAGTCTGTTCCCTATCAAATAAAAGATGTGATTTCAGCCATGGAAGCAGATTCAGGCACCCCACTTTCTGAACTCAAGATTGACGGGGGTATTACCGCAAATAAATTTGTTTTACAATTCTTAGCAGACCTGCTTGAAAGGAAAGTAACCAATATAGCCATTGCAGATGTTTCCGCTTTAGGAGCTGCCTATTTGGCTGGACTTCAATCAAAAATATACGAAAGTCTGGAGCAACTCCAGGGATTTAACCAGACTGCCAACAGTACCTTGGCAGGAGATGGTAGGAACAAAGCCATAGACGCCTATAAAGGTTGGAAAAACGCGATTGGATAAATTTCACCTCCACAAAGAAACATACCATGAAAAACAAACTCAAAATACAACTGGCAATAACGGCGCTGCTGGCATTAGGCTTCAGCAACCTAATCGCACAAAATAAGGCAGGGGAAAAAACAAGGGTTATCGTCACCAGCGATGGAGAAATAGACGATCAGTGCTCTATTGTTCGTTTTCTTTATTACGTCAACGAATGGGATGTGGAAGGAATCATCACCTCCAGCTCTCAATACCATTGGCACGGTCATAAATGGCCTGGAGACGATTGGATTGAGCCTTATCTGGATGCCTATGAAAAAGATTACCCAAATCTTGTAAAACACGACCCTGCATTTCCAACGGCAGCTTTCCTACGCGAACGCACGCTATTGGGAAATGTAAAAACCGAAGGTGAGATGACCGAAGTTACAGCAGGTTCTAGCCATATTGTGAAGGTTTTATTGGACGAAACAGATGACCGCCCTATTTGGATTCAAGCCTGGGGAGGGACAAATACTATTGCCAGGGCCTTGAAAACCATCGAGGAAAATCACCCTGAAAAAATGGAATATGTAGCCAATAAAATTCGCCTTTACCTGATATGGGAACAGGATGTTACTTTTCAGGAATACATTCGACCGCATTGGGGTAAATACAACATCCCAACCATCATCTCTGATCAGTTTGAAGCCATTGCTTACCGATGGGCTCAGGTCCAACCCAAAGAAATGCTGCCCTATTTTGAAGGGCCATGGATGAAAGCCAATATTCTTGAAAACCACGGTACATTGGCAGCCCTTTATCCAGCCATGGAAAATGGCGATTTCCGTTCTGAGGGTGACTCTCCTGCCTTTCTGCACACCATCCCCACAGGGTTAAGAAGCTTGGAATCACCTGGAAATGGTGGCTGGGGCGGAAGGTATGTCAAAGTCCGTGAAAACACCTGGCTAGATGCTGTACCTGTGCCAGAATATAAATATCCTGAGGGCAGGTGGTATGGCAGCAATGGCTGGGGCAGACAAAGTTTGCGTGAAGGAAGCAAAGCCACCCCTGCACAACGCAGCGAATATTTTAAACCCATGTGGCGTTGGTCTGATGCTTTGCAAAATGATTTTGCAGCTAGGGCAGACTGGGCTGTGAAATCTTATGAAGAGGCCAACCATGAACCTGAAGTAATACTCAAACATAAGGACGATCTTACCCTGAAAGCAGGGGCAAAAGTCAAGCTCGATGCTTCCCTATCAACAGACCCGGATAAAGATCAATTGAACTTTAAATGGTGGAAGCACCAAGAGGCAAGTACTTATCCTGAAAGTATTGCTATTAGAAATTCTGAAAGTGAAAAGGCTTCTTTTACCGTTCCTGAAAATGCTTCCAAAGGGCAAACCATCCATATTATCTGTGAAGTAAGTGATAACGGAACACCAGAACTAACCAGGTACCGAAGGATAATCATCACTGTAAAATGATACTCTTTAGACCGTGCCTAAAATTAGCTATTGCTAAAGGGTCGGTCTTTTCAATACTTTGTCATTCATTCCACTTAAACCCAAAAGTAATGATCCCGATCAAACATTTAGGCTATGCCCTCTTTTCACTGTTGATTTCAGTCAATGTTTTTGCGCAGGCCCCATGGGATTCCCACGGTCAGCTTGAGGTAGCATCAAATGGACACTATATCGCCCATGAAGATGGCACTCCCTTTTTATGGATTGCTGATACTGGCTGGGGCTTGTTTCAGCAACTTACCAGAGAGGAAGTAGACATGTACCTTGACCATAGACAGAAAACCGGCTTCAATGTCATACAGACCGTAGCCTTTTGGTACCCCCATGGAGGAGGAATCGATAGTGGCCCACACAATGCTGCCAATGCCTATGGTCACAGGCCATTTACAGGTGGTGAGGATGCGCCAAATACATCCGAACCCTTGATTGTATCAGGTGGAAGCACTGAAACTCCCAATGATTATTGGGACCATGCGGATTACATTATTCAGGCTGTAAAGAAACGGAACATGTACCTGGCCCTACTTCCGAATTGGGGCAGGGCATATATTTCAAGTCAATTTGGTGGGGCGCATACCGAATTTACTGCGAAGGAAGCCAAAGACTACGGTTCGTTTCTCGGCAAGAGGTACCAAAATGAACCCCATATTCTTTGGGTATTGGGTGGGGATGCAAAAGGCTTGTACAAGGAAGGTGATAAAAGCTTTGATTCACGGCCCATTTTCAGGGCCATGGCTGAAGGGATTGTTCATGGCGTTACTGGACAATCGGCAAAATGGAATGAACCAAATCCTGCCAGGAAAAAAGTTTTTATCACCTATCACCCGGATGGGGATGCCACTATAAATTCCTCAAATTGGTTTCACGAGGATGCCTGGCTGACCGCAAATGGCGTGGAAGTATGGAAGGAAGTAGAAAAAGTGTATTCAAGCATGTTGAGGGAATACAATTTAGACCATCCCAAAAAGCCGAGTTTATTCTTAGAGGGATCCTATGAGTTTGGCGCCTACGGGCATGACTGCGGATGGATTACTCCTGTTCGTTTACGGCGCCAGGTCTACCATACCTTTTTTGCAGGAGGGGCCGGACACACTTATGGCGCAGGTCCGATTTGGCCCATGCGAGGCAATAGAGGAAGTTACAGCTGTGGGTACACCTGGCAACAAGCCCTGGATTTTCCTGGTGCTGTGCAGTTTGCCCAACTTGCCAAAAAATTTCTTATCGACCATCAATGGGCAGAATGGATACCCGATCAAAGTATTTTGCAGGGCTCAGAAAGTGAAGGAGAAAGCCTGAAAACAGCTGTAAAACTGGATAATGGTAAAATGCTATTGGTGTATTTTTCCAATATATCCCAGGCCACTGTTAAAAATATACTTTCAAAATCTGCAGAAGCCAAATGGTTTGATCCTAGTGAAGGCCGGGAAGCCAAAGCAGAAGCCTTCAAACCTGGTGAGCTACGTCAAATAACACCTCCATCGGCATGGGAAGACGCCATTCTGATCTTAAAAGCAAAGGAATAAATACGAGCCCTTTTTAGGTGCATTCAAATTGTTCTAAACTTATTAATCATGTATAAATTATTTCCAATAAAAACAGCTCATTCCATGAGAATTAACCCATACAGATTTCTCCTCATTAGCCTAATCCTTTTAGGAAGCATTGATCTAAATGCACAAGACACAATGGAGAAAGAGCGAATCATCGTGCTCACAGACATAGAAAATGAACCCGATGATGCCATGTCACTCATAAGGTTCCTTACCTACTCCAACCAATGGGATGTGGAAGGCCTGGTGGCTACTACTTCCCGGCACCAACGAAATAAAATCGCAGCCTGGAGAATTCGTGAAATCTTAACTGCCTACGATAAGGTAAGGAACAATTTAGAAAAGCACGAGAAAGGCTACCCTACCACTGATTTTCTTTTGTCTATACTCAAAGAAGGCATTCCAAAATTTGGCATGGAAGCAGTTGGGGAAGGCATGGATTCTGAAGGTTCAGAATTAATAATCCAATCCGTGGATGCAGATGATTCCAGACCCGTTTGGGTATTGGTTTGGGGAGGCCCCAATTGTCTTGCCCAAGCACTATGGAAAATTAACCAAACCCGTTCTCCTTCGGAAGTGGATAAATTTGTGGCCAAACTAAGGGTATATACCATTTCTGACCAGGATGATAGTGGTCCTTGGATAAGAAAAACTTTTCCCAGTTTATTTTATATCGCCAGCCCGGGAATTCATCCACTTGGAGCCTATCACCATGCGACCTGGACAGGCATCAGTGGAGACAAGTTTCACGGACGTTTTTCAGGAGGAAACTTTGAAATCGTGGACAATCCATGGCTCGATGAACACATTCGAAGCAAGGGACCTTTGGGTGCGGAATACCCACATATGGATTACCTGATGGAAGGGGATTCTCCAAGTTTTATGCATTTGATTCATACCGGGATGGAAAATCCTGAACGCCCAGATTTTGGCAATTGGGGAGGGCGATATGAATTCTATCAACCCAGAACAGAAAAATGGTTTGCTGAGCCAGAAACCCGTGCACTATGGACAAATGCTCAGGACGAGGTATTGGGCATGGATGGGAGTTACCACACCAGCAATAAAGCGACGATTTATCGTTGGAGAGAAGCTTTTCAGAATGACTTTGAGGCCAGAATGGACTGGACAATCAAGCCTTATGCTGAAGCCAACCACCCTCCGGTTGCCCACCTTAAATCAGCCGATTATATCAATGCAAAAGTTGGAGACATTATTGAATTGAGCGCTGAAGGAAGCAAGGATCCGGATGGAGATGGCTTGACCTACAAATGGTATCATTACAGAGAACCGGGGAGTTTTACCCAATCCGGAAGCAGAGCACCAAAACCAATTGAAATTAAAAATGCAGACAAAGCAAATGCCCAACTAACTATTCCTAAGGCTGAAAGGCTAGGGACAATCCATATCATTTTAGAGGTTACAGACAATGGTTCACCCGCGCTAACGCGATACAAGCGGACCATTATAAGGGTAAATTAATGCTGCATTTAAAGTAATCCCCTACTTAAGAAAGGCCTCAATTGAATTGAAGCCTTTCTTTTTGGTTCATTAATTTTCTGGGTTAAAAAGGGGGAAGTATTATCAATTTGCGGCAATTTTATCTAATTTACTTCGAACCTTAACTTCATGATCTTGCAGGAAGCTTTTCAAAAATTAAAAGGGATCCTTATGGGAGACCTAGAAAGTGTGCAACAACTGACTGTTTCACTCTTAATCGGTACTATAATCCTTATTTTCTTCATCTATTTCTCCCGATGGATACGGAATTTGGTCAGCAATAGACTAAATAGGAAAACCGATGACCGCTTACTAACCGATTTTATCAGTGCTGCCATTAGAAGCCTGGTCATGATTTTTGGATTGGCCCTTTTGCTTCGCTTTTTAGGGCTTACGGGGGTGGTCAATAGTCTTCTTGCAGGTGCAGGTATCACTGCCTTTATTATAGGTTTTGCGCTAAAGGACATCGGTGAAAATTTCCTCGCAGGGATTCTCCTTGCCTTCAAAAGGCCTTTTAAGATTGGTGACATGGTAGAAATCAACGGCATAAACGGAAAAGTGCTGGCCCTAAACCTTCGGGATACGCAGGTCAAAACCGTAGATGGCAAAGATGTCTTTATCCCCAATGCCTCCATCATAAAAAATCCAATGATCAATTATACCATTGATGGTTACCTGAGCTACAGTTTCACGGTGGGTCTGGATTATGGATCCAATTATGTCGCCGCATTGAAGTTGATTTCCGAACTTATTCAATCCATCCCAGGAGTCCTTGAAGGAGACAAAAAACCTACCGTATTGGTAAAAGAGATGGCCGCTTCTACCCTGAATGTGAAAGTCACCTATTGGGTAAACACCTATAATTTTGACCAAACGGATGCCAAAATACATTCCAATGCCATTTTGAAAGTGCTCACAGGTTTGGAACAGGAAGGTTTTAATTTGCCTGGAAATATCGTAGAAGTTAAAAATCGCTAAAAATTGGCCCCAATAACAGCCTGATCAATCTTGGAAACAGGGTCAAACCTGGATTCAAGGACATGGAAAAATGTAAGAGATTTTGTCAGCATTGTTGCAAAAAAAGCAACAATACCGCCAAAATCATTTATCGTTCTATCACTGGGCCACGGGTTCACACCCGTGGCCTACAAATCTATCACCCCTCTGGGGTTCTCAGTTTTCGTTTTATTTATCATTCAACATCATTTTAGAAAAGTTGAACTCTAATGAAGAATTAGATGGATTTAAAAAATGGATTTAGCGACTCCATCATGAAGTATTGCAATCACAAGAAAATCGGGCTGTTTGGAGCCATAGCATAGCACCAATATACTCAACCTGTCTATACGTCAGGTAGAATCGAAAACAGCAACGAAGTGATTAATTTCGATTTCAGCACTTAATCTTCTCCCAATGCCCCCACTTGCCTATCTTCCTCTATGTATTTAATGCCTGAGATTTTCAGGTCTTCCAACTTGCTTTCATTTCCGGAACTACAGCCTGTAATGATACCGGAGAGTTTCAAAACCTGCTTGATGGTACAGCCTTTTTGTCTCAATTCCCCTGCAATCTGATCTATCTTTCCAGTTGCATTCTCTTCAACCGATGCAATAAAGTTTCTTTTCATGGTTTCTCAATTTATTGCGGTGCTTGCACCAATCCTGTCCCGGCATCCCTTGCTGGTAAACCAACGTTTCGTGCACCAGTGGTAAGCTTATTCCAGATTTCCATGGGACTGGCATCCGGATAGGCCTCGCAAAGCAAGGCAGCAACCCCAGCCACATAAGGAGTCGCCATGCTTGTACCACTAATGATCGCGTATTCCTGAGGCTTCTTCCAGGAACTGTAAATTTCTACACCCGGACCGGCTATATCCACACTTCCTCCATTGGGGTTAAGGCCTCCACATGAAAAATTGGCTATGGCAGAGTTCTTGTCCAATGCCCCCACCGCCATGATATTGGGACAATTCCCAGGATGATTGACAGGTTTTATGGAGTCATGGCTTCGCTGACTGTCATTACCTGCTGCAGCAATGATCAGGGTACCCATGTCCATGGATCTTTTGGCCAGGTCATTGTAAATATTGGAATACCGGTCATTTTCCCCAACAGTGGCCCCTAGAGACATGGAAATTACCTTGCATCCATTGTTCACTGCCCACTCCATTCCTGCTAATATTCCGCTATCGCTGCCTACACCTTTGTTGGACAAGACTTTTCCAGCATATAGGGTAGCCTCACTGGCTGTCCCATAGCGTATGCCTGTGCTGGCATTTACCCCTCCGGTGGCTATGCCGGCGCAATGCGTGCCATGTCCGTTAAAATCATCAACTGTCTCCCCAGATATAAAGGATTTGGAGAATACCTCCCGGTTTAGAAAATCAGGATGATCAAGGGTCATGCCCGTATCCAATATGGCCAAATTTACTCCCCTACCTGTTTTGTCACTTTGTAATACGCCCAAGGCATGAATGGCCCAGTAGGCAGTAGCGTCACTCTCAAAAACAGGAGGCACAACCACTGGGGGATCTTTGGGAACAGGCCCTGGTTTTTTTATGCCAAAAATCTGGCAAATAAAATTCCATAGTAGCATCCCTATATTTGTTTGGGGAGGGGTATCCAATGCATAAACAAAGCGCTCTGGTTCCATGTATTGAAAAGATTGCTTTGCAGCCATCAGGCTGTTCACCTGCTCATCATGGTCCGCATTGATTACGGCTACATTGAATTTTTCAAAGACAATCCCATCCCCTTCTGAAAAAGCTTTTTCATAGTCTTCTTCTTTGCTTTTGTAAGCCCCAGAAGGCGCCAATCTAAGGGAAGCCCCATTGGCTTCCTCATTGATATTTTTAAAACTGGCCTCAGGGTGAAGCAATACCAATTTCTTGCCGGTAAACTTAGGTTTGTTTCCCGAAGCTGCCTGGTTGTTGATATAGGGATCCATATTATGTAGTGGTTAAAGGGTTTGGTACTAAAATGAAAAGTCTTAATCCCTGTTAAGTTAACAAAAAATCTGAGAATTCACTTAGCCAAAAACCACATAACTTATTGAATTACTGATTAATTCAGAGACAATTCTATAGGGATTATGCTTAAGATTGTGTGCTCCGATTAAGAATCTTGGGTTTTCGTTTTTTTATTTAGCCATTCGATAGGCGATCTATTGCCTATTTCTGGGTTAAACCTTCGTAGCCCAGTTCTATTGTTTCAATAGCTACTTCCCCATTATTTGAATTTAAATCTAATCCGGTGATTTTGGTTGGCCAGGCATTGGACAAGATCCAGGTCATTGCAGGATTTCCTGATTCATCTAACAATTCTATAATAACATTCTCCCGTCTTACCACATTCATTTTTATTGAATTGATCCAATTGTTGAATTTACCCTCATCTGGAAAAAAGCCTTTTTTTAGGGCTACATTACCACTTTTTGAAATTCCGGGCATTTTTATGGTAGAAAAAGACTTGCTTTCGCCTTTTCTGTATTCCAAAGACGCTGCTTCGGGATCCAAACCTGATACCTCCTGAAAAGATACTGTCTCCCCCAATGTTTCAAACTTTACCCTAAAGTAAAACTTAGGTTGTGGCCAAACTGAATCCTGCTTTTCTCCTGCCATATTTTTCTGATT
The DNA here is from genome assembly GCF_055809755.1 of Cyclobacterium sp. 10D3-21. Taxonomy (NCBI): domain Bacteria; kingdom Pseudomonadati; phylum Bacteroidota; class Cytophagia; order Cytophagales; family Cyclobacteriaceae; genus Cyclobacterium; species Cyclobacterium sp. 10D3-21. The sequence goes on from NZ_CM147924.1 coordinate 5,872,334, forward strand.
GTATATGTTTTATCTAAGTTTGGAATTACTTTTTGCAATTGTGTTCCAGCACTTTTTTTAGAAGTTCCGGCTCAGCAGTTCCCACCATCACCCTTTTACTTTTTCCTTTGCTTTTGTACTTTATCCGCAATGCTTTCCATCCATGGATGCTGTAAAGCATACCCTTTGGGGTGATCCTGATTCCAATACCATAGTACCATGGTATCCTGATAATCTCGGTTTCCTCCAGTTCATCGATTTCAAATTTAAGGTTTATCAGCCCTATGCCATAGGACAGTCTGAGCGTGGCTCCATTAACTTCAACCGTAAGTTTGTGAAGCATAAATCCCAAAACAACAAGAAATGAACTTAGTATCAGAAAAGGAGTAAAAGTGAGTGGATTGTCTCCCCACTGCAGGGCATAGGCCAGGCAGAGAAAAGCTACCAAAAGTGCAAACAATATAATTACAACCCATCCAAACTGCGATTGCTTGTATTTCATAAGTGGAGGAATTAGAATTTTCAGGTAATTACAAGTTACTGAATTATCCTTTATTTCTGATGGTAAATTTTATCAACCGGTGAACTTTCATTAAATTCAGAAACTATATTACCTTATATCCATTTCTTTTTGCATCTGAGGATTGCAATTACAAGTTGGCTTCAGAACTACTTCTGCCAATAATACCTGCCTGGTAATTTACTATCCAATATCGCATCAGAAGAGAGAAAACATTAGAAATATTAGGTATACCTAAACCTTATAATGGTACATTAGCGGTCATTTCTTTAAATCATTTCTGAGTGAATTTGTGGATTGATTAAAGCTATTTGGTAGTTCAATAGTTTCTTTTTTATAAGGAAATAGCCACGATTCAATAGATATGCGTAATCATTCATCGCTGTATATAAAATTTCTAAGTTATTTTCTTTATAGGTATCCCCACTGAAATATTTCCAATCTTTTGAGAGATACAACTCAAAATTATTTTTTATTGCCATGTTTATTTCCGGTTGAAATTTACTATCTTCTAATAATTCCCGTATTTCATTTTTTAATTTTTTTTCAGTGTCTTCAATATCATTAAAATTCCACCTAATTTGATCAATGGGAGTTGTAAAGTTTATGAAATCTAAATCATTTGATAGTTTGATATATAATTGATATTTGGAATCAAATTCTTTATCATAATCAAAAAATTGCTTGTATAAACTCTGCAAGGTAGTGCTAGGTATTCTTTCAATTTCATAACTGTTGAAAAACTGAAAAATTCTTAAATCATTAAATTTTATTTCCTCGTGCAATATACCTAATTCTATTTCAAGTTGTTTAAGGAGGGGTTTACTATCCTTTTGGTTATATTTTACGCCATCATAATCAAATGATTTGAGCTTAAAAGTTTTATCTAAAATTTGACTTATCGTTTCTATATCATTTTGTAGTGAAATAGCAGAATAAACCAAGTCTACATTCTCTTTAGAAAAAAGATCAACTAATTTGATTGTTTCTACCTCCTCCTCAACTTCTTGAGGATCAAAAATGAGTGGGTTCTTATTGTCATAGTAACCATTGTACACTTTAGGAAAAGTGTTTTTCAAAAACTCATTTTCAAATTCCGCCTTGAATGACTCAAAAGGCATTTTTATAACAGCCCCTTGGTAATCAACCCCTTGAAATAACTTATCGGTAAGTTCTCTTTGTATTCCTTCAATGTCACAAAACAATGAATTGGCTAATTCATTATCCATATTTTTAGCCAACAGTCCTGTTTTTTCCATCATATCAATACGGTCTTCAACACTAGGGTGTGAAGCCCACTGGTCTTTAATTACCAACTTTGACTTATTAAATTTGCTTAATTCGTGTTCAGATACTTGGGGTAAATTACTTTGGATTTTAATGTCATTCTCTTTTGCTAGAAAATGCATTGCAAAAGTTTGATCCTTAAAAATGTTTTCAGACTTTATGTTTTCATTTATTTTATTGTCATAAAATGACAGTATACTATTGTAAGAGTGATCTGCCAATGACATTCTAAGCAAAGAATTTTTCAATGGTTCATAACCAGTTACCGTCGCCGCTACTTCATCTGCATGGAACTCCATTTCTCGTGACAAGCATAAATAGCTCTTATTTACTACCCCATACATCTGTCTCAACACCCACTTGATACCTTCAATAATTTTAACAGAAATAAATACAAAAATCCAAAAATAACCACTGACATCTGCCCATTTTTGAATAATTCTATCATACTTTTCGTTATCATTAACCAGGTTAAATATAATTTGATTGACATTGTAAACGTAGCTCCCAACCTTCATCGATTTTTGAGAAAAATGACCAAATTCGTGACTTAAAATAGCCTTCAACTCTGATTTAGAAACTGTATTAACCAACCCCAACCCAATTTGAAGGTTCTTTTTTATTGGTAAAAACATGCTCCAAAAACTTGAGTCGTAAAATACCGCTGCATTTACATCTACCGATAAATAAACTTTCTTTGGAAAGCTAGTGCCTATTTTTTGAACAATTTCCTCTATAAGAACAAAAAGCTCAGGTTCCTCACGCTTGGTAATTTCAGTTAAGTTTGATCTGTCAGCTTTATGGGTCTGAAAAACGAATTTCACAAGGAAAAATAATACTAGAATACCTAAACTGGCCAAGCCTATACCAAGCACTATTGTAACAAACATGGGCCGAAAAGCTATTAATAATATTCCTCCATATACACAGAGATTAGTCAAAATTATAGCTAAAGCCAACATCAGAATATAGGTTAGTAAAAATAGGACTATTGAGGCAATTGCCTTAGCTGTTTGAGTTTTATACTCCTGAGATACTTTGATTGCTGTTGTTTTAGTTTGCATTGTTCCTTGTCTTAATTTGCACAAACCTGCCAGAAGAATCGAGGCAGTTATTTCAAAATTATCGGGTCATTTTACTCCTAAACGCTGTACTCTATTGACTATCTTAAAAATCTCATGAATTATTTGCCAGTAAAGTTGATTTTTAATGACTCCACTTTTATTTTTGATTATAGGTGAAAATGGTAATGGTCATATTTGATTCTAAAAATTTAACCTAATAGATTTATTCCAACAGGCTTAACCCGAAAAGACTATAAATCTTCTTCTATAAAGTAATATCACCTTCCAAAAAAATGGCCCGATCCCTTTGATCCCATTGGAAAAATCCGAGTTTTAATTTTTATCTACTACAAAATTGGACAGAAGTGAGTCCCATATATTAGTTATCTAATTCTTGCCTCTAAACTAACCATGTTTTTATAAATTTAAAAGTGTAGACTAAATCATATGTTATTTTTTTGCTTGAATTCAGTCAAGAAGTGAGAATTCATAAACAGTCTATAACATGGCAAATTTCAGGGTTAACCGTAATCCTGTCTAAAAGTTGCGTCTCCATATATTAAAGTTACGAAATATTCAATTAATAAGACGATTGTTACTTTTTTGCTACAGGCCCAAAAAGTAACCAACCTGTCCTGAGACTTCAGGGAAAAGCCCGCCGCTGTGTATCTTTTCGGCTAAAATTTAAGGCCTACCTCACACAGGCAAACTACGGTATTTATGGTTTATTTATTACCATTGATTTCCGGGTATTCAATCCCATAATTAATAGGCTAACCATGCCTGTGTCCTTGCCATCGCTTCTTAAATTTCTTAACGTCGAAAATCTACAAGGCAGAATTAATTTTCTATAAGACCTGAACTCAATGTGGTTAAATAAATACCCCGTCATTCCGAGAAATAACATTTTAAAAACGCAGCAAACAAGCAGGTAGTATTTAATGCAGCACTCCAGGGGAGTGCAATCTTTGTAGCCCCGGGTAAGCCAACGAAGGAGGCGCCACCCCGTTATTAATGAGTTGGCTTTTTTGCCTCTTGATTTTCTAGATTAATTTCATTTCTAACAAAAAACGTTATTTCTTTAATCGATATTGGCCTGCGTACTATTTAGGATTTGTTTTCTCTAGTAGAATACTGAAGGTGAGTATTTTTTATTTCAAGAATGAGTAAATCTTTGTCATCAGTAACCAAATAATCAGCTTTCCCATCAAGCGCCAAGTTTAGCAGAAAATTATCTTTTGGATCACGACAAATATCAATCTTGGATTCTACTTTCACAAGGGCTGCCTATTGATCAAATAAATCTAACAACTTTTCAATATCATTTGTAGAGAAGAATTTTTTGAATTTTGGCCTTCTAACTACCTCTATAAATTCTTCCAATGACTAGTTAGAAAATATTAATATAATTCTTTTATCTTCAAGTAATTAATCAATTTCAGTGAAGTTTAGAGAAATTAAAAAGCTAATCCACAAATTGGTGTCTAGGATTACTCTTTTACTTTTCATATCGTGATTTTCTCACGTTTTCCATCTCTTTGCTTATTTCATCAAGACTTAATTCCTCATTCGAATTAGATCTTAATATTTTTAGAAGATCGGAAAAATCGGATTTCTTATCTTCCTTGATTTTGATCAAATATAAGTCCGCTAAATCCTTCAGTAAATTTTCAGCTTTCGGATTCAATATATCGATTCGGATCGTTTCCATGTCTGATTTTTTATAAAGCAAAGATTTTTTTTCCTCTAATTTTTTATGTGTGCTCCCCTACAAACAGTTAAGACATGTGGAGATTAGAAAGCACTCCCTCTTCCTCATAAAACTATCCGCTCCTTGTTTAAAACGTAACAATTGTGGTGGACTTTTCATTCCTTACTAAACTATCCTGACCGATAAATCGCCATCATTAATAACATTTGTCATAAAGCTTTGAACTGCCATTTACTCTAATTGATTTTTGAAGGGTCTTTCGAAATTCGTTGGTATATTGCTTCCCTGTGGAAAGAAGTGAAAATCAAAAAGCACAAAAGTCGCTAAAAAAGCTGGACTTTCAGAAGCAATAACTTTGCAGTTTGCACGCATAGCTGAATGCTATATTCACTCTGACACCAGGACTTTGAGCACTTGTTAGCCTTAGTATTCGTCAGCGCTAAAGTTTCTAATAAAGTCTCTCATCTGTTGTTCAACTTTTGGGAAGGCTTCAGTTATACTGTCGCAGATTATCTCAATTCCAATATCGTTACAAACTATGTAAGCAAGTAAAACAGAGTGTTCAACCTCTTCTCTTACATATGTCGCATCAAAAACCACCGAGTGTTGATCACCTGAATAATCTGGAAATCCCCCTATTAGTTTATGGACCAGTTGATATGGCTTAGTTCCAATATAATTGACACTGTATTCAACTGCATCAATGCTGTCAGAAATTGATTCATAAAGCACCGCAATTATCGGTTCAACCTTGCAATCAGCGCAACTTAACTCTATCGGTTTATGTTTAAACATCAAGACCCCTTTGTTGCCAGGTTCAGGCGGAACATCCATGACTAAATCCCACTCAATCTCCTTAGGTAGTTCAAAATTGACAGTTGGGATTTCTTTCTTAATAGCCAGGTTACTCTGCCCATAGGTTAAACCAGATATAAAAATAAAGATGAAAGCTAAAATGTTTCTAGTCATATATCCCCTCAAAATAACTAAGTTTTTATGATTTTAAAAGTGTTAATCACACCAGGAAACCGCAATCTTTTCCTAAAATCAATTCCCGTCCAGAAATTAGTATTCATAAATTGGCTTATTAATTCCATGAGTCAAATTGAATTTAACAAATTGCAATGGCTAGGGATCACCTAGCTTGTTTAGCTCCTTTTGTCAATCGGACATGCTGTAAAACTAATATTTGGCTAAAGCCAGTACTCTGGATATAGCCCTAAATACCTCCAGCTAAAGCAGGAGGCTATTGAATAGCCGGATATAATTCCTTTTTCCAAAATTTTAACCAAAAATGATTGGTCTAAAATCATTTCAATAGGAATGGGTTAAAGACCATTCCTAAGACAATAGGAGAAAACCTTGGCCTTAGCCAAAATTATAAGAATATTTTTATGCTTATTTTCTAACATTAGTTGAGTAGATAAGAATAATTTTACTTCAAGTCTATCATCCTCAACTTTAAACTAAATATTCAGAGGGCATTAATATTTTTTTTGTCTTATTGAATTAGTGTCTACTACTGTTAGAGTCCGGTCAAAGGACAATCCGGGTATAGATGTAAGATGTTCAAGTATCTTACTTGGTTCCAAAGGTTCAGAGGGTTGATATCGAATGAAAATTACTCCAGCTTTTGGTTTATAGCCATACTTAAAAATGAGTTCCCCATAATCACTATCGTATGTAATAATAGTACGCTCTTCGGCAATAGCAATATTCATAACTTGGTCATCAGAAATGCTAGGATTGTTGAGACCAATTGCCGTTATGTCAAAACCCTGAGATTTGAGATAAATTACACTTGAAATAGGAATATTTTCATTTGCTAGAAATTTCAAACCTTAGCAAATTACGCGTTCGAATAAAGAAGACCGTCTTTCAGGCATTCTTGAATATAGGAGAATACTGCCTGCAAAGACACTTTTGTTAATCGTGGGTGATTTTCGAGGATTTGTTTCTCAGTCCATCCCTGGGCTAATAAGCCAATAATGTGCTCTACAGAAATTCTTGTTCCTTTAACTGTTGGCTTTCCAAGAAGCACATTCTGATCCGCTGAAATATACGTTCTCCATTCCATATTTAAATATACGTAATATTATCAAATTATGGTTTAGTATCTATGAGACTCACTAACTCCTGTTTATAATAGGCATACTTTAACTTGACGAATGTCAAAAAAAGGAGCGTATTGTGAAGGTGTAATAAAGTAACTAAGCCAACGTAGGTATTCTAAACAATAATATGATCTTTTTAACTTTGAATCAGAGTAAAATCATTGATAAATCCCGGTGCAAAACCGGGTTCGTGTCGCCCAAAAGTGCTTTATTGCCCTTCAATCAGAAATAATCACTCAGCATCTCCTCCCAACTTGTTCTTGATAAAAGATTCGGCATTTTCAAGGTGTGTCTGTTGTTTGTCTTTATCCATTTTATCAAGGGAATAAACCAGCATATTCGTACGATGATTCTTTCGAAAAAAATTCTCGTGTTTCATAACGAACCGCCAAAACATACCGTCCCATATTTCTTCCCATTCTCCACCGGGATAATTGCTCATCTTTCTTAGGTAGTTTGACCCTCCTATATAAGGTTTGGTTGCAAAGGTGCCTCCATCAGCAAAAAGGCACATGCCATACACGTTGGGCACCATCACCCAGTCATAAGCATCAATAAACAGTTCCATAAACCAACGGTAAACGGCGTCGGGATCAAACTCACAAAGGAGCATAAAGTTCCCAAGAATCATAAGCCTTTCAATATGGTGGCAGTAACCGGTCTGAAGCACCTTTTTAATGGTTTGGTCTACAGGCACTATTCCAGTGGTCCCCTCATAAAAAGATTGGGGTATTTTTCTATTGAACTGCCAGAAGTTGCGGGTGCGGGAATACCTACCCTTGCAGAGATACATCCCTCGAATAAATTCACGCCAACCAATAATTTGGCGTATAAATCCCTCTGTAGAGTTGATCGGAATATCCTCTTCTTGCGAAAATAAAAGCGCATGCTTTACAACTTCAGCAGACAAAATCAAGCCGCTGTTCATCAAGGGTGAAAGCAAACTATGGTTGATAAAGGACGGCTCTTTTAATATGGCATCTTCGTATTTCCCGAAATCATGAAAGCGATAAGTCAAAAACTGATCAAACCAGTCCTTGGCTTCCTGGTGATTAATTGGGTATAACCTGTCTTTTGAAACATCACCTGGATTATCGCCGAACCATTTTTTTGTATAGGCACAGGCATCTTCCCATATCTTTGATTTTTCAGGGAAATTAATGGCAGGTGGCATTTTACCTTTGGGGAATTTCTTCCTGTTTTCCGCATCATAAGACCATTGCCCTCCCATGGGGTTTTGCTCTTCATCGATCAGTATCCCAAGTCTTTTGCGTTGCTGCTTGTAAAAGGTGGCCTGCAAAAATGATTTTTTCTCCTTTCTAAAGAAATCGTCCAGCTCTTCCTCATTGTTCAAGAATTGTGGACTAGGAAAAACTTTGACTTCACAGACCGCTGAAAGAGATTGGATTCGTTGCATCAACCAATCATCAACAGGATCTATAAGGCGGATTGTCTCAATCCCTTTATCTTCAATTTCCTGGTGAAACTTTCTAATATCGGACAAGGCATCGTCGGAAGAGATATATTGGACCTTAATTTTAAGGTCTTGAAGGTATTTTTCATAAGCCTTCATGGAGGCCCGATGAAAAGTTATTTTCTGCTTGTGAAATTTATACTGCCGGAAGAAAAGGTGCTCTTCTATCAGGTAAGTCTCATGTCCGCTTTTTATAAGTTCGCTATTTTCAAAAAGCTGATGTGGGAAAACAATATTAATGATTTTCATTGCTTTTATTTCGTTTGCATTTTTCACTGCAGTATTTCACATGCTCCCAATCCCTTATCCATTTCCTGCTCCAGCTAAACGGGCGTTTACAAGTAAGACAAATTTTGCTGGGAAGGTCATTTTTCTTCATTTCATGAGTTCTTCCTTACACTTTTTCCAAAAAGAAAAAAAGGAAGGATAATACCCTGTCACGTTGATGAGCCAATCTCTGGGCTCCTGAATACCTTGATAATGTCTATTGAGCGGATGTTCTTTATAAGTGATTTTCTCAGGGCTTATTTGGGCCAGAAGCGCTTCAAATTCCCCCACAAATAATTTGATACCCGAAATATTTTCAGACAAACCAATCACAAAATCGATGCATTTTTGATGGACAGGGTGTTTTTCAAATTGAGAGGGTTCCAGAAGGAGCACCCGTTGAAAACTTTCCTCCTTATGCCAATCAGGATCTAGATTATAGTAGTTGTAAATAAGGGTGTTTTGGTCCACCAACACAGGAGGATTTTCCATTTTTGGCAAATGAAGGCCCACTTTTAAAGCAATATTGTCCTTCAATACATTGGGGATTTCCATGCTCTCGAAATGCTCGTAGGGAACATCCAGAAAAGTATGCTGCTGCGCACTGTGGAAGAATCTATTGATGTTTTCCTGGTTGGCATAATACTTCTTATTGGAAAAGGCACCTGCCACCCATTGCCAGCTGAGCTGATTGCTCGCAATATCTCCATCCAAAAGATGTGAATACATCCATCTTGCAGGGATCAACCAATGGGAATGTCCCATATTGCAACAAATGGCTGCCACATACATGCGCATGTGATTGTGCATATAGCCGGTTTCATACAATTCTCTGATGGCCTCATCTACCACCTCGATACCGGTGGACGCCTCAACAATAGCCTTTGGCACCTGATAATTTGAAACTGGCTTTTGTGCCTGCTTAAGGTCTGTATGTATCGCATCGCCTTTAGCCAACCATACCTGCTGCCAATAATCTCTCCAGGCAAGTTCCTGAATTAGTTTCTCAGCATCTTCCACTGCCAATGCAAGGCTCTGAATATGTTCATAAACCTGTCTGGTACTGATTACACCCCTGGAAATATAAGGACTCAGGCGGGTAACCGCTCCATCTCCATAATTCCGGGATTGGGCATAGCGTACAGGGTCTATTGCTGTAATCCGCTTTCTTATGGCTTCTATGTCGGTTGGAAAGGCTATCTTTTTGAAATTTTATTGTTGGAAATCACTCTTTGCCTGGAAGATTTAAAACGGTTTATAGCCCCATTTCTCTTGAGAAGATGCTTTCGGCTTGTACCACTGTTCACCCGCTTTCTCCAGTTCCTGAATGAACTGGGTTTTAATTCCCTGCGCATGCAAACAATCACTTCGGCTTCCGAAAGTCCAAATTGAGCTCGTATGGCTTCAAATGGCGTTTTATCTTCCCATGCCATCTCGATAATTCTATCTGTATCAGTTTCTGTCATTTCTTAGGATATAACTGATTCGTGCTTAGGTTGTTTTGGAATTGAAAAGATACTTTTCAGGCAATGTTTGGTGAAAAGATTTGAATTTTATCTCCCAGTCTCCAAACATTTCTCTTTTATCTCAAAAAATTAGATTTGAAGGTTTTTATACGGAAATGGTTCCGTCCTTGTCACGAGCCCCCCATTGTACAGGTCAATTCTTCTAATTTATACCTTATCAATGAATTCCATCAACTTTATTTTGGCTTCTTGTTTTGCTTTGAAATCACCCTCCTCAGTCCCGCCAAATTCATAAGCATACTCTTTTCCATCAATGGTGATCCTTCCGGTTCTAAGTCTCTCCTTATGCTCAGGATTGTTGGAAATTAAATGTCCCGCATTGTCATATTTAATATTCAGAAAGGCATGCTCAAAGGCATGTTCCGCCAATCTTTTTTCTATCAAGTCTGCCATGACTGAGGATGGCCAGACCTTGTCATCCGTTCCAGAAAAAAGCAGGATAGGCCCGTTAATTTTTTCCACCCTGATCATGGCCTTTTGAAGTAACTCTTTTTTCGCCAATCCATCCAACCAATAGCCTTCCATCACAATTTTACTGGTCTTATTTCCCTTGATTTTATCCATAGGCAGATAAGGAATATCAATTCCTTTGTATTTCCAACTGGCTTTTATTTCATTGGAGTTGTAGGGCAAAACAGTATTTGACCAAGACACAGCACTTGGGGCATAAGCCACCACGCCACTAATGTGTTCTGGGAATACTGAGGCAAGCACCAGCGCTAATTCAGCATTTCTTGAAGCACCCATCACCACTATTTTGTTTGGATTAACCTCTGTTTGTGCTTTAAGCCAAGTGAGGACATTTTCAAAATAGGTCAACTCAATTTCTTCCGGCAATTCTGGCAATCCTTCCTTTCCTATATAAGGTAGCGACAATCCAACCAAGCCTTTTTGAGCAAATTGTTGGCCCCAATAATCTCCCCATTGGCCTCCACCTACCAAGATTACTGTGGGGCTATTCTTAATGCTTTCCTTGGCAAAGTAGTTTGCTTGAAAACCATTCCCGTCTACAGCCCTGGATTTAACCCCACTGAAAAGCAACTTGTCAGCAATAAAATATCCACCAAAGAGGAGGAGTAGCATTCCAACAATTAAAATATACTTTTTATTTCTCATGGTTTTTTTCAGGTAGATAAGTAGGTAAAACAGCTTGCCTTTTATTTTCAAAATCAGCAAAGACAAAAAGTTTACTGCCAACTTTATTCACTTTTAAAGGACAGTATTTATTGTGGTGATAATTGGTTTCCTTCACAAAGGTTTGCCTAATTTTTCAACCAGCCAAGTAGCGACGCTCCTAATATCTGTCTAAATATTAACATTTACGGTTCTTCCTTTTTCTAAAATTACCTGAACACAAAAAAATAAATGCCTAAATTTAAAGAATGATGTATTTAAAATCGCCATTGTTTATATCAATGCCATAAAAAGGAAAATGATGCAAAACGGCTTTATATTATTACCAAAATTGAAAAACAACAGTCTATTGTGTCTGACAATTCTGACCTTGGCCTGTACCAATGAAAACCATTTCAAACCTATACCTGTGGAATACCCAATTACCAAAAAATCTGATCACGTTGACTTGTATTGGGGTGAAGAAGTAGCAGACCCTTATCGATGGCTAGAGGATGATTATGCTGAAAACACCAAAGAATGGGTGATCGCCCAAAATAAAGTCACTTTTGATTACCTGGATAAAATCCCTTTTAGAGAGGCCATAAGAGAAAGGCTTGAAAAAGTATGGAATTACGAGAAAGTAGGGGCTCCTTTTTTCTACGGTGACTGGGCTTATTACTTTAAGAATGACGGACTGCAAAATCAGTCTGTGCTGTACAGGTCCCGGGATGAAGGAAATGAAGAAGTCTTTTTGGATCCTAATAAGTTGTCTGAAGATGGCAGCACTTCCTTGTCCAGTATTGCCTTCACCAAAGATGGAAGTTTATTTGCTTATGCTGTTTCTGTCGCAGGATCGGATTGGAGAGATATTTATGTCATGGACACCGATAGCAAGACCTTATTAAAAGATCAAATCAAGGATGCCAAATTCACTGGCATTTCATGGGAAGGAAAAAAAGGCTTTTACTACAGTACCTATGCCCAACCTGACGGATCCAAGCTTTCTGCATTGACCAATGATCACAGGCTTTATTTCCACGAATTGGGTACCACACAAGCTGAAGATGTATTGGTGTTTGGAAATGATGAAACACCTAAAAGGTATGTTTCAGGGACTGTTACAGAGGATGGTCAAGTCCTTGTTATTAGTGCTGCTAACAGCACCACTGGAAACGAATTGTACATCAAAGATTTAAGCAAAGCAGGTAGGACCATCAAGCCCATCGTAGCAAACATGGACAACAACCATGGCGTTTTGGATCATCGGGAAGGATGGCTGTTGGTCCAAACCAACAAGGATGCACCAAACAACCAACTGGTAAAAATTGACCTGAACAATCCCGAACCGGAAAAATGGCAGGTGCTTGTTCCTGAAAAAGAACAAGTCATGCAAGTATCCAAAGGTGGTGGGAAGCTATTTGCTACTTACTTAAAAGACGCCATCAGCGAAATTCGCCAATATGACTATGAAGGCAAGGAAGAAAGCAGAATCGAACTTCCCGGAGCAGGCACTGTTAGTGGTTTCTCCTCCAAAAAAACGCAAGACAGCATTTATTATTCCTTCACTTCCTATGTGCAACCGGGAAGCATTTATCGTTATTCAATAAGAGAAAGGAAGAGTAAACTTTACCGACAACCCCAACTGGATTTTGATCCGGAAGCCTATGAAAGCCATCAGGTTTTTTACACTTCCAAGGATGGCACGAAGGTACCTATGCTCATCACCCATAAAAAAGGCTTGGCCTTGAATGGCAAGAACCCGACAATATTGTACGGATATGGCGGTTTTAACATTAGCCTCACACCTGCTTTCAGCATAGCGAATACCGTATGGTTAGAAAATGGTGGTATTTATGCAGTACCTAATATCAGGGGAGGTGGAGAATATGGCGAAAACTGGCACAAGGCTGGCACTAAGCTTCAAAAGCAAAATGTATTTGATGATTTCATAGCTGCGGGAGAGTATTTAATTCATGAAGGATACACTTCAAGTAACTACTTGGCCATCAAAGGCGGCAGCAATGGTGGGCTACTCGTGGGCGCTACGATGATCCAAAGACCTGATCTTGCTAGAGTGGCTTTGCCTGCTGTGGGAGTTATGGACATGCTAAGGTACCATCAGTTTACTGCAGGGGCAGGATGGGCCTATGATTACGGAACTGCAGAGGAGAGTGAAGAGATGTACCGATACCTTAAAAATTATTCACCTGTTCATGCCTTGAAGCAAGGAACATCCTATCCGGCAACTTTGATCACTACGGCCGACCATGATGACCGTGTGGTTCCTGCTCATTCCTTTAAATTTGCTGCAGCACTTCAGGAAGCCCATAAAGGAGAATTGCCCGTTTTGATCCGAATCGAAACCAATGCAGGACATGGTGCAGGCAAGCCTACTTCGAAGGTGATTGAGGAACAGGCTGATATTTTCGCCTTCACCCTTTATAATATGGGAGTGGATTTTGGAGGAAAAAGTGAGTAGAAGAGGAATGTTTGTAACCTATTTAGGTTTTAAAATAATCATTTGCGATTATTGCCAGGACGGATGATACAAGTTTTCAGAAAACCTGATATGGAATGGTAAAGTACCAATCGCCAGCAGGTATTGGTATTCGTTCATCTCTTTTAAACTCAAGTTCTTTTATTTTTCCATCTATTAGATCAACATATGGTCTTATCGGGAGAGGATAATCCTTCCATTTATAGCCTTTATTTATAGCATCTCTATACTGAATAAACCAATTTCCTCCACCGTCTTTTAATAATAACACTACCCATTCAATATTTACAATATTAGCATGGGTATCCATTTTTAAATGAGTAATAATTTTACCGTTAATTCCTTCAACACGAAGAGTAGGAGGTAATTTTAATCGAGGATAATTATTGAGACCTAGATAATAAGGATCTCCAGTTTGACCATGGGAGGTATAAATGATCATGGTTAGAAAAAAATAGGATTGTAAAACCCCTCATTTAATACGCTTTAGTAAATGTGCAAAATATCGGATCTACCTCCTACTTGTTTTAATGTCACCAGTTTATAACAGACTAGCATTTACAAAAGAGCTTATTTTCGGATGGATACAAGAATATGGATATTTTCCCCGTAAGCTTTGTCAACCTTTCATTCCGAGGTATTCCTTGGCAGACAATACTGGAATCTTCGAATGCTTAAAATCTTTTTGGTTTCTCGTAATGATTATTCTAACTCCATTTTCAATAGCAGAATAATACTGTATTGCATCTTCAAAATCTTTAAATTCCGAATCAAGCGCCAATTCAATCACCTTATCATCTATGGGAACAACTTCAACCAATACCTTGAACTGCCTCAGTACCTTTCTCGCACTTGAAACCTTCAATTGCTGAGAAAGGATATAATAGGTATTGGCAAAAGTAAGTGCTGACACAAATAATTTCACCTTTCCTTTATCACCCAGGGTAAATAGCTCCTGAGCCTCTTTTAAAAAACTTTCCCGTTTCCCTAATAAATCCAAAACCACATTGGTATCTACAAGTATTCTATCCATTAATTATACTTATTGGATAAATAATCAATGTATTTTCTTTTCTCTGCACCTTCTTTCAATTTAACCACACCTGTTAAACTCTCGACCAACGGGCTTACTTCTGCCTTTCCAGCATTTCCCTTTGTAAGTGCATCCAAATAATTTTCAATTAATTTGGACAAGCTAATGTTCTGTTCTTTGGCGTACATCTTCGCACGCTCAATCACACCATTATCAAGTTTTAAGGTCAGTTTTGAATCCATAGCTCTAAATTGTACGTGCAAATTTAAAAATATCATACGTTATACGCAACACTTAACTATGATTTCACTTATACGACGTTGGGTTTTATAGGACCATCAGTTTACTGCAGTAGCAGGAGTACCATCATAAAGGTTTTAAATTATAAGCAATTCTTGCTCTTTATGGAGTTCAGGAACTTCAGTCAGTAATTTTTCTTAAGATAGATTTTTCAAGGCCTCAATAATCTCATCAGGTTCTGAACGTGTTCTAACACCCTATTTACTATATACAGTGTTATGCTCTTTTCATTTCCCATTCACCTCTTGTTCTAGGATAAATTACTAGTCACCCATTTACAAAGCCAATACCTCTTTTGAATTTCCAGGTTCCTTTAATTAAATTCGATTCTGAATCCATTATTCCAGAATAGTAAATCGGTCTATGTGGCTTCTTTTCCTCAACTCTAGTTCCATCTCTAAAAACAGACGTTTTAACTGGCATTTTTTTGACGAATTTAACCTTATTATCTTTAATTTTTCCCGAGATAATTCCTATGCCTGAAGTTCCTCCCGTCTCTATATTGTCAGAAACCTTTCCTGATATTTTAGAATTAACGAAACTTTCAATGATTATTTCGAATTCAGTTTTTCTGTCTTTCAAGGAATCTGGTACATTTCCTGAGAACCAATATTTTCCAATCCATTTTCCTTTCATAATCTTCTATTGGGCAGTAGAGTAGCGCCTGATAGCCTACTTTATAAATACTTATAAAGATAATAAGAAGAAGCAAACTACCAGCCCATTTCATCAATCCGTATCAGGCATACTCGCCAGTGCTTTTAAGGCCACACATAAAGTCAATATCAACAGGCAGATCGGTCAGGTCGTAATAGAAGTAGGGGAAAAACCTGCTTTCCACTCAGAGTTGCCCTTCTTGCAAAACCGGGAAACTGCATACAGTGGTCTATTCGACCAGCGGGGGCCACCAGCCAACTAGTTTCACCAAATCAAGAAGCAAATTAAAAAGCTTCAATTAGCTTAAGGGGCAACATGCTCCGGAATATCCATCCGACCTTACCGGCCTCCATAACCAGTTCCCCGAAAATCGGGACAAGAGCTGTTCGTTGGAACCAGGGTTTACAGTCACGCTTTTAACATAACCTGAGGCTTCAGGCCTTTACTCCATGCTTTACAGCAAACAACTTCCGAAGAGCGGGACAGGCATTGAGAATTGCTAATGTTTCAGGCCATTAATTCCCGCACATAAGGGATACCGGTAAAACTCGGCACAGGTTACCAATATGCTTCGGCACAGGTTTTTACCCGCTGGAATAATTTTGTATCTTCGATACCAGATGCCCATGTATAGCACACACAGCATTCAGACTAGGCTATTCCAGCCGTCAGAAGGCTTAGTTGTTGGAGGTAGTTTTCTTATTTTTTATTTTTTTCCAAGCCAATACTTTAACTCCCTTTGAATAATGAATTCTATTTGGATTTTTGTTTATTAATTTTTCAAATCTCGGATAGTTCAATTCCAATTGATGCAAGTTCATTTCATTAATTGGCCATTCCAAATGATGGATTTCAAATTCATTTATCGATTCGTCCGTCTCTTGGAAAAGTGCATATCTTTCCGTTAACCATTTGTCCAATTCCGTTTTTTCGGTCAGTTCCTTTCCAACAGTAAATTCAAGGTTGAGTTTGTCATTAAATTCAGAATTTTGGGATTGATAATTTTGGTCAGTCCTTTTAATTTTTGAAAACCTATATGGAAGTTCTGAAATTCCTCTTGCAACTTTACACGATAAACTTTTTCCACCTTCAATGCTCAAAAAGTAAACTCCAGTTTTGTTATTTGACTTAACGTATGTCCGAATATTAATTTCATCAAAATCCGAAACCGGTGGAAAAGCAGGTAAGTTTTTCGGTCTTATCTTTTCCATAGTAAAAGCAACAACCGAAATCCAGGATTTTCCGTCAAAAAGGTCAATTTCCAATTCTTTAGGAACGAATTTTTTCAATTCAGACAAGTCAACTTGATAATGAAGAAATATTGCATTATTCCACTCTTGATAAAATTTCCAATTTTCAGATGGAATTTTCCAAGGTCTGTGTTCGGTCGTATTTAATATCTCTCGGATTGTCATTTCTCAAATTGGCTAGTAGAGTAGAGCCTGATAGCCTACCCTATTTAATTACCTATAAAGATAAGAATAAGCAATAAAGAATCAGCAACCCTTCATCAAACCGTACCCCGAAAATACGGGGCAGGCAGTGAAGTTTTCCCTCATACGGCTTACCGATAGCCTTCTTTAAACCATAGCAGTAAATTAGGGGAAAGCACATTCCTGAGAAAGTTTTCATCGCATAACTTGTCCCGAGATTCGGGATTCTTCCTGCTGGCTTTTTTAGAATACGCCATTATGTTTTCTTGGCATCCAGAAACAAGAACAAAGAGCTAAATCTGGCAAAAAAAGACCTCCACCAACCCAAATGGCAAAAAGTTAAATACTCTTGGGTACAGATTGCGAAGGAAAAGCTCAATTACAATCCTGAAAGATGCCACTGCTGTGGAAATGAAACGCTTATTACAACCAAGCTAATCGCCCCAGAGCGAGGACCACCCTTACCACAACTCCTAAATGAAAAACCTCGCCAATAATCACACTCTATCAAAAAGGCTTCACTGGAAGCCCTGGAAAACCTATATCTTAGGTTTTTTAAGACCTCAAAAATCAATGAAGCGAGGACTTAAAAATACTACTAAACAATCAATTCGTATACTTTTTAACAATTTTACTGCCACGTAATTCCCTGAATTACCCACCAACACCAATCCAATCCCCATAGAATAATGCTACCGGAGCTTGAGTCCAATCCCGGACGATCGGGACTACAATGAACCGAAGCCTTACTTCGCATCATTGTAGCTTAATTGTTGTAGCTCGTTTTCATTCTTTTATTTTAGTTTCTCCTGCCCAAAAGCAAGCAATGTCATAGTCGTTGTAAGGGTCTTTCCCCGATCTATTGACACACCATTGCCAATCTACAATATCAGTACTTGTCAGAATCTTCATTGTTGATCCATTTTCAAAGTCGATTTGAAGATTTTTTAATTCATCCAAACTAATCTTGATTATTGGTTTCCTCAGATTGGCAGCCATAATGGTCGATTTTGAGATATCTTCTTTATCCACACTGAATTTGAATTCTCTATATTTCTCTTTCAGAAATAAGGTAATTAAGTTCTCTTCTTCAAATTCAATTGTATGTGCAATCAGATAGAAATCGCCAATGTACATATCCCACGTATCTCCGACACTGAATCGCGATATAAATTCTCCCAATAGTTTTTCATTTAATATGTCTTGGTCAGTTTTCATTTTAATGAGCTACAACGTACGAATAAAGTGCATAGTGCACTTTATTCACTATACAACTGTAGGCCAATCTAACTAAGTTTTCATTACTTTAAAAGCACTCTTTGTGTGAACAGAGAATTATATTTATATTTTATGGAATTGCATGCTAAAGGGACAAAGCATTTTTAGAACATGGGATTTTTTCACAAAAAAAGGCCACTGTAACAGTGGCCTTTTATATATAGTATAAAATGATTTTTACTATTTGTTATGCGGCATTTCTTGCAGCATTAATGATTCCAAACATGGTTCTTAAAATCAGATTTTGTAAAGCCCTGTCTTCTTTTCCAGTTTCTAACATGGTCTGAATGGCATATTGCTGGATGGTGATCAAAGGTAAAACAATTCTCTCCCTTATGGCAATGGATTCTTTACTTACTGGACTGTCCTCTAGTAAAGTGCCCATACCTGCTACGGTAAGAATTTTATCATATGACCTTTGGTATTCACCATACATCAGCTCCCAAAAACCTCCATATACAGGATCCTCTTTAAGATAGGCTGTTGCAGGGTAAAAGGCCTTGGCAAGAGATTGCATAGAATTACCCAAAAGTGAGCGGAAAAACAAAGAATCTTTGTATAACTGCTGCACTTCTCCTAGTCTGCCTTGCTTTTCCAACTCTTCGATGGCTTTGCCTACCCCAAAGAAACCAGGGATGTTTTGCTTCATTTGAGCCCAAGCACCTACAAAAGGTATGGCTCTCAAGTCTTCAAATTTCATGCTACCCCCTTTACTTCTTTTCACTGGTCTGGAACCAATATTGGTCATTCCAAAGAATTTCAATGGCGTAACTTTTTCCAGGTAGGGAACAAACTGTGGATGATTTTTGAGTTCCTTGTAAGCCTTATAACTTATATCTGCCATCTCATCAATGAGTGACTTTTGTTTCTCAGTCAGACTGTTTTCACTTGAGGGATACAAATGACTTTCCATTCCAGCACTTAGCAATTGTTCCAAATTGTAGGAGCAACTTACCGGCTTGCCATAATTGGCACTAATGGTCTGTCCCTGAATGGTGATTTGAATCTCACGGTTTTCCACATTTGGACCGAGTGAAGCATAAAAATTATGGGTATTCCCACCACCTCTGGCAGGAGGTCCACCTCTGCCGTCAAAGAAGACAACATCTATTCCATCCTGTCTGGCTACTTTCGTCAGTTCCTCTTTGGCTCTAAGAATAGACCAGTTGGCTCTGATATAACCTCCATCTTTGGTTCCGTCAGAAAAGCCTAGCATAATGGATTGCTTGTCGCCTCGCTTGCGCAGGTGTTCTCTGTAAATTTTATTGTTATAAAGCGCCTCCATGACGCCATGGGCAGCTGCCAAGTCATCAATGGTCTCAAACAATGGTACAATATCCAGTAAAAGATCACCACCATTTGATAGCAATAATTTATTTAACTGAAAAACCTCCAAAACATGCAGTAAAGACTGGTTATTGGAAATAATGTACCTGTGGCAACCCATCGGTCCATTGTTTTTCTGAATATAAGCTATCGATGAGATGCTCTCAAGCATTTCTCTATGGAAAGGATCTTCCATAGAACTGGTTTCTGGCAATTGCTCTACAGAAAGGATTTTTTGGATTTTTGCATTCTCATCCCCTTTATGGTAAGCCTCTAATGCAGCTTCACCATCATTTTTAGTGATAAGTGCATCCCAAAGATCATCGTGTTTCCTGCTGTCCTGCCTTACATCCATACTGGCAAAATGAAAGCCAAAAACCCTCACTTTTAGTATGAACTCATCCAACAACTCCAGGGACAAGCCACCATGTTCTTCTATTATGCCTTTTCTTGCGGCATACAAAACTTCAAGTAATTCATCTTTAGATTTAAAGACTTCACCACTTTCTTCACCTCTAAACAAGGTGTTGTAAATCCCCTTCTCAGCTTTGATCAGATAACTTTCCACATTATGGAAAGTTAATCTACGTCTAACTTTTCGGATATCTCTGTAGTAACATTTCAGGATACTGTTTTGAAGCTTGTCTGCTACCTTTTTGGTTATTTCATGGGTAACAAAAGGATTTCCATCCCTGTCGCCACCTGGCCAAAATCCTACTTTCAGCAAGTTGGGGTTTTCCCAATCATGAAGCGGTAAATTCAACTGGTTAAGGATACGGATCATGATATCCGATATACTCGGATAGAACACATATTCCAAAAACCAGGTTAAGCTTACAGCCTCTTCATAAGGAGAAGGTTTCTCTTTATTTATAAAAGCTGTTTTACCAAGTTGGCGAAGTAAAAGATCAACATCACCCAAGTCATTTTTCCTTATGGCTTGTTCAAGGTCCGTAATAATGGCCAGTACATTGCCCGGATAAAATTGTGTAGGGTGTGCCGTTAAAGTCAAGCGGACAGAAAAGGTTTTTAGCTTTTCTATAAGCTCTTCTTTTTTATGATCGTTTTCTGCTCTGGCAATCAATGCCGTCATGGTACCTTTACCTTTGATGTCATTGAATTTTTCGAAAGAAGCATCTTCTATCGAATCAAACAAAACCACCTGGCGTTCTATATATTGGACCATTTTAAAAAGCAGGTCATGCCTTTCTTCTTCAGATTTATCCGTCATAAGTTCCTCAAAGAATTGACGGATAATTTCCTTAGGCGTTTTATTTTTTTGAAACCCACTTTGGCATGCCTCAGATAAGATCGGCAAAAGTGTGCCTGTTCTGTATATTTGGTCAAAGGGCAGGTCTAAAAACAGACTGTTATAAATCGTGAAACGCTTTGCGACTTCAGTCTCGTAGATGTTTGCCATGGTTGAAAATGTTAAATTTATTCTTTGCAATATCTCAAAAATGCACATTTTTTTGCTTTTATACATCAAAACGCTGGTATAATTTCTCTACTAATTGTCTCATTTAATATATTTTGCTTACAATCAGTACCTTATTAAGGTTTACAACTAACCATTGATGGAAACGATAATATAAGACCCTTCAAATCACATTATTTTTCGTATTTTGGGCTTTCGTTAAACAAACTCGTTAAATAATCGCTGATGTTGATTGCCATAATTTCGGGATTTATTTTTGCTTTAGTAATCCCACTGATCATGGGTTGGTTGAAGCCTAAATCTACCATTTGGGTTGCTATCCTGCCACTTTCAATTTTTGGGTTTTTCCTTTCAAAACTGCCCTTAATTTTAGCAGGAGAAACTTTAAAGATTAGTTATCAATGGGTTCCGTCCATAGGTGTAAACCTGGATTTAAACCTCGATGGTTTATCTTACCTCTTTGTTTTACTGATCAGTGGAATAGGTACCCTTGTTTTTATTTATACCTCAGCCTATCTCAAAGGACACCATTACCTTGATAGGTTCTATGGCTATCTTTCCATGTTTATGGCCTCCATGCTTGGATTGGTATTGTCTGACAATATATATACCCTCTTTATATTCTGGGAACTTACCAGTATCAGTTCCTTCTTTTTGATCGGTTTCAATAATGACAATCCTGCTTCAAGAAAATCAGCCATTACTGCTTTGGCCGTGACTGGATTTGGAGGGCTATTTTTGATGGCGGCAATGGTCGGCTTGGGTCAAATAACGGGCGTATATCAAATATCTGCCCTTGCCCCTCTGGCTGAATCCATTCAATCAAACAGCCTTTATGGATTGGTATTGTTCTTTTTATTTATTGCAGCATTTACAAAATCCGCCCAATTCCCATTTCATTTCTGGTTGCCCGGTGCTATGAAAGCCCCAACCCCTGTATCCACTTACCTCCATTCAGCAACAATGGTAAAAGCAGGGATCTATTTACTCGCCAGGTTTACGCCAATATTGGGAAATCATGAATGGTGGAACAGCACCCTCATCATTGTCGGTGCCATAACCATGACTTATGCAGCGATTCACTCCTTATTTAGGCTAGACCTCAAGGGAATCCTGGCCTATTCTACCATTTCAGCCCTTGGCATATTGGTATTTTTAATTGGTCTTGGCACGAAAGAGGCTTTACTCGCTGCTTCCGTCTTCATTTTAGTTCACGCCTTATATAAGGCGACGCTTTTTCTCGTAACTGGCATTATTGACCATGAAACAGGTACCAGAGATATTCGACAACTTGGAGGTTTAAACAAAGTCATGCTTCCTGTGGGGATTGCTGCCATGCTTGCAGCCGTATCAAATGCAGGAATTCCTCCCTCTTTCGGTTTTCTTGGAAAAGATTTGATTTATGAGGCTACTCTTGGAATGGGGGACATTGCATGGCTGCTCACCGGATTGGCCATCTTTACCAATGCTGCCTTATTATTTGCAGGTTTTTTGGCCGGTATAAAACCATTTGTTGGCAAGTTGCCGGAAAAATTCGAGAAAATTCACCTTCCAAGTCCTGCCATGTACGTCCCTCCTTTGTTACTTGGTGTATTGGGGATAGTCTTTGGCCTAGCACCTGGATTAATTGAAGGAAGTATCATAAAACCTGCAGTTCAGGCAGTCACCGGAATAGCACCGGATTTTCACCTGAAACTTTGGCATGGCTTTAACCTGATCATATTATTGAGTGCTATCACTATTGGTTCGGGCACCGTTTTATATTTCCTTTTAAAGCCTTCAGCAGGGTTGCTTTCTAAGGTAGAAAGGTTTGAAAAAGTCTCCCCTCAATCAATTATTTTTGCTATTTCAAATGGCTTTGCTTCGTTAAGCAGACATTGGACCAGGTTTTTTCAAAACGGCTACTTAAGGTACTACTTGATCACCATCCTTTCTTTTTTATGCATTTTACTGGGCTATCGCTTCTTCACTGGGGTAGAGTTGTATGTCGACACCGCTAAACTCACAGAGGTATCCTTTTATGAGGCAATTGTAATCCTTATAATGGCCTCAGCAATTTTCTTTACCGTCTTCTCTAAATCCAGGCTTACTGCGGTGGCTTCTTTAGGTGTCGTTGGCTATTCCTTTTGCATGATATTTTTATTCTATTCTGCGCCGGATCTGGCCATGACTCAGTTTTCGATAGATACCTTGACAGTAATTTTATTTGTTTTGGTTTTGTATAACCTTCCCAGGTACCTTGTTCTTCCTGACAACAATGATAAAATCAGGGATGGATTGTTGGCGCTTGTATTTGGTGCACTTATCAGTGTATTGACGCTAGAAGTGATGAACGAATCCGTAACCAAGGAGATCAGTGAATACTATGCGAAGAACGCCTATATTCTTGGAAAAGGTAAAAATGTGGTCAATGTAATCCTTGTTGATTTTAGAGGCTTTGATACCATGGTAGAAATCACCGTTTTGGCCATTGCAGCCATTGGCGTATTTGGCCTTTTAAAACTCCATCTTAAAAGTACTGAAAAAGAATAATTATGAAAACCATCATATTCAAGACTGCCTCGGTATACTTGCTTCCTTTATTATTGCTCTTTTCCATCTTTATATTATTGCGTGGACATTATTTACCAGGCGGTGGCTTTGTCGGTGGGTTGATGGCATCTATTGCTTTCGTGATCCATTCATTTGCCAATGGAATAGAAAAAACTAAAAACATCATGTCCATTCACCCTGGTTTCTTAATGCCAGTAGGGTTACTCCTGGCCCTGGCCTCTGGTGCCCTGCCCCTGTTTTTTGGGGAGCCATTTATGACTGGTCTATGGTTGGAGAATGCTGTCCCAGTGATCGGATCAGTTGGTACTGCCTTGTTCTTTGATGCAGGCGTTTACCTGGTAGTTATTGGTGTCACCCTCACCATTATTTTCACCATATCAGAAGGTTTATAATATGGAAATTTTATTGGTAATAATTATAGGACTCTTATATGCCGCCGGCATCTACATGATGCTGAGAAGAAGTTTGGTTAAGCTAATTATCGGCTTGATCCTGCTTGGAAATGGAGCCAATTTATTGATATTTTTATTAGGAAAAATAGTTAAAGGGAAACCCCCTATTATCGCATCCTCAGAAAAGATGTTGGGAGAAATTTATGCAGACCCAGTACCTCAGGCACTAATCCTTACCGCCATAGTTATTAGTTTTGGATTACAGGCCTTTGCCATTATTTTAATCAAGCGTGCCTATAAAGTGGTTAAAACAGATGACCTGGACGAAATGAACGCAACCGACGAAGACTTATGAACAACCCTTATATTGTTTTACCGGTAATTTTACAGCTCTTTATCGCAATATTGCTGATGTTCTCTTGGAGCAGTAAGAATATTCAAAAGCTAATTTCTGTAACTGGCTCCCTGGTAGCGCTTGTAATAAGCTTGCTACTTTTGATTAAAGTGGACAGTGAAGGCATTCAAATCATGCAAGCAGGTGGATGGAAAGCTCCATTTGGTATTACTTTTGTTGCAGATACATTCAGTGCCCTTCTGGTATTGCTTACAGCTATTGCAGGTCTTGCCGTCTCTGTGTATTCTGTAGGTAGTGTAAGAAACGCCCGCATCAAATTCGGGTATTTCCCTATTTTTCACCTTTTAATCATGGGCTTGAGTGGCGCATTTCTTACTGGGGATATCTTTAATCTTTATGTTTGGTTTGAAATCATCATTATCTCCTCTTTTGTGTTGCTAACGATCGGCGGGGAGAAGGCCCAAATTGAAGGTGCCATTAAATATGTCACCATGAATCTATTGGCCTCGGTCATATTCCTTACAGCCATCGCTATATTGTATGGCTTGACAGGGAGTTTGAACATGGCCGATCTTTCTCTTCGGGTAGCAGAAATAGAAAACAGAGGTTTGGTCAATGTCACAGCCATTCTGTTCCTTGTTGGGTTCGGAATTAAATCCGCAGTGTTCCCGCTCTATTTTTGGTTACCTGCTTCTTATCATACTCCGCCACCAGCCATTTCAGCTATTTTTGGAGGTTTACTTACCAAAGTAGGTGTTTATGCCATGCTTAGGGTGTTTACTTTGATTTTCATCCCTGACACCTTTCTTTCAACGGTGATCATGGCCATTGCGATTTTCACCATCCTATCAGGAGGTATTGGCGCATTGATTCAAAACAACATTAGAAAAGTCTTTAGTTACCTGATCATTTGTCACATTGGATTTATGCTAGCAGGCCTGGGTGTATACAGTACTTTAGCCATCGCAGGTGCCATTTTTTATCTGGTTCATGACATCATCGTTAAAACAAACCTCTTTATGGTAAGTGGCTTGATTTTCAAATTTAAGGGTACCTATTCCATGCGTTTACTTGGAGGCTTTTATAAAGAACATCCAAAGATGAGCCTTTTAATGGCCGTTCCTCTCTTTTCATTGGTAGGTATTCCTCCTTTGTCAGGTTTTTGGGGCAAGCTCTTAATGATTCAAGGTGCCATGGATCAATCAAATATTTTGGTGGTGGTTTTCATAATATTGGGAAGTTTCCTTACCTTATTCATAATAGCCCGCATGTGGTCAGAGGTTTTCTGGAAGGATGGTCCTGAGTTACCTGTGAAAAAACACATCAAGTATTACGATGCCTTGAAACCTCTGAAGAGAAAAGCAATGGTGGGTTCTATCGCTTTTCTTTCTGTAATTTCTTTGGGAATAGGCTTTGGAGCAGAATGGGTCATGCGATTATCAATCAAAATTGCTGAAAATCTAATGGACCCTACGCTTTATATTCAAGCAGTTTTAGGCAATTAATTAAATAGAAAATGATAAAAACCAGGTTTCTTAGTAACCTATTGCTTTCCTTTATCTGGCTGGCAGTAACAGGTACTTTCTCTTTTGTTAATTTCGTATTTGGTTTTATACTGAGCTTTTTTCTGCTGTGGCTTATTTCCAGGGACGAGCAAAATAACCGTTACCTTTCTCGTGGACCAAAGGTTATTTCTTTCATCTTTTTCTTCTTGTTTGAATTGATCAAAGCCAACTTACAGGTTGCCTACGATGTGAGTACCCCCAGCTATTTTATGAAGCCTGGAATCATCAAAATCCCGTTAGATGCCAAGACTGATGTGGAAATCACCTTACTTGCCAACCTCATTACATTGACCCCAGGAACACTGAGTCTGGATGTTTCTGATGACCGAAAAGTACTTTATGTACATGCCATGTATGTGAAAAATAAAGAAGCTTTTATTGCCGATATAAAAAATGGATTTGAACGTAAACTTTTGGAGATATTGAGATGAGTGTATACGACTTCCTATACTATATAATACTTCCTCTTTTGGCCATTTCAACCTTGCTAATATTTATTAGGTTTCTAATTGGTCCTACCCTTTCAGATAGGGTGGTAGCTCTTGACCTATTGCTTACCACAGGTATTGGTATCATTACTATTTATAGTATTTATACAGATCAGCCGGCGTTTCTAGATATCGCCATGATCATGGCCTTAATTGCCTTTTTAGGCACTGTTGCATTTTCTTATTATTTAGATAAAAGAGAAAAAAATGAATGATTACCTGATCATAATATTAAGTGCTCTAGGAGCAATATTTATATTACTGGCGGCAATTGGCGTTATTCGTATGCCTGATCTTTATTTGCGAATTTCAGTAACCACTAAAGCCGCTACTTTAGGTATTGGCTTGCTATTAATTTCTGCCGCTATTTATTTCAATGAAATAGGGATTACCTCCAGAGTGTTGGCAATCATTACTTTTATTTTATTAACCGCCCCAGTAGGTGCCCATATGATCGGTAGGGCATCCTATTTCTCGGGTGTGAAATTATGGTCAAAATCAAAAGAGGATGATCTCAAAGGTAAATACCATCCCAAAACCCATGGATTGGCCAGTGGTATGGAAGAAATCGAAGAAAAAAATGAAAATAAAAAATCTATTTAATAGCAGTATAATTATGCTATGCATTGCTTGCGGAACAAGCAACAATGAAAAAGCAGAAACAAAGGTCAAAGAGATGCCTATTACGCATAAGTTTTTATTAGGAACCTATACCAATTCTCCGGAACAAGGGATACACCTTATGGAGTTTGACCCGGAAGCTGGGGAAATAAAAATTCTATCCTCTGCTTCAGATCCGGAAAACCCATCATTTGTCATAGCCAATAAAGCACAGAACCGTGTTTATACAGTGCAAGAAACCGGTGGTGAAGAAGGAGGGAAAGTAAGTGCTTTCAGTTTTAACGATGGAAAGCTAAAGAAATTAAATACGGTATCTGCGGAGGGCGAATCACCTTGCTACATCACCATGGATCCAAGTGAAGGATTTGTAATTGCAGCGAACTATTCATCAGGTGATTTTACGGTAATTCCTGTCAATGAAGATGGGCAACTCAAAGCTGCTGCTCAAGTGATCAAGCATAAAGGAAGTGGCCTCCTTCCCAATAGGCAAAAACAACCACATGTGCATTCAGCAATATTTCATCCCAAAGACGGCAACCTATTTATAGCTGATCTCGGAACGGATGAAGTTGATGTATACGATTTCAATAGCAATAAGGAAAAACCTTTGAATCCAGAACCAATTTTCAGGTTACATGTTGCTCCCGGTGCCGGACCGAGGCATATGGTATTCAATGAAGAAGGAGATAAACTTTATTTGATACATGAGATTTCTGCGGAAGTTGGCGTTTATGCGTACAATGATGGAGAACTTAGGCATTTATCAACACATAAATTGACAGAAGAGACTTTTGAAGGAAAAGTAGGTGCTGCTGAAGTACGGTTAAGCCCTGATGGAAAATTCTTGTATGCCTCTAATCGTGGAGAAGCAAATGAGTTAATTTGCTTTAAAGTCATAGATAAAGGTGATTTGGTTCATGTTCAGACCATTTCTTCCGGAGGAAAAGCTCCGCGAAACTTCAATATTACGCTTGACGGAAAATACCTATTGGCTGCCAATCAAGACTCAAATACAATCTTGGCTTTCAAAAGAGACATAGAAACCGGGAAATTAGAATCAACTGATATACAGATAGATATATACAAACCCGTTTATATCAATTTCTTACCTTAATTATGGGTAAGGACCAGGATATTTTCTTGAATCAATTCTTTTCCTTAATATTGGGGCGATTTTGAGAAGAATGACAAATAGTGAACATAGTAAATATAAAAACATGCCGGCAACTAGTGAGCTGAAATACAATTGCTTATTAAACAGGAGAGAGACAGAGAAGGCCATAGACCTTATCAAAACAAAATTCCCTGCTTTGATGTCTGAAAAACTGAACCTTTTCAAGGTGTCTTGTCCACTGGTGATAATGGATGGAACAGGTATTAACGACGACTTAAGTGGAACTGAACGCCCTGTAAGATTTCCAATTAAAAACCAAGCGGATGCTCCTGCAGTAGTAGTACAATCACTAGCGAAGTGGAAAAGGTGGCAATTAGCTGAACTTGAAACTGAAAATGGAGAGGGGATTATAACAGACATGAGAGCCTTAAGGCCTGATGAAGATTACTCACCCCAGCACTCCTTATATGTCGACCAATGGGATTGGGAGCAAAAAATAAGCGATTCTGATAGAAGTTTAGAATACTTAAAAGAAGTTGTAGAAAGTATTTATGGCATCTTTCAGGAATTGGAAAAAAATATTTCCTCACTTTTCCCAGAGATAACTCCTATATTACCTGAGAAAATTAAGTTTATACAAGCAGAAGATCTACTACAGGAATACCCGGATTTAACTCCCAAAGAAAGAGAATACCAGGCATGCAAAGCACATGGAGCTGTTTTCCTCATTGGTATTGGCGATGAATTAAGTAATGGTGAAAAACATGATGGTCGAGCACCAGATTATGATGACTGGAGTAGTTTCAATTCAGAAGGATATAAAGGGCTAAATGGAGATATTTTAGTTTGGAATCCGCTTCTTGAAAACTCATTCGAGCTTTCCTCTATGGGAATAAGAGTAAATGCGGAAACTTTAGCGCACCAATTGAAAGTTTCTGGTGAAGAGCAAAGAAGTGTATTATTCTTCCACGAAAAGTTATTGAATGGAGAATTGCCACAAAGTATTGGTGGTGGCATTGGCCAGTCAAGAACATGTATGTTTTTGTTAAGAAAAAAACATATTGGTGAAGTACAATCAGGAATATGGCCAGAGAATGAAGTTCAAAAGTGCCTTAAAGAAGGTATAGAATTGATGAAATAATAATCCTATAAAAGGGTTGAATCTTACTGTTTATGTCAAATGTATGGCCACAACATTTTATGTAATCTTTTAATTCCTGAAAATAAATTTATTCAAGAGTTTTTTTTGCAAAAAGAATTCTTATCTTTACCCCAGTAAATACAATCAATTAATATTATTATGAACACAGGAAAAGTAAAATTTTTTAATGAATCCAAAGGATTCGGTTTTATTATCGATGATGAATCATCAAAAGAGTATTTTGTGCATGTCTCAGGACTTATTGACGAAATCAGAGAAGACGATGACGTATCCTTCGACCTTAAAGAAGGAAGAAAAGGTCTGAATGCAGTGAATGTGAAGGTAGTTAACGCATAACATAACATTGACATCAGTATTGAAAAGCAACCTTAAAGGTTGCTTTTTTTGTTTACCAATACTTTTTTATATAAGTGGTTTGATATATTTTTTTTCATTATATCCACAGTTTCGAATAGCCTTAACCCAACTTGGCTCTACGCATCATATTTTCATGAATTTTCAGAGGTGTAAGTGCCTTTATTGCGTTTAAAGGCCGATTATTTTGGCTTTTTTCATTTGTAGTGATGTACGGTTGTTGTTTGTTTATTTTACATTTCCTATATTTGTGTCATGTTCATCAGGGAAGTCAAAAAACAGCGAAGCAAAGACAGCAAAACTTTTTTCCAGTACAATCTGGTTCAAACCTCCAGGATTGAAGGAAAAGTCAAACAGAACGTCATACTGTACCTGGGCTCAGACCCCCTTCTGGCAGACAAGGATAACCGGAAAATTGTCCTGAGCATGCTTAAATCGAAGATTTTCATGCAACCCGACATCTTTCCCCATGATGCCCCCGAATATTTGCACACACTGGCTTTGTCTCTTTACGAAAAGTACCTTATCAAATACGGCGAGCCAGAACCGGACCAGGTCTCCATCCCCCCGGCACCCGAGAGGGCCGAGATGCACCATGTCGATATCAAAGGACTTCAAGTGGCCGATGTGAAGAGCTTTGGCGGCGAACATTTGTGCAGGCAGGTATTGGACAAGCTTAAGCTAAGGGAATGCCTGCTCAACCTGGGTTTTGAGGGTAAGCAGGCTGATAAGGCACTGATAGCCATCGCCTCACGGGCTGTTTTTTCCAGTTCCGAGTACAAAACCGCACAGCTGCTGGAGATGAACAGCGAACTGGCAGGATGTTTCGGATACCGCTCTTCGATCACCCATAAACAGCTTTATGCAGTTTCCGATCAACTTTACGCCCACAAAGAGAAGATTGACAGTTTCTTATATGACCATATCACCGATATGTTTGACATTGAGGACAAGCTGGTCATCTTCGATATCAGCAATACTTATTTTGAGACAGGCAAAAAGGGCAGTAAGTTAGCCTTCCATGGAAGAAGCAAGGAAAAGAGGAGCGACTGTCCGTTGGTGGTCTTTACCGGGGTTATCAATGCCCAGGGATTTATCCGGCACTCCCGTATCTACGAAGGCAACAAGCCTGATACCAACACACTCTCCGATATGGTGGAAGACCTGGAAAGACACAGTGGCAAGGCCCATAAAAAGACCATCGTGATGGATGCCGGGATTGCCACGGAGGACAACTTGGCCCTGATTAGGGAAAAGGGCTATGACTATGTCTGCGTATCACGCAAAAGGCTTCGGAATTATTCGGCGGCAACAACCGTCAGCCAGTTTACCGACAGGGACAAGAACAAAGTGAAGCTGGCCATTTTCCACCCTAAAGGCTATTCAGACACCTGGATGTACGTGCAGAGTGCTGCCAAAAGGAAGAAGGAAGAATCAATGGCCGGAAAACTGGCAGGGCGTTTTGAAGAAGAGCTGCAAGGCATCAGAGCGGCCCTCAACAAAAAGGGAGGCACCAAAAAGGTTGAAAAAGTATGGGAGCGGATCGGCAGGGCAAAGCAAAAACACAATCGGGCATCCGGCAGATATCAGGTCAACGTAGAGCAGTCCAAAGGGACAGCCACCGACATAAAATGGGAACGCAGGGCCGACTCGGTACGAGATGAGAAGGAAAAGGGGGTATATTTTATCCGTACCAGTTATAAGGATCCTGGGGAAAAAGAGCTTTGGGATATTTACAACACCATAAGAGAGGTGGAATCTACCTTCAGATGCCTGAAGTCTGACCTGAGCATCAGACCAGTTTTCCATCAAAATGACGAAAGGATCGAAGCACACATCTACCTGACCATATTGGCCTATCAACTGGTAAATACCATCCGGTACATGCTCCGGAAAAAAGGCATCCGTCATGACTGGAAGAATATCCTGCGCATCATGGCCACACAGACCATCCAGACCATAGAACTGCCAACCGATAAAAAGGATATCCACATAAGAAAACCCTCAAAGCCAATCAGGGAAGTCCAACAGATCTACAAGGCCACTGGCTGTACGGATACACAAAAGGCAGTGAAAAAATATGTAGTGTACCACTGATTTTGTAAAACACTAATAATCAAAATGTTAATTTACTCAATAGCCAAGTTGGGTTAAGTTCCTTCTACACAGAACAAAACATACCAAACCACACCTTCTCTTTAATCACTGATTACCATCTTACCTGATTGTATTCGGCCTTTGATTGTCACTTCCGAATCATTGTTTACATACAGGTCATCACTGCTAGATTGGTCTCCAATACTGAGCCTACCACTACCAACATTGAAGTCAAAGTTAAAATCCTTCAAGGAAGAGGTAGTGTTTACCTTCATGTAACCTGAAGATGCAGAT
This sequence comes from Cyclobacterium sp. 10D3-21, assembly GCF_055809755.1. Lineage (NCBI taxonomy): Bacteria > Pseudomonadati > Bacteroidota > Cytophagia > Cytophagales > Cyclobacteriaceae > Cyclobacterium > Cyclobacterium sp. 10D3-21. The sequence continues at coordinate 5,904,349 of NZ_CM147924.1, forward strand.
AGATTGGTTTCCGGGCCAATGCCACATTGATTCGCTTCCAGCATTCCTGAAGACAGACTGATCGCCCCTAATTGACTTACCCTATTAAGATCTGCTTTACCAGAACTCATACTACCTGAAAGAAGGCCCTCAATATTTGATAAAACAACCATTCCACTAGACCCTCTAAATTGAACATCCCCCTTCATACCATCAAGGTTCCCCATACCTGATGATACCTCCATATTTAATTTTCCTTCAATATTTTCTAATTCCAGTTTACCCGAGGAAATCTTCACTCTTAAATCTGGGGATTTCAGATTCCTGCCCTCAATCTTGCCTGAACTTCCTTTCAATACAATATCATCATTACTGACATTTACGACCTCCATGGTGCCTGATGAATTGTTGATATTTACCGCCATGTCAACTGGCCCGGTGAGACTTATATACCCTTTCACATTTATAGCAGAAAAAAAAGAGCCATTCCTACCGGAATCAAAATTAACATTCAATTCATCCCCAACTCTCCTAACAATTACCCCTTCCATTTCAGAATCACTGGCTTCTACGAAAGCATCAATATTTACACTCTCCGTTCCTTCTCCTCCAGTATAACTAATTTCAAGAGCACCACCATTCACATTGACCTTAGTAATTCCTTCATAGGAATTCTCCATATCCGTGATGATTTCCAATGGTAATGGGTTACAGCTAAATTGTAATCCCGAAAACCCGACCAATACAAACAAAAACAATACAGGATACCTACTCATCTTTATTCGTTTTATAGTCATCATTTATTGCCAACAAGGAGAGCGTTTCATGCGCCATTTTAATATTGTATTCATAGGTTAAGCTTTTATAATTGATCAAATCCACTATGGTACCAATAAAACATAAACCTACAGTAAGTAAATATAGGATTCCAAGTCCAACCTGACCCAAAATAAACCTATGAATACCCGCGAAACCAAAAAAACCAAGAAGCGTCAATATTAAAATCATTTGACTATCCTTTCTTCTGGCTCGGTAAACCTGAGCAAACAAACTTGCTTGCTCTTCATTCATGTCCTTCAATAATCCCTGAACATAACCTAATTCCATACCTTCCAATTCCGGTAGGTGTCTCAATACATTTGCCATAATTTCGTTTTTATTTTCAGTTTAATTAATTCAATAATTCTAAATAAAATAATGCCAACTCCAAACCATCCCAATGGATGGTAGTTCCAAGAACTTCTGAAATCCCCATGCATAAAATAATGCATGGAACGACCTATTCCACAGCCCGGACACCAGGTAAATCCCAAATTATCCAATGGGCATAAACTAAAAGTATGTGCTGATTCTCCTCCAAAAGCATACAAGCCTATTAGTGCAAGCAGCCATACAATCAATTCCAAAGTTCCTGATAGGTTAACTTTCATACCAATCAATATACGAATAGAATGCCAGTTATTAAATAGCTTATTGGAGGCAGTATAGGCCAATTAAAGGAAAAGAAGTGTTCGATTAAGATACAAATAATGTCCATTATCGTACATTATTAAATAATGAGAAACCGATAAATTATTAACCCCATACCAATCCGGTAAAGAGACTGAGGAATTGTGTCAAATTTGGTAATGAATCCAAGTAGCATTTTTGTACATTAGAAAATTAATTGACCTATCAAAAACATGCTTAAAATGAAAATGTTCGGCGGTAAAAACAAATCCATGAGTATATTCTTAACGACGCTATTATTTCTAAGCCTAACCTTTGGTTTTGCCCAGGAATCAACAGATTTGTTTTTAATCCAAGCAAAAAAAGGCCTATTTGGATTTACTATTTTTCCAGAAACAGCTAAGAAAATTACTTCAGGAAAGTATTATGACAACCAGCCTACTTTTATAAACAAGAGTCAATTGGTATTCGCCTCTCAAGATGAATCGGGAAATTTTGACATAATAATGTACAACCTGAACAGTGAAAAATTCACTAACATGACCAGAACTTCGGATACAAGTGAATTCTCTCCGGACATTACGAGTTGTGGACAGTACATATCTGCAGTAACCGTGGAGAAAGACAGTAGCCAACGCTTATGGTTGTACCCTATAAACTTCGGAGAGCCTGAATTGCTTTATGATGATATTCAACCAGTCGGTTACTACGGCTGGCATGGGGAAACAGCATCTTTATTTCTATCGGGAACACCAAATCGATTGGTCTATCCCTATAGCAGAGAAGATATATTTGAAGTGGCTCAAAATCCAGGAAGATGTATCAAGTCACGCCCAGGAACAGACGAAATCGTTTACTTGGATAAAAGTTCAAATATAGTTTCAGACGGCAAAGACATTTATGAATTAAAAGCTTTCAATATAATCAACAGACAATTAGAAACTATTGGTACAGCTCTAGGCAATGCGGAAGATTTCTTTTGGTTAGACAAAAACAATATATTAATGACTAGAGAAAATTCTATTTTTCTTAAAAACATTAACAAAGGTACAGATTGGGAAGAAATAGCTACTTTAAATATTCCCGGGTACAGAAACATTAGCAGAATAGCCTTAAGTCCAGACAATAAAAACCTGGTCCTAGCAATGGAAACAATAAATTGATTTGCATTTGGTTGAGTGAAAAATTTAACGGAACAATAACTTTTTCGGCTACAGCAGATAATAAATTCAAAATAACTGTTTTCCCCTTTACCTCTGCTCCAATCCTTGGTAAAAACCAGGTGTAGGTTGCAGCTACACCTTTCTATTCTAGGGACGTACTTTCCCTATTAAAAATATCTTGGTTAAATCTACTTAATAAAAGTAAGCTGTTTTTTTTAGGTAAAATTGATGGCTTAGAGGGGGGGGACTAAGTGAAGGTCATCCGGGAGAATAAACTAAATTATGGATACCCAATCCTTCCTGAGGAAAGACAAGACAGGCTAATACGAATACCATTGCATAATCACCCACCTTGTACTTAGCAAGGATATGCGCTAGGTGTAGATTGCATCTACACCTTTCTATTTTACTAATGTGTTTTTCTGTTAAATACGCTTTAATTATAATCTTTGATTCGGATAAGTCTGGATTTGGCCTGTTTAATAGCACCAAATATAGATTCATAGCTTGGCCTTAATAATAGTGTTGCTGGCAGGGAAACCACCTTGTACATTAAGTACTAAGACCTTATAACCCTATGCGAGAACAGGGTTCTTAAAAAAGTTAGGGCTTTAGTAGGTTAATTCAGCGAAAAGGGCAAAAAAAAAGACCCGTAGTGTTAACTACGGGTCTGTAATAATGAAGGCGGCGACCTACTCTCCCAGGTGTAACCCCAGTACCATCGGCGCGGCAGGGCTTAACTTCTCTGTTCGGGATGGGAAGAGGTGGGTCCCCTGCGCCGGGCCGCCTAAATCTTCGTGGTTGCTATCGCTAGCGCTCACTTAATTTCGTTAATTATTACGATATGTCTTAAAGTAAATTGACTTGTCTTGTGGAAAATGCAACGTAGCAAAGGTGTTCAAGTTTTCGGGCTATTAGTACTGCTCGGCTATGTCATTTCTGACTTTACACCTACAGCCTATCAACGTCATCGTCTCTGACGGCCCTGTTTAGAAGTCTCATCTTGGGGCGAGTTTCGCACTTAGATGCTTTCAGCGCTTATCTCTTCCCGACTTAGCTACCCGGCGGTGCAGTTGGCACTACAACCGGTACACCAGCGGTCGGTCCATCCCGGTCCTCTCGTACTAAGGACAGCCCCCCGCAGACTTCTCACGCCCGCAACAGATAGGGACCGAACTGTCTCACGACGTTCTGAACCCAGCTCGCGTGCCACTTTAATGGGCGAACAGCCCAACCCTTGGGACCTTCTCCAGCCCCAGGATGTGACGAGCCGACATCGAGGTGCCAAACCTCCCCGTCGATATGAGCTCTTGGGGGAGATCAGCCTGTTATCCCCAGCGTACCTTTTATCCTTTGAGCGACGGCCCTTCCATACGGTACCGCCGGATCACTATACCCGTGTTTCCACCCTGCTCGGCATGTACGCCTTACAGTCAAGCTCCCTTATGCTATTGCACTCCACGCACGGTTACCAAGCGTGCTGAGGGAACCTTTGGAAGCCTCCGTTACTCTTTTGGAGGCGACCACCCCAGTCAAACTACCCACCAAACAATGTCTCCCTGTTTCAGGGATTAGATACCAGGCACACAGAGGGCCGTATTTCAACGGTGGCTCCTCAACGCCTAGCGACGCCGATTCACAGCCTCCGGCCTATCCTACACACCGTGTACCCGATACCAATGTTAAGTTGCAGTAAAGGTGCATGGGGTCTTTCCGTCCCGTTGCGGGTACGCGGCATCTTCACCGCGACTACAATTTCACCGAGCTCATGGCTGAGACAGTGCCCAGATCGTTACACCATTCGTGCAGGTCGGAACTTACCCGACAAGGAATTTCGCTACCTTAGGACCGTTATAGTTACGGCCGCCGTTTACTGGGGCTTCGGTTCAACGCTTCTCTTACGATAACGTCCCCCCTTAACCTTCCAGCACCGGGCAGGTGTCAGGCCTTATACTTCATCTCTCGATTTCGCAAAGCCATGTGTTTTTGATAAACAGTCGCCTGGGCCTTTTCACTGCGGCCTCTCTCACCGAAGCAAGAGGAGGCGCCCCTTCTCCCGAAGTTACAGGGCCATTTTGCCGAGTTCCTTAGCCATGATTCACTCGAGCACCTTGGGATACTCTCCCCAACCACCTGTGTCGGTTTGCGGTACGGGCGAACATACGCTTAACGCTAGAGGTTTTTCTTGGAAGCTTTTAGGACCACTATCCAATTGTCCGAAGACGCTTGGTACTATCAGGTTCGGCTAAGACTGCGCATTTTACTACAGTCCAAATACCTACACCCTTTAACCCGGTATTCCGTCACCGGGCGGATCTTTCAACACTCCGTCGCCCCATTACCTGTATGTTCGGTATGGGAATATTAACCCATTTTCCATCGGAATCCCCCTTCGGGTTATCCTTAGGTCCCGACTGACCCTGATCCGATTAGCGTTGATCAGGAATCCTTGGTCTTTCGGTGTGGATGTTGTTCCCATCCATTATCGTTACTTATGCCTACATTTGCTTTTCCAGAAACTCCACCGGACATTACCATCCGGATTCACTGTCGCTGGAATGCTCCCCTACCAAAATATAAATACTTTCCTTCGCTTCGGTACCGCACTTGATGCCCGATTATTATCGACGCCCTGCCGCTCGACCAGTGAGCTGTTACGCACTCTTTAAAGGAATAGCTGCTTCCAAGCTAACCTCCTGGCTGTCACTGCAGCTGGACCGCCTTTGTTCAACTTAGCGCGGATTTTGGGACCTTAGCGGTAGGTCTGGGTTCTTTCCCTCTCGGACTTGGACCTTAGCACCCAAGCCCTCACTGCCGGTTCTGTATAATGGCATTCGGAGTTCGTCAGGATTTGGTAGGATTTGACTCCCCCTAGTCCTATCGGTAGCTCTACCTCCATCATACAATTCCCGACGCTGTTCCTAAAAACATTTCGGGGAGTACGAGCTATTTCTCAGTTTGATTGGCCTTTCACCCCTACCCACAGCTCATCCGGAAGCTTTTCAACGCTTATCGGTTCGGTCCTCCACTCTGTTTTACCAGAGCTTCAACCTGGCCATGG